>NZ_JAPWKD010000004.1 GCF_028283705.1 Pantoea sp.
AGCGATGATTGGCGGCCTGGTGCTGGGCATTGCCGAAGCGCTGACGTCGGCCTATCTCTCCACCGAATATAAAGATGTGGTTTCCTTTGCGCTGCTGATTGTGGTGCTGCTGGTAATGCCGACCGGCATCCTTGGCCGTCCGGAGGTGGAAAAAGTATGAAGCGCCTCGGTCTGGTTAATGCCGTTATCTCTACGGTGATGTTGCTGGTGCTTGCCACCTTTTTTATGGGCATGCGCCTTGATCTTGATGGCACCAAACTGGTGGTGTCGAATGCCGGAACGGTGCGCTGGAACTGGATTTTTGTCGGTTGCGGCGTGGTGTTTTTGTTCCAGCTGTTGCGTCCGTTATTCCAGGGCGTGTTGAAACGTGGCGGAAACGGGCTGGTACTGCCGGGCTTTGATGGTTCAACGCCGAAGCAAAAGCTGGTGATGGCGCTGTTTATCGTCGCGGCGGTGATCTGGCCGTTCCTGGTGTCGCGCGGCAGTGTGGATATCGCCACCCTGACATTGATCTACGTGATGTTGGGGCTGGGCCTTAACGTGGTGGTGGGGCTGTCTGGCTTGCTGGTGCTGGGCTACGGCGGCTTCTATGCCATCGGTGCTTACACCTTCGCTTTGCTGAACCACTACTACGGTTTTGGTTTCTGGCAGAGCCTGCCGCTGGCGGGGCTGGTGGCCGGTGCGTTTGGTTTGCTGCTCGGCTTCCCGGTGCTGCGTCTGCGCGGCGACTATCTGGCGATTGTCACCCTCGGCTTTGGCGAGATTGTGCGTATCCTGCTGCTGAACAACACCGCCATTACCGGTGGTCCGAATGGCATCGCGCAGATCCCGAAACCGACCTTCTTTGGCCTGGAATTTGGCCGCAAGGTCAGCGAAGGCGGCTGGAGCACCTTCCATGAGGTGTTTGGTCTGAAATACGACCCGAATGACCGCGTTATTTTCCTCTATCTGGTCGCGCTGCTGCTGGTGGTGCTGACGCTGGTTATCATCAACCGTCTGCTGCGCATGCCGCTCGGACGTGCCTGGGAAGCGCTGCGCGAGGATGAAATCGCCTGTCGTTCCCTCGGCCTCAGCCCGACGCGTATCAAGCTGACGGCGTTCACCATCAGTGCTGCCTTCGCTGGGTTTGCCGGTACGTTGTTCGCCGCGCGCCAGGGCTTTGTCAGCCCGGAATCCTTCACCTTTGTCGAGTCGGCGTTTGTGCTGGCGATTGTGGTGCTGGGGGGGATGGGATCGCAGTTTGCCGTGATCCTCGCGGCGGTGCTGCTGGTGGTGTCGCGCGAGCTGATGCGCGATCTGAATGAATACAGCATGCTGGTGCTGGGCGGCTTAATGGTGCTGATGATGATTTGGCGTCCGCAGGGTCTGCTGCCAATGAAACGTCCGCATCTGAAATTGAAACAGGGTAAAGCGGGAGAGCAGGCATGAGTCAGCCTTTATTAGCGGTAGAAGGCCTGATGATGCGCTTTGGTGGCCTGCTGGCGGTGAACAACGTGGCGCTGGAACTGCGCGAGCAGGAAATCGTGTCGCTGATTGGCCCGAATGGTGCCGGTAAAACCACGGTGTTCAACTGTCTGACCGGTTTCTACAAACCTACCGGCGGCAGCATCAAATTGCGCGATCAGAATCTGGCCGGGTTACCGGGGCAGAAAATTGCGCGCATGGGCATTGTGCGTACCTTCCAGCATGTGCGCCTGTTCCGCGAGATGACGGTGATTGAAAACCTGCTGGTAGCGCAACATCAGCATCTGAAAAGTGGCGTGTTCTCCGGGTTATTTAAGACGCCGGCGTTCCGCAAAGGCGAAAGCGAAGCCCTGGATCGAGCCGCCACCTGGCTGGAGCGTATCGGCCTGTTGGAGCTGGCGAACCGTCAGGCGGGTAACCTGGCTTATGGTCAGCAGCGTCGGCTGGAGATTGCGCGCTGTATGGTGACGCGTCCGGAAATCCTGATGCTGGATGAGCCTGCCGCCGGTCTTAACCCGAAAGAGACACACGAACTGGACGAGCTGATCGCGGAACTGCGTGGGGAGCATAAGGTGTCGGTGTTGTTGATCGAACATGATATGAAGCTGGTGATGGGGATTTCTGATCGCATCTACGTGGTCAATCAGGGAACGCCGCTGGCCAATGGCACGCCGGAAGAGATTCGTAACAACCCGGATGTGATCCGTGCCTATTTAGGAGAGGCGTGATATGGCCAACCCGATGTTAACCATTGAAAACGTCAGCGCCCATTACGGCAAAATCCAGGCGCTGCATAACGTCAGCCTGTATATCAATCAGGGAGAGATTGTCACCCTGATCGGTGCCAACGGCGCGGGTAAAACCACGCTGCTCGGCACGTTGTGCGGCGAGCCGCGCGCCACCTCGGGTGCCATCACTTTTGATGGCAAAACCATTACCGACTGGCAAACCGCGCGCATTATGCGCGAGGCGATCGCCATCGTGCCGGAAGGGCGGCGGGTGTTTTCGCGCATGACGGTGGAAGAGAACCTGGCGATGGGCGGCTTCTTTGCCAGCCGTAGCCAGTATCAGGAGCGCATTGAACGCGTTTATGATCTGTTCCCACGTCTGGCAGAGCGTAAGGTGCAGCGTGCAGGCACCATGTCGGGCGGTGAGCAGCAGATGCTGGCAATTGGCCGTGCGCTGATGAGCCAGCCGCGTCTGCTGTTGCTGGATGAGCCCTCACTGGGCCTCGCGCCGATCATCATTCAGCAGATTTTCGACACCATCGAACAGCTGCGTAAAGAAGGGATGACCATCTTCCTTGTGGAGCAGAACGCCAACCAGGCGCTGAAACTGGCCGACCGTGGCTACGTGCTGGAGAACGGGCATGTGGTGTTGGAGGATACCGGCGAAGCGTTGTTGTCCAATGAGGCAGTACGGAGTGCCTATTTAGGCGCCTGACCCGTAGCAGCGCGATTTATCGCGCTGCTTTTTTGCCACCCTACGGAACAAACGGCGCGCGATAAATCGCGCCGCTACACGACCATCCCCCTGTCACACTTCCGTCATTAACCTGTTATTTTTCCGTCATTTTCCCGTGTCATGTTACTTCGCGAACAAAAAATGCGTGATTTCGCGCGTATCTAAAACAGCACAGGAAAACTTTATGTCCGCTTTTACGCTTCGTCCCCGCCTGATGAGTGCCCTGCTCGGTCTGGCGCTCAGCGGTAATGCGCTGGCTGCGACCGAAATTCCTTTCTGGCACTCCATGGAAGGCGAGTTAGGCAAAGAAGTTGATTCTCTGGCACAACGTTTTAACCAGGCTCACCCAGACTACAAAATCGTCCCGGTCTACAAAGGCAACTATGAACAGAGCCTGGCGGCGGGGATTGCAGCAGTACGTACCGGCAAAGCACCGGCCATTTTGCAGGTGTATGAAGTGGGTACCGCGACCATGATGGCATCGAAAGCCATTGTACCGGTACATCAGGTCTTCCAGGATTCCGGTATCGCGTTCGATGAAAAACAGTTCGTCCCAACTGTGGCGGGCTACTACAGCGATTCCAGCGGCCATCTGATCTCTCAGCCGTTTAACAGCTCGACTCCAGTGCTGTACTACAACAAAGATGCCTTCAAAAAAGCCGGTCTGAACCCGGATCAGCCGCCGAAAACCTGGCAGGAACTGGCGAAAGACGCCGATGCGCTGCGTAAAGCAGGCATGACCTGTGGTTACGCCAGCGGCTGGCAGGGCTGGATTCAGATTGAAAACTTCAGCGCCTGGCATGCTCTGCCAGTGGCGACCAAAAACAACGGTTTTGACGGCACAGACGCGGTGCTGGAATTCAACAAGCCGGTACAGGTTCGCCATATCCAGATGCTGGAAGATATGAACAAGAAGGGTGATTTCACCTACTTTGGTCGTAAAGATGAATCAACCGCCAAGTTCTATAACGGCGATTGCGGCATCACTACTGCCTCTTCCGGTTCACTGGCGGATATCAAGCATTACGCCAAATTCAACTTTGGTGTCGGCATGATGCCGTATGACTCCACCGTACCGAACGCACCGCAGAACGCCATCATCGGTGGTGCCAGCCTGTGGGTGATGAAAGGCAAAGATGCCAACACCTACAAAGGTGTCGCGGAGTTTATGCAGTTCCTGGCCCAGCCGGAAATCGCAGCGGAATGGCACCAGAAAACCGGTTATCTGCCGATCACCACCGCAGCTTATGAGCTGACCAAACAGCAGGGCTTCTATGACAAGAACCCGGGCGCAGACATTGCGACGCGTCAGATGCTGAACAAAGATCCGTTGCCGTTTACCAAAGGGATGCGTCTGGGCAACATGCCGCAGATTCGTACCATCGTGGACGAGGAGCTGGAAGGCGTGTGGACTGGCAAACAGTCACCGCAGGCAGCGCTGGATAACTCAGTGAAACGCGGAAACGAATTGCTGCGCCGTTTTGAGCAGCAGGTGAAGTAACCGCCGTAACGGGGCAGATCTGCGCGATCTGCCCCGATCTTTTTGCCTGACCGAGTCTGCTATGTCCTCATCACGCCCCGTATTCCGCTCCCGTTTGTTACCTTATTTGCTGGTGCTGCCACAGCTGGTGATTACCGCCATCTTCTTTTTGTGGCCAGCAGGTGAAGCGCTGTGGTATTCGCTGCAAAACCTTGATCCCTTTGGCATCACCAGCACCTTTGTAGGGCTGGATAACTTCCGTCGCCTGTTTAACGATGAATATTACCTGGCGTCATTCTGGACCACCATTGAGTTCAGTGCGCTGGTGACGGTATGTGGCATGCTGTTTTCGTTACTGCTGGCGGCGTTGGTGGATTATGTGGTGCGGCTGAAGAAGCTGTATCAAACCCTGCTGTTGCTGCCGTATGCGGTGGCTCCGGTAGTGGCGGCGGTGCTGTGGATGTTCCTGTTTAACCCTGGGCTCGGTCTGTTCAGCCATCTCCTGAACCAAATCGGTTACGACTGGAACTACGCGCAGAACAGTGGTCAGGCGATGTTCCTGATTGTACTGGCGTCGATCTGGCAGCAGATGAGCTACAACTTCCTGTTTTTCTTTGCCGCGCTGCAATCGATCCCCAAATCGCTGGTGGAAGCGGCGGCGATTGACGGAGCCGGACCGGTGCGCCGTTTCTTTAACCTGTCTCTGCCGCTGATCACCCCGGTGAGTTTTTTCCTGCTGGTGGTCAACCTGGTGTACGCCTTCTTCGATACCTTCCCGGTGATCGATGCGGCGACCGGCGGTGGCCCGGTGCAGGCCACCACCACGCTGATTTATAAAATTTATCGCGAAGGTTTTACCGGGCTGGATCTCTCCTCGTCGGCGGCGCAATCGGTAGTACTGATGTTGCTGGTGATTGGCCTGACTATCCTGCAATTCCGCTTTGTCGAGCGTAAGGTGCAATACCAATGATTGAGAACCGACGCGGGCTGGATATCTTCAGCCACACGCTATTGGTGCTGGGCGTGCTGACCATTCTGTTTCCGCTGTATGTCGCCTTTGTCGCGGCCACGCTGGATAACAACGCGGTGTATCAGGTGCCGATGACGCTGATCCCGGGCACGCATTTATGGGACAACATTTCCCGCATCTGGACCCAGGGCGTTAACGGCAGCGGCCCGGCCTTTGGCCTGATGCTGTTCAACAGCCTGGTGATGGCGCTCGGCATTACCGTGGGAAAAATCGCCGTCTCGATGCTGTCGGCGTTTGCGCTGGTGTGGTTCCGCTTTCCGCTGCGCTCGCTGTTTTTCTGGCTGATTTTCATCACCCTGATGCTGCCGGTAGAAGTGCGTATCTTCCCGACGGTGGAAGTGATTTCGACGTTGCACATGCTCGACAGCTACAGCGGTCTGACACTGCCGCTGATGGCGTCTGCCACTGCCACCTTCCTGTTTCGCCAGTTCTTTATGTCACTGCCGGATGAATTGATTGAAGCGGCGCGCATCGACGGTGCCAGCCCGATGCGTTTCTTCTGGGATATCGTGCTGCCGCTGTCGAAAACCAATCTGGCGGCGCTGTTCGTGATCACCTTTATCTACGGCTGGAACCAGTACCTGTGGCCGCTGCTGATTATCAATGACGCCAGCCTGGGTACCGCGGTGGCGGGGGTGAAAAGTATGATCAACACCAGCGGCGGACCGACGCAGTGGAACGAAGTGATGGCGGCAATGTTATTAACCCTGATCCCACCAGTGGTGGTGGTTTTAGTCATGCAGCGTGCCTTTGTGCGTGGCCTGGTGGAGAGTGAGAAATAAAATGGCAGGCGTAACCCTTCAGACCGTCACCAAATCGTATGACGGCAAAAATCAGATCATTCAGCCGCTGAATATCACCATCAATGACGGTGAATTTATGGTGATGGTGGGCCCTTCCGGCTGCGGTAAATCGACGCTGCTGCGGATGGTTGCCGGGCTGGAGCGCGTCACCTCCGGCGATATTTATATTGACGACAAACGCGTGACTGACCTCGAACCGAAAGATCGTGGCATTGCCATGGTGTTCCAGAACTACGCGCTCTATCCGCATATGACGGTGGAAGAGAATATGGCTTATGGCCTGAAAATCCGTGGTATGGGCAAAGAGCAGATTCGGCAGCGCGTGCTGGAAGCGGCGCGCAGCCTGGAGCTGGATCACCTGCTGACGCGTCGTCCGCGCGAGCTGTCCGGCGGCCAGCGCCAGCGTGTGGCGATGGGACGCGCGATCGTGCGTGAACCGGCGGTATTCCTGTTCGATGAACCTTTGTCGAACCTCGATGCCCGCCTGCGTGTGCAGATGCGTCTGGAGTTGCAGCAGCTGCATCGCCGTCTGCAAACCACCAGTCTGTACGTTACCCACGATCAGGTCGAAGCGATGACGCTGGCACAACGGGTGATGGTGATGAACAAAGGGGTCGTTGAGCAGCTGGGCACGCCAGTTGAAGTGTACGAGCGTCCCGCCAGCCAGTTTGTTGCCGCCTTTATTGGTGCACCGGCGATGAACCTGCTGCCGGGGCAAATCAACAGCGACGGCACGCGTTTCAATCTTGATGCACTGCATGCGCTGCCGCTGGGAGAAAGCAAAGCGAAATGGGCCAACCGCCCCCTGACGCTGGGTATTCGCCCGGAACATATCCAGCTCAGCAGCCGCGAAGAGGGGGGCATTCCGCTGGTGGTGGAGACGCTGGAAATGCTCGGTGCCGATAATCTGGCGCATGGTCGTATCGGTGACGCGCGATTGGTGGTACGTTTGCCGCACAGCGAACGTCCGCAGGCGGGCAGCACCCTGTGGCTGCAACTCCCGGCGAATGCGTTACATTTCTTCGATTCAACCCATGGAAAGCGTCTGGAATGAGTAAGCACAACTGGCCTTATCCGCACATCGTTGCCCATCGTGGCGGCGGGAAACTGGCCCCGGAAAATACCCTCGCCGCCATTGATATGGGCGCGCATTATCGCCATCAGATGATTGAGTTTGACGCCAAACTCTCCGACGATCGGCAGATTTTCCTGTTACATGACGACACGCTGGATCGTACCAGTAATGGCTGGGGGGTGGCGGGCGATCTGCCATGGGACAAGCTGGCGCAGCTGGATGCTGGCAGCTGGTTTAGCAACAAGTTTGCCGGTGAACCCCTGGCGTTGCTGAGTGATGTGGCAGCACGCTGTCGTCAGCATCAAATGATGGCGAATATTGAAATCAAACCGACCACTGGCAAAGAGGTGCAAACCGGGCGTGATGTGGCGTTAGCCGCACGCGATCTGTGGCAGGGGCAAACTGCGCCACTGTTGTCATCCTTCTCGTATGATGCGCTGGAAGCCGCCATGCAGGCGGTACCGGAACTGCCGCGAGGTTTACTGCTGGATAGCTGGCATGACGACTGGCAGGCGCTGACGGCGAGCCTCGATTGCGTGTCGATACATCTCAACCATAAGTTGCTGGACGCCGAACGTACCGCGCAGCTGAAGGCGGCGGGTCTGCACATTCTGGTGTATACCGTGAATCAGCCCGAACGGGCGCGCGAGCTGCTGAGCTGGGGTGTCGATGCGATCTGTACCGACCGCATCGACATTATCGGCCCTGACTTCCGTTAATTGGTGTTCTGCTGGCCCGGCTGCGTTTTGATGACACGCTGCTGGGCGCTATCACGATGTTCCTGCATTTTGCGCTGCAAATCCTGTTTCTGCTGTTGCTGATCCTGTTGCAGTTTCAGCTTCTCCTGTTGCTGCTGAATTTGCATCTGCGTCTGCATCCGTTGCTGGCTCGGGTTATAGCCGGGTTTGAACGGTTCATTGGTATTATTCAGCATATTCGCCATGCCGCTTAACGGCAGCAGGGCCGCGAAAACGATTAGCCATTTTTTCATGGTCATTCCTCCATTAATACCGCCGTGCTGTGTGCCACTGGTGCCTTTCAGGCACCAACGCGGTAATCATAAGTTTATGCGATATTAAAAAGTCGCTATCCAGGAGTGCGCCGAATTTAGCGAAGCTGCTAATCTTTTTTCAGTGTTTGTAAACACTTGCATCAATGATAACAAATGTAAACAACTGAAAAGGATGGTAGCGGCATGGGGATACAAGGCAGTGTGCGCCGGTTTAGCTGGGCGTTGTTGATGAGTTTTACCCTGGTACAGGGCGCGCAGGCGGCAGCGGGAAGCGCGCCACCGGTTTCTTACGGTGTGGATAGCGACACCTTTCATCCGGTGAAGGCGAAACACGGCATGGTGGCATCGGTGGATGCGACGGCCACGGAAGTGGGGGTGCAGATTCTCAGGCAGGGCGGTAATGCAGTCGATGCCGCCGTGGCGGTCGGTTTTGCACTGGCGGTGACCCATCCGCAGGCCGGTAACCTCGGCGGTGGCGGATTTATGCTGCTGCGTACCGCTTCCGGCCACACCACCGCCATCGACTTTCGTGAAATGGCCCCGGCACGCGCCTCACGCAATATGTTCCTCGACAAGCAGGGCAATGCCGACAGTAAGTTATCACTCACTTCCCACCTGGCCTCCGGCACGCCGGGCACCGTCGCCGGTTTTGCACTGGCCGTGCAGAAATATGGCACGCTGCCGTTAAGCACCTTGCTGGCTCCAGCGATCAAACTGGCGCGTAACGGTATCATCGTCAATGATGCGCTGGCAGACGATCTGGCCACCTATGGCAAAGAGAATCTGATCAATCATGACAATAGCCGTGCCATTTTCTATAAAGCAGACGGCCAGCCTTACCAGCAAGGCGATCGTCTGGTGCAGAAAAACCTCGCGCACAGCCTGCAACTGATTGCCCAGCAGGGACCAGACGCTTTTTATAAAGGTAAAATCGCCGACGAAATTGCTGGAGAAATGGCGCAACACGGCGGCCTGATTGGCAAGGCCGATCTCGCGGCTTATCGGGCTGTCGAGCGTAAACCGGTGAGCGGCAGCTATCGTGGCTATGAAGTGTTTTCAATGCCGCCACCGTCCTCCGGCGGCATCCACATTATTGAGATCCTCAATATCCTGGAAAATTTCGACCTGGCAAAAATGGGTTTCGGTAGCGCGGATGCGATGCAGGTGATGGCTGAGGCGGAAAAATATGCCTATGCCGACCGTTCGGAATATCTCGGCGACCCGGATTTCGTCAAAGTACCGCAGCAGGCACTGACCAGCAAAGCCTATGCGAAATCGCTGGCGCAGCAGATCGACATCAACAAAGCGCGTCCATCAAGCGAGATCAAACCGGGCAAGCTGGAGCCGTATGAAAGCAACCAAACCACTCACTTCTCGGTAGTGGATAAAGACGGTAACGCGGTGGCGGTGACCTACACCCTGAATACCTATTTTGGCAGCGGTATCGTCGCGGGCCAGAGTGGCATCCTGATGAACAACGAAATGGATGATTTCTCCGCTAAACCGGGCACGCCGAATATGTATGGCTTAGTGGGTGGTGACGCTAACGCAGTGCAGCCAGCCAAACGCCCGCTTTCCTCGATGTCGCCGACCATCGTGGTGAAAGACGGGAAAACCTGGCTGGTGACCGGTAGTCCGGGGGGCAGCCGTATTATCACCACTGTGCTGCAAATGGTGGTTAACAGCATCGATTTTGGTATGAATGTCGCAGAAGCGACCAATGCGCCGCGTTTCCATCATCAGTGGTTGCCGGATCAGTTGCGCGTGGAGAAGGGCTTCAGCCCGGATACTTTGCGTCTGCTGGAGAACAAAGGGCAGCATGTGAAGGTGCTACCCGCGATGGGCAGCACGCAAAGCATTATGATTGGGCCGGATGGCACGCGTTATGGCGCGTCAGATCCGCGTTCGGTGGATGATTTGAGTGCGGGGTATTAAGTTTTAACATCCGTAGCGGCGCGATTTATCGCGCTTTTTTATAAAACCCGCGCGATAAATCGCGCCGCTACGGAAGGTATATGGGGCGGTTTTACCCTTTTAACCGCGCCATATAATGGGTATCTACCAGCTCGCCGTTACGCATCGCGTGGCGGCGAGCGGTGCCCTCAATTTCAAAACCAAACTTCTGATATAACCCAATCGCGGCTCTATTGTCGGCAAACACCGTCAGTTCAATGCGTGTCACCTGCAACCAGTTGTCGCAAAGATCCACCATCGCCGCCATCAGCGCAGACCCCACACCACGACGATGAAACGCCGGATCAACACCCATCCCCAGAGTCGCGGTATGGCGACGGCGCGCCTGCTCCAGCACGCTGAGCGTCAGTTGCCCCACGATCTGCCCATCAATGCAGGCCACCAGCCGTTGCTCACCCGGACGCGTCGTTTGCAGTCGTTCCTGCCACAGTGCTGGTGATTGCAGCGGCAGATGCAAGGTATTCGCCTGGGTTTCTGCGTGGCTATACAGCTGGAACAACGCGGCGGCATCAGCGGGTGTGGTGTGACGGACAGTGACGAGACTCATGGTGCGGCTCCTTATGCAAAATGGAAAAATCCCCTTTAACATCAAGGATTTTATGTGTGGCGTCAATGGAAAATAATTCGCGAAAGAGCTTTACAGACGAGAATGATAATGATTATTATTGCGATGCGGTCCCGGGAAGTCCTCCTGACAAACCGGGAAAGCACGACATTGCTCACATTGCTTCCAGTATTACTTAGCCAGCTCGGGTGCTGGCTTTTTTTTTGCCTTTTTTCCGACATCCGGCACCGATCCCGCTTCCTGCGCCCCGTTTACAAACGTATGACAATTTAATGATAGACTCAGCGTATCTCTGACCTCAGGCGCTTACGATGAAGAAGAAAAGACCGGTACTACAGGACGTTGCCGATCGCATCGGCATCACAAAAATGACTGTCAGCCGCTACCTGCGCAATCCTGAACAGGTCTCCGCTGCGCTGCGCGACAAAATCGCCATCGCGCTGGATGAACTGGGTTATATCCCGAACCGCGCGCCCGACATGCTCTCCAACGCCACCAGCCGCGCTATCGGCGTATTGCTACCGTCACTCACCAACCAGGTCTTTGCTGACGTGCTGCGCGGCATCGAAACCGTCACTGATGAGGCGGGTTATCAGACGCTGGTGGCGCACTTCGGCTACAACGCGCAGAAAGAAGAGCTGCAACTGCGTTCGCTGCTGGGATGGAACATCGATGGGGTGATTCTGACGGAGCGCAGCCATACGCCGGGGACGCTGCGGATGCTGGAAGTGGCGGGTATTCCGGTGATCGAAATGATGGACTCGGTCTCGCCGTGCCTCGATATGGCTGTCGGCTTTAATAACGTCGAAGCTGCGCGCCAGATGACTCACGCTATTCTGAAAAAAGGCCATCGCCACACTGTTTATCTCGGTGCACGCCTTGATGAGCGTACTCTGCAGAAACAGCAGGGCTATGAGCAGGCCATGCGTGAAGCAGGGTTAACGCCACACAGCGTGATGATGGAAGATGCTTCATCGTTCAGCGCCGGATCCTTGCTGCTGCGTGAGGCACAAAAACGCTATCCGCAGACGGACAGCCTGTTCTGTACCAACGATGACCTTGCCGTCGGCGCGATGTTTGAGTGTCAGCGTCAGGGATTGCGTGTGCCTGACCAGATGGCGATCGCCGGTTTCCACGGTCACGATATCACCCAGGTGGTAAATCCGCGTCTGGCGACGGTGCTGACTCCGCGTGAGCGTATGGGACGGGAGTCTGCGGCAATGCTGCTGGCGCGCATTGGCGGCGATCGTTCCGTCACCGCACCGCTGGATGTCGGCTTTGAAATTGCCGAAGGCGGCAGCATCTGATTCTGGCGATTTTTTGAGTCAGTTCACACTTTCGTGCTTTTCCCGGTAAAAGGGTTGCCAGCCTGTGACCGGGTGCCGACAATGATGATCGAATTTGTTATCGGTAACATTGGCAGAAATCACTGCCGGAGCGCAAAAAAATGACAACGCCATCCCCGTCGCACCATGTTTTTATCCTGATGGGTGTGTCCGGCAGCGGAAAGTCTGCCGTCGCCAATCAGGTTTCACACCAACTTAACACCGCCTTTCTCGACGGTGACTTTCTGCATCCACGCAGCAACATCATGAAAATGGCCGAAGGCCATCCACTGGATGACAACGATCGTCGCCCGTGGTTACAGGCGCTGAACGATGCCGCCTTTGCCATGCAGCGCACTCAGGCAGTCTCCATCATTGTTTGCTCAGCGTTGAAAAAGTCCTATCGCGACATTCTGCGTCAGGGCAACCACAACCTGAAATTTGTCTATCTAAAGGGTGATTTTGAAACCATCGAATCACGCCTGAAAGCCCGCAAAGGCCACTTCTTCAAACCACAGATGCTGGTAACGCAGTTTGCCACGCTGGAAGAACCCGGCGCGAACGAACCCGATGTACTGGTGGTTGATATTAATCATTCACTGGATGAGGTAGTTGCGGCCACGGTTGCGACCATCAAGGGAGCAATCAACAAGGGTTAGTCATGAGTACCGCAACGCTGGTGTTAACTGCAGCAGGCTCTGTCCTGCTGCTGCTGTTTTTGGTGATGAAAGCGCGTATGCACGCCTTTGTCGCTCTGATGTTAGTGTCTATTGGTGCCGGTTTGTTCTCCGGTATGCCGCTCGACAAAATTGCCGATACCATGCAGAAAGGCATGGGCGGTACGCTTGGTTTCCTCGCGATTGTGGTGGCGCTGGGCGCGATGTTCGGCAAAATCCTGCATGAAACCGGCGCGGTCGATCAGATTGCCATCCGCATGCTGAAAACCTTTGGTGAAAGCCGCGCGCATTACGCGATGGGCATTGCCGGGTTGATCTGTGCGCTGCCGCTGTTCTTCGAAGTGGCGGTGGTGCTGTTGATCAGCATTGCCTTTGCTGTGGCGCGTCGTACTGGCGACAACCTGGTGAAGCTGGTGATCCCGCTGTTTGCCGGGGTGGCGGCGTCTGCCGCGTTCCTGCTGCCAGGGCCAGCTCCAATGTTGCTTGCATCACAGATGCACGCTGATTTTGGCTGGATGATTTTGCTGGGCCTGTGTGCCGCTATCCCTGGCATGCTGATCGCCGGTCCGCTGTTTGGCAATTTGATCGCTAAGCGTGTGACCTTTAGCTCGCCGCCGGAGGATCATCAGCCGGATGTGGAAGAGGGCAAACTGCCATCGTTTGGCTTCAGTCTGTCGCTGATCCTGTTCCCGCTGCTGCTGGTGGGACTGAAAACCATTGGCGCACGTTTCACCACGCCGGGCACAAGTCTGTACCAGTGGCTGGAGTTTATCGGCCACCCGTTTACCGCGATTCTGTTGGCCTGTCTGGTGGCGATCTATGGTCTGGCATATCGCCAGGGCATGGATAAAGAGAAGGTGATGCAGGTGTGCGGCAGCGCACTGCAACCTGCGGGGATCATTCTGCTGGTGATCGGTGCCGGTGGCGTGTTCAAGCAGGTGCTGGTGGATTCCGGGGTTGGCCCGGTGCTGGGTCATGCGCTGATTGGTGCGGGCCTGCCGATTGCGCTGGCCTGCTTTATCCTTTCGGGTGCGGTACGTGTGATTCAGGGATCGGCAACGGTCGCCTGTCTGACCACCGTCGGCCTGGTGATGCCGGTGATCGAACCGCTGCATTACAGCGGCGCGCAGCTGGCGGCGCTGTCAATTTGTATCGGCGGTGGCTCCATCATTATCAGCCACGTCAATGATGCTGGTTTCTGGTTGTTTGGCCGCTTCACCGGCGCTTCCGAAGGCGAGACGCTGAAGACCTGGACAATGATGGAAACCATCCTCGGCACCACTGGCGCGATTGTCGGCATGATTGCGTTTACCCTGTTGTCATAACAACCATGCGCAATAAATTGCGCCGCTACTAATCGCAGAGATCGGTAGCGGCGCGATTTATCGCGCGGTTTTATTCATCATCCCGATCGTCATCCGGCTGCTCCAGCACCGTGTAAGCCACGGCACAGAACAACGAGTTCAGACGCTTCATATCCCCCAGCAGGCCAAGGTGCAGCGAACTGGTTTCGATGCTTTGCACATTTTGCTGGTGCAGACGTTCGACGTGGGCATGGGAAAAACGACGAATCAGAATCCGGAAGCGATGCTTGGAGCGGCGCAGACGTTTGGCGCTGGCGACATCGTGTGACAAAAATACCGACAGGCTGAGTCGCAGGTTATTCAGCACCTGTTCCTGCAGAGTCTCCAGCTCCTCCAGCCCTTCGGGTGAGAAGGCCCGACGCGCGGCCAGCGCTTTATCCGCCACGTCAGCGCTCATGCGTTCGATGATATCTCCCGCCTGTTCCAGGTTCAGTGCCATCTCAATGATCTCAGCCCAGCGGCGCGAATCCTCTTCCGGCAAATCCTCTTTCGGCATGCGCGCCAGGTAGAGTTTGATGGCGGTGTACAGCACGTCGACGTCATCGTCCAGCCTGCGCACCGCGCGCTCTTCGCGCAGGTCGCCATGCACCACTTTGCTGAAGGTCTCCACCATCTGTTCAACCACATCACCGATACGCAGCGTTTCACGCGCCGCATTAACCAGCGCCAGCGCCGGGGTGTCGAGGGCGCTGCTGTCGAGGTGTTTCGGTTTCAGGCGGGCATCGATTTCCGTGTCATCGCTGATCATCCGGTGGCAGAGGCGCGCCATCGGTTCAGCGAACGGCACCATCACCAGACAACGAATCAGGTTGTAGAAAACATGGAAGAAGATCACCAGTTCTTCATCATGCACTGGCAGCTTATCCAGTATATCGGCGATCGGATTGACGAACGGCAGGATGGCAACGCAGCCGATCAGTTTGAACAGCAGGCTGCCGAGCGCCACGCGTTTACCCGCCGCATTGGAGCCGCTGGCGTTAATCATCGCCAGCAGGCCGCTGCCGAGGTTGGCACCAATCACCAGACACAGCGCCACTTTAAAGGAGATCACTCCGGTAGCTGTGAGGGTCGCGGTAATCAGTACGGCGGCAAGGCTGGAGTAACTAATGATGGCGAATACCGCACCAATCAGGGCATCCAGCATCACGTCGCCCGTCAGGGTGGCGAACAGCACATGTACGCCCGCCGCCTGGGTGATCGGGCGGGCTGCCGCCACAATCAGCTGCAATGCCAGCAGAATCAACCCGAGACCAATGCTGGCACGTCCCAACTGGCCGATGCGCATCTGCTTGCGGCTGAGGAACGCGATCACACCAAACAGAATAAACAGCGGCGAGAGCCAGGAGAGATCGAAGGTCAGGATTCGCGCCATGATCGCCGTACCGACGTCCGCGCCGAGTACCACCACCAGGGCGGGTGTCAGGCTGACGAGGTTCTGGGCGACAAACGAGGTGACTAGCAGGGTGGTGGCATTGCTGCTCTGAACCAGCGCAGTGACGCCGATACCGGCGAGAAATGCCATCGGTTTTTTTTCCACGCTGCGACTGAGTACGCGGCGTAAGTCGGCACCGTAGACCCGCATAATCCCGGTACGGACAATGTGGGTGCCCCATACCAGCAGGGCCACGGCAGACAAAAGGTTTAACAGGGTTAACACGTAAGCAGGCTCCTTAACCGTCAGGCTTTAACAGCAGGCTGCGAGCCTGACGGAGAGCGCAACCTGTACAAGGTAATGCCGCGCTGCGTTGCCAATTTTTCCTGTAATTTAAGCGACCTGGCGCAACGTCGACATCTCTAACTGTAGCCCAATCTGCATCCCGGTGGGGTGTAAATCAGCGACGCTACGGTTCAAAACATCAACTGAAAGCTCGACATTGTGCGCCAGCACACGATAACGGATGACGTTGCCCAGCAGGCTATGGCTGAGAATGGTGGCGCGAATCCCGGCTTCAGGGGCGCAGATCAGGATCGATTCCGGACGAATTGCCACCTGGCCGCTGAAGGTTTGTCCTGTCAGCTGAGTTGCCTGCTCGGCACTCAGCAGGTTGTAGTTGCCGATAAAACCGGCAGCAAACAGATCGGCGGGCTGGGTATATAAGGCTTCGGCGTTGCCGTTCTGCACAATTTTACCGCGATTCATCAGCACGATACGGTCGGAGAGCGTCAGCGCTTCTTCCTGATCGTGGGTGACGAAAATGGTGGTGAGCTTCAGTTCCTGCTGAATATTACGGATCTGCTCGCGCAAATGACGGCGGATACGCGCATCCAGCGCCGACAGCGGTTCATCCAGCAACAGCAAGCGTGGACGTGTCACCAGTGAACGTGCCAGCGCCACGCGCTGACACTGGCCGCCGGACAGCTGATGCGGGTAGCGGCGAGCGAAATCGGTCAGTTCGACCAGCGCCAGTGCTTCCATCACCCGTTGCTGGATCTCACTCGCGGCCAGTTTCTGCATCTTCAGACCAAACGAGACGTTCTTTTCTACCGTCATATTCGGGAACAGCGCATAGCTCTGAAACACCATGCCGATGGTGCGCTTCTGCGGTGGCAGCGGCACGATATCCTGACCCTGCAACAAAATCTTGCCGCTATCGACCGAGGTCAATCCGGCGATACAGCGCAGCAGCGTGGATTTGCCGCAGCCGCTCGGGCCGAGCAGGGTGACAAATTCGCCCTCATCAGCGCTGAAATCGATATTTTCGAAAATGGTGGTTGGGCCGTAGCTTTTATTCAGCTCTGTGACGTTCAGATAACTCATGGTCAGCCTCGTTCAGGATTGAGGGCGTTCGCCAGCCAGGTGACCAGCAGGACGACAACAAAATAGGAGATCACCAGTGCGCTGGTGAAATGGCCGCTGCCATTGCGCATGTTGTAGAGATAAACCTGTAAGGTTTCATAGCGGGTGCCGACCAGCAGGTTAGCGAAGACAAACTCACCTATCAGGAAAGAGAAGGAGAGCAGCACGGCAATGAACACCCCTTTGCGCAGGTTGGGCAGCACCACAAACAGCGCGGCCTGCCAGGTGCTGGCACCGAGCAGGTGTGCGGCATCAATCAACTCACGCAAGTTGATGGCCTGCATATTGTTGGAGATGGCGCGATAGATAAACGGCAGCGCGATGGTGAAGTAACACCCCACCAGAATCCACGGTGTACCGGTCAGCATCAGCGGCGATGATGAGTACAGCTGCAATAAACCCACTGACGAGACCACCGGTGGTACGGCAAACGGCATCAGGATCAGCACGTTCATCACCGCGTCCAGCTTCGGAAAATAGTAAGCGATCACAAACATCGCAGGCAGTACCAGCACTAACGAGAATAGCAACGCGCCAAAGCAAATCAGCAGCGAGTGGCCGAGCGCGGTCAGGAACCGGCTGTCGCTCCACAATTCAAAGAACCACTTTAGCGTGTAGCCCTGCGGCAGAATGGTATCGCTCCATTCTGAGGAGAGCGCATACAGCAAGGTCGCGATCAGCGGCGTGGCCAGGATAATCAGCAGCAGCCAGACAATCAGGCGGTGATAGACTTTTTCTACGCGAGACATGGGCCGCTCCTCAGGACGGTTTAGCGTTGAGATAACTGCGGCGCACCAGATATTGCTGCACCACCGTAATCAGCGCCATCAGCAGCACCAGCAGCATCGCCAGCGCGCCGCCGGTGTTGGGATCAAGCGAGATATCGCCCGATACCAGCGCGGCAATACGCACCGGCACCACGTTAAAGTTACCGGTGGTGAGTGCATAAATGGTGGCATACGCGCCAAGGGCGTTTGCCAGCAGAATCACAAAAGTGCCGAGCAGGGCCGGGAACAGAATCGGCAGGCCGATATGCCACCAGTAGCGCCAGCGGCTGGCCCCCAGCAGTGCAGCGGATTCCTGCCAGTCCTGACGCAGGCCATCAAAGGCCGGATACAGCAACAGAATACCGAGCGGGATCTGGAACCAGGTGTAAACAATCACCATGCCGTCGCGCGAGAACAGTTTGAAGCTTTCCAGCAAATTGTAGTGGCGCAGCAGCAGCGTCAGGCAGCCGTTCAGGCCCAGCAAAATGACAAAGGCAAACGCCAGCGGGACGCCGGCGAAGTTGCTGGTCATGTTGGTAAACGACATCAAAAAGCGCTGAAAACGTCCGCTGCCCAGCTGATGCAGCGAATAACCGGCAACCAGCGCAATCAGCAAACCATAAATGCTCGACCAGATGGAGATATCCAGCGACAGGCGAAACGCCTGTAAATAGAAGGGTGAGGTCAGGATATCGGTGTAATTATCCAGCCCCCAGGCTTCATTCATGTCGCTCCAGAAGCTGTTGATGGCGATCCACAGCAAGGGCGCGAGCTGGAATGCTACCCAGAACAGGGCAAAGGGCAGCAACAGCAGTAGCGCGAGGCCTTTACCCTTCATGACGCGGCTCCGCCAGCAGGCCGCTGCAGACCGGTTTATCATGCTCAACGCCCAGCAGGGTGCAGACGATACCGCACAGCTCCGTTTGTTGTGGTTCCAGATCTGGCTGCTTTGAGAAGCCCTCACCAAACACAAACAGCGGGACATGGGTCTCTTCCGGCAAAATGCCGCCGTGCGAACGGTCATCGTTCATGCCGTGATCGGCAGTGACAATCACCTGATAACCGGCGGCCAGCCAGCCCGGCATCCAGTGCGACAGATAACCATCAGCCATGCGTGCGCGGTTGCGGTACTGTGGCGATGACAGGCTATGTTTGTGCCCGGCATCATCGATGTTCATCGGGTGGATCAACAAAAAGTCAGGGTCATGACGCAGACGCAGGCTTTCCGCGTCTTCAAACAGATGGGAATCCGGATAGCCGTCGTCCCAGTAAAAGTGCCCATATTGAATGGGCAGATCAGGCGCGACCGTATGCCGGTCGCGCGCTGCATTGAAGGGGGTTTGGTTATAGAGTTCACTCACCCAGTGGTAGGCAGCGGCAGCGGTGGTTAAACCGGCGGCGCGCGCGTAATGGAAGATGCTGCGCTCTTTACTCAACCGGCTGACACCGTTATGAATAATACCGCTGCGCACCGGCGTGATACCGGTGAGAATGCATTCATACAGCGGGCGCGACAGTGACGGCAGTTCGCAGGTCAGCGTGTAATATTGACCGTTGCCCTGCGCGCATTCGGCAAACAGGTAGCCCATCGCATGTTGTGCGACCTGATTGCTCAACCCATCCAGTACCACCAGGATCGTTTTCATCCCCTTCTCCTTACTGCTGCATATTGATGATTACGTTCTCCTGCCACAGACGCGGCAGCGCTTTTGACGTTTTGTCCCAGGCAGCCTGGTCTTTGATCGGGCGGGCATTTTTATATTCAGACTGCGGCAGCAATTTGGCCTGCACGTCTGCTGGCAGCGTCAGGTATTGCGCGCGAATCGGGCGTGCATAACCTTTCGCCAGGTTGGTCTGGCCAGCATCAGAGAAGATATATTCACGCGCCAGTTTGGCGGCGTTCGGGTGTTTGGCGTATTTGTTGATGATGGTGGTGTAACCAGAGGTCACGGAGCCGTCAGACGGGATCACCACTTCATAGCGGTTTTTGTCGATCTGATCGCGATAGTTCAGGCCATTAAAGTCCCACACCACAGCAACCTGGATTTCGCCTTTTTCGATGTTGGCAATCACCGGATCGGTCACGCCCAGGCGGCCCTGTTTGGCGAGATCAGCAAAGAAACCGAGTGCCGGTTTCAGGTTCTTTTCATCACCGCCCAGCGCATAGTTGGCCGCCAGCACGCCGTTGGCAGCCTGAGCAGCCACGCCTACGTCACCGATAGTGACCACATACTTACCTTTCTTCAGATCGGCCCAGCTGTGCGGCACATCTTTAACCTGCTGTTTGTCGACCAGGAAAGCGATGGTGCCGGTATAAGCCAGCATCCAGTTACCTTCTTTGTCTTTCGCCCAATCCGGGACCTGATCCCAGTGTGTTGGCTTATAAGGCTGAGCCAGACCTTTCGCGACCGCAACAGGACCGAAAGCGGCACCCACGTCACCGATATCGGCGCTGGCGTTCTCTTTCTCTGCGGCAAATTTCGCCAGTTCCTGCGCCGAAGACATATCGGTATCGCTGTGCTTCAGGCCATATTTGCTGCTGATGTCATTCCATGTGTCTTTCCAGTTGGCCCAGCTATCTGGCATGCCGACACTGTTGATTTGACCTTCGCTGCGCGCGGCTTTTTCCAGCGCGGCAAGATCGTTGTCGGCAGCTTGCGCGGCGGGCAGCGCAAGCAGTACGGCACTGGCTACTACAGAGGCGATTAACGCTTTCATCTCAGTTGCTCCCGGTGTAAGTTGAGGGACATCTTGGTCTAGTCCAGCAAGAACCGAGCCAATGTAGCCTTTGCATATGAAGGTTTTATGACTACAGCGGTGAAATGTGGTGTGGCGAGCAAATCCACATGCCATGCTGGAGCGCAATGATGTCGGGCATAGCTTGTCACTGAATTGTCATCGAACTGTCATAGTGCAGCTTCGCCCCAAAATGAGGCTTTATAGATGTCGTCGAAAACGGCGGACGTAATTGCAGCCGCGCTGCACAGTCGTATTGATGCAGGGGAGTTCGCCAGCGGGCGCTT
>NZ_JAPWKD010000026.1 GCF_028283705.1 Pantoea sp.
ATAATACTATGTCTGCATTCAAGCTCCGCTTCAGCCGAAGTGTCCGCAAAGTTGAGCGCGTCACGGGAAGATGACGTCAGCATTAATTTCAGTTCACGTGGTGAGACCTTACTGCTCTGCCCCTCGATAATGAAAGACAAACGAGCCTGGCAGGCAAGATTTGCAACGGAACTGCTCTGCTCGATATGAAGGCGTCTACGAAGACGGGCATCATATCTCTCAGCGAACTCAAGCACATGGGAGTATTCACTGGCAAGGTTCAGTGAAGACAGGGATTCATTCTGTCCGGGCACCGACCGGGGGCAGGAAAACCGGTTCAAAAGACGCAGAGGACCTTCTTATCTTATGAATAGGATGTGTGGTTTCTCTGATCTTCATATATTCCCCTCCCGGAGACTATGCTCTCTCCACTCTATCACTATCGTTCAGAAAATGAAGCAACCGTCTACTTAACGAGGCGATCCCCGGATCGGAAAACTTCGTCGTTCTCTAGCGCACCGAGCATGAACTCAATGGCGAATCCTGCATCCCTCTTGATGAACTCCTGCCGGCAAATGAGAAAATTGTTTGCAGCCGCAGCTTTGGCTACCCGTATCACGACAATGCAGGCCATGCTGCAGGCGCTGTACCAGTCCGCTGTGCGTGCAGCGAAAAAACTCAAGGGAAAGCGTTAGTTCTCCCGGCACATCAGTGTGTTCATCCGGACGTCGGCGCATGCCTCCGGCAAGGTGTATTACGGCAACAGCGTGGGTGAAAAACTGACGCTGCCTACCAAGATACTCGGGACATAACTACCGCAGTTCTGCACGCCAGGGACCGTATCTGGCTTGACGGTCATCACTAACTGAAAGCCGAAGTTATGTTCGATGACTTATGCCACACGGCGTGAACCAGCTGAACTTTTTTGATGACAACCGGTTGAGGGCGAAAAGCACGCAGTTGATGACCGTGCTTGATGGCATCAATCAGTCCGGATTAGGGGAAGTCTGGTTTGCCGTACATAGGAGGACACTGAGTGGGAAATGAATCAGGAAGTACTCACTCCCAAGTATAATACTATCCGTTGGGGCTAGTTACCTGTTGCACATGTCCTCTAATCTCTGAATTATTCATACTTAATACTTAATACTTAATACTTAATACCATGCAGATATTGTAAATTGGCCCCTTAGATTACCAGACAGTTCCCCTCCCTCCACAGCCTTGAAGTGTAGCTGTTACTCACTCCCGAATCTGATCACAAACGCCAAGAAATATTGGCACCGACTCATAACTCATAACTCATAACTCATAACTCATAACTCATAACTCATACTTTATTCGATACAAAACCTGGCAATGCAAGAAATGATTGCACACCCTCACTACAAAGACAGAGCTTACTGGTTTGCATAGTCGGGCGCCAACTACAAGTGCTTTAAAACCTTACAATATTTTTCATACTTCATACTTCATACTTCATATAATTATGGGAAATGTATTACCTGTGAGTTCCAGCCATCCCACACTCGAACAAACACACAATACGGTAGCCTATTTACTAAAAGAGTCGTGGCTTGCAGCAAAAAATTACTGGCCTTAAATAGAGTCACTCGATCACCGCAGAATCAGAACGGTGGGAGGCTACATATCTTGTTCTGATACCGGGGCAACTGTTGTACAACATTAAGATAAGCATTTACGACTGCAGGTGAATTAAACTCATACTTATTACTTCATACTTATTACATCATAGTTCACATTTGATACTTCACATTAGTGCTCATCTAAATGTAATATGTATGAAGTATGAACTATCACCTCACACTTATTATTTAGGTAACAAATTGATATGATTACAATAGTAGGATGTAACAAGGGTGGCGCGGCGAAAACAACTACAGCAATAAATCTTGCTGTTGGACTCGCTTTAAAAGGTTTTGATGTATGTCTGGTTGATGCCGATGCACAACGCTCAGCTTCCCGCTGGTATGCCGAACGCGAGGAAGCCGACATATCACCACGCCTCACGCTGATTGAAAAAAGAGATAATATTTCATCAACATTACGCAGCCTTGATGAGAAATATGATCATGTCATCGTTGATGTGGCAGGCAGAAACAGCAAAGAGCTGATAACCGGTGGTACTGTTGCGCATCAGATAATTGCCCCCCACCAGTGCTCTCAACTGGACCTGGACACAATGGAAGAGCTCCGTCAGCAAGTCGAATCCATGCGCTATCTGAACCCGGACCTTAAGGTTTACAGCTACCAGACAATGGCAACAACTAACCCCGTACTGCAGGGAAATGAGCGCTTTGAATTTCTTGAGTATGTAAAGGAATTCGACACAATGGTTCCACTCAAATCTGTCGGTTGCTATCGCAAAGTCTATCGTGACGTAATGTCTCAGGGATTGTCAGTTCTTGAAACTGGAAATCAGAAGGCGCAGGAAGAGGTGAAATCATTATTGAGAGAGGCATTCGGATGCTGAAGAAACCCAGTGACAGGGCAAAGTCGGAACGTAAGATAGCGACAGAGGATGAGGCAGAAGCTCTCGCCCGGCAGCTCGCGGATAAACCTTATGGTGATGAACATCGTAGTGAAAACACTACTGTTTCAGAAAAACCAGAGAAACTGACCAGAACTACAATCTCTCTTCCTGAACAATTACTCAGGGAATGTGAGGATTTAGCTCTGAAAAACAAGCGTTCAGGAATTGAGCCAAAAAGCTTCAGTGCTCTGACGCGAATGGCTCTTGATATGTATCTAAACAGTATTAAGTAATACTTCGCACTTAATATTTCATACTTAAGAAGTATTAAGTGTGATTGAAATTTATTCAGAACACGAACTGTACTGGTCGGCAGCATAAAGACAGGGTAGGGCAGGGCTGCCACATTTCGGTACCATGTGAATGTCCAAATCTCGTAGTACAAGGGAGGCACAAGTGCGTGATAGCATGCATCTGTTATCATCCAAGGACTGACAGATGAAGAAAAGTAAAACAACACCGACGCCGCATGATGCAACGTTCAGGCAGTTTCTGACACAACCGGAAATTGCCCGTGATTTCATGGAGATTCATCTTCCGGCGGAGCTGCGTGCCATCTGTGACCTCAGCACCCTGAAGCTGGAGTCGGGTTCGTTCGTTGAAGACGATCTCCGCCAGTACTTCAGCGACGTGCTCTACAGCCTAAAAACCACAACCGGTGACAACGGTTATGTACATGTACTGATCGAACATCAGTCTTCCCCGGATAAACATATGGCATTCAGGCTGCTGCGTTATGCAGTGGCCGCCATGCAGCGTCATCTGGAGGCTGGTCATAAAAAGCTACCGCTGGTCATCCCAGTACTGTTCTATACAGGAAAGCGAAGCCCGTATCCATACTCCACTCGCTGGCTGGATGAGTTTGAAAGCCCAGAGGTAGCGGAAAAACTGTACAGCAGCAGTTTCCCACTGGTTGATGTTACCGTCATCCCGGATGATGAGATTGCCGGTCATCGCAGCATGGCTGCGCTGACTCTTCTGCAGAAACACATTCACCAGCGTGACCTTGCGGAATTGGTAGACAGACTGGCCCCTCTGCTGCTGGCAGGCTGGCTCTCTTCATCCCAGGTGGTATCACTGGTACACTACATAGTACAGGCAGGCGAAACGTCAGACGCCGAAGCCTTTGTACGCGAACTGGCACAGCGGGTGCCGCAACACGGAGACGCACTGATGACCATCGCACAACAGCTGGAACAGAAGGGCATTGAGAAAGGTATCGAACAGGGCATTGAGCAGGGCATCGAGAAAGGCATCCAGCTTGGCAGACAGGAAGGACGTAATGAAGGTAAGCTCGAAGTAGCCCGTACCATGCTGCAAAACGGCCTGGACATGAACACCGTCATGAAAATGACAGGTCTGAGCGAAGAAGAACTTTCTCAAATTCGCCATTAATAAATTTTGACTCCCCCCTGCCGAGCCAGCCTTTTTCATGTATCAGTGCGGAAAGGGGCGGAGTGTTAAATCACTTTCCCCTCTATTTCGATTTATCCGATTACTTTTCATTTCATTCGAATGATTATTCGGCAATCAAGTGATCGTAATGGACGATTGTTCGCATGCTTTGCCATCAGGTACTACCCAGAGGCCGGCAAGAGTATCCATATCTGCACTCTGCCCAATTTCATAGAGTTTTATGAATACGCTTTAACTTGCTCCGGATTTTCAGGCCCCTCCTGAAACACAGGGCAAGCTGTTACCCGAAATTTCAAATTACCATTATATGAGCGGATAGTGCGAATGATACAGGCCTGTAATTCGTTAATGCAGCGGTTCCATCGGACCTGTATTGCCCGAGAATACGCTTACAAGTGTCTGATTCCTTACTTACTAAATTAGCCTGAGGCAAGTAACCTTCTGTTCTAGTGTAAGCAACGGCTAAGGCCGCTTATGCGGCATTTAACTTACTTTTGATCTTTATCTTCCAGTGAACTAAGGGTTTTCAAATTCACCCGGGCGACAGAAGCTAACTAGGATGTGGGGGTGCTTGCGTTTAAAGGCGTCGCTGGTTGCCGCTTGTGCTTCGTTAAACTCAAGCAGAAGCTCATTGTCTCCCCAGCGCTTAAAACGGTAAAAAGTCAGGTCGCCATCGAAACTGATTTCAGTATCATCATCCACGCCGGACAGTTGCCGTTTCAAATCACCAACAGTCATCTTGAGTAACATATCTTGTCACCAGGAGTTTAAAAAGGATGAAAATAAATTCTAGCTGTAATGAAATGAAATAATTCAAAAAAACTCTCCTTAAAGTACACAGTTAGGAGGTGGTTTAATTATCGCATCCTCTTTTTTATAACTGGTACAGTAAGAGCTACAACGCGGAGATGGGTCATTACAGTCAGATATTTGTACGGAAAAAGGAAATTCCTTGTGCCCGTAATCGAAGGTAAAAAAGGTCTGCGACTAAACGATCTCGGTCATTATTCCCGGATGGAAAACGCATCTTGTCAGAGAAGAATTTAAACCAGATGTAATCTGACAGATACCTGTATAAATAACCGGTAACTGTCAGATCAGGTCTGAGCTAATACAATTGAGATAGTCGAGACAACAACATGCACCAGAGTTGGGTTTGTTTTGCTCAGGAGATCGTTTTGAATCAGAATTTCCCGTATCGCTGCGTCGTCAGAAAGTAGGGTTAACGTCACATCTCCTTGCATCGCAAGTTCTGGTGTATCGACTGCTGAAACGCCCTCAACCTTCACACCAGAGCGAGCGACTCCATGAGCTGACAGAATGACCTGCATCAGACAATCTTTTTGCGATAACTCTACCCATGGCT
>NZ_JAPWKD010000005.1 GCF_028283705.1 Pantoea sp.
ACCCCCCCCCCCCCCCCCCCCCCCCCCCGCGCGTTCGCGGCCGCGACGCGTATCGACCGCGCGCGCCCCCCCCCCCCCCCCCCCCCCCCCCCCCCCCCCCCCCCCCCCCCCCCCCCCCCCCCCCCCCGCCCCCCCCGCGCGCCGCGCGCGCGCGCGCCGCCCCCCCCCCCCCCCCCCCCCCCCCGCGCCCGCCCGCGCGCGCGCGCGCGCCGCGCGCGCGCGCGCGCGCGCGCACGCGCGCGCGCGGGCGCGCGCGCGCGCCGCGCGCGCGGGGGGCGCGCGCGCGCGCGCGCGCGCCGCCGGGCGCGCGCGCGCGAGCGCGCGCGCGCGCGCGCGCCGCCGCCGCCGCCGCGCGCGCGCGCGCGGCGCGCACGCCGCGCGCGCGCGCCGCCGCCGCCGCCGCCGCCGCCGCCGCCGCGCGCGCGCGCGGGCAGGGGTTGGGCACACACACACACACACACACACACACACACACACACACACACACACACACACACACACACACACACCCCCCCCCCCCCCCCCCCCCCCCCCCCCCCCCCCCCCCCCCCCCCCCCCCCCCCCCCCCCCACCCCCCCCACACACACACACACACACACACACACACACACACCACACACACACACACACACACACACACACACACACACACACACACACACACACACACACACACACACACACACACACACACACACACACACACACACACACACACACACACACACACACACACACACACACACACACACACACACACACACACACACACACACACACACACACACACACACACACACACACACACACACACACACACCCACACACACACACACACACACACACACACACACACACACACACACACACACACACACACACACACACACACACACACACACACACACACACACACACACACACACACACACACACACACACACACACACACACACACACACACACACACACACACACACACACACACACACACACACACACACACACACACACACACACACACACACACACACACACACACACACACACACACACACACACACACACACACACACACACACACACACACACACACACACACACACACACACACACACACACACACACACACACACACACACACACACACACACACACACACACACACACACACACACACACACACACACACACACACACACACACACACACACACACACACACACACACACACACACACACACACACACACACACACAATAAGCTCCCAAAATTCTCATTCCTTCCTTCCAACCACGGCCCTGATCCCTCCATCTGGCCACCACTCCATGAAGAGACCTGTTCTGCTTGGCCGTTCTTGGGTTACTGGGGATTTCTGCGGCCCTCGCGCAGACCGCCAACAACCACGGCACCACCCAGTTCACCAGCCCGAATAATCTGGACAGCCAGATGACCAAGCAGATCCCCGGCGGCAAGCATCCTTCATCGTCTGGGACGGCCGCTTCGCCCCCCGTCCCTCCGGCGTCCTGTATGAGCTTTCCCAAAAGGGCCCCATCCTCATCTCCCTGGCCCCGCCCCAATACGGCATCGGCCAGCGTTTCCTGACCCCGAATCCGACCAAGCCCGAGCTGATCCCGACCGAGAACCCGCAGGGGCAGGATCGGGATTTCGGCGGCATCAAACTCTTCGGTTGGGACTTTGACCCCTTCCGACGGGTTTTTTCGTAAATTCTCCTTTGCCATCCCTGGCAAATCGGGCAGGCTAACCCGCTCGAATTCTTTAAATTTTTATGATCGCAGTCATTCGCACCGGTGGAAAACAGTATAAAGTCGCGGAGGGGGAAACCCCGACGTCGAACTCCTTGAAGCCAAGGACAACAAGATCACTCTGAGCGACGTCCTTCTGGTCGCCAACGGCTCCGACGTGAAGATCGGCAAGCCCCTCGTCTCCGGCGCCTCCGTCACCCTGGAGCTGGTCGAAGAGATCAAGGCCCCGAAGGTCACCGCCTACAAATACCGCCGCCGTGAGGGTTACCACCGCACCGTCGGCCACCGGCAGAAGCTCAGCCGCGTGAAGGTGACCAAGATCAACGTCTAATTCAGCAGGAGACCCTCAAATGGCACATAAAAAAGGTCAAGGCAGTTCCCGCAACGGCCGCGATGACATCCCTTGCTTCTCCTGCATCAGTTTGCATCCTGTCAGGAAAGTATAGATGGCATTATCCGGAGGTTTCGAAATAACAGGCAGAAAGATAAACGCGGCGGCTCATTTTAGATTTGAATCAATGTGTTGCGGTACTTACTCAGCATAGCGGCTAAACGGTTTCACCGGCTCGCCTTGCCGTTATTGCCTGGTGCCGGCATATTGCTGGAGTTTTTCCTGGTAAATTTCCAGCTCCTGCACACCGCTCAAAATAAACGCGCCGTTTATCATCACTGCGCGTCGAAATAACCCTCGTCCGCAGTGGCTCGCAGCTGACGGTGGTAAGCCGACAAATCAGCATTGATGGGGAATTCCCGCATTGCGTAATCGTTGATGACCGATAATCAGCGTCAGGGCGATACGGTATTTATTAATATCACCCGGGAACAGGTTGAGCAGCAGGAACAATTGCTGATAGAGCGCGGGCAGATGGTTTTCCCGGCGACGTGCCTGGTTAGTGGTCATGGCCGACACGGCCGCATACATAAAGCGGTTGAGCAGCTTACGTCCGGTACGTTCTTTCGATTTGTCGCGAATCAGCAGAATCACCATCATCGCCACAAAACAGCCAATGACCTGACCAAGTGCGTTATCGAGAAACACGTTGAACTCAAACTTCATCGGGTTATCGAGCACCAGCACGTTAATCGTACCGATCAGCGCCCCGAGCGTGCCGATTTGACGGCGCTGCACGAAGATGCCGCCAATAAAGCCCAGCAAACCAATGGCAATACACAGCAGCAACATGCTTTGCTGAGTGGCAGGCATAATGTAGATAAAGTACAGCGCACCCAGTGGTACCGCGACAGTCATACCGTACAAAAAGTCTTTCGCCATCATCAACGGGTTTGGCATACGCATCGCCAGTGCGGTGATTACCGCCAGCATCACCATACAACCGCTACCGGAAGTCCAGCCGGTATAGAGCCAGAACAGCGAGCCAAGCGCGGTAGCGACGAAAGTGCGCACGCCGTTAATCATCGCATGATGGGTTTCGGCAGAGCGGGCCTGAATCACCACTTCACGTTCAAGGATGCCCTCTTCCAGCGTGGTGATACGGCTGTTACTTTTCACACCATTAATCAACAGCAGATATTCAGTCGCGGCCCCAACCCAACTGGCCAGCGTCAGTGGCGAGGTTTTACTGCTGACACCAATCACCCGACGCATAATCTTCATACGCTTGTGGACATCATCAACACTGCTGACTTCTTTCTCGATCAACAGGCGATATTGCGGCGGAATATAATCCGCATGTGAATTCTGGATCAGGAAGGTTTCGGCCGCCTGGGTAATCAACGTTAACGACAGCGTGTTCAGCATCTGCAAACGGCGGTTGCTGTTCTGCCAGCGCGATGATTCCATCATCAGTTGGCTGCGCATGCTGTTCAATGCGGTGGTACGGCGTACCAGCGCGCTCCAGGCTCTATCGACTTCGTCTTTATCACCGTGAGCAACGCACAGTTGCAGCAATTTGTACTGTGCCACCAGCAACGCATCCACTTCCTGGTCGATGACTTTTTTAATCGATCGCGGTGAGAAAATCATGTCCGCCAGAATGGCGCAGAGAATACCCAGTACAATTTCGCTGCAACGTTCCACCGCGAACTGCGGTGCCAGCGTCAGCCCCCCGCTGGCATCGGCGGTGACGACAATAATCAGCGCAGTGTAGCCAGCCAGACCGAGGGCATAGGAATTTTCGACTTTGATCAGCGAAGAGAGCCAGACGCAAAGCCCGGCCCACAGGCAGCACAACAGCAGCATCACTACGGGCGCACGTACTGTCGCGATCATAATGGTCAGAGCCGCAATACAGCCGATGAAGGTGCCGATAATACGCAGAATGCCGCGGTAACGCAGCGCGCCGGAGTAGGGATCCCCCCCGGCGGCAAAGGCGGTGCCACCCGCCACAATCCCGGCAGTCATCACTGCCCAACGCGGCGTTTCCAGATTGAAGTGAAAGCCAATCATCAGCGCGGCGACCAGCGCAAACGTCAGCTTCACCGGGAAACGCAGGAACTCAATCATATCGCCCTCTTAACCAAACTCACGCAGGCGATTGAAAAACTGGGTCATTGGTGAGACTTTCGTCTGGCGATCTTTATCACCGGTGATCACCACGGTCGCAGTGGTACCCGCCGGGAAGCGATTACCTGGCTGATCATCAAGATGAATACGTACCGGTACACGCTGCGCCAGACGCACCCATTCCAGATTGGAATCGACCGTAGCCATACCTTTGCTATCGACGCTGCTGCTGCTGTTGGTGACACCCGCCGCGATGCTATCGACGGTGCCGCGCAGCACGGTGTTGCTACCCAGCGGCGTGATTTCGGCACGGAAGCCCGGACGTACGCCATCCAGCTTGGTCTCTTCCATATAAGCCATCACATAGAATGAATGCTGTTGCACCAGCGCGACGGCAACGGAGCCACGCGTGATGAACTCGCCTTCATACACATTGAGGTTGGTGACCCAGCCGTCAGACGGTGCTTTGATGGTGGTGCGATCAAGATCGATCACCGCCAGATCGCGCGTCGCGATGGCTTTCGCCAGTTGATGCTCGGTGGTGGTCAGGTCGTTGTTCGCCTGATCGATAGCCTCACGCGACATCGCACTGGTGCCGAGCTGATTACGGCGTGCAGCTTCACGACGTTTTTCGTTAGCCACCGCCTGGTAATACTCAACGTCGGCCTGGGCCTGATCCAGCGCCATCTGGTAACGCGGACGATCAACCACGAACAGCGTGTCGCCCTTCTTCACCAGTTGGTTATCATGGACCGGCACATCGGTGATCAAACCGGTGACATCCGGAGAGATCGCCACGACATCGGCGGAGAATTTTGCATCACGCGTCCACGGGGATTCGGTGTAGAACACCCAGGCGCGGAAGATGATCACGATAGCGATGACAACCAGCAGGAGAGTAATCGCGTAGCGCGCGATTTTTCTTATTAGCGCTTTCACTTAAAACCTCAGACGAATAGACGGGATACAAGGTAAAACACACAGCAGTACAACGCTGTGTTAAAAAGTGCCGGATGCCAGACCAGATCATACAATCCACTTGGCGTCAGCACGCGTTTCACCAGCCAGAACAGCGCCAGCGAAACAATCAGTTCAATGAAGATGGGCGGGAAAGACAACCCAAATACGACAAATACCGGAAGCACACTCATTACGGTTCCTTAGTTCGACCTTGCCGGATTGCACCGATACCTGCCCGTACGCCACAAAACACGACGGGTTGATGATAGTGGGATGACGGGTAGACTGATGGCAACATTCAGGCCGTTTGAGCTAATCATAGCGTATCATCTGACAAACACGGACAGATTTGCTGCCATGTTCAGGTGCGGTGAAAAGACCCAGCGTGCGTATAGTAACGCGCTTGACTATACGTTTTCTACATATTGTGAGCTAAATCACTTTTTAGCCAGAGTAAACAATGGAACGACTTAAAGGCATGTCCATCTTCGCCAAAGTGGTTGAATTAGGTTCCTTTACCGCCGCGGCACGTCAGCTTCATCTTAGCGTTTCGTCTATCAGCCAGATAGTCGCGAAACTGGAAGATGAGCTACAGGTCAAACTGCTGAATCGCAGCACCCGCAGCATTGGGCTGACCGAAGCGGGCAGAATCTATTATCAGGGCTGCCGCCGCATGCTGGCAGAGGCGATGCAGGTGCACGAGCAGCTGTATGCCTTCAACAACACGCCGATTGGTATTTTACGCATCGGCAGCTCCTCTACAATGGCGCAAAATGTCCTCGCCGATATGACCGGCGACATGCTACGCGAATATCCGGGGTTGAGCGTCAATTTAGTCACCGGCATCCCGGCACCGGATCTCATCGCCAATGGACTGGACCTGGTGATACGCGTGGGTGAGTTGCAGGACTCCAGCCTGTTCTCGCGTCGGCTGGGGGCCATGCCGATGGTGGTGTGCGCGGCGAAAAGTTATCTGGCACAGCAGGGAGTGCCGGAAAAACCGAGCGAAATCGATAATCTTTCGTGGCTGGAATACAGCGTACGGCCAGATAACACCTTTGAACTGATTGCACCGGAAGGATTGGTAACACGTCTGACGCCGCAGGGGCGCTTCGTCACCAATGATTCGCTGACGCTGATTCGCTGGCTGAAAGCCGGATGTGGCATCGCTTATGTGCCACTGATGTGGGTGATTAACGAGATTAACACCGGCGAGATCGATATTGTGTTTCCGCAGTATCAGTCGGCACCGCGACCGGTGTACGCGTTATATACCGAAAAGGATAAGCTGCCGCTGAAAGTGCAGGTGTGTATTGATTATCTGACCGAGTATTTTAAACGGGTGGCGCGCCAGTATCAGCAGCACCGTAAAAGTTAACAACCCGCCGGATGGCGGGTTGTTGCAGGATGATCAGGCGGTTCCGCCGACAGTAAGCTTGTCCAGCTTCAGCGTCGGCTGACCCACGCCAACCGGTACGCTCTGTCCTTCTTTACCGCAGACGCCAACGCCTTTATCCAGCGCCAGATCGTTGCCCACCATCGAAATTTGCTGCATGGCTTCGATACCGGAGCCAATCAGCGTGGCACCTTTCACCGGTTTGCTCACTTTACCGTTCTCAATCAGATAGGCTTCCGAGGTTGAGAACACAAACTTACCGGAGGTGATATCCACCTGGCCGCCGCCAAAGTTCGGGGCGTACAGACCATATTCCACACTTTCAATGATGTCCTGCGGCGTGGATTTGCCTGCCAGCATATAGGTGTTGGTCATACGCGGCATTGGCAGGTGAGCATAGGATTCACGACGGCCATTCCCGGTAGGATTGACGCCCATCAGACGCGCATTGAGTTTGTCCTGCATGTAGCCTTTCAGCACCCCGTTTTCGATCAATACGTTGTACTGACCCGGTACACCTTCATCGTCCACCGCCAGCGAACCACGCAGACCTTCGATGGTGCCATCATCCACTACGGTACACAGCTCAGACGCCACCAGCTGCCCTATTTTGCCGCTGAACACCGAGGTCGCACGACGGTTAAAGTCGCCTTCCAGACCGTGACCGACCGCTTCATGCAGCAACACACCAGGCCAGCCAGCACCCAGCACCACGGGCAGTGTCCCCGCCGGTGCCGCAACGGCTGACAGATTAACCAGTGCCATACGGACCGCTTCACGCGCCCAGGCATCCGCGCGCACATCGCCGCTTTCATCGGCCAGGAAGAAGTCATAACCGGTACGGGCACCGCCGCCGCTGGAGCCGCGCTCACGCTTGCCCCGGTCTTCCACCTGTACGCTGATAGACAGACGCACCAACGGACGTACATCGGCAGCCAGTGTGCCATCGGTAGCCGCCACCAGCACCTGCTCGTAAACCCCGGTCAGACTGGCGTTCACTTCCTGCACACGTGGGTCAGCGGCGCGCGCCACCTTATCAACACGATGCAGCAAAGCGATTTTGTCTTCACGCGTCAGGCTGTCCAGTGGGTTCACCGCTGCGTACAGTGAACGGTTGATCACCGCCGATAAGGTATGGGCTTTGCCATTACCTTGCTCACGCACGATGCTGCGTGCGGCTTCAGCCGACTGACGCAACGCGTTCAGGGTGATTTGGTCTGCATAGGCAAAACCGGTTTTCTCACCGCTTACCGCGCGAACGCCAACGCCCTGGTCGATATGGTAAGAGCCATCTTTGATGATTTTGTCTTCCAGCACCCAGGATTCATGGAAGCTGGACTGAAAATAGAGATCGGCATAATCCAGACGACGTTCTGAAAGCTGCCCTAACAGGGAAAAAAGGTCCTGCTGATTAATGCTGTTCGCAGTTAGCAACTGCTCACTTACCAGATTCAGAGTCATCGTTTCTCACTCAGTATTTGCTCGGATACTTCATAGCCTGCGGTAATTCCCCGACGGCGTCAAATTCACTTCTTGTCGTTTTCACGCGGTTTGCGCAGCACTTCATTGATTTCCGGCTTATCCAGTGGTCCGCTGATGTGATAGCGCAGCAGCGAGATTTTGTTCCACACGGGCCCCAGCACCTTACTGGCGGCGAAAACCGCGGCACCGACCACCGGGTTGATCACAAAAGCGGTCGCCACGCCTACCGAAGCCGAAATTTCCGGTGCCACTACGGCTTCCATATCGATCTCGCGTTTCACAAGGTCAACTTTACCCTGCATGGCGATATCCGCTTCGAGACCATCAACCAACAGGTTATCGGTATGCATCACGCCGTTTTCAATCCACGCCGTGCCATTAATTGAATCGAAAAAGAAGCCCTGGCCGAAGGTATCACTGAAATCGAAACGCAACTTACGCAGCAGGGCGTCAAAGCTCATCAGCCGCAGCAGCTGACCAGCACGACCGGTACTGACATCCGCAATCTGGCCTTTGCCGAAATGTGATTTCAGCGTACCGCTTAAGGTTGGCTCAGAGGGCTGCCAGGGTGCGGAGCGCCAGTGTAAATCATAATCGATTTTAAACGGTGCATCGCGCAGCGGCGTGTTCACACCAAACCAGTTAGTAGCGTCGTTGATGTTGTTACCGCTCAGCGTTCCTTTCAGCGAGGTGCGCTGCTCACCGGGTTTATTGACCCATTCCCCGTTGACGCTCAGCTTCGAGCTGCCGGTATCCACCGAACCGTTAGTGAGTGCTAACGTATCACCATGGGGTTGCAGCAACGCCTGCATATGGCCAAACTTCTGCCCGCGTAGCCAGCACTCCTGGCAGCTCAGTTGCAGCGCTGGCCAGTTGGTGAAATTGATGTTGGTATCGCTACCGAACGGTGATGCTGTGCCATCCTTGCTCTCCGCCCATTCCGGGTTGTAGTAAAGATAGCTGAGGGCGATCTGCCAGGGCGCATTCTGTGCAGTTTTCAGACTGCCACGCGCTTCACGGCTGTCGAGCTGCACATCGGTATTCCCGGTCGGCCCCTGGGTCACGGTAGCACTGAGATCATGCCATTGCTGGCCTGCCAGCCGCAGCGCCGGGGTATGCAACGTAACATCCCCCGGCAGTAGCGCGCCGCCAATACTGGTTTCGCCCTGCGCATTGCGCGAGCCGCCCGATCCAGCCAGCAGCCCCATCCAGGCCTCACCGTCCATCTCAGGTAAATTCAGCACCATGCCGCGATTTTCAGGCAGTTTCGGCGTCGTTTTGGCATCGTTCAGCCAGATACCGCGATCGACCCGCAGCTGTGGCTCCAGCAGCCAGCGGCTGTTAAAACGATGATGCCCCAGCACACTACCGCTGAGATCAAATCCGCGCAGGTCACCGCTGGCAGCAATGGTAATCGGCAGCGCGGAACCTGCGCTCTTATCCAGCGGAGCCGGTAAGCGACTGCTTACTTCTTTGCCATCGCCTTGCAAATCTATTTTGTAGCTTGCGCCACCTTTATTCGGCAGGGTGATATCGACATTGCCCTGCCAGGGCAGATTGCCACTCAGCTGGCTGGTGAGGGTCGACGGCAGCACCTTTAACTTCGCCAGCTGCCAGTCACCCAGCAACTTCACATTGACGCCAAAGTTATCCGGGTTCTCCTGGGTGCTGAAGCTGACGCCAACCGGCTGTCCGAACCAGTTTGCCTGCATCTCTTCACTCTGCAGATTGCCGTTGTTATAACGGAAACGCCCGGTGAGGTTGTTCAGTGTGGTGTTCAGCGGCTTGATATGCAGGCTATTATTGTTCATCACCACGTTGCCGCTGGCATGAACCAGTTCACCATTCAGCGGAATATCGAGGTTGAGCTGACCACGAACATTGCCTTTGATCTGTAGCTGTTGCAGCGCTGCCCCCAGCGATGGCTTGAGGGGGGTGAGTTCGAAGTAATCCCCAATCTGCTTACCTTCACCACTCAGGTCGCCATCAATGATCAGCTTCTCTTTCAGGTAATCCGGGATTACCGCGCTGATATTGCGCGCATCCACCTCTCCCAGCTTCGCCTGATTGGCTTTCATCCACAGACCGTCGTTGACAAAATCGAGATCGATGTCGAGATTGTTAATCGCTGGCCAGCCGGGTTGGAATTGATAGGTGGCATGACGCAGCGGCACCCAGACTTCAAACATGCCGTCGTTGTGGCGGAAGGGAAACAGCGTCGGATCACCGGCAAACAGCAGCGTGGCGTTATCAACCTGCCCACCTTTAATCGCGTTGCTGAGATAGTCCGTCAGGCCATGGCCCATCAGCGGTTCCGGGAAATAACGCCAGGCATCGCCCGCATCGGTCACGCGAATCCCCGCCAGAATATCCAGCCGTGGCGCTTTGCCGAGGTTCTGCTGATAGAGGAAATCGCCGCGCGCCCAGAGCGAACGCGCCTTCACATCCAGCTGATGGCCATCCAGCGTCAGGCCATTATCATCATGCCGCCAGTTGAGCTTGCCGGTGATTTGCTGGATTTGTAACGGTGCCTGGAACATATCACCGTAAGGAACCTCGGCCTGCCCCATCGCCACATCCAGCTGACCATTGCTGAGGCTGCCACTGGCGTTACCACTCAGTTTGCTGATGCCCGGCAACAGTTCCCAGTGCTGCCAGCTTAAATCACGCCATTGGGCCTGCAAGCGGGTTTGTTCGGGTTGCTGTAAGGGGATATCCAGCGCCAGCGCATCGATGTAGCCCTGCGGTTGTAGTGCGCGCCAATTGTCGAACAGCGTTGGCGAGAGTGGCGAGAACAGCGGTATCAGTGGCGCAAGACGTTGCAGATCCAACTGGGTGGCGCGCACGCGGATTTCCGGCGCACTGCTGGCACCCAGCAATTGTTGATCTTCGGGTTTCCATAGCAGCGAGAAATGCCCCGGTTGCCAGGCAACCCCATCGGTGCTGAGACGAGTTTGCGGCACGGACACCATCCAGCCATTCTGGAAACGGGACAGGTGGGCGGTTAAACCATCCACCTGCAACTGATGATCACCCTGTTCGCCACGCCAGCGTGCACCGCCCTGCCGCAGCAGCAAATCACCGGCATAAACATCGCCATCACGCAGATTTACCCATGCGGCGAGGCTGAAACGCGCGCTTTCGAGGCTGGTGTTATCGCGCAGCCAGCGACCGATCCACGGACGCACATCGACATCATCCGCCTGCATCCAGATACGCCCGGTATCGAGCAGGCCGTTGTTGTCATTAAGATCGAGACGAACCTGCACCACGCCATGCTGGCCGGTAAAGCTCGACAGGCTCACTTCACCTTCAGCGCGATGACGTGTTTTTTCATTCAGCCAGGTGAGACGGGGGATCGCCAGCTCGGCGTGTTGCCCGGAAGGGGTCAGAAAACGGATGCTGCTATCACGCAGGTCGAAATGATCGAACTGACGCAGAAAGAGTTCGTTGATCTGCGTCGGCTTGAAACTGTTTTTCTGTTCATCGCTGGTGAGCAACTGACGATTGAGTTCGACGTGCATCTGCCAGAAGGTGAGATCGCGAAACTGCCAGCGCCACTGAAAAAGTGACTGCCAGATATTGAGTGCCAGATTGACGCGACCAATGCTCAACTGCCCGGCGTCTTGCATGGCAATATGCAGATCGCGCACCTGCAACGTGGGGCCGAAATTTTCCCAGCTACCCTGCAGCTCGCTGGCCTGCACCGGCACGCCTGTGGTGCGGGAGATGACCTGCAAAATGTCGCTGCGGTAGCTGTTGAGATGCGGCATGACGAGGCGCAACCCGCTGACCAGCAGCGCCACAATAACGATGATTGTGGCGAGTAGCAGTAACAAAATCCTCGGCAACCGCCTCACACACCTCTCCTTGTTTTCCGCCGGATTACGGATCAATACCTCTCAAGCCCTGACCGTTATCAATGCGGAACAATCGGGTCGAAAACGCATATTACCCCAAAAAAGGGGCTATTTTTAGCCCGGTTCCATGACAAAACGTCGTGCAAGGCCAGCATAAACAAGAAAAATTACATCATCACCACGTCAAACTGCTCCTGAGTGTAAAGCGGTTCAACATGGACTTTCACCTGTTTGCCCACAAATATCTCCACTTCGGCTAACGCGTGGGACTCATCACTTTTCAGCGCTTCCCCCACCGCCGGAGAGACGTACACCAGGAAGCGGTCAGAATCGTAGGCATGGTGCACACGCACAATCTCACGCATGATTTCATAGCAGACGGTTTCCACCGTCTTCAGCGTGCCGCGTCCTTTACATACCGGGCAATCGGCACACAACACATGCTCGATGCTTTCGCGCGTGCGTTTACGCGTCATTTCCACCAGCCCAAGCGCCGAGAAACCATTGATCCCGGTTTTCACCCGATCTTTGCTGAGCGCGCTTTCCAGCGAATGCAACACACGGCGGCGGTGGTCATCATTACTCATGTCGATAAAATCGATAATGATGATGCCACCCAGATTACGCAGCCGAAGCTGGCGGGCAATCGCCTGAGTGGCTTCGATATTGGTGTTGAAAATGGTTTCGTCCAGATTGCGATGGCCAACAAACGCACCGGTATTGATATCGATGGTGGTCATCGCTTCAGTCTGATCGATGATCAGATAACCGCCAGACTTCAGTTCAACTTTGCGATCGAGCGAACGCTGAATCTCGTTTTCCACGTCGTAGAGATCGAAAATCGGCTGTTTACCGCTGTATAACTCCAGCTTACTGGCCATCTCCGGGATGTATTCGCCGGTAAATTCCACCAGCAGATCGCAGGTCAGGCGGGAATCCACCCGGATGCGATCCAGCGCCGCGCCGGCAAAATCACGCAACACACGCTGTGCCAGCGCCAGTTCGCCATAAAGCAGGCAACGCGTCAGGTTGCGCTTCTTACGTTCACTGACTTTGGTCCACAGACGCTTGAGAAATGCGGCATCCTGCGCCAGCTCTTCTTCGCCAATCCCTTCGGCGGCAGTGCGAATAATAAAACCACCAAGATCGTCGCAGTAGGCGGCAACCACCGCTTTCAGACGTTCGCGCTCGGCTTCACTTTCGATACGCTGGGAGACGCCAACGTGCGAGGCACCCGGCATAAACACCAGATAACGCGACGGCAGCGTGATGTCAGTGGTGAGGCGTGCGCCTTTGGTGCCGAGGGGATCTTTCACCACCTGCACCATTAAATCCTGCCCCTGGCGTACCAGCTCGGCAATATCGCGCACGTTGAAATTCTTTTGTTCATCACCCGCGACACATTCGGTGTGCGGCATGATGTCAGAAGCGTGCAGAAAAGCCGCTTTGTCGAGGCCAATGTCAACAAATGCCGCCTGCATACCCGGCAGCACGCGACTGACGCGTCCTTTGTAGATGTTGCCTACAATGCCGCGGCGCGCTTCGCGCTCGATGTGGATTTCCTGCAAAATGCCGCCATCAATATAGGCGACGCGTGTCTCCGAGGGTGTCACATTTACCAGCAGTTCAGCCGTCATCTTGTCCCCTTAGCGCACGCAGTGACTGAAAATTGCTGAGCAACTCACCGGTCTCAACCAGCGGTAATCCCACCACTGCGTGATAGCTTCCATTAATTTTGCGCACGAAGTTCCCGCCCATGCCCTGTATCCCGTAAGCGCCGGCTTTATCCATCGGTTCGCCACTGGCGATATAGTGCGCAATTTCTTCCGCCGTGATCTTGCGGAAGGTCACGTCTGTGACCACCAGACAATCCAGTTGCTGCCGGGGGTCGGCCAGCGCCACTGCGGTCATCACCTGATGTGTCTGCCCGGATAGCTTACTCAGCATGCGGGTCGCGTGAGCCGCATCGGCCGGTTTTTCCAGCACTTCACCATTAAGTACCACGATGGTATCAGCACCCAGCACTGGCAAATCCTGCGGGGCCACAGCCACCCCGGCAAGCGCTTTATCGATTGCCAGACGACGTACATAAACCTCAGCGGCTTCCGCTGGCAGACGTTGTTCTTCCACATGGGTGACCAGACGTTCAAATTGCAGGCCAAGCTGCGTCAACAGCTCACGTCGACGCGGTGAACCGGAAGCCAGGTACAGGGTTATCATAGTTTTCCTTACTGAACAGCGAACTGACGACGAATCTTTCTCATTAATAAGAATAGCCAGGGCCAGAGAATGCCGTCGACAACGCTACTCCAGAAGATTTCCGGACGAAAGGAGACATTAATCACCAAAAATTCCGCCCAGAAAACAATAACATCCACCGCCAGTGACAGCACCATAACCATTAATGCCTGCTGCCACAACGCTAAGTTACGGAAAAGCTGGAATTTAAAGGCGACCAGGTAGGCGATGATACTCAATGCCAGCGCACGCACGCCCAGCGTTGAACCAGCCACCAGATCCATGATGGCACCCAGTACAAAGCCGGTGCCAACATTAACCCGATGTGGCAACGCCAGCACCCAGTAGATGAGGATCAACAAAAGCCATGATGGCCGGAACATGTAGAACTGTTCTGGCCAGGGCATGATTTGCAGGATGAGGGCAATCAGGAAGGACAGCCAGATAACCCATCGGCCCTGGCTGCGATATCGACTCAAGGCTGGCCTCCACGCGTGTTCGCCGGTGTTACCTGCGAACTGCTGCCATTGCTGGCAGGCGCGGGTGGTCCCATTTGCTGACTGCCGGGCGCGGGCGGCCCCATCTCACCGGCTGGCGGTAAGACCTGTGGCATCATCTGCATTAAACGTTCATTGGCAACACGGTGCACTTCATCTGGCGCCATTGGCATATCGCCATTACGATCCGCTCCCCACAGCAGCAACAGATAACGCAGACGCTGCAGACCCGCAGTCGGGCGTGCCTGGATAACGGTATACGCACGCTGCGTATCCACTTTCACCGATGACACCACGGCAACCGGATAGCCTTCCGGGAAACGACCACCCAGACCCGAGGTGACCAGCACATCACCCACACGAATGTCGGTATTGCCTGGCAGATGCTCAAGTTGCAAATCTTCATTACAGCCGTTACCGGCCGCAATCACGCGGATATCATTACGCAGCACCTGGATCGGCAACGCATGGGAGGCGTCACAGATCAACAGCACACGGCTGGTCACCTGGCCTACCGCCACCACCTGCCCCACGACACCTTTATCGCTGATCACCGGCTGGCCTTCGTAAACGCCGTTTACGCTGCCTTTGTCGATAACCACCTGATCGGTGTAGGGATCGGTACCGGTGGAGATCACCTGCGTCACCATCTTGTGCTCATCCTGGCGTAACGGTGAGCCGAGCAGCTCGCGCAGACGCGCGTTCTCCTGCTTGTATTGCCCCAGCATCAGCAGGTCGCTGTTCTTCAGAAAGAGTTCACGACGCAGTGCTTTGTTTTCCAGTTCCAGCTGCTGGCGCGAAGCCAGCGTGGCGGAAACGCCGTCAAGAAGCTCTCTTGGCCCGTTAGCCAGGAAGTAAAATGGACTGACCGATGTGTCCAGGTAGTTGCGAATCTGGGAAAAGGAGGCCACGCGGCTATCGGCGATAATAATCGCGATGGCCACAATGACTGCCAGAAAGAGGCGCAACTGCAGGGATGGCCCCCTGCTAAAAATCGGCTTCATAAAATCTGCGTGTTCCTCGACATCAGGGAAGAAGCGCGGGTCCTAAAACCTGCGCCTCCAGGGCTGGACGCATCGTGCCGTCATGCGCAGCGTCGTCATCGGCGCTCATTCCCTGCGCAATTTGACCACGGCCTCAGCCGATGAGGATTTACTCCTCGCTGAACAAATCGCCGCCATGCATGTCGATCATTTCCAACGCCTTACCACCGCCACGCGCTACGCAAGTCAGCGGGTCTTCGGCCACGACCACCGGAATGCCGGTTTCTTCCATCAGCAGGCGATCGAGGTTACGCAGCAGTGCGCCACCACCGGTCAGCACCATGCCACGCTCGGAGATGTCGGAAGCCAGTTCCGGCGGGCACTGCTCCAGCGCCACCATCACCGCACTCACGATACCGGTCAGCGGTTCCTGCAGCGCTTCCAGAATTTCATTGGAGTTCAGCGTAAAGCCGCGCGGCACACCTTCAGCCAGATTACGACCACGAACTTCGATTTCACGGACTTCATCGCCCGGATACGCAGAACCGATCTCATGCTTAATACGCTCAGCGGTTGCTTCACCGATCAGCGAGCCGTAATTACGGCGTACATAATTAATGATAGCTTCATCGAAGCGGTCACCACCAATACGCACTGAAGAGGAGTAAACCACACCGTTCAGAGAGATAACGGCAACTTCAGTGGTACCACCACCGATATCCACCACCATCGAACCGGTCGCTTCTGATACCGGCAGACCGGCACCGATCGCAGCGGCCATCGGTTCTTCAATCAGAAACACTTCGCGCGCACCTGCGCCCTGCGCAGATTCACGGATAGCACGACGCTCAACCTGGGTTGCACCCACCGGCACACACACCAGCACACGCGGGCTGGGGCGCATAAAACTGTTGCTGTGCACTTGTTTAATAAAGTGCTGCAACATTTTTTCGGTGACAAAGAAGTCTGCAATTACACCGTCTTTCATCGGGCGAATTGCAGCGATATTGCCCGGCGTACGGCCAAGCATCTGTTTGGCGTCATGACCAACGGCGGCAACGCTCTTTGGGGATCCGGCACGATCCTGACGAATGGCAACCACGGAAGGCTCGTTCAGCACGATGCCCTGTCCTTTTACATAAATCAGGGTATTCGCGGTACCCAGGTCAATGGACAAGTCATTGGAAAACATGCCACGAAATTTTTTAAACATACTAAGGGATAATCCTGCAAGCTGGGGGCGGAAAATAAAATCCGCCTACTTTACCAACCACGCGAAGCCGCTACAAGGCGCAAAAACGTTCCGCTTCGGTGAAAAAATATGCTAGCTAATTTTTACAGCAGTGTATGCTGCGGTTCGCTAAGGAAAAATGGCGCAAAGCCGCCGCTTTCAGTGCTTTTCGCCCCGCAAGCGCAGGCGATTTTCGACATAAAATCTAACATTTCCAGCATAGCTGCTGGCCGGCATCATTCAGGTTTACAGCGTAAAACAACCATGAGCGCCGCCATCGGCTAATTAACGGCTAAATTCGATAACGTTGTGAATGTTTTTTCACATTACTGTTTACCGGCAGCGAGGGAGCAAAGAAATCGCCCTGACCACCAGCAACCCCCAATCCAGCCAGCATTTGCCACTCCGCACGCGTACGTACACCGGCAGCGAAAACCTGAGTGGGTGTGGACTTACACACCTCCAGCAGGCTTTGTACAAACAACTGATTTTCCGTGCGTCGTTCAATATTACGTACCAGACCGGGGTCCAGTTTGATTAATTCCACCGGAAATTGCTTGATATAAGCGCTGCTCACCACCGTTAATCCCGCCTGATTGACAGCGATGCGACAACCAAATGCACTGAGCATCCTGAAAATCGGCACTAAGCGGTTGATGTGTTGACAAACATCCGCTTCGGCAAGTTCAAATAAAAAACGTTTTCTTTGCGATTTGCTGCATTGCAGCAGCAATTTTTGCAGCCAGCGCTGAAAAGGTCGCTGTAATAACGAATCAATATTCACCGGCAGCGCCAGGGTTTCATCAGGCCACATCTCGGTTAATGCAGCGATACGGGTCACCATCTGACGATCCCAGCTATCGGCCATCCCCAACTGCTGCACCAGTGGCATGAACTCGGCAGACACCACCTCTTTGTCACCATCAAAGATACGTGCCAGCATCTCCCGATGATGGACTTTGCCATCCAGCATGACGGCGGGTTTCTGATACAAACGGGGGCCACCGCGGCTCTGGGTATTTTCCAGCAGCGTTCGCCAGCGTACGCTGCCACGCCCCATATCCAGCGGGTTACCCTCGCCGATTGACCAGTTGTTCCCCCCCTGCAGGGCAGCGCGACGCGTGGCCATTTCCACGTTTTCCATCACCTGTGGCACGCTGAGTCCGCTGCGCCAGGCGCTGATACCGATATGGATCAGATCATCACGATCCACCATGCGCATCGGCGGCAGAGAATCCACGGCATTGATCAGCTGATCGGCAATATTGTTGGCTTCTTTAAGGGTTCGGTGCGGCAGCAGCACGGCGAAGTCACTGCGGAAATAACGCGCCAGCAGCGCGCCGGGATAACGCAACACGAAGGTGGACAACATATTAATGAGATCAAACAGGTATTCTTCGGCCAGCGCCGGACCGAGGGTTTCATACTGCGTCTCCAGGTCGGGCAGGCGCACCATCATGACCACACCGTGGGTGCCAACATCTTCCTGATCTTCCAGCAGGGTGGCCAGCTGGTTATCGAAGAACAGACGATTATTTAACCCAGTGCGCGAATCCTGCGCGGCAAAAGTACGAATCAGGGTGTCGATGCGCAGTCGCTGCTCACCCGCCTCCAGCAAATCATGCAACAGAAGATCGATAGCGTGACTGGCCTTAGGTGGCCACTCCACTTCTTCATTGTCCCTGGCCTGGCGGTCACCCGCCAGGATACGCTCCGAACGCGCTTCCAGCCGCTCCATATTACGCCAGTGGCTATTCAGCCAGCGATGCGTCATCACCAGCAGTGAAGCCATGATCATCACCACGGTCAAAATGACCACCAGCGTATAAGCCCCGGTGAAGGAGCGAAACCAGGTCTTAGCCGGATCGAGCACCACCACGCGCAGCATCATGCCAGATGAATGCGCCAGCGGCAGATCGAACTGGATAAAGCGGTTTGGCTCATCTTCCAGCATCGGGTTTTCATGGCGGGCCAGACGAAACAACGTACGCTCGCCGTCGTGTAGCTCCAGCTGTTCGGCATTAATCACTGGCATAATGCGCGACAGCCATTGCGTCAGATCCTGTGGCGATTGGGTGATTAAGGCTTTGTCCACTTCGGTTGCCAGGGTTTGTACGCGGGTTTCAACCCGCTGCTGCGACAACCAGACAAAACTAAAAGCACAGCCCACCAGCATCAGCAACATCGCCAGTAAGCTTAATAATGTAATAAACGCAGAAAACTTCGTGGTTAATCGCATCCCTGTGCCTGTATTACTGCGGTTATGAATGAAAAAGAACCGGCGGCACCAGCCTCACTGGCGCAAACCTGAGCAAAATAGCATAAATCACCGCCTGAAACAGTGTTCATCCATCATCGCGACCTATACAGAGACGAGTATAACGATAAACATGGAAGTCCTGACTTTCACATGATTTTTTTCGTCCTATTCTCAAGATAAGCGCAGCCAGGAAATTTCACATTTTACGGCTCTTTCTGGCGCAGATTACCGGGTTTGCTCATGCTTGCCTTAAACATTCAGCCGGAGAATTCCATGAAGCCGAAGCATTTCCTTTCTGAAGCCGATGTGACGCCAGAAAGTATCTTCAATATGCAACGTCGTCAGGTGCTGAAAGCCCTTGGCCTGGGTGCTGCCGCAGCCAGCTTCCCGCGTATAGCGCAGGCCGATGTTCTCAGTTGGTTTAAAGGGAATGATCGCCCTGCCGCACCAGCCGGGAAAGCGCTGCAATTCAGTAAGCCGCCCGCCTGGCAGGCAGATTTACCCCTCACCCCGTTTGATAAGGTCGCTGGCTACAATAACTTCTATGAATTTGGCCTTGATAAGGCCGATCCGGCAGCGAATGCCGGGACGCTGAAGACCGATCCCTGGCAGCTGCGTATTGAAGGCGAAGTGGCAAAACCCATTACGCTGGATATGGATGACATCTTTAAACGTTTTGCGATGGAGCAACGTATCTACCGTATGCGCTGTGTTGAGGCCTGGTCAATGGTGATCCCCTGGGTGGGATTTGAACTGAACAAACTGCTGAAACTGGCGGAGCCCACCAGCAATGCGCGTTTTGTGGCGTTTCAAACGCTCTATGCCCCGGATCAAATGCCGGGCCAGAAAGATCGCTTTATTGGCGGCGGGCTGGATTATCCCTATGTCGAAGGATTACGCATGGATGAAGCGATGCATCCCCTGACCCTGCTCAGCACTGGCGTATATGGCAAAGCGCTGCCACCACAAAATGGCGCGCCGATCCGTCTGACCGTACCGTGGAAATACGGTTTCAAAGGCATTAAATCGATCGTCAAAATTACCCTGACTCACGATCAGCCCCCTACCACCTGGAATCAAATCGCCGCCAATGAATATGGCTTTTATGCCAATGTAAACCCGCATGTCGATCATCCACGCTGGTCGCAGGCGACAGAGCGTTTTATTGGTCCGGGGGGCATTCTGAAGGTGGAGCGCCAGCCAACGCTGCTGTTTAACGGCTATGCCAAAGAAGTGGCATCGCTCTATCACGGGCTGGATTTACGGGAGAATTATTGAGTGCGTCTGACATTACGCCACATTACTTGGCTGAAAGTGGTGCTGCACCTGGCGGCGTTTCTGCCGCTGGTGTGGCTATTTTTTGCCGCCAATCAGGGTTGGTTAAGCGCCGATCCGGCCAAAGATATCCAGCATTTTACCGGCAGAATGGCGCTTAAACTGTTGCTGGCGACGTTGCTGGTGAGTCCCTTAACGCGCTTCGCCAAACAACCCCTGCTGATTCGCACCCGTCGCATGCTCGGTCTGTGGTGCTTCGCCTGGGCCTGTCTGCATCTACTAAGTTATTATCTGCTGGAATTAGGGGTCAATAATCTGCGATTGCTCGGCAGTGAGTTGATATCCCGCCCCTATCTGACGCTGGGTATTATCTGCTGGCTGGTGCTGTTCGCGCTGGCAATCACCTCCTTTCAGCGCGCGCAGCGTAAACTGGGACGTCGCTGGCAAACTCTGCACAATGGTATCTATCTGGTGGCGATCCTCGCGCCCATTCACTATCTTTGGTCAGTTAAAGTCCTGTCACCACAGCCGCTGATTTATGCGTTGCTGGCTCTGCTACTATTGGGCTGGCGTTACAATAAGTTGCGAAAACTCTTCTCCCGATAATTTCTGCACGGTTGTCTTCCTGCTGCGATTTCTGTTAAAAGGTGTGGCCTGCTGGCCGCATCCGATCATCTTCGCAGATAAGACCAGTATTTTGCTGCGAATTGCGACGAAACGGATATAATGCCCGGCTTTATTGCAAGTGAAGTCTTCTTTTTCACTCGGAAGAGTGACAAAGGAAGATTGTCGCGGTATTTTACGCGATGCCTGAATAATTGCAGGAGATAGCAGCAAGATGGCGCATAACTTTCACATACTGCTTTTGAACGGACCCAACCTGAATATGCTGGGAACGCGTGAGCCTGAGAAGTATGGTCATACCACGCTGGCGCAAATTGTCAGCGATCTGACGCAACAGGCTGACCAGCACCATGTGAAATTGAGTCATTTGCAATCGAACGCGGAGTTTCAGTTGATCGATCGTATTCACGAGGCCCAGGGCAATGTGGATTACATCATCATCAATCCAGCGGCATTCACGCACACCAGCGTCGCGCTGCGTGATGCTCTGCTGGCGGTAAACATTCCCTTTATCGAGGTGCATCTGACCAATGTGCATGCACGCGAACCGTTCCGCCATCACTCCTATCTTTCCGATGTATCTGCCGGTGTCATCTGTGGACTTGGCGCTGACGGATACTCGTGGGCTTTACAAACGGCCGTAAAACGCCTGACACATTCCAATTAAACAGAGTACGGAACCACACTCATGGATATTCGTAAAATTAAGAAACTGATCGAACTGGTTGAAGAGTCTGGCATCGCTGAGCTGGAAATCTCTGAGGGCGAAGAGTCCGTTCGTATCAGCCGTTCACCTGCCAATGTCGGTTATCCTATGATGCAGCAGGCTTATGCTGCACCTGCACCGCAGGTAGCCCCTCTGGCTGCTGCGGTTGCCCCTGCTGCTGCTGCACCGGTTGCGGAAGCCGCTAAACCGGAAATCAGCGGCCACATCGTGCGTTCACCGATGGTAGGCACCTTCTATCGCACCCCAAGCCCGGACGCGAAAGCCTTTATCGAAGTCGGCCAGAAAGTTAACGCCGGCGACACCCTGTGCATCGTTGAAGCGATGAAAATGATGAACCAGATCGAAGCCGACAAATCCGGCGTTGTGAAAGCGATTCTGGTGGAAAGTGGCCAGCCGGTTGAATTTGACGAGCCGCTGGTTGTCATCGAATAACGAGGCGAACCATGCTGGATAAAATTGTCATTGCTAACCGCGGTGAGATCGCGTTGCGCATTCTGCGTGCCTGTAAAGAACTGGGCATCAAGACTGTGGCAGTGCACTCCACGGCGGACCGCGACCTGAAGCACGTGCTGCTGGCTGACGAAACTGTCTGCATTGGCCCGGCGCAGTCGGTCAAAAGTTACCTCAATATCCCGGCTCTGATCTCCGCCGCCGAAATCACTGGCGCGGTCGCGATCCATCCGGGCTATGGCTTCCTGTCTGAGAACGCCGATTTCGCCGAGCAGGTTGAGCGTTCCGGCTTTATCTTTATCGGCCCGAAAGCGGATACCATCCGCCTGATGGGTGACAAAGTGTCGGCAATCACCGCGATGAAAAAAGCCGGTGTACCGACCGTACCTGGCTCCGATGGCCCACTGACTGAAGACATGGATAAAAACCGTGCCTTCGCCAAACGCATCGGCTATCCGGTCATTATCAAAGCCTCTGGCGGCGGCGGTGGTCGTGGTATGCGTGTGGTGCGCAGCGACAAGGATCTCGAGCAGTCCATTAACATGACGAAGGCGGAAGCCAAAGCGGCTTTCAACAACGATATGGTTTACATGGAGAAATACCTCGAAAATCCACGCCACATCGAAATCCAGGTCATGGCTGATGGCCAGGGCAACGCGATTTATCTGGCAGAACGCGACTGCTCCATGCAGCGCCGTCACCAGAAAGTGGTTGAAGAAGCACCCGCACCGGGCATCACGCCAGAGCTGCGCAGCTTCATCGGCGATCGCTGTGCCAAAGCCTGTGTGGATATCGGCTACCGCGGCGCAGGTACCTTTGAGTTCCTGTTCGAAAACGGTGAGTTCTACTTTATCGAGATGAACACCCGTATTCAGGTAGAACATCCGGTCACCGAGATGATCACTGGCGTAGACCTGATCAAAGAGCAGCTGCGTATTGCAGCCGGCCAGCCACTGTCTATCCGCCAAGAGGATGTGATGATTCGCGGCCATGCGGTGGAATGCCGTATCAACGCCGAAGATCCCAACACCTTCCTGCCAAGCCCGGGTAAGATCACGCGTTTCCACGCACCGGGTGGCTTTGGTGTCCGCTGGGAATCGCATATTTATGCCGGATACACCGTACCGCCATACTACGATTCCATGATCGGCAAGCTGATCACTTACGGTGAAAACCGTGATGTGGCCATCGCCCGCATGAAAAATGCGCTGGCGGAACTGATCATTGACGGTATCAAGACCAACGTCGAACTGCAGATGAAAATCATGTCCGACGAAAACTTCCAGCAGGGTGGCACCAATATCCACTACCTGGAGAAAAAACTCGGCATGCAAGAGTAATCCCTGCAACGCAGAGTTCCTTTGAGGCCGGTTAAACCGGCCTTTTTCATTTTTGTTGCCTTTGAGGTTGCATGATGGATTGGCGTTTTGTGCAAGCGAATAAAGAGGCGCGCTGGGCGTTTTATCTGGCGCTGGCGTATCTCGCTGTGTGGGGGCTTTCCGCCTGGCTGGGGGGGAATGCGACAGGCATAACCGGCCTGCCACGCTGGTTTGAACTCTCCTGCCTGTTTGCTCCGGTGTTGTTTATTGGGTTGTGCTGGATGATGGTACGGATGGTTTTCCGCGACATGTCACTGGAGGACAAAGATGAAAGTGAAATCATTCTTCCCCTGTTGGCCTATCTGGTACTGATTGCCGCGCTGTCAGTATTTGCCATGCGCAAGCAACGCCAGGGAAATTTCCTGACAGAATATTTTCTCGGCAGCCGCTCGATGGGTGGCTTTGTGCTGGCGATGACCATCACCGCGACCTATATCAGTGCCAGCTCGTTTATTGGAGGCCCGGGTGCAGCATATAAATATGGGCTAGGCTGGGTGCTGCTCGCCATGATTCAGGTCCCTGCCGTGTGGTTATCACTCGGGGTGCTGGGGAAAAAATTCGCTATTCTGGCACGCCGTTACAATGCGGTAACCCTGAATGACATGCTGTATGGCCGCTACCGCAGCCCACTGCTGATCTGGCTGGCCAGCCTGAGCCTGCTGGTGGCTTTTATTGGCGCGATGACCGTGCAGTTCATTGGCGGTGCGCGATTGCTGGAAACGGCGGCGGGTATTCCCTACGATACCGGACTGCTGATTTTTGGCGGCACCATCGCACTTTACACCGCGCTTGGTGGCTTCCGCGCCAGCGTGCTGAATGATGCGATGCAGGGCCTGGTGATGCTGGTCGGCACCTTCCTGCTGCTGTTTGCAGTGATCCATCAGGCTGGCGGGCTGGAAACCGCAGTCACTAAATTGCGCGCCATCGATCCACAGCTGGTTTCGCCAGAAGGCGTTGGCAATGTGATTACGCCAACCTTCCTCAGCTCTTTTGCCGTACTGGTGTGTTTTGGCGTGATTGGCCTGCCGCATACCGCCGTACGTTGTATCTCGTATAAAGACAGTAAGGCGATGCATCGTGGCATCATTATTGGCACCATTGTGGTAGTGATTCTGATGCTGGGAATGCATCTGGCAGGTGCTCTGGGTCGCGCGATACTCCCGGACCTGACCATCCCCGATCAAGTGATTCCCACGCTGATGATCACCGTACTGCCCCCGATGGCCGCAGGCGTTTTTCTGGCTGCGCCTATGGCAGCGATCATGTCGACAATTAACGCGCAGTTGCTGCAATCCTCCGCTACCCTGATCAAAGATCTCTATTTGCGTATCGCGCCGCAGCATAGCGAGAATGAGGCGCGCCTGCGCATGCTCTCCGGCACCATCACTTTTGTGCTGGGATTATTGTTGCTGCTGGCCGCCTGGAACCCGCCGGATATGATCATCTGGCTGAACCTGCTGGCTTTTGGTGGCCTTGAGGCAGTGTTCCTGTGGCCACTGGTACTCGGGTTGTACTGGGAGCGCGCAAACGCCGCTGGTGCCATCAGCGGGATGGTCGTCGGTGCCGGTTGCTATACGCTGCTCGCCAGCCTGAAACTCGAACTGTGGGGTTTCCACCCTATCGTTCCATCATTGATCCTTAGCCTGCTGGCCTTTCTGGCAGGTAACCTATTTGGCAGCTCACCTGACGCACAAGACGCTGCCCTGGAATAAAGAGAAACGCTATGCCATGGATTCAAATCAAAATTAACAGCACCGGTGAGCACGCGGAAACACTGAGCGATGCACTGATGGAAAGCGGTGCCGTGTCTGTGACCTTCCAGGACACCCACGATAATCCGGTTTATGAGCCACTGCCGGGTGAGACACTGCTGTGGGGCGATACGGATGTTATCGGCCTGTTTGATGCCGAAACCGAGATGGACGATGTTGTCGCGGAGCTGAGTCAGCATCCTCTGCTTGGCAGCGGTTTCCGTCATAAGATCGAGCAGATTGAGGATAAAGACTGGGAGCGCGAATGGATGGATAATTTCCACCCGATGCGTTTCGGTGAGCGTTTATGGATCTGCCCGAGCTGGCGCGAAGTCCCGGATCCCAACGCTGTCAACGTGATGCTCGATCCGGGCCTCGCCTTTGGCACTGGCACCCACCCGACTACCTCGCTGTGTCTGAGCTGGCTGGATGGCCTTGATTTACAGGGTAAGACAGTCATCGATTTCGGCTGTGGCTCCGGCATTCTGGCGATTGCCGCCCTGAAACTGGGGGCTGCACAGGCGATTGGTATCGATATCGACCCGCAGGCGATTCAGGCCAGCCGTGATAACGCCGAACGTAATGGCGTGGCTGATCGTCTGGCACTCTATCTCCCCCACCAGCAGCCGGAAAACCTGCAGGCGGATGTGGTGGTCGCCAACATTCTTGCCGGCCCACTGCGCGAACTGGCACCGTTAATCAGCGTTCTGCCAAAATCCGGTGGACATCTGGGGTTATCAGGCGTGCTGGCCAGTCAGGCGGAAAGCGTTTGTGAAGCCTATACCGAACGCTTTGTATTGGACCCGGTAGCCGAAAAAGAAGAGTGGTGCCGGATTACCGGCGTGCGCCGCTAATCCCGCATAATTAGCGCAGTTCATTGTTACCACCCCGCCACATCTCTTGCCAATCAGGCGATGTGGCGTTTTTTATGTTGTGATTTAGCTCAAATTTTCAGAAAAACTTTTGTACACAATTTCAGCGTATTTTTTTAATTCACTGAATAATATAGGTATTTCTTATAGCTGACGCCGATCGGTCTCAATTCCTTGATCTTTCCCTGCGAATTGTTCAAAGTTTGGCCTTTCATCTTCGCGAAAAAATGCGTAATATACGCCGCCTTGCGAACAGTTAGGGTCACTTCTTTTTCATGCGCATTGGACATCATCAGCTTCGAAATCGACTCATCGCTGCGCCTATGGCCGGGGTTACCGACAAGCCATTTCGCACCTTGTGTTACGAGAACGGCGCTGGTATGACGGTCTCCGAGATGTTGTCATCAAACCCGGAAGTTTGGGCCAGTGACAAATCCCGTTTGCGCATGGTGCATAGTGACGAACCTGGCATTCGTGCCGTGCAAATTGCCGGATGTGATCCCGATGAAATGGCGGCTGCCGCGCGCATTAATGTGGCGTCAGGCGCACAGGTCATTGACATCAACATGGGCTGCCCGGCGAAGAAGGTGAATCGTAAGATGGCGGGTTCTGCACTGCTGCAACATCCGCAACTGGTTGAGTCTATTCTCTCCGCAGTGGTTAATGCAGTTGATGTGCCCGTTACGCTGAAGATTCGTACTGGCTGGGATAAAGAAAATCGTAATTGTGTAGAGATTGCCCAATTGGCTGAACGCTGTGGCATTCAGGCCCTCACCATTCATGGACGCACTCGCGCCTGTTTGTTTGAAGGACAAGCTGAATACGACAGCATTCGGACAGTTAAGCAGAGCGTTACCATTCCGGTTATCGCGAATGGTGACATTACTGACCCGCATAAAGCCAGAGCAGTGCTCGATTATACAGGAGCCGATGCTCTGATGATCGGTCGCGCTGCTCAGGGAAGACCGTGGATCTTCCGGGAAATCCAGCATTATCTGGACACAGGGGAGCTGCTGGCACCGAAGCCGTTGGCTGAAGTGAAGCATATGCTGATTGGACATATACGGGAGCTGCACGACTTTTACGGTCAGCGCAAGGGATACCGTATTGCCCGAAAACACGTTTCCTGGTATTTGCAGGAAAATGCCCCTGATGACCAGTTTCGGCGCACATTCAACGCCATTGAGGATGCCAGCGAACAGCTGGAGGCGTTGGAGGCATACTTCGAAAATCTTGCGTAAACGAAATAAAGAGCTGAAAGAACTATGTTCGAACAACGCGTAAATTCTGACGTACTGACCGTTTCTACCGTTAACTCACAGGATCAGGTGACGCAAAAGCCTCTGCGTGATTCGGTTAAACAGGCACTGAAGAACTATTTTGCTCAACTGAATGGTCAGGATGTGAGTGACCTGTATGAGCTGGTACTGGCTGAAGTCGAGCAGCCACTGTTGGACATGGTGATGCAGTACACCCGTGGCAACCAGACCCGTGCAGCCCTGATGATGGGTATCAACCGTGGTACTCTGCGTAAGAAGCTGAAAAAATACGGCATGAACTGATTTCAGTTTGTTGCTGCGATAACGCCAGCCCTCGGGCTGGCGTTTTTGTTTGTGTCTTTGTCGTTAACAACGGGTGAAACAGTTGTCCCCATAATGGTAACGATAGTTGCAATTGCTTCAGTGATATTTCGCCCGCAACGCCATCCTTGTTCTGCCCCATTTTCGCACCGATTTCCCCCTCGTTTCTTCGCCTGATTGCCGCCCAGGCCGCTGCCGATGTGATCCTAAACCATTCCAACCGCAAATCTGCAAACCCATACATTTTGTCCTGCGCCCCCGCTCACACTGCTTCCATATAGTGAAACTTTTTGCACTGTTTGTGATCGAGGCGACTCGCATTGCTTCCTTTTGGTGCGCGATAGTAGTCGGAACTTTCTGAATGCTTCAGTTTATGAAGAGATCTTTCCAATGAATTCAGGATTCTGCAAACCTGGCATTAGCTTTGCAAAGTCGTGAATGGCTGACTGCCACAGACAGGAAAAGCGCACATAAAAGTGCGCAATGCACCCACATCACAACACGATTTCGCCACACAGGATGCTTTATGAAAAAGATGATGCTCTCCACCCTGGTCGCTGCAGCTTCTCTGTTCGCCGTTGCGCAGCAAGCGCACGCCGGCACCACGTTGGATGCAATTAAAAAGAAAGGGTTTGTTCAGTGCGGTATCAGTGATGGCCTGCCCGGCTTTTCCTATGCCGATGCTAGCGGCAAATTCACCGGTATCGACGTTGACGTTTGCCGTGCCGCTGCGGCTGCCGTATTTGGCGATGCTAATAAAGTGAAATACACCCCGCTGACGGCAAAAGAGCGTTTTACTGCGTTGCAATCTGGTGAAGTGGACATTCTGTCTCGCAACACCACCTGGACTTCTTCACGCGATGGCGGCATGGGCTTCCTGTTCGCGGGTGTGAACTATTACGACGGTATCGGCTTCCTGACCCATAAAAAAGCCGGTCTTAAAAGCGCGAAAGAGCTGGATGGTGCCACGGTATGTATCCAGGCGGGTACCGATACCGAACTGAACGTGGCGGATTACTTCAAAGCCAACAATATGCAATACACCCCGGTGACCTTTGACCGTTCTGACGAATCCGCTAAGGCGCTGGACAGTGGTCGCTGCGATACCCTGGCCTCTGACCAGTCTCAGCTGTACGCACTGCGCATCAAGCTGGGCAAACCGGACGAATTCATCGTTCTGCCGGAAGTGATCTCTAAAGAGCCGCTGGGTCCGGTGGTACGTCGTGGCGATGATGACTGGTTCACTATTGTGAAATGGTCACTGTACGCGATGCTGAACGCTGAAGAGATGGGCATCAACTCGAAGAACGTCGATCAACTGGCCGCCAAACCGTCCAACCCGGACATGGCTCACCTGCTGGGTGCTGAAGGCGACTTCGGTAAGGATCTGAAGCTCGACAACAAATGGGCGTTCAACATCATTAAACAGGTAGGTAACTACCAGGAAAGCTTTGACCGCAACGTCGGTAAAGACAGTGCTCTGAAAATCGCGCGTGGTCAGAATGCGCTCTGGAATCAGGGCGGCATCCAGTACGCTCCGCCGGTACGTTAATTCTGCCTTCCAGTCGGGCACCGCACCCTGCGGTGCCCAATGCGTTTTATTCACTGAGGTTTCAACATGTCACAACGCCCAACCGTAAAAAGGGATTTTTCGTTCGGTAATCCTACGGTTCGCGCCTGGCTTTACCAGATAGTCGCGATTGTGGCCGTGTTCGCTGTTGTGGGATATCTCATCCACAATACGGTGATCAACCTGGCTAATCGTGGCATCACATCCGGCTTTGGCTTCCTGGAGCGCAGTGCCGGTTTCGGCATCGTCCAGCATCTGATTGATTACTCAGAAGGTGATACCTACGCGCGCGTGTTTATGGTGGGGTTAACCAATACCCTGCTGGTTTCCGCGCTCTGTATTGTTTTCGCCTCTATCCTCGGATTCTTTATCGGCCTTGCCCGCCTGTCTGATAACTGGCTCCTGCGCAGGATCTCCACCATTTACATCGAGACGTTCCGCAACATTCCACCGTTGTTGCAAATCTTCTTCTGGTATTTCGCGGTGCTGCGTAATTTACCTGGCCCACGCCAGGCGTTGAACGCATTTGATCTGGCATTTGTCAGTAACCGTGGGCTTTACATTCCCTGGCCCACCTATGCCCCTGGTACCTGGCCGTTTGTAATCGCGTTGCTTCTGGCAATAGTCGTTAGCGTCGGATTATTTCGTTTTAACCGTAAACACCAGTTGAAGACTGGCCAGTTGCGCCGCACCTGGCCGATCGCCACTGCGATGGTCATTGCTTTTCCCCTGCTCGCCCACGCGCTGTTCGGTGCCGCCACACACTGGGATGTGCCGGAATTGCGTGGATTTAACTTCCGTGGCGGATTCGTGATGATCCCTGAGCTGGCTTCACTGACGCTGGCCCTGTCGATCTACACCTCTTCGTTTATCGCTGAAGTGATTCGCTCGGGTATCCAGTCGGTGCCACACGGTCAGAATGAAGCGGCACGTTCGCTCGGCTTGCCGAATCCTGTGACCATGCGTCAGGTGATCATCCCGCAAGCCATGCGTGTGATCATTCCGCCTCTGACCAGCCAGTATCTCAACATCGTGAAAAACTCTTCACTGGCAGCGGCTATCGGCTATCCGGATATGGTTTCGCTGTTTGCCGGAACAGTGCTGAATCAGACAGGCCAGGCTATCGAGACCATCGCGATCACCATGGCGGTCTACCTGATCATCAGTTTGGTCATTTCACTGCTGATGAACCTCTACAACCGCAAAATTGCGCTGGTTGAGCGTTAAGAGAACGGGATTATTATGTCTGTTACCACACACGAAACACCGCCGGTGCCAACCAACCCTGTCAGCAAAGCCTGGGGTTGGGCGCGCAAAAACCTGTTCTCCAGTTGGTTCAATACCCTGCTGACACTGCTCTGCTTCTGGATTATCTGGAGCGTGATTCCACCTGCACTTAACTGGCTGGTTTTCCAGGCTAACTGGTTCGGCTCAACTCGCGCCGACTGTACTAAAGAAGGTGCCTGCTGGGTGTTTATCCATGCGCGCTTTGGCCAGTTTATGTATGGGCTGTATCCGCATGAACTGCGCTGGCGCATCAACCTGGCGCTGGTGATTGGCCTGCTTTCCATCATCCCGATGTTTATCAAATCGATTCCGCATCGTGGCCGTTATATCGCCTGCTGGGCAGTAGCCTATCCCATCATCGTCTGGTTCCTGATGTATGGCGGCTATTTGGGCCTGGATCGCGTTGAAACCCGCCAGTGGGGCGGTTTGACACTGACGCTGATTATCGCGTCGGTCGGCATCGCCGGTGCCTTGCCATTGGGGATTTTGCTGGCATTGGGACGCCGTTCAAAGATGCCTGTGGTACGAACCCTGTCGGTGATTTTTATTGAATTCTGGCGTGGTGTACCGCTGATTACCGTGTTGTTTATGTCATCGGTGATGCTGCCGCTGTTTATGGCCGAAGGGACGACCATCGATAAGCTGGTGCGTGCGCTGGTCGGTGTGATTCTGTTCCAGTCAGCTTATGTCGCGGAAGTGGTGCGCGGTGGCTTACAGGCTCTGCCAAAGGGACAGTATGAAGCTGCTGAGTCGCTGGCGCTGGGTTACTGGAAAACACAGATTCTGGTGATTTTGCCTCAGGCACTCAAACTCACCATTCCCGGCCTGGTTAACACTATCATCGCTTTGTTTAAAGATACCAGTCTGGTGATCATCATCGGCCTGTTCGATCTTTTCAGTAGCGTGCAGCAGGCCACCGTTGACCCCACATGGCTTGGGATGTCGACGGAAGGCTATGTTTTTGCTGCCCTTGTCTACTGGATTTTCTGTTTTAGCATGTCGCGCTATAGCCAGTATCTGGAGAAGCGCTTTCACACCGGGCGTAAATCGCACTGAGGTTTTACATGACACAATCTATGACTAATTCTGCTGACCAAATGATGATTACGCTCGAAAATGTGAATAAATGGTACGGCCAGTTCCATGTATTAAAGGACATTAACCTGCAGGTGAAACCGCGCGAACGTATCGTTCTTTGCGGACCATCAGGCTCGGGCAAATCCACCACTATCCGTTGCATCAACCACCTGGAAGAGCATCAGCAGGGGCGAATCGTCGTTGATGGCATTCATTTGAATGATGATGTACGCAATATTGAACGTGTACGAACTGAAGTTGGCATGGTGTTCCAGCACTTCAACCTTTTCCCGCATTTGACTGTGTTGCAAAACTGCACGCTGGCACCTATCTGGGTGCGTAAGATGCCAAAGAAAGAGGCGGAAGAACTGGCGATGCATTATCTGCAACGCGTCCGTATTGCCGAGCATGCACATAAATTTCCCGGTCAGCTATCCGGTGGCCAGCAACAGCGCGTGGCAATTGCACGTTCGCTGTGTATGAAACCCAAAATCATGCTGTTTGATGAACCTACTTCAGCCCTTGACCCTGAAATGGTTAAAGAAGTGCTCGATACCATGATTGGTCTGGCGGAAGATGGCATGACGATGTTGTGTGTAACCCATGAGATGGGCTTTGCGCGCACAGTCGCGGACCGGGTTATCTTTATGGACCGTGGTGAGATCGTTGAACAAGCCCCACCGCAGGAGTTCTTTGCCAATCCGAAGTCAGAACGTACCCGTGCCTTCCTGTCGCAGGTTATTCACTAAGACAGTTCCCTGGCCGGTCCACTGCAATCAACCCTCTGCTCTGGCAGGGGGTTTTTTATGTCTCTTCTTTATTTATCGTGAATGTTTAAGGCCTGGTACGATAGAAACTGCGCGATGAATCGCGCCGCTACGGCACCGTGCTTTTTTCTGATTTTCAGACGTAAAAAAGCCCTGAACTTTCGTTCAGGGCTTCTTCACTTGATTGATGCCTGGCAGTTCCCTACTCTCGCATGGGGAGACCCCACACTACCATCGGCGCTACGGCGTTTCACTTCTGAGTTCGGCATGGGGTCAGGTGGGACCACCGCGCTACAGCCGCCAGGCAAATTCTGTTTATCCGCACCGCCCTCTCAGGCCGCACGAATCTATCCGGATGAATCAAGCTGAAAATCTTCTCTGGTCTCTCAACCAAAACGCCTCTGGCGTTGTAAGGTTAAGCCTCACGGGTCATTAGTACCGGTTAGCTCAATGCATCGCTGCACTTACACATCCGGCCTATCAACGTCGTCGTCTTCAACGTCCCTTCAGGACCCTCAAGGGGTCAGGGAGAACTCATCTCGGGGCAAGTTTCGTGCTTAGATGCTTTCAGCACTTATCTTTTCCGCACTTAGCTACCGGGCAATGCCATTGGCATGACAACCCGAACACCAGTGGTGCGTTCACTCCGGTCCTCTCGTACTAGGAGCAACCCCCCTCAATTCTCCAGCGCCCACGGCAGATAGGGACCGAACTGTCTCACGACGTTCTAAACCCAGCTCGCGTACCACTTTAAACGGCGAACAGCCGTACCCTTGGGACCTACTTCAGCCCCAGGATGTGATGAGCCGACATCGAGGTGCCAAACACCGCCGTCGATATGAACTCTTGGGCGGTATCAGCCTGTTATCCCCGGAGTACCTTTTATCCGTTGAGCGATGGCCCTTCCATTCAGAACCACCGGATCACTATGACCTGCTTTCGCACCTGCTCGAGCCGTCACTCTCGCAGTCAAGCTGGCTTATGCCATTGCACTAACCTCCTGATGTCCGACCAGGATTAGCCAACCTTCGTGCTCCTCCGTTACGCTTTGGGAGGAGACCGCCCCAGTCAAACTACCCACCAGACACTGTCCGCAGCCCGGATTACGGGCCTACGTTAGAACATCAAACATTAAAGGGTGGTATTTCAAGGCCGGCTCCACGCAGACTGGCGTCCACGCTTCAAAGCCTCCCACCTATCCTACACATCAAGGCTCAATGTTCAGTGTCAAGCTATAGTAAAGGTTCACGGGGTCTTTCCGTCTTGCCGCGGGTACACTGCATCTTCACAGCGATTTCAATTTCACTGAGTCTCGGGTGGAGACAGCCTGGCCATCATTACGCCATTCGTGCAGGTCGGAACTTACCCGACAAGGAATTTCGCTACCTTAGGACCGTTATAGTTACGGCCGCCGTTTACCGGGGCTTCGATCAAGAGCTTCTCCTTACGGATAACCCCATCAATTAACCTTCCGGCACCGGGCAGGCGTCACACCGTATACGTCCACTTTCGTGTTTGCACAGTGCTGTGTTTTTAATAAACAGTTGCAGCCAGCTGGTATCTTCGACTGGCTTCAGCTCCGGGAGCAAGTCCCTTCACCTAATGCCAGCGTGCCTTCTCCCGAAGTTACGGCACCATTTTGCCTAGTTCCTTCACCCGAGTTCTCTCAAGCGCCTTGGTATTCTCTACCTGACCACCTGTGTCGGTTTGGGGTACGATTTCGTGTTACCTGGAGCTTAGAGGCTTTTCCTGGAAGCAGGGCATCAGTTACTTCACCACCGTAGTGGCTCGTCATCACGCCTCAGCCTTAAAGCATTCCGGATTTGCCTGGAATGCAAGCCTACACGCTTAAACCGGGACAACCGTCGCCCGGATAACCTAGCCTTCTCCGTCCCCCCTTCGCAGTAACACCAAGTACAGGAATATTAACCTGTTTCCCATCGACTACGCTTTTCAGCCTCGCCTTAGGGGTCGACTCACCCTGCCCCGATTAACGTTGGACAGGAACCCTTGGTCTTCCGGCGAGCGGGCTTTTCACCCGCTTTATCGTTACTTATGTCAGCATTCGCACTTCTGATACCTCCAGCAGACCTCACAGTCCACCTTCAGCGGCTTACAGAACGCTCCCCTACCCAACAACACATTGTGTCGCTGCCGCAGCTTCGGTGCATGGTTTAGCCCCGTTACATCTTCCGCGCAGGCCGACTCGACCAGTGAGCTATTACGCTTTCTTTAAATGATGGCTGCTTCTAAGCCAACATCCTGGCTGTCTGTGCCTTCCCACATCGTTTCCCACTTAACCATGACTTTGGGACCTTAGCTGGCGGTCTGGGTTGTTTCCCTCTTCACGACGGACGTTAGCACCCGCCGTGTGTCTCCCGTGATAACATTCTCCGGTATTCGCAGTTTGCATCGGGTTGGTAAGCCGGGATGGCCCCCTAGCCGAAACAGTGCTCTACCCCCGGAGATGAGTTCACGAGGCGCTACCTAAATAGCTTTCGGGGAGAACCAGCTATCTCCCGGTTTGATTGGCCTTTCACCCCCAGCCACAGGTCATCCGCTAATTTTTCAACATTAGTCGGTTCGGTCCTCCAGTTAGTGTTACCCAACCTTCAACCTGCCCATGGCTAGATCACCGGGTTTCGGGTCTATACCCTGCAACTTAACGCCCGGTTAAGACTCGGTTTCCCTTCGGCTCCCCTATGCGGTTAACCTTGCTACAGAATATAAGTCGCTGACCCATTATACAAAAGGTACGCAGTCACACCCCAAAGGGTGCTCCCACTGCTTGTACGTACACGGTTTCAGGTTCTGTTTCACTCCCCTCGCCGGGGTTCTTTTCGCCTTTCCCTCACGGTACTGGTTCACTATCGGTCAGTCAGGAGTATTTAGCCTTGGAGGATGGTCCCCCCATATTCAGACAGGATACCACGTGTCCCGCCCTACTCGTCGGACTCACAGTCCGTGCATTTTCGTGTACGGGGCTGTCACCCTGTATCGCGCGACTTTCCAGACGCTTCCACTAACACACAAACTGATTCAGGTCCTGGGCTGTTCCCCGTTCGCTCGCCGCTACTGGGGGAATCTCGGTTGATTTCTTTTCCTCGGGGTACTTAGATGTTTCAGTTCCCCCGGTTCGCCTCGTTAACCTATGTATTCAGTTAACGATAGTGCACAAGTGCACTGGGTTTCCCCATTCGGACATCGCCGGCTGTTGCGGTTCATATCACCTTGCCGGCGCTTTTCGCAGATTAGCACGTCCTTCATCGCCTCTGACTGCCAGGGCATCCACCGTGTACGCTTAGTCGCTTAACCTCACAACCCACAGGCGTTTTGCAACGCTTATGAATCGCAAGCTTTTGAGAGACTCGAACGCGCCGCTTTCATTTCTTATTACGGAGAAATGAAACAACGCGTCGTTTCAAATTTTCAGCTTGTTCCGGATTGTTAAAGAGCAAATATCTCAAACGTGACTCGTAAGCCAGTTTTGAGATACTGAGCAGCGACACCTTTCACCTGTCACCAAGCAAGTGGCGTCCCCTAGGGGATTCGAACCCCTGTTGCCGCCGTGAAAGGGCGGAGTCCTAACCGCTAGACGAAGGGGACACGAATGTGTCACGACTTCGCAGCCGTCTTGCTCATTACGTTTTCATCAGACAATCTGTGTGAGCACTTCGAAGGAAGGTATCTTCAGGTAAGGAGGTGATCCAACCGCAGGTTCCCCTACGGTTACCTTGTTACGACTTCACCCCAGTCATGAATCACAAAGTGGTAAGCGCCCTCCCGAAGGTTAAGCTACCTACTTCTTTTGCAACCCACTCCCATGGTGTGACGGGCGGTGTGTACAAGGCCCGGGAACGTATTCACCGTAGCATTCTGATCTACGATTACTAGCGATTCCGACTTCATGGAGTCGAGTTGCAGACTCCAATCCGGACTACGACGCACTTTATGAGGTCCGCTTGCTCTCGCGAGGTCGCTTCTCTTTGTATGCGCCATTGTAGCACGTGTGTAGCCCTGGCCGTAAGGGCCATGATGACTTGACGTCATCCCCACCTTCCTCCGGTTTATCACCGGCAGTCTCCTTTGAGTTCCCGACCGAATCGCTGGCAACAAAGGATAAGGGTTGCGCTCGTTGCGGGACTTAACCCAACATTTCACAACACGAGCTGACGACAGCCATGCAGCACCTGTCTCACGGTTCCCGAAGGCACTAAGGCATCTCTGCCAAATTCCGTGGATGTCAAGGCCAGGTAAGGTTCTTCGCGTTGCATCGAATTAAACCACATGCTCCACCGCTTGTGCGGGCCCCCGTCAATTCATTTGAGTTTTAACCTTGCGGCCGTACTCCCCAGGCGGTCGACTTAACGCGTTAGCTCCGGAAGCCACGCCTCAAGGGCACAACCTCCAAGTCGACATCGTTTACGGCGTGGACTACCAGGGTATCTAATCCTGTTTGCTCCCCACGCTTTCGCACCTGAGCGTCAGTCTTCGTCCAGGGGGCCGCCTTCGCCACCGGTATTCCTCCAGATCTCTACGCATTTCACCGCTACACCTGGAATTCTACCCCCCTCTACGAGACTCCAGCCTGCCAGTTTCGAATGCAGTTCCCAGGTTAAGCCCGGGGATTTCACATCCGACTTGACAGACCGCCTGCGTGCGCTTTACGCCCAGTAATTCCGATTAACGCTTGCACCCTCCGTATTACCGCGGCTGCTGGCACGGAGTTAGCCGGTGCTTCTTCTGCGGGTAACGTCAATGCATGAAGCTATTCACTTCACACCCTTCCTCCCCGCTGAAAGTACTTTACAACCCGAAGGCCTTCTTCATACACGCGGCATGGCTGCATCAGGCTTGCGCCCATTGTGCAATATTCCCCACTGCTGCCTCCCGTAGGAGTCTGGACCGTGTCTCAGTTCCAGTGTGGCTGGTCATCCTCTCAGACCAGCTAGGGATCGTCGCCTAGGTGAGCCGTTACCCCACCTACTAGCTAATCCCATCTGGGTTCATCCGATGGTGTGAGGCCCGAAGGTCCCCCACTTTGGTCTTGCGACGTTATGCGGTATTAGCTACCGTTTCCAGTAGTTATCCCCCTCCATCGGGCAGATCCCCAGACATTACTCACCCGTCCGCCACTCGTCACCCAAGGAGCAAGCTCCTCTGTGCTACCGTTCGACTTGCATGTGTTAGGCCTGCCGCCAGCGTTCAATCTGAGCCATGATCAAACTCTTCAATTTAAGTTTGATGCTCAAAGAATTAAACTTCGTAATGAATTACGTGTTCACTCTTGAGACTTGATATTTTTTAAGTCCGTAGACTTTTGATATCAATCCTGCGAGTGCCCACACAGATTGTCTGATAAATTGTTAAAGAGCAGTGCGAGCAGCGGGTTAACCGTCTGTCGCGAGGTGGCGTATATTACGCTTTCCTCCTTCAGAGTCAATCACTTTTTTCAGCGATTTTCTCCGGCGGGATGAATCACTTCGTCCCTTTCTGACCGTCTGCGTTGCCGCTTTGCCGTGTCAGTGGAGGCGCATTATAGGGATCCGATTTTTTTGCACAACCCCTTTTTTCGATCTTTTGATTCAACTGGTGAGTTTTCATCCTTTCTGCTGGGATCACGAACGATCCGCTCAATAATTAGCTTGTCTGACGCACCGATCGCGCTCAGGCTAGGCATAAATGAGTAAAAGGAGAAAGATCATGTCCACAGCCTTACGTCCCTATAAAAGCAGCTACCCGCAAACTGGCGATCGCGTCATGATCGATAAAAGCAGTGTTGTGGTTGGCGATGTTGTATTAGGAGACGATGTCAGTATCTGGCCACTGGTTGCTATTCGCGGTGACGTGAATCAGGTGATGATTGGCGCACGAACCAATATCCAGGATGGCAGTGTCCTCCATGTGACGCATAAGTCAGCCAGCAATCCGGCGGGTTACCCTCTGGTGATTGGCGAAGATGTTACGGTGGGCCACAAAGCTATGCTACATGGCTGCACCATTGGCGATCGCGTCCTGGTTGGCATGGGATCGATTCTGCTGGATGGCGTAATAGTAGAAGAGGATGTGATGATTGGTGCAGGTAGCCTCGTCCCACCCGGCAAGCGTCTGGAAAGTGGCTACCTGTATTTAGGCAGCCCGGTGAAACAAATTCGCCCGCTTAATGAAGCCGAGATAGAGGGCCTTCGTTACTCAGCAAACAACTATGTTGGCTGGAAAAATGATTATCTCGCTCAGGAAAGCCAGACCCAGCCCTGATGATCAACTTCATCATTACGGATAAGTTGCTCGGCCTCGTCTTCCAGATCCCAGCGATGAGCGCTAAACAGCGCCATCGCTTCTCCCTCACCGAATCTGTCATGCAATGCCTGAAGAGAGATCGCGCACATCAGCCCCATGCCATTCACCATCGCCGGAAAACATACCGCTTGTCGGTTTTGATCCCAATCTTCCCGATCAGGAAACTGAATCGCCTGATTCACGGCTGCATTACCTGCTTTAATTGCGCAATGACGGGCGTGATCTCAGGCATCACACCATGCCATAACTGAAAAGCATGCGCTGCCTGCCCCACCAGCATACCCAATCCATCGGCGAGTTGTTGACTTCCCTGTTGCTGGCACCAAAGTAAAAACGGCGTCAGACCCGGCTGGTAAAACATGTCATAACAGCGCGTATGTTGAGAAATCAATGAAATGGGCAGTGGCGGCACATCGCCTTTCACACCGCTGGAAGTGGCATTGATTATCAGATCAAACGACTGGCCGGCCAGAGAAGTAAAACTGCAGGCATGAATGGCCCCACTATGCTGGAAAATATCCGCAAGCAGCTCCGCCTTTTCAACCGTACGATTCGTCACTGTCAGCGCACACCCTAATGAGAGCAGTGGCAAAATCACGCCGCGTGCGGCTCCCCCTGCTCCCACCAGCAATACCCGATCGCCGGGGCGGATCATTTTAAGCCGCTCAAGATCGCTCAGTAAGCCGATGCCATCCGTGTTGTCGCCCAGGATCTGCCCCTGCGCATCCTTCTTTAACGTATTGACCGCCCCAGAGAGCGCAGCACGCTCGCTGAGTTCATCAGCAAACTCCCACGCCTGCTCTTTGAAGGGCAACGTCACATTGGCCCCTTTCCCACCCGCCGAAAAGAACTCGCTGATCGCCTGCGGGAAACCATCCAGTGGTGCGCATACGCGACCATAATGGTGTTCAATTCCCGTTTGCTCTGCGAATAAACGATGGATAAAAGGTGACTTACTATGTTCAATCGGGTTACCAAAAACGGCAAAGTTTTCCATAAATTAGCCCTGACGGATAAGTTCGCCGCTGATAACGTCGCGGATTTCAGAAGGATTAAGACGTCCGCCCGTTTCACCCGCTAATACCGGAAACTCAGCACCAAATTGCTGAGCGACTTCGGCAACGGTGCGACATGGCGTCTCGCCTGAAAGATTGGCACTGGTTGAAACCAGCGGTTTACCGAAGCGCTGACACAGCGCCTGCACATCAGGATGGTCGCTAACGCGAATCGCCAGTGAGTCAAAACGTCCACTCAGCCACCGTGGCGTATGCGGTGATGCCGGTACGACAAACGTGACCGGCCCCGGCCAGCAGGCAAACATACGTTCACGCTGCACCACGGAAAGCTCCTGATCGGCAACGTAGGGTTCCAGCTGAGCATAATCGGCCGCAATCAGGATCAACCCTTTTTCGACTGGCCGCTGTTTCAGCGCCAGTAATGACATTACAGCCCTTTCGCTGTCCGGGTCACATCCCAGACCAAAGACCGCCTCTGTGGGATAGGCGATCACCGCATGTTGCTGCAACTGTTGAATACAGAAATCCAGATTTTCCGCTGAAGAGTGATTTTGCGTCATGGTAATTCATTGTCCTGCACAACGGGTTTACCGCAGCGCTTACTGGCGCAGAAACGTTTCTTGCCCTGCGCGGTTTTCTTTTCAATTAATAGAGGGAACTGGCAGTGCGGGCAGACACCCTCAACAGGCGTCGCATTCAGCGCAAACTGGCAGTCCGGATAACGATCGCAGGAGTGGAATGTCTTACCATAGCGCGAACGGCGCTGAACCAGCTTCCCGCTTTGGCACTGTGGACAGGCGATAGCCGTCTCGTCAGGCTTATCAATCGTTTCAGTATAATCACATTCTGGATAGTGGCTGCAGCCAACAAACATGCCAAAGCGTCCCTGACGAAGCACTTTATCAGCGCCGCATTGCGGACAGGCATGGCCTTCCAGGACTTTAACGATATGGCCATCGCCCTGGTTTTTCAGCGGGCGGATATACTCGCAGGCAGGAAAGTTGGCACAGCCAAGAAATGGACCATGTTTGCCGGCACGTATCACTAAATCTGCCCCGCAAGCGGGGCAGGGATCATGTTTACGCACGGTAAATAGTGCTGATTTACTCATATAACCCGATGCATCAAGCGCAAATTAATGCAGCATACCTTCATTGACGTCGAATAACAGTTCTTCCATTTGCTGATAAGCATTTTCGCATCCTGGGATGTTAAACAACACCATCAGCACCACCCATTTGAGATCTTCCAGATCGAATTCGAGGGTATCAAGGGCCATCACACGTTCGATAACCATTTCGCGAGTTTCCATATTCAGCACCTGGATTTGTTCCAGGAACAGAATAAAACCACGACATTCGGCATCCAGACGCAGGCTCTCTTCCTCCGTGTAGATTCGCATTGAGAGCGGATCGTTCGCCAGCAACACTGGCGCAACTAAACCTTCCTGATAATCCGCCAGTCTCTCAAGCCAATTCAACGCATTGTAGATATCTTCACGATGAAAACCGGCATCCGTTAAATCATCGGTCAATTTATCCTGATCAACGCGCATTTCGGCTTCGTTGTGGATATAGGTCTCAAACAAGTACATAAGTACGTCGAACATGGCATGCCCTCCTCAATCGGACATAGCCGCCGGGTACAGCTGCGATCCATCCTGCTAACTCCAGCTCCAGCAACTGGGCTGAGATAACTGGCACAGGTTGGCCGGCACGTTCAGCGACGACGTCAACAGGTGTAACCTCATCACCTACGTTAGCCAACACGTCTGCAAATGGCAATGGAACATCGTCACTGTCTTGTGAATATATTGTTTCTGAGGTTGTTGCAGGTAGCCAATGCAGCGTGGAACGCAGGTCTTCGAGAATATTATCAGGATGCACAACCAGCAACGCGCCCTGCTGGATTAACCAGTGCGTCCCTTCACTGCCTGCGTTACCTAATGCACCGGGCAAGGCATAGACATTACGGTTTTGTTCCAGTGCATAACGCGCCGTCACCAGTGAACCGCTTTTGAATGAGGCTTCTACTACCAGCACTCCGAGACTTAGCCCGCTGATAATACGATTGCGACGCGGGAAATTTACCGCATACGGAGCCATTTCCAGAGGAAACTCCGAAACCAGAGCACCGCCATTGTTCACGATATCCTGTGCCAGCTGTTGATGACTTTTTGGATAGATATGTTTCAGCCCGCAGCCCAGCACTGCAATGGTTTTACCAGATGCATTCAGCGCCGCCCGATGAGCAATGCCATCAATCCCCCGCGCCAGACCGCTGGTGATGGTCAATCCATTCGCCGCCAGTTGCTGTGCGAAATAGCTTCCCCACTCGCTTCCATAATGAGAGCAATGACGGCTCCCAACCACCGCGAGTTGTGGCGTATGTAACGCTGCGACATTCCCCATTACATACAATAGCGAAGGAAAACGACTGATCTCAGCCAGCGCAGGGGGAAAATCGCTGTCCAGCACCGAAAGCAGCTGATGTTGTGGATTCTCCAGCCACTGGCGAGTGCGTAAAAGCTGCCGTGAGCATAGCGTATGAAATTGTTTTCGCTGCGTTTCACTCAGTCGCTGCGACGTCATCAAATCATCATCCATATGCCCGGTAGTTTGCAGCCTTTCCGCCAGATGGCGGATCTGCTGCCCACTGAGTCCTTTCACATTTGCCAGCCTGAGCTTCCACTCAATTTTGTCCACGCCTCACTCCCTGTTCAGCCGGTGCCATCATGCGGTGCAATGCTGTCAATCAGGCCCCAAAAAGTCTACAATATGAGGTAGTAATCTTTTCTTTAACGCATACAGATCTGGAAATTTATGTCAGTTTTGCAGGTATTACATTACCCTGATGACCGTCTTCGCAAAATCGCAGCACCGGTGAAAACCGTTGATGCTGGCGTGCAACGCATCGTCGATGACATGTTTGAAACGATGTACGCTGAAGAAGGCATTGGCCTTGCAGCGACTCAGGTTGATATTCATCAGCGCATTATCGTGATTGATGTGTCGGAAAGCCGCGAAGATCGCCTGGTGTTGATTAACCCAGAGTTGCTGGAAAAAGGTGGCGAAACCGGCATCGAAGAAGGCTGTCTCTCCATCCCGGAACAACGTGCTTTTGTGCCGCGCGCTGAGTGGGTAAAAGTGCGTGCGCAAGATCGTGACGGTAACACTTTCGAGCTGGAAACTGATGGCTTGCTGGCGATCTGCATTCAGCACGAAATCGACCATCTCGATGGCAAACTCTTTATTGATTATCTGTCCCCGCTGAAACGTCAGCGCATTAAACAGAAACTGGAAAAACTGGCACGCCAGAATGCACGCGCATCCTGAGTGCAAATAGAAGGTTAAACTGTGTCTGCACCGCTAAAAATCATTTTTGCCGGTACACCTGACTTTGCAGCGCGTCATCTTGACGCGTTGCTTGCTTCTGAGCATCAGGTGGTTGGCGTCTTTACGCAGCCCGATCGCCCTGCCGGCCGTGGCAACAAACTCACACCCAGCCCGGTAAAAGTTCTGGCACAGGCTCATGACGTTCCGGTTTTTCAGCCGAAATCATTAAAACCAGCAGAGAACCAGCATCTGGTCGCTGACCTGCAAGCTGATGTAATGGTGGTGGTGGCCTATGGGCTGATTCTGCCAAAAGCCGTGCTGGATATGCCGCGTCTGGGTTGTATCAATGTTCACGGTTCTCTGCTGCCGCGCTGGCGTGGCGCCGCCCCAATTCAACGTTCGCTCTGGGCTGGCGATGCCGAAACCGGCGTAACCATTATGCAGATGGATGTGGGCCTGGATACCGGTGACATGCTGTATAAACTCGCCTGCCCGATTACCGAACATGACACCAGTGCCACGCTGTATGACAAATTAGCGCAACTCGGCCCTGTAGGAATGCTGAAGACGCTGGAGCAACTGGCAAACGGCAGCTTACAACCGGAAAAACAGGACGAAGCGCTGGTCAGCTACGCCGAGAAGCTGAGCAAAGAAGAAGCCCGCCTCGACTGGACGCTTTCTGCCGCACAACTTGAACGCTGTATTCGCGCATTCAACCCTTGGCCAATGAGCTATTTCATAGTAGATGATCAACCCGTGAAAGTCTGGCAAGCCAGTGTGTTACCGCATCAGGCAAAACAGCCCGGTGAAATACTTCATGCCGATAAGCAGGGCATTCAGATTGCGACGGCTGATGGTGTTCTGAATTTGCTTTCGCTACAGCCTGCCGGTAAAAAAGCCATGTCCGCACAGGATTTGCTTAACTCACGCCGTGAATGGTTCACTCCTGGCAGTATTCTGGCCTGATCCCATAGCCCGGTTAACACCGGGCTTTTTGTTTGATGAATGAATCGCATGAAAAAAACGACAAACCTGCGTAGCCTGGCCGCGCAATTAATTGAACGCGTAGTGGATAAAGGCGAGTCGCTTAGCGCTATTCTGCCTGGTGCGCAAAAAGCGCTGTCCGATAAAGACGCTGCGTTATTGCAGGAGCTCTGCTTTGGGGTGATGCGTACCTTGCCACAGCTTGAAGCGTTAATTGGCAAGCTAATGGAGCGCCCCTTAACCGGTAAGCAGCGTGTTCTCCATTATCTGATTATGGTCGGACTGTATCAGTTGCTTTATACCCGCATACCGCCCCATGCTGCACTGGCGGAAACCGTGGCCGGTGCTGAAGTGCTGAAGCGCGCTAACCTGAAAGGTTTGCTCAATGGTGTATTGCGCCAGTTCCAGCGTCAGCAGGAAACGCTGGTAGCGGAAGTGGATCAGGGTACGCAGCGCTATTTGCATCCCGGCTGGTTGCTTAAACGTTTGCAAACCGCATGGCCTGAGCAGTGGGAGCAGATTGTTGAAGCGAATAATCAGCGCCCGCCAATGTGGCTGCGCGTCAACCGTCAACATCATTCTCGTGACGCATGGCTGGCATTGCTTGAGCAGGCAGAAAAGAATGCTTTCCCGGGGGATGCCCCTGATTCACTACGTCTGGAAGCTCCAGCTCCAGTCGGGCAGTTGCCCGGTTTCGATCAGGGCTGGGTAACGGTTCAGGATTTATCCGCACAACGCTGTGCCTTGTTGCTTGAGCCGCAAAATGGCGAAACCATTCTCGACCTTTGTGCGGCACCAGGCGGAAAAACCACCCATATCCTTGAAATCGCACCACAGGCGCAGGTGTTAGCCGTCGATATTGATGAACAACGTCTGGTACGCGTAAAGGACAATCTGCAACGCCTCGGCATGCAGGCGGATGTGCGCCAGGGAGACGGCCGTACTCCGGCACAATGGTGTGGCGATAAGCAATTTGACCGTATTCTGTTGGATGCCCCCTGTTCGGCAACCGGCGTGATTCGTCGCCACCCCGATATTAAATGGCTGCGACGCGATCGGGATATCGCCGAACTGGCCAGCCTGCAACGTGAAATTCTCGCAGCGGTATGGTCACGGCTGAAAAGTGGGGGCACACTGCTTTACGCCACCTGTTCGATCCTGCCGGAAGAAAACCATCAGCAAATCAGCACATTCCTGGCTGCCCATCCCGATGCAATAGCTGAGGCATTGCCTCAGGGCCAGGAAAATGGCTGGCAGGTATTTCCCAGCACAGATGGCGGAGATGGTTTCTTCTACGCTAAGTTGATGAAAAAATAATACGGCGCATTCTGACAAGAGCTCATCGCGATGAAAATTATTATCCTCGGTGCCGGACAGGTCGGCGGAACCCTCGCAGAAAACCTGGTGGGTGAAAACAACGACATTACCGTGGTGGATAGCGATCCCACCCGTTTGCGTCAGTTGCAGGACAAATTTGATCTGCGCGTGGTGCATGGTCATGGATCTCATCCACGCATTCTGCGCGAAGCAGGGGCCGAGGATGCCGATATGTTGGTTGCGGTGACCAGCTCGGACGAAACCAATATGATCGCTTGTCAGATCGCTTATTCGCTTTTCAATACGCCAAACCGTATTGCCCGTATTCGTGCAGCCGATTATCTGCGTGATGCCGAAAAGCTATTTGTACCCGAAGCGGTGCCAATCGATCATTTGATTTCGCCAGAACAGCTGGTGATCGACAATATTTATCGCCTGATCCAATATCCCGGCGCGCTGCAAGTGGTGAATTTTGCTGAAGGGAAAGTGAGTCTGGCTGTGGTCAAAGCCTATTATGGTGGGCCACTGGTAGGTAATCCGCTTTCCATTTTGCGCGAACACATGCCGCATATAGATACCCGTGTTGCCGCCATCTTCCGCCAGGATCGTCCGATTCGTCCGCAGGGTTCAACCATCGTTGAAGCAGGTGATGAAGTCTTCTTTATTGCAGCAAGCCAGCATATTCGTGCGGTGATGAGCGAGATGCAGCGTCTGGAAAAACCCTACAAACGCATCATGCTGGTTGGCGGCGGGAATATTGGCTTTGGCCTGGCACAGCGTCTGGAAAAACAGTACAGCGTGAAGTTGATCGAGCGAAATCCGCAACGTGCTGCAGAACTGGCCGAGCAATTGCAGGATACCATTGTATTCTACGGTGATGCCTCCGATCAGGAGTTGCTGGCTGAAGAACATGTCGATCAAATCGATCTGTTTATTGCTGTTACCAATGACGATGAAGCCAACATCATGTCCGCCATGCTGGCGAAGAAAATGGGGGCAAAAAAAGTCATGGTGTTGATCCAGCGCCGCGCCTATGTTGATCTGGTTCAGGGCAGCGTGATCGATATTGCCATTTCGCCGCAGCAGGCGACCATTTCGGCGCTCCTGGGACATGTACGTAAAGCTGACATTGTAGGTGTCTCATCATTACGCCGTGGTATCGCTGAAGCGATCGAAGCGATCGCGCACGGTGAAGAAACAACTTCACGCGTAGTGGGACGCCTGATTGAAGATATTAAATTGCCGCCCGGTACTATCATCGGTGCCGTAGTGCGTGGTGATGAAGTTATCATCGCCAATGACAACGTTCGCGTCGAACAGGGGGATCATGTGATTATGTTCCTGACCGACAAGAAGTTTGTGCCCGATGTCGAACGGCTCTTCCAGCCAAGCCCCTTCTTCCTGTAATCGCTGCGGGCAATCCGTTGCCCGCCGTGATAATCCAACTTAATCCCTTGTTGTAATGGCAAATGTAGAAAGGTTTGTTAAACTTTAGGCATTGGCCAGGACAAGGAGATAACAATGAGTTTTTTCAAAGAGTTTCGTGATTTTGCGATGCGTGGCAACGTAGTTGACCTCGCAGTTGGTGTGATTATCGGTGCCGCTTTCGGTAAGATTGTTTCATCACTGGTGGCTAATATCATCATGCCGCCTTTAGGCTTGCTGATCGGCGGGGTCGATTTTAAGCAATTCAAATGGGTACTCAAACCCGCAGAAGGCGCAGTAGCACCCGTGGTGATGGAATACGGTGTCTTTATTCAGAGTATTTTTGATTTCGTTATCGTGGCACTTGCCATTTTCATCGCCATCAAACTCATGAATAAATTATATAAAAAGAAAGAAGTGGAAAAACCGGATCCGAAACCTACCAACGAAGAATTGTTACTGACGGAAATTCGTGACCTGCTCAAGCAACAAAATAACAAAATCTGATTCTAAGGAACCGCCTGACCAGGCGGTTTTTTTATGATTAAAACCAGAAGGCCAGTGGTAAACCGCTTTGCTTACCACTGGCCTCCCAGTTGCCTCGTTTCGCATGTTTGTCTTTGCGACGATAACTACCTTTCCCTTTCTGATTTTGCTCAACACGCTGACGAAATAGCGGATCGTGCAATAGAGCTTCAATAGCGTTGTCTTTGATCTGACCTTTTTGGTGCTGATAGCGGCTCATATTTCCTCCTGTTAGTGATTGCGCAACTATAGGCCTTTGCACCACAAATTCAATCTCTACTACAGCAATTTTCCGGATGAGGTTCTTCTCCCTTCTCCAGGGCTTCAAGGATTGAGCAACAGGCGCTGCTATGCAAATCGCCGCAGCAGGTTTCAGCCAATCGTTGCAACGAACGCTGGATCGTTTGCAACTCAGCGATCATTGAGCTGACCTCATCAAGACGCTTCGCCACAATAGCTTTAGATTCCTGACAGGTATGATGTTCGGGATCGATGCGGATCGATAATAATCCACGAATAGAATCGAGGCTAAACCCCAGCTGACGTCCATAACGGATGAAACGCAGACGTTGCAGGTCGTCATCACTATATAAGCGAAAACCCCCTTCGGTTCTGACTTCATGATCCATCATGTGTTGCTTTTCATAAAAACGAATGGTGTCAGGTGTGACATCTGCCATTTTGGCGAGTTGGCCGATACGGTACATGTTATTTCTCCTGCATCAGTCGGTGTTTAATCGCATCGCTATAGTCGCCGCGCAGGAACGTGGTACTCATTCCCGCCTGACGTAATTTGAGCTCCAGTAAACTCAACCGTTTCGATAGTTCATGCGCCTGATGATCGTCAGGATCCAATTCCCGAAGCAGATCCTGAACTTGCAGGGCTTCACGTCGCATTTCCAATTCTGGCGGTAAAAATCCGGCATTTTTTAACAGCCGATACCCGGTACGCAGTTCTTCAGGTACACCACTTTCATCATCGAGTTGCAACGGCGCTCCCTCACCAGGCAAATTGCTGAGTTCACCTTTTTCCTGAGCAGCTAGAATGTGCTGCTCGGCAAGCTGGTCAATTAACCACATGAGTCGCTCCTGATCGGGATAACAGCCATCAGCATAGCGGAAGGGGGCGAAATGGGAAGAAACGACAGGCAATAAAAAACCCGCCGAAGCGGGTCTTTTACGTTACTGCAAATTACTCTGCAGCAGCTTCTGCTTGAGCTTCTGGACGATCAACCAGCTCGATGTATGCCATCGGAGCGTTGTCACCAGCACGGAAGCCACACTTCAGAATACGAGTGTAACCACCGGCACGGCTCGCAAAACGCGGGCCCAGCTCGTTAAACAGTTTTGCCACGATCTCGTTATCACGAGTGCGGGCGAATGCCAGACGACGATTAGCTACGCTGTCGGTCTTGGCAAGAGTAATCAGCGGCTCAACTACGCGACGCAGCTCTTTGGCTTTCGGCAGAGTCGTCTTAATGATCTCATGACGAACCAGAGAACCAGCCATGTTGCGGAACATAGCCTGACGATGGCTGCTGTTACGGTTCAGTTGACGACCACTCTTACGATGGCGCATGACCTTATCCTTCTCAGTGAAACCTTAACCTGTGATCCGGTTATTCATCAGCAATGCTTGCCGGCGGCCAGTTTTCCAGGCGCATGCCCAGAGACAGACCACGTGAGGCCAGCACGTCTTTAATCTCGGTAAGAGATTTTTTACCCAGGTTAGGCGTTTTAAGCAGCTCAACCTCGGTACGCTGTACCAGATCACCGATGTAGTGGATAGCTTCTGCCTTAAGGCAGTTAGCAGAGCGGACAGTCAATTCCAGATCGTCAACAGGGCGCAGCAGGATCGGATCGAATTCTGGTTTCTCTTCTTTCACTTCCGGCTGACGTACATCACGTAAGTCAACGAAAGCTTCCAGTTGTTCTGCCAGGATGGTTGCCGCACGACGAATCGCCTCTTCAGGATCGATTGTGCCGTTGGTTTCCATTTCGATGACCAGCTTGTCCAGGTCGGTACGCTGTTCAACACGCGCTGCTTCAACATTGTAGGCGATACGGTCTACAGGGCTGTAGCATGCGTCAACTAACAGACGGCCGATTGGGCGCTCATCTTCTTCCGAATGAATTCGGGCAGAAGCCGGCACATAACCACGACCACGCTGAACTTTGATACGCATGCTAATAGATGCGTTTTCATCGGTCAGATGGCAGATCACATGCTGCGGCTTGACGATTTCGACATCACCGTCGTGGGTAATGTCGGCTGCAGTCACAGGGCCAATGCCAGATTTATTCAGGGTCAGGATGACTTCATCTTTACCCTGAACTCTTACCGCCAGCCCTTTCAGGTTAAGCAGGATTTCCAGGATATCTTCCTGTACGCCCTCTTTGGTGGAGTACTCGTGGAGCACGCCATCAATCTCAACCTCGGTCACCGCGCAACCCGGCATGGAAGAAAGCAGAATACGGCGCAGTGCGTTACCAAGAGTATGGCCAAAGCCACGCTCTAACGGCTCAAGGGTCACCTTGGCGTGCGTCGAACTCACTTGCTCGATATCTACCAGGCGCGGTTTTAGAAACTCTGTCACAGAACCCTGCATTGTGTCCTCTCTTTGGTACTAAGCTTTACTTAGAGTAAAGCTCGACGATCAGGTGTTCGTTAATGTCCGCAGACAGATCAGTACGCTCAGGAATACGCTTGAACACACCTTCCATCTTAGTCGCATCAACTTCCAGCCAGGTTGGCTTTTCACGCTGCTCAGCCAGCTCCAGAGCGGCCTTCACGCGAGATTGCTTTTTGGCTTTCTCACGGATGCTTACGACATCATTCGGAGATACCTGATAAGAAGCGATGTTAACAACGCGGCCGTTCACCAGGATAGATTTGTGGCTCACCAGCTGACGTGCTTCTGCACGAGTGGCACCAAAACCCATACGGTAAACTACGTTATCCAGACGACCTTCCAGCAGAGCTAACAGGTTTTCACCGGTGTTGCCTTTCAGACGCGCTGCTTCTTTATAGTAGTTACGGAACTGACGCTCCAGCACGCCGTAGATACGACGAACTTTTTGCTTTTCACGTAACTGACCGCCGTAATCAGACAGACGCGGTTTACGCGCACCATGCTGACCAGGGGCTTGTTCAATTTTGCACTTGGAATCGATCGCGCGAACACCAGACTTAAGGAATAAGTCAGTGCCCTCACGACGGCTCAGCTTGAGCTTAGGACCCAAATATCTTGCCATTTTCTTTCTCCAACTATCCTAAAAACGAGGCGTTATACGCGACGTTTTTTCGGCGGACGACAACCGTTGTGAGGGATCGGAGTCACATCAGTAATGTTAGTGATGCGGAAACCAGCGGCGTTCAGAGCACGAATAGTAGATTCGCGACCCGGACCCGGACCCTTAACCATAACTTCCAGGTTCTTAATACCGTAATCTTTCACGGCTTCTGCACAGCGCTCTGCAGCGACCTGAGCAGCAAACGGAGTAGATTTACGTGAACCGCGGAAACCGGAACCACCGGCGGTTGCCCAACCCAGTGCGTTACCCTGACGATCAGTAATGGTAACGATGGTGTTGTTAAAAGAAGCATGGACGTGAGCCACGCCATCTGAGACTTGCTTTCTTACACGTTTACGTGCACGAACTGGTGCCTTTGCCATTATTTACTCACCCCGATTATTTCTTGATCGGTTTACGCGGACCCTTACGGGTACGTGCGTTGGTCTTGGTACGCTGACCGCGTACTGGCAGACCACGACGATGGCGCAAACCACGGTAGCAACCAAGGTCCATCAGACGCTTGATGCTCAGGGTGATTTCACGGCGCAGATCACCTTCTACAACGAATTTAGCAACTGCATCACGCAGCTGATCAATTTGTTCTTCAGACAGCTCACTGATCTTAACATTTTCAGCGATGCCCGTTTCAGCACAGAATGGCTTTAGAACGGGTTTTGCCGATACCGAAAATCGAAGTTAATGCGATAACGGTATGTTTTTGATCAGGAATGTTAATGCCTGCTATACGGGCCACTATGCACTCCTATAATTAAATAAATGCGAACCATGCTGAAAAGCCCGTTTTCAGGATACTCAAATGGAAACGCATCGACATACAAAAGATTGGCTGGCTAATCTAGCCAGCTCAACCCGACTTTGCAAGAAAAATATGTGAGAAAATCAGCCCTGGCGCTGTTTATGCTTAGGCTCGGCGCTGCAAATCACACGTACGACGCCGTCGCGACGGATGATTTTGCAGTTACGACATAATTTCTTGACGGAAGCACGAACTTTCATTTTTACTCTCCGTAACTTCTCAAGCGCCTGAATTAACGGCCATAGCCTTTCAGGTTAGCTTTCTTCAATGCAGACTCGTACTGACTCGACATCATCAGAGTTTGCACTTGAGCCATAAAGTCCATGATGACAACCACTACGATGAGCAGTGAAGTACCGCCAAAGTAGAAGGGAACCTTCATGGCATCACGCATGAACTCCGGGATCAGGCAGATAAAAGTAATATACAGTGCGCCGATTAAGGTCAGACGTGTCATTACTTTATCGATGTACTTCGCCGTTTGCTCTCCCGGACGAATTCCCGGTACGAATGCACCAGACTTCTTCAGGTTATCTGCTGTTTCACGCGGGTTGAAAACCAACGCCGTGTAGAAGAAACAGAAGAAGATGATTGCAGTCGCATAGAGTAGCACATAAAGCGGCTGTCCTGGCTGCAAATACAGCGAAATTGTTGTCAGCCAGTTCCAACCGGTACCGCCCCCGAACCAGGATGCTATCGTCGCCGGGAACAGGATAATGCTGGAAGCGAAGATTGCCGGGATAACCCCTGCCATATTCACTTTCAACGGTAAATGTGTGCTCTGTGCAGCATAAACTCGACGACCTTGCTGACGCTTAGCGTAGTTCACCACAATTCGGCGTTGACCACGTTCTACGAAAACAACGAAGAAGGTCACTGCAAATACGAGAACTGCAACCAACAGCAACAGAAGGAAGTGCAGGTCGCCTTGCCGCGCTTGCTCGATGGTATGGCCAATGGCCGGCGGGAGACCCGCAACAATACCAGCAAAGATAATGATCGAGATACCGTTACCGATACCACGCTCAGTAATCTGTTCGCCCAGCCACATCAGGAACATTGTTCCGGTAACCAGACTTACAACAGCGGTAAAGTAGAACGCAAAGCCTGGATTAATTACCAGACCCTGCATTCCAGGCATATTCGGCAGACCGGTAGCAATACCGATCGACTGGAATACGGCCAAAACCAGCGTGCCATAACGGGTATACTGGCTAATCTTACGACGGCCAGCCTCCCCTTCTTTCTTAATCTCCGCTAACGCCGGATGAACCACCGTCAGCAACTGGATAATAATAGAGGCCGAAATATACGGCATAATACCCAGTGCAAAGATTGAGGCACGACTGAGAGCACCACCAGAGAACATGTTGAACATTTCAATGATGGTGCCACGCTGTTGCTCAAGCAGTTTGGCAAGTACAGTGGCATCGATACCGGGGATTGGAATAAAAGAGCCAATACGGAAGACAATCAGTGCACCGATAACAAACAACAGTCTGCGCTTCAGTTCACCAAAGCCACCTTTGGCACTTTGAAAATCTAATCCCGGTTGCTTTGCCATCTGCTACTTATTCCTCGATTTTACCGCCAGCAGCTTCGATTGCAGCACGAGCACCTTTGGTGACACGCAGACCGCGAACCGTTACCGGTGTAGAAACTTCACCAGACAGAATCACTTTCGCAAATTCAATCTGAACACCGACAATGTTTGCTGCTTTCAGCGTGTTCAGGTCAACGATACCGCCTTCAACTTTCGCCAGGTCAGACAGACGAACTTCTGCAGTGACCATTGCTTTGCGAGAGGTGAAACCGAATTTCGGCAGACGACGGTACAGAGGCATCTGACCACCCTCGAAACCGCGACGTACGCCACCGCCAGAACGAGACTTCTGACCTTTGTGACCACGACCACCGGTTTTACCGAGGCCAGAACCGATACCACGACCCAAACGCTTAGAAGCGTGTTTAGACCCTTCGGCCGGAGACAGAGTGTTTAAACGCATCTCTTACTCCTCCACTTTCAGCATGTAGGAAATCGCGTTGATCATACCGCGTACAGCCGGCGTGTCTTCACGCTCTACGGTGTGACCAATACGACGCAGACCCAGGCCAACCAGAGTGGCTTTGTGCTTAGGCAGGCGGCCGATTGAGCTACGGGTTTGTGTAATTTTAATAGTCTTCGCCATGGTGATTACCCCAGAATTTCTTCAACGGATTTACCACGCTTGGCAGCGACCATTTCCGGAGACTTCATATTGCCCAGGCCGTCGATAGTTGCACGAACCACGTTGATCGGGTTAGTGGAACCATAGGCTTTAGCCAGAACGTTATGAACTCCAGCGACTTCCAGAACGGCGCGCATTGCACCACCGGCGATGATACCGGTACCTTCAGAAGCCGGCTGCATGAACACACGAGAACCCGTGTGCGCACCTTTAACCGGGTGCTGCAGGGTGCCGTGAGTCAGCGCGACGTTAATCATATTGCGACGGGCTTTTTCCATCGCTTTCTGGATCGCTGCTGGAACTTCGCGCGCTTTACCGTAACCAAAACCGACGCGACCGTTACCATCACCTACCACAGTCAGAGCTGTGAAGGAGAAAATACGACCACCTTTAACAGTTTTAGAAACACGGTTTACCGCGATCAGTTTTTCCTGCAGTTCGCCAGCTTGTTTCTCGATGTGTGCCATCTTAGACCTCTACCTTAGAACTGAAGGCCAGCTTCACGAGCAGCATCTGCTAGTGCCTGGACGCGACCATGATATTGGAAACCGGAACGGTCGAAAGAAACATCTTTGATGCCTTTTTCGATTGCGCGCTCAGCCAGAGCTTTACCTACAGCTGCAGCGGCGTCTTTGTTACCGGTATACTTCAGTTGTTCAGCGATAGCTTTTTCTACAGTAGAAGCAGCAACCAGAACTTCGGAACCGTTCGGGGCGATCACCTGTGCGTAAATATGACGCGGGGTACGATGTACCACCAGGCGAGTAGCACCCAGCTCTTTGAGCTTGCGACGTGCACGGGTCGCACGACGGATACGAGCAGATTTCTTATCCATAGTGTTACCTTACTTCTTCTTAGCCTCTTTGGTACGCACGACTTCGTCGGCGTAACGAACACCCTTGCCTTTGTAAGGCTCAGGACGACGGTAGGCGCGCAGATCAGCTGCAACCTGACCAATCAGCTGCTTATCAGCGCCTTTCAGCACGATTTCAGTCTGAGTTGGGCATTCGGCAGTGATGCCAGCCGGCAGTGCATGGTCAACAGGGTGAGAGAAGCCCAGGGCCAGACTCACAGAGTTGCCTTTTACAGCTGCACGATAACCAACACCGACCAATTGCAGCTTCTTGGTGAAGCCTTCGGTAACACCAATAACCATGCCGTTCAGCAGCGCACGGGCAGTACCTGCCTGTGCCCAACCATCCGCATAACCTTCGCGCGGAGCGAAAGTCAGGGTGTTGTCTGCTTGTTTAACTTCAACAGCTTGGTTGATAGTACGAGTCAGCTCGCCGTTTTTACCTTTGATCGAAACTTCCTGACCGTTGAGTTTTACCTCTACGCCGGCAGGAACAACGACAGGTGCTTTTGCAACACGAGACATGTTTTCCTCCGATTACGCTACGTAGCAGATAATTTCGCCACCAAGACCAGCCTGGCGCGCTGCACGATCAGTCATAACACCTTTAGATGTAGAAATTACAGCGATGCCCAGACCAGCCATTACTTTTGGCAGCTCATCTTTTTTCTTATAGATGCGCAGACCTGGACGGCTAACACGCTGAATGTTTTCTACAACAGCTTTACCCTGGAAATACTTAAGAGTCAGTTCCAGTTCCGGCTTGATGTCGCCTTCGATTTTAAAATCTTGAATATAGCCTTCTTCCTTCAGCACGTTGGCAATCGCCACTTTCAGCTTGGAGGAAGGCATAGAGACCGCAACTTTGTTCGCGGCCTGACCGTTACGGATACGGGTCAGCATATCCGCGATCGGATCTTGCATGCTCATCTGTGTTACTCCCGTGATTCAAATGGTGACAATTACCAGCTTGCCTTTTTCAGACCCGGGATTTCACCGCGCATTGCGGCTTCACGGACCTTGATACGGCTCAACCCAAACTTCCGCAGGAAACCGTGCGGACGACCTGTTTGACGGCAGCGGTTACGCTGACGTGAAGGGCTGGAATCACGCGGCAGACTCTGCAGCTTGAGAACGGCATCCCAACGATCTTCGTCAGAAGCGTTCACATCAGAAATGATCGCTTTCAGTTCAGCGCGTTTTGCGAAGAACTTGTCTGCTAATTTCACACGCTTAACTTCGCGTGCTTTCATAGATTGCTTAGCCATGAAGTAACCCTACCTTACTTGCGGAACGGGAAGTCAAAGGCAGCCAGCAGAGCACGGCCTTCATCATCAGATTTCGCAGTAGTGGTAATGGTAATATCCAAACCACGAACGCGATCGACTTTGTCGTAGTCGATTTCTGGGAAGATGATCTGCTCACGAACGCCCATGCTGTAGTTACCACGACCGTCGAAAGACTTCGCGGACAAGCCACGGAAGTCACGGATACGCGGTACAGCAATAGTGATCAGGCGCTCAAAGAACTCCCACATGCGCTCGCCGCGCAGAGTTACTTTACAGCCGATCGGATAGCCCTGACGGATTTTGAAGCCTGCAACTGATTTGCGTGCTTTGGTGATCAGCGGTTTTTGACCGGAGATTGCTGCCAGGTCAGCTGCTGCGTTATCCAGCAGTTTCTTGTCAGCGATCGCTTCACCAACACCCATGTTCAGGGTGATCTTCTCGACCCGAGGGACTTGCATGACAGAATTGTAGCCGAACTCAGTCATGAGTTTCTGGACTACTTCGTCTTTGTAGTAATCATGCAGTTTCGCCATCGTACTACTCCAAATTACTTGATAGTTTCGCTATTAGACTTGAAGAAACGGACTTTTTTGCCTTCTTCGAATCTAAAGCCTACACGGTCAGCCTTGCCGGTTGCCGCATTGAAGATTGCAACGTTAGAAACCTGAATAGCAGCTTCTTTTTCAACGATGCCACCCGGTTGGTTCAGAGCCGGAACCGGCTTTGAGTGTTTCTTAACCAGGTTGATACCTTCAACGATGACCTTACCAGAAGTCAGGACATTCTTTACTTTACCGCGTTTACCTTTATCTTTACCGGTCAACACGATAACTTCGTCGTTACGACGGATTTTCGCTGCCATTGTTCGCTCCTTAGAGTACTTCTGGTGCCAGAGAGATAATTTTCATGAACTTTTCAGTACGAAGTTCACGAGTTACCGGCCCAAAAATACGCGTTCCGATAGGCTGCTCTGAGTTATTGTTTAAAATAACGCAAGAGTTGCCATCGAAGCGAATGACAGAACCGTCCGGGCGACGAACACCCTTCTTGGTGCGCACCACTACCGCCTTCAGGACATCACCTTTTTTCACCTTACCACGCGGAATTGCTTCCTTGATGGTAACTTTGATGATATCGCCGACGCCTGCGTAGCGACGGTGCGAGCCACCCAGAACCTTGATACACATTACGCGACGTGCACCGGAGTTGTCGGCGACGTTCAGCATAGTCTGTTCTTGGATCATTTTAGTGCTCCGCTAATGTCAACTACTACTTCGGGACCCAAACCTCAGGTCGTTAAAAAGCCCCATAATTGAGGGCGCGGCATTATAACACCGGTTCTCGCAAATGGGTAGAAAAAATGAACGGCTCGCGAGAGCCGTTCATCTTATTTTTTAGAGGAAGTGGATTCTATTACAGAACCGCTTTCTCTACAACGCGAACAAGTGTCCAGGACTTAGTCTTGGACAGCGGACGGCATTCGCGGATTTCAACCACGTCACCGATACCGCATTCATTGTTTTCGTCGTGGATGTGCAGCTTAGTCGTACGTTTAATGAATTTACCGTAGATCGGGTGCTTCACGAAACGCTCGATAGCAACAACTGCAGATTTCTGCATTTTGTCACTAACAACACGACCTTGCAGAGTACGGATTTTATCGGTCATTACGAACCCGCCTTCTCAGTCAGTAAAGTCTTAACGCGTGCAACATCACGGCGCACATTCTTCAGCAGATGGGTCTGCTGCAGTTGGCCGGATGCTGCTTGCATGCGCAGGTTAAACTGCTCACGCAGCAGGTTAAGCAGCTCAGCGTTCAGCTCTTCAACGCTTTTTTCACGCAGCTCAGTTGCTTTCATTACATCACCGTCTTAGTTACAAAGGTGGTTTTGATAGGCAGTTTTGCTGCTGCCAGCTTGAATGCTTCACGGGCCAGCTCTTCCGGTACGCCGTCCATTTCATACAGGACTTTACCAGGCTGGATCAGGGCAACCCAATACTCCACGTTACCCTTACCTTTACCCATACGCACTTCCAGCGGCTTCTCGGTGATCGGTTTGTCCGGGAATACACGGATCCAGATCTTACCTTGACGCTTAACTGCACGGGTCATAGCACGACGTGCTGCTTCGATCTGACGTGCAGTCAGACGACCACGGCCAACAGCTTTCAGACCGAAAGTACCGAAGCTAACATCCGTACCCTGCGCCAGACCGCGGTTACGGCCTTTGTGCACTTTACGGAATTTCGTACGCTTTGGTTGTAACATCAGCGACTCTCCTTACTTACGGCCTTTACGCTGCTGCTTTTTAGGTTGAGCAGCCGGTTCCGGTTGTTCAACAGCAGCCATACCACCCAGGATCTCACCTTTGAAGATCCATACCTTAACGCCGATTACACCATAAGTGGTGTGCGCTTCAGAGGTGTTGTAGTCAATGTCAGCACGCAGAGTGTGCAACGGTACGCGACCCTCGCGGTACCATTCGGTACGTGCGATTTCCGCGCCGCCCAGACGGCCGCTAACTTCAACTTTGATACCCTTCGCGCCCAGACGCATGGCGTTCTGTACTGCACGCTTCATAGCACGACGGAACATCACACGACGCTCCAGCTGTGAAGTGATGCTGTCAGCTACCAGTTTTGCGTCCAGTTCCGGTTTACGGACTTCAGCGATGTTGATCTGTGCAGGAACGCCAGCGATATTCGCGACGACCGTACGCAGTTTTTCTACGTCTTCACCTTTCTTACCGATAACGATACCCGGGCGAGCAGTGTGAATGGTCACACGGATGCTCTTAGCCGGACGCTCGATAACGATGCGAGATACAGACGCTTTTGCCAGTTCTTTAGTCAGGAACTGACGTACTTTAAAATCGCTGTCCAGGTTGTCAGCGAATTCTTTGGTGTTCGCAAACCAGGTAGAGTTCCATGGTTTTACAATACCCAGGCGAATACCATTAGGATGTACTTTCTGACCCATTGCTAGTCTCCAGAGTCTCAGCGATCGGACACAACCACAGTAATGTGGCTGGTGCGCTTCAGGATGCGATCTGCACGACCTTTTGCACGCGGCATAATGCGCTTCATGCTTGGGCCTTCGTCTACGAAAATTTTCGCAACTTTCAGATCGTCGATATCAGCGCCATCGTTGTGTTCGGCGTTAGCAATGGCAGATTCCAGGACTTTCTTAACCAGTACAGCCGCTTTCTTGTTGGTGTAAGTCAGAATATCCAGAGCCTGCGACACTTTCTTACCGCGAATCAGGTCAGCAACGAGGCGAACCTTCTGAGCAGAAGAACGAGCATGGCGATGTTGAGCAATAGTTTCCATCTCTTCCTCCTACTTATTTCTTCTTGGCTTTCTTATCTGCAGCATGGCCGCGATAAGTACGTGTCGGTGCAAATTCACCCAGTTTGTGGCCGACCATTTCGTCGGAAACAAAGACAGGAACGTGCTGACGACCATTATGGACAGCGATGGTCAAACCGATCATGTTAGGGAAGATCGTTGAACGACGGGACCAGGTGCGCAGGGGCTTCTTGTCTCCGCTTTCCACCGCTTTCTCTACCTTCTTCAGCAAGTGCAGGTCAATAAAAGGACCTTTCTTGAGAGAACGTGGCATGGCTTATCCTCTAAAATTATTTGCTACGGCGACGTACGATAAATTTATCAGTACGCTTGTTGCTACGGGTCTTCTTACCTTTGGTCTGAATGCCCCACGGCGTTACCGGGTGCTTACCAAAGTTACGACCTTCACCACCACCGTGCGGGTGATCGACTGGGTTCATCGCAGTACCGCGAACGGTAGGACGAACACCACGCCAACGGGTTGCACCGGCTTTACCCAGAACGCGCAGCATGTGCTCAGCGTTACCGACTTCGCCCAGAGTTGCGCGGCAGTCAGCTTCGACTTTACGCATTTCACCTGAACGCAGACGCAGGGTAACGTAGGAACCTTCACGCGCAACGATCTGCACGTAAGTACCAGCAGAGCGAGCAATCTGACCGCCTTTGCCTGGTTTCATTTCTACGTTGTGCACGGTAGAACCAACTGGGATGTTACGCATCGGCAGGGTGTTACCTGCTTTGATCGCAGCATCAACGCCAGACTGAACCTGGTCGCCAGCTTTCAGGCCTTTAGGGGCCAGGATGTAACGGCGTTCGCCATCTTTGTACAGAACCAGTGCGATGTTCGCAGAACGGTTCGGATCGTACTCAAGACGCTCAACAACTGCCGGGATACCATCTTTGTTGCGTTTGAAGTCAACAATACGGTAAGCCTGCTTATGACCACCACCGATATGACGGGTAGTGATACGACCATTGTTGTTACGACCACCGGATTTGCTGTTTTTTTCTACCAGCGGAGCAAATGGTTTGCCCTTGTGCAGCTCAGGGTTCACCACTTTAACTACGTGGCGACGACCCGGAGATGTCGGTTTACATTTAACAACTGCCATTGTCTTTCTCCTCCGACTTACTCAGCGCCGCCGACGAAGTCCAGATTCTGGCCTTCTTTCAGGGTGACGTAAGCTTTTTTCCAGTCGCTACGACGACCGATACGCTGTCCGTGACGCTTAACTTTGCCCTTAACAACCAGGGTGTTTACGTCTTTAACTTCTACTTCGAACAGTTTCTCAACAGCAGCAACGATCTCTGCTTTGGTCGCGTCTTTAGCAACTTTGAGAACGATGGTATTGGTTTTTTCCATCGCGGTAGATGCTTTTTCAGATACGTGCGGCGCGCGCAGTACTTTCAGCAGACGTTCTTCACGGATCATGCCAGCATCTCCTCAACTTGCTTAACTGCTTCAGCAGTCATAACGACTTTGTCGAAGGCGATCAGGCTAACTGGGTCGATACCCGCTGCATCACGCACGTCAACCTTGTACAGGTTACGCGCAGCCAGGAACAGATTCTCATCCAGTTCACCGGTGATGATCAGCACGTCTTCCAGCGCCATGTCTTTCAGTTTCTGTGCCAGCAGCTTGGTTTTAGGTGCTTCAACAGAGAACGACTCGACAACGATCAGACGGTCCTGACGTACCAGCTCGGACAGGATGCTTTTCAGCGCGCCGCGGTACATCTTTTTGTTAACTTTTTGACTGTGGTCCTGCGGACGTGCAGCGAAGGTCACGCCACCTGAACGCCAGATCGGGCTCTTGATAGAACCTGAACGCGCACGGCCGGTACCTTTCTGGCGCCACGGCTTTTTGCCTGAACCAGTTACTTCGGCACGAGTTTTCTGCGCGCGAGTACCCTGACGAGCACCTGCAGCGTAGGCAACAACAACCTGGTGAACCAGCGCTTCGTTGAAATCACGACCGAAGGTAGTTTCGGAAACAGTCAGCGCGCTCTGCGCGTCTTTCAATACTAATTCCATTGCTATCCCCTTACGCCTTCACAGCCGGTTTAACGATCAGGTCGCTACCGGTCGCACCCGGAACTGCACCTTTCACCAGCAGCAGGTTGCGCTCAGCGTCAACACGTACCACTTCCAGGCTCTGAACGGTTACGCGCTCATTACCCAGCTGACCAGCCATTTTCTTGCCTTTGAACACTTTGCCCGGAGTCTGGTTCTGACCGATAGAACCCGGTACGCGGTGAGACAAGGAGTTACCGTGTGTCGCGTCCTGGGTACGGAAGTTCCAGCGCTTAACGGTACCTGCGAAACCTTTACCTTTAGAGGTACCGGTTACGTCTACTTTTTTAACTTCAGCGAAGATTTCAACACTGATGCTCTGGCCTACTGAGTATTCTTCACCTTCGGTGCGGAATTCCCACAGACCACGGCCAGCTTCAACGCCAGCTTTAGCAAAATGACCTGCTTCCGGTTTGGTCACACGGTTAGCTTTTTTAGCACCGGTGGTAACCTGGATCGCCTGGTAACCATCATTCTCCAGACCTTTGACCTGGGTAACGCGGTTTGCTTCAACTTCGATTACGGTGACGGGGATAGAAACGCCATCTTCAGTGAAGATGCGAGTCATGCCCACTTTTTTACCGACTAAACCAATCATTGTTTCAACCTCTCAATCGCTCGATGACCTGATTAACCCAGGCTGATCTGCACGTCTACACCGGCAGCCAGATCCAGACGCATCAGAGCATCAACGGTTTTTTCAGTTGGCTCAACGATGTCTACCAGACGCTTGTGAGTGCGGATTTCGTACTGATCACGCGCATCTTTGTTAACGTGCGGAGAGATCAGAACTGTGAAGCGCTCTTTGCGAGTCGGCAGCGGGATCGGACCACGTACCTGCGCACCAGTGCGCTTGGCAGTCTCAACGATTTCCGCGGTTGATTGATCGATCAGGCGATGATCAAACGCTTTAAGACGGATACGGATTCTTTGGTTCTGCATGAGACCAGAGCTCCAAACATTTTATAAACGAAAAAAATTACTACCCGCACCCATTACGATTGATGGGGGAGTGTAATCGTTCAGCATATAACTCCCCAATTGGGAGTATTGTCAGGCGACCTAACTTACAGCCACCTGCGATTCTGCTCGAATCGCGCCAGCCAATATTGGCAGGCCCGCGCATTATACGCAAATTTGTACAGGAAGCAAGCCGTGATGCGTTTTTAACCAGAACAGGCAATGGTGCGATAAAGAAAAACCCGCAACGATCACAGATCGCTGCGGGCTCGATTATCCAGGGAAAGCAATCAGCTTAGCTGTCGCCCTCCTCTTTGATTTGTGCCTGCAGGTAATTCTGAATCCCGATTTTATTAATCAGTTCCAGCTCGGTCTCCAGGTAGTCAATATGGTGTTCTTCATCCGCCAGGATTTCGATCATCATATCGCGGCTGACGTAATCGTGAACTTTATCCGCATAGGCAATCGCTTCGCGCAGGTCCTTCGCACCTTCCAGTTCCAGTGCCAGGTCAGATTGCAGCATTTCCGGTACATCTTCACCAATGCGCAACCGCCCCAGATCCTGCAGATTAGGAATCCCTTCAAGAAACAGAATGCGTTCAATGTACTTGTCCGCATGCTTCATTTCATCAATGGATTCGTGGTATTCAACATCGTTGAGGCGTATCAGACCCCAGTTTTTGAACATGCGCGCATGAAGAAAGTACTGATTGATTGCAACCAGCTCATTCCCCAGCAATTTGTTGAGATGATTTATGATTTTAGTGTCGCCCTTCATTTCGCTTCCTCCGCTTCCAGTTAATTAGAGCGTAGATGCGGATAAAAAGAAGTCAAAAAAACGCGACAGTTTTTGTGGTTATTACCCAGGCAGGCCAGGTATCAGGCAATTTCTTTGTACAGCGGCACCTGCTGCAATTCATCATCCATAATCTCACGCGCGGCGCGAATGCATTTACCGCACTGTTTTCCAATAGGAACCAGCTGGCGCAAATGCTGAATAGATTTGGGCTGATAGCGGCGAACCACCTCACGGAGGGTTTTATCACTCACGGCATTACACAGACAGACGTACATTCACTACGGACTCCAGTACAATTTCTGATCAAAGTGTAAATGAGAATGGTTTTTATTTCAAACCTGGATTTTGTGTGGGATTAGCATCAATCTGAGAGGAATTTTCAGCATAAAAAAAGAGCACCGAAGTGCTCTTTTTCAATTGCTCAGATGGCTACCGAAGCGGCCATCTGTGTTAACACAATTAAGCGATAACTTTAGCAACAACGCCCGCACCAACGGTACGGCCGCCTTCGCGGATTGCGAAGCGCAGACCTTCGTCCATCGCGATCGGGTGAATCAGGGTAACAACCATTTTGATGTTGTCGCCCGGCATTACCATCTCTACGCCTTCCGGCAGTTCTACTGAACCGGTTACGTCAGTTGTACGGAAGTAGAACTGAGGACGGTAGCCTTTGAAGAACGGAGTATGACGGCCGCCTTCGTCTTTAGACAGTACGTACACTTCTGATTCGAACTGAGTGTGCGGCTTGATGGTACCCGGCTTAGCCAGTACCTGACCACGCTGGATGTCTTCACGCTTGATACCGCGCAGCAGAACACCACAGTTTTCACCAGCCTGACCCTGATCCAGCAGTTTGCGGAACATTTCAACGCCAGTACAGGTTGATTTTGCAGTCGCTTTGATACCAACGATTTCAACTTCGTCGCCGACTTTCACGATACCGCGCTCAACACGACCGGTAACAACGGTACCACGGCCAGAGATTGAGAATACGTCTTCGATCGGCAGCAGGAACGGCAGGTCGATGGCACGAACCGGATCCGGGATGTAAGTATCCAGGTGACCAGCCAGCTCAACGATTTTCGCTTCCCACTCTGCTTCGCCTTCCAGCGCTTTCAGAGCTGAACCACGAACGATCGGAGTGTCGTCGCCCGGGAAGTCGTACTGTGACAGCAGGTCACGAACTTCCATCTCAACCAGTTCCAGCAGCTCTTCGTCATCAACCATGTCACACTTGTTCAGGAACACGATGATGTAAGGAACGCCAACCTGACGACCCAGCAGGATGTGCTCACGGGTCTGCGGCATCGGGCCGTCAGTCGCAGCAACAACCAGGATTGCGCCATCCATCTGAGCAGCACCGGTGATCATGTTTTTCACGTAGTCGGCGTGGCCCGGGCAGTCAACGTGCGCGTAGTGGCGAGTCGGGGTTTCATACTCAACGTGTGAAGTGTTGATGGTGATACCACGAGCCTTCTCTTCCGGCGCGTTGTCGATCTGGTCAAATGCACGAGCCTGGCCGCCGTAGGTTTTAGCCAGAACGGTGGTGATCGCAGCAGTCAGAGTGGTTTTACCGTGGTCAACGTGACCGATGGTGCCCACGTTTACGTGCAGTTTGTTACGTTGAAATTGCTCTTTCGCCATGGCGATAATCCTTACTGTTATGCCTCTATCAAGGATAGAGGCATCTGTTCACAATTTTTAAACCGTAGCCTTATTTGCCACGAGCTTCAATAACGGCCTGAGCGACGTTGTTCGGCGCATCATCGTACTTCAGGAACTCCATGGAGTAAGAAGCACGGCCTTTGGTCAGAGAACGCAGTTGGGTTGCGTATCCGAACATTTCAGACAGCGGAACCTCAGCGTGAATCTCAACACCAGTAGCGTTAGATTCCTGCCCTTTAAGCATACCACGACGTCTGCTCAGGTCACCGATAACGTCACCGGTGTGCTCTTCCGGAGTCTCTACTTCAACCTTCATGATCGGCTCAAGCAGAACAGGTTTCGCTTGCTTAAAGCCTTGTTTGAAGGCGATAGAAGCAGCCAGTTTAAATGCCAGCTCTGAGGAGTCGACATCATGGTAAGAACCGAAGTGCAGACGCACACCCAGGTCTACTACCGGATAACCAGCCAGCGGACCAGATTTCAGCTGCTCCTGGATGCCTTTATCAACGGCAGGGATGTATTCACCAGGAATCACACCACCTTTAATGTCGTTGATGAATTCGTAACCTTTCGGGTTCGAACCAGGCTCCAGCGGGTACATGTCGATCACAACATGACCATACTGACCACGACCACCAGACTGTTTCGCGTGTTTACCTTCAACATCGGTAACTTTCGCGCGGATCGCTTCACGGTAAGCAACCTGAGGTTTACCTACGTTCGCTTCAACGTTGAATTCACGCTTCATACGGTCAACGATGATGTCGAGGTGCAGCTCACCCATACCAGCGATGATGGTCTGGTTAGACTCTTCGTCAGTCCATACGCGGAATGACGGGTCTTCTTTCGCCAGACGACCCAGAGCCAGACCCATTTTTTCCTGGTCAGCTTTGGTTTTCGGCTCAACAGCGATAGAGATTACCGGCTCAGGGAACTCCATACGCTCCAGAATGATCACGTTGTTCGGATCACACAGGGTGTCACCGGTGATAACGTCTTTCAGACCGATAGCAGCGGCGATGTCACCTGCACGAACTTCGCTGATCTCTTCACGTTTGTTGGCGTGCATCTGAACGATACGACCAAAACGCTCACGTGCAGATTTCACTGAGTTCAGTACGGTGTCACCGGAGTTAACCACACCAGAGTACACGCGGAAGAACGTCAGGTTACCAACGAACGGGTCAGTTGCGATTTTGAACGCCAGAGCAGAGAACGGCTCGTCATCACTTGCGTGACGCTCAGCCGGGGTGTCTTTGCCATCATCCAGCATGCCGTTGATTGCAGGTACGTCGGTCGGAGCCGGCAGGTACTCAACAACTGCATCCAGCATCGCCTGAACACCTTTGTTCTTAAATGCAGAACCACAGGTAACCAGGATGATTTCGTTATTCAGAACGCGCTTACGCAGAGCAGATTTGATCTCTTCTTCAGACAGCTCTTCGCCACCAAAGAATTTCTCCATCAGCTCGTCAGAAGCTTCAGCAGCAGACTCGATCAGTTTCTGGCGCCATTCTTCAGCCAGTTCCTGCATGTTAGCCGGGATATCTTCGTAAACGAAGGTAACGCCCTGATCTTCATCGTTCCAGTTGATGGCTTTCATTTTGATCAGGTCAACAACACCGGTGAAGTGTTCTTCTGCGCCGATAGCCAGCTGCAGAGGTACCGGAGTCGCGCCCAGACGGCTTTCAATCTGGCCTACAACTTTCAGGAAGTTTGCACCCATGCGGTCCATTTTGTTAACGAACGCAATGCGTGGAACTTTATATTTGTTAGCCTGACGCCATACGGTTTCAGACTGCGGCTGCACGCCACCTACTGCACAGTAAACCATTACTGCGCCGTCGAGCACACGCATGGAACGTTCTACTTCGATGGTGAAGTCAACGTGTCCCGGGGTGTCGATGATGTTGATGCGGTGCGGCTCAAACTGCTTAGCCATACCAGACCAGAATGCGGTAGTCGCTGCAGAGGTGATAGTAATACCACGCTCCTGCTCCTGGGCCATCCAGTCCATGGTCGCTGCGCCATCATGCACTTCACCGATTTTGTGGTTAACACCGGTGTAGAACAGGATACGTTCGGTAGTAGTAGTTTTACCGGCGTCAATGTGTGCGCTGATACCGATGTTACGGTAGCGCGCAATGGGTGTTGTACGAGCCATTTGATTCCTCTGATTCTCGGACGTTCAAAGTTAGTCGACCCCAGCGGGTTGGCTGTTCGAGCGCCCGCTGGTTTAACAACAACTACGTGGTCATTACCAGCGGTAGTGTGCGAACGCCTTGTTGGCTTCTGCCATACGGTGAACGTCTTCACGTTTCTTAACTGCAGTACCTTTGTTTTCTGCAGCGTCAGAAAGTTCGTTCGCCAGGCGCAGAGCCATAGATTTATCACCGCGTTTACGAGCAGCATCTACGATCCAACGCATTGCCAGAGCATTACGACGGACCGGACGGACTTCAACTGGAACCTGATAAGTTGAACCACCAACACGGCGAGACTTAACTTCTACAGTCGGGCGCACGTTTTCGAGGGCAACATCAAAAGCTTCCAGGGCGTTTTTACCAGAACGTTGAGCCAGGGTCTCAAGAGCGGTATAAACGATTGATTCTGCAGTTGATTTTTTACCATCAACCATCAGGATATTTACAAATTTAGCCAGCAGCTCTGATCCGAACTTAGGATCCGGCAGAATTTTACGCTGACCAATGACGCGACGACGTGGCATGGAAATACTCCGTTGTTAATTCAGGATTGTCCAAAACTCTACGAGTTTAGTTTGACATTTAAGTTAAAACGTTTGGCCTTACTTAACGGAGAACCATTAAGCCTTTGGCTTCTTCACGCCATACTTGGAGCGAGCCTGCTTACGGTCTTTAACACCTGAGCAGTCCAGCGCGCCACGAACGGTGTGGTAACGCACACCTGGCAGGTCTTTAACACGACCGCCACGGATCAGGATCACGGAGTGCTCCTGCAGGTTGTGACCTTCACCACCGATGTAGGAAGTCACTTCGAAACCGTTGGTCAGACGCACACGGCATACTTTACGCAGCGCTGAGTTAGGTTTTTTCGGGGTAGTGGTGTACACACGAGTACAAACACCACGTTTTTGCGGGCAAGCTTCCAGCGCCGGCACGTTGCTCTTTGCAACTTTGCGGACGCGTGGTTTGCGAACCAGCTGGTTAACTGTTGCCATTAAATAGCTCCTGGATTTGCTTTAGCTTTTGCTTCGTAAACACGTAATAAATCGCCTCGCATTACTACGAGGAGGCAGAATTTTAGGGCTGTGTCAAAAGGGTGTCAAGAAATAACCAGGTTAAAGCGTGTTACCAGGCTATTTGCTGTTGGTGCTTCGCCGTTAAAGCAACGAATTCAGTATAGTCCACACAGGATAGACTGGTCGAAATTTGCGCAACCAGGCCGCGTGCCACCACATCTTCCCGCAGTACCCACACCGTGGCCGGGGAATTAAGCAGCTTTTTAAGCATGGTACTGCCTGACAAAGCTGCCGTGACGCCATCCTGAAGCAGCAACAGATCGTCTTCCTTCTGCAGCAGTAGCAGTAAGGTGTCGATATCGCATTGCCAGGGGGAATGCATGAGCGTGTACAGCATGATGAAGTCTCAGAAACGAATGATACGGTGATAAGTCGCCAGTTTCTGGCGCAGGGTTGGCGTATCCAGCACCGTTGCTGCCATCACACGCGGTGACGTCGCATGCAGCCCACGCGCCAGCAGTGACTCTTCGCAGACAAAGCACTGATCGATATCGTAGAGCGCCAGCACGCCAAAAGTGGCGATATAGTTGCGCGCCAGAATTGTCTCAGGTTGCTGATGGCAATTCAGTTGCAGCACTCCATCGCCAATAAAAAACAACGCAATGTTCTCACTCAGCGCTGCCGTGGCCAGCACCGCATCCAGCCCTTCTCTGCCAGCACTGCTGCCATGGGGCGATTGGGTAAAGAGAAAAGCGACAGAATTCATCAGAATTGCACCAGACGGTCACAGGTTAGCACGGCTTCCGCCAATGCCCCCAGCCCACTTAAAACAAAGCCAGCTTGCAGGTTGCTGCCCGCCAGCTGCAATCGTGCCGCTTCCTGAGCGTCAGTGACGCCACGCCGCAACGCCGCCGCCACACAGATATTCAACGCCACGCCATGCGCCTGATGTAACTGCTGCCACTCACGTACCAGATCCACTTCATCGCTGGCCGGAGCAGTAAGCTGATTCGCGTTGAGTACACCTTCACGATAGAAAAACACGCTTTCCAGCTGATGCCCGCCCTGTAGCAACGCCCGGGCAAACAGCAACGCGCTGCTTGCATGTTGTGTGCCATAAGCCGGACCGGTTACCAGCAAGGTATAGCGCATTAACGATCCTGGCCCTGAAAGTCACCACTCTTGAACTGGCGAATATAGAGATACACCGTGTGCTTAGAAATATTGAGGCGATCGGCAACCTGGTTAATCGCATCTTTAATATCGAAAATCCCCTTTTCATACAGATTGAGGACCACCTGACGATTCTTGGCGTTGTTCGACACGTTGCGATCGGCGCTCACTTCTTCAATGGTGAACTCCAGCGTCTGCGTCACCAGGTCTTCAACCGAACTGGCAAAGTTCACATTGGAATCGACCTGCTGCATCTCTGGCGGCATAAAAGTCGACATAATCTGCGAGAACGGCACATCGAGGTTCATATTGATACACAGCAGGCCAATCACCCGCTGCTGGCGATTGCGAATCGCAATCGTGACCGACTTCATCAGCACACCACTTTTGGCGCGGGTGAAGTAAGCTTTTGAGACATTGCTGTCTGCACCGTGCATATCGTGCAGCATGCGCAGTGCCAGGTCGGTTATCGGCGATCCGACTTTACGTCCGGTGTGCTCGCCATTCGCGATGCGCACCGCAGAGCATTTTAAATCTTCCAGCGAATGCAGCACGATTTCACAGTGCGAGCCAATCAGCATCGCCAGGCCATCGACCACGGCCTCGTAAGATTTCAGAATATCGTAGTCTGCTTGCTCAAACGGACGTTGCTCCAGTAAATCGAAGTCAGTCAGTTCACCGGGATTGAATGGATTAGACATCGAAGACATCACCCTAAATGGCTGGAGCCTGTCACGGCAGCTCTGGGCAGACTCATTTTTTGATAGTAGTAGTTGTGCAGGCGTTAGTCTGGCAAATGTCGAGTGCTTATGCCAGAGCTTTGTCATAAGGCGGAAATGAAACCGCCGCCCCTGGGGGCGGCGGCTGGCAAATTACTGTGCTTTCTGATCAGCAGCAGCTGGAGCCTGGGTTTTCTCATCGGCTTTTGGCGCCGGTTTGATATCGAGCAGTTCAACATCAAACACCAGCGTAGAGTTAGCCGGAATACCCGGCACGCCGTTTTTACCGTAAGCCAGTTGCGGTGGAATGACCAGCTTGATCTTGCCGCCTTTCTTCACGTGCTTCAGGCCTTCAGTCCAGCCAGGGATGACGCCATCCAGACGGAACGACAGCGGCTCGCCACGGGTGTAGGAGTTGTCGAACTCGGTACCATCAATCAGCGTACCTTTGTAGTTCACAACGACAGTATCACTGTCTTTAGGCGCGTCACCGGTGCCTTCTTTCTCAACCTGATAGAGCAGGCCAGATTCGGTTTTCTTCACGCCTTTTTCTTTGGCGAATTTGTCAGCAAAAGCGGTGCCTTTATCGGCGTTCTCTTTCGCGTCTTTTTCCATCTTCGCCTGGGCAGCACCTTTCACGCGGCCTTCAAATGCCTGCAGGGTTTGTTCAATCTCTTCATCAGAGAGTTTGCTCTTACCGCCAAATGCATCCTGAACACCAGCGATCAGCTGTTGTTTGTCCAGTTTGATACCCAGTTTCTCTTGTTCCTTCAGAGAGTTGTCCATGTAGCGACCCAGGGACGCGCCCAGCGCATAGGCTGATTGCTGATCTTCATTTTTGAAGGCAGCATTTTTCGGTGCCTGCGGCGCGGCCTGAGCAGCATCTGCCGGCGCAGTGGTAGCTTCTGCTGCCATTGCCAGCGGCGCGTTCAGCACGACGGCCATAGTGGTAGCTAACAATGTGACTTTAAACAGTGATTTCATCCTTTCTCCAAAACCGAAGCCTCTCGCCCCGGGAATCATTGCGGACTGTGGCCCACACTATAACTTTACGTGGCAGCGGCGAACACTCCCACAACGTAATAATCCGGTCAACCTCTGACCTTTTTTGCATCAGGAAGTTTCATCAGAGATGGTGGCATAATGTCCCCATTCAAGCATCCTGGCCAATTCTGGTGAAAAATCGGGTTATTCTGCAGCAAAAGACTTAGAATCCCGGCCGACACGCGAGAAGCACCGTAATTCGAGGAGTGGTGATGCAACAATCAGAATGGGAGCAACGCCTTGAGGCGCTGGAGAGCAAGCTGGCTTTTCAGGAACACACCATAGATCAACTCAATCAGACGGTGGTTCATCATGAACTGGAGATGAGCAAACTGCGTGAGCAGGTGCGTCTGCTGGTTGATAAGGTTAAGGCCGCCGCGCCATCCATGATTGCGTCGCAATCGGAAGAGACGCCACCCCCGCACTACTAAAGAAAAGGCCACCGCGAGGGTGGCCTTGATTCTTAGTGGTTACAACCGCAACCACCGTGGCCGCCGCAGCCGCCTTTACCGTGTTCATGACCGTGGTCGTGATCATGGTCGTGGTCGTGATCATGGCCGTGCTCACCGTGAACGTGGCCGTGAGCCAGTTCTTCCGGTGTTGCTTCACGAATCGCCACCACTTCCACGTTGAAGTTCAGGTTCTGACCCGCCAGCATGTGGTTACCATCAACCACCACGTGCTCGTCTTCCACTTCGGTAATTTCAACCGGTACCGGACCCTGATCGGTTTCTGCCAGGAAGCGCATGCCAACCTGCAGTTCGTCAACGCCCATAAATACGTCTTTCGGTACACGCTGCACCAGGTTGTCATCATACTGACCGTAAGCGTCGTTTGCCGGGATATGCACGTCAAACTTGTCACCTGGCACATGATTTTCCAGTGCTTTTTCCAGACCAGAAATCAGGGAACCATGGCCGTGCAGATAGTCCAACGGCGCGCTCACCGGTGACTCGTCGACCAACACACCGTCTTCGGTACGAACCTGATACGCCAGGCTCACCACCAGGTCTTTTGCTACTTTCATGATATCTCCTAACCGTTGAGAACTGCGAATCCCGTCTCATTGGTCCATTTTTGCGAGCAAAAACACCAACCAGAAAGGTTCAAGACTGAGGATGCTGACAACGCAATGCCGCATTCTGCTCAGCGTTAATGGCGCCGATTGTAGCGGAATTCAATCCCGCTGTAAGTTTAAGCTTAAAAAAAGCTGCGCCATTGCGCTACTCGGGATGAAAAATGCCGATCACCTGTTCCTGACTGCGAACCTGATCGCGCACCTGCTTATCCGCTTCACGCATCTGATGGCCGCACTTCACGCACTCCACCACATCCACATTGTTTTCACGCCACATCGCCAGCGTGTCTTTCTGCTGACAGTGCGGACATACCGCACCAGCAATAAAACGTTTACGCATACTGTTTCCTGCCCGTCATCAACGGATAAGGTAAGTGTAGTTACTCATCATCCCAGCCATCAAACTGACGTTTTTCATGCTGCATTTCACGCTGGAAGATATCTTCCAGCTCGCGACGCGCCTCACGCACGCGTGAAACCGTTGCGCTGTCCGTCTGATTGGGCACCAGTTCACGCAGCATACGCATATCCAGACGGCGGAAATGATGTTGAGCACGTTGCGCCTGGTGTGGATGCATCCCCAGCGAGATCAGCGCTTTGCGTCCCAACTCCAGCGCACTGGAGAAGGTTTCACGCGAGAACAACGTCACGCCCGCCTGAATCAGTTCATGGGCTTCCACACGACCACGCGCCCGGGCGAGGATCTGCAACTGCGGAAAATGCTGCTGGCAAAGATGCACAATCGTCATGGCATCTTCCGGTTCATTACAGGTGATGACGATGGATTGTGCCGTCGCCGCTCCCGCAGCGCGCAACAGCTCCAGCTCGGTAGCATCACCATAGTAAACCTTGTAGCCATATTTACGCATCAGGCTAACTGCTGAGATATCGCGCTCCAGTACCGTGATACGCTTGTTATTCGCCATCAGCAAACGGCCAACCACCTGGCCGAAACGACCAAAGCCCACCACAATCACCTGCGGCTGATCATCTTCGACAAACGGCTTCTCGCTGTTGTCATCCGGTTCATTAAAGCGACGTGCCAGCAGACGATCAATGCCCTGCATCAACAGCGGTGTGGTCATCATCGACAACGTCACCGTCACCAGCAGCAGCGGCAATTGATCGCCGCTAAACAGCTTTGCCGATGCCGCGGCCGAAAATAGCACGAAGGCAAACTCTCCGCCCTGGCTGAGTACCCCGGCAAACTGCTGACGCTCCGAACTGCGCAGACCATAAACCCGCGCCAGCACATACAGCACCAGAATTTTCACTACCACCAGAATCACCACGCCAAGCACGATTTCGAGGATGTGGGTGTAGAGCACGCCGAGATTCAGCGCCATACCGACGGAGATAAAGAACAGCCCCAGCAGCAGTCCTTTAAAGGGTTCGATCGCCACTTCCAGCTCATGGCGATACTCACTTTCCGCCAGCAGAATACCGGCGATAAAAGTCCCCAGCGCCATCGACAGGCCCAGCGCATCCATAAACAACGCCGAGCCAAGCACCAGCAGTAACGAGGCTGCGGTAAAGACTTCGCGCACGCCGGAGGCAGCAATAAAGCGGAAAATCGGGCGCAGCAGAAAACGGCCACCAATCAGCATCCCGGCGAATGCCAGCACCTTCATGCCGACTTTCAGCCAGTCTACATGACCGCTGTCGCCTCCTCCCGCCAGCAGCGGCACCAGCGCCAACGCCGGGATCACCGCTAAATCCTGGAACAGCAGCACCGAGAAACCCAGCTGCCCGGCTTCGCTGCGATTCATGCCTTTATCACGCATTAATTGCAGTGCCATCGCCGTCGAGGACATTGCCAGGCCGATACCGCCAATCACTGCCGCCTGCCAGGAGAAATCGGTCAGCCATAGCAGCACCCCGAGAATCGCCGCAGAGATCAACACCTGAGCCGCACCCACACCAAAAATCGACCGCCGCAGCGCCCAGAGTTTCGCCGGGTTCAGTTCCAGGCCGATGATAAACATCAGGAATACGACGCCGAGTTCAGAGAAGTGCAGAATCTCGTCCACGTCGCTGATAAAACCCAATCCCCACGGCCCGATGGCAATACCTGCCAGCAGATAACCCAGCACCGCGCCGATGCCCAGTCGTGCCGCAATCGGGACGATCAGCACCGCCGCCACCAGATAGATGACACCGGCCGTAAGCAGCGTTTGTCCTTCCATTACACACCTCCCTGCGGCAGCGGTGACGAGAGCCAGTCGCTGTAAGCCTGGGCAAAATGACGCAATACCTCCGGCGTCTGGCGTCGCGCCCAGTAGATCACCATCGGCGTCATCCAATGCATACGGCACATCTGCGCCGTCAGCTCAAACGGACGCATGATGTCGCTCATCGGGTAACGATTGAGGCCATGCTGATGATAGGCGGTTTCCGGCTCGCCGGTGGTGACGACGCTGCGCCAGTATTTCCCCTCCAGCGCATTGCCATCTACGCCACTGGCGAAGCCGCGAGACAGCACCCGGTCCAGCCACTCTTTCAGCAGTGCCGGGCAGCTGTAGGTATACAGTGGATGCTGGAAAACCACGATTTGATGTTCGCGCAGCAGTTGTTGCTCGTAGTGAATATCAATAAAGAAATCCGGATAGTGGGCGTATAAATCGTGTACCGTGACGTGGTCCAGTTCCATAGCCGACTGCAGCAAAACCCGATTGGCAATCGAATCCTGTGATTCCGGATGGGCGTAAAGCAGCAGGATTTTGGGTGGCTGCGACATCGTTCCCCTCCAAAGCAAAGCATCGTCACAGCGCAGGAATTCCGCTACCATGCTCGACGCAACTAAACAGTTCATCTAATTATGTTGCCAGTAAATTAACATATTCTGACGATACGGCGCTTATGATTGTCTTTTCCTCGTTACAAATTCGCCGCGGCACCAACGTGCTGCTGGATAACGCTACCGCAACCATCAACCCCGGCCAGAAAGTGGGTCTGGTGGGCAAAAACGGCTGCGGCAAATCCACGCTGTTGTCGCTGCTCAAAGGTGAAATGAGCAGTGATGCCGGTAGCGCCACCTTCCCTGGTAACTGGGCGCTGGCCTGGGTCAATCAGGAAACCCCAGCGCTCAGTAAAGCCGCGCTGGAATATGTTATCGACGGCGACCGCGAATATCGCCAGCTGGAATCTGAATTAGCCGATGCCAACGCACGTAACGATGGCAACGCTATCGCGCTGCTGCACGGTAAACTGGATGCGATCCAGGCATGGAGTATCCCGGCACGCGCCTCCAGCTTGCTGCACGGTCTCGGCTTCTCCCAGGAGCAGCTCCAGCGTCCGGTGAGCGACTTCTCCGGCGGCTGGCGCATGCGTCTTAACCTCGCGCAGGCGCTGGTGTGTCGTTCTGATTTACTGCTGCTCGATGAACCGACTAACCACCTCGACCTCGATGCGGTGATCTGGCTGGAACGCTGGTTAAAAAGCTACGAAGGCACGCTGATCCTGATTTCGCATGACCGCGACTTCCTCGATCCGGTGGTGGATAAGATCATCCACATCGAACAACAGACGATGTTTGAATACACCGGCAACTACAGTTCGTTCGAGCGTCAGCGCGTCGCCAAACTGGCGCAGCAGCAGGCGCTGTATCAAAGCCAGCAGGAGAAAGTGGCGCACCTGCAAAGCTATATCGATCGTTTCCGCGCCCAGGCCACCAAAGCGAAGCAGGCGCAGAGCCGCATCAAGATGCTGGAGCGCATGGAACTGATTGCGCCCGCGCACGTCGATAACCCATTCAGCTTCAGCTTCCGTGCACCAGAAAGCCTGCCCAATCCCCTGCTGAAAATGGAGAAAGTGACCGCAGGCTACGGTGAACGCATCATTCTCGACGCCATCAAACTTAACCTGGTACCCGGCTCACGTATTGGCCTGCTGGGGCGCAACGGCGCGGGTAAATCCACCTTAATCAAACTGCTGGCAGGCGAGTTAACCCCACTGGCGGGTGAAATTGGGCTGGCGAAAGGGATCAAGCTGGGTTACTTCGCCCAGCACCAGCTGGAATTCCTGCGTGCCGACGAGTCGCCGTTGCAGCATCTGGCGCGCCTTGCGCCGAAAACGCTGGAGCAGCAGTTGCGTGATTACCTCGGCGGCTTTGGCTTCCAGGGCGATAAAGTCAGCGAAGTGACTGAGCGTTTCTCCGGTGGTGAAAAAGCGCGTCTGGTGCTGGCGTTGATTGTCTGGCAGCGTCCGAACCTGTTGCTGCTTGATGAACCAACGAACCACCTCGATCTCGATATGCGCCAGGCATTAACCGAGGCGCTGATTGATTTTGAAGGTGCGCTGGTGGTGGTCTCGCATGACCGCCATTTGCTGCGCGCCACTACCGATGATTTGTACCTGGTACACGATCGCAAAGTGGATATCTTCGAAGGGGATCTTGAGGATTATCAGCAGTGGCTGAGCGACCTGCAAAAACAGCAGGCGCAGCAGGATGCCGCACCAAAGCAGGAAAGCGGCAACAGCGCCCAGGCCCGTAAAGATCAGAAGCGTCGTGATGCGGAACTGCGCGCACAGACGCAGCCACTACGCAAAGAGATTGAGAAACTCGAAAAACAGATGACGAAGTGGCAGAGCCAGCTGAGCGAAGCCGAGCAGCTGCTGTCCGACAGCGCTATTTACGACCAAAACCGCAAAGCGGATCTGACTGTCGCGCTGCAACGTCAGGCGGAGAGTAAATCGGCGCTGGAAGAAGCGGAAATGGCCTGGCTGGATGCCCAGGAACAGCTGGAGCAGATGCTGGCTGCGCCATAACAGTGCATTCCGTCGTGGCACGATTAATCGTGCCACGACGGGCGTTTTAAACTGGTTTATCGCCTAGCACGGTGGCCCGATGCATCACCCGGCGCGCCGGAGAATAATCCGCATTGGCATAATGCTGCGTCACGCGGTTATCCCAAATCGCCACATCATTTTCCTGCCAACGCCAGCGCACCTGAAACTCAGGTTTGGTAATGTGCGCAAACAGGAAACCGAGCAGCGCCGCACTCTCCTTCTCGCTTAGCCCAACCAGCCGCGTGGTGAATCCTTCGTTGACGAACAACGCCTTGCGACCGCTGACCGGATGGGTACGGATCACCGGATGCAGCACCGTCGGGTGCTTCGCCACTGCCTGCTGCCAGCGCTGATGTTCTTCAGCCGTTTTGCGATATTTAAATTCCTGGAATGCTTTTTTGAAGTCATGCTCCGCCTGCAATCCTGCCAGCAGCGTTTTAAACGGTTCGGATAACGCTTCATACGCCGCAATCCCGCTGGCCCACAGCGTATCGCCGCCGCTTTCCGGCAGCAATTTGGCCGCCAGAATGGCGATCGCCGGAGGGGTCTCGATAAAGGTCACATCGGTGTGCCAGTTATCGCTATCGGGTGGGTTGCCCTGATGCGTATCCAGCACGATGATCTCCTCCACTCCGGTGGCATGCGGATAGACCGGGTGGATATGTAAATCACCAAAGCGCACTGCCAGCGCGCGCTGCTGCTCGGGCGTGATCACCTGATGACGCAGGAACAACACCTGATGGCGCAGCAGGCCATGGTAAAGCTGTTCAAATTGCGCATCGCTCAGCGGGCGGCTGAGATCGACATCACTCACCTGCGCACCGATATACGGCCCCAGCGCGCTGAAAGTCACACGTTCGTTCATTGCTGTTCTCCATTCCAGGGCGTCAGACGGCGCTGCAAGGCGCGCAGACCCAGTTCTAAACTAAAAGCGATCAACGCAATCACCGCGATGCCCGCCAGCACCACATCCGTTGCCAGGAACTCGCCCGCCGATTGCACCATAAAGCCCAGCCCACGGGTGGCAGCAATCAGTTCGGCTGCCACCAGCGTTGACCAGCCGACGCCGAGACCAATACGCAAGCCAGTGAGGATTTCCGGTAACGCGCCCGGCAGAATCACCCAGCGCAGCAATTGCCAGCGCGTAGCCCCAAGCGCCTGTGCCGCACGGATACGTACCTGCTGAGCGTTCTTCACGCCCGCCAGCGTCGATAAGGTGACAGGCGCGAAGATCGCCAGGTAAATCAGTAAGATTTTTGAGGTTTCACCGATGCCGAACCAGATCACCATCAGCGGCAGATAAGCCAGCGGCGGCACCGGTCGATAGAGTTCAATCAGCGGATCAAGCAGGCCACGAATCGACGGGCTCAGTCCCATGGCGATCCCTACCGGAATGCCAATCAGCGCCGCGAAGAACAGCGCCACCAGCATCCGCGTCAGGCTGGCACCGAGATGCTGCCACAGCGTGGCATCCATAAAGCCTTGTGGACCGGCAATCAGCAGCAGCTTTTTCAGCACCAGCTGCGGTGGCGGCAGAAACAGCGGCGCAATCAAGCCCAGCGCCGTTACCCCCCACCACACCAGCAGCAGCACCGCCACACTTAACAGGCTCAGGGACAGCTGACGCGAAAAGGGCCAGCGCAGATTCCGGCGGCGTGCCGCACGCGCTTTATCATCAATTAACGCACTCATGCGAACACCTCCCGCTGAGCAAACACCTGGTTCAGCACGTATTCGCGCCGTTCAATAAATGCGGGATCGGATTTGATACTGCGGCAGGGCTCACCGTCGGCAAAACGCTGCCCAAAATCGAGCTTCAGTCGTTCCACTACTCGCCCAGGCCCTGGCGACAGCAGTACCAGTTCACTGGCGAGAAACACCGCTTCTTCAATGTCGTGAGTAATCAGCAGGATCTGTTTGCCGGTATCGCGCCACAGCGTCAGCAGCAGGGTTTGCATCTGCTCACGGGTAAAAGCATCGAGCGCGCCAAAGGGTTCATCTAACAGCAGCAGCTGAGGATCAGCCGCCAGCGCACGCGCAATCCCCACGCGCTGACGTTGACCCCCAGAGAGCTGCCAGATAAAACGCTTTTCCGCTCCTTCCAGCCCCACTTTGCCCAGCAGGCGCCGGGCGATGCCATGACGATCGGCCTTTGCCATCCCAGCCAGTTGCAAACCGAAGGCGACGTTGTCGATCACATTGCGCCACGGCAGCAACCCTTCGTTCTGAAACACCACGCCGCGTTCGGCACCCGGCCCGTTCACCGGTTTGCCATCCAGCGTGATGCTGCCGGATTCCAGCGGCAGAAAACCGGCGATCAGATTGAGTAACGTGGTTTTGCCACACCCGGACGGTCCCAGCACCACCAACAGTTCACGCTGTTCCAGTTGCAGGTTGATGTCCTGCAACGCAGGTTGTCCGGCGTAACGCGCATTAAGATGAGTGATGCTAAGCATCGGAGCCTCCGGTTATTTCACTAAGGGAGCAACGAAACGGGTGGTGACAAAGCCGCTGTAATCACTGGCCGCATCCGGCACCTTGCCCTGCTCTTTCAGGAAATGCGCGGTATCGACAATCGCCTGATTGACGGGCTTACCAAGCTGCTCAACCTGCTGCTGGGCAGTGAGATAGGTGTTGCCCTGCACCAGCCCCGGTACCTGAGCTTCCGGCACCCCGCTCAGGCGCGACAGCTTGCTCAGGTTGTCCGACTGTTGCAGCCACTGTTGCGGGTTATCGATATAGGCTTTCTGCGCCTCCAGCGCGCTGCGGGCAAACGCCGTAACGATATCCGGGTGCTGCTGTGCAAAGTCTTTACGCACCACCCAGACATCCAGCGTCGGCGCGCCCCATTTGCCGACCTGTGAGGAGTCGGTCAGCACTTTGCCATCCTTTTCCAGTTCATTGACCGCCGGTGCCCAGACGTAAGCGCCGTCAATATCGCCACGCTGCCAGGCGGCAATTATTGCGGGCGGTTGCAGGTTAACCAGCTGCACATCGGTGGGTTTGATGCCCCAGTGCTTCAATGCGGCCAGCAGGCTGTAATGGGTGGTGGAGATAAAAGGGACGGCGATACGTTTGCCGATCAGGTCTTTGGGATTGCTGATGGATTTCTTCACCACCAGCGCCTCGGAATTACCGAGCTGCGATGCTAACAGGAAGGCTTCAATTGGCAGTTGCTGTGTGGCGGCCACCGCCAGCGGACTGGAGCCGATATTGCCAATCTGCACGTCGCCGGAGGCCAGGGCGCGCAGCACGCTGGCCCCGCTATCGAACTTTCGCCAGTCAACGCTGGCTCCACTCTCTTTGGCAAAGGTGTTATCGGCCTGTGCCACCTTGGCCGGTTCCGCGGAGGTCTGATACGCCACCGTGACGCTAACCGCCTCGGCCTGGAAGGTCAGCAACGCCAGCGCTGCGGCTAACGTGGTTATGGTTTTCTTCACTGCCATCATTTTGCACCCCAATATTTTTATGTTGGGTGCAGTGTCGCCAGCAGCAATGGTTTCATAAAGGAATTAAAAATTATCCCTAATGAAAATCGGTTCTTAGATCAACATCGGGCAAGGCTATGCGCAAACAGCAAAAAGGCGCGTTGCCGCGCCTCGGGTTTACTCAGTGCCAAATCAACAGCACACAGGCGGCAGTCAAAATCCCCATCGCCAGGTTAAAGATTTTCCACGCCCGTGGGCTGCGCAGCAGACGGCCGATGATCGAACCAAACCCCATCCAGATCATCCCGGAGACCACGTTGACCAGCGCCATACCAATGCTGATGGCCACCACGGAATGCAGATAGGCGGCCCCGGCCAGGCTAAAGCTGGCAACCGCACCCAGCGCCATCAGCCAGGCTTTCGGGTTAATCAGTTGCAGCAACCCTCCCTGCCAGAACGGCGTGGGTACCGGAGGTGCCACATCCGTGTCCAGCGTCTCATACTCGGCGGTAGCAATTTTCCACGCCAGCCACAACAGATAGAGGCTACCGGCAATTTTAAGAACCAGATGAAGGGAAGGATAGAGTAGGATGAGACTACCCACGCCAAAGGCCACCATCAGCAGCATCACCTGCATACCGATCATGATGCCGATTAACAACGAGAAGGTACGCAGAAAGCCAAAGTTGGCAGCGGAGGCGGTAAGTAACATATTATTAGCCCCTGGCGTGATCGCAGCGACCCAGAGAAAGCCCAGCATTGATAAAAACAGACTTAGTTCCATGTTGATTCGGGTGCTCCTCACCCAGGAAAGCCAAAAACCCATCGAAACTATCAGCGAGATATGCATCAGACAAGCGTTTACCACAGTAATTTTGATTCTCCTCCCGGCGAGACCTTCGTCCCGCTGAGTGGCTTTCGCAATCCGCATCTGCAAACCCTGCTCCCGCGCCTGCTGCGCCGGCGTGTCACCCTGCGTCCGCACTGGCAGCGTCTTGATTTGCCGGATGGTGATTTCGTCGATCTCGCGTGGAGTGAAGATCCGGTGCAGGCCGCCCATAAACCGCGCATGGTCCTGTTTCACGGCTTAGAGGGAAGTTTCCACAGCCCCTATGCCCACGGGTTGATGCAGGCATGTCAGGCGCATGGCTGGCTGGCAGTGGTGATGCACTTCCGTGGTTGCAGTGGCGAACCCAATCGCCTGCATCGTATTTACCATTCCGGCGAAACGGAAGACGCGAGCTATTTCCTGCGCTGGTTAAGGCGTGAATGGGGCACAGTGCCAACCACTGCAGTGGGCGTCTCGCTCGGCGCGAATATGCTGGCGTGCCTCGCTGGGATGGAGGGCAGTGATGCGCCTTTTGATGCCGCCGTCGCTATCTCGGCACCGCTGCTGCTGGAGCCGTGCAGCCAGAAACTGGAGAACGGTTTCTCACGCTTTTATCAGCATTATTTGCTGACGCAGCTGAAAAAAAATGCGAAGCGCAAGCTGCGCGCCTGGCCCGGTACCTTGCCGGTGGATTTACGCCAGCTACGCACCCTGCGGCGTCTGCGCGACTTTGACGATGCCGTCACCTCACGGGCGCACGGTTTTATCGATGCGGGAGACTATTATCACCGCGCCAGCGCCATGCCGCACTTAATCAATGTCCGTAAGCCGCTGCTGATCATTCACGCCAAAGACGATCCCTTTATGACTGACGCAGTTATCCCGCAACCGGAGCAGCTGTCCTCGTCAATTGAATACCAATTGACGCAGCAAGGCGGCCACGTTGGCTTTGTCGGCGGGACATTGCTGCGCCCGCAAATGTGGCTGGAGCAACGCGTGCCACAATGGCTATCAACTTATCTGGATATGTGATCGTGATTATACCGTGGCAACAACTCGCCCCCGAAACGCTGGAAAACCTGATTGAAGCCTTTGTATTACGCGAAGGCACCGACTACGGTGAACAGGAGCGCAGTCTGGCGCAGAAGGTCGCCGATGTGCGCCGCCAGCTGGAACGTGGCGAGGCGGTACTGGTGTGGTCTGAACTGCACGAAACCGTCAATATCATGGCGCGCGGTGAATTTCGCGGCTAATGCACATCCCGGCATTTCGTGCTAACAATGCTCATCGCCGGACTTCACAGGGAGCTTTGTCATGTCAGCCAGGCATCCAGTTATCGCCGTTACCGGTTCCAGCGGGGCCGGAACCACTACCACCAGCCTTGCCTTCCGGAAAATTTTCCAGCAGCTGGATCTGCACGCCGCAGAAGTGGAAGGCGACAGTTTCCATCGTTATACGCGTCCAGAGATGGACATGGCGATCCGCAAAGCGCGCGATCTGGGCCGTCATATCAGCTACTTCGGACCGGAGGCCAACGATTTTGGCCTGCTGGAGCAAACCTTCAGACAATACGGCCAATCCGGTCTCGGGCAGTCGCGCAAATATCTTCACACCTATGATGAAGCCGTGCCGTGGAATCAGGTTCCTGGCACCTTTACGCCCTGGCAACCGCTGCCGGAAAACACGGATGTGCTGTTTTATGAGGGTTTGCACGGCGGCGTCGTGACGCAGCAACACAATGTGGCCGAACATGTGGATTTGTTGGTCGGCGTGGTGCCGATTGTGAACCTCGAGTGGATTCAGAAGTTGATCCGCGACACCAGCGAACGCGGCCATTCGCGCGAAGCGGTGATGGACTCGGTGGTACGTTCGATGGAGGATTACATCAACTTCATCACGCCACAGTTTTCGCGCACCCATATCAACTTCCAGCGCGTACCCACCGTTGATACCTCAAATCCGTTTGCCGCGCGTGAGATTCCGTCGCTGGATGAAAGCTTTGTGGTGATCCATTTTCGTGGGCTGGAAGGTATTGCCTTTCCTTACCTGCTGGCGATGATTCAGGATTCCTTTATCTCGCATATGAACACCCTGGTGGTACCGGGTGGCAAAATGGGGCTGGCGATGGAGTTGATTATGACACCGCTGGTGCAACGGCTGATTGAAGGTAAACGGATTGAATAATCCGTCATTTCCGTAGCGCCGCGATTTATCGCGCCGCTACGTTCGTGCTATAGCTCGATAACCTCATAACTGTGGGTGATGTCGACGCCTTTGCCCAGCATGATCGCCACCGAGCAATATTTCTCTGCCGACAAATCCACCGCACGCGCCACCGCTTTATCGCCCAGCGCTTTGCCGCTGACAATAAAATGCAGATTGATGTGTGTAAAAATCCGCGGCGCTTCTTCACGACGTTCAGAGGTGAGTTTCACCTCGCAATCGGTCACTTCATTGCGCCCTTTTTGCAGGATAGACACCACGTCAATCGCGCTGCAACCACCCGCCGCCATCAGCACCATCTCCATCGGACTCGGTGCTTTATCACCCGAGTTCCCATCCATTAATACCTGATGACCCGATGAGGATTCTCCGAGAAAGGTAAGCCCCTCCACCCATTTGACTCGTGCCTGCATTATTCTTTCTCCTGACCAAGCTGATTTGCCGCCAGAGTACGCTTTCACCTGAGAAACAGCAATCCAGACTAATCGCCCTTTTGCTGAAGCGAGACAACAGAAGACAGCTAGCAAAAGCTGTGCTACAAACAGAGCTGAAAATATTTTCGTCGTAATAGACGAAGGCGGGAAGAATCAGAAGCCTGGCTTAAGAGTCCACCCGAATAATTTCCTTTACTGGAAGCGCTCTACGATTTCACCGCCTGACAGGGAAAATTGCCCCCTGTGTTTTGGGCACGATTACAACAGAGGATAATAGCGAATGGTTCTCGGCAAACCGCAAACAGACCCTACACTCGAATGGTTCCTGTCCCATTGCCATATTCACAAATATCCATCCAAAAGCACCCTGATTCACCAGGGTGAAAAAGCGGAAACGCTCTACTACATCGTGAAAGGTGCCGTTGCGGTACTGATTAAAGATGAAGAAGGCAAAGAGATGATTCTCTCCTACCTCAATCAGGGGGATTTCATCGGCGAGCTTGGCCTGTTTGAAGAAGGTCAGGAACGCAGTGCCTGGGTACGAGCAAAAACTGCCTGCGAAGTGGCTGAAATTTCCTACAAAAAATTCCGTCAGCTGATTCAGGTAAACCCGGATATTTTAATGCGTCTTTCGGCGCAGATGGCACGTCGCCTGCAGGTGACATCAGAAAAAGTCGGCAACCTTGCCTTCCTTGATGTGACCGGTCGCATTGCGCAGACGCTGCTCAATCTGGCCAAACAGCCGGATGCCATGACCCACCCGGACGGGATGCAGATCAAAATCACCCGTCAGGAAATTGGTCAGATCGTTGGCTGCTCACGCGAGACAGTTGGCCGTATTCTGAAAATGCTGGAAGATCAAAACCTGATCTCCGCACATGGTAAAACCATCGTCGTTTACGGCACCCGCTAATTCCTTCTCACCCACGGCGTGATGGTCACATCGCGCCGTTTTTGTCTACGATGAGCTGATGTGGCGTCGAATCATCTATCATCCCGAAGTTAATTATGCCCTGCGGCAAACGCTGGTGCTTTGCCTGCCCGTGGCTCTCGGCTGGCTGTTTGGTGACCTGCAAAAAGGTTTGCTGTTCTCGCTGGTTCCCGCCTGCTGCAATATCGCGGGTCTGGATACACCACATAAACGTTTCTTTAAACGCCTGATTGTCGGCGGATCCCTGTTTGCCACCGGCAGCTTTCTGATTCAGTGGTTGACGGATTACCATGTTCCTTTGCCGCTGATTATGCTGGCTCTGCCGCTGCTGGTGGGCGTCACCGGCGAAATCAGTCCATTGCATGGCCGTTTGCTGCCCGGCACCCTTATCGCCGCCATCTTCACCCTCAGCCTCGCAGGACGCATGCCGATATGGGTACCGCCGCTGCTGTATATCGGCGGCACGCTGTGGTACGGGCTGTTTAACTGGCTCTGGTTCTGGCTGTGGAAAGAACAGCCGATGCGTGAAACCCTCAGCCTGCTGTATCGCGAGCTGGCGGATTATTGCGATGCCAAATATACCCTGCTGACGCAGCTGACCGATCCGGAAAAAGCGCTACCCCCACTGCTGGCCCGGCAGCAAAAAGCGGTTGACCTGATCACCACCTGTTATCAGCAAATGCATATGCTGTCTGCCAGCCGTAACAACAGCCATAAACGTCTGACGCGTGCCTTCCAGGTGGCACTCGATCTCCAGGAGCACATCTCGGTCAGCCTGCATCAGCCTGAAGAAGTGCAAAAACTGGTGGAGCAGAGCCATGCTGAAGCAGTGATCCGCTGGAATGCGAAGACCATATCGGCACGGCTGCGGCTGTTGGCCGATGCTATCCTCTATCACCAGTTGCCGGAGCGCTTTCATATGGAGAAGCAGCTCGGGGCGCTGGAAAAGATTGCGCGCCAGCACCCGGATAATCCGGTCGGTAATTTTTGCCTGTACCATTTCAGTCGGATAGCCCGCGTCCTGCGCACGCAGAAACCGCTTTATACCCGTGACCTGATGGCCGACCGCCAGCGACGTTTGCCGTTTTTTCCGGCGCTGCGCAGTTACCTGTCGCTAAAGTCCCCGGCGTTACGTACCGCAGCGCGTTTTGCCGTAATGCTGATGTTTGGCAGCGCGCTGGCGTTGTTCTTTAACATCCCCAAACCCTACTGGATTCTGATGACCACCATGTTCGTCAGCCAGAACGGCTACAGCGCCACTCGCGTACGTATCCAGCACCGTGCCCTCGGCACCTTCGCCGGGCTATTGATCGCGGCTGCCTCGCTGCGTTTTGCCGTGCCGGAATCTATCACCCTGCTGTTTATGCTGGCGATCACCCTCGCCAGCTATCTGGTGACGCGTAAATATTACGGCTGGTCGATGATTGGCTTTACGGTAACGGCGGTGTACTCGCTTCAGTTGCTGTCGCTCAACGGCGCACAGTTCCTGCTGCCGCGCATGATGGATACGCTGATGGGATGCCTGATTGCCTTTGGCGGCATGATTTGGCTGTGGCCACAGTGGCAGAGTGGCTTGCTCCGTAAGAACGCACATGACGCGCTGGAGGCTGACCAGGAAGCGTTGCAGCTGCTGCTCGGGCCGGAGCAGTCGCCGGAGAAGCTGGCGTACCAGCGCATTAAGGTTAACCAGGCACACAACGCCATGTTTAACTCGCTCAATCAGGCGATGACCGAACCGGGTTTTAACCCACAGTATCTGAAAGATATGCGCTTATGGGTGACGCACAGCCAGTTTATTGTCGAACACATCAACGCCATGACGATTCTGGCGCGCGAGCACACCATGCTGACGCCAAAGCTCGCCGAGAAGTATCTGCAATCCTGCGAAATCGCGTTGCAGCGTTGTCAGCAGCGGCTGGAATATGACGGGCCGGGCAACGACAGCAACGTGCTGGAAGCGCCGGAAAATATTAATGAGGGTGCGGTGACCATTGTTGAGCAGCATGTGAAGCGGATTCTGCAACACCTTAACGTGATGCACACCATCTCTTCACTGGCGTGGAGCCAGCGACCGCATCATGGTCGCTGGCTGATGGGCCTGCGGGTAAAAAACTGAATTACGCCGCCAGTACCTTCTCTACCGCCACGGCAAAGCGCGCCATCCCTTCTTCGATATCGGTCGGCTCAATCACCAGCGACGGAACAAAACGGATCACATCGGTACCGGCTGTCAGGATCATCAAACCTTCCGCCGCAGCGGCATGCAGGATATCGCGTGCTTTGCTGGCGTGCTGCGGCTTCAGCGCTGCACCAATCAGCAGGCCTTTTCCACGGATGTCACTGAACAGATCAAACTTGCTATCCAGCGCTTTCAGCGCCGCGACAAACTGCTGACGACGAGCTTCGACACCGTCCAGCACTTCAGGCGTGTTGATGATATCCAGCGCCGTTTCGGCAATCGCACAGGCCAGCGGGTTACCGCCATAAGTGGTGCCGTGCACGCCAGGTGCCATCACTGAAGCGATTTCATTGGTAGTCAGCATGGCGCTCACCGGGAAACCACCGCCCAGCGCTTTCGCCGTGGTGATAATGTCCGGGGTGATGCCATAGTGTTCGTAAGCAAACAGTTTGCCACTGCGTCCCATGCCGCTCTGCACTTCATCCAACACCAGCAGCGCCTTGTATTCATCGCATAAGGCACGCAAACCCTGCATAAATTCCGGGGTAGCCGGCATCACGCCGCCTTCGCCCTGAATCGGCTCGACCACGATGGCGCAGGTGTGATCATCAATTACCGCTTTTACCGCCGCCAGGTCGTTGTAAGGCACATGCACGATATCCGCCGGTTTTGGGCCAAAACCATCGGAGTATTTTGGCTGGCCGCCAACCGAGACGGTAAACAGCGTGCGTCCATGAAACGCATTGTGGAAGGCGATGATTTTGCTTTTGAACGGGCTATGTTTTTTGCAGGCGTAATAACGCGCCAGTTTGAACGCGGCTTCGTTAGCTTCCGCACCGGAGTTGCCAAAGAACACGCGCTCGGCAAAGGTGGCCGCAATCAGTTTGCTTGCCAGGCGCAGCGCCGGTTCATTGGTAAATACGTTGCTGGTGTGCCACAGGGTTTCGCCCTGGGTTTTCAGCGTTTCCACCAGCGCCGGATGGCAATGGCCGAGCGCAGTCACTGCGATGCCGCCGGAAAAATCGATATATTCTTTGCCCTGCTGATCCCAGACTCGGCTACCCTTGCCTTTAACCGGCACAAACTGCGCAGGTGCATAAACAGGCAAAATTACGTTATCGAACGTTTCCCGGGTTACCGCTAGTTTTTCTGCTGCCATTGCCGACCTCATCGGGTTATTTGTTGAGTTGACGTGAAATTATAATCACAAAATATGCATAAAAAATCACACAAAGGCAAACACAACTTAAGGCCGCAGGAAATTTGCCAGCAGCTGATGTCCCTGTTCACTGAGAATACTTTCCGGATGGAACTGTACCCCTTCCAGTGGCAGCGTTTTATGACGGAACCCCATAATTTCATCAGGCTCCCCCTCGCGCAGGCTCCAGGCCGTGACCTCAAACGCGTCAGGCAGAGAATCCCGCGCCACAATCAGCGAATGGTAACGGGTCACGGTGAGAGGATTGTTCAGCCCGCGAAACACACCGCTATCGTTATGGCGAATCGCTGACGTTTTGCCATGCATTACCTGACGCGCACGCACCACCTGGGCACCATAAGCCTGAGCAATCGCCTGATGACCGAGGCACACACCAAGGATCGGCAGACGACCGGCAAAATGGCGGATGGCCGCCAGCGAGATACCGGACTGGTCCGGCGTACAGGGGCCAGGAGAAATCACCAGATGGCTCAGGGGGAGCGCATCCATCTCGTCCAGGGTGATGGCATCATTGCGCACCACCCTGACGTCAGCGCCCAGCTGGCAGAAATACTGGTAGAGATTCCAGGTGAAGGAGTCGTAATTATCAATTAGCAGCAGCATAGCGCCCTCAGGCCGGTAAAACCGCCGCCATTCTACGCATTTTAACGGGCGGGACTTACCACTTTCGCAAATTGCGCGCTGAGCGCGGTTAAATCGCCCTCGACGGCATCGCGAATCGCCGCACGCCAGCTATCACGGTCCAGCTTATCCCACGTCAGCAGATAACCGGCATGTAACGCCAGCTGCTCGAAGAAGATACGCTGGGTTCGACCATTACCGGCCCGGAACGGGTGCAGCACATAGATCTCGCAATAGTAATGTGCAAGGCGCGCGACAAACTCATCCTGCGCCAGATGGGCCAGTCCTTCTTCATCCGCCAGCGCGCTCATCAGGCTGTTGCCTTCTTTCTCGATATAAGCGCAGTGGCAATAAGGGGTGTCATCGCGCCAGATATCGACCGTGCGCAACTCACCGGCCCAGCTGTAGAGATCCTGAAACAGCGTGCGATGAATATGACATAGCCATGGCATACCGCTGTTGCGCGGAGCCAGTTCCAGCGTGGCGAGTCGCGCAGCACTGAACGCCAGCTCAGCTTTGCGTAACTGTGCACTATCGTGAATATCCAGACGGTTTTTCAGCACGCTATCGTTGTGCCACAGATAGGGATCGCGTACCGCCAGAGTGTTATCCGCCATATTGCCTCCTTAGCGAGGTCAGCCGGGCTGAAGCCTGTTCAGGCGTGATCGCGGCTTCGTTCAGCGCATAACCCGCCAGACGGCAGCTGGCCTGATAACTGGCAGCACGGCGTTGTTGCCACAGCGTGGCTTTCTGTTTGTCGGTCAGTTTGCTGGTCATAGAGCCTCCGGCAAGCAATTTGCCCTAAGTATAAGCAGCAAATATTCGCTTTGCCGGAGAGCGGCAGGACGCGCCATCACGAAATGACGCGCCGATAAATCAGGGCAGGATTTTCGCGGAAAGGATAACGATCGGTTTTGACGGCACATTCTGGTACGGACCCACATCTTTGGTCGGCACCTGAGCCATCTTATCGGCCACATCCATTCCTTTCACAACTTTACCAAATACCGCGTAGCCGAAATCACGCTGACCGTGATCGAGGAAGGCATTGTCGGCGACATTAATAAAGAACTGGCTGGTCGCACTGTCTTTTTCTGCGGTACGCGCCATCGCGATGGTGCCACGCAGGTTACGCAGGCCGTTGTCCGCCTCGTTTTTAATCGGTGCGTTGGTTTGCTTCTGCTGCATATCGGTAGTGAAGCCACCACCCTGCACCATAAAACCAGGGATCACACGATGGAAAATCGTGTTGTTGTAGAAACCGTTATTGACGTAATCAACAAAGTTTTTCACCGAAACCGGGGCTTTCTGTGCATTCAATTCGAGTTCGATATTGCCCGCAGAGGTGGTGAGCAGAACATGGGGATCGCCTTTCGCCGCCAGGGCGGAAGCGGAAATAGATGAGAGCGCTAACAGGGCTACGGCCGCTGTCAAAGTACGTTTAAACATGAAAGATTCCTTACCATGGAGAGCCAGCTCAAAAACGAGATTGATTGTAAAGAGCATGTAATACAAGAGCCAGCGTTTTACTTATATTTACGCGGCGACGGTAAATGTCCCCAATCCCGCGCCACGCAATCATTTGCGTGACCTGAATCACACTATTAATGAAATCTGATAACCATATTTCACTCTTTGTTTATTAAGGTCACAGTTGCATTTACAATTCATGACACTTTTTGCCAACTTCGGTGCTCAAAACAGGTTCCCAACATGACAAACCGTAATCGCATTGGCCTTACCTGGATTAGCTTTTTCTCATATGCGCTGACTGGCGCATTGGTGATTGTGACCGGGATGGTGCTGGACAATATCGCGCAATATTTCCAGTTACCCATCTCAGAAATGAGCAACACTTTTACCTTCCTCAATACCGGCATTCTGGTGGCCGTCTTTCTGAACGCCTGGTTAATGGTGATTGTGCCGTTAAAACGTCAGCTGATATTTGGCTTTGTGCTGATGGTGCTGGCGGTAGTTGGCCTGATGACCAGCCACAACCTGTCCGTGTTCTCGCTGTGCATGTTTGTGCTCGGCGTGGTGAGCGGCATTACCATGTCAATCGGTACCTTCCTGATTACCCATCTGTATGATGGCCGTCAGCGCGGTTCACGTCTGCTGTTTACTGACTCCTTCTTCAGTATGGCTGGTACGGTGTTTCCCATCATTGCGGGTATTTTGCTGGCGCGTGCTCTGCCGTGGTACTGGGTCTATGCCTGCATTGGTGTGATTTACCTCGCCATCTTCGTGCTGGCGCTGTGCGTGGAATTCCCGGTGCTGAAAAACAACAGCGAAACCCAGGCGGCGGAGAAAGAAAAATGGGGTATCGGCGTACTCTTCCTGTCGATTGCCGCACTGTGCTACATCCTCGGTCAGCTCGGTTTCATCTCCTGGGTGCCGGAATATGCCACCAAAACCATGGGTATGGATATCGCGGCTGCGGGCCAGCTGGTGGGGAATTTCTGGACAGCCTATATGGTGGGCATGTGGGTATTCAGCTTCCTGCTGCGCTTCTTTGATCTGCAACGCATCCTGATGGTGTTGGCAGCCATTGCCACCGTGCTGATGTACTGGTTTGTCAGCACCAGTGACGCCAATATGCTGCACTGGATCATCATGACGCTCGGTTTCAGCTCCAGCGCCATCTACACCACCATCATTACCCTCGGTTCGCTGCAAACCAAAGCGTCCTCACCGAAGCTGGTTAACTTTATCCTGACCTGCGGTACGGTTGGCACCATGCTGACTTTTGTCGTCACCGGCCCGATTGTGGCAAAAGGAGGCGCGCATGCCGCACTGGCAACGTCGAACGGCTTGTATGCCGTGGTGTTCGTGATGTGTGTGTTACTCGGCTTTGTCACCAAACATCGCCAGCACGGTCATATCACCCACTAAGATTGATGGGCGGACGTCAGTCCGCCCTGCTCCTTAACGCCGGAAGGTGACCGCTTCCGCCTCCTGCAAATAGATTTCACTTCGCGCTGGCTCCGTTGCCGCCACCAGTTCCCCTTTTCTCAACGAATAACGCACCGGTACCTGACGCCGCACCGCATCAAAGCCGCTGTCTGCCGGCAGAATAATCAGGCTGGCATCTTTGCCCGGTTCGATACCGTAATGCGTCAGCTGCAGGGTTTTGGCGCTATGGGTAGTGATCAGCTGCAATCCCGCGTCAATCTGTTCATACCCCATCAGCTGGCAAACGTGCAGCCCCATATGCAGCACCTGCAACATGTTGGCGGTGCCCAGTGGATACCAGGGATCAAACACATCATCGTGACCGAAGCAGACATTGATATTGGCCTCCAGCATCTCCTTTACCCGGGTAATGCCGCGTCGTTTCGGATAGCTGTCAAAGCGGCCCTGCAAATGAATATTCACCAGCGGGTTGGCAACAAAGTTAATCTTCGACAGACGCAGCAGGCGGAATAAACGCGAGGTGTAGGCGTTGTTATACGAATGCATCGCCGTGGTATGGCTGGCGGTAACGCGTTCGCCCATGCCCTCTCGATGGGCCAGTGCCGCCACGGTTTCCACAAAGCGCGACTGTTCATCATCGATTTCGTCACAGTGCACATCCACCAGCCGGTCATAACGATTCGCCAACGCAAAGGCTTTATGTAACGACTCGACGCCATACTCACGGGTAAATTCGTAATGGGGGATCGCGCCCACCACATCGGCACCGAGGCGCAGCGCCTCTTCCAGCAGAGCTTCTCCGTTGGGATATGACAGGATGCCTTCCTGCGGAAAGGCAACAATCTGGATATCAATCCACGGTGCCATCTCCGCCTTCACTTCCAGCATGGCTTTCAGCGCAGTGAGCGTAGGATCGGAGACATCCACATGGGTACGGACATGCTGGATACCGTTGGCGATTTGCCACTTCAGCGTCTGTTTCGCACGCTGTTTCACATCTTCATGGCTGAGCAACGCTTTACGCTCAGCCCAGCGCTCAATGCCCTCAAACAGCGTACCAGACTGATTCCAGGCCGGTTCCCCAGCGGTTTGCGTGGTATCAAGATGGATATGCGGTTCAATAAAGGGAGCGCTTGCCAGCCCACCTTCCGCATCCAGCACCCCTTCCTGCACGCTACAGGCTGCCGACTGGGGCACCACGCGGGTAATTTTTCCCTGTTCGATTTCGATTTGCCACAGCCCATCCCGCCCCGCTAAGCGCAGGTTGTTGATCCACTTCAGTGATGTCGTCGCCATGCCATTCTCCCGTTGAAACACAACGTCTTAAGCTAGCACGAACCTGACGTCGCTACGAATGTGTTCAGAATCAGTGACATACCTCAAAATAGGTATATGAAGACGCATTTGATATGCATCAATAAGCCCCTGAACGCGCGCGTTAAGGTAGCCTCAGATATTTTAATTTTGAGGCAAGCATGAGCAAACACAACGTCGTCATTATTGGCAACGGCATGGTTGGCCACCGCTTTATTGAAGAACTGATCGACAAGGCCGAACCCGGCCAGTTTGCGATCACCGTTTTTTGCGAAGAGCCGCGGGTCGCTTACGACCGTGTCCACCTGTCCGCCTATTTTTCCCATCACACCGCAGAAGAACTTTCGCTGGTGCGCGAAGGTTACTATGAAAAACATCAGGTCAATCTGCTGTTGGGTGAACGCGCCATCACCATCAATCGTGATGAAAAACTGATTCACTCCAATACCGGCCGGGCGGTGCATTACGACACGCTGATTTTCGCGACCGGCTCTTATCCATGGATCCCACCGATTCAGGGTTCGGAAGGCAGCGACTGTTTTGTCTATCGCACCATTGAAGACCTTAACGCGATTGAAGCCTGTGCGCGTCGCAGCCAACGCGGTGCGGTGATTGGCGGCGGTCTGCTCGGGCTGGAAGCCGCAGGGGCGCTGAAAAATCTCGGCATTGAAACCCATGTGATCGAGTTCGCACCGGTCCTGATGGCAGAGCAGCTCGACGCCCAGGGTGGCGTACAACTGCGTCGCAAGATTGAGCAGATGGGTGTGTATGTACATACGGCAAAAAACACCCGGCAAATTGTCCATCACAGCAAAGGCGGTAAAACCCTGCAATTCGCCGATGACAGCACGCTGGATGTGGATTTTATTGTGTTCTCCACCGGTATTCGCCCACAGGACCAGCTGGCGAAGCAATGCGGCCTGCCACTCGGCCCGCGTGGGGGCATCGCCATTGATGACCGCTGCCAAACCAGCGATCCGGCCATTTTCGCCATTGGTGAGTGTGCCGCCTGGCAGAACCGGACTTTTGGTCTGGTGGCTCCCGGTTACAAAATGGCGCAGGTCGCCAGCGATACCTTAGTCGGCCGCGATAATATCTTTGCCGGTGCGGATATGAGCGCCAAGCTAAAACTGCTGGGTGTGGATGTCGGCGGCATTGGTGATGCCCACGGACGGACGCCTGGCGCACGTAGCTATGTCTGGCTCGATGAACAACGATCCATTTACAAGCGTCTGATCGTCAGTGAAGACAACAAAACGCTGCTCGGCGCGGTACTGGTGGGCGACACCAGCGACTACGGTAACCTGTTGCAGCTGGCGCTGAATAAAATCACCCTGCCGGAACGGCCGGAGTTGCTGATCCTGCCCGCAGGCAGCGGCGAGAAGCCGTCGATCGGCGTTGATGCATTGCCGGAAAGCGCGCAAATCTGCTCCTGCTTCGATGTCAGCAAGGGCGATATCGTCAACGCCGTGAAGAATGGCTGCCACACCGTCGCGGCACTGAAAGCTGAAACCCGCGCGGGTACGGGCTGTGGCGGTTGTATTCCGTTGATTACGCAGGTGCTGAATGCGGAACTGAGCCGTCAGGGTATCGAGGTGAACAACCATCTGTGCGCCCACTTCCCTTATTCACGTCAGGAGCTGTATCACCTGATTCGGGTTGAAGAGATCAAATCGTTCGATGCGCTGCTGGCGAAATACGGCCAGGGTTATGGTTGCGAAGTGTGTAAACCGACTGTCGGTTCGCTGCTGGCCTCCTGCTGGAACGAACACATTCTCAAGCCTCAACACACGCCGTTGCAGGACAGCAACGATCTGTTCCTCGGCAACATCCAGAAAGACGGCACCTATTCGGTGATCCCACGCTCTGCAGGCGGCGAAATCAGCCCGGAAGGGTTGATGGCCATCGGCGCAGTAGCACGCCAGTATAATCTCTACACCAAAATCACCGGTTCGCAGCGTATCGGCCTGTTTGGCGCGCAACGCGATGACCTGCCCGCCATCTGGTCACAGCTGATTGCCGCTGGCTTTGAAACCGGCCATGCCTATGCCAAAGCGTTGCGCATGGCGAAAACCTGCGTCGGCAGTACCTGGTGTCGCTACGGTGTCGGTGACAGCCTTGGTTTCGGCATCGAACTGGAAAACCGCTACAAAGGCATCCGCACCCCACACAAGATGAAGTTTGGGGTCTCTGGTTGTACGCGTGAATGCGCCGAAGCGCAGGGTAAAGACGTTGGCGTGATCGCCACCGAAAAAGGCTGGAACCTGTATGTCTGCGGCAACGGCGGGATGAAACCACGTCATGCCGATCTGCTGGCTGCCGACCTCGATCACGACACGCTGCTGCACTATCTCGACCGTTTTATGATGTTCTACATCCGCACTGGTGACCGCCTGCAACGTACCTCCGTCTGGCTGGAAAGCATGGAGGGCGGCATCGATTACCTGCGCAAAGTGATTGTGGATGACAAACTCGGTCTGAACAGCCAGCTGGAGAGCGAACTGGCGCGCCTGCGTGACCTGGCAGAGTGCGAATGGGCGGCAACCATTAACGATCCACAGCAGCAGAGCCATTTCCCCACCTTTATCAACAGCCCGCAGCGTGACCCGCTGATACAGAATATCAACGTCCGCGATCAGCATCGCCCGGCGCGTCCCGCCGAACGTATTGACGTCACCCTGATTGAGGAGACCAACGTATGAGCCAGTGGAATTCCGTCTGCGAACTGAACCAGATTCTGCCCGCCACCGGCGTATGCGCCCTGGTTCAGGGACAGCAAATTGCCATCTTCCGTCCCAGAGAGGATGAGCAACTCTACGCCCTGAGCAATATCGACCCCTTCGCCGAGGCCAGCGTGCTATCACGCGGCATTATCGCCGAGCATCAGCAGGCATTGTGGGTTGCCAGCCCGCTGAAAAAGCAACGCTTCCGTCTGAGCGACGGTCTCTGCCTTGAGGATGCCTCACGTTCAGTAGCGAGCTACCCGGTGCGCGTCAGTAATGGCCATGTGGAAGTGTGCGCCTGACTGATTTTTAACTTTATGAGATATTTTTATGTTTACTGATACCCTGGAAAAATGCGCCGCTAATGCGGCGCGCATAGCGCGCACCGCGCAACAAAGCCCGCTGGCATTCTGGATAGGTGCGGCCATGGCAGGCGCCTATGTCGGGCTGGCGATTATCCTGATCTTCACCCTTGGCAATCTTGCCGACCCGGCATACCGTCCGCTGTTAATGGGGGCAACCTTTGGTATCGCGCTGACACTGGTGATTATCGCCGGGTCGGAGCTGTTTACCGGCCATACCATGTTCCTCACCATTGGGGTGAAAGCGAGGAGCATCACCCACGGCCAGATGTGGTGCGTTCTGCCGCAGACCTGGCTCGGCAACTTGCTTGGCTCGGTGCTGGTAGCATTGATTTACTACTATGCGGCAGGAGCACTGCTGCCCAATCCCGGTTCCCTGATTCATAGCGCAGCACTGGCTAAAACCAGCCAGACCGCAATGGCTCTGTTCTTTAAAGGGGCGCTGTGTAACTGGCTGGTTTGTCTGGCGATCTGGATGGCAGTCCGCACTGAAGGCACCGCGAAGTTCCTCGCCATCTGGTGGTGCCTGCTGGCGTTTATCGCTTCTGGCTTCGAACACTCGGTCGCCAATATGACGCTCTTTGCGCTGTCATGGTTTGGTCAGCATAATGCCGATCTGACTTTGCAAGGTATCGGCCATAATTTGCTGTGGGTGACGCTGGGCAATATGTTCTCTGGCATGGTGCTGATGGGCCTCGGTTACTGGTACGCCACACCGCAGGCACAACGGCCACAGCCGGAAACCCAGACCAGCGCACTTAAATCGGCATAACGCATATGACAGCCCGCCCCGAGCGGGCTTTTTTAGGATCAGCTATGGATTACTTTCCCCTGTTTTGTCGCCTTCACAGCAAGCGTTGTTTGCTGGTGGGCGGTGGTGATGTCGCGGAGCGTAAAGCACGCCTGCTACTGGACGCCGGTGCTGACCTGTATGTCGGCGCACTGGATTTCTCCCCTGCTTTTCAGCAATGGGCGCAACAAGGGAAAGTGGTGCTACTGAATGGAGCCTTCACTGAAGCCTGGCTGGATGGCTGCTGGCTGGTGATTGCCGCCACCGATGATGATGCGGTGAATCAGCAGGTGGGCGCAGCCGCAGAAGCGCGCCGGATTTTTTGTAATCTGGTGGATGCACCGGAACAGGCCAGCGCTATCATGCCTTCGATTGTCGACCGCTCACCGCTCATGATTGCCGTCTCTTCTGGCGGCCGCGCACCGGTGCTGGCACGTCTGCTGCGCGAAAAACTGGAAGCCATGCTGCCACAACATCTCGGGCAACTGGCGGCCCTGGCGGGTTCACTGCGTGAGCGGGTGAAAAAGCGTTTTAACAGCATGGCGCAGCGTCGTCATTTCTGGGAGCGCTTCTTCGCCAGTGACCGACTGGCGCAATCACTTGCCAACGGTGATCAACCCCGCGCGGATGCCCTGGTCGATACTTTGTTCGATGCCCCGTTGTCGCAGCAAGGTGAAGTGGTGCTGGTAGGTGCCGGGCCAGGGGATGCAGGTTTGCTGACGCTGAAGGGTTTACAGCATATCCAGCAGGCTGATGTGGTGGTGTATGACCGCCTGGTGTCAGATCCGATCCTCAATCTGGTCCGCCGGGATGCGGAGCGTATCTTCGTGGGTAAACACGCCGGACACCACTGCGTTCCGCAATCGGAGATCAATCAATTGCTGCTGGAGCAGGCACAACGTGGCAAACGCGTGGTGCGACTCAAAGGCGGCGATCCTTTTATCTTTGGGCGCGGGGGTGAGGAGCTGGAAGTATTGGCGCAGCATAATATTCCTTTCAGCGTGGTGCCCGGCATTACCGCCGCATCAGGCTGTGCGGCCTATAGCGGCATTCCACTCACCCACCGCGATCACGCGCAGAGTGTGCGTTTTGTCACTGGCCATTTGCAACAGCATGGCGAAATTGAGTGGCAAAAGCTGGCGGCTGAACAGCAGACGCTGGTGTTTTATATGGGCCTGACGCAGGCACCGGAGATTCAGCGGCAGCTGATGTTTCATGGCATGGAAGCGGAAATGCCAGTCGCGCTGGTGCAAAACGGCACCACGCCACAACAACGCGTGGCAACGGGTCGGCTTGGCGAGCTGGCGACGCTGGCTCAACAGTTTGCCAGCCCGGCGCTGATTATTGTGGGACGCGTGGTAGGTCTGCGTTCGCAGTTGCGCTGGTTCTGATAAAAAAACGGCGGGCCATAATGGCCCGCCGCTCTGATTTACCTGTGCTGCCGCTTACGGCTGGGCAACAAAGCCAACCGCTTCGTAGACTTTCTTCAGCGTTTCCTGCGCATGAGCACGGGCTTTGGTCGCGCCATCACGCATCACCTGGTTGAGGAAATCCTCGTCGTTGCGATAGCGATAGTAACGCTCCTGCAACTCGCTCAGCATGCCGGAAACCGCGTCCGCGACCGCACCTTTCAGGTGGCCATACATTTTGCCTTCGAACTCCTGCTCCAGCTCGGCGATGGTTTTACCCGTCACACCCGCGAGAATATCCAGCAGGTTCGATACCCCGGCTTTCTCTTTGATGTCATAGCGCACCACTGGCGGCTCTTCGGAATCCGTCACTGCACGTTTGATCTTCTTCACCACCGCTTTAGGATCTTCCAGCAGACCAATCACGTTGTTGCGATTGTCGTCGGATTTCGACATCTTTTTGGTCGGTTCCAGCAGCGACATCACGCGTGCACCCGATTTCGGAATGAACGGCTCCGGTACCTTAAAGATATCGCCATATAACGCGTTGAAACGCTGTGCGATATCGCGGCTCAGTTCCAGATGCTGCTTCTGATCTTCCCCCACCGGAACCTGGTTGGTTTGATACAGCAGGATGTCAGCCGCCATCAGCACCGGGTAATCAAACAGACCGGCGTTGATGTTTTCTTCGTAGCGGGCGGATTTGTCTTTGAACTGCGTCATGCGGCTCAGCTCGCCGAAGTAGGCGTAGCAGTTGAGGATCCAGCTCAGTTGAGCGTGCTCCGGCACATGCGACTGAACAAAAATGGTGCTCTTGTTCGGATCGATACCACAGGCAAGATACAACGCCAGCGTATCCAGCGTAGCTTTACGCAGCGCTACCGGGTCCTGGCGAACGGTAATGGCGTGCAGATCGACGATGCAGTAAATGCAGTGGAAATCATCCTGCATCTGCACCCACTGACGCAGCGCACCCATATAGTTGCCAATGGTCAGTTCACCTGAAGGCTGGGCGCCGCTGAAAACGATGGGTTTGCTCATGCTTATGTCCTGATATTCACAGCCCGAGAGCGGGCAAAAGTTCGTCAAAAGAGTCGAGAGTTAAATCGGGTTGGCTGCTGGCAATAGGTTCGCCGTAGTTGTAGCCAAAGGTCATGCCGATGTTTGGTACGCCTGCCGCCTGGGCAGCGAGGATATCATTGCGTGAATCGCCAACAAACAGTAATTGCTGCGGCAGCACGCCAAATCGTCCCAGTACAAGGAAGATCGCTGCGGGATGCGGCTTTTTCACCACCACATCGTCACCGCCGATGATCAGTGAAAAGTATTCGGCAATCCCCAGCGAGGCCAGTAAAGGCGCAACAAACGGCGTAGGTTTATTGGTAACAATCGCCAGCGGCAACCCTTTTTCAGCCAGTTTTGCCAGCGTAGCTTTCACCTGGGGAAACAGCGTACTGCCCGCTTCCACCGTCTCCGCGTAATACTTATCAAACAGCGTACGCGCATCACGCTGTTCATTCTCTTGGGGTTCACGGCCCAGTGCCCAGGTCAATGCCCGGGTCATCATCACATCCGCACCGTTGCCAATCCAGGTCGAGGCGCGCGCCACGCCAGCGGGTGGCAATTGCAGATCGGCCAAAGCATGATCGATGGCTTGTGCCAGACCTGGCGCGCTGTCCACCAGCGTGCCATCAAGATCAAACGCCAGCGCGCGAATATCAGTGAAATGAGCCATTAACTTTCTCCAGTTCGCTGCGCATATCATCGATCACTTTTTTGTAATCGGGGTGGCCAAAAATGGCAGAACCGGCGACAAACATGTCGGCACCGGCGGCAGCGATCTGAGCGATGTTGTCAATTTTCACGCCACCATCCACTTCCAGACGGATATCGTAGCCGCTCTGGTCGATAAGGCGACGCGCCTGGCGCAGTTTATCCAGCGTACCGGGAATAAAGGATTGACCGCCAAAGCCAGGATTCACCGACATCAGCAGGATGATATCCAGTTTATCCATGACGTAATCAAGATAGCTGAGCGGTGTCGCCGGGTTGAACACCAGGCCCGCTTTACAGCCGTGTTCTTTGATCAGTTGCAGTGTACGATCGACATGCTGGCTGGCTTCAGGATGGAAGGTGATGTAGCTGGCTCCGGCTTTGGCAAATGCCGGGATGAGTTCATCAACCGGTTTCACCATCAGATGAACGTCAATGGGAGCAGTGATGCCGTAATCGCGCAGCGCTTTCAGCACCATCGGTCCCATGGTCAGATTGGGAACATAGTGGTTATCCATCACATCGAAATGCACCACGTCACCACCTGCAGCCAGCGCCCTGGCGGTATCCTCACCCAGACGGGCAAAGTCAGCAGAGAGGATTGAAGGGGCCAGTAAAAATTGTTTCATCCGATTCTCCCAATTTTGTGCGCCAGCGTGCACTGGCGTAATGCGTTGGTCGCGGACGAAACAGGCTAGCGGAAAAGCGCCAGCAGTTCGTCTACATGCGTGCGACCACTTATGCTTCGGCTGATGGAACGCCGGGCTTTGACAACGTGTAATACCGCATTCCGGTACCACTCACGCGTCAGCTTGGTATCGTGGTTGGAAATCAATACCGGGATCCTGCTCTCTTCCGCCAGCATTGCCGCCAGTTCCGCCAGATGCTGCTGCTCGTACAGGCTGAAACTGTTGGTGTGGTAGGCGGTAAAATTAGCCGTCGCTGTCAGGGGGGCGTATGGCGGATCGCAATACACCACCGAGCCTTTATGAGCGCGGTTCAGAGTAACATCGTACGATTCGCAGACAAAGGTGGCTTTTTGCGACCGCTCAGCAAACCACAACAGTTCCGCTTCCGGAAAATAAGGTTTGCGATATCGACCAAACGGCACATTGAACTCGCCCCGCAGATTGTAGCGGCACAGGCCGTTGTAACCATGACGGTTGAGATACAGAAACAACACCGCCCGCTGATAGATATCCCGGCTGGCATTGAAAGCGATGCGCTGCGCGTAGTAAAACTCCGCACAGTTAGTTTCCGGCGTGAATAGCTTACGGGCATCGTCAATAAATTCCGCAGTGCGCGTTTTGACAATGTTGTACAGATTAATCAGGTCACTGTTGATATCGGCCAGATGATAGCGCTCGTAGTCCGTGTTAAGAAACACAGAACCCGCGCCGACAAAAGGCTCGATCAGGCAGTCGCCTGGTGGCAAATGACGACGAATATCGTCAAGGAGCGGGTATTTCCCTCCAGCCCATTTCAGGAAAGCGCGATTTTTTTTCATGCTGTCGTGGTTATTACATCTTAATTATTGGCTGTGGCGGAACCGACAGCAGATCTGCGCTTAAAACGGGGCCACGTGAATGCGGCCCCACAATGATTATTCGCTCTCTTTTTTAACCTGGCTCAGGGGTTTCACCCAGGGATTTTGCGCCCGGACTTCAGCTGGCAGCGAAGAGACCGCGCGTTTGGCATCAGCCGGTGTGGCATAAGAACCACTCACCAGCACATACCATGGCTGACCATTACGGCTGGTTTTATACACATGGTAGCCACTGAGATTCTGTTTCTTCGCCCAGGCATTCAGACTCTCGGCCTTCGATGCCCCGCTCAGTTGCAGCGTATAGTTGCCTGAAGGCAGAGATTTGCTGGCACCACCATTGCTGACGGGTGCGGCGCTGTGGGCCACTGTCGACTGTGGTTTGCTCTCTCTGACCGCTGGCTTGCTGGCCGCTGGCGCTTTATGCGTACTCGGGTGCGTTTCACGCTGGCTGTTGGCACGTGGTTTCTCTTCGCGTGCAATCGGCGGAGTGATGGCTTTACCGCTGCCGATTACGGTCGCGGGAGCTGTCGGCAGTGAACTGTTAACCTGTGCACCCTGTGCGGCGTTATCAACCTGCCCCTGCTGATTATTCAGCGCGCTGTTGAGATCGCCCGGCAAGGTGACACGCTGCTGGTTCGGTGGTGTTTCAACCGGTGCAGCCTGAGTAGGAGTCGATGACACGGAAGGCATCGAAATGGATTGAGAACCGTTCGCGTCCGTCTGCGGATTACTGGTATCTGGCGTCGCACCACCTGCGGTTGACGGTGCTGCGTTCTGCTGGCCACTCATGGAGGTCGAGCCGGAGAGATCAATATTCTTTTCCGAACCGCCAGTCGCAGGAGCAGCGCTGTTATTGCCGGTATTACCTGCCGTATTCGCAGGCTTCTTGCTTTCATCGCCGCCATTCAGCGCAGAGCCGATACCCAGCACCAACAGCAACAGAACCAAAATCCCGATACCCATCATCATATGCTGACGGGAAACCGGCACTTTTACTTTCGGTGCAGACGACGATTTGCGGGGCCGCGTGGGACGGCGGTCACTGGCATCAGGTTTTAACTCGTCTTCCGGTTTAAACTCATCCATTTAGCCTCCTCCGTAAAACGGCACGCATCCGACGCACCGCATCACCACTCTCTTTTTTACCCGTCATATTTTGCGTCGCAGCTGCGTTGGCAGCGATCTGGGGCGATCAATAACCACTCCCTGGGATGCGCCCGCCAGCCGCGTTCCTGCGACTCGAATTATTCAGGGTATTATAATGACTTCTGACAATCGTTAATTGCAGCCAGCACCATATCATGTGCCACGCCAGCACGCACTTCAGAGCGACCAATAGCGAGAGGCAGCACCAGACGCAATTCACCCGCCAGAACTTTTTTATCGCGCATCATATGCGGCAGATACTCTTCGGCAGTCATGCTAGCCGGGCCATGCACCGGCAAACCGGCACGCAGCAACAGCGCAATAATGCGATCGGTATCGACCGTGCTGAACTGACCAAGGCGCTCAGCCGTACGTGCGGCCATCACCATGCCAGCCGCGACCGCTTCACCATGCAGCCAGTTGCCGTAGCCCATATGGGCTTCAATGGCATGACCAAAAGTATGGCCGAGATTGAGCAGCGCACGCTGACCGGTTTCACGTTCATCGGCAGCGACCACTTCGGCTTTCAGCTCGCAGCAACGGCGAATACAGTACGCCATGGCTTTTTCATCCAGGGCCAGCAGAGCATCAAGATTTTGCTCCAGCCACTGGAAAAAATCACCATCCAGAATGATGCCGTATTTGATAACTTCAGCCAGACCCGACGCCAGCTCACGCGGCGGCAGGGTTGCCAGGCAATCGGTATCCACCACCACAGACGCTGGCTGATAAAATGCGCCAATCATGTTTTTGCCGAGGGGGTGGTTAACGGCGGTTTTGCCACCAACGGAGGAGTCAACCTGAGAAAGCAGCGTCGTCGGCACCTGAATAAAGCGCACGCCACGCTGATAGCTGGCCGCAGCAAACCCGGTCAGATCACCAATCACGCCGCCACCAAGGGCAATCAGCGTGGTATCGCGACCATGCGGTTTTTGCAGCAATGCCGTAAACACATCATCCATCACGGCCAGCGTTTTGTACTGTTCACCATCGGGCAGGATCACCTGATCCACTTTCACCCCAGCCGCACTCAACAGTGCCGACAGTTTTTGCAGGTACATCGGTGCCAATGTCTGGTTGGTCACCAGCATGGCATTGTCACCTGCTTTCAGCGGCCAAAAAGAAGCCGGATCGTTAAACAGCCCGGCAGCTATGGTGATGGGGTAACTGCGATCCCCCAGTGAGACAGTGATCTTCTCCATGATGACCGATACCTATTACTTAGCCCTCAGGCGCTGGATCAACTTTTTTCCAGCATGTTGATGATCTGATTAGCCACTACTTTTGCGCTCTGATCGTCAGTGCGGATAGTGACATCAGCGATCTCTTCATAAAGCGGATTACGTTCGCCAGCCAGCGCTTCCAGCACTTCGCGCGGCGGAGAGTCAACCTGCAGCAGCGGGCGCTTTTTATCACGCTGGGTGCGGGCAAGTTGCTTTTCGATGGTGGTTTCGAGATAGACGACCACACCGCGGGCGGAGAGACGATTACGGGTTTCCCGGGATTTGACGGAACCGCCACCGGTCGCCAGCACGATGCCCTGCTTTTCGGTTAGCTCGTTGATAATTTTCTCTTCACGATCGCGGAAACCCGCTTCGCCTTCAACGTCAAACACCCAGCCTACATCCGCTCCGGTACGTCGCTCAATTTCCTGATCGGAATCGAAAAATTCCATATTGAGTTGCTGAGCTAACTGACGACCAATAGTGCTTTTGCCGGCACCCATCGGCCCAACCAGAAAGATATTGCGTTTCTCTGCCATTTTGTCGGTATTACTAAGAATTCGTTGATGATACCCCGCGTTCAGCTTTTGCTGGCGGGACAGGAACTGAGACCTCATGAGCGTTAGCAAGAGTCAGACGAAAAATTATCTCAACACTCATGGCCGTTTGGCAACCGAATAAATTGCCCCCGGCGACCTCTTAACAGGACCGGTCTGTGGTTCGCGAGACGGTAACGCACCTCCGCTACCCCTTTAATACTTCAGGTTACAGGTATACTGGTTGCGATCAATTATCCCCAATCACCTACTGCTCCGGGGGATTCGCTCCCTTGTTGCCTTCCTGCAACACACATTATTTGGGGTGTACATTCTTCTGACGCCAGTATCGCTTGTGACTGTCGCCCATCGGGAGGTTTTTTGTCGCGTTCCGTTACACCGTTTAAAAATCGCTAAACCTTGTAAGCTAATTCCTGTCCTGCGTCAACGCAGTTGGCATCATTGAGCGAATTTTCCTCATTATCCGGACGTAAGCGCTGCTTCCCTGACCAGTCTGGGTGTGATGAAAATCACCAGCTCCTTTTTTTTATGCTCATCCGTTTGATGGCGAAACAGATTTCCCAACAGTGGTAATTCCCCCAGCCAGGGCACCCGATGCTCCCCCTGAGAACGCTGCTGCTGGAAAATGCCGCCCAGTGCTAAAGTTTCACCATCGCGCAGCGTTACCTGCGTGTCGATTTCCTGCTTATCGATACTTAACGCCTGATGCTCCCCAGTGTTGATGGTGCGACCCGGCATGTTCTGGCTCAGTCGCAGTTTTAACTGAATGCGTCCGTTTCCCAGTACTACCGGCGTCACTTCCATCCCCAGCACCGCTTCTTTGAATTCAATCGCCGTCGCGCCGCTGTTACCGGATTTCACCTCGTAGGGGATTTCCGTCCCCTGTTTAATGGTGGCGGTTTGCTGATGCGAGGTAAAAAGCCGTGGACTGGCGATGATTTCAATCTGGCTTTCCTGTTCCAGTGCGCTTAGCTCAAGGTTGAGTAATTCTCCCCCTACCTGCCCGAGCGTCACACCCATGCGAAAGGCAGGATTGCTCACCGCCAGCGGGATCTCCAGTTGTGGATTGCGCAGGGCCTGCATCACGTCTTCTGCGGGCGACATCCCCCAATTGACCCCCAATTCGCGCAAATGCTCCTCGCTGATGGTCACGATATGAGCCGACAGCTCGACCTGCTCCAGCGGCAAATCCAGCGCGCTGAGCCAGCGAGTCGCCTCCTTTAATGCCTGCGGCGTATCCCGCAGCAACAGGCTGTTGGTACGGCTATCCACTGTGGCGCTACCGCGCGGTGTCAGCAGCGAGCGTTCCGCCTGCAAACTGCGCCAGACATCGCCAGCGTTGGCGTAATGAAAGGTCACGGTCTGCTGTGCCAGCGCAATTTGCTGCTGCTGTTCTTCGCGTTCCGCCTGGGCTTTTTGCGTCTGCCATTGCTGCCAGCTTTCCGGATAAACCAGCAATACCCCCTCTTCGTGCACCACACTCAGCCGAGCCAGCCGGGATACCAGCGACAGCGCCCGCTGCCAGTCAACATCTTCCAGCCGCAGCGAGAGCCGCCCTTCAACGCCAGGCGCGATCAACAGGTTAGTTTGCTGATAATCCGCCAGCGCCTGCAAAATACGCTCAACCGGCGCATCGTCAAACACCAGACTCAGCCGCTGATCATTGGCGTGCAGTGGCGCGGTCAGCCATAGCAGCAACAGTATCCATACCTTCATCCGTGGCATAAAAACCTCCTTTTATTTGTAGGGTGATCTGCTGCGCTGAGCAGCTCTGGTCCGCATGCAGGCGCAATGTTCGTGACGTTACCTGCTGCACGCGCCAGCTCGAAAAAGGTAAAAGCATCTGCTCAGTCAGCCTGATACTTTTGCCCTGTGGCGAGCGCAGCCAGGCAACATAACGCTGGGGAGTGCCGACGATGCCCTGCAACCGCCATCCTTCAACAGAGGTAACAACGGTATGACAAATGGCAGGGGCAAGCGGCTGGAAAGGGTCACGGGCCGGCGCGAGGGCGCTGTACAGTATCAACAGCAGGACAACGCTACTGCGCATCACTTTTCTCCAGCCAAAACTGTGCCATCAAGCCCCCTTGTTCCGACTGCAACTGAAAGCGTTCAGGAACAGGCAATGTCGTGTGCGCCAGCTCAGCAAACAGCGGAGTGAACTGCTGCCAGTTCAGCCTTAACACCACCTGCTGCGGCTGGCTTTCCGGCTGCCATGTGTCCAGTTGAGTGCCCCGCGCAGCCAGAATGGACTCCAGCAGCTTTGGGGAGTTACCCATCACGAGGGGTTGCTGTAACCTGCTGATTTCAGCAATCAGTTCATCAGTTGTGGGCCACAAAGCCAGCTGCTGCTGACGCTGTTGTTCAAGCTGGGTTTGCTGTATCAGCTGACGTTCCCGCTCAGCCCGCGCCTGTTGCTGGGGCAACAACATGACCAACCAACCTACCGCCAATATCGGTAATGACAGCACCAGCAGCCAGGCCACTCGCCATGTGATCGTCAGTTGTCGCCAGCGTTGCAGCCATTCATTCACCGTTCACCTCCTGGACCTGGGCGCGCAGGGTGAAACGATAGTGTCCATCTGGCTGGCGTTGCACATTTCCCTGACGAATCACCGGAAATAGCGGCAAGGTTGCCAGTTGAGAGCGAAAATCACTTACCGCGGCCATCCCGGATGCCAGCCCTTCCAGAAATAATTGCCCCTGCCTGCGCTCAATACGGCTGAGCCAGAGTGTTTCCGGCATCAGTTGCGGTAATCGCTGCCAGAACTGTTGCCAGGCCCGGTGCTGCAACTGTCGGGTCTGTTGCCTGTGTTTCGCCTGCACCAGGAAATCGCGCTGATGCACTAATGCCTGACGGGTATGAATATGTTGTTCCAGCGCGCTCAGCCTTTGAGAGATCGCATGTTGCTCAGCACGCTGTTGCTGCGCTGCGTGATACCCCTGCCAGCCGCCTGACAGCACCACCAGCAGAGCAATACCCGGGGCGCTCACCAGTATCATCAGGCTCCGCTGACGCTGACGTTGCCACTGCTGGACGCGCCAGGGGAGCAGGTTTACCGTCAACATCAGGTATCCTCCGGGCGCAACGCCAGCCCAAGAGCCAGCGCAAAAACGCCCTCGTTTTCCGGTTGCGGTAGCTGCAAATAGCGCAGCAGCGAAAAGGGTTTGATGGCGGTAAACCCGTCGACAGGTGCCGTACACAGCATCGTCTCTGCCTGGGGAAACATCTCCTGTAAATGCGTCAGCGACAGTGGCCCGGTACTCGATCCAGAGACAACCTCTGAACCGGCCAGATACCACAGCCAGTGATCGCTCAACGGATGAACCAGCAACTGCTGATGACTGAGTCGCAGACGCTGCGCCACCTGCGCCAGCGCCAGGCTGCTCAACTCAAACACATCGGGCTGTAAACCAGCTTGTCGTAAGGGGGTGAGCCATTGTGCAATCACTTCACGCCGTGCCGCCGTGATACACAATTGTGATAAGGAAGATGCGCGATAATCCAGCGCCAGCGAAGCTGGCTCCACCGGAAATAACCTTTGCGCTGACGCCTGCACATAGCGGTTTAGCGCCGGTTCGCGTAGCGTGGTGTCCGGCAGAGTTAACGCGCGTTGCAACACCAGTTGCGGCGGCAGGCCAACACGCAATGAGTAGCGCCCGGGTAGCTGGCGTCGCCACTGCTGTAACACCGCCAGCAGTGCGGGTGAGGACTGCAGGACACCGTTTCTTAACGTATCCTGTGGCAGTGTCTGCTGCTGCCAGTGCCTGAGTTGCCAGCCGTGGCGACGACGCTGAATCGCCACCGCACAAAACCGTCCATTTTGAATATCCAACCCAATTTGCCAGCGCTGAAAAACCATGCGCGTACTCTCCTTATCCTTAGAGGTAAAAATCCTGAATATCCTGCGTTGCAGGATGGCAGCCGGTGCATAACTCCTCAGGTTAATGGCCCGAGAGAATGCAGATAGCGAACGCTCCGGCAACTTGAAGTATGCCGGGTATATCAAAGCGTCAGGCTTGCCTTTATACTACCGCGCGATTGTTTATAAACTGCCCAAACGACAACAGATGGGAAATCTCAGGTGAAGTTCGTAAAGTATTTATTGATCCTTGCAGTGTGTTGCATCTTGCTGGGAGCCGGCTCGATTTATGGTTTGTACAAGTACATAGAGCCGCAGTTGCCCGACGTAAACACATTAAAAGATGTGCGCCTGCAAACCCCGATGCAGGTTTATAGCGCGGATGGCGAGCTTATCGCCCAGTACGGCGAAAAACGCCGTGTGCCGCTTACCCTGCAACAAATGCCGCCTGAGCTGATCAAAGCGTTTATTGCCACCGAAGATAGCCGTTTCTACGAGCATCATGGTGTTGATCCGGTTGGTATTTTCCGTGCTGCCAGCATTGCGCTGGTTTCCGGCCATGCTTCGCAGGGTGCCAGTACCATTACCCAGCAGCTCGCGCGTAACTTCTTCCTCAGCCCGGAACGCACCCTGATGCGTAAGATTAAGGAAGCGTTCCTGGCGATCCGCATCGAACAGTTGCTGACCAAAGATGAAATTCTTGAGCTGTACCTCAATAAGATTTACCTCGGTTACCGCGCTTATGGTGTGGGTGCTGCTGCGCAGGTCTATTTTGGTAAATCAGTCGATCAGCTATCGCTGAGTGAAATGGCGATGATTGCGGGCCTGCCAAAAGCACCGTCCACCTTCAACCCGCTCTACTCGCATCAGCGCGCACTGGCTCGCCGTAATGTCGTGCTGTCCCGCATGCTGGATCAGAATTACATCACCCAGCAGCAGTACGATGATGCACGCAACACGCCGCTGGTAGCCAGTTATCATGGCCCGGAAATCGCCTTCTCCGCCCCTTATCTGAGCGAGATGGTGCGCCAGGAGATGGTGAAGCGCTACGGTGACAGCGCCTACGAGGATGGTTACAAGGTTTACACCACCGTGACACGTCGTTTGCAGGAAGCGGCACAGCAGGCTGTGCGCAACAACGTGATCGCCTATGATATGCGTCATGGCTATCGTGGTCCGACGAACGTGTTGTGGAAAGCGGGTGAAACCAGCTGGGATCAAACCCGCATCCAGAACGCGCTGAAAGACCTGCCCCTCTATGGCCCGCTTAATCCGGCCGTGGTCACCAGTGTCAGTAACGACGGTGCGACAGCCATGCTGAAAGATGGCAGCAGCGTGTCACTGGCAATGGCCGGTGTTCGCTGGGCCAGAGCCTACAAATCCGACACCCTGCAAGGTCCTACGCCGCGTAGCGTGTCTCAGGTGTTACAGGCAGGCCAGCAGATTTGGGTACGTAAGGTTGATAATGACTGGTGGCTGGGCCAGGTTCCGCTGGTGAACTCGGCTCTGGTATCGCTCAATCCTGAAGATGGTGCGGTACGCGCGCTGGTCGGTGGTTTTGACTTCAATCAGAGCATGTTCAATCGCGCGACCCAGGCGTTGCGTCAGGTTGGCTCCAATATCAAGCCATTCCTGTACACCGCTGCAATGGACCGTGGTCTGACGCTGGCTTCCATTCTGAACGACGTGCCGATTTCACGTTGGGATGCGGGTGCGGGAGCCGACTGGCGACCGAAAAACTCCCCGCCGACCTATGACGGCCCTATTCGTTTGCGTCAGGGCTTAGGTCAGTCGAAAAACGTCGTCATGGTGCGAGCGATGCGTGCCATGGGTGTCGATTACGCAGCGCAGTATCTGCAACGTTTCGGCTTCCCGGCACAGAACATCATTCATACCGAATCGCTGGCATTGGGTGCCGCTTCATTTACCCCGATGCAGGTAGTACGCGGTTACTCGGTGATGGCGAACGGAGGCTTCCTGATCGATCCGTATTTCATTACGAAGATTGAGAACGAACAGGGTGCCACGGTATTTGAAGCCAAACCGAAAATCGCCTGCCCGCAGTGCAATTTGCCGGTAATTTATGGTGATACGCAAAAATCCGTTGCGTTGAATGAGGAGAGTGTCGAAAACGTCGCTGTCTCCAGCCAGGCGCAGAACCAGACGGTTCCACAGCCGGAGCTGGAACAGGTGCCAGCTCAGCCGCAACCGGCGGGCGACCAGCAGTATGCTCCGCATGTGATCAATACGCCGCTGTCGTTCCTGATTAAAAGCGCGCTGAACAGCAACGTCTTCGGCGAACCGGGTTGGATGGGTACCGGCTGGCGCGCGGGTCGTGACCTGAAACGTAACGATATCGGCGGTAAAACCGGTACCACCAACAGCTCGAAAGATGCCTGGTTCTCCGGTTACGGTCCTGGCGTCGTGACGTCGGTATGGATCGGCTTCGATGATTCTCGTGCGTTGGGCCGCACTACGGTTTCGGGTGCCATTCCGGATCAAATCTCCGGCTATGAAGGTGGTGCGAAGAGTGCACAACCGGCGTGGGATGATTATATGAAATCCGCACTGGATGGCGTCCCGGTTCAACCGTTAACACCGCCAGATGGCGTGGTAACGGTAACCATCGATCGCGGCACCGGCAAGCTGGCGAATGGCGGCGGTAATACGCGTCAGGAGTTCTTTATCAATGGTACGCAGCCGACCGAATATTCGGTCCATGATGTCGGCACCACCATTATGGACAACGGGCAAAGCCACGAATTGTTCTGATAAAAAAAGCCGGCAAATATGCCGGCTTTTTTATGATGCTCATCCGCAATAACCTGATGCGTGAAGCTTCAGTAACTCAGCCGTCCCTGTTTCACCAGCCATTCACGCACCAAAAACAATGCACTCACGTTGCGGGCCTCACGGAAATCAGGTTCTTCCAGCAAAGCCAGCAGGTTATTGAGGGGCCAGCGGCGGACAATCAGTGGTTCTGGTTCATCCCCCTCCAGCTTTTCCTCATACAGCCCTTCCGCCACCACAATGTTCATCTTGCTGGAGAAATAAGAGGGAGCCATAGTGAGTTTGCCCAACGTTTCCAGTTTAGTCGCACCAAAACCGACCTCTTCTTTTAGCTCACGATCTGCCGCTTCAAACGCACTTTCACCCGGATCGATGAGTCCTTTTGGGAAACCCAGTTCGTAACTTTCCAGCCCGACGGCATATTCCTGGATCAGAATCACATCGTCACCGAGGATGGGGACAATCATCACCGCTTCCCGATCGGAAGGTTTCATGCGCTCGTAAACCCGCCGGGCGCCATTACTGAAAGCGAGATCGACTGCTTCGATGGTAAACAATCGGGAGCGGGCCACCGCTGCCACGTTGAGGATGTCAGGTTTTTTCTGTGGAGTTTTCATATCAACCTCAAACTTTGCACGACCTTGTGATGCGATAATGCCAGCATCGGCACAGCATACCGAAGCCCGAATAAATGTGCGACAAACAGCGCAGGTAAACTAAGATGTCATATATTTACTAACCGGTACTAACAACATATTGTTATTTCAGCTTTAAAACTCTCACAATAAGTCAACCGGGAGAAGGTAAATTCAGAAAATACCGATTTTTAATTGAGTGGGGTCCCGATAATATTCCGATAAGGAATAATCTAATAATTTCTAATTTAATGATTTTGCGCGTTATTTTATCTGACATTTCACTTGTCAGAATGACATCAGCTCGCCAAAATTGACCTGTATTGATCATTCACCGGGAGCAGATCGTTAACGTGAAGGCAGTTTTTTGGCTGAACTGAGCATAGCATGAGCACAATTATCATTATTCTGGCCATCGTGATGGCTTGCTCAATGCTGGCAGGCATAGGTTATTGGTACGCTATGCGGCATCGTCCGCCGTTGGCGAAACCTCTGCCGTTCATTAATCCGCCCTGCCGTAAACTCACTGACGAAGAACGTGCTGCTGTTGAAAAGTACATTGCCTCGCTGGCGAAACAGCATCAACAGCAAGACATGCGCGCCAGCAAGAAACAGCGGGAACCTGAAGGATTAACGCTGACGGCGCAAAGCAACAATGTCTATCCTGTCACCCGTGCTATCACCCGTTATGGTTTATCGACCGATGCGCCGCAGAAATGGCGTTACTATCTGGATGCGGTCGAAGTGCATCTGCCGCCACTGTGGGAACAGTACATCGCCGATGAAAATTACGTTGAACTGATTCGCACCCAAACCCTGCCGCTGGTGATCTCGCTGAATGGTCATTCACTGGTGGACTACGCCGTTGAACAGCCCGCGCTGCCGCCACTGGTACGCTCGATGTCGACCAATGCCTCAATCCGCAAGGAAGAGAGTGAAAATGTCGAGCTGTTGCAGGTGCGTAAAGAAACGCCAGAAGAATATGCGCTGTCCCGCACCGATGGTACCCGCGAAGCGGCCACTATCTGTTTTGCTTTCCTGTTGTTCTTCCTGAGTCTGGTACTGCCTGGCAGCATGATGGTATGGATCGCCCTGCTGGGTGGCGCGATGATCGCCGTCAGTCTGTGGTTTCTCTACCGCTGCCCGGGTGAAAAAGATTTACGTGACGTGCATTGCCTGCGCGGCGCACCAAAACGCTGGGGGCTGTTTGGTGAGTCAAATCAGGAACAAAGCAACATCTCCCTCGGTATTATCGATTTAGTTTATCCGCCCCACTGGCAGCCCTACGTGGCACACGATCTGGGCCAGGTGACCGATGTCGAGATTTACCTGAATCGCCAGGTGGTACGTCAGGGGCGTTTCCTGTCATTGCAGGATGAAGTACGTAACTTCCCGGTACAGCGCTGGCGCAAAAATCTGGTGCTGGCCTGCGGTTCGCTGCTGGTGCTGATCATGCTGGTCAGCTGGATTCCGCTCAGCATGCCCATCAAGCTCAGTCTCGCCTGGGTGAAAGGCACCGAAAGCCTGGAAGTGAATAACGTTGATAAGCTGAATGCGATGCCGTTGCATATTGGCGATAGCCTGAAGGTCAGCGGCACCGGCATGTGTTCCGTGCCGGGTAACTACCAGAGCAATCGCAGCTACACTTTTATGCCGTTCGATTGCTCGGCCATCTACTGGAATAACGCCACGCCGCTGCCGCAGCCACAATCCGATATTATCGATAAAGCCGCCGCGCTGCTCGACACCACTACGCGCCAGCTGCACCCTGAAACCAACACCGACCCTAAACTCAACCCGCAACTCGCTTCTGCGATTCAGAAGTCGGGCATGATTTTACTGGATGACTTCTCCGATTTGGTGCTGAAAACTCAGGATTTGTGTAGCCAGCAGCAGGACTGTGTGCGACTGAAAAACGCGCTGGTTAACCTCGGCAATGCCAAAGACTGGGACACGTTGATCCATCGCGCAGATTCCGGGCGTCTGAACGGTATGAACGTGCTGCTGCGCCCGGTGAGCGCTGAGGCGCTGGAAAATCTGGTCAATACCGCGACCTCTACCTTCTTCTCACGCGAAACCCGCCGGGCAGCGGAAAATCTCAACAGCCCGCCGCCGGGTGGTTTTCTGATTATTAGCGATGAAGGTCGTCAGCTGGTGAACCAACCGCAACCGGCCGTGCCGCTGTTTGACCTCGATGCGCCATCGCAGTGGCGCGAACTGCAACGCATGTCCGCAATGCTGCTGCACACGCCCTTCTCCGCCAGCGGCATCATTACCAGCATTACCACTGATGCCAACGGCACCCGCCACATCGCGCTACATAATGAACCCGATGCCATGGCGCAGTGGCGCTATCTCGGCACCGCGTTACTGATGGTGGTGTTGATTGCCTGCGCATTGATTAACGGCCTGCTGGCGTTACGCCGTGTGCATCGCAACCGCCGCCGTATGGCCGAGATACAGCAGTATTACGACAAATGTTTTAATCACAATCTCAGCACTATGCAGAGCGTGCGCTCACTGTTCTGAGCCTTTCCCTTCTGTGCTACCCTGTCGCCCTGTTTTCAGGGCGGGAATTAACATGCAGGCTACGCTTAACTGGACCGGGATCGACACCGTGCTGCTGGACATGGACGGCACCCTGCTCGATCTCGCCTTTGATCGCCATTTCTGGCTGGAACATGTACCAGAAACCCTGAGTCGTGAGCGAGCCATCACGCTGAACGAAGCCCATCAATTGATTCGGGAAAAGTATCATGCCGTGGCGCATACGCTAAACTGGTACTGTCTGGATTACTGGTCGCAAGAGCTGGCGTTAGATATTCGTGCCATGACCTTCGCGCAGCGTGAACGCGCTGCCCTGCGTGAGGATACGCTACCTTTTTTGCAGGCGCTGCGAGCGGCAGGTAAACGCACGATTTTGCTGACCAATGCCCATCCATACAATCTGGACGTCAAACTGGCGCAGACCGGATTGTCTGCCCACCTTGATTTATTGCTTTCTACCCATACCTTTGGGTATCCGAAAGAAGACCAGCGTCTCTGGCAGGCGGTACAGCAGCAAACCGGTTTCAACAATGCGCGCACACTGTTCATTGACGACAGTGAACCGATTCTTGATGCCGCGATGCGCTGGGGTATCCGCTGGTGCTTAGGCGTAAGCAATCCGGATTCCGGTCGCCCGGATCAATCCTTCAGTCGCCATCCGGCAGTGAGGGATTACCGTGAGTTGCTTGCTTCGCTTCGTTAAATCAGGAGCCGCAATGAAAGAGAAAGACAGCGAAGGCGTACGCCTCGACAAATGGCTGTGGGCGGCGCGCTTTTATAAAACCCGTGCCATCGCGCGCGAAATGATTGAAGGCGGCAAGGTGCATTACAACGGCCAGCGCAGTAAGCCGAGCAAGCTGGTGGAACTGGAAGCAGAGCTGACGCTGCGTCAGGGCAATGATGAACGCACCGTGATCATCACTGCCATCAGCGATCAACGCCGCCCGGCCACTGAAGCCCAGGCGCTGTACGCAGAAACCGCCGCCAGTATTGAGAAACGGGAAAAGCTGGCTCTGGCGCGCAAAATGAACGCCCTGAGTATGCCGCACCCCGATCGCCGCCCTGATAAGAAGGAGCGCCGCGATCTGATGAAATTTAAATTGTCGGGCGAGGAATAACTCGCGCCCCTACGAGAGAAAATCTATGTCTGTTCAAGATCAACTGCACCGTTACCTGTTTGAAAATGCGGCCGTGCGCGGCGAGCTGGTGAATGTTTCAAAAACCTGGAGCGAGATCGTGGAAAACCACGACTACGCTGAGCCGGTAAAAAACCTGCTGGGCGAGTTACTGGTTGCCACTAGCCTGCTGACCGCCACGCTGAAGTTTGATGGTGACATCACCGTGCAGTTGCAGGGCGATGGCCCGCTGTCGCTGGCGGTGATCAACGGGAATAACCGTCAGGAGCTGCGTGGTGTGGCGCGAGTAAAAGAAGAGATCGCGCCAGGCAGCAGCCTGAAGCAGATGGTCGGGAACGGTTATCTGGTAATCACCATTTCCCCGGAAAAGGGCGAGCGCTATCAGGGTGTAGTCGGTCTGGAAGCAGACACGCTGGCAGGATGCCTGGAAGATTACTTTATGCGTTCTGAGCAGTTGCCAACCCGCCTGTTCATTCGCACCAATGAAAAGGGTGCTGCCGGGATTCTGTTGCAGGTGCTGCCTGCTCAGGAGCCAAACCTCGACGATTTCAATCATCTGGCGACACTGACCGAAACCGTCAAAGCTGAAGAGTTGATCGAGCTGCCAGCCACCGATGTCTTGTGGCGTTTGTATCATCAGGAAGAAGCCACGGTGTACGATCCCACGCCGGTAAGCTTCAAATGTACCTGTTCGCGCGAACGCTGTGGCGAAGTGCTGAAAACGCTGCCGGTGGAAGAAGTTGATGAGATCCTCGAAGAGGATGGTGAAATCGACATGCACTGCGATTATTGCGGCACACATTATGTTTACGATGCCGTCGATATCGCGGCGATTCGTAATACACCAACCGGTAGCAGCGATCAGCTGCACTGATTATCTGGGCGGCTACTGCCGCCCTTAATTCTTACTTAAATTACCTTCTTTTCTCTGACATTAGTTTTATAACTAATTGATTTATCTGCCAATGCGCGTTGAGTCGCATTTCTGACTAACAAACCTTTCCCCTCCTGCCCGGTGGAGTACACTGCGCGCGATCATCCCCCTCATAATTAATAATAAAAACAGACACCGATTAAAGGAGCATTCACATGCGCATTAACGGCCTGACATCGCAAGATCTCGCCACTTTAGGCATCAACGACACCACGGAAGTGGTGTACAACCCGGACTTCGACACCCTGTTTCAGGAAGAAACCCGCCCTGAGTTGGAAGGCTATGCGCGCGGCATCCTGACACAAAGCGGGGCTATCGCTGTTGATACCGGCATTTTCACCGGCCGCTCACCAAAAGATAAATACATCGTGCGCGATGGCACCACACGCAACACCCTGTGGTGGAATGACGTGGGGGAAGGCAAGAATGATAACCAGCCCCTGACGGCCGAAACCTGGCAGGCGCTGAAGCAGTGCGTTACCCAGCAGTTATCCGGTAAACGCCTGTTTGTGGTGGATGCGTTCTGCGGTGCCAACCCGGATACACGCCTCAGCGTGCGCTTCGTGATGGAAGTGGCCTGGCAGGCACACTTCGTCACAAACATGTTCATCCGTCCGAGTGATGAAGAACTGGCGCAGTTCACCCCGGATTTCGTGGTGATGAACGCAGCGCGTTGTACCAATCCTAACTGGCAGGCGCAGGGATTGCATTCAGAGAACTTTGTTGCTTTTAACCTGACAGAACGCATGCAACTGATTGGCGGCACCTGGTACGGCGGCGAGATGAAGAAGGGTCTGTTCGCTATCATGAATTATCTGCTGCCGCTGAAGGGTATCGCGTCGATGCACTGCTCGGCCAACGTCGGTAAAGCAGGTGATGTCGCCGTGTTCTTCGGTCTCTCCGGCACCGGCAAAACTACGCTGTCAACCGATCCCGATCGTCAGTTGATTGGTGATGATGAGCACGGCTGGGACGATGATGGAGTCTTCAATTTTGAAGGTGGTTGCTATGCCAAAACCATTAATCTCTCGGCGCAGGCTGAACCGGAAATCTATAACGCGATTCGCCGCGATGCACTGCTGGAGAACGTGGTGGTTAATGCTGATGGTAGCGTCGATTATGCCGATGGCAGCAAAACCGAAAACACCCGTGTCTCCTACCCGATTGAGCACATCGAAAACATCGTGCGGCCGGTGTCCAAAGCGGGTCATGCGCAACGCGTTATTTTCCTCACTGCCGATGCCTTCGGCGTGCTGCCACCGGTGGCCCGCTTAACACCAGAACAGACGCAATATCATTTCCTGTCTGGCTTTACCGCCAAACTGGCCGGTACGGAACGCGGCGTGACTCAGCCAATGCCCACTTTCTCAGCCTGTTTTGGTGCCGCGTTTCTGACCCTGCATCCAACGCAGTACGCGGATGTGCTGGTTAAACGCATGGAAGCAGCAGGCGCGCAGGCTTACCTCGTGAATACTGGCTGGAACGGTAACGGCAAACGCATTTCGCTGAAAGACACCCGCGCGATTATCAACGCCATTCTGGCGGGTGAACTGGATGATGTTGAGACGCAAACGCTGCCGGTATTTAACCTGCAAATCCCCACACGGCTGGCACAGGTGAGTGAGGCAATGCTCGATCCACGCGCCAGCTGGTCCAGCCCTGCGGCATGGCAGGAGGCCGCACAGGACCTGGCACAGCGTTTTATCAATAACTTTGAGAAATACACCGATAACGCCGCCGGAGCCGCGTTGGTGAACGCCGGACCGCAAATCTAACAACGGCCCTGACTCGTAGCGGCGCGATTTATCATGCTCTTTTAGCCGTGCCCCGGCCAAAAATGCGCAATAAATTGCGCCGCTACAACAGGTTTTTGCTTTGCCTGTCAGGCGTTATGGTTGCTGTTGACCAGCGCGGTGCCGGTCTCCGGCACCGGCAACCAGGCGCGAATACGCAGGCCACCGTGTTCACTGACGCCAATTTCCAGCGACCCTTCATGCGCATCGATAATACGCTGCACAATCGCCAGACCCAGCCCGGTACCACTGGTACTACGCGCACTATCGCCGCGCACAAAAGGCTGGAACAGATGCTGTAGCTGTTCCGGTTTAATCCCCGGACCATCATCTTCCACCTGGAACCAGGCGCGATTCAGCTCCTGCCCACTGCTGACCTTGATCCAGCCGTTGCCATAACGCGCGGCATTGACCACCAGATTCGCCACGGCACGCTTAATCGACAGTGGGTTGATATCCAGCATCAACTCCTCCGGCATCACCGCATTCTCAATCTCGCGCTCATAGCCACTCTCGGCTGCGACGACTTCACCCAGCACGCTATTCAGATCGGCACGCTCAGTCTGCATCTCCTGGCCGGTGCGCAGATAGTCGATGAACTGCTCGATAATCGCGTTGCACTCTTCGATATCTTTGTTAATCGACTCAGCCAGATAGCCGTCCTCTTCACTCATCATCTCGGTAGCGAGGCGAATACGCGTCAGCGGGGTGCGCAGATCATGGCTGACACCCGCCATTAGTAGGGTACGGTCATCCGCCAGTTGCTTCACGCCAGCCGCCATCTGGTTAAAGGCGCGCGTCACCGAACGCACTTCCGATGCGCCATATTCACGCAGCGGCGGCGGAATAATGCCTTTCCCCACCTGCAAGGCGGCATGTTCAAGATCAACCAAAGGTCGGTTCTGGATACGGATAAACAGCCAGGCACCGCCTATCGCCAGCAGCATAATCGCCAGCGTGTAGCGGAACAGCGGCGAGAAATCCCCCTGATGGATTTCGGTCAGCGGCACACGCACCCAGATATCGGGTGACAACCAGGTTTTCAGCCACACCACGGGAGAGTTTTTATTCACTTCTACCCGCACATCGGTTGGCCCGCCAAGCTGCTGCGCCATCTGCTCGCTCAGGAATTCGTAGTGTTGCGCCCAGCGCAACCCACTCTCTTCCGCCGCAGCATTGGTATACAGCGAGATCCCCAGCTCACGATAGATTTCACGCCGGAAGGCCGGAGGCACTTCCAGCTGTGTGCCATCCTCCAGTTGCAGGCGGTCGGTCATCAGCATACGGACTTCATAAGCGAGGACTTTGTTGAACTGCTGCAGGCTGGGAAGAATGGCGAAATTCAGCACCACCAGATAGGTCGTTACCAGGCTGACGAACAGCAAGGTAACGATCAATAACAGAGTGCGGGCAAACGAACTGCGAGGTGAGAAGCGCAATCGCCTCATGCTTTACTGCCGTCCGGAACGAATACGTAACCAAGACCCCACACGGTCTGAATGTAGCGCGGATGTGCTGGATCTTCTTCCACCATACGACGCAGACGGGAAATCTGCACATCGATGGAACGTTCCATCGCACTGTACTCACGACCACGCGCCAGATTCATCAGCTTATCGCGCGACAACGGTTCACGCGGGTGGCTGACCAGCGCTTTCAGTACGGCAAATTCCCCGCTGGTGAGCGGCATAGGCTCATCTTCACGGAACATCTCACGCGTACCCAGGTTCAGCTTGAATTTACCAAAGGCAATAACGGCCTCTTCCTGCGAAGGTGCGCCCGGCAGCTCATTCGCCTGACGGCGCAGCACAGCACGGATACGCGCCAGCAATTCACGCGGGTTGAAAGGCTTCGGAATATAGTCGTCGGCACCAATTTCCAGCCCGACAATACGGTCCACTTCTTCGCCTTTGGCGGTAACCATAATGATCGGCATTGGATTGCTTTGGCTGCGCAGACGGCGGCAAATCGACAAACCATCTTCGCCCGGCAACATCAGGTCGAGCACCATCAGGTGGAAAGATTCGCGGGTTAACAGACGATCCATTTGCTCGGCGTTGGCAACGCTGCGCACCTGAAAGCCCTGTTCGGTGAGATAGCGCTCGAGCAACGCGCGCAAACGCATATCATCATCGACGACCAGAATTTTGTAGTTCTCTTGCATGTTCAACTCCCAAAGGCGCCATTGCCTGAGCCAATATTGTTAAAAAAAGATGCCTTACAGTGACAGTCATTAATGGTTTATATTCTAGCCGAAATTGTTACAAAGCATATTAAACAGCAGCTTATCTTTAATTTCACCGCTTAATTGTGGCGCATTTCTCGCTTTTTGCTCATTCGATCAATATGTTTGAGGGATCTCTGAAAAATCCCCCCCTTTTCTTTTTGTCACTGGTTCTGCTGACCCAGGCCTGTCGCGGAAGGCATCGTTTGCCATTTTTCTGACCATTCCTTCTCAGAATATCCCATCGAACCTCTGCCGGAAGCATAAAATGTGGTGTTTTTTTATTACGCTGCGCTTCTTCTCTCGGATGAATCTCTGGCCCTGACGAAATTAAGGCCACAGTTAAATAAAGTAATAAAAATCAATCATTAACACCCACTTCCTTCTCCCGGCATGATCTCAGACACTGCTTCCGTACCTGTTGAAATTGAGTTCATGTGGAGAGAAAGAAAATGAAAAAAAGTTTATTTCTGCTGAGCGTATTGGTGCTGACCAGCAGTACCCAGGTCCATGCAGCCCCCGGCATCGGAGAGGCGGCGGGTTCTCAGGCATCTGCAAACGCGAAAGGCACATCGGAAGCCGTCGGTATCGGTACCGTAGCGGCATTGCTGGGTGTGGCGTTAGCGACCGCTGGAGGTAACGGCAACGGCACCTCGACATCCACCTCAACCACTACCATGACCCATCCTGCTAAATAACAGATTGCAGGCGCGGCAGGAACGCAGCGCCTCAGGTGTTTTACCAGCCCTTTCGCCAGCGGAGAATAATTTTTACCCCCGGCTTTCTTACAAAAGCTCTTATTCTCCGCCCCTTTTTTCTTCTGCGTCTTTCACATATTCAATGCGGTTCACCAGCCAAAGCTTCTGCCCTTCCGGCGTCGTCACCGCCACTTCGTCATCCACTTCCTTTTTGATCAGCGCACGCGCCATCGGCGAATCAATCGAGATGTAATCTTTTACGTCGCCGTAGATCTCATCCGGGCCGACAATGCGAAACCGTTTCACATCACCCTGCTCGTTCTCCACCTCAACCCAGGCGCCAAAGAAAACCTTCCCCTCCTGCTGCGGTGCGTAATCGACGATCTTCAGCTCCGCCAGGCATTTACGCAGATAACGCACGCGGCGGTCGATTTGTCGCAGCAGGCGTTTGTTGTAGGTGTAATCGGCATTTTCCGAACGATCGCCCAGGCTGGCGGCCCAGGAGACAATTTTGGTGATTTCCGGACGCTTTTCATTCCACAAATGATCGTGCTCAGCACGCAATTTGTTATAGCCCTCGCGGGTAATCAGTTGGGTTTTCATCGCGTCAACTCGTCGTAGCAGGTCTTATTTAGCATAGTGGAGGCTAACAATATGCGACCAGGCGGACATCAGCAAGATCGGGGCGGCAATGTGCGAAACGCATTCAGAAAATGACGGATTCACCTGCCACTGTCTGGCAATTTTCACCCTCAGCCCGTATAACTGTCCCCTGTTTCTTAACCCCGTGTAAGCAAGACAGTAACTGATGATGAAAGATTCGCTGAGCCAGATTATCGCAAGTGAGCTGAAGGCGCGTGACGAACAGGTTGACGCCGCCATCCGCCTGCTTGACGAAGGGAACACCGTGCCGTTTATCGCACGCTACCGTAAGGAAGTCACCGGCGGGCTGGACGATACCCAGCTGCGCCAGCTGGAGAGCCGCCTCGGCTATCTGCGTGAGCTGGAGGAGCGCCGCCAGTCGATTCTGAAATCCATCGACGAACAGGGCAAACTCACCGCCGACCTCGCCAGTGCCATTAATGGCACCCTCAGTAAAACTGAGCTGGAAGACCTGTACCTGCCGTATAAGCCGAAGCGCCGCACCCGTGGTCAGATTGCCATTGAAGCCGGCCTCGAACCGCTGGCCGACACGCTCTGGCAAGATCCGTCGCACGACCCTGAGCAACTGGCTGCGGGCTATGTCGATGCCGACAAAGGCGTCGCCGATGTGCGTGCCGCGCTGGATGGCGCGCGTTATATCCTGATGGAACGCTTTGCTGAAGACGCTACCCTGCTGGCTAAAGTGCGTGACTACCTGTGGAAAAATGCCCACCTGGTTTCCCGCGTCGTCGAAGGCAAAGAAGACGAAGGCGCGAAATTCCGCGACTACTTCGATCATCACGAAGCACTCAGCACCGTGCCTTCACACCGTGCGCTGGCGATGTTCCGTGGCCGCAACGAAGGCGTGCTGCAACTGTCGCTGAATGCCGATCCGCAATTCGAAGAAGCCCCACGCGAAAGCCACGGCGAAACGCTGATCGCCAGCCACCTGAATCTGCGTCTGAACAACGCCCCGGCAGACAGCTGGCGTAAAGCAGTGGTGAGCTGGACATGGCGCATCAAGGTGCTGCTGCATCTGGAAACCGAGCTGATGGGTACGGTACGCGAGCGTGCGGAAGATGAAGCCATCAACGTGTTTGCCCGTAACCTGCATGACCTGCTGATGGCCGCTCCTGCGGGCATGCGTTCCACCATGGGTCTCGATCCCGGCCTGCGTACCGGCGTGAAAGTGGCGGTGGTCGATGCCACCGGCAAACTGGTAGCAACCGACACCATTTACCCGCATACCGGCCAGACGGCCAAAGCGGCCACGGCTGTCGCTGCGCTTTGCGCCAAACATCAGGTTGAACTGGTGGCGATTGGTAATGGCACCGCATCGCGCGAGACCGAACGTTTTTTCCTTGATGTGCAGAAGCAGTATCCGCAAATCAAAGCGCAGAAAGTGATTGTCAGCGAAGCCGGTGCATCGGTTTATTCCGCTTCGGAGTTGGCCGCGCTGGAGTTCCCGGATCTGGATGTGTCGCTGCGTGGCGCGGTGTCGATTGCCCGCCGTTTACAGGACCCTCTCGCCGAGCTGGTGAAGATCGACCCGAAATCCATCGGGGTGGGCCAGTATCAGCACGACGTCAGCCAGAGCCAGCTGGCGAAGAAACTGGACGCGGTGGTGGAAGATTGTGTGAACGCCGTTGGTGTTGATCTCAACACCGCCTCGGTTGCGCTGCTGACGCGCGTCGCGGGCCTGACCCGTATGATGGCGCAGAACATTGTCAGCTGGCGTGACGAGAATGGCCGTTTCCAGAACCGTCAGCAACTGCTGAAAGTCAGCCGTCTTGGCCCCAAAGCCTTTGAACAGTGTGCGGGCTTCCTGCGCATCAACCACGGCGACAACCCGCTGGATGCCTCCACCGTGCACCCGGAAGCCTACCCGGTGGTTGAGCGCATTCTGGCCGCCACCGAACAGGCGCTGAATGAGTTGATGGGCAATCCTGGCAGCCTGCGTAACCTCAACGCGCGTGATTTCACCGATGAGCGTTTTGGTCTGCCCACCGTCACCGACATCATCAAAGAGCTGGAAAAGCCGGGCCGTGACCCGCGTCCCGAGTTCAAAACCGCCCAGTTCGCCGAGGGCGTGGAAACGCTCAACGATCTGCTGCCAGGGATGATTCTGGAAGGGGCTGTCACCAACGTGACCAACTTTGGGGCTTTTGTCGATATAGGTGTGCATCAGGATGGCCTGGTTCACATTTCATCGCTGTCGGATAAGTTTGTCGAAGACCCGCATCAGGTGGTGAAAGCCGGGGATATCGTCAAAGTCAAAGTGATGGAAGTCGATCTGCAACGTAAGCGCATCGCACTCACCATGCGTCTGGACGAACAACCGGGTGAGAGCAACGTACGCGGCGGTGGTAACCGCAATGCGGGTAAAGAGTCGGCGCGCCCGGCACAGGCGAACAAAGGCCGGGCAAAACCTGCCAGCCAGCCTGCCGGTAACAGCGCGATGGGTGATGCGCTGGCCGCTGCCTTCGGTAAAAAACGCTAACAACCTGCCCTGAAATGCGCGGTGGCTGCCTGGTCACCGCGCACATCAGGTTGATAAATCTCCTCATCCAGCTACGCTGAAAAAATCCGTGTGAAAAAATGACCTTCCGCGTGGCACAGCGATCTGATGGATATTATCAACGCCTTACTTGATGAGATTTATGCAGGCACCTTCCCCGTGGCGGCCCGTGAGCGTCTGCTTTCCCATATTCGCGCCGCACGTGATACCGTCAAAATCCCGCGCAAACCGCACTGGGATGAAAAGGATGTGGTGCTGATCACCTATGCCGATCAGTTTCGTGAGCCGGAAGTGCCCACGCTTGCCACCTTCTCCCGCTTTTACCAGCAACATCTGCAAGGCACCTTTTCGTTGGTCCACCTGCTGCCGTTTTTTCCCTACTCCTCGGACGATGGTTTTTCGGTCATCGACTATCACCAGGTCAACCCGATTTGTGGCGACTGGCAGGATGTGGCCGCACTGCATACCCATACCCGGCTGATGTTCGATTTCGTCTGTAACCATATGTCCGCACATAGCGCCTGGTTTCGTCATTTTCTGGCGCAGGACCCCGGTTGGGATGACTTTTTTATCAGTATGCCGCCCGCGACCGATCTCAGTGCCGTGACCCGCCCACGCACATCACCACTGCTGACGCCGTTCACCATGGCCGATGGTGCAACGCGTTTTATCTGGACCACCTTCAGCGCCGATCAAATCGATCTCAACTTCGCCAACCCGGAAGTGCTGATCCGCATGGTCAACGTGCTGCTCGATTACCTGAAGAAAGGAGCCGACTATGTCCGGCTGGATGCGGTGGGCTATATGTGGAAAACGCCGGGGACGAACTGCATTCATCTGCCAAAAACCCATCAGCTGGTGAAGCTGTTCCGCGCCATTGCCAATGTGGTCGCACCGGGGACAGTCATCGTCACCGAAACCAACGTGCCGCATAAAGACAACATCGGCTATTTTGGCAATGGTCACGACGAGGCGCAGATGGTGTACCAGTTTTCGCTGCCGCCGCTGGTGCTGCACGCCATTCATTCCGGCTCCGGGCGCGCGCTGCGCCAGTGGGCCAGCTCGCTGGATCTCAGCAGCAATGACACCACCTTTTTTAACTTTCTCGCCTCGCATGACGGCATTGGCCTCAATCCGGCACGCGGTATTTTATCTGAGGTGGAGATTGTGGCGTTGGTGCGCGATCTGGCGCTGGAAGGCGCGCTGGTGTCCTACAAAAACAATCCGGACGGCACCACCAGCCCGTATGAAATCAACGTCACCTATCTTGATGCGTTAAATCTCCAGGATGACGATGACCACACGCGACTGCGCCGTTTTCTGCTGGCCCATGCCATCCTGCTGGTCTTTCCCGGGGTGCCCGCGATCTACATTCAAAGCATCCTCGGCTCGCGTAACGACAATGAAGGGGTGCGCGCTGCCGGACACAACCGCGCCATTAATCGTGAGAAATACAGCTTACGTGAGATGGAGCAGTTCCTGAGTGGCGGCAATGCGCTGCGTCAGCAAGTGTTTGAACGCCTCAGCGCGCTGATTCAATTACGCATACGCCAGCCAGCCTTCCATCCGGACAACCCGATGACGCTGTTCGATAGCGATAACGCCTTGCTGGTGCTGCGCCGTCATAAGCCTGACAGCCAGGAAGGTTTACTTTGCGTGTTTAATCTCAGCAGTCGCGAGGTTGAAACGACATTGCCGCAGGCGCGACATTTTCACGATTTGATCAGCGGTGAGAAGATTGATGGCGGCCAGCCTGTCAGACTGGTCGCCTGGCAATTTATGTGGCTACGTGGCTGATTACTTCTTATAAACGTCCGCTACGCCGCTGAACTTACCGTGTTCACGGCCCGCAATGATCAGATAATATTCCCCACCTTTTTCATCCGCCAGTTTCGACAGCTCTGCTTTAGCGTCCATTGGTGAAGTGGTTTCTGCCGTGGTGTTCACCGTACCAATTTTTTTCAGATTCCATTCTTTGACTTGTTCTTTGGTGACCTCTTTGGCCGCCAATGCCGAGAAAGAAACTGCCCCCATTACCATTGCCGCCACAACCATGTTAATAACTTTCATCTTGTACCCTCACTTATTATTGGAGTTGCTGAGATGTAAGCAGAAGATTCATTTCAGAGGTAAAGCCGTTTTGCTTACCCGGAAAGTATTGACCTTCCCGGGAGAATTGCCAGTTAGCGCGGCAGGGAGTCGCTAAAGGTAAGAATATGCTGACAAAATGCATCGGGATGGGAAATGAACGGCGCATGGGCCGCTTTATCCATCACGACTGAGGGAGAGTGCGGCCAGCGGGTATCCAGTTCTGCCGCGATACGGCGCGGTACCAGGCCATCCAGATAACCATACAGTCGCAGAAACGGCAGCCTGAGATCATCCAGCGCGCTACGTAAATCGCTGTGGCGCAGAATTTCCAGCCCCCCTTCCAGCACCGCCACGGAGGGCATCGGCTGCGACAGGACGATTTCTTTTAGCTGACGTGCATCCTGACGGGCGCTTTCTGTGCCCAGCGTCTGCAAGGCCAGAAAGCGTTCTACGGTGCGCTGGAAATCGTTACTCAGCTGCTGCTGAAAACCGTGCAGGGTTTCGGGTTTGATACCCACCCATTCATCGCTGGCGGTAAAACGGGGCGAAGAGGCAACGCTAATCAACCCACTCACGCGTTCCGGCTGAGTGAGTGCCAGCTGGCTGGCGACCAGCCCGCCCAGCGACCAGCCCAGCAGCAGGCTGCGTTCGGGCAGATGTGCCACCAGTTGTTGTGCCATGGCGGGCAGCGTCAATGCGCCAAAGCCCTGACTGCGGCCAAAACCCGGCAGATCAACCAGATGCAAACGAAAATGCGGGCTGAGTCGCGGAATGATGTTTTGCCACACTTCGGCATTCAATCCCCAGCCGTGCAGCAGCACAAGATCGCGATCTCCCGTGCCTGTGGTGTGCCAGTAGAGCGAACTCATCGGTTACTATCCTGAAAGTGAAAAGGAGGTCGCTATGCTATCAATCCCTGCCCTGTGTTGGCTATGCCGTCTGCCGCTACGGCTGGCGCAGCATGGCCTGTGCAGCAGCTGTTTGCGCCTGTTGCCTGCGTTACCGGAACTTTGTCCATGCTGTGGCTTAGCCGCGCGTGCCGATCAACCCTGTGGCCGTTGCCTGCAACGTCCTCCACCGTGGCAGTACCTGATTTGCGTCAGCGACTATCAACCCCCGCTCAGCCACTGGGTGCAACAGCTGAAGTTTTCCCGCGCTACCGCACTCAGGGTGATGCTGGCGCGGCTGCTTTTGCTAAAGTGGTTAGCCATGCGGCGGCGTTATGCATTGCCTTACCCGGATATCATTCTCAGCGTCCCCCTGCACCCGCGCCGTCACTGGCAGCGTGGCTACAATCAGGCGGCGCTGCTGGCACAACCTTTGGCACACTGGCTGGGCTGCGATTATGTGGATGGCGTACGCCGGGTACGCAAAGCGGCGATACAGCATGTATTGAGCGCTTCGGCACGCAGGAAGAACCTGCGTGGGGCATTTTGCCTTGAAATCCCGCTGCGTGGACGCCATATCCTGCTTATCGACGATGTGGTGACCACCGGCAGCACAGTGGCGGAAATCAGCCGCATGTTGCAGGCAGCGGGCGCTGCCAGCGTACAGATTGGATGCCTGTGCCGTACCTTGTAGAGCGTCGGCGTTGGGCGTATTATAACCAACTAAATTAGTCAACTATTGAGCAATCGCCATGATCCGTATTACTGATACTGCGCAAGAGCACTTCTCAAAACTTCTCTCAAAACAGGAAGATGGCACCCAAATTCGCGTATTCGTTATCAATCCGGGTACGCCAACCGCCGAGTGCGGCGTGTCTTATTGTCCACCCGATGCCGTGGAAGCGACTGATACCGAGCTGAAGTTTGAAAAGCTGTCAGCCTATGTTGACGAGCTGAGCGCTCCCTACCTGGAAGACGCGGAGATCGATTTTGTCACCGATAACCTCGGTTCCCAGCTGACGCTGAAAGCGCCGAACGCCAAGATGCGTAAAGTCTCTGACGATGCACCGATGGTGGAACGTGTTGAGTATCTGCTGCAGGCGCAGATTAACCCTCAGCTGGCGGGTCACGGTGGTCGCGTTTCGCTGATGGAAATCACCGATGACGGATATGCCATTCTGCAATTTGGCGGCGGCTGCAACGGTTGTTCGATGATTGACGTGACCCTGAAAGACGGTATCGAGAAAGAGCTGCTGGCAGCCTTCCCGGAATTGAAAGGCGTGCGCGATCTCACCGAGCATCAGCGCGGCGAGCACTCCTACTACTGATTCTTTGCGCGCGACAGCGACCCGACGCTGTCGCGCGTCTTATTTCCCCCGGCGCCCGGCGCTCACTGCCTTCAGTAACCGCTGCACTTCCCCATCCGCAAACATCGTTTCCAGCGTGACGCTGAGTTTACGTCGCCAGTTGGGATATTGTTCAACCGTGCCCGGCACATTCACCGGTGAGTCCATAGCCAACCAGTCTTCCGGTTGCAGGCCCAGCAGCGCGCTCTCGGTCGCGGCAAGAAAACGGTGAATCGCCAGATTGAGCGTGGGTGACATCGCAAGTTTCGTTGCCTGCTTAGCGCTACGCGCCGCTAACGCACCCGCCTGATGCAACGCATCCAGCAGTGCCTGCTTCTGCTTTGCCCGCTGCTGTTGCAGGGATCGCAGCACGCTTTCGCCGGGATACAGCCCGAGTTCATTTCCCAGCAACAAATCACCTGCCTCCCAGAACCCGGTCAGCGTGGGCAGGTCATGGGTGCTGGCGCTGGCGATAGACTGGCGCGGATACTCGGCAGGCAGACGGTAGCTTTCATCGTGGTGTTGCTCAAACCACAGCACCTTCCAGGAAAAAATGCCGCTGTTGCGCAGCAGGCTGACAATTTCTTTGGGCACCGTCCCGAGATCTTCACCGATCACCATGCAGCGATGGCGCTGACTCTCCAGAGCGAGGATCGCCAGCAGATCCTGTACCGGATAGGCGACGTACGCGCCTTTATCCGCCGTCTCCCCATAAGGGATCCACCACAAACGCAGCAGTCCCATCACATGATCGATACGTAACGCGCCACAATCGCGCATATTCGCGCGCAACAGATCAATAAACGGCTGGTAGCCGCGCGCGCGCATCACATGGGGATCGAGCGGCGGCAGCGACCAGTTTTGCCCAAGCGGGCCAAGGCGATCCGGCGGTGCGCCAACCGAGGCACGCAGCTTGTAGAGTTGCGGATCCTGCCAGGTTTCCGCACTCCCCTGCGCCACACCGACTGCCAGATCGCGATACAGTCCCACCGTCATACCCAGCTGCTGGCTCCGTTGCCAGCAGCTGGCAAACTGCTGCTGTGCCAGAAACTGCAACCAGCTCCAGAACTGAATCTCGTCCTCATGCTGTGCGCACCACTGCTGTACTTCCGGCAACTGTGCGTTGCGCCAGCCTTCCGGCCAGCCGGTCCAGCCCCACGTCTGTTGATCCTCTGCACAGCGTTCAGCCTGAATACCGTCAAACGCCGCCTGATAGCGCAGGTGTTCGCCACCTTGCACCATAAACTGCTGAAATTCGTGCCTGTCATGCTGACGGAACGTCTGCCAGGCGAGACGCAGCGCATGGATTTTAAGCTCCGCTACCGCGCGGTAATCCACCCAGTCACTGGCACGGGCTTGCTCCAGTGCCCGGCGGGTTTTGCCACTTTTCCACCAGCGTTGTGCCGCGCTGCTACGCTGGAAATCCTCCAGCTGGCTGACATCGATATACAGCACATTCAGCCAGTAACGCGAGGTAGGACTGTAGGGGCTGGCCATCTCCGGCTGTGCAGGATAAAGCGCATGCAAAGGATTAAGGCCGACGAAATCACCGCCCTGCGCAGCCACTTGTTCCAGCATCCGCTCCAGATCGCCAAAATCGCCGATCCCCCAGTTTTGGTCGGAGCGCAGTGTATACAGCTGCACCAGCGCCCCCCAGCGTTTTTCTCCCTGCTCCAGCGGTGCAGGCAAATAACAACGACGTGGTGCGAGGATGATGCGTGTCAGCCACTGCTGGCGGCCTTTGCGCAGGGTCAGCTGGTGATAGCCTTGCGGCAGACGCGGCGGCAGGCGCAACACCTCACCGCCCTGCACGCTGCCCTGCCACTGTTTTCCCTGTTCGGATATCAGTTGCCAGCTGAATTCACCGTTTCCCTGTGGCACCAACTGGCGTTTGGCCCGACCGGAAAACACCTGCACCGGTGGCAGCGGCGGCGTTTTGCCCGCCGGAGTCGCCATCACCTCAAGCAACGCGCGTTTGGTATCATCACTGATGGTTGCCGGTTCGCCTTTGGCGTTGATAAAACGTAACGCGATACCGGCGTCTTGTGCCGCCTGATCCAGTTTGCTTAGCGTCATGGTTTCTCCGATTTTACCGCTTCGCCTGCCAGATGCGTTTCTGGTAATCACGAATCGAACGGTCAGAACTAAACATTCCGGTGCGCGCCGTATTAAGGATGGCCGCTTTGGTCCAGGCTTCCTGATCTTTCCACAGCGCTTCCACCTGCTGCTGTGCCGCGATATAAGCATCAAAATCAGCCAGCACCAGCCAAGGGTCGCCATTTTTCGTCAGGCTGTCGAGCAGCAGATCAAAGGCATGTTTATCACCATCGCTGAATTTGCCTCTCTCCAGCTCTTTCAGCAGGCCATCGAGATGTTTATTGGCCTTGCGCAGCTTTTTCGGGTGATACCCTTCCGCTTTCAGCGCTTTCACTTCATCCACGGTATGGCCAAAGATAAAGATATTTTCCGCGCCGACTTCCGCCGCAATCTCCACGTTAGCCCCGTCCAGCGTGCCGATGGTGAGCGCCCCATTCAGCGCCAGCTTCATATTGCCGGTGCCGGAGGCTTCATATCCGGCCGTGGAGATTTGCTCGGAGAGATCCGCCGCCGGGATCATTAGCTCAGCGGCGGTAATACGGTAGTCCGGGATAAACACCACCTTCAGCTTATCCCCCACTTTCGGGTCGTTGTTGACCACTTGAGCCACTTTATTGATGGCATAGATGATGTTTTTCGCCAGGTAATACCCCGGTGCCGCTTTGGCCCCAAACAGGAACACCCGCGGCACGAAGTCCGGGTTGTGCGGATCGTCCCGCAGCTGGCGGTAACAATGGAGAATGTGCAGCAGGCTGAGGTGCTGGCGCTTGTATTCATGCAGACGTTTGATCTGCACATCAAACAATGCCTCGGGGTTCACCTGAATGCCGGTCACCTGATGGATATACTCCGTCAGCTGTTGTTTGTTGGCCTGCTTGATTTTGCGGTACTTCTGGCGAAAGGCTTTTTTCGTCGCAAAGGGTTCCAGCGCTTTCAATGCGTCGAGATTGTTGGCCCATTCAACCTGCAAGGTTTCGTCGAGCAGCGCCGACAGACGTGGATTACATTGTTGCAGCCAGCGACGCGGTGTGATGCCGTTGGTGACGTTGTGGAACTTCTTCGGCCACAGCTGGTGATATTCCGGGAACAGATCGTTGACCACCAGCTCAGAATGCAGCGCCGCCACACCGTTGACGGCAAAACCGCTGACCACACACAGGTTCGCCATGCGTACCTGGCCATCCGCCACCACGGCCAGCTTGTGCCACACCGCCTCATCATCCGGCCATTGTCGCTGCACCAGCTTCTTCAGACGGCGATTAATTTCGCGGATAATTAACATATGTCGCGGCAGCAAGCTGCGCACCAGGCGCTCGTCCCAGCGCTCCAGCGCTTCCGGCATCAGCGTATGGTTGGTATAGGCAAAAACACGACTGGTGATGTGCCAGGCATCATCCCAGCTCAGCTGATGCTCATCCAGCAACAGGCGCAGCATCTCAGGAATGGCGATGGTCGGATGGGTGTCATTCAGCTGAATGACTTCATAATCCGGCAGCTCATGCACGGAACGCCCGGCCAGATGGTGACGCCGCAAAATATCCCCCACCGCGCAGGCGCACTGGAAATATTGCTGCATCAGACGCAGGCGCTTCCCTTCCTGATGATTGTCGTTGGGATACAGCACCTTGGTGAGTTTTGCCGCCTCGATACCCGGCTGCTCGGACTGAAGAAATTTACCGTCATTAAACAGGCTGAGATCAAACGGATGGTCGCTGGTGGCTTTCCACAGTCGCAGCGGCAGGGTGACGCCATTACGATAGCCCACCACCGGTAAATCCCAGGCCTCACCTTTCAGCCAGAAATCGGGTTGCCAGTAAAAACCCCCGCCCTCGGTTTTGACGACTTTACCGCCCATCCCCACCTGCACATCGTGCGCCGCGTTATGCCGGAACCATGGGTGACGATCACGTTGCCAGTCATCCGGCGCTTCTTTTTGCTGGCCGTCATCAAACGACTGGCGAAACAAACCATATTGATAATTCAGGCCATGCCCCATCGCCGCCTGGCCGACAGTGGCCATCGAATCCATATAACAGGCGGCTAAGCGCCCCAGCCCGCCATTACCGAGCGCCGGATCGATCTCTTCTTCCAGCAACTCGCTCAGGGAAACCTGATGCGATGCCAGCGCAGCCTGAACATCGTCGTACCAGCCGAGGTTCATCAGGTTGTTGCCCGTCAGACGCCCTATCAAAAACTCCATCGATAAATAATTGACGTGGCGCTGGCCTTTGCGCGGCATCAGCGGGGGCTGCGTTGCCAGCAACTCCGCCAACGCAGCGCTCAGCGCCTGCCACCACTGATGCGGCGTCATTTGTTGTGCTGAAGAAAGACCAAGATATTGCCACTGGCGAGTGAGAGCGGCGTCAAAGCGCGCTTTATTGAATTTTTGTTGCGACATATCAATCCCTTCCGAATCCGGTAACGGTTAAGCGAAATTGGGGAGCGCAGGGCCATGGAAGGCCTGAATGGATAAGTAAAGACGGGGCAGGAGAAAAAAGCGACAGAAAAACAAGGCGGGAGAGAAAAAAAGCCCGCCTGGCTGGAGGATTTAGCAGAGTTCGAGCTGGACTTCGTGCTGCTCAATCACTTTCATCACGCTGGCGGGCGGTACGAGGTCAGTGTACAGATAGTCGATCAGACTCATGCTGCCCAGATTGACCATAGCGTTGCGGCCAAATTTCGAGTGATCCACCACCAGCATCACGCAGCGTGAGTTTTCAATGATGGCGCGTTTGGTACGCACTTCGTGGTAATCGAACTCCAGCAGCGAGCCATCCATATCAATACCGCTGATACCAAGAATGCCGTAATCAAGGCGGAACTGGGAGATAAAGTCGAGAGTGGCTTCCCCCATGATACCGCCATCGCGGGTGCGGACTTCACCACCAGCGATGATGACGCGGAAATCAGGCTTCGCCATTAGCAACATCGCCACGTTGAGGTTATTGGTGACCACACGCAGATTGCTATGGTTCATCAACGCGTGGGCTACCGCTTCCGGCGTGGTCCCGATATCGATAAACAAGGTCGCGCCATCAGGGATCTGGCTGGCGACGCGCGCCGCAATGCGCGCTTTTTCCGCCGACCACATCATTTTGCGGTCCTGCCAGGCGGTGTTTTCTGAACTGGATGGCAGCGCGGCGCCGCCGTGATGACGCTGAATTTTGTTCTGATCGGCCAGATCGTTCAGATCGCGCCGGATGGTTTGCGGGCTGACCTCAAAATGATCCACCAGCTCTTCCGTGCTGACATATCCCTGACGCCGGACCAGATCGATAATGGCGTCATGACGTTGCGTCTGCTTCACATCTCTCTCCTGTTCACGGCTGCATGCCGCGATCTTCTTCTTTTTTGGTGCTAGCGGCGCAGCGCGCTCGAACGCGTATCGACAAACGCCATCGCCAACCCAACCAGAAGGCCAGTGACGTGTGCCGCATTGGCAATCGACAAACCAAATGCGCCGTACCAGCCAATAATCAACCATACAATAGCGAAACCCATCAAACCGCGCTCAAGATAAATCCCACTTTCAGGATCGCGCTCGCCGCGCAGCCAGCAATAACCCATCAGCGCGTACACCACGCCCGACAGACCACCAAACAGTGCGCCACTGAATTTAGCCTGCATCCAGCCGGTGAGAAGTGCGGAAATGAGCATAATCACAAATAACTTACCGCTGCCAAGACGCTTTTCTACCGCTCCGCCGAGGTACCACCACCACATCAGGTTGAACAGAATATGCAGCAGGGAAAAATGCAGCAGCGCATGGCTAAACCAGCGCCATACCTGGAAATATTGCTCCGGGCCATCGGGCCAGCCCAGCCAGCCGAGCACGGTTTCATCACCGACAATCTGCATCAGGATAAACACCGCCACACAGGCAATCATCATGGTCATGGTGAGCGGACCCGCGCGTTCGCGAATGTTCGCCCAGATATTGCTGCGCTCATAGCGCAAGCCGCTCTCAGTACTGCCGGTATGCCAGCTGGCAGCCTGATAACGGGGGTGGTTGGGATCACGAACGAACTGTGCGAGCTCGTTTTCGACCATATCCAGTTTGCTTTCATCTTCCAGCAGAATGACGAAATGGCTTTCACGCTCAATCGTCAGCCTGACGCCGCGCGACGCCATATAATCAACAAACGCCTGAGCCATGCGCGGATTATTGAACTGGGTAATGCGCATCATGCGGTGCTCTCCTTCCTTTTATGTACGCTCACATTGAGCCAGTGGCTACCTGAGCCGGAAACGCCGCGCGCCAGGCGTCAAATCCCCCATCAATACTGTATGCCGCACTAAATCCCTGCCCTAACAGGAACTGCGCGGCACCTTTACTGCTGTTACCGTGGTAGCACATCACCAGAACGGGCTGGTCGAGTTTCGCCTGACTGATAAAGTCGGCAAGGTTGTCATTCGACAGATGCTGCGCACCGGCAGCATGGCCCAGGGAGAAGCTTTGCAGGTCGCGGATGTCCACCAGCTGGGCACCTTGTGCCAGATGCTCCTGAGCTTGCAGAACGTTAATACATTCGAAATTTTCCATGGTGTCTCTCATCACATCGTCACAATTGACGCCTAGTTTACCCTGAGTTGTCAGCGCCATAACCTGATAAAGAGTGTGGCTTTGTGTTTTTTTTCCTGCCGGAATGTTAGCTGTATCACGCAAAGATGTTTTTATTAGGTTAACCGCTGGCATCGATGTTGGTTTCCGATTATCATTATGCTCGAAAACGAACATTTAAGAACTATTCCGAACATCGGAGGAGATGACGTGGAAACCAAAGACCTGATCGTTATCGGCGGCGGCATCAACGGTGCCGGCATTGCAGTGGACGCTGCAGGACGCGGACTGTCGGTGCTGATGCTGGAGGCGCGGGATTTGGCCTGTGCAACCTCCTCTGCCAGTTCCAAACTGATCCACGGTGGCCTGCGCTACCTGGAACACTACGAATTTCGCCTGGTGGGCGAAGCCCTGGCGGAACGTGAAGTGCTACTGAAAATGGCACCGCACATTGCCTTCCCGATGCGCTTCCGTCTGCCGCACCGCCCGCATTTGCGCCCGGCGTGGATGATCCGCATGGGGCTGTTTATGTACGACCATCTCGGCAAACGCACCAGTCTGCCGAGCAGTAAAGGCCTGCGTTTTGGCGCGGATTCGGCACTTAAGTCTGAAATCACGCGCGGATTCGAATATTCAGACTGCTGGGTGGACGATGCGCGCATGGTAGTCCTCAATGCCCAGGAAGTGGTGAAACAGGGTGGCGAAGTCCGCACCCGTACCCGCGTGACCCGCGCCTGGCGTGAAAGTGGCCTGTGGATGGTCGAAGCGGAAGATATTGATACCGGTAAAACCTACACCTGGCGTGCCAAAGGTCTGGTGAATGCGGCCGGTCCATGGGTCAAACAGTTCTTCGACGATGGCCTGAAGCTGAAATCCCCGTATGGCATCCGTCTGATCAAAGGCAGCCATATTGTGGTGCCGCGCGTACATCGTGAAAAGCAGGCCTATATTCTGCAGAACGAAGATCACCGTATCGTATTTGTTATTCCGTGGATGGATGAGTTCTCCATCATCGGCACCACTGACGTCGAATATAAAGGCGATCCGAAAGAGGTGAAAATCGATGATAACGAAATCAGCTATCTGCTGAAGGTGTACAACGCACACTTCAAAAAACAACTGACCAGCGAAGATATCGTCTGGACCTATTCCGGCGTGCGCCCACTGTGTGATGACGAGTCCGACTCACCGCAGGCGATTACCCGTGATTACACGCTGGATGTGCATGACGATAATGGTCAGGCACCGTTGCTGTCAGTATTTGGCGGTAAGCTGACGACTTACCGTAAGCTGGCGGAACACGCGCTGGAGAAACTGGCGAAATATTACCCGAACGCCGGTCCGGCCTGGACCAAAAACACCGTACTGCCGGGTGGCAATATCGCCGGTTCACGCGAGGATTACGCGGCCAATCTGCGTCGCCGTTATCCGTTTATCAGCGAAGGCATGGCACGCCATTTCGCCCGCACTTATGGCAGCAACACTGAAGTGCTGCTGGAAGGCGCACAGAGCCTCGCCGATCTCGGTGAGAACTTCGGCCATGAATTCTATGAAGCCGAACTGCGTTACCTGGTGAAACACGAATGGGTGTATGAACTGGACGATGCTATCTGGCGTCGTACCAAACAGGGCATGTGGCTGAACGATGCCGAACAGGCGCGTATTCGTGAATGGCTGGCGACCCACCGTCAAAAACCGACGTTGTCGCTGGCGTCGTAAGTTAGCTTCCAGCCAGATAAAAGGCTGTTATCCTGCAAAAGGATAACAGCCTTTTTGTATTTAATTTGCCTTGCCCCGGTACGATGTCTTATTGATTATCGCGCTGGCTATCCAATTCATTATGGTCACTACCAGGCTGGAAAGTTGGGATGAACTCAAAGCCATATCGTATGCCGCTGTTGCTGACCTTTGTGTTGATAGGATTTTTTATCTGGCTGGCAGAAAACTTAGGAACTTTTTTCGGCGTCTGGCAATATCCGAATCAAATTGGTACCTGGGCGACGGTGCATGTTGGCAAGTGGGGAGCCTGGTCACTGCTGGTAATAATGACGTTTACTATCACGCTATTTCTTAAAGATATTAAAAAACGCGTACATATTGCTCAGTAGAACTTAAACCCGCGCGATAAATCGCGCCGCTACGGTCTGGTGCGGCCGGTAGCGGCGCGTATTTTCTCTTACAACCCGGTATTTTCGCGAATATATTTCCGCGCTTTCACCGCATATTCAAATGGGTTCGCCAGCGCCGGGTCCTGCTCTGCTTCAACCACCATCCAGCCTTTATAGCCAAAATCATCGAGGATTTTGAACACCGGTTTGAAATCAATCACGCCATCACCCGGAACGGTGAAGGTGCCTTTTTTCACGCCGTCGAGGAAGGACAGTGAATTTTTACGGACTTCCGCCACCACGCTGTCGCGGACATCTTTCAAATGCACGTGGAAAATACGCGGCAGGTACTGGGTCAGCACATCCAGCATCGCCTGCTGCGAACCCTCGGAATAATAAATATGGCCGGTGTCATACAACAGGCCCACGTTCTCATTGGTGTATGCCATAAAACGGTCGATCTCGGCCGGTGTCTGGATCGCGGTGCCCATATGATGATGCAGGCAGACGCGCATCCCTTTCTGCGCGGCGATCTCAGCCAGCTCGTTGTAGCCTTCTGCTGTCAGACGCCACTCTTCATCGCTGAAAATGGGTTTCTGTTCCAGCACCGGCAGGGTGGTGCCCTGAATACTTTTGCTCTGCTCAGAGCAACCAATCACGCGCGCGCCCATGGCATGCAGGAAATTCATGTGGTTGGTAAATTCGTCGATGGTTTTCGCTTTTTCGCCGTTGGCGAAGAAGGTACTAAACCAGGCGTTGCAGATCTGTATGCCACGGATATCCAGCATCGGCTTGAGCACCGCCGGATCGCGCGGATATTTGCTGCCCACTTCGCTGCCGCTAAAGCCTGCCAGCGCCATTTCACTGACAGTCTGCTGGAACGTGTTCTCGCTACCGAGTTCCGGCATGTCATCGTTGGTCCAGCCGATCGGCGCAATCGCCAGTCTTACATTGTCTTTGTTCATGGGAAGCCCTGATTATTTGTTATAGAAAGTCGGGCGCGGCGGCATTTCAACCGGCTCAATGGCACCACTGTTCTGCGCCTTCAGGCAGGCATCCGCCGCCACCGAGGCAGCAAAGCCATCCCATGCGGAAGGTCCGGTCAGCTGTCCGGCTTTGACGTCGTTAATAAATGCCTGCAGTTCCACGTCATACGCATCGATAAAGCGATCTTTCCAGTCAGTCAGAATGGCATTGCCAAGGCGGGCATTTTTGCGCATCTGAATCGCAGAAGGTTCCGGCAGCTTCGCGATGCCCTCTTCTCCCACCACTTCGCATTGAATGTCGTAGCCATAAGCGCAGTTAACGAAGATTTCCACGTCAATGCGGATCCCTTTCTGCGTTTCAAACAGGACGATTTGCGGGTCTTTCAGTTTCGCGTGCGATTTCGACGTCACGCGCGGGAACACCACCTGCACGCTTTTGTAATCGTCTTCGGTCAGCCAGCGCAGCACATCCAGCTCGTGAATCAGGGTATTGGTGATTGCCATGTCGGTGGTGTAGTTCTCGCCCACGCTCTGGTTGCGATGCGCGCAGTGCAGCATCAGCGGTTCACCGATTTCGCCGTCGGTAATCACCTTTTTCAGCGCGCGATAGCCTGAATCGTACGGGCGCATAAAACCAACCTGAACCAGACGCTTACCGTGTTTCACTTCCGCATCAACGATGCGACGACAGCCGTCAGCGGTCAGCGCCAGCGGCTTTTCGCAGAATACCGGCTTACCCGCGGCAATCGCCGCCAGGGTGAACTCTTCATGCGTCGGGTCCCACGAGGTGACGAGCACCGCATCAACATTCGGTGAGTTGATGACCTGATGGCCATCCTGATACACCTCAGCCTCAATATTCAGACGTTGCAGCGCGGCACGCGCACCTTCAACGTTGATATCTGAAACCGCCACCACCTTCGCGCCCTGCAGCACGTTGTTGCAACGACGGATATGTTCCTGACCAATTGCACCGGTACCGATAACACCGAGTTTGAGCGTCATAATTACACCTGTAGAGTCGGATAAGGGTAAAACAAGGCCGGAGAATACCGGCCAGAAGATTAATACTTACGCGCCTGTTCGATATGCGCGTTAAGGTTGTCAGCCACTTTTTGCGTGCGCTCGGAAGTGGAGGCTTGCGCCACACCCACATGCCACCAGCTGAAATATTTGTGCACCATGGTTTTTGGCAGCACTTTAATGTCGATAAGGGTCGAAACCGTCTGCTTCTGCGCGTCAATCAACGCATCCTTGAGTTGCTCCAGCGTGGTGACGCGATAGGTTTTACAGCCGTAGCCACCCGCAATCGCGGCGAAGTCCACCGGTACAAAGCCACCATCCAGCTTGCCACCTTCCGGGTTGCGGAAGCGGAACTCGGTGGTGAAACTGTCCATACCGTGTTCCATTTGCAAGTTGTTGATGCAGCCGTTGGTCATGTTATCCAGCAGGATAACGTTGATTTTCGCCCCTTCCTGAATCGAGGTGACCAGCTCGGAATGCAGCATCATAAAAGAGCCATCCCCCACCATCGCGTAGACTTCGCGCTGCGGCTGTGCCAGCTTCACGCCCAGCGCCGCATTCACCTCGTACCCCATGCAGGAGTAACCGTATTCAACGTGGTACGAGTTGTAATCTTTGGTGCGCCACACGCGTTGCAGGTCGCCCGGCAGACTGCCCGCGGCAGCCACAATCACCGCATCCTTTGGGAGTTGCTCGTTTAAGGTGCCCAGCACGCTGCTCTGCGTCAGTACCGATTGCGTCAGGCGCTGGAATTCAGCAAACAGCGCTTCACGGTCAATATGGTCGGCGATTTCCGGGATGAAATCGTCAGTGTTATAAACCGCGGCAAAAACGCGCTGGGTTTCTTTCAGCAGCTTGCTCTGCGCCTGGTCAATTTGGCCACCCCAGTGGTTTTCAAAGCCCTGCAAGCCATGTTCCAGCGCAGTCAGGCCTTCACGGGCATCGGCCAGCAGCTGCACCGCATCCAGCTTGTAACTGTCGAAATTGCTGACGTTAATATTGAGGTAGCTGACGTCCGGGTTCTGGAAAATCCATTTCGAGGCAGTGGTAAAGTCGGTGTAACGGGTACCGATCCCAATGACCAGATCAGCCTCTTTCGCCAGCAGGTTAGCGGCCAGACAACCGGTTTCCCCCACGCCACCGACGTTCAGCGGATGATCAGAGATGATGGTGCCTTTACCGGCCTGGGTTTCCGCAAACGGAATATTGAAACGCTCAGCAAACTGGCGCAGCGCCTCACCAGCGCCGGAATACTTCACGCCGCCCCCACAGACGATCAGCGGCTTGTGCTTACGCGCAATCAGCGCCAGGGCTTCTTCAAGTTGAGCGGCGGTTGGCAGACGACGATCAAGACGATGCACACGCTTCTGGAAGAAATATTCCGGGAAGTCCCAGGCTTCGCCCTGCACATCCTGCGGCAACGCGATAGTGACGGCACCGGTTTCCGCCGGATCGGTCAGAACGCGCATGGCATTGATACAGGCGGTCATCAGTTGCTCAGGACGGCTGACGCGATCCCAGTATTTGCTGACGGCGCGGAAGGCATCGTTGGTGCTGATGCTGAGATCGTGGCTCTGCTCGATCTGTTGCAGCACCGGGTCCGGCTGGCGCGTCGCGAACACATCGCCTGGCAGCAGCAGTAAAGGGATACGGTTCGCCGTTGCGGTGGCAGCGGCGGTGATCATATTGGCTGCGCCCGGTCCGACCGACGAGGTACAGGCGATGATCTGGCGGCGCAGCGATTGCTTGGCAAAGCCGATGGCTGCATGCGCCATACCCTGCTCATTACGGCCCTGATGTACCACCAGATCGCCGCTGTCCTGCTCCAGTGCCTGTCCCAGTCCCAGCACATTACCGTGACCAAAAATAGCGAAAATGCCTTTCACGAACCTGGTTTCAACGCCATCCACGTTCAGATACTGGTTATTGAGAAATTTCACCAGCGCCTGTGCCGTGGTTAATCTGATTGTGCCCATATGATCTTCCTTTACATGCTGGTACCTGCGGACCAGGTACAACGCGGTTAACGTCAACGCACCGGAAATGGCGACCGCGGATAAGTGAAACGTGAGGCGATTATAAACAAATATTTTTTCCATAAAATATGATTACAGAAGAAACATTTCATTTTGCGATGGAGATCAAATTCAGCGATGAAACGGACACAGAGACAGGCCACAAACCGGGCAAAGTGGAACAGCTTTGAAGCATGCTGGGGGAATAACGAAATTTCATTTCACTTCAGTAGCTTCCTTTATTTCACAGTGATTTCCTGCGAGCTGGCTCACAAGCCAGAGTATCCGTGAAACTCATCGCTCCGCCATCCGCTGTTTAGCACACTGACAAGAGTTTTACCTGGTTCACAAAATCGTGACAGATATTTCATTTCATATTGTATTTGGAATTTTTATTCCCCATACTGCGACCATAGCCAATCAGGCACCTTGAGAACCCGGAAGCACAGTGCCCGATACCGGGCCACGCAGCCCGCAGTGTCTGCTTATCACAGAAGGAAACCATAGGTATGAGTACACAACAGAAGCGGCTTGATGTGATTTGTATCGGACGCATCGCCGTCGACCTCTACGGTCAGCAAATTGGATCACGACTGGAAGATATGAGCACCTTCGCCAAATATCTTGGTGGATCTTCCGGTAACGTGGCGTATGGCACGGCCATCCAGGGCCTGAAATCTGCCATGCTGGCACGCGTTGGGGACGAGCATAATGGCCGCTTTCTGCGTGAGACCTTGCAGCACGTGGGCTGCAACACCGATGGACTGATTACGGACAAAGATCGTCTTACGGCGCTGGTGATCCTCGGCATTAAAGATGAAGAAACCTTCCCGCTGATTTTTTACCGCGACAACTGCGCCGATATGGGCCTGGTGCCGGAAGATATCCATGAAGATTTCATTACTTCCTCGCGCGCCGTGGCGGTAACCGGTACGCATCTGTCACACCCACATACCCGTGCTGCGGTGCTGAAAGCGCTGGATATCGCCAAACGTAACGGCCTGCGCACCGCGCTGGATATCGATTACCGCCCGGTGCTGTGGGGTCTGACCTCACTCGGCGACGGTGAAACGCGTTTCATTGAGTCGAGTCAGGTGACGAAACAATTGCAGGAAGTGGTGCATTATTTCGATCTGATTGTCGGAACAGAAGAAGAGTTTCATATCGCTGGTGGCAGCACCGATACGCTGACCGCGCTGAAAAATGTGCGTCAGGCCAGCCAGGCGACCCTGGTGTGTAAACGTGGCCCGCTGGGTTGTGTGGTGTTTGAAGGGGATATCCCGGATAGCTGGGAGCAAACCAAACTGCATAGCGGCGTGCGCGTTGAAGTGCTTAATGTGCTGGGTGCTGGCGATGCCTTTATGTCAGGCCTGCTGCGTGGCTGGCTGAACGATGAAAGCTGGGAGCAGGCCTGTCGCTACGCCAACGCCTGTGGTGCGCTGGTGGTGTCACGTCACGGCTGTGCCCCGGCGATGCCGACCAAAGAGGAGCTGGATGACTTCCTCAGCCGTGATAACGCGGTGAAGCGCCCCGACCTGGATTCCCGTCTCAACCATCTGCATCGCGTTACCACGCGTACCCAACAGTGGCCGGAGCTGAACGTGTTCGCTTTCGACCATCGCAAACAACTTGCCGATATGGCCCGCGAAGCAGGTGTCGATGAAAGCCGCATCCCACAACTGAAATTACTGTTGTTGCAGGCAGCTGAAGAAGCGGCACAACAGGCGGGTCTGGATAGCAAAAGCGGCATCCTGGCAGACACCACTTACGGCCAGAAAGCGCTGAACGCCATCACCGGCAAAGGCTGGTGGATTGGTCGTCCGATTGAGTTGCCCAGCTCACGCCCGTTACGCCTCGAACACGGCAATATCGGCTCCCAGCTGGTTAGCTGGCCGCAGGAACACGTGGTGAAATGCCTGGTGTTCTATCATCCGCACGACAGCGCCGAAATGCGTAAAGAACAGGATGACCTGATTCTGGATGTATGGAATGGCTGTAATAAGAGCGGGCATGAACTGCTGCTGGAAGTGATTCTGCCGGAGAGCAATCCGGATAAGAAAGAATCTTACTACGTCGATATGCTGAGCCATTTCTACAGTCTCGGCATCCAGCCGGACTGGTGGAAACTGCCGCCATTATCCGCCGAGACCTGGCAGGCAGTAAGCCGCCTGATCGAACAACAGGATCCCCACTGTCGCGGCATTCTGTTGCTCGGCCTCGACGCACCGGAAGAGAAACTGAAAGCCGGTTTCGCCGCCGCCGCCCAGGCTCCGTGGGTCAAAGGGTTTGCGGTGGGTCGCACCATTTTCGGCCAGCCATCACGCCTATGGTTACAGGGCGAGCTGGATGATCAGGCGCTGATCGAGACGGTGAAAGGCAATTACCTGCGGCTGATTGAGTACTGGCGCGCAGCGCGCAGCTAAAGCAGTCCCCACATAATGCACGAACGTAGCGGCGCGATTTATCGCGCGAGGTTTTCGCGATTTATCGCGCGGGGTTTTCCAACCGCGTGCACAGAATTGCGCAATAAATTGCGCCGCTACAAATTATGTCGTTAACCACCCTGCATTTTGTGAGGCGTTTCATAAACCGATGAAATAACCTTCACGATGCTGTCAAACAAATGAAATTTTCCATCCATCTGGTACTATAGCGCTCATTATCCAGCCATAATTCTTATTAGCGGGCCGAAGTAATGACCAATAACCCCACCCAATTGACCTTGTTACAGGACGACATCCGTCGTCGTTATGAAACACTGAGCAAACGCCTGAAACAGGTAGCGCGCTATATTCTTGATAACAGCAACAGCATTGCCTTTGATACGGTCGCTTCGATCGCCCAGCAGGCCGACGTCCCCCCTTCCACGCTGATCCGTTTTGCCAACGCCTTTGGATTTAGTGGCTTCAACGAAATGAAACAGGTTTTCCGTCAGCACCTGATGGAAGAAACGGTGAACTACACCGAACGCGCGCGTCTGTTCCGTCAGACCGCGACCGACGACAGCGCCAGCTCACCGGAAAGCCCGGTCGAAATTCTGAATGTCTTCACCATGGTCAACAGCCAGGCGCTGCAGCAGCTGGCAATGCAGGTTAATCCCGAGCAGCTCAACAAAGCTGTGAAGCTGCTAAATGAAGCAGAAAATATCTACATTATCGGCCTGCGTCGATCCTTCAGCGTGGCGTCATATCTGGTGTACGCACTGCGCCATCTGGAACGTCGCGCCTTCCTGATTGACGGCCTCGGCGGAATGTTCACCGAGCAGCTGAGCATGGTAAATCCCAAAGATGTGGTGATTGCCATCAGCTACTCACCTTATGCACGTGAAGCGGTAGAACTGGTGGAACTCGGTGCCAAACGGGGTGCGCATCAGATCGCCATCACCGACAGCCAGGTCAGCCCGCTGGCCGCCTTCAGCGATGTCTGCTTTGTGGTACGTGAAGCGCAGGTGGATGGCTTCCGCTCGCAGGTGGCGTCTCTGTGCCTGGCGCAAACCCTGGCGGTTTCACTGGCGCTGAATAACGTCGAGAAAGCCTGACCCTCAAGCACCGAGGCTTGATTGATGCAGATCGAACCTTTACCGCCGCTCAACACGCTGATCGCCTTCGAGTGTGTCGCGCGTTATGGCAACATTTCGCGCGCGGCGGAAGAACTCAACCTGACGCAAAGCGCCACCAGCCGCCAGATTTTGCAGCTGGAGGAGATGCTGGGCTGCAAGCTTTTTACCCGCACCCAGCGCCGGGTATTGCTCACCCCACGTGGTGAGGCTTACGCAGTGCAGGTACGCCAGCAGCTCTCCGCGTTATCACACGCCACAGCGGAAGTGATGGGCTGGAATGGTTTGCCTCAGGTGACTATCGCCTGCACCAGCGCCATGGGGTCATTGTGGCTGGCACCACGCCTCTCGGAGCTGCACCGCGAACTGCCCAATCTGCAAATTCGGATGAAAATCTCCGACAGCTTCGCGGATATGCGCTCGTCGGAGTTCGATCTGGCGATTTTCTATCTGCGCGAACCGCCACCGGGCTTTCACGCCAGCCCGCTGTTTGACGAAATCTGTTATCCGATGTGCTCCCCGGCGTTTCTGACACGCCTTGACCCGGACGCCTCCGCCGAATCGTTGCTGCACCAGATGCTGCTGATTCAGGATGACCCGCAACGTGAATGGACCGGCTGGAGCGACTGGTTTGCCTCGCAGAACGTACTGAGTTTTGTGCCGCGCCAGACCTGGCGAGCGAATAACTACCCGTTTCTGGTGCAGTCCGCATTACGTGGTGACGGGATACTGCTCGGCTGGGAAGGTCTGGTGCAGGATCACCTCAATCGCGGCGAGCTGGTGGCCGCTCACGGCGGAAAACTGGCCGCCAACGGCAAATGTTTTCTGCTCACCCCGCAGGATCGCTATATCAAGCCGATTGTGCGCCATGTAATCAGCTGGCTACAGCACCAACATCAGACAGAAATCTCATCACGATAAAAAAGCGCCACAGAATATTATTTCTGTGACGCCCTTCGCACGGCAAATTATCTTTTCAACTCTTCACCATAACTTTTTCTTATATTTAAAGGTACAACTAAAAACGCAAAGCCGCGATATTAATTCCCTTGTTTATTGTTGGGGATCTAAAGGCGGAAGTTTATTTTTAATTGCACCGCGTCGGCGATGTGAAGAATGCATACCAACCAGCGTAAAAATTAACCACATCGATTGGGAAATCACCATTGCCAAATTAAAATCATGGCTCAATGAATAGAGTCCGCAAACGCCTCCCGCGATGTTAAGACAGGCATAAATGTCTGAATCAATGACCAATTTACGCAACTGAACCAGTGCGTATGCCAGTAAATAACAAAAAACGCCAATTAGCCCAACTATCGTATGCAGTTCCACATGCATTTTCCCTGGTGTTGCTCAGTGATCGGGAAATTATCTTTTTTGTGGGTGTTCTGCTGCGCGTTTTTCGCATAGTCTGATACGAAAATCTCATACATCAGGTTTTATTGGTTTTGATATAAATCAGAAATAACTGCGCTAAGGCCCAGGATGAGATAAGTAAAACAGGGTGAATAACAACGGAGAAAAATAAATGAAAGACGAGCAGGAAAACTTTAACAAATATCTTCAGGGCGCAAATTTGAGCCGCCGTTCATTTATCAATACTGCCGCGCTGATTGGTGCAGGCACGGCATTATCGCTCTCCCCGTTCTCCGGTTTCGCCGCCGAAGCAACGCCCAAAAAAGGCGGCGTGCTGAAGCTTGGCATGTCCGGTGGTAACACCAGTGATTCGCTCGACCCGACGCTGTATAGCGACTGGGTGCCGCTCAACCAGGCTTACATGCTGATGAACGGCCTGATTGAAATCGATGAGAACAACAAAGCCACCCCGGAACTGCTGGAAAGCTGGAGCGCACTGCCGGGCGCACAGGAGTGGACCTTCAAAGTACGTCAGGGCGTCACCTTCCATAACGGTAAGGCCATGACGGTGGAAGATATTCTCTACTCCATCAACCTGCACCGTGGCGACCAGTCACGCAGCGCCATCAAAACTCAGCTGGCAAGCATCACCGAGCTGAAGAAAAGCGGCGATAACGAAATCACGCTAAAACTCGACAGCGGCAACGCTGACCTGCCTTACCTGCTGGCGGATTATCATCTGGTGGTAGTGCCGGACGGCTTTACCGACTGGAAACACCCGATTGGCACCGGCGGCTTTGTATTCGACCAGTATCAGCCTGGCGTGCGTTCCTACTTCAAACGCAACCCGAACTACTGGAAACCGGATCGCGCCTTCGTTGACGCCGTCGAAGTGCTGGTGATTAACGACGCCACCGCACGTACCAACGCGCTGATTTCCGGCCAGGTGCATGCCATCAACCGCGTGGACTTCAAAACCGTTGATTTCCTGAAACGCAGCCCGGCACTGAACATCGTGCGTTCGTCTGGCGGCCAGCACTTCACCTTCCTGATGGATTGTCGTGTTGCCCCGTTCAATAACAACGATGTGCGCATGGCGATCAAATACGGTATCGATCGTGAAAAACTGCTGGCAACGGTGCTGCGTGGTTACGGCACCCTCGGCAATGACCATCCGATCCCGAAAACCGATCGCTTCTTCAACAAAGCGCTGCCGCAGCGTGCTTACGATGCTGATAAAGCCAAATTTTATCTGAAGAAGGCCGGACTCAGCAGCCTGCCGGTGGAACTCTCCTCCTCCGATGCGGCCTTTGCCGGTGCGCTCGATGCCGCAGCGCTATTCCAGGGCCAGGCCGCTCAGGCCGGGATTCAGGTCAGCATCAAACGTCAGCCTTCCGACAGCTACTGGGACGACGTGTGGATGAAAGCGCCATTCAGCATGGGCTACTGGGGTGGACGCCCGACCGCAGACCAGATGTTCTCCACCGCGTGGCAATCCACCGCCAAATGGAACGATACCCACTGGAAGAACGAGAAATTCGACAGCCTGCTGATTCAGGCCCGTTCGCTGCTGGATGAGCAAAAACGCGCCGAAATCTATGGCGAATTGCAGCAAATCGCCAGCGATGACGGTGGTGCGATGATCCCGCTGTTTGGTGACTACCTCGATGCGGCTAGCAAAAAAGTGGGCGGCGTGAAACCGCATCCGATGTTCAACTTTATGGGTGGTCGCCTGGCAGAACGCGTTTGGCTGGAGTCGTAATGAAAAAGCAGATTTTACATCGCCTGCTGCTGGGCCTGCTCACGCTATGGCTGGTTTCGCTGCTGATATTTGTCGGCACCGAACTGCTGCCCGGTGATGTCGCCAGCGCGATTCTCGGGCAGAACGGTACGCCGGAAACCATCGCCGCGCTGCGCACGCAGCTCGGCCTGGACCAACCGGCCATCTGGCGCTACCTGCACTGGCTGGGTGGCGTGCTGCACGGCGATCTCGGTAACTCGCTGGCTAACAACCAGCCGATCAGCGCGGAGCTGCTGCCGCGCCTGGCGAATACGCTGTTCCTCGCCGGTTATGCCGCCATCATTGCTATCCCGCTGGCGGTGCTGCTCGGCATCGCCTCGGCGGTATGGCGTGGTTCGTGGTTCGATCGCTTAGCCAACTCGCTGACGCTGCTGAGTATTTCGGTGCCGGAATTCTTCGTGGGTTACGTGCTGGTGATTTTCTTCGCCATTCGTCTGGCGTGGTTCCCCAGCCTGGCGCTGGTCGATCCTGATGCCGGTGTGCTCTCGCGACTGTATGCCTGCACCCTGCCGATGCTGACGCTGGTGCTGGTGGTGCTGGCGCATATGCTGCGTATGACGCGCGCCTCCGTCGGCGCGGTAATGTCGAGCAGCTATATCGAAACCGCCCTGCTAAAAGGCATGTCACGCTGGCGCATCGTGCTCGGCCACGCGCTGCCTAACGCACTGGCACCGATCATCAACGTTATCGCCTTTAACCTGGCCTATCTGGTGGTCGGGGTGATTCTGGTGGAAGTGGTGTTTGTCTATCCTGGCATTGGGCAATTGATGGTGGACGCCGTGACCAAGCGCGATCTGCCGGTGGTGCAGGCCTGCGGGTTGTTGTTTGGCGGCACCTACATCCTGCTCAACACCGCCGCCGATTTGCTGGCGATCTGGTGTAACCCACGTCTGCGCCATGCGAGGTAAGTGATGAAAAAACTGAAAATCCGCACGGTGCCGATTTCCGCCATGCTTGGCCTGGCGATCATCGCCGTGAACCTGATTGCCGCGCTGTTCGCGCCCTGGCTGGCACCGCACAGCGAAACCGCGCAGGTGGGCGATATCTGGATGCTGCCCTCCAGCGCCATGCCGCTTGGCACTGACAGCCTGGGCCGCGACATGTTGTCGCGCATTCTGTTTGGCGCGCGTACCACCATCGCCATCGCACTGGCAATCACCGCCATTTCGTTTGTCATCGGCATTCTCACCGGCTTCACCGCCGCCATTTATGGCCGCTGGGTGGATGTGGTGCTGACGCGCATCGTCGATACGCTGATGTCGATTCCGGTTCTGATTCTGGCGCTGATCGTGTTGTCGGTGCTCGGCACCTCAATTCCGGTACTGGTTGGCACCATTGCTTTGCTCGATGCCACCCGCGTCTATCGTCTGGCACGTCTGGTGGCGCAGGGGATTGTCTGCCAGGAGTATGTCGAAGCGGCGCGTCTACGCGGCGAAGGGCTGGGCTGGATCGTGCGTAAAGAGATTCTGCCCAACGCCATCCCACCGCTGCTGGCGGAGTTTGGCATGCGCTTCTGCTTCACGTTCCTGTTTATCGCCGGTTTGAGCTTCCTCGGGCTGGGCATTCAGCCACCGTGGGCCGACTGGGGCAGCATGGTGCGCGACAACGCCCAGGCGATCAACTTCGGCCAGCTGGCACCACTCTACCCGGCTGCCGCTATCGCCCTGCTGACCATCGGCGTCAATCTGGTGGTTGACTGGCTGCTGATACGCAACAACCTTTCGCTGGGGGAAGAGGGATGACACAACCCATTCTGGAAATGCGCGATCTGCGCATTGAAACCGACCAGGGCATTCCGCTGGTCCAGAACATTTCACTCAGCCTGAAACCCGGTGAAGTGCTGGGGCTGATTGGCGAATCTGGTGCCGGTAAATCCACCATCGGCCTTGCCGCACTGGGCTATGCCCGTGCGGGCTGCCGCATTGCCGGTGGCGAAGTGCGTATCGCCGGGCGCGATATTGTGCCGCTCTCCAGCAAAGAGAAACGCGAAATTCGTGGTCGCCGCGTGGCCTATGTGGCGCAAAGCGCCGCCGCCGCGTTTAACCCGGCACTGACCATTGGCAAGCAGGTATGTGAAGGGCCGATTCGTCATGGCCTGATGAACGCTACTGAAGCGCAGGCGTGGGCAGTCACCCTGTTCCGCGCGCTGGATCTGCCGGAGCCAGACACCATCGGCCAGCGCTATCCGCATCAGCTGTCCGGCGGCCAGTTGCAACGCGCAATGGCAGCGATGGCGATGTCCTGCAAACCCGATTTGCTGGTGATGGACGAACCGACCACGGCACTGGATGTCACCACCCAGATTGAGGTGCTGGTGATGCTGCGCAAGCTGGTACGCGAATTCAATACCGCCGCGTTGTACATCACCCACGATTTGGCCGTGGTGGCGCAGATTGCTGACCGCATCATGGTGCTGCGCCAGGGCTGTGAAGTGGAAAGCGGCAGCACCGCCGACATTCTGCAAAATCCGCTGGAAAGCTATACCCAGCGGCTGGTATCAGAACGCGCCCATGCGCTGACGCCGGTCCACGCGGAAAACGTGGCGCAGGGCCAGTTGCTGACGCTGCAAAACCTCTCCACCGGCTACAACGGTAAAACCGTGGTGCATGGCGTCTCGATGAGCCTCGCCAAAGGCGAAACGCTGGCGATTATTGGCGAGTCGGGCAGTGGCAAAAGCACCCTCGCGCGTGCGTTGTGTGGATTGCTGGGCGATACCGCCGGGAACGTCAGCTTTGCCGGCAAGGTACTGGCGAACCGCTATCAGCAACGCGACAAAGAAACGCTGCGTCGTATCCAGATGATCTACCAACTGCCGGATGTGGCCCTCAATCCGCGCCAGACCATTCTGGAAGCGATTGGGCGTCCGATCGCCTTCTACTTTGGGCTGGATAAACGCCAGGTCCGTGCGCGGGTGGAAGAACTGCTGCGGCTGACCGAGCTGCCGCTCACCCTGATTGATCGTTATCCCGCTGCGCTCTCCGGCGGGCAGAAGCAGCGCGTCTGCATTGCGCGGGCGCTGGCGGCGCAGCCTGAGTTGATTATTTGCGATGAAGCCACCTCGGCTCTCGATCCGCTGGTCGCGGAAGAGGTGCTGAATCTGCTGCGTCGTTTGCAGGAGCAACTGGGCCTGTCGTATCTGTTTATCACTCACGATCTCAGCACCGTGAAGCGCATCGCGCAGCAGGTGGCGGTGATGTATCAGGGCAATGTGGTGGCACAGGGGCCGACCGAGCAGGTATTCAGCGCCCCGATGCACAGCTACACCGAAAAACTACTGACCTCAGTGCCGGAAATGCGCACCTCATGGCTGGATGAAGTGCTGGGTCAGCGTCAGAACAACGCAATGGCAGGAGCCTCATGAAAACCTTCGTAACGCAATTTCCCCACAGCGTCAGCGTGACGGAACATCTGTGGATTACCCTGAAAGACGGTACCCGCCTCGCCGCACGCATGTGGCTGCCGCTCTCCGCCAGCCAGCAGCCGGTGCCCGCCATTCTCGAATACATTCCCTATCGCAAGCGCGATGGGACGCGTACCCGCGATGAGCCGATGCACGGCTACTTTGCCGGACAGGGCTACGCCGTGCTGCGCGTGGATATGCGCGGCAGCGGTGAATCGGATGGCCTGCTGGCCGACGAATATCTGTTGCAGGAGCAGGAAGATGCGCTGGAAGTGATCGACTGGATCAGCCAGCAGGTCTGGTGCAGCGGCGCAGTCGGCATGATGGGTAAATCCTGGGGTGGGTTTAACTGCCTGCAACTGGCTGCCCGCCGCCCATCAGCATTGAAAGCGATCATCACCGTATGCTCCACCGACGATCGTTATAACGACGATATCCACTACAAAGGCGGCTGCCTGCTGAATGACAACCTGTGGTGGGGCGGCATTATGCTGGCCTATCAAAGCCGCCCGCAGGACCCGCAGCTGGTGGGCGATAGCTGGTATCAGGACTGGCTCAATCGTCTGGAAAACATGCCGTTTTTCCCGGCGCTGTGGATGGATCATCCGCTGAAAGATGCCTACTGGCAGCACGGTTCGGTCGGGGAAGACTGGTCGGCGATTCAGTGCCCGGTGATGGCGGTCGGCGGCTGGGCCGACTCCTACAGCAACGCGGTGTTCCGTTTGATGGACAACCTTGAAGTGCCGCGTAAAGCAATCATCGGCCCGTGGGCGCATATCTACCCGCAGGATGGCACACCGGAACCGGCGATTGGTTTTCTCCAGGAAGCTGTCACCTGGTGGGATCGCTGGCTGAAGCAGGTGGACAACGACGCGCTGGCCGGTCCACGCGTGCAGGCATGGCTGAACGACAGCCAGCGCCCGGGTTCGCAACGTCCGCAGGCGTTTGGTGAGTGGATCGCCATCAACGGTGATACCGACGAAGTGACCAAAGCGCAACGCTGGCATTTACAGCCCAGCACCCTTGCCTCGACTCCGCTGGAGCAGGATAACTGGCAGGCCATCTGTACCCAGCAAAACCACGGGCTATTTGCCGGGGAGTGGATGGGCGCGGGCGTGCTGGGTGAAAGCCCGAGCGACCAGCGGATGGACGATGGCCTGGCGGAGAGCTTCGACAGCGCGCCGCTCAATGAAAGCCTGAGCATCTACGGCTTCCCGCAGTTCAGCGTCAAACTCAGCAGCGATAAACCGGCGGCGATGCTGTACGTGCGTTTATCTGATGTCGCTCCCGACGGTGCATCAACCCGCGTGACCCACGGCTGGGTCAACCTCAGCCATTTGCAGGGGCAGGATAAAAACGTGCCGCTTCTGCCGGGTGAAACGGTGGATGTACAGGTGCAGCTGGACGGTATCGCCTGGCGTTTTGCCGCCGGGCATCGTCTGCGCATTTCGCTGGCCACCACCTTCTGGCCGATGATTTGGCCGATGGCGGAAGTCGCCACCCTGAAGGTGAATCTGGCGAGTGCCACGCTCGATCTGCCGGTATGCCGCCAGGTGTCACCGATTACCGGGCCGAATCCGCAACCAGCAACCGCCGCCAATACGCCGCTGACGCTGCTGTCACCGGGTCGTGTCGAGCGCGAGCTGCGTTATGACGTGGTGAATGACAGCTGGGAAAGTGTGACCCACGGCATCGGCGGCGTGTTTGGCGAGGGGGTCTATCGTTTCGACGATATCGATACCACCGTCGATCACAGCCTGCGTCGTCAGCTGACCGTGCATAACCAGGACCCGCTATCCGCTCATTATCTGCTGACACAAAGCATGAAGATTGGGCGTGAAGGATGGTGGACGGAAACCGATATCGTACTGGAAATGCGCAGCGATCTGACGCATTTCATCATCAGCGGTGAGATGAAGGTGCAGCACAACGGCGAAGCGGTATGTACGAAGCAGTGGGATCGACGCATTAAACGTTAAATCCGCACATCCAAAAACACGCGCTAAATCGCGCCGCTACGACCCTGTGCTGGTATGGTAGCGGCGTGATTCATCGCACAATCAGGAACGCGGATACTTATCGCTATTCACCCAGGCGTGATCTTTCTCCCAGGTAAATTTCCACAGACGAACCGGACCCGCCATCACGTTGAGATAATAGTTGTCATACCCCGCCAGTGTCGCCACCGGATGGTAGCCACGCGGCACAGTGACCACATCGCGGTTATACGGTGCCAGACATTCGTCCAGTGAACGGTCGTCGGTGTAGACGCGCTGCATGGCGAAACCGGGCTCCGGATCGAAACGGTGATAATACGTCTCTTCCAGATAGGTTTCGTCAGGGCTGTCTTTCTGATCGTGCTTGTGGCTCGGATAAGAACTGGTCGCCCCTTCGTCGGTGTAAACTTCCACCACCAACAGGCTATCGGCCGGTTTGTTGTCCGGCAGAATATTATGCACCAGACGCTGGTTGCGCCCCTTACCACGATGCTCGACCCCGACATCTTCCGGCGCAATCAGACGCGCCGGCAGGTTGCCCTGGCTGGGGGCGTTACACACCGCCAGCTCCAGATCGCTATCGGCATAGACTTCCACCTCATCGTTATGCGGCACATATACCGAATAGGGCGGAATGCGTTCGAAGGGTGACAAACGCTTGCCCAGATTAGGGAACTCAGCATGACGGGTTTTTACCGAGGCAAAACCCGCCACCAGTACCAGACACAGCTCTTTATCACCGCTGGGAAGCCGAAGAGTTTGGCCTTTTTTCAGCAAATACGCATCAAAGCCCACGTATCCCCAACCGGCGCTTTCCGGCGTGACATGCTGAATACGGCCATTGCTGTCTGGCTGCTGCGCTTTCGCAAGTAGTGACATCCCAATCCTCCTTAACCCAGCGTCGGCATGCTGAACTCAGAGACCGTCTGCTGACCGCTCGGCCAGCGCACGGTGGCAGTTTTCATGCGGGTGTAGAAACGCACGCCATCCGGCCCGTGGACATTCAGCGCACCAAACACCGAACGTTTCCAGCCACCGAAGCTGTGGAATGCCATCGGCACCGGAACCGGTACGTTGACGCCTACCATGCCCGCTTCCACATCCTGCACAAACTCACGCGCGGTGTGGCCGTTGCTGGTGAAAATGGCGCTGCCGTTGCCGAATTCATGGCTGTTCACCAGTTGCAGCGCGCTGCTGAAATCCGGGGAACGCATGATGCTCAGTACCGGTCCGAAGATCTCTTCGCGCCAGATAGTCATCTCTGAGGTCACGTTGTCGAACAGCGTGCCGCCCACGTAGTAACCTTCTGCATGGCCCGGCACCTGATAGTTTCGGCCATCGACCACCAGTTTCGCGCCTTCCTGCTCACCTTTGTCGATGTAGCCCAGCACTTTTTTCTGGTGCGCGGCAGACACCACCGGCCCCATTTCATTCTCTTCCGCACCTTTCTGGATACCCGGTCCGACGCGCAGCGCTTTGATCAGCGGGGTCAGTCGGGCGATCAGTTTGTCGGCAGTGCCCTCACCCACCGCCACCACTACCGGCAGTGCCATGCAACGCTCACCGGCAGAACCAAAAGCACCGCCCATGATGGCATTCACCGTGGCATCCAGATCGGCATCCGGCATCACGATGGCGTGGTTTTTTGCGGCACCAAACGCCTGAACACGTTTGCCGTGGGCGCTGGCGGTTTTGTAGATATGTTCCGCCACGCCAGAAGAACCGACGAAGCTCACCGCCGCCACGCGCGGATCTTTATACAGTTGCTCGGCATCTTCGTTGGAAGAGTGAACCACGTTGAATACGCCATCCGGCAGGCCCGCTTCTTTCAGCAACTCCGCCATACGCACCGAAGCGGATGGGTCCAGCGCCGGTGGCTTGAGAATAAAGGTGTTACCGCAGGCCAGTGCAATCGGGAACATCCACAGCGGCACCATCGCCGGGAAGTTAAACGGGGTGATACCCGCTACCACACCCACCGGCTGCATCAGTGAGTAGCTGTCCACGCCGCCACCCACATTTGGCGAGTTTTCACCTTTAATCAGATGCGGAATACCGCAGGCAAATTCGATCACTTCAATGCCGCGCGTCAGCTCACCCAGCGCATCTGACCACACTTTGCCGTGCTCAGAAACGATCAGCGCCGCCAGCTCCTCACGGTGCTGTTCCATCAGCGCTTTAAAGTTGAACATCACACGGGCACGACGCAGCGGAGAGGTTTTGGACCATTCCGGGAATGCCGCATGAGCGACTTCAATCGCTTTAGCGACTTCATCTGAGGTGCTCTGCGTCAGTTCACGCACCACTTTGCCGGTCGCCGGATCGTACACCGGTATGGTTTCATTGCTGGCGCTGTGGGTAATCTGGCCGCCGATAAAGTTTCCTACGATGTTCATGTCGTTGCCTCTTTAATGTGTAAACCCGCGAGAACGAAAAAGCATGGTATGAAGCTATTACAGTGAAATAAATTTTTCAAATACTTATTTTTGGAAAATTTACCTTTAGCGGACTGGATCGCATTTTCCTGCCCATGACATCCCTACATCACGCCACACCAGAACATTAAACAAAACGAAAGATGAAATTTTTGCGAGGAAGATCCAATATCTGAAATTTCATAATTCACTAACAATGAAATAAATGTTCTCTTTAGCACCATCTTACCCGCACCCCATTACAGGAGCCGTCACATGGCCATCGATCCAACCCGTTTCTGTATTAACCGTAAAATTGCCCCGACGCTGTCGCTGGAAGCCTTTTTCCAGCTGGTGCAGCGTCTGGGTTTAAACAAAGTGGAACTGCGTAACGATATGCCGGGCGGCAGGGTGACGGATGATCTGAGTGTGGCGCAACTGCGCGCGTTGACCGACAAATACCACATCGAAATCGAAACCATAAACGCGCTCTATCCGTTCAACCGTCCTGATGACACGCTGCTGGCCAAAGCCGAAGCCCTGTTGCAGGAAGCCCAGCAAATTGGCGCGAAAGCACTGGTGATGTGTCCGCTGAATGAGGGCATCGCCATTGCCCCGGAACAGACGCTGGCAGCGTTGCAAACCCTTGCTCCACGCTTTGCCCATTATGGCATCCAGGGACTGGTGGAACCGCTCGGCTTCCCGGTCAGCTCCCTGCGTTCCGCCGTGAAGACGCAGCAGCTCATTCGTGATGCGCAGGTGCCGTTCAAACTGCTGCTGGATACGTTCCATCATCATCTGTACGAAAACGCGGAGCAGGAATTCCCGCAGGAGATTGATGTTAACCAGATTGGCCTGGTGCATCTGTCCGGTGTGGAGGATACGCGCCCGACGGATCAACTCACCGATGAACAACGCATCATGCTGAGTAATAACGATGTGCTGAACAGCGTGGCCCAGGTGAAACGCCTGGAGATGCTGGGTTACAAAGGCATCTACGCCTTTGAACCGTTCTCTTCTGCGTTGGAGAAGTGGAGCGCCAAAGATATCGAACGTGAAATCCACGCCAGCATTGAATTGCTGCAAGCCTGATAAAACCCGCGCGATAAATCTCTAACCGGGGGTTGCTGTCCGCTGCTCCCGCCTGCCAGACCCTTATCTGTGTCATTGACACAACGTTGTAGTGATTGGCCTCGGTCGGAGGCCACTTTTTTAATTCTCTTTAATCTCTACCGGCGGACTGTCAGGCTGGCGTCTGCTCATCCGCAGCGTACACACCAGCGCCAGACAAACCAACAACGCCGTCAGGAAGTAAACCAAGGGTACGCCCGCGTAGCTCATAATAAAGCCTGCAATCGGCCCGGTGATCCCCAGCGACAAATCCATAAACGCCGTATAGGTTGCCAGCGCACTACCCTGGTTCTGCTGCGGCACCACTTTTACCGCCACCACGCCAATCGCCGGGAACACCAGCGAGAAACCTGCGCCGGTAAAAAATGCCCCGACTTTTGCCATCCAGGGATCGAACGAACCCGCCACGAGGAACAGGCCCACGGCTTCCACCGCAAAGCAAATGCTGGCGACCCGTAAGCCACCGAGACGATTGATGGCGTTGGGAAACAGCAGACGCGTACCGACAAATGCGGCGCTGAACAGCGTCAGCGCGAACGCAGCGCCATCCCAGCCTTTATCCTGATAAAACAGAGTGATAAAGGTCGCGATCACGCCAAACCCAGCCGACCCCATCGCCAGAATCAGGCCAAAGCCATAGATTTTCCCCAGCACATCGCGAAACGGCAGCGGTTTGGCTTTGCTGCCTTTCACCGGCGCACGTGGCAGCGCCAGCGCAATTGCCAGCACGCAGATGGCGATGATGATGCCGGACAACAGCAACAGCCCACCGGCGCGGAAAATCACCACCCCGAGCGGAGCACCAATCGCCATCGCACCGTAAGTCACGATGCCGTTCCAGGAAATCACCCGGCCAATATGCAGCGAGCCGACGCGCGCCACGCCCCACAGCGAAGTGCCGGTACCGGAGAAACTTTGCCCGACACCGAGGATCACACGGCCCAGGCACAGCAGCCCGAGGCTCAGCACCGACCAACTTTCGGTCAGCGCCGATAGCAGAATGCACAAGCCACTGAGGAAACAGCCACACAGCCCGAGCACCACCACTTTTTTCGGTCCCCATTGATCGGCGTAACGTCCGGCATGGGGGCGGCTTAACAGGGTGGCAAGATATTGCAGGCTAATCACCAGCCCGGCCCAGAAGGCGCTGTAGCCGAGTCCGTCATGGACAAAACCCGGCAGCACCGCCAGCGGCAGGCCGATGGTGAGATAGCTGGCAAAATTGAACATCACGATGGAGAGGATCAGTAAATTCAGACGGAAAGGCGTTAAAGCAGGTTCCGTGGCAGGCAGGTCAGGCATGAGTGAGTGCGCTCGTGTTTGACGAATTTTTTATAATCGAGCTGTAACTATACGCTTTTTCGCCTGCTGCGCATCATAGTGTCTGATGATATTTGGTCATCTTTCCGTCATATCCCCGCCGTAGACTCGCCGCCAGTGAAATCCCAAAGAGGATAACAATCTGATGACGCTCCTGATAAACCATCGGGTGCGCGTGGCGTATGCCGACTCCCAGCTGCTGGCGGGAGGTGGCCGATGACGCATATCGCGCAACCTATCGAACTGAAAAATCTCAGTTGGTCAGCGGGTAACCTGACCATTCTGCACGATCTCTCCCTGACCATTCCCGCCGGACAAACGCTGGCGCTGCTCGGTCCCTCCGGCTGTGGCAAAAGCACGCTGCTGAAACTGCTGGCGGGCCTGCTGCAACCCTCGGCGGGTGAAATCTGGATCGGTGACCAGTGTGTAGCCTCGGCACGCCACTGCGCTGCACCGGAAGCACGTAACCTCGGCATGGTGTTCCAGGATTACGCGCTCTGGCCGCATATGAGCGTGGTGCAGAACGTGGCCTTTCCCCTGCGAATGCGTGGCGTAAAGAAAACGGCGGCGCTGCAACAGGCGGAAGCCGCACTGGAGCAGGTTGGACTCACAGGGTTTGGCTATCGTAAACCCGCCATGTTGTCGGGCGGTCAGCAACAACGTGTGGCGTTAGCCCGCGCGTTGGTGGCGAAACCGGCGATTCTGCTGTTTGACGAACCCTTATCCAACCTTGACCGCGATCTGCGCGAAACCCTCGCGCAGACCATGGCGCAGCTGCTGCGCGCTTTTGGTATCACCGCCGTTTACGTAACGCATGACCGCGAGGAAGCCAACACCCTGGCCGACCGCATTATCCATCTGGCGCAGGGCCAGATTGTTTCAGTGACTGACCTCTCAGGGGAAACCAATGCCATCTCTCAAATCTGTTAAAACAGGAGCCATCAGCGCGATGATTTTGACTTCCGCCATGATGATGAACGATGCCGAAGCACTGACGGTGTACACCGCCGGTCCTGGCTCACTGGCGAAAAGCCTCGCCACCGGGTTTGAAAAACAGACCGGGGTTAAGGTGAATATCTTCCAGGCCACCACCGGCAAAGTGATGGCGCGTCTGGAAGCGGAGCAGGCTAACCCGCAGGCGGATGTACTGATCTCAGCGTCATGGGACACAGCAGAAGACCTGCAACAACGTGGCTGGCTGCTGCCGTATCAAAGCCCAAACGCCGCGAACGTACCGGCCGCATTTAAAACCGATGCTTACGTCGCCCAGGGCATTTCCGCGCTCGGCATCGTGTGGAACACCAACAGCCATACGCCAGAACCCAAAACCTGGCAGGACCTCACTGGTCCGGCGTTCAAAGACAAAATCACCACCCCCGACCCGGCGCTGTCGGGTGCCTCTCTCGACCTGCTGATTGGTTTGCAGAATGGTGAAGGCGAGAAGGCGTGGCAGCTGTTTGATCAGTTGAAAGCCAATGGCATGGTGATCAGCGGCCCGAACGCGCAAGCGGTAACGCCGGTGTTGCAGGGGGCGAAAGCCGCGGTGTTTGGCGCGGTGGATTACGTGACTTACAACAACATCGCCCAGGGTGAAGCGGTGAAAGTGATTTTCCCGGAAAACGGCACCGTGGTGGCCCCGCGTCCGATGATGATCCTGAAAAGCAGCCAGCATGCCGCCGATGCTAAAGCCTTTATCGATTATGTACTGTCGGATGAAGGCCAGCAGCAGGTGGCAAAAGCCTGGCTGATGCCCGCTCGTACCGATATCAAGGCGCAACGTCCGTTAATCACCGAGATCAAACTGTTGCCGGTGAATCAGGAAGGCGGCAGTGAACGCGCGGCAGTGCTGAAGCGCTTTGCCACGCTGTTTGGACAATAAACCATGTCGCGTGCCCTGTTTAACGGCCTGATCCTGCTGGCACTGCTGGTACTGGTGGCGCTGCCGCTGCTGTTTATCGTGCTACAGGCGTTGTTTCCGCATCTGAGCGAGGGGCAATGGCAGGGAGCTTTCAGTACGCTGCCCGCGTTACTGGAAGATCCGCAGCTGGTACCGATGTGGCTGGGTACGCTGAAAATTGGTCTCGGCGTGGCGCTCGGCAGCCTGGTATTAGGCCTGCCGCTCGGCACGTTGCGTGGCTTGTTTCGTCTGCCAGCGGCGGCGCTGTGGGATTTGTTGTTTCTTATCCCCTTCCTGACGCCACCCTATATTGTGGCGCTGGCCTGGACGCTGGCGCTGCAACGCAATGGTTATGTCGAGCAGCTCACCGGCCTGAATTTTGACAGCCTGTTGTTTAGCAGCAGCGGCATGATGCTGGTGATGACGCTCAACATCTTCCCGGTGGTCTATTTCGCGGTGTCGCGCTCACTGATGGCAAGCGGACAGCGTCTGGCCTGGGTCGCGCGGGTGCATGGCGCTCATGCCTGGCGCGCCTTTGCGCAGATAACCCTGCCGCTGACCTTACCAGCCCTGGCCGGTGGCGTACTGCTGGCGTTCACGCTGGCGATTGAGGAATACGGCGTACCGGCGGCGCTTGGCGCTCGCGCCGGGCTAACCCTGATGACAGTCGGCATTGAGCAAAAACTGGCTGACTGGCCGATCGATCTGCCGGGGGCGGCCTCGCTCTCGCTGATGTTAAGCCTGGTGGCGCTGCTGGCGTGGTTTTGCCAGCGCAAATTGACCGGCAGCAGCGATGTCACGGCGGTGAGCGGTAAACCAGTGGCGCAGGAAGCCACCAGCCCCGGTCGCTGGCAACTGCCGATATTGCTGCTGTTCGTGCTTACCGCCCTGCTGGCAGTGGCGCTACCGCTCGGCGCGATGACGCTGAGCGGCCTGCTGAACACCTTGTCGGGCGGCATTCATCCCGGCAACCTGACGCTGCGACATTTCACCGCGCTGTTCAGCCAGCAGGGTGATGCACTGGCGGCGTTCACCACCAGTATCGGGCTGGCGCTCGGCGCGGCATTGCTCACCGGGTTGCTCGGATTTTTGATTGCCTGCCGCGTGGCCGAAGGTAAAACGCGTTTGCTAGCGCTGATGGATGGGCTGGCCTTGCTGCCTGCGGCGATGCCGGGGGTGGTGATTGGCGTCGGGCTGATTTTGTTGTGGAATCGCGGCTTCTGGCCGGTCTCCCCCTACAACACGCTGGCGATTTTGCTGCTTTCCTACAGCTGCCTGCTGCTGCCGTGGCCGGTGCGCTATGTCAGCAGCGCCCTGCGTCAGCTCGGCCCGACGCTGGAACCGGCAGCGCGGGTGCACGGTGCCTCGCGTTTGCAGGCGCTGCGATTGATTGTGCTGCCACTGGTCACCCCGAGCCTGCTGGCGGCGATGATGATGGTGTTCGCCGTCGCCTCGCGCGAACTGGTCACCTCCCTGCTGCTGGCACCCGCTGGGGTACAAACCGTGGCGATATTTATCTGGCGGCAGTTCGAACAGGGTTCAGTGGGCCAGGGCATGGCGATGGCGACGCTAACGTTGTTCGCCAGCCTCAGCCTGATGCTGGCAGCGCTGGGTCTGCTGCGGCGGCAATCGACTTAAACCCACCTGGATCAATAGCGGCACGATTTATCGCGCAATTTCGTGCATCGTGCAGGGAAAACCGCGCGATAAATCGCGCCGCTACAGCTCTTGCTTGATGGTCAACCCGGACAGTGCCAGTTTCAGCGCGGTAACGTCCGCAGCAGCAGACATCCCCCTTGCCAACGCATCGAACAGGTTGTCGTCACCATCCCGGCTGCGGCCTGCAATTCTCCAGCTGGCGGGCTGCCCGCTATTCCCCGGCGGAATGTTCAACGCGTCATACATCAGCAGCCCGCCTTTGTTTTGGCGGGCGCGGATGGCCACCAGATTATCCACTGGCAGCACCTCATCCCCCAGGCTGCCCGATTGCCATCCCGCCGGGGTGCAGACTCGCACCCTGTCATCCAGTTCCACCACCAGAATATTAAGGTTTCGGACGCTGGCGATTTGCCGGATGTGATCATTTTTCACTGCCTGATAATGGGCAAAGTTAATGATATCCATCTGATAATCAGGGCCGTAACCAATCAGCAACTCCTCGCCTTTGCTGATTTTTCTCTGAGTGACATACACCACCGCCACCCCCTTGTGGCGCGGTTTTCTGGCATAGAAAACCATCACATTGTTTTCACCGCGTACCGGATAACCCGGCAGGTGGCCGGTATTGATCAGTGCCAGCAGGTTGGGATGTTGATAGCCGCTGATGCTGACATTCGGCTGACGGGTGGCAAACAGATAAGTGAAGATGGCATGCGGGCCGTGTTTTTTAATCGCGGCGTCAAGGCTATCCCCGCCAGCAAGAATATCCCCGGAATAGATGCCGAGACAGGTTCCGGCCGGGATATCTTCCCGTGCCACAATCTGATTGCCTGCCGGATCGTCCGGCTGCCTGTTGATGGCTAAATAACGCTTCTGGAGGGCCGCATCGCTCTTCCCGTCAGTTTTCACCGCCAGCTTTACCTGATCCCGTACCGCCTGTTGCCAGGCTTCAGGCAGTCGGCTGAGACCCACCACTTCCACCTGCTGCCAGTTGCCCAGTTTTTCATGCGTCGCACTGAGCCCGGTCAGCGGATCGCGCAACAGCGGACCAGCATAATTTTGCGCCCGCTGCGCGAAGGATCTCTCCTCAAGGACGACAGTTTCGGCCATTTCCGCCTGCTCCATTGGTTCCGGTTTGATAACCGTAACTGACGTCGCTAACAGCTGGAGTGACTTTATTTCAGCGTACAGGCTGTTAGGCTGGATTTTATAGTGCCTCGCCAGCTGTAACTGGCTGATTTTCGGCCAGGCTTGTCGATCTTTGTGGTCCAGATACAGACGTGCTATCAGCGACGAATCCGGGGCATCCTCTGGCGAAAGACGTTGATTGAGAAAGTTGATTTGCCTTACCGTCAGCGCCGCCGACTGGAATTGGTTGATATCGGCGCGCAGGCTGTTCAGGTTGACCTTGTAGTAAGCCGCTAACTGAAAGGTAGTGATACCCGGCCAATCCAGACTGCGTCTCTGGTCGACATAGAGTTCGGCCACCTGGCTGGTCGTGATGCCATCCGCCAACGGCAGATAGCGATGAAGATAAATGTCCTGCGCCGATACCAGCGGAGCATCCTTCATACAACCAATTTTATAGATGAGGGTGGAGAGCTTCACCTTGAAATGTTGTGCCAGAACCCGCTGGGTAATACTTCGTGTTTCAAGCGCACTTTTAAAATCGAGCCAGACCCGCGCTACCGCTGCTGCGGTGATCTTTTTTTTCGTGGCTATCAAGCTATCGAGCCATTCCCTGTCACTATCTGGCAGCGCATTCGGCTTTTCAATACTGATGGTTCTGCTCAGCGAGTTATGGTGCAACTGACAATATTTTGCCAGCTGCATCACGGTGATTCCCTGTGACTCCAGCAACGCTTTGTTATGATGAGTTAACCGGGCTACCGTTTTCGTATCAGCCCAGGACGGCAATAACATCTTCAGCGTGTTTTTTTGCCCCGCCGTTAGCGGCACTGATTTAATCCAGTTGATTTTGTGCACCAGGTTATCGCGGCTGACTTTATAGTGTTTGCTCAGCATTCTCCGGTTGATATTGTTTTCCCAAAAAATCTGCTCATTAGCGATAAATAACCGGGCTACCGCATCCACATCCGGCTTATTCTTCAGAGGAAGCAGGCAATGCAGCATGCTTTCCTGTGATGGCAAGAGTGCCACGGGTTTGACCTTATCGATGGCTTTTTCCAGAGTCCGCTTATTAATTCCGCAATGTCCCGCCAGCTGGCGCTGAGAGATTTGCTGCCCGACCAGGCGTTTTTGATTGTCAAAATAACGTTGTGCAACTTCACTTAGCGTCAGTTTCTGTACGGCTGGGAACAGTTCATTTAACGTCGTCTCCTGCTTATGTGTGAGTATGCCCGGCCTGGCACTGCCGATGGCTATCCACTTTATTCCATAGTAGCGAGACAGCACCCGCTGGGTGACTTTCATCTCGCCCATGGCCTGCTGGTTGTCGACAAATAGCTGGGCCACGGTCTTCGCGTCGGGATGATTTTCTGCGGGCAGGAGCTTATGCAGGAAGCTTTTCTGCGCTGAAGTGATGTTTGCCGGAGATATACTGATTAAAGCGCGTAGCAGGGAACTGCGCGATATCCCGTAGTACCAGGCAAGGACTATCTGAGTTACTGACTTCGGGCGGGAACGATCTTTATACAGGGTCGCCACTGCGGCGTTCTTCGCCGCCCCCTCGGGTACGCTTTGGCGCTCAAGCCATTTACGTGCCAGCTCAGAGAGCGTGCCCAATAGTTGCGCAGTCCTTTCTTCGTCTTTCTTCAGTTCCGTCTCGCTACGGCTCGCTCTCAGCCCACAACCTACCCGCCCTCTGCTCTTCTTTTTTACGCCTTCCTGGTCCGGCACGAGAGATTCGATCGCGGGGTTAGTGATTTGCGTAATACTTTTATGCCAGCCCATATCAAAGGACGGGCCAGGTTGTGGTGGTGAGGATGGAATTTGTGCCTGAGAGACCGGTGATAAAGGTGCCATCGCGTTTCCTCCCTGTTCGATGAGCGGCAAACCGTTGCCACTATCCTGAGTATGCCTTCATCCCTGTACAAAAAATGCACGCCAGGTCGGCAATTTCGCCAGATCACACTTTTTATGCAAGGAAATGCCAGCAACGGCAAAACATTGTCAATAATCGCAAAGCAGGGACGATAATTGATCACGGTCAGTTTCGTTGCCAATCAAAACGCTAACATGCACGGCCCTGGGAAAATGATATGCTGCGAAAGCCGCAGCACATCCTCTTCCTGCTGCTGAAATCTACCGAGGAACGCCTGGTGCCACCGCAAAGAAAACATCGCGATTTTGGCTGGCTGTTGATCGTTTGTGCCGGGCTGCTGCCCCTGGTGCTCGGTATCCTGTGCACGGCGATTGAAGCGCGCCATACCGTGTATCAGCAACAAATCAGCACGGCCAACTCCCTGCTGGCCCAGGCCGAAAAAATGAGCGACAGTGCCTGGAATATGATCACCCAGTTGCGCCAGTACCACTATCAACCCTGTTCGGCGATTGAAGACAAGCTGCAACGTGCCGGTAACCTGAACGCCTATTTTCGTTCGATTGGTAAGCTCGAAGGAGAGAATGTCACCTGCTCCTCTGCGTATGGCCTGAATCCTGGTACCCTGAGCGAAATGATCATGCGGCAACCACCGGTGACCGGCAAAGCCTGGTGGAGCATTTCCATCAGCGGCACCTCCGGCGTACCGGATCGCCCGGCGGTGGTTTTTGTCCGTCAGTTGCCCGATGGTGAAGGGTTTTGGGCGGTGATTGATGGCCAATATCTGATGGATTTTATGCAGGCGATTGGCGAATCGCGTGGCTATCGCATAAGTATACGGTTTAACGAGGGTGCGGCCATAACCTACGGGCCACGCGAACAACGACCGGAAACCTACCTGACAAGCGAAGCCTGGTCGGCACAGTCCAGCCGCTATCCCATCAGCGTAGAGGTGATTGTCCCTCCCAGCGAGCTGCTGAAGGCCTGGCGGCAGGCGCTGTTTATCTTCCTGCCAATGGCAGCCATTTTCTCCATTCTGCTGATGGTTCTTACCGCCAACTGGTTGCGCCGCCGCATCTCCTGGCGCGATGAAATCCGTCGGGCCATGCGCAACCGCCTGTTCTCCGTCCATTATCAGCCAGTGTATAGCGTGGCTCAGCAACGCTGTGCCGGTGCCGAAGCGCTGCTGCGCTGGCAATTACCGAATGGCGATACCATTCGCCCGGATATCTTTATCAGCGCGGCGGAAGAAGAAGGCATGATCGTCCCCCTGACGCGCCATTTGCTGGAGCTGATGGCAGAAGATATCCAGAGCTGGAATGTGCAACCCGGTTTCCATATCGGACTGAACGTGGCGGCAGAACATCTGCAACACCCCGAATTCGTTAATGATATTCAGCTGTTCGCCCGACGCGTGAAAGATAAACAAGTGCAGATTACGCTGGAACTGACGGAACGCAGTCTGATTCACGACGGCGAAGACGTGGCGCGCAAGCTGCGCCTGTTGCAATCACAGGGAATGAAAGTGGCGATTGACGACTTCGGCACCGGCCATTGCTCGCTCAGCTATCTGCAAACCTTCCCGCTTGATTATCTGAAAATTGATCGCGGCTTTATCAACGCCATTGAGCGGCTGGATGGCGAAACGCCGGTACTGGATGCCATCATCAACCTCAGCCATAAGTTACAGCTTGAGGTGCTGGGTGAAGGGGTGGAGACTTGGTTACAATTCCAGTACCTGCAGCAACGTGGTGTGGTATTTATTCAGGGCTATTATTACGCCTACCCAATGGATAATGACCGGCTGCGTGCGTGGCTCAACGAGCAAGGGGCGCGGCCGCTACTCGCTGAGGAACGCCATGAACCTGAACTGCATCATTCTTGATGATTACCAGAACGTCGCCCTGAAACTGGCCGACTGGACCACGCTGGAACCGCTGGTCCGCACCCGCGCGCTGACCACCCATATCGATAACCAGGATGCGCTGGTCAGCCAGATTCAGCATGCCGATATCCTGGTGGTGATGCGTGAACGTACCCCGCTCAGTGCCGAACTGATTGGCCGCCTGCCAAACCTGAAATTGATCGTTACCTCCGGTATGCGCAATGCCTCGATTGATCTCGACGCCTGTCGCGAACGCTATATCGCGGTTTGCGGCACCGCCAGCAGCAGCGCGCCACCACTGGAGCTGACATGGGGGCTGCTGCTCGGGCTGGCACGCCATCTCGTCAGTGAAAACCAGGCGCTGCGCAGCAATGGTCCGTGGCAACAGACGCTGGGCATCGGGTTGCATGGCAAAACGCTGGGGCTGCTGGGTCTGGGGAAAATTGGTGGTGCGATGGCGCAGGTTGCGCAGGCGTTTGGCATGGATGTTTGTGCCTGGAGCCAGAATCTGACTGATGAACGTGCAGCCGCCTGCGGCGTAAAAAAGATGGCATCGCTGCATGCCTTATTACAGGCGAGTGATGTGGTATCCCTGCATCTGGTACTGAGCGAACGTACCCACCATCTGCTCGATGCAGTCGCACTGGCGCAAATGAAACCCGGCGCATTGCTGATCAATACCTCGCGAGCGGGTCTTGTCGACCAGGCGGCGATGATTGCGGCATTGCAATCCGGGCATTTAGCCGGGGCCGGTCTGGATGTGTTTGAGCAGGAACCGCTGCCCGCCGGGAGCCCATTACGCCAGCTGCCGAACGTGCTGGCGACGCCGCATCTGGGCTATGTCGCCGACAGTAACTACCACACTTATTTTACCGAAGCCGTGGAAGATATCGCCGGTTGGCTAACAGGCGCACCGCTGCGTTCACTGCTCTGAACGACGTTTTTTAGCACCACGCTGTACCACAGTTTTAGCCACAAAATAGCCAGTTACTGGCGTAAACATGACAAATATCACGCAAAAACGGTATACTCTGTCGCGGGAGGCGATAATTACTCACGTAATTATCGCTATAGCGGGCCAGAGAAATCTCATCTTTACGGCTATGCTTTAATTTTCTCAACGCCGCGGCCTGAAAACTGTGAATCGGTCCGCGCCGTTGAGGACTTTCTGATTCCAGGACAGGGTAACCTCATGAAAATTCGTAGGAAACGTGTAAAACCGATCGGGCTGGATGATGTCACTATCATCGACGACGCCCGTTTACGTAAGGCCATCACCGCGGCTTCTCTGGGCAACGCGATGGAATGGTTCGATTTCGGTGTGTATGGCTTTGTGGCTTATGCGCTGGGTAAAGTGTTTTTCCCGGGGGCTTCGCCCGGTATCCAGATGATCGCCGCACTGGCGACCTTCTCCGTGCCCTTCCTGATCCGTCCACTGGGCGGTCTGTTCTTCGGCATGCTCGGTGACAAATATGGTCGCCAGAAAATTCTTTCCATCACCATCGTCATCATGTCGATCAGTACCTTCTGTATCGGCCTGATACCCTCTTACGAGTCCATTGGTATTTGGGCACCGGTGCTGCTGCTGATCGCCAAAATGGCGCAGGGCTTCTCCGTGGGTGGGGAATATACCGGCGCGTCCATCTTCGTCGCTGAATACTCACCCGACCGTAAGCGTGGCTTTATGGGCAGCTGGCTGGATTTCGGCTCCATCGCCGGTTTTGTGCTGGGTGCCGGTCTGGTGGTATTGATCTCCACCATCATCGGAGAAGACCGCTTCCTCGAATGGGGCTGGCGTCTGCCGTTCTTCGTCGCCCTGCCGTTAGGGATTATTGGTCTTTATCTGCGCCACGCGCTGGAAGAAACCCCGGCATTCCAGCAACATGTGGATAAGTTGGAACAGGGTGATCGCGAAGGTCTGCGTGACGGCCCGAAAATCTCGTTCAAAGAGATTGCCACTAAACACTGGAAAAGCCTGCTGGCCTGTATTGGTCTGGTGATTGCCACCAACGTCACCTATTACATGCTGCTGACCTATATGCCGAGCTACCTGTCACATAATCTGCACTACTCGGAAGACCATGGCGTGCTGATTATCATCGCCATTATGATCGGGATGCTGTTTGTGCAACCGGTGATGGGGATGCTGAGTGACCGTTTTGGCCGCCGCCCGTTTGTGATTATTGGCAGCATCGCGCTGTTCATCTGCTCAATCCCGGCGTTTATGCTGATTAACAGTGGCGTGATTGGGCTGATTTTTGCCGGTCTGCTGCTGCTGGCGGTGATCCTGAATGCCTTCACCGGCGTGATGGCTTCGTCGCTGCCCGCAATGTTCCCGACCCATATCCGCTATAGCGCGCTGGCCAGTGCCTTCAACATTTCGGTGCTGGTTGCCGGTCTGACGCCGACCGTTGCCGCCTGGCTGGTGGAAGCCACCAACAATCTGTATATGCCCGCTTACTATCTGATGGTGATTGCGGTGATTGGCTTAATCACCGGTCTGTATATGAAAGAGACCGCCAACAAACCGCTGAGCGGCGCGACCCCAGCAGCCTCTGACCTCGCAGAAGCGCGCGAGATTCTGCAAGAGCATCACGACAACATCGAGCAGAAAATCGAAGATATCGATGCCGAGATCGCGAAGCTGGAAGCGAAGCGCAAAAACCTGGTGCAGCAGCATCCGGATATCAACGAATAATCCCCCTCAACTCCCACGTCAGTGGGAGTTTTCATTTTCCCCGCAGCACACAAACCTTCATCGACCTCGGCAAAAAGGAGTAGACTGACGCTACTTTTTTCACCTGTAAGTAAGAATGAGCATGTCTGATTTTTCTCTTATCCAGCGTCCAAGAAGGCTGCGTAAAAGCGCCGCGATGCGTGAAATGTTCCAGGAAACCAGCCTGAACCTCAGCGATCTGGCACTGCCAATTTTCGTTGAAGAAGGGGTGGACGACTACAAACCGATCACCGCCATGCCGGGCGTCATGCGTATCCCGGAAAAGCGTCTGGCGTATGAAATCGAGCGTATCGCCAAAGCGGGTATCCGTTCGGTGATGACTTTCGGTATTTCGCACCACACCGATGCCACCGGCAGCGATGCGTGGAACGAAAACGGTCTGGTGGCGCGTATGTCGCGTATCTGCAAAGACACCGTGCCGGAAATGATCGTCATGTCCGATACCTGTTTCTGTGAATACACCAGCCACGGCCATTGCGGCGTGCTGTGCGACCACGGTGTCGATAATGACGCAACCCTGATCAATCTCGGTAAACAGGCGGTGGTTGCCGCTCAGGCCGGTGCCGATTTCATCGCGCCTTCCGCCGCAATGGATGGCCAGGTAAAAGCGATTCGTCAGGCGCTCGATGCGGCCGGATTCACCGATACCGCGATTATGTCTTACTCCACCAAGTTCGCGTCCTCATTCTACGGTCCGTTCCGTGAAGCCGCAGGCACCGCGCTGAAAGGTGACCGTAAAACCTATCAGATGAACCCGATGAATCGCCGTGAAGCTATCCGTGAGTCGCTGATCGACGAAGCAGAAGGTGCTGATTCCCTGATGGTGAAACCGGCAGGTGCCTATCTCGATATCCTGCGCGATATCCGCGAGCGCACCACGCTGCCACTGGCTGCCTACCAGGTCAGCGGTGAATACGCCATGATCAAATTCGCAGCGCAGGCCGGTGCCATTGATGAACGCAATGTGGTGCTGGAAAGCCTTGGTGCCATTAAACGCGCCGGTGCCGATCTGATTTTCAGTTACTTTGCCCTTGATCTCGCCGAGCAAAAAATGCTCTGATCACCGTTACGCTTATCAGCCGTCTTTGCTGACGGCTGATAATTGTTAACGCCATCCTTTTGGCACAACACCAGTTCTGTAACACCTGCATCTAATAAGAAGAGTAACGCGATGAAAGCACCTGCACTGCCCGCAGACGAATCAGATCGTCTGGCTCAGTTACGTGCGCTCAACATTCTGCATACCCCGGCAGAAGAGCGTTTTGACCGTCTGACCCGCCTCGCCCGCCGCCTGTTTGGTGTGCCGGTCGCACTGGTAAGCCTGCTGGAAGAGGACCATCAGTGGTTCAAATCCATTGCGGGTAAATCCGGGGAAACCGCGCCGCGTAATACCTCCTTTTGTGGCCATGCCATCCTCCAGGATGACGTGATGGTAGTGGAGAATGCGCTGGAAGATGATCGCTTTTATGATAATCCGCTGGTCACCGGTGAAAACCCGGTGCGCTTCTACGCGGGTTGCCCATTACGCACGCCAGCAGGGGCCAAAGTGGGTACCCTGTGCATCGTCGATCACCATGCCCGTTCATTTGATGCCGATGATTACCACACGTTGCGCGATCTGGCAGCGATGGCGGAAGCCGAACTGATTGCGTTCCAGACCGCCACCTCAGACGAGCTGACGCAAATTACCAATCGTCGTGGCTTTATGACGCTCGGGCAGCTGGCCCTGAATGAATGCCTGGTAAAACAACTCCCGGCCTGTCTGACATTTCTCGACCTCGACCGTTTTAAAGAGATCAACGATACCCTTGGCCACCGTCAGGGCGATCGCGCACTGATGGATTTTGCCGATGCCATGAAGGTCAGTTTCCGCCATGCGGATATTTTTGCCCGGTTGGGAGGCGATGAGTTTGTGGTGCTGTTCAATGGCCTGCAACAGTCGGATGCCGAAGGGGTGCTGGCGCGCTTTGACCGGCAACTACAGAGACAGACGCTTGACCTGAGCCGCCTCTACCAGCTGCATTTCTCCTCCGGTATCGTGGAATTCGATCCCCAGCAGCCGCTGACGCTGGAGCAATTGCTGGAAGGCAGCGACGAGCGCATGTATGCCGCCAAGAAAGGGAAAAAACAGGCGCGGTAGCGCCTGTAAATTTTAACCGCGCGCCAAATCATCAATCAAAATCTGGTTAAACTTCTGCGGCTCCTCCATCTGCGGCGCATGTCCCATGCCCGGGAACTCGATCAGACGCGCACCAGGGATCAGTTTTGCTACCTGTTTCCCCAGCACATTGTAATGACCCAGCTGCGCTTTGACCGCTGGCGGGGCGATATCGCTGCCGATGGCGGTAGTATCGGAGGTACCAATCATCAGCGTGGTCGGCACTTGCAGATCTTTAAATTCGTAGTACACCGGCTGGGTAAAAATCATGTCGTAGATTAATGCCGAGTTCCACGCCACCCGGTTATGACCCGGTCCGCTATTCAGACCGGCCAACATATCCACCCATTTGTCATATTCCGGCTTCCACTGACCGACATAATAGGTTTGCTGCTCATACTTTTTGATCCCTGCGGCATTCAGCTTCAGCTCGCGCTGATACCACTGGTCCACCGAACGCCACGGTGCACCTTTCGCTTTCCAATCTTCCAGGCCAATCGGGTTCACCAGCACCAGTTTTTGCGTCTGCTGCGGGTACATCAACGCATAACGCGTCGCCAGCATACCTCCGGTGGAGTGACCAACAATCACCGCCTTTTCTATTCCAAGCTGTTGCAGTAGCTGATGGGTATTCTGCGCCAGCTGCTGGAAACTGTACTGATAATTGGCCGGTTTGCTGGAACTACAGAAACCAATCTGATCCGGTGCCACCACCCGGTATCCCTGCTGGCTCAATGCCTTGATGGTGTCTTCCCAGGTGGCACCGCAGAAATTTTTGCCATGCATCAGCACCACTGTCTGGCCGTTGGCATGCTGTGTGGGTTTGACATCCATATACCCCATGCTGAGCGGCTGCTGCTGGGAGGAGAAAGCAAAATGCTGTAACGGATAAGGATACTGGAAGCCTTCCAGCTGCTCACCATAGACATTGGCTGCCAGCGCCGATGCGCTGCTCATCAACGCCATGGAGGCGAGCAGTATCGCCAATGAAGACTTCCCGGGAAAACGTAACGCCATCAGAACATCTCCAGGTTAGGGCAAAGCAGCGAGTGTGACATGTTACGCACCGCAGCGTATTGATGTGCCGTGCCCTCTATATCCTCAACAAATTAACAACATCTCACAGCTAATTCTCACGAATTACGGGAATGATCTGATAGCGGAAAAATAAAAACCGATTTCCTGATAAATCTTTACGTAACAAGGCACACGGAAAGATAAGTTAAATTACACTGTGCTCACTGAACTGGAGGTGCTATATGCAAGAGAGAAAGTACAATGAGGGTGTAATTGACTCAGTAACTCACTGGATTGAAAATAATTTAGATCAGCGTTTGAGCATTGATGATATTGCGCAAAAGTCCGGGTATTCAAAATGGTATTTACAGAAACTTTTCGCTCGCTGCCACAATGAAACCCTGGCACGTTATATTCGCAAAAAGAAACTGGCGGCCTGTGTTGTTGAGCTGAAAAATAGTGACGCAACTATTATTAGCCTGGCCGTAAAATACCATTTTGAAAGCCAGCAGTCCTTCACCCGCTCTTTTAAACAGATGATGGGATGCACACCGCTTCATTGCCGTAAACAACAATTAAGCGGCGAGAGAAAGCACCAGCTGGCAGCCAGTGATGATCCCTGCGCACTTTGCCGTCAGGAAGGTCTGGTCAGCAGCGAATGCATGAAGGAGGTGCGCCCGCCAGCCGCCACTCCCGGCAAATTCCCTGCCCGCATTAGCTGTGCGATGGTATAAGAAAAAGCGCGATAATCGCGCTTTTTTTTCGTCCGAATATAGACATAAAAAAAGCCCCTTCCGGGGCCTTTTAATTATTTATACACCTGGGCGACAGCGTCAAAATTATTGCCATGCTGGCGGGCGGCTTCCACCACATAATATTTTCCGCCTTTCGCATCAGCCATCTCAGACAGGCGCTGGTGCAGATCCATCGGTGAGCTAATCGCGCCACCGGTATCGGACACGCTAATATTCCCCAGCGATTCAAGTTTAAAATGGTCGGCTTCCTGGGCAGAGATATTATTGGCAGCCAGTACCGGAACGCTCGCACCCAACAGCAACGCAGACAGAATTAATTTTTTCATCATTTCGTCCTCTTCAATTGTCGTGGTAATTTTCTGAAACCATTGTCTGATTTATCGCCATCGAACATTGATCATTTTGAGTTCAAATCAGCCAGACTTACTATTTCGTTTTTACCTGATATTGAGCGACGTTATTTAAATAGCAGGCCAGAATCGACTGGCCTGCTGCAATTAGTTCTGCAACTCCTGGCCTGGTAACAATTTTTCTGACATCAGACGACGGCAGGTGTTGCGATCCTGATGCGCCTGCTGCTGCTGTTCCGGTGACAGATCCTGCCACACCGTTTGCAGATGCTCACCCAGGCCGCGCTGGAAGTGGATTTTTTGCAATGCGTAATCGGAATTGCTGCCTTCGATGATTTGCTGCATATCCTTTGGTGTGTTGCCGCGTCCATCATGGGTCAGCGTACAGAACATGGCGATGTAATAGGCTTTGTCTTCATCGCTGTAATGCGGTGTGAGCCACCAGACTAAGGCACTGATCACGATCAGCAGCGGCAGGAGAAATTTGAGTTTTAACATGGGGATAATTACCAGATGGAAGAAAAACGCCGCGATCTTACCAGATTCACGGCGTTACGGCTCAGCGCAGGATGCCACTCAGCCCGTGATACCCCATATAAATCGCCACCAGCGCAATCAGGGTGCCGGAAAACCAGGGCGCGCGGCGTGCCAGTGTATCCAGCCCCTGCCAGCGCTGGGTGGCCTTCTGCACACTTAACGCGGCAGCAGCCCCCACGCCGACCAGCGTCATTGCCAGCCCGATGCTGAAGCACAGCACCAGCGCGGCCCCCAGGCTAAAGGCTTTCACCTGGATGCACAGCAGCAGCACAGTGATCGCCGCCGGACAGGGGATTAGCCCACCGGTTAAGCCAAACAAAATGATCTGTCCATTGGTCACTTCACGGCTGGCAAAGCGTTTTTTGATATCACTGGCGTGGGCGCGCTCATGTGCATCCTGAAAACCGCCATCATTTTCGCCAGGCCGACGCTGCACCTCCCCCTGCTGCCACGCAACGTCATAATCATGCGAGTGGCCGCGATGGCCGAGCGACAGACGCGCATTAAAGGTGTGTGGTTGCGGCACCGCCAGCGTGGATTGCAGCACGCCATCCTGAGCGGCGAAGGTGAATATTTGCGAGAACCCCATGCCCCGCCGGGTAGCGACACTCACTTCATTGGCCTGCCACGCAGCACCATCCAGCGTGCGCAGTTGCCAGTGCCCCTGATGCAATGCCAGTTCGATGTGGCCGTGACCGGTATCAATCACCTGAGCATCAGGGCGCTCTGTCTGCTGATGTTGCTTACGTTGCTGCTCGCTTTGCCAGGTACGCCAGATCATCCACAACGCGGTAGCGAGGATGATGACGGCAGAAATCAGCTGGAACCACGGCTCTGCGGTATCGGCGGTCAGTTTACGGCTGACATACATGCCCCCGAGGGCGATCAGACAGACAATCAACGTGTGCGACAAAGTGGCGGCCAGTCCCAGCATCACCGCCTGCTTTACCGTACCGCGAATCGCTACGATAAACGCCGCCATCATGGTTTTGGAATGGCCCGGCTCTAGTCCGTGTAACGCACCCAGTAAAATGGCGCTGGGGATAAACAGCCAGGCACTGGACGTGCCCTGACTCAGCAGTGCAGCAAAATCGGTCATAATTGTTCTCATCGAATTAAAAAACGGCACAGTTGATGCAATTGCCGGTCAACCCAAATATACTATACCCCAGTATAGTAATGATCAACGGACTTCACGCTATGTCACATACCCATAAAGATCAAAAAAAATTGCTGGCGCGCGTGCGCCGTATCAAAGGCCAGGCTGAATCACTGGAAAAGGCGCTGATTGCCGAAGAAGAGTGCCTGAAGGTGTTGCAGCAGGTGGCAGCAGTGCGTGGCGCGATTAACGGGCTGATGAGTGAATTGCTGGAAGGCCATATCCGCGAGCATCTGATGAACCCGAATGCCAGCGAGCAGGAGCGCGCAAGCGATATGGAAGAGATTATCGCGGTGGTGCGCAGTTATATGAAGTAACGGCGCGATTACTCGCGCCGTTGGCATCAGAATCGCTCAAACCGATACGGGGTCGGGTCGATCAGCGGTGTATGGCCGGAAACCAGATCGGCAGCCAGTTGCCCGGCAGCCGGTGACGTGCCGAAACCGTGGCCGGAAAACCCCGTCGCCAGCGTCAGACCTGGCATCGCCGCCACCGGGCCGATCACCGGGTTGGAATCAGGCGTGACATCAATCACCCCGGCCCACGTCTGCGCCAGCTCCGCTTGCTCAAACACCGGCCATGCCGCGCGCAGGTTACGCATCGCTTCCTGATTCAGCGCCGGATTGGCTGCTGGATCGAGAGTACGAATACGTTCGAATGGCGAGCGGCGATCCCCCCGCCAGCGCCGGGCCAGCGCCAGATCTTTGACAAAATATTTGCCGAGCGAGATACGCAGATTGTCACGCGCATGGCGCAGCTGCGGCAGATAACGTGTCCCCAGCAGCAGATGATCGAGCGTCAACGGTGCATCCAGAGCCCCGCGCTGAGTAATAATAAACCCGCCATCTTTATGCTTACGAAATGAGAAATCCGGCGCACCTACGGCAATATTGGTGGGTCCTTCCAGCGGCTTTGTCCGCAACACCGAGCAAATCAGCGGCAAGGTGGGTAGCGCAATACCGAGATTGCCGAGAAAACGGCGTGACCAGGCTCCCGCTGCCAGCAGCACCTGATCGCAGCGAATTTCACCGCGTTCGGTAATCACGCCGCTGACCTTCCCGTCGCTGGTCTCCAGCGTGCGCACCGCGCATTGCTCCACAATAATCGCGCCTCTGGTGATCGCGGCTTTGGCAATGGCGCTGGCTGCCAGTGTCGGTTCGGCGCGGCCATCTGAGGCGGTAAAAATCCCCCCTGCCCAGCCGCCCTGCCCACCCGGCACCCGTGCCGCAATGTCCGCAGGGCTGAGTAGCTTCGCATCCAGATCCAGCGGCTGCACCGCCTTCAGCCAGCTTTCATGCAGGGCCATCTGTGCCTCGTTGCGGGCAATAAACATAATGCCCGCCTGGCGATAACCCACGTCGCTGCCGACGCGTTCCGCCATCCCCGCCCACAAACGGTCGGCAGCCTGCGCCAGCGGAATATCATCAGCGGCACGACTGGTTTTGCGGATCCAGCCCAGATTACGCGACGACTGCTCACCCGCAATGCGGCCTTTCTCCAGCACCACCACCGGAATATTGCGTTCCGCCAGTGTCAGTGCGGCGGTCAACCCAACAATGCCGCCACCAATAATGACCACCGTAGTGGCGGAGGGAAAATCGGTGTATGTGGTGACAGGGGTAATTTCCGGTGACATAACGCGCCTCCTGTTACGCCTTACAGCGCAACGGTGATTTCCTGCACCTCGGCCTGACCGGCCCCGCGATACGCCGTGACTTCCAGCTCGACCTTATACACCGTGGAACCCAGCGGCGGGCAAGTGACCGTGGTCGCCGGATTGATACCGCGAAACTTATCGCCAATGATGCCCATCACCGTCGCGACATCGTCCGGGTTCTGAATAAACACCCGCGAGAACACCACGTCTCTGAGCGAGGCATCTATCGCGGCCAGTGCCGCCTCGATATTGGCGAACACCTGCAAAGTCTGTTCAGTGACGTCCGCCGGAATTTCTTTACTGACCGGATGACGGCCCGCGGTGTTGGAGACATAAATCCAGTTATCCACCGCGACAATGCGCGAATAGCTGCCCATCTCTTCAAATTTCGAACCGGTTTTCACTTTAATGATGTTGGTCATGCTGGTTTCCTTGATTAGCTCAGTACCGGGGTTTCCCACAGGTTTAATTTCACGCCGATGCCTTTTTCGATCGCGTTGCGATACACCACCGTGCCCCAGGCAACGTCTTCCACCGGCATACCGCCGACTGACATGATGATGATCTCCTCATCGTTCTGGCGGCCAGGAGCATCACCGGCGACGATTTTGCCGATGTCCTCCAGCTGTTCCGCCGCCAGCTTGCCTTCGGCAATCATGTCCATAAAACGCACGCCGATAACCGGGATGGTTTTGTGTGCGGGCTTGGGGACTTCCTCAAACCACGCGTGATAAAGGCCGGTGTTATCCAGCACTTTGCGCACGTCGGCCTGTTCCATACCGGCGTCGATGTTGCACAGCGCAGGCATCGCCAGGAAGGTGCCCGGCTTGACCCATTCACGCCTCACCAGCGGATAGCTGTCGGGGTCGCCCACTTCGCCGGAACTGCAATAGGTCACGATATCGGAATCGCGTACTACCGCTTCCAGCGACTCGACGATTTCGATGTGTTTGATTTGCGGCCAGGTTTCCTGCACCCAGGTGATGAAGTTATCCAGGCTACGCTGACCACGCCCTTTCACTTTGATGGTATCGATGTGCGGGCACACGGCGATAAACGCCGCCACCGCCGTTTTGCCCATCACGCCCGGCCCCAACAGGCCAATCACGCGGGAATCTTTACGCGCCAGATGACGCGCCCCCACGCCCGGCACCGCGCCGGTGCGATAAGCCGACAGCAGATTGGCGGACATATGCGCCAGCGGTGCGCCGGTATCGGCATCGTTGAGGGTGAACATCAGAATGGAACGCGGCAGCCCTTTTTCGCGGTTGGCAATATTCGAGCCATACCATTTCACCCCTGCGGTGCCAAAGTTGCCGCCGAGGTAAGCTGGCATCGCCATCAGGCGACGATCGGCGGTCGGTTTTGGCATGGTGGGGAACGGTGAATTTTCCGGGAAGGTGACCATCGCGCCGTGTGAATCGTTATTGGCACCGGCCATGCGGTAGTCCCCCCGATACAACAGGCCGAACATCTCCTCCATGGTGTTAACGCAGGCGGGCATGTCGGTAACGCCTGCGCGGATCATGTCCTGCTCCGACAGGTAGATAAAATCAATCCGGGTTGAATCAGTCATGGTTTACGCCCTTTTCAGTCTTATTACGTATTCCCGCCGACGCAGTGCGTCCGGCGTGCAGGTGGATGTCTTTAGGAATACGTGACGACGAGGGGGCTGTATTGAATATTTGCGACATCCGCGTGGCACGGGGCTTGCATGATCGGTTTATCCCTGTTCAGCCTGTAGCGGAGCGCGCGATGTCTGAGAATCCCTTTTATCGTCATGGCGGCAGCTTTCATCCAGAACAGCCGTGGTTTGTGCTGAATGCCGCGCAACATTACTCGGTCATCGCCTCAGAAAACCCGGCGATTTCACACTTTTACAGCTTCGACGTGGCGCAATCGGCGGATATGACGCTGGCTGTCCCGGATGGCTGCGTGGATATCGTGTTTGATTGCGATCCGCTCAACCCCAAAGGTCGCGTGTGCGGCACCACGCTGGAAGCGCGCGGTGCCGACATGCTGCATAACCATCATTATTTCGGCGTGCGGTTCGCGCCGGGCGTTATCCCCGATTTTCTTGACGTGATGGCAGAGGAGATCCCCGACCATGAATTCAGCTTTCTTGATGTGGTACCTGATGCCCGACTGGCGTTTGAACAAATTGTGCAAAGCCACAGCTTTTCACAGCAAATTTCGTTATTTAACGCCCACTTCACGCCACGGCTGGTGCGCAAAGCCTCATCGGTAACGGCATCGATTATCCGTGCGATGCAGCAGCAAAAGGGCAATATTCGCGTTGATCAACTGGAAGCGCTGACCGGTTACACCTGCCGCACCATTCAGCGGCAGTTCCGCCAGGATACCGGTTTGTCGCCGAAGGCCTTTAGCCGCATTCTGCGCTGCCAGTCGGCGCTGAATAGCATCCATGCGCTGGGGGATATTTCCTTTAGCGATCTGGCATTTGACCTTGGATTTAGCGACCAGTCGCACTTCCTGCGCGAGTTTAAAAAGTTCGTCAGCACCACGCCGTGCGACTATCAACGGCGCATTGCCCATGATGCGTTGTTCCATCGTCTGCGCTATCACTGAGCACTAAAACGGTGCAGCTCTGCACCGTGGCTCTGTCCGATTTTTTCTATCCGCCGTCGTCGTCACTGAGAAATGATGCAGCGAAGTTACCTGCCTCAGGCGACGCAGAGCGCCTGAGAAATTTCACTCTCCTCATAGAGGCGCTGGCGATGAACAACGATACCGGTTTACGCAAAAATACGTTGGGCTTGTTTTCTCTGGTCTTTTTTGTGGTTGCTGCGGCATCCCCGCTGACCGGGGTGGTCGGCGGCCTGCCGGTGGCGATTATCTCCGGCAACGGCGGCGGCATTCCGGTGTTTTACATCCTGTCGTGTGTCATTTTGATGCTGTTCGCGGTGGGCTTCATCGCCATGAGCCGCCACGTCAACAATGCCGGGGCGTTCTACACCTATATCTCCAAAGGGTTGGGGGATAACTGGGGGGCCTCCGCCTCGGTGCTGGCCCTGATGGCCTACTTCTCCATCCAGATCGCCATTGTTGCCATGCTGGGTTTCTTCACCCAGCTGTTCCTTGAGGAACACCTCGGTATGCACGTTCCCTGGTGGGCGCTGAGTATGTTGTTTGCCATCATTGCCTGGATACTGGGCATCAAGCGAGTGGAGGTGGGCGGCAAGCTACTGGGCGTGTTGATGCTGGCTGAAGTCGCCATCGTGCTGCTGACCGATGTGATGTTGCTGGTGAAAAAAACCGGTCCCTTCACCTTCCAGTCATTTGAACCCTCGGTGTTTATGCAGGGCAATCTCGGTATCGCTTTTATCTTCACCATCGCTGCGTTTATCGGTTTTGAATCGACCGCGATCTACGCCGAAGAGTGCCGCGACCCGCAGAAAACCGTGCCACGCGCCACGATTTGCGCCCTGCTGCTGATCACCGCCTTTTTCTGCTTTACCAGCTGGTCGCTGGTGCAGGCCTATGGTTTTGATGAGATCGTCGCCATCGCCAGTAAAGATCCCGGCAATTTTGTTTTCAACATTACCCGCCAGTATGTCGGCCAGTGGGCGGTGAATACCATGTCGGTGCTGCTGATCACCAGCCTGTTCGCGGCTACGCTGGCATTTCACAACAACATTTCGCGCTACATCTTTAGCATCAGCCGCGATGGCCTGATCTGGAAGGAGTTATGCCGCACCCATCCGACCAACGGCACACCGCATAATGCCAGCCATGTACACAGCGTGATCCTGCTGATGTTGCTGGCCGGTATGGGCAGCGCCGGGCTGGACCCGATGGTACATATCTTTGCCATCGGCTCTGCGGTCGCGACCCTGTGCATCCTGATTCTGCAACTCGGGGTGTCCGCTGCGGTGGTACTGTTCTTCCGCAGCAAAGCCACCGATGACAGTCGCTTGCAGGTATTCTGGGCACCACTGCTGTCGATCATCTGTATGACCATCACCATCATTCTGGTGGTGAATAACCTGCAATCACTGAGCGGCAGCGATTCCAGCGTGGTGAAGATGATTCCGTGGTTTATCGCCGCCTGCGCCCTGGCGGGTTACGGTATGTCGCTGAAGCGTGGGATGAAACTCGCGGCAATAAAAAAATAATCTGCCTTTTGCGCTCGGATTATGCCGATGTTATAACGCCTGCGCGCATGCCCAGGCGGAACTCCACGCCCACTGGAAGTTATACCCCCCCAGCCAGCCGGTGACGTCCACCACCTCGCCAATAAAATACAACCCGGGCACATCGCGTGCTTCCATGGTTTTTGACGATAACAGGGTGGTATCCACACCGCCCAGCGTCACTTCTGCGGTGCGGTAGCCTTCAGTGCCGTTTGGCTGCACGCGCCACTGATGCAGCGTTTGCACCAGCTCGTTCTGCTGCTTACTGTTGAGTTGCTTCAGCGTGACATCAGGTAGCTGGTTCAGCACCTGCAACACTTCCACCAGGCGCTTCGGCAGAATTTTCGCCAGGCTGTTCTTCAGGCTGAGATTCGGATGCGCGTCGCGCTGCACATTAATGAAATCATCCAGCGGCGTGGCGGGGGAGAGATCCACCGTGACAAACTCGCCCGGTTGCCAGTAACTGGAGATCTGCAACACCGCCGGACCGGACAGCCCGCGATGGGTGAATAGCATCGCCTCTTTAAAGACGGTGCCATCCTGCGCGGTGATGGTGGTGGGTAAGGCCACGCCAGACAGCGTATTCAGCTGCTCCAGCAGCGGCTTATGCAGGGTAAAGGGCACCAGCGCTGCACGCGTCGGGAACACCTTCAGACCAAACTGTTCCGCCACTTTATAACCAAAGGGCGAGGCACCCAGCCCGGGCATCGACAACCCCCCACTGGCGATAACCAGCTTTTCCGCCTGCACGGCCATGCCGTTCAGCTGCAAGGTGTAGCCCTGCTCGTCACGCTGCACGCTCAACACTTCGCTGCGCAGCCGCAGCGTCACCTGCCCTGCCTCGCATTCCGCCAGCAGCATATCGACAATCTGCTGTGCGGAATCGTCGCAGAACAGCTGGCCGAGGGTTTTCTCGTGGTAAGCGATAGCATGACGATTGACCAGATCGATAAAATCCCACTGGGTATAACGCGCCAGCGCGGATTTGCAGAAATGGGGGTTGTGCGACAGGTAAGCTGCGGGTTCAGTGTACATATTGGTGAAATTACAGCGTCCGCCGCCCGACATCAGAATCTTGCGCCCGGCTTTTTTGCCGTTATCGAGCAGCAGCACACGGCGGCCACGCTGACCGGCCTGCGCAGCACAGAACATGCCAGCAGCACCTGCACCAATAATGATAACGTCAAACTTTTCCACTGCTTTTACCCATTTCACCCGAAAGGCGCTGATTGTAGTGATCTGTACACAGGGGCGCCAGTGTCAAAAAATTGCCGTAAATATGTCATATTGTAACTGACTAATATTTCGACCTTTTTCCCCTGAATTACCGTGCAGATTACAACTTTAAGTCAAAAAAAGGCTATATTTCCCTTTCCCATACAGCATGTTGTCGCGGATAATGCGCCGCGTTCATGTCCTCCTAAATGGCGTAACGTTTATGCTACATCTGTTTGCTGGTCTTGACCTGAGTACCGGCCTGTTATTAGTTCTTGCTCTGCTGTTTGTATTGTTTTACGAAGCAATCAATGGCTTCCACGACACAGCCAACGCGGTTGCGACAGTTATCTACACCCGTGCGATGCGGGCGCAGCTGGCAGTTGTGATGGCGGGTGTTTTCAACTTCTTAGGTGTTTTACTGGGCGGTTTGAGTGTGGCTTATGCCATCGTTCATATGCTCCCCACCGATCTGCTATTAAATGTTGGTTCAGCTCACGGCCTTGCCATGGTGTTCTCCATGCTGCTGGCTGCGATTATCTGGAACCTCGGCACCTGGTATCTGGGTCTGCCGGCGTCCAGCTCCCACACCCTGATTGGTGCCATTATTGGTATTGGTCTCACCAATGCCCTGATGACCGGGACTTCGGTAGTTGACGCGCTCAACCTGCCTAAAGTTCTCAACATCTTCCTTTCTCTGATCCTGTCTCCGATTGTCGGTATGGTGATTGCCGGTAGCCTGATTTTCCTGTTACGGCGCTACTGGAGCGGGACCAAAAAACGCTCACGCACCCATATGACACCGGCGGAACGCGAGAAAATCGACGGCAAGAAAAAGCCGCCGTTCTGGACCCGGATCGCCCTGATTGTCTCCGCCATTGGCGTGAGCTATTCACACGGCGCGAACGATGGTCAGAAAGGCATTGGCCTGATCATGCTGGTGCTGATTGGCGTCGCGCCTGCGGGTTTTGTGGTGAACATCAATGCGTCCGGTTATGACATCTCCCGTACGCGTGATGCAGTAAATCATCTGGAGCAGTTTTATCAGCAGCACAACAACGCGCTGACGCACATCGTGCAGATGGCGCCACCGGCGGTGCCTGCGCCAGAAGAAACCACCAGCGGGCCGCATGAGTTTCACTGCGACAGTACCCGTGCGCTGCCTGCCATTCAGCGTGCACAGGGTTTGCTCAACAACCTGCAAAGCTACGATCAGCTGACGGTTGACCAGCGTAGCCAGATGCGCCGTCTGCTGCTGTGTATCTCCGATACCGCCGATAAAGCCGCGAAGCTGCCGGAAACCAGCGCTGACGATCAGCGTTTCCTGAATAAGCTGAAAGGTGACCTGCTGGGTACGGTCGAGTATGCTCCAATCTGGATCATCATGGCCGTGGCGATGGCACTGGGTATCGGCACCATGATTGGCTGGCGTCGTGTTGCCACCACCATCGGTGAGAAAATTGGCAAAAAAGGCATGACCTATGCCCAAGGCATGTCGGCGCAGGTTACGGCCGCCGTCTCCATTGGTATTGCCAGCTATACCGGGATGCCGGTCTCCACGACGCATATTTTGTCGTCGTCAGTAGCCGGAACCATGCTGGTTGATGGTGGTGGCCTGCAAAGCCGCACCATTAAGAATATCGCGATGGCGTGGGTGTTCACCCTGCCGGTGTGTATTCTGCTTTCCGGTTCACTGTACTGGATTGCCCTGAAACTGGTGTAATCACGCCGGACCAGACCCTTGAAGGGCGACAGCAATGTCGCCCTTTTTTTATTGCCAGAGGGCCATCGCGATCAGGCTGACCACCACCAAACCACACAAGCCGCTGGTCAGGATAAATTGCCCGCGCACCCGTTCACAGCGCCGGATAAATTCATCGTCATGATGATCACGATAACGTTTCTCCCAGATATAGCGCACCAGGCGCACCTGTTTGCTGGGCTGGCCGTGCGAAGTAAAGAAACCGGCACCATCCACATATTGATACAGCAGCGGGTCGCAACCGCGTAGCACCGCCAGTAACGAGCGCAGAGAAGAGAAGTAGCGCGCCATATTCACCAGACAAACCACACACAGAGCCCAAAAAAGCGCGATAGTGCTGATCATGATCCCCTCCCGGCTGGAGCCGCGGAGACGCGCACAGCGGGGTAACGCTGACAACGCCCCACGAGAAAGCCTTCCACTGAATGAATCGAATTGCATTGTTGTTTTGCGAGCCGAGCGGTCCGTACCAGCAACAATGTGACCGCCATTTTCAGTGTAGGAGATCTGGTAAAAATTTTTCCAGCGATGATTTTCGTTCACAGCGAGAGAAAAAAGAGATAACACTTGATCTGTCTCACAGGCGCACCGCGCCTTGCAGCATTTGTTAACAACTCTGGCTATACTGAAACCATAACAATAAACCGCCTGCAGGGCATAAATCTCGATGGGTGGCGCTTATCGCCGTTATGCGCAAAGGATTTCGCCAGCCGTGACGTGGCAGGAATTCGGGTTGCCCCCAGAATCTTGTGAAAGGAGTTATATCATGGCTTATAAACACATCCTGATTGCAGTAGACCTTTCCCCGGAAAGCCAGTTGCTGGTTGATAAAGCGGTCTCACTGGCTCGTCCTTACGAGGCGAAAATCTCCCTTATCCACGTTGATGTGAACTATTCAGACCTCTACACCGGGCTGATTGACGTCAATCTGGGGGATATGCAGAAACGTATCTCTGAAGAGACGCATACCGCGCTGAAAGAGCTTTCGACCAACGCCGGTTATCCCATCAGTGAAACCCTGAGCGGTAGCGGCGATCTCGGCCAGGTGCTGGTGGATGCGATTAGAAAATATGACGTGGATTTGGTGGTCTGTGGCCACCATCAGGACTTCTGGAGCAAACTGATGTCGTCAGCGCGTCAGCTGATTAATACGGTACATATCGATATGTTGATTGTGCCGCTGCATGATGACGACGAATAACAAATCAGGCCGGGAAACCGGCCTGATTTGTTATAGCGGCGCGATTTATCGCGCGGGTTTTCCCGCATCACGCACAGGATTGCGCGATAAATCGCGCCGCTACGGAATCTACAGGCATCAGCCAAGCGGTGGATAGATATCAAAACGATGGCTTTTGGTGACCACTGCTGACTGCGTCACCACGCCCGCTAACGGCGGTGCGTAATCCGGACGCTTCACCACAATACGTTTCTTCGCCAGACGGCGCGCCGGTTCCAGCAACGCATCCGCATCCTCATCCGCCCCGACCAGCGACTGAAACACCCGCATCTCCTTTTTCACCATGGCGCTTTTCTGCCGGTGTGGATACATCGGGTCGAGATACACCACATCAGGCGCAGGTGTAATCTCGCTCAGTGCCTGCTGGCTCACCACATGCAGCAACGTCAATCGCTCACGCAGCCAGCCGCCGATCTCAGGGTCGTCATAGCCACGGCGCAAGCCATCTTCCAGTAACGCCGCCACCACCGGATGACGCTCCAGCATGCGCACCCGGCACCCCAGTGCCGCCAGCACGAAAGCATCGCGCCCCAGGCCTGCGGTGGCATCGACCACATCCGGCAGGTAATCGCCCTTGATGCCCACCGCTTTCGCCACCGCCTCGCCACGTCCACCGCCAAAGCGACGGCGATGTGCCATCGCGCCAGAAACGAAATCGACAAAAATGCCGCCCAGTTTTGGCTCATCGCGTTTACGCAGCTCAAGATGGCTGGCCGTCAGCACCAGCGCAAGCCCGGAATCTTCGTCCTGTTCCAGCCCCCAGCGTTGCGCCAGAAGTAATAAGGCACCGTCTCCGGTGCCTGTTTCGTCAACTAAACCGATTTTCACAGGCCGGCTTATCCCTGAATCCCGTAATGTTCCAGCATCGCATCCAGCTGCGGTTCACGGCCACGGAAGCGTTTGAACAGCTCCATCGGCTCCTCAGAACCACCACGCGTCAGGATATTGTCGAGGAACGACTGACCGGTTTCGCGGTTGAAGATACCCTCTTCTTCGAAGCGTGAGTAAGCATCAGCAGCCAGCACGTCGGCCCACAGATAGCTGTAATAACCTGCGGCATAGCCGCCAGCAAATACGTGGCTGAAGGCGTGCGGGAAACGGCCCCATTCCGGGCTGGGTACCACGGCAACCTGCTTTTTCACTTCGCGCAGGGTTTCGAGGATTTTTGCGCCCTGCTCAGGATTGAACTCGGTATGCAGACGGAAATCGAACAGGCCGAACTCCAGCTGACGCAGGATAAACAGCGCTGCCTGATAGTTTTTCGCCGCCAGCATTTTATCCAGCAGTTCTTTCGGCAACGGCTCGCCGGTTTCATAGTGACCGGAGATAAACGCCAGCGCCTCCGGCTCCCAGCACCAGTTCTCCATAAACTGGCTCGGCAGCTCCACCGCATCCCACGGCACACCGCTGATACCGGACACGCCCGGGGTTTCGATACGCGTCAGCATATGATGCAGACCGTGGCCGAACTCGTGGAACAGGGTAATCACTTCATCGTGGGTGAACAGCGCCGGTTTGCCCTGCACCGGGCGGTTGAAGTTACAGGTGAGATACGCCACCGGTTTTTGCAGGCTGCCATCGGCTTTGCGCATCTGGCCGACACAGTCGTCCATCCACGCACCACCGCGTTTGTGTTCGCGGGCATACAGGTCAAGATAGAAACTGCCGCGCAGTTCGCCGCTTTCATCGAACAGGTCGAAGAAACGCACGTCCGGGTGGTAAACATCCACATCTTTGCGCTCTTTCGCGCTGATACCGTAGATGCGTTTCACCACCTCAAACAGGCCGCTCACCGCACGCTCTTCCGGGAAGTACGGACGCAGCTGCTCATCGCTGATGGTGTACAGATGCTGTTTCTGTTTTTCACCGTAGTACGTCAGGTCCCACGGGTTCATTTCGTCAACGCCAAACTCTTTTTTAGCGAAGGCACGCAGCTGGGCGAGTTCTTTTTCCCCCTGCGGGCGAGCGCGTTTTGCCAGGTCGGTCAGGAAGTCGATCACCTGAGACGGGCTTTCCGCCATTTTGGTTGCCAGCGATTTGTCCGCGAAGGAGTCGAAGCCCAGCAGCTGAGCCAGCTCGTGACGCAGCGCCAGTTCCTCGGCCATTACCGGGCCGTTGTCCCATTTACCGGCATTCGGGCCTTGCTCGGAAGCACGGGTGGAGTACGCGCGGTACAACTCTTCACGCAGCGCAGCGTTGTCGCAGTAAGTCATCACCGGCAGATAGCTCGGGATATCCAGCGTCAGCAGCCAGCCTTGCTGCTCTTTGGCTTCTGCCTGGGCTTTGGCCGCCGCCAGCGCACTTTCCGGCATCCCCGCCAGTTCCGCTTCGTCGGTAATCAGCTTGCTCCAGCCCATGGTGGCATCGAGCACGTTGTTGCTATAGGTTGACCCCAGTTCAGACAGGCGCGCCGCGATGGCGCCGTAGCGTTTCTGTTTTTCTTTATCGAGGCCGATACCGGACAGCTCGAAATCACGCAGGCTGTTATCCACCACTTTTTTCTGCGCGATATCCAGCGCAGCGTAGTTATCGCCCTGCTTCAGGTTGACGTAAGCCTGATACAACCCTTCATGCTGGCCGACCCAGGTGCTGTACTCAGACAGCAGCGGCAGCGTCTGCTCGTAGGCTTCACGCAGTTCCGGGCTGTTTTTTACCGAATTCAGATGGCTGACCGGCGAGAAAATACGACCCAGACGGTCGTCAACTTCAGCCAGCGGCTGCACCAGATTGTCCCAGCTATAAGGCGCGCCCTGTGCCACTACGCGTTCCACCGCCGCACGGCAGTCGTCCAGCGCTGCGGTGACAGCGGGAACCACATGTTCGGGTTTGATGGCGGAGAATGGCGGTAGCGTATAAGGCGTGAGTAACGGATTGGTCATAAGCGCAGTCCTTTCATTGGGGTGTGGGGCGCGAGCAGGTCGCGCAACGCAATCGTATTAACATGCGGCCTGATCGGCGGAAAATCAATGCCACGAAGGCACTGCCTGACGCCGAAACGCCAGCAATTTTTATCCAGCGCGGCTATAATCGCGCCAGACACGATGTTCTGACTTCTTTGATCCAACCGCGGACCCCTCTTTTTTATGCTGAGTTATCGCCACAGTTTTCATGCCGGCAACCATGCCGACGTGCTCAAACACACCGTTGAGAGCCTGATCCTGACTGCCCTGATGGAGAAGGAGAAGCCTTTCCTCTATCTGGATACCCACGCCGGTGCCGGACGTTACCAGCTGAGCGGTGAGCACGCCGAGCGTACCGGTGAATATCTGGAAGGCATCGCGCGCATCTGGCAGCAGCCCGACGCACCGGAATTGCTGAAGCCTTATTTCTCCGCGATTCGTAACCTGAACCCTAACGGCACGCTGCGTTACTATCCAGGTTCGCCGCTGATTGCCCGCCATCTGCTGCGCCAGGACGATAAATTGCAGCTGACTGAGCTGCACTCCAGCGATTACCCGCTGCTGCGCAACGAGTTTAGCAAAGACAGCCGCGCCCGCGTCGAACGTGCGGACGGTTATCAACAGCTGAAATCGAAGCTGCCACCGCCCACGCGCCGTGGTCTGATTCTGATCGATCCGCCGTATGAGCTGAAAAGTGACTATCAGGCGGTGGTGAAAGGGATTCAGGAAGGCCACAAACGCTTCGGCACCGGTATCTACGCCTTGTGGTATCCGGTGGTGCTGCGTCAGCAAATCAAACATATGACCAAAGATTTGCAGGCCACCGGCATTCGCAACATTTTGCAGATTGAGCTGGCGGTGCGCCCGGACAGCGATCAACGCGGCATGACCGCCTCTGGCATGATCGTGATTAACCCGCCGTGGAAGCTGGAGCAGCAGATGAAAGAACTGCTGCCGTGGCTGCATCAGAAGCTGGTGCCCGCAGGCACCGGGCACACCCGCGTGGAGTGGATTACGCCGGAATAAGGTGCGCTAAACTTCGAACACCGCGAAATCATGTGCCAGCACCGTCTGCGGAAAGACGGACTGGCACTCCGCCAGCAATCTCTCCCGATCCTGCGACAAATAACGTGAACTGAAATGGGTGGCGATCAGCCTTTTCGCTCCAGCCTGTTTTGCCACCTGCGCCGTCTGAATCGTAGTGGAATGGCCGCGACTATTGGCTTTCTCCGCCAGCGCCGCCTCCAGCGTGGTTTCGTGCACCATCACATCCGCATCAGCCGCCAGTTGCAACGCCATCTCCGTCGGTCCGGTATCGCCAAAAATCGCCAGCACCTTGCCTTTGGTAGGTGGACCGAGATACTCCGCACCATCAATTTCGCGCCCATCTTCCAGCCGGATGCGCTCGCCCTGTTTTAGCTGCTGATACCAGGGACCACGCGGTACCCCTTCGGCCTTCAGACGCGGAGCATCGAGGAAGCCGGGTTTATCATGCTGCTCAATCCGATAGCCATAGCATTCAACGACGTGATTCATCGGCCAGGCGGTGACGCGAAACGCGCCATCGTCAAACACCAGCCCCGCACCGATCTCCACAATCTCCAGCGGAAAGCTGGTATAGGAGCCACTCAGGCTGAGTGCCGTTTCAATAAATTGGCGGATACCCTGCGGGCCATAAAGGGTGAGCGGTTCTTTGAGTCCCGCCATCGAGCGGCTGGTTAACAGCCCCGGCAGGCCAAAGATATGGTCACCGTGCAGATGGGTAATAAAGATTTTTTCCAGCTTGCCCGGCTTGAGATCTGAACGCATATATTGGTGCTGCGTCGCTTCACCACAATCAAACAGCCAGGTTTCACCGCGTTTGGACAGCGTCAGCGCAATGGCGGTGACATTACGTTGCAGGCTGGGCGCGCCTGCGCCAGTACCCAGAAAAGTCAGTTGCATGCTTGCTTCCGTGAAAATAGATTCGATTCAATGCTATTACAATCATAGGCGCAATCTTTGCGCCCTTTCCCCTGTCAGCGTTACACTCTAACCCAATTTTTCTTCCTGCAAATGGACACATCTGATGACCAGACATTTTGACTACCTTGCCATTGGCGGCGGCAGCGGCGGTATCGCCTCCATTAACCGTGCGGCGATGCACGGCCAGAAATGCGCCCTGATTGAAGCCAAAGAGCTGGGCGGCACCTGTGTCAACGTGGGTTGCGTACCGAAAAAAGTGATGTGGCATGCGGCGCAAATTGCTGAAGCTATCCACCTTTATGGCCCGGACTATGGTTTTGACACCACGGTTAACCGTTTCGACTGGTCAACCCTGGTGAAAAATCGCAGCGCCTATATCGATCGTATCCACACCTCCTACGACAACGTGCTGGGCAAAAATAACGTGGAAGTGATCAAAGGGTTCGCACGTTTTGTCGATGCGCACACCGTTGAAGTCAACGGCGAAACCATCACCGCCGATCATATCCTGATTGCTACCGGCGGCCGCCCGAGTCACCCACAAATCCCTGGCGCAGAATACGGCATCGATTCTGACGGTTTCTTCGAACTGGACGCTCTGCCGAAACGCGTTGCGGTGGTCGGCGCGGGCTATATCGCTGTTGAACTGGCGGGTGTGGTCAACGCGCTCGGCGCAGAAACCCACCTGTTCGTACGTAAACACGCGCCGCTACGTAGCTTTGATCCGCTGATCACCGACACGCTGGTGGAAGTGATGCAGGCTGAAGGTCCGTCATTGCATACCGACTCCATCCCAAAAGCAGTGATCAAAAACGCTGATGGCAGCCTGACGCTGCAACTGGAAAACGGCCACGCGCAGACCGTGGATTGCCTGGTGTGGGCGATTGGTCGTGAGCCAGCCAATGACAACTTCAACCTGGCGGTTACCGGCGTTGCGCTGGATGAGAAAGGCTATATCAAGGTCGATAAGTTCCAGAACACCAGCGTGCCAGGTATTTACGCGGTGGGCGATAACACCGGCGCGGTGGAGCTGACGCCGGTTGCGGTTGCCGCAGGTCGTCGCCTGTCAGAGCGTCTGTTTAACAACAAGCCGGACGAACATCTGGACTACAGCAACATCCCGACCGTGGTGTTCAGCCATCCGCCGATTGGCACCGTCGGCCTGACGGAACCCGAAGCGCGCGAGCAGTACGGTGATGACCAGGTGAAGGTGTATAAATCCGCCTTCACCGCCATGTACACCGCCGTCACCCAGCATCGCCAGCCGTGCCGCATGAAGCTGGTGTGCGTAGGACCGGAGGAGAAGATCGTCGGTATCCACGGCATTGGTTTCGGCATGGATGAAATGCTGCAGGGCTTTGCGGTCGCACTGAAAATGGGTGCCACCAAAAAAGACTTTGATAATACCGTGGCTATCCACCCGACGGCGGCGGAAGAGTTTGTGACGATGCGTTAATTATCAGGCCAGCATGTGATGACATGCTGGCTCCTCCCCCTGCCATTTCCTGCAAGATAAAAACCTTTTTATTCACTACTCAATCCCCTCTGACAGGGATAACATTTGCCCCTTTGCTGACGCGGGCGCGCTGGCATTTTTCTGGTGAGTTATTTGGCTAAGGGAGGCTGGCGTGAATTTCTGTTTTGCGCGGCGGTGGTTAAGCAGTAAGGGTCAGGCATGAATATTATCAGCATCATTATGTCGGCGGGCAAAGCCTCGGTGGATGTTGCGCTGTACACGCTGATTCCCATCATGGTGGTCATGCTATGCGTCATGAAATATCTGGAGGCAAAAGGCGTACTCGATTTTATTGTGCGTCATACCACGCCGTTATTAAAACCGCTCGGCATTACCGGGCTGGCGCTATTTGCCCTGATTCAACTCAATTTTGTTAGTTTTGCCGCACCGCTGGCTGCACTGGCCATCATGGAAAAACGCGGCACCTCCGATCGACATATGGCAGCCACGCTGGCGATGTTATTTGCCATGGGTCAGGCCAATGCCTTTTATCCCTTAATTCCTGCTGGCTTGCATTGGGGGGCGGCGATTCTGATCTCCATTTGCGGCGGCATACTGGCGGCAGCCAGCACTTATCACCTGTTTGGCCGCAAACTGTCGGGTGTCGCGCTGCGTGATGAAGACGAAGGGATCAGCCATAGCGAGGCGAAACCCGGCCTGATTAGTATCATCAATAACGCCGGCTCCGATGCGATTCGTCTGGCGCTGGGTTCGTTGCCGATGCTGATCCTCTCGTTATCCGTGGTTGGCATACTTAAAGAGGCGGGCGGTGTCGAGTTGCTGAGCCGGGTGCTCTCACCGGTTCTGGCACGGCTGAACATTTCCGAGGTCTACATTCTGCCCGCGCTCACCAAGTGCCTGGCTGGTGGCACCGCCTATTACGGCGTGGTGTCTGACTTGATCGCAAAAGGCCTGTACAGCGCCCACAATATTAACGCCTCTGCAGGCCTGCTGATTCAGACCTTCGACCTGCCTGGCATCGGGATTTTTCTCGGGCTTTCCACCCGTTTCCCGCGCCTGTTTCGTTTTGCTGTACCGGGTATTCTGCTGGGGATCGCCCTGCGCGCCATTTCGCATAGCCTCCTTTTTTAAAGATTGCGCTAAACAGGTAACAACCTGTTTAGCGTTTTTACTTCTTAAAATAACACCATAATTTTCAGGCGTTATTTAAGATTAACCCTTTCAATTCCATTGTTATTTTCATCGATTGCACTTCTGATATTTTTAGTATTATTATCTGAAGAACATCATCACGGCAGATGTAATTAACCCCCATGATTATGATGGTTTATTGAAAGCGGATCATGGCTCCATTATCTCAGAGAAATATCAGGTTAATTACCTAATCCCTTAATTTTATCGCAGGTAATATTCCTGTTCGGCATATATTGAACACCAAGATAGGGTAGATCCATGAACGGTAAGAAAATAACCTGGAATGGCGGTTTGCAGCACGAAGCCATCGACATTCTGGCGAAAGAGGGCGGCATGATCGTCAGCCCGACCAAAGTCGGCTACATTATCATGACCTCAGATAAAGCTGGCCTCGAACGCAAGTTTGAAGCGAAGAACCGCAAACGTAACAAGCCCGGCGTGGTGCTGTGCGGCTCGCTGGAGCAGCTGCGCTCGCTGGCTCAGCTCAACCCGGAAATTGACGAGCTGTATCAACGTCATTGGGATCAGGACATTCTGCTGGGCTGCATTTTGCCATGGCGCGAAGAGGCGTTATCACGTATTCCTGACGACGGTTCCAAAGAGCTGATGATGGATGGCCGCCAGACCAGCTGTTTCGTTATTAAGTTTGGCAAGCCGGGTGAAATACTGGCAAAAGAATTGTGGGAAAAGCACGGCAAATTCTCCTTTGCCAGCTCCGCAAATCCATCAGGCCAGGGCAACCGGGGTCTGGTGGAAGGTATTGGCGAACGCATTGAATCCCGTGCTGATTTAATTATTGCCGCCAACGATTACGTGAAATCCATTCAGCCAAACGACGAAAATAAAGTGCGTTATGAGCAGGGTGTGATGGTGTCGATGGTGGATAGCACAGGCCGTTTGATTCCGGAACAAAAAGGCGAGCGAAAAATTACACCCTGTCCGGTGCTGATCCGCAAAGGCCTTGATGTTGATAAGATCATGTCACTGCTGTCGGATATTTTCCCATCATGGGATTACCGCCACGGCGATTATTATTAAGATCAAACCCGCGCGATTCATCGCGCGGGTTTGACCGGAATTGCGCAATAAATTGCGCCGCTACCACTCCACCGTAATCTTACCGAAGTGTCCGGCATTTTCCTGATGGCGGAACGCCGCTGGTAAATCACTCAGTGCACCAAAACTATCGCTGATCACCGGGCGCATGCCGGTCTGCTCCAGCGCACGAACAAAATCCTGCTGCTGGCGGCGATGGCCAACGATCAGGCCCTGAATCCGCGCCTGCTTCGCCATCAATCCGGCTGTCGGGATCACCCCTTCAAAGCCGGTCAGCACGCCGATTAATGCAATATGTCCACCGACACGTACCGCCTCAATGGATTGCGCCATGGTGCCGGGCCCACCCAGTTCAATCACCACATCCGCGCCTTTACCCCCGGTCAGCTGCTGCACTGCTTTGCCCCACTCGGGTGTGCTGCGGTAGTTAATCACCTCATCGGCCCCCAGCTCACGCGCATGCTCCAGCTTTTCATCCGAGGATGAGGTTACAATCACGCGCGCACCCATGCTTTTGGCGATTTGCAGCGCGGTGATGGAAACACCACCCGTGCCCAGCGTAAGAATGGTATCGCCAGCTTTGATCTGCGCATCCCCCACCAACGCCCGCCAGGCCGTCAGACCGGAGGTGGTGATGGTGGCGGCTTCAGCATGACGCCAGCCAAGAGGTGCGAGGGTAAAATGGCTGGCCGGACGCACCACTACTTCGGCGGCAAAGCCGTGGGCACCATCGCCAGGTGTCTGGGTGAAATTGCCGACCTGTTGCTCAGGCAAACCATCCTGCCACTGAGGAAAGAAGCCGGACACCACATGGTCACCCGCCTTAAATTCACTGACGCCCGCACCGACTTCTTCCACCACGCCCGCACCGTCCGCCATCATGATGCGGCCATCGGCGGTGGGAATGGATCCTTTTGCCACCAACAGATCGTGATAATTCAGAGAGGTGGCATGGATCGCCACCCGGATCTCACCCGGCCCCGGCTTACCCGGATCCGCCAGATCCACCCGTTGCAAATTCTCCAGTCCGCCGGGGCTTTTTAAGATCATCGCTTGCATTGTCTGTCATCCTCATCAGCAAAAAAGTAAGTGTGGCAGCGATGGCGAATCGCTGCCTTCGCCGATGGTGCTTAGCGCAGTGGGCGATAAAAAGTTCTGATCTCCTGCGCCAGCAGCTCCGGTTCTTCCATCGCGGTAAAATGTCCGCCGCGCGGCATCTCGGTCCACTGCTGAATATTAAGATGCTGCTCGGCCCAGCGCCGTGGCGGCGGCACCAGATCGTGAGGAAAACGCGCCAGCCCGGTCGGCACGCGAATATCGCCCATCGGCGGCAGCGAATGGCTGTTCTCATAGTAAAGGTTGGCCGAACTGCCGAAGCTGCCGGTGAGCCAGTACAGCATGATGTTATTGAGCAGCTCATCCTTGCTGAACCGGCTAAACAGATCCCCCTGACAATCGCCCCAGCTACGGAATTTTTCCATAATCCAGCTCGCCAGCCCGACCGGAGAATCGTTGAGCGCGAACGCCAGCGTTTGTGGCTTGGTCGATTGCAGCGCCATGTAGGCTCCTTCCTGGGTTATCCACTTCAGCGCCACCGCCTGATAGTCACGCGCTTCATCCGTGAGATCGTCACCTTTCGCCTGCATCAGCGGGCGAATTAACCCAACATCGGTGAGGTGAATCCCCACCAGCCTGTCAGGATGCTGCACCGCCAGATAACGCGTCACGCCAGAGCCGATATCCCCGCCAGCGGCGGCGAAACGGGCATAGCCTAGTTCCGTCATCATCTGCGCCCACAAGTCAGCAATTTGCGCGTTGTGGATCCCCTGCGGCGGGCAGCGAGAGAAGGAAAAGCCCGGCAGCGACGGCACGATAACGTCGAACGCATCCTCGGCCTTACCGCCAAAACGCACCGGGTCAGTCAGCAGGGGGATGATCTTCTGGTAACGCAGAAACGAATCGGGCCAGCCGTGGGTCAGCAGCAGCGGCAGCGGATTTGGCCCGTTGCCGCGTTGATGAATAAAATGCACCGGCGTTTCGCCCTGCTGCCAGTAAAAATGCGCCAGCTGGTTGAGTTCATGCTCCTGCTGACGCCAGTCATACTGATGCAGCCAGTAATCCACCAACGCTTTCAGCTCATCAATGGCGGTGCCTTTTTGCCATGCCGCACCCGGTAGCGGAGCAGCCCAGCGCGTCTGGCGCAGCCGCCACTCCAGGTCATCTAACTGCGACTGCGCGATATCAATCTGAAACGGTTGCACAGACATAACCACTCCTCAGTTTAAGCAGACTCTGCCTCTACTGTAGCCTGATCAGGCATCTGCGCCATAGGCCAGTGCCTTCTGTCCATGCAATTCCGCCAGACGGCTTTGTAACGCCGCGTCGATATGCTGATATGCAGTGCTGCCCAGCGCCAGCCGCAGCGGCATCTGTGGCTGCTCAAGTGTGGTGATCATCGCGCTGACACATTTTTCCGCATCACCGAGGATCGCGAATTCCCCCGACAGCAGCATGCGGCGCAATTCACCCGAGGCAGTATCGCGGTAGCAATCCAGCGCCTCAGCCACATCCAGACCCGCACCAAAGTTGGTGGCAGTCGGGCCGGGTTCCACCAGCAAAAAGCCGATGCCAAAACTCGCCACTTCCTGGCACACCGCCTCAACAAACCCTTCAATGCCCCATTTGGTGGCGTGGTAAAGGCTGAAGTTGGGATAAGCTACCTGCCCGCCTTCTGATGACAGCTGCGCAATCCGCCCGCCGCCCTGCTGACGCAGTAGTGGGATCACCGCGCGAATCAGCTGAATGGAGCCGGTCAGATTCGTGGCAATCTGGCGTTCAATCTGCACATCACTCAACTCCTCCGCTGCACCAAACAGACCATAGGCGGCATTGCTGACCACCACGTCGATGCGTTCCACAGTGGCAAAGGCCTGGGCCATAGCGGGCGCAATGGTAGCAGTCTGCGCCAGATCGAGAGTAATGACCTGCAACCGTGCGCCGTAGCGTTGTTGCAGGTCATCCATCGCTGCGCTGCGGCGCACGCAGGCGATAATGGTATCGCCGCGCGCCAGTAAACGTTCACTCATCAGACGGCCCAGCCCATTGCTGGCACCGGTAATTAACCAGGTTTTCATCTTTGCTTCCTCCGGTTGAAAACCTGATGATAGATCGCTTTACTGGTGGTCATAATCTCCCTAATCACGCATGACCTGGTGAGGAAAAACCACCAATGAGACGACCTTCCTGGCATGAGTTGCAGGCCATCAAGACGCTGGCAGAACAGCGCAGCTTTCGTCATGCCGCCGAAAGGCTTGGCCTGAAACGTTCCTCGCTCAGCCATCTGGTTAAAGGGCTGGAACACAATCTCGGCGTGCAATTATTTCAGCGCACCACGCGCAGCGTAGCGCTGACCGAGGCAGGCCAGCAGTTACTGACGCGACTGGCCCCGTTACTCGACCAGATGGATGAGGTGCTGAATGACGTCAGCGCCCGCCGCCAGCAGCATTACGGCACGCTGCGCATCAGCGCCAGCGATGCGGCAATTAGTTTGCTGCTGACCCAGGTCATTCCGGCATTCAGCGCCCAATATCCCGCTATCGAGCTGGATCTGGCCGCGCAGGGCGCGTTGGTGGATATCACCGCAGAAGGATTTGATGCCGGTATCCGGCTGATTGAGGATGTACCGCAGGATATGGTGGCGATACCGCTGGGGGAGCCGCTGACCTTTGTCACCGTGGCATCGAAGGCTTATCTCGCCGGGCATCCGCCGCTACATCACCCGTTGGACTTGCACCAGCAACAATGTATCCGGCAACGGTTGCCAGGTGGTAAACGCTATCGCTGGGAATATCAACGTCAGGAGGAGGCGCTGGAAATTGATGTGCCAGGTACACTGACGCTGGACAGCAATGCATTGATGGCCGAAGCAGCCATCAATCATATGGGGATTGCTTACCTGCCCCTGCCCCATGCTCGTGCGGGGCTACAGAGCGGCCAGCTGGTGGAACTGCTGGCAGAGTGGCGCGTGCAGTCGGCGGGCATCGCCTTATGGTTCCCGCCTAACCGCCATCAGTCGATGGCGTTGCGGCTGTTTATCAATGCCCTGAAAACCCACCTGCCCTATTACAGATGACGTTGTGGAGCCTTATGCACCATGGTGTAGGCATAATCGACACCCATACCGTAGGCACCGCTGTGCTCACGCACCAGGTCCATCACCGCATCGTAAGTCTCTGTACGAGACCAGTCACGCTGGTACTCCAGCAGTACCTGCTGCCAGGTTACCGGCACGGCACCCGCCTGTACCATCCGTTGTACCGAACGTTCATGGGCATCGACGCTGGTGCCACCTGACGTATCCGTTACCACATAAACCTCATAGCCGGCTTTCAGCGCCATCAGTGCCGGGAACGTCAGACAAACTTCCGTCCACAGGGCGGAGATAATCAGTTTTTTACGGCCGGTTTTTTCCACTGCCTCAACAAATTTGGCGTCTTCCCATGAGTTCATTGAAGTACGCTCAATCGGCTTCGCTTCCGGGTGCACCGCCAGCAATTCCGGCCAGATGTAGCCGCTAAAACTTTCGGTCTCAACCGAGGTGTAAATCACCGGCACGTCGAAAATCTTGCCCGCTTTTGCCAGGGCAACGGTGTTATTTTTGAGCTGCTGGCGATCGATATTGGCCACGCCGAAAGCCATCTGCGGCTGGTGGTCGATGAAAATCAGGGTAGAGTTTTGCGGGTCGAGCAGGTCAAGTTTAGACATGGTTATTTCCTCAGCGGTATCGGTTTTGTGTGTTGTGTCGTTGGGATGAACTTTAAAAAAAACCGCGCTGAAGAGATAACGGAAAGAATTTTATAAGTTGTTCAAAATGATTTTAGAAGGTTGATTTAAAAGAAAAAGAGAACCAGTACCTCACAGGAAGCCTGCGAAACAGCGTTGATCAGTCGCGCAAGACAGGCGTAACCTGTGCTCACAAAATCAAAAACTCACCATCGCAAAAATGATTGTTCGCCCACATCAGCACTGGTTCCTGCGCTTGTTTGACTGGCACGGTTCGGTGCTTACCAGCATTCTGTTTCGTTTATCACTCAACCTGCTGATGTCGTTAATCGCCATCCTCGGTTTTCCCTGGTATGAAACCCTCGGCATCCATCTGACCACCGCGCCTTTCAGCCTGATTGGTGTGTCGATCGCTATCTTCCTTGGCTTTCGTAATAACGCCAGCTACGCGCGTTTTACCGAAGCCCGCACCCTGTGGGGCACACTGCTGATTACCCAGCGTTCGTTGCTGCGTCAGGTGAAAAGCATCCCCACCCTCAGCCTTGAGCAGGCGCGTGAATTTGCCAATCTGCAAATCGCTTTTAACCTGAGCATGAAACATCAGCTACGGCATTCCGACCCGGCAACGGATTTGCAGCGCACGCTGCCACCCGGCTTCCGTGATCAGGTGTTAAGCAACCCACTGCCGACCACGCAGATTTTGCTGCGCATGGGGGAATGGCTGGCGCAGCAGCGCAATGAGGGGCACATCTCGGATATTGTCTGGCAGAGCATGGATGAAAATCTGAATCATCTTTCCACCGTGCTGGGTGGCTGCGATCGTATCGCCAGCACGCCAATTCCGTTCGCCTACAGCCTGATTCTGCATCGCACCGTGTACCTGTTCTGCACCCTGCTGCCGTTTGCGCTGGTGTCGGACCTGCACGCTATGACGCCGCTGGTGTCGGTGTTTATCTCCTACACCTTTTTATCGCTGGAATCGCTGGCGGAAGAACTGGAAGACCCCTTCGGCACCGCGCCGAACGACCTGCCGCTGGATGCCATCTGTGTGGCGATTGAACGTAACCTGAAGTCGATGAACGGCGATCCGCTGCCGGAACCGTTGCAGCCGGATAAATACTTTAACCTGACGTGAACCCTGGCTTAGCTCAGATGATCCAGCCAGCGGACATAAGCCTGATCCCATAAGGCCGCTGGCGTCCCCGCCTGACCCAGACCAAAACCATGACCACCCCGGGTCAACTGAATCAGCTCCACCGGTACCCGCATACGGCGACAGGTATCGCGCATCAGTTCGGTGTTATGAGGATTGGAGGTGTGATCGTCTTCCGCCTGCGCCAGGAAGGTTGGCGGATAGCTGCGGGTAACATAATTCTGTACCGACCAGTTAGCCTCTTCGGCCGGGGTGGCATTGTTACCCACCATCATCAAATGAGTGTTGGTGTGCTGGAACGGCGCTTCGAGGGTAATGACCGGATAGATCAGACCGACGCTATCCGCCTTCGGCACCACCTGATCGAGCGGGTCCTGCGCGGGATAAGAGTCGAACTCAGGCCGTGCCGCCGCCATGCCCAGCAGATGCCCACCGGCGGAAAAGCCCAGCAGATGGACTTTGCGCTCCATCGAACGCACCAGGCGAATGGCACGCTGTGCATCCTGTAACGGGGCCAGATGGCCCGCCTGCCACTTCTCGCCCGGTAAGCGGTAGCTCAGCACATAGGCGGTATAGCCGTTGGCGTTGAGCCAGCGCGCCACCGGCCAGGCTTCACGCCCCATACCGATCCATTTATATCCGCCTCCGGCGGCAATCAGTACCGCTTCACCATTGGGATTTTCCGGACGAAAACGCTGAATCGCCGGTGAGACCACATTGGACCAGGAACCGTTGGCACTGACACGTAATAAACCGGATGGGCCGCCGCCGCCGGGCGGATCGTCCGGCCAGAGAGGGATTATGTCATCACGGGCAAACAGTTTGCCTGTGGTCATGGAAAGTACCGTTGCTCCGGTTGCCAGCAAAAGGCGGCGACGCGTTATCATCATGCTGTGAAGCCACTGTCAGAAAAGGGACAGCCTTCAGGCTGTGTCTCGTTATGGTGATGCAAGGTCAATGCCAAACGCTGGCGATTATGTACGCAATCTGTACAAAAAAGCTATAAAAAAACGCGCCGAAAAAGGCGCGTATTTTGTTGTTAAACCGGACGATAAAAAGATTTAATCTTCCTGCTGAAATTGCGTCATCACCGTCTGTTCACATTGCTGCTGGTTATGACGTAACTGGCTGCGTTCATCGTCACCCAGTTGCAGCCAGGCGTTAATCACTTCCTGTGCCGTCTCTTCATCAAATTCCTGTGGGCTTAAAGCCGATGGCGACTGGCTGGCCGCCATTTGTGACTTCATTTTTGCCACATAACTGTCCATAGTTCCGGTGCTTTTTTCACTACTGACCAGATGGCAAAGCTGGCTGGCATAGACGTTTTGCTCGCTATCCGCGTTGGCGTCCTCCGCCAGCGCGCTGGCCGACAGCGAAAGCCCGAAAAGGGCAAGTAATAAAACTTTCATAACAGGCTCCTGTTGTTTCCAGAAAATCGTAATCAGTCGTGTTGCGTGCGTGAAGCCTGACGGGCCGCACGCCAGTTGAGCAACGGCGTCACCGTTACGCCATGCAACACAATGCTGCACACCACTAACGTCAACGCCATATCCACCATCTGTTCTGCCTGTGGGCCGCGCATACCGTGCACCCAGGCGTAAGCAATATAATTGATACTGCCGATGCCGCGAATCCCCAGCCAGCCAATCAGCAAACGCCGCGCCAGTGGCAGACCACAACCCAGCGTGGTGATCCACACCGCCAGGGGCCGCACCAGCACAAACAGCAGCAGCGCCAGGCCAATGCCGGTCAGGTTCCAGTGATGCGCCAGCGTAATGCCCAGCACCACCATCATCGCCGCCGCCAGCAGGCGTTCGATAGTATCACCAAACGACAGCGCGTCACCGACCACCAGCCCCACCGATTTCACCATGCCGCTGCCACCGTGTGCCAGCCGCTGATTAGGATTGACGCGTGCTTCCGCTGGCAGCAGATGCTCCTCTTCCGACACATCTTCCGGGGGAAAACGCTTCACCACCCGCAGCTCGGCACGGCGCAGCCCCACACCCGCCGCAAAGGTCGCCAGAAAGCCAGAAGCATCCAGTGACTGCGCCGCCGCATAGCTCAGGGCAATCAGGGCCAGCGCGAGAATATCGTTCGGTGCCACATCCTGATGGGCGCTGCGCAGATGGGTTGCCAGCTGGCCGATGACGCGGCCAATGGCATAACCGATAACCAGCCCGCCGCCTATCGCCCAGACAGCATCGCGGGCCACCCACAGGCTGATATCGGTGAAGGTGAACGCGGGTTGATGCAGCATCAGCAGCGCCAGCATCAATAATGGCAGCGCTGAGCCATCATTCATCCCGGCTTCGCTGGAGAGTGCCACGCGCAGTGCATCGTCGTCACGCGCGTCGTTGACGGAAATCAGGCTGGCGAGCACCGGGTCGGTAGGCGCGACAATCGCGGCAAACGCCAGCGCCAGCGGCCAGTCAAAACCGGTCAGCCAGCGCACCAGCAAGGTCATGCCCGCGACGGTGAGCAGCATCGCTGGAAACGCCAGTAACCCCCCCACCCGCCAGGCATGGGCGCGCAGCGGCAGGCGCAACTTAAGGCCGGTGATAAACAGCGAGGCGGCCATCGTGATTTCGGTGATGTGGGCGGCGAGATCAGCGTGCCCGAGAATATCAATGTGCAGCAGATTGAGCATCCACGGGCCGCAAAGCACCCCCGCGAACAGATAGAGACCAAATGAGGTGACTGGCCCCCGGTGAATCCAGCCGGAAGCCAGTGACATCAGCAGCAACAAACCACCGGTTGCTGCTGTCCAGGCAAGAAAATCCATAACGCTCCGTTTTTATAAAGGATCTTCTTTAAGCCTGGCACAGGATACGACAATCAGTTTTTCAGGTGACGGCTCGCCAGGCGAATCATCAGGCTCAGCGCCGCTGCCAGGGTGGACAACGCCACCACGCCGGTCCAGCCCCAGTGGGACAACGCCAGGCTGCCCAGGGCTGCGCCGGTCGCCATACCGATAAACACCACGGTGAACATCAGCGCATTCAGGCGGCTACGCGCCTCCGGTGCCAGGCTGTAGACCAGCGTCTGATGCGCCACCAGCGTCGCCTGTACCCCTAAATCAAAACCCACGGTGCTGATGATAATCAGCCCAAGCTGCGCGGAGACCGGCAATACCGGCAACAGGAACATCAACGCAAAGGACACCATCACCAGCGTGGCACCGTATTGGGTGACACGTGCCGGGCCAATGCGGTCGGCAAAGCTGCCCGCCAGCGGTGCAGCCAGCGCACCGGCAGCACCGGCGAGGCCGAATGCGCCCGCTACAGCGCTATCGAGATGGAAGCGATCACTCAGCATCAGCGCCAGGGTTGACCAGAAGGCGCTAAAGCCTACCGACAGCAAGCCCTGGGCCAGCGCCGCACGACGCAGCGTCTGGTGGTGCTGCCACAGATGCGCCAGCGACAACAGCAGACGCGGATAGCTCACCGAGGTACCCGGTTTAAAACGCGGCAGCACACGCCACAGCGCCAGACTAATCAGCAACACCGCTCCCGCCGCCACCAGGTACATGGTGCGCCAGCCGAAATATTCAGCCACCACCCCGCTGACCACCCTGGAGAGCAAAATGCCGACCAGCAGGCCGGTCATCACCGTGCCGACGGTTTTCCCCCGGCTGCGTTCCGGTGCCAGCGCGGCTGATGCCGGTACGATATCCTGCGCCACGGTGGCTGTTAAGCCGGTGACAAAGCTGGCGATCAGCAGCGCATTCAGGCCCCCGGAGAAGCCACACAGCAGCAGCGCCGCCATCAGCAATAAGCCTTTAATCAGGATAATGGTGCGGCGATCGTGGCGGTCACCCAGCGGTGCCAGCAGCAGGATGCCGAGCGCATAACCCGCCTGCGTCAGCATCGGCACCATACCGACGCTGCCAACGCTGGCGTTAAATTGTTTGCTGATGATATCCAGCATCGGCTGGCTGTAGTAAATGGACGCGACACTGAGACCTGCGCCCGCCGCCAGCGTGAAGACCAGCGGTGCGGGTAGCGATTCAGTGACCCGTTCTGAAGATTGCGTCATGGCAGACATATTGATTTCCCCCCGTGAAAGTGCGCTTATTAAAGCGCGTCGCCGCCATACGCGGTAGACTGATGAAAGACAAAACCATTATACGTGGTACGTATGAGCAATTCTTCCAGCGTTGACCGCATCGAACTGATGCAAACCTTTATCCGCATCGTGGAGAGTGGATCGCTGTCGGCCGCCGCCGCGCAGCTCGGTACCACCCAGCCAACCATCAGCCGTCGTTTGCAGGCGCTGGAGCAACGGCTGGGGCTGAAGTTAATTCTGCGCACCACCCACGCACTGAAACTGACTGATGACGGCGAGCGTTGTTATCAACAGGCACGCCAGTTGCTCGCCACCTGGTATGCGCTGGAGGATGAACTGACCGGCGCGAGCGACGATCCGGTGGGCACCCTGCGCGTGCGTGCGCCTCACGCGTTTGGTCAGGATCAGCTGGTCGCGCCGCTGGTGGATTATCTGCAACGTTATCCGCGTCTGAATGTGGAGTGGATGCTGAACGACCGCACGCCTGATTTTGTCGCTGAAAACGTCGATTGCGCCATCCAGGTCGGCCCACCGTCCGATCCCTCGGTAGTCGCGATTCTGCTGGCGGAAGTCCCGCGTTTTGTGGTGGCCGCCCCGTCGTTGCTGGCGGCGCATCCGCCGGTGGAACGGGTGGAACAACTGACCTCGCTGCCGTGGCTGGCGCTGACCAGTTTTTATCACAGCGAGATTGCCCTGCAACGTATCAGCGACGGACAGCCGCTGAATCTGGCGATCAACCCGCGTCTGGCAAGCGACAGCCTGTATGCGGTGCGCAAGGCGGCGCTGGCCGGCATGGGGGCCGCCGTGGTGTCATCGTGGGTGGTGCTGGAGGATTTAGCGCGCGGTGATTTGATTCAGCTGGTGCCGGATTGGCAGGCACCGCCGTTGCCAGTGTGGTTAACCTATCCGTGGGCCAGCTATTATCCGGCGCGATTGCAGAAGTTTTTTGCCATGATTCGTGAAGTGATGCCGCAGCTGGCAGGGGCACAACCCGCAGAGAGGTTGTAACGGCGCGATAAATCGCGCCGTCACGACATTATTTTTTGTCTGCTTTGGACATATTGTCCAGATATCCCATAACAAACGCCGACAGCACAAACGTCAGGTGGATAATCACGTACCACATCAGTTTATCGTTTTCGACATTGCGCGCTTCCATAAACACCCGCAGCAGGTGAATCGAGGAAATCGCCACAATGGACGCGGCCACTTTGTTCTTCAGCGAGCCGGAGTCCATCTTACCGAGCCAGCTCAGTTTTTCTTTGTGCTCGGCGATATCCAGTTTAGATACAAAGTTCTCATAACCCGACAGCATCACCATCACCAGCAGGCCACCCACCAGTGTCATATCCACCAGCGACAGCAGCAGCAGGATCAGATCGTTTTCCCCGATGCTGAGAATATCCGGCAGCATGTGAAACACTTCCTGGAAAAATTTGATGGTGAGCGCCAGCAATCCCAGCGAAAGTCCAATGTAAACCGGTGCCAGCAGCCAGCGCGATGCATACATCAGGTTTTCGGTAAAACGTTCCATAATTTCCCATTAATCAACTGACAAGCCCGCGATTATAACTGAACAAGTGTGAAGTTATTTCAGCCCATCTTCAGAAATTTCAGGAGCCGGTGGCAGCGGCAGGGAAAGGCGGAAGCACGCGCCGCCTTCAGGACGGTTCTCCGCCCAGATGCGGCCAGCATGGGATTCAATAATGGTTTTACAAATCGCCAGCCCGAGCCCCACGCCCGGCACCGCCGATTCCTTATCGCCACGGGCGAATTTATCAAAAATACGCGTCAGGGCATCCGGCGCGATACCCGGGCCGCTGTCCCAGATGGCGATTTCCAGCCGGTCATGTTCACGCCAGGCGTGGATACCATGCTGTGCCGCGTTACCGGCATATTTCAGGCTATTTTCGATGATATTGGTAAACACCCGCTCCAGCATGCTGCTATCACCTTTGATCAGCACCAGGCCATCAGGTAAATCGAGAGCGAAATCATGGCCTTTGAGCGAAGGTCCCATGCTGCTTAGCGCGCCACCGATCACCTCATCCAGCGCCACCCACTCTTCACGCAAATTCAGTCCGCCGGATTGAATGCGCGCCATATCCAGCATGTTGCTCACCAGCCGGATGGTGCTCAGCGTCTGTTCGCGGATCTGATTCGCCTGCGGGACATATTTTGACTCCTCGCTGGCGAGGTCAAGCATCAGCATTTCCGCCTGGCCAAATAACACCGTCAGCGGCGTGCGTAAATCGTGTGACAGCGCCGACAGCAGCGCGTTACGCAGTTGTTCACGTTCGGCAGACAGCCGCGAAGCCGCCTCACTCTGCGACAGCGCCATCCGCTCCAGCGCGTTAGCCATCAGCACGGTAAAGGTTTCCACCAGCCGCTGCTGTTCCGGGATCATCAGCTGGCGCAGATTTTCCGGCTCCACCACCAGCAGGCCGCGGCAGTGGTTGCCGCTTTTCAGTGGCAGAATCTGGTATGGCACCGCCGGTAAGGTGTCGGTACCGGCCCCGGCAGGCTGGCCTTTGCTGTAGCTCCATTTGGCGATGGCGAGATCCGGTGGCGTACCCATGCTGCTGTCGCCTACCGTCTGCAACTCGCCCTGCTCATCCGGCAGCAACAGCAGGCTACGCGCCTGCAACGTCACTTCAATCACCCGCTGGCTGGTACTGGCGATATCCTGCGGCGTCAGCGCACTGCCGAGCGACTTCGCCATTTCGTACAGATGGCGCGCACGCTGCTCACGATAACGCGCCACCCGCGCCTGATAACGCACGCCCGCCGTCAGATTACCGACGATCACGCCGACCGCCAGCATCACCGCGAACGTCACCAGATATTGCAGGTCCGACACCGCTACGGTGCCGGTGGGGGCGACGAAAAACAGGTCAAAGGCGAGAATATTGATTACCGTGGCAAACACCGACGGCCAGCGACCAAAGCGCAGCGCGACAATCACCACCGCCAGCAAATAAATCATCACGCCGTTGGCGGGATCGAACTCCACCAGTAGCCAGCGCCCGGCTGAGGTGACCAGAATGCACAGCACCAACGCCATCAGGCAGCCGCGTAACTGCATACGCCATTTTTCCGCGCTGGCGCGCTGCCCGTTCAACGCGGCGGGCGCATCACGTACCGGCTCATCCAGCGCCACCACCAGCAAATCGAGGTCCGGCCCCAGCTCGCCCAGCCGCTGGGCAAAGCTGTCGCGCCGCCAGCGCCGTTGCGGCTGGCGACCGGTGACGATTTTGCCGAGATTGTGTTCACGCGCGTAACGCAGCACCGCACGCGCTTCATCAGGATCGGACAGGGTGGCGGTTTCCGCACCCAGTTCCTGCGCCAGTTGCAGCGTGCGCAGAATGGCGCGACGCCGTGCTTCCGGCAGGCGATTCAGACGCGGCGTTTCAACGTATACCGCATGCCACTCGCTGCCGAGACGTGCTGCCAGTCGCGCAGCGGTGCGCACCAGCTTCTCACTGCCGGTGTCATCGCCGATGCACAGCAGAATGGCGTCACGCGTGTGCCAGACTTTGTCGCGCCCCTGCTGATCGCGCCAGGCGCGCATCTGGTCATCCACCCGGTCTGCGGTGCGGCGCAGCGCCAGCTCACGCAGCGCAAACAGGTTGCCTTTACGGAAGAAGTTTTCAATGGCGCGTTCGGCGCGATCGCCCACGTAAACTTTGCCCTCCTTCAGCCGCTGACGCAGGTCGTCGGGAGGCAGGTCCACCAGCACCACTTCATCGGCCGCATCAAAAAAGGGGTCCGGCACGGTTTCACGTACCTGAATACCGGTGACTCCGCCCACCACATCATTGAGACTTTCCAGATGCTGCACATTCACGGTGGTGATAACGTCGATACCGGCCTCAAGCAGTTCCTCGATATCCTGCCAGCGCTTGGGATGACGCGAACCCTGCACATTGGTGTGCGCCAGTTCATCCATCAGGATCACCGCCGGATGGCGCGCCAGCGCCGCATCCAGATCAAACTCCGCATGGCGTGAACGACCGGTGGCCCGACGTGGCAAAACCGCCAGCCCCTTGAGCAGGGCAGCGGTTTCATCACGTCCGTGGGTTTCCACCACCCCCGCCAGCACATCCAGTCCCTGGGTACGCAGGCGCTGCGCTTCCTGCAACATGGCGAAGGTTTTGCCAACACCCGCGCAGGCACCGAAGTAGATTTTGAGTTTTCCACGATGGCTGTCGCTGTGGTTCAGCAACAGCGCATCGGGATCGGGGCGAGGCAGTTCGTCGTTCATAATCAGTCCGTTAATGTTTCAGAGCATCCAGCGCCATATTCAATCGCAGTACATTCACCGTCTCTTCACCGGTAAACGGCAGCAGCGGACGTGCAGTATGGCGCGTAATTAAATCCTCCACCTGCTGCAACGGTAACTGACGCGCCGCTGCAATGCGCGGTGCCTGCCACAGCGCCGCTTTCGGTGAAATATCCGGATCAAGACCGCTGGCTGAGGCGGTCACCAGATCCACCGGCACCGCTGTCGATGCCTGCGGGTTAGCCGCACGCAGCGCCGCAACGCGTTCCGCCACCGCTTTATCCAGCGCCGGGTTGTTACCGGCCAGGTTGCTGCCACTGGAGGCCAGTGGATTATAGGCGCTGTCACCGGTGGCCGACGGGCGGCCCCAGAAATGACCGGGCTGGCTGAAGTTCTGCCCAATCAGCGCCGAACCGCGCACCGCGCCATCCTGTTCCAGCAGCGAACCATTGGCCTGCGCCGGAAACCACCACTGCGCCAGCCCGGTGGTCAGCAGGGGATACACCGCGCCGGTAAGCACGGTCAGCAGCACTAACAATACAATAGCCGGACGTAACTGACTCATCTCTCTTCTCCTCACGCCAGACCGAATACGGTCAGCAGCACATCAATCGCTTTAATACCGATAAACGGCACCACCAGCCCACCTACGCCGTAAATCCACAGGTTACGACGTAGCAACGCCGCAGCGCTCAGTGGCCGGTAGCTCACCCCTTTCAGCGCCAGCGGGATCAGGAACACAATCACCAGCGCGTTAAAAATTACCGCCGACAAAATGGCGGAGTTGGGTGAATGCAGCTGCATCACGTTCAGCATATTCAGCTGCGGATAGGTCGCCGCAAACGCGGCCGGAATGATGGCGAAGTATTTCGCCACATCGTTGGCGATACTGAAGGTGGTCAGTGAACCGCGTGTCATTAGCATCTGTTTGCCGATGTGCACCACTTCCAGCAGCTTGGTCGGGTTGGAGTCGAGATCGACCATGTTGCCCGCCTCTTTTGCCGCCTGGGTACCGGAGTTCATCGCCACCGCCACGTCGGCCTGTGCCAGCGCCGGGGCATCGTTGGTGCCATCGCCAGTCATCGCCACCAGGCGTCCTTCCGCCTGATACTGACGAATCAGCGCCAGTTTGGCTTCCGGCGTTGCTTCCGAAAGAAAATCATCGACGCCCGCTTCTGCGGCAATTGCCGCCGCAGTTAACGGGTTATCGCCGGTGATCATCACGGTTTTGATGCCCATTTTGCGCAGCTCGGCAAAACGTTCTTTGATGCCGCCTTTCACGATATCTTTCAGCGCCACCACGCCCAGCACCTGCGCGCCTTCCGCCACCACCAGCGGCGTACCACCGGCGCGTGCCACTTCTTCCACCGCCGCGTTGACTTCAGCCGGGAAGCGGCCATTGCTGGCTTCAATATGGCGACGTACCGCATCCACCGCCCCTTTGCGAATCAGGCGATCCTGCACGTTGACGCCGCTCATGCGGGTTTGCGCCGAGAACGGAATAAAACTGGCCCCCATGCTGCTGAGATCGCGTTCACGCAGGTTAAATTTCTGCTTCGCCAGCACCACGATGCTGCGTCCTTCCGGCGTTTCATCCGCCAACGATGCCAGCTGTGCCGCATCGGCCAGTTGCTGTTCGCTGACGCCGGGAGCAGGCAGGAATTGCGTCGCCTGACGGTTGCCGAGGGTGATGGTGCCGGTTTTATCCAGCATCAGCACATCGACGTCACCTGCCGCTTCCACCGCACGGCCACTGGTGGCGATCACGTTCGCGCCCAGCATCCGGCTCATCCCTGCCACCCCGATGGCAGACAGCAGACCGCCGATGGTGGTAGGGATCAGGCACACCAGCAGCGCCACCAGCACGGTGATACTGACCGGGGTGCCGCCCCAGGCGGAGAACGGCCACAGCGTTACCGTCGCCAGCAGGAACACAATGGTGAGCGACACCAGCAGAATGGTCAGGGCGATTTCATTCGGGGTTTTACGGCGTTTCGCGCCTTCCACCATGGCGATCATGCGGTCAAGGAAGGTTTCCCCTGGGTTGACGCTGCACTGAATCACCAGCCAGTCGGAAAGGATGCGGGTACCGCCGGTCACGGAAGCAAAGTCACCGCCGGATTCACGAATGACCGGAGCCGATTCACCGGTGATAGCGCTTTCGTCCACCGACGCGCCGCCCTCCAGCACCTCACCATCACACGGGATGATGTCACCGGCTTCCACCAGCACCACGTCGCCTTTACGCAGGCTATCCGCCGAGGCGTTTTTCCAGGCAGCACCGTAATGCGGCTCCGCCAGTTTTTTCGCATCGACGCTCTTTTTTACCCCTTTCAGGCTGTTGGCCTGAGCCTTGCTGCGTCCTTCCGCCAGTGCTTCGGCGAAGTTGGCAAACAGCACGGTGAACCACAGCCACACCGCGACACCGGCGGTAAAACCGGCGCTACCGCTGAGCTGACCCGCGACCATGCCGATAGCCAGCACACTGGTCAGCACGCTACCAAGCCACACCAGAAACATTACCGGGTTGCGAAACTGCACACGCGGGTCGAGCTTTTTCACCGCATCCAGTATGGCGGTGCGTGTCAGCGCCGCATCAAACAGGGCCAGTTGTTGACGACTCATGATTCTGTTATCCCTGAATTAATTGCAGATGTTCCGCCACCGGACCGAGCGCCAGCGCGGGAATGAAGGTCAGCGCGCCTACCAGCAGCACGGTGCCAATCAGCAGGGCGACAAACAGCGGGCCGTGTGTCGGCAGCGTACCGTTGCCCACCGGCTGCACTTTTTTCACCGCCAGCGAACCGGCAATTGCCATCACCGGAATGATGATGCCGAAGCGACCGACGAACATGCACACCGCCAGCAGCAGGTTCCAGAACGGCGTGTTGGCGCTTAAACCGGCAAAGGCGCTGCCGTTGTTATTCGCGGCTGAGGAGACGGCGTATAGCACTTCGCTGAAGCCGTGCGTGCCGGGGTTCGCCATGCCAGCGCGGCCTGCTTCGGTCATCATCGCCAGCGCAGTGCCGACCAGTACCAGCGTTGGGGTCACCAGGATCGCCAGCGCGGTCATTTTCATTTCCCACACATCGATCTTCTTACCGAGGAATTCCGGGGTGCGCCCGATCATCAGACCCGCGATAAACACCGCCAGCAGCACGAACAGCAGCATGCCGTACAACCCGGCACCCACGCCGCCGAACACCACTTCGCCCAGCTGCATCAGCCACATCGGCACCATGCCACCCAACGCCGTGAAGGAGTCATGCATCGCGTTCACCGCACCGCAGGAGGCTGCCGTGGTGATCACCGCAAACAGGCTGGAATTGAGGATGCCGAAACGCGTCTCTTTGCCTTCCATGTTGATGGCACTGTCCGCGCCGAGGCTGAGGAAATGCGGGTTACCACGCAACTCCGCCCACATCACCGTCACCACCGCCAGCACAAACATCAGTGTCATCGCCCACAACAACATATGGCCCTGACGACGATCACCCACCTGCTGCCCAAAGGCGAAGCACAGTGCCGCCGGGATCAGGAAGATACTCAGCATCTGCACAAAGTTGGTCAGGGCATTGGGGTTCTCGAACGGATGCGCCGAGTTGGCGTTGAAGAAGCCGCCGCCGTTGGTGCCTAGCATTTTGATCGCTTCCTGCGAAGCCACCGGGCCGAGCGGCAGCGTCTGCTGCGCCCCTTCCAGCGTGGTGATGATGTGGTTTGGTTCAAAAGTCTGGATGCTGCCCTGGCTGACAAAAAACAGCGCCATCAGCAGGCTGATCGGCAGCAACAGGTATACGGTGATACGGGTCAAATCGCGCCAGGCGTTACCGAGCGTGGCCAGCGAGCGATTGGCGAAACCGCGAATCAGCGCAAAGGCCACGGCGATACCGGTGGCTGCCGACAGGAAGTTTTGCACCGTTAAGCCAGCCATCTGGCTGAAGTCACTCATGGTGCTTTCGCCGCTGTATGCCTGCCAGTTGGTGTTGGTCACAAAGCTAATCGCGGTATTCAGCGCCAGGTCCCAGCTGAGTCCCGGCAGATGTTGCGGATTGAGCGGCAGTGCGCCCTGCATCATTAAAATCACCAGCAGCACGACAAAACCCAGCGCATTAAACAGCAGAATCGCCAGCAGGTAATGCGGCCAGCGCATGGCCTCGCCATCGGCACCGGCAAGCCGCCACAGCGCGCGTTCGGTGCGCGGCAGCAGCGGCTTATCGGCAATCATCAGCGCCATAAAGCGTCCGAGCGGTTGCGCCAGCACCATCAGCACCAGCAGGTAAACCGCTATCAGCAAAAATGCATTGGCAGCCATCAGAATGCCTCCGCGTTAAGCAGGGCATAGAACAGATAGCCCAGTAATATCAATACCAGCACGATGCCGGTTATCACGCCCACACTCACAGCGACCTCCAGAGGATTTTGGTTGTGCTGCAAGCATGCGCGTGGCGGTATAAAGAAGGGGTAAAAAGGCGGATGTCGGGCGTAAAAAAAGTATAAAAATGGTCGAAAATCAGGCGCTTTCCAGCGCCCAGATACGATTAAGATCGACGTTTTGCCACAGGCCGCTGTCTTCCGCACCAGTGATGCTGTCGGTGCAAAAGCTATCGCCGAGGTCGAGTTCCTCTGGTTTGACTTCGCGCTGCGCATGCAGTGACCAGAAGACATGCACTTTTGGCTTCAACAACGATTGCTCTCCCGTCTGCACCACCAACGCCACCCGCCCCGATGCCAGCCGCACCAGTGATCCCACCGGATAAATACCGATGGAGCGGACAAAGGCTTGCAGCAATTTGCTGTCGAAGTGGCCGCGCCAGCTCAGCATATTGTGCATGGCTTCGGTTGGACTCCAGCCTTTACGGTAAGGCCGGTCAGACGTCACGGCATCGTAAACGTCACACACCGCCGCGATACGCGAAAAAAGGGAGATCTCTTCATCCCGCAGGCGATGTGGATAACCACTGCCATCCACTTTTTCATGATGATGCAGGGCAATATCCACCAGGTCTTCTCCCGCATCGGCCTCCATCAGTATTTGCGCCCCCACGATCGGATGCTCCCGCATCACGGTGAACTCTTCCTCGGTCAACCTGCCTGGCTTGTTAAGAATTTCCAGCGGCACCGCCGCTTTGCCGACATCGTGGAGCAATCCCCCCAGACCGAGTCGTCGTTGCTGATACTCATCCAGTCCCAGTTTTTTGCCCAGCGAGATCATCAGGCCGCAAACCGCCATCGAATGCAGGTAGGTGTAATCATCATGGTTCTTCAGCCGTGCCATGCTGAGCAGCGCCGTGGGTTCACGCGTGAGTGATCCGGCGATTTCATCCACCAGGTTAAGGGTATAGCTGAGGTCAAGACTTTGCCCGAGACGCGCTTCGTTGAACATCGCCAGTACCCGGGGCTTGCCCTGGGTGAAGATAGCGTGTGCCTGGTCCATTTCCTGAAAATAAGGGGTTTGCGGGATCGCTTTCTTCGGTTCAGGGGGCTTCTGCGGTGCCTGCACCGATTTATCAAGATCGATCCACACCTCGATGATCCCTTCGTTACGGATCCAGGCGATCTGGCGTTTATCAGTGATCAGCATCTGGTTGCGAATGCGTTTGTCTTTGATCCACCAAACCTCCAGTTTGTGGACAAACATTCCCGGCCGCAGTTCGTCAACGGTAATCAGCTTTATCACGATATCTCTCCTTAATATCAGTGGATGGTAGAGAGATATCGGCAGCTGAACAAAATTTCTTCAGGCGGTTTTGTGCGATTTACTGGATGGTGCGATAACGGGAGAAGCCATCGCATCACACCACCCTGGTCAGCACCGTTTCTCCCTGGGCAAAGGCCAGCAGGTTTTCAAACACCAAATCCGCCATCGCCGCCATGGTTTCATGGGTGCTGCTGGCGAGATGAGGGGTAATCACCACGTCATCACGCTGGCGTAACGCTTCCGGCACCGCAGGTTCCTGCTCGAAAACATCCAGCCCGGCTCCGGCGATCTCACCGGCCTCCAGCGCGGCGATCAGCGCCTGCTCATCCACCACGCTGCCACGCGCGATGTTGATCAGAAAACCCTGCGGCCCCAGTGCGTGCAACACCTCAGCATTCACCAGATGATGCGTCGCCGCGCCGCCTGGCAGTGTCAGCACCAGAAAATCCGCCCGCTGTGCCAGCGACAACAGGGAGTCGTGACGGGTGTAAGGCACATCCGGGCGCGAGCGCGGGTTGTAGTAATGGATGTCCATATCAAAGGCCTGGGCGCGTTTTGCCAGATCTTTGCCAATGCCACCCAGCCCGACAATGCCACACACTTTGCCGCCTAATTTCGTTGTCAGCGGGTAGCGGCCCTCGCTCTGCCATTTTCCGGCGCGCGTGTAGCGGTCTGCCGCGCTGATGCGCCGCGCCACATCCAGCAACAACGCCATGCCGGTGTCGGCGACGCAGGCGTTAAGCACGCCGGGGGTATTGGTCACCACAATGCCGCGCGCTTGCGCCGCTGCGGTGTCGATGGCATCGTACCCCACGCCATTGCTGCAAATCACTTTCAGATTGGGAAGCTGGCTGATCAATTCAGCGCTGGCCCCCATCAGGGCGTTGCCGCTGGTCACCAGCGCGTCGATTTCCCCACCATGCTGCGCCAGCCAGGCGGCCTGATCATCCTGTTGCCATAGGCGATAAGTGGTGAAATGTGCATCCAGATTATCCTGTAAGCGCGCGGGTAATAACGGTCCCTTCATCAGCACCTTAAATTGCTTTGATACCATCTTCTTTCCCCTGTTTTTTGTAGGATGTGGCGGTTGATTGCTGCTCCTCACCGACACGCTCAATCGGTCCCATCACCAGCCAGAACAGCAACGCGGCCACCACGCAATGCGCGCCAACAAACACCAGGCCGATGCTGTAGCTGCCGGTCACACCCACGATGATGCCAAACAGCAAGGGGGTGAGGAAACCAGCGATATTCCCGATGCCGTTAAAAATGGAGCCTGCCAGGCCCACCGCTTCTTTCGGAGCGGTATCGCTGACCACTGTCCAGGTCCCCGCCCCGGCCGCCACGCCTTTACCAAAGAAGGCAAAGGACATGATGGCGATAATGCCCGCATTGCTCGGGATCACGGCGGCAAGGATTAAGGTCGCGGCCATCAGCATCCCAACGATATAAGGCGTTTTACGCGCCCAGGAGATGCTCCAGCCGCGCGCCAGCAGCTTGTCCGAAATGTAGCCACCGCAGATCCCCCCCGCAAAACCGAACAACGCCGGGGCTATGGTGGCAAACCCGGCATCCAGAATATTCATGCCGCGCGCCTGCACCAGGTAGATGGGAAACCAGGTAATAAAAAAGTAGCTCAGCGCGATGATGCAATACTGGCCGATATAGGCGCACCACAGCATGCGGTTGCTGAGCAGCTTTTTGAACATGGCTTTGCTCAGCGCCGGGCGTGCCTTGAGTGTCTGCTCGGCATCGATATCCACCAGCGCGCCGCCATCAACAATATGACGCAGTTCGTTGGCCGACACCTGCGGGTGCTGCTTCGGACTGCGCATAAAGGCCGCCCAGACAAACACCGCCAGCACGCCAATACCGCCGAGCACGAAAAACGGCCACTCCCAGCCATAACGCGACACCAGCCAGCCCGACAGCGGTGAGAAGATGGCAACGGCGAAGTATTGCGCCGAACTGAACAGCGACGATGCCCGCCCGCGCTCGGCGCTGGGGAACCACATAATCACCACGCGTGCATTGGCCGGAAAGCTGGGAGCTTCAATCAGGCCGAGAACAAAACGCAGCCCAAACATCAGCGCCAGTGCCGCCGTCATACCGCTGGAAAATTCGCCGACAAAGCCCATCGCAATGGTGGAGAGCGACCAGAGTGCCAGCGTTACGCCGTAGACTTTTTTGGTACCAAAGCGGTCGAGGAACAAGCCCCCAGGGATCTGGCCAATCACATAGGCCCAGCTAAAGGCAGAGAGGATCAGGCCCAGCTGGATCGCCGATAAGCCAAATTCTTCTTTGATCGCCGATCCGGAGATCGACAGGATCGAGCGGTCGGCATAGGCCACCACGGAAAGAAACAGGATCAACATCAGCATCCAGATGCGGACATGACTGGTGCGGTTAAGATTTTTTTCTTGCGACATAAGGTGAATTCCCTGGCTGTGGGAGCCTCCTGCCCCGAAATGATGTTTTCAGGAATACCGCTTAATTTTCCCTGTGGAGAAAATATAGAGAGCCAGGACGGTGGAGGTCATTGTGCGGATGAGGGAATTGCACGGTGAATTTCACGCCAGATTTGGCGCATGCCACAAAGGAGGGTGCGGTGCTGCACAGAACCCTGAATTTCCATGCAGCAAAGTGACGGAGTGTGCGCCAGGTCGAGGAAAATACTTCGTGTTGCAACTATGAGCAGGCTAACAGGAAAAACTGCGCGATAAATCGCGCCACTACGCATCAGCGCGATCTGTCGGGCGCAATTTATTGCACCCATTCTTCCCGCAGCACCGACATCACCACAATGTCGTGAAACTCGCCGTTGCGCAGACAGGCTTTACGCCGCACCCCTTCATGCTCAAAACCGATACGCTGGTAAAGACGCAGCGCGCGATGATTATCATGAAACGCTTCCAGCTCAACGCGCTGCACGCCCAGCCAGTTAAAGGCGTAATCAATGCCAGTACGGATCAGTTGCTCACCGATGCCGCGTCCGCTGAACGCCGGATCAACGCTGATACCAAAGCTGATACCGTGGCGTGTGCGGGGACGATGCTCCACAAACAACGTCAGCTCTCCCACCATGGTGCCGTCGATTTCGGCCACAAAGGCAATAAAACCTTCCGCGTCCATTTTCTCGAACTTTTTCTCCCAGGTTGCCAGGCTGGGATAGGGCAATTGTGTGGTCCATTGATAGACTTCTGGCTGGCTATAAAGGCGCTGGTAAGCTGCCGCATCGCGCGGTTCACGACCACGGATAAGCAATTCCATATCGGTTTTCTCCCTAAGTTGCACTAAGCTGAAAGACTCTATGAGACGGAAAGAGTGACGCTATGCTGTATCGCCGTTTTGAACGTTTTATCAATATTTTCCAGGATGCACCAACGGATTCGCCCCCTTCCACTGTCTGGCCGTTTTATCTCTACTATCTACGCCAGGTGTGGCCGAGTTTTATCGCTCTGCTGGTTGTCGGGCTGGCTCAGGCGCTGATCGAAGTGGCGCTGTTCAGCTATCTCAGCCGTATTATCGATCTGGTGAACCATTCGACCCCCGCCACGCTGTTTAGCGACAACTGGCCGGTTTTACTGTGGATGGGCGTCGTGGCGCTGATTCTGCGACCAATCGTGATTGCCGTCCACGACCTGCTGGTGCATCAGAGTATCAACCCCAGCATGACCAGCATGATTCGCTGGCAGCATCACAACTACGTATTACGCCAGAGCCTGAATTTCTTCCAGAACGATTTTGCCGGACGCATCGCCCAGCGCATTATGCAAACCGGCAACTCGCTGCGTGATTCGGCGGTGCAACTGGTCGATGCCATCTGGCACGTACTGATTTATGCCGTCACCTCGCTGGTGCTGTTCGCCGAAGCCGACTGGCGTTTGATGATCCCGCTGATTATCTGGCTGGTGGCCTATAGCCTGTCACTGCGTTACTTCGTGCCGCGCGTGAAGCAACGTTCGGTGGCCTCATCGGAGGCGCGTTCCAAACTGATGGGCACCATTGTTGATGGCTATACCAACATTGCCACCATCAAATTGTTCGCCCACAACGACCTCGAAAAACGTTATGCACGCGAGGCGATTCAGGAGCAAACCGACAAAACCCAGCAAGCCAGCCGTATGGTCACCAGCATGGATATCACGCTGTCGAGCCTGAATGGCCTGCTGATTGTCAGCACCTCCGGGCTGGCGCTGTGGCTGTGGAGCCAGTCGCTGATTAGCGTCGGGGCGATTGCGCTGGCGACCGGCCTGGTGATTCGCCTGGTGAATATGTCAGGCTGGATCATGTGGGTGGTGAACGGCATCTTCGAAAATATCGGCATGGTGCAGGATGGCCTGAACACCATCTCCCAGCCGCTCAGTGTGCAGGACGCACCCGCCGCGAAGAAACTTCAGGTGACACGCGGCCAGATCCGCTATGAAGACGTACGTTTTGATTACGGCAGCGGCCGCCAGGTGATCAATCGCCTCAACCTCAATATCAAACCTGGGGAGAAAATCGGCCTGATCGGCCCGTCGGGTGCCGGAAAATCGACCCTGGTGAATCTGCTGCTGCGGCTGTACGACCTCAATGGCGGCCGCATCATGATTGATGACCAGAACATCGCCAACGTGACCCAGGAAAGCCTGCGCGGCCAGATTGGTATGATCACCCAGGACACCTCGCTGCTGCACCGTTCCATCCGTGAAAACCTGTTGTATGGCCGACCGGATGCCACCGAAGCGGAGCTGATACAAGCCATTCACCGCGCGCGTGCCGACGAGTTTATTCCCTTGCTGTCCGACCCGCAGGGCCGCACCGGGCTGGATGCGCACGTCGGCGAACGCGGCGTGAAGCTGTCTGGCGGCCAGCGCCAGCGTATCGCCATTGCCCGCGTGCTGCTGAAAGATGCACCGATTCTGATTATGGATGAAGCTACCTCGGCGCTGGATTCCGAAGTGGAAGCGGCGATTCAGGAAAGCCTGGAAACCTTAATGCAGGGCAAAACGGTGATCGCCATCGCCCACCGTCTCTCCACCATCGCCAAAATGGATCGCCTGGTGGTGCTGGAGAAAGGTGAAATTGTCGAGATGGGCAACCACCGTGAATTGCTGACTCAGCAGGGCTTGTATGCACGCTTATGGCAGCATCAGACCGGTGGTTTTGTCGGCGTGGATTAATCGCCGCGTCGATACGGCAGGGATTCACGCGCCTCCACCGCCCAGGCGCGCATCCCTGCCCGCTCCTGTTGCAGAAAATCGTCCACTGCGTCACGTAACCCCGGATGGCTGAGATAGTGCCAGGAGTGGGTCAGCTGCGGCTCAAAGCCACGGACCAGCTTGTGCTCGCCCTGCGCCCCCGCATCAAAATGCTGTAACCCTTCCGCGATGACGAAATCCATGCCCTGATAAAAACAGGTTTCGAAGTGCAGCCGATCAAACTCCGCCAGGCAGCCCCAGTAGCGGCCATACAGGGTGTTGTTATCCACCAGACAAAACGCCATCGCCGCCTGCTGCCCCTGCAATGAGGCGATGCACACGCGGATGCTCTGCGGCATACGCTCCGCAAGCAGGCTGAAGAAATCACGCGTCAGGTAAGGCCGCTGACCCCGCACCGCATAGGTGTTGGCGTAGCAGGTGTAGACAAAATCCCACTGGTCTTCGCGCAGCTGATCGCCGCGATACCACTCAAAGGCGAAACCACTGCTGGCAACCTGCTCGCGTTCTTTGCGCAGTTGTTTACGCTTGCGCGACATCAGGGTATCGAGGAAGTCCTGGAAATCACGGTAGCCGCGATTATGCCAGTGATACTGAATGCCAAGACGCGGCAGCCAGTCCTCTGCCTGTGCCAGCAGCCCATTGGCGTGCGGCGTGGTGAAGTTGATATGGGCGCTGCTGAGCCCGTGCTGATGCAGATAATCCGGCAATTGGGCAATTAAACTGGCGGCATCACCCAGTAGCCGAGCGCCGGTCACCGGGCTGAACGGAATCGCGCCAAGCCATTTGGGATAATACGGAATGCCCGCCCGCTGGCAGGCATCGGCCCACGCGTGGTCAAACACGTATTCGCCCCATGAGTTGCGTTTGCGATAACCCGGCAGCGCCGCTCGGATTTCCCCCTGTTCGCGCCAGATCAGGTGATCCGGCTGCCAGCCGCTTTCCGGCCGCACGCTGCCACTCTCTTCCAGCGTGAGCAGAAAAGCGTGGCGTAAAAACGGTTGATCGTCAGGTAATAACGCATCCCAGGCGGCGGCGCTGACGTCCGCCAGTGATGACAGGTGAAGCAAAGACATCCACGGCTCCCGGCCAGATTAAAGGCGAACCTGTAGTCAAACAGGTTTTGCCAGCGGGGAAAAGGTGCAGCGCACCGAATGCCAACCGTTTTATACTCTGGCTTTTACGCCGTCAGGAAGCGCCATGGATCGTCTTGATTGTGACCGCATGTTTGTCGCCGTGCTGGAAGTGGGCAGCTTTGCCGGTGCCGCCGCACGCCTCGGCACCAGCAGCGGCCAGGCCTCGAAGCTGGTTTCAAAACTGGAGCAGGAACTCGGCGTGCAGCTGTTCAAACGCAGCACGCGTGCACTGTCCCCCACCGAGGTGGGCCGGGCCTATTACGAACGGGTGAAAAGCCTGCTGGAAGCCTTTGATACGCTGGATGCCACGGTGCGCGAAAGCGCCACCACCCCCACCGGTCGCCTGAAAATCAGCGCGCCCGGCACCTTCGGCACCGCCGTGCTCGCCAGCGTGCTGGTGGAGTTTGCCCGTACCTATCCGTTGATTGAACTGGACGTGAACTTCTCCGATCGTGCAGTAAATATCGTCGATGAAGGGTTCGATATGGCGATTCGCATCGGTAAGCTGGACGACAGCAGCCTGATTGCCCGTCGCCTGGGTGATGTGCCGGTACGCGTGGCGGCCTCACCCAGCTACCTGCAACAGCATGGTACACCGCAGCACTGGCGCGATCTGGCAGCTCATCAATGTATCAGTGACACCAATTTCCGCGATCCCTGGCACTGGCCGTTCGTCACGCCATGCGGCGATAGCGTCAATATGCCAATTCGCGGTCGGTTGTGTTTTTCCAATACCGAAGCCTGTATGCAGGCGGCACTGGCCGGGCTGGGCATTGCACGCCTGCCGGGTTTTATCGCCGCCCCGGCCTTGCAGCGCGGTGAGATCGTCTCGCTGCTCGATGCCTTCGCCACCCCACCGCTCGGCCTGTTTGCCCTCTACCCGCACGCCCGTCATCTGGCGCAGAAAACCCGCCTGTTGATCGACTTCCTGGCCGATCATTTCCGTCATCATCCGCCGGGCTGATTCCTTCCATATTGGAAGGAATCAAAGCCATTTTGCCCGGATTATCACCCATCTGCTCAACGGGTAAGCTAACCAGCATCACCACAGAGGAGCAGAGCGATGTTGGTAAACGGTAAGTGGAGCGCAGAGTGGCATCCGGTGCAGGCCACCGATAAACAGGGCGGCTTTGTCCGTCAGACATCCAGTTTTCGTCACTGGATCAGCAACGACGGATCGACCGAATTTGCCGCCGAGCCAGATCGCTATCATCTGTATGTGGCGCTGATTTGTCCGTGGGCCTCACGCACCCTGATTGCCCGCAGCCTGAAAGGGCTGGAGCAGGTGATTAGCGTATCGGTGGTGGAACCGCAGCTTGGTGAGCAGGGCTGGCATTTCGGCGATTATCCCGGTGCCAATCGCGATACCCTGAACAACGCCGAATACCTGCATGAACTCTATACCCGTGCCGCTGCTGATTTCACTGGCCGCGCCACCGTCCCGGTGTTGTGGGATAAAAAGACCCAGACCATCGTGAATAACGAATCCGCTGATATCCTGCGTATGCTGAACAGCGGTTTTGGATCCCTGGCCGATAACAGCATCGATCTTTATCCGGCGGATCTGCAAAGCGAGATCGACGCTCTGAATGAATCGATCTACCCACGCCTGAATAACGGCGTGTATCGCACCGGTTTCGCCACCACGCAAATCAGCTACCAGCAGGCGTTTCATGATGTCTTCAGCCAGCTGGATGAGCTGGAAGAACGGCTGAGTGACGGGCGTACCTTCCTGCTGGGCGAGCAGCTGACGGAAGCGGATATTCGCCTGTTTGTCACGCTGATCCGCTTTGACGCCGCGTACCACGGGCTGTTCAAATGCAACCTGCGTCGCCTGCGCGACTATCCGCAGCTCAATCGTTACCTGAAGAGTATGCTGGCAGTTTCTGGCGTGCGTCAGACAGTGAATATCGACCATATCAAACAGGGTTACTATTCAATCAAGGCACTGAATCCGAATGGTATTGTGCCGGTTGGCCCGGATATGGCGGAATACGGTTTTTAAGGAGCAGCAAGATGGCAAAAGCGTTAGTGATTTTTCTCCACGGCGTTGGCAGTAATGGCGCTGACCTGGCGGGACTTGGCCAGCACTGGGCCAGCGTGTTACCGGATGTGGCGTTCGCCTCGCCGAATGCCCCGATGCCGTTCGAACACGGTATGGGTTATCAGTGGTTCAGCCTGAACGGCGTCACCACGGAAAATCGTCCGGCGCGGGTCCGTGAAGCGCGGGCCGCGTTTGATGCCACGCTGCAACCGCTGATGGCGCAGCATGGGTTTACCGATGCCTGGGATAAAGTGATTCTGGTGGGATTCTCGCAGGGTTCGATCATGGCACTCGATGCGCTGGCAGCAGGCCGCCATCCGCTGGCGGGCGTGGTGGCGTTCTCGGGCCGTCTGGCGTTCGATGGCGCATTGACACCGCAGCCGCATACGCCCGCCCTGTTGATTCACGGCCATGCTGACGGGGTGATTCCGTGGACCGAAAGCGAATCTGCCGCGCAGCGCCTGAAATCTGCCGGTGTGACGGTGGAGACTCGCTTCGAACCGACCACCGGTCATACCATTTCGTCGCAGGGCGCAATGGAGGCAGCCGCCTTTATCGCCCAATGCTTGCAGGATTAAGGCCAGTAGCGATTCAGCGCTGCCCAGGCCTGTTGTGCAGCCACAGCCGGTGGCTGCGCTTTTAATGCATCGTTAAACACTTCAATGCCGACCGGGCCGTTATAGCCCGCGCTTTTCAACTTATCGACAAAACGCTCCACCTCGATGATACCGTCGCCAGGCAGTAAACGCTGGTGGCGTGCCATATCGATAATGGCGTCGTTATTCTGCGGCGGCAGCACCGCCATATCGCACAGCTGAACTTCATAGATACGATCGGCGGGGATACCATCGAGTTGCGCCGCATCGCCCCCCAGGGCGCAGATGTGGAACAGATCGACCACCAGACCGATATTGGGTTGATCCAGCCGTTGCAGCCGCTCCCACGCCAGCGGCAGGGTGTTATCGACGCTGCACCACGCCATTGGCTCGTACATAATTCGCATCTTATGACGCGCCGCTTCCGAGGCCATCCAGCGCAGATCTTCATCGATACGATCGGCCAGGCAATCTTCCCGCGTGGTAGCCGGAGCCTGAATGGTGTCGCAGCCCAGCGCCTGGGCAATCTGAATAAACTGACGCAATTCTTCGCGCTTTTGCAGACGTTCACGATCCGGCGCACCGGTGAAGTCGCGTAATACCTGCAAATTGGTAAACCGGAGTTGCTGCTCTGCGGCCAATTGCGCCAGCGCCAGCGTCCCCTGTGCGCTGGCCTGTACATCTTCACGCCAGATTTCAACCTGATCAAAGCCAGCCGCACGCGCCGCACGCAATTTCTGTTCTGGCTCACCGTTTAACAACACCAGGTTAAGGAATTTGGGGTGACTACTCATCAACGGGCTCCTTAATCGTCCGGATAAATCGGTGACAAATTCTGTGCGTCACGCGCACAGAACTCTGACCAGTATCTACCTCTTAATGGTTATTTCAAGCGTGCTGTTTATCCTAAGAGATTGACCACGGCAAATCCGGCGAAGGTCATCAGTAAAGAACCAATCACATGCACCATCACGCTCGACATGGCCCAGAAATATTTCCCCGTCTGTAACAGCACCACAATTTCGGCTGAAAAGGTGGAAAAGGTCGTGAGGCCGCCGCACAGGCCGGTGACAATCAGCAATTTCCATACCGGGTCGAGGTGAGGATTCTTTAAAAACCATGCCATCGCAGCACCAATAATAAACCCACCCGCCAGATTCACCAGCAAGGTGCCAGGCGGTAGATTGGGAAACAACGTATTAAAGCGGAGAGAAATCAACCAGCGCAGTGAACAGCCAATAGCACCACCGAGCATAACGGCCAACAGCGATTTCAACATAAATGTGTAGCTCCTGAGATGAGAAACGCGCAGGGCCGCGGCAGGACAGAAAAACACCTGACACACCGCCGTCTCCCGCGCAGGGATACGTGTGTTGTCAGGCGTCATCAGCCGTCTGTTGCCAGAACGGCGGTTGGGGAAGGTGGCACGCCATCACCTTAGGGGGGTGATAATACGATGGCTAATGCTGGCAGACAATATGTGACTGGCAATAGGGGCTTAGGTAAAAAGACAATTTAATAGTTCTTCACGAGTCATACCACGATGAGTGAACCGATCATGTTCGGAAATAGAAAGCAGCCTGATCACATCAAATGCGCCCTTAAGTCTTTTTTGGAGATACGTTGAGGATAAGACGGCAGGTTGCAATCTGGGTAAAACTGCCTGTGTGTATCAAAGCCTGCTGATCTTCATCTTGTTCTCCTTCACGTTCGCACCTTCGCAATCACCCATTTTTGTTTTACCTTGCCAGAAAACGAACTGGAGATCCCCATGCGCACCCTGATTTTTGATACTGATATCGGCGTGGATGACGCCTTTGCGCTGGCCTATGCCGCGCGCACTCAGCATTTGCTGGGCATCACCACGGTGTTTGGCAATGTTGCGGTGGGTCAGGCGGTAAAAAATGCCCGGCTGTTTTGCGAGAAGATGGGGATTGATGCGCCGGTCTATCGCGGCTGTTCACGCCCGCTGGCGCTGGCTCCGTCGGCCCCGGCGCGTCTGCATGGCGAAGACGGTCTGGGTGATGCCTTTACCAATCCCCATAGCGACCAGGCCCCCAGCGCAGTGCAATTTATTATCGACAGCGTGCGCGCCCGTCCACACGCCATCACCCTGGTGGCGATTGGCCCGCTGACCAACATCGCCAGCGCGATTAATCAGGCACCGGATATTATTCCGCTGGTGAAAGAACTGGTGATTATGGGCGGTGCGTTTGGCACCGACGGCCACAGCGGTAACGTCACGCCTTTCGCGGAATTCAATATCTGGAAGGACCCGCATGCCGCCGATCAGGTGCTGGCATCAAAGCTGCCAGTGGTGGTGGTGCCGCTGGATGTCACCCATAAGGTGTTGATTACCGGTGCAGAAGTGCGGCAGCTCAATCAGCCGGTGCTGAGCGCCATCTGCCGTCCGTATCTGGCATATAGCCTGGAGAAAGAAGGATTTGATGGCATGGCGCTGCACGACACGCTGACCCTTTCCTGGCTGGCGCTGCCGCATGCTTTCCACCTGACGGAAGCGCCGGTACGGGTGGTGACCGAGGGCATCAGCAGCGGCCAAACGCTGCGCCGCCTGAACGCCCTCGCCTCTCGTCATGACCCTTTCGCCGGGTTGCGTGCGCAGCGCCTGTGTCTGGGGGTAGAAGCTGACGCGGTGCGCCAGCACTTTTTCGCCACCTTGCAGGCTTAACGCTTTTGTAGCGGCGCGATTTATCGCGCGAAGTGAATAACGCCTTTGATTAACTCGCGGTTGTTAATCACATCAGGTTCAAAGGTTTCCGCCAGGGTGGAGAAATCATAATGACGATTGAGCATCATGTCGGCACGTAGCTGGCCCGTTGCCATCAGTTCGCGCACTGTATCGAAATCTTCGCGTGTGGCGTTACGGCTACCCATCAGCGTGGTTTCTTTTTTGTGGAACTCGGTATCCGGGATCACCAAATCGCCTTTGTGCAGACCGACAAACACGATGGTGCCACCGTGACGGATCAGTTTCACCGCGCCGTTCATCGCCGCCGGGCTGCCGGTGGCGTCAATCACCTTCGCCGCCAGTCGGCCACCAAACTGCGCGCGCAGGGTGGCATCAAAATCCGCATCCAGCGGGTTGATGGTGGTCAGATTAAGATGTTGCGTGACATGCGTCCGCCGTTGTTCGCTGGTATCGGCAACCACCACTTGCGCCCCTGCGGCGGCAGCGATGGCAGCAACCCCGAGGCCAATGGGTCCGGCTCCGACCACCAGCACCTGTTCATCTGCCGCCACGGCCGCCCGACGTATCGCGTGTGCGCTGATGGCAAAAGGTTCGATGAGGGCTGCGGCTTCTACCGCCACATCATCCACCGCCAGTAAGTTGTTTTGCGGCACGCTGAGTAGCTCACAGAAGCCACCATCCTGATGCACGCCAATCACCGAAATGTTTTCACAGCAGTTGGTTTTGCCACTCTGGCAGGCATCGCACTGCTGGCAGGAAACATAAGGGATCAGCGCCACGCGCTGGCCGGGGCTAAAACCGCTGGCCGCATTGCCCAGCGCCACCACTTCGCCACACAGCTCATGGCCCAGCACGCGCGGATAGCTAAAGAACGGCTGATTCCCCGCCCAGGCGTGAATATCGGTGCCGCAAATCCCGGCGGTAATCGGTTTGATCAGGACCTCGTGTGCTGCGGGGGTCGGTCTGGGGCGCTGCTGCCACACCATGCTGCGGGGTTCCATTACCACCAGAGTTTTCATACTTGTCATAGGTTTCTCCTGTGCTGATGTCGCAGTTATGGCGAAAATCGATGTTAACGGCTTGTTGCGCACACGGAAGTGTGAAGTAACACGATTTTTTTGGGCTTTCGATGGTTTTTAATAAATAAAAAACCGGAGCCTGCTATGAGCCGAAGCCAGAATCTGCGCCAGAACGTGATCAACCAAATGCTGGAAGGTATTGCCCAGCGCCATATTCGTTCACCCTTACCACCGCAGGCGGCACTGGCGGAAATGTTCAATATCAGCCGTACCACGGTGCGCCATACCCTGCATTACCTGCATCAGCGTGGTGTGCTGGAAAAGGTGGATGAGACTTACGTCATCGTGCGTGATCCTGGCGACGAGGACGGTTTCAGCGCTCTCACCCCGCCGATCGAGCAGCAGGCGGCGCAATTTGAGCAAACGTTTTTTAATCTGATCAACCAGCGGCTGCTGATGCCAGGCGATACCTTTACCGAGCTGCAACTGGCGCAGCGGGTGAAGGTCAGTCCGGTGGTGGTGCGGGAATTTCTGCTGCGGTTTATGCGCTACAACCTGCTGGAACCGGTAAAACGCGGCCAGTGGCGCATGAAGAAGTTCGATCAGGATTACGCGGAGAAGCTGTTTGAACTGCGTGAAATGTTAGAAACCCATGCGCTGAACCGTTTTCTCAATCTTCCCTCGCATGACGAGCGCTGGATTCAGGCGCGTGATTTGCTTGACCGCCATCGCGCGATGCGTGACACCATCGCCAGCGATTATCGCCACTTCGCCGCACTGGATAAGGAGATGCATTCACTGATCCTTTCCGCTGCCAATAACCCGTTTTTCAATCAGTCGCTGGAGATCATCTCGGTGATTTTTCATTCACATTATCAATGGGATGAGAGTGATTTGAAGCAGCGAAATATTGTGGCGCTGGAGGAGCATATGGCGATTCTCACCGCGCTGATTAGCCGCCAGGATGTGGAAGCCCTGTGCGCCCTGCACACCCATCTTGGTACTGCTAAGAGCTCAATGATCCGCTCAATTCGTCAGTACAATTAAAAACCGATTAAAAACCACAAATCATTAGCTCCCGCACGAATCAGAAACATCTTTGCAACATCCTGTCACCTTTGCTTCTAGTCTCGAGCCATCTGTTGAGGTCGCATCTGTTGGCGACCACAGAATCCCACACTGACTGATAACGATAAGTACCCAGCTCCGGGAGGTTGCAATGGAAAATACATCAGCTCGTGGTCGCGAGACAGCGCCAGCCCCAGCCGCAGATGGACGTGATTTCGTCCCCGCCCGCGGCGATGTGGTGCGCTCACCGCGCATCAAAAAGATTCAGATGACAGCGATGTTGTTGTTGCTGTTTGCCGCCATCATTAACTATCTCGACCGCAGTTCACTGTCGGTGGCCAATATGACCATTCGCGGTGAGCTGGGTCTGTCCGCCACCGAGATTGGTGTACTGCTGTCGGCGTTTTCGCTGGCTTACGGTCTGGCGCAGCTGCCATGTGGAGCGCTGCTGGATCGCAAAGGTCCACGCATCATGCTGGCACTGGGGATGTTCTTCTGGTCGCTGTTCCAGGCGGCAGCGGGGATGGTGCATAACTTTACCCAGTTTATCCTGGTGCGCATCGGCCTCGGCATTGGCGAAGCGCCGATGAACCCGTGCGGCGTGAAGGTAATTAACGACTGGTTCAACATTAAAGATCGCGGCATGCCAATGGGGATGTTTAACGCCGCTTCGATGATTGGCCTGTCTATCGCCCCGCCGATTCTGGCGGCGATGATGCTGGTACTGGGCTGGCGTGGCATGTTTGTTACCATCGGCGTGCTGGGTATGTTCCTCGCTATCGGCTGGTATCTGGCTTATCGCAACCGTGATAACAGCAAGCTGAGCGCAGAAGAGATTCACTATTTGCAGGCGGGCAGTGTCGCGTCACGTAAAGAACCGATTAGCTTTGCCGAGTGGCGCGGGCTGTTTAAGCAACGCACCATGTGGGGCATGATGATTGGTTTCAGCGGCATCAACTACACCGCGTGGTTGTATATCGCCTGGCTGCCGGGTTACCTGCAATCTACCTATAACCTCGACCTGAAAAGCACCGGTTTGCTGGCAGCGATTCCGTTCCTGTTTGGTGCGGCGGGTATGCTGCTGAACGGTTATGTGGTGGATGCGCTGGTCCGTCGCGGTATGGACGCGGTGAAGGTGCGTAAAGTGAGTATCGTCAGCGGCATGTTGCTGTCTGCGGCGTTCACTGCCTTCGTAACCCGCGCCACCGACACCACCAGCGCGGTGACGTTAATCGGGATGGCGCTGTTTTGTATCCATTTTGCCGGTACATCCTGCTGGGGGTTGATTCACGCGAACGTTACCGCTCGCATGACCGCTTCGGTCGGCAGTATTCAAAACTTTGCCAGCTTTGTGTTTGCGTCGTTCGCTCCGGTGATCACCGGCTGGGTACTGGATACCACGAAATCTTTCAGCCTGGCGCTGATGATTTGTGCCGGTGTGACGGTGGTGGGAGCACTGGCCTATCTGCTGCTGGTGCGGAAGCCGATTACCGATGGGGTTTGATGGTTCCGCCAGCAGCGGTTTGGCTCCGCAGGGGTTCCGCCCGCCAGGCTTTAGGCAGTTTCAGGGCCGCCTGTGCAGGCGGACGGGCAAAGGTCCGAGGGCGCGGACCTTTGCAATCCGCGCCCTGCGGCGTCCTCGCGCAGCGCTTCGCGCTGTTCCCTCGCTTATCACTCAGGCCTGACGGACCGCGCGGATTCGCCATCCATGGCTCATGCCGCCCTCTCGCCGCATCCATGCGGCTCGTCCTGGCCTTCCCTCTGCGCTCGGCGCTGCGAATGCCGCCAACACCCCCGCCTGCAAGACCATCGAATAAAAACCAACAGCAAAAGAAAAAAACATAGACCGGCATGGCTGGGGCAGCGGGGGTGTGAGCGCCATCCGAACTCGCTGAGCGCGGGAACGATTTCAGGGTGAGCCGCATGGATGCGGCGAAAGGCGGCGTTGAGCAGGAGCGAATCGACGCCGGTCCGTCGGAAGCGTGAGTAAGCGAAGGGACCGCGAAGCGGCGAGGCAGGCAGCGCAAGGCTGGGGAATGCAAAGGGGACGGCCAGGTACCCTTTGCTCGGTCGCCGCACTGGCGAACTGAAACTACCTAAGTCAGTAGCGAACGAAATTACACCGAGGCGCTACGGATTCACCGTAAAAAACCTCGACTCACACTGCCGTGCAATCTCCCACAACTTATTTCTAATCACCTGCTTCAGCTGCAAAGTCGATTGCGACTGCGGCCGATCGCGGCGGCTAATCAGCATCACCTCAAACGGCAGCGGCTGCGCCACCGGCAGCAGCTTGAGCTGATCGGCATAGCGACAAGCGGTGAACAGATCCACCACCCCCACGCCGCCGCCCGCCAGCACCATATCGGCAATCACGGAATAGGTTTTAATCGACAGCGATACCGCCGGTGTCAGCCCTTTATCGCGCAGCGCCCGGTGCAGCACCCGACCTAGAGGGTCCTGACTTTGCATCATCAGCAGATTATTGGCACACAGCCATTCGAGCGTGACCGGTTCGTTGTGGGTGTGATCCCGTGGCAGCAAGGCTACCATCGAGGATTGAAACAGCGGCTCGGCCAGCAGGTTAGCATCAACCTGCTGACCAAACACCAGCGCGAAATCGAGCTGATTTTCGAGAATGCTGCGGCACAGGGTGCTGAAATGTTCGGTGACCAGTTCTACGCTGACCGATGCGGCCTGCTGTCGCCAGGTCACCAGCGCCGGAGCCAGCACCATCTGACCAAACGCATGGGCGGCCCCCACGCGTACCGTCTGCCCTTCGCCACGTCGCAGCTGCTCCGTCAGTTGCGTAATCGCCTGCAACCTTTGATACAGCTCCTCCACTTCCGGCAGCAAACGCCGACCTTCCGCCGTGACGATCATCCCCTGCGCCCGCCGCTCAAACAGCGCAAAACCGAGCTGTTGCTCGGCGTGATTCAGCACCCGGCTGACATTCGGCTGCGAGACATTGAGCAGGCGCGCGGCACCGCTGATGCTGCCGCTCTGCACTATCGCCTGAAACACCTCAATATGTCGCAATCGCATGATTATTCGCCCCAGGTCGCTTCGAGCACGCGCAGCCAGTTGCCATAACAAATCTTCTCCAGCAACGCCTGCGAATAGCCACGCGCTGCCAGGGCAGCCACCAGTAGCGGGAAACCAGCCACATCTTTCATGTCGCCCGGCATGGTCGCACCATCGAGGTCGGAACCAAAACCGACTCCGTCCTCACCCACTTTTTCCATCAGGTACTCCACGTGACGCACGATGGCATCGACCGTGGTCGGAGCATGGCGATCGCCATCTTCACGCAGGAACGGCACCGCAAAGTTAACCCCCACAAACCCCTGGGTTTCGGCAATCGCTGCCAGCTGACGATCGGTGAGGTTACGTGACTGGGCGCTTAACACATGAGCATTGGAGTGGCTCGCCACCAACGGCGCATCGCTGATGTCGGCGGTATGCCAGAACCCTTTTTCATCCATGTGCGACAGGTCAACCATGATGCGGCGCTGATTACAGTCGCGCACCAGCTGCTTGCCCGCCGGCGTCAGGCCGTTGCCAATATCTGGTGAAGAGGGGTAACGGAACGGCACGCCATCACCAAACTGATTAGGACGGCTCCACAACGGCCCGAGGGTGCGTAAACCGCTGGCGTAGAGGATATCCAGCAGCTCGCCGTGAGTATCCAGCGCTTCCGCTCCTTCAATATGCATCACCACGGCCAGCACGTTGTTGGCCATGCACTGACGAATCTCCCGCACGCTGCGACAAATCTTCACCTGCCCCTGCGACGCCTGCTCAATACGCAACAGCAAAGCCAGCATGGAAAAGGTGGCATCGCGTGCAGTGCCAACAATTTCTTCAGGAAATTCTGAGAGGTCTGGCGCACTTCTTGCAACTAGCGGGTGTGATGGCACCCAGGTGGCAAAAATCCCACCTACCATATTTCCCTGGCGGATGCGGGGAAAGTCCATCTGCCCCGATTCGGTGCCATTCAGGAAAGCATTTACCGCGTCAGGCTGATGGTGCTGCCACAGTTTGTTCAGGACATCGTTATGACCATCAAAAACCGGGATGGAAAGCCGGTTGGCGTTACGCAAGTCAGACATGTTGTACCCATTTCATGTGCAGGAGAAAGCGCAAGCGCTGCCAGCTGGCGGAGCAAAACGCACCAAAATGAGGCAAGCGCCTGAGCGTGAAACAAAAGGCTTAATGCCTGTTATTAATCCCCCTGCACCGCAGGAAAGTCAAGACAAAAAACAGCAAAAATAAAATATTTTATTTTAATAATCAATAAGTTGGGAGTTTACATGGTTACCAGAAGACGTTTTCTTGCAGGATGCACCGCCGTACCGTTCCTTTCGTATCTCAGCCTTAATTCTGCCTTCGGTGCCACCCCGCCCAGCATGCTGGTGATGGCGATGCAGTTGGACAACATCACCAGCCTCGATCCGCACGAAAGTTTTGAAGCTATCGGCGGCCAGATCTGCGGCAACCTTTACCAGAAGCTGGTGATGCCCGATCCGCAGCAGGCCGACAAAGTGATTGGCGCACTGGCCAAAAGCTGGGATGCCAGCAGCGACAATAGCGTTTACACCTTCCATCTCGATCCGGCGGCAAAATTTGCCGATGGCTCACCGGTGACCGCCGAAGATGTGGCTTTCTCCATCGAACGTATCGTAAAACTGGATAAAAGCCCGGCATTTATTATCAACCAGTTTGGCTTCACCAAAGACAACGTCACCCAGCTGGTGACGGCGAAAGATACCCACACGGTGGAGATGAAACTGGGCGCACCGGCCGCCGAGACGTTCCTGTTGTATTGCCTGTCAGCCACTGTCGGCAGCATCGTGTCGAAGAAAGCCTGTCTGGCGAACCAGCAAAACAACGATTTCGGCAACGGCTGGCTGAAACAGCACAGCGCCGGTTCTGGTGCCTTTACCCTGCGCACCTGGAACGCCAGCGAAACGGTGATTCTGGAACTCAGCCCGCAGTTTAGCGGCGAGAGCAAAATCAAACGTGTGATCCTGAAACACATCGCCGACCCGGCAGCACAGGCGCTGATGGTGCAAAAAGGTGACGTGGATGTGGCCTATGACCTGACCACCGAACAATTGTTGCAGGTGAAAGACGACCCGAAACTGTCGCTGGTGAATCAGTCGCTCTCCGCCATTATGCTGATGTCGTGCAACACCAATAACCCGTACCTGAAAAAACCGCAGGTATGGCAGGCACTGAAATGGGCGCTGGATTATGACAGCATCCAGAAAAACATTCTGTCGATGAGTTTTACCACTCACCAAAGTTTCCTGCCGAGCGGCTTCCCGGCAGCGCTGGACGATACGCCGTTCCACAAAGATCTCAGCAAAGCCAAAGCGCTACTGGCGGAAGCGGGTTATCCGGATGGCTTCGAAATCACCCTTGATCACTACTCGATGCAGCCGTACCCGGATATCGCGCAGGCGATTCAGACTCAGCTGGGCGCGATTGGCATCAAGGTGTCACTGATTGCCGCCGAAAACCGTCAGGTGCTGACCAAAATGCGCGCCCGTCAGCATCAGCTGGCCCTTACCGTGTGGGGCGCGGATTATTTCGATCCTAACTCCAACACCGAAGCCTTCTGCGTCAACACCGACAACAGCGACAACGCGCGCAACCGTACGCTGGCCTGGCGTTGCAGCTGGTCTGACGATGAGTTCAACAAGCTGACCGAGCAGGCACTGCACGAACCGGATGCGGCCAAACGTATCGCCCTGTATCACCAGATTCAGCAACTGGGGCGTGAGAAGAGTCCGTTTATCTACATGATGCAGAGAACACGCAACACGGTCTGTGGCAAAAATATCAGTGATGTCCACATGACGGTACTGGAGCAGTGGCCGTATGAGCAGGTGAAAAAAGCCTGATGCCGTTACTGAAGAAAATCGTCAGCACCCTGAGCAGCCTGGTGCTGACGCTGTTTGGCCTGTCGGTTTTGACCTTTTTCATTGGCCGCGTGATGCCCACCGATCCGGTGCTGGCAGCGGTCGGTGATAACGCGCCCCAGTCGGTGGTAGAGCGCGTGCGTGCGGAGATGGGGCTGGATCAGCCCCTTTACATCCAGTTTGGTCATTACCTCAATCAGCTGTTACATGGCGATCTCGGCAAATCGATTCTGACCTCCAACCCGGTCACCACCGATATCGCCCGTTTCTTCCCTGCCACCATGGAGCTGGCGACCGCCGCGATTATTATCGCCGCGCTGGCAGGCATCCCGCTTGGCGTGTGGGCGGCGGTACGCCAGAGCACCTGGGTGGATCAAACCATCCGTGTGATTTGCCTCGCCGGTCATTCGCTGCCGGTGTTCGTGCTGGCGCTCCTGAGCCTGCTGGTGTTCTACGCAGTGCTGGGTATTGCGCCGGGGCCGGGGCGGCAGGACATCATCTGGCAGGATATGGTGCCGCAGGTCACCGGCTTTCTCACCATCGATTCCCTGCTGGCGGGAGAATATGACGCCTTCCGCGATGCGCTGGCCCACATGGTGCAGCCGGTGTTAATCCTCGCTTATTTCAGCATGGCTTACATCACGCGTATGACACGAACCTTTATGCTCAACGCCCTGAGCGGCGAGTTTGTCATCACCGCGCGCGCCAAAGGTCTGTCTTCACGCCGCGTGATTTGGCGACATGCGTTTCCCACCGTGGCGGTGCAGCTGGTGACGGTGCTGGCGTTGACCTACGCCGGACTGCTGGAAGGCGCGGTGGTAACGGAAAACGTCTTTGCCTGGCCGGGCCTTGGGCAGTATCTCACCACCTCGCTGATGAACGCCGATATGAACCCGGTGGTCGGCTCGACCCTGCTGGTGGGCACCGTGTATGTGCTGCTCAACCAGCTGGCTGACATTCTCTATCGACTTTGGGACCCACGCGTAAAATGATCTTTTTCTCTCGTGACTGGCTGCTTGATGACACCCCCGCCAACCGCCGTCAGGCGGTGTGGGGCCGTCGTTATCGCCTGTGGCTTAGCCTGCGCAGCAACACGCTGGCGATGGCGGGTCTGCTGGTGATTTTACTGATGCTGCTGCTGGCGCTATTTGCTCCGCTGCTGACGCCATTCGATCCCGGCACCCAGCATCTCGATAATCGTCTGGCCCTGCCATCGCTGACGCACTGGCTCGGTACCGATGAGCTGGGACGCGATGTCTGGACGCGGATTATCTATGGCGGACGCACCACGCTCGGCATGGTGATTGCCGTGGTGCTGCTGACGGCCCCGTTGGGGCTGCTGATTGGCTGTATCGCCGGTTATGCCGGAGGGATTGTCGATAAGGCGCTGATGCGTCTGACCGACATCTTCCTTGCCTTCCCGCGTTTGATTCTGGCGCTGGCGTTTGTTGCCGCCCTGAAGCCCGGTGTGGAGAGCGCGGTGCTGGCGATCGCCCTCACCGCCTGGCCGCCGTATGCGCGTCTGGCGCGTGCCGAGACCCTGCAATTTCGCCACAGCGATTTTATCGCCGCCAGCCGCCTGACCGGTGCGTCACCGCTGCGCATTATCCTGCGTCATATCATGCCGTTGTGCGTGCCCAGCCTGATTGTGCGCGTCACCCTCGACATGAGCGCCATCATCATCACTGCCGCCAGCCTCGGCTTTCTCGGCATGGGGGCGCAGCCACCCTCGCCGGAATGGGGCACGATGATCGCCACCGCCCGCCGTTTTCTGTTCAGTCAATGGTGGGTGCCGCTGATGCCCTGCATCGCGATTTTCCTGACGTCGCTGGCGTTTAACTTTCTTGGCGACGGTCTGCGCGACGTGCTGGACCCGAAGGAGCGCTAAATGCTGGTGGAAATTGACAACCTGCGCATTGCCTTTCGCAATCGTACAGAAACCTTTGAAGCAGTGCGTGGCGTCAGCTTTAGCGTGGGACGCGAGAAGTTCGCCATCGTTGGCGAAAGCGGTTCCGGCAAGTCACTGACGGCGCGCAGCCTGATGCAGCTGCTGCCGGGCAATGCTGAGGTGACGGCGGATGTGCTGCGCTTTGACGGCATCGACCTGCGCGGTGCCAGCGAGAAAGTGCTGCGGCAGATTCGCGGCAAGCGCGTCGGTTTTATTTTGCAGGACCCGAAATATTCGCTCAATCCGGTGATGACCATCGGCCAGCAGATTGCCGAAGCCTGGCGTGAGCATAAAGGCGGCAGCAAAAAAGCGGCGATGCAGGCGGCGATTGGCTTGCTGGAACAGGTGAAAATCCGCGATCCCGCCCTGGTAGCGAAGCGCTACCCGCACGAAGTATCCGGCGGCATGGGCCAGCGCGTGATGATTGCCATGATGCTGGCACCGGACCCGGAATTGCTGATCGCCGATGAACCCACCAGCGCGCTGGATGCCACGGTACAGGCGGAGATCCTGCGGCTGATTGACGATCTGGTTTCAGCACGCGGCATGGGGTTAATCCTGATCAGCCACGATCTGCCGCTGGTGTCGCATTTCTGCGATCGCGTGGCGGTGATGTACGCCGGACGTATCGTCGAGCTACTGGATGCCGGGCAGCTGCAACAGGCGCAGCATCCCTATACCCGCGGCCTGCTGGCTTGCCTGCCGTCGCTGCGTCATCCGCGTGAGCGGTTGCCGGTGTTGCAGCGTGACGCGGCGTGGCGGGATTAATAACGTATTTGTACGAGCAAAACACATGATTCAAATCGATAATCTGCGCATCGCTTTTGGTGCGCACACCGTGGTGAAAGACGTCAGCTTTGCGGTCGGTAACGGCGAGAGCTTTGGTCTGGTGGGTGAAAGCGGTTCTGGTAAATCCACCATTCTGCGCGCCCTCGCCGGGCTGAATGAAGACTGGCAGGGCAGCATGACCTTCGGTGGTCAGGCACTCAGCGCCAAACGCAGCCGCGCTTTTTATCGCCAGGTGCAGATGGTGTTTCAGGACCCATTCGGTTCGCTGCATCCGCGCCAGACCATTGACCGTATCCTGCACGAACCCTTGCTGGTGCATCAGATTGATCGCGCCGAGCAGCGCATCAGCCAGGCGCTGAGCGAAGTTGGCCTGCCTGCGGCGGTGCGTTTTCGTTACCCCCACCAGCTTTCTGGCGGGCAGCGCCAGCGTGTGGCGATTGCCCGCGCGTTGATTGCCGAGCCTGAAGTGCTGCTGCTGGATGAACCGACCTCAGCGCTGGATGTTTCGGTACAGGCGGAAATCCTTAATTTACTTAGCGATCTTCGCAGTGAACGCAAACTGACCTACATTATGGTGACACACAATCTCGCGGTGGTGACGCACCTGTGTCAGCGTATTGGCGTGATGCAGCATGGCGAGATGGTGGAGCAGCTGAGCGCGGATGACCTGCGCGCCCGGCGCATCCAGCATCCGCACACCGCGCAACTTTTTGATCTCAGCATGACGCTGGAGGAACCGGCATGACAGCCCACTGGCAACAGGCCGCAGATATTGCAGAATCGATCGTTCAAAGCTGGCAACAACCCGGTGCGCCGGGCGGTGCTATCGTACTGTTCGATGCCCACCATATTCACTCCGCGCATTGCGCCGGGCTGGCGGATCTGGCCCAGCAAACGCCGTTCAGCATTGATAGCGTGGTGCGCTTTGCTTCCATCACCAAACATCTGTTCGCGGCGCTGGTCACCGGCCCTGGCCGACGTTACCTGCAACTGGATGACCGGCTCGACCAGCATCTGCCACAGCTGACCGGAGCCAATGGTGCCGTCACCGTCGGCCAGGCGCTGGATATGAGTAGCGGGCTGCCGGATGTGCGCGAAACCCTGTCGCTGCTGGGATTGTCGGTGTACAACGCCACCACCGCCGCCGATTTGCTCGATTTTCTGGCGCGTGAGGGCGACCTCAGTTACCCGCCGGGCAGTGAGATTTCTTACACCAACACCGGTTACCGGCTGGTGGAAGAAGCGCTGAAAGCCAAAGGGGTGCTGTTCAACGATCTGCTGCAACAATACGTTTGTGAGCCGCTGGATATCAATCTGACTGCGCCTGAAAGCTGGTTCGATATCGTGCCCGGCCTGGTACCGGGTTACTGGAACAATGGCGAGCAATGGCAGCTGTCCAGCGCTGGCTTGCATCTGTCGGCTTCCGGCAGTGTCACCGGCAGTCTGCGCCATCTGACGCGCTGGCTGCAAAGCCTGCTGGCGGATAGCGGGCCGGGCGCAGGGGTACTGCAACGGCTGAGTGCGCCGCGCAACCTGAGCGATGGGCGTACCAGTGGCTACGGCCTCGGCCTCACCAGCTCCACCCTCGGCAGCCAGACCTTGTTTGGTCACGGCGGTTCCCATGCCGGATACAAAAGCTATTTCCTGCTGCACCCGGAACTCAAAATCGGTGTGGCGCTGGTGGCGAACCGCGAGGACGTCACCACCTCGGAAAGTGCCCTGCGCATTCTGGCAGCGGCGCTGAATCGAACGCTGCCGGAAAAAGGTCACGATCTGACACCGGGTTTATATGTGGCCCCCACCGCAGCCGATTGGCTGGAGATCAAAGGCGTCACTGCCACCTGGCTGGGCGCGGGTGAAACACTGTGGCGCGATGAACGTCATGGCGATGCGGTGTCGCTTTCCAGCACCTTTCCAATGCAGTTACGTCATGATGGTGAGGCAATTGTCGGTGAAATCGGCCATGCGGCACGCCGCTTTGAGCCGGTTCAGCCGGACCGTGCCAGCCTGGATAACTTACAGGGGCGCTGGTTTGCCGCACCGTGGCGCAGCGAAATGGTGATTGAGGGCGAGACGCTAACCATGGGGATTGGCCCGGCGGCGATTCGCGCCACGCTGCAATCGCTGGGCGGCGACCGGGTACTGGCCACCGCGCTGGATGGCCCGTGGGAAAAACGCTTTGTGCTCGCGCAATCGGGGGATCGCGTGCGGCTGCTGTTAAATCGCAGCCGCGTGGTGTGCTTTACGCGCTAAAACCCGCGCGATAAATCGCGCCGCTACAAACCGCATCTGCCCGTGTAGCGGCGCAATTTAATTTTGCGTACTCGCCAGATAAGAGAAGGCGCTCAGCAAGCTAATCAGCGTGCCCATCTGCTCGGCACGATAGCCCACCGTTACTGCATCAATGCGCGTGACGCCGGGGATCAGGCTAAACAGATCGGCCAGCACCGGCTTGCTTGCCTGGAGTTGCATCTCATACGGGGCGCGGAGGCGGGTGGTTTCGACCTGGCGCGCACGTTGTACCGCAGCGGTGGCGGCAGCACGGATGGCGCTTTGCGCCGCCTGCGGGCTGATGGATTCCGCGCAGGTATGAGAGATGGCGCGTTTGACACAAACGTAATCAACCGATGGATAATGCTCCGCCATCCAGCCCTGAAGCTGATCGTCGCCACTCACCAGCCACAGCGGTGTACCCTGCTCGGCCGCAGCAGCGGCATAGATATCGCTTTCGCCCATCACTTTGCCGTTGATGTGAATGCGCCAGAAGGCGCGGCCATTGATGGTGTGCGCCAGCACGCCCGGCTCTCCCGCCGCGCTGTGATAACCGATAAAAAACAGGCCATCGAACGGTTGTTGTTCCAGCCCTTCCACCATCGACAATCCACGCGGTTTGCCCTGCACCAGCCGGGCGCGCGGATCGATGTTTTCCGCACGCAGATTGGTCATTTGCGCATGACTATCGGCCACCACCACCTCGGTAGCCCCTCCGGCAAATGCCCCATCAATGGCGGCGTTCACTTCCTGCTCCATCAATCCACGCGCCAGCTGATATTCTGCGTGGCCCGGTGAACATTGTTCCGGGCGCATGACGCCCGCGATGCCTTCGATATCGGCGGAGATAAAGATTTTCATTGAGATAACCTGTCTAAAACATCCGTTAATGCAGGACGGTGGTGGCCGCGAAAACCGGTGACGGCGGTAGCCGCGAGCAACGCATCCAACACCGCGTGTTCAGTGGCATCGGCAGCAGCGGCCAGCAGCGGTTCAAGCGCGGCATCCTGCGGCGGTTGCGGCTGGGCCAGGGTGGAGAAGGCCAGCGCGATATCACCCGAACCGTGCCCCCAGTAACTGCCGAGCCGCCCGAGGCCCGCCCCGGCGCGTTTTGCCACGCGCTTCAGTTGACGTGCATCCAGCGGCGCATCCGTCGCCATGATGATGATGATCGAACCCGCATCACGCTGTGGCGTCAGTTCCGGCAGCAGCGGCTCTATCATTTCACCGAGCCGCACACCGTCCAGCGTTAACGCGGTCAGCGCGCCAAAGTTTGCCAGCACCAGCACCCCCAGCGTGGCATCCAACGCCGGGATCAGACGCGAGGCGCTGCCGATGCCGCCTTTCAGGCTGAAGCAGCTCATACCACGCCCGGCACCGACGCTGCCACGGGCAAAATCCGTCTGCGCAGCGTTTAACGCCTGCTGCGCCAGCGCTTCCGTTACCGCCAGCGCCTGAATGTCGTTCAGCCAGCCATCGTTGCACTCCAGCGCCACGGGATTGACCGTCGGCAGGCTGCGGCCCAGCTCCGGATTGCGGCTGATGGCATCGCGCACCAGCGTGGTAAACAGCGTTCCGATTGCCAGCGTGTTGCTGAGCAGGATCGGCGTCTGCAACACACCCAGCTCCTCCACCTGCACCAACCCCACCGGTTTGGCAAAACCGTTAAATACCGCCGCCGCACAGGGCAGCGGCTGCTGAAACAGGTTATCGCCCGGCGGCACAATCGCCGTGACGCCGGTCTGGATTTCCCCGGCATCCAGCGTGGCGTGACCAACGCGCACGCCGGACACATCGCTGATCAGGTTGGTCGGGCCACAGGCGCTGCGTGGCTGACCGAGCTGACGCGTTTCGCGCCAGCGTTGCAGCAGCAGGTCGCGCTGCATCTGTTGAAAATCCATGCTTAGCTCTTCAGTTTGGGATCCAGCGTATCGCGCAGGGCATCGCCCAGCAGGTTAAACGCCAGCACCGTGATAAAAATGGCCAGACCGGGGAACACGCTGATGTGCCACATGCCCGCCATCATCATATTGCGGCTCATCGCGAGGATGTTGCCCCACTCCGGGACGTCCGGCTCCGGGCCAAGACCGATAAAACTCAGTCCGGCTGCGGTGAGGATACTGGTGCCGATGCGCATGGTGAAGTAGACAATCACGTTCGACAGCGTACCCGGCAGGATATGACGCAGCAGGATCACCCGGTCTGGCGCACCCGCGCAGCGCACCGCTTCCACATAGGCAGCCTGCTTCAGCGATAACGTTGAGGCACGCACGATGCGGGCGAACACCGGCACGCTGAATACCGCCACGGCGATGATCACGTTATTCAAACCCGGGCCGAGAATCGCCACCACCGCAATCGCCAGCAGCATGCCGGGGAAGGCGAACAGCACATCGGAACCACGCATAATCAACATGTCGATCCAGCGGCCATAGTAGCCCGCCAACAAGCCAAGTAGCACACCCACCACCATGCCGAGCGTCACCGACACAACGCCGACATACAGCGAGATACGCGCGCCATAAATAATACGGCTGAGCAGGTCACGACCCAGATCGTCAGTGCCCATCCAGTGCGCGGCAGACGGCGGTGACGACAGCGCCATCCAGTCCGGCGCCATCGGGTCCCACGGGGCCAGCCACGGGGCGAAAATCGCCACCAGCACCAGCAGCAGCACAAAACCGCCCGAGACCAGCGCCAGCGGATTGCGCACAAAGGCGTGCAGGAAATCGCGCCACGGCGAACGGATAGTCTCCTGCGTTGTGGCAGGCAGAGATTGCAGACTCATCATGGCTCCTGTCGCAGGCGAATCGCCGGGTTAACTACCGCATATAGCAGGTCTACCAGCAGGTTAATCACAATAAATTCAAACACGAACAGCATCACCAGTGCCTGAATCACCGGCTGATCCTGGGCTTTGATCGATTCGATCAACAGCCAGCCGAGACCCGGCCAGTTGAACACGCTTTCCACCACGATCGATCCACCCAGCAGAAAACCAAACTGCAAACCGAGCATGGTGATCACCGGGATCAGCGCATTGCGCATCACGTGTTTCCAGGTGACGAGGCGATTACGCAGCCCTTTCGCTTTGGCGGTGCGCACATAATCCTCCTGCGCCACTTCCAGGAAGGCTGAGCGGGTAAAACGGGCCATCACCGCCGCCACCGAGGAGCCAAGGGTGATGGCAGGCAGGATGATATCGGTGGGTTTATTGAAGCCGCTGACCGAGAACAAACCAAACGGCATGGCGACGAACTGAATCAGCAGCAGGCCGAGCCAGAAGGTCGGCATTGAGATCCCCCCTACCGCAACGCTCATCAGCGTCCAGTCCTGCCATTTGCCGCGTTTCAGCGCCGCCAGCACGCCGAGAAACAGACCGAGGATTACCGACCAGGCAAAGCCTGCCAGCGCCAGCCACATGGTCGGCATAAAGCCTTTTTTGATCACGTCCAGCACCGGTTGCTGCGTGCGATAGGTCACGCCAAGATCGCCACGGAACAGGCCACCGAGCCAGTGCAGATATTGTTGCGGCAGCGGATCGTTAAGACCGAGGTGCTGACGCGCCGCTTCCACCGCTGCCAGCGGTGCATCCGGTCCGGCGTAGATACGCGCCGGGTCGCCCGGTAGCAGTTTGATGAAGCCGAACACCAGCAGCGAGACCACCAGCAGTACCGGGATCATCTCCAGCAGGCGACGAATAATGTATGCGAACATGCGATTCCTTCAGGCGTAGCGGTGCGATAAATCGCGCCGCTACGGTTTGTGCTTATTTAAATGCAGCCTGGGTATACAGGAAGTTGCCATCCGCCAGCATGGAGACGCCGGTCAGGTTGCTGCGCTTGCCGACCAGGTTATCCGGCGTACCGAGGAAGGCGACAGGCGCATCTTTCCACAGCAGTTTCTGCGCTTCGGCATAGGCCACGCCGCGTTTTGCCGGGTCAGCCGTTGCCAGCCCCCCGGCAATCGCTTTATCCACCGCCGGGTTGCTGTAGTAGGACACGTTGTACGAGGTCGGAACCCAGGACTCCGTGGCGTACAGCGGACGCAGCGCCCAGTCAGCATCACCGGTTGAGGTTGACCAGCCACCGTAGTAGAGGTCGAACTCGGCCTGCTTCGGATCCTTCACGCCCCACAATTTGGCGTTACGGGTGCCGGAGTCCATCGGGGTGACGGTAACGCGGATACCCACCGTCGCCAGCTGCGCTTTCAGGAACTGCGCCGCACGCACGCTGGCAGTGGCATTGGTGGTCCACAGTTTCAGATCCAGGCCGTTCGGATAACCCGCCGCTTTCAGCAGCGCTTTGGCTTCATCCGGCGCATAGCGGTAGTTCGGGTCGCTTTGCTTCTGATAAAACTGCACCCCTTCCGGGATAGCCGAGGTGGCCGGTTTGCCCATCCCGGCGAACGCCACTTTCAGCCACAGGTTGCGGTCGATGGCATAGTTGATCGCCTGACGCACGCGCAGATCCGCCAGCGGCTTATGCTGGGTGTTGATCGCCATGTAGTAGAGATAAATACTCGGATCGCGCTGGATCGCCAGCTTGCTGTCATTCTGTACGGTGCTGATCAGATCGGACGGCAGTGGCCAGATCGCATCCACCTGACCCGACTTAAGCGCTGCGACGCGAGTCGCATCTTCCGGGCTGGGCGAGAAGGTGACGTTATCCACTTTCGGCCAGCCTTTCTGCCAGTAACCATCGTATTTGGTCAGGGTGACGGCTTTACCTGGCTGCCAGTCCACAAACTTAAACGGACCGGTGCCGACCGGATGTAAACGCAGCTGCGCTTCATCCGGGTACTGTTTCAGAATCGCCGGGCTCCACATCACTGCCGACGGGTGTGCCAGGGTGTTGATAAAGGCACCAAAGGATTGGTTCAGCTCAACTTTGACCTGATCCGGTGCCAGCACCGTGACTTTCTGGATCATCTTGTAGAGGCTGTTGCGCTTCAGACCTTTGGTTTGATCGGCCAGACGATCAAGGTTGGCTTTCACCGCTTCCGCATCGAACGGCGTGCCATCCTGGAAGGTGACGCCTTTACGCAGCGTCAGGGTGAATTCGGTGGCGCTGTCGTTGCTGGTGTAGCTGGTGGCCAGCCAGGGTTGCAGCTTCATCTGCGCATCAAACTGGAACAGGCGTTCAAAGATACCGCTCTGCACTGAATAGCTGACGTTGTCAGAGGTGTCGTGCGGGTCGAGGCCGGTGATATCGGCATACATCGAAATATGCAGATCCTGCGCCTGTGCGGCAGCCGCCAGGGAGAGGGTAAGTCCGAGTGCGAGCGAGGTGCGACGGAAAAACGGGTTCATAAAATCTCCTGGTATTGGGTTAGCGCGAAACAATGCCGTCAGCGACCCAGTGCTGCGGCGCAACCTGGCGATAACGGGGTTTAATGACCGTTTCTCCCACCTTGCGTAACGGCGAAGGAATCTCGCTGTCGTCGAAGGTGCGTAATGGACGGTTCTGTGGGTCAGCCACTGGCACCGAGGCCAGCAACCGTTGGGTATAGGGATGCTGCGGGTCATTGAATACCGACTGACGTGGTCCCAGCTCGACAATCTGTCCGAGGTACATCACCGCCACGCGGTTGGCGATACGCTCGACCACTGCCATATCGTGCGAAATAAAAATCCACGACACACCGGTTTGCTGTTGCAGATCCATCATCAGGTTTACCACCTGCGCCTGAATCGACACATCCAGCGCCGATACCGCTTCGTCGGCGATAATCACCTTCGGTTTCAACGCCATCGCGCGGGCAATGGCGATGCGTTGACGCTGGCCGCCGGAAAATTCATGCGGATAACGGCGCGCATGTTCCGGCAACAGGCCAACGCTTTTCAGCAGTTCTTCCACCTGCGGCGTCGCTTCCTCCAGCGACTTCACCACTCCATGCAGCAGCAATGGCTCGGCAATGGTAAAGCCCACGGTCAGACGTGGGTTAAGCGAGGCGTAGGGGTCCTGAAACACCATCTGGATTTCACGGCGCAGCGGCTGAAACTGGGCTTCTTTCAGGTTGGCGATTTCATTGCCCTGAAAATGGATGCTGTCGGCGTCGCTGTGAATTAAACGCATCAGCGCCCGGCCGGTGGTGGACTTGCCACAGCCGCTCTCGCCGACAATCGCCAGAGTTTCTCCCGGCCACAGGGTAAAATCGATCTGCTCCACCGCGTGTACCTGATGGGTCAGTGCCGAAAAAATGCCGCTGCGAATCGGGTAATAGACTTTCAGGCCACGTACATCGAGCAGCGGTTTATCGTCGTAACGCGCGGTGCGCTGTTCAGCGTTATCGGTCGGTTGCGCGCCGAGCAGCGGAAAACGCTGCGGCCACGCGTGTTCACGCATATCACCGAGTTTTGGCACCGCAGCCAGCAAGGCTTTGGTGTAAGGGTGCTGCGGCGCGTTAAAGATTTCCGCCACCGTTCCCTGTTCCACCACGTCGCCGCGATACATCACCACGACGCGATCGGCTACTTCCGCCACCACCCCCATGTCGTGGGTGATAAACAGCACCGCCATTTCTTTGGCACGTTGCAGGTCGCGCAGGATGTGCAGAATGCGTGCCTGCACCGTGACATCAAGCGCAGTGGTGGGTTCATCAGCGATCAGCAACTGCGGATCGCAGGCCAGCGCCTGAGCAATCATCACGCGCTGTCGCATCCCACCTGACAACGAGTGCGGGTAGCTTTTCATCACGCGATCGACATCGGCAATGCGTACCTGCCGCAGCAGTTCACGGGCGCGCGCGTCTGCCTCGGCTTTACCGCAAATCTGCTGATCACGTAGCGCTTCGGTCAGCTGGTCGCCAACGCGTAACACCGGGTTCAGCGAGGTCATCGGCTCCTGAAAAATCATCGACATCTCACGGCCACGCAACGCGCGACGCTGGTTTTCATTGAGTTTTTCCAGCTGATGCAACTGACCTTTGCGGTCACGAAACTGGATGGAGCCGCGATCAATACGGCCCGAGGCCGCCAGCAGCCCCATTACCGCCAGCGAGGTCACCGATTTGCCCGATCCGCTTTCGCCGACCACCGCCACGATTTCCCCTTTGTGTATCGCAAAATTGATACCTTTCAGCGCCTGGCTGACGCCGCTACGGCCACGAAAGCTGACGCTGAGATCCTGAATAGCGAGGACCGCCGCCGTCGCGGAACCGGCAACGCTGGCGGCGTTGTGAATAAGTGAAGTGTCCGTCATCGTTGCTCCGCGTGCGGGTTATAGCCAGATTCGGCCCTGGGAATAGGAGAGGAACGGCGAGCTGTCGGCCGCCAGCCAGATCGGGCCATCAAGATCGATATGCTCAGCGGCAATCGCCACTGGTAGCGCCGCTTCCATCGCCAGCGATGAACCCAACATGCAGCCCACCATCAGGCGCATATCCAGCTTCTGCGCTTCTTCCACCATCGCCAGTGCCTCGGTTAATCCGCCGCATTTATCCAGCTTGATGTTGATCATCTCGTAGCGATTGCGCAGCTGCGCAATATCCTCCCGCGTGTGGCAACTTTCGTCGGCGCACACCGGAATCGGATGGGTGAATCGTTGTAAATCCTGATCCTGACCCGCCGGTAACGGTTGCTCGACCATCGCGATGTTGTAGGGCAACAGCGCGTTGAGCAGGCTGTGCAAATCCACCCCGGACCAGGCTTCGTTAGCATCAATAATCAGCGTGGCATGGGGGGCTGCCGCGCGAATAGCCGCCACTTTTTCGAGGATTTCTTCACGATTCAGTTTAATTTTCAGCAGGATCGCGCCGCGTGACACCGCATCTTCAGCGGCGGCGGCCATATTGGCGACTGTGTCGAGGCTAAGGGTTTCGGCGGTGATCACCGAAATCGGCTGCTCCTGCTGCGTCAGATGCCAGAAGGATTGCTTCGCCAGCGCAGCGTCGAGCCGCCACAGCGCGCAGTCCAGCGCATTACGCGCTGAACCGGCATGCAGACGGGTTTGCAGATCGACACGGCTAAGGCCCGCTTCAATGTCGGCGCGCAACGCTTCCAGTTCAGCGTTAACGCTTTCCGGCGTTTCGTCGTAGCGCGGCGTGGGGGTGCATTCGCCGCGACCAATAAAGCCGTTCTGCTCCAGGGTGACGCGGATCACCGTCACTGCGGTGCGTGTGCCACGCGAGATGGCAAACGGACGCGCCAGCGGCAGCTTCAGCACTTCAATCTGCATGCGCCGCATCTTAGCCACGCTCCTTCAGCAACGCAGCGATATCAGCGATACCAAAACGCACTGGGTCGGTGGCGGGCACGCCAAATTCGGCGCTGACTGCGGCGCAGTAAGCACGCGCTTCTTCTTCGCTGTAGTTCGAGGTGTTGATGGCAAAACCTGCCAGCTGTACCGAATCGCTGGTGACGGCCGCCGCACGGAAGTTAGCGTCTACGCAATCTTTCAGACTCACCATCGGCTGATGCGGCAGATGACGCATATGCGGGCGACCCATTTCGTGGCACATCACCAGCCAGTGTGGCTGCGCACCGTGGATCAGACCCATAGAAACACCGGCATAGGATGGGTGGAACAACGAACCCTGGCCTTCAACGATATCCCAGTGGTCATCTTCGTTAGCCGGAGACAGGGCTTCTGCCGCACCGGCGATGAAGTCAGCGATGACGGCATCGATAGCGATACCTTCACCCGCAACCAGGATACCGGTCTGACCGGTGGCGCGGAAATCGGCTTTCATACCGATGTCGCGCATTGCTGCTTCCAGCGCCAGCGAGGTGTACATCTTGCCGACGGAGCAGTCGGTGCCGACAGTAAGTACACGCTTACCGCTGCGTTTCTTGCCGCTGCCGACATCCAGTTTCGGACGCATATGACGGATATCGAACAGCTCGACGCCATATTCCTGCGCCAGCGCCACCAACTCCGGCTCATCCACCAGACGATGGTGCAGACCGCTGGCAACGTTCATACCGGCTTTGATGGCGTTACACACGGTTGCCAGCCAGTGCTGCGGCAGATAACCACCGGCGTTGGCGGTGCCGAGCACCAGGGTTTTCGCCCCGCGCGCTTTGGCGGTGGCAATGTCGAGTTCTTCCAGACCGAGGCTAACGCTACAGCCCGGCAATTTGATTTCGCCCACGCACTGCTCCGGTCGCCAGACCTGGATGCCGCGTGCGGTTTTTGCTGCCAGTGGATCGGTAACGTCGCCAAGAAAAAGTAAATAAGGTTGAGGGATCAGCATGATGTTCTCGTGTCAGACAGGTGAATAGGACCTGGGCTGACTATTTCATGCAGCGCGAAGGGGTGACGAATGCTTGTTTAGTTATAGGGTATAACCTGAGGCTATAGTCAGATCAAAATCCGATGACTGAAGGCGTAAAGCGGCGATTTCAGAGGGAAAATGGGGAGATAACGGGCGGGAGATATAAGAAAATCATTGATAATCACCGGTCGATCCCTGACCGCGATTATCGAGGGTTGCGTGCGGGGGACTTAGTTTAAAGCACCCGGCGGTACGTGTTTGTAAGTTTCAACATAAGCACGAAACACGTATTTGAAGAACCGTTTCATAAAGCACCTGATTAAAAATAAGTTGAGAAATACTAAAAAAAGTATAGCCCAGCCTGTTTTCTAAGCAAGAAACTTTGAAGCAGATCACAAAAACGAAGGTTTTAAGCAACTGCACAATCCGCTAATGACTAAAACCTTAACTGAACCAACCCATATGTTCCACCAGAATGGTGCAACCGATACAAATTAGGACAACGCCCCCCAGCACTTCCGCCCATTTGCCCATTACCGGGCCGATAAAGCGGCCAACCAGCACGCCTGTGGTCGCCATAATGGTGGTGGCAGCGCCGATGGTCAGGGCGGTCAGCACGATATTGACCTGTAAAAATGCCAGACCCACACCCACCGCCAATGCATCGAGGCTGGTGGCCACAGCGGTTAATGCCAGCACCATAAAGCCGTGGCGCTGCGGTGGCTCACAAGGTTCACCGGCGGTCTGGCTGAAGCCAGCCATCATCATGCGGCCACCGAGTAACGTCAGCAGGCCGAATGCCAGCCAGTGGTCCCAGGCCATCACATAGCGGCTGGCTGCCAGGCCAATTGCCCAACCAATCAGCGGGGTGAGCATTTCAATCACACCGAAAATCAGACCGGTGCGCAGCGCCTCTTTGAAATCCGGGCGATGCAGGGATGCGCCTTTGCCAAGTGCTGCGGCGAAGGCGTCCATCGACATACCAAAGGCCAGAATCAGGGTTGCGATAAATGTCATGATTTTTCAGTCAACGCAGACCAAAAGGCCGGAAAGCCTGAGGTTTATCTGCATTTTTTGTTCAGTAATGAAAAAGTGCGCGCAGTCTAACACGCAAATTCACTAAAAAAAAGACAGTAAAATCATGGATTTAAGTATAGCAAAGGCTATAACTCTTAACTATCGCTAAATATGTCGCTAAGTGAATGGAATAGAAGAAAATTATTGGGCTGACAACCCCGGGGATTGCACCCCGCCGGGCTTTGTGCGCTAATGCCCGCGCGATTTGCTGTGGAATTTTGCGATGAAAAATCCGTTAGAAACCCTGATTATCCCTGGTGGTATTCTGCTGCTGGGCTTTCTCTCTGCGCTGCTGCTGCCCGCTCCGGCATTTAGCCTGGCGATGGCAAAGAGCCTGCAAACCCGGTTCCATTTGCAGGATCTTAATCAGCTTTACACCATTGTGTTTTGCCTGTGGTTTCTGCTGCTGGGCGCGATTGAGTTTTTTGTTATTCGCTTCGTCTGGCGTCGCTGGTTCAGGCAATAACCACGGACCCGGCCCATTGCGCCACCACCCCATCCAGATCGCGGTAAGCCTGAGCTAAACCGGCTTCGCGCGCAGCCTGGTCGGCAAATGCCAGCGGTTCCGCGTTAACAAATTGCGGATGCTGGATGCCGATAAAACCAAAGGCGGCACGCAGGGCTGGCGTCAAGGCATCCATCTCTGCATAGGGTGAACCCGGTTGCAGGCTGGCCCCGCGCGTGGTGATAAACAGCGCTTTCTGGCGCGTGAGATTGCCAATCACATTTTGTTGTTCATCAAAGTGATAAGTCAGATTGGTGCGGATGATGGCATCAATATAGGCTTTAAAAGCGGATGGCATACTCCAGTTGTACATCGGCATGGCAAACAATAAGGCATCGGCGTTGAGCAGTTGCTCGCATAAGCGATCCGAATCCGCCAGCACAGCTTTCATACGTGGCGTGCGCTGCTCTTCGGGCGTGTAAGTCGCCTGCGCAAACTCTCCCGTGACATGGCTCACCGGATGCAAATCCAGATCAAGATAGTCCACCTGCAAATCCGGGGATTCCGCCTGCAAACGCTCAACAAAATAGCGGCTCAGCGCACGTGAGTTGGATTTGGCGCCTTTCGGGCTCACATCGACATGTAACAATTTCATGGCTAAGGTTCCTCACTGATAACAATGAGGCGTACCTTAATCCTCAGAATGGACCAGAAAAAGGGTCAAGAATGCAGTTTTTTACTGGTCCATTCGTCGCTGATGCGCATCTACCAGCCATTTCAGCCGCTCGGCGCAGCGCGCGAAACCTTCACGCGGTAGCTGAGTGACCCCCAGCAGGAAACCGTATTGCCGCCCGGATTCATGCTGATACCAGATCGATAACGGCGACGGTGCCAGGCCATAAGCCAGCGCCTCACGCGCGATTTGCTGGTCTGGCGTGCCTGCTGCTAAGCGGATAATCACCGCCAGCCCGGCACGCTGCACATCAGGAAAATGCGGGCGTAACGCGGCAACAATCCCCTCCAGCCTTTCATGGTAGACCCGCTTCATACGCCGCAGATGGCGCAGGAAATGGCCCTCACGCAGAAACTCCGCCACCGCATCATGCAGCAACGCTGAGGACGCCGGAGCCAGTAAGGCGCAGGTATCGGCAAAGCGCGCCGCAAGCCGCCCAGGTACCACGACAAAACCGAGGCGCAGGCTGGGGCTGAGGGTTTTGCTGAAGGTGCCGACATGGATCACCCGCCCTTCGCTATCGATCGCCGCCAGCGCCGGAGCGGCACGGCTGCCCAGCTGTAACTCCCCCAGATAATCATCTTCAATAATCCAGCGTTGCTGGCTGCTGGCCCAGGCCATTAACGCCTGACGGCGCGGCAGCGACAGCGTGATGCCCAGCGGAGCCTGCTGACCTGCCGTGACCAGCGCAAACGCCGCATCAGGAGCGCGTGCCACACCCTCTGCCACCTGTAACCCTTCGTCATCAACCGGAATGCCCACCGGCGTCACATGCATCTGCTGCAACGCGGCCCGTGCCAGCATAAAACCGGGTTCTTCCATCCATGCCTGCTGGCCGTGCACGCCGAGCGCCAGCGCAATCAGGCCAAGCGCGCCCGCATAGCCGTTGGTGATGAAGATTTGACTCGACTGGCATTGAATACCGCGCGCCACCGCCAGATAGCCCACCAGCGCCTGCCGCAGTGCCAGGCTGCCGCGCGGATCGGGATAACCGCGCGACTGGCTGGCCTGCTGTCGCGCCTGGCGTTGCAGTACACGCGTCCAGACCTTAGCGGGGAAGGCGTCGCTGGCGGGAACGCCCATCTGAAAAGTGAGTGGCGGGGTGTCAAAGTCATAGACCATATCCAGCAGCGGCGATCCCGCTGCCATTACCGACGCGCGTGGTGGCTGGGTCACCGCCGCCGCTGCCACAAAGGTGCCCGCTGCGCCTTTCGCCACCAGCAGCTGGCTATCAACCAGCATGTCATAGGCGCGACGCACCGTACCGCGTGCCACCCCCAGCTGCGCCGCCAGGTCGCGACAGGAAGGCAGCCTGGCCCCTGCTGCCAGCTGCCCATCATCAATCGCGCTGCTGATGACCTGACGCAGCTGTTCACTCAAACCACGCGTATCGGCGCGGTCCAGCGTCAGCGCCAATGGGCCACTGTTTTTGTCATTTTTTGGCACTTTTGCTGCTCCATAAGGCGATGAACAATGCACCTGTCAACCATAACTGATTGAGGTGAGGAAAATGAGCCAGCGTATCGATTTTTACAGTACCGCACCCGGCGCGATGAAAGCCCTGGGTGGCGTTTATAGTTATCTGTCGCAGACTGACCTGTCGCATAGCCTGCTGGAGCTGGTTTTTCTGCGGGTTTCGCAGATCAACGGCTGCGCCTACTGCATCGACATGCATACTCAGGCGCTGCATAAAGCAGACATGCCGTGGCATAAAATCGTGTTAACCCAGGTATGGCATGAATCGGGCGCGTTGTTTGATGCACGGGAGCAGGCGGCACTGGCGTGGGCTGAAAGTCTGACGCTGATTGCTAGCCGGGGCGCGCCGGATGCGCTGTTTGCCCAGGTCAAAGCGGTATTTAGCGATAAGGAAATCGTCGATCTCAACGTGGCGATCGGCCTGATGAACACCTATAACCGGCTGGCGATCAGTCTGAAAAAGTTACCCGATAGTGCACCGCGTGATTGAAAATTCTTCTGACGGGTGCGTCAGCGCGCACCCAAATTCGCCATCACATAAATGTAACATTATTTTTACACAACATGGTGAAACATTGCGCAACATAAAAACCGCATAAAAAATCAAATTTTGTTAAAGTTAATATTTTCATTAAGTTAAAATTAACTCATTGGTGTTACGACCTTTCTGACCCCCACAAGCCCATCACAATATCGCAACATACCTCCTCTCGTAACCGTCTGATTAGGGGATAAAAATCCCTTATGACAAGCAGGTTGAACTGATTAATTCTTATGCTGAATCATTTCTGCATTTAAAAAATAAACAAACGTTTAATTCCGATACGAGAATGTTATATTCGAATGACTATGCATAACGTGCAGTTAACCGTTAGCACCCCCACGACTTAACCTGAGTCTTAACCTTTGAGAAACAGTACGACGCGCTCGAAAGAAGCGTGACTGTTTCGCCTGCGAACCTGTTGAACTTCAGGTCAACAGAGAGAGGAGATGTCGCCTCATGAGCAAAACTGCGGTAAATCTGGCGCTGGCAGTAAGCGCCGCTGGCATGGATAGCGCTAGCCTTCAGGAACGAAAAGACGTCGATGTGCTGTTGATTGGCGCTGGCGTGATGAGTGCTACCTTAGGCACCTGGTTGCAGGATCTGGAGCCGGACTGGTCAATTGAGATGGTCGAACGCCTGGCAACGGTGGCGGAAGAGTCTTCCAATGGCTGGAACAATGCCGGTACCGGCCATGCTGCGTTGGCAGAGCTGAACTATACGCCGCAGAAGGCAGATGGCAGCATCGATATTGCTAAAGCGGTGGCAATCAACGAATCGTTCCAGATTTCCCGCCAGTTCTGGGCGTATCACGTGCAGAAAGGCAACCTTCGCAATCCGAAAAGCTTTATCCACAGTACGCCGCACATGAGTTTCGTCTGGGGCGACGACAACGTTGAATTTTTGCGCAAACGTTTCCACGCGTTGCAGAAAAGCACCCTGTTCCGGGGCATGGAATACTCGGAAGAACGCGAACAGATTTCTCAGTGGATCCCGCTGGTGATGAATGGCCGCGACAAAAAGCAGAAAGTGGCCGCCACCTGGACTGAAATGGGCACTGACGTGAACTTCGGTGAAGTCACGCGTCAGCTGATTGCTTCGCTGGAGAAGAAGGCCAATTTCCGTCTGCGGATGCAGCAGGAAGTGCGTGATATTAAGCGCCTGAGCGATGGCCGCTGGCAGGTTAGCCTGTTCAATCTGGTCAGCGGTGAAAGCCGTCTGCTCACTACTCGCCAGCTGTTTATCGGCGCGGGCGGCGCGGCTCTGCCGCTGTTGCAGAAATCCGGTATCCCGGAAGTGAAAGGCTACGCCGGTTTCCCGGTGGGCGGTTCTTTCCTGGTAACGGAGAACCCGGAAGTGGTGCAGCAGCATATGGCGAAGGTCTATGGCAAAGCCTCGGTCGGCGCACCGCCGATGTCAGTGCCGCATGTGGACACCCGCGTGCTGGATGGTAAGCAAGTGCTGCTGTTTGGCCCGTTTGCCACCTTCTCCACCAAATTCCTCAAACAAGGCTCGCTGCTGGATATGTTCGGCGCGATGAACGGCAGCAACCTGATGCCGATGATGCAGGTTGGCCTGAAAAACTTCGATCTGGTGAAGTATCTGGTTGATCAGGTGCTGCAAAGCGACAGCGACCGTATGGAAGCCCTGCGTGCCTATGTGCCGCAGGCGAAGCAGGAGGACTGGCGTCTGGTGACGGCAGGCCAGCGCGTGCAGATCATTAAAAATGATGAGAAAGACGGCGGCGTACTGCGTCTTGGCACCGAAGTGGTCACGTCTGAGGATGGTACGATTTCTGCGCTGCTGGGTGCGTCTCCGGGAGCATCAACGGCGGCTCCTATTATGCTGGAGCTGATGGCCAAAGCCTTCCCGGAGCAAATGCGTTCGCCAGAGTGGCAGACCAAAATCCGCGCGGTACTGCCATCATGGGGTCGTAAGCTGAATGGTGATGTAGCGCTGACCGAGAAAGTGCTGAGTGACACCAGCCGCGTGCTGCAACTTGATTATGCGCCGGTGACGCCGATGGCGGCGAACGACGAAGGACGAGAAACGGCCCACGTCGTGGGGAAGTAAGGTCTTAACGGCGGGCTGGCTCTGAGAAGGTTCCGCCCGCCAGGCATAGCCGAGTTTCAGGACCTATGTGCAGGCGGACGGGCAAAGGTCCGAGGGCGCGGACCTTTGCAATCCGCGCCCTGCGGCGTCCTCGCGCAGCGCTTCGCGCTATTCCCTCGCTTATCACTCAGGCCAACGGACCGCGCGGATTCGCCATCCATGGCTCATGCCGCCCTCTCGCCGCATCCATGCGGCTCGTCCTGGCCTTCACTCTGCACTCGGCGCTGCGAATGCCGCCCACACCCCCGCCTGCAGGACCATTTAATAAAAAAAACAAACAACAACAGAAAAACCCCGGAAAGTCATTGCTGTTGCAGCGGTGGGGTGAGCGCCATCCGGACTCGCTGAGCGCGGGAACGATTCCAGGATGAGCAGCATGGATGCGGCGAAAGGCGGCGTTGAGCAGGAGCGAATCGACGCCGGTCCGTCGGAAGCGTGAGTAAGCGAAGGGACCGCGAAGCGGCGAGGCAGGCGGCGCGGGGCCGGGGAATGCAAAGGGGACGGCCAGGTCCCCTTTGCTCGGTCGCCGCACCGGCGAACTGCAACTGCCGGTGCATGTAGCGAACGAAACCGCGTTATAGCAAACGAAATCACGCCGCAGCGAGCGAAATCGCGTCAACCAACATCCATCCTGTTGTCGCCACCAGCGACAATGCCATCAAACTATTAAACGCCTGGCGTTTCCACGCCACCTGTAAATGGCTACGCAACTGATCCCCCAGCGCCGCCCAAATCAAAATACAGGGCAGGTTAAGCAGCGCGAACCCCAGTACCACCGCCATCACCCCGTTGCTGTTGGCATACATCAGCGCCACGTTGGTCGCCATCAGCCAGGCTTTAGGGTTGACCGCCTGGAAGCAGGCTCCGGCGAAGACGGTCATCGGCTGGACGCTTTCCCGCGCCTGCGGTGCCCCCGCACGAAAGATCTTCCACGACAGCCACAGCAGATAGCCACATCCCACCAGCGTCAACGGCAGGCGCACCGCGCTCATCCAGTTCAGTAACACCTCCAGCGCCATCCCCGCCAGTACCACCTGTACCGCACACCCCAGCAGAATGCCGAACACCATCGGCAGGGTGCGCTTCAGGCCAAAATTGACCCCGGAGGTGGCGAGCAGCAGGTTATTCGGGCCCGGTGTGATCGACATAACGGTGACATAACTGAAAAAAGAGGGATCGAGCATGATGCGGTTCCTGATTGGTCAACATGGCTTCATGCTAATCGTGACGGAACAATGGAAACAGAGACACAAAATGACTATTGTTATGGTTACAGTTTATCAGAAAATCAATTGTACCCATCATGTGTGGAGGCTTTTGTGTCCCTTCCTCTTTCGACCGGCCAGACGCTGTATCAGCAGCTGGCCGATAGCTTTGCCGAGTCCATCCATCAGGGCACCCTTAAGCCCGGTAAACGCCTGCCTGCGATTCGCCGCGTGGCGCAATCGCATCAGGTCAGTATCAATACCGTGCTGAATGCCTGGCAAATCCTGGAAGATCGCGGCCTGATTGAAGCACGACCGCAGTCCGGATATTACGTGCGCACCGTATTGCCTGCGGTGACGCGCCCGGTACAGAAACTGCGGGCGAAAGAGGATGATCCCAGCGCTCAAAAGCTGGAACTGATTGAGCAGGTGTTCGCCGCGCAGAATAACCCGGATTACACCAATATCTCGCTGGCGTGCCCGCAGGATAGCGAACTGTTTCCCGCCGCCCGACTGAGCCGCATTACTGCTTCACTGCTGCGGCGCGATCCGGACCTTATCGGGCGCTACGTGCTTCCGCCCGGTAGTAAGCGCTTACGGGAGGAGATTGCCCGCCGCAGCCTGCATGTTGGCATCAATCTGACGGTAGATGACATCACCCTCACCCACGGCTGTATGGAAGCGTTGCAACTGGCGCTGCGGGCAGTCACCAAACCGGGCGACTGCGTCGGGCTGGAATCGCCCACCTACTTCTTTCTCTTCCCGCTGCTGGCTTCGCTGGGCCTGAAGGCGCTGGAGATCCCCACCGACCCGCAGCAGGGATTATCGCTGGACGCGCTGGAGATGCTGCTACAGGAACAACGGATTCAGGCGCTAATCGCCATGCCCGGGGCACAGAATCCGCTTGGCTACGTGATGCCGCTGGCAAATAAGAAGCGTCTGGCGAAGTTGGTGAACACTTACCATCTTCCACTGATCGAAGATGGTTTGTACGATGAATTGCAGTTTGACTGGCCGCTATCGCCGCCGGTTAAGGCGTTCGACAACGAGGGCTGGGTGATTTATTGCACCAGCTTTACCAAAACCGTGGCACCGGATTTCCGTGTGGGCTGGACCGCTGCCGGGCGTTTTCACGAAAAAATTGCCCGACTGAAGGCGGTATCGTCGATGTCGGAGTCGCGTCTGCTGAGCGAGGTGCTGGCGGAATTTCTTGCCAGTGGCGGTTACGATCACCATCTGCGCACGCTGCGTCGCCGTTATGCCGCCAATCTGGATGCAGCGCGCGGCATTATCGCCCGACATTTTCCCCAGGGCACCCGCGCTACCCTGCCACGCGGCGGCTTTGTGTTTTGGGTCGAACTGCCGGGCAAAGTCGATACCGTGGAGATGTTTCAGCGGCTGTTGCAGGAACAAATTTGTCTCACGCCGGGTGCGCTTTATTCACTGAGCGAACGCTACACCCATGCACTGCGCCTCTCCTGCTGCTATCCGTTCGATGCGCGTTATACCTGGGCGCTGGAACGTACCGGCGCGCTGGCCTGTGAATTAAGCGGCCTGCCGCCGGGCCAGGATCAGGGCGTGCCGTTGCGGCCCCAGGTGGTGTAGCCTTCGCGCTCAGTGAGACGTTCGTAATAGGTGCGTACCGCCGGTAAATCGGCATGTTCGAGTGGGGTTTCAAACCAGCGGTTCACCGCCAGACCAATGGGAATATCCGCCAGCGTGAAGTTGCGCCCTGCGACGTAGCGCCCGGTTTTTTCCAGCTGCTGGTTGAGAATGCCCATGGTGTGGTTCCAGCCTTTGCAGGCAGCGGCCAGCAGGCGTTCATCCTGATGTGCCGGTGAATTGCGCACCAGAGACATAAACGCGTAGCGCCATGAAGTGTTAAGTTCAGTAGCCTGCCAGTCCGTCCATTGATCGATCGGGGCGCGGGCGCGGGGATTTTCCGGATAGAGCCATTCGCCGCCGTAACTGGTAGCCAGGTAACGCAGGATGGCATTGGATTCCCACAGGACAAAATCGTCTTCGATAATCACCGGGATCATAGCATTGGGGTTGAGCGCCATAAATTCTGGCGAGTGCAGCGATTTGTTTTCATCACCCCAGACTTCATGCTCGTAAGGAATATCCAGCTCTGCACACAGCCACAGAACTTTACGCACGTTAATTGACGATGTGCGGCCAAGAATTTTTAACATAGCGAACTCCGGTTGCATAATTGTTAATCTATTCATAGCCCTATTGATTACCTTTAGCAATCAACATCATGTAAATCCGGATTTCAAGACAACCTCAATGAGGAAGGAGTGACAATGAAGGTCGCATTTAAACAAGTGGATGTCTTTACCTCATCAGCCTTTCGCGGCAACCCGCTGGCGGTGATCATGGATGCGCAGGGACTCAGTGATGTGCAGCTGGCCGCCATTGCACGCTGGACCAATTTGTCGGAAACCACCTTTGTACTGCCGCCCGAAGATGCCGCGGCGGATTATCGCGTGCGTATCTTCACCCCTGGCGGTGAACTGCCGTTTGCCGGACATCCCACGCTCGGCACGGCCCATGCGCTGCTGGAAGCGGGCTGGCCGCTGAAAACACCGGGTAAAATCGTGCAGGAATGCGGGGTCGGGCTGGTTGAGGTCAACATCAGTACCGATGGCGCTCTGGCGTTTGCCGCTCCGGCTGCTACCCTCACGCCGTTCGAGGATGCCCTGATCGGCAGCGCCATCAATAGCGATGCGCTGGATACCGTACACTCTCCGACGGTGGTGGATATGGGGATTCGCTGGCTGCTGCTGCCGATGACCAGTGCCCAGGCGGTGCGGGAGATTCGAGCTAATCCCAGCGATCTGCAACGTCTGCAAAAACATGCGAAGGTGAATGGCATCGCCCCGTTCGGACCTTTACCGCAGGGAGAAGGCGAGCAGTATGAAATCCGCGCCCTGTTTATCGAAAACGGTATCCTGGTGGAAGATCCGGTAACCGGCAGCGCCAACGCCTGTCTGGCACGCTATTTTGCCGCGCAGGGGCATACCGCTGACTACCGCGCCCGCCAGGGTAGCGTGATTCAGCGCGACGGACGTATTCAGGTGCGCTTCACGCCAGAGGCCATCTGGATTGGGGGTCAGACGGTGACGGTGATCGCAGGTACCATTGAACTCTAAGGCACCGATGTAAATTGCGCGATAAATCGCGCCGCTACGGTTTGTTGCGACGCAATTTATTGCGCGGGTTTTGATTTTACAGCGCCTGGCCGCCTGAGGCTTCGATACGCTGGGCGGTGATCCAGCCAGTTTCATCGCTCAGAATCGCACTGACGGCATCGCCGATATCATCCGGCAGGCCTACGCGTCCCAGCGCGGTGAGCGAGGCGATGGTGTCGTTGATTTCTTTGGTGTCGCGCACACGGCCACCGCCGAAGTCAGTTTCAATCGCTCCCGGTGCCAGGATATTGACGCGGATACGACGTTCGCCCAGTTCCTTCGCCTGGTAGCGCGTCAGCACTTCCATCGCCCCTTTCATTGAGGCATAGGTGCCGGAACCCGGATAGGTGAGGCGCGTCAGGCCGCTGGAGATATTCAGAATGCGGCCTCCATCGATAATCAACGGCAGCAGCTTCTGCGTCAGGAAGTACGGACCTTTAAAATGCACGTTGACCAGTGCATCAAACTCATCCTCAGTCGTCTCACTGAACAGTTTGTAATGACCGTGACCGGCGTTGTTCACTAAATAATCAAAGTTGTCACGCTGCCACAGCTTTTGCAGCGTCTCTTTCACCTGATCTTTGAACCCCTCAAACTGGTGGGTATCACCGACATCCAGCAACAGCGCGGCGGCACGGGCACCCAGCGCTTCAATTTCCTTCACCACCGCCTGCGCTTCTTCCTGATGGCTCCGATACGTGAAAATGATATCCGTGCCTTTCGCCGCCAGTTTTAGTGCGGCATTCTTACCTAAACCGCGGTTGCCACCGGTAATCAACGCAATTTTGTGACTCATGATTCGCTCCTGTTGCAAAATTGAACACGTTTAAAGGATATTCTCTGAAGTCTGATCTATAAACTCGTTGTAATGCGCTGCACTGTTTCACTAACAACAACAATCGGTGAACAACATGGATAAAATTCACGCAATGCAAGTTTTTGTGCGGGTGGCAGAAATGGGCAGTTTTACCCGTGCAGCAGAAAGTCTCGGTTTGCCGAAAGGCAGCGTATCGCGTCAGTTGCAGGCGCTGGAAAATCAAATGGGTACACGGCTGCTGCATCGCACCACGCGTCGTGTCCACCTCACTCAGGATGGGCTGGTTTATTACGATCGCTGCCTCGATTTGCTGTCGATGCTGGATGATATGGACAGCCTGTTTCAGCATGATCCGGCGACACTCAGCGGCAAACTGCGCGTGGATATGTCGGTCGCGATGGCCACCGGTTTTATCCTGCCGCGCCTGCCGGAGTTTTTGCAGCACTACCCCGGCATCGAGATTGAGCTTAGCAGCAGCGATCGCCAGGTGGATGTGATCCGCGAGGGATTTGACTGCGTTATCCGCGTCGGTGAACTGAAAGATTCCGGCCTGATCGCCCGTAAAATCGGAACTCATGCCTTGATTAACTGCGCCAGTCCCCATTACCTTTCCCGCTTCGGCAGGCCGGTACGGCTGGAAGATTTGTCGCAACACGCGATGGTGCATTACACCCAGCAACTGGGGCAGCCATCACCAGGCTTTGAATATTTCGATGGCAAACAAAGCCATTTCATTCAGACCGGCGGTGTAGTGACGGTGAACAGCACCGAAACCTATCGCGCCGCCTGTATCGCCGGGCTGGGCATTATTCAGGTTCCGGCCATTGGCGTGCAGCCGTTGCTGGAATCCGGGCAACTGGTGGAGGTACTGCATCACTTCCCGGCCAAACCGATGCCAATCTCCCTGCTCTATCCACACCGGCGCAATGTGGCACGACGCGTACGGGTGTTTATGGAGTGGCTGAGCCAGGTTCTGCAGGAGTACGTGACCTGACGGGCTATAATTAACATTTCGCAGTGAACAGGATGATGAATGTCTATGACAGACAAAGATAATCAGCAGCAGGCGGCTGGACAAAAGCCGCTGATCGATCTCAAAACCGGTAATCAACACGTGGACCGCTCGATTGTACGCGTCTCGCGGTTCGCCACCTGGTTTCAGGCCATCCCGGCGGTGGCACATTTTTTGCGTGCGCTGGAGCGATTCAACGATCGCCTCGGCAGCCAGTTCGGTGCCGCCATTACCTATTTTTCGTTTCTCTCATTGATACCGATTTTGATGGTCTCCTTTGCGGCGGTTGGCTTTGTGCTGGCGTCGAATCAGGATTTACTCACGGAGTTGATCAACAAAATCGTTAACAGTATCAGCGATCCTAATCTGGCCAATACCCTGAAAAGCACCGTCAACACGGCGATTCAGCAACGCGCCACCGTCGGCCTGACCGGGCTGTTATTAGCGCTGTATTCCGGGATTAACTGGATGGGGAACCTGCGCGAGGCGATTCGCGCGCAGTCCCGCGATGTGTGGGAGCGTAAACCGGACGATCAGGAGAAATTCTGGAAGAAATACATTCGCGACTTTATCTCGCTCACCGGCCTGATGCTGGCGCTGGTGATCACGCTGTCGCTGACGTCGGTTGCCGGGGCCGCCCAGGCAGCGATTGTGCACGCGCTGGGGCTGGATCATATTGAGTGGCTGCGTCCGGCGATGACCGTCATTGCACTGGCCATCTCCATTTTTGCTAACTATCTGCTGTTTCTGTGGATTTTCTGGATCCTGCCGCGCCACAAGCCACGCAAGAAAGCGTTGTTCCGCGGCACGCTGCTGGCCGCCATTGGTTTTGAGGTGATTAAGTTTGTCATGACAATTACCCTGCCGAAGCTGGCGACATCCCCGTCTGGTGCAGCTTTCGGTTCGGTGTTGGGTCTGATGGCCTTTTTCTACTTCTTTGCGCGTCTGACGCTGTTCTGCGCAGCCTGGATCGCTACCGCCCGATACAAAGACGATAAAGAAATGCCGCAGCCCCATCAGCAACAGTAAGCTGCCGCAGTTCGTTACATTTGCCGCAACAGCAAAAAATGTTTCCCGCAGACTGTTTTTACGGCAAAAGACAGCAGGAATCGCTAAAGGGTCACTTTTATTTGGCCCTTTTGCAGAGATTCCCGCCAAAAAACCGGCTGTAACCCTTTCCATTCGCCGCCGATGGCGTGAACTCAGAAATTATCCTCTTTTTCGCCGAAAAAGCCTGTTATGACGCGGTTTTTCGCCATTGAATGACGCAATACAGGTGCGTAAGATTCTTTGTTTCTATTTACAATTAAGAAACAGTTATGCAAGCCTCCATCACCGAATCAATCGACAAAAAACAAGACGACACGCCGGTCAATTCTCGCGGCAAAGTGGTCGTTGCGTCTCTTGTCGGCACCGCCATCGAATTTTTCGATTTTTATATTTACGCCACTGCGGCGGTTATTGTTTTTCCCCATATTTTCTTCCCACAGGGTGATGCCACAGTCGCAACGCTCCAGTCGCTGGCAACCTTCGCCATCGCGTTTGTGGCGCGTCCGATCGGTTCTGCCGTGTTTGGCCACTTTGGTGACCGTGTGGGCCGTAAGGCAACCCTGGTGGCTTCACTGCTGACCATGGGGGTTTCTACCGTGGTGATCGGCCTGCTGCCAGGTTATCAGACCATTGGCGTGGCCGCACCGCTGCTGCTGGCACTGGCGCGTTTTGGTCAGGGTCTGGGCCTGGGTGGTGAATGGGGTGGCGCAGCGTTGCTGGCGACCGAAAATGCCCCGGCAAAAAAACGTGCCCTTTACGGTTCGTTCCCACAGCTGGGTGCACCGATCGGCTTCTTCTTCGCTAACGGGACTTTCCTGCTGCTCTCCTGGTTGCTGACAGACGAACAGTTCATGCAGTGGGGCTGGCGCGTACCCTTCATTCTCTCTGCGGTGCTGGTGATTATTGGCCTGTATGTGCGTGTCTCGCTGAACGAAAGCCCGGTGTTTGCCAAAGTTAAGAAAGAGAAAAAACAGGTACGTGTACCGATTGGCACGCTGCTGAGCAAGCATTGGCTTGCCACCATTCTCGGCACCTTTATCATGCTCGCCACTTATACGCTGTTCTATATCATGACCGTGTACTCCATGAGCTACGGCACCGCACCTGCGCCGGTGGGCCTCGGTTATTCACGCAACAGCTTCCTGTGGATGCTGATGGTGGCGGTGATTGGTTTTGGTGTGATGGTGCCGATTGCTGGCCTGCTGGCAGACCGTTTTGGTCGTCGCAAAACCATGATCACCATTACCCTGATGATTATCGCCTTTGCCTTTATGTTCCCGGCACTGCTTGGTTCTGGTTCTCAGGTGCTGGTGATGGGCTTCCTGCTGCTCGGCCTGAGTATTATGGGCCTGACATTTGGCCCGATGGGTGCGCTGCTGCCGGAACTGTTCCCGACCGAAGTGCGTTATACCGGTGCTTCCTTCTCGTATAACCTGTCGTCGATTCTGGGTGCCTCCGTTGCGCCTTATATCGCCACCTGGCTGAACGCTAACTATGGTTTGCAGGCGGTCGGTTTCTATCTGGCTTCGATGGCGGCATTGACACTGATTGCGCTGATTGCCTGTAAAGAGACCAGCAGGCAGACACTGTACGAAGCGGTTTGATGCGGTTGATAGGGTAAATGCGAAACCCGGCTCTGGCCGGGTTTTTTATTGCCTAAAACCGCGCGATAAATCGCGCCTACAGGTGATGAGATATAAAAAAACCCCGGCGAGCCGGGGTTTTTCGTTGCTGAAAACTGTGTCGCGTACCGATTAACCGGCAACCGCGATACGTTTCATATCGGTCATGTAGCCACGCAGTTTGCGGCCAACTGCTTCGATCGGATGCTGACGAATCGCTTCGTTAACATCACGCAGCTGCGCGTTGTCTACCTGAGTGCCTTCCACTGCTTTACCCAGGTCGCCCGGTTGCAGAGTGGCCATGAACTCTTTCAGCAGCGGAACTGCCGCGAAGGAGAACAGGTAGTTGCCGTATTCTGCGGTATCAGAGATCACCACATTCATTTCATACAGACGCTTACGTGCGATGGTGTTAGCGATCAGCGGCAGCTCATGCAGTGATTCGTAGTAAGCTGACTCTTCGATGATGCCCGCGTCAATCATGGTTTCAAACGCCAGCTCAACGCCCGCTTTAACCATCGCAACCATCAGAACGCCTTTGTCGTAGTATTCCTGCTCTTCGATTTTACCTTCGAACTGTGCTGCAGTTTCGAACGCGGTTTTACCGGTCTCTTCACGCCAGGTCAGCAGGTTTTTGTCGTCGTTAGCCCAGTCAGCCATCATGCCAGAAGAGAATTCACCGGAGATGATGTCATCCATGTGCTTCTGGAACAGCGGAGCCATGATGCCTTTCAGCTGCTCAGACAGCGCATAAGCACGGATTTTAGCCGGGTTAGACAGGCGATCCATCATCAGGGTGATGCCGCCGAACTTCAGTGATTCGGTGATGGTTTCCCAGCCGAACTGAATCAGTTTCTCAACATAAGCCGCATCGTGACCTTCCGCCACCAGCTTGTCGAAGCACAGCAGAGAACCTGCCTGCAGCATGCCGCACAGAATGGTCTGCTCACCCATCAGGTCAGATTTCACTTCTGCAACGAAAGAAGATTCCAGCACGCCCGCACGGTCACCACCGGTGGCAGAAGCCCAGGCTTTCGCAATCGCCATACCTTCGCCTTTCGGATCGTTTTCCGGGTGAACCGCGATCAGAGTCGGCACGCCGAAACCACGCTTATATTCTTCACGAACTTCAGTACCTGGGCACTTCGGTGCAACCATCACTACAGTGATGTCTTTACGGATAGTTTCGCCCACTTCAACGATGTTGAAACCGTGTGAGTAGCCCAGCGCTGCACCGTCTTTCATCATCGGCTGTACTGCCTGAACGACTGCAGAGTGCTGTTTGTCCGGCGTCAGGTTAACGACCAGGTCCGCCTGCGGGATCAGCTCTTCATAAGTACCCACTTTGAAGCCGTTATCGGTCGCTTTGCGGAAAGAGGCACGTTTCTCAGCAATCGCTTCAGCACGCAGCGCGTAAGACACATCCAGGCCAGAGTCACGCATGTTCAGACCCTGGTTCAGGCCCTGAGCGCCACAGCCAACGATGACCACTTTTTTCCCTTTCAGGAAGCTTGCGCCATCCGCGAATTCATCGCGAGCCATGAAACGACATTTGCCTAACTGCGCTAACTGGTTGCGCAGATTCAATGTGTTGAAGTAGTTAGCCATGGGTACTCCGGTTAGATGTTGTGTTTGCTTTGTTCAGTAACGACGTCATCAGTAGCGCCGCGAATGACCCCATCATATGACAGGAAATCTGTTGCTTAAATTGATATATTAACAACGCCACATTGCAGGATTTGCAATATTACTTTGAGGTTACCCGCGCATGGATTTACGAGACCTGAAACTCTTCCTCCATCTGGCCGAAAGTTGCCACTTTGGCCGCACGGCGCGTGCCATGCATGTGAGTCCGTCCACCTTGTCGCGCCAGATCCAGCGGCTGGAAGAGGATGTCGGCCACGCGCTGTTTCTGCGTGATAATCGCACTGTGACGCTGACCGAAGCCGGTGAACGGCTACGTCAGTTTGCTCAGCAAACCCTGCTGCAATATCAGCAACTGCGTCATGTGATGGACCTGAACGGTCCGTCTCTCAGTGGCGAGCTGCGCCTGTTCTGTTCGGTGACGGCGGCCTACAGCCATCTGCCACCGATTCTCGATCGCTTTCGTGCCGAACATCCGCAGGTGGAAATTAAACTGACGACCGGCGATGCCGCTGATGCGATCGAGATGGTGCAGTCCGGTGAGGCCGACCTGGCGATTGCCGGTCGTCCTGAATCGCTGCCTGCCAGCATAGATTTTACGCCACTTGGGCTGATTCCGCTGGTGCTGATTGCCCCGGCGCTACCTTGTCCGGTCCGCAGCCAGGCGACACAGGACGAGCCTGACTGGTCCCTGATTCCGTTTATCCTGCCGGAACAAGGGCCTGCGCGACGTGGCATTGATTTGTGGTTCCGCCGCCGCCGTATCCCCAATCCGCTGATTTATGCCACGGTATCGGGCCATGAAGCGATTGTGTCGATGGTGGCGCTGGGCTGTGGCATTGCGCTGCTGCCGGATGTGGTGCTGGAAAACAGCCCGGAGCCGGTGCGTAATCGCGTGCTGGTGCTGGAGAATGTCGAGTCGGTTGCGCCACTCGAACTGGGCGTGTGCGTACAAAAAAAGCGGCTCGGGGAGCCGCTTATCAATGCTTTCTGGAACCTGCTGTAATTACTGACCCGCGAGGAAGAAGCGGAACGCCGGGTTATTGACTTCATCGTGGAAGTCATAACCCAGCGCCATGAGATGCTCCTCAAAGCGCGGCTCATCCTCACCCAGCTCAAACGCCGCCAGCACCCGACCGTAATCCGTACCGTGGCTGCGATAGTGGAACAGCGAGATATTCCAGTGCGTACCCAGCGTTTGCAGGAACTTCAGCAACGCGCCGGGTGCTTCCGGGAATTCAAAGCTGAACAGACGTTCACGCAGCGGTTTGGAGGGACGGCCACCCACCATGTAGCGCACGTGCAGCTTGGCCATCTCATCGTCGGACAAATCCACCACGTTATAGCCACCCTGCGTCAGCTGGCTGATGATTTCACTGCGCTCCTCCAGCCCGCGCGTTAAACGCACGCCGACGAAGATGCAGGCGTTGTCGGCATCCGCGTAACGATAGTTGAACTCGGTCACTGACCGACCACCCAGCGTCTGGCAAAACTTCAGGAAGCTGCCCTGCTGCTCAGGAATGGTTACCGCCAGCAGCGCTTCACGCTGCTCGCCCAGTTCGCAACGCTCGGAGACGTAGCGCAGACCGTGGAAATTCACGTTCGCCCCGGAGAGGACATGCGCCAGACGTTCGCCTTTGATGTCGTGCTGCTGGATGTATTTCTTCATCCCGGCCAGCGCCAGTGCCCCGGAAGGCTCCGCCACCGCACGCACATCCTCAAACAAATCCTTGACCGCCGCGCAGATGGCATCGCTATCCACGGTGATGATGTCGTCGATATATTCCTGGCACAGACGGAAGGTTTCGTCGCCGATACGCTTCACCGCCACGCCTTCAGCAAACAAGCCCACACGCGCCAGATCGACCGGATGACCGGCATCCAGCGCCGCTTTCAGGCAGGCAGAATCTTCGGACTCGACGGCGATCACTTTGATCTGCGGCATCAGCTGCTTGATCAACACCGCCACACCCGCCGCCAGACCGCCGCCGCCCACTGGCACGAACACGCGATCAAGATGCGCATCCTGTTGCAGCAGTTCCATCGCCAGCGTCCCCTGTCCGGCGATCACCGCCGGATGGTCAAACGGTGGCACGAAGGTGTAACCCTGCTGCTCCGCCAGTTCAATCGCCTTGGCTTTCGCCTCGTCGAAGTTGGCTCCATAGAGGTAAGCCTCACCGCCAAATGCGCGCACTGCATCAACCTTGATATCTGCCGTGGCCAGCGGCATCACAATCAGTGATTTGATGCCAAGCCGGCTGGCCGAGAGCGCCACGCCCTGCGCATGGTTACCGGCCGATGCCGTCACCACGCCGCGCGCTTTTTGCTCTTCGTTTAGCCCGGCAATCATCGCGTAAGCCCCACGCAGCTTAAAGCTGTGCACCGGCTGACGATCTTCACGCTTCACCAGAATGGTGTTGCCAAGACGCGATGAAATTTTTTCCATTTTCTGTAACGGCGTCACCTGGGCGATTTCATACACCGGTGAACGCAATACCGCGCGCAAATACTCCGCGCCGCAGGGCGCCGCGGGTAGCGGTTGAGACTCAGCCATCTGTTAGCCTCCCAGCTTGGACTTATCGCGCACCGCGCCTTTGTCAGCGCTGGTCGCGAGTGATGCGTAAGCACGCAGCGCGAAGGAAACCTGACGCTCACGGCCATGCGGCGTATACGCCTCATCGCCACGCGCTTCTTCCTCTTCACGACGGGCGTGCAGTTCGTTGTCCGGCACCGCCAGCTTGATGCCACGGTTCGGGATGTCGATTTCGATGATGTCGCCATCTTTCACCAGCGCGATGGTGCCGCCGCTACCAGCTTCCGGTGAAGCGTGACCAATGGACAGACCTGAAGTACCGCCAGAGAAACGACCATCGGTGATCAGTGCACAGCTTTTGCCGAGACCCATCGATTTCAGGTAGGTGGTCGGATACAGCATTTCCTGCATGCCCGGCCCGCCTTTCGGCCCTTCGTAGCGAATGACGACCACATCGCCAGCGACAACTTTACCGCCGAGGATGGCTTCCACCGCATCATCCTGGCTTTCGTATACTTTGGCCGGACCTTTGAAGGTGAGGATTTCTTTATCCACGCCTGCGGTTTTCACGATACAACCGTCTTCCGCCAGGTTGCCGTACAGCACGGCCAGACCGCCGTCCTGCGAGAAGGCGAATTCACGGGTACGGATACAACCTTCCTGACGATCGTCATCCAGCGTGTCCCAACGGCAATCCTGCGAGAAGGCCTGGGTGGTACGGATACCTGCCGGGCCGGCGCGGAACATCTTTTTCACCGCTTCGTCTTTGGTCAGCATGATGTCGTACTGGTCCAGCGTCTCGCGCAGGTTCAGACCCAGTACGTTGCGCACGTCGGTGTGCAGCAGACCGGCACGATCCAGCTCGCCGAGGATACCGATAACGCCACCCGCACGGTGTACGTCTTCCATGTGATATTTCTGGGTGCTCGGTGCCACTTTGCACAGATGCGGCACTTTGCGCGACAGACGGTCAATATCGGAGATGTTGAAATCGATCTCGCCTTCCTGCGCTGCGGCCAGCAGGTGCAGTACGGTGTTGGTGGAACCGCCCATGGCGATATCCAGCGTCATGGCGTTTTCAAATGCCGCTTTGCTGGCGATGTTGCGCGGCAGTACGCGCTCATCATCCTGCTCGTAATATTGTTTGGTCAGGTTAACGATGCGCTTACCGGCATTGATAAACAGATCTTTGCGGTCGGCGTGGGTCGCCAGCAGCGAACCGTTACCCGGCTGCGACAGACCCAGCGCTTCGGTCAGGCAGTTCATCGAGTTGGCGGTGAACATACCAGAACAGGAACCACAGGTTGGACAGGCGGAGCGCTCGATTTGCTCGCTGTCGGCGTCGCTGACGTTCGGGTTGGCACCCTGAATCATCGCATCCACCAAATCCAGCTTGATGATTTTGTCAGACAGTTTGGTTTTACCCGCTTCCATCGGGCCGCCGGAAACAAAGATCACCGGGATGTTGAGGCGCAGTGAAGCCATCAGCATGCCGGGGGTGATTTTGTCGCAGTTGGAGATGCAGACCATCGCATCGGCACAGTGGGCGTTAACCATGTACTCGACGGAGTCAGCAATCAGCTCGCGCGAAGGCAGTGAATACAGCATGCCGCCATGACCCATGGCGATACCGTCATCCACTGCAATGGTGTTGAACTCTTTAGCCACACCACCAGCCGCTTCGATTTGTTCAGCGACCAGTTTGCCGAGATCGCGCAGGTGGACGTGGCCTGGCACGAATTGGGTGAATGAGTTGACCACGGCGATAATCGGCTTACCGAAATCGGCGTCGGTCATTCCTGTCGCGCGCCACAAGGCACGGGCACCCGCCATGTTACGGCCATGGGTGGTGGTGGCGGAACGGTACTTAGGCATGCTCTATTTACTCCAGTAAGAAAGGGCACGCGGACGCCTGAACGCCCGCGCAAAGTCTTGTTATGCGTTAACCGGATCCAGCCAGCCCCATTTGTCTTCAGTTTCGCCGGTGAACAGGCCAAAGAACGCCTGCTGAATGCGTTTGGTCACCGGACCGCATTTGCCTGCGCCAACCTGGATACCGTCTACGCTACGTACCGGGGTGATTTCCGCTGCAGTACCGGACATGAACACTTCGTCAGCCAGGTACAGTGATTCGCGTGACAGTACCTGCTCGCGCACTTCGATACCCATGTCTTTTGCCAGTTTGATGATGGCGTCACGGGTGATGCCAGGCAGCGCAGAAGAGGTGAACGGCGGCGTGAACAGGATGCCATCTTTCACTTCGAACAGGTTTTCACCGGCCCCTTCTGAAATATAGCCGTTGGTGTCGAGAGCGATACCTTCCTGATAACCGTGGCGGCGCGCTTCGCTACCTACCAGCAGAGAAGACAGGTAGTTACCACCGGCTTTTGCCGCAGTCGGCAGGGTGTTCGGTGCCACGCGGTTCCAGGAAGACACCATCGCGTCGATGCCCTGCTCCAGCGCTTCGGCACCCAGGTAAGCACCCCACGGGAACGCGGCGATGATCACATCGGTGGTGTAGCCATCTGGCGGGTTCACACCCAGGCCCACGTCGCCCACGAAAGCCAGCGGACGGATGTAGGCGCTTTTCAGTTTATTGACGCGCAGCACTTCGCGGCAGGCTTCCATCAGCTCATCTACGCTGGCTTCGATCGGGAAGCGGTAGATTTTGGCGGAGTCGTGCAGACGCTGCATGTGTTCGCGATGACGGAACACCACCGGGCCTTTGTGAGAGTCGTAGCAACGCACGCCCTCAAACACAGAAGTACCGTAATGCAACGCGTGAGACATGACGCTAACCTTAGCGTCTTCCCACTTAACCATCTCCCCATTGAACCAAATAAAGTCTGCTTTCTTCGTACTCATTGTTATTTCCTTTCGCGACTAGGCACGGATTTGTTGTGTTGTCTGTTGTTGGATTTGGACGCAAGCGACATCCATCAGTTTACTTAACTGCGAAGACAGTAAATCGACTGAGCGCTGGCTGGCAACGGTCATTTCAATATTAATGTTTTCCGTATTAGCGGCTGATGCCATGTTCATGGCGCACACCTGGAAACCACGGTGGCGCACGACACGCAAAATGCGTTCCAATATTTCAGGGCGGAAGCGGGCCTCGATAGACAATTGATGCTGGTTCATGCGGTTTTCTCCATCATGTTTGCGTTGCTGGCACCTGGTGGCACCAATGGCCAGACGTTTTCATGCTCATCAATCGAAACATGCAGGAAGTAAGGACCTTCACTGTTCAGCAGAGCATCAAGGGCGGCGTCGACCTGATCTTTACGGGTAATACGCTGGCCGGGGATATCAAACGCGCTGGCCAGCGTCAGGAAATCGGGGTTATCAGTCAGGATGGTTTCGCTGTAGCGACCATCAAAGAACAGCTGTTGCCACTGGCGTACCATACCAAGCCGTTGGTTATCCAGCAGCAGGATTTTCACCGGCAGTTTGCCGCGCTTGATGGTGCCCAGCTCCTGGATGTTCATCATGATGGAGCCGTCGCCGGATACGCAGATCACCGTATCGTCCGGGCGGGCGACTTGAGCGCCTATCGCTGCTGGCAGGCCAAAGCCCATGGTGCCGAGGCCGCTGGAAGTAATAAAATTTTCCGGCGCGCTGAACGACATATGCTGTGCAGCCCACATCTGATGCTGCCCAACGTCGGTGGTAACCACGGCGCTGGCCGCTTTGCGATCGGAAAGTTGCTTCAGCAGCAGTGGCGCGTAAATCGCTTCACCAGGATGATCGTAACGCCAGCTAAATTCAGCCTTCAGCATTTTCACTTCGGTGCGCCACGCGTCGATTTGCAGCGGCATACTCAGTGCTGGCAGCACCTGATTCAGGTCGCCCTGCAATGAAACGTGAGCACGGCGCAGTTTGTTCAGCTCGGCAGGATCAATATCGAGATGGATGACGCTGGCGTGCGGCGCGAAGGTATCGAGCTTACCGGTGACGCGGTCGTCGAAACGCGCGCCAACGGCGATCAGTAAGTCACACTCCTGCACCGCAATGTTTGCCGCCTTGGTGCCATGCATGCCCAGCATGCCGAGGTAGACTTCGCTGCTGGCATCAGCACTGCCCAGACCTTTCAGGGTGGCAACCATCGGAATGCCGGTATCGATCGCCATGGCACGCAGTGCCGGAACGGCATGCGCCATACCCACGCCGCCACCGATGTACAGCATGGGTTTTTTCGCCTGGGCCATCAGTGCGCGCGCTTCCGCGATTTGCTGTGCCGAGTGGATCGGCGCTTCTTCGACTGGCAGCAGCCGCGGTGTCGGTTCACCTCTGGCAACCTGAATATCTTTCGGGATATCAACCAGAACCGGGCCTGGACGGCCTGACTGGGCGATGGCAAAGGCTTCTGCCATCACTGAAGGTAAATCATCAAGGGATTCAACGAGGAAACTGTGCTTGGTGCAGGCCAGCGACAAGCCGAGAACATCGATTTCCTGGAATGCATCGGTGCCGATAAATGGGGAGGCAACCTGTCCGGTAATCGCCACCACCGGGATGGAGTCCATCATCGCGTCGGCTAAACCGGTGATCAGGTTAGTCGCCCCCGGGCCCGAGGTGGCGATACAGACACCGGTTTTACCTGTGGCACGCGCATAACCAATCGCCGCCATCACCGCACCTTGCTCATGCCGACACAGTAGGTGTTCCACGCCGCCATCGTAGAGCGCATCGTACACTGGCATGATGGCACCGCCAGGATATCCAAACACGGTCTCAACACCCTGCGCGCGTAAACTTTGAACTACCCACTGTGCACCTGTCATGGTTATTCTCCTGTATCCCTGCGGGAACAACAGAATTTTATGCTACTGTTCATTATCTGTTCCTCGATGATTCGCTGATATTTTGCCTGGTCGAAAAAAAACCCCCGGACCTTTCGGTGCGGGGGTTTTTGGAATTCCAGGCTTGATTTTTAAGCCTTTCTTTCTCCAAGCGTAGCCCCGCACGGTGGGATAATAATCACCACCACGCTAATCACGACTAGGCTAATCACTTGTAGAAGGGCTTTCATGTGTTGTTCGTTTTTTCGATTGTTCGAAGTAATACCTACAGAGTTACCATAGTTATCTGTGCATTGACAATAATTTTCATCAGGAATTTTTATGACGTTGCGCTTCAGTCTCAGTTATCACTTTGTAAGTAAAGGGTTATTTACATTCGTGATAAATATTCATTACGACCGCGACGTAATCTTTCATTCTGATTTGGCAAGCGGCTTCCAAAATCTCTTAACGTGCTGCAAAAAACCGTGAAATAACGGAATCAAACGCGCAGTGATGATCATCTGGATTCGATCTCTCATTGTGAGGCGCGCAGGATAGAGCTAACAAGGAGAGGTTATGTCTTTATCCCGGGTTTTAACACGCGCGGCACTGGGCGTTCAGGCACCACTGGTGACAGTGGAAGTGCATATCAGTAACGGCCTGCCCGCTTTAACGCTGGTCGGTTTGCCAGAGACAACGGTGAAAGAGGCGCGGGAACGGGTTCGCAGCGCCATCATCAACAGCGGTTTTACCTTTCCGGCAAAGCGCGTCACGATCAATCTTGGCCCCGCTGATCTGCCCAAAGAGGGTGGGCGCTACGACCTGCCAATCGCCATTGCGATTCTCGCTGCCTCAGAGCAGCTTCCAGACGCCAAACTCACTCAATATGAATTCCTGGGTGAATTAACGCTAAACGGCTCGCTCTGTGGCGTTCAGGCCGCCATTCCCGCAGCGATGGCAGCGCTGCATGCTGGCCGGCAAATGATTCTCTCTGAACAAAATCAGCAGGATGTGGGTTTAATCCGCGAAGGTGTGACTCTCGTTGGTAAGCATCTGCTTGAAATCTGCGCATTTCTCCATAACCAGGCAGAGTTAACCGTTGCCCACTACCAGCCTGAAGCGATCAACAAAGAAACACAGGACCTGAGCGATATCATTGGTCAGGAACAGGGACGCCGCGCGCTAGAGATCACTGCGGCTGGCGGGCACAACCTGCTGCTGCTCGGTCCACCTGGTACCGGGAAAACCATGTTGGCCACCCGCTTACCCGGTATCATGCCGCCACTGAGCGACCAGGAAGCGCTGGAGTGCGCGGCCATTGCCAGTCTTGTCAGTAGCGGCAATATCCATCGTCAGTGGCGTAAGCGCCCGTTTCGCGCCCCACATCATAGCGCTTCGCTGTATGCCTTAATTGGTGGCGGCTCTTTACCGCGTCCGGGAGAAATCTCTCTGGCGCACAATGGCGTACTGTTCCTGGATGAGCTGCCGGAGTTCGAACGCAAAGTTCTGGACTCCCTGCGGGAACCGATTGAATCCGGAGAGATCGCGATATCCCGAACCCGGGCAAAAGTGACCTATCCTGCCCGCTTTCAATTGATTGCAGCAATGAATCCGAGCCCCACAGGCCATTATCAGGGAACGCATAATCGCTGCACGCCACAGCAGATATTGCGCTATCTGAGCCGTCTTTCTGGCCCCTTTCTCGACCGCTTCGATCTGTCACTGGAAATACCGCTTCTGCCCAACGGTACGCTCAGCCAGAAGCAACAGCGCAGCGAAAGTAGTGCCGATGTGCTGCAACGTGTTCTCGAGGCGCGGCAACGTCAAATCAATCGCAGCGGGAAAGTAAATGCGCATTTATCTAATGCAGATATCCAGCGCTGGTGTGAACTGCTTCAGGATGATGCGAAGTGGCTTGAAGAAGTACTGAATTCACTGGGGTTATCAGTGCGCGCCTGGCAACGCATCCTGAAAGTGGCAAGAACTATCGCAGATCTGGCAGGAGAAACGCAGATTACCCGTCTTCACCTGCAGGAAGCGGTGGGGTATCGCAGTATCGACCGGTTAATGATTTTTCTGCACAAAAGTCTGGAATAAAAAACGGGGCATTTGCCCCGTTATCTTAGTCTTCGCTGTCGCTGTAGTCTTCGACACTGTCCATCTGCGGCTTGCCGCCGGAAAGCGTGTGAAAACGCTTAGGACGCTTGATACGTGCGGTATATTTCGACCATACACGTTCAGCTTCCGTTTGCGGCTCACGAATACCACGACATACTTCAAGAAATAAACGCTCTTCTTCCGTCACCGGCTCACGCTTTGCCAGGTCCAGTTCATTAAAGGCATAACCGTGGCGCTCAAGAAGCGTAGCTTCTTTAATGGTGAAGTCACCATGACGCGAAAAACCACGAGGGTAATGTTTGTTATCAAAGAAACGATTCGTTGTTGCGAAGCTGTCCGCCATTTTACACGCTCCTGATTCTCATATGGCCGTGCTATTTATGGCGCGGAGTATTAGATAGGCTTGACAGAGTGTAAAACAAAACATTTAAATCAACACGACAAACATTTTTTGGGAGAATGCTGTGGATACGGAATTACTGAAAACTTTCCTCGAAGTGAGCAGAACACGTCATTTCGGGCGCGCTGCTGAAGCGCTTTACCTCACGCAATCTGCCGTTAGTTTCCGCATTCGCCAACTGGAAAATCAGCTGGGCGTTAACCTTTTTACTCGCCATCGTAATAACATCCGGCTGACTTCAGCAGGTGAGCGTTTATTGCCCTACGCTGAAAGCCTGATGAGCACCTGGTTGATGGCTAAGAAGGAAGTTTCGCATACACAGCAACATCATGAGCTTTCTATCGGGGCCAGTGCTTCACTCTGGGAAGCCTACCTAACCCCCTGGCTACAATCGCTTTATGAGAACAGAGAAAGCCTGCATCTTGAGGCGCGAATCGCACAACGGCATTTGCTGGTAAAGCAGCTACATGAACGACAGCTTGATCTTTTGATCACCACGGAAGCACCGAAGATGGATGAATTGACCAGCCAGCAAATTGGTCACATTTCACTCGCGTTATTTCGTGCACGTAAAACTGAGAAACGTGAAAAATATGATTACATTAAACTGGAATGGGGAGCAGATTTTCACCAACACGAAAATTATCTGTCAAGTGATGACGTTCCGGTATTAACAACAACTTCGGCGCATGTTACCCGAGAATTGCTGCATACAACGGGTGCTTGTGCATTTTTACCTGATTTCTGGCATGGCACTTATAGCGATCTGATGGTTATTCCTGATACACCTGTCGCTGTCAGACCGTTATATGCGGTATGGCTTCAGAATAGCGATCAGCAGGCGCACATTCGGCAGCTGCTTAAATATCCGGTATTGACACATTGAGGTAATAAAACGGGAAGGGTTTGAGTGGATATTGGTGAAGCTCAACTCTCTTCACCACTAAATTTAGAACAAAAAAAATCCTTTGCCTAAGCAAAGGATTGTTTTCTGGCAGGGGCGGAGGGACTCGAACCCCCAACACCCGGTTTTGGAGACCGGTGCTCTACCAATTGAACTACGCCCCTAAATGAGGGTGGCGGTGCGGACGGGACTCGAACCCGCGACCCCCGGCGTGACAGGCCGGTATTCTAACCGACTGAACTACCGCACCACCGAATACTGCATTACCAGCGGGGTCTCGCTGATAACCGGTGTTACCTTTTCAGGTAAGTACCTTAAATTGATGCCTGGCAGTTCCCTACTCTCGCATGGGGAGGCCCCACACTACCATCGGCGCTACGGCGTTTCACTTCTGAGTTCGGCATGGGGTCAGGTGGGACCACCGCGCTACAGCCGCCAGGCAAATTCTGTCTATCCGTACCGCCCTCTCAGGCCGCACGAATCTATCCGGATGAACCAAGCTGAAAATCTTCTCTGGTCTCTCAACCAAAACGCCTCTGGCGTTGTAAGGTTAAGCCTCACGGGTCATTAGTACCGGTTAGCTCAATGCATCGCTGCACTTACACATCCGGCCTATCAACGTCGTCGTCTTCAACGTCCCTTCAGGACCCTCAAGGAGTCAGGGAGAACTCATCTCGGGGCAAGTTTCGTGCTTAGATGCTTTCAGCACTTATCTTTTCCGCACTTAGCTACCGGGCAATGCCATTGGCATGACAACCCGAACACCAGTGGTGCGTTCACTCCGGTCCTCTCGTACTAGGAGCAACCCCCCTCAATTCTCCAGCGCCCACGGCAGATAGGGACCGAACTGTCTCACGACGTTCTAAACCCAGCTCGCGTACCACTTTAAACGGCGAACAGCCGTACCCTTGGGACCTACTTCAGCCCCAGGATGTGATGAGCCGACATCGAGGTGCCAAACACCGCCGTCGATATGAACTCTTGGGCGGTATCAGCCTGTTATCCCCGGAGTACCTTTTATCCGTTGAGCGATGGCCCTTCCATTCAGAACCACCGGATCACTATGACCTGCTTTCGCACCTGCTCGAGCCGTCACTCTCGCAGTCAAGCTGGCTTATGCCATTGCACTAACCTCCTGATGTCCGACCAGGATTAGCCAACCTTCGTGCTCCTCCGTTACGCTTTGGGAGGAGACCGCCCCAGTCAAACTACCCACCAGACACTGTCCGCAGCCCGGATCACGGGCCTACGTTAGAACATCAAACATTAAAGGGTGGTATTTCAAGGCCGGCTCCACGCAGACTGGCGTCCACGCTTCAAAGCCTCCCACCTATCCTACACATCAAGGCTCAATGTTCAGTGTCAAGCTATAGTAAAGGTTCACGGGGTCTTTCCGTCTTGCCGCGGGTACACTGCATCTTCACAGCGATTTCAATTTCACTGAGTCTCGGGTGGAGACAGCCTGGCCATCATTACGCCATTCGTGCAGGTCGGAACTTACCCGACAAGGAATTTCGCTACCTTAGGACCGTTATAGTTACGGCCGCCGTTTACCGGGGCTTCGATCAAGAGCTTCTCCTTACGGATAACCCCATCAATTAACCTTCCGGCACCGGGCAGGCGTCACACCGTATACGTCCACTTTCGTGTTTGCACAGTGCTGTGTTTTTAATAAACAGTTGCAGCCAGCTGGTATCTTCGACTGGCTTCAGCTCCGGGAGCAAGTCCCTTCACCTAATGCCAGCGTGCCTTCTCCCGAAGTTACGGCACCATTTTGCCTAGTTCCTTCACCCGAGTTCTCTCAAGCGCCTTGGTATTCTCTACCTGACCACCTGTGTCGGTTTGGGGTACGATTTCGTGTTACCTGGAGCTTAGAGGCTTTTCCTGGAAGCAGGGCATCAGTTACTTCACCACCGTAGTGGCTCGTCATCACGCCTCAGCCTTAAAGCATTCCGGATTTGCCTGGAATGCAAGCCTACACGCTTAAACCGGGACAACCGTCGCCCGGATAACCTAGCCTTCTCCGTCCCCCCTTCGCAGTAACACCAAGTACAGGAATATTAACCTGTTTCCCATCGACTACGCTTTTCAGCCTCGCCTTAGGGGTCGACTCACCCTGCCCCGATTAACGTTGGACAGGAACCCTTGGTCTTCCGGCGAGCGGGCTTTTCACCCGCTTTATCGTTACTTATGTCAGCATTCGCACTTCTGATACCTCCAGCAGACCTCACAGTCCACCTTCAGCGGCTTACAGAACGCTCCCCTACCCAACAACACATTGTGTCGCTGCCGCAGCTTCGGTGCATGGTTTAGCCCCGTTACATCTTCCGCGCAGGCCGACTCGACCAGTGAGCTATTACGCTTTCTTTAAATGATGGCTGCTTCTAAGCCAACATCCTGGCTGTCTGTGCCTTCCCACATCGTTTCCCACTTAACCATGACTTTGGGACCTTAGCTGGCGGTCTGGGTTGTTTCCCTCTTCACGACGGACGTTAGCACCCGCCGTGTGTCTCCCGTGATAACATTCTCCGGTATTCGCAGTTTGCATCGGGTTGGTAAGCCGGGATGGCCCCCTAGCCGAAACAGTGCTCTACCCCCGGAGATGAGTTCACGAGGCGCTACCTAAATAGCTTTCGGGGAGAACCAGCTATCTCCCGGTTTGATTGGCCTTTCACCCCCAGCCACAGGTCATCCGCTAATTTTTCAACATTAGTCGGTTCGGTCCTCCAGTTAGTGTTACCCAACCTTCAACCTGCCCATGGCTAGATCACCGGGTTTCGGGTCTATACCCTGCAACTTAACGCCCAGTTAAGACTCGGTTTCCCTTCGGCTCCCCTATGCGGTTAACCTTGCTACAGAATATAAGTCGCTGACCCATTATACAAAAGGTACGCAGTCACACCCCAAAGGGTGCTCCCACTGCTTGTACGTACACGGTTTCAGGTTCTGTTTCACTCCCCTCGCCGGGGTTCTTTTCGCCTTTCCCTCACGGTACTGGTTCACTATCGGTCAGTCAGGAGTATTTAGCCTTGGAGGATGGTCCCCCCATATTCAGACAGGATACCACGTGTCCCGCCCTACTCGTCGGACTCACAATCCGTGCATTTTCGTGTACGGGGCTGTCACCCTGTATCGCGCGACTTTCCAGACGCTTCCACTAACACACAAACTGATTCAGGTCCTGGGCTGTTCCCCGTTCGCTCGCCGCTACTGGGGGAATCTCGGTTGATTTCTTTTCCTCGGGGTACTTAGATGTTTCAGTTCCCCCGGTTCGCCTCGTTAACCTATGTATTCAGTTAACGATAGTGCACAAGTGCACTGGGTTTCCCCATTCGGACATCGCCGGCTGTTGCGGTTCATATCACCTTGCCGGCGCTTTTCGCAGATTAGCACGTCCTTCATCGCCTCTGACTGCCAGGGCATCCACCGTGTACGCTTAGTCGCTTAACCTCACAACCCACAGGCGTTTTGCAACGCTTATGAATCGCAAGCTTTTGAGAGACTCGAACGCGCCGCTTTCATTTCTTATTACGGAGAAATGAAACAACGCGTCGTTTCAAATTTTCAGCTTGTTCCGGATTGTTAAAGAGCAAATACTTCGCAGCACACCGTTTCCGGTACGCTCTGAAGTATTGAAGTACTGTAATGGTGGAGCTAAGCGGGATCGAACCGCTGACCTCCTGCGTGCAAGGCAGGCGCTCTCCCAGCTGAGCTATAGCCCCATACAGTTACTGCAGAGACCACTACTACCACTCAACCGAGTTCACATTCTTCAGACAAAAGAAGAATGCAATTTCTGCTCAGGCAGGGCATGCGAAAGGGAAGTTTACGTCGGTAAACGACCGCGCGCATAACGCAGCATGAGAAGAAATTTGGTAGGCCTGAGTGGACTTGAACCACCGACCTCACCCTTATCAGGGGTGCGCTCTAACCACCTGAGCTACAAGCCTGTAGAGGTTTTTCTGCTCGTTACTTTTCTATCAGACAATCTGTGTGAGCACTTCGCGGGAAAGTATCTTCAGGTAAGGAGGTGATCCAACCGCAGGTTCCCCTACGGTTACCTTGTTACGACTTCACCCCAGTCATGAATCACAAAGTGGTAAGCGCCCTCCCGAAGGTTAAGCTACCTACTTCTTTTGCAACCCACTCCCATGGTGTGACGGGCGGTGTGTACAAGGCCCGGGAACGTATTCACCGTAGCATTCTGATCTACGATTACTAGCGATTCCGACTTCATGGAGTCGAGTTGCAGACTCCAATCCGGACTACGACGCACTTTATGAGGTCCGCTTGCTCTCGCGAGGTCGCTTCTCTTTGTATGCGCCATTGTAGCACGTGTGTAGCCCTGGCCGTAAGGGCCATGATGACTTGACGTCATCCCCACCTTCCTCCGGTTTATCACCGGCAGTCTCCTTTGAGTTCCCGACCGAATCGCTGGCAACAAAGGATAAGGGTTGCGCTCGTTGCGGGACTTAACCCAACATTTCACAACACGAGCTGACGACAGCCATGCAGCACCTGTCTCACGGTTCCCGAAGGCACTAAGGCATCTCTGCCGAATTCCGTGGATGTCAAGGCCAGGTAAGGTTCTTCGCGTTGCATCGAATTAAACCACATGCTCCACCGCTTGTGCGGGCCCCCGTCAATTCATTTGAGTTTTAACCTTGCGGCCGTACTCCCCAGGCGGTCGACTTAACGCGTTAGCTCCGGAAGCCACGCCTCAAGGGCACAACCTCCAAGTCGACATCGTTTACGGCGTGGACTACCAGGGTATCTAATCCTGTTTGCTCCCCACGCTTTCGCACCTGAGCGTCAGTCTTCGTCCAGGGGGCCGCCTTCGCCACCGGTATTCCTCCAGATCTCTACGCATTTCACCGCTACACCTGGAATTCTACCCCCCTCTACGAGACTCCAGCCTGCCAGTTTCGAATGCAGTTCCCAGGTTAAGCCCGGGGATTTCACATCCGACTTGACAGACCGCCTGCGTGCGCTTTACGCCCAGTAATTCCGATTAACGCTTGCACCCTCCGTATTACCGCGGCTGCTGGCACGGAGTTAGCCGGTGCTTCTTCTGCGGGTAACGTCAATGCATGAAGCTATTCACTTCACACCCTTCCTCCCCGCTGAAAGTACTTTACAACCCGAAGGCCTTCTTCATACACGCGGCATGGCTGCATCAGGCTTGCGCCCATTGTGCAATATTCCCCACTGCTGCCTCCCGTAGGAGTCTGGACCGTGTCTCAGTTCCAGTGTGGCTGGTCATCCTCTCAGACCAGCTAGGGATCGTCGCCTAGGTGAGCCGTTACCCCACCTACTAGCTAATCCCATCTGGGTTCATCCGATGGTGTGAGGCCCGAAGGTCCCCCACTTTGGTCTTGCGACGTTATGCGGTATTAGCTACCGTTTCCAGTAGTTATCCCCCTCCATCGGGCAGATCCCCAGACATTACTCACCCGTCCGCCACTCGTCACCCAAGGAGCAAGCTCCTCTGTGCTACCGTTCGACTTGCATGTGTTAGGCCTGCCGCCAGCGTTCAATCTGAGCCATGATCAAACTCTTCAATTTAAAGTTTGATGCTCAAAGAATTAAACTTCGTAATGAATTACGTGTTCACTCTTGAGACTTGATATTTTTTAAGTCCGTAGACTTTTGATATCAATCCTGCGAGTGCCCACACAGATTGTCTGATAAATTGTTAAAGAGCAGTGCCACATTTCTCGTGTGGCGCGGGTTGCGTATGTTACGCTTTCCGCGTTTTCAGTCAAGCATTTATTTTTGCTTTTCTGAAGGTTGCCACTTAAGGCTACCTACTTAACCCAGCGCTTCGTAAGCCGTTGTGCCGTGTCAGTGGAGGCGCATTATAGGGAGTTCTTTGAGGCTGACAAGTGCTAAATGCAATTTAATTTCTGAGTGTTGTTTTTTTCGACGAAAAGCCACTAAAGCGCCAGTTTTTCCAACAATGGGAAGCCATAACGCTGCAATACTGCTGATAATTGCAGCACTTCCTCATCCATTTGGGTACAAAATGCCATATTGGATGCAGAAGAGAGTGCAGTAGGTTCTGCCTGTTGCAGTAACCAGGCGGTACGACGCGCAATCGCCGCACCGGAATCCACCAGGCGCGTCCCTTCCGGCAGTACCAGCTGCAACTCATCACGCAGTAAAGGGAAGTGAGTACAACCCAGCACCACCGTATCCGGCGGCTCCTTCATGCGCAGCCAGGGCTGTACCACGCGACGCACATCATCCAGCAGCACTTCTTCTCCGTGCAGCTTCGCTTCAGCCAGTTCAACCAGCTCTGAAGAACCCAACATTTTGATTTGGCATTCGCGAGCAAACTGCGCCACCAACTCATGGGTATACGGGCGTTTCACTGTGCCCCGCGTCGCCAGTAACCCTACAACACCATTACGCGTTAAGCGCGCTGCCGGTTTAATGGCTGGCACCACACCTACCACCGGGAAGGAGAACTTTTCGCGCAATGCGGGTAAAGAAACCGTGCTGGCCGAGTTACAGGCAATGACTACCAGCGCCAGTGGAAACCGCCGCGTAATGGACTCAACCACCGCCATAACGCGTTCGACGATATAGGTTTCGGTTTTTTCGCCGTAGGGAAAACCTTCATTATCGAAGGCGTAGAGATAGTGGAGATCCGGCAGGAGTTGCCGAATCTCTTCATAGACGGAGAGCCCACCGACGCCGGAGTCAAACACCAGCACGGTGGGACGCAGATCAGAAGCTGTAGCTGGCGCTGAGGTAATACTCCGTTCCTGGAGTTTGATAGCCATACACTGTCTCGTAGTCTTTATCGAACAGGTTGGCAATTCTACCACGAACGGTGAGCTGAGAGGTGACCGGATACGACACCGCCAGATCCCATAAACTCACACCGCCCAGTTTAACGCGCTGCGCAGTATAGGAGTGGTTGTAATCATTGTCATAGCGCTCACCAAGGTAATGATAGGTGATGGACCAGTCAAAATCGAACACCGTCCAGTCGAGCTGGTATTTCACCTGCTGCTTAGCACGGCGCAACAATTGCTGATTGGTTTCTGCATCACGCGCATCGACATAATCATAAGAAATGGTATGGCTCAGCGGACCGGTATCGAAAGACGCGGTGGCTTCAACACCTTTAATGCGCGCTTTGTCGATATTGTAGTAAACGTAGGTACTCGGATCGCTATCAATCAGGTTATCGATGTCATTGCGATAGCCCGACACGCGCCAGTTCACCGGCCCGCTTAACCCTTCAAAGCCACTCTCCCACTGTTTGCTTTCTTCCGGCTTCAGGTTCGGGTTGCCGTAGGTCTGGCTATAAAGCTGAGCCAGATTCGGAGCCTTATAGGCTGTGGCGTAAGAAGCGAAGACACGATAACCATCAACAAATTCCCAGGCGGCGCTGCTCTGCCAGGTGCTGTGCCAGCCAAAGGCATTGTTGTCATCACCGCGTACCGCGCCTTCCAGCGTTACGCTGCCAAACTGCTGTTGAGCCGTGGCGTAAATGCCGGTATTACGCTGTTCCTGGCCATCCACCGTGGAATTGGTGCCGGGTTCTGACGTTTGTTTCTGCCAGTCAACGCCGCCGCTAACAGCCCCATGCCCCACCTGCACCGTGTTGCCCCACTGCAGGTTGTATTGCTGAACATCATCCAGCGAAGCGGTGGCATCATATTTACCCAGCTGCGGACTGTAGTTGTAATCTTTGGTGTGGCTGTAGCTGGCAATTAGCTGAGAAGAATAGATGCCCTGATTAAAGCGCAGCCCGGTGTCCCATGTCTGGCTGTAAAGCTGACGGGTATCAACGAAGGTGTTGGGTTCAACATAGGTCGGGTAGCCGTCATAAGCGGTACGGTTATCAAAGCCATAGCCCCGCACGAAGCCGCTGAACTGGTCGCTGAACTGATGTTCCAGTGAACCATAAAGGGTCTTGCTCATGAATCCGTCACGGTCTTTTTGCGCCGGATCGCCATAGATGTCTGGCAGGTTCGCCACCACATCATAGCCTTTGGTGTAAGTATAGTTACCGGCCAGCGTCAGTTTGGTCGCATCACCCAGTTGCTGCTGCGTCGAGCCATCGTAGCTTTGATAACCTTTTGACCCGACACCCGCCGTCAGCGTAGTCCCGGGTTTATCACGACCGGTGATGATGTTCACCACGCCGCCGATAGCATCCGACCCATACACCGCCGAGCGCGCACCACGGATATATTCGATGCGTTGTACCAGCGAGATCGGAATCTGGCTGAGATCGGACGAACCGGAGATACCCGCCTGATTCAGACGAACTCCGTCGATCAGAATCAGCACATGGCTGGAATTAGTGCCGCGGATGAACATCGAACTCTGCTGGCCGAGGCCGCCATTTTGCGCAATATCCACCCCCGGCAGGCGACGCATCACATCCGTGAGGCTTTTTGCCTGCCAGCGATCAATATCTTCCCGGGTAACGACTGTGGTGGGTGCCAGCACGGAAGAAACCGGCTGAGCAAAACGGTTGGCGGTAACGATTTGCGTATCATCATCCTGGGCATAGCCATATTGCGCCCAGAGGGACACCGCCGTTGCACTGAAGGCAAACAGCGAAGCATGTGTTTTTTTCATTGTTATAGCATCCAAAAGACGAAGCAGGATGCCGCAGGCATACGATCGATAGCACGCGATGACCGTACGAATTGCGACGTCACACCGGCAGGTCTTCGGGCTGAGAATCATTAATGGTGAAGACTTCCCATCCCGCAGGACAGTGTCTGCATCAGCAATCACCACGACATTCATTACCGCTGCGCGTCAGCTCCAGATTCACACTGGATTCCCTTTTAACTCAAGGAGGCCGGCTGCCGCAGTCTACGGATAAGAAGGCCAGAAATCCAGACTTCCAGCCATCTTCTTTCGCGCAGGGCTGGACATCAGCAGGTGAATGCCTACAATCGCCCGGCAAGCAGGCTTATTACCAGGATTAAAGATGACACCCGAACAACTCCCGATTGAACAATACGACGCGCAACTGGCGGAAAAAGTCAGCCGTTTGCAGGCGATGATGACACCATTTGCTGCGCCAGAGGTGGAGGTGTTTCGTTCACCGGTCAGTCACTACCGCATGCGTGCCGAATTCCGCATCTGGCACGATGGTGACGATCTGTACCACATCATCTTTGATCAGCAGACCAAACAACGCATCCGGGTTGATCAATTCCCCGCCGCCAGTGAATTGATCAACCAGCTGATGCCAAAAATGATCGATGCTGCCCGTGATAACCGCGTCCTGCGCCATAAATTGTTCCAGATCGATTATCTGTCAACACTGAGCAACCAAATCGTCATTTCCCTACTCTATCACCGTAAGCTGGAAGCGGACTGGCAGCAGGCGGCGACGGCGTTGCGCGATGATCTGCGCGCCGCAGGGTTTGATGTGCAGCTGATTGGTCGCGCCACCAAAACCAAAATCTGTCTCGATCGTGATTACATTGATGAGCGCCTGCCGGTCGCGGGCAAAGAATTGATTTATCGTCAGGTAGAGAACAGCTTCACCCAGCCCAATGCGGCGATGAATATTCAGATGCTGGAGTGGGCGCTGGATGTGACACAAAACGCGCGCGGCGATCTGCTGGAGCTGTATTGCGGTAATGGTAACTTTTCACTGGCGCTGGCACGGAATTTCCGTCGCGTATTAGCCACCGAAATTGCCAAACCTTCCGTGGCGGCAGCGCAGTACAACATTGCTGCCAATCAAATTGATAACGTGCAGATCATCCGCATGGCGGCGGAAGAGTTTACCCAGGCCATGAACGGCGTGCGCAGCTTTAACCGCCTGGAAGGTATCGACCTGCAAAGTTATCAGTGTGAGACCATTTTTGTCGATCCACCGCGGAGTGGGCTGGACGCCGAAACAGTCCGGATGGTGCAAGCCTACCCACGCATCCTTTATATCTCCTGCAACCCGCAGACGCTGTGCGACAATCTCGCCACGCTGGCGGAAACCCATGAGGTTGCACGGCTGGCGTTGTTCGATCAGTTCCCCTACACCCATCATATGGAGTGTGGTGTGTTGCTGACGCGCAAAGCCTGAATAAAAAACGGGACCCTCAGGGTCCCGTTTTTTTAATTCTTGTTCTTCGGTCGCTTAAAGCGTGTCGCAATCCAGAACACCAGCGCTACCATCAGGATGGTAGGAATAAAGTTGGAGCCGATGTCAGGATACTCGGCGCGAACCAGTGCGCTGTAGACCAGAATCCCCAGCAGAAAAAACGCTGCGGCCAGCGATGGCATACCTTCCGGCATATTGCGGTTCAGGTAACGCTGATGCAGACACCAGGCCGCCAGGCCCAGGGCGATCAGCGGGAAAATCGAAAACGGCACAAACGCACTGAACAGCACCGAAAAGGAGCCGTTGATGGCTAAACCGGTGATAAAAGCCAGTAAAAGCGTTCCTTTATCGCGGGGGTTTTGCTCAATCATTTCATTATCCTTATCACATTACTCTTCGGGTTTTTCCAGTGTTACCGACAGGCGCTCCTGCTCCCGGCGATACCAGTAATACGCACCTTTGGCAATCATACGCAGCTGCAGCACCAGACGGTCTTCCAGCTTGCGGCGTTGCTCAATATCCACATCCAGCGCTTCCGCACCGGCACTGAACACGATGGTGACCATCGCTTCCGCCTGCGCTTCGGTAAAGCTGCGCGGCATGCGGTTCTCCAGCTCCAGGTAATCCGCCAGTTCGGCAATGAAGTGTTGAATTTCACGCGCAACTGCAGCACGAAACGCAGCAGAGGTTCCGGAACGCTCGCGTAGTAAGAGACGAAAAGCGTTGGGATTGTTCCCGATAAATTCCATAAAAGTTGCGACGGAGGTCTTAATAATGCTGCCGCCCTTGGCAATACGCTGGCGTGCCTGACGCATCAGCTGACGCAACATCAGGCCACTTTCGTCAACCATGGTAAGACCCAGTTCATCCACATCCCGGAAATGACGGTAAAACGAGGTGGGCGCAATGCCAGCTTCGCGAGCGACCTCTCTCAGGCTCAGGCTGGCGAAACTCCGTTCTGCACTTAACTGACTGAAGGCGGCTTCAATCAAAGAACGCCTTGTACGTTCTTTTTGTTGCGCTCTGACGCCCATTCTCTCTGCCCTGTGAGTAATCAGGCAGGCACTATAACAAACTTTGCCGCCGCCAGTGCCGCAAAGTTTGTGAACGCCTGTGAACCTCACGCTTTGTCAAAATCAGGCAAAAATCGCTGTTAGAATTCAGAAGTGCGCGGCGAGATGTTAGAATCTCGTTGTAAAAATGTATAGAAACATAGGACGTACTGGTATGCAAAAGTCTTACGATTACGATGCCATTGTGATTGGCTCCGGTCCGGGCGGTGAAGGTGCGGCCATGGGGCTGGTGAAGCAGGGAGCGCGCATCGCAGTGATCGAACGCTACCATAACATCGGCGGCGGTTGTACTCACTGGGGCACCATCCCTTCCAAAGCGTTGCGTCATGCTGTCAGCCGTATTATCGAGTTCAATCAAAATCCCCTTTATAGTGACCACACCCGACTTCTGCGCTCCTCCTTTGCAGATATCCTTAACCACACCGAAAACGTCATCAGCCAGCAAACTTCGATGCGGCAGGGTTTTTACGAGCGTAACCGGTGTGAGCTCTATCAGGGCGATGCGCATTTTGTTGATGCCAACACCATCGAAGTGGAACAACCGGATGGCACCCGCGAACGCTTAACCGCAGAAAAATTTGTCATTGCCTGCGGATCGCGCCCTTATCATCCGAATGATGTCGATTTCACCCATCCACGTATTTATGACTCCGATTCGATCCTCAATCTGCACCATGAACCGGGCCACGTCATTATCTATGGTGCCGGGGTGATCGGCTGTGAATATGCCTCCATTTTCCGTGGCTTGAACGTGAAGGTTGACCTGATCAACACCCGCGATCGTCTGCTGGCGTTTCTCGACCAGGAGATGTCGGATTCGCTGTCTTATCACTTCTGGAACAGCGGCGTGGTGATTCGTCACAACGAAGAGTTTGAGAAGATTGAAGGCGTGGACGATGGCGTCATCATTCACCTCAAATCCGGTAAGAAGGTGAAAGCAGATTGCCTGCTGTACGCCAACGGCCGTACCGGTAATACCGATTCACTGGCGCTGGAAAATGTCGGTCTGGAGGCAGATGGTCGTGGTCTGCTAAAGGTCAACAGCATGTACCAGACGGCACAGCCGCATATTTATGCGGTCGGTGACGTGATCGGTTATCCGAGCCTGGCTTCAGCTGCCTATGATCAGGGGCGCATCGCTGCTCAGGCCATTATCAAAGGCGAAGCCACCGCACATCTGATCGAAGATATCCCCACCGGGATTTACACCATTCCGGAAATCAGTTCAGTTGGGAAAACAGAACAGCAGCTGACCGCCATGAAAGTGCCATATGAGGTGGGACGTGCGCAGTTCAAACACCTGGCGCGTGCGCAGATTGTCGGGATGAATGTCGGTAGCCTGAAGATCCTGTTCCACCGTGAAACCAAAGAAATTCTCGGCATTCATTGCTTTGGTGAACGTGCGGCGGAAATCATTCATATCGGCCAGGCCATCATGGAGCAGAAAAATGGCGGTAACACGATTGAATACTTCGTGAATACCACCTTTAACTATCCCACGATGGCCGAAGCCTATCGCGTTGCCGCGTTAAATGGCTTAAACCGCCTGTTTTAACGTGTTATCGAGATAGCTCTGCATGTGGGCTTTGATCGCTTCTGCCAGCTGCTCATAGCGGCTGCGCAGAGGCGAGCCGGGACGATAGACCAGCGCGATGGTGCGCTGCGGCACTGGCTTATAACACGGCAGATAACATACGCCATCACGCACGCGCTCGTTCGGCACCGCCAGTGCAGGCAATAACGTGATGCCACTTCCGGCAGCGACCATATTGCGCAGCGTTTCCAGGCTGGTAGCACGGAAATGGGTGTCTTCATCAGCGCCTGCTTCAAAGCAGAAACCCATCGCCTGATCGCGCAAGCAGTGACCATCTTCCAGCATCAGCAGCTTTTCACCGGCCAGATCCGACATGGGTACACGATCGCGATCGTGCCACGGGTGATCCTCGTAGATCGCCAGTTTCATCGGCTCGTCAAACAGCGGCACCTCGATAAAGGCTTCGCTTTCTTTTACCAGCGCCAGAATTGCACAGTCGAGTTTGCCGCTATCGAGTTGTGACAATAGCTGCTGCGTCTGCGCTTCGTGCAGATACATTTCAAGCTTGGGAAAAGTCTGATGCAGCATCGGGATGATTTGCGGCAACAGATAAGGCCCGGTGGTGGGGATAAGCCCAATGTGCAACGGCCCGGACATAGTTTCGCCCTGCTGGCTGGCCATCTCCTTCAGCACCTTTACTTCACGCAGCACGGTGCGCGCCTGATCCACCAGCAACAGCCCAGCCTGGGTAAACAATACCTTACGGCTGGTGCGCTCCAGCAGCATGACGCCCAGTTCATCTTCCAGCTTACGAATTTGTCCGCTCAGCGTAGGCTGGCTGACATGGCAGGCATCCGCTGCACGGCGGAAGTGACGGTGCTCCGCAAGCGAAACCAGATACTCCAGATCACGAATGTTCATTGATATCCTCCGAACCACGATAGCCCGTGGCGATAGATAGAATAGCAATGAACGATTAGCCCTATCAAGCCACTGACAGGAATAATACGTGCCATCTGAAGCAATGATGAAAAAAGGCTGAGAAGACGGAGCAACACCTGCAATCAGTCAGATAAATCACTGAGTTGGCCGGAGTGCCTGCTCTTTGATGATGTGCCAATAAAATAATGAAATTCCGAAGCTAGAGGTTGGCGGGCTATCCATAGCCCGCTTTTTTTTTGCCTTAGCTCAGGCGTTGCTGCGCTTCCTGAATCGCCAGCGCCACCTGCTGTGGTGCCACGCCACCACGCGCGTTACGCTTATCCAGGCAGGATTGCAGCGACAGAATCGGATAAACATCCTCTTCAATCACCGCACTAAACTGCTTCAGTTGCGCCAGGCTTAACGCTTCCAGCGCCACGCCCTGTTTAATCGCTTCTACCACCGCTTCGCCAACGATATGGTGCGCTTCACGGAAGGGCACGCCTTTAGCGACCAGATAATCCGCCAGCTCGGTGGAGTTCGCATAGCCCTGCTCCGCCGCTTCCTGGCAACGCGGACGTTTTACCTGAATACCGTCCAGCACCAGCACCGACATATGCAGGCAGTCCAGCCAGGTGTCGAGCGCATCGAACAGGCCTTCTTTGTCTTCCTGCATATCTTTGTTGTAGGCCAGCGGCAGGCCTTTCAGCGTCATCATCATGCCAGTCAGCGCGCCCTGCACACGGCCACATTTGCCGCGAATCAGTTCCAGCGCATCCGGGTTTTTCTTCTGCGGCATCAGTGAAGAACCGGAAGTCACTTTGTCCGACAGCTCCACAAAACCCGCTTCGCCGGTGTTGAAGAAAATCATGTCTTCAGCAAAGCGCGACAAATGCACCATACCGATGGATGCATCAGACAGCAGCTCCAGCACGTGGTCGCGGTCAGAAACGGTATCGAGGCTGTTGCGGGTGGCAGAAGCAAAACCTAACCAACCTGCCAGCTGCTGACGATCGATTTCGTAAGCAGTACCGGCCAGTGCCCCGCAGCCCAGCGGGCTGACGTCAAGACGCTTCAGGGTGTCCTGTAAACGACTTTCATCACGCGCCAGCATTTCAACATAGGCAAGGCACCAGTGGGCAAAAGTTACTGGCTGAGCGCGTTGCAGGTGGGTATAGCCCGGCATCACCGCGTCCTGATTCGCCTCTGCCGTTACCACCAGCGCTTTTTGCAGCTCACGCGTTGCGTCCAGCAGCACCGCAACCTGCTCTTTGCACCACAGTTTCAAATCAGTCGCGACCTGGTCATTACGACTACGGCCAGTGTGCAGCTTTTTACCCAGCGCCCCGACTTTATCAATCAGTTTGCCTTCCACCCAGCTGTGGATATCTTCGGCATCGCTTTGCAGAATCTGCTGCGGATTGGCGCGCACTTCGGCCAGCAGCGCCTGTAACGCCGCCTCCAGCTGCTGCTGTTCGTCGCTGCTCAGGACATTGACCGTGACCAGCGCTTTTGACCAGGCGACAGAACCGATGATGTCCTGCTCCGCCAGGCGATAGTCGAAACGCAGCGAGTCATTGAATTGTTTGAACCGTTGGTCTGCTGCCTGGGTAAAGCGTCCACCCCAAAGTGCCATCTGAATACTCCTGAATGCTGTTAAACAAAGGGCGGCCCGAAGCCGCCCTTGTGAATGTGTCGTTCGCGCGGAATTACTTTTTCTGCTCGTTCAGCGCACGGATGCGTGAAGAGAGCGAGAACAGACGGATAAAGCCGCCCGCGTGACGGTGATCGTACACTTCGTCTTCGCCGAAGGTCGCAAACTCTTCTGAGTACAGGCTGTTAGCGGATTTCTTCTGAATCGCGGTAGCCTGGCCTTTGTACAGCTGCAGTACCACTTCGCCGTTAACCAGCTCCGCCAGCGACTCGGCAGCTGCCTGAATAGACTGGCGCAGCGGCGCAAACCAGCGACCGTCATACACCACGTATGACATTTCCTGACCCAGCTGCTCACGCCATTTGAAGCTGTCACGATCCAGAACCAGCTGCTCAACCGCACGCAGGGCGTTGACCATGATGGTGCCCCCTGGGGTTTCATAGCAACCACGGGATTTGATCCCCACCAGACGGTTTTCCACGATGTCGATACGGCCTACGCCGTGCTTCGCACCCAGCACATTCAGTTTTTCCAGACAGGCGAACGGGCTGAGCTTCTCGCCATTCACCGCCACCACGCGACCTTTTTCTACGGTCACAGTGACGTTTTCCGGCTGATCCGGCGCTTCCAGCGGATCGACGGTCCACACCCAGCAATCTTTGTTCGGTGCGTTCCACGGGCTTTCCAGCACGCCACCTTCGGTGGAGATGTGCCATGCGTTCTCGTCACGGCTGTAGATTTTTTCCAGCGACGCGGTGGTCGGGATGTTGCGCTCTTTCAGGTAGTCGAGCAGCGCTTCACGTGAACGCAGGTTCCATTCACGCCATGGAGCCACCACTTTCAGCTGCGGTGCCAGCGCGGTATAGGTGGTCTCAAAACGCACCTGGTCGTTACCTTTACCGGTCGCGCCGTGGCACAGGGCATCGGCACCCACTTTCAGCGCCAGCTCAACCTGTGCTTTAGCGATAATCGGACGCGCCATGGAAGTACCCAGCAGGTAGGTGCCTTCGTACAGCGCACCGGTCTGCAGTACCGGGTAAACATATTCACTGATGAACTCTTCACGCAGGTCAACCACGTGGCACTCAGAGGCACCTGATTGCAGTGCTTTCTTCTCAACGCCATCCAGATCGGCAGGGTCCTGACCGATATTCGCCACGAAGGCTACCACTTCACAGCCGCCGTAGTTCTCTTTCAGCCATGGAATGATGGCAGACGTATCAAGGCCGCCGGAGTAAGCCAGAACAATTTTTTTAATGCCTTGCGTTTGCATTTCGTAATCCTTGAATCAGTATCGTTAAGCGAGAATCCGGGTGCCAATCGACACGCCGTTGAAAAGGGTTGGCAGCTGTTCAGCATGACGCCAGCTGGCAATATCCACCGGGCGACCCAGGGTACGTGCCGCATCCAGCGCAGCGTTAACTTTAACGATCATGCCATCGGTAATGATGCCCTGAGCAATCAGCTGCTCGGCTTTTGCTGCGGTCATTTCCGCAATGCGCTGACCTTTGCCATCCAGAATGCCGCTGACGTCAGACAACAGTACCAGATCCGCACCAATGGTTGCTGCCAGCGCGGTCGCCGCCTGGTCCGCGTTGACGTTCATCAGTTCACCCGCGTCGGTGATACCGATGGAGCTGATCACCGGCATATAGCCTGCGCCCAGCAGCGTATTGACCAGCATCGGGTTACCTGGCGTCGCGTTACCCACATGGCCCAGTTCTTCGTCGAACTGCGCAACATTGACCAGGCCAGCATCACCCAGGCATAAACCTACTGCATTGATGCCATATTTCTTCGCCCAGGCCAGCAGAGTTTTGTTGGCCGTGCCTGCCAGGGCACCGGTAATAATGTCAATCTGATCGGCTGGCGTCACGCGCAAACCGTTCTTCTTTTTCACCGGTAGTGCGAGCTTCTTCATCAGCTCATCCACCAGGCAGCCGCCGCCATGCACGATGATCAGCGGACGCTGATATTCGGTGCGGTACGCCAGCAGTGCATCAAACAGACGGGCCAGCGCTTCTTCGCTGTCCAGCAGGACGCCACCCAGTTTAATAATCAGAGGATTGGTCATGGTTTACTTACTCGCCCGTTAAATCAGAGACAGCGTTTCGGGGAAGCCGAAACGGATATTCAGACACTGCACCGCCTGGGAAGAGGCACCTTTCAGCAGGTTGTCTTCAGCGGCAACCACAATCAGGTGCTCACCCTGCACGGCAAAACCGATATCGCAGAATGGCAGGCCGACCACGCCTTTCAACGCCGGAACACCTTTCTTATAGAGACGCACCAGCGGTTTGTCATGGTAGGCGTTGTGGAAGGCTTCCGCCACATCCTGTTCACTCACGCCAGGCTTCAGGCGGCAGGTAATGGTGGCGAGAATGCCGCGCGGGAAATTGCCCAGATGCGGCGTAAAGATCACCGGCGTGCCAAGGTGGGCAACAATTTCCGGATGATGACGATGATTGAAGATGCCATACGGTTGCAGGCTGACTTCGCAGAAGCTGGTGGTGACACTGGCTTTGCGTCCGGCACCGCTCACGCCACTGGTGGCATTGATCACTGGCCACTGCGCTTCATTGAGCAGGCCTGCTTCCACCAATGGTTTCAGCGCCAGCTGTGAGGCGGTCGGATAGCAGCCCGGCACCGCCACCAGCTGTGCTTCTTTAATTTTTTCGTGCTGCCATTCAGCCAGGCCGTAAACCGCTTTATCCAGCCAGTCGCCGTGCTGATGGGTGAAACCGTAATATTGGGTATAGAAAGCATCGTCGTTAACGCGGAACGCACCGGAGAGATCGAAAACCACGCAACCCGCTTTCAGGAATTCCGGTGCCAGATCGTGGCTGACTTCATGCGCCGTGGCGAGGAAAACCACATCGACTTTATCCGCCCATTCAGCCGCATCACTCAGCGGCTGCAACGGCAGGTCGATAATCCCTTTCAGCTGAGGATGCAGATCGGACAGTAATTTTCCGGCATCCGGGCTTTGCGCTGAAACCGCTAAAGCGGTTATGTTCATATGCGGATGGCGATTCAGGTAGGTGGCAAGCTCTACGCCAGCATAACCACTGGCACCAACGATCAGCGTATTCAACATCAGGCTGTATACCTTATTACAGTCACACGTTCCGGGTCGCGGCCTTGCCCCGTTGCCCACGATGCCGTTTGCAGAAAATTTACTGTTCACATGCAGACGACGTTAATGTATTTTTATTCACTATTAATGCATGAATATTGATACATCCTAACCCAAGGACCGTCAACAGTGAAGACAAAATTACCACCTTTTATCGAACTCTACCGCCAGCTGATTGCCACACCGTCGATCAGTGCCACTGACGCCGCACTCGATCAGAGCAATGAAACTTTAATCAATTTGCTGGCAGGCTGGTTTCGCGATCTTGGTTTCAGTACCGAGGTGCAACCGGTACCGGGTACGCGGCATAAATTTAACCTGCTGGCGAAGACGGGATCGGGCGCGGGTGGCTTGTTACTGGCGGGTCACACCGATACCGTTCCGTTCGATGATGGCCGCTGGACGCGTGATCCTTTTACCCTGACTGAGCACGACAACAAGTTGTACGGTTTAGGCACCGCAGACATGAAAGGCTTCTTTGCCTTTATTCTGGATGCACTGCGTGACGTTGACGTGACCAAACTGAGCAAACCGCTCTACATTCTTGCGACCGCCGATGAAGAAACCACCATGGCAGGCGCGAAGTATTTTGCTGAATCCACCCAGCTGCGTCCGGATTGCGCCATCATCGGCGAACCGACGTCACTGAAGCCGGTGCGCGCGCACAAAGGTCATCTCTCGAATGTGATTCGTATTCAGGGGCAATCGGGCCACTCCAGTGACCCATCACGCGGTGTGAACGCGATTGAATTGATGCATGAATCCATCACCCAGCTGATGCAGCTGCGTAATACGCTGAAAACGCGTTATAACCATGATGGTTTTGCCATCCCCTACCCAACCATGAACTTCGGTCATATTCATGGTGGCGATGCCGCCAACCGCATTTGCGCCTGCTGTGAACTGCATATGGATATTCGTCCGCTGCCGGGCCTGACCCTGAGCGATCTGGATGGTCTGCTGAATGAAGCGCTGGCCCCGGTGAGCGAACGCTGGCCAGGCCGTCTGACCGTGGGTGAGCTGCATCCGCCGATTCCGGGTTATGAATGTCCGGTGGATCATGAGCTGGTGAAAGTGGTGGAGAAATTGCTGGGCACACCAACCGAAGTGGTGAACTATTGCACCGAAGCGCCGTTTATTCAGCAATTGTGCCCAACCCTGGTGTTAGGCCCAGGTTCCATCAACCAGGCTCATCAGCCGGATGAATTTATTGATACGGCATTTATTAAACCGACCCATGCGCTTATCACGCAGGTTGTGCATCATTTTTGTCACTGATGAACAATCGGCGGGGCATTTCACTGTTTAATCAGCAAAATGCCCCGTCAATGTTCGGGATTTGATAATAAGAATAACTTATCTCGCTTCACTCTCGTTAAATTCTTTGAATTTCCATCATTTAGCAGCGAAATTTCGTCAGTTTAAGGCAATTGACGAACAGAGCGATACGTGGCTAGATAAAAGACGAAGTTATGCCCGTTGGGTATATAGATTAAAAAGACGATAAGGGTGTCAGGGTCACATGAACGAACAATATTCCGCAATGCGAAGTAATGTCAGTATGCTCGGCAAACTGCTCGGGGATACGATAAAGGATGCACTGGGAGAGAACATCCTCGATCGGGTGGAGACCATCCGCAAGCTCTCTAAGTCATCTCGTGCAGGAAATGACACTCATCGTAAGGAACTGCTGTCCACACTGCAAAACCTCTCCAATGACGAGCTCTTGCCAGTGGCTCGCGCATTTAGTCAGTTCCTGAATCTAACCAACGTGGCTGAACAGTATCAGACCATTGCCCGCAGCGGCGAGGGTGCTAATCACCCTGAGCTACTGAAAACCACCTTTGATCGCCTGAAACAACAGAAAGACCTCAACGAAAGCGATATCCGTGCCGCCATTGAATCACTCTCGCTGGAGCTGGTACTCACTGCGCACCCGACCGAAATTACCCGCCGTACACTGATCCATAAACTGGTTGAAGTGAACAGCTGCCTGCAACAACTCGACCACAGTGATATCACCGAGTATGAGTACAACCAGGTGATGCGCCGTCTGCGCCAGCTGGTTGCTCAGGCCTGGCACACTGACGAAATCCGTAAATACCGTCCGACCCCGGTCGATGAAGCCAAATGGGGCTTTGCCGTGGTGGAAAATAGCCTGTGGGAAGGCGTACCGGCGTTTCTGCGTGAGCTGAATGAGCAGGTGGAAGAAACCTTTGGTATGCAGCTGCCGGTGGATTTTGTCCCGGTGCAATTTACCTCCTGGATGGGCGGCGACCGCGATGGCAATCCGAACGTCACCGCCAGCATCACGCGCCAGGCGATGCAACTGGGCCGCTGGAAAGCCGCCGACCTGTTCCTGCGCGATGTCGGCGTGCTGATTTCTGAGCTGTCGATGTCCGAATGCAGTGACGAAGTGCGTGAACTGTGTGGCGACCCGGAAGCGCTGGAGCCGTACCGCGTTATTCTGAAGCGCATCCGCAGCCAGCTGATGTCCACACAAGCCTATCTGGAGCGCCGTCTGAAGGGCGAGCGACTGCCGCGTCCGGCCGATTTACTGGTTTCCAACGATCAACTGTGGCAGCCGCTGTATGCCATCTATCAGTCACTGCAACAGTGCGACATGGGCATCATTGCCAATGGACAGCTGCTGGATACGCTGCGCCGCGTGAAATGTTTTGGTGTGCCGTTGGTACGTATCGACCTGCGTCAGGAGAGCACCCGTCATACGGAAGCCATTGCTGAGGTGACGCGCTATCTCGGCCTCGGTGATTATGAAAGCTGGTCAGAAGCCGATAAGCAGGCATTCCTGATCCGCGAACTGAATTCAAAACGTCCCCTGCTGCCACGCCAGTGGCAGCCAAGCGATAACACCCGCGAAGTGCTGGATACCTGCAAGGTCGCTGCCGAAGTGCCACAAGGCTCAATTGCCGCTTACGTGATTTCGATGGCGAAAACCCCGTCGGACGTGCTGGCAGTGCATCTGCTGCTGAAAGAAGCCGGGATTTCTTACGCGATGCCGGTGGCCCCGCTGTTCGAAACCCTTGATGACCTGAATAACGCTGATGACGTGATGAGCCAGCTACTGAGCATCGACTGGTATCGCGGCTTTATTCAGGGCAAGCAGATGGTGATGATTGGCTACTCTGACTCGGCGAAGGATGCCGGCGTGATGGCTGCCAGCTGGGCGCAGTACCAGGCGCAGGATGCCCTGATCAAGACCTGCGAGAAAGCCGGTATCGCCCTGACGCTGTTCCACGGACGTGGCGGCTCCATCGGGCGTGGCGGTGCACCGGCGCACGCAGCGTTGCTGTCACAGCCACCGGGTAGCCTGAAAGGCGGCCTGCGCGTCACCGAGCAGGGTGAGATGATTCGCTTCAAATACGGCCTGCCGGAAGTGACAATTGCCAGCCTGTCGTTGTACACCGGGGCGATTCTCGAAGCCAACCTGATGCCGCCACCGGAGCCGAAAAGCGAATGGTGCGACATCATGGATGGTCTGTCAGCCCACTCCTGTGCGATGTACCGTGGCTATGTGCGTGAGAATCCTGATTTCGTACCCTATTTCCGCTCAGCTACGCCGGAGCAGGAACTGGGTAAACTGCCGCTCGGCTCACGTCCGGCGAAACGCCGTGCCAGCGGTGGTGTGGAATCACTGCGTGCCATCCCATGGATTTTTGCCTGGACGCAGAACCGTTTGATGCTGCCCGCCTGGCTGGGTGCAGGTGCCGCGATTCAGAAAGCGATGGAACAAGGCCACCAGGATCAGCTGGAGACGATGTGCCGCGACTGGCCATTCTTCTCTACCCGTCTCGGCATGCTGGAGATGGTGTTCTCGAAAGCCGACCTGTGGCTGGCGGAATACTACGATCAGCGCCTGGTCGACAAATCCCTGTGGCCGCTGGGCCAGCAACTGCGCGACCAGCTGGATGCGGATATCAAAGCGGTGCTGACTATCGCTAACGATGCGCATCTGATGGCAGATCAACCGTGGATTGCTGAATCCATCGCCTTGCGTAACGTCTACACTGACCCGCTTAACGTGCTGCAGGCGGAACTGCTGCACCGTTCACGCGCGCAGGAAGAGCGCGGTGATGAACCGGATGCGCGCGTGGAACAGGCGCTGATGGTCACCATCGCGGGTGTTGCGGCGGGAATGCGTAATACCGGTTAAGTCCTCATGTCCTGTTGAGGACAAAAAATGCGCGGCAAGTGTTGCAAAACGCTCGCCGCGCATGACATTTGAATATCGTTTTTATTTCAACGCGTTAATTTTTATACACTCCCCCTTGCAAACGTCATCTCCAGCGGGTTAAACAACCCACGAAAAAACTGGTCTACCATCCTGATATTATTTTTATCTTCCGTGGTGTGATTATTGTTTTTCAGGCGAGAAATCATCTCCGCAGATATGGACTCCATGGCATCAATGACGCTTTGATACTTTTCAATCACCTCTGTATCTTTTTTCTTTAATCCTTTTGCCATTGTCTGGATAGTATCTACCGCGCTATCAAAGAACGAGTCAGGATAGAGCTGTGCATCAGCAGGCAAATAATCGGTATTCATAAGATAATGCAGTGTGGTCGAGAACTCGCGTAAAATAGCCAATTTATCAGGTAGGGTGATATATGCACCTTTTTCGCTAAAGGGGAATGACTCGATTTGATAACTATCTGCTGCGATATCCAGTTGCTTTGCATACGTATAAGTCTGACGAAAAACCGCTGCCGGTGTTCCGGCGATAATAATTGTCACTTTATCTTCAGCCTGAATTTGATCATTCAGAATCCCCGCCACGTTGATGGCATTCTGACCACTATTAGTGGACCAGGGATCAACGAGTATTTTTTCCTCAGCAACGCCATTGCTCATCAGAATATCTTTGAACCTGTCCGCTTCAGTTTGATTAGTAGAGATAGTATGGCGATCAGTTGTGCCATGCCCACCAAAACCACTGGTGATAATTTTCAGATATGCACTATTTTTAACCCGCTGAGCGATAAAAGAGACATAGGTTTCATCATTATTACCGTTTAACACCAGGTAATTCCCCGGTTTGTCATGCTGCTCCAGCCATTGTTTTTCAGACATCTCCTGTGATGTATTCAGGCTGACATTGTTGTTAGTTATCTGTAACGAGAGAGGTTGGGTCAACGTGCGCAGCTCATCGTCAGCGACCTGCATTAAGAGATCTTTTATTTTATTAATCTCATCAGAAATCGCTTTATTTTCAACTGGAAAATCCTGAAGATGTTTTCCTTCCTGGATGAGGTTATTCATGGTTTTTGCGGTCTGTAAATCAGCAATATGCATTCCGCCGTTAACTATGTGATACAGCTCTTTGCCACTAGATATAAGGAAATAACCTGGAAATTGCTGCATCCGGTGTTCTTTGGGGGTCTGAGGCGGGGTTTTATTTCTCTGTTTAGTTATTTTTATATTTGACTCTATCGTGATTGACGTGTTTTTCCTCTGATTGATGTTTTTAATAAATATTGACCGGCTTTTAGTATGATCAATATCGTTAAGGTGTAGGTTTGGTACGCAAGTGCAAGTTGGAATTCTTGTCAAATTCAAAATTAATTCCTCACTAACAATTATCATTTATTTTTAATAATTTATAATTAACACAGCTATCGCCATTTATTTCCAGGCTATCTCCTCCTGATTTTTAATTAACCACCATGTACAATAAGTGTTCAATTTTCAACAATGAAGGGGGATAAAAATGAAATCATAAATTAATCATCAAATGAATTATGTCAGATGAATTTTATGGCTTATTTTTAATGAGAGATTAAGAATGTTTCTGAAGAGTAATTACGTGAGGCGCAGGGTGATTATCTTAATAAAATAAGTATTCACCTGATTTTTCATCAGTCCGGCATCAATGATAAAAGGTGGATAACGGATTTTATCCATATAAAAAAGGGCCGTAGCCCTTTCTTTCATACAATATGTTATATCAGACCGCAATACCCGGACGCACACCCAGCGTATGACAAATCGCGTAACTCATTTCGGCACGGTTCAGCGTATAGAAGTGAAAATCTTTCACCCCTTCCCGCGACAGAATCTTCACCATATCCATCGCGATATTGGCCCCCACCATCTTGCGGGTTTCCGGATCATCATCCAGACCAGCAAACATTGCATTCATCCAGCCGGGAACACGTACGTTGGTCATGGTGGCAAAGCGCTGCAACTGTTTGAAGTTAGACACCGGCAGAATACCCGGCACGATTTCCACATCAATACCGGTCGCCACACAACGATCGCGGAAGCGCAGGTAGCTTTCGACATCAAAGAAGAACTGGGTAATGGCGCGGTTAGCACCGGCATCAATCTTACGCTTCAGGTTGATCAGGTCTGCCTGCGCGCTTTTGGCTTCCGGGTGGACTTCCGGGTAAGCCGCCACGGAGATATCAAAATCGCCCACTTCTTTCAGCAGCTCAACCAGGTCAGAACCGTACATCTCCGGCTTGCCCGCACCCGGCGGTAAATCGCCACGCAGCGCCACAATATGACGAATGCCACTATCCCAGTAATCGCGAGCGATAGTGCGCAGTTCATCGCGGGTCGCATCAATGCAGGTCAGATGTGGAGCTGCTTCCAGGCCGGTACGCTCTTTAATGCCTTTGATGATGCTATGGGTACGGTCACGCTCGCCGGAATTCGCGCCATAGGTGACCGAGACAAATTTCGGCTTCAGGCTGCTGAGGCGATCGATAGAGTTCCACAGGGTTTCTTCCATTTCGGGGGTCCCGGGCGGGAAAAACTCAAAGGAGACATTAATTTGCCCGTTCAACTCAGCCAGGCTTTGATTCAGCGCTTCGCGCTGATTGGCATGAAAGAAACTCATCCTGTTACCTCATCTTCACACATCGATTATTTGCGGTCTGCGAACATCCATACGTTTAGACGTCCAGATGCACAAAATGAACGATCCGCAGCGTAGCGTCAACTGAAAATTAATAAACAGGCGTGACAAAAATTCAACCAACATGAAAGAGTTTCATGATCGAAGCGGGGAAAATGAATAAAGCAGACGACAGGGAGTCGTCTGCTGGAGGAAGGCAAATTACAGCAGTTGCGCGAGGCGGTTGATATCCGACTGAATGGCCCCGGCGGTGACGTCACGTCCGGCACCTGGTCCACGAATCACCAGCGGGTTGTCGCGATACCAGCGGCTTTCGATAGCAAACACGTTGTCACACGGCAGCAGCGCCGCCAGCGGATGCTCAGGGCGCACCGCCTCAACCCCTACACGTGCTTTGCCATTGGCATCGAAGCGCGCCACATAACGCAGTACCAGCCCCATCTCCTGTGCCGCTTCCAGACGCTGGAGCATCTGATCATTCAGTTCGTCCGCGTTCTCAAAGAAGTGATCGATCGATTCTCCTTCACAGCTGGCGGGCACCAGCGACTCCACCCGTACCTGATCCGGCTCGATGTTGTAACCCGCTTCACGCGCCAGAATCACCAGCTTGCGCATCACGTCCAGGCCCGAAAGGTCAACGCGCGGATCGGGCTCCGTCAGCCCCTGCTGCCACGCCTGATCCACCAATTCGGTGAAGGGCACGGTGCCATCAAATTGCAGGAACAGCCAGGAGAGCGTGCCCGAGAAAATACCGCTGATGGCCAGAATCGCATCCCCACTCTCACGCAAATCACGCACCGTATGGTTTACCGGCAGACCCGCACCCACGGTGGCGTTATATAACCAATGGCGACCGGTTTTGGCAAAGGCATCGCGGATCTGTCGCCAGCTCTGGCTATTCGATGCACCGGCAACCTTGTTGGCGCTGATAACGTGAAAACCGTGGCTGGCGAAATCCAGATACTGCTGCGCCAGCGGCTCGCTGGCGGTGACATCCAGCACCACCAAATCATCAAACGGGTGCGCACGCATCCACAGGAACAGCGACTCTTCATCGCGCTCCTCGGCTTCATCATCAAAGAACGCCAGTGCCCGACTCGCCTCAAGCCCGTCATAGCTCAGCAGGCTACGGCGGCTGTCTGCCACACCTGCCAGCACGAACTCAAACCCGGTGCGCGCCGACAATATCTCCTGCTCGCGTGCAAACAGCTCCAGCCAGCGTGAACCGATGTTGCCTTTACCGAACAGCATCAGGCCAATACGCTTTTCTGCACGAAACAGTGACTGATGCAGCCCCTGAATCAAATGCTGGGTCGGACCGACACGCAGCACCGCCACGATGCTGATATGTTCATCTGACTGCCAGACAAACTCGACCGGCTGGTCTTTAATTTGCTGCCAGAAACGGTGGCTGTGTAATGGGTTGCGCGTCACACCCGCCCCCACCAACGCCACCAGTGCTAAACCATCACGCAGTTGCAGATGACCCGGCAATGCGGCGTCCTGCAACAGGTTAAAGGCGCTATTCACGACTTCTGAGGTGTAGCACAGCTGCAAAAGCTGGCGATCCGGGTGCGTTCCCATTGCCAGCGGCCGCAACTGCGCGCGCTTGAGCAGCAGGTCAATCTCTTTGTTCAGAATGGCGAAGTCGTGGTTGTCAGGGATTTGAATCTCAATCAGGCAGACATCATCGTGGCTGGTGACAATACGCGCCCCGGTGCCCGAAGCCAGTACGCGCTCAATACGCGTAGACCCCTGTTCCGGCTGATAACTGCAGCGTAGTTGCAGGTCGATATCGCTGTTCGACACCGGTTGCAGAGTGCGAGTATGCAGCACCGGCGCCGCAAGACGAGCCAGCTCGCTGGCTTCATCCAGACGCAGTAACGGCAGCAGACAGGCATCGGAAACTTTGCGCGGATCTGCACTGTAAACCCCGGCAACGTCACTCCAGATGGTCACGCGCCCGACACCGGCCAGCGCGCCAATCTGTGTGGCCGAATAGTCCGAACCGTTACGGCCCAGCAAAACGGTTTCACCCGCCTCGTTACGGCTGATAAATCCGGTCACCACCAGACGCTTATGCGGATGCTGCGTCAACAGCGCCTGCAACAGTGGCCAGGATTTTCCTTCATCAACCTGTGGCTGAGCAGCGCGTTCGGCGCGCAGGAAATCGCGTGCATCGAGCCAGACCGCTTCAATATCACGCTGGCTCAGCACCGCCGCCATCAGCCGCGCCGACCAGATTTCGCCATGCCCGACCACTTCGGCGTAAACCGCATCGGTAATGGTGCCATCCAGCAGCGCTGCCAGTTTTTCCAGATCGCGGATAAAGGTGGTGGTGAGGGTTTCTGCGGTTTCAGCAGGCAGCAGCGCAGCGATCAGCTCACTGTGGTAACGCCGTAACGCCTGTTGCACCTGATGCGCAGACAACCGATCACTTTGGCTCAGCTTGAGCCAGCTAATCAGCTGGTTAGTGGTACTGCCTGCGGCAGAGACCACCATCATATCGCCCGGCTGGCTGTAATCCGCCATAATAGTGGCTACGCGCTGATAGCAACGCGCATCGGCCAGGCTACTGCCACCAAATTTGTGCAACTGCTTACTGGTCGGCGTTCCCGCGCCTGCTGAAATCGTCATGGTTACCCCTCGGCTGCGATCCTGAATGCATTATCCAGATCGGCGATTAAATCTTCGTGATCTTCAATTCCGACAGAAATGCGGAGCAACGTTTCAGAAATTCCCGCTGCTGCGCGCGCTTCGGCAGACATGCCGGCATGCGTCATGGTGGCGGTATGCGAAATCAGGCTTTCAACACCGCCCAGCGACTCAGCCAGCGTAAACAGCTGTAACGCTTTCAGAAAACGGCGCAACCGGTTTTCGTCGGCGTCCAGCTCGAAACTTAACATGGCACCAAAACCGCGCTGTTGACGTACCGCATACTCGTGACCGGCATTTTCCGGCAGGGAGGGATGATACAGTTTTTTTACCAGCGGTTGTTGCTTTAGGTAATCAACAATCGCCAGTGCATTACGCTGTGCCGCCGCCATACGCGGTGCCAGGGTACGCAGGCCACGCAGCAGCAGGTAACTATCAAAAGCGGCACCGGTCACGCCGATATTATTGGCCCACCAGGCCAGCTCGGTCACCAGTGCCGGATCTTTCGCAATGACCACACCCGCTACCACATCGGAGTGACCATTGAGGTATTTGGTGCAGGAGTGCAGCACCAGATCAGCGCCCAACGCCAGAGGGTTTTGCAGCGCTGGGCTGAGGAAGGTGTTATCCACCACACTGATAGCACCAGCCTCACGCGCGACCTGGCAAATCGCGGCAATATCCACCACGCGTAATAAAGGATTGCTCGGGCTTTCGACCAGTACCAGTTTCGGCTTCTCCGCCAGTGCAGCCTGCAATGCCGCTTTATCACCCTGATCGACAAATTTCACCCGGTACGCGCCGCGTTTGCTCAGGCTGTCGAACAGACGATAGCTGCCGCCGTAGCAGTCATGCGGAGCCACCAGCAAATCGCCCGGCTTCAGGAACACCGTGGTCACCAGATGAATCGCGGACATGCCGGTATTGGTTAATACCGCGCCTGCGCCACCTTCCAGCTCGGCCAGCGCACGCTGCACCACATCACGCGTAGGGTTACCGCGACGAGAGTAGTCGTGCGCGCGAGGCTCATTGAAGTCGAGAAAGTTATAGGTGCTGGAGAGGTGAATCGGTGGGACAACGCAGCCATATTGCTCGTCATCATTCAAACCGCTGCGCACTGCGATGGTTGCCTGTTTACGCGTCATGGTGCTTACTGTTCCTGAAGAGTAAAAAGAAGAGGCCACAGGATAGCATTCCAAGAATGGACGTCAATACATCTGGACATCTAAATGTCTTTGCGTATAGATTGAGCAAAGCATCAATACCCGCTAAAATTACGCGTCATCGCCTGGTGTTCAAAACGCGCTTTCTTCAGGAAAGTGATGTTTAAGCATAAAACCTGCATTTTCAGGGGTCAGGCACCAAAAAATCGGGCATAATCAACGGATTTCCCCACTTTCCACTTTTATTGATTAAGGTAACCCATGGCTGAATGGAACGGCGAATATATCAGCCCTTACGCTGAGCACGGTAAGAAGAGCGAGCAGGTCAAAAAGATTACGGTTTCTATTCCGCTGAAAGTGCTGAAGATTTTAACGGACGAGCGTACCCGCCGTCAGGTGAACAACCTGCGTCATGCCACTAACAGTGAGCTGCTGTGCGAAGCCTTCCTGCATGCTTTCACCGGTCAGCCTCTGCCGGACGACGTTGATCTGCGTAAAGAACGTAGTGATGAGATCCCGGAAGAAGCGAAGAAGATCATGCGTGAGATGGGCATCAATCCCGATACCTGGGAATACTGAAGCCAGAAACAAAAAAACCCAGCCGAAGCTGGGTTTTTTCTTGTAGCCGACTCTCGTAAGAGCCGACGACAAATAATCTTATTTCTTGCTGGTCGGCAGGCTGAAACGCTTGTTGAAGCGATCAACACGGCCACCGGTGTCAACAACACGCTGCTTACCAGTGTAGAACGGGTGGCAGTTGCCGCACACGTCCAGGTTCAGGTCGTGGCTCATGGTAGAGCGAGTGTGGATCACGTTACCGCAAGAGCAAGTGATGGTCACTGCTTCGTATTTCGGGTGAATACCTTGTTTCATGGGAGAACCTCATAAAAGGCCGTGTCGCTCTCCGTGCCAGGTTAAACCTGCACAGCACCACACGCGGTTGAACAATATGTGTATGCTTTGACGAGCGTTTCTCATCAAAGGCGGCGCGCAGTATACAGAAAATGACCGCTTTTGGCAAGATATCCGCTTGCCGCGCCAGCGTGTACACTACTTCTCCTTATTACAGAACCGGATAGAGATTGTCATGCCCGTTGTTCAGGTTGCCCTGCCCGTCCCGCTTCCTCGCCTGTTTGACTATCTGCTGCCTGCCGATGCGCCGCAGCCGGTCACAGGCGTGCGCGTCAGCGTGCCGTTTGGTAACCGCAAAATGGTGGGCATCGTCGTCGGCGTGCGTGAAACCAGCGATTTGCCGCTGGCACAGCTGAAGCAGATCGATGAGATACTCGATAGCAGCAGCCTTTATTCTCCCGCGCTATGGCGCATTTTACAGTGGGCGGCTCAGTATTATCATTCACCGCTGGGTGAAGTGCTGAACCATGCCATACCGGTATTGTTGCGTCAGGGCAAACCCGCCCAGGAAGCACCGCTATGGCAATGGGTAATTAATGATGCCGGGCGCGAAGTGGCGTTAGAGAGCCTGAAGCGCGCGCGCAAGCAGCAGCAGGCGCTGGCCGCATTGCGGCAACAGCCACTTTATCGTCATCAGGTCAGCGACCATGATCTCACCGATGCCGCTTTGCAGGCGTTACGCGCCAAAGGCTTGTGTGATTTGCGTGAACACGCTGCGCAGGTACATGACTGGCGCGACACTTTCGCCGTTAAAGGTGAGAGACTACGCCTTAATACCGATCAGGCGATGGCGGTGGGTGCCATTCGCAGCGAAGACGATCGCTACGCCGCCTGGCTGCTGGCCGGTATCACCGGTTCGGGCAAAACCGAGGTCTATCTCAGCGTGCTGGAAAATGTGCTGGCGCGAGGAAAACAGGCGCTGGTACTGGTGCCGGAAATCGGTCTGACGCCACAAACCATTGCCCGCTTTCGTGAACGCTTCCATGCACCGATAGATGTGCTGCACTCGGCGCTCAATGACAGCGAGCGCCTCGCCGTCTGGCTGCGCGCACGCAGTGGCGAAACCGCGATTGTGATTGGTACCCGTTCGGCGCTGTTTACCCCGCTGGCGCGTCCCGGGGTGATCATTATTGATGAAGAACACGACAGCTCCTACAAACAGCAGGAAGGCTGGCGTTATCAGGCGCGCGATCTGGCGGTGTTTCGCGCCCATGAGGAAGATATTCCGATTGTCATGGGTTCCGCCACTCCGGCACTGGAAACGCTGCACAATGTGCGCAATGGCAAATATCGCCAGCTCAATCTCACCAAACGCGCCGGTAACGCCAAACCGGCGCTACAGCAATTAATCGATCTCAAGGGGCAGCAGTTGAAAGGCGGCCTGGCACCCGCGCTGCTGGGCAAGATGCGTCAGCATTTACAGGCGAATAATCAGGTACTGCTGTTCCTTAACCGACGCGGTTTTTCGCCAGCCCTGATGTGCCATGACTGCGGCTGGCTGGCCGAGTGCCAGCGCTGCGATCGTTATTACACCCTGCATCAGCATCACCGTCAGCTACGCTGCCATCATTGCGATAGCCAGCGCCCCTTGCCCCATCAGTGTCCGCAGTGTGGTTCTACCCACCTGATGCCGGTCGGTGTCGGCACGGAGCAACTGGAGCAACAGCTCGGCACCCTCTTCCCCGGGGTGCCGGTCTCACGTATCGACCGCGATACCACCAGCCGTAAAGGCGCGCTGGAGCAGCATCTGGCGGATGTGCATCGCGGCGGAGCGCGCATTCTGGTGGGAACACAGATGCTGGCAAAAGGTCACCATTTCCCCGATGTCACATTGGTTTCATTATTAGATGTCGATGGCGCGCTGTTTTCGGCTGATTTCCGTGCCGCCGAGCGTTTCGCCCAGCTCTATACTCAGGTCGCCGGCCGTGCGGGCCGTGCGGGCAAACAAGGCGAAGTGTTGTTGCAGACGCACCATCCCGAGCATCCGCTACTGCAAACCCTGTTGCATCGCGGTTATTTCGCGTTTGCCGAGCAGGCGTTGCTGGAGCGTCAGTCGGTCCATCTGCCGCCCTGGACCAGTCACGCGCTGTTTCGCGCGGAAGATATGGATAATCAGCAGGCAGCCGAATTTCTCAGCCAGTTAAGAAACTTACTGGAAGCCAGTCCGCTGAAAGATCAGGCGCTATGGCTGATGGGGCCTGTTCCGGCGCTGCAACCCAAGCGCAGCGGACGCTGGCGTTGGCAGCTGCTGCTGCAACATCCATCACGTAAACGTCTGCAACAATTGCTGAGCAGCTCGCTACCTCTGGTTACCACACTACCCGCTGCACGTAAGGTCAAATGGACGCTGGATATCGACCCGACCGAGAGCTAACGTGCACCACATCTGCGAGCCGGATCGAAAAAAGTCGCACAAGTCACAATTTTTATGCAAATTAAGTAACAACACCAACCGGGGTTCGGTTAACAATAGTGCCCGACCCGGTAGATGCCCGGCTTTCGACAGACTTTCAATGCGCCGAACTGCGTCAGGAGTAAAACGTTGGACCAGAAGCAATCCTCATCCGCCGCCACGATGAAAGATGTGGCAGAGAAAGCCGGTGTTTCGACTGCCACGGTTTCTCGTGCGCTGATGAATCCGGAAAAAGTCTCGGCTGCCACCCGGCAGAAAGTGGAACAGGCAGTGATTGCCGTCGGTTACTCACCACACGGCCTGGCACGTAATGCCAAACGTGGCGAGACGCAAACCATTCTGGTGATTGTGCCCGACATCTGTGACCCTTTTTTCAGCGAAATCATCCGCGGCATAGAAGTGACTGCCGCCCAGGAAGGTTATCTGGTGTTGATTGGCGATTGCGCGCATCAGAATCAGCAGGAAAAAACCTTTCTCAATCTGATGCTGACACGCCAGATCGACGGCATGGTGTTGCTCGGTTCACAGCTGCCCTTTGAGGCCGGTGTAGAGGATCAGCGCAACCTGCCACCGATGGTGATGGGGAATGAATTCGCGCCGGAGATGGCGTTACCCACAGTACACATCGATAACCTGACTGCCGCATTTGAAGCGGTGAACCATTTGCTGCAACTCGGTCACCGTCAGATCGCCTGTATTACCGGCCCCGAACATATCCCGCTGTGCCAGTATCGTTTGCAGGGCTACATTCAGGCGCTGCGCCGTAGCAGCCTGCCGGTCGATCCCACGCTGATTGTGCATGGCGATTTCACCTTCGAAGCCGGAGCCAACGCGTTAAAGCAACTAATGAGCCTGCCCAATCCACCGAAAGCGCTGTTTTGTCATAGCGACCTGATGGCGCTGGGTGCCATGAATCAGGCACGCAAACTGGGTATGCGGATTCCACAGGATCTTTCGGTGGTAGGTTTCGACGACATCGAACTGGCGCAATATTACGATCCGCCGCTGACCACCGTCGCCCAGCCACGGTTTGATATCGGTCGAGAGGCGATGCTACTGCTGCTGGATGAGTTGCAGGGGAAACGCGTCAATAACGGTTCACGCCTGCTGGATGCGGAACTACGCGTGCGTGGAAGCACGGCCCCCGCTGCAAAACGTGAAAAATGACCACCTTTACACCGCATTTTCAGCGGATTCTGAAGGCAGACTCCGCTGGTCAAACTTCCGGCCCTTGAGTAACATGGCGAATTCCTTGCCGGGCTATTAACAGCATATTTACAGGCCCGCATTTTTTTGAAGGGTATCAGAACGAGAGTGGCACAAAGAGATTACGTAGGCCGCGGGCGTTCAACAGGGACGCGTCGCAAAAAAAGCACAGGCCGCAGCAAGAAAAGCAAAGGCGGTTCTGGCACCTCCAAACTGATGATCGTACTGGCTGCGGCCGTACTGGTCACCTTTGCCGGTGGCTTATGGTTCATCTCCCATCATAAGAAAGAAGAGACGCCAGTGATGCCGGATCACAAAGCGGCGGGTAATGGGCTGCCGCCGAAACCGGAAGAGCGCTGGAAGTACATCAAAGAACTGGAAAACCGCCAGCTGACCGTGCCCACACCCACGGAACCTTCTGCCGGTGGCGGCATTCAGTCGCAAACGCAGCTGACCGATGAGCAACGCCAGCTACTGGAACAGATGCAGGCGGATATGCGCCAGCAGCCTACTCAGCTGAATGAAGTGCCGTGGAATGAACAAACTCCGGCACAGCGCCAGCAAACCCTGCAACGTCAGCAGCAACAATTGCAGCGCCAGCAGCAGGTGCAACAACAGCAGGTGCAGCGCCAACAGCAGGTCCAGCAACAGCAGCCACAACATCAGCAGATGCAACAGCAACCGGTCACCCGTCAGCCACAGCAGCAGCCAGCTCCCATTACGCGTGAGCCTGAGCAGCAGACCCGGCCACAGGAAACCGTGAAAGCGAAGCCAGTAGAGAAGGCATCGTCGCAGCGCTGGATGGTGCAGTGTGGTTCGTTTAAGGGAACTGACCAGGCGGAGTCCGCACGAGCGGCACTTGCCTTCGAAGGCTTTGAAAGCCGAATTACCACCGGTGGCGGCTGGAATCGTGTAGTCATTGGCCCCTTCAAGGATCGCAGCAGCGCTGACAGCACGGTGAAACGCCTGCACAGTTCCGGCCACGGAAGCTGTATTCCCCTCGCTATCCCCTGAATAATCTGAGTTCCCCCGAGCCCCGTAATATGACGGGTGAATCGGGGTTGAAACTCCTGATTACTACCCCATATCAGTTTGCATGATACTCCGCGCCAGGTGCGCGGAGTCCTTTTCTACTGCAACAAGGGGTCTGCCCGTGACAACAATAGTAAGTGTACGACGCAACGGCCAGGTAGTGATTGGCGGTGATGGCCAGGCTACTCTCGGCAATACCGTAATGAAAGGCAACGTTAAAAAAGTGCGTCGTCTTTATAACGACAAAGTCATCGCCGGTTTCGCTGGCGGCACTGCAGATGCCTTCACCCTCTTCGAACTGTTCGAGCGCAAGCTGGAAATGCACCAGGGGCATTTGGTGAAAGCTGCCGTCGAGCTGGCTAAAGACTGGCGTACCGATCGTATGCTACGTCGCCTCGAAGCCCTGCTGGCGGTGGCGGACGAATCCGCTTCACTGATCATCAGCGGCAACGGTGACGTTATCCAGCCGGAAAACGATCTGATTGCTATCGGTTCGGGTGGACCTTACGCCCAGGCAGCGGCACGCGCCCTGCTGGAAAATACTGATTTAGGTGCGAAAGATATCGTGGCTAAAGCGCTGAATATCGCTGGCGATATCTGCATCTACACCAACCATAATGTTAACTTTGAAGAATTACCCTCTAAGGCGTAAGGATCTGAATCATGTCTGAGATGACTCCCCGCGAGATTGTCAGCGAACTGAATCGCTTTATCATTGGCCAGGATGGTGCGAAACGTGCTGTGGCCATTGCGCTGCGTAACCGCTGGCGTCGCATGCAGCTTGACGAAGAGCTGCGCCATGAAGTCACCCCGAAAAACATCCTGATGATCGGTCCGACCGGTGTCGGTAAAACCGAGATTGCCCGTCGTCTGGCAAAACTGGCGCATGCGCCGTTCATCAAAGTGGAAGCCACCAAATTCACCGAAGTCGGTTACGTCGGCAAAGAAGTGGACTCCATCATTCGCGATCTGACCGACGCTGCCGTGAAAATGGTGCGTATTCAGGCGATTGAGAAAAATAAATACCGTGCTGAAGAGATGGCAGAAGACCGCATTCTCGATGCACTCATCCCGCCAGCAAAAAATAACTGGGGCCAGCCAGAGCATACCGCCGAGCCTTCTGCCGCTCGCCAGTCTTTCCGCAAAAAACTGCGTGAAGGTCAGCTGGACGACAAAGAGATCGAAATCGATCTGGCTGCCGCACCGATGGGCGTGGAAATCATGGCCCCGCCGGGCATGGAAGAGATGACCAGCCAGCTGCAGTCTATGTTCCAGAATCTGGGTGGACAGAAGCAGAAGCCGCGCAAGCTGAAAATCAAAGACGCCATGAAGCTGCTGATTGAAGAAGAAGCCGCCAAGCTGGTGAACCCGGAAGAACTGAAGCAGGACGCCATCGAAGCGGTTGAACAACATGGCATCGTGTTTATCGATGAGATCGACAAAATCTGTAAACGCGGCCAGTCATCCGGCCCGGATGTCTCGCGTGAAGGCGTACAGCGCGACCTGCTGCCGCTGGTGGAAGGTTGTACCGTCTCCACCAAACACGGCATGGTGAAAACCGATCACATCCTGTTTATCGCTTCCGGTGCGTTCCAGGTCGCCAGCCCGTCGGACCTGATTCCGGAATTGCAGGGTCGTCTGCCGATTCGTGTGGAACTTCAGGCGCTGACTGTGAACGACTTTGAGCGCATCCTGACTGAGCCAAATGCCTCTGTCACCGTGCAGTACAAGGCGCTGATGGCAACCGAAGGCGTGAACGTTGATTTCACTGAAGACGGTATTCGCCGCATTGCCGAAGCGGCATGGCAGGTGAACGAAACCACTGAGAATATCGGTGCACGTCGTTTGCATACGGTGCTGGAACGTCTGATGGAAGATATCTCCTACGCCGCCAGCGATCTTGATGGTGAATCGATCATCATCGACGCGGAGTATGTCGGCAAGCATCTGGATCAGTTGGTGGCCGACGAAGACCTCAGCCGCTTTATCCTGTAAGCCACTGCCACAACAACAATGCCCGGCCACTGTGCCGGGCATTTTTTTGCGCAGGATATTGATGCAGCGCTTTTTTTATAGGGTGATGATTTTGCCAACACTTGCCAGATAGCGATATACTTACCGCTCCTGTGGCAAACAGACGACATCCCTATGAAATACGATACATCTGAACTCTGCGACATCTACCATGAAGAAGTGAATGTTGTTGAACCGCTTTTTTCGAACTTTGGTGGACGCACCTCATTCGGTGGTCAGATAACCACAGTGAAATGTTTTGAAGACAACGGCCTGCTTTACGACCTGCTGGAAGAAAATGGCCGGGGTCGTGTTTTACTGGTTGATGGCGGTGGTTCTGTGCGCCGTGCACTGGTGGATGCGCAGCTGGCACGTCTGGCGGTGCAAAACGAGTGGGAAGGCATTGTGGTGTACGGATCGGTACGTCAGGTTGACGAACTGGAGGAGCTGGAGCTTGGCATTCAGGCGATTGCAGCCATTCCAGCCGGTGCTGCCGGGGAAGGGATTGGTGAGAGCGATGTGCGCGTCAATTTTGGTGGCGTGACCTTCTTTTCCGGCGACCATCTCTACGCTGACAATACCGGGATCATCCTGTCGGAAGACGCACTCGATATCGAGTAATCCCAGAGACGAAAACGGGTGCCGCGGCACCCGTTGTTGTCAGCGTTCAAAGTACGCTTAGACTTCTTCCATTTTTCCCAGCAGGGCGCGCAGCCGATCCTGCCACACATGCTGTTCTTCTTTCAGCTGTTGGTTTTCACGCACCAGCGCATCCTGGTTACCGGAAGACTGCTGAACTTCATTCTTCAGCGTATTGTTCTGCTCTTTCAGCTCTTCGATTTCCATCTGCAGCAGGGTGATGGTATCAATCGCCTGCTGTACTTTCGCTTCCAGTTTTTCGAACACTTCAAATGACATCTTTCTGACCTCTCCTAAATCTTGCAAGGCGTTGATGGTGCCGACCCGACGCAACGCGCGCCCGTCCATGACGCGGCCAGCAACGATGTCCCGATTGTATGTAGCGCGCCCCGGCAAGTCCAGCGGCGCAAGGCCTGCAAAGGGAGTCTGTAACACTTTTCAGTCAATGCCTAAAAAATTACGTCCCATTGAGCGTATTTATCCATATTGGCGAGAAATTTCTGATTCACAACCGGGGGCAATAGCGCTTAAAAAAACGCAAAAGACGCGAAAACGCGCATTTTTATGACAGACCACACAGAATTCAATTTCGCTATTTCTCGTTTATGCTCGTTAACGATAAATTTACAGCAGCCCTACAAGAGCGCTGGGTGACTCAACGGATTGAGAACAACAACTGATAAAATTTAACCTCGCTTCAGGAATGCCATTATGAGCCAGACAACGAACACACTAACAGGTCAGTGCATCGCCGAGTTTCTTGGTACCGGTTTGATTATCTTTTTCGGCGCGGGCTGTGTTGCTGCACTGAAACTTGCCGGAGCCAGCTTCGGCCAATGGGAAATTTGTATTATCTGGGGTTTAGCTGTCTCCATGGCGGTTTATCTGAGTGCTGGCGTTTCAGGCGCTCATCTCAATCCGGCGGTAACCGTGGCGCTTTGCCTGTTTGCCAACTTTGAAGGTCGTAAAGTGCTGCCTTACATTGTGGCGCAGGTTGCAGGTGCGTTCTGTGCGGCGGCGCTGGTCTACGGCCTTTACTACAATTTGTTCTTCGATTTCGAACAAAGTCATCAGATGGTACGCGGCAGCGTGGATAGCCTCCAGCTGGCAGGTATCTTCTCTACCTATCCGAATCCCCATATCAGTGTAGGTCAGGCATTCCTGGTTGAAATGGTGATTACGGCGGTATTGATGTCTCTCATCATGGCGCTGACCGATGATGGCAACGGTGTGCCGCGTGGTCCGCTGGCACCGCTGTTGATTGGTCTGCTGGTGGCGGTGATCGGTGGCTCTATGGGTCCGCTGACTGGCTTCGCCCTGAACCCGGCTCGTGACTTCGGTCCGAAGGTGTTCGCATGGCTGGCAGGCTGGGGCAACGTCGCCTTCACCGGTGGCAAAGATATCCCTTACTTCCTGGTTCCGATTTTTGGCCCGCTGGTTGGTGCCTGCCTCGGAGCTTTCGGTTACCGCGCACTGATTGGCCGTCACCTGCCAGTTAACGTCGCAGTAACCAGCAAGACAGAAAATCAGGTCGCGCGCGCTGAGCAGCGTAAAGCGTAAGTTTCACTTTTAGATCATCAGGAAAATCATATGACTACGACAGATAAAAAATACATCGTCGCGCTCGACCAGGGCACAACCAGTTCTCGTGCTGTGATTCTGGACCATGACGCCAATATCGTCGCTGTCTCGCAGCGTGAATTCACCCAGATCTACCCGAAAGCGGGCTGGGTTGAACATGACCCAATGGACATTTGGGCGTCACAAAGTTCGACGCTGGTTGAAGTGCTGGCCCATGCCAACATCCGTTCTGACGAAATCGCCGCGATTGGTATCACTAACCAGCGTGAAACCGCCATCGTCTGGGATAAAGAGACTGGCAACCCGGTTTATAACGCCATCGTCTGGCAGGACCCGCGTACTGCGGATTACTGTAACAAGCTGAAGAAAGAAGGCCTCGAAGAGTATATCCAGCACACCACCGGTCTGGTGATTAACCCGTACTTCTCCGGCACCAAAGTGAAGTGGATCCTCGATAACGTCGAAGGTGCGCGCGAACGTGCCAAACGTGGCGAGCTGCTGTTCGGCACCGTGGATACCTGGCTGGTTTGGAAAATGACCCAGGGCCGTGTGCATATCACCGACCACACCAACGCCTCACGTACCATGATGTATAACATTCACGAGCTGAAGTGGGATGAGCGTATGCTCGAAATCCTCGACATTCCGCGTGAAATGTTGCCGGAAGTGAAAGGTTCGTCTGAAATCTACGGCCAGACCAACATTGGTGGTAAAGGCGGTACGCGTATTCCGATTGCCGGGATTGCTGGTGACCAGCAGGCAGCGCTTTATGGCCAGCTGTGTGTGCAGCCGGGTATGGCGAAAAACACCTATGGTACTGGCTGCTTTATGCTGATGAACACCGGTACCGAAGCTGTGACCTCCACTCATGGTCTGCTGACCACCATCGCCTGCGGCCCACGTGGTGAGGTGAACTATGCACTGGAAGGTGCGGTGTTCATCGGTGGTGCGGCCATTCAGTGGCTGCGTGACGAGATGAAGCTGTTCAGCGATGCTGCTGACTCTGAATACTTCGCGCAGAAAGTGAAAGACAGCAACGGCGTGTATATGGTGCCCGCCTTCACCGGCCTCGGTGCCCCGTATTGGGACCCGTATGCACGTGGTGCGATCTTTGGCCTGACGCGTGGTGTTAACGGCAACCATCTGATTCGCGCCACGCTGGAGTCGATTGCCTTCCAGACGCGTGATGTGCTGGAAGCGATGCAAAATGATGCCAACACCCGCCTGCAATCTCTGCGTGTGGATGGTGGTGCCGTGGCTAACAACTTCCTGATGCAGTTCCAGTCCGACATTCTGGGCACCCGTGTTGAACGCCCGGAAGTGCGCGAAGTCACCGCGCTGGGTGCAGCATATCTGGCCGGCCTGGCTGTCGGTTTCTGGAATGATCTGGAAGAGGTCCGCTCCAAAGCGGTAATTGAACGCGAATTCCGCCCAAGCATTGAAACCACCGAGCGTAACGTCCGCTATGCGGGCTGGAAAAAAGCTGTCGCTCGCGCTCAGGCCTGGGAAGAACACGACGAGTAATCCCTCTGCAACCCGCGGCATCCTGCCGCGGGTTTTTCCCGCCGCTTTACCCCGCTGTGCTACACTGCCCGCCTGTTTTTTGTCAGGTGCAGACCATGAAACGAGAACTCGCGATTGAATTTTCCCGCGTTACCGAAGCCGCCGCGCTGGCGGGCTATCACTGGTTAGGACGCGGCGACAAGAATGCTGCCGACGGCGCTGCCGTCAACGCCATGCGTATTATGCTGAACACCATCAATATCAATGGTCAGATCGTGATCGGTGAAGGAGAAATCGACGAAGCGCCGATGCTCTACATTGGTGAAAAGGTGGGGACCGGCCAGGGCGATGCGGTCGATATCGCCGTTGATCCGATTGAAGGCACGCGCATGACTGCGTTAGGCCAGGCCAATGCGCTGGCGGTGTTGGCGGTGGGCGATAAAGGCAGTTTCCTGCACGCACCTGATATGTACATGGAAAAATTGATTGTTGGTCCAGGCGCGCATGGCGCTATCGACCTCAATCTGCCACTGGAAACCAACCTGACAAACATCGCGACAGCCTTGGGCAAATCACTCAGCCAGCTGACGGTGTCCATTCTGGCAAAGCCGCGTCACGATGCGGTGATTGCGCAACTACAACAACTCGGTGTGCGGGTCTTTACCTTTCCGGATGGTGATGTCGCGGCATCCATTCTCACCTGCATGCCCGACAGTGAAGTGGATGTGCTGTACGGAATTGGCGGTGCGCCGGAAGGGGTGGTCTCTGCGGCGGTGATTCGCGCGCTGGATGGCGACATGCAGGCACGCCTGCTGCCGCGTCACCAGGTGAAAGGTGACAGCGAAGAAAATCGCCGCCTTGGCGAACAGGAATTACAACGCTGTGCCGAAATGGGGATTGAAGCAGGTAAGGTGCTGACGCTGGAGCAGATGGCGCGCAACGATAACGTAATTTTTGCTGCCACTGGCATCACCACCGGCGACTTACTTAAAGGCATCACGCGTAAAGGGAATATCGCGACCAGCGAAACGCTGCTGATTCGCGGTAAATCGCGCACCATTCGCCGCATTCAGTCGATCCACTATCTGGATCGTAAAGATGCGGCACTGCACCCGTTTATCCTGTAACCGTCTGCCTGCCGCTCTCGGGATGGCGTGAGAGCGGCCACCAGCACAGCAGCATCACTAGCGCGGTGGCAAACATCAACATGCCGAGGCTGAACTGATCACGCTGCGGCATCATCGCCGAAAGCCACGCCACCAGGCCAGAACCCAGATTCTGTAAGCCGCCAATCAGCGCTCCGGCGCTACCTGCCAGCCACGCGTAGGGCTCCATCGCACCGGACGTCGCCAGCGGAAACAACATCCCCGCACCGAAGAAAAACAGCGCCGCAGGCACCAGAAGCGTCCAGATATTCATCACACCAAACCACGCCGGTACCCACATCATCAATCCCGCCAGCAGGCAGCTGTTCACGCCGTACCACATCAACGTGTGCCAGGATTTTTGTTCGCGTCCGGCAAACCAGGCACCGAAAAAGGCGGCCGGAATCGGCAGGATAAACAGGATGCTGACCGTCAAACCATCCAGTCCCAGCACGCCACCCAGCAGCACGCCACAGCTGGCTTCAAATACCGCAATGCCCGCCAGCGCGCCAATCAGCAGTAGCAAATAACGGACAAAGTGGCCATCGCTGAGTAAGGTGGCATAGCGCCGCAGAAAGGGCGTCGCCGCTGTTTCGGCGGGTCTGGTTTCTGGCAACCAGCGCGCCATTGCCGCTGTCACGCCAAGACACAGCAGCAGCAAAAAGGCAAAACAGGCATGCCAGCCAAACAGCTGTGTCAGTAAGGCTCCGATAACCGGCGCCAGCAACGGGCTAACCAGAATGCCCATATTTAACAGGCTATTGGCCTGACGCAACGCCGTCCCCTGGTGAAGATCGCGCGGCATGGTTCGGGCCATCACCCCAGCCACGCCCGTACCCAGCCCCTGGACAGCACTACCTAATATCAGAATGTGCAGCGAAGGAGCAAATAGCGCGATCAGGGCACCGCAGGCAAAGATCGTCATTCCAGCAAGGATCACCGGCCGCCGCCCGATGCTATCGGAGAGTGGGCCATAGATCAGCTGTGATCCGCCGTAAGTGATCAGATAGCCTGCCATGACCTGCTGTATAGCCCCGCTGTGCACATTAAAAGCATCAGCCATGGCCGCCATCGCGGGTACATAGATGGTTTGCGCCATCTGCCCGACGGCCACCAGCACGATCAACATCAACAGTAAGCGGCGATTTTCCGTTTTAGATATCAACATGGAACAAAATGTCTGTCTGAGAAATAAAGTAAAGACAGCAGTAAAAAAGGCTGCCTGTTATGAATGGCGGCAAAAATATCAGGATTCGATGACAAAGCGAGGGGGGAGACCAAAGCAATTAGCCTGACTTCGTCAAGCTGTGACACCAGCCTGTAAAGCACCCGCTACAGTTGAAGCTAAGTGCGCTGCATTTGTCGCTGAGAGCCATTTACCCAGCCAGGGACTGGAAATCTTCCCGGCGGCTGACGAAGATAGTGACATGTCTGAAAAATCAACAATAAGGAGTGAACATGGCTGAGTGGGTCAATGCCGAAGTGAAAGAAGTCAAAAACTGGACCGATGCCCTGTTCAGCCTGCGCGTGCAGGCACCCATCGATCCCTTTATCGCCGGACAATTTGCCAAGCTGGCGCTGGAAATCGACGGTGAACGCGTGCAGCGTGCTTATTCCTACGTCAATGCACCACATGACGCGCTGCTCGAGTTCTATCTGGTCACGGTACCAGAAGGTAAGCTTAGCCCGAGGTTACAGGCGCTGCGTCCGGGCGATCAGGTGATGGTGACGAAAGAAGCGTCAGGCTTTTTTGTGCTGGACGAGATTCCTGATTGCCAGACACTGTGGATGCTGGCCACTGGCACCGCCATTGGCCCGTATTTGTCTATTCTGCAACAGGGCGCAGGGCTGGAGCGTTTCGAGAATATCGTGCTGGTCCATGCCGCGCGCTATGCCGCCGATCTCAGCTTCCTGCCACTGATGCAGCAATTACAGCAGCGTTATCAGGGGAAGCTGCATATCCAGACCGTGATCAGCCGTGAAGAGATGTCTGGCTCACTGCATGGTCGTGTCCCTGCACTGATTGAAAGCGGCGCACTGGAACAGGCAGTAGGGTTGCCGATGGATGCGGATACCAGCCACATCATGTTGTGCGGCAACCCACAAATGGTGCGCGATACCCAGCAATTGCTGAAAGATAACCGCGGCATGCGCAAGCATTTCAAACGCAAACCCGGGCATATGAGCAGCGAACATTACTGGTAACTGATGGGCGGCATAATGTGAGTTTTTTCCAGGCCGGGGTTTTGACTTTCGCTGGTAAAAACCGTTCTAATCGTTGGCTACGTTATTGGTTAGGACCGAAGCAATGAAGAATCTGCCAGGCGCGTTGCTACTCAGCCTCGCACTGACATTTCCCGTCTGGGCGGAAGACGCACCCCCGCAGGATCGCAGCGACCATCTGCCTGCGGCCCCTTATTTACTGCCTGGTGCGCCCACCTTTGATATGACTATTGCGCAGTTTCGTGAAAAGTACAATGCCGCCAATCCTGACCTGCCGTTGATGGAATATCGTTCCATCGATAATCAGGACGATAAAAGCAACCTGACGCGGGCTGCCAGCAAAATCAGCGAAACCCTGTATGCCTCTACGGCGCTGGAGCAAGGCACCGGTAAAATCAAAACGCTACAGGTAACCTGGCTGCCGGTGCCAGGGCCGGATGAGAAGAATGCCCAGGAAAAGGCCATGGCTTACATGACCGCCCTGCTGCGCTTTTTCTCCCCCGGGTTATCGCCTGAAGACGGACGTAAAAAGCTCGATTCCCTGCTCAGCGCAGGTAAAGGTTCACGCTATTTTTCCCGTAATGAAGGGGCGCTGCGTTTTGTGGTCGCGGACAACGGTGATAAGGGCCTGACCTTTGCTGTAGAGCCGATCAAACTGGCGCTTGCCACACCCTGATCACCCCCGGCAAAAATGACGAAAAGCAAAGCCAGCGACATATTTGATCTCTATACTGTCTGGCAGACATCGCTGCCTTAGAGCAGTGCTATTTCATGAATCGCGTTATGCGGAGGAAAGAATGCGACATCCACTGGTTATGGGTAACTGGAAACTGAACGGCAGCAAGCATATGACTGACGAGCTGATCGCAGGTTTGCGCAAAGAACTGTCTGGTGTTGAAGGCTGCGGTGTGGCGATTGCTCCGCCGGCACTCTATCTTGCTCAGGCAAAACATGCCATTTCCGGTAGCCACATTGCACTGGGTGCTCAGAACGTCGACGTCAATCTGTCTGGCGCTTTCACCGGCGAAACTTCAGCTGACATGCTGAAAGATATCGGCGCCAAATACATCATCATCGGTCACTCTGAGCGTCGTACTTATCACAAAGAAAGCGACGAATTTATCGCGAAGAAATTCGCTGTGCTGAAAGCTGCTGGCCTGGTACCGGTTCTTTGTATTGGTGAAACCGAATCAGAAAACGAAGCGGGCAAAACTGAAGAAGTCTGCGCACGTCAGATCGACGCAGTGCTGGAAACTCAGGGCGCAGAAGCCTTCCAGGGTGTCGTCATTGCCTACGAACCGGTATGGGCGATTGGTACTGGTAAATCAGCAACGCCTGCGCAGGCTCAGGCCGTGCATAAATTCATTCGTGATCATATCGCGAAGAAAGATGCCGCAGTGGCTGCCCAGGTCATCATCCAGTACGGCGGTTCTGTTAATGACAAAAACGCCGCAGAACTGTTCACTCAGCCTGACATCGATGGTGCGCTGGTTGGTGGTGCGTCACTGAAAGCTGATGCCTTTGCGGTGATTGTGAAAGCTGCCGCCGCAGCGAAAAACGCGTAATCGTTCTGATGCATGACGAGGCGGCTTAACAGCCGCCTTTTTTATTGCAGAATCTGGCAACGATGATCCTGCAATTCTTCTGCCGAACCACTTTCCAGTTTGACCCAGTTGCGTTCAATCGCCATCAGCGCCAGGCGACCATCCGGCAACGCTGCCAGCGCCATGCCGTATTTCCCCATCTCGCTACGTGCGTCAGGGACTTCTAATGCCAGACGAATAAAAACGCTTTGCTGCGCCAGCTGCGCCTCTGTCAGGGTGCGTATCTGATAACGATGTTTTTGCAGCGTTTCACTTTGCCATTGCTCGCTGAGTAGCGGAGCCAATGCATCCAGCCGCTGACGCACATCCGGCCGCAGACAGGAAATATGAATATGCAGCTGATTTTGTGAACGAGCATATTGTGAGTTAATCGCCAGCGATAGCGCACTGTCGGCAATCGGTTTACCACGGCGCTGCGCCAGTAAACTCCGCTCCTGCCAGGCATCCGCAAACAAATTCGGTGTTGCCGGATTCAGCAGAATCGGGCTTTCCATACCGGTGATTTTTTCGATGGGCATCAGCAAATACTGCAACGGACCGTTGAGATCTTTCAGCGTAACGTAGCCTTTTGCCACATCCACCTGCTGGCAGGGAGCAGGATCACCGCGTTGCGTCATACCAGGCAGGCATTTCTCGCTGATAATTTGCCACAAGGCATTGGAGTTTTTCTGGAAGTGCACCGCAGCCAGGACTAAGCCGATAATCAACAGTGCAAGCAACAAGGTAATCAGATTCAGGGTACGACGGCTGCCCTGCATAGCGTGGTCCCTCGGTTCATCATCTGCCAGCATCCTCGCCTGGCAGATGATGAATGTCACGGACTTTTGCCGCGCGCCAAAGCAAAACGGCCAGCAAAGGCTGGCCGTGATACTTTACTGGCAGAACGATTACGGTTTCATAACCTGATCGTAAGTGCCGCCATCGGCAAAGTGGGTTTTCTGCGCCTGCTCCCAGCCGCCAAATTTGCTATCGATAGTGAACAGTTTTACCGGTGCAAAGGTGCTGGCAAATTTCTTCGCCACCGCTTCATCACGCGGGCGATAGAAATTTTCCGCGGCGATGGTCTGTCCTTCCGGGGAGTAGAGGTACTTCAGGTAATCCTCTGCCACTTTACGGGTGCCACGTTCATCGACCACTTTATCAACCACTGCCACCGTCGGCTCGGCAAGGATCGATTCGCTCGGTGTGATGATTTCAAATTTGTCTTTACCCAGTTTGTTGACCGCCAGATACGCTTCGTTTTCCCAGGCAATCAGCACATCACCAATACCGCGTTCAACAAAGGTGTTGGTAGCGCCACGCGCACCAGAATCCTGCACTTCAACATTCTTAAACAGCGCTTTGACGTATGCTTCTGCTTTGGCCTGATCGCCGTGATTTTGATCCAGGGCCCAGCCCCAGGCAGCCAGATAGTTCCAGCGCGCACCGCCTGATGTCTTCGGATTTGGCGTAATCACCGATACACCCGGTTTAATCAGATCAGCCCAGTCGTGGATGCCCTTCGGATTGCCTTTACGCACGAGGAATACAATGGTCGAGGTGTAAGGCGCGGAGTTATCAGGCAGACGTTTGATCCAGTTTTTATCAATACGACCACGCTCAGCGATGGCATCAACGTCAGACTGCAACGCCAGCGTCACCACATCCGCACGGATGCCATTGATCACCGAGGTAGCCTGCTTACCTGAACCACCGTGCGACTGGCGGATCACCACGTTATCACCGGTTTCCTGCTTGTAATGGGCGCTGAACGCTTTGTTGTACTGCTCGTAAAGTTCACGCGTCGGATCGTAAGACACGTTTAACAGCTGAATATCCTTTGCCAAAACACTGGTTGAAGCCAGTAACAGGGTGACACCAATAGTCCACTTGTTCATTGCTTGCTCTCCGAAGTCGTTATAGAACAAGACTGACACAAACTAATCCACAGATTAAAGAATTAAAAATAAGCTGTTATAACTGGAGAGAATATGAGCAGGCACAAAAAAGGCGCGTTCCCTGACGCGCCTTGATTTTGCAGATTTAGTAGAGTTTTTTCGCGGTATCCAGCCAGTCGCGTTTGAACGGACGTTTCATATTTTCGATGGCATCGATAATGTCGTGGTGCACCATCTTCTCGTTCTGAATACCTACGCAACGTCCACCGTAACCCTGCAGCAGCAGTTCAATGGAGTACGCACCCATACGTGAAGCCAGGATGCGGTCATAAGCACAAGGCGCACCACCACGCTGAATGTGGCCCAGAACCGTGGCACGGGTTTCGCGTTTGGTTTCAGCTTCAATGTAATGCGCCAGATCGTCGATATCACAGATGTGCTCAGTGATAGCCACGATGGCGTGTTTTTTACCTTTGGCGATACCGGCTTTGATTTCAGCGACCAGTTCTTCACGGGTATAAGGAATTTCCGGCAGCACGATAAATTCACAGCCACCAGCAATTGCTGCCGCCAGTGTCAGATCGCCGCAGTAGCGGCCCATCACTTCAACGATGGAAATACGCTGATGTGAAGAAGAAGTGTCACGCAAGCGGTCAATCGCCTCCACTACCGTTTCAAGCGCGGTGAAATAACCGATGGTGTAGTCAGTACCGGCGACATCGTTGTCGATGGTGCCCGGTAAGCCAATGCACGGGAAACCCATTTCCGTCAGGCGTTTAGCACCCATGTAAGAGCCGTCACCACCAATCACCACCAGCGCATCGATGCCGCGCTTTTTCATATTTTCGATGGCAACCTGACGAACTTCTTCGTTACGGAATTCCGGGAAACGAGCAGAACCCAGGAAAGTACCGCCACGATTGATCATATCCGAAACGCTGTAGCGATCGAGATTGACCATACGGTCTTCATAGAGCCCCAGATAGCCGTCGTAGATGCCAAAAACTTCAAGTCCTTCACTCAGCGCGGAACGTACAACTCCGCGAATGGCTGCGTTCATGCCTGGGGCGTCGCCGCCGCTGGTCAGTACTCCGATTTTTTTGATCATGACAACCTCTGGATTGTTCAAAACTAAGGATTATTCCCGCCAGTGCCCCTGCGGAGACCAGCTCGCGATCGCACGGCCTTATAGTTGAGAGATAGTATATCAAAGGCTGATTGCTGAATTGATTCAGGTCAGACAAGTTTTCGCTATTTTTTTACAGAGTTGTTAGCGTTCCGTCATTTTTATCCCGCAACACGATGATTTAAAACTATTAAAACTGGAAAAAACCCTGTTGATTTTCCGGTACAACTGAGCAGGGATCCTGATGGATGATGACGTCGGAGCCAGGAAACTTGCTACGCAATGCCTGTTCAATTTGATCGGCCACCTTATGTGCCTGCACCAGCGGCAGATGGTCGTCCATTTCCAGATGCAACTGAATAAAGCGCGTCGGGCCAGACTGTCGGGTACGTAAGTCATGCGCACCACGTACGCCCGGCCAGTTGGCGATCAAATCAATAATCGCCTGGCGTTCCTCTTCCGGTAAAGCACGGTCCAGCAGTGACTGTACCGCTTCATACCCCATACGCAGCGCGTTATACAGAATATAAACGCCAATCCCTAAGGCGAATAATGCATCGGCCCGGGAAAAACCATAGCTGCTTAAGCCGAGCGCTATGAGAATAGCACCGTTCATAATGACATCGGATTGGTAGTGCAGCATATCAGCGCGAATCGCCTGGCTACGGGTGTGCCGCACCACCCAGCGCTGAAAAGTGACCAGCACCAGCGTTGAACAGAGTGCAATCACCGTGACCACAATACCGACCAGTGGAGCTCGCAGGATTTCGGGAGAGGCAAGATGCTGAATACCGGTAAGAAACAGGAATAACGCCGATCCGGAAATAAACATACTTTGCGCCAGTGCCGCCAGGGATTCAGCCTTACCATGGCCAAAAGTATGGTCGGCATCCGCAGGCTGTAAGGCGTACCGTACCACCAGCAAATTGGTCAGCGAAGCAGCGATATCCACCAGTGAATCCACCAACCCCGCCAGCACACTGACCGAACCGGTGTACCACCAGGCAAAAATTTTAACAATTAACAACAACGATGCCAGCACCGTGGCAGACAACGCTGCACGGCTCACCAGCTTTGCGTAGGAGTGTTCCATGCCTTGGCCTCTTCGGGCAACGTTCAATGGTGCGCCCGTTTAATCTCAGAATGGCTCAAGTTTATCATTAGCAGGTAAACGCTGCCTGGATGGTGTTGCAGCGACAATAAAAGTCGCCATTTTTCGTATCGTGCGGTTGAACAGACGTGATGACAGGAAAGATCTGGCTAATAGCCTGAGGCTTAATGGTTATCTGTGTTTCCAATGCCGGATAGCGAAATTTTTCGCATCCATAAATCGCGAAGACCGAATATCGGTTATTTCTTTGTCCCAAACTGGATTTAATGGCACATAATAACCTTCGTCTTTAGCCTTTTGCGCGAAAGATTTTAATTCTTCCACATTCCTGACCACACATATTTCGCCAAAATCGCCAAAGGATTTAGGCAGCGTAAAGACCGCTGGGAAGTTTGCTTCAATATCTGTCCAAGGATTACAGGTGTCTGTGCTATGATGCACAACCGGTTCACCGTTGCCAACCAGACATTCATTAATACTGGATATCATATTGCGAATGCGCACCGACACATTACCAACACTCTTATCTACCTTCGCATAAAATTCAACTTCACTTAAATATGAACTTTTTAAGTTACCAGGTAGTTTTTCATGAGGCGTTGTATAACTATCCATTCTCTCTTTAAATATATGATGAGACACATCATGCACAGATAATTTATCTTCAACACCATAATCCTCAAATGCCGGTGCGATCATAAAAAGGTCGTAATCGGCGGTAAGAGGTTTTTGACCCGACCCAGCCGGGGCTAAAACTTCAACGGGTTCGCCATTGTAGATAACCTGCCAGGATCCTTTATCTGATCCGGGTACCAACTCAAACTTATGCATGACGCCTTTTGGCGTACAGGCCTCTAACTCAAGAGGTTGACGGTTTACACCATATTTTATATTTTTGATATAATTATTCTCGACGAGTAAATCCAGCCTCGCCTTTGTTATTTCCAATACAACTTTATTAGCATAACCTTTGCTCATGCAATCTTGCACTTCCTTATTAAATCCCTCTTGTTTATCTGGCCGATCGGCAAGCTTGCTTAGCTCCTGCTTAACACAGATAAAAGATGTTTGCGGGCCCCAGTCAGCACTTTTTCCCTTTATGTGGAATCCTTTTGTCGGATATCCACTTGCGATGAGATCCGTTGCCATCATATCAACCGGACGAATACCGATTATAGTATTCTTCTCATGAGACAAACGTTGTAGTTTAACGAGATGATTTGGCACTATCCCTATATTATCTTTTTTACATAAATCTATAACTTCAGCCAGTTTTTCCACCTGATTTTTGGCCAATAACTCTACTGAAGATGATGACTGGGTAGATTGTGTAGGCCAGGGAGAATGTGATTTAGGTATATTTATTGGCATATCCTTCCTTTTTGTCATCAATGCGCATGGGAAAGAGAGAATTGTCTGCTATCTGAAAGCATTGTCCTTATGTTTTTATGCAAAAACTTTCGAATTTCGTACACTCCGTAAGATTCACACCACTTTGCAACGTTACAGATCAAGATTCCAACAGGTAAAGCATGGTACCTGCACGCAGAAGTATCCACTGCAAAACCCTTTTCCGGTTGCTTCTGCCCAGCCCGCATGGGTGGATGGCTAAAGCTCATCAGCTGATTTTTTTTGTGATTTTTTGACAAAAAAAACCCCGCCGTCATGGCGGGGAAGACAGGGATGGTGTCTATGGCAAGGAAAACAGGGATACTATGTTACTGGTTACTGCTGGTACTACTCACTGCTTGCAGCGGTGATGATGGCTGCAATTCTGAGAGCCTGCGCATTTCATTGAGGCGCCGCTCATAATTCTTCTGCAATGTCGCTTGCTGTGCAGGCGTTAGCAGGTGGTACATCTGATTACGAACCCGAGCCATCACAACGTTTTGTTCGACTTGCGCCTGAGCAATTTTTTCTGCCTGCAGGCGGATGGCTGATTCGTTAAATTTGTCTGCAATGACCAGGTCATGCATAGTTTCTATATCCTGAACGCTGACGGCGGGACGTTCGAGTCGCGCTTGTTGCATCAGGTCTCGCATTTGTTGCCGCTGTTGCTCAGTAAGTTCAATGCCATCAAACATGTGGCTTTGCGGATTTTGCGTCATACTGCCTGTCGTCAATCCGCCGTTATGATGCATCTCGTCAATCGTCGTCGTGTCTGCTGCTCCTGCGCTGGCGTGACTGAGAACCATCGCTGAGGCAATGACGACGGCGGTTAAGTTGCGCATCGTTTACTCCCAGTTCGTTCCGTTTTGCGATTCAACGAGGACTAGTGTACGGCGGCAGCTGCAAACATCCGTCAGGGGGTGTAAAACTACGTAAAGCGTTGGATTGACGATATGGGAACACGGTATTTTGCCTGCGGAGGGCAATAAAAAATGAATAAGATCCTGTTGGTTGATGATGACCGCGAATTGACTTCGCTGCTTAAAGAACTGCTTGAGATGGAAGGTTTTGAAGTGATTGTCGCCAGCGATGGCGAGCAGGCACTCAACCTACTGGACAACACCGTAGACCTGTTACTGCTGGATGTCATGATGCCGAAAAAGAACGGCATTGACACACTGAAAGAGTTACGTCAGCAACACCAGACACCGGTGATCATGTTGACTGCACGCGGCAGCGAACTGGATCGCGTCCTTGGTCTTGAATTGGGCGCGGATGACTATCTACCTAAACCTTTTAACGATCGCGAGCTGGTTGCGCGTATTCGCGCCATTCTGCGTCGTTCCAACTGGAGCGAGCAACAGCAGCAGCACGACAACAGTTCACCCACGCTGGAAGTCGATTGTTTACGACTTAACCCAGGTCGCCAGGAAGCCAGCTTCGATAATGAAACGCTGGACCTGACCGGCACGGAATTCACCCTGCTTTATCTGCTGGCACAGCATCTTGGCCAGGTGGTATCACGCGAACATCTCAGCCAGGAAGTGCTGGGTAAGCGTCTGACGCCGTTTGACCGCGCCATCGATATGCATATCTCTAACCTGCGTCGTAAATTACCGGAACGTCGTGATGGTCATCCGTGGTTTAAAACTCTGCGCGGACGTGGCTACCTGATGGTTTCGGCATCATGATTGGAAGTTTGACCACCCGCATCTTCGCCATCTTCTGGCTTACCCTGGCGTTGGTGTTGATGCTGGTGTTGATGGTGCCAAAACTCGATTCTCGACAGATGACCTCGTTGCTGGAAAGTGAACAGCGGCAGGGCATCATGATCGAGCAGCATGTTGAAGCCGAACTGGCGCAAGACCCACCCAACGATTTGATGTGGTGGCGTCGGTTATTTCGCGCCATTGAGAAATGGGCTCCGCCAGGCCAGCGACTATTGCTGGTGACCAGTGAGGGGCGCGTCATTGGCGCCCAGCACAACGAAATGCAGGTTATCCGCAACTTTATTGGTCAGTCCGACAATGCCGATCACCCGCAGAAGAAAAAATATGGTCGGGTAGAAATGGTTGGCCCCTTTGCCGTACGCGATGGCGAAGATAACTACCAGCTTTATCTGATCCGCCCCGCCACCAGCTCGCAACTGGATTTCGTCAATCTGCTGTTTGACCGCCCGTTGCTATTACTCATCGTCACCATGCTGATCAGCTCCCCGCTGTTACTGTGGCTGGCATGGAGCCTGGCACGTCCGGCACGTAAGCTTAAACATGCCGCCGATGAGGTAGCGAGCGGCAATTTGCGGCAGCATCCGGAACTGGAATCAGGACCACAAGAGTTCCTCGCCGCTGGCTCAAGTTTCAACCAAATGGTGAGCGCACTCGAACGCATGATGACGGCACAACAACGCCTGCTGTCAGATATCAGCCATGAGTTACGCACTCCCCTCACCCGTTTACAGTTAGCCACCGCTCTACTGCGTCGTCGTCAGGGTGAAGGCAAAGAACTGGAACGTATTGAAACGGAAGCCCAGCGACTGGACGGAATGATCAACGACTTGCTGGTACTGTCACGCACCCAGCATAAAAATGCGCTGGTCAGCGAAGCGATGAAGGCCAACCATCTGTGGAATGGTGTACTGGAAGATGCCAAATTCGAAGCAGAGCAGATGGGTAAACGTATGGACGTTCCTTATCCACCGGGTCCGTGGCCGTTATATGGCAACCCACACGCGCTGGAGAGTGCGCTGGAAAACATCGTACGCAATGCGCTGCGTTATTCGCATACGCATATCAGCGTTAGCTTCTCGGTGGATATCGAGGGCATTACCGTACATGTGGATGATGATGGTCCCGGCGTCAGCCCGGAAGATCGTGAGCAGATTTTCCGCCCGTTCTATCGTACCGATGAGGCACGCGATCGCGAATCAGGCGGCACCGGCCTGGGGCTGGCGATTGTCGAAACGGCAGTTCAGCAACATCGCGGTTGGGTGAAAGCTGATGACAGCCCGCTCGGCGGCCTGCGCCTGACCCTCTGGCTGCCGTTGTACTCCGCCCGCCAATAATTTGTTATGCTTCGGCCCTCGTTTCCGGGGGCCTTATGCTAAATATCGTTTTATTTGAACCTGAAATTCCGCCTAATACCGGCAATATCATCCGTCTCTGCGCCAATACTGGCTTTCAGTTGCACCTGATTGAACCTCTGGGTTTTGCCTGGGATGATAAGCGGCTGCGACGTGCCGGGCTGGATTACCACGAATTCACCGCCATCAGGCATCACGCTAACTATGCGGCATTTATTGCGGCTGAAGCGCCCCAGCGGTTGTTTGCACTCACCACCAAAGGCACCCCGGCGCATAGTGCCGTGCGTTATCAGGCTGGCGATTATCTGGTGTTTGGTCCGGAAAGTCGGGGGCTACCCGCAGAGATTCTTAACGCGCTGCCACCCGAGCAAAAAATTCGTATTCCGATGATGCCCGAAAGTCGCAGTATGAACCTGTCGAATGCGGTTTCAGTCGTAGTATATGAAGCGTGGCGCCAGCTTGATTATGCTGGCGCGCTGATCAAGAGCTAGATGCCGTCACCGAACTCAAAACCTGGAACGGTACCATTAAAGTGCTGATCCATGTCCATTGAGGGTTTATCGCTGGCAGGTTTACCGACAATGCGTGCCGGTACGCCTGCTGCCGTGGTATGTGGTGGTACCGGCTGAAGAACCACGGAACCGGCACCAATTTTGGCACCGCGCCCCACTTCGATATTGCCAAGTATTTTTGAACCCGCGCCAATCATCACCCCTTCACGAATCTTCGGATGACGATCGCCACTGGTTTTACCGGTACCGCCCAGGGTGACGTTTTGCAGGATGGAAACATCATTTTCTACGATGGCCGTTTCGCCGATCACGATGCCGGTGGCATGGTCGAGCATGATGCCATGACCAATGTTTGCAGCCGGGTGAATATCTACAGCAAATGAGACCGAGATTTCGTTTTGCAGGTAAACCGCCAGCGCACGGCGACCTTCCTTCCACAGCCAGTGACCAATACGATACGCCTGTAGGGCATGGAAACCTTTCAGATACAGCAGAGGCGTAGAATATTTATCAACGGCTGGGTCACGCTGACGCACCGCCTGAATATCATAGGCAGCAGAAACGATCATCGAAGGGTCTTCACGATAGGCTTCTTCAACGATTTCGCGAATAGCGATGGCAGGCATAATCGGGTTAGCCAATTTGTTTGCCAGCATGTAGCTAAGTGCGCTGCCCAGGTTCTCGTGCTTAAGCAATGTCGCATGGAAGAAACTGGCCAGCATCGGCTCGCAGTCGGCCAGTGCCCTGGCTTCCGCTTTAATATTGTTCCAGACCAGTTCTAACTCTTCAGACGACATTGCTGTGTTCTCCCGATAAAAAAAGCGCCTGATGGGGCGCTCCAGGTGATGACGCTGGGCATCCTGCTTCAGCTTTGGCTGTTTTCGTCCTTCCTTGCACGGCCGAGTAAGCTCAATGCTGCCTCTCGCGCTGATTTTTCGCAATATAATACCTGATAAATTTGCTCGGTTATTGGCATTTCCACACCAACGCGGGAAGCTAACGCTCTGACTTCTTTGGTGTTTCTGTAACCTTCTACAACTTGTCCGATAATGCGTTGCGCCTCATCTACGTTCTCGCCCTGACCCAGCATCATGCCAAAACGACGATTACGAGACTGATTATCGGTACACGTCAGCACCAGATCGCCCAGGCCTGCCATCCCCATAAAGGTGGTAGGATCAGCCCCCAACGCTGCGCCGAGACGGCTCATTTCAGCCAGACCACGGGTAATCAGTGCGGTGCGCGCATTCGCGCCAAAACCGATGCCATCAGAGATTCCGGCGCCGATCGCAATCACGTTTTTCACCGCACCACCCAGCTGCACGCCAATAAAGTCCGGGTTGTTATACACACGGAAACTTTTCCCACAGTGCAGCTTCTGCTGGAGATCGTCAGCAAACTGCGCATCCGTTGACGCCAGCGCAATCGCCGTTGGCATACCCGCAGCCAGCTCTTTAGCGAAAGTTGGCCCAGAGATCACGGCTAACGGGATGGTATCGCCGAGGATTTCACGTGCCACATCCTGCAGCAATCGCCCGGTTTCTTTTTCCAGACCTTTCGTCGCCCAAACGATACGCGAATCGCTACGTAAATGCGGCTTCAGCTGCAGCAGGACATCACCGAACACATGGCTCGGAACCACCACCAGCAGATCACGGCTGGCATTGACCACCTGTGCTAAATCGGTTTCAGGAACGAGGTTATCGGGAAAAGGAACATCGGGCAGAAAAGCGGTGTTGCAGCGGTCAGACTGGAGTTGCGCTACGCTTTGCGGGTTGTGGCCCCAGAGTAAAACCGGGTGACCATTGCGGGCCAGCGTGATGGCCAATGCGGTGCCGTACGAGCCGGCACCGATGACGCTAATCGAAGCGTTGAGTGTAGTCATCAGGCATCCTGATGTGGCGCGTCGCCTTCACCCTGCTGCTGTTGCAGATAGTTCATGAACAGCGCATCAAAGTTGACCGGTGCCAGGTTAAGCTGCGGGAAAGTACCGCGAGACACCAGGCTGGTAATGCATTCGCGCGCATACGGGAACAGGATGTTCGGGCAGTACGCACCAAGGCAATGTGCCATCTGAGTGCCTTCGATACCGCTGATAGTGAAAATACCGGCCTGCTGAACTTCACACAGGAACGCGGTTTCTTCACCGACGCTGGCCGTTACGGTAACACGCAGCACCACTTCATAGACTTCATCGGCCAGTTGAGAGGACGCGGTGTCCAGATCCAGCTTCACTTCCGGTTCCCACTCTTTCTGGAAAACCTGCGGCGCGTTCGGCGCTTCGAAAGAGACGTCTTTGGTGTAAACACGTTGAATCTGGAACTGCATTTCGTTGGTGCTATGTTCTGACATGTTACTAAATCCTGTTAGTTAGAATTGTGTGGCCGTTAAGTTATGCCTGTAATAAGGGATCAAGTCCCTGGCGCCCATCCAGCGCAAAGAGATCATCGCAGCCGCCAATATGCTGCGCATCGATAAATATCTGTGGAACGGTCGTTCTGCCGCTACGCTGAATCATCTCTTCACGTTTCACCGCGTCCCCATCAATAGGGATCTCCTGAAACGTCACACCTTTCTGATTAAGCAGCGCCTTCGCCCGGTGGCAATAAGGACAGGTCGTTTTGGTGTAAATCTCGACATTAGCCATGCAGTTACCTTTGCGAATTATTTACCGCGCACCAGCGGCAGGTTTTCACCGCTCCAGCCGCTCACGCCATCTTTCAGAACCGAAACCTGCGTGAACCCAGCGGCACTCAGCTGTGCTGCTGGTTCGCCAGCGCTCTGCCCGGTGGCACATACCACAATTATGGGCTGAGACTTATGCTTTTCCAGTTCGCCAAAGCTACCTTTTTTGATGTCTGCCGCCGCTACATTCAGCGCCCCAGAAATGTGTCCTTTGCGATAGTCGTCACGCGAACGAACGTCTACCACCACCGCGTCCTCTTTGTTAATCAGGCGGGTTGCTTCACCGCGACTGATGGTTTTTACCTTCGAGAACATTCCTTTAACGGTGGTTACAATCACCAGAACGAGTAAGACAACCCATGCCAGACTGAGGATGGGGTGATTGCTTGCAAACTGCATAATTTCTTGCATGAGGGGTAACGACTCCAGACCGGGCTAATAAGCTAAAACAAGGGTTCTGAGTATACCTGCGCCACCTAGCATGTACAGTCGCTAAGGGGTCAGAGTTACGATTTGTGCGTCATTTTCCAAAAAAAGTGTTCTAATCGCAAAATTAAGACAAAGTTTCTGCCTGTAAGCTGGGGAAGACATGTTTGGAAAAGCAAAACCCGGCCCGGGAAACTGGTAAGCGGCTGTTCATCGTGGAATAATTAGCGACTATGAAGGGAAAAGCGATTGTTTTACCAACAAGGACCTGTCACAACGGCCCAGCGCATCCGTTGTTAACACGCTGGTCCACATTCTCCCTCAGCCTGCTCTGCGCGGGCGCTCTGCTATTGCCGCCCATTGCCCACAGTGATGATGACAGCAAAACGCAGCTGAAATCCATACAGCAAAATATCGCCGAAAAAGAGAAAAGCGTGAAAGCGCAAAAATTGCAGCGCAGTAAGCTGCTGGACCAGCTGCAAAGCCAGGAGAAGGTTATTGCTCAGGCTAGCCGCCAGCTGCGCGAAACCCGCAATAGCCTCAGCGCCCTCGACAACGATATTGCCCAACTCAACGCCTCCATTGTCCGTCTGGAAAAACAGCAGGCACAGCAGGAAAAATTACTGGCCCAGCAGCTTGATGCCGCCTTTCGTCAGGGTCAGCACAACGGTTTACAGCTGCTACTGGGCGGCGAAGAGGCACAACGCAGCGAACGTATTCTGGCCTATTTTGGCTATCTTAATGCTGCACGTCAGAAGAACATCGATGACCTGAAACAGACGCAGCAACAGCTCGCGGAACAGCGTCAGTCGTTGCAGGACAAACAGCAGCAGCAAAAAAGTCTGTTAGCACAGCAGCAAACGCAGCAAACCAAACTTGAATCTGCAAGCGTTGCCCGCAAGAAAACCCTGACGGCACTGGAAAGTGCGCTGGAAAAAGACCAGGCTGACCTCGTAGAAATGCGCGAAAACGAGAGCCGTCTGCAGGACAAAATCGCCAAGGCGGAGCGTGAGGCCCGAGAGAGAGCCGAGCGTGAAGCGCGTGAAGCGGAGAAAGTACGTCAGCGTCAGGCACAGGCCAAAGCCAAAGGATCGAGTTATCAGCCAACGCAAAGTGAGCGTGAGCTGATGGCCCGTACCGGGGGTCTGGGTCGGCCCGGAGGTCAGGCCGTCTGGCCAGTCCACGGGCGTGTTGAGCATCGCTTTGGGGAAACCATGCAAGGCGAACTGCGCTGGAAAGGTCTGGTGATTGACGCACCAGAAGGAACCGAAGTGAAAGCCATCGCCGATGGACGCGTACTGATGGCCGACTGGCTGCAGGGCTACGGTCTGGTTGTGGTACTGGAACACGGTAAAGGCGATATGAGTCTTTACGGCTACAACCAAAGTGCGCTGGTGAGTGTCGGTGCCCAGGTGAAGGCAGGACAGCCTATCGCTTTGGTGGGTACCAGCGGCGGCCGCGGCACGCCTTCGCTCTATTTTGAAATCCGGCGTCAGGGACAAGCCGTCAACCCACTACCGTGGTTAGGAAGATAAGCTTTGTTTCAACCTCATAAACTCCCGGCTGCGTTGTGTGGCCTGTTTTTGTCACTTTCCGCCCATGCGGGCAAACTTTCCATTGTGATTGACGACTTCGGCTATCGCCCGGTTGAAGAGAACAAAGTGTTGCAGATGCCCGCAGCCATCTCGGTTGCCGTCTTACCAAACGCCACCTTTGCCCGACAAATGGCGACCAAAGCGCATCAGAGTGGTCATGAAGTCCTTATCCATCTGCCAATGGCTCCTCTCAGCAAGCAGCCATTGGAGAAAGATACGCTCACGCCAGAGATGTCCAGTGCGGAAATTGCACGCATTATCCACGATGCGGTTGGCAAAGTGCCGTATGCGGTGGGGCTGAATAACCACATGGGCAGCAAAATGACATCCAGCCTGCCGGGGATGCAGAAGGTGATGCAGGTACTGAATCAGTACAATTTCTACTTTCTCGACAGCATGACTATCGGCAACAGCCAGTCAATCCCGGCCGCTGAAGGAACGCATGTTAAAGTACTGAAGCGTAGGGTTTTTCTCGATGACAGCCAGAATGATGCAGCGATTCGCGAACAATTTAACCGCGCGGTGAAACTGGCGCAGCGCGATGGCTATGCCATTGCCATCGGGCATCCTCATCCCAATACCGTGCGGGTATTGCAGCAAATGCTGCCAACATTGCCTGCGGATATCACGCTGGTGCGTCCCAGCCAGTTGCTGAATGAGCCGTTACATCAGGGGTCCGGGCCAGCTAAACCGCAGCCCACTCCTGTACCTCATTTCCGTGCACCTGGTGTCTGTAAGGCCAGCAAACCGCTGCCACCCGTGCCACAGAGTCGGGCAGTATCTCTGCTCGCAGAGAGCATTCAGCAAAGTCCCTTTATCCGGAATCTGACAAATTTGTTCTGAGCGGCTTCCCATTGCCGCGCAGATAATGGAGAATTTTCTTCTGACCGCATTGCATCGTCAATGCGGTTAAACGATACCCAAACAGCATCGCCGGCAATGAAACTTAACCCAGATCAACCGGTCAAATAAGTTTCATTATAATCAGTGCATGAAAAACGAGTCAGTCAATGCGTAAGATCTGGAAAACCAAGCTGTTAGATAAGGCTATTGTTATTCACAATTTCGTGAAACGCCATCAGGTTGAAACATCCGTCGATTTTTCAGCATTGCGTCCTGCGCACATTTTAATTTTCTCGACCACCGCACTCGGCGACTTTCTTTTTAACACTCCGGCGATTCGCGCTGTTCGCAATCGTTATCCTGATGCAATCATTACACTTATCGCCCATCAGAAATTCGCTGAGTTTCTCCAGGAGGGTGATGACTGGGATAACCTGGTATTCTGGAATAATAAAGCCATCACCATCCCCGGCTTGCTGAAGCAATTAAAATCCCACCCCAAGGCCGAGCTGGCATTATTGCTACATTCGCATGAGCCTTATGATTATTTGTCCGCGATCATGGCTGGTGCAAAGTACATTATCAAGGATAACTATAAGGATAATGTGCCACTGCGTGACAAATGGCTGATTGATTATATCATTGCATTCAAAGGCCATATTATTGAACGTAAACTGCAATTAGTTCAGGCTCTGGGCTGTGACATAACTGATATAGAAATGAAGCTCCCCTTCCGGATCGCGGAAAAAAAGGTTTTCCCTTCACCTACGGTGGGTTTGCAGCTTGGGGCTTCTACGCCGGAACGCTGTTGGGCACCCGAAAATTTTGCAGCCATGACTCTACAGCTACTTGATCATTCTCCGCATTTATCTTTTGTGTTGATTGGTGGTCCAGGAGATAAAGGAAGAGCAGAAGCTTTTCTCAATCTGATCCCTGAACAATATCATGATCGTATAGTTAATCGGGTCGGTGATACTTCCCTGCCCGAATTGTGCGCACTGATTAATGATTTTGATCTGTTGGTGACAGGAGATACCGGCCCCCTGCACATTGCCGTGGCTGTAAAAACACCAACTCTGGGGTTATTCGTCACCGCTAACCCTTATGCTACTGGTGCCTTACAAAACCCAGAGTTGCATCATATGATTTATATTGGTCGTCAGAAATCACAGGATCATCTGGCCCATCTCATGGATGTCATTAAACCTGAGAGAGTTACAGAGCAGGTTGAACGAATTCTCAGAAAATTTCGCCCAGAAATTCAACTAATGAAACAATCTCACGGGTAAGATTGTTCTCTGAATCATACGAATTTTTTTTCCAGGCTCGATGATATTAGCTATACTTCGACGAGGAAAAAGAAATCGCTCAGAGATGTTCATGGAATGACGGCATCTTCAGTTCAGTTACGAATTCGAAGAAGTAATAAACATCGACAGGTTCTGGTATGTTTTATGAACAGTAAGGTTTTATCAATTGTTGTCACAGCCCATAATCTGGAAGGGCATATTAAGAAAACTCTGGAAAGTATACTTCTGGCGGTTGGCAACAAAGTATCTTCTTGTGAGTTGATACTTATTGATGATGCTTCAGTCGATGGAACCAGCAATATTCTGCGTGAATTTTCGGATAAAAATGAGAACACGTTTTATTATCGCACAGAATTTAAAAATATCGGAAAAGTCAGAAACTTTGCCATTGATAAATGCCAGGGTGAATACATTACCATGGTCGATGGTGATGATCTGGTTTATGAAAAATCGCTAGCTAACATAATAGATTTCCTCGAGAACAACGACATAGACATTCTTATTTCTCCCCTTTATGAAATCAAAGGTGAGATTCCACTGCTCGACAACTGGCAATGGAAAGTCCCGAAGAAGATCACCCAGGATAATGCCATTGAAGAATTTCTTATTCACAAGAAATTCCAGGGTCATTTTATCGGAAAAATAGTCAATAAGTCTTTATTCAGGAATTCATGTTTCCCGGATTTTTTTTGTTATGAAGATATCGCGCTAATTCCTGAGATATTGAAAAAAGCAGCCAATGTCTATTTCTGCCAGCGAGCTTTTTATATTTACATTAAGCAATCTCATAGTCTTTCCAGTGCATTATCGGCAGAGAAACTTGAGTTAAAGGCGCAAGCATTATTAATGATGGATGCTGAATTTGGCAGTCACTGGCGTCATCTGACCGCTATTCATGTGGTTCAGTTATTATATAAACATAAAAAACAGTTATCAGAAGCATCGCAGAATGCGATGTACGATATTCTGCGTCAAACATCAGCCTCGAAATTCTTCCTTAGCTCAAGCGTCAGATTAAGCATAAAGAAAAAATATCTTATTCTTAAGTTGAAGATCCGTTAAATAGATTCCAGCCCATAAAAAATTAATGAGCTGGAATTGATGCTGACTGACTTATGACTGGAGAAGTTCGCTTAGTCTGGCATATACCACAGCAGATGAAACGGAAGACAAATTATTATCCTCAGCTTTCAAACTAAACTGATTTTTCCCATATCCACCAATCAGCCCCGGATCTGTCGGACCGTACAACGTAATATTTGGACGATCCAGCGCTGCCGTCAGGTGGCTCAATCCCGTGTCCACTGACACTACAGCACGCGCACCAGCCAGTTGACGGGCAACCTGTTCCAGCGTCAGGCGCGGCAGCACCTCAACATGGTCAAAGCCTTCAGCAAGGCGCAGAGCGCGTTGATGTTCATGCTCAGCCCCCCAGGGTAACTTCACGCGTAGCCCGGTTGGCTGCACTAATTCAATCAGCTCACGCCAGTGAGTTTCCGGCCAATGTTTGTTGTCACGCGTTGTTGCATGCAAAAACACCAGATACTGCCCAGCATCTGCCGGAAGCTCCGTGAGAAAATGCCCTGCAATTGCATAATCCCCCTGAGTAGCAGGTTTTTCATAGCCGAGGCTTTTCGCGAACAATTCACGCGTACGTTCTACCGCATGTTGCTGCTTGTTGATTTCATGGCGTTTGTCGTACCACCAACTGGCAAAGGGTTCACGAGCACTGCGGCTATCCTGCCCGTGTTTCACCCCTTTAGCCAGACGGGTGACCAGCGCAGCGCTTTTAATCAGCCCCTGTGCGTCAATCACCACGTCATACTCGCGCGCCTGTAACTCACGCTTAAACAACACGCGTTCTTCGCGTTGCTGGCTACCGAACCAATGCTTACGCCAGCGACGAATCCCCACTGGCAGCACTTTATCTACTGCCGGATGCCACGCCGGGATTTGGGCAAAATTTTCTTCCACAACCCAATCAAAACGAATGCCAGGAATCGCCTGCATTGCATCGGTCAACGCAGGCAGTGAGTGCAGGACATCGCCCATAGAAGAAGTTTTAACAATCAGGACGTGCATGTTTACTCCTGCGCCGCGTTGAGCAAAGCGCTTAATTCCTGATGCACGCGCGTGGGCTGAATGTCGATCAGGCTTTGATGATAGCCCTGTTCGGCATCGCCTTTGCGGACTTTGTGATAACCAGTGATCAGGCGAATAACGCGAGCCTGATGCGACAGTGGCGGGGTGAAATCGGGGCTGCTGGGGCCATACAATGCCACCAGCGGGCGGTTAAGTGCGGCCGCAATATGCATCAGACCGGAGTCATTGCTGACCACCGCAGCACAGTTCGCCAGCAGAATGACCGCCTGCTCCAGCTGCGTTTCACCCGCCAGGTTTTTACAGTGCGTACGTGCCACCTCGGGCAGAGTCTGAATAATGGTATCGCCAGTCTCGCGATCTTTGGCCGAACCAAACAGCACCACCTGATAACCTTCACCGATCAGCTGTTCTGCCAGCGCGGCATAATGATAATGCGGCCAGCGTTTTGCCGGACCGAACTCCGCACCCGGGCAGAAGCCAATCGCTGGACGGTCGGCAGAGAGCGCAAACTGTGCAGCCGTCATGTGCTTCTCTTCTTCCTCCACCCGGAGCTGCGGCCACAACAAGGGTTGCGGCAACTGCTGCGCCGCAGCAACGGGTTTATCGTAGCCAAGCGCCACGTAGCGCTCAACCATCAGCGGAAACGCGGCTTTATCCAGCACACGCACATCATTCAGCACACCGTAGCGCATCTCCCCACGCCAGCCAATACGGCGTTTAATACCGGCAAAAAACGGTACCAGCGCCGATTTGAAGGAGTTCGGCAGCACATAGGCGCGATCGTAACCGCTGGCCTGCAAGGTTTTGCCCAGACGGCGACGCTCACCCAGCGCCAGTGCGCCATGACCGAGCGGCATCGCCAGTGCCTGATTCACTTCCGGCATACGTGACAGCAGCGGACGGCACCAGGCGGGTGCCATGACATCAATAACAGCCTCAGGGTGCTCAGCCTTGAGCGTGCGATAGAGACTTTGCGACATCATCATATCGCCGACCCAGGACGGGCCAATAACCAGAATTTTCATCGCTGCTGCCGATTTCCTTATGCGTTACGGTTCAGCCAGGCCATATATTCCGCAACACCAACGGCCACGGTTTTGAACGGTTTGTCATAACCTGCGGCACGCAGTTTAGTCAGATCCGCCTGGGTATATGCCTGGTAACGGCCTTTCAGCTTGTCCGGGAACGGGATGTATTCAATCTCACCTTGCTGATGGAATTTCAGCACCGCATCAGCCACTTCCTGGAAAGATTCCGCACGACCGGTACCGCAGTTGTAAATGCCGGAGATACCGTTTTCCCAGCACCACAGATTCACGGCGGCAACGTCATCAACGTGGATAAAGTCGCGACGGAAATCGTCACTGCCTTCAAACAGCTTAGGGTTTTCGCCATTGCTGATTTGCGTGTTGAGATGGAAAGCCACGCTCGCCATGCTGCCTTTATGGCCTTCACGTGGACCGTAGACGTTAAAGTAACGGAAACCACATACCGGTGAGTCCGCTTCCGGCAGAATCTGGCGCACATAATGGTCGAACAACATTTTGGAGTAGCCATAAACATTCAGTGGCTGCTCGTACTGACGTTCTTCGATGAAGTTGTCATTGCGGCCGCCGTAGGTGGCTGCGGAAGAGGCATACAGGAACGGAATTTCACGATCGAGGCAGAAGTGCAGCAGATCTTTGGAATACTGATAGTTGTTATCCATCATGTATTTGCCATCCCACTCGGTGGTGGACGAGCAGGCACCTTCATGGAATACCGCTTCGATCGGCCCCAGATCTTCACCGGACATGATGTAGCTGAGGAATTCCTCTTTATCCATGTAATCAGAGATGTCCAGATCCGCCAGATTCACGAACTTGGTGCCATCCTTCAGATTATCCACTACCAGAATGTCGGTATGACCGCGATCGTTCAACGCCTTGACGATGTTGCTGCCAATCATGCCAGCGCCACCCGTTACGATAATCATGTGCTTTGCCTTTAAACAGTTGGGGGAAACAGGAGGTTTCACCCACGGATATCTATCATCATAACATTTCAGCCCGCACCAGACAGCCAGATGACTCCGTAAGCCCGGCATATTTCCCACCCGCAGCGTGAACTATGCTGCAAAACGGAGATTTCATTGGCTGAAACGTCGTTAAACCGCTTTTCGATCAGTAATATGTGCCAAAGTTTTGCTATCTGAGGAGCAGAATCATGTCCGATCAATTCTATTCGCAAATCCAGCAGCAACTTGAGACAACACGCCAGGAAGGATTGTTCAAACAGGAACGAACCATTACCTCGCCACAGCAGGCGGAAATCAGCGTTGCTCAGGGTCAGACGGTCATCAATTTTTGCGCCAATAACTATCTTGGTCTGGCGAACCATCCGACGCTGGTTCAGGCGGCTAAAGAAGGGATGGATTCCCACGGTTTCGGCATGGCCTCAGTGCGCTTTATCTGTGGTACCCAGGATATCCACCAGCAGCTGGAACGCAAACTGGCCGATTTCCTTGGTATGGAAGACGCCATCCTGTTCTCCTCCTGTTTTGATGCCAACGGTGGCCTGTTTGAGACGCTGCTCGGCGCGGAAGATGCCATCATCTCCGATGCGCTCAATCACGCGTCGATCATTGATGGCGTTCGCCTGTGCAAAGCGCAGCGTTATCGCTATGCCAACAATGATATGAACGAATTACGTGCACGCCTGCAGGAAGCGCGGGACAAGGGCGCACGCCATATCCTGATCGCCACCGATGGCGTGTTTTCAATGGATGGCGTGATTGCCAACCTGCAGGGGATTTGCGACCTGGCGGATGAGTTTGATGCGCTGGTAATGGTCGATGATTCACACGCCGTCGGTTTTGTCGGTGCCTGTGGGCGTGGCACCCATGAGTATTGCCACGTGATGGATCGCATCGACATTCTGACCGGCACCTTGGGCAAAGCACTGGGCGGCGCATCAGGCGGTTATGTCGCCGCGAAACAAGAGGTGGTGGAGTGGCTGCGTCAGCGTTCACGCCCTTATCTGTTCTCTAACTCATTGGCCCCGGCGATAGTGGCAGCTTCGCTGCGGGTGCTGGAAATGCTGAGTGAAGGCGATGGCCTGCGCCAGCGTCTGTGGGAAAACGCGCGCTATTTCCGCGAACAAATGACCGCCGCCGGGTTTACCCTGGCGGGTGCCGATCACGCCATCATTCCGGTGATGCTTGGCGATGCGAAGGTGGCACAGGAGTTTGCCAGCCTGTTGCAACGCGAAGGCATTTACGTGACTGGCTTCTTCTATCCGGTCGTACCCAAAGGCCAGGCACGTATTCGTACCCAGATTTCTGCCGGCCATACCCAGGCACAGCTGGAGCATGCGGTAGCGGCCTTTACCCGTATTGGTCAGCAGCTGGGCGTGATCGCCTGAGGAGCCGGGAATGAAAGCACTCGCGAAATTAAAAGCGGAAGAAGGCATCTGGATGGTGACCGATGCGCCGATTCCGGAACCTGGCCATAACGACCTGCTGATAAAAATCCGCAAAACCGCGATTTGCGGTACCGATATCCATATCTACAACTGGGATGACTGGTCACGGAAAACCATCCCGGTACCGATGATCACAGGCCACGAATACGTTGGCGAAGTGGTGGCCATCGGGCAGGAAGTGAAAGGTTTCTCCATCGGCGACCGCGTCTCGGGCGAAGGTCATATCACCTGCGGTCACTGCCGTAACTGCCGTGCCGGACGCACCCATCTGTGCCGCAATACCGTCGGCGTGGGTGTTAATCGTCAGGGATGCTTCGCCGAGTATCTGGTCATTCCGGCCTTCAATGCCTTTAAAATCCCGGACAACATCTCCGACGAGCTGGCGGCCATTTTCGATCCCTTCGGCAATGCGGTGCATACCGCACTGTCGTTTGATCTGGTGGGCGAAGATGTGCTGATTTCCGGTGCGGGTCCGATAGGCATCATGGCTGCCGCCGTGTGTAAGCATGTCGGCGCACGCAATGTGGTGATCACCGACATCAACGAATATCGCCTCGGCCTGGCGCGTAACATGGGCGTGACGCGCGCAGTAAATGTGGCACAGGAGAATCTGCATGAAGTGATGGCCTCACTGGGGATGACCGAAGGCTTCGATGTCGGGCTGGAGATGTCTGGCGCACCACCTGCCTTTCGCAGTCTGCTGGACGTAATGAACCACGGTGGCCGTATCGCGCTGCTCGGTATCCCGCCGGGGGAGATGGCGATTGACTGGAACCTGGTGATTTTCAAGGGGCTGTTTATCAAAGGGATCTACGGTCGTGAGATGTTTGAAACCTGGTACAAAATGGCAGCACTGATCCAATCCGGCCTCGATCTGACACCCATCATCACTCATCGTTTCCCTATTGACGACTTCCAGCAGGGCTTTGATGAGATGCGTTCCGGCCACTCAGGCAAAGTGATACTGAGCTGGGATTAATTATCACCAGCGATAGCGCCCTGCCGTCCTAAACGGTATAAAGGGCGCTTCACTTAGCAATTCAGTCTGGATGTGACATGCGCATTTTAATGATTATTGATGGTTTACCGGGCGGCGGCGCAGAGAAAGTGGTGCTGACCCTTAGCGAATCGATTCATAAAATGGGGCATCATGTCACCCTCTACTCGCTGGCTGAAACCTGCGCCTATGCCCTGCCGGAAGGTGTCGAGTACCGCGTCGTCACCCAGCACAGCAAAGCCCCGTGGCGTAAGCTGACTGAGTTGTCACGCCGCGCCAGAAAACTGGATGACGTTTTACGCCAGGATGAAGCGCAAAACGGCAAATATGACCTGATCATCTCCAACCTGCATAAAACCGACCGCATTGTGGCGCGTAGCCAGGCCATCGATCGTTCACGTTTATGGTTCTGCATTCATGGTGTGTTGTCATCAACCTATCTCGGCCATCGTAAGGGGCTGAATTACTGGTTCAAAAAACAGAAGATGGCGAGCATTTACCATGGCCGCAATATCACCGCCGTTTCCCAGGCCGTGCTGGACGACCTGGTGGATGTGATGGGGGTACGCACCGCAAAAACCGCAGTGATTAACAACCCCTTCGATTTACAGGCACTGCGCCAGCGCGCGGATGAACCCTGTGATCTGGCAGGTACTGACTATCTGATCAACGTAGCGCGTATTCACCCGCAAAAACGTCAGGACCGTCTGCTGGAAGCCTTTGCCCAATCAGGCCTTGCTGACCGGGCAAAACTGGTGCTGCTGGGCACCGGTACGGAAGAACGTATTGCCGCCGCCAAACAACTGGCGCAGAAACTGAATATCGCCGATCGCGTACTGTTCCTTGGTTTTCAGTCCAACCCTTTCCCGTACATCAAACATGCGCGTCTGATGGTGATGAGTTCTGACAGCGAAGGCTTTGGCAACGTGATTGTTGAATCGCTGATTTGCGGCACACCGGTGATCAGTACGCGCTGCCCGGGTGGCCCGGAAGAGATTCTGGTGAAAGCGGGGATGGCGGATATGCTGACGCCGATCGATGCTCAGGCACTGGCCAGTAAAATGGTCGAGGTTTACGACCATTTACCGGCAATTAATGAACAGGCACTCAGCCTGTACGACGTGACGGCCATCAGCCGTCAGTATGTCGATCTAGCCGCCCGTTAACGCAGCGCGAGGCGCTGCCAGGCCTGCCAGACCGTTTCCGGCGAGATATCACTGCATTCGCCCGAAGCGGTCTGCATGATTTCATACTCACCCGACCACGGATGCCAGATTTGTGCGTTGGTATCGCCAAAAAACACCACCTGCTTTTTATGCAATCCAGCCGCGATGTGCATCTGGCCGCCATCGCTGCATAAAATTTGCTCACAACCATCAAACCCAGCGATCAATTCACGAATCGAAGCCGTGGCATAACGTGCCAGTCGCGGGGAATCCACCATTTGCATCAGCTCATCAGCCCGTGCAGCATCACCTTTATCGTTGGGATCCAGCGCCCCCTGCGGGGACCAGAACAGCAGCACGCGTGCCTGCTCATCTTCCAGCAACTGACGAATAAAGGTTGCGTAGGCAGCGACAGGCCAGCGTCGTTTCGGGCTACGACTGCTGATGTGCACGCCGTAGGTTTTGCCCGCACCAGGCAGCAATTGCGCCACCCGCGCGCTTGCCTGTGCGCGTTCCGCATCAGAAAGATAAAGGTTCACCTGTGGCACTTCAGGCGCGTCCTGGGTTAACGCGGAAAGGTAGGAATAGGTGTGTTCCACCTGGTGAGTACCATGAAAGTCCTGTTTCTGGAAAGGATGATCCAGCACGGCATCCGCCTGGGCGGCACCGATAATATTGTGCGCACCGGCCATTTTAGCCAGCCGCAGGCTGTATTTGCAGGGCACCGGGTTTGCCAGGATCGTGGCGTCGAAACGGGTTTTACGCAAGGCGAGCATGATTTTGACGCGTTGCCAGTATACGCCCAGCGTCGTTTCGTTTTTGCCGCGATGTTTCGCCTTTTTATACACAAATAACCGGTCAACGTTGGGATTATGGTCCACCACATCCTCGGCGATTTTATTCACCAGCAAGGTCAGTTTAGCGTCGGGAAAGGCCTGCTTCAGACCCTCCAGCAATGGCGTTGTGCACACCATGTCGCCAATGTTGTCACGCCTGATAACTAAAATATTCTTCATGTTACTGCCCAGAGTTAACTTGCTTTCGCCCGGAAAATTGGCCCTGAAATGATCGCAAAATGCTGAAAACCCTCGGGACCAACTCTTTTTGACCATTAATGTGCAATAAGTTCTGAATTGCCTGGTAATAATTAATGTCAGGATTTCGTTAATAATTCATTAAAACAATACCGAACAATGTCGCTAAACAACCCTGTCCTTTCCATCATCACCCCGATGTATAACGCCGGTGAGATGCTGGAAACGTTTATACAATCGCTGCTGGCCCAGACTCTGACCAGTCTGGAGATCATTATTGTCAACGATGGTTCGACTGATGGTTCCGGGGAGCGTGCAGAGACTTATGCACAGCAGCACCCGCATATCAGCGTGATTCATCAACCTAATGGTGGCGTATCACGCGCCCGTAATGCCGGGCTGGCTATTGCACGCGGTAAATATGTCACCTTTCCCGATGCTGATGACACCATGGATCCGACGATGTATCAGACATTAGTGGAGATGGCGGAACAGGATAATCTTGATGCTGCCCAATGTAACGCCGTACGTTTTTTTCAGACCAGCCAGAAAACCAAACCACTGATTCCGCTTGACCGCCTGACCAGCACCGGGGTACTCAGCGGCCCGGAGTGGCTCAGCAAGGCGCTGAACACCCATCGTTATTTGCATGTGGTGTGGTTGGGTATCTATCGCCGCGCAATAATCGAACAACAACAGCTTACTTTTGAACCTGGCCTGCATCATCAGGACATTCCCTGGACCACCGAATTTATGCTGAACGCCCAGCGGGTGCGCTACACCGACCAGGTGTTGTACCGCTATTACATGCACGATGCCTCAATCAGCAATCGTAAACGTACCGGTGAACGCAATGTGGCTTATCAACGTCACTACCTGAAAATTGCCAGGATGCTGGAGGAGATCAATGCGCGTTACCAGCATAAGGTGAGAATCTACCCGGCGTTTCATTATCAGATCACCCATGAAGCACTGAGCGTCTGCCATAGCATCAGGCGCGAGCCAGAAGCGAGTGCACGTCAGGCAATTATTCATGACCTCTTCGCCACCCAAACGCACAAACGGATGTTGCGCAATGCGCGCGGCATAAAACAATGGTATCAACTGTTGTTGTGGCTGAGCCGTATTTATCGCTGGCGAGAGAAATAAGCGCCGCGCCTGACTTTCACCCCTGGGGGGTTTGCCCTACAATCAGCTCACTGAATTCTGAGATCATTTGAGTATGGCAAGCCCGATTCCAGACCACTTTGCACCCCAAAACATTCTGCTAATTAAGCTGCGCCATCATGGTGATATGCTGCTGACCACCCCTGCGATTAATGCTCTCCGGCAGCGTTATCCGCAGGCCAACATCGACGTTCTGCTCTACAAAGAAACGCGCCCGATGCTGGAAGCGCACCCCGCCATACGTCAGCTGCATATTATCGATCGTAACTGGAAAAAAGAGGGCGGATGGCAGAAGTTACGCCATGAGATGGCGCTGATTTCAGCGGTACGGACCTGTCATTATGACCTGGTGATCAATCTCGCCGATCAGTGGCGCAGTGCCATCATCACCGCTTTTTCCGGCGCTCCGGTACGCATCGGTTTCGCCTTTAACAAACGCGATAATGCATTCTGGCGCTGGTGCCATAACCAGCTGGTCAGCACCGCCGACCACGGCACATTACACACCGTAGAACAGAATATGTCGGCGCTGGCTCCGCTCGGCATCAATTCCGCAGGCGCTACAGCCTCGATGCATTTCAGCGCCGCCGACCAGCAAAAAGTGCAGCAGATGCTGGCTCAGCATCAGGTCAGCGCGTCTTATGTGGTGGTACAGCCCACTTCTCGCTGGGAATTCAAATGCTGGGATGATGAGAAAGTCGCTCAGATGGTCGACACGCTGGCTGCTGACGGCCACACCATCGTGCTAACCGCTGCACCGGATAAAAAAGAGCTGGCGATGATTGAACGTATTCAGTCGCTGTGTCAGAACGACAACATCGTGTCGCTGGCTGGCCAGTTCTCTTTACCTCAGCTGGCTGCGTTAATCGCGGGTGCCCGGCTGTTTATTGGCGTCGATTCTGCGCCAATGCATATGGCTGCGGCGCTACAGACGCCCTGCCTGGCGCTGTTTGGTCCGACGAAATTGCAGTTCTGGCGTCCCTGGGGTAATAACAATCGCGTCATCTGGGCCGGTGATTATGGCCCCCTGCCTGACCCTGACTCGATCAATACCAAAACCGACCAGCGCTATTTGTCGGCGATCCCGGTTGCTGATGTCGTCGCCGCCGCAAGGAGCTTTTTGCATGACTAAGTTACGCCTGGCGATTGTCCGCCAGAAGTATCGTCCGGATGGCGGTGCCGAGCGTTTTATCTCACGCGCGCTGGAAGCCCTCGACAGTGAACAACTCGATCTGAATATCATCACCCGCAGCTGGCAAGGTACGCCCAATCCGGCATGGCATCTGCATATTTGTAATCCGGCAAAATTCGGGCGGATTTCACGCGAGCGGGGCTTTGCCCGGGCGGCACGAGCCTGCTGGGAGCGGGAAAAGTTTGATATTGTGCAAAGCCATGAGCGCATTGCCGGATGCGATATCTTTCGCGCCGGGGATGGCGTACACCGTGTCTGGCTGGAGCAGCGGGCGCGCATCGTCTCAGGCTGGCAGCGGCTGAGCGCCACGTTAAGCCCCTATCATCGTTATGTGTTACAGGCGGAAAGTGAGATGTTCAATGCACCGTCGCTAAAGGCGGTGATTTGTAACTCGGAGATGGTGAAGCAGGACATTTTGCGTTGCTTCACGCTGGATGCCCGCAAGATTCATGTCATTCACAACGCGATTGATAGCCAGCGCTTTCAGCCCGCGACCGAAGCGCAACGTCACGCATCACGCCAGCAGCTGAATCTGCCGCAAGATGCCACGGTGATGATTTACGTCGGCTCCGGTTTTGAACGCAAAGGGTTAAAGGCAGCGATTGAGGCTGTCGCACGTAGCGATCGCTACCTGATTGTGGTCGGCCAGGACAAACAGCTGACGCGGTATCAACAGCTGGCGAATCAGCTGAACTGTCTCGATCGTTTGCGTTTTGTTGGTGTGCAGCAGGATGTGCAGCCGTTTTACCATGCCGCCGATGCGCTGTTGTTGCCAACGCTCTATGACCCTTTTCCGAATGTGGTGCTGGAAGCGATGGCCTGTGGCCTGGCGGTGATTACCAGCACCGGCTGCGGTGGTGCCGAATTTATCCAAGCAGGTCAGGAAGGCTTCGTCTGTGATGCTTTGGATATCAAGGCATTAAATGAGGCGGTGCTGGCGATACCTTCCCTTTCGCAGAATTCCGCGCTGGGTGAGGCCGCACGCCGCAGAATTGAACCTTATGGTCCAAAACGTCTGGCACAGGCGTTGACCTCGCTTTATCAGCAAGTGTTACAGCCGGTTTGATGAAGTGGTATGAGCAGGCACCCGGTTTCTGATAACATGCCGCCATCTTGATTTCTTATGCTTTTTGACGCGAACCTGTCGTAACGATAACTATGACGACTCTATACACAGCCCTGCTCTATCTGATCCAGCCTTTTATCTGGCTGCGCCTGTGGCTGCGCGGTCGAAAAGCCCCGGCCTATCGTAAGCGCTGGGCGGAACGCTATGGCTATTGCAGTGGCAAGGTCGAGCCGAACGGTATTGTGCTGCATTCCGTCTCGGTGGGAGAAACCCTCGCCGCCGTTCCGCTGGTGCGTGCGCTGCGTCACCGCTATCCGACCCTGCCGATCACCGTCACCACCATGACCCCGACGGGTTCAGAGCGCGCACAATCGGCATTTGGTAAAGACGTGCATCACGTCTACCTGCCGTACGACCTGCCGGGTGCCATCAATCGCTTCCTTGATACGATCAACCCACGGCTGGTGATCATCATGGAAACCGAGCTGTGGCCGAACATTATTCGTATTCTGCATCAGCGCCAGATTCCGCTGGTGATTGCCAACGCACGTCTGTCCGAACGTTCCGCCAAAGGCTACAAGAAGCTGGGTGGCTTTATGCGCGACCTGCTGCAAAGTATCACGCTGATTGCTGCGCAGAATGAAGAAGATGGTGACCGTTTTCTCAGCCTTGGGTTGAAGCGCTCGCATCTCGCGGTGACCGGTAGCCTAAAGTTTGATATTTCCGTCACACCAGAACTGGCTGCCAAAGCTGTCACACTGCGTCGTCAGTGGGCACCGCGTCGTCCGGTGTGGATCGCCACCAGCACCCACGATGGTGAAGAAGCGATTGTGCTTGATGCACATCGCCGTCTGCTGGCGCAGTTCCCTGATTTGCTACTGATTCTGGTGCCACGTCATCCGGAACGTTTTAAAGATGCCTGTGAACTGACGCAAAAACGCGGTTTCAGCTTTACGTTGCGCAGCAGCGGCGAAATCCCATCCAGCGCTACCCAGGTGGTGATTGGCGATACCATGGGTGAACTGATGCTGTTGTATGGCATTGCCGATCTGGCCTTTGTTGGCGGCAGCCTGGTGGAACGTGGCGGGCATAATCCACTCGAACCCGCTGCTCACGCTATTCCGGTCCTGATGGGTCCGCACATCTGGAACTTCAAAGATATCTGCGCCAGGCTGCAACAGGCCGAGGGGCTGATTACGGTTACTGATGTCGTGTCGCTGGAGAAAGAGGTCGCCAACCTGCTACAGGATGATGACTACCGCCGTTATTATGGCCGCCACGCGGTGGAAGTGCTGCACCAAAACCAGGGCGCATTACAGCGTCTGCTACAGTTACTCGAACCCCATTTACCGCCGCGAGCCCACTAATGTCGCAACGCCAACGCCTCTCCGTGGTAATGATCGCTAAAAATGAAGCTGCATTGCTGCCGGAGGCATTGGCCTCCGTTAGCTGGGCGGATGAGATCATTGTGCTGGATTCCGGTAGCCATGATGCGACCCCAGACGTCGCCCGCCAGCACGGTGCGCAGGTTTATCAGGCCGAAGCCTGGGCCGGGTTTGGCAAACAACGTCAGCGTGCACAGGCGAAAGCCAGCGGCGATATGATTCTGATGATCGATGCCGATGAGCGTGTCACCGCGCCGCTGCGCAGTGCTATCGAGCAGGTTCTGCAACAACCTCCGGCAAACACCGTTTATAGCCTGAGCCGCAGCAACCTGTTTCTTGGGCGTTTTATGCGCCATAGCGGCTGGTATCCGGATCGCGTGATGCGTCTCTATCCACGCCATCTGAGCTACAACGACAATCTGGTGCATGAGTCGCTGGAAACCCAGGGCGCACCCGTGGTCGTCCTGCCGGGTGATTTACAGCATCTCACCTGCCGCGATTTGGTGGCGTTCCAGCGTAAGCAGCTGAATTATGCCGAAGCCTGGGCGCAGGAGCGTTTTCAGCGTGGTAAACGGTGCGGGCTGTTCTCCATCTTTAGCCATACATTGGGCGCCTTCCTGAAAACCCTGCTGCTGCGTGCAGGTTTCCTTGATGGTAAACAAGGCTGGATTCTGGCGGTGGTCAACGCACAGTACACCTTCAACAAATATTCGGCGCTCTGGGCGCTGCATCACACCTCAACACAAGGCCGCGTATGAGCACCAAAGCGATTTACCCCGGCACTTTCGATCCCTTTACTCTCGGCCATATGGATATTGTCACGCGCGCAGCACAGATGTTTGACCACATCGTGGTCGCGATTGCCGCCAGCCCGAGTAAAAAACCGCTGTTCAGCCTTGATGAGCGTGTTGATATGGCACGCCAGGTCACGGCTCATCTGGGTAATGTTGAGGTGATTGGTTTCAGCGACCTGATGGCAAACTTTGCCAAAGCGCAGCAGGCTAACGTGCTGGTACGTGGTCTGCGAGCGGTGTCTGATTTCGAATATGAGCTACAGCTGGCGCAAATGAATCGCCATCTGCTCCCCACCCTCGAAAGCGTGTTTTTGATGCCGTCGGAAGGGTTCTCGTTTGTCTCTTCTTCGCTGGTCAAAGAAGTGGCGCGTCACCAGGGGGATGTGCAGGCATTTCTGCCTGCCGTGGTCCATCAGGCGCTGCTCAGCAAGCTGGCGCAGCCTTAATGCTGGCAGCGCGGACACCAGAAGGTGCTGCGTTGCCCATGCTTCCCACTGACGATTGGCGTGCCACAGACACGGCATGGCTCGCCAGCCCGACCATATACCTGTAATTCCTGAGCAAAATAACCGGGCTTACCGTCGGTTTGCAGAAAATCACGCAGCGTGGTGCCGCCCTGTTCAATCGAACGCAGCAGCACAGCCTTAATGGTATTTGCCAGCAGCATGGCTTCTTCTTTGCTCAGACTCATGGCCGGACGATCGGGAATGATCCCGGCAGTGAACAACGATTCGCTGGCGTAAATATTACCGACGCCCACCACTACTTTGTTATCCATCAGCCACTGCTTAATCACCGTGCGTTTGCCGCGCGATTTTTCAAACAGATAGTCGCCATCAAAATCATCGCTCAGCGGTTCAGGACCGAGATGCGCTAGTACACTGCTGCCCGCTAAGTCGTTACTCCACAGCCAGGCACCAAAACGGCGTGGATCGGTGTAGCGCAGCACTTTGCCGTTGCTCATCACCAAATCAACGTGGTCATGTTTCGCTGCGGGCATTTCGCCAGGCAACATACGCAGGCTACCGGACATGCCGAGGTGAATGATGATCCAGCCTGTGGGCAACTCCAGCAGCAGATATTTCGCGCGACGCTGCACGCTCAGAACCGGCTGGTCGCTCAGCGCATGGATTTCACTGGAAACCGGCCAGCGCAGACGGGAATTGCGTACGACGGCGTGCAGAATGGTTTCGCCCACCATGTGGGGCTCGATACCGCGTCGGCTGGTTTCTACCTCTGGTAATTCAGGCATCTCATCTCCTCAACGAACCGCAGAAACAAAAAACCCGGCCGAAGCCGGGTTTTTCGCAGAACACTAAAATTACTTAATTTTAGCTTCTTTGTAGATCACGTGCTGACGTACAACCGGATCGAACTTTTTCAGTTCCAGTTTCTCAGGTTTAGTACGTTTGTTCTTCGTGGTGGTATAGAAGTGACCTGTACCAGCAGAGGAAACCAGCTTGATCTTCTCACGAATACCTTTAGCCATGATTCAGTTCCTTAGTACTTCTCACCACGGGCGCGGATTTCGGCCAGAACCGTATCGATGCCCTTCTTATCAATAACACGCATACCTTTAGCAGATACACGCAGAGTAACGAAGCGCTTCTCGCTCTCAACCCAGAAACGGTGTGAGTGCAGGTTCGGCAGGAAACGGCGTTTCGTCGCGTTCAATGCGTGGGAACGGTTGTTACCGGTCACCGGACGCTTTCCAGTTACCTGGCAGACTCGTGACATGTCTATTCTCCAAAAATCAAATCAGCTCGAGCTTTAAAAACATAGGTTTTGGCCGCCTCGTCAGGCCTTAGCCCGCCCAGGCGAGTTCCATGTGAACCCGCTAAGCTGGCCCAAACGCCAAACCCGAGATTCTCAAAGGTGGCGTAGTATACGCCGGTCAGCGCTGGTGCTCAAGTCCCGAACAAATAAAGATCCCTCTGGATCGGGTAAAAACACACCGTTTCTTCAAGTTTAGCGCCCAAAATTACAGCCAGCCACGCTCAGCAAAAGAGATAAACTCGCCGTGACCGATCACCAGATGATCAAGCAATCGGATATTCAGCAACGAACACGCTCTGGTGATTCTTTCGGTAATTTCACGGTCAGCCCGGCTGGGTTCGGCAGAACCTGAGGGGTGATTATGCGCCAGAATCACCGCAGCCGCGTTGAGTTTTAGCGCCTCACGTACAATTTCGCGAGGATGGACTTCAACGCTGCTTATCGAACCGGAAAACATTTTCTGCGCCTGCAATACACGGTGCTGATTATCGAGAAAAAGTACCATAAAGATTTCTCGTTCCTGATGTGCCAGCACACTTTGCAGATAGTGATGCGTGACCTGAGGATTATCCATCACATTTTCACGCGCCAGCTGGCTGGCAAAAAAACGCCTGGCCGTCTCAGCCACTGCCTGAAGCTGCGCCATCTTGGCCATACCAACACCCTTAACACCTGCTATCTCCTCTTTGCTGGCACTCATTATGCCGTACAAAGAGCCAAATTCATTCAGCATCTGCCGCGCCAGCAGCATCACGCTGACGCCACATGAACCGGTACGCAAAAAAATCGCCAGCAGTTCCTCATCATCTAATGCTTCAGCCCCATGTAACGCCAGCTTCTCTCGTGGTGCCAGTTCCATTTTCACCTCCTCTCCCCTGCATAGCGACTATCCTGCTTGCCTGGCACAATGAAAACCAGAGAGTTAAAGACGTTTTCAGAGCCGCCTCGCAAAGGCCGCAGGCAGTGGAAAAGGGGACCTGGCGATTTTGTGGTAAAGTTGCTGCATCTGTCGTGCCGGGCCACGGCAACCTGCTTTGAGTTGAGGCGATTAAAATGACGGGATTAGCTGGAAAGAAAATTCTGCTGGGGGTCAGTGGCGGCATCGCCGCTTATAAAGCGCCGGAATTGGTGCGACGCTTGCGCGATCGCGGTGCCGATGTGCGTGTGATGATGACGGAGGCGGCCAAAGCCTTTATCACGCCACTCAGCCTGCAAGCGGTGTCCGGTTATCCGGTGTTTGACGATCTGCTCGACCCGGCGGCTGAGGCCGCGATGGGCCATATCGAGCTGGCAAAATGGGCAGACCTGATTGTGCTGGCCCCCGCCACCGCCGATCTGATTGCCCGCGTTACCGCAGGCATGGCTAATGACCTGGTCACCACCACCTGTCTGGCGACGGCGGCCCCCATCGCGGTGGTACCCGCCATGAACCAGCAAATGTATCGCGCTGCCGTGACTCAGGAGAATCTGCAACGTCTGCATGCGCGTGGCGTACTGATTTGGGGGCCAGACAGCGGCAGCCAGGCTTGTGGCGATATCGGCCCTGGTCGCATGCTCGACCCGTTGGCCATTGTGGCACATGCGCTGGAATGGGCGTCGCCCGTCAACGATCTGCAACATCTCAACATTATGATCACCGCCGGCCCGACCCGTGAGGCGCTGGATCCGGTACGCTACATCACCAATCACAGCTCGGGCAAAATGGGTTTTGCCATTGCTGCCGCAGCGGCAAAACGTGGCGCGAAAGTGACGCTGGTGGCCGGACCGGTTACGCTGCCGACGCCGGCATGGGTGCAACGTGTTGATGTCACCACCGCTCAGGAGATGGAAGCGGCGGTGATGGCGCAAATCAGCCAACAACATATTTTCATTGCCAGCGCAGCCGTGGCAGACTACCGGGCGGCAAATATTGCCGCGGAGAAAATCAAAAAACAGGGTGGCGATGATAACGTCACGCTGCAACTGGTGAAGAACCCCGACATCGTGGCCGGTGTGGCAGCACTCAAAACAGGGCGACCTTATGTCGTCGGGTTTGCCGCCGAAACCCGTAATGTGGAAGAATACGCGCGGCAAAAACGGGTACGAAAAAATCTCGACCTGATTTGCGCCAACGATGTGGCAAAAGCGGGCCAGGGGTTCAATAGCGACACCAATGCTCTTCACCTTTTTTGGCAGGAAGGAGAGAAAGTCTTACCGCTCAGTGATAAGACGCTCCTTGGCCAACAATTATTAGACGAGATTGTCAGCCGTTATGATGAAAAAAATCGACGTTAAGATTCTTGATGCGCGTGTGGGAACCGAGTTTCCACTGCCAACTTATGCAACCTCGGGTTCAGCCGGACTGGATTTACGCGCCTGTCTGGATGAAGCGCTGGAAATCACCCCAGGCAGCACCGTGCTGGTGCCAACCGGCCTCGCCATCCATATTGGCGATCCCAGCCTTGCCGCAGTGATTCTGCCGCGCTCCGGCCTCGGTCATAAGCATGGCATCGTGCTGGGTAACCTGGTCGGTCTGATCGACTCAGATTACCAGGGGCAACTGATGGTTTCGGTATGGAACCGTGGTCAGGAAAGCTTCACTCTCCAGCCGGGCGACCGTCTGGCCCAGCTGGTATTCGTGCCCGTGGTTCAGGCTGAATTCAATCTGGTGGAAGATTTTGACGCCAGCGTGCGTGGCGCGGGCGGCTTCGGTCACTCTGGCCGTCAGTAACACGCGCTTTTCGCTCACGCCTCTGCCCTTTTTCTTTTCCGCTCTGTGTGCACTGGACACCGGGCAGAAGTGTGAGTGTTGCCTGTTTTTGGTGAATTTCAGGGGTCTTGAAGGTCATGGCAGAAAAAAAGGTCGCGAAACGGAACCGACGCGAAGAAATTTTGCAGGCACTGGCGCAAATGCTGGAGTCAAGCGATGGCAGCCAGCGTATCACCACCGCGAAACTGGCGGCGAATGTAGGCGTTTCTGAAGCGGCGCTTTATCGTCACTTTCCCAGCAAAACGCGTATGTTTGACAGCCTGATCGAGTTTATTGAAGACAGCCTGATTACGCGCATCAATCTGATCCTGAAAGATGAAAAAGAAACAGAAGCACGCCTGCGTTTAATCGTGCAACTGATTCTGGGATTTGGTGAGCGTAATCCAGGGCTGACGCGTATTCTGACGGGCCATGCGCTGATGTTCGAACAGGATCGCCTGCAGGGGCGCATCAATCAGCTGTTCGAACGTATTGAAGTGCAGCTGCGTCAGGTGATGAAAGAGAAGAAGATGCGTGATGGCGAGGGCTTCCAGACCGATGAAACCCTGCTTGCCAGCCAGCTACTGGCCTTTTGCGAAGGGTTGCTGTCGCGCTATGTTCGCTCTGAATTTCGCTATCGTCCCACGGCGGATTTTGATATCCGCTGGCCGTTGCTGGCGGCGCAACTGGTATAACCGGGCTTATATTGTAACGGCGCGATAAATCGCGCCGTTAGTCATTAAATCCCATACTCTTTACGATACGCACGCACCTTCGCCAGGTGGTCCGCCATCTCCGGTTTCTCTTCCAGATAATCAATTAACTCGGCCAGAGTAATAATCGCCGTCACCTTACAGCCATAATCGCGTTCCACTTCCTGAATCGCGGAGATATCGCTGCGGCCTCGCTCCTGGCGATCAAGGGAAATCAGCACGCCAGCCAGGGTGGCGTTGTGAGCATTGATGATATCCATGGATTCACGAATCGCGGTACCGGCGGTGATAACGTCATCCACCAGCATCACTTTCCCCTGCAACGGGCTACCAACCAACAAACCACCTTCGCCGTGATCTTTCGCCTCTTTGCGGTTAAAGCAGTAAGGCACATCGCGGTCATGGTGATCGGCCAGCGCGACGGCCGTGGTCGTGGCAATCGGGATGCCTTTGTAGGCCGGGCCAAACAGCAGGTCAAAATCAACCCCACCGTCCACCAGCGCCTGAGCGTAAAAACGGCCTAATAACGCCAAATCGCGCCCGGTATTAAACAGACCGGCATTGAAGAAATAAGGACTTTTGCGCCCCGATTTCAGGGTGAACTCACCAAACTTCAATACCCCTTTGTTCAGGGCGAACTCAATAAACTGACGCTGCCAGGCTTTCATTTCTCACTCCTCAAATAAAGAAAAGGCGACTCTGTGGTCGCCTGTTACATCAATCTGCTAACGCCGCTTTCTGCGTCTGAATCAGCTGCTCAATCCCGCCGCGCGCCAGCGCCAGCAACTCCAGCAACTCTTCATGACTGAATGGCTCGCCTTCTGCGGTGCCCTGCACTTCAATCATGCGGCCATCTTCCAGCATCACCACGTTCATATCGGTCTCAGCGGCGGAGTCTTCCACGTACTCAAGATCGCAACGGGCTTCGCCTTCAACGATGCCAACAGAAATGGCGGCAACCATGCCTTTTAACGGGCTGGCTTTCAGTTTGCCATCGGCCACCAGCTTATTCAGCGCATCAGCCAATGCCACACAGGCACCGGTAATGGACGCGGTGCGCGTGCCACCGTCAGCCTGAATCACGTCACAATCCAGCGTGATGGTGTATTCGCCCAGCGCCTGCAAATCCACTGCAGCACGCAGTGAGCGGGCGATCAGACGCTGAATCTCCAGCGTGCGACCACCCTGCTTACCTTTGGCCGCTTCACGCGCCATACGGCTGTGAGTAGAACGCGGCAGCATACCGTATTCGGCTGTTACCCAGCCCTGCCCCTGACCTTTGAGGAAACGCGGTACGCCTTCGTCAACGGTGGCAGTGCACAGCACTTTGGTTTCGCCGAACTCAACGAGAACCGAGCCTTCGGCATGTTTGGTGTAGTGACGAGTGAGGGTGACGGGACGCACCTGGTTGACGTGTCGGCCTGCTGGACGCATGGTTTCTCTCCGGCTTACTTAGGTTTGGCTGCGCATTATACGGACTTCCTCCGCGGCTGTCCTGTCCTGCGGCGGCACAATCACAGATGAAATTCTGCCCGCACTGTGGCTAAATGCGCGCTTTCCCTCTTAAAAAAAGATAAATGATGACAGCGATACTCCATTTCCTGCTGGCGCTGGTGGTGATCTTTGCCCTCGCGCTGCTGGTCAGTCATGACCGCAAACAAATTCGTCCGCGTTTTATTATTCAATTGCTGCTGGTGGAAGCAGCGCTGGGCTGGTTTTTCCTGCACTCCGCCAGTGGCCTGGCGGTGGTTAGCTCCGTCGGTGGCTTCTTCGAAACCCTGCTGACGTTCGCCGCACAGGGCAGCGATTTCGTGTTTGGTGGCATGAGCAAACAGGGCCTCGCATTTATTTTCCTCGGCGTACTTTGCCCGATTGTGTTTATTTCTGCGCTGATCGGCATTCTGCAACACTGGCGCATTCTGCCGCTGCTAATTCGCCTGGTGGGCACCCTGCTGTCGAAGGTCAACGGCATGGGCAAGCTGGAATCTTTCAATGCCGTCAGCACATTGATTCTTGGTCAGTCAGAAAACTTCATCGCCTATAAAGGCATCCTGGGTGATATTTCCGCACCCCGCCTCTACACCATGGCAGCAACGGCAATGTCTACCGTGTCGCTCTCCATCGTTGGCGCGTATATGACGATGATTGAAGCGAAATATGTGGTTGCCGCGCTGCTGCTGAATATGTTCAGCACTTTTATTATCCTGTCGATCATCAATCCGATGCGAGCACAGGACGAAGAACATATCGCGCTGGATAAGCTGCATGAAGATCAGAGCTTTTTTGAAATGTTGGGCGAATACATTCTCGCCGGTTTCAAAGTGGCGATGATTATTCTGGCGATGCTGATTGGCTTTATTGCCCTGATTGCTGCCGTGAACGCGCTGTTCGCCGTCGTATTTGGCTACAGCTTCCAGCAGTTACTCGGTTATGTGTTTTATCCGTTTGCCTGGTTGATCGGCATTCCATCGGCCGATGCCTTGCAGGCAGCCAGCATCATGGCGACCAAATTGGTGGCGAATGAATTTGTGGCTATGGTCGAGTTGAAGAAAGTAGCTGCAGAGATGACGCCACGCGGTCTGGGGATTTTGTCGGTGTTCCTGGTGTCGTTCGCCAACTTCGCCTCAATCGGCATCGTTGCCGGTGCGATTAAAGGGCTGAACGAAGCGCAGGGTAATGTTGTATCGCGGTTTGGCTGGAAACTGGTATACGGTTCAACGCTGGTCAGTTTGCTTTCGGCGGCCTTTGCCGGATTGTTTATCTGATAAATAATGGCGACCCTGAGTCGCCATTTTCTTAGAAGCCAACGCAAACCAGGCCATCAACACGCATCACCGATTCCTGACTGAAGCGTTTTTTGTAGATATCGCGCAATGCGTTGATGTTGTCTGAGCTGGCGCGATCTGGCGTATGAATCAGCATCAGCGCTTTGCTGTTTTCACGCGCCAGCTTGCCATTCTCCCCCAGCCACTGCCCTTTCGCGTTATAGACTGAGAGCCCATCTTTGAAACGCGGCGTCACATCACTATCGACAAAGTGTTGCCACTCCTGCTCACTCACCGTCCCCCCCTGTGGCTTACTCATGCCGAACCACAATGTGGTCTGCATCATCATGTCACCACCGGCACAAACCGGCATTGGCGTACTGGTCGGTGCCGATTGCGTTATTGTGGTGGGATGCGTCTGGCAGCCTGCCAGCAGCAATGCCAATGCAAAAGATGTGATAAATTTTGTTGCCATACAGATTTCCCTGAACTGAATGCCCGTCGCTATCATAGGTCTCTGGTACGAAAAGGCCAGTGCTTAGCGCCTGTATTGCAGGCTTTTACCTGTCATGCCAAAGCGTACCTCGCTATAATTCACTAAATTTTCTTCACACGAGTATCGCTTATGATCCGTAGTATGACCGCTTATGCACGTCGCGAAGCCAAAGGCCACTGGGGCAGCGCCGCCTGGGAGCTACGTTCCGTTAACCAGCGCTACCTTGAAACCTACATCCGCCTGCCGGAGCAGTTCCGTAGCCTGGAGCCAGTGATTCGCGAGCGCATCCGCAATCGGCTGACGCGCGGCAAGATCGAGTGCAACCTGCGTTTCGATGCTGATCCAGGTTCACAAGGCGAACTGATTCTGAACGAATCGCTGGCAAAACAGCTGGTTCAGGCGGCTAACTGGGTCAAATTGCAGAGTGATGAAGGTGCAATCAATCCGCTGGATATCCTGCGCTGGCCGGGCGTGATGTCCGCCAAAGAGCAGGATCTCGACGCCATCAACGCTGAACTGCTGGCGGCACTGGACGGTGCGCTGGATGACTTTATCACCGCACGTGAAACAGAAGGCGCTGCGCTGAAAACGTTGATCGAACAACGTCTTGATGGCGTAAGCCATGAAGTTAGCAAAGTGCGGACGCAAATGCCGGAAGTACTGAAGTGGCAGCGCGAGCGTCTGGTCACCAAATTGGAAGAAGCCGAAGTCCAGCTGGAAAACAATCGTCTGGAGCAGGAACTGGTGATGATGGCACAGCGCATTGATGTGGCTGAAGAACTGGATCGCCTCGATGCACACGTAAAAGAAACGTTCAACATCCTGAAGAAGAAGGAAGCGGTCGGCCGTCGCCTCGATTTTATGATGCAGGAGTTCAACCGCGAATCGAATACGCTGGCATCAAAATCAATTAACGCTGATATCACGGCGTCCGCGATTGAGCTGAAAGTGTTGATCGAACAGATGCGTGAGCAGATTCAGAATATCGAATAAGAAATTACAGAGTATTGATAACTCAAACCCACTTTTTAGTGGGTTTTTTATTTTAAATGAAACGAGTAACCTTACCTGCCAGGAAAAATAAAAAATCAACACCAGACATATGTTTCATTCAACCAGAAGTGATACCCGACTGATAAATTCATGACAAACTCATGAACCAAAAAAAATAAAATTAATTATTAAAATTAACGAAAAAACCCTGACAACACAGAAACAAGGCTCCGCAGATAGTAATCGAATATTTTACCGCACATCATATTCAGACAAATATCAAGGAAATCAGCAATCTCATAACCCTTGCTGGAGTCTGACACCTGAAATACCATCACAGGCCGAAGGTGACTTTTATATTCACCTGTCCATCATATTTAGTCTCAACGCGTTTATTAATAAAAAGGAGTTTAAGCATGGCATCAAGCTTATTTATGCGCGTCGATGGTATCAGCGGCGAATCTCAGGATGCAGATCATCAGGGCTGGACCGATATTCTGTATTTTACCTGGGGAGCATCCCAACCTGGCAATATGCATACCGGAGGAGGCGGAGGGACTGGAAAAGTGAGTTTTAAAGATCTCAGCGTGGTGGCCTACATTGATCGCGCCACACCTCCGCTATTGAAATATTGCGCCAGTGGCAAACATATCAGCAAAGTGGAAGTCGTCAGCTGTAAAGCAGGTGGAACGCAGATGGAATATTGCCTGATCACGCTGGAGGATGTGCTGATGACCGATATTAATTTCAGCGGCAGTCAGGGACCAGACGGTATAGCTATGCGCTACGGCTTTCAGGCAGCAAAAATCAATTATGCCTATTGGGAGCAGGCTGCCAACGGCGGGAAAGGCCCGCAGACCTCTACGGGCTGGAACATCAAGGAAAACCGCGAGATCTGAAAAGGAGATTCACGCACATGAACATCCAGATTACCCCGGAATTGCTTCACAGAATCGCTCAGCCCTACAGGAGCAACCTGCAAAAGCGGGACGCCCAGAACGCCAATATTCAGGGACTTGCTCCGGCGATGAACTGCTGGTTTCCAGCTTATAGCATCACAACAAAACTTCGTGTAGCGCATTTTTTGGCGCAATCCTGCGTAGAAACAGCTGACTTTACCGCTATGACGGAGTACCCCGCACGCGGCGGTAAAGAATATGAACCTGATACACGAGCCGGACAGCGGGTGGGCAACCACTATCCCGGCGATGGTCCGAAGTATATCGGCAGAGGGTTACTACATCTGACCGGACGCGATAATTACCAGAAATTAAGCCGAAAATTAGATGAAAATCTGGTTGAATATCCTGAGAGGGTTGCCAGTGATTATTCACTGGCAGTCAGAACCGCTTGTGAATTTTGGGATTCGAAGGGGTTAAACAGTTATGCTGACCTGGATGACTTTGACACTATAACGTATAGGGTAAACGGTGGTCATAATGGCAAGGAGCATCGGGAACAGGCATTACGCAGAATCAAAAAAATACTACACCTTTAGCAAATAAAAGGGGCATCGCCCCTTTTATTCTTTATCGGGAAGAAAAGTCATATGTATGACCTTCAATGGTATCAGAAATTACATATATTTTTTCCAAATCCACCCCACAGGCTTGAGCTTCTTTATCATCTTCAGGCCAATTACCCTTGGCCACCGCTGAGTAATATTCAGCGATTGCCTTAAACCCTTTACTGGATTCAATAAGATAATATTGTCTGTATAAATCCATCTTCAGGTACTGAACCTTCATGCCGCTTTTTTCAATATCAGTTGATGAGAAACCGTCTCTTTTCGCCCGTCGATACATCAATCGTTCAGCTTCTTCTTTACTTATTTTTTCGGATGAGAGACGGATGATTTTTCTGGTGACACCCTTACCAATAAGTTCTTTAAAATATTTATTTAGTGTCAACGATGTTCCGGATTTTTCATTAAGGCTATCAGTAATACCGCCCACTATTCTTGCATCCGTATCCCTCGAACAGTCAGGCCCGGTAAATACTTTCTCCGCCGCCTGGCCCGTGCCTGAAAGCACCAGCAGCATAGCTATCAACATACCCTTTTTCATTTCCTATAATCCCTCATAGTAGACCGGACTCAAGAATACCATCCACTAACGCGCATTTCTGTGCTCATCGCCCCACGCTTTGTCTGGCCTTTGTGCGAAATCAGCCGTGTTTCTATTCGCTAGTCGATTTTTTTTCATCGCGCAACGTAAATAATACGTAAAGATACGTACCCATCCATGTCCTTATGGTACATTTTTTCTCCGCTTCGCTTACGCTAAGAATCACCCGAATAAAGCATAATACACTGTAAATTAAGATAAATTTTTATATCCTCACCTGAATTATTCGTGAAAATCCCCTGTTCTATGAATCCGATCAATCATCTGGATTGCAGACTTTAGGTTTCTTTGGGGGCACTATTTGCTAATCTTCCGGTCAAAAGTAAGACTGCTGTACCGCCCTTGGGAACTCATGGACCTGCTTCTTTGTGCGATACATTCACTTATCACATGAAGGCGCTATGAAAAAAACCGGGCAATTCTGCTCTAAACTCCTCCACCCACGCTACTGGTTTACCTGGTTTGGGCTGGGTGTGTTGTGGCTGCTGGTGCAGCTTCCTTATCCGATACTGATTCGTCTTGGCGCTACCGCGGGCAAGCTGTCACGACGCTTCCTGAAACGCCGCGAGCGCATTACCCGTCGCAACATTGAATTGTGCTTCCCACGCATCAGCGAAGAAGAAAAAGAGCTGATGATTGCGGGCAACTTTGCCTCGCTGGGCATGGCGCTGGCGGAAACCGGCATTGCCTGGTTTTGGTCCGACCGCCGGGTGCGTCAGTTGTTCCAGGTCAGTGGCATGGCTAACCTGCATACGGCACAGAACCATAAACGTGGCGTGATGGTTATTGGCGTGCATTTCATGTCGCTGGAGCTGGGAGGTCGCATCACCGGGTTGTGTCAGCCAATGATGGCGATGTACCGCAAACACAACAATCAGGCAATGGAATGGGCGCAAACCAAAGGCCGCATGCGTTCTAATAAAGCCATGATTGATCGTCGCGATCTGCGCGGCATGGTGCAGGCGCTGAAACAAGGCGAAGCGGTATGGTTCGCACCGGATCAGGATTACGGTCCGAAGGGGAGCGTGTTTGCTCCTCTGTTCGCTGTAGAGAAAGCCGCCACCACTAACGGTACCTTTGTGCTGTCGCGCTTGGCTCGTCCGGCGATGCTAACTATCGTGCTGATTCGTAATCCGCAGAAAAATGGCTACCAGCTGATCATCCAGCCGGAACTGGAAAACTATCCGCATGACGATGAGTCCGCCGCCGCTGCCTACATGAATAAAGTGATCGAGCGCGAAATTCTGCGTGCGCCGGAGCAATATCTCTGGCTGCATCGCCGTTTCAAAACCCGCCCACCGGGTGAAGCATCGCTCTACGTCTGATCGAATGCAGCAGGCTGCGGCCTGCTGATTTACCTGCCAAAAACATTTAACAACCATTCTTAACGAAAAACAGGTTTGTCAAATTTTGCACAGCCTTTTGTAATGGTCACCATTTCCTCTTCCTGACCAAACATATGACTCTGTTTTTTTCTTCACCGCGGCGAGCAATGCTCGCAATTGCTGTTGCCAGCGCGCTGCTGGCAGGTTGTGCTAATCCTCATGGCTTACATACCAGCAACCACATGCTTGATGCCAATAGCTTACAGGCACAAGACACATTGAAAAATGCGCATCTTAGCGCTGCCAACTGGCCGAAAACGCAGTGGTGGCAGAGCTTTGGCGATCCTCAGCTTAATCACCTGATTGGTGATGCGATGGCCTCCAGCCCGGACTTGCAGGTGGTAAACGCCCAGGCTGATAAAGCCAATGCGCAGGTTATTGCCGCCAACGCAGAACGTTATCCGGATGTTGACCTCAATGCCGGTATCACCCGTTCACGCATCGCAAAAGTGGACGACCCACTGCTGCAGGGCAAAAGCTATAGCACACTGCGCACTGCCAATGTTGGCCTGAGCTACACCTTTGATTTATGGGGCGGGAAGAAAGATGCCGCTGAAGCTGCACTTGGTCAGGCTCGCGCCAGCGAGCTGGATCGTCAGGCCAGTCAGCTAACTCTGGCCGCTAACGTAACGCGCGCCTGGAACAACCTCAATCTGGCCTGGACCAATGCCGACCTGGCAAAACAGGCCGCCGATCGTGCCAACGGCATTGCTAAAATCCAGCGGCAATATGTTGCTGCCGGACTGACGTCGGACTATCAATACAAGCAGGCGCTGTCACAGCAAAAAACCGCCGAAGCAACCCTGACTGAAGCGCAGCAGAACGTGACTGATGCGGGCATACAGCTTTCCATCCTGATCGGCAAAGGTCCGGATTACTGGCATAACCTGAAACCAGCTAAACTGAATGTCCCGACTGCGGCCCTGTTGCCGGGTAGCATTCCCGCGGATTTGCTGGGCCGACGCCCGGATGTGGTGGCTGCACGCTGGCGTGTAGAAGCATCGGCGAAAGACATTGCCGCGACCAAAACCGAGTTCTATCCCAACATCAACCTGGTGGCGGAAGCCGGGACACGTTCGCTGCTGGGCGATGCCTTGTTCGGTGCACCGAGTCGCTTCTTTAATGTCGGACCCAGCCTGTCACTGCCGATTTTCGATGCCGGTAAACGCCGCGCTGATTTAGCTGAAAGCAACGCCAACTGGGATCTGGCTGTCGCGCAGTACAACAAGTTGTTGATCAGCTCACTGGGTAATGTCAGCGATACCATCACCCAGTTGCAGTCCATTCAGGACCAGTTGGCCCAGCAGGAAAGCGCCGATCAGCTGATTCACAGTTCCTGGGACGACCTGAATCGTGAATATGCGGCGGGCCTGCGTCCTTATCTTGACGTGCTGACCATTCAGAATCAGTTAATCGAATCTGACCAGAAGCTGGCTGCGCTGAAAGCTCAGCAGATCAATCTGGCGGTGGTGTTGATAGAAGAGCTGGGTGGCGGGTTCCAGAACAGCGAGACTGCACCACACAGTTAAGCGCATGACTGGCATTCTGCCGCGCGATGATGAATGATGGTCCGCTCAGTGGATTAACCTGCGGACAATCATGATGGAACACGATGCTGAGGCTGGCTGGTTGCGGCCTCTTATTGCTGACAGACTTACCCCCTTTCTGGAAATTGATGCAGCGCGACTGCTAAAGAATCTCCAGCAGATGCAACAAAAAGCCGAGGCGGCTGGTGTTGCGCTACGGCCTCATATCAAAACCCATAAAAGTGTCTGGATCGCCCGGCAACAACGCGCTCTTGGCGCTCGCGGTATTACGGTTTCCAAACCGAGCGAAGGGGTGGCTTTTATTTTAGGCGGAGAGCGTGACCTGCTGCTGGCCTACCCGATTGTGTACGCCGAGACCCTGACAGAGTTGCTGCAGGTCGCGGCGGAGAATCAGGCACGGATTATCTGCATTGCCGATAGCCTGAGTGGCGTGGCGGCAATTGCTGCGGCGCACCAGCAGCAGCCGTCTGCTGATCTGGCTATCGCCATCAAAGTGGATGTTGGATTGCATCGCGTGGGGGTTGATCCTCATAGTGATGCCGCTCTGACACTGGCCGCAGCCATCACCGATGCGCATCTGCCGTTCGCCGGACTGGTTTCCCACGCTGGCCACGCCTACGGTGCCGGTCATCCGGCTGCCATCGGTGAGGTCGCCCTGGAGGAAATCGCGCTGATGCGTGATGTTCAGCAACGTCTGATTGCTGCGGGGTTTGCTCCCTGTCCTGTCTCCGTCGGCTCTACACCTACGGCTCTGGCAGCCCCGGTGGCGCCAGGGACGGCTGAAATCCGTCCGGGAAACTATGCGCTGCTCGATCTGACGGCATGGCGTTTAGGGTTGTGTTCACCGGATGCACTGGCATTAAGCGTGGTCACCCGTGTTGTGGCGGTAAACCCGCATTACGCCATTATTGATGCCGGGTCCAAGATGCTCAGTTCAGATAAAGGCCCGCATGGCACCAATGCCAGCGGCTTCGGTATCGCGGTTGATGAACAGGGTAACCAGTTTGAGGTGGTGAAACTGTCGGAGGAACATGGATTCCTGCAATTCGGCCAACAGGCTCCGTCACCCGGCACGCTATTACGCATCTTCCCCAACCATAGCTGCGCCGTGGTTGCGCAGTCCGACCGCTTTGTGTTGCGCCATGCTGACGGCCAGGCTGAAGTGCTGAATATAGAAGGACGCGGCAAGTTCATTTAACCGCTGCGCTTTTTCCGGAAACACCTTCTGCACCACACTTCCAGAACCGGGCCGTTTCCAGCCCGGTTTTCACATGCTTTAATGCCTCTTTGTTCGCTCAACAGGAGGTCCCATGCTGCCATCTCAGACTGTGACTCTGACCATTCCACGTAACTGGTTAGATTTATATGAAACCATCTGGAAACCTGAGTTTTTCGCAAAATGGGCGAGCGGGCTAAGTAGCAGCACGCTAACGCAGGAAGGGAATGTCTGGAAAGCCAAAGGACCGGAAGGCACGGTGAAGATTCGTTTTACACCGTATAACCCCTTTGGCGTGATGGATCACTGGATTGATACCGGCATCGGTAAAGAGATCTATATGCCTATGCGGGTGATTGCTAATGAACAGGGTGCCGAGGTGGTGATGGTGGTTTATCGCCAGCCACTGATGTCTGATGAGAAGTTTGCACAGGATGTGACCTGGGTTAAACGTGATCTGGGTAACCTACTTCACTTATTAACCCATTAGAATCAATAAATTATAAACGATCACCCACTTAGGTTTAAGTTGGTCGTAATCGGCACGATTAAACAATTTTTTTACAGCAAAGCGTTTAATAGTTCCGTACTTTTTATGGCTGCCTTCCCTGCTAATCACCAGTCTGGCTAACGGTTCCATACCAGGAAAATTCCTGGTGTGGAAGCCAGCGACCTGGCCCAGCCTCGCTGATTTTTCATCGTTTTTTTGAGCAGAGCAAATTGATGCTTTTAGTCGGTCAGAGCAATGACAAAAAAGACTAATAAATAATACATCGCTGCGCTTATATATACTGATGCAAAGTCTGAAACCATTTATTCCTGAGTCTCATTTATAGGAGTTTTCTTATGGTGTTAATTTAAATAAAACACGGTATAACTCCCTTACACACAGCAGCACTTAATAATAACAACAGCAGGGTAATAACATGGACCGCTCAACCTATCCTTTATTGTCAGAAAAAGAATTCGTTGAGATAGCCAGACGGATTCTGGTTGGAGAATATAATAATGAAAAAGGATTTTATTGTGATCTGGCGGATTTCCTCCTGACCGGAGGCGATACTGCCCTGACACAAAAACAATTACACACCAGGGGCATCTTTTTAAGTTCAGAACATCATTTAATTGAATGCATCATTACATGGCAATCGCTGAAAGGCATTTCAGGATTGCGCCAGGATTCGCTGCATTGATGAAATCTGTGCTCTGGCCTTGCTGCCCGGGCGACCCTCAATTTGCACTGGTACATGTACCATAACGAGCAGATTATGACGATACGAGAAAGAAGCCTGACCGGCCCAACCAAGTGGTCAATATTGTCATCAATTAAAATTGTCGGTATTGGTGTATTACAACTGTCCCTTCTGGCACAAATACTACAGGCAAATGAATTAAATTTACTTGCGATCGCTATCGCTTGTTTATTGGTTATTGATACGTTATCCGATCGTGGATTTGGTAACTCAGCCATCAGAAACCAGAATTTAAGCGAAAGCGATCTCTCCGTATTATATTGGGGCAATGTATTATTCGGATTGTTAATTTTCGCCGTACTGTTTATTGGTAGTGATATTTTTAGCCGCATGATGAACCAACCAGAGTTGGCAGTTATGCTGGAAATGATCTCGGTAATTTTTATCATTATTCCCCAGGGGCAACATTATCGCGCCATATTACAACGGGAAAAACAATTCACACGGATTGCGTTTACGGAAACATCATCGGTGCTGGTGGGTTTGGGCGTGACGCTGTTCACCGTCTGGCTGACACCCTCTGTGCTGTGCGCCATCTGGGGCTACCTCGCGATGGTTTCAATCCGCATGCTGGTCTACTGCTACTACGGCCGCTCCTGGTTTCAGCCAGAGTACCGTTTTAGCCTGAAAAGCTTCGCCGATGTGCGAGCAAGAAACGGATAATAAAAACAAGTCTGTATGGTGGGCTCTGGGCATCTGAGAAGATGCGTTCGCGTGCTGCTAGCCAGCACGCTTTTTTCTTTTCTCTCTGCCACCACTTTTCCTCATAACCACTCAGGCAAAGGCCGACAATCACCATTCCCCCTGCTTCAGAGTTCGAAACTCGCATCATTTTTTATAATGCGAATATGAAACCACCACTCATCTAACCGCAAAAAATAAGCCCAATCACGCTACCATTATCAAATAAGCTAATCCGATGAGGCTGTTTTAGAAAATCTCAGTGGTCTACACTCTGGGAAATCTTTAGCCTTGCCGCCAATCATCTGGAGTGCTCTATGCTGTTAACCGTTCTCTACATTATTGGTATCACCGCCGAAGCGATGACCGGCGCGCTGGCGGCGGGCAGGCGAAAAATGGACCTGTTTGGTGTCATAATTATCGCCTCCGTCACAGCCATCGGTGGCGGTTCAGTACGCGATATCCTGCTCGGCCATTATCCGCTGGGTTGGGTCAAGCATCCCGAATACATCATGATTGTGGCCGCTGCTGCCGTGGTGACGACGGTGGTGGCCCCGCTGATGAATCACCTGCGTAAAGCTTTTCTGGTACTGGATGCCCTGGGCCTGGTAGTCTTTTCCATCATTGGTGCTCAGGTGGCGCTGGACGGCGGCCATGCCGCGGTAATTGCCGCCATCAGCGCGGTGATTACCGGAGTATTTGGCGGCGTACTGCGCGATATGTTCTGCAACCGCATTCCGCTGGTGTTCCAGAAAGAGCTGTATGCCGGTATCGCGTTCGCTTCTGGTTGGCTCTATATCCTGCTGCTGAAAACCTCACTGGCGAATGAGGTGGTGGTGATCATCACCCTGCTGTTTGGTTTTATCGCTCGCCTGCTGGCGCTGCGTTTCCGTCTCGGCTTGCCCATTTTCAACTACCCCCACCCCGATCATTGACGCACCTGCGGGGATGTCCTGTTGCTGCAGGAAAGTAATGAGTTGCTGCAGGTGTTGATCCTGCAGCATCGCCACCAGCCGCTGTGCCAGAGTGCTGCCTATACCTGGTAATTGTTGCCAGCTCTCAGCCGTTCGCGCCTGTAACTGCTGCCACTGACTGTCGGGCATGGCCTGCAATGCCGCACGGGGTATCGGTAAACCCAATGCAATCACCCATCTGCGCAGAGGTTGATGTCGCGTCAGATTAAAGCGGTGCCAGATTTGCTGTGCGCGTGCCGCTGAAATCCCCGCCACCTGCGAGATTTGTTCTGGCGTGAGTTCCAGCCAGGAAAACAGATGCGTGATAGTTCCGCTGTCCATCAGACGTTGCCAGCTGCTGCGATGTACACCATGAATATTCAATACAGATTTCTCGCCGAGCCAGCTCAGACGCGAAAGGAATTGCGCACGGCAGGATGTATTGAATGTCAGACATGTAAGTTCGTTAAACTCCCCACTTTGCGGCGCTGGCGGATACTCACGCTGCGCCACGCGCCATATCACCCGTTCGATACGTGGAATACCCAACCCGGCGAGAGTCAGTGTGACCTGATCTCCTGCAATCACATCCAGCTCACGCCAGCGTCGCAGCGACCCGAGATTGACCCGGCGTACGGTTTTATCATCCAGCTGTACCGGGATAAGGTTTAGCACTACCGCGATTTTCCCGGTACGTCCGACATTGAACTCCACGGAGCGGACTTCACTGCTGACCTCTGCGGGTTGATACTTCCACGCCGCAGACCAGTCCCCCATCCCAGGTTGCCAGTCTCGCCCCCTGCGGCCAGGTGACTGGTGGATCACAATACCATCCGTCACGAACGGCAACGCCCCGTGAAACCAGCGATCACGCCAGCTTTCGACATCGTCCTCATCATGGACAGGTTCGCTCCAGCGCTGCGACAGACCAAATCCCCAGCGCGATAATTGCGTCAGCCGTTCCTCCATGGTTGCCGGGCCATCCGGCCAGGCCCAGACAAAAACATCCAGCTGAGCCAGTAGCGGGCTTGTTTCGCGACGCATCATCGCGCCCGCAACCTGCGCACGGGCATTCCTGCCACCGTCACGCGCCTGTTGATGATCGTTCATTTGCAGGAACAATTCCCCCTGCAGCACCACCTCCTCCTGCGTTGTGTTGATGTGTTGAGGAATGGCCGGAATCTGTGTGGCCTTCTCATGCCAGTCTTCACCTCGCCAGCCATCTCCCCGGCTCACCATCGATACCAACTGTCCCTGCCGATAAACCAGGGTGATAGCCACACCATCAACCTTCGGTTGCACCCACAGATCGGACTTACCCTGCATCCAGTCAACAACGGCTCGCTTGTCACGCAGTTTGCGTAAGCCGGTGTGCGCCACCTGATGCTGCGTACTGCCATCCGTTGTGGGGTGGGCAACATAAGCGTCCTGAGAGGATGTGAAACAGTGCTGCCAGCTCTGTAATCGTTGCTGCAAACTGTCGTAATCGGCATCACTGACCAGATTTTGTCCCTGCCGGTAATACGCATCATCCCAGTGGCGCAATTGGGTTTGTAACCGGGACATCTCCTGCCCGGCACGCACCGGCGACCAGCCGGGGCAAACCGCCTGAGCCGACAATCCCGCGCTGAATAGCCACAACAGCCAGACGCTGTATCCTTTCATTTTTGCTCTCCTTTTTTCGCCATTGGAGAGCATGGCGCGTTTGCCTGCCAGCGCTGAAAACGAATTATGGAGGTGACATTCCGCCGTTTTTTTATCCGCTTACAGCGATGAACAATAGTCCTGGTGCCGTCTCACAAAAAAAGAAATGCGCCAGACGCAGCGGCAAACGCTGCGTGGCAGGCGTAAGCCGTGTATACTGTGCAGGAAATCGACTCCGCTCTTTACTCAATTCAAGATAACCATGGCTCAAGGCACGCTCTATATTGTTTCCGCCCCCAGCGGTGCGGGTAAATCCAGCCTGATTCAGGCGCTGTTAAAGACACAGCCGTTGTACGATACGCAAGTGTCTGTTTCCCATACCACCCGTGGCGTGCGTCCCGGTGAAGCTCATGGTGAACATTACTTTTTCGTATCGAAACCGGAATTTGAAGCCATGATTGCCGAGGATGCCTTCCTTGAGCATGCGGAAGTATTTGGCAACTATTACGGCACCTCACGCGCCGCCATTGAGCGAGTGCTGGCAACCGGTGTTGACGTGTTTCTCGATATCGACTGGCAGGGTGCACAGCAAATCCGCAAGAAAATGCCTGCTGCACGCAGCATTTTTGTGTTGCCCCCCTCGACTGAGGAACTGGATCGCCGCCTGCGTGGCCGCGGCCAGGATAGCGAAGAGGTTATTGCCCGCCGTATGGCACAGGCCGTGGCTGAAATGAGCCACTATGCCGAATACGATTATTTAATTGTGAATGATGATTTCGATCTGGCGCTGTCCGATCTGAAAACCATTATTCGCGCAGAACGTCTGCGTATGAGTCGCCAGAAATCGCGACATGATGCTTTAATCAGCAAACTATTGGCAGTCTGAATTCACTTTCAGTATTATGCCCAGTCATTTCTTCATCTGTGGAGTAGCACACCTATGGCACGCGTAACCGTTCAGGACGCAGTAGAGAAAATTGGTAACCGTTTTGACCTGGTGTTGGTCGCTGCACGTCGTGCACGTCAGATGCAGGTAGGCGGCAAAGATCCGCTTGTTCCGGAAGAGAACGATAAATCCACCGTTATCGCCCTGCGCGAAATCGAAGAAGGCCTGATCACTAACCAGATTCTGGATGTCCGTGATCGTCAGGAACAGCAAGAGCAGGAAGCCGCTGAGTTACAAGCCGTTACCGCTATCGCTGAAGGTCGTCGTTAACAGCACTCTGCAGGTCAACCTTGTATCTGTTTGAAAGCCTCAATCAACTGATTGAAAAATACTTGCCCGAGGAGCAGATCAAGCGCCTCAGGCAAGCTTATCTTGTCGCACGTGATGCTCACGAGGGACAAACTCGTTCCAGCGGTGAGCCTTATATCACCCATCCTGTTGCCGTTGCCTGCATTCTGGCCGAGATGAAACTCGACCACGAAACGCTGATGGCGGCATTACTGCACGATGTTATCGAAGATACCCCCGCCACTTACCAGGATATGGAACAGCTGTTTGGCAAAAGCGTTGCCGAGCTGGTGGAAGGCGTATCAAAACTCGATAAGCTGAAGTTCCGCGACAAGAAAGAAGCCCAGGCTGAAAACTTCCGCAAAATGATCATGGCAATGGTGCAGGATATCCGCGTCATTCTGATCAAACTGGCTGACCGCACCCACAATATGCGCACGCTCGGCGCACTGCGACCGGATAAACGCCGTCGTATTGCCCGGGAAACCCTCGAAATTTATAGCCCACTGGCTCACCGTCTCGGTATTCATCATCTGAAAACTGAGCTGGAGGAGTTGGGTTTTGAAGCGTTGCACCCGAACCGCTATCGGGTCATCAAAGAGGTGGTTAAAGCGGCGCGTGGTAACCGTAAAGAGATGATTCAGAAGATCCTTTCTGAAATCGATGGCCGTCTGCAGGAGGCGGGAATTCCCTGTCGCGTCAGTGGTCGTGAGAAACATCTCTATTCGATTTACCGCAAAATGCACCTAAAAGAGCAGCGATTTCACTCGATCATGGATATTTACGCCTTCCGCGTTATCGTGAAAGATTTAGATACCTGTTATCGCGTGCTCGGTCAGATGCACAGTCTGTACAAACCGCGTCCTGGACGCGTCAAAGATTACATCGCAATCCCCAAGGCTAACGGCTATCAATCGTTACATACTTCAATGATTGGCCCGCACGGCGTGCCGGTTGAGGTACAAATCCGTACGGAAGATATGGATCAGATGGCGGAAATGGGGGTTGCTGCACACTGGGCCTATAAACAGGCCGGTGAAAGTGGCACCACCGCGCAGGTGCGTGCTCAGCGCTGGCTGCAAAGCTTGCTGGAGCTGCAACAGAGCGCGGGAAGCTCCTTCGAATTTATTGAAAGCGTGAAATCGGATCTCTTCCCGGATGAGATCTATGTATTTACGCCCGAAGGTCGCATTGTCGAATTGCCGGCAGGTGCGACACCGGTCGACTTTGCCTATGCCGTGCATACCGATATCGGCCATGCCTGCGTCGGCGCACGTGTTGACCGTCAGCCATACCCGCTGTCACAAGCGCTGACCAGCGGCCAAACTGTCGAAATCATTACTGCGCCAGGCGCTCGCCCTAATGCGGCCTGGCTCAATTTTGTCGTCAGCTCCAAAGCCCGTGCCAAGATTCGTCAGTTGCTGAAAAACCTCAAGCGTGAGGATTCAGTCAACCTGGGTCGCCGCCTGCTCAGCCACGCGCTGGGGGGCAGCCGCAAACTGGCCGAAATTCCTGCGGAGAATATTCAGCAGGAACTGGAGCGTATGAAGCTGACCAGCTTCGATGATTTGCTGGCGGAAATTGGCCTCGGTAACGCCATGAGCGTCGTTGTGGCGAAAAATCTGCTGCAATCGGGTGCCGAACCGGTCAGCAACAGTAAACGTAAGAAGCTGCCGATTAAAGGCGCTGACGGCGTGCTGATCACCTTCGCGAAATGCTGCCGCCCGATTCCTGGCGATCCGATCGTCGCACACGTCAGTCCGGGTAAAGGACTGGTGGTGCATCACGAATCCTGCCGTAATATTCGCGGTTACCAGAAAGAACCGGAGAAATTCATGCCGGTTGAATGGGATAAAGTGACCGACCAGGAATTTGTCGCCGAAATTAAGGTGGATATGTTCAACCATCAAGGCGCGCTGGCTAACCTGACTGCGGCGATCAACACTGCCGGTTCCAACATTCAAAGCCTCAATACCGAAGAACGAGACGGTCGCGTGTATAGCGCCTTTATCCGCCTGACCGCGCAGGATCGCGTCCATCTGGCTAACATTATGCGTAAAATCCGCGTAATGCCGGATGTGATTAAAGTTCACCGAAACCGTAATTAGTGCATGAACGCTCAACGTTTTGCTCGTATTCGCGAGATGCTGGCCCTGCGCCAGCACGATCTCACCGTCTGCATGGAACAGGTGCATAAGCCACACAACGTCTCGGCGGTGATCCGTACCGCCGATGCCGTGGGTATCCATGAAGTGCATGCGGTCTGGCCCAGCGTGCGTATGCGTACCATGGTGTCAGCTTCCGCAGGCAGCAACAGCTGGGTGAAGGTGAAAACTCACCGCAACATCGCCGAAGCGGTATCTCATCTTAAAGAACAAAAAATGCAGGTGCTGGCGACCAATCTGTCCGCCAAAGCGGTAGATTTTCGCGAGATCGATTACACGCTACCTACCTGTATTCTGATGGGTCAGGAAAAAACCGGTATCACCACAGAAGCCCTGGCGCTGGCCGATCAGGACATCATTATCCCGATGGTCGGCATGGTGCAGTCGCTAAACGTATCGGTGGCTTCAGCGTTGATTCTGTATGAAGCACAGCGTCAACGGCAAAATGCTGGGATGTACCAGCGTACTTATAGTTTGCTGGATGAAGAGGAACAGCAGCGTTTGCTGTTTGAAGGTGGCTATCCGGTGTTGGCGCGCGTGGCAAAGCAAAAAAGATTGCCCTATCCGCATATCAACGATGCAGGCGAAGTCGAAGCCGATGCAGAGTGGTGGGCGACCATGCAAGCGACGGGTAAAAAATGAAAGGCCGTCTGCTGGATGCCATCCCGCTCAGTACCCTGACCGGCGTCGGCGCCAGCCAGGCGGCGAAACTGGCCAAAATTGGCCTGTTTACCATCCAGGATCTGTTGCTACACCTGCCTCTGCGTTACGAAGATCGTACCCAACTCTACCGCATTAATGACCTGCTGCCGGGCATCTGGGCCACGGTGGAAGGTGAAGTGCTGCACAGCGAGATCACCTTTGGCCGTCGTCGTATGCTGGTGTGCCAAATCAGTGATGGCAGCGGCGTGCTGACCATGCGCTTCTTCAATTTCAACGCCGGGATGAAAAATAGCCTGGCACCGGGCCGCCGCGTCACGGCTTATGGTGAGATCAAACGGGGTCAGCGCGGCGCGGAAATTATCCATCCCGAATATCGCATCCAGGGTGAACACAGCGGCGTGGAATTGCAGGAAACCCTGACGCCGGTTTATCCCACCACCGAAGGCATTCGCCAGGCGACACTGCGCAATCTGACCGACCAGGCGTTAACGTTGCTGGAAAGCTGCCCCATTGCCGAGTTACTGCCGCCGGAACTCAGCGGTGGACTCATCAGCCTGCCAGATGCCTTGCGCACGCTACATCGCCCACCGCCGGATTTGCGTCTGAGCGAGCTGGAAACGGGGCGTCATCCTGCACAACGTCGTCTGATTTTGGAAGAATTGCTGGCGCATAACCTCAGCATGCTGGCGGTGCGCGCTGGCGCGCAACGTCATCACGCGCTGCCGCTACCCGCCAATCATCAACTGGTGAACAAGCTGCTTGCCGCGCTTCCCTTCTCCCCAACCGGTGCGCAGCAGAGGGTGGTGGCAGAAATTGAACGCGATCTGGCCCACGACTTCCCGATGATGCGTCTGGTACAGGGCGATGTTGGATCGGGTAAAACCCTGGTCGCAGCACTGGCAGCGCTGAATGTGATCGCTTATGGCAAGCAGGTGGCGCTGATGGCACCCACCGAGTTGCTGGCTGAGCAACACGCCAATAACTTCCGCCAGTGGTTTGCGCCACTGGGTATTGAAGTGGGCTGGCTGGCGGGCAAGCAAAAAGGCAAGGCGCGACAGGCGCAGCAGGAGGCGATTGCCAGCGGCCAGGTAGCCATGGTGGTTGGTACACATGCGCTGTTTCAGGAGCAGGTCCAGTTCAGCGGCATGGCGTTGGTGATCATTGATGAACAGCACCGCTTTGGCGTCCACCAGCGTCTGGCGCTGTGGGAAAAAGGCGAGGAGCAGGGTTTTCATCCGCACCAGTTGATCATGACCGCCACCCCCATTCCGCGCACCCTCGCAATGACAGCCTATGCCGATCTCGACACGTCAACGATTGACGAACTGCCACCAGGCCGTACGCCGGTCACCACTGTTGCCATTCCGGACAGCCGTCGTAGTGAGATCATCGAACGCGTTCAGAGCGCCTGCCATGAAGGCCGACAGGCGTATTGGGTTTGTACGCTGATTGAAGAGTCCGATCTGCTGGAAGCGCAGGCTGCTGAAGCCACCTGGCAGGAGCTGAAAGTCGCGCTGCCAGGCTTGCAGGTTGGTCTGGTTCATGGCCGCATGAAACCGGCTGAGAAGCAGGCCGTGATGCAGGCGTTCAAAGCCAATGAGATCCAGTTGCTGGTGGCCACAACGGTGATTGAAGTTGGGGTGGATGTCCCTAATGCCAGCCTGATGATTATCGAAAACCCGGAACGCCTCGGTCTGGCACAGCTGCACCAGCTACGCGGACGTGTCGGGCGTGGTGCTGTCGCCTCCCATTGCGTGCTGCTGTACAAAGCACCGCTTAGCAAAACGGCACAGAAGCGTTTGCAGGTGCTGCGTGACAGCAACGATGGTTTCGTGATCGCCCAGCATGACCTGGAGATTCGCGGCCCCGGCGAACTGCTCGGCACACGGCAAACCGGTAATGCCGAATTTAAAGTGGCCGACTTACTGCGCGATCAAAGCATGATCCCCGAAGTTCAGCGCGTAGCACGTCATATCCACCAGCATTATCCTGAGCAGGCTCAGGCACTGATTGAACGCTGGCTGCCGGAAACCGAGCGCTACAGCAACGCTTAACCCGCATTTTTGCCACGGTCCAGCGTGGTGAAATCGGCAACGAACTTGCTCAACAATCGCGCCAGTTCAGCACGTTCATCGTCCTGCCATGCCTGAAACACATCACCGTAAATTTTCGCACGCGCCGCATCGATTTTATCGGTCATCGCTTTCCCTGCTGCCGTGATGGCCGCTTCATTCACACGCTTGTCTTTTGCGCTTTTCTGCCGCTGTGCCAGTCCGATCTCCTCAAGCTTCGCCACCTGACGGCTTACCGTGGTGTAGTCACGGCCAACCCGATCAGCCAGTTCCACCACACCAATCGGACCGAAGCGACCAATCTGAACCAGTAACGGGAACAACGCCCTATCCAACTGAATATTGGATTCTTTTATTAATAATTCATCGCGTTGCGGGCGATTGAAGGTGCCAACAATTGTCAGCAGCGCATTATGCAGATCATCGAAGGCTGCACTATTATGTGTATTTTGCACACTTTCCATTGACGTCATCCCGAAGCAGATATAATGTGTGCATAATACACATATATTCCGATTAACTGAAGGTGAAAACATGAAAGCAGCCATTGTTTCTGCGGCGGGTGAACTGCCGGTATACGGTGATTTTCCTGAACCTCAGGCTGATGAAAACCAGGTTGTGGTGACAGTCAAAGCCGCCGCGATCAGCCAGCTGGCCAAATCGCGTGCCGCAGGAACTCACTACAGCTCAGCCATGCAGTATCCCTTTATCACCGGTATTGATGGTACCGGTTACCTCAGCAATGGTGACCCGGTCTATTTTCTCGCGTTTAATGCCCCCTGGGGCAGCATGGCAGAAAGAACGCAGGTGCCAGCCGGAAGTATCATCCCGCTACCGGGGACCCTGGATCCGGTGCTGGCCGCAGCTCTCGCCAACCCGGGTATGTCTTCCTGGGCAGCCTTAACGCGTCGGGCGCAGCTTGCTCAGGGCGAGACGGTGCTGATCAACGGGGCGACAGGAACCTCAGGCGGGCTGGCGGTGCGTATTGCTCGTCATTTGGGAGCCGGAAAAATCATCGCCACCGGACGCAACCGTGAAGTGCTGGAACAGCTGCGCGCCCAGGGAGCGGATATCACCCTGACGCTGGATTCATTACCAGCAGCATTGCCAGCACTGATGGCAGAGGGCATTGATGTGGTGCTGGATTATCTGTGGGGACAGAGCGCACTTGATATCATGCAGGCGGCCGTTGCCGGTGGTGAGAAGGTGGTGCGTTTTGTGCAGATTGGCTCGTTGAGCGGCCAGGAGATCCCACTGCATAGCAAATTACTGCGTTCATCAGGGCTGACTCTGATGGGGAGCGGCCTTGGCAGCGTGTCCGACTCAGAACTGGTGGCCTGTATCGGCGAGTTGCTGGCCGCAGCCGCGCAGAGCGATTTCTCCATTCCATTCCAGATGCGCCCGTTGAGTGAAGTGCACGACGCATGGCGTGAAGATGACAGCCGCTGCCGCACGGTATTTACCCTCTGACGATCGGGAAGTGAAAAGGGGCATTGCAAACGTTTGCTTTCATTCTGCATCAGTTTAAAATCGCCCCTTTGTTGTGATTGAGAACGTCCACCATGTCCGTCAATACCGCTGAATCCCGCCAGCCTGCCAGTGTCGCAACCGCGGCAAAAAGTGAACTGATTTATCGTCTTGAAGACCGCCCACCGTTGCCGCAAACGCTGTTTGCTGCCTGTCAGCATCTGCTGGCGATGTTTGTCGCGGTGATTACCCCTGCCTTGCTGATTTGCCAGGCGCTGGGTTTGCCCGCGCAGGATACGCAGCACATTATCAGCATGTCGCTGTTCGCCTCTGGCGTGGCGTCAGTGCTGCAAATCAAAACCTGGGGACCGGTCGGATCGGGCCTGCTGTCGATTCAGGGCACCAGTTTTAACTTTGTTACCCCGCTGATTATGGGTGGCATGGCGCTGAAAAATGGCGGAGCCGATGTGCCCACCATGATGGCCGCGCTGTTCGGTACCCTGATGGTGGCCTCCTGTACCGAGATGGTACTGTCGCGCGTGCTGCATCTGGCGCGTCGCATTATTACGCCACTGGTATCGGGCATTGTGGTGATGATCATCGGCCTGTCGCTGATTCAGGTGGGGTTAACCTCTATCGGCGGTGGCTTTGCGGCGATGAACGACCATAGCTTCGGCGCACCAAAAAACCTGTTGCTGGCAGGCGTGGTGCTGTTGGTGATTATTCTGTTGAATCGCCAGCGTAATCCGTATCTGCGAGTCGCTTCACTGGTGATTGCCATGGCGGTAGGCTACCTGCTGGCGTGGGCACTGGGTATGCTGCCGGAAAATACCACGCCAGCCAATCAGGCGCTGGTTTCGGTGCCGTCTCCGCTTTACTACGGACTCGGTTTCGACTGGAATCTGCTGATTCCGTTGATGCTGGTATTTATGGTGACCTCACTGGAAACCATCGGCGATATCACCGCCACCTCCGATGTTTCTGAACAGCCGGTGAGCGGCCCGCTGTACATGAAGCGTCTGAAAGGCGGCGTACTGGCGAATGGCCTCAACTCTTTTGTATCGGCATTGTTCAATACGTTTCCAAACTCCTGCTTCGGCCAGAACAATGGCGTGATTCAGCTGACTGGTGTTGCCAGCCGTTATGTTGGCTTTGTGGTCGCACTGATGTTGATTGTGCTTGGTCTGTTCCCGGCGGTCAGCGGCTTTGTGCAACACATCCCTGAACCGGTACTGGGCGGCGCGACCATTGTGATGTTTGGTACGATTGCCGCATCAGGTGTGCGCATCGTTTCCCGCGAACCGCTGAACCGTCGCGCCATTATGATTATCGCGCTGTCACTGGCGGTAGGTCTGGGCGTTTCGCAGCAGCCATTGATTCTGCAGTTCGCACCGGACTGGCTGAAAACCCTGCTTTCCTCGGGTATTGCTGCTGGCGGTATCACCGCTATCGTGCTTAACCTTATCTTCCCACAGGAAAAGTAATCTTCCGGGCAGGCTGATGCCTGCCTGATATTTATCCGCTTTTACATCCAGGCTGTTGAGCTGCAACGGTAATTCAGGCATAACAGCATCTTACCGGATAAAAGATCGGGATGGATGCGATGAAATTTCTTGGAAAGTTTTTCCTTACCTTACTGCTGCTAATTCTGCTGGCCTTTGTCATCCTGTATGTGTTGCTGCAAACACAGTGGGGTGCAGGCTGGTTTAGCCGTTGGGTGAGCGACAAAACCGACTGGCATCTTTCCCTCAGCAAAATCGAACATAACTTCTCTGCGCCTTCGCACATCATCCTTGATGACTTTAGCTTTGGTCACGACGGTCAGCCTGCGGTGCTGGTCGCCAGCCACGTCGATCTCGGTCTGGCGCTGGTGCAGTTTAGCGATCCTCTACACTTTAGTAGCATTGAATTGCGTGATGGTGAAGTTAACCTGGCGAACCTGACCCCGGATAACGCGTTGCCGGTGCAAGCCGATCGCCTGCAACTCAATAATATGCGTATCGACAGCCCACGCAGTGCCCTGCCAATGTTTGCCCGCAAGGTAAACGGTGGCGTTGTGCCGTGGAAACCAACGGCCAGCGATATGCTCGGCAGCGACGCACAATTCCAGATGAGTGCCGGTGAAATGACGCTGGACGGCGTACGCGGTAATAATGTGCTGTTGCAGGGGAATGTGGCACAGCGCCGCCTGGTGCTGAGTAATATCGGTGCCGATCTGGCACGCGGCTCAATGACCGGTGATGCTGAGCGCGATGCGCAGGGCAACTGGAAAATTAACCAACTGCGCCTCAATGATATCCGCCTGCAAACCCATAAAGACCTGCTCGATTTCCTCAACCCTATCAGCGATGTGCCATCGGTGACGATTAATCGCCTCGATATGACCGACGCGCGCTTGCAGGGGCCAGACTGGGCGGTAACTGACCTCGATTTAACCCTGAAAAACCTGACCTGGCGCGGTAATGACTGGCAGAGCGATGATGGCTCGCTGGCGATGAATGCCGGAAACTTTATTAACGGTACCTTTGAGCTGAATGATCCCATCGTCAATGCCAACTTTTCACCGCAGGGCATTGCGCTGACTCAGTTCAGTTCACGCTGGGCCAATGGTGTGATACGTGCCAGCGGTAACTGGACGCGTAACGATAAACGCCTGACCCTGGATGAACTGGCGGTGGCCGGACTGGAATATACCCTGCCGCAAAACTGGCGCGATCGCTGGCAGCAGAGTTTACCGGCCTGGCTTGATAGCGTGCTGCTGAAGCGCGTAACGGCCAACCGTAACCTGATTATTGATATTAATCCGGCGTTTCCGTTCCAGATGACGGCGCTCGACGGCAGCGGCGAAAACCTGTTGCTGGCACGTCAGCAGCAATGGGGCATCTGGGCGGGCAAAGCCAGTTTCAACGCCGCCGAGGCCACCTTTAACCGCACCGATTTACGCCATCCATCGATTAGCTTTAACGCGGACGATCAGCAAATTCAGGTCAGCGAGATGAGCGCCTTTAACGGCAGTGGCTTACTGGAGGGCACGGCTACCGTCGGCCAGCAGGCGCAGCGTCCGTTAACATTGCATCTGAAGGGCCAGGCGGTTCCGGCCAATGTCCTGGAAAACTGGGGCTGGCCAGCGCTGTCGTTGAATGGCAATAGTAATTTACTGCTGCAAGTGAACGGTTCACTGAGTGCGACGTCGCCATTACGCCCGAGTGTCAACGGTACTCTGTCGGTGACGACCGATACCCAGTCAGTGCAACAGGCCATGCATGGCGGGCAGGTTCAGCCGTAACTCGAGGGGTAACGGCGATCGTGCCGTTACCCTGACTTCACTAATCAATACGCGCGCCGGAACCACCCTCTTCCAGCGGTCCCTGGGGATCGGCGGGTAACACGATATATACCCCTTCAAACACCGCACCCAGCTCCTCATCACCAAACAGCTCAACTTCCATCTGCACCCGCGCTTTACGTCCACGCGCCAGACGATCGAGATCGCCACTGAGTGAGCCAAGATCAGCAATCGCGCCCGGACGTCCACTGATCGGTTTGCTATAACGAATGTGCGCATCGGCAAGAATGATGGTGCCGCCCAGATGTCGTTCGCGCAGCAGCAACCAGATCAATCCCCAGCCAGTGAGCGTGGCCAGCGAGAACAGACTACCGGCAAACAAGGTGTGGTGCGGGTTCTGGTTACCGGTTTCCGGCATGGTGGTGGCAAACTTCTGTCCGGTATATTGCAGGATACGCACCCCCATTTTTTCACTCAGCGGGATATGCTCATACCAGGCCTGCTGCAATTGCCCACACCAGTCGGCACGATGCAGAATATCATCCAGCGTCACCACCGGTTTGATCATCAGGAAATGGCGTACCGGCGTGGTTTGCGGTGCCGTAATTTCCCCCTGATTAACGAAACCGAGCTTGGCGAAGAATTCGACGGCATCCTCGCGTGCGCTACAGGTCACGCGTTTTGCCCCTTCCTGACGCGCCACTGACTCCAGCGTCATCGCCACCAGCGTTCCCAGGCCTTTACCCTGCACCGACGGATGCACAGCGAGGAAGCGGATAGCCGCTTCATTTTCAGCATTGATATACAACCGCCCGACCGCCACTGGCTTGCCCTGCTCATCCACCACCATCTGATGATGAGCCAGCGCATCCCAGGCATCCCGTTCGGAACCCTGCGGCTGGCGCAACGGTTTACGTAACATTTCCCAGCGGAACTGGTAGTACATATCCAGTTCTTCAGCGGTTTGCGGTACGCGAAGATGATACATAAAGTGATTCTCTCGTTCGGAGCTTACGTGGCTGATCCCTTGCCGCTCGGCTGAAAATCTCACACCTGCAACCAAAAGGTCACCGGACCATCGTTAACCAGCGCTACCTGCATATCGGCAGCAAAGCGGCCATTAGCGGTTGTCACGCCCTGCTCACGGCAGCACGCACTGAAATAGTCATAGAGGCGCTCGGCTTCCGCCGGTTCAGCACCACCCGAGAAGGAGGGGCGCATGCCTTTTTGCGTGTCAGCGGCCAGCGTAAATTGTGAAACCACCAGCACGCTGCCGCCCGCCTGCTGCACATTGAGATTCATTTTGTCGTTCTCGTCACCGAAGATGCGGTAACCCAGAACGCGCTCGCACAATCGCTGTGCTTTTTTTTCATCGTCTCCCTTTTCAACACCCAGCAACACCAGCAAACCGGCACCAATCTCTCCCACAATCGCGCTGTCGACGCTGACACTGGCGCGACTGACGCGTTGAATCAAAGCAATCATGTTTCCTCTCGTTCTTTTTCTCGTTCCCGCTGTTTTAACTGACGATAGTCATCCAGCGTGACGGTGATTTCTGCACCTAACAACACAATACACCAGGTCCAGTAAACCCATAGAAACAGAATAGGGATTACCGCCAGCACCCCGTAAATTAACTGATACGAGGGAAACATCGTAACATAGAGCGCAAAGCCTTTTTTGCCCAGCTCAAACAGCAGGCCAGCCACCACCGCACCGACCAGCGCATCGCGTCCAGGGACACGGCGCGTCGGCACAATGCTGTACAACAGCCAGAAGGCGAGAATCGAGAGGAGTAAAGGGAAGATACGCAGCACCTGCTCTATCAGGCTGTTGACGCCCGAGACGTTCACCCAGCGCAACGACAGCAGATACGAGCTGATGGCCAGACTGGCCCCCGCCAGTAGCGGCCCAAGGGTCAGAATCATCCAGTAGACGGCAAACGAGTACACCACAGGCCGCTTTTTATCACTGCGCCAGATGACGTTCAGGGCGCTGTCGACCGAATGCATCAATAGCAACGCCGTGACGATCAGGCTTACCGCTCCTACCGCAGTCATTTTATTCACGTTGGCGACGAACTGTTCCAGATAGCGCTGGATGGTGTTGCCCGCCGCTGGCACGAAGTTGGTGAAGATGAAGTTTTTCAGCTGCTCGCTGATGTCGGAGAACACCGGAAAAGCGGCAAATAACGCAAACACCACCGCCACCAGAGGCACCAGCGCCAGCAAAGAGACGTAGGCAAGATTGCCCGCCTGCGTCGTCATGTTGTCTTCATCAATGCGCCGCCACAGCAGTTTTAGCCACAGGAAAAATGCGTGTGAGGAGTGGCGCAGATGTCGCAACCACATCACTCAGAGACGGCCTGCAAACCAGGCGGGCACGGTCTTGCTGTCGGTAACCAGCACGCTATCAATGCCGAGCGCGCGCGCGGCCTCAATATTGGCATGGTTATCATCGAAGAACACTGCCTGATCTGCTGTGAAACCTTCGTTCTCCAGCACATGATGATAGATGCGAGCTTCCGGTTTGCGCATACCGACATCCTGCGACATATAGAGAGTGTCGGCAGCCTGTTTTACCTCGGGATATTGCGTCGGCCAGAACTCATAATGTAGCCGGTTGGTATTGGAGAGGATCACCACACGATGCCCATTCGCACGCAGTTTATTCATCACCGCCAGCGTATCCGGGCGCACGTCAATAAACACCGCCTGCCAGCCGGTGGTGAATTGTTCATAACTGAGCGCAATATCCAGCTGGTCGCACAACCGGGCGGCGAAATGCTGATCGCTGATCTCACCCCGTTCGTGTTGTTCAAAAGCTTCATCCATCCGAAAGCGGCTTTGTAGCATTGCCAGCGGAACGCGTCCCAGGTCACTCCAGACACCGAGCACACGGTTGAAATCAATATCAACAATCACATTGCCTAAATCAAAGATGTAGAGCATGACGCCTCCTTATATTCCCTGGATCATTCACTCTAGCGGCAAATAGGGGGACTGAACAGGCGGGACGGCGGTGAAATCCGCGATCTGGAAGCGGGCGCACCCTTCCACTTTGCAGGCCGGATGCGGCTTACATTAAGAAATGGCCTCACGCGTTATCAGACAATTGCCCGATATCCAGGCAAAAAAAAGCCCCGCATTGCGGGGCTTCTTCTGTTCGTTTCGCTTAGTCTTTGCTGCCGCGAGACGCACGCTTACGGTCGTTCTCGGTCAGGTGACGTTTACGAATACGTACTGACACCGGCGTCACTTCTACCAGTTCGTCGTCATCGATGAACTCGATAGCCTGCTCCAGCGTCATCTTGACCGGCGGAACCAGAGTGGTTGCTTCATCAGTACCTGACGCACGCATGTTGGTCAGTTTTTTACCGGTCAGGCAGTTTACAGTCAGGTCATTAGAACGGCTGTGAATACCGATGATCTGACCTTCATAAACTTCCGCACCGTGACCCAGGAACAGCTTACCGCGATCCTGCAGACCGAACAGGGCGAAGGCTACCGCTTTACCCTGACCGTTGGAGATCAGTACGCCGTTCTGGCGCTGGCCCACTTCACCCGGACGAACGTCGTCGTAGTGGCTGAAGGTGGAGTACAGCAGACCGGTACCTGAAGTCATGGTCATGAATTCGTTACGGAAGCCGATCAGACCACGGCTTGGGATCACGTAGTCAAGACGCACACGGCCTTTACCATCCGGGTCCATGTTTTTCATGTCGCCTTTACGCTCACCCATCGCCATCATCACAGAACCCTGGTGGGTTTCTTCGATGTCCAGGGTCACGTTCTCGAACGGCTCCTGCTTACGGCCTTCGTGCTCACGGAAGATAACTTTCGGACGGGATACCGCCAGTTCGTAACCTTCACGACGCATGTTTTCGATCAGAACTGACAGGTGCAGCTCACCACGACCAGAAACGCGGAATGCATCAGCATCAGCAGTTTCTTCAACACGCAGTGCCACGTTGTGTACCAGCTCTTTGTTCAGACGCTCCAGAATCTGGCGCGAAGTCACGTATTTACCTTCTTTACCGCAGAACGGTGAGGTGTTTACGTTAAAGAACATGGTCACAGTCGGCTCATCCACGCTCAGAGCAGGCAGCGCTTCAACATTCTGCGGATCACAAATGGTGTCAGAAATGTTCAGCTCACCCAGACCGGTGATCGCGATGATATCGCCAGCTTCAGCAAGGTCGCTTTCGATACGTTCCAGACCGAGGTGGCCCAGCACTTTACCGACTTTACCGTTGCGGGTTTTGCCTTCGCTATCGATGATCGTAACCTGCTGGTTCGGCTTCACTTTACCGCGTTTGATGCGGCCGATACCGATAACACCCAGGTAGTTGTTGTAGTCCAGCTGAGAGATCTGCATCTGCAGCGGCGCTTCAACTTCAACCTGCGGCGGAGAAACACGGTCAACGATCGCCTGATACAGCGGGGTCATGTCGTCAGCCATGTCGTTGTGGTCCAGACCCGCGATACCATTCAGCGCTGAAGCATAAATGATCGGGAAGTCCAGCTGTTCGTCAGTCGCATCAAGGTTAACGAACAGGTCAAATACCTGATCCACCACCCAATCCGGACGTGCGCCAGGACGGTCGATTTTGTTAATAACAACAATCGGCTTCAGGCCGTGGGCGAATGCTTTTTTGGTTACGAAGCGAGTTTGCGGCATCGGGCCATCCATCGCATCAACAACCAGCAGCACCGAGTCCACCATGGACATTACGCGCTCAACTTCACCACCGAAGTCGGCGTGTCCCGGGGTATCAACGATGTTGATACGGTAATCATTCCATTTGATGGCGGTGTTTTTTGCGAGGATGGTAATTCCACGCTCTTTCTCCAAATCGTTGGAGTCCATCACACGCTCAGTCGCTTCGGTACGGGCGTCGAAAGTACCGGACTGTTGCAGCAGTTTATCAACCAGGGTGGTCTTACCATGGTCGACGTGCGCGATGATGGCGATGTTACGCAAATTTTCGGTCACAGCTTTGCCTCAGGCATTATAGAAATAACGCGGTATTGTACACGGATTAAGCGGAAGACTGAACATGATCACAGATTTCGCCTAAAGTTTCTTGAAGTGCTGGTTTTTAGCACCAATTGCGGTGCATTAATCTGCACTGCGATGGCATTTTGCACCATTACGGTGCTTAAACTCGCCAGCAAAGCACCGTTTTAGTGCACCAAATCCATCCTGGTGCAGCCGCCGACTCACTAAAGGGCGCACCACAGCACGATTTTACCTGTAATAAAAAAGTTGGCACAGAATTCGCTTTAGTATTTTCAAGCGAAAACGACAGTTGCACAACGGTTGAAGAGCTTGCCGAGATCTTTGGTTAGGAGATGTCAGAAGCCATGGCACATTCCAGGCAACGAAGTTCTCTCACCACGACGACAATGACAATTTCCAGGAGAGTTGAGTATGTCCGCTGAACACGTTCTCTCGATGATGAACGAGCACGAAGTTAAGTTTGTTGACCTGCGTTTTACCGATACCAAAGGTAAAGAACAGCACGTTACTATCCCTGCTCACCAGGTTAACGCTGACTTCTTCGAAGAAGGCAAAATGTTCGATGGCTCCTCCATCGGTGGCTGGAAAGGCATTAACGAATCAGACATGGTGCTGATGCCGGACGCAACCACTGCCGTTCTGGATCCGTTCTTCGAAGACCCGACGCTGATCATCCGTTGTGACATCCTTGAGCCAGGCACCATGCAGGGCTACGATCGCGACCCGCGTTCTATTGCTAAGCGCGCTGAAGATTTCCTGCGCTCTTCTGGCATCGCTGATACCGTTCTGTTTGGACCTGAGCCGGAATTCTTCCTGTTCGATGACATCCGTTTCGGTTCTTCTACTTCTGGTTCACACGTTGCTATCGACGATATCGAAGCAGCATGGAACACCGGTAAAGAATACGAAGGCGGTAACAAAGGTCACCGTCCGGGTATCAAAGGTGGTTACTTCCCGGTTCCTCCGGTTGACTCAGCTCAGGACATCCGTTCTGCCATGTGTCTGACCATGGAGCAGATGGGTCTGGTGGTTGAAGCGCATCACCACGAAGTAGCAACTGCTGGTCAGAACGAAGTGGCTACCCGCTTCAACACCATGACCAAAAAAGCTGACGAAATTCAGATCTACAAATATGTTGTTCACAACGTTGCTCACGCTTACGGCAAAACCGCAACCTTCATGCCGAAGCCAATGTTTGGTGACAACGGTTCAGGTATGCACTGCCACATGTCCCTGTCTAAAGGCGGCGTGAACCTGTTCTCTGGCGACAAATACGGCGGCCTGTCTGAAACTGCTCTGTTCTACATCGGCGGTATCATCAAGCACGCTAAAGCCATCAACGCCCTGGCTAACCCGACCACCAACTCTTATAAGCGTCTGGTCCCAGGCTACGAAGCACCGGTAATGCTGGCTTACTCTGCCCGTAACCGTTCTGCTTCAATCCGTATCCCGGTTGTTGCCAGCCCGAAAGCTCGTCGTATCGAAGCGCGCTTCCCGGACCCGGCTGCTAACCCGTACCTGGCATTCACCGCACTGCTGATGGCTGGCCTCGACGGCATCATCAACAAGATCCACCCTGGTGATGCGATGGACAAAAACCTGTATGACCTGCCGCCGGAAGAAGAGGCTGAGATTCCAAAAGTGGCGGGTTCACTGGAAGAAGCGCTGAACTGCCTGAACGAAGACCGCGAGTTCCTGACCCGTGGTGGCGTGTTCACTGACGACGCTATCGACGCGTACATCGAACTGCGTAAGTCTGAAAATGACCGCGTTCGCATGACTCCGCACCCGGTAGAGTTTGAGCTGTACTACAGCGTTTTGAATACGCGTGGGGTTGTT
>NZ_JAPWKD010000027.1 GCF_028283705.1 Pantoea sp.
CGAACCTTGCGCGCCATCATGCCCGGTTACAGAACATTACTACCCTCGTTTGCTGTGGCGGCGTGCTGCACAACCGGCTGATGCGCGCCTGTCTGGCTTTCTACCTCGCTGATTTTCAGGTTTTCTTCCGCAACAGTTACCTGCCGGTGACGCTGCTCTTTCGTTCGGCCAGGCATTGATCGCCGCTGCCCATCTGATGACAAACCCACAAGGATAGAATGATGCATTTACGTGAATCCGCTACGACCTCACGCGCTGGCGTCTTGCTGGCGCTGCTGGTGACCGCCAATTTCGCCGCCTGGGCATGGGCGCTGGTGATTTTCCGTCACAGCCCGGCGCTGGTGGCCGCCAGCCTGCTGGCATGGTGCTATGGCCTGCGCCACGCTGTCGATGCAGACCATATCGCCGCTATTGATAACGTCACCCGCAAAATGCTGCAACAGGGTAAACGGTCAATTGGTATTGGTGCCTGGTTCTCTCTCGGCCATTCCAGCATCGTTATCCTCGCGTCGCTGGCGATTGCCGCGACAGCCACTACCTTCCAGCATCGTATGGGCTGGTTCCATGATGTTGGAGGGGTGATCGGCACCGCCGTGTCTGCCTGTTTTCTGTTGGCTATGGCGCTGGTGAATCTGGTGATTCTGAAAAGCGTATGGCGCAATTTCCGCCAGTGGAAACGAGGAGAAACGCTCACCGCCGATACTCTCGACATGACCGGTGGCGGCATCATGAGCTGGTTATTTAATTCCACCTTTAAGATGGTGGATAAAAGCTGGCATATGTACCTGGTGGGCTTTTTATTCGGTCTGGGTTTTGATACTGCCACCGAGATTGGCGTGTTGGGTATCTCCGTCGCCAGCGCCTCTTCTGGTATCTCAATCTGGTCGATTATGGTTTTTCCGGTGCTATTTGCCAGCGGCATGATGCTAGTAGATACCCTCGATAATATCCTGATGGTCAACGCTTACGGCTGGGCATTCAATAAACCCCAGCGTAAGCTTTACTACAACATGACCATTACCGGTACCTCAGTGATTGCCGCGTTATTTATTGGCGGACTCGAAGCGCTGGGCCTGCTGGCGGATAAGTTCGGATTACAGGGCGGCATGTGGCACTGGGTCAGCGCGCTTAACGAAAACCTTGGCAACGCGGGTTTTGTGGTGGTGGGGCTGTTTATCATCAGCTGGGTAATTTCAATGCTGAACTACCGCTGGAAAGGGTATGATTTTTTGTAATTTTCTGCGGCTCAATGCGTTAGCGGCTCTCGCGTATCTTGTCCACATTCAGGGTGCATATCCCGCCCGAAACCCTGTGGATAAATTCTGTCAGGCTGCGCCCCACCGGGGCCGGGAAAGAGGCGGTCATTTACTGACCGCTTCGTATTTTTAGCTATGCCGTAATGGAGCAAAGTACCCAGTCAACTCCCCCGCTTTCACTATCTTCACAGAATACCCCATCACCACATCGCTATCAGACAAATTTCGATTGCCATGCTAAACCGGTTTAGTTAATTTTCTACAAAATTACTTTTGGAGATGATGACATGGCAGCACGAGTCTGGTGTCTGGGAGACGCCGTTGTAGATCTGTTACCGGAAGGGCCGGGACGCCTGATGCAGTGCCCCGGTGGCGCGCCAGCCAATGTTGCAGTAGGGATTGCCCGGCTACAGGGGAACAGCGGATTTATTGGTCGCGTTGGCGATGACCCTTTTGGCCACTTTATGTGCCGGACGCTGGCCGACGAGCAGGTGAATACTCACTTTATGACCGCCGATCCCGCCCATCGTACCTCGACGGTGGTGGTCGCACTGGATGATGACGGCGAGCGTTCGTTTACCTTTATGGTGCGCCCGAGCGCCGATCTGTTTATTGAGCCAGCTGATTTACCAGACTTTCAGGCCGGAGAATGGCTGCATTGCTGCTCCATCGCGCTGGCGGCGGAGCCTTCACGCGCCACCGCATTCACCGCGATGCAATGGGTTCAGGCGGCAGGTGGTTTTCGTCAGCTTCGACCCGAATATTCGTCACGATTTATGGCCGGATGCCGCCAACCTGCTCCACTGTCTGAACCAGGCGTTGCAGCTGGCAGATGTGGTGAAACTCTCCGAAGAGGAGCTGGCATTTGCCACGGGTTCAGCAGATGTCGATGGCAGCATGCGGCAACTGGCCGAGCAATTCGGTATAAAACTGCTGCTGGTCACACAGGGTAAAGCGGGAGTCAAAGCCTGCCACAACGGTCAGACCTTCCATTATCCGACCTTACCCGTGATCAGCGTGGACACCACAGGCGCGGGCGATGCCTTTGTCGCGGGATTATTGTGGGGACTGGCGCAGCATGGCCTGCCGGAAAACGAACCCCAGCTGGCGGCACGCCTTGCCAGTGCGCAGATTTGTGGTGCACTCGCGACCACCGCCAAAGGTGCCATGACCGCCCTGCCTTATCTCCACCAGTTGGAGGAGCAACTCAGCTAATCAGCTAATTTCTGGCCTGGTTGCCGCTGCGTTTTGCGAGCTATCTCACAATCACTAAATCGGTTTAGCAAATTTCATTGCGCGGAGAAATTACCCGTGATTATGATTCAACGCCTAAACCGGTTTAGCAAAAAAATAACTTTGTGATGATAGCCTTTCCTCAGGGACGCAAAACAATGAAAAAAAGCACTCTCGCTATAACCCTTGGTGTGTTGTTAGGTTCCGGTTCCGGGTCCGCATGGGCAGCGGATCCCAGCATGAGCAGCATTGAGGCACGTCTGGCAGCGCTGGAACAGCGTTTGCAGGCCGCCGAACAGCGCGCTAATGCCGCAGAAAACCGCGCCGAAGCTGCCGAAAAACAGGCACAGCAGCTGGTCGCCGCACAACAACAGAATCAAACCACGACCACTCAGGTGGAGCAGCGCACCGCCCGTCTGGAACAGAAAGCCACCAGCAGTGATGATGAAGGTTTTGAGTTCCACGGCTATGCCCGCTCCGGCTTGTTAATGAATAACTCGGCATCTAAAACTCAGGGTGGCCCGACGGTAACGCCAGCGGGTGAGACCGGTGGCAACATTGGTCGCCTCGGTAACGAACCGGATACCTATGTCGAACTTAATCTTGAACACAAACAGACGCTGACCAACGGCGCAACCACCCGTTTCAAGGTGATGCTCGCCGACGGACAACGCACCTACAACGACTGGACCGCCTCCAGCAGCGATCTCAACCTGCGCCAGGCCTTCACTGAAATCGGTCATCTGCCCACCTTCTCCGGCGCATTCAAAGATTCCACCGTCTGGGCAGGGAAACGCTTCGATCGCGATAACTTCGACATCCACTGGATTGACTCCGATGTGGTGTTCCTCGCCGGGACCGGTGCAGGTATCTATGACATGAAATGGAGTGACGACGCGCGCAGCAACTTCTCGCTGTATGGCCGCACCTTTGGCGATATCGAAAACAACGAAAATACCGCCCAAAACTACATCCTGTCGCTGAATAACTTCTATGGCCCGTTGCAGTTGATGGTGAGCGGTATGCGCGCCAGAGATAACGATGACCGTGTCGATACCGATGGCAACAAAGTCAAAGGCGATGCGGCCAATACCGGCATGCACGCCTTACTCGGTCTGCATAACGACAGCTTCTATGGTCTGCGCGAAGGTTCTGCGAAAACTGCCCTGCTCTACGGTCACGGTCTGGGGGCCGAGGTGAAATCCATCGGCTCAGATGGTGCCCTTCTGCCAGAAGCAAATACCTGGCGTCTGGCAAGTTATGGCATCACGCCACTGGGCGGGGGCTGGCATATCGCTCCGGCGTTGCTGGCGCAAAGCAGCAAGGATCGGTACGTCAAAGGTGACAGCTATGAATGGGCAACGGCTAACCTGCGCCTGATTCAGGAGTTTACCCAGAATTTCGAGATGCAGTACGAAGGTTCTTATCAATATATGGATCTGCGTCCAAAAGGCTACAACAGCCGTAACGCAGTAAGCGGCAGCTTCTACAAACTCACCGTCGCGCCAACGCTGAAGGCCGGTGACGTGGGCGAGTTCCTGAAACGTCCGGAAATCCGCCTCTTCGCTACCTGGATGGACTGGGATCATCGCCTGGATAATTATGCCAGCGATGATGCCTTTGGCAGCAACGGCTTCAAGGCCGGTGGTGAATGGAACTTCGGTGTACAAATGGAAACCTGGTTCTGATTCCTCGGCCCTTCGGGGCCGTTTCAACCAGGCTGATAGCACAATAATGAGAAGACAGAGGTAAGTATGGATTTTGCAAAAATTTCCCGGTCGCTACTGCCGTTGCTGGGAGGCAGGGACAATATTGCCAGCGCCGCGCACTGCGCCACGCGCCTGCGTCTGGTACTGGTGGACGATGCTAAAGCAGATACCGATGCCATTGGCAAAATCGATGGCGTGAAAGGCTGCTTTCGCAATGCCGGTCAGTTGCAGGTTATTTTCGGTACTGGCGTGGTTAACAAGGTTTATGCGGCGTTTATCGCCGAGGCGGGCATCAGCGAATCAAGCAAATCAGAAGCGGCTGATATTGCCGCGCGTAAACTGAATCCGTTCCAGCGCATCGCCCGTCTGCTGTCGAATATTTTTGTGCCGATCATTCCCGCCATCGTTGCCTCCGGCCTGCTAATGGGGCTGCTGGGAATGGTCAAAACCTATGGCTGGGTAAATCCTGATAATGCGCTCTACATCATGCTCGATATGTGTAGCTCGGCTGCATTTATCATTTTGCCGATCCTGATTGGCTTTACCGCTGCGCGTGAAT
>NZ_JAPWKD010000028.1 GCF_028283705.1 Pantoea sp.
TCAGCGCTGGGATAGCGCCGAACTTGCCGGAAAAGTTCGCGTCATTCAGTATATTGCGGGTCGTACTTCAGCCAAGAAGAAAAACTCCATGCTGATAACAGCCGTTAAAGATGCCGAATTTCCTGAAGATAGATTTCAGCCGACAACAATTGTTAACACTGACGATGCCATTCCAGGATCGGGTTTCTTCGTACGCGGGAAAATAGAAAAAAATAAGCGACACTATCCGTGGGCGCAATTTATTGTCGATAGTGACGGATTAGCACGCAAAGCATGGGGTCTTCCGGAAGAGAGTTCAACGATCATTGTGCTGGATAAGAATGGCCATGTTCAATGGGCAAAAGATGGTGCATTAAGCCCTGAAGAAGTGAATCATGTGATCAATCTGCTGGGTCAATTGATTGAAGAAGACAAATAACAGGAGATTTCCATCGTTTATGTACCTGATTGAACGCTACATCATCGCTGAAATTGGTCGATTAGTGATGATCATTGTCGGTTTTCTGATCTTCATGTTTGCCTGTTATTCTTCGCAACGTTATCTGACTGAAGCGGCGAACGGGACACTGGCTTTAGGCGTAGTGTTTGATGTCGTCTTCTATAAGGTAATCATAGCATTAGAGATGCTCCTGCCTATTGGTTTATATGTCTCCATCGCTGTTGCATTGGGACAGCTTTATTCTGATTCAGAAATTACCGCTTTATTTGCTGCGGGTGCAGCGCCAACCAAAATCTATAATTCCGTTCTGGTTCTTGCGATTCCCTTAGGCATTCTGGTGACGGTCCCGTCTTTGTATGGCAGACCCTGGGCCTATGCCAAAATTTATCAACTGGAACAACAATCGCAGTCTGAACTCGATGTCAGTCATTTTCAGGCAAATAAGTTTAATACCAGCGATGACGGAAGAATGGTGCTGGCTTCGCGCATCAACAAAGATGAAAACCATTTGACCGACGCACTGATTTATACCAACTCTGGTGGTAATACCAGGGTCTATCGGGCACATTCTGTCGATGTTATTGACCCCTTCTGCCATCAAGCCCCTCCGTTCTGCTACGATCCGGTATCTCATATGTTCTGGATCGCACTGGGACCTTTGATAAAAGACAGACTTTTAATAATCTGCCACGGACCTTAAACCCATTATCCAGGATATAGAAGTTCGCCGTAAATCGGCTTCGGTGGCTGAGTTAGCCCGCTCTTCGACCCCGGTGATACTGCGGAATTACAATGGCGGTAAAGCCGTGGTATTACTGCGGTTCTGATGGCTTTCCTTGCCATCTTTCTCAGTAAAATTAAACCCTGACAGGGTCGTTTTTCCACCCTGCTTCCGCTGACGATTATGTTCACAGCGATTTACTATGGTGGCAACCTGACCCGCACCCTGGTCTCTAATAACTCCCTGCCCGCCATGCCTGGGTTATGGGTGGTTCCTTTCATCATGCTGATTGTTGTCTTGCTGTTTATTGCTCACGAACTGTCTCTGTTGAAGAGATTTTTTCGATGAAAATTTTTAGTCGCTATCTGATACGCAATGTTTTCATCGGCTTTGCCGCCTGCTGGACTATTCATCCTCCTGTACCCTCAATCTCATCAACGAACTCGAAGACGTCAGTACGGGCGGGTATCGCCAGTCACAGGCACTGATGGAGGTGTTAATGACGCTTCCAAGGACATTGATCGATTTAGGGCCTTTTATCGCGCTGCTGGGTGGCATCGTCGGACTTGGACAACTGTCTAAAAGTCTGGAATTAACCGCGATTCGATCTGCCGGTCTGTCCATCTTTCGCATCGCGATGATTGTTTTATGTTCTGGCATCTTCCTGACGCTGTCACTGGGCGCATTAGATGAATGGGCCGCTTCGCCTTTACAACAGCAGGCATTGCAACTGAAGCGGGCAGCCATCGCCCATTCGGGCCAGACTGATAGCTCAGTCAATGCCTTATGGGCACGAAAATACGATGAATACGTGACCGTCAAAGCATTAGATGAACATCAGCAACCTGTCGGCGTTGAGATATTCCACTATAAACCGGACCTGTCGCTGGAATCCTATATTTATGCTGAGAATGCAACTATTCAGAGCAACGGCATGTGGATGCTTCACAACGTCAATCTGAAAGACTGGAAAGAGGGTGCAGAAACGACGCAAACCAAAGAGAGTATGCCGTGGTCGCCGATTTTTGATGGGATGAGTCTGACTGAGTTAACTATGCCGGGTGAGAGTTTTTCTATTCCACAACTACAGCGTTACATTAGTTATCTGAAGAATACCGGACAGCCCAGCAAAGAGTTCCAGATTGCACTGTGGCAGAAACTGGGGCGACCCATTTTGATTCTGGCGATGATTTTGCTGGCTGTTCCCTTTACTTTTAGCAATCCCCGTTCACCGGGCATGGGGAGCAGATTAGCGATAGCGGTGATTGTTGGCTTGCTGACCTATATAAGCTATCAAATCACGCTCAATTTAGGCTTGTTATTCTCTATCAATGCCGTGCTTACAGCCCTGGCTCTTCCGGTTGTATGGTTAATTGCCGCATTAGGATTGGTCTATCGTTTTGACCAACTGCATTAAAATAACAGCGCATGATTCACATGCGCTTATTTTTAAATTATCAGTCACTGCGTTTACGCTATAACCGGCATTGCGGGTGAGATTAGCGTTTCAGGCTCATGATGGCGTACCGGTATAAGATAGTCACAAAAGATCATATCAGGCAATTCAGATGACTTTCTGTTTTGGTCGGTATAGTATCTCTCAACATCCATACCTCGCCGCCGTATCAATCCTAATGTTGGCAAGCTGGTATGATACAGTTTTAGAATAAAATCCTGAAACTCTGAACATTTACCATAGTAGCCAAATTGGGCATAGAGCCCTTTTTCAACCACAATCTCATCATATCTGTCATAGGATGCGTCCATATCCTCTCTGAGCATACCAATACCATAGAACAATATCTGTTCATCATAAGTGCTCAGTCCAGGCATGACTTTATCAACACCATAAATAATACCTGGCAGCGTGCGATTTCTATCAATTATCTCCTGCCAGAGTTTTTCACGTATCACCCGGCGGGAGTGAGAATACGTATCCAGAGTGCTGTGATACTTCCCCGTCACCGCATAGATCCTGAATTCGTCCAGCTCCACGAATGATACCGGTGGTAGTTTTTCATCTTCCAGCACGATCGGTGGTTTGATTCCCTGAGCATCCCAATCCTCCGCACGACGATAACGCGCAGGGGTCTCTCCGAATTGATTCTTAAATGCCCGGGTAAAAGATTGTTGTGAATCGAACTGATACATATCGGAGATATCTAAAATTGACCGACTGGTCAATCTCAGCGCAATGGCAGATTTGGATAGCTGACGGCTTCTCACGTAAGACCCCACATTCTCACCCGTCACCTGTTTGAACATCCGTTGCAAATGCCATTTTGAATACCCCGATTTCTCTGCAACGTGGTCAATTGACAACGGCTGAGTCAGGTTATCCTCAATCCAGACTAGCAGCGAATCGATAATCTTGTATTGTCTCATAATCCTTACCACCACAATAATGCACAAAAATAATGCGCTGAAGATAATCAGTTGATTTTCAAATTTTACTGTTATAGTTTTTATGCAATTCACTACAAATATGAATACAGTTGATTCATTATTCAAAAGGTATTTTCTAATATCATCATTTTTATTGTGACTGTATAAAATGCATTTTACGTTTCTCCCGGAACAAATCAATCCATCTGTCAGCAAAGTGTTAATTTGTTTGTCAATTTGTATACATTTAATATTTAATCATTTTTTCAATTGGTTAATGAGCGAATTTGTAGAAAAAAGTCCATTTATCAATCATCTGCACTTAATCCCAAAAAACAAAACATAATAATTTCAATAAGTTAAAGAGGTTGCTAGTTTTGGACTTTTCACCTGCTTATCCGGAAAATCGCATCAAATACTAAAAAACTTCCCTACATAAGTTCATGCTTTATCGTTTGCTGGTCAGAAATTATTCTTGAGCGATTCAGGTTATAATGCGACAGGAATTTTCCCTTCTGCCTGACACCTTAGCTAATCGCATTAATTGGCAATTTCTTCCCGTTCTAATTTGATACTTTCGTTCTGCACTGAGTGATAAACCCGTGCAATGATTCTGAATGCATCCCTCCGATACTCTCATCATTGCCCACTCCTTACCACCACGCTTATTACTCAGTGCACCTGCCGCCTCTCCTGTTTTAAATCCTCATTGTTTAATATTATTTTCTCACTATCCACCCTACCCAGCCCTGCACAATTACCACCATGCCATCTAAAATTCTTCTTTATTTTTTATTATATAATGCTGATCTATTCACATTGTGCTTATTTACAGGTTGCGACATTTTAATAAAATTGAGTACCTCAGTGAGTTAAGCACATTTCGGTAAGCTAACAATGAAACTCAGCAGTCATTATAATAATACAAACAAGAATTATTTGTTTATTTAACCACCAATAGACTGCTATCAACACGCTATTGTTAGTCGATCTTAGTTGTGAACAGTTAATAAGAGAAAGTAATTATGAAAACATCAAGAATAGCATTGGCATTATCTACAATTTTATTTTCTGGCATAAGCCAGGCAGCGCCTGTGCAAGTTTCCTCGTTTGGTAATGTGCCAAATGACCGCACTGTGAATGGTTTTCATGGGTCTTTTTTGTACAGTGATACTGGCACAGTAAATGGATTCGACCTGCCGATTCTTGGCTATTCCGAACTTGACCATCTGAACGGATTGCAGATTGGTGCGGCCGCAGGTTCTCATATTCGCAATGGAATGAACGGTGCTGCGATCGGCCTTTTTAACTGGCACGGTGGTAAAGACAATGGTCTGAATATCGGCCTCGCCAACCAGGTTGGTGACCTCAATGGTGCAAATATTGGGCTGTACAGCCGCACTGAAAACGTAACCGGTTTCAATCTGGGTCTTGCCAATATGACCAGGGATGTGGACGGGTTCAATCTTGCCGGTATTGCCAACTATAGCCAGGGTAATATTCGCGGTCTGAACATCAGCCCATTCAACTGGACCGAGGGCAAAACCACAGGTGCCAATATCAGCGTTGCCAACCACACACGTGATGTGACCGGACTGAATGTCGGCGCGGTAGCGAACTGGAGTGAGGGTGACATTACCGGCCTGAATATTGCTGCGGTTAATAAATCACAGAATGTTGTCGGGGCTAACATTGCAGCCTTCAACTGGTCAGAAGATATGACCGGATTAAACATCTCTGCCATCAACCGTACTCATAATGTGACCGGGGCAAATATCGGTGCGGTCAACGTGATGGGCAATGTAACAGGTTTCAACCTGGGTGGATTTAACTTCACCGGCGATGTTACAGGCCTCAACCTGGGCGGTATTAACGTCGCCAAAAATGTTGATGGTCTTAACCTCGGCGGCATCAACTTCTCGCAGTCCAGTACTGCGGATATCGGTGCCATCAACTACGCTGACAGAACCACCTTCCAGTTTGGTTTAATCAACACCACGAAAGATCTCGAAGGTTTGCAGATTGGTCTTATCAACGTGGCAACCAACGCAGCCATTCCTGTGTTGCCGCTGGTGAACTTCCATCGCAGCTTCTAAAAGATATTCTGAATGCGCCTGGGCATGATTGTGCTCAGGCGGTGAAAACTATGCGCGTTTCCGGCCCGAATACCCGGCAGCGCTAGTGGATTATCTGGCTTCCCTCTTGCTGAACGGAAAAACGCCTTAGATGTTGGTTGCGGCACAGGCCAACTTACCCGCCTGCTGGCCGAGCATTTTTCATTTGTGCAAGGCGTGCATCCCAGCGCCAGTCAGTTCAGCCACGCCACTGCCTGTTCGAGGGTTGCATACACCTGCGCACCCGCAGAGGCATTGCCGCCTCATCCTGTGGATTACAATCTCATCACCGCCGCGCAGGCCGCACACTGGTTCAGGCTGGATGATTTTTACCACGAAGTGCGTCGCGTCGCAGCCCCGGGGGCCGTGATTGCACTCATCAGCTACGGCGTTTTGCAGCTTGAGGGCGAACCGAACGAGCGATTCCAGCGTTTCTATTTTGACGAGATTGGCCCGCCGCTTTATATCCGGCAGGAATGGACGTTTGACTCACTGGCGGGCTATATCTCGACCTGGTCCGTCGTAGCCAAAGCAGGGGAAGCCGGGCAGGACGATCATTGATACCGAGTGTTTTATGAATCGGCTGATGACTTTGGCCAAATCAGTATCGAAAACATAATCATCCTAATGATTAGTTTGACATGTAATCGGTTTTGTATTCAGGTAAGGCTACTAATAAAGGATGGTAGTCCTTTGCTCACCAATCCGTCTGCAAACCCACATCCCTCAGGGAGAACAACGTGTCAGCTGAAAACCGCATTTTAACCACTCACGTCGGTAGCCTCGCCCGCCCGGTTAAGCTTCTCGATATCATGAAAGCAAATATTCAGGGCGCAGATAACGGTACCGAGCTGGAAAAAGAGATCCGAGACGCGGTATTTGCATCTGTGCAGCAGCAGGTTGCTGATGGCATCGATATCGTTGCTGATGGTGAAATGTCAAAAGTGGGCTTCTTTGCCTACGTGCGCGATCGTATTGCGGGTTTTGAGCCACGTCCGGGCCAGGGTTATGCTGCTTTTGACGCTGAAGTGAACGCCTTCCCGGAATACTATAAACAGTATTTTGGCGAAGCGATGCTGGGTGGCAACCTGGTACCCTTCGTCCCCGTCGCCTGTACCGGTCCGATTTCCTACCACGGCGTGGCGCAATTACAACGCGATCTGGCTAACCTGAAAGATGCCGCACTGGCTGCCAATGCCTTTGGGGCATTTGTCCCCTCTGTGGCACCAACCGGCGTTGGCACCAACGAGTTTTATGAACGGGAGGGAGATTATCTCTCGGCAGTGGCTGAAGCATTGCGCCTGGAATATCAAGCGATCATTGATGCCGGTTTTTCTCTGCAAATCGACGATCCTTTCCTTCCTGACCTGTTTGCCGACCCACACCTGAATAACGCGCAGATCATTGCTAAAGCCAATGAGTACGTCGATATCCTTAATCATGCTCTGCGTGGCATTCCAGCTGACAAGATCCGTTATCACACCTGCTACAGCATCAACGAAGGTCCACGTATCCACGACGTTCCCTTTATCGAGTTCGTGCGTTATATGCTGAACATTAACGTGTCGGGTTATTCTTTTGAAGCAGGCAACGTGCGTCACGAGCATGAGTACCACATCTGGGAAGAGGTGAAACTGCCGCAAGGAAAATACCTGATCCCCGGTGTGATTTGCCACGCCAGCAATACCGTTGAGCATCCTGAGCTGATCGCGGAGCGTTTGATTCGTTTTGCTGACCGGGTAGGCAAAGAGAATGTGGTCGCTGGTGCGGATTGTGGTTTCTCCTCTCAGGCTACTTATAAGCCTGAAGTACACCCGACTTTGGTGCGTGAGAAATTCCGCGCGATGCGTGCCGGTGCGGATATCGCCAGCCGGAAACTGTGGAGTAAATAAGCATCCTCTCTCCGGGCAGCGATTTTCGCTGCCCGCAAGATATCAGGCAGGAACCGGCGTCACCAGTGGCTCGCCAGCAAACCACGCATTAACGTTCGCCATCACCAGCTGTGACATTTCCCGACGTGTCTCCCAGGTGGCACTCGCCATATGCGGCGTAATGACCACGTTATCGCGCTGCTGCAACGTCACGGGCACGTTTGGTTCATCAACAAATACATCCAGACCCGCACCGGCAATCACCTTATTGTCGATCGCGTTAATCAGCGCCACTTCATCAATCACACTGCCACGGGAAATGTTGATGAGGATCCCCGCAGAACCTAATGCTGCCAGCACCGCCTGATTGACCAGCGCTTTTGTCTCTACCCCACCGGGAACACACACCATCAGAAAGTCACTGTCCTGGGCGAGTAATTGCAGATCCGCAATATAGCGCCACGGCACCCCCGTCAGCTCGGTGCGGTTGCTGTAGGCAATTTCCATATCGAATGCGCTGGCGCGACGGGCGATCGCCTGCCCGATACGCCCCATGCCGATGATCCCCAGGCGTTTGCCGGAAACTTTGCGCGTCCACTGAAAACCGCCTGACGACCAGTTCCCCTGCTCGATGAAACGCTGTGCGGCGACGATTTGACGCGAGGTTGCCAGCATCAGGCCAATGGCCAGATCGGCCACATCATCGGTCAGCACACCCGGTGTATGGGTGACAGCCACACCAAAATCACGGGCTGCTGAGACATCGACACCGTCATAGCCAACGCCAAACACGGCAATCAGCTTTAACCCAGGCAATGACTGCATGAACTCGCGTGTCACTACCGCTTCGCCGTTAGTCACCACCGCAGTGACCTCACTGGCAATGGCGGCGAAATCGGTAGCGGTCATTTGCGCCAGCTCACAGAGATCATAACGTTCACTCAATTCCTGCGTCAGAGCATCTGGCAGGCCAGCTTGTTTCAGGACTTTCTGTTTCATGTTTTTATTCCGTTATGAAAGGCGGGAAGTCGCACGTTTACTCACATCAGGCTGAGACGGACGCGAAATCATAATGCCGATAATGCCCCCAATAATCAGGGCCGCCGCGACAATCATTAAACCGTAGTGATAACTGTTGGTGGCGTCTTTGATTTTGCCAAGAATGGGCGGCAAACCAAGGCCGACAAAGTTGGCAACGGTATTAATAAATGCGATGGAGGCCGCCGCCGCCACGCCTGCCAGTTTTTCGGTGGTCACCGCCCAGAAGATCGGGGTCAGAGCAAAATTAAAGCCGACAGTCAGGACCAGCATTACATAGGCAACCAGCAGATTGCTGGAATAAATGGCCAGGGTTAGCGATAAACCTGAAAGGATCAACGGTAAGCCCAGATGCCATGAACGCTCATGGGTGGTATCCGAGTGACGGCCATTAAAATACATAAACAGGCAGGCAAAAATAAACGGCACCGCCGAAAGCAGACTGATGACAATATTGCTCTGCTCACTGGCCATACTTTTGATGATCAGCGGCAGGAAAAGCGTTATCCCTATTGAACCAAACGCCTGCAGGAACCAGACCAGGCTCAGTAATAGCACGGTCTTATTTTTCAGCGCGCTTAACCAGCTATGCTGCGCGCCAATTTCTACACTGGCGTTATCCCGCGCCAGTTGCGTTTTCAACCAGCCCTTTTGTTCAGTTGATAACCACACTGCATGGTCAGGAGATTGCGGCAAGCGCCACAGCACCATAATGCCCAGCGCGACCGCCGGAATACCTTCCAGTGCAAATAACCAGCGCCAGCCCGCAATGTCAGCAATACCATGCATATTCAGGATGGTGCCGGAAATGGGTAACCCAATAATGGAAGCCATCACAGAACCCATATAGAAGAATGACATGGCGCGTGCACGGTTACTCTTTGGAAACCAGCAGGAAATGTAATAAATGATGCCCGGCGTAAAGCCTGCTTCGGCCATTCCCAACAAAAAGCGCATCACATAGAGCTGCGTGGGAGTCTGAACCAGCGACATTCCGGCGCTGACGATGCCCCAGGTGATCATAATGCGCGCAATCCATACTCGTGCACCGACTTTGGTCATGATCACATTGCTGGGAATTTCGAACAGGATGTAAGAGATATAAAACATCCCGACACCCAAACCATACATACTGGTACTCAGACCCAAATCGGCATTCATTTGTAATGCAGCGATAGAGATATTGGTTTTGTCGAGATTGGCAACGAAATAACAGATAATGATAAACGGAATAATTTTCGTATTTAGTTGCTTTAAGGTAGCACCGTACAGATCGTTGTTCATGAAACAAACCTCGATTAAGATTTAAACAATAACAATCCCTCTGACCGTAATCAGCATCTTTTAATTTAATGATTAATTAATGTGACATTACCTGAGTAACACCCGCCGGTATTGATTGGATCTATTCAATGAGGTTTCCTCAACCTCTGCACCGGGTTAACAGTTGATCTCACTACACTTCCGTGCCGGGTAATTTAAAATCAATTAAAATCAATATCATAAGAAAATTCCTCATCGTTTGATGCTGAGATTGTAGTACAATTTATATTTATGGTACTGCAATTTAGATCACAAAAACGACAACTCATGGATGTTAAACCCGGTTGTATCTGCTCTTGCCAGAGAGGGAAAAGTCAACCGCCATCAAAAGTCTGCTGTGGCGAAGAAAGTGCAAATGTGACAACGCGTGGAATTTTTTGTTCTCTTTTTCCAATCTCAGCGGCGTATTGAATAATCTGTGCCATACTTTAACTATCAGCTATTCCATAAAATCCGTTACAACAATAAATCACCTCTTTTTCAACTGGAGTCTAAGAAATTTAATGCCGTTAAAAGACCGATATTGCTTTGTTAAAACAAAAGACAAGCTGGAACCACACTATAAAAACATTGTGCAATTTGCACTTGAACATGCCAGCCAGTCAGGGCGGAATTTACGGGTTTGCGTTCCTGTGAAGGCTTCCTGCGAAGAATATTTAACCAAAGCGTTTGATGAGCCGACCTACAGAATACTGCATAGCAAAAAGCAGATTGTGGTTTCAGGAGTTAAGGTCGGGTTGTTCTCCACACAGACACTCAGAAAAGAACATATCCTGCTTGATGCCATCTACCTGGTATTTCTTCCGAATGCAGACTTACTCAATGCCATAGAAACACAAGGCCGCAGAGCCACTGTCATCGTGTTTAGCGAATCGGATAAAGAAGGCCAGACAATCAGTAATTGGGTGAACCGCTACCAACCCAAGCCCGTGCGCCTGAGACAAAAAAAGACGCTGGCCGTGTGAGTAAGATAAGCCGGTAATTTGGGTTAAAGGACTATTCATATCGGCAGATCAAACCTCTGCCGTATTTAGTCAATCCTGAATAATAATGCCACGCTTTAGCCCTTTAATTCCGCTATGCGGAACTGAGGCCGCTTTGCGTAATCAGGGCTGAACTAACCACCTGAAGCAAACTGCAGAATTCATACCCGGTTGTATTATCCTAAGAACAACCAGATAAAAATCGTCTTGTTAAAACTCAAAAAAGAAGAGAATTGTCTTTTTTTTCCCCGATGCTGTTGATGTTCATTGGGATTTTTCTTTATTGAAACTAATATCAGACCTCCAGGGGACCAAAAATAACTTAAGAGTTACTTTAATGTTTAATCGCATGATATCAGGCGTGGCGGGTGCCATTCTGTTAACTTTATCACCATTAACTATGGCAGCCAGCGCATTACCGACACCGAAAGAAGCTGACTGGGTCGCCAAAGAATTCACCTTTAACAGCGGTGAAAAACTGAAAGATCTGCGTATTCATTATTTCACTTTGGGTGATCGCAATAAACCAGCGGTATTATTACTTCACGGTACTAACCAGCCTGTTAGCGCATTACTGGCTCCGGGATTCGCTGGAGAGTTATTTGGACCAGGGCAGGCACTGGATATCAGAAAATATTTTATTATCATCCCGGAAGGTATCGGCTCAGGTAAATCATCCAAGCCTTCGGATGGCCTGCGGATGACATTTCCACACTATGATTATGACGATATGGTGACTGCCCAGTATCGCCTGATTAAAGAAGGGTTGGGTATTTCGCATTTACGCCTGGTCATGGGTTATTCAATGGGCGGTATGCAGACCTGGCTATGGGGAGAGAAATACCCGGCGATGATGGATACGCTGGTGCCGATGGCTTCGCAGCCTAATGAGTTGTCCGGTCGTAACTGGATGCTGCGCCGTATGTTGATCGAGTCCATCAAGGGCGACCCTGCATGGGCGGAAGGCAATTACCACCAGCAACCTCCGGCGCTGAAAACCGCCAACATCATGTTCAGTATTGCCACGACGGGTGGCACGCTGGCTTATCAGCACAAAGCGCCAACGCGTGCGCTGGCAGATAAGCTGGTCGATGAACGTCTTGCCGCACCTGTCACCGCGGATGCTAATGACTTCATTTATATCTGGAATTCATCGGCGGATTACAATGCGTTGCCAGATTTAAAGCGCATCAAAGCGCCGATGCTCATTATCAACTCAGCGGACGATGAACGTAACCCGGTTGAGACCGGTATTCTTAAGGGCGAATTGCATCGGATTAAAAAAGCTGAATTGCTCCTTATCCCGGCCAGTGCCGAAACCAGCGGGCACGGCACCATGATGCAGGCAAAATTTTATAAACAAAAACTCAAGACTTTCTTAGCCCACGCGCCCAAAGCGCAGGATAAGCACTGAGTCAGCTATCTGACAGGAAGCAACGCAGGTTGCTTCCTGTTTTTTTAATAATGGATTTGTTTTCCACAGCATTCATCATTCAATCGTTAGCAGGGAATACTCTATGTTTCGTAGAATAAAGATCCGCACTGCACTCAGCATGATGGTTTTTTCACTGACTGCATTGTTATTGTTCGTGGGCATTCTGGGATTAGTTGCCGTGCAGTCAGGGAATAAATCCTTTGCTACCGTCGATACCGAAGTGTTACCGGGTCTGGTCGCACTGAATGAAAGTTCTGAACTGTTATTACGCGGACGACTGGATTTACGGTTATATGAATCCCTGATGGGGAGCGGCGACACTGACAAAGCTAAAGTCGCGCTGGAACGTGCCAAGGGCAAAATCGATACTGCCAGCGCGAAGTGGCAGGACTACCTGAAATACCCGCAATCCGCCGAGGAGCGCCCGATTGCCGCTGAAATGGCGTCCACCCGTGACGCGCTAATGAAAGAGTTTATTGATCCGGCTTTTGCCGCCCTGGAAGCGGGCAAACTGGACGAATATCGCCAACGTGCCGGAAAATCGACGGCACTGTATGGTGCCTTTGATAAAGCATCAAAAGCCCTTGTGGCCTTCAAACTGAAAAGCATTGATGTGGCCTACGATGACTCCAGCGACCGGGTAAAACGTATGGAGTTTACCCTGTACTTTGCCATCGCCTGTGCGCTGGTGCTGGCCGGACTGGCCTGGTCGGTGATGACCAATCTTATCGTCAAACCGTTAAATCATGTGATCACGGTGTTTGACCGTATTGCCGAAGGGGATCTTCGTGCGCGCATTGATATCTCGGGTAAAAACGAGATAGCTCAGCTGTTTGCCGCCGTACAGCGTATGCGTGATGGACTGGAAAACATGGTACTGATGGTGCGCAATGGCACGGATGCTATCGGCTCAGGCGTGGAAGAAATCGCTTCCGGCAATATCGATCTCTCCAGCCGTACCGAACAGCAGGCAGCGTCACTGGATGAGACGGCTTCCAGTATGGAGCAGATTATGGCGACAGTGAAAAACAACGAAGACAATACCCGTAAGGCCAACTCGCTGTCGCAGAAAGCCTCGAACTCTGCTTCCCGTGGGGCAAACGTGGTGTCTGAAGTGGTTGCCACCATGAGTTCAATTGAGAAAAGCTCGGCCAAAATTGGTGATATCGTGGGTGTTATCGACGGCATTGCATTCCAGACCAACCTGCTGGCACTGAATGCGGCTGTAGAAGCGGCGCGCGCCGGTGAAGCAGGCCGCGGCTTTGCCGTGGTGGCTTCAGAGGTGCGTGTCCTGGCACAGCGTAGCGCCACCGCAGCGAAAGAGATCGGCACCATGATCAATGACTCGCTCAACAATATCGAGCAGGGTTCCGGCCTGGTGAAAGAGGCCGGGGTGACCATGAATGAAGTTATGCTCGATGTGAAAAAAGTGGTCGATATCATGGATGAAGTGATGCTGGCCTCCGGCGAGCAAACCCGCGGCATCTCGCAGATTAATATCGCCATCCAACAGATGGACGGCGTGACCCAGCAGAATGCCTCGCTGGTGGCAGAAGTCGCCACTGCGGCCAGTTCCCTGCAACAGCAGGTAGTGAACCTGCAACAGTCGGTAACACGCTTCCAGGTCGATAACGATCAGACCACGCTGGCCACTGACCTGTATACGGGATCACAGGATATGGCACTGATCAGCATCAATTAAGACCTTCCTGACAGTTACTGATTGATGCCGGTAGCTGTCAGATTAATTCACCCCTGTCGTTCCCTGCCTGAAATCAATCACCGCTGATTTTTATTCTCTTGCTCTCAGCGCTATGAATATTTTTCTGAAATCATATCCCACTCTTCGCCATCGTTACAGCAACGGGCAGTTCTCATAAATTTATCAGAGCGGACCAACCTCAGGTCATCCAGGCTAGCTTCAGCTTAAAGGAGGAAAGCTATGCCTATTGGACTAACGCCCCCTGATACATCCAGCATGCCCGTCAGCTTCGCATCATCATCTGCCAGACAAAAAAGCGTATGGCCACTGAGACTGATACAGAACGCTTACATCTTAATGAAATCCTTATGGCCTGCTCTGCCTGCCATCCCCCAGGACGCAGTATTGAAAGAATTTAATAGCCTGCCCGGGGTAACAGGTTTCGATGATTATGACGCGTTGCTGTCCGCTATCCGCCACAGACTCCACGACTTTCTGGCACAACCCGTTACCCAGCCACACGGCGCCCCACCGTTAAGCTGGCAACGGATGTCTGAAGATTTTCTGGCATTCCTGGCCGCGAAGTACCAGGGATTTTGCGATGGATCTGCAATCCTGCCGATGCAGGGGTTATTAAGCGATGCGCAGATACTGGCCCGATTGCAGGCAGTTTTTCCCTTTATCACCGATGCGAGAATCTTTGCGCAATTCCCTTCCCGTTATCCTCATCTCTATCATCTTCTGATGCGGGAAATTTTTCAGGTGAGCGATAAGCCTCTCATGGAAGTCGTACCTGGCGCGGGCAAACAATTAATCGTTCGCACCCTGGCCGCACTTTATCCCTTACCAGCTCTGCTTATCCATTTCAGCAATGCCATCAGATTTGCACCGGTGCAGGGCATCCAACCTCTGTTGCAGGCTGGCGATCAATACGCTACCGGCAGATTGCTGGGCAGTGGCAGGGATAATGTCTGGCATCCCAAAACCATCACTTTTCCACACGTCATCACCCATTTGCAGGGATGGTCGTGCCGACTGGCCTCCTCATTCTTATCACCTGTCGTACAACCACAACCTGAGGAACCGCCAGAGCCGATTGTCTTTACGCTGAAGTTAATCGCTAACTCGGTATTCAACGAGCCGAATAAAGGTTCTCCCCTGCGACTTGCACCGTATACGTGCGCGGAATTTCTGCGACCCGATCAGCAATATCCCCGTTGTGCGGCGGACTTTCCCGCCGCCACTGTCAATGGCACTGCGCCGTTGCAAGGTCGGGGGGTTGTGACTTTCGAGCATTTCACCGCCATTAACGACCAGGGTTTGGTGCAGGAAGGAACCCGTACTCTGACCAGTGAAGCAGCCGTGGTCATTCATGGTTGCCACATCCCACTGAGACAAAGCCCCGTGAAGTTATATCAGCAACAAAGGCAAATGCGTCCCTGGCCGTCGCTCGCACCACAAAAAACCGCGATCACATCAGCGGTGACGCCGGTCATCGGCACCTCCTCCTCAGCAAGAGGCTGGATTATATCGAGCGTAGATGCCGAAGAGACCACCGCCTTATACCAGCCTGACTGGTGGAAAGTGGATAAGCGCGGCTTCGCTGCCGGTTTTGTTCGTAAGCTCGAATTTGAAACCGAACCTGCGTCAGCCAGCACGCCTAAAACCATCAGTTGGCCCGGCTGGGTGGCGGCCAACCCCAATACCCCGACCTGTATGGCTGCCCCTGCGCCACTCACTGCCACCAGCCTGCGCGATATGCTCAATCAACTCAGCCAGCGTATTGAAACACTGCCGACGCAACGCCTTGCGGACTTGCTGGGTGAAACGACGATTCTGACCGCCTGTGACCGCCTCGTATCCTGGGATAGTCAGCATCACCGGTTGCATATCGATCCGGTCGAGGCAGCGGACTTTATTGCCCGACTGCCCGATATTGCGACATTTAAACAGCACCCGGAAGCCATTAACGCCTTCGTGCATTCCGCCAGGGGCCGCGCCGCACTGGCACGCCGTTTGTTGCTGGCGTTAGACCATAGCTTCGATGCCACTGGCCGCCCGTTGCTCATCAGCCTGCAACAATTCAGCCAGCGCATAAAACCCGCCACTACCACCTGGCGGGATCTCGCTGCGGTGCTGCTGGATATGGAACGGGTATTTAGTACCCATACGCGCAAAGCGATTGAAGTGACAATCAGTGAGCGGCAAGCCCAGGATAAGCTGGTAGCCAAGCTGGATTACCTGATGCTGACCATGATGAGGCAGGAATATCCCATGCTAAAACTGTGCGACCACCCCGATCTCGCCAGTGAACGTTGCCTGTCACGCGCCGGGTATCAGCGTGCAGTAGCGGCACATGAAATTCAGGACGAGCGCATCCTGAATGAGGCCAGCGGGGAAGAGCTGGAAAGATTCGGTTCACAACTGATGTACCGGCGTTCAGAGCCAGCATTACTGGCTGATTTCGCCGCAACAGATAAGCTGTTCTTTAACCCCAGACAGGGGATGCACCATTATCTGACTGAGATGCAGCTACAACAGCAGCAACTCATCCATTACCATTTGTATGCCAGCAGGCTCAAAGAACTGCTCAGCGATCAGACCAGTAATGCGGTTGCTATCACCCAGACTTATCATGAGTTACGCGCCACCATAAGCGCGTGGTATCAGCTGGTGCTGGAAAATCTGTCCGCTGACGACCAGGCGTTTTATCGTGAACAATGGCAGACACCGCAAGGCTTACAGATGTTTATGGTACGACTGGAGCACACCACCGGTGGCAAGAACGAGACATCCTGTGTCGGCTGCTATCTTTACGCCAGCCGCGATCTCAACACGCGAGCCCTCTTTATTACGCCGATTGCCCCCATGAACAGACCGGGGCATCCGGGTAGCTTTGATGCCAGCGATGAGTTCAGCAACCGCGAGCAGGCACAATCCATGCTCAATGGTGCGGGCAAAGTGGATATGCTGACCCGGCTATCTCCGGCTGCATTGCCGCATATTGCCAGCTATCGCTTCCTGGTTGATGCGCAAATGCGGATTACCCCTGTAGACACCTGCGACGACTGGCCACAATGTGCCACAGCGATTGCCCGGCAGATCAGCGAATATCAGTTCCCCACCCTTACTGTAGCCACCACCCCCACGGTGCAGCCGCCCAATCTGCTGGAAATATTGTATGGTTTAAATCCCATCACCCGGTGCTACAGCGCGATCAGGTCCGCCATGCTGGGAGAGTCGCTGAAAAATATTGCGCTGAAGTTCGTGGGTTGTGCTGTCAGCGTAATGCCTGAAGAGGAAGCAGCGAGTGAGATCGAGCAGGTTGGCGTTTACGCCCTGAACTCTGTCTACCACTGGCTGGCAAATAGCGTCATGGACCATCCGGCACTCCCCACCATTTCCCCGCTCGCTATCACGCGGACTGAAGCTGGCCTGGTGGATGATAGCCTGGTGGGCGCAAAACTCTGCTCCACCTCTGCGTTTCAGCCCGGCTTCGGCAAAGAACTGCTGCTGCGATCCCTGCCGCTGAACAATCTGCCCAGGGGCTATAATCTCACCGGCGTCATCTGGGACGAATTCACCGATCAACTGCATTGCAACGTCACCACGCCCGCTGGTGCAAAAAATTACCTGCTGGACCGGAAAAATCAGTATTTATTGCCACAACCGGAAACCGCGCCGCCAGCCGGGCTCATCATCCCGCTGGCCGAATTCTGGCAGGCGCTCAGCGAGCAGCGGCTGCCCACCTTAATCGCCAGCTTGTCACCCATCTCACAGGTGCCGTTAAGGTTCAGTGCAAATGAGGCGAACAACCCCGAACGGGATATCGTCTATAACCATCTGGACCCCGACAGTATCCCGGCCGACTGGCGCTATCAGTGCAGCTGGATAAAAACCGATCCACATCCACAGCTGATTGTTGAGTTCAGGAATGCCAGCGGCACTCCGGTCTATGTGCAGCCGAACCATGCTGGTCAGTGGCGCAACTGGCAGCCAGCCCCCCCACTGCAACGTCAAAATCGTGATACCGTCTCCCCGGAACCGCTATTCTTTGATGCCCTCACACCCTCCTCCAGCGGCTATCAAGCGGTAATGCCGTATGCCTCTTCGGCACGTATCGCGGCAGTAGACGAGGTGGCGCGTCTTCTTCCTGAAATCCCGCTACCACTATTGCTAAAAAAGATTCATGTGAAATCTCTGTTCCAGAATATTGCCTCCAGGCTGCACCCAACCTTTGAACAATTCGGTGGCGGTGTCGCGAAGCGGCTGGTGGAGGAGTTAAGCACATGGCGTAAGCCGTTAACAGATAGAGTTGTCGAAATATTAGAAGAGGCATTGCGTAATTATAAACATGTTCATTATAAGAGGGGAATTAAAGCCATTGATGGTTTTATCGTGGATTTGGAGCATGTTCTTTCGGAAAGAAGGAAGATTGCGGAGCGGTACAATGACTTCCTCATTAAGTATCATAAATATTATCAGGCTCTGAAAAATCTTGAACGCATCATTATTGATGAACAATCAACCCTCAACACATTTTTGTGGAAATTAAAGAAATCTCTATTCTTCAGTTCTTCACCCTTTATTCTGAAAACTCATGACGAAGAACAATTACTCATAAAGTATCCGCAGGAGGCAGAAGGTATCAAAAATGCAATACATGAAGTTCGTCATAACGCCAGACTGGCCCTTACCATGGTTGACCCCGCTGAAAACCCTGGTGCGATGTTGAAATACATGAAAATGTTCTTTGCTAAAAAAAACATTGATAGCAACGATGTCGCGTTTTTTAAGAAGAATTTCGTGGATATCATGGAAACGGCCAGCGCGTTATCACTCGATAAAGTACATATTGTCGAGGATCGTTTTCTGAGTGATGGACGAATTCCGGCTAACTGTGCCAGGCTTGCATTAGAAAAGATGCTATTAGGAACTAACGTCGTCGGCTATACATCGAGTAAGGATGATTATCAACGTGTCTATTTAATGTGGCATGCCTTAAAAGGAATGCCGACCAAAGAATTAGCCAATGTGTTTTTTCATGAAGGCGAGCACAGTGCCATGAGTCTTAAGGGGGAGGAATATGTCGGTACAGAAGTTTATCTTGACGCTGGCCATCCGCTAAAAAAACTCACCATTCGCGGAATGAGCATACTAGCAAAAAATCTGATGTCTGATGTCAATATCTTCAAAGATTACCTGCTGGACGATGATCAATTTCTTGACGCTTTCCTGACCCATTTCTATGAATTTACTCATGACCCTGCAATGAAAGAAAAAATAGTTCATTTCCGCAGCCGATATCTGCCGTACAAACTCACCGCCAGTAACAACAAAAGCAAAGAAAATAAGGCGGATAAATACCGCCTGTTCACGCCGATTGTCGAATCCGCCTTCTTTAATATTAAATATATGATTGAATTTACCTTTCGCAATGCTGACTTGCTGGTCAGCTTCCTCGGAATGATGTTGGATTATGCAAAAAAACAGGCGCGACCGCTCTTTCATTCCGCACACAAACGCGAGACGGAATCAGACAAATCCGCAGCTCCCCCTACTTTTTACAACCAACTGGCAGGGGTGAATGCCACCACGGATATCGCCCATAGCTTATTCCGTCAGTTTTTTGTTATGTACATCAGAAATCATTGGCTGGAGGAGTGAGCTGCCCGGTCAATCAATGAGATTGCCAGGCATACCCCTAACTGGTCGCCAGCGATACTGCTTTGCGCAGCCCATTCACTCCGGATGAATTAGCAGGCGTGACCAACGCGTAGTTATAGTGCTGGTCGCTCCAGTATTGTGCCATCACGTCCTCGGCCTGGCGTTGACCATGGGGTAACTTAACCGGCTCCAGTGGCCGGATATACCAGCCGACTCGGGTCCCCTGCGGGTCCTGATACATAATCAGTGCGGCGGGTCCCTGTGCCGTGGCCATCAGACGTGCGCCCACTAATCTGAAACCAAACTGTTCAAGATTGGGCGGTGGATTACCATTGATAAAATAGCGCGACACCCAGCTGGTCAGTTCTGCGTGCTGGCTTGCCACCACATCCATCGGCGTTTGCGTCTGATTATCGAAGATCTTATACGCCTGCACCGCATCTTCCATTGGCTGAGGCGCAACCGCCACCTGCGAATCCTTCAGTTGCCAGCCCGCCAGGCCACCGATACTCACGGCCACCACCAGCATAAAAGCCATCGACAACTGGCGCAGGCGCTGTTGCCGCATCCGACGCCGCAGATGTTGCGGATTAGGCCGATCAAAAGCCCAGGCCTGCCGACTCATTGCCTGACGTAATTGCTGTGCATCAGCCCGCCAGCCAGCCACCTGCACCGCCGCCTCTGGGTTCGCCTGCAGATAACGTTCCACTTTCTCTGCCGTTGCTTCATCCGCCTCGCCATCCATCCAGGCATGGAGATCGTTTTCATTCGGTGGCAAAGTCATTTCAGTCTCCTCAGCGGTAACGGCGTCGCCTTACCTTCTAATTGCTCATGCAGCAGCTTTCGCCCCCTTGAGAGCCGAGACATTACGGTCCCCAGCGGGATATCCAGCGTTTCGGCCGCCTCTTTATAGCTCAGGCCCTCGACGCTCACCAGCAATAAAACCACGCGATAGTCGGTGGGTAATGCGGCAAACACCGCCAACGTATCGTCAGCAATCGCCATCGCCTCACTGGATTGCGCAAACATCTCCTCACCGGTAAAAAAAGCCAGCAGTTTCATATAGCGTTTGCGCCGCCGCTCACCATCAATAAATTGCCGGTAAAGGATGGAAAATAGCCAGGCGCGCAGGCTCTGTTCGCCATCATTCTGGCGCTCGCGGGTTAACGCTTTCGCCAGACAGTTTTGTACCAAATCCTCAGCACTGTGCGGGTTACGGGTCAGCCACAACGCAAATCGTTCCAGATGTGGCATCACCTGCCGGATTTCATCATCAGTTAGCTGTGACATGGATATCCTTTAGCGTCTGCGGCTGCCTGACATACTTTCAAACACCCCATCGCGCAGCACTAATGCATGGAATAACGCAGCGGCTAAGTGCATCATCACAGTAAGAAACAACACCAGCGCCACCGCCGTATGGAGAGGACGAAGTATGGCATACCAGTCATTATCCACGGGCAGAATGGCTGGCAGAATCACGCCACCGCCTAACGAAACCGGGTAGCCCGCCGCTGACAGCATCGCCCAGCCAATCAATGGCTGAATCAGCATCAGCGCATACAACACCCAGTGCGACAGATGCGCAATGCCCCGCTGCCAGGCAGGGATCGAGGACGGTAACACAGGCGTAGCAGTATAAAAGCGTAGCCACAGGCGCACAAACACCAGCACCAGAATCATTACTCCCAGCGGTTTATGAATCGCCACCAGCAGGCTATGCAGTGATGATACCGTTGCCACCATCGCCACACCAATAAACAACATCGCCACAATTGCCGCCGCCATTAACCAGTGAATGATGCGCAGCGCAGGGTGAAAATAGCTAACCTGTTTCATAAGTGTGTTCCCGCCTGTTGAGACTGTTCACGCGTGCGCAGATTGTAGGATTTGGCATAGGCTGCTGAGCGCGCATTGAGTAAAGGATCGTCTGATGCGGCAATGCCATCAGGAAGAATCAGCGGATCGTAATTGATGTCATTACACGGCCCCTGCTGCTGAGGAACGGCGCGCGTTAACACTAACGTACCGGCGTTGATGGTTTGACGATCCGCAGGCCAGATTTTTGTCGCATTGCTGCCATCATCACCCGGTTGTGCCACGGTGATCACCAGATCCCATTTCAGCGGTCCCTGCCCCAGGCGTTTTGCTATGTCCTCCTGCAGGAAATTTTTGTCTTCTTTATCCGCCGCGCTGATCGGCTGATATTCGGTATGCGGCACCATGCTCCAGCGCACCAGATGTGCGTTACCCGCTTTATCAACAAATCGGAACGCATTCAGGCTATTGAAGCGATCGCTGGCCCAGCTGGAAGAAGGGGTATAGCTTTTTGCCCAGGCAGCAAAAGCCTTAAATTCAGGATGCTGACTGACGAATGCTCCGATTTTTTGCGGATCGGGCTTGCCGGTGGCAGGATCGGGCAAGGTGGCGGTTTGCAGCGCATAAAACCCTTCCGGCGTCGCCACCGGGAACAGCGGCATGGCATTCATACCCGTGCGCCATTGTTCACCGTCCGCCAGCTGAAATGCCAACGCCATGCTGCGCACCGGTACGGCATAATCCGGCGCGGCGGGATTTCCGCCAGCGATAGCGAAACGTCCGGTGACCTGCGTTTCTCCCGGCGCAAAGATCGCCGCCCGCGATAAGGCACTGGCATTACCGTTGGAGACAAAGTTACCGATCACGCAGATCCCTTTCGCATGATTGCGCCGGTAGCCCGGATGGTCGCCACCCGCTTTTTGCAACACCGCGACCAGTTTGTCGGCCGTCAGACGTTGTGGCGTCAGCCAGCCGCCAGCCCACAGAAACAACACGATTAAAACCAGTGGAACCAGGCCAATCAGCAACAGTCGCCGTATTTTCTGGCCGGTAGAAAGTGGAGTTGGAATCATTTTTTTGCTCACCCTGCTTACATTGAGCCCATAAGACGAATGGGCAGAAGATTTATTCCCGCAGGACGAAAAAAATTTTGTCTTTGCTATTTATGAGCCGTATTAATTAACCCTAGCGTATTTTACGCATAATTGAATAAATCAATCCGCGTTATGCTTTCCCTGAATCAACGCGAAGGAAAACATCATGCAAGCAGTAAAACTGAATAACGGAATCGAAATGCCCCTGCTGGGCTTTGGCGTATTCCAGATGACCGATGCGGCCGAATGCGAACGCGCGGTTATTGATGCGATTGAAACCGGCTACCGTCTGATCGATACCGCCGCCTCGTACCAGAATGAGACCCAGGTGGGCAATGCCCTCAGACAGAGCGGTATGGCACGTGAAGATCTGTTCGTTACCACCAAGTTGTGGTTGGGAGATGCCAGTTACGCAGGGGCAAAAGCCCAGTTTGAGCGCTCACTTAACCGATTGCAGCTCGACTATGTCGATCTTTATTTAATCCACCAGCCCTACGGTGACGTGCACGGTGCGTGGCGCGCCATGGAAGAATTACAGCAGGCTGGTAAAATCCGCGCGATCGGTGTCAGTAACTTTCAGCCGGATCGGCTTGCTGACCTGATGGCATTCAATCACGTCGTTCCCGCCGTCAATCAGATTGAAGTTAACCCGTTCAATCAGCAGTTGCACGCCGTTCCCTGGATGAAAAGCCGCGGTATCCAACCCGAAGCCTGGGCACCTTTTGCCGAAGGCCGCAATGGTCTGTTCCAGCATCCACTGCTGACCGCCATCGGTGAGAAGTACGGCAAAAGCGTAGGTCAGGTGGTTCTGCGCTGGATTTTTCAGCGTGGCGTGGTTTCGCTGGCAAAAACCGTGCGCAAGTCACGCATGGCAGAAAACATCAGCGTCCTCGACTTTGCCCTCACTGAAGAAGAAATGCTGCAAATCACCGCGCTGGATAGCGCAACCAGTGCCTTCTTCTCTCATCGCGACCCTGCGATGGTGGAATGGCTGACAAAACGCAAACTGAGCGTTTAACCCATCGTAAACATGGACGTTCCCTACGAGGAGTAACCTAATGCAAAAACGTATGCTCGGAAATTCTGGTCTCGAAGTATCCGCTCTGGGTCTGGGTTGTATGGGGCTCAGCCACGGTTATGGCCCGGCAACCGATACCCGGCAGGCGATTGAGCTTATCCGTGCGGCCGTTGAACACGGCGTGACCTTTTTTGATACGGCTGAGGTGTACGGCCCTTATCTCAACGAGGAAGTGGTGGGTGAAGCGTTAAAACCCTTCCGTGATCAGGTGGTCATTGCCACTAAATTTGGCTTCACTTTTGGTGACGACAATAAACAGCAGATCTTAAACAGCCGACCGGAACATATCAGAGAAGCCGTCGAGGGTTCATTACGCCGCCTGCAAACCGACGTCATCGACCTGCTGTATCAGCATCGCGTCGATCCGGCGGTGCCCATTGAGGACGTCGCCGGTACGATAAAAGATCTGATTCAGGAAGGTAAGGTCAAACACTTTGGTCTTTCCGAAGCGGGAGCAGCCACCATTCGCCGCGCGCATGCGGTGCAACCGGTAACGGCATTGCAGAGTGAGTATTCAATGTGGTGGCGCGAACCGGAACAGGAAATCATGCCTGTTCTCGAAGAGTTGGGGATTGGCTTTGTGCCCTTTAGCCCGCTGGGTAAGGGATTCCTCACCGGAACCATAAAGGCAGGCGCGACCTTTGGCGAGAATGATTTCCGCAGCAAAGTGCCGCGTTTCGCCGCAGATGCGATTGCCGCGAATGAGCAACTGGTGACGCTGTTGACCGCGTTAGCTGCGGAGAACGCCGTCACCCCGGCGCAAATTGCGCTGGCATGGCTGCTGGCGCAAAAACCCTGGATCGTGCCGATTCCCGGCACCACGAAACTGCATCGACTGGAAGAGAACCTGGGCTCTGTTGACGTTTCGCTTTCAGCGGATGCAATGGAAAAAATTACCCAGGCTTTGGAAACCGTAAGAATTGTCGGCGAGCGTTATCCGGCACATTTGCAGTCGCGGGTGGGTCGCTGACGAACACAAGGGAACCTTTTCCGGTTCCCTTGTGATTTTCATCTTAAGCCATACCGGCTGGTAAATAATGAGTATAGAAAATGAGCACACAAACTGTAAGCCGAAAAAAAACGACTACCTGAGGAGAGTTATTTATTGATTCTTTAATTTTATAAATTGAGAACAGACGAGATACAGTGCAGCACATCCTGCATAATAATACATCATGGTGCTATAACCGTAATGTTGCACGATTATCCCTGATACTATCCCTACGGTTGCGCCTCCTACCTGGCCAGCGAAGTTCAATACACCACCAACAAAACCAATATTTTTATGGGGAGCAATCATTCCCGGAATTAACCAGTACAGACCACCAAACATCTCAAAATAAAAACCAATGCAAATCACCGCTACGGCAACGAAAGAACTTTGGATATGCCCCAGAGACAACAATGACAGTAGTGACACGGTACCTGATGCCAGGAATAAAAGCCTTAGTGTCCTTGAGAACGTTGCTTTCCCTCTGAACCTGTCTGAAATTATTCCTCCACTAATCTCACCCAATGTCCCAGCCAGAAAGATGAAGAAGGTAGCAAGGCCGGAATATTGCAGGCTCATCCCTCTTTCATGTACCAGATAGCTCGGCCCCCATGTCACCAGACCGAAGAACACCATCGCAAATCCCATACGCCCCAGGAACATAAACAGAATCGACAGTTTATTACTTTTTCCGATGCTATCACCGTTAGAAGGCACGCCAGCATGATGAGTATCCTCATGGGAACTGCTGCTGATGAATTCCAGTTCTTTTTCAGTAATCGCCGGATGCTCATGCGGATGCTCTTTGACCCGACGATATACCAGATAAGCGATCACCATACTGATAATACCTGTAATCAAAAACGCAGCCCGCCAGGAACCGAACCAGACAATTAAAGACGAAACGATAATCGCACCGACTGCTGAGCCTAAAGCAGCACCGCTATCAATCAACGTAATACCGCGACTTCTCTCTGAACCCGGCAACCACTGAGCGACAATTTTATTCGCTGCGGGCATAAAAGGAGCCTCAAAAGCACCCAATCCAAGACGGCTGAGAATAAGTGTAAAACCGCCCATTGCCAGGCCGCCAATGGCGGCAAAGAAACCCCAAAAAATTGACGTTACTCCCAAAACCCGTTTCGCACCGATCCGGTCAACCAAATAGCCGCCCGGAAGCTGGAATGCGCAATATGCCCAAAAAAAAGAACTTAAGATAATACCCTGTACCTCAGGGGAAATTGCAAAATCTTTCGTAATACCCGGCATCGCAAGTGACAATGATATTCTGTCAATACAGTTAATTGTGTATAACACGAATATCAGCGTTATCACCCGCCAGCGCGTACTCATTCTAATACGTTTTACCGAATTATTTTCATAGGTGACGGACATTTTCTTATCCTTCTGGAGTATTTTTTAAAGTACAATGATGATAAATCACCACTGCACTATTTATCAGCTCACATTAACCACAACCCCTAATATATAACAACAGCATCCGCTTCAAACAACAAATCAGGATTCGCCAAAGCGCTGACTTCAATAAAAGTATTGGCTGGGCGATTTCCTTCCGGCATGATTTCCTCCCTGATTTCACGCATCAAAGGTAAAGCATGGTGAATATCTGTGGCATAATAAGTTATTTTGACAACCTTCTCCCAGCCAACGTTTAATTCCTTCAGGCAGAGTGACAGATTCTTGTATACCTGCCGGATCTGCAATTCAAGGTCACCTCTGCCAATAATATCGTTATTTTCATCAACGGCTATCTGTCCTGAAATATGAACTATAGTCCCTGCCCCTGACACAATATGACTCCAGCCACTACCCGACGGTAGGCCCTTTGGTTGTACAATATGTTTTGGACCAATCATTTACCTCTCCCCCGATATATAACGTCACAATGAGTTAATAACGATGACACCCTTTCCTCTGGAAACACAGGGAGTCATTAATGTTTTCCGTTCATCTTCGGTCAGACATTTATCCTTATGAATTATCTCACCTGAGACAATATCAATGATGCAACTGCGACATGTGCCTGCTTCACAACTAAAATCCAGATCAACACCATCATCCAGCAGAACCTGTAATAAGGTCTTATTTTCAGGAACCGTTAAAATATGTCCACTCCTTGGTATTTCTGCGGTAAATGTGTCTCCCAGATCTTCTCCTGCCATGACGGGTGGCGAGAAGTACTCGGAAAATATCGCTCCAGCCGGCCAATGATGAGTAGCACGGCAAACCGCCTCACTAAGTCTTGCCGAACCACAATAATATAACGCCGTGTTCTGTTTATAGTTACTCAGAATATCTTCAAAATTCGCCCTTCTCCCCTGCGCAGAACAGTAAACTTTCAAGTCGATGGGAAAATGCCTCAGTTCATCAAGAAAAGCCGCACTTTCAATATCCCTGACACAATAATGCAAGCTGACTTTCTTATTTTTATCTGATAAAAAATACAGAAAACTCAGTAATGGAGTGATCCCTATTCCCCCGGCGATAAAGACATAACTATCAAAGTTGATGTCAATATTAAAATCAGGCTGAGGATAGGAAAGATACAAGATATCATCTTTACGTACCTGATTGTGTACATATTCAGACCCCCCTCTCCCCTGTGTTTCCCTCTTCACCGCTATCTTATAGATATTGCTATCAGGATTGCCACATAGCGAATATTGTCGGCTTAACCCCTTTTTCAACCGAAGTATAACATTCGACCCAGGCAGATAAACCGGAAGTTTTTCCCTGTCAACCGGAGAAAATTCAAGTGATAAAATATCTTTGGCCACTACGCTTACATCACTAACTCTAACTTTAATTAACAGTCTGACCGCCATTCTTCTGTAACCTCAACAATCTGATCGCCAATATTGACTATTCCTCCCCGTAAAATCTCACAGTTCAGCCCTGATCGCCCCAGCAATGATTCCATAACAGGTTTATCAATTAGTCTTTCCAGATAGCGGCATGGATGATTAGGCTTTGTTGCCAGGATAACTGCCGACTCACCTATTTTCACTATTTTCCCAACCAGGTTGTTAAGTTCTATCCCTGACGTCACGATATTTCGACGGCATTCACGGGCGGTAAACTCGATACCTAACTCCAGGCTTATATCTTCAAGCACTTCTGCCGCAATGAGTGTGAGCTGGTGTTCGGGTTTAGGTCTGTCTGACCAGCGTCCCTCCTTTTTGGCATATCTGTCTCCTTCGATCCCCACCCCTGCTATCAAGTTAACCCTCGATTGTGGCTGCATCTCATGAGCAGCAATCTCAGCGGTAAATAACCCCACCACTCCTGGTTTCAATTTTCCCGCATCGTGGTTCGGTTCTACTGGTGAAAAAATCCCGGTCATCTCATGTCACCTCTTTATCTGCCTGACAGATGTCACCTGATGACACCCACTCTCACATCTGTGCTTTACAAACCGCATCGACCTGAGTTCAATATGTGGTTTATAGTACCAAGTATTGAACCAGGCAATACTCTTCTCTCCATTCTCATAGAGGAAATTCTTATGAATGTGACATCAAAGCAGGTCATCACCCTTCCGGATGAAACGTTATGGGATGCCCTTGCTCCCCAGGCAGATAAGACAGAACTGATTTACTGGCCCGATGGCGAAGAACTCTCTTTTGATATAAAACAGAAAGTTACCGGCATTGTCCTTCCCTACGCTCATGAAAGTTCGACACTGCGTAAACTGAATGAATTTCCTAACCTGACCTGGGTACAAACGCAAAGTACCGGTTACGATAATGTTCTGCCCTGGTTGCCTGCTGGTATTCGTCTCTCTAACGCCGCAGGCGTCCATGCCTCTTCAACTGCTGAACTGGCAATAGGTTTGGTATTGGCCTCTTTACGGAATATTGATCAGGCAGCGCGGGATATGATGCAGGAAACCTGGCGGGAACAACGCCACCGTTCACTGGCTGACCGAAATGTTGTTGTTATTGGCACCGGTAATATTGGCGGAGGGATAGTACGCAGGCTGGAACCGTTCGAAGTGAACATCTTTCGTGTCGGGCGTACTGAGAGGCACGATGAACAGGGGATAATTTATTCACTCACACAGCTGAGATCATTATTGCTTCAGGCTGATGTTGTGATATTAACGCTACCATTAAATGCAGATACGAGTGGGCTGGTGAATAAAGAGTTCCTCTCGACAATGCCTGATGGTGCATTGTTAGTGAATGTTGGCCGGGGCGGCGTGGTCAATACCAACGACTTACTGGCGGAGGTATCGTCTGGCAGACTGTATGCCGCTCTTGATGTGATCGAACCCGAGCCTCTGCCTGTCGGACACCCACTTTGGCAAATACCTAACGTCTTAATTACGCCCCACTTAGGGGGAAATACCTCAGCTTTTACCCCAAGAATTAAACGTCTCTTGCTGGATCAGTTACATCGAATCAATAAAGGCGAGCTACCAGCGAACCTCGTTTTCTAAGCAAAAACATCCTGTTCATTTTTGAACAGGATGCCGTTTACTGATTCCCTTGTGGCAAATGAAGTTCTGTATGTAAGGGGTTCCCCAACAATGTGGCTAATTTAGTCACCTCTTCCAGTAACCTGGCCTTTCTCTCGTCATTAAATGTCACCGTCACTGAACTTACCGTTACACCCAATTTAGGACCATTGATTCCTCTGGAAGAAACCGCAACACCAATACAGGCAACACCCAGGGTACTTTCTTCCATTTCCAGAGCAAAACCTTGCTGCCTGATTTTCGTCAGCTCGCGCTTAAGTGCGTCAAATGTACTAATCGAATATTCTGTGAGAACAGGCAGCTCCGGCTTATCCTGATATAAGTCATCGATGTCTTCTGCATCAAGTTTTGCCAGCATTGCTTTTCCCACGGCACAAAGTGAAGCGGGCATACGATCGCCAATACTTGGGGTCAGATGGTTTGCCGGATGGCCTTCGTATCTTGCAAGGTAGATAACATCTGCTTTATCCAGTAACGCAATGCGTACCGTCTCAGTGCACAGCACCGGCGAGCTTTTACAGAAACGGTAAAACTCCTGAACGGTGTCGAGTTTACTCAGATAGGCACTTGCCAGACCCACCAGCTTTCTTCCAAGCATGTAACCTTCTGGGGTTCTTTGCACAAGATGTGCATCTTCAAGACTGCTCAGCAGATGCGCCGTCGAGGACTTTGCGATGTTGAGAGAAACGGAGATTTCAGTTTGTGTTAATGATCCAGACCAGGAAGTGGCAATCAAATCAAGGATTTTCACTGCTTTTGTGATGGCGGGTGAGCGTGATGCACTTTCATTCTTATCGTTTAATTCGTTCATAAACAAATGTCGCCTTTCGTCCTTCATATAACATCATCATGATTAATCCATCGTATAATGAAACGGTCATTGAGTCCTGTACAGCTCTGCCGTCGCATCTAATGGAAAGAACATGCAACATTTGTCATCCTGATCGGTTTGAGTAAAAAACAGGGCTGTCATCAGCCCCATTCAATTTACCCAACTTGCCCTGTCAGAAATCCTGTGACGTCGGGCGCAGAACGATCTCGTTAATATCCACATCTGCCGGTTGTTCAATCGCATAGGCAATAGCGCGCGCAACGGAGGCAGCCGGAATCGCCTGCTGATAAAAATTCAACACCGCTTCTGAGCTGGACTGGTGGGATGTCCCGTATTTCAGTTCTGAATCCACAGCACCCGGTTCAATGGTAGTGGTGCGGATATCCCCACCCACTTCATGACGCAGGCCATCGGAAATCGCCCTGACTGCATATTTGGTCCCGCTATACACCGAACCGCCCGGGCTGAAGACTTTGATACCGGCAACTGAGGAGATGTTGATGAAATGACCGGACTTCTGCGCCTGGAATAAAGGCAGAGCGGCAGCGACGCCGTACAACACGCCCTTGATGTTGATATCAATCATGCTGTCCCACTCCTCAACACGCAGCTCGCTGATGGGGGAAATCGCCATCAGTCCGGCATTGTTGATCATCACGTCAACGCGACCAAAAACAGCCACTGCATGCGCGACCAGGGCATCAAGATCGGCACGACGGGTCACATCGGTCACCAGCGCGCTGGCCACCCCTCCATCCGCCCGGATGTCTTCGACGATCGCGGTCATTTTGTCCAGGCGACGCGCGCCCAGCACCACTTTTGCACCCAGAGCTGCCAGATGACGCGCAGTTGCTTCACCCAGGCCACTGCTGGCACCTGTAATCACAACGACCTTACCTTCGATACCTGCTTTCATGATGTTTTCCTGTTGTGGAGTTCATTCGACGCCTCCGATCATGCAACAACGCTTTATCTCAATATATGGAAGAGTTAGGATTTAAGAATTCACAATAATGGAATAAACCCAATGCAGAACCGCGCTGAAATGATCAGGATTTTTGTCGCCGCCGCTAATGCTCACTCTTTCCGTGAGGCGGCCAGCCGGCTGGGGATCTCACCGCAAAAAGTGACGCGCGCCATCCAGGAATTGGAATATATCCTTGGCGAACCGCTGTTTCACCGCAGCACCCGCCAGTTGCATCTGACGACATTTGGCGCAGAGATCTGCCAGGAAGCCACCAAAGCCCTGAGTGAATTTGAGCGGGTTTTCACTAAACGCAGCGTCGGAGCGGTCAATGAGGTGGCAGGCCGGGTGGTGATCACCGCCCCTCTGGCCATTGGCAGGTTATACCTGACTCGGTTCCTGGATGAACTGATGACCACTCATCCACACCTGACCCTGTCGCTGCACCTGGAAGATGAGCTGACAGATGCGATTGCCGCGCAAATTGACGTGGGCATCAGGGTGGGAACGGTCAGACATCAGAACTTTATCGCGAAGGTTGTCTGCCCGGTGCCTTTAGTCACCGTGTGTACGCCCGCACTTGCCAGCCGCTATCCTGGCCTTCTGTCCGTGTCTGACCTTGCGCGCTGCCCGTTGTCGGTGCTGATGGATCGTAAAAGCGGCAAGCCCTGGCCCTGGGTATTCCAGCAGGGTGACATTTTTGTCCCTTCTGCACCGGTTTTTATCAGCGATGACCCGGAAACTGAGCTGGAGATGGTGCTCGCGGGCAAGGTATTTGCCCAGATGCCACGCTACCTGGCAGCAGCGCATTTACTGAGTGGGAAGTTAGTTGAGGTTTTATCTGAGGCAGCGCCGACGCCAATGGAACTGGTGATCTATCGGACACAATCAGGCCCGCTTCCTCCCCGGACCCGCATCGTTTACGACCACCTGATCGCCTGTTTTTCCGATGCAACGCTCTTTCCGCGCTGATCACTGACGTGACAAGGTCACGCTGTTTTTGCAGGCGACGATATCGGCCATCACCGCTAACGCGATTTCCGCCGGCGTTTTGCTGTTGATCGGCAGCCCAATCGGCGCATGGATGCGGTCAATATCCTTGTCACTTAATCCACCGATGGTTTTCATCCTTGCCAGCCGGTTTTGGCTGTTTTTCACAGATCCCATCGCACCGATATAAAAAGCGTGAGACTGCACCGCCTCCATCAACGTCAGGTCATCAATACGCGGATCATGTGTCAGGGCCACCACCGCACGACATGGATGTTGCGCATTTTCCTCCAGCCACTTTGCCGGGAACACTTCCGTCAGCAAAATCTCCGCAGGTAAACGATGCTGGTAGTTTGCCAGCATCTCCGCGCGCGCTTCACACACCACCGTCTGAAAACCCAACGCCAGAGAAAAACCAGCACAGGCCAGCGCGACCTCGGACAATCCTGCAATCACCACCTGCGGTGTGGCGGCAATACACAGTTCCAGCCTGTCGCCCTCCTCAACCACCGTGGTGCTGCTGATATAGCGCGTTTCCTCCAGGCCTGAACAGGCATCCGGGAGGCAAACAAATTTCCGCAGCGTTACCGCTCCGAGTAAGGCGGCCTCCATGCGATCAAGGTAGGTGCAGGTCGCCTGATTAAACGTCAAACGTTCCACCAGAATAGAAAGGATGCCACCACAGGGCAGCGCTTTGTCGGGAGCCAGCCCGCCATCACCATAAATAACCTTTTGGCTGGGTGCATGGAATTGCCCGGCAGCGATGCGCTGCAAAAAATCTTCTTCAACACAGCCACCCGAAAGCGAACCCACATGCTGCCCCGCGTCATTGATCACCATCATGGTCCCAGGCGCACGCGGCGAGGATCCATAGGTACTGATGACCGTGCATAACCATAAGGTATGCGTCGGTAACCACTTTCTGGCCTGAGCTAAAACCTCAACATCAAGACGCTGCATTTTTCTCTCACATTAGAAAACAGGATTTGATTATCACGCAAAAACAGACTTCATCCGCTGATTAAATTTAGCGTACAAATAATGCAATAGCCTGGACAGATTAAAATGCATCCTTATTTAACTAAAAATAGCCGATCATTTTATTTTCTCCGATGCTAATAAATCCCCCCGGCAAAAGCAACTCACACAATAATCCATGACGAACCCACAACATCATGAACAGTAAGCAATTTATTTTAACTTGTTAGCTGAACTCATAAGCACTATGAACAAATCTCAACAATGAGGGATCAGCTGATAAGTATAATCCCAAAACCCGTACAGATGTTGTGCCTGTCTCATTATTAAAACTTCAATATTAATAAACGCTGCATCCTGAAATTTTGCAAATTGTCTTTTTAATTCGCTGATGCAGTACATTTGGGAGTCCTGTGTGCAATGAAAGAACTTAATATTGATGTCTCCAGACGCCGTTTTATCGCCGGTGCTGGTGCGTTAATTATCGGTGCCAGTCTGCCTCTAAAGAAGGCTATGGCAGCGGTCATCAATCCTCAGCGTGAATTTGAAGCCAACGCGTTTGTGCAAATTGGCCTTGATGGCATCGTCACCGTTTTGAGTAAACATACCGAGGTCGGCCAGGGCGTTTACACTGGCATGGCAACGCTGATAGCGGAAGAACTGGATGCTGACTGGTCGAAAATCCGCGTGGTGGCCGCACCGGTCGATACCTCGGTTTATAAAAACCTGTCCCTGGGGATCCAGGGGACTGGCGGTTCCAGCTCGATCGCTAACGCCTATGAACAAATGCGTCGCATGGGTGCAGCGGCGCGCAGTTTGATGGTCTCAGCCGCAGCTAAATTGTGGAACCAACCCGCCAGCGAGATCATCGTGCAGAATGGCGTAGTTATGCTGCCCGGTACTGACCTCAAAGCCGGGTTTGGCGAACTGGTTGCCATCGCCGCACAGCTCACGCCTCCCGACCCCGCCTCGCTGGTGCTGAAAAAGCCCGAGCAGTTTACCTATATCGGTAAGGTCAAAGGCCCACATCGCATCGACTCAAGAGATAAAGTCACCGGCAAAGCGATGTATTCCCAGGATATTAAGAAGCCGGGGATGCTGACGGTCACCATCAAACGCCCGCCCCTGTTTGGTAGCAAATTAGTCTCTTTTGATGATTCCCTGACGCGTCAATATCCTGGTGTGGTGGATGTTAAAGCCACGCCGAGTGGTGTCGCTGTGTACGCCACCAGTACCTGGGCGGCGATAAAGGGACGCGATCTGCTGAAAGCCAGCTGGGATGATGCCAACGCGGAACGTCGCAGCACCGCAGAAATCTTCGCGGAATTTCGCTCCACGGCCACCACGCCCGGTGTGCTGGCGCGTAAAACCGGCGATACCCGACAGGCATTCGCCAGCGCCGACAAAATTATCGAAGCCGAATATACCTTCCCTTATCTTGCGCATGCGCCCATGGAACCGCTCAACGGCTACATTTTTTGGGACGGCGACAGCGTCTATGCGGAGTATGGTTGCCAAATCCAGACGCTGGACCAGGCCCAGCTGACCGCCGCCTTTGGCTTACCCCCGGAAAAAGTCAAAATCGAAACGATTATGGCCGGCGGCAGCTTTGGTCGTCGTATCGATTTTGGTAATCCTAAACTTGGTCCCGATCTCGCCGCAGACATGGCGGCAGCGGCATTGGCTATTGGCCCTGGCAAAGGAATCAAGGTGGTCTGGACGCGTGAAGATGACATCAGAAGCGGCTGGTATCGTCCGATGGTGCTCCATAAAATGCGCGCCGCCATCCGCAACAACCAGATCAGTGCCTGGACCAACACCGTCGCTGGCAATTCATTTTTCAAAGACAGTGCGTTTGATGCCGCGATTAAGAATGGCCTGGATCCTATGCTGGTCGAAGGTTCGAGTGAACCTCCTTACACCTTCGCGAATTTTCAGTGCGATGCCCACATCGTACCCGGACATGTCCCGGTGACCTCACTGCGCTCGGTCGGCAGTACCCATACCTGCCATGCCGTTGAGGCGTTCATTGATAAAGTGCTCGACGCGTTAGGTCAGGATCCTGTTGAAGGCAGACTGGCCCTGATGACCGACGCCCCGCGTGAAGCGGGCACCCTGCGGGCGGTGGCGAAAGCGGCCAACTGGACGGGGCCGCTGGTCGGCAATAACCGCGCCCGGGGTGTCGCCGTGGCGAAAGCGTTCAATACCCGCGTGGCGCAAATCGCTGAAGTATCGATTGGCGAAAACGGCCAGCCCCGGGTGCATAAAGTCTGGTGTGCGGTGGACTGCGGTATTGCCGTCAACCCTGACGTGATCAAAGCGCAGATCGAGGGCGGCATCGGTTACGGGCTGAGTGTGGCCCTGTACGGCAATATCACCCTGAAAGCGGGTCATGTTGAGCAGTCCAACTTTAACAATTACCGCCCATTGCGCATCAACGAAATGCCCGAAATTGAGGTCATCATCATTCCGTCCGATGAAGCGCCCACCGGGGTCGGTGAATTAGGCGTGCCCCCGATTGCGCCAGCCGTAGCCAATGCACTGGCAAAACTGGGGCGCTCAAGAGACGACCTGAGCCTTCCCCTGCATAAACCTGGCAGCACCATTGAAGTTTAAAAGAGGCAAACATGATCACTTTAACCCTGAATAACAAGACCCTGACTTTCAATGATGATCCCAACATGCCCCTGCTCTGGTACATCCGTGAAGAAGCAGGCATGACCGGCACTAAGTTTGGTTGCGGCGTCGCCATGTGCGGCGCCTGTACCGTTCATATGGATGGCAAGCCGGTACGCTCATGCCAGACGACGATGGCAGAAGCGGCAGGTAAAAACATCACCACGATTGAATCCGTGCATGAATCGTCAGTAGGCAAAGTCGTGCAGGATGTCTGGTTCGATCTGGATGTGGTGCAGTGTGGTTACTGCCAGTCTGGGCAAATCATGAGTGCCACCGCGCTGCTTACGGAGAAGAAAATGCCCACCGATGCCGATATCGACGCGGCCATGAGTGGCAATGTGTGTCGTTGTGCCACTTACGTACGCATTCGTCAGGCTATTCACGCAGCAGCGAAGAAACTGGGCGAGGCTGAACAATCATGACTACCTGGTTAAAACGAGCAGGCATCAGCGCCGGTGCCATTGTCATTTTGCTGGTGGCGTTTGCGGCATTTGTTGCACTTCGCCCCGTCGGGGAGGAACCGACCGCACCGATATCAGGTGCACCAGCCAACCTGCAAACTCAGGTTCAACGGGGTGAGTATCTGGCGAAAGCCGCTGACTGCGTCGCCTGCCATACGACGAAAGGCGGAGAACCTTTAGCCGGTGGGCTGGCGTTCAAAATGCCATTTGGCACCATTTATGCCACCAATATCAGTGCTGATAAAGAGCATGGCATCGGTAACTGGAGCGACGACGAGTTCGTGAGCGCGGTGCGTCAGGGTATCAGCCCACACGGAAACCTTTATCCGGCTATGCCGTATACCTCGTATACCGCGATGAGTCGCGACGACGTGCTGGCTATCAAGGCCTGGCTGATGAGCCAGCCACCTGTGGCCCAGGCTAACCGGCAAAACGACCTCGGGTTTCCGTTTGATCAGCGCTGGGCGATGAAGTTCTGGAATGCGGCGTTCTTCCGGGAAAGGCGTTTTGTCCCACTCGACTCGTCTGATGCTGAGCTGAATCGCGGAGCCTATCTGGCGACGGCTCTGGGCCATTGTGGCGAATGCCATACACCGCGAAACCTCGGTTTTGCCATGGATCAGGGTCATGCGTTAGCGGGTGCTGAGATTCAGGGGTGGTTTGCGCCCAATATCTCGTCCAATCCTGACACCGGTCTGGGTCAATGGAGCCCGGAACAGATTTCCCAATATCTGGCGCAAGGCCACGCCCCGGGCCGCAGCAGCGCTGCAGGCCCGATGGCCGAAGTGATCGAAAACAGCCTGCAATATCTGACGCCGGAAGATAACCAGGCCTTGGTGAAGTATCTGCAACACACCCTGCCCGCCGATAATGGAGACGGCATCCGGGTCAATCTGCAACCTGCGGGCGCGATGAAGTCAACAGCGTTACTGCCGGGGGATCAAAACGACAGCGCGGGCAGACAACTGTTTGCCGGTGACTGTAGTGGATGTCACCAGTGGAATGGCCCAGGCAGAGTGAGCCAACATGCTTCTCTGGCGGGCAGCACCACCGTCAACGATCCAAAGGGCAGAAGCCTGGTACAGGTGATTCTGAAAGGCACACACATGGAAGTCGGCGATCAGCAGGTATTTATGCCAGATTTCGGCAATAAATATTCCGACGCGGAAGTGGCGTCCGTTGCCAACTTCGTCATTGGTCACTTTGGTGGTAAACAAGGTGAAGTCACCGCTGAACAGGTAAAGCAGCAAAGGGATAAGTAAGTATCAAAGCCCCGGTGCGGCAATCAGCACCGGGCTTTCTTTTAATTTAGCTCTGGCAAGCCTCTTTCATCATGTCAATAAACACCCTGAATCCGAGAGTTAATTCTTTCCGTCCCGAATAGTAGAGCGTATAACCCGGGAAGGATGGACACCAGTCCTCAAGCACCCGAAGGTATTTACCTGCGGTGATCGCGTCGAGTACGTAATGCTCAGGAATACAACAAATCCACTTTCCTGACCCCACCGCCTTCAGCATGATGTCGATATCGTTAACGGTGAGATTCCCGTCAATCCGGTGTTTATATTTACTATCCTGTTTCTCAAACTCCCAACCATAAATACGCCCGGTTGAATCGCGGCGATAGGCCAGGCACCGATGATCTTTTAAGTCACCTGGCTCACGGGGGATTTGTTTGTCGATAAAGTAATCAGGTGTACCCACAATAGCCATGCGCAGCTCATCCCCTAACGGAATCGCCACCATATCCTTTTCAACCTGCTCGCGTAAGGCAATGCCCGCGTCGAACCGCTCATCAATGATGTTTTTAAGGGAGGCATTGATATCAATTTCAAACGAGACTTCAGGGTGGTTTTGCAGCATAGCGTTAACCACCGGCAGCACATACTTTTCAGCCGCATATTTGGGTGCAGTGATTCTAATTAACCCTGAAGGTCGTTCGCGTAACTGATCCAGCGAAATCAATTCATCTGCGATTGCATTTAATGCCGGTCTTAAGGTGCTAAGCAGCTTCTCCCCTGCCTGTGTCGGTGAAACGCTTCGGGTGGTACGGTTGAGCAGTTTAACCCCTAAACGCCCTTCTAATCTGTTGAGGGTATAACTTAATGCTGATTGCGACAGACCCAGTTTGATCGCCGCTTTGGAAAAGTTTTGTTCAGCGGCAATCAAAGCAAACACACTGAGATCGGCCAAATCATCTTTAAACATGTTTTTAAATCACGGAAGTTTAGATATCGCTATGATGACATCTTCATTGGGTTAATGGATTCATAGGGTTTATGAAAGTGATTCATAAGCGTTCATTGGTAGTGATTAATAAAAAGCCACAACACCATTTATGAATATAGGTTATAAGGGAATGCATAATTATCGGACTAATTTCTGCGGGGTAAATCCGTATAATTTTCTCAATCCCTAAGCGATTCGGAAACGAGAATTAATAATGCCCGCCCAGCAAACGCCTGTTCGCCATCATGAAAAGCACCCCACTATAATTTTAAGCCTGATCCTCATCAGTTATATGATGATAGTTATTGATAACTCAGTGGTAATAACCGGACTACCAAAAATCCATCAGGAGCTTTCTTTCAGCCTTGCAGGTCTGTCCTGGGTTTCCAGCGCTTATGCGCTGACGTTTGGTGGTTTGCTGTTGCTTAGCGCGAAAGCGGGCGATCTCTTTGGCCGCAAAAGAATGCTGAATATCGGGTTAACCATTTTTACTCTGGCTTCGCTGGCGATCAGCCTGGCTCCTGAGGCTGCATTTCTGGTTATCGCCCGCGCAATTCAGGGGGTTGGCGCGGCAATCCTCGCACCCTCAACCTTAGCCATTCTGCAAATCACCTTTCCGGCAGGTCCGGCCCGAACGCGGGCCATTTCACTGTACGCAGCAGCCGGTGGGTTATCCGCCAGCGTGGGTCTGGTTATCGGGGGAGTCTTAGCCGAACTGGTATCCTGGAGAGCGGGGTTTATGGTTAATGTCCCGATTGGCATCGTCCTGATTATCGCCGCATCCCGCTATATCGATGAAACCGATAAACAAAGTGGCAAGCCGGATATCCCCGGTGCCATCTTATCGTCTCTGGGTATGACAGGGATTGTTTATGGCACCGTCTCCTCCGGTACGCTGGGCTGGAGTTCTTTAGTTACCCAGCTTTCTTTTCTGGTCGGCGGCTTATTGCTTCTTTGGTTCATCCTGATTGAGCGCAAAGTTGATGAGCCGATTATGCCGCTGCATCTGTTTAAAAGTGCCGAACGTTCGGGCGCGTATGCCGCACGCCTGCTTTATATTGGTGCCGCCATGGGCTTTTTTTTCTACAGCACGCAATTTATGCAGGGCGTCTTACATTATTCTCCCATTCAGGCAGGGCTGGCTTTCTTGCCTGCAATGATGACCAATTTCGTTGTGGCACTGAATGTTCCTAAACTGGTTCAACGCATAGGAAGCCGCCGCATATTAATTCTGAGTTTGCTGTTTGCCCTGATCGGCATGTTGATGCTTAGCCGTCTGGATGCATCTTCGACCTTTATTAGCGGTCTGTTGCTACCCACAGTCTTCATCGGCATCGGTATCGGCGGAGCCATGGGACCTCTGACAACGTCGGGTATTAATGGTGTCGCACCAAAGGATGCAGGTGCGGCTTCCGGCATCGTAAATGTTGCCCATCAAATCGGCGGAGCACTGGGTCTTAGCGTGTTGGTGGCTGCTGCGGAAGCAGGTGGCGAGAATCTGGCTGCGGTCCCCTTACTAATACATCAGACCGGTAACGCATTCACCGCCGGTGCGGTGCTGATCGCCTTCTCTTTGCTGCTGGTATTAACGGTGATGAGGCGGACAAAAAAAGCCTGATTATGTCATTCATACTGTAAGGCAGGACTCATGAATGCCAACACTGGCATTCATGAGAAAAATTCATAGAGTTTTGCTGATTATATGTAAAGTCATTCCGTTCATAAGCCGTTATATTATATTTATTCACAAGTAAGAATATTCATTTATTAATTCTCACTCTCAAATTTAATTAACCCCATAAAATATTTAAGAGCAAATACTTAATTCAGGTTAATCACCGCGCTCTTAATAATATAAGAGGAAACATAATGAGTCTGGTACTTATCATTGGTGCAACGGGTTCCGTTGGCCGTCATGTCGTCACTGAAGCACTGAATAACGGACACAGGGTCCGTGCGCTGACACGCAAAAACGCAGATACCCGCGGGTTCTCTGCTGATGTTGAACAAGTGACAGGTGACCTGACCGATATCAACACGCTGATCCAGGCAGTAAAAGACGTGGACGCTATCATTTTTACTCATGGCACCCATGGGTATGAGAAACAGGGCTTTGAGCAGGTCGATTACGGTGGGGTCCGCAATGTTATTCAGGCCCTGAACGGGCGTTCGGTGCATATCGCGCTGATGACGGCGATTGGCGTGACAGTAAGAAGCACCATGCACGACTGGAAACGCCGGGCAGAACGGCTGGTGCGGGCCAGTAGCTGTCGCTACACCATCGTGCGCCCCGGCTGGTTCGATTACAACGCCGCAAATCAGCTGAAACTGGTCGCCCTCCAGGGGGATAACCGACGTGATGGCAGCCCGAAAGACGGTGTTATTTCCCGTTACCAGATTGCCCAGGTGCTGGTTAACAGCATCAGCTTGCCAGATGCATGGAATAAGACCTTCGAACTGGTGGCCGAGACGGGATCGGCAACGGAGGATTTTGTCTCGTTTTTCCGCAGTGTCGATCAGGACAGCAATGGCATCGATGCGATTCATGACAGGGATAACATGCCCCTGAATGAAGAGCCAGAAAGGGTGGTTTCAGCCATGCATGCAGCAGCCCCCTCCAGTATTGCACGTTAAATTATGAGGTCAGTTATGGCAGACGTTATTGTCGTTATCGGCAGTGGTTCCATCGCCCAGGCTATCGCGCGCCGTGTCAGCGTGGGTAAAAAAATTCTGCTGGCCGATATCCATCTGGATAATGCTAAAGCAGTTGAAGACATCCTGAAAAGAGCCGGGTTTGACGTGGAGTCCACTCATGTCGATGTCAGGTCGCGAGAATCAATCCAGCAATTAGTCGCGGCCTCCACAGCCTTAGGCGATATCAAAGGCGTGATCCTGACGGCGGGACTATCCCCCTCGCAGGCGAAAGCGCAGGATCTGCTGCATGTCGATTTGTACGGCAGCGCCGTAGTATTTGAAGAGTTTGGCAAAGTGATTGCGGCGGGTGGCTCCTGCGTGGTACTGGGATCGCAGTCCAGCCATCGCCTCGATTGTGACGCGATTTCACAGGCCACCGCCGATCAACTGGCCACTCTGCCTCCTGAAAAATTGTTAGAACTTCCCTGGATTAAAGCGATTGATGACAGCCTGTATGCCTATCAGATTTCGAAACGCGGCAATGCCTTGCGGGTGATGTCTGAAGCGGTGAAATGGGGAAAACGCGGTGCGCGCATTAATTGCATCAGCGCAGGCATTATTTTCACCCCACTGGCCTACGACGAGCTGAATAGCGTGGAACGCGGTGATTACTACCGCAATATGTTAGGCAAATCTCCAGCAGGACGTGGCGGCACACCGGATGAAATCGGTGCGCTGGCCGAATTTATGTTTGGTCCTAACGGCGCTTATATGAGCGGCAGCGATGTGTTAATCGATGGCGGTGTCACCGCATCGGTAAAATACGGTGAGTTAAAACCGCAATAGTGACGGGATTGATCGCGCATCAGACACCTGATGCGCGATCGACCGGTGATCAACCCGCTGCCGGTAAACCGAGAATGTTACGTAACGCTGCTGCGTTGGTGTTGGCACGGAAACCCGGGCCACCGCGCTGGAAGCTTCGCGCCGACGCCAGATTTCCGGTGATCACCGGGACAGAACCTGCATCCTCCACTAACTTCGCGACAAGGGTTAATGCCGCTGCGTCGTCACTGGCCATCGGCACCCCCAGTTTCTTGCTCTGACTGGCGCTGGCAGAGGCCTCAATTGCCGTGGCATCAACGGCGCTGAAGGCGCGGACATAGCGCGTGCCAGGCAATAATCTCTGGCTGGCCTCAGCCACCCCATTTTCGCTCATTTGCCCGCCCGGAGGATTACAGGCATCAATCACAATCTTTCCTTTCATCAATGGCGCGAGCTGCTGCCCCAGTTGCGGTAGCGCATCCCAGGGCACGGCAAACAGCAGGATGTCACCAAAGGTTGCCGCTTCCACTGGCGTTCCGGCACGGGCATTGGCACCCAGTGGGGCGATCTCGCGCCGCAGTTCATCAAGGTGGCGGGTGGAAAACATCACCTGATGCCCGGCTTTAACCCACAGCTTCGCCACCGTACCGCCCAGCCAGCCGGCGCCGATGACACCGATTTTCAGTGCCCGTCCCGTGCCGGTACCTTCAGCCCTGGCGAGTTGCATTGTGCCGCCGGTTAATCCCATGGCTCCGGTTATTGCGGCCAATTTAATAAGCTGCCGTCTGGAAAAAGACATTAGTCACCTCCTGATTTGAGTGGAATGAAAGGAGATTTGCTGCCCAGCCACAGGGAGAGGGCCAGCCAGATAAGTGAAAGGGGGATGGCGATATAAGCCAGCATACCGGCACTGCCTGAAAAATTTAATAACCCGGCATAACTCCAGCTTCCCAGCTGGTCACCCAATCGATAAACCACCGTATCGATGAAGTTTTTCGACTTGTAGCGTTCCTCTTTATTCACCCGGGTAAATAAAATTTCTCTGCCGGGACGGGCGAATGAAAAGTTGCTGATTCTGCGCACCACCTGGAAAACCACGAAAATAATCAGCGAGGGAAACGCCAGTAATAATGAAAAGCCTGCCAGCGTCACCAACGGTAAAATTGCCAGTGTGAATGATACGCCTAACCCTTTCAGGGTTCTGGATGTTAATACCAGCTGGGAAATGAGGGTAAATATATTGACCCACAAATCGATGGTGGCGAAAAATTGCGTGCGTGCGGCTCTGTCTGAGAAAGCACTGGCGGCTATCCTCGCCTGTTCCAGATAAAGAAAAGTCGATGTCAGGCTGTACAGAATCATAAAAACGGCAATACCTGACAGGTAAGGTGAACGCAGGGTGTGGGTGATACCGGCAAAGACCGATCCCCCCACCGGGCGTTCCGATGCATGGATTTCGCCATTTTCTTCTTTGCTATTTTCTGCATCTCTGACGGCGCGATGAGCCGACAGCAGGCTTAGCTCCAGCATCAGGAATGCCAGCAGAATCAACCCGCGCTGATCGATGATCTCCACTAACATCAGCGTCACCAGCGACCCGACCATCGCCCCCAGCGTTGCCCCGGCTGACAGGATACCAAATAATCTCAGCCCCTGTTCCGGGCTGAAGACATCAACAATCAGTGACCAGAAAATCGATACCACAAACAGGTTAAACACCGATACCCAGATAAAGAAAACCCTGCCCGTCCAGATACGGTATTCACTGAATGCAGGCAACAACAAAATAAAGAACACCAGCAGATGTGCAGCAAAAAAATGATAACTCAGCTTAATCACCGTGATGCGGGAAAATCTTTTAACTAAAAATGAAAATATCGGCGTAAGCATTAACATGGCAATCAATGTGCCACTGAATAACCAGGGAAGATTATTTACCCCACCCGCCACACCTAACTCATCGCGAACCGGGCGTAACAGATAATACGCCAGAAAAAGCGAGAAGACATACAACATGGCCCAGGCGAGTATTCTGAACTCATTTTTTCTGATATCTAATAATTTGCTAATTCTGTCAGCATCCATAAATAGCATCCGAATACAGAATTCCAGAGGAGAATCATAAAAGACAGTGCAGAAAATAATTTATTGCGGATTAGCATTTTGCGTCATTAGTGATGAGCTATATTCATAGGGCTATTCATCCCCATAAAGGTGATTTTATCTGGCTTAATCTGCTATTTACCTTATGGTTCTTTACAGCATGGTTTTATCCCAGGAGACACAGAATGACCTTAAACGTGAAAGGCTATGCAGCCTTTGCCGCCAAAGAAGACTTAGTGCCACATAACTTCGTACGTCGCGATCCGCGTGACAATGACGTGGTGATTGAGATTCTCTACAGCGGTGTTTGCCACTCCGATATCCACAACGCCTATAACGACTGGGGCGGTGCAAAATATCCGATGGTGCCCGGACACGAAATTATTGGCCGCGTCATGCACGTTGGCAAAGCCGTCACCAAATTCAACATTGGCGATCATGTTGGTGTCGGTTGCATGGTGGATTCCTGTCAGCATTGCAGCGCGTGTGAGCAGGGTCTGGAGCAGTATTGTGAAGAAGGCAACACCCTTACCTATAACGACGTTGACCGCCATGACCAGATGCCGACCTATGGCGGCTACTCTGACAAAATCGTTGTCACCGAGAAATTCGTGGTCAAAGTACCGGATGGTCTTGACTTAAAAAGCGCCGCGCCGCTGCTGTGTGCCGGTATCACCACCTGGTCCCCACTGCGTCACTGGAATGTGGGTCCGGGCAGCAAAGTTGCGGTAGTGGGTCTCGGCGGTCTCGGCCATATGGCGCTGAAGCTGGCTAAAGCGCTGGGCGCGGATGTTACATTATTCAGCCGTTCACCGAATAAATCGGAAGATGCCCGTCGCCTCGGTGCAGAACATATCGTCATTTCCACCGACGAAGCACAGATGAAGGCAGTCTATAACCAGTTCGATCTGATTATCGACACCGTTCCCTACGTCCATGACCTGAAACCCTATATCCCGACTCTGGCGCTCAACGGTACGCTGGTGCTGGTCGGTTATCTGGGCGATCTGGATCCGGTACTGAACAGCGCGCCACTGGTACTGGGCCGTAAATCTGTCGCCGGTTCAGTGATCGGTGGCATTGCTGAAACCCAGGAAATGATGGATTTCTGTGGTGAGCATGGCATCACTTCCGATGTTGAAATGATCAACATGCAGGACATCAATGATGCATGGAAGCGCATGCTGAAAAGCGATGTGAAATACCGCTTCGTCATCGATATTGCCTCGCTGAAAGCGTAGTCGCAATCATGCCGGGGAGGTGTTCTGTCACCTCCTCTCAATACGTTTCCCGGTTGTACCACCCTTTACTGCTCTCCTGGATTGAGATATATGTGAAATACTCACATGTCTTATCCGATTACCTGAAAATTTTGTGATACAGGTCAAATATTAAACGGTTCCTTTGCGAAGTGTTAACGATTCGGGTCAAAATTGATGAGTAAGACTCATAACGCTTATCGCTAATCCCCTCTAATTAAATGTATCTCACAATGATACTATTACCTTGTCGTTAGGCTATTCCCTCCATTAACGGATTTGAATTGAGGTTTACATGAAGATTTTAACTGTCTCTGTCATTGCTCTTGCGAGCTTATTGACTGCTACCAGCGCGTTCGCTGCTGAAATTTCATCCGATATCTCTGGCAAACAGAAGTTTGGCGTGGTTTCTGCCGAAGGTGCTTATTCGCTGGATGGACTGACTGACATGCTGTCTGATAAAGCCCAGGCCAAAGGTGCAACCGCAATGAAAGTAATCTCAGCAGGTGGAGTAAACAAACTGTATGGCGTGGCTGAGATTTATAAATAATCCCGCGAAGACGAAATAGACATTGGCAAGCCCACTTTCAGAAATCATTATCGTTTCTGCGCATAATTTTGTGTGTTTCGCTGCATAAATGCTTGTTTTTATTTCGTCTTTCTTCATCTCTCATCATTATTCGATTGTACAGGTGTAAGAATGGACCGACATGAAACCATTATCTATGAGCTGTTAACATGGATAGATGAAAACATTCGCAGCCCACTCAAGATTAGCGATGTTGCACAACGTTCTGGTTATTCAAAGTGGCATCTTCAGCGCATGTTCCATCGCATCATGAATATCAGCCTTGGCAATTATATTCGTGACAAGAAGCTGGAACTTGCCGCACATGATCTTATTGATAGCAATGAAGCCGTCATCGAAATTTCCGTTAAGTATGGTTACGACTCTCAGCAGTCTTTCACCCGCTCTTTCGCCCGGAAATATAATGTGCCCCCTGCGACTTATCGTCGCATGAAAACACATAACTTAAATTTCCAGGTTTAATTCAACGTCATTGCCGGTTTCCGGGAGACTATAACAATGCCCAATAACGTGGCACTTAAGCCTCTGGCTTTGCTATGCGCTTTCACCATTTTAAGTTTAACAGGATGTGATGACTCCTCAGGGAAAACTGCTCAGGCGCAGGAAGCGCCAGAAGTGCAGGTCCTCACACTCAATACCCAGTCTTTAGCCGTTTCAACTGAATTACCGGGGCGTACTTCGGCGTTCCGCGTGGCCGAAGTTCGTCCGCAGGTTTCTGGCATCATTTTAAAACGTGCCTTCACCGAAGGCAGCGATGTGGTGGCAGGTCAGACGCTGTATCAAATCGACCCCGCACCGTTTCGTGCCAGCTTTAACAATGCCAAAGCCGCCGTATCACAGGCCGAAGCCAATGCGCGTATTGCTCAGGTAACACTCAATCGCTACCGCTCACTGACCGGCACCCATTACATCAGCCGTCAGGATTTTGATCAGGCAGAAGCGACCGCCGCCCAGACGCGCGCGGCAGTGGAAGCCGCCAGTGCCGCACAGGAAACCGCCCGCATCAATCTGGCATGGAGCACCATCACCTCGCCGATCAGCGGACGTATTGGGCGCTCGTCGGTGACAGAAGGTGCGCTGGTGCAGAATGCGCAAACCGATGCACTGGCAACGGTTCAGCAGCTTGATCCGATGTATGTCGATGTGACGCAGTCGAGCGGCGATTTCCTGCGCCTGCAACAGGAACTGGCCTCCGGCAAGCTGCGTCAGAACGCGGGCAAAGCGGTCGTCAGCGTGATTATGGGTGACGGTGCCGTCTACCCCCGCACCGGGACGCTGGCTTTTTCTGACGTCACCGTCGATCAGACCACCGGCTCTATCACCCTGCGCGCCATTGTGCCCAACCCGGATCATACCCTGCTGCCCGGCATGTTCGTCCGCGCACGTCTGGATGAGGGCACCGATCCCCAGGCATTGCTGATCCCGCAGCAGGCCGTTACCCGTACCCCGCGCGGTGAAGCCACCACGCTGGTGGTCGGTAATGATAACAAAGTGGAAGTCCGCACCATCAGCGTCTCGCAGGCGGAAGGCGATAAATGGCGTGTGAATGGCGGTCTGCAGGCCGGGGAGCGCGTGATTGTGTCCGGTATCCAGCGGGCTCAGCCAGGCATGACCGTTAAACCTGTTGCTGCAAACGCTTCCCCCTCTTCGTCCACAGGAACCGCTGACTGATGTCCAGATTCTTTATTGACCGGCCCATTTTTGCCTGGGTGCTGGCGATTATCGTCATGCTGGCCGGGGGGATTTCGATCCTCAAACTGCCGGTGGCGCAGTACCCTGACGTCGCCCCCACCTCGGTGCAGATCCGCGCCACCTACCCCGGCGCAGACGCCACCACGCTACAGAATACCGTGGCGCAGGTGATCGAACAGAACATGAGTGGCCTGGACGGCCTGATGTACATGTCCTCCAACAGCGACTCCTCCGGCACGCTGCAACTCACGCTGTCGTTTGAGAACGGCACGGACCCGGATATCGCCCAGGTGCAGGTGCAGAATAAGCTGCAGCTCGCCACCCCGCGTCTGCCGCAGGAAGTTCAGCAGCAGGGCATCTCGGTGCGTAAATCCTCCAGCGTGTTCTTCCTGGTGCCGGGCTTCGTCGATGAATCCGGCCACATGAGCATGGAAGATATCGCGGACTATGTGGCCTCCCATCTGCAGGACCCTCTCAGCCGTATCAACGGCGTCGGCGACACCACCCTGTTCGGTTCCCAGTACGCGATGCGTATCTGGCTAGACCCCAACAAGCTGGATAACTACCAGCTGACCCCGGTCGATGTAATGAACATGATCAGATCCCAGAATGCGCAGATCGCCGCCGGCCAGCTCGGCGGTGCGCCACCGGTGAAGGGTCAGCAGCTTAATGCCTCGATCATTGCCCAGACGCGCCTCACCTCACCGGAACAGTTCGGCAACATTCTGCTGAAGGTGAATAGCGATGGCTCCCAGGTGCGCCTGCATGACGTGGCCCGCATCCAGCGTGGCGGTGAGAACTACAACTTTGTGGTGAAAATTAACGGCAAACCGGCTTCCGCACTCGGCATTCAGCTGGCGACGGGCGCTAACGCGCTGGATACCGCTAATGCCATCCGCGCCAAAATCAATGATCTGAAGCCCTTTTTCCCGCCGGGCCTGAAAGTGGTTTATCCCTACGACACCACGCCGTTTATCAGCATCTCGATCCACGAAGTAGTGAAAACGCTGTTTGAAGCGATCGTGCTGGTGTTCCTGGTGATGTACATGTTCCTGCAGAGCTTCCGCGCCACGCTGATCCCGACCATTGCGGTACCGGTGGTGTTGCTCGGCACCTTTGGCATCCTCAGCGCCTTTGGTTACTCGATCAACACCCTGACCATGTTCGGCATGGTGCTGGCGATAGGCCTGCTGGTGGATGATGCCATCGTGGTGGTGGAGAACGTCGAACGTGTGATGGCCGAGGAAGGGCTAAAACCGAAAGCCGCTACGCGAAAATCGATGGGGCAGATCCAGGGTGCGCTGGTCGGCATCGCGCTGGTGCTGTCGGCAGTATTTGTGCCCATGGCTTTCTTCGGTGGCAGTACCGGCGTTATCTATCGTCAGTTCTCCATTACCATCGTGTCGGCGATGGCGTTGTCCGTGCTGGTGGCGCTGATCCTGACGCCGGCCCTGTGCGTTACCATCCTGAAACCGGTAAAACCGGGTACCCACGGTCAGCATCGTGGCTTGTTCGGCTGGTTTAACCGCAAGTTCGATCAGAGCGCCCATCACTACACCAATTCCGTTGCGCGCATGCTGAATCGCAGCGGTCGCTTTCTGCTGATTTATGGCGTGCTGGTGGCGGGTATGGCGGTGCTGTTTATGCGTCTGCCCACCTCGTTCCTGCCGTCGGAAGACCAGGGCGTGCTGGCCACGCAGGCGATCCTGCCGGCTGGCGCAACTCAGGAACGCACCCAGGCCGTGCTGGACCAGGTGAGCGATTACTATCTGACCAACGAGAAAAAGAACGTTGAGAACGTGCTGTCGATCAACGGCTTCGGCTTTGCCGGACGCGGTCAGAACGTGGGCATCATCTTTGTCGGCCTAAAAGACTGGTCAGAACGTGACGGTAGCGAGAACTCGGTGGATGGTATCGTCAGCCGGGCGATGAAATCGTTCAGTAAAATCATGGACGGTAACGTGGTGGCTTTTAACCTGCCGCCAATCATTGCGCTGGGTAACGCCACCGGCTTCGACTTTGAGCTGATCGATCAAGGCGGCCTCGGCCATGAGCAACTGACAGCCGCGCGTAACAAACTGCTGGAACTGGCGCGTCAGCATCCTGACGTGCTGACGGCGGTGCGTCCGAACGGCATGGAAGACAGCCCGCAGTATAAGGTCAATATCGATCAGGAAAAAGCCACCGCGCTGGGCGTAGATCTTACCGACATCAACACCACCCTGAGCAGCGCCTGGGGCGGCAGCTATGTCAACGACTTCATTGACCAGGGCAGGGTGAAGCGCGTTTACGTGATGAGTGATGCGCCTTACCGCATGATGCCGAAGGACCTGAACAACTGGTACGTGCGCGCCAGCAACGGCAAAATGGTGCCTTTCGCCAGCTTTGCCAGCGCGGAATGGGTGTTCGGTTCACCGCGTCTGGAACGCTACAACGGCCTGTCGTCGGTCGAAATTCTCGGCCAGCCATCACCGGGTAAAAGCTCCGGTGAGGCGATGGCGCTGATGGAACAGCTGGCGAAGCAGCTGCCACCCGGCATCGGCTATGACTGGACCGGGATGTCGTACCAGGAACGGATGAGCGGCCAGCAGGCCCCGGCGCTGTATGCTATCTCGCTGATCGTGGTGTTCCTATGCCTGGCCGCGCTATATGAAAGCTGGTCGATCCCGTTCTCGGTGATGCTGGTGGTGCCGCTCGGCGTATTTGGTGCGCTGGTTGCCACCATGCTGCGTGGTCTGAATAACGACGTTTACTTTGTGGTTGGCCTGCTGACGACCATTGGTTTGTCAGCGAAGAACGCCATCCTGATTGTGGAATTCGCCAAAGACCAGATCGAGATAGAAGGTAAAGGCGTGGTGGAAGCCACCCTGGAGGCAGCCCGCATGCGTCTGCGTCCGATCCTGATGACGTCACTGGCGTTTATCCTCGGCGTCCTTCCACTGGCGCTCAGTTCCGGTGCCGGTTCCGGCGCACAGAACGCGGTGGGCACCGGGGTGATCGGTGGCATGGTGGCGGCGACGCTGCTGGCAATCTACTTCGTACCGGTGTTCTTTGTCGTGGTACGCAACCGCTTTGGTGGTAAGGCACATGATGAGGATGATGATGAGGATGAATACATCGCCCACTAGACTGCCTTTCACCCGCTAACATCATCAAACCAGCCGGTTGTTACCGGCTGGTTTTTTTTATCCTTACAATGGCTGATTGATTACGATATATGCACAGGAAAGAAAAGTGAGATATCTGACTGAGCGGAAGGTAAAGGAATCACAGGCGGGGGAGGTTTTATTTTACTCAATTACGGACAGGACATCATCGCAATGAACATCTTTCAGTCATATATTTCGTTTTAATCCCATCGCTAATTTTCTGAGTAAGCAATCGGTGTGAGTCATCTTCTGCCACGGTTTTACTCATCAGGCTATCCGGTTTGCAATTATCACTTAAAGGTATTGTGTTCACCGGACGCATGAGTTCAAAACCGGATAATTCATCGCCAGATCTGACGTTAATAACCTGCGTCCTGATACCATACGAGGAAATTTCATCCGTCATTGACTCAATAAATGCTCTTAATCCTTTTTTAATCGCATAACTAATTGCAACACCACCCGGCACTTTTTTATCAATTGGTGCTGAAATCAGAATGATCTGCCCTTTTTTTCGTTTTCTGAAAAATGGGATTAATGCACGAACTAACAGGATAGGCTCATTGATTCCTGAAATAAGTGCATAATTAACATCCAGAGAAGTCATCTCTTCGGTGGACTGAACTAAATTATGACCATCGCATAATATCACCCCATCCACTTCAGACCCACGTCCAAAGACAACCTTTAAGCAACTGATTATATTTGCATTTTCGTAACTGAACATTTCCTCAGCTATGAAGTTATCAGGATATAAAGAGGTTAAGTCTGTAACATTTAAATAATTTTTGACAATAGCCGTAACATGATGCCCTTTACGGAGCAACTGGCTGGCAACCTCTTTTCCCGTTCCGGCTTCAACACCGGTTAAGATCCAGTTCATAAGTTTTTTCTATATTTAACTTTTGTAAAGTTTTGAATAGCGTTTTGTAATCCTGCGTTATCAAATACCATAAGTTAGCAGGCGAACTATTTATGAAATTGTGCTCTTTTAGGCATTTCTCAGTATTAATTTTATCATTTACCCGATTGTGCCTTATTTGCATTAGCAGATTTACTAAAAATGCTTTCAATGTTAGAAAATTTATCGCCGGGGAACTTTTCCCGCGCTCATACAAAAACAAGCAGTGGTTTATACGAGGAATAAAATGAAAACGCCTATTAGAAAGCTTTCTTTAGCTATCGCAGGGTTTATTGTTGCAAGCGCAGCACATTCTGCTGAAGTATATAACAAAGATGGTAACAAATTAGACATCAACGGCATGGTGGTTGGTGAGAACTATATCAGTAATGATAAAAGCGTAAATGGTGACCAATCCTATATGCGTTTCGGGTTCCGTGGCGAAACGCAGATTAGCGACCAGCTCACCGGCTATGGTCAATGGCAGGCGCAATGGAACCTGAATCAGACTGAAAATCAGACCAATCAAATGTATACCCGTATTGGTTACGCAGGTCTGAAATACGGTAATTATGGTTCGTTCGATTACGGTCGTAATTCCGGCATCATGTATGACGCATTCAGTTATACCGATATGCAGCCTGAGTTCGATGGCCTGACCTATAACTCAGACCAGTTCCTGTTCCACCGTGGTAATGGTCTGGCGACTTACCGTAATGATAATTTCTTTGGCCTCGTAGATGGCCTGCATTTTGCCCTGCAGTATCAGGGTAAAAACGATGGCGGCGGTGAGCCAGGCGTGCGTGATGTGCTGCGCCAGAACGGCGATACCTTTGGTATGTCAGCCTCGTATGACATCGGCGCAGGCTTCAGCATTGCTGGTGCATTCATGAGCGGCGACCGTACCAACGAGCAGAACAGCCTGACCAGCGGCATCATGGGTCATGGTTCAAAAGCGGAAGCCTATACTGGCGCGATTAAATACGATGCCAACAATGTTTATCTGGCTGTTATGTATGCACGCGCCTATAACGCCTCTCGCTTTGGTTCTGCTTCTTCTGACGACAGCGCTTATGGTTACGCGAACCAGTCCGATCTGTTTGAAGCCTATGCGGGCTATACCTTTGATTTCGGTTTAGTACCGTTCATTGGTTATAACCAGACTCGCGGCAAACATCTGGGTGCCTCCGCTGACGGCAATACCTATGGCAGCCAGGATCTGGTGAAATTTGTTGATATCGGTGCGACCTACAACTTCAATAAAAACATGAATGCGTATGTCGACTACCAGATCAACCTGATGGATAGCAGCGAGTTCTCTCAATCTGCTGGCATCAGCACCAGTGATGTTGTGGCAGTCGGCATGGTTTACCAGTTCTGATTGTTACCGGGCGAGGAGATCCTCGCCCGTTTTTCCCCTGATCATCCCTTTTTGAAGTAATTTTGCGGTGTTTCCCCCATCGCTTTTCTGAACATGGTGATGAAAGAACTGGAACTTCGATAGCCGAGTTCCGTCGCTATGGTGGCAACCGACATCCCCTGCGCCAGCCGGGTCATGGATTCCACCAGCCGTAACTGTTGTCGCCATTGGCCAAAGGTATAACCGGTCTGTTTGATAAACAGCCGACTCAGCGTTCTGTCGCTGGTACCGATGCGATCACCCCATATTTCCAGTGATTCATTATTTGACGGTGCCTGCATCAGCGCCTTACAGATTTTCTGGAGTCGTCGATCTCCGGGAAGAGGCAAACAACCCTGCTGCAGTTCCTGTGCCTCGTGTAATCCTCTTAGCAACAACGGCACAATCATTTCGGAGAGAATATAAGTTTCCTGTCGGCGTTCTTTCACCATTTCCAGCACCAGTTCACGCAGCAGGGAAGAAACCAGCAAAACACAGCATTCTTTTCTTTCATGACGCCACACATCGGGTTCAATATAAATACTGTGCATCAGGGCTTCACCGGATGCATACAGTTCATGACCGGTACGGGGTAACAATAATAATCCGCGATTCGGTCCCAGCGTCCAGGAAC
>NZ_JAPWKD010000029.1 GCF_028283705.1 Pantoea sp.
AATCAAGTGAAGAAGCCCTGAACGAAAGTTCAGGGCTTTTTTACGTCTTTGAATCAGAAAAAGATCATGAATTACGCAGCGAAGTAAGCCATTGGCCAATGAATTCAGCAATTTGTTCTGGCTGATTAATATCCAGAGATGTTATCGGAAGTTCCAGATCAGCATCACTTGCTACCGCGATGACATGTTCATCAAGTAAATCCTCCATCTCGCCTTTAACACCTGCTCGCCAAAGTACGATCTTTGCAATAGGCTCATCTTTAAAACCCTCAACCAGTACCAAATCCAGCATCGATTTATCCATACGCGATGCCAGTTGTTCCAGGTTTAACGGCTCATCAGGTGTCTCGCACATCAAAGCCCAGCGTTGATTGCTGGCAACGATCACCTGATCGGCACCCGCTTTTCGCAGCAAATAACTATCTTTTCCCGGCGTATCGATATCCATATGATGATGTGTGTGCTTAATCAGGCCTGGACGAATCCCCTGAGCTTTCAGTAAGGGAATGACCTTCTCTAACAACGTGGTTTTACCTGTTCCGCTCCAGGCGGCGATCGCCAGCAAAGGTATCGTCATGATGACATCTCCTCATCCCGCAGATCGTCAGGTGTATTGATATTACGAAACGCTGATTCAGGATCTGCAAAGGTCGCAGCATGTCCGCCATTTTCCTGCAAGAACCGCATCAGACGGCGTTCTCCGCTTAACAGGCTGGCTTCGAGATTATCCGCTAAACAACGATTCACCAAAGCCAGTGCTGGATGATCGCGCAGAGAGGATTTAACCCACACCGCTGATGCATCGGCTTTTTGTTGCCATAGACGTGCGACGAAATCGTCAGGAATCCATGGAGTGTCACAGGCACAGAATGCAACCCACTCGGTTTTGCTGTGGCGTAAGCCGCTTAGAATACCTGCCAGTGGGCCGGGATAATCCGCCAGTGAATCGGTAACAATCTGACAACCGCTTGCCTGATAACGATCAATGTTACGATTGGCACTTATCAACACAATATTGACCTGCGGCCGAAAACGGCGCAGGACGTGTTGATAAAGGGGCTCACCCCGAAGAAGCATCAATCCTTTATCCTCACCACCCATACGGCGTCCCTGGCCGCCAGCCAGAATCACGCCGGTTAATGCTGTCATTTTCGTCTCCTTACTCAATAGTGGACGATACTTACAGGTCGGCAGCCCAACACCTGCATAAAGGAATGAATGATGAAATACCACCGTCTCAACGAACTGCTCGAACTCCTGCAACCAGCCTGGCAGAAAGAGTCTGATCTTAACCTGTTGGCATTTTTACAAAAACTGGCACAGGAATCAGGTTTCAGTGGCCCATTAAGTGAATTAACTGACGACATATTGATTTACCATCTCAAAATGCGTGATGCAGGCAGTGATGCTGAGATTCCCGGGCTGAAAAAGGATTATGAAGTGGACTTCAAAACCGCGCTATTACGCGCACGCGGTGTGATTAAGGATGATGAGTAGTGCTATCCTTGCGCATTAAAGCAAAGGTAACACACAGGCCAAATGATGAGCGAAGCAGCCTTTAATTTCCAGACACTGAATCCCGATGTCATCCTTGATGCACTTTGGGAGACAGGTCTGTGCGTCGAATCTGGCTTAACCGCCCTTAATAGCTATGAAAACCGTGTCTATCAATTCAGTGATGATGAAAAGCGTCGCTATGTGGTGAAGTTTTATCGCCCACAGCGCTGGAGTGCAGGTCAGATTTTGGAAGAACATCAGTTTACCCATGACCTACTGGCCGATGAAGTTCCTGTTGCTGCACCTCTGGAACTGCTGGGAAGCACGCTGAACAGCCATGCAGGATTTATGTTTGCCGTATTTCCCAGTCTGGGTGGTCGGCAGTATGAAACCGATAATGAAGAACAGATGGAGTGGGTTGGTCGTTTTCTGGGGCGAATCCATCAAACAGGCCGTCAGCAGCATTTTGCGCAACGGCCGACTATTGGCCTGGATGAATATATTGTGCAGCCGCGTCAGCAGCTGGAGCAAAGCATGCTGGTACCGAATGCATGTAAAGATCAGTTGCTGGCAGCTGTAGATAAGCTGTATCACACGCTGCAGCAGCGATGGAATACGCAATGGCAACCACTGCGTTTACACGGTGACTGTCATCCCGGCAATATTCTGTGGCGTGATGGACCGATGTTTGTCGATCTTGATGATGCGCGTACCGGACCTGCAATCCAGGACCTGTGGATGTTGGTGAATGGTGATCTTCAGGAACAACGTATTCAGTGGGATATTTTGCTGGAGGCTTACAATGAATTCAGTGACTTCGATTTACATGAATTGTCACTGATTGAGCCTTTACGCGCGATGCGCATGGTTTATTATTTAGCCTGGGTCGTGCGTCGCTGGCAGGATCCAGCTTTTCCACGAGCCTTTCCGTGGATGACCGATGAGGATTTTTGGCGTCGGCAAATTGTACTTTTTACCGAGCAGGAAAAGCTGTTAAACGAACCGCCGTTGCAGCTTAGCCCGCAATATTAATGAAGCAGTCAGGAGAATTTTTCACGATGAAAAAGATTTGGTTCGCGCTGGTAGGTTTAATGCTGGCATTTAGCGCCTCAGCGGCACAATTTACCGACGGCAAACAGTATGTCACGCTGCCGAAACCTGTCGCCGGTGAACCGCAGGTAATGGAGTTTTTCTCCTTCTTCTGTCCCCATTGCTACCAGTTTGAACGTATTTACCACGTCAGCGATGCGGTGAAAAAGAATCTGCCTGCGAATACTAAAGTGACCAAATATCACGTTGATTTCCTTGGTGGTGATTTCGGTCCGGTGGTGACGCACGCATGGGCGGTGGCGATGGCGCTGGGTGTTGAAGATAAAGTTTCAGCTCCAATTTTCGATGGTATTCAGAAAACGCAGACCGTGACCGATGCGGCCAGCCTGAAAGATACTTTTATCAAAGCGGCAGGAATTTCTTCTGAAGATTACGATGCGGCGTGGAACAGCTTTGCAGTAAAAGCTCTGGTTGCTCAGCAGGAGAAAGCGGCATCTGATGTAAATCTGCAGGGTGTGCCAGCGATGTTTATTAATGGCAAATATATGGTCAACAACGGTGGTCTCGACACCAGCTCGATGGATAACTTTGTTGCCGATTACGCCAATGTCGTAAAATTCCTGGTGGAAAAAAACTAATTTAGCCAGCAAATCAACGCCGACTTAGTCGGCGTTTTTTATTATCGGACTCGCCTTTATATCCCTTCTTACTGTTAACCTTGTGGTTAATATCCACATCGGTGATCATCTTTTTAAAAAGATGCCCTGCATCACGGAAAGCAAGTAAACTATTGAAAATATTGTTTTTTTATAAGGGAGGCGATTGCGAATAACGGAAATAACAATACGTTATGAAATTTACACACAAAGTTATCCACAATATGATCCTTGCGATCCCTGCTGCGTTTTGAGTAAAAAACACCACTTCGACTGGTGCAAATTCAACATTCGTCTCAGGTTATGGCATCCTTATACACCTCTTAATCGCAACGAAGAAAAATCAAACTTATGGCGCACATTGCAGAAAATCCCCTGATTCTGGTAGACGGATCATCCTATCTCTACCGTGCATATCATGCCTTTCCGCCTCTGACCAATAGCGCAGGTGAGCCAACTGGCGCAATGTACGGTGTGCTCAACATGCTGAAAAGCCTGTTGATGCAGTATCAACCCAGCCACGTTGCCGTGGTCTTCGATGCGAAAGGAAAAACATTCCGCGATGAGTTATTCGAGAACTACAAATCTCATCGTCCTCCCATGCCTGATGACCTGCGTGCGCAAATTGAACCATTACATGAAATGGTCAAGGCGATGGGATTACCGCTGCTGGCGGTTTCTGGCGTTGAAGCCGATGACGTCATTGGCACGCTGGCACAGGAAGCTGAAAAGCAGGGGCGCGCGGTATTGATCAGTACCGGCGACAAAGATATGGCCCAGCTGGTTACGCCGGGTATCACCCTGATTAACACCATGACCAATACGGTCCTGGGACCAGAAGAAGTTGAACAGAAATACGGTGTACCACCTTCCCTGATTATCGACTTCCTTGCCATGATGGGTGATAGCTCGGATAACATTCCCGGCGTACCGGGGGTCGGGGAAAAGACGGCACAGGCGCTTTTGCAGGGTCTGGGGGGCATGCAAACCATCTATGACAACCTGGAAAAAGTTGCCGATCTGTCATTCCGCGGAGCCAAAACCATGGCGACCAAGCTGGAACAGAACCGTGATGTAGCATTTCTTTCCTATCAACTGGCAACCATCAAAACTGATGTTGAACTGGAACTTACCTGTGAACAGCTGACGGTAAACGAGCCGGATGTCTCGGTACTGCAAACGCTGTTTGGTCGTTACGAATTTAAACGCTGGCTGGTTGATCTGCAGGAAGGGAAATGGCTACAGGGCAAAAAGAACAACACACAGGCTCAACAGGGATTACCGGATGAACCGGCGGCTAAAGCTGAGACCGTGAGTGTCTTGTCGTCCGATGGTTACGTCACCATCCTTGATGAAGGCACCTTTGCCAGCTGGCTGGAAAAGCTGCAAAAAAGCGACGTTTTTGCTTTTGATCTGGAAACGGATTCATTGGATACCCTGAGCGCCAACATTGTGGGCCTTGCTTTTGCCGTGTCCCCGGGTGAAGCAGCTTATCTGCCGGTAGCGCATGATTATCTCGATGCACCTGATCAACTGGATCGAGCAACCGTGCTGGCACAATTAAAACCGTTGCTGGAAGACAGTAAGGCGCTAAAGGTCGGGCAAAATCTTAAATACGATCGTGGGGTACTGAAGAACTACGATATCGAACTGAACGGGATTAAATTCGACACTATGCTGGAGTCGTATTGCCTGAACAGTGTTGCCGGTAAGCATGATATGGATAGCCTGGCAGCACGCTGGTTAAACCATAAAACCGTGACCTTTGAAGAAATTGCCGGGAAAGGTAAAAACCAGCTGACGTTTAACCAGGTCGCGATCGAGCAGGCGGGGCATTATGCTGCGGAAGATGCGGATGTGACCCTGCAGTTACACCTGAAAATGTGGCCTGAGCTGGAGAAAGAAGCCGGACCGAAAAAAATCTTCGAAGAGATTGAGATGCCGCTGCTGAAGGTCATTTCCCGGGTAGAACGTAACGGTGTGCTCATCGATCAAAATATCCTGGCGAAACACTCCCAGGAGCTGACCACGCGTCTGGCGGAACTGGAGCTGCAAGCGCACGAGCTGGCGGGTGAGCCGTTTAACCTTTCCTCTACTAAGCAGCTGCAAACCATTCTATTTGAAAAACAGGGTATTAAACCCACTAAAAAAACCCCAGGCGGAGCGCCATCGACCAGTGAAGAGGTGCTGGCAGAGCTGGCGCTGGACTATCCACTGCCAAAAGTGATTCTGGAACATCGTGGTTTGTCGAAGCTGAAATCGACGTATACTGACAAGCTACCGCTGATGATCAACCCTGTCACTGGCCGCGTGCATACCTCGTATCATCAGGCGGTAACGGCGACAGGTCGCCTGTCTTCCACCGATCCTAACCTGCAAAATATCCCGGTGCGCAATGATGAAGGGCGTCGTATCCGTCAGGCATTTATTGCCGGGCTGGACAAACGTATTGTTGCTGCTGACTATTCACAGATTGAGCTGCGTATTATGGCGCATCTGTCGCAGGATAAAGGATTGCTGGATGCCTTCGCTCAGGGAGAGGACATTCACCGTGCAACGGCATCAGAAGTGTTTGGCGTGGCGCTTGGCAAGGTATCTGGTGAGCAGCGCCGCAGCGCCAAGGCGATCAACTTTGGCTTAATTTACGGGATGAGCGCGTTTGGCCTGTCACGTCAGTTGAATATCGGCGCGGGTGAAGCGAAAAAGTATATGGACCTCTACTTTGAGCGTTATCCGGGCGTACTGCGTTATATGGAAGAGACGCGTGAGCAGGCGGCAGAAAAAGGCTATGTCGAGACTCTGGATGGCCGACGCTTATGGCTGCCGGATATCAAATCAGGTAATGCTATCCGTCGTAAAGCTGCGGAACGTGCGGCCATCAACGCACCCATGCAGGGGACAGCTGCAGACATCATTAAGCGTGCAATGATCGCCGTGGATGGCTGGTTATTACAGCAAAACGATGACACGGTAAAAATGATCATGCAGGTACACGATGAACTCGTCTTTGAGATCCATCAGGATGCAGTGGATGCTGCCTGCGAAAAAATACGTCAGTTGATGGAAAGCAGTATGAAGCTGGCTGTACCGCTCCAGGTTGAGGTAGGGATTGGCGATAACTGGGACCAGGCACACTAAGTTTTACCCCGTAAGCGGTGAAATGCCGCTTACGACAATGTCATAAGAAAAAAGTTTACTTAATCGGTTCAGCAACGTGCAAAAGCGACCTGTAAAATGCGCGTTTTGTAACTACCTAACGGCTAAGCATTTTTTTGGTAATTAAACTACATTGGGTACGCAATTTTGTGACGAACCTGGTAAAAATGATGTCGATTCCTGAAACTAAACAACAAAAAACCCTTTGTTGGTCAGGAAAAATCAGGTAAAGTTTCTCGCGTAGGGTACAGAGGTAAGATGTTCTATCTTTCAGACCTTTTACTTCACGTAATCGGATTTGGCTGAATATTAGCCGCCCCAGTCATTTATGACTGGGGCGTTTTTTATTGGGCTTTATCTGAAAAAGCGGGTGGTTAACCCGCAGGCATGTTATGCCGTGATGTCGTCGCCTTCACCTTCCTGTGCAGGTTCCAGTTCGTTAAACCAGCTGTCCAGTTTATCGCGCAGTTTATCGACGCCCAGTTTCTTCAGCGAAGAGAACATCTCCACCTGCACATCGCCCTGAAAGGCCAGTGACGCCTCTCGCACCATATTAAGCTGTGCTTTACGCGCGCCAGAAGCCAGTTTGTCGGCTTTGGTCAGCAGTAGCATAACTGGGATCTCGCTCTGGACCGCCCATTCCACCATTTGCTGGTCGAGATCTTTTAACGGATGGCGGATATCCATCAGTACCACCAAGCCCTTCAGCGCCTGGCGTTTTTGCAAATATTCACCCAAGGCACGCTGCCATTTACGTTTCATCTCTTCCGGCACTTCGGCGTAACCGTAGCCCGGTAAGTCCACCAGACGTTTACCCTCCGTCACCTCAAACAGGTTGATGAGCTGGGTGCGCCCCGGCGTTTTACTGGTACGGGCCAGGCTTTTCTGATTGGTGAGGGTATTCAGTGCGCTGGATTTGCCTGCATTCGAGCGACCGGCAAAAGCCACTTCAATGCCGCTATCTGCGGGTAAGTGGCGAATATCCGGGGCACTGAGAATAAAATGGGTAACGTGATAATTCAAAGCAGACAAAGTAAAACTCCGGCAAAGTGATTCAGGCAATTGGGCAGAGTATACCTGTTATGGCGCAAAAGTGCCCGATGGCGTCTTAACGCGCCATTTTGTAAGAGATGTGTGATTAGTGCTGCCAGCCATTACCGCTTCCCCTTACATAGGGTATTTTTTTGATCTTTTAATTCAATAGATTAACAATATCTTTGACGTTTCCTCTATAAATTAAAGAAGAGTCTTACTTGTTCATTTTACCGAGTAGTCTACATTTGGTGTCAGTGCAAGGTAGCACCCATCAGGATGATGTGCTCAGGAGTGTCGGGGGTGACGAGGAGCAGGCAGGAAGCGATTCAGGGAGAAATCGGAAAAGGACAGGGAGTTTCGCAGGAGCGATTTGGCGAGGGAGCAACCGGGACGTTGTGAGCCATAATGGATTTATCTCGTGTTTCCTTCATATGAAGGTGCGAAATAAGGCGACAGCATAAGCTGTCGCCTTTTTTCTTTGTCTGCTTTCTGCTAGATTTCGCCGCAATTCTATACCTTAAATCATTCGGGCTGCGGTAAGGCGAAAAGCGCACTTAGCTCACTAGCCCGTGATGTGGCGGGTATATACTGATTAAAAATTGCCGAGACCCAACACCATGAAGCAACCTGCACAACCAACACGCGGCAAACCCGCCGCTAAAGCGAAACGTAAATCGCGTGAAGATTTGAATACTGAAGCGCGCGACCGCAAACGTGATAAAAAGCATCGCGGCCATGTTGCTGGCAGCCGTGCAAATCCGGAAAAACAGACCACGGGTAGTAGTCAGGCGAAAAAATCTCAGGATCCGCGTCTTGGCAGCAAGAAGCCGGTGGCCTTAGTGGCCGATGGGCAAACATCGGTTGTGAAAAAACCAGCACCTAAGCCGAAAGCGGAAAAAGTCCGTCTTACCCCGCAGGAAGAACTGGCGAAGCTGGAAAATGATGAGCGTCTCGACACGCTGCTGGATCGTCTGGAAAGCGGCGAGACCCTGAGCGGTGAAGAGCAGGCCTGGCTGGACGAAACGCTGGACCGCATTGATGAGCTGATGGAAACACTTGGCATTGCGCTTGATGATGCTGAAGACGATGAGCAGGCAGAAGAAGATATGATGCGCCTGCTGAAGGGCAAATAAGCCTCATTTTGATCGGCATGCGTATTCACGCATGCCACGCAAAACAGGTATTCACCGATGTTTTGGCCTGGATCAATTTTAGCGCTGCTGCTGGCATGTTATCTCATCAGCTTATTGTTTAAACTACGCCGCCTGTCGCGTCTGAAGTCGCGTTTACATCGGGTTTCTGTGCGTCACCCTGTTCACTCTTCTGCTTCGCGGCCCGCCTTCAGACGACGTCACCGTAAGGAGTGAGCATGTCATCGCAGCAGATTGAGTGGGATCAACGGCTGATTGAAAAATACAATTACGCCGGTCCGCGCTATACCTCCTATCCTACCGCACTGGAATTTAGTGAAAATTTTGGCGAAGCCGATTTTCAGCAGGCGGTGACGCGCTATCCTGATCGACCGCTCTCACTGTATGTTCATATCCCGTTTTGCCATCGCCTGTGCTACTTCTGTGGCTGCAATAAAATCGTGACGCGTCAGCTACATAAAGCTGATCGCTACCTTGATGTGCTGGAGCAGGAAATTAAGCAGCGTGCGCCGCTGTTTACGGGCCGTAGCGTCACCCAGCTGCACTGGGGTGGCGGTACGCCGACCTTCCTTAATCAGCAGCAGGTAAGCCGGCTGGTGGGCTTGTTACGCAGCCATTTTACGCTGGCTGATGACGTGGAGATGTCGATCGAGGTCGATCCGCGAGAAATTGAGCTGGAGATGATCGATCATCTACGCTCGCTGGGTTTCAACCGTCTCAGCATGGGCGTACAGGATTTCAATAAAGCGGTACAGGAGAAGGTCAATCGCGTGCAGGATGAGGCGATGATCTTCGCATTGGTACAACGTGCGCGTGACCAGGGTTTTCGCTCGGTCAGCATCGATCTGATCTACGGTTTGCCGCTGCAAACGCCCGAAAGCTTTGCCTTTACTCTGCAACGTGTCATTGCTCTCAGCCCCGACCGCCTTAGCGTGTTTAATTATGCGCATCTGCCCGCGCTGTTCGCGGCGCAACGCAAAATCAAAGAAGATGAACTGCCCAGCGCAGCGCAAAAACTGGAAATTTTACAGCAGACCATCGCTACCCTGACTGGCGAAGGTTATCAGTTTATCGGTATGGACCACTTTGCGCGTCCGGACGACGAACTGGCGGTGGCCCAGCGAGCGGGCGAGTTGCACCGCAATTTTCAGGGCTATACCACTCAGGGTGACACGGATTTGCTGGGGCTTGGTGTATCGGCGATTAGCATGATCGGTGACAGCTACGCACAGAATCATAAAGATCTCAACACCTGGTATAGCAGCGTTGAGACAAGGGGTAATGCGTTGTGGCGTGGTCTGACCCTGAGTGAAGATGATTGCCTGCGTCGCGATGTGATCAAGGCGCTGATTTGCAATTTCGCACTCGACTATGCCGCTGTTGAGGCTCAGTGGCCAATCGTGTTTAAGCGCTATTTCGCCGAAGACCTGGGGTTACTGGCACCGCTGGTGGCTGATGGTTTGCTGGAGCAGCATGAGGGGGGCTTACAGATTACCGGTATAGGCCGCCTGTTGATCCGCAATATTTGCATGTGCTTTGATGTGTATCTGCGGCAGAAGGCGCGTCAGCAGCAATTTTCACGCGTGATATAAAATAACAAAGGGAGCAAATGCTCCCTTTTTCACACTTTTATTCCATTCCCAGTTCTTTCAGTTTGCGTGTCAGGGTATTACGTCCCCATCCCAGCAAACGTGCCGCTTCCTGTTTATGGCCTTGTGTATGACGCAATGCGGTGGTGAGCAGGGTTCGCTCCATTTCCGGCTGTGCTTCAGATAGCAGGTTTTGATGACCGGAACGCAGTGCGCGGTCTGCCCATTGTGCCAGCAGCGTGGCCCAGCTATCCGGCAGCGATTGCACCGGACTTTCGGGGGCGCTGGATTCAAACAGCTCCGCGGGCAGATCCTGGATCAACACTTCCTGACCTGCTGCCATCACCGTCAACCAGCGACAGGTGTTTTCCAGCTGACGCACGTTGCCTGACCAGTGCAGACGCGTCAGCGCTGCTTCGGTTTCAGGATGCAGGATCTTCGCTTCCACACCCAGTTCACGCGCAGCCACTTGCAGGAAGTAGCGTGCCAGGCGCGGAATGTCTTCACGACGCTCACGCAGTGGCGGCAGATGTACACGAATCACGTTCAGACGATGGAACAGGTCTTCACGGAATTTGCCTTCCTGTACCCGCATTTCCAGATTCTGGTGGGTGGCCGCAATGATACGGACGTCCACTTTCACCGGCGCGTAGCCACCAACCCGGTAGAACTGACCATCGGCCAGCACGCGCAGCAGACGAGTCTGCACATCAAGTGGCATATCGCCAATCTCGTCAAGGAACAACGTGCCACCATCGGCCTGCTCAAAACGTCCCTGACGGATCTGATTGGCACCGGTAAATGCGCCTTTCTCATGGCCAAACAACTCTGACTCAATCAGGTCTTTCGGAATAGCCGCCATGTTTAACGCGATAAAGGGGGCTTTAGCGCGCGGGCTGTGGCGATGCAGGGCATGTGCCACCAGTTCTTTACCGGTACCCGATTCACCATTAATCAGCACACTGATGGAGGAACGTGACAGGCGGCCAATAATGCGGAATACGTCCTGCATGGCCGGGGCCTCACCGATAATATCGGTGGTTGGGCCGCTCACCGGCTGATTGCGCGGCTGCTGTTGTTCCTGATAATGGCTGATGGCGCGCTCTACCAGCGCAACCGCTTCATCAATATCGAATGGCTTCGGCAGGTAATCAAATGCACCCTGCTGGTAAGCGCTGACGGCGGCATCCAGGTCCGAATGCGCCGTCATAATGATGACCGGCAACATCGGGTGACGCTGTTTAATTTGTTTCAGCAGCGCCAGCCCATCCATGCCCGGCATGCGAATATCTGACAGTAAAACATCTGGGGTTTTGGTCGAGAGCGCTTCCAGCACTTCGTTGCCGCTGTCAAAAGTTGCACAGCTCAAACCGGCTCCAGTGAGCGCACGTTCAAGCACCCAGCGGATGGAGCTATCGTCATCGACGATCCAGACTATCCCTCGTTGCATAGAAACCTCACTGGCGAATAGGCAGGTAAACCGAGAATTCGGTGTGACCAGGCCAACTGTTAAATTCTATTTTTCCTGAATGCTGATCGATCAGACTGCGCGCAATCGACAGACCTAAACCGGTGCCGCCTTCACGCCCACTCACCATCGGATAGAACAGCGTATCCTGCAGTTGAGCCGGAATGCCTGGGCCGTCATCTTCAATATCGATGCGTGCCACCAGGCGATATCGTACCCCGTGCAGCGTTAACTGGAACGCGGTGCGGGTGCGGATAATAATCGTGCCGCCTTCTTCACCCAACGCCTGAAGCGCGTTGCGTACTACATTCAGCAGAACCTGTTCAATTTGATCCGGGTCGTGTGGCAGCTCCGGCAGGCTGGGGTCGTAATCACGCACCAGCGAGACATTATCCGGCAACTCCATCGAGACCAGATTGACCACGCGCTCAGCCACCTGATGAATACTTTGGGTGACATGTAAACCGGGTTGCTGCGGGCCAAGCAAACGATCGACCAGATTTCGCAGGCGATCGGCCTGCTCAATAATGACTTTGGTATATTCATTCAGCGAAGGGTCGGGCAGGGCGCGCGATAATAACTGCGCAGCACCACGTAAACCTCCCAGCGGGTTTTTAATTTCATGAGCCAGACCGCGTACCAAATCGCGGGCGGCGACCTGCTGAGCATGCTGAATTTGTTCCTGGCTGAGACGACGCTGATTATCCATCGGCGCCATTTCCAGCAAAATTAAGCCATCGGGCAGACGTTGCGCCGTGAGCGACATAATATGCGCGCGGCCATCTACCACTAAGGTCACTTCGCTGTCGGTAAAGCCCTGGCCAGCCTCAAGACTCTCGCGCATCACCTCAATATTCAGCGAAAAATAGCCGGTTAATTCAGGTAACGGCGTGCCGAATAATTTCCGTGAACTTTGCGCCAGTAATTGCTGTGCTGCCGGGTTGGCGTAATGAATTACCAGTTCATTATCGACCAGCAAAATACTGTTTATCAGGGAATTGAGAATCTGCCCCGCATCGGGCAGCGTGCCAGTTGCCATACAGCGTTCCTCTGCACTAATTCAGTGCATTATAGCCTTTGGTGGTAAAACCCGTCATTTGAACGATGAATTCGTGGAGAAAAAAGCCCATCCGAAGATGGGCTGAAAGTTTCCACGGCAACAAAAAATCTTCTGCGTCTTTCGTGCCGCAGCCGCGTTGGCTGCCCTCACTCACCCGGGTCACTGAGCTATCTCAGCTCCCCGGGATTCTTTCAGTTGCTGCCTTGCTGCAACACGAAATCCGCCGAATATTCCATAGGATTAAACGCTGTAGTACAGCTCAAACTCTACCGGGTGCGGAGTCATGCGAACGCGGTCATTTTCAGACTTACGCAGTTCGATGTACGCGTCGATAGCGTCGTCAGTGAACACGCCACCACGGGTCAGGAACTCGCGGTCTTCGTTCAGGCAG
>NZ_JAPWKD010000030.1 GCF_028283705.1 Pantoea sp.
AAAAACGCACTGAACCAGTGCAATTTATCGCCTTTGCACCAATTTATCTCTACAGTGGTTAACAATACCTTCACCACTCATTAATGTAATCTTTTTTTTCTTTATAAATCAACGGGTTCATAAGTCAACGCCATCTGGCATGCTTATTGCTTGATTGCTTAAGAGAAAACTGTTTTTTCCATTAATTAAATAAGCGTTTAATTAATTAAATGTTGATAGCCATCCTTTGAAGAAAGGATATGTTTACAGGAGCGTTGCAATGCGTGCATCAAAACTCACAAAGATAGGTATGGCGACCCTGATGTTTTCTTGCTCTGTCTGTGCTCAGGAGAGCATCAAGCTGGGCGTGATTGAACCGCTTACTGGCTCAGTGGCTTATAACGGAACCGCGTATGTTAATGGCGCCAGACTAGCGCTGGCGGAGTACAACAAGCGTACGGCAGCGAAGCCGGTGCAGCTGGTGATTGAAGATGGACAGTGCAGCCCGGCTAACTCCGTTAACGCGGCAGAAAAGCTGATTCAGAAAGATAAGGTTGTTGCCCTGCTTGGCGCCTTTTGCAGTTCGGCCACCGCAGCGGTCATGCCGCTGGCGCAACAGTATAAAGTGCCATTCCTGACCGGCGTCTCTTCTCAGGCCGATCTGACCGAAAGAAATAATCCTTACTTTTTCCGTTCCGCTGAAACCGATGCGCTGTTGGCGAAAGCGTTCGCTAAAATCCTGGCGGAAAAACTGCAATTAAAACGTGTCGCCTACATTGGCGTAAATGATGACTGGGGCCGGGGCAGTATTCAGGGCTTCTCGCAGGACCTCGCTACGCATGGCGTTAAAAATGTCATGACGGAATATTTTGATCATGGCGCCACCGATTTCTACACGCTGCTGGCCAAACTGCGCAACGCTAAGGCTGACGGCGTGTTTATTGCCGCAGAGACTCAGGATGGCGCGATACTGGTCAAGCAGCTCAAAGAGTTTGGTATTGATATCAATGTATTTGGTGTCGGCTCATGGGCAACCTCAGACTTTATTAACCTGGTGGGCGAGGCTTCGGAAGGCATTTACGCAGCGGTGCCTTATGTCTATACCTTGCCGGGCGACAGCAATCAGCAATTTGTTAAAGCTTACCAGGCGCAATATAAGCAGTTTCCGGATAAGTACGCCGCTGCCGGCTATAACTCCACGCACATCATGCTGGATGCGATAGGTCATGCGGATTCTACGGATGCCGCAAAAATTATTGCCAGTCTGAAAGCCACCGATTATCACGCCCCTAATGGCAATTACCGCTTCACTGATCAAGGCCAGGCTTACGGGTTTGATGCCGCGTTGGTGCAGATTCGCCAGAAAGTTCCTGAGGTGGTCACCAGCACTGCCGTTGAGGCGCCGGAGAAAAAATAATGGATCTGTTCCTGCAATTTTTTGCTAACGGCCTGGTGAGCGGCACCTTTTACGCTCTGTCCGCGCTGGGCCTGACGTTGATATTTGGTCTGATGCGCGTGGTCAACTTCGCTCATGGTGAGTTTTATATGATGGGCGGAATGTTGGGATGGTTTGTAACTCACGCGCTTGGGCTGAACTTTTTCACCGGTTTGCTGGCGGTCGCTATCATTATGGCGGCGTTTGGCTGGCTGGTGGATCGGTTATTGATCCAACGTGTTCGCGGCCAGTCTGAAGAGCCAGGCATCCTGTTAACGATTGGGCTATCGATTTTTATCGCGAATACCGCGTTACTCCTTGCGGGTACCTCACCGCAAAAAATTGATGGGCCATTGCCTAATGCCCCGATCTTTATCGGACCGGTTGTATTGACCGAAATGCGCCTGTTTGCGGTGGCGGTTTGCGCCGTGCTGATCCTCGGCGCGCATCTGATCATCAAAAAAACCCGACTGGGACGCGCAATGCGCGCTACGTTTCAGGATCCCATGGCTGCGCAGCTGGTGGGGATAAAAATCTCCCATGTTTACGCCAGCACTTTTGCCATGGGAACGGTGCTGGCAGCCAGTGCAGGCATGCTGTTGGGCGCGATCTACACCACCCAAGTCACCGTCGGTGGGTTGGTGAGCCTCAAGGCTTTTGTGGTAGTTATCCTCGGTGGAATGGGCAGCTTTGCCGGTGCGATTATCGGTGGCCTGTTGTTGGGCATCGCCGAGGCGATGTGGGGCGGTTATATCTCTACCGGCATGGTCGACATTATCGGCTTCCTGATCGTTATCGTGATGCTGGTTTTCCGACCCTATGGCCTGTTTTCAACACGCGCGGAGAGGGCATGATATGAAATTTGAACGCAATACCCTGCTGCTGCTGGCGGCGCTGGCGGCGGCATTCCCGCTGCTGGTACAGGATCAATACCTGCTGCATATTGGCGTCATGGTACTTATCTATGCGGTACTCGCCAGCAGCCTGAACCTGACCGTGGGTTATATTGGTGAATTCTCGCTTGGTCATACCGCTTTTCTTGGTCTGGGAGCCTATGCGGCCGCACTGCTGTCCAGTGATTTCGGCTGGCCGCTCTGGGCGACCATCCCTATGGCCGGTTTGATCGCAGCGGTAGCGGGTGCCTTAATCGGCGCTATCACGCTGCGCCTGCAGGGACCCTATTTTGTGATTATCACCCTGGCTTTCGCTGAAGTGTTGCGCATCATAGCCAATAACTGGGTGGCAGTAACCAATGGTCCGATGGGCGTGGCGGGTATTGCTCAGCCGCACTTTATGGCGGGACTGGCAGCGCTGGATATTAAGCGCAGCTACTACTATCTGGCCTTGCTGATTGCCATGCTGGCGCTCTACCTGATCTATCGCTTTGTTTACTCCAGCCAGGGGCGCGCCGCGGTTACGGTGCGCGAAAATCGTTATGTGGCTCAGTCGGTGGGCATCTGGCCCTTCGCTTATGCCATGAAAGCCTTCGTCCTCGGTGCGTTTCTCGCTGGCCTGGCGGGAGGTTTTTATGCGCATTACATCACCTTTGTCGGAACCGACGTATTCCAGTTCAGCTTTATGGTGTCGATGATCATCATGGTGCTACTGGGCGGAAAAGGCACGCTGGTTGGACCGGTCATCGGCGCGCTGGTTGTCACGCTGTTAAACGAATACCTGCGTGAAGCCCAGGAGCTACGTATGTCCATCTTCGGCCTGATTGTTATGGCCGTGGTACTGTTTCTTCCCAGGGGGCTGATGGGTTTTCTGACTCAGCGCCGGGAGCAACGCAGCCGGGCCGCGACGGAAAAAACGACCCAGGCACAGCAGGAGAAAACCGTATGAGCACCTCTTCGCAACCCATGCTGGCAGTACAAGGATTATGTAAAACCTTTGGCGGCCTGAAAGCGGTGCAGGATATCAGTTTCGATATTATGCCAGGTGAGCTGGTCGGGCTGATTGGACCGAACGGCGCAGGCAAAACCACCTGTTTTAATTTAATTACCGGCTTTTATAAGCCTGATGGCGGCCGGGTGCTGTTTTGTGGAGAAGAGATCACCGGTAAGGCTCCTCACACGCTTGCCCGCCGTGGGCTGGTGCGCAGCTTTCAGAAAACCAACGTGCTCAGGGCGTTAACCGCGTTTGAAAACGTGCTGGCAGGACATTATCTGGCGGCCCGGCAATCGTTAATGGATATCTTTTTGCCTCGCGCACATGTCCGTCATACCGAACAGAAAGTACGCGAAAGCGCCGCCAGCATCATCGACATAATGGGCCTGTCACATCGCATCAACACGCCAGCCAGCGTGCTCTCTTGTGGTGAGCTGCGTTTACTGGAGGTGGCGGTGGCGCTGGCGGCAAAACCCCGGTTGCTGATGCTGGATGAGCCCGCCGCCGGGTTAAACAGCCAGGAGGCGCGCGTATTTGGTCAGATTTTACAGCGTCTGCTGGGAACCCACGTGGAGTCGATGGTGATTGTGGAACATAACATGCATCTGATGATGGAAATTTGTCGCCGGCTGGTGGTGATGAACTTTGGTCAGAAGTTGACTGAGGGTACGCCCGAAGCGGTGCAACGCCATCCGCAGGTGATCGAAGCTTATCTTGGGAAGGCGAGCGCATGAAAAGTTCTGAACCCTGCATGTTAAAAATCGAAAGCTTACAGGTGGCCTATGGCAACGCTACCGCTCTGCATGGCATCGATATGGAAATCCAGCGTGGCGAAATTATCGCCTTGATCGGCGCTAATGGCGCGGGGAAAAGTACTACGCTGCGCACCATCTCCGGTCTGTTAAAGCCTAAAAACGGCACGATTTACTGGCAGGGCAACGCGATAAACGGCTGGTCAACGGAACGTATTGTCGCCGCGGGTATTGCGCACTGTCCGGAAGAACGCCATGTCTGGCCGACCATGAGCGTGTATGAAAACTTAATGATGGGCGCTTATCTCTGCCGTTCAGGAAAAGAAGTCGAAGAGCGGGTCGGTATGGCCTTTCACCGTTTCCCACGCTTACGTGAGCGGCATAAGCAGCTGGCGGGTACGCTGAGTGGCGGTGAGCAGCAAATGTTGGCCATCGCCCGTGCGCTGATGTCGGAACCTGAGCTGCTGCTGCTGGACGAGCCAAGTCTCGGATTATCGCCGCGTATGGCAGATGAGGTCTTTGATGTGATCCGTGACATTAATCAGCACGGGGTAACGGCGTTGATCGTCGAGCAAAACGTCTATAACGCGCTTTCTGTCGCTTCCCGCGCTTATGTGGTGGAGACCGGACGTATCGCCACTCATGCCATGGCGGCGAGCCTGCTTGAGGATAAAGAGTTACTCAATGCTTATCTGGGCGGGTAACGTTTCGTCAGGCAAAAAAAGCAGTTTAATTAATTAAGCGATTATTTAATAAAGGTAGAACATAATGAACCATGAATTACGAGTTGGAATCATTGGCGGTGGAATTGGCGGTGCGGCGCTGGCGCGCGCCTTACAGCAGCAAGGTATCGATTTCCACCTGTTTGAACGTGCACCCGCGTTTGGTGAAGTGGGGGCAGGCGTACAGATGACGCCTAACGCGGTAAAAGTGTTGAAGGCGCTGGGACTCACAGAGCCTCTTAAACAGGTAGGTTTTTTACCGGAAGCGATGGTGGGACTTAACTGGGAAAGCGGCAATGAACTCTTCCGCACGCCGCTCAAATCAACTTGCCCCGAGGTTTACGGCGCGGAATTTTATCATGTCCACCGTGCCGATCTGCATAGCCTCCTGACGTCGGATATCCCCGCCGAAAAGGTCACCTTTAATGCGCAATGCACCGCCGTTCAGCATAGCCCCCTGTCAGCGACAGCATTTTTTGCTGACGGTACCTCTTTTGAAGCAGACCTGATTGTCGGCGCTGACGGCATCCATTCTGCAGTACGCAGCGCGCTCTGGGGTGATGAAAAACCGCAGTTCACCGGACATATGTGCTGGCGAGCACTGGTACCGGTTGCTGAGCACCCATTGCCGTTTGTCGGACCTTACGCCGCCTTTTGGATGGGACCTTCAGCCCATGTCGTTACTTACTATGTCAAAGGCGGCAAGGCGGTGAACATTGTTGCGGTCACTGAAACCGCAGAATGGGTAAAAGAGTCATGGACCGAAGCCAGCTCAACCGACGAATTATTAAACGCTTACCAGGGCTGGCATCCGGATCTGATTCAGCTGTTTGAACGCACCGATCCGACTCAGACCTTTAAATGGGGCTTGTTTGATCACGATCCGATGGCGCAGTGGTCTGTTCCTCATGTCACGCTGTTAGGCGACGCAGCGCACCCTATGCTGCCATTTTTATCGCAGGGCGCGGCGATGGCCATTGAGGATGGCTATGTACTGGCGCAGGCGCTGGCGCATTTCGGCGGCGATGTTCCTGCGGCGCTGGCCGCCTATGAAGCTGAACGCCGTCCGCGCACGTCTCAGGTTCAGCTCCAGGCCCGTGAACGTGGTCGCACCTATCATCTCTCCTCGCCGGAAGAATTACGACAACGAGACCTCGCGTTTCAACAGGAGCAGGCGAAAAACCCTAATGCGGTGGGTATCCGTGCTGAATGGATTTACGAATATGACGCCACTCGCTGTCGCGAGCGATTTGATGAGACCCAAGCGCACGCGTAACAGCATTGCGGGAATGGCCCCAGAAGGCCACATGAGCCATTACCAGAGAAAAGGGAAATAAGATGAAAAAAACCTTTCGTATCGGACAAATCGTTCCCAGCTCCAACGTCACAATGGAGACAGAAATCCCTGCCTTGTTGCGGGCTCGCGAAAGCGTGGGCGAAGAGCGCTTCACCTTTCATTCTTCTCGTATGCGCATGAAGCATGTCACCAGGGAAGAACTGGCGGCAATGGATGCCGACAGCGACCGCTGTGCGCTGGAGCTTTCGGATGCGCGTGTCGACATCATGGGCTACGCCTGCCTCGTTGCCATTATGTCAATGGGGCACGGTTACCATTGTGTCTCAGGATCGCGCTTGCAGCAGGTGACAGCGAACAATGGCGCTCCCACGACAGTGATTACCTCAGCGGGTGCGTTGATCGAAGGGCTGAAGGCCATAGGAGCCAGAAGGGTTGCTGTTGTGGCTCCCTATATGAAACCGCTCACCGAAATGGTCGTCGACTATATTCGCCACGAAGGTATTGAGGTCTCCGATTACCGGGCACTGGAGATTCAGGACAACCTGGCGGTAGCGGCGCACGATCCGATGAATTTGCCGGATATCGTTGCTGACATGAATACCGACGATGTTGATGCGGTGGTGTTGTCGGCCTGTGTCCAGATGCCTTCTCTGTCCGCTGTAACGATAGTTGAAGCCCGTACCGGAAAACCCGTGGTGACCGCAGCGATAGCCACTACCTGGCAGATGCTCAAGGCACTCCATATCGAAACGCGGGTTCCGGGCGGCGGAACGTTGCTTTCCGGCGCTTACTGAGGGGGCATTATGACGATCAACACCAGAACAAACGAAACTCAAGGTGGTGGATACAACGTTCACGCCAATGGCATCCGCCAGCACCTGCTCCATTATCCTGGACCCGGCCCGCAGTTATTGTTAATTCCGGGGATCACTTCACCGGCGATAACCTGGGGATTCGTTGCTGAACGGCTAGCTGAACGCTTTGATGTACACGTGCTTGATGTGCGTGGCCGGGGATTGAGTGAGGCAGGGGAGCTGGACTATTCACTCGATGCGATGGCTGCCGATGCGCTGGCCGTGATCGCAGCCGCCGGCCTTATGTCACCGGTAATACTGGGCCATTCGATGGGCGCACGCACAGCCATTCGCGCTGCACGGATTAACCCCACTGCGATTGGTCAGCTGGTACTGGTCGACCCACCCGTTTCAGGGCCGGGGCGGCGCGTCTATCCCTCTCCCTGGAACTGGTACGAAGATTCAATCCGGCTGGCTGCAAAGGGCTGTTCGGGAGAAGAGATGCGCCAGTTTTGTCCTTCCTGGAGCGATGAGCAAAACGCTTTGCGCGCTGAGTGGTTGCATACCTGCCAGCTCTCTGCGATCCGCACCGCCTATGACGGTTTCCACAGCGATGATATGCATGCCGATCTGGCCAATATCACGCTACCCGTTCGCCTGGTGGTCGCCGGTGGCGCCCCGGTAATCGAGCCAAATGATGTCGCAGAAATCCAGGCGCTGGCGCCGCAGACCGAGGTCAGGGTCGTTGAGCGAGCGGGTCATATGATTCCGTGGGACGATCTCGAAGGCTTTCTCGGTGCGGTCATGGACCTGGAAATCCGTTGAGCTTCGCGCTCGCGGTTAAAGCTGGATAGCCCGTAATCAAGACAGCAAAACCAAAAACAACGAGGAATGAGCGATGGATCAAGCAAGCTTTACCGAGATCTGCCTGCATCAGTTAAAAATGTCCGGCGTGCACGAGGGTGAAAAGCTTGTCGTGCTGACGCAAGGCAACGACCGCCTCGAGTACGCTGACGCCTTCATGGCGGCAGGACAGCGTCTGGGGGCGAATATGTATCATATGCGCCTGCCTGCGCCGATACCAACGGGAGGCTGGAATGTAGGTGTCACGGGGTTGGCGGCGTTACCCTGGGCAGTCGAGGCGCTCAAACAATGCGACATGCTGATCGACTGCGTCTTTCTACTCTTCTCGCCGGAACAATTCGCGATTCAGGCTGCCGGTACGCGGATCCTGACGGCTGTTGAACCGCCTGAATTGTTAGCGCGCATGCTGCCCTATCCTGAGCTGCGTGAAAAGGTCGAAATCGCCGCGGGAATGCTGGAAAAAGCTAATGTTATGCGCATCACCTCTCCCTATGGCACAGATGTGACCTATCAGCTTAACAGCTATCCCACCGTAGCCGAATATGGCTGTACCGATACGCCGGGACGCTGGGATCATTGGCCTTCAGGCTTCGTTTTTACCGGTGGCGACGATGACGGCGTCAATGGTCAGATTGTCGTAGCCCCCGGCGATATCCTGCTGCCGCAAAACATCTATGTGCGTGAGCCAATCACTTACACCATTGAAAAAGGCTGGATAACGGATATTCGTGGTGGGCTTGATGCCGAACTCGTTAAATCTTACATGGCGGCTTTCGACGATCCGCGCGGCATGGGCATGAGCCATGTCGGCTGGGGCATGAATCCGCAGGCCAGCTGGCACAACATGACGCCGGGCGCATTTCCCGGCGGTATGGGGATGGAACCGCGCAGCTACTATGGCAACGTGATGTTCTCTACCGGACCCAACAATGAACTTGGCGGTCCGAATGATACCGCCTGCCATCTGGATATTCCGATGCGTGGCTGCTCGCTGTTTCTCGATGATGAAGCGATCGTGATTGATGGCGATATCGCGGTAAAAGAGATTCAGATGCAGCGTTACTAGCAGAGTGGCCCGCCAGGGCCGCTCTAAACCTTTTACAGGAAAAACAATAATGTCCCAGGAGACGATCTATGATCAGGCGGGATTTGGCCGCGCGGTACCGCGCGGCGAGCGTCCGGCCATCGTGGTAGTTGACTTCAGCTACGGCTTTACCGATACCCAATATCCCACAGCTGCCGACATGCGCGCGCCGATCGCGGCTACCCGGCGGCTGACCGATCGTGCCAGAGCCGCTGGCTTCCCGGTGATCTATACCACAATCGCTTATCATCCCGGCGAGCTGGAACAACTGCCCTGGCTGAAGAAGGCCACCGGTATGGCGGCATTGCTGGCAGGCTCGCGACTGGTCGACATCGATGCCGCAACTGGCATTCAGCCTGGCGATACGATTGTGACAAAAAAGGGCGCGTCGGCCTTCTTTGGCACCTCGCTGGCAGCCCTGCTGGCCGGTACCAGGACCGATACCTTAATCGTGACGGGTGCAACCACATCAGGATGTGTTCGCGCCAGCGTGGTCGATGCCGTGCAGTCCGGCTTCAACGTGCTGGTCCCGCGTGACTGTTGCGGCGACCGGGCAGCGCCACCGCATGAGGCCAGCCTCTACGATATGGATCAAAAATATGCTGATGTCACCGATGCCGCTGAGATTCTGAGCTGGCTGGATTCGCTGGCCGGGCGGACAGCCGCCGCAAGCACGGGCGCAGTACCAGACAAGTCTGTTTCATATCGCGCAGAAAAATGCTGACGTCATGCTTTTGCCCGCTTTCCTGAGCCGGGCTGATTCTCAGTCAGCAAGGGGAGGCGCGCTGGCGTTTCCCCTTAAACTGCCAACAGGCTAGAATAAACGGATCTTTTTTTGCGCTAACGCCTTGGAGCATTATGGATAACAGAGAAATTCGGGGGCGCAAGGGCGTAGCTATACGTCGCGGCCGTCCGCCTAATAAAAACAAACCCGGCAGGCCAGAGGGAAAAAATAATAACGTAAAAGATGAAATCCTTGATGCCGGGGAAATTTTATTTGCCGATCTCGGTTATGCCGGCACGACGTTGCGAGAGGTTTCGGAAGCGGCTGAGGTGACCCAGGCGTTAGTTATCTATTACTTCGGCTCAAAATATGGTTTGTTCGAAGCGGTTTTTTTACGACGCAGCAGGCGGGTTTCCGAAGAGCGTATGGCGCGCTTACAGGCGCTGGAGCAACAGGATACGATGACGGTAGAAGCGATTATGCACGCTTTTCTGAAACCGACGCTGACCTTACGCGAAACCAAACAGGGACGCGCGTTTATCCGCCTGCAGGCGCGTTTGCATACTGAACCGCCAGAAATCTCTTATGGTCTGCGCAACCATGCTTATGACAATTCCACCAAGGCGTTTGTCAGCGCGTTTATGCGCCAGCTTCCTCATTTATCCGAGAGCGAAGCCTATTGGCGCATGACGATGGTCATTGGCGCTTACATGTATACCTTCTCTGATACGCATCGTCTGGAAGAACTGGCGCCCCAGGTGTGTAACACGCAGGATAACAACGAACTGCTGGAAAATATTATGCGTTTTGCCTGTGCCGGAATGAAAGCCACCGGTCAGCTCGCTCCCTGATGTGGCCAGCCACCCCGTTCTGACAACGTAACGGGAGCAAAAAAACGTCCCCGCATCAGGTTACCGCGGGGACGAGATTAAGCAGTTAGCTGAGAAAAATATCAGTCTAAGTCCCGGCCGTTGCTGGCAATCACTTTTTTATACCACCAGAAAGATTTCTTACGTTTGCGCGCTAAGGTGCCGGCACCCCGGTCGTCTCTGTCAACGTAGACGAAGCCGTAACGCTTGCTCATTTCTCCCGTGGAGGCCGCCACCAGGTCAATGCACCCCCAGGTGGTATAGCCCATCACCGGGATACCATCATCAATGGCCTGCGCCATGGCGCGGATGTGTTCACGCAGATAGCTGATGCGATAATCATCATTAATCTCACCTTCCGCATTAATTTCGTCGCGTGCGCCCAGACCATTCTCAACCAGAAACAAAGGCTTCTGGTAGCGGTCATACATCATATTCATGGTAATCCGCAGCCCAAGCGGATCGATACCCCAGCCCCATTCGCTGCGCTTAATGTGTGGATTAGTCAGCGATTTGACCACATTCGCGGCGCTGCTGTTTTTCTCGTTCATCTCCGCTGAAGCACAGCGCGAGGCGTAATAACTGGGGTCCGCTTGGAATTCGGAAACTATCCCACGCTAAGACTGTTTTTTGTACAATGCGGTGTCGACTGTGCGTAATGAGCGGTATTTTCCGGACCCCAGTTTAAGGTTATTACGCCAGACATAATCTCCACTCAGATTGATATGTTCCCAGCCCAAGGGAGAAAGATGTGATACCAGTTGCTCATTTATCGGGATACCTTTTCGTTTTAGTGACTCAATGGCTCATTCTATATATACCGTATTCCACAGCGTGATCGCCGCTGTCAGTAACGTCATCCGGATGCACCCTGTGCCGGAATCCCCCCGCAGCAGGATTTCAGCACTGCCGTCCGGACTGCACATGGCTGGCCTTCTGATAGCCTCCTTGCTCACGAGTCGCTGACCTGCCGCCCCGCCGCGGATAACGAATATTAGTTATGAAGAACCACGCTGTCGCTGATATCAGCTCTGCCCATACGGACCCTGCGGGAGATACCGTGCGGGTCTTCAAAACCGAAGGAAATCCCGAACAGTAGCTTGAATTCATTAGACACGCCCAGGACTTCACGGACGGTATCTGCGTAAAAGCCCAGCAGGGTCTGCGGGATCCCGGCCATGCCGCGTGCCGTCAGCGACAGCAAAAAGTTCTGAGCGTACATGCCGATGTCAGAAGCCACGCGAACCTTATCTCCGACTGCCGGCATGAAGAGGAACGCCGCATGCGGTGCGCCAAAAAACTCCAGGTTGCGGCGAAACGTTTTCGCCCGCCCCTCTTTGTCTTCCCGCGCAATACCAAGCGCTTCGTAATAGGTTCTGCCCTGTTCTTTACGGCGGTCACCATAAACTCCCGGGTAATCCGCCGGATCAAAGCTGAAATCCGGCGCGGGATCGCCCCCGGCCGCCGTCATCATCGCGGCAGTCACTTCTTCCTTCTTCTGACCGGAGACGATATGTACGTGCCAGGGCTGAGTGTTACAGTTTGAGGGTGCAAGCTGCGCATCCTGTAGCACCAGACGAAGCTGTTCATCGGTCAGCGGCGTGTTGAGGAAATCCCGGGGAGAGTGACGCTGACGGACAGCATCTTCAAATAACATCATCATGCGTATCATTCCTGTTTATCTGAGAAAGTTTTAACATGATAATTACCTACTACGGGTAGATAAATATCGATGCAGTAATATCACTTCGTAACAGGAGTTGTTAATGATGGACAGACTGAAGAGTATGGAGGCTTTTGTGTCCGCGGCAGACACGGGCTCCTTCGCTGGCGCAGCCGCACCGCTGGGCATGTCTGCCCAGATGGTAGCCAAACACATACACGCGCTCGAAGACCGCCTGGGGGTTCGCCTGATTAACCGGACAACCCGCCGTCAGAGTCTGACCGAGTTTGGCGAGCGGTATCTTGAGCGCTGCAGACTTATCCTGGCCGAAGCAGAGGCTGCTGACGCGATGGCAGGGGAAACGCTGACTGAACCGCAGGGCCGTATCCGGGTCAGTGCCCCCATCAATTTCGGGGCGGGCAGCCTGATGAACTTTCTGACCGGTTACCTGACGCGCTATCCGCTGACGGAGGTCGAAGTATCGCTCAGCGATCGCTACGTTAATCTGACGGAGGAGGGGTTTGAAGCCGTATTCAGGGTGGGCGATCCTGATGTAAATATGAGCTCATCGCTGGTGATGCGTCCGCTCAGGCCCTACCGGCTGATCCTGTGCGCATCGCCGGCTTACCTGACCCGGTACGGAGAGCCCCGTAGTCCAGCAGAGCTGGCGACGCATGAGTGCGTGGGATATGTCTCCTGGGACAGGATAGCCAAAAGCGAATGGCGGTTCGCCAGAAACGGCAAAACCTTCCCGGTTGAGGTCCGGAGCCGGCTGATACTCAATGATACGCGCGCGCAGATCAACGCCGCTATCGGCGGATTTGGCATAATTCTGCAGGCGGAGGACATGCTTCAGTCCCACATACGTAGCGGTGAACTGGTGCAGATTCTCGAAGACTACAGCGGGCCGTCCATGCCGCTGAACCTGATCTATCCCGCAGACCGGCGACAGACGGCTAAGCTTAAAACGTTCATTGCTGAAGCGACGGCCTGCTTCTGCGGCTAACCGGCCGCGCCGGGCATTTTTCTCCCCGGCTGGACTTCCTGCCGGAGCCGCTTGATGTCACGCAGCGGCGGCTCGCCGAATATCCTCGCGTATTCCCGGTTGAACTGGCTCTGACTTTCATAGCCAACCAGCAGCGCTACCGTGCCTGCCTCGTGGTTCTCGTTCAGCATCAGCTGCCGGGCCTCCTGTAGCCGCAGCTTTTTCTGGTACTGCAGCGGACTCATGCCGGTAACGGTGCGAAAATGCTGCCGGAAGGTAGAAGGGCTCATGTGCGCGCTCCGGGCCAGCTCATCTACCGGGAAGTTTTTACGGAAGTTGAGTTTCAGCCAGGTAACCGAGCGGGCTATCTGCTTGCCAGGCGAGCCCGCCGATACCAGCTGCCAGAGGTATAACCCGTGTGGCCCGGTCAGCAGGCGAAGGATGATTTCACGCTGGATCAGCACGCTCAGTTGCGGCATCAGCCGGGGTTCATCAATCAGTGATACCAGCCGGATAACGGCGTCAAGCAGCGCCGGCTCGAGTTCAGCCACGGATATGGCCCTTGATGTTTCACGCAGGGGCTCAGCCATTTCAATCTCTGCCGCCACCTGCGTAACCAGACCGACGTCCAGATCGAGGCCAATTCCGGTATAAGGCTCCTGAATGCTGGCGCGCGTGACGTGAGACACGACGGGCAAATCGACCGTTGTTACCAGAGACTGGCCCGGGCCATAATCAATCACGTCGTCGCCCAGCATGACCTGCTTATGCCCCTGAACTGTAATGGCCAGGCCCGGCCCGTAGGTGCAGGGCAGGGGGGCAGTGGGTTCGCAGCGATGATAGATGCTAAGGCCCGGAACAGGCGTCAAAAAATTTTCATTAATTTTTGCAAACCGCGCAATGACTTCGCGCAGGCGCGCCTGCATAGCCTCTTTATTCTGATACGCTGTAACACTCATTTTACGCCGCCTCCCCTTCCTGATTACCGCCTAAGCCTACCATGCTGCAGAAAATTCCTGTGCCTGCGGAAACTAAAAAAAATCAAATTGGGCAAAAAATGCGTTGTTTCTGACAACCGGCCTCAGCCCTGCTGCCGCATGCTTAATGATAAACCTGCCCGCCGTGCAGGCATGGGGCTTCGACCGCAGGGGAATAAAAATGAGTAAAAAAGTATGGTTTATTACCGGTGCAAACCGGGGGATAGGGCTCGCACTGACTGAATCTCTGCTCCGGGCCGGCCATCGCGTGGTCGCGACAGCGCGTCATACCAGGAAAACTTAAAACGCTTACGGATACTGATAATCTGCTGGCACTTACGCTGAACATAATCAGCAGGGAGCAGGCGCGCAGTGCGGTGACAGAAGCCGTGCAGCATTTTGGTCAAATCGACGTGCTGGTAAACAATGCCGGGTATGGCCAGCTGGGCTGGTTCCAGGATGCGGCGGAAGAAGAGATCAGGCGTCAGTTTGAGGTCAACCTGTTCGGCACCATGAACGTGACCCGTGAAGTGCTGCCGGTGATGAGAAAGCAGAAGAGCGGTCATATTTTTACCGTCTCTTCCACCGCCGAATTTAACGGTGTTGAGGGCTCCTCTCTTTATGCAGCCTCTAAATTTGCCGTTGAAGGCTGGATGCAGGGGGCTGAACCGTGAGGTCTCGCCGCTCGGGATTTAAAACAACGATTGTAGCTCCCGGCGGATTCCGCACTGACTTTCTCGATGAAAGCTCCGTTGCCCATGCAAAACCGTCTGTCAGTGATTACTGTGACAGCGTCACTGCATTTACAACCATTCTTAACAGGTTCAGTCATCGCCAGCCCGGCGATCCGGCAAAGCTGGGTGAGGTATTTATCTCGCTTTCTGAAATGAACGAGCCGCCACACCGGTTTGCCGCAGGCTCCGATGCCTATAACGGCTTTATACGTAAACTTGACGAGTACCGGCAGTCAGCTGAGGCGTTACGTGAGCTCTCATTTTTAACGGATTTCCCTGACGGACAACAGTCACAGGGAGAGATCATGACGTCCCGGCGCGCGCTTATTGTGTCAGCCCATCCGGAGGCCACATCTTTTAACGCCAGCCTGGTCGGGCTGGCATCCCAGGAGTTAGAGAGCCTGGATTACAAGGTCTGCATTTCAGACCTCTATGCAGCAAACTTTGTGCCCGTCGAGTCACCTTCTCACTTCACACACCGTGTGAACCCAGACCGGTTTAACGTTCAGGCTGAGCAACGGCATGCCTGGGAAACAGACTGCCTGCCCCCCGAGGTTCAGCAGGAGATGAAGCGACTCTGTGAAACCGACCTGCTCATCCTGCAGTTTCCCTTCTGGTGGTATGGCGCTCCGGCCATCCTTAAAGGCTGGATTGAGCGCGTGTTTATCTACGGTGGGGTGTATTCGGGAAGCCAGCTGTTCAGCAGCGGAGCTTTCAGGGGAAAGCGTGCCCTCATCAGCACCACACTGGGATCGCCGGAGCATCTTTGTAAGCCAGGCCAGCTTCAGGGCGATCCCCGCGTACATCTCTGGCCGCTTATTCAGACCCTGTACGCGACGGGTTATGAGGTTCTGGACCCGCTGCTTTTATTTGGCATCACCTCTGCACCGGTTCCCTATAAACAGGCGCATATGAAACGCCAGCAGAAAAAGTTTATTGCGGCGATCGGACGGCAGACAGCCGCGCGGCTCTGCCGCTCAACCGTGACAGAGAGCACTGCAGGTCTCTTTCCACGCAGCGACTCCACTCCGGCCTTACTGAAACAGGGAGAAATGTATATGCCTTTTATCAATGCAAAGTTGCTTGAAGGTGTTTTTTCAGAAAGCGAAAAAGCGCACCTGAGAAAAGCCATCACCGAGGCAATGGTTGAAATCAAAGGAGAATCCATCCGGTCGTCAACGTGGGTGGTATTTGATGAAGTAAAAAGCGGTAACTGGTGGCTCGGAGACAGGCAGCTTAACACTCCGGAAATTATTGCGGCTGAAAAGACGGCAAAGGTGACTGAGGCGCACTTTTCACTGTTGACGGTTCCCTCCGCTTTTCTATATCACAGGCTGTCTTCACAGGCAGTTTTTTTAAAAAATAAATCACCCGCCGGGCTTAGTAAAAAGACATTTATTTTTAATGGCTTTATTTTCCAATAAGTTACGAATTTTTATTTTAATACGCTTACTCCTCAATTGCTTCACCGGTAACATAAAACCCGGCTTTGTGATTGAAAAAGGCAAAAAACGCACCGCATCGGGCAAACGAATTCCATCATGTGTCGCATACTGTTG
>NZ_JAPWKD010000031.1 GCF_028283705.1 Pantoea sp.
GGGTATATGCCTGCAATATTACTCATTATCATCATCACGAAGTATGACAAGGCACATACACAAAAAATCGCGGAAACTAATTTGTTATTAACTTTCTTTAATATGATAGGAATTAACAGCATAAGATAATAAACAAAATATTGCGCAACACGCTGTGGCCCCGCAGGGTCAGTCCCCAACATTGCTACTGGCAATAAAGCAGCTATACCACATAGGTAGCTGCATTCCATTACACTATATTCACGATCCACATACCTGATTTTCTTTCCTAAAATATAGATTGCTATTGCAATCACCACATACAGTAAAACCGTCATCAATCCGTTTCTGCCATTTGTAGCTTCTTCGGTGTAATGTTCATAACGAGCATTACCCGCAGCCATTTGGGCTACAATTAATGGCGTGGCAATTACTCCAATTAAAAAAGTCAACACAACTTTAAATTCGACACGAAAGTTAGCATTGCTAAGGAAATAGAAAACCAACATCACGGCTGCACTGACATGGAATTGACAGGCAACTAAAATAAACAATGCATATTTGAGGGTTTTTTTTTCAACCAAGTATTTAAGCGCAAACAGACAAATTCCCATGGCTATCGCTTGCCTGACCTGATTGTAAAGAGCAAAATACATACCAAATGTAATGTAGATATACAATGACATGGAATAGTTTTGTGAGCGTTTTTTTAATACCATCAAAACAGGAAAAATGCACACCAACGCCATGATCATGAAATAAAAGTAATATTCATTATAGATACCACGAACAAGCATCGCTAGTAACTGATATCCTTTCTCTACATCTGGATTCAATGTTAATGGATAATGATTAAATGGGAATCGAAAATCTCTTGTATAAACCTTTGCATCGGTACCAACTGTATAATCCCGAATTGCAGCAAGAAAAGTTAGGGTTGCAAGTGGTAATATCACCGCTCTGCTTTTTAGCGTTTTGTCCTGAACATAAACAAAGAGCACGCAAAAAAAGGTTACGATTAAATAGGGTAACATACATCATCTCTTTTATTTCATGTTTAGTATTATCAGAACGGAACTATATAGCATTATTAGACGTGAAAGGACCACAGTAAATAATGCTATATTTTTATACGACCTTAAGCGAGCATTGTATTATTTTTTATCACTATAGGCATAACTGTTATGCCCATATCCATATGTGTAATAGCTTCTAAAGCTATTTTCCATCATATTTAACACGCAAGCTTTAACATGAATGTCGCACTGAGCAAAGCGATTAATACTGACCTCAATCTCGCGTACGGTATTAGTCTGATATCGAGCCACTAAAAGAAGTGTCCCGACATGCCGCCCAATAATTACCGCATCAGTCACAGCTAAAACTGGTGGAGTATCTATGATAACGAGATCATAGTTTTCTTTGGCCCACTTCAATAATGTTGAGAGCTCCGATCCCATCAGTAATTCAGCCGGATTAGCAGGAGACTTTCCGCGTGGCAAAAAGTCAAAGTTATATTCATCCATGCTTACTTTGGTAATTGCCGTTGCCGGAGATATCTTTGTTGTAAGGATATTTGACAGGCCTACATCGTTGCTGACCTTAAAAACTTTATGTGCTGTACCACGTCTCATATCCGCATCAATCAATAGCAATTTTTTTCCCGTCAGGGACATTATTGCTGCCAAATTCGAACTGATGAACGTCTTACCCGCATCCGGCGTCGCACCCGAAATCATTAATATATTGTTATTCAAATCCAACATATTAAAGTGCAGACTGGTGCGCAAATTCCTCACAGCCTCTATTGCCAGATCAGCTGGATTTTCAGCAGCAAGGAAATGTGTTGGTGAATTCTTTTTATCAAGCAATCTATGCGGTTTTAGCCTGATTCGTTTAACCATCCAGTCTGATTTTGGAACACTTGCATAGACATTAAAGCCTGCTTGTTCAAGCTGATCTGCAGAATCAATACCTCTGTGAAAAAATATACGAAGAAGTACTAAAGCAACGGATAAGATAAATCCAATAATACCTGAAGAAATAATAAGAATACCTTTTTGAGGTCTGACCGGTTTTGGTGATGCAACTGCATTATCTACAATACGAACATTGCCAATAGCACTTGATTTAGCAATACTAAGTTCCTGCTGTCGATTTAACAACTGCATATATACTGCACGACCAGACTCAACATCCCTGCTTAACCTCAATACTTCCTGTTGTGTGGATGGCATCGATGAAACCTGCTTATTCAGCTTCGCCCTTTCCTGCTGAAGAGTTCCTCTTTTCTCTAAGAGAGCCTTATAAGTAGGATGCTCTTTAGTATATAACTGAGATACTTCTGCTTCCCTAAATGTCAATTCATTCAACTGGTTATCTACGTTAACAACCTGGTCCAACACCGCCTTTGCTTCCAGAGATAGGTCAACTGAATCTTTTTGTTGACGGTATGCATTTAATTTATTTTCAGCCTGGTCTAAATCACTCCTGACTTTAGGCAGTTGCTGATTAAGAAACTGCAAACTTTTTGCATCTTGTGCTGCCTGACGATCAATATTTTGCGCAAGATAATGATAACTGATGTTGTCCAAAATCTTCGTAATCTGCGCTTTATCTTCACCACTAAGCTTCAACTCCAGCATGCCCGTATCCTTACCCTGGTCTGCAACTACCAGGCTTTCTAACAGGCGGTCCATTGCTGCGAGTCTACTGAACTCAGTTATTACAAAGGTCTCTCCTGGTTTTGCATGCATCTCGTCTACCAGTAGTGTTACACCCTCTTTTTGGAATAACTGGCCAACCTCTCCCATCGCAGTAGTGTCTAAAAAAACAACTTCGTATGATTTATCATTCACGACCTTTAACTGAATTTTCCCTGGGTTAACGTCAGTTGTTGTTGGGATGCTTAATTTTGATACTGACACTGTTCCAGCACCCTCACCAAATAATCTCTCCAATCCTTTTCCGACAACTGGAAAATATTTTTTCTCCACATCAATCTGTAAATTCAAATCATCAACAGTTTGCCCCACTACCATTCTGGACTGTATCAATGATATTTCAGGTGCAGATATCGGTTGGGAATCCGGGAGCATTTGGTTCAAACTGTCAAGGATTGCATTACCCTGCTTCTGTTCGACCTGAATTAGCGCATTTGCTTGATAAATCGGGCTAGCCAGAAAAGAATAAATCGCACCGATGATTAAAAAGCATCCGGTGATTACCATTATCATTTTTCTATGGTCAATAAGCTCACCGATATAACGGCCCAATTCCCCTTCATCTGGGCTTGAAGCTGTCTGCTTATTTTTGATCATTGTCGTCATGATTTTTCCCTGTGAGTTTTCTGCCTAGCTTTTGGACCCAATGATGACAGGCCATATCGATAAGATTAAAAACAGATTCAAATGCGGCTTCGCTTTTATTGTACGGGTCTGGAATTTCTCTGTTTCCCATCCAGCGGCCAAGCAACATCACTTTCCCTCTTAATTCGGGTGCCAAAATACTAATTTTTTCCAGCTGTTTTTGTTCCATCACCAATAAAAGATCATATTTATGTGCGTCTGCAACATCAAACAGACGACCACTATGACCTAATAACGAAATTTGATGTGCTGCTGCGATACGTTCCGCTGTGGCATCGGCTGGATGGCCGACTAACGCATTCAATCCAGCTGAAGCAATCTTTTTTTCAGGAAGATATTTCAGCAACAACCTCTCAGCCATAGGAGACCGGCAAATATTTCCCGTACAAATCACAAGAATTGAATCAAACATAATCATTACCAATCTTTGATGTAACGTGTGGCTTCAATCATGTCATGTACACCACCAATAGTCGGAACGAGCTGGGAGATAACGCGGTTCCAACGCACTACCGGTGCCGTTGTGACATAGACGATGTCATAAGGTTGCAGCTGGAAGGCAGTACTCATCACCATTGCCGCTGCATCTTTCGCATTCAGCTGATAAATATTGGCAAGCTTGCCGTTTCCAGTGCTTCTGCTCAGCGGACGTATAACAAAAATGCCGGATGCATCTGCCATTTCCTGCGAGACCCCATCTGCATTACCCAGCGCTTCGGCGAGGGTCATACCGCTGCGATCCATCTTGAGGGTGGATTGCTTGTTAACTTCGCCCATGACAAACACTTTCAGGTCATCATTACGCGGAACAAACAAAATATCGCCAGGCGTGAGTAATCGGTTCTGCCGTAAATCGCCCTGCTGCATTAATGCCTGCAGAGAGATAAGGCTATCTTTGCCATCGTGCGTCAGCACCACATTACGCCAGTCCGCATCCGGGGCTAAGCCACCCGCTGCGTTGATAGCATCCATAATGGTCAACGGAATATTGCTGATCGGCTGCTGGCCAGACCTTACCACCTCTCCGGTGACATACGCTTTTTGTGAGCGGAACGCAGCGATGCTGACATCAACCTGCGGGCTTTCAATATAGGTCTTCAGTCGGTCGGCAATGTCAGTACGCACTTCATCGATAGTGCGTCCGGCAACCTTCACCTTGCCAATATAGGGATAGAAGATGGTGCCATCGGTGTTCACCCAGTTGCCGGTATCACTGGCGCTGCGGTACTGACCCGCAGGGGTGGTCAACTCAGGATGATCCCACACTGTCACCATCAGGACATCACCAATGCCGATGCGGTATTGGTAGTTCTTAATTTGTTCTTCCAGCTGTCGGTTTGCGCTGGACATCACTGTCTTCGGTTGCAGAGATTCAATCAGCTTCGGTGTTAACGGGTACACCGTAACGAACTTGTCGATATCCGTATTGGAGTCTGTCTGCTCTACCACATCCTTGTTACTGGTGGATAAATATTGTCCGGGAACAATGGTGCACGCGGAAAGTAAAAAAACAGATACCGCGATAGCGGATAATCTGAAAGGCATTGTCATCATCATGAGCTGAACTATCATCCTATTAAAAACACGAAAATAAAGCCTCTTCATAAAGAGACTAAAGAGGCATATAAAATGGGAATGTCATTAACTCGCCCTTAGTAATCCATCCCTGATTGGTTACGTTCTTTTCCATAAAAGAGATTTCTGAATGATGAAATGTCTCTATGCAGCATATGTAAATTATTAACCTTAAGTTTTCTCAGGGCTGAGTTCTTTTGCGCACTGATTGTCTTCGGGCTAAGCCCGGACATCCGGGATATGCCGAGTATGTTCTCTCCTTTCAATAATTCGCTGAGTACGTCAATTTCCCGGGGGGTTAAGTACATAGTCTTTCTTTCGGCGATTAACTTATAGAGATTGTGATGCAGCGGTGTTAGTCCATGACTGAGCTGATAGCTCAAAACAAATGTTGTCAGACAATTTCCGACAAAAAATTTCTCATTAGAATAGATGCTTATATCTTTATACAACCTGATGGTTTTCAGGTCTGAGCTTATCGCTATAGTTATATCCTGCAGTCCCTTTTCATGGACTCTTAAAGCTTCTCTTAACCCCAGCCTAAGGTAGTAATCATCGGAAATTATCCTCATATCTCTTTAACACCTACGCGATGCCCCCCAATGTAAATGACTATCTTCCGGTAGTGGTGGTGGTCGTGGTGGTGCTGGTGTTGCTGCCTCCATTGTTGCTTGATGCCAGAGCTATGCCCGCCAGCAGCCCAACAGCGGACACACCGATAACCACGCTGTTGCCTTGTGCAAAGCTGGTCGCCGTGTCACCAGCAGCAGCACCGGTGTTTTGTGTCGTTGTCGTATCGGCTGCATTCGCACTAAGGCTCAGCATGCCGGCTATTAACAATGTACTTATTGCTGTGATTTTCATATTTATACCTTCTTTATTGTTGAGGGAAGATTATTGGCTTTTCATCCAACTTCTATTCAAGCTCATTCGCTTGCTTTCAGACACGCTACCGCCCTTAGCTTACTGGCGCCAATGTCCTGAAAATTAAATAATCAACGCAACGGGCGCAGCTTCGCCTGCGCGAATCTGGCACAAAAATAATATGGGCAGAGAACTCCCGCCGCTTTGCTGTGAAAAGAAAATAAAAAAATAAGTAGGGTTATAATATGAATTTCTTATTTAGACTTTCGATATTCTCAAGAAGTACGCTTTTAAAACATCCACCTTGTATAGCTTTTATGTCCTTTGCGATTGTCTGGCATTGCTCTGAGCTTTCCAGGCCTTCGACAATAATAAACTGACAGTAACGCATGATGTTTTTGATAATGACCGGCCATATTCTTGAATGACTGTATAGCTTTAGAAAGTCACTATCGATTTTAACTGCGTCATAGAGATTCTCCTGTAACGCTCTCAGGCTTGCCTCGCCTGATCCTAAATCGCCCAGCCACAATCGGTAATTCTCCGCTAACTCCTGCAGTACCCGGTTGCTTCTTCCATCTGAAAGATTAGGAAAGCCTTCTGAAATCTCTAAACGTAAAAAGTGTTTTGATCTGGCTAACTCGGCGATTTCCTCATCCTGTATGAGGATCGCTGCCTTTTCAAAATCAATGTCGATGGAGCATAAAATATTATTATTTTGAAAATATGCTGTTTTTTGATCGATGAGCGTCAGCTGCTCCTTCAGCAGTTTCTTTTTCTGTGCTTTGCTCGCCTTCCCACCCTGCCATGAAAGCCACCCTGGTGAGGCGCTCTCTGTGCGTACCTTAACTGCCAGAACATTCCCTTCTCTGTCTACTATCGGTTCCGCTTCAATACCACTGATAACTTTACCTGTTAAGACTTCGCTGAGATTCATGAGAATGTTTTCCTTAACACACATCAGATGATTCTCATTCTATGATCACTATTACCAATCAATAAACAGTTTAAGATCGGTTTTATCTATGTTTTTACCTATCAAAAAACAGCCGTTGATCGATCAATCCTTTCTTAAAATGAATAAATAGAGGATTACTCCAGATTATTAGGAGAAATCAGATGAATGATTGGATATTTGCTTATGTATCAGATGGATAAATTATGTGACGGGAAATTTTTTATGAAATACAACTGGATGTTAATGGTTCGATATCGATACCTTAACCTGGATGGCGCCGGAAGCGTGAGATGTTAACGAATTGTTTATTTTTCAGGTCAAACATGGCTTGAATTGCTGCCTAAATGACTGATTAGCTGTCGAAAACAAACACATTAGTAACATTGTGAAATCATTAAACTTTTTGCCGCTTCGTTAAAAACACCGGTAAGTGGCCCTGTTCCAGGCCCAGTCTGGGTTGGACAAGGAAAAAAATACTGGTGAAAATTTCTGCAACATGGCTTTTAAAATTAATAATTAAGAAAACCTTAACCAACAAAAACTCATCCAGTCGGGCGGTTGCCGGAGAGGTCTCTGCCATTCTCCACGGAACGTCACAGCATCAATTGGATAAATAGCATCATCAAATTGTGACTACTCCGCACATTGTCAATTCAATACCATCTGCTGCCCCGGAACCGTTTTCCATCTCTCATAATTATTCAGGGATTTACTGGCAGGCGTTGTGATTGTGATTCGGGTAACAAAATGGCAGGTAAAAAAAAGCCAGGTGATTAACCTGGCCTTCTTCATCATTTGAGATGAGTTTTTAATTCTTCGGCTGCCTGGCGCAGTGCGGTTTTTACTGCCGGGACGTTACTCAGCGGATTCAGCAGACCGTAGTCATGAATCAGGCCGTTGTAACGTGTCACCGTGACATCCACTCCCGCTTCATCCAGTTTGCGGCCAAAGGCTTCGCCCTCGTCACGCAGCACATCCAGTTCCGCCGTCTGAATCAGTGTCGGCGGCAGTCCCTGCAACTGCTCACGGGTGGCACGCAGTGGTGAAGCCAGGATGCTGTTGCGATCCTTGTCACTGGTGGTGTAAGCATCCCAGAACCACTTCATCATATTGCGTGTCAGGAAGTAGCCATTTTCAAACTGGTTATATGAGGCAGTATCAAAATGTGCATCGGTAACTGGCCACAACATCACGTCATAACGAATCGCCGGGGTATGCTGCTGTTTTGCCTGCAAGGCGACGGCAGCAACCATGTTGCCCCCTACGCTGTTGCCCACCAGCGCCAGACGTTTACCGTCAACGCCGATTTCATCACCATGCTCCGCCACCCAGCGGGTCGCCGCGTAAGCCTGGTTGATGGCTACCGGGAAATGCGCTTCCGGTGAGGGTGTATAGTTGACGAATACCGCTGCCGCACCGGATTCCACTACCAGGTCACGCACCAGGCGTTCATGAGTCGGGAAGTCTCCCAGTATCCAGCCACCACCGTGGAAGAACATAAATACCGGCAGCGTACCGTGCGCACCTTTTGGTTTAACGATGTTCAGCTTCAGCGGCTGGCCATTTACCTCAATGGTTTTTTCCGTTACATCAGCGGGCGGTAACACTGCACCTTTCTGCGCGCCAATCAGTACCTGACGGGCATCCTGCGGAGAAAGTTGTTCCATGGGTTTTCCACCACTGCTGTTCAGCGCGTTCAGAAATGCTTGTACATGACGTTCCGGCTGCGGCTCTCCCGCTACACTTCCTGCGGATACAGCGGCCAGTGCGATGGCTAAAAATGTCTGTTTAAATTTCATGGTGAACTCCCTTAAGTTTTTCGCGATTATATCGCGCGCTATTTAAATGATTGCGATGATTTGTCATCTGTTTGCTTCGGGGTTTAATGTATATAGTGCACTATCTAATAGCAATCTATTTGTTTTGGTATTCTCAAGCAGAAAAAACTATCTAATTGATAATTAATCATTTAATAGCAACAAAATCGCACTTTTTGTTAAAGATATTACCGATTGTCGCGACGTGGATTAACAGCACCCTATGCAGAATTGCGCGATAAATCGCGCCGCTACAGACAACGGAGGATCACGCAGCTGTTGCCTTGCTCCCGGTTATGGGTGAAAACGATCACTGTTCTGAGATGTCCCCCCTCCAAACCAAGCCCATCAACGCAACTGCGCTGGAGATGATCCAAAGCGGTGCTTGAAACGCTCGGCAAAGCGGGAGACAGATCGGTAGCCGCAGGCATCGGCCACCTGGGTGAGATTCCAGTGCGTGGTCTGGATCAGCATCAGTGCATGGTGCATACGGATATCCAGCAGCAGCTGCTCGAACCTGACGCCTTCCTGCCGGAGCCGACGGCGTAGTGTGGACTCACTCATCGCCAGTGCGTCACCAGCCAGGCGGGCGGTCCAGTTTCGTTCCGGCGCGTCACGTAACAGGTTGCTCAGGCGGGGAAAAATTCCCTGCCGTTGTGGTAGCGCAAAGCGCAGCTGCTGTTCTGCTAACACCAGCAGCAGGTCAAAGATTTTCAGCCGTATGCGATCATCACTGACCCGGGGATCCTCAAGGGCCACCAGCAGATGATGCAATGAATCATCGAGGCTCGCGTTAATTTCAACTGTGCTGAGCTGGGGATTTTTTTTAACTGCGGAAAGCGGTTCCTGAAAATGCTGGTAAAAGTTTTCCAGCACATCCGGGCTGATATTAATAAACAGCGAGCGAAATGGCGTATGTCGGTCAGCGGGATACTTTATATAATCGATATCCACACCCTGGTCGATAAATCCGAGCATTGCTGGCGAGTGGAGCGTATGACGCCTTCCGGCACAGGTTATGTCAATCCTGCCTGATAAAACCACCAGCAGGGTGGGTTCAAAAAAGACAAACGAACTCGCCTTCTGTTCAATCTTCAGCCTCGGCCAGGCAACCGAAATCAGGTTATCCCGGCTGAGGCTGTGGCCGGACAGTCCAGACCAGAAGAAATGCTCCTCTGCCGCCAACAATGCACTTTCTCTGGTCATGGTTTTCTGCCGCTCAGATCAGATTAAATTTTAACGTCGGGGTTAAGGGTATACAGCCCGGTCAGGCTCGCTTTCGCCAGAACATTGCTGTTCTCCACTGCGCGACGGATATTAGCACCGCTCAGTTCCCCTTCCACTGCTAATGACGGCTCGGACAGGGCGTATAAGGTAAATACATAATGGTGAACAATCTCGTCATTCCACGGCGGGCAAGGGCCATCGTAGCCATAATAAGTCCCGCCCATGGCCTCGTCACCGGCAAACCACGCGGTGTAATCATTGATGCCATGCTTCAGACCTGCTGGCGCATCCGGGCCAGGTTTCCCTTTGGCTGTGATGCCGTTCGATTGTGAACCTTCGGCAATTTCCTGCTGTGTCGCCGGAATATCAAACAGTGACCAGTGATAGAAATCCGTACGCGGCAGCGAAGCCGGGACCACTTTACCTTCCTGGTTCACGTTTTCCCCGCTGGTTGGCACATCGTAGTCATGGCAGATCAGAACCAGTGACTGCGTACCCGCAGGCAAATCTGACCAACCGAAATGCGGATTCAGGTTGTCAGATAACCGAACATGGCTGGCTGCGTCATACACCGCAAAGCTGTTCTTACCGCGAATGACTTCTCCGTCGTTGAAGCTGTGGCTGAATAATTTCATTCTCTTCTCTCATCTGTGTGCGGATTGAACGATAAATAAAAAACGCCAGCCTGATTATAGGCGGCTTCGTCCATTGAGAACGTCCTTATCCAGTCAGATTTACTACCATAACCATCATTTTGACCGGATTGCGCAGACGAGGGCCATAACCACGGCAACCGGAACGATACATTTATCGCAGCTGCGCGCCATACAGCGCTTTTTGTTGCGGCAGGAGCATATACTGGCGAATGCCCCCGTCAGGGACAATAAATCGCCCATGATGTGGCTGGGTCTGCTTCTCCAGCCAGTTACAGCGGGTCTGGGAAAGAGTCCGGCATACCTCTTATCCGGCTAAAAATCTGCGGCTGATAAGCCTGCTGCGCCAGCCCGATTGCCCCAGAACAAAAGGTCCCTCCACTTTTATGCGCTTTATGTGACATGTGAAGCAGGACGAAGGTGTCTCAACCCTGCGTCGGGCGATCCGGGACGCTAGAGCCTCTTCTCATTCTGCCGGGGACGGTAATAATGCGTTGCTGGAGATGGTGTTAGATATGGAGGCCTCCCCCCTGCAGGTACAAGCCAGCCGCTGCCTGCCTTTGCCACCCTCCGCGCTGATAACAATGATTGCGCCTGACAGAAAGCAAAAGAACCATCACCCTGGGGTGATGGTTCTTTTTATGCGGGATAGATATAGCTTATCGACGATCGAGTGAGAAGCGGCCCGGACCGATCAGCGCCAGCAACAGCAGACCACCAATAATGCTGATATTTTTATAGAAGTTGATCATGTTGGCATACTGATCCATACCCGTCATGTGCCAGTACGGGTGACCGATAAAGGAGGTGACCAGCGTGTACACGGCCATCAGCAGCGCCAGCGGACGAGTAAAAAAGCCCAGCGCAATCAGCACACCAAAACCAAACTCAGCAATCACTGCTACCGCTGCGGCGACAGAAGGAAGCGGCAGTCCCAGACTTTGCATATAACCAGCGGTATAACCGAAAGCGGTCAGTTTCTGCCAGCCAAAAATAATGAACAGCACCATCAGAGCAACACGCGCAATCAGAATGATGGTGTCACGATAGTTATCCAGTGAAATGTAACGCATATCAGTTTTCCTTGAAAAAATTAAAATAAAATCAGTTTTTAGTTTAGGTACAAAACAGACGCCGGTAATAAGCTTTATAACGTGGGCTGCATTTGATAAAGCAAGATTACTCGTAAACCAATCCATTGCACAATTCACATTTTTGCATTTAAGTTTATCGGTTTAGTTGACAATAACCACTCTGTAATCTTTGTTTAACGCCACAACATGAAAGGGAATTCCTATGCAAACAGCTTCCGTTTCTTCAACACCGCTACGTCTCCTGCTCCAGACAGCATCATCCGCCCCTGCCCGGACCTGGCATCTGGCCTCAGACATCCATAGCGTGCAACAAAATCCGCAGAATCTGAGTTCTTCCCGGCGTAACAAAAAAAGTAAACCTGATCCCACAGAAAATCCCTGCTTAAACGCTCTCAGAAACGATTTTAATACCTGGTGGCAAAAGGTGTCTGACAAAGCCAGTCTCGGCAGCCGTCTTGAGATGCTGCTGTGGCAGTTTAAGCCCGAAGATATAAAGAGAATAAAACCCAATGATTTACATAATATTTTTAAGGATAAGAAAATAGCGGTGAGCGCCACCACCGTAGAGAACGCGCTGAAGACCGCCAATGCCTTTATTTCACACGAAGATCGCCTGAAGGTTAAAACGCTCTGGGACCAGAACAAAAATGAACCTGACAGGATTGTACGACTGAGGCCGTTGTTGCGCCTGAACCTTTCGCGGAACCAGATTCGACGCGCCTTGCTGGAAATGCCAGATAACCCGATTAATGTCGATATCACCACCCTGAAGCAGGCCATCTGGACCTCCGAATCCAATGCCAGCCCTGAGGAAGTGGCATGGGCCAGGAGAATGCTTAAGCACAATCCACCCGGGAAAAATGTGATAGCCTGGCTGGTTGATATCCAGCGACAGCCAGATTATCAGGAACGCGGTTCGGGGAGATTGCATTGTGCGTTAGTCACTGCCGGCCTGTCGGTGGAGGTCCAGACAGTGGCACAAGCCACAACGTTATTCAGGACCCGGAACACCGTTAAGCAGCAGGAATGGTTCAAAAAAAACTGGCCAGCTTTCGCTGTTCGCAAAATGTCCATGCGAAAGAAAGTGGATATGCTGCTGAAACGGCAAGGACGCCCCGAGATAACCACCTCGCAGTTGTGGCGTCTTTTCCATGATGCAAAGATGAGTATCAGTTACTCAGTCGCTTATAAATCGCTTATTGCTGCTACCGGAGTGCAGCCAACATCAGAGCAAAAACAGACAGTTAAGCAACTGTGGCATAAGATTGACCCGCAAACCAGAATGAGCCGGTTAAAACGGCTGGGTAAACTTTTACGCGACCCCGAAGGATCAACGCTCTCTCCGCAGCTGATTCAGGACGCTCTCAACGATCCGCACTATACCATTACCAATGTCATGCTGGAGTACGTCCAGGCGGCGCTCAATGCTGATATATCATCTGCCGAGCTGGCATGGATAAAGAGTCTCCGGCCTGGAATCAACCTGAAAGCCAAACGAAGAGAGCAGTTAAGGCAGCTTCAAGCCATACTGAAACATGAGCAATGCCCGGAGAATGTAACGCTGTCAAAACTGCTACGCTTACTGTGGGAAATTGATGAGGATGTCACTCCCGGTATGGTCATGGCGGCGTTGAAAAATATCAAACTCCAGTCAAGGGGTGATACACATAGCGCCTTTTTCCGGCAATTGCCCGCCCGAAACGAAGCGGTGCCGGACGCCATGGATACTGATGAAGACGTTTCCGGCGCTTACTTCCTCTCCAATCCTCCTGCGCTACCGGCCCCGGAAATCGCACCGGTGCTGAACAACCAAGCCCCCCTGCCTCCCTTTGCGACATTGAAGAAAAGGAGGTTCTGACACGGAATTCTCATGTTTAGTTTAACCACAATATCACCGTCGTTTACCGATACCCCACCAGCAGCAGACCCGGCCACCATCAGGCCGGGTCAATTCACAGCCAGCATCGCCAGCGTAAAACAAAGTCATCATGACTTCGGCCAGAAACGAGGAACCACAGCGCTAAACGCACTGAAAATGCAATATAAAACACACTGGAAAGAGATTTCTGCCACCGGCAGCCATATTAATCAGGTGGAGCAGCTGTTACTCAAGCTCAGCGCTAAACAGGTTCATCAGCTGAGCGCAAAGGGGGTCTGGCAGTTTCTGCAAAGTAAGATAAGCGTGGGATTGCCCACCGTGGAAAGCGCGCTGACGGTCCTCAGGTCTCATGTTTCCAGAGAACATCAGGCGCTGATCAAATCAACCTGGGAAAAGCTGCATTGTCAGAACGATAAAATCGACAAGTATTCATTAGCCATGCGCCTGCAACGGGAATTGAGTCATCTGGCACTTCGCCCGGCGCAGTTTCGTCGTGCTCTGCTTGGCACAGATGATATCCCGGATGTCACCATATTGAGCCAGGCCTCCGTCGCGTTAAATACTGATATCAAAGAAGAAGAGGTGGAGTGGTTAAAGAAAAGCCTCGAAGACCTCCGCTGGCAATACAGTAACCAGATGGACCTGCTGGTAGCACTACAGTGTCAACCCGATTACCGTGAGATGACGGCAATGAAGTTTTATGTTGCGCTGGAGCTGGCGGGAGAGAGAGTGAGCCTGCCACTGGTGAAGCTGTCCCAGTCGGCCTTTAAAGCAAAACCGACGCAGGAACAACAGCAATGGTTTGACCGTAACTGGGCCAACGTCACCGAAGGGATAAAACAGGAAAAGTTGATAAGTCTGCTGTGCCAGGAGTGCGCACCAGAAATAGCCGTAGCTGAACTTTGGCGTCTGCTGTTTAATGCCGGAGCGAGTATGAGCATATCTCTGGTGCGCAATGCACTGAAGTTTTCCGTTCATCTGGTTGAGATGGTGCAGACTCACTGGCGCATGGTTTGCACAGTCGGCAACATGACACAACTGAAACAACTCGGCATGCTGCTTTTCAGCCTGAAAAACTCCACTATCAGACCCGCCCAGGCGTTGTCCGCCCTGAAGATAGCGGGTCTTCCTGCGGCAGATCCCGAGTTAAGGGGATTGTGCCTGTCTGCCTACAAATCAATCCTGTTAACAGACGAACTCAACTGGATCCGGCGAGTCTGGCCGCCCTTATCCATTCTGGATGTACCTCAGGAACAGCAGTTGCAATTGCTGCGCCAGCAGGGATGTCCGAAGGGAATGACGGCGGCCAGACTGCTGCGGCTGCTGTGGGAAATCGGTGAGGACATCAGTTTCCACGCCCTGAGTGCCGCTTATGGCAATCCGAACACGGGCTCCCCATAAAATCAGCTGGCTGCCAGCTCTCCGGGCTGACGCGCCACCCGGGTCAGCCGTTCTCCACCCGCGGCCGTCACCCGCACCGTTTCACTGAACGCCATGCCCTGGGCAGACAAGTACATATGGAACACCATATCGGCTTCCAGCTGCCAGCATGCCCCGGGATGAAACGCACCAGAGAAATCACTCGGGCGTGGTGTGCGGGTGTACAGCCCCAGCGTATAACCGGTGACATTGGTGAAGGCAGAGCGTAATCCGCTGCTGAGCAACGCCTCCCGCGCCAGTGCATCCACCTCATTTGCCAGCATCCCCGGTTTCATCGCCGCGATTTGCCGGTCCTGAATCGCCAGTAATTGCTGCGCCAGCACCTGCTGTGCGTCGCTGACCTTCCCCACCACAAACGGCCGCATCACGCGTGCGCTGTAATGATTCACTTTCGGGATCAGCTCCACATGCAAAATATCGCCACGTTGCAGACGTTGCTCGTGGCTGCTGGCATGCAGAAAACCGCTGTCACCGCTCGCAATAACAATCGGTCCGGTTTCCCCGCTATCCGCGCCCTGCTCAAGAAAATGACGGGCCGCCAGCGCGGCAACGTCACGCACGCGCCAGCCAGCGGTCACTGCGCTGCCTATCTGCTGCAGAGTAAAGTCGGCAATGGCGGCGGCGTGGCGCAGAGTATTCAACTCTGAGGCACTTTTGACACTGCGTAGCCGATCGCTGATACCGGTCAGATCCCGCCACACCACACCCGGCAAATGGCGGGACAGCTGCTGCCAGCTGTGCACCGTCATGCCATAGGAGTAAAAATCAGCGCCGACTTTGGCCGTGGCAAAACCGCGCTGTGTCAGGCTGTCTGCCACGGTTTGCCAGGGGTCGGCCCAGTCAGGATAGCTGACCACCGCTAACCCTGGCGATTGTGTGCGACAGGGCACCTCATCCAGCTGCCGCAGCACCATCCAGGGTTCGCCGGAGAGCGGGACCAGACAGGCGCGATACAGCGTTTCCGATACCGTGTAACCGGTCAGCCACGCCAGCATTTCGCCGTGGTCAATCAGCATCACTTCAGCGTCAGCTTGCTGCATGGCGGCGCGCAGGCGGGTCAATGCGTCCTGTCGCATGGTCAGGCCTCAACCGGTTGGCAGATTTCGATGATCGCCAGCAGGTAGATCCGCACCATATCGAGGAAGTCGCTGATCTCTACGCGTTCGTCCGGCATGGTGTTGTACTTGCCGCCAGGGCCACAGACAATGCCTTCCATCCCGGCATGCTGATAAAAATGCGCGGCATCGGTACCAAAAAATGCCGGTGGGGTGATGACGCCGGTGGGTTGCCGTGTACCCCGCACGCGCTGCCAGCCATGATTCACGGCTTTGACAATCGCGGATTCCGGCGAGACTTCAAACGGCAGCATGGTCGGTTTATCCCGCGCACCATCGTCATACAGCTCAGCTTTCAGTCCCGGATAGCGGGCGCAGAGTTGATCCATCAATGCCTGAAGGTCGGCCAGTACCCCCTGCACCGTTTGTCCCGGCGCAAAACGTGCAGAACCTTTCAGCCGCACAAAGTCCGCCACCTGTGGCGGTCGCCACTCTTCCAGCTCGCGGCCCAGTGCACCATGCACCGTGCCAATATGACCCCGGTTGACCTTCAGATGTTCTTCGCTTCTGGCACCGCTGAACGTCATGTTATTGATTTGAGGGATCAAATCCACCGCCGCCGCAATGGCATCCACCGCTTCTTCACGTTTGGAAAGATGACGGGTGTCACCGGTCAGTTCGATGGTGAACATCAGCGATCCGGCATGCATGGTTAGCGCCTGTAAATCGGTCGGCTCGGCGTTAATAAAGTAATCGGCGCGTACTCCCTGCTCTATCGCTGCCAGGGTACCAATACCGCCCTGCAACTCGCCCACCACGTAGGTAAGGATCACGTCACCTTTCAGCTTTACACCCGCATCAATCAGGGTTTTCAGGGCGCAGAAATAGGCGGCATCCCCGGCTTTCATGTTGGAAACACCGATGCCGTAAATAAACTGCTCGTCAATTTTTCCTGCCCAGGGGTCCACGGTCCAGCCTTCGGTCACCGGGTTGGTGTCGAGGTGACCGTTAAACAGCAGGCTGTGCCCCCCGCCGCTACCGGGCAGACGACCAATAGCGTTGAAACGATCGCCTGGCACTTTTTGCAGTTCAGACTCCAGCCCCAGTTCGCTCATCTGCGCTGCCATATAACGGGCTAACTCACGTTCACCGTCTGTAGCGCTATAACTTTTGTACTGCACCATTTTCGCCAGGAAACTCAGGCAATATTCACGATCAATATGATGGATCAAATCTTCAGGTTTCATTCAGAGTCTCTTCAGGCCACAGATTTAGAGGATTCAGGAACGTGAACCGCCTCAAGCAGTGCACGGGTATACGGATGCTGTGCCTGCTGCAACATGGCGTCGCCCGGCACCACATCCACCACATCACCGCGATACATCACCGCAACGCGGTGGGCTATCTGGCGGATCAGGTTGAGATCGTGGGTAATAAACAGGTAAGCGGTGCCATAGCGACGGCGCAGTTCCAGCAGCAGTTCGATAATGGTGGCCTGCACCGAGACATCGAGGGCCGCAGTGATTTCATCGCAGATCACCAGATCTGGCGGGCAGGCAAAGGCCCGCGCAATAGCAACGCGTTGCTTCTGGCCGCCGGATAAGGCGTGCGGGTAACGCGAGGCAAAATCGGCTGGCAGGCGAACTTCCTCCAGCAAGCGCGCCACCGCCTGCGCCTCGGTTTCCCCCTCCGGTAGTCCATATAAACGCAGCGGGCGGGCAATGATCTCGCCAATCGTCATGCGTGGATTGAGCGACGCATCCGGGTGCTGAAAAATCATCTGTACCCGGCGGCGATAATCTTTATCCATCTGTGCGCGACCATAGATGTCATAGCCGCAGAAGTCGATTGCCCCCTGAAATGGCACCAGGCCACTGATAGCGCGCGCCAGTGAAGACTTACCCGAACCCGATTCCCCGACTACGCCGAGGATCTCCCCCTGATGCACGGTCAGCGATACAGCATTGGCGGCGCGTGTGACATTGGCCTGGCGCTTCAGCAGACGATCAAGCAGCCCATGACGACCATAATCGATGGTGAGATCATTCAGGCACAGCAGCGGCTGGCTGCCGGGCGCATCATGCAGCAGACGCTGCTGCGGATTGGGAACCGCCTCAATCAGCCTGCGGGTGTACGCGTGTTGCGGCGCACTGAACAGGGTGCGGCTGTCAGCCTCTTCGATGATACGGCCCCGCTCCAGCACGCAAACCCGGTCGGCGACTTTCGCCACCAATGCCAGATCGTGGGAAATATATAAAGAAGCCACCCCGGTCTCTTCGCGCAGTCGTTCATACAGGTCGAGGATCTGCGCCGAGCTGATCACATCCAGCGCCGTGGTTGGCTCATCAAAAATCAGGCAATCGGGCTGGCAGGCAAAAGCCGTGGCGATCAGAATGCGCTGTTTCTCACCACCAGACACCTGATGCGGGTAACGCTTCATCATCTGCACCGGGTGCTTCAGCTCCACATCCCTGAGCAGCGACTCCCCCAGCTCCTGCGCTTCACGCGCCGACAGACCGCGATGACGCCGCAGCACTTCCGTGACCTGTTCCCCCAGCGTCAGCGTCGGGTTTAGCGAAGCGCTGGGATCCTGAAAAATCATGCCCAGTTTTGCGCCGCGCAACGCCGCCAGTTGTGGCGCAGGCAGGCTGAGCAGGCTTTGCCCCTGTAAACGGATATCGCCGTTACGTTCGAGCGCGTTGCTGGCGAGCCAGCGCATAATCGCCCATCCCAGCGTGGTTTTACCGGAACCGGACTCGCCCACCAGCCCCAGCACTTCACCCGGCATCACCTGGAAGCTGATCTCCCGCAGTACCGGCAGGGTATCTCCCCCCTGCAGGGCATAATCGAGGCTGTAATTATCCACCGCCAGCACCGGCGCGTTGTTCTGCGGGTTCATTAATGGTTCCTCGGATTGAGTACATCCCGCAGGCCATCACCCAGCAGGTTAAAACCGATGGCGACCAGCGCGATCGCCAGGCCCGGGATCAGCATCATCCACGGTGCATTAAAGAAGTAATCACGGGCTTCGGACACCATCAGCCCCCACTCTGGCTCCGGTGGCTGCGCGCCTAAACCGAGAAAACTCAGAGTGGCGAATAGCATGATGGCAAACGCCACGCGGATGGTGGCTTCGACGATGATCGGCGCAAGAATATTCGGCAGCATCTCGCGCAGAATGATGTAGTGCCCCGCTTCGCCACGCGCGATAGCGGCATTGATGTAGTCCTGCTGACGTGCGGCCAGCGCCACACTGCGCGCGATACGCACCATGCCGGGCACAAAGGCGATAGTGATCGCCAGCACCGCATTCAGGCTGCTTTGCCCGAGGGTGCTGACAATCAGCAGCGCAAACAGCAGGCTGGGGATGGCCATCACCGCGTCCATGGTACGCATGGTGAATTCATCAATTTTGCCGCCCAGGTAGGCACTGGCGGTGCCCAGCACGGCACCGATCACCATCGCCAGCGCGGTCGCCAGCAAGGAAAGCAGAATGGTGGCGCGTGCCCCCACCAGCACACGGCTGAAAATATCGCGCCCCATCTGGTCGGTGCCGAACCAATGTTCTGCACCCGGTGGTTTATAGCGGCTAAGGATGGAGATAGCTTCCGGATCAAAGGGTGCGACGTGCGCCCCGCCAATCACCATCAGCAATGCCACCAGCAGAATCAGTAATCCCGCCGCGCCCTGTGGCGAACGGATCAGGCGTTTCAGGATATCAGGCATAGGTAATCCGTTTATCAAGCATGACGTAGGCAACATCCGCGAGGAAGTTCACCACCGAATAGGTCGCGGCGAGGATCATCACCCCGGCCTGAATGGTTGGCAGGTCACGCGCCTGCACCGCAACAATCAGCTCACGACCAATCCCCGGAATGGCGAAGATCTCCTCCACCACCACGATGCCCCCCAGCAGATACCCCACATCCAGTGCCACAATGGTGATAGTGGGCAGCAGGCCATTGCGCAATGCATGCCGCCACAGAATGCGACGACGCGATAACCCTTTCAGCCAGGCGGCGCGGATGTAATCGGTATGCAGCACATCAACCATTTCGGAACGCACCATCCTCGACACATGCGCCACGAGGATTAACGCCACCGTGACCGAAGGCAGGATCAGATGCTGCAGTCCACTGATAAAATTCTCCGAGAGCGGTACATAACCGGTGGCGGGCAGCACCTGCCAGACATCGGCAAACAGCAGCAACACCAGGGTGGCGGTGACAAACTCGGGGAACGAGATGCCCACATAGGAGAGCACGCTGACCAGCACATCGGCGGTTTTACCGCGACGCACTGCCGCCCAGATACCCAGCGGAATGGCGATGATTAACATCAGCACCAGCGCACATACCGCCAGCAGCAGGGAACGCGACAGCGCGGTAAGCAACGTCGGTCCGACGGCCAGCCCGTTGCGCATCGAGACGCCAAAGTCGCCGTGCACTGCGTGAGTCAGCCAGTGCCAGTATTGCAGCCAGGCTGGCGCATCCAGCCCGAGCCGGGCACGGACCGCCGCCAGTGCCTCCGGCGTCGCGTTTTGCCCCAGCAACGTGACGGCAGCATCAGCCGGGAGCAGCTGCGTGATACCAAAAACCAGCAGCGACACCACCAGCAGGGTGTAGATCATCAGGAGAAAGCGTTTCAGCAGATAACTTGCGGTCACGGGCGCTCCTTACACCGCACGCTTCGGTGCTTTGTCCGTCAGCCAGACGTGGTCCAGCCGGAACACCGCGCCGCGCGGATGCAGATGGTAACCGCCGACGTAGTCACGGCTGGCAGCCAGCAGATCAAAGAAGGTGGGGATCAGCGACGGCACTTCGTCATACATCAGCTGCTGCGCTTTGCCGTACAGACTGGTGCGTTGCGCCGCATCCGCCGTTTCGCGCGCGGCACTGACGGCCGCATCGAAGTCGGCATTGTTCCAGCGCGTTTCGTTCCACGCAGCGGTTGAGGTGTAGAGCAAAGAAAACACCGCATCCGGCGTCGGTTGCATATTGTAGAAACCGACATAAAAATTGCCCTTCTTCCACACCTGGTCGAGATAGGTGCTGTGCGCCATGGTCTGCACGTCAATGCGGAAACCGCCCGGTTTCGCCATTTCGCGCAGTGCGATCCCCAGCTGGGTACGGGTGGAGGGCTTGTCCGAGGCAATTAGTTTCAAATCCAGCCCGTTCGGGTAACCGGCCTCGGCCAGCAGCGCTTTGGCTTTAGTGTAATCCACCGCCTTTTTCGCCAGCTGGGCATAGTAAGGATAAGCGCTGTTGACCGGGTTATCTTCGCCCGCGGTCCCCAGGCTGTTGGCGACAAAATCCACCGTTGCCTGACGATCCACACACAATGCCAGCGCCTGACGTACGCGCGGATCGTTAAAAGGTTTCTGATCGCAGCCCATGTTGATATTAAGGAACTGACCGGACGCCACACGTAACGGCTGGATGCCCGCCGATTTTGACAGACGGGTAAATTCGCTCGCCTGGGCCGACATCATCAGATCGGTATCACCGGCAATCAGCGCCGAACTTTCGGCGATACCGTCCGGATACACCATCACTTCAACGCCATCAATATAGGGACGCTGCGGGTCGTAATAATGCGGGTTACGGGCAACCACAATTTTCCGTTCCGGATCGTACGACACCAGCTTAAAGGGACCGGCACCCACGGCTTCTTTATTCAGTCGGGTCAGATCGCCACTGGCAATGCTGGCCGAAATGATTTTGGCGTCGGGGTAAGCCAGCATCACCGGCAAGTCTGCATAGGGTGCGTCCGTTTCAATCACCACCGTGCTGGCATCGCTGGCGCTGACGGTTTTGATCGGACCAATATTGTGCTGCCCTGGCGAGGCATTTTTCGGGTCGAGGATCGCCTGTAAACTGGCGACCACATCGGCGGACGTCAGGGGCGTGCCATCGCTGAAACGCAGGTTTGGGCGCAGGGTGAAGGTCCATTGCTTCAGGTCGGCACTCGGCTGCCAGGACTGGGCGAGATCGGCCTCGGCCTTCATGTCCTGAGTCAGACGCGTCAGGCCGCTGTATAACAGCTCGGCCACCAGATATTCCGGATTAACCCGCGCCTGCTGCGGATTCAGCATGGTCACGGCCTGATCGACGCTGATACGCAGTACCCCGCCCTTACGCGGCGTACCGCTCGCCGTGCTGCTGGCAACCGCTGCCGCCTGCGTGGAAAAGGACCAGGGCAGCAGCGCCGCGCCGGTCATGACGGTGGAACTGGCGAGAAACTGCCGGCGGTTTAACCCTTTCATTGCACACATCTTGTCTTCCTCACTGGTTTATTGGGGACCCTGGGGTGGCAAAAAATCATCGGCCAGATAGGCCAGAATGGACTGCGAAAGTGCGACTAAATCCGCCATCGTTGTGTATTCATCGGCGGCGTGAATGCGGTTATCCGGGCGGGCCAGGCCACCCAGCAAAATTTCCTGAATCCCGGCCTGCTGCACCCAACCCATATCGGAGCTGGTTGACGATCCCCAGGCGGCGAAATCATTTGCCTCAAAACCAAAGCCCTGACACAGCGCCGCCTGCCAGCGCGGCCAGTGCGGGCCACCGGGGTCAGACACCGGGGCCAGATGGCCAATCAGCTGGATGCTGACGTCGCGTGCGGGAGACTGCGCCATTGCCTGTTCCACGCAATCCACCAGCTCCTGCCATACGTCAGCAAACGCCTCTTCAGGGGCATAACGACGGTTAACCAGCAGTTCAAAACGTTCCGGAATGGTGGAGCCTTTGCTGCCACCGTGAGCAGCGGCCAGCGTCAGGCGTGAGGTGAGCGGTTTACCGGCAAAATGCGGCGGGGATGGCATGGCAGATTCACGAATTTCCACCTGCTGTTTCAGCTGGCTGAGCGCGTTCATCAGCGGCAGCGCCGTTTCAATCGCATTGATGCCACCCACCGGATCGCCTGAATGAGCAGAACGGCCGGTGACGATGATTTTCAGATCAACGCTGCCAAAACATCCCGCCCAGATGCGCGGCACCGCGCCGCCGTTAAAACTCAGCATGTGACCAGCAAAACATTGCTGCTCCGCCAGATAGCGGATGCCAGGGTACAACCCTCCTTCCTCGTCGGTGCACAGCAGGAATACCGGGTTGAAGCGCAGCGGCAGATTGGCCCTGCGTGCCGCCCGCACCGCGGCCAGCGCCGCGACAATGGTACCTTTCATATCAGCGGCACCACGGCCAAACAATTTACCCTCCGCTTCGGTCAGGGCCAGTGGCGGAAAGCGCCAGCCATCACCGGCAGGAACGGTATCGACGTGGAAGTAGAGATTGCAGTTCTCCGCAGCCCCGGCCTCAAGGGAGGCGATCAGATTCACCCGCTCACCCTGCGCGCTACCATCCGGGGCCAGCCAGAGCGATTCCGGTACCGTCACACGCTCAAAGCGGAAGTCCAGCGGCGTCAGCAGCCGGGTCATCAGGTCGGCAAACGCAGGATAGCCGTTGCCTGGCGGGAAACAGGTATCCACCGCCAGCATCTGTTGCAGGTCATCAAGCATGGAAGCATCGTCACTGGCGATGGCCGCTAACGCCGTCTGTAGTGGTGTCGGTTTGGTCATTTTTGCCGCTTATCTTGTATTTCTATATAGTTTATAGATAATGCAAATATCGCGTGGCGGTCAACCGGAAATCCGAACTATGCAAAAAAAGAATGACGAACAGGATGTGCGCAGTTTCGGTCGTCTGAGTGATGGCGAAGGCGCTCCCCTGTATGAAGTGGTGAAACGCCATATCAGTGAGTCGATCCTGCAGGGCGAGTTAATACCGGGTACAGTTTTACCCAGTGAAAACAGCCTGGCAGCTGACTTTGGTGTCTCGGTCGGTACCATCCGTAAGGCACTGGCAGCACTGACCAGCGAAGGGATGCTGATGCGGCGACGTAAAACCGGCACGGTAGTGACCGGCTGGGCGCCGCTCCATAACCTGAGCCACTTTTTCCAGTATTTTCGTCTGCACGATAAACAGGGTGGATTGTTGCAATCCCAGACGTCGTTGCTGGATTACCAGCGCGATGTGGCAAATGAGACCGAGGCCAGAAAGTTACAGATCGCCGCAGGAGATGAGGTTTACCGGCTGAAGCGCCTGCGTCGGATTAATGGATGCGCTGCAATGCATGAGACGTTGATTTTGCCGGCCGCACGCCTGCCTGATTTCCCCGGACCGGAGGCGTTCCCTGCCCTGCTGTATCGCTACTTATTTGAACGCTATGACATCCGCGTGGCAGCGGTGCGCGAACAGATCACCGCCAGCCTGGCAACGGAGGAAGATGCCCACCTGCTTGAGGTCGCGATGCCCCATGCGGTGATGGTGATTGATGAGGTGTCTTACGACCAAAGCGCCGTGCCGGTGATCCTTGCACATCATCGCTTTAACACCGAGCATTTTATGTATGTGAATGAAATCCGGTGAGAATGCCTGTGACTCTCATGGGATTTAAGGAAGTTGCTGGTTTTATCGTCGCGTGATTTCCGATAAAAGCATGGCGTTCTGCTCAAACGCTTTTATCGGAAGGATACCGAATGAAGAAAAAAAACACCTCAACCCCTCATGATGCTGTATTCAGGACTTTCCTTTCACATCCGCAAACTGCACGGGATTTTATGTCGCTGCATTTGCCGCCACCCCTGTTGAAAATATGTGATTTGACCACGCTTAAACTTGAGTCCGGTAGCTTTGTCGAGGATGAACTGAGGCCCTACTATAGCGATGTGCTTTATTCCCTCCTGACTGGTCGTGGCGATGGCTACATCCACGTATTGATTGAGCATCAAAGCAGTCCCGATAAGTTTATGGCTTTTCGTCTTATGCGTTACGCCATCGCCGCCATGCAACGACATCTGGATGCCGGACATAAAAAATTACCGCTGGTTATCCCCGTCCTGTTTTACCAGGGAAAACGCAGCCCCTACCCTTATCCATTAAACTGGCTGAGATTGTTCAGTGAGTCTGACCTGGCTGCGGAGCTTTACAATGCTGATTTTCCGTTGGTGGATGTTACGGTCATTCCCGACGAGGAAATTATGCAGCATCACAGCATGGCGGCGCTGACCCTGCTGCAAAAACACATTCGCCAGCGTGATTTAACGGACCTTATTGACCAACTGAGCACCCTGATCATGGATGAATTTATGACCAGACAACAATTACGGGCACTGGTAAACTACATTTTGCAGGCTGGTGAGACACCCGATGCCAGGAAATTTATTCACAGCTTAGCCGGGCGAGTGCCACAACATGAGGATGAACTAATGACAATCGCACAACAACTGCAAAAGATTGGTCGTCAGGAAGGGCTTGCAGAGGGTGACCGCCTGGCTCGTCTTGATGTCGCCAGAAATCTGCTGGAAATGGGATTTGACAGGGCCTCTGTCATGAAAATGACGACATTAACTGAAGAAGATCTCAAAGAAATCGAACATCAAGCTAACTTACGCATGATGTGTCATCCGCAGTAATCGCTGCCATTTGTGATGAGTCGCCAGTTCAGCCACTAAAGCGTGTCATCTCGCCTCAGTGGCCCCGTCCCGCAGACAACTCTGCCATTTATTTCCACAACTTATGTGCAATGACCTGCAATTGCTGGGCGATATCCTGCAGGTTGATCCCCTGTTCCTGCACCCCTCCGGTGGAGTGACGGACGATAAGATTTGCCGGTAACACTGACGAACTGCGCGCCGCATCGCCGTGACCGCTGTCGAGCAGGCGGCGCACTGCTTCTTTCCCCTGCAAATCAAGATCCAGCGAAACGGTGGTCAGCGCCGGATGGAAGAACGAACTTTCATAGGTGCCGTCGTAGCCCACTACCGATTTCTCGCCCGGAATAGCGATCTGGTGTTGATGGAATGCGCTCAACACGCCGAGTGCCATCTGGTCATTACCCACCAGAACGGCGGAGAAATTCGGCGTTTCACGTAACATCTGTAACGCACCAGCGTAACCGCTCTGCGCATCCCAGGTGCCATGAAAGACCGTCACCGGTTTCAGTCCATAACTGTTGAGCGTGTCGATCCAGCTTTTCAGCCGCAGATTTGCCGACACCGACGATTCCGGCCCGGCCAGCAGCGCAATCTCCCGGTGGCCCAGTTCATAGAGATGTTTGACGCTGGCACGGGTCCCGTCTGCCGGGTTAAACGAAACGTTAAACACGGAACTGTAGGGATCAACATCAAGGAACAAGCAGACGATGCCATCGTTGTCAGAAGCGATACGCTGCGCCTCTTCGGTTTCCAGCGGCACGTTGATGATCACTTTTTCCACCAGTTGCGACTTCAGTTCGTTGATGGCGGATTGAATATCTTGATTGACGTTCTCATCAATCATGGAAATCAGCACCTGGTAACCCTCAAGGCTGGCGTAGCGTTTCACTGCCGCCGCCACCTGTGAAGGCGCATGTAGCGCCAGAGATGTCGTCACCAGACCGATGGTCTGGCTTTGCTTACCCACCAACTGCTGCGCCAGCCGGTTCGGCACATAACGCAATAACTCTATGGATTTCTCCACTTTTAAACGCGTGGTTTCGGATACATTGGCAGATTTGTTGAGTACCCTGGACACGGTCTGGTAGGAGACGCCCGCATGACGGGCTACGTCTTCCAGCGTTGCACTTTTAGACTTCATGGTCCGGTTCCTTATGTTGTTATGCGCCAAGTGTAACAGGGGCTACCGAAAAAAAGCTCACCACCCATTATTCCGCTTCATTCTCCCAGAATAAGTATGACGATCACAATACCTGACATTGTGAGGAAATTCGCCAGTGGTAACAAATATTGCTGATTTCTTTGCAGTTAATCACACATTCGCAATCGTTAGTTTGCCTGTTTTTACATTTAGGCATTTTATGACATGGCTTATGTGAACGTAATACAAAACAATAAGAGGAATAATATGAACACTACGCTACGCACACTAACCCTTGCGTTAGCCGTTGCGCTGACTTCACCTTCACTGCTGGCTGAAACCTCTGTACCTATCGACTTTCACGGCTACCTGCGCGGTGGTGTAGGTGTCTCCGGCGATGGTGGTCAGGTTGAGTGGCAAAAAAACAAGCTGGGGCGCCTGGGTAACGAATCCGATACCTACGGTGAACTGGAACTGGGCTCAGAAGTGTATAAAAAAGACGAGGTGAGTTTTTATCTCGACAGCATGGTCAGCATGGTTTCCGACGGTTCTAACGACAATGAAACCACCCTTGGTGACGACGCACAGTTCGGTTTGCGCCAGTTGAACCTGCAAATCAAAGGGCTGATCCCCAACGATCCCAATGCGGTGATCTGGGGCGGTAAACGTTACTACCAGCGCCACGATCTGCACATCATCGATACGAAATACTGGAACATCTCAGGTTCCGGCGCCGGGATTGAAAACTACACTTTTGGGCCAGGCGCGGTCTCGGTGGCCTGGATCCGTGGTGACGCCAATGACGTTGATTACCGCGTCGATAATGACAATGACGTCAACATCAACTATATCGACGTTCGCTATGCGGGCTGGAAGCCGTGGTCAGGTTCATGGACCGAGTTCGGCATTGACTACGCCATGCCAAATCCGACCAATAAACAGAAAGAGTACGGCGGATTATACGACGCAGACAACGGCGTGATGCTGACCAGCGAAATCAGCCAGGACATGTTTGGCGGCTACAACAAACTGGTGTTGCAATACGCTAACAAAGGGCTGGCACAGAACATGGTGTCGCAGGGCGGTGGCTGGTACGACATGTGGAACTATGTGAACGACGCCAGCGGGTACCGCGTGATCAACACCGGGTTGATTCCAATTACCGAAAAGTTCTCGATTAACCATGTGCTGACCTACGGTTCTGCCAATGACATTACAGAATATACCGACAAAACCCGTCTGATTTCACTGGTGGGCCGTGGGCAGTATCAGCTCACCAATTATGTGCGCCTGATCGGCGAAGTCGGTGGTTTCTACCAGAAAGACGACTATAAAAACGGCACGCACTACAAACAGGCCGGTGAAAAATACACCTTCGCGGTGGGATTGGCAGATGGTCCGGAATTTATGTCACGCCCTGAATTACGTGTTTTCGCGTCGTATTTAAATGATTCGGAAGATGGTAAACCCTTTGAAGACGAGACAAAAAATAATACGTGGAACTTTGGCGTACAGGTAGAAGCCTGGTGGTAAGCTACTGCTAATATATCACGCTACCGCTGCGAGATAACAAGAATGATGGCGAAAATTTAATTTATTGTACCTCGACATTTATCTCCCGGAACTGTTGGATGATTATCTGACAGAATTTATGTTGCCATTGCTTTCCTGTTGTCTATTTTGGGATACCCTAATGGGTATCCCTTTTTTTATTTATTCACGTGGAGAGAAATGTTCATCGAGTAATTTACGCAGCCCATCTGACTGTTTACCAAATATTGCATGCACCTGCTGGCCGAGAATAATCACACCCAGCGCCCCTTCATTTTGCAGTACCTGTGAATCCACAATAGACAGGTCTTTCACCGTCACACGTAAACGGGTCAGGCAGGCATCCACATTCTCAATATTCTCTGCGCCACCAAACGCCTGCGCCAGCCGTTGAATCAATTGCAGTTCAGCATCGCTAATGGGTACTGCCGCGGTATTTTTCGGTTCAGTGAAGTAGTGCAGGAAGGATTTAAGACTCACCATTATCGACTCCTGATTTTTGACAGATAAAAAAAAGCCTGCCCGAATGGGCAGGCGCATAAGTCCGATGTTACGCCTGACGGCGCACAACACGGCAATCCCAGGGTGTCAACACCAGCGCACCACTGACGGACGCGGCCGACAGACAATCCTGGTAGCCTTGCGGCAGGGTAATCGTCTGTTGCTGGGCGCTAAAGTTCTGGATAAAGACAAACGTGGTTTCACCGTCGGTGCGGGCAGTCGCCACAACCCCCGGTGCTAAATCCTGCTCAACGGCGCGCGGCAGCGCCAGTTCGTCAATAATGCTGGCAAAGAAATCACGCTGGAATGCCAGGTCGTTGCGTGAAGCAACGTGCCACGCTTTACCTTTGCCGAACTGATTAACCGTCACCGCCGGGCGACCGGCGTAAAAATCATCCCGATAGATAGCTAACGGTTTTGCGCTCTCAGCATGAATCAGTTCACACAGATGACGTACCTGATACGGTCCCTGTAATCCAGCATCGTTACCCGCCAGCCCCTGCACCAGATTGCGCTCATTATCGTCCAGACAGTCGATCTCTTCGGCCCAGACACCAATCAACTTACGCAGCGGGCCAGGGAACCCACCGAGGTAACAAAGATCGCTCTCGTTCACCACCCCGGTCCAGTAGGACGTGACCAGATGACCGCCCGCTGCGACAAACGCTTCGGCACGCCCGGCAAAGCCGTCGCGCACCATATACAGCATCGGTGCGATCACCAGTTGATAGCGGCTCAGATCGGCATCGGCGTCAACAATATCCACCGCGATGCCCTTTTCCCAGAACGGGCGGTAGTGTTCATTGACGGTTTTTTCGTACTCCAGCCCCTTATTGCGCGGACCTTCGGCATCATCCAGCGCCCAGCGATTTTGCTGGTCGAAGATGATCGCCACACGCGCATCGGTACGACAACCCATCACCGGCGTGAGTTTTTCGAGCATATCGCCAAGTGCACAAACTTCACGTCCGACACGCGTATCGAGATGACCAACATGATCGATAACAGCGCCGTGGAACTTCTCGACCGAACCACGACTTTTGCGCCACTGGAAGTACTGTACCGAATCCGCACCGTGCGCTACCGCTTGCAACGAGGACAAAATATGCATCCCCGGCTTTTTCACCTTGCTGGTTGGCTGCCAGTTAGTGACGCTCGGCGTTGACTCCATCAACACAAACGGCTTCCCCCCCTTCAGCGAGCGCATCATGTCATGGTACATCGCGGTGTAGCAGGCGAGCTGCGTTTCATCTTTGTCCCGGTGCCACATCGGGTAACTGTCCCAGGAGATAAAATCGAGCGCTGCCGCGAGCTGCCAGTAGTCGTAATCGTAGAAATACTCCATAAAGTTGGTGGTCACCGGCAGCTGTGCATTCGCTGCTTTCAATGGGGCGATTTCATGGCGGCAGAAATCGGTAACCTGCGCGGTATTAAAGCGACGCCAGTCGAGATTCAGACCGTGGACCGACGTTTCCCCCTGCGGCGACGGCGACTGAATTTGCGACCAGTCGGTGTAAGTGTGGCTCCAGAAATCGCTCCACCAGGCGTGGTTGAGGCTGTCCAGCGTCTGGTAACGGACTTTCAGCCAGTCACGGAATTTTTGCTGACACAAATCGCAGTGGCATTCACCGCCGTACTCGTTGGAAATATGCCAGCCGATCACCGCCGGATGCTGCGCATAGCGCTCAGCCAGCAGCGTATTGATTTTCAGTGTTTTTTCCCGGTATACCGGCGATGTCATGCAGTGGTTATGCCGACCACCGTGCAGCGCAGAGACGCGATCGCGCCCAACGCGCAGTACTTCCGGATATTTCTGCGACATCCAGGCAGGCCGTGCACCGCTCGGCGTGGCGAGAAAAATATGAATTCCCGCCGCATATAACCTCTCAATCACTGAATCCAGCCAGGCGAAATTAAATTCACCTTCACGAGGTTCCAGCTTTGACCAGCTGAATATCCCGACCGACATGACATTGCATTTTGCCTGTTTCATCATGGCAATATCGTTATCAATAATGTCGGGATAACTTTCCCATTGTTCAGGGTTATAGTCCGCGCCATGCAATAGCGAGACAACCTTCGGGCTTAAAGGCGCAAATTTATTCATATTAAACATCCTGAAATTTACAACACCAGAGTTAATTAAAGACTTTTACCGAGGGCAATACTTTTCCCTGACAATCAAACAGCGCCTGGTTTTCCCGCGCATTCCCTTCTTTCCACTTATCGTTAATATATTTCATTCCCGCCTGCGTCGCCCAGGTATTCCCAGGAATAGCAATCCAGGTGGGTTCCCAATAAAAAATACCTTTACCACGATGGTCCTGAACATTAATGACCGACTGCATTAAATCGTGGATATAGTCATATTGCCCCTGTACGGTGCCAGGATAACCGCCCGCTTTCTCTTCTTTTTGTTGGAAGCTGTTTTCTGCGTTATCGCAGTTGGCCAGCGTATAGCCATAAGCTGCTTCCACCACAATCACATCTTTGTTGTAGCGTTTGCTGATGTCGTCCATATTGGCCTGCAACGCGCTGATTGGCCCGTTCCAGTAGGTGTACATCGACAAACCAATCACATCGAACGGCACGTTGCGTTTGGTGATTTCATCAAACCACCAGCGGAAGGTGTCGTTTTTAGTGCCTTCGGCCAGGTGCAGCATAATCTTCACCTGTTCGCCGTTTTTCAGATTCTCCTTCAGTCCGCCAATGGCTGCATTGAGCAGCCCGGCCAGCCGGTCAAATTCACCGCCGCCCTGCCCCCAGCTTTTACCTTCTGGCCACAAAATGCCGGAGTTAATTTCATTACCGATTTGCACCATATCCGGCAGCACGCCTTCCTGTTTAAAGCGGGCGATGGTGTCGCGGGTATAGTCGTGGATCGCGGTTTTTAGCTGCGCGTAATCCATTTTTTCCCAGGCTTTCGGTTTGAATTGCTTGCCGGGGTCGGTCCAGAAATCACTGTAGTGGAAATCGAGCAGTAACTTCATGCCCTGCGCTTTGGCGCGTTTCGCCAGCGCGAGCGTGGTAGCCAGATCGTTATCACCACCACCGTATGCCTGGCCTTGCGCGTCTTTCGGATCAACCCACAAACGCAGGCGCACATAATTGACGCCGTTGGCTTTCAGGATGGCAAGTGCATCTTGCGGCTGGTTCGTGTCGTTATAAAACTTCGCCCCGTGCTTTTCGGCATCCAGCAATGTTGAGATATCTGCCCCTTTAATAAAGTCAGCAGGCATGCCACTGAACGCGCGCGTTTTTAACGCGTCGGCGGCAAAAGTGCTGGCGGACAAACTACAGAGACAAACAGCAAGCAGAGCGGGTGTAAATCTTTTCATGTGGTTATCCTTTGGTACTGCCGGAGGTCAGGCCGGAGACGAAATATTTTTGTAAGGCAAGGTAGAGAATGGCCACCGGTACGGCGATCAACACTGCACCCGCCGCATAAGTGGTGTAACTGGCACCCATTTTTTGCGCGACCAGGTTGTACAGACCAATCGGCAACGTATATTTGTCCGGGGTACGTAAAATGGTGCTTGAGAGGATGAAATCCCCCAGCGGCCCGGTAAAGGAGAACAGCGCGACCACCGCCAAAATCGGCTTCGACAACGGCATGATGATCTCAATAAAGATGCGGAAGTTGCTGGCACCATCCATGCGTGCAGATTCATCCAGATCGCGAGGAATGGCGTCGAGATAGCCTTTCATCAGATAGGTATTCATCGGGATCATCCCGGCAACGTAGATCAGCACCAGCGCCATATGGCTGTTGATCAACCCCAGTAATTGCGACAGCACGAAGATGGCGATCAGCGCAGAGAACTGCGGGATCATCTGCAACAGCAAAAACAGCATCAGGCCATTTTGGCGTCCCCTGAAACGGAAGCGCGAAAAGGCATACGCGGTAAAGCTGACGCTGATTAAGGTCAGTACCATCGTCAACAGGCTGATCTTCATCGAATTCCAGTACCAGGTCAGGTAGTTCACCTGGCCGTTAAACAGATCGGCATAGTGTTGGAATGAGAGGTTCTCTGGGATGATTGACGTGCTGAGCAGACTGTTACCGGCATTCAGTGAGGCACCGACCGTCCACACCAACGGGTAGATAATGATCAGCGATACCAGCACGATAACCAGCCAGGAGAGGGTCAGGCGGATCCACTTTTCGCGGCGGATACTTTGTGATTTAGCCATTTTTCTTCCCTTATGCCATGTCATCGTTTTTAAAGGATTTCGTGGCACGGAACTGCCACAGCGCCAGGCCAACGACAAAGATCGACAGCAAAATGGTGATGGTCGCGGCAATCGCGTATTGCGACGAGGACATCGTCAACTTGTAGATCCACGACACCAGGATATCGGTACCACCCGCGTTTGCACCCGCCACCGCCGGGCCGCCGTTGTTAAACAGGTAGATGATGTTGAAATTATTAAAGTTGAAGGTGTACTGGGTGATAATGATCGGCGCAATTGAGTAGAGCACCAGCGGCAGCGTAATCGTACGCAGCCGGGTCCAGGTATTAGCACCGTCCATCTTCGCCGCCTCATACAGATCATCAGGAATGGCCTGCAACACGCCGGTGGTCATGGCAAAGACAAACGGAAAACCGAGCCAGGTTTGCATCATGATCAGCGCAGTTTTCGTCCAGAAGGGATCGGTGAGCCACGCTTTCGGCGCAATGCCGAAGAAAGCAAGAATGGCGTTGTTAATCACGCCGAACGAGTCGTTAAACATCCCGGCAAAGACCAGAATGGTGACAAAGCCCGGCACCGCCCACGGCAAAATAAAAATGGTGCGCACCAGCGGTTTAAAGGGCAGATCTTTCTGGTTCACCAGAATCGCCAGCAGTACGCCAACCGTGCATTGCAAGGTGGTTGCCAGCAGCGTCCAGACCACCGTCCACTGCAACACCTCAAGGAATGTTGAACGCCAGATCGAAAGGGTAAAGATATTGACGAAATTCTTTAATCCCACCCAGTCCACCAGCTTTGCGGGCGGCGTGTGGTAGAGGTTGTAATTGGTGAACGCGATGGCGAAACCGAACAGGATCGGGAAAATCACCACAAACACCAGCAGAATGAAGCCGGGCGTGATCATCAGATAGGGAAACCCGTCGCTGAGCAGCATCTGATATTGCTTGCGCACGCTGTTGAGCGGCTTACCCTCGTCGCGCTTTTTGCCGTTGATCCACGCATCGCGCAGCGACAGGTACCAGACCATCACGCCAAAGGCGATGATCAGTACGCTGATGATGCCTTCCGCCAGCAAAAAGATTGAGTTATCACGCGGCACCTCTTCGCCCAGGGTATATAACCCCCAAAGCCCTTCGCGCAGAAAATCATAGAAAATGCCGGTGAAACTGCTCAGCAATACAAGGAAGAGAAGGCCTTTTAGCCACTGACGGTGATAGAACTGACCAAAGCCCGGCACAATGGCCAGCAGCAGCCCGCACCACGCATGACGACCTGCACTTTGCGTTTTGGCAAAATTCTCGCTGGGACTGATAATCACGTACGACTCCTTTTCGACAACGGGAGGTTGCCCTCCCGTTTTGCTACAACAAGCGGTTACTGGTTGCTGGCCTGCATGGCTTCAACTTGCATATGGATCTGTTGGGTGGCGGCATCGAGCGCGGCCTGCGGTTCCTGCTTACCGGTCAGGCTTAACTCCAGCGCCGCATTTGCCGGTCCCCAGACTTCACCCATCTCCGGTATGCCTGGCATCGCGGTTGCACGCGCGGCCTGCACCGCTACCGCACTGGCTTTCTCGTCGTTTTTGATTACCGGATCGTCAATCATCGCTTTCTGTGCCGGGATTTCGCGGGTGGCGATATAGCGCGTTTTCACGTACTGCGGCTGGTTGATAAATTCGATAAATTGCTGCGCCAGTTGCTTGTCTTTACTCCAGGTGGAGACGACATAGCCTTTCACACCGAGGAAGGAACTCATCGGCTTGCCATCTGGCAGGTTTGGCAACGGCACCACGCCGTAGTTAATACCGGCGGCTTCATACGGCTGGAAAGCCCACGGGCCGTTAATCACCGCTGCGGCTTTTTTCTCGGTAAACAGTGAATCGATGGCATTCAGCCCGTTATCACCGAGGATCCCCGACGGAAAGACCCCTTCGCTGTAGAATTTTTTCAGGAAAGTGACCGCTTCGACCGCGCCCGGTTTATTCAGGCCGATATCCTGCGGGTTATAGCCACCTTTGTCGTTTTTGCCGAACAGGTAGCCGCCCATGGGACCGATAGCGCCCCAGCTGTAGTAGATTTGGTCAAATTTGGCCAACAGACCGTATTTGTTCTGCTCACGCTGTGTTTTCGAGTAGTCAAGCCACTCCGGCAGGCTTTGCAGCGGCTTGTCGATCAGATCTTTGTTGTAAATCAGCACCAGCGTTTCTACCGCTTTCGGCACGCCATACAGCGTGTTATCCAGACGAAAAGCGTTGATGGAGGCTGGTGTAAACGCGTCAACCTGTTCTTTGTCCAGCTTCAGGGGGGTCAGCAGCCCCTGCACCACCGCACCACCCAACTGGTCATTGGGGATAACCAGCACATCCGGACCGATCCCTGCCGGACCATCAAGGCGTAATTTTTCCAGTTGCTGTGCGTAGGGCATCTCCTGCATGTTCACTTTAACGTCGTACTTTTTCTCAAAATCTTTGACGGCATCCTGAATACCGACGGACTTTTTGATGTCTTCCCAGACGTTAAGCTGCTTTGTTGCCGCATGCGCCGACAGGCTAATAAGCTGGCCAGCAGCCAGTGCAGAGAGGATCAGTGCGGTAAGTGTTCTCTTTTTCATTATCACCCCATGTCAAGGTATAACATTTTAGTGGTTTTTATGGTGTAACGTCTGATGAGGCAGTGCAAAGAACATCAGATATTACCGGACCTGAAACGCATTAATGCGTCTTATTGAATTTGTTATACGCTACGCTTGAGCGGTGAATAAAACGAGAATTAACTGTCAGTTGTGTGACATATGCAACAGAAATGGAAAATCGATATAGGGCATGAAAAGACTGGAAGTTATAGTCTGAGCATGAATTTTCGCGGTTGAGCAGCCTTGCCACCTGATTGTTATACGTAAAACAAAACACTCGGCAGCACGCTGATCGCAGTACATAACGGTTACTAATTTCGGGGAACGTTGATGTCCAATATACGACTGAGGAATGTCACCAAGCGGTTTGGCGATACGGTGACGCTGCACAATGTGAATCTGTCGATTGAAGATGGCGAGTTTGCGGTGTTTGTCGGCCCGTCCGGCTGCGGAAAATCGACCATGTTGCGTATGATTGCTGGTCTGGAAGAAGTGAGCGAAGGGGAAGTACTGATTGGCGACGAGGTGATGAATGATATCTCGCCTGCCCATCGCGGCGTTTCGATGGTGTTCCAGTCTTACGCGCTCTATCCACATATGACCGTGGCGGAAAATATAGGCTACGGACTGAAGGTGAACAAAGTCCCTAAGGAGGAGATCCGTCGTCAGGTAGATATGGTCGCCAGGACGTTACAGCTTAGCCATCTGCTGGACAGAAAACCGAAACAGCTCTCCGGCGGTCAGCGCCAGCGCGTGGCAATTGGTCGCGCGATTGTGCGTAACCCGCGCGTTTTTATGTTTGATGAGCCCCTCTCCAACCTCGATGCCGAGCTGCGCGTCGAGATGCGCCTGCATATCGCCCGTCTGCACCAGGAACTGAAAACCACCATGGTGTATGTCACCCACGACCAGGTGGAAGCGATGACGCTAGCCGATAAAATCGTGGTGATGAACGACGGCAATGTCGAGCAGATGGGTTCGCCGATGGAACTCTATTACAACCCGAAAAACAGGTTTGTCGCCGGGTTTATCGGTTCGCCGAAAATGAATTTCCTGCCTGCGACAGTGAAAGCGTGGCAGCCGGGCGAGCTGACGGTGATGCTGGCACAGGGGCAACAGTTAACGCTGGCCATCAACACGTCGCGCCTTGAGCCTGGTGTAGCAGTCACACTGGGGATCCGCCCGGAACATCTCTCTACGGATGCCACGCGCGGTACGCAACTGGCGTTCCAGTGTGAAGTCGTGGAGCGACTCGGCAACAATACCTCGCTGTTCGGCCAGTGCTATGGTCACGACAACATCAAAATCCTGCTGCCTGGCGATGTACGTTTTCGCCCGTGGCAAAAAATCACGCTCGCTTTTGATAGCCAGAACTGCATGATTTTTGACGATCAGGAGCAGCGTGTCAGTTCAGAAATCACCCTGCCAAATGATGCGTAAACAAGAACCTGATGTCCGCAGGAAAGAGCGGCTGAGCGTCTGCACGCGGTCAGTCATCCGTTTTCGCGAACCCGGAGTTTCATCATGAGTCTGAAAGAAAAAACACAATTCCTGTTTACCGAAAAATTTGGCTACCCTGCCACACATACTATCCAGGCTCCGGGGCGCGTAAACCTGATCGGCGAACATACCGATTATAACGATGGTTTTGTACTGCCCTGCGCCATCGATTACCAGACAGTTATCAGTTGTGCACCGCGCCCGGACCGGACCGTGCGCGTTATCGCCGCCGATTACGACAACCAGCAGGATGAATTCTCGCTGGACGCCCCAATCGTGAGCCACGATACCCAGCAGTGGTCAAACTACGTGCGTGGTGTAGTGAAACATCTGCAAAAGCGTAACAAGAACTTTGACGGCGCGGATTTGGTGGTCAGCGGCAACGTTCCACAGGGCGCGGGCCTAAGCTCATCCGCCTCGCTGGAAGTGGCCATCGGTACTGTTTTCAGGCAGTTGTACCATCTCCCGCTTGACGGCACACAAATCGCCCTGAACGGACAGGAAGCAGAAAACAAGTTTGTTGGCTGCCACTGCGGCATTATGGACCAGCTGATCTCCGCGCTGGGTAAAAAAGGCAGCGCGCTGCTGATCGACTGCCGTTCACTGGACAACAAGGCGGTCTCCATGCCGGACGATGTCGCCATCATCATCATTAACAGCAACTTTAAACGCACACTGGTGAGTAGCGAGTACAACACCCGCCGCGAGCAGTGTGAGGCCGGTGCACGCTTCTTCCAGGTAAAAGCACTGCGCGACGTGAGTATCGAACGGTTTAATGCGGTCGCCCATGAGCTGGATCCGGTGGTGGCTAAACGCGTTCGTCACGTATTAACCGAAAACGCCCGTACGGTTGAAGCCGCCTGTGCGCTGGAAAAAGGTGACTTGCAACGCATCAGCGTACTTATGGCGGAATCTCATGCCTCGATGCGCGATGACTTTGAAATCACCGTGCCACAAATCGACACGCTGGTAGAGATTGTCAAAGCGACCATCGGTGAGAAAGGTGGCGTGCGGATGACCGGCGGCGGATTTGGTGGCTGCATCGTCGCACTGGTTCCCGAAGCACTGGTGCCAGCCGTGAAAGCCGCAGTGGAATCACAATACGAAGCGAAAACCGGCATTAAAGAAACCTTCTATGTAAGCAAGGCTTTTGCAGGGGCGGGGTTGAGCTAATACATACATCAACGCACCACCCTTGCCGTACAGGCTGGTGCGCTGCGTGGCATCCGCCGTTTCGCGCGGGCACTGACGGCAGCCTCGAAATCGGCATTATCCGGGGTAGCAGGATACATTCTATGCCAGCATTCATTGACATTCTCTCCCTCATTGCCACCCCATCCGCTTCATTTACTCCTCGAAAATCTTTGGTCAGGTATTGTTATGACCCTATTAGCAGGGAGTTTTTTGTCAAGCTTATATTGGCGATCAAGAACCCCCTGGTTATGCTGTCTGATCATATGACCCGCGCTTCGAGGTGGCATTTTTCGCGCACTCTGCCAGCTTCCGCAGCTTATCCACCGTGAACTCAGCCAGTTCTCGGTTGCCGCCATGGCTGAAGAACACCGCAGCATTCGGTAACGCCGCCTACATATCCGTCAGCACCGCAGACATTTCATACACCGACGCCGCAGCCGCACTGACATGCGGGCGGAGACTTTCCTCCCTGACCAGGACGTTCGCCATTTTGAAGTTAAAGCACAGTTCTGTTAACGCGTCGGCTGCGTAACGATTGGCATCCTGTGCCGCCGAGAGTCTGCCCGGCTTCGTCGACAGCTCCGGTGCACTGCCGATCGCCGTCAGTGCGTTCTTTGCCTGATTCAGTGCTGTTCCGATCTCCTGGCAGGCGCCTTTAAAAGGCTCATGGTGTTCTTGCAGGGCCGCTTTGAAGGCAGCATCCAGTCGTAATCGCTATCCCCGTATGATGCTTCAATGGCCCCGTTCATCGTGTCAGTGGCCTGCTTCAGGGCTGTCTCCGATGCATTCAGGGCGACGTAGACTTCCGCTGCCTGCTCAGCAATACCTGATGCTCTCAGCTGTGTTTTATTCAGCAGGGCCGCCTGTGCAGTTTGCAGTGCACCGGCAAGCACGGAGGCTGCACTCACCACTTTACGGGTAGTCAGCTTCTGTTCCCCCGTCTCCATCGGAACCGTCCGCCCCGAATCATTCGGCGTCAGCGCCCGGACTATGCCATTTAATGCCTTTGCTGCATCACCCGCGGCCGCTTTCACCTGTTTCTGCAGTCTGGCCTTCTGCGCGGACAGGCTTTGTATTGCCTTTGCCGACTCAATCGCCGTCACATGCTCCCTGCTAGTCCCGAGCGTGCGGAATTCCTGCAACATCTATTTCTGGTCTTTCCAGTTGCTGACGATTTTCTGGATCATTTCTTCAGCGGACTCAGGGCTTAAGTCAGGCCGGATCTTTTCGCTGCTTTCTGCGCGCTTCTGTTTCAGCATCTCTTTAAAATCGCGATATCTCTGCGCATCGGCATAGGATGCTTTTCCACAGCGTTCAACCCCGGGGTTGTCCAGCCTGTCTGTAAACCAGACATATCGCGCTGCGTCAACGGCATTGGCAGCATTTTCTCCCCACAGTGCTTCAATGTCGGTCGCTATCACGTCACAGTAGACGGAATCAATTGCCCAGAGCTGCGCGAACTTGTGTGTATCTAACAGGTGCAGCGACTGCAGCGGGATAGCCCTGCCGCTTTTTGGGTCAAGCAGTTCCAGGCCGGACTTACGCTCCAGTGGTTTTCCCAGTTCCGGTTCACTTTCTATGATATGGGCCAGGGCGCTGTTGATGTAGGCATCCCGGGTCCAGTCATGTCTGACGTCAGCGGACTTCATCAGGCACCAGTTCAGCGTTATAATTTCCGGGGCGAACGCTTCATAGCCTCAGCTGCTGAATTCGCGCTGGTGGGTTTAGCCTAGGCTTTTAACATGACTGGCTGGGTGTCATTTGAATTCGTTGTCAACGTATTGGCGTTGCGAAGATTATTGATAGCCATATATTCCACCTGGTGTAAATCAAAGTAATTAATCAGGCGGAAGGATAATTTTTTTCCGTGTGCGGCTTTCTTAGAAGGGAAGAAACTATTTTTTTGTGCCATGTTACGTAAAGCTGCCTCAGACTCCACCAAGGCAATTAAGAATATTGACTATTCGCAGGAGAGAAATCTCAAAAATGGAGACTTTAGAAAGGGCAATAACTATCGGTTTTGTTACACCGGATAGCCCAATATCCAATTTGGTACACAAAATAAGAAATGGCTGGAGAATTTCTTCAACCAGCCATAAAAACCGCTAACTGTCCGACATGAGCAAATACCGCTCATGTCGGTTGTTTTACCAGGCGGTGATCCCGGTCCCTTTATACACCTGGTCAAACACCTTCTTCACGGCATCATTCTGATACGACGCCACCAGCGTTTTCACCCATGGCACGTTGACGTTCTCTTTTTTCACAGCAATAAAGTTGTTATAGGGATTATTTTTTATCCCTTCCTGAGCGATGCGCTCCTGCTTTGTCAGGCCACTTTTCAGCGCCCAATCGGTATTCACGATCGCGGCATCTAAATCCGGTACGGAACGACCAATAATGCCCGCATCCAGCTCTTTGATTTGAATATGCCTTGGGTTGTCAATGATATCAGCAGTAGTCGCCAAAATACCTGCGCCCGGTTTCAGTTTTAGCACGCCTTCCCGTTGCAATAAGTTCAGACCACGCGCTTCGTTAGCCGGATCATTAGGGACACCGATCACCGCACCCGATTTTAAATCAGCCACTGATTTGACCTTTTTCGAGTAAAGACCGATCGGCCATACGGCAGTATCACCGACACGCACGATATCGTAGTGATTAACTTTAATCTGATTATCAAGGAACGGCTGGTGCTGAAACGCATTGGCATCCACCTCACCTTTTTGCAGCGCTTCATTCGGCTGGTTGTAATCGTTAAACACCACGGTTTTAACCGTCAACCCTTTGCTGGCAGCTTGTTTTACCACTTCGCGCCAGACATCTTCGTCCTCACCACTCATAATACCGACTTTAACTGCGGTTTTATCTGCAGCATGTACCGTTCTCAGCGGTGACAGTAAAACCATTGCCAGCAGGACAGCGCCTGTGGTCGCGAATAAAAGTGGCATAGTTTTATTTTTGGCATAAGCCAGGCGTATGAGCATAAGTTATCCCCAAATGATATAGGTCATTAATTATTCACTGTCGTGATGACAGATAGCGGCAGTATACGGAGTTGACCGGATTTTTATTATGATTTATCTGGCAATGTAATTTATAAAATAAACAATAGATGAAACGCTGATGCACTTAATTATAAGTGCATCAGCGAAATCATCCTTCACAGATTATTACCCATGCGCTGCCGCAGGATAAGTAAAGAAAAGCAGGTGAAGAATATTGAGTCCGGCATGAAAAAGTACCGCCACCCACAGCCGCCCGCTCCACATCCAGGCCAGCCCATAAATAACACCTGCTAGAGCCGCAAAGACAACCAGCATAATCCCCCCGGCCAGATGCATTGCGCCAAAACTCAGTGCCGCGATAAACAATGCCAGAACCGAATGCATAAAACCGGACAGACGCTGCTGCAGGTAGCCGCAGAACATCGCTTCTTCAGCCAGTGAGACGAAAAAGATGTTCGCAAAGATAAACTTGAATAACCAGTGTGGTGCATGGCTTTCCGGCTTTAACCCCCCGAGCAAAACTGCCACCAGCAATAGCGCGGGAACAGCGGCAACCAGCAACAACCACTGCCACTTAGCGGGCTTATCAGACGTCGCCGAGACAAAGAGAGATCGCATTGCTATAAGCAACACAAACAGCAGCAATGCCTTGTCAAAATTGTAATACATCGAGAACGGTGTACTTTCAGGTCCGGCGCTGGCATGGTCGATAACTTTTACGTTATGAAATCCGAATACCCAATGGATCATCAGGCCACAGGCGAATGCCAAAACCAGCAACTCCGTTGCCAGCAGCACAATGTTGTTATCACCAAACCGCAACCGGACATACCCCATTAACAGGAGTGCCACTAGAAAAAGCAATGCCAACCAGTCGAGAACACCAGAAACCGCTGCGGCAATGACCGTTACCAACAGCAGCCCCACAGCTGCTTTTTTACTGAACTGCAATAACACCAACGCTAACGCCAGCGATATCCACATCGTCTGTTCTTATCAACTTATGTGTCCTGTAACAGCACGATGAGCGTTACATCACATAAGCAATTAGAAATTGAATATATTCAATTTTTGTGACGCACATCAGACCTAAATCATAAGTACAAGGCAAACATCCATAAGATGTATCTTATTTTTCAAATTTACCCTTATTGTGTACTTCCGCATTGAAAACTGGTGTGACATCTTATCAGGACCCTTCATTACTTCATGAAAAGGTATAAAAAATGAACACCAGAACCTGGTACCTCAGCATTTCAAAAGATAGTGCTGGCTATCACACCTTACATAAAAACACCTATCACTTACGTAACAATAGTGAAGAGATGATTCTCATTGGTTGCTATGACCAGGAGGTTATTGCGCATGAGGTCACAAGCAACAACTTCGGTAAGGTCAGACCTTGCATCATTTGTATTCAGCACTATGCCATCCATAAAGATGTAAACGGACCGTTAAATTCGATGCTGAGGTAAGATCATGGAAAAATCAGCCTTCTACTATCTTGATAGCAACATTCTCCATACCAGAGAATGCCCGTATGTCGTCAAAGGTGTCTGTCATTTCCTAGGATCGGCTTACAGTAAGACCCAAGCGATGTCTATCGCGAGGCAGCGTCATAAAAATGTCCGTTATTGCAAACAGTGCTGTACCCATGAATGGCTCCGAAGCCTTGATGTTGCCTCATAATTCATCACCTCGATCTGTATCATCCAAATCGGGTACACCTGGAATACATGACCTAACCTGGGACGGAATGCCGTCCCTTCTGACCGGCAATATTTATATTCCTTCTGCTTTAATATGAAATATGATGAATTTATCATCTGAGGTTTCTTTCTTAACCTAAGAAATTACTGATTAGATAAGTCAGCACTTCTATTTAACCTTGAGAAATACTCAATATAATTGTTGGGTAATCACTTTTGCATTACACCATCAAATATACAACTAAAAATTTATCAGCAGAAAAATGAATCTCATTACCATACATTTAATTTAATAAAAACCTCTCCCACAATAATAAGGAAGAATGACATGAGTCTTTACAATGCCGAAAGGGCAACGGCGATTGACAGAAGTCGTTAGCGAAATACTGACACCGTGTGGATGTTAAGTTTATACGGCAAAGCCATTGCCGCGGGTGTTCTTTTTTACTAATCAATGCGGGTCTTGGCTGGATGATACAGTTAATACTGAGGACGTTAATCGCATTCCCTCTGACTTTCTATTCTCATCGTGGGATGACCTGTTTCGTATTATCCGGCAGTCAACCACAAAGGGTATACCGCATTTACCACCTTAACCACTTGAGCGTAAGACACACACGACGCCGTAAAGGGATGGCGAACGGGCGGTTTCCGCTTCTTCGCACGGATGCACCAAACCTGAGCTGGTCGATGGACTTCGTCATTGAGGCACTTGCCTCCGGTCGCATGATCACGGGCCTTTGAGCATGGCGTGGAACTGCGATTTATCCATCCGGGCAAGCCGACGCAGAAGGGATTTATTGAGATTTATAATGGACGATTTAGATATGAGTGCCTGAATGATCACTGGTTCAGCTATATTGATCAGGGCGGTAAAACGATTATTATCATTCGATAGTCTCTTAACCCAAGACTACAAGTGAATATTTGTGTGTTTCATTATACGTATTATGCTATATAAATATAAACTTATTAAAAATTGGAAAGCAATGACTTCTATTTACTGATTGTACAAATTAAATCCTCAATCAATAAAAACTGACACACCATATTTTTTCATATTAGTTATTTTAAATTAATTGATAAATTATAAGATCTATTTTAGAGAAGTTGCTTACATGAGGTTTGAGAAATCTTCACTCCTACTCTTAGCTCATGATCATATATCAACTTTAGTTGTCTTTATTCTCATATTATCCGTTTGTTCTAGTGTAGACTTACTCTGACGATATTCATCCTCCTATTTATTTGCAGCATAACGTCTTATTCTTAATTTTACGCATTATTCTTTACGCTGCAAGTACGAACCAGTACTCCACACCTCTTGGTTATGATTCCTTCTTATTCATGTACCTGCATTTTAAGCAGTTAATAATTCGTATTGGTATTCATTTATTCGTTTTTTATTTTGTGGTGAGATTTTACGTGTTTTGAATTGCTAATTCGTTAAGAATGGAAAAACACAAGAAGATTTTTTGTTTTTGTATTGCTTCGAAATTAATATTTCTTCGATATTTTTTAGTTTTGAGCAAATCACTACTATATTTACTAGTATTGATGTTCAACTCAATATTGGCAGATCTGGTTATAAAATCTCTCTGATAATCCCTACTCTTTCCCATCCTGCATGCCTTGATGGTTATTGTTCGATTCAAACTACACTTTATGTGGTATAACGCATTGAAATTTTCACCTTACTGCTAGCGCGCTAACTCATTGAAAAATAATCTTAAAGCTTTCTTTTTTCATCCTGAAAACTCCAGTTTATAGTGTTTTCCATTCTAAATCAGAAACCTTGTGAAATTATGATCACCTCGTTTTAAACCTCTCTTATTTCTCTCTAATACCTATGCGTTGGTATTAAGTTAATAAAAATGAATTAGGATTTTAGTTCTTCTTTTGGTCACCGCTGAGATTTCATTTTTTTTATTTTGAACATCAATTTTGCAATCTCTTTATGTCCTTATTTAATAATTTAGTTGTTCAAATACACGCAAAGTACAATGATGAATATTCTCTATTCTAATTAATTAAATTAGAGTCACTGTGTCACAATATATTCAGCTACGAATAATGAAAGTTTATATTTCATATATACAGAAATATGAAATCATATTTTCTTTTTTAAAAACTTGAAACTCATAAGTTTCACAAATAGTATTTGTTTTCCAAACTAACGTACCCTATGTACACTCTCATTTTCTATTTATCCATTATTCATTACAGCCTTTTGCTAAGTTTTTGGTTATCCTCCCTTCCATTTAAACAGATACTGATTGGTTCCAGTTTTAACCGCTTGGACAGAGATTGCATTTGTTATTTAAGCTGTTGCGCTACCCGGTTAAGAGGGTCTTCACCATCTATGACTCATCATAAGATACTGAATATAAGGAAGAAAGTTATAATTTTCAGCCTGAAAACTTCCAAAGGGCGTGTCTCATGTAAATGGAATAATGCCCACTATTGCACATCTTATGAAAAAAGGTATTTTGCTTTTTTATAGTATCTAAAGTAAATGTTTGTTTACCATCCTTTTAATTGGTGAAATGTAATTAAAAATATAAAAAATTGGTTTCCTCCTGAGCTGATATGCACAATGCTTAAAATTATACTAGTCGTTGTTTTTTACTGAAGATATGAGAAAGCTAAAAAATTTATTTTCTATATGAAGTACAAAAACATTTGTCAATTGAGATTTAACAGTCCCTATACGCTCGTTGGCTGATATCTCGTTTTTTAATTGAGCATGTTTATAAAAGCCACTAAAATTTGGATTTTTTCGACTTAATAAATTTATTTTTTATGTTTGTCTTTTATGCAGACATGCACATGTTTGAGAGATATTATCCAAAACTTGTTTGAATATAATGTTTCTATTCCCTATCGTATATAAATGTTTATCAATATCCTATATTTCCCTCTCTTAAAATGTTTATCTAAATCTATATTCTTGATTAATATGTTAATATTTGGTCTATAAATCTTAATTGAAAAAAAACACCAATTCTTTAATAGCTATGCCTTTAAATTACGAACATACCTTTTGAACTAGCGATATTGACATTCAAATATTTAGATTTGAATGTAGAAATGATTTTTTGCGCTTCTGAGTAAATTCAACTTCTTGAAATTCGCAACCATTATATTGCAATAAGTATAATGATTTCGTTTTTTGGTAGAGTAGATTGACGTAAATGTCATATAAATAGGTTAGTTATTTATCGATATTATTACTATTGAACAACTGCAGTCACCATCTGAGAATTGTGTTGGATCGCTTGTAACTCAAATTTATTCAATTTGAAATGTAATTTTTATATAAACCTTATCGGCTGAACTTCAAGAGATTTGAGCTAACTCCATTATTGAATCAATATAACTTATTGATTTATATCTATATTTTGACAATTTTCAGCCTGAAAACACCATCGGTGAACTGATAAAATTGAATTAAAAAAGCATCTATTTGAATACAAAAAATAAAAAGTAATTTTAACTTCTAAACAGCTTCGTTTTAAAAAGAACAAATTCATATACGTTGGTAACAAAGTATCGCGTGTGTGACTATTTGGGATGAAAATCTTATAGTTTAACGATAATAAAATAACATCCAGAAAGAAAGCTGGAGCATCATATTGATTTGCTTTACCAAAAGTATTCATTTTGGCCTGAATTGCAATTCAATTGTCCGATGTTTGTTTGCAAATCAATCATATTTGGCTATTACTATTTAGTAGGTTTACACAGCCATAAATCTAAATAATGATAATTAAGGTTACGTTTAATACTTCAGACATCAAATCAACTATTTATTTCTCGATTTAAAATCTAATTACTAGGCTTACGCTCTGGTGAGATCTAAAATACACGTTATCTTAACCGAAGCTTAGAATTATTATCCAATAATTGAATTATATAACTAGGAAAAACAGTAACTGATGATAAAAATGAGCTTACTAATATGCAATTTAGAGAAAAATAGTATTCCAAATAATGCAGAGGGAAGGGATTTATCATGAGAAGACCATTTTATTTTTAATGCTAATGGCTTTAAATCCACCTGAGAATACTATTGTGCTGACATGATGATTCTCTTTTCTAAGTCTAATATTGTTCCTGAATATCTTTTTAGATTGACTGATAAAAAGTTGATTAGATTTAAATGTTACAGTGTAACATTAAAAAATGTTAATTATCATATAGTTATAATTAACTAGATTGCTTTTCACACCTAGTATTTAAAAATTTGAATTCGTATTCAATTATCAATTTTTGGAGGTTTTTTAAACAAATAAAGATGTACTGAAAAACCTAAATAGGACAAGGTTAAAAATCGAGGCATGGATGAGTTTTGATTGCATTTTTACCCATTATCCACAGGATAGATCTAATGAATTGGATCTTATATTGATCTAATAAGGATCTTATATATGATCTTTATAAAGATCTTAAAGATCTAAGCATCAGAAAGTTTATATTTATCATGTGGTTAAAGCATCTTTTGTTCCTCTAAACATGCAATTTGTTCCTCTAAACATGTGATCCGTTCCGCTAAATATGTAATTTGTTCCTCTAAAAATGCTATGCGTTCCTCTGGATATGCTGTAGTGTTCCTCTGAATATGCAGAAAGCGTTCCTCTGAATATGCAGTGCAACGTTTACCTGTGGATAATTGTGGCAGGGGAGGTTAAAGGAAATGTCTAAGGATATAAATGATTTAGGTCTAACTGTCGAATATGAAAATAAAACCACAGGTGAACTTGAGTACATATCATCCACAAGCAACAAATCGATCCAGCCGCTATCACTGCTGCGCTTAAGTGTCTTCAGCCCTGTGGGCTTGATCGAAAAAAAGAGCGTTGGCAATCGCTCGATGGATGCCTCAGAAGAGTTCCGTAACCTCGAAATTGTTAACAAGGAAGGGTACAACAAAGTTACCATTAATGGCCCTAAATTGGACATGGACACCGATTTTCGCACCTGGGTGGCCATCATTTCTGCCTTAACCCACACTGAGATGAAAGAGGGTAAGGTTACGTTACCTTTCACCGAGTTTGCGCGTCTTTGTGAATTCAACTCACGGCAGGTCAATAAAAATCTGAAGGAGCGGATTGCTAAATCACTGCGTAAAATCACCCAAACTTCAATCCATGTGTACAAGGAGGATGGCGAAGATATCGTGAGTGCTACCACACACCTTATCAACTTTTCCAAGGTGGATACCGCTAAAAATCAGGTCATCATTGAGTACAATCCTGGACTTAGAGATCTCTATAACATCGACCTCAAACGCGTGCTCAAACTCAAGGTATTTCCTGCCATTAAGCGCAATGAGGTTGCTAAGGCCATATATACGTTCCTGGAAGGCCTGCCAAACGTTCCAAACAAAGTTCAGATTGTTACCTTCGAACGAATTCAGGAACGGCTTAACATGCGTTCTGAGCCGCGTAAACAGCTGATGATAGTGAGGAAAGCTATGAAGCTGTTGGAGGACGTTAAATACCTAACATATACCGAAGGTTACAAAGTAGTTCAGGGTAAGAAAAGGATCTACTTTACGATCACATCCCGGGATCCGGATCTTTCTGAGAACAATGAAGTTTAGGCTTCAAGACAGCATTGTTAAACATCAGTGTATTGGTGTTACTAAGCGCAATTGACTGTTTTTTCAATATAAATCCGTTATGTTCCTCTAAATATGCAAGCGAAAGCTTGCTATATTATTCAATGTTTCCCTCAGTGTTCCTCTAAACATGCATTAGTAAATATTGCTGCCAGTCATCCTAGAGAGGGCAGGGCGTTCCTCTGAACATGCAGAAAGCATCTTTGTAATCAACGAAATATGAGATTATTGTCATGCATTTGGTTTCAGATGCTATGTTCCTCTAAACATGCTGGCGATGAGTTGCATAGTGTTCCTCTAAACATGCATCCGTCGCTTTTGATACCTGTGCTGCTGGTATGAGATAATCGCCGTTCCCGTAAACATGCAAATCAATTTATGAACTGACAGTTTATGGGGTGCAAAAAGATCTGGCGTTCTTCTAATGATGCTGATGTTGCAAGCTGTTCCTCTAGACATGCTAATCCTTATCCCAGGTGTTCCTCTAAAGATGCAGCGGTTTCTCAACAGATGTTCTTCTAAACATGTAGCAGTGAGTTCCAGTAGTGGTGTTCCTCTAAACATGCAGGACTCTTGTCTTGTACAAGATATAACCGAGGTGGGGCTTTAAAACTGATTACTGTGCGATAAATTTTTATCAATAAAATCAGATGCGTTCTTCTAAATATGCATTCATCTGATAATGATGTTCCTCTGAACATGCAACTTCAGAGAAGCTTGTTCCTCTGAATATGATACGAAAATCTCTAGCGTGTTCCTCTAAATATGCTGTTTATCAGATGGTCACGTTCCTCTAAAAATGCATTATACGGCATGTGTTCCTCTAAACATGCTGGGCGAAAGTGATAAGTGTTCCTGTAAATATGCAGATTGAGGCAATTCCTCGGGTGGGTTGTGGATTCAGTTGCCGGAGTGTTCCTCTGAACATGCAAAATCGGTTGATGAGGGGTTAGCCTGACCCGATTTTTGTTCCTCTGGACATGCAGAATGACAGAGATGCGTTGATGTGATGATCATTAAGTAATCATTCCGTTCCTCTTCGCATGCAGATCAGAAATAAAACTCAAAAAGGTCTGATTTTAAAATGTTGATAATTTGTACGTAGTGTTCCTTTAAATATGCGGATTTAGTAATTGTGCTGGATATCCAGGCGGCTGAAATAAATCCGAAATCCGATATTTATCCTTAATAATCAATGACATGACAGTATGGTGAGAAACTTCGCGATTGCGATAGGTCTGCAGCCTTATTGGCATAATCTCAGTTTTGTGAAATAAATCCATCGATGAAGAAAAAATCCAGTTTTTAGGTTTTTTACTGAAAAATTGGCAGATTACGGTTTTTTGTGTAGTATTCAAAAAGACATTATTACTGAGGTGCTTATGAAGCGTGATTACGGCGATGTGCTGGAGACAGCGAAGCGAGCGAACAGTATGTTGCAGGGACTTAGCAACCATATTGAACAACAACGGGTTGAATTTAATCAGACTGGTTATTATCAAACGTATTCACGCAACGCTGTTGCCAATTTTCCACTGCTCAGTAAGCACGCTGTTGTCGCAGCCATAAGTGATATGGAGGGAGCTGGCTATGAGTTTGGGAAAAAGCAAACCGGCAGTACCTCACAATATGCGCTTAGCCTGCAGAACGTTATCGATATTTATCATCACCGCAAAGTACCTAAATACCGTGATAAGCATAAAGGTCCCTTCGTTGTGTTCGTCGTTAACCTGAAAGGAGGTGTATCCAAAACGGTCAGCACCGTGACGCTCGCGCATGGAATGCGTGCTCATCCTGCTATGCTGCACAATGATCTAAGGATCCTTGTCATCGATCTTGATCCTCAGGCTTCAAGCACCATGTTCTTAAGCCATAAAAATAGCATTGGCTCCAAAGCAGAAACTGCTGCCCAAGCTATGTTGAACGATCTTGGTCGCGAGCAGTTACATAGCGAGTTTATTCAGCCAACAGTGATGCCCGGCGTTGATGTTATGCCCGCCTCAATTGATGATGGTTTTGTAGCAAGTGACTGGGAGGCTCTAGTGCAGGAATATCTGCCGGGGGTTGCACCGTCTGAAGTTTTGCGCAGAAATGTAATCGATCGACTTGCCGATGACTATGATTTTATCTTTGTCGATACTGGCCCACATCTTGATTCGTTCATGCTTAACGCCATTGCTGCCAGCGATATCCTGTTGACTCCGACTCCACCAGCGCAGGTCGATTTTCATTCCACAATGAAGTATCTGACCCGCTTGCCTGAAATGCTGGAGCGTATTGAAAAAGAAGGTGTCGAACCACGATTAAAAGCCAATATTGGTTTTATGTCGAAAATGACGACGAAACATGATCATTTAACTTCTCAGAGCTACGCGCGAGAAGTGTTTACTAAATCTATGCTTGATGCCTCTCTACCGCGGCTTGATGGTTTTGAGCGATGCGGCGAATCATTTGATACGGTTATCAGTGCCAATCCTATTTCTTATCCGGGTAGTGCTGATGCCCTCCGAAAAGCCAAGTATGAAGCAGAGCAATTTTCTCGTGCAGTTTTCGACCGCATTGAATACATCAGGAGCACACTGTGAGTACTCATAAGACGGTACAACGTATCGGCCGCACCATGGGCCAGACTGCAATTGCTAGCTTTATTGACAGCAGCAATACTTCACGAACTTTCACATTAAAATCGGGCAAAACAGCCACTTTTGCCCGTCAGCTCATTCCGCATGGCGATATTGAGCAGAGAACCTATGTTGACCCACAGGTCAATGGCCGCGATCAGACTACGTTGACAGAAGAATCTGTTAAAGACATCATCCGTACCATTGGTTTGCAGCAGTTCTTTCCCGCAATTGGGCGGGTTAAAGATGGACGCATCGAGATTATGGACGGTTCACGTCGCCGTGCAGCTTGTCTGTTTGCAGAAGCCAGTCTTGAAGTGCTGGTTACTGCCGATGAACTGGATATTAGTGATGCACGTCAGTTAGCGGCTGACATTCAGACAGCCAGAGAACACAATCTGCGGGAACTCGGATTACGTTTTGCCATCATGAATGAAAATGGCATGAGCAAAAGCGATATTGCAAAAGTGGAAGGGATCTCAAACGCTAAAGTTACCCGTGCGTTTCAGGCTGCTTCTGTTCCTGCTGAGCTGATTGCATTATTTCCGGTGGTCTCCGAACTGACTTTGCCTGACTATCAACTGTTGCTTGATGTGACAGATAACGCCAAGGCAGAAAGCGTTGAGATCAGTGATCTGGCTGAACAGGTTCGCACCATGATGAGTGTAAACCGCAATGACAGGATGACCACGGATGAGCAAAAAACAGAGATACTCAGTTATTTTCGTTCAGCCAAACGCAACTTGGTACCCAAAAAGCCGAAGCCTCTTACCACGGAAAAACTGGCTGACTTCGAAGACCGTAACTTGCTGGCGCGTCGTAAAGTGAATACAGAAAAACGTTCTGTCAGCTATGAATTTGTCCGGTTACCCAAGGACACGGTGGATAAAATCGAAGAGGCGATTAAGCAGGTCCTTGAAAGTGTCAAAGGGGCGAAACTCAGAGGCTAAGTTTAATCAAATGGCTTCCGTGGGAGCCATTTCCTCTTTTAGTGTATTCTTCATGGTGCAGTTAGGCCAACTTTAAGATTTAACTTAAAGTATCCAAACAATGTGTATAAAGTCTTCGTAGATATGCTGACTCGCAGTGTTAATTATTCATCGCTAAAATAGCAAGCTGTCGAAAGTTTTTCGATTGCCGTGATGACTGCGTTTATTTTTAGGATTAAGTGTCACTGAAGGTTCATGCTTATCAAACAGACTAATTTTATCAGTGACTAAACTCGGTACAGAGATTCCTTCTATATTTTCTTCAAAATTATTCTCTTCTGAGAAATAAAAAGTTCTCCACCATCCTTGGTTTGTGTCTTTTTTATAATTATCTCATTAATCTTATGATAAGATGAGTAAAGTGCTTTTAAAAAACGATTTGATGCAAGCTACATATTAAAAATGCGGGAGGTTCTTTATCTGATGGAGTATGTAATACTGTTAAGTGTTATTTCTGATATTGACATGCTGATTATATTCAAGTGAACTGATGTTTATGTAAGTTCATACGTTTTGTCTGATTATTTATCTGATGATTAGATTGAACTAAACTATTCCCCCATGCACTGAGAACACTTTTTTATATTTCTGGTGTTCTTATGGATCCATACCTTATTCATGTCTAGCTTTTCTGAAGCACATTTCCGGTTCAGCCTGAGTTCAGAATATTGTGATAAAACCAGTTACAGTTAGCCATTTCATAAAGTTAATCTCATCAGAATGCGCGGAAGGAATATGTGGCGTTTTCGTCAAAATACCCACTCAGGTCAACCTGCGAAAGATAATTCGTTACAGACGCGCACGCAGCGCTATGGGGGTGGTATCTGACGATGGTCTCGGTTTATTTAGAATGATGGAAATAGGGTTATTTCACAAGCCACTTTTTGGTTAAAGATTTAATCACACCCTACGCAAGATTTTATCTTGCAGTTTTTTGTTTTTAAAACATGATGTTAGTTGTGATTATTTACCACATTTGACTTGTATGAGACAAGAGGTGTGTTAATTAACACACTTTACAGTGCCGGATAGTGTGTTAATGCAGTGCCGGATTGTGTGCTAGTGTAGTGCCGGATTGTGTGCTAATCCGGCACTGCAAACGGCACTGTATGGTGTGTTAATTGTAGCTATGTATTTAAATCAGTGTGTTATGCGTGATTTTTGCGTCAGTAGTGCCGGATCAACACACATGAAAACGGGGGGCGGTGCCGGATTAACACACATAAAAACGGGTTACAGTGCCGGATTAACACACATAAAAACGGATTACAGTGCCGGATTAACACACATATAAACCGCGTGCAGTGCCGGATTAGCACACCCCGGAAAATTAATACACAGTGCCGGATTGACACACAGTGACTGCCGACAGAATAATAAAAAAGCAACATGGCGATTTTACGTATTCCGCAGTCTGTCCCGGAAGTAAAAAACAGAAATATTCATCAGTCACTGTGCAGGTAATACCCTGCTCAGGCAGTAAGGATAATGGTATGGCCAGAAGAAATATTTACTTTAAAGAGAAAACCGAAAGGGAAGTTCAGGACCTGGTGCAAATTGAGATACAGGATGGTGCAACGAATGGCGATGTAAATTTCTCTTCAATGGTCAATGAACTGATCGGCATCGGCCTGATGGTTAAAAACATCAGGGGAGGGGAATAAATTCGACCTTGGTGGTTACAACCGGGATTTAATTCGTAAGGTGTCAGGGTGCCGTGAGGGTATCAGCATCATGATGGCTATGCATTTCTGAAATGCATCTTCGCATGCGGGGGTGAGGATGTGGAAACCGGACTGGAAGCGAGTATTGATAGTAACCTTTCAGGAATGCATGCCGCTGAAGATAAAGCTGAAAACAAACATTTCCTAATCGAGGACCAGAAATCTGTTCACGGATGTTTATGGGTTAAGCCTGCGCTGATGCGGTTTTTTTATTATTCATTTGAGAGCGTATAAAAACGGCCATCATTTTACCCCGTAATCTCTCACAGGCATGCTGTTGCCATCGGAAAAAGAGGCTCAGAAAACAGTGAGTCTCTGAAGAAATATTGTTACTGTCAGTATCTTATAATTCCCCTCAGGAGTCCCTCCGGGGATTTCCGGTCTTCCAGGTATATTTCGTTATGTTCACGTCCGGGATTTATGCTGTGATTCTTCATGCTCAGCCATTGCACGGATTGCAAAACGTTTTATTCGCCTGTCATGACGTTGAAGTAAACCGGTGTCGGGACGTAGATGTTTTTATCCGGGAAGTGATGGTGTTCGGAGCAGTAAAGGGGAGGGCGGTATTGGAGGTACGGTAATACTGATAACACCTTCGGAAGAGTGAAATAAAAAAACGGGCGTCTTGTCCAGTCCGGACTCAGATTTTCAGGGCTGATTTTTTCTCTTCCTCCGCCTCCGCTTTCTGCGCCAGCGGCTTTTCTGCAACTGCAACTTTTTCCGAAATAAACTCATTAAAGAGAATGGCCAATTCACTCAGGCTGTAACGGTTTACCGAATTTAGCCATCTGAACAGAGGTGATATGCTCACCTCAGAACAAAACAGGTGCCCCAATGAAAAAAAACTTCAGTGTAAAGTTTAAACGCGAATCCGCCCAGCTTGTTGTCGATCAGAATTAGACTGTTGCTGAAACGGCTAAAGCGATGGATATCGGACTTTCTACCATGACGCGCTGGGTAAAATAGTTACGTGATGAACGTCAGGGCAAAACGCCCAAAGCTTCGCCGATAACACTGGGACAGATTGAAATACGTGAGTTAAAGAAAAAACTTCAACCTATTGAAATGGAGAAGATATCTTAAAAAAGACGACATCTTGAAAAAGGCTACCGGCTCTAGATGTCAGACTCTCTGAACAGTTCTCGTTAATTGGGAATCTCAGAGCGCGTTATCCTGTGGCGACACTCTGCCATGTGTTTGGGGTTTACCGCAGCAGCTACAAATACTGGAAAAGTCGTCCTGATGAACAGGATATCAGGCTGACAGCGCTGTGTAGCTAGGTGTAGGAGTTACACAGCATCAGCCATGGCTCTGTCGGTGCAAGGAGCATTGCCACTATAGCAACGCTTAGGGGCTTCCGTATGGGGCGATGGCTTGCTGGCAAACTCATGAAAGAGCTGTGACTGGTAAGCTGCCGACAGCCAATACACCGGTATAAACGAGGCGAACAGGAGAATGTTGCTATACCGAACCACCTTTATCGTCAGTTCGCGGTCACAGAGTCCTACTAATTATGGTGTAGCGACGTAATTTATATCTGGACGGGAAAACGCTGTGCGTATCTTGCCGTTGTTCTAGACCTGTTCGCCAGAAAACCCGTTGGCTGAGCAATGTCATTCTCACCTGACTGCAAACTTACCATTAGATCGCTGGAAATGGCCTGGGAGCGCCGGGGAAAACCAACTGGGGTGATGTTCCACAGCGATAGTAATAATACCAATGTCAGTTTTCTTCATTGAGCTGTCTGAGCCGATTGATGTGATTACTGAGGCAGTGAAGATCTTCCCGCATCCTCACTCGGACAGCGGTCTACCTTTTGTGTCCTGCCCTTGATTCGTCGGTTGCCGGAGGTTTCTTTATACGAGGTATCTCCTCACCGGTTCGCATGATTCAAGAAGGACCTGACATCGTATCTCGTTACTGTCCTGTCCGGGTTATCAGTCAGCGGTTTCAATCATGTCTTCCTGACAGGTGATCAGCCATGAATGATGAAAATACTGACGCCACTGTTCGCTGTAATGAATCAAAACAACAAAGTCCCCGAAACGGAGTATTTCGCCACAACACGACAGGGATACAGCCAGATGCTGGCGTGGATGGCCACTTTTGGCTCAATACAGAGAATTGGTGTTGAGTGCACAGGAACCTACGGCTCAGAACTGCTGCGTTACTTACACAAAGCCGGAGTAGAAGTGTTTGAGGTAACAGCACCCGATTGCATGGAGCGACGCAGGCGTGGTAAAAGCGACACTATTGGTGCAGAGTCCGCCGCTCATGCTGCATTCTCGGAAATACGGACAGTCACGCCAAAAACACGTGATGGAATGATTGAGTCTCTACGGGTGCTAAAACTTGCCGAAAAACAGCGATATCTGCCCGCAGAGTCGCTCTTCGGATTATTCATTCCAATATTATCTCTGCACCGGATGAACTACGTGAACTGCTCAGAAATATAACTCGCATGCAGTTTATCAGAACACTGGGCTCCTGGATGCCAGATGCCAGATGCCAGTGAATACCGCGATGTTACGAACGTTTATCGCATCGCATTGCATTAAAATCCCTGGCTCGAGGCTATCTCGAGTTACATGACGAAATCGCTGATCTGGATGTCATTATTGCGGCTATTGTTGACGAGCTGACGCCTGACCTGATTAAACGTAATACAATTGGGTACGAAAGCGCTTCGTAGTCGCTGATCACTACCGGAGACAATCCCTAACGACTACCATCTGAAACAGGTTTTGCAGCAATGTGTGGTGTCAGCCCAGCTCCAGTCTCTTCTGGAAAAACGAACCGTTACCGACTTAACCGAGGTGGAGATCGTGCAGTGAATAGTGCACTTCACATCATCGCCATCGGTCGTTTACGAACTGAAGCAAAAACCAGGGAGTATGCAGACAGATGAGTGGTTGAAGGGCATACAAAATGGAAGCAATAGGCTGCTTGAAGCGTTATATTTCACGCAAAGTTTATACATTACTACGTAATCAAAACAGTCAGGTCTGCAGCATTCAGATAACGCCTTGACTATTAGAAGCGCGTCCAGGGTGCCCACAACACAAGCAGGCCGTTCAGGCGATTACTGTAGCGTTGCCGGATCAAGCAGAGCATGAGTCGACGTGGAAACTGCTCGGATAACAGCCCAATGGAGCGGTTCTTCCAGAGGCTGAAAAAGGCGTAGGTTCTTGTAATTGGGTGCATGAACTAGAGTGAGGCCTATTTGTAATAGCCGATTATATCGTGGGTTATTTACGCTAAGGCCGCATGAATATAATGGTGGCTTACCGCACAATGAAACTGTAAGTCGATACTGGAAAAACTCTAAAGCAGTGGCCAGTTTTAGTTGACCACTTCAGTCATCAAAATCGAAGGCGAGGATAAAAAAGGACTTTGGTCGTCCGGTATCCAGGTGCTATTTGATTTTTTCGGTAAGATTTGTCGGTTGGGCAATCTGTTCGTCGGTTGCAATGTTTGAGGTGGATGCATGGCTTGTTGCGGGTCCTTTAATTCAATCTATCGGCATAATAAAGCTTCCTGTCTTTAGGGACCTGTTGTCCGGATAAAATACGGGTGATGGCTGACCTGAGATGTGAACTGAGTTATCACTCCCGATAATTTAATGCTGTGATCTGATCCGATGTCGGATACAAGATGTTTCATAATTACAACATACTTTGAGTCAACAGATTAACATGCCAAAACTCAACATCTGCGCCGTTAGTGATTCTATATGAAAATATCAGAAAAATCAGATGTTTTCAGAATTAAACGGCATCATTGGCATGACGTGAGAAATTACCGGTTGTTAATCCGCCATTGAAGTTAAAGCCTGATTGTTCGCCATAACCTGATCTTAGATCAAAAGTGGGAATGGTTATCATTTATATAATCATCAGCTCCTTGTTACTGAGCTGGCTGATGATATGCATATTAAAACGAACCGCGTTTATCGGATTGCAGGCTACAAAAGCCCGATTAATCCCGCCTGGCGGCAAAAGCTACTGGCGATGGGTATGCTCCCTGGCGCGCTTATCGAAGTTATCCGCGTGGCCCCGATGGGGGACCCGGTGCAAATTCGCACGCGGCGCATCAGCCTGGCAGTACGACAGCAGGATCTTGCGGCCATCCTTCTTGAGGAAATGACCGCATGAAGAAATTAATCATTGGTTTGATTGGCAACCCCAATACCGGCAAAACCACCTTATTTAACCAGCTTACAGGCGCGCGGCAGCGGGTGGGTAACTGGGCTGGGGTGACAGTCGAACGCAAAGAAGGGCAATTTTTTACGGCCTCATCCGATGTGCATCTGATTGATTTACCCGGTACGCGCTCGCTGACCACCATTTCGGCGGATACCTCGATAGATGAAAGCATTGCCTGTCAGTACCTGTTTAACGATCAGGCCGACCTGGTGATCAATGTTGTGGATGCGTCGAATCTGGAAAATAACCTGTTTCTGACGGTGCAATTGCTGGAATTAGGCGTTCCCTGCATTATCGCGCTGAATATGCAGGATATTGCCGCCAGTCAGAATATCAGCATCGATATTGATGGGCTTTCCCGCCGACTGGGCTGTCCGGTGGTGTCTCTGACATCAACGCGCGGCGAAGGGATTGCCAGGCTTAAAGAGACCATCGACAGTCACCATCATCTCGCACCAATAAAATGGGTGACGTATCCGGCTGAAATTGAAGCCACGATCACCCGACTGCGCTCCATGATGCCGTCTGCTATTCCGGAACAAAAGCAATACTGGCTGGCATTGCAGCTGCTGGAAGGAGATCTCAACAGCCAGAAAATTTGTTCCGGTGTGGTGCAACATCTGCCGGAGATAAACAAAGAAGCCGGTGGCGATCCGGGTATGATCATTGCCGATTATCGTTTCCGTGCGATTACCGAACTTTGCACCAGCGTCAGCAATATCCATCAGTCCGCACCAGGCCAGCTTACTGGCCTGATCGATAAGGTCGTGCTTAACCGCTGGGCCGGGATTCCGATATTCCTCGGTGTCATGTACCTGATGTTTGTGCTGTCGATTAATATCGGCGCGGCATTGCAACCGGTGTTTGATAGTGGCTCGGTCGCGTTGTTTATCCACGGCACGCAATGGCTTGGCTACACCTTGCATTTCCCCGACTGGCTGACCGTATTTCTCGCGCAGGGCATTGGTGCGGGTATCAATACGGTACTGCCGATTATTCCCCAGATTGGCCTGATGTATCTTTTCCTGTCTTTTCTGGAGGATTCCGGTTACATGGCGCGTGCGGCCTTCGTAATGGATCGCCTGATGCAGGCATTGGGGTTACCGGGTAAATCGTTTGTGCCACTGATTGTCGGCTTTGGCTGCAATGTGCCATCAGTGATGGGCGCGCGTACGCTGGATACGCCGCGTGAACGCCTGATTACCGTACTGATTGCTCCCTTTATGTCCTGCGGTGCGCGTCTGGCGATTTTTGCCGTGTTTGCTGCGGCATTTTTTGGTGCTCACAGTGCCAGCCTGGTGTTCTCGTTGTATGTGCTGGGGATTGCTGTGGCGATCATCACCGGGTTGACCCTGAAACATACGTTACTGCGGGGCGAAGCCTCACCTTTCATTATGGAGCTGCCGGTTTACCATCGTCCGCACCTGAAGAGCCTGCTGATTCAGACCTGGCAACGCCTGAAGATGTTCATTATCCGCGCGGGCCGGGTGATTATCCTTGTCAGTATGATTATCGGGGTACTGAGCAGCTTCTCGTTTAACGGCAACACGGTGAATAACATCAACGATTCTGCGCTGGCAGCGACCAGCAAAGTGATTACGCCGATTCTCCAACCCATTGGGGTCACGGATGATAACTGGCAGGCCACGGTAGGGCTGGTGACAGGCATCATGGCAAAAGAGGTGGTGGTAGGGACCCTTAACAGCCTGTACACCGGTGAAGATGTGCAAAGTGGTGGGTTCAACCCTGAGGAGTTTAATCTGTTGACGGAACTGTCAGGTTCACTGACCGCAACCTGGGAAGGGTTGAAAGCCGCAGTCAGTCTGGGAGCGTTAGCCAACCCGATCGAAGCCAGTAAGGGCGATGGTGAGATGGCTGCCGGACAGATGGGGGTGATGAGCGCGAAATTTGGCAGCGTGCTTGCCGCCTACAGCTACCTGATTTTCGTCCTGCTGTATGTGCCTTGTGTCTCGGTAATGGGGGCGATTGCGCGTGAAGCGGGTAGAAACTGGATGCTGTTCTCTTTCTTCTGGGGTCTGAATGTAGCGTTTTCTCTTGCCACCCTGTTTTATCAAAGCGTGACCTTTAGTACGCATCCGGCCTACAGCGCAATCTGCCTGTTCAGCGTCATTGTGGTGAATGTGGTAATCATTGTGTTGCTGCGTAAATGGGGCAAACGGATAAAAGAACACCGACTTAATATTCCAGTACCGGGAAATAGTGCGGGATGTGATGGTTGCAAAGGATGTTGTAATAGCTAAGTTTTCATTGCAATAAGTATGGCCCCGACAATTGCCGGGGCCATGACTGGCGGTTTACAGATACCGTGTGAGTAACGTCTCAAGGCTATTTTGGTCAATGGCAAACAGGCGGATACCCTCGGCAAGTTTTTCGACTGCCATCGCATCCTGATTGTGTGCCCAGTAAAATTCTGCTTCGCTGATGGCATCAGGTTTGGGGTGGCGCGTACCTTCGTAGGCGAGCGGAGCAGGAACTGCCGTTTCGTTCTGCTGAAGCTGTGCCAGCAAAGCTGGAGAAACCGTCAGGCGATCGCAGCCGTTTAGCGCCAGCACCTGTTCTGGCGTGCGGAAGCTGGCACCCATCACCACCGTCTGGTAACCATGCATTTTGTAGAAATGATAGATATTGCGCACTGACTCAACCCCCGGATCGTTGTCGAGGGTAAAAACGGTGTCCGGTTTATTCTTTTTGTACCAGTCATAGATACGTCCGACAAAAGGCGAGATCAGGAAAACGCCTGCATCGGCGCAGGCCCGGGCTTGGGCGAAAGAAAACAATAGCGTCAGATTACAATTGATACCCTCTTTTTCCAGCACTTCAGCGGCGCGAATTCCCTGCCAGGTCGCGGCCAGTTTGATCAGGACGCGATCTTTAGTGATACCTTTCTCTTCATAGAGTGCGATCAATTCTCGCGCCTTACCTATGCTGGCTTCGGTGTCAAAAGAGAGCCGCGCGTCAACTTCAGTTGAAATACGTCCCGGTACGCTTTTCAGGATCAGTGCACCAATGCTGACAGCCAGATAATCGGCAATAGCTGAGGGGTGGGCTTCCTTGCCAGCCTGACGCGTCTTTACTGCCGTGACCGCATCTTTTATTAGCTGTTGATATTGCGGCAGCTGCGCTGCTTTATAAATTAATGACGGGTTGGTGGTGGCATCTTCGGGTTGATAAGCCAGAATGCTATCAATATCCCCACTGTCGGCGACAATAATGGTTCGCTGCTTTAATTGTTCAAGCTGGTTCACAATCTTTACCTCGGTAATTTGTTTAGCCGGATCACCGGGAACATCCTTTTCCCGGTTATTAATCGCGTCAAAAGATTATTTTGCTTGAGCGACGCGTGAGGTCAGACCTGACATATTGAAGCATTCCGCTTCATTCTGGATCATGTCTTTGATTTTGTTCACTACGTAACGCTCAGGCTCCACGCCAAAAGAGCGCAAATTAGCGAACAGGGTTTTCATTTCTTTCACGACATCCGGCTTTTCATAATTATAATGACCGCTGAGTTCAAGAATTTCTTTCAGCAATTCCGGCTCATTAAAAATCTGTTCTTCAGATTTGTTTTTATGCTCATCGGTCATCCATTTCTCCCATTTGTGGCTCAGCACGCACTCACGGGTCAGTACATTTTTAAGATTAGAAGCGGACTGGATAAAACCTTTGGCCGCCAGATCTTTTTCTACTTCGGCCAGTTTGAGGTAGGCGCGGGTTTCGATGGTGCCATACGCCGGGGCAACGTTCATCGCGGTTATCCCCAGGCCCGGGTGTTTCAGCAGGATGTCATCCGGCAGATAGTCACCGTTATGCTCTTTTAAACCCACACCGTAGCGGGTACTGATTGCCGAGAGTTCAGCCGACTGTTTATCGTTAAAATGTCCGACATTCTTTGTCAGGCGCGTCAACGTACCAGTCTGGCCGACGATAAATAACGGTTGTGGCAAGCTGGCGGCCAGCAGACGTTTGTTGAGTTCAACAATAAAGCCTTCATAAGCGCTGATATCGGTCAGGCCGCCATTGGTTTCTTCGGTGCCGACTTCATAGAAAAACTCTTTCAGGTTGTTGGCCTTACGGTATTCTTCACAGAAGCGAATCAGTTCGACGGTGCGGCTCAGCACCAGTTCGATATCAATCACTTTCCCCACGACATACGGGTCTTTGGTCGGGTCAATGTGCAACAGGTCGAAACCGGCATCCATATCAATCTGATAGGAGCGGCGCGCCAGTTCCATGGCTTCTGCTTCCGGAATATGGTCTTTACGTTCTTTGTCACGCTGCCAGGGGCCGCCGTGGTCACGGCAGAGGAAATAGTCGCCATCGAAGCCAACTTTTTCCGCCATTGCTTTTAAATCTGCGGCAAAGCGGAACTGATCCCAGTTATTGACATAACCTGCACCAAATTCATCGGCATCAACCTGATTACGGCTGGCGATAAACATCAATGGCAGATCTTTTTCTTTACCCAGTTCAAAGCACGCCTGAATAAGCGCAGGTGACATGGGTCCGATACCCAGCATCGTTGATTTTCCACCGTTGACAATATAATCGACGTACTGTTTCATGGTATTTTTCATAATAACTCCTTACGCTTTATTTAAATCGGAAGTGACAGGTTTTTTAGCGGGTTCTTTTTTAACGACTTCGCTAATGTTGGGTCGCAGAATATGCAGGCATACAGCCGTAACAATGACGCCGATGGCCATATCAATGACGTACCACATCGCGCCTTTATTCACGCCAGCAATGGCAATTAAGCCACCGTGCGGCACCATAGATTCCACGCCATGAATCATCGCCAGACCGGCACCCACGGCGCTGCCAATAATGATTGAGGGGAGAACGGTTTTAAGGTTTTTCACTGCAAAAGGAATGGCACCTTCGGTGATACCAATTAAGCCCATAAACGCGGCGGAGGTGCCCATGCGTCTTTCATCTTCCGCCCATTTACGGCGCGAAATTAACGTTGAGAGCGCAATACCCAACGGCGGAATAGCACAGGCGATACGATAGGCACCGTTCGGGCCATATATCCCTTCGGCCATCAGCGCCAGGGTAAATGCCGTCGCGGTTTTATTCACTGGCCCGCCCATATCAAAGGCAGCCATTGCTCCGAGGATTAAACCCAGCACCAGGCCGCTGCCGCCCTGCATATTCGACAGCATGGCCACCAGCCATTTCATCGCCATACCGATAGGGCCAATCAGCACGTACAAATAAAGCATGCCGACCAGGCAGCTGGTAACGATAGGGATAATCAGGATCGGCATCACCGGCATCAGCACTTTGCCGACCTTCCAGGTCTTGACCCATTTCGCGACGTAGCCGCTCAGGATGCCGAGCAGCATCGCACCGAGAAAGCCGGTGACCACATGCGCTTCGCCGAGCGGCGTGGCAGCCATAAATCCGGTGACTAAGCCTGGCGTCAGGCCCGGTTTGCCAGCAATGGAATAGGCGATATAGGCGGCGAGCACCGGGATCATCATGCCCAGCCCGGCGCTACCGATGGCTCCAAGGTTTAGCAGGAATGGATTGGTGACCACAATGCCTTTGCCCGGCGTGGGCTCTCCACCCACCAGCGACAGCGCCAGGCAGATCCCGCCGACCACCACCACCGGCATCATATAAGACACCCCGGTGCTGAATGCTTTGACTAAATCATCCTTAATGGTTTTCATCGTATCCGACATTTTTATTCCTCCCGATCTCCGCGATCGCAGTGCTATGGTCGAATAAATCCGCAGGCATAATTGCCTGTACACAGAAATAACGGAGGTCACAGAAATTTATTTAACGTTGTTATGCACGTTGGTTTCTGCGAAAAATAAACGCAATTTTACGCAGGATTATTGTGCAAGCTGTTCGGCTTTATTAATGATCGCCGCCGGATTACGAATGACCTCAGCCGGGTTTAATGAAATAATCCGGCCTGCATCTTCTTTTTCTTCAAAGCGCTCCACGCCTTCGATACCGATAGCAACGGCCATAATCACCACATCTGCTTCGGCGATTTCTTCTTCGCTTAATTCATTTTCAATTCCCATGCCGCCCTGGGTTTCGACTTTTACGTCATAACCTCTTTTTTTGCATTCCTGTTCAATGGCTTCCTGCGCCATGTAGGTATGCGCGATGCCTGTAATGCATGCTGCGACTCCGACGATTTTCATAACTGACTCCTGGTCTTTTATTTGTCTGGCTGATTATTAAACGTGTTATTGCGTGATCCTGACTTTATACATCTAATGTTTTGGTCATCAGGTTGTAGAGTACGGTGACGTTATCGGCGTGTTTTATTTCATTACGAAACTCCTCTTTCATCAGTTTTCTGGCAAGGACGGAGAAATATTTCATATGCTGGTTGGGATCGGCAGATTTATTCACTGTCAGCATAAAGACGGTTTCAACTTGCTGGTCCCCCCAGGTAATGGGTTTATCGAGGGTGGCCATGCTGATGGTCGAATAACGGATATGATCGGATTTGGTGTGCGGGATGGCGAAACCATAGCCGACAGCGGTGGAGAAGCTGTCTTCCCTTACCCAGATATCGTCACATAATTGTTCCCGGTTATCGGTGCGATGGTGCAGCCACAGATTATCGGTCATCATTTTGATGACCTCATTTTTATCGCTGGCCTGCAAACCGCAGAGCATAAATTCCGGAGCCAGGATCGGCTTGCTGCTGACCTGTTTGACATCGGGAGCCTGCAACGCCGCTTTTACCTCAGCCGAACGTTTCAGCGTGACGGCATGCCGCGCCAGTTGCTGGCATTTCGCGAAGTTAAGCTCACGCAACGCATGCTTGACGCCGGGAATGGCGGTGCCGCTCATGCTGAGTTCGTCAAAGCCCATGCCGGTGAACAGCGGCAGGAAGTCCTGGCTGGCTCCCAGTTCGCCGCAGATGCCAATCCATTTACCGGCTCGATGTACCTCTTCAACGGCGAACTGCATGGCACGCAAGAAGGAGGGGGCATAGTTGTCATACACATCTGCCACCTGGGAATTGCCCCGATCGGCGGCAAAGAAATATTGGGTCAGGTCATTGCTGCCGACACTGAAAAAGTCAGCATAGGCGGCGATTTCAGGAATGGCGAAGATAACCGATGGCACTTCCAGCATCACGCCTAATTCGATGCCATCGTTATAAGGCAATCCGGCGTTATCCATATCCTGCATCACTGCGGCCAGCACCTCACGACACCAGATAACCTCATCAACGTTCGAGATCATCGGAATCATGATTTTGGCCGGTCCATGCGCGGAGGCGGTCAGAATTGCTTTCAGCTGCATGCTGAACAAATCCCGGTAGAGCCGATAGGTGCGTACCGCGCGGAATCCCAGGAAGGGGTTCTCTTCGTCACCAATATTCAGATAATCCACCGGTTTGTCACCGCCGATATCAAAGGTACGAAAAATCACCGGTTTGCCCGCGGCGTGCGCCATTACATGGGTGTAAAGCGCGGCCAGCTCGGCATAATCTGGCGGGGTTGCGCGGTCCATAAACGACATTTCGGTGCGAAACAGACCGACGCCTTCTGCGCCATTGTCAAAGGCGGCGACGGCTTCCGCCAGGCTGGCAATATTGGCGGCGATCTCGATGCCATGGCCGTCCGCTGTGACGGCGGGTTGGTGGACATTTGCCAGCATCTGTTGCTGCATTTGCTGTTGTACGGCAATCTCATGACGGTAATAACGCAGCACCCGCGCATCCGGGGCGGTGATCAGAATGCCCGGGTTACCATCAATAATAATATCCTGTTGCGGGTGCAGGTTCAGCGCCGAAAAGTTGATATCTGTCAGCGTGGGAATCCCCAGTGAACGCGCGAGGATGGCGGTATGCGAGGTTTTACCTGTTGAGGATAATACCAAGCCTGCCAGCCAGTCTTTGTTGATACCGAGAAATTTGCTCGGGGTCAGATTGTCGGCCAGAATAATTGATGGTTCTGTCAGTTCCAGGTTGTTTTGTGGTAATGCATTAGCACCATACAACGTCATCAATAACTGACTGGTAATATCTAATACATCGAGGGTTCGTTCTTTAATATATTTGCTCGATGAACGGTTAAGTATTTCACAGAACTCTATCGCGGCAAGTGTAATCGCTGACCAGGCATTGTTGCCGTTATGGATAAAGCCGGTGATGGCGCTCTGGAAAGCAGCATCGGTGATAATCGATAAATGCGCCTGAATAATATCGTGCTCGACACCGTTATTCATCTCCAGAGCGGCAACTTTCTCATTTTTCAAGGCTTCCAGACCGGTAATCACCGACTCTTTTTCCTGGGCAGCGGAGTGATCCTGTACCGGGCTACGTGCCAGTATCTCCTGCAAAGTCAGGCTCTGGACAATTACCGGTCTGGCGATCGCCACACCACCGCTGATGCGTGATCCCTGGATAAAACTTAGCTGTGTTTCCCGCAGGGAACGGGGCAGATAACCTGCTGGCGCTGCGGGTTCCTCTTCCTGCGTCACTTCAAAAGACGGCAGTTTTTCCAGTAAGGCCGACAGCTGATGTGCGGCGTCACATGCATCTTCACCGCTGAGGGTAATTTCACAGCGATCATTCAATAAGGTATCGGTGGAGACAATCGAAAGGGCGCTCTTTGCACTGCCTTCGAGGCCGGTACGGATATTTTTCCAGCGCACATTAGATTGAAAGGAATTACAAAGACGCTCGATGTGGCCTGCCGGTCTGGCATGAATTCCGTCCTTAAGCTCACATTGATAGCTTATTAATTCTGACATGATCACTCCCAATAAATCGCGAAGAGAAACGCTGTTTAATTTTTCCAGGCAGATATGAAACCCTGCATTTGATGTTTACTATCCTTCCGCGTTTCCCCGGAGGATTGAATAGAAAAAATGTATCCTTTACTTGAAAAAAGGTTTTCTGTTTTTGTTTTGTGAACTTTGTCATAAATTAATAACGGCTGCGGAGAGTGGTGTCGGAATTGCTATTAAAGCTTCATTTTTACTCTTTAATGCCGGGCAGTGAGGGGGTAAATAATAGGCATATCTCTTTAATTCCGCTGATGGTGAGTAATATGCATTTTCGTGGGCTGTTATTTGATTTGGATGGGACCTTAGTCAACTCACTGGATTTCGTCGAAGCGTCATGGAGTGCCTGGGCAAATAGAAAAGGCTTTAACGCCGGGGAAGTGCGTAATTATCTGCATGGCAAACCGGCCATCAGCACGCTGCGTCATTTTATGCCGGACGCCAGCGAGGCGACTATCGGGCAGGAATTCCTGGCACTGGAAGATTATGAAGCCCGCAACACCGAGGGGATTACCCCGGTGGCTGGTGCCGCCGAATTCCTCACCCGGCTCAACGCGCTTCACGTTCCCTGGGGAATTGTCACCTCTGGTTCGTTGCGGGTCGCTTCTGCACGTATTCACCAGGCCGGTTTTCCGTTCCCTGGCGTGCTGGTGACCAGTGAGGATATTCAGCGCGGTAAACCTGATCCGGAGCCTTTCCTCAAGGGAGCGCAAAAACTCAATGTATCCCCGTCCGGGTGCATCGCCTTTGAGGATTCGGAGGCGGGACTGCGCTCAGCCAGTGCGGCGGGGAGTGTGGTGGTGGAGGTTCTGACGCCGCAATCGACTGCCCATGATATTGAGGCTTACGCCACCATCCGCCATTACCTCGACCTCGCTGTGACGCATCAGCGTGGTGCCGATTTTTCTCTCAGGTTTTAACCACGGAGTTTGCCAGAGACAGGGGCCAGCAAAGGGAGAAGTGACGATGTACAACGTTGATCTGCATATGCACACCGTAGCCAGTACCCACGCTTACAGCACGGTTCATGATTACATTGCCGCAGCGGTACGCAAAAAACTCAAACTTATCGCCATCACCGATCATGGCCCGGAAATGGTGGATGCACCTCACGCGTTTCACTTCAGCAACATGCGGATTTTGCCGCGCGTGGTCGATGGGGTGGGGATTCTGCGGGGCATTGAGGCGAATATCAAAGCGGGAGGTGAGACCGATTGCAGCGACAAAATGCGTGCTGCACTGGATGTGGTGATTGCCGGGTTCCATAAGCAGGTGTTCGCCCCGGCGGATATCGTCACTCATACCGATGTGCTGATCGCAGTGATTGCCAGCGGTAAGGTGCATATCATCAGTCATCCTGGCAATCCTGAGTATCCGATTGATATCCCGGCAGTGGTGGAGGCGGCAAAAGCCTGCAATGTGGCGCTGGAGGTGAATAACGCCTCGTTTGTGCATTCAAGAAAGGGTAGTGAGGGGAATTGCCGCAAAATTATTGCCGCCGTTCGCGATAGCGGCGGGACGCTATCGCTGGGAACCGATGCGCACAGCGCATTTGCGGTGGGGGATTTCAGCGCCTGCCTGCCGCTGTTACAGGAGGCGGATTTTCCCGCCGAGCGGATTCTTAATGCTTCGCCGTGGCGCGTGCTTGAGTTTCTTGAACGTCACGGCGGTGAGAGAATTGCGGAGATTGATGCGTTGCTAAAGCTCGATAACGTTGCCTCTGGGCAGACTGAGTGATTTTCGGATGGCCGACACCACTTCAGCCGGTTTCAGCAGCAGGGAGTTGATGCAGACGTTCAGGATGCGGCACCCCTCGAAGCGCAATGCGTTGTCGATGGTGATATCAGAGGCAATGATGACCAGTTCGGCGTCGAGGATATTTTTCTCGGTGATCGGGTTTTTTAATCCCAGCACGCCCTGGGTTTCGATTTTGATCGAAAAATTATAGGTTTTCGCCAGCTTTTCCAGTTGTTCGGCCGCCATGTAGGTATGCGCCACCCCAGTGGCGCAGGCGGTCACCGCCACGATATGCAGGTTGCGTTCACTGGTGAAAGGATGCACTTCATCTTTTGTTGTTCGGGCCATTATAAACTTACTCCCTTGTTCTTACGCCGATACTCCAGTGGCGTACAGTCATTGACATCCCGGAACACTTTGCAGAAATAGTTGGTATCGGCGAAACCACACTTCTCTGAGACTTCATTGATTTTCAGGTTGGTGCCTGTCAGCAACGTTTTCGAACGTGAGATCCGGGCTAACTTGAGGTATTCATTGAATTTTACGTCTGACTCACGGGAAAAAAGACGTGACAGATAGCCCGGTGAGATGTTGAAGGTTTCGGCAACGCTCTCCCGGCTAATATCCGTCTGGTAGTGGCTATCAATATGGCTTTTGATTTCATCGAGCAGGGAGAGCGGCTCCCTGTGATTATTCATACCGTCGGTGGTTTGGTACAACAGATCGTTCAGCAGCGCATAGACGATATGGGCAAAGGTTTCGCTGGTGCGGTTATGCGTCCAGGCCAGGATCTCCGCCAGCTCAAGCAGGCGGTCACGCACTGAGCTGATGGAGTTTTGCAGGTTAAATTTCTCCACCTCTTTAAACTGCGTTCCGTCCCAGTTGCTGATGCTAAACCCGACATCCTGCTTCCAGAAGACGATGGACATGCAGATTACGGGCTCTCCCCACAACGGCGAGTTCCAGCTACCGGCGGGAATGTAGGTCACGCTACCCACCGGGCGCTGGCATTTGACGATCTTATCTTCCCCTTGGGGGATCAGCATGCTGAGCGTTCCTTTCACCGTCAGCTCAATGCGTGGCACATGCAGATGGTACGCCATGATGGGTGCCAGTGCGTTGCCATTGGCGATCAGCACGGTTTCCGTCGTGGAACACTGGGTACTGAATTCGCTCAAAATTGATTGTATGAATGCGCTCATATTATGCCTTCCTTATGCCTGCGGTTTGACGACGCTTTTCAGTACCTTAACCGCAATGGCCGTGGTTAAGGTTCCGGCGGCGACCGCGATGATGTATCCCAGATGATTGCTCACCACGGGCAGAACGATAAGCCCGCCCCAGGGCGCCGCATTGGTGGCTCCAAACCAAAGCGAGAGAACGGCGGCAACTGCGCTGCCGAGCATAATCGCCGGAATTACCCGCAGAGGATCGGCTGCGGCAAAAGGGATCGCGCCTTCGGTGATCCCCATAAAACCCATGATGACGGCCGGTTTACCTGCTTCCCGTTCGACATCGTTAAAAATACCTTTGAACATGAAAGTGGCCAGCGCCAGGCCGAGCGGTGGGGTGCAGTCTGCGGCTGCGACGGCTGCCATGAGTTGTGGATTGGTGGCAATAAGCGCAACGGCAAAGAAAAACGCGGTTTTGTTCATCGGGCCGCCCATATCGACGGCGATCATGCCTCCCAGCACCGTGCCGAGAATGATAAAGGAGGCCCCCTGCATATTGCTCAACCAGACACTGAGCCATTTCATCAACCCGGCAACCGGGTCACCAATAATGTAATAAACCGCCATGCCAGTGAGAAAGGTCCCGGCCAGTGGGATAATAAAAATCGGCAGCACCATTCTGAGAAAGTGCGGGATTTTCAGCCGGGCAATGATATTTAGCAGGCACCAGACAATCAGCCCGGCGATGATCCCCGCCAGCATGCCGCCTAAAAAACCGGCCCCCATCTGGTAAGCCATCAGGCCACCAATGGCTCCAGGAGCAATACCGGGCTTATCCACCATTGAGTAGGCGATAAATCCAGCCAGAATGGGAATAAACAGGGTTAATCCCGCGAGGCCAATCTGCGACATCGCTTTGAGAAAGCCGTGATCGGGGACTGCCGCCTGGCCATTGAACATCACCGCCAGCGCCAGCAAAACCCCGCCAGCGACCACAAAGGGGATCATGTAGGACACACCGGTCATAAAATGACGTTTGGTATTTTTTAATAGTTTTAACATACCCGCCTCATAACATAATTCGGCAACTAGCAAGATAAGGCATTGATTATCAGGTCACAGAGCGCTTCGGGTGTGGCAACACGCTGTGCTTTGACGACAAACTCATCATTCATTAGCATCCGCGCCAGGGTTGAAAAATATTTCATATGCTCGTTTTCCGCTGCCGCCTGGCTGATCGTCAGCATAAAGACCTTATCAACCGGGACGCCGCCCCACGACACCGGTTGCCGGAGCGTGGCGATACTGATGGTGGAATCATGGATGGCGTCTGTCCGGGCATGGGGGATCGCAAAGCCGGAACCTGCCACGGTAGGAAAGGGGATCTCCCTGGCCCAGATATCCTGACACAATTTGTCCCGACAGTCGGTGCGCTGGTGCAACCAGAGATTGTCGACCATTTTTTTGATAACTTCGTTTTTATCTGCCGCATCCAGTTCCCAGAGAATGGTTTCCGGCGTTAGCAAGGGCTTGCCGGTGTGGGATTTCGTTGCTGCGGATTGCAGTAGCGCGGCGGCCTGTGCAGAGTAGTGAGTCAGATTTATCTGCCGCGCCAGCCCCTGACAATGCGTGGCGCTTAACGATTTCAACGCATGTTTAACGGCGGGAATGGCGCTACCACTCATGCTCAGTTCATCAAACCCCATACCCACTAACAACGGGAGCAGAGCGTTATCCGCCGCGAGTTCACCGCAAAGAGCGATGCGTTTGCCAGCGCGGTGAACCTCTGTGACGGCCTGATGCATGGCGCGTAAAAATGCCGGAGCATAGTTGTCATACACTTCACTGACCTGTGGGTTACCCCGGTCAGCAGCAAAAAAATACTGCGCCAGATCGTTGCTGCCAAGGCTGAAAAAATCGACATGTTCGGCCATGTCCGCGATGGCAAACAGCACGGAAGGCACCTCCAGCATGATCCCCAGTTCGATGGCCGGATTGAATGGATGGCCTGCGTCGCGCATCTCCTGTTTAACGGTCTCCAGTACCTCCCGGCACCAGATTACCTCCTCCGGCCGTGCGATCATCGGCAGCAGGATCCTGGCATCTCCGAAAGCAGATGCACTGAGGATGGCTTTCAGCTGCATGGCAAACAGCTGGCGGTGTTGTGGATAGCTGCGCACGGCGCGGTAACCCAGCGCGGGGTTGTCCTCTCTGCCGGAAGTCAGCCAGGACACGGGTTTATCACCGCCGATATCAAAGGTACGAAACACCACGGGTCTGCCGGCAGCGAGGGTGACCACTGAGTGATAAAGCGCTTCCAGTTCCGGGTAGTCGGGCGGGGTTTCCCGCGCCATAAATGCCATTTCGCTACGAAACAGGCCAATCGCTTCCGCTCCGTTAGCAAAAGCCACTTGTGCCTCTTCGACGCTGGCGATATTGGCGGCGATACCGATGTGGTGCCCGTCCGCCGTGACGGAGGGAAGTTGGGCAAATTCCTGTATCTTTTGCCGCATCTGCTGCTGAACATCGATTTCATGACGGTAATAGCGCCTGATCTTTTCATCCAGCGCGGTGATCAGGATGCCCTGATCGCTATCCAGCACGATATCCTGATCGGGTGGCAGGGTGAGGGCTGAAAAATCAATATCGGCCAGGGCAGGGATGCCCAGTGAACGTGCGAGAATCGCCGTATGTGATGTCGCACCGGTTGATGACAGCACCAGACCGGCAAGGTGCGTTTTGTTGATTGCCAGAAACTGGCTTGGGGTGAGCGCACTGGCGAACACAATCACGGGTTCATCCGGCATCAGAAAGTTTTGTGCCAGTGACTGTGCACCATAGATCCCGGTCAGTAACTGGGTGGCGATATCCAGCAGATCCAGGGTTCTTTCCTGAATGTAATGGCTGGAGGAGCGTTCGAGAATCGCGCTGAAGTCCATGGCCGACCGGACGACAGCTGACCACGCATTCCTATGCTCATCAAGATATCCGATCATACTGGCCTCGAAGGCGCTATCGGTGATGAATGACAAATGGGCTTCAATCAGGTCGTACTCGATGCCTTCGGCGTGTGCCAGTGCTGCCATTTTGGCCCGGCGCAGATTTTCCAGCCCCTCTGCCAGACGCTGTTTCTCGCTTTGTGGATTGAACGCGTTGGTGGGACTGCGGCCCAGTAAATCAGTAAAAGTTACGCCTGCCATGAAACAGGGTTTGGCGACCGCTATTCCCGCGCTGATACGGATTCCGCAAAGATACTGGGGATGTAATTCGTGTAAACAGCGGGGAAGGGAACCGGCAACTAACCCGTTCCCGGACTCCTGTTCGAGGTTGAACTCAGGCAGGCGAAAGAGTAACCCTTTCAGTGCCGCCGTAGCGGCCGGTGCGTCAGGTCCGCTGACGGTGATCAGACAGATATCATCCCGTAATGTATCGGTCGCGACCAGCGAAAGTGCGCTCCTCGCACTCGCTTCCAGCTGTGTGCGGGTGTTGTGCCACACAATGTCGGACTGGAAGGTATTGCACAGCCGGGCAATATACCCGGCGGGTCTGGCGTGGATCCCTTCGTTCAGTTCGCATTGCCAGGTTATTTCCGCGACCATTCTGACTCCTGCAATGTAATGCCGGGATCGGTATATCCCTCTTGTGCGGTATCTTTAACCGTTTGCCTTAGTGCAGATATAGTAAAAAAGAAACCTTTTCTGGAAAATAGTGACCTGATTATGAATTTGTGACAGTTGTCATATTTAGCGGATGTCGGTGCATTCCTGATCTTTTGTTTTTGTTATCAATAATTTCTACGGGTCGAAGGATGGGTTTGCGGCTCAGGTCACAATTTTTAAGAAATGCGGTGGAGTGGGGTGTTGAAGTGAGGATGCCCCCTGGCTTCCGCAGCAGGAGGCACTCTTCTTGTGAAACACGATTAATACTTTGTGTCGTGTCTATTGTGGCTCACGCCAGACTGGATAATGGCCTGTTTGGCATTTTTCACGCCCAGTTTTTTGACAATCTTTCCCATATGGAACTTGATGGTACTTACTGATATTTCGAGAATATCAGCAAGTTCGGGATAGGTTTTGCCAGTGCGGCACCAGTGCAGTATTTCTGATTCTCGCGTAGATAAAGGTGTTATATCCGGTTTTTCTGCTGTCTGCTTCGAAGTGAGAAATATGTCATGTATATAAAGTAACAATCCCTGTAACTCATCTTTGTGTCGGGCGATGTTGTTTTTCGTCTCACCCTCCATTAGTTTGTTAATATATAGAGATAACACGGCTACGTTATCAATCTGGTCGTGTAAAACAAACGCGTGGCCGCAATGAATATTTATATTTTTCAGTTGCTTGAAAATTTTCCTGGCTGTCCATTTGTTATCTGCCTTTATATTTTCATCCCAGGGGAAGGGTGTGATTCGTTTCAGTGCATTAATAATTACGGGGTCTATACTTTGCCATCTATTGTCAAGATAGTTATCGACCATGATGTCAGGAAAATCACTGATGATCATCATGTTATTAGTGTTATTTTTATTCATCACTCCATACACATAATTTAGTTTACCATACCTATTTATCTCCATATCTAAAATGTTGTTTATATGTTTTTTATAGTCTGAACAAATTCCGTTTCGCATTTTTAAATTTCTTTTCCCTCTAACTTTGAAAAAACTATTTAACTTAGTCTCGTACAAAGCATTTGCAATAAAATTCTTACTCTTATCTGAAACTCCACTGCACAGTGATGACAAACACACTGGGGATGATTATGCCGGTTTCAATGCCGAAATAGCTGGTGAAGTTGTATTGAAAGCCATGATAGATATAGGGAGAGAAGCCGATGCCGGTGGCCTTTTCGAACTCATGATAGGATCCGTGATCACCACAGTTTTTGAAGGCATCGAAGAAAAACTCGCCGGTATAACCATATACCCCTTTGAAAACCCAGCCATTATCCCAGTCTTTCCAGTCTCTTCTCACGCCCACAGCCAGACAGCGGTCATCGAAGCTGTTTTTCATCGTTCCGATGAGAATACTGTATTTTGAGTCTTCTGAAAGTTTGCGTTCGACAGAGAAGAAATTATTTTCGAAGTTCTCTGTGTATTGGCCGTGATTTCCCGTCAGATGGTAAACAAAGGAACCCGTATTGATAGAATAGAGATTTATCTCGCTGGCCTGACTCATGAAAGCCATAACCAATAAAAAAAGCACCAGGTACTGGTTTATTGTCTTAAGCATTTTGATGTCCGATTTAATTATGGTTGTCAGAACGCAGCACGAGAAAAATAAGACAAAATAAGGCAGGAAAAGGGACAGGGAACCTTCCCTTAGTGCAGATTGGGGGCTGGTCAGGTAGCGAAGCAATACAAGACAACTTTGCGAATGGCGACATGTATTGGAACCTTATACTGACTGTAAATGCTTAAAAAACAATGCATTACAGTGTCTGTGCCACAGCCCCAGAGTTTTACGTTAATGTATGGGACTACCGTAAACAAGCATAGTCTATTTTTTTCACGGCGCTGTGTCGCTTGCAGGTCATCACAACCGGTTATGCGGAGTAAGGTAGAGATTATTATGTATCAATCTCACATGAGTAAACGGGAACCGATCGGGTTGTACCGGTTAGATTTTCGAAGACTTCGGTTTCAAATGTCCTGATCCTCATTCCTTTTTTGCGCAAGCTCAGCACATCTGCTGCAATACGCTGTGAGCCAAACCAGAATAATCCGTCCAGCGCCGATACAGCCAGACCTTCTTCCAGTGCCTTTTTAAGGCGTTCACGCGGCGCTTTTAATTCCCTGGCGATATGCTGGTAAGGAGCAGCGGTGATACCGGCAGAATCTACCCGCCGGATACGGGTTACCAGCCGGTACTGGAATTCATCCGGCATGTTGCTCAAATCCGATTTTACGCTCCAGACGCAACCAAAACGCTTGCCGTTGAAGGTGGCACTTTTGCGGGTTATCTGAAGTTCATCGCGTAATCCGGCAATCAGCTGCGGAGTCCGCACCAATAGCAGCCGGAAAGGCAGCTCAAAACTGGTGACGTAATCCAGATTCAGTAATGCAATACGTAACCGCTCTTCAGCTCCAGCCTGTAACTGACGACACTCATCCAGTACCTCCTCCCACTGCCGGGTCCGGGCAGGCGATTCATTGAGTTCCATGAAACTGTACTTCTCGATTTGATACTCTATCCGTTTCACCATCGCTCTGTACTTTCCTGCTTCCGGGGGTTGGTATGGGTTGGGTAAATGATTTTGACACACTTTGCGCTTATGTTTCGCCAGCTGATGCTAATAAAGTACTTGAGCGCCGGGATAAAAGCGGAACCCGGGTCATGGTGGCAGCATGAATTATGTAGAGGATTTTATGAGCACGAGCAATCTTTATCTGTTACAACCGCTTGATGGCACCATCATTAAGTTTAATCCTGAAACCGGGGAACAAATTTCTGTCATTTCAGGCCTGCGATCTCATCCAGATGGCATTGCCGTCGATGCGCCGAATAACAAGATCTATTGGACCAATATGGGGGAAAACAAGGAGCCTGCGACGCTGGAATTTTTCCAGGCTGATGGCAGTGTTGAGACGGCGAAGCTGGACGGTTCTGACCGTAAGCGCCTGGTAGAAAATGGGCTTTTCGTCACCGGTAAGCAGCTTCTCCATGATCGTGAGAACGGACATCTTTACTGGTGCGATCGTGAAGGGATGCGCGTTTTTCGTTCAAAGGACGATGGCTCGGATCCATCGGTACTTATTCAGACGGGACTTTTTCCCCAGGATTCCAGAGACTATACGCGCCATTGCGTAGGCATCGCGATTGATGCCAAAGAAGGTTTGCTTTACTGGACGCAAAAAGGGCCTTCAAAAGGTGGGAAGGGGCGCATTATGCGCGCATCGCTCACTTTCCCTGCAGGAACAACGGCTTCTACACGTCAGGATATTAAGCCGGTGATGGAAAACCTGCCGGAACCGATTGATCTGGAATACGATTTTGCTAATAACCTGATGTACTGGACAGACCGGGGAGATTCGCTGAAAGGGGGGAATACGTTAAATTGTGCCTCGGTGAAAAATGGCGAGTTTACCCATCATCGTATCCTTGCTACGGGCCTGGACGAAGGTATTGGGTTGGCCTTAGACAATCATCGTGGCGTGATATGGATTACCGACCTGGGCGGTAATTTATGGCAGTACAAACTAAACTCAGATGAACCGCTTAAACGTATCGCCAGCTTTGGCCCGCTGACGGGTATTGCTCTTGGCTGAGTTGTGTCTGATTCAGGTTCGACTCTATCAGTGCTTGGGATCGAACCTGCGTTCAGGTGGGTTTTTTATGCGCAAAACAGGGAGCGATTTCGCTTTTTGTTGAGACTATTGATTCCTTTACTTTTGGTTATCTTTGAAGAACTTTATTTTTTCTTCTGAAGAGAGCGAATTGTATGGAAGAGATAGTTATTGTTGAGCCAGCTTTTTTCAGCCAGTTTCATTGTGTGGGGAGTGCCTGTCCCGATCATTGCTGTAAAGGCTGGGACATTGAGCTTGATGAGCCGACAGTGAATCGCTATATAAACAGTGATGAAATTGAAATTCGTAATATTGCCGTGGAAAATATCATCACAACAAAAAAGAGTCATAGTAGCTGGGGGAAGATTCAATTAAAAAACAATGGTGACTGTACTTTTCTTGATGAAGACCGCTTATGCAAAGTGCATAAATCTCTGGGGGAAAAGGCGTTGAGTACCACTTGCGCGATTTATCCCCGCCTTTATGCAAGCTATAAATATGAAATCAGAAGTAACCTGACGCTATCTTGTCCCGAAGCAGCGAAGAGACTGTTAACTACCCCTGGCGCGATGCTTTACAGCGAAAGAATCAAACTCAGCCCTGAAGCGATAAATGCACCGGATATTAGCCAGGAAGATCGCCTGCTCAATCTGATGTGTTCAAATATTATGGTCAGCTGTGGTATGGCAATCGAAGAAGGCTTTTACGGCATCATAATGCTGCTTCTTTATCGCGATAAACAGGCAGAGAGCGATGATCTGTATGAAAATTTGTTAAGTTATTTTGAGGAAATCCAGGCGGCGATTCAAAACGGCCAGATAAGAAAAAACATCGAAGAATTAATCCCGGATTATCAGCTGCAATCCGAGCTGCTTCTGCGACTGCAAACGTATCTGAACACAAAATATGAAGGACGCGGCGGGGCGACCTTACGAAAATATTCTCAAAAATTGATTGAGTTGCAGAACAAAGTCATTAAAGAAAATGATGTCCTGACACCCATGCAGCGGCTAAATAAAATCTGGCAAGAGAAAGTAGTGCCGTGGCTACAGAATCGCCCCGAACTGCTCAGTAACTATATACAGTACCGCATGTATGAGGATTTTTTTCCGGTGAAAAATGGAAGAGAACCTTTTACCAATCTTTATTTTTTGATGTCAGAATGGTTCCTGTTGAAATGGCTTATTGCTGCATCTGTTGAGCTTAAAAACGATTTCAATGAAGACGATGTAATTAATATTGTTTATAGTTATCATGGCATTACCAGACATAACAAATACGCTGAAGATGCTTTTTTGGCAGAGATTGAAGAGGTGAAGCTCAAAGATAATTCAGCACTGGCTTATCTGTTGAAATAATGCGGGATCTCTGATGTGAGTGTTTCTTAGAGAAAATACCGAGTCCGGAAAAGCATCCGCATCTCCGATGCGGACATCTGAATTTAGCGCCATGAAATGTCTATCCACATTGATAATGTCACCCTGATTTCCCGGTTTTGAATGTCACTTTCTGCTGCTTTCTGATGAAGAGAAAAGGGCAGCAGGGGGTTATTTCTTCAGGCCGGGTCTGTAGAGCAACGGCTCAGCCAGAACCGGATTAACTGCCCTGAGCTGCTCCTGAATCTGCGCCCGCCTCCCCGGCATATGCCGGCTGCGTTCCCTTTTCCCTGCCGCTTCCAGCTCATCCTGTTTTTCCTGTGCCAGTTTCAGCACTGCGCCCAGTCTCTTATTATCAACGATACACCCCTGGCTGACGCTGGCGAGCTTATCGAATACCCGATATTTCAACATTCTGCTGCCATAGCGGAAAGCCAGCGTACCGTCCGGATAGTCATATGCCATGATTTTCTCACCGGCAATGCGTGAGTTTTCTTCACTGGGTTCAACCAGATAAAGAATCTTATCGTACTGAAATGTCAGTGATTTTGAGAGCGTGCGCAGCGTCTGCCAGGCAAAGATATCGTCCAGCTCCGGGCGGCTTTCGGAGACGGCGCGGTGCAGGTTTTTCGGATATTTTGCCGGTCTGGCAAAGCGGCGGTTGAAATCGCTGATGAATGTCTCAAGCCAGGCGTTGGCTGTATCAATGCCGGTGATGTTCTCCAGCCGCATCTCCTTAACCAGCCGATCCTGGAGCGTCAGGTTAGCTCGTTCGACGCGACCCTTGGCCTGAGAGCTGTTGGCACAGATAAGCTCGATGTTCAGATCGTGCAGTGCGCGTCCGAACTGCGTCATACCGGTACGTCGCGTTTCGGCCTGGCTGACGTGAAACACCGCGTGCTTATCGCTGTAAAACGCCACCGGCTTGCCGTGTTTATCGATGTAATCGCGCGTGGCCATCATGTAATCGAAGGCCGACTCACTCTGGCAGAAACGCAGGTGCATCAGACGACCGGTCGCGTCATCAACGTAAACCAGCAGGCAGCATTTTGGTGCGCGGCCTTCGAACCAGTCATGGTGTGAACCGTCAATCTGGATCAGCTCGCCCAGGCAATCCCGCCGCTGGCGTGGCTGATAAATCCGGGGCTGACGGCGTGCGTGCGGGATCCAGAGTCCGTCAGCAGTCATCCAGCATCGCAGCGTCTCAACGGCGATCTTAATCCCGTGGCGCTCCTGGAGCTTTTCTGCGGCGAGCGTTGGTCCGAAACCGACATAATTTTCACGCAGCAGCGTCAGTATGCGGTGACGCAGAGCCTCATCAATACGATGCGTGCCGGGCTTGCCGCGTCGTGCGTTGATAAGGCCGACTGCACCAGACTCGCGATAGCGGTTCATCAGCCGCTGAACCTGGCGTTCAGTGAGGTCAAGCTGAAAGGCCGCATCACGGCGACGCAGGCGCTTTTCGATGACAGCCTGAATGACGGGAAGGCGGTGAAGTTCTTTATTCGACATGGTCACCAGCATCAGCAGAGATCTCCCAGAAAAAAGTGGTAAACGCACCGGATCTGGGTGAAATTATGAACTAGATAAAAAGTGACAATATCAAATGTGACCCTCATGAAAAAGGCGCACAACGCGCATTATGTTAAATACGATATCCGCACATCCTCCGGACCGCGCCTCGCCCGTAGCGGCGCGAAAACCTCGGTGATTGCCGCTGCCTGCATAATTTTCTGCAGCTCACTCTTTGTCGAGATCATTGCTCGTTGCGCATCGCGCAATAAAGCGATAAAAAAGATGTGGAACGGATACGGCAACGTCTTTATGTGATTGATAACGCAAATACACTTGATGAGATCGCTGCTTTTTCCCAGTATAAGTTTCATCCACTGACAGGGAACCGAAAAGGAACATATTCAGTTACCGTGCGAGCAAACTGGCGAATCACGTTCGAATTCAAAGACGGTGACGTATAATATAAGCGCGAACGCACCTCACCCGTAGCGGCATGATTTATCACGCGGGTTTTCTCCATCATGGCTGGACGATGCGCGATAAATCGCGCCGCTACGGCAAAACTCTTCAGGAGTTTCCCCTGCTCTTTTCTCAGATTTCACGTAGCGACGCCTGATAACATTGAGCTTGGGTATGTAATCAGGAATACCTATTCCACGCAGCTTCCATGGCTTTTCCCTGCACAGTTTTATAGCCATATCGGTTGATGGTCGCTTCCAGTGCTGCGAGGGTTTGCAGTACGCAATCCTTACGGGCGTTATAGCCCATGGTGCCGATACGCCACATTTTTCCTTTTAATGGGCCGAATGAGGTGCCGATTTCGATGCCGAAATCGTTAAGCATACATTCGCGGATTTGCTGGTCATGCAGGCCGTCAGGAATGTTAATACCCAGCACATTATTCATCTTATGCTGAGGATCACCGAATACCTCCAGTCCCATCGCCTCAACCCCGGCACGTAACGCGTCGCCATGCAGTGCATGTCTGGCGATGCCCGTATCCAGACCTTCCTGCACAATCAGGCGGGCGCACTCACGCGCACCATACAGCGCTGATGTCGCCTCGGTATGGTGGTTAAGCCGTTCACTACCCCAGTAATCCATGATCATGGCGAGATCGAAATAATTGGAAGAGATGATGGGTTCGTCACCATCATGATGTCGGACATCGCGAATACCTTCTTCGACGTGACGGCGGCGCTGGATATAGTCAGCCATCGACTCACTCAGCGTAACCGGCGATGTTCCGGCGGAGCCGCCCAGGCATTTTTGCATCCCGGCGGAGACAGCATCTAAACCCCATGCATCCGTTTCAAGGGGGTTGCCGCCGAGAGTGGCGGTGGCATCAGTATAAAACAGCACGCCATAACGCTGACAAATCGCCCCTAATTCTTCCAGTGGTTGCCGCATGGTGGTTGAGGTATCACCGTGCACAGTTAACAACATGGTTGGCCGGACGCGCTTAATGGCATCTTCGATCTGGTCTGGTGTAAACACAGTCCCCCAGGGCGTCTCAATGGTGTGAACTTCCGCCTGGCAACGACGGGCGATTTCACACAATAAATGTCCGAAGCGACCAAAAACCGGCACCAGCACTTTATCGCCTGGCCGAATGGCCGACACCAGAATCGCCTCAATGCCTGCACGGGAAGTGCCATCAACCAGCAAGGTCCAATGGTTCGCGGTACGAAACACGGAACGATACAGCATCATGACTTCGTTCATGTATGCCGTCATCGCCGGGTCATATTGCCCAATAAGTTGTGCTGACATCGCCCGCAATACACGAGGATCTGCATTGATCGGACCGGGTCCCATTAACAGACGCTGAGGGGGATTCATCTGGGTGAAAACATGCTTGTTCAAAGAATATTCCTGCTGTTAGTGACGTAATATTTTGCTGACAAACTGGCGGGTACGCTCGTGGGTGGGAGCATCAAATACCTGCTGTGGTGAACCGGTTTCCACCACCTGTCCATCGGCCATAAACACCACCTTCGACGACACTTCACGGACAAAACTCATCTCATGAGAAACGATAAACATGGTGATCCCTTCAGAGGCCAGTTCGCGGATGGTATCCAGCACCTCGTTGACCATCTCAGGGTCGAGAGCCGCCGTCACTTCATCCAGCAGCAGAATGGTCGGCTTCAGTGCCAGCGCACGGGCAATCGCCACCCGCTGCTGCTGGCCGCCGGAGAGTTGATCCGGGTAAGCATTGATGCGATGTGACAGTCCCACCCGTTCCAGCAGGCGGCGCGCATCCTGCTCCACTTCCTTCTTCGACCAGCCTTTAATTTTGGTTGGTGTGATCATCACGTTTTCCAACACGGTCATATTCTGGAACAGGTTGTACTGCTGGAACACAATCGCGATGGACTCACGCAGCTGACGTAACTCACTTTTATTGGTGTAATCTACTACGCTGTTTTCCAGCAAAACCTGCCCCTCTTTCGGTAGCAGCAATCCCATCAGCACGCGCAGCAAGGTACTTTTGCCAGAACCAGAAGGACCGATCAGGCTGACAATGTCGCCCTTCTCCACCGATAAAGTGACATTCTCCAGCACGGGCTGGTCGTTATAGGCGGCTTTTAATTTAATGATGTCGAGCTGTGGCAATTTTTCTCTCCAGACGCTTACCCAGACGCGATAGCGGATAAGACACAATGAAATAAAGCATGAGGACGACGGCATAAACCAGCGTGGCCGAGTAACCTTTATCAGAAAGGATTTTGCTGGCGGAGGTGAGTTCCATCACTCCAATCTGCGAGGCAAGCGTCGTGTCTTTGATGTACATAACAAAGAAGCTGAAGGTTGGCGGGATCACCACTGTCAGAGACTGCGGAATGATCACGTAGCGCAGTGTCTGCAAATAGGAAAAATTCAGCGTGACCGCCGCTTCCCACTGGTTATGATGCACGGATTCCAGACCACTGCGGATGATTTCCCCTAAGTAAGCCGCGGCGATAATACATACGCTGATTAATGCTACGGTGAAGGTGGAAAAGCGCAGTCCGGAATACTGGCTGATAAAAAACACCAGAAATAACGTCACCAGAAAAGGAATACGCCGGAAAATAAAGAAATAGACATGTACCACCCCGCGCAGGGGTGACAGCATCGCCGCTTTGGTATTGATAACCACCGCCAGCACGAAGCCCGCCAGAAAACCGATCAGGCAACCAAACGCCGACAGTGCCAGCGTGATACCCAGACCCTGTAATAACAGCAACAGGTTGTAGTACGAGAACAGCCCGGTAATTTCCGACCAGTCGAAGTAGCTCATTAAAATACCCCCGTCCTGGCCCGAAACAGAAACCGTCCCATAATGGCCAGAGCAAAGGTGGCAAGAATGGTGATAACGATATAAATAACGGCAGCCACTGAGAAGGATTCCACCGACAAATAAGTTTGTGAACTCAGGTTATAGGTGCGACCGGTGAGTTCTTCGACGCCAAACATTGAGGCCATCGAGGTACCCAGAGTCATAACAATGAACTGGTTCGAAAGGGGTCGGAACATCACCTTGATCACATGTGGAAGGATGACGTAACGGATGATCTGGATACGCGAGAATCCCAGCACTTCTGCGGCTTCAATTTCCATACGGCGGACAGAGTCGAAACCTGCGCGCTGGATTTCGCACAAATAGGCACCCGCGTTGAAAGTGGCGCCGATCAGAACCGCCGTAAACGGCGAAAGCAAAATACCGACTTCTGGCAGCGCAAAAAACAGAAAATAGATCTGCACCAGCTGCGGAGTATTGGTGGCAAAAATCACATATGCGTTAATAAATTTGCCTGCCAGCCTGGGACCATAGCGCAGGATGCTGGTACAAATCATCGCAATAACCATACCAAAGGCGAAGGCCAGCACTGCCAGTTGCAGGCTAATCCAGGCTCCGCCCAACAGGTAAGGCAACTGATCGAGAATAGGGAAAAAATTCAGGTTCATCAGAACAATGCTCAATCACACAAGGGTGCCCTGACCTTCCGGGCACCCGATTTAATCAGAACGAAAATCAGTATTTCGTCGGCGAGGCGGTGGGATCATGCAACATGGCGTGACCAAACCATTTCTTCCAGCTGGTGCCGATAAAGCCTGATTTATGCAGCGAGGCGATCTCGGTATTTAACTTCTCGCGCAGTGCAGTATTGCCTTTGCTGACGGCGATACAGTCGTAGTCCACCTCAATCGGGTCATCCACGACGTGCCATTTGGTGGGATACTTTTTGGTGTAATCCAGCATGAAATCGAGCACGTCAATCAGCGCATCGGCACGGCCCTGGGCAATAGCGCGCACGGCATCCGGATAGTTATCGAGGATTAACAACTGAGCCTTGGGAATATTGTCCTGGATATATTTAATTGGCGTGGTGCCGCGTACCTGCACCAGTTTCACTGACGGATCGTTCAGATCCTGCCATTTCTTGTAGGGTTTTTTCTCGGTCGTGAGAATGCCCAGCACTTCGGTGTTTACCGGATCGGTGAAATCGACCACTTTCATACGGTCATCATTACGGGTCATGCCGCCCATCACCGCATCAATTTTGTCAGACATGATAAATGGCACGCGGTCATTCGACCCAACCGCAACCAGTTCCAGTTTCACGCCCATCGAATCGGCAATTTTTTTCGCTACGGTCGCATCAAAACCAGAGATCTGATTTTTATCGTCATACACCCCTAACGGCGGGAGATTTGGATTCACGCCGACGATCAGAGTTTTGGATTTCATGATCTCATCCAGCGATCTGGCGTTGGCCGTTGCAGCGCCAAACAGCGCGCTGGCAATACAACTCGCGATAACCATTTTTCCCAACATACTAATTTTACTCATTATTTAACTCCCGGCGTCGTCTGATTGCTTACCCTGGTGTTGGCAAATTACCAACGATATAAACTTCGTATGCTTTACATATACGATTGGTATACGATACCATGCCTTCCATCTTGTCAAGCCTCAATGAGCAGTTGTCGACCAAAAAGGGTGACTTTATGCAGCACATTTCAGGGAAAAACGTCCGTTTCGTTTTTGACAATCAGGGATATATGGCCTTGAAGGGCCAGAGCATTGCCGCCGCGCTTTTTTCGAGTGGCGTCAAAACGTTGCGCTTCAGTCCTCATCAACATCAACCCCGGGGCATGTTTTGCCTGATGGGATCGTGTCAGGAGTGCCTGGTCATGGTGGAGGGTAAGCGGGTATTAGCTTGCAAAACTGAGGCCAGTGCTGATCTGATTGTTCACTCTGTACCGGATATCGATCCTTATGAATCATTATGACCTGATCGTGCTGGGTGCCGGTCCGGCTGGCGTTTCGGCGGCACTGATGGCAGCAGCGAAAGGACTGCGTGTCGCACTGTTCGATGAAAATAGCGCTGCCGGTGGGCAGGTTTATCGTGCGCCGATCATGCCAGACGCAAAAATGGACGGTGCAGAATTCAGGGCCGGTGAAACCTTGCGCGATGAACTATCACGGAGCAACGTGCGCCTCTTTTTAGGGCATACCGTGTGGGCGGTAACCGGCGATTATCGTGTTGATGCCCTTGGGCCGGACGGTTCGATGTCCTGCACCACGACGGTGCTGCTGGTGGCAAGTGGCACCACAGAACGCGTAGTGCCCTTCGAGGGGTGGACGCTGCCCGGCGTCATTGGTCTGGCAGCGGCGACGATTTTACTCAAATCGCAACGTACCTTGCCGGGCAACACCACCCTGGTGGCCGGGTGCGGGCCTTTGCTGGTGGCAGTAGCGGGTAATACCCTCAAAGCGGGCGGCCAGGTGAAAGGCATCGTGGATATTGCCTCGCGTAGTGAGTGGTGCAGCACAGCCGCAGCGTTGCTGGCCCGCCCCGCCATTTTCAAACAAAGCCTCAGTTATGGCTTGCCGATTTTACGCGCCAGGGTACCGATCTATTCACGCCATACTCTGGTGAAAGTGACTGCACAAGGCGATCAGCTACTGGCTGAGCTGGCTCCGTGTGATGCCTCGGCGCGGCCCATCGCCGGTCCCACGAAACAGATTCTGGTGGATTGCGTTGCCGTTGGCCATGGTCTGACACCTTCTACCGACATTACGCGTCTGCTGCATGCAAAACATTATTATTCCCGTGCAGCGGGAGGCTGGATTGCACAGACGGATGAAAATGGCCAGACCAGCCGTGAACGGCTGTTTGTTGCTGGCGACAGCGCCGGTATTCGTGGTGCCGCTGCGGCCATTGAACAGGGAAAACGGGTCGGGCTGGCCTGTGTGGCTCTTATTCGCGGTGCAACCGCAGCCGCATCTGAAGCGGAGAGCCTGACCAAAACCTGGCAACACGCCGCCCGTTTCGGTCAGAAGATGGCCGCTATGATGGCGCTGCGTGAAGGCCATGTTGAGAGCATCCCGCAGAATACCGTGGTTTGCCGTTGTGAAGACGTGACGCGCGCGGAAATTGAACAGGCCTGCGAGGCCGGAGCCAGGGATGTAAACCAGCTGAAAGCCTGGACGCGCTGTGGCATGGGCCCGTGCCAGGGACGCACCTGTGGTGATATTGCTGCCGAACTGCTGGCCAACAAACAAGGCGTGTCGCGTGAATCTGTCGGGATCTTCTCTCCCCGCACCCCACTTCGCCCGCTCACCATCAGCGACATGACCGGTGACTACGACTATGCAGACATTCCGATTCCTAAGGCGGCCCCACTGTGAGTGAACTTAACGCTTCATCACGCTTTGATGTGTGCATCGTGGGCGGCGGCGTTATGGGCTGCTCCACTGCGTTGTTTCTGGCAAAAGCCGGGATGCGCGTGGTGGTGGTGGAACGCAATGCCCTGTGCCGCAGCGCATCCGGCGTCAATGCGGGTACGTTAACGCTGCACATGACCCGCGCGGCACTGGTGCCCTACGCCATGAAAGCCTGGGATATGTGGATGCAGCCGGAAACCTGGCTGGGTCAGGGCGTGCTGGCGACCCATGCGCCCGGTTTATCCCTCGCATTTACCGACGCCGAAGTAGCCATGCTGGAGGAACGTGCCGCCGCGCGGCGTGCATATGGCGCAGATATCTCGGTGATCTCCCCGCAGGCGGCGATGAAGATCGATCCGGGCATCAATGGTTCCATCAAGGCGGCTGCCTTTTGTGAAATAGACGGTTTCGCCAGCGCTTATCTGACCGGTCGTGCGTTTCATGCGGCATTACGGGCTGCCGGGGTGACCATCATGGAACAATTCCCGGTTGGTCATATTGAGCGGCAGAGCGCGGGTTATCGTGTTTCAACCGAAGATCACAGCCAGTCTGTTGAGGCCTCCCGTCTGGTGCTGGCTGGCGGCGTCTGGCTGGAACCGATGCTGGAAATGGTTGGCATAACCATTCCGGTTAAAACCCTGATCAACCAGCTGATTGTGACTGAAAGGATGCCGCCGGTGATGCGTTCGGTCCTGAGCATCGCCAATGGCCTGCTCTCCATGAAGCAGTTTGCTAATGGCACGGTGGTGATTGGCGGTGGCTGGCAGGGTATCGGTTCGCGTGAACTGGGCGGCAGAGAAACCATTCCCGAGAACCTGATCGGTAACCTGCGGCTCGGGCAACACGCTGTTCCGGCGCTGGCTTCCGCCCGCGTCGCACGTATCTGGCTTGGCCTGGAGTCCGAAACCGCCGATGCGATGCCGATGATTGGGCCAGTGCCGCAGCACCCGGATCTCTACGTTATCGGATGCGTCCACTCCGGCTATACCAGCGGCCCTTATATGGGCAAATTGCTGGCTCAGCAGATTTTAGGCCAGCAACCAGACATGCCGCTTTTCGATCCCTCACGACTGCTACCCATTGAAAACAACGCGGTCGCTTCCTTTTCCAGAGGCTAATAACAAAATGAAAGAGTTACACCATTACCAGGGTGTGTATGCGGCGACAGTCTGTCCGATGGATGAGACCGGCAAATACATTGATGAAGCAAGCCTGATTGCGCATTTGCGCCAGGTTTCGCAGGTGGCAGGGATCCGCGGTCTGTTGATCAACGGGCATGCGGGTGAAAACTTCGCGCTCTCGCGTGAGGAAAAACGCCGGGTGGTCACTCTGGCTCGTCAGGTGTGTCCGCCGGATACGTTGCTGGTGGCAGGTCTCAATGCTGAAGACAGTTACGATGCGCAGGCTCAGGCCGATGATGCGAAAGCCGCTGGAGCCGACGCCATTCTGCTGTTCCCCCCCTATTCCTGGACACTTTCCACCGACGATAAAACGGTACTCAATCACCACCGGATCGCCAACCAAAACGCCGCTTTACCCATGATGCTGTATCAGTCGGGAGTGAACAGCGGTGGTATGGCTTATCCACCCAGCCTGCTGCAGCAACTGGTCTGTTTACCCAATGTGGTTGCAGTGAAAGAAGGCAGCTGGGAAACCGCGACCTATGAGGCAAACCTGCGGCTGGTGCGTGAAGTTGCACCGCACGTCGCGGTGATGGCCTCGGGTGATGAGCATTTGCTGACCTGCTTTGCGCTGGGCACCGATGGCAGCCTGGTGAGCCTGGCGGCAGTGGTCCCGGAACTGGTGGTGGCGTTGTACAACGCGATGCAGGCACAGAACCTCGCTGAAGCACAGCGATTGCATCAGTTTGTTTATCCATTGGCGAAGGAGATTTACGGCACCTGGCCTGGCACTCATGCCAATGCACGTTTAAAAGCCTGTCTGCATCTTGCCGGGCATCTTCCCCATGCTATGCCCCGCCCGCCAGTGCCTGCCGTTGACGACGCACAGCGTCAGCGGTTAGCGACGGCGCTGGCTTTTGCACAATCCTTTACTGCCAATTCCTAATTGCAAGCGGAGACCAACATGACGAGTACCCTGATTCGCGGTGGGCGCATTATCACTGCTGTCGACGATTATCACGCCGACATTCTTATTGAGAATGAAAAGATAGTCAGCATCGGACTGAACCTGCAACCTGGGGCAAATTGCCAGGTGATCGAAGCCAGCGGCATGCTGCTGTTTCCGGGCGGGGTGGACTGCCATACCCATATGGAAAACACCTTTGGCCCCTCGGTCACCGCCGATAACTTTAAATCAGGCACCCGTTCGGCAGCGTTTGGTGGTACCACCACCATTATCGATTTTGCATTGCAAAATCATGGTACCAGCCCGTTGCAGGCCATCGAACGCGCACAATCCAAAGCTGACAACGTCGCCAGCATTGATTATGGCTTTCACGTCATTATCACTGAGGTGGACAAACAAGTACTGGAAGATATGCGCTATGCCATCCGTCATGAAGGCGTTTCCAGCTTCAAGATGTTTATGGCGTATCCGGGCACGGTGATGTCGGATGATGCCGCCATTTTCCAGGCCATGCGTATGGTGGGCCAGCATGGCGGCATGGTCGCGCTGCATGCGGAAAACGGCACCATCGTCGAACTGTTAATTCAGGAAGCGCTGGCTCAGGGGCACACCTCACCCCGCCATCACGCCCTGACGCGTCCCGCCCTGCTGGAAGGTGAAGCCACTCACCGCGGGATCAAACTGGCAGAACTGGCCGAAGCACCGGTCTACTTTGTTCATTTATCAGCCAAAGAAGCACTAAAACATGTGGTGGAAGCGCGTGACCTGGGCATTCCGGTGTTTGCCGAAACCTGTCCGCATTACCTGTTCTTTGATGAATCTTCTTACGCTGACAGCGACGAGTCCGACAGCTTTGATGGTGCGCGTTTTGTTATGAGCCCGCCGCTGCGTTCCAAAGAAGCGCAAAACGCTTTGTGGACAGCACTGAAAACCGATGACTTGCAATTGATCTCTACCGACCATTGCCCCTACTGCATGAAAGAAGGCCACTTAGGAAAAATTAATCAGAAGCCGCTGGGCGCGAATGATTTCTCCAAAATCCCTAACGGCGTGCCAGGTGTCGAGACGCGTATGACCGTGGTGTATGACGGCGGCGTGCGCAGTGGTCGCATTTCGCTGAACCGCTTTGTTGAGCTGATGTCCACCGCACCGGCGAAGCTGTTCGGCCTGTTCCCACAAAAAGGCACCATTGCCGTGGGCAGCGACGCCGATATCGTTATCTTTGATCCGCTTGAAAAGCACACTATCAGTGCCGCGACGCAGCATAGTGACGTTGATTTCACCCTTTTCGAAGGACATCAGGTACAGGGTAAAGTTAAGAAGGTGCTGTTACGTGGTGAGCTGCTGGTTAGTGATGACCAGTGGGTAGGTAAAACCGGTCAGGGACGTTTCATTCGACGTGGTGAAGTTGGCAAGTGGTAGGAGAACGTTATGCCTTACTATGACTATCATTGCCCGGACTGCGGCACGTTTGAATTGCGTCGTTCGGTGGCGGAACGCGATCAACCGGCACCCTGCCCGGTCTGTTCACAGCATGCTGAAAGGAAGCTGAGTTTCCAGCCGGTGTTGCTGCGCAGTAAACCGGGTGCGGAGGTGCGTAACCCGTTACATGTTGAGGGATGCCCCTGCTGCCCTGGGCAGATCAAGTAAGCCACTTTGGGAGGGTATGCGTCCGCGGCATACCCTCGCGCGTTTAGTTGCCTTCGGTGATCCTTTTCATCACGAAAGTCGATAGGTTTCTCAGGTGCGTTCTCACTGCCTGGCTGGCCGCTGCGGCATCCCCGCTTTTCCAGGCATGCAGGATGGCCAGATGTTCTTCACGATCTTCTTCGATGCGGTTAAAGGGGGTGATCAGTTCAAACATCCGGCTCTGGGTGCGGGCCTGTTCAATCATCCGTGCCAGCACCGCATTGCCCGAATGCTGAGCAAAGAGGGTATGTACCGTATCGTCAACATCCCAGTAGGCTTGTTCGGGCTGACCAGCCGATAAAGACTGCACCTGCTCAGCCAGTTGATCAATCACTCCGGCATCAATTTTGTTGATGGACAGCGCAATCGCCTCGGTTTCCAGCAGCTCGCGGACTTTCATGATTTGAAAATATTCCTGCGCACTAATAAAGCGAACAGAATAGGAGCGTGCGCTCGATCTGACCAGCAACCCTTCACCTTCGAGTCGCAGCAACGCTTCGCGTAGCGGTGTCCGGGAAATATTAAGTTCTTCCACCAGACGACCTTCAACCACCGCCCCGCCGCTCCGGAGGGTTTTTTCCAGGATCATACGGCGAAGCATTTGATAGGCCACTTCCCCTAACTTTTCTGCAGAGGTTTGTTTTACTGAGGTCACTTGGTACTCACCATCAAGACATTTACTGGAAAGTATACAATACGTGTACGATTGAAAAAAGCAGTAAACCTAAGAATTAGCCAGCATGAAAAGCCGGTAAAACATGATGATAATGGCGGCTGATACCTTTTCGGCGTCGACATTATCATGTGTCTCGCTGGCTCCTCCGGTGACAGGATAAGAGAATTCTTTATTTTATTAAGGAAGGACTTAAAAATTATCACGGTTCATCCTTATGGCAGTAAATTATTGCAAACGAACTTCACTCTCCTGATCGCGGTTCATAAAATCATGCTGTTACGCTAATGTGGCAGGGTTGAAAGAAATAATCACTCGCCGTCTTGTTATTATCGAATACGACTTTAGCGTAAAAATAAATCATTTAATCAACCATGCATAATGAATTAAGGGAATAAAATGCATAATATATCAAGGCGAAAATTAATTGTGGCGTCATTAGGCGCAACGGCACTGGCTGCAACGGGGAGTGCCTTTGCGAAAAGTGCTGACAGTAATAAGACTTTCCTGAAAGGAAATAGAATGAACAGTCAAAGAGCGTTGATCATTGTCGATATGCAAAATGATTTCCTGCCCGGCGGTGCGCTTGCGGTTCAGGATAGCGATGTGATCATTCCAGTTATAAATAGTCTGTATGATAAATTTGATAATATCATTGTGACTCAGGACTGGCATCCGGCAGGGCATATCTCTTTTGCCAGCAGCCACGAAGGCAAGAAACCTCTCGATGTTATTGAAACCAGCTATGGTCCGCAGGTTCTGTGGCCCGATCATTGTGTGCAGGGCAGCTCAGGCGCTGAAATCAACAAGCAGGTCAAAACGGACAAAGCACAATTAGTGATTCGTAAAGGCTACAACATTGAACTGGACAGTTATTCTGCCTTTGAAGAAGCCGATCACAGTACACCAACAGGACTGGCAGGCTATCTGCATGAACGCGGGATCAGTGAACTCTATGTGGTGGGTGTGGCGACAGATTTTTGTGTGGGCTGGACAGCCATGGATGCGGTGAAAAAAGGCTTCAGCGTCAGTGTGATTGAAGACGCCACCAAAGGTATCGATCTGGACGGTTCTCTGGCTGACGCCTGGGATAAAATGCAGGCTGCGGGTGTTAAGCGAGTTAACTCGTCTGAGATCACTGCGGTCGTTCGCGCGTAAATCACAAAAGGTAGCGAATGGCTTCGCTACCTTCCGTTTTGACTATTTTTGTTCAGCGCTTTTCTGCTGTTTATTTGCCATATGGTGACCAACAACGCATCCAACTGCCGCGCCAATAACGGCATGATGTTTGAGGTGCCCTACCGCTGCACCGACGGCGGCCCCTTTAAGGCATCCTTTTGCCTGTGCCTGGGAAGTCACGGACATCAGCAGGCTCAGAGTGACGACCAGAATCGAGATTTTACGCATGTATTTTCAGTCCACAGGAAATGAGTGACAACTTGGGATTTCAGAATATCCCCTCTAACCACAATGATGAATAAACGGGTTAAGGCAGTGAACAGGAAAACTGTAACTCTTTGATTCGCTATGTTTCCTGGTGAACAATGAGGGGCACAGTGTTTAATTTTAGTGGGTGATTTTATTTGAGCCATACAGTTTGTTGTAACTAATAAGGAAGGCTGTTCTTTCAAATCCGTGACTATTTATTTGACGGCTGTCTCACAATCTTTTCTCAACTTTTTCCCGGCTCTGCCGATAGTTAAAACAGCATAGACTTTTACAGGTCAGTCTTAGCTCGCTTCGAAAAACACCAGGTTGGTCAGGACAACACTATCCCGGCCTGCACAGCGATGTGCAGAAGAGACATCCGTCATGTCCGGCAGGGAAAAATCATGCAGCACGCCGTGAAAGTTACGCCCCAGCAGGCGTAGCCAGAGAAGGCTCTGCATACGTCTTATTCAACGGAATAGCGATAACCTCCTGGGGTGTCTTATGTTTGGTGTGAAAAAATCGAGCCTTGCTCTGCATTTCTCCAAAGATGGCAACGTAGTAAAGGACATTAATGCGATCAAACAGCATGTGGCATGGATTGAGTTTTTGCCTGATGGCGAAATACTCAGCGCCAACCCGCAGTTTCTTGAGGTTACCGGCTACAGCCTGAGCGAAATTCAGGGGAAACATCACCGGATTTTCTGTAGCCCGGTTTACAGCCAGTCGTCGGACTATCGCACCTTCTGGCAGACGCTGGCTTCAGGTGAATCGGTCACCGGCATTTTTGAACGCTTCAATAAGCAGCAGCAACGGTTCTATCTCAGTGCCACTTACTTTCCGGTCAGCGACGATAAAGGCAAAGTCTATAAGGTGATTAAAGTCGCCACCGACATCACCGCACGACATCAGGAACTGGAACAAAAAGAAGCCGTCATCACCGCGCTGGACCGCTCGATGGCGGTGATTGAATTCACACCCGACGGCCACATTATCGGCGCCAACAACAATTTTCTCACCCACATGGGTTATCAGCTGTCCGCGATTGTCGGCAAGCACCATCGCATCTTCTGCTATGACAACTTTTATCGCGAGAATCCGGATTTCTGGCACAAGATCAGCAAAGGTCAGCACTTTGTCGGTCGTTTTGAGCGCAAAACTGCCAGCGGTGAACGTATCTGGCTCGAAGCCAGTTACAACCCGGTCTATGATGTGGACGGTAAAGTACACAAAGTCATCAAAATTGCCTCGGATATCACCAGCCGCGTTGAAGCCGCAAAACGGGTGGCGGATATCGCCGTGACCACCTCGGAACAAACCTCGCAAATCACCCATAACGCCAACGAAGTGCTGGATGAGACCGTCCGTAACTCGGGGCTGGTGGCGCAGCAGGTCAATGCCGCCACCGAGATCGGTGCGCAGCTTAATGCCTCAGCCAAAAGCATCAGCGAAGTGGTGGAGTCGATTAACCTGATAGCCTCACAAACCAACATTCTGGCGCTAAACGCGGCGATTGAATCGGCACGGGCTGGCGAAGCCGGGCGCGGGTTTAGTGTGGTCGCAGGCGAGGTACGACGACTGGCGGCTTCAACTTCAACGGCCACCAAAAAGATCACTGAAGTGGTGGAAGAGAATGCGCGCCTGATCCAGCAAATGTATCAACAGCTGGATGAGGTCAAACATTTTGTGGTGACCGAGCAGGATAAAATCAGCGACCTCTCGCGCAGCCTGCGTGAAATAAACCGCGGCGTGCACGAATTTGTTAACGTTATTCACCGGCTGGATGTGTAACTATCAGTCAGGGCGGGAGCCCGATGGCTCCCCTTCCCCTTGTATCATTAGCCTGCAACAACCCTGTGCAGTTCTGACGCAATTTCAATCCGATACTCTCCGTACGATACACCGGTGTCGTGCAAACTATGTATATGGCGGATTATAGGAATCCTGTATATATTGTAGATATCAGATATATGGTTAATCTACTGCAAGGGGTCAGATCATGATCACACAAGAAAAAGACTCTGATTTTGAAGTCATTGCAATTCAGGCAGACAATATCTCGTACTTCAAAACTGATGACGGGCACGCTGACATTACTATTACAGTACCGGAGGACTTCCATGATGACCAGGAAGATCAGACAGAGCGGTACTATGTACTGAAACGCCCTTCCTCGATTGATGACGTGGTCTTTAAAATTGCGCTTGAAGCCGCTTTCCGTGCTGTAACCGGGTTAAGCCAGCTGCCCACTACAGTGCAAACAACGACGCCTTCAGTCAGCGTTCAGCGTGGAGGCAAGCAAAAGAATGCCGGGACAATCAATACAGAACGTCTGGAGAAACTTAAAAAGATTATTCTGAATGACAGCGAGTGGCTACCTGCTCAGGAGGTTTCACGTCGGGGGGGAGGCAGTGCTGATGTGAAAAACCCCAGCGGATTACCAAATCGCTGGAAGCGGGCCGGAAAAATTTTTGCCATAACATCGGAAGGCAGGGACTTGTACCCTGCTTATGCACTGGATGTCGGTGGACAACCCCTGCCGCTGATGAAAAAAATTATACAACTGTTCGGGGAAACAAAAACACCATGGTCTCTGGCCGTTTGGTTTGGCACCCCCAACAGCTGGCTGAGTAATAAAAAGCCCAAAGACCTCCTGACCTCAACGCCGGAGCGGGTACTGGAAGCCGCACTAAGGGCGAAGGAAGGGCCTGTCCATGGTTAAAGAAATCAGAACCCCTGGGAAAAACGATAACCTTTCGGCCAGACTGGTCATCTGGCCAAAAGGGAAAACCATCGAGAGAATCCACTCATCGCAGTTTGGTGCGACAGAGTTTAACCCGGGGAAAGGGAAAAGCAGGTTCAGTCCCATCACTGATAGCGAAGATAACAACATCCCAACATTATACGGCGGAGAAAATCTGCCGGTCGCATTGATGGAGACGGTATTACATGACCTCCCTACGCCATGTGAAAATGCGCCTGTAGAGTTATCCACTCTGGACAAACTTGCCCGCAGCCAGATCTCCTCTAAAGAAGATATTCAGCTTGTTGACCTCACCCCCCGCTTCATGAAAAAAAACGGCATCACGCAAGGCGATTTACTGGGTTCTTCCGCAGATAATTATCCAGAAACACGCAGATGGGCAGAAAAAATCCATAGCGATAATCCGCAAGCTCAGGGACTTCAGTGGGCTTCCAAACAGCATGGGGATAAAGCGGTTATGTTGTTTGGAGATCGTGTGAATATTCATGATCTCAACGTTTCTATTGATTCCGAGCCTGCCTCAACATCAACAGACGTAAATAACGAACTCGCGGCTCTTGCTGATGAAATGGCTCTGGTTCTTATTCCCAGAGATTTGACCTGAATAAACCGAGGCTTCAGAGGTTTAAATCAGCAAACATTTCAACGAAAGGCATGATCACCGAGGCATCGTGACTGGCGTGCTGATACAACAGCCAGGTGCGGCTTTTCAACGTCTCCCCCGCCACCTGCAGCGGCTGGCACCACAGCCGTTCTGACAGAGGTTGATAACTCGATACAATGGCATAACCCAGACCACGCTCCACCATCGCGAGGCACACTTCCAGCTTATCCACCTGCATTGCCACGCGCGGTGCCAGCGTGAAATTGGCGTTCCACCAGCGCTCAATCAAATGAGTGATATGCCCGCCATGATTGATACGAATTTGTGGCAGCTGCGGCAATAATCGCAGGTCGAGTGGCTGCTGGCTGACCAGCCAGTAATCATCAATATCCACCAGCCGCTTACCGTCTCGCCAATGATAATCATCTTTCACCAGTGCGGCATGTACTTCGTCACGCTGGAGTTTTTGATACATCTCTTCGCTTAAGCCACTGACCAGATTGACGCGGATGCCGCTATGCAGTTCGCTGAACCGCGCCAGGATCTCAGGCAACCGATAGGCAGCAAAGTTGCTGGTAACACCAATGCGCAGCTCGCCCTGACGTGGCTGGCTGAGGCTGTGCAGCGTCTGCCGCAGCTGCTGCGATTCCTGCAACATCTTATCGGCGTGCTGCGCCAGATAACGTCCCTGGGCGCTGAAAATCAGGCTGCGACCGCTTTCTTCAAACAGCTGCACATTGAGTTTGCGCTCAATCTGCTTCAGCCGATAACTCAGCGCGGGCTGTGAGGTATACAGCTGCTGCGCTGCGCGCGTGATGTTCTGGTGCTGCCAGACAGTAAAAATGATCAGCCAGTCTTTCTCGTTCATCTCTGCTTTCCTGTTTTCTCCCATCCATAAAATATTTTTTGTGTTGAGGACGCAAGCAATAAAAAAGCTCAATTGGGCTTTTGTGATAAAGCGGGGTATATCTGAATAACAGGATTTAATTCAATAAATTAGATGCACCAATTTGGTGTTTATGGAGTCTGCGCTGCACCATGACTGAGCAAAAGCAAAAAATTATTTATGCTGTCGAGGCGATCCGCGTGGCGATGAGCACGCTGGCGCGTGAGATTCACGGCGATCCGGAGCTGAGTTTCAATGAACATCGTGCGGCACAGCGGTTACAGGCACCGCTGGCGGCGGCGGGCTTTACGCTGACGCAGCCACTGGCGGGTCTGGACACCGCCTTTTGCGCCCGTTTCGATACCGGTCGCCCCGGTCCCCGTCTGGTATTGCTGGCGGAATATGACGCCCTGGCCGAACTGGGCCATGCCTGCGGTCATAACCTGATCGGCAGCGCCTCAGTGGCAGCAGCACTGGCGCTGGTGAACAGTGGCACGCTGACCCACGGTAGCCTGGAGGTGATGGGCACCCCGGCAGAGGAAGAAGGCGGCGGCAAAATTATCATGGCCAACGCCGGGCTGTTCGACAGCGCAGACGCGGTGATGATGTTCCACCCCAGAGAGAAAAATATGGTGACCCGAGGCGCGCTGGCCTGCGTTGACGCCGTGTTTAAGTTTTATGGTAAAGCGGCGCATGCCGCCTCTGCCCCCCATTTGGGTATCAGCGCGCTGGACGGCGTAATTCAGACCTTTGTTGGAGTGAATGCGTTGCGTCAGTTCTTTACCGATGACGTCCGTGTGCACGGCATCATCACTCATGGCGGCAGCGCGACCAATATCGTTCCAGCCTATGCCGAAGCGAAATTTCTGCTGCGCGCGGCCACCATGGGTGGCCTACAGATTGTCCGGCAGAAAGTGTTTGCGGCAGCAGCAGCGGCAGCGGCAATGAGCGGCGCACGGCTGGAGATTGAGGAAGGGCTGACCTATGCCGAACGCAATAACAATCTGGCGCTGGCCGGGCTGTTTCAGCACAACCTGGAGCAGCTGGGACTGACTACCGAAGCGCCGCCAGAGCGTGGCGGCGTGGGTTCATCGGATATCGGCAATGTCAGCCAAATCACAGCCGCCATCCACCCTTACCTGCGTATTGGCGATGTAGTGCCACATACACCCGAATTTGCTGCCGCAGCCGGGTCAGATGCCGGTATGGAAGCTATGCTGAATGCCGCCAAAGCCATGGCGATGACGGCGCTCGATTTACTCGACCCTGCGGCCTTGCAGGCGGTACGTGATGAATTCACCGCCTGGCGTTCTGTTCACTATCCTGCTGGAGAATCCCAATGAAGTCTGCTGTAACCCTGTTAGCGATGATGACGATGGCGCTGAGTGCGCAGGCGTGGTCAGCCGGTGAAACCCTGCGCGTGGGCGCAGACCTGAGTTATCCCCCGTTCCAGTACCGTGATGCGTCAGGGACACCAACCGGTTTTGAAATCGACATCACCAATGCGGTTTGTAAAGCGGCACAGGTGAAGTGTGAATATGTGGTAAGCAGTTTCGATGCCGAAATTCCGTCACTGATGGCACGCAAGGTGGATTTTATCTCGCCACTGGGTGCTACGGCGAAACGCCAGAAATCGATTGATTTCAGCGATTTTATCTACCATATCCCCACTAAACTGGTGGCGCATAAAGGCAGTAACTTGCAGCCTGACGTCGCCTCGTTGCAGGGCAAGCGTATCGCTGTACAACAAGGGTCAATCCAGGAGATGTACGCCAATAAATACTGGGCACCTAAAGGGGTAGATATCGTGATGTACCCCGATCAGGATGTGATCTATCAGGACCTGGCGGCAGGCCGTCTTGATGGTGCGCTGAGTCCCGGCGTGGCGGTAACTTACGGTTTCCTCAACAAACCGGAAGGCAAAGATTTCGCGCTGATCGGCCCGGAAGTGCGGGATGACCTGCTGTTCAGCATCGGCTCAGCTTATGGCGTGCGTAAAGGTGATGAGAAGATGCAGCAGCTGCTTAACGCCGGGCTGGCTAAAGTGATGGCCGATGGCACCTGGGAAAAGGTGAAGCAGCATTACTTTGGCAATCTGGAGATGAAAGTGACGCGCACGGAGCCGGTGAATGCAGCCCAGTGAGTGGCAAATCATCATGCGGCAATTGCTGGATGCGTTTGCCTCACTGCACCGGCTTTCCGGCAGTGAGGATGCCGAGCGCGGCGCAGAGGTGCTGTGCGCGCTGCTGGAGCAACACGGCATTCCCTTCACCCGTGAAAGCTGTGCGCTGTGGCTGAGTGATCCGCTCTCCGCCAGCCTGACTCTGCCAGACTATCCTGCCATGCAGTTTCAGGCCAAAACCCGCTCGTTCTCCGCCAGCTGCCCTGAGGGTTGCGAAGCAGAACTGTTCTATGATCGCCAGTCGATGTCATTTGTCACCGATAAGGCTTCTGCCGCGTGGGCCGCATCGGTCCGCGGCAAACTGGTGGTAGCCGATCAGGGCTTTGAAGATTATGTGCAACGGCTGATGCAGGCGGGGGCCGCGGGGCTGATTCATATCTGGGGATCCGCCGAAACTGCGCTGCATGAGGAGACGGTCGGGCCGATCTGGGGCACACCCGTACCGGATGATGCCGTGCGTTATCCCACTATCCCGGTCATCACTATTAATCAGCCACAGGGACAGGCGCTGCTCAGCCACTTACAGCAGCAACCCGTGCGGGCGAGGATCACCACAGAAGTCCATGAACACGTTGCACGCTGTTCATTGCCGGTGGTGGACATTCCCGGTCGCAGCGATGAGTTTGTGCTGCTCTCGTCTCACTACGACTCATGGCACCAGGGACTCACCGACAACGCTACGGGTAACGCGCTTTGTCTGGCAATGGCCCTGGCGTTTTCCCGCTCACCGCAGCCGCTACAGCGCGGTTTGCGCATTGCCTGGTGGCCGGGGCATTCGAATGCCCGTTATGGCGGTTCGGCATGGTATGCCGACAGTCATCGCGCAGCGTTGCTGCGTCATGCCGTGGCACATATCAATGTTGACTCTCCCGGTTGTGTCGATGGCAGTGAGCTGGTGATCAACGCCAGCGGTGCCGAATCTCCCGCATGGCTAAATCAGGCGCTGTATGCGGTGACAGGTAAACCTGCTGAGCGTATTACGCCGCTCGGAAAAGGTGCCGATCAATCCTTCTGGGGCGTCAGCATTCCACTGCACTTCGCGCTGCGTGAAACCCCTCTGGTGCGCACCACCCTGTCGCCCGGCAGCGGTGGCGGCTGGTGGTGGCATACAGAAGAAGACACGCAGGATAAGGTTGATGAAGCTCTGCTATTGCGTGATGCGCAGATTCATTATCACTGGTTGCAGCAGCTGCTCCGTGAGGATGTGCTGCCGACAGACCCGCAGCATTACCTGCAACAGCTGAGTGATGCACTGGCGCAGCTACAAAGTGCTGTCGATCCGGCGTTTTCCCTGCAAACCTGGGCGACATGGCTCGATGCTTTGCTGCGCGAATGTGCCTCATCACATCACCCATCGAGCCAGCAGGCTGCGATTACCCTCTGGCATCGCCTGCGTTATCGCGCCAGCGATGATTACCATCCGGACCTGAGTTATCACGGTGGCGCCTTTCCCGGAATGCAATTGCTGAGTGGTCACAGACGTGAGAACTGCAGCGACCGCTACTGGCTGATGCTGGAGACGCAATATATGCGCCAGCTGGCGCGCGGTGAGGAATTGCTGAAGGAAAGCCTGACGGTTTTACAGGCTGGCAGACAATGATGTTTCCTGCCCGCCGCACAATGCGGCGGGAGGAGAAAACTGTCGCGGGCGTCTACAGTTATTCTATCGTGCCATCGCTAAGTCACTCACATCATGACTTTTTCTTTCAGAAATTATTATCACGCCCGCTCACGCCTGCTGATCGCGATGCTGGCTGGCGTGGTGTGCTATTTTGCCCTTCCTGCTCAACTGGGGTATCTGCAACGCCTGCTAATCGGCTGGAATGTGCTGGCATGGCTCTATCTGTTTTTTATGTGGTTTCGCATGTTGCGTACCGGGGTGGAAGATATCCCGCATATCGCCAGGATGCAGGATGAGAGCGCAGGGCTGGTGCTGGGCCTGGTAACTCTAGGCTGCCTGGTCAGTATCCTGGCGATCCTGCTGGAACTGCCATCGCTCAAGCATCTCTCCGGGACACCCCGTGCGATGCATTTACTGCTGACCGGCGCAACGCTGGTGGTCTCCTGGGCCTTGCTGCCCACCGCCTTCGCCATGCATTACGCCCATCATCACTACCTGCGCCGTAGTAAAGACGTCACCCCGATGATCTTCCCGGAAAAACCGCAGGAACCCGGCTACTGGGATTTCCTCTATTTTTCCTTCACCATCGCCGTGGCTTCACAAACCGCCGATGTGGCAACCGGAACCACCGACATGCGGCAAATCGCGTTGCTGCAGTCAGTGATTTCCTTTGTTTTCAATCTGGCGATTCTGGGCTTATCGGTGAACGTCGGGGCGGGTTTACTCAGCTAAACAGACTTTTGCGTAAATGGCCCGCATATCCTCATCACTCACGACATCCGGGCGGCTAAAAAACAGACTGACAACGCGCGCAAATTCTTCCAATGTCTGCGTCTGCTGTTTGGCCCTCTCACATCCGTGGATGGTCAGATGCTGATTAAACAAATTGTACTGCTCACCTTTCAGCAAACCCGCCATCACCAGGTTATGGCAAAACAGCGAGCTTTCATGCGTCGCCACAAAATGGTTGGCAACCAGAATATCCGGGAATTCGCACTGGCGTTCTTCGAACACGTACATTAGTTTTTTACCTGCTTCGCCGCCGAGGGAGAGTAACCACTGGTCACTGTTGATACGCTCCAGCACCAGTCCATCCTGTTCGCCCTCTTCCAGCCGCAGCGGCGCAGTCAGGCTAACGCCGCCAAATCCCACATCAGCAAGATATTTGCTACCGTTCAGCGTGACGATCAGCAACATATGCGTCTGCGGCCTGACCTCCGGTTGCGCCAGCCCCCATACCACTCGCGCAAGATGCGGCGTCACCGCAAAACCCACCTCCTCCAGAATCTGTTTAAACAGCAAGTTGTGTTCGAAACAGTAACCACCGCGTCGGTTTATCAGCAGTTTTTCGGCGATAGCGGCCAGCTCCACACTGACCGGTCGATTGAGCAGCACGTCGATATTTTCAAACGGAATGGTTTGCGGCCAGGCTCGGTGCAAAAGCTGCAATGTCTGAAGCTCCGGTAAAAACGGCCCGGCGATACCTGCTGCTCGGGCGAATAACTCAAGGTTGTCTGGGTGAGCCATAGTTTTTTTCCTGATGATGAATCTAGCTATGCTAACGTGATTTTCTGTAGTGATGTTGATTCTGGTGCGATTAGCGTGCGGATGGTTTAGAACGGTCTGAGAGTATTCAACAACAATTCATTTCAGGGGAGAAAGATATGGATGGCGATTTACTGGCTTTAGCCGCAACAGGTGGCGCACTGTTATTAGGTGCTATGAGTCCCGGACCCAGCTTTTTGCTGGTTGCCAGGACAGCAGTGGCTTCCTCCCGCCGTGCCGGGCTGTTCGTTTCAGCGGGGATGGGTGTCGGTTCGATACTCTTTGCCCTGGTAGCGCTGGCGGGACTGCATACGGTGCTGACGCTGGTTCCGTCACTGTATACCACCCTGAAGATTGCGGGCGGCTGTTATCTTTTATGGCTGGCATTGAATATGTTTCGTCCGGGGAAGACGTCTTCAGCAGAACTAACCCAGGCAGCCCCCATCCGTGCAGGTAGGGCGTTTGGTGTTGGCCTAATCACCCAGATAAGTAACCCACACACCGCACTGGTTTTTGCCAGTATCTTTACCGCAACCCTCAGCGCACATATTTCACTGTCGATGTATATCGCACTGCCCATCATGGCCTTCGTTATCGATGCCGGCTGGTATGTGGTCGTCGCACTGGCGCTCTCCACCGAAAGGCCGCGCCGGATCTATATGAAATATCGCAGATTCATCGATAAGACCAGCGGGGCCATTATGGCCACACTGGGCGTGCGGTTGTTACTCAAATAATTATATCAGGGTGGGATGCAAGCTGTGGCATGCCGCATCAGCTTGCATCAAAAATGACATACAGTTTGCGCATCGGCGTTTCCATCACCCAGGTGCCTTCGGTATCTGCCGCAAAGAAAAATGTGTCTCCTGGCGTAAAGGTTAATGTCTCCTCACCGTCTGGCGTGAATGAACCGTTACCGTCAAGGAAATGCATAATCTCCGCCTGTTTGACTGAGCGTCGATAGCTGCCCGCGCTACAGGCAAATATTCCCGTATCGATATCCTCTTTTCCGGGAATCACTTTCTGTAATCCTGATAACTGCACGGCGGAAGCCCCTTCTAACCCTGCAACCGTTCCCCAGGGTTCTAAAACCTTGATGGCAGCCGGCTGTGCTAATTTTTGTACTTTCATAACCATTTCTCCGGGTAAAAGAATGCGAACATGCGCTCCAGATTAGGTGATGGACTGAAAACATTAATGATTTTATTGGCCTGCGCTTAATACATTTATGTGGCAATCAGCCGGAGTTTGGCAGAAACTGCTGAGGGTAAGCTAAACAGCTAACATCTTGACTTTAATTCGGATCATCAGAGAATGTTTCTCCTCGCGCGATTCCCGAAAAGCACTGGAGCTCATCATCGCCACTTTCGTTAAAAAGTTAGGCTACGTGGTTGCCGGCGCGCTTTTGCTGGCCAGTTGTTCTTCAGAACCACCGAAATCGCTGGTTACGCCGTTTCCTTCCGTAGCGAAACACCCCCTGCCAGCACAGCACCCCGTAGCGAGCCAGCAACCGGTGCGCGGCGTCTGGCTGGCGACGGTCTCCCGTCTCGACTGGCCGCCCGTCAACTCCGTGAATGCCAGCAGCGCTGCCAGCCGCATTAGCCAGCAACAGCAGGCGCTGACTGACAAGCTGGATAAACTGAAAAGCCTTGGCATCAATACCGTTTTCTTCCAGGTGAAACCCGATGGCACCGCGTTGTGGCCATCAAAAATTTTGCCATGGTCAGATATGCTGACCGGCAAAATTGGTGCCGATCCCGGCTATGACCCTCTGCAATTTATGCTGGATGAAGCGCACAAACGCGGCATGAAAGTCCACGCGTGGTTCAATCCCTATCGGGTCTCTGTCAATACCAAAGCCTCAACCGTAGCAGAACTCAACGCGACACTGTCACTTAATCCTGCCAGCGTATTTGTGCTGCACCGTGACTGGATCCGCACCGCAGGCGATCGTTTTGTGCTGGACCCCGGCATTCCGGCAGTCAGAGACTGGATCACCAGTATCGTCGCCGAAGTGGTTTCCCGTTATCCGGTTGATGGTGTGCAGTTTGATGACTATTTCTATGCGGAATCGGCTGGCTCCACTCTTAACGACAGCCAGACCTTCAGAACCTATGGTCAGGGATTTGCTTCCAAAGCGGACTGGCGGCGTCACAATACGCAGCAACTGATTGAGCAGGTATCGCGTACCATCAAACAACTGAAGCCCGGTGTGGAGTTTGGTGTCAGCCCGGCAGGCGTGTGGCGCAATCTTTCCCATGACCCGGCAGGCTCCGACACACGTGGCGCGGCAGCCTATGACGAAGCCTATGCCGATACCCGCCGCTGGGTGCAGATGGGATTGCTGGATTATATCGCCCCGCAAATTTACTGGCCCTTCTCCCGTCAGGCTGCCCGTTATGATGTGCTGGCAAACTGGTGGGCAAATGTGGTGAAACCCACCCATACCCGGCTGTACATCGGCGTCGCCTTCTACAAAGTCGGGGAGCCGTCAAAAAATGAACCCGATTGGACAGTCAATGGCGGTGTGCCAGAGCTGAAAAAACAACTCGATTTGAATGAATCCGTGCCACAGATTAGTGGCACGATTCTGTTTCGGGAAAACTATCTGAACCAGCCGCAGACACAGGAGGCGGTCAATTATCTGCGCAGTCGCTGGGGGAGCTAACGGTAAGAGGGCCAACCGTACGAAAACAAACACCTGGCCCTCTGACCCATTTAAAACATACCTGCAATTTCACCCATCAGCTTCAGGTCATCTTTGGAAATAGTCGTTGGGTGATTACTGTCATCGTTCAAAGAGACATAATAGTCATTGCTTTGGAGCAATATCTTCGCCGTCAGTGGCGAAGTGTCGGTTAATAACACATTTGAAAATAACTTTTCCATCCGCGCCTGTACATTACCTGCGCCAGCAAGATTAACTGGCCGACGGTTCATATAGAGTAAAGCACTTTTCTTTGCCTTCTCTTCATCCTTGAGTATTTTAACGCGAGTCTCATTAAAAAAAGTCGTGAGCTTGACTCTGGCTTTCGCCATTTTCTTCATAGCATCCAGCAATTTTTTATTCGTTGCGACCTGGCGTTCAGAAAGTAAGTTGCGCACCGCCAGCGCGCAGCCGCTTGATATTCCCAGCACACCAATGGCTCCCAGCGTATAACGCACATAGATATTGCTCATCAATGCTTCACCAGCCTGAGCGGCGGCCGTTGTGGCAAAAAGGGAACCGGCTCCCGAGAAAGCACCAATGACAGACACAACCTGGGCAGCCATAGAGTAATTACTTTTTTGTGTCTCGTCATACACGTTACCACCGTATCCCTTGATTGAGGTTGAATAATTCTGGAAAACCTCCTGATTATTATCCAGGGTGCTACCCGCCATATTCCTCAGGCCTATGCTCTCCTCCTCATCCCGATGCGGAGCATAATCTTCCTCCTCAAGTCTGCGCTGGCTGGCAAGCTGTAACTTCATGAATTCATTCATGATACCAGAATCAGTATCACTTTCGAACTGTGCCAGAGTTTCGCTATCCAATTCATTAACAAAGGTGAGAATAACCCGCAGATCCTCCTGACTAAGCAGGCTCCCCTTTAATACCGACTCGACTTCCAGCGTTGGGTCTGCCATAGCATCTCCTCGTGGTTAAATTATATTTCTTTATTTTGTTTTATATCCCAACCGGATTGGGTTTCAGCGCCTTTAGTGCCTTGTTCAGTCTGTTCCCAATAATGCAGAGTCACTTTAGCCGCCTGGAAGCGATAGTTAACAACAATCGTGTCGGTGTGGCCTACACCAGCAAATTCGACCAGCGTCACCAGCACCTCTTCCAGAACGATACGGGAATATTCCACCTGAGAGCCGCCGGCTTTACATATGGAAATTTCAACTTTATTAACATGCTTACCGCTGGAACAGAATTTTAAAATGGAGGGTGTGGATTTATCGATAAGTGCCTGGATTTGCAAATCGCGGTAATTGACCTTACCACTCCCGCCACCACCGCCTACCGCCATGTTACCTTGCTGAGATGCTCCCCAGGTAAATGACAATACATCTGTCCAGTTCTTATGATTTGAATCGTTTGACTCGCCGGTTACGCCTTCAACCTTTAAAAAAGTATCTATTGCCATTTTATATTCCCTCAGGAGGTTTGAGATAATTTTCGTGATTAATAAGTAACCTTAACGTATTTTTGTTTCAATATTTTTAACTGGATCTGATAAATTCCAGGAACATTCTTAAAAACGTGATCAGGGGGAGATACCCGGTCGGGCAGAACGTAGATTCAGGCTGAAAAACGGTCTGAAAAAGACCCATCGATGATGCCGTTTGCGATTGATGGGTAATGTCAGGCTGCGCATCCTGATTATCACCACACAAAAAACGGCTTTGAGATCCTGGAGAGGTGGGAGCTTTTTTAATTTGTGGCTAAGTATTCAAACAAAATACGTCTTCAGCAAAATCGCCGTACCGTCATCGATCGCCTTTAACACCACCTGTTCAGCAGCCGCAACATCCTGCGACTGTATCGCCTCCAGCAGGCGATCGTAGTTGTGGCCTTTCACCATTTCCGTTGATTGCGGGTACAGGTAATTCAGGCAGGGACCGATCTGTACCCAGAGCTGTTCAATCAGCCCCACCAGCGTAGGCATTTGCGCGAAACCATACAGCGTAAAACGAAAAGCACGGTTCGCCTCCAGCGCAGCCTCCACTTCCCCGTTCAGCTTGGCCTGCATAAAGCGATTACAGAGTTTTTTCAGTTCGGTGAGCTGTTTTTTATTGATATTGGGCACAGCCATCCTCACCGCTAAGCCTTCCAGTTGCTTACGTATCAGTGTGATTTCCTGATAACGCGACAACGGCATATCCGGTACCAGAAACGCCGCTGCCGGCGTGGCTTTGAGCGCACCGGCAGAAACCAGGCGTAACAAGGCCTCACGTACCGGGGTGATGCTGGTCCCCAGTTGTGCCGCGAGATCACGGGTAACAAGGCGGGCGCCGGGTTTCAGTTTGCCGACAATCAGGGCGCTACGCAGGGTGGCTTCAACCTGGGCGGTCAGGCTCAGCCGCTGTGCTTTTTCCATCTCAATCATGCGTCTTGTCCTTTCCCGGATTCTGCAAATGGTAAGAAATTTAAATGTTTTGTTGCCATCAATGCTCGCTATAGGATATATCATGTATTACAAAACAAGCGAAGCACAGATTCCTGGCAGCACCACTCTTTTCACTACGTTACCGAATGCATTTTGGGATGAAGTTTATGAGACTACCTGCAGTGAAGTTTGCTACTACAGCATTGTTGTTTGCCCTGTTGCCCACCACTCTGCAGGCAGCAGAACTCACCATTGCCCAGCCCGCATCGGCGACGGCGATGGACCCCGGCTTTCTCAAAGAAGCGGCCACCCTCGTAGATAACATCTTCGATACCCTGGTTCGCCGTGCCGACGACATGTCGCTGCAACCCGGTCTGGCCACTGACTGGAAAGCCATCAATGACACCACCTGGCAATTTAACCTGCGCAAAGGGGTGAATTTTACCGATGGCGAACCAGTGAATGCTGAGGCGGTGAAATTCTCCATCGACCGTATTCTGGATCCGGCCAACCATGCCCCGACCATCTCCTACATCCGCACGATCAAGTCGGTTGAAGTGGTCAATGATTATCAGGTGCTGATCCATACTAACGGCCCGGATCCGCTGCTGCCAACGCGTATGAGTCGTTATCCGGCCTATATCGTTCCCCCCGCTTACGTGAAAAAAGTGGGTGCCAGCGAGTTCGCGCGCAAACCGATCGGCAGCGGAGCCTACAAGCTTGATACCTTCATCCCGGATGAAAAAGTGGTGATGGTCGCCAACGATGCGTACTGGCGTGGCAAACCCTCGATTGATCGCGTCACCTGGCGTCCGATTCCGGAAGCGACCTCGCGCATTACCGCGCTGCTGACCGGTGAAGTGCAGCTGGTGGAAAGTGTTCCGGCTGACCTGGTCCCGGCACTGAAAAACCGTCCTGGCGTGCAGCTTGAGCAGGTGAAAGGTGGCGGTCTGACCATTTATCTGGGTCTGAAAGACAGCGAAAAACCGCTTAACGACGTCCGTGTGCGTCAGGCCCTGTCGCTGGCGCTGAATCGTCAGGCTTACACCCAGCAATTGCTGCACGGGTACGGCACACCAACCGGCACCATGGCCGGTGCCAATGACTTTGGTTATCTGGCCGTGCCGGCCACGGTGCAGGATGTGGCAAAAGCCAAATCGCTGCTGGCGCAGGCAGGTTATCCGAATGGCTTTACCCTGCGCTTCCAGGCTCCGCGTCGCTATATCGCCAGCGCCGATGTGGCGCAGGCCATCGTGCAGGATCTCAGCGCCATTGGCGTAAAAGCGCAGCTGGAAGTGCCTGAGTGGTCGGTCTATACCCAGCAGGTTGCAGCACAGAAACAGGCTCCGATGTATATGCTGGCCTGGGGTTCAACCCAGACGCTGGACGCCGATGCCGCGCTGTTCCCGATTCTGCACAGCGGCGAACCCTACTCCACAGTTAACGATCCTGAGCTGGATAAGCTGCTGGACCAGAGCCGCCAGACGGTTGATGCCGATAAACGCAAAAAACTGCTGGAGCAGATTCAGCAGCGTGTCGCAGAGCAGCAGCCACTGATTCCGCTCTATCGTGAAGATACCCTGTATGCGCACAGCGACAAGCTGACGTTTAAAGGGCGCGTCGATGCGCGTATCCCGCTGTACGATCTGAGGCTGAAATGATTACGCCAGCGGCAGCGTTACAACGTCGCCCACGCCGGATTTTTTACGGTGACGCCGTGATCGGCAGCCTGCTGCTGATCGTGGTGATTGTGGCTGCGTTGATTTCCCCCTGGCTGCCGCTGCCTGATCCCTTAACTAATCAGCTGGCCGACATGTTTTTGCCACCCGGTAGTCCCGGCCACTGGCTGGGCACCGATCAGTTAGGACGTGATTTGTTATCGCGCATTCTGGCCGGTACCCGCCTTTCATTGCTGGTGGTGGTACTGGCGGCGGCCATTGGTGCAGTAGCGGGGGTCGCACTGGGCATGATCGCCGGTTATGCCGGTGGCTGGGTTGATGCCCTGATTATGCGCCTGATTGATATTCAGCTGGCGGTGCCGTTTATTCTGCTGATTTTGCTGGTTATTGCGCTAATGGGAACGTCCACCACCAACATCATCGTGATCATGGGGGTGACCAGCTGGGCGATCTATGCGCGTGTGGCCCGTGCCAAAACGCTGGAAATCCGCGAGCTGGAGTACATCCAGGCGGCGAAGGCGATGGGGTTCTCGCCGCTGCGCATCCTGCTGCGCCATATTCTCCCGAACCTGCTCACCCCACTGGTGGTGCTGCTGACGCTGGATATTCCGCGTCTGATTGTACTGGAAGCGTCGGTCGGTTTTCTCGGTATGGGCATTCAGCCGCCAACCCCCACGCTGGGTAATCTGATTGGCGAAGGCCGTTCCTATATGTTGCTGGCGCAATGGCTGGTGCTGTATCCCGGCCTGGTGATTGCCGCGCTGGTGATTGGCTGCAACCTGCTGGGCGATGCGCTACTGCGCCGCACCCACACGAGGCTTGACTAAAATGCTGAACATTTTAATCAACCGCCTCGGTCAGTCGGTGCTGGTGCTGCTGGGGGTATCGCTGCTGATTTTCTTCAGCCTGCATCTGACCGGTGATCCGGCAGCGTTAATGATGCCACCGGGTTCCAGCCAGCAGGAAATCGCTCACTTTCGGCACAGCATGGGCTTCGATCGTCCGCTGCTGTGGCAGTACGGTCATTACCTGAGCGGCGTGCTACAGGGTGATTTCGGTGAATCGCTGCGCTACAGCCAGCCCGTGCTGGCGCTGATTGGCGAGCGGTTGCCCGCCACCGCCCTGCTGGCTGTCAGTGCGCTGGCCTGGAGCTCGTTACTCGGTCTGCTGCTGGGCATCGTCAGCGCCCTGCGACCACACAGCTTCTGGGATTTGCTTTGCCGCCTGGTGGCCTTTAGCGGCCAGGCCGTGCCAGTGTTCTGGCTGGGACTGCTGATGATCTTATTCTTCAGCCTTCATCTGCAATGGCTGCCCTCCAGTGGCTACGGCAGCTTTTCCGCGCTGGTTATGCCCGCTGTCAGCCTGGGGGCGTTTTATATGAGCGCCGTCGCGCGTCTGACCCGCGCCAGTCTGCTGGATGTGCTGCAACAGGATTATATCCGCACCGCACGTGCTAAAGGGCTGAGCGCCTGGCGCATCGTGGTACGACATGGGTTGCGCAATGCGTTGATTCCGGTGATTACCGTGCAGGGCATGTACTTTGCCTCGCTGCTGGGTGGTGCGCTGGTGACTGAGATTATCTTTGCCTGGCCGGGAATTGGTCGTCTGGCGATTCAGGCGATTCAGAACCGCGACTTCCCGCTGGTGCAGGCCATCGTGCTGCTGGCCGCGCTGGTGTTTGTGGTGATCAATTTGATGATCGACCTGCTGTATCTGGTGCTTAACCCGAGGATCCGCCTGTGAGCCGACTTACCGCCACCTTAGACCTGCTGAGTGAGTTAACGCGCTGGCCAAGCGTGGCGGGTCAGCTTGCGGCACAGCGCGGTCTTGCCGCCTGGCTGGAAAGCTGGATGGTGGAGCAGCTGCACGCGACGGCCATCTATCCGGTTAACGCGCAACCTGCCGAGACACCCCCGGTGGTGCATGTGCGTATCGATACCGGTGCCAGCAAAACAGTCGTGCTCTACAACATGTACGACGTGATGCCTGCTAATGACGCAGGCTGGGATGTGCCCCCGTTCACGGGTGGCGTTTGCCACTGGGACGAGCTGGGCGATGTCTTTGTCGGACGTGGTGCCGAGAATAATAAGGGGCCGGTCGCGGCGATGCTGATCCTGCTGCGCGAACTGTTGCAGGACAATCAACTCGCTTTCAACCTGGAAATCCTGCTGGAAGGCGAAGAGGAGATCGGCAGTGGCACGCTGCGGCGTTACCTCGCGCAGCAACCCTGTCCCGTTGCGCCTGCCGAGGCGGTGCTGTTTCCGTCACTTTGTGAATATGGTGGCGGCGCACCCCGCGTCTATCTTGGCTTTACCGGTCTCGCTAACGGACGCTTAAGCGTCACCGGTGGTGACTGGGGTGGTCCTTCTTCCGCCATTCATGCCAGCAATGCTGGCTGGATTGCCAACCCTGCCTGGCGTCTGGTGCAGGCGCTGGATGCCATCGCACCCGCCAGCCAGAGCGGCGTGCTCGGCTATATCGCACCTGATGATGAAGCTACCGGGTTGCTGACCACCCTGGCGCAGTCATTCAGTATTGATGACGAATTACGCTTCCGCCGCAGTCAGCGCCTGATGATTGCAGGTGACACCGTCACCTGCCTGCAAACGTTGCTGGGCAGCGCAGTGCTGACGTTGGCCGAGTTACACAGCGATCCCACCGGCGGACGTGGGGTCATCCCTTATCGCGCCAGTGCCGAACTGGCCTTCCGCATCCCGCCTGATTTTGATCAGGACGCGATGATTAGCGCCGCGCAACAACGTCTTACGCAACCAGATCTCTCCGGCACCACGCTTGAGTTATTGGATCGCTATCCCGGTACCCGCTTCCGCCGCCATGCGCGCGGCGTCGATGAGTTGATTGCCAGCTATCAGACGCTGGGAGCGGACCCGCAAATCTGGCCGTGGGCACCGGGATGCGCCCCCGCCTACGCCTTCGCCGCCATTGCGCCCGCCTTTCTGATTGGCGGGCTGGGCCATGGCGGCAACGCCCATGCCGTTAACGAGTTTGTCACGCTGACCGGACTGGAACGCTTCCAGCAGTCACTGAGCCTGTGGCTCACCGCATTCAATGATCCGGCCTTTGGCCGGGTCGCGCCACACCAGGGAAACACCAGAGAAGTACCAAAACAAAATATTACAGGTAACAACCATGAAGAAAGTCGATGATTTTAAACGCGTTCCGTTGGGGTTCTTCCCAACGCCGCTCGAGCCGCTACCCCGGCTCGGGGAGGCGTTGGGGATTTCTTTAACGATCAAACGTGATGATTACAGTGGCTTCGGCGGCGGCGGCAATAAAGTCCGCAAGCTGGAGTACCTGATGGCAGAAGCCTGCCAGGCGGGCGTCAACGTGGTAATCACCACCGGCGGACATCAGTCAAACCACGCCCGCATGGTCGCAGCGGCGGCGCGTAAGTTTGGTATGCGTCCGGTGCTGGTCCTGCGTGGCAATCCCCCTGCCAGCTGGCAGGGCAATCTGCTGCTCGACAAGCTATTCGGTGCCGAGGTGCAGTTTCTCGACCCGGATGGCTATTTCAGCCAGATCGAAGGGGCGATGCAGGCCCACGCCGATGCGGCTACCGCACGCGGCGAAAAGCCGATGATCATCCCACTGGGTGGTGCGACGCCGCTCGGCGCGCTGGGTTATGTGCGTGCAGTTGAAGAAATCAGCGCACAACTGGCGGAACGCGACGAGCCGGCACCGGATTTTATCATTGCCCCTACCGGTTCCGGCGGCACCCTCGCCGGGTTGCACGTCGGCACACGTCGCTACTGGCCGCAAACGCAGGTTATCGGCATCAGCGTCAGTGCCAAAGCGGAGTGGTTCCAGCCACGAATTTCAGGTATGGCGCAGGATTGTGCCGATCTGCTGCAATGGCCACAACGCTGGCAACCGGAAGACATCTGGATTGAGGACAGCTACGTCGGTGAGGCTTACGGTATCCCATCTGCGGGCGGTATCGATGCCATTTATCAACTGGCACAGCAGGAAGGCGTGTTGCTCGATCCGGTCTATACCGGTAAAGCGATGCACGGATTACTGTCGCTGGTTGAACAGGGTCGCATCCCGCCGGGTTCCCGCGTGACTTTCGTGCACTGCGGCGGATCCCCGGCACTGTATCCCTTCGCCGATCGGCTGCTGGAGCGGTAAATGCGCGTGCTGGATGAAGCAACGGTCGCACTGCTGGGTGGTGACGATCCCGCGCTGGCACTGGCGGATGTCCGGGCGGTGATCGGGTTAATGCGTTCCGGCGAGGCACAAATGCCCGCCGAGAATCATATTGACCTCGCCACTCCGCTCGGTAAAGCGTACGCACTCCCCGCCAGGGTTGGCGGACATTTTAATGCTGCGGGCGTGAAGTGGACTGCACATCGCCCGCAACGCCCTGATGCGTTACCCGCCGCGCTGGCGGTGACGCTGATCAACGATGCCCTGACCGGCGTCCCCCGTGGTCTGCTGGCCAGTGGTGCATTAACGGCCGCGCGCACTGCTGCGGTGACCGCGCTGGCACTGCAATATGCTGCTCCGCGCCCGGTGCAACGCGTATTGCTGCTGGGAGCAGGTCTGCACGCACGGGCGCATCTGCGCATGTTGCAACATCTTTTCCCGGCGATCACGCAGATCGGCATGTGGAATCGCACGCCAGAAAAAGTGGCTGGCTGCTCCGCGATTACACCAGAACCCGATCTCGCTGCCGCATTGGCTCGCCCCTATGACACGGTGATTACCTGCACCAGTGCCGCACAACCGATCGTCGATACCTGTGCAGTACAACCTGGCCGGTTGATCGTTCAGGTGGGTTATCACGAAGTCAGTTTTGCCGCGATCAAGGCCAGCAGCCAGGTGGTGGTTGATGCCTGGGGGGATTTTGCCGAGCGTAGTGCCAAAAGCCTGTTTCAGATGTACCGCGCAGGTGAGTTTGCCGCACAGGATGTGGCCGCCACACTGGAAACGCTGGTGATCGATGGCTGGCGACCTGCTGCCGATGACAGCGTGTATTTCTCCTCTTTCGGGTTGAATGTGTTTGATATCGCCCTTGCCGCCCGCGTACTGGCGGCCGCAGAGCAACAGCAACTGGGAACGCTACACCCCCTGTTTAACGGAGTCGCGGATGATCATTAAAGCCAGCGAGCTGGGCATGAGAAAGTCGCGTGGGGAACATTTCCTGCTAATTGATGTACGCGATGCGGGGCAGTGGCAAGCCGCCACGCTACCCGATGCTCAGCACTGCAACGTTTACGACTACTTTATTGCAGATTGCACGCCGGAGGGGCTGGAGAAAATGGCCGCCGACGCTGCGGCAGCACTCCAGCCTTTGTTTGCGGCTGATCCGACCGCGACGCCGGTATTTTTCGAACAGCAGGTCGGGATGCGATCGCCTCGTGGAGCCTGGTTCGCCTGGCTGCTGGGCCGGGATGACGCATTAATTCTTGATGGCGGTGTCGATGCCTGGGTAGCGGCAGGCTATGGTCTGCAACCCGGCGAAGGATTAAGTTACACCGTCACGCAACAGGCATCTTCGCCTGCGGTCATTTGGGACCGGCGCTGGGCCAGTAGCCGTCAGCAGGTTATCGCCGCTGATGGCAAAAAAATCATTAACGTTGATGCACGTCGCCCGACTGAATTTGATGGCAGCTTTGTGCATGAATGTTGTCATCGTGCCGGACGTATTCCGCACTCAGTGCTGCTGTTCTGGGAAGATGTGCTGGAGAATGGCCACTTTCTGCCTGTTGCTGAGATTGCACGGCGAGCGGAAGCTGCCGGTCTGCCACGCGATGCGCAATTGCAGGTTTATTGCCATCGCGGCGCGCGTGCAGCGACTATTCTGGCGGCGCTCAAAATGGCCGGTTATGACAATGTCGCCATTTATGTCGGTTCCTGGCATGAATGGGCAGAACACGACGAGCTCCCCCTGCTTCCCTGAATTCCCGTGAAAGGCGATCGGCGTCGATTTTTTCCCGTCCTGACCAGGATGTAATAGGTTCGCTATCTGGATCCTGGTATTCATGGAGGAAAACATGCCGATTGTCTCATCTTCATCCGGTCCGCAGCGGCTGAATATCGCGCCTGCTGCGCAGCCAGTAAACCGCCCCACCCGTATCGTGCAAATACACAATACACGCCAGAATTTGTCTTCTCATCACCACGAATCAGTCATCACCACCAAAGCGGGTGAAGCGGTGCTGAAAACGCTGCAATCCTCCATCAGCGATTATCCTTATCGCCCCGGAAAACCACATTCCCCGCACTTAGAAAGTGTGCTGGAAAACATCGTTAGCGCCATTCTCGCGTCAGATGAAACATCGGAGGCTGGCGTTCCGCCATTTACTGCGGCTGATATTGCCACTGAAGCGATGTTTATCCGCGCAATGGACCGTGCATATCAAACGGGCGCAGAGTGGGTAGAGAAATTAAAAAGGGTGTTAGACGAAGCAGGCACACCAACGCTCACGACGGAGAACAATTACAATGTACTGCGGGTGATCGTGGCGAAGAACCCGCTCTGTCGGCTGCTGTTAGCCGTTGACCATCCCGGATTCAGGCAGGAAATCACCCAGGCAACCTCACCCGCGATGATTCAGAGTGAGCATCCAGCCTCGCAAGCCGATCATCCCCGTTTACAGCATATGCAGCATGAAATAACCACAACGCGGATCCGATTAGCCGAAGCTGAAAATCAGCGAACCCGCATAGTTGGCGAATACATTGATAAAGCTGAACAGGAATTTCTGGCGAAATTGACCCTCGGTATCAGGGTCAGCATGCGGGATGTTGACGACATTCTTGCACATAACCACCATCTCGATGAGACAGACATCTGTATCCTGCAGCGACGACTGACCATTATTGTGCGAATTGAAGAAACGGTGCAGACCGTCATCCGCCAGGATATTGAAAAAAATGAAGACCCGTTCCTGGAATGGGCCTTGTTCGCATCGAGTTACGATATTGATAAAGTCTTTCAGGCAGAAGCGGTGCAACAATTACAGCTGAGCGATGAAGAATACCAGAAACAACGCGCCAGATTGGCACTGATGCAAATACAAACCTATCGTGATGACCAGCTCAATAGCATTTTTTACCGGGAGGCAACTTGTCATGTCACTCCCCCGGTGGCACCGCTGTCACAACGACGCTGACCGCCCGGCCAGTGCCTGCTGAATGTTGGGAGCTGCTGCCAGTAGCTGACGGGTATAACTCTCCTGAGGATCTCCGACCACACTGGCAGTCGCACCCGCCTCCACAATTCGCCCGTGGTACATCACCACCACCCGATCACAAAGCTGCTGCACCGCACTGAGATCGTGGCTGATAAACAATACCGACAAACCCAGCTTTTCCCGTAACTCGCTGAACAGCGCAAGCACCTGGCCGCGCACCGAGAGATCAAGCGCGGCTACGGCTTCATCCGCCACCAACAGTTTTGGCTCCATCGCCAGTGCGCGAGCAATGGCGATGCGCTGACGCTGACCACCGGAAAACGCACCAGGCAGGCGGCTGGCATGTTCCGGTTTTAACCCCACCAGATCCAGCAACTCATTAACGCGCGCATCGATACCTTTACCGTGACGTAATTGCCAGACGCGCAGCGGTTCGGCGATCTGTTCCCCGACAGCGATTTTTGGATTCAGGCTGGCATAAGGGTCCTGGAAAATGATCTGCGCGTGACGGCGCAGGGTACTGAGCTGCCGCCCCTGTAGCCGCTGGCCCTGAAATTGTACCTCTCCACTGTCAGCTTCTATCAGGCCTATCGCCGCGCTGCCCAGGGTGGTTTTGCCCGATCCTGACTCACCAATCAGACCGACGATTTCCCCCTGCTGGATTTGCAAACTGGTGGGATGCAGCACCGTCTGGCGTTTGGCTGGCCACAGCGGCAACCGACCTGGTATCGGGTAGCTTTTACAAATGTTGTTGAGCACCAGCAATGGCGCCTGGCTCTCACGAACGGGAACCACCGGGGGAAGATGAGACAGTGAAGCGTTAATCAGTTTACGCGTATAGGGATGCGCTGGCGTGCCGAGAGTGCTGACCACATCCCCCTGCTCAACCAGACGCCCCTGTTGCATCACGCAGACCCGATGCGCATAGCGTGCAACGACGGAGAGATCGTGGGTAATCAGCAACATACCCATCCCCATTTCCTGCTGCAATTCCTGCAACAGCGACAGGATTTGTACCTGAATAGTGACGTCAAGCGCGGTGGTGGGTTCATCAGCAATCAGCACGTCAGGTTGTCCGCTGATGGCACTGGCAATCATCACACGCTGGCGCATACCACCCGAGAGCTGATGAATATATTGCCGCGCCCGCTGCTGAGGATTGACGATGCCCACCCGATCGAGCAGAGCTATCGCTTCACGTTGCGCCTGCTTCCAGCTGAACTGACGATGGCGCACCAGCACCTCAGCAATCTGCTCACCGATGCGCAGCGTTGGGTTCATGCTGGTCATCGGTTCCTGAAATACGGTGGCGATACGGCAACCACGCAGCGAGGCAATGCGTCGCGCATCCAGCACCTCGTCCTGAAAACGCAACGTTCCTGCGGTTTGCAGGACGTTTGCAGGCAGCAGGTTCATTAACGCCAGCGAGGTGAGCGTCTTGCCGGAACCCGATTCCCCCACCAGCGCCAGAATTTCCCGCTGGTCGAGATGGAAAGACACATCATCCACCAGCACGCGGTGGTCATGCGTTGCCAGACTGAGGTGTTCTACAGAGAGCAGACGCGTGGCTGCATTCATAAGGCAATAGATCCGAAAAAGCAGAAAGATACAGGATATATCCTGAGAGAAAAGCCAACAAGAACGTTAGGTTATGACGGGAGGATTATGGATATAAAGGAAGACACCCGCGAAGGGATTTTCCCCATTCTGGCATTGTCATGGGCATTCCGACAAATAAACGCGGTGCACAGCAAGGATGGAGGCCCGGGCCTGTTTCGCTATCAGTTAAACCCTTTCCCGGCATAGAAAATCACTATCCCTCTGATTTTTAATCAATAACCAGTCATCCTGTCATGCTATTACATCATCGCGTTACTCATTAGCAGAATTGTAGTATCAGGTGGCACAGCGTAGACTTGCGGCGGGTGCTTGAGACTTTCTGTCTTAAGCATGGCTGACGGCAGAAAGAGAAAAGCCCCAGGAGATTTTCATCAACCTGAGGCCGTTCTTTATGCTTCGCAACATAAAGGTAGCCTCTTACGCGCCGCAAGGCAAGAAGGAGAAGCAACCATGAAACAGTTTACGGCGATGCTATTCGCCTCCTTTATGATCATGGCGGTGACCGCCGTCATACTGGGCTCGCGCAAGGATCTCTGTGAGATACGCTTCCGCACCCGCTTCATGGAGGTGGCTGTTTCAATGGCCTGTGAATCTATCAGGTAAGGGTCACCACGGCGGGAGTCATCCCGCCGTTCCGGTTGTTGTCAGGGACGGGCTCTCAGGCACCCTTCTTCCCCGCCCGGTTCCCCACTCAATTTCACCTTTCCGTCAAATATCGCTTTTCACAGGAAATAGCCTTTACCACTGATTTAACAGGATAAATGCCTGGAGTCGCAGTGTGATTACTTCCACGCGTTACTTATTAGCAGAATTGTAGTATCAGGCGGCACAGCGTAGACTTGCGGCGGGTGCTTGAGACTTTCTGTCTTAAGCATGGCTGACGGCAGAAAGAGAAAAGCCCCAGGAGATTTTCCATCAACCTGAGGCCCCCTTATGCTCGCAACATAAAGGTAGCCTCTTACACGCCGCAAGGCAAGAAGGAGAAGCAACCATGAAACAGTTTACGGCGATGCTATTCGCTTCCTTTATGATCATGGCGGTGACCGCCGCCATACTGGGCTCGCGTAAGGATCTCTGTGAGATACGCTTCCGCACCCGCTTCATGGAGGTGGCTGTTTCAATGGCCTGTGAATCTATCAGGTAAGGGTCACCACGGCGGGATTCATCCCGCCGTTCCGGTTGTTGTCAGGCACGGGCTCTCAGGCACCCTTCTTTTCACGCCCACTTCAGGCTGTCAGTCCTGTGGTTAACCGTAAACACTCAGCGAGGCAAGAATTCGGGTAAAGTAATCATCCGCGCGTTTCTGGGCCAGCTTACCGTCGCGGGCTTCCAGTGCTTCCACCAGCGGCGTCAGCTCGCGCAGCGTCTGCTCGCGCACAATCTCATTAACCGCCGAGTGCAGTGAATGTTGTCCGTCATACTGCACCGCACGCCGGTCAGCGATTACGTTATCGAAAATCTGGATCAGAAAGCGGTTGCGAGTGGCAGCAAACATCGCCTGGTGTACCGCATAGATATGTTCTTTATACAGCAGCCACTCCTGAGCCTCGCGAATGCCCTGCAAATGGTGGCGCATTTTGGTGAAGTCTTCCTCTGTCGCACGCGCCGTGACCAGCTGCATCATCATCGGTTCAAACAGCAGGCGACCTTCAAGGATTTCGCTATAGGTCGGGACTTCTTTATGCCAGGCGGCCACCGGCCGATCGGCATCATTGAGTTGGTTTTGCAGGTTATCGGATAAGTAAGATCCGCTGCCGACTTTACGCGTTACCAACCCCTGGGTAGACATCATGGCCAGCACGTTACGAATGGTGCTGCGGGAAGTATCAAAGCGGCGCGCCAGCTCACGCTCATTGGGCAACTTATCACCCGCTTTCAGATCCCCATCGCGGATGGCCTGCATTATGGAACGATAAACGCTTACCGCAGCGGTTTTGTCGTGACCGACAATACGCTGTGAGATGTCATCAGTGCTGTTCATCCGGCGACTCCTGAAAATACCTGTAAATGGCTGACCAATTTGGTCAGCTGGCGGCGATTATAGCCTGAGATTGACGTCTCGGCGAGCAACGTTTTAGACCAGAGTCAGGTCATTATTTCCAGCCAGATCCTTTACTTATCATGCCACCCTGCTGTCCTCGGGCTTTAACGTGAACCGTCTCACAAATCGGCCATACATCTTACTTATTGGTTAACCATAATGGTTGACCATTAAAAACCAGCGTGTTCATAATGCCGAAAAAACACACTCAGGGCAAAAAATGAACACATCCATCGCAGCGCCATTCTCTCCCGCTGAATGTCGCTTAAGCGGCCATTTGCTGGCGTTGGGCATTGAATTACCACCGGTACCGACCCCGGTGGCAAATTTTGTCACCTGGCGGCTGTTTGGCAATTTTCTTTATCTCTCCGGACAGGGGCCACTGGAAGCCAATGGTCATCTTTATACCGGCAAAGTTGGCAGTGAGGTCAGCGTAGAAGATGCCTACTACCACGCGCGCCTGACCGGCCTGAATTTACTGGCGGTGGCGCGTCAGGCAACCGGCGATCTCGGAGCCGTCAAAAGCGTGGTCAAGCTACTGGGCTGGGTCAATGCCCATGAGGTATTCAAACAGCATCCACAAGTGATCAATGGCTGTTCCGATCTCTTTGTACAGGTGTTTGGTGAGCAGATTGGCCGTGGCGCACGTTCCGCCATTGGCGCCGGTTCGCTGCCACAAAACCAGACGGTGGAGATTGAAGCGATTTTCGAACTGGAGGAGGGGGTTGCCGATGGATTACGTCTTTGATTTCGCCGCCCTGCGACCCTATTGCGACGTACTGGCAAAAGGACTGCTGGAAACCGCCATCTATGCCCTGTTATCGATCCTGTTCGGTCTGACACTGGGGGCAATATGCGCCCTGACGCTGGTCTACGCCCGGCGTGGCTGGCGGCGTGTGGTGCGCTGTTATGTGGAATTTTTCCGCAATACGCCATCGCTGGTACAGCTGTTTCTGATCTACTTCGGCCTGCCCAGCCTCGGGCTGCATCTTTCGCCACCGGTGGCGGGCATTATCGCCCTGTCGCTGTATTGCGGGGCTTATATGACGGAGATTTTACGTGCTGGTTTTCTCTCTCTGCCACGCGGCTTAACTGAGGCGGGTGAAGCGCTGGGTCTGTCAAAGCGACAAATCATCACCCATGTACTGACGCTACCGGCGATGCAGAACGTTTTCCCGGCGCTGGCCAGCCAGATGGTGCTGACGCTGATTGGCACCAGCCTGATTTCCCAGATTGGCGTGGAAGAGATCTTCCACAGCGGCAGTTTCGTCGATTCACGTACCTTTCGCAGCTTTGAAATTTATCTGCTGATTTGCGGCCTCTATTTTTTCGCCGTCAGTCTGATGAAAGTGCTGCTGCGTATCCTGTGGTATCGCTTTCAGGCGCGGAGGTAAGCATGCGCGGTATTTCTCTTCATGATATCTGGATGATCATCAGCGCTCTGCGCTGGACGCTGTTGCTGGCACTCACCACCTTTGCCTGCGGGGCGGTGATCGGGTTGCTGATCGCCATGGCGCGCACTTCCCACCAGCGCTGGCTCCAGGGCATCGCCTGGTTTTATGTCGAACTGATTCAGGGCATTCCGCTGCTGGGCATGTTGTTCCTGCTGTTTTTCGGTACGCCAATGTTTCTCGGTATTGATGTCAGTTCCTTTACCGCCGCCCTGATCGCTTTTTCATTGTCAGCAGGCGCATTTCTCGGGGAAATCTGGCGCGGAAGCATCATGGCGGTGCCGAAAGGACAGTGGGAAGCCGCGCTGTCGCTGGGGATCTCGCGGCTGCAAATGCTGCGTACCGTCATCCTGCCGCAGGCGTTTCGTCTGTCACTGCCTCCCACCGTGGGCTTCTCGGTGCAGCTAATCAAAAACACCTCACTGGCTGCGCTGGTGGGTTTCGTAGAGCTGACCCGATCCGGTCAGATTGTCAGTGGTTCAACTCTGCAACCACTGGTGGTCTACCTGCTGGTAGCGCTCTGTTATTTCGCGCTTTGTTTTCCGCTGGCGCGACTTTCCCTTCAACTGGAGGCACGTTTCCATGTCGCTGGTCGTCATTGATGCAGTCAGGAAAAGCTTTGGGCAAAACGAAGTTCTGCGGGGTATCACCACCACTGTCGAACGTGGCGATATCGTTACCATTATTGGCAAAAGTGGTTCCGGCAAAAGCACCCTGCTGCGCTGTATTAACGGGCTGGAGCAACCGGACAGCGGCACCATCCACGTGGGAGGACTGCAGGTTGGCGGCAGCGCTGCCGAGCTGCAAAAACTCCGCCAGAACGTAGGCATGGTATTCCAGAGTTTTAACCTGTTTCCCCACCTGACGGCGGCGGAGAACGTGACGCTGGCACCCCTATTGACCCGACGCATAACCAAAGCGGAAGCCCCGGCGCTGGCAAAACGTCTGCTGGAGCAGGTCGGGCTGGGACAGAAGCGCGATGCTTTCCCCTCTTCCCTGTCAGGGGGGCAGCAGCAGCGTGTCGCCATTGCCCGTGCGCTGGCGATGTCGCCTGAAGTGATGTTGTTTGATGAGGCCACCTCAGCACTTGACCCGGAACTGGTGGGTGAAGTGCTGCGGGTCATGGAAGACCTGGCAAAAGAAGGCATGACGATGATTGCCGTCACCCATGAAATGGCCTTTGCCCGCAAAGTGTCCAGCAAGGTGATTTTTATGCATCAGGGCGAGGTATGGGAAAGCGGGCAGCCCGCCGAGGTGTTTGGTGCCCCCCGCACCCCGGAATTACAACGCTTTGTGCAAACCCCAGCTTAACTACACCGGAGAAAACACATGAAAATGATGGGCAAAACCCTGGCGCTGATCGCGCTCTGTACCCTGCCGCTGCTGGCGCAGGCCAGTTCGCTGGATGACATCAAATCCCGTGGTGTACTGCGTGTCGCTACCACCGTTGATGCCGCCCCCTGGGGCTTCACTGATGCCGCCGGTAAACCCACCGGGCTGGATGTGGAACTGGCGCAGAAGCTGGCCGACAACATGGGCGTCAAACTGCAATTGCAGCAGGTCACCGGAGCCAACCGCATTCCTTACCTGATGTCGCGCAAAGTGGATGTACTGATAGCCGCGCTCGGCTCCAGCCCGGAACGCGCGAAGCTGGTGAATTTTTCTGAACCTTATGCGGCGGTTTACCTCGGCGTGTATGGCGGTGACAGCGTAAAAAAAGTCGATAAGCTGAGCGATCTCGGCAATGCCACCATCGCCGTACCTAAGGGTTCCACGCCTGATCTGACGCTGAGTGACCAAAACCCGCAGGGCAACTATCTGCGGCTGGAAGATACCGCCTCCGCCGTCAGCGCATTTTTGGCGGGTCAGGCACCGATGTTTGCCGAAAACAACCTGATTGCGCAAAAGGTGGCGCAGGAGAACCCGTCGAAGCATATCGCGCTGAAATACCTGCTGCGTAAAAGCCCGGCTTATATCGCCATTCGCCCAGGTCAGCCCGAGCTGATGGCGGCGATTAATCAGTTTATCGATAAAAGCACCCAGGACGGGGAACTGCCTGCACTGCGCCAGAAATGGTTTAACGATGCACAAAACGATCTGAAGGCGGAGTAGTCAGCATGTCCACAGTATTCAGTGAAATCGATTTTCATCGCCAGGGTAAGCAGGTGGGTTTCGCCCATTTGCCCCTTTCAGCCCATACCGACGCCTGGGGCACCATTGCCATGCCACTGACGGTGATCGCCAATGGCAGCGGCCCGACGGTGTTGATTACCGGCGGTATTCACGGCGACGAGTATGAAGGTCCGATCATTATTAATGAACTGATCCGCAACCTGACGCCGGAGCAGGTACAGGGGCGTCTGATCCTGCTGCCCTGCGCCAATACCCCGGCGCTGCGTGCCTCAATGCGCGTCAGTCCGCTCGACAACAAAAACCTGGCGCGCGTCTTCCCGGGTAACCCGTGGGGCACGCCGACCGAACAGATTGCCGCCTGGATCCACGATGCCATCTTCCCACTGTGCGATTTCTATATCGATCTGCACAGCGGTGGCAGCTCGTTGTTTATCGAAGAGAGCGCGCAGGTAGTGGTCACTGAAGAACTCGATCCTCAGGTGCGTGAACGCAGTGAAGCGATGGCGCGTGCCTTTGGTGCCACGCTGACGGTCGTCACCAACAATATGGGTGATCCCCGTACCAGCTGTGGCGCAGCTGCCAATCTGGGCTTACCGGCGATAGCAGCGGAAATGGGCTGGAACGGCAGTGTCTCCCCGCGCGGCGTCCGGCGTACCCGCGCTGCGGTGACACGCGTACTGAATCATCTGGGCGTGATCAGCACGGAAAGGGTTCCTGCGGAGCCATCACGCCAGGTGTTTATCCCTGCGGGTGGCAATCTGCTCTCCCCCGGGGATGGCTGGTTTGAGCCGTTACATGATATCGGCGATGAAGTCAGTGCCGGTGAACTGGCCGGCTGGCTGCATCGCCTGACCGAACCGCACGCGCAACCCCAGGCGGTGCATTTCCCCCAGGGCGGACGTATCTATTCACAGCGCACCTTTGGTGCTACCGCACAAGGCAACAGTCTGGCGGTGCTGGTGCAGGACCTGAACGCGAAGGAGCAGGCATGAGCGAAAATATTACCCTGAATGACTACCAGGCAGCGCTGGATCGTGTGCGTTCCTGGGTGCGCAAAACGCCACTGGTCGAGGCGGCACCGTGGCAACCGGTGCCCGGTATTGAGCTGCGCCTGAAAGCAGAATGCTCACAGGTTACAGGTTCCTTTAAGGCACGCGGCGCATTTAACCGCGTGCTTAACCTGCCACAAGCGGTACGCAATCAGGGACTGGCCACCGCATCGGGCGGTAACTTCGGTGCGGCCGTTGCCTGGGTTGGTCAGCAACTGGAACTCCCCACGGATGTCTTCGTGATGAACACCAGCACCGAACTGACGCGCCAGCGCATCGAAAGCTACGGTGCGAAGCTGACAGTGGAAGGTGATTTCTGGGATCAGAGCTGGGATGCGGCAGGTGCCCGTATTCAGGAAACGGGTGGCGCGTTACTCCATCCCTATGCTGACCGCGACGTGGTTATCGGCCAGGGAACCATGGCGCTGGAGATCCTTGAACAATGGCCTGAAGTAGAGACGCTGGTGGTGTCCATTGGTGGTGGGGGATTGATTGCCGGGGTGGCACAGGCGGCGAAATTACTGAAGCCCGGCATTCGTATTATCGGCGTAGAAGCGGCGGGCTGTCCGATGATGTGGACCTGCCGTCAGCAGCAGCGCATCGTGAAACTGGAACAGGTCAAAACCATCGTCCCGATCCTCGCGGCACGTTCGACGGAAGCCATCAACTTTGCGCTGGTGCAAGAATATGTCGATGAGATCGTGCTGGTGCCGGAAGACCAGGTCGAAGCCTCTGCCCGTGAGGTCTGGGGGGCGACTGGCCTGGCGATCGAGCTGGGGGCCGCCACCGCTGTTGCTGCGGTCACCCGACAGCTGTTTACCCTCAAACCCGATGAAAAAATCGCGGTGGTACTGTGCGGCAGCGGCACTAACGGCATGTAAGATTAAAGGGTTTATTCAAAGCTCTTAATGGCGTTAATTGCCATTAAGGGCTTTATTTAAAGCTTCTAAATCACCACTCTCCTTTTACTTCTCTGTGTTATAATAAAAGCCATAAATGAAACCCCTATATCCACAATAAGGCACCAGGAGCTTTATCTATGGCCCTTAATCTCTATTCTGAAGCAAGGCTATTGTCCGAGCTTGGGCAGCGATTAAAAAACCAACGCCTGCGCCGTAATATGCTGCAAAAGGAACTGGCAGAAAAAGCGGGCATCTCCGTCTCCGCACTGAAAAACCTGGAAAACGACGGTAAAGCCACCCTTGAAAACTTTATGAAAGTGGTGTTTGCCCTGCGACTGGAAAAAGAGATGACCCAGCTATTTTCCGCCCCAGCGCTCAGCATCGCACAGGTTGAGGCCCTCAGGGAACCCACGCGTCAACGCGCGACACAACGCAAGGTGAAAGGAAATTGACAGGTCATTATCAACCTCTTCAGCGGCTTGAAGTGATTTATCAGGGATGGGGGGAAGAGTGGCCGCTGGGTATTCTGGCGGCAGCCAGTGGTCGCGGTCAGTGGCTGTTTGAATATTCACAGGAAAGCATTCAGCGCGGCATCGAATTCTCTCCGCTGCTGCATCCACCGACCAGCACCACCTATGCCGACTTTGAACGTCATCAGGAAGGTGTACCTGGCTTTATCGCCGATTCATTGCCAGATGGATGGGGCCGCTTACTGCTGGACCGTTTGCTGCGCCGTAATAACATCGAACCTGCCGCGTTATCGGCGCTTGATCGCCTTGCGCTGCTGGGTAACAACACCATGGGGGCCCTGACCTACCGGCCGCTGATCAACATGCCAGAACAGGATAAATCCCGGCAAAATATCGATGACCTGGTGATCCTGGCTCAGGAAATTCAGATTGAAGTCACTGGTCAGCATTCCGACGTACTGCCAGAACTGGTTCGCCTCGGTGGCTCACCCCATGGCGCACGGCCAAAAGTGTTGGTCGAATTTGATCCGGCCACGGGTCATGTTGCGGCTACGCCATTCACTGGCAGTCATCCCTGGCTGATTAAATTCCCGGCAGCGCAGGAAGATACATGGGTATGTGCGCTTGAAGAGGTGTATGCACGCATGGCACGCCTCGCTGGCATCGATTTTCCTGACAGCCAGTGGTTCGATCTCGGGGCAGGTTTATCTGCTTTCGGCGTGAAGCGTTTTGATCGCGTGGCGGGAATGCGGGTGCCGGTACTGAGCATGGCAGGTGCACTACAGGCGGATTTCCGGCTGCCCTGCCTTGATTACAGCGACATACTTCAGGCGACAGGCATGATTACCCGCTCAGTGCTGGAGCGGAACATTCAGGCGCGCAGGATGGTGTTCAACGTCATCATGAATAACCAGGATGATCACGCCAAAAACTTTGCCTTTATCCTTAATCAACATGGCGAGTGGCAGGTATCACCCGCCTATGACCTGACCTTACAAATGGGACCAGGCGGCCAGCATCAGACATCCGTGGCAGGTTACGGCCGAAACATCAGTCGGAAAGCCTTAGTAAAAGCCGCTGCATCGGCAGATATTTCCGGCAAAAGCCTTAACCTGATCATTCAGGAAGTGACCGATGTTGCTGCATCCTTTATTAAGGTGGCGCAGGAACTGGGAGATGCCATTCCTGCCAGTGTGATCAAAGCCAGCGCAGAAAAAATACACGCTAACATTCGGGCGCTGGACGCATGACACACGGATTGCAGTTAACGACTCCCCGGCTGATCTGTGCACAGATAGAGCAGCAGGATTGGGCATTCTTTCACCGCTTGCTGGTCTCACCGGAAGTGCAATTTTACGTTGCCGATGTCAAACCCGAAGAGGAGATTCGCGCGGCTTTTGCGGCGCGGTTGCCAGTGTGGTCCACACAGAGCTCGCACTGGCTCTGTCTGGTGGTACGGGAACGGGAAACCGGCGTGAGACTCGGCGTTACCGGTTATATCCGGCAGGACAATGACTGCGCCGAAGTCGGCTTTCTGTTCGCGCCCGAAGCGCAGGGCAATGGGTACGCACGGGAATCATTGCAGGTCGTTTGCGATTTTGCCTTTGGTGCGGGAGGAATCAAGCGGCTGGTCGCCACCGTCACTGCCGGAAATCTCCCTTCCCGTCGTTTGCTGGAAAAAACAGGTTTTGTCCTCGAAAAAGAAATCCCCGAAAGCTACTGGCTGAGGAATACATGGCATAGCGACTGGCTGTTTTCTTTGCCACGCGAGGATTACCGGCCCTCCCCCTGATTACCCAAGTTCGGCCAGCACCCAGGCCACAGCCAGCAAATCGGCACTACCGCCCGGGCTTAAACGGCGCGCCATCAAAGCCTGATCCATCTGGCGCAGGGCCGCGTTGTCCCAACCGGTTGCCAGCAGCGTCGCCGCATAATCCTGCACATAACGTAACCCTGCCATCCCCCCCCGTGACAGCAGATTACTGTCCGGGTTAGACACCATCAGACGCAGCAAGGCATGTTGTAACCGCCGCTCGCCCTGTTCATGATGCCAGAACGGCAGCACCGCGTTGCGTACCGTGGCGAAACCGCTCTCCACCTCACCCCGTGCGCCCGTCAGACCATAGTCACGAAACTGCCGTTCCCCGGCTGTGCACCGCTGTTTACGATTAACCAGTTCACGCGCCACCAGCCCACAGCAAATTTCACTGACCTGACGACAAAGCGCGTCAGCACTCACTCTGCGTCTTTGTCCCCGCAAACGCCCGGCGGCGAAACACAGCAGCCCAAGGGAGAAGATGCCTCCTTTGTGTGTATTCACCCCGCCAGTGGCGGCAAGCATCGCCTGCTCGCAGGCCATGCCCGCCGGACGCAGCAGAGACAACTGTTCAGCGACGGGCTGTTGTGCATGCTCCGATCCCAGGCGGGAGAAAACCGCCAGCCACGGCGTGATGGCCGTAATGCTGGTTAACATCAGTCCATGATCCATGTCCTGGTGCGAACCACTATTGGCGCGATCCACCAGCCCTGGTTTCGGGGTTAAATTCAGCTCAACAAGCAGCGCCTGCGCCGCCAGGCCAGGCACGTCTGGCGCTTCGGCTTTAGTCGCGAGCAAACCAGCCATCAATCATGTTCTCCACACGAGATACCACCTCTTCAGGCGAGTGGCGACGTGAACGTGCGCAGCCATGCGCGGGTTCGTCGCACACCAGACAACGGCGGGTGTGTAAATCCAGCGACTGCCGTCCTATCTGCCCCTGCTGCGGACAAAACACATCAAAATCCCACAACCTGCCGAGGGGGAAAGTCTGTTCCAGTTCGACGCACTGCGCCTTAATCTCCACCGCCGGATGTTCCACACACCATAACGCTTCCGGGCCGGTCTCCAGCCATAAGACCTGATGGGCCACCACCGGCCAGCGATGCTGCCACAGCAACTGATCACAGGTCTGCAATGCCACCCCCATGGTGTTGCGATAACGGATACTGTCTTTCACCGCACCTGGCGTTACCAGGGTCAGAGAAATAATAGGTTGTTGATAGCGAGTGAGCCAGTCAGTCTGCCGCGCCGCGCGAGCCTCTTTCGCCGCCAGTAGCGCTGCAAGACTGACGCCCGCTCGCACGGGCGTCATGGTTGTCATCGTTATTCCTCCTTCACCTGGCGGACAACATCAATCACGCTACCGTCACGATAACGGATCACCCCGACAATACGGTCGGTAAAGGCAATCGGTTTGGGCTCACCGGTCAGGGCGACCGCTCGCTGATAGAGTGCTGCGATATCGACCAGTTTCATCCCTGCCGCCAGTAATCGCTCGCGGATTTCCGGGCGCGCAGGATTCACGGCGATACCGTGATCCGTCACCAGCACATCGATACTCTCTCCGGGTGTCAGCCGGGTGGTGACGCGTTTGACCACCGTGGGAATACGGCTGCGCAGCAACGGCGCGACCACGATCGTCAGATTGGCCGCAGCAGCCACATCGCAGTGGCCACCGGAGGCACCGCGCATCACGCCATCGGAACCGGTAATCACGTTGACGTTAAAATCGACGTCAATTTCCAGCGCGCTGAGAATCACCACATCCAGCTGATCGCAGCTGGCCGCTTTTCCGCCGGGATTGGCATACACGTCGGTGGAGATCTCAACATGGTTCGGGTTACGCCGCAGCGACGCGGCTGCTTCGCTGTCGAAGCACTGGGTATCGAGCAATTTTTCGATCAGCCCTTTTTCATGCAGATCGACCAGGCTGCCGGTAATGCCGCCAAGGGCAAAACGCGCTTTGACGCCATGACGCGCCATTTTTTCTTCCATGAAACGGGTCGCAGCGGTGGCGGCAGCGCCTGAACCGGTCTGCATTGAAAAGCCATCGCGGAAATAACCGGAATGTTCGATCACATCAGCGGCATAGCGGGCAATCATCAGTTCACGCGGATTACTGGTGACGCGCGCCGCCCCGACACTGATTTTCGCCGGATCACCTACGCTGGCAACCTGGACAATCAAGTCCACCTGCTCCTGTCCGAGGCTGGCGGGCATATTGGGAAAGGGCACCAGCTCTTCCGTCAGCAGCACCACTTTTTTGGCGAAACGGGCATCGACCATCGCATAACCAAGCGACCCGCACGCGGAACGCCCCTCGCTGCCATTAGCATTGCCAAACTCATCGCTGCAAGGCACGCCGAGAAAAGCGACATCAATGCTCAGTTCGCCGTCCTGCAACAGTTTCACCCGACCACCGTGGGAGTGGATCTGTACCGGCTCAGTCATCAACCCATGAGAAATGGCTTCCGCCAGTTTGCCGCGCATACCGGAAGTAAAGATGCGTGTAATGACGCCGCTCTGGATATGTTCGATCAGTGCATCATTGCAGGTCATCAGCGAGCTGGAGGCCAGCGTCAGATTTTTAAATCCAAGTCGCGCCAGTGCCGCCACCACATTGTTGATGACCTGGTCACCCTCACGAAAGGCATGATGGAAGGAAATGGTCATACCGTCCTGCAAACCGCTGCGTGCGATAGCGTCATCCAGCGAGCTGCATAATTTACGGCAGTGTTTGGCATGGATATCCGCCAGCCACGGCGTGGCCTCATGAGCACCTTCAAAAGGTTTTAATGCACGCAGATGGGGAAAATTAACGTGAAGAAGTTCAGTCTGGTTCATGGTTTTGTCCTTAACGACGCACGCCGGACGCAGCCGCACGTTCCAGCACCATCTGCGCATGATTAATAATGGGGGCGTCGATCATTTTGCCGTTCAACGACACCACGCCGAGGCCATTGCGGTCCCCTTCCTCTGCCGCCTCGATGACGCGCTCAGCGTGATCCACCTCCTGCTGGGTCGGGGCATAGGCGTTATGCAGCAAATCAATCTGACGCGGGTTGATCAGCGACTTGCCGTTAAAACCCATTTTGCGGATCAGCTCAACTTCGTGCAGAAAACCGGCTTCGTCATTCACGTCTGACCACACCACATCAAAGGCATCGATACCGGTGGCGCGGGCGGCATGCAACACGGCGCAGCGTGCATAGAACAACTCGGTGCCGTCACCGCGTTCGGTTTGCATATCCATCACATAGTCGAACGCCGCCAGTGCAATGCCGATCAGACGCTGGGAGCTGCGCGCAATCGCCACGGCGTTAATCACCCCTATGGCCGATTCAATCGCCGCCATCACGCGTGTGGAACCTATCGGACGCCCGCAGGCCAGTTCGATACGTTCGAGGTGGCGCTCCAGTTCATAGATATCTTCCGGGGTATCGGTTTTCGGCAGGCGCACCACATCAACCCCGGCACGCACCACTGCCTCCAGATCAGGTAAACCAAACGGCGTGTGCAGCGGGTTGATGCGCACCACCGTTTCAATGTCCTGGTACATCGGATGCTGCAACGCGTGGAACACCAGCAAACGTGCGGTATCTTTTTCCCTGAGCGACACCGCATCTTCCAGGTCGAACATGATCGAATCAGGCCGATAGATAAAGGCAGTGGAGAGCATGGCGGCATTGGCACCGGGCAGAAACAACATGCTACGACGCAGTTTTTTCATTGCAGCTTCCCCCAGTCGATCTCCGTCTCATCAGCGGCACGCAACACGGCGCTTTGCAGACGGGCGCGGATCACGCAATCCAGCGCACCCTTGTCCTCGATAATGACCAGGCCCTGCCAGACTTGCATTTCCCGCAAGGTGGTGTGCACGACCTGGCGAATCTGATCGCCAAATTGCTTAATCACCTCGCTGTGAATCACCACTTCAAGGTCGCCCCCGCTGGGGGCTATTTTTACCATCAGGTCGCTGGACTCCATGGTTCCCGCCAGCGCCTCCCTCACAATTTTCATATTTATATTCCTGATTTTTAAGCAACTTCCGCGCTGTAATGGGATGTAAGATGCGCGAAAGTGGTATCCGGTACCATTTCCCGAATACGGGAAAACTGGTGTGTTTTAAGTAAGCGACGGACTTCTGACGCCGAAATGGCATTGCCCGTGGTTTTGATACGGGGGATTTCCACCACCTCCACCGTGTCGGCCAGCAGCTGATGCATGGTGTGGTTGTACTGGCGGGTAATCTCGCAAAAGGGTTCGCTGCCGATAAAGCGCTGGGTAATCCCCAGGGCTGGGGCAATATGGTTGCGGAACAGCAGCAGGTCGATCTCACTCCACGCCTGCTGTACCTTACCGGTCTCTTTCAGAAAATAGGCCGGAAAGGTGGCACGGGAGATGATGTACTGCGAACCCGGATGCACGGTGATATTGGGCAGATGGGCAACGCCGGCCTGCACCATGTGCAAACGTGCACTAAAGGGAAAGAACGAGGCATCTTCGCGTACCACAAACACATGCAGCCAGTCGCAGCGCGCGGCCGCCTGTTCCACCAGATAACGGTGTCCCAGCGTGAAAGGATTGGCGTTCATGACAATCGCGCCAATACGCTGCCCGGCAACACGGCTGGCCTGCAGGGTACGGCAGTAGCGCTGGATGCCTGAAGGCGTGTTCTCCATCAGGATGGCGTTCTGGCCGCTTTGTACCACCGGCCAGAAGCCGTTGTGCTGAAACCGTTCCCGATTGCAGGGGCGCGTACACAGAAACAGATGAAAATGCCCGCGTGCCAGCGCCAGATGCTCCACTTCTGCCAGCAGCCGCGCGCTGAGATTTTCGCCGCGCCACTGTTCATCAATGGCGACGCATTTGATGACATTAGCGGCAAGGCCGGCACAGCCCACCAGCCGATCGTCTGCCCAGGCTTCAACGAAAGTGGTGATATCGCTATCCATGCCTAATCCGCTATCCGCCAACAGTGCGCGGATGTTTTCGCGCCGTCGGGGGTTACTGCTGACTTCCGCAATGCGGAAGTCGATGGAGGGTCGTGGTTGCATAATTCCGCCTTCGCCTCAGTGCGTCGCCGTCAGCACGTGAGCTGGCGCATCCATAATCACATTGCTGAGATGACCGATATTTTCGATCTCCACTTCGATGCGATCGCCTGCCTGCATAAACAGCGGCGGATTGCGTTTCTTACCCACACCGCCCGGCGAGCCGGTGATGATCACGTCACCGGCATGCAGACAGGTAAAGGTACTGATGTATTCGATAAGCTCGGCGACTTTGTGGATCATGCTGGCGGTGTTGTCATCCTGTACCATGCGGCCATTCAGCCAGGTGCGGATCGCCAGCCGATGCGGATCCGGGATTTCATCCGCAGTGGTCATCCATGGGCCAAAGGCACCGGTCTGACGCCAGTTTTTTCCGGCAGTAAACCAGGTGTGCTGCCAGTCACGCGCGGAACCATCCATATAACAGCTGTAGCCCGCGACATGCTTCAGCGCATCTTCACGCACGATATCCTCACCGCTCTGACCGATAATCACCGCCAGCTCGCCTTCATAGTCGAACTCACTGGAGTGACGCGGTTTTAGTACCGGCGCGTTATGGGCGGTTTGCGAATCGGCAAAACGGACAAACAGCGTCGGTGCCGGGTTGTGCTGATCAAACTCTTTGCGTTTTTCGGCGTAGTTCATGCCAACGCAGAGGATTTTGCCCGGGTTATCAATCACCGGTAACAATTCGAGATCGTCGAAACGCAGGTCCGGTGTTTCATGGTTCAGCTGCTGTGCCTCATGCAGCGCGTCGGCCGCGAGCAGCGATTTTAAATCCGCGTAGCGGTCACCAAGACGACGACCCAAATCGATCACACCGTCATCGTGGACAATGCCGTAGCTACGCTTTCCCTGGTGGACAAAGCTTGCAAGTTTCATAGTCTTACCTGTCATGCATAAATTAGCTGAGGAAATTGCCGAGGATGAGCAGCGACACCGACACGTTGATCGCGCCGCCAATACGGGTCGCAATCTGTGCAAACGGCATCAGGCTCATACGGTTACCCGCAGTGAGGATGGCAACATCCCCTGTCCCACCCTGGCCGCTCTGGCAGCAGGAGACGATGGCCACATCGATAGGATGCATGCCGATCTTTTTACCCACGAAGAAGCCGGTGGCGACCAGCGCAGATACGGTGCTGACAATCACCAGCAGGTTATTGATGGTGAAGGCGTGGACCAGTTCTTCCCACGGGGTAATCGCCACACCCACGGCAAACAGGATGGGATAGGTAACCGAGGTCTGGAAGAATTTGTAGACCACCTGAGATCCTTCCAGCAGGCGTGGCGACACACCGTGCGCCAGTTTGATCAACACCGCGACAAACAACATGCCGACCGGCGCTGGCAGGCCAATCAGTTTGTGGCCGAGCATCCCGATCATGTACAGCAGCACCGCCAGCAACGCACCTGCAGCGATGGTAGTCACATCGGTGGTCAACCCGGTTTTACCGGCAGCCACCGCTGGCGCTTTCTCGTCGCTATTGGCGCGGTTCGGCATCAACTGGCCTTCACCGGTCAGATGCGGGTAACGTTTACCGAGCTGGTTGAGACAGCCGGAGATGATGATTGCCGTCAGGCCACCCAGCATCACCATCGGCAATACCCGACCCAGTGCCACGCCCTGATCCATATGCAACAAGGTGGCGTAACCAATTGACAGCGGAATCGCGCCTTCGCCAACGCCACCGGCCATGATCGGCAGAATGATAAAGAAGAAGATCTGGAACGGTTCCATGCCGAGCATCAGGCCAACGCCCATGCCCACCAGCATGCCGACAATCTCACCGCATAACATCGGGAAGAAAATGCGCAGGAAGCCCTGAATCAGGGTAGTGCGATTCATACTCATGATGCTGCCAACGATAATGCAGCAGATGTACAGATAAAGGATGTTGGTGGATTTGTAGAATTTGGTGGTGGATTCCACCACGACGTCAGGCAGCAGGCCATAGTAGACCATTGCCGACGGAATAAAGGTGGCACAAATCGCGGCGGCACCGAGTTTGCCGACAATCGGCAGACGTTTGCCAAATTCACCACAGGCGAAACCGAAAAATGCCAGCGTCGCGACCATCACCACGATATCGCTGGGTAGTTTGCCGCCGAGACAATCGACAGCAATTAACGCACCCGCCAGCAGGAATAATGGCAATGGAATGATGCCGATTTTCCAGGTGTCCATAATATGCCACCATCGGTCCTTCAGTGATTTTTTTTGAATCGCCAGTGATTCCGAGGTAACAGAAAACGAATCGTCAGTTGTGCTCATAATTAAGCCCCTTGGTTATTTTGTGCCCTCAGGGTAAAGCGTTAATGGCGCAGGATATGTGAGGGAATGCATAATAAAAGCGGAGTTTTAATGGCACCTATGGTTTTTATGGTTTCTTTTATTTTCTGTGATTGATACCTGAATTATTGGCGTGGTTTTAATGGTTTTTATATCCAGGGGTACAAGTTAATAACATTTCCCAAAATGAGTATTTAACATGCCATTTTTTGCACAACTTCCTGCTGTGCAAGGGATCACAAGTTTCCAGTAAACTACGCGCAATAGTGATAAAAAATGGTACATTGACCCTTTACTGGCTGTGGTGCGTGCCGTTATGAAGCTATCCTTCCAAATCAAACTTTTTATTTCTCTGGTTCTGTTCTTTTCCGGTCTTTTTGTTCTGCTCGGCATTTATTATTACCAGGACGTCAGCCGCCAGCTTTATCAGGAAATGAGCACCCGAGCAAAAATACAGGCGGAAGAAATCGCGATCATTCCGAATTTGCGAACAGCGGTAGCGGAAAAAGATATTCCGGCGATTAATCAGTTTATGCATCAGGTGGTGTTGCATACCGACGCCAGCTTTATTGTGGTGGGGGATAATAAGGGCATTCATCTATTTCATTCCGCGCAAGGTGATGTGGTCGGTAAAAAACTGGTCGGAGGCGACAATGACGCAGTATTACGCGGAATCAGCACCACCACCATTCGGAAAGGAGGGCTGGGCGTTTCCCTGCGCAGCAAAGCGCCGATCTTTGACGATAACCATCAGGTGATCGGGATTATCTCGGTGGGTTATCTCACCAGCTATCTCGACACCATTACGCTGAGTAAAGTGATCAATATCTTTATCGCGGCGGTGTTACTGCTGGCGGCGCTGTTTATCTTTTCCTGGTTTTTCACCAGCGGGATTAAAAAACAGATTTTCTCGCTGGAACCCCGGGAAATTGGCCTGCTGGTGCGCCAGCAGAAAGCGATGATGGAGTCTATCTATGAAGGGGTGATTGCCATCGACAGCGAGTTACGCATCGAGGTGATCAACCAGGCAGCACGTAAACTGTTAGGTTTAAGCCAGCCAACCCGCATGCTGCGCGGGCATAATATCGGCGAAGTGATTGCCCCGGTCCCCTTTTTCAATCGCGAGGCGATACTGGAAAACGATACCCATGACGAGATTTGCCGCTTCAATCAGTTAACGGTACTCGCCAGCCGGGTACGGATTATGCTGGAGGATGAATTGCAGGGCTGGGTCATCACCTTTCGCGATCGCAACGAGATAGACAGCCTCAGTGCCCAGCTCAGCCAAGTCAAACGTTATGTCGATAACCTGCGCATTATGCGTCATGAACAGTTAAATCGTATGACCACCCTCTCCGGCCTGCTGCATATGGGACGCTACGACGAAGCGGTGCGCTATATCCAGGCACAGTCAGAACATGCGCAGGAGTTGCTGGACTTTATCTCCGCGCGCTTTAACTCGCCGACCCTGTGCGGCCTGCTGCTGGGGAAAGCGGCACGCGCGCGTGAAAAAGGCGTGGAGTTGGCATTTGATCCGCTGTGCCAGCTGGAACGCCCCTGCCACATGCTGGGAGAAGCCGAGCTGATCTCCATCATCGGCAACCTGCTGGATAACGCCATAGAAGCCACACAGCGTTCCCCTCTGCCGCACGAACCGGTGGAGGTGCTGATCCTGCTCAACGAGCGGGAGTTGATTATTGAAGTGGCGGATCGGGGTATCGGTATCGACCCGGCTATCCGGGAACATATTTTTGAACGCGGGATCACCACCAAACGCAGTGGCGATCATGGTATCGGCCTGTATTTAATCGCCAGCTATGTCACGCAGGTCGGCGGGTCGATTGAAGTTTCCGACAATGCACCGCACGGCACGATTTTTTCGTTATTTATTCCTGAAACGGGCGACCAGGCGCGTCCCGTATCCACGCTGGAAGAACCGTATTATGCAACCTGAACTGATAGACGTATTGATTGTTGAAGATGAAAACACGCTGGCCCAGTTGCATGCCGAACTGATCAGTGAACATCCCTGCTTGCGGCTGGTTGGGGTTGCCTCGTCACTCGCTGAAGCTCAGCTTCTGCTGCAAAGCAAGCAGCCACAATTAGTGTTACTCGACAATTATCTGCCGGATGGTAAAGGCATCACGCTGATCGGCGATCCGCTGGTACAGCGCGCGAACTGCTCGGTGATTTTCATCACTGCCGCCAGCGATATGGACACCTGTAGCCAGGCGATCCGCAATGGTGCCTTCGACTATATTCTCAAACCGGTTTCCTGGAAGCGTTTGAGCCAGTCGCTGGAGCGTTTTGTGCAGTTCGCTGAACAGCAGCGAGTCTGGAAGATTGTCGATCAGCAAAACGTCGATTCACTGTATCAACTTCAGGCGAAAAATTACCGTCAGCATAACAGCAACAAAGGCATCGAAGAGAAGACGCTGGCGCTGGTGCAAAACATGTTTGCCGACGCCGCGCAGCGCTGTTTTTCCGTGGATGAAGTGGTGAACGAAACCGGGCTGAGTAAAACCACGATCCGACGCTATCTGGAGCACTGCGTGGATGCGGGCTTTCTGGCCGTTGAAATGCAGTACGGCAAGATTGGACACCCGAGGAGGATGTATCGCTGGGGCGGGTAAGGCGTGGCAGGCGTCACGCCTCACCCATGCGTTACGGTTTGTCCGTCACCTCGATATAAGGCGTGTTACCCAGCGGTTTGACATCCCCGGGGGTATTAACGCTTTCTGATAACCCGATACGAAAAATACCGCCCTCAGGATGCCAGCTACGGATTATTTTTGCGTCAATGGTTTTGTAGGACCCGGCTTTTATTTTCTGATAACTGCCAAACTTGCCCCACTGCCCTGTCACCGGATTTTTAAACTGCGTGTAAAGCCAGGAATCACGGCCTGCAGGGGCGCTGGCCGTGACGCGAATACCCTGTTCGGCGGCTTCTGAATTCATGGTGTTTGATGTCTTTTCATCCAGTACCACATCACCCACAACCGGAAGATAGCTTGTATGGAAGTAAGATACTGGCCCTGCGATCTGATTACTATCTTCAGCATGGGCTACCCCCAGTGACCATCGCTGAAATATCTTCTGCCATGGATAAGCTGGTGATGACAGTCTGTCGGGAGAAATATAAACATTCCCTTTATCCGGCATGCTGGCTGTTACCGGTATTTTGACCGCAATGTGGCTGAAATCTGACTTTTTATTTCCGCTCATCAAGATAATCCAGCGTTCCGGCTTTTCCGGGCCACGATCTGAGACATCATAATCAATATACATGCCCTCTTTAGCGAGGGTATTTCCCTCCTGAAAATATTGCGTGGTGGCCATATCTGGCAGTGGGCATAGCCCGGCTGGCATGGTCTCTGCAGAGTCCGTTGTTTCGCAGTTGCCTTTGGGGACCACCCGGGTAAGGTTGGTCACTGCGGCAGCCACTTCTTCAGGGCTTTCTTTCCATGACGGTTCCTGAAAGTTTGGGTTGTCCTCACAACGCTGCAGCTGCTTTTTGATGTAATAACATGCCTGCTTAATAAATTTCCCTTTTATTCCACCCGGGAAAGAAATCTCTGATTCATAGCTCCCGCCCTCCGCGCCAATGGATAACTGCTGATTGATCCCGCCAGGTGCATGAATTTCATATACCCAGCCTTCCTTTTTAGGATGGAAAATATCGACAAAGGCGATTGCCGTGGTTAAATTTTCTGTCGTACTGATAAAAACTGAGCGGAAAGAATCCTCTTTGTGGCAACGCCAGTCATGATCGCGTTCTGCTTCGGGGTATCCTCTGGTCACGCCTTTCGGCACCATCCCATTTTTGAATGCATCCAGCCCTTCATTATTGGTATCGCCACGCCATAAAATATTGTGATCATGCCTCCATACTAATTCAGGTTGTTTCTCTGACGCCCGGGAGAAATTAATATTCTCCCGGCAGTCAGGGTAATAACCCGACGTATCCCATGCAGAGGCTACTGGTGTTATTGACAATAAAGCAGGGATGATGAGTAGTGTTTTTTTTGACATGTTTTTAATTTCCATTTAAAAAACATTCTGATTTTATGTGTTTATTTCCATCGGCTTCCATGTGATAGAGTATTCTGTATTCATCGGAAAATTATTATTTTATATCATCTTGCAAATTAAATTCCCTGTTTTAAAACGCCGGGATTGCTATTCATCGTGATGAACACACATCAACGCCCCACTCAACGGTTCCGGCACCACCGCCACATTAACCTGAAATACGCGTTTAAGTATCTCAGGTTGCAGCACCTGCGCGGGCGTTCCCGCGGTGACCAATGCCCCTTCGGCCAGCAATACCAGACGATCACAATAGCGGCTGGCCTGATTGAGATCGTGCAACACGGTCACCACGGTTTTACCCTGTGCTTTCAGCTCCCCCAGCAGTTTCATCAGTTCAATCTGATGATTGATGTCCAGCCAGGTGGTGGGTTCATCCAGCAGGATAACCGGTGTATCCTGCGCCAGCAGCATCGCCAGAAACACCCGCTGACGCTGCCCACCCGATAAATCACTGATGCGCTGCTGCGCCAGCTGAGCGATCCCCATCCGTTCCATCGCCTCCTGCACCTGTTCCCTGTCCTGCGCCGACAACCGCCCCCACAGCGGTAACCAGGGATGGCGGCCATAAGCCACCAGCTCCGCCACGCTGACCCCTTCCGGCGTCAGATGCTGCTGTGGCAGCAGCGCCAGATACCGGGCCAGCTGACGTGATGAAAAACGCGCCAGCGGCTGATCACCGATAAACACTTGTCCCTCACCAGGGAGCAGCAGACGCGCCAGCGTTTTTAATAGTGTCGATTTACCGCAGCCATTAGGTCCAAGTAACGCGGTGATTTGGCCGGAGGCAAAGCTGACACTTACGTCCTGAAGCACGCGTTTTCCCGCGTAGCCAGCAGCCAGATTCTCAACCCTCAGTTGCATTTATCGTGTCCTGATTAACAGCCAGAAAAACCACGGAGCGCCGATCAGCGCGGTGATGACACCAGCGGGCAACTCCATCGGTGGAGACAGGGTGCGTGCCAGCACATCGGCCAGCAGCAACACCAGCGCCCCGAGTAAGGCAGCAAACGGCAGCAGGCGGGCATGACGCCCCCCGACCAGACGGCGCGCCAGATGTGGCACCACCAGGCTGATAAAACTGATCGGTCCGCACACCGCTACCGCCAGCGCCGCCAGTGCCACGCCGAGCAACAGCACGCCGCGCTGGAAGGGGCGTAAAGCAACCCCGAGGGTCGCCGCACGTTCATCCCCCAATGCCAGCAGGTCAAGATCACGACCAACACTCAGGCTGATAAGCAGCAAGAGGGGCAGCGGTAACGCCAGCAGCACCATCTGCCAGCCGCGTCCCCACAGGCTGCCTGTCAGCCACAGCAGGGCGGTATTGATATCCTGCGGACGCGACAGCAGCAGATAATCCGTGATGCTGGCAAAACAGGCGGCGAGTGCAACGCCTACCACAGCCAGCCGCAGCGATGACGTGGTGCCAGTAAGCCAGCGCAGCAATATCAGCGCGCAACAGCCCCCGGCAAACGACACCAGCGGCAGCCATCCCAGCGGAAATGCGGGAAACAACAGCAGGGCCACCAGCGAGGCCAGGCTGGCGGCATGATTGACGCCGAGGATATCGGGCGATGCCAGCGGATTGCGGATCACCCCCTGCACCAGCACGCCGGACACGGCCAGCGCCGCTCCCACCAGCAGTGCCAGCACCACCCGTGGCAAGCGGTATTCCATCACCACAAAATGCGCCGCGCTGGCAGGCTGCCACGCCGTCCAGAGCGTTGACCACGCGAAGGACTGCACGCCCAGTTTCAGGCTGATAATCGCGCCGACCGCCAGCCCCATCAGCATCAGCGGCAGCAGGTAACGCCAGGGCATCATCGTTGCCTCCTTGCCAGCCAGACAAAGCAGGGAGCCCCCACCAGCGCCAGCACCACCCCGGCAGGCAGTTCACCGGGCCAGCCCAGCCCACGCGCAGCAATGTCGGCGACCAGCAGCAAGGTTGCGCCAAGCAGCATCGCCATCGGTAGCATGATGCGCAGATCGTGGCCGATCCACGCGCGCGCCAGATGCGGCACCAGCAAACCAATAAAGCCCAGCGGCCCTGCTACGCTGACGCATGCCCCCACCAGTAACAACAGCGCGCTGCTCAGCCCGACGCGCAGCACAACGATATTGACGCCGAGGCTATGCGCCGCGCTGTCGCCCATCGTCAGCAGGTTCAGGGCACGCGTCTGGGTCAGCACCAGCGGGATGATTACCACCATCACCGGCAGCAATTGCCACACTTCCTGCCAGCGCACCTGGGCAATGCCCCCCGCCAGCCAGGTCAGAATGCCGTAAGCGTGATCCTCCGCCAGCAGCAACACGATGCGCGTCATCGCCATGCAAAATGCCGATAACGCGATACCGGCGAGGATCAGCCGCTGCCGGTCATGGCTGCGCGCCGCCAGCGTCACGCAGACCCAGCTCAGCCCACCGCCACCGGCGGCGATCACTGTCAGCGGATAGCCCTCCAGTTGCACCGGGGCAAAGGCTGACACCAGCGCAATGGCCAGCGCCGCGCCGCTGTTGATTCCCAGCACCGACGGCGAAGCCAGCGGATTATGCGTCAGCGCCTGCAACAGGCCGCCCGCCAGCGCCAGTGCGGCCCCCAGCAGCACCGCCACCAGCGCGCGTGGCAAGCGCAGATTAAATACCAGCGCCTCGCCGATACTGGCAGGCTGGCCCGGCCATAACGCGTGCAAGGCCGACTGCGGTGCGATTGGCACCGCAGAGAAGCTGGTCAGACTGAACCAGAAGGCGCACAGCAATAACGCCACGGTGAAAAGCCAGCGTGTCATGGTGCAAATAACGTGACGGCGTCACGCGAAATCTTTTCCGCCGCGAACAATCCGCGCATGCGCGCCCAACTGTTGCTATCGACCTCGCGGACATGATGTTGCTGTGCGGCTTTCAGCATCGTCCACAGCGGATCAGCCTGCCAGCGCTTCACGATACTCTCCTGCCGATAGTGCGCCACCAGTAACCAGTCGGGGTTTTGCGCCAGCAGGGTTTCCAGGCCGATCGGCGTCATCGGTGCGCCATTAATCGGCTCCGTCACCTGCAATCCCAGCGCGCTCAGCACCCCGCCGGTGTAACTGTCACGCGAATGCAGCGTGAACTGATTTTCACGCGACGTGCCGAACATCACCCGGGTTCCCTGCGGCAGCTGTGCAGCGGCGCTAGCCATTCGCTGCCGATGTAACGCCAGCCGTTGCTCCATCTCCGCTTGTTTACCCACCACCGCACCGATGATGGCCGCAGACTGCAAATTTTCCTGGTACGTTTCATTGCGCGATTTGAGGAGCAGCACTGGCGCAATACGCTGCAATGCATTGTAGATACCGGCATGACGGCTGCTATCGGCGATGATCAGATCAGGATGCAGGCTGCTGATCGCCTCCAGGCTGGGCTGCCCGCGTAGCCCGACGGATTGCCAGGGCTGGAGGTGCACCCGCACCTCCTCCAGTAAACGTTGCGGATCGTTATCGTCAGCAATGCCAACCGGGCTGAGATCCACCGCAGCCAGCGCATCGGCAAACGACAGTTCAAGTACCACAATCCGTTGTGGTACCTGCGCCAGAGTAAAAGTGCCGTGCTGATCCTGCACCGTCACCGCGCTGGCTGACCCCATCAACGCCAGCAGCAAAAACAGAACACGCATGGTGATGTCTCCCGTCAGAATTTCAGTGCACCCTGCACATAGAAGGTACGCGGCTGCCCGGCATAAATGCCTTTGTTGTTATCGTCGTAGGAGCGAGTGAAGTAGTCCTGGTCAAACAGGTTTTTCACCCCGACAGCGAGATTCAGATTGGCGAGGCTGGGGCCGAAATCATAACTGGCACGCGCGCCCCACAGCATAAAACCGGGAATACGACCGGTGCTGCCATCGGCGCTTTCCTGCACGGTGTTGGCGTTATCCGCGTACTGGCTCGACTGGAATTCGCTGTTGAGGTTAAAAGTCCAGCTGCCGGGATGGTAATCCACCCCGAGGGTGCCTTTCTGACGCGGAGAGAACGGCACCTGGTTGCCATAGGTGTCGCCTTTTTCGCGAATTTCAGCGTTCACATAGGCGTAGCTGGCGTAAACCGACACCTCTTCCAGCTGCGGCGTCAGCTCTCCGAGGTTGTAGCGCACCTGGCTCTCCAGCCCGGTATGGCGCGTCTTACCGCGCGCGGTGACGGTATCGTTGGTCTGGTTCGAGTCGTACTGGTTATTAAAGTTGATCAGGAACAGGCCCACTTCGGCCGTCAGCCCGCCATCGTCGTAACGGGTGCCCAGTTCCCAGGTGCGGGCTTTTTCCGGTTCAACGTTGCCGCTTTCCACCGCTTTGCCAATCTGGCTGTACTGCACGGTGCCGAAGGAACCTTCGGTGTTGGCATACAGGTTCCAGCTGTCGGTGAGGTGGTACAGCACGTTCAGCGCCGGTAGCGGCGCGTTATAGCTGACATCCTGGCGCGTGCCGCGAATCGCATTGCGCTGGAACGACTCGATATGTTCAAAACGCATCCCCGGCGTGATGGTCCAGTTGCCGATATCAATACGGTCATCCAGATACCAGGCATGGGCTTCTGTGCCGGAACGGGTGTCGCGGTCATACGGGCTGGCGGTAGATGGCAACTCACCGCTGGCAGTTGGGGTGTAGTAACGCATCTCGTGCCCGGATTCGCTGACATAGCGATAACCGACACCCACTTCATGCGCGGTCGGACCGAGGTTAAAACTCTGACTGTAGCGTGGCTCAATACCCCGTACCCAATATTCACGAGGTGACAGTGTCACACGCGTTCCCTGCTCCAGATAACCGCTGCGCAGCGTATGGGTATAGAAACCGAGGATATTAAACTTATGCTGCTGATCTGGCTGGAACTGATAACCGAGGCTGGCCAGCTGACGGCGGCCCCAGAAGCGGTCATAAGGACGCGTTGATTGCCAGCGATCCGCATCATAATCGGCGCGGCTCAACCCGCCCGGCATATCCGCTTCGCCGTCGTAATATTGCAGCAGGCTGGTGAAGGTATGCACTTCGTTTGGGGCATACTGGCTTTTCAGCATGACATCGTCGATGCGGGTCGCACTGTGTTCACGCCAGTCGCTGCCACGGGTACCTGAGTAAAGGATCGCGCTGCCGAAACCGTTGTCCGCCGTGCCACCCACCAGCAGGTTATGCGTCTCTTTTGGGTTGTTCTGTGAAGATGTCGGGCTGAGCTGCCCTTCAACCCCCGCTTCAATACCGAAATCTTTGGGAATGGCGCGCGTTACGAAGTTAACCACCCCGCCCACGCTTTGCGGCCCATAACGCACCGCTCCGCCGCCACGCACCACATCCACCGCATCCATATTGCCGAGCGAGATCGGGGCCAGCGATAGCTGCGGCTGACCGTATGGCGCAAACGGCACCGGGATGCCATCCATCAGCACTGTAGATCGGCTGGCAAGGCGCGGGTTCAGGCCGCGAATGCCAAAGTTCATCGCCAGATCATGGCTGCCGGTACCGTTGTTTTCCGGGGCATTGACGCCCGGAATACGGTTGAGCACTTCACGCATGGTGGTCGCACCGTTTTTGGCAAAATCGGCACGGCGAATCACGTCACGCGCACCCGGGTGTTCAAACACGTCGCTTTCACGCGCTTCACCCAGCCAGTCACCGACTACGGTCAGGCTCTGCTCAGTCGGTTGCGGTTTAACCGTCCACAGATTGCTACCAAGCGCGCTGGCTTCCAGCTGCGCCCCCTGCAACAGTGCCGCCAGCCCCTCATTTACCGCATAATCGCCCTGTAATCCCGCGCTTTGCTTACCACGCGTCAGGCTGGCATCCATCGATAAGGTAATGCCCGCAGTTGCTGCAAACTGATTTAACACGCTATCCAGCGGACCGGCGGCGATATTGTAATGCGTGGTGGCAGGCGCTGCGGCCACCACCATTCCCGAGGTGAAAAGTAAGGCAGGAAGAAGGCTGAAGCGGATTGCCGTCACCAGCGGTAACACCCGCAGCGCATGTGGACGTGAAGCGGTCATAACGTCTCCAAAGATGATAATTTTTGTGGTTTTCAGAGATAAGTCGTATGACCGGGGTAAAAGGGACAATGACGGTGAAAAAAAATTTAACGACGCTGAACCGTGGCCCAGTAGCGGGTAATGCGATGTACCGCAATCGGCAGGGTTTGCTCCAGCGCGTGCAGCGCCTGGTCGCTCTCGCGTAACGGAAAGGTGCCGCTGACGCGCAGGCTGGCGGCGGCCGGATCGCAGCGCAGCACACCCTGACGATAACGCGCCAGCTGGGTAATCACTTCACCCAGCGGCCGATCGCTGACACTGAGCCAACCGTGGATCCAGCCCGGTTCTGGCTGTGCATCCGTGCTAATCGCACCGTAGTGGTCGGCCGAGAAACGCAGCATCTGCCCCTGCTGCACGGTAACACTCTGCTGCGGAGCGCTGATAAGACGCACCGCCACTGCGTGCTGGCTGACGCGTAACAGCGTGGCATCGTCCTGCTGCTGTACGCTAAAAGCGGTACCGAGTGCGGTCAGTTGCCCCTGTCGGGTGTAGACCCGAAACGGACGCTGCTGCGCATCTTTGCCGGTGGTGATAGCGAGGGTGCCGGTGAGTAACTCGATGCGTCGCTCGCTGGCGCTGAAGGTGACATTGGCCGCTGAAGCCGTATCGAGTGTCAGCAGGCTGCCATCCGCCAGCTGATGCTGCCGAATCTCGCCGCGTGCCGTACGATAATCGGCGCGCAGCCCCGTTACGTAATCAGTCCGCCACAGCTGCCATCCCGCGCCCACACCCACCGCCAGCAGCAAGCCTTTCAGCACATGACGGCGTGTCATCTGCGAATCGCGCAGCGCTCTGCTGGCAACCTCGCCCGGCATCCCCTGCATTTGCTGGCGCAGGTTCTCCACCTGTTGCCACGCCCATTGATGATCCTGATGCGCATCGACCCAGCGTTGCCATTTTAATTCCTGCTGCGGGCTGACCCGTTCACCGCTCAGCACCGCATACCAGTGCGATGCGCTGCGCAGCGCTTCCCGTTGCGCATTCGACAGCGGCGCGCTCATGTCACAGCCCCTGCTCAAGACGGAACAACAGGCAATGCTCGGTGGCTTTCGCCATATATTTTTTCACCGAACTGACCGACACCGACAGCTGTACAGCGATCTCGGCATAGGTCAGGTTATCCAGCTGCGACAGCAAAAAAGCCTGACGCGCTTTGAAGCCCAGCCCGTCCAGCATGCGGTCGATCAATTGCAGGATTTCCAGCTGGCTTTGCTGCACTTCCGGTGACGGGGCGACAACTTCCGGCAGCTGGCTGAGTAATTCGAGATAGGCTTTTTCCAGCGCGTTGCGGCGAAAACGATCCACCATCACGCGCTTCGCCAGCGTACAAAGGAAGGATTTGGCATCACGGATGTCGGCCAGATGGCCGCCGGACATCACCCGTAGAAAGGTGTCCTGAGTGACATCATCCGCATCAAAGGCTGAACGCAGCTTGCCCGTCAGCCAGTGCCTGAGCCAGCGATGGTTGTTGGCATAGAACAGCGCCAGAGACGGCGCAGCAGAGGATTCAGCAGCAGGCAACATGATGTCAAAGTATGTCAAAAGGTGAAAAGTGCAATGATACTAACTGCGAATGGTTATCATTACAACCATTCCAGTAACGGCACGGATCGTACTACCGCCTTGAACATCAACCACCAGGTGCGCATCAATGCGCCCCCTACGCTAGCAGGGTCGGTATTTATGTCGACGCAGGGATCCGTCGCGGCGCGATTTATCGCGCCAGGTTGTGCCACCACCGTGAGCGGTTGTGATGCGGTCTCGCTCCACGGGAATTTGACGTGGTGTCACAATGTGATACTATTTGCGCATGAACAAACGACACCAAAAAACGCTGTCAGATGTGTTCGCCCGACCCGTAAGCGGTTCGATAAAATGGAGCGATATTGAATCGCTTTTTATTGCCTTGGGTGCGGAAGTTCATGAAAGGGAAGGCTCAAGGATTGCGGTTCTACTGAAAGGACAAAAGAAAATCTTTCACAGGCCACATCCGAGACCTACCACTGACAAGGGGGCGGTTAACTCCATTCGGATATGGCTGGATAGTTTAGGAATCAGACCATGAATAATACACTCAAAATAGACGGCCATGTTGCCGTTATCACTTTTGATCCAGAGATAGAAATGTTTCGCGGGGAGTTTGTCGGCCTGAACGGCGGGGCTGATTTCTACGCTTACAGCGTGGAGGAACTCAAAAAAGAAGGTTCTGTATCACTGGCTGTTTTTCTGGATGAATGCCAGAAAGACGGGATTGAACCTTACAAAACTTTCAGCGGCAAGGTTACGACCCGTCTGACACCAGAACGGCATCAGGCGCTTGCAGTTACCGCTCAGGCTCATGGTGTGTCTATTAACGAATTACTCAATGAAGGTGTTGATCTCGTTATACAGAAGCATTCTTAAGGAAGATTCAGAATGCCTAAGCATCACTTGTTACAATGCAGCAGCTACAAACCCGGGTAAGTGTCCAGGATGATAAAACCTCGGATTAACTGGCTGCTATTACCCCAATCGACTGGCGTTCAATTAATTCCGCACTGAACCGGGGTAACGGATCAAGCACCTCGCCACGAATTTCCGCAATCAGCCTGCGTGCCGCTTCGCGTCCCATTTCATATACCGGCTGCGCGACTACCGTGAGCGGCGGCGATACAATCTCGCTCCACGGGAAATTGTCGTACATCACAAACGACAGCTGCTGCGGAATACGCAGACCCCGGCGCATCACTTCGCGCAGCAGTGACATCGCCACCACGCTGTCGGAGGCGATCAGCGCGGTAGGCGGTTGTTCGCGTTGCCACAGCCTTGCGACGATTTGCCGGATTTGTTCATCGCTGTCGGCATTGACCTGCACCAGCGTCGGGTCAAATGGCAGCCCGGCGGCAGCAAACGCCCGCATCATGCCACCGACACGCTGTGCGACCGGCGTCAAGCCAAAGTCACTGAGCTGCGTAAACTCCCCTGCCAGCATCATGCTGGTGACGTATGCCACCTGACGATGCCCGGCAGCGATCAATGCCTGCGTTGCCTGCTGCGCAACATCGGTGAAATCACAGCAAATCGCTTCCACGTTCAGATCAATGACGGCGCGATCGAATAACTTCAACGCGCGCCCTTCCGCCAGCACCTGCATCAGGTGAGCGTTTTTATCCCGCTCCGAGCAACAGGGGGTAACGATGATGCCATCCACCTGTTTTTCCAGCATCACCCGCACCGCGTCCTGTTCCGCCTGCCACTTCTCGTCACTGTTGCTGAGCAGTAACTGATAACCCGCCTGCCGGGTGACGTCCGCCATACCGCGCAGCGCCAGGCCAAAGTGTGGGTTCTCAATATCACCAACGATCACGCCGATGGTGTTGGAACGTCCGGTATTCATGCTGCGAGCCAGTTCATTGGGGCGATAACCGAGCGCTGCGGCTGCGCTACTGACGCGGGTCTGCACCTCTTCGCTCACCGCCCCATAGCCACCCAGCGCGCGTGCAGCCTGCGCTTTTGATACTTTTGCTGCTCGCGCGACATCGGCCACGGTTGGCGCTTTAGAACGCACTTTCTGGTTGGTCATAATTAATTCGAATCACAGGTTGATGACAGGAAGATTGACGATGAAAAACGTGTGTGCTTAAACTCATTGTAACTCCCTGAGACCGGTCTCACAATCACTGTTGCTCAGGAAGCCACTTGCGTTGAGACCGGTCTCAAAAACATTACATCCTCCGGCTCAACAGTCTCTGATGTTTAAACCTGCAAAAACGGACGAGCTATGAAATCGCATAAACACCTGCACGCCCTGTTCGGCGCTGCCATCGCCCTGTGTTCGCTTTCCTTCCCATTGTTTGCTGCCAGTAATGACAACCCGTATGGCCTGCTGACGCCGGGTCAGCTGCGCGTCGCCAGCGTCGGCGATTCCAAACCTTATACCTTCACCGACGCCAGCGGGCAGTTCACCGGGTTCGATGTGGAGTTCTTTAAGAACGTGGCCCACCGTATGGGTATCGACAAGGTGGATTTTGTTGGGCAGGATTTCTCCGCCATCCTGCCCGCCGTCGCCAACGGCCAGTTTGATGCGGGCGTGGCGGCAATCGGTATCACCCCGGCACGGGAAAAAACTGTCGATTTCTCCACCGGTTATCTCGCTGGTTATCTGACGGTGCTGACACGCAGCGACAGTGGCGTCACTGACGTTGCCACGCTGGCGAAACATCGCCTTGGGGTGATCCAGGGGACGTTACAGGAGAACTATGCCGTGGAGCACTTTACCCAGACCGATATCGTGCGTTTCCCGGATAACAACACCGCGGTATCGGCGATGAATAACGGCACGCTGGATGCGGTGTTCCTCGATTACGAAGCGGCGAAAAGCTATGCCGAACGCTTCAAGCTGGTCTCGGCTGCCGATATTCCCTCTTTCAACGCCCCCGCTGGCGTTGCCATCGCCAAAGACAAACCGGCATTTAAAGCCGCTCTGGATAAAGCTATCAAAGCGGCCATGCAGGATGGCACCTGGAAACAGCTCTACCAGAAATGGTTTCCCGGTTCACCGATGCCAAAACAGTACCTGCCTGGCGGCCAGTAACGCGGCTCAGGGTTTGTCTTTTCACCGGTGATGAGCGTGCTCATCACCCGCACTGAATGGAGACGGCGATGGACATGCTGACAATTCTTTCCCGTACCTTCTTTGATGTTCCATCGATGATCGAAGTGTTGCCGCAGTTGCTGACTACCGGCCTGGTCAACACGCTGATCATCTCCGTGGCGGCGACCGTGCTCGGTACGTTGCTCGGACTGGCACTGGCGCTGCTGGGGATTTCACCCTCGCGCTGGCTGCGTCTGCCCGCGCGTATGTATACCGATCTGTTTCGCGGATTGCCGTCAATTCTGACTATTCTGCTGATCGGTCAGGGATTAGCACGTTTCAGTTACCAGCTGTTTGGCCCCTCACCTTACCCGTTGGGTATTTTTGCTCTTAGCCTGATCGCCAGCGCTTATATGGGTGAGATTTTCCGCTCCGGCATCCAGAGCGTGGAACGCGGACAGATGGAAGCCTGCCGGGCGCTGGGTATGAGCTATAGCCGGGCCATGCGGCTGGTGGTGATCCCCCAGGGCATCCGCCGCGTGCTTCCCGCTATCGTTAACCAGTTCATCGCCATCATCAAAGATTCCTCGCTGGTTTATCTGCTGGGATTGATGACCAACCAGCGTGAGCTGTTTCGCGTCGGTCAGGATGCGGCGGTACTGACCGGTAACCTGTCGCCGCTGATGCTGGCCGGGGTGTTCTATCTGATCATCACCGTACCGCTGACACATATGGTGAACTACGTTGACGTGCGTTACCGCACCGGACGCCGCCGCCTCACCGCGCCGCAGAGCGGGTTGAAAGAGGTGGAGGAGGTACAGAAACCCACCAACAAAGCACTGCTGGAAAGCGCAGGAGGCCATCATGACTGATACGAGCTGGAAAGGGGCCAGCCTGGAGCTGCGCGATTTGTCGCTGGCTTACGGGCCGATTGAGGTTTTGCGGCGGGTATCACTCAGCGTCGCACCGGGCACCACCACCTGCATCATCGGGCCGTCGGGCTCCGGTAAATCCACCCTGCTGCGCGGCATCAACCGGCTGCACGAACCGAAATCCGGCGATGTGTTGCTGGCCGGGCGTTCGGTGCTGCGCGAAAAGCCAGATGCCCTGCGTCTGCGCATCGGCATGGTATTTCAGCATTTCAACCTGTTCCCCGACCATAGCGCGCTGGAGAACGTCGCGCTGGCACCGTGGAAAGTGAAAGGGTTGCCGAAGTCTCAGGCGATGACGATCGCGCGCCAGCGGCTGGAAGAGGTAGGACTCGGCCAACGTGCCGATCATCATCCGCGCGACCTCTCCGGTGGCCAACAGCAGCGAGTGGCCATTGCCCGCGCGCTGGCGATGGACCCTGAGGTGATGCTGTTTGACGAAGCCACCTCGGCGCTCGACCCGGAACTGGTGAAGGGTGTGCTGACCCTGATGGCCGACTTGTGTCGTCGTGGCATGACGATGGTGGTGGTGACCCATGAGATGGGGTTTGCCCGCAAGGTCGCCGATCAGGTGGTGTTTATGGACGAAGGCGAGATTATCGAGGTCGGCACCCCTGCCGCACTGTTCGATGACCCCCAGTCGCCGCGTCTGCAACGTTTTCTTTCTGAAGTGCTGTAAACAAGGAACCAAAGATGGCTGTAGAAAATCAGGCTCGTGTAGTGGTGTTGGGAGGCGGCGTGCTGGGGGTTTCCAGCGCGCTGCAGCTGGCAAAGCGCGGTGCGGCAGTCACGCTGGTGACGGAGGCTGAGCTGTGCTCCGGCGCTTCCGGTCGTTCGCTATCGTGGCTGAACTCCTCCGGTGAGCGTTCAAAACCTTACCATGCGCTGCGTATGGCGGGCATTGATCGTTACCGGACGCTGTTTGCCGACGATCCTTCCCGTGACTGGCTGCGCTTTGATGGTGGGCTATTCTGGACCGCCGCCACCCCCACCACCCTGCACGCCCGCCATGAGTATGAAAACGCGCACGGTTATGATTCACACCTGCGCAGTCGTGACACGGTAACGGAGCTACAGATCGATCCCGCCGCTCTAAGCGGCGAGGCAATCTTTAATCCGGGTGAAGGCTGGGTAAGCCTTCCGCATCTGATCGAACATCTGGCACAGCAACTACGCGCGCTCGGTGGGGAAATTATTGAGTTTGCCGGACAAGCCGAAGTCATAACCGCCGAGGGCCGCGCCTGTGGCGTGCGCTGGGAGAAGGGCGAATTGCCCGCCGACAAGGTGCTGGTGGCCTGCGGCCCTTCCACCCCGGCAGTGGTGGCCCCGCTCGGCGTCACCATCCCCAACGGTTCGCCGCTGTCGATGCTGGTGATCACCCAACCCGCTGAGCAAAAACTCACAGCGGTGCTGAATACGCCACGCGCCGCAGTGCGCCCTAATCCGGGGAATTCGCTGGCGCTGGATCACGACTGGTACGAGAACGATATCCAGCCACTGCCCGACGGTGGTTTTACTATCGATGAGAAGGTGGTGAACCAGCTGGTGCAGGAAGCCGATAAGCTGCTGCTGAACAATGCCCCTTTGCAGGCACAGAGCTGGAAGATGGGCTACAAACCGATTCCCGGCGACGGCGAGCCGGTGCTGGGGGAGTTGCAGCAGGTGCCGGGTTGTTTTGTCGCCTTTACCCATTCCGGCGCCACGCTGGCGTTAATTGTCGGTGAATTACTGGCACAGGAGATGATCACCGGAACGAAACACCCGATGCTGGCGACCTTCCGGCCTGAGCGGTTTGGCTAAGACGTCCACCCCGTAGCGGCGCGATTTATCGCGCATCTTTGGCAGCATCTGCGGGAGAAAACCCGCGCGATAAATCGCGTCGCTACGCTATTTGCATTACGCTTAAAACGTGATCTGCATCTCATTTAAAGTCTGGAGGAAAGGATGAATGATTTATCACGTCGCCACTTTATGCGCGTCATGTCGGGTCTGGCACTGACCGCCCCAGCCCTGTTTAACCGCTACGCCACCGCCGCTCCCACAGCGAAAAATGTGCAGTTGCTGCGCCTGGAACGTAATGGCTGGGTGCCGAACAATCCCCATCTTCCGGTGATTATTTACCAAAACGTTTTGCCGAAAGCGGCTGAAATGACCTCGCCCACCGAATCCTTATTTGAGAAAAACAGTTGGCCGCCACAATGGGTCGCCTCGATTTTTACCTTCCATCACTATCACAGCACCGCGCATGAGGTGCTGGGATGTGTCAGCGGTAACGCAAAAGTGATGCTGGGTGGCCCAGGTGGCCATGTGATTAACATGGCTGCGGGTGATGTGGCGTTGCTGCCCGCAGGCACCGGGCATTTTAACGACGGCAGCAGCGATGATTTCCAGGTGGTGGGGGCCTATCCTCCCCACCAGCAATGGGATATCTGCCGTGCCGCCCCGACGCCAGAGATGCTGCAACGTATCAGCCAACTGCCGTTCCCGGACAGCGATCCGGTGGCCGGTCAAACCGGTCCGCTGACCCACAGCTGGCAGCAGGCATAGACGCTTATCGATGGCGGCGCAGCCAGATCAGTTTGTAAGCCGCCGGGATGATAAATAGCGACAGCAGCGGCGCGGTGATCATGCCGCCAATCATCGGTGCCGCAATGCGGCTCATCACTTCGGAACCCGCCCCGCTGCCCCACAGAATCGGCAGCAGACCGGCAATAATCACCGCCACCGTCATCGCTTTGGGCCGCACACGCAGCACCGCGCCGTGATACAGCGCCTCATCCAGTTTCTGCGGTGTGACCGTCTCAGGGCATGACAGCGCGGGTTCATTTTCAATCGCGTGTCGCAAATACATCAGCATCACCACACCAAACTCGGCAGCGACCCCGGCCAGGGCGATAAATCCGGTACCGGTGGCGACCGACAGATGAAATCCCTGCCAGTAGAGAAACCAGATGCCACCCACCAGCGCGAAAGGCAGGCTCATCAGAATCAGCAGCGCCTCATCTACGCGGCGAAACGCCAGATACAGCAGGATAAAGATAATCATCAGCGTCATCGGCACCATCAGCTTCAGCTTTTTATTGGCATGTTCCAGCAGTTCGAACTGCCCGGAAAACGCCACGCTGGTGCCAGGCCTGAGCGTCACCTTGTCTGCGATCGCCGTTTTCAGGTCATTGACTACCGATACCATGTCACGACCACGGGCATCGATATAAATCCAGCTGGTCGGACGGGCATTCTCGGTTTTCAGCATGCTGGGACCTGACACCACACGGACGTCAGCCACATCGCTCAGGGTGATCTGCTGCTTCATCGGCGTGAGTATCGGCAACTGACGCAGTGCTTCCGGGCTGTCGCGCAGCCCCTGCGGGTAGCGAATATTGATCGGGTAACGCGCCACGCCTTCCACGGTTTCGCCGACCGTGGTGCCACCAATCGCCGATGACACGAACAGCTGGACATCCCCCACCGTCATACCGTAACGCGCCGCCTTCTCCCGGTTGATATCCACATCAATATAGCGTCCACCCTGCAGACGCTCCGCCAGCGCCGAAACCACGCCAGGTACAGTTTTCGCGACTTCTTCGATGCGCTGGGCGGTGATATCGATATCCGCCAGTACGCTGCCTGAGACCTTTATCCCAATCGGGCTTTTAATCCCGGTGGAGAGCATATCGATACGGTTGCGGATCGGTGGAACCCATAGATTGGCCAGCCCCGGCAGCCGCACCCTGGCATCCAGTTCGTCGATAATTTTATCGAGCGTCATGCCAGGCCGCCACTCGGCTTCGGGCTTCAGCTGGATGGTGGTTTCTACCATCTCCAGCGGTGCTGCATCGGTCGCGGTTTCCGCTTTGCCCGTTTTGCCAAACACCGAGGCCACTTCCGGTACGGTTTTGATCAGTTTGTCCGTGGTCTGCAATAACGCCGCCGCCTGCCCTGGCGAGACGCCCGGCAAGGTTGAGGGCATATACAGCAGATCCCCCTCATTGATTTTTGGCAGGAACTCGCCACCCACCTGACTCAGCGGCCACCACACCGTGAAGATCGACAGCGCCGCCACCAGTAAGGTCAGCTTCGGCCAGTGCAGCACCTTCAGTAGCAACGGGTGATAAATCCTGATCAGCCAACGATTAAGCGGGTTGTGGCTTTCCGCCGGGATTTTCCCACGGATCCACCATCCCATCAGGATGGGGATCACGATAATCGCCAGCACGGCAGCACCCGCCATCGACCAGGTTTTGGTAAACGCCAGCGGGCCAAACAGCCGCCCTTCCTGGCCTTCCAGCGTGAAGATAGGAATAAACGACAGGGTGATAATCAGCAGGCTGATAAACAGCGCCGGACCAACTTCTACCGCCGCATCGGTGATCACCTGCCAGCGGCTATCGTTGTCGATGCGTTCATCAGGATGTTGATGTTGCCACTCCTCCAGCCGTTTATGGGCATTTTCAATCATCACGATTGCCGCATCCACCATTGCCCCGACGGCAATGGCGATGCCACCGAGCGACATGATATTGGCGTTCAGCCCCTGGAAATGCATCACAATGAAAGCAATACACAACCCCAGCGGCAGCGAGATAATCGCCACCAGCGCCGAACGCACATGCCAGAGAAACAGCGCACAAACCAGTGCGACCACCACAAATTCTTCCAGCAACTTATGGCTGAGATTAGCAATCGCCCGATCGATAAGCTGGCTGCGGTCATAGGTGGTCACCACTTCAACCCCCTGCGGCAGGCTCTTTTTCAGGCTATCAAGCTTATCCCGCACGGCGGTGATCACTTCGCGGGCATTTTTGCCGGAACGCAGGATAATCACCCCACCGGCCACCTCGCCTTCACCGTTCAGCTCGGCAATGCCACGCCGCATTTCCGGTCCAATCTGCACGCGGGCGACATCGCGCAGAGTGATCGGCACGCCGTTGCTGCCGGTTTTCAGCACGATGTTATTGAAATCATCCAGGGTCTGCAGATAGCCGCTGGCCCGCACCATATATTCCGCTTCAGCGATTTCTACGGAGGATCCGCCCGCCTCCTGATTGGAGGATGCCATGGCGGATTTCACCTCCGCCAGACTGATGCCGTACTGCGCCAGCTGCAGCGGGTTGACCTGAATCTGGTACTGCTTCACCACTCCCCCCACCGAGGCCACTTCTGCCACGTCAGGGATGGTTTTCAGTTCATATTTCAGAAACCAGTCCTGCAATGAACGCAGCTCCGCCAGATCGTGCTTACCGCTGTGATCCACCAGCGCATACTCAAAGATCCAGCCCACCCCGGTGGCATCGGGGCCGATTTCGGAACTGACCCCGGCCGGTAATTTACCCTGCACCTGGTTGAGGTACTCCAGCACGCGGGAGCGCGCCCAGTAAAGGTCGGTGCCGTCAGCAAAAATCACATAGACATAGGAATCACCAAACTGCGAGAAGCCGCGTACCGTTTTAGCACCCGGCACGGAAAGCATGGTGGTAGTGAGCGGGTAAGTGACCTGATTTTCCACAATCTGCGGTGCCTGGCCGGGATAGCTGGTTTTAATGATCACCTGTACATCGGAGAGGTCCGGCAGGGCATCAACCGGGGTGTTGATGATGGTCCAGGCCCCCCAGACGCTGAGAAACAGTGCCCCCATCATCACCAGAAAACGGTTAGCGACCGAGCGCCGGATAATCCATGCAATCATCGTCGTTCCCTCAGTGATCGGAATGCGCGTTGTCGGCCTGACGCATCCGCGCCAGCGCCCCGGTAATATTGGCTTCCGAGTCGATCAGGAACAGCCCGTTGACCACCACTGACTCCCCTTCGCTTAGCCCTGCCGCCACACCACTCTGGCGCTGCGATTCCGCCAGTATGCGGATGGCTTTGGGTGCAAAACGTCCCTCGCTGTCCACGGCAATCACGCGCTGCTCATCACCGGTATCAATCACCGCCTGAGACGGGATCAGCAGCATCTCCTCACTCTGGCTGTTCAGATGCAGATACGCATTCATACCGGGTTTCAGCAATTCATCGCGATTCGCCACCTGGAGACGCACCTGCAACGTGCGGGTGGTCTGGTCAACGCTCGGCAGGATGCTCCATTTTTCGATATTGAAGCTGCGACCCGGGTATGCCGGCACTGAAATCGACAGGTGCGATCGATCGCTGAGCAATCCGGCGATCGACTCTGGCACCGCAGCGCTGATCCACACCGGGTCCATGCCCTGAATCTGGGCCACCACTTTATCTTTGGAGATATTCATTCCGCTGCGCAGGTCAAATGCGGTGATCACCCCATCGATTGGGGCTTTGATGGTGAAGCGGGTCTGTACCGTGCGGGAACTGCGCAGACGCTGAATATCCTCTTCCGGCATCCCGGCAAGACGCAGCCGTTCAAGAATACCTTTCACCTGGGTAGTCGATCCCCCGGTGCCTGACAGCAACAGATATTCGCTCTGCGCCTCCACCCACTCCGGGATGGTGATATCGATCAACGGTGTGCCCTTGCTGACTTTGTCGCCAACAGTCAATGGGTAGACTTTTTCGACAAAACCCTCCGAACGAGCCTGCACAATCACGAACTGGTAATCGTTAAAACTGACGTTGGCCGGAATGGTCTGGCTATATTGCAATCGCCCTTTGCTGACCTTGATGGTCTTCAGACCGAGGTTCTGTACCAGCACCGGATCGATACGCATGCCCTGGCTATTGTCCGCCTCGCCTTCATCCGCGTATTTGGGTATCAGGTCCATATCCATAAACGGTGATTTACCCGGTTTATCAAATTTGGTATCGGGTTTCATCGGGTCATACCAGAATAAAACTTTGCGTTCTGGCGCTGACTTTTTATTGGCAGAAGGCAGATAATGGAAAGCCGCTGTCGTAATCAGCCCTCCGATTATCAGGCTACTGACCATCACCGCCGCGTATTTTAATTTTAACGATGCCATAATTGTTCCTGACAACCATCCGTTAATTAAGAATGACTGACTTTTATTTCCTGAAGCAGTGAGATATTCCCCTGCTGAATAAAAGAAAAGTTAACCGGGCTACCCACTTTTAACGCGTTGATGCTGTCGTCCTGAGTGGTAAAGGTAAAACGCATGGTCATGGCTGGCCAGCCAAGCGCCGGGATCGCCTGATGATCAATAGTGATTTTTTTATTTGCTAAATCAATCTGTTTAATCACCCCCGTGGCGTTAATCACCGGCTGCTGAACCGCCATCTCCGCATGTGACATCATGCTCTGATGCTGCTCACTGGCCTGTGCACCCGCGGCAATCAGTGCCGGAAAAATACCGAATAAAACCACTTTGATTAACTGATGCATAATATTGACTCCTGAAAAATGTAATGGAAGGATTATTCCGTCCAGCCGCCCCCCAGGGCAGTGAACAGATTGATCTCATTGACCTGCCGGGAATATTGCAAATCAAATAACGTTTGCCGGGTGCTGAATAATGAGCGCTCAGCATCCAGCACTTCGATATAACTCACCGCACCGCTGGCATAGAATCCGCGTGCGCGTTGCAGCGTAATTTGCAGGGAAGCAAGGTAACGCTGCTGCGCCGCAATTTGGTTGCTGAGGCTGTCGCGCAGCGCGAGCGCATCGGCGACGTCCTTAAACGCGTTTTGGATTTTTTGCTCGTAATTCACCACCGATTGCTGCTGGCGCACTTCAGCAAGCGTCAGGCTGGCCTGGTTACGACCGGCATTAAAAATCGGGATGTCGATTTTTGGCACAAAATTCCACATGCCGCTGCCTGCGGAAAACAGATTTGACAGGTCATCGCTGCTGCCCGACAAGCCGCTGGTCAGGCTAATCGACGGATAGAACGCAGCCCTGGCCGCACCGATATTGGCATTGGCCGCCATCAGCTGGTGTTCAGCCTCCATCAGATCCGGACGCTGACGCAGGATTTCCGAGGAAAGTCCGGCGGGTAGCCTGACCGGGTTAAGAACCCCCACCACGCGGCGTTGATCATCCGGCAGTCCCTGCCAGCGGCCCACTACCAGCCGCAAGGTATTGTTCGCCTGCGCCAGTTGCCCTTCCCGGCTGGCAATCTCCGCGCGGGTGCTTTCAATCAGGCCATGCGCCTGTTCTACCGCCAGCACATTGCTGCTGCCGGTAATTAGCTGCTGCTCCACAAAGGCATAAGATTGCTGATAATTCTGTAACGTCTCCCGGGCAATACGCAGCTGTGCCACTGCCAGCCGCTGACTAAAGTAGCTCTGAGCAACGCTGGAAATCAGCAGGATATGCACTGCACGCTGAGCAGCCTCACTGGCAAGGTAGTTTTGCCGGTCGGCTTCGCTCAGATTTTTCAATCTGCCGAAAAAATCCAGCTCAAAGCTCAGATCCAGCCCGGCCTGAAACTGTTTTTCCGTCAGGTCGCTGCGTTTCAGGCCACCGCTGTAACTCGCTTCAGTAGCAGCGTTCAGCTGCGGGTAGCGATCGGCATTGGTTACCCGGTACTGTGCGCGTGCTTCCTGCACTTTCAATGCCGCCATACGCAGATCACGGTTATTGCGTAGCGCCACATCAATGAACTGCCTGGCCTGAGGATCGGCAAAAAAGGTCCGCCAGCCGGTATCCTGATAGCCTGCGGTAACCGGCACCAGCGTGTTGCGGGAGAGAGAGAATTGTTGTGGAACCGGGAGTTCAGGGGGCTGATATTCGGGGGCCAGCGAGACACATCCCGTCAGCAAAAACGCCGCACCCACCACCCGTAATATTAATTTGACCATATCGCTAACCGCCAGGGCCTGCCTGCCCATTGTTTCCAGATGATGACGGCGGACACTGTAACGAAGCGACTCTGTTGGCAGCGTGACCCAACAATGACAAAGCTGTCATTTTCGACTGAAGTCGTTGATATCGTCCTTTGGCCCACTAGAATGGCACCGATGAGGGGATGGGTGAGAAAATGAAGATACTGATTGTCGAAGACGAGGTGAAAACAGGGGAATACCTCAGCAAAGGGCTGACCGAGGCGGGGTTTGTGGTCGATCGCGCCGACAACGGCCTCACTGGCTACCATCTGGCGATGACCGCTGAGTACGATTTGATCGTACTGGACATTATGCTGCCCGATGTCAACGGCTGGGATATCGTGCGTATGTTGCGTGCTGCCAGCAAAGGGATGCCGATTCTGCTGCTGACCGCGCTGGGCACCATTGAACATCGCGTAAAGGGACTGGAACTGGGTGCCGATGATTATCTGGTCAAACCCTTTGCCTTTGCCGAGTTGCTGGCGCGTGTCAGAACGCTGCTGCGCCGCGGGGCCAATATTATTCCTGAGAGCCAGTTCCAGCTGGCGGATCTCAACTTTGACCTGGTGTCACGTAAAGTGAGCCGCGCGGGTACCCGCATCACCCTGACCAGCAAAGAATTCACCTTGCTGGAATTCTTTATCCGTCATCGCGGTGAGGTCCTGCCCCGTTCGCTGATTGCCTCGCAGGTGTGGGATATGAATTTTGACAGCGATACCAATGCCATCGATGTTGCGGTTAAACGGCTGCGGGCAAAAATCGATAATGACTTCTCCCCCAAACTGATCCAGACCGTACGCGGCGTCGGTTATGTGCTTGAGGTGCCTGATGAAGATTAAGCGACTGCGCCGTCCTGTGTCGCTTGAAATCCGGCTTACCTTCTTTATCAGTCTCGCCACCATCATTGCCTTCGCCACCGCAGCCTGGATTATGCTGCATTCAGTCCAGAATCACTTTGCCGAACAGGACGTGACCAACCTTAAGCAAATCAACAGCACGCTGACAGCCATTCTGAAAAATCCCGGCGAGACAGAACAGCAAAAAGTGGCGAAAATCGACTCCATTCTCGACAGCTACCGTTATATCTCGGTGATGCTACTCAGCCCGGAAAATCAGGTTTTATACCGCTCGGCAGACGGACCAGACCTGATGTCGCTGGTCCACAGCACAGAAGTTGATTCCGGTGAGGTATTTTTGTGGTCAGACCCGATGGGCGCGCATGCTGCCCACAACGGCAATCGCAGCTACCGGGTGATGGCCACTGCCGTCAGTTCACCGTACAACGGGCACACCAGCACTGATCGGCTGCTGATCGCACTTTCGATTGATTTCCACCTGCACTACCTGGACGCGCTGAAACATAATCTGTTAATCATCGCCTCAGCCATTAGCCTGTTGATTATCCTGATCGTGTTGTTTGCGGTTCACCAGGGTTATCTGCCGTTACGCAACGTCAGCCAACAAATAAACAACATCACCTCGAAAAATCTGGATGTCCGGCTGGAACCGGATAACGTGCCGATTGAGCTGCAACAGTTGGTGATGTCCTTCAACCATATGATTGAACGTATTGAAGATGTCTTCACCCGTCAGGCCAACTTCTCCGCCGATATCGCCCATGAAATCAGAACCCCCATCACCAATCTGGTGACGCAGACGGAAATTGCCCTCAGCCAGCCGCGTACGGTGAAAGAACTGGAGGATGTCCTGTATTCCAGCCTGGAAGAGTACAACCGGATGGCGAAAATGGTCAGCGATATGCTGTTTCTGGCTCAGGCGGATAATAATCAGCTGATCCCGGAACGCATCCCGCTCGATCTGCGCACTGAAACCATCAAGGTGTTTGAGTTTTTTGAAGCCTGGGCGGAAGAACAGCAGGTAGGGCTGACGCTGGCGGGCGACGCGGCGCTGGTTCAGGGTGATCCACTGATGCTGCGTCGCGTTATCAACAACTTACTTTCCAACGCCATTCGCCATACCCCTGCGGGTGAGTCGGTTACCGTTCATCTCCAGCAGCGCGATGTCTGGGTGGAGCTGAGGGTTGAAAATCCAGGCATCCCTATTGCGCCGATGCATCTGGCACGCCTTTTTGACCGGTTTTATCGTGTTGACCCGTCACGCCAGAGAAAAGGCGAAGGCAGCGGCATTGGGCTGGCCATCGTCAAATCAATCGTCACAGCCCATCAGGGGGAGATTCACGTCGCCTCTGATGCGGTATCTACCCGATTTACGTTGTTGTTGCCCAGGATTCAGAGCTGAGCATAAACCAGTCGTGGGATCGGGTCTGTAGCGCCGCGACGGGGCAATGCTATTGCTCACCCATTTCCCATGCAGGGAAATTCTTTTGAATCATTGCCCATGCTGCGCAGGCATGGACATAATGTCTAAGTCTGGCGAACTCAAAACCCTCATATTCCGACATCACTCCGCCCTCTTTTTCTTTTATGACGATCATATCGTCCAGAATGGTTTTTCCCTCTTCCTCCGTTAACCTGTCCTCCTTAATCAAACTGATAACTTCAGTAGCAAAAACCTCTGCAACTTTACCCGTGTAGGGTCGCAAAAAAGCACGGCCAAAGAGCGTTACCTCAAACCAGGCATAACCCACATCTTCAACCACTTTATCGCTGAGTTGCTTAATCATCTCCTGTTTATCCAGCAAACCTGCCCTCAATGCTTCCTTTATAAAAGAGAAATAGTTAGTCAGCAGATGGCAATTTTTATCTGGTAAGCCAGCCAGAAAATTGATGATAGTTTTACCCGCCTCACCTTTTATGGTCAGGAATTCGGCACGTGAATTTTCTGGGACATGTTTGAGACAGAATACGAAATTCTTAACTGGCAACCCCGTGATGGCCGCATAAAACAATTCCTGTTGTAGAATTTGTGTTTTTTCAGTCAGGAAGGTATTGCAGATATTCCTTTGATCTATTCTTTCCTGAAAAAGTGAAAAGCGGCTCCCATCCCAGCGACCTGGAACAGCGGTGAAGTATGACAAGGTATTACCCGGTTCATCGGTCACAAACTCGATGCTATCCCCTTTATTAATGAAGGAAAAAATATCGCATTTTCGTATTTCTGCTGTCTCCTCCAGCTCAGTGGAAAAGTACCCGGTGGTGTGCGTCGGGTCGTAAACCACTATCTGGCAGAGGCCTTTCTGGCAGGAAAGCACCGCCGCCATGGTATGGTGTATCGCAACGGTGAATTCATGCAGATTTTCCTTAATCATATGCGGGCGAGAGTAAATGAGGAACGGTTTAATAAAAACCTTATCACTCTGCATCTTACGCAATTCCGAATAAAAAAATTCGCCCCACAACTGATAATCAACCAGATGATTTTCCTGTCCGTAAGCAAGAATCGCTAATGTTCTTTCCTGGGTATTTTCAGATATTTTATTCGCAATGGATCCTGCATCTTGCGTCGATAAACTCAGCGATTTTATGACCTGTGCAACATCAGGTGTATTTGCCAGAAATACATCAATAAAATTCATGGCAAAATTATTGCATTTTACCGGGGTGGCTGAGTTTAAAAACAACACCGAGTCATCATTGAACTTTGCTTTAACGATATCCAGCCGGGACATTATCGGCTGAAGTGAATTCGTATAAAGGGAAGGTTTATCATTGACATTTTTAACGCTGGTGGCAGGGAAACTGAAATCATCTTCCGCTACCTGGTCAATAACCGCCAGCAAAGAACCTTTCGCAATCGATTCTATCGGCATAGTCGCTCCTTGATTTTTAGGAAATCCATTGCCGGAACCTTACTGCTTACCTCCGTGACATGCTAAATATTCCTGCTTTTATCAGGGTAAAATCAGGAGTCGTCGCGGCACGATGTAGTCCACATCGCACCGCGACGGTTATTGCTCCTTACGCCATGGTTTTCAGCATATGTTGCGCCAGTCGCAGGCTCAGTGCCGCACCGGTCAGTGTCGGGTTCATACAGGATGCTGAAGGCATCACGCTGGTCCCGGCAATCCACATATTCGGATGGTCATGGGTACGGCAATCGCTGTCCACTACCGAGTTTTTCGGATCGTCGCCCATAATGGTGGTGCCCATAATGTGCTGGCGATCCTGATACTTGGTATCGATCGACAAAATTTCCGCGTTCAGCAGTTCGGCGAACTTATGGAAATCCTTGATGCCCTCGTCCTTACCCGCATGCCAGTAATCCGTGACACTGTAATAAATCTCCGGTAACGGAATACCAATCGCATCCTTTTTGGTTTTGCTCGGCGTCACACGGTTTTCCGGCAGCGGCAGCGTTTCAAAATCGATGGCGAAGTTCAGCGAGCGCGCCGACTGGCGGCGAATCTCTTCATCGAGTTTTGACCCCAGTACCCCTTTAGCGATCAGCGACGCGGTGTAATCGGCGGTCGGCACGGTGTTACGCACTTTGATCTTGTAGCTGGGGAAATCCTTGCGGAACGCCCCATCGCGATTATTCAGATACACCAGCAGTTCGGTCGGTCCCTGTCCTGGCCACACATCTTCCGACATCATCACATTCATACTGATGCCGGTATGTCCCATCAGGTTACGTCCTACCTGATCGGAAGAGTTGGCGATACCGTTGGGATATTTTTCCGAGGTGGACATCAGCAACAGCTTCGGTGATTCAATGCCGTAGGCTGCCAGCACAAAATAATCGGCGGTTAAGTGATGTTCCGAACCGTCCGGTTTTTTGTACCAGATACCGGTAATCTTACCGTCGTCTCCGGCTTCGATACGGTACACCACCGCGTTATCCAGCAGTTTCGCACCCAGCCGTTCCGCTTCATCGATATGCATCGAACCGTCGTACTTCGCGGCAATCGGACACACCGGGTTGCAGTTGTTGTTACCAGCGCACATCGGGCGTTTGCCCCACGGCTTAGTCGCGCGGCCGTTCGGCTCCAGCACGGGGTTATAGCCGCCCTTGCCGAGCATTTCTGTCAACCGGTCAAACATATAACTGGTGGGCAGACCGGGCATCGGGAACGGTGTGGAACGCGGTGGCCAGGCTTTACCACCCTGACCGCTTTCGTCCTGGCCATCCATGCCGGACACACCCAGCTCATGTTCTGCTTTGCCGTACCAGGGTTCCAGCTCGTCATAGCCGAACGGCCAGTCACGTCCGCGACCGTACAGCGTGTTGAGTTTGAAATCATTGGGGATCATGCGCCACAGCGCCGACCCAAAGTGCCAGGTGGTGCCGCCCACCACGCGCAGATATTTGGTGGAATATTTCACCGGCCCAATCTGTTGCAGATAATCACCGTAGGTGGAGGGGATATGCGGCGGATTCGGATAAGGTGAGCCGACGCCCTGCAATTTGATGTTGGTTAACGACATCTTGAAGGGCGAGTTACGAAAACGCTCAACAATTTCCTGCCTTGAGACGCGGGGACCGGCCTCAAGAATGATCACCGATTTACCCGCTTTCGCCAGTTGGGTGGCAATCAGTCCGCCCATTACGCCAGAGCCGATGATGATGACATCGGCATCTTTATTTTGTGCACTCATGCGCGTTCTCCTGCTGTTGCCACTTTACCCGGTTCTGTTACCGCCCAGAAAAAAGGTCCGCCGCCGTAGGTCGGCACCACCAGTACGTCACGCGTGGGCAGATACATCAGTGCATCGGCGTAGGCGATCAGCTCCAGATCGCTGCCATCTCCCACCACTCCGGAATACCAGGCGGAGATGATGGTGCGCGCGGTTTGCCAGTCGGCATTATCCTGGCTGGTCGCAGCAAGGAAGTCGTCAACATGAGAAAAATGCTGCTGTTGCAGCAGGGTATGCAATGCATCCAGCTTTTGACTGAATTGTGCATCATGCTTTGTCAGCGCGGCATAGTAGCGCTGGCCGAGGATTGGGCTGACCGGACGACTGACCAGGAAGCTGGAAATTGCCAGGAACGGATTGTCGGCCATCAATTCTGCCGCCCGCCCGCGTGCCGGGAAAATCGTGTTGCACATCGCGCCCAGTGAAAGAATACCCATGCCCTGCAGCAACCGACGCCTTGAGAGCGAAATGTTATGCGCCATGATGTTTTCTCCTGCGCGAAATCGAAACAGCCAGCACAATAATGATCAGGACAACCACGGCACCACCCCAGGTCAGCGGTTGTGCCAGCCGGGCAATCAGCGGAGGTTCGCCGCCGTTACGGATGGTTTTCACCTGTTCAGGTGTAACGTTGAGTTGCGCATTGCCAAAATTTTTCAGCACGTAATTGCTGACATCGGCAATCTGCTGATCGGTCAGACGATCGGTAAAGTAGGCCTCCGGGCCAAAGCCCGGCATATCCACCGGCTTGCCGTTAACCGTGCGATGCACGCCATAAACAATGGTGGCGATCAGGTTATCGGCCTGCGGTGCGCCAGTGGCGGTGTTGTGGAACAGTGAAGGATAGACAGCGTTGCCTGCACCATCCGGCTGATGGCAGTTGGCACAGGTGCTGCTATACACCGCCCAGCCCGGATCAGGGTTTGGCAAGGCGCGCAGCGCAGCTTCATTGACCGCCGGCTTACCCTGGTTATCGCGTGCCGGAAGGCCAGGCTGGCTGACAGCCGGGATCTGGCGCAGATAAGCCACCATCGCGTTGATATCATCATCCGACAGATATTGCAGGCTATGCTCAATCGCTTCAGCCATCGGACCTGCCGCCTGCGCTTTGCCTGCCACATGACCGGTTTTCAGGTATTGCGCGATTTCAGCATCGCTCCAGTTACCAATGCCCGCTTCACGATCCGGGGTGATATTCGGTGCGTACCAGCTGCCGAGGCTACCGCCAGACAGTGCCTTGTCGTTATTCTGCCCCATCAGCGCATTACGTGGCGTATGGCAGGTATCGCAGTGTGCCAGCGCATTCACCAGATAATCACCGCGATTGACGGCCGCCGATTTACCCGCATCCGGGGTAAAACGCTGGTCATCAGCGAACAATAAATTCCACACCATCATGCTGGCGCGAATATTAAACGGGAAAGGCAAATCAGTTTGTGCAGGAACCTTATCGTCCGGTTTCACTCCGTGCATAAAATAAGCATATAACGCATGAATATCGTCATCGCTAATTTTGGCATAGGAGGTATAGGGCATCGCCGGATAAAGATTCTGCCCCTGTTTATTAACACCTTCTCTTACCGCCTTAGCAAAATCCGCCTCGCTATAATTACCAATTCCTGCGATTTTTGATGGCGTGATATTGCTGGAAACGATATTCCCCAGTGGTGAGGAAATAATATATCCCCCACCCATTTCTGCACCATGATCGGGTGCGGTATGGCAGGCTCCACAGTCTGCTGCAATAGCCAGATACTTGCCTTTCGCAATAAGCGCCGCAGAGTCTGTCGCATTTTCAGCATGGGCTGAAAATGTGGCAGACAGCAGAATGCTCAACGCGAAAGGCAGACAACCCCGTCTAACCTTTCTTGCCTTCATTTTAATTGCTTCCGGTAAATAATAATTAGAATAGTTGAAATAATGCGCACATCCCGACAGGTATTCCCTGCCGGGATACACAATAACAGATTTTTGATTACGTTATTTATACACGATCGAAACAAACCTAAACGAAACTACAACAACTCATAATCATTGAACACAATATTTTGATCGCTGGCTGCGGTGATATCGACTTTACCGGGTGAGGTCAGAAACGCATCGCCGGCATGAACCCAGAGTTCCTTAACCCGGTTGGGATGGGCATGATCGGCCAGCAGTATCCGCCCTTCGGTGAAGAACACCCTGACGCCCGGGCCGTGCTGCACATACTCGCCAGTGCTTTCTCCGGGTTTCAGCGTCACCTTCCAACCTTTCACCGTGGGTTTATCCAATACCGGTTGGAAAGCGTCACTGGCGGGACGGGTTGCGCCCCCAAAATGTTGTGGTCCGGGAATATTGATCTCAAACGCCACCTGATGATTGACGTTATTCCCGGTGTTGGTGACTTTATCGGTTTCGGATTTACCCTGATGGGCACCGAATTTGACATTGCCGCTTTTCATTTCGGTGTTATTCGCCGGTTTATCCGGGTATTCGATTTTCACCGTGCTGCCCTCGATATGTGTATTGACATAATCGAGGTGTTGTTCATGAAATAACGTGCTTTGTCCCGGCTGGATAAGTACGCGCATCACGGTGACATATTTGTTTTCCAGGATAACGTGATGCAGTGGTTCAAGATGGGTAGCGACGACGTGTTCCGCCGCATAAGTCGGCATTCCCGTGCTGAAGGCAGCAGAAAATAAAGCCGCACACAGCAGCGCCGGACGAATGTTAGCCATAAGAACTCCTTGTTTAACGCATGAGAACATTAATAACCGGACATAACTTATTTATTCGACGATAGTCACCCAATTCGCACCGGCACCGGTTGGAACGCGCTCAATTAAAGACAGCTTGCCGCTTTGCTGATCGATGGAATATAGCGCGACCTTATCCGACTTCTGTCCGGATTCGATTAAATAGTGACCGCTATTATCAATAGCAAAGCCACGCGGCTGAGTTTCGGTTTGCGTGCTGTTAATCAATTGCAGTCGGCCATCTTCTGGCGATACCCGAAATGCGGTGATATGGCTGCTGGTCCGTTCGGTGGAATACAGGAAACGGCCATCGGGGGTGATATGGATATCTGCCTGCCACAGGCGCGGTTTTGCCGATTTGGGCAAATCGTCGTCACCGGTTAATGGGCGCGCCTCACCGCGCTGCATATCGCGGGCGATGGCCGGATCGAGTGACGGCGTGGCCTCATGCTCGGTCATGGTGCCGTCATCATTCAGCGTCAGGCGCGAGATATTACCTGCCATCTCGGTCAGCAGATACATGTTTTGCTGTCCGGCCCGATCGCGCTGGGGCGCAAAGACAAAATGGCGTGGGCCGGTGGCGGCTTCGCGCTGGATATTCACAAAAGCGGGAGAATTCGCACTGACCTTGCCGCTGGCCGCGTCAAAGCGGAACTGTAACAGCTGATCCGCGCCTAACAGAGGTACAAACAGGAAGCGGTTGCTGGGGTCAGTCTGGATTGCATGGGCACGTTTGCCGGTGTGCACCACCTGCACCGGGGCACTTTCCACCTTACCATCCGCCGCGATGCGGTTGATGCTGAACAGATCGCCACCATAAGATGACGACAGCAAAAAGCGACCAGTTTTATCCAGCGCCACATAAGCCATCGCTTCTGGCAGCGGCGTATCGGCGAAATGGCTGAGTTTGCCATCCGCAGCAATATGCCATGCCGAGACGTGATAAGGCTTGCTGCGTACCGAGACATACAGCGTCTTTTTATCGTGCGATACCACCATCAGCATACTTTTCAGGCCGGTCGGATACTCGCCGATCGGTTGCAGGTGGTGATGAGCCTTATCCAGTTGATACGCCGTGACGGTGCCGCTGTCACCATTCGAGACATAGACGTAGCTCGGTGTTTCCTGTGCCATCAGTGATGTAGCAAAAAGCATCATACCTGCCGCCATTAACGTTTTTTTCATCGTCTTCTCTTTATATCGTCTGCTCGTTGTAGGGTACAGCGTGAGTTACCAGCGGGTATTGAAGTGCGCGCACAGCTCCTGCACTGCTGCATCGGCCAGCGCGGCGGGTTTATCCAGGCAGTTCAGCCACAGGCGCGCGGTTTCTTCCAGCTCCTCCAGAGCAAAGCTGGCGGCCGAAACCGATGCACCCCAGATAACCGGCCCCAGGCGTTCCAGCATCACCCCGCGCACCTCATTCGCCAGTCCGGCCACCTGCTCTGCCACCGCCGGATGGCCGGGACGCTGGTAGCCGATGAGCGGTATGCGCCCCACTTTCATTACCTGATAGGGCGTCAGCGGCGGCAGAATGCTGTCGCGCTGCCATACCCCGGCCAGCGTCAGCTGCACCAGATGGGTCGAATGGGTATGCACCACCCCCTGCGCTTCGGTATTGCGGTCATAAATCTGACGATGCAACAGCAGGGTTTTCGATGGCTTATCGCCGGACACCCACTCACCGTCCAGACTGACTTTGGCAATGCGCGCAGGCTCCAGGTGACCAAGGCAGGCATCGGTGGGGGTGATCAGCCAGCCATCTTCCAGCCGCGCACTGATGTTACCCGCCGTTCCGGTGGTGTAGCCACGGTTGAACAGGTCAGCACCGACCTGGACAATCTCCTCACGGATCTGATTTTCACTTTTCATAACAGCTCTCCTTTTTTGCTGGCGGTTGTCACAACATCAACGTCGTCAGCAGGGGTGAGTTTGAGGGGTTCGATTTTTCCCATGATAAACATGAAGTTAACAGCACCCAGCAAACAGATGCCGCCCGCCACCAGCAATGGCACCACGAAAGATCCGTGGCTCAGGGTCAGCATCAGGCCGGTAAAGGAGGCCGTGACAATCCCGGCGAGATTACCGGCGAAGTTCTGGATACCACCGAGCGTAGCCACATAACCGGAAGCCGGTGCCACATCGGCGGGTAAGGTCCAGATATTGGCGGCGGTGAATGCCAGACCGGCATAGGTCAGCGAGAACAGCGTCAGGATCACCGCGATGCTGTCGGTAAAGGCAGCGAAAGCAATCACCGACGACAGCAGCATCCCGGCAATCAGGCAGGTTTTGCGTGCGGTGGTGAGGCTGAAGCCTTTGCGGTACAACCAGTCGGACACGACGCCGCCTAACAGGCTGCCGGGGATACCCATTAGCGCCGGGATCGCGCCGAGCGTACCCAGTTCTTTCAGCGAGAAGCCGTGTGCCATGGTCAGATAAGTCGGGAACCAGGTGACAAAGAAATAGGTGGCGAAGTTCATGCAGAAGAAGCCAATCATCATGCCCCACACCGTGCGGTAGCGGAACAGCGCGCCGATTTTCACACTGGCATTGGCGCTCACTGTCGGTGCGGCGCGATCTTCCAGCAGGTTCTGGCGTTCAGCATCGTTCAGCCCCTTCATATCCTCCGGTTCACGGTAGAACGCCAGCCAGATCACCACCCACACCAGACCCAGCGCCCCGGTGACCACAAAGGAGGTTTCCCAGTCCCAGGTACTGATCAGCCAGGCCACCAGCGGCAACGCCAGCGCACTCCCCGCACGCGGACCCGCATCAAAAATGCCGCTGGCTGTCGCACGTTCTTTCTTCGCAAACCAGTTGTAGACCACCTTGGCGCAACCCGGATAACCACCGGATTCGCCCACACCTAGCATCAGGCGAGCCGCAAAAAGCGAGGTGAAACCTTTACCAAAGGCGGTAAACACGGTAAATAGCGACCACCAGCCCACGGCCAGCGCCAGCCCGACGCGGGTACCCAGTTTGTCGATAATGCGACCCGCCGGGATTTGCAGCAGGGCGTAAGTCCAGAAAAAGGCTCCGAGGATCAGCCCCATGCTGACATCATCCAGCCCGAGATCGGCTTTGATATGCGGCGCAGCGATCGCGAGGTTGATACGGTCAATATAGTTAATGGCGATGGCGAAAAAGCAGAACACGATCATCAGCCAGCGAATACGTGGATATCTGCGCATGGTGAATTCCTTTATGATTTATTTATGAGTAACAAGAGGTTCTGCTGCCGCACGGCGGTCATCAGAGGCTGTTTGTTTACCAAATGGGGTGAGAAGTCATAAAACCGTTAATTAAACGTGAGCAGGCCACCCCAACCTGATAACATGAGGTAAAAAGTAAGCGATTACAAAATGGAGTCAAGCCAAAAGTAAGCGCTTTCAAAATTGCAGGGCGTTTGTCTGCGAATTTTGTGGACAAGCTCACTGTTTCAACAGGAGTGACTTGATGAGTGAAAAGCAGAATGGATCTGGACGCGTCTCGCTGGAGGATGTCGCACGCTTGTCTGGCGTCTCCACCGCGACCGTATCACGCGTACTGAACGGCAGCGATACCGTCAAAGCCAAAAGCCGGGCGGCGGTGGAAAAGGCGTGTGAAGAACTGGGATATGTGATTAACCGCGCCGCACGCACGCTGGCTTCGCGCCGCAGCATGACGATTGGTGCCGTGGTGCCGACGCTGGCCACCGAAACCTTCTCACGCCCGCTGGCGGCGTTTCAGCAGTTAATCCACGACGCGGGTTATACGCTGCTGCTGGCCAACTCCAATTTCGACCCTGATACCGAGCTGAAAGAAGTTAACAAACTGATTGAATACGGCATTGATGGCCTGATGCTGGTGGGCCATACCCATCATCCGAAGTTATGGGAGCGCATCAACGCGCAGGATCTGCCCTGCGTGCAAACTTTTTCCCAGGATAGCGAGAAACCCTGCGTAGGATACGACAGCGAGGGGGCCGCCCAGACCATTGCCAGCCATTTGCTGGCGCTGGGACATACCCGCTTTGGGGTGATTGTCGGCACGCCGCCTTCGAACGATCGTATCTCCGATCGTCTGTACGGCACGCGCAAAGCGCTGGCAGCACAGGGCCTGACCCTGCCGGAAAGCCATCTGATTGATAACGCCTACAGCATGAACGATGCGCGCAAAGCGGTTTTCCGTCTGCTGGACAGCCCGGAACCGCCCACCGCCATCATCTGTGGTAACGATCTGCTGGCTTTTGGTGCGATGCGCGCCGCCAGCGAGCGCTATCTGCGTATTCCTAACGACATCTCCATCGTTGGTTTCAACGATTACGAATACGCCGAGCATCTGGAACATCCGCTGACCACCATGCGCGTCGATCTGGCGTCGATTGGCACCCACGCGGCTGAATACCTGCTGGCAACGCTGAATAATCAGCCGGCACAACGGCATACGCTGATCCAAACGGAACTGATTGTGCGGGGCAGCAGCGGCTCCGTGCCCCGCCAGGAACGTTAACTGCGGCTCACCAGCCCAAAATGGCTGAAAACATCCGTCACCGCCGGTGTTTTCAGCCAGGCCAGCAATATCTCTGCCGCCTCACGCTGTTGCACCGTAGCCAGCAGCGCCGCCGACAGCGAGATAGGTTGCTGTACCTCCGCTGGCAGCGGCCCGACGATCTCAATCCCTTCCACCATCAATAGCTCGCTGATTTGCTGCACGGCCACATCCGCCTTCCCGTTCACCAGTTGTTCGGCGGTAAAGCCCGCCGGGATTACTGTGCCCGTGGCGCGGAGCGCGTCGTCAATGCCCAGCGTCTTCAGCAGGCCGGAAAAATAAATACCGCTGGCCCCGGCTTCTGACCACGCCACCGAACGTGCCGCCAGCAGCGATTGCACCAGCGCCTGGGTATCATGAATCGGCGGTTTTGGCGCACCCGCCAGCACTGCCAGCCCGATCGGCGAATCCACCAGCTCGATGCGGCTTGCCGTTTCCGCCCGTGCGGATTGGGTTAAGCGGTCCAGCGTCTCCACCGTGGCGATCACCACATCCGCCGCCTGCCCGGCGTTGATCTGCTGCTCAATCACGGTGCTCGGATGCCAGCGGAACTGAAGCGCGATCTGCGGATACGCTGCCTGCCATAAACGGGCAAGGCGCTCGAACGGCGCACTCAGCGCCAACGCACTGTAGATGTGCAAAGTCACCATCATCCCTCCTCACGGGCAAATAACGGGGCGCGACGCAGCAATGATTTGTCCAGCTGATCCGGACGTGTCACGCCAATGAGCGCCATATCGCGATCAATTTCATCCCGCAGAATATGCATGCCATGTTCAATACCCGCCTGTGCGCCAATCACTGCGCCATACAGCCACGGGCGCCCAAGAAAGACAAAATCCGCGCCGAGAGCCATAGCTTTCATCACGTCAGTGCCACGCCGGATACCGCTGTCGATAATCACCTTCATATCCCCTTTGGCGGCGGCGATTTCCGCCAGGGTGTGCAGAGGCGGCACGGTATGATCGAGCTGGCGGCCACCGTGGTTGGAGAGGATGACCGCATCCGCACCAAGGTCGCGGGCGATAAAGGCATCGTCCGGCGACATCAAGCCTTTGATCACCAGATTGCCGCGCCATTTTTTGCGGATCGCTTCGACATGCTTCCAGCTCAGTTTGTCACGGGCGTTGGTGTTACGCACTTTGCTGGACATCATCGGTGGCCCACGTTCCGCATCGGTATTTTCAAAATGCGGTGCGCCATGGCGCAGAAACGTCTGGGCCACGGTGCCCAACAGCCAGCGCGGGCTTAACGCGCTCTGCCACATCACTTTTGGGGTGAGTTTGATCGGCATACTGAAGCCGCTACGGGTGTTGTGCTCGCGATTGCCAAGCATTGGGGTATCGCCGGTGACCACCAGCGTCTGGTAACCGGCGCGTGCGACGCGGTCCACCAGACGATCAATACGTGGCTGATCTCCGGCCAGATACGCCTGAAACCAGGCATTGGGGTTCTCAGCGATCACATCTTCCAGTGGGATCAGCGACGATGCGCTGAGAATCATCGGCACGTTCATCGCGCGGGCAGCGCGGGCCAGCATGATATCGGCACGATAGCTGACAAACGAGGCACCACCCAGCGGCGCAACACCAAACGGATGGGACCAGTTATGGCCGAGCAGGCTGACACTTTGGTCGCGTCCCGAGACGTCACGAAACATGCGCGGCACAAAAACATACTGCTGATACGCCTCATAACAGGCCGCGATACCGCGTCCGGTTTCTACCCCACCCGCCACGTATTGATAAATCATATTCGGTAAGCGCTTGCGCGCGTGCCGTTCGAAATCTTCCAGTGCCAGCAGGTCGCGGAAGGGTCGTGGCACCGTATTGGCCGGACGGGTCTGCGCCTGTGGGGTTACCACCGCATCTAACGATGTCGTCTCTCCATGTGTTGTCATATTGCGCTCTCAGCGTGTAAGCGATTTCAAATTGCGCACTCAGGTGAATGCATCCCACGCTAATCCTGACAGGAATTGAGTTTTTTTATGTGATCGCTGTCACCTTACGAGTAATTTTGTAAGCCCTTACATTTTCATGTCGCGCAAGTTATGGTGTTGTAGCACCTCAGCGCAACTCTTCCGCGACGGGAATAAAAGATGACAACACGAATTGTTTTACTGCACGCGACACCGGTAGCCATGGCACCGGTGCAGAACGCGTTTAAAGATAACTGGCCTGAAGCCGAAGTGGTGAATCTGCTTGATGACGGCCTGACCCTTGACCGGTCGAAAGAAGATCAGTTGTCACCTGCCCTGACCGATCGCTTCGTCACCCTCGGGCGCTACGGCTACGCCATGCAGGCACAGGGGATTCTGGTAACCTGTTCCGCATTCGGCCCGGCGATCGATGCCCTGGCGGCCAGCGTGCCGGTTCCGGTGCTGAAACCTAACGAAGCGATGTTTGAAGCCGCACTGCAACAGGGTCAGCGCATTGGCATGCTGGCAACGTTCGGACCTTCACTCGGCACCATGACGCAGGAGTTCGACCACTACGCGTCATTAATCGGCTCGACGGCGACACTGGAGAGCGTGCTGGTACCCGATGCCATCGACCTGCTGCGTAAAGGCGATGTCGCCAGCCATAACCGCCTGGTGGCCGCCGCCGCTCCTCAGCTCAGCCATTGCGATGTGATTATGCTGGCGCACTTCTCCACCTCGCAGGCGGCGGAAGCAGTCCGCCGCCAGGTTACGGTTCCGGTACTGACGGCACCCCATGCGGCGGTCGATAAGATGAAGCTGCAGGTAACAGGAGCGGCATCATGTTAATTGGGGTGATTGCAGATGATTTTACCGGTGCCAGCGATATCGCCGTGACCTTCACCAAAGGTCTGCCGGGTGAAGGCGGGCTGCGCACCACGCAATATCTTGGCCTGCAACAACAACCGGCATCACCGGATGTTGAGGTCGGTGTGGTGGCGCTGAAATCTCGCTCGCTACCCGCCGCAGAGGCGGTGCAACAGTCACTGGCCGCCTGCAACTGGCTGCTGGATCAGGGTTGCGAGCAGATCGTGTTTAAATATTGCTCCACCTTTGATTCTACCGATGAAGGAAATATCGGTCCGGTGCTGGATGCGCTGGCCGCCAGGCTGGACGCGCCGCGCGTGATTGTCTGCCCGGCGTTTCCGGCCATGGGCCGCACCCTGTATCAGGGGCATTTGTTTGTCCGTGATCGCCTGCTGAATGAGTCCGGCATGGAACATCATCCCCTCACCCCAATGACCGATGCCGATATCCGCCGGGTGCTGGCCCGTCAGGCGAAAACCCCGGTAGGTTTTATCAGCTGGCAGCAGGTAGTCCAGGGTAGCGAAGCGATTCGTCAGGCGCTGCATAACGGCGATCCGGCGCTACTGGTGACCGATGCGATCACCGATCATGATTTAACGCTGATCGGTATCGCCGCCGCCGGGTCACGCCTGGTCAGTGGCGGTTCCGGTATCGCCACCGCGTTGCCTCATAACTTTATTCAGGCGGGCAAAGCCCAGGGAGGCCAGACGGAACCCCCTTCTCTGCCGGGACCGGGGGCGATTCTGGTAGGCAGCTGTTCAGGAGCCACCCTCGGGCAGATAGCGGAGCATCAGCGCCATTGGGCGGTGCTGCCAATCGCCCTTGATGCCGTGATGGCGGGCAGCGTGGGACCGGATGACCTGGTGGCCTTTATAAGTGCCAACCTGGATAAATACCCGCTGGTTTATTCTTCCGGCGATCCCGACACCATCAAAAGCGCGCAGCAACGCTATGGTCAGCACGCAATATCGGCTGCGCTGGATCAGCTGTTTGGTGAAACCGCTAAAAAACTGGTTCATGCAACCGGAATACAACGCCTGGTGGTGGGGGGTGGCGAAACCTCGGGCGCGGTGGTTAGCGCACTTAATCTCGGCCAACTGCGGGTCGGTGCTGAAATCGATCCTGGCGTCCCGGCGTTATTCTCCGGCGGAGAAAAACCACTGGCGCTGGCGCTAAAATCTGGCAACTTTGGCCGGGTGAGTTTTTTCCAGCATGCGCTGGACAGGCTGGCTGGGAAAGAGTTGATTTGAGATCAAGCATACAAAAAACCCGCTCACCGGGTTTTTTGGCTTTAAAGCGTTGTTATACACCCCTCGCAAAAATAACCGATAAGCGACATGAGTCGCCCTTAACTTTCTTGAATTGAGAGGTCTATATGGCACTTCTTAAGTCGTTAAATCCGCCAGCAGATAGATTTTTCTCATATGATTTCAGACTGTTTTTAATATTTATCGAAACCATTAACTAAAATCACTACTCCAGACTTCCCGCCAGCCCGCGTCTTCTCTGTCGATCACAATAAACAGAAAGGATCTTTTTTGACACAACTGACATTAAAGATCCTCGCCAACGTTTGAACTTTCTCACAACAATAAATGATGAATTTGTGCTGCAACCGTTGAAACGTTGTAATTCACATCAACTTAGCATTAAAATTGTCTCACTACTTACAGGATGTTTCGCAGAGAAAGTTAAAACTAACACTCAACGTACTTTATTCTACAGCGAGGTTGTGTTGTACTCTCGGCACAGAAATGTAAGGATAGCGTCTCTACCTATAATTGCGTTGTATAAATTAACATAACCTCATTTTATTCGTTCAACGACACAGATTTTTTTGGGAGAAGTCCATGAGTGATTCACTTAAGGCGTTAAATAACATTCGTACTCTGCGCGCCCAGGCGCGTGAATTTCCGCTCAGCGAGCTGGAAGAAATGCTGGAGAAGCTCACCATTATCGTGACTGAACGTCGCGATGAGAGCCAGGCAGAAGAAGCCGCCGTACGTGAGAAAGCGGAAAAACTGGCGAAGTATCGTGACCTGCTGCTGGGTGACGGTATCGACCCGAACGAATTATTAGGTGCATTGCAGGCAGCGGGTAAAACCCGTAGCAAACGCGCGCCGCGTCCAGCGAAGTATAAATATACTGACGAAGACGGTCAGGAGAAAAACTGGACGGGTCAGGGGCGTACCCCTGCGGTGATTAAAGCCGCTATCGAAAGTGGTAAATCCCTGGACGACTTCCTGATCTAATTGCCGATCACGTCGATCCTCAAATGATAAAATGTGGGCTGCCCAGCCCACATTACTTTTTTCCCTGGCTGATTAGGATTATTACCTGCTTTACTCGCGCTGGCGCACATTGTAATGTTTCGGTTAGCGAAAGATTGAAGTATGACCGGTATAAACATAAATAGTCGGTGACCACCCATGCACGCGCTGCTTACTTCTCTTAGGTTCCCCTCACCTTTTGACCAGGTTAAATCGTTAAGCCCATTTCAGGCCGATATCATAAAAACTATTGCCCTGGCAGCGATGTTAGCTGATCACATCAACACCATTTTATTAAATGGTCGCAGCGCGTTACTCTCGGCCATCGGCCATATTGCCTTTCCTTTATTTACCATTATCTGGGCCGCCAATCTGCCGGATGACGCCGTACGTCTGCGTCAGCGCGCCAGACGTCTCTGGTTATGGGCAATGGCAACCCAGCCGTTATTCTGGCTGGCGTTTATGATGAAAGGTCAATCCTGGCTGGCACTGAATATTTTGTTTGCCTATGCCGGTTGTACGCAGATGCTGAGCTGGGCGTCCCGCTGGGGTGTCAATGGCGCAATGGCCGGGCTGGCGGTGCTGCTGATGCTGGCGTGGCCACTGACACCGGCAAGCTACGGCATTCCCGGTGTGGTATTTTGCCTGCTGTGTATGGCCGCCCGCTGCATCAGTGCCGTGGCAGAAAGCCGGTTGTTTTTATTGCTGGTGCTGGCGGCGCTGGCCTGGCTGAATACGCCGGGCAGCGGCTATGAAAACACCTTCATGTATGATCTGCTACCCACGCTGGCGGTGCCGTTGCTGATTATCGCGGCAGTGGCCGCCCTGCCGCATATCTCGGCCACGCGACTCTGGCCGCGGCGCTTCTTCTATCATGCTTATGCCGGACACCTTACCCTGCTCGGCGTGCTGGCGGTGATGCCGGTACGCGTTTAACGGCTGATCTCGCCACCGTACCCCGTCACCGTCAATGACTCCGCAGTGATATCCACTATCGCAAAAGGTGCAGCATCAGGGCCATCCAGCATCCCCTTCAGGGTGATAAATTCCGTATTACCGCTACGGGCATAACCACCGCGATGATCATGTCCGGCGAAACACGCGCGCACGCCGTAATCACTGAACAACTGCGCCAGCTGGGTACCATTCCAAAGGATATGTTTCTTATGCGGTGCCAGAGGATAATGACCAAACACCACCACCTGCTCGCCACAGGCCTGCGCATCCTGCAATTGTTGTTCAAGCCACTGCCACTGCTGGCGGCCTACTGCGCCATTCCACGGCTGCGCCTGGGGTTGTTCACGCGCCATTAAATCGGCCAGCCATAATTCGGCCTGCTGGCGTTCCTCACCCAGGCAATAAAAGCTGATGTCATTACCGTCGTAAAACACAAAGCGCCAGCCCTGGAGACGGAAAGCGTAATAACTTTTCGGCAACGCCGCGGCGTCTTTGAGATGTCCGATGATGGTCTGGGCATCATGGTTACCTATTACCACCGCATGGGGGTGTTGCAGCGCCTGATAGAGCGGCAGCAACCTGGCATAGCTTTCCCAATGACGATCAACCAAATCGCCCAGCGTCACCACAAAATCCAGCGGCTGTTGGTTAAGTTGATCAATCACGCCTGGCAGTTTGTGCAACGCGTGACGATAGTAAAGGTTATTTTCGCAGTCCGTATCCACGTCGGCATACTGCGGATCGGCAATCAAACCAAAACGCAACCGGGTGGGATCCAGCATAGCCGGACGTAAGGCGGGCAGTTGATAAAGCTGACTGACGTCACCCAATAATTCACGCTGCTGCTGCGTGAAGGGAACAGGAAATGCCATGGGTATCACTCCTTAACGAATACCGGCGCGCATAAAGGACTGGATAAACTGGCGCTGGAACACCAAAAAAAGGATCAGCAACGGTAAGGTGGTCATCAGCGTCGCGGCCCCAATCAGCGCCCATTGCACACCCTGTTCAGGCGCGGAAAATAGTTGCAGACCCACGGTTAATGGCCGCACATTGACGGAATCGGTAATGACCAGCGGCCAGAGGAAATCATTCCAGTGAAAGCTAATCGACACCAGCGCAAACGCGACATAAATCGGCTTCGCCAGCGGAATATAGATCTTGCGCAGGATATAGAAACGGCTGGCCCCTTCGATAATCGCTGCCTCTTCCAGCACCAGTGGAATACTTTTGAATGCCTGGCGCAGCAGGAAAATCGCAAACGCCGAAGCAAAATAGGGCAACGCAATGCCCGTCAGCGTGTCGCGCAGGCCCAGCGCGCCGATGGTTTTGTAGTTATTCAGGATCAGCACATCCGGGCTTATCATCAGTTGCAGCAGGATCAGAGCAAACAGCACGCCGGAATATTTCAGGCGGAAGCGTACCAGCGCGTAAGCCGCCATTGTCGCCAGCACCAGCTGGCAAATCACAATCATCAGCACCAGCAGGATGGTGTTGAGAAAATAGCGACCAAAAGGCGCGGCATGCCAGGCATTGACGAAGTTTTGCAGCGTCAGCGGTGAAAACAGGTTGAAACTGCCCTGGTCGGACGCCGGATGGATTGCCACCCACAAGGCCACCAGAATCGGTAAAAACCACAGCAGCGCGGCCAGCCAAATCGCCAGGTTGAGTAATCTCATTGGTAATGCGCTCGCTTATCCAGCAGGTTGAATTTGATCAGCGCAATAGAGGCGAGGATCACCAGCAGTACCACCGTCATCGCGGCCGCCGCAGGCATGTCCCAGTAACTGAAAGCCGTACGGTAGATATAGAACAACAACAGGCTGCTGCTGTTATCGGGTCCGCCGTTGGTCATGGCGATCACCTGGTCCACAATGCGGAAGGCGTTCATTGATGCGTTGATCAACACAAACAAGGTGGTGGGCATCAGCAACGGCCACTGCACACGACGGAAAAAGTACCCGCGCGATGCGCCCTCAATTTCAGCGGCTTCACTCAGTCGCGGGTCGATTTGCTGCAATGCGGCGAGATAGAAAATCATAAAAAATCCGGCTTCGCGCCATACCGATACCGCCATCAGGCAATACAGGGCGCTACCCGGCTCGCCCAGCCAGTTCACCGCAGGCAGGGAAAACACCGCCAGCAGCTTATTCAGCAATCCGAGCTGTGGCGTATAAAAGAACAGCCATAAATTGGCGATGGCAATCATCGGCAACAGAGAAGGAATAAAGAAAGCGGCGCGCACCATGGCATTACCGCGCAGGTGGCGATTCACCGCCAGCGCCATCATCAGCGACAGCACCACCGCCAGCGGAATGGTGATCACCGCATATAACAGGTTATTGAGCAGCGACTGGATAAACACATCGTCATCCAGCAGCGCGACATAATTGTCCAGCCCGACAAAGCGAGCTGGATGGCCATTACGCGCGGCACTGAACACGCTCTCCCACACCGTAGCCAGCGCTGGATAATGGGTAAACAACAGCAAAAAACCCAGCGCAGGTAATATCAGCAGGTAGCCATATAGCTGCAACGACCAGAATCTGGGGCGAGTAGCCGGTGCCATGGTGAGTAACGTGCTCATAATAGGGCGCTTACTGGTACGATTTTAACAGACGGTCGGCCTGCTTCTGCGCCGACTCCAGCGCCTCTGCCGGGGTCTTCGCCTGGGTCACAGCCGCTTCGATCGCATGGTTGAGCGCTTCCTGAATCTGCACGCTGTTGTAGGTTGACAACTCAGGCTGGGCATACTTCAGCTGCTCACGCGCCACCAGCGCCTGCGGAACGTCCTTCACATAATCCTTCATCACCGTGGTGTCCCAGGCGGCTGGCGAGGTGGCTACGTAACCGGTCGCAATACTCCAGCGCGCGGCCTGCTCAGGAGCAGAAACCCAGCGAATAAATTCCATGGCAGCTTTCTGCTGTTCCGGGGAGGCATTTTTGAACACATAAAGGTTGCCACCACCCGTTGGGCTACCGCGCTGAGTTTTCTCCGGCAGCATCGCGACACCGAATGGGAATTTGGCGTTTTCACGCACCCCGGTCAGGTTGCCGGTGGTGGTGACCATCATGGCGGTTTTGCCACTGATAAAGTCCTGTGGGGTGGTGCCCCAGGCAATAGCGCCCTTCGGTGATACGCCTTCTTTCTGGCCGAGGTCGGTCAGCCATTGCAGCGTTTCGATATTGCCCGGTGTATTGAAGTTCACCGCCGTGCCTTTTCCGTTATCCAGACGGCCACCGTTGGTGGCTGACAGTCCCTGGAAGTTCCAGTAACCGTTTGGCGTAGATGGGATCTCGATCCCCCACTGGCTGACACCGTTATTATCTTTGATCACCAGCTTCTTACCAAAATCGACTACCTGCTGCCAGGTCGCAGGAGGCGTGTTGCCATCCAGACCGGCTTTTTCGAATGCCTGCTTGTTCCAGTACATCACCACCGTGGAGCGCTGGAATGGGATACCCCAGACCTTACCATCAATGTGGCGCAGGAAGGCCGGGTAGAAACCGTCGATCCATTTTTTCCCTTCTGCATCATTCGCCAGATCGCTGGCAGCCACAATGGCACCGGCATCTATCAGCGAATAGGCTTCGATATCACCAATCACCGCCATCTGCGGTGCATTGCCACCGCGAAACGCCGTCAGCGCTTTGGTCACCGTCGTGGCATAGTCACCGGTATAAACCGGCTGAATACTGATTTCCGGATGAATTTTTTCAAAGTCGGCCACCAGCGTATCCACGGTATGGCTGACCTTGCCACCGACCGCAATCGGGTAATACATCTGCAGTTTGACCGCGTCAGCGGCAAAGGCAGTGGAAGCCGTACACAGCAATAATGCAGAAGCCAGGCGTAAAGGACGGATAGCAGACATGATTATTCCCTGATCAAAAGATGAAGATTAAACAGCGTATTTTTTTCCGGATGCGAAAAGTTGTTGTTCAGCCGATGGGCAGCGCTTCCCCGTGGTGGTGGAAAACAGGTATTGCTTCGAGGCTGACCATTGCAGCCCGACCCGGCTACCTTCGTCGAAGCGTTTCATACCCGGCACTTTAACGGTTAACGGCTCATTGATATCCGGCAGCGCACACACCAACAGGGTATCCGCCCCCATATATTCGTAACTGATTACCCGGGCGGTGAGCGCAGCATGCGCGATGTCGATAAGTTGAATGTCCTCAGCACGGATGCCAAGACTCAGGGCCGGTTCATCATCATCCAGCACCGGCCAGTTCATCTGGGATAAGTAATGGCTACAGCCCCGCCGCTGCAGCGGCAAAATGTTCATCGGCGGCGCACCAATAAATTGCGCTGCGAAGACACTGGCGGGGTTGTTGTAGAGATCATCGGGCGTGGCGTGCTGCTCAATACAGCCGTCGTTGAGCAGAATGATGCTGTCGGCCATGCTCATGGCTTCGGTCTGATCGTGCGTCACATACAGCATTGTCAGACCCAGCTTCTTCTGGAGTGCACGGATTTCCCGGCGCATGCTCTGGCGCAGTTTGGCGTCAAGGTTGGAAAGCGGTTCATCCATCAGACACAAGCTATGATTGGCAATCACCGCCCTGCCCAGCGCCACGCGCTGTTGCTGCCCGCCGGAAAGCTGTGATGGTTGGCGATCCAACAGTTTGTCCAGTTCCATCAGCTTACTGACTTCCGCCAGTCGCGAGGCAAACGTCTGTTTATCTTCGCCGCGCGCTTTCAGGCCAAACAGCAGGTTTTCCCGCACGCTGAGATGCGGAAACAAAGCGTAGGACTGGAATACCATGGATAGCTTGCGCTGTGAGGGTGGCAAATGAGTAATCAGGGTATTGCGGCAATGTATTTCGCCATGATCGGCGTTTTCCAGACCTGCGATGGTCCGCAACAACGTCGATTTGCCACAACCAGATGGCCCAAGTAACGCAACAAAAGTCCCTTCCTCAGCCGTAAAACTGATGTCATTCAGGGCAACTTTTTCGCCCCAGGCTTTGGTGATGTGATGAAGAGAAAGGTAGCTCATGCGCCCTCTGGCCCGGAATCAGAATGGCGGTAAGTTAGCTGGGGATAATGAAGGAATTATTTAAGTTGAATGACGTTTAAGTGATGCAGTACCAAACAGCCCCTTTCTGGTAATACAAATTAATTGTCTGATTGAACGCTTCAACCATCATAAATTTTGACTCATATAAATTTCGTATAACAATAGTGTGAAAAATGCGTTTCACCGAAAAACGGGATCCCACGCTTTTCATGATGTTAGTTAATCATGTAACAAAACGTAATAAGCATTCAATCACAAAACATACAAAATAATTACACATTTCCGGATACCTAAGTCATCCTACCACTTCCCCATACCTCAGAGATAATAACAATGAAAAATACATACTACATCAGCATATCTAAAACTCATGATAACCATATTCTCCATAACGCTACCTGCCGTATTTATAGCGAAAATAAAGAGGATATGATTCTGATTGGACGTTATGAACAGCTCGTTATTGCGTTAGGTATTTCGAGGAATAATTTCAGAAAAGTTATCCCCTGTGTACAATGTATTTTAAAACGGCGTCACTACAATATTTCCAGCCCCAGGATTACGCCAGTACCGGTCAGACATTTCCCGGAGTAGAACGTTAAAATATGAACGCCCTGCCAGAGACAGGGCGTTCATCATTATCACCGGCACTCACGCCAAAAGGCGTAACTGCTGGCCATAATGGTCAGGATATAAGCCAGTGCATTAATCAGCCAGTGTGGGGTGACAATTCTTCCCACCAGGCTGAAAAACCCCTCTGCATACAGCGGCATATCACCTGTTTTCGCAGCAATAAAATAAAGTACTCCCAGAATCACCAATTTGGCGATTAACCACGCCATCACGGGGATGACAAGGATAACGCCTTTATTGCTGCTTACCCGTTCACTTAATATCACATAGCACACCAACGGCATCAGCGCTGGAATGACGGCAATCATACTATTCGCCAGCAGTTGCAGCATTGGAACGCCGAACTGCTGGTGAACCTGCCACCATTGAGCGAAGTCGGAAGGCAGCGTGCAATACAACAGCAAAAAGCAAACGGTCCCCCATATCAGAGCGGGCATAAACGTTTTGTCCATAATCACTTCCTTTGTGTTATCACTGCTTTTACCGGCAGCACCTTCCTCCATGCAACATTGTGCGACAACCTGAAATCCGCGCGCCGCCGGAAGTCACTGGCACCGCGACTTCGTTTCCAGAATGGCTCCCGCCGCCTTGTCCAGGTCGAATAAAACCAGAAAGCTTACTCTCGCGAGACTGGTTTCACCTGACAAGGCAGGCTGAACAATCTCAGATGACGAGGCCGGGAACCGCTTGCCAGTGTACGCTATTTTGCTTTCCGCAGACCATATGACTTATCTTGCGTCTACCACATCCTTCGTTCTCCAGACATTCCCATAAAGGGAATCATGTCGTCATTTTTCGGCTGCGTTACTGGCTTGCTGGCAGGTATCTCTCCCGGCTGCGTAGTTGGATTGGCGGCTGGCTTCTCTTCCGGCTTCGCAGCTGGCTTGCGGGCACGTATCCCCCTCAACTGCGTAGTTGGATCGGCGGTAAGCATCTCTCTCAACCGCGCACCGGGCTTAGCGGCAAGCATCTCTCTCAACTTTATGAGCCCAGGCTTACTCAGTTTAATATCTCTCGAGTCGAGAATGTTTTCAGTGCCTCGTAGTACCGCAAGATTCTTTGCAAGCCCGGTATCACCAAACCGTTTAAGATGATCATCAACGTCAATACCATGGCTCTTCAAACGGTTAATTAAACGTGGAGGAAGTGCTCTGACCTCATCCCCGGCCATTGAACTTTCCATTTCCCGCATAAAGGCAGTGGTTTGTTCCGGAGTACTGTCTGTGCCTAGCTCATTTTCAGCTTTTAATGTCCAATATAGCCAGTCCAGTTCGGCTTTGGTCACGGTCCTCCATTTTAACTCTTCCAGAAACTTGTTGTTATCATCAATTTCCGGACTGGCAAGTACAAACTTCCTTATATCTTCAGGCAGGTCAACTTCGCCATTTCCAACTATTGACATCCTGCTATCATTTAGCCTCTTCATCATGTCAGGAGTCTCAGCCCTTCTTTTTTGAGCAAAAACCATGTCCTCTATTTCTTTGAGGTGACTTTTATTTATATCAATTTCTGCCTTGTTAAGGTGATTTTCATCACCTCTTATTCTGGCATTTTCTTTCGCAATCTCTGAGTTACCCTTCTCCTGCAGATATTTATCAATACTCACCCCACGCGCTCTTAAATATTGAATTAAAGCAGGGGGAAGAGTAACGTTTTCCCCCGGTGCAGTCTCGCTTTCCATTTTGCGTACAAATGCAGCGAGTTCTTCATACGTACTTTCGGGAGATAACTCAACTTCAGCTTCTAACATCCAGCGCAGCGATTTCAATTGTGCATCGCTGAGATTTTTATGTCTGAGATGTTCCAGAAAGAGTTCACCATCACTGGTTGCCTGACCTTGTTTAATAAAGTCAGTAATATCATGTGGCAGGCGATAGCCAACACCTGGCGTTTTATTAAGAGACTTCATTCTCTCAATCATTATACTGATTTTATAGTCCCTGATTTTTTTCTCAATTTTTGTTCTAAGTAACAAGGCCCCGCTCGCATCAATATCAACCTTTTCAACATTAAGTTCGCCTGTCGCGTTCATTGCCGCCTCTTTTGAAGACGATGTACCATAACGATGAGCAATAGCGTCAATATTTATGCCATTATTCCTCAGTGACGTAATTGTCGCCGGAGTTAATCGACCTGGGGTGCCACTGTTTATCAGTGACTCAACCTCATCTTTAGGTGCCTGCACGTTTTTCTCAAGGAGTTTAAGACGAGCCATCACCGCCAGATCACTGAATTGATGTTTATCCAGGGTACGATCGGATAACAATAAATGTCGATCTAGCTGTGGAAGTCCTTTTTGACTTACTGCCTTACGGGCAGGTCCTTCGTCGCCATGAGTACGGATATAATCCTTAACCTTTATTCCCTGTTTCTCAAGTATTTGCTGTAACTCATCTGGTATGGTGGTTTTTTCATCGCCACTCAAGGACCATCTTATTTCATCAAGTAATTTTAGAGCGCCGTTAATATCTGAAGGTTGCAGCTTTTTCGCTTCCGCTATGAATTTTAATCTTTTTAGCTCAGTGTGATTTAACCGTGCACGCTCAGATTTCTGCGCGTATCGGGTTTGCGGATTATTATCATCATCGACAGCATTTCCTGACAGGTAATCATCTATATCAATCCCCGCATCGCGAAAGTCTTTTAATAAACTGTATGGAATCTGGATGGTTTGATCACCCGTTACTTTACTCTCCAGCTCCCCCAGTTTATCGATCATTCTCTCAAGGCGCTCAGACTGGGACCATTTCTTATGCGATTTCGAGGCTTCCCCCCAGAGTTCATTCACGCCGTGCTGATCATATACTACCTGGCTATAATCCGTAACGCCGTTAACGGTCGCTTTTTCAATGGAAGCAGGGCTACCATGCTTATCCAGTATTTTCTTATAATCTATTCCTGATTTTTCCAGCCTTTCCAGGGTTTCTTTCGATAGCTTAGTATATCTAAGTTCGTCAAATCCCTTATTAAGATCAGCTAAGGTCTGGGTCCATAGTGTTTCAGTTTTTGATCTATCCGCGCCGACACCGGAAGATGAAGTCAGCGCGTCCTCTGAGGGTGCAGATGTTTGCTCAGCATTTGAAAAGAGGGTGTCGGGTCTCGTCGTATCCTCTATGGCCAACCCCATCCAGTCATATGCCTTATCAAGGCCTTTATTGAATATCTTACCCGCATCCCCAGACATCATTGTTGATTTTTGATACCACACCAGACCGCTTTTTGCCGTTTTATTAACACCCTTTGGCAAGTTATCCATCGTCTTCCCGGTAATTTCGTCGGCAACCCCCCCCGATAGGACATCTCTGATGGTTTGGTTGCGGATATTCCGCAACCGGGTCGTTTCATCAGCTGGGGTGATAACGTATTTTACAATTCCCTTTCCTGTGGTTATGAGTGCACCAACAAGCACTCCCATCGGCGTAGATTCAGGAAAACCCGCCATACCCAGCGCCATACTCAGATGCCCTGCCATATCATCAATCGCTTTATATGTGATATCGAGCATTTCCTTCTTTGGATCCGCCACCACTCGTTTGAACTCCCTATCCTGAGTAGTAAGATACCTGTCTGCCAGTTTTGTGTCGTAATGACTGGAAGGGTCCATGATGACTTTTTGGGTTCTCTGAGCTGAGGCTTTTTCCCTGTCACCCAAAACCAGACGCCGGGAAATAAATTGCTGAGTCTCTTCATCAGGTTTAAATGCGTAGCGGGTATCACCATCCTTAATTTCACCAAGTTCACGAGTAGCCTTAACCCGTTTGAAGTTGCCATCATAATCCATAACTAATATATGTGTTTCATTCTCCGAGGTACCAGGTACAACCAGGGCGATAACGTCCTGTACCGGTTGCCCATTATATCTCAGAGTGATAACACCGCTGGTATCACCGTTTAAGTACCCCCTTATCGCTATTTTTTCAGTTTCGGAATGATTATTTTCCGACGAATTAAGTGCATTGGTAAAACCAAGTTTAAATGCGTTGCGGTAAAGCGTTGCCAGTTCAGGCTTTCGATTTCGCATTCCAGTCATATGATTCGTCCATGCCTGATGCAGCCTGGTGTATGAACGCTCAGCATTATTTACATCATCAGGTGTAAGACGAATAATTTCGAAAGGCTTATTCTTGTCTGATTTATACGGTTTATGACCAAAAAGATCCCTGCGGAAGGCTTCTGTGGTGTCAGTTGAATCACGCTTACCCGTGCCACCTTCCCACAATATCTTTACATCATCAGTAACACCGTTACCGGTATAGATGTCAATCACACGCTTGCGATCAAAAGTGGGGGGTTTTGTTTTGTAATTAACGGTATCCACCCAGCTATAGGGGGAGGTTATTTTTCCATGCCCATCAGGATGCCTGTCTATGACATCCTGAATATCTTTCTCGATAAATGTTCTGACTTTGGTGCTATTGCGGACGTCGATACCAATTTGCGTATCGTTATATTCCTCTTCGGTCATCGTGAATTCGGTCGCGTCGGTATTGCCGACGGACGTCTTCTGTGAAGCATCCACCGGGATACCATCCTCTGCCGCTTCCGATGCAGCATTTACCGGTGGCTGTACGGCTCTGGCATCAGATGCTGCCTGTTCCCTGTCGGGCGGAGCACTTCGTCCGACCCGGCTTTTTACCTGCGGCTCCGCTAACCGGTGCGCCTCTGCCGGGCGGCCTTTCCCCACTTTGGGCTTATCCGCTTCACCCGCGTTTCCTTCACTGCGGGTGGCTGCCTGCACGGCTTCGGTTGCTGCGGTTTCCTGCAACGCACGTACCTCCACTGTTCCGGCCGCGATAATCCCCTGAAAACCGCCATCAATAACCATATTCTCCGGCAGTTTCGCAACCGTCTCCTTCATCGTCTCACTGAAGCCTTCCTGCCGGACTTTATTCACCATAAAGCCAATCTGCACACCCGTTTTCAGCAGCGAAGGCGCAAATAAACTCACCGTCTGTTCCATCAATGAGCACATCAGCCGTTTTTCCACCGCATCAAGCATATACTGCGGGACAGGGCGCTCTACCGTCCCGGTGCTCTCCAGCTTTTGCGTGTCCGATAGATAGGACTCAACCGCTTTCCCCACGCTGTACCCGAACTTCAGTATCTTCGTCCCATGGAACATACCGCCCAGCAGGCTCTTTGCTGTCTGTCCCAGCAGCGTCTGCGCCATCCTTTTGGTAAACTCAGAGGACACCTTCCCGGATGACTTTTTCGTCATCTTCTGCACCCAGCCCTGTAGATGCTCCGCCGCTCGTTCCGGCGTTTCCGCCACCAGGTTCACCTCCATGTCATGCAGCATTAGCTCCCGCCTGACACGCGCCGCAAAATCTTTACCCTCCGGGTCTTCGTCTGTTTTAAAAGCCGGCCCCAGCTCATCTACCATCCTGTCAAACAGCACCAGTAAACGCGCCCGTTGCGCCTCATCTGCATTCTCCGGTATCTGGGCCTTACTGGCGTGCACCACCCCGGCAATATGTTTCGCCAGCTTCGCATCCTTTGAAAACAGGTTAATCGCCTTGTGGGTGATTTCCGCCAGCTCCGTCGACAGACTCTTCATCGCCGCCTCAGAGGACTGCAGGCATTTCTGGATGGCGCGCTGAGCATTTTTGTAATCCTGCTTACCCCGCAGGGCTGTCGCCGGTATCCCGCTGCGCCCGCCCGGATTCACCAGCTGCTCCATCTCGCGGCACATTTTCCCGGTCGCCTCCCGGCACTGCTTTACCGTGGCGCGGCACTTATTTCTCAGCACTCCGATGCTCTTCCTGTGCCGATCATCAGTGAAGGTTGCCAGCATGTCTTCCAGTTCACTCTCCGTCATCGCCATCACCAGCCCCAGCATCTCTGTCTGCTGCTCTGCCGCTACCCGTTTTTTATCCAGCTCCGCCAGCTTTTCTTCCCGGTACTGCTGCAGCGTTTCCTTCCGCTGGTCCGGGGTCAGTGCCCGGCAGTCGTCATTCAGCTGTCTTTTCACCTGCGGCTTCTTCTCTGACGCCGCCATCGCCGCCCCGGCAAGGTCTTCCATCGCCCGCTGAACATTCACCATCATCCCCAGCGGACCGGACACCACCCCCCTGATCTGCGAGTGAAAATCGCTGTGCTCCGCCGGATTAAAGCCGTGCGCCATACCGGTCTGCGTGGCACGCCAGCCTTTCACCGCAAGGTGTCCCAGCGCCGACGCCACGTCCACCACCTTGTCCCACTGCCGCCCCGTCGCCTTCATGGCCCTGTCAGATTTCAGGACATGCAGAAAGACGTCCACCGCGTCCTTTTCCACCTCCACTTCCAGTTTCAGCAAACTGCGGTTCTGGTCCATAGCCTTCTTCACGCTTTTCACCGCTGCGGCAGCCTTCTCAAGCTGCTGCGCAAGTTGTGAGTGGCTGCCTCGCGATAACGCTTTCTCCGTCAGGTTTATACGCCCCGGCTTCAGGTGCTGCTTCAGACTCTCCCGCGCTTTACTCAGGTCCTTCATCACCGTCTCCAGCGCCTTTACCGCCAGCGCCCTCACCGGTTCTCCCCCTTTTTCCTTCTCTGCCGCGTCTGTCACCTCCCGGATGGCTGCGGCACTGTGCAGCGCCGCTGACAGATTACGCAGTTCCACGGCGGCTTCCTTCATGTTTTGTAACGACGCGGTCTTCCTGTTTCCTGCCTCCTCTGACAGCTCACTCCCTATCCCCCCACATAGCGTTGCCAGCGCCCGTGCTGCGTCCCGGATTCTGGCGGACATACCGTCCGCCCCGTCGGTGTCCACTGCTAATTTCGTCAGCGCCAGCTCTTCCTCCAGCAGCCCGTTCTGTTCTGACCGCACATCGCGCAGGTACGCGTCGCGCACCTTTTCCAGCGCCTTCACTACCTTCTCGCAGTCTGACTTCATCTCATCGTAAGCGTTTCCAAGACCCTTATGCAGCAGCGCCTGCTCCGACCAGGGCTTGTCTTTTTCCGACACCTCCACCGCCTGCCACAGGTACATAAAACTGCTTTTTCCCAGCGCCTGTTGCAGCTCACGCCGCACCGCTTCCGGCCCCTCTGCCAGCTGCGCCACGCCGCCGCTTTTCCGGTGCTCCGCCACCCCGGCCAGCACTGCATCCGCCTTCTTCAGCGCCTCTGCCACCCCGTTTAACGAAAGCTGCGCGTTCATCATCCCAACCTTCTGGTGGCCTGACTGCGGAGGCAACCCCGCCAGGGCCTTGCTCAGCTCCCCGATAGCATCGCCAGCCTTTTTCAGAGACGGTTCCGAGGGGGACCACTTTCGTTCCGACATCTCCGTCTGGACCTTTTTCATCTCATCCATATTGACGTCCAGGTGCTCCTGAAGCCTCCCCAGACGGCGGAACTCCTGCAGCTTCCCGTGCTCTTTAAGCAGGTCCGGGAGCTTCACTTCGGGCATGTCTTCCTCCAGCGCCGGGAACAGCGGCGTCTCCGCCTGCTCAACCGTGGGCTCAGGTACCGGGTTGTGTTCAGAAAGTTCGGCCAACGCTTCCATCGACTTATGGAACTGTTCTTTCGAAACCGGTGCCCCGTTACAGGTCATCCTCTCTGCCAGAGGTTTCACGGGGCCATTCTCTTCGCTGAAATTTAATGTCACACTGGTTTTAGCTTCCAGCCAGGCCATCATTTCCCACTGCTCATCCTTCAGGTTTAACAGTTCGCCGGAACCGGTTTTGTTGAATGCACCTTCAGGATTAAAAGCAAGCATCTCGAGAGCATCGAATAAGCTGATAGCGTTTTTTTCCGCCAGGACCGGAAACTCTTCACTGCCGGATTTGCCTGCGATACTGAGAGATTCTGCGGCCGGGGTGTGAATGCGGCTGTTAAGAACGTTGGAAACCATGGAAATCCCTGATGTAAAAAAGTAGAAAAATTAATCAGGGAGATTACAGGTAACACTTCGGCGGGATTATCGGGAAAAGACCTGAACTTATGTATTTAGCCCAATTACCAGGCGAATAGGCTTGTTATCAGGGCGGTCAGTAAGCAGAAGAAATTTTGCAGCAGGGAACGTAAAGGAGAAGAAATACGGAGAAAACTGGCTGATGCCATGGATGCACTCGACGATGCCAGAAACAGGCGCAATACATTGCGCCGCATCGCATATACAGGGATGATTTGGGTTACGCCTTGTTATTTAAAATCAATCGCCATCAACTCCGCAATAGTAGAACCCTGAGTTGAAGCTACGCAGCGATCAAGATAATCAGTAAATTTTGATGATTGTGGCATGCCTAATTTGAGTAGCTTCTCATTACTGAAAACCACGTTAAGCTGTGAAAAATGGCCATAAAGATTCATCGCCCGCAGCATGATGCGTTCGTTGCACGGACCAAAAAGTGCAGAAAAATTCTTTTTATCCGCACTCAATTCTTTGTAATTAACTTTCTGGTAGGTTGCAGAAACGGGTGCGTCTCCAGATGCTTTTGCCATCGCGATGTCGATTTCGGCAAAGGTTACGCTACTTTCCACCCCGGCTGAAATGTGGAATACATCCTTCTCAACTTTGTCAGCTGTCAGCAGCAATTCGAGCGCATCGGCACAGTAATCCACCGGAACAACGTCGATACGATCTTCAAGCTCGCACATAAATTTACCCAGCATAAGCGCCATGCGGAACACCCAGAAGATACTGGCAGAGGGTTCACAACCGTATTGCGAATGACCTACCACAATGGAAGGACGCGCAATCACCAGAGGCAGAGCAGGTAAGGACTCCGTCATCATTCTTTCAATTGTCGCTTTGCTCCAGGTGTACTCAACAATGTGCTGCTGACGGGATGTGGTCAGTTCGCTTTCCGTCACCAGACTGTTGGCACGAGGAACACAAGACATGGCAGTCCCCACATGGACAAAGCGTTTAAGTCCACTCACCTGACTCATACGGCTGGCAAACTTGAAGGTGCCTTCCACGTTTACCTTCCATATGTAGGGATTATTGCCGAACGATGCCACAGCGGCGCAATTCAGGACGTGAGTAACATCATCAAGCCGGGGATCCGCTGTAAAATGCTCTGGTGCAGAGAGATCGCCAGGCAGGATTTGTTGCGTTGTCAGGGAATCCAGCAGAATGCTATCCAGTCCGAACTTCGCCAGATTTTTTTTAACCCGCTCCAGTCCCTCTTCAGGCGTTTCTCCCCTGACAAGCAGTAGCAGGTTGTTTATTTGACCTTTCTTTAACAAATTAGCAGTAACTGCGCCGCCAAGAAAACCTGTTGCGCCTGTGATTAATATATTTTGCATGGATTTAATCTAATGGTGTTGTGTAAAGAGTGGCTATCCCGGCACACGTTATTCCATCGAGATTAAATGGCAGTTAAATAAGTAATTCATAAAAAAATTGGCAGGAGGAGTGAACTTTATCAAGAAAGGTCAATGCTTCCATGGCACAAGGGAAATCCTGTCGATAATATCTTCAGCCGCTTTCATTTTGACGCACTTATTTATACCCCTGAAACACTTTAATAAAAACATCGGCGCATGCAGTAAAAAAATCAAATAGATAGAATTCTCATTCTTATTACCATCATTCTGCCCGGTCACCAGAGAATTCATATAAAATAGGGCGATAACCTGATATGGCGAGTTAGAACTCATCCAACCTGATATTTTGCGATTTTATATGCTGCCAGAAGCGCTCTGCCGCAAGATTTAGCCTCGCTCCCGAACGATAAACATATGCCGAGATCGGCAACGACAGTGAACCATCCATAATGGCCAGCTTGCCTTCTCGTAATTCCCGCTGAATCGAATACTGCGGTAACCACCCCACCCCATGACCATTTACGATCATCCGTTTGAGCAGCTCACTCATGGAAGACACAAAGCTGAGCGTAAAGGTATTCTCGGGAATTTTATCGATGACCTGATTAACCTGGCGCCCCATATAGCTGTCGTTGGCATATTTCATCAACGGCAAAACATCGCCATTCAGACTGAATAAGGGTCTGCCATCCACATCACAGGGGCTGACCAGATGAAGGAAGGAATCAAAAACCTTATGATGAATAAAGGGATAATTCATAAATTCTTCGTTGTAGAAGGTCAGAATAAAGTCGCTTTTTCCTTCTTTCAGGTTATAAACCGCCTCGTCAACGTTGATCGACTCAACATAATGAATTCTTTCAGCGCTATCGGTGTATCCGGCGATCAGGTTAGGCAGCAGCAGTACGGAAAGTGAGGGGGCGGCATCGAACTTGATACTTTGCCGAAAGTTATCCAGCCCTTTGATTCGATTCAGCTGGTAGTCCATATCATCCAGCATGTTGCGGGCATAACCGACAAAACTCTTCCCCTGCCGGGTAAGTTGCAGTGGATTGACGCTGCGATCGAAGATGGCAAAGCCGATGGCAGACTCAAGTGATTGAATCCGGCGGCTAAATGAAGACTGGGAAATGTTTCTTTTTTCCGCCGCTAAGGTAAAGCTGCGGGTCTCTTCCAGAGCAATGACGTCATAAAACCATTTAACTTCAAGATTACTGACCACAGTGCGGAATCTCACAAAACCATAACTGGCGCTATGCAAATTATGCATGGCATATAGAAATTATGCAATCATTGCATCTGAATGATGGTGCTAGTATCCAGAACAGTTGATTAACTGATTTCCGTAAACTCATTAACAGCTCAGTTAACTATCACGCTCAACAACCGGTCGCAGTTTAATGCAACCCAATACTCAGCCAGCTATCAGTCAGGTATAACATGTCCAGCACTGCGATGATTAAAACTGCCCTGTCAGATTTAGGGATCACCGACGTTTCTGAAGTGATCTATAACCCGGATTATGATCTGCTTATCGAGCATGAAACTTCATCTGAACTCAGTGGCTATGAGCGCGGAATGATGACTGCATCCGGTGCCGTCGCAGTTGATACCGGCGAGTTCACCGGTCGTTCTCCGAAGGATAAATATATTGTCCGCGACGAGCTGACGCAGGATAGCGTGTGGTGGTCTGACGCCGGTACCGGCCGCAATGATAACAAACCCCTGTCCCCTTCGGTCTGGGCTGAATTACGCCATCTGGTCTCAAACCAGTTATCCGGTAAAAAACTGTATGTCGTCGATGCCTGGTGTGGAGCAAGCACCGACTCACGCCTGGCGGTACGCTTTATTACCGAGGTTGCCTGGCAGGCGCACTTCGTGAAAAACATGTTTATTCCGCCGCTGGCTGAAGAACTGGAGAATTTCACACCTGATTTTATCGTGATGAACGGTTCCAAGTGCACTAATCAGAACTGGCAGGCACAGGGTCTGAACTCTGAGAATTTTGTTGCCTTTAACCTGTCCGAGAAGATGCAACTGATCGGTGGCACCTGGTACGGCGGTGAAATGAAGAAAGGTTTATTCTCAGTGATGAACTATTTCCTGCCGCAGCGGGGCATTGCTTCAATGCACTGCTCAGCCAACCGTGGTGCAGCGGGCGATGTCGCGCTGTTTTTCGGTCTCTCAGGTACCGGCAAAACGACCCTTTCTACCGATCCACAGCGTGAGCTGATCGGTGATGATGAACACGGCTGGGACCATGAAGGCGTGTTTAACTTTGAAGGGGGTTGCTACGCCAAAACTATCAATCTGAGTGAGGCCGCTGAGCCAGAGATCTACCGCGCTATTCGCCGCGATGCGTTGCTGGAGAATGTGGTCGTCAGAGCTGATGGCAGCGTTGATTACGCTGATGGGCACAAAACCGAAAACACCCGTGTCTCCTACCCGCTGTCGCATATTGAGAATATCGTCAAGCCGGTATCGCGTGCCGGAAATCCGTCTAAAGTGATTTTCCTCGCGGCTGACGCTTTTGGCGTATTACCGCCGGTATCGCGCCTGACGACTGACCAGATGAAGTATCACTTCCTGTCTGGATTTACCTCGAAACTGGCGGGCACCGAACGCGGCATTACCCGACCCACTCCGACGTTTTCAGCCTGCTATGGCGCGGCATTCCTGATGCTGCATCCGACCCAGTACGCTGAAGTGCTGGCGGAGAAAATGGCCGAAACGGGTGCAGAAGCCTGGCTGGTCAACACCGGCTGGAATGGTGCCGGTGAGCGACTTTCACTGCGTGATACGCGTAATATCATTCGTGGCATTTTGAATGACACCATTGTGCTCGGCGATAACACGCTGCCGGTATTTGGGTTGCTGATCCCGGATGCGGTGCCGGAAGTGCAAACCAGACTGCTCGATCCGCGTAATGGCTGGGGATCTGAAGAAAAATGGCAGGAAGAAGCGACCAAACTGGGCCGCCTGTTTGTGACGAACTTCAGTCAGTACGCAGAAACCCCGGAAGGCGCGCGCATCGCCCTGGCAGGGCCTGATGTTGCCAGCGAATAACGGCTAAGCACGCATGCCTCCCCGGTATTCAGTGGGGAGGCCATCTGCATACATCACAGCAGTGTCGTATGTATATCGACCCAGCTGTCAGCAGGAATATCAGCATAGTCACCGGCAACCGGGGTCACAGTGCCTTCCGCACTGTTATAGGCGTACTTCAGCGACCTGACACCAATCACAAGCGTATTGGCAGCGTCAGACTCGATGGCAGCCACCAGATGCTGCATTCCTCCTCCTCCCGCAATCATCGGATTGCTGATTCTCCAGGTGGAATTATTCCTGATTGCGGATGCGCCTGTGACTTTATATTTCCCCGTCGATTGCTTTGTCACCGCAATTTGACCTGACTGCGCATAACCGCGATTAATCGCACTAAAATTATCGTTTTGTTTAAAGCCATCCTGCACCGGCGATCGGGTTGCTGCCGGTATCGCATCACAAATGCGGATCACTGCTCCCAGCGTCTTCACGACGCGCCCGTCGTTAAGTGGAACATAGGTATTTGATGTTAATGAATTTGCCGCCTCCACATACACAATACCATCAGGCTCACTGGTGACGTGCTCATCACCTGAACTGTTAATAAAGACTTTATCCACACCTGAATTTGCGGCATCGGTATAACGCAGTGGTATGAACGTCGCACCTTCATTGCGTGCGGCAATTTTTGCATACACGATGAGCATGTTGTTTGGAACATCATACACATAGCCAAATTGCGTCAGGTCTGCAATGCCATGTCGTGAGTCGGAAGGATCGCGCAGGTTCGTAATACGCAACACATGCTTTGCGGTAGTCGTATTCAGAGACGAAACCAGAACATCATTGCACTGGATAAGATAGGTATAGATTGATTCTGATAACGTCCCGCCGGAGATATAAAACCCGGTGAAGTTGGGACCTGAGCTTCTGATCCCGGTCTTAATCGCGAATAATTTGACCCAATAAGGCTGACTGTTCCAGCCAGTGGGATAGACACTGCCCTTCCTCAACGGCGCGATTAAATCCTTATCCGTTAATGCGCGTGGAGCAACCACCCCGGCCCCGCCATAAGGTGCACCGTAATCGGTATATTGCCCGGGACCGGCAATATACATGTCAGCAGAGCCGTCAGATTTGGGGAGAAAAATCAACGATGAGTGCAGCGTATCATCCTCTGCACCGGCAAAAGGTAATCGCAATATGCTGCCATTCCATGCGGCAACACCTTGCCCATAGGGTTCAGTGAACGGGATCGCCACTCTGGCCGCAGTGGGTCGTCCTTCTTTTATCGCATAGGTCTGCATACGACCGCGTTCATCAATAATTAAAGCCGCCCGGTTGTCCGGGCCGCCAAAACTCATTCCGGCGATGCCTTTTGGGTCCGAAGCGCCCTGCACAACATCGAACTGGCCGCGTTGTTTTACCCGATCAAACACCGAGGCTAAACCATTGCCAACGATCGCCTTTCCTTCACCGCTAAAAACATCAGCCATTGGTTCTGCTTTGGTAACGAAAGGAATGCCCGGTGCCGGATGCGTTGTTGACTGGCCCCCAGCGGAAGCTGCCGCCGCACTTCGGGTTGAGAACAGCGTGAGAAGTGCTGAAGGAAGGATCCAGTGCAAAAGATTTCTGCGTGATATCGTCATAATTAATCACTGCCTATGCTGGTCATATTAAAAAACTCTACAGCACAAAAAAGAGTCCCGGACATCATTATTATCGGCCACTGGTTACTGCTGCCAGCCAATGTTATTGCCAGTTTTTCCCCATATATCCACACTGGTGTTAGCTGTGCCTGTTTTTAACGCTGGAGAATCGCTGGCGAGCTGAAGGATATTTTTTGCCTCTTTTATTCCCGCAGGAGGGACCAGGGGTACAGTGAATCTGAATTTAGGATCGACATAATGTAAATCACGGGTCAAAACCCCCGGTAAGGCTGCCGACGCGGCGTCCGGCCAGGCTTCTGAGAAGAAAATACAATTTTTAAAAGCGTATTTGGTCAATAAACTGCCAAACGTCGCAACATGCTCCGGGCTGATAAGATCTGAATTATCCCGATGTTTCCAGTAGAAAATACAATTCTCCAGGGTTAACGCTATAGCCGCCGGGTTATCCTCTTTACGTGGATTGCAATAAAGAACATGGTCATTGGCCTGAGAAACGGTGTCGATAAACAGGCAGTTACGCACCACGTTGTTATAGCAGTAGCGGAAACAGCAGGCTTTTTTCCAGTAAATATCAGAGGTCCGTTGCGTTCGCGCTACCCCATCATTGTACGAGACAATATATTCAATCACGTTATCGACACAGCCTACACCATAGGTATGGTAGAGAGTGTAGGTATCTTCACTGAGTGGTTTATAGCCGTTAGCATGGTACCAGCTATTAGAAAACGGTCCCTGAACCAGCATAAACGGCTTGGCATTATTGGTCAGGTAGCCCCAGCGTAACAGGCAATTATTGCAATGGTAATCCAAATCCAGTGCGTAACGATCAGGAGCTGCCGGACCAGAACCGTGCACCTCAAAATTCTGGCCGGTGGCATAAGCGCACATGGTCATCCATAACGGAACATCAGCACGGGCTGTGGTCCAGGCTTGTGGATCTTTAACCGGGTTATAAACATTAGTGCGGTAAGAAGAATAATAAATATTATCCCAACCTGATTCCCATTCATCACCACGCACATCACGGTTTTTATTTTTACTGGCGGCACCGGAAAGTAAAACGCCGTAGTTGACGATATTAGTGAATGAAACATCAAGGATACGCACCCCATAACTTTTGCGCTGGTCGCCATAATAGGTTGCAGGATCGGAAAGATTGGGGTTACCACGAAAAAATATGCCACAGTTGATGTGATCACCGTAAATATCATGAAGAAAGATTTTATGGGCAATATTTGTCTTGTCTCTGACTGCCAGATGAATGCAGGCGACTTCTTTAGTGGGTGCGGATCCAGAAATTGCGGCGGGGTCACCGATAAAATTAATATGGTGGATTTCCAGATTGCATATTCCGTTTTCGTCTCCCCGCACCGTGCCATACAGATAGCCTCCGGTATGCTGTTCGCCAGGCGGCGAGGAGAGCTGTAACGAATTGATATTAAAGTTCTGGAAAGTCGTGTCGGTATGACGTGTGGCGGCATCTTTAGGATACCAGATCGGCCAGGCACCTTCTCCATAAGACGTCAGGACACTTTGTGTACCCGAACGATTCAGGAAAAAGGCGAGTTTGTTCTGGCTAAGATAGGACCAGTTAAAACGCGTACCACATTTGATTGCAACGGTAACAGGATGGGTGACACCAGAGGCGATGACTTCATCCATCGAACGAAAGGGATGCTCCCGGCTCCCATCACCACGGGCAGTCGATGAGGGATCAACATAGATATACTTCATTCTGAAATACCCTGATAATGAGCGGGCCAGGATGCCAGCCCTTTACTATTTATTGGATCAGTTTTTCGAAGAACTCATAAGGAATGCCTGATGATATTTTCCTGGTAAAGACACAGCCCGAAGCTTTGATCCTTTCAAGGTCACTACTATCAAGAATTCTTGGATAATCTGGTCCGGTTGTCCAGTCGATGTATCTCAATGCATCATTCAGCTTATTTTCGTCATGATAATTATCGGTCACACCGATCTCCTTAAGAGCAGTATGAAAGAAAACTTCATCAGAAATAAAAGAATGATGAAACAAATCACGATACCAGTCATTGGCATTAATAAATGCCATTAAAGCCTGTAACGTTTTCTGGTTCAATGAAATCCAGTTAGTCCCTTTGTAAAACTTCGCCACCTTATGCGCATCCTGTTTAAAACGCCTGCTGACATAAAATGGCATAATCAGTCTGAACATTCGAGTCTTCACCTTTTCAGGGAGGCTTTTATCTTTCTTATAGAAATAGTGTGGGTAGTCATACCTGACCCGGAGCAGAGGATCCACATAAGTATTGCGTTTATCCTGATAGTGGATCAAATTCCTCATTTCAATGGAAGATAACAAATCATTGATTTCCTGATTAGTCATACATGGGAGGTCATCTCCCGAAATTAAAAACATATAATCAAAATTAAAGTTTAATGCTTCATTGAAAGTTTTAATCGTCGAGTCAACGAGACTATACCCTCCCCAGGATATATCAACACGATCTCTGACAAAAAAAACATTCTTCGCGGTGAAAACTTCAAATTCATCCATCGAAGACTTAGCATCCACATGGATTAAAATGACATTTTCTTCAAAAGAAGATAAGTAATTCACCGTATATAAAAGTGGATTGGTTATTTTATGGCAAAGAATACAAAATATTTTCTTCATTCTTTACTCTCCTAAAGTTGAAACAGCTCATTTTAATGAATTCAATCAACAGGATAAGCAACACTTCATATCAGGCTACACGAATGTTCTCAGGTTGATATTTCCGGGTTTTGATAAAAGGCTTTTGCGCTATCACGTAGTGATCGTCGGCAACACTGGTCATCACTATGGCTCCGGCACCTATCACCACATTATGGCCGATCTCGATATCATCACCGAGAATACAGGAGTTAACCCCCATCGAGACATTATCACCGATGATAAAGTGCTCGGGGTAGGACAATCGGTTCCCTCCCACGGTACAACATTGTCTGATATTGAAGTTCTTGCCAATAACACACCCGCTATTGATGACAACCGAGTAGGCATGCCAGATAACAAATCCATGGCTAATTTTTGTCCGATATGAGATTTCAATCCCAAACATAAATTCATTAAAAAACTTATGCATGATAACAAAGATCAATGTTATCGGATAAAACACCGCCACACGCCGGGCATGTAAAGATGCCAGCCGATACAGCAATACAACCAGCTTTGACTTGATACCTGGATTCATTTTAATTTCTGACAATGTCAGTTTCATGCTGCGAAAAATATTCATCATTACTCACCTGATCCAGAGTTATAGTTAATCCTGATTTGTTTATTGTTAAGAAAACCAAGCAAATTGATCTGAAATGTTCTAACATGGAGTCTGAAGACAATCCCATTTCTGAAAAAATAGTTGAAGACAGTCAGAGAAATAAGTTCTGTTAATAATTTCGCTATCGCTGCACCGTAGATGCCATAGAACCAAATAAGTGGAAAATTCAAAGCCATACTGGTAAACAGTACCAACAGTGTTTTCTTGGACAAAAATGCATAGCCCGAATACTTCGCGATAAATCGTCCTGACACGGTTCCCAATGCTGACAGCATAGTCGAGCCAAAAATAATCAACAACGGAATATAGGCGTCCTCGTATTTTTCGCCATAGAAATAATCGATGAAGTAGCGACCAAAAAAGAATGACACGATAAAAACAGGTAATGATAAAGCAATAACCGTGATATTAAGCCTGGCCGTTTTGTTTAATGCCTCTTCTTCATCATTTTCTGAAAAAATTGCAGGGAATGCAGAAGTTGTAAAAGCATTGAACACAAATGACCATGCACCTGCAAGAGTGGCCGCAACCGAGAACACCCCGACACTCCCATGACCTTTCATAAATTCCAGCCCCATCATCGAGAGTCGCGTATAGAGTGCAACCGAGATTGAGGAAATAACAAACGCCATACCGGAATAAAAAAGGTATTTTGCATAACGCATCTGATTTCGCCAGACCACCGTTGGCCGGTCAATTTCCAGATGGAAAAGGAACCGACGCAATACAAAAGGTATCAGTCCTGTCAGGATTATCGGTACACATAACCAGACTGGATCCATTTCCAGCCAGGCAATCCCCCAGCGGCAAAGCAGGCTCACCACCAGACCAATCACATTGATCAAGGTGTTCTTTTTTGACTCCAGCTTTGCATCAAAGAACAGGTTATAAACATCCAGCGTGGTGAATAAGCAGGCCAGACAACATGCAAAGACAAAATAGATGCCCTCTTCACCCAATCGCCACCAGGTAAATGCGATGAAGGGAATACAGAGCACAGCAAAAATCAACAACCTGAACCAGGCTGTGGTGAGTGTGATCTTGATTCCCGACTGCTGATTCCTGCTCATCCTTTTGAAAATGATAACATCACTACCCATCTGGGCAACAATTTGCGTTATCTGGAAAATTGAAGTCGCGAACGCGATCTCTCCAAATATCTCTGGCCCTACATATTTTGCTACGAAGGACGTAACGAAAATCAGGCCAAATACAGCTATCAGCTTTTCTGAGATAATCCAGAAAGCATTAGTGACCACTCGCCTGTTCACAGCAATCTCCTGTAAGAGCAAAACTGTTTCACGTCAAAAATAAATATGGTGGGATGGCAAGGCAAAGATTAAATTTTTACTCTATCAACACGATAAAGAAAGTTAAGGAATTTCTCTGGCGCAACCCGGGTAGAAACCCGGACAAGAAAAGCAGCAAGGTTGTTAACTATCGAGACCGTCTTCAGTTGTCTTTTCAGATTAAAGAGAGACGCTTCACTCTTAATGTAGTTAAAACCCCGGCGTTTCTTTAACATGCCAGAGCCAACCCGAACATTCAACAAAATATCTGTTAAATTATGTGTTGTAAAATTCCCTGCGATTATTCTTAACCAGAGATTGTAGTCCTCCATAAATAGATGATGACGATAGCCTCCGACCTGATCAACTACCGATTTTTTAAAAATCACACTCATATGATTGAATGGATTTTTGAGTCTTGAAAAGCGTTTAATATCCGTATGGTTCTCAGGAAGACGTTTAAGTCGCTGCTGGCCGATTTCATCAAACTCAATAACCGCAGCTCCCAGTAAGGCAATTTCAGAATTTTCCTCCATAAACTTCATCTGTCGCTGGAAACGTTCCGGAAGACAGATATCATCCGTATCCATACGCGCGATGTATTCGCAGGAGCAGTGTTTCATGCCTTCGGCCAGTGCCAGTCCTAAACCGATATTTTTTTCCAGTTGTACCCGTTGAACGGAGAGTTTACTTTCCCACCGTGTCACCACTTCCTCCAGTGCATTATCAATAGGGCCATCGATAACCAGAATAATTTCCTTAGGCTGAAGCGTTTGCTGCTCCAGGCTGAGAAAACAACTTTCCAGATTTTCTGGTGTTTCCTTAAAGTATAAGGACATCAATACAGAGAATGGTTGTTGTAACATACGTCACCTTTTGCTGTGTGTAATCAGTAATCAATGCAATCAAATCTCCTGATAAAGTTCGCTATAGCTAAGTGCCATTTTTTTTGCGGAGTAGTTTTTCGAATAATTGTTTTTGGCATTTACTGACAGACTGGCCTTGTCGTTGAAAAAATAGTGCTCATCAAGGCAGTCAATCAGCCCCGATGTTGTTTTATTAAATAAAAACCCACTTTTCTCTTCCCAGGAATTAAGAACTTCTCTATGTGGCTCGATATCTGAACAGATGAATGTCTTACCCGAGGCCATTGACTCAATCAGGGCTAATGGAAGACCTTCCGCGTGAGAGGCTGAAATAAAACAATCAAAATCTTTATACAGTGAATAAGGTTGATCGGTACTACCATGAAAAATAACCTTTTCGTTGTTAAATCTGCTGCGGAGATGTTCTTCATCAGTACCCGAACCAATAATATGCAGTTCAGCGCGCTTCCCCTGGCACCAGGTCTCAAACGCTTCCAGAATTTGCTGAACATTTTTCCTTTTGTTTAGCACACCCAAATAAAAATAATGCACCACATTGCCATGATGCTGATGTTGTAAAGAACGCGGCTGTTCGACACCATTGGGGATGGCAGTCACCTTCTTCATCGCGTGATGACCTACACAATGTTTCATCACCGCATTTGAACAGGCAACTTTGTAGAAATGACGAATCATGAAGCGTCCGACCAGACCTTCAAGCATCCCTTTAACGAACCCTTTGGTCTGCACGAAATCCACTTCAAAATAGTTATGTATGGTGGTGACCTGTGGAACTGAAGCAAACGAGAAATAATTGAAGATATCGGAGACCGTGCAATGACTATGCACAACCGAAAATCCTCCTTTCCGGATAAACTTCAATGCCTGTAAAATGGCCGTTCGTTTGAATATGGTGACTTTCGCTCGTGTAGCAAACTCCCCTTTACGTTCGCCGTCATTAAGAGCCAATACTTCAATGTCATAAAAGTCAGGCAGATTTTTTATTATGGTCAGACATACGTTTACCGGCCCCGCGTTTTTTAAACTCGGGACAATAAAAAGGATCTTGTTTTTCATTTAATGGTGTCTTTTAAAAATTGATAAATTTATCTATGTTTTATCCAGTACCCGTCATAGTCGATATCGTTGAGGTACTTATCAAAATCACTTTCGCTATAACTCAGCAGAAATACCGGGCTTGTCCAGGCGTAGGACCATAACCCCCCCATCGACAACGTCCTTCTCTGGGTATAGATATTGATGACCAGCAAACTTAGCAGGGCAAATACCACCAGAAAATTCCTGAGCAGAATGCGAAATTTTACCGAGTTAATCCCGGCAGAAAACAAATAGATATAGCAAAGCCTGATCGCAAGCAAATATTGAGCAATGTTAAGGTAACGCCCCATTGCCGTGTATGAAATAGACATGATGAAACAGCTGGGAATGAATACATTCAGGAATCTATCGTATCCTTTCAATTCACTTTTACTCAGCAGATAAAAGATCAGAGAAGCAAATCCAAGCAGCCGCGTAATGAGTGCAACAACAATTGTATTGCTATCGTTGGGGGAGGAACTAAAAGAACCGTCAACATACCCTCCCATTGCATAGTCACCAACCCCCATAAAAGAAATGCTGGGCAGAATCGATCGCAATGCAACAGCACTCAACAGACCAAAAAATATGCTCAGCGGAATGACAAATTTCTTTTCAACTCTAACGAAAAGACTTCCTAAAAATACCAGGAATACAAACGCCATGGAAAAGTGCATGAGTATTGAAAGTGCAATAAATAGTCCACATCGTATCTTGCCACGGCTGTAGTAGCTGGTAACCGCATAGATCATAAATACCAGTGAAGTGCCGTAGCGAATGCCCAACACCAGGTTTAAGATATTGAGTGTTGAAAACACAGTAAAATAAGTCAATGCCAGTTTCCCGCAAGATACCGGACGATCTTCTATCCCTGAATTTTTTATCAACGTCACATTTCTGAACGAGGCCAGTAACAAATAACACATCAGTCCGCCATAAAAGGCTGGAATGAAAAAGAACGGGATTTTCAGCAACTGGAATATCCAGCCATTGACATAAAGCAGGACATCAGTATGCACCCCGGCAATATCTGAAAATCTTGTTCCCGGACCATAGGCGCTGATCTCCAGATAGCGCCGGTAAAGATCGCCCAATGGCGGAATCTTAATCAGCAGGAAAAAGTAGAACATCGACATGACAAAAAATGGCAGACGGTTCATTCCCTTTTTATCCAGAGAGAAAAAGGAAAGTGCCAAACCGCCTAATGGAATAGTCATGCTCATTGCTAAGCTCAAAGGCATTAGCTTATTCAGTCTCATAGTCATGAGCTCACCTTACATTATTGTCAGTGATTCTTTATTTCTGGATACCAATAAGCTTTCTGACTTTTTGCTTAGCCAGTATTAGCAGATTGTCAATGCCAGGATAGCTCATAAATTCTTTAAAATTTATCTCATCTTTCCTGTTCTGCTTATCCTGAAAATAGAGAGAATTAAGGTGCTGACGACTCAGATGTGCTTTATGTGTGGTAATAAATTTCTGATATCCCTGCCAGGCCTTACTTCCTGTTGTAATTCTTGGCCGATCATCTTCGATGTTCACCACATAAGTTGCATCATTCATTCTGTAACATGCGCCGTAACGCAAAATCATGCGATACCAGAGATCATAATCCTGCCATGCCGGAAAAGTGGTATCAAAACCACCGATGTTTTTCATCATCACCGTTTTAATAAACACCTGGTTCCCGACCCAGTTTTTAAATCCCATCATATTTAACGTGACATCACCGGTATATTCTTTCCATTTGCGTTCAATATCCCTGTTCTTGAAGATCATATTGGCACAGAGGAATGATTTGTTCAGCCTGCGACTGGCCTCGACAAAGTTAGCGATCCTTTCACTTAAGAAATAATCATCATCATCAAGACCCGTGATAAACTCACCCTGTGCAATTTCAATACAGCGATTGCGGGCATAGCAGGCCCCCATCGGTACATCGTTTTTCAGATAAACGATCCGATTGTCACTCTTTTGCATCTCAGCGATGACGACTGCGGTGTCATCTGATGAACCATCATCACAGATAATAATTTCCAGATTTTTATAAGTCTGGTTTTGCACCGATGCGATTGCGCTTTTAACCAGCGACGAACGGTTATGCGTGGGAATGTAAACTGTGACCAATGGCTGTGCTGTGTGCCTGGCATTCATAATCTTATCTCCATGCATAGAAAATAATATGCATCTTTATTTTCAGATAACGTATTTATAATAAAAATCAACTCGCCTGATTCGTTTAATAACTGCTATTATCCTTTACCAACGGATTCATATGAATATTGGATATCGCTGTAGCTGTAGTAGCCATTGGCGCGGAGTTTTGCACCATTCAGAATAAAGCCATTCACTGTGATGCCGCTGCGCTCAAAACGACGCAGACTAATTTCGATTTCTTTTACTGTATTTTTTGCACAGCGAACCACCATCATCGTCGTTCCGGCGTAGGTACCTATAATTTCCGCATCTGTCACCGCCAGCACCGGAGGCGTATCTATTACCACCAGATCGTAATTTTTCTCGGCCCACCGCATTAACTCGCCAAATCGTTTACTCATCAGGAGTTCGGTGAAACCCTGAGCAACTTTGCCACGAGCGATAAAGTGCAGGCTGTCACTGATTTCGACCGGCAGAACTGCTGAGATCGGATAATCCGCCGCAAGTATTTCCGCTAACCCTGCCTTACCCGGGATATTGAAAATTTGATGTGCAGTCCCCCTGCGTAAATCTGCATCAATCAACAGCACTTTTTTTCCTGTTTGTGCAATTACTGCACTGAAGTTAGTGCTGACGAATGTTTTCCCTGCGCTCGCGCTAGCACCCGAAATCATCAGGATGTTGTTACGTGCTTCAAGCATGGCGAAATACATGTTGGTACGCAGGCTGCGCATTGCTTCAATTGCCAAATCGTCAGGATTTTCACGTAGCAGAAAAGCCGAAGACATTTGGCAGGACTTTTTCCGATTCCTTTTTTCCAGCCATTCCGAATACGGAATACTGGAATACACGGCCATGCCGCGTTGTTCTAACTCATCTGACGATTCCACGGCCTTATTCATCGCTATTCTGATAAAGATCACTGTCGCTGAGACAAAAATTCCCAATAACAGGCCCTGAAAAACAATAATGAGTTTTTGTAGTGACAGTGATTCGGAATCATCAACCGCGCTATCGACAATGCGGACGTTGCCTATCGCGCCGGAAATGGCGACTTTCAGTTCCTGCTGCCTTGCCAGCAAACGCATGTAGATATCATGTTTAGCATCCACGTTCCGCGTCAGGCGCAATATCTCCTGCTGGATAAGGGGCATGCCAGAAATCTTCTCATTCAATTTCGCTTTTGCTGTCAGCAACGTGTTACGTTTTTCCTGCAGGGTCTTATAAGCCGGATGATCTTTGGTATAAAGCTGCGCAATTTCAGACTCGCTGATGGTGAGGTCATTCAGCTGGCTATCAATGGCTACCGACTGGTCAAGAACAGACTGTGCTTCTAACGGCAGATCAACCGTCCCATTGATCTCTCTGGCGGCATTGAGCTTATCTTCATAGTGATCTAAATCACTGCGGACAATCGGCAGTTGCTGATCTAAATACTCCAGGCTTTGACTATCCTGCGCCGCCTGCTCGCTGATATTCTGGCTCAGATAATGCGATGCGATATTATCCAGGATCTTAATGGTTTCACTGCGGCTATTACCTGTCAGTGTCAGAGTCAGCATGCCGCTATTCATGACAGGGTCCAGCACTGTCAGATTACGCATCACCGCGTTGATTGCATTTAGTCGCGAAGTATAAGTTGCGATAAATTGCGCGCCAGGCAAGGCACTAATTCTGTCTGCCAGAATCTTCATCCCCGCCTGACCGGCTACTTTGCCGGTTTCAGCAATGAATGATTTATTATGATAGTCAACCTGATAGTGATGGCTATCAATCACCGTTAATGTTGCCTGGTCAGTTTTATCGTCCGTTGCCCCGGGGAGATAGAGCTGACTTACATCAATTTCACCCCCGGTTTCACCCGTCAGCTGCGCCAGCGCATTACCGATTATCGGTAAACGCTTTGGTTGTACATCGGCCTGCAAATTCAGGTCATCCACTGTCTCACCGATAATCTGTCTTGACTGTAACAGCTTCACATCAATTGAAGAGACCGGCTTACCGTCTGGCATCAGGCTGCTGCGGCTGGCCAGAACAGTGTTGGTCGGTTCGGGTTCAACCTGAATCAGCGCATTTGCCTGGTACGTGGCGGGCAATAGAAAGGCGTAGCCCAAAGCCAGCAGCATAAAACCAGTGGTGATGCCCAGAATCAAATGGCGCGAGTCAAGCAACTCTGCGCAGAGTCGGCTTACCTCAACGCCATCTTCTTCTTCCCTATAAATACTCACAACGGGTTTTGTTGCCATGATTTCATCCTGTTATCTTGCTGCATAATTTACAGGCATAGCCCGCGCCAAATGACAGACAGGCAAATATCTGCAGCAATCTCCAGATTGAGATTTTTCGCAGTAATCGCTGCCAGTGGCGAGTGCGCCATAAAATGAATCAATGCCAGAGAGATTAACAAGGCGGCGTTAAAGTGTATGCGCTGCTGTAAAGTAGTCATATAAAGTAAATCCAATCAATTACATCACTGAATATTTTATTTTACGTATTTGCTGAAAAAATCTTAAAAATGCACAACCCGTTCTTCCGTAAAGGCATCATTAACAATGAATTCATTTCAATAGCGAAAGCGACTGACTTTTACGGATAAGAATCCGTCCCGTATCTTGTCCAGCAAGCGCCATTTACTGGTTAAATCGTGGGATTGCGCCAGTGAATAATTAAGTGTATTAACCACCTGTATTGCTACATCAATCTTTTCCATTTTCAGCAATTCGAGCCGACTAAAAAATCCGGTATCACAACCATTCAGTGTAAAATGGCTGTCGAATACGCTCGTACTTATTGCAGAAAATTTCTCCACCAAAGAGCGATAGATCACCAGACCTAAACCTAATGATTTTACGTTTACTTCAGTATTGATCTTCAGGCCATCACTGGTTTTGCATACCGAATCGTTAATGATGGGATAGTATACTTTCCCATCCAGTCGGCCCCGGATACTCGGTATCTGTAAATCCACACCATTTTCATGATAACGATCCAGTCTTTTTATATATTCTTTGTTCAGAATGCTGTCATCATCAAAGAAAATAAATCGCTCGTACCTTTCACTACCCCTGATGACGTCGTTGCAGACTTCACCGAGCGGCAGGTCACCAATCGACTCTTTAATATCGATACTATTCACAAAAAAGCCCAGCGTATGAATAAAATCTTTATCAAATTGTAGTGGATTAGGTCCCCGGTTGATAATCAGAAGATCCGTATCAGCATAGGTCCTGTTCATCATGCAATTCAGTACGCGTGAGTCTTTGTAATTTTTACCACTTAAAATCACTACGAAGATAGTTTTACGCATAGGAAAACCCTTAACCATTGAGTTTAGCGTTTAAAAGCACTCTCTTAGGACGGCAATTGCATTTACTCACAGCTATCGTCCATTTTTTTCTTCTGCATAGGTGTAGTTATATGGGCTATATCCGTAGACATAATAACTACTCATTTTATTGACCACGCCATTAAGAACGCATCCTTTAATTTCCACCCCTGCACTTGCAAAACGTTTAATGCTGACTTCGACTTCCCTGAGCGTGTTAACCTCAAACCGTGCCACCAGCATCGACGTACCGGCATGGCGTCCAATAATGGCTGCATCAGTGACGGCCAGAATCGGTGCAGTATCAACAAGGACCAGATCATAATTGTTGGATGCCCAGGCTAAAAATCCTTCAAATCTTTTATGAGAGAGCAATTCCGCAGGATTCGGCGGAACACTCCCGCGGGCAATAAAATCGAATGCTGCGCAGGGGATCTTCTTATCTAACTCCGCTGGGTTCACTGCGCCAGTGATAATGTCCGACAATCCCTGCGTGCCCGTATGGTTAAACAGTTTGTGGGCATAACCTTTGCGCATATCTGCATCAACAAATAACACCCTCTTGCCTGACTGAGCCATCACTGCCGCTAAATTACTGGCAATAAATGTCTTACCCGCATTTTGTGTGGGACCAGAGATCATCAGAACATTGTTTCTGGCTTGCATCATGGCAAAGTAAAGGCTGGTACGCAGACTGCGCATGGCTTCAATGGCAATATCAGCAGGATTCTCGATCGCCAGAAATTTGCTCTCTGAAACGGAGTTCTTCCCTTTGAAGCGTTTTGCTTTCCCGCGGTTATTCAGTTTACTGAGCCATTCGGACAGCGGGATACTGGCATAAACGCTAATACCCTGCTCTTCCAGCTGTTCAGGAGAGGCAATTCTGCGGCGCAGCAAAATTTTCAGCACGATTACAAGTAGTGCAAACATCAAACCAAAAACCAGACCGGTGACAACAACCATCAGTTTTTGTGGCTGGACAGGTTTAGGTTGTGTGACGGCAGTGTCAATAATACGCACACTGCCGATGACACTGTTCTTCGATACATCCAGCTCTTGTTGACGATTGATCAGCTGCATGTAAACCGCGCGGCCAGAATCCACATCGCGGCTCAGTCGCTCAACTTCCTGTTGGGTCGCGGGCATTTCGGCGACACGATTATTCAGGTTATCGCGTTCCTGCAATAAGGTCTGACGCTTTTCAAGTAACGTCTTATAGGTTGGATGACCTTTGGTATACAGCTTGGAAATATCAGCTTCAAGGAAAGCAAGCTCATTCAGCTGGCTATCAACATTCACCGTCTGATCAAGCAGGGATTTTGCCTCAAGTGATAAATCCACTGAGTCTTTCTGACTACGGTAATGATTAAGTTTGTCTTCTGCGGTATCGAGATCACTACGCACCTGCGGCAGTTGCTGACTGATAAAATCGAGACTTTGTGAATCCTGGGCCGCTTGCCGGATAACGTTCTGATCTAAATAGTTCTGGGTGATATTGTTGAGGAGCGAACCTGCCCTGTCTTTATCATCACTGCTCAACCTCAGCAGCAGGATCCCGGTATCTTTACCCTGATCCTCCACGCTGAAGGCATCCTGCAGAGTAGCAATCGCGGCCCGGCGTGAGACATATTGAATGGTGAACTGGGTACCCGGTTGAGCATTCATGCTGTCAACATTCAGAGCGATACCATCGCGGGTCACGAGCTTACCCACTTCACCATCAAACTGAATGTTATCCCCCTCAACATGAAAGCGGTTGTTGTCCAAAACCGTCAAGGTCATATGCGGGACATCTTTGCTGGTCCGCGGCATATATAACCGGCTGATACTGAGTTTGCCCGGCACTTCTCCGGTCATTCTTGCCCAGCCACGACCAAATAGCGGAAAATAGTTCTGACTAATAACGGCCTGTAAGTTCAAATCCTCTACGGTTTTTCCGAGGATCATGCGCGATTGCAGCAAAGCCATTTCGGGTTTAGCAACGGACTGCGTATCCGGCAGTATCTGGTTAATACTTTCGAGGATGGCATTACCCTGATTTTTCTCAATCCGAACCATCGCATTTGCCTGATAAACCGGCGTGGCGAATAACGCATAGGTTACCGCAAGCATCGTGGAAACGATTGCCGCGCCAATAATCAATTTACGATGATCAAGCAGCTCACCGTACGCGCGCCCCAAATCGATTTCATCTGATTCGGCGGTGATGATTTTATGTTTGATAGCCGTTATCATGCCATGATTCCTGTGTAATCAGCCAGTGAGCCTTGTTGCCCCACGCTTACAGGCCTGATCGATAAGTTGAAAAACGGTTCGCAAGCTTCCGTGTTTTGGTGCCAGGTATTGATAATGACTTGCTGGCCTAACCCGTGCCTGAATAGCATGATTTTCCCTCTTACCTGAGGCGAACGCGCAACCATCAGCACATCACCAATGCCGAAACGATATCGAATTTTTCTAATTTCATCTTCCAGCGATTGGCTGGAAATCACCGTTTTCGGTTGCAATGACTCTATTAATTTTTGGTACCAATGGAGAGAGGAGATCCGATATTCATCGGTGTCGAATCTGCATCCATTTACTTAATCAGATCTTGACTACTCATGGATAAAACATGTTCAGGAACCAGGGCGCAGGCAGGGAAAATAAAACAGACATCGCGGTATCAGGTAGCCTGCAAGAAAATGTCTTCGTCCTGGTTGGCACTATCTGCCTATTAAGTTCAAAAGAATATAGCCTCTTTCCGAAAATACGAGAAATGCTGACAATGCATACTCAATGACAACCTTATTCCGGTATCTGACTATTCCTTTCTGACGCCTTGATTTACTTTCCATAGCGTAGTTTCCCGATTGATATAATAGCGCCACGCAGAATATTAAAATCTCTAACCTCCGGTTTTTAAAGAAGGATTTTTAGTGATTTTCAATGTTTTTCAGAATCTGGACATAACGTCATAAACAAGCCTGAATATTTTTTTCAGACTCAGATCACTACACATAACGGCTCTTTTAGGCACCACTGCAAGGATATTTGATTTAGTGATTATCTTATAGCGATTGTGAGAAAGAGGTGATAGGCCATGATATGGATGGATACGAAGAATAAAAAAAAGCAGGCTTAAACACTCAAAAAATCATCATAATTACAGAGAGTTACGTCACAGGCATTATAATGACACTCAGGTCAGAACTGTTCGGTAACGTAAGGTCTTCAGATTCCTGCCATGTGGGATTTCATTGCCTTATTACCCCCAATCTAAAGTAACAATCGTCGGTATTACACCCTGGCTTTTCACAACCCTCACGAGGCCCCTCCCATGGCACATTGATAACCATTATTGCAGTTACTTTATTTTCCTTTAATGTTTAATGGTCGGCTTCTGCGATTTATCTTAGTACCAGCGCTTACAGCAAAGCCATTGCCAGATTCTGACCATTTGGGTTACGCGTGATTATTAATGTGTATTCATAACACCCGCATCACATTAATGATTTATTATTAAGTGAGATTTTAATTCAGACCAGTCGTCACTTCCCTGCGTAAAAATAAAATCATCAATTAACATAGAGGCTCGCAGCAACATTGTTATGTGCTGTGAGTAAACCGATGGGCGTGCAGATCACCCCTTATTTAAACAGGGGGTAAACAATATCAGGATCAGAATGCTGACGACAGATCCAGTGAAAAGTATACTCCCGAAGAGCATCATCCCATTCATCGCGGCATCTGACCATAAAACACGACTAACATGCGGACTTATTATAAGGGTGTCATTGCTATTAATCTGATTTATTGAAAATGGACTTCACTATTTTTATATAAACAACCACACTACCCACCAAATAAAATGCGTAAAACAATGAGTGAAAATATATATCCATCTGAATAAATAGCAGCCTATCAGATAAATATACATTTTGTTCATAAGTAAACAACAAAAATAACTATACATATGAGAGACATGAAATGTACTCTAACGCAATATGGATCATGTTAGAAAAATCGGTCAACATTATCGGACTGATATATATCAATTCACTTATGGCGAAGTACATTGGGCCTGAAAACTTTGGGAAAATAAATATTTCAACCTCGCTGTTTATATTCGTGCAAACATTATCATGGTTTGGTGGTCAGAATATTCTATTTAAACGCATGAGTGAGAGAACAAAATCCGGAATCGCAATGGCGATACACACTCAGAACCAACGGCGGGTCCTCTTTCTCCTGTCATCAGGTTCAATTTTAATTTATCTCTACTTATTCACTGATTCAATTGTGTTTTTATTTGGCGTGGCCAATTGCATTGCCACATACTACATCGTGATGGATTTCTTTTCCATTTACAACAACACTCAATTAAAGTCAAAGATCAACACAATAACCAATGTGATTGGGCTGTCTTTTGCGTTATTAATCAGATTCAGCATCTCGCACTTCGAAATGCCGGTTTACTATTTCACAATACCCATTATCATAATCCCCCTCATCCCTTATGTCATGCGCCTGATATATTTTAAATACACGACAAAAATCGAAGACAACAGCAAAGGTGCTGGAGTGTATAACAGGTACATGCTATACACCGGGGGGACGTTAATTTTATCGAGCCTGTCAGTAGACATATACACTCAGATATCGGGTATTTTTTTAACCAGGATACTTTCTTACTCAAACCTGGGGATTTATAGCGTCGCATTAACAATAGGAGGCGCCTGGTCATTCATTGTTTTGGCATTAATCACGAGTTTCTTCTCAAAGATATATAATGAAAAAGACCAGGCAACCATCGATAAGCTACTGATTAAAATCAATCGAATTGTCATCCTGATTTCTCTTATCGCTTTATGCGGATTTTATCTTTTTGGTGATTTTTTTGTACATTTACTATATGGAGATAATTATATAGCTTCAATTAATATCATCCCCATCATAATTATTGCCACAATGTTCTCTGCGTTAGGGACAATTTGTTACAGGTATATAATAAAAGAGTCCGGGTATAGTTACCTGGCTAAGAAAATGTTTTTATGTTGCATATTAACAATACCATTGTCCTGGATGATGATTAGTACATTTGGGATTAATGGCGCTGCCTATTGCTTTTTGATTGTAGAGGTTTTGTCTTGCACTTTACTTAATTATTTCTTCGGAAATAAAACAATCATCAAAATGCACCTTAATATTTTCAATCCAAGGGTATTAAAATGAGAATGATCAAGCAAACAGTTAGATCGGCTCTGCAAATGAGCGCTAACACCTTCCCTGAGTTTTATGCTAAAGCTCACTACTTTATCAGGTTCAAGCGAAAATTAAACTTATCAAACCCCACCAGCTTTAATGAGAAAATTCAATGGCTTAAGTTCAATGAACTTAACAATGATATTTACACGAGATGTGCTGATAAATATAAGGTCAGGGAGTATGTTTCCTCTAAAGGGTGTGGTGAAATCCTTAATGTCCTCTACGGCGTGTATGATAAGCCACAAGATATAGATTACGATGCGTTACCTGAAAAATTTGCACTTAAATGCAACCATGGAGCAGGATATAACATAATATGCAATGATAAATCATCCATGGACGTTGAGAAAACAAACAAAAAACTCACTGAATGGTTAAAACAGGACTACTCGGCAAATTTTGTTGAGCCACAATATAGAAAGATAGAAAGAAAAATCCTATGTGAAAAGTTCATTGAAAATGAACGCGGTGGCTTTCCTGACGATTATAAATTTTACTGTTTCAATGGTAAACCCTACGCGGTAATGGTTTGCGTAGGACGAGACAAAGGAACACCTAAGTTCTATTATTTTGACATGAACTGGAACCCTCTTCCTTTCGAGGACACGATTAAATTAATCAATGAAAATCAGCATCCAAAGATGCCTGATGGTTTTGATATAATGAAAGATTACGCCATTAAATTAGCATCTGATTTTAAGTTTGTCAGGGTTGACTTCTACCTGCTAAATGGCATGGTTATTTTCGGCGAACTGACATTTACCCCTTCAGCGGGACTGGATGTTGCTTTACAGGAAGCAGATAATGTTTTGGGCAGCCAGCTAAAATTATAGTGTGCAAAACGATATAGATACTGACTATTGGAACAGATAACTACGTTACCACTTAGTCTGGCAATAACCACAAGTCGGCAATTCAGCGGTATGCCGCCTTGGTTAGGAATTAAAAGGGATCCACATTCTCCTTTCCTCAGTTCCCGTCACAAAATACCTGCATGAAATACGTTTGAGTCAGGACTGACAGCCTGGTGAGAACGACTACATCTGTATGGCATCTCCTGGTCACGGTTTCATATGGAGTCAGTTAGGGAGCTACGTGTTCAAAATCAGCTGCAATATACACCTGACCCGCACCGCTCCCTCTCAACCACATGACCTGAACGCGACATTTTCACAGTTTTTCCACCAGCGATTTCAATTGCGCAATGACAGCTTCTTTCTCATCTGCGGTATCTCCACCCCTGGACCAGGTTGACTGACGGATAACCAAACGCGTCGGCAACAATTCGCGGATCCTTATCTGCGGAGCCGCCATCTTCTGGATTAACAATTCAACGGCCCGCTTACCCAGCTTATTAAAATTCTGCGCAACGGTCGTGAGCGGCGGCTGAAAATAGAGGCTGTCCGCCGTATCGTCATAGCCGGTGACGGAAACCGCCCTGCTCCCCGTGCGATTCAGTTGCGCCAGTGCGCTTAACACGCCGAGGGCCATCTGGTCGTTCGCCACGACAATCGCGCTGATCCGCGGATACTGATGCAACAATTCGAAGGCCTTGTGCCAGCCGCTGGCCGCACTCCAGTCACCAAAGACCGTCACGGCGTTGCTCACCCCCAGCCGATGCAGCGTTTCACGCCAACTGCTCAGGCGCATGCGTGCCGAAACCGAACTTTCCGGCCCGGCAAGTAGCCCAAACTCCCGATGCCCTAATTCCCACAGGTGGGTTACGCAGGCCCCGCAGCCATCAAGATGATCAAACCGCACGCAGCAAACATCGGTCTCCGGCGAGATATCCAAAAACAGACAGCAAATATCCGGGTTTTCGCTCACCAGCTTTTCGGCAATGCTGCCTTCCAGCGGCAAATTTATAATTACACCGCGAATATTCTGCGCGCGGAACTCATTCAGCCGCGCCTGAAGTGAGGCGTAATCTGCCATTACTGGCATAGCAATCGCCACTTCCAGTTGATGTATACCCGCGTGGCTTTTCACTGCGGCGGCGATTTGCGATGGCGCATGCAAGGTCAAGGACGCGGTAATCAAGCCAATCGACGGTGCGGACTTTCCCGCCAGTAATTGTGCCGAGCGATTTGGCACATAGTGCAACGCCTGCATCGCACGGATGACTTTATCGCGGGTACGTTCAGATACCACATCAGGTTTATTCAATACTCTTGAAACGGTTTGCTCAGACACTCCCGCTGCGCGAGCCACATCTTCTAATGTTGCCGTATGGCGCTGCATCGTCTTCTCCTTTTTTCCTCGACAGTAATGTCGTCCGCTAACATTTTATGTCTAACTGACGACAAAAATCCGCCAATTCCGTCGTGTTTCGTGATCGATAGTGAGTTTCGCCTCCGCCAATATTGTGGATTTAAACAAAATATCTGATAACTCACCCCAACTTGTCTAGCGAATGACATTTCCATTTATCCATCAGGAATGCATATGCATCAACACGATTCCAGTACCTCCCGGGCCCCTTTGTTTCATGAAGTGCTTGTCCGTGAAGACTGGCAAAACCAAACCATTACGCATCTTAACCGTTTACCAGCCCATCCGACTTTCGCCAGCTGGCGCGACGTTGACTGCGCAAAGGATAATCAGCCCTCAGCATACCGCCGCCTGCTGGATGGGCAGTGGCAGTTTTCTTATGCCCGTAGCCCGTTTGAGGTGGATGCCCGTTGGCTGGAAAGCGATCTGGCAGACAGCAGCAGTACGCCGGTCCCCTCTAACTGGCAGATGGAGGGCTATGACGCCCCTGTTTATACCAATGTCCGTTACCCCATCGACACTCCCCCACCGCGCGTCCCCGAAGACAACCCGACCGGCTGCTATTCATTGACGCTCACCCTGGACGAAAGCTGGCTGAGCGAAGGACAGACGCAAATCATCTTCGATGGTGTGAACTCCGCTTTTCATCTGTGGTGTAACGGGGAATGGGTGGGCTACTCGCAGGACAGCCGCCTGCCTGCGGCCTTCGATCTCAGCAACCAGCTGCGGGCAGGAGATAACCGTATCTGCGTGATGGTGATGCGCTGGAGCGCGGGCACCTGGCTTGAGGATCAGGATATGTGGCGTATGAGCGGGATTTTCCGTTCTGTCTGGCTGCTGAATAAGCCAACGTTGCACCTGAGTGATGTTCAACTCACCCCGCAGCTCGATGCGCTTTATCGTGACGCCGGGCTGGAGGTCAATGTCACTGTTGCCGCTCCGGCGCAGCTGCTGGAAAAACTGACAGTTAAGGTTGAACTGTGGCATGACACGCAGCGGGTCGCCAGCCATCAGCAACAACCCGGTTCGCCGATCATTGATGAGCGCGGCAACTATGCAGAACGCGCCGTAATGCGTTTGCCGGTAGAACGCCCGGCGCTGTGGAGTGCGGAGACACCGAACTGCTATCGGGCAGTGGTTTCCCTGTGGCGCGGCGATGAACTGATCGAAGCTGAAGCCTGGGATATCGGCTTTCGCCGGGTCGAAATCAGCAATGGCCTGTTGAAACTGAACGGTAAACCGCTGCTGATCCGCGGCGTCAACCGACATGAGCATCACCACCAGCGTGGTCAGGTTGTTACCGAAGAAGACATGGTGCAGGACATTCTGCTGATGAAGCAGAACAACTTTAATGCCGCACGCTGCTCACACTACCCCAATGCGCCGCGCTGGTATGAGCTCTGTAACCGCTATGGCCTGTACGTGGTTGATGAGGCCAATATCGAAACGCACGGCATGGTGCCAATGAGTCGTCTTTCCGACGATCCCTCCTGGCTGCCAGCCTACAGCGCCCGCGTCACACGGATGGTGCAGAACAACCGTAACCACCCGTCGATTATTATCTGGTCACTGGGTAATGAATCCGGCGGTGGTAGCAACCATGAAGCGATGTACCATTGGCTCAAGCGTAATGATCCGTCACGCCCGGTGCAGTATGAAGGCGGCGGGGCCAACAGCACGACAACCGATATTCTCTGCCCGATGTATGCCCGCGTAGAAAACGATCTCCTGATTCCTGCGGTGCCTAAATGGGGGATCAAAAAGTGGATCAGTATGCCTGGCGAGCAGCGCCCGCTGATCCTGTGTGAATACGCCCACGCAATGGGCAACAGCCTGGGCAATTTTGCCGATTACTGGCAGGCATTTCGTGACTACCCGCGCCTGCAGGGCGGGTTTATCTGGGACTGGGCCGATCAGGCCATCAGCAAAACCTTTGACGATGGCAGCACGGGATGGGCCTACGGCGGTGATTTTGGGGATAAACCGAACGACCGTCAGTTCTGCATGAACGGTCTGGTGTTCCCTGACCGCCGCCCGCACCCTTCATTGATTGAAGCCAAACATGCGCAGCAATATTTCCAGTTTGCTCTGCTGGCGCAAAACCCGCTGCGTATCAGCATTACCAGCGAATACCTGTTCCGCGCGACAGATAACGAAGTGCTGCACTGGCAGGTGCAGGCGGCTGGTGAAACCGTTGCCCACGGCAGCGTGACGCTTGAGCTTCGTCCCGAAGGCCAGTGTGAACTGACGCTGTGCGAGGCGCTTACGCTGCCAGCAGGTGCCGAAGCGGTGTGGCTGACGCTGGAAGTTATCCAGCCGCAGGCGACTGTCTGGTCTGATGCCGGTCATCGTGCCGCCTGGCAGCAGTTTGCCCTCGCCGCCCCGCTGGTTTTACCTGCTCCGGCATCGGCAGGAATGGCACCCGTGCTGGAGAGCAGCAGCCGTGCGTGGACGGTACGCTCCGGATCACAACAGTGGGTGATCGACCGTGAAAGCGGTCTGCTGACCCACTGGCAGGTGGACGGTGCCGAGCAACTGCTCACCCCACTGCGCGACCAGTTTGTGCGTGCACCACTGGATAATGACATCGGCGTGAGCGAGGTCGAGCGCATCGATCCCAATGCCTGGATAGAACGCTGGAAAAGTGCCGGTTTGTACACCCTCACCGCACGCTGTGTGCAATGTGAGGCACAGACGCTGGCCCATGACGTGGTGATTGATAGCCGCTGGCACTACCTGAGTGGTGACGAGGTGGTGATTGTCAGCCACTGGCGGATGACCTTTGATGCCGAAGGCAAACTGCATCTGGCGATTGATGGCGAACGTGCAGGTACCCTGCCGCCACTGCCACGCGTTGGACTGAATTTCCAGGTCCCGGACCAGGGTACGCCGGTCTCGTGGCTGGGTTTTGGCCCGCATGAGAACTACCCGGATCGTCGTACCAGCGCCTGTTTCTCTCGCTGGACGTTGCCGCTGGAGGAGATGAGCACGCCATACATTTTCCCCAGCGAAAACGGACTGCGTTGCGACAGCAAAGTACTGGACTGGGGGCGCTGGCACGTGGCAGGGGATTTCCACTTCTCCGTACACCCCTACAGCACCGCGCAATTAATGGAGACTGACCACTGGCACTGGATGCAGCCGGAAAACGGTGTCTGGATAACGCTTGATGGCCAGCATATGGGCGTTGGTGGTGATGATTCCTGGACACCCAGCGTACTGCCGCAATGGTTGCTGCTCGAAACACAATGGCAATATCAGTTAACGATTCATTTCCAATAATAATCGGGGGTGCGAACCCCCTACCCTACAGGCATAATAATATGGAAAAGTCACAATGAAACTCTCTGAACTCACACCAAGAGAACGGCATAATTTTATCTACTTTATGCTGTTCTTTTTCTTCTACTACTTCATTATGTCGGCCTATTATCCCTTTTTCCCGGTCTGGCTGGCGGAAGTTAATCACTTAACCAAAACAGAAACGGGGATTGTTTTCTCCTCTATTTCGCTATTCGCGATTATATTCCAGCCGGTGTTTGGTCTGATTTCCGATAAGCTGGGATTACGCAAACACCTGCTGTGGACCATTACGGTCTTACTGATCCTGTTTGCCCCCTTCTTTATTTTTGTCCTGTCCCCTTTGCTCCAGATGAATATTATTATCGGCTCGCTGGCGGGCGGGATCTATCTGGGAATTGTCTTCTCCAGCGGATCCGGGGCGGTAGAAGCTTATATTGAGCGCGTCAGCCGCGCCAACCGTTTCGAATACGGTAGAGTTCGCGTTTCTGGCTGTATTGGCTGGGCATTGTGCGCTTCAATCACCGGGATATTGTTCGGTATCGACCCCAACATAACCTTCTGGATTGCCTCCGGTTTTGCACTGGTCCTTGGCGCATTGTTGTGGTTGTCCCGACCAGAAAGCAGTCACAGCGAGCAGGTTATCGACGCGCTGGGCGCTAACCGCCAGGCCTTTTCGATGCGTACCGCCGCTGAGCTGCTGCGGATGCCACGCTTCTGGGGCTTTATTATTTACGTCGTGGGCGTCGCCAGTGTCTATGACGTTTTTGACCAGCAGTTTGCCAACTTCTTTAAAGGCTTTTTCTCCAGCCCACAACGCGGGACCGAAGTTTTTGGTTTTGTCACCACGGGCGGGGAATTACTCAATGCACTGATTATGTTTTGTGCACCCGCTATCGTTAACCGAATCGGTGCGAAAAACGCCCTGTTAACCGCCGGGATAATTATGTCCGTGCGTATTTTAGGATCGTCGTTTGCCACGTCGGCGGTGGAAGTGGTGATTTTAAAAATGCTGCATATGTTTGAAGTGCCGTTCCTGTTGGTTGGGACCTTTAAATACATCTCTTCGGCATTTAACCCGAAACTCTCGGCTACGTTATTCCTGATTGGTTTTAATTTATCGAAACAGCTTTCGGGGGTGGTGCTGTCGGCGTGGGTAGGACGGATGTATGACACCGTTGGTTTCCACCAGGCATACCTGATTCTGGGCAGTATCACGCTGTGTTTTACCGCGATGTCCCTCTTTACCCTGAAAGGGAGTAAAACACTGCTCCCGGCTACCGGGTATAACAGCGCCGCCTGACCAGCACTTAAGACTTGCCGAAGCCGCCCCTGATATATACAGTTAGACTGTATATATCAGGGGGGCGTATGACACAAACCAACAAACTTGCAGTATGTCGCTTTAACCATGAGGTGATTGAGGCCGGGAACCGTGAGGCATTTGATCAGCTTGTCGCCGTAAACTTTATCAATCGGTCTGCCGCTCCGGGGGTTCCCGACGATCGTGAAAGTCTGTGGCGGACGTTTGATCGACTGCTCCGTCCGGCATTTTCCGGACTCACTGTCACTATTGAAGAACAGGTGGCTGAACGTGATTGGGTGACCACCCGAAAACGTATCACTGGCATGCACAGCGGCACATTAATGGGCATCGCGCCCACCGGATTGACCGTGACCATAGAGGTGATTGATATGGTTCGCCTTGAAAACGGTCAGTACGTTGAGCATTGGGGAATGAACACATTGAGCAACGTTATTGCTCAACTCCAGCAAACACAAATCCCGTCTTAAAGCAGTTTACGTAGCGCCTCAAGGCCCTTTTTCAGGTCTTGCTGTGCCTGCTCATCCAGCTTTGACGTGATTTCGTTAGCAATCCAGCTGGCACGCCTTGCGCGTGCAGCCATCAGTTGCTGGCTACCCGCTTCGCTGAGCACCATGAGCAACGCTCGTGAATCCAGCACATTTTTTTGCCGCAGCACATTGCCCTGTTGTTCCAGTTCATTAATGACCAGACGCATACTCTGGTGCTTAACGCCGCGCAAACGCGCCAGGTCAGCAATTGACAGCGGGCCGTGGGTTTCCAGAAGTTCCAGGGTTTCATGCTGGGAATTACGCACCGTATCGGTGGCAACGCGAACCTGCCGCACAAAGGTGCTGACCACCTGGCGCAGTTCTTCAGCGAGAGTAAGTGGTGTGCCCAACAGATTTTCCTGCATGTGATTTATTCCAGGGGATATACGGTAAAGCAAGGCCGGACGTTTTTCAAAGCGATGACGCCATTGAGAATCAAATCACCGCTGTCCGGCAACGCTATCATCATTTCTACTTCATCCACGCGATTCTCGTAGTGTGTAATCAGCCATGATCGACCAGTCACGGTCTGCGCCTCCCGCCTCGACGGCTTTGCGCATCTGTCCATGCACGGCCGCCAGAGCAGGTAACGGTGCCGCCAAATTCTGTGCCGCCTCGCACGCCAGACGCAGATCTTTGAGTCCCAACTCAGCTCTAAAGCCCGGTTGGTATTTTCCTTCAGTGATAATCGCCGAATAGACCTGATACGAACGGCTACCAAACAGTGTGCCCAGCATCAGTTCAAAGAAGTCACTGCGTGGAACGTTATTGGCATCCGTCAATGCAACAGCTTCGGCCATCGATTCAATTGCCATCGCAATCATCATGTTACAGGCGATTTTGGCGGCATGCGCACCCGGTGGGTTATCTCCGAGCTGCCAGGTGCGCTTGCCGATTGCGTCCAGCAGCGGCTGCACACGTTGTAATGCCGCCGGATCGCCTGCCGCCAGGATATTCAGCTCGCCTTTTGCTGCCACATCGGGTCGGCCCAGAACCGGAGCAGCTACATAGGCGATCCCTGCCTGGCGATGGTGTTCGGCCAGCTCCTGTGAAAATGCCACCGAGATGGTCGAACTCACGACATGCACAACGCCCGGTTTCGCCTGTGCGAGTATGTTTCCTTCGAGGAGCACGCTGCGTATCGCCGCATCATCCGATAACATCGTCAGCACAGCGTCAGCCTGAAAAGCTTCGGCGGGAGAATCCACCATCTGTACTCCCGGCACATCTCCGCCGGAGCGGTTCCAGCATTTGACCTGATTGCCTGCCGCGACCAGGTTGATGGCCATTGCGCGCGCCATCGCCCCCAGACCAATAATTCCTATCTCCATGTCATAATCCTTCTATCTGAATGAGATGAAAAGTCGTGAAGTTAATAGCTTAGAAACTCTGTCACCGCCTGGTTGAGCGCAACCGGACATTCTTCCGGTAACCAGTGACCGCCGTCCGGCAATACCATTCCGGTTACATCGGTTGCAAAGCGCCGCATCATGTCAATTTGATACTGCCCCATTCCACCCTGCCCGCCGCCACCGATGGCGAGCGCGGGGATGCTTATCTTGCTCTTTGACAGTTCTTTATTATCAGCCACCCCCTGATTAAGGACGCGGTAGTATTCGAACGCGGCATTCAGCGAATGCGGTTTGGCATAAGACTTCGCATACAGATCAAACAGCTCTGGCGTAAAGGCATCTTTGTTGCTCGCATGCTCTTTGATGAAATGCTCAAAGAACTCGCGCTCATTTCCACTGATCAGAGTCTCGGCAAGTTGCTGACTGGCAGCGAAGAAGCTGAAATGCCAGACCAGCGATTCTCCCTGCGGAGTGAAAGCAGGGAACGAATAGATACTCTCATCAGGGATCGGGGCTTCCATGTAAACAACCCGACGGATACGGTCCTGATGCTGGATCAGCATCGGATATGTGTTCCAGATTCCGATATCGTGGGCCACCAGATCGAACTTTTGCCCCGCACTGAACTGCTCAGCCAGTTTGTATAGCAGGGGCGCGATGTCGGTGGCGCGATATGAATGCGGGACGCCGGACTGTCCCAGTCCCGGCAGATCGGGGGCCACGACCGTAAACCGTTTTGCCAGCTCAGGCATCAGTTGGTTCCACTCATACCAGCTCTGACCAAAACCATGCACCAGATAGACCAGCGGGCCGGACCCACCCTTAACGTAGTGCAATTTAACGCCATTGATCGTCCGGTACCCGCTGGTAAAACCAACGGGTACCGGAAACTCTTCAGTTGCAGCGGCTTCGCTTGAGACAGGTGCGTTTAACAAAGGAGAAGACTGCATCGACAAACATCCTTAAAAGGTAAATTGGACAGAAATAGGGGTGCGAACAGACCTGATAACATATGTATCGATTGGTATATTAATAACGCCAAAGCAACCCCGTCAACACATATGTATCGTTTAGTATGTTAATGAGAAGGATTGAGGCCGGGGGGATTTGTGGTCTTAACCCGAAAATGCGCTTAGCACGTCCCGGGTTAGTGAACAGAAGTGGGGTTAAACAGAACCTTCTTTTTCGATCACCAGGACGCGGGCGGCTCCTTGTGGATGGGCTACATGCTCCGTCCCCTCACTGGCATAGAAAATATCACCGGTATGCAGCGTCTTACTTTTAACCTCGCCATTTTCTTTGTAGAGCATCTCGACGCAACCATCCATAACAGCAAAAACTTCCTGTCCATCGTTGATGTGCCACTTGTACGGTTGATCGGTCCAGTGAAGCTTTACGCTGGTGTTATCAAAACTGGCAACAGGTAACGATTCCCAGGCCTGAGAGCCAGTAAATTCTTTGCTGCAATAAAACTTCATTTTTTCCCCGACATAAAAATGGATTAGCTCCGTTCATGCAGAAGTACCAGACGGGATCGACTGATTCAACACCGTCAACCTCTCTTGTCCGGATCTGTCACCGTTACGTCCGCATCACGCCTCTGCGTCAACGTCCAGCCTGCCCCCGTGTCGGGGAGCAGGCTGTGATGGGTCATTCCCTGGCGGGAAGAGGCCGGAACGCCTGCCTGATGTCCCAGACACTCTCCTTCTGGCCCACCGCAAGCGCAAACAACACCCCGCCCACGATAGAGAACAGGCCGAGCACGCTCCATGCCAGCGTCATATCGGTACCGCCACCCAGATGCTTCAGATATCCGGCCACCAGCGGACCGCCAAACTGCCCGATGAAATTGCTGCACGCCCCCACGAATGCCACCGCCGGCACCGCTTTTTTCGTCGGCAGGATTTCCGTCAGCCGGACATAGACCAGCGGCACCAGCATCTTCATGGTCAGGCCGACAAACATGAACAGGGCAATCTGCACCCAGTAGTAAGCAAGCGGAACAAAGGCTGCGGCCGACAGAGCCATTCCGCAAAAAACGGTAGGGATGGCCGCATGCAGCCGCCGTTCCTGGTTGTACTTATCGGAACGCCGGGTGATATACCAGATACCGATCATGGTCATCAGGAAGGGAATGCCGCTTATCAGGCCAACCATAAATTCACTGAGCGTGCCGTAACCTTTGAGGGCCGTCGGCAGCCAGAGCGTAAAGCCATACGCCAGCATGCTGTGCAGCGAATAACCGATTAGCATCAGCCAGAGCGCGGGTATTTTCAGGATGGTCCACCATGGGTCAGATTTCTCTTTGACATAGCCCGACTGCTCCGCTGCCAGATCTTTCTGTATATGGTCCCGGTCTTCAGCGCTGAGCCAGCTTGCCGCCTGAATGCTTTTGGGCACCAGATAAAACCAGATGATGCAGAACAGCCACGCTGGCGCGCCTTCAATGATCATCATCATGCGCCAGTTATGGTGCGCAAGGATCCAGCCAGAGATCGGACCGGCAAGAAACGCGCCCGCACCGAGGCTGAGATTCCAGATGCCGAAAGCACGTCCGCGCTCCGGCTTCATAAACCACTGAGCCAGAAACATCGCCGTTGCGGCCTGAATCGGACCTTCCGCCAGCCCGAGAAAGAAGCGGATGGCGACCAGTTCGCTGAAGCTACGCGTCAGGCCGGTCAGCATGGCGCAGGCACCAAACAGAAACAGGCTGACGCCAATGATTCTTCTGGAACCAAAGCGCAGTGCCAGCCAGCCTGCGGTGAACTGCGTAGCGACATAGCCCCAGGCAAATGCACCGCCGAGCCAGCCAGCTGCAACCGGGTCAAGCCCCATTTCGGCGGTAATATGGGGCAGCGCCATGCCGATATTGACCCGGTCGAAAAAAGAGATGGTATACATAATAAAGACGGCAGGTAATATTATTGTCCAGCGTTTTGTTCCGATAAGTGCATTACCTTTAAGAGTATTTCCTCTCATGATAATTTCCTCGTTTGGAGCAGATGTAGGGGGAAGCTGAATTCAGATCCTTTTAAATATCAGTCATATATTTTTTATTTATTATTTAGAAACCAGGACAACATAATTATTTCCACAACGCCCCCCGACAACACAAAGAGGCGAAGCAAGGCGATATAACCGGCAGGACTTATTCCGCCAGCGAACGCATTTCTTTAATAAGGTCAGATTTGCCTTCAAAACCGATACCCGGCAGCTCTGGCATAATGATGTGGCCATCTTCGACCTTCACCGAATCCGGGAAACCACCATAGGGCTGGAACAGATCCGGATAGCTTTCGTTACCTCCCAGGCCGAGACCCGCTGCGATGTTGAGGGACATCTGGTGACCACCGTGAGGAATGCAGCGTGACGGTGACCAGCCGAACTGTTCCAGCACATCCAGAGTACGTAGGTACTCCACCAGACCGTACGAGAGCGCGCAGTCAAATTGCAGATAGTCACGATCCGGACGCAGGCCACCATAACGCAGCAAATTGCGTGCATCCTGGTGAGAGAAAAGGTTTTCACCGGTCGCCATCGGACCCGGATAGAATTCTGACAACGCCGCCTGCAGGGAGAAATCCAGCGGATCGCCAACCTCTTCGTACCAGAACAGCGGATATTCACGCAGCATTTTGGCGTAAGCAATACCGGTTTCCAGATCGAAACGGCCATTGGCGTCTACCGCGAGGCGCGCTTCGCTACCAATTTCGTCCAGAACAGCCTCAATACGACGGCGGTCCTCTTCCAGCGACGCACCACCGATTTTCATTTTCACCACGTTATAACCACGGTTCAGATAACCACGCATTTCCTGACGGAGTGCGCTCAGGTCTTTGCCCGGATAATAGTAACCACCCGCCGCATAGACAAAAACGCGCGGATTAGCCTTTACGCCCTTCATTTCCGCCAGCAAGTGGAACAGCGGCTTGTCCGCGATTTTCGCGGTGGCATCCCATATAGCCATGTCCAGCGTACCGACTGCCACTGAGCGTTCCCCGTGGCCGCCGGGCTTTTCATTGCTCATCATCACGTCCCAGATTTTATGCGGATCCAGGTTGTCGCCTTTGGTATTCAGCAGGTTGCCCGGTTCGGCTTCCAGAATACGATTGCGGAAGCGTTCACGGATTAAACCGCCCTGACCGTAACGGCCATTGGAGTTAAATCCATACCCCACTACACGGCGTCCACCCACCTCAACATCAGTCACAACGGCAACCAGGCTCGTCGTCATTTTGCTGAAATCGATGTACGCATTACGGATAGGGGAAGCAATGGGTTGGGTAATTTCTACAACATCCAGGATACGCATGTTCTCTCCTGCGGTTCTCAGTTAATGGCCATCAAACTTAAGTGCCTGTGAAAGGGGTTATGTCATGCCAGATAATTATCGGCATAATGCACCAACGTAGTATTCGAGGACGTCGGAGTCCTGTCTGATGCAATCCTAAGCAGTCAGGGAATTCTGTTCTAATGCCAAAGAGGCAGGCTGTAATGCAAAATCGGCATCATCTGGAGTTAACATGGCTTGAGGACTGCGTTGCACTGGCGCAGTCACTGAATTTCTCCCGGGCAGCAGCTTCACGATATGTGACGCAGCCTGCATTCAGCCGCAGGATTGTTTCGCTTGAAGAGTGGCTGGGGACGCCGCTTTTTGAGCGGAACCGTCGCGGCGTCAGCCTGACGCGTGCGGGAGAAGTTTTCGTCACGCAGATCCCGGAACTTATCCGCGCGCTCTACACCCTGAGAAGCGAAGCCATCGAAGCGGCAGGAGAAACCCGACCAGACGTTATTTTTTCCGCTACGCATTCCCTGTCGTTTTCTTTTTTCCCGGCGCTGATGCGTAACAACGAAAAAATTGCTCGTTTTGGATCCTTCCGCCTGTTATCTGACACGCTGAGTGCCTGTGAACGGATGATTGCAAAAGGTGACGCTCAGTTTCTGCTTTGCTACCACCACCCTCACATGCACATTAACCTCGATGACGCGAAATACCTCAGCGTCCGGCTCGGACGTGAAACATTATTGCCTTACGCAAAATGCGATCCGGCAACCCGACAGCCGCTCTGGCATGCCTCCGGCGGGAAAAAATTCCCTTTCCTCTCCTATTCTGCGGAATCTGGCCTGGGCAGAATCCTTGCGAATATCTCACAGGTAAACCGAGCCAGGCGCGGGATGGATATCGCCTTCACCGCCGATCTGGCGGCCACATTGCTGGCAATGGTCAGAGCCGGGGACGGTATCGCATGGCTGCCGGAAACACTCGCTGGTCCGGATGTCGAAGCCGGGACGATTGCCGCTGCTGCGGGCAAAGAAAGCGCACTGTGGGTGCCAATAGATATCAGGCTTTTTCGGCCAGCAGCGAGAATGTCCAGGGCTGTTGAGGAGCTGTGGGAAATTTTTGTAGATGGTCAGGTCTAGCCTGAGCGAGGGTGTGCCGGGGCATGTTCCTTTAATGCACACCGCCCCTATAGGCATGCCCTATCAGCGTTATAGTTAGCACGATCACAATACCAGAATTTATTGTTAATATGATAATGGTTGCTATGGTTATCATTATTTCCATCGAAAGCAATCATGCTTTCAACCATACAAACTAAGGAATAAGACCATGAAAACTATCAAAGCAATGACCATCGCCGCCGCAGCCGCTCTTTCTCTGATGTCAGCAGCAAGCTTCGCGCAGAGCATCTCTGTTACCGCCGATACTCTGGACGGTGCCGAAGCTCAGGTTGCCGCTCAGGCCGCACAGCATGGCGATCAGTATAAAATTACCGAAGCCAACACCAATAACCGTGTGCATATGACCGCAGAACTGTACAAATAACAGATGGTCGCAAAAGGAAGTGCCGGAAGAGGTCGCCCCACGGGGCGGCCTTTTTCGCATCTGAAGCCGTTTTAACGCTGTTCACACGCCAAAAATAACGTCTGCTTCAGGGAAATGTGTCTCTTCAACTTTCAGGCGAAAACGCCGCGCAAACTCCGGGTCATTGGCGCAGCGTTGTTTGAGCTGCATCATCCGCAGGTTCCGCTGGGCCATTTCATCCTGATACACCCTTTCGATCTGCCCCTGTATTTCCAGATCCTCGTTGGGGGAGGGTTTGGTGATTGCTTTCCACCGGTAAATCTCTGCACGCGACGCTTTTACCGGACCATCGTTTTGCGCTTCAAGTTTCGCCATAAGATTTTCGTAATTCTTACGGGCTAACGGCGGCATGGCATCACGACGGATGTCACGCTCCGTTTCCGATACCAATGCTTCGAGTAACATCTGCTCAGTGCTGATGGCAGACTTAAAGCCAGCCAGTGCCTTCTGCTTCGTACTGGCAACGTCAACGAAACGGTCCAGCGCGTTCACCCCGTCAGCAATTGCACTGAGGTGTTGGGAGAGGCTTTTGCGGGGTGCTGCTGACTGCGGTCTGGCTGGTCGGGTATAGTGTGGCGTCTCCACCATGACAGCCTTGACCTGGCTGATGGCCTGGTCGGGAGTGTTGAAAACCACTTTTGCCGGAATGCGCAACACCCTGTAGCCCTCGCCAACGGAAAATGCATCCCGGATGCGGTCACGCTCCTTCTGTTCCGGGGACGAGTGCCATGCAGCACCATCAATCTCAATCACCTGACGACCATTCGCCACAAAATCAAAGCGGTAGTTCCCTACGCTTACCTGCATTTCCAGCGTTAGTGCGGGGGAGATTAATTTTCCGTTATCCGGTGTGAGATTGAACGCGGTGACCATCGCACGAAGGAACTGCTCTTCAGCGGGTGACTCACAGCCTGCGCAGAATTTACTGAGCCAGTCCTCATCGCCCGCTTTCACATCACGCCAGGTCGGCGCAGGGGGAACGCTAATGATCGAGGGAGCCTGCAGATCTTGATAGATAGTCCATATCAGCCAGGCAATGACCAGCAGTATAAATGGAAAGAAGAAGCAGACGGGCAACAGCACCGCAATAATCCCGATGCGACGCCAGATGGTCTTATTTTTATTATCCTGCACAACTACACCCCTGTTGTCGTAAATACATTTATCGTTGCTGATTTTTATGCCTCTGCAATGGGCATTTTGACACTTCAATAATATTCCCGCTGGCATTATCACAGACAACCGTTTGAACATGGAGAGTTTTATGGCTCAATAACATCCTCCACCCTGCTTACGAGGTTACATGTGCTTACCGGACTGAATCACATAACTATCGCCGTGAGTGATGTTGCAAGAAGCTTTAATTTTTACGTCAACACCCTCGGGTTTACGCCGAAGGCGAAATGGGCCAGAGGGGCCTATCTTTCTCTGGGGGATCTGTGGCTGTGCCTTTCTGCTGATACCGTCGCGCTCAGAGAGGATTACACTCACTACGCATTCAGTATCCGGAGTGGAGATTTCGATGAGTTTGCGCAGCATCTGAAATCATCGGGTGTCAGGGAGTGGAAAACAAATAAAAGCGAAGGGAAATCGATCTATTTTTTAGATCCGGATGGACACAAGCTGGAAGTTCATGACGGGGATTTGGATAGCCGACTCAGCGCCTGCACGGCTCATCCGTATGAGGGAATGGAATTTTTCTAGTCTGACGGGGCTAGGCGTAACAACAAAAACATAATGGCTAACAGGGGAAGATCAGTGGTCAAGCTGTGACAGCTGTTCTTCGGTCAGACCGGTCATTCTCATGACGGTGCTGCGGTCCATACCGTTCAGCAATAAATTACGGGCAACTTCAAGTTTACCTTTCTCGATGCCCTTCTGTTCGAGCTGTTCCGCGATAGTCATCAGTTCGTCCTCATGTTTAGGCACTCGCCGTGCCAATTTACGTACAAAGGCTTCTGCGTTTGAAGTTTCGCCTGCCTGCGCAATGTAGTTTATCACCGAAACAAACTGCTGTCCTGTCATGGGTTCCGTCTGCAAAAGCGTAGCCAGATTATCCAGCAGCTCGGCCAGATCGCGCCGGTGAATGTGTTTCTGTATCAAAGTCAGGGCCGCCATACTGCGGTGTCCCATGATTTCAGCATCAGGAATGACGGTGACATCAACCAGCGGGAAACCCTTGTTGTAGAGGTTCTGTGCAAGCACCGGGTCACTAAATTCATCCAGCCAGCGGGTTGAATACGGATAAGGGCTGCGCTTACCGGTGTAAAACAATACCGGTATCACCAGCGGAAGCTTTTTATGCCCGGCGTCCAGGTGGCGTTGCATGGCTGCCACAGCATAGAGAAGAAGCCTGAAGGCCATATGTTTGTCCGGGGAAGACTGATGCTCGATAAGCACATGCACATAACCATCATTACCGGTTGTGGTCTTCAGGCTGTAAACGACGTCACTAAAGCAGGGACGCAGGTTTTCCTCAACAAAACTTCCTGACTCCAGTTTAAGGGTTTTGAAGTCGCAAACCGCCTGCAGCCCGGCCGGAAGGTGAAGTTGCATAAAATCCCGGGCGGTCTCGGGATGCGTCAGAAACTGCTTAAATACAAGGTCATGCGGGGTTGGGGTGGCTTTTTTCCCTCTCCTGGCTTTCCTGTACGACATGTCCTTCTCCTTGATTGGGATGCTGCTCACCTGCTATTAACAAAACTCTGCTATACATCTGATCTGATGGGAGTTTCAATAAATGACATTGAATCGCAGAATTTTGATAGATTACTGGCTATCCATACAGCAGTCTGTGCGCAATCTCGGTACTTCGGCCCCGAGATCCGATATCAATACCCTCATCTATTGCCCACCTCAGCGTTTCGTTTGCCTTATAAAGTCGGTTTTCTGGTCAGGTAGATAACGAACATCGGACAAAAAACCAGCACTAACCGGCACACCCTGGTGCGTTGATATGCCATGTTGACTGGATACTGATGAGACAGAGAGGACGACGTAATGATCACCTTATGCAAAGCCTGCGGCACATCCTATGCGTTCACCGGCACTCCCCCGAGACAGTGTAAAATCTGCGAAGATGCACGGCAGTTTGTGCCTGCAACCGGACAGCAATGGGTAGATTTACCCACCCTACTTGCCTCACATACAAATAAGTGGCAACAACATGAAGCCAGTCTCTTTAGCATCACCACCGTGCCTGATTTCGCGATTGGTCAACGCGCATTCCTGCTAAGAACAGCGGAAGGGAATATTCTGTGGGATTGCATCGCCACTCTCGACAACGCCACGAAAACGTTAATTTCCGCACTGGGTGGGCTCAAAGCCATCGCCATATCACATCCGCATTTCTATACCACCATGCAGGAATGGGCAGCTGAATTTGATGCCCCGGTTTACCTGCACGCCAGCGATCGTCAGTGGATCATGCGCGACAGTCCCTATATCAGGCTTTGGGAAGGCGAGGCGATTAAACTGACTGCTGGCGTTACTGTTATGCATCTTGGTGGGCACTTCGCAGGCAGCTGCGTGCTGCACTGGGAACAGGATGAAGGGATACTGCTTGGCGGGGACACTGTTCAGGTCACACCTGGCGCGAATGCCGTCTCCTTTCTGTGGAGCTATCCCAACATGCTACCGTTACCGGCAGCGACGGTCCGGGATATTACGCAGCGCCTGAGTACCGTGAAGTTTGCGAAACTATATGGTGCGTTTGAAGGAAGGAATATCACGGAAAATGCGGGGGATATCGTACGCCGTTCAGGTGAAAAATATATCGCCTGTATGAGGATGTAATGCGGACATCTGGGTAGCTTAAAAGCTACCCAGTGCTTATCACTACGCGGGAAATCAGGCTCGCGGATCTAGTGGTTATGGTCTCTGAGGAAAACCGTCAAAACGTCTTTGGGAGGCGTTACTCCACACTCTGATAGTAACCAGCCCACCGCACCGCGATGATATGTCCCGTGGAACAAAACATGATTAAGCATATCCTCAGCCTTCATTTCACCCTCCCCGCCGTCTACGAACTGGAATTTTATCGTAGTGGCGAGATCCTCGGCAGTCATGGCGTTAACCGCCTCGATATACCAATCCGTGCATGCGGCCATTTTATCGAGCAGCTCATCAGCAGAAGGAGTATCCGGCGTATTCAGCGCAGTGTACCAATGTTGCTGCCCTGTCAGGTTGGCCCTGAAAATCATGTCTACGACATAAATATGGTTCATCAGCCGGAGCGTCAGGTGTCGTTTTTCTGCTTTCGCAGAGGTGTCTACTTCTTTAATTGCCTTTAAAGTTTCGAGGTCAATCCAGCGCTTATATTTAAGCAATGTAACGATCGTTGGCGTGCTCATGGTCTGTCCCTGGAATTTTACATTGTGTCATCATATCAATAGCATGCAGAATTGGTACGTTGAATTACACTCCGTTAACAAATACCTTGTGGTATGAGTGCCGCACGATAAATCTGACTTACACTATATGCCCAAGAGGGAGTGGCGAAGGTTCTTTGATAACCTGAATGGCAAAGGTACTTCGGATGTCACGTACACCCGGTAACGGCAGTAACACCGTGGTGTGGAAAATCTCGTAGGCTTTCAAATCAGGCACTACCACATGTAATAGAAAATATGTCCGTTTTCTTGCTAGAAACATCCGCTTTCAACGCATTCAGCAACTCTTTTTCAGCGTCATTCTTATCGGCTTTGCTGTACGCCTGATGATGAGCCATGTCTAATACTCGCTCCATTAATCCCTAACATTTTTCGCCGAAATGCCGATAACCTTGCACAGCTTGGTTTCAGGCCGAGATGAGTTTCCTTTTTCTTTGTATCGAACAGGAGCACACCATGGATGTTTCGCAAATTACTTCACTGGCTTCCGGTCTTGATAATCTGGATCTTAAAAGCCAGGTGAACACCCTCGTACTGAAGAAAGCGTTAGATAACCAACAGTCCTCTGCAGCCAGTATTCTCGCATCCATTCCACAACTGCCAGCAAACCCGGCAATCGGACGGAATATCAATACCACCGC
>NZ_JAPWKD010000006.1 GCF_028283705.1 Pantoea sp.
CCCTGCAGGGATCGAACCTGCAACTAGCCCTTAGGAGGGGCTCGTTATATCCATTTAACTAAGGGGACGAGGCGGCAGAGTATACCGCCATTTATCACGCGATTAACCGCTCTGGCCACCGTTTGCTTAATTCTGTCGCCACTCAGACCTCTTTCTTTGCTGAGAGTGTGTCTTCACTCGCTTTTTTTGCCTTCGCTTTGGCCTCGGCCTTGCGTTTGTTGCTCATATCATTACGGATTTGCGCGTGGCTGAGCAGGGCGAAGATAAAGGTGCCACCGCAAATGTTTCCCGCGAGCGTGGGCAGGGCGAAGGGCCAGAGAAACTCACTCCAGTGCAGCGTCCCGTTAAAGACCAGATAGAACACCTCAACCGAGCCCACCACGATATGCGCTATATCGCCGAGCGCGACCAGCCAGGTCATCAGAATGATCACCACGATTTTGGCGGCACCGGCGGCGGGGAACATCCACACCATGGTCGCGATGACCCAGCCGGAAATGATAGCGTTGGCGAACATCTCTGACGGTGAGTTTTTCATTACGTCCATCCCAATCTTCACGAAGGCGTCGCGCGTCGCTTCGTCAAAAACCGGCATATGTTCAAAGGCCAACGCCACAATGGCGGTACCGATAAGGTTGCCGAGCAGCACCACGCCCCACAAACGCATCAGTAAGCCCCCGTTGCGCCACGTCGGATTTTGCATAATGGGCAGAACGGCGGTGACGGTATTTTCGGTAAACAGCTGCTGACGCGCCATAATCACGATGATAAACCCGAAGGTGTAACCAAGGTTTTCCAGCACAAAGCTGCCGGGTATGCCTTCAAGCTGAACGTGGAAAATGCCTTTCGCCAGCAGCGATGCACCCATCGACAGCCCGGCGGCAATGGCTGACCACAGCAGCGCCATCGCGTCGCGCTCGAGCTCTTTTTCACCGTCCTGGCTACTTCGATCTCCATTCCCTGATGTTTGTTCGCTCACTTTCTACATCCTTGTCTTGTGACGCTGATTTTCCCCGCGATTATCGTTGTTCCCCAAAACTAAAGCAAAGTGATTGCAGATATGCCATGAGTAAGCGTAGGCGGGGCAAGATGAATATGTAACGTCAAGTATAATAAAGTAACAAAACTTTAACTTCATGAAGCTGATGGATTTTTCCAGCAGTTTATTGATCTGATGCGCCCGTTTACCCCGATCGAGGGAGGTGTGACGGAGTTCACAGACTACGGCCCACAGATTCATTGTGGTATTATCCTGGCCTAATTTCATTGCTGTGATTCTCCCTTCTATGCTCGAAGTCATTAATCTCTCTTGCGTTCGCGATGAGCGTACCCTGTTCAATGGGCTGAGTTTTCGTGTTGAGGCAGGCGATATTGTGCAAATAGAAGGGCCGAATGGCGCAGGCAAAACGTCGCTGTTACGTTTACTGGCGGGATTGAGTCGGGCGGACGAGGGCGAGGTGCAGTGGCAGGGGCAGCCGATTCGGCAGCAACGAGAAACATGGCATCAAAACCTGCTTTATCTTGGCCATCATCCGGGCGTGAAATCGGTACTCTCTCCGCTGGAGAACCTGCATTTCTGGCATGGTGACAGCCACGGTGAGGCGATTTTTGCCGCGCTGGAGCAGGTGGACCTGCTGGGTTATGAAGAGGTGCCGGTGGCACAACTTTCTGCCGGACAACAACGGCGTGTGGCGCTGGCCCGATTGTGGCTCAGCCCGGCAAAATTGTGGATTCTGGATGAACCGTTAACGGCAATCGATAAGGCCGGAGTGGAAAAACTCATGGCGCGTTTTGCCTGGCATGCCAATAACGGTGGTGCAGTGGTGCTGACCACGCATCAGGATTTACCGGATAGCGCGCAGCGCGTGCGCAAAATCCGCCTGACGTCGGAGTGGGCATGATGCTGGGACGTGTCATTCAGCGCGAGCTGAAAATTGCTTTCCGCAGCGGTGCGGAAGTGATTAACCCGCTGTGGTTTTTCCTGATTGTCATCACGCTGTTTCCGCTGGGCATTGGTCCGGATCCGCAGCAGTTAGCACGCATTGCACCTGGCATTGCCTGGGTCGCTGCTTTACTGGCATCACTGCTGGCGCTGGAGCGCTTGTTCCGCGATGATTTCCTGGACGGTTCGCTGGAACAGCTTTTGCTGTTGCCCACACCGCTACCGGTAACGGTTCTGGGCAAAGTGATTGCTCACTGGCTGATTACCGGATTACCGCTGATTTTATTGTCACCGCTGGCGGCACTGCTGTTGTCGCTGGACTTTTCCAGCTGGCGTGCCATGGCGTTGACCCTGTTACTGGGTACGCCAACCCTGAGTTTTCTTGGCGCGATTGGCAGCGGATTAATCGTCGGGCTACGGCGCGGCGGCGTGTTACTGAGTTTACTGGTATTGCCGCTGGCGATACCGGTGTTAATTTTTGCCAGTGCGGCGATTGATGCCGCCGGACAGGGACTGCCGATTGGTGGCTATCTGGCGATTCTTGGCGCCATGCTGGCAGGCAGCGCTACGCTCTCCCCGTTTGCAACGGCGGCGGCGCTGCGTATCAGCCTGCATTAAATCGTGCATCCACAGAGATGCAGTAATCTCTCTTCTTATATTGTGAGCTATGCAAATGTGGAAATGGTTAAACCAGTGGGCAAAGCCTGAAAAGCTGTATCAGCTTTGTGGCCGCTTAATTCCCTGGTTCGCGGTACTCGGGGTTGCCACCTTATTGCTGGGGTGGGCGTGGGGTTTTGGTTTTGCGCCCGCCGATTATCAGCAGGGTGACAGCTTCCGCATCATGTACATCCATGTACCCGCGGCAATGTGGTCAATGGGTGTGTATGCCTCGATGGCGATTGCGGCGTTTATCGGCCTGGTGTGGCAGATGAAGATGGCTGACCTGGTCTCGGCAGCGATGGCACCGGTTGGGGCGGTGTTTACCTTTATCGCGCTGGTCACCGGTTCCGCCTGGGGTAAACCCATGTGGGGGACCTGGTGGATTTGGGATGCGCGTCTGACCTCCGAACTGGTACTGCTGTTCCTTTATATGGGAGTGATTGCGCTGTATCACGCCTTTGACGATCGCCGTACCGCAGGTCGCGCCGCCGGGATTCTGATCCTGGTCGGTGTGGTCAACCTGCCAATCATCCACTTCTCGGTGCAATGGTGGAACACCCTGCATCAGGGCTCGTCTGGCATCCTGCAACAGGATATTGCGCCAAGCATGCGTACCCCGCTGCGCTGGGCCATTCTCGGTTATCTGCTGGTCTTCGTCTCGCTGACGCTGATGCGTCTGCGCAACATAATTTTATTTACCGAACGTCATCGCCCATGGGCGATTGAGGTAGCACAGGGAGGGCGCAAATCATGACGCCAGCTTTCTCTTCCTGGCAGGATTTCTTTGCCATGGGCGGTTATGCCTTTTATGTCTGGCTCGCCGTCGTCCTCACGCTGATCCCGCTGATTGGTCTGGTGCTGCACACCGTGCTGTTTCGCCGCCGGTTACTGGCGGAGATTCGCCAGCGTCAATCCAGGGAGCGTCGCATCCGTGCGGCCAAATCGAAAAAAGCCGCCAGTGAAGCGGCAGGAGAATCCGTGTGAATATCCGTCGTCGTAACCGCCTGACTGTGGTGGTGGCGGTATTGGTGGGCTTAGGCCTGGCCACCGCATTGGTGATGTACGCGCTGCGTTCCAATATCGACCTGTTCTACACCCCGAGTGAAATCTTGTACGGTAAGGGCGAGGACCATCAGAAACCTGAGCCAGGCCAGCGTCTGCGTGTGGGTGGCATGGTGATGCCGGGCAGCGTTAAACGTGATCCGAAAACCCTTGCTGTGTCGTTCAAACTGTATGACGCCAACGGCGTGGTCAGTGTCAGCTACGAAGGTATCCTGCCGGACCTGTTCCGTGAAGGGCAGGGTATCGTGGCGCAGGGCGTGCTGGAAGATGGCAACCTGGTGAACGCCAAAGAAGTGCTGGCGAAGCACGATGAAAAATATACGCCACCGGAAATTCAGGACGCGATGAAGAAAAACCACAAAGGACCTGCGGCAACTTACCAGCAGGCGGGTGCCCAATCATGATGCCAGAAATTGGCAGCTTTCTGCTCTGCCTGGCGCTGGGACTGGCGCTACTGTTAAGTGTTTATCCATTATGGGGTGCGGTGCGCCAGGATGCGCGTTTGATGGCGCTGGCACGACCGCTCACCTGGGGGATGTTTGCCTGTATTGCGGCGGCGTTCCTGGTGCTGGTGCACGCGTTTATCGTCAACGATTTCACCGTGGCCTATGTCGCCACCAACTCCAACACGTTGCTGCCGGTGTACTACCGCATAGCAGCGACCTGGGGTGCGCATGAAGGGTCGTTGCTGTTGTGGGTATTGCTGCTCAGCAGCTGGACGCTGGCCGTGGCGATTTTCAGCCGCGGCATGCCGCAGGATGCGCTGGCGCGTGTGCTGTCGGTGATGGGAATGATTAACCTCGGCTTTTTGCTGTTTATCACCCTGACATCGAACCCCTTTACCCGCACCTTACCGAACTTCCCGATTGATGGCAGCGATCTTAACCCGATGCTGCAGGATATCGGTCTGATCTTCCATCCGCCGTTGCTGTATATGGGCTATGTCGGTTTCTCGGTCGCGTTTGCCTTTGCCATTGCTTCGCTGATGGCGGGTCGACTGGATACCGCCTGGGCGCGCTGGTCACGTCCGTGGACCACCGCCGCATGGGTATTCCTGACGATCGGTATTGTGCTGGGCTCGGCCTGGGCCTATTACGAGCTGGGCTGGGGTGGCTGGTGGTTCTGGGATCCGGTGGAAAACGCTTCCTTTATGCCGTGGCTGGCCGGTACTGCGCTGATGCATTCGCTGGCGGTGACGGAAAAACGCGGCAGTTTCAAATCCTGGACGGTGTTGCTGGCGATCACGGCGTTCTCGCTCAGTCTGCTGGGTACGTTCCTCGTGCGTTCCGGCGTGCTGGTGTCGGTGCACTCGTTTGCGTCCGATCCGGCGCGCGGCATGTTTATCCTCGCTTTCCTGGTGATCGTCATTGGCAGCTCGCTGTTGCTGTATGCGATTAAAGGGGGCCAGGTACGCAGCAGGGTGCAAAATGAAGCCTGGTCGCGCGAATCTTTCCTGCTCGGTAATAACGTTCTGTTGATCGCTGCCATGCTGGTGGTGCTGCTGGGAACCCTGCTGCCGCTGGTGCATAAGCAGCTGGGCCTGGGTAGTATTTCCGTCGGTGAACCCTTCTTTAATACGATGTTTACCTGGCTGATGGCACCCTTCGCGCTGATGCTGGGCATCGGTCCGCTGGTGCGCTGGCGTCGTGATGAACCGCAGAAGCTGTGGAAGCGTCTGGGTATCGCGCTGCTGGTCACGCTAATCCTCTCTATCGCCCTGCCGTGGTTGTTACAGGATCGTATTGAAGCGATGACGGTGATCGGGCTGCTGATGTCGATTTGGGTGATCCTCCTGACGCTGATGGAGCTGCATGAACGCGCCACCCATCGCCACACCTTCTTTGCCGGTCTGCGCCATCTGACGCGCAGCCACTGGGGCATGGTGCTCGGCCATCTCGGTGTTGCGGTGACGGTGATTGGGATCGCCTTCAGCACGCAATACAGCGTGGAACGCGATGTGCGCATGAAGTCTGGCGATAATGTTGATATCCATAATTATCACTTTATTTTCCGCGATGTTCACAACCTGCAGGGCCCGAACTACAGCGGTGGCGTGGCGATTATCGACGTGACCCGTGATGGCAAACCGGAAGCAGTGCTGCATGCGGAAAAACGCTTTTATACGGCGGCGCGTACCATGATGACCGAAGCAGCGATCAGCGGCGGCTTTACTCGTGATCTCTACGCCGCGTTAGGAGAAGAGCTGGATGATGGCTCCTGGGCGGTGCGTATTTATTACAAACCGTTCGTGCGCTGGATTTGGTTCGGCGGCGTGTTTATGGCGGTGGGTGGCCTGCTGTGTCTGCTCGATCCGCGTTATCGTTCGCGCAAAAAAGCGCCACGGGAGGAGCAGGCATGAACAAGAAGATCCTTTTTATTCCGCTGGTATTGTTTCTGCTGTTGGCGGCGGCGTTGCTGTGGCAGTTGTCGCGCAACGCCAACGGTGACGACCCGACGTTGCTGGAATCTGCACTGATCGGTAAACCGGTGCCGGTATTTAAGCTGGAAGCGCTCGACAAGCCGGGCAAAATCTACAGCCAGCAGGTTCTGACCGATGGCAAGCCGATTCTGCTTAACGTCTGGGCCACCTGGTGCCCAACCTGTCGCGCCGAGCATGAATACCTCAACACGCTGGCGGAAAAAGGCATTCGCGTGGTGGGCCTTAATTATAAAGACGACCGCACCAAAGCCGTGACCTGGCTGAATACGCTGGGCAATCCTTACGCCCTCAGCCTGTATGACGGGGATGGCATGCTCGGTCTGGATTTAGGCGTCTATGGTGCACCGGAAACCTTCCTGATTGATGGTAAAGGCATTATTCGCTACCGCCACGCGGGCGACATGAACGATCGCGTCTGGCAGCAGGAAGTGAAACCGCTGTGGGATAAATACAGCAAGGAGGCGGGCGCGTGAAACGGCTGCTTCTTTTGCTCGCGGGGGTGCTGCTGAGCACCAGCCTGTGGGCAGCCATCGATACTTACCAGTTCGATTCGGTACAGCAGGAGGAGCAGTACCGCGACCTGACCGGTTCGCTGCGCTGCCCGAAATGCCAGAACAACAGTATTGCAGATTCCAACGCCATGATTGCGGCGGATATGCGCCTGAAAGTGTACGAATTGATGAAGCAGGGTCAGAGCCGACAGCAAATCATCAATTATATGGTGGCGCGCTATGGCAACTTCGTGACCTATGAACCCCCGGTCACGCCATCGACCCTGATCTTGTGGGTTGGACCGGCACTGTTTGTGGTGCTGGGCGGCCTGATCATTATCCTGCGCAGTCGCCAGCGTAAAACGCGCAGCGAACTGGATGAAAACGAACAACAGCGCCTTGCGGCGATTTTGAAGCGTGACGGGAAGTCGTAATGAGTGGATTCTGGATTACCCTGATTATTTTACTGGCTGCGGCTTGCGCGCTGTTTCTCAGCGCGGGCTGGCGTCAGCGCGTGGCCAGCAATGGCGATCGCGATCGTCTGAATACTGACTTTTATCAGCAGCGTCTGCGTGAGCTGGAGCGGGATGAAGAGGAAGGTGTGGTAGCAGAGCGTCCGGAAATGGTGCGCGAGCTGCAACAAACCTTGCTGACCGATGTTCCGCAACAGCAGGAAGCCGCGCGCAACCAGCAGAGCAGCCGCTGGATTCTGTTGCCGGGGGTGGGATTGCTGGTGGTGGTATCGCTGGGAATGTATCTGAAAACCGGCGGGCTGGCGCAGCTGGCGGGCTGGACATCGGTACAGCAGGAATATCCGGCGCTGCGCGCGCGCGTGATGGACCCGCAGGCCAAACCGCTGACCATGGAAGAACTGGCGCGACTGCAACTGGGGCTGCGTACTTCACTGCAGTCTGACCCGCAAAATCTGAATGACTGGACCATGCTGGGCCGCCTCGGCATGGTGCTTAACAATGCCAGCGATGCCAGCCAGGCGTTCGAACGGGCGCTGCAGTTGGCTCCGAATAATCTGGAACTGCAACAGGATTATGCCGAGGTGCTGACGCGCTCCAGCGATCCGCAGGATAATCGTCAGGCCAGCATGTTGCTGCGTGACCTGCTGAAACGCGATCACAGCAACGTGCGTACCCTGAGTTTGCTGGCATTTAACGCCTTCGAACAGCAGCAGTATGACGAGGCGATTGGTGCCTGGCAGATGATGCTGAAACTGTTACCGGCAGGAGATAAGCGCATCGCGATGATCGAGCGCAGTATTGAACAAGCGAAAACCGACGCGGGACAGCAAAATACCCATCTGGCATTGACGGTGAGTTTAAATCCGCAGGCAGAAAAAATGTTGCCGCAGGGCGGAGTGATGTATATTTCTGTTACTGACGGTGTATCACCGGTGCCTGTGGCTGTGAAGCGTTTTCCGCTCAGCCATTTCCCGTTATCGCTCACGCTGGATGACAGTAACGCTATGATGCCAGACCGTTTATTGTCGGCTCAGCATCAGGTGCAGATCCGGGTACGTATTTCGCGCGATGGTAGCGCCAATCCCCAGCCTGGCGATTGGTTTGGTTTAAGCGCGGTTACTCCCTGGGACGGTCATCAGCAACTTGCTGTGGAAATTAATCAGCAGCAGCCCTGAAGCGATACACCATTTTCACGCACAGGGAGATAAGAATGAATTACCGCCTGACCGGTCTGGCGCTGGCCAGTGTATTGCTGGTGGGATGTGCCAGTTCCAAACCGGCTGACAACGATCAAACTGCGCAGCGCAGCGATCCGTTTGAAGGCTTTAACCGCACGATGTTTAACTTCAACTACAACGTGCTGGATCCTTATGTGGTGCGTCCGGTAGCGGTGGCCTGGCGCGATTATGTGCCAGTACCTGCGCGTACCGGGCTGAGTAATTTCCTCGGCAACCTCGACGAACCGGCGAGCATGCTCAACGCCTTTCTGACTGGCGAGCCGCGTCGCGCGATGATCCACTTTACGCGTTTCTTCCTGAACACCACGTTAGGGTTGGGTGGTTTTATCGATGTGGCAGGTAAAGCGAATCCGGAGCTGGCGCGTGAAGAACCGCACCGCTTTGGCAGCACGCTGGGTCGCTATGGCGTGGGTTATGGGCCTTATGTAGAACTGCCTGCTTACGGCAGCTTCACTTTACGCCAGGATGGGGGGGATTATGTTGATACCCTCTATCCGGTGCTAAGCTGGCTCACCTGGCCGATGTCGATCGGGAAATGGACGCTGGAAGGGGTCGAGACCCGTGCCCAGTTGCTTGATTCCGACGCCATCCTGCGTCAGCAGCAGGATCCTTATGCGTTTGTGCGTAACGCTTATTTCCAGCGCAATGATTTCCTTGCCAGTGGCGGTAAGCTGAAGCCGGAAGAGAACCCGAACGCGAAAGCGATTCAGGGTGATCTCAACGAGATTGATGCGCAATAAATAAAAAAAGCGGCTGCAATAGCCGCTTTTTTATTTGCCGGGCGCTTTTGCCCTCAAACATCATGATTAGAACTTGTAGTTAAAGTTCGCGCCATACAACATCGCCTTACCTTCAGATCTGAAGGTGTAGTTCCCTTCCTGAATGGTGACGTTCTGACCGTGCATGTAAGAAACCCCTACATCCACCGAAGCATCCTGATTGAACGCATAAGATGCACCAGCGCTCAGCCACAGGCGATCCTGGTCCGGGATAGAGATGGAGCGGTTTTCAGCCGGAACCGGGCTATCATCGAAGGCGATACCGGCACGGAAGGTCCAGTTATCGTCATAGAAGTAGGTCGTACCCAGTGCGATACGGTAGGCATCGCGGAAACCTTCGTTTTTGTAGAACAGGGTCTGGCCATTATTAGTGGCGTCCAGCGCCTGGAACTGGCTCCAGCTGGTATAGGTCAGGCTATAGTGCACCGCCCATTGTGGCGCGACTTTATGCCAGCCCGATACTTCCCACATTTCCGGCAGATTCAGTGTCAGAGAACCTGGAATGGTCGAACCGCCTGTCGCATACGGAAGACCTAAACCCAGTGCCTGGTTAATCGGGTTGATATAGGTTGGCAGGTTGCTTTTATATTCGCCGTCGAAGTCGATTTTCACTTCTGAGCGATAGGTAAAGCCAAAGCGGTTATTTTTATCCACTTCGTACAAAATACCGGCATTCCAGCCATAGCCCCATTCGTTGCCTTTCAGGCGGGCGATTTGCGTATCGGCCGGAATACCGAGTGCCGCGCCTGATTCACCGGCGTAACGTTCGATTTTCGCTTTTGCATAGACCGCATCAAAACCGACACCGAAGCTGAAGTGTTCATTCAGACGATAGGCGGTACTGAGGTTAAAATTACCGGTAGTCAGATCGGTAGTGCCGCCATAAGCCCCTGCGGTGTAACCGTCATTAAATTCGGTTGCCAATCCATAATTGGAGGTAACAGATGCTCCAACCCACCATTGATCATTAATCGGATGGACATAATGGATATTGGGGACCCACTGATTAGGGGCGATATTTTTTGCATCAAGGCTGCGGCCAGTAGGGCTGGTGCCGCTGATATTGACGTCAGGATCAATATAAACCGCGCCGATGGAGAAGGAAGGACGATCCATCAATGCCATCGTTGCCGGGTTACGGCTGGCGGAGGCGGCGGTATCCCCCATTGCTCCTTCACCCGAATATGCACGACCTAATCCAATTGCTGAAAATTCGTTAAGTTGAAAGCCCGCAGCATAAACATGAGAAGAGACGAGCGCCACTGCAGCTGCCACAGCCGACTTTGCAAACAGGTTCTTATGGTTCATGACCACAACCTCATATGATTATTATTGAACGTTGTTACATCGCGTAACAAGGGACGGCGGATTGTAGGGACTGACGACAAAGACACATATCAGACCAGTGCGACGAGTATAGGTCGGACCTGTGTCATTGTTGCAATATTGTTTTTAAAATATTTCCAGTTTGATCGATAAAATCAGATCTGCTTAACAAAATCTTTGCCATCAGCTTTCAGCATAGCGAGTCAAATTTGTTCTGGATCAATTTGTAGTGTGATATTCGTCACTTAGCAGGCTGTGCGTGGCGATGATGAGGTATCAGGCGTACACTTTGAGGCAGAAATAATCCCTTTTTGTCTGTTTTATCATCAGGAGAAGACGATGACTGATGCCATTAAAAACTGTAGTGCGAACGAAACAGCTGCCTGCTGCTGTGTGGATGTTGGCACCGTCATGGATAACACCGACTGCGCTGCCAGCTGGTCTGGATTGTTTGCTGACCGTCACGCGGCGGAAGTCATGCTCAAACATTTGAGTGACCGGGCGCGCCAGGTCGAATCCGAACCCTGTGATATCCGCGCACGCTTTGATGAAGAAGCCGCCGGTGTGCGTCTGAATATCGATTTCACCTTTGCCTGCCAGGCAGAAGCGCTGATCTTCCAACTCGGTCTGCGTTAATCCTCCCTCGTCTGCCGGACACCCTTCCGGCAGCGTTTTTCAATTTCGTGTTTCTCCTCGCACTTTTTCTCTCTGCATATTGGCGACTTACGCGCTCCTGGTTAACACTGATGATCAGGTCAGACCTCTTTGGGCAATGACGCCCCGGTCAAATAGCACAGGTGACAGTCGATGAGCAAAGCGCAGCCGCTGCTGACGCGTCAGGGCGAACGCATCGCCATAACCCACGGTCTTCGTACTCCTTTTGCCCGCCAGGCGAGTGATTTTCATGGCATTCCGGCGCTGGAGCTGGGAAGGATGGTGGTGAGTGAACTCATGGTGCGCAGTGAACTGCCGGTGGACGTCATCGATCAACTGGTGTTTGGTCAGGTGGTGCAGATGCCGGAGGCCCCGAATATCGCCCGTGAAATCGTGCTGAGCAGCGGCCTGAGCGTGCACACCGATGCTTACAGCGTCAGCCGTGCCTGCGCTACCAGCTTCCAGGCAGTGGCAAATGTGGCTGAAAGCCTGATGGCGGGCAGCATCGATGCCGGGATCGCTGGCGGTGCTGATTCCTCATCCGTATTGCCGATTGGCGTCAGCAAAACCCTGGCGCGCGCATTGGTCGATCTCAACAAAGCGCGTCGCTTCAGCCAGAAATTACAGATTTTGCGCCGTCTGCGTCCACGTGACCTGCTGCCGGTGCCACCCGCTGTCGCGGAGTATTCCACGGGTCTGCGCATGGGGGATACCGCAGAACAGATGGCAAAAACCCATGGCATTACCCGTGAACAGCAGGATGCGTTAGCCCTGCGTTCACACCAGCGTGCTGCGCGTGCGTGGGAATCTGGTGTGCTGGCGCAGGAAGTGATGCCCGCCTTTGTGCCGCCGTGGAAAGCGCCGGTCGAACAGGATAACAATGTACGCTTCAACGCCAGCGCGGCGGATTATGCCCGATTGCGTCCGGCATTCGATCGTCGTCACGGTACGGTGACGGCAGCTAACAGCACGCCGCTGACCGATGGCGCGGCGGCGGTGATCCTGATGCGTGAAGGTCGTGCCCGTGAGCTGGGCATCACGCCGCTTGGCTACCTGCGCAGCTACGCCTTCAGCGCCATTGATGTCTGGCAGGATATGCTGCTGGGACCGGCTTATGCTTCGCCACTGGCGCTGGAGCGTGCGGGTGTGAGCCTGAACGATCTCACCCTGATTGATATGCATGAAGCCTTCGCGGCACAGACGCTGGCGAATCTGAAAATGTTCAATGATGAGCGTTTCGCGCGCGAGGTGCTCAACCGCCCACACGCCCTCGGTGAAGTGAATGAAGAACGGTTCAACGTGCTGGGCGGGTCGATCGCCTATGGACATCCCTTTGCGGCTACCGGTGCGCGCATGATCACCCAAACCTTGCAGGAACTGCGGCGGCGTGGTGGCGGGCTAGGGCTGGTCACCGCCTGCGCAGCGGGTGGATTAGGGACAGCTATGGTACTGGAGGCCGAATAATGAGTGATTCCGCATTCCACCTGCACATGCGCCTCGACCATATCGGCGTAATCACCATCGATGTGCCGGGTGAAAAGATGAACACCCTGAAGGCAGAGTTTGTCCCGCAGATTATGGCGGTGCTGGCTGAAGCACGGCGTGACCCACAGCTGGCCGGGCTGGTATTGATTTCCGGCAAGCGCGATAACTTTATCGCCGGGGCGGATATCAGCATGATTGATCGTTGTACTACCGCCGAAGAAGCTGAAGCGCTGGCGCGTCAGGGGCAGGAAGTGATGGCGAATATTGCCGCGCTGCCTTTTCCGGTGGTGGCGGCGATCCATGGTGCCTGTCTCGGCGGTGGTCTCGAACTGGCGCTGGCATGCGACGCGCGTATCTGTTCGCTGGATGATAAAACCCGTCTCGGGCTGCCGGAAGTCCAGCTGGGCTTACTGCCTGGCTCCGGAGGCACGCAGCGGCTGCCACGGCTGATTGGTGTGCAGCAGGCGCTACCGTTGATCCTGACCGGTAAACAACTGCGGGCAAAACAGGCATTGAAGCTGGGGATCGTGGATGATGCGGTGCCACAAGCTATTCTGCTGGAAACGGCCGTAGCAAGGATACTGCAGGGTAAAAAGACGCTGCGAACGCTACCCTGCCGCGACCGGCTGATGCAGGGGCCGATCGCCAGGCATCTGTTGTTCGCGCTGGCAAAACGTCAAACCGACAGCAAAACCCACGGCAACTATCCGGCTGCCGATCGTATTTTGCAGGTGGTACGTATCGGGCTGGAGCAGGGCAGCAGTGCCGGTCACGAAGCAGAGGCGCGAGCTTTTGGTCAGCTGGCGATGACCCGCGAATCCGCCGCGCTACGCAGCCTGTTTTTTGCCTCCACGGCGATGAAGAAAGAGGCTTTTGCCGCCGCCACGCCGCGTGAGTTAACGCATATCGGCGTATTAGGCGGCGGTCTGATGGGCGGGGGCATTGCCAGCGTAACGGCGCTGAATGCCGGATTGCCGGTACGCATCCGCGATATTAATCTCAGCGGCATCAACCATGCGTTGCAGTACAGCTGGGATCGACTGACTCAACGCCTGAAGCGTCGGCAGATCAATGCTGCGCAGCGCCAGCAGCAGATGGCGTTAATCAGCGGCAGCCAGGATTATCAGGGCTTCGCCCGGCGCGACCTGGTGATTGAGGCGGTATTTGAAGATTTGACGCTGAAGCAGCAAATGGTGGCGGACATTGAAAACCATTGTCAGCCACATACCATTTTTGCGTCTAACACCTCATCGCTGCCGATTGGCGACATTGCGGCCCACGCGCAGCACCCGGAAAACGTTATCGGCCTGCATTTCTTTAGTCCGGTGGATAAAATGCCGCTGGTGGAGGTGATTCCCCATGATGGCACTTCGGAGGAGACGCTGGCGACCACGGTGCAACTGGCGCGTGAGCTGGGTAAAACCGCTGTGGTGGTGGCGGACAGGCCGGGGTTTTACGTCAATCGCATTCTCGCGCCCTATATAAATGAAGCGATGCGCTGCCTGCTGGAAGGTGAGCCGATTGAACATATCGATCGGGCGCTGGTGAAGTTTGGTTTTCCGGTGGGGCCGTTGCAACTGCTGGATGAGGTCGGTATCGACGTTGGCAGTAAAATCAGCCCGATTCTGCAACAGGCCTGGGGCGAACGGTTCAGCGCGCCGGAGGCCGTCGGCAGGATTCTGGCCGACGATCGTAAAGGGCGAAAGAATGGCAAAGGCTTCTATTTATACGCCCGCAGCCGCTGGCCGACGAAACGCAAAGCCGATGCGTCGATTTACAGTCTGCTGGGGATTAAACCGCAGGCGCAGCAGAGTGAGTTACAAATTGCTACGCGTTGCGTGATGATGATGCTGAACGAGGCCGCACGTTGTCTGGACGAAGGCGTGATTCGTAGCGCACGCGACGGCGATATTGCCGCCGTATTTGGTATTGGTTTTCCCCCCTTTCTCGGCGGGCCTTTCCATTATATGGATCAGCGCGGGGCCGGGGAGATGGTCAATACATTAAACGCTTTAATGCAGCGTCATGGTGATCGTTTCACCCCTTGTGACGCCCTGATGACGGCGCTACAACAACAAACGAAATTTTACATTTCTGCACAAATCTGAATAGGCTTACAGATTCAGCGGGTTAGATAGCCTGCTAAGAAATGGCTTACGCGGTAGCATTCCGAGATATGCTTATTTAATAAACAACCGGTTGACTATACTGAAGCCATTGCGGTAAAACACAGCGTTCATTCGCAGAATGAAGCGTCTGGTGCTGTGGTACCGGACGATATCGACAAACAACAGCGGTGCTTTATGCAAGTTTTTATCATGCGTCATGGCGATGCGGCTCTGGAAGCAGCAAGTGATTCAGTCCGGCCACTCACGATCTGTGGATGCGACGAATCACGCCAGATGGCGAGCTGGCTTAACGGCCAGGCGCTGGATATCGAACGGGTGCTGGTAAGCCCCTATCTGCGTGCCGGGCAAACCCTTGCAACGGTACGTGAAGCTCTGACTCTGCCGGAAGAGCAGGACGTGTTGCCAGAGCTGACGCCAGGGGGCGATCCGGGACTGGTGGCCTGTTATTTACAGGCACTGGCGAACGAAGGCGTGAAATCGGTGCTGGTGATTTCGCATCTGCCATTGGTGGGATATCTGGTTTCTGAACTCTGCCCGCAGGAAACACCGCCGATGTTTGCCACTTCGGCGATTGCCTGTGTCAATTTTGACCCGGTAGCCTGCGAAGGTAAGCTGGAATGGCAGGTCAGTCCATCGAAACTGGCTAAAGCGATGTAATCCCGCTGTGGGCCGCCTGTGCGGCCCTGATTTTTTATGGCAGTTCTGGCGGTTGCCACTCTTCTACTTCAATCAGCACCAGCAGCGCGGCGTCGCCGCCAAACATTTTCGGTGCCTGATGAAATGCCATCACCCACGGATGTTGTGCCAGCCACAGCGGCGTTTGCTGCTTGAGGATGTGTTTGCCGTGGCCGGTCATTACGCTGGCGCAAAACAGATGCTCACGACGGCAGGCGGCAATCAGCGCGCCCAGCTCCTGTTTGGCCTGCATCTGGGTTAAGCCGTGCAGATCGAGAAAAATTTCCGGGGTATAGTCGCCACGGCGCAGTTTTTTCAGCTCATAATGGCTGACGTCAGCGCGTACGTAGCGCATCGGACCGTCGCTGGACAACAACGGCTGAAACTCGTCGGAGAAGTAATGGCTGTTGTCGGCTTGTTCGGAAAGCAGCCTTTTCAGCGGCACTTCGCGCGTTTTCACCACCGGTTTATGCACGATGGTGTCCTGTTTCATTTTGCGCGTTCCGCTCATTAACTGGCGAAACAGCGCCTGATCGTCCTGGCTTAGCGGCGTCTTCTTACTCATGTCTCAATAGATATCATCAGAAATGGCGGGGGAACCCGATGCCATACCTTACCTTTAAGTGTTAACAAATGTCAGCTTTTTCACCTTGCCGCGCTGAATTCTGCCCGGCTTCGTGGCAAACTATCGGCCGATTGATTTTATGGCCTGCTGGAGGGCTACGTGGACAAAATTTTCGTCGATGAGGCAGTCAATGAACTGCACACCATTCAGGATATGTTGCGCTGGGCTGTCAGCCGTTTTTCCGCGGCCGGTATCTGGTATGGTCACGGCACAGATAACCCCTGGGACGAAGCGGTACAACTGGTCCTGCCCACCCTCTGGCTGCCGCTTGATATCCCGGAAGATATGCGTCATGCGCGCCTGACGGCCAGCGAACGCCATCGCATCGTGGAGCGCGTAATTCGTCGCGTTAACGAGCGCATTCCGGTGGCCTACCTCACCAACAAAGCCTGGTTCTGCGGCCACGAATTTTATGTCGATGAGCGCGTGCTGGTGCCGCGTTCGCCAATTGGTGAATTGATTGAAAACCGCTTCGCCGGGTTGATTGGCGATAATCCGGCACATATTCTCGACATGTGTACCGGCAGCGGTTGCATCGCCATTGCCTGTGCTTACGCTTTCCCGGAAGCCGAAGTGGACGCGGTGGATATCTCGACTGACGCGCTGGCGGTGGCGGAACGTAATATTGAAGAACACGGTTTGCTCAACCATGTGACGCCGATCCGCGCCGATTTGTTCCGTGGTCTGCCGGGCGTGAAATACGATCTGATCGTCACCAACCCACCGTATGTGGATGCGGAAGATATGGACGATCTGCCGGGTGAATATCGCCACGAGCCGGAGCTGGGTCTGGCGGCAGGCAGCGATGGCTTGAAGCTGGTGCGCCGCATTCTCGCCTGTGCGCCGGATTATCTGAGCGAGCAGGGCGTGCTGATTTGCGAAGTGGGTAACAGCATGGTGCATATGATTGAACAGTATCCTGATGTGCCCTTTACCTGGCTGGAGTTCGACAACGGTGGCGACGGCGTATTTATGTTGACCCGTCAGCAAATTGTTGATGCGCAGCATCACTTCTCTTTCTTCAAAGACTAAAAACGAGGGCGAGTGTTCGCCCGCAACAAGGAATTACCATGGCCGGAAACAGCATCGGACAATTTTTTCGAGTAACCACGTTTGGCGAGTCGCACGGTATTGCGTTGGGCTGCATTGTTGATGGTGTGCCACCCGGCATTCCACTGACCGAAGCCGATATTCAGCACGACCTCGATCGTCGCCGTCCTGGTACATCGCGCTACACCACGCAGCGTCGCGAGCCGGATCAGGTGAAAATTTTGTCGGGTGTGTTTGAAGGCGTCACCACCGGAACTTCAATCGGCCTGCTGATTGAGAACACCGACCAGCGTTCACAGGACTACAGCGCCATTAAAGACCTGTTCCGTCCCGGCCATGCGGATTACACCTACGAACAGAAATATGGTCTGCGCGACTACCGTGGTGGTGGCCGTTCTTCGGCGCGCGAAACGGCAATGCGTGTGGCAGCCGGTGCCATCGCGAAAAAATACCTGCAAATGAAACACGGTATTCAGGTGCGTGGCTATCTGGCACAGATTGGCGATGTGGCCTGTGAGCTGAAGGACTGGAGCATCGTCGAAGAAAACCCGTTCTTTTGCCCGGATGCTTCCAGGCTGGAAGCGCTGGATGAACTGATGCGCGCGCTGAAAAAAGAAGGCGATTCCATCGGTGCCAAAGTGACGGTAATGGCGGAGAACGTGCCGCCGGGCCTGGGTGAACCGGTGTTTGATCGCCTGGATGCGGATCTGGCGCATGCGCTGATGAGCATCAATGCGGTGAAAGGGGTGGAAATTGGCGATGGCTTCGCGGTGGTGAACCAGCGTGGCAGCCAGCATCGTGATGAAATCCGCGCCAATGGCTTCCAGAGCAACCACGCGGGCGGCATTCTCGGCGGCATCAGCAGCGGTCAGACCATCAGCGCCAACCTGGCGATGAAACCGACCTCCAGCATCACCGTACCGGGAAAAACCATCACCCGTGATGGTGAAGAAGTTGAGATGATCACCAAAGGGCGTCACGATCCTTGTGTGGGTATCCGTGCGGTGCCGATTGCGGAAGCGATGATGGCGATCGTGCTGATGGATCATCTGCTGCGCCAGCGTGCGCAGTGTGCTGACGTTAACTCCACTGTTCCGCGCTGGTAAATCGATGCGTCGCCTGCTGTTGACTCTTGCCGCGCTGCTGTGCAGTGCGGTTGCCGGGGCCGCCACACCCTGGCAGCAAATTTATCAACCGATTAGCGGTGCGCCGCAGTCGATTGGCAGCTTTGCCAACGGTTGTATTGTTGGTGCTGAGCAATTGCCGCTAAATTCACCCAACTACCAGGTAATGCGTCAGGACCAGCGTCGCTATTACGGCCATCCGGACCTGATCGCCTTTATCCAGCGTCTCAGTACCCAGGTGCATCAACTGCAACTGGGGCAGGTGCTGATTGGCGATATGGGGATGGCAGCGGGTGGGCGTTTTAGCAGCGGTCACGCCAGCCATCAGACCGGCCTGGATGTCGATATCTGGCTGCAATTGCCGCAAAGCCGCTGGACAGCGCAGCAACTGCTGCAGCCGCAGCCACTCGATCTGGTCGCTCCCGACGGTAAACAGGTGGTGGCGCGCCACTGGCAGCCGCAGATTGATAGCCTGATCAAACTGGCGGCGAAAGATGATGAAGTGACGCGTATCTTCGTCAATCCGGCAATTAAAAAACAGCTTTGTGCCGATGCAGGCAGTGATCGTGCCTGGCTGAATAAAGTGCGCCCGTGGTTTGCTCATCGCGCCCATATGCATGTCCGTCTGCGTTGCCCGCCAGGTAGCCTGGAGTGTCAGGATCAGGCCCCGCCTCCACCAGGAGATGGCTGTGGCGCTGAGCTGGACAGCTGGTTCCTGCCGAAAAAACCGGGCAGTACGCCACCGGTCAAAAAAGAACCGCCGCCGTTGCCACCTTCTTGCCAGGCGCTGCTTGATAAACATCTTCTGTAGGAATACCCATGGAATGGTTCGTCGCCAGCCCTTTGGTGCTGGTCGTGTTGTTTGGTGTGTCGGTTCTGGCAGCATTTATTGATTCCATCGCCGGTGGCGGTGGCCTGCTAACTCTGCCGTCGCTGCTGGCGGCAGGACTTTCTCCCGCTCAGGCGTTAGCCACCAATAAACTGCAATCGGTTGGCGGATCTTTCTCCGCCAGCCTTTACTTTGTGCGCCGTGGCGCGGTGAGGCTACATGCGCAGCGGCTGAATATCGCCATGACCTTTGTCGGCGCGGTGTGCGGCGCGTTGCTGATTCAGCATATGCATGCCGACGTGTTGCGCCAGATGTTGCCGCTGCTGCTGATCGGTATCGGGCTGTGGTTCCTGTTGATGCCGCGCATCGGCGAACAGGATCGTGCGCAGCGCCTGCACGGTTTGGCCTATGCGCTGGTGGGCGGCGGTTGCGTCGGTTTTTACGATGGCTTCTTTGGTCCCGGTGCGGGTTCGTTCTATGCACTGGCCTTCGTCACCTTATGCGGCTTCAACCTGGCAAAAGCCACCGCACACGCCAAAATTCTCAATTTCACCTCCAACTTTGGCAGCCTGCTGTTCTTTATGTTTGGCGGCAAAGTGGTGTGGGGCACCGGGCTTATCATGCTGCTGGGCGCGTTTTGCGGTGCCAGGCTCGGCGCGCGTCTGGTGCTGAGCCGTGGACAGAAACTGATCCGCCCGATGGTGGTGACGGTGTCAGCGGTGATGAGCGCCAAACTGTTATGGGATAGCCACGGTAGCGCGCTGCTGGCATGGATGGCCACCCTGTGATCAAACACTCGTCAATAGCGGCAACCGATGCGACAATGACGCCGGTTTTCAACAGAACAATGACATCATGAGTACAACACATCATTACGAGCAGCTGATTAGCGTGTTCGATAGCTGCTTTCAGGACGAGTTTCAGACACGTCTAATTAAAGGCGACGATGAACCCATCTATCTTCCCGCTGATGAGACATCGCCGTGGCACCGCGTGGTGTTTGCCCACGGCTTTTACGCCAGTGGGTTGCATGAAATTTCTCACTGGTGCATCGCGGGAGCCGAGCGGCGCAAGCTGGTGGATTTTGGTTACTGGTATTGCCCGGATGGGCGCGATGCGCAGACGCAAAGCCAGTTTGAATCGGTAGAGATCAAACCGCAGGCGCTGGAGTGGTTGTTTTGTGTGGCGGCGGGCTTTCCCTTCAACGTAAGTTGTGACAATCTCGAAGGAGATTGTGAGCCAGATCGCATTGCGTTTCAGCGCAAGGTGCATGCCCAGGTGATGACTTACCTTGAGCAAGGCATCCCGGCGCGTCCGGCGCGTTTTATTCAGGCATTAACCGATTATTACGGCACGCCTGCTCTGACGGCAGCACACTTTCCCTGGCCGGAAGATCTATAATCAGCAATGACATCATACTGTAGCGGCGCGATTTATCGCGCGGGTTTAATTAGAGGATAAACATGATCGTAGAGTTTGAGTCACGCATTCTGGCGCTGATTGACGATATGGTAGACCACGCCAGTGACGACGAGCTTTTTGCGGGCGGTTATCTGCGCGGACATCTGACGCTGGCAGTGGCGGAGATTGAGCAAACCGGTGAACACACGCCGGAAGCATTGCAGCTTCAGGTGACCCACAGCCTGCAAAAAGCCATTGCGGCGGGTGAACTGTCGCCGCGTGACCAGGCGCTGGTGGTTGGCATGTGGGATAATCTGTTTAGCCAGGCGCGCAAGTCTGCCTGATCAATCGGGGCGGGGAACGCCTACCGTCCCGCCTTCTTCCCTTTCAGTAGTTTTCTGACCCAGTAGCGATTGGGGTTCATTGCCGCCAGCGTGGCCGCATCCAGCGGTTGTGGTTCTCCACTCATTTGTGCGGCCAGCACTTCAGCAGCCAAAGGCGCGCTGCATAATCCGCGCGATCCAAGCGCACCCAGCACAAACAATCCCGCATAGAGTGGGGCGTTGGCCACCACCTCGCCTTGCGCGCGCTGTTCGGCAAGCCGGGCGTATTGCGTCAGGGTCGCGTCGTAATCCGGGACGCTGCCTGCCATGGGCAAATGGTCGCGCGTGGCACAGCGTACGCCGTTACGCGCTTCGCTGCCGCTGACATCAACCTGCGCTGGCCACCCGGCGTCTGGCAGACAATTCATCAGGCGCTGGCGATTTTCCTGCTGATCGTCGGCGCGATACGTGGTGTCGGTCACGCCGCGATGGTAGCTGGCCCCGATGCAGTGGGTGGCATAATTCGGGCTGACCGGTGTGAGATAGCCGTCATAGCACAGTACGCTGCGCAACGCGCCCAGCGCTGGGTTGGTGGGCACATGGCTGACCTGGCCCGCCACCGCATACACCGGTAACGGCTGACTTTGGGCGATATCCAGCAGCGCATGGCCGTTAGCCAGCACCACCTGCTGATACTGCACCGGGTGTTTATCGACAAAACTCAGTTTCCAGCCATCTTCCTGACATTGCAGCTGGCTAACGCGATGCAACCAATGCACCCGCAGGCCCTGGCTTTGGGCAAATTCCAGCAGGTTGCTGGTCAGTTCAGAGGGCGACAGCCAGCCACCGTGCGGATAATAAATGCCACCCATACCCAGCCCGACACCGGCCAGCGCTTCAGCTTGTTCTTTATTGACCCCCTGGGCGATCGTCGGCGGCAGCCCCATATCCAGCATCTGGGAAATTTTGTCGGCGCTTTTCTCGTCCCAGCCGAGTTGCAGCACGCCGCTCCAGTTGTGCTCAAAGCTCACCGGCAGCGCGTCATACAATCGGCGGGCAAAGCTGAATGCTGCCGGGAAAAAGCGAGCCAGTGCGGGATCGTGTTGATTCAGCAGCGGATAGAGTGCGCCCTGGCGATTGCCGGAAGCACCCAGCGCCGCCGCTGCATCAGCGCAATACAGGGTCACGCGCCAGCCGCGACGCAACAGCGCCAGTGCCAGCACCGCACTGGCAACGCCGCCGCCAATCAGCGCTACGTCCTGGCTATCCGCTTTTGGTCGCGCATACCACGGCTGACGCGGCGGCAGGGTAGGGGCAGTGGTTAACTCACCGGTCAGCATCTCGCGTTTATGACCAAAGCCTTTGCGTTTGGTGATGCTAAACCCGGCTTCCTGCAAACCGCGACGGACAAATCCGGCGGAGGTGAAGGTCGCCAGCGTGCCATTCGGGCGCGCCATCCGTGCCATGGCGGCAAACAGGCCTGGCGTCCACATCTCCGGGTTTTTCGCTGGCGCGAAACCATCGAGAAACCAGGCGTCCACCTGACGATGCAGACTGTCATCAAAGGTATCAATTAGCGCGTTAATATCGCCTAGCCACAGATCCAGCGTGACCTCACCGCCAGCAAACAGCAGCCGCTGACAGCCCGGTAACGCCGCTGGCCATTGCTGCTGGAGTTGTTCGGCCCAGGGTTGCAGTTCCGGCCAGTGGGCGTGAGCCGCCACCAGGTCCGGGTGGGTCAGTGGGAATTTTTCACAGCTGATAAAGTGCAGGCGCTGCAGGCGGGCGGTGGGGTGCTGAGTACGGAAACGGTCGAATGCCTGCCACAGCGTGAGAAAGTTGAGGCCAGTGCCAAAACCGCTCTCCGCCACGATAAACAGGTCACGATCATGATCAGGGAAGCGTTGCGGAATCTGGTTGCCATCAAGGAAGACATAGCGCGTCTCCTCCAGACCATTGTCATTGGAGAAGTAGACATCGCCGAAGGCTTGCGAAACAGGTGTACCCTGTTCGTTCCAGTTTAGCTGTGCGTGTTCAACCGGGGATAACTTCAAGGGAAAGGTCCATATTTCAGGCAGTGGCGTGATTTTAGCGAGAGCCATCACATGACGCAAATTTACAAAAGGAAATGGCTGATCGGACTTGTTCGGCTTACAACTGTAAGCTAGAGTGCACGTCAATCCAAAAGAAGTGGAAGAGGACTATTTTAATGAAACGTGCAGTGATTACTGGCCTGGGTATTGTTTCCAGCATTGGTAATAACCAGCAGGAGGTGCTGGCATCTCTGCGTGAAGGGCGTTCTGGTATCACTTTCTCCGAAGAGATGAAAGAAGCCGGGATGCGCAGCCACGTATGGGGTAACGTAAAACTGGATACCACCGGGCTTATCGATCGCAAAATTGTGCGTTTCATGAGCGATGCCTCTATTTACGCGTACCTGTCGATGGCGGAAGCGGTTAAAGATTCCGGCCTGACTGAAGAACAGTATCAGAACAACCCGCGTGTGGGCCTGATTGCCGGTTCCGGCGGCGGTTCCCCGCGTTTTCAGGTATTCGGTGCGGATGCTATGCGCAGCCCGCGCGGTCTGAAAGCGGTTGGCCCGTATGTGGTCACCAAAGCCATGGCATCTGGCGTGTCTGCCTGCCTGGCAACCCCGTTCAAAATCCACGGTGTGAACTACTCCATCAGCTCCGCCTGTGCGACTTCTGCACACTGCATCGGTAACGCGGTTGAGCAGATTCAGCTGGGCAAACAGGACATCGTGTTTGCTGGCGGCGGTGAAGAACTGAGCTGGGAAATGGCCTGTGAGTTCGATGCCATGGGCGCGCTCTCCACCAAATACAACGAAACCCCGGAAAAAGCCTCACGTACCTATGATGCTAACCGTGACGGCTTCGTCATTGCTGGCGGCGGCGGTATGGTTGTGGTGGAAGAACTGGAGCACGCATTGGCTCGTGGTGCGCACATCTATGCTGAAATCGTCGGCTACGGTGCAACCTCTGATGGCGCTGACATGGTCGCTCCATCAGGTGAAGGCGCAGTGCGCTGCATGAGAATGGCGATGCAGGGTCTGGACGCACCGATCGACTACCTCAACACCCACGGGACTTCTACCCCGGTTGGCGATGTGAAAGAACTGGGTGCGATTCGCGAAGTGTTCGGTGACAACACCCCGTACATCTCCGCGACCAAAGCGATGACCGGCCACTCACTGGGTGCGGCGGGCGTGCAGGAAGCGATTTATACCCTGCTGATGCTGGAAAACAGCTTCATTGCCCCGAGCATCAACGTGGAAGAACTGGACGACGCGGCGAAGGGCATGAACATCGTGACTAAGCCGACCGAAAAAGCGCTGACTACCGTGATGTCGAACAGCTTCGGCTTCGGCGGTACCAACGCCACCCTGACCATGCGTAAATATAACGCCTGATTTCAGGGCCATTTTCCCCACGAGGGCCGGTTAATCCGGCCCTCGCTGTTTTGACATTCTGCGCTTCGCTTGCCACAATCAATTCCCTCATCTCGTAATACGTAAGCGTTCACGTGAATCAACGCACCCGTTTCTGTTAATCACAGAAGACGTGCGTGTGTCTGGTTTTCGCCTGCATGGCACGTCTCAGAACAAGGAGTTACGTCCATTATGTCTATGGCTGCAAACGCGCAGACGCAATCTGTGTTTCCTCTAGCCTGCACCTCTTTTGCGGTGTTTCTGACTTATCTCACCGCAGGGCTGGCGCTGCCGGTTATCCCGTTGTATGTCCACCAGGAGCTGGGCATGAACAACGTCATGGTTGGCGTGGCGGTGGGGATTCAGTTCTTTGCCACCCTGCTGACGCGCAGTTTCGCCGGTCGGCGCGCCGATCAGCACGGCGCAAAACTCACCACTCAGCATGGCATGATGGCGATCGCGCTGGTGGGCGTGGCCTATCTGGCGGCGGCGCTGCTGCCGGTGTCACCGTGGGCGAAGTTCGGCCTGCTGGCGATAGGCCGGCTGCTGCTCGGCTTCGGTGAAAGCCTGTTGCTGACCGGCAATCTCACCTGGGGTATGGGCCTGGTCGGGACCAGACGTTCCGGGCTGGTAATGTCATGGAATGGGATGGCGATTTATGGATCGCTGGCTGCCGGTGCGCCGCTGGGTTTATTGATCCACGATTACGCCGGATTTGCCGCGCTCGGCGGGGCAGCCCTGTTGCTACCGTTGCTGTCGCTGGCGTTAAACAGCTGGATTTCAGCGGTGCCGGTGGTGGGGGGAGAACGCCCATCACTGTTCAGCGTAATAAAAACCATCTTTCAACCCGGTTTGGCGCTGGCGCTCCAGGGTACCGGCTTTGCGGTCATCGGTACCTTTACCTCGCTTTATTTTGCTGCTGAAGAGTGGGGCAACGCCGGTTTCGCGCTGACCGCCTTTGGCTGTGCTTTTGTGCTGGTCCGCGTGTTCTTCGGTGGTTTGCCGGATCGTCACGGTGGTGTGCGAGTGGCGATGGTCTCGCTGCTGGTAGAAGCCGCCGGTCTGACGTTACTGGCGCTGGCCGGACAAGGCTGGGTCGCGCTGCTGGGGGCCGCGCTCACCGGCTGTGGCTGTTCGCTGATCTTCCCGGCGCTCGGCGTGGAGGTAATCAAACGTGTCTCGCCGCAGATTCGCGGAACCGCGCTGGGGGGCTTCTCCGCGTTTCAGGATATCGCTTACGGGGCCAGTGGCCCGCTGACCGGGCTGCTGGCGACGGCGCTCGGTTACGGTTCGGTGTATGTCGCGGGTGCCTGCTGTGCGGCGCTCGGTATGCTGGTTACCTGGCGCTTTGCCCGTCACGCGACAGCAGCATAACCAGCTTA
>NZ_JAPWKD010000032.1 GCF_028283705.1 Pantoea sp.
CTGAAATCGGCTCTAATATCCAATCGACTAAATGAGAATCCTTAAAGGGTAAATTTTTTTCGACCTTTTACGGAATTTCTCTTAGGGAAAAATAAATACCAAACCATGTTGTACCAGAAGGAGTCAGAGCATTTAAAATGAGCCAAAACTCATGGGAACGTTGCTGAGAGAAATTTTGAATCAACCTAGTCTGGAACATCAACTGGTAAATTAGGCCAATAGAGAAAGATACCAATCTGCAAGATCCTCCTTCTGCCAAGGGGCTGGTGCAGTCACGCTCAGTGGTATAACAAACCCGTATCCCCTCGCCGCTTCTCGATCTTTTATAAGCTGATTAATTGGCGAAAAATATTATTTGGAATACATTCTTCTTCATATCCTAAAAAATATGAACCTAACTTGGTATTGTTTTTCTTTCGTGGTTTTAATACACATAATCTTTCCGCTTTTCCACTCTCAGAAAAACAGAGAAAAGGGGTTGTAGCAGGCTCAACTATGCTCAACCATCCAGCTTCAAACTCTCTTAGCAATTCCGAGGTATTCCATTCGTTATCTGATAAAGCCTGATTCAGTAATGAAATAGTGTCTTTTAAGTGACTCTTCAAAAGCCAACTCAGGACATTCGTAGTTTACGGACACAGCATCATGCTCTACTTACACAGATGCTCGCAAAATGCCTTTCCTAATGGGTTGTTGTATGCGCAAGCCTCTGGCAGTGTTGACAGGATTCACCAAGAGAAAACCAGGCATTTGAGATAGTTCAGGAACTGCAATATGCAGCAGAGTAACTGTGAAGTGATTAATCTCCAGTTGAACTGTGAACGAGTTTTTTCGTTCACTAATTCGGAAGTAAAAGCGGATACATTATATCCGCACTTTTTTAAGTGAGCCATAACAACTGAATAGTTCATGCGCCTTGCGATGTCCCCACGGCCCCAGCGGAAGCAAAAAACCGTTTTTACGGTTGCGGAAGGATGCAGATGATGAAGAGGCACATTCTCGAAAATTCATCGCCAAATACTCCACGCAGCAACTCACATTGTTTGGACTCTTGATCTTCATCTGCAACGTTATCAAGTGTTTTAAGCAGCGCTTTAAGTTTGTTTCGGAACTGAGTCCCTGTTGCAATACTAGTGTTATGGAAAATATCCCTAGAGGGACTCACTGGCAAAAATACTGTCACACTGTATTTATCCACATCAACTAGAGAGAAATAGCCACGATAGTTAAGCATTTGGTTGATTGTAGTTCGTAATGCAGAAAGGTCATCTGGAAAGCCTTCATCATTGATTGAAGGTTCAAATGACTCCTTAACCATAACAGCAATCCCAATTGAGAAAATTTTACGGGAGACATCACCACTAAATATGAAGTTTCTCCATCTCTTAAGGTAGCGAACAATACGGCGGTACTGGTCATGTTTTAGAACCATATACCTCATCACTGTCATATTTGTTTACCCAGTTAATCAGTTCACGAGGCGACGACAGTGCCCATTGTCTATTTTCCTCATCGGAATGTCTCTTACCTATAGCAAGCTCATACTGACCATTTTCGTACTTGCGATAGACGGGGATGTCGATATGAAGATCGTCAGCTTTGTAGTCGGCAGTGACACAAGGTTTTTTGATTTTGGCATTTTTAAATCCCCGATCTTCGAGCACTTCAAGAACCGCCAACTTAGGTGTAATCGGGTTCTCTGGTGCGAGACCTTCTTCAATGACGATCGCACGATCAATATCAAAATCTTGACCTTTTTCTCGAATTCCCGTGCTTGTAGCCAGCGAACCTTGGATGAAATCTTCGATGACTGGATATCCATCCTCTTTGAAACGTTTTTTAATCTCCGCAGTAATGCTGTCATCCTTTAAGCGAGCAGTGGTGTACTCTAAGTCCTGTCTGCCCAGCTTGATAGCATCATGAAAATTCTTAAATTTGTTTTGAAGACTCATATCAACCTCCCGCATTTGTTGTGAACAAAATTCGAACTGGGGCCAACTTACGCTATTTTTCAAGTTCAGTAACAAAAAATAAGTTAGTTCTAATTGACACAATCATCTTCAAACAATTGCCTTAAGCAAATGTCTACTTTTAGGGCATGTGACTCAAACGGGGAAAGTTCTCCAACGGAATCGCCAACCGCTCTATTCCCTCAACCCGAACATGCATAAAACCTTCAGAAAAATATAGAGTTACCATACCCATCTCCCCTCTAATTACCCTCCATCCCGCAACCCATCCAAATAATCCGCATACCACTGCAACATCTCCCTCCTTCCATCCAGATACTGCGCATGGTTGTACGTCCCACGTATCGAATTCCTGTCCACATGCGCAAGCTGCACTTCAATCCACGCCGAGTTATATCCTTGCTCATGCAAAACGGTACTCATGGTATGCCTGAACCCATGCCCAGTAGCCTTCCCATCGTACCCAACCCGTTTGATCACCTGATTAATCGTGGCTTCGCTCATCGGTTTACCGGCATTGCTCCTGCCTGGAAACACATACTTCCCGCGCCCGGTGAGTTGCTGGATCTCCTCCAGCAACTCAACAGCCTGGCGCGACAGCGGCACCGAATGCTTACGCCGCATCTTCATGCGTCCTTCGGGGATTTCCCAGAGTCCTTTACTTAAATCAAACTCACGCCACTCCGCAGCGCGTAACTCAATAGTTCGCGTCCCTGTCAGCATCAGCAACCGCGTGGCGTACTGAGTCATCTTACTGCCGCTATAACCGCACAGCGCGCGCATAAACGCACCCAACTCGTTATTCAGCAGATAAGGGAAATGCTTTTGCTTCGGAGGTTTCAGCACCGCCGCCAGATCGGTCACGGGGTTAATATGCGCCCTGCCCGTTACGATGGCGTGGGTGAAAATCTGCCGACACGCCTGGCGGGTTTTCTTCAGCTTATCCAGCACGCCGCGTTGTTCCATTTTGCGCAGCACCGCCAGCATCAACATGGGTGTGATTTCAGTGACCGGCGTTTTACCGATATGGGGAAAAATATCTTTGCGCAGGTATTCCAGGATGTCGTCAGCATAGCCTTGCGACCAGTTAGCTCGCTTTGTCTCATGCCACTCCCGCGCCATCGCTTCAAAGTTGTTATTCACCGCGAGGATTTTAGCCTGCTTCGCCTCCTGCTTGGCCGCACCGGGATCACCACCCGCCGCCAGTATCCTTTTCGCGTCTTCGCGCTTTCCGCGTGCCTGCGCCAGCGTCACCGCAGGATAGAGACCAAACACCACGCGCTTTTCTTTTCCTGCAAAGCGGTATTTAAGCCGCCAGCTTTTACCACCAGTGGGGAAGATTTCGAGGTACAGACCGCCGCCGTCAGCCAGTTTGTAGGCTTTGTCTTTCGGCTTGGCAGTCTCGATTTGACGGACGTTGAGCTTCATTTGGGGGCATCTCACTCCATTGAACAGGCCAGTGCCCCCAATGATGCCCCCATAAAAGTAAAGTTTTTAGCGGAACTGAATAGAAATCAAAAGACCAGGAATGCAGCATTGGCAAGGAGTTAGAGGGAATTCACAGATGAAAAAAGAGATAACAAGAAGAGGAGATGGCACGCCCTACAGGATTCGAACCTGTGACCTACGGCTTAGAAGGCCGGTGCTCTATCCAGCTGAGCTAAGGGCGCATATGCGGTTGCGTCGAATTATACGTTGGCACGTTGTCGCGTCAACGTTTTTGCACCCGCTAAGTGCAGAGTGATGATCATATAACCAATCACCCCTCAATGACTATTGCGATATTCGCTCAGTGAGATCAGATTCGTCTCTTCTTTCGCCTCACCTTCCAGTTCGATTCCATATGGATTAAAAGCAGTTGCAGCCATTTACTGAGCGTCTGTGCCGCATCGCGATAACAATGCCAAATGTGATGATGGCCGGCAGAAGAGGCAGTTATGTCTGGTAATGGGTGGCTGCCTTTTTCTTTTTTATCAGACAGAAGCATACCAACATTAATTTTTACGTTTAGATACATCCAACCTGTTTAAGCCAGATAAAAGGCCCTTAATCAGTATTAGTCGACGAATAATTTAGCGATTTTCTGGCGATTGGAGCCCCCTCTGATTCGTTATCCTACGGACAGAAACCGATGCAGTATTCGATGCACCATACGGCCAAAAGAGACGACTTCTTTGCAAACACTATCCCCCATCTCTCCGGACCAGAACTCAACGCCCAGGGCTTTTGACGCGACACATTTCCTTGGGCTGGCACCGTTTTTACGCATGAGTATTGCGGGCGATGAATGTACTCAGATCGCACAGGAACTGGTCAAGCGCGCTGAGCAAAATCCTGATGACGCGGTATTGTGGATGAATCTTTCCACCGTCATGCAGTGCCTTCAATGCACTGACCTGGGGCTGACAATTCAGAATCAAGCCCTGGCGATGCAACAGGTTTACACCCTCAGGGCTGCGCAACAACCAGCCAGGCTGCGTTTACTGATGCTGATGGTTCCCGGCACGCTTTCCGCCAATGTGCCCCTCGACTGCCTGCTGGAAAACAGCGATATCGAGCTAATTTATTACTACATTACGCCAGAAGCCCCGTTTGAATCCCCGATCCCTGAACACGATCTACTGATGATTGGCATCAGTGCCACCAACGAAAATCTGTTCCTGCTGCAACAGCTTGAAAGCATCACGAATCAGTGGCCGGTACCGGTGATCAATGCACCACAACATATTCCGAGTTCTGAGCGCCATACAGCCAGCAGGGTGTTACAGAACAAACCAGGTTTAACCATCGCGCAGGCACATCCGGTGACATTTTCGACACTGGCCGCAGTCGCCGCCGGACAAATGACACTGCGCGATGCCCTGCCCGACAGTGACTTCCCGGTTATCCTCCGCCCGGCAGGGTCACATGGCGGTCATGGTCTGGAGAAAATTACCAGCCAGGACGAACTGGCCGGATATTTGACACGCGTTAAGGTTGAAGACTATTTCCTGTCTCGTTTTATTGATTACAGCAATGAAGATGGTCAGTTCCGCAAGTACCGTATTTCGCTGATCGACGGTGTGCCTTATGCCTGCCACATGGCAATTTCATCACACTGGATGGTGCATTACGTCAACGCGTCCATGTACGAAGATCCGAAAAAACGTGAAGAAGAAGCGGCTTTTCTGGATCACTTCCAGGATTTTGCAGACCGTCACCAGCAGGCGCTGAAAGCTATTTATGACACCACGCAGCTCGATTATCTGGGAATTGATTGCAGTGAAACACCGGAAGGCACACTGCTGGTGTTTGAAATTGACCCGGCAATGGTCGTCCATGCAATGGATCTGGAAGAGATGTTCCCGCATAAACAAATCCACATGAACAAAGTTAAAACAGCATGCCGCGATTTGCTGTTATCCCGTGCCTTTGCGCACACCGACACATCTGATGATGCGTTAAAAGGACAAAAATAAACATGATTTCACGTAACGCCCTGAATTTCTCCGGTGGCCCTGGGGCATTACCGGAAACGGTTCTCGCACAGGTTGAAGCTGCAATTAAAGAAGTGCCAGAAGTTGGCCTGTCCATCCTCGGTATCAGCCATCGTTCTGACTGGTTTGCTGCAGTTGTTGAAGAAACTGAAAACAACATTCGCACCCTGCTGGGACTGTCGAAAGATTTCCACATTCTGTTCCTGCAAGGCGGTGCCACGCAGCAGTTCTCTATGGTACCGATGACGCTGCTTCGCGGTCAGAAACACGCCGCTGAATATCTTGATACCGGTTACTGGAGCAGTAAAGTTGTCACTGAAGCTCGCCGCGAAGGCCCGGTTAAAGTGCTCTGGAGCGGGGAATCTTGCGGATTTAACCGCCTGCCTGCTGATGATGAACTCGATTTTTCACCGGACGCGCCTTATCTGCATTACGTCTCGAACGAAACGGTTGAAGGGCTGCAATTCCAGCGCATCCTGGGCCGCGATGATGTTCCGCGTGTGTGCGATATGTCTTCTGATTTCCTGTCAAAACCTTGCGATGCCAATAAATTCTCGGTGATTTACGCCCATGCCCAGAAAAACATCGGCCCGGCAGGCGTCACCATCGTGCTGGTACATGACACCGTGGTAAAAGCCTCTTCTGAGGAGTTGCCCTCTTTCCTGAACTACCGCCGTCAGGTGGAATCCCATTCCAATCTCAACACACCGCCGGTGTTTGCAATTTACGTTGTACTGCTGGTTACCCGCTGGTTACTTAATGATGTTGGTGGTCTGGAAAATATGGCGCAAACCAACCGCCATAAAGCTGAGTTGCTGTACGCCATGCTGGATAACAGTGATGGTTTCTACAATGGCTGGAGCAGCGTCGAAGACCGCTCACAAATGAACGTGGCGTTTAAACTTCCTGATGAAATGCTGGTGAAAAAATTCCTGGCTGAAAGTCATGAAGCAGGCTTCTCAGGCCTGGCAGGCCATCGCGCCATCGGAGGTATCCGTGCCTCTATCTATAATGCACTGTCCCTGCCTGCGGCTGAAAAACTGACCAACTTCATGGATGATTTCATGCGTAAAAACCGCAAATAATCATCTGTGTCAGCAATAAAAATGCCCCCGCCGGATGACAGACGGGGGCATTTTTTTGCGATGTGAGTACGATGGTGCCGAATTATGGGTTGCGCGTTTTTGCACCCGCCAGCCAATCTCCCCTCAGTGACGATTGCGATATTCACTCAGTGAAATCAGATTCGTCTCTCCTTTCGCCTCACCTTCCAGCTCGATTCCCTGGGCAAAACTGCCGTTGAAACGTTCACGCAGGGCGTTCATCTCCTGCCTGTCTGGTTCCAGCTCGCGCAGAAAACCCATCGCCAGCAACAGTTGCTGTTGCGTGATGACCGGAGAAAAATGCGCGCGCGTCAGAATCTGATGCCAGCGCTGCATATTCGCATCCCCGCTATCGACGATAAACACCTGCCAGATCAGCAGCACCGCCGCAGCATTTTGCAAATGGCTTTCATTGTCGCCGGTGATGTAGTCGGTAAACTCTTTCGCCGCCTCTTTGCCCATCAGCGACAACATCGATTCCACATGCACCGGGGGCAATTGCAGTCGCTTGCTCAGCGCCTGCGCCGCATGGCGAGAACCGGCCGTCAGCAGGCGGAAACCCACTACAAACACCACCACTAAAGTCGCAAGAATTAGCCAGATCATATGCATTCCACTAAATTAATCGCCAGGCATGATACGGGTTAACGCTGACGATCTGAAGTGACAAAAGCAGACCTCAGGATCATTCTGTGCCTGACAGCGCGGCGCGCTTCTGACAGAATAGGCGCCTTTCCCCGTTTCAACATAACACAGTGGATTTCCTCTCTGATGGCAGCAAAAATTATTGACGGTAAAACGATTGCGCAGCAGGTGCGCCTTGAGGTTGCGGAAAAAGTACAGCAGCGTCTGGCAGCCGGAAAACGCGCCCCGGGACTGGCAGTCGTTCTGGTGGGTGAAAACCCTGCTTCACAGATCTATGTCGCCAGCAAACGTCGCGCCTGTGAAGAAGTGGGCTTCATATCCCGTTCATACGATTTGCCTGCCACCACCAGCGAAGCCGAGCTGCTGGATTTAATCGATGCCCTGAACAACGATCACGAGATCGATGGCATTCTGGTGCAGTTGCCGCTGCCGGCAGGCATCGATAACGTCAAAGTGCTGGAACGCATCGTGCCGGACAAAGACGTCGATGGCTTCCATCCGTATAACGTCGGTCGCCTGTGTCAGCGCGCACCGAAACTGCGCCCCTGCACCCCGCGCGGTATCGTAACGCTGCTGGAGCGCTATAACATCGATACCTACGGCCTGAATGCCGTGGTGGTTGGTGCATCGAATATTGTTGGGCGTCCGATGAGCATGGAGCTGCTGCTGGCGGGTTGCACCACCACCGTCACCCATCGCTTCACTAAAGATCTGCGTCACCATATTGAGCATGCTGACCTGTTGATCGTCGCGGTGGGTAAACCAAACTTTATCCCGGGTGACTGGATTAAACCGGGCGCGATCGTGATCGATGTGGGTATTAACCGTCTCGAAAGCGGTAAAGTCGTAGGTGATGTGGATTACGCCACTGCTTCCGAACGCGCTTCTTATATCACGCCGGTGCCGGGCGGTGTTGGCCCGATGACGGTTGCCACCCTGATCCAAAACACGCTGCAGGCGTGCGAAGAATATCACGATGAAGAGAACGCATAATGGCAAGTTTTTCTCTGGGTAAACACCCGCATGTTGATCTGTGCGATCTACTGAAACTCGAAGGCTGGGTGGAGAGCGGCGCTCAGGCTAAAGCGGTCATCGGCGAAGGTGAAGTGCTCGTCGATGGCGCAGTGGAAACCCGTAAACGTTGTAAGATTTTCGCCGGTCAAACGGTGGAATTTGCCGGTCAACGCATTACTGTTGTGGCATAAACAAAAAGGGCGAACCGAAGTTCGCCCTTTTTCTTATTTACGACGCCATGTCGTGCCCTGCGGACCATCTTCCAGCACGATCCCCAACGCATTCAACTTATCGCGCGCCACATCGGCCTGCGCCCAGTCTTTCGCTTTACGCGCATCGTTACGCATCTGAATCAGCGCTTCAATCTCCGCCACTTCATCATCGTTCGCCTGCGCACCGCTTTGCAGGAACTGCTCCGGATCCTGTTGCAGAATGCCCAGCACATCCGCCAGCTGACGCAGTTTCGCCGCCAGCGCATCGGCAGCCGCTTTATCTTCCGTTTTCAGACGGTTCACTTCTCGCGCCATATCGAACAGTACCGAGTAAGCTTCCGGCGTGTTGAAATCATCATCCATTGCAGTACGGAAGCGTGTTTCAAACTCTTCACCACCCGCCGCCACCGCAGCAGCATCAGTGTGACGCAGCGCGGTGTAGAGGCGCTCCAGCGCCGCACGCGCCTGATTGAGGTTATCTTCGCCATAGTTCAGCTGGCTGCGATAGTGGCCCGACATCAGGAAGTAACGCACGGTTTCCGCATCGTAGTGCTGCAGCACATCGCGCACGGTAAAGAAGTTGCCGAGGGATTTTGACATCTTCTCGCGGTCAACCATCACCATACCGGAGTGCATCCAGTAGTTAACGTACGGACCGTCATGCGCACAGGTGGACTGCGCCACTTCGTTTTCATGATGCGGGAACATCAGATCGGAACCGCCGCCGTGAATATCGAAATGGGTGCCGAGTTGTTTGCAGTTCATCGCCGAACATTCAATATGCCAGCCCGGGCGACCATTGCCCCACGGTGAACTCCATGCCGGTTCGTCCGCTTTGGACATCTTCCACAGCACGAAATCCATCGGATTGCGTTTCACTTCAGCCACTTCCACGCGCGCACCGGCCTGCAATTGCTCCAGATCCTGGCGTGACAGCGCACCGTAATCTTTGTCGCTGAGGACATCAAACATCACGTCGCCGTTATCTGCCACATAAGCGTGACCACGCTCAATCAGCAGGCCAACCAGCTCGATAATTTCGTCGATATGACGTGTGGCGCGTGGCTCCAGATTCGGCGGCAGGATACCCAGCGCGGCGAAATCTTTATGCATTTCACCGATCATACGATTGGTCAGGGTTTCGATGCTTTCGCCGTTTTCGTTGGCACGTTTGATAATTTTGTCGTCAATATCGGTGATGTTACGCACATACTTCAGCGTATAACCGACATAGCGCAGGTAGCGCGCCACCACATCAAACGCAACGAAGGTACGCCCGTGGCCGATATGACAGAGGTCGTACACCGTGATGCCGCACACGTACATGCCGATTTCGCCAGCATGGATGGGTTTGAATTCCTCTTTCTGTCGACTCAGGGTGTTATAAATCTTTAACATTGAAAGGTTCCGTATAAACGTGTGCGAAGAAGGCCTATTCAGGCTAGCTGCGTATTGTGCCGTATTTTTTACGCCAGCGCGACGCCAGCATAGCAACAGCCGCCACCTTGCTGACGTGTCATCACAATTTGTGATATAAGGAGCGTCTACAAAAAGGCCCGCTGCTTTGCATGCGCGGCTATTGGCACCGACGACAACCTTTACAGGACGAGAATGATGGTCACTTTCCAGACGAACCATGGCGATATCGTAATTAAAACTTTCGATGATAAAGCGCCGGCAACCGTAAAGAACTTCCTGGATTACTGCCGTGATGGTTTCTACGACAACACCATTTTCCACCGTGTCATCAATGGCTTTATGATTCAGGGCGGCGGTTTTGAGCCTGGCATGAAACAGAAAGCCACCAAAGAAGAAATCCGTAACGAAGCCAATAACGGTCTGAAAAACACCCGTGGCACCCTGGCGATGGCACGAACTCAGGCCCCGCACTCTGCCACTGCGCAGTTCTTCATCAACGTAGCCGACAACGACTTCCTGAACTTCCGTGACGAAAGCCTGCAGGGCTGGGGTTACTGCGTGTTTGCTGAAGTGGTTGAAGGTATGGACGTAGTCGAAAAAATCAAAGCGGTTGCTACCGGCCGCAGCGGCATGCACCAGGATGTGCCGAAAGATGACGTGATCATCCAGAAAGTGACCGTTAGCGAGTAATGTCGCGCACGCTGTTTATCGCAGATCTTCATCTGTGTCAGGACGAACCGGCAATTACTGCCGGTTTTCTGCATTTTTTGCAGCGTGAAGCGCATCTGTGCGATGCGCTTTATATCCTCGGTGACCTGTTTGAAGCCTGGATCGGCGATGACGATCCCAATCCGCTGCATCAGCAAATTGCCGCTGCGCTCAAGGCGTTGCCGGTGCCGAAGTATTTTATTCACGGCAATCGCGATTTCCTGCTCGGCCAGCGTTTTGCTGCTACCTGCGGCATGACGTTGCTACCGGAAGAACAGGTGTTAACTCTATATGGTCAGCGTCTGCTGATTATGCACGGCGATACCCTTTGCACTGACGATGAAGGCTACCAGCGTTTTCGCGCTAAAGTGCATCAGCGCTGGCTGCAAAAATTGTTTCTCGCCTTACCATTACGTTTGCGGATGCGGATTGCCGCCAGAATGCGTGCCGACAGCAAACAGGCCAATCAGCATAAGTCACTGAGCATCATGGATGTCAATCAACAGGCGGTTATCGAGGCCATGACGTGCCAGCAGGTGCGGCTATTGATTCACGGCCATACCCATCGCCCGGCTATCCATGAGTTTGTTTTGCAGGGTGAAAACGCGCAACGCGTGGTGCTCGGTGCCTGGCATCAGCAGGGATCGATGGTTCAGGTCGATGCTGATGGCGTCAGGCTTATCGAATTTCCGTTCTGACAAACGGGCAATCTTGCCCGTTTTCCGGCCACGCAACCGTTTTCCTTGCTGCCATCTCATGCTATTCTCTGTGCCCTTCTTCACCTGCCCGCCCGGCCAGGTTCGTTTGTATATTCACAGGAGTTGACCGCATGTCATCCAACGCCGCCCCGGCCCGTATCGCCATCGTCATGGGTTCCAAAAGTGACTGGGCTACCATGCAGTTCGCCGAGGAAATTCTTAACAGCCTGGATGTCCCCTTCCACGTTGAAGTGGTTTCTGCTCACCGTACGCCGGACAAACTGTTCAGCTTTGCCGAAAACGCCGCCCAGAATGGTTTTCAGGTGATTATCGCCGGTGCTGGCGGTGCCGCACATCTGCCGGGCATGCTGGCAGCCAAAACGCTGGTGCCGGTGCTGGGTGTACCGGTACAAAGCGCCGCGCTGAGCGGGGTCGATAGCCTTTACTCCATCGTGCAAATGCCGCGTGGTATTCCGGTAGGCACGCTGGCAATTGGTAAAGCCGGTGCCGCGAACGCCGCATTGCTGGCCGCACAGATTCTGGCGATTCACGACAGCGCGCTGGCAACTCGCCTGGCAATCTGGCGTCAGACCCAGACTGATGAAGTGCTGAACAACCCGGACCCGCGGGGGGATGCATGAAGCCGGTTTGCGTACTGGGAAATGGTCAGTTAGGCCGGATGCTGCGTCAGGCAGGTGAACCGCTGGGTATCGCTGTCTACCCGGTAGGGCTGGATGCGGAACCCTCTGCCCTGCCGATTGCACAAAGCGTTATCACCGCCGAAATTGAACGCTGGCCGGAAACTGCGCTGACGCGTGAACTGGCAAGCCATCCGGCGTTTGTGAATCGCGATATTTTCCCGCGTCTGGCCGATCGCCTGACGCAAAAACAGCTGCTCGATCAGCTCAACCTTGCCACCGCGCCGTGGCAGTTGCTGGCGGATAAAAGCGAGTGGCCGCAGGTGTTCAGTTCACTGGGCGAACTTGCCATTGTCAAACGCCGTACCGGTGGTTATGACGGGCGTGGCCAGTGGCGTCTGCGCGCCAATGAAACCGACAGCCTGCCGGATGAATGCTATGGCGAATGTATCGTTGAGCAGGGCATCAACTTCAGCGGTGAAGTTTCACTGGTGGGCGCGCGCGGTCAGGACGGCAGCACCGTTTTCTACCCGCTGACCCATAACCTGCATCAGGACGGCATTCTGCGTACCAGCGTGGCCTTCCCGCAGGCGGATGCCGCGCAGCAACAACAGGCCGAAGCCATGCTTAGCGCCATCATGCATGAGCTGAACTACGTGGGCGTGATGGCGATGGAATGTTTCATCACACCACAAGGCCTGTTGATCAACGAGCTGGCTCCGCGCGTGCACAACAGCGGGCACTGGACACAGAATGGCGCGTCCATCAGCCAGTTCGAGCTGCATTTACGTGCCGTACTGGGCTTACCGCTGCCACAGCCGGTGGTGTATGCGCCTTCCGTGATGGTCAACCTGATCGGTACTGATGTGAATCTGGCGTGGCTGCATCAGCCGCTGGTGCATCTGCATTGGTACGAAAAAGAAGTACGTCCGGGACGTAAAGTGGGTCACCTGAATATCACTGACAGCGACCAGGCCCGCCTGGCTGCGGCTCTGAACGCGCTGGTGCCTTTGCTACCGCCTGAGTACGCCAGTGGTATCGCCTGGGCGGTGGAGAAACTGTAACGAAAACGGTCGCCATCAATGGCGACCGTTCTGTAACGCGGTGCGATTTATCACGCCGCCTCAAACCTTCTGAACAACGCTTTCCCCTTCAGCAAGCGCACACCCAACCAGCCGCCGCACAACGACAACAAAACTGCTCCGCAGATCGGTAACGCCAGCCACAGGCTCCAGTCTGGTTCCCACGGAAAATCAAAGATTTTACGCTGTAATCCCCATAGGGCCGCTTCCGCTCCCAGCGCCGCTGCCACACCTGACACCACGCCAAGCAGCGCGAACTCGCACCATAACGTCCCACGCAGCAGCCGCTTGCTCGCCCCCAGCGTGCGATAAACCACCAGCTCCTGACGCCGCTGACGCATACCAACCTGAATCTGCGCCAGCAACAGTAACACGCCGCAAATCGTCACCAGCACCACCATAATTTCCAGTGCCTGGCTGACCTGCGCCAGCACCTGACCAATCTGGCGCAGTATGCTGCCAATATCCAGCAGGCTCAGGGTGGGGAAGCTGCGATTCAGTTGCGCCAGTAAGGCCGGATTGCTGTCCATACGGAAGCTGGTCAGCCACGTCTGCGGCTGATCATCCAGCGCACCCGGCGGGAAAATGAAGAAGAAGTTTGGTCGCATGCTTTCCCAGTCAACTTTACGCAGGCTGGTAATTTTGGCGCTGAACTGCTGGGTATCGCCGCTGAAGGTTAAGGTATCGCCCAGTTTCACTCCCAGCCGATCCGCCAGCTCAGTTTCTACTGAAACCTCCCCGGCACGCGGCGGCCATGTTCCCGCCACCAGTGGGTTATGATCTGGTCGTTCTGCCTGCCACGTCAGATTCAGCTCGCGATTCAGCGCGTTATCCATATTCGGATCAGCATCCTTCCCGTTCAGCTGCGTCAGACGAGCGCGAATAATCGGATAGAAAGTTTCTGCTTTGATGTGATGCGAATTGAGGAAATCACGTACCTGCGGCACCTGTTCCTGCGTCATATTCAGCAGAAAATAGTTGGGGCTATCCGGTGGCAATTGCTGTTGCCAGCGATCCAGCAGGTCACCGCGCATCACCAGCAATAGTGCCAGTAGCATAAAGGAGAGCGAAAAAGCCGCCAGTTGGCTGAGGGTCATGGCAGGCTGGCGCAGCAGACGATTAATCGCCAATCGCATCGCCAGATTGCGCACCACCAGACGCCGCAACAACAGCAGCGCGCCCCAGCCAAGTACCGCCAGCAATATTGCCAGCATCACTACGCCCACCAGCAGTGCCCACAACATTTTGCTGCCGCCCATCAGCAGCGCCAGCAGACCAATCACCACCAGTGCCATCACCGGCAGATAGAAACGCAGCGGCCAGACATTCGCCACGGCATCCCGCCGCAATACGCGTAGCGGAAGGGTTGCCATTAATAAACGATAAGGTCGCAGGCCCACCAGCAGCGAAATCACAAACATTGCCCCCAGCGCCCACAGCCAGGGCCAGAAACTGGCGGCCGGCAGCGCGCCAGGCAGGACCGGTTTCAGCATCACCAGCAGGATGACCTCAATTCCCTGCCCCAGCACGCTCCCCGCCAGTGCTGCCAGCAGCAGCACTGCCAGCCACTGGCCGATGATTAAGCGTTGCAGCACCCGCCGCGTCGCACCGAGGGTTTTCAGCACCGCCACCAAATCATAGCGGCTGCGACAATAGTGGCTCATCGCCACCGCGACGGCGGCGATCGCCAGTAGCAACGTCAGTAACGCCGAAAGTAGCAAAAATTGCTGCGCCCGCTGCATCGATCGTCCTAATGCATCTTCTGAGTTTTCAACGCTGATCCAGCGCTGATCGGGCTTCAGTTGCGGCTGAATCCAGCTGTCATAGCGTGCCAATGGGGCCGGATCGCCGGAAAATTTGTAACGCCAGCTCAGACGGCTACCCGGCTGAATAGCACCGGTTTTCTCCACATCGGCCAGGTTCATTAACAGGCGCGGGGCGGTCTGGAAGGGATTGAAACCGGCATCCGGCTCCTGAATCACCTCCCCGGCAATACGCAGCGTAGTGTCACCCACATCAATCTGATCGCCGGTTTTCAGGTTGAGCAAGGCCAGCAAGCGCGGGGCCACCAGCACCGTTCCGGCAACCGGCCGCAGGCCAGGGGGATCTGTTTGCAAGGTACCGAACATCGGATACGCATCATCGACCGCCTTCACATCCGCCAGCTGCGGCGTTTGCTGCGCAAAGGTCATGGTCATAAAACTGAGCTGCCGGCTGACTGATAAGCCCTCCTCGCGCGCTTTTGCCAGCCAGGCTTCCGGGGCCGGGGAACTGCTGCGCAGCGTACGATCGCCCGCCATAAAATCACGGCTTTGCTGGCTTAAGCCTTTTTCCATGCGGTCGCTGATCGAACCCAGCGCCAGCACACAGGCCACAGCCAGCGTCAACGCCAGCCAAACGATCAACAGCGAGGGCGAACGCCACTCGCGCCAGAACCAGCGCCAGATCATGACTCCTCCCACAATTTACCGTCGCGCAGCCGCAGGCGACGATCGCAACGTGCCGCTAGCTGTTCATCGTGCGTAACCAGGATCAGTGTCGTGGCGAAATCCCTGTTCAGGGAAAACAACAGATCAGCAATGCGGTCACCGGTCTGACGATCGAGATTGCCAGTCGGTTCATCGGCAAATAGCAAACCTGGCCGTCCGTTAAAGGCACGCGCCAGCGCCACACGCTGTTGTTCTCCGCCAGAAAGTTGTGCGGGAAGATGATGCAAACGCGCTTTCAGCCCAAGCTGGGTCAGCAAATCCACCGCCTGAGCGCGGCTTTCCCGATCGCTCACGCCACGCAACAGCGCAGGCAGTTGCACGTTCTCCAGCGCATTTAACGTTGGCACCAGCATAAAAGATTGAAAAACAAAGCCGACTTCCCTGGCGCGCAGCGCAGCTCGCTGCTCCTCATCCATGGTATGCAGGGGTTCGCCGAGCAGATGGACTTCGCCGCTGCTGCCATCATCCAGCCCGGCGAGGATGCCCAGCAGCGTCGATTTGCCCGAGCCAGACTCACCAATCAGCGCGATGGTCTCGGCTGGTTTGACAACCAGCTCAACTCCGGTAAGGATGGTCAGCTGATGCTCTCCCTGACCGACGGACTTAGTAAGATGATGAACTTCAACAATGTTTTCCGCTGGCATTATCCCTTCCTGTTGTTATTGCTTCTGCTGGTGTCACGTCTTGCCGCAGCTGATACCCTGCTGGTGCTGGGCGATAGCCTCAGCGCTGGTTACCGGATGTCCGCCACCGTCGCCTGGCCGAGCCTGCTGGATAAACAATGGCAGCAGCAGCCCAGAATTATCAACGCCAGTATCAGCGGCGATACCGCCGGACAGGGGCTGGCGCGTTTACCGGCGTTATTAAAACAGCACCAACCACGCTGGGTGTTAATCGAATTGGGCGGTAACGATGGTCTGCGCGGCTTCCCACCACAAAATATCGCCCAGGATCTGAGCAAAATTATCAACGAGGTAAAAGCAGCCAATGCCCAGCCGCTGCTAATGCAGATTCGTTTACCGGCAAATTATGGACGTCGTTATACGGAGGCGTTTAGCGCAATTTATCCGCAGCTGGCACAGCAGTACGACATTCCTCTGGTGCCTTTCTTTATGGAACAGGTCTACCTGAAACCGGAGTGGATGCAGCAGGATGGCATACATCCGAACCCGGATGCACAGCCCTTTATCGCCGGCGTGATGGCGAAAGCACTGGCCCCGCTAGTAAAGCATGATTAACGCAGGCGCGTGATTTTTAACAGGTAAAGTTATGCAAAAATCGATTCTTATCACCGGCTGCTCCAGCGGCATTGGCCTGGTGGCTGCAAATGATCTGTTGTCACGCGGGTATCGCGTGATTGCTGCCTGTCGCCGGGCAGAAGACGTTGAGCGTATGCATGCGCTGGGATTTATCGGGATTGCACTGGATCTTGACGATCCAACCAGCGTCGATGCCGCCGCCGACCAGGTTATTGCGCTGACAGAAAATCGTCTGCACGGTTTATTCAACAACGGTGGCTTTGGCATTTACGGCCCCCTCGAAAGCCTGTCACGTCAGCAATTGGAACAGCAATTCTCCACCAACTTTTTCGGCACCCATCAGCTGACGATGCGTCTGCTGCCCGCGCTGAAAGCCAGCAGCAATGGTCGTATCATCAACACCAGCTCAGTGCTGGGGCTGATTTCCACCCCCGGACGCGGCGCTTACGCCGCCAGTAAATATGCGCTGGAAGCCTGGAGTGATGCGCTGCGGATGGAGTTGCGTCAGTCCGGCGTCCGTGTCAGCCTGATTGAACCAGGACCGATTCATACCCGCTTCACCGATAACGTTCATCAGGGCGAGAGCGATAAACCGGTGCGCAATCCCGGTATTGCCGCACGCTTTACCCTGCCGCCCGAGGCGATTTTACCGAAGCTACGTCATGCGCTGGAAAGTCAGCACCCGCGCTTGCGCTATCCGGTGACGCTAGTGGCCTGGAGTATGAGCCTGTTAAAACGCATCTTGCCAGGCTGGATGCTGGATCGCATTTTGCGCAGCAAATAGCCTGCAACCCTGATTTGAACTTGAAGCCGGGCAGCTTGCCCCCATATTCTCAACACACTTTCAGCAAAGAGACGCATTCATGTCACACGCTTTAATCATCGACATCAACGAATCCAACCTGCATCAGACGCTGGAACAATCCATGCAGCTGCCGGTGCTGTTTTATTTCTGGTCGGATCGCAGCCAGCACTGCCAGCAACTGACGCCGGTACTGGAGCATCTGGCCCAGGAGTATGCCGGTCAGTTTATTCTGGCGAAACTGGATTGCGATAAAGAGCAGATGGTGGCGTCACAATTTGGTCTGCGCTCAATCCCGACGGTGTATCTGTTCCAGAATGGTCAGCCGGTGGATGGTTTCCAGGGACCGCAGCCTGAAGAAGCTATTCGCGCCCTGCTGCAAAAAGTCCTGCCGCGCGAAGAAGAATTGAAAGCACAGCAGGCGATGGCCCTGCTGGATGAAGGTAAACCGCTGGAGGCATTGCCGCTGCTGAAAGACGCCTGGCAGTTAAGCAATCAGGCCAGTGAAATTGGCTTTCTGCTGGCAGAAGTGCTGATCACCCTGAACCGTAGCGATGAAGCGGAAGCGGTGCTGAATGTGGTGCCGTTGCAGGATCAGGACACTCGTTATCAAAGCCTGGTGGCACAAATTGAATTACTGAAACAGGCCGCCGATACCCCGGAAATTCAGCATCTGCAGGAACAGCTGGCAAAGGACCCCGCGAACGCCGACCTGGCTGCTAAACTTTCTTTACAGCTGCATCAGGTGGGCCGTAATGAAGAAGCGCTTGAGCTTCTGTATAGCTTTCTGAAAAGCGATCTCAACGCCGGTGACGGCCAGGTACGTAAGATGTTGCAGGAAATTCTGGCCGCGCTGGGAACGGGTGATGCACTGGCTGCACGCTATCGCCGCCAGCTCTATTCGCTGCTGTACTAGCGTTAAAAGGGAGCCGAAGAGACTCAGCTCCCTCATCTGACAACCAGGAGGTTATATGTTGACTGTGATGCCGGTAATCATCGTACTCGCGCTGGTTACCGTATGGGCCGGAGTAAAAATTGTGCCACAGGGGTATCAGTGGACGGTGGAACGCTTTGGGCGTTATACCCGTACCCTGCAACCCGGTCTGACATTAGTCGTGCCGTTCATGGATCGCATTGGCCGCAAGGTCAATATGATGGAACGTGTACTCGATATCCCCTCCCAGGAAGTGATCTCCAAAGACAATGCCAACGTTACTATCGATGCGGTCTGCTTTCTTCAGGTAATCGATGCCGCTCGCACGGCGTATGAAGTCAGCAACCTTGAGCTGGCCATACTCAATCTCACCATGACAAACATCCGCACCGTTCTCGGTGGCATGGAGCTGGATGAAATGCTGTCGCAGCGCGATAACATCAATACCCGTTTGCTGCACATTGTCGATGAAGCGACCAACCCCTGGGGAGTGAAAATCACCCGTATCGAAATTCGTGATGTGCGTCCACCACAGGAACTGATTGCCGCCATGAACGCGCAGATGAAAGCCGAACGAACCAAACGTGCCGACATCCTGACGGCAGAAGGGGTGCGTCAGGCAGCGATTCTGCGCGCTGAAGGGGAAAAACAGTCACAGATCCTGAAAGCCGAGGGAGAACGAACAGCCGCGTTCCTGCATGCCGAAGCACGTGAGCGTCAAGCGCAGGCAGAAGCCACTGCAACACGTATGGTATCCGAAGCGATCGCCGCCGGGGATATTCAGGCGGTGAACTACTTTGTGGCACAAAAATATACCGATGCTCTGCAAAAAATCGGTGAAGCCAGCAACAGCAAGGTCGTGATGATGCCGCTGGATGCCAGCAGCCTGCTCGGCTCGGTGGCCGGCATTAGCGAGCTGCTGAAAGAGAGTGGCAGGGAGCGCAAACCGTGATCCTGATGGAGCTGATTGCGCATCCGCATTGGTTCTGGCTGACACTCGGCGGCCTGTTGCTGGCTGCGGAGATGCTCGGCACCAGCGGCTATCTGTTATGGAGCGGGCTGGCGGCGGTACTGGTCGGCATCATTGAGTGGTTTTTCCCCTTCTCATGGACCAGCCAGGGCGTGCTGTTTGCGGTGTTAACCCTGCTATGCGTGTACTTCTGGTATCGCTGGATGCGCTACCGTGAAGCGTCTCAGCAACCAAACGTTCTCAATCAGCGCGGTACACAGCTCATCGGGCAGCACTTTACGCTGGAAAATACCCTGAAAGATGGCACCGGCCATATACGCATCGGCGACAGCAGCTGGCGCGTGCAGGCAGAAAACGATCTACCTGCCGGTACTCAGGTGGTGGTCACGGGTGTGGTCGGCATCACGCTACGGATTCAGCCGCGCTTTCCTGCCCCCTGATGGCAGCATCCCGCCAGGTGATTGATGATGGGGCATTCAGCGCCATCATCACCCGGACAGGCTTCGGCCAGCGCCAGCAAACGTGCACGCATCGCATGTAATTCCTCGATATGGGCAGCAATCTCATCCGCTTTTTGCAACGTTCGCGCCTTCACATCAGCGCTATGACGCGCGGGATCATTGAATAGCGTCACCAGTTCGCGGCACTCTTCAAGGGTGAACCCCACCTGCCGTGCCTGGCGTAACAGGTTAAGTTCATCAATATGGTGTGGATTGTAACTGCGATAACCATTTTCACTACGCAGCGGCGGCGTCACGACGCCCTTTTCTTCGTAGAAACGAATCGCTTTACTGGTCAGCCCGGTTTTTTTGGCGACATCGCTAATGTTCATTTGCTCCCCTTGACCTTCCCCTGAATGGAAGGTTTAGGCTTTATAACTAATGCAAAGTCTGCATGCAGTCAAACCTGAACGCATAAGGAGTTAAACATGTCACATACACAGTTGCTGGCGCTGGATGGCTTATCCTGCGGCCACTGCGTCAAACGGGTCAAAGAGGCGCTGGAACAGCGCGGCGATGTTGAACAGGCTGAAGTGACTCAGCAGGAAGCACGCGTCACGGGTGCCGCCAGCGCCAGCGATCTGATCGCCACCGTAGAACAGGCGGGGTATCACGCAGCGTTGAAAGACAGCCCAAAGTTTGAACCGTTGGCAGCATCAGAGCCGCAGCCGGAGGCGCTGGCAACGGAGTCCTATTCGCCCCCGGCAGATGAAACCCAGCCTGTCCATCACTTATTAATTGGTGGTATGAGCTGTGCCAGTTGTGTCAGCCGTGTTGAGCAGGCACTACAAAAAGTGCCTGGCGTCAATCAGGCACGCGTTAACCTTGGCGAGCGCAGCGCGCTGGTACTCGGTGATGCACAACCCGCAGACCTGATAGGTGCGGTTGATCAGGCCGGTTATTCCGCAGAAATTATCGAAGATGAACAAACCCGCCGTGAACGCCAGCAGGTCAGCGCCCGTCAGGCGATGCGCCGTTTTGGCTGGCAATCGGCACTGGCATTGTTGCTCGGCGTCCCGATGATGATCTGGGGCATGCTGGGCGACAATATGATGCTCAACGCCAGCAACATCACCTTATGGCGCACACTGGGGGTCATAACGTTACTGGTGATGGTGATAGCGGGTGGCCACTTCTATCGCAGCGCCTGGCGCAGCCTGCGCCACGGCACGGCAACCATGGATACACTGGTTGCGCTGGGTACCGGTGCCGCCTGGCTCTATTCTATGAGCGTGGCGCTGTGGCCCGAATTTTTCCCGATGCAGGCGCGTCATCTCTATTTTGAAGCCAGCGTGATGATCATTGGTCTGATCAATCTGGGCCATGCGCTTGAGCAGCGAGCACGGCAACGGGCTTCCCAGGCGCTGGAACGTTTGCTGGATTTAACCCCGGCCCAGGCTCGCGTTATCAGCGATCAGGGTGAAACCCTGCTGCCGCTGAGTGAAGTTCAGCCCGGCATGCTGATTAAACTGGTAACCGGTGACCGCGTGCCGGTCGATGGCGAAGTAGCCAGTGGCGAAGCCTGGTGCGATGAAGCCATGCTGACGGGCGAAGCCGTACCGCAAAGCAAACAGCCCGGAGACAAAGTTTACGCCGGTACGCTGGTACAGGATGGCACGCTGCGTTTTACCGCGCGAGCTACCGGCAGCCACACCACCCTGGCACGCATCATCAATCTGGTGCGCCAGGCACAGAGCAGTAAACCCGATATCGGACGTCTTGCTGACCGTATCTCCGCGGTATTTGTGCCCGTAGTGGTGGCAATTGCCCTGCTTAGTGGATTGATTTGGTATCTGGCTGGCCCGCAACCGCAGCTGGCTTACACGCTGGTGATTGTCACCACCGTATTGATTATCGCCTGCCCTTGCGCCCTCGGGCTGGCAACGCCGATGTCGGTAATTGCCGGGGTGGGTCGTGCCGCAGAGCTGGGTGTGCTGGTACGGGATGCTGATGCGCTACAGCGTGCCAGCGAAGTAGACACGCTGGTGTTTGATAAAACCGGCACCCTGACGCAGGGCTCACCTCAGGTCAGCGATGTGCTGTTGTATGCCGACTGGGATCGTCAGCAGGTGCTGCAGGCGGCGGCACAGCTGGAGCAAAGCTCCAGCCATCCACTGGCAAAAGCGATCATTGCGGCTACACCAGCGCTGCCTGCCGCTGACATTGAGCAATTTCGTACAATACGCGGCAAGGGCGTCAGCGCTAAAGTCGCAGGCAGAACGTTATTGCTAGGCAACCTTGCGTTGATGGAAGCGCAGCAGGTTGATTGTGCGGTCGCTCGTGATGATATCGAGCGGCTGGCAGCGCAGGGTGCCACCCCGGTAATGCTGGCGGATGAGCGCCAACTGCTGGGACTGATCGCCTTGCGTGACAGCCTGCGTCCGGAGAGCCGCGACGCGCTGCAACGCCTGCATCAACAGGGATATCAGTTGATCATGCTGACCGGCGATCATGAAAAAACCGCGCGGGCTATTGCTGCCGAAGCCGGCATTGACCAGGTTATTGCGGGCGTACTGCCTGAAGGCAAAGCGCAGGCCATTGCGCAGTTGCAACAGCAGGGGCGCAAAGTGGTGATGGTGGGCGATGGGATTAACGACGCTCCGGCACTGGCGCAGGCAGACGTGGGGATTGCTATGAGTGGCGGCAGCGATGTCGCTGTTGAAACCGCCGCCATGGCGCTGATGCGCAACGACCTGCATTGTGTCGCTGATGCGCTGGCCATTTCCCGCGCCACACTGCGTAATATGCGACAAAACCTGCTGGGTGCATTTGTTTACAACAGCTTAGGTATTCCGATTGCAGCAGGTGTGCTCTATCCCTTTACCGGGATGCTGCTTAGCCCGATTGTGGCCGGTGCAGCGATGGCGCTCTCCTCCATTACCGTGGTGAGTAACGCGAATCGTCTGCTGCGCTTTAAGCCGCCGGTGCGCTAATAGCAAGCCCTGCGCTGTTTTTTGTGCGTCGAAATCGCTAGCATGGATTTTTGACTTAAAAAGGACAGGGAATGAGACGCAGCCTGTGGCAATGCGTAACACAGCTAATAGCGCGACTGTTTCCGGCCAGCTACCCCTGGCCTGCGATGGATATTCAGCTTGGCGATCGCCGGTTACATCTGGTCGGCAGCATTCATATGGGCACACGCGATATGCAGCCGCTGCCCGCCCGTTTGCTGCGGCAGTTAGCAAAAGCTGATGCATTGATCGTTGAAGCCGATATCACCCAGGGTGGCTCACCGTTCGCCGACAGTGATGAGCTGCCGTCGCTGGCGGAGCGTCTGGATAGCGCCACCTTTAGCAGGCTGAACAGCTTATGTGACGAGCTGACGTTGTCGATAGCGATGTTTGATCATCTACCCCTTTGGCAAATTGCCTTGATGTTGCAGGCGCAACAGGCGCAGCGCCTCGGATTGCGACCACAATATGGCATTGATTACCAGTTGTTGCAGGCTGCCAAAAACGTCAATAAGCCGGTGATTGAGCTGGAAGGCCCTGACACGCAAATCGCCCTGCTGAAATCACTGCCAGACGATGGCCTGCCGCTGCTGCTGGATACGCTGGAGCACTGGCACACCAACGCCCGTTTGCTGCAAACCATGATCAGCTGGTGGCTTGATGCCCCGCCGAAACGGCAACCGGTAGCGTTACCCACCACCTTTAGCAATGAACTGAATGACACTTTGATGCGTAATCGCAACCAGCACTGGCGGGAATTGATGCTGGCACTGCCGCCGGGGCGTTATGTGGTGGCGGTCGGTGCGCTCCATCTTTACGGGGATGATAATTTGCCGGGACTGCTGAAGGCGCGCTAAAAAAGAAGGCCAATATTATTATTGGCCCGTCAAAGAAGAATTTGTTTATGATTTTGGTTATCACACAGCCATTACTGGCTGGCGCGGGCCAATTCTCGCGCAAAGTTCAGAATTTCGCCAGCATTATTCGCCACAATAAGTTTAAGATTTTTCTTAGCAAGGATTAAAAAAATGACTCCCGCCGTAAAACTGCTGGAAAAACAAAAAGTCAGCTTTACTTTGCATCCTTACGAACATGACAGCCATGAAACCAATTTTGGTGACGAGGCAGTGCGTAAGCTGAATCTGGATGCACGTCAGGTATTCAAAACGCTGCTGGTAGCACTAAACGGTGATGCCAAACAGCTGGCAGTGGCCGTCACCCCGGTTTCCACCCAGCTGGATTTAAAGAAGGTCGCCAAAGCACTGGGGGCGAAAAAAGCCGACATGGCCGATCCGCTGCTGGCGCAGCGCGTAACCGGTTATCTGGTGGGTGGGATTAGCCCGCTGGGGCAGAAAAAACGTCTGCCTACGGTGATAGATCAACAGGCCGCAGAGTTCGCCACCATTTTTATTTCCGGTGGGAAACGTGGGCTGGATATTGAACTGGCGGCGCAGGATCTGTCGCGTCTGCTGGATGCGCCGCTGGCGGATGTAGCCCGCCGTGATTAAGCAGGCTGCTGAGCGCAGAGTTGATCGATCATCCAACGCCCGGCAGGTCCGGGCGGATTGCGCCGCGACCAGACCGCTTCCACCGCAATATGCTGCGGCCATCCCGGCACCGGCAACTCCTGCAATACCTGATGACCAAACTGCTGTACCAGCCAGCGCGGCAGCACGCTCCAGCCAAACCCCTGTTCAGCCATCTCCAGCAATAACAGATAGGAAGGCGCAGACCACACCCGGCCAGCGGGCATCGGTTCGCGCGTTTCCACCCAGGTATTGAGCCGCAGCTGGCGCAAATCGCCCAATTGCCCCTCATTGACCTGTGCCTGTTGCGCCAGCGGGTGATCCTGATGCAGATAAATCGCCATCTGCGCCCCCACCTGCAACCGTGTCACCGCAATATCTGCGGGCAGCGCCGGCTGGGCGCGCACCACGCCCAGATGTACCCGCCCGGCCTGCAGCAGATCCAGCACATCGGCGTCTTCCGCAATCATGCATTCAAATTCGATATCCGGATAACGCGCCTCAAAACGGGTCAGCAGATTTTCATGATGATCCGCCTGCCAGAAGTCAGAAATCGCCAGGCTGAGGCGTGGCTCCACGCCCTGTGCCAGACGCACCGCCAATTCATCCAATCGCTGGCTGGCCGCCAGAATTTGCTGCACCTGCGCCAGCGCACGCTGGCCCTGCTCGGTTATGACCGGCTGACGCCCCTGGCGATCAAACAGCATAAAACCTAAATCATCTTCCAGATTCGCCACCGCACTACTAATGGTGGACTGGCTTTTGCCCAGCGCACGCGCGGCCGCAGAAAAAGAGCCGCTGGCCACAGTCTGTACAAAAGCCTCAAGGGATTCCGGGGAGTATTTCATCATTATCCATCGCTTTTATCGATAGGTGTTCATTTTATCTTAGCATCAGCAAGTGAGAAAATGCGCCGCGTAACAAATCAGGAGGTTTTTATGCGTACCCGTTCATTAAAAGAGCGTTTTTATCACGCCGCATGCTTTGAAATTCTGGCGATTTTGACTGTAGCACCCCTGGCAGCCTGGGCGATGGAGAAGCCGCTGTTTCAGATGGGATCGCTGGCGATTATGCTGTCGACCGTCGCCATGCTGTGGAACATGATTTACAACACCGGTTTTGACCGCCTTTGCCCGCCAGGTAAAGTGCATCGGGGTCCGCTGCTGCGTATTCTGCACGCGCTGGGCTTTGAAGGCGGCTTTATCGTGATTGGCTTGCCGATCGCCGCCTGGATGCTCAGTATTTCCCTGCTGGAAGCCTTTATGCTGGAAGTGGCGTTTTTCCTGTTCTTCCTGCCTTATACCGTGGCGTATAACTGGTTATGGGATAAGTTGCGCCAGCGCTGGCTGACGCGTAAGTCATGTCAGGCCTGAGATTTATTTCTCCACCGCATGGGGCAGAATCCACGCCAGCACCGTTTGCGGATAGCTGCGCTTCTTTGGTTTCTCCTGCGGTGTCTCCTGCGCTTTATCCCGTTGCTGCTTCTGTGCTTCCGTCAGGTGAACGATGTCATCACCTGGCGCGTAATCACTCACCTTCAGCGGTGAATGATGGCTGACCCAGTCACGCAAGACATCAGCATCACGCAACCCGGTGTTGCTATAGCCCGCATGGCTGTCGATGCGCGGATAACCATCACCGCCGGTGGCGTTAAAACTGTTGGTCGCCATGCGATAGGTTTTATCCATATCCAGCGGGACACCGTTGATTTTCACCTCACTGACACTGCTGCCATCGGCCACCAGGCTGATATGGGCAAACTGCGCAAAGCCGCCCGCATCGGTTGTGATGTTGGCGACCTTTGCCAGATAAGCCAACAATTCCCGGCCAGTCAGCGTCACGGAAACCACCTGATTGTTGAACGGCTGCACCTGCAATAAATCGCGCCAGCTGATCGCTCCCTGCGCCAGCGAGGTGCGAATGCCGCCGCCGCTCATCACCGCAAAGTCCGCTTTGGTCGCCGCCATCTGGGCGCGTAAAATCAGCTGCCCCAGATTGGTTTGCACAAAACGCACCTGGTCACGATCGCCAACAAAAACACCATCGCTGCTGCCAACCTTCACATCCAGTTTTGCTTCGGCACGTTTCTTGAACGAGGTCAGCAATTTCATCATCGCCGGGTTCTGCGGAATCTCTTCCTGCCAGGTCAGCCACGACTCGCTGCCGTCGAAATTCTTCACTTTGTGCTTCAGGTTAACCGGGATCAGCTGGTAGTTCTCCAGCGACAGCTCGCCGTTACGGAAAGTAAAATCGCCGCGCCCGACATATTTACCCCACTCTTTCGCCTGCACAATCCACACACCATTCTGGCGATCCGGCTGACAGGGCTGGCCTGGCTGATAATTTTTGACGCTGACATTCTCTTTTTCCATACAGACCGCATCATGCGAGTGGCCGCCGACAATCAGGTTGATGGTACCGGGCGGCAGGCTGCGTGCCAGCTCCACATCCCCCGGCGCATTGCTGCCGTGCCTGCCATCGTCATAGTGACCCATATGGGTCAGCGCAATAATCACATCCGGTTTTACGCTGGCACGCAGTTCCGCCACCGCCTTTTCGGTTTCCGTGACCGGATCGCGAATCTCCAGACCCGCCACGCTGGCGGGATTGGCGATGCGCAGCGTATCGGTGGTGGTCAGGCCGATCACCGCCACTTTCAGTCCCATACGGTTGAAGACCGCCCACGGCTTGAATAGCCGCTTACCGGTGCTTTTGTCGTAGATATTGGCGGAAAGGAAAGGGAATTTGGCCCACTTTTGCTGCTTTTGTAACACGCTGAGCGGCTTATCAAACTCATGATTCCCCAGCGCCATCGCATCATAGCCCACCAGATTCATGCCGCGGATATCGGGTTCCGCATCCAGCAAATCAGACTCCGGCACACCGGTATTCACGTCGCCACCCGACAGAATCAACACGCCGTTCCCTTTGGACTGCGCATCGTAGCGCTGATAATCCATCAGGGTTTTCTGCGCCGCAAGGCCATACTCACCCTGCGCGTTGGGCCAGTAATGGCCGTGCTGATCGTTGGTATGCAGGATAGTCAGACGATAGGTGCGATCGGTTTGCCAGGCCTGTGCCAGCATTGGCAACAGTAAGATGATCAACGCCAGCCAATGCGTTCTGCGTGGAAGTAACAACAAAGCCGATCTCCTTATTCTGCGTGTTTCCACTAACCAGTGGACTTTATGTGCTTTATCGCCCTTCTGTGTCGCACAGATCGCACTTTAACTCAAGATGAAAGGCTTATAGAGTCATGTGAGAAGTAACAACTTGATAACGAAAATTGGCACATTTCAGGAATTTTATGGCAAGCGATCATACCCTCACTTCCCCGACACGCGCTCCGGCGCGTACTGCATTTGGCATTTTAGGGGCTATCAGCCTCGCCCATCTGCTGAATGATATGTTGCAGTCACTGCTGCTGGCGATTTACCCGCTGTTGCAAAAAGACTTCAGCCTTAACTTTGTGCAGATTGGCCTGATCACCCTGACTTTTCAGGTGACCGCCTCTCTGTTGCAACCGTTGGTGGGTTATTACACTGACAAATACCCCAAACCCTGGTCACTCCCGGTCGGGATGGGCTTTACGCTATGTGGTCTGGTGCTGCTGACCTTTGCCAGCGATTATGTCCAGGTTCTGCTGGCGGCCGCGCTGGTGGGTAGCGGATCATCGGTCTTTCATCCGGAATCATCGCGCGTGGCGCGTATGGCATCGGGCGGACGTCACGGCCTGGCGCAATCGCTGTTCCAGGTCGGTGGCAACTTTGGTAGCGCCCTCGGCCCATTGCTGGCGGCGATGATTGTCGCCCCCTATGGCAAAGGCCACCTCGGCTGGTTTGTGCTGGCAGCGCTGCTGGGCATTATCGTGCTGTTGCAGGTCAGCCGCTGGTACAGCCATCAGCAGCGCGCCGCTAAAGCCAAAACCACCATCACGCCAGCGAACCCGCTGCCACGCAAAAAAGTGGCGCTGGCAATCAGCATTTTGTTGCTGCTGATTTTTTCCAAGTATTTCTATCTCACCAGCCTGAGTAGCTACTACACCTTCTATTTAATGCAGAGATTCGGCCTCTCGGTGCAAGCATCGCAGTTTCATCTGTTTGCCTTTTTGGGCGCAGTGGCGGCTGGCACCATTATTGGCGGGCCAATTGGCGATAAGATTGGCCGTAAATATGTTATCTGGGGTTCAATTCTGGGCGTTGCCCCCTTCACGCTGTTATTGCCACATGCCACATTAATGTGGACCAGTATACTCAGCGTGATTATCGGCCTGATTCTCGCTTCGGCATTTTCCGCCATTCTGGTTTATGCACAGGAGCTGTTACCGGGACGTATCGGTATGGTTTCCGGGCTGTTTTTCGGTTTTGCCTTCGGTATGGGTGGACTGGGCGCCGCGGTACTGGGCGTGGTTGCAGACCACACCAGCATCGAATGGGTATACCAAATCTGTGCCTGGCTGCCACTTATTGGCCTTTTGACTGCTTTCCTGCCTGATAATCGTCACGCCTGAGCCTGTTTCCGGGGGGAATTATTTTTCCCTTCCCCCTCTATTCAGCATAAATCCTGCCGATAGAGGGGGATAACTGATGAAAATGACGCTTCGGCGGCTTTTTTGTCAGTTTTCTACATATTCTGCGCAAATGTATAAACTCCGTTAGCCATTGTGCAGTAAACTAGGTTGTTACAAGCGGATACATTTGCTCACAAGGAGACAGGCATGCATCACACCACACCGTTGATCACCACCATTGTCGGGGCACTGGTCCTCGCCTTTCTCCTTGGTATGCTGGCTAATCGCCTGCGCATTTCCCCACTGGTCGGTTATTTACTGGCTGGCGTCCTCGCGGGTCCCTTCACGCCCGGCTTCGTCGCCGATACCAATCTGGCCCCCGAACTGGCTGAATTAGGCGTCATTCTACTGATGTTTGGTGTGGGGCTGCATTTTTCGCTGAAGGATTTGATGTCGGTAAAGTCTGTCGCCATTCCTGGCGCTGTGGCGCAAATCGCCGTGGCAACGCTGCTGGGAATGGGGCTGTCGTGGGCACTGGGCTGGTCAGTGATGACCGGTCTGGTATTTGGCCTGTGTCTCTCCACCGCCAGTACCGTGGTGTTGCTGCGTGCGCTGGAGGAGCGTCAACTGATTGACAGCCAGCGCGGGCAAATCGCTATCGGCTGGCTGATTGTGGAAGACCTGGTGATGGTCCTGACGCTGGTACTGCTCCCGGCTATCGCTGGCATGCTGGAACAAGGCAATGCCAGCCCGACGCTACTGGCGTGGGATTTGTTACTGACCATCGGTAAAGTGGTCGCCTTTATGGTGCTGATGATGGTGGTGGGCCGTCGTGTGGTACCGTGGATTCTGGCAAAAAGTGCGGCCACCGGTTCACGCGAGTTGTTCACCCTTGCGGTGCTGGCGCTGGCGCTGGGCATCGCGTTTGGTGCGGTTGAGTTTTTTGATGTCTCCTTTGCCCTCGGCGCGTTCTTCGCCGGGATGGTACTGAATGAATCGGAACTCAGCCACCGTGCGGCGCACGATACATTGCCGTTGCGCGATGCCTTTGCCGTACTGTTCTTCGTCTCCGTGGGTATGCTGTTCGACCCGATGATCCTGATCGAGCAACCGCTAGCGGTGCTGGGTGCGCTGGTGATCATCGTGGTGGGTAAATCCGTAGCCGCCTGGCTGCTGGTGACGCTACTGGGCCACTCACGCCGTACTGCCATGACGATCTCCGTCAGCCTGGCGCAGATTGGCGAATTCGCCTTTATTCTGGCCGGTTTGGGCATTTCGCTGGGATTGCTGAGCCAGGAGGGACGCAATCTGGTGCTGGCCGCCGCTATTCTCTCGATTATGCTCAACCCGATTCTGTTCACCCTGCTGGAGCGCTATCTCGAAAAAACCGAGACCATGGCAGAGCAGACACTGGAGGAAGCCATTGAAGAAGAAAAACAAATTCCGGTGGATATCTGCGATCATGCGGTGATTGTTGGTTATGGCCGTGTCGGCAGCCTGCTGGGGCAGAAACTGATGGAGGCCGATGTCCCGCTGGTAGTGGTGGAAAACTCACGAGCGCGCGTGGAAGCCCTGCGCGATCAAGGGATCAAAGCGGTACTGGGCAATGCCGCCCGCAGCGATACCATGGAACTGGCCCGGCTTGATTGCGCCCGCTGGCTGTTGCTGACCATCCCCAATGGCTATGAAGCCGGTGAGATTGTTACTGCCGCCCGCGAAAAACGTGACAATATTGAGATTATCGCCCGCGCCCATTATGACGACGAGGTGGAATATATTCTTGAGCGTGGTGCCAATCGCGTGGTGATGGGTGAACGCGAGATCGCTAACAGCATGCTGCATATGCTGGAAGAAGCGATCGCGCAAAACCCGATAGTACGTGAGTGCCCAATTTAATTCATTCGTATGATCTGCGTAGCGGCGCGATAAATCGCGCCGCTACTGCTTATCGATCCCAGTACGACTCTTCCAGGCTATCCTCGCGCTCCGGCAGGCCACGCGTCAGACGCGGTGAATGCTGGTTCAGCACCTGATAACTCACACGGTTGGCATATTTACACACCTGCGCCAGTGACGAATAGGTCAGATACTCCCGCGCATGCTTGCTGGAGTTCGGCACTTTCTGACGATGAAAGTTGTTGGCGGTGATGTCATGCAGCAGCGCCGCAAGAGCTGCATCACCTGCGCCGTTGGTGTTCATAATCTTCTCCGGCCCCCCCATATACGGGGCGATATGCGAGAAGATACGCAATGGCTGCTGACAATCCTGCTGACGCATCGCACGGCTGAACTCAAACTGGTTAAATTCCGCAATCGCCCCCGGCAGCAATGGATGGTTGGTTTTGCGTTTGTATTCCTGTTCGGTAAAGCCCGCCATATAGAGTCCGGTCGGCCCCGCCGTACATAACACCAGATCGACCCAGTCCAGCGCCATATTGGCTGCCAGCAGCGGGTCCGTTTCACCGGTCAGCGCCAGAGCTTCTTCTTCATTCATCGCCACAATGGAGACATGATCGCGCAGAAAATCACGCCAGAACTGCGGATCATCCTGAATGACGTATTTAGTGCCCAGCGTGAGGACCACCGGCACATTATGTTTTTTGGCGTAATCAATCGCGCGCAACGTCGCTTCAGGCATCGGTTCACCCGGCTGGCAACGCACCAGATAGGAGGTGAGCACCAGCGCGGACGCGCCCGCGATCACTTCTTCCGGGATGCTGGCGACCTGCAACTGGTTCATCAACCCCGGGCTGATGGCAAACGTACGCTCGCCCTGCTCACTAATCAGGGTAAAGCAACGGCCAATCGCGCCATCGACTCCCTGCAAATAATTGAGGTCCATACGGCTGGAAGTGTTGCACAAGTAGCGATAGGCATAGCTGCCAATCTGGATGTTGCTGCACATCACCCCCAGCAGCACCGAACGATCATCGGCCAGCACTGAGTAGTTATGCAGCGTATTGCCAATGGTGCCTCCGGCAAACTGATGGCTAATCAACTGGTCACGCAACAGCTCGTTGTAGAGCGCTTCGGCCGTTGCGTCATCAATCACCAGCGAATGACCGGCGCTGAGGCCGTAGCGTTGCAGGAAGTCATCATCAACTTTCGCTTCGATATCCACCAGCGTCTGGTCAATACCGACCACCCAGCTCCCCTCCTCCTGAACCTGTTGCGAAACCTGCAGCAGCGGATCGCGCGCGCTAACGGGGAAGTAGTGTTTGGATTTACGTTTGCCGGGAAATTTCATGGGGGATGCCGTGTGGAAAATCAGGCAGAGAATGATAGCACATTCTCTGCCGCTCCCTTAACGACGTGCGTTGACCAGCTGTACCATCATTTCGATGTGTTCATCGTCAGCGTTGAGCGCAGGGATGTACTCAAATTTTTCACCGCCGGCGTGCAGGAAAAACTCACGATTCTGCTCGCTAATCTCCTCCAGCGTTTCGAGACAGTCGGCGGCAAAGCCCGGACTCATCACCTGTACATGTTTGATGCCTTTCGCAGGTAAACCCTGCATGGTTTCATCGGTATAAGGTGTCAGCCACGGCTCCCGGCCAAAGCGCGACTGGAAGGTCATCATAATTTTATGCGGGGCGATCCCCAGCGCAGCCGCCAGTGCATCGGTGGTGTCTTTACAGCGCTGCGGATAATCATCGCCTTCGTCAGCAAAGCGCTGCGGGATGCCATGATAAGAAAGGACCAGCAGATCCGGCTCGCCATGCTGTGCAAACGAACGCTCGACTGACGCTTTCAGGGCGGCGATATACGCCGGATGCTCGGCATAATCACGGATAAATGCCACTTCTGGCAGTGAACGCAGCGGTTTGAAGCTGGTCGCCAGCCCATCCCACACAGCCGCCACCGTTGAGCAGGAGAATTGTGGATAGAGAGGCAGCACGATCAATTTGGTCACGCCCTGTGCCAGCAGGCGCTGAAGCGCGCCATCGAGACTCGGCTGGCCGTAGCTCATTCCCAGCTCGACCGGCATATCCAGCTGCTGCGCCAACGCAGCGCGTTGCCGCTGGCTGAACACCATCAACGGTGAACCTTCATCCATCCATACCGACGCATACAGTTTGGACACACGCGGCGATCGGAATGGCAAAATGATGAAGTTAAGAATCGGCCACCACAGCCAGCGCGGTGTATCAACCACTCGCGGGTCACCAAGGAATTGCTTCAGATAACGTTTAACTGCGGGTGTAGTGGGTGCCTCTGGTGTGCCTAAATTGACCAGTAAAACCCCGGGCTTTTCTTGCCTCATTGTATTTCCTTGCTGTCAAAACGAATGGGTCAAAATCGGGAGAAATTGTAGCGGAAAAAGCCTGAGGGGAAAGCAATTGCTGCAAAAGGGCCGGTAAACCGGCCCTGAGATGGCTTAACCGAGGATGGTTGCCAGCTGTGCACTCACTTCAGCAACCTGGCGGGTGCCGTCGATTTTGTGGTATTGCGTGTTACCGGCTTCTGCTTCTTTGCTGTAGTAAGCAATCAGCGGCGCGGTCAGCTGATGGTATTCCACCAGACGTTTACGCACGGTTTCTTCCTGGTCATCTTTACGCGTGGTCAGCTCTTCGCCGGTCACATCATCTTTACCTGCCACTTTCGGTGGATTGTATTGGATGTGATAAACACGACCAGACGGCGCATGCACGCGACGGCCAACAATGCGATCCACAATCAGTTCATCCGGCACGGCAAACTCAAGCACGAAATCGACGTTGATACCCGCCTCTTTCATCGCATCAGCCTGCGGAATGGTGCGCGGGAAGCCATCAAGCAGGAAACCGTTTTTGCAGTCTTCCTGGGTAATACGCTCTTTAACCAGCGCAATTACCAGCTCGTCGGTCACCAGTTTGCCGGCATCCATAATGGCTTTCGCCTGCTGGCCCAGCTCGGTGCCTGCTTTCACTGCCGCACGCAGCATGTCGCCCGTGGAGATTTGCGGAATACCGTATTTCTCCATGATGAATTGAGCCTGAGTGCCCTTACCTGCGCCCGGTGCCCCGAGCAGAATAATACGCATTGCGTAATTCCCCTTGCGAATCGCATTGATCAATCTGAGAAGGCGAAGACCATACCATTATGCCCCGCGCACCACAAGGAAAGGGGGCGCGGTTACGCCTAATGTCCTACTTTACTGCCTTTTGTTGCGGATACCAGCCCGATGCGGGATTTTTCCACTTTTTCAGAATCGCGACCGCTATTCAGCAGCTCGCGCAGACGTTTCGCCAGTTTGCTGGTCATATTCTGACTTTTGGTTGCACTACCGCGCACATTAGCGCGTAACATCATGCGCTTCTGCGCAGGCCACAGCTGCAAATCGGGATGCGGCTCCGGTGGCGGCTTGCCGGGTACTGTCGGCAAAATTGCAAACGGCAGACCGGGCTGCTGGAGTGATTGCAGTGAAAATGGCGCTTCAAGCGTGATTGTGTCAACACTGGCGATATTATAGGGCCGCCACTCCGCTGTCGCCATCTGCGCCAACGCCTGCTCCGGTGCATCACCGAGGGCCAGACCCTGTTCGAACAACCGCAACTCGCTGCGCACCAGCGTGCTGAAATCCTGGGTACGCAGCGCAATCAGCACCAGATCTGCACTCAACTCAGCGTGGCGATCCAGTCGTGCCACAAACAGTCGCGCATCACTGATCAGACGACGGTGCAACTGCGAGGCAAAAGACTCTGACGCATCCGTCACCCCCTGGCTTTGGCATTCATCCAGCGGGCGCACACGGCCATAGAACAGATCCACATGTTCAACCAGCGCGATATTTCCCGCCATGACCGGCACCGCAGGTAACACGCTTAATTCACTGGCGCGATATTGCGAGGCGTAACGTGACTGATTGCGTGCCTGTTCCTGACGTAAGAACAGCTGCGAGAGCAGCACCCGCGCAATATGTAATGAAGGGACGAAGAACAGATCGTACTGTTCAAGCCGGTAGTGACGGGAAAGCAAGCCGCGAAGCCGATCGCGCGCCGCCGCCCTGGCAGAAGCATTCTGTCGAGCCATCGCGTGATTATTCTCTTATTTTTTTGCTGTGTGGGATGGCGGGTGATGCTCAGGTCCATGGCGAAAATCACCGGCGTAAACACAGAGACGCCTGCCAGTCAACCCGCCAGAATCAGGGGGAAAGGTTAGGCCAATGCGGCTGGACTTTGAAATGATATAAACTGACAATCCCTGTTAGGTTTTTACACAGGGGATGAGTATGACCGGGCTACCTTCGTTACGTGCACTGCATTATTTTCACCAGGCGGCCCTCCACAGCAGTTTTAGCGTCGCCGCTGAACGCCTGCATGTGACTCACAGCGCCATCAGCCATCAGATTCGCCAGCTGGAAAGCTGGATGGGCAAGCCGCTGTTTGTTCGCACCAATGGACGCGTCAAATTAACCTCACATGGTGAGCGCTTGCTGGTCAGTTGCCAGAAAGCCTTTAGCGAACTGTCCACCACCTGCGAAAGTATTCGTACCGGCATGCGCCACCACCTCAGCGTCTCCTGCGCCCCCAGTTTTCTTTCCCAATGGCTGATCCCGCGTATCAGCAGCTTTTATCTGCGCTATCCCGACATCGAAATCCAGTTTCAGCAACTGGTGGAGATCGATCTGCTGCGCAGTGAACACACCGATGTGCTGATTCTCAGCTATGAACAGTCACCCGATGACGATATTGATGCCACGCTGATCAGCGATGATTACATCGGCCCGCTCTGCGCTCCGCAGTTTGCTGCGCGTTTCCAGAATGAACAGGACCTGGCCACGCTTCCGCTGCTGCATGCCGACACGCGGCTGCATGCCTGGGCTGAATGGTCGAAAACCAGCGGCACCCGGGGGAATTTTTGGGTGGGTAAACATTTCGACAATCTTACGCTGGGTATCCAGGCGGCAAGAAATGGGCTGGGGGTGATCATGGCACCGCGCCTGCTGGTCCGTCAGGAGTTAAACGACGGCACGCTGATCGCTCCGCTCGGCTTTGTGCGCGTAGATCGTGCCACCTGGATGATGACCAAAGCCTCGCGGCAGCATGATGCGGAGATTACGTTGTTTCGCGATTGGTTAAGGGATGAGGCGCTGCATTAAAAAAGGAGCGCATAAATGCGCTCCTTTGGGATGTCGTATGATTAAGCTGTCAGCAGCTGGTTCATACGACGGATAAACTGGTTCGGATCGTCCAGCGTACCGCGTTCGGCCAACAGCGCCTGATCCAGCAGCAGCTCCACCCATTCGCCAAAGCGGCTTTCATCCTGGGTATCTGCCACGCGTTTCACCAGCGTATGATCCGGGTTCAGTTCGAAGATATACTTCACATCCGGCACTTCCTGGCCCGCAGCAGCGAACAGTTTCGCCATCTGGGTGCTCATTTCGTTGGCGTCAGTGGTGACAATCGCCGGAGTATCGGTCAGACGATGGGTTAAACGCACTTCTTTGACACGCTCGCCCAACAGGGTTTTCACGCGGTCAACGAACGGCTCCAGCGCTTTTTCCGCTTCCTTCTGTTCTTCGGTTTCTTCATCAGCCAGCTTGCTCAGCGATTCATCCGCTTTGCTCACGGACTGGAAGGATTTGCCGTCGAACTCGGTAAGGTAACTCATCATCCATTCGTCGATACGATCGGACAACAGCAGAACCTCGATACCTTTTTTGCGGAACAGCTCCAGATGCGGGCTGCTCTTCGCCGCGGCGTAGCTATCGGCGGTGATGTAGTAAATCTTATCCTGACCTTCCACCATACGGCTCAGGTAATCGTCCAGCGAAATGGTTTGTTCCGCCCCTTCGCTTTGTGTGGTGGCAAAACGCAGCAGCTTAGCAATCTGCTGCTGGTTGGCGTTATCTTCCGCCGGACCTTCTTTCAGCACCAGCCCGAACTCTTTCCAGAACTGCTGGTATTTTTCCGCGTCATCTTTCGCCAGTTTTTCCAGCATTTGCAGGCTGCGTTTGGTCAGCGCACCACGCAGGCTTTGCGTCACACGGCTGTCCTGCAGGATTTCGCGCGACACGTTGAGCGGCAGGTCGTTGGAGTCGATCAGACCACGCACGAAACGCAGATAGTTCGGCATAAACTGCTCAGCATCATCCATGATAAACACGCGCTGCACATAAAGTTTCAGGCCATGTTTGTGGTCACGGTTCCACATGTCGAACGGCGCACGCGCCGGGATATACAGCAGGCTGGTGTACTCCTGCTTGCCTTCCACCCGGTTGTGACTCCAGATCGCCGGATCGCTGAAGTCATGGGCGATATGTTTGTAGAATTCGTTGTATTCTTCATCGCTGATTTCCGCTTTGTTACGCGTCCACAGCGCCTGGGCTTTGTTGATCTTTTCCCAGCTGGTCGCGTCGCTTTCTTCATCTTTGCTTTCGATTTCTACCGGCAGCGCGATGTGATCGGAATATTTGCTGATGATGCTGCGCACGCGCCAGGCATCAAGGAACTCATCCTCGCCTTCACGCATATGCAGGGTGATTTCGGTGCCACGATCGGCTTTTTCGATTTCTGCGAGGGTATATTCACCTTCGCCAGCAGATTCCCAGAACACACCTTCATCTGCGCTGGCACCGGCGGCACGGGTGCGTACAGTGACTTTATCGGCAACGATAAACGCGGAGTAGAAACCGACACCAAACTGGCCGATCAACTGGCTGTCTTTTGCCGAGTCAGAACCCATCGATTCCAGAAACGCTTTGGTGCCTGATTTCGCGATGGTACCGAGGTTCTCAATCACCTCATCACGACGCATGCCGATGCCGTTGTCGCTCAGCGTCAGCGTACGATTTTCCTTGTCGACCGAGATCCGCACACGCAGCTCGCCATCGCCTTCATACAGATCCGGTGCCGACAGCGCGCGGAAGCGCAGTTTGTCAGCCGCATCAGAGGCGTTGGAGATCAGTTCACGCAGGAAAATCTCTTTGTTTGAATAGAGGGAATGGATCATCAGGTGCAGAAGTTGTTTTACCTCTGACTGGAAGCCACGCGTCTCTTGTCCTTTCATGGTCATTGCTACCTCAACTGAATCGGGTTGATCGAACGTTGAGGAAGAGATGGGGATGGTGCGGAGAATTTCAAGCCGGTGTCAGTGACGACACCAGCAAGTGTTCAGAATTTAATCTTATGACGTCCGGCTAACGAGTGCGACAGAGTGGTACCATCGACCATCTCCAGCTCGCCCCCCACCGGCACACCGTGCGCAATGCGGCTGGCATCAACGCCATACTGATTACACAGCTCGGCGATATAGTTTGCCGTCGCCTCCCCTTCTACCGTTGGATTGGTGGCGAGGATCACTTCCTGCAAACTTTCCTGCTCCAGACGCTGCTCAAGGCGATCCAGCCCGATATCGTGCGGACCAATGCCATCCAGCGGCGACAGATGCCCCATCAGCACAAAGTAGCGTCCGGCAAACTGGCCGGTTTGCTCAATGGCGTGGATATCCGCCGGACTCTCCACCACGCAAATCTGACCGTTTTGCTGACGGCGCGGATTGGCGCAGATGGTGCAGATTTCCTGCTCGGTGAAGGTGCGGCAATCGGCACAGTGGCCGATTTCCGACATGGCGCGGGTCAGTGCCTGCGCCAGACGCATGCCACCGCTGCGATCGCGCTGCAACAAATGAAACGCCATACGCTGCGCCGACTTCGGACCAACGCCCGGCAGGCAACGCAGCGACTCCATCAAAGATTCAAGCAGTGGACTGGTTTGCATCAGAACGGCATCTTGAAGCCTGGCGGCAGCTGCATACCGGCAGATACGGAAGCCATTTTCTCTTTCTGGGTTTCATCGATGCGGCGTGCTGCGTCGTTGAATGCCGCAGCGATCAGATCTTCCAGCATATCTTTGTCATCTTCCAGCAGGCTGGGATCGACTTCTACGCGACGGCAGTTATGCGCGCCGTTGATGGTGACTTTGACCAGGCCAGCACCTGATTCGCCGGTCACTTCCAGCGCGGCGATCTCTTCCTGAACTTTGGCCATTTTGTCCTGCATCTGCTGGGCCTGTTTCATTAGGTTGCCCAATCCGCCTTTTCCAAACATAGTTTTCTCTCTCTGCTGGGGCTGCGTCGCGCGCTCATCGCGCGGCAGCGTGTTCATACGGGTCGAATACTCTCTTCATCCAGGTCGGCATCAAAAAAACGACGCAACGTCTGAATGTGGGTATCGCTAATGATCGACTGACGCGCCTGCGCCAGTTTCTCTTCATAAATGGCCTGACGCCATTCCAGTGGCGTCATTACCGTGGAATTATCGTCTTCAACAATGGTCAGTTCAACTGTCTGACCGGCCGCCGTGCTGAGCGCTTCCGCTAACACCTGGCGCGCAGAACCTGAATTCAAATGACGCTGGCTGCTGCGCAAATGCAGGCAGACGCTGTTATCACCCTGCTCTTTCCACGCGTTCAGCGCCAGTTGCTGCACCAGCTTCGGCAGCGTCAGTGCTGCGATTTCAGCCGCCCAGGCATCGCGCTGCTGCGCTTCTTCCGCCAGACGCAGCGCCAGCTCAGGCGTTTTCTCATGCTCCAGTGCCGAACGCAAGGCTTTTGGCGTCGCAACCGGGGCAGCGATCACTTCCTCAGTCGGCGTTTGCGCCTTCCACCGATACGCTTCCGGCTTCGCCGCCGCTTTTACCGCCGGCTCGCTGCGTTGCTGTACTCGTTCCGTGACGTTAGCCAGACGTTCCAGCGCCGCATTAGCCGGCCGCGCGGAACGCGCTGCCGGCTCACTCTTTTTTGCTTTGCTGGCTCCCTGACGCAGCAGCTGGGTACGCGCCTGCAATAACTGGCTGGTCGCATCCGGCAGGTTTTCCGGCGCAGGGGGCATATCAGGATAATCGGCAGGAATCGGCGGCGCTTCAGTCTGTGGCGGTGCCATTTGTGGTTGAGCCGCCACAACCGGGGTCGGGACCGGGGTCTGATCCGGAACCGCCTGGGGGGTTAATACCGGGCGCGCCACCGGTTCGGCAATCGCCGCCTGCGGGTGGAACGCCAGCGCACGCAGCAAAGTCATCTCCACGCCCATGCGTCGATCCGGTGCCAGCGGCAAATCTTTACGCCCCATCAGCAGCGTCTGGTAATACAGCTGCACGTCCGCAGGTGGCAGCACGCGCGCCAGTTCACGCAGGCGCTGCGCCTGGCTGAACTCATCATCACTGAGGGAGCTGGGAAGTAACTGCACCATCGCAACACGATGCAGCAGGCGTAACATCTCCACCAGCAGCGCTTCCCATTCGACACCGCGTGACGCCGCCTGATTCAGCAGCGCCATCACCTGTTCGCCGTTACCGTCGCTTAGCGCTTCGATTAACGCCAGCGGCTGCTCATCATCCAGCGTACCGAGCATCTGCGCCACACTATCGCGTGTCACGCTGCCCTGCCCCATGGCAATCGCCTGGTCGGTCAGACTGAGGGCATCACGCATGCTCCCCTCGGCTGCACGCGCCAGCAGTTGCAGTGCTCGCGGTTCTGCGGCGATCTGCTCCTGTTGCAGAATATGCTCCAGCTGCTGACGAATCTGTTCCACATCCAGAGCTTTGAGATGGAACTGCAAACAGCGCGACAAAATGGTGACCGGCAGTTTTTGTGGATCGGTAGTTGCCAGCAGGAATTTAACGTGCGCCGGTGGCTCCTCCAGCGTTTTTAACAACGCGTTGAAGCTGTGGCGCGACAGCATGTGCACTTCATCAATCAGATAAACCTTGAAGCGTCCGCGCGCCGGTGCGTACTGCACGTTATCGAGCAGATCACGCGTGTCTTCGACTTTGGTTCGTGAGGCGGCATCGATCTCAATCAGATCGACAAAACGTCCCTGCTCAATTTCCCGGCAGTTATCACACACGCCGCAGGGCGTCGAGGTGATGCCAGTTTCGCAATTGAGGCCCTTGGCCAGCAAACGCGCAATCGAGGTTTTACCCACGCCACGGGTGCCGGAAAAGAGATAAGCATGATGGATTCGTCCCAGTGACAACCCGTTGGCCAGCGCAGTCAGCACATGTTCCTGACCGACTACGTCAGCAAAAGCCTGGGGACGCCATTTTCGCGCAAGTACCTGATAGCTCATGTGGATTCGATCACTGGATTTGGTTGAGTTGGCACAGCGGCACGGCTGAAGAACCGCAGTCCGCCGTATGTCAAAAGGGGAAAAATGCTGCTTTGCAAACCCTGTTTATTTTGGCAGTAGTCTAACAGCCACAACAGGATATGCCTATTACTTTGCGGAAGTCGCGCCCCGCGCGAAAGCGGAGCGCGCTGGCTTTAGTGGCCGGGGAAATTGACCAGGCTGAAGCAGTCGAGGCCCATCGCTTGCAGACGCGCTTCGCCACTCAGATCAAACAGATTAATAATGAAGGCGGCGTCTTTGACTTCACCGCCCGCGCGGCGAATCAGTTTCACGGTGGCTTCGATAGTGCCGCCGGTTGCCAGCAGATCATCCACCACCAGCACCACATCACCCGGCTGGATAGCATCCTGATGCAGCTCCAGCGTATCGGTGCCGTACTCCAGTTCATAGCTTTCGCTGTAAGTGGCACGCGGCAGTTTGCCCGGCTTACGTACTGGGACAAAACCCACACCCAAACCCAGTGCGACTGGCGCACCAAACAGGAAACCACGCGCTTCCGTCCCCACCACCTTGGTGATGCCTTTGTCACGATAACGCTCAACCAGGATGGCGATCGACGCGGCATACGCCTGCGGATCTTCCATCAAACTGGTGACGTCACGGAACAGAATGCCCGGCTTAGGGTAGTCAGGAATGCTTTTGATGCTGTTTTTGATGAGTTCAAGCTGCTGGGCAGTTGCGGTCATAGTGTTACGCCTGATGAAATCTCTATTTCGCGCAGCTCCCATAGCGCCATTACCCAGGGACCGGGTTAAGCGAAGTCAGTTCACAGAGGGAAGCCACGCACGAAGAGGCCCAAATCTAAGCAAATGGCCGCCTAAATGCAACCCTGTCAATCCGTTTCGCGTTCGTCTGTACTTTCTGCCACCACCGGAATGCGCCACATAAACAGCAGCAAAATGCACAACATCACGCCCAGCATGATACGCACCCACAGCAGGTGAACCAGCCAGATAGACACAGCAAAGGTAAGAATAATCAGCAACATGGCCCGTCCTTTTGCACCGGGCGGCATGGCACGATGCTGCTGCCAGTGCCGCAGGTAACGGCCAAAAGGTGAGCGCCATAGCAGCCAGTGATGAAAGCGCGGTGACGAACGGGCAAAACACCAGGCCGCCAGCAGCACGAATGGCGTTGTTGGTAATAAAGGTAATACAATCCCCAGCGTACCCAGCACGATCGCCAGCCAGCCAAGCGTCAGTAATAAAATGCGTTGCATGCCCGATGCCTGATAAAATCGATACCGCGCTACGTTAACACAGTCGGGAAAAGAGTGATGCCCCTACCGCAACCCCAGCAACGCCTGCTATCCACCCTCGATCTGCTGCGTCAGCAAATTGCTCAGCAGCCGGACGGCAGCTGCCGCCAGCCACGCTTTGACGCCCAGTTATTTCACTGCAAGGGAACGCGACTGGCCGATTATTTACGGGAGCTGGAACACAATATCGCGCAGCTCACCGCCGTGGATACCGATGTGGCACGTCGCCAGTGGCTGGCCGATAAGGTGTTGGATCAGATTGCCGCCCTGCAACGCGAGTGCCAGAGCCAGCAGCTGCGCGTGGCGCGTGAACGTCCGCGGGGTGATAGCAGACAGCAAAAACGCGAAGAGTATCGCGGCTATGAAACCCGTTTGCTGGCAATGATTGCCGAACGCGAGCAGCATCTGCAACGCGCCGAGACGCTGAGCATCCAACAGCAGTTGATTCGCGAAGTGGAGCAGCTAAAAGTTCGCCTCGGCCGCTGCCGTCAGGCGATACACAAGCTGGAACTGCAATTTTCCGCACGGTAAGCCCATCGCCCTTTCTTCTATACTCTTCTCTTCTGACAGAAGGAGTTACGCATGGCCTTTATCACCTGGATTCTGACAGGTATTGCTGTCGGCTGGATAAAACGGGTGATTTTTCCCGGACGGCCCGGCGGATTTTTCGTTACGCTGGTACTGACGGTGATCGGTGCACTGATCGGCGGTTATATCGCGAGTTATTTTAACGCCGGTGATATGGTGACCCTGAGCCTGGCCACCGCTGGCATGGCGCTGGCGGGTGCCTTGCTGATGTTGCTGGTGGTGGCAAAATTACGTATTTAGGAGCAAAGATGTCACTGGAAACTGCATCAGACGAGATCAAACTGGCGGTGGATTTAATTCAGCTGCTGGAAGAGAACCGCATCCCAACCGCCACGGTGCTGGCGGCGCTGGTGATTGTCCAGCGCGATTATGAACAGAAAAGCGCGGCAGAGAACGGCGCGAATAACGTTTAACGCAGCCCCGCCAGCGTGGGGCTGAAGCGCAGCATATCAAGCAATGCATCCACCAGACACGGTGCTTCTGCCGCCAGATCAAAGCTTTCCGGGTTGAATAACCAGCTTTCCATCAGGCCATTGATATTGGCGCGCATAATCAATGCCGCCTGCCGGGTATTGAGGCTGGCGGGTAACTGGCCCGCATCAATGCATAAACGCAGTACATCTTCTATTCTGTCGTAACATTCCAACAATAAGCTTTGCTGCATCTTCTGCAGGGTCGCCATTTCGCCCACAAATTCACATTTATGAAAAATGATCTCCATCAATGCGCGTCTTTGTGGATCCTTTGCAGTGGCGTCAAGGATATAGATCAACATGGAACGTACAACAGAGAGTGGATCGCCGGGGTATTTTGTTTGATACTCAAGTTCCACATCGTCAAGCCCAGCGTCACACTGTAGCCAGATTTCATGTAACAGATCGGCTTTATTCTTGAAATGCCAGTAGATGGCTCCCCGCGTGACGCCGGCAGCCGTTGCGATATCCGTCAGTGAAGTAGCAGCAACACCGTGTTCAGAGAAGTGTGCTAACGCGGCATCGAGAATTTGATTACGTGTTTCAAGCGCTTGCGCTTTGGTTTTTCGTGCCATAGAGGACTTTTTTTACAAACTGGCAAGTTTACATACATTTGTGAATGTATGTACCATAGCACGACCCGTGTTTTAACGCAGCAATGGGTTTATCGGTTTGTGATCCATTGATCATTTGATATCGGACATTCGAGGTTTATTTATGAATAAAAACAGAGGATTAGCCCCTCTGGCGGCCGTCCTGATGCTTTCAGGCAGCTTTGTGTTAACAGGATGTGATGATAATAAATCCCAACAAGCCGCCCAGCAGCAGCCCCCAGAAGTGGGTGTTGTGACGTTAAAAAACGAGCCACTGACCATCTCTACAGAACTGCCAGGTCGTACCTCGGCTTTCCGGGTCGCGGAAGTTCGTCCTCAGGTCTCGGGAATCATTCTGAAGCGTAATTTTGTCGAAGGCAGTGACGTGAAGGCCGGGGTTTCCTTGTACCAGATCGATCCGGCAACGTATCAGGCCACCTATGATAACGCCAAAGGCGCGCTGGCTGAGGCCCAGGCCAATGCCCGTATCGCCGATTTGACGGTAAAACGTTATAAACCGCTGCTGGGGACGAAGTACATCAGCCAGCAGGATTATGACACCGCCGTTGCTACCGCCGCACAGAATGCCGCTGCCGTTCAGGCCGCACAGGCAAATGTGGAAAGCGCGCGTATTAACCTCGCCTATACCAAAGTGACCTCACCTATCAGCGGTCGTATTGGTAAATCTTCCGTGACGGAAGGGGCATTGGTGTCCAATGCGCAAACCACCGCACTTGCCACCGTGCAGCAACTCGATCCGATGTATGTCGACGTGACCCAATCCAGTGAAGACTTCCTGCGTTTGCGCGCAGAGCTGGAATCCGGTCAGCTGAAGCAGAACGATGGCAAAGCCAATGTCGCCCTGCTGATGCAAAACGGCAGCACCTACGCGCAAACCGGCACCCTGGAATTCTCTGATGTGACAGTTGATGAAACCACTGGCTCTATCACTCTGCGTGCCGTCTTCCCGAACCCGGACCATCGCCTGCTGCCAGGTATGTTTGTCCGTGCGCGTCTGGATGAAGGGACTAACCCGTCAGCACTGCTGGTTCCTCAGCAGGCGGTAACGCGTACACCAACCGGTCAGGCCACAGCCATGGTGGTCGGTGCCGACAATAAAGTTGAAATGCGTAACCTGACAGCCAGCCAGGCCATTGGCGATAAGTGGCTGGTCACTGAAGGGCTGAAAGCGGGCGATCGCGTGATCACCGTCGGCCTGCAACGTGCCAAACCGGGTGCGCAGGTAACACCACAAGAAGTGTCAGACGATACCAAAGCAGCACCCGAATCTCAGGCGCAGTCTCAGAAATCGTCTTCATAAACAGGAGCCGTTAATACATGGCTAAGTTTTTTATCGATCGCCCCATTTTTGCGTGGGTAATCGCCATCATCATCATGCTGGCAGGTGCGCTATCGATTATCAGTCTGCCGATCGAGCAATACCCCAATGTTGCTCCGCCGGCGATTGAGATCCAGGCTACCTACCCCGGTGCTGATGCGAAAACGCTGCAGGATTCGGTGACCCAGGTCATCGAGCAAAATATGAATGGTATCGACGGGCTGATGTATATGTCCTCGAGCAGTGACTCGTCCGGTACCCTCACCCTGACCATTACCTTTCAGTCCGGGACCGATGCGGATATCGCGCAGGTTCAGGTACAGAATAAATTGCAGCTGGCAATGCCGCTGCTGCCACAGGAAGTACAGCAACAGGGGATTCAGGTTAAAAAATCCTCCAGCAGCTTCCTGATGGTGGCCGGTTTTGTCAGTGACGATCCGAACATGACGCAGAACGATATCTCGGACTACGTCGCCTCGAATATCAAAGATCCCATCAGCCGTACCCCGGGTGTTGGTGATACTCAGGTGTTTGGTGCGCAGTATGCAATGCGTATCTGGCTGGACCCGCACAAACTCAATAACTTCCAGCTGACTCCGGTGGATGTGATCAGCGCGCTTGGCACGCAGAACACCCAGGTGGCAGCCGGTCAGTTAGGTGGTACGCCACCGGTTCCGGGCCAGCAATTAAATGCTTCGATCATAGCGCAGACCCGTCTGACCTCGACCGAAGAGTTCGGCAATATCCTGCTGAAGGTGAACACCGACGGTTCCCAGGTGCGCCTGCGTGACGTCGCGAAGATCGAATTGGGTGGTGAAAACTACGACATCATCGCACGTTATAACGGCAAACCGGCCTCTGGTATCGGTATCAAGCTGGCAACCGGTGCTAACGCCCTGGACACCGCCGCTGCGGTAAAAGCCGAATTAGCGAAACTGCAACCTTTCTTCCCATCGGGAATGAAAGTGGTGTATCCATATGACACCACACCGTTCGTTAAAATCTCCATCTTCGAAGTGGTGAAAACCCTGTTCGAAGCGATCGTGCTGGTGTTCCTGGTGATGTATCTGTTCCTGCAGAACTTCCGTGCCACGCTGATCCCGACCATTGCCGTACCGGTGGTGCTGCTGGGGACTTTTGCAATCATTGCCGCTTGTGGCTACTCGATAAACACGCTCACCATGTTCGGGATGGTGCTTGCTATCGGCCTGTTGGTGGATGACGCCATCGTGGTGGTAGAGAACGTTGAGCGTGTGATGGCAGAAGAAGGTCTGCCGCCGAAAGAGGCCACCAAACGTTCGATGGAGCAGATTCAGGGCGCACTGGTCGGTATCGCGCTGGTGCTCTCGGCGGTATTTATCCCGATGGCCTTCTTCGGCGGATCGACCGGGGTTATCTATCGCCAGTTCTCCATCACCATCGTTTCCGCTATGGCGTTGTCGGTGCTGGTGGCGTTGATTCTGACGCCAGCACTGTGCTCTACCATGCTGAAACCGGTTGAGAAAGGCAGCCACGGCAAAACCACCGGCTTCTTTGGCTGGTTTAACCGTATGTTTGATAAGAGCACCCATCACTACGTTGATAGCGTCGGCCATATCGTGCGCAGTACCGGCCGTTATCTGGTGCTTTACCTGCTTATCGTGATCGGCATGGCCTACCTGTTCCTGCGCTTACCCACCTCGTTCCTGCCGGAAGAGGACCAGGGGCTGCTGCTGGCCCAGGCCCAATTGCCGGCCGGTGCGACGCAGGAACGCACCCAGAAAGTATTGGATCAGGTGACGGATTACTTCCTGACCAAAGAGAAAGACAGTGTGAACTCGGTATTTACCGTTAACGGCTTCGGTTTTGCCGGACGTGGACAGAACACCGGTATCGCCTTCGTCAGCCTTAAGCCGTGGGATGAGCGTGGCAGCGCAGACCTGAAAGTGCCAGCGTTGGCAGGCCGTGCCATGCGTGCGCTCGGTGCCATCAAAGATGCGATGGTTATTCCGTTCAACCTGCCAGCGATTATCGAACTGGGTAACGCCACCGGCTTTGACTTTGAGCTGATCGACCAGGGGAACCTGGGTCATGAAAAACTGACTGAAGCGCGTAACCAGTTGTTCGGCATGATTGCACAGCACCCGGATACCCTGGTGGGTGTGCGTCCTAACGGTCTGGAAGATACGCCACAGTTTAAACTGATTATCGATCAGGAAAAAGCCTCAGCACTGGGTGTGTCGCTGTCTGACATCAACACCTCACTGGGTGCCGCCTGGGGTGGTTCTTACGTCAACGACTTCATCGACCGTGGTCGTGTGAAGAAGGTGTACGTGATGGGCCAGGCGAATGCCCGTATGCTGCCGGATGACGTCAGCAAATGGTATGTGCGCAACAGCGCCGGTGAGATGGTGTCGTTCGGGGCCTTCTCCAGTGCGAAGTGGCAATATGGTTCGCCGCGTCTGGAGCGTTACAACGGTCTGCCATCGATGGAAATCCTCGGCCAGGCAGCACCAGGCAAAAGTTCGGGTGATGCGATGGACCTGATGGAGCAGCTGGCGTCGAAACTGCCTGCCGGTATCGGCTACGACTGGACGGGTATGTCCTACCAGGAACGTCTGTCCGGCAACCAGGCTCCGGCACTGTACGCTATCTCGCTGATCGTGGTGTTCCTGTGTCTGGCAGCCTTGTATGAGAGCTGGTCGATTCCGTTCTCCGTTATGCTGGTGGTGCCGCTCGGCGTCGTCGGTGCCCTGCTGTTCACCACCGTGCGCGGCCTGAGCAACGACGTCTACTTCGTGGTAGGCCTGCTGACCACCATAGGTCTGTCGGCGAAGAACGCCATCCTGATCGTTGAGTTCGCCAAAGATCTGATGGAGAAAGAAGGTAAAGGGTTGGTGGAATCAACACTGGAGGCATCCCGTATGCGTCTGCGTCCAATTCTGATGACCTCACTGGCCTTCATCCTTGGCGTACTGCCGCTGGCAATCAGTACCGGTGCCGGTTCGGGTGCACAGAACGCAGTAGGTACTGGCGTAATGGGCGGGATGGTAACCGCTACTGCGCTGGCAATCTTCTTCGTACCGGTGTTCTTCGTCGTGGTACGCCGTCGTTTCAGCAAGAATAAGAGCGAGCTGGAACAGGGCCATCCTGTCAACCACTAAGATTGACTCTTCCTTAAAAGGCCGCTGATGCGGCCTTTTTTATGCCCCCTGCCCCCGCCACAAAATCCCTGCATCCTCTGCGGTTGCATTGTTACGCGCTCAGGTTCATACTATTGTTATATTATAACATTACATAAGGCGAGAAATTATGAAACCTGATATCCATCCTCATTACCGTCCGGTGGTGTTCCACGACACCACGGCGAACGAATATTTCAAAGTGGGTTCCACCATCAAAACCGAACGCACCATCGAGTTCGAAGGTGAAGTGCTGCCCTACGTCACGCTTGATGTCTCTTCGAAATCGCATGTGTATTACACCGGTAAGCAGAAAGACTTTGCCAAAGAAGGCAGCGCTGCACGCTTCAACCAGCGTTTTGGCCGTTTCCTGGGCCGCAGTAAGGCATAACGGAGAATATCATGCAGGTATTGAGTTCATTGCGGTCAGCGAAGACCCGTCACAAAGATTGCAAAGTCGTGCGTCGTAAAGGTCGTATCTATGTGATCTGCAAAACCAATCCGCGCTTTAAAGCGGTACAGGGAAGGAAGAAGAAACGTTAGGATGTGTCGTGATAATTGGCCGGGTTAATCCCCGGCCTTTTTTATTACTTCATACTTTTCAGCATGACATTGACGTTATGTTTGAACGCCGCTTCATAGCTGGCAGCCGGACCATTGGCTTCCGACAGGGCTTCCGGATACAGCTCGCCCCCCGGTTTCGCGCCCGTCGCGCTGGCAATCTGTTTCACCAAACGTGGGTCAGTCTGGTTCTCCATAAAGTAAGTAGTGATGTGCTCAGACTTGAGCTGTTTGATGATCGATGCCACATCACTCGCACTGGCTTCCGCTTCAGTGGAGAAGCCCACCGGTGCCAGGAAGGACACGCCATAGCGCTGACCAAAATAACCAAATGCATCATGGCTGGTCAGCACCTTACGTTTGCTCTGCGGCACGGCAGCAAACGACGTTTTCGCCCAGCTATCCAGTTTTTGTAATTGCTGGATATAGTTCTCACCCTGCTTGCGAATCGCTGCGGCATCTTCCGGATCCGCCTTGATCAAAGCATTCATGACGTTGGTGGCATAAATCACGCCGTTTGCCATGCTGTTCCACGCATGCGGATCGGTGATGGTTTTACCATCATCCACCATCTCACGCGTATTGATGCCTTGTGAAGCCACCACCAGCGAACCTTTATAGCCCGATGCGCTGACCAGACGATCCATCCAGCCTTCCAGGCCCAGACCGCTGACAAACACCACATCCGCCTGCGCCAGTGCCTGGCTGTCCTGCGGCGTCGGTTCGAAGGTGTGTGGGTCACCATTCGGCCCTACCAACGATTTCACGTTGACGTGATCGCCACCAACCTGTTTAACGATGTCCGCCAGCACGGTAAAACTCGCCACCGCATCCACTGTTTTCGCCAGCGCCAGCGGGCTGATCAACATGGCACCCAACGCCAGGCTAATCGGTAACTTCTTCATACATATCCCCTTATTGGTTTCGTTATCGGCGGCGCAGTAAACCGCCACATGGTCCTGTCAAAATAGAAAGCAGAAAGAGTCCGGCGGCACTCAGCACCACTGCGGGTCCGGCTGGCAGCGAGTAGTGCCACGATAAAATCAGGCCGATCAGCGCGGCAATGACTGCCAGCAACATGGCAATCGCCAGCATGCAGGCGAGATGACGGCTCCAGAAACGGGCGCTGGCGGCAGGCAGCATCATTAATCCCACGGACATCAGTGTGCCCAGCACCTGGAATCCCGCCACCAGGTTGAGTACCACCAGGGTGAGAAAAATGCCGTGTACCAGCGGCGCACTCCATTTGCCCTGCGCGCGCAGGAAATCGGGGTCAAAAGCATCGATGACTAATGGGCGATAGATAAGAGCCAGCATCAGCAGGGTGAACGCGGCGATGCCCCCCACCAGCATGATGGCGGCGTTATCCACTGCCAGCAGCGATCCAAACAGCACATGCAGCAGATCGACACTGGAACCACGCAGGGAAACCAGGGTGACACCAAGCGCCAGAGAGCCAAGATAGAAACCGGCAAAGCTGGCGTCTTCTTTCAACGGGGTATAGCGACTGACCGCGCCGGAGAGCAACGCCACCGCCAGACCAGCGATCAAACCGCCGATCCCCATCGCCACCAGCGATAGCCCGGAAATGAGATAACCGATAGCCGCACCTGGCAGCACTGCGTGAGAAAGCGCGTCACCGATCAGGCTCATACGGCGCAGCGACAGGAAAACGCCCAGCGGCGTTGCACTGAGCGCCAGCGCAACACAGGCCACCAACGCGCGGCGCATAAAGCCGAACTCAATAAAAGGTTGCAGCAGGGTCACGATGCCACCCTCCGCAGCAATGGCGCATGGGCGGATTCGGGTTCATCCAGCGACAGCACATCCTGAAAATAACGAGCCACCAGCGGGCGATCGTGCAGCACCACCAGTAACGTGGTGCCCGACTGCTGCTGCTGTTCGAGGATTGACATCAGCAAGGTCACCGTCTGGCTGTCGATACCATTAAAAGGTTCATCCAGCAGCCACAGCTTGCTGCGTTGCAGCATCAGGCGCGCAAACAGTACCCGCTGTAACTGGCCGCCGGACAATGTGGCAGGCTGGGCATCGGCAAAATCTCGCATCTGTACTGCATCCAGCGCCGCATCAATTTCTTTGCGTAAAGCACGGTTAATCGCACCGAACCAACCACAACGCGGCCAGCATCCCATCGCCACCAGCTCATAAGCGGTGATCGGAAAACGCGTCTCCAGCTCGGTGCGTTGTGGCAGCCAGCCGAGTTCTTTACGGGAAACCGCAAGATCGCAACGTCCTGCAATCGGGGTCAGCAAACCGGCGATAGTTTTCAGTAAGGTGGATTTGCCGCTGCCGTTTGCGCCAATCAGCGCCGTCATACTCCCTGCGGGCAACTCGCCATTAATTGTCGGCGTAACGGTTTGTCCCTGATAACCGGCTTGCAGATGGTGAAACCGCATCATTTCTGCATACCCCAGACAATCGCCATCCCCAGCAGCGCCACCAGCAACAGGGCGACCAGCAAGCGTCCGCCCAGAGACAGAAGTAATCCACTATGATTCATACGACACAACCAAAATGTTATAACATAACAAATACACTATCAGATTATGCCCCAGGCTGCCGCGCAGGAAAGTGTTTCAAAAGTTAACCAGCACCGCCGATCAAAGGGGTTACGGTGCGGTTTGCATCCTTTTCTTCCTCAACAGGTACTGGAATCCATCACAACAATAGCTATTTCTGCTTAAGGCATGCTTGCAATATCCGCATGAAACCCCAATGATATAAACATCCTCTTTTTTACCGGATTAACGATGCAGGCCATTATTCATTGTGATATTGCTGAAGGTGAGGATGACTGCACTAAGTTGCAGGCAATAATTCAGGGGAATATTCTCAAAATAGCGGAAGCACTTGCGGGTGATTTGCAATGGTATTCACAAAATGCGCGATTAGTTCCCGAGAGTTTTCGCATTATATCCATTACGCCCGGTCCTAATAATCGATTTAAAATGCTTTACGATTTCATGTGGAATTTATTTAGTCCCTGTCAGGATTTAAATGAAACCTTTACACGCCAGGAAGATGTTCTGTTTCATATCGTCCCCGGTGCGCTGGTGTTTGAAGTGATCGACAATACACGCCCTTCTCCTGCCGATGAATTGTAATATTTGGTAATGGAGGTGAGCAAAACTAATGATTGTGGATTATCTTTAAGGAGTCGCTGAATTCATTTTATTCGTGATCGCTTCCAGGTAGCTTTTCCTAATCTCGCCGCGCTGCGGTAACTGTGCTAGCTATGGAGGGGAAAAAGATGGACGAATACTCACCGAAACGGCATGATATTGCCCAGCTTAAATTCCTGTGTGAGAACCTGTTTGACGAAAGTATGGCAACATTAACTGACAGTCATCATGGCTGGGTTAATGATCCAACTTCGGAAAGCAATTTACAGCTCAACGATTTGATTGAGCATATCGCGTCTTTCACGATGAATTACAAAATTAAGCATGTTGAAGATGAAGCACTGATAACGCAAATCGATGAATATCTTGACGATACCTTTATGTTGTTTAGCAGCTACGGAATCAATACTCAGGATCTTCAACGTTGGCAACGTTCAGCCCGACGCCTATTTAACCTGTTTGCCGAAGAGTGCGCTTTTCTACAGCAACCCAGCCATTCCTTTTAGCATCAGAGTGAGAACGACTTATTTATGAGCAACCAAGCCTTAACCAAAACCGATTATTTGATGCGACTGCGCCGCTGTCGCTCAATCGACACCCTTGAGCGGGTGATTGAGAAAAACAAGTATGAATTGTCCGATGACGAGTTAGCGGTATTCTATTCTGCTGCCGATCACCGCCTTGCAGAGCTGACGATGAATAAGCTCTACGATAAAGTGCCCGGTTCTGTCTGGAAGTTTGTCCGCTAAGTTTTCCCCTTCTCATCTACGGCCTGCCATAGCAACCGAATTTCAGGGATTGACCATGCCACTGGCAAAGGAGTGCCAGCATTGCGCTATTGGGTTGAATTATGGGGATTTTTTCGGAAGGCTGAATGGTGGAGGCCCTGCCAGCTACATCCCGGCACACGCGTCGCCTGCTGCGGCTGCTTCCTTCCGGACCTGACCGAGTTCACAAGTTAGCATTGCGGGAGAACCAACAGGGCCCCCATTGACAAGCCCTCATTACGAGAGCGCAGGCATTATCAGGTAAGCCCCTGGCAATTGCAAGCAAACCCCGGATGACCGTTGGTTTCTTGAACAGCCAAGCCACCGGATGCTGCTTCATTCACCACACTCATGCTAAAGTCTGGCCTTTACAATGACTCAGAGTTGCCTCAATGAGCGAGCACGATAGCTTTCCACAGCGCGTATGGCAGATTATCGCCGCCATCCCGCCAGGGAAAGTGATGACATATGGCGATGTCGCCCGCTTAGCAGGTTCGCCGCGTGCGGCACGTCAGGTGGGCGGCGTATTGAAACGCTTGCCGCCTGGTAGCCAGCTCCCCTGGCATCGCGTTCTTAACCGTCATGGTCGTATTTCACTCCAGGGTGATGATTTGTTTCGTCAGCGTGACGCGCTGGAAGCCGAAGGCATTGAAGTCAGTGACGCCGGGGAAATCGAACTGGCGCGTTATCGCTGGGATCAGGATTGAATGAGCGGCTTTATCCTTAAAGCCGCTTTCGATGTTACATACTGGTTGGCGCAGGTACCGAAGAAGATGGCGTTATCTGCGTCGGTGAGGTCGATGGTACCGTAGTCGCGGCTCCCGGCTGCGTCGGCATCGCCATATTGGTGGTCGGTACCAACAGCAGTTCCGCCTTCGTGCCCCCCTGATTAATCACAGGTTTCACGGTATCGGTGATAAACGCCAGTCTGCCATCAATGGCAATCGCCGCGCTTAACAGAATACGGGCGTTCGGCTGGATGTCAGCCGGATTAAACGGCAGCACAAACTGGAACGGTGCCTGTTTGCCCTCGGTGCGTACCACATGCTGCGCCAGCACTCGGGATGGCGCATCGGATATCGAAGCATCCGACAGCGTTACCGTCAGGACTGCATCGGGTGGCAATGCAATGCGCTGGCGAATATAAATGGTCCCACTCACATTCGGCTGCGCAATGGTTGATTGCTGCCCTGCGACGCTTGCACCTAAGGTCGGTGTTGCTACCGGCTTGCTGTGGTCCGCGCACCCTGCAACCGCCACGGCCAGCGTCATACCGCTAATGATTTGCCAGAGTTTCATCGATGTCGTCTCCTTATGAACACTATGATTATCGGTGGTAAAAATAATGTGCAGCTTTTCAACCGCCGAATGTCATTAATTCTGGCACAAAAATCCGCGTTGCGCCTGAGACTGGTCTTAGATCGCTGAAACCACGGCAAAAAGATTGACGACAACTGGTCGGATCTTTCACACTTGCCCGACCGGTATCACTGAGGAATCCGTTATGAGCCAGGCCCTGCACAACCTGCTTAATTTGTTGAATCTGGAAAAACTGGAAGAGGGATTATTTCGCGGCCAGAGCGAAGACCTCGGCCTGCGACAGGTGTTTGGTGGCCAGGTGGTTGGTCAGGCCCTGTATGCGGCGAAACAGACAGTGCCGGAAGCACGTATCATCCATTCGTTTCACAGCTACTTCCTGCGCCCGGGCGATAGCCAGAAAGCCATCATCTATGATGTCGAAACCCTGCGTGATGGTAAGAGCTTTAGCGCGCGCCGCGTCAGTGCGGTGCAAAACGGACAACCTATCTTCTATATGACGGCCTCATTTCAGGCTCCGGAAAGCGGTTTTGAGCATCAAAATGTCATGCCGCAGGTGCCGCCGCCGGATAATCTACCATCGGAACAGGATCTGGCACATAAGCTGGCAGCACATCTGCCTGGCAAGCTGCGGGAAAAATTTCTTGCCGAACGGCCACTGGATATCCGGCCGGTACAAATCCACAACCCGCTAAAAGGGCGCGTCGATGAGCCGGTACGTCAGGTATGGGTTCGCGCCAACGGGCAGTTGCCGCAGGATCGCCGGATTCATCAATACCTGCTCGGCTATGCATCAGACCTCAATTTCCTGCCTGTCGCCCTTCAGCCGCACGGCAAAGGTTTTCTCGAGCCCGATATGCAGGTAGCGACTATCGACCACTCGATGTGGTTCCACCGCCCGTTTGATCTGTCGGAATGGCTGCTGTATAGCGTTGTCAGCACCTCGGCTTCGGGTGCGCGTGGCTTTGTGCGCGGAGAGTTCTTTACTCAGGATGGCCGGCTGGTGGCAACCACGGTGCAGGAAGGGGTAATGCGCCAGCGTGACGCATAAAAAAAGGGGCGATTTCTCGCCCCTTCTGCTTTTTATTGTTTTAGCGCACTGCTCTTCTTCAGCCTGGCTCTTACTGGTTGTAAGCGTTTTCGCCGTGGCTGTTAACATCCAGACCTTCACGTTCCTGATCTTCCGGAACACGCAGGCCAACAATCATATCGGCCAGTTTGAAGCCAATGAAGGCAACCACACCGGACCAGACGATGGTGGTACCCACGCTGAACAGCTGAATCCAGACCTGATGACCCATAGTCACGCCTTCGGCATAACCCACGCCACCCAGTGAAGAGGAAGCGAACACACCCGTCAGGATACAACCTACGATGCCACACACGCCGTGCACACCGAACACGTCACACGGGTCATCAACACGCAGCCATTTCTTCAGGGTAGTGACACCCCACAGGCCAGCGAGACCACCCACCAGGCCGATAATCAGCGCACCACCAACACCGACATAACCACACGCCGGGGTGATAGCAACCAGACCCGCGATGAAGCCGGAAGAGGCACCCAGCAGAGAAGGCTTGCCACGCAGCGCCCACTCACCGAAGGTCCATGACAGTACCGCACCCGCAGTCGCAATCACGGTGTTCAGGAACGCCAGGGCAGCGATTTCGTTCGCAGCAGAGGCAGAACCGGCGTTGAAACCGAACCAGCCCACATACAGGATCGCAGTTCCGGTGAAGACCATCGGCAGGTTGTGCGGTTTGAATGCTTCTTTACCGAAGCCAGCACGTTTGCCCACCAGGTAAGCACCCACCAGACCAGCCACCGCGGCGTTGATATGCACCACAGTACCGCCTGCGAAGTCCAGCGCGCCATCGGTCGCCAGCAAGCCGCCAGCCCAGACCATGTGTGCAATCGGCAGATAGGCCAGAGTCAGCCATACCGCAACGAAAATCAGCACCGCAGAGAAACGAATACGTTCAGCGATAGAACCGACAATCAGGCCCACAGTGATACAGGCGAAGGAAGCCTGGAACGCAACGTGGATGTACTGATAGAAAGTCCCCATCAGTGCTTTCAGCTCGATGTTTTTCAGCATCGCCCACTGGAAGCTACCGAAGAAGGCGTTACCTTCGCTGAAGGCCAGCGAATAACCGTAAATCATCCACAACACGCAGACCAGGGAGAAGGTTACCGCTACCTGAGTCAGCATCGACAACACGTTTTTACCGCGAATCAAACCGCCGTAAAACAGGGCAATACCAGGAATTGACATGAACAGCACCAGCGCGGTGCAGATCATCATAAACGCGTTATCGGCTTTATCCGCAACGGCAGGTGCTGCCGCCATGGCCAGAGACGGTAACAGCGCCAGGCTGGTCAGGCCCAACTTCGTCATCATTTTATTCATTTCTTTCCATCCCATCACAATCAAGGCCCAGTTACAGTGCTGCTTCGTCGGTCTCGCCAGTACGAATACGGATAACGCGCTGCAGTTCCGCGACGAAAATTTTACCGTCGCCAATTTTGCCGGTGTAAGCGGCTTTACTGATGACATCGACCACTTCATCCAGCTGATCATCAGCAATGGCGATATCAATTTTTACTTTTGGCAGGAAGTTCACGCTGTACTCGGCACCGCGATAAAGCTCTGCGTGACCTTTCTGGCGACCGAAACCCTTCACTTCGGTAACTGTCAGTCCCTGAATGCCAATAGAGGATAAGGCTTCACGCACGTCCTCCAGCTTAAATGGTTTGATTACCACGGTAACCAGCTTCATACGATCCCCTCCAGGTATTTAATGAGTAAGTCTTACCGGACACGCAGGGATATAAGCAAAGGGTGTGCCATAAATAAAAAAACCGCAGAGTCAGCGCATTAGCCGCGTGGCAACACGCTTCGTTATGTGATGGACAACACAAATGCAACAAGGAAAGGAAGAAAGGAGTGGAATATTTGCACTTCTTTGGTGCGTACAGCCTCAAAGAAGTGCATTTGTACAGAATAATCCGATAATGGCGCTCAAAAAAGGTGCAACTCACCCTTCAGTGGCTAAGGGAATGCCCGCCGCGAGTTCATCACCTGCCTGTTGCAGCTGATACATTTGCCAGTAACGGCCCTGCTGCGCCAGCAATTCGCTGTGTGTGCCCCGCTCGGCAACCTGCCCACGGTGCAGCACCAGAATCTGATCTGCTTCGGTAATAGTGGAAAGGCGATGCGCAATCACCACCAGCGTGCTGTGCTGGCGCAACGCGCGCAGTGCGTGCTGGATAGCCTGTTCGGTGCCGGAATCGATATTGGCGGTGGCTTCATCGAGAATCAGAATCTGCGGTAGCGACACCAATACCCGCGCCAGTGCCAGCAACTGCTTCTGCCCGACTGACAGATTATTGCCCTGCTCGCCCAGCCGGGTATAGATGCCATCCGGCATCGAGCGTACCAGTGGCGCAAGTTGCACCGTTTCCAGCGCTTGCCATACCGCGTCTTCCGGGATATCGCGGCCAAGACGAACATTGGCAAGCAGGGTATCGGCCAGCACCACCGGATCCTGCTGCACCATGGCCACGCCCTGGCGCAACGCCTGATGTGTCAGTTGTGGCAACGGCCGACCATCCAACTCGATACTGCCACGCGTGACCGGGTAGTAGCCCATCAGCAGATTCGCCAGCGTGCTTTTGCCGCTGCCGGTGTGGCCCACCAGCGCGACAAAGCCACGCGCAGGCACATCCAGATCGATCCGGCTCAGCACATCACGATCGGCACGGTAAGCAAAACTGACATCACGCAACGCAATACGCCCGGACGCCAGCGGACGGTTGTCCGCGCCATAATCCTGCTGGACCGCATCCATCAGCTCAAAAATACGTTCGCCGGAGACCACCGCCTGTTGCAGCATGGATTGCTGCGTGGTGAGTTCGATCAACGGCTCGTTCAGACGCCCGAGCCAGGTAATAAACGCGTACAACACACCGACTTCAAACACACCGGGCGTGGCAAAACTGAACAGCATCAGCAGGCCGCACAAAATTAGTGCAGAGAACAAACTCAGCAACGGACGAAGCAGGAAGCCATCGAGTCGCAGCGTCTCCATACGAGCCAGATAGTGGGAGCGGCTGGCCTCCCCCATGCGTTCGCCAAAACGCGCCTGCTGGCGAAATTGCTGGATTACGCTCATGCCGTTAATCACTTCATTGAAGCCATTATTGATATCCGCCAGATAGCTGCGTACCCGACGCGCAATGGGCGTGCTGTAACGCTGGTAAATCAGCATCACCACCAGAACCAGCGGGAAAATGGCAATCGCCACCAGCGCCATACGCCAGTCGAGAGCAAACATCGCCACCAGCATGGCACCAATCAATGCGGCACTGCGCAACACCGTTGCCACGACCGTGACATAAAGATCGCGGATGACCTCGGTATCGTTGGTGACACGCGAAATAATCTGCCCCACTGGCTGGGTATCAAAGGCGCTGAGCGGCTGGCGCAACGCGGCATTCATCACATCAGAACGTAATTGCTGTACCACACCGATCGCGGCGCGGTTAAACAGCAAAGCCTGAAAATAATGCAACCCGGCCGCCAGCAGTTGCAACAGAATAAAACCCACCACCAGCCCGGCGACAATACCCCACGGCATCTGATGTTTCGCCACCAGATGATCGATAAAATAACTGACCAGCACCGGTCCGGTGACTTCCGCCGCTGCGGCCAGCCACAGCATCCCCACCGCCAGCCATAACGATTTGCGCCAGGGTTTACCGTAAGAAAGTAAACGTTTTAGCGTGGGCCACAAGCGTACAGATTTAGCCACGACTCGCTCCTTCGGTGATCTCATCCTCGTCCAGCGCTGCTTCCAGCTGTTGGTAACGGTACATATCGCGATACCAGCCGTTTTGTGCCGCCAGCTCATCGTGATCGCCGCGCTGTGCCACCATGCCCTGCTGCAGCACCAGAATTTCGCTGGCTTCCGTCAGTGCCGACAAACGATGGGCACTGATAATCAGGGTTCGCCCCTGACCCCACTGTCGCAGGTTGTGCAGGATATCGTGTTCGGTGCGCCCATCCACGGCAGACAGCGCATCATCCAGAATCAGGATCTCGGCATTCAGCAACAGCGCACGCGCAATGGCAATCCTCTGCTTCTGTCCCCCCGACAACATGACACCACGTTCACCCACTTCAGTCTCATAACCCTGCGGTAAGCGCAGGATATCCTCGTGGACACAGGCCATTTTCGCCACGCGTTCAATCTCATGCTGGCTGGCATTAGGTCGCCCCAGCGCAAGGTTATTGGCTACGGTGTCAGAAAACAGGAAAGGCGTCTGGCTGACCACCGCCAGACGGCTGCGCCAGCTATCGATACGCAGCTGCGGCAACGGTATGTTGTGATAACGAATGTCGCCCTGCTCAAGGTCAAAGTGGCGCTGAATCAGACTCAGTAACGTACTTTTACCACATCCGGTCGGCCCGCATAGTCCCAGCATCTGACCGGGCTTGAGCTGAAAATTGACATGGCTGAGTGCTACACCGGCCGTGGCCGGATAACGGAATTCGCGAATCGCCACCTGCAAATTCCCCGCTTCCGGTGGCAGAACCGTCTGACCATCTTCAACCGCCGGTGCTTCTGCCAGCAGCGCGCGGATACGACTCCAGGCGGCGCTGCCGCGCTCGACAATATTGAACATCCACGCCAACGCCAGCATCGGCCAAATCATCAGGCCGAGATACATGACAAAACTGGTGAGCTGTCCCAGCGTCAGGCTGCCGTGCCACACCATCCAGCTACCGCCACCAATCGCCAGCAGGTTTGATAAACCAATGGCGATATAAATGGTGGGATCAAAACGCGCATCCACCCGCGCCACCCGCAAATTTTTCTCACCGGTATCGCGTGCGATAGCAGCAAACTGCTGCGACTGATGATCTTCCAGACCAAAGGCTTTGATCATACGAATGCTGGTCAGGCTTTCCTGAGTTTGATCGTTCAGGCTGGAGAACGCTGCCTGGGCGAGTTTGAAGCGATTGTGCAGCTGGTTACCGTAACGATGGATAATCACCGCCATCATCGGCATTGGCACCAGCGCCAGTAAGGTAAGCTGCCAGCTGATTTGCACGCTCATCACCACCAGCACCATACAGCCCATCACCAGCGAATCCACCAGTGTCAGCACCCCTTCCCCGGCGGCGAACACCACGCGATCGACATCGTTGGTGGCGCGGGCAATCAAATCACCGGTACGGTGGCGCAGATAAAATGCCGGATGCTGGCGACTCAGCTGACGATAAAAATCCTCACGCAGTTTCACCGCCAATTGGTACGAGGCACCAAAAAGCAACACGCGCCAGACATAGCGCAGCAGATAGACGATAACGGCGGTAATCAGCATCACGCCGATCCACATCATCAGCCGTCCGGTGCTTAAGGTATGTTGGGTGACGCCATCCACAATCACCCCCACCAGATGCGGTGGCAGTAATTGCAGAAGCGCAATAATGATTAGCAAAGTGACTGCGCCCAGATATCGCCGCCACTCACGCAGAAAATACCAACTCAACTGGCTGAATAATCGCACAAGACTGTCTCTTTCTTTACCCGTTCAGGGTGCCACCGGCAATGCGGTTGTGTATTTAATCTCTTCCATGGCGAAGCTGGAGGTCACATCAATCAGGCCCGGTACGCCATTCACCAGCCGCTTATAAAAACCATCATAACTTTTCATATCCGCGACCTGAATCCGCAGCAGATAGTCGTATTCCCCGGCCATACGATAGAACGCCATCACTTCCGGCATCTGCTGGACGACGCTGACAAATTGCTGGTACCAGTCACTGCTGTGTTGCTGGGTTTTGACAAACATAAACGCCGTCAGTGCCAGGCCGATTTTTTCCCCGTCCAGCAACGCAACGCGCGCACGAATAATGCCATCATCTTCCAGTTTTTTCAGGCGTTTCCAGCACGGTGTAGTGGTGAGATTGACCGCATCCGCCAGCGCCTGTAGCGACAGGGTGCAGTCCTGCTGCAATAATGCCAGCAGTTTACGGTCAGTTTTATCTAGCATTTACCTCTCCGGGAGAAAATTTTTCTCTCATCGGGCCATTATACCCGGATTAAAGCAACCTCTTTTTCCTGCCAGTGCCTTACACTGTGGCCATTCAATTTTGCGGAAACACAGCATGCAAACGCCCTGGATTCGTCACGCTATCAACGAAATTAACGCTGATATTCAGCGTTCTGCTGATACACACCTGATTCGCTTTACGCTGGATGATTTCCCCGGCATTCGTTTCTATCTGAAAGATGAAAGCACCCATCCCAGCGGCAGCCTGAAGCATCGTCTGGCACGGTCGCTGTTTCTGTATGGTCTGGCGAATGGCTGGATCCGCAAAGGGACACCCATTATAGAAGCCTCCTCCGGCAGTACGGCGGTATCGGAAGCCTATTTTGCCCGTCTGCTGGGGCTGCCGTTTATCGCGGTGATGCCTGCCAGTACCGCCAAACGTAAAATTGAGCAGATCCGCTTTTATGGCGGCGAATGTCACTTCGTCAGCGACCCCTGCCAGCTTTACAGCGAGTCAGAGCGCCTGGCGCGTGAACTGAATGGCCATTTTATGGACCAGTTCACCTACGCTGAACGTGCTACGGACTGGCGGGGTAATAACAATATTGCCGAAAGTATTTTCCGCCAGATGGCGCATGAACCTTTCCCGGTGCCGCATACCTTGATCATGAGTGCTGGCACCGGCGGTACTTCCGCTACCCTGGGACGTTATATTCGCTATCAGGGTTTTGACACCCGGCTGCTGGTGGTCGATCCACAGCATTCGGTTTTTTTTGATTACTGGCATAGCCGTGATAACCAGCTGCGCAGCGAACGTGGCAGCATGGTTGAAGGCATTGGCCGCCCACGCGTTGAACCCTCGTTCATGCCGGATGTCATTGATGAAATGATGAAAGTGCCGGACGTCGCAACCATTGCAGCGATGCTGAAACTGGAGCAGATTTTAGGACGCCGACCGGGAGCTTCCACTGGCACTAACTTCTGGGGCATGATGCAGGTGGCGAAGCGTATGCGGGCCCAGGGGGAGCAAGGGTCACTGGTGACCATTTTATGCGACAGTGGCGAGCGTTATCCGGATACCTATTACGATCCCCAATGGGTGGCTGATCACATTGGCGATATCGCGCCGTGGGTGCGTGAACTGCAATAAAAAACCGGACATCCTGTCCGGTTCACTGCAAACCTCAGCATTCGGGGGAATAATCGAGGTGTGGTGTGGTCATCCAGTGATTTAAATAGTGAGACACCGCCTGTGTCTCGCAATGGCCAATAACCGGTAAATGGGGCAACACCGCTTTCAATTGATGCATGGCGTTGCCCATAATGAAGCCGTTACCTACCTGCTCCAGCATTTCGCGATCGTTCATGGCATCGCCAAACGCCATGCAATCCGCTAACGACAGTGAAAGGTGCTGGCACAGCCATGTCAGCGCAGCACCCTTGTGGCAACCCAACGGCAGTACTTCCAGACAATCCCAGGCAGAAAAACAAATATTCGCACGTTCGCCCAGCGCTTCACGCAGTTCGATTTCCAGGGCACGCAGTGTTTCATGCGGGGCAATAAAGCAGATTTTGGTCACTTCATGAGCTGACATTTTCTTCAGGTCACGCAGCTGATACTGGAAACCACTCATCACATGCGCTTCGCGTACAAAGGGCAACGGTTTGTCGGTAAACCAGCCTTCATCATTAAATACATGGATAGACGCGGGAGTTTGCCAGTGGCGATGAAGCACCTCTTCGGCGATCGATGGCGGCAAATCGCAGCCAAATAACAGGTTGCCATCCAGATCGTGCACGCGCGTGCCATTCCCGGTAATCAGCCATGCAGGCAGCGTAATCAGCTCCTTCACCACCGGTTGCATATCCAGCAAATGACGTCCGGTGGCAAAGGTCAGCGTGACGTCACGATGGTGTAAGGCGTGCAGACTGGCGAGCGTTTCTTTGCCTAAGCGATGTGTTGGCAGCAACAGCGTGCCATCCATATCAAATGCCGCGAGGCGGACCATGCGAGTTCTCCTGTCGGTTAGAGACCTTTACTATCGCCTGGTAATTACGGAACTAATAGTGAATACTTTTAGAAAACTGTTCCGGGTTTAGATATGCGCCAGCTTAATCGGGTCAATCAATTTCAGCGTCTCTGGCAACTTAGCCAGGGTGAAACGCAGCATCTGAGTGTCGCGACGATGGCACAGCACTGTTTTTGCAGTGAACGCCATATCCGCACCCTGTTACGGCAATGGCAGGAGGCCGACTGGCTGCGCTGGCAGGGCACTGCGGGACGCGGTAAACAGGGAACTCTGACCTTTCTCACCACCCCGGATCAGCTACGCCAGCAACTTTTGCAGCAGCAACTTGCGGCAGGGGAAGCAACGCAGGCATTGCAGGTGCTGGATGTGCAACCGGAGCATTTGCTAACGATGCTGCGCCCATTGATGGGTGGACAATGGCTCAATCAGGCCCCGGTACTGCGTATTCCTTACTATCGGCCCCTCGAAGCGCTGCTGCCGCTGCATCTGACCGGGCGCGCCGAACAACACCTCGCCCGTCAGATCTTTTCCGGGCTGACGCGCTTTCGGGACAATAATGTTGAAGGCGACTTAGCCCATCACTGGCAGCATGATGAAAGTGGCTGCGACTGGTTTTTCTGGCTGCGCCCGCAGCTCAGCTGGCATAACGATGAACCGCTGTATGCCACGCAACTGGTCACGCAGTTACACAAGATTCTGCGTAGCGCACCGGGATTACGCTTGCTGGCTTCGGTTGAAAGCATCACTGCCCCTCACCCGCTGGCGCTGCGTATCCGCCTGCGCCACAGTGATTATTGGCTGCCACAACGACTGGCGCATCAGTTTTGCCTGTTGCCACACCCGGAGCTTGCTACCATCGGCAGCGGTGCGTGGAAACTGGCGCATTTCACCGATGAACTGGTGCGACTGGAAAGCCACCCGCGCTGGCATCTGCAACGGCCACTGATCCAGGCCGTTGAATACTGGATCACCCCGCAATTGTTTGATCGTACCCTTGGCACCAGTTGTCGCCATCCGGTGCAAATTGCTATTGGTGATCCTGACGAGCTTGATGCTCTGCGCCCGGTCGATCGCAGCATCAGCCTGGGATTCTGCTACCTGGCACCGCGCATCTCATCCCGGCTCAGCTCAGCACAAGCCAAAACCCTGATTTCACTGATTCAGCGTAGCGGCATGATTCAGCAGTTACCGCTGGATGAGGGGCTCATCACGCCAAGCCTGGAGCTGCTGCCCGGCTGGCCAGTCCCCCCACCCGCCGAAGAAAATGCGCCGCTGCCCGCCACACTGACACTGCATTATCATCTGCCGGTTGAGCTTCATGTGATGACTGAAGCACTGAAACCCCTGCTGGCCAGCTATGGTTGCCAGCTGACCTGCATATTCCATGATGTGAAAAGCTGGCGCGATGAACGCGAGCTGGCCGATGCAGACGTGGTGATGGGTGATCGTCTGATTGGCGATGCGCCACTGTTTACCCTGATCAGCTGGCTGGAAAACGATCCGGTATGGCAACCGCTCAGGGGTGCGCACAGTGACATCCATTTACGTCAACATTTGCGCGAGATCGCTCAACAACAGAACCCGGATCAGCGTGCTATTCTTAGCCACCAGCTGTTTGAGCAACTGATGCGCGCCGGTTATCTGCTGCCATTATTTAATTATCGCTACCAGATTTCAGCCCCGCCCGGCGTGGAAGGCATTCAACTCAATAGCCTGGGCTGGTTCGACTTCACGCGTGCCTGGATACCACCACCAGCCGCAGTCGATACTGTTCATCACACACCCGAGCCATTACCATAGCGGCTCGGTTTTATACGGAAGAAAAGATGAAAAGAGCCGTTGTAGTTTTTAGTGGCGGACAAGACTCCACCACCTGCTTAATTCAGGCGTTGCAACAATATGATGAAGTGCATTGCGTCACCTTTGATTATGGTCAGCGCCATCGTGAAGAAATTGAGGTGGCATCCGAACTGGCACATAAGCTCGGTGCCCGGGCGCACAAAGTGCTGGATGTGACGTTGCTGAACGAATTAGCCGTCAGTAGCCTGACGCGCGATAACATCCCGGTCCCGGCTTATGATCCTGAAGCCAGTGGTTTGCCAAGCACCTTTGTGCCGGGTCGCAATATCCTGTTTTTAACGCTGGCCTCAATTTATGCCTATCAGGTTGAAGCCGAAGCGGTGATCACCGGCGTGTGCGAAACTGACTTCTCCGGCTACCCTGACTGCCGCGATGAGTTTGTTAAGGCCCTGAATAACGCCGTCAGTCTGGGAATGGCGCGCAATATTCGTTTCGAAACACCGCTGATGTGGCTGAACAAAGCCGAAACCTGGGCGCTGGCCGACTACTGGCAGCAACTGCCACTGGTACGTGCTGAAACGCTGACCTGCTATAACGGCGTAAAAGGCGATGGTTGTGGCGAATGTGCCGCCTGCCATTTACGTGCGCGTGGTCTGGCGGATTACCAGGCGAATGCAGCGGCGATTATGGCGCAGATGAAACAGAAAAGTGCTCTGGCCTGATCCCTCCGAAATCGGCTGGCGTCGCTGACGCCAGCTCTGTCAGCTAAACCATCAGTGCCGCCAGACGTTCACGCAGTTCCCCTTCCATCGGCACTGCTTTTTGCGTGCGCAAATCAATACAAACAAAAGTTAATGCCGCATCAGCAACCGGCGAACCATCGCTGGCCAGCAATACACGTTGCGAAATGACACCACTCTTGCCATTCAATTGAGCAATCTCACTCTCAATGGTCAGTACGTCGCCCAGCACAGCCGGGCGGCGATAGTTAATGTTGATATTCACCACCACAAAGGCGAGTTTCTGCTGTACCAGCCAGTTAAACGCATCGACATCTTCCAGCCACTGCCAGCGCGCTTCCTCCAGAAACTCCAGGTAACGCGCGTTGTTAACATGCTGATAGACATCAAGATGGTAGCCGCGCACTTTGATTGTGGTCTGCATTGTTGCTCCTGATTAGGCTGAGAATGACAACTGGTTGGACCTGTTGAGCATAGCACAGCGTAAATGCAGGTCTGCTTCATCCTTCATGAGTCGCGAGCTTTCTCACAATTTCAGCCGGACGCTATTACGTTCAACCAACGCACTGCCAATGCCTGGCACCTCCTTTAATTGATCAATCGCGGTAAACGGGCCGTACTGTTCCCGATAGCTGACGATGGACTGGGCTTTCTTCAGACCGATGCCATTCATGGCGGCGGCGAGTTCCTCTGCTGTGGCTTCATTGATGCTGATCTGCCCTTCTGCCGGTGACGAAACCTGTGTGGCCTGAGTTTCACTGGGACTTTCCGCCGCAGCCAGGCTGGAGGTAGCGACCGTGCCAGCCAGGGCCAGCGAGAAGAATAAAACCTGAAAAGTGTGTTTGACCATGCTGTGTCTCTCCTTGTGTTTAACAGCAGATGCAGGGTGTCACAGCATGGGTAAAGGCTCAAAAGCGGATAATCAGAAATGGAAAAGGCCGCATAAGCGGCCTTTGGTTGTTTCAGCGGTTCTGATTTTTTTTGCGAGGCTTACTGCATTTGTGCGGCTGCGCCGTACTTGATTTTGGCGTCTTTACGCAGGTTTTCCAGCAGGGCTTCGAAGGCGATCTGCGCGTTATTCTGCGTCACACCTTTCACCATCTGGTCAATCTGCGGCTGCGGCATGCTACCCGCGCTGACTTTATCCAGGGCTACCAGTACCACATTGCCCTGCATATCTTCGCTCACACCCCAGGACGGTTTGTTATCCGCTGGCTGTGGCAGATTAAATGCTGACTGCGCGACCGGATCCTGCGCATTGCGATCAACCGATTTGCTGGCGCTGAGCGTCAGACCGGCGGCCTGCAACACATCCTGCTTACCGGCATTGAGATCGGCCAACAGTTTGTTCGCCTGCTCTTTCGCCTGCTGCGTGGCTTTATCATGTTTCAGAGTATCGGCGATTTGCGCTTTCACCTGATCCAGCGGTTTCACTGCTTCTGGCTTATGTTCGCTGATACGCAGTACAAACGCGCGATCACCATCGACTGAAATGATGTCCGAGTTATTGCCCGGCGCACCGTTCTGACCCACGAGACCACCGTTGAAAATCGCCTGTTTAACCGCGTCGAAATCCAGATCCTGCGGTACGCTGTCCTGGCTAAACCAGTCAGTCTCCACCACTTTCAGACCTGAAGCCTCAGCGGCACCCGCCAGGGATTCGTTATCGTTGCTGGCCGCTTCGCTGACTTTCTGCTGCATTTTATAGAAGGCATCCACCGCTTTTTCCTGCTTCACTTTGTCAGCAACGGCAGCATGTACTTCTGCCAGCGGTTTCACCTGCTCCGGCTGGATGTCATCCAGACGCGCAATCAGGAAGCCCACGGATGACTTGATGACACCAGAGAGCTGACCTTTTTCCGTCAGATTGGCGTTTTTGAGTTCATCAGGGGTAGTGTTCGGTTCCAGCCAGCCCATGTCACCGCCTTTACGGGCGGAGATCGGGTCGATAGATTTGCTCTTCGCCAGCGTCGCAAAATCTTCGCCTTTTTTCAGCGCATCCAGCACGGCGTTAGCATCTGCTTCAGTTTTAGTCTGAATCACGCTGTAACGGTTACGCTGCGGCTGAGAATAATCGGCTTTGTGCTGATCGAACCAGCTCTGGATATCCGCTTCGCTGGCCGTTTCCTGCAGGCTGGCAGCATCCATTTTGATATAGCTCACACGGAACTGCTCAGGCGCCATAAAGCTGCTCTGATGCTGCTGGTAATACTGGCTGATTTCATCGTCAGTCACGGTTTGTTTTGCCGCCAGCGCATTGACATCAATCGTCGCCTGACGAATTTCACGTTGCTGTGCCACCAGGTCAACCAGTTTGCTGGTTTCGCCTTTCAGCATGAAATCGGTGTTGGCCACAGCGTTGATCAGCTGCTGTGTCGCCAGCTGCTTACGCAGTGCTTCAGCATATTGGTCAGCGGTGAACCCCATGCTGCTGATCAGGCCGTTATATTTGACGTTGTCGAACTTACCATTGGTCTGGAAAGCCTGCTGACTGAAAATCGCCTGCTTGACCTGGTCATCGCTGATACCAATGTGTAAATCTTTGATGTACTGATCAAGCAGAGCCTGATCAATCAACTGAGAAAGCGCCTGCTGGCGCATCTGCTGCATATAGCCTTCGTTGCTGGCCAGCTGCGAGAATTGATCACCCAGCATCTGTTGCTGGCGATTGCGCTCATTGTTATAAGCCTGTTCCAGCTCTGCCCGGCTGATTTCGTGGCCGTTCACTTTGGCAGCATAATCACTGTTACCGCCAATCAGGTAGTTGCCCACCCCGGTCAGTACAAAGGACAGGATAATCAATCCCAGAATGATTTTGAGCACGACGTGATTTCCCGCCGCACGTAAATTGTCCATCATGGTATGACAACACTCCGCTGTAGTGTGAATGTAAAGCTCTGACACGATGTCATCATCGTGCAGCTGCAGTTCAGGCTGGCAGCTGGCAACCCTGCGGAGACAAGAGCCAAAGGCTTTTTGCTGCGCATCAGAATAAAAAAGGCACATCAAAAATGATGTGCCCGTATGTTACATGAGAACGGCTTTTGCGTCCTCAATCCATCGAAGAAAATGCTTCAACGGATGTGACAACAGTCATTAATTGACAGCGTCTTTCAGTGCCTTACCAGCACGGAAGCCCGGCACTTTACCAGCCGGAATGGTGATTTCTTTACCGGTTTGCGGGTTACGGCCGGTGCGAGCAGCGCGCTCACGAACAGAGAAAGTACCGAAACCAACCAGTGCCACTTCATCACCGCCTTTCAGCGCATCAGAAACGGAGCCCATGAATGCATCTAATACACGTCCCGCTGCCGCTTTAGAAATATCCGCATCCGCAGCAATTTTGTCGATCAACTGTGACTTATTCACTCTATTCATCCCCTCTTTTATTATTCACATCGTATCCGAGCTTCCCGCCGGGTACGAACGCGCAGCCAGTTATATCAAGCCTTTCGAGCCGAAACAACGGTATTCATCTTAATCGTTGATCCAGCAGCCCCCTAACTTAGCGGCACAAAAAAAGGCTGGCAAGCACCATTTGGCCTGCCAGCCTCGCTTTTTAGCGGTTTTTGCCGTTAATCACTATTTTGCGGTCGCAACCAGCATCCCGTAAGGCGCATTTTCCAGCGCCAGGTTCAGCACCTCTTCAATGCGTTTCACCGGATGAATGGTCAGATCGGCAATCACGTTCTGTGGAATTTCTTCCAGATCGCGTTTGTTCTCATCCGGGATCAGCACCGTTTTGATGCCACCACGGTGTGCTGCCAGCAGTTTCTCTTTCAAGCCACCAATTGGCAGTACCTGACCACGCAGCGTGATCTCACCGGTCATCGCCACATCAGAACGCACCGGGTTGCCGGTCAGACAGGACACCAGCGCAGTACACATCGCGATACCTGCGCTCGGACCATCTTTCGGCGTCGCACCTTCCGGCACGTGAACGTGGATATCACGTTTCTCGTAGAAATCGCCGTTAATACCCAGTTTTTCAGCGCGAGCACGAACCACGGTCAAAGCGGCCTGGATGGATTCCTGCATCACTTCACCCAGTGAACCGGTATAGGTCAGTTTACCTTTACCCGGTACACAGGCGGTTTCGATGGTCAGCAGATCACCACCCACTTCTGTCCACGCCAGACCCGTCACCTGACCTACTCGGTTTTCGCTGTCGGCACGGCCATAGTCAAAGCGTTGTACCCCAAGGAAATCTTTGAGGTTGTCACCGTTGATGCTGATGTGTTTTTTCTCTTTATCCATCAGCAACGCTTTCACCGCTTTACGGCACAATTTGGAGAGTTCACGCTCCAGGCTACGCACGCCAGCTTCACGGGTGTAGTAGCGGATGATGCCCATAATCGCGCTGTCATCGACGCTGATTTCTTTCTCTTTCAGCGCATTACGCTCAATCTGTTTCGGCAGCAGGTGCTGTTTCGCGATGTTCAGTTTTTCATCTTCGGTATAACCGGAAAGACGAATCACTTCCATACGGTCAAGCAGCGGCGCCGGGATGTTCATTGAGTTTGAGGTCGCTACGAACATCACGTCTGACAGATCGTAATCCACTTCGAGATAGTGATCGTTAAAGGCGATGTTCTGTTCCGGATCCAGTACCTCAAGCAGCGCAGAAGCAGGATCGCCACGCATGTCCGAAGACATTTTGTCGATCTCATCCAGCAGGAACAGCGGGTTTTTCACCCCGACTTTCGCCATTTTCTGGATCAGTTTGCCCGGCATAGAACCAATATAGGTACGACGATGACCGCGGATTTCCGCTTCATCACGCACGCCACCCAGCGCCATACGGACATACTTACGGCCTGTCGCTTTGGCGATAGACTGGCCCAGAGAGGTTTTACCTACCCCCGGCGGTCCGACCAGACACAGGATCGGTCCTTTGATTTTGCTGACGCGACTTTGCACCGCAAGATACTCAAGGATACGGTCTTTCACGCGTTCCAGGCCGTAGTGATCGGTATCCAGCGTTTCCTGAGCTTTGCGCAGATCTTTCTTCACTTTGCTGCGCGCATTCCACGGTACCTGCACCATCCAGTCGATGTAGCCACGTACCACGGTTGCTTCAGCCGACATCGGTGACATCATTTTCAGCTTCTGCAGCTCAGCTTCGGCTTTTTCGCGCGCTTCGTCTGGCATTTTTGCCGCTTCGATTTTGCGTTTCAGCGCTTCATATTCATCAGGCGCATCGTCCATCTCGCCCAATTCTTTCTGAATCGCTTTCATCTGCTCATTCAGGTAATACTCGCGCTGGCTTTTCTCCATCTGCTTTTTCACGCGGTTGCGAATACGCTTCTCAACCTGCAGCAGATCGATTTCAGACTCCATCATTGCCATCAGATATTCCAGACGCTCGTTAACGTCGGACATCTCCAGCACGGATTGTTTGTCTGCCAGTTTCAACGGCATATGCGCCGCAACGGTGTCAGCCAGACGGGCTGCATCGTCAATGCTATTCAGTGAGGTCAGGACCTCAGGAGGAATTTTTTTGTTGAGCTTGATGTAGCCTTCAAATTGATTGATAGCGGTACGGACCAGCACTTCCTGTTCGCGCTCTTCAATTTCCGGCGAGATCAGATATTCAGCCTGGGCTACAAAGTGGTCGCCGTTGTCTGCCAGCGTGGTGATATGGGCACGCTGTAAACCTTCAACCAGCACTTTGACCGTGCCGTCCGGCAGCTTCAGCATTTGCAATACCGAAGCGACGGTCCCTACAGAGAAGAGATCGTTAATACCAGGTTCATCCGTTGAAGCCTCTTTCTGTGCAACCAGCATGATCTTTTTATCATGATCCATCGCGGCTTCGAGGCACCGAATCGATTTTTCCCGACCAACAAACAACGGAATTACCATGTGCGGATAAACCACCACGTCGCGCAACGGCAACACGGGGATTTCAATGCGTTCAGAACGCTCAGGATTCATAGAGCTCTCTCTTAGTTTAATGTCCGCCAGGTGATGGGAACCGCCTGAACACAGTCAATTTGCAGTTAAACCCACAGGATATTGAGTATATGGGGATGCTTATCCGACATTCAATGTCACAGGCGTGAGAAAAACAAAAGGGGAAAGATTTTCCCCTTTTTTAAGATAACAACGTGGTTTAATTGTTTATTTATTCGCCAGAAGCCTGCGCTTCATGCTTACCATAAATCAACATCGGCTCTGATTGACCATCGATAACCGACTCATCAATCACTACTTTCTCCACGTCTTCCATTGAAGGCAGGTCGTACATGGTTTCGAGTAACGCACCTTCCACGATTGAACGCAGACCACGCGCACCGGTTTTACGTGACATCGCTTTCTTAGCAATCGCTGTCAGCGCTTCATCACGGAACTCCAGCTCGACACCTTCCAGGTTAAACAACGCCTGGTACTGTTTGGTCAGCGCATTTTTCGGCTCACGCAGGATCTGAATCAGGGCTTCTTCACTCAGCTCGTTTAGCGTAGCAACCACTGGCAGACGACCAATGAACTCAGGAATCAGACCGAACTTGATCAGATCTTCTGGCTCCACCTGTGACAGCAGTTCACCTTCGCTGGCTTTCTGTGACTTGCCTTTCACCGTCGCTCCGAAACCAATACCTGAACCGGTTTCTACGCGCTGGGAAATCACTTTGTCGAGACCGGCGAATGCGCCACCACAGATGAACAGGATCTTCGAGGTATCAACCTGCAAAAATTCCTGCTGCGGGTGCTTACGGCCACCCTGCGGCGGTACGGCAGCCACGGTGCCTTCGATCAGTTTCAGCAACGCCTGCTGCACGCCTTCGCCCGATACGTCACGGGTGATTGACGGGTTGTCAGACTTGCGTGAAATCTTGTCAATTTCATCGATGTAAACAATGCCGCGCTGGGCTTTCTGCACATCGTAATCGCATTTCTGCAGCAGTTTCTGGATGATGTTTTCCACATCTTCGCCCACATACCCCGCTTCAGTCAGCGTGGTTGCATCGGCCATGGTAAACGGCACATCCAGCAAACGTGCCAGCGTTTCCGCCAGCAGGGTTTTCCCGCTACCGGTTGGACCGATCAGCAGAATGTTACTTTTGCCCAGCTCGATACCATTGCTGGTATCACCATTGCGCAAACGCTTGTAGTGGTTGTACACCGCCACAGCCAGCACCTTTTTCGCCTTTTCCTGACCGATGACATAATCATCGAGATGATGGCGGATTTCATGCGGCGTCGGCAGCGCACTGCGCTCGCGATGCGGGGCAACCTCTTTAATCTCTTCGCGAATGATGTCGTTACATAAATCGACACATTCGTCGCAGATATACACTGACGGCCCGGCAATCAGCTTACGCACTTCATGCTGGCTTTTGCCGCAAAAAGAGCAGTACAGCAACTTACCTGAACCGTCTTTGCGCTTATCTGTCATCAGCTAACCTCTTTTCGTTCTCAGGCCATACTGGCGTACGGCACTGGCCGTGCATTTACGGCCGATATTCATTCAACCCACCTGCCCTTCGTCCTGTTAACTATAGCGCAGGAGCCGGGCAGATGTGTCTTATTGGCGATGCGTCAAAATGGAGTCGACCAGGCCATACTCTACCGCTTCACTGGCAGAGAGGAAACGATCGCGCTCAGTGTCGCGCTCGATCTGCTCCAGCGATTTACCGGTATGCTCAGCCATCAGCTCATTCATACGCTGCTTAACTTTCAGAATCTCACGCGCATGGATTTCAATATCCGTAGCCTGCCCCTGATAACCACCCAGCGGTTGGTGAATCATGACACGCGAGTTAGGCAGGCAGAAGCGTTTGCCTTTCGTGCCTGCGGTCAGCAGGAACGCACCCATCGAACAAGCCTGGCCCATACAAATGGTGCTTACGTCAGGCTTGATGAATTTCATTGTGTCATAAATTGACATACCGGCGGTAATCACACCACCCGGTGAGTTAATGTAGAGGTAGATATCCTTCTCAGGATTCTCCGCTTCCAGAAACAGCATCTGCGCCACGATCAGGTTAGCCATATGATCTTCAACCTGGCCGGTCAGGAAGATCACACGCTCTTTGAGCAGGCGGGAATAGATGTCGTAAGAACGCTCGCCGCGCGAGGTTTGTTCGACCACCATTGGCACCAGCGCCATCTGCGGTGCAGTAAATTCACGATCGCCACTGTATGACATTACCGTCTCCTGGATAAATTTCGTTGGCAACATTCTGTACCGATTTTACGTGAGGCGTGCGACGAAAACCATGCGCTGCCTCCTCACTCCGACACCAACAGGACGGTTAATCAGTCAGTTTCACTGTCTTCATGCATTCTCCCTGTATCTGGGGATGCTGCCCAGTTATTTCAAGCATAACAACCTTTTCCCTAATCGCTAACACGGAAAAAGAGCTTAGCGAATAATTTGCCGATTAATTAATCAAATAGAAGACAAATCCAGGGACTTTAGCGAAAAAAATAAAAAGCCCGCGACTTTTTGGTCGCGGGCTTCGCACTTCGTGTTAACTAACGAATCAGGCTGAAGCAGTCTGGTTCATCAGTTCCTGGAAGTTAGTCGCTTTGTCGGTAACTTTTGCTTTTTCCAGCACCGCTTCTACTGCTTGTTCTTCCAGCGCTACGTTGCGCATGTTGTTCATCAGCTCGTTGTTCTTGCTGTAGAACTCGATTACTTCCTGCGGATCTTCGTACGCAGAAGCCATCTCTTCGATCAGCGCTTTAACGCGGGTTTCATCAGCCTGCAGCTCGTTGGTGCGAATCACTTCGCCCAGCAGCAGACCCACAACAACGCGGCGTTTCGCCTGCTCTTCGAACAGCTCGCGCGGCAGTTCCAGCGCTTGCTTCTCGTTGCCACCGAAACGCTGAGCCGCCTGGCGACGCAGAACATCGATCTCGCTGTCGATCAGGGCAGCCGGCACGTCGATAGCATTGGCGTTAACCAGGCCGTCGATCGCCTGAGACTTCAGACGGTTACGGATTGCGCCTTTCAGCTCGCGCTCCATGTTCTTACGTACTTCAGTACGCAGACCTGCTACTGAACCATCTTCCACGCCGAAACGCTGGATGAATTCTTCGGTCAGTTCCGGCAGTTCACGTACTTCAACTTTCTTCAGTACGATTTCGAACTTCGCGTCTTTACCTTTCAGGTTTTCCGCGTGGTAATCTTCCGGGAATTTCACGTCGATGGTGAAGGTTTCACCGGCTTTGTGACCCACAACGCCTTCTTCAAAGCCCGGGATCATGCGGCCCTGGCCCATGGCCAGAACGAAGTCAGAGGCTTTACCACCTTCGAACTCTTCGCCGTCAACAGAACCGGTGAAGTCGATGGTCGCGCGATCTTCAGCACCAGCGGCTGCATCGCTCTCTTTCCAGGTTGCCTGCTGCTTGCGCAGGGTTTCCAGCATGGTATCGACGTCAGCGTCGGTCACTTCAACAACCGGCTTTTCAACTTCGATGGTGTCGAGGCCTTTCAGCTCAACTTCCGGATAGACTTCGAATTCAACCGTAAAGGTGAAGTCTTCACCCAGCTTGTATTCACCTGGAACGTAGTTCGGTGCACCAGCCGGATTAATTTTTTCTTTAATGATGGCGTCAACAAAGTTGCGCTGCATCAGATCGCCCAGCACGTCCTGGCGAACAGATGCACCGTAGCGCTGAGCTACGATCTGCATCGGCACTTTGCCTTTACGGAAACCATCGATACGGACTTTCTTCGCCACATCCACCAGTTCTTTCTTCACTGCGCTTTCGATGCTGTCAGCTGCAACAGTAATCGTAATGCGACGGCCCAGACCCTGAGTGGTTTCTACTGAAACTGTCATCTTGCTACCTCAAAAAATCACGTGCTCGGTCAACTTCAGACACCACACATATGAAATGCGCCGTATCCAACTAACGGGAGGGCATCTGCTGACAGAACCTGTTCCCTGTTGTCAGAAGCTCCCGAAGACATTCCGGAAAAATAGACGCCGCATTATAGCGGCATCACCGGGGCGAGTCGAGGCTGCAAAGTCACCACTTTTAAACGGTTTTGCTGCTTTTTTGCGCCGCAGATCGCGTTTAGGAGCAAATAAGGAAGAGAAAACGGCCCGCAGGCCGTTTTATATAGATTAAGTAAGAAAAATCAGGCGAGCGTACCAGCACCACGACAATTAGGGGAAGCCAGCACCGTGTCCTGTAAGCCATCCCACTCTTTTTGTGTGTAAGTATGCAGTGCCAGCGCATGTACGCCTCCTGCAAACTCAGCCGTTAGCTCACTGTAAATGGAGCGATGGCGGGCTAAAAAACGCTGGCCGGTAAAGCAGTCACTGACGATCACCACCTTAAAGTGACTTTCAGAACCAGCAGGCACGTTATGACGGTAGCTTTCATCATGCACTTCGAGGTGTGCAGGGTCGAATGCCTTACGCAGCTTTTCTTCTATTTCTTCGCGAATCATTGTTAACACTCCTCTACGGCGAGCGCTGTGCCTCATCTGTTTAAATATTAGTAGGTTTTTAACCATTTCCGCAGGGAAGCTGGAAAAAATAATGTGCGCTGCGCATCTTAACCTGCCTGCCACGCAGGTCAACGGGGGTTTATCTCAGTCAATCTGAAAAAAGCCTTTACAATCAATTTCCACTGGCGGAGGGCTTTTTTCGCTGTCATGCAATGCTATGATGGCCGCAGTTTTGCAAACCAACCTATATACCCGCTAACGAGAATGAGTATGTTGAAAAAACTGTTATTCCCTCTGCTGGCTGCATTTATTTTGGCCGGCTGCGCCAGCAATAATACGACGCTGAATATCGAACCAAAAATTCAGCTGCCACAGCAGGATCCAAGCCTGATGGGCGTGACCGTCAGCATCAATGGCGCCGATCAACGTAGCGATCAGGCACTGGCAAAAGTAAACCGCGACGGCCAGCTGGTCACCCTCACACCATCCCGTGACCTGCGTTTCCTGCTGCAGGAAGTGCTGGAGAAACAGATGACCGCACGTGGCTATATGGTTGGCCCGAATGGCGCGGTTGATCTGCAAATTGTGGTTAATGGTCTGTATGCCGATGTGACACAGGGCAACGTGCGTTACAGCATTACCACTAAAGCGGACATTTCTATTATTGCTACCGCGAAAAATGGTAACAAACAGATTAAAAACTACCGCCAGACCTACAGCGTAGAAGGCGCATTCACTGCGACCAACGACAAGATCACCAACGCGGTTAACTCCACGCTTGGCGACGTGATTGCTGATATGGCGCAGGATACCAGCGTACATAACTTCATCAAACAGAACGCCCGTTAATCTCGCCGTTCTTCGCCCGGCCTCCTCTGGCCGGGCTTCACTTCAGGTTGGCTATGACTTCTCACTATCTGCGCATTTTTACCCAACGTAACGCCGCCGTTTTACTGCTGCTGGGTTTCGCTTCCGGACTGCCACTGGCGTTAACTGCAGGGACATTGCAGGCATGGATGACCGTTGAGAACGTTGATCTGAAAACCATTGGTTTTTTCTCCCTTGTCGGCCAGGCCTATGTGTTCAAGTTCCTGTGGTCACCGATGATGGACCGTTACACCCCACCTTTTCTTGGCCGTCGCCGTGGCTGGTTGCTGGTTACGCAACTGGCGCTCATCGGTGGCATTATCGCGATGGGCTATATGCAGCCCTCACGCGATTTAACGCTGCTGGCGACCCTTGCAGTGCTGGTCGCCTTCTGCTCCGCCTCACAGGATATTGTGTTTGATGCGTGGAAAACCGACATACTGCCGCCCGAAGAGCGCGGCAGCGGCGCGGCAATTACCGTATTAGGTTATCGCCTGGCGATGCTGATTTCCGGCGGCCTCGCGCTTTGGCTGGCCGATCGCTACCTGGGCTGGCAGGCCACTTACTGGTTGATGGCCGGACTGATGGTGCCTGGCCTGATCGCCACATTGCTGGCGAAAGAGCCGGCGGTCCCGGCCAATGAGCCGCACAGCCTGCGCCAGGCGGTTTCGCTGCCACTGAAAGACTTCTTCCTGCGCAACAATGCCTGGTTGCTCATCACGCTAATCATCCTTTATAAGCTGGGCGATGCGTTCGCAGCCTCACTCACCACCACGTTCCTGATCCGGGGCGTCGGTTTTAATGCAGGCGATGTCGGGCTGGTCAATAAAACCCTTGGCTTACTGGCTACCATCGTGGGTGCGCTGTATGGCGGCATGTTAATGCAACGCCTGAGCCTGTTCCGCGCGCTGATGATCTTTGGCGTGTTACAGGCGGTCTCCAACTTTGCTTACTGGTTGCTGGCGGTCACTCCACCGCATTTGTGGAGTATGGCCAGCGCGGTATTTATCGAGAACCTGTGCGGTGGGATGGGCACGGCAGCCTTTGTCGCGCTGCTGATGACGCTCTGCAATAAATCCTTTTCCGCCACCCAGTTCGCCCTGCTCTCGGCACTTTCTGCCGTTGGCAGGGTATATGTCGGCCCTGCGGCTGGCTGGCTGGTTGAACTCTGGGGCTGGTCAACGTTTTACGCCTTTACGGTCTTCGCAGGCGTACCGGGCCTGCTGCTGCTCTGGGTATGCCGTAACACGCTTCAGGCGATCCAGGAAAGCGGCGAATTTATCACCCGTAGCTATTGCCCGCAGGGGTATCGCTGGACCGTACGCCTGTTCAGCCTCGGATGTGCATTGCTGGCTCTGTGGTTGCTGGCGCTGGCGCTCGGCGCCGCAGGAATCTGGCAGAGCGGGAATTTGGTCACACATCTGTTTGAGGCAGGAATGGCCCTGGCCTTAATCGCCGTGGCATTTGGGGTGACACTGGATTACCTGGCGCTGCGAAAACACCCGCGGATAAAACAGCATCAGTCTTAATCACTATATTGTGGTTGGCGAAATAATTGACGAAAAAATATCTGCGACTAATTTTAGTAGATAGCATTTTTTCGCAACGACAAAAAGAAACATTATATTAACAATCTCAGAAAATATTAAAAACCGGTGAGCAATTATTTTGTAGCTTTCTTATCGCATAAATGATGCAAAATTGTTAAATAAATGGGTATTAAAAGTACGGTTTATGCTTTCCCTGTTTTTACTGCGGTTACTATCATTTGTTTTTGTTATATTGACGCCAACTGCTTGTCTCTTTTAATAATTTGTCACCCTGCGCAACATCTGTGACACCCTTAGCAAAAGGTGTCAACAGGCTCCTGACACATCCTTAAGCTGGTTTACACTGTATAAACCTTCCCGTAAAATGCGCGCACACTTAAACGACAATAGAGCCCTTTGTCATTGAGGTCGTTAAATGAGACTCAGGAAATACAATAAAAGTTTGGGGATTTTGTCATTAATTGCAGGCGCTGTATTACTCAGCGGCTGCGATAGTGCGTTGTTAAATCCCAAAGGACAGATTGCACTGGAGCAACGTTCGTTGATTCTGACAGCTTTCGGCTTGATGTTGATCGTCGTTATCCCCGCAGTCTTTATGGCGGTATTTTTTGCCTGGAAATATCGGGCGACCAATACCGAAGCGAAGTATAGCCCCAACTGGTCACACTCTAACAAAGTGGAAGCCGTGGTCTGGACCATTCCAATCCTGATCATTCTCTTCCTCGGCGTTCTGACCTGGAAATCAACCCACGCGCTGGAGCCGAGCAAACCGCTGGCTTCTGACGTGAAACCGGTTGAGATCGATGTCGTGGCGCTGGACTGGAAATGGCTGTTTATCTACCCGGAACAGGGTATTGCAACCGTTAACCAAATTGCCTTCCCGGCAAACACGCCAGTCAGCTTCAAAATTACTTCCAACTCCGTCATGAACTCCTTCTTTATTCCTACGCTGGGTAGCCAGATCTACGCGATGGCGGGCATGCAGACCAAACTGCACCTGATCGCCAACGAGCCGGGAATTTTCGACGGTATCTCTGCTAACTTCAGTGGTCGCGGTTTCTCTGGTATGAAGTTCAAAGCCATTGCTACCAAAGACGACGCGGAATTCCAGCAGTGGGTCGCCAAAGTTAAAGCGGCACCTGACACGCTGACCACCATGGATGATTTCGAGAAACTGGCTGCGCCAAGCGAAAATCACCCGGTGGAATATTTCTCAACAGCCAATCCAGAACTGTTCAAGCAAGTTATTGATAAGTTCAAGATGAGCCACGGGAAGATGGACATGCCTGCAGGCATGGACATGAGTCACGCCGGAGCCGAGGAATAATACGATGTTCGGAAAATTAACACTGGATGCAGTGCCGTACCATGAGCCGATTATCATGGTCACGGTTGCCGGTATCATCATAGGTGGTCTGGCTGTCATTGCAGCCATCACCTACTTTGGTAAATGGCAATATCTCTGGTCTGAATGGCTGACGTCAATCGACCATAAAAAACTGGGTGTCATGTACATCATCATGGCGTTTGTCATGCTGCTGCGCGGCTTCGCCGATGCGGTGATGATGCGTACCCAACAGGTTATGGCTTCCGCCGGGGAAGCAGGCATACTCCCACCACACCACTACGACCAGATCTTCACCGCCCACGGCGTGATCATGATCTTCTTCGTGGCGATGCCTTTCGTGGTCGGTCTGATGAACATCGCGGTACCGCTGCAAATCGGTGCACGTGACGTTGCCTTCCCGTTCCTGAACAACCTGAGCTTCTGGTTCACTGCGATCGGTGTGATCCTGGTTAACCTGTCGCTGGGTGTGGGCGAGTTCGCGCAGACTGGCTGGCTGGCCTATCCGCCGCTTTCGGGTGCGGAGTACAGTCCTGGGGTCGGGGTCGATTACTGGATCTGGAGTCTTCAGCTATCCGGTATCGGGACCACGCTGACCGGTATCAACTTCTTCGTGACCATTCTGAAGATGCGTGCGCCGGGCATGGACCTGTTCAAAATGCCGGTATTTACCTGGGCTTCCCTGTGTACTAACGTCCTGATCATCGCTGCGTTCCCGGTTCTGACCGTTACGCTGGCACTGTTGACCCTCGACCGTTACCTCGGCTTCCATTTCTTCACCAATGAAATGGGCGGTAACATGATGATGTACGTCAACCTGATTTGGGTCTGGGGTCACCCGGAAGTATACATCCTCGTTCTGCCGGTATTTGGTGTCTTCGCTGAAGTCACTGCGACCTTCTCGAAAAAGCGTCTGTTTGGTTACACCTCTCTGGTGTGGGCGACCATCGCGATTACCGTACTGTCGTTCATCGTTTGGCTGCACCACTTCTTCACCATGGGTGCGGGCGCGAACGTAAACGCCTTCTTCGGTATCATGACGATGATCATCGCGATTCCGACCGGCGTGAAAATCTTTAACTGGCTGTTCACCATGTATCAGGGTCGTGTCGAGTTCCACTCAGCAATGCTGTGGACTATCGGCTTCCTGGTCACCTTCTCTATCGGTGGTATGACAGGTGTTCTGCTGGCGGTACCGGGTGCGGACTTCGTCCTGCACAACAGCCTGTTCCTGATTGCGCACTTCCACAACGTCATCATCGGTGGTGTGGTGTTCGGTTGTATGGCTGGCGTGACCTACTGGTTCCCGAAAGCCTTCGGCTTCACCCTGAACGAGACCTGGGGCAAACGCGCCTTCTGGTTCTGGATCATCGGCTTCTTCGTTGCGTTTATGCCGCTGTACGCGCTGGGCTTCATGGGTATGACCCGTCGTATCAGCCAGGACATCGATCCGCAGTTCCACTCACTGCTGGTAGTTGCCGCTTGCGGTGCTGCGCTGATTGCCTGTGGCATCCTGTGCCAGCTGATCATGTTTTACGTTTCTGTGCGTGACCGCGACCAGAACCGTGACCTGACCGGTGACCCGTGGGGTGGTCGTACGCTGGAGTGGGCAACCTCTTCACCGCCGCCGTTCTACAACTTTGCTGTAATCCCGCACGTTCACGAGCGCGATGCTTTCTGGGAAATGAAAGAGAAAGGCGAAGCGTATCAGCAGCCGGCTAAATATGAAGAAATTCATATGCCGAAAAACAGTGGTGCTGCCATTGTTATCGCTGCCTTCGGTACGATCTTCGGTTTCGCGGCTATCTGGCACATCTGGTGGCTGGTGGTTGTTGCCTTCCTGGGCATGATCATCTCCTGGATTGTGAAGAGTTTCGATGAAGACGTGGATTACTACGTACCGGTTGCGGAAATCGAGCAGATCGAGAAGAAGCACTTTGACGAAATCAGCAAAGCAGGTCTGAAATAATGTCAACTCAAACTGTGACGACACACCACCACGACGCCCATGCGGAGCATGGGCATCACGATGCAGGAGCCAATAAAGTCTTTGGTTTCTGGATCTACCTGATGAGTGACTGCATCATCTTCGCAACCCTGTTTGCGACTTATGCAGTCATGGTCAACAACACTGCCGGTGGCCCGGCAGGTAAAGATATCTTCGAACTGCCGTTTGTACTGGTAGAAACCGCGCTGCTGCTGCTGAGCTCCATTACCTACGGTATGGCAGTTATCGCGATGAACAACCAGAACAAGGGCGCGGTCATCAGCTGGCTGGCGTTGACCTTCCTGTTCGGTGCCGGATTTATCGGGATGGAAATCTATGAATTCCATCACCTGATCATGGAAGGCTTCGGTCCAGACCGTAGCGGCTTCCTGTCGGCATTCTTTACCCTGGTTGGTACGCACGGTCTGCACGTCACCTCTGGTCTGATCTGGATGGCTGTTCTGATGTTCCAGATCTCCAAACGTGGCCTGTCGGCGACTAACCGCACTCGTATCATGTGTCTGAGCCTGTTCTGGCACTTCCTCGATGTGGTGTGGATCTGCGTATTCACCATTGTTTATCTGATGGGGGCCATGTAATGAGTCATTCTGTAACTGACCATGGTGCATCTCACGGTAGCGTGAAGTCCTACATGATTGGCTTCATCCTGTCGATCATCCTGACGGCAATCCCGTTCTGGATGGTGATGGATGGCAGCGCTTCTCACGGCACCATTCTGGGTGTGGTTCTGGTGTGTGCGGTGGTTCAGGTGCTGGTGCATCTGGTTTACTTCCTGCATCTGGACAGCAAATCTGAGGGTGGCTGGAACATGGTGGCCATTGTCTTTGCGGCAGTTATTATCCTGATTGTCGTCGTAGGCTCACTGTGGATTATGTGGAACCTCAACTACAACATGATGGTCCACTAAGAGTCGCTCATGATGATTAAGCAATACCTGCAAGTAACAAAACCAGGAATTATTTTCGGCAATTTAATTTCTGTGATCGGTGGATTCCTGCTGGCCTCCAAAGGCAGCATTGATTACACCCTGTTCCTCATCTCACTGGTTGGTGTATCGCTGGTCGTTGCATCAGGTTGTGTTTTCAACAACGTGATTGACCGCGATATCGATATCAAGATGGAGAGAACGCGGAATCGAGTGCTGGTGAAAGGCCTGATCTCGGCGAAAGTAAGCCTGGTTTATGCAACCGCATTAGGTATTGCTGGCTTTGCGTTGCTTTATTTCGGAGCTAACCCGCTGGCCATGTGGCTGGCGGTGCTGGGCTTCGTGGTATACGTCGGCATTTACAGCCTCTACATGAAGCGTAATTCAGTCTACGGTACGCTGATTGGTAGCCTTTCCGGCGCAATGCCGCCGGTAATTGGCTACTGCGCGGTAACCAACGAGTTTGATGCTGGCGCGCTGATTCTGCTGGCGATCTTTAGCCTGTGGCAGATGCCGCATTCCTATGCGATTGCCATCTTCCGCTTTAAAGATTACCAGGCAGCGAATATCCCGGTTCTGCCGGTAGTGAAAGGCATTTCAGTGGCGAAGAATCATATTACGCTGTATATCCTGGCGTTTATGATTGCCACCCTGATGCTTTCGCTGGGCGGTTACGCTGGTTACAAATATCTGGTGGTTGCTGCGGCAGTGAGTGTCTGGTGGCTTGGGATGGCGCTTTCAGGTTACAAAACCTCAAACGACAAAGTTTGGGCGCGTAAACTGTTTGTGTTCTCAATTGTTGCTGTCACCGCATTGAGCGTGATGATGTCGGTGGACTTTATGACCCCGGCGTCAAAAGACCTGCTGACTTACGTCTGGTAATTTAGCTCCGCAAGACCATGAAAGGGCGCGAATTTCGCGCCCTTTCTTTTTGTTACCACTGCTTAAGAACAATTGTTTTACCCGCCCTGCCCTGCTCCCTAAAATAAGTGCAGCAAACTTACAGAGGTTGGAATGAACGACAATAAAATGACTCCAGTAGAGCTGCGCGCTACATGGGGCTTAGGTACGGTTTTTTCCCTGCGTATGCTGGGAATGTTTATGGTGCTGCCGGTACTCACCACTTATGGCATGGCGTTACAGGGTGCCAGTGAAACGTTGATTGGTCTGGCAATTGGTATTTATGGCCTGGCACAGGCGGTTTTTCAGATCCCTTTTGGCTTACTCTCCGACCGTATCGGTCGTAAACCACTGATCGTCGGCGGCCTGCTGCTGTTTGTGCTGGGTAGCGTGATTGCTGCTACGACCACATCCATCTGGGGTGTCATTCTTGGCCGTGCGTTGCAAGGTTCGGGTGCCATCGCGGCTGCGGTGATGGCCCTGCTGTCTGACCTCACCCGCGAACAGAACCGCACCAAAGCGATGGCCTTTATCGGCATCAGCTTTGGCGTCACCTTTGCCATCGCCATGGTGATTGGCCCGATTGTGACCCATGCACTGGGTCTGCACGCACTGTTCTGGATGATTGCCATTCTTGCCAGCCTTGGCATTGTCATTACTTTGCTGGTGGTACCCAATGCGCCGCATCATGTGCTGAACCGTGAATCCGGGATGGTGAAAGGCAGCATTCGTGCGGTATTGACCAACACCAGGTTGGTGAAACTCAATATCGGCATTCTGTGTCTGCATATCCTGCTGATGTCGAGCTTTGTAGCCTTGCCGGGTCAGTTTGAGCAGGCTGGCCTGCCAGCCTCTGAGCACTGGAAGGTTTATCTGGTGACCATGCTGATCTCCTTCGTCAGCGTGATTCCGTTCATCATTTATGCCGAAGCGAAACGCCGCATGAAACGCGTCTTCGTCAGTTGCGTCGCCTTAATTGTCATCGCTGAAATCGTGCTATGGGGTGCAGGCAATCACTTCTGGACGCTGGTGATTGGCGTGCAACTGTTCTTCCTCGCCTTTAACCTGATGGAAGCGATTCTGCCGTCATTGATCAGCAAAGAATCGCCGCCGGGTTACAAAGGCACCGCGATGGGTATCTACTCCACCAGCCAGTTCCTTGGGGTGGCGATTGGCGGCAGCATGGGCGGTTGGGTATTTGGTCATTTTGACGCACAAACGGTGTTTCTGGTCGGCGCGGTGGTGGCAGCCATCTGGTTATTTGTCAGTATGTCAATGCAGGAACCGCCCTACGTCAGCAGCTTGCGTCTGGTGCTGAGCGATGCGGTGCTGGCGGTGCCGAACCTGGAAAAACGTCTGAAAGCACAGCCGGGCGTTGCCTCGGTGTTTATCGTGCCGGAAGAGAAAAGTGCTTATATCAAGATAGACAGCAAGGTGACGAGCCGCGTCGAACTGGAAGCGCTGCTCGCCAGCAGTTAAAACCAAGCCCGACCTTTGCGTCGGGCTTGTTGTTTACAGCGACATATCTACCACGATACGCCCTTCGATTTTACCCGCATGCATACGCGCAAAGATGTCGTTGATGTTGACCAGCGGCTCCACGGCGACATTGGCTTTCACCTTGTGGCGACCCGCAAAATCGAGCGCTTCCTGCAAATCTTTACGGGTACCAACGATCGAGCCGCGCACCGTAATGCCGTCCAGCACCATATCAAAGATCGACAGATCAAACTTGCCCGGTGGCAGACCATTCAGCACCATGGTACCGCCGCGACGCATGGTCCCCAGCGCCTGTTCAAACGCTTTAGGTGACACCGCCGTCACCAGCACACCATGCGCACCGCCAAAGCTTTCATGGAACACTTTGGCCGGATCGACATTTTTCGCATTGGCGACCACGCTGGCACCGAGGCGTTTCGCAAACGCCAGCTTCTCGTCATCAATATCGACAGCGGCAACATTCAGCCCCATGGCTACCGCGTACTGAACCGCCATATGCCCCAGCCCGCCAATACCGGAAATCACCACCCAGTCACCCGGCTTGGTATCGGTCATTTTCAGCCCTTTGTACACCGTCACACCGGCACATAAAATCGGCGCGATTTCATTGAATTCGATGTTATCAGGCAGGATACCAACGTAGTTTGCATCCGCGAGGCAATATTCAGCAAAGCTGCCATTAACCGAGTAGCCCGCGTTTTGCTGCGACAGGCACAGCGTCTCCCAGCTATCAAGACAGTATTCGCAATGGCCGCAAGCCGAGTAGAGCCAGGGCACACCGACACGATCGCCCATTTTCAGATGTTTCACGCCCTCACCTATCGCCACGATTTGACCAACGCCTTCATGGCCAGGAATAAACGGCGGATTCGGTTTGATCGGCCAGTCACCTTCGGCAGCATGCAGGTCGGTATGGCAAACCCCGGTGGCGGCGATTTTCACCAGCACCTGGCCCGGTCCAACGGACGGTACCGGCACGTCTTCAATCACCAATGGTTCACCGAATGATTTCACAACTGCCGCTTTCATCGTGCTTTTGATCTTCATAGTCATCAATTCACTCTCCAAAAGGGTCTGATGTGGGCCTAAAAGAGGCCCAGTGGTGCGATGTCGTAGCTAACAAGCAGGTTTTTGGTTTGCTGATAGGCGTTGAGCGCCATCTTATGGGTTTCGCGTCCCACCCCGGATTGCTTGTAACCGCCGAAAGCAGCGTGTGCCGGGTAGATGTGGTAGCAGTTGGTCCAGACGCGACCGGCTTTAATACTACGCCCCATGCGATAAGCCAGATTAGTGTTTCGTGTCCAGACGCCTGCACCGAGGCCAAATTGCGTCTGGTTAGCAATCTCCAGCGCTTCGGCTTCATCTTTAAAGGTGGTGACACCGATCACCGGCCCAAAGATCTCCTCCTGGAAGCAACGCATCTGGTTGTCACCTTTGATCAACGTCGGCTGAATGTAGAAGCCGTTATCAAACGCAGGTGCAATGCTGGCGCGTTCACCGCCGGTGAGGATCTGGCCGCCTTCCTGACGCGCTATATCAATATAGGAGAGAATCTTATCGAACTGCTGACGGGAAGCCTGGGCACCGATCATAGTTTCGGTATCCAGCGGATCGCCGCGGCGAATTGTGGCGATCTTCGCCATCACGCGCTCCATAAAGGGAGCGTAGATCGACTCATGGATCAGGGCGCGTGACGGGCAAGTACAGACTTCGCCCTGGTTGAAGAAACCCAGCACCAGTCCTTCCACTGCTTTCTCGATAAATTCCGGTTCACCGTCCATCACATCGGCAAAATAGATGTTGGGTGACTTACCGCCCAGCTCCACGGTACAGGGAATAATGTTCTCCGCAGCACAGGCCATGATATGACGGCCCACCGGTGTCGAGCCGGTAAAGGCGATTTTGGCGATGCGTTTACTGGTCGCCAGCGCTTCACCGGCTTCGCGGCCAAAGCCCTGCACCACGTTAAGCACACCCGCCGGGAACAAATCGCCAATTAACTCCAGCAGCAGCGTAATACCCAGCGGGGTCTGCTCAGCCGGTTTCAACACCACGCAGTTACCCGCCGCCAGCGCCGGAGCCAGTTTCCACGCTGCCATCAGCAGTGGGAAATTCCACGGGATAATTTGCCCGACCACACCCAATGGCTCGTGGAAATGATAGGCAACGGTATGTTCATCAATCTCTGCCGTGCTGCCTTCCTGCGCCCGCAGGCAACCCGCGAAGTAGCGGAAGTGGTCAGCTGCCAGCGGCAGATCCGCATTCAGGGTTTCACGGATGGGCTTACCGTTATCCCAACTTTCGGCAACGGCCAGCATTTCCAGATTGGCTTCAATCCGGTCGGCCACCTGTAACAGCAGGTTAGCACGGTGCTGGGCACTGGTTTTTCCCCAGGCGTCGGCGGCCTGATGAGCAGCGTCCAGTGCTAAGTCGATATCACGCGCGTCCGAACGGGGGAACTGCGCAATATCGCTGCCATCAACTGGCGAGGTGTTGGTGAAATATTGGCCGCTCCGCGGCTCTATGAATTTGCCCGCAATGTAGTTGCCGTAAGTCGCTTTAAAAGAAACCAAAGCGCCGGGCGTGCCGGGATGTGCATAACGCATCGCAAACTCCTTAATGTAGGGTCAGATGTTCTGGAGCTGGCAGCGGCAACCTGAGGGTCACAGGTTGAACAGCCCGCTGCCGGATGGGTTATTGCACCAGACGTGCCAGTTTTTTTTAGTTGGCGATAATCTAAAAAATGATAATGTTAATCAGTCGGTTATAAATGGATTACCCCTGACGAGCGCATGGGATAGTGCGGTAAAAATCGCCATCTGTGTTGCATATCGCAACACCAAAAAAACCAAATAGCTACAATGTCGCAACACTTTGCTAAGGCATGAGGTTACCAATGCAGGGAAATTCATCCGTCGCGATTGCACCAGCCGTAGATTCCACTCCGCTTCTGAGCGATTCCTGGTTCCGCAGCCAGCTTTACGGTCTTGATCGCACCGCTGATGATTTTCCCCGTGTACGCCAGGGCGAACTGGCAGACCTTCTGGCGAATAATCTTGGGTTACAGCAGTTTGCCCAGCCAGTGATCAAACAGCTGGCGCAAAAGATGGCAGAACTGCAATCGGTTGTGATTCTCTCCGATGCCAGTGGCATGGTGCTACATACCTTTGGCGATATGCAGTCGATGGAAAAAGCACAACGTTATGCGCTGGCACCCGGCAATTTATGGAGCGAATGCGGACGCGGCACCAATGCCATCGGTACCGCGCTGGCGATTGATGACGGCTGCGAAATCGATGGTCATCAGCATTTCCTGACGCGCAATCAGGGGCTGTACTGCGCCGCCATGCCGCTGCAGATGCCCAATGGTCAGATTGCGGGCGTGCTGGATATCTCCGGCCCGGCCCACTTCCCTCACCCGCAAACCTTTAGTTGGGTAAAAGCTGCCGCGAAACAAATTGAGTATCTGTGGGTGAAGCAGAGTCTGCATCCACAGCAGTGGCTGATGAGCCTGCATCGCGAACCGCAGGGCATTGATACCAGCGACGAGCTGCTGCTGGTGTTTTCCGATAATGTATTGATGGCAGCTAATCGCCTGGCAATGCGGGAACTGGCACTCAGCGCTGAGCAGCTCGGTTGTCTGACTTTCCAGCAACTGTTCCCGCAGCAGGAGCAGGCTGCCAACACCATCCCGCTGCCACTGCATTATGGCGCGCAAGCCTGGTTCTTCCGTCTGCGCGCACCGCATCGCACCCATTTTGCTACCCCGGCCGATCCGCACAGCGACCTGCCCTTCTCGCTACGTCGTGACGGCGAAAAAATGGTGCGTCTGCTAAATGCCGGGGTTTCATTGTGTATTCACGGTGAAACCGGCAGCGGCAAAGAGTATGTCAGCCGGGCATTGCATCAGCAGAGCCGCTGGCGTGAGGGTAAATTTGTCGCCATTAACTGTGCCGCCATCCCCGAATCGCTGATTGAGTCCGAATTGTTTGGCTATCAGCCGGGTGCCTTCACCGGTGCAGGTAAAAATGGCTACATCGGTAAGATCCGTGAAGCCGATGGGGGCGTGCTGTTCCTCGATGAAATTGGCGATATGCCGCTGGCACTGCAAACCCGTTTGCTGCGGGTATTGCAGGAAAAAGAGGTAGCACCGCTGGGCTCCAGCCGCAGCTGGCCGGTAAACTTTGCGGTGATTTGTGCCACCCACCGCGATCTGGCGCAACGCGTTGCTGAAGGTGAGTTCCGGGAAGATTTACTTTATCGCCTGCAGGAATTCTCGATGACCATCCCGCCGTTGCGTGAATGGCCGGATCTCACCGGGTTCATTCACCGCCTGTGGCTTGAGCTGGGGGGCGGAGAACGCGACATCCAGCTGGCACCCGCGTTGCTGGCTTCCCTGGCACAGCTTCCCTGGCCGGGCAATGTGCGTCAGCTACGCAGCCTGCTGCGCGTGTTACTGGCGCTGGCAGATGAAGGGGAAGAAGTCAGTGAAGTGCATTTGCCAGCCGAATACCGCAGGGCGGCCCCGGTGGCTGAGGACAGGCAAAGTCATGATGAACGGCTGATCGCCGCAACGTTGCAACGCTTTAACGGCAATATCAGCAAAACCGCCGAGGCGTTAGGTGTCGCGCGCAGCACGCTGTATCGTCGTGCTGCACGCGACAAACGCGATTAATCGCGGAAGTTTTTGAACTGGAAAGGCTGGCCGAGGTTGCCGCCGCGCACCAGTGCCATAGCGCCTTGCAGATCGTCACGCGACTTACCGGTCACGCGCAGTTCATCACCCTGAATCTGGGTCTGCACTTTGAGTTTGCTGTCTTTAATCAGCTTAACCAGTTTCTTCGCCACGTCGCTTTCGATGCCTTTTTTCAGCTTGGCTTCGACGCTCCAGCTTTTGCCGCTGTGCTCGATCTCTTCCGGGACGTCAATCGCTGCCCCTTCAATCCCGCGCTTCAGCAGTTTTTCTCTTAAAATATCCACCAGCTGTTTGACCTGAAAATCAGACTCCGTGGTGATTTTGATGGTCTCATTCTTTTCGTTCAGCTCAATGCTGGCGCTGACGTTACGGAAATCAAAACGGGTAGACAGTTCACGGCTGGCATTTTCCACCGCATTACGGACTTCCTGCAATTCGACTTCGGAAACGATATCGAAAGATGGCATCTTGTCTTCTCCTGACGCTAAAGTGACATGCATAATACGCGTCTTGTCACGCGAATAAAACACGCTACACCGAAAGCTATAATTGATGGTGAGTGTAAAAACAATAACCCGCCAGCGGGAGGCAATATGAAAATTACCGTGTTGGGTTGCGGCGCCCTGGGTCAGATTTGGCTCGCCGCACTCGCACGCCAGGGACATGATGTTCAGGGCTGGTTGCGGGTGCCTCAACCCTATTGTTCGGTCAATGTGATCGATCCTGAAGGACAGGTCAGCAACCACACTTTTATCGCCAATGACCCGCTGTTTCTGGCGGAGAGCCAGCTATTGCTGGTGACGTTGAAGGCACCCCAGGTCTCACCGGCGGTGAAGAACCTGCAAAGCGTACTGCCCGCCCATGCGCCGATTCTGCTGCTGCACAACGGCATGGGCACGCTGGATGAGCTAAAAGATATCCCGCAGCCGCTGCTGCGCGGCATTACCACCCATGCGGCGATGCGCGATGGCACGGTGATCAAACATGTGGCGCAGGGCATTACTCATATCGGCCCGACCAGCCGCGAGAGTGAGGCGCTAAGCGATATTGCCGATATCCTCCATCAGGCCCTGCCGGATGTCGCCTGGCATAACCACATCGCCGCTGCCTGCTGGCGCAAGCTGGCGGTAAACTGCGTAATCAATCCCATGACAGTGGAACACGATTGCCAGAATGGCGCGCTGCGCGCTTATCCCGAACAGATCGCAACATTGTGCGAAGAAATCGCTTGGGTGATGGAGCGCGAAGGCCATCATATTGCCGTCGATAATTTGCGCGACATCATCTATGACGTGATCGACACCACCGCCGCTAACGTTTCATCGATGCTGCAGGATGTACGTGCGCAACGTCAGACCGAAATTGATTACATCACCGGCTACCTGCTGCGCCGTGCACGGGCGCAGGGCATCGCGTTGCCGGAGAACACCCGAATGTATGACCTGATTAAACGCAAGGAGTCCCAATATGAGCACGAACGCATCGGTTCTGGTATGTCTGGCGACATGGGAGTGAAGAGACCGAAGCCGTCACCATTATCGATCTGCTGGTGCGCGGCGGTATTGAGGTAACAACCGCCGCCGTGAATAACGGCGATGGGCTTGAGGTCCGCTGTTCACGCGGAGTACGTCTGCTGGCCGATACGCCTTTTTCGACAGTGCGCGACCGGTTGTTTGATGTCATTGTATTGCCCGGGGGCGCGAAAGGCGCCGAAGGCTTCCGAGACGATCCCCAACTGGTGGCGGCCGTTCGTCGGTTTAAACATCAAGGCAAGCTGGTGGCGGCAATCTGCGCGGCGCCCGCTCTGGTGTTACAGCACCACCAGGTGTTCCCCTCCGTCGCCATGACCGGCTTTCCGGCATTAAAAGATTGTATCCCGCCGCAAGCCTGGCGCGACCAGCGCTGGGTCTATATCAAGGAAAGCAATCTCTTGACCAGCCAGGGACCGGGAACCGCAATGGATTTTTCGCTTAAGATCATTGATATTCTGCTGGGTAAGGACAAGGCGGCAGAGGTGGCGGCGCAATTGGTGTTGCCGTCGGGTGTCGACAACTATCGGGATTAAAATGGTGCGTGTGCGTCAACAACCCTTTGAATCTGGAAGGAATTATAGACGCGCCACAATGACTACAGAGGTTTGCCGGCGGCTAGCGGCGATGCGGTACTGAGGGGCGACGGCGGCATTGCGCGTACCGCCCCGCCCGCCCGGGTCCCTTACGGCCGGTAAACTTTGACGTTGGTAAATCCCTGTTCACGCAGATACAGCGCCTGTAAACGGCTCATCACGCCCCGATCGCAGTACAGCAGATAGGATTTGCTCTGGTCCAGTTCGCCGAACTGGGTGCTGAGTTTGTAGAACGGCAACGCCTTCACTTCCACTCTTGTCCAGTGTCAGCGGCTGGCTTTCCTGTTCATCCAGCGGGCGGATATCCAGCACCATATCGTTATTCGACATTGACGCCACCGTTTCCACTTCCGCCACTTCTTCATTGGTTTGTTCGATAATGTCCCGGATATCGATGCTTGCTCGCTTCGGCCACCACGCGATCGAGAATGGCGAAATCGAAATGCTGTTCTTCCGCTTCGATCTTCGCTTTCACCGCTTTCACCGTCGGGCTTTTCGAAATCACGCCACAATATTCCGGCATGGTACGGGCAAAATCTTCGGTGCCAATTTCACGCGCCAGTTTGATGATGTGCTCTTTGTCGTGCGAAATCAGCGGACGCAGAATCAGTGTGTCCGATGCGTTGTCGATCAAACGCAGGTTGGTTAGCGTCTGGCTCGATACCTGGCCTAGCGCCTCGCCGGTGACCAGCGCCTGCACGCCGTAGCGTTCAGCAACCATTGACGCGGCACGCACCATCATACGCTTCAGCACCACGCCCATCTGGCCGTCATCGACCTTCTCCAGAATCTCGCCCACCACCGGTTCAAAATTGATGGCGACAAAACGCACGCGATGCGAACGACCAAAACGCTGCCACAGATAATGCGCCACCTGACGTACGCCAATTTCATGCGCTGCGCCGCCGAGGTTGAAGAAGCAATAATGCACGCGGCAGCCACGACGCATCAGCATATAGCTGGAGACGCCGGAGTCAAAACCACCGGAAATTAGCGACAGCACATCTTCCTGGGTACCAATCGGGAAGCCGCCCAGCCCCTCATAACGACCGGTGATCAGCAACAGGCGATCATTTTCAATCTCCAGATTGACCGTTTCATCCGGGTGATTCAGCTGCACGCGCGCGCTTTCGATATGCTGGTTCAGACCACCACCGACATAACGCTCCACATCCTGCGAGCTAAAGTCGTGTTTGCCACGGCGCTTCACACGCACACAGAAGCTTTTGCCTTCGAGACGGTCACGATATAACGCCAGCGTCTGTTCGAAGATGTTATGCATGTCGGTGTATTCATGATCTTCCACCGCCAGCACATGATGAATGCCAGGAATGCGCGTCAGCTCGGCAATCACCGTTTCGCGCAGCGACTCATTCTTCGCCCGTACCACAATATGGTCCCAGTGACGCACAACCGCGACGTCATCATCCAGGGTACGAAGAATGTTACGAATGTTCCCGGTCAGAATCTTGATAAAGCGCAGTCGCACCGACTGACTCTTGATGGTGATTTCGGGGAAGAGCTTGATGATAAACTTCATGGCGACACAGGTTCGTTTGGGCAAATAAGTGCTAAAAGCATCGGCACTTAGCTGTTAAAATCATATAATTGCGGGTTAAGCAGGAGCACCCGCATCCGAGGCGCGAGAGTATATCACCTTTGTCAGGTGACTTCTTCTGCAACCGCAGTCACATTCATTATTTTGCTAATTAATCCTCGTCGGCTACCATGACCGACTGCAAGATGATGTCCCAACCTGTGAGTCGACACTGATTATGCCGAAAAAAGCCGAAGCGCCCGCCAGTTTTGAAAGCGCAATACAGCAGCTGGAACAGATCGTCAGCCGCCTGGAGAGTGGTGAGCTGCCGCTGGAAGAGGCGCTGAAAGAATTTGAACGCGGCGTTCAGCTGGCACGTAGTGGTCAGCAAACCCTGCAACAAGCAGAGCAGCGCGTGCAGATTCTGCTCAGCGATGATAAAGACGCTGCGCTCGCCCCTTTTACCCCGGAAGATAACTGATGGATTTTCCTGAACTGCTGAGCGCCTATCACGAACGGGTGAACCTTGCGCTGACGCGCCTGTTAGATCCACTTCCTTTTCAGAGTTCTCCTCTGGTGAATGCCATGCAATATGGGGCACTATTAGGCGGTAAACGTCTGCGCCCTTTTCTGGTCTACGCCACGGGTGAGATGCTAAAGGCCGATCCGGCCAGCCTGGACGCGCCCGCTGCGGCGGTTGAATGTATCCATGCTTACTCTTTAATTCATGACGATCTGCCCGCGATGGATGACGATGCGTTGCGCCGTGGGCAGCCAACCTGCCATATTAAATATGGTGAAGACACGGCGATTCTCGCTGGCGATGCCCTGCAAACTCTGGCGTTTTCTATTCTGGCCGACCAGCCTATGCCTGGCGTCAGTGCAGAAGCCCGTATTAGCATGATCTCGGAACTGGCGCAGGCCAGTGGCGTGGCAGGGATGTGCGGTGGACAAGCGCTGGATCTTGCCGCTGAAGGGAAAAACATTGACCTGGCGAAGCTGGAGCAGATCCACCGCCATAAAACCGGCGCACTGATTCGCGCCGCAGTGCGCCTTGGCGCGCTGACGGCAGGTGTGCAAGGCCGCGCTGCCCTTCCGGTGCTGGACGTGTATGCTAATGCCATCGGGCTGGCGTTTCAGGTCCAGGATGACATTCTGGATGTGGTTGGCGATACCGCCGTACTGGGTAAAACCCAGGGTGCCGACGAGGCACTCGGCAAGAGCACCTATCCGGCGCTGATGGGGCTGGATAATGCCCGTCAAAAAGCCTGGGACCTCTATCAGGAGGCGCTGGGCGCGCTGGATATTCTGGCCGCGCAATCATTCAACACCACAGCATTACAAGCGCTGGCTAGCTTCATAATTGAACGCGATAAATAACTTTCATAATGAGTCTCTGATGAGTTTTGATATTGCAAAATACCCGACACTGGCGCTGGCAGGCACGGTACAGGAATTACGTTTACTGCCAAAAGAGAAGCTTCCGGCTTTGTGTGACGAGCTGCGTCAGTATCTGCTGGACAGCGTCAGCCGCTCCAGTGGTCACTTCGCTTCGGGTCTGGGCGTCGTCGAGCTAACAGTGGCGCTGCATTATGTTTACAACACCCCGTTTGACCATCTGGTGTGGGACGTCGGCCATCAGGCTTATCCGCATAAAATTCTGACCGGACGCCGCGATCGCATCGGCACCATTCGGCAGAAAAATGGCCTGCATCCCTTCCCGTGGCGCGAAGAGAGCGAATATGACGTACTGAGCGTCGGTCACTCATCCACCTCCATCAGCGCCGCTCTGGGTATGGCTGCCGCTGCCGAACGTGAAGGCAAAGGCCGCCGCACCGCCGCCATCATTGGCGATGGTGCGATCACCGCAGGCATGGCGTTTGAGGCCATGAACCACGCGGGCGACATTAAGCCGGATATGCTGGTGGTCCTCAACGATAACGAGATGTCGATCTCTGAAAACGTGGGGGCGCTCAACAACCGTCTGGCGCAAATTCTTTCCGGTAAAACCTATTCCCGCCTGCGCGAAGGTGGCAAACGGGTGCTCGACAACCTGCCGCCGATTAAAGAACTGGTCAAACGTACCGAAGAACATCTGAAAGGTATGGTGGTGCCGGGGACGCTGTTTGAAGAACTCGGTTTTAACTACATCGGCCCGGTAGACGGTCACGATGTACTGGCGCTGGTCAGTACGCTGAAGAACATGCGTGACCTGAAAGGCCCGCAGTTCCTGCACATCATGACCAAAAAAGGCAAAGGCTACGCCCCGGCGGAAGAAGATCCGATCACCTGGCATGCGGTCCCCAAATTCGATCCGGCCAGCGGTTCCTTGCCGAAAAGCGCGGGCGGTTTACCGAGCTATTCAAAAGTATTCGGCAGCTGGCTGTGCGAGATAGCTGCGGATGACCCCCGTCTGATGGCGATCACCCCGGCGATGCGTGAAGGCTCCGGCATGGTCGGTTTTTCCCGCGACTATCCACAGCAATACTTCGACGTCGCGATTGCGGAACAGCACGCGGTGACCTTCGCTGCGGGTATGGCTATCGGCGGCTACAAACCGATCGTGGCGATTTACTCCACCTTCCTGCAACGTGCTTACGATCAGGTGATCCACGATGTGGCGATCCAGAAGCTGCCGGTGCTGTTTGCCATCGATCGCGGCGGTATTGTCGGCGCGGATGGACAAACCCACCAGGGTGCGTTTGATCTGGCGTATCTGCGTTGCATTCCGGGAATGGTGATCATGACACCCAGCGACGAGAACGAATGTCGCCTGATGTTGTACACCGGTTACCATTATCAGGAGGGTCCGAGTGCAGTGCGTTATCCGCGTGGCACCGGCACCGGAGCAACGCTGGACCCGCTGGCAAGCCTGCCGCTGGGCAAAGGCGTGGTGAAGCGCCAGGGCGAGAAACTGGCTATTCTCAACTTCGGCACACTGCTACCCGAAGCGGCAGCGGCGGCAGAAGCATTGAATGCCACCCTGGTCGATATGCGTTTTGTTAAACCGCTGGATGAAGCGTTGATCGCTGAATTGGCGGGCAGCCACGACGCGCTGATCACCCTGGAAGAAGGGGCGATCATGGGCGGCGCGGGCAGCGGCGTAAACGAGTTTGTCATGGCGAAACGCCTCGGCATCCCGGTACTGAACCTCGGCCTGCCCGATGAGTTCATCCCGCAGGGTACCCAGGAAGAAGTGCGTCATGATTATCAGCTGGATGCCGCCGGTATTCAGCAGCAAATCACCGCCTGGCTGGCACAATAGTCCCCTACCCGCTCATCGACCGATGAGCGGACCTGCTGCTATGCTTAGGGATTGATTTCCCTTAAGCATCGCAGCAGGAGCCTTCATGAAAACCATCCCCTTAGGCAACACCGACTTACAGGTTTCACGCCTGTGTTTAGGCTGCATGACCTTTGGCGATCCGATGCGTGGTAATCACGCCTGGACGCTGCCGGAGGAAAGTGGCCGCCCCCTGATTAAACAGGCACTCGACGCCGGAATTAATTTTTTCGATACCGCCAATTCCTATTCCGATGGCAGCAGTGAAGAGATTGTCGGACGGGCGTTGAAAGATTTTGCCCGCCGCGAAGATATCGTTGTCGCCACTAAGGTTTATTTTCCGCTGAGTAATCTGTCGCAGGGCTTATCACGCAAAAATATCCTGCAATCGATTGATGACAGCCTGGCACGCCTCGGCATGGAGTATGTCGATCTGCTGCAGATTCACCGCTGGGATTACGACACGCCGATTGAAGAAACGCTGGAGGCGCTGCATGACGTGGTTAAAGCAGGTAAAGCGCGTTATATCGGCGCATCATCAATGCATGCGTCGCAATTTGAGCAGGCGCTCCAGTTGCAGGCGCGTGAAGGCTGGACGCGTTTTGTTAGCATGCAGGATCAATACAACCTGATTCAGCGTGAGGAAGAGAATGAAATGCATCCACTGTGCCTGCGTGAAGGGATTGCGGTACTGCCGTGGAGCCCGCTGGCGCGCGGCAAACTGACACGCCCATGGGGAGAAACCACCGCACGTTCCGTTTCGGATAATGTGATGGCAAAACTCTACAGCAACACCGAAGAGAATGATGCCGCCATCGCGGAACGTCTTGCCACCATCGCCGCCGATAAAGGCGTGACGCGTGCTCAGGTTGCGCTGGCGTGGCTGTTACATAAACCAGCAGTGACTGCGCCGATTATCGGTGCTTCACGCGCCGAGCAGTTTGATGAGCTGGTGAAAGCGGTGGATGTGGAACTAAGTTCAACCGATATCGCCGAACTGGAGACGGTTTATCAACCGCACCCGGTGGTGGGGTTCGAATAGCTTAAGCCATCGCATGCCCTAACCCGTACAAAATCGCCGCGGAAATGACCCCGGCGATAATGTCATCGACCATAATCCCCATGCCGCCATGCACATTCTGATCGAACCAGCGGATCGGCCAGGGCTTCCACATATCCAGAATGCGGAAAATGACAAAGCCCGCCAGCACCCACTGCCAGCTCATCATCGGTATCGCCATCAGCGTGATCCACATGCCGATAAACTCGTCCCAGACGATGCTGCCATGGTCGTGAACACCCATATCTTTGGCAGTTCGATGACACAAATACACCCCCACGCTGATGCCGATCAGCACCACCAGGGAATAAATCTGGAGCGGTAAAAAGGTCATCAGCCACCAGAAAGGGATCGCCGCCAGCGATCCCATGGTGCCCGGCACGACCGGGCTGAGGCCACTGCCAAATCCGGTCGCCAGCAGATGCCACGGATTGGACATCCGCAGGCGACCTTTCGCCACATCTTTATTTAACGTCAAAGTGATCAAATCCTTTGTAATTGAAGCTGACCGGTTTGCCATGTTCCAGCAACGTGAGTCCATCCGCTTCCGGCGCTATCTGACCAATGCAGGTATAGGGAACACCGAGATGGCCCAGCGCCACATCCAGCGCGCCACGATTCACTTCCGGCACGGTAAAGCACAGTTCGTAGTCTTCACCGCCAGTGAGCGCCCAGCGCTGCACCTGCGGCAACTCGAAATGGTCACGCAGCACCGCTGAGAGCGGCAATGCATCCAGATTGAGTCGTGCACCAACGCGGCTGGCTTGCAGGATATGGCCAAGATCGGAAAGCAATCCGTCTGACACATCAATGGCCGAGGTCGCCAGATTACGCAGTGCCTGCCCCTGTAGTACACGCGGCATTGGGCGCAGATGGCGCTTAATCAGGGTTTCATGCACCGCCGGATCAGACAGACGGTAGCGATGCTGCAACAGCGCCAGACCGGCTGCGCTATCTCCCAGCGTACCGGTGACAAAAATCCAGTCACCTGGCTTCGCACCGGAGCGTTTCAGCGCCCGCCCTGTCGGCACCAGGCCGTGAATACCCAGCGTCATGCTTAACGGGCCACGGGTGGTATCACCGCCGATCAGCTGCATATCGTAGTAATCAAGCAGCTCGAACAGGCTATCGCTGAACGCCGCCAGCCAGCTTTCGTTGACTTGCGGCAGCGTCAGTGCCAGCGTCAGCCATGCCGGATCGGCTCCCATTGCCGCCAGATCGCTCAGATTGACCGCGACAGCTTTGTAGCCCAAATCGGCAGGATGGATATCACGCAGGAAATGCACGCCTTCCACCAGCGTGTCGGTGCTGATGGCCAGCGTCTGTTTTTCTGGCACGTTCAGTAACGCGCAGTCATCACCAATGCCCTTCTCCACATCGCGGCGGGAGCTGGTGACGCGGTTAAAATAACGTGCGATCAGTTCGAATTCACCACAGGACATAAGTCAGGTCTCAATGAAAAAAGGCCGGGAATCCGGCCTCTTGCATTATTTTCTGTTGGGTCTGATCTGTGGAGCGGCTTTATCCAGCACGCCGTTGACAAATTTATGGCTGTCTTCCGCGCCGAATACTTTTGCCAGCTCGATACCTTCGTTGATGGCCACTTTGTACGGCACATCAGCACGCTTGCTCAGCTCATACAGCGAAATACGCAGGATGGCTTTCTCAACCTGGCCCAGCTCTTCCAGCTGGCGCGACAGGTAAGGTTTCATCAAACCATCCAGGTATGCGCTGTTGGTCGCCACACCGCCCAGCAGTTCGCGGAAGTAGCTAATATCGACGTCTTTGACGTCTTGTTCCGCCAGAAACTGGTATTCCACATCGGCAATGTCGTTGTTAGACAACTGCCAGGAGTAAAGCGCCTGGACAGCGCACTCACGGGCGCGACGACGAGCAGCAGGTTTCACAAAATTCCCCTTACAAAAATCAGGCTTTGATGGCTTTCAATACGTTAATCATTTCGAGTGCAGTCAGGGCCGCTTCGGCACCTTTATTACCCGCTTTCGTGCCGGCGCGTTCAATCGCCTGCTCGATGTTTTCGGTGGTCAGCACGCCGAAGGTAACCGGGATTTCGCTGGTCATCGCCACATTAGCGATACCTGAGCTGGCTTCACCGGCCACATATTCGAAGTGCGCCGTGCCCCCACGGATCACGGTGCCCAGCGCGACGATCGCGTCATGTTTACCGGAATTTGCCAATGCCCGCGCCGCCAGCGGCAGTTCATAAGCGCCCGGTACCCAGACGATGGTGATGTTTTCGTCTTTCACCTGGCCAATACGCTTCAGCGCATCAACCGCACCGTCCAGCAGGCTGTCATTAATGAAGTTGTTAAAACGCGCAATTACGATGGCGATGTTAGCATCAGGCGTGGCAACAGGAGCTTCGATAACTTTCATACATATCCTTTGGGAGTTGTTTTGTAGCCCCGCAGAAGGGGGCGGATTCTATCATACTCTTTGGCGACGCGCTCAGGCTTTTCCATGTGGAGTCAGGGTCAGACGCAGGTCTTCGCCCACCTGGCGCACATCGCTAAAATTCAGGGCAGGAACATCGGCAAGACGCTCCAGACCCGGCAGTTCACACAGGCCGCGTGCGGCATTACCCAGCAGCTTCGGTGCCAGATAAATAATCAGCTCATCCACCAATCCGGCCTGTAACAACGCACCGGCAAGCGACGCACCGGCTTCAACCCAGACGCTGTTAATCTGGCGCTGACCAAGCAACATCATCATTGCCACCAAATCCAGCTGACCTTCACGCTGCGGCACGGCAATCTGGCTGACACTTGCAGGCCAGGCTTGTTGATCCGCCTGGCTACGCATCAGCCAGGTTTCGCCCGGCTGGTCAATCAACTGATGTTGCGGCGTCACGCGCTGCTGACTATCGATCACTACCCGCACCGGCTGGCGCAGCGAGTTTTCATCCAGTTGCTGGCGCACTTCGTCATTCAGTTCGCCCCAGCGCACCGTGAGCGACGGATTATCCGCCAGCACCGTGCTGCTGGTGCTAAGAATAGCTGAACTTTGGGCACGAAAACGTTGCACATCGCGCCTTGCCGCTGCAGAAGTGATCCACTGGCTTTCGCCACTTGCCATCGCGGTACGACCATCCAGCGAGGCACCCAGTTTGAGCTGGATCCACGGAAATCCGGTACGCATGCGTTTCAGGAAGCCGCGATTGAGCGCTTCAGCCTCATTCATCATCAAACCGTGGCTCACCTCAATGCCTGCCTGCTGCAAACGGTAAAGGCCTCGACCGGCCACCTGCGGATTGGGATCCTGCATCGCAGCCACTACGCGGCTGACACCGGCGGCGATCAACGCATCACAACAAGGCGGGGTACGACCATGATGGCTACAGGGTTCGAGCGTGACATAGGCGGTAGCGCCACGGGCTTTATCGCCGGCCATACGCAGCGCATGAACTTCTGCGTGGGGTTCTCCGGCACGCTGATGCCAGCCTTCACCGACAATCTCGCCATCACGCACAATCACACAGCCGACATTGGGGTTCGGTGTGGTAGTAAAACGTCCGCGACGCGCCAGTTCCAGCGCGCGCGCCATATAGCGTTCGTCGGTCATGAATTAATCCTGTAAGCGGGCGATCTCTTCGCCAAAATCACGAATATCTTCAAAACTGCGGTAAACCGACGCGAAACGGATGTAAGCCACTTTATCGAGCTTCTTCAGTTCATCCATCACCAGATTGCCGATCAGTTTACTGGGAATTTCGCGCTCCCCGGTGGCGCGCAGCTGCGTTTTAATATGATTAACCGCGCTTTCCACCGCATCGGCGCTGACAGGCCGCTTCTCCAGCGCCTTCATCATGCCGCTGCTGAGCTTATCTTCGTTAAAGGGTTCACGCACATCGTTGCTTTTTACCACGCGCGGCATCACCAGCTCAGCCACTTCAAAGGTGGTAAAACGCTCATGGCACACCAGACACTGGCGACGACGACGCACTGATGAGCCTTCACTGACCAGGCGCGAATCAATCACTTTGGTGTCCACAGCGGAGCAGAATGGGCAATGCATGACGTTTCCTGTCGCGAGAATTTGGGCCATACAGTGTAGCGCCGATCTCGATTTCAACAAAATGCGTTGACATGAAAAGCACGGTAATGGTTAAAACAGCGTGATAAATCACGCCGCCACGATTCAGTGCACGGGTTGTCGCGGCGCGATTTATCGCGCAACATGAGGTTTTCCCAACAATGGAAAGGACATTGCATGACGATCAGGATGTTATGGGCGCCGGCAGCGCTTTCTTTGCTGGTTTTGAGTGGTTGTAGTTCAACCCCGGTTTCACCGCAGGTCAAACAACTGCATCAGGAAGTCAGTCAGCTAAATCAGCAAATGCGTCAGCTAACCAATCAGGCCAGCGCGCTGGAAATTCAGGGGCAGTTGAATAGCCAATCCAGCCAGGGCGCATGGTTGCTACCCCAGGCCAACACGCCGGTGGAGCTGCAAACCCAGCTGGGCAAATTACGCCTGTCACTCACACACGTAGAGGGTGAAGCCAGCGGCAGTCGTGCCAATCTGAATATTCGCTCAACGGACGACAAACCGGTTCCGGCGCTGAACGCAACCGTGGTCTGGGGTGAAATGGACCCGGCCAGCGGCAAACCGCTAAATGCAGACAGCCTGAGCCAGACCATCAGCGTGCCCGCCAGCCTGATGCCACGCAGTTCCGTGACTGTACCGCTGCGCCTCAGCGGACTGTCTCCTGAACAGCTCGGCTATATCCGTGTTCATGATGTGACCAGCGCGACGACACCCTAATCGCCAGTGAGTTTGCAGCGATTCGTAGTGGCGCGATTTATCGCGCCACTACTGAAATGCAGAACATCTGTCTCACTCTTTTTTTCTGTTAAGCCTGCGCTCAATAAGTCTGATAGCTATGGGATAACCAATAATCGTCGTTAATGTGCAAATGATGAGCAAAGCAATGCCGACAACCCCCTCGACATCATTTTCACCAAACAGATTTGCTATCTTATTCCAGAACGCATATTCACTCGCAGTAGCAGGAGATGAAGGACATACCAACAAAAACGAGATAATGAATAGTGTTACACCAATCGCTATCTTAAACCCCATCGGGACACATCTGGCTGCCATGCAAAATCACCCTTACCAATAAACCACAGTTATTTTATGGTTAAATCAACGAAAATTTGCGCCCTTTTAATAAATTAACCTGAGTCAAATCACATTTCATAAAAGAGTCGTCATTCGTTGGAATAACTGAATTCTGGATGTCAGGAGGAAGATCTACGGAGAATGGTCAGAATTTCACCTGAATTTGATAAAAAAAACCGCATCCTGAACCAGGACGCGGTTTACGTTTACTTTAACACTTTTACTGTCGCAAATTACGGCATGATCGAAGGCTGATCGGCGCCCTCTTTCTCCACTTTCTGCACCAGCATATGTTCACGCTTCATGCCCAGTTTCAGCGCCAGCGCTGAAGAGACATAGATTGATGAGATGGTACCAATGGTCACACCAATCAACATGGTCAGCGAGAAGCCTCTCAGCAGCGCACCACCAAAGATGAACAGGATCAGGATCATCGCCAGCGTAGTCAGCGAGGTGATCAGGGTACGGCTCAGCGTCTGGGTCAGCGACACGTTGGTGATATCGTAAGAAGAACCGCGGCGGATCTTACGGAAGTTCTCACGAATACGGTCGGAAACCACGATTTTATCGTTGAGCGAGTAACCAATCACCGACATCAGCGACGCGACGATAGTCAGATCGATCTCGATGTGCGCCAGCGACAAAATGCCACAGGTGATGATCACGTCGTGCGCCAGCGCCAGCACGGTACCCAGTGCCAGACGCCACTCAAAACGAATACCGATATAGATCAGAATCGCAATCAGTGCCGACATCAGTGCCATCGCCCCCGCCTGCGCCAGATCGCTGCCCACACTCGGGCCGACGAACTCGATACGCTTCACGGTGGCGTTCTGCTGTGCGGTTTCGTTAATCACCGACACCACTTTGTTGCCCAGTTCCTGACCCGCCGGGCCCTGAACCGGAGCCATGCGTACCATCACGTCACGGCTGCTGCCAAAGTTCTGCACCAGGGGTTCCTGGAAGCCTGCTTTCACCAGCGCAACGCGCAGGGTATCCAGCTCGGCTGGTTTTTCCAGGTTGATCTCAATCACCGTCCCGCCGGTAAAATCGAGGCCCCAGTTGAAGCCTCGCACGCTGACGATGGCGATAGACGCCAGAATCAGCAGACCGGAGATGATAAAGGCCAGCGTGTCCCAGCGCATAAAGTCAACGACCTTACGCCCATGGTTCAGCTGTTCAATACTGTATTCCTGTGCCACAACGCACTCCTTAGATAGACAGCTTGTTGATGCGTTTGCCGCCGTACACCAGGTTAACGATGGCACGGGTGCCGACGATAGCGGTAAACATGGAGGTGGCGATACCGATAGCAGTGGTGATCGCAAAACCTTTGATTGAACCGGTACCGACCGCATAAAGAATGATGACTTTAATCAGCGTGGTCACGTTAGCATCGACGATACTGGAGAAGGCACCTTTGTACCCCTCATGAATCGCCTGCTGCACGGAACGCCCGTTACGTAACTCTTCTTTAATACGTTCGTTAATCAGTACGTTCGCATCCACCGCTACCGCCAGCGTCAGCACGATACCGGCAATACCCGGCATGGTGAGCGTGGCTCCCGGCAGCAGTGACATGATGCCGACAATCAGCACCAGGTTACACAGCAGAGCACTGGTGGCGATCAGACCGAATTTCTTATAGAACACCACCATAAAGATGATGGAGGCGATCAGACCCCACAGGCAGGCTTCGAGACCTTGTGTGATGTTCTGCTGACCCATAGTTGGGCCGATAGTACGCTCTTCCACAATCTGAATCGGCGCAATCAGCGCACCGGCACGCAGCAGCAGCGACAGCTGACGAGCTTCGTTCGGGTTGCTGATGCCGGTGATACGGAAGCTGTTACCGAGGCGCGACTGGATGTTCGCCACGTTAATCACTTCTTCCTGTTTCACCAGAATCGCACGACCGTTGGCATCTTTCTTACCACTGTCCTTGTACTCCACGAACAGGGTCGCCATCGGCTTACCGATGTTGTCCTTGGTGAAGTTAGACATGATGTTACCGCCCGCGCCATCCAGTGAAATGTTCACCTGTGGCTGGTTGTACTCATCCATGCTCGACGTGGAATCCGTGATGTGGTCACCGGTCAGAATCACGCGTTTGTACAGCACAACCGGCTGACCATCACGCGTCATTTTCACTTCAGAGTCACCCGGAACACGGCCGCTGGCCGCAGCGCTCGGGTCAACGGTGGTGTTAACCAGACGGAATTCGAGGGTTGCGGTTGCACCCAGAATCTCTTTGGCACGCGCCGTATCCTGAATACCTGGCAACTCAACCACAATGCGGTCAGAACCCTGACGCTGCACCAGCGGTTCGGCTACGCCGAGTTGGTTAACACGGTTACGCAGGATATTGATGTTCTGCTGAACCGCATACTCACGCGCTTCGCTCAGGCGAGCATCGGTCATCACCGCACGCAGGGTATCGCTACCCTGGCTTGAGATCACCAGATCACGGTGACGCGAAGACAGGTAGCTGATGGCCGCATCACGGCTGGTGCCGTCACGGAAACGGATTTCCACGCCATAGTTCGCGATTTTATTCACGGTAACGTAGGGGATGCCTTTATCACGCAGGTCACTGCGCAGGCCGTCGGCGTTCTGCTCCTGCAGTTTGCCCAGAGCGGTATCCATATCCACTTCCATCAGGAAGTGTACGCCGCCGCGCAGATCAAGACCGAGTTTCATCGGTTCTGCGGACAGCATGCTCAGCCAGCGCGGGGTAGCCGGAGCCAGGTTGAGCGCAACAACGTAGTTCTCGCCAAGCACATTGGTAATCGCTTCACGGGCGCGCAGCTGCACATCCGTATTAGCAAAGCGCGCAAGAATCGCGCCATTTTCCAGAACGAGGGATTTGCTCTGAATATTATCTTTTTGTAATGCAGTCTGGATCTGATCCAACGTTTGCTCACTGGCGGCGCCACCGCGCGCACCAGTGATTTGAACGGCCGGATCCTCACCATAAAGGTTGGGAAGCGCATAGAGCAGGCCGACGAGAATCACGACGACCAGCATGATGTACTTCCACAAAGGATAACGGTTTAACACGGCAGTTTCCTTCGGGAAGAAAAAATTACAGCGCCTTCATGGTGCCTTTCGGCAGAACGGCAGCCACGAAATCACGTTTAATCACTACTTCAGTGGTGTCGTTCAGGGCGATAGAGATGTAGCCAGTTTCTGCCACTTTGGTCACGCGACCCACTAAACCACCGCTGGTCAGCACTTCATCCCCTTTGGAGATGGAATCCATCAATTTCTTGTGATCTTTCGAACGCTTCTGCTGCGGACGCAGAATCATGAAGTAAAAGATCAGACCAAAGACCACCAGCATGATCACCAGAGAATAAGGACTTCCCTGAGACGGTGCGCCTGCTGCAGCCACAGCGTCAGAAATGAAAAAGCTCATTAAATTTCCCTCATTGATGAATTATCAGACGTTTAACGGTGGAACCGCTTTGCCCGTCCGTTGATAGAACTCGCTAACAAAGTGCTCTAATTTACCCTCTTCGATAGCCTGGCGTAAACCCGCCATCAGGCGCTGGTAATAGCGCAGATTGTGGATGGTGTTCAGACGTGCGCCCAGTATTTCGTTACAGCGATCGAGATGATGCAAGTATGCACGGCTGTAATTGCGACAGGTGTAACAATCACACTCGGCATCGAGTGGCGAGGTATCATCTTTATGCTTCGCATTACGGATTTTCACCACGCCATCGGTGACGAACAGATGACCATTACGCGCGTTACGCGTCGGCATAACGCAGTCAAACATATCGATACCGCGACGAACGCCTTCCACCAGATCTTCCGGCTTGCCAACGCCCATCAAATAACGCGGTTTGTCGTGCGGAATTTGCGGACAGACGTGTTCCAGGATGCGGTGCATGTCTTCTTTTGGTTCACCCACCGCCAGGCCGCCCACAGCGTACCCATCAAAGCCAATCTCTACCAGACCTTTGACGGAGACATCACGTAAATCTTCGTAAACACTGCCCTGAATGATGCCAAACAGCGCATTTTTGTTGCCAAGTGAGTCAAAGCGGTCGCGGCTGCGTTTTGCCCAGCGCAGCGACATCTCCATTGAGCGCTTCGCGTAGTCCCAGTCCGCCGGGTAAGGCGTACATTCATCGAAGATCATGACGATATCGGAACCGAGGTCGAACTGAATCTCCATCGACTTTTCCGGATCGAGGAAAATCGGATCGCCATTGATCGGGTTGCGGAAATGCACACCGGCTTCGGTGATCTTACGGATATCACCCAGGCTGAACACCTGGAAACCGCCCGAATCGGTAAGGATAGGTCCTTTCCACTGCATGAAATCATGTAGATCGCCATGCAGCTTCATGATTTCCTGCCCTGGGCGCAGCCAGAGGTGGAAGGTATTGCCGAGGATAATCTGTGCACCCGTATCCTGGACTTCTTCCGGCGTCATGCCTTTTACCGTGCCATAGGTGCCCACTGGCATAAATGCCGGGGTTTCCACCACGCCACGATCAAAAACCAGACGGCCACGGCGTGCGCGCCCGTCGGTAGTATCTAACTCAAATTTCACAATTACCTCATCAGAGAGACAGTCTGACGCTTAAGTCCGTGCCTGCGCCCGGAAAAAAAGCCGCACGGATAGCGTCCGGCCGGGTTAATGCTCAAATTTAGGCCGACGACTTGCCTGCGCCATGCGGATTACGGGTGATGAACATGGCATCCCCGTAGCTAAAGAAACGATACTGCTCCGCGACCGCCGCATGATAGGCAGCCATGGTGTGCTGATAACCGGCAAACGCCGACACCAGCATAATCAGGGTAGATTCCGGCAGATGGAAATTGGTGATGAGGGCATCAATCACCTGGTACTGATAACCGGGATAGATAAAAATCTGGGTATCATCGAAGAACGGTGCAATCAGCGCATCCTTGCTTGCCTGCGCTGCACTTTCCAGCGACCGCACCGAGGTGGTGCCAACCGCGACCACTTTATTACCCCGTGCTTTACAGGCCAGTACCGCATCCACCACGTCCTGCGGCACTTCGGCGTATTCCGCGTGCATGGTGTGATCTTCGATGGTTTCCACCCGCACCGGCTGGAATGTGCCCGCCCCCACGTGCAGCGTGACAAAGGCCATTTCGACGCCTTTGGCTTTCAGCGCCTCCAGTAAAGGCTCGTCAAAGTGCAGGCCCGCTGTCGGCGCGGCCACCGCACCCGGACGCGCGCTGTACACTGTCTGGTACAACTCACGATCAGCATCTTCATCCGGACGATCAATATAAGGCGGCAACGGCATATGGCCGACGCTATTCAGGATATCCAGCACCGCACGGTCGTCTTCAAACACGATCTCGAACAACGCACCATGGCGCGCCACCATGGTGGCTTTGACGTTTTCATCATCGCCCAGCAACAATTCGGTACCCGGCTTCGGTGCTTTTGAAGCACGCACATGCGCCAGCACGCGTTTGTCATCCAGCATGCGCTCCACCAGCATTTCGATTTTGCCGCCGCTGGCCTTGCGACCAAAAACGCGCGCGGGAATGACGCGGGTGTTGTTGAAAACCAACAGATCGCCCGGATTGAGTTTATCCAGTACATCGGTAAACACACCGTGGCTGAGCACACCGCTCGGGCCATCCAGCGACAACAGACGGCAACCGCTACGCTGCGCCTGGGGATAATGGGCGATCAAAGATTCCGGCAACTCAAAGGCAAAATCGGCTACACGCATACTTCACTTCTTCAGGACTAAAAACAGGCGGCATAGTTTAGCGGAAAAGCGACTAATTCTGAACAACTGGCTGCGTCTCGTTGATTCTGGCTATAATGCGCCATGAACTTTCTTGCTCACCTTCATCTGGCCCATCTGGCTGACAGCTCACTGCTCGGTAACTTAATGGCCGACTTTGTGCGCGGTAACCCACATGAGGACTGGCCGACCCCGGTTGCCGATGGCATCATGCTGCACCGGCGTCTCGACATCATGACCGATAATTTGCCGGAAGTACGCGAAGCGCGTCAGTGGTTCCGTGCCGAAACCCGACGTGTCGCGCCGATTACGCTGGACGTTATCTGGGACCATTTCCTGGCACGTCACTGGGATAAAATACATCCAGAGCAATCGCTGGTGGCCTTTACCGCCGATGCCGAGCGGGACATTGTTCCTCAGTTGAACGGCACACCGGAAGGGTTTATCGAGCTTAATGACGTGATGTGGCGCGATCGCTGGTTTGAACATTATGCTGAACCCGCGCGTCTGGCGCGGGTACTGAATGGCATGGCACTGCGCCGCCCGCGCCTCAAAGCACTGCGCGACTCATATCAGGATTTCGTTGAACACTATGCCGGGCTGGAGCAACAGTTCTTTCAGTTCTATCCGCGTCTGATGGCGCTGGCACGCACGCAACAGCTATAACGCATTCCGAATCCATCGCCCCTCTTGCCAGCCGCTTTTATCTGCGGCTTAATGAAGCCTTTCTTAACTTTCGTTACCTGGATCACACAGCCCATTCGCCTGTCCGGGCGATTTAAACCATTTCGCCTGTCGCAAATCATAAGAGGGAAAGATGTCATCAGCATCACTTACTGAACTTGACGCGCGTTATCACTATGCCTGTGATGTCGCCAAAGCTGCCGCCAGTCGCGCGCTTTCCTGGTATCAGCAGCGCCACCAACTGGTGATTGAGCATAAGAAGGACCTCCAGGATGTGGTCAGTGAAGCCGATCGCAATGTGGAACAACTGATTAAATCCCTGATTGCCGAGCGCTTTCCCGAAGACGCGGTGCTGGGCGAAGAAAGCGGCGGCGAGACGGAAGGTGCGCGCTTTATCTGGGTGGTGGATCCGATCGATGGCACCAGCTGTTTTATTAATGGTCTGCATAACTGGTGCGTGTCGCTGGCCATCGTGTGTGAAAATGAAGCGGTGATTGGCGTGGTGTGCGATCCCAATCATCACGAATTGTTTCATGCCTGCCGCGGCAAAGGTGCCTGGGTTAATGACAAACGTATCCAGGTACATAGCGCCCGGCAGCTGGATCAGGGGGTGCTGGGTATCAGCAGCTCCAACAGCCAGCCGCCAGCCCCCCTTACAAACTTTATTTCTGCCCTGCTGCAACAGGGTGGCATGTTTATCCGTACCGGCTCGGGTGCGCTGATGAGCGCCTGGGCCGCTGCCGGGCGTCTGATCGGCTATTTCGAAGCCCATATGCACCCGTGGGACGGTTTGCCAGGCATCGTCCTGATGCGTGAGGCAGGCGGCGTCACCAATGATTATCTGCACAACGACGGGCTGAAAAACGGCAATCCGGTGCTGCTTACCAATGCGACGCTCTATCCACAGCTGAAAGCGATGCTGCCAGCCTCCTCTGCCCGCTTATAAAAGGATTCACCGATGTCCATGCGATCGTCTTTGCTGCTGGTCAGTGCGCTGTGGCTGTTGATCGGTAGCAGTCAGGCTGCCGATCACTATCAGCTGGAAAAAGTGGTGGAGCTCAGCCGACACGGCGTGCGTCCCCCCACTCCCGGCAATCGTAAAGAGATCGAAGCGGCAACCGATCGCCCCTGGACACGCTGGGTCACTGCCGACGGTGAACTGACCGGACACGGTTACGCCGCAGTGGTGAACAAAGGTCGTTGGGAAGGCGAGCACTATCGACAGCTCGGTCTGCTGACCCAGGGCTGTCCTGCTGGCGACGAAATTTACGTGCGTGCCAGCCCCAAACAGCGCACGCGCGCCACCGCACAGGCGCTGGTTGATGGTGCATTTCCTGGCTGTGGGGTCGCGATACATCATGTTGATGGCGATACCGACCCACTGTTCCAGTCGGAGGATTTGCCCTTTGCTGACCTCGATCCCTCCCGGGAATATGCTGCGATGGTGGCTAAAGCCGGTGATCTGGCGGCACTGCAACAGCAGCTGCAACCCGCTGTGCAGCAGCTTAAACAGGCGGTTTGTGCGCCCGGTAACCACTGCGCTCAGTTTGATCGCCCGTGGCAGCTGAAACAAACCAAAAAAGGACACACTTATGTACAGGGCCTGAGCGTGCTGGCCAGTATGGTGGAAACTCTGCGGCTGGGCTGGAGCGAGAACCTGCCGCTCAGCCAGCTGGCATGGGGCAATATCACCGCCTCCAGCCAGATCACCGCACTGTTACCGATTTTGACCGCCAGCTATGATCTCAGCAACGACGTCCCTTATCTGGCACAGCGCCGTGGGTCGATTTTGCTGGATGCCATCATTAAAGGGCTGGAACAGGGTGTCGGCCCGGCACAGAACGCTTCACCGGCTACCCGCTGGCTGCTATTGGTGGCGCACGATACCAATATCGCTCGTGTGCGAACGCTGATGAATTTCAGCTGGCAGTTGCCGGGGTATTCCCGTGGCAATGTTCCACCCGGCAGTAGCCTGGTGTTCGAACGCTGGCGCGATACGCAAACTGGCGAGCGTTTTTTACATATCTACTTCCAGGCACAAAGTCTGGATGATCTGCGGCACTTAGCCCCGGTCGACGATCGCCATCCGTTGCTGCGCGAGGAGTGGCATGAGAAAAACTGTCGAATTACCGATGTCGGCACCTTGTGTCCTTATCAATCGACACTGAATACCTTCAGCCAGGCGCTGGATAAGCAGGCGATAATCCCGGTCAATTACCCACAATGACGTGTCGCAGCGCGATTTATCGCGCTCTTTTATCGGCATTTTTATGTTCGGTAAAACGGCGTGATAAATTACGCCGCTACGGTTAATTTATATTCACCCGGCTTACCAGCCAAAATCACAATCATTAAAATCTCGAAAGTCATTTGCCAGAGCCATCTGAGAATTATCTATATTTTCCGTCAGAGGTACGCATTCCGTTTACCTCGCGTTAACCTTTAAACGTCAATCATCCCTTGATTCATTATTTTTTTACCCTTGTTTTTCGGCGACAGGATGCGCCGATTTATTTTTTTCGCCTCAGGCGTCAGGATATTTAAGAGCAACGGGTGGCCTTATGACCAAATCGGGTAATTTCGGTTATCGCGCGGATATTGACGGCCTGCGCGCCGTCGCGATCTTATCAGTGGTGTTGTTCCATTCAGGTGTGACCTTCCTGCCCGGTGGTTTTATTGGCGTAGATATTTTCTTTGTTATTTCTGGATTTTTAATTGGTGGCATTATCAGCCGGGAAATAACCGAAGCGCGTTTCTCCTTTTATCAATTCTACTTACGACGTATACGACGCATTGCCCCGGCATTGTTTTTTATGATGGCGGTCCTGCTATTACTCGGCTATCTCCTGCTTTCCCCGCTCGAATTCAGTCAGCTGGCAAAATACAGCGTGGCGGTATTTATTTCCGTGCCCAATATGCTGCTGATGAAAAGTGGCGACTACTTCAGCACCGATTCCGATTTAAACCCGCTGCTGATGACCTGGTCACTCGGCATCGAAGAACAGTTCTACGTGGTGTTGCCCTTTATTTTGCTACTGACCGCACGCTTCAGACGCTCCATGCCAGGGGTGATTCTGGTGATCAGCATCGCCTCGTTAATCGCCTGCCTGTGGATGACCCCGGTTAACAGTACCCGCGCGTTCTATCTGCTGCCGACCCGCGCCTGGGAGCTGGGTGCCGGGGTGCTGCTGGCACTGTGGCAACCACAGCCAATAGAGGGGCGCGCCGCCAACGGGTGTAATCTGCTCGGCTGGCTGCTGATTGTGGCCTCCGCCATGCTGCTGGCCAACAACAGTGACTTCCCCGGCTGGCTGGCCATGATTCCGGTGGCGGCAGGTTGCCTGATGATCGGCGCACGCGGTCGCCTGAACCAGCTGCTGCTGGAAAACCGCGTGATGCGCTTTATCGGTACCGTCTCCTACTCCTGGTATTTATGGCACTGGCCTCTGCTCAGCCTGGCGCGCATTTGTAGCGATCATCCGTTAACGGTCTGGCAGGGTCTGGCGATTAGCGCCCTGGCGTTGCTGATTGCCTGGATCTCCTGGCGCTTTGTTGAGCAACCTTTCCGTCATCCGCAACGTGCCACCCGCCTGGTGATCCCGGTTTACTGTGCCTCCTCACTGTTGGCCGCCGGTGCGATGGTGATCCTGTGGCAAACCGGCGGCCTGAAGTATCGCGTCAGCGAACAGGTGGTCAACGGTGAGTCGTGGAAAATTTCGGCACAGCGCAACCCATGCCTGCTGGACTACGGCGCCAATTTCCCGTCATTGAATGCGCAGTGCCATCCGGACACCGATCAGCCCGGTATTGCCTTAATCGGCGATAGCCATGCCGCCGCGCTGCGCACCCCGGTCGCGGGTTATGCATTGCGCCAGCACAAACCGCTGTTTCAGCTAACAAAAGCCTCCTGTCCGTTTTTGATTGATGCGACGCGGGTGGTGGTTCAGGAACCCGCCCATGCCCAGCAGTGCGTCGATTTTAATCGCGAGGTACTAAAAATGGTGCTGAGTGACAAGATTGACGAAGTAGTGATCAGTGCCTACTGGGCATCCGGCATGAGCATCCTGCCGGGCTCCGGTTTCCGTGAGCTGGCGCATCCGGAAAAAAGCAATCTGGAGGCGTTAAAATTCGGTATGGATAAGGTGGTGGCGGCACTGCAACAGGCCGGGAAGAAAGTCACCATCATTGAGGATGCCCCATCGCTGGATATCGATCCTCTGCGCTACAGCAACAACCGTAATATCCCGATTCGCCGTGAACTGAGCGACTGGCTGGGACGCTGGGATACCCCGCCATTGAGCACGGCACGCACCAAACTCTTCCAGTACCCGGAAGCGGCGGTGGATAAACTGCTGCAAAGCTATGCCAGTGCCGGTGTGCGGGTGCTGTCTTTGCGTGAAAACCTTTGTAATGACCATGGTTGCCTGTTTGCCAATAACGGCTTGCCGTTGTATTACGACAACAACCATCTCAGTCCCTATGGTGGCGAGATTGCGTTAGGAAAGAACTGGTGAGAAACCACAAAAATACGTAGCGGCGCGATTTATCGCGCAATGCCGGGATGGGTAGACACCGTCACTGGACAAAACAAAAATAACGCGATAAATCGCGCCGCTACCCCCTAAATAAATTGGGCGGCCTGGGCCGCCCAATTTATTATTTATTTCGCTTCGCCAGCGGCCATGCCAGCATCAGCAGCACTATCCAGGCAAAACCGACATACAGCGACACGCGCGTATCCGGGAAGTAACCAATCAGGGCGATGATAAAGGCAAGGAACACCACTCCAACCCACGCCGTGGCACTGCCGCCAGGCAAGGCAAACTTCAGCTTACCCACTTCCTGCTGGCTAATCTTGCGGCGGAAGGCAATCTGCGACAGCAGAATCATGATCCACACCCAGACGGTAGCAAAGGTCGCCAGGGAGGCGATCACCAGAAAGACCTTCTCCGGCATCAGGTAGTTGAGATAGACCGCAACCAGCATGGCAAGCATCATCACCAGCACCGTGACCCACGGAATACCGCGTTCTGAGACCTTCATAAACATCTTCGGTGCATGGCCCTGCTGCGCCATGCCGTGCAGCATACGTCCGACACCAAATACATCACTGTTAATCGCAGACAGAGAAGCCGTCAGCACCACGAAGTTCAGGATTGACGCCGCTGCGGCAATGCCGAGATGCTGGAAGGTCAACACAAAAGGACTGCCAGAAGTACCGACCTGATTCCACGGGTAGATCGACATAATCACAAACAGCGTACCCACGTAGAACACCAGAATACGCCACGGCACCGAGTTGATGGCACGCGGAATCGACTTCTCCGGATCTTTCGCTTCGCCGGCGGTGATACCGATGATTTCAATCCCACCATAGGCAAACATCACCATCTGCAACGACAGCAACATCCCTACCACGCCATGCGCAAAGAAGCCGCCATTGGTCCACAAATTATGGATACCGGTTGGCTGCCCACCGTTGCCGATGCCCCAGAAAATCATGCCAAAACCGGCAATAATCATCACGATGATGGTGGCGACTTTGAAGAAGGAGAACCAGAACTCCACTTCACCAAACACCTTCACGCTCATCAGGTTAATCGCGCCGATAATCAGCACCACGCTCAGCACCCAAATCCAGTGCGGGACCTCAGGGAACCACACCCCCATGTAGATACCAAAAGCTGTCACGTCGGCGATCGCCACGATCAGAATCTCGAAGCAATAAGTCCAGCCGGTGATGTAACCGGCCAGCGGGCCAAGATAATCCTGCGCATAGCGCGAAAATGAACTGGCCTGCGGATTGTTGACCGACATCTCGCCCAGCGCACGCATGATGACATAAGCCACCGCGCCGCCAATGATGTACGCCAGCAACACGCTGGGACCGGCCATTTTGATGGCATCAGCCGAGCCATAAAACAGCCCGGTGCCAATCGCTGACCCCAGCGCCATAAAACGGATATGGCGCGTGCTCAGTCCGCGTTTGAGCTTATTGGTTTCTTGCATAACAACAGTACCTTGCAAATGAAAAAACCACGGGCAGGCCCGTGGTCGAAATTAACAGCAATGTCGCTTACTGGTGAACGGCGACTTGTTCGCGTCCTTTTACGCGATCCACCACCGCCGCGATCAGCAGCATCACCAGCGAAGGCGGCAACCAGGAAAGTCCCTGATCGGCCAGCGGCAGGTGCTGACTGAATAACGGCAGCGCGTCTTTAAAACTGGTGGTTTTGATGGCATCAATAATACCGAACAGCAGGCTGACCAACATCGCCGGAGCGATAATGCGGCTGCTTTTGTTCCACCAGCTCAGGGTGAAGCTCAGCACCACCAGCACGATGCACGGCGGATAAATGGCCGTCAGCACCGGAATCGAAATCTGGATCAGATGGCTCAGGCCGAGGTTCGACACCACCATAGAGAACAGACCGAGGATAAAGACCAGGGCTTTATACGATAACGGCAGGTATTGCGCAAAAAATTCTGCACAGGCACAGGTCAGGCCAACAGCCGTCACCATACAGGCTACGAAGATCAGCGCAGCCAGGAAGAAGCTGCCCATGCCGCCGAAAGTCTGTTGTACATAAGCATGTAAAATCGCCGCGCCGTTGGCATTCTGATCAACAATCGCGCCGCTGTCTGAACCCAGCTTGAACAGGCAGAGATAAACCAGTGTCAGACCGACACCGGCGATGATCCCCGCCAGCATGGTGTAACGGGTCAGCAGGCGCGCATCTTCCACACCGCGTGAACGGGCAGCGTTGACGATAACAATACCGAACACCAGCGCGCCCAGCGTATCCATGGTCAGATAGCCGTTAACAAAACCGCTGGAGAAGGCAGCACGCTGATAATCCGCCGTCGCCGGAGAGAGACCACCGGCAGGCCACAGGAGCGCGGCGATGCCCAGCACCGTCAGCGCAACAATTTTCAGCGGTGCCAGGAAATGACCCACGGTATCCAGCAATTTGCCCGGATAGAGGGAAATGACGATCACCAGCGAGAAGTAGATCAGGCTGTAAATAAACAGCGGCAGCGCACCATCACCAGTCAGCGGGGCAATGCCCACTTCAAAGGATACGGTTGCGGTACGCGGCGTCGCGAACAGCGGGCCAACAGCCAGATAGCACACGGTCGCCAGCAGCAGACCGGCGGCTTTGCCAATCGGCGAGCTAAGGGCATCGATACCGCCGCCCACACGCGCCAGGGCGATGACGGTCATCACCGGCAGACCTACCGCGGTAATCAGAAAACCAATAGCGGCAGTCCAGACGTGTTCGCCAGACTGAATACCTACCATCGGTGGGAAAATGATGTTTCCTGCGCCGACAAACAGGGCAAACGTCATGAAGCCCAGCGCGAGGATATCCTTCGGGGTTAAACGATATGTCATAAACTTCTGTACTGCCTGTAACTGATGTTGCGGTGGAAGTTGGGTTCGTGTTGTCCCCTGACCGCGCTAAAAACAACGACTTATCAGGCAATGCCAGTGCGTTATGCTCGCCGTATACTCAAAGCGCAGGTGATTTAAACTGCTTTTCTTCTGTTCACAGAGGGATGGATTGACAACGGGCCGTAGTAAAACGTTTATAGCGAAGAAAGGCAATACGGGATCGGAAAACCAGAAGGATATAGCACGAATCAGGTGAAAAGCAGTGAATCAGTATAGATAAGGTCGATAACGCATCAGATGATTTGCTGAAACTTTCCACAGCGCGAGAGATATACGTGCAAAACTTGCTTTCTACATGCACAAAAGGCGCGATTTACGCGCCTGTTTGCACAACTTTACAGCATCACCACACCTGATTTGCGATATCGACTACGAGGCGAATTTTTTGCCACTGCTGTTCCTCGCTCAGGCTGTTGCCCTCTTCGGTGGAAGCAAAACCACACTGCGGGCTGAGACAAATCTGCTCCAGGCTGACGAATTGCGCCGCTTCCTGCAAACGCGCTTTCACCTGTGCCGGATCTTCCAGCTCACCGGTTTTAGTGGTAATCAGGCCCAGTACCACCTGTTGATGGCCCGGCTTAATAAAGCGCAGCGGCTCAAAACCGCCTGAACGCTCGTTGTCATATTCAAGGAAGAAAGCATCGATATTCACGCCACCAAACAGGATTTCAGCCACCGGCTCATAGCCGCCTTCCGAGATCCAGGTTGAACGGAAGTTACCGCGACACACATGCAGTCCCACTGTCAGATCCGCCGGTTTACCTTCCAGCGCCGTATTCAGCACCTGAGCGTAGATGTGCGCCAGTTCCTGTGGATCTTCGCCACGCTCACGGATCTGCTGTTGCTGATCCACCGAGCACAGGTAGGCCCAGACGGTATCATCCAGTTGCAGATAACGGCAGCCCGCAGCGTAAAACGCCTTGATGGCATCTTTGTAGGTCTGCGCCAGATCGGCGAAATAGTCTTTCAGATCCGGATAGACGGCGGCATCGATCACTTTACGACCACCACGGAAGTGCAGCACGCTTGGGCTGGGGATGGTCATCTTCGGTACCGCATCACCGGCAATGCTTTGCAGGAAACGGAAATGTTCCAGCATCGGGTGATTGGGGTTAAACGCCACTTTGCCAGTCACTTTGACGCCACGCGCTTTGGTCTGCACGCCGTTGAATTGAATGCCCTGCTCGGCTTCGTAACGCTCCACGCCCAGCAGACTGTCAAAGAAGTCAAAGTGCCACCATGCACGACGGAACTCACCATCAGTCACCACTTTCAGGCCATTAGCACGCTGCTGCTCCACGACATAGCGGATGGCCTCATCTTCTACCTGACGCAGCTGGGCGGCATCAATCTCACCCTGAGCAAACTGCTCACGCGCCTGCTTGATCGCAGCGGGGCGCAGAAAACTGCCGACGGTATCGGCGCGGAACGGGGCGGTAACTCGTTGCATGATCACTCCTGGCTAAAGCCGTAAACGCATGGTTGCGTCAGGTAATAATTTCGTCTGGTTATTTTTAGCCATCTGGATGGCTATATGGCTAAAGAGAGTGACATGCTAAGGGAAATTGGGCAAACGAAGAAAATTCAGGTGACATGAAGAAAATTCATGTTGGGATGCTCGTTCTTCAATTCCCCTCAATGGCTGCCCGCGCCAGCGCCATCTGGCTATCTGACAGCGGCAGGTAGCCTGCCTCACTGACGCGGCGCTGCCCCTGTGGCGACAATACCTGGTGCAGAAATGCAGATACCAGCGGTGCCAAAGGTTTACCGGGCGCTTTGTTGACGTAGATATAAAGAGGACGTGACCACGGATAGCGACCGCTGCGGATAGACTCTGCATCAGGCATCACGCTGTCGCCACTGGCGGTCACCACCGGTAAGGTTTTTACCCCACTCAGATGAAAACCAAAGCTGGCATAGCCGATACTGTTGGGCGTCGCCGCCACGGCCTGCACCACAGCTGCGGAACCGGGAAATTCGGATACATCGGCACGGAAATCACCTTTGCACAGCACCTGCTGCTTGAAGAAACCCCAGGTGCCGGAAGCTGAGTTGCGCCCATAACGCTCGATGCTGCGCGTTTCCCAGCCGGGAAGGGTCAGCCCCACATCGCCCCAGCGCTGTACGGCGTGGGGTGCACCGCATAAACGCGTCACCGAAAACAGCGCATCAAGTTGCTGCGGTTCGATGCGCGTCAGCGGGTTGTCCTGATTCACCACCACCACCAGCGCATCCATCGCCACCGGCACTGCCAGCGGCGGGTAGCCGTAGCGGGTAGTAAACAGCTGGCGCTCGTCTGCCTGCATTGGCCGGCTCATCGGACCGAGTTGCGCCGCTCCGGCAGCCAGCGCCGTGGGAGCGGTTGATGAGCCCGCCGCCTGTACCTGCACATTCACACCAGGCGACTGGCGGCTGAAATCCTCACCCCACAGCGTCATCAGATAACCGAGGGTATCGGAACCCACACTACTCAGATTGCCAGCCAGCATGGTTTGTTGCCCCTGTGCCAGGACAGAGAACGACAGCAAAATGAACAGCAGCAACGATTTCATGCGGGATTTCCGTGACAGTTATTGCGCCACATTCTCCCGTATCCCACTGGCGACAATCAACCTTGGCGGCAGGATAAAGCTGAAGCTCGTCTCCTGATGCGGCACACTGCTGATCTCAAGCCGCGTATTGTGGTGGCCGAGAGCATGTTTCACGATCGCCAGTCCCAGTCCGCTTCCCCCGGTGGCGCGTGAACGTGCTTTATCCACCCGATAAAAACGTTCGGTGAGACGGGGCAGATGTTCAGCACTGATACCCGGCCCGTTATCGCACACCTTAAACTCCGCGCCCTGCTTACTCCGCAGCCAGCTGATATCAATCCGCGTACCTTCCGGCGTATGGTTCACCGCGTTGTACACCAGATTGGAGATTGCGCTACGTAGTTGCTCATCATTGCCGAGCACTTTGAGGTGCGGGTCAGTGTGGAAGTGAATCTCGTGTCGTCCCTGGCTGAGGGTTTCCGCCTCACGCTGCAACAGCAGCAGCATGGTTGGCACATCAACGGTCTCTTTCAGATCAATGGCGGGAGCGGCCTCAATGCGCGAAAGCGTCAGCAGTTGTTTCACCAGGCTATCCATACGCCGGGTTTGCTCCTGCATGGTTTGCAACGCTTTATTGCGCGAACGTTCGTTCATTACCGAATCGTTCATCATTTCAAGGTAGCCCTGCAACACAGTGAGCGGCGTGCGCAGTTCATGGCTAACGTTGGCAAAGAAGCTACGTCGTGCGCCTTCCAGCTGGTGCATTTGCGTGACATCGCGCGCCACCATCAGCCACTGTCCTTCGCTGTAAGGCATCACGCGAAACTCCATATGATGCTGATTATTCAGCACCAGTGTCAGGGGCTTGTTGAAATCACGCTGGCGAATATAGCGGGAGAACTCAGGATAACGCAGCAGGTTGAGGATGTTCTGGCCGTTATCTTCCGGCCAGCGGAGACCGAGATGCTGCTGTGCCAGACCATTACACCAGAAAATAGCCCCCTCTTCCGTGGTCAGCACCACCGCATCCGGCAGCGATTCTGCACCACTGCGAAAACGCTTGATCAGATTGCCTAACTCGCGGCGGCGGCGGCGGTTACGCAACTGCATTTGATACAGGCCGTAAAACAACGGTTCCCAGCTGGCACGCCCGCCGGGTGGCGTCATGGATCGATCAACCCACAGCCAGTGCGACAGCCGCATCAGGTTCCAGAAATGCCATAACAGCACACCCAGTACCGAAGCCAGCAGCAGCCAGGGAAGATAACCAAACAGCAAACCGAGAATCAGCGCCGGCAGACAAACCAGCACCAGCTCGGTTAATAATCTCTTCCAGGAGAGTCGTTCCAGCACGGTATAAACTCCGTTTAGTAGCGGGCAGAGAAACGATACCCTGTTCCGCGTACGGTTTGTACCATGCGGTCGTGGCCGGAGACCTCCAGCGCTTTACGTAAACGACGGATATGTACATCGACAGTACGATCTTCGACATACACATTGGTGCCCCAGACATGGTTCAGCAGCTGTTCGCGGCTGTAAACGCGTTCCGGGTGCGTCATAAAGAAGTGCAGCAGTTTATACTCGGTCGGCCCCATCTCCAGCGGCGTGGTCTCTGACATCACACGATGCGATGATGGGTCGAGGCTCAGCCCCTGCATCTCAATCACTTCTTCCACTGCCATCGGTGAAATACGGCGCATCACCGCTTTGATACGGGCCATCAGTTCTTTGGGGGAGAAAGGTTTGGTGATGTAATCATCCGCGCCCACTTCCAGACCACGTACGCGATCTTCCTCTTCACCACGCGCTGTCAGCATCATCACCGGGATATCCCGCGTCATGGCTTCACGCTTCAGGTGTTTGATAAACTGGATACCGCTACCACCGGGTAACATCCAGTCCAGCAAAATCAAATCTGGCCAGGGTTCAATCAGCTTCCCTACTGCGCTGTCATAATCTTCCGCCTCAATCGGCTGGTAATCGTTCTGTTCCAGCACGAAACATAACATTTCACGGATGGGAGCTTCGTCTTCCACAACCAAAATGCGCTTAGCCATTATTACTCCTGCTGATATGACGGCTGTCACTGAGATTTGCGGCGTCATTATGCGTCAGTTTTATGACACTTTTATGAAAAAACCAACGGGTGGTCTGGAGTATAAAAACAGAAATGTGACAGCAGAAACAGGATTTTTGGCGGGTAGCATACGAATATGCTTCTCAGGTAACTATTAAGAAAAAATGATTTTTCCCGGGCCGGGAAGCTAACCTTCCCGACCCGGCAGACAGCGTAGCGTATCGGCGGCGGTTTAGCTGCTTATTTCCTTCATCTGCGCCTTCATTTCAGCAAACTCCTCTCCTTTCAGCAAATCATCCCGCAGATTCAGGAAAGCCCGTAGCTTCATATTGTTGGCAAATTCCGGCGCGTTTTCCGACAGCGCCCAGGCATCATTCATACCAGCAAAGGACGCCGACGTGGTGGCTTTTTCAACCACATTTCCTTTGTTGTAAGCGGCGAGAATCACCTGAAAGAAGGTTGCCATAAACTTTCTCACATCACTGGGCCGGAATCCGTGGAGATAAAACATATGCGCACGTTCAAAAATAACCGGTCCTCCTCCTCGTAGTTCTAATTTTGCCGTGATCATTTTTCCCTTCACTGGTGAAAAAGGGGAATTTTCAAACGGCAAAGTATTTATCCCCGAAAAAAAACTAAGCTGTTGCCTTAAACAGGTGAAGTAATCCCGGCTGCTTAATTTTCGCGTAGACGGGACCTGTTCAGCAGGAATAATAAAAACGCTACCGGCGGGAATTTTCACCTGGCCATGAGAACAGATATCATGCTCGCGACTTTTATCGTAGAGCGCAAAGAGAAATTGATTGAACTGCTCCGTCGTTATGCCATTGTCCTCCAGCATGTGGGAAAGTGATGCTCCTTCTTTGATACTCTGGTCACTACCAGTTTGCATCCCTGCTTCTGCATTGCTAATACTACTGATATTATCAACCACCTGTGCCGCAGAGGCTTTATCGTCCCGTGATAATTTAGCCTCTGGTATTGGGATATTATTAATAGCAAACATATTGATCCCTCATTCTCAAAATTATTGTCCGTTTTTTACCTGGGTACGGCGTCAGGTAAATGTTGCGGTGCAGGATGGTCATTTAACTCCATCTGGCTCAATAATTGTTCCATCTCCTCGCAGGATTTCGCTTTTTCCGCCATCTGTGCTTTCAGCGCAGAGAACTTATCCGTTGCCAGCAGCTGATCACGCATGCTGATAAACTCATCCTGCGTTATATCACCCGCAAATACCGGTGGGACGTCCGCCTGGTCCCAGTAATAATTCATACTCATCAGGGTAGTTATGGCTATGGCTTCATCATGGGTTGTGACTTTCTGGCTGGCGGAAATAATGGCATCGAAAAAATCACGCAGGAAAGCGCTCACATCTTTTGGTCGGAAGGCATCAAGATAAAAGAAATGCGCGCGAGCATTCCCGGGTTCGGCACCCTCAACATAGGGAATTGATATTGTTGTCATTACCCCGTAGTTCGGCAGGCAATTTTCAGCGCGATAATTAAAATCGGGGTTCAGCACCATCGCTAAAAAATCTTCCCGCAACGAGGCTAAATAGGTCGGAGAGGGGCCAACAACAGGAGGGTGGGCGATAAATACCCAACCTGGAGCGCGGTTATAAACCACCGCATCATCGTCTACAGTTCTTCCTCTGGTAGTAATAAACGTTGCGAAAAGCTCAGCAGTATCACCCGCAGGAACGACATCGGCCCCAAAAGGCAGTAAGGACGATGTTCTTCCCGTCGCCCTGCCGTAAATCAGTTTTTCATACTCTTCTGGCCCCATCGTGACGGGCGCTTCTGTGTCGTATTGAGAGGTCGCAGACCCCATACGCTGTGCTGAATTCGCCACCACGACAATATTATCCCCAGCCGCAGAAGCTAAAGCATGGCTATCGGGTGCTGAACGCATGGCGGAGGTGGAGGTTACAGATTCGCTACGGTTAACAGGAAACATATTTATCTCCTTACGTTATCAGTGAGCCTTTATTTAACCTCTGATATTTTTCCGCGCTGAATAGTTAACTTCTGAGGAATTGATGATTTTTCCGGCGCATTTGTTCGGCTAATACGCATGTCAGTGGCAGTCCCATCCGTATATAATCGCCCAACGCGAAATCTGGCAGGGAGCATCCATGCGCATCATTCATACGGCGGACTGGCATCTGGGCCAGTTCTTTTACAGCAAAAGTCGTGCGGCGGAACATCAAGCCTTTCTCGACTGGCTGCGCCAGCAAATTGAGCGGCATCAGGTGGATGCACTCATTATCGCCGGTGACCTGTTTGATACCGGTTCACCCCCGAGTTACGCACGTGAAATGTTTAACCGCTTTGTGGTGGCCTTACAGGCCAGCGGTTGCCAGCTGATTGTGCTGGCCGGTAACCATGATTCGGTAGCCACGCTGAATGAATCCCGTGAACTGCTCGCCTGCCTGAATACCCAGGTGATCACCAGCGCAACGCCGCAGGGCGAGCAGCAGGTACTGACGCTGAAACAGCGTGACGGCTCGCCAGGCGCGGTGCTGTGCGCCATCCCTTATCTGCGTCCACGCGATATTTTGCGCAGCCAGGCCGGACAATCCGGACGGGAAAAACAGCTTTCGCTGCTGGAAGCCATCGAGCAGCATTATCAGCACTGCTTTGCCGCCGCTGAGGCACAGCGCGCGGCGTTGGGCGGCCAGCTGCCGATTATCGCCACCGGCCATCTCACTACCGTGGGGGTGACCAAAAGTGATTCAGTACGCGATATCTATATCGGCACCCTGGATGCCTTCCCGGCCCAGGCCTTTCCCGCCGCGGATTACATCGCCCTCGGCCATATCCATCGTGCACAACGCATTGCCGACCGCGACCAAATTCGCTACAGCGGCTCCCCCATCCCGCTGAGTTTTGATGAGCTGGGTCGGGATAAAAGTGTGTTCCTGCTTGATTTCAGCACAGGCCTCGATGCCGTGACACCGCTGACCATCCCACTGTTTCAGCCGATGCAAATGCTGAAAGGTTCGCTGGCAGAGATTGAACAGCAGCTGGCCTCCTTTAAAAATAGTGATGCATCACAACCGGTGTGGCTGGACATTGAAATCACCACTCAGGAACATCTCAGCGATCTGCAACGACGGATTGAGCAACTGACAGAAGGCTTACCGGTGGAAGTGCTACTGGTCCGCCGCAGCCGTGAGCAACGTAGCCGCAGCCTGGCACGGCGGGATAATGAAACCCTGAGCGAATTGCAGGTTGAAGAGGTATTTGCACGTCGTCTGGCGCTGGAAGAAGATCTGGATACGGAACAGGCTGCGCGGCTCACCCAACTGTTTCGCACCACCCTTGCCGCGCTGGAGAACCCTTCTGCATGAAAATCCTGACGCTGCGTTTTAAAAACCTCAACGCCCTGCGCGGTGAATGGTTTATTGATTTTCGTCGCGAGCCTTTTGCCAGCAATGGCCTGTTCGCCATCACCGGTGCCACCGGAGCGGGTAAAACCACCCTGCTCGATGCCATCTGTCTGGCACTTTATCACCAGACACCCCGCCTCGGCGTGTTGTCACAAACCCAGAACGAACTTATCACTCGCGATGCCACCGAATGTCTGGCCGAAGTAGAGTTTGAAATCAAAGGTGAAGCCTGGCGTGCCTTCTGGAGCCAGAACCGCGCCCGGGGTCAGGCCGATGGCAAATTGCAGGCTCCGCGTGTTGAACTGGCACGCTGCGCTGACAACCAAATCGTCGCCGACAAAGTGGGTGACAAACTCAGGCTGATCGAAACCTTATCTGGCCTCGATTTCGCCCGTTTTACCCGCTCGATGATGTTGTCGCAGGGACAGTTCGCCGCCTTCCTCAATGCGAAACCCGGCGAACGCGCCGAGCTGCTGGAAGAACTGACCGGCACCGAGATTTACGGTCAGGTTTCGATGCAGGTTTTTGAGCGTTACAAAACCGCCCGTACCGATCTTGATACCCTGCGCGCCCGTGCCGGTGGCATGGTGCTGCTGGATGAAGCCCGACGGACAGAACTGACTTCGCAACTGGAACAACTCAGCACCAGCGAAGCGACACTCAACCAGCAACTGATCACCACCCAGCAGCAGCAGCAGTGGTTAACCCTGGCCCGGCAACTGACCAATGAGCAGCAGCAGGCACAGCAGGGGCTTCACACCGCAGAAAGTGCGTGGCAGCAGGCAGAACCGGAACGCCAGCGACTGGCACGCGCCGAACCGGCGGAAAAACTGCGCGATAAGCTGCAACAGCGGGAACAATTACGCCAGGAACTGGCGGCACTGACGCAGCAATCACAGCAGTTACTGGAGCAGCAGCAACAGGCGCTCGACGCTCAGCAGCAGGGTGAAGTGCGTTATCAGGCGGCACAGCAGGCACGAGATCAGGCGCAAGCCGGACAACAGCAACTGGAAACGTTGCTGACAGAGCAGGTCATCCCGCTTGATCAGCAAATCGCCACCCTGCAACAGCAGATCACCGAACAACAACGTCAGATAGCCCAGCAGCAGCAAGTGTTGCAACAAAGCGGAGCCGCACTCAGCCAGCAACAGCAGGAGAGTGAACGCTTACAACAGATCTGGGATGAACAGCAGCAGTGGCGCACCACACAAGCCAACGTTGCTGAATGGGGAGAACATCTGGCGCGCTGGCAAGCCGATATTGCGCGACTGGATGAGCGCGAGCAGGCCATCGCCCAGTTGAGCAACCAGCATCAGCAGCAGCGACAGCAGCTCGACCAGCTACAGCAAGCCTTCTCTGCTCGCCAGCATGCGGCGCAGCCAGTGGCAGAGCTGGAGTCACAACATGATATCAGTCAGGTGCGTGATGCGCTGACACAACATCAGGCGCAGCGTGCATCCCGCCAGCAGCTAACCTTGCTGGCCGCGCAGTGGCGCTCGCTCCAGCCACAACAGCAACAACGCCAGCAGAAACTGCACGCATTAACCCAGCAATATCAGGCGGAAGAACAGGTTTTACAGGCGCTGCGCGAGGAGTGGAAGCGCATCAATCAAGCGCGAATTGATGTGCAGAAAATCTGTGATTTGGAACTCACCATCGCCCGGCTGGCGGATGAACGCGCCCGGTTACAGCCGGACCAACCCTGCCCGCTGTGCGGCTCCTGTCAGCATCCGGCTATCGAAGAATATCGGCAGCTGGAACCCGGTGAAAATCAGCAGCGGCTTGTCGCCCTGCAAAATCAGGAAACTCAGTTAAAGGAATCCGGCACCGCTAAAGGTGAGCAACAACGCCTGTCGCTGCTGCAACAGCAGGCGTTGCAGCAGGAACTCAAGGATATCGGGCAGCAAATCACCACCTTGACTGAGCATTGGCAACGGCTGACCGGTGAGTTGGCGCTCACCTTTGCGCTGGAGCAGCAAGATAAAGTTACCTGCTGGCAACAGCAGCAGGATCAGCAGGAAAACCAGCTACGGGAATGGCTGGAACATTTGCAACAGCAGCAGCTGGCGCAACAGCAGATTACCAGCGTCCAGCAGACATTGAACGATCTCAACCAGCGCAGCGAAGCTGAACGCGCGGCCTGGCAGCAATTAAGTCAGCAACTGGAACAGCAGCTGACACCGCATCAACTCGCCCTGCCCGCACGTGATACACGCGCCAGCTGGCTGGAAGCATTGCAGCAACGCTGGCAAAAATGGCAGGAGAGTGAGCGGTTACTCACTACCCTGCAACCACAGCGAGCCAAAGCAGACAGTGAATTTCACAACCGGCAACAAAACCATGCGCGTGAACAACAGCGGCTGGACACCCTGCAACAGGGACTGAACGGTTTACAGCAGCAACGGGCAGAACAGCAGCAACAGCGCCAGCAGCTGTTTGGCGATCGTCAGGTGCAGGCCGAGCGCCAGGCACAGCAGCAATTGATGCAGCAGTGTGAACGGGAGCTGGCGCAGCAGTTGCAGGTATGGCAGCAGGCGCAAAGCACGCTGCATAGCCTGAATGGGCAACGGGCGCAAATCGACCAGCAACAGCAAACGCTGGCTGCGCGGGTTCAGGACGCCGAAAGTACCTTCCTCAGCGCATTGCGGAAAAGTGATTTCGCCGACGAGGTGGCGCTGCGTGAGGCGTTACTCGATGAACATCAGGCGCTGCAACTGCGTCAGCATTTACAGGCACTGGAGCAACAACGTCAGCAGCAAATCACCCTGACCCGGCAGCTGGAGCAGAGGCTGAACGCACATCAGCAGCAACGTCCGGCAGAGCTGAGCGATGACAGGACGGCGGATATTGATGCAAGGCTGGAAAGCCTGCGCATGGCGCTGCGCGATAATGCCCGCCATCAGGGCGAAGTACAGCAACAGTTGCAAAGTGACACCGCTTTGCGTCAGCAGCAGCATTCCCTGTTGAGCCAAATCAGCGACAACGAAGCAGAGCTGCAGCAGTGGAGCCAGCTCAATGAATTAATTGGCTCAGCCAAAGGTGACAAATTCCGCCGTTTCGCTCAGGGCCTGACGCTCGATCATCTGGTGTGGCTGGCGAATCGTCAGCTCGATCGCCTGCATGGCCGTTATCTGTTGCAACGCCGCGTCACCGATGAGCTGGAGCTGGATGTGGTGGATACCTGGCAGGCCGATGCCACCCGTGATACCCGTACCTTGTCAGGCGGCGAGAGTTTTCTGGTGAGTCTGGCGCTGGCGCTGGCCTTGTCCGACCTGGTCAGCCATAAAACACGTATTGAATCGTTGTTCCTTGATGAAGGCTTCGGCACGCTGGATGCCGAGACGCTGGATACCGCGCTCGACGCGCTGGATGCACTGAATGCCAGTGGCAAAACCATCGGCGTGATCAGCCATGTGGAAGCCATGAAGGAACGCATTCCGGTGCAGATCAAGGTGCGTAAGATGAACGGGCTGGGTTACAGCAAGCTGGAGTTGCCAGGGGAATACGCCGTCGCGACGTGATTTTCGTGTGGAAGGGAGCGGATACCCCGCTCCCTTTGCTATCACTTAACGCGCTGCCGTTACCGGACGACGCGGTCCCGCCAGCAGACCGCCATCTTCGTTTTGTGCCAGCAAACGTGCGCTGGTCACACCGGCAATGGTATGTGCTTTATCGGTGACATTATTGGCGATTTGTTTCACCGCCGCCGACACCAGGATGCCGATGATGCCACCATTATTGTTGTTACCATTCTCGCCGTCATTAGCAGTGGCGCTGCCCTGCCACAGTTCCTTGCCGGTACGCAAATCCACCAGACGCGCCGATGCCGATACCTTCGTGTTGCTGTCCACCACTAAATAACTGGTACCGTAATCGGTAATCGAAATATACAGTGCGCTGTCAGCATGGAAAATATCGTGCAGACGCTGGGTACTTACCGCCTGAATATCATGACCATTGGTCAGACCGTTCTGCTGGAACGTCTCTTCCACCACCGCCACCGGGAACACGTAATAACCCGCTTCCGCCAGGGGCTGCGTCACCAGCGACGTGAAGCTATGCGCGGCATTGACGTCCGGCGCTTTGTTTTCCGCCGGCAGTACCAGAATCGAAGCCGGTTTGCTGGCACGAAACGCGCTGTAGTCATAAGGTTTTTTATGCGGCGCGCAGCCGGTCAGCAGCAGCGCGGTCAGCACCGCCAAGCCTGCAATCAGTTTGTTCACTGGGTTGCTCCTTTTTTCTTACTCATCAGAAAATCCATATACGGGGCGGATTCCGGGAATTGCTGTTTCTCCGCGGCAAACTGGCTGAACGCTTTATCCGTCTGGCCAGTCTGTGCATACAACAGGCCCAGCTGCGCATGCAGACCCGGGGCAACCGGTTTATTCACCGAACGGGCTTTTTCGATATCCAGATTCAGCGCATCAATCTGCTGCATCGGATCTTTGTCTTTCTGGTAGTAGCTATAAATCTGCTGCTGGTAATCGCCCCAGTAATAAATCGGCTCCGGCCCTTTTGGTGCACAGCCTGCCAGTACACCCGCCGCAATCAGCGCGGCACTCAGTTTGATCAATTTCATTGGGAATATCCTTATTTCGCCGGACGCCAGGCGCCGCTGGTAATGCCGTCAACCAGATGATCGACTGCTTCGCGGATCGCCAGATCCATTACTTTGCCGTTCAGGGTGGAGTCGTAGCTGGCGGTGCCGCCAAAACCAATCACTTCACGTGCGGAAAGCTGGTATTCGCCCGCACCCTGTGCGCTGTAAACCACTTCAGAGGTGGTGACGTCGACCACATTGAGGTTGACCTTGGCGTAAGCGACCTGGGTTTTACCGCGGCCCAGAATGCCCCACAGCTGCTGATCACCCACTTCTTTGCGACCAAACTCGGTGATATCGCCGGTGACGATATAGTTGGCCCCTTTAATGTTTTGCTGGCTGTGCTTAAAGTTCGCTTCCTGCTGCAGCTCTTTCAGGTTGCTGCGTTCCAGCACGTTAAAACGCCCGGTTTGCTGCAAATGGGTGATCAAAATAGTTTTTGACTGATTACCCAGACGATCCACGCCATCTGAGAAGATGCCGTTCATATACGACGAACGGTTATCAAACTGGCCTACTGCAATCGGGCTACGCACGCCCTGGTACGCCGGTTGGCTGGCGGCCCGCACCTGCGGGGCTTCGATGGCGCGCGAAGACTCAGTGGCACAACCACTCAGCAGTGCTGCCGATAACAAGGAGAGTGCCGCGAAGGCATATTTTTTTTGCATTTCAGATCCATGAATAAAGAAGAGAAAACCGCACGGGGCGGCAAATTCTGGTTTTTCCGACAGTAAGACGATTGCCATAGCATTCAGAGAGTCGGTCTGTAGACTGTCGGCAGGGCACAATCAGATCTTTAGGGCTAATAACGGCATATTAATGAATTTAATTAATAGAATGGCGGGACTATTGGGCCTGCTAACCATTGGGGTGGTGCTTAGCGCCTGTCAGAATTCCTCATCACAACAACAGGATGAGGCGAGCAATGTCTGCCAGCCGGATAAGTCACCCACGAGTGCATCCTGCAAATGGGCTGATGAAATGCAGCTGAAGCTGGTACATGATTTTCGTGATGCCAGTCATTATGCTGGTCAGCGTTGCCTGGTACGGCTGGAGTGGGAAAAAAGCGGGCGCTATGCCGTCACCCAGACCCAGGGCGATGAGCCGCTGTGTCTGCGTGCCTGGCAGTTGATTGGTCAGTCGAAAGGATTACCACCGCCACCCGATCGTGGGCAGCCAGCGTGGTTTGGCTTTGCGCCACAGCAGGTTAATTTACCAGTCCATCTTGCCGCCATTGACGCGGACTGATGCCAAACCAGCGACGAAATGCGCGTGAAAACGCGCTCACTTCGGAATACCCCAGCAACAGCGCCATTTCGGAAATCGGCAGTTGTTTCTGTTGCAGATAATGGGTGGCCATTTCGCACCGCACCTTGTCCACCAGCGCGGTGAAACTGATACCCTCTTCGCGCAACCGGCGCTGTAACGACCAGCTCGACAGCCCCATCTTGTCGGCAATTTCCTCCAGCACCGGCTCGCCCTGAATCAACGACAGATTGACCTGCGAACGCGCCTGCTCCACCACGCTCTGCTGGCTGGCGCTGCTGTTGAGGCGGCGGATCGCATCCTGCATCACCATCAGCAACATCGGATCCTGCTCTGGCATGGTACGTAACAGATCGCGTTTCGGGATCAATAACGAGTTGAAGGGTTGTTCGAACCACACTGGCGCATCAAAGACTTTGCAGTGCTCATGCCACTGTTCCGGGCGCGGATGTTCGAAGTGAACTTCACGTGGTGCCCAGTTTTTCCCTGCTACATGACGGATCAGGTTGAGAAACATGCCGAGCGTCAGCTCCGCATCCTGCCGACGTGACAGAATCGCCCCGTGGCGTACCTGATAATCCAGCCGCCAGCAGTCGCCTTTGTCCACCAGGCGCGTCAGGGTGTCATGCTGGTGCCACGGAAAAGCATTCACCACGTTATGCAGTGCCTGCTCCAGCGTCGGCGAACATAGGCCGATGTAGCCAATCAGGCCTAATGACTGCGGTTTGAACTGCCTGCCGTAGTGCAAACCGAAGTTATCAAAACCAGAATGTCGCGCCGCTTCTTCCATCACGCGGCAATAGTTAACCAGGCCCAGACTGAGGGTTGGGCTGGCGAGCAATTCTGAATCAATGCCGCTGATGCCAAAGATGCGATCCACATCACCGCCTTTACCGGTAATGAAGTCGCTCAGGCCAGTGGCCGCTGCCGCCAGCACGCCACGGTTACTGGCACTGGCATGCGCTGACAAGGCGTTGAACGCCTCGGGCTGTCTCATCAGTGAATTCATGCTGACCTCACAGGATACGCAGGAGTGAATCGAATTACCGTATCCAGCAATTTTCGTACCAGGCGGGCAACGCAGCAAAAGAGGCAATTAGGGTGGATAGCGGACGCGGCGAGCACCGTAACGGCGCAGCCACGCCCGCAGATGGTGCATCAGGCCCCGACAGGCAGCTGGCTATTCTCCAGATAGCGATGACACAGCCGTACTGAATGATCGGCCCAGCGCGGCCCGAGGCTCAGCGCCATTTCGGTTTCTGCATGGGAACCCATCCACGCGGTAAGCTGAATACGACGCTGGATCAGTAAGGTGGGTACCAGCGCCATTTCCGCATCGCTGATATGCCCCACCTGCTCATAGCCGCGGATCCAGTTGTCCACCCACTCTTCTGCGCGCGGATGATGCTCGACAAAACTGATCGCCGCCGCCAGATCGTGCAGATACCAGCCGAGGCCGCAGTCATCAAAATCGATCACCCGGGTTTCCCCTTTATGCAACAGCAGATTGGTAAGACGCAGATCGGCATGGATCAGACCATAACGATCCTCGCCTTTGCCAAAATCCTGCAACTCCTGCCCCACGCGGGCGATCGCCTGTTGCACAACAGGATGATCGGCCGGATTCAGGTTGGGCGCGTCCTGCCAGCGTCCCCAATGGCTGTGATCGCTCACCATCGTATGATGATCCCAGATGATACGCTGGAAGCCCTGCGGTTTCTGCCAGCGCTTGCTGTGCTGATGCAACCGCGCGGTGATGTGACCGAGCTGCTGGAAGGCTTTGGGATCGACATCGGTGGTCGGCATATCGCCCTCGATCCAGTGAAACAGCACCGCATGGCGTACTTCTCCATCCGGCAGGCGCAGCGACAGCACAGTTTCACCATCGCTGGCCGGAATCGCTTCCGGCACCATGATACCGGTATCGCGCAGCGCATCCAGCCATAGCAACTCGCTCTGGATATCCGCTTTGCTGTGGTAGTCCGGGCGATGCAGACGCAACGCATAACGTTTGCCGCCTGCCTGCACCAGGAAGGTGGCATTTTCAGAACGGCACAGCAGCTTCAGCTCGCCCTGTAGCGCGGCGGGGTAGCACGCCAACGCCTGTTGCGCCAGCACGGTGATTTCAGCATTTGTCAGGGTGTCGGATTGTTTGGCACTCATTCATCAGGCTCCAGGGATGACAACAGTGTTATCAGCATGGGATGACGTCGTCCTGACTGCTTGACCGCAGATGACCCAAAGTTGACCGCAGCGTGCATCTGGCACTTTTCTTGCGTCAGAGTTGACCGTGGAGGACAAAACTCACTGCGCCTGCGTCAAGTTTTCCCGTAAGAGGCAGCGGCATTATCCCCTTCACTGTAGCGCAAACGATAAACCGGCGCGGTGAAGTTACCGCACTCAACAAAAACGACGGGGATAAGATTATGACGAGCAAGCTCAAACCCACCCTGGGAACCCTGCATCTTTGGGGTATCGCGGTTGGCCTGGTCATTTCCGGGGAGTATTTCGGCTGGAGTTACGGCTGGGGCGTAGCAGGGACGCTGGGATTTCTCATTACTACGGCGCTGATCGCCACCATGTACACCTGTTTTATTTTCAGCTTCACCGAACTGACTACCGCTATCCCGCATGCCGGTGGTCCGTTTGCCTATAGTCGCCGCGCCTTTGGTGAAACCGGTGGCCTGATTGCCGGTCTGGCAACCCTGATCGAGTTCGTATTCGCGCCCCCAGCCATCGCCATGGCGATTGGTGCCTATCTCAATGTGCAATACCCGGAACTCAACCCCAAAACCGCTGCGGTCGGGGCTTATGTGGTGTTTATGACGCTGAATATTCTCGGCGTGAAACTGGCGGCGATGTTTGAGCTGGTGGTTACGGTGCTGGCGGTGCTGGAACTGCTGGTGTTTATGGGCGTGGTCTCACCCGGCTTCAGCATTGCTAATTTCGCCGCCAACGGCTGGGCGGGCAGCGAACATTTTGGTATGCCTGCGGTGTCTGGCATTTTTGCCGCCATACCCTTTGCTATCTGGTTCTTCCTTGCCATTGAAGGAGCCGCGATGGCAGCAGAAGAAGCGAAAGATCCGAAGCGTACCATCCCCAAAGCCTATATCACCGGCATTCTGACCCTGGTGGTTTTAGCGATTGGCGTGATGCTGCTGGCGGGCGGTGCCGGTGACTGGCGCAAACTGTCGGACATCAATGACCCGCTGCCACAGGCGATGAAGATGATCGTCGGCGAAAACTCTAACTGGATGCATATGCTGGTGTGGATCGGCCTGTTTGGCCTGGTTGCCAGCTTCCACGGCATCATTCTGGGCTATTCACGTCAATTCTTTGCGCTGGCGCGTGCCGGTTATCTGCCGCAAAGCCTGGCGAAACTGTCACGCTTTCAGACGCCGCATCGTGCCATTATTGCCGGTGGCCTGATTGGGATTGCGGCGATTTACAGTGACGGCTGGATTAATCTGCAAGGTATGAGCCTGACGGCGGCCATGATCACCATGGCGGTGTTTGGCGCGATTGTGATGTACCTGATGAGCATGCTGAGCTTGTTTAAACTTCGTCGCACCGCACCGGATTTGGAACGCAGCTTCCGCGCACCGGGCTATCCGATTGTGCCGGGTATCGCGCTGGTGCTGTCGCTGGTGTGTCTGGTGGCGATGCTGTGGTTTAACCCGGTGATTGGCGGCCTGTTTGTGGCGATTATGGCGGTGGGCTATGTCTACTTCCTTGCCACGAAAGCGCAGCGCGACAACGCACCGCAGGATTCAATGCTGGTGGGCGAATAACAATAATATTACGTAGCGGCGCGATTTATCGCGCTGTTTTTAAGCCAGGAAAAGTGCCCCGGCTAAAAGGCGTGTGATAAATCACGTCGCTACGAGTAAGGATGTCATCCTTAACGCTGGGCTTCGCCGCCTAACGCTTCGACCAGGTTACTGATCAGCGCAGCCAGTTCGCTGGTCATCAGGATAAAGTCTGCATCGAAACGCTGGGCAAAATCGTCACGATCGATATCGTCATTCTGCTCACGCAGCGTATCGCTGAATTTCAAACGTTTTACCGATGCGTCATCGGCGATAACCAATTGAATACGTTCCTGCCAGTCGAGTGCCAGTTTGGTTACCACTTTCCCGGCTTCGATATGGGTCGCTATTTCGTCTGACACCAGATCCTGCTTTTTACAGCGGATGACGCCACCGTCTTCCAGCAACGCTTTCAACTCCGCTTCATCCATCAGGGCAAAACCGGCAGGCAGTTCACCAGAACGCACCCATTCGGTCAGCGTCATTTCAATCGGTTTTTCCAGCGTCAGCGGTACTACCGGCAGCGAACCCAGGCTTTTACGCAGCAGCGCCAGCGTGTCTTCAGCTTTCTTTGCGCTGGCGCAGTCAACGATAATCAGGTTGTTGACAGTGTCGATCCACATAAAGGTCTGGCTGAAGCGGCTGAAGGCACGCGGCAGCAAGCTATGCAACACTTCATCTTTCAGCGAGTCTTTTTCGGTCTTTTTCAGCTTGCGGCTCTGTTCCGCCTCAAGCTTGTCAATTTTGGCTTCCAGTGCCTGCTTCACCACGGGAGAAGGCAGGATTTTTTGCTCAGTACGTGCACAGATCACAATCTGACCATTAATCACGTGCGTCAGCGCCTCGCTGCGGTTACCCATTGGGGAGACCCAACCGGTTTTGGCCATATCCTGGCTACCACAGGGTGAAAAGGTGAAGGCGTCGAGCTGTTTTTCCAGATCGTCTGCGGACAGCGGGATGTCACGATTCAGACGATAAACCATCATATTTTTAAACCACAACATCGGGATTCCTTACCGGGGGTGCGATCGGACGCACAAGTCTACGAGTCAGCGCGCATGATAGCGAAACATCGGATGGGTTTCATTGCCTTTACCCAAACGGCCTTCTACTGTATCTCTCACCAGAACGAATAATGAGGAATAAAACGTGCGTATTGGTATCGATTTAGGTGGCACCAAAATTGAAGTGATTGCGCTGTCAGACCAGGGTCAGGAGCTGTTTCGACACCGCGTGAATACCCCGCGTGATGACTATGGTGCGACGGTTCAGGCGATTGTCGATCTGGTGCAGCTGGCGGAAGAGAAAACCGGGCAGCAGGGTACGGTCGGACTGGGCATTCCGGGCACCATTTCGCCCTATACCCAGCGGGTGAAAAACGCCAACTCCACCTGGCTGAATGGGCAACCGCTGGATAAGGATCTGGCACAGGCGCTGAATCGTGACGTGCGTATCGCTAACGACGCGAATTGTCTGGCGGTATCCGAAGCGGTGGATGGTGCCGGTGCGGGACAACCGCTGGTGTTTGCGGTAATTATCGGCACCGGCTCGGGTGCAGGGGTGGCGATAAACGGTGAGTCGCGTATCGGCGGCAACGGCAATGCCGGTGAATGGGGCCATAATCCGCTGCCGTGGATGGATGAAGATGAGCTGCGTTATCGCGCGGAGGTGCCGTGCTATTGCGGTTTGCAGGGCTGCATCGAGACCTTTGTCTCCGGCACGGGGTTTGCCATCGATTATCAGCGTCTGAGCGGACAAGCGCTGAAAGGGGCAGAGATCATTAAGCTGATAGAACAGCATGATCCGGTAGCTGAGCTGGCGATGCACCGTTACGAAATGCGTCTGGCAAAATCGCTGGCTCAGGTGGTGAACTTGCTCGACCCGGATGTCATTGTACTGGGGGGTGGCATGAGTAATAACGATCGGTTGTATCAGACCGTACCGACACTGATGAAACAGTGGGTCTTTGGTCGTGAGTGCGAAACACCGGTACTCAAAGCGGTGCATGGCGATTCCAGCGGTGTACGGGGTGCCGCCTGGTTATGGCCCGTGAAAGAATAAAGGCGGAGCTGTGATGTCGCGGCGCGATTTATCGCGCGTTTTTTTAACACATCACGCGTTTTTTTGACGCCTCGCGCAGGAAATCGCACATTTATTTCCGATATCACGCACGTAGCAGCGCGATAAATCGCGCCGCTACGAGTCCGTTCAGTTCAGTAAAAACGTTGATGCCTCTAATAGTCAGGTTCGTCCTCCACATACAGCGGATTTATTTTCCTGCCTGCATTATCAACAAGGATGGTCTTTTGCTCGCTTGCAATAGCCAGCATAATTTCATCACGTAGACTATAGTAATAGTCTTTTAACTCTACCTTAGGAGGGAGGTATAAAACACTGTCTTCATCGATAGCTTCCAGCACACCATTGAGACCATCAATTTTCTCTCTGATTTTCGTATAACGTGAATAATGATACGCCTGGCTCTCTTCAAATATACGAGCACAATCATTTATTTCTTTTTTCAGCTCCTCTAAGAATTGATCATCAGAATCCCGGACCGATAATTTTCTATTCCTGTCATTCTCCATTCTCAAATGGTCAGAATGAGTAAAAGGAATGACAAAACCCTCATACTTGCTGGTCGGGACTTCATTTTTAAGAATGGTTCTGACGATAGCGGGTGGTTTAGCATTTTGACAAAGATAATGATTGCTCATCTTCGCTCTCAGCGTAAAACCAGAAGGATTAGGCCTTCGCCTGTCATTTTCCCTGGTGCGGCTTTCATCAAATTGATTATAAAAATTATCCATTTTAACCTGCAAATTCTCTGCTTTTCTGTCCATTACCGTTTTTATAATAACAACCGGCTCAAGTGGGATTGGTGGCCTGGATGGGTCTTCACTGTCAGAAAGAATGTCGCATCCGGAGTCACTACCGGACAACGAAGAGGTCTCTTCGATATCCTTCGGAAGCGTTTGATACTCTGGTTCAGGCTTCGGTGACGTTAGATGTTCAGAAGCAGGCTTCGGCAACGTTTGACGCTCTGGCTCAGGCGTCGGTGGCGTCAGATGCTCAGAAACAGGCTCTGGCACTGTTCTGCATTCAGAATCAAATGGCCAGCTCCGGTAATTCCCGGAAGGGTTTCTTCCTGTCTCCAGTGAAGCCACTATTGCTTCCAGCGTTTTATCATCGGGATACTTATTTGATTTACTAATCGTACGAACAAACTGCCCTAACCCAGAAACACATCCCGCGTCCTGGATAACTTCTTTTGGTTCTGGCACAAAATTCTTCTGCACGGATTTAGCCGCAACGTCCACTGGTGAATAGCTACCAAATTTATTCAGCCTGAGATTGAGAATATTTAACTTTCCGCTAAAAGGTGAAACAAAACCTCTTGTTAGTTTAACCGGTGCAGGTTTGACAACAGGTTCAGAAAGTGGTGGCACCGTCTCCCCAAACCACCGTTTATTTTCTGCGGGCAATTCATTCAGACTGACACGCGAATTAACCTGATACTTAAATGAAACCGGTCGTTCTTCACATGCTGAATAAAAAACACGGGGAATAAAACCAAACGGCGACGGCGACAACTCAGAATAATCTTTATCAGAACGAATAACAGGGTCCGGTAAAATCGGTGCAGAATATATTCGACCAATCGACATGCTAACCTCCTTTTTAGAATCATTATTCAGCGAACGGATTCATTTTTAATACAGATGAAATCAATATGCAACCAGCATAATCACCAGAAAAATTAACATGTCGACTTGTTAATTACTTATTCGACTAATTAACTTTAATTTATCTGTTTGAAAAACGTCGAATAAAAAAGAAGTGATTATTTTTAAATGAAGATAGGATAAAAAATTAAATTTACAAATTTTGTGATGTAAATCTGACAAAAAAGGCCGCAATCTGCGGCCTGGGGCAACTGCTTACAGATAGCGGCACAGATAAGAGGTTGGCTCAGCGACCTGGAGATGGAACTCGCTTTGGCCCGGTACGTTGAACACGCTACCAGCTTCAAACCATTTCCACTCAGTTTCACCCGGCAGCAGCACTTTCAGTGCACCACTGACCACCGTCATCTCTTCCGGCTGCCCTGTACCGAAGGTATATTCACCTTCCGCCATCACGCCCACGCTTGCGCGTCCAATGGTGACACTCTCGAAACCAATGGACTTCACTTTTCCGTCAAAATACTCACTCACGTTGAGCATGTCACTTCCTCACAGCACATTAGGTTGACTGGCAGATTACAAGGGAACTCGCTGATCTGTCACGCGAAATGACAGGTGGGATCGCAAGTTGTGATCCCTGTGGATTAAACGATTAATTCCGCTGCCAGTTTGGCTACCAGTACATTAGACAGCAGGACCGGGATCCCCAGCATTTTCTGCAGAAAATCACGATGTTTCTGGTGATAGCCGATGCAATCCAGTACCACCACATCGGCTCCCTGCTCCTGCAGCGACAGGCCGGCTTCAATCAGATCCGCCTGCTGAGCCAGATAAGGACTGGCGACGGCGAAACAAGGAGGAGTGCCGAGGTTACGCCATTTGCTGGCCTGCTCAGCAATCTGTTCCTCCACCGGTACTACAATCCCTACTTTGTGGCCGTGCACAATCGCCCCCACCAGCGGCGGAATGATGCGATCAGGCTCCAGCAACAACGCTTTATGCGTTTTCAGTGCACCAAATTCTCCGGTGCACAGCAGCAGGATAGTGTTGTAACCCTGCTCCTCCAGTGCGTAGATTTTCTGCTGTAATCCCTGCTCCACCAGACGTGCCGCCAGGCGTACCTGCTGTCCATCCTGCATCCGCGAAACCAGCACTTTCTCACCAGCCGCTGGAGTGTAGTGCTGCTCCACTTCCGCCAGAGAGAGACCGTCGAGTAAACCGGCGTGCGCCACCTGCTCTGCGGGCAGATACGCCTGCAACAACGGCAGAATATCGCTGCGCGGTGACTGACCAATGGTCAGGGTAACCAGAGATGTTTTCATACTTAGGATTTCCGGGAACGCAAATGACTGAGGCTACCATACAAAGATAGCAGCAGAGCGTACTCCTGCGCGTCGTAGAACTGACAAGTCTCGCGACCAAACTCTTTAGCCACTTCCACGGCAAATTTCACCGTGCTGGCGATATCCACTTCGTGGCTGGCACCCGTCCCACAGCCGGGCACCACCGACTCAGCGCAAATGGCCACACCGACCACTGGCACATCGGTGGCGGTTGAAGGTTGCAGAATGCTGTTGAGGTGATAAACCCCGTTGCCATACGGCGTGATATCCTGGGTGGTGATTGGGAAAGTCACTGCCGGGCGGCCACTGGTCATCTCCATAATGCGCAGCAAATCTTCCGATACGCGCAGAATGTAGCCTTCTTTCACCGTCGGTGACAGGGCATAACCTTTGTGATTCAGGATACGGTTACCTTTGGTGGTATCGATGGAGAGGATAGCGTCCACTCCGGCTACCACTTCGTTGTCATTCATGGTGACGTCATCAATCGGTGAATCCATAAAATCCACCGGCTCGTGCGGGCGTGTCGGTGCATCCGGACAGATATGGGTGGTAATGATCACGTCACCGGCCAGCACATCGCCCCGGGTTTGCATCTGCGCCAGTTTCAGCGCGCTGCTGATGGCCGCCACGGCACCATCAGCATCCGACACCATGCCGATACGTGTCGGACGGGCACCAATCCCGCCGAGACGCCCAATAATACCGAGGGTCGGCGCACTGCCCCCCTGGCTTTTACCTTTGGCGCCAGGGATATCGATGCGCACAAAGTCGGTACGCCCTTTCGGGCCACTCACGCGTTTGGTGCTGGCGCTGACGCCGGGATACGCGGCAAACAGATCAACCACCTGCTGACCATCCACAAAGGCGCTATCGAGTAACTCAAAAACCTGCAATGTCTGCTGTAAACTCATATTGGATTCCCTGGTTATTTCTTACTGCTACTGGCAAAAAGTGAGTGGAAGAAGCTGTAGAGCGCATCACCGGCGATAAAACCCGCCGCCATCACCTCCATCGGTGAACGACCGCGCTCGCCCCACACGCGCAGGATCAGAATGCGTAATGCTATCCCCACCAGCACCGCCCAACCGGCGGCGGCATTGTTGATGAGCAGACCGGTGGCCAGCAGCACACCAAGCTGACGCTTTGGTCCACCAATCAGCTGAATAATCGCACCGGGAATGGCCCAAAGCAGCAGGTTACCCGCGATACCCGGCTCCGCACCGGCCTGAATGGTTTTGGCATAAACCCGGGCTACCGGCGGCAGCAGGTTTTCCGCAAAGAACAGGGTATGGGCATACCACACCACCGGAATGGCGATCACAAAGGCGATCATCGCCGCAATCAACTGAATGCGTCGGCCCCACAACTCCTGCTGCACATCCGCACCGTTACCGCGCAGAATAAAACCGGCTTTCAGGTCATAACCCATGTCCGCAAATGCCGGACCGGTCGCGGCGGTAAAGCCACACAGCAGACACAGCGCCAGCGGCGGAAAGCCGAGTAAAATACCGAGGATCAGGGTAATCAGCGCCACCGCAAAAGCCGGAAACCAGCCGGAGTGCATCGCAGCGATACCGACGATCAACTCATGAACAAAAGCAGCAAAAGCAGCGTAAACAATAAACAGCACCAGCATCGGCAAGCTCATCTGGCTCCACAATCCGCCTGCCAGCGCCAGCAGTGCGGAAATGACGATATAGCCGACGGTGCCGAAACCGAGCGAGCGTTTCACTTCGCTATCGCTGCGACTGACGCTGAGCGCATCATGACGGCGGCTGCGAATCACCTGTACCACCTGAATCAACGCCACCACACCGGCACCGACCATCACCCCGTGCGGAATATACAGCGCGTTAATATCAATGCCCGCCACCGGCTGGGAATAAGCGCGTAACAGGAAACCCATACCAAGCATGGTCAGCGCCCAAATATTGCCGATAAACGCCGTGCCAAATGCCGACATCGGAATCTTCAGCATCGAACCCACAATCCCGCCGACAATCCCCACCACCAGCAGCCACGCCTGGCGGCCACCTTTGTCACCGGCTTTGATCGCTTCCGCTGCGGCAACGCCTGGCGGCCAGGCATTGCTGGCCGGAAATATGCGGGTATCGAACAGGCGATACAGCAGATAAGCATCCAGCAGCATCGCTGCACTGACCCCGACAAACAGCGGTAGCACCAGCTGTGGCTCGCCCAGCGCCCAGGGCACCGCAATCGGCATTAGCAGGCTGTTGGCGGCACCGAAAGTGGCAGATGAGATGGCAGTTTGCGCCAGGTTCTGCACTTCCACCGAACGGTAGCGACGAAACCATTGCAACGGAATACGCGCCAGCAGCATGGCAAACAGCGCGCCGATAATTGAAGTATTAGGGGTGACCCCGATGGTAGTAATTAATTGTACGCCAATGATCGCGCCCGCAATGGACAACAACACCAGCATTAAACCGACTCCGACACTTTTTATTGGATTATGGTGACGCATGGTATTCCCCGTATTTTCACCCTGGCGAAAACGTTATTACGCACCGCCCGTCACGCGGGACAGCGGCGTTTTAGTTAAATATCGTTCCCTGATGGTTGAAATAAGCAGGCCCGGAGGCCTGTTATTTCCCTGGTGTGGCGCGAAGTATTACGCCGTTAAATCATGCGCCATATTTTTCGGCCATCAGGGCCGCAGTGGCGCGTAATTCATTGAGCAGCGCTTCCGGATAGCCGGGCGCGGCTTCTTGTGAAAGAAATGACAGGCAGAGTGCGACACTTTCGCCGCGGTGCTTGTTGGTGACGGCAACCGCCATCGAGCTGATGCCTGGTAGCGTCTCATTACGCGCCAGCGCCCAGCCTTGCTGACGAATGCTCGCCAGTTCAGCGCACAGCGCATCAGGATCGAGCGGTGAGTTCTGTGAAGCGGCATGCCACTCATGGGCAAAACGCTCGCGCACCACTTCATCGCTGCTTTGTGCCAGCAGCACTCGCCCGGTGGAGGTGCCCGCCGCAGGCATACGGGTACCTGGCGGGGTGATCAACTGGGTAAACAGGCGGCCGTGGTACATACGCATCACGATGATATCGTTCCCGTCCAGCACCGAGATATAGCCCATGCAGCCTGTGCTGGCCGCCAGGCGCGCCATGGCAGCAGAGGCGCTATCCACCAGCGGGGTTGAAAGATAATGTCCCGCCACCGACAACAACACGCGGCCAATATGGAAACAACGACTATCGGGATCGCGCTCCAGTAATCCCTGGCTTTCCATCGTCGCCAGTAAACGGGAAACGGTACTTTTCGGTAGATCCAGCGCCTCAACCACTTCGGTAAAGGTGAGACCAGGATGCCCCTGCGTCACGCCAAAGCGCTGAAATAATTTAAGTACTGCGGCGGCATTTTCGAGTGTGGTCATGCAGGTAGTTTCACCATTTGGAACTAAGTTCCTGAATCAATACCCCGAAAGTAAAACGTCAGGTTTTTGTGGTCAAGCGCAAATTTTGTACCGGTCAAATCAGGGGAGGAATTAAGACAGCATAAAATGAGGAATAAAGTTAAAACTTAATGATTTTATCAGGCAGAATAAGTTGGATGCAGAAAAGGCGGTAACTTTGTGGCAGCTTTGTAGTTATTTCACGTGAATAGAAAATGACCCTGAGCGGCACAAACTAATAACCGGCATCCCTGCCAGCCGATATTACTCTTTTTCCACATCTTCATAGCGAAGTTTAGCATCCTGCGCTTCAGCAGCAGTTTTATGTTCGCTGATTAGCGAATCCGGACGTGGATGATCGGCGCGTAATTCGTACCAGGTCACGGTGTTGCCCGGCGTGCCTTTTTCAACGGCGACGATGCGAGCATGTCGCGGATAAGGTGGTCTTGATGGCATACATCTCCCTCCTGGGTATGTCAGTTATCCAAACGGACAGCAGCAATCCCCTGCCCGTCCTTAAGTATAGACAAGCGGGGATGGTCGCAATTTAAACAGGGAGAAATCTGAGGAGGTTAGCTGGCGCGGGCCAGTGACAGCGAGCGGAGGATCTCTTCAACCACCAATTCCGGCGATTGCATTGCATTCACTTCATGATGGGCCGATTGATGGTACAAGTGTGCACGCTGGCGCAGAATATCGCCCATTTCTTCCGCAATCGGGCGACCGGTCAGTGTCGGACGTTGATCCGCTTCGGGCTGCCGCTCCAGACGATCGGCCAGTACGCTGGAAGGGGCATTTAACCAAATGACCTGACCATGCTCACGCATGAAGCGACGGTTCACTTCCGCCAGCACCATGCCGCCACCGGTGGCAATGATGGTGCAGGGTGCGGTGACTGCCTGAAGTGATTCGGTTTCGCGTGCACGGAAGCTGTCCCAGCCCTCAGCAGTCACGATTTCGGCGACACTGCGCTGGGTGGTGGTTTGCAGGTGATGGTCGGTATCGCGGAAGTCGTAGCCGAGTGCCTGCGACAGCGCCTGGCCAATGGTGGTTTTACCGCAACCGCGTGCGCCGATCAGATAGATGGGTAATGACATCCTGGCTCATCCTCCGCCGTGTTTTGCCGCACGGGCATTGTCATCAGGTCAATATTGCGTCGCATGATACCTGGATTTCATTTCATCAGCCACCGGCGAAGCACGATTTACGCGTATCTTGCCCATACAATCTCACATGATCATGATTTATATAGAAAAAATCATGCAATTTTTGTGCATCGACAAAAGTGTAAGTCTGGGCAACATTTGCTTACCAGCGCATTGATTTACTTTCTGTCATCTCGCCCTCATATAGTGGGGTAACTCGCAAACGGAGGTTTACCATGCAGAGCGAAGAACAACAGTTAATTGAAAGCCTGTTCAACCGTCTGAAACAGGCTGAGAGCCAGAGCGGCCCGCGTGATGTCGGCGCCGAGCAGTTAATCAAACAGCATTTGCTGTCGCAGCCCGGAGCGCCTTATTACATGGCGCAGGCCATCCTGATTCAGGAAGCGGCGATGAAAAAGCTCAATGCCCAGGTGGGTGAGCTGGAAAATCGTCTGGCACAGGCGCAGGCGCAGCAGCAGCAGGCTCCGCAGCAGAGCAGCGGCGGATTCCTTTCCAGCCTGTTTGGTGGTGGCGCATCGCGCCCCGCTGCACAGCCACAGCAGCAGCCGGTGTGGAACAGTGCCCCGACGCAGCAGCAACCGCCCCAGCAGCCGCAATACGCCAGCGCGCCACCCGCACGCGGTACCGGTTTTCTCGGTGGTGCGTTGCAGACCGCCGTCGGTGTGGCCGGTGGTGTGGTGATGGCGGACATGCTAACCAGCCTGTTCCACCATTCGCAGCCGGAAGAGATTGTGAACATCATCAATGAACCCGCGCTGCCGCAGGTTGATGACAATCTTGATACCTTTAATGGCGTCAACGACAGCAACAATGCGTTTCTGAATGACAATAACAACGGCTGGGATAACAGCTTCGCCGATAACAACGATTTCAGCGATTTCGGCGGCAGCGACTTCGACGACGATGACAATTTTGTCTAACGCCGTTGACGTAACCACTTATCCAGTTCGTTAGCAAATTGCTGGCGGTCGCGTGGGCTTAGCGCCGACGGGCCGCCACTTTGAATACCACTGGCGCGCATGGTTTCCATAAAGTCGCGCATGGTTAAACGCTGGCGAATCGTGTCCGGCGAATAACGTTCACCACGCGGATTCAGCGCCGCTGCCCCCTTCTCCAGCACTTCCGCCGCCAGCGGAATATCACCGGTAATCACCAGCTCACCTGGCTGTACGCGTTTGACGATTTCGTTATCGGCCACATCAAAACCCGCTGCCACCTGCAACGTTTTCAGCCAGGGTGACGGCGGCACGCGCAGTGGCTGGTTAGCCACAAAGGTGACCTGGGTTTGGGTGCGCTCGGCGGCGCGGTAGAGCACTTCTTTGATGACATTGGGACAGGCATCAGCATCAACCCAAATCGACATAGTTAATCCTTTCTCTCGGTGAATGCAGGTGATCTTCCCGTTCTGCGCCAGAATGGCAAATTTAATTTGATCGGAACGTTGCAACCCCTGCCCAGCGACGTAAGCTAGCCGATACAGAAAATCGAACCATCTAAAGGATCAAGCGATGCTGGAGAAGAAAATCGGGTTTATTGGTGCCGGTAATATGGCGAAAGCGATCATCAGCGGCCTGGTGAACAGTGGACAAATCGCCCCGGCCAACATCTGGGTTTTTGACCGCAAACCCGCCACCAATCAGGCACTGGCGCAGCAGTATGGCGTCACGGCAGCCGAGAGCGCCGAAAGCCTGGCGCGTGAAGTCGATATCCTTTTTGGCGCAGTGAAACCGAATGTGATCCTCAAGGTGCTGAAGGATCTGGCCAGCCAGCTGAAAAAAGAGGCGCTGGTGGTATCGATCGCCGCTGGCGTAACGCTGGATTCGCTGGCCGCCGTGCTGGGTCACGATCGTAAAATCATCCGCGTGATGCCGAATACGCCGTCGCTGGTGAATGAGGGGATGACCTCAGTCACGCCGAATGTGCTGGTTGAGCAGCATGAAACCGATGAAGTGGTGGCGATTTTCGAGAGTTTCGGTAAAGCCGCCGTGGTGAGTGAATACCTGATTCACGCGGTTGTTGGCGTGAGTGGCTCTGCCCCAGCCTATGTGTTTATGTTTATTGAAGCGATGGCGGATGCAGCGGTTCTCGGCGGTATGCCGCGAGCCCAGGCCTATCAGTTTGCCGCGCAGGCGGTGAAAGGCTCCGCGCAGATGGTGCTGGAGACCGGTAAACATCCCGGCGAATTGAAGGATATGGTGTGCTCCCCCGGCGGGACCACCATTGAAGCGGTCAAGGTGCTGGAGGAAAAAGGCTTCCGGGCGGCGGTGATCGAAGCGATGCAGCAATGTATGAAAAAATCGGATGCATTGAGTAAGTCATAACCTGTAGCGGCGCAATTTATTGCGCCGCTACACAGGCAGATAACGGGTTTCGCTATCCCTGATAATCCTCAAACAACGCGATCCCCTGCGCCACGGTCATTGGCTGCTGCATATGTTCCACCAATGCCGCCGTCAGCGTGTACATGCCAGCTGAACACACCGCCACCAGCCTGCCCTGCTGACCATAAAAAGCGATAAAACGTTTATCCGGCAGCGAACCCAGCAAGTGGAACTCATCCCACTCGGTAGCATGTCCCAGATACTCGTAACGCGTGCCGTAATGCGCAGTCCAGAAAAACGGCACTCGATCATATAGCTCACGCTTGCCCAGCATGTTCAGCGCGGCAATTCGTCCCTGCTGGTGCGCCACCCGATAGTGCTCAATCCGCTGTGGTCCCTGCTGGGTGGGATAGCTGGCGATGTCACCTGCCGCCCAGATATTTTTTGCCACCTGAAGCTGACTATCGGTGGTCAGGCTGCCATCGCTCTGCATCGCCAGATCATGAACAAAGCCGGTTACCGGTTTAATACCGGTGGCAAACAGCACCAGGCTGGCCGCCAGACTTTTGCCATTTTTCAGCGCGACTGCCTCAACTCTGTCATTGCCGACCAGCGCCTGCGGCTCTCCCACGATCATTTTCACGCCATTGCTGGTATGCAGATCGCGGAAATGCTGGCCAATTTCCTCGCCGAACTGTTTCGCAAATGGCAGCGGGTGACGTGCCAGCACCGTGACGTCAATATCGCGGTTGCGCAATGCTCCCGCCAGCTCCATGCCAATAAAGCTATTGCCGATGATCACGATTTGATGAGTTTCATCGACGTCGTTCAGCAGTGAGCTGGCCTGATTAAGCGAACGCAGCAGATGCACGCCGGGAAGATCGTGTCCCGGAATCGCCAGCGGCTGTGGCGTGCCACCACTGGCGATCAGTAACTGATCAAAATGCAAGCTGTTGCCATCAGCAAAGACCAGTAGCTGTTCCGCGCTATTCAGTTCCACCACATTGGCCTGAATACGTTCCACATGGCTCAGCACATCCTGCTTCAGCAAACGCGGCACATCTTCAATCGCCATTTTCCCGGACGGAACAAATTTACTTAACGCGGTGCGATCGTAAGGGGCTTGCGCTTCGCGTTCGACTAACACCAGATGCCCTTTAAAACCCTCATGGCGCAGCGTCCACAAGGCCGCACTCCCTGCGGCACCTGATCCCAACACCACGCAGACCGGCGTTTCCCGTTCAACAGCAGGCAGTGACGCGGCAGACATGGGTTTGGTATCGACCCAGACCTTGCCCTGTTCGATGCGCACCGGGTAGTTTTTCAAGTCAGCCAGGGCCAGCGGTTCATGCATCCTGCCATCTTCGATGCCAAATACCGCTTTATGCCAGGGGCATACCAGCTCGCCGCCACAGACCGCCCCCTGTTCCAGCGGCGCTCCGGCATGCGGGCATTTCGCCTGAAGGGCATGGACACGTTCACCTTCGCGGATCAGTAAAATATCCTTCTCACCCACAGAGAATTTAGTGGGTTTATGTTGCCTGAGCGCCTTCAGTTCAACGACAGATTGATAGCTCACGTTGTGCCTCCCTACGCTGTAGTCAGATGTGAAGCAATAAATCCATACAAACAGTAAGTGTGGCAAAGTCTGATGATTTGGCAGGGAGAGGAAAACAACGTGGGTAATAACAGCCTGTTTATTCGCCGTTTTACAGATGAAAGAAAATGTAATTAAGGGAGTACGCCGACAGAAACAGATTAATAACACCGTGGCAGGTACAAATAATTAGCGGCCCGCAGGCCGCTATGTGGAGATCAACTTTTTTTCAGGCAGGAACTCATGAAGGTTTTCCGTGCATCACCGCTGAGTTTTTTATCACCCGCTTCGGTGTTACAGGTTTTCATCTTCATTTGTTGTGGCGTCATAGTGCCCATCTTGCTGTCTTTTTTCAGGCAGGAACTCATAAAGCTTTTACGCGCGTCACCTTTCAGGTTTTGAGAGGACGCGTGTTGATTACACATGGTCATTTTTTCCTGCTGTGCGGTCTTCTCTGCCGCACCCGCGCTGCCTGCAATCAGCAGACCCGCAGCCATCATTGCCATAAGAAACGATTTCATTGCACCTTCTCCATAAAGTTATTGCCTGATAAGCCTGGCATGAGATAAGCAAAGCAGAAATAAATATAACGAAAAACGCCTGTGGCGATCACAGGCGTTGCGGGAAATCATATGCGGGGATGGTTTAACAGTTTTTCCACGTAATTGCGTAGCAGGATAGCGTCCGAAGAGGCTTCCTGATGCGCAACCGGCGACATTGCAACCTCAATACCCGAAGTAATGTCTTTTAATTGCTCCGGTTCGAGTTTACGTAACAAGGCCGTGACCACAATTTCCAGCGCCTCAACCTGAACCACTAACTCTTTAGACTCTTCTTCTTTTTCAGCCAGCTTAAGCAGGAGTTCCGCAATCAGATTTTTCATGCGACCAACTCAATTAGTTGAGGGAAATGCTGACGTTAGCATTGGGCAGAATAAAACAACAGGGATTTTTGTGGGATCCAGATAACACAGTTAAAAATGGCAGGAAAGAAAACTCAGCGCAGCATTTTATTATTAATCGGCGAAACGTTTCTCTGAAAAATAATGCTTTCGTGAAACGTTTCGCACGCCAAACAGTAATTAACGCAGGATGTTAATCACTTATGGACCCATAAATCCGCGACCCGGGCCACCGCCGTGACCGCCGCCGCCCCAACCACCTCCGCCACCTGGCGGCGGAAAAATACAACCGCTCAGCGCGGTCACCAATGCCACTACGGCTGCGAGTTTAACAATACGGACCATAATTACCTCAGGATGGAGAAATCGGGCTGAGTGTATGAGCCGCCGTCACGCCCGACAACACAGAATTCTCCGTAAGCTGGCGCTATTCATCTCTGCTCACCATGCTTAACAATTTACTGGCACTAAGCCAGGAGAAAACCGACAAAGACGTAATGAAAGCGATAAAAAATCCGCTCCGGCAAGGCGTCACGGCACTTTACAGCTGGGGGAATTTCACGCAATGTGAGCGCATTACAATTAATGAGATCCCAACATGACATCTTTATCTGTTTCCCTCAGTGACATTCTGGCGCGACGCGACTGGGAAAATCCGGTCGTCACCAGTCTGAACCGGCTTGACGCGCATCCGCCCTTTGCCAGCTGGCGTGAGGAACTGGCCGCGCGCGATGATCGTCCCTCCCCTTCACGCCAGAGTCTGAATGGTCAGTGGACATTCAGCTATTTCACTCAGCCGGAAGCGGTACCGCAAAGCTGGCTATTGCAGGATCTGGCCGACGCGGACAACATTTCCGTCCCGGCAAACTGGCAGCTGCAAGGCTATGACGCACCGATTTATACCAATGTGCAATACCCGATCCCCGTCAATCCGCCTTTCGTGCCAGCCAGTAACCCCACCGGATGTTACTCGCTCACATTTAGTGTCGATGATGCCTGGCTGCAACAGGGCCAGACGCGCATTATTTTTGATGGCGTCAATTCGGCGTTCTTTCTCTGGTGCAATGGTCAGTGGATCGGTTATTCGCAGGATAGCCGCTTACCCGCCGAATTTGACCTGAGCCGCACCTTGCGCGCCGGCAATAATCGCCTGGCGGTGATGGTGTTGCGCTGGAGCGACGGCAGCTACCTTGAAGACCAGGATATGTGGCGCATGAGTGGTATTTTCCGCGATGTCACCCTGTTGCATAAACCGGCGACACAGCTGGCGGATGTGCAGATCGAGACCGCACTCAGCCCGGAATATGTGCGCGGCGATTTACGCGTGAACGTGAAGCTCCACAGCCCGACACGCCCGCTGCCAGGCTGTCGGTTACGCCTGAGCCTGTGGCAGGGCACTACCCTGATTGGCGAACATGAACAGGCACCGGGCAGCACCATTATTGACGAGCGCGGTCACTACCCGGAGCAGTCCTTGCTGGAGCTGCCTGTCAGCCAGCCGCTGCTGTGGAGTGCCGAAACCCCCCATCTGTATCGCGCGGTGGTATCGCTGCTGGATGAGCAAGGCGCACTGCTGGAATCCGAGGCTTATGATGTCGGTTTCCGACGCGTCGCCATTGAGAACGGTCTGCTGTGTCTGAATGGTCAGCCGCTGCTGATTCGCGGCGTCAATCGCCATGAGCACCATCCGGAAAACGGTCAGGTGGTGGATGAAGCCAGTATGCGACGCGACATCGAACTGATGAAACGCCACAACTTCAACGCGGTGCGCTGCGCCCATTATCCCAATCATCCATTGTGGTATCGCCTGTGCGATGCATACGGTTTATACGTGGTGGATGAAGCCAATATCGAAACTCACGGTATGCAGCCGATGAATCGCCTCTCCAGCGATCCGCGCTGGTTTGCCGCTTACAGCGAACGTGTTACGCGCATGGTGCAGCGTGATCGAAATCATCCCTGCATCATTATCTGGTCGCTGGGCAATGAATCCGGTCACGGCAGCACGCATGATGCCTTGTATCAATGGGTGAAAAGCAGCGATCCCACCCGTCCGGTGCAATATGAAGGCGGCGGAGCCAACACCGCCGCCACCGATATTATTTGTCCGATGTATGCACGCGTCGATCAGGATCAACCCTTCCCGGCGGTGCCGAAATGGTCGCTGAAAAAATGGATCGGTTTGCCTGGCGAAACGCGCCCGCTGATCCTGTGTGAATATGCCCACGCGATGGGCAACAGCTTTGGCGGCTTTGCCAAATACTGGCAGGCATTTCGCCAGCACCCGCGTCTGCAGGGCGGTTTCGTCTGGGATTGGGTTGATCAAAGCCTGACACGCTACGACGAGCAAGGACAGCCGTGGCAGGCGTACGGTGGAGATTTTGGTGACACACCTAATGATCGTCAGTTCTGTATGAACGGGCTGGTGTTTGCCGACCGTTCTCCACACCCGGCGTTATTCGAAGCGCAGCGCGCCCAGCAGTTTTTCCAGTTCACCCCGGATGCCCGGGATCCCTGGCGCTTTACCGTCAGCAGTGATTACCTGTTTCGCCGCAGCGACAACGAGGTGCTGCGCTGGTCGATTGAGCAGGAAGGGGAAGCGATTGCTCATGGTGAACTGACACTGGCGATCGCACCGCGCGGCAGTCAGTCATTTAGCCTGCCGCCGGTGGAGAATTTACAGGGCAATTGCTGGCTCAATCTGGCAGTTCATCAGGTACAGCCGACGTCCTGGTCGGAAGCCGATGCTCGCGTTGCCTGGCAGCAGTGGCCGCTGCCCGCCACTCTCCCTGCGCGCACGCTGGCGAACCACGAACCGGCTCCGGTTATCGAATCGAATCACGATCTGATTGCCGTCTGCCTGCCGAACCAACGCTGGCATTTTTCCCGCCGCAGCGGTGAGCTAGTGCAGTGGTTTGTTAACGATGAAGAGACGCTGCTGACTCCGTTGCAGGATTGTTTTATCCGCGCGCCCATTGATAACGATATCGGCACCAGCGAGGCCGCCAATATTGATCCTAACGCCTGGGTCGAACGCTGGAAACGCGCCGGTTACGAACAACTGGAGCCGCAGTTGGTGGACATGGAGCTGGATAGCCTGAAGCACAGCGTATTGATCGACACGCGGCATCAGTGGCTGTTTGCCGGGCAAGTGATTTTTACCAGCCGCAAACGCTATCAGATTCGCGGTACGGGTGAACTGACTATCGACATCGAGGTGGAACAGGCTGCCGGTCTGCCGCCCCCGGCGCGTATCGGGTTACGCTGCCAGCTGGCGCACACACCACAGCAGGTTAGCTGGCTGGGGCTGGGACCCGATGAAAACTATCCCGATCGCCAGCTGGCGGCGCAGTTCTCCCGCTGGCAATTGCCGCTGGACGCGATGCGCACCGATTACGTCTTCCCGGGCGAAAATGGCCTGCGGGGTGGCACTCGTCAGCTGGATAGTGGCAGCTGGCAGGTGAGCGGTGATTTTGCATTTTCGCTCAGCCCGCACAGCCTGGAACAGCTGCGTGACACCTCACATCGCCACCTGCTGCAACCGGAAGCGGGTTGCTGGCTGCATCTCGATGGCTTCCATATGGGTGTCGGCGGTGATGATTCCTGGAGTCCGAGCGTTAGCCCGGAGTTCCTGCTTACTCAGCAGCGCTGGCACTTCGCTCTGACGCTGCGTCAGTAGTTTTCTCCGCCGATTCACGCTGACTCACCGGTTGAGTCAGCGTGGTTTTCGGGCGGCGATAGAAACGACGCAGCAACAGCACGTTAAGCAGCACCACCATCGCGGTAGCAAAGAATACCCAGCGATAGCCAGTCGCCGCCGAAACGGCCGCGCCCAGCAGTGGTCCCGCCACGTTACCCAGATACATAAACGACTGGTTATAACCGAAGATGCGTCCGGTGACATTATCACGGGAATGACGTACCAGCAGCGTTTGCACTGCGGGCATCATCGCGCCATCGGCAAAACCCAGCAGAAAACGCAGTACGCCAAGCTGGGTGGCGCTGGTCACAAACGACATGGCGGTGAGCAACACCAGCGAGGTGATCATGGTGGCGATCAGAATGCGCTGGGTGCCGATGCGGTCGCCGAGTTTGCCAAGGCGTGGCGCAGAGATCAGCGCTGAAATGCCCGGCAGCGCCGCGATAAAGCCGCTGAGGAAAGCAATGTTTTGCGCGTTCGGTGCCAATTCACGTACGAACAACGTCAGGATCGGGTTCACCGATCCGTTGCACATCTGAATCACCATGGTGGTGACGAACAGGCAGACCATCAGACGCGGATTATCCAGACTGCGAAACACTTCGCGTCCGCTCATCTTGTCCTGCTTGCTGATCGGGGTATAGCCGGTTTCTTTAATCAGAAACAGCGTGACCAGAAAACTGATCAACAACAGCGCGGCGGTGACGATAAACACCAGACGCAGACCAAGCCAGTCAGCCAGCAGGCCGCCAATCATCGGCCCCAGGATCACGCCGCCAATCTGCCCGGTAGCCACACTGCTCAGCGCCCAGCCGCTGCGCTCGCGCGGCACCTGTGCTGCCACCAGCGCCATCGCGTTAGGAATATAGCCGGATGTCAGCCCCATCAGGGCGCGCAACAGCAGCAATTGCCAGGCGTGGGTGACAAAGGCCTGCAACAGGATCACCACCCCCATGCCAAAAGAAGCACGCAACAGCATCAGCTTGCGCCCTTTACGGTCCGCAAGGCTGCCCCACAGCGGTGCTACCGCAGCGGAAACCACGAAAGTGATACTAAAGGTGAGCCCCGACCACAGGCTGAGCGCATTATCTCCGCGTATCCCAAGATGTTCGATATACAACGGCAGAAACGGGATGATCTGGCTGATCGCCAGTCCGGTAAAAAAACAACCAAACCATACCGAGATCAGGTTGATTTTCCAGGGTTCAACGGAGCGTAACATGAGAAAGCACATCAAAAATGAAATGAAGGTTCAGTTTAACAATCAGCTGACATTACTGGACGGCAAAACATGGCATCAGGATAAAAACGCAGTTTTCCGCTGTACAGCTTACTTCTGTGCACAGCAAATATTACGCAGGCGGCAATTCTCAGCCGGTTAATGTGTAAAAACATTGCGGGGATGATTTTCGCTCACCGCCAATAGCTCAAAACGTGAAAAAATATTTCTGGCGGTTACTGACAATTTTTGGCGTCGCAACTATGTTTAAAAAATCACCAGCGACCGCTGGTGGGACGCTACCCGTTCTGGTCAGCGAGCATGCATAAACCACTATCTCCCCGCGGTTGCCTGTTCCGGGCGGCGGGCATCGTTGTCTCTGCGGAGGTCAGCTATGAGAACGCATCCCAACAGCGCCAGTCGGGCGATTACCGACTATTTTAACAGTCCTGCATGGCATGCACCGCACGAGACCGACCTGCTGGCCGCCATTATGCGTGAATTGATGGATGATGGTCAGCCCGCAACCAGCAAAGCGGTAATCGCCAGAGTGATTGCCAAACTGGAATTCGAGGGTGATGAGCAACGCCTGCAAAGTTATCGCAACCTGCTGGCGCAACTGCTGGAGGCACGCCCCCATGAGTAAAATTTTAATTTGCCACATTGCGTAGCGGCGCGATTTATCGCGCAGGTTTTGATTCACGCCCCAGACATTGCGCGATAAATCGCGCCGCTACAGGATCTCGCAGGCAAAAAAATTCCCGCCGAAGCGGGAAGAAACAAGACGAGCATTGCATATTCGAGAGTGACGAGGAAATCTCCTAAATGCGTTGCTATCCTCGCCTGAAGCTGTGACAGCCCGATGACAATGCCATGTCGGTTTGATGTTACCCGCAATAGACCTTGCTGATTTTGCCGCTCTGGTCAGCCATAAAGTTGAGACGACGCAGATTGAAGTCCATGGTGACGGCCGAATTCCACGGAATGGCGCGCACCGGCACATCAAAGCGTTTGTCATGCAACACCGATAAGGGCTGGCCGATAGTGTTTTGATACTGCGATGCGCCGCACATATCGTTTTCCGCATCCTGGGTCGTCCCCGCCGCGGTGTCAGGTTTGGTCGCCGACTGGCAGGCGGTCAGGGCAAAAAATCCCAGCACCAGTAGCGCTTTTCCATAATATTTCACGTTTTCTCCTCCTGGATTTTCAGACAAACGGATGCCCGAGAGTCACCAAGCGTGCCCGTGATGCGCAAAAATTTCCAGCAGAAAAACCTCGTAAAATAGCGATTCCCTCCGCATTTTTTCGGATTAATCACACAATTTGCCCATTATCTCAGCAAGTATTGCGTAAAATGACCTAAGATTTATCTGAGGTGATGATAATGGAATTAGCAATTTTTATCGTTGTGGCAATTTTGATGACCTGCGTGGCCGTCAAAGTTCGTTAAACATCCTGTTTTTCCAGCAGCGCACTGAACGCCGCCAGCGGCATTGGTCGCCCAAGAAAGTAGCCCTGCCCCTCTTCGCACGACAATACTTTCAACTCGTTCAACTGCGCTTCTGTTTCAATCCCTTCGGCTGTGATGGTCAGCGCGAATGCCCGTGCCAGTGCCACAATCCCCGCCACCACCGATTGCGCCTGCTGTGACTCCGGAAACTCCTTCATCCATGAACGATCAATTTTCAGGCCGTTAAACGGAAACGCTTTCAGGTAACCCAGGGCGGCATAGCCAGTGCCGAAGTCATCTACGGTGAGACGCACGCCTAATGTCCGCAACCCTTGCATGATCTCCAGTGCGCGGTCCGGATTTTCAAAGGTAATATTTTCGGTGATCTCCAGCTCCAGACGGGTCGCTGGCAACCCACTGGCAGCCAGCGCATGAGCCACGCGCTGCACCAGATCGCTGGTACGAAACTCAACCGGTGAGATATTGACCGACACATAACGTTGCTCGCCCCACGCACAGGCATCGGTGCACGCACGCATCAGTACCCAATCGCTGATGGCGGTAATCAACCCATTCTCTTCCGCGAGGGGAATAAAGCGATCTGGCGTGATCCACTTGTCCGCCGCCACCTGCCAGCGAATCAAGGCTTCAGCCCCTGCCAGTTGACCACTTTGCAGCTGATAACGCGGTTGATAATGCAGGCTAAATGCCTCGTTGCTAAGGGCGGCTTCTATCGCCTGTACCATTTCGCGTTTTGATTGCAAATGGCTCGCCATCTCATTGGAATACCATACCCATTGATTGCGCCCGGCGGCCCGCGCCTGTCCCAGCGCGATATCTGCCAGACGCAGCAGCGCCTCCGGCTGGCTGGCATCCTGTGGCGCACAGACAATTCCCATACTGGCGCTGAGGTTCAGCTGATGTGTACCACTCAACACCGGCTGATGCACCGCACGTTGCAGGGCACGGCAGCGGTACTCAACGCCCGCGCGCGAGGCCTCACGCATCACCAGAATAAATCCGTCGCCGCCCAGTCGGGCAGCCAGCTCATGCGCACCCACCAGGCTACGCAGGCGTTGTGAAATCTGGTTCAGCACCGCATCACCGACCGTGTGCCCCCAGGTATCATTGATCGGCTTAAACTGATCGAGATCGAGGCTGATCACGATTAAGGGATCGTCATCGGTGGCCTGGTCGAGATGCGCCGTCAGGTACTCCTGCAACTGCATACGGTTTGCCAGCCCGGTGAGAATGTCATGCCGTGACAGGAACTGGATGCGCGCCTGTGCATCGACTTCATAGGTAATGTCCGAGACAGTACCGCGAAAACCGGCACGTAATCCGTTACGACGAATGTTTTTCGCCATCAACTGCCCGATACGGCGCTCTCCCGCAGCAGACATAAACTGGCAACGCAGCGGCACGCGCTGCACATCCTCCCCCTGTCGCATCAGCCAGGCCACCAGCGAGTGGCTGGGATGGCTGAGCAGATGGTCAAGATGTCGCCCCAGCCAGCGTTTCACATCATGGCCGGTCACTTCGCTAAAACGTGAAGACAGATAGCACAGGCGTCCCTGATCGTCGGTTTCCCAAATCCAGTCGGAGGCGGCTTCGGCCAAATCGCGAAAACGCTCCTCGCTGTCGGCCAGCTCACGCTGACTGATCACCAGCATTTCAAAGCGTCGATCGGAAAGTACCGCGTTATATAAGGCATGGCGGCTCACCCGCCGTGTCACCAGCGCAATGGTCAGCGCCGTCAACAGCAACAGGGGTAGCAGCAGCCAAATCAAACCCATACCCGGATTTTTAGGCTGCCAGCGAATCACCACTGGTTCAGCACCGCTGATCGTTTCCACCAACCGTGGCTCGTGCCGGGCATCACTGCTGCTGGTGGGAATACGTGGATTGATCACATCCATCGCTTTGCCCATCGCCTGAAGTTTCAGCGGAGTAAAAATATTCACAAACACCAACACGGATGGCGGACCGGGAAGAGTCGGTAAATTGGGCACTTTGCCGGGGGTTATGGGTGCAGCGGCAATCAGAGCCGGCTGTCCATTCACCAGTAAATTACGCGCTATCGCATCGTGCGTCAGTCTGCGAGTTACCGTCAAAAGCGCAGCGGTTTGTACGCCAAGCCAGCTTTCCAGCGGGGTATCCACCATCTCACCATTGATAACTGCGTAGCGCGTCTTTCCTGTGCCATCGACCACAAACACCCCTTCGTAGTGGTACTCTTTGTATAGGTTTGCGCCGAGGTTCTCTTCCTCATAAGCCCAGACTTTATTGAGCTGGAGATGCAGATTTTTATAGCCCTCGCCCCAGAAGGCATAATCGCGCACGTCTATCAGCATCTCTTGCTGGCGGGTATGCCACGCCTGGCGTAACAACATCTCGTCATGCTCGATGGAAACGTTATTTTGATGATGAGCGATAGCCAGCACCATCAGCATCGAGAGTATCAGGACACCAAACAGCAACACGGTCAGCGTGCGCAGGCTACGCCGCGTCACACGCACCGTGTGTGCTTCCATGTTGTCCCTGGCAGACAACAACGTATCCCGGTGAAACTCAGAATTCATGCGTAATGCTCGCGAAAAACAGACAGCGGAAAGAGGTGGCAGGCTGCGTTTCAATCACGCAGCGACGCCTGTAATGGTTTTTTCGGTTATCGGCGTGACACGCGGCAGATTTAGCCCAATGGCAGAATAATTGAGCAACAGAAAACTGCGCGCCGCCACCTCGACAGCGATCACCGCCATTGCTACTATGCGTTTTCCTCTGCTCGCTGAGTCGCCTATGGACACCCAATCCGACAAAGTTACGTTGACGCTGTTTTACGTTGGCAGCTTTGTGGTTTATTACCTCGTCACCATGCTGATTACGCTGTTTCCTAACTACGGGGTGCTGCGGAATGATGGTTTGCTGGTACCGGTGTTGTGTCTGTTCGAATTTGCGGTGATCTATCCCCTGTATCGCTTCTATTGTCAGCGTCGTAATGACATTCCGCTGGGCTACCTGCGTCCCGGCCAGACGCTGATGTTTATTGGTGCGTTGTTTATTCTGATGGCGGCACAAACCCAGTTCCTGCAACCGGAAGGCTGGCTGGTGGCGCAAACCCAGCAGGGACGCAATTCGATGCTGATCCTGTTGCTGACGGCAGTTTTGCTGGCACCGGTATTTGAAGAAGTGTTGTTTCGGGGATTTTTGCTACAGGGTTTCCTGCTGTGGGCACCGAAAAGCCGCTTCGCCTGCATGCTGCTGACGTCGCTGCTGTTCGCCGTGATGCACACACAATACGTGCACTGGGAAACCATCGTGGCACTGACGCTGTTCTCACTGCTGTTGTGCTACGCGCGCCTGCGCAGTAACAGCCTGGCACTGCCGGTGTTCCTGCACACGCTGAATAACCTTATCGCGATTCTGCCGGTCTGGTATTACGCATAAAAACAGCGCGATAACTCGCGCCGCGACCTTACGCTTTTTCCGCTTCGAAATGCTTTTTGAATTGTTCGTAGATTGAAATCATATTCGAGGCATCGCCGTGCAGCGGGCTGAGTTTCCCGGCACGCACCAGCTCAATCACCAGTTGCAGGGCGGCTTGTTTCGGGCTGCTGTCCGGGTGGGCAATTTCAGTAGACATCTTTGACTCACTTCTCATTTTTCCAGGGCCGCACAGTTTAGCTCAGATTGCGCTGCTGTTAAGCCCTGGTGCAGTTATAATATCGAAATTCGGGTAAAAAAAGCCGCTCAGGCTGATAAGCGGCTCCCGTTTCGTTTGGCTATACTGGATCGTAAAAAAGGAACAAACAGTCACACTTTCCGTACCAGAGAAAATGTGTATCAGGAGCCAAACCATGTTGATTGGTTTTGTTTTATTAGTGAGCGCTTGTGGGCACGATGCCTGTGATGCCTTGCCCGTGTCGGAATATATTTACCCGACCAAAGTGGCCTGTGAGCAAATGGCGGACCGGATTCATAAAGTCCGGCCAAAAGTGGTGCTGATTTGCGGTGAAGTACACCGTTAATTTGGTGCCGGTGAGTCTGCCACCTGTGTATAAATTAACCAGGCGGCATTGCAAGTACGTGGCTTAGCGTTCAAAATATAAGCTGTTGTACACTTTTACCGTTGTGAATCCCATGAAGACTTCTCGCCCCCGTCGTCCGAACGGACGCTGGGTTTATTACATTTTGTATGACGGCATTCTCTGGCCCTGCCCGGTACGCTGGGAGTGGGAGAGCGGCTATGGCGGCTGGCTGCCCTTTTACTACTCACCAACCTTCGAATTTGTGGTGGGGGATCCGCGCAAAGCCTATCGTATTGCGCGCAGTAACGTACGCAGCGCGCGGCCGGACAACGAATACGCCTAAGCCTGGCCCAGCTGCCACGGCAACCAGCTGGCAGTGAGCAAATAATGCACCAGCTCCAGTACCAGAATGACCATCACCAGCACACCGAGTTTGTGGCGGCTAATCCAGTCTTTTAAGCCCATATCATTGCCGCCCAGCGAATCAGCAGCAACGCCCCGCAGATGCACAACAATACCAAAACCATTTTCCAGTGTTTCTTCGCAGCCAGATATTTTGCCACGCACCCTCCCGGATGGCTGAACGTAACGATGCGCCCGCAGGCGCATCGTCGAGTTTAGCTCTGGTCCGCCGCTGAGGCGATCAATTATTCAGGGTATAGTCGAGGGTGATCTCGGCATTCAGTACCTGGGACACCGGGCAACCGGCTTTGGCTTTCTGAATAATTTCATCAAACTGGGCTTTATCAATACCGGGCAGCGATACGCTGCTGGTCAGGGCAATTTTGGTGATGGCAAAGCCCTCACCTTGCTTGTCCAGCGAGACATCCGCAGTAGTATCAATGCTTTTTGGCGGATGTCCGGCCTGGCCGAGCATCAGGGAGAGTGCCATGGAAAAACAGGCTGCGTGCGCGGCACCAATCAACTCTTCCGGATTAGTGCCCTTCTGCCCTTCAAAGCGCGTGTTAAAGCCATAAGGCTGGTTGCTCAACACGCCGCTTTCAGTACTGACGGTTCCCTTGCCTTTGATGTCACCTTCCCAATGGGCCGATCCTTTCTTATGAATGGTCATGTCATTCCTCCTGTAGTCAGACAGGGAGTAAGTATAGACAACGCCTTTCACTCTGCCGGATCAACTCACCGCGCGCGGACGCGCCGGGGCCAGCCCTGCTTCGGACAGCAGCGCGTTAGCCTGAACCAGTGAATCCCGCGTAATATCCGCAATGGTTTTCGCCCCGGTCAGCGTCATCGCCACCTTCATCTCTTTCTCAATCAGCGTCAGCAGATTCTCCACGCCACGCTGACCATGTGTCGCCAGCGCATACAGGAAAGCACGACCGAGCAGCACGCTGTCGGCACCGAGGGCGATCATCCGCACCACATCCAGACCGCTGCGAATGCCGCTGTCCGCCAGAATGGTAATATCGCCTTTCACCGCATCGGCAATCGCTGGCAGCGCCCGTGCGGAGGACAGCACGCCATCAAGCTGACGCCCACCGTGGTTGGAGACCACGATACCATCAGCACCAAACCGCACTGCGTCGCGCGCATCTTCTGCATCAAGAATGCCTTTGATCACCATCGGACCATCCCAGAATTCTCGGATCCACTCCAGATCCTGCCACGAAATCGATGGGTCAAAATTATTGGCCAGCCAGCCAATATAATCTTCCAGCCCGGTCTGTTTACCGAGATAGGTGGAGATATTGCCAAGATCGTGCGGACGGCCATGCAAACCGACATCCCACGCCCACTGCGGATGGGTCACCGCCTGCCAGTAACGACGCAGTGCCGCATTTGGCCCGCTCATCCCGGAGTGCGCATCACGGTAGCGCGCCCCAGGCGTGGGCATATCCACGGTAAACACCAGCGTTGAACAACCTGCCGCTTTGGCGCGTTCCAGCGCATTGCGCATAAAACCGCGATCGCGCAACACATACAGCTGGAACCACATCGGACGATTAATAGCCGGAGCCACTTCTTCAATCGGACACACCGACACCGTCGACAAAGTAAACGGAATACCTTTTAACGCTGCGGCGCGAGCTGCCTGCACTTCGCCGCGCCGGGCATACATGCCGCACAGCCCCACCGGTGCCAGTGCCACCGGCATCGATAAGGTTTCATTAAACAATTTGGTCTCAAGGCTGAGATCGGACATGTTCTTCAGCACGCGCTGGCGCAACGCGATTTCCGCGAGGTCCGAGACGTTGTGCCGCAGCGTATGCTCAGCGTAGGCTCCCCCGTCGATATAGTGAAACAGGAACGGCGGCAGAATACGTTGCGCCGCGGCGCGGTAGTCACTAGCAGCAGAAATGATCATCAGGATTTGTCCTTGCGTTTATCCAGTTCATGCCCCGGCAGACGGGTAATGCGCGCCTGTCGGGCTTCATCTTCATGCAGGGTTTTTAAGGTGGTGTGGACGAAGCCGAGGTGGTCCATCGCCGCGAGGCGTGCTGCTTCAGCATCCCCCGCCAGAATCGCGTTCAGCAAAGCCTGATGTTGCTCCGTCAGGCGGTCAAAAATCACCGGCTGGGTATACATGCGCTGGCGGCTTTGCATCACGGAAGATTGCAGCAGTTCGAAGAAGCCGCGCATGGTCTGCAACAGCACCACATTGTGCGAGGCTTCGGCAATGGCAAGGTGAAAACGCACGTCAGCCTGAGCGGCCAAATCGGGATCATCACGCTCACTCAGTTTCAGCGTGGCATCGAAGGCGTACTGCAATTTCTCTTTATCGGCCTCTGTAGCGCGTAACGCCGCATGCCAGGCGGTGCTGGCTTCAATGGCGTGACGCGCTTCGAGGATGTCATAACGGTAATCAGGATCGTCAGCCAGCAGCTGACGAATCGGGGCAACAATACGTTGTTCTGACCACGGCTCCTGCGGCTCGCAAAGCCAGGTGCCGCCGCCGCGTCGGCTGATTAACACACCGCTGCTGATCAGTTGCTGAATGGCCTCGCGCAGCGACGAGCGCGAAACACCAAACTCAGCCGCCAGCTGCCGCTCTGCCGGCAGGCGCATGCCGGGTTGCAGCTGGTGCTCATCAATCCAGGCGCGCAACCGCGCCCGCAACGTCTCCGCTAAACGCGGCGTGTTTTCTGTCATGGAATCATCCAGGTTAAGACATAAGCCTGTAGCGTGGTGATCACCCCCACCATGCAGGTAAAGATCAGGCTATGTTTGACGGTAAAACGGAACAGGTCCGACTCTTTGCCCACCAGCCCAACGGCGGCACAGGCAATGGCGATTGACTGTGGTGAAATCATCTTACCCGTTACCCCGCCGGTGGTATTGGCCGCCACCAGCAACACATCAGACACCCCAATCTGTTGCGCCGTGGTCGCCTGCAAAGCAGCAAACAACGCGTTTGAAGAGGTATCCGAGCCGGTCAGGAACACGCCAAGCCAACCGAGGAACGGTGAGAAGAAGGTGAAGGCATCGCCGGTATGGGCCAGCGCCAGCGCCAAGGTGGCAGACAGACCGGAATAGTTGGAGATAAAGGCGAAGGCCAGCACCATGCCAATCGAGTAAATCGGCAGCGCCAGCTCTTTTAGCGTCTCGCCAAAGGTTTCCAGCGCCGCTTGCGGCTTCATCCGCAGCCAAATCACTGACAGCACTGCCGCCACCAGAATCGCGGTACCGGTCGCTGATACCACATCAAATTTGAACAGCGCCGGATAGGGCGTCGCGCTACCGACCACCGGGGGCATACGCGCCACCAGCTCATGCAGCAGCGGCACCGGAAAGGTGAATACCCAGTCATACAGCGCACCGCCTTTGGCAAACAACGCTTTAAACGGTGGGATACTCCACAGCGTAACGGTGGCGGTGAGAAACAGGAACGGCATCCAGGCGCGGATGACTTGCGTGGCGCTATAACGCTGACGTGACAGGTTCTGATCCACCAGCGAAGCGCCCACATCATTGAAGCGGAAAATCCGCACCGGTTTCCAGCGACGCAGGAACAGCGTCAGACATACCAGGGATGCCAGCGAGGAAATGATATCCGGCAGCTCCGGGCCGAGGAAGTTAGAGCTGAGGAACTGGGCGATAGCAAACGATCCCCCCGCCACCATCACCGCCGGCCAGGTTTCTTTCACCCCACGCCAGCCATCCATAATCGCCATAATCCAGAACAGCACGATGATGGTCAGGAACGGCAGCTGACGCCCTGCCATCTGTCCGATATGGAAGCTGTCCAGCCCGGTGACCTGCCCGGCAACAATGATCGGGATCCCCATCGCGCCAAACGCCACCGGCGCGGTGTTGACGATCAGACACAAGCCAGCGGCATACAGCGGATTGAAACCCAGCCCTACCAGCAGCGCGGCGGTGATCGCCACCGGTGCGCCAAAACCCGCAGCCCCTTCAAGAAAGGCACCAAATGAGAAGCCGACAATCAGCATCTGCAAACGTTGATCCGGGGTGATCGACAGAATCGAAGCACGAATAATGTCGAACTGACCGGTTTTCACCGAAATTTTGTAGACGAACACCGCCGCGACAATGATCCAGGCGATCGGCCACAGACCGTAGAGAAAACCATAAACCACCGAGGCCAGCGCCTGCCCCACCGGCATACCGTACAGCAGCAAGGCCACCAGCAGTGCCAGTACCACCGTCGCCGTCCCCGCCTGATAGCCTTTCAACTTGAGCTTAATCAGCGCGAAGAAAAAGAACACAATCGGGATCACCGCCACCAGGCTGGAAAGCCAGATATTGTCGAGAGGATCATAATTTTGTTGCCAGACTTGCATGCTGCGATCTCCAGAGGTCACCAGAAGTCTGCGTGACGCATCAGAGGTGCACCACACGTAATTTGCCGCTGTTTTTAGCTAAATTGGTCCGACCAAAATTCAGCTAATCGGGCTTTCCGGGTCCAGATAGTTAACGCATTGTTAATCTAAAGCAACGAGACTGGGGTGATTTTTCGTATTATGTGACGTCATGGCAATATTTAAAGCCGATTGGTAGGACCAATAAGCTGCCGAAGTCTGTCTTCTGAAACAAGAAAGCCTCCAGGTGCGGAGGCTTTAGGAATAATCAGGCATAGACGACTGCATCCCATGCCATGCTGGATGATTACGATAACATCTGAATAGCCAGCGCATAGAGCCGCTGGTTTTCTTCGTCGCTGACAGGCTCTTCTTCCGCGTAACAGGCAATCATGGAACTGACTTTGTCAGATGACAGCGTCTCTCCATGAATGTGTAGGGTCAACACGGCGCGGCCGACGATTTTCAGAATGTCCTCGTTATGTCCCTGAACGTAGTGACTCAATGAAATGACCTCTGAAGTTGTTTTATATTTGCCAAATGGCGCGCTAAATATAAAACAGAGTGACCGCCTCGTTTAATCAGATTTTCCTGTAACAGACAGGAAAGATAAGCATAACATCAGTGAATGAGGGCGATCCTGGTGTTAACCTGTGGCCACTTTGCTGTAAAGTCAGTCTTTTTTGTCTGATGCAGATTTTCAGACTGTCAGAAGTTTCGGAAAAAACATCAAAACTTTGCGATGATTTATGTCGAAAAATAAACCAAATATTTCCAGATTTTTATTGGTTCCCGTAAGTAATCACCTCACTACCCCCGCGTGATTTATCATTGATGAGACCGCCCCTTTCTGCCAGACTGGCCGCCGCAACTCCGCCCGATATCAGAGACTGTTCCGTGACTGCTTTTTCTACCCTGACGCAACTGCCCGCCAGCCAACTCGACAACCTGCGCGAGATGGGTTTTGACGCCATGACGCCAATTCAGGCTGCCGCCCTGCCCGCCATTTTGCAGGGGCGCGACGTGCGTGCGCAGGCAAAAACCGGTAGCGGCAAAACCGCCGCCTTTGGTATCGGTCTGCTGCAACGGATTGAAAACAGCCAGTTTCATACTCAGGCGTTAGTATTGTGCCCGACGCGCGAGCTGGCAGATCAGGTCAGCAACGTGTTACGTCAGCTGGCGCGTTTCACGCGTAACATAAAAATTCTGACGTTATGCGGTGGTCAGCCGATGAGCGCGCAGCGCGATTCACTGGTGCACGCCCCGCATATCGTGGTCGGTACGCCGGGCCGTATCCTTGATCATCTGAAGCGCGACAACCTCGACCTCAGCCAGCTGCAAACTCTGGTGCTGGATGAAGCAGATCGTATGCTGGAGATGGGTTTCCGTGACGACATGGAAGCCATTATCGGCTTTACCCCGGCATCCCGTCAGACATTGCTGTTTTCCGCAACCTGGCCAGACAGCATCGCCAGCCTGAGCGAACGCTATCAGCGTGACGCACTGGCAGTAGCGACCGAAACCGAAGCCGAACTGCCCGCCATTGAACAGCAGTTTGTCGAAGTCAGCGCCAGCGAACGTATCAATCTGCTGAGCGCGCAGCTCAGCCAGCAGCAACCCGCTTCCTGTGTGGTGTTCTGCAACACCAAACGTGAGTGCGATGACATTGCCGCCGCCCTGAACGATCGGCAGATTAGCGCCCTCGCCCTGCATGGCGATCTGGAACAACGCGATCGTGAACGCGTGCTGATACGTTTTGCCAACGGCAGCAGCCGGGTGTTGATCGCTACCGACGTGGCGGCACGTGGTCTGGACATTAAAGCGCTATCGCTGGTGGTGAACTTCCAGCTGGCGTGGGATCCGGAAGTGCACCTGCACCGTATTGGTCGTACTGGCCGCGCTGGAGAAACCGGTCTGGCGGTCAGTTTCGTCGCCGCCGATGAGATGGTGCGCGCCCATGCCCTGGAAGATTATCTGCAACAGAAGCTCAAATGGGTTGCCGCCAGTACCCTGAAAGGTAATGCGGTGAAAGCGCTGCCTGCCACGATGATGACGCTGTGTATCGATGGTGGCCGCAAAGCCAAAATCCGTCCCGGTGATATCCTCGGCGCACTGACGGGCGAAGCCGGTTTCAATGCCGATCAGATCGGTAAGATCGATCTCACCCCTACCCATGCTTATGTGGCGATTGCGGCCTCCCAGGCCAAAGCGGCCTTGATCAAGCTAAAAGAAGGCAAGATCAAAGGCAAAAGCGTGCGTGCCATTCTGCTGAAATGATCCGGCCAGCGTGAGGGCGATCGCCTTCACGCTAAAATTCCCCTCTCCACTCTCTATTTTTTAACCAACCTGCCGATAACCCGATCACGGCGATGTTGCCATGCCCTTAACACAGCCCTGAGCGAGGCCAGGATGGATAATTTCCAGAAAGAGATCGATGAACGCGCTAACCTCGCGTTATCAAACAAATTCGAACTGCTGCTATTCCGCCTCGGCTCCGATCAGCGGAAAGGTAAATCCGAACTGTACGGTATTAACGTATTCAAACTGCGTGAAATCGTACCGATGCCGAATATCACCCGTGCTGCGGGTATGCAGTCACCTTTGCTGGGTATGGCCAGCATTCGCGATCAGTTTATTCCGGTGATCGACCTGCCTGCCGTGACCGGTTGTACCCCGGAAACCGGGCTGAATTTGCTGCTGGTGACGGAATATGCGCGCAGCACCCAGGCCTTCGCGGTGGAATCCGTGGAAAACATCGTGCGTCTCGACTGGAATCAGGTGCACACCGCTGAGGCGGGCATCGGTAGCCGCAACATCACCAGTATTGCCTGCCTCGATAGCGACGGTGACAGCAACAATCTGGCCCTGGTGCTGGATGTCGAACAGATCCTGTATGACATCATCCCATCGGTACGCGGCGTCGAGCCGGGCGAAGAGACGGTGAAAAACTTCAACCTCAAGCCAGGCCAGGTCGCAATTGTGGCGGAAGACTCCAAAGTGGCGCGTCAGCTGCTGGAGCAGGGTCTGAAAAGCATGGGCATCCCCGCCATCATGCACAACACCGGTCTTGAGGCGTGGCAGAAAATCACCCAGATGCAGCAGGAAGCGCAGGCTTCGGGTCAATCCATCCATGACAAAATTGCGCTGGTGCTGACGGATCTCGAAATGCCAGAGATGGACGGTTTTACCCTGACGCGTAACATCAAACGTGATGATGTGCTGCGCCATATTCCGGTAGTGATCCACTCTTCCCTTTCCGGTAGCGCTAACGAAGACCATGTGCGCAAAGTCGGGGCCGATGGTTATGTGGCAAAATTCGAAATTAATGAATTGTCGAATGTGATTTACCGCGTGCTGGAGGCGGTGCGATAAATCACGCGTGGCGGCGCGAGTTATCGCGCCGCTGCATGTTACATCCCGCCTGCAAGATGTCATTTCCGGTCAAATTTTTGTGACACACCTCTAAAAAATTAAAGTAAAAACATTAACATCCGATAACCATAGCGCTTGCGCGTGCCGGTCAGGCTTGTCCCGCCGAAGTGAGCACACTTTTTTTCCTTAAAAAACATCAACCTGATGCAGATATCTCATCTGCTTTTCTATCTTGAAAACCATACATTTTGGCATCACGGGGAGAACCTATGTTGAGCTTTAAGAACCTGAAAGTCGGCGTCCGGCTGGGCATCGCCTTTGGCCTGGTGGTGGCGCTGCTGGTCGTGGTGGGGATTACCTCCATCACGAAAATCAGCAACATCAAAAATGGCATCACCTCCATTGTCGAAGATCGTTATGTCAAAGTGCGCCTGGGTTTTGATGTGCGCGATGGCGTCAATGATCAGATCAAATACCTGCGTGGCATCGTTATCGATACCTCGCGCCCGGAGAACAACGAAAAACGCTACAAACAACTGGCTGAAGCGACCGATCGTACCAATACGGCGATGAAAAAAATCGAAGCGATCCAGGTGACCGCCGTCGGGAAAAAGAAGATCGCCGGTCTGCTGGAAGCCAGTCACAAGTTTGAACAGCAGAAAAATGCGCTGCTGGATCTGGTGCGTGCAGGCAATCTCGAGGGTGCCAGCACCTATGTGCTGAAATCGATCACCGATACTCAGAATACCTATCTCGACAGTGCTAACGCTTTTGCCAATTCGCAGTCTGAACAGCTGCAGAAGGAAGGAATTACCATCATTGCCGATGGTTCAACGGCCATCATGGTGACGCTGGTGTTCTCCGCTATCGCCATTGTCGCCTCAATTATCCTCGGCTTTTTACTGACTCGTTCGATCGTACGTCCGCTGAATGAAGCGGTTGAGATTGCCGGTAAAGTCGCGGCGGGCGATCTCAGTACCCACATTGAAGTGAAAAGCAAAGATGAAACCGGCGTGCTGATGCGTGCGTTGCAAAGCATGAACGATAACCTGCTGACCATCGTTTCTGATGTACGTGCCGGTTCTGACACCATTGCCGTGGCATCCAATCAGATCTCCAGTGGCAACCTTGACCTCTCCTCGCGTACCGAACAGCAGGCCAGTTCGCTGGAAGAAACCGCCTCAGCGATGGAGCAAATGACGTCAACGGTGAAACACAACGCCGAGAACGCGCGTGAGGCTAACAAGCTGGTCGCCAACACCTCTGATGTAGCGAAAGAAGGTGGCGAGGTGATGGAACAGGTGATTGAGAAGATGGAAGCCATTGCGCTGTCGTCGAAGAAGATTGTCGATATCATCAGCGTGATTGACTCCATTGCCTTCCAGACCAATATCCTGTCACTCAACGCCGCAGTGGAAGCAGCGCGTGCCGGTGAACAGGGACGTGGTTTTGCCGTGGTCGCCAGCGAAGTCCGCAATCTGGCACAGCGCTCTGCCTCCGCAGCAAAAGAGATCAAAGTGCTGATTGAAGATTCGGTGGCGAAAGTGGATGAAGGCAGCCGTCTGGTTTCTCATGCCGGTTCAACCATCGGTGAAGTGGTCAACAGCGTGAAAAGCGTGGCGGATATCATGGGTGAAATCACCATTGCCAGCAACGAGCAGAGCAGCGGTATCAGCGAAATCAATCTGGCGATTACCCAGATGGAAGCGGTAACGCAGCAGAATGCCGCATTGGTGCAGGAAGCGTCGGCAGCCTCCCAGGCGCTGCAAGACCAGGCTGAGCGTCTGGCGCAATCAATGAGTGTGTTTAAAACTGGCCGCACGTTAGAACTGAGCGCGGTGTAAGGCAATTTAACGGTGGCGAGAGTTCGCCACCGTCATAGCATTAATTCGCCAGCGAATAAAAAATGGATGAAATTGCCAGCACACCGACAATCACCACAAATCCATTACTGATCTTCCCGCTGTACTGACGCATTGCCGGCACTTTCTGAATGGCATACATCGGCATCAGGAACAGCAGCATGGCAATAATCGGCCCGCCCAGGGTCTCAATCATCCCCAGAATGCTCGGATTGAGCGTCGCCACCAGCCAGGTGGTAAGCAGCATAAACAGTGACGTCAAACGGTTCAGACGTTGCGGCGCGACACACTTACCCCGACTGCGCAGCGATTTAATCACCAGCCCATTAAAACCTTCACGTGCGCCAAGGTAATGACCGAGGAATGATTTAGTGATCGCGACCATCGCCACAATCGGTCCCAGCCAGGCAATCATCGGCACGTTAAAGTGATTCGCCAGGTAAGACAGAATGGTGATGTTTTGCGCTTTGGCCGCATCAAGATCCGCCGGTGACAGGCTGAGCACGCAGCTGAACACAAAGAACATCACCGTCAGCACCATCATCAGATGGGCGCAGGCCAGGATACGTGAACACTTCTGCTCCGCCCCTGCGCCATATTCTTCGCGCTTTGCCACAGCAAAAGAGGAGATGATCGGTGAATGGTTAAAGGAAAACACCATCACCGGAATCGCAAGCCACAGCGTCATCCAGATATTGCTGTCGCCGTTACTCTGGCTGAATGACAGACTTTCCAGCGCTGCGCCATGCCAGTGCGGCACCAGATAGCACGCCAGCAGCATCAGAACCGCCACAAACGGGAACACCAGCACGCTCATCGCCTTGACAATCATCTGCTCGCCAAAACGCACCACGGTCATCATGCCGACAATCAAAATCAACGCCAGCACGGCACGCGGCGGCGACACCAGGCCCAGTTGGTGCACGATAAAGCTATCGACGGTGTTGGTAATCGCCACGCTGTACATCAGCAGGATGGGATAAATGGCAAAAAAGTAGAGCAGCGTGATGATCTTACCCGCGCCCACGCCAAAATGTTCTTCCACCACTTCAGTGATATTTTCGCCGGGATTTTTCCCGGAGAGCACAAACCGCGTCAGTGCACGGTGGGCATAAAACGTCATCGGAAAGGCGAGAATCGCCATGATAATCAGCGGAATCAAACCGCCTGCCCCGGCATTGATGGGCAGAAACAACACCCCTGCCCCAATCGCCGTACCGTACAAACCCAGCATCCACACGGTATCACTTTTTCGCCAGCCCTTTGCGGCTACCTCGACGGCACCCGCCGTGCCGGTTTGCGTGGTTTCCATCTGTCTCTCCAGAATGAATCTTGATCCAAAGCACAGCCGGTATCGGCTGCGAATTATGACGCGGTCGGCGCGACGCCCTCATGCTAACCGTTTTTTGATGGCACGGATGGCATAAACGCAAAAAACGGTCACTAATGGGGTTATTAATAGTCACATCGACCATTTAATCGACATAAACGCACAAAATAACCGCGCAACCGTTTGCCTGGGCGCTATTTGACCTGAGACATCGGGAGAGTGCAAGTAAGAACATCACTGCCGGAGTTAACACGAGCCTAAACGCTTAATGCATCGTGGCAGTGTGCTCTGGCACGATAAACTCAACTGTTTTGCTATCCAGCGGCTTATGCGTTGGGTCGGCAAGGATCAGGGTGACCTTATGCTTACCCGCAGGCAACCCGACCAGAATCACTGGTTCACCGCTGGTATCGGCCCAATGCCAGGGGTTGTTATCCACAATGATGTGGAGGTGACCGATGCGGGGCGTCACTTTTAAGGCCTCAGGGCCAAAAACGGGTTCGATACGCAGGTTTTCTGCCCGATATTGAATAAACACCGCCCCCTTACGCAGTGGGCCGGCGAGAGGTGCATCAACAATCAGTCTTGCCGGTGGTTGAGGTTTCTCCAGCGGCGCAACAGCTGCTGGCCCCAGCACGTCGCCCGCGCTGAGATCGCCGACATTAGCAGCCCATGCACAGGTGGCAGATGAGAATAAAATGGGTGAAATAAGGATCAGTTTACGCAACATAGTCGTTTCTCCAGTGAGTCGTTCATGACGTCCTGTACAGAAGACCACGCGGATGTATCGAGCTTGTTTGCGTTATGGGGCGTGATGTATCGCGTTGTAACAGCCGGACGCAGAGATACTGTGGGATGCAAAAAAGTGGCGGCGCGGCGTTTGTTATGTGTTCTGACGCTTCCTGTTTCAGCCGCCAGGGGAGACTTCAGCTAGGCGTAATAGGGCAGAAACACAACATTGCCATTAACCACAACCTGGAGATATCCGCCAGGCTTGGTGGAATTAGCGGGGGTTCCTGTCGCGGAAGCCAAGGCCAGCAGGGAACCCTGCGCTCCGACTCCAGCACTCCCGTTGTGCAGACTGAAGCGTGGCGTGGCGTCATTCAGCCCGGGAGAGTCGGTCTGCGTACTACCGTCCGGCGTGAACAGCGAACAGGTACCCGCATCAAACCGGGTTGGGCCGGTGCCTTTAACGTTGATGACGTACTCACCCGTGTAAGCAGCAAATCGAATCCACAATGCGGTGAGATCTGTGCTGTAGGCGCTGGTGGGGTATTGCACCGCCGTCACACCACTTGCCCCCTCATGCCAGTACTGAACAATCTGCTGAGTCGCGCTGGTTCTCTGCAACTTGATGATGGTCTTGCCTGGGGTACGATCCGCACCGGCAGGGCTATAGTTCCCGCTACCGATAGTGCTGTACCCGTTACGACAGATAATCTCTATCTCCCAGATTTGCCCTACCGTTGGGAATGAGAATGCCCCAATATTCAGCCAGAGGGGGGTTTCTGAGTTGTTAGTACCGCGCAGAACACCTGAAGTCCATTTAGTCTTCAGGGTGCCGAACAGTTCCACACCGTGGTTTTCAACCCTGATGTGTCCACGCTCATAGTTACTCAGCCATGATGTAATGCCAGAGCCATCCGGGTTTGTGCTGTAACTTGGCCAGCTGCCACCGTTCGGGGTGGTGTCGTAGTCAAGGGCGTTACCGGTCGGCACAGAGATCACGTTACCTTGTCCCTTACAGGCATACAGCACCGGGTTATGCACACATCCTTCAATACATACCATGTCCAGAATCCACTGACCGTTATTGATATCGAACGGTGTCGTACCCGGTCCGCTGAACCAGACGTTACGCATAATGGCCTGTTGACAGCGCGGCGCCCAGATAGCCGGGGCCAGGTTGGTCAGGAAGTTACAGTTACGGATTTCCAGAGAGGTGCTGTGATCCCATACGCCAGCGGGGTAATTCGACCACCCCACCTGCACCACCGGCCCAGCGGTGACAGATCCGTACACCTGCTCAACAATGCTGTCCAGCGTATCAAGCACATAGAACATGTAGGAGCCGGTATTCGTAGCGGAACAATTTTTCAGGTACATATAGCATCCCGCCACGCACTCATTCGACATAAAGCCCTGCTTATTCGAGGCGGTATCATTAAATACCCCCAGGGTTGCCCCCTTGAGCAGGTAGCTACTAGTGTCGTATGCGGTTTTCTGCTGACCGTCCCAGGCGATACCCTCGACAATCATCCGGCGGTGGTTCAGTTGAAACACGGTGCTGGCTGAGCCATCGCTGATAATCCGGGTGAATATCTGCTTACCGTAAGGGGTGCTCATACCCTGAATGCGGATGCCACCATGGGCGGTGTATCCTGAAGGATAATACTTCAGGTCAGCAGACCCCGAGGCTATGGCAGTACCGTACCCGCGCCAATCCAGAGGCTTGATAAAGAATGTTCCTGCCGGAAACTTAATGCCTGCCTGCTTGATGGTGCTGAGTCCTGCGACAGCTACCGCTACGCCACTCAGCATAAATTCCAGCATCGCGGTACATGCGGGGCCTGCGTCTGTGACACCATCCGGGATGGCTCCAAATTCACAAACGGTCAGATCATTCAGATCACACTCTCTGGTCCAGTACCAGCCAGTTCCAGCGGCAGTAAACCCGCCGTCATCCTTGCCGGTGCTGAGGTGCCCCCTAAACCAGCCAGCACCCCAGCCAATTTTGGTGTGGCCGCTAATCCAGACACGCTCCCCTTCAAACGCGGGTCGACGTGCTCTGAGCGATGCGAAAGTGCTGACTCCGGCCAGATTTGTCCGGGAAATCGTGGTGGCTTCCTGTACGGTAAGCCCATCAGTATTACCAATTTTTAACATTTTCAATCCTTACTCAGTTGAATTTCAGACACGCGCAAACCCCACCACAGCAGGAGCCGTGAGGTTAATGGGTTCGGGTTATTTAGCGGGGGATCAGCGCGAGGGGATCAGACGGGACGCGTTTTGTGGGAGAATTTTGCCATCGTTTGGCTCCCCCTTACACGGTCGCGGCGACCAACGTACCCGACCCTTTGACCCACGCGATGGCGCCATTCGCCAGGGTGACACCGTCAGCGGGTATACGCAGGCACGGAGCATTATCAGAGGGAGCCGAGTCGCCAATATAAAGGTAAGCGGTGCTTTGATCGATCAGCTGCGCGGTGACGATACCTGTGCCAGTGGCGAGCTGAGTCCAGTTACTGGTCAGGGCAATAGAGATCGTTTGCATGGTTGGATCCTCAAAATTGATTCAGGTGAATTGACAAGAGGTGTTGACATCAGGGGGTTTACAACGGGGTTATTCCAGCACCGCTTTATTTAGCGTGACTGGTGCCGGTAATAGGAGTCGAACCTACGACCTTCGCATTACGAATGCGCTGCTCTACCAACTGAGCTATACCGGCGTTGGGGCGGGAACTACGGTGAAATAAGTTAGAAAAAACCGGCAGATGAGTCAAGGACCAGCAAAGGTGCGACTGCTTTTCCCGCATTACCGGCCAAAACTGCTTATACCGTAAACAAAATGTCGTGACGCGATTTATCGTGCCCCTTTCAAAATCTGTGCGATAAAACGCTCCCTCCCCCTGAAAACCGAGTCGCGTTTTAATATTGCAACCTCACCAGACTGCGCTGGCAAACTCGCATCCAGTTCAGCAAATAAATTACTTTCAATCATCTTAGCCTCCTCAGGCATACGTTAAGGATTCAGGATTGATTTGAATGGATTTCCTCCTGTTGTTCTTTCAGCAGGTTTTTCTGGCGGACGAACTGGGCCATTACCCCCATCGCCACCATAAATGCACCTATCAGACCGAGGTAGTTGTGCGGGAGCACCGCTTTGACATCTTCAGGCAGCGTGTTCCATGCCGTCAGGGCGGAAGAAGGAAAAGATTGCACCCAGGCACTGAGGATCGAACCGAGTGAAGCCAACCACACTGACCAGGTTTTAAACAACAGGCGAGCATGAGAAACGAATTGCAGCGTAGTAAAACGCTGGAGTAACAGCAGAATGATGACCACGGTAAGTACCGCGACCAGGAACATTAGCCATTTCATAGCAGCCCCCGGTAGATATCGTAAGTACCGCTGCGCATGACCTCAGCATGGCGACGTGCCCGCCCTGGCGTCTGGCTCGCCCACAAGCTATTGAGCATGGCATCAGCGGCAGCATCAAAGTCATTCTGGGTGATGGCCGTGAGCATATTTCTGAACAACGCCAGACCCTCAACCCCGAGCTGATACGCCATGCTGTAGAGCACGTCACAACGCGCTTCATTGCACTGGGATAATGCCTGCTGCAATGCCGCCCGGCTATGCATCTGCTGGGCCTTGCCTTCAACAATCAATTGCTTCCAGGTATCGCCCACCAGGCGCGGTACCAAAAAGATATAGTTGCTCAGAGTGGCCCCTTTTGGACCGATGCGAATCCCCCCGGCCACCGTCGGGAACCCCTGACTATCGAGATAAGGCGTTTCCCGATAGCCCTCTTCAAAATTCAAAATGGCAATAATCTGGCTCATAACATCCTCCTCGTTGATTTGGCGCGGCGTAAAACATAAAACCTGCTGATCAATCAGCCGTAAAAACGCCGCAGCACATCTGCACTTCGCTCAAGCGCCGTTAATTAATGGGAAAAATGAAGTGTTCCACTTAAATCTGGAGAAAACCGCTGGCTAAGAGTTAGCGCACGGCGTAGAGATGAACATGGGGCAGGCCGCAGTGATCAAACACGACTGGTTTGCAGCGAAGAAACAAAGGTGCGATGACGGCCCGTTCAACCCTGGAAAGATGCTGACGCTGGCAAATGCGCTCTGCATTGCGCAGTGTTAACGTCATCGGTTCCAGGCCAAACGCGTTATCAATGCAGCACTTCAGACGACTGAGAGACTGACGGCGTCGGTGTCGACGCGTGCGCGCATTCCCGGGAAATACAGATTTGCCATACTGGATAATCGCCATAACTCCTCCTGTGAATGAGTCTTTGGCGATGGGGGGGCCGCATGGGAGAGTAACAACGGAGAACAACCGGTAACACTGCAACATGCGTATCCACCCCATCCCAAAATCCACTGACTTTGGATGGTATGCATCGCGCTTGTGCAGCGCCTCGATTGTTTAAGAGCAGGCTATTCCTCAGCCACGATGATGTCCTTGCATGCTCAAATTATTAACGTATTCTTATGCTTTATCAAACACCAATAGTTAATTTTTTATTTACCATCAGTTAAATTTCTGATTTCAGCCAGAATATTTTTAACCGTTAAGACTAACCGGGAAATTGATAATTGCGTGATTGACTCATGACAACCCGGGCAATCACCTGGAGACGAGCGGCCTCTTCCAGAGTCAGATACCAGGTTTCATAGCGTTTGTTGTCTGAGATAACCGCGACACGGTGATGCTGTAATTGCAGGCGTTTCAGATAAAACTGCTCATCCAGTGTAAACAGGTAAATACCGTCGCCATCGAAACGCTGTACGCTGATATCGACAAATAGCTGGTCACGCGGCGCAAACGTGCCGGCCATCGAGTCACTGTTTATGGCGATCAGACGGATATGCTCTGCCGATCGCCCGTTGAATAACAGGCGTGCTTCGTCAGGGCTATATTCGATTGCCTGAAGGGTTTCCAGCAGTTGGTCACGAGCCGCAATACCATGTGCGCTGTGCTGTCCGATATCGAGACTCTCAACCCGAAATACGGGCCGCTGTTGGTTGAAAGGATACTGAGTCACCCTTGCTGCCGGTTTTTCCATACCATACTGTAACCATTCCACGCGCACATCCAGCAGCTGACTCAGCGCCAGCAGGTTGCTGTCATCTGGAATAGATTGGGCGTTGAACCATTTCCAGACGCCCGGCGCTGAGATTTTGCATCCTCTTGCCTGCAAGGCTTTCGCAATCTGTTGGTTCCGCCCGTGTCCAGCAATCCCCGCGCTATCGCATGCAGCAACCAGCCTGGCAGTAAAATCCTGTTTTGCACTGTCTTTTTTAACCATCAGTTAATAATCTGCCATCAGGTAGAGACGAAGTAGGGTTTTTATCTTTGCTACCAGTTCATTTTATATTACCGCTAGTTTACTACCTAACCGCTTTTATCAATCAAACTGAATGATCATTATCCCCTTACTGACGTCACAAATCAGCAATGAATGGCAGAAAGTCAAAATGCGCAGGAAAAGCCAGGATCCAAGGTAAAAAAAAAGCACCCTTTCAGGATGCTTGTTTTACTCTGATTAAACATCAACCGCGTGGCGTATCGTTGCCCCAGCCAATCCATTTGTAGGTGGTTAAGGCTTCGAGGCCCATTGGCCCACGCGCATGAAGTTTCTGCGTACTGACCGCGACCTCGGCCCCCAGACCAAACTGGCCGCCATCGGTGAAGCGCGTGCTGGCATTAACGTAAACCGCCGACGAATCGACCTGATTCACGAAACGGTTGGCGTTGCCGATGCTGCGTGTCAGGATGCCATCCGAGTGCTGAGTACCATGAAGCCGAATATGGTCAATCGCCTCATCAATGCTATCCACCAGCTTGATATTCAGATCGTTCGACAGCCATTCATCGTCATATTCGGCAGCCTTAACCGCCACCACGCTGGCCGGACCGTTCTGCACCAGTGCGATGATGTTCTCATCAGCATGCAATGCAATGTTTTCCTGCGCCATACGTTGCAGGAAAGCAGTCAGGAAACGCTCGGTCTGGTCACGATGGATCAGCAGTGTTTCCAGTGAGTTACAGGCACTCGGGCGCTGCTTTTTAGCGTTGACGATTACCGTCAGCGCCGCTTCTGTGTCCATGGTTTCATCAAGATACAGATGGCACACCCCAATCCCCCCGGTGATCACCGGAATGGTCGAGTTTTCACGGCAGAGTTTGTGCAACCCGGCACCACCGCGCGGGATCAGCATATCGACATAGCGATCCAGCTTCAGCAGCTGATTAACCAGTTCACGATCCGGGTTCTCAATTGCCTGGACGGCGCCCGCCGGTAAGCCGTGTTGCACCAGCGCGTTCTGAATCACCCGCACCGTCGCCGCGTTAGTACGATAAGTTTCTTTACCGCCACGCAGAATCGCTGCGTTACCGGTTTTCAGGCACAGCGAGGCAACATCCACCGTGACGTTAGGACGTGCTTCATAAATCACTCCTACCACGCCTAAGGGTACCCGGCGGCGCTCAATACGCAGGCCGCTATCGAGCAACCCGCCATCAATCAGTTGTCCGACCGGATCGGCCAGACGGCACACCTGACGGACATCATCAGCAATGCCTTTCAGGCGCTGTGGATTGAGCGTCAGACGATCCAGCAGCGCGGCACTCATGCCATTCTGGCGCGCATCAGCCAGATCCTGCTCATTCGCCGCAAGGATATCGGCGCTTTCCGCTTCCAGCCGATCGGCGATAGTCAGCAACACCTGATTTTTTTCTGCGGTGGAGAGTTCCGCCAGTTTGTACGACGCCGCACGCGCCGCTTTACCCATTTCTTCTAACATCAATCGCTCCTTAACTGACGATCATATCGTCACGGTGCACGGCTACCGGGCCATATTCGTAACCGAGGATCTCGCTGATCTGCTGGCTGTGATGTCCGGCGATCATGCGCATCGCATCGCTGTTATAACGTGTTACGCCATGGGCAATATCACGCCCTTCAAGGCTGCGAATACGGATCACTTCCCCACGTGAGAAGTTGCCCTGCACCTCACGGATGCCTTTTGGCAGTAACGAGCTGCCGCGTTCAAGAATCGCGGTCAGCGCGCCGTCATCCACGGTAATTTCACCGGCCGGTGGCGCACCAAAGATCCAGCGCTTACGGTTTTCCAGTGGCGTTTGCTGCGCGTGGAAGCGGGTGCCAACCGGTTTCCCGTCGATCACCTCGCCAATCACGTTGCTGCGGCTGCCTGCGGCGATAATCACATCGATACCCGCACGACAGGCAACATCCGCCGCCTGTAGCTTGGTCGCCATCCCACCGGTCCCGAGACCCGAGACGCTACCACCAGCCAGCGTGCGCAGCGCATCGTCAATCTGATGCACATCGCTGATAAGCGATGCTTCCGGATTATTGCGCGGGTCGGCCGTGAACAGCCCCTGTTGATCGGTCAGCAGCAGCAGCTTGTCAGCACCCGCCAGCATGGCGGCCAGCGCCGACAAATTATCATTATCGCCAACTTTAATTTCGGCAGTGGCAACAGCATCGTTTTCGTTGATAACCGGCACGATATGGTTATCAAGCAACGCGCGCAGCGTGTCGCGTGCGTATAGGAAACGCTCACGGTCTTCCATATCAGCACGCGTCAGCAGCATCTGCCCGATATGAATGCCGTAAATCGAAAACAGCTGTTCCCACAGTTGGATCAGACGGCTCTGCCCCACCGCAGCCAGCAGCTGCTTTGAGGCGATGGTAGGTGGCAGTTCAGGGTAACCCAGGTGTTCGCGCCCGGCCGCCATCGCGCCCGAGGTGACGATAACAATACGATGTCCCGCCGCGTGCTGCTGCGCACACTGACGAACCAACTCCACCATATGCGCCCGATTCAGCCGACGTGAACCGCCGGTAAGAACGCTGGTACCCAACTTGACCACAAGGGTCTGACTGCCACTCATGTTTTTCCTGCCATATAAGAAAAAAGTTCTGCGAAGGGACGTTTTATCAGGAGTGAGCAAGGAAGCCAACAGCCGCCGGGGGAAAAGCACAAAAATCCCCGGACAATGCGGTAGACCAAAAGTTCGCGATTAACAAGAAATCAGAAAAACTGTCATAAAACTTTCATCGCTAACCGGTAAAAAGTCCCCGTGTTTTATTACAAGCTCTTTCACGAGCACAACAAATTTTACTCATTGGGATTGATAGCAAAATGATGAAAAGCAAACTGGCATTAGTCGTATCCGCGCTGGCTCTGGCTTCAACCGCGCATGCCGCTGAAGTTTATAACAAAGACGGTAACAAACTGGACTTCTACGGCAAAGTTAAAGCCGAAAACTACATGAGCGATAACGCAAGCTCAAACGGTGACAAATCCTATGTTCGTATCGGCTTCAAAGGTCAGACAAAGATCAACGACCTGATGACCGGTTACGGCCAGTGGGAATATCAGTACAACGTCAACAACTCTGAAGGTTCAGACGCTAACACCGGCAACAAAACCCGTCTGGGCTTTGCCGGTCTGAAATTCAGCCAGTACGGTTCATTCGACTACGGTCGTAACTACGGCGTGCTGTATGACGTGGAAGGTCTGACTGACGTATTCCCGGAATTCGGCGGCGACGGTACTGCGCGTGCGGATAACTTCATGACTCAGCGTGCTACTGGCGTAGCCACTTACCGTAACAACAACTTCTTTGGCCTGGTTGATGGTCTGCGCTTCGCGCTGCAATACCAGGGCAAAAACGATTCCACCAGCGCCAACGCCCGTGGTAGCGCCACCGATACTTCTCGTCAGAATGGCGACGGTTACGGTGCATCACTGGGTTATAGCTTTGGTGATACCGGCATCAGCGCGATCAGTGCCATCACTTCTTCTGACCGTACCAATCAGCAGGAAGCCCGTACCTACGGTAAAGGCCAGAAAGCTGAATCCTGGGGTGCTGGTCTGAAATATGACGCCAACAGCGTGTATCTGGCGGCTATCTACACCGAAACCCGCAACATGACCCCAATCAGCGGGACTTATCAGGGTGCGTCAGTTTCTGGTGCAGCGAACAAAGCACAAAACATCGAATTGGTTGCACAGTATCAGTTTGATTTCGGCCTGCGTCCGTCACTGGGTTACGTACAGACCAAAGGCAAAGATATCGAAAACGGTATCGGCGATGCCGACCTGGTGAAATACATCGACGTGGGTGCGACTTACTACTTCAACAAAAACATGTCTGTGATGGTGGATTACAAGATCAACCAGCTGTCTGACGACAACAAACTGGCACTCAACAGCGACGACGTCGTGGCTGTGGGTATGACTTACCAGTTCTGATTTAGCTTTACCCTCAATGTGTCTGAAACCAAGGGCAGGCTCATCACCTGCCCTTTTTTTATCGCCGTCAGGCGCTTAATTTTACCGGCTGCTCATCAAATCCAGCAGCAGGTTTGAGATCCAGCTTCAGTTCATGAAGTGTGGCTTTAAGACGCTCGTGGAAGTTGCGCAGCGTCTCTTCTACTCTGGCGTTATTGTCTTTGCCCTTGATCGCTGAGGCACTCCAGTTCCCCGCTTTATCAAACATACCAAACGTGTATTGGTAGGTGAAGTGATCTTCCTGCGCTTCCAGTTCCATCCACCAGCCCCAGAACTCACGGCTTTCCGGTGCCGGTTTCACATTGATGCACACGGCCAGGCAATCGAAAAAGAAGCGTGTTTCTGCGCATTTCCCTTCGCGGATATAGGGCCCCAGCTCAGTAAAACGCTTAAGCAGGCGACTACGGGGGTGACCACTCGGTAACGACATGCTAATTCTCCCTTAACTGGTTAACAGACCTTTTAACGATCGCTACTTAGTCTTTTAACTGCTTTGCCAGCCAGTCGCAAATCTGATTTAGCGCTTTGTCGAAACTGCTGAAAACCGGCGCAGCCGGAATCAACAGGGCTTTACCCTGCGCCGAGGAGTTGACAATCATCCGCGCATCCTCTTCGGGGCTAAACAGATCGTTGTTCCAGTACGCCGCCAGCATCGGTATCGGCGTACGGCGTCCCAGCAGGCCCTGCACTTTCAGGGAGTAACGATTGAGTTCCGTGCGCAGATTGCTGTCCGGGGTGGACGACATGCCAAGACGGCTTGCCAGCATATCCATATACATATCCGGCAGCTGGTCCTGACGCTGTTCATCGACAAACACGCCGTGCACCATCGCTCCCAGCGTCGCCACGGCACGCAGGCGCGGCACTTCCAGATAGGCGAGTCGCGTCGCCACATTGGCCCCAAAACGATAACCAAACAACCCCACGCGGGTGTGATCAATCCATGGCACGTTACTCAGCTCACGCAGTACCTGCTGATGCAGCTGGCTGGTGTCCTGGTTCAGCGTCCATTTACTGCTCAGGCCGACCGATGGCATATCCAGCGTCAGCATCGCGATGCCGCGCGGTGCGAGGTAATCGTGGAACAGGCGATAATGGTCAATCTGCAACGAATCCAGGCCACCGCATAACATCACCGTCGGATACGGTGCCTGCGCCTGCGCCGGCATATGCAGGAAGCCCGTCACCGGACTGCCGCCACTGATAGGAAAGGTCAGAGTTTTCAATTCGCCAGCCAGCCGCTGGGTGGCTTCTTCATAGGCATGATTGGCGAGCACCTGAGCCTGATCGGCCAATTCATCGCCTTTAATATAAGGATAAGCCGCAAGGCTGTAGAGGTTTGCTGCATGCAGCCAGTGCTGACCCGCCAGATCATGGTTTTCGCACTGCATCGCTTCCTGCTGCCACATCCCTGCCTGCTTCGTCCACTCGAAGTTCCAGTTACCGCCACGGTAGCCAATCACCGTATCCAACAGGGCATCGCTGGTATGTTCAAGATTGCAGATGGCGATACGCGCCAGCACTTCGCTGATTTCCTGCGGAGACAGTCCACGCCAGGTCCACAGCAGCTTATTCAGCATGCGATACCAGCAATGCTGGGTGTCGCCCTCCAGTGCGGTATGAACCTGGATGGGGTGATGGTGCTCTCGTCGCACCAGTGAGGAGGTTTCAGGATGTTTGAAACGCGGCTTAAATAGCTCTTCGCTGAGATTTTTGCTGGGCATCGTAAACTCTCTTTCCTGCGGCAGTCACGGCAGGGATCAGTTTACTGCACACTGCGGTGCTGTGCGATATCCAGAAAGCACAACGCCCGGCGAAACCGGGCGTTGTTTGCGTTGCATCAATCAGCTTTTAACGATGGGGGGAATGTAGACCACGCCCATGTCCCACGGCTGTTCTATCCAGGTGTTCTGCGGAATATCGACAATATAGTCGTCCACCAGAGCACGGCCAGCAGGCTTAGCAAAAATGGTGACAAAACGTGCTTTGGGATACATATCACGGATCGCCTGCGCGGTGCCGCCAGTATCCACCAGGTCGTCAATGACCACAAATCCTTCACCATCGCCCTCGGCACGCTTCAGCACGGTCATTTCACGCTGATGATCGTGATCGTAGCTGGAGATGCACACGGTATCGACATAGCGAATACCCAGTTCACGCGCCAGCAGCGATGCCGGAACCAGACCACCACGGCTGACCGCGATGATACCTTTCCACTGTTCCACAGGAAGCAGGCGCTGGGCCAGTTTACGGGCATGGATCTGTAGCATGTCCCAGGTGACGACGTATTTTTCGCTCATAAAAGGAGTCCCGGCCAATTGAAGTTGGCTTAAAAATGTGCAAGGGGGAAAAGGTTGCGCGAGATTATAAGGATCTGTCGCGTTAAAAACCAGCATCTGACGCATCGGTTGCGGCTTTTTAGCGCGGCTGATTACGCACCCTGTCAGAAACAGTGGTATTCTCAGCCCCATCACGTCAGATGAGCTGACGGCGATCTTTCACTGGAACCCCGCGTGCGAGCGGCTCGTCCGCCACGCTGACACAGGAGACGCGTTGTGTCTGAATTGTCGCAACTTTCACCCCAGCCACTGTGGGATATTTTCGCCAAAATCTGCTCCATTCCACACCCGTCTTACCATGAAGAAGCCCTGGCCGAATACATTGTCGGCTGGGCCAAAGAGCAGGGACTTTGGGTGGAACGCGATCAGGTCGGAAATATCCTGATTCGTAAACCCGCTACCAAAGGCATGGAAAAACGCACTCCGGTCGCGCTGCAGGCTCACCTCGACATGGTGCCGCAAAAGAACAATGACACGGTGCATGACTTCACCAAAGACCCGATTCAGCCGTATGTGGATGGCGAATGGGTGAAAGCACGTGGTACCACGCTGGGTGCCGATAACGGTATCGGTATGGCATCGGCGCTGGCGGTGCTGGCCGACAACAGCCTGACACACGGCCCGATTGAAGTGCTGCTGACCATGACGGAAGAATCCGGTATGGATGGCGCCTTTGGTTTACAGCCAAACTGGCTGCAGGCCGATATTCTGATCAACACCGACTCAGAAGAAGAAGGTGAGATCTATATGGGTTGCGCTGGTGGTATCGATTTTATCACCACCCTGCCCCTGACGCGTGAAGCGGTGCCAGCCGGTTATGAATCCCTGCGTCTGACGCTGAAAGGACTGAAAGGCGGTCACTCTGGTGCGGATATCCATCTGGGCCTGGGCAACGCCAACAAGCTGCTGGCACGCTTCCTGGCAGCACATGCGCGCGATCTGGATGTGCGTCTGATCGAATTCACTGGCGGTACGCTGCGTAACGCTATCCCGCGTGAAGCTTTTGCCACCCTGGCTATCGACAGCCACAAAGTGGATGCCCTGAAATCTGCTGCGGCACATTTCCAGGCCACGCTGCAAAACGAGCTGGGTATTAAAGAAAAAAACATCACGCTGCTGAGCGAACCGCTGGCGCATCAGGGCCAGGCGCTGACCACTGACTGCCGCGATCGTTTCCTTAACCTGCTCAACACCACCCCGAACGGCGTGATCCGCAATTCAGACGTGGCCAAAGGCGTGGTGGAAACCTCGCTCAACGTCGGCGTCGTGACCATGAATCAGGATAATGCCGAGATCATCTGCCTGATTCGTTCGCTGATCGATACCGGTAAAGATTACGTGGTGGAAGTGCTGACCTCACTGGGTGAACTGGCCGGTGCCAAAACCGCGCCAAAAGGCGGCTACCCGGGCTGGCAGCCGGATGCTGATTCGCCGATCATGGCGCTGACGCGTAAGACCTACGAAGCGCTGTTTGGCAAAACGCCGAACATCCAGGTGATCCACGCCGGTCTGGAATGTGGCCTGTTCAAGAAACCTTATCCTGACATGGATATGGTTTCCATCGGCCCAACCATTACCGGCCCGCATTCCCCGGATGAGCAGGTACATGTCGCCAGCGTTGGCCTTTACTGGCAATTACTGACCTCACTGCTTAACGTGGTACCAGAAAAAGTGTAATTATTTCTTTAAGTAACTAACCAGGCTTCGGCCTGGTTTTTTTATGCCTGTTAACAAACCAGCATAATATGCTGATAAATTCTAACCTCACTACCCTCTTTCACTACCCTGTCAGCTTCCTGCCAGTTTTAGACGCCGTTACACCCAGATGTCTGGATGGCTAATAAGATTTTGTGCTAGCTTATGCGCTTTCGTTTGTTGCCGAGCCTGGATGTTCAGGAAAAAATGCGCCCAATTCTCTCTTTAAAAGGCCCCGTCCATGAGTGTGATTAACCGCCTGGAGATGCGTAATATCTCCATCGCTTTTGGCGGTTTTGCCGCGCTGACCGAGGTGGACTTTGTCACCCACGGCGGCTCGGTGCATGCACTGACCGGTGCCAACGGTGCGGGCAAATCGACGCTGATGGCGGTGCTCTCTGGCGCACACAGCCATTATCACGGCGAGATCCTGCTCGATGATGTACCCGTCACCATCCGCTCACCGCGTGATGCCAAAAAGCTGGGCATCCATCTGGTGCAGCAGGAAGTAGACGTGGCCCTGGTGCCACAGCTCAGCGTGGCGGAAAACATCCTGCTTGATCAGCTGGCCGAACCGGGTCACGGCTATCGCTGGGGTGAAATCCGCCGTCAGGCGCACGCCCTGCTGGCCCAGCTGGAAGTGAATATTGACGTCAAACGCCTGGTGGAACGTTGCTCGCTGGCGGAAAAGCAGCAGATTTTGCTGGCCCGCGCCCTCTCCCATCACTGCCGCTTCCTGATTCTTGATGAACCGACCGCGCCGCTCGACCAGCATGAAAGCGAGCGTCTGTTTAGCGTGGTGCGTCGTTTACAGGGCAATGGCATCGGCGTGGTGTTTATTTCCCACCGCATTCACGAACTGAAAGCGATTTGCGACCAGCTGACCGTGCTGCGCGATGGACGCCTGATCGAAACCGCCCCGATGGCGGCACTGAGCGGCGAACAGATCGTGGAGAAGATGCTCGGCCACCAACTGACCGATGTTTATCCGCCGCGCAGTGAACGTCAGCAACAGCCGCTACTGCTGGCGGTGGAAGGCCTGCATGATGACCAGTTGCTCCAGGATATTTCGCTGCGCCTGCATAAAGGTGAAATCCTCGGTATCGCCGGATTAGCCGGAGCCGGTAAAACCGAGCTGTGCAAAGCGCTGTTTGGTGCCAGCAAAAGTCGCGTCAACCACGGCGAATTGCATGGCAAACCGTGGCGTCCGCGTTCACCGCATGACTCGGTGGAAAACCGCATGGCGCTGGTACCGGAAGAACGCCGTAAAGAAGGCATCTTTATCGATGAATCGGTGACGATGAACCTCAGCGTCAGCGCCGATAGCAGTTTTTCGCGCTGGAGCCTGTTCGGCCATCGTCAAGCGTGGCGCTGGGCGGAAGAGGTGATTAACCGCCTCAACGTGCGCACCACCGGACCGGCACAAACGCTGCGCCGTCTGTCGGGTGGGAATCAGCAGAAAGTGGCGATTGGTAAATGGCTGCGTAATAACGCCGATGTGCTGATTTTTGATGAACCGACCAAAGGGGTCGATATCAAGGCCAAAACCGATTTGTTCAGCCTGATCGACGGATTAGCGCGGGAAGGCAAAGGCATCATCTATGCCTCGGGTGAGTTTTCCGAGCTGGTAGGCCTGTGTGACCGAATTTGTGTGCTCTGGGACGGGCGCATTGTGGCAGAAATGGAAGGACGTGAGGCCACAGAAGAGACGCTTTTGCTTTATTCCACCGGAGGAACCCCTGCGTGAGCAGCAAAGATATAATCCTGAACCCGCAGCCTTCTCTGCGCCATCAGCTGTTTGATTTTCTCTATAAATGGGGCATGTTGCTGACGGTGGTGATCCTGATCGCCGCATTTGGCCTCGCCTCAGACAGCTTCCTTGAGCCCACCAACATCATCAACATTCTGCGCTCCATCGCGATTGTCACAGTCATTGCGATTGGCGTGTCGATTTCGCTGACCATTGGCGGCTTTGACCTGTCTGTCGGCTCTACCGCCTCGCTGGCGAATGCGCTGGTGATTTCGCTGTTCGTCTGGTACGGCTTCAATTCCACCGAAGCCATCGTCATCACCCTGCTGCTGTGTACCCTGGTCGGGCTGTTTAACAGCTTCCTGATTGTGATTCTGCGCATCCCTGACATGCTGGCGACCCTCGCGACGCTGTTTGTGGTCCAGGGCGTGGCGATGACCTACAGCTTTGGCGGCTCCATTACCGAAAATATGGTGATGCCGAACGGGGATATGGCGGAAGGTACCATTCCGGCCGGTTTTAACCTGCTCGGCCAGGTCCCCACCATCGTCATCATTATGCTGGTGGTGACCGTGGTGGCACAGCTGGCGCTGTCGCTCACCAAACATGGCCGTCGCATGTATGCCCTCGGCGGCAATCCGGAAGCCGCTCGTCTCTCCGGCATCCGGACTAACCGTTATCGCGTGCTGGCTTATGTCATCTCTTCACTGCTGGCCGGGGTCGGCGGCATTCTGCTGGCTTCGCGTATTGGTTCCTCCCAGGTGAATGCCGGTGGCGGGTACCTGATGGATGCGGTGGCGGCGGCCTGGATCGGCTTCTCGCTGGCCGGTTCCGGCAAACCGAATGCACTCGGAACCCTGGTCGGCGCGATCATCCTTGGCGTGCTGCAAAACGGACTGGTGATGCTTTCCGTGCCCTACTACGCCATGGACATTATTAAAGGCCTGGTGCTGGCTCTGGCCCTGGCGATTACCTATATTCAGCGCCGCTAAGGCGCTTCCCTGAAGAAAGAGAACAACATGAAAAAAATCACCCTTTCACTGCTGGCCGTAGGCCTGCTGAATGTCAGCGCCGCCTTTGCCGACACCGTAGTACCGGTGCCTGCCGCCATCGCTAATCACCAGGGACCGGTGCGTATCGCCATTATCCGTAACCTCGGCTCTGACGATAACACCACCCAGTTTGTTGCTGGTGCCATCCAGCAGGGACGTAAGCTGGGCTTCAAAGTCAGCACCTTCCTGAGCAACGGTGATGACGCACGTTTCCAGGACTTCGTCAGCCAGGCGATCAGCCAGAAATATGACGGCATTATTCTGTCGCATGGCAAAGAACCCTACTCCACCGCGCTGGTAAAACGCATTGCTGATGCTGGTATTAAGGTGTCGGTGTTTGATACCCCGGTTGATACGCCGGTGAACGGCGTGACGGTCACCGCCCAGAATGACGCCTCACTGGCGCAGGAATCCCTTGGTCAGTTGATCAAAGACTTTAACGGCAAGGCGAACATCGTCAAATTGTGGGTCGCAGGCTTCCCGGCCATGGATCGTCGTCAGGTGGTGTATGAAAAACTGATGAAGGAAAATCCGGGCATCCATCAGCTGGAGTCAATCGGTGCGGTCTCTTCTGACGTGCAGGGCGATACCGCTAACAAGATTGGTGCGATTCTGGCGAAGTACCCGAAAGGCAAAATTGATGCGATCTGGGGCTCCTGGGATGCCTTCAGCCAGGGTGCCTACAAAGCGTTGCAGGAGAATGGCCGTACTGAGATCAAGCTGTACAGCATTGACGTCTCCAACCAGGATCTGCAGCTGATGCACGAGAAGAATAGCCCGTGGGTGCAGACTGTGGCAGTCGATCCGAAAACCATTGGCGCGGTGAATATGCGTCTGGTGGCGAATAAGATTGCTGGTGAAAGCACCCCCGCGAGCTACGAGTTTAAGGCTTCCTCGATTACTCAGCAGCAGTTGAACAGCGAGCAGGGTGCGGTAAACGTGGCATCGCTGAGCAAAATCATCCCAGGCTGGGGTGAGAACCACGATTTCGTCGCACCGTGGTTTGCCACGCTGGAAGCGAAGTACGGCAACAAATAATGGCTGGAGCGGCGCGGTTTATCGCGCCGCTACGACAATCCCAATAATAACTGCCTCTCCAGCTGTGGATTCACCAGCGTCACATGCAGCCCCACCAGCCGGACACCCCGCCCGGCACGGCGTTCGTCCCAGGTTTTGCGCGCCACCGCAATCATGTCCTCTTTATTCAGCACCGGCCAGATATGCTCCTGGGTCGTCAGCTGGAAATCATTGAACTTCAGTTTTACTCCCTGACGGGCGATTAACTTGTCCGGGCGAATCTGCGTCAAGCGGCGATCCAGCTCCTCGTAGAGATAATCAATGATTTCAAGGCATTGTTCCCAGCTATGAATATCTTCCATCAGGGTACGCTCAACGCCGAGTGATTTACGTTCCCGCTCCACCACTACGCCGCGCTCGTCGATACCGTGGCTGCGTTCCCATAACACCCGGCCAAATTTGCCGAAGCGTTTAAGGAGCTGCGCCAAATCCGCCTGCTGTACATCTCCGCAGGTACGCAGGCCCATCTCTTCCAGTTTTTTTGCCGACACCTTGCCGACGCCGGGGATTTTGCTTAGCGACAGCGTCAGCAGAAAATCAGGCATCACCTGCGGCGTGATCACGAACTGGCCATTCGGTTTGTTCAGGTCGGAAGCAATTTTGGCGAGAAACTTGATTGGCGCGATACCTGCCGAAGCGGTCAGCTGGGTTTCCCGCAGAATATCGGCGCGAATCGCCTGTGCCATTAGCGTTGCAGACCCCTGACAATGCGGGCTATCAGTGACATCAAGGTAAGCTTCATCCAGCGACAGCGGTTCAATTAAAGAGGTATAACGCGAAAAGATCGCACGGATCTGGCGGGAGGCTTCTTTATAGGCTTCGAAGCGACCGGGCAACAGACGCAGATGTGGGCAGAGTCTCAGCGCCGTGGCGGTGGGCATCGCGCTGCGCACGCCATACTCCCGCGCCGGATAGTTAGCGGTGCTGATCACGCCACGTTGCACTCGGCTGCCACCAATGGCGATCGGGATATCACGCAAAGAGGGATCGTCGCGCATTTCAACCGCTGCAAAAAAGCAGTCCATATCGACATGAATGATCTTACGCATACCCCCTCCAGATACTGGATAAGTATACAGCACTGCAAAATATCAGCAATATTTGTCGGGGCACGCATTAAAGTTTACAAATTTATCGCCGTAATCCCTGAGGTAAATGGCTATTTTCTCAGACACTGGCTTGATTAAACGCCAGACAATGTTAATGTTGCGCTGCGGTAGCGGATATTTCCGATAATGCAATAAGAGACGTTATGCGTCAGAGTTCCTCTTCACTTCAAGGTACACACAGAATGGGCAGAATCGCATTCTTGCTTGCGATGATTTTTATGCCGGTCCTTAGCTGGGCAATCAATCCCGAGCCAGTTAACCCCGAGGCTCCGGTAAGCAAAGAACTAAAAAAACAATTACTTGGCACCCCGGTTTATATTCAGATTTTCAAGGAAGAGCGTACGCTGGAACTGTACGGCAAGATCGGTAATGAATATCGTCTGCTGGATAGCTACCGCATTTGTAATTTCTCTGGCGGTTTGGGTCCCAAGCGCCGCGAAGGGGATTTTAAAAGCCCGGAAGGTTTTTATAGCGTCAAACTGAATCAGTTAAAACCGGATAGCCATTATTATCGCGCGATTAATACCGGTTTTCCGAACCAATTTGACCGTGACAATGGTTACAGCGGCAAATATCTGATGATCCACGGCGACTGTAAATCCATTGGCTGCTATGCCATGACCAACGCCTATATGGATGAGATCTACACCTACGTTAACGCTGCGCTGCGTAACGGGCAGGAAGAAGTGTCGTTAGGCATCTTCCCGTTCCGTATGACCGACAGCAACATGCAGCGTCACCGCTACTCTACTTACGCCAGCTTCTGGCGTCAGCTGCAGCCGGGTTATGCGTACTTTGCGAAGTACCACCAGCCACCGACGGTGAACGTCACCGGCAGCGGCCAGTACGCGGTAAACAGCAGCCCGGCGGTAATGACCGCGCCAGACGCTGCTTCAAAATCATTCCTGGCGCTCTCCCAGGCAAAATAATACCCACTCGCCTGGCACTATCCGGTGCCAGGTTTCATTCCCCGTCAGCGGTTGCGTAGCAATCACCGTCACCACATCCTGCGGCGTAGTCTGCTGCTGAAAATCAATCTCCACATCCTGATCGAGCAGCTTGGCTTTGCCAAACGGCGCGCGACGGGTGATCCAGAACAGATTGGTGGAACAGAACGCCATCAGATAACGTCCATCCGACAGCAGCATGTTAAACACCCCTTTCTGCCGTAACTCCGCCGCCAGCTCCGCGATATAGCGAAACACCGCTGGCCAGTTGCCGGGCGTGCGCGGATAACGCTGGGTCAGTTTATGCAGGATCCAGCAGAAGGCTTTTTCACTGTCGGTTTCCCCCACCGGGCGGAAATGACCGGTCTCCAGTTGACGATAGCCTTTCAACTGACCGTTATGGGCGTAGGTCCAGTTACGGCCCCACAGCTCGCGGGTAAACGGATGGGTATTTTCCAGTGACACTTCACCGCGGTTGGCCTGGCGAATATGCGCCACCACCGAATGTGATTTGATTGGATATTCCTGCACCAAACGGGCAATCGGCGAGTTATAGCTCGGCAACGGATCTTTGAAGGTGCGGCAGCCTTTATCTTCATAAAAGGTGATGCCCCAGCCATCTTTGTGCGGTCCGGTCCCACCACCACGCTGCACCAGCCCGGTAAAACTAAAACAGATATCCGTGGGGACATTGGCGCTCATCCCGAGCAATTCGCACATAGCTACCGCCTTAGTAAAATCCTCCCACCGGCGTGGGAGGAAAAGCCACGACTTACTTCACCATCTCTTTTTCAATCAGCAGCATCAGGATATGGATGACTTTGATATGAATTTCCTGAATGCGGTCAGCATAACCAAAATGCGGCACACGGATTTCAATGTCTGCGGTACCGGCCATTTTGCCGCCGTCTTTGCCAGTCAGGGTGATGACCTTCATCCCCTGCGCACGCGCCGCTTCCACCGCCTTGATGATGTTGGCGGAATTGCCGGACGTAGACAAGCCAAGCAGCACATCGCCCGGACGCCCCACCGCTTCAATATAACGCGAGAACACGTAATCGTAACCAAAGTCATTGCTGACGCAGGAAAGATGGCTGACGTCAGAGATGGCAATCGCCGGGTAGCCAGGACGGTTTTCACGATAGCGCCCGGTCAGCTCCTCGGCGAAGTGCATGGCATCGCAATGCGAGCCGCCGTTGCCGCAGGAGAGCACTTTGCCACCCGCTTTGAAGCTATCCGCCAGCAACACTGCCGCGCGCTGAATCGCATGGATGTTGGCTTCATTGCTGAGGAAATTGTTCAGCGTATCGGCGGCTTCATTAAGTTCTGACCGGATAATGTCCTGATACATAGGGATGTCCTTTAGAGGAAAGATTGACCCCTGCAAGTTTAACGGAATGGCGTGGAGGCGCAAAGCACAGGCGCAGGTGAAAGCCCGGCCCTGAAGGGTAAAAAGCGTGAAGTCGTGTGTCAGATCAACCTATCCCGGCGATTTTGTGAGTTGGGTTGTAATTGTGTTGTAAACAAATTGATAAATTTCCAGCGCTGCTCTAAACCTCTATACATAACAGGTCAGACCTCTTACAACTTACGGAGCGGTTCATTATGCTGGTTGCCTCAATCGTTGCGACGCTGATATTGATTAGCGCCCTCTTCTACCATCAACTTTCCCTGCGTTTCAGCAGCGCTATCCTGTTGTTGTGGACCGCAGCCCTCGCCTTCAGCGGGTTGTGGACGCCCTGGCTGCTGCTGCCGCTCGCCATAATCCTGTTACCCTTTAACCTGCCCGCGATGCGTCGCAGTATGTTTTCGAAGCCGATGCTGCACAGCTTTCAGAAAGTGATGCCGCCGATGTCGCGTACTGAAAAAGAAGCCATCGACGCCGGTACTACCTGGTGGGAAGGTGATCTGTTCCGCGGCAAGCCGGACTGGCAGAAACTGCACAACTATCCACAGCCACGTCTGACAGAAGAGGAACAAACCTTTCTCGATGGCCCGGTAGAAGAAGCCTGCCGTATGGCGAATGATTTTCAGATCACCCACGAAATGGCCGATCTGCCGCCGGAGCTGTGGGCGTATCTGAAAGAACATCGTTTCTTCGCCATGATCATTAAAAAAGAATATGGCGGCCTCGAATTCTCTGCCTATGCTCAGGCGCGCGTGCTGCAAAAACTGGCGGGCGTGTCCGGTATCCTCGCCATCACCGTTGGTGTGCCTAACTCTCTCGGTCCAGGCGAACTGCTGCAACACTACGGCACCGATGCGCAGAAAGATCACTACCTGCCACGACTGGCACGCGGCGACGAAATTCCCTGCTTCGCGCTGACCAGCCCGGAAGCCGGTTCTGATGCCGGAGCCATCCCGGATACCGGCGTGGTGTGTATGGGTGAATGGCAGGGCAAAGAAGTGCTCGGCATGCGCCTGACGTGGAACAAGCGCTATATCACCCTGGCACCGATTGCTACCGTGCTCGGCCTGGCCTTTAAACTCTCCGACCCGGAACACCTGCTGGGCAATACCGAGGAGCTGGGCATTACCTGCGCGCTGATCCCCACCCATACGCCAGGCGTGGAAATTGGTCACCGCCACTTCCCGCTGAACGTGCCGTTCCAGAACGGCCCGACGCGAGGCAAAGATATCTTCGTACCGATTGATTACATTATCGGCGGCCCGGCGATGGCCGGTCAGGGCTGGCGTATGCTGGTGGAATGCCTCTCGGTAGGACGTGGTATCACCCTGCCGTCCAACTCCACTGGCAGCCTGAAAAGTATCGCGCTGGCGACCGGTGCCTATGCGCACATTCGTCGTCAGTTCAAAGTGTCCATCGGCAAAATGGAAGGGATCGAAGAACCGCTGGCACGCATTGCCGGAAATGCCTACGTGATGGATGCAGCAGCAACACTGATCACCAGCGGCATTATGCTGGGTGAAAAACCGGCAGTGCTGTCGGCGATCGTCAAATATCACTGCACCCATCGCGGTCAGCAGTCGATCATTGATGCGATGGATATCGCCGGGGGCAAAGGCATCATGCTCGGCGAGAATAACTTCCTCGCCCGTGCCTACCAGGGCGCACCGATTGCCATTACCGTCGAGGGGGCCAATATTCTGACGCGTAGCATGATTATCTTCGGCCAGGGTGCGATTCGCTGCCATCCGTGGGTACTGGAAGAGATGAATGCCGCGGCGAAAAACGATCTGGCGGCCTTTGACCGTGCGCTGTTCAGCCATATCGGCCATGTGGGCAGCAATAAAGTTCGCAGCCTGTGGCTGGGTCTGACCGGTGGCCGCACCAGCGCGACACCCACCCGCGACGCTACCCGCCGTTATTATCAGCAAATGAACCGCCTGAGCGCTAACCTGGCGCTGCTGGCTGATGTTGCCATGGCGGTGCTGGGCGGCAGTCTGAAACGTCGTGAGCGCATCTCTGCGCGTCTGGGGGATGTCCTGAGCCAGCTTTACCTGGCATCAGCAACCTTAAAACGTTATGAGGACGAAGGTCGTAACGAAGCCGATCTGCCTCTGGTGCACTGGGGCGTCCAGGATGCACTGCATCAGGCAGAAGCGGCCATTGACGACCTGCTGCGCAACTTCCCAAATCGTTTTGTCGCCGGTGCGCTGCGTATGGTGATCTTCGTCGGTGGACATCACTGTCCGGCCCCGTCTGATAAGCTTGATCATAAGCTGGCGAAACTGCTGCAACTGCCCTCCGCGACGCGCACGCGTCTGGGTCGTGGTCAGTATCTGACGCCGAGCGCACACAACCCGGCGGGCCAACTGGAACAGGCGTTACAGGATGTGATGGCAGCGGAAGTGATTCACGATCGTCTGTGCCTGCAACTGAAGAAAAATATTTCCTTCACCCGGCTGGATCAGCTGGCACAACGTGGTTTGAAAGAGGGCTGGATTGACGAAGCCGAAGCGAAGATCCTGACCCGCGCCGAGGCCAGCCGTCTGCGTGCCATCAACGTGGATGAGTTTGCGCCGGAAGCCCTGGCCGTGCCAAAGCCACAAACTAAAACACCCGCACGCGCCAGCGAAGCAGCATAAGCATCGCGGCACGATCAACAAGCCTCCCTGGCGGGAGGCTTTATTATTTAACTCGCCTGACGGATGCGGGCAATCAACCCATCCGCATCATCAATATGGTTGGCCGCCAGAATCAGCGTGCGCCCCAGTGTGATGCAGTTGCGGATGCACTCGGTACGCATGGCGTCATCGCCAATATTTTTGAAATCAGCGACATGTGACATACCCACGGTACGGCGAATCAACTCGGTGCCGCAGTAACCGATGGTGTCGCTCCACACTTTGCGCAGGAAAGCCGCAGCATAGCCGGGATACGCCAGCGCCACATCGGTGGTTTTGGCCTGCGCCAGTTCGAGGAAACGGCTGGCAAAGGTGCTCCATACCTGATGCACATCGCTCAGGCGACGTTCACGCGCTTCCGCCGCTTCACGCGGGGCCAGCAGACCCGGCAGGCAGCAGTAGTTAATCAGCAGGTTGCCCAGCGCGGTACCGACGTCAAAACCAATCGGCCCGAAGTAGCCAAACTCGGCATCAATCGCTTTCAGGCTGCCATCCGCCACAAAGATTGATCCGCTGTGGATATCGCCGTGCAGCAAGGCTTCGGCATCGGCGAAGAAGCGATGCTTCAGACCGGCCACCGCAATGCGCAGTGCGTCATCACTACGCAGGCTTTCCACCAGCGATTGCAGCGCCGCCGGGTATTTATTGCGTTCATGATCGACGTAAGGATCGTTAAAGAACAGGTCCTCGGTGATTTCACACATTTCCGGGTTAATAAAGCGCGCCACTTCCGCTTTTTTCTTATGCGGATGCAGGATGAAATCCGAAGTATGGAACAGGGTCTGCGCCAGGTATTCGCCCAGCTGACTGGCGGCCTGCGGATAATACACGCCTTTCACCAGCTCGCCACGCCAGATATGATGGCTGGAGAGATCCTCCATCACCATCACCGCCAGCTCAGCGTCATAATGGGTGACATGCACAGTGTGCTGCGGGCAATGTTTGTAGTGCTCCACCAGCGTCTGCGCCTCAAGGCGTGCGCGGTCAAGGGTTAACGGCCAGGATTCACCCACGCAACGAACATATGGCAGCGCTTGTTTCACCACCACACGGCTGACGCCCTGATTGTCGTAAATCTTGAACACCAGGTTGAGATTCCCATCACCGATCTCCTCGGCGCTCACCAGCGCTGACGGATCGTCCACACCGCCAAATTGTTTTGCATATTCCACAGCATCGGCAGCGGTGAACGTACGGTATTGCGACATTGCCTGTTCCTCGTGAATCGTAAGTAATAAGCCGTTCAGACGTCTATACATCCGTCACGCATGTTGGCACAATAGCCGCCATTAACGCAACAGAGATTTCACACCATGCAAACACTTCGCACAACCAGCCTGGAAATTCGTGATAACCAGCTGTGGATCCTTGACCAGCAGGCATTGCCGCAGCAGAAAAACTGGCTACCCGCGCACGATGTCGCGCAGCTGGTAGCTCATATCCACGCGTTACGTGTGCGTGGCGCACCGCTGATTGGCCTTTCCGCCAGTCTGCTGCTGGCGCTGCTGGCCGGACAAGGGATGAACAGATCCGGTCTGGCGGAGGCGCTGGAGGTGCTGCGGGCAGCACGCCCGACGGCGGTCAACCTGATGAACAATCTGGACCGCATGAAAGTGGCGCTGGCAGAGAACGATTTTGTCACCGCACTGACGGCAGAAGCGCTGCGTCTGGTGGCGGAAGATAAACAACTGTGCGACAACATCGCCCGCGCGGGGAGCGCACTGGTCACACCGGGCAGCCAGTTGCTGACCCACTGCAACACCGGCGGCCTGGCGACGGCGGGTGTCGGCACCGCGCTCGGAGTGATCGCCCATGCGCATCAGCAGGGCAAAGTGAAAAATGTCTGGGTGGATGAAACCCGCCCGCTGTTGCAAGGTGGCCGCCTTACCGCCTGGGAGCTGGGTGAACTGGGGATTCCTTATCACCTGATCACCGATTCGATGGCCGCCAGCCTGATGGCGCGCGGCGTGGTGGATGCGATTTGGGTCGGTGCGGATCGCATCGCTGCCAATGGCGATGTGGCGAACAAAATCGGCACCTATAGTCTGGCGGTGCTGGCGCATTATCACGGCGTTCCGTTCTATGTGGCTGCACCGCATACCACGCTGGACCGCCTGTGCCCGAACGGAGACGCAATTCCAATTGAACAGCGTGCCGCCAGCGAAGTCACCGGCGTATCCGGCAGTTTTGGCAGCGTGCAATGGGCACCGGAGAATGCCGCTGTTTACAACCCGGCATTTGATGTGACCCCCGCTCAGCTTATCAGTGGCTGGGTGCTGGATACCGGCGTGGTGACGCCTGAGCAGGTTCAGGAAGGTATATTTCAACCATAAATGAAGCACGGTGGTAACGGCGCGATTTATCGCGCCGTTACGAGTCAGCAAATTATCAGGCCAGGCGCGGATACGCATCCGCAATGCTATCGCCGGTGAAATTGGCAATCCAGCCTTCCTGATTATCGAAGATACGGATCGCGGTGAAGTGTGGTTCAGAACCCATATCGAACCAGTGCGGCGTTCCGGCTGGCACGGAAATCAGGTCCTGTTTTTCACACAGAATCTGATACACCTGACCATCAAGATGCAGGCAGAACAAACCGGAACCTTCGACAAAGAAACGCACTTCATCTTCGCTGTGGGTATGTTCGTTAAGAAACTTACTGCGCAGCGCTTCTTTCTGCGGGTTATCCGCACGCATGCTCAGCACATCCCAGCTCTGATAGCCTTTCTCCGCCACCAGACGATCAATCGCATGCTGGTAGGCGTTAATCACCGTGTCAGAATCCGGGTTAGCACCCAGATCGCGATCGGCCTGCCAGCGCTCAAAACGGACGCCTTTGGCGTTGAGACGCTCGCGAATCGCTTCTGCATCGGTGCTGTGCCACACCGGCTGGCTGGCTTCAGTATCGGTAAAAATGGTCAGTGCACTCATCCTAAATCGACTCCGGGTTAATCTGGGAAAAATCGTTTACCTGACGATGGCGACTTTCGCTATCCGCCTCGCCGCGAATTAATTGCAGGGTGCGCCAGCCTGCTTCAGCCGCCGCGTCCAGCTCCTGGTGAATATCAGACAGAAATAACAGTTCAGACGCATCATGACCGATTTGCTGAGCGATATTGTGGTAGGACTGGCTTTCACGCTTGGCACCGACGCCAGTATCAAAATAGCCGCTAAACAACGACGTTAAATCACCTTCGTCACTGTAGCCAAATAACAATTTCTGCGCCGCCACCGAACCGGAGGAATATACATACAGCGCTTTACCCTGCTGACGCCAACGTTCAAACGCCGGCAGCACATCAGGATAGAGATGGCCGGTAAACTGGCCTTCGACATAACCATCACGCCAGATCATGCCCTGCAACGCTTTCAGGCCGGGTGATTTGCGATCCTGATCGATGTAGTTCAGCAGGGTGGCGATAACTTCATCCAGCGTGGCCTCGGATGCGCCGGATTCCTGACGCACCGCCTCCAGCGCGGCGGCCACAGCCTGCTCCGCCTGATGCTCGCGTACAAAAGTCGCCAGATGCTGACGGGCATACGGGAATAATACGTTGTGGACAAAGCGGATATCGCTGGTGGTGCCTTCAATATCGGTAACAATTGCGCGAATCATCTGGCCTCCAGCAGCCGACGTTGTAGTTCACATTCAAACAAAAATTCCAGCCCTTCCAGATGACGACGGGCCTCGTTGACGTCTTTACCCCAGCAGGTCAGGCCATGGCCACGCAGCAGAAAACCATAACGCAGCGGCGTTTCAACAGCAAAGGCCGCAATACGCTCAGCCAGGGCATCGATATCCTGGTCGTTATCGAACAGTGGAATCGCCACGGTGTTGAGATGGGTGTCCTGACCGGCGAGCGTTTTCTGCATTTCATAACCGCTCAGCAGCAGCGCGCTGCCCTTTTCCACCCGTGACAATACCGTCGAATTGACAGTATGCGTATGCAGCACGGCACCGGCTTCCGGGAACAGACGATAAATCAGGGTATGCAGGCCGGTCTCCGCCGACGGCTTACGCCCGGACGGCACCTCGTTAGTGGCAATCTCCACCTGAATAAAGTCATCACGCGTCAGGCGGCCTTTATCCTTGCCCGATGCGCTCAGCAGGCAATATTCGTCATCCTGACGTACCGACATGTTACCGCCCGTGGCCGGTGCCCAGCCTTTTGCGCCAATCCAGTGGCAGGCAGCCACCAGCTGTTCCAGTGGAAGAAAATCGGTCATAGCGATGTTGATATCCCGCAGGTTAGTTTGGACGTCTAAGCGTCTCGATTGCCAAATATTAACATCCTGTTTATAGTGGCAGCAACAGAGGGTTAACTCCGCAACGACATTCGCGCTTAAGGCAAAAGATCAATGACGCAGCACAACCTGATTCCCGAGAGCAAATTACCGGCGCTCGGCACCACCATTTTTACCCAAATGAGCGCGCTGGCGCAGCTTCATAACGCGATAAATCTGTCGCAGGGTTTCCCTGATTTTGACGGTCCGCGCTATCTCCAGGAACGCCTGGCGTATCACGTCAGCCAGGGTGCCAACCAGTATGCCCCAATGACCGGTGCATTACCGTTACGCGAAGCCATCGCCGACAAAACGGCTGAACTTTACGGTCATAAACCCGACGTCAACAGCGACATCACCGTCACTGCCGGGGCGACCGAAGCGCTGTACGCCGCCATTACCGCGCTGGTGCGTCCGGGCGATGAAGTGATCTGCTTCGACCCGAGTTACGACAGCTATGCCCCTGCCGTGCAGCTGGCCGGTGGCGTGCTGAAACGCATTGCCTTGCAGCCTCCGGGTTTCCGCGTGGACTGGAACGCATTCCAGAGCCTGCTGAGCGCCAAAACCCGCCTGGTGATTCTGAATACGCCGCACAACCCTTCCGCCACTGTCTGGCGCAAGAGTGATTACGCGCAGCTGTGGCAGGCCATCGCCGCACAGGAAATTTATGTGCTGAGCGACGAAGTTTACGAACACATCTGCTTCGCCGAAGAGGGACATGCCAGTGTGCTGGCCCATGCCGAATTGCGTCAGCGCGCGATTGCCGTGTCGTCCTTTGGTAAAACCTTCCATATGACCGGCTGGAAAGTGGGTTACTGCGTGGCCCCTGCGGCGATCAGCGCGGAAATCCGCAAAGTGCACCAGTATCTGACCTTCTCGGTGAATACCCCGGCACAGCTGGCGATTGCCGATATGCTACGCGCTGAGCCGGAGCATTATCGTGAGCTGCCCGAGTTTTATCGCGCCCGCCGCGACCGTCTGGTTCAGGCGCTGGCAAAAAGCCGTTTCGAAGTGCTGCCCTGCGAGGGCACCTACTTCCTGCTGGCAGATTACAGCGCGATCTCCGATCTGGATGACGTGAGTTTCTGTCAGTGGCTGACCAAAGAAGTCGGTGTGGCAGCGATTCCGTTGTCGGTGTTCTGCGCCGATCCTTTCCCGCATAAGCTGATCCGCCTGTGCTTTGCCAAACAGGAAGCGACGCTCGACGCCGCTGCGGAGCGTTTATGTCAGCTTTGAAAATTACCGTTTTGCAGGAAACCCTGAGCTGGATGGATGGTGCAGCGAATCTGCGCCATTTCGACGGCGTGCTGAAAGGCATTGAAGGGCGTGATCTGATCCTGCTGCCAGAGATGTTTACTACCGGCTTCGCGATGGAAGCAGCGGAAAGCTCGCTGCCTCAGGAAGAAGTCGTCGCGTGGCTGCACCAGCATGCCAAAACCAGCAATGCGCTGGTCGGCGGCAGCGCGGCAATCCAGACTGAAAAAGGCGCGGTAAACCGTTTCCTGCTGGTTGAGCCGGATGGCACGCTGCATCAGTATGACAAGCGCCATCTGTTCCGCATGGCGAATGAGCATCAGCATTATGTCGCGGGTGATACGCGCGAGGTGTTTACCTGGCGTGGCTGGCGTATTCTGCCACAGATTTGTTATGACCTGCGTTTCCCGGTCTTTACCCGCAACCGCAACGATTATGATCTGGCGCTGTTTGTCGCCAACTGGCCCGCGCCGCGTGCGCTGCACTGGCAGTCACTGCTGCTGGCAAGGGCGATTGAGAACCAGGTGTATGTCGCGGGCTGTAACCGCGTCGGCAGCGACGGTAATCAGCACCAGTACAGCGGCGATAGCCGGATTATTTCACCGCTGGGTGACATCCTGGCCGCCGCTGAACCGTTTGCGCGGGCGCGCATTGATGCTGAGTTGTCGCTGGAGGAGTTGCAGGCTTATCGTGAACGCTTCCCGGCGTGGCGCGATGCGGATGCGTTCACGTTGTAATTTTGTCTGTCAGCTGCCGCGATAGGTTGACCACGACCACGGGGAAATCAGGAACGGCAGATGATAATGGCTGCCGGTTTCCCCCAGCACAAAATCAATCTGCGCAGTGACGTACAACGCATCACGGCCCGCTGCGGCAAAATAATCACCGATTTCAGCAGTCAGACGATAATGCCCCGGCGCTAATGGCTCTGGCGTTAAATCTTTAATCCGCCCGTCGGTATCGGTCTTGCCCTGAGCCAGCGGCAGCCAGCCTTCCGGGCTGTTCTGTTCCAGCGAAATCGCCACACCAATCGCCGGTTTACCCAGCGCCGTATCGAGAATATGCGTGGTGATGGTGCTCATATGATGCTCTCCTTCAGCCGTAACAAAGTAATTTCCCGTAATTGTGCCAGCGCTTCCTGCTGTTCTGTTGCGGCATCATTATTAAGGCGGCGCTGCAACTCCGCCAGCATTTCCTCGCCGCTACGACCTTTGGCACGAATCAGAAAGACCCGGCCAAAGCGCTGTTCATAGCGTTGATTACCCGCCAGCATGGCAAACTGCAACGCGCCGTCAGCCTCATTCATGGCTGACTGCTCACTGCGCGAAAACGTGGCTTCTTTGCCCTCGCCCTGGGCTTTCTCACCAATGCGTGGATGAGCGCTCAGCGCCTGTTCCAGTTCCGCCCCCTGCCACCGTTGGGCCAGCGCCTCGGCTTCAGCGATCAGCCGGGCGCTATCGGCAAACGGGCGGGCCGCTACCAACGCCTGTTGCCAGGCGGGAATGGCGACACAATGGGCAATCGCCGCCTGAGCCTGCGCGGGTGACAACTGATTAAAGCTCTCCAGATTCATGCCACCACTCCTGTTATGCTCGTGCCAGATCGCACACGGCCTGCAAATACGCCTGCACCCCCAACGCCACATCCGCCGTCTGCACCGACTCCGCCGGATGGTGGCTGATGCCGCGATGATTGCGCACAAACAACATCCCCACCGGCCAGCGCTCAGCAATGGCTATCGCATCGTGTCCGGCACCGCTTGGCAGCGACAAACTGCGCCCCTGCACCGTTTCCAGCGCATGGCTCAGCGCCTGTTGCAACCGCGTATCGCAGGCAGTCGCAGCAATACGATAATATTCGTCCGCGCTGAAGGTCAGGCCACGGCGTAAGGCGATGGCTTCCGCCTGGGTCAGTAACTGCGACAGCAGACGTGCCAGCGGTTCATCCTGAGGACCGCGCACATCCAGTGACAACTGCACGTCACCCGGGATGACATTCACCGCCCCCGGTGCGCAGTGCAGCGTTCCCACCGTCGCCACCAGCTGCGGATCCAGCTCACGGGTGGCCTGCTCGATAAACACCATCCACTCAGCAGCCGCGGCCAGCGCGTCTTTACGATGCGTCATCGGCACCGTACCCGCATGGCCTGCTTCGCCGGTAAAACGACAATTCAGGCGACGCGCCCCGTTGATGGCCGTCACCACGCCAAGCGCCAGATCTTCCTGCTCGAGGCATGGCCCCTGCTCGATATGCAGCTCCAGATAGGCCGCGATGTCGTTAACATCACGCGCGGCGTCAAGGATGTTCGCTGCATCCAGACCAACATCCTGCATCGCCTGCGCGACAGTGATGCCGTTGCCATCGGGATGAGTGACCCAGCTTTCCGGCCAGCTGCCGGTGATGCCACGGCTGCCCAGCAGGGTAATACCAAAACGTGTGCCCTCTTCGTCGCCGAAGCCAACAATCTCAATCGCCAGCGGCAGGCGCTGCTGGTGATCGTGCAGCCACTGTACGGTTTCAATCGCGCTCAATACGCCAAGCATCCCATCGTAGCGACCGGCGTTACGTACGGTATCGAGATGTGAACCGAGCAGAAGCGCCGGTGCCCCCGGCGTGGCGGATTCATAGCGGCCGCAGATATTGCCAACCGCATCCTGCCATACCGTCATACCTGCGGCCTGCATCCACTCACCGACGCGCTGATTAGCACGCATTTGTTCCGGCGAGAGGTAGACCCGCATCAGGCCATCTTCAGTTTCACTGATCTCAGCCAGCGCATCGCAGCGTGCCATGACGCGTGCGGCGGCTGACTGCGCCTCGCTGGCAGTCATCAGGCTTTCACTCATGCGTGGCTCCCGTAATGATCCCAGGCCGCCTGTAGCGCCGCCCCCTGTGTGGAACGGAAGCCCAGATGATTCAGCACCGCTTCCAGCGCCGTCAGGGTTTGCATCACGCAATCTTTGCGCGCGTTGTAGCCCATGGTCCCGATACGCCAAACCTTGCCGTGCAGCGGGCCAAACGAGGTACCAATCTCAATACCGAAATCCTCCAACACCCGCTTACGTACCTGATCGCCGTTCACGCCCTGCGGGATCACCACACCCAGCACGTTATTCATCTTATGTTGCAGGTCACCAAAGGTTTCCAGACCCATGCCCTGAATACCTTTCAGCAGCGCATCGCCATGCAGCTTATGACGGGCGATACCGTTATCCAGCCCTTCCTGCATGATCAGACGCGCGCACTCACGCGCACCAAACAACGCCGTGGTGGCTTCGGTATGGTGGTTCAGACGCTCCGGGCCCCAGTAATCCATGACCATGCCGAGATCGAAGTAGTTGGAGTAGATCATCTCGTCCTCGCCGTCCTGATGATCGGCGGTACGGATCCCCTCTTCCACACATTTACGTTTGCGGATCACCGCTTCCATCTGCGGGCTAAGGGTAATGGGTGACGTACCCGACGGACCGCCGAGGCATTTCTGCATCCCCGCCGAAACCGCATCCAGCCCCCAGGCATCGGTTTCCAGCGCGTTACCACCGAGGGAGGCGGTGGCATCGGTGTAGAACAACACGCCATATTTCTGGCAAATGGCACCCAGCTCAGCCAGCGGTTGCAGCATGGTGGTAGAGGTATCACCCTGCACAGTCAGCAGCAGGCGCGGCTTGATACGCTTGATGGCATCTTCGATCTGATCCGGCGTAAACACCTCGCCCCACGGCACCTCAATGGTGTGCACTTCCGCACGGCAGCGGCGGGCAATTTCACACAGCAGATGACCAAAACGACCGAATACCGGCACCAGCACTTTGTCGCCCGGACGGATCGCCGACAGCAGAATCGCTTCGATCCCGGCGCGTGAGGTGCCGTCGATCAACATGGTCCAGCGGTTTTCGGTACGGAATACGCCGCGATACAGCGCCATCACCTCATTCATATAATTCGTCATCGCCGGGTCGTATTGACCAATCAGCTGTGTAGACATCGCGCGCAGTACGCGCGGATCAGCGTTGATCGGCCCCGGCCCCATCAGCAGGCGTTGCGGTGGATTGATTTGCGGAAACTGCGCGATGTCCATGATGAATTCCTTGTTATTGGCTTAGAGACGAACCGTCGAGATAAATTGTTTCAGTTCCGCTGTTTGCGGATTGGAGAACAGCGTTTTGCTGTCACCCTGTTCCCAGACGCGTCCCTGATGCATAAAGACCACACGATCGCCCACGTCGCGGGCGAAGTTCATTTCATGTGTCACGAGAATCAGCGTCATACCCTCAGCCGCCAGTTGCTCCAGCACCTTCAGCACTTCGCCTACCAGCTCAGGGTCAAGCGCCGAGGTGATCTCGTCACAAAGTAATACTTTGGGCTGCATCGCCAGCGCACGGGCAATCGCCACGCGCTGCTGCTGACCGCCCGAAAGATTGGCCGGGTAATAGTCGAGGCGCTCACCGAGGCCAACTTTTTCCAGCATCTGTTTTGCCAGTTCCCGGCACTCCGCCTCGCTCTTTTTCAGCACGCGACGCGGTGCCAGCATGACATTTTCCAGCGCCGTCATATGCGGGAACAGGTTGAAGCTCTGAAACACCATGCCGACCGAACGGCTGATGTCACGCGCCTGGGATTCCCGATCGGTAATGGTCATGCCGCCAAGTTTGATGCTGCCTTCCTGATAGCCTTCCAGCCCGTTCATACAGCGCAGCAAGGTACTTTTACCCGATCCGCTGCGGCCGATGATGGAGATCACCTCGCCCATTTCGATATCGAGATCGACCCCTTTCAACACATGGTTGTCGCCGTAGTACTTCTGTACCTGATTAATGGTGATGAGCGGCATTGAATTTTTTCTCCAGGTACTGGCTGTAGCGAGACAGCGGATAACACATCAGGAAGTAACCCAACGCCACCAGGCCAAATACCTTAAACGGCTGATAAGTCACATTGGTCAAAATGGTGCCGGCCTTGGTCAGCTCGACAAAACCGATGATGGACGCCAGCGCCGTGCCTTTAATCACCTGCACGGCAAAGCCGACGGTCGGCGCGATAGCAATGCGGATCGCCTGCGGAGCAATCACGCGGTACAACGTCTGGCCGAAAGTCAGGCCGAGGCAGCGCGACGCTTCCCACTGGCCTTTCGGTAACGCACGGATGCTACCGTGCCAGATATCCACCAGAAACGCGCTGGTGTAGAGCGTCAACGCCAGTGAGGCGGCGGTCCAGGGGGCAACGTCGATACCGAACAACCCGACGCCAAAGAACGCCAGAAACAGCTGCATCAGCAGTGGCGTGCCCTGAAACAATTCGGTGTAACCACGGATCAACCGCATCAGCCACGGTTTACGCAGCAGGCGCAAAAACAGCAGCGGCAGGGTCACCAGCGTGCCACCAAAGAAGGCCACCAGCGACAGCAAAATCGTCCAGCGCGCCGCCAGCAGCAGGTTGCGCAGGATGTCCCAGTCGGTAAAGGTCGTCATGATGGCAGCGCTCCAAACCATTTACGTCCCACTGCCAGCAGCAGCTGACGCATGGCAATCGACAACGCCAGGTAAATCAACGTGGTCACCAGATAGACTTCAAAACTCAAAAAGGTTCGCGACTGAATCAGGTTGGCGGCGAAGGTCAGTTCCTCATAGGAGACCTGCGACACCACTGACGATCCCAGCATCACGATGATGCACTGGCTGACCAGTGCCGGATAAATACGTTGCAAGGAGGGCGGTAACACCACGCGCAGAAACGTCTGGCTGCGGGTCAGGCCGAGCACTCGTCCAGCCTCCCATTGCCCTTTCGGCGTCACCTGGATACCGGCACGGATGATTTCAGTGCTGTAGGCACCGAGGTTAATCAGCATCGCCAACAGCGCTGCTTCGCCCGCCGTCAGTTTCAGACCAAGATTGGGCAAACCAAAGACGATAAAAAACAGCTGCACCACAAACGGGGTGTTGCGAATCAGCTCGACATAAACGCCCCAGATACGGCTCAGCCAGCTGGGTTTGCCGCTGCGCAGTGCCGCACCAAGGATACCGAGCGACACGCCCCCTACGGTCGCCAGTACCGTCAGCTGGATGGTGACCCACAGCCCCGCCAGCAGCTCCGGCCAATGCGGCCAGAGTGCAGCAAAGTTAAGTTGCCCAATCATTGGCTGTCCTTCTTATGCGCCGAGGTTGGCCGGCAGTGGCGCTTTCAGCCACTCTTCGGACAACTTGTTCAGGGTGCCGTCTTTAATGCCCTGCTCGATCAACGCATTCACTTTATCTTTCAGCGCAGGCTCGTCCTTTTTCAGACCGATAAAGCACGGGGAATCTTTCAGCATGAACTGCGCGACCGGAGCCTTGGCCGGGTTTTGACGCGCAATCGCCGCCACGACCAGGTTGCCTGTGGCGATAAACTGCACCTGACCAGACAGATAAGCCGACAGCGTGGTGTTGTTATCTTCGTAACGTTTCACCTCGGCGTCTTTCGGTGCGATGCCGGTCAGTACCATATCCTCGACTGCACCACGGGTAACGCCGATGGATTTACCGCTCAGAGCCGCTGCATCTTTGATTTCTTCGCCTTTCGGACCAAACACACCCAGGAAGAACGGCGCGTAAGCACGGCTAAAGTCGATCACTTTTTCACGTTCGGCATTTTTCCCCATGCTGGAGATCACCAGATCGACCTTATCGGTTTGCAGATACGGCACGCGGTTAGCACTGGAGACAGGCACCAGCTGCAACTTCAGTTTCATCTCTTTGGCGAGATACTTCGCCATGTCGATATCATAGCCCTGCGGCTGTAAATCGGTGCCGACGGAACCAAACGGCGGGAAGTCCTGCGGTACGGCAATGCGGATAACACCGCGTTTCTGGATGTCCTGCAGCTGATCGGCCATCGCGCTACCGACCTGCGCCATCATTAACGCAGCGCCTGCCACTGCCATTAAAACTTTTTTCATTATGCACCCCGGTGAGTTTACGTGAAACAAAAGATTCTTGATGAATCGTTCTGCAACTAATGTGCCAACCGAAACAAAAAGAACACTTCCAAGAAAAATCAGGGTTGCAGCTTTATCAGGGTGAAAAAAACCGGCGCAGCGTCGGGACGTTAAAGCGATCAAAAAAGGTGCAAAGCACCAAAACGGTGCCCTTTAACGGTGTTCCAGCTCATCCAGATGCTGGTAGAGGTCGGCGATTTGATGGATACGCTGTCGACCTTGCGACAACATTTCATGCAACAGGGCATTAGCCAGCAGATTCACCAGACTCATGGCGGAGGCATAGCTGTCGAAGGCGGAGACGCTGTCGAGCGGTGCACACAGTTGCCAGCGCGCCAGGGTAAGCACGCCCTGCGCCTGCGGTTCACACAGCGCCAGCACCGGGATATTACTTTGTTGTAGCTGCTGCATCAGCGGGCGGAGGATGCGGGGCCGACGGCGAAACGCCATCACCACCACCACATCTTCCGGGGTGATATCCACCAGCTCCTCACCCAGCGTCTGGCCGGGTTGCGGCAGCACATGGACCTGAGGACGCGCCTGCATCAGCTGCTGGCGCAGATGCAGCGCTACCGGATAGGCATTACGCATGCCGACGATAAACAGCCGTTTCGCCTGTGCCAGCGCCTGAATCACCTCGCCAAACTGCTGCGGATCAATGCTGTTGACCCACTGCGTCAGGTTCGCCATCTCCTGCTTGTAATGACGCGACAGCAGCGTATTGCCCTGCACTGCATCGCGGTTGTCCGTCAGGGGCATACCGCTCTGGCGCAGCGTGCGCAGCTCATCACGCATGTCTTTGTATTTTTCGTAGCCAAGGCGCTTGAACAGGCGGCTCACCGTCGCTTTTGACACACCACTCAGCCGCGCCAGTTCCGCGCTGTTATAGCTGATCAGGTCGTCAAAATGATCAAAGACAAAATCGGCAATGCGCTGCTCCTGCGGCGACAGTTGCGGATAGTGGCTACGGAGGCGTTCATCTAACTGTTTCATCATTCGTCCTGTAACTTTCGTTTCATCACAAGCTAGCATAAATCGATCCACAATGGTTTTCCTGCCAAAACTGGAACAGCTCTTGCTATAACTTCCCCACGTACCCGAAAAATGAGTTCACTATGATACAGAGCAATATGGCGCCATTAGGCATGGCCGTAACCCCGCACCATCTCGCCAGCGAAAGCGCCTTAGCGGTGCTGCGCGAAGGTGGCAACGCCATTGAAGCCATGGTCGCGGCTGCCGCCACTATCGCCGTGGTCTACCCGCATATGAACGGGCTGGGCGGTGACGGCTTCTGGCTGATTGTGCCGCCGGGTGGCGATCCCATCGCTATCGATGCCAGCGGTGCTGCCGGTTCACTGGCGCACTTCGATTTTTATCACGGCGCAACAAAAATTCCACATCGCGGACCGAAAGCGGCGCTCACCGTGGCAGGCACTGTCAGCGGCTGGCAGGAAGCCCTGGCTTATTCTGCCGAGCTGGGAGCCACAGCATTGCCGCTGCCACGCCTGCTGCGTGACGCTATCCGCTATGCGGCTGACGGCATTCCCGTCACAGACTCGCAGGCCGCCGCAACCGCCGCTAAACGCCATGAATTGCAGGATCAGCCGGGGTTTGCTGCCACCTTTTTGCCCGATGGCGAAGTGCCTGCGGCAGGTAGCCGTTTCACCCAACCGGCTCTGGCCAATACCCTCAGCCTGCTGTGCGAGCAGGGATTAGACAGTTTTTATCGCGGTGAACTGGCGCATCATCTGGCACGGGAAATGTCGGCACTCGGCATGCCGGTCACCCTCGAAGATCTGCAACGCCAGCAGGCACGCCGCTGCACGCCGCTGCATCTGGCGCACAGCGAAGGCGATATCTGGAACATGACGCCACCCACCCAAGGGCTGGTGTCGCTGGCGATTCTGGGCATTACCGACCAGCTCAATATGGCGGATGCCGATGAAACGCAGACCGTGCATCGCATCGTTGAAGCCACCAAGAAAGCCTTTGCCCTGCGCGATCAACATATTACCGATCCGCGCCATATCGACATTGATGTGCAAAGCCTGCTGGATGCTGATCATCTTGCTGGCCTGGCCGCGCAGATTGATGATGCCAATGCCGCCCCGTGGGGCACCGGTAAAGGTCCAGGAGATACCGTGTGGATGGGGGTGATGGACAGCAGCGGGCTGGCGGTCTCCTTTATCCAGAGCATTTATCACGAATTTGGCAGTGGCGTGGTCCTGCCAGGCACCGGTATCACCTGGCAAAACCGTGGCGCGGCCTTCAGTTTGCAGCCCGGCCACCTGTTGGCGCTGGCACCCGGCAAACAACCGTTCCACACCCTTAACCCGGCGGCGGCACGCCTGAAAGATGGCCGCACCATGGTGTATGGCTCGATGGGCGGCGACGGTCAGCCACAGACCCAGGCGGCGATTTTTACCCGCCATGTTATCCAGGGATTACCGTTGCAACAGGCGGTGAGCTCGCCGCGCTGGCTGCTGGGCCGCACCTGGGGCCAATCCTCTGACTCCCTCAAGCTGGAAGCGCGTGTGGCACCGGAAACGGTACAGCAGTTGCGCGCACTGGGTCATGAAGTGGAGCTGTTACCTGATTTTAGCGAGGTGGTCGGCCATGCTGGTGCCATCGTTCGCCATAACAACGGCATGCTGGAAGGCGCGTTTGATCCGCGCAGCAACGGCAGCGCCGCTGGTTTCTAAGGAGAATACTGATGAGTGCACAACCGGACTGGGCCGCCTATATCGCCCAGATGGAACAGATTCTGGCGCTGGAGCTGGATGAGGCGCGCCGCGCCGAACTTTTGACCCAATTTAACCGCATTGCCGCGATGGCTGAACCGCTGATGGCTTATCCGCTCGACGATCGTCTGGAAGTGGCGGGAGTGTATAAGCTATGAAACTTTCGGCCCTCTCAATCAGCGCGCTGCAACAGGCACTGAGCAACGGCGAGATTAGTGCGCGTGACATCGCCGAACACACGATAAGCGCGATTGAACAGCATAACCCGGCACTCAACGCCTGGACCGAAGTCACCGGTCAGCGCATGCTGAAAGAAGCGGATCAGCTGGATGCACAACGCCAGCGCGGGGAAACCTTACCGGCGCTGGCGGGCATTCCCTATGCGGTGAAGAACCTGTTTGACGTCGCCGGTCACAGTACCCTGGCCGGTGCCAGCCTGTTCAGTGAACGCCCGGCAGCGCGCGAAGATGCCTGGGCGGTGAGCAAGCTGCGACAACAAGGGGCGCTGCTCTCCGGGATGCTGAATATGGATGCTTATGCCTACGGCTTCACCACCGAGAACACCCATTATGGCCCCACCCACAACCCGCGCGATCTGACGCGGGTGGCGGGCGGTTCCTCAGGCGGATCGGCAGCCGCCGTCGCGGCCGGGCTGGTGCACTTCTCGCTCGGCAGCGATACCAACGGCTCGATTCGCGTCCCGGCTTCGCTGTGCGGCATTTTCGGCCTGAAGCCTACCTTTGGCCGTTTATCCCGCAGCGGCAGCCACCCGTTTGTCGCCAGCCTCGACCATATCGGCCCCTTCGCGCGTTCTGTGGAAGATCTCAGCCTGGTGTATGACATTTTGCAGGGGGCTGACGCCAGCGATGCCTTTCAGGCCGCGCAACCGGTGATGACGGCAAGCGACACACTGACGCAGGGATCGGCAGGGTTACGTTGTGGCGTGTTAGGCGGCTTCTTCTCCACCTGGTGCAATGATGATGCCCGAGCTGCGCTGGCCGTGGTGGCCAAAGCGCTGGCAGCCAACGATGAAGTCACGATGCCAGATGCTGAGATTGCCCGCTCTGCCGCCTTTATCCTCACAGCAGCGGAAGGAGGCAATCACTACCTGCCAAAACTGCGCGAGATGCCAGAACGTTTCGAACCGAACTCACGCGAACGCCTGCTGGCTGGTGCGATGCTGCCCTCCGCCTGGTACGTGCAGGCACAACGCTTCCGTCGTCATTTCCAGCAACAGATACTGCCGCTGTTTGAGCAGTTCGATGTGTTGATCGCCCCGGCAACGCCGTGCAGCGCGACCACCATCGGCCAGGAAACCATTCATATCAACGGCCAGCATCTGCCGACGCGCGCCAGTATGGGGATGCTGACTCAGCCGATCTCCTTCCTTGGCCTGCCGGTGTGTACCGTACCGCTGCCGACGGCGAGCGGCCTGCCGATTGGATTACAGCTGATCGCCGCACCGTTTAAAGAACACCTCGCATTGCGCGCCGCCTGGGCGTTGCAACAGCAAGGGCTTACTCTGCCGCAAACCACCCTGATGGACGCATAAGCATGACACCTGAACATATTGATCGTCCGGCAATTGTCGCCGAAGTGACAGCGGCGTTTTATCGCTACGAGCAAGCGCTGATCAGTAATGACGTGGACGTTCTGGATGAGCTGTTCTGGCATGACAGCCGCACGGTACGTCTCGGTGCCGGTGAGAATCTGTATGGCATCGAAGAAATCCGCGCGTTTCGTGCCGCACGTCCCTCGACCGGACTGGATCGTACGTTACGCCACACGGTGATCACCACCTTTGGCGATGACTATGCGGTGTGCAGCACCGAATTTACCCGTGAAGGAACGGAGAGGATTGGCCGTCAGCAGCAAACCTGGGTGCGGCTGCCGTGCGGCTGGCGTATTGTTGCCGCGCAGGTAAGTTTGATGAACTAAAGATATATTGCCGTAGCGGCGCGATTTATCGCGCGGATTTTTCCAGCATCGCGCCGCTACAGGCGTATTAACCAGCCACCGGGGCTGGATACGTTTCCATCCAGTGATCGGCGATCTGCTGGCGGGTGCATACCCAGACCCGATCATGCTGCTGGATATGATCGAGGAAGCGTTGCAGGCCACGGAATTTGCCCGGACGCCCCAGCAGACGACAATGCATACCAATCGACATCATCTTCGGCGCGCTTTCCCCCTCTTCATACAACACATCAAAGGTGTCACGCAGATAGGTATAGAACTGCTCGGCGGTGTTGAACCCCTGCGGCGAGGCAAAGCGCATATCGTTACATTCCAGCGTATACGGAATGATCAGATGCGGTTTAACCGTACCATCCTGACAGGTGACCTGGGTCCAGAACGGTAAGTCATCGCCGTAGTAATCGCTGTCGTAGCTAAAGCCGCCCTGCTCCACCACCAGACGGCGGGTATTGGGGCTGTCGCGCCCGGTGTACCAGCCGGTTGGCGCTTTACCGAACAAATCCTTCAGCACATCCACCGCCTGCTGCATATGCTGCCGCTCGGTTTTCGCATCCATGCCCTGATAGTGGATCCAGCGCCAACCGTGGCTGACGACGTCATAGTCAGCGGCTTTGATCGCTTCGACAATTTCCGGGTGACGAGCCAGTGCCATCGCCACACCAAAAATGGTCAGCGGCAAACCGCGTTTTTGAAATTCATTGTGGATGCGCCAGAAACCGGCGCGTGAGCCGTACTCGTATAATGAGTCCATCGACATATGGCGATCGGTATAGCTGGCTGCACCGATGATGTCGGAAAGAAACTGCTCGGAACCGGCATCGCCGTGCAGCACGTTATTCTCTGCACCCTCTTCATAATTGAGGACAAACTGCACCGCGACGCGCGCTTTACCCGGCCAGCGGGCATGGGGTGGTTGACTGGCATAGCCGATCAGGTCGCGTGGATAGTTTTTGTTGAAGCTGTACTCTTTCTTTTCAGATACATCACTCATTCTGTAAGTTCCTGTGGTAAACCTCAACCAGTGCTTAGTTTAGGTGCTGAAAAGCACCTGTGAGCGGTTTTTCTAGCGGGTAATCGAGATCGCCATGTTTGCTGGTGCCAAAGCCCAGCGCTACCAGCGATTCCACCATTTTGACCGCCGCACCGACGCCGTCGATCACTGGCAGACCGAGTTCCCGGGTCAGATCCTGAGCAAGCGAAGCCATCCCGCCACAACCCAGCACAATCGCCCCGCTACCGTCTTCCCGCTTCGCCTGGATACAACGCTGACGTACTTTTTCCTGTGCAATTCCGCTGCCATCTTCTAAGGCCAGCACCGGCAGATCGATGGCGTGCACCCCGGCGCAGTGATGGGTAAAACCATATTGCTGTAATAAATGGCGCGCGATAATTAGCGTGCGTGGCAGCGTGGTGACGATGGAAAAACGCGTCGCCAGTAGCGTGGCAGTGTGCATCGCCGCTTCCGCAATGCCGACCACCGGGCCGCTTGCCAGCTCGCGGGCGGCTAATAAGCCGGGATCGCCAAAACAGGCAATCACATGCCCACTCACCCCCTGCGCTTTGCCCAGCGTCACCTGTTCCAGCACCCCAATCGCCGCAATGGCTTCATCAAAATGGCCTTCAATCGAAGGTACGCCCTGGCTCGGACACACCGCAATAATTTCCGTGCCCGGTGCAGCAACGGCACGCGCCGCCTGGCCGATGGTTTCCGTCATCGCCAGGCTGGTGTTGGGATTGATGACCTGGATCAGGCTCATTACGGTTCTCCTTTCCCGGCAAATAACCGGGCAAAGTCAGGGAGGGTTTCACCGCTGCGCTCAAAGTGCAGGCTGGCAACAATATGTTCGAAATGATGCTGAAGTGATGCCGTCAGTGCAGGCAGATCCTTCTGGCGCAACAGCTCCACCAGCCGATCGTGATGATCACAACGGCAACCACGCTGCCAGGGCGCGCCCCAGGCGGCAATCACCAGCGAGGAACGTTGCGTCAGACGCGTCACCATCTCGGTCAGCACCTGATTACCGGATATCGCCTGCAGCTGGATGTGGAAGGCAGCCGACAGACGGATAGCGGCGGCACCATCATTCTGTTCGTGTGCCTGCTGCTCCTCGGCAATCAGACCCGCCAGCGCCGCCAGATGCGGCGGCTGGACATGCGCGACGACCGCAGGCAGGTTGGCACACTCCAGTAAACTACGCGTGGCGAAAATATCACGCGCCTCTTCCACGCCAGGCGTCGCAACCTGTGCACCACGCCTGGGCGATAAGGTAATCATTTGCACCGCCGCGAGGCGTTGCAGCACCTTGCGAATGCCCGTGCGACTGACACCAAACACCTCGGATAAGGCTTCTTCCGGCAATTTGCTGCCTGGCGGTAATTGATGTTCGACAATGGCGTTCAGCAACGCCTGGTAGATGGGTTCGTCTCTATCATTCAGATCTGCGGCCGTTCTCTGGCCTGTTTCACTCTTCATTTCCCGCTCCGGTAAATGTCTGTGCACAGCACATCGTATACGCGAAAAACAATTTTTGTATACAAGAAATCAATTCTGGCCTGGATCCTGCAATACCGTTTCACGCTGTGATTATTTTTTCATTATTAAGAGAGGAGCAGGTTTCATGCCAAATCATTCTGAAGTGACCTCTGCGGTGGCCTCTGAAGCCAACGCCCATTACAGCCCACGACTGTGCAACGAAGATCTGGCACCAACGCGTGACCAGAACTGGTCGTGGTACAACATTTTTTCTTTCTGGATGTCGGATGTACACAGTATGGGCGGCTATGTGGTGGCTGCCAGCTTCTTTACCCTCGGCCTGGCAAGCTGGCAGGTGCTACTGTGTCTGCTGGTAGGAATTTGCATTGTCCAGCTGTGCGCCAACCTGGTGGCGAAGCCAAGCCAGATGGCAGGCGTGCCTTACGCGGTCATTTCACGTCAGGCATTTGGTGTTTTCGGAGCTAATATCCCGGCGGTGATTCGTGGCCTGATCGCCTTCGCCTGGTATGGTATTCAGACTTACCTGGCAGCCAATGCATTGATGCTGGTCCTGCTGAAGTTCTTCCCCTCACTCGCCAGCATGACGCACAGCAGCTGGCTGGGCTTATCGCAGCTGGGCTGGTGCTGCTTCGGTATCATGTGGTTCCTGCAGGCGCTGGTGTTCTGGCACGGGATGAACGCGATTAAACGTTTCATCGATGTTGCCGGCCCGGCTGTATACGTCGTGATGGTGGCATTGGCCGGATGGATTGTATACAAGACTGGTTTTAACGGTATCTCCTTTACCCTCGCCAGCAAGCAGTTAAGTGCCGGTGAGCAGACCTGGCAGATGATCACCGCCACGGCGCTGGTGGTGTCTTACTTCTCCGGTCCGCTGCTCAACTTTGGTGACTTCTCCCGTTATGGCAAGAATATGGGCGAGATTCGTCGCGGCAATCGCTGGGGTCTGCCGTTTAACTTCCTGCTGTTCTCCATCGTCACCGTGGTGATTGTCTCCGGCAGCAATTCGCTGTTTGGCCGCATGATTACCGACCCGATTGAAACGGTCAGCATGGTGGGTAACGATCTGGCGGTGGCGATTGGCCTGCTGACCATGATCACCGCCACCATCGGTATCAATATCGTGGCGAACTTCGTTTCACCGGCTTTCGACTTCTCCAACTGCTCACCGCAGAAAATCAGCTTCCGTACTGGAGGCATGATCGCCGCCGTCGGTTCCGTGCTGCTGACGCCGTGGAACCTGTTCCAGTCACCTGAGTTGATTCATTACACGCTGGATGTGCTGGGTTCCTTTATCGGGCCACTGTTTGGCATTTTGATCGCCGATTTCTATCTGATCAAACGCAGCAAGGTGTATGTCGATGACCTGTTTGATGATACGTCGAAAGGTCGCTACTGGTATCAAGGGGGCTTTAACCCGAAAGCGATCGCCGCGCTGCTGCCTTCGGTGGGAATTGGTCTGATTATCAGCTTTATTCCGTCATTGCATGAGGTGGCAAATTTTAGCTGGTTTATCGGTGTGGCACTGGGCATGGGTTGCTATCGCTGGCTGGCACGTGCTGAACGTGAAGCTCCGGTAGCAGGGGCGTATCGTGGCAAGGTGGCGGTACAGAAGGATTAACCCGAACGGCGCGATTAGCGCGCCGTTTGATTTATGTCGCTGAAAAAGCAAAAAGCCGATTCATTGCTGAATCGGCTTCTTTAAAGAGATTGGCGGTGCGGACGGGACTCGAACCCGCGACCCCCGGCGTGACAGGCCGGTATTCTAACCGACTGAACTACCGCACCGCGCTGTGTTCCCCGTCGGGAACGAGGCGCATATTAATGGCAGGGCGATCAGCCGTCAACGCTTTTTCTGTGGCTTTGTTTCGTTTGCTGCTTTTTTCGACTTAACGCCGCTTTTCCACGCAAAATCAGCGATTTCAGGCGCGCCACAGGCAGCTGCCGCCCTTCTTCATCACCAGATCTAAACGCCCTTCATGTGCCAGACATTCTTCATCACTGGCGCTGACCACGCGCAGCCCGGATGCCGGACGCACAATACGCTGAATATTTTCACCATCGGCCTGGTTGCTTTGCTCACTGTCCAGCGAGAATGCCAGCGACGTCTGGCCACCGGTGATGGTCAGGAACACTTCCGCCAGGATTTCGGCATCGAGTAATGCGCCATGCAGCGTACGCTTGCTGTTGTCAATTTCGAGACGGTTACAGAGCGCATCAAGGCTGTTACGCTTGCCGGGGAACATCTTACGCGCCATCGCCAGGCTATCGGTTATCTGGCAGAAGGTTTCCGTTTTGCCAATGTCGCGTTTCAGCATGGCAAACTCGTAATCCATAAAGCCGATATCGAACGCTGCGTTATGAATCACCAGCTCAGCACCCTGGATATACTCAAGAAACTCATCAGCGATGTCACTGAAGCTGGGTTTATCCGCCAGAAACTCATCGGCAATACCATGCACACCAAAGGCTTCCGGATCCACCAGCCGGTCGGGCTTGAGGTAGATATGGAAGTTGTTGCCGGTCAGGCGGCGATTGATAACTTCAACCGCACCGATTTCAATGATGCGGTGTCCTTCATAGTGCACACCGATCATGTTCATGCCGGTGGTTTCTGTATCGAGGACGATCTGGCGGTTATTTGCAGTGCTCATAGGACTCGTTTATGTCAGACTTGGCGTTTTGTCAGAAGGAAGTCTACCAGAGATGCGTAAACAGGTAGAAATATTCACCGATGGATCCTGTCTTGGCAATCCCGGTCCTGGTGGCTATGGTGCCATTCTGCGTTATCGCCAGCATGAAAAAACCTTCAGTGCCGGTTATCACCTCACCACCAATAATCGTATGGAGCTGATGGCCGCCATTGTCGCGCTGGAAGCGCTGACGCAGCCGTGTGAAGTGGTGATCAGCACCGATAGCCAGTATGTGCGCCAGGGTATTACCAGCTGGATCCACAACTGGAAAAAACGTGGCTGGAAAACCGCAGATAAAAAACCCGTGAAGAATGTCGATCTGTGGCAACGACTGGATCTGGCGCTGAGTTCACACCAGATAGTGTGGGAATGGGTAAAGGGCCATGCCGGTCACCCGGAGAATGAACGCTGTGACGAACTGGCGCGCAGTGCCGCCAGCCAGCCGTCGCAGGACGATATTGGCTATCAGCCCGAATCCTGATCCTTCATTTTCCGAAACTGCCGCGTAGCGTTCACCGCCTGTCGCAGCTGCGTTTTACTCAGGCTTTTTTTCACTTTGGTGGGCGTTAACGGGAAGGTGCGTTTACGTGCCACCACCACATTCAGGCAACCCAGCGCAGGCAGATGCGCACTGATCACTTTGCCGCCCTGCCGGTGCCACGGCACCACCTGGAAGCGGGTACGGTAGACGACTTCGTAATTCAGCAGATTCAGCCAGTCCAGCAGTCGCATCTGGCTAAACATCCGTCCGCTCCAGGGTGCACGACCATGTAAGCCCGGAATGCCTTTGCTGATACCGAGCAGGCTAAAGGGATTAAAACCGCTGATAATCATCCAGCCATCGTCAATCAGGACCCGGTCCACTTCGCGCAGCACGCGATGCGGGTCCTGGCTCCAGGCTAACGTATGTGCCAGCAAGCAGGCGTCAATCGATTTGGCTTCAAATGGCAGCTGAGTAGCACGGGCAATCACCTGCAGCCCTTCACCCTCTTCGCCGACATTAACCTGATGCGAAATAGCACAATGGCTGGTATTGATTTCTGCGCTAAGGCTGCCAATTTTAAGCATATGAAAGCCATACAGCTTGCCGAGCGAAGGCTGAAGTTGCTGTGTGAGTGCGTCGCGAAAGTAGTCGCCCCAGGGCATGTCGCGCCAGGAGCGCGGCGCAGTCAGGATTTGGCGTGTTTTAGCCGGCTTCATGCTTTACCATCTTCCTTTTTCTACGGCCTGAGAGGTGTTTATGAATCTTACCAGTATTCCCGCATTGCAGGATAACTACATCTGGACACTGACGGATGACCAGCAAAATTGCCTGATTGTCGATCCTGGTGAAGCTCAACCGGTACTGGATAAAATTAAGGCCAATCGCTGGCATCCGGTGGCGATTTTACTGACTCATCATCATCACGACCATGTGGGTGGCGTCAGCGAATTGCTCCAGCATTACCCCGATATGGCCGTTTTCGGTCCACAGGAAACTGCAGATAAAGGGGCAAAGCACATTGTTGCCGATGGAGATGAATTTACGCTGTCAGGGAGAAATTTTCGTGTCATCGCGACCCCCGGACACACTTTAGGACATATCTCATATTTCAGCTCGCCTTATCTTTTCTGTGGCGACACGATGTTTTCTGGCGGTTGCGGCAGATTATTTGAAGGCACTGCGCAGCAAATGTTTGATTCATTTCAAAAGCTTAATGAACTCCCTGCCGACACCTTAATTTGCTGTGCCCATGAGTACACTTTATCCAATATGAAGTTTGCTGCGGCTATTCTGCCTCATGACCCGAAAATTTTGGCAAGGTATCAGCAAATTAAGGACTTACGTGCAGAAAATCGCATTACTTTGCCCACAAACCTGGCGCTGGAGAGGGAAATAAATTTATTTTTGCGCACGCAAGATCCTGATTTGCAAAAGGCTTTAGGCGTTAATTTAGCAACCGCCCCGCTATGGCAAACTTTTGCTGTTCTACGCGAGAAGAAAGATCGTTTTTAATTTTTATGGTTGTGTTGTGTCAGACCGTCACGTATGATTGCTCGTCTTTTAAGCGAACTATTGACACACACATGAAGGCAAAAGCGATATTAATCGCCTCTGTCTTGCTGGTGGGAGGATGTCAGGCATCAAGGAATGACGCCACGATCCCAGAACAGCATGCTCAGAGCCTGTCTTCAGCTGGTCAAGGTGAAAATGGAAAGTACGGAGATCGCTTGTTGTCGCCGCGCTGGCAAGATGATGGAACAAGCCTCGCAGAAGACACTGATCTCTGGAATCACATTAGTGACGAGTTGAAGATGGGGATTCCGGATAACCCCCGGATCCGCGAACAAAAAACAAAGTACTTAAGAAATAAGAGCTATCTCCACGATGTAACATTACGGGCAGAGCCGTACATGTACTGGATTGTCGAGCAGATACAGAAACGTAAAATGCCGATGGAACTGGTACTGCTACCCATAGTGGAGAGCGCTTTTGACCCACATGCAACATCTTCTGCGAATGCCGCTGGCATCTGGCAGATTGTTGCAACAACGGGCAAAAACTATGGTTTGAAACAGAACCAATGGTATGACGGTCGCCGCGATGTGGTGGCTTCTACCAAGGTTGCGCTGGATATGATGCAGCGTCTCAACACCATGTTTGACGGTGACTGGTTACTGACCATCGCCGCCTATAACAGCGGTGAGGGACGAGTGCTGAAAGCGATTAAACAGAACAAGGCGCGCGGTAAGCCGACCGACTTCTGGAACCTGTCGCTGCCACGCGAAACCACGGTTTATGTTCCGAAAATGTTGGCCTTGAGCGATATTCTCAAGAACAACAAGCGTTACGGCATCAAATTGCCGACCCCAAATGAGAGCCGTGCACTGGCTCGCGTGGAAGTGGGTCAGCAGATTGAGCTGACGCAGGCCGCAGATATGGCTGGTATGTCGTTAAGTAAGCTGAAAAGCTTCAATGCCGGCTATAAACACGGTACGACAGCGCCGAATGGACCGCACTACATTATGGTGCCCAAGTCCAATGTTGCTCAGCTACGCAATTCACTGGCATCCGGTGATATTGCCTCCGTGCAGCCGCAGCTGGCGAAAGCCAGTGATGCCGTTAGCAGCTACACGGTGCGCAAAGGTGACACCTTGTCTGGCATTGCCAGCAAGCTCGGTGTTAGCGTCAATGCACTGAAACAGCAGAATAACCTGCGCGGTGCCTCAGTTCGAATCGGTCAGAAATTGACCGTTGGCGACAAAGGCTCGCAGCTGGCCGATAACGGCAACAGCATCACCTATCGTGTTCGTAAGGGTGATTCTCTTGCCAGTATCGCGCGACGTCATGGTGTTAACATCCAGGACGTTATGCGCTGGAACAGTGTATTAACTGCTGCGAAAAGCATTCAGCCGGGGGATAACCTCACGCTGTTTGTCCATAATAGCGCAACGCCAGATACCTAATGGCTCGAAAAGGCTGACATTTGTCGGCCTTTTTCATTTTCTTATCGGGGAAAATCGGTTTTAGCGCGCTGCTGCCCAGGTGGAGTTAAATTCAACCAGCAATGGGTTGTGGTCTGAAGCTCGAGTCACCAGTACCGACGCCTCATTCACTTTCATATCGCGATAAAACACAAAATCCAGTGGGCGGCCGAAGGCTTTCCGTCGATGGTCATCAGTAAAAGTCACTTCCCTTAATGACATCTCCTGAGCAAAGCGAAACAGCGCCTTCATGCGCTGACGACTCCAGGCGTTGAAATCGCCCGCCATAATCACCGGACCACGGTGATACTGAATCTGCTCGCCAATCGGCCCCAGCTGTTTGCTATAGACATCAATGCCAAGGCTGAAATTCACCGCATGAATGTTCACCACCATCAGCATTTCGCCGTTCGGTAGCGGGTAAGCCGTCACCAGTGCTGATTTTGCCAGCCGCAGTAACGGCTCACGCTCACGCAATGGGCAGCAATAAACAGGATGCGCCGATGCCAGCGTCATCACGCCAGAAGGATGCTGAGGCAGGACAAATGCGGGCACCTGATCGGCAGCCAGATAATTGCTGGTAGCAAATCTGACCAGCTCAGGCGTGGTCTGTGCTTCCTGTAACAACACCAGATGCGCATCTTTGCCAAAGCCCTGCAGCACTGACATCCAGTCTGCTCGTTGCTGTTTAAAGATGTTCCAGACCAGGACCCTCAACGTTGGGTTGGCTGGCAATGGCGCGCCGGGCGGCAGTGCCTGCCCAAGATGCAGCATCGCCCCCGGCGGAAAGATCCGCTCGGCAGGCTGACCTGCTACATAACGCATTGCATAGGTTTTTTTCCGCACTTTCCCGCCTGGCTAGTTACAAACATACTTCACCTGACTGTTATAGGGATTTTAGCGCGGGGTTTCAATTGGTGTTCTTGATTGTCGGAGTGGATATTTCGGCTTAAACGTAAACAGCCTGACATTTGGCAGGCTGTTTCTGAAGATTATTCCGCAGCCATAAAGGTGCGTGGCTTATCCAGCAAACCACTGAGGCGTACCAGCAACAAGGCAATAAAGACAATCACTGCCCCCACCCACGGCGTTTGTGCTAATCCATAATGCTGCACAATAGTCCCGCCAACCGTAGAACCCAGTGCGATACCAATATTAAAGGCGGCGATGTTGAGTCCAGAGGCAACGTCTACCGCTCCGGGGGCATAGTGTCCTGCCTTCTGTACCACGTAAACCTGCAAGCCAGGCACGTTGGCGAAGGCAAAGATGCCCATGATGATCACTGTCGCTAACGCCAGGTAGTGCGTATTGGCCGTGAACTGAAAGACGGCTAACAAAATCGCCAGGGCAGCGAATATTATGGTCAGGGCTGGCACGGCACCCCGACGGTCCGCCAGTTTTCCACCCCAGATATTACCTATTGCCACAGCGATACCATATCCCAGCAAAATAATGCTCACGGCTGAGGGAGAGAAGCCTGCCAGAGACTGCATCATCGGTGCCAGAAAGGTAAAGGCCGTAAACACGCCACCATAGCCCAACGCAGTAATCGCATAGATCAATAATAAACGTGGATTGGTCAGCACCCGGGCCTGTTGCAGTAACGACGTAGCGGGCGGCTGTGCAATGTTACGCGGCACCAGCAACATGCTACCGATCAGGGCAATCACCCCCAGCATAGATACTGCAAGAAAACTCTCACGCCAGCCGAAATGCTGTCCTATCAGCGTTCCCAGCGGCACCCCCGTCACCAGCGCGACAGTCAGACCACCAAACATAATCGCAATCGCACTGGCCGCTTTCTCTTTGCTTACCAGGCTGGTAGCGATGGTGGAGCCTACAGAGAAGAATACACCGTGAGCCAGGCCGGTTAGCAAACGGGCAATTACCAGCGTTTCATAGTTCGGTGCCTGCCAGGCCACCAGGTTCCCCAGAGTAAATAGTGCCATCAATCCCATCAGCAAATGCTTACGCGGCAATTTCCCGGTGAGAGCAGTAAGTATCGGCGCACCTACGGCAACCCCGAGAGCATAGATAGAGACCAGCATCCCGGCAGAAGGAAGCGTGATGGCGAGCTGTTGCGCAATGGTCGGGATTAACCCAACGATGACAAATTCAGTTGTTCCGATAGCGAAGGCGCTGATGGTCAGCGCCCAGAGTGCAAGTGGCATGATTGACTCCCATTGGTTTTGATGGGCGTCAGTATCTGCTTATGCTTTAATGACAAAAAGGTGCAAAGTAACAATAGACTTTTGCTTATGGAGGGATAATGAAGGCATCGTCAGATGAAGTGAAGGTGTTCATCGCTGTGGTCGAAAGTGGCAGTTTTAGCCGCGCTGCAGAGCAGTTAAATATGGCCAATTCGGCCGTCAGCCGCACGGTTAAAAAGCTTGAAACTAAGCTGGGAGTGGCTTTATTGACCCGTACTACGCGTCAGCTGGCACTCACTCATGAAGGCGAACACTATTTCCGTCGCGTACAGAAATTGATGCAGGAAATGTCGACTGCCGAAAACGAGTTGATTGAACGTCAGCAAGCTCCGCAGGGTTTGCTGCGTATTGATGCAGCAACACCGGTGATTCTGCATCTGCTGCTGCCAATGATTAAGCCTTTTCGCGAACGTTATCCAGATGTCACGCTCTCGCTCATCTCCTCAGAAAGCTTTATTAATCTTATTGAGCGAAAAGTCGACGTTGCCATTCGGGCAGGAACACTGACGGACTCCACCCTGCGCGCTCGCCTGCTGTTTATCAGCTACCGTAAATTGGTCGCAACGCCGGCTTATCTGGCGAAATATGGCATTCCTGAGTCGGTGGCCGATCTGGCCAGTCATGAATGTCTGGGCTTCGTTGAACCCTTACGCCTCAATCGCTGGCCAGTGGCACAGGAAAATGGCGAACTTTATGATATCCAGCCAGGTATGTCGTCAAACAGCGGAGAGACACTGAAACAGCTTTGCCTGAATGACAATGGTATTGCCTGTTTGTCGGACTATATGGTCGATAAAGAAATTGCTGAGGGGACCCTGGTGGAATTGCTGATGCAGCTGCGTCTACCGGTAGAAATGCCCTTTAATGCGGTTTACTACAGTGATCTTGGTGTGAGCCAGCGTGTGCGGGCATTTATTGATTTTCTTAGCGAGTGGGTGCAGAACCAGCCCTGGCGTAGCCAGGACTGATCATTTCACGCTTAATCCCAGGACGGTGACAGACCTTCCGGGCTGACCATACGTTGTGCTCGATCCAGAGCATGGATCTTATCCATATCTTCACGATCCAGCGTCAGATCCTGCGCATGCAGATTGCCTGCAAGGTTCTCACGTTTGGTCGATGATGGAATCACCGCATAACCCAGCTGCATTGCCCACGCCAGCACAACCTGTGCAGGAGTGGCCTGATGTTTTTGCGCAATCGCCTTAATGACTTCGTCTTTCAGCGCTTGGCCATAAGCCAGCGTCATATAGGAGGTAATGCGAATGCCCTGCTCCTGAGCAAACTCCACTACCTGCTCATTCTGCAAATACGGATGCAGCTCGATCTGATTCGTCGCGATATTTTCCACACCTACGGCTTCAATTGCCTCTTTCATCAGCGCGATGGGGAAATTTGAAATGCCGATCTGGCGCGTCAAACCCGCTTCTTTGGCAGCCATTAATGCCTGCATACTTTCTTTCACTGAAACAGCGGCTCCTGGGGATGGCCAGTGGATCAGGGTAAGATCGACGTAGTCGGTGCGCAATTTGAACAAGCTATCTTTGAGACTGGGAATCAGTTTTTCGGCAGAGAGGTTTTCTACCCAGATCTTAGTCGTCACGAACAGCTCACTACGTTCGATGCCACTTTCGGCAATCGCCTGACCTACTGCGGCTTCGTTTTCATAGATCTGAGCGGTATCGATAGTACGATAACCCAGCTCAAGTGCAGTTTTAACTGAATGAATAACAACGTCGTCTTGCAGACGGAAAGTACCTAAACCAAAAGCTGGAATTGTCATGATTTCCTCATCAGTGAATGGAATATTTCGATGAGGGATATTGTGACAGTATCATTGCTGCTGAAAAATCCGCTTATAAGCAGAGGAATTTTGCGTTTCAGTCAACAATCAATGTTGATATGCCAGAAATGAAAAAGCCCTGACTTTTCAGTCAGGGCTAATCAAGAGAGTGGCGGTGCGGACGGGACTCGAACCCGCGACCCCCGGCGTGACAGGCCGGTATTCTAACCGACTGAACTACCGCACCACCGAATACTGCATTACCAGCGGGGTCTCGCTGATAACCGGTGTTACCTTTTCAGGTAAGTACCTTAAATTGATGCCTGGCAGTTCCCTACTCTCGCATGGGGAGACCCCACACTACCATCGGCGCTACGGCGTTTCACTTCTGAGTTCGGCATGGGGTCAGGTGGGACCACCGCGCTACAGCCGCCAGGCAAATTCTGTTTATCCGCACCGCCCTCTCAGGCCGCACGAATCTATCCGGATGAATCAAGCTGAAAATCTTCTCTGGTCTCTCAACCAAAACGCCTCTGGCGTTGTAAGGTTAAGCCTCACGGGTCATTAGTACCGGTTAGCTCAATGCATCGCTGCACTTACACATCCGGCCTATCAACGTCGTCGTCTTCAACGTCCCTTCAGGACCCTCAAGGGGTCAGGGAGAACTCATCTCGGGGCAAGTTTCGTGCTTAGATGCTTTCAGCACTTATCTTTTCCGCACTTAGCTACCGGGCAATGCCATTGGCATGACAACCCGAACACCAGTGGTGCGTTCACTCCGGTCCTCTCGTACTAGGAGCAACCCCCCTCAATTCTCCAGCGCCCACGGCAGATAGGGACCGAACTGTCTCACGACGTTCTAAACCCAGCTCGCGTACCACTTTAAACGGCGAACAGCCGTACCCTTGGGACCTACTTCAGCCCCAGGATGTGATGAGCCGACATCGAGGTGCCAAACACCGCCGTCGATATGAACTCTTGGGCGGTATCAGCCTGTTATCCCCGGAGTACCTTTTATCCGTTGAGCGATGGCCCTTCCATTCAGAACCACCGGATCACTATGACCTGCTTTCGCACCTGCTCGAGCCGTCACTCTCGCAGTCAAGCTGGCTTATGCCATTGCACTAACCTCCTGATGTCCGACCAGGATTAGCCAACCTTCGTGCTCCTCCGTTACGCTTTGGGAGGAGACCGCCCCAGTCAAACTACCCACCAGACACTGTCCGCAGCCCGGATCACGGGCCTACGTTAGAACATCAAACATTAAAGGGTGGTATTTCAAGGCCGGCTCCACGCAGACTGGCGTCCACGCTTCAAAGCCTCCCACCTATCCTACACATCAAGGCTCAATGTTCAGTGTCAAGCTATAGTAAAGGTTCACGGGGTCTTTCCGTCTTGCCGCGGGTACACTGCATCTTCACAGCGATTTCAATTTCACTGAGTCTCGGGTGGAGACAGCCTGGCCATCATTACGCCATTCGTGCAGGTCGGAACTTACCCGACAAGGAATTTCGCTACCTTAGGACCGTTATAGTTACGGCCGCCGTTTACCGGGGCTTCGATCAAGAGCTTCTCCTTACGGATAACCCCATCAATTAACCTTCCGGCACCGGGCAGGCGTCACACCGTATACGTCCACTTTCGTGTTTGCACAGTGCTGTGTTTTTAATAAACAGTTGCAGCCAGCTGGTATCTTCGACTGGCTTCAGCTCCGGGAGCAAGTCCCTTCACCTAATGCCAGCGTGCCTTCTCCCGAAGTTACGGCACCATTTTGCCTAGTTCCTTCACCCGAGTTCTCTCAAGCGCCTTGGTATTCTCTACCTGACCACCTGTGTCGGTTTGGGGTACGATTTCGTGTTACCTGGAGCTTAGAGGCTTTTCCTGGAAGCAGGGCATCAGTTACTTCACCACCGTAGTGGCTCGTCATCACGCCTCAGCCTTAAAGCATTCCGGATTTGCCTGGAATGCAAGCCTACACGCTTAAACCGGGACAACCGTCGCCCGGATAACCTAGCCTTCTCCGTCCCCCCTTCGCAGTAACACCAAGTACAGGAATATTAACCTGTTTCCCATCGACTACGCTTTTCAGCCTCGCCTTAGGGGTCGACTCACCCTGCCCCGATTAACGTTGGACAGGAACCCTTGGTCTTCCGGCGAGCGGGCTTTTCACCCGCTTTATCGTTACTTATGTCAGCATTCGCACTTCTGATACCTCCAGCAGACCTCACAGTCCACCTTCAGCGGCTTACAGAACGCTCCCCTACCCAACAACACATTGTGTCGCTGCCGCAGCTTCGGTGCATGGTTTAGCCCCGTTACATCTTCCGCGCAGGCCGACTCGACCAGTGAGCTATTACGCTTTCTTTAAATGATGGCTGCTTCTAAGCCAACATCCTGGCTGTCTGTGCCTTCCCACATCGTTTCCCACTTAACCATGACTTTGGGACCTTAGCTGGCGGTCTGGGTTGTTTCCCTCTTCACGACGGACGTTAGCACCCGCCGTGTGTCTCCCGTGATAACATTCTCCGGTATTCGCAGTTTGCATCGGGTTGGTAAGCCGGGATGGCCCCCTAGCCGAAACAGTGCTCTACCCCCGGAGATGAGTTCACGAGGCGCTACCTAAATAGCTTTCGGGGAGAACCAGCTATCTCCCGGTTTGATTGGCCTTTCACCCCCAGCCACAGGTCATCCGCTAATTTTTCAACATTAGTCGGTTCGGTCCTCCAGTTAGTGTTACCCAACCTTCAACCTGCCCATGGCTAGATCACCGGGTTTCGGGTCTATACCCTGCAACTTAACGCCCGGTTAAGACTCGGTTTCCCTTCGGCTCCCCTATGCGGTTAACCTTGCTACAGAATATAAGTCGCTGACCCATTATACAAAAGGTACGCAGTCACACCCCAAAGGGTGCTCCCACTGCTTGTACGTACACGGTTTCAGGTTCTGTTTCACTCCCCTCGCCGGGGTTCTTTTCGCCTTTCCCTCACGGTACTGGTTCACTATCGGTCAGTCAGGAGTATTTAGCCTTGGAGGATGGTCCCCCCATATTCAGACAGGATACCACGTGTCCCGCCCTACTCGTCGGACTCACAGTCCGTGCATTTTCGTGTACGGGGCTGTCACCCTGTATCGCGCGACTTTCCAGACGCTTCCACTAACACACAAACTGATTCAGGTCCTGGGCTGTTCCCCGTTCGCTCGCCGCTACTGGGGGAATCTCGGTTGATTTCTTTTCCTCGGGGTACTTAGATGTTTCAGTTCCCCCGGTTCGCCTCGTTAACCTATGTATTCAGTTAACGATAGTGCACAAGTGCACTGGGTTTCCCCATTCGGACATCGCCGGCTGTTGCGGTTCATATCACCTTGCCGGCGCTTTTCGCAGATTAGCACGTCCTTCATCGCCTCTGACTGCCAGGGCATCCACCGTGTACGCTTAGTCGCTTAACCTCACAACCCACAGGCGTTTTGCAACGCTTATGAATCGCAAGCTTTTGAGAGACTCGAACGCGCCGCTTTCATTTCTTATTACGGAGAAATGAAACAACGCGTCGTTTCAAATTTTCAGCTTGTTCCGGATTGTTAAAGAGCAAATATCTCAAACGTGACTCGTAAGCCAGTTTTGAGATACTGAGCAGCGACACCTTTCACCTGTCACCAAGCAAGTGGCGTCCCCTAGGGGATTCGAACCCCTGTTGCCGCCGTGAAAGGGCGGAGTCCTAACCGCTAGACGAAGGGGACACGAATGTGTCACGACTTCGCAGCCGTCTTGCTCATTACGTTTTCATCAGACAATCTGTGTGAGCACTTCGAAGGAAGGTATCTTCAGGTAAGGAGGTGATCCAACCGCAGGTTCCCCTACGGTTACCTTGTTACGACTTCACCCCAGTCATGAATCACAAAGTGGTAAGCGCCCTCCCGAAGGTTAAGCTACCTACTTCTTTTGCAACCCACTCCCATGGTGTGACGGGCGGTGTGTACAAGGCCCGGGAACGTATTCACCGTAGCATTCTGATCTACGATTACTAGCGATTCCGACTTCATGGAGTCGAGTTGCAGACTCCAATCCGGACTACGACGCACTTTATGAGGTCCGCTTGCTCTCGCGAGGTCGCTTCTCTTTGTATGCGCCATTGTAGCACGTGTGTAGCCCTGGCCGTAAGGGCCATGATGACTTGACGTCATCCCCACCTTCCTCCGGTTTATCACCGGCAGTCTCCTTTGAGTTCCCGACCGAATCGCTGGCAACAAAGGATAAGGGTTGCGCTCGTTGCGGGACTTAACCCAACATTTCACAACACGAGCTGACGACAGCCATGCAGCACCTGTCTCACGGTTCCCGAAGGCACTAAGGCATCTCTGCCAAATTCCGTGGATGTCAAGGCCAGGTAAGGTTCTTCGCGTTGCATCGAATTAAACCACATGCTCCACCGCTTGTGCGGGCCCCCGTCAATTCATTTGAGTTTTAACCTTGCGGCCGTACTCCCCAGGCGGTCGACTTAACGCGTTAGCTCCGGAAGCCACGCCTCAAGGGCACAACCTCCAAGTCGACATCGTTTACGGCGTGGACTACCAGGGTATCTAATCCTGTTTGCTCCCCACGCTTTCGCACCTGAGCGTCAGTCTTCGTCCAGGGGGCCGCCTTCGCCACCGGTATTCCTCCAGATCTCTACGCATTTCACCGCTACACCTGGAATTCTACCCCCCTCTACGAGACTCCAGCCTGCCAGTTTCGAATGCAGTTCCCAGGTTAAGCCCGGGGATTTCACATCCGACTTGACAGACCGCCTGCGTGCGCTTTACGCCCAGTAATTCCGATTAACGCTTGCACCCTCCGTATTACCGCGGCTGCTGGCACGGAGTTAGCCGGTGCTTCTTCTGCGGGTAACGTCAATCGATGAAGCTATTAACTCCACCGCCTTCCTCCCCGCTGAAAGTACTTTACAACCCGAAGGCCTTCTTCATACACGCGGCATGGCTGCATCAGGCTTGCGCCCATTGTGCAATATTCCCCACTGCTGCCTCCCGTAGGAGTCTGGACCGTGTCTCAGTTCCAGTGTGGCTGGTCATCCTCTCAGACCAGCTAGGGATCGTCGCCTAGGTGAGCCGTTACCCCACCTACTAGCTAATCCCATCTGGGTTCATCCGATGGTGTGAGGCCCGAAGGTCCCCCACTTTGGTCTTGCGACGTTATGCGGTATTAGCTACCGTTTCCAGTAGTTATCCCCCTCCATCGGGCAGATCCCCAGACATTACTCACCCGTCCGCCACTCGTCACCCAAGGAGCAAGCTCCTCTGTGCTACCGTTCGACTTGCATGTGTTAGGCCTGCCGCCAGCGTTCAATCTGAGCCATGATCAAACTCTTCAATTTAAGTTTGATGCTCAAAGAATTAAACTTCGTAATGAATTACGTGTTCACTCTTGAGACTTGATATTTTTTAAGTCCGTAGACTTTTGATATCAATCCTGCGAGTGCCCACACAGATTGTCTGATAAATTGTTAAAGAGCAGTGCGAGCAGCGGGTTAACCGTCTGTCGCGAGGTGGCGTATATTACGCTTTCCTCCTTCAGAGTCAATCACTTTTTTCAGCGATTTTCTCCGGCGGGATGAATCACTTCGTCCCTTTCTGACCCGTCTGCGTTGCCGCTTTGCCGTGTCAGTGGAGGCGCATTATAGGGAGACTCTGACGAAGCGCAAGCGCAAATTTCAACTTTTTTACTGTTCGGCTGAAATTTGTGCAAAAGGCCCGTTTTTAGCCCTTTTTAATGCGTGCTGGCAGGTCAGCCAGGCTATCAATTACCCAATCTGCCGCCGCTTCGCCTTCCGCCGTCACCGGTTTGCCAGTGCGCACCAGCACTTTAGTACCTACACCAGCCGCCTGCGCTGCCTGCATATCTTCCAGTTTGTCACCCACCATATAAGAAGCGGCCATATCAATATGCAAATGTTCCTGCGCCGAAAGCAGCATGCCAGGCTGTGGTTTCCGGCAATCACATTGCTGACGATAAGCTTCCACAGTCGCATCCGGCAGATGCGGACAAAAATAGATACCGTCGAGATCAACATCACGGTCTGCCAGCGACCAGTCCATCCACTCGGTCAGCTGCATAAACTGGTCTTCCGTAAACATGCCGCGCGCAATGCCCGACTGATTAGTCACCAATACCAATGCAAAGCCCATTTTTTTCAGCGCCTGCAGCGCCTCGATGGTGCCTTCAATAAACTGAAAATTATCGATCTCATGAACATAGCCGTGATCGACATTCAATGTGCCATCACGATCAAGAAAAATAGCCGGGACTTTGTTCGCCACGTAGAAACTCCTGCTGCAAAAATTGCCGCTCAGTATGGCATGATTGCGCATAATGAGAGAATGGCAGATTGAATGACTTTCGTTGATTTAGCCGTCTGGATGCCTTAACATCCATCCTGATTTCATATGGCTCAGACCGATGAAAACCGAAACACCACGGATAACGCAACACGATAATAATTAACCTAATGATTAAACTAGAAAATATTAGCAAAGTGTTCCAGCAAGGTTCACGCACTATTCAGGCGTTGTCAAACGTCAGCCTGCATGTGCCTGCCGGACAGATTTATGGCGTCATCGGTTCATCCGGTGCCGGTAAAAGTACACTCATTCGCTGCGTCAATTTGCTGGAGCGCCCCACTTCTGGCCGTGTGGTCGTCGGTGGTCAGGATCTGACCTCGCTCTCAGGTGGTCAACTGACTCTGGCTCGCCGCCAGATTGGCATGATCTTCCAGCATTTTAATCTAATGAACTCGCGCACCGTCTCCGGCAATGTCGCTTTGCCGCTGGAGCTGGGTAATCTTTCACGTGAACAGATTAAGAAACGCGTCAGCGAATTGCTGGAGCTGGTTGGACTGGCGGATAAGCATGACGCCTGGCCAGCCAATCTGTCCGGCGGCCAGAAGCAACGTGTGGCGATTGCTCGTGCACTGGCAAGCAATCCTAAGGTACTGCTGTGCGACGAAGCCACCAGCGCATTGGATCCAGCCACTACGCGTTCCATCCTGGAGCTGCTGAAGGATATTAACCGTCGTCTCGGCCTGACCATTCTCTTGATCACTCATGAGATGGACGTTGTGAAGCGCATCTGTGATCAGGTAGCTGTCATCAGCAATGGTGAACTTATCGAGAAAGACAGCGTAAGTGAAGTGTTCTCTCATCCGAAAACACCGCTGGCACAGCAGTTTATTCAGTCAACGCTGCATCTCGATATTCCTGACGACTATCAGCAACGTATGTCCGCACAACCTGTAGCGGGAAGCGTACCTTTATTACGTCTGGAATTTACCGGCAAGTCGGTCGATGCCCCACTGCTGTCGGAAGCGGCACGCCGCTTCAACGTTAACAACAACATTATTAGTGCGCAGATGGATTACGCCGGTGGCGTGAAGTTCGGCATTATGCTGGCCGAAATGGACGGTAATGAAGAAGATACCAAAGCCGCGATTATCTGGCTAAAAGAGAACCACGTGAAAGTAGAGGTACTGGGTTATGTCTGAAGCGATGATGTGGCTGCTGGGACGTGGCATTTGGGAAACGCTGATGATGACCTTCGTCTCCGGCTTTTTTGGTTTTGTGCTCGGTCTGCCGGTTGGCGTTCTGCTGTACGTCACGCGTCCGGGCCAGATTCTGGCGAACGGAGCGCTGTATCGCGTACTTTCTGCGCTGGTGAATATCTTCCGTTCGATTCCGTTCATTATTCTGCTGGTATGGATGATTCCCTTTACCCGCGCGATCGTCGGCACCTCAATTGGTCTGCAGGCGGCTATCGTTCCGCTTACCGTCGGTGCGGCTCCGTTTATCGCCCGCATGGTCGAAAACGCCCTGCTGGAGCTGCCTACTGGTTTAATCGAAGCATCACGCGCCATGGGTGCCACACCCTTGCAAATCGTCCGTAAAGTCCTGTTGCCAGAAGCCCTGCCGGGACTGGTGAATGCCGCTACAATTACCCTGATTACGCTGGTCGGTTACTCCGCCATGGGTGGTGCCGTGGGTGCTGGCGGCCTGGGCCAGATTGGCTATCAGTATGGTTACATCGGCTATAACGCCACTGTGATGAATACCGTGCTGGTACTGCTGGTTGTGCTGGTTTATTTAATCCAATTCTGTGGCGACCGCATCGTGCGTGCTGTGTCCCATAAGTAAGCAAGCAATATCAAAATTCTCTATTAAGGAAAGGATATGTCTTTTACATTTAAAAAGATTGCCGCTGTGGGCGCTCTGATTGGCGTGATTGCGCTGGCAGGATGCGATCAGAAAGCAAAAGATCCAAACCACATTAAAGTGGGTGTGATCGTCGGTGCTGAGCAGCAGGTTGCTGAGACAGCACAGAAAGTCGCGAAAGAGAAATATGGGCTTGATGTTGAGCTGGTTACTTTCAACGATTACGTTCTGCCGAACGAAGCGTTGAGCAAAGGTGATATTGACGTCAACGCCTTCCAGCACAAGCCGTATCTGGATCAGCAGATCAAAGATCGTGGTTATAAACTGGTACCGGTTGGCAACACCTTCGTTTACCCGATTGCCGGTTACTCCAAAAAGATCAAATCTCTGGATGAACTGCAGAACGGCGCACAGATTGCCATTCCGAATGACCCGACTAACCTCGGCCGTTCACTGCTGCTGCTGCAGAAAGTGGGCCTGATCAAACTGAAAGACGGTGTTGGTCTGCTGCCAACCTCGCTGGATATCACCGAAAACCCGAAAAACCTGAAGATTGTTGAGCTGGAAGCGCCGCAGTTACCGCGTTCACTGGACGATCAGCAGATTGCGCTGGCCGTGATCAACACCACCTACGCCAGCCAGATTGGCCTGACTCCGGCTAAAGACGGTATCTTCGTAGAAGATAAAGATTCACCGTACGTGAACCTGATCGTTAGCCGTGAAGATAATAAAGACGCTGAAAACGTGAAAAAATTTGTCGAGGCTTACCAGTCTGACGAAGTTGCTGAAGCAGCGAACAAAATCTTCAATGGCGGTGCTGTGAAGGGTTGGTAATCCCTCCCCCTTCATACCTTGCAGGGCGGCTTCGGCCGCCCTTTCTTTTGCCGGTTGTGGCACCTGACTTGTTATTTACCGTTGTCCTTGTTTCAATAACGCCACTTTTTAAAACATGAGGATGTTGCCATGCGTTTTTTACCGCTCTGCTTGTTAGCATTGATGCTAACCGGGTGTGTGCGTGAATATCACCCGATAAGCAGTGCTTCATCGCGCCCGCAGCAGCAATCCAGCGAGCCGGAACGCAAACCTGCTCCGCGCCCGGCCCCGGTGAAGATCTATACTGATGCGACCGACCTGGTCAGCAAACCGTTCCGCGATCTGGGCGAAGTCTCCGGCGATGATTGCCAGAACAGCAATCAGGATTCACCACCGAATATCAATACCGCCCGTAAACGCCTGCAACAGAGAGCCGCAGGAATGAAAGCGAACGCCGTGCTGCTGCACAAATGCGAAATCGTCTCCACCACCCCGGGCTGCTATCGTCAGGCCATCTGTCAGGGTTCTGCACTGAAAGTCGCCAATCAATGAGTGAGTTTGCCTTTGCGCAAATCGGTGTGATCCGCTCACCGTGGAAAGAGAAATTTGCCGTCCCGCGCCAGCCCGGTCTGGTGCAGGATGGCGGTGGTGAGCTGCATCTGCTGCCGCCTTATAATCAGCCTGAAGCGGTACGTGGCCTGGAAGCATTCAGCCATTTATGGGTGCTGTTTATCTTTCATCAGACGATGGAAGGTGGCTGGCGTCCCACCGTGCGTCCGCCACGCCTTGGTGGCAATGCACGCATGGGGGTATTTGCCACACGTTCAACCTTTCGCCCGAACCCTATCGGTATGTCGCTGGTTGAACTCAAAGATATTCGCTGTGAGAAGCAGCAGGTCATTTTACAACTTGGTAGCCTCGATTTAGTGGATGGTACGCCGGTTGTCGATATCAAACCCTATCTGCCGTTTGCCGAGGCCTTGCCTGATGCACGCGCTGGATTCGCGCAGGCCGCGCCTGAAGCCTCAATGCCGGTGCGTTTCTCCCCGCTCGCACTGACGCAACTTCAGCAACACCAGCAACAACATCCTCATCTGACGCGTTTTATCAGCGATGTGCTGGCGCAGGATCCCCGTCCGGCGTATCGCAAAGGAGAGGAAGCCTGTCGCGAATATGCCGCATGGCTGCTCGATTTTAATGTGCGCTGGCGGATTGATGAGGCAGGTACAGAGGTGGTCGCGATCGATCCGCGCTAAAACCCGCTTTTGAGTGGCTGATCTCGCTGGTACACTAGCCGCCAGCAAAATTTTTTGTCAGTGACCTTCCGTATAACTGGAATCGTAATCAATGCGTACTACTCAATATTTGCTCTCCACTCTGAAGGAGACGCCCTCCGATGCGGAAGTCATCAGCCACCAGCTGATGCTGCGCGCCGGGATGATCCGCAAACTGGCTTCAGGACTCTATACCTGGTTACCGACCGGCATCCGCGTACTGAGAAAAGTTGAAAACATCGTGCGTGAAGAGATGAACAACGCTGGCGCGATTGAGATCTCCATGCCAGTGGTTCAGCCAGCCGATCTGTGGGAAGAGAGTGGCCGTTGGGAGCAATATGGCCCCGAACTGCTGCGTATTAAAGACCGTCACGATCGTCCGTTCGTGCTGGGTCCGACGCATGAAGAAGTCGTTACTGACCTGATTCGCAACGAGTTAAGCTCCTACAAACAGCTGCCACTCAACCTGTATCAGATCCAGACCAAATTCCGTGACGAAGTCCGTCCGCGCTTCGGTGTGATGCGTTCGCGCGAGTTCATCATGAAAGATGCTTACTCGTTCCACGTTTCTCAGGAATCGCTGCAGGAAACCTATGACGCAATGTATCGCGCCTACAGCCAGAGCTTCAGCCGTATGGGGCTGGATTTCCGTGCCGTGCAGGCCGATACCGGTTCGATTGGCGGTAGCGCTTCGCATGAGTTCCAGGTACTGGCCCAGAGCGGTGAAGATGATGTGATCTTCTCCAGCGAATCTGAGTACGCGGCCAACATTGAGAAAGCTGAAGCACTGGCACCGGCAGGTGAACGCCCGCAGCCGACGCAGGAAATGGTGCAGTTCGACACGCCGAACGCTAAGACCATCGCCGAACTGGTTGAGCAACATCAGTTGCCGATTGAGAAAACCGTTAAAACGTTGTTCGTGAAAGGCACAGCAGAAAGCGGCCATGCGCTGGTTGCCCTGTTGCTGCGTGGCGACCACCAGTTGAACGAAGTGAAAGCCGAGAAGCTGGATATCGTCGCTGCTCCGCTGGAAATGGCAACTGAAGCTGAAATCCGTGCAGTGCTGGGCGCAGGCCCGGGCTCCCTCGGCCCGGTAGGTTTGACCATGCCGGTCATTGCGGATCGTACCGTGGCGAAAACCAGCGATTTCTGCGCGGGTGCTAACATCGATGGTAAACACCTGAGCGGTATTAACTGGGGCCGTGACCTGCCAGAACCGCGCGTGGAAGATATCCGTAACGTCGTTGCTGGCGATCCAAGCCCGGACGGTAAAGGTACACTGCTGATTAAGCGTGGTATCGAAGTCGGCCACATTTTCCAGCTTGGCACCAAGTACTCAGACGCACTGAAAGCAGCAGTCCAGGGCGAAGATGGCCGTAATCAGGTCATGACCATGGGTTGCTACGGTATCGGTATTACCCGCGTTGTTGCAGCCGCCATTGAGCAGAATCATGATGATCGTGGCATCATCTGGCCAGCCGCGCTGGCGCCGTTTGAAGTCGCGATTCTGCCGATGAATATGCACAAATCTTTCCGTGTGAAAGAAGTCGCGGAAGAGCTGTACAACACCCTGCGTGCTAAAGGCATCGACGTGATTCTGGATGACCGTAAAGAGCGTCCGGGCGTGATGTTTGCCGATATGGAACTGATTGGTGTGCCACACACCATCGTCATTGGCGACCGCAACCTCGATAACGCAGAGATCGAGTACAAAGCGCGCTCTGCCAGTGAGAAAGAGATGATTAAGCACAGCGAAATCGTTGATTTCCTGGCAAAGGCTCTGAACAAGTAATGTCCCCAGGCGCCTCCCTCCGGAGGCGCTTTTTTTTAGCGTACTTTCCCCCGCAACGACTTGGTGCTACTCCGCCGCGCTTTACCTTCCAGCCGCCGTTCTTTCGATGCGCGTGTTGGACGAGTGGCACGCCGTACTTTCTCCACGGTAGTGAGTTCCCGAATCAGGTTAATCAATCGCTGCACAGCCGCCTCACGATTCATTTCCTGGCTGCGGTACTCCTGAGCTTTGATAATCACCACCCCTTCATCGGTGATCAGATGGTGGCGGGCTGCCAGCAGACGCTCTTTGTAGAACGGTGGCAGCGACGATGCTGCGATATCAAAACGCAGATGAATGGCGGTAGAAGTTTTATTTACATGCTGTCCACCTGCACCCTGCGCACGAATGGCACTCAGCTCAACCTCATTTTCCGGCAGTGAAACGGAGCGTGACAATACAATCATCTGTCACCTGCTGCCTGTTGGGGGGAGATACCGCGTAATAACCTGTTCATCAACTTAACCTTTTGTGCTCATGACTCATGCTCAGGACCAGCGAATTTTGTCACTTTCATGTTTTTCTCTGCGTGCTTCACGCTGTTGCCTGGCTGATTTCAATGAAATGCCTGTGATATAGTCACCTATCAACCAGAGTATTGATACTCTGCTGAGGAGGTGAATGTGCAAAAGTATTGTGAGTTAGTTCGCCAGAAATATGCCGAGATTGGCAGCGGCGACCTGGGGTATGTGCCAGACGCCATTGGATGTGCGCTGAATGCACTCAATGATATTGCCGCTAATTCTGCGCTAAACTCTTCTGTCAGGGAACAGGCAGCCTATGCCGCTGCGAACTTATTGGTGAGCGACTATGTTGACGAATGAAGCCTACAAACCCATCAACTGCGATGACTACGACAACCTGGAACTCGCCTGCCAAAAACACTGGACGCTGTCGCTGGAGTTGAAAAGCGGCGAACAGCTCAAGGCGAAAGCCGTGGACATGGTCTCACGTAAAAACGTTGAGTATCTTGCTGTCGACCTCTCCGGTGAAACACGCGAGCTGCGGCTCGATCACATCGCCAGCTTCAGTCATCCTGAGCTGGGCACCGTCATCGTCAGCGAAGACGAGTAACCTTCCAATGGGCGGGAAGTTTCACATCCCGCCCCCCTCATTTACGGTTGTAGCGAACTGTAATACGCCGCCAAATCGGCCATATCCTCATCACTTAACCCAGCCACAAACGCCTTCATGACTTCAGCCTGACCGCCACTACGCTCGCCTTTTTTGTATGCCTGCAGGGAATGCAGCAGATAAGGCGCATGCTGCCCGGCCAGATTAGGATACAAAGGCACTGCGCTTTTTCCCTCAGCACCGTGGCATGCCATACAGCTGGCGGCTTTCTGCGCACCTGCCTTGATATCACCGTCGGCCAGTGCAGGCAGTGCCACGACTAAAAACGCCGCCGCGATCCAGTGTTTCATCATTGCTCTCCGTTTTATTGTTGTTTTAACCAAATCGCCTGCCAGCCTTGCTCATTACTGGCCGCGCCTTCACGGATGATAAATAAACCCGGGGCGCAGATTAACGTCTGGTTGTAGTAAATCAGTGGAATGCGTTCGCGCTGCCACGGTGGAATACCGGCTTCCTGCCATAGCTTTTTCATCTCGCGCCCGCCCGTCCGACCCTGCAGGTGAAAATAGCCCTGCGCCTGAAAACGCACGCTTACTTGTTCATCTGCGGCGGGAAAACGTAACTGTGGGACTTCAGGGCGCGCCTGCAATTCACCCAGTTGATCAGGTAATTGCAGCGGCTGTGAACGGTCATCCCAGGTAAGTAAGTGCTGACTGAGGGAGATCTGCGGTGGCAGCCAGTAAAGGTGCTGGCGATAACGGCGTAGCTCGAAAGAGCCAAAGTTCAGGCAGGGTTTTGCATCTTCCCGGCTTTGCATGACTTCACGGGTGATACGTAACAAGGCATCACGCGAAGGCATCGCCCCTCCCTGCCGGGCAATCCAGCGACGCAGCAACGCATGGCGACGTGCTTCGCTCATGCTCAACAGAGACGTGAAGGTCAGCCGGCCCTGCTCATCCGTAAGCTGTGTGAGCTGCTCCGCCAGCAGCTCATTCAGCAGTTGCTCCTGCTCACCGCACAGTGCGGCACTGCGTGCAGCGGCAGCGCTAAAATGCGGCCAGCGCGCCTGCAACTCAGGGATCACCCGCTGACGCAGAAAGTTGCGATCGTAGCGACAATCAGCGTTGCTCTCGTCTTCAATCCAGCGCAGTTGATGTTCTGCCGCCCAGGCTTCCAGCTGCTGACGGCTGATCCCTAACAGCGGACGCAGATGCTGCTTTTCTCCGAGGGAACGTTGCGCAGGCATCCCTGCCAGCCCCGCCGGACCGCTGCCACGCTTTAGCGCCAGCAACAGGGTTTCACATTGATCATCAAGGTGCTGGGCGGTAAGTAAGCACTCACCGGGCTGCAACTGCTGAAACAACGCCTGGTAACGTACCTCACGGGCTGCGGCTTCTATCCCCTGCTCGCGACCATCGACCTGAACAGGCAACACCGCTAAGGGGATACCCCATTGCTGGCAAATTTGCTGGCAATGCGCCGCCCAGCCATCCGCATTGGGGCTTAAACCATGATGAACATGTAAGGCGCGCAAGTGAAGCTGCGGGTGCTGCTGTTGCCAGCAAACCAATTGGTGCAGCAGAACGGTGGAATCCAGCCCACCGCTGAACGCCAGCACATAGCGGGCGTCGGGTGTCAGCAGTGCAGCAAGATGGGACAAAGACATGGCGCGTTCCGTGAAAGCGAGCCACCTGATTGCGGCTCGCGACGGTGGTATTTTACGCCTGATACAGCTCCAGCGGCAAACCATCCGGGTCTGAGAAGAAAGTACAGGCTTTACCGGTCAGGGCATCGATACGAACCGGTTCACAAACCACGCCTTTCTCTGCCAGCGCCGCGACCGATTGTTCAACATCCTCAACGCAGAACGCCAGATGGCGTAAACCACAGGCTTCCGGCTGGCTGACGCGTGCCGGTGGCGACGGAAAGGAGAACAGCTCAATGGTGTACACCCCATTCAGGCCGAGATCGCCCTTCCAGGAATCACGCTCCGCCCGGTAAAACTCCCTCAGCAATTCAAAGCCCAGCACATCACAATAGAACGCCTTACTGCGCGCATAATCCGTCGCGATAATGGCAATGTGGTGGATCTGTTTAATTTGCAGCATAGCGGCTCCGGTTTTCTGATTTGCCGCCTACCTTACGCGGCAGGCGGCCAGCTGAAAAGAGGCTTTTGTCCGAAGTTAATGATCGTTCTCGCCTTTTAATACCCGAACCAGATAGCGTCCATCCTCCGTCAGGGTGGCACCGTGGATATCGGTTTCAAAGCCAGGGTAGTGCCGCCCGATGGTACAGAGCATCAGCAGGAAATCTAGCACCGCGCGGCTTTGCTCGGTGATCATTTCCCCCGGCATCACCAGCGGCACGCCCGGTGGGTAGGGTAAAATCATATTGGCTGAAATTCGGCCCACCAGCTCACGTATGTCTACCGTTTCCACCTGTCCTTTCACCTGCTGCTGAAAGGCCTGATGGGGCGTCATCTTCATCTCCGGCAAGACATCAAATGCTTTCAGCATCAGGCGAGGGAGATCATGTTGCAGGATCAACTGATGGATGCCCTGCGCCAGAGTCTGAATTCGCATGTTGCGGTAGAAATCGGGATCTTCGGCATACAGGTCCGGCAACATGTTTTTTACCCGAAGGTTGAGATCGTAGGCACGTTTAAACTCCGTCAGGCCGCGCAGTACGCTCATTGCTTTGGTTTTATCAATACCGATACTGAACAGGAACAACAGGTTATATGGCCCGGTTTTTTCCACCACCACACCCCGCTGGTCGAGGAATTTTGCCACCAGCGCCGCCGGAATCCCCTCCTCCGTCATTACGCCCAACTCACTCATACCCGGCGTCAGGATGGTTACCTTGATCGGATCGAGATACATATGATCGCGATCGGCCTGAGTAAAGCCGTGCCACTCTTCTTCACCGGGCTGGATCGGCCAGCATTCCGCTTCATCAACCTGCTCCGGCTGCCAGATATCAAAGAACCAGCCGTCAGACTCCTCGCGCAAGCGCTGGATCTCGCGACGGAAATGCAACGCCCGCTCTACCGAACGATTGACCAGCCGTTTACCCGGATTACCCCGCAGCATCGCCGCTGCCGTTTCGATTGAGGAAACTATCGCGTAATTCGGCGAGGTGGTGGTATGCATCATGTAGGCTTCGTTGAAAGTCTGCTCATCGTAATCACCTTTAATGTGAATGAGTGAAGCCTGCGAAAAAGCTGCCAGTAGTTTATGCGTTGACTGCGTTTCGTAGATCACCTTGCCTGGCACACGATCGCCGCTCATACCGCTTTTACCGGCGTAGATCGGGTGAAAATTGGTGTAGGGCACCCAGGCCGAATCGAAGTGGATCGAGGGCACATCCAGCGTTTGTTTGATGTATTGCGTGTTGTACAACAGGCCATCGTAGGTTGAGTTGGTGATCACCGCATGTACCGGCCAACTGGCGCGAGCCGTTGCATCAACTTTGTGCTGGATGCTGTCGCGCGTAAACTCGCGCTGCGGAATACCCCCCAGAATTCCCAGTGCATTGCGCGTAGGCTTCAGCCACAGCGGAATAATATCGCTCATCATCAGCAGATGCGTCAGTGACTTATGACAATTGCGGTCGATCAACACCGTGCTGCCCGCCGGGGCCGCATACATACCGACGATCTTATTTGAAGTCGAGGTGCCATTGGTCACCATGTAGCTTTGCTCGGCACCAAAGGTACGCGCTACGTACTCTTCTGCTTCCAGATGCGGGCCGGTGTGATCGAGCAGTGAACCCAGCTCTGTGACCGAAATGGAGATATCCGCTTTTAGCGTGTTAGCCCCAAAGAAATCATAGAACAGGCTGCCGACCGGGCTTTTCTGAAACGCCGTGCCCCCCATATGGCCCGGCGTACAGAAGGTATATTTTCCTTCTTTGACATAGGTGAACAGCGCTTTAGTCAGCGGAGGTGTGATTTTATCAATGTATTCATCGGTGTACTGCCGGATGTGCAGTGCGATATCGTCGGCGGCACTTAATGCATACTCAAAGAAATGCAGCGCCATGCGCATCTCGTTGATGCTGACATCCATTTGCGAATGGGTGTTGATAAAGGCATACAACGGCAGATATTCATTGAGCTGATTGATCTCGCTGCATAATTCCAGGCTGTAGTCGTCCCAGTCAAAAATTACGCCGCAAATGCGTGGATTTTGCTCAATCAGCTTGAGCAGATCGCTGGCATTGGTGGGATAGACGGTCTGAAACCCCTGTAGCTTCAGCGCAGCATCCAGCTCACGAATCGGTTCATCTTTGTAGAAAACGCCGTGCGCTCCCATGATCGCAAGAATATTCAATGCTCACCTCCTGTGGTGTTGTGGCACTGAATAATGATAGCGAAAAGTGGGGGAAGCTGGCCGTCAGAATGCTCTGCTGTTGTTCAGACGTAAAAAAAGCGGACCGGAGTCCGCTTGTTTTGATCAAATCAGCATCAGGCGTAGCCGTAGCTCATCAGACGCTGATAACGACGGTTCAGCAACTCTTCCGTGCTCAGCACATCGAGATCGGCCAGATCGGCCAGCAGCTGATTTTTCAGCGACGCAGCGATATCGAGCGGGTGACGATGCGCACCACCCAGCGGTTCCGGGATGATGGTATCGATCAGCTTCAACTCTTTCAGACGATCGGCAGTGATACCCATCGCTTCTGCGGCCAGTGGTGCTTTGTCGGCACTCTTCCACAGGATAGAGGCACAGCCTTCCGGTGAGATCACCGAATAGGTGCTGTACTGCAGCATGTTGACTTTATCGCCCACACCAATCGCCAACGCACCACCAGAGCCACCTTCGCCGATCACGGTGCAGATCACCGGGATTTTCAGGCCAGACATCTCACGCAGGTTCCGCGCAATCGCTTCAGACTGACCACGTTCTTCCGCACCCACACCCGGATAAGCACCCGGCGTGTCGATGAAGGTGATCAACGGCATCTTAAAGCGTTCCGCCATCTCCATCAGACGCAGCGCTTTACGGTAGCCCTCTGGTGCTGGCATCCCGAAGTTGCGGCGAATCTTCTCTTTGGTTTCACGGCCTTTCTGATGACCAATGATCATCACCGGGCGACCATCGAGACGCGCGATACCGCCAACAATGGCTTTATCGTCAGCATAGGCGCGATCGCCTGCCAGCTCGTCAAAATCATCAAAGGCATTGCGGACATAGTCCAGCGTATAAGGACGCAGCGGATGACGCGCCAGTTGCGCGACCTGCCATGCACCCAAATCGGAGAAGATTTTACGGGTCAGCTCGACGCTTTTTTCACGCAGACGCTGCACTTCTTCATCCAGATTAATATCGTGTTTCTCATCCTGACGGCCAATCGATTTCAGCGAATCGATTTTCGCTTCCAGTTCAGCGATTGGCTGTTCAAAATCCAGGTAATTAAGACTCATAATGTTCCTGTTTTAGTCAAACTCCAGTTCCACCTGCTCCGACCCAACTAACAACCGCAAATCGTTGAGTAAACGATCGCTGGGCGAAATACGCCACGCTGCACCAAAGCGCAGCTTCGCCCGCGCATCTGCTCTCTGATAATAGAGATGCACCGGAATAGTCCCGGAACGATGAGGCTCCAGAGACTGGCGGAGACGGTTTAAAAGCTGGTCATCAATTTGCCTGTCCGTCAGCGAGATAGCAAGACCACGCGCGTATTTTTCCCGCGCTTCGTCAATGTCCATCACTTCTCGGGCGGTCATTTTAAGGCCGCCACTAAAGTCATCAAAGCTGACCTGTCCGCTGACGATCAGGATTCGGTCCTTCTCCAGCAATTGCTGGTATTTATCCAATGCATCGGTAAATAACATCACTTCCAGACGACCAGAGCGGTCATCCAGAGTACAGATACCAATTCGGTTGCCGCGCTTGGTGACCATCGTCCGGGCTGAAATTACCAGCCCCGCCGCGACGGTCACTTTACCACGATCGGTCGGATGCATGTCCTTGAGGCGCATGCCGCCGACGTAACGTTCAATTTCTTTCAGATACTGATTAATCGGATGGCCGGTGAGATACAGACCCAGCGTTTCACGTTCGCCATCCAGCTGAATCTGTTCCGGCCATGGCGCCACGCTGGCATAGGATTTCTCCACCTGCTCCGGTTCTTCCGCCAGTACGCCAAACATATCCGCCTGGCCAATGGCCTCGGCTTTCGCGTGCTGATCGGCCGCTTTCAGCGCATCGCTAAGCGAGCTCATCAGTGCTGCACGATGCGGACCTAAGCGATCAAACGCCCCGGACATGATCAGTTTTTCCATCACCCGCCGGTTGATCTTTTTGGTATCGGTACGCGCACAGAGATCGAAAAGCTCTTTGAAGTAACCATCGCGATTACGCGCTTCGAGGATCGCTTCGATCGGGCCTTCACCCACCCCTTTGATGGCACCGATGCCGTAAACAATTTCACCATCATCGTTAACATGGAACGGATAAAGCCCGGCGTTGATATCCGGCGGCAGAACCTTGAGGCCCATACGCCAGCACTCGTCCACCAGCCCCACCACCTTCTCGGTGTTATCCATATCAGCGGTCATTACCGCCGCCATAAATTCTGCCGGGTAGTGTGCTTTCAGCCACAGCGTTTGATAAGAAACCAGTGCGTAGGCTGCGGAGTGCGATTTGTTGAAGCCATAACCGGCGAATTTTTCCACCAGGTCAAAGATCTTCATCGCCAGCTCGCCGTTGACGCCCATCTTCTCTGCGCCTTCCTGGAACACCGAGCGCTGCTTCGCCATCTCTTCCGGTTTCTTTTTACCCATCGCACGACGCAACATATCCGCGCCGCCTAGGGTGTAACCGGATAGCACCTGGGCGATCTGCATGACCTGTTCCTGGTAAAGAATGATGCCATAGGTAGGTTCCAGCACCGGTTGCAGCGACTCGTGCTGCCACTCAATATCCGGATAAGAGATCGCTTCACGACCATGCTTACGGTCGATAAAGTTATCCACCATGCCTGATTGCAACGGACCAGGACGGAACAACGCCACCAGTGCGATCATGTCTTCGAAGCAGTCCGGCTTCAAACGTTTGATCAGATCTTTCATGCCGCGCGATTCAAGCTGGAACACCGCGGTGGTTTCCGCGCGTTGCAGCATGTCAAAACTCTTTTTGTCATCGAGCGGAATGGCAGCGATATCAATCGGTTCCAGCCCCTGCTTCTCGCGACGCGGGTTTATCATCTTCAGCGCCCAATCGATAATGGTGAGTGTACGCAGGCCGAGGAAGTCGAACTTCACCAGCCCCGCGTATTCCACATCATTCTTATCAAACTGCGTCACCGGATGATTGCCGTTTTCATCGCAATACAACGGGGAAAAATCGGTGATTTTGGTCGGCGCGATCACCACACCACCGGCGTGTTTACCGGCGTTACGCGTGACACCTTCCAGCTTACGCGCCATATCGATCAGCGCTTTAACCTCTTCATCTGCCTCGTAGATTTCCGGCAGTTGCGGTTCGGCAGCAAAGGCTTTTTCCAGCGTCATGCCCGGATCGGGTGGCACCAGTTTGGAGATGCGATCGACGAAACCATAGGGATGACCCAGCACGCGGCCTACGTCACGGATAACCGCTTTAGCCGCCATGGTACCGAAGGTAATGATCTGCGATACCGCATCACGACCGTACATTTCTGCTACGTGATCAATCACCTGATCGCGTTTTTCCATGCAGAAGTCGACGTCAAAGTCAGGCATCGACACACGTTCCGGGTTAAGGAAACGTTCGAACAGCAGGTCAAATTCCAGCGGATCAAGGTCGGTGATTTTTAGCGCATAGGCCACCAGCGAACCGGCACCGGAACCACGTCCTGGCCCCACAGGTACGCCGTTATCTTTCGACCACTTGATAAACTCCATAACGATCAGGAAGTAACCGGGGAAACCCATCTGGTTAATAACGTTGAGCTCAATCTCCAGACGTTCATCATATTCCGGCCGCCTCTCGGCGCGTACTGCCGGGTCGGGAAACAGAAACTCCAGACGTTCTTCCAGACCTTCCTGCGATTTCAGCACCAGGAAGTCTTCAGTGGTCATATCACCGGTGGGGAACTGCGGCAGGAAGTATTCACCGAGACGCACCGTGACGTTACAACGCTTAGCAATTTCTACGCTATTTTCCAGCGCTTCCGGGATGTCCGAGAACAACTCGCACATTTCCGCTTCGCTACGCATATATTGCTGAGGGCTGTAGTTACGTGGGCGCTTAGGATCGTCCAGCGTATAACCGTCGTGGATTGCCACACGAATTTCATGTGCATCAAAATCGTCTTCATTCAGGAAGCAAACTTCATTGGTCGCCACCACCGGCACACCTTGCGCTATCGCCAGTTCTACTGCGGAGTGCAGATAGCTTTCTTCATCCGGGCGGCCCGTACGTGTCAGTTCGAGATAATAGCGATCAGGAAAGTGTTGCTGATAAAACGCCAGGCACTGCGTTACCAGTGCGTTATTGCCGCGCAGCAAGCTACGCCCCACATCACCACGGCGACCACCGGAAAGCAGAATCAAGCCTTCCTGATACTCAGCCAGCCAGTCACGATCAATCACCGGGCCGGCAATGCCGTAGCCGCGCTGATAAGCGCGTGAAATCAACAACGTCAGGTTCTGATAACCGGTGTTATTGGCCGCCAGAACGGTAAGCTGAGTGAGTTCATCGCCCATCAGCTCACTGGCAACGTTAAAATCAGCGCCGATAATCGGTTTCACCCCGGCACCATGCGCTGTGCCATAGAACTTCACTAACCCGCACAGATTGGTGAAGTCGGTAATGGCGATGGCTGGCATACCTAATGAGGCAGCTTTTTTTACCAGCGGCCCGGTCTTCGCCAGACCATCAACCATTGAGTAGTCACTGTGGACACGCAGATGTATAAAACGGGGTTCAGCCATATCAGTTTCCGGTTAAAACAGCGTCAGGCTATTAAAGCGTAGTCGGCTGACGCGCGGCCAGCACGTCGGCATCAATCAAGGCGTTACGTACCGGCGCAAAACTGCGACGGTGATGGGGTGTGGCACCATGCTGAGTGAGTTTTTCCATGTGCAGCGCCGTAGGATAACCCTTGTGCTGCGCAAAACCATACTGAGGGAACAGCAAATCCAGCTCGGCCATTTCACGATCGCGCGTTACTTTGGCCAGGATCGACGCGGCACTGATCTCCGCCACCAGACTATCGCCTTTTACCACCGCCTGTGAAGGCATGGGCAATGCCGGACAACGATTACCGTCAATCAACACAAAATCCGGCACCAGCGCCAAACCGGCTACCGCACGCTGCATCGCCAGCATGGTCGCGTGCAGGATGTTCAGCTGATCGATCTCTTCTGGCTCGGCGCGTCCGAGACTCCACGCCAGCGCTTTCTCTTTGATCTCTTCATACAACGCCACACGGCGTTTTTCTGACAACTTCTTGGAATCGGCCAGACCGACGATCGGTTTTGCCGGATCCAGGATCACCGCAGCAGTCACCACCGCACCGACTAGCGGACCACGCCCCACTTCGTCAACACCCGCAATCAAACGCGCATCTGGATAAATAAACTCAGCCATGGGCAATCTCCAATACGGCATCCGCGGCCTGCTCATCGGCATTCCAGCGAATCTGTGCATGTAGCTCGTTAAAGGTGTTGAGCAACGCATCACGCTCCGGGCCAGCATGCAGCAGCGGTTCCAGTGCGGCGGCTAACGCCTCCGGCTGGCACTCATCCTGCAACAACTCTTTCACCAATTCACGCCCGGCGAGTAAATTCGGTAAAGAAACATACGGGGTTTTCACCAGTCGTTTCGCCAGCCAGAAGGTGAAGGGTTTCATACGATAACCCACCACCATCGGACATTTTGCCAGCATACATTCCAGGGCTGCCGTACCTGATGCCAGAATCGCTGCATCGCTGGCGATCATCGCCTCACGCCCTTTGCCATCCAGCAGATGCATCGGCAGCTCTGGTGCAACCTCGGCTTTGATCTGCTCGAATTGTTCGCGGCGTTTGGCGTTTACCAACGGCACCACTATTTCCAGCGTCGGGTAACGCTGGCGCAGCAGCTGCGCGGCACGCAGAAAATCAGCGCTCAGCATTTCGACTTCTGCACCACGGCTGCCCGGCAACAGGCCAAGACAAATCGCATCGTCGGCAATGCCTAAATCACGCCGTGCCGCCTGCTTATCGGGTTGCATTGGCATCGCATCGGCCATGGTATGCCCGATAAAACGGCATGGCACGTCGAAACGGTCGTAGAACGCTTTTTCAAACGGCAGAAATGCCAGCACCAGATTGGTGTTACGACCGATTTTAAATACGCGCTTTTGACGCCAGGCCCAGACAGACGGACTGACATAGTGGATGGTACGGATACCCGCACGCTTCAGGCGGCCTTCCAGCGTGATATTAAAATCTGGCGCATCAATGCCTACGAACACGTCCGGTTGCAGTTCAGTGAAACGCTGCGTCAGGTCGCGACGGATTTTCAGTAAGCGCGGCAGACGCTCCAGCACTTCAACAATGCCCATCACCGCCAGTTCTTCCATCTCATACCAGGCTTCGCAACCCTCACCCTGCATACGCGGGCCCGCAACGCCAACAAAACGCGCATCAGGGTGACGCGCCTTTAACGCGCGAATAAGTCCGGCACCAAGAATATCGCCGGAGGTTTCTCCGGCGACCAGGGCAATAGTCAGGGGACGCACTGACATGGATTAACGAATCAACCCACGGGTAGAACGGGCAAAGAAGTCATAGAAAGGCTGCACTTCGCTGTGAGCTTTTGCCAGTGCTTCAATTTCCGGCTTGGCTTCTTCCAGCGTTTTATCGCTGCGATACAACAATTTGTAGGCATTGCGAATCGCATGCAGTGCTTCTTTGCTGAAACCACGACGCTTCAGACCTTCGATATTGATACCAAAAGGTGTTGCATGGTTACCCTGCGCGATGACATAAGGAGGCACGTCCTGAGCCACGCCAGAACAACCACCGACCATCACATGTGCGCCAATGGTGCACCACTGGTGCACGGCGGTCATACCGCCAATGATCGCAAAATCATCAACGGTAACATGGCCGCCCAGCGTGGCGTTATTGGCGAAAATGCAGCGATTGCCAATCACACAGTCATGCGCGATATGGGCATTCACCATCAGCAGATTGTCACTGCCGACTTTAGTCAAACCGCCACCCTGCACTGTACCACGGTGAATGGTGACGCTTTCGCGGATGCGGTTGCGATCACCAATTTCCACACGGGTCGGTTCACCGGCATACTTCAGGTCCTGATTTACTTCACCAATGGAAGCAAACTGATAGATCTGGTTGTCTTTACCGATACGCGTATGGCCATTTACCACCACATGCGATTTAAGCACCGTACCTTCACCAATTTCCACGTTAGCACCAATAAAGCAAAACGGGCCGATGTGAACATTGGCACCGATAATGGCACCTTCTTCGATAACAGAACTGGGATGGATGTTGGCGGTTGAATCAATCACTAATTATGCCTCCCGGCTACGGGCACACATCATGGTCGCTTCGCAGACAATTTTACCGTCTACGGTAGCAACACCTTTGAAGCGAGTAAGACCACGACGGGTTTTCTCGAAAGTGACTTCCATGATCATCTGATCGCCCGGCACAACCGGACGCTTGAAACGGGCTTCATCGATACCTGCGAAGTAGTAAAGTTCGCCCGGCTCCAGTTTTCCAACGCTTTTAAACGCCAGAATGCCCGTCGCCTGCGCCATAGCTTCCAGAATCAGAACGCCAGGGAAAATCGGTTTACCAGGGAAGTGTCCCTGGAAAAACGGTTCGTTAACAGAAACGTTCTTCACCGCACGCAGATATTTATGCTCTTCAAACTCCAGCACGCGGTCAACCAGCAAAAATGGATAGCGGTGCGGCAGCAATTCTAAAATCTCTTCAATTTTCAGAGTATGCGTTTCAGTAGTCAAAATACTCTTCCTGTCCTAAAAAATTCTGATGGCAACAATAACACGGCCTGCATCGATCAAAATGATCATCTGCAGGCCGCAAATCAGTTCGGTGGCGTTTCGCTTCTCTGCGATACCTGCTGCACTTCCTCAAAGCTGCTGAGGTGGAAAGCAGATACGCTACTTATTATGAAGCGGGTTACGCGGGATGGCGTCAGTCGTCTTTGCCGACTTTACGCTCGATGGCTTTGAGACGTTTGCTCATGTCATCGATATTCATCACCAGCGCTGCCGTTTTACGCCAGGTTTTGTTGGGTTGCAGCGGAATACCCGAAGAGTATACCCCAGGCTCTGTGATCGGCCGCATGACCATGCCCATTCCGGTCACAGTCACTTTGTCACAGATTTCCATATGTCCGTTAATGACGCTGGCACCGCCAATCATACAGTAACGCCCAATCTTCAGACTACCCGCCATGATCACACCACCAGCAACCGCGGTGTTATCGCCGATCACAACGTTGTGCGCAATCTGACACTGGTTATCTATGATAACACCATTGCCGATCAGAGTGTTATCCAGCGCACCGCGATCGATGGTGGTGCAGGCACCAATTTCCACCCGATCACCGATGATCACCGTTCCCAGCTGCGGGATTTTCACCCAATTGCCGCGATCGTTGGCATATCCGAATCCGTCCGCACCGATGACGGTGCCTGATTGAATCAGACAATCCTGACCAATCTGGATTTCGTGATAAATCGTCACGTTCGCCCACAAACGTGAACCGCGACCAATACGCGTCTGCTTACCGACAAAACATCCGGCACCGATAACGACGTCGTCGCCCAGCTCAACACCGGACTCGATCACCGCATTCGCGCCTACCGACACATTATTCCCCAGCTTCGCGGTCGGGTCGATCACGGCGCTGGGCGCGATATTTTGCGCGGGCTGAGGCGTGGTGTCCAGCAGTTGTGCCATGCGAGCGTAAGTCAGGTAAGGATTTTTCACCACCAGCGCGGCCGTATTACACCACTCCAGATCCGCTTCCGTCAGCACCACGGCCGAAGCCTGAACCTGGGCGAGTTGCTCGCGGTAACGGCTGTTTGCAAGAAAAGTGATTTGGCCAGTTGTGGCGGATTGCATAGAAGCAATGCCGGAGATGGCGATATCGCCATCTCCGTGCAATTCTGCATCCAACTGCTGGGCTAAATCAGCCAGTCGAATAGATGACATCGATTATTTAACCTGTTTTACAACGTCTGCAGTGATGTCTTTAGCATCGGAAGAAGTGTACAGCACGGCCTGAGAGTCCAGGACCAGATCGTACCCTTCGCTTTTCGCTACAGACTGAACTGCGGTCTGGATTTTAGCCAGCAGCTTGTTGCGCTCCTGCATCTGACGGGTCTGGTTGTCTTTTTCAAAAGCCTGAGCTTTTGCTTCGAAAGCCGCACGCTCAGAGGAGATCTGTTTCTCTTTCTTGGTACGATCGCTAGCTTTCATGGTTGAAGCATTGCGCTGCAGATCCTGGATTTCCTGCTGAATTTTCTGCTGCTGAGACTGGAGATCGGAGGCGCGGCCCTGGAACTCACTCTCAAGTTGCTTAGCAACAGCAGCACGCTGCGGAGACTGCTGGAAAACCTGGCTCAGGTTAACAACGGCGATTTTGTCTGCCGCCTGGGCACCAGCAGAAGCAGCTAATGCAACACCCAGAGCAGCGGCACAGAACAACTTTTTCACTATAAACTCCTTACCCTCAACATGTGTGTTTGCAGCGTGTAGCAGAACTACACGCTTGCAAGACGCTATTTATACCCGTTGGGTATACACTTCCCTGCTCAGAGCTTTACCAGGTTTTACCGATGTTAAACTGGAACTGCTCTGACTTGTCTCCCTCGACTTTCTTGACCGGCTGGGCATATGAGAACACCAACGGCCCCAACGGTGACATCCACTGTAGTGCGATACCGCTGGATACGCGAATATTGTTTGGATCGCTGTAGTCAGGAATCCCTGCCGCACGCGTTTCAGCGGTATTCTGCCATTTAGTATCCCAGACCGTACCGGCATCGACAAACAATGAGGTACGTACTGAGTTAGCGTACTTCTCACTCAGGAACGGTGTTGGTGTGATCAGCTCAAGGCTGGCCACTGCCATCGCGTTACCACCCACCGCATCATCCGACTTACAGACGCCATTCGGATCCGACAGCGTACAGGTAGACGAGCCATCGTTCAGATACGCAGCTTTTGGACCAATGGTGTTGGACTGGAAGCCTCGAACGGTGCTGGAACCACCGGCGTAGAAGTTCTCATAGAACGGCATCTCTTTACCACCGAGTCCGCCACCATAGCCCACACGGCCACGGCCCAACAGCACCCAGGTACGATCCTGGTTAATCGGCACGTATTGCTGAGTGTCCAGCGTCGCTTTGTAGAAGCTGTTGTCTGAACCCGGAATGGTGATCTTACCGTTCAGGTTGGTACGGTTACCTGACGTTGGGAAGAACCCACGGTCCAGGGTGTTATATGTCCAGCCATAGTTAAAGGTGAAATCGTTGGCTGAGTAATCACCATTTTTGTTCAGACCCTGCTCATGACCTACCGAGTCGAGATAACGCCACATCGCAATTTGCGGCTGCATATTGGACAGGTCGTTATGTACGTAACCTAAACCAACACGCAGGGAGTTGTTCTCGTTAATCGGGAAGCCCAGCGTACCATCAACACCATAACTTCTGTTGGTGTAGTCAGACAGGTCAGCATCGTCAGCTTTAAAGTCGTTATAGAAAATACGACCACCCAAGCTGACACCGTCCACCGTGAAATACGGATCGGTCAGTGAGAATTCAGCGTAGGTCTGATAATCGTTTTTGGTACCGCTGATACCGACGGTGTTACCGGTGCCGAGCCAGTTATCCTGGGTCACACCGACCTGGAAGCTCACACCACTCTCGGTGCCGTAGCCCACGCCGAAGTTAAAGGTACCGGTATTACGTTCTTTCACCTTGTAGACCACGTCTACCTGATCAGGTGAACCCGGCACGCGCTGGGTATCCACGTCCACAGTTTCAAAGTAACCGGTACGGTTCAGACGTTCTTTACCCTGATCAACCAGATCGCTACCCAGCCAGGCACCTTCCATCTGACGCATCTCACGACGCAGTACCGAATCTTTCGACGTATCGTTACCTTCGAAGCGGACTTTACGCACGTAGTAACGGTTACCTGCATCAACGTTGATATGCAGTTTTACCGTCTTATCGGCATCATTGATTTCCGGCTGTGTCACCACACGCGGGTAAGCATAGCCGTAACGGCCCAGCAGTTTCTTGATATCATCTTCCATCTGGGTGACTTTAGTGCCGTTATACAGCTCACCCGCAGGGATTTTCGTCAGATGTTCAATTTCCGCCGAGTGGCCTGCCATGCTGCCGTTAACAATCACACCGGCAATCTTGTACTGATCGCCTTCGGTGATGTTGACGGTGATGTAGATACCTTTTTTGTCCGGCGTCAGGCTCACCTGCGTTGAATCGATGTTAAAACGCGCATAACCACGATCCAGATAGAAGCTACGCAGGGTCTCGAGGTCCCCGGCCAGTTTCTGTTTCTGATATTTACGATCGCCCACCACGTTCCACCACGGTACTTCGTCACGCAGCTGGAAGCGGGAAATCAGTTCATCAGAGCTGAACGCTTTGTTGCCCACGATGTTGATCTGCTGAATCTGTGCAGAAACACCTTCCTGGAAGACAAACTTCAGATCGACACGGTTACGCGGCAGCGGCGTAGCAATCGCTTTGACGCTGGCAGTATATTTACCGACGCTGTAGTAAAAATCCTCCAGCCCCTTCTCAATGGAAGAGAGCGTGGTGCGGTCAAGCGCTTCACCGACTCGGATACCTGATGCCTCAAGATTTTGCTTCAGCTGATCTTCTTTCACCGCTTTGTTACCGGAGAAAGTGATGCTGGCAATGGTCGGGCGTTCTTTCACCTGGACAATCAGCGTAGTACCGTCGCGCAGAACCTGAACATCTTCAAAGTTGCCGGTGGCGAACAGTGAGCGAATGGTATTTCTGATGTCATCATCATTCACTGTATCGCCGACACGAACCGGCATGCTTAGCAGAGCCGCGCCGACGGCGACTCGCTGTAGCCCTTCGAAATGAATATCCTTCACCACGAAATCGTCTGCACCGTACACGGTGGCGCTGCTAAACAGCAGCGACGCTATGAGCAACTTTTTCATCGCCATCGTTGTTATGCGTTTTCCTAACACATCCCACGTCTGTCTGCATTCCAGCTATTACAGACGTGAGAAATCATTGAAAAGTGCAAGCCCCATTAACAGCACCAGCAGAATTGAGCCAATGCGATAACTAAAGTCCTGAACTCGCTCGGACACAGGTCCACCTTTGATCTTTTCGATCGCCAGAAAGAGCAAATGTCCACCATCTAAAACCGGCAGTGGGAACAGGTTAATTATCCCTAAGTTGACGCTGATAAGCGCCAGGAACATCAGGTAGTAAATCACCCCATATTCTGCTGATAACCCGGCACCCTGCGCGATCGAAATCGGCCCGCTCAGATTATTCAGCTTCACATCCCCGGTTATCAACTTGCCCAGCATGGAAACCGTCAGCTTCATCAGTTGCCAGGTTTTTACACTGGCTTCACCAATCGCGGCGAAAGGCCCATACTGCCTTACCGTTTTGTACTCGTCAGGTAGCGGAATCACTCGCGGGATAACTCCCGCAAAACCTTCCGCTTTATCACCCGACTTCGCTTCGGGTGTCAGCGTTAATGCCAGCGATTCACCGTTACGCTCCACCTCCAGCGCCATGTTTTTGCCTGGGTTATCGCGCACCTGCACCACAAAAGCCTGCCATTGCGTTAACGGCTGACCATCGACTTTAACGATCCTGTCGCCCGCTTGCAAACCGGCTTCACTCGCCGGAGAGTTAGCCTGCACTTCGGCGAGGGTCGTTTCAATCTGCGGTCCACGTGGACGAATACCTAACGCAACTACCGGGTCCTGCTTGTCTGGCTCAAACTGCCAGTCATGCAAATCCAGCTGCTTCTGCTGGGTGGCCTGTTCACCAAACTGCGAGACGGTTAGCGTTGTACTTTGGTCACCGATTTTGCCGATCAGTGCCATGCGTACCGCATCCCAATCAGGCGTTTCGATACCATCTACCGCTTTAAGTTCCATACCGGAGGTAATTTGCGCTTCCGCAGCAATGGAACCGTTCAGAATTTCACCAACAACAGGTCGCACACCGGGCACGCCGTGAATAAACACCGCCCAGTACGCAATGATGGCAAAAATAAAGTTGGCAATCGGTCCAGCAGCAATAATCGATGCACGCTGCCAGATAGCTTTGTTATTGAAGGCCTGATGACGCAGTTCAGCGGGAACACTCTCCACGCGTTCATCAAGCATTTTGACGTAACCGCCAAGGGGGATCAGGGCAATGACATATTCCGTGCCCTGACGATCGCGGCGACTGAACAGCGCTTTGCCAAAACCAATCGAAAAACGTTCAACTTTGACACCGCAACGGCGCGCAACCCAAAAATGGCCGAACTCGTGCACGGTAATCAGCACGCCGAGCGCCACAATAAAGGCTGCAAAACTCCAGAGTATGCTCAACATCGTCGCCTATCCTCAGAGGGTGCGGAACACCAGCAGCAACAGGCAGGCAAAGACTGGCACCGCTGCTGTCAGGCTATCAATGCGATCGAGGATACCACCGTGGCCCGGAATTAAGTTACCGCTGTCTTTGATACCGGCTTCACGTTTGAACATACTTTCTGTCAAATCGCCCAGTACCGAAGCCAATGCGGCGATAACAGCACAGATAATCAGGGTTGACGTGGCAATGGTTAATGGCGCGAACGTGGCAAACAGCCAGGCAATCACGGCAGAGCAGACTAACCCGCCGAGGAAGCCTTCCCAGGTTTTACCCGGCGAGACTTTGGGAGCCAGCTTGTGTTTACCAAATAACCGGCCAAACATATAGGCACCTGAATCGGCACCCCACACCAGAAACATGACAAACAGCAGCCACCAGGCTCCGGCGAAATGATCGGTATCGTAATGATACTGGCGCAACGCCATCATGCCCCAGAAGAAGGGGATCACGGTGAGCACACCAAACAAGAGACGTAACGGGCGCGAATGACGCCAGACGGCCGCAGAGGCGGGATAGAATAGAACCAGCACCAACGCCACGACCCACCAGATAAGAGACGCCCATAACGAGCTTTCCATCTGCACCTGGTGCAAATCACGTTGATAAGGTTGCAGCGTGAATAACATCACAGCCAGCAGCAAGCCACAAAGCACAGCTAGCCAGATGCGTTGCTGACGGGTCGCCATACCCGCCAGCTGCCCCCATTCCCAGGCGGCAAGCATACAAATGATGATGGTTGTTATCGCAAAACCGGACAGTGGTAACCAGAACAACGCAGCAATCACCAGCGGAATTAAAATAAACGCGGTAATTAAACGAGACTTCAGCAAAGGTTACCCCCAGGTTGCTCAGGCGCCGCCTGGTGCAGCGCCGCCATAGCGACGCTCCCGCAGAGAGAAAGCATTCAGTGCACCTTCAAAAACTTGTTCATCAAAATCAGGCCAAAGAACATCAGTAAACCAGAACTCAGCATAGGCGATTTGCCACAGCAGGAAGTTGCTAATCCGATGCTCTCCCCCGGTCCTTATCACTAAATCCACCGGCGCCAGCTCATTCATACAAAGGTACGGAGCCAGACTCTCTTCGGTTATCTGGTCAGGACGTAACAAACCTTCCTGAACCTGCTCGGCCAGTTTTCTGGCACCCTGGATAATATCCCAACGACCGCCATAGTTGGCAGCAATGTTGAGAGTCAGTCCATTATTTTGCTGAGTCAGTTCCTCGGCGCGACGAATGCGTTCCTGGATTCTGGAATTGAAACGACTGATGTCGCCAATAACACGCAGACGTACATTGTGTTTGTGCAGGCTTTTGACTTCACTATCAAGCGCCCAGACAAACAACTCCATCAAGGCCGTCACTTCCTGTATCGGTCGGCTCCAGTTTTCGCTACTGAATGCGTAAAGTGTGAGCGCTTCCAGCTTGTGGCTGACCGCAAAGCTGACGGCCCGGCGTACTGATTTTACCCCGGCTTTGTGGCCTGAAATACGCAGTTTGCCCTGATTTTTTGCCCAGCGACCATTACCATCCATAATGATGGCCACGTGACGCGGCGTACAATCAGACCGGTCATCGAATGTGTTGTGATTGTTGGACGACATAACGCGTAATAATTCCTTTAATCAGAAATGCTGTGGTTTCTGAATACATTGCGCCTGCAGCAAACACCGACTTTTCAGTCGGCTGGCATCGAAACAATGCCAGGCCGTGAAACGCGAGCGAGCGACTATACCATTTTCGCCCTGAGCTAACAAATAGCGGGGACAATCAACCTGCTATGCGCAAACGTGGCAACATTTCCGTGGCACATACCCGCGCTAACCGATCAATCTCCACTACCGCCTCAACGCTATCGGGTTCCCCGCAGCTCAGCGATGCCAGCACTTCACTGTTCAGTGCTGCGATATCGGTAAAGCGGATCTGATGCTGTAGAAATGCGGCGACCGCCACCTCGTTCGCTGCATTCAGCGTCGTCGTGGCGGCCTGGCCAGTGGCGCAGGCGTCAATTGCCAGCTTCAGGCAGGGATAGCGCGCGTAATCTGGCTCAGCGAAGGTCAGCGCTTTCATTCGGGTGAAATCGAGCGGTGTTACGCCTGCAGAAATACGTGCTGGCCATGCCATGCTGTGAGCAATAGGGGTACGCATATCGGGCGATCCCAGTTGCGCCAGCACGCTACCATCGCAATAACGCACCATAGAATGGATGACCGACTGCGGGTGCAGGATCACCTCCATCTGCGCATCCGTTGCGTTAAATAGCCAGCGGGCTTCAATGTATTCAAGACCTTTATTCATCATGGTGGCTGAATCAACAGAGATTTTACGCCCCATTGACCAGTTCGGATGCGCACATGCCTGATCCGGCAACATGGCCGCTAACTCAGCTAATGGCGTGTCACGAAAAGGGCCACCTGATCCCGTGAGGATAATCGACTCAATGCCGTTCTCCCGCAAATCAGCGTACCCCAACTGTTGCTGTATGGAAGCCGGTAAACTCTGAAAAATGGCATTGTGCTCGCTATCAACGGGCAATAACCGGGCCTGATGGCGCTGTACCGCCTCCATAAACAGGCGGCCGCATGTGACAAGAGATTCTTTATTCGCCAGCAGCACGGTTTTCCCGGCGCGAATGGCTGCCAGCGTCGGCAGCAGACCCGATGCACCGACAATCGCCGCCATCACCTGATCAACTTCATCCAGCGCAGCCAGTTCACAGGCAGCCTGAACGCCGGAGAGCACTTCAGTTTTAATGTTGAGTGCTCTCAGTCGCTCACGCAGCGACTGTGCGGAGATTTCATCCGCCATCGCCGCATAGCGCGGCGCAAACTGCTGGCATTGCTCGGCCATTAACGCCACATTCTGACCAGCCACCAGCGCTGTTACCTGATATTGCTCGGGATTTTCCCGCACCACTGCCAGTGTGCTGGTACCAATTGAGCCGGTGGAACCAAGCAGAGTTAATCGCTTCATGACGCTTTCCGTGTGTTTTCCGGAGAAGGCAGGCAGAAAATGCCCTCTTCTGCAGGGACAAAAATAAAACGCCGCAAGATCGTGCATTCCCAAATGGGTATACCTCTCTTGACGGCGTTTGTCGGACAAAGATGGAATCAGAACTCCATCAGTTCCTTTTCTTTCTCTGCCAGTGCTGCATCAACATTCTTGATGCGTGCATCGGTCATTTTCTGGATTTCGTCCTGCGTACGACGTTCGTCGTCTTCGCTGATCTCTTTATCTTTCAGCAACGCTTTGATCTTGTCGTTGGCGTCGCGGCGTACGTTACGTACTGACACACGACCCTGCTCCGCTTCGCCACGGACGATTTTGATCAGATCTTTACGACGTTCTTCCGTCAGCGCTGGCAGCGGAACACGGATGTCGCTACCTGCTGAACTTGGGTTCAGACCCAGATCGGATGCCATAATCGCTTTTTCAACTGCCGGACCCAGGGAGCGATCGAAGACGTTGATTTTCAGCGTACGGGAATCTTCTACAGTGACGCTAGCCAGCTGACGCAGCGGCGTTGGCGTACCGTAATATTCAACAACAATGCCGTCGAGCAGAGAGGGAGAAGCGCGACCAGTGCGCACTTTGCTAATGGTGTTTTTGAATGCTTCCACGCATTTGTCCATGCGCGTTTCAGCATCTTTTTTAATTTCGTTAATCACGTTGAAACCCTTGGATTCGGTTTGACCTGGCCATTTCCGGGCTAACCGGAAGCGGTATCGATAATCATCGATCATCCTGATACCCGTCATACTTCGGGTATGGTGCAGCGCCCGAGCGCCGCGCCAACAGAATATACCCTATTTTATCTTGCGTCGGGTATTAATGCGTAATCAGGGTGCCTTCTTTTTCACCCATCACCACGCGGCGCAGTGCGCCAGGCTTGTTCATGTTGAAGACGCGGATTGGCAGCTGATGATCGCGAGCCAGCGTAAAGGCTGCCAGATCCATCACTTTCAGCTCTTTATCCAACACTTCGGCATAGCTCAGCTGTTCATACAGCGTTGCGTCCGGATTTTTAACCGGATCGGCAGAATAGACGCCATCGACTTTGGTCGCTTTCAGCACCACGTCCGCTTCAATTTCAATGCCACGCAGGCAGGCGGCTGAGTCGGTGGTAAAGAACGGGTTGCCAGTACCGGCCGAGAAAATCACAACGCGGTTATTGCGCAGCAGGCTGATCGCTTCGGCCCAGCTGTAGTTATCACATACGCCATTCAGCGGAATCGCTGACATCAGACGCGCATTGACATAGGCACGGTGCAGCGCATCGCGCATCGCCAGGCCATTCATCACGGTAGCCAGCATACCCATATGGTCACCGACCACACGGTTCATACCCGCCTGCGCCAGGCCCGCGCCACGGAACAGGTTACCGCCACCAATAACCACACCTACCTGGATACCCAGCTCAACCAGCTCTTTCACCTCTTGCGCCATGCGGTCAAGCACACTCGCGTCAATACCAAAACCTTCGGCACCTTGCAGTGCTTCGCCACTCAGTTTTAGCAGGATACGTTGATATACAGGTTTTGCGTTGGTCGCCATGGTCAATTCTTCCTGGAAGATATGATGAAAAGGAGAAGTTAAATCTGATCAATCATCCGCTTAGCGAGAGAGAAAAGCTATTGGGAAGTGACTGAAAATGCGTCCGCAACAAAATGCAGACAAAAAAGAACCGCCTTCCGGCGGTTCTTTCGGACCAATTAAGACTGTTTGGACATTGCAGCAACTTCTGCTGCGAAGTCAGTCTCAACTTTCTCGATACCTTCACCCACTTCGAAGCGGATAAAGTTGATCACGTCTGCGCCTTTCTCTTTCAGAGCCTGGCCAACAGTTTTGCTCGGGTCGATAACGAAAGCCTGACCAGTCAGAGAAACTTCGCCGGTGAATTTCTTCATGCGGCCTTCAACCATTTTCTCTGCGATTTCTTTCGGCTTACCAGACTGCATGGCGATGTCCAGCTGAACCTGGTACTCTTTAGCCACCACGTCTTCAGACACGTCTTCCGGCTTAACGAATTCCGGCTTGCTTGCTGCAACGTGCATTGCAACCTGCTTGATCAGCTCTTCGTCTGCGCCTTTGGTAGAAACCAGAACGCCAATACGTGCGCCGTGCAGGTAGCTACCCAGCTCAGCACCTTCCAGAATCGCAACGCGACGGATGTTGATGTTCTCACCGATTTTCGCAACCAGTGCTACGCGTTCTTCTTCGAACTGCGCTTTCAGAACTTCAACGTCGGTCACTTTGCCAGCAGCTGCTGCGTCAATCACTTTGTCAGCAAACGCCTGGAAACCGGCATCTTTTGCGACGAAGTCGGTCTGGCAGTTAACTTCCAGGATCACAGCATAGCCGTCAGCGATCTTGGTTTTGATCACGCCATCAGCAGCAACGTTACCCGCTTTTTTCGCTGCTTTGATTGCGCCAGACTTACGCATGTTTTCGATGGCCAGTTCGATATCGCCATTCGCTTCAGTCAGCGCTTTTTTGCAATCCATCATGCCAGCGGCAGTACGCTCGCGCAGTTCTTTTACCAGTGCAGCGGTAATTTCAGCCATTCCAGAATCCTCGATTCGTTTCTCAGTGTTTGCACACTGCCAGAAACTTGTTGCGGAAAATTTACTCTGCCCCGCTCACCTGACAGGTCAGCGTGACAAACTTGGATATAATAAAGGGGCCTGTGCGGCCCCCTTAACAGATTACATCTGATGTCTAAGGGCTCTGTGAAAGAGCAGACCTTATCAGGCGTTCTCTAAAGACGCGTCTTCAGCTTGCTCAGCCAGATCCTGTGAACGGCCTTCGCGCACGGTAGTGGCAACGGCAGTCAGGTACAGGCTTACAGCACGGATTGCATCGTCGTTACCCGGGATAACGAAATCAACGCCGTCCGGATCAGAGTTGGTATCAACGATAGCAAATACCGGAATACCCAGGTTGTTTGCTTCTTTGATTGCAATGTGCTCGTGGTCAGCATCAACAACGAACAGTGCATCCGGCAGACCGCCCATATCTTTGATACCGCCCAGGCTGTTTTCCAGCTTGGCCAGCTCACGAGCGCGCATCAGCGCTTCTTTTTTGGTCAGTTTGTCGAAAGTACCGTCCTGAGACTGAGTTTCCAGATCTTTCAGGCGTTTGATTGACTGACGAACGGTTTTCCAGTTGGTCAGCATGCCACCCAACCAGCGGTGGTTAACGAAGAACTGGTCGCAGCTCAGTGCAGACTCTTTTACCGCTTCGGCAGCAGCGCGCTTAGTACCGACGAACAGGATCTTACCTTTACGGGAAGAAATTTTGTTCAGCTCAGCCAGGGCTTCGTTGAACATCGGTACAGTTTTCTCAAGGTTGATGATGTGAACTTTGTTACGCGCACCGAAGATGAACGGCTTCATTTTCGGGTTCCAGTAACGGGTCTGGTGACCGAAGTGAACACCAGCCTTGAGCATGTCGCGCATGGAAACAGTTGCCATGATTACCTCTAAAGTTTGATTGGGGTTGGGCCTCCATGTATCCCATACAACCGACCTCTTACGAGGCACCCCGGCGTACGTGTCGATACATGTGTGTTTTAGTACACATAATGAGATTTATGCGTTTCCTGTCGGCCTGGCGGCTGACAGAGAATCGTCGGCGCGCTTTATACCATAATGTGCAGGAATACGCCAATAGTAGTTAGCGGGAAAAGGCTTAGTGTTTCCCGATTTGGCAGCCTAAATGCCTGCTGCTAACATGACTGCACAGAATTCAATTATCGTCGAAATTTTCGACAGCCGCGGATTAATTTAATGGCAATCTCAATCAAAACCCCTGAAGAAATCGAAAAAATGCGTGTTGCGGGCCGCCTGGCCGCTGAAGTGCTGGAAATGATTGCACCACACGTGGTACCGGGTATCTCTACCGGTGAACTGGACCGTCTCTGCCACGAGCATATCACCCAACAGCAGCAGGCCATTTCCGCCTGTCTCGGTTACCACGGTTTCCCGAAATCGGTGTGCATCTCAATCAATGAAGTGGTGTGTCACGGCATTCCCAGCGACGATCGCATCCTGAAAGATGGCGATGTCGTCAATATCGATGTCACGGTGATCAAAGATGAGTATCACGGCGACACCTCGAAAATGTTCATTGTTGGCAAGCCAACCATTCAGGGTGAGCGCCTGTGCCGGGTCACGCAGGAAAGCCTGTATCTGGCGCTGCGTCTGGTAAAACCGGGCATTCGCCTGCGTGAACTGGGCCGTGCGATTCAGAAGTACGTTGAAGCGCAGGATTTCTCCGTGGTGCGTGAATATTGCGGCCACGGCATTGGTAAAGGTTTCCATGAAGAACCGCAGGTGCTGCATTACGATGCTGATGACAGTGGCGTGGTGTTGCAGGCTGGCATGACCTTTACCGTCGAGCCGATGGTTAACGCCGGTGACTACCGCATCCGTACCATGAAGGATGGCTGGACCGTGAAAACCAAAGATCGCAGCTTGTCCGCGCAGTACGAGCATACTATTGTGGTGACGGAAAACGGCTGTGAGATTCTGACCCTGCGTGAAGACGACACCATTCCAGCAGTGCTGGAAAACGTAGCGTAAATCTCTTCCAATAATGACCTCGCCGACCACGTGTCGGCTTTTTTATGGCGTGCAGACGAGACGATGTCGATGAGTGGTAGCGTGACCGAAGCAGTACACAAGGGCCTGACCGATTCCCCTGCCGACTGGCCCGATGAAGCCTTAACCCGCGAGAACCTCAAACTCTATCTCGAACAATTTCAGCAACACATGGGCGTGGCATTTGATGCCGGGACCGATGTTGAATCGCTGATTGATGTGCGCACGTTGTTTATCGATCGGCTGTTGCGTCGCTTATGGCGCTTCTTTGGCTTTGATCAGATGAAAGAGATCGCTCTGCTGGCGGTCGGTGGTTATGGCCGTGGCGAATTGCATCCGCTGTCAGACATCGATGTGCTGATCCTCAGCCGTCGCCCGCTGGATGAGCAGGCAGCACAGCGCACCAGCCAACTGCTGACGCTGATGTGGGATCTGAAACTGGAAGTCGGTCATAGCGTCCGTACGCTGGAAGAATGCCTGCTGGAAGGACTGTCGGATCTGACTGTCGCCACCAACCTGATTGAGTCGCGCATGCTGACCGGCGACGTGGCGCTGTTTCTCGAACTGCAAAAAAACATCTTTAGCGATGGTTTCTGGCCTTCGGCACGTTTCTTTGCCGCCAAAATTGAAGAACAACAGGAACGCCATAAGCGCTATCACGGCACCAGCTACAACCTGGAACCCGATATTAAAAGCAGCCCCGGCGGCTTGCGCGATATTCACACGCTGCAATGGGTGGCGCGCCGTCATTTTGGGGCCACCACGCTGGATGAAATGGTCGGTTTCGGTTTTCTCACTGAAGCTGAACGCAACGAACTGAATGAATGCCAGGAATTTCTCTGGCGTATCCGCTTTGCTTTGCATCTGACGTTAACGCGTTACGATAACCGGCTGTTGTTTGATCGCCAGTTAAACGTCGCCCAACGCCTTAACTACCTCGGCGAAGGTAATGAGCCAGTTGAGCGCATGATGAAGGACTTTTTCCGCGTCACACGCCGTATTGGCGAACTGAATCAGATGCTGCTGCAATTGTTTGATGAAGCCATTCTCGGACTTTCCTCGACGGAAAAACCGCGCAGCATTGACGACGATTTCCAGCTGCGGGGCGATTTGATCGACCTGCGGGATCCGACATTGTTCGATCGTGAGCCACAATCGATTATGCGTATGTTTTACGTAATGGTACGCAACGAGGACATTAAAGGTATCTATTCCACCACCTTGCGCCAGCTGCGTTATTCACGTCGTCACCTGAAACAACCGTTATGCCAGATCCCGGAAGCCCGCCAGACCTTTATGGCGATTCTGCGCCACCCCGGCGCTGTGAAGCGCGCGCTGTTGCCAATGCATCGCCATAGCGTGCTGTGGGCCTACACGCCGCTATGGGGCAATATCGTCGGCCAGATGCAGTTTGACCTGTTCCATGCCTACACCGTGGATGAACACACCATCCGCGTATTGCAGAAGCTGGAGAGCTTTGCCGACGAAGCCACGCGTCCGATGCATCCCATGTGTGTTGAACTCTGGCCACGTCTGCCACAACCGGAACTGCTGCTGATGGCGGCGCTGTTGCATGACATCGCCAAAGGGCGCGGTGGTGACCATTCGATTCTGGGGGCGCAGGATGCGCTGGATTTTGCCGAACTGCATGGTCTCAATTCACGCGAAACCCAGCTGGTTGCCTGGCTGGTGCGCCACCATCTGTTGATGTCGGTAACGGCGCAGCGTCGTGATATTCAGGACCCCACCGTCATTCAGCAATTTGCTGAAGTGATGCAGAACGAAAACCGTCTGCGTTATCTGGTGTGCTTAACGGTAGCGGATATTTGCGCCACTAACGAAAGCCTGTGGAACAGCTGGAAGCAAAGCCTGCTGCGCGAACTGTTTTTTGCCACCGAAAAACAGCTGCGCCGCGGAATGGAAAACAGCCCGGACCTGCGCGAGCGCGTGCGCCATCATCGGTTGCAGGCGCTGGCCCTGCTGCGCATGGAAAACCTCGACGAAGAACGGTTGCAGCATATCTGGAGCCGCTGCCGTTCCGACTATTTCCTGCGCCATACCCCTAATCAGCTGGCATGGCATGCCCGCCATCTGATTAACCATGATTTGAGCAAACCACTGGTGCTGGTCAGCCCACAGGCCACCCGTGGCGGCACCGAGATTTTTATCTGGAGCCCGGATCGCCCTTACCTGTTCGCCGCAGTGGCAGGCGAGCTGGATCGGCGCAACCTTAGCGTGCACGACGCGCAGATCTTTACCAGCCGTGATGGCATGGCAATGGATACCTTTATCGTGCTGGAACCCGATGGCAGCCCGCTGGCCGCCGATCGTCATCCGATGATCATCCACGCGCTGGAACAGGCGATCGCGCAAACCGAGTGGGTGCCGCCGCGCGTGCGTCGCCAGTCATCACGCCTCAAGCACTTCAGCGTGGACACCGAAGTCAGCTTCCTGCCAACCCATACCGATCGCCGCAGCTATCTGGAATTGATCGCGCTCGATCAGCCTGGCCTGCTGGCGCGGGTAGGTGAAGTCTTTGCCGATTTAGGCGTCTCGCTACATGGTGCACGCATCAGTACAATTGGTGAGCGGGTTGAGGATCTTTTCATCCTGGCAAACAGCGAGCGACGCGCGCTTGATGTCGAAATGCGCAATGTGTTGCAACAACGGTTGACAGAGGCCCTTAATCCAAACGATAAAGTGTGACCGCAATCGATTTATTATCCCTTTTTTCTGTGCCAGCGTGACGCTGGCACCCGTATGACAGACTCAGGAAATTATCATGCAACAGTTACAGAGCGTTATTGAATCTGCCTTTGAGCGCCGCGCCGACATCACGCCAGCCAGCGTGGACAGCGCCACTCGTGAAGCCATCAACCAGGTCATCGGTCTGCTGGACAGCGGTGAACTGCGCGTGTCTGAAAAGATCAACGGTGAGTGGGTAACGCATCAGTGGCTGAAGAAAGCAGTGCTGCTGTCGTTCCGCATCAACGACAACCAGGTGATGGAAGGCGCAGAAACCCGTTTCTACGACAAAGTACCGATGAAATTCGCTAACTGGGACGAAGCACGCTTCAAAAAAGAAGGCTTCCGCGTTGTTCCTCCGGCAGCAGTACGTCAGGGTGCATTTATTGCGCGCAACACCGTGCTGATGCCGTCTTACGTTAACATCGGCGCTTACGTTGATGAAGGTTCAATGGTCGATACCTGGGCAACCGTCGGTTCCTGTGCGCAGATCGGTAAAAACGTTCACCTGTCCGGCGGCGTCGGCATCGGTGGCGTACTGGAGCCGCTGCAGGCTAACCCGACCATCATCGAAGACAACTGCTTTATCGGCGCACGTTCAGAAATTGTTGAAGGCGTGATCGTTGAAGAAGGTTCCGTGATCTCCATGGGCGTCTACATCGGCCAGAGCACCAAAATTTATGACCGTGAAACCGGCGAAGTTCATTATGGCCGTGTACCGGCGGGTTCTGTGGTGGTTTCAGGTAACCTGCCTTCTAAAGACGGCAGCTACAGCCTGTACTGCGCAGTTATCGTGAAGAAAGTTGATGCGAAAACCCGTGGCAAAGTCGGTATCAATGAGCTGCTGCGCACCATTGACTAAGGCGAATTTGCCTTAAATAAACTTATCCGACGGGCCTGTATTCAGGCCCGTAATTTTTTCTTTACACATCCCACCTGACAACCTGTTTCTCACCGCGAATTAACAAGTGCGTTTGTTTTTCAAACAGGTCATAATCCGCGCCAGTTAACTCAGGCCGCGCAATGTTCATCCCGGTTTTTTATGTCTACAGTTGTTTAAGCTGGTTGCTGCGTTTCAGCTGCATCCTGAATGATGATGGTCCTGCGCGCTCCCCCACTTTTGATGGAATATAAAGCTATGTACGACAACCTGAAAAGCTTAGGTATCAGCAACCCTGACGACATTGACCGCTACAGCCTGCGTCAGGAAGCCAATAACGACATCCTGAAAATCTACTTCCGCAAAGACAAAGGTGAATTCTTCGCCAAAAGCGTGAAGTTCAAATACCCGCGTCAACGCAAAACCGTTGTGGCCGACCACAGCAGCCAGGGATACAAAGAAGTTCAGGAAATCAGCCCTAACCTGCGTTATGTGATTGATGAGCTGGATCAGATTTGCCAGCGCGATCAGGTTGAAGTCGATCTGAAACGCAAAATCCTTGATGACCTGCGCCATCTGGAAAACGTGGTGTCGAACAAGATTGCCGAGATCGAATCTGACCTCGATAAACTGACCCGCAGCGGTCGTTAATACTTTCTTCCTGCTCTGCTCAGGCCAGCTAATGCTGGCCTTTTTTCTGCGCATAAGGCAGTGAAAACAGCCAGGTATCTCGCTGTGCCTGTTGCACTGCGCCACCCGATGCCGTCCAGTCTGCCTGAGCAATGCGCTGCCGCCAGCGTGATTGCTGCAAACTGTTATCCGCCAGTGACAGTAAAGGAATCAGCCGCACGCTGACACGATCGCGATTTTTCCACGGCCATACTTTGGCCGGATCGCTGTAAGGGGCCATGGTTGCCAGCGCTGCAAGCAACGATCCGCCCTGCGGATTCTGGTAATGCCAGAGATCGCCGAAGCCGCTTCGTTGTGCCAGCCAGGCAAGGTTGCTGAGTGCCTGCAGATTAAAATAGCTGTAATGAAAGGATCGCGTGCGCGCCAGTTCCGCCGGTTGCGTACCATCAGCCCGAATTTGTTGGTCGATCTTACTGCGCGCCAGCGCCACCATCGCCTGCACCGTCGCGCGATCGCCAAGATACCAGGCGATGCCCGCCACCTGCGTACAGTACCAGCTGCCATGGTTGTTAGCCGCCGCAGCCTCCTGTTGCGCCAGCGGACTCTGTTGCAGCCAGTGCAGATAGGCATGAAACCACTGCTGCACGCCCTGCTCATCCGCACGTTTCCAGCCCGGCGCTCCGCGCAACAACGTCAGCGCATCCACCACCCGGGTGGCGAAATAACGCCCATCCAGCACCCCGGTATGACGCCCCTGCGCCACACCCGGCACACCCTGGGCAAAATTGAGGTTAGGATTCATGCGGCTGGCGGGATCAATGAACCAATGCCGCGCCATCGACTGTGCTTTATCGGCATAACGCTGCTCACCCGAGAAGTACCAGGCGAGGGTCAATACCTGCAAATCGGCGGTAAAACGCGCCAGCCGTACACCATCGCTTTGATCGTTTTTGCTGGAAGGATTGACCACCCCATCGCGTCGCTGCCACGGCAAACCTGTCGGATGCGTGTCGTCTGGCCACCAATAGGCGCTCAGACTGAGATAATCATGCTTTGAACCGCTCGGTGGCAACAGCCCTTTATCAGTGACGCTCGGGTCCGGATGTTTCAGCGCCTGTTGCGCTTCCCGCTGCAATTGCTGCCAGGCGGCAAGGGTTGGCGCTGCGGCAGTCTGCTGCACCAGCTGTTGCCTGACCTGTTGTAAATCGGTCAGGGAGAGAAAGGCCAGCTCAGTCGCCAGACCAAAACCACTGTACAGCCACAATAGCGATGTCAGTACCGCAGCCAGTTTCATCAGGTCTGCTCATCCAGTTGCAGTGCCACATACAGCAGCAGGCGATCGTCAAAGTTGCCCAAATCCAGACCGGTCAGTTCCGAGATACGATTCAAACGGTATTCCAGCGTGTTGCGGTGGATAAACAACGCGCGTGCCGTGGCGCTCGGCTGCACATTATGTGTGAACCAGGCGATCAGGGTCCGGCGCAGCAGACCGTTGTTATCCATATTTTTTAATTTCGCCAGCGGCCGGGCCAGCTCATTCGCCTGCCAGCCACCACGTAAACTGTCGAGCAGCACCGGCAGCACCAAATCCTGATAAAAATAGCTACGCTGCTCCGGCATACGCTGCTTGCCCACCATCATGGTAGTGCGGGCAGTACGATAGGATCGCGCGATGCTGCCAGGCCCGGTGAAGTAGTTGCCCAGCGCAATACGCATGCGCAGATGGCCACTCTCTTTCATCCGATGCAACAGTTGTTCGACCCGGCGGCGATGATCGTCCTGATCGTAACGGCCATGCGCATTCAGCGCAGGCTTTAACACCACCATTTCAGTCAGTGAAACGATAGCGATCAGGTTATCGCGCTCAGGTGTGGTCAGCAGCGTTTGCAGTTGCTGCAATTCCGACATGGCGCTATCCACGCCCAGCTGGCCACTATCCACCTCCACCACCGCCACAACGCGTGGCTGATTAAGGTCAATACCCAGTCGCTGCGCCCATTCACTCAACGCCGGTGACAGGCTTTCGCTCCGCACCAGATTAAGCACCAGCTCTTCACGCAGGCGGCTATCCTGCGCCAGCATATGCAGCAAACGTGCCTGTTCCAGCATCATTTCAGCCGTCATGCAAACCAGCTCGCCGTAATGACGCAGTGCGACCGGCTGCCCGGTCAAGCCGATTACGCCGACGATTTCGCCATCAATACGTAACGGCAGATTAATACCAGGGCGGACGCCATGCAGATGTCGGGCGACTGCCTCATCAATGTCCACCACCCTGCCCTGCGACAGTACCAGCAATGCACCTTCGTGCAATTCGCCAATACGTTCGCGATCTCCACTGCCAATAATGCGGCCACGGGCATCCATCACGTTGACATTGCTGTCAATAATTTTCATGGTGCGGGCAACAATGTCCTGTGCCAGGCGCGCATCGAGATGATAGGTGGCCATCAATCACTCCGGAAAAAAGACGAGAAGACAGAATACGCGCCCATCAGACAGCTGACATTGTGCAAATGCACATAGCCGCAGGGATAATGCGGGAATTGCGGGGGAGGTCACATCTGTAACCACAAAAAAGGCGGACCGAAGTCCGCCTTGAGTTAACGCTACAGAGATTACTGCATCAGGAGGTACAGGCTGCTGTCGCCGCGCTGTACATTCAACGCCAGAACCGACGGTTTGGTGTCGAGGATCTTGCGTAATTCGCCCAGATTCGCCACGCTCTGCTGGTTCACGCCGAGGATCACATCGCCTTTTTTCAGGCCGATGCGCGCCGCCGCACTCCCCGCTTTCACGCTATCGACACGCACGCCTTTCTGGCCGTTGCTGTCGACATTGCTCAGGTCAGCACCTTCAATACCAGTGTAGATCGTGGCTGACTGCACTTTATCCTGGGTGCTCTGCTGCAACTCGACGGTGACACTCACCGGTTTGCCGTCACGCAGCAGACCCAGTTGCAGTTTGGTGCCGACCGGCAGCGAACCGACTTCCGCACGCAGTGCTGAGAAGCTGGTCAGCGGTTTACCGTTCATGGAAACAACGACGTCACCCGCTTTGATACCGGCTTTCGCCGCCGCTGAATTTGGCAGTACCTGGCTGACGAAGGCCCCGCGCTGCGCATCGACTTTCATCGCTTTTGCCAGCTCGGAGTTCAGCTCGGTACCCATAATACCCAGCTCGCCGCGTTTCACCTGGCCGTATTCCACCATCTGCGCGCTGAGGTTTTTCACCATGTTACTCGGGATAGCAAAACCGATACCGATGTTGCCGCCGTCCGGTGCCAGAATTGCGGTATTGATACCGATCAGCTCACCGTTAAGGTTCACCAGCGCACCACCCGAGTTACCCCGGTTGATCGCGGCATCCGTCTGGATGAAGTTTTCATAGTTTTCGACATTCAGGCCACTACGACCCAGCGCCGAAACAATGCCCGAGGTGACGGTTTCGCCGAGGCCATACGGGTTACCGATGGCGACGGTGTAATCGCCCACGCGCAGATTGTCAGAATCGGCAATCTTAATCGCCGTCAGGTTTTTCGCGTCTTGCAGCTGAATCAACGCAATATCCGACTGCGGATCTTTACCGATCACCTTCGCATCGTAGCGACGGCCATCGCTCAGCTGCACCTGGATTTTCGTCGCGTTTTCAACCACATGGTTGTTGGTGACCACGTAGCCTTTATCCGCATTGATCACCACGCCAGAGCCCAGCGCACGGAATTTCTCCTGCTGCGTGTCGCTACCGCCGCCACTGTTATCGCCGCCACCGCCCTGACACATCGGTGAACTCTGGAACGGCGAACCGTCCTGGCAGAACGGCGAGTTATCACCAAAGAACTGCTGGAATTGCTGCGGCATACGCGGGGTCTTTACCGTCGTACTACCTTCCACGCTGATACTCACCACGGAAGGCATCACTTTTTCCAGCATTGGTGCAAGGCTTGGCAGCTGTTGACTGGAGGAGGAAGCTGTCTCCGCCGCGAAAACACTGACAGGGCTGAACGCCATGCCCAGACTAAGTGCCAGCGCACTTAACGTTAATGTGCTTTTTTTCATTCATCTGTGTCTCATATAAGATTTACGTCCGGACCATTGCTGTGGTCGTGATGATGAGATTAAATTGTAAACGCGAAGTTCCTGATAAAGTTTTGGGTAAAAGTAAAAAATTATTCCTCTTCTTTACAAAACTTCGCTTATTCCACCGCCATCAAACGACGGTACTCATCCCAGGCATAAAGATCGGTCATACCACTGATATAGTCCTGAATAAGACGTGAACGATAATAGCGTTCCCACAGCAGGCGCTCATATTTATGTTCGACGATCAAGACACGCATTGATTGCTGATACGCTTTGCGATGTTTGCCAGAAAGTTTATGAAACAGACGCGTTTCAATTGGGTGTCTGGCTAAGAAATCATCATTCATCAGCGTGGTGAACTGTTCATAATCCAGCTGCATTAATGACTGATAAATTTCCAGTAATCCTTTAATCACACGATAGCCTTGTAATTCCAGCTGTTCGACTTCCGGATGATTAAACACCTGCTGGCGAGCAACCGTCTTAAATAACATCAGCAGACGCCCCTCTTCACCATCATCTTCCAGCAAGGCGTGGTTAAAATTACCTGTAAAAATAGCCGGTAAGTTATCGATAAAGCGCCGTACCGCATGGCTGACTAACACATTTTGTACGTTGACGCGCAACGACATAAAAAACTGATCGCCTTTAGTACGCCATTTTTTCTGACAGGCGTCTTTCCAGGCCTCACCAATAGTACGACTGAACGCATCCCCCGGTTTCACCACACCCCAGGCTTTCGACAAATAATCATATAAGGTATCGACATTGAAGATGTCTTTCTCTACTGCGTCATCAAGATCGGCGATGCAATAAGAGATATCATCGGCAGCTTCCATTATCCAGGTCAGCGGATAACGATGATGTTCTTTTATATCGGTCGCCACGCGAAGATTAGCGACATATTCCCGCTCTGATAAATAAAAACCCGGCTTTTTCATTAATACGCTGAACTCAGCCGGTTTATCTCCCTGCCACCAGGCGGGGGCGGTATATTTCAAAATACAGGCCACCTGAGCATAACTGAGGTTCAGTTGCAGCAAGGTATGGACCATGCGAATCGCCTGGGCATTGCCCTCGAAGTGGCACAAATCCTGACGAATCATTGCATTCAGCTGGTCAAAAGCGACCCGTTGCTCATCATCTTCGACACCCGCCACCAGCGGATCAACCAGTTCAGCAGGCAAATTGTCATCGAACCAGTCATTGATCGCCGCCTCACCGAAGTGACCAAAAGGCGGATTTCCCACATCGTGCAGCAGGCAAGCCATCTCGATCAGGCTTTCAAATGCGCCTTCCAGTTCATCCAGGCCGTATTTCGCCAGCCCACCACCCTGCGTTTTCAGGGTTTGCAGGATCTCTTTAGCGATATAGCGCCCGGTTTGCTGCACTTCCAGCGAATGGGTCAGACGCGAGCGCACTGCCGCATTGCGCTCCAGCGGAAAGACCTGGGTTTTTTGTTGCAGACGGCGGATCGCGGCGGAATTAATAATGCGTCCGCGATCGCTCTCAAAATGACGGGTAATAAAGTATTCCCCTTCGGGATCTTTGCGGCTGGTATAGGGTCGGGTGAAGCTGATCTTCTTCCTGAAATTGATCGTCGCCATAATTACCCCTTATTTTTTCGTGAATTCTTCCTCTGACAGCCATGTTAGACTATGCCTCACTTTTGCCGTTTACATCCACAACATTAGCGAGACTCTTTTATGAAAGCAGGCATTATTGGCGCGATGGAGCAGGAAGTTACCCTGCTGCGTGACAAAATTGAAAACCGTCAGACGCTGACGCTGGCCGGGTGCGAAATTTACACTGGCACGCTGAATGGTGTTGAGGTTGCCCTGCTGAAATCGGGCATTGGTAAAACCGCAGCGGCCCTCGGCACCACGCTGCTGCTGCAACTCTGCAAACCAGATGTGGTGATCAACACCGGATCGGCCGGTGGTCTGGCCCCGACCCTGAAAGTCGGCGATATCGTGGTTTCTGACGAAGTGCGTTATCACGATGCCGATGTGACCGCTTTTGGTTACGAGCCAGGTCAGATGGCCGGTTGCCCGGCGGCTTTCGTGGCCGACGAAAAACTGATCGCTGCGGCTGAGCAGGTGATCAAACAGCTGGATCTCAACGCAGTGCGTGGCCTGGTGGTCAGTGGCGACGCCTTTATTAATGGTGCCGCACCGCTGGCACGCATTCGCAGCACCTTCCCGCAGGCGATTGCCGTCGAAATGGAAGCCACCGCGATCGGTCACGTATGTCACCAATTCAAGGTGCCTTTCGTGGTGGTTCGCGCCATCTCTGATGTCGCCGATCAGGAATCGCATCTCAGCTTTGATGAATTCCTCAGTGTTGCCGCGAAGCAATCTTCCCTGATGGTGGAAAACCTGCTGGCGCAGCTGGCGCGTGGCTAAATCGTTCTGGCTGGCCGGGCTGCTGCTGTTTTGCAGCAGCCTGCTGGCTGCCCCGCCGCGTGTTATTACCCTCGCCCCACATCTGACGGAACTGGCATTCGCTGCCGGTATTACCCCGGTGGCGGTGAGCGCCTGGTCGGATTACCCGGCCAGTGCCAAATCGCTGGAGCAAGTGGCGAACTGGCAGGGCATCCGCATTGAACGCATTGTGCAACTCAAGCCGGATGTGGTGCTGGCGTGGCGTGGTGGTAATCCGCAGCGGCAAATTGATCAACTGCAACGCTTAGGCATTAAGGTGGAGTGGATCGATCCACAAACCCTTGATCAGATGATTGATGCACTGGCGGCACTGCAACGCTGGAGTCCACATCCGCAGCAGGCGCGCGATGCTGCTCAGGCACTGCGCAGCCAGGAAGCGCAGTTGCGTCAGCAGTATCAGGCGCAGAAGCCTGTGCGGGTGTTTTTGCAGTTTGGTCAGCAGCCGCTGTTCACCGCCGCGCGCAACACATTGCAAAATGAAGTGATCGAATTGTGCGGAGGCCGTAATATCTTTGCCGATAGCACGGTGAGCTGGCCGCAGGTCAGCCGCGAACAGGTCCTGGCGCGCCATCCCCAGGCGATTGTGATGGGCGGTACGGCCGCACAGGCCAGTGCTATCGGGCAGTTCTGGCAACCGCAGTTATCGGTGCCAGTGATTGCGCTTAATGATGACTGGCTAAGCAGGCCGGGTCCACGTCTGCTGCTGGCGGCGCAACAGCTGTGCACAGCACTGCATGCGGCGAAAATCAGTACCAAAAACGATTAAAGAATCAGCAAAGATTGTCGTTAATCAGGTAACAAAGCACAGCGGCCATGTATGCTCTGTGCCCTTTTTGCGCTAAGCGCAATTTTAAAAACACCAGGAAATCAATATGACCAGAGCTCTGCTGCTGGCCATAGGGCTTGTGATCGCTGTACCCATCGGTGCAGCCACCACCACCGGCTCTATCGTCGCTACGCTGACTATTTTCTCCCGCTGTGATATTTCACGCCCCGGCATTCAATCGCTGCCTGCGGTGGATTGTGGTCGTCATTTCAGCGCCCAGCCACGTATCACGCAAAGCACAATGCCGCGCGATGCGATGCGCCACGAAACGTCACGATTAGTTACGATAGAGTGGTAACAGGCCGCCAGAACGGCGGCCTGATAAATCAGATACTGAAGGAAGAACCGCAACCGCAGGTGGTTTTGGCATTCGGGTTGGTCACAATAAAGCGTGAGCCTTCCAGCCCTTCGGTGTAGTCAACCGAACCACCCACCAGATATTGCAGGCTCATCGGATCCACCACCAGCGCCACGCCTTGTTTCTCGATGGTCATGTCGCCGTCATTCATTTGATCGTCAAAAGTGAAACCGTACTGGAAGCCGCTACAGCCGCCGCCGGTGATGTAAACACGCAATTTCAGATCCGGGTTTTCTTCATCCGCGATCAGATTTTTCACTTTTTTGGCTGCTGCATCGGTGAATTGCAAAGGCAGTGCTGCTACATCGTCACTCATGTTTTACTCCGGGTAAACGTCCAGGTCAGAAAACGACCTCAATCACACTATTATCTGCCAGCCGCTGAGTGCAATCAAGTCTTGCCCTTCGCACTGCGTGCCGCCTGTTATGCTTTAAAGTATAGCCACATGGCGGCTTTAGCGCCCGGGTGCCTTTCACCTGACCGCTATCTTCCCGTAGAATGGCGCGAGTTTTTCTAAGACACAGCCGGAGCCGAAGAATGAGTAAGTCAGAAAACCTGTATGCCGAAGCACAGCGCCTGATCCCTGGCGGTGTGAACTCCCCGGTACGTGCGTTTACCGGTGTGGGCGGCGTGCCGCTGTTCATTGAACACGCTGATGGCGCTTACCTGTATGATGCCGACGGCAAAGCCTATATCGACTATGTCGGATCATGGGGTCCGATGGTGCTCGGTCACAACAACGCCACCATCCGTAACGCGGTGATTGAAGCGGCCTCGCGTGGCCTGAGCTTTGGTGCGCCGACCGAGATGGAAGTCAAAATGGCGCAGCTGGTTTGCGAGCTGGTGCCGAGCATGGATATGGTGCGCATGGTCAACTCCGGCACCGAAGCCACCATGAGCGCGATTCGTCTGGCGCGTGGTTTCACCCATCGCGACAAGATCATCAAGTTTGAAGGCTGCTACCACGGCCATGCCGACTGCCTGCTGGTGAAAGCCGGTTCCGGCGCACTGACCCTCGGCCAGCCGAACTCCCCAGGCGTTCCAGCTGATTTCGCCAAACATACCCTGACCTGTACTTACAACGATTTGTCCACCGTGCGCAGCGCGTTCGAGCAGTATCCTGAGGATATCGCCTGCATCATCGTCGAGCCGGTAGCGGGTAACATGAACTGCATTCCACCGCAGCCGGATTTCCTGCCAGGCCTGCGTGCGTTGTGCGATGAGTTTGGCGCGCTGCTGATTATTGACGAAGTGATGACCGGTTTCCGTGTCGCTCTCGGCGGTGCTCAGGCATATTACGATGTCACCCCGGATCTGACCTGCCTCGGTAAAATCATCGGCGGCGGTATGCCGGTGGGTGCCTTTGGTGGCCGTCGTGATGTGATGGCAGCACTGGCACCGACGGGTCCGGTGTACCAGGCGGGAACCCTGTCCGGCAACCCCATTGCCATGGCGGCAGGTTTTGCCTGCCTGTCGCAAATTGCTCAGCCCGGCACCCATGAAACCCTGACCGAGCTGACCACCCAGTTGTCAGAAGGTCTGCTGGCGGCGGCTAAAGAGGAAAACATCCCGCTGGTGATTAACCATGTGGGCGGCATGTTTGGCCTGTTCTTTACCGCAGCCGACAGCGTGACCTGCTATCAGGACGTCACGCAGTGCGATGTGGAGCGCTTCAAACGTTTCTTCCACCTGATGCTGGAAGAAGGCGTCTACCTGGCGCCTTCCGCGTTCGAAGCAGGCTTTATGTCGCTGGCGCACAGCCAGGAAGATATTCAGCGCACCATTGATGCCGCACGCCGCTGCTTCGCGCAGCTGTAATCAAGCAGGGCACCGTTCGGTGCCCTGCTTTTATCGCGCCCGTCGCAGTAGCCAGATAAAATACGGCGCACCAAAGAAGGTCGCCATCAACCCGGCCGGGATTTGATCCGGAAACGCCAGCATACGCCCGCACCAGTCAGCAAACACCATCAACCCCGCCCCCAGCAGACCTGCCATTAACACCTGCGGTAAGGCACGGCGAAAGCCCAGCATGCGCACGATATGAGGGGCCATCAAACCAACAAAACTTAACGGCCCGATAGTTAAGGTCGCGGTTGCCGTCAGCGCCGCAGCCAGCAATAGCAACGCCAGACGCGATGACGTCAGCGCCATCCCCGCCGAACGCGCTGTGGCGCTACCCAGTGGCAGTAACGTCAGCCAGCGACTCGCCAGCGGTGCCAGTGCCACCAGCACCACGCCACACACCGCGCTTTGCAGCGCCTGCTGCATAGTCATGTTGTAGGTGGACCCCGAGATCCAGCTCAGCAGGCCGCCCATACGCGGATCGCCGCTCGCCATTAGCAACATCAGCAAAGTGACGAAGGCGCTGTTCAGGGCCATCCCCGCCAGCAACATGCGTTCCGGCGAAAAGCCGCCACGGCTGGCTACCAGCATAATGGTCAGCAAGGTGACCGCCGCGCCCAGCGCACCGGCCGGCAGCAACCAGGCAACCGCATTGCCCGGCACAAAAAACATCATTACGACTACGCCACAAGCGGCCCCGGAACTGATCCCCAACACTTCCGGGCTGGCCATCGGATTGCCGGTTAAACGCTGAATCAGCGCCCCGGCTACCCCGAGCATCAGCCCGACCACCATTGCGGCCAGCACACGCGGCGCGCGCCACGGCAGCAGCTGATGCAACATATCTCCGCTCACCCAGGCCCAGCCGTACGCATCGCGGCCAAAGGTCACGCCGACCACTGCCAGCAACGCCAGTATCAGCAGGCCAGACAGGCACCAGCGCGCCACCGCCTGACGTTCAGCCGGAACCTTGTCCCCCCGATTGAGCGGCGGAGGTACCGAGCCGGTGCGCAGACGCGGCAGCAGCCACAACAGAATCGGCACGCCAATCAGCGCGGTTGCCGTGCCAGTGGACACTTCACGCCAGTGCGTTGTCAGCCACAACACGCATTGATCCGCCAGCCACAGCAGCAGAGCACCAATCAACGGTGCCAGCAGCATCCGGCTCAGCAGGCGGCGACCACCCAGCATCTTCGCCAGCAGTGGAGCAAACAAGCCAATAAAACCGATAATACCTGCCACGTTGACCAGCTGAGCACTGAGCAGAATCGCCAGCGCCAGGGTAACCACCCGCGCCAGCGACAGCGCCAGTCCGAGATTTTTGGCAACCCCATCATCCAGCCCCATCAGGGTGAGCGGACGCAGCAACGCCAACGCCAGCACAAAGGCCAGCAGCAGACGCGGCCATAACAACGCCACGTTGCGCCCATCCAGCTGGTTCAGCGCACCGGTACTCCACAGAAACATGTTCTGCAATTGGTCGTGATTGAAGATGGCAAAGATCTGGTTGACCGCACCGGCATACAGGCTGAGCACCAGCCCGGCAAGAATCAGCGTCACCGGCGACAGGCGTTTGCCCCAGGCCACGCCAAACACCAGAATACCCACCACCACCGCCCCGCCCATCGCAGCAAATTGCTGCGTCAGCGCACCGCCAGGCAGTTGCCACAGGGTAGCGACCGTAATGCCAAGCTGGGCACCGGAAGAGACACCTAAAGTTGTAGGTTCCGCCAGCGGGTTACGCAGCACCTGCTGAAACAACAACCCCGCCAGTCCCAGCCCGGCTCCCACCAGCAGCGCCAGCGCGAGGCGCGACAGCAAGCTGTGATGGAACACCACCTGCTGGATATTGTTGACGTCTGGCGCGACAAACGCCTGCGCCCACTCGGTCATCGGCAGTGCCTGGCGCAGGTTAACGAGGGTTAACCCCAGCGCCAGCAGAAACAAGGCACTTAAGAGCGCGACAGGGAAGAGACGATTGCGCATCAGTGCGACTCCAGCGCGTGTTCCAGCACGCGGACAAATTTCAGTGCCGACCAGGTGGCACCGTAATACCAGACGGCAGGCACACGCTGAAAATGTCCGGCGCGCACAAACGGCAGCGCCTGCCAGAGCGCCGTTGCCATCATCTCCTGCATCTGCCATTCATTATCGTGATCAAAACAAATCACCGGCACATCCCCCACGGCAGCCAGTCGCTCAATGCCAATCACCGCGCTGCCCCAGAAGTTGGTTTCGCCATGCCAGGCGCTTTGCAGTCCCAGCTGTTCCATCACTTCCAGAAACAGGCTGCCTTTACCAAAGGTAATGGCATGGCGGCTATCGAGGATCGACATCAGCAGGATAGGTCGCTCTGCCCAGGGTTTGAGGCGTTCACGCGCCGCCGCCAGCACACCATCAACGTACTGCAAATGCTGCACCGCCTGTGCTTCACGGCCAATACGCGCCCCGAGCAGATGCAATGATTTGCGTGCGGTGCTGAGCGGTTTACCATCGCCACTGTTCAGATCAAAGCCCATGGTGGGGGCGATGCGTGCCAGGTTAGCTGCTGAAGGACCGTAGCCGTTAGAGTGCAGGATCAAAGAAGGATTGAGCTGAGTCATCAGCTCCAGATTGGGTTCAGTGCGCAGGCCGAGATCAATTGTCCCGGCAGGCAGTGCCGGTTCTCCCACCCATACCCGGTAGTTGGATATATCCGCGACACCCAGCGGAGCTACGCCCAATGCCATCAGCAGTTCGGTGGGCAACCACTCCAGCGCCAGGATGCGCTGGGTATCCGGCAACGCCGCCTGTAACGGCGTCATTTTCATTAATGGCGATAACGCCAGCACCGCCAGCAGCCGACGGCGAGAAATATCCAGCATCGCCAGCCTCAGTAAACGAAACTGACGGGCGCACCGCCCTGCGGATGGGGCAGAATGCCCATCGGAATGCCGTAAATGCTGCCCAGCACATCAGCCTGCATGATCACTTCTGGTCCACCTTCGGCAATCATCTCGCCGCCACGTAATGCGACGAGTTGGTCGCAATAGCGCGCCGCCATATTGATATCATGCAACACCGCGATCACCGTCAAACCACGCTCCTGGCTGAGCCGCTGAATCAGCGCCAGCACTTCCACCTGATGGGCGATATCCAGCGCCGAGGTGGGTTCATCCAGCAGCAGGCAGCGGCTGTTTTGTGCCACCAGCATCGCCAGCCAGGCACGCTGACGTTCCCCCCCTGACAGGCTATCCACCAGACGCCCGGCAAAGGGTTTTAGTCCTACCAGCGCAATGGCTTCCTCCACGCGGTCGCGATCCTCCTGACCATAACGCCCCAGCGCCCCGTGCCACGGATAACGCCCAATCGCCACCAGCTCGCGTACCGTCATCCCTTCTGCCGCCGGTAATTGCTGCGGCAAATAGGCTACCTGGCGGGCAAAATCCTTGCTGCCCCACTGATCCACCGCTTCACCGTTCAGCAACACGCGGCCTTCACTCGCAGCCTGATGGCGTCCGAGCATTTTCAGCAATGTCGATTTACCGGAGCCGTTATGGCCGATCAACGCCGTGACTTTGCCCGGCGTAAAGGTGAGGGAAAGCGGATGGAGCAGCGTGCGCCCAGGCACGCGAAAACTGACGTTATCCAGCGTAAAGGTTGTTTCCTGGTGGTGCGGATGCTGCATGATAATCCCTGGCGTTACGGGCGCATTCCGCGCCCTTTTCTATCAGAAACGGAAGGTTGCAGTACCAACAATCTGGCGATCGGTGCCCCAGTAGCAGGCATATTCGCGGTAGCAGCTGGCGACATACTCGCGATCAAACAGGTTGTTGACGTTGATACCCAGCGACGATCCCGGCAGGCCAAAACGAGCCAGATCATATTTCACTGCCGCATCAACCACGGTATAGCCCTTCACATCGAAGTTTTGGTTAGCATTGTCGCCGGTGCTGTACAGCCCTTTGCTGGCACCGGTATAACGCACACCGGCACCCAGCGTCAGGCCAGAAAGTGCGGTTTCGTGGAAGGTATAGTCTCCCCACACGGACGCAGTTTGCTTCGGCACCTGTGCCGGGGTTTTTCCTTTCAGCGTAGTATCTTCGGTATACTCCGCATCGGTGTAGCTATAACCCGCTGTCAGGTTGATATTGGCACTCAGCGCCGCTTTCGCTTCCAGCTCCACACCGCGTGAGCGGATCTCACCCGTCTGGATGCTGGCATATTGATGCTCAGGATCGGCTGTCAGGTTATTGTTTTTGGTCAGTTGATACACCGCCGCCGTTATAACAATTGGGCGATCTTTAGGTACATATTTGATGCCTGCTTCATATTGTTTGGCACGTGATGGATCGAACGCCTTACCATCAAAAGTTGAACCGGAATTAGGAATGAAAGCTTCGCTGTAGCTGAAATACGGTGCGATACCATTGTCGAACACGTAATTCAGACCGCCGCGCCAGGTAAATGCCTGGTCGTTTTGACGATCGAGAGAACTGGCCACACGGTCATACACGGATGTCATGGCGTAATCGTAACGACCACCCAGCGTTAACACCCAGCGATTCCACTCCATCTGATCCTGGGTATACAGACCGGTCTGCCGTTGTTTGTCCAGATGTTGATAGGGATCTGCAAACGGCGTCACCGTATCATTCCCGTACTGCGGATTAACGGCGTTCAGGCTGCTGGCAGTACCAAACTGTGCATTGATATCATTACGCATTTGCTGATAATCCACACCCATCAGCAGAGTATGGCTCAAGGCACCTGTGTTAAATTTCGCCTGTGCCTGGGTATCAACTGAGAATTCATTTAAGTGTTCATCTGAAACCGCAGAGCCACGATTAATTTGCAATGTATCAGGATTAAAACTACTGCCGTAAATGCTGCGATAATCGGTACGCAGATCGGCATAGCGCAGGTTCTGACGCACCGTCCAGGTGTCGTTGAAGCTGTGCTCAAAGCTGTAGCCCACCATTTTGGTGTTGCGCGAAATCTTGTTGCTCGGTTCGCCTTCATCAAAGTTGGTCGGCAGTTTGTACTGGCTGCCATCGGGACGAATAATCGGTACCACAGTGCCTTCACGCGGCAGCCAGCCGTAGTAGCCGGTTTCGGGTTCGTTCTGGAAGTAGGTCAGCAGATCAAAACGGGTGTTGGCATCAGGACGCCAGCTAAAGGAAGGCGCGATGGTATAGCGCTTCTCTTTGTTCATCTCCTGCTGCGCGTCCTGGCTGCGCGCCAGCCCGGTCAGGCGATAGCTGTAAACGCCGCTGTCATCCAGCGCGCCACCGAAATCAAAACCGGTGGAGAAGCGGTTATCCGTCCCCATCTGGAACTGCACTTCGCGCAAGGTTTCCTGGGTCGGGCGCTTACTCACCAGCGACACCACGCCACCTGGGTTGCTTTTACCGTACAGCACCGAAGCCGGGCCACGCAGCAATTCGGCGCGCTCAAGGAAGTAAGGATCGATGGCAAATTCGGAGTAGTTATCACCCTGTAACTTCAGGCCATCAAGATATTGGTTGGTGTTGGTTTCGCTGAAGCCACGAATAGAGAAAGCATCGATGACATCCGAGCTGCCGCGGTTATCGCTGATACCGGGGGTATAGCTGAAGGCACGTTTGACCGACTGGACATTGTGCATCGCCATCTCTTCCTGGGTGACGACAGAAATCGACTGCGGCGTCTTCTCTATCGGCGTATCGGTTTTGGTGGCCGTGGCGCTGCGCTTCGCGGCAATAGTCGGTGCCGGTCCCCAGGCACTTTCCTGTGGAACGGCAGAACCCCCATCGGCGGTGACCACGACGGTATCTTCAGCCAGCGCTTGCGCGCTCAGGGAACCCAGGATTAAGGAAATCAGTAAAGCGAGCGGACGTTTGGTAGACGTTCCGCGCGGAAAGGAAACAGTTCGCGCATTCATATCAGGATCTCTCGAAAAAAAGTCGGTGCAGGCGAATGTAAACGAGAATGATTATTAGAAAGGTTGGATTTTAGGCGAAACGCCGCAAGATCCGCAAGATATAAAGCCTGATGGCGGTGCGTTTGCCGCAAGTTCGTTCATTTTTGTTACGAAAAAACGGCCATAAAAAAAGGGTGCCGCAGCACCCTTTTTAAATTTCAGCAACTTAGTTATTGCCGAACATTTCTTTGATCCAGCCAGCAACGCCATTACTGTCTTTCTGTTCTTCCTGCTGCTGCTGTTGCAATTGTTGCTGCTGCTGAACCTGCTGTTGCTGTTGCTGACACAGGGAGTTCGGATCGAGTGTCCACACCGGCAAAGTGCGCCAGGTGCTGCTGCCAGAACCGCAGACAAAGTTACCGGCCGAATCAATATTCATCTGGCTGATATCTTCCGGCGGCGTCAATACCAGCGGCATCGGTGCCTGGTTATCGAGGTAGCGGCGATAAAGCTGCATCGCACCACTGGCACCGTACAGTTTGGTGGTCTGGTTGTTGTCGCGGCCTACCCAGGTGATTGCCACTTCTTTGCCATCGATACCGGCAAACCAGCTATCGACCAGGTCATTGGTGGTACCGGTTTTGCCCGCCAGATGCGCATTCGGGAAACGCGCCCCCAGCGCACGCGCCGTACCGTGATCCGCCACCTGCTGCATGCTGTACAGCGTCAGATACGCGGCCTGCGGCGGTTCCACACGCTGTGCCTGCGGGAAGCTTTGATACAACACGGTACCGTCTTCCGCAATCACCGAACGTACCGCCGACAGCTCAGCACGGTTGCCGCCACTGGCGATGGACTGGAACGCCTGCGCTACTTCAACCGGCGTCAGGTTAAGCGCCCCCAGCAACATCGCCGGAACCGGGTTCAGCTGGTCTTTCGGCACGCCAAGTTTAGCCCAGGTATCCACCACCGAATTCAGCCCCAGCGTCATACCGAGGTTAACCGTCGGCACGTTCATCGAGTTGGTCAGCGCATCCACCAGCATCACTTTGCCGCTGAAGCGACGATCGTCATTGAGCGGTTTCCAGACGGTACCGTTCGGCTGTTTCAGCGCGATAGGTTCATCGGCGATCCAGCTGTTGAGACGATAGCTGTTCGGCTGGCTCAGCGCGGTCAGATAGGTGGCCGGTTTTGCCAGTGAACCGATGGAACGACGCGCCTGCAACGCACGGTTATAACCGGCGAACTGCGGATCAGAGCCACCCACCATGGCGCGGACTTCACCACTGAAGCGGTCCACCACCACCATCGCGGTTTCCAGATCTTTCAGGCCGCGTTGTTTCTTCAGCGTCGGAATACCTTCTTCCACCGCTTTCTCTGCCGCATCCTGGGAAATCGGGTCCAGCGTAGTGAAGATCTTCACACCGGAGAGATCTTTCATTTTATCGCCGAGTTTGGCCTGCAATTCATTACGTACCATCTGCATAAAGGCAGGCTGTGGTGTAATCACCCCGCCCTTCGGCTGCACGCCCAGTGGACGCGCCGACAGCATGTTGTACAGCTCCTCGTCGATAATCTTTTGCTGCTGCAACAGACGCAACACCAGGTTACGACGTTCCAGTGCCAGCTGCGGATTACGCCACGGGTTATACAGCGAAGCGCCTTTCACCATCCCCACCAGCATCGCCTGCTGATCGAGACTCAGCTCATCCACCGGACGGCCAAAGTAGTACAGACTCGCCAGCGGGAAGCCGCGGATCTGATCGTTACCGGCCTGGCCAAGGTACACCTCGTTGAGGTACAGCTCCAGAATGCGGTCTTTGCTGTAGCGCGCATCCATGATTATCGCCATATAGGCTTCACGCGCTTTACGCCACAACGAACGTTCGTTGGTGAGGAACAGGTTTTTCACCAGCTGCTGCGTCAGGGTACTGCCGCCCTGCACCGCTTTACCGGCGGTGATGTTGGCGAGAAACGCACGACCGATTGAGTACGGGCTGATGCCATCGTGCTCGTAGAAGTGGCGGTCTTCGGTGGCGATCAGCGTATCAACCAGCAGATCCGGGAATCCGGCGCGCGGCACAAACAGGCGCTGTTCACCGTTCGGAGACTGCAACATGGTGATCAGTCGCGGATCGAGACGGAAGAAGCCAAAATCACGCCCGGTATCGAGATTTTTAATCTCGCTCAGTTCGTTGTTGCTGAAACTCATACGGGCACGGATCTGCCCCTCTTTGCTGTCCGGGAAATCAAACGGACGGCGCAGCAGGTCGATAGTGTTACCCTTCACGCTAAACTCGCCAGGGCGGGTAATGCGCGAGACTTCGCGGTACTGCGTGCCTTCCAGCAGCGCAATCATCTCTTTTTTGTCGTAAGGCATTCCCGGTTCGAGGCTGACCATGCGGCCATAAACGGCAGCGGGCAATTGCCACACTTTACCGTCGATACGGCTGCGGATTTCTGAGTCGAGATAGACGCCCCAGATGACCATCACCACCACAAACACCAGGAATAGTTTGATGAACCAGCCTAACCAGCGGCGTTTCGCACGCGGCGGGCGTTTTCCTTTACCTTTACGTGGCACTGGCTCACTCTCCTCGTCATCATCCTGCTCTGTATCATCATCAAGTTCCCTGCGGCGACCCCGGCGCGCGGTGCTGCGCGGTGGTTTGGGCTGTTTTCCTTTGCGCCCAATCGGTTCGCGATCGTTCCCAGACATGCTTTTATTCTCCAGGCATAGCTACGGCTGCGCCGTTACTCTAACTGCTTTCTCGTGCTGCGCATGGCAGAACCCTCTGAATTCGATACCAAAGGATCACGATGAAAATTTTTTAGTCCGCCTCGTTGGTAAGGCGTTGGCCGGATCATCCGGCCAGGGATGTTTGGGATAGCGCCCTTTCATCTCTTTCTGTACTTCAGGATATGCCCCACGCCAGAACGCCGCCAGGTCACGGGTGATCTGCAACGGTCGGTGCGCCGGTGACAGCAGCTCCAGTACCAGCGGCACCCGTCCATCAGCCACAGCCGGGTTACGCGCTTCGCCAAACATTTCCTGAATACGCACCGCTAATGCGGGTGGCTTCTCTGCATCGTAGCGGATCGGCAGGCGGCTTCCGGTCGGCACAGTGTAATGAGTTGGCAGCACACTATCCAGCCGCTGGCGTTGTGACCATGTCAGCAAATGTAATAATGCGCTGACAAGATTGACGCTCTGCAAGCCCTTCAAATCGCGCACCGTACTCATCTCCGGCAGCAGCCAGCTTTCCAGCGTATCCAGCAAGGTATCGTCATCCAGTGATGGCCAGGCCTCTTCCGGCAGCCACAACGCGGCACAATGCAAACGCAGGCGCAGCTGTTCCGCTTCCGGCGTCCAGCCCAGCACCGCCAAACCTTTTTCGCGGATCCAGCGCAGCATCGCCGCATGTAACACCTCCGGTTCCGGCCGCGTCAGCGGTTGTGCTTTCAGGACCAGCGCACCCACCACTTCACGTCGCCAGGCACGCAGCGTCCCTTTCTCTTCATCCCACTCCACATCGGTGCGCTGTTCAACCAAATGCGGGCATTGCTGGCGCAGTTGATCGATATTCACCGGCAACGCCAGCAGGATACGCGCATCGGCCGCGCTGGCCCCCTGCAATAAGGAGGGAGCAATCAGCCATTCGCTGCGGCTCAGACCGTCCTGCTCATCCAGCATCGCGCCAATACCGTTCGCCAGCTGATAACGCGCGCTGCCGCCGCGGCGCTGCGCCAGCCGGTCGGCAAATCCGGCAGCCAGTAGCGCCGGAAAACGATCCGCATCAATATTGCCGCCGCTGGCGTTGAGACGCTGCTGCCACTGACGGGCACGCCGTTGCCACATCGATTGTGGACGATGCAGCGCATCGCGCAGGTCAGCACTGCCGCTGCGCGGCGGCTCCTCCAGAATCGCCACCAATAACGCGGCGCTGGCAACGGCATTCTTATCTTGTCCGGCCGCGCACAAGATGGCGCTCAGACGGGGATCGCTGCCCAATTCAGCCATTTTGCGGCCAGTCGTGGTTAGTCGCCCCGCCTCATCCAATGCCCCCAACCGGGCCAGCAACTCCCGCGCAGCACGCAGATGGCGCGCAGGCGGCATATCCAGCCAGTTGAATTGTGCGACATCCGGGCAACCCCATTGCAGCAGATCGATTTGCAGCGAGGCCAGGTCACTGTGCAGGATTTCCGGCTCGCTCTGGGCCGCTGCCCTTAATGCCTGCTCCTGCGGCAGCAGATGCAGGCAGATACCCGGTTCGAGGCGTCCGGCACGCCCTGCGCGCTGCGTCATCGATGCCTGGCTGATACGCTGCGTTTGCAGCCGGGTCACGCCGCTGCGCACCTCAAACTGCGCCGCGCGCTCCAGCGCGCTATCCACCACCAGCCGGATACCTTCAATCGTCAGGCTGGTTTCCGCGATATTGGTGGCCAGCACCACTTTGCGGCGGCCCGGCGGTGACGGCAGAATCGCCCGGCGTTGCGCTTCAAGCGATAACGCGCCATATAAAGGAGAGAGATCAACGTCTTCGCTCACCCGCGCTTCCAGCTCGCGTTTGACGCGTTCGATTTCCGCCACACCCGGCAGGAACAACAACAACGACCCTTGCTCTTCACGCAGCAGCTGCGCCACTTCCCGCGCCACCGCCTCCTCAAAGCGCTGTTGATTATTCAGCGAGGCGTAACGGCGAGTCACCGGGAAACTACGGCCCTCAGAGGCGATAAACGGAGCATCCGGCAACAGGTTACGCAGGCGTTGGTTATCCAGCGTCGCCGACATCAGCAGAATCTTCAGATCATCACGTAACCCCTGCTGCACATCCAGCAGCAGCGCCAGCGCCAGATCGGCTTGCAGGCTACGCTCATGAAACTCATCGAGGATCACCAGAGAAACCCCTTCCAGCATCGGATCGCGTTGCAGCATGCGCGTCAGAATACCTTCGGTGACCACTTCCAGCCGGGTATCGGCCCCGCAGCAATTTTCCCCGCGCAGGCGATAGCCCACGGTGCCGCCCGGTTGTTCGCCGAGCAATTCCGCCAGCCGCTGTGCCACATTGCGTGCGGCCAGCCGCCGCGGTTCCAGCATAATGATGCGGCCAGGTAACTGCGCCTGTTGCAGCAGTTGTAAAGGTAGCCAGGTGGATTTACCTGCGCCGGTGGGTGCCGCCAGCAGTACCTGGGGCGACTGCGCCAGCGCGGCCAGCAGTTCAGGCAGCACCTCGCTTACCGGTAACTCACTCACACTCAACTCCGTTTCTGCCTGTGCTAAGATGGCGCGCATTGTAGCATTCCCCGCAGAGTCCATCATGGCAACGCAACGTCTGTTTTTTGCTCTCGAACTGCCCGCCGCGCTGCAACAGCAGCTGGTGCACTGGCGGGCGGAGAATTTTGCTGAAAATATCGGCAGGCCGATTGCGGCAGCGAATCTGCACCTGACGCTGGCGTTTCTCGGTGAGGTCAGCGATGACACCTCGCAACGTTTGCAGCAGCTGGCTGCGCGCATCACGCAACCCGGCTTTGCACTCGATCTGGATGATGCTGGCCATTGGCCGCGTCCCGGTGTGGTGTGGCTGGGCTGTCAGCGTCCGCCGCGCGGGTTACTGCAACTGGCGAATCTGTTGCGGGCGCAGGCGGCGCGTCACGGCTGCGCGCAAAACGCACCGTCGTTTCATCCGCACGTCACCCTGTGGCGTAACGCCACGCAAAAAGTGGCGCTTCCGCCGCGCGGCTTTCACTGGCGTGTTGATGTCAGCCATTTTGCGCTGTTTTCGTCGCGTTTCGAGAAAGGCCGCACCCATTATCAGGCGCTGGCCCGCTGGCCGCTATCCGCCACCACAGGAGACTGAATGCTTTTCTCCCCGCCGCTCAAACCGGCCCGTTTAATTACCCGCTATAAGCGTTTCTTAGCGGATGTGATCACCCCCGAAGGGGAAACGCTGACCATTCATTGCGCGAATACCGGTGCCATGACCGGTTGCGCCACGCCAGGCGATACGGTGTGGTATTCCACTTCTGATAGCGCGACGCGCAAATATCCGCACAGCTGGGAACTGACCGAAACCCAGCAGGGCCAATGGATCTGCGTCAATACCCTGCGTGCCAATCAGCTGGTGAAAGAAGCGTTGATCTCTGCTGCGATTCCAGAATTATCCTCTTATGAGCACTGCCAGCCTGAGGTAAAATACGGCACGGAAAAAAGCCGAATTGATTTCCTGTTGCGAGCGGATGACAGATCAAACTGCTATATTGAAGTCAAGTCCGTCACACTTTTACAACACGGTAAAGGCTATTTTCCGGATGCGGTGACGACTCGCGGGCAAAAGCATCTGCGCGAACTGACACAAATCGCGGCAGAAGGCCATCGAGCCGTTTTGTTGTTTGCTGTTCTGCATACGGGGATTGAGGACGTTTCCCCGGCGCGCCATATCGACGCGCAGTACGCGGAACTACTGGTACAGGCGCAGCGGCGTGGCGTGGAAGTATTGGCGTATCAGGCTCACATCTCCCCGCTAAAAATGTTACTGACGCGGCCGATAAGGGTAGAGTTGTAATATTCTTAGCAATTTGGTGTGATAGGAATGTTCCGAGTGGTGCGCTAAATACGCTGTTCCTCACAGGCTTGTCAAGGTGCGATCATGAATAATTGCCAACCTTGATTGCTTCTGCTATTTATAGCGGCCTGTTTTTTTCCCTGTTGGGAATCGATAAACCCAAAGTAACTCGGGTTGCAGGAAGACGGCCTTGCCGCATGCAATCTGAAGTATCAAGGGTAGTGCGTGTTATCCAGGAGAAACAACATGCAAGAAGGGCAAAACCGTAAAACATCGTCCCTGAGTATCCTCGCCATCGCTGGGGTGGAGCCGTATCAGGAGAAACCGGGCGAAGAGTATATGAACGAAGCCCAGCTGAACCACTTCCGCAAGATTCTGGAAGCCTGGCGCAATCAACTCAGGGATGAAGTCGACCGTACTGTGTCGCATATGCAGGATGAAGCTGCCAACTTCCCGGATCCGGTTGACCGTGCCGCGCAGGAAGAGGAATTCAGTCTGGAACTGCGTAACCGCGATCGTGAGCGTAAGCTGATCAAAAAGATCGAGAAGACGCTGAAGAAAGTGGAAGATGACGATTTCGGCTACTGCGAATCCTGCGGTGTTGAAATTGGTATTCGTCGTCTGGAAGCGCGTCCGACCGCCGATCTCTGCATTGACTGTAAAACGCTGGCAGAAATCCGCGAGAAACAGATGGCAGGCTAATGGCCGTGAACAGACTGTCACCGTACGGCAGGGAAAACCACTGTTTTCCCGCCGTGCGGTGCGCATCAAAAAATGTCTAACCTTCCCTGTATTGGGCGCTTTGCCCCCTCTCCTTCTGGTGAACTTCATTTTGGCTCGCTCATTGCTGCGTTAGGCAGCTACCTGAGTGCCCGCGCACAACAGGGGCGCTGGCTGGTGCGTATTGAAGATATCGATCCACCGCGTGAAGTACCGGGTGCCGCAACCCGCATTCTGCAACAGCTGGAACATTATGGCTTGCACTGGGATGGTGAGGTGCTGTGGCAGTCACAGCGCCATGAGGCTTACCGCGCGGCGTTAAACTGGTTGCGGGAGCAGCGCCAGAGTTATTTCTGTACCTGTACACGCAGCCGCATTCAGCAGCTGGGCGGTTTTTATGATGGTCACTGCCGCGAGTTGCAGCTGCCAGCGGAAAACGCCGCACTGCGCCTGCGCCAGCATACGCCGGTGTATGGCTTTGACGATCGCCTGCGGGGTCATTTGCAGGCCGACACACGGCTGGCGGAAGAGGATTTTATTATCCATCGCCGCGATGGCCTGTTCGCCTATAACCTGGCTGTGGTGGTGGATGACCATTTTCAGGGCATGACCGAGATTGTACGCGGTGCTGATTTGATCGAGCCGACAGTCCGCCAGATTGCGCTGTATCAGCAGTTTGGCTGGCCGGTGCCGGAATATCTGCATCTGCCGCTGGCGGTGAATGACGATGGCAACAAGTTATCGAAGCAAAACCATGCGCCCGCGCTGCCTGCGGGTGATCCCCGGCCACTGCTGGTGCAGGCGTTACACTTTTTGGGGCAGCCGGTATCACCAGGCTGGCAGGACGAATCGCTGGAAACCCTGCTTAAGACGGCGATTAACCAGTGGAATATCCGTCTGATCCCACTGGAGAACGCCCTGAGGCCAGTTGAAATGACAACGCCATTCTCAAATGGTTCGCAACAGGCTATGATTAGCCGCTGATTTTACTAACACCACTAATGTCACTGTCGAGGTGTCCCATTTTTACCCGAGTCGCTAATTTTTGCCGGAGAGTCCTCAAGCGTGACGAGGAGGCGCCTGAAGAGGTGGAAACCGAAAGTCTGATGACCGTTATTCCCCGTGAAAGCCACAACATCTCACGCAAAGATATCAGCGAAAATGCCCTCAAAGTGCTCTATCGCCTGAATAAAGCCGGTTACGAAGCCTACCTGGTAGGTGGCGGCGTGCGCGATTTGCTGCTGGGTAAAAAACCCAAAGATTTCGATGTCACCACCAACGCCACGCCGGAACAAATGCGTAAACTGTTCCGCAACTGTCGTCTGGTCGGACGTCGTTTCCGTCTGGCTCACGTCATGTTCGGACCGGAAGTGATTGAAGTCGCGACCTTCCGTGGCCATCATCAGATGGAAGAAGCCGAAGAAGAAGATCGCAACAGCTCACAGCGCGCGCAAAGCGGTATGCTGCTGCGCGATAACATCTTCGGCAGCATCGAAGATGATGCCCAGCGTCGCGATCTCACCATCAACAGCCTGTATTACAGCGTGGCGGATTTCACTGTGCGTGATTACGTCGGCGGTTTACAGGATTTGCAGCAGGGCGTCATTCGTATGATTGGCGATCCGGAAACGCGCTATCGCGAAGATCCGGTGCGTATGTTGCGCGTGGTGCGTTTTGCCGCCAAGCTGGAGATGAGCATTGCCGCAGAAACCGCCGAGCCGATTCCGCGCCTGGCGACGCTGTTGCATGATATTCCGCCCGCACGTCTGTTCGAAGAGTCGCTCAAGCTGCTACAGGCCGGTTACGGCTACCGCACCTATCAGATGATGCGCGAATATCAGCTGTTCCAGCCGTTGTTCCCGACGCTGACGCGCGGTTTCACCGAGCACAGCGACAGCTCAATGGAGCGTATGCTGGCGCAGGTGCTGAAAAATACCGATACCCGCATTCAGAATGATATGCGCGTCAATCCGGCGTTCCTGTTTGCCGCGATGTTCTGGTATCCGCAACTGGAGTCTGCTGAGCAGATTGCCCAGGAAAGCGGCCTGACCTATTACGATGCCTTTGCGCTGGCGATGAATGAAACGCTGGATGAAGCCTGCCGCGCGCTGGCGATTCCGAAGCGTATCACCACGCTGATTCGCGATATCTGGCAGTTGCAGTTGCGCATGTCACGCCGCCACGGCAAACGTGCGTGGAAGCTGATGGAACATCCGAAATTCCGCGCCGCCTATGACCTGCTGGCATTGCGTGCCGATGTGGAAAATAACCCGGAACTGCAACGCCTGAGCCAGTGGTGGGGTGAATTCCAGGCCGCAGCACCGACGCAGCAGAAAAACATGCTGAACACGCTGGGTGACGATCCTGCGCCACGCCGTAAACCGCGTCGTCCGCGTCGCCGTCCGGCGGCACCGCGCAACAACAGCGCGCCATGACCCGCGTTTATCTCGCCTTAGGCAGTAACCTCGCCGACCCGCTGCATCAGGTTGATGCAGCGCTGGCGGCGCTGGATGCGATACCGCAAACCCGCCGCGTGGCGACGTCCTCGTTGTATCGCACCCCGCCTTATGGCCCGCCGGATCAGCCTGATTACCTCAACGCCGTGGTTGCGCTGGAAACCGGGCTTTCAGCCGAAAGCTTACTCGACCAGACCCAGCGCATTGAACTGGAACATGGCCGGGTGCGCAAAGCCGAGCGCTGGGGTCCGCGTACGCTCGATCTGGATATCTTGCTGTTTGGCGACGCGGTGATTAACACGCCACGTTTGACGGTGCCACATTACGATATGCACAACCGCGCGTTTATGCTGTTGCCGCTGCTGGAGCTCGCGCCCCAGCTCACTTTCCCCGATGGCACCCCGCTAGCTCCCCTGCTGGCTGCGCTCGATCAAAGCGAGATTCGTTTCTGGTCTGAGTAACCCCAGAATCGCACGGCAATCGTATCGCCTCCCCTTTCGATCCAGTACACTGCGCCCATCAGAAAATACTGAGAGTGTGCGATGAAACCCACAACTATCTCCCATTTGCGCCAGTGGAAAGCCAGTGGCCGCAAATTTGCCACCCTAACGGCCTACGACTTCAGCTTTGCCCGTCTGTTTGCTGACGAGGGCATTCAGGTCCTGCTGATTGGCGATTCACTTGGCATGACGGTGCAGGGCCACGAATCGACCCTGCCGGTTACCGTCAATGATATCGCCTACCACACCACAGCGGTGCGCCGTGGCGCTCCGCAAGCGCTGGTGATGGCCGATCTGCCGTTTATGAGTTATGCCACCCCGGATCAGACTTTTGCTAACGCGGCCCAGCTGATGCGCGCCGGTGCCAATATGGTCAAACTGGAAGGCGGTGCCTGGCTGGCGGAAACCGTAAAAATGCTGACCGATCGCGCGGTACCGGTGTGTGGTCACCTCGGCTTAACGCCGCAGTCGGTGAATATCTTCGGCGGCTATAAAGTACAGGGCCGTGACGAAGCCGGAGCGGAACGCCTACTGGCCGATGCGCTGGCGCTGGAAGCAGCGGGTGCACAGCTGCTGGTGCTGGAGTGCGTGCCGGTGGCGCTGGCAGAACGCGTCACCAAGGCGCTCACCATCCCGGTGATTGGCATCGGTGCCGGTAACGTAACCGACGGACAGATTCTGGTGATGCATGATGCCTTTGGGATCACCGGCGGCCATATCCCGAAATTCGCTAAAAATTTCCTCGCGGAAACCGGCGACATTCGCGCTGCGATTCGCCAGTATATTGCCGAAGTTGAGGCGGGCAGTTACCCGGCCGCCGAACACAGTTTCCAGTAAATCAGGAGATGTGCAGTGCTGATCATTGAAACACTGCCGATGCTGCGTCACGAGATCCGTCGCTGGCGTCAGGAAGGCAAACGTATCGCGCTGGTGCCTACTATGGGCAACCTGCATGATGGACATATGACGCTGGTCGATGAAGCGCGCGCGCGTGCCGATATCGTGGTGACGTCGATTTTTGTTAACCCAATGCAGTTTGATCGTCCGGACGATTTAGCGCGCTACCCCCGCACTTTGCAGGATGATTGCGAAAAGCTGAATCGCCATGGCGTTGATTTGGTGTTCGCCCCTGCCCCGGCAGACGTCTACCCCAAAGGCCTCGATACCCAAACCTTCGTGGAAGTCCCGGGTCTGTCATCACTGCTGGAAGGTGCCGCCCGTCCGGGACATTTTCGTGGCGTCTCCACCATTGTCAGCAAGCTGTTCAACCTGGTGCAGCCGGATATTGCCTGCTTTGGTGAAAAAGATTTTCAGCAGTTGGCTATTATCCGCAAGATGGTGGCGGATATGGGTTTTGACATCGAGATTGTCGGTGTTCCCACGGTACGCGCCAAAGATGGCTTAGCCCTCAGCTCGCGTAATGGCTATCTCACCGCAGATGAGCGTACACTGGCACCCGGCTTAAGCCAGGTGATGAACAGCATGGCAGAGCGCCTCAGCAATGGCGAGCGCCATGTGGAAGAAATTATTGAACACGCCGAACAGGCGTTACGCGAGAAAGGTTTCCGCCCGGACGGGCTGGCGATTTGCGATGCCGAAACGTTGCAGGCGCTGACCGTTGATAGCAAGCAGGCCGTGATTCTGATGGCCGCGTGGCTGGGCAATGCTCGTCTGATCGATAATCAGCAAGTAGATCTGACCCAGTAAGGGATCGTTTATAGAAGGTTGTACCGCCATGATTCGTACCGTATTACAGGGCAAACTGCACCGCGTCAAAGTGACTCAGGCAGATTTGAATTACGAAGGTTCCTGCGCCATCGACCAGGACTTCCTGGATGCGTCTGGCATTCTGCAATATGAAGCCATCGACATCTACAACGTGACCAACGGCCAGCGTTTCTCTACCTACGCCATTGCCGCTGAGCGTGGCTCAAAGATTATCTCCGTCAACGGCGCGGCCGCCCGCTGTGCCTGCGAGGGCGATATTATGATCATCTGTTCTTATGTGCAGGTGGAAGATGAAGTCGCGCGTAGCTGGCAGCCGAAAGTGGCCTATTTTGAGGGCGATAACGAGATGAAGCGGATAGCCAAAGCGCTGCCGGTTCAGGTCGCCTGATACAATACGGGCGGGATGTTATCCCGCCCCATCTGATCCCGTAGCGGCGCGATTTATCGCGCGGGTTTTAAAAAAACAGCACGATAAATCGCGCCGCTACGTCCGAGCTTCACCTTAGCTACGCAGCCCACGTCCACGCTGAATCAGCACATACACCACCGCGTAAAACACCACGATAAACGCCACCAACACCGACAAGGTCAACTCCAGCGGCACATCATTGATGCCGAGGAAACCATAGCGGAAGCCACTGATCATATACACTATCGGGTTCAGTTTTGACACCATCTGCCAGAACGGTGGCAGCAGCGTCAGTGAGTAAAAGACCCCGCCCAGATAGGTTAACGGTGTCAGCACAAAGGTCGGAATCAGGCTGATATCATCAAAGGTGCGGGCAAACACCGCGTTCAGCAAACCGGCAAGCGAGAACAGAATTGCCGTCAACAGTAACGTCAGCGCCACCATCGACCATGAATACACATGGAAGGGCACGAAAAACAGCGATATTGCCGTGACCAGAATGCCGACGCAGACGCCACGCGCCACGCCACCGCCAACATAACCCGCGATGATAATGTGCGTCGGCACCGGTGCCACCAGCAGCTCCTCAATATTGCGCTGGAACTTGGCGCTAAAGAAGGAAGAAGCCACGTTAGCGTAAGCGTTGGTGATCACCGCCATCATGATCAGGCCCGGCACGATAAATTGCATGTAGCTGAAACCATGCATATCACCGATACGCGAACCAATCAGATTGCCGAAAATAATGAAATACAGGGTCATGGTGATCACCGGCGGCACCAGCGTCTGAATCCAGATGCGGGCAAAACGGTTGATCTCTTTGGTCCAGATGCTCTTGAGCGCTACCCAATACAAATGCGTCATGCTTTCGCTCCTGTTTTTCCCTGCACCAGGCTGACAAACAGCTCCTCAAGGCGGTTAGCTTTGTTACGCATACTCAGCACCTGCACCCCCTGCGCACTCAGCTGGCTGAACACGCTGTTTAGCCCCTGCTCACGCATCACTTCCACTTCCAGTGTGGAGGTATCCACCAGACGATACTGGAAGCCTTCCAGCTGCGGCAGCGGGCTGCGTGGCGCTAAATCGAGGATAAACGTTTCGGATTGCAGCTTGGACAGCAGTCCTTTCATCGAGGTGTTTTCCACCAGTTCACCGCTCTGGATAATGCCGATATTGCGGCACAGCATTTCCGCTTCTTCCAGGTAGTGGGTGGTCAGAATGATGGTGGTGCCCCTGGCGTTTAGCTCTTTCAGGAACACCCACATCGAACGACGCAGCTCAATATCGACCCCCGCCGTCGGCTCATCAAGGATCAGCAACTTGGGTTCGTGCATCAGCGCGCGGGCAATCATCAGACGGCGTTTCATACCGCCGGACAACATCCGCGCACGTTCGTTGCGTTTACCCCAGAGATCGAGCTGTTTCAGGTATTTTTCGGCGCGCTGATTGGCTTCGCGACGTTCCACACCGTAGTAACCCGCCTGATTAACCACAATCTGTAGCACAGTTTCGAACGGGTTGAAGTTGAATTCCTGCGGCACCAGCCCGAGCTGACGCTTGGCGTTGACCACATCTTTTTCCAGGTCATAGCCAAACACGCGAACGCTGCCGCCAGATTTATTGACCAGTGAGCTGATAATGCCGATGGTGGTGGACTTACCGGCACCGTTCGGCCCCAGTAAGGCGTAAAAATCACCTGCTTCCACGCTGAGATCGATCCCTTTCAGCGCCTGTACGCCGCCAGGATAGGTCTTGATCAGCCCGGAAAGTTCCAGTGCATAAGTCATTGCGAGTCCATACCTTGTTGTAGTGACATCATTGCCTGTTGAAATGATAGTGTGCGCGAGCGGTACGTGCGCGTTCGCTGGGATAAAGGTTGTGAAATCAAAGGAGTCGGGCAGAGTCTATCACTCTGCGCGCCGCAGGGAAACGCAGCAGAATGCCCGCCAGCCACTGGCCGACGGGCTGCGCATCTTATCGCAGGCGGGAAAGGTTAGCCTTGGAAGATTGTGCGGTTATTCGTCAAGCAGCACCACTTTACCGATGTACGGCAGATGGCGGTAGCGCTGGGCATAATCGATGCCAAAACCCACCACGAATTCGTCCGGGATGGAGAAACCGACGTACTCCACCGTTACCTCCACTTCACGGCGTTCCGGCTTATCCAGCAGGGTACAAATGGCCAGTGATTTGGGTTCGCGCAGGCGCAGGATCTCACGCACTTTGCTCAGGGTGTTGCCGGAGTCGATGATGTCTTCAACGATCAACACGTCTTTGCCGCGAATATCTTCATCGAGATCTTTCAGGATCTTCACATCACGGGTGGTGGACATGCCGCTGCCGTAGCTGGAGGCGGTCATAAAGTCGACTTCGTGTGGCACCTCAACGGCACGGCACAAATCGGCCATAAACATAAAGGAACCGCGCAGCAGACCGACCAGCACCATTTCGCTACCGCTGTTACGGTAGTGGTCGCTTATCTGCTTGCCCAGTTCGGCGATACGGGTTGCGATCTCCTGCTCAGAGATCATCACGTCAACGGTGTGTTTCATTGCATTCAGCCTGGGTTAGGTATCTCAGAAAGCCACGCAGTCTATCATAGTCCATTTAAGCACTGACGCCGCGCACACAACGCAAACGTTACCGTGGCGAAAAATAGTGCTCTGACGTTAACTGTATGCAAAGCCCCCGCCAAACCGGAGACGTTATGACCTCTTCATCCAGCAAAAAAACGCAGCCTGGCAATCATCATCTCCATCCGGAAACCCAGATGCTGAATTACGGTTACGATCCGCGTCTGTCCGAAGGCGCGGTGAAGCCGCCGGTGTTTCTCACCTCCACCTTTGTGTTTAACAGCGCCGAAGAGGGGAAAGATTTCTTTGATTTCGTCGCCGGACGGCGTGAACCGCCAGAAGGAAAAAGTGGCGGGCTGGTCTATTCACGTTTCAATCACCCCAATAGCGAAATTGTCGAAGACCGACTGGCGATTTACGAAGGCGCAGAAAAGGCCGCGCTGTTCTCCTCCGGCATGGCGGCCATTGCCACCACGCTGCTGACCTTCGCCCGGCCTGGTGAGGTGATTCTGCATTCCCAGCCGCTGTACGGTGGCACCGAAACCCTGCTGAGCAAAACGCTGCATAATCTGGAAATCAAAGCGGTGGGTTTTAGCGACGGCACCGATGAGGAGAAAGTCCACGAAGCGGCCAAGCTGGCCTGGCAGCGTGGGCGGGTGGCATTGATCCTGATTGAGACCCCTGCCAATCCCACCAACAGCCTGGTGGATATTAAATTGATGGTGCAGGTGGCCGAGGTGATTGCGCAGCATCAGGGATCGCGACCGATCATCGCCTGTGATAACACCCTGCTCGGTCCGTTGTTTCAGCGCCCGCTGGAACAGGGTGCCGACCTGTCGCTGTATTCACTCACCAAATACGTTGGCGGCCATTCGGATTTGATTGCCGGTGCGGTGCTGGGCAGGAAAGCGTTGATCGACCAGGTACGCTCACTACGCAGCGCGATCGGCACCCAGCTTGATCCCCACTCCAGCTGGATGATTGGCCGTTCGCTGGAAACCCTGGCGCTGCGCATGGAGAAAGCGGCGCACAATGCGGCGCGGGTGGCGGCGTTCCTGCGCGATCAACCTCAGGTGGAAAAGCTGCACTGGCTACCTTATCTGGATAAAAACAGCAGCGCAGGAGAGACCTATCGCCGCCAGTGTTTCGGCGCAGGTTCGACCTTTTCCTTTGATATTCGCGGCGGGCAGCCAGCAGCGTTTCGTTTCCTCAATGCACTGGGGTTGTTCAAACTGGCGGTGAGTCTGGGGGGGACCGAATCGCTGGCCAGCCATCCGGCCAGCACCACCCATTCCGGGGTGGCTGCGGAGGTGCGTCAGCGCATTGGTATCACTGACGCCACCGTCCGTTTGTCGATCGGCATCGAACATGCCGATGATTTAATTGAGGATATCCGTCAGGCGCTGGCCGGTTAAGTCACGGTGAAGCCCAGCATCATGCCGGTGTCCTCATGTTCCAGCAGATGGCAATGGGCCATATACGCCTGTTCAGCGCTGGCGACATAATCGAAGCGCACCAGCACTTCACTGCGCCAGCCGTTGACGCTGACCATGTCCTTCCAGCCCTGACGATGCGGGGCTGGCGGCTTGCCGTTTTCGGACAAAATACGGAACTGGGTGCCGTGGATATGGAACGGATGCAGCATGCTGTCGCCTTCGCCGGAAATCGTCCACTTTTCCATGCTGCCGAGCTTCACATCGAACATCGGTTTGGTCATATCAAAGGCGATGCCGTTGATCTTGTTGCCATTGTGGAAATCATAACCGGCAGCCTTGCCATGGCCGCTATGATCCATCGCCATCTTGCTGTGATCCATCGGCATGTCACCCATGTCCATCTTCATATCGCCCTGCTTTTGCCCCTGAGGCATGCTCATCGCGTGATGGCCTTCCATGCTGCCCATGGCTTTCGCGCCATAGCGATCCATCAGCGCCTGCATCCCCTGGCTATCGAGTTGCGGGTCCATCATCAGTTGCAGCCAGCGGGTTTGCAGCCCGTCGGTGGCGGGCAGCGGCGGCACATCCACCAGCTTATCCGGTAGCGAAGCGCTTGCCATCACACGTAATGGCAGGATATTCACCAGCGGCAACGGTTGATCAAACGGTGCCAACATCATGCCCATTTGCGTCACCGGCAGCGTCACCATGTCAAAGCTTTTACCGTCCGAGGTATCCACCATCACTTCAAAACGCTCGCCGGGCAACAGTGGCAGGCTGTCCACTTTTACCGGCTCGGCCAGCAGGCCACCATCGCTGCCAATCACATACAGCGGACGCTGGTCGCTGGTGGCAATATGCAATGAACGCGCATTACAACCGTTCAGCAGACGCAGGCGTAACCAGCCACGCGGTACCGCGTGTTGCGGGTACTGCACGCCATTGGTCAGCATCATGTCGCCAAACCAGCCCACCGCCGCACGCATGACATCGAGCTGGTAATCAATCCGCGTACCATCCGAACTCAGTTGCTTGTCCTGGAAAATCAGCGGTACATCGTCAATGCCCCACTGCACCGGCAAGCGCAGTTTGCCAGCCGCCTCATCCTGCAACAGCACCAACCCCGCCAGCCCTTGCGCCACCTGATAGCCAGTTTTGCCATGCTGATGGGGATGAAACCAGCAGGTAGCGGCGGGTTGATCGGGCGTAAAGGTCACCTGGCGCGATGCTCCTGGTGCGATGGTCGCCTGTGGACCTCCATCCACCGCGCCCGGAATTTCCAGCCCGTGCCAGTGCACAGTGGTGGCGTCCGGCAGACGGTTATGAATATTCACCGTGACCGGTTTACCCCGCTGAAGCACAATTGCTGGCCCAAGCAGGCTGCCGTTGTAGCCCCAGGTCGGCACCGCTTTGCCATTCCACTGGCTGGTGCCCGCCTGAGCGGTCAGGTTGTAGTTACCGTGTGCATCCGCTTCCAGCAGGTTGGGGATAGGCAGCAGCGGTCGCGTGGCGGCCATCAGCGAACGGCTCCACATGGGCAGGGCACCTGCCGCGCTGAGTGCGGCAGTCAGCTTCAGAAAATGACGACGTTGCATATTCATATCCTTATTGTGCATAAGGGCACAGCGTAAACCTTGCCCCTGCGGGAGGGTCAAGCCCTGCTGCAGAATGCACCGAAAAAAAGTGTGCCGAGCGCCACGGCGGCAAATTTATCAGAATCCTGCCAATATCTGTGCTAACGTCATTTTATTGCCCCCTGTTGAGAATGATTATGTCGAAAAGCATCAAGATCCTGCTGCTGGCGGGACTCCTTGGCTTCTCCTCCACCAGCTTTGCCCTGAGCGAATCCGAAGCGGAAGATCTGGCTGATCTGACGGCGGTTTTTGTTTATCTGAAGAATGATTGCGGCTATCAGGATCTCCCCGATGCGCAGATTCGCAAGGCTCTGGTGTTTTTCGCCCAGCAGAATCGCTGGGATTTGAGTAACTACAGCACCTTCAACATGAAAGCGCTCGGCGAAGACAGTTATAAAGATCTGAGCGGCATCGCCATCACCAACGACAAGAAATGTAAGTCGCTGGCACGGGATTCTCTGAGCCTGCTCGCCTACGTGAAATAACCTGCTGCCCCGCTCTCCTGCTGAACATTTGACCGTGCAACCACGGTCATAATTCGCTATGATTTGCCGCCCATTTTCATGGCGATGTCATTACAGGAGAGCCTCATCATGGCCCAAAATGAAATGTGGTATGAAACCCTTCATGCCGGTTTCGGACAGTATTTCACGGTTGATAAAGAACTCTACCGTGATAAAACCGCGCATCAAGATCTCGTCATCTTCGAAAATGCGGCTTTTGGTCGCGTTATGGCGCTGGACGGCGTGGTACAAACCACCGAGCGTGATGAATTCATTTACCATGAAATGATGACCCATGTACCGATTCTGGCGCACGGCGCGGCGAAACGTGTGCTGATCATCGGCGGTGGCGATGGTGCCATGCTGCGCGAAGTATCACGTCATCGCAGCATCGAACAGATCACCATGGTGGAGATCGATGCGGGTGTGGTGAGCTTCTGTAAGCAGTACCTGCCGAACCACAGCGCTGGCGCTTACGACGATGCACGTTTACAGCTGGTGATTGACGATGGCGTCAACTTCGTCAATCAGACACAGGAAAAATTCGATGTGATCATCTCCGACTGTACCGACCCGATCGGTCCGGGAGAGAGCCTGTTCACTTCGGAGTTCTATGCCGGTTGCAAAAACGCCCTCAACCCTGGCGGCATTTTTGTGGCGCAGAACGGCGTCTGTTTTCTGCAACAAGATGAAGCGGTTAACAGCCATCGCAAACTCAGCCACTACTTTTCCGATGTCAGTTTTTATCAGGCCGCGATCCCGACCTACTACGGCGGCATCATGACCTTTGCCTGGGCAAGCGACAATCCGGCGCTGCGCACGCTCGACAGCGCGACCTTGCAGTCACGTTTTGTGGCCGCTGGCCTGAACTGCCGTTACTACAATCCGGCAATCCATACTGGCAGCTTTGCCCTGCCGCAATATCTGTTGAATGCCCTGTCAGACGCGCGCTGATCGGACATTTATAAGGGGGTGAACGAAATTGCAAAAGCTAAAACTACATGGCTTCAACAACCTGACAAAGAGCCTGAGTTTTTGTATTTACGATATTTGCTATGCAAATACTGAAGCTGAGCGTGATGGTTACATCGCTTATATTGATGAGCAATATAACGCCAACCGTCTGACCGAAATCCTGACAGAAACCTGCTCGATCATTGGTGCTAACGTGCTCAACATCGCGCGCCAGGACTATGAACCACAAGGCGCGAGCGTCACCATTCTGGTGAGCGAGGAGCCGATGGATCCGAAAGATATCGATAACTCAGAGCACCCCGGCCCACTGCCTAACTCGGTTGTCGCCCATCTCGATAAAAGCCATATCTGCGTGCATACCTATCCGGAGAGCCATCCGGAAGGCGGATTATGCACCTTCCGTGCCGATATCGAAGTCTCGACTTGCGGCGTGATTTCCCCGCTGAAAGCGTTAAATTATCTGATTCACCAGCTGGAATCCGACATCGTCACCATTGATTATCGCGTGCGTGGTTTCACCCGCGATGTGAATGGCGTGAAGCACTTCATTGATCATGCGATTAACTCGATTCAGAACTTTATGTCTGACGATATGAAATCAATGTATGACATGCTGGACGTGAACGTTTACCAGGAAAATATCTTTCATACCAAGATGTTGCTGAAAGAATTTGACCTGAAGCATTACCTGTTCAATACCAAACCGGAAGATCTCAGCCCGCAGGAACATAAGCGTATAACCAGCTTGCTGTGGAAAGAGATGCGGGAGATTTATTACGGACGTAACATCCCGTCGATTGGGTTAAAGGCATAACCGAACCCGTAGCGGCGCGATTTATCGCGCCATTACAGGGTATGTCCTTATGCCGTCAGTTGCAGCGCAATGCCGCGCTCACGCAGGCTATGGCATACCACTTCATCCAGCCGCGCATCGGTGACGATGTCGGTCAGGCTGTCAATCGGTGCCGCGCAAAACAGCGACCAGGAACCGTATTTGCTACTGTCCGCCAGCAGAATCCGCCGCCGGGCATTCGCCAGCAGATCCATCTTCAGACCGGCCTTCTCCTCGGTTGGCGTGGTTATCCCGCGTTCAATGCTCCACGAGTTACAGCTGACAAAAGCGATATCAGGATTGATGCTGCGTAGCAGGCGGCGGCCATGTTCGCCAATACACGACTGGCTGGAATCATCGATACGCCCGCCAATAATGGTGACTTCAATCTGTTTGAATTCTGACAGGAACAGCGCGATATGCAGATCGGCGGTAATCACCCGCAACGGCAAATGGGTCAGTTGACGCGCCAATTCCAGCATGGTGGTACCGGCATCCAGCACTACCGCATCCCCGGACTGTACAAAACCAGCGGCAAAATGGGCAATCGCCTGTTTTTCTGCCAGGTTACGCTGCATTTTTTCCAGCGTGGTGGGCTGGGCGGGAATAAAACGATTTAAGGTTACGCCGCCATGACTGCGGCTTACCACGCCTTCCTTGTCCAGCTTAATCAGATCGCGGCGAATAGTGGCCGGTGAGGCAGAAATGGCACTCACCAGTTGTTCAACAGTAACCAGATTATGGCTTTTCAGATAATCCATAATCTGGTCGAGGCGACTTTGTCCCTTCATATTTCCCTATGCAAGTTGCATCGCGAGTTTGATGGAGATCGCCATGCTCGCAGAGTTCGCCTTACCTGTCCAGGCGATATCAAAGGCGGTGCCGTGGTCTGCTGAAGTGCGGATAAACGGCAGCCCGGCAGTGATGTTTACACCATCATAAAAACCGAGTAATTTCAGTGGAATATGTCCCTGATCGTGGTACATCGCCACCACCATATCGTACTGGCCTTGCTGACATTGCAGGAACACGGTATCCGGCGGGCACGGGCCGTACACATCAATGCCTTTTTCCTTCATCGCCCGGATAGCCGGTGCCACGGTAGTGATCTCTTCATCGCCGAACAGGCCGTTTTCACCGGCATGCGGGTTAACCCCCGCTACCGCAATGCGTGGCTTGTCGAACCCAACGCGACGCAGGAAGCTATCCGCCATGCCGATCACCGTTTCAATACGCGGCCGATTCAGGGTATCGAGGAATTTACGCAGCGCAATATGGGTGGTGACGTGAATCACCTTCAGATGGTCGGTATACAGCACCATGGCGTAATTTTTGGTATTGGTCAGTTGCGCCAGCAGTTCAGTATGCCCCGGATAGATATGACCGGCCGAATGCAGCGCTTCTTTGTTCAGCGGTGCGGTGGCAATGGCATGGACTTCCCCGGCCAGCGCCAGCTCGGTGGCGCGTTTCACGCAGCGCCAGGCCAGATCGCCCGCTTCCTTCTGTACCACACCCGGTTTCAGCGCCTCCGGATTCGCCAGCGGTTCATCAATCACGTTGATGATGCCTGGCGCAAAGTGTGCATCTTTTACCTGATCCAGCACGCGCAGTTCGACCTGCGGCGTAATGTTCAATCCCATCACCCGACGCAGCGTACTGGCGCAGCCAACCACTATCGCAGGTACGCCTGCCAGGTCGCCTTCCGCCAGCGCTTTAATGATGATCTCCGGGCTGATGCCCGCCGGATCGCCCATGGTCACCGCAATAATTTTATTCACTCGACTTCTCCTCAATAAAACGAATGGCTTCTACCAGGGTGTTTTCGTCACCAAAGCCACCCGCTTTGGTCATCACCGGCAGGTGTAAATCACTATTAAGCAGAACCCCGTGCGGCACACAGCCCGCCACCAGGCCCTGAATCTGGAAACCACTGGCACCCAGTGCCTGCGCCACGGCGATCGCAACATCACCGCCGGAAAGATACAGCCCGGCTGGCTGACGATCGCGGCAGACCGTGTTAGTCAGCTGCGCCAGAAACTGGCAAATCTGCTCGCCCAGCGCCTGACGCGATAACTGATGCTGCTGACACAGCGCATCAATCTCATGGCGCTGCCCGGCATGTTGCGTGGTACGAACCACGCAGTGGATACCTGCGTGCAGCGCCTGTTGTATCTCCTGCTGCCAGACGCGGGCCTGCGGCCATGCGGGCTGGGCAAACAGCTGGCGGATATCAATATCGATAATGCGGATGGCACGCTGGCTGGCGAGCCGGTCAATCTGCTGCTGCGCAATGGCACTCATCGAACCAACGATCGCCAGCACCGGGCGTGCCGGGCGTTCGGCGAGGTACTCACCTAAGGCATCACCGAGGCCGGACGCGCCAGCCAGCAATGGGCGGGTTTTCAGCGTCACGGCAGCCTGCATCAGCAAAACCAGGTCAGCATCCTGCTCAATATCAATCACCACCAGCCCGCGCATCGTAGCCAGCAGTTGCGTAAACTTGCCGCTGCGTAGCGTGGCAACATCGACAACCTCGCCCGGTAAATCGCTCTGCATTTGCAGGCACGTCAAAACATGGCTGCTGGTGACCGGCGTCTTCGGGTCGCTGGCAAATTCGGTGTCGGTCAGGCGCTGCTGGTTGATCCACACTTCACCGTTGCGCGTGGTCCGCCCGAGTTTCGGCACCGCCGGTACCACCAGCGCCAGCGCTTTGCCACTGGCCTGCAATGCCGCAGCGATCTCCGCACCGGGGTTGCCACGTAACGTGGAGTCAATCTTCTTGAACAGCCAGCCATCCTGAGCCATCGCCTGATGCTGCTGCACCGCATGACGGGTGCGTTCGGCCGCGTCGGTTGCACTCACCGCCCGGCTGTCGGTGCTAATGACCAGCACATCAGCAGCACCAGCATCGTGCGGTGTCTGGCTATCAAACAGCACATGGACGCGCGCACCTGCCCTGGCCAGCCCGCTTCCCGCATCGTTAGCGCCGGTAAAATCATCGGCAATCACCAGCACCGGCGTTTTCCATGGATGTAAACGCATTCTCTCTCCTGTCACGGGCAGCTTGCCGTATTGAGATTGATTATATTCAATCATGATTGATTATATGTGAGCAAGATCAAATTAATTGAAATCAATATGCCCTATAAATTCAGGCACAGTTAGTGACAGATATCGCATTGCATTGAGCAATAACAATCAATCAGTGCGATAACACCGGGAAAAGGGTACGAAATGAATATCAACAGCACCGTGATCAGCGGCTACCAGGCACTTAATGACCTCAGCTACCTGCTGAAAGGTAAGCAAAAAGCTCTGCTGGTTACTGATAAGAATATAGAGGGCATTCCGGCAGTACAGACGTTAATCGCCCAGCTGAAGCAGCAGATTGCCAGCCTCAGCCTGGTCAATAGCGTGCCACCGGAACCGAGCCAGCACGATGTGGCGGCGATCGTCGCGGCCCTGCCCACCACTGATGTCGATCTGGTGATTGGCGTGGGTGGCGGTAGCGTACTGGATGTCGCCAAGCTGCTGTCTATTCTGTGCGTAGCAGGCGCACCCACCCTGGATGCGCTGCTGGCCGGGGAAAAACCACTGACCCGCACCACCTCGCTGTTGATTCCCACCACCGCCGGTACCGGTTCAGAAGCCACGCCGAACGCCATTCTGGCGATCCCGGAGAAAGAGACCAAAGTGGGCATTATCACCCCGGTGATGCTGCCGGATTACGTGGCACTGATACCGGAGCTGACCACCAGCATGCCGCCGCATATTGCCTCCTCAACCGGTATCGATGCGTTGTGCCACCTGATTGAGTGCTTCACCGCGACAGTGGCGAATCCGGTTAGCGATAACTACGCGATGATCGGCATGAAGAAGCTGTTTGCCAGCCTGGAAACCGCCGTTGCCGAACCGGGTAATCTCGAAGCGCGCCTGAATATGCTGTGGGCGTCTTACTATGGTGGCGCGTCGATTGCCCATGCCGGTACGCACCTGGTGCACGCCATGTCTTATCCGTTGGGCGGCAAATATCACATCCCACACGGCGTCGCCAACGCCATCCTGCTGGCACCCTGCATGCGCTTTGTGCGTCCGGCGGCGGTGAGTAAATTTGCTCAGGTCTGGGATTTACTGCCCGATGCCGACCTCCAGCTGGATGAAGAGGCGAAGTCGCACGCGCTGGTGGAATATTTCGCCGCGCTGGTGCAACGCCTGAAGCTGCCTGCCAGCCTGGAAGAACTGGGTATCGGCCCGGATCACCTGCCCTATCTGGTGGAAGCCGCGCTCGACGTGCAACGCCTGATGAAGAATGTACCGATGAAAGTGAGCGCCGATGACGTACGAAACGTCTACCTGACGCTGTTTCCGGCATTGAATCACTAAGGACTATCGAGGAAATCATGAGTAACAAAATCCAGGGCGTACTGACCGCCATTGTCACCACCTTCGACCGCGACGGTGCCTTCAACCCTGCGACCCAGCGTGAGCAGGTCAAACGTCAGCTGAGCGCCGGTAACGGTATTTTCTGCGGCGGCACTAACGGCGAATTCTTCGTGCTGAATGAGCAGGAGAAGCTGGCCGTCACCGAAACCTGTGTCGATGAAGTCAACGGCAGCGCGCCTGTCGTGGCCCATATTGGCGAGATCTCGACGCGTGAAACCATCCGTCTCGGTAAGCAGATTGAGAAGCTGGGCGTGGATGCGGTGTCGGTGATCACCCCTTATTTTGTGCCGCTGAAACAGGATGAGCTGATTTATCACTATCAGAGCGTGGCTGATGCCCTGAGCGTGCCGCTGTTTCTCTACAACATTCCGGCGCGCACCGGTAATACGCTGCAACCGGAAACCGTGCGCCAGCTGGCCGCGCATCCCAATATCGTCGGTATCAAAGACAGTGCAGGCAGCTATGAGAGCCTGAGCGGTTTCCTCAAGGCAGCGGAAGGTATCGATGGTTTTGATGTGCTGAACGGCCCGGATTCCTTAATCCATCAGGGCTTTGTCGATGGCTGCTCTGCCTGCATCTCCGGCCTTGCCAACGTAGCACCGAAAGAGATCAACGCCATCTGGGCGCGCTTCCATGCTGGTGATATTGAAGGTTCGCGTCTGGCTCAGGAAAACGTCACCGGCCTGCGTACCGATCTTTACAGCATCGGGTTCTCCCCGGCAGCGGTGAAGAAAGCCCTCTACCTGCTGGGTTATGACGTGGGCGACAGCCGCTATGCGGTGCGCTTCTCTGCCGAAGAAGAGCAGAAGATCCGCCAGGTAGTGAACCAGTATTTGCAGTAACGGCCGTCAGGGCAGCCGCTGCTGCCCTTGCCTGTTCCACTTTTTACACCGGGAAGCGTTATGAAAGTCATCTGTACCTCACCGTCATTCGCCAAATATGACGCCACACCAATTACGACCTTACAGCAGCAGGGTTTCGAGCTGATTACCCTGCCGGCCGATGCCCCGCTCAGCGCGCTGGAACCTCATCTGGCTGAAACCGTAGCGATGATTGTCGCCTTTACCGACGTGAATGAAGAACTGCTGAGCAAAGCGCCGCAGCTGAAGATTGTCTGCAAGCACGGCGTTGGCGTCGATAACATCAACCTCGACGCCACGCGCGCACGCGGCATCTATGTCACCAACGTGCCGGACGCCAATAAGCACGCCGTGGCCGACTTCGCCTTTGCGCTAATTCTCAACAGCGCACGCCAGGTGACCCAGGCCGCCGTAGATACCCGCGCCGGTCACTGGCCACGCATTTTTGCCACCGATGTGTATGGCAAAACCCTCGGTATCGTCGGTCTGGGCAACATTGGCAAGCAGGTCGCACTGCGTGCCAAAGGATTTAACATGCGCGTCATCGCTTTTGATTTCTACCCGGATGCAAAATTCGCTGCCGAACACGGTATTGAATTCGTCGATATGGAACAACTGACCGAAGCGAGTGACTTCATCACCCTGCATACCCCGCTGACCAACGAAACGCGCAACCTGTTTGATGCGGCACGCATCAGACGCATGAAGAAAAGCGCCTTCCTGATCAACGTGTCACGCGGCGGCGTGGTGAACGAACAGGATCTGTTCCTGGCATTGCAAGACAATGTGATTGCCGGTGCCGCTGCCGATGTATTTGAGCAGGAACCGCTGGTGGAACACCCGTTGTTCACGCTGAGTAACTTTATCCCAACCTCGCACATCGCGGGCTACACCGACGGAGCCATCAGCGCCATCGGCGAACGCTGCGTGATGCAGATTGTGCAGTGCATTAAACAGGGCGAACGCCCGGTGAACGTGATGAACGGGCTGGCCTAAAGGCCGCCCGGCTCAACCCTACGAAATGTCTGGTGGATTATTATTATGAACAACACCTCTCGCATTCGCTGGTGGATCGCAGGCCTGATGTGGCTGGCGGTTGCCATTAACTATATTGACCGTACTGTACTCTCTGCTGCTGCCCCACATCTGATCAAAGAACTGTCGATCAATCCCGAAATGATGGGCGTGATCATGGCGGCGTTTTTCTGGTCGTATGCGCTGCTGCAAATCCCGGCGGGCTGGTTTGCTGACCGTTTCGGTCAGAAAAAAGGTCTCGGCATTGCTGTTGGCTGGTGGTCCATCGCTACTATGGCGATGGGACTGGCGACAGGCTTTAAATCACTGCTGGCGCTGCGCCTGGCGTTGGGCGTCGGTGAAGCCGCTGCCTACCCAAGCAACGCCGGGATCGCCGCGCGCTGGTTCCCGGATCGCGAACGCGCAACGGTTTCTGGCCTCTTTGATAGCGCCTCCAAGTTTGGTGGTGCCGTCGCAATGCCGCTGATCGTCTGGATGATCGCCATGTTTGACTGGCGTATCACCTTCCTCGCCATCGGCGCGATCGGTTTGTTCTGGGTGATCGCCTGGTATTTTATCTACGCGGAAAATCCGGAAGACCATAAAGCGATCAGCCGCGACGAAGTTCGCCTGATCCGTGATGGCCAGGCCAACAAGCATGGCGATAAAAGCGTGCTGCCGATGAAATGGTACAAGCTGCTGCGCTATCGCAACATCTGGGCGATGTGTATTGGCTTCTTCACCATTAACTACACTTCCTATTTCTTTATCACCTGGCTGCCAACCTACCTGGTGAAAGACAAAGGCATGGATTTCCTGAAAATGGGCATGGTGGCTGCACTGCCGCTGATTTGCGGCATGGTGATTGAAGTGCTGGCGGGCTGGGCATCGGACCGTATGGTGCATAACAAAGTGCTATCGCTCACTGCCACACGCAAACTGTTCCTGACCATTGGCCTGCTGATGGCGCTGTGTATCGGTTTCGCCCCCTTCACCGATTCGGTATTTATGACGGTATTGCTACTGTGTATCGCTAAATCCGGCACCACCGTGGCGGCTTCCCAGGTGTGGGCACTGCCGGGCGACGTCGCCCCGAAAAACAGCGTGTCGATAGTTGCCGGTTTACAGAACACCGTATCCAATATGGGCGGCGCGGTGGGTCCGATCATTACCGGTGCCATCGTCGGTGCCACGGGTCACTTTACCTGGGCACTGGTGTTCTCCGCCGTGCTGGTGGTGATTGGTATCCTCAACTACCTGTTCCTGATGGGCAAAGTTGAACCGATCGTGGATGAGGAAAAAGTTCATCATCCACACACCCTGACCAGCGGCGCGTAAGTGCCCTGACACGCCGCATCGTCCTGATGCGGCGTTTCCTGATTATTATTTCCCTGCCAGAAACTGCCGGTACGCCGCGATGACCGCCAGAAAATCTTCGACGCCGCAGAATGACAGACTCTCTTCGTCGTAATAGGTCATCCCCTCTTCCAGCCCGTCGTCTTCTAATGCCAGCTGATTGGCCCGGATCATCACCTCTTCTTCATCCAGCCATATCGTGTATTCATGACCGACACGTTGCCATTGCTGATGGGTGCCTTTTACCTGTTGCGCGGCGGCTTCAACGTCATCCAGCAAAGCCAGATTTTCATCAACCTCTTCGTTGAACCAGTGCCCCACCGCTTCGTGGTCCATCGACATACGCACTTTGACCTTGCCGGTCAGATCGCGCAAAAATTCATACTCCATGTGTGTAACCTCTTACCAATGGCGCGCCGCGTGGCACTGCCTGAATTCATTTTGTGCGCAACACGCTGAATAAAGTGGGATCGCGCTCGCATTATGTCAGGCCACGACAGAGGAAAAAAGGGCGCAAAAAAAGGGGGTGATTTTCATCACCCCCTTGCTGAGTTTACAGCCGATTACAGCGCGGTCTGGAAGATCACGTTATCTGCTTTATCGGTGTACTGGTTCAGCTGATCAAAGTTGAGATAGCGGTAGGTATCTGCCGCTGTCTTATCAACCTGAGTCATAAACTGCTGATACTCGTCCGGCGTCGGCAATTTGCCCAGCAGCGATGCAACCGCCGCCAGCTCCGCAGACGCCAGATAGACGTTGGCACCGGTACCGAGACGGTTCGGGAAGTTACGGGTCGAGGTGGATACCACCGTCGCACCGTCCGCCACACGCGCCTGGTTACCCATGCACAGCGAACAACCCGGGATCTCGATACGCGCGCCGCTCTTACCGAACACGCTGTAGTAGCCTTCTTCCGTCAGCTGTGCCGCATCCATCTTGGTTGGCGGAGCCACCCACAAACGGGTCGGCAGCTGGCCTTTGTGGCTGTCCAGCAATTTACCGGCCGCACGGAAGTGACCGATGTTGGTCATGCAGGAACCGATGAACACTTCATCAATCTTCTCGCCCTGCACATCAGACAGCAGACGCGCATCGTCCGGATCGTTCGGCGCACACAGGATCGGCTCTTTGATTTCCGCCAGATCAATGTCGATCACCGCTGCATATTCGGCATCGGCATCACCTTCCAGCAGCTGCGGATCAGCCAGCCATTTTTCCATGCCTTCAACGCGACGCTCCAGCGTACGGCGATCGCCGTAGCCTTCAGAGATCATCCACTTCAGCAGTACGATATTCGAGTTGAGGTACTCGATGATCGGTTCTTTATCGAGTTTGATGGTGCAACCCGCCGCAGAACGTTCAGCAGAAGCATCGGTCAGTTCAAACGCCTGCTCCACTTTCAGTTTCGGCAGACCTTCGATTTCCAGCACGCGCCCAGAGAAGATGTTTTTCTTGCCTTTCTTCTCAACGGTCAGCAGGCCCTGTTTGATCGCGTACAGCGGGATCGCATGCACCAGATCGCGCAGGGTAATGCCTGGCTGCATTTCGCCTTTGAAGCGCACCAGCACTGATTCCGGCATATCCAGCGGCATGACACCCGTCGCCGCAGCAAACGCCACCAGACCAGAACCGGCCGGGAACGAAATACCAATCGGGAAACGGGTATGCGAGTCACCACCGGTACCTACGGTATCCGGCAGCAGCATACGGTTCAGCCAGCTGTGGATCACGCCATCACCTGGACGCAGCGACACACCGCCACGGTTCATGATGAAGTCTGGCAGGGTGTGATGCGTGGTCACGTCTACCGGTTTCGGGTAAGCGGCAGTGTGACAGAAGGATTGCATCACCAGATCGGCTGAGAAGCCGAGGCAGGCCAGGTCTTTCAGTTCATCACGGGTCATCGGACCGGTGGTGTCCTGAGAACCGACCGAGGTCATTTTAGGTTCGCAGTAAGCGCCCGGGCGGATACCATCGACGCCACAGGCGCGACCGACCATTTTCTGCGCCAGTGAGAAGCCACGGCTGCTGGCAGCCACATCTTTGGCTTGCAAGAAGACATCGCTGTGCGGCAGACCCAGAGATTCACGGGCTTTGGCCGTCAGACCACGCCCGATAATCAGCGGAATACGACCGCCCGCGCGAACTTCATCCAGCAACACTTCGGTTTTCAGTTCGAATGTCGCCAGCACTTCATCGGTGTCATGGTTACGCACTTCACCTTTATACGGATAGACGTCAATGACATCGCCCATATTCAAACGGTCAACTTCCACTTCGATCGGCAGTGCGCCAGCATCTTCCATGGTGTTGAAGAAGATCGGAGCGATTTTACCGCCGAGGCACAGGCCACCGCCCTTCTTGTTGGGGACATACGGAATGTCATCACCCATAAACCACAGCACCGAGTTGGTGGCGGATTTACGCGAAGAACCGGTACCCACGACGTCACCGACGTAAGTCAGCGGGAAACCTTTTTTCTGTAATGCTTCGATCTGTTTGATCGGGCCAATGTTACCAGCATCATCGGGTTCGATGCCTTCACGTGGGTTTTTCAGCATCGCCAGTGCGTGCAGTGGAATATCCGGGCGAGACCATGCATCCGGTGCCGGAGAGAGGTCATCGGTGTTGGTTTCGCCGGTCACTTTGAACACGGTGGTGGTGATTTTTTCTGCCAGTTTTGGACGCTTCAGGAACCATTCTGCATCGGCCCAGGACTGGATAATTTTTTTCGCGTGGGGGTTACCCGCTTTGGCTTTCTCTTCGACATCGTAGAAGTTATCGAACATCAGCAGCGTATGGGACAGGGCTTCTGCAGCAATCGGCGCCAGCGTCTCATCGTCGAGGGATTCAATCAATGCGTGGATGTTGTAGCCACCCTGCATGGTGCCCAGAAGTTCGACTGCTTTTTCAGGAGTAACCAGAGGAGAGTGGGCTTCGCCCTTTGCGACCGCTGCCAGGAATCCGGCTTTTACATAGGCCGCTTCATCAACACCTGGCGGGACACGGTTGACCAACAGGTCAGTAAGGAATTCTTCTTCACCCGCTGGCGGGTTTTTCAGCAGTTCAACCAGCGCGGCCATTTGGGAAGCATCTAACGGCTTAGGTACGATTCCCTGGGCAGCACGCTCGGCAACGTGCTTACGGTATTCTTCTAGCACGACGTTCTCCTCGCTCTCATTGTATAGCTTTCCGGTGCACCCTGTGACGCAGTCCAAAAGTAGGGTGAGGTGCCCGGTTCCGCGTCGGCCAGCATAGCAGCATTTCGGCTGATTGTTAATCTGTTTACAAAAAAGCAACATCCTTTGGTTAAGCAGCAGATTCCGCTGAAGTTGAACCCCATCACGAAAAAAAGCAGGCATCAGATGCCTGCTATGTTATGTCGCTCGCGCTGCTCCTTAACGATCCACCAGCACAAACTCCGTGGCGTTATAACGCTCACCCTGAATCTGTTGCGGATCAAATAGCACATCCAGCGCGCTAATGTCAGCGCTGCTTAATTGCAGGGTTGCGGCAGCACAGTTTTGCTCCAGATGGGCAATTTTGCTGGCTCCCGGAATCGGCACAATAAACTCGCCTTTCGCCAGCACCCAGGCCAGTGCCAGTTGCGCTGGCGTGGCGTCATAACCTACAGCCAGCTCTGTCAGCTGATTCACTAACTTCTGGTTATGCGTTTGAGCGTCCTGCTGGAAACGCGGCAGATAACGACGGAAATCATCCTCAGCCAGCGTTGCCGCAGCGGGGAATTTACCGGTCAGAAAGCCACGTCCCAGCGGGCTGTAAGGCACAAAACCGATATTAAGCTCGCGGCAGGCGGCAAAGATCTCTTGCTCTTGCTCTGGATCGCGCGTCCACAACGAGTATTCACTTTGCAGCGCGGAAATCGGATGTACCGCACAGGCACGGCGCAGGGTCGCCGGGGAGACTTCCGACAAACCCAGATATTTGACTTTGCCTTCGCGCACCAAATCGGCCATCACGCCGACCACCTCTTCAATCGGTACCGCAGGATCAAGACGATGCTGATAGAGCAGGTCGATACTTTCCACCCCAAGCCGCTGCAGCGATCCCTCTACCGCACGGCGAATATGTGCCGGGTCGCTGTTGGCCCCCGTCACACGCTCCCAGCCCTCCCCTTGCTCATTGATACGGAAACCAAACTTGGTCGCCACTTTAATCTCTTTACGCCCCTTCAGGGCTTTTGCCAGCAAGGTTTCATTGGTGAAGGGGCCGTAAACTTCAGCCGTATCGAGAAAATCGACACCCAGCTCAAAGGCACGGGCCAGGGTATTCAGCGCCTGTTGCTCATCATTGGCCCCGTAGGCGAATGACATCCCCATGCAGCCCAGCCCCAGTGCCGAAACCTGTAATCCCTGATTGCCTAATTGACGTTGTTGCATTGTTTCATCCTCTTCGCTGTCAGTGTTATTGTTATAACCCTCAACAATCACCGCAACAATTGAGGCATTTTTGCCGATTTAGTGAGTGAAATTCAGCAATGAGTCAATATCGCGCCACGCTACAGGAACTGGAGATGTTTGCCGCTATCGCCCAGCATCTGAGCTTTCGTAAAGCCGCAGCAGAACGCAATATCACGCCATCGGCACTTAGCCACGCGATGCGTAATTTTGAAGAACGCCTCGGCATGCGGCTTCTCAATCGCACCACACGCAAAGTGGCACTGACGCCCGCCGGGGAGCGCTTTCTCCAGCGCATCCAGCCCGCGTTACAGGATTTGGCGCAGGCAGTGGATGAACTGAATGACTGGCGCAGCGATCCGCAGGGGAATCTACGCATCAGTATCCCGCGCTCAGCCGAAGCCCTGTTTTTCCAGTCGCTCATTCTGCCGTTTATGCAGCGCTATCCGCAGATCAGCGTGGAAATCGACAGCAACGACACACTGCTGGACATTGTGACGGCGGGTTTTGATGCAGGCGTGCGTTATGGTGCCGTACTGGCGCAGGATATGGTGGCGGTGCCATTTGGTGAACCGATGCGTGCCGTGGCGGTCGCCACCCCGGCATTCATTACCCGCCACGGTATGCCGCAGACTCCGGCAGAGTTGCTGCACTTTCCCTGCATTGAGCGACGCTTTCCCAGCGGACGTCGCTATCGCTGGGAATTCTGGCAGGATGGACAGAAACAGGAGGTGGCCGTGCGCGGCTCCCTAATACTGGACAATAACGAGCGGATTCTGCAAGCCGCACTGGCGGGTGCAGGCATTGCTTTTTTGCATCAGGGCACAGTGGCTGAAGCGCTGCAAAGCGGAGAGCTGGTGGAAATCCTGCCGGAATTTACCCAGGTAGAAGAAGGCTTCTGGCTTTATTATCCCAGCCGTAAATATATCCCTACGCCGTTGCGCTATTTTATTGACTGGCTTAAAGAAAACAGAAATATAAATAACACCTCTTGTTAGTAGATTAATTAAATAAGAAATCAGGCCTAATAAAAAAGAATAAAAATAACAGGTGAAAATAATAAAAAACAGATTAGACTGCCTGCGGGCGCTTGAGACAATCTGTCTTAAGCATCAGAAATGATATTGAGGTGGGTTGTGGAGAGTTTGCTCGCGGGATTAATTTTACTTAACCACCGCGAGCGAGCGACTACCCTACACCCAACAATGTCAGGGTAGTCACTTGCTCGCTTTAAATCAAGGAGCAAGTGACGATGAGGTCAACATTCGGCAAACTGATTATCAGCGGAGTCATTTTATTAGGACTCTGTCTCATCAACCGCAATTCATTATGTGAATTACGATTGAGGATATTCACAGCTGAATTATCAGCGGTTATGGCCTGTGAAGGCAGACCGTAGAAACTTCATTAAGCGGGGATTCTTCCCCGCTTTTCCGTCACTGTTTAGGCGTTAGCTCAGGCGCCCATTTCGTTATTCAACTTAAATAACCACGTAATAAAAAACGGCTCCCTTAAGGAGCCGTCTGTTTATTTCTCAGCGCTTATTTCTTTTTCGCTTTCGGGTTCGGCAGGTCGGTAATGCTACCTTCGAACACTTCCGCCGCCAGACCAACGGATTCATGCAGCGTTGGGTGCGCATGGATGGTCAGCGCGATGTCTTCCGCATCACAACCCATTTCGATAGCCAGACCGATTTCACCCAGCAGCTCGCCGCCGTTGGTACCGACAATGGCACCACCGATAACACGGTGAGTTTCTTTGTCGAAAATCAGTTTGGTCATACCGTCAGCGCAGTCAGAAGCGATAGCACGGCCAGAAGCAGCCCACGGGAAGGTGGAAACTTCGTAGCTGATGCCTTTTTCTTTCGCTTCTTTCTCGGTCAGACCCACCCATGCCACTTCCGGCTCGGTGTAGGCGATTGACGGAATCACTTTCGGATCGAAGTAGTGCTTCATACCGGCGATAACTTCAGCCGCTACGTGACCTTCATGCACGCCTTTGTGCGCCAGCATCGGCTGACCCACGATATCACCGATAGCGTAGATATGCGGCACGTTGGTGCGCATTTGCTTGTCGACGCGGATGAAACCACGATCGTCCACTTCCACGCCCGCTTTGCCCGCATCCAGGCCTTTACCGTTCGGTACGCGGCCAATCGCCACCAGCACCGCGTCATAACGCTGGGCTTCAGTTGGTGCTTTTTTACCTTCCATGGAAACGTAAATACCGTCTTCTTTCGCTTCAACGGCAGTCACTTTGGTTTCCAGCATCAGGTTGAATTTCTTGCTGATACGTTTGGTGAAGACTTTCACCACGTCTTTATCGGCAGCCGGGATCACCTGGTCAAACATTTCAACCACGTCAATCTCTGAACCCAGCGCATGGTAAACGGTACCCATTTCCAGGCCGATGATACCGCCGCCCATCACCAGCAGGCGCTTCGGTACTTCTTTCAGTTCCAGTGCATCGGTGGAATCCCACACGCGCGGATCTTCATGCGGAATGAACGGCAGTTCAATCGGACGAGAACCGGCCGCAATGATGGCGTTGTCGAAGTTGATGGTGGTTGCACCGCCTTCACCTTCTACCACCAGCGTGTTGGCACCGGTGAATTTACCCAGACCGTTCACCACTTTCACTTTACGGCCTTTGGCCATACCAGCCAGACCGCCAGTCAGTTGGGTGATGACTTTCTCTTTCCAGGTACGAATTTTGTTGATGTCGGTTGAAGGCTGGCCAAACACGATGCCGTGTTCTTCCAGTGCTTTCGCTTCTTCAATCACTTTCGCTACGTGCAGCAGCGCTTTTGACGGGATACAGCCTACGTTCAGACATACACCACCGAGGGTGCTGTAGCGCTCTACCAGTACGGTTTCCAGACCTAAATCAGCGCAACGGAAGGCTGCAGAGTAACCTGCAGGACCTGCCCCAAGTACCACGACTTGAGTTTTAATCTCTGTACTCATCATGACCTCTTATTAGATTTCCGGCGGCCAGACGCGAACCTGTCCCAGGCTCTGGATGCCCTTATTCCACCGGCACATTTCACCGCAAGAGTTTACAGAATTGTTAACAAACTGCCAACCGCGGCAACTCTGAATGCGTACAACAAGGCCGGCATTTGCCGGCCTTGATTAACTTCACATCACCAGACGGCGAATGTCCGACAGCATGTTGTTGATGATGGTGATAAAGCGCGCACCATCAGCACCATCGATCACGCGGTGGTCGAAGGAAAGAGAGATTGGCATCATCAGACGTGGTGCAAACTCTTTACCATTCCATACCGGTTCCATCGCAGACTTGGACACACCGAGGATAGCCACTTCCGGCGCGTTAACGATTGGCGCGAAGTGCGTGGTACCGAGGCCACCCAGGCTGGAAATGGTGAAGCATCCACCCTGCATGTCGCCTGCGGTCAGCTTGCCGTCACGCGCTTTTTTCGAAACAGCCATCAGTTCACGCGACAGTTCAGTGATGCCTTTTTTGTTCACATCTTTGAACACCGGAACCACCAGACCGTTCGGCGTATCGACCGCCACACCGATGTTGATGTATTTCTTCAGCGTCAGTTTCTGACCGTCTTCAGACAGTGAACTGTTGAAGCGAGGCATCTGCTCCAGCGCTGCCGCCACCGCTTTCATGATAAACACCACCGGGGTGAATTTCACATCCAGCTTACGTTTCTCGGCTTCGCTGTTCTGCTGTTTACGGAACGCTTCCAGATCGGTGATGTCGGTTTTGTCGAAGTGGGTAACATGCGGAATCATCACCCAGTTGCGGCTCAGGTTGGCACCAGAGATTTTCTGGATACGGCCCAGTTCCACTTCTTCGATTTCGCCGAACTTGCTGAAATCAACTTTCGGCCACGGCAGCAGGCCTGGCAGGCTACCACCGCTGGCAGCAGCAGCCGGTGCAGCTTCAGCGCGTTTCACCGCGTCTTTCACGTATGCCTGCACGTCTTCTTTCAGGATGCGACCTTTACGACCGGTGCCTTTGACTTTCGCCAGGTTGACACCGAACTCGCGTGCCAGGCGACGAATCACCGGCGTGGCGTGGACGTAAGCATCGTTCTCAGCAAAGTCGCTTTTCGAATCCGCTTTCGCCGCAGCCGGAGCAGATTGCGCAGCTGCCGGGGCCGGAGCCGCTTCCTGTTTCGCAGCCGGTGCGGCAGCAGCAGGCGCAGCGCCTTCTACTTCGAACACCATGATAAGCGAGCCGGTTTTAACTTTGTCGCCGGTAGCCACTTTCAGCTCTTTAACGGTGCCCGCAAACGGTGCCGGAACTTCCATCGAAGCTTTGTCGCCTTCAACCACAATCAGAGACTGTTCAGCGGAGACTTTGTCGCCCACTTTCACCAGCACTTCAGTGACTTCAACTTCATCACCACCGATGTCAGGGACGTTGACGTCTTTCGCGCCAGCCGCCGCTGCCGGGGCGGGTGCCGCAGCAGGCTGTGCCGCTGGTGCAGCGGCAGGTGCAGCGCCTTCCGCTTCGAACACCATGATAAGCGAACCGGTATTCACTTTGTCGCCGGTGGCAATTTTGATCTCTTTCACCACGCCCGCGAACGGTGCCGGGACTTCCATAGAAGCCTTGTCGCCTTCCACGGTGATCAGTGACTGCTCAGCCGCAACGGTATCGCCAACCTTGACCAGAATCTCAGTCACTTCAACTTCGTCACCGCCGATATCCGGCACATTAACGTCTTTGCTGACCGCTGCCGCAGCAGGTGCTGGTGCCGCTTCCGCTTTCTTCTCTTCTGCCGCCGGTGCAGCTGCTGCTGCACCCTCTGCGTCAAAGATCATGATGAGCGAGCCGGTTTCTACTTTGTCACCGGTAGCAATTTTGATTTCTTTCACCACGCCAGCCTGCGGCGAAGGGACTTCCATCGAGGCTTTGTCGCCTTCTACGGTGATCAGCGACTGTTCGGCTTCTACCTTGTCGCCCACTTTGACCAGGATCTCAGTGACTTCAACTTCATCTGCCCCGATATCCGGCACTTTAATTTCGATAGCCATTACTCTCTTACCTCTTAAGCCAGACGCGGGTTAACTTTATCGGCATCGATGTTGAATTTGGTGATCGCTTCTGCCACCACTTTCTTATCGATTTCGCCGCGTTTAGCCAGTTCACCCAGAGCTGCAACCACGACATAAGATGCATCCACTTCGAAGTGGTGACGCAGGTTCTCACGGCTGTCAGAACGACCGAAACCGTCAGTGCCCAGTACGCGGTAATCGCTGGCTGGCACGTAGCTACGAACCTGTTCAGCAAACAGTTTCATGTAGTCAGTTGACGCCACGGCAGGAGCCTCATTCATCACCTGAGCGATGTAAGGTACGCGCGGAGTTTCTGTCGGATGCAGCATGTTCCAGCGCTCACAATCCTGGCCATCACGCGCCAGTTCGGTGAACGAGGTCACGCTGTAGACGTCAGAGCCGATACCGTAGTCTTTCGCCAGGATCTGCGCAGCTTCACGCACGTGACGCAGGATAGAACCTGAACCCAGCAGCTGCACTTTGCCTTTGCTACCCTCTACTGTTTCCAGCTTGTAGATACCCTTACGGATACCCTCTTCCGCACCCTGCGGCATCGCCGGCATGTGGTAGTTTTCGTTCAGCGTGGTGATGTAGTAGTAAACGTTTTCCTGCGCTTCACCGTACATACGTACCAGGCCGTCATGCATGATGACTGCCACTTCGTAGGCATAAGACGGATCGTAAGAAATACAGTTCGGGATAGTCAGCGACTGAATATGGCTGTGACCATCTTCATGCTGCAGACCTTCACCGTTCAGAGTGGTACGACCGGAGGTACCGCCCACGAGGAAGCCACGCGCCTGCTGATCGCCCGCCAGCCACATCAGATCACCGATACGCTGGAAGCCGAACATTGAGTAATAGATGTAGAACGGAATCATCGGCAGATTGTTGGTGCTGTAAGAAGTCGCCGCCGCCAGCCAGGATGAACCAGCACCCAGCTCGTTGATCCCTTCCTGCAGAATCTGGCCTTTCTCGTCTTCTTTATAGTAAGCAACCTGCTCGCGGTCCTGTGGGGTGTACTGCTGACCGTTCGGGCTATAGATACCAATCTGACGGAACAGACCTTCCATGCCAAAGGTACGGGCTTCGTCTGCCAGAATCGGCACCAGACGATCTTTGATCGACTTGTTCTTCAGCATCACGTTCAGCGCACGCACGAAGGCGATGGTGGTAGAGATCTCTTTGCTCTGCTCTTCCAGCAGCGCACTGAACTCTTCCAGCGCCGGCATTTCCAGCTTCTCAGTGAAATGCGGCTGACGTGTCGGCAGGTAGCCGCCCAGCTTCTCGCGCTGACCATGCAGATAGTTGTACTCTTCAGACCCTTTTTCGAAGGTCACGTACGGCAGTTTTTCAATGTTTTCATCGGCTACCGGCACATTGAAGCGATCGCGGATGTAGCGAACGCCATCCATGTTCATCTTCTTCACCTGGTGAGCGATGTTTTTGCCTTCCGCCGTGTCGCCCATACCATAACCTTTGATGGTATGCGCCAGAATCAGGGTCGGCTGGCCTTTGGTTTCCTGCGCTTTTTTCAGTGCCGCGTAGACTTTCTTCGGATCATGACCACCGCGGTTCAGGGCGAAGATCTCTTCGTCTGACCAGTCTTTCACCAGCGCAGCGGTCTCCGGATATTTACCGAAGAAGTGCTCACGCACGTATGCGCCATCGCGTGATTTGAAGGTCTGGTAGTCGCCGTCGACGGTTTCGTTCATCAGCTGAATCAGCTTTCCACTGGTGTCTTTCTTCAGCAGCTCATCCCAGCGTCCGCCCCAGATCACTTTAATCACGTTCCAGCCAGCACCGGCAAAGATGCCTTCCAGCTCGTTGATGATCTTGCCGTTACCGGTTACCGGGCCATCCAGACGCTGCAGGTTACAGTTGATGATGAATACCAGGTTATCCAGTTTTTCACGGACCGCGATAGTGATCGCACCTTTGGATTCCGGTTCATCCATCTCACCATCACCGAGGAAAGCGTAGACCGTCTGATCGGCGGTATCTTTCAGACCACGGTGCTCAAGGTATTTCAGGAATTTAGCCTGATAAATCGCATTGAGTGGGCCAAGACCCATAGAAACCGTCGGGAACTGCCAGAATTCAGGCATCAGTTTCGGGTGCGGATAAGAAGAGAGACCGTTGCCGTGTACTTCCTGACGGAAGTTGTTCATCTGTTCTTCGGTCAGACGGCCTTCAAGGAACGCACGAGAATAGATACCTGGAGAGATATGGCCCTGGAAGTAAACCAGATCGCCGCCATTTTTCTCGCTACGTGCACGGAAGAAGTGGTTAAAGCACACTTCATAGATCGTCGCAGAAGACTGGAATGATGAGAGGTGACCACCCAGCTCCAGATCTTTCTTCGACGCACGCAGCACCGACATGATGGCGTTCCAGCGAATTGCGGAACGGATACGACGTTCAAGGGAGGCGTTGCCCGGATAGTCCGGTTCGTCTTCAACGGCAATAGAGTTGATGTAGTTGCTGACAGCAGAAGAACCTGCTGCAACTTTTACGCCGCCTTTGCGTGCAGCACTTAATACCTGGTCAATCAGATACTGCGCGCGCTCAACACCTTCTTCACGGATGACCGATTCGATCGCCTGTAGCCAATCACGAGTTTCGATCGGATCCACGTCATTGTGTAAACGTTCTGACATGGGGTGTATTCCTTATCTGTGTCTAATACGTTGAATTGTCAGGAGCCTGTCTGCTTGTGCTTTGCTTCAGTTCACAGCACAAGAAGACAGGCCCGTCGCTTTTTGATCCGCACGTTCGTTGCCGCGCGTTATTCCTTACGTTGCTGTAAACGACGCAGGGAGCGTTCACGACGACTCTGCTCCCGACTTCTGTCCAGCAAGATTTCCTCAATGAACGCCAGGTGACGGTGTGATGCCTCGCGTGCTTGTTCTGGCTCACGAGCCACAATCGCCTCAAAAATACTGGCGCGGTGACCGCTCACTTTCGCCAGCATTTCCCGGCGAGCGTAGAGCAATTCAAAATTCTGACGGACGTTTTGTTCCAGCATAGGGCCCATAGAACGCAGCAAATGCAAAAGCACCACATTATGGGCCGCTTCTGTGACAGCGATCTGATACTGCATCACGGCGTCCGCTTCGGCATCGAGATCGCCGCTGTCCTGTGCCTGCTGGATCTGAACATGGCAGTCGCGAATGCGCTGCAAATCCTCATCCGTACCCCGTAATGCCGCATAATAGGCAGCAATACCTTCCAGTGCATGGCGAGTTTCCAGCAGGTCAAACTGAGATTCAGGGTGTTGAGCAAGCAGGCCGACTAGCGGGTCGCTCAGGCTTTGCCAGAGATGTTTTTGGACGAAGGTGCCGCCACCCTGACGGCGTAGCAGCAATCCTTTCGCCTCCAGGCGCTGGATCGCTTCACGAAGAGAAGGACGTGACACATCGAATTGTTTGGCGAGTTCGCGCTCGGGAAGCAACTTCTCTCCCGGCCGCAGCGTCCCTTCCATAATCAGGGATTCCAGCTGTTGCTCAATTGCATCGGAGAGCTTTGGTTGGCGAATCTTACTGTATGCCATCTTCCCTTCTTAGTTATGCCAGGCGTCCGGAGTAAATTGGTAATACCAATTGCCAAAAGATGCCGGTAAAGTAACAAAGTATTCACCTTGTGTCTATATGGCAGCCGTCACACTTCAGGGGATTATCATTGGTTAAATGCGCTAAATGGCGCTGATAAAGACAGAAATAGAGCCTCAGGGAGAATTGTTAACAGAATTCTCTTTTACCAAACCTTACACAGATTTAGCGCTGCTCGTTCCCCGCAACCATAAGGGAAAGCTATTCGTGTTTATTACCAATTCATGTCAGAAATAGCGCGGCAGGCCAGCAGTGGATGCTGCTGCTTTTTCAGTCATCCCTCAGCACAAAAAGCAAAAGCAGGTGCAAATCGGCGCGCTTATCACTATTCTGGTCGCCAGGGTAGCTTACGTATGCACACAGCACGCCAGGTACCGTAAATAAATGAGTACGTTATGTAAAAACAGCCTTACATTGGGCATAAAATAACAACATCACGAGGTTCGTATGGAACAACAACATGGCGACACGCTGCACCGCGGCTTGAAAAATCGCCATATTCAGCTCATTGCGCTGGGCGGCGCAGTGGGTACAGGTCTGTTTCTGGGCAGCGCATCGGTGATCAAATCCGCCGGTCCGGCGGTGATTCTCGGTTATGCCATTGCAGGATTTATTGCCTTTCTGATTATGCGCCAATTAGGCGAAATGGTAGTGGAAGAACCGGTTGCCGGTAGCTTCAGCCATTTTGCTTACAAATACTGGGGCAACTTCGCCGGTTTTGCTTCAGGATGGAACTACTGGGTGCTGTATGTGCTGGTTGCCATGGCCGAGCTGACCGCTGTCGGTAAATATGTTCAGTTCTGGTGGCCGGACTTTCCCACCTGGGCTACTGCCGCCATCTTCTTTGTGCTGATCAACGCTATCAACCTGACCAACGTGAAAGTATTTGGTGAGATGGAGTTCTGGTTTGCCATTATCAAAGTGGTCGCTGTCATCGGTATGATCCTGTTCGGCGGCTGGCTGCTGTTCAGCGGCAACGGCGGCCCGCAGGCAACCGTCAGCAACCTGTGGAACCAGGGCGGCTTCCTGCCAAATGGTTTTGGCGGGCTGGTGATGATGATGGCGATCATCATGTTCTCGTTCGGTGGCCTGGAGCTGGTGGGTATCACCGCCGCAGAAGCCGACAACCCGGAGCAGAGCATTCCTAAAGCCACCAACCAGGTACTGTGGCGTATTCTGATTTTCTACATCGGCTCCCTGGCCGTGCTGCTGTCGCTGCTGCCATGGACCCGCGTTACCGCTGACACCAGCCCATTTGTGCTGATCTTCCATGAACTGGGTGACTCACTGGTTGCCAATGCGCTTAACGTGGTGATCCTGACTGCCGCGCTGTCGGTGTACAACAGCTGCGTTTATTGCAACAGCCGTATGCTGTTCGGCCTGGCGCAGCAAGGCAATGCCCCGAAAGCACTGCTGAAAGTCGATAAACGCGGTGTCCCAGTGACAACCATTCTGGTGTCAGCCGTCGCGACTGCGCTTTGCGTGCTGATCAACTATCTGATGCCAGGTGAAGCTTTCGGCCTGCTGATGTCTTTAGTGGTCTCCGCGCTGGTCATCAACTGGGCGATGATCAGCCTCGCGCACCTGAAATTCCGTAAGAAGAAAGACCAGCAGGGTGTCACCACGCGCTTCCCCGCCATTCTTTACCCACTGGGTAACTGGGTCTGTCTGCTGTTCCTCGCGGCAATTCTGGTGATCATGCTGATGACCCCAGGCATGGCGATTTCAGTTTGGTTGATTCCGGTCTGGCTGATCGTGCTGGCAGTGGGTTACACCATTAAAAATAAAGCCCAGCAGGCGTAAAACTGTTCCTTCTGCCCGGCGTCAATGTCCGGGCAGATATTTCTCTTCTTTAGATCTTGCTCACACTTTTCCCCGTCCAGGTGTTTTGTCCATCATCGTGACCAATTGGTCCCCGCCAGATTGCTGATTTTCCGCTAATAATTTTTGCACCTGTTATTGCTGGAGATGAACAATGAAAGGAGCAGCACTCTCGTTCCGGGAAAAACTGGGATACGGCATGGGCGATGCCGGATGCAACATGATCGGCGGTGCCATCATGTTGTTCCTCAACTATTTCTATACCGATGTTTTTGGCCTGGCACCGGCACTGGTCGGCACCTTATTGCTTTCGGTGCGGGTGCTGGATGCGGTGACGGATCCGATTATGGGTGCCATTGCCGATCGTACGCAGAGCCGCTGGGGACGTTTTCGCCCGTGGTTGCTGTGGGTGTCCGTTCCCTATGTCCTGTTCAGCGTTCTGATGTTCACCACGCCAGACTGGAGCTATGACAACAAGGTGATCTGGGCATTTATTACCTACTTCCTGATGTCACTGACCTACACCGCCATCAACATCCCTTACTGCTCGCTGGGTGGGGTTATCACCAATGATCCTGGCGAACGCGTCTCCTGCCAGTCGTATCGTTTTGTCATGGTGGGTGTCGCCACGCTGATCCTGTCGCTGTCGCTGCTGCCGATGGCAGAGTGGTTTGGTGGCGATAACAAAGCACGCGGCTATCAAATGGCAATGAGCGTACTGGCACTGATCGGTCTGGCGATGTTTCTGTTCTGCTTTGCCACGGTGCGTGAGCGTATTCGCCCGGCCATACCCAGTAATGACGATCTGAAAAATGACCTGCGCGACGTATGGAAAAATGACCAGTGGGTGCGCATTCTGTTGCTGACTTTCTGTAACGTTTGCCCTGGCTTTATCCGCATGGCCGCCACCATGTATTACGTGACCTGGGTGATGGGCCAGTCGACCCATTTTGCCACGCTGTTTATCAGCCTCGGTGTGATCGGCATGATGCTGGGCAGTACGCTAGCTAAAATCCTCACCGATCGCTGGTGCAAATTAAAAGTCTTCTTCTGGACCAACATCGCGCTGGCGCTATTCTCCAGCGGTTTTTACTGGATCGATCCGCATGCCACCCTGGCAGTGGTTATTGCTTATTTCCTGCTGAATATCCTGCATCAGATCCCCTCCCCGCTACACTGGTCGCTGATGGCGGATGTCGATGATTATGGCGAATGGAAAACCGGTAAACGCATCACCGGCATGAGCTTTTCCGGCAATCTGTTTTTCCTCAAAGTCGGGCTGGCGGTGGCTGGCGCGATGGTGGGCTTTTTACTCTCCATTTATGGCTATGACGCCGGGGCGAAACAGCAAGCCCCCAGCGCGCTGAATGGCATCATGCTGCTGTTTACCGTGATACCTGGCGTTGGCTACCTGATTACCGCCGGGGTCGTACGTCTGCTGAAAGTCGATCGCAAACTGATGCGTACCATTCAGGACGATCTCGCCCTGCGTCGCGCTAATTTCCGTGACCTGCAAGCCCCACACCCGGCCGCTTCCGCCGCTATCGAACCCGGAGAAATTAAATGAGCAATCCATGGCCTAATCCGTTTATCACCCAGCGCGCCGATCCCTTTATTCTCCGCCACGACTGAAGGCTATTACTTTGTCGCCTCAGTGCCGGAATACGACCGGCTGGAGATTCGCCGCGCCGCTACGCTGGCCGGACTGCCCGAGGCCGAGCCGGTGGTGGTGTGGCACAAACCCGATACCGGACCCATGAGCGCGCTGATCTGGGCACCGGAGCTGCATCTCATCGATGGGCAATGGTATCTCTATTTGCGGCCGCCGCCCACACGCCGTGATATTGACGGGCTACTATTCCAGCACCGCATGTATGCGTTGGTGTGCAGTGATGCCGATCCATTGACCGGCCATTGGCAGCCCGTTCGGCGCGTCCACACGCCGCTGGATAGTTTCTCTCTCGATGCCACGCATTTCGTCCATCAGGGGAAAAACTGGTATCTGTGGGCACAAAAAGACCCGGCGATTCCTGGCAATTCGAACCTGTATCTTGCTGAATTACTCAATCCCTGGACGCTGAAAGGCACACCGCAAATGCTGACTCGCCCGGAATATGACTGGGAATGTGCCGGATTTTGTGTCAATGAAGGCCCGGCGGTGATCCGCCACGGTCAGACGCTGTTTGTCACCTATTCCGCCAGCGCCACCGATGAGAATTATTGTCTGGGCATGCTGAGACATTGATGCCAATGCCGATCCACTCGAGCCCGGGCTGGCATAAACTGCCGCAGCCGGTCTTTCGCACCCACTGGCAAAACAGACAGTTCGGCCCGGGCCACAACAGCTTTACCGTGGACGAACAGGGCGAAGATGTGCTGGTTTATCATGCGCGCAACTACACCGAAATTGAGGGTGATCCCCTGTGGGATCCTAACCGCCATACGCGGCTAAAATATTTTGACTGGCGCGAGGACGGCACACCTGATTTTGGCGTGCCGCCAGCCGATCACACCAGCGTGCCGTAGATGGTCAGCAACGCCACCACGACTACCAGCACCAGTGAGTAATCTTTTTCGCCAGTGAAACCGCCGCCACGCGCGGTGTCTGCACTTCATCCATATGCGGATCACGCGCCAGGGAGAACTGCGCCAGGCGGGTCAGTACCTGATACTGGCCGGTATGCAGGTCCGCCAGCGAGGCAAACCAGGCCGGCAGGGCTTTTTCACCGTGCCCCAGCAAGGCGTAGGCTACGCCTGCCAGCCTGACGGGTATCCAGTCCAGCCAGTGCAGCACGCTGTCTATGCCAGACTGCGCGCGTTTCAGCGGTGTATGGTGCGGCGTGCCAGCCAGCTTTGCCAGGCGCGCAGAAACGCATATCCCACCAGCAATACCGGTCCCCAGGGGCCACCGACGACAAACCAGAACAACGGCGCCAGATAGAAGCGAAAATTTATCCAGATAAGCGCGTTCTGTAGCTCGCGCAGAAAGTCACGTTCACTGCACTCCACAGGAACGCCATGAATCAACGTCAGCTCTGCCGCCATCGCCTGATGAGCCGCCTGATCATCATGGCTCGCCGCTTTCAGATAGGCGTGATAATGCAAACGTACCGAACCCGCACCGATACACAGCAAACCCACCACAATCCAGAATAATAGCTGTGCAACACCAAACAGTAGACCCTTCAGGCTCCAGACCAGCAGCCAGACAATCAGCATCGCCACAACCGTCATCACTAAGGTGCGGAATAACGAAAAACGCTGACGACCACGAAACAGCGGCTCCAGCCGATGATCGAGCTGCCAGTGTTCCCCCAGTTTAAACAACCGTTCCCAACCTAACACTAATAACAAGCTAAACAACGTCATAACTGCTCCTGCTGTTTCAGGGATTCTCCCGCTTTAAGGCGTGTTTATAGCGTTCCCAGTCAAATGCCGGACCCGGATCGGTTTTACGTTCCGGCGCAATATTGCTGTGGCCGGTAATGCGTTCCAGGGTCAGTGGATAGTGTTGCATTAATAACGCCGTGACCGCCTGCAACGTGGCATATTGCGCGTCGGTGTAAGGCTGGGTATCGGTCCCTTCCAGCTCAATACCCATCGAGAAATCGTTACAGTTTTCCCGGCCTTCGAACTGAGAAACCCCCGCATGCCAGGCGCGCTCATCGAATGAAACATATTGTACCAGCTCGCCATCACGGCGAATCAGGCAGTGTGCGGCGACACGCAAATGGGCAATATCAGCAAAATAAGGATGCGCATCGGCGGGCAAGGTGCCCGTAAATAGCCGATCAATCCACGGACCGCCAAACTCACCGGGCGGCAAGCTGATATTGTGAATAATCAGTAGGGAAGGCGTTTCATTTTCCGGTCGCTGGTTAAAGTGCGATGACGGCACTTTACGCGCGCTACTAATCCAGCCATCTTCCAGTTTCATGCCATTTTTCCTGCATTTAAGTCTGGCTGAGAATAACATGATTCTCCACGGCTGCTTGCGCGTTAATGCGAAAGCCTGTCCAAGTTAAGGATACTAAACATTTTACCGCCATGAACTGGCAATGCCGGTAAAATAGGGCTAAGGTGTGCGCTCACTATCTCGTCATCTGGAGCAGGAAGAGTATGGCATCACGTCGTTACGATCCCGATCATCGCCGTCACGAATTGATCAAACGCATTGAGCATGACATCCCCGAAGCCGTTACACGCGCGCTTCAGGAAGACTTAGGCGGCGAAGTGGATGCCGATCGTGACATCACTTCACTCTTACTGCCCGCTGAGAAACAGGCTGAAGCACAGATCATTACCCGGGAGGCCGGTGTTTTCTGTGGTAAACGCTGGGTGGAAGAAGTGTTCATCCAGTTGGGCAATAAAGTCACTATTACCTGGCACGTTGAAGATGGACAGGCTGTCGTGCCAGACCAGTTGTTATTTGAACTCCTCGGCCCGGCGCGCCTGCTTTTAACCGCAGAACGTACCGCACTGAATTTTGTGCAAACCCTCTCCGGCGTGGCAACCGAAGTCAGCCGCTATGTGGCTTTGCTGACAGACAGCAACACCCAGCTACTGGATACCCGCAAAACCCTGCCGGGACTGCGTACCGCACTGAAATATGCCGTGCTATGTGGTGGAGGCAGCAATCATCGTCTTGGACTGTCTGATGCTTTTTTGATTAAAGAGAATCACATCATAGCCAGCGGCTCGGTACGCCAGGCAGTGGAAAAAGCCCTGTGGTTACAGCCTGATGTGCCAGTGGAAGTCGAAGTGGAAACCCTGACTGAATTGCAGGATGCGCTGAATGCGGGCGCGGATATCATCATGCTCGACAACTTCAGCCTGGAGATGATGCGTGAGGCCGTGACGCTGACGCAAAAGCAGGCGTTGCTGGAAGTCTCCGGTAACGTCACAGAAAGCACGTTGCCGCAAATTGCTCAGACAGGCGTAGATTATGTCTCGGTAGGGGCATTAACTAAGCACATACGCGCCCTCGATCTGTCGATGCGCTTCCGCGACGCCTGATCGTGATTCGCGGCAGATTTGTGTGACCGCATCCAGTTTGCTGGTCATTGCGTTGCAAACCTGAATCTATTCTGCGCACGGCTTCCAGCCGTGCCACTCTGCCCTCTTCCGCTTTGCTCAACCCTTTTCTACCGTAGCGGCTCGACAACAAGGAGCCAGCTTATGGAACGACAACGCGGTTTTACCCTCATCGAATTAATGATTGTGATTGGCATCGTCGCCATCCTCAGCGCAATCGGCGTACCGGCCTATCAAAACTATCTGCAGCGCGCTGCACTGACGGATATGTTGCAGACCATGGTGCCCTATAAAACGGCGGTCGAACTCTGCGCCATTGAACGCGGCGGACCGGCGCAGTGCCAGGCGGGCGACCGCGGTATTCCTGCGGCCAAAGGTTCACGCTATGTTGCGACACTTGCCGTGACCAATGGCGTCATCAGCCTGACGGGCCAGGAAAGCCTTGCGGGTTTAACGGTGGAAATGCAACCCGTCTGGAATAGCACCGATGGCACGCTTGACTGGCAACGCAGCTGCACCAGCGATAACAACAGCCTGCGCGAAAACTGCCTTGAACAGTTCCGTTTTGCCGACAAAGGTGGCCGCAATGGAGAGATGTGATGCCATGCTCAAGGCCCTATGCAAGCGCCACCACGCAATCATTCTGCATCATGACGCCACGCTGCTGCGCGTGGCCGTCGCGGGAACACCCGAACCTGCCCTGCTGGAAGCGTTACAGTTTGCCAGCCAGTGCAAAGTTGAAGTGGAGTGCTGGCCTGCCGCGCGGATTGAGCAGCTGTTGCATGAGCCGGGAAGCACTGAGAAGCCCCGCGAGCAGGTTTCGGCTGAATCGGCAATCAACGCCGTTGAGCACATCCTGCAACAAGCCATACTGCGACGGGCATCCGATGTCCATTTCGAGCCGCAACGCCATGCGCTACGTATCCGACTACGAATCGATGGCGTTCTGCACAAACTAACGCAGTTGCCCGATGTACAACCTGCTGCGGTACTTGCCCGTCTGAAAATTCTGGGGGGTCTGGATATTGCCGAACGTCGCCTGCCTCAGGATGGGCAATTTACCCTCGAAATCGAAGGCAAAACCGCTGCCTTTCGCCTTTCTACTCTGCCCGTCAGCCACGGAGAGAAAGCGGTAGTACGTCTGATGCAGAGCGAAAATAGCGCAATTGCCCTGGATAAACTCGGCATGCCGGTGGCGCAGCTGCGCCAGTTCAGCAACGCCCTGGCGAAACCACAGGGATTAATTCTGGTTACCGGCCCGACCGGAAGCGGCAAAACTTTCACCCTCTACAGTGGATTGAGCGCACTCAATGTGCCGGAAAAAAACGTATGCAGCGTGGAAGATCCGCTGGAGATCCCGCTGGAAGGTATCAACCAGACACAAATTCAGCCTCGCAGCGGGCTGGATTTTAATCTGGTGCTGCGTGCACTGCTGCGTCAGGATCCGGATGTCATCATGGTGGGCGAAATTCGCGATGCAGAAACAGCCGGGATTGCCGTTAAAGCTGCACAAACGGGCCATCTGGTGCTTTCCACCCTGCATACCAACTCCACTGCAGAAACTCTGACACGATTGCGGCAAATGGGGATTCCCGGTTATCTGCTCGGCCCGGCATTGCAGTTGATCGTGGCACAGCGTCTGGTGAGAAGACTATGCACACATTGCCGACAGCCGGGGCAAGCGATCGCGCATTTACCTGTCGGATTATGGCCTGGCACCCTGCAAACCTGGCGAGCCCCCGGCTGCGATCACTGTTTTTCTGGCTATTATGGACGACTGGCACTTTTCGAACTGCTGCCGATGACCGCTAAATTACAAAACGCGATTTCCGCCGATATGCCGCTGGAGCATCTGTTGTCACTGGCGAACCAGCAGGGAATGAAAACATTAGTCAGCGCCGGGCTGGAGGCAGTCAGTCGGGGAGAAACCTCACTGGAAGAGATGCAGCGTGTCATTGGGTTAGGCAATGACTAATCTCTACCATTTTCGCTGGCAGGCGCTGGACAGCCAGGGCGCGCTGCAAAGTGGCGAGTCGTTAATGAACCATCAGGAAGCACTGTTACAGCACCTGGCCGACAGAGGTATGCTGGCCGTGAGCTGGCAACGGGGCAAATGCTGGCGCGCTCGCGACTGGAAGTGGCAGCAAAAAATCGATTTGATACGCCAGTTAGCAACCTTGCTCAGGGCCGGCCTGCCGCTTGCGGAAAGCCTGACACTGCTTGCTGAAGGTCATCCTGATACTGGCTGGCGGATATTGCTTAAAGGTTTGCAACAAAGAGTGATTACCGGGATGCCCTTTTCTCAGGCGCTGCGCGACTGGCCGCAAATATTTCCACCGCTGTTTCCTGCACTGATGCAGGTGGGTGAACTGACCGGACAACTGGATGAATGTTGTCGCCAGCTGGCGCAACAGCAAACCGGACAACAACATTTGCGGCAAAAAGTGGTGAAAGCGCTGCGTTATCCGCTGTTCATTTTACTGGTGGCGATCGCCGTCAGTGCCGGAATGCTGCTGTTTGTGTTGCCGGAGTTTGTCGCCGTTTACGCCAGCTTCGATGCACCACTGCCCGCACTCACCGCCGGTGTGATGGCGTTGTCCGCTCTGCTGCAACAGGCAGCGCTTCCTTTACTGGCCACCTGTATAGCGTTCTCGATTATTGCCCGGCAAATTTATCGACGGTCGGCGGACTGGCAGCGCCGCATACATCGCTGGTTGCTGCAATTGCCGCTGCTTGCGCCGCTGTGGCGCGGCAGCCAGCTCAGTCAGATCTATGCCATTTTGCAATTGACGCAGCAGGCAGGATTAACCCTGCTGCAAAGTTTACAGGCTGTTGAAGTCACGCTGACGTCACGACTCTGGCGGGAAGCCATCACCGACTTACAGCAACATATTGCCGGTGGTGCACCATTGCATCAGGCTCTGCAACAACATCAGTTATTTACGCCATTATGCGCCCAGCTCATAAAAGTGGGTGAGCAAGCCGGTGCTCTGGATGTGATGCTGTCGCGGCTGGCGGAATGGCACGAGGGACAAACATTAACGCGTGCCGAATCCCTCGCGTCTGCGCTGGAACCGATGATGATGGTGGTGATTGGTGGCATCGTTGGCACTCTGGTGGTTGCCATGTATTTACCGGTGTTCGGGCTGGGTGATGCAATACGCTAACGGGTGCACATCACATGCACCCGCTTCACGGCATCAGCGTGTAAACACCCGGTTTTCCTGTTCAGCAACACGGATAAAGGTGGTGCGCTTAGTCAGCTCTTTGAGCCTTTCCGCACCCACATAGGTACAGGCTGAACGCAGGCCACCCAGAATATCTTTAATCGTTTCTTCAACCGGGCCACGCAACGGTAAACGCACCGTCTTACCTTCTGCTGCCCGATATTGCGCCACTCCGCCCACATGGCGTTTCATGGCTGACTCTGAACTCATGCCATAAAACAGCATAAATTGCTCGCCATGCTCCTCCACGAGGGTGCCTTCACATTCATCATGCGCCGCCAGCATACCGCCGAGCATGACAAAATCCGCTCCGCCGCCAAACGCTTTCGCGATATCACCCGGTACGGCACAACCACCGTCACTGACGATCTGCCCCCCAAGGCCATGCGCGGCATCCGCACACTCAATCACCGCCGAAAGCTGCGGATAGCCGACACCGGTTTTAACGCGGGTGGTGCAGACCGACCCCGGGCCGATACCCACTTTCACAATATCTGCGCCAGAAAGAATTAATTCTTCAACCATTTCACCGGTAACCACATTGCCTGCGCAGATGGTTTTACCAGGGAAGCTTTCGCGGACGCGTTGCAGAAATGCGACGAAGTGCTCGGAATAACCATTGGCAACATCAATGCAGATAAAATTCAATTGCGGGGAAAGTGCCAGAACGGCGGTTAATTTGCTGAAGTCTGCTTCTGAAGTCCCGGAGGAGACCATCGCGTGGCTCAATACCGACGCCGGTACACGCTGGATAAACGCCTGCCAATCTTCAACGCTGTAATGTTTATGAACGGCGGTCAACACACCAAAACTTGCCAGTGCGGCTGCCATGGTGAAGGTACCCACCGTATCCATATTGGCGGCAATCACCGGTACGCCTGTCCAGCTCAGGCCAGAATGTTTGAAAGTATAGGTGCGTTCCAGCTCGACTTCGGAACGGCTTTTCAGGGTGGAGCGTTTAGGGCGGATGAGTACGTCTTTAAAGCCCAGTTTTAAATCTTCTTCAATACGCATAACAAGTGTCCTGGTTAGTGGCATCGAACCGCAGTTCGGGTAGCGCTCACGGCTCCAGTGTCGTTATCATACGCGCCATTCGTTCCGCGACAAGACTGCGAATTTCACTTTATTTAAGCTACAATCCGTTAAATTTAGCTGAGAAAATCGATTGTGATCGTGCTCTCATCTTGCCTTTAGTGATACGCCGGTTGTGGTGTCATTACAGTGCGAACTTCGGGATAACGTTATGCCTTTTACCGTTGCGCTAACGGGGGGTATTGGTAGTGGCAAATCTACCATCGCCAATGCCTTTGCGGCGCTGGGTGTCGATATTGTTGACGCCGACGCCATTGCCAGAGAAGTGGTTGAGCCAGGTACACCGGCATTGCAGGCCATTGCCCAACGCCATGGTGAATCCATCCTGACGGCGGAAGGCACCCTTTATCGCGCACGGTTGCGCGAGATTATTTTTCAACAGCCGCAGGAAAAGAACTGGCTGAACCAACTGCTGCATCCGCTGATTAATGCGCGCACTCAGCAGTTAAAGCAACTGGCGACGTCTCCCTATGTACTGTGGGTGGTGCCATTGCTGGTGGAAAATGGCTTACAGCATCAGGCCGATCGCGTTCTGGTGGTGGATGTGGATGAGGCAACCCAATTGCAGCGCACCCAACAGCGCGATGGGATTCCTCTCACACAGGCCCAAAATATTCTTGCCGCGCAGGCCAGCCGACAGCAGCGCCTGGCCGTCGCGGATGACATCATTGATAATAGTGGCACGCCTGATGACGCGCTGCCGCGTGTTGCTGAACTTCACCAGCGCTATTTGCGACTGGCAGCAGCAGGACAGGATTAACATCATGAGTACAGTCGTTCTGTTTGAACATCCCCTGAATGAGAAGATGCGCACCTGGCTGCGCGTTGAGTTTTTGCTTAACCAGTTGCACGACACCATCCCCGTCACCAGCTCCGTGTCGGCGCTGGGTGTTTTCCGCATTATTGGTGATTTGCTGGATATCTTCGAACGTGGCGATATGCGCACGGAATTGTTGAAAGAACTGGAACGGCAGCAGCAGAAGTTGCGTGCCTGGCTCGATGTCCCCGGCGTCGATCTGCAACGGGTTGACTCCCTCAGCAAGCAGTTAAAACAGCAATCGTCCGAGTTGATGCAGGCACCACGTATGGGCCAGCAATTACGCGAAGATCGCCTGGTTGGGCTGGTCCGTCAGCGTCTGAGCATCCCTGGTGGCTGCTGTAGCTTTGACATCCCCGGATTACATATCTGGTTGCACCTCGAACAATTCGTACGCGACACGCAGGTGAATGCCTGGATTGAGTCGCTAAATCCGCTGCGGAATAGCCTGGTGATGATCCTCGATCTGATTCGTCAGTCGGGTGTTTTCCGTAATCAAACCAGCCTGAACGGTTTTTATCAGGATAATGCCGAGGGTGCTGATTTGTTACGCTTGCAACTGACGCTGGAAGACGCGCTTTATCCGCAGGTATCCGGCCACAAGAGCCGTTATGCCATTCGTTTCCTGCCGCTGGACAGTGAGCGCGGTGACGTACCTGCACGACTTAATTTTGAACTGGCCTGTTGTTAGAGGATGTTATGCAGGAAGAAATGATTATTGTGCCATGCCCCAATTGTGGCAAAGACGTGATGTGGGATGAGCTGAGCCCCTGGCGTCCGTTTTGCAGCAAACGCTGCCAGCTGATTGATTTAGGTGAGTGGGCGGCGGAAGAAAAAAGTATCCCCAGCAGCGGTGACCTCACTGAAAGCGATGACTGGAGTGAAGACCATCAGTAACCATCAGGGGCCTGCGCCCCTGATGTCAGATTTCGCCCGCGACCAGACGCGCAATTAGCGCATGGTTAGCTGGCGGAAATTCATCGGCAACCAGCGCTTTCTGCTCAACCCAGCGTTGCGGTTGCCCTTCTTTGCCCCACGGCTCACCCTGCCAGCCTTCGACCAGAAAGAAATGCAGCGTCACGCGTAAATCTTCATAACTGTGATCGGCCTGACCAATCGCCTGGGCTTCCGTCACGTCAATACCGGTCTCTTCCATCAATTCACGCTTCAGCGCCTGTTCAGCGGTTTCGCCTTGTTCGATTTTCCCGCCAGGAAACTCCCATTTATTGGCCATGTAAGAGCTTGCCGCGCGCTGAGCAAGAAAGATCTGATGACTGGCATTGCGAATAATGCCCACCGCGACTTGCAGGTGTTTCATAAACTGAGTTCCGCTAAAGATGAATGAAGCGCTGAGTTTAAAGCAGCCGCGGTAAGATGTTAACCAAAGAAAAAGGAGCCAGGCGGCTCCTTTGTTCTTATCAGGCCAGACGGCCGTGACACTGCTTGTATTTTTTACCCGAACCACATGGGCATGGATCGTTACGACCGACCTTGCGCTCACCACCCTGTGCTGCCAGCGCGGCGGCCGCTGCGGTTTCATCGTCCACATGGCTGAGTTGCTGCTGCTGTGCCAGACGCTCAGCATCTTCACGACGCTGCTGCTCCATCGCTTCGACTTCTTCCGGCATACGCACCTGAACTTTGCTCAGGGTGCTGATCACTTCATATTTCAATGATTCCAGCATAGCAGCAAACATGGCGAAAGATTCACGTTTGTATTCCTGCTTCGGATCTTTCTGCGCATAACCACGCAGGTGGATACCCTGGCGCAGATAATCCATCGCCGCCAGATGCTCTTTCCACAGCGAATCCAACGTTTGCAGCATCACGCCTTTCTCAAAGTTACGCATCATTTCCACGCCCACCACTTCTTCTTTGGCAGCGTAGCTTTCCGTAGCGTGCTTCATGATGCGTTCGCGCAGCGTCTCTTCATGCAGGTCCGGCTCTTTATCCAGCCATTCAGCAATCGGCAGATTCAGATCGAAATCGGTACGAAGACGTTCTTCCAGTCCCGGCACATCCCACATTTCTTCCAGCGACTGCGGCGGAATATAAGTGTCGATGGTGGCTTTGAACACATCTTCACGGATGCTGTTGATGGTTTCTGACACGTCAGACACATCCAGCAGTTCGTTACGCTGGCTGTAAATGGCACGACGCTGGTCGTTGGCAACATCATCATATTCCAGCAGCTGTTTACGAATATCGAAGTTGCGGCTTTCCACTTTACGTTGCGCATTGGCAATCGCTTTGGTTACCCACGGATGCTCAATCGCTTCACCCGGCTTCATACCCAGCTTACGCATCATGTTAGAAACACGATCTGAGGCAAAAATACGCATCAGCGCATCTTCCATCGACAGGTAGAAACGTGATGAACCGGCGTCACCCTGACGGCCCGCACGACCACGCAGCTGGTTATCGATACGACGCGATTCATGCCGCTCAGTACCGATAATATGCAGACCACCGGCAGCCAGCACCGCTTCATGACGCAGCTGCCAGGCGTTTTTAATCTCTTCAATCTGTGCTTCAGTCGGTGCTTCCAGCTCGGCCACTTCGGCATGCCAGTTACCGCCCAGCATAATGTCAGTACCACGGCCTGCCATGTTAGTGGCGATAGTTACCGCGCCAGGCTGACCCGCCTGGGCCACGATATCCGCTTCACGGGCGTGGAATTTGGCGTTCAGTACGCTGTGCTTGATACCCGCACGCGTCAGCTCGTTGGACACCACTTCCGATTTTTCGATGGAGATGGTACCCACCAGCACCGGCTGCCCGTTGGCAGTACAGGCGCGGATATCTTCGATGATGGCATCGATCTTTTCTTTCTCGGTCATGTAGACCAGATCCGCCATATCTTTACGCACCATCGGACGGTTGGTCGGTACGACAATGGTATCAAGCTTATAAATCGAGCTAAATTCAAAGGCTTCGGTATCAGCCGTACCGGTCATACCGGCCAGTTTTTCATAGATACGGAAATAGTTCTGGAAGGTGATCGAAGCCAGCGTCTGGTTCTCATTCTGGATTTCCACGCCTTCTTTCGCTTCAACCGCCTGATGCAAACCATCAGACCAGCGACGACCCTGCATGGTACGGCCAGTGTGCTCATCCACGATGACCACTTCACCATCTTTAACGATGTAATCCACGTCACGGGTGAACAACGCATGGGCGCGCAGTGCTGCAGTCACATGATGCATCAGCATGATGTTGCTCGGTGAATACAGTGATTCACCTTCATCCATAATGCTCTGGCTGACCAGCAACTCTTCAACTTTAACCAGACCGCGCTCGGTCATATGCGCCTGACGGCCTTTTTCATCTACCCAGAAATCACCCTCACCCTGGAAGGTGTCGGAATCTTCTTTTTCCTGACGAACCAGGTGCGGGATGATTTTATTAACCTTGATATACAGGTCAGAGCTGTCTTCCGCCGGGCCAGAGATGATCAGCGGGGTACGCGCTTCATCGATGAGGATGGAGTCCACCTCATCCACCAGCGCGTAGTGCAGTTTTCGCTGTACACGCTCTTCCGGGCTGAACGCCATGTTGTCGCGCAGGTAGTCGAAACCGTATTCGTTGTTGGTACCGTAGGTGATATCGGCAGCGTAAGCGGCGCGCTTGGCGATGGATGGCATACCTGGCAGGTTGATGCCCACCGTCAGGCCCAGGAATTCAAACAGCGGACGGTTATTTTCGGCGTCACGCTGTGCAAGGTAGTCGTTCACTGTCACGACGTGAACACCTTTGCCGCTCAACGCATTGAGGTAAGCAGGCAGGGTTGCAGTCAGGGTTTTACCTTCACCGGTACGCATCTCGGCGATGCAGCGCTCGTTCAGCACCATGCCGCCGATCAGCTGTACGTCAAAGTGACGCATGCCAAATACACGCTTACTGGCTTCACGTACCGTTGCAAAGGCTTCCGGAATCAGGCTTTCCAGCACTTCGCCTTTTTCCAGGCGCTCACGGAATAAACCGGTTTTGGCTTTCAGTTCATCATCAGAGAGCTTTTCAAAGTCCGGCTCCATCTTGTTGATGACATCCACAACCTTGCGCATACGACGCAGAGTACGATCATTGCTGCTACCAAAAACTTTAGTTAACAATTTGATTAACATGATAAATATATTCTCAATTCAGCCGTGACTTCACGGGCTGCGAAATCTAAAAAGTGTGCGGATAAAAGTTAGCAGTTGAGCAATGAGGGTCCGGCGCGAATGCCCTGAATAGCAGACAACCAGAAAGCGGGGGTATTAAGTTGCGGTTCTGTGGCCAGAACAGCTGGCTGCGGTTCAGCAGTAATCTGCGGCATCGCTGGCGAGGTCAGCAATGCCTGTAATGAATCAATCAACGCCAGCTTTTGTGCCGCCAGCGGTACTGCATTCTCGTTTTCCGCTTGCGCCGGAGGCGTCATACTGAAGGAAAGATGGCGGATAACGGTACGAATGGCATGCTGATGCCAATAGTCGACATTGAAGTTCGGACGGCGCGCAGTTTCCTGCAGGCGAATTAAATGGTCAAAACGAACAACATTGCCGGTAAACAGGCTGCTGACAGGGGTATCTGCGGAAGCAGGTTCGGAAGTCTGGGCACAGGCGGGCAAGCCAAAGCTGGCTGCTACCATCCCCAACAGGAGATGCGGCCAGAAGTAGCGTCTGCCAAATTGTCGCCAGCGTGAAAAAATCCCGATCACAACCCGTCCACAAAACTTCAGTAAGTAAGTCATCCACCGTACTTAACGGCGTACCCTGCCAATACAAGCGCCTGATAATAGCATTTATGTGTGGCTTCCACACCAGTGATTAAACGGCTGCGGGGAGATTTCACGTTTTTTCGTACAGCGTTTAGCCAGTGTTGGCAGTGATGAGCATGTCTTTAGACAGAGATGGCAGGAGACAATAAAAAACGGCAGGTACCACTGACCGGAGAGAGTGTCAGGGAAACCCGCCGTTTTGTGCCTGACTTACGCCAGGACCAGATTGGGTGCTTTGAATGCCAGCGGCAGTTCAGCTTCGTCTTCGAAGGTCGCCCATTCCCAGGCTTCCTGTTTTGCCAGTACCGCCTGCAGCAGTTTGTTGTTCAGTGCGTGGCCAGATTTAAAGGCAGAAAATGCGCCAATAACGTTGTGACCACACATAAACAGGTCGCCGATAGCGTCCAGCATTTTGTGACGAACGAACTCATCCTCAAAACGCAGACCTTCTTCGTTCAGTACGCGGAAGTCGTCGAGGCCAATCGCACAATCTAAACTACCGCCCAGGCACAGGCCTTTAGACTGCAGATATTCGATTTCACGCATAAAGCCGAAAGTACGCGCACGGCTGATCTGGCGCACAAACGCCTCGGCCGAGAAGTTAAGCTGATAGCGCTGCGAGCTGGAATCAATTGCCGGATGTTTAAAATCGATGGTGAAGTCGAGCGAGAAACCATTGTAAGGTTTGATCTCAGCCCACTTGTCGCCATCTTCAACGCGTACCGTTTGCTTAACACGCACAAATTTCTTCGCGCTGTTCAGCTCGTGGATACCCGCATCCATCAGCAAATAGATAAACGGTGCAGCACTGCCGTCCATGATCGGGATTTCTGGTGCATCGACTTCAACAACAATGTTATCGATACCCAGACCGGCCAGGGCGGCGTTCAGGTGTTCAACGGTCGAAATACGCACGCCTTCATCATTCACCAGACAAGTACTCAGCATGGTGTCGCGCACGTATTTTGCATCAGCCGGGAAATCAACCGGTGGATTCAAGTCAGTGCGACGATAGATGACCCCGGTATTAGCCGACGCAGGGCGTAAGGTCAGTGTGACTTTTTTGCCGGTATGTAAACCGACGCCAGTCGCCTGAACAATACGTTTTAGTGTCCTTTGTTTGATCATCGCATTATCTCGCAATATTACCCATCCGACCGCTAGTATAAATTACCAGCGGGCGAACACTTTAGCACAAAGAGCGGAGAAACCCAATTCTCGGGTTATTCTTAGTCGGCTTGCTTACGCAGAAACGCCGGAATATCCAGATAGTCAGGTTCTTTGCCAGATGCCGTTGCAGGATCGTTGACCACTTTCGCTGCAGGTTTTTGCTCCTGCGGCAGCGGTGCCATACCATGCTGCTGGTAGCGATGATCCATCACTGGCTGGCTGCTCTGTTTGTTGGTCACCAGGGTGATTTCCGGACGTTTGTCCATACCGATACCGGTAGCCACCACGGTCACGCGCAGTTCGTCGTTCATCTCTGGGTCCAGAGAAGTACCGATTACCACGGTTGCGTTGTCCGATGCGAAAGCACGGATGGTGTTACCCACGGTTTCGAATTCGTCGAGACGCAGATCGAAGCCCGCGGTGATGTTAACCAGCACACCACGCGCGCCAGACAGGTCGATATCTTCCAGCAGCGGGCTGGAGATCGCCATTTCTGCCGCTTCTTCGGCACGGTCTTCACCACAAGCCACGCCAGAACCCATCATGGCGTAACCCATCTCAGACATCACGGTACGCACATCCGCGAAGTCAACGTTCATCAGACCCGGACGGGTAATCAGTTCAGCGATACCCTGCACCGCGCCTTTCAGCACGTCGTTCGCTGCACCGAATGCATCCAGCAGAGAGATGCCACGGCCCAGTACTTTCAGCAACTTGTCGTTCGGAATGGTGATCAGTGAATCGACATGCTTCGACAGTTCAGCGATACCCTGCTCGGCAAAAGCCATACGCTTTTTGCCTTCGAAGTTGAATGGCTTGGTCACCACCGCAACGGTCAGGATACCCAAATCTTTCGCAACTTCTGCCACGACCGGCGCCGCACCGGTACCGGTGCCGCCACCCATACCCGCTGCAATAAACACCATGTCTGCCCCATCCAGCGCAGAACGCAGTGCTTCGCGATCTTCTTCCGCTGAGGTACGACCGACTTCCGGGTTCGCACCCGCACCCAGACCTTTGGTGATATTGGTCCCGATCTGGATCGTCTGGCCGACCGCTGTTTTACGCAGCGCCTGGGCGTCGGTGTTCACAGCGAAGAATTCCACACCTTCGATACGTTCGCGTACCATGTGCTCTACGGCGTTGCCACCGCCACCGCCGACGCCGATGACTTTAATCACCGCGTCATTGGTTAATTCCATAGGTTCAAACATGATTTCTCTCCGTTATGTGCCTGTCGCCTGGAGATCATAAAAAAAGCCAGCATGATCCCCTTTTACAAAAATTAAAACTCTTTCTTCAGCCAGCTGTTGATGCGTTTAAACCAATTGCCCACTGAAGCACGTTTTTCCGTTTCAGCATCACCGTTCATATGTGACTCTTTGCCGTAATGCAGCAGACCAACTGCGGTTGAGTAGTACGGCTCCTGCGCATAATCCGTCAGGCCAGTGATGTTCAGTGGCTGACCAATACGCACCTGCGTGTGGAAAACACGCTGGGCGCAGGCCGCCAGGCCTTCAATCTGCGCCGCGCCACCGGTCAGCACAATACCGGCCGCCAGATGGTGCTTCACGCCTTGCTGGCGCAGTTGTTCTTGCAGTTGCAGAATCTCGTCATTCACCAGATTCAGCAATTCGGTGTAACGTGGCTCAATCACTTCCGCCAGCGTCTGACGTTGCAGGCTGCGCGGTGGACGTCCACCTACGCTCGGGACTTCCACATTCTCGTCTTTACCGACGATGGAACCCAGCGCACAGCCGTGGCGTACTTTAATCGCTTCGGCATCCGTTGGCGGCGTACCGAAGGCATAGGCGATATCGCTGGTCACCACGTTCCCGGCATAAGGGATCACTTTGGTGTGACGCAGCGCGCCGCCGGTGTATACCGCGATATCCATTGTACCGCCACCGATGTCAACAACACAGACTCCCAGCTCACGTTCATCCTCAGTCAATACTGAGAAGCTGGACGCCAGTCCGGCAAAAATCAGTTGGTCCACTTTCAGGCCACATCGTTCCACTGCCTTCACGATATTTTTCGCCATATCGTTGTGACAGGTGATCAGATGAACCTTCGCCTGCATACGCACGCCGGACAGCCCAACCGGATTTTTGATGCCTTCCTGATAATCGATGGCATATTCCTGAGGAATAACATGCAGGATACGATGCTCGTCACGTACGCGGACCGATTTCGCGGTATGCACGACATTCTCTACATCATCCTGAGTCACTTCCTCTTCGGAAATCGGAACCATCCCGATTTCGTTCTGACAACTGATATGTTTGCCCGATAAAGCAAGGTAGACGGATGAAATCTGGCAATCTGCCATCAGTTCAGCCTGATCGATGGCGCGCTGCACGCATTTCACCACCGACTCAAGGTCATTCACGCCACCTTTATCCATACCGCGAGACGGGCAGCTGCCCACCCCAATAATGTTGACCATACCATCGGGCAGAATTTCCCCAACCAGGGCGGCGACCTTCGCGGTGCCGATTTCGAGTCCTACTACCAGTTTTCTGTCCGTTGCCTTGATCATTGTTGTTTAGCCTGTGCCTGGTTCTGTTGCTGATTGACTTCCTGTGGCTCTAACGGTGCCGGTGCCCATCCTACGGCGGCACCCGAGTCATAGCGCAAATCGACATAACTGATGCGCTTATTACCGCTCTGGGCCTGCTGTTGCAGTTCCGGATAGAGCTCAATAAAACGGTTCAGACGCTTCATGGTATCGCTGCGTCCCAGTTCGATGCGCACATCGTCACTGGTCACCAGCTGCCACGAGCGCCGCGCCGTCATCGACGCGACCTTCAGGGTAAACTTGCTGGCCTTCAGCACATCACTCATGGTGTGATAACCGGCCAGTACCTCTTTCTCACTGCCTTCTGGCCCGTACAGCATCGGCATGTTTTCTTTGCCAATGTGACTGGCCGGGATGCTGAAGGAGACACCCTCGGCGTCCACCATATGCAGGTCATTCCAGCGTGCCACCGGAACATACTCCACCAGGTTAATCTTCAGCTCATCAGGCCATTGCTTACGCACGCTGACCTGTTTAATCCACGGCAAACGTTCAATTTGCTGCTGGATGATGTCGACGTTCTGCGACATAAACGTGCCCGGTGCGCCGAGTGACAAAATCGCCTGGCGAATGTCATCGTGCGTGGTGTAATGCGTTTCACCGGTCACCACCAGTTTCGATAATGGCAGGCGGGAAGCATCATTCATCCACTTCAGCACCACCAGCCCGCCGGCCACCATAATGCCCAGCACAATCAGCAGGAACACGATGCCGAAAAGTCGGGCACCGTTGCTACGCCCGGTGCGCGTGCGCTCCTGGGGTTCGCGGTTGCGTACGTTCAGCGCCGCCTGTGACATATCAGTCGGCCAGCTCCAGAATACGTGCAACCAGCTGTGGGAAACTCAGTCCCGCCTGCTTCGCCGCCATCGGTACCAGACTGTGGCTGGTCATGCCCGGCGAGGTATTCACTTCCAGCAACTGGAAATTGTCATCACCATCCACCATCACATCGACACGTCCCCAGCCGCTGCATCCCAGCGCACGCCAGGCAGCCACCACCAGCGCCTGCAATTCTGCTTCCCGTTCGGCACTCAAACCACTCGGACAGAAGTATTCAGTATCGTCAGAAATGTATTTTGCTTCATAGTCATAGAACTCGCTGGCGCTCTTAATTCTGATGGAAGGCAGAATCTGCTCGCCTAAAATACCGACGGTATATTCCGCACCACTCAAAAAGGCCTCAACCAGCACGTCTTCGTCGTGACGAAAAGCTTCTTCCAGCGCCGCAGGCAGCGCGTCGAGAGTGTTCACCCGGCTGATACCCACGCTGGAACCTTCACAGCTCGGCTTAACGAACAGCGGTAAACCCAGGGCTTCAATCGACGCCAGCGTCGCTGCATCTAAGCCGTTGTCCTGCTGCTGACGTGTCAGCCAGACAAATTTACCCGCAGGCAATCCCCTGCCCTGCCACAGCAGTTTGCTGCGCAGTTTATCCATGGTGATCGCCGAAGCCATCACACCGCTGCCGGTATACGGCATCTGCTGGAATTCCAGCACCGCCTGCAACGTACCGTCTTCACCGCCACGGCCATGCAGCGCGATAAAGGCTTTATCAAATCCCTGTTGCTTCAGGTTGAGCACCGACACCTCTCGCGTATCCACCGGATGCGCGTCAATGCCCATTTCACGCAACCCGGCCAGTACCGCGTTACCGGACATCAGCGAAACTTCACGCTCCGCCGAGGTGCCACCTAACAATACCGCGACCTTCTCAGCCATTGCGCACCTCCGCTTTCACCGTGGGTTGCAAACGGATTTCTGCCAGCTTGCGGGCGATTTTTCCAATGTTGCCAGCACCCTGAACGATAACCAGATCGTTACCGGTCAGCAGGGGGGCCAGTGCTTCTGGCAGCGCATCGTGTTCTGACACCAGAATCGGGTCCACTTTGCCGCGGCCGCGAATCGCGCGGCACAGCGAGCGACTATCCGCTCCCGGGATTGCCGTTTCCCCTGCCGGGTACACATCCAGCATCAGCAACACATCCACCTGCGACAGCACGTTGGCGAAATCGTCGAACAGATCGCGGGTACGCGTGTAGCGATGCGGCTGGAACACCATCACCAGCTTTTTCTCTGGCCAGCCAGCGCGTGCCGCTTTAATGGTCACATCCACTTCGGTCGGATGGTGACCGTAATCATCAACCAGCATGGCGCTGCCTGGCTTACCGTTCACGGATGCAGTATCAAACTCACCCAGCACGTCAAAACGGCGACCGGTGCCCTGGAAACTCTCCAGCGCGGCCAAAATGGCGCTATCGTCGATACCTTCTTCGCTGGCTACCGCTACCGCCGCCGCTGCGTTCAGCGCGTTATGGCGACCCGGTGCGTTCAGCGTGACATGCAGTACAGGCTTGTCGTGGCGGATCAGGGTAAAATAGCCCTGCGCGCCACGCTGCTCGTAATTTTCAATGCGCACATCCGCATCGTCGCTAAATCCGTAAGTGGTGATCTGACGCCCGACGCGCGGGATCAGGTCACGGATAACCACGTCATCAACACACATCACCGCACGGCCATAGAACGGCAGGTTGTGCAGGAAGTTAATGAACGTCTGCTTCAGATTCTCGAAATCGCCCTGATAGGTATCCATATGATCCGCTTCGATATTGGTGACAATCGCCACCATCGGTTGCAGATGCAGGAAAGACGCATCGCTCTCGTCCGCTTCGGCAATCAGATAACGGCTGCTACCCAGACGCGCATGGGTCCCGGCGGCTTTCACCAGGCCACCGTTGACGAAGGTTGGGTCCAGACCGCCTTCGGCATAAATGCTCGCTACCATCGCCGTGGTGGTGGTTTTACCATGCGTACCGGCAATCGCAATGCCGTGACGGAAGCGCATCAGTTCAGCCAGCATCTCTGCGCGGCGAATCACCGGAATACGCTGTTCACGTGCCGCAACCAGCTCCGGGTTGTCCTGCGCCACGGCGGTGGAAACCACGACTACGCTCGCATCGGTCACATTTTCCGGACGATGGTTGAAGTAGATAGTTGCGCCCAGCGTCGCCAGATGCTGCGTGACCGGGTTGGGTGCCAAATCGGAACCGCTAATATGATAACCTTCGTTCGCTAACACCTCGGCAATACCGCCCATGCCAGCACCACCGATGCCGACAAAGTGGATGTGCCGGACGCGACGCATCTCGGGCACAATAGAACGCAGTTTTGCCAATTGCTGTGTATTCATCTGTCTCTGTTACCTGTGTTTTCCATTTGTACCTGAGTCAGGTACGGGTCAGCCTCGCTGACCGATTAACTTATTTCGCGGCACCTGCCACTTCCTGCGCAACCCGATCGGTTGCATCAGGAATTGCCACCTGGCGGGCCTTTTCTGCCATGGTCAGCAGTGTGGGGCGATCCCAGTGGCGCAGCGTGTCCGCTACCACAGCCGCAGTGAACTGCGGCTGCTCAAAAATTTTGGCTGCGCCCGCTTGCTCCAGCGGCAACGCATTCCAGTACTGCTGGCGATCTTTATGCATAAAAGGCACGAAAATTGCCGGTAAACCTGCGGCAGCCACTTCACTCACCGTCAGTGCTCCTGAGCGGCAAACCACTACATCAGCCCAGGCGTAGGCAGCGGCCATGTCATCGATAAACTCGGTGACTTTATGCTGCGGCTCACCCGCATCGCGATAAGCCTGCTGGACGGTTTCCAGCGCACCTTTGCCGGTCTGATGCCATAAGGTGATGGCATCGCCCAGTTCGGCGGCAACCGCAGGCAGCGTCTGGTTCAGGATACGCGCGCCCTGGCTGCCCCCAACTACCAGCACCCGAACCGGCCCGCTACGCCCTGCCAGGCGTTCGGCGGGCAACGGCAGCGCCAGCACATCGGTACGCACCGGATTACCCACCACATCCGCGTTGGGGAATGCGCCCGGGAAAGCCTGCATCACTTTGGTGGCGATTTTCGCCAGCCATTTGTTGGTCAGCCCGGCAATACCATTCTGCTCATGCAGCACCACCGGGATGCCACAACTCCAGGCGGCCAGGCCACCAGGACCCGAAACATAACCACCCATGCCCAGCACCACATCCGGCTGCCAGTTTTTCATAATGCGGCGTGCCTGACGCCATGCATTGAAAATACGTACCGGGGCCAGCAGTTGTGCTTTTACCCCTTTACCGCGCAAACCGCTGATGCGGATAAAATCAATCTCGATACCATGCTTCGGCACCAGATCAGCTTCCATACGATCGGCGGTTCCCAGCCAGCGTACCTGCCAGCCCTGTTCCATCAGATGATGGGCGACAGCCAGACCAGGGAACACATGTCCACCGGTTCCGCCTGCCATCACCATCAGTCGCTTCCCACTCATCGACCACCTCGGGTAAACGCCTGGGCTTTTGCCAGACGCGTTTCATAATCTATGCGCAACAAAAACACGATGGCCGTCGACATGATAATCAGACTGGAACCGCCGTAACTGATCAGCGGCAGCGTCAGACCTTTGGTCGGCAGCATACCGGCGGCAGCACCGACGTTAACCAATGCCTGGAAGCTGAACCACACACCGATGGAACACGCCAGGAAGCCGGAAAAGCGCTGGTCAATCTCCAGCGCGCGGCGGCCAATCGACATCGCGCGAAAAGCGACGAAGAATACCATCAACAGCGCCAAAACCACACCGGCATAACCCAATTCTTCACCGATGATGGAGAAGATAAAGTCGGTATGCGCTTCGGGCAGATATTCCAGTTTCTGTACTGAATTCCCGAGGCCCTGCCCCCAGAATTCACCACGACCAAACGCCATCAGTGACTGGGTTAACTGGTATCCACTACCGAATGGGTCTTCCCACGGGTTCCAGAACGAGGTCACACGGCGCATACGGTAGGGTTCAGCGATAATCAGCAGTACCACTGCAAACATGCCGGAGCCGATGATTGCCAGGAACTGCCACAGCTTAGCCCCGGCGAGAAACAGCATAGCCAGCGTGGTCACGAACAACACCACCACCGTTCCGAGGTCCGGCTGCGCCAGCAGCAACACCGCCAGCACCACCATCACCCCCATCGGTTTACAAAAGCCCCAGAAGTTATTCCGCACCTCTTCAACCTTGCGCACCAGATAGCTGGCGAGGTAGCAAAACAACGACAGCTTGGAAAGCTCCGCAGGCTGGATACGCAGTGGTCCCAACGCAATCCAGCGCGATGCCCCGTTAACCGAGCTACCCACCACCAGCACGATCAGCAGCATCACCACTGTTACCACCAGCATCACGTTGCTATAGCGCTGCCAGAAATCCATCGGTACACGCAACGTAACCAGCGCCATACCGAGTGCCAGAATGATGTAAAACGCATCGCGCTTGGCAAAATAGAACGGATCTTCGTTCAGTCGCTGCCCTACCGGCATTGAAGCCGAGGTCACCATCACGAAACCGACAATCGCCAGACCCAAAGTTAGCCACAGCAGCGTGCGGTCATACAGCACCACTGGCGCATCTTCGTTCTCACGCGACCCCATCACCCAATCTTTCAGACGCAGGGAGAGGAAGCTGGCTATCGCGGTGCCGGGAATTCGCATCAGCCTAACTCCTTCGCCAGTTGCGCGAACTGGTCGCCGCGCTGTTCAAAATTACGGAACTGATCGAGGCTGGCGCAGGCCGGTGACAGTAAAACCATATCGCCCGCTTTCACCTGGCTGGCGATCTGCTCCATTGCCTGCTGCATGGTTTCGGTGCGCGTGGCAATTTCCGGGCGCAGCGCGGCCAGCGCGTCGCCATCACGACCAAAGCAAAACAGTTGTATGTTGTTACCTTGCAGGTAACGCGCCAGCGGACTGAAATCGGCCGATTTACCATCACCGCCCAACAGCAGCCACAACGTTCCTTTGACCTGCAAACCATTCAGTGCCGCTTCGGTGCTGCCCACGTTGGTGGCTTTTGAATCGTTAATCCAGCGCACACCTTTCGCTTCATGCACCAGCTGGAAACGGTGCGACAGGCCGGTGAAGGTGGTTAACGCTTTCAGGCTGGACGCACGCGGAATATGCACCGCATCCGCCAGCGCCAGTGCCGCCAGCGCGTTGGTATAGTTGTGCTGACCCACCAGCTTCATTTCGTCGGTGTTCAGCACTTTCTCACCTTTCACCCGCAGCCAGGTGCTCCCCTGCTGCCGGTTGAGATGATAATCACCGAGGTCGATACCAAAACTGACGCAGCGGGTATCGGCACCGCGAACCGGCATGGTCATGCCGTCATCGGCATTCACCACGCAGACGCTGGCGTTTTCATAGATTCGCAATTTGGCGGCACGATATTGCTGCATCCCCAGCGGGTAGCGATCCATATGGTCTTCGGTCACGTTAAGGATGGTTGCCGCTGCGGCTTTCAGGCTATGGGTGGTTTCCAGCTGGAAGCTGGATAGTTCCAGCACATACAGCTGCGCCGGGGATTTCAGCAGCGACAGCGCCGGTAAACCGATGTTGCCGCCCACCCCCACCTGCCAGCCTGCGGAACGCGCCATCTCACCGACCAGCGTGGTCACGGTGCTTTTTCCGTTAGAGCCGGTAATCGCCACAATCGGTGCCTGGGCTTCACGGCAAAACAGTTCGATATCGCCCACGATTTCGATACCCGCATCCGCCGCCTCGCTCAGCGCCGGATGCGCCAGGGCAATGCCCGGACTGGCGATGATGAGGTCTGCCGCCAGCAGCCAGTCGTCGTTCAACCCACCGACATAGCGCTCCACCTGCTCCGGCAATTTATCCAGCCCAGGTGGTGACACACGGGTGTCCATCACGCGAGGGGTCACCCCCTGCGCTAAAAAGAAATCAACACAGGACAGGCCCGTCAGGCCCAACCCGATGATGACGACTTTTCTGCCCCGATAGTCAGCCATAATTAACGTACCTTCAGCGTTGCCAGGCCAATCAGCACCAGCATCAGCGAAATGATCCAGAAGCGCACGATGACGCGCGGCTCCGGCCAGCCTTTCAATTCATAATGGTGATGGATCGGGGCCATGCGGAAAATACGTTGCCCGCGCAGCTTGAACGATCCCACCTGCAGGATCACCGACAGCGTTTCAACCACGAACACGCCCCCCATGATCACCAGCAAAAATTCCTGACGCAGCAGCACCGCAATGGTACCCAGCGCGCCACCCAGCGCCAGTGAACCTACATCGCCCATAAAGACCTGCGCCGGATAGGTGTTGAACCACAGGAAGCCAAGACCGGCCCCGACAATGGCGGTACACACAATCACCAGCTCACCGGCATGACGCAGATACGGGATGTGTAAGTACTCAGCAAACTTCACGTTACCGGTCGCCCAGGCCACCAGCGCAAAACCGGCCGCGACAAACACCGTGGGCATGATTGCCAGGCCATCCAGACCATCGGTAAGGTTGACCGCGTTCCCGGTGCCGACAATCACGAAGTAGGCCAGCAGAACGTAGAACAGCCCCAGCTGCGGCATGATGTCTTTAAAGAACGGCACCACCAGCTCGGTCGCCGGGGTATCTTTGCCCGCCAGATAGAGCGCGAAGGCCACACCCAGCGAGATCACCGACATCCAGAAATATTTCCAGCGTGCAATCAGGCCTTTGGTGTCTTTGCGCACCACTTTGCGGTAATCATCGACAAAACCGATAATGCCAAAGCCGATCAGCACAGCCAGTACGCACCAGACATACGGGTTCGACGGATACGCCCACATCAGCACCGACACGGTGATGGAGGTGAGGATCATGATGCCGCCCATGGTCGGGGTGCCGCGTTTACTGAAATGCGACTCAGGACCATCGTTACGCACCACCTGACCAATCTGCAGCTTTTGCAGCCAGGCAATCAGACGGGGGCCCATCCACAATGAGATGAACAACGCGGTCAGCAGGCTGACAATGGCGCGAAACGTCAGATAGGAAAAGACGTTAAAGCCGGAATAAAGTGCGACCAAATGCTCGGCCAGCCAGACTAGCATGTTCCTTTCTCCTGTAAGCTCTGTACTACCTGCTCCATGGCGGCACTACGCGAACCCTTAATCAAAATGGTAATGTCCTGATGTTCGGACAATAGCGTCCGCAAACGTTCAATCAGCGCGGCTTTACTGGCGAAATGCTCGCCATTGCCACTGTTTTCACTGATCAACTGGCTTAAGCGTCCGGTGCTCAGCACACAATCAATTCCGGCGGCTTTTGCCGCGTCACCGACCTGACGATGGCAAGCTTCAGCCTCCTCCCCAAGTTCGGCCATATCACCCACCACCATCACGCGGTAGCCCGGCATATCACCCAGCACCTGCGCAGCAGCGGTCATAGAACCGACATTGGCGTTGTAGCTATCATCAAGCAGAAGTTGATGTTCAGCCAGACGAACCGGGAACAAGCGTCCGGGAACCGGCTGCAAGGTTTTCAGGCCAGCCTGAATCGCGCTCAGCGGTGCATCGACCGATAACGCTAATGCCGCTGCCGCCAGCGCGTTGGCAATGTTGTGACGTCCCGGCAGTGGCAGCGTGATGGCAATGTCGCCACGCGGGGTATGCAGCGTGAACAGGGTGGCATCCGGGCGTAGCGTGATATCGCTGGCACGGAACTCAGCATCCGCCTGCGGCTGCGGCGAGAAACGCCACAGGGTTTTACCGGCAAACTGCGGCTGCCAGTTCAGCAGATCATTACTCTCTGCGTTGATGATGGCTGTGCCATGAGGCGGCAAACCGGCAAAAATCTCGCCCTTCGCTTTGGCAACGCCTGCCAGTGAACCAAACCCTTCCAGATGCGCAGCGGCCAGGTTATTGACCAGCGCCGTCTCCGGACGCACCAGATCGGTGGTGTAAGCAATTTCGCCCTGATGGTTAGCACCCAGCTCAATCACCGCATATTCATGTTCTTTGGTCAGACGCAGCAGCGTCATCGGCACGCCAAAATCATTGTTCAGGTTGCCAGCGGTATACAGCGTTTCACCACACTGGCGCAGAATCGCGGCGGTCATCTCTTTGACCGAGGTTTTACCCGACGAACCGGTCAACGCCACCACGCGTGCTTTCACCTGCTGGCGCACCCAGGCACCGAGGCGACCAAAAGCAATGCGCGTATCGGCCACCACCACCTGCGGTACAGCCGCCGGTAATGGTTTACTGACCAGTAACGCCTGCGCCCCCTGGGCAATGGCATCCGCTGCGAAATCATGGGCATCGAAACGCTCACCCACCAGCGCGACAAACAGGCAACCCGCCGTCACTTTGCGGGTGTCGGTCACCACGTCACTAACGCTGAGATCGTGACCGTTAAGCGTGCCGCCTGAGATTTCCGCCAGGGTTGTGAGTGAAAGCGGGATCATGCCATCACCCCCAGCAGACGCGCGACGGTATCGCGATCCGAGTAATCCAGACGACGATTGCCGACGATCTGGTAATCTTCATGGCCCTTGCCAGCCACCAGCACGATATCGTTACTTTTGGCCTGCATAATGGCGTTAGTTACCGCCTGCGCGCGGCCAGCCACCACACGGGCGCGGCCCGGATCGAGCAGACCGGTCAAAATATCATTCACAATCGCCTGCGGATCTTCGCTGCGTGGGTTGTCATCGGTAATCACCACCACGTCAGCGAACTGTTCTGCGATGGCTCCCATCAGTGGGCGCTTACCTTTGTCGCGATCGCCGCCACAACCAAACAGGCACCACAGCTGGCCTTTGCAATGCAGGCGAGCGGCCTCCAGCGCTTTCTCCAGCGCATCGGGCGTATGGGCGTAATCCACCACTACGGTAGGTTTATCAGGTGCGCTAAAGACTTCCATGCGACCGGTCACCGGCAGTAACTGTGACGCACTGCTGACCAGCGACGCCAGCGGATAATCCAGCGACAGCAGGGTTGCCAGCGCCAGCAGCAGATTGCTGACATTGAAAGCGCCCATCAGGCGGCTATCGAACTCACCGTCGCCCCAGCTGGAGCTAAAGCGAATATGTGCGCCACCATCGTGATACGTCACTTGCGTGGCTTTCAGCCAGCGGCCATGACAGCCGGGTTGCAGGTTATCCTGCATGGTGACGGCAACGGCATCCGGCAGTTTGGCCAGCCAGCGGCGTCCGACTTCGTCATCCGCATTGATAATCGCCGCATCGACCTGATGTTCTGAGAACAGCAGCCATTTGGCAGATTCATAGCTCTGCATATCGCCGTGATAATCGAGGTGATCACGGCTCAGATTGGTGAATACCGCGGCGGCAAACGGCAGCGCGGCCACGCGATGTTGCACCAGACCGTGCGATGACACTTCCATCGCCGCCAGCGTTGCGCCCAGGCCAACCAGATCGTGCAGGACGTGCTGCACATCCACTGCGGAACCGGTGGTGTTTTCAGCTGGCACCAGACGACCGTACAGTCCATTACCGACGGTGCCCATTACGGCACCGGTTTCACCCAGCAGATTGGCCCACTGCGCAATCAACTGGGTGGTGGTGGTTTTACCGTTGGTGCCGGTGACACCAATTAATTTAAGCTTTTCAGCAGGCTGCTGATAAAAGCGTCCAGCCAGTGCCGAGAGACGCTGCGGCAACTGCGCAAGGTAGATAACCGGGACGCCATGCATCTCACGGATATCTCCATCGCTGGCCTCACCCTCGGCTTCGGCAATCACTGCCGCTACGCCCTGGGCAATAGCCTGCGGAATAAATCGACGTCCATCAGCATGATGGCCCGCCACGGCGATAAACAGATCGCCAGAAGCCGCAGAGCGGCTATCCAGTGTCATGTCACGGAGTGGACGCGCCGGCGCGCCCGGCACCCACGGGGCCAGTAAATCGCGCAGGTTACGATCTGTCACTTGATTCCTCACTTCGGTTTTTCACCAACTCGTTCTTATCAATTACCGGTAGCGCATCGGGCTCGATGTTCATGGTACGCAGCACGCCGCCCATGATGGCACCGAACACCGGCGCGGAGACCGCACCACCATAATATTTACCGGCCTGGGGATCGTTGATCACCACCACCAGCGCGAAACGAGGATGACTGGCAGGCGCAACGCCCGCGGTATAAGCAATGTATTTATTGACGTAGCGCCCATCCGGTCCGACTTTTTTCGCGGTCCCGGTTTTAATCGCAATACGGTAGCCCTTGATGGCCGCCTTCACACCACCGCCACCGGGCAGCGCGACGCTTTCCATCATATGCATCACGGTTTTCACCAGTTCTTCCGGGAAAACACGCTCACCGGGTACCGGTGGATCAACTTTGGTAATCGACAGCGGGCGATAGACGCCATAGCTGCCAATGGTTGCGTAGACTCGCGCTAACTGTAACGGCGTTACCATTAGCCCGTAGCCGAAAGAGAAGGTGGCCCTCTCTATGTCAGACCACCGTTGTTTTTGAGGATATAAGCCACTGCTTTCTCCGACCAACCCCAAATTGGTCGGCTTACCCAGTCCAAAGCGCGCGTAAGTTTCTACGAGAGCTGAGGACGGCATCGCTAACGCCAGACGGGAAACCCCGACGTTACTCGACTTCTGCAGAACCCCGGTCAGGGTCAATTCGTTGTAACGCGCCACATCTTTGATCTCATGACCATTGATACGATAAGGCACGGTATTCAATACGCTGTTTTCTTTCACCACACCGCGTTGCAGGGCGGTCATCACCACCATCGGCTTCACAGTAGAACCCGGTTCGAAGATGTCGGTGATGGCGCGGTTACGCATCACATCTTTCGGTGTGTTGCCCAGATTGTTCGGGTTGTAGGCCGGGCTGTTGGCCATGGCCAGCACTTCACCGGTATTGACGTCCACCAGCACCGCCGAGCCCGATTCCGCTTTGTTGAAAGCCACCGCGTTATTCAGTTCGCGGTACACCAGCGCCTGCAAGCGTTCATCAATGCTCAGCGTCAGGTTATGGGCGGCACGGCTATCAACCGACGAGATATCTTCAATCACGCGACCAAAGCGATCTTTACGCACGGTACGTTCACCGGGTTCACCGGTCAGCCATTTGTCGAAGCTTTTTTCTGTGCCTTCAATGCCCTGGCCGTCGATATTGGTGAAGCCAATCAGATGTGCGGTAACCTGCCCCGCCGGGTAGTAACGGCGTGATTCTTCACGTAAATAGATACCCGGCAGTTTCAGTTTTGATGTAGTCGCCGATGGCCGGATTGACCTGACGTGCCAGATAGACAAAACGTCCTTTCGGATTGGCATTGATACGCGTGGAGAGTTGATCGAGTGGGATCGACAATGCATCGGAAAGGGCTTTCCAGCGGCTGTCGAGGGAGACACCGCCGTGTTCATTCAATTCTTTTGGGTCGGCCCAGATGGCGTTCACCGGCACGCTGACAGCCAGCGGTCGGCCCGCACGGTCGCTGATCATGCCACGGGCAGTCGGCACCGCCTGGACGCGCAGCGAACGCAGGTCGCCTTCTTTCACCAGTTTGTCAGGATTAATCACCTGCAACCAGGCCACCCGAGACAGCAGACCACCCAGTGCCAGTAAAATGCAGCCACACAGCAACGCAAAACGCCAGCTTACAAAGCTGGCCTTATCTTCCTAGCGTTTCAATTTAATCGCCCGTGCGGCTTTCATCGATGTATGGCCATCCGTTTGCGATTCCTTATTGCTGCACCACAATGTTTTCCTGCGAAGGATCGACATGCTGCATTTGCAGTTTGTCGGTTGCGATTCGTTCTACCCGGCTGTGGTCGCCGAGGGCGTTCTCTTCAAGAATCAGGTTGCGCCATTCGATATCTAATGCGTCACGCTCCAGCACCAACTGTTCGCGTTCTGCCGTCAGACGACGCGTTTTGTGCGTCGTCGTCACCACCAGCATGGCGGAAACCAAAACTGCCACCAGTAACAGCACCGGGATCTTGCCAAAACGCAGCAAATCGCCACCGATGACTCCGGGCAGACCGTGGCGTTCGTTGCCGATCATGACGGCAGTCCTTTCAGCAATACGCAACACGGAACTCCGTGCGCGTGGGTTTTCAGCGACTTCGGCGTCTCCCGGCACCAGTTTGCCGAGGGTTTTTAGCTCCCGACCACCCAGCGCTTTCAGCTGCGTTTCGGTCATCGGAATACCAGCCGGCACCTGCGGACCACGACTTTGATCGCGCATAAAACGTTTCACCAGGCGATCTTCCAGTGAATGGAAGCTGATCACTGACAGCCTGCCGCCAGGTGCCAGCACCGACAATGCCCCTTTCAGCGCGATGTCGATCTCTTCCAGTTCGCTGTTGATCCAGATACGAATCGCCTGAAAGCTGCGGGTCGCCGGGTGCTTAACAATGGCCTGGGCGATGCGTTTGGCGAACCGCTCCTCGCCGAAGGTTTTCAGTACCCAGGCGATGTCTTCGGCGTCCGGCCTTCAGCAGCCATTCGGCGGCGGACAGGCCTCGGGTGGTGTCCATCCGCATATCCAGCGGTCCGTCGCGCATAAATGAGAAATCCCCGCAGCGGATCGTCCAGCTGCGGCGACGAAACGCCCAAATCCAGTAGAACGCCGTCAATTTTTCCGTTCAGACCGCGCTCGGTCACGTACTCTGCCAGCGCCGAAAACGGCCCGTGGACGATCGAGAAGCGCGGATCTTTTATCTCAGCGGCTGCGGCTATGGCTTGCGGATCGCGATCTATCGCCAGTAGCTGCCCGTTCGCGCCAAGGCGGGACAGGATCAGACGGGAATGACCACCGCGACCGAAAGTGCCGTCAATGTATATGCCATCGGGGCGTGATGTTCAGGCCGTTAACCGCTTCATCCAGCAAGACGGTGGTATGTAGATAAGTTTCCTGCATAGCTATAGCGACAAGTCCTGCAACCGCTCAGATAAAGGCTCCTGAGCCGACTGTTCTGCGTCAATATCGTCCTTAACTTGTTGATACCAGGTCTGTTCATCCCACAATTCAAACTTGTTGAACTGTCCAACCAGCATCACTTCTTTGGTCAGCCCGGCATGGAGCCGTAATGTTTGCGCGATTAACAACCGACCGGCACCGTCCATCTGACATTCGCTGGCATGACCCAGCAGCAAACGCTGAACACGGCGTTCGGCGGGATTCATGCTCGACAAGCGCGACAGCTTTTGTTCGATGGTTTCCCATTCCGGCAGAGGGTAAAGCAACAGGCATGGCTGGTGAAGGTCAATGGTACAGACCATCAAGCCCTCCGTTTCCTCGATCAGCTTTTCCCGATAACGGGTCGGCACGGCGAGCCTGCCTTTGCTGTCGAGATTGACTAACGTTGCCCCACGGAACATGCCAGCCTCACCCCTCAGATACCCTTTTTCACCACTTTATCCCACATTTTACCACGAAAAGAGTTTACGGAGCCGATGAAATCCTTGTCAAGCCGCAACGGCAAGTGAATATCACTCTTTACAGCGGGTGAAATTATTTGGCGGTGGGAATAAGAAGGTCGTGAATGGCAAAATAAAAATTAACCTGATGAATAATGGAATAAAAATTTTCACGTATTGAAAAGCGGCGAAAAATAAAGCGCTTTATCGCGTTTTGATAAATATCTGACGATATGCGACAGCGGCTGCATTTTAGGGGATTTCCTAAAGGAAGCCCAGCACCATCGCGACAGCTCTGCTACCAGCAGATGCCGAAGATGTAAACAAATAAGAAAAGGTAGTGCGCTTAATTTGTTAGCAAGGTCGACGAGAATTTACGCTTTTTTACGTGAAAGGTTGCGGGGGAAATTAAAAGCATGATGAATAAAGTGGGCAGCACGCCGCCCATCATTCATTTTATCCGGCGGCTTAATTGCCCACGACGGAATAAATTACGGCGAATTCGGGTTAAACCTGGCTTCGGCTTTCGCGGTTCATCCAGCGAGGCTAAAACCAGTTCCAGAACGCGCTCGGCAACATCACGATGACGCTGTCCCACCGCCAACACCGGACACTCAAGGAAATCCAGTAACTCGTGGTCGCCAAAAGTGGCAATCGCCAGATCGGTGGGCAACCGCCCGTCACGTTTCAGCGTGACATCCATAACGCCCTGCAACAGACCGAAGGAAGTGGTGAACAAGGCCTCCGGCATCGGGTGATCTTCCAGATACTTCTCGAACAGGGCCGCTGCCGCAGTACGTTCAAAGCTATTGCAGTAGATATAATCAATCGGGCGTTCGTCGTCCTTCCATGCTTCACGGAAGCCCATTTCACGCAGGAAACTCACCGACAACTCCGGCAGTGCTCCAAGGAACAGCACATTTTTCACCGGTAGCTGACGCAATTCAGCGGCAAGCTGATGAGCATCATCCTGATCGGCACCCACCACGCTGGTAAAATGTTCACGATCCAGCGCGCGATCCAGCGCAATGATCGGCAGTGGATCGTTGATCCAGCGCTGATAAAACGGATGCTCTGGCGGCAACGAGGTGGAGACGATGATCGCATCTACCTGACGCTGCAACAAATGTTCGATGCAACGCATTTCATTGTCAGGCTGATCTTCCGAGCAGGCGATCAGCAGCTGGTAGCCACGCTGGCGCGCCTGACGCTCAAGATAGTTCGCGATACGCGTATAGCTGGTATTTTCCAGATCGGGGATCACCAGGCCAATTGAACGGGTACGTCCAGCACGCAAGCCCGCCGCCACGGCATTCGGGTGATAATTGTACTCACGCACCACCGCCATCACTTTCTCGACGGTTTTGTCGCTGACACGATATTGCCGCGCTTTGCCATTAATGACGTAGCTGGCCGTGGTGCGCGACACGCCAGCCAGGCGCGCGATTTCATCCAGTTTCACGATGACACCTTAATTCCTGATTAGCCATGCTGGCGAAAATGTCCGCAGAGTAGCTAAGGGTAAAACATTTGTAACATCTAACCGCAGAAAACTACGCTGAGCAACCGCTTTTATCCGCCGGGGTGTGCAAGCGCATAAAATAAAAAAACCCGGCATTCCGCCGGGTTAGCATTGAGACTCAATCTGGGCAGTGACAATTAACGCATGATGCGCTCGCCACGCGCCACGCCGACGATACCGGAGCGCGCCACTTCCACGATTTCCGCGACGTCGCGGACGGTGTTCAGGAACGCATCCAGTTTGTCGCTGGTGCCCGCCAGCTGAACCGTGTACAGCGTCGGCGTCACATCGATGATCTGCCCACGGAAAATTTCCGCGCTACGCTTCACTTCTTCGCGGCCATAACCGGTAGCCTGGATTTTCACCAGCATGATTTCACGTTCAACGTAGGCACCCTGCCCCAGTTCGCTGACACGTAACACGTCCACTAGCTTATGCAGTTGCTTCTCGATCTGCTCCAGCACCTTGGCATCGCCGACGGTTTGAATCGTCATGCGGGACAGGGTGGGATCGTCAGTCGGGGCGACCGTCAGACTTTCGATGTTGTAGCCACGCTGCGAAAACAGCCCAATCACGCGGGACAATGCGCCGGATTCGTTCTCCAGCAGTACCGATAAAATGCGACGCATAATTATGTCCTCTCCGTTTTGCTCAACCACATCTCGTCCATACCGCCACCACGAATCTGCATCGGGTAAACGTGCTCGCTGCCATCCACGGTCACATCCACAAACACCAGACGCCCTTTCGCCAGGGTCTCCAGCGCCTGCGTCAGTTTCTCTTCCAGCTCGGCCGGATGCTGAATGGCGATCCCCACGTGGCCATAAGCCTCAGCGAGACGCACGAAGTCCGGCAGTGATTCCATATAGGATTGCGAATGGCGGCCAGAGTAGATCATGTCCTGCCACTGCTTCACCATGCCGAGGAAGCGGTTGTTCAGGTTCAGCACCAGCACAGGCAAATCGTATTGCAGCGCGGTCGAGAGCTCCTGAATGTTCATCTGGATACTGCCGTCACCGGTGACACAGATAACGGTTTCTTCCGGCAGCGCCATTTTCACACCCAGCGCGGCAGGCAGGCCAAAGCCCATGGTGCCGAGGCCACCGGAGTTGATCCAGCGACGCGGCTTATCAAACTGATAATACAGCGCAGCAAACATCTGGTGCTGACCGACATCTGACGTGACGTAAGCCTCGCCTTTGGTCAAACGCCAGATGGTTTCGATAACCGCCTGCGGTTTGATTTTGTCGCTGGTGCGATCAAATTCGAGGCATTTGCGGCTGCGCCAGCCGTCAATGCGTTGCCACCAGTCACGCAGGCTGTCGAGCTCCTGCTTCACGTCGGTCTGTGCCAGCAACTCCAGCATTTGCGACAGCGTTTGTTTCGCATCGCCAACAATAGGGATATCGGCCGCGACGGTTTTGGAGATCGAAGTTGGATCAACGTCGATATGCATCACCGTAGCGTTCGGGCAATATTTCGCCAGGTTGTTGGTGGTGCGGTCATCGAAGCGCACACCGATGCCGAAAATCAGATCGGCGTTGTGCATGACCATGTTGGCTTCATAGGTGCCGTGCATGCCGAGCATACCCACGCACTGGCGATGCGTACCCGGGAAGGCACCCAATCCCATCAGGGAAGTGGTCACCGGAATGTTCAGCGTTTCCGCCAGTTGCAGCAGTTCCGCTTCACAACCCGAGGTAATGGCACCGCCACCCACGTACATCACCGGATTATGCGCCGCCAGCAGCGTCTGCAATGCGCGCTTAATCTGTCCCTTGTGGCCCTGAATCGTCGGGTTGTAGGAACGCATGCTGACCGATTCCGGCCAGACGTAGGGCAGCTTATTGGCCGGGTTAAGAATATCTTTCGGCAGATCGATGACCACTGGACCCGGACGCCCACTGGACGCCAGCCAGAAGGCTTTCTTGATCACGGTGGGGATTTCTTCGGTGCTTTTCACCAGGAAGCTGTGCTTCACCACCGGACGGGAAATCCCGACCATGTCGCACTCCTGGAAAGCGTCATAACCGATCAGCGAAGAAGGCACCTGACCCGACAGCACCACCATCGGGATGGAGTCCATATAGGCAGTCGCGATGCCGGTAATGGCATTGGTGGCACCCGGGCCGGAAGTCACCAGCACGACGCCAACTTCGCCAGTGGCGCGCGCCAGGCCGTCAGCCATATGCACAGCGCCCTGCTCATGGCGAACTAATACGTGGTCGATACCGCCGACCGTTTGCAGAGCGTCATAAATATCGAGCACCGCTCCGCCCGGATAACCGAATACCTGCTTAACGCCCTGATCGATTAACGAACGGACGACCATTTCGGCTCCTGACAACATCTCCATTTTCTGCCTCCAGGCTTGAGGAACTGAATCCACTGACGACCGCTTTCCGGCGCGCCACTTGCATCCTGCCCCATATTCGCCAATTAAGATCAAAACCTTATGTTTATGCTCAGAAGAGGGAAGTCATTTCCACCTTCCAGGTACAGGGAAATCTACTTGAGTTCATTCTTTTGAGAGTAGGTCGATTACCATAACCGCAGAAAACCCGGCAGGCAAACGCCGCAACGCCGTACCGTGCTGATGATGGCAGTAAAGGCACTAAGGGGTGATAATCGCTTGCGAGGATTAAACTAATGCCAGCACTGAAGGGCAGAGGATAATGCTGGTCTGGTGATTATTTCCAGCGAGTTATAAGAAATATACGATGCATATTTTGCAACGTTCCAGCCCACAATCTTACCCGCCAATTAATTTCTGGCGTGATTATCTTTAAAATCTGTCTCTCACATGAGAATCGTCTAAACAACCCGGTGAATACTGACTTATTGCCAGAGAAACAACCCGTAAAAAACACCTAAAAATCATTATGTTAAAATTAACATTCATTTTTAAAACTTTTTTTAAGCGGATTCAGCTAACCCATCCCCCCTTAATATTTGTTTTTCCTCTGAACAAGCGGATTATCACAGCAGATCCGCCTTAAGCACATCGGGAAATAACCTTTCACTTATGGTTGACATCGTCGGCCTTTCTCAGTATCAATATGTGCAGCACTCAATTTACGAGGTTTGATCCATGTCCCGTTCTTTCCGTCTACTTGGTCTACTACTAAACGCATCCTCATTGCGCGGTAGACTCGTGGGCGGAATCGACAACTGATTCGAACCTGCAGAAAGTTTAAAAAAACCCGCGCCATGCGCGGGTTTTTTTATGCTCGTAGCACCGGCGAAGTTAATGCATAAGGAAGATTACGATGAGCCAGCAAGTTATTATTTTCGATACCACTCTGCGTGATGGCGAGCAGGCATTACAGGCCAGCCTGAGTGTTAAAGAAAAACTGCAGATCGCCCTGGCGCTGGAACGTATGGGCGTAGACGTGATGGAAGTCGGTTTCCCGGTCTCCTCACCGGGTGATTTTGAATCGGTTCAGACCATCGCGCGCACCATCAAAAACAGCCGCGTCTGCGGACTGGCACGTTGCGTTGAAAAGGATATCGATGCCGCTTACGAATCCCTGCGCGTCGCTGAAGCATTCCGTATCCATACCTTTATCGCGACTTCGCCGATGCATATCGCCACCAAATTGCGCAGCACGCTGCCCGAGGTGATTGAGCGTGCCGTGCATATGATCAAACGCGCCCGCAACTACACCAACGACGTCGAGTTCTCCTGCGAAGATGGTGGCCGTACGCCGATTGATGACCTGTGCCGTATGGTGGAAGCCGCGATCAACGCAGGTGCCACCACCATCAATATCCCGGATACCGTGGGTTACACCCTGCCGCACGAATACGCCAACATCATCAGCCAGCTGGTGAATCGCGTACCGAACATCGATAAAGCTATCCTGTCTGTGCATACCCATGATGACCTGGGTATGGCCACCGGTAACGCCATTGCCGCCGTGATGGCGGGTGCGCGTCAGGTTGAAGGTACGCTGAACGGCCTGGGCGAACGTGCCGGTAACTGTGCACTGGAAGAAGTGATCATGGCGATTAAAACCCGCCAGCAGATCATGAACGTGCACACCAATATCAAACATCAGGAAATCTACCGTACCAGCCAGACTGTCAGCCAGATCTGCAACATGCCGATCCCGGCGAACAAAGCGGTGGTCGGTTCAAACGCCTTCGCCCACTCCTCCGGTATCCATCAGGATGGCGTGCTGAAAAACCGCGAAAACTACGAAATCCTGACGCCGGAATCCATCGGCCTGCACAAAATCCAGCTCAACCTGACCTCACGTTCAGGCCGTGCGGCAGTGAAACACCGTATGGAAGAGATGGGTTACAAAGAGACCGACTACAACCTGGATACCCTGTACGACGCCTTCCTGAAGCTGGCGGACAAAAAAGGCCAGGTATTCGATTACGATCTGGAAGCACTGGCCTTCATCAACAAACAGAATGAAGAACCAGAACATTTCCAGCTGAAAGAATTCAACGTGCAGACCGGTTCCAGCGTCACTGCCACCGCGTCGGTACAGCTGGGCTGTGGCGAAGAAACCAAAGCTGACGCCGCCACCGGCAACGGCCCGGTTGATGCCGTTTACCAGGCGATTAATCGTATCACCGGTTTTGAAGCGGAACTGGTGAACTACAAGCTCACGGCTAAAGGCCACGGCGAGAACGCGCTGGGCCAGGTCGATATCGTGGTGAACTACAACAATCGCAAATTCCACGGCGTGGGTCTGGCGACCGATATCGTCGAATCTTCCGCTAAAGCGATGGTTAACGCCCTGAACAATATCTGGCGTGCTAAGCAGGTGGAAAAAGAATTGCAGCGTAAATTTAAAGAACAGAAGGAAACGGTGTAACTATGACTAAGTCTTTTCATATCGCAGTCATGCCGGGCGACGGAATCGGCCCGGAAGTGATGGCGCAGGCCATGAAAGTGCTGGACGCGATTCGCGCGCGTTTCGACATGCGTATCACCACTAGCGAATATGATGTGGGTGGTATCGCCATCGATCGTCACGGCGAACCCCTGCCACCGGCCTCCGTTACCGGTGCCGAGCAAGCCGACGCCATCCTGTTTGGTTCGGTTGGCGGCCCGAAATGGGAACACCTGCCACCGGCACAGCAGCCGGAGCGCGGTGCGCTGCTGCCGCTGCGTAAGCACTTCAAACTGTTCAGTAACCTGCGTCCGGCTGCGCTGTATAAAGGCCTGGAAACATTTTGCCCACTGCGTAGCGACATCGCTGCACGTGGCTTCGACATCCTGTGCGTACGCGAACTGACTGGCGGCATATACTTCGGTCAGCCGAAAGGCCGCGAAGGTAGCGGCCCGCATGAACGTGCGTTCGACACCGAGGTGTATCACCGTTTTGAGATTGAACGTATCGCCCGCATTGCCTTTGAATCTGCGCGCAAACGTCGTAACAAGGTGACGTCTGTCGATAAAGCCAACGTATTGCAGACCTCAGTGATGTGGCGCGAGATCGTCAACGAAGTGGCAAAGGATTACCCGGATGTGCAGCTGAGCCATATGTACATCGATAACGCCACCATGCAGCTGATTAAAGATCCCTCACAGTTTGACGTGCTGCTGTGTTCTAACCTGTTCGGTGACATTCTGTCGGATGAATGCGCGATGATTACCGGTTCCATGGGCATGCTGCCATCCGCTAGCCTGAATGAAGAGGGCTTCGGCCTGTACGAGCCAGCCGGTGGCTCCGCGCCGGATATCGCCGGTCAGAACATTGCCAACCCGGTTGCCCAGATCCTCTCGTTGTCCCTGCTGCTGCGTTATAGCCTGAATGCCGCTGAGGTTGCCGACAGCATTGAGCGTGCCATCAACCGCGCGCTGGAAGCGGGTTATCGCACCCGTGACCTGGCCGGTGACGGTCAATCCGTGAGCACCGATGAAATGGGCAGCATCATTGCCCGTTTCATTGCCGAGGAAAAATAAAAAAATGAAAAGCTTATACCAGAAGTTATTTGATGCACATGTCGTCCACGAAGCACCGAATGAAACACCGTTACTGTATATCGATCGTCATTTGATCCATGAAGTGACCTCACCGCAGGCCTTTGATGGCCTGCGCGCTCATGGTCGCAAAGTGCGTCAGCCGTCTAAGACGTTTGCCACCATGGACCACAACGTTTCTACCCAGACCAAAGACATCAACGCCTCTGGCGAGATGGCGCGTATTCAGATGCAGGAGCTGATCAAGAACTGTGCTGAATTCGGTATCCAGTTGTATGACCTGAACCACCCGTTCCAGGGCATCGTGCACGTAATCGGTCCTGAGCAGGGGATGACGCTGCCGGGTATGACAATTGTCTGCGGCGACTCACACACCGCCACCCATGGAGCCTTTGGTTCACTGGCATTCGGTATCGGCACGTCCGAGGTGGAGCATGTATTTGCCACCCAGACCCTGAAGCAGGGCCGTGCCAAAACCATGAAGATTGAAGTGCTGGGCGAAGCTGCACCGGGCATCACCGCGAAAGATATCGTACTGGCGATTATCGGTAAAACCGGCAGCGCTGGCGGTACCGGACATGTGGTGGAATTTTGCGGCCCGGCGATTGAAGCGCTGACCATGGAAGGCCGCATGACGCTGTGCAACATGGCGATTGAAATGGGTGCCAAAGCGGGCCTGGTTGCGCCGGATGACACCACCTTTAATTACCTGAAAGACAAACAGTTTGCACCGAAAGGCGAACAATGGGATCAGGCCGTCGCTTACTGGCGTACCCTGAAATCTGACAGCGACGCGAAATTCGACACCATCGTGACCCTGAACGCGGCCGATATCGCACCGCAGGTAACCTGGGGCACCAACCCGGGTCAGGTGATGGCGGTGGATCAGGCCATCCCGAATCCGGCTTCCTTCGCCGATCCGGTTGAGCGTGCCTCTGCCGAGAAAGCGCTGGCATATATGGATCTGCAGCCAGGCATCAAACTGACTGACGTTGCCATCGACAAAGTCTTTATCGGCTCCTGCACCAACTCACGTATTGAAGACCTGCGTGCCGCCGCCGCTATCGCCAAAGGACGCCATGTGGCACCGGGTGTGGTGGCAATGGTGGTGCCAGGTTCTGGTCCGGTAAAAGCGCAGGCGGAAGCGGAAGGTCTGGATAAGATTTTCCTCGAAGCCGGTTTTGAATGGCGTCTGCCAGGCTGCTCGATGTGTCTGGCGATGAACAATGACCGTCTGAACCCAGGCGAGCGCTGTGCCTCAACCAGCAACCGTAACTTTGAAGGTCGTCAGGGCCGTGGTGGACGTACCCACCTGGTCAGCCCGGCGATGGCCGCTGCGGCGGCGGTCACTGGCCGTTTTGCCGATATTCGTGAACTGACTCAGGGAGCTTAAGCCATGGCGAAGAAATTTACCCAGCACACCGGGATTGTCGCACCGCTGGATGCAGCGAATGTCGATACCGATGCCATCATTCCGAAGCAGTTCCTGCAAAAAGTGACCCGTACCGGTTTTGGCGCGCACCTGTTCCACGACTGGCGCTTCGATGACGACGCCGGCACCGTGCCGACGGCCAGCTTCGTACTGAACAAGCCGGAATATAAAGGCACCAGCATTTTGCTGGCGCGTGAGAACTTTGGCTGTGGCTCCTCACGTGAGCACGCGCCGTGGGCACTGACCGATTTCGGTTTTCAGGTGGTAATTGCGCCAAGCTTCGCGGACATCTTCTATGGCAACAGCTTTAACAACCAGCTGCTGCCGGTGAAGCTGAGCGATGAAGAAGTGGATGAGATGTTCAAACTGGTGGCAAGCCATCCGGGTGTCAGCTTTACCGTTGACCTGGAAGCCCAGACCGTGACTGCTGGTGACAAAAGCTATAGCTTTGAAATCGACAGTTTCCGTCGTCACTGCATGATCAATGGCCTCGATAGCATCGGCCTGACGCTGCAACACGAAGCGTCAATCGCCAGCTACGAGACCAACCAGCCTGCGTTTTTACGTTAAAAAAGTAACGGCGCGCAATAAATTGCGCCGCTACGGGCCAGTGCGTACCTGTAGCGGCGCGATTTATCGCGCGGTTTTATACATCCCGCACGCGCGACGTCAGTCCCAGCGCCAGCACCGCCAGCCCCAACGCCAGCCAGTACACCGACTCATGCCCGAAGCGTTCGCTTAACGATCCCTGAATCACCCCCGCCACAATCATGCCGGTGGAGATCGAGGTGGTAAACATGGTGGTTGCCGCACCCGCGCGTCCCGGCATCAGATCCTGAAACCAGAGCATCCCAATCCCGGCGACAATGCCGATAAACGCCGCGTTGAACAGCTGCAACACCATCAGCGCCGTACGCGAGCGGAACAGCCCCAGCCCGAGGTAAAACAGGATAGCAGCCACCAGCGCCACCAATACCAGACGACGTTTACCAAACCGGCGCGCATAATGTCCGGCCAGCAGCATAATCGGGATCTCCAGCCCTGCTGCCGTTCCCATCAGCAGACCCGCCAACTTTTCCGGCAGGCCGAGCGTGGAGCTGATATACAGTGGCATATCAATGATATACATCACGTTGCAGGTCCACATAATCACCGAAGCGATAAACAGCAGACGTACCTGGCTATCCTTCCACGGACTCAGTTGCGTCAGCACCTGCTCGGGGGAAGCCGCGACACGCGGCACCGATGGCAAGGTGCGCCAGATCAGCACGGTACTGAGCAAAAAAATCACCGCCGCCACGCTAAATAAGGTGATGAAACCGTAATTCAGCGCCAGAGCGAAGGATAGTGGCGGCCCGATTACCCACGCCAGCGACAGCTGCGCCCGCATCACCGAGCTGAACATCACTACTTCGCGCGCCGAATGGTCCGCATACTCACGCGCCAGCGCAAATATCTGCGGCACCGCCACGCTGGCCAGCGCCGACAGCAGCACGCCCAACGTAATCAGCGTCAGATAGTGGCGGCTGAAGGCAAACAACAAGGAATTGCATACCGCCATCAGGCAGCAGAACAGGATCAGTTTGCGGCGGTCGCCATGGCTATCGGATCGTTTCGCCACCAGCAGGCTGATGACAATGCCCGCAATCGCATTGACGGTAAAAAACAGCCCGACCCAGAACGGGCGTACCTGCACTTCACGCGTCAGAAACAGACTTAGCGTGGGTGCCTGTAACGCACCGGCCACGCCCGTCATAAAGGAGACGGCCATAAAAGCCAGATAAACCGGGTTGAGGCGACGCTGACGCGTTAACAGCGATTTCATGGTGAAATCCCTTTGCGGAAGAAAAGCAGAGAACCAAAAAAAGAGGGTAGAAGATTCCACAGCAAAACGAAAAAAGCCAGCAGAGAAAACACTGCTGGCGGTGAAATTGCACCCTACTCAGAAAAGGTTCCACGTCGGCGGAACCACTGTCAGAGCGCCATTCATGACTGAATGCCTCCCGCTCTTCCAATGAGGTCTACTATGCCTCTAATATAGGGCAGAAAAAACTGAGCGATTATGCGCTGGAGTTCCCCTTTTATGTCCTCTTCACGACTGCAACAGCAATTTATCCGCCTGTGGCAAAGCTGCCAGGGCCAGGATCAGGAAACCACCCTGAGCGAGCTGGCGGAGCTGCTGCACTGCTCGCGCCGCCATATGCGTAACCTGCTGAATGCCATGCAGGATGCAGGCTGGCTCATCTGGCAGGCGGAAGCGGGCCGCGGTAAACGCTCCACGCTGAGCTTCTGCTACACCGGGCTGGCATTACAGCAGCAGCGCGCGGAGGATTTGCTGGAGCAGGATCGTATCGACCAGTTAGTGCAGCTGGTGGGTGACAAAAACCAGGTTCGTCAGATGATTGCCGCGCATCTGGGCCGCAGCTTTCGTCAGGGCAAACATATTCTGCGCGTGCTTTACTATCGCCCGTTGCCGAATTTGCTGCCGGGTTCACCGCTGCGGCGTTCGGAAACCCATCTGGCACGACAGATTTTCAGCGGCCTGACGCGCATAAATGAGGAAAAGGGGGAAATCGAACCGGATATCGCCCATCACTGGCAACAAACCTCACTGTTGCACTGGCGCTTCTTCCTGCGTCCGGCCATTCGCTTTCATCATGGCCGTGAACTGGAGATGGAAGACGTCATCAGCTCGCTGGAGCGTCTGCGCAGTCAGCCACTGTTCTCCCATATCGCACAACTGCACTCCCCGGCCCCCTGGACGCTGGATATTCAGCTGACTCAGCCCGACAACTGGCTACCGTGGCTGCTTGGCAGCGTCAGCGCGATGATCCTGCCGCGTGAATGGCAGACCCTGCGAGGTTTCGCGCGCCAGCCGATCGGCACCGGTCCCTACAGCGTGGTGCGCAACCAACAAAGTCAGCTGAAGATCGCCGCCTTTGACGACTACTTCGGTTATCGCGCGTTAATTGATGATGTCTCCATCTGGGTACTGCCGGAGATCAGTGATGAGCTGGTGTATGCCGGGGTGAAGTTACAAGGCGAAACCGCTGATGAGAAATCGGAAGAGAGTCGTCTGGAAGAAGGCTGCTATTTTCTGCTGTATGACCGGCGTTCGGAACAAGGCCGGGATGCGCATTTCCGCCGCTGGGTCAGCTACCTGCTCAATCCTATCGCCCTGCTGAATAATGCGGGTATCGGTTATCAGCGCTACTGGTTCCCGGCTTATGGTTTATTACCGCGCTGGCATCATCGCCGCGATCTGACGGCGGTCAGCAAGCCGGATAACCTGAAGCAGCTCACCATCAGCTGGTATAGCCACCATGTGGAACACGAAGGTATCGCCAATGCCCTACGCCCACTGCTGGCGCAACAGGGTGTGGAGCTGATTACCCGTGAGCTGAGCTACGAAGCATGGTTTAACGGAGAAGGCGAGAGCGACATCTGGCTCGGCAGCGTCAACTTCACCCTGCCGCTCGACTACTCGCTGTTCGCTCAGCTGTACGAATTGCCGCTGATGCAGCAGTGTATCCCGATTGACTGGGAAAATGCCGCCACCCACTGGCGCGAAAAAACGCTGCCGCTCGCAGAATGGAGTAAGCAACTGGTGGATAGTGACTATTTGCACCCGTTGTTTCACCACTGGTTGTTGCTGGAAGGGCAGCGCAGTATGCGTGGCGTACGCATGAATACGCTCGGCTGGTTTGACTTCAAATCCGCCTGGTTTGCCCCGCCGGAACTGTGATCCTTTCGCCCTGCCCCGGAAATGTCTAGAATGTGCCGTTCTCAACGGGGTGCCCTGCATTACAGGGGCTGAGAGAGACCCGTCGAACCTGATCCGGTTAATACCGGCGTAGGGATTTGAGATGCCTCACCGCTCAGATCCTTTGCGACTCAACCTTATCTTCTCCTCAAGGAGCGCAAAGTGTTAAACAAAGTTCTGCCTGTGCTGTTGCTGGTTTCTGCCCCGGTGCTGGCTGCCAAACCGGTACTTACCGTCTACACCTACGATTCATTCTCTGCTGACTGGGGCCCTGGCCCGGCGGTGAAAAAAGCCTTTGAAGCCCAGTGCGGCTGCGAGCTGAAATACGTGGCGCTGGAAGATGGCGTCTCGCTGCTCAACCGCGTGCGGATGGAAGGTAAAAACAGCAAAGCGGATATCGTGCTGGGGCTGGATAACAACCTGGTGCAGGCCGCAGAAAAAACCGGGCTGTTTGCCAAAAGCCAGGTAGATACCCACGCGCTCCAGCTGCCAGGTGGCTGGCATAACGATACCTTTATCCCGTTCGACTACGGTTACTTCGCCTTCGTCTACGATAAAAACAAACTGAAAAACCCACCGAAAAGCCTGAAGGAACTGGTCGAAAGCCCGGAAAAATGGCGCGTTATCTATGAAGATCCGCGCACCAGCACCCCAGGCCTCGGCCTGCTGCTGTGGATGCAGAAAGTCTATGGCGACAAAGCGCCGGATGCCTGGCAGAAGCTGGCGCAGAAAACCGTCACCGTCACCAAAGGCTGGAGTGAAGCCTATGGGTTGTTCCTGAAGGGCGAAGGCGATCTGGTGCTGAGTTACACCACCTCCCCGGCTTATCACATCATTGAAGAGAAGAAAGAAAATTACGCCGCTGCGCCGTTTAGCGAAGGCCATTATTTGCAGGTTGAAGTGGCGGCGCAGCTGGCCAGCAGCAAACAACCGCAGCTAGTGCAGGAATTCATGCAGTTTATGGTGTCCCCGGCCTTCCAGCAGACCATCCCGACCGGCAACTGGATGTATCCGGTGATCAAGAGCGATCTGCCTGCCGGTTATCAAACACTCAACGTGCCGCAAACGGCGCTGCAATATAGCCCGGCGGAAGTTGCCGACCACAGCAAAGCGTGGATCAGTGCATGGCAACGCGCCGTCAGCCGTTAATCCCTGGCTGGCTGTTGCCCGGCAGTTTCACTGCGCTGCTGCTGTGTGCTGTAGCGCTGCTGGCATTTGGCGCGCTGCTGATGTCAGCGCCCATCGGCGACTGGCGCGCCCTGCTCAGTGATGACTATCTGCATCATGTGCTGGCTTTCTCCTTCTGGCAGGCGCTGCTGTCAGCGCTGTTTTCGGTCCTTCCGGCCATCCCACTGGCGCGCGCCCTGTATCGGCGGCGCTTTCCTGGTCGTGAACTGTTGCTGCGTCTGTGCGCCATGACGCTGGTGCTGCCGGTGTTGGTGGCGGTGTTTGGTCTGCTGAGTGTCTATGGCCGCAGCGGCTGGCTGGCACAACTGTGCGCAGCGCTGGGGATCCCCTGGCATTTCTCGCCCTATGGCTTGCAAGGCATTCTGCTGGCGCACGTGTTCTTCAATCTGCCGCTGGCGACGCGTATGTTGTTGCAGGCGCTGGAAAGTATTCCCGGCGAACAACGCCAGCTGGCGGCACAACTCGGTCTGCGCGGCTGGAATCTGTTTCGTCTGCTGGAGTGGCCGTGGCTGCGGCGGCAAATTTTCCCCACTGCCGCCCTGATCTTTATGCTGTGCTTTGCCAGTTTTGCCACCGTGCTGGCGCTGGGCGGCGGCCCACAGGCGACCACGCTGGAGCTGGCGATTTATCAGGCGCTGAATTTTGACTACGACCCCGGACGCGCGGCGCTGCTGGCACTGCTTCAGCTCGGTTGCTGCCTGCTGCTGGTGTTGCTGAGCCAGCGCTTCAGCAAAGCAATTCCCGCAGGTCATCAGCAAATACGCGGCTGGCGCGATCCCGCTGATAGCTGGCGCGCCCGTATCAGCGACAGCCTGTTAATTGGTATGGCCCTGCTGCTGTTGCTCCCCCCGCTGCTGGCGGTGGTGGCTGATGGTCTGCGCGGCGGCGTGACCGGAGCGATGCAGCAACCGGCCTTATGGCAGGCCACCTTTACTTCATTGCGTATTGCCATCGGTGCTGGCGTGTTGTGCGTCATCCTGACAGTGATGCTGTTGTGGAGCAGCCGTGAGCTGCGTCTGCGCCACAAAATCGTGGCGGCACAGGCGATGGAACTCAGCGGCATGCTGATTCTGGCAATGCCAGGCATCGTGCTGGCCAGCGGCTTTTTCCTGCTCTTCAACGCCACCGTTGGCCTGCCGCAATCCGCCGATGGGTTGGTGATCCTCACCAATGCGCTGATCGCCATTCCCTATGCCATGAAAGTGCTGGAGAACCCGATGCGCGATCTCAGCGCACGTTACCATCAGTTATGCGCCTCGCTCGGGGTGCAGGGGCTGAACCGGCTGCGTCTGATTGAACTCCGTGCGCTGAAACGCCCACTGGCACAGGCGCTGGCATTTGCCTGCGTGCTATCGATTGGTGATTTTGGCGTAGTGGCATTATTTGGCAGCGCAGATTTCCGTACGTTGCCATTCTATCTGTACCAGCAAATTGGTGCCTATCGTGGCGCAGATGGCGCGGTGACCGCCCTGTTGCTGCTGGTGCTGTGCCTGCTTCTGTTTACCCTGATGGAAAAATTACCGGGTCGTCATGCTGACACTGAATAACCTCACTTACCTCTACCAGCATCTGCCGATGCGCTTTCAGTTCAGCGCACAACCGGGCGAGCGGCTGGCGATTCTCGGCCCGAGCGGAGCCGGGAAAAGCACCCTGCTCAGTCTGATTGGCGGGTTTCTGCCTGTCAGCAGCGGCACCCTGCTGCTGAAAGATGAGGATCATACCCATAGCGTGCCTGCCGTGCGTCCGGTATCAATGCTGTTTCAGGAAAACAACCTGTTTCCACATCTGACCGTGCGGCAAAATCTGGGCCTGGGCCTGCATCCCGGTCTGAAGCTCAGCCACGACCAGCAGCAGCAGCTGAACGACATCGCCTTACAAACCGGGCTCAGCGAGATGCTCGACCGCCTGCCAGGACAACTTTCTGGCGGCCAGCGGCAACGCGTGGCGCTGGCACGCTGCCTGCTGCGTAATCAGCCGATTCTGTTGCTGGACGAACCCTTCTCGGCACTCGATCCGGCACTGCGCAATGAGATGCTGCAACTGGTACGAAGCGTGTGTGAAGCACGCAATATCACGTTGCTGATGGTGTCGCACAGCCTGGAAGATGCGCAGCAAATAGCGCCGCGTAGCCTGGTGGTGGTCGATGGACGGGTGTACTGGGATGGCAACACCGCTGACCTGCTTAACGGCAGTAGTCCAGCGGCGGCCATCCTCGGAGTGGCAACGCGTTAGAAGAATACCTTCCACAGCAGATGGCGGAAGACAGGCATCATCGGATGGAACTGAATCGCGACAAACGCCGCCAGCCCGATCAGCGCGGCTAACGGAGCCAGCCAGCGCAGACGCGCCGCAGGCAGATATGCCGTTGCCCAGTCGACCGATTTACCGCTACGCCACCAGCGCCAGCACAGCCAGAACCCCAGCCATACCAGCAGTGCCACCAGCAACAACAGCCAGGTAAAGTGGCCACCTTGCGCCGCTTTGGGCACATCAATCGCCACCCCCGCCAGAATGCCTGGCATCAGGTAGGCTGGCGGCCACAGGATGCAACCGATGATATTGGGTGGCAGAAACTTGCGTACCGGCAGCTCCAGCATCCCCGCAGCCAGCGGGATCAGCGGACGCGTCGGCCCGACAAAACGGCCCACCAGGATGGTAAACATGCTGTGCTGATGCAGCGCATGCTCAGTTTTATCCAGCAGCCCACGGTATTTTTGCAGATATTTCCAGCGATGCAGCGGTCCCTGAAATCTCCAGCCAATGCCGTAGGACACCCAGTCACCAATCAGGCATCCGACCAGACCGGCGGCCCAGGCGGGATAAAGACCAATCTGGCCGCTGCCCACCAGTGCTCCGAGACTCGCCATTAAAACCGTGCCCGGCAGTAGCAATCCCACGAAGGCCAGTGACTCCAGAAAGGTCACCAGCGCCACAGCAAACAGTGCCCATTCCAGAGATTGCGTAAAGAGATGTTGTACCCAGGCTTCCATAAATTTCCTCTGCGGAATATGAAGGCTGGATTGTCCAGAGCCAGCGCCACAGCGTCAAGGCAAGATTTGTACATCAATGTTGACGTTATGCTGACAGTTTAAGCAAGCAACAGACACTGTATAAACATCCATGATACACTTAAGGGGTATTCACACCTGGAGTTACCGTGACCGATCCACGCGCAGGATTTCTGCTTACCCGACACTGGCGAGACACCCCCACAGGCAGCGAAGTGGTGCTATGGCTGGCGACCGACCAGGGCGCACAGCGCGTGGTTCTGCCTGCTCAGGAGTCGGTGGCTTTTGTCCCGAGCGAGTTTCAACCCCGGATTGAAGCGCTGCTGCGTGATGAGCGCCATACCCGCCTGCAATCCCTGACGCTGAAAGATTTCCGCCGCCGCCCGGTGCTGGGCCTCTATTGCCGCAGCTACCGCCAGTTGCAAAACCTGGAAAAACGCCTGCGGGAAAACGGCATCCCGGTCTATGAAGCGGATATTCGCCCGCCGGAGCGCTACCTGATGGAGCGCTTTATCACCGCGCCGGTGTGGTTCAGCGGCGATGTACGTGGCGACAGTGTGGTGAATACGCGTCTTAAACCCCATCCCGACTACCGACCGCAGCTTTCCTGGGTGTCGCTGGATATTGAAACCACCGAGCACGGCGAGCTGTATTGCATCGGGTTAGAGGGGTGTGGTCAGCGTCAGGTGTTTATGCTCGGCCCGCCGAACGGCGATGCCAGCGCGCTTGATTTCGAACTGATTTATGTCGAGAGCCGCCCGAAGCTGCTGGAGCAGCTGAATGCCTGGTTTGCCCGCCATGAACCGGATGTGATCATTGGCTGGAACCTGGTGCAGTTCGATCTGCGCGTGCTGCAAAAACATGCCGATCGCTACGGTATCCCGTTACGCCTGGGCCGCCAGCAACAAGCGCTGGAGTGGCGCGAACACGGTTTCAAACCCGGCGTCTTCTTCGCCCAGGCCACCGGCCGCCTGATTGTTGATGGTATTGAGGCGTTAAAATCTGCCTTCTGGGATTTCCCCTCCTTCAGCCTCGAAGCGGTGTCGCGTGAATTACTGGGCGAAGGCAAAGCCATCGACAATCCGTGGCAGCGTATGGAGGAGATTAACTGGCGCTTCGCTCATGATAAACCCGCGCTGGCACGCTATAACCTGAAAGATTGCGAGCTGGTAACGCGCATTTTCCAGCATACCGCCATCATGCCGTTTCTGCTGGAACGCGCCACCGTTAACGGGCTGGCGGTGGATCGCCACGGCGGCTCGGTGGCCGCTTTTGGCCATCTCTACATTCCGCGGATGCATCGCGCCGGATTCGTTGCGCCTAATCTCGGTGAAGTCACCCCCGAAGCCAGCCCCGGCGGTTATGTGATGGACTCGCGCCCAGGGCTGTACGATTCGGTGCTGGTGTTGGATTACAAAAGCCTCTACCCGTCAATTATCCGTACCTTCCTGATCGATCCGGTCGGGCTTGTGGAAGGACTGGCACACCCGGATGATGCCAACTCGGTGCCCGGCTTTCGCGGCGCACGTTTTTCCCGTCAAACCCACTGCCTGCCAGCCATTGTTGAACAGATCTGGCAGGGCCGCGAGCAGGCCAAGCGTCAGCACAATAGGCCGCTGTCGCAGGCGCTGAAAATTATCATGAACGCTTTTTACGGTGTGCTGGGCACCAGCGCCTGCCGCTTTTTCGATCCGCGCCTCGCGTCATCGATCACCCTGCGCGGCCACGCCATTATGCAGCAAACGCGCGAGCTGATTGAGGCCGAGGGCTACGACGTAATTTATGGCGATACCGATTCCACCTTTGTCTGGCTGAAAGGTGCGCACAGCGAGGAACAAGCGGCGGAGATTGGCCGTCAGCTGGCCGATCACGTCAATGGCTGGTGGAAAAACCATTTGCAGCAGACCTACGCTCTCGACAGCGCGCTGGAGCTGGAGTACGAAAACCATTTCAGCCGTTTCCTAATGCCCACCATTCGGGGTGCCGAACAGGGCAGCAAAAAACGCTATGCCGGATTGATTCGCTCTGCAGGGACGGAACGGCTGGTGTTTAAGGGGCTGGAATCGGTGCGGACCGACTGGACCCCGCTGGCGCAGCAGTTTCAGCAAACGCTGTATGGCCGCATTTTTCGTGGTGAACCCTGGCAGGATTATATTCGCGATACCGTGGCACAGTTGCTGGCAGGTGAACTTGATGATTTGCTGGTCTATAAAAAACGCCTGCGCCGCCCGCTAAAAGATTATGAACGTAACGTGCCACCGCATGTGCGTGCCGCCCGGCAGGCCGATGAGGTTAATCACAAGTTAGGACGTCCGTTGCAGTATCAAAATGGCGGCTCCATCCGCTATGTCATCGCCACCGCAGGCCCGGAGCCACTGGAGGCGCGCAGCACGCCACTCGACTATGATCACTATGTGTCAAAGCAGCTACAACCGGTGGCTGAAGGCATTTTACCCTTCGTCGGCGATGATTTTGCTACACTGATTACCGGGCAGTTGGGGCTTTTTTGACAGGTGACGAAACCCCTGTCATCCAGTACCATAGCGCCCTTCCTGAATCTCACCGCATCGATGCCTTCCCAAACCATCTTGTTTGGCGGGAGTGCTTTGCCTGAGAGCGGGTGCACATCTTCATGACATGACAGAGAGTCGAGCAAAAAATATATGGTTTTTACACTGGGTCAACGCTGGATAAGTGATACGGAAAGTGAACTGGGACTGGGAACGGTAGTTGCGCTGGATACGCGCATGATCACCCTGATGTTTCCGGCAACCGGCGAAAACCGCCTGTATGCCCGTAACGATTCTCCCGTTACCCGCGTTATCTTCAATCCGGGTGATACCGTCACCAGCCACGAAGGCTGGCAGATGCGCGTTGACGAAGTTCGCAACGAAAACGATTTAATCACCTACATCGGCACGCGCCTCGATACCGAAGAAGCTAACGTGTTGATGCGCGAGGTGATGCTCGACAGCAAACTGGTGTTCAGCAAACCGCAGGATCGTCTGTTCGCCGGTCAGCTGGACCGAATGGACCGCTTTGCGCTGCGCTTCCGCGCCCGTAAATATCAGAGTGAGCAGTACAACCTGCCCACCAGCGGCCTGCGCGGCATGCGTACTAACCTGATCCCGCATCAGCTGCACATTGCGCACGATGTCGGCCGTCGCCACGCCCCTCGCGTACTGCTGGCCGACGAAGTAGGCCTCGGTAAAACCATCGAAGCCGGGATGATCATCCAGCAACAACTGCTGGCAGGCCGGGCTGAACGCGTGCTGATTGTGGTGCCGGAAACCCTGCAACATCAGTGGCTGGTGGAAATGCTACGCCGCTTCAATCTGCGCTTTGCGCTGTTTGATGACGGCCGCTACACCGAAGCCCAGCATGACAGCGATAACCCGTTCGATACCGAACAACTGATCATCTGCTCCCTCGATTTTGTGCGCCGTAACAAGCAGCGTCTGGAACAGCTGGCCGATGCCGCCTGGGATTTGCTGGTGGTGGATGAAGCGCACCATCTGGCCTGGAGCGAAGATGCGCCAAGCCGCGAATATCAGGTGATTGAACAGCTGGCGGAACAAACCCCCGGCGTGTTACTGCTGACCGCCACGCCGGAGCAGCTCGGCCTGGAAAGTCACTTTGCCCGTCTGCGCCTGCTCGATCCTAATCGCTTCCACGATTTCAGCCAGTTTGTCGCTGAGCAGCAGCACTACCGTCCGGTGGCGGATGCAGTCAGCACGCTGCTGGCCGACAAATCCATCTCCAAAGATGAGATGAACCTGATTAACGATCTGGTCGGTGAGCAGGATATCGAACCGTTGTTGCAGGTGGCGAATAGCGACCGCGATGGCAAAGAAGATGCACGTAAAGAACTGATCTCGATGTTGATGGACCGCCACGGCACCAGCCGCGTGCTGTTCCGCAACACCCGTAACGGCGTGAAAGGCTTCCCGAAACGCGAACTGCACCAGATTCGCCTGCCGCTGCCCGCGCAGTACCAGACGGCGATTAAAGTCTCCGGCATTATGGGGGCACGCAAAAGCGCCGAAGAACGCGCACGTGACATGCTCTACCCCGAGCAGATTTATCAGGAGTTTGAAGGTGACAGTGGCACCTGGTGGAACTTCGATCCGCGCGTTGAGTGGCTGATGGGCTACCTCACCAGCAACCGTAAAGAGAAAGTGCTGGTGATTTGCGCCAAAGCCGCCACCGCCCTGCAACTTGAGCAGGTACTACGTGAGCGCGAAGGCATCCGTGCAGCGGTATTCCATGAAGGTCTGTCGATCATTGAACGCGACCGTGCCGCGGCCTGGTTTGCCTCCGAAGAAGATGGCGCACAGGTGCTGCTGTGCTCGGAAATCGGTTCTGAAGGCCGCAACTTCCAGTTTGCCAGCCGTCTGGTGATGTTTGACCTGCCGTTCAACCCGGACCTGCTGGAGCAGCGTATAGGCCGTCTCGACCGTATCGGCCAGGCGCACGATATCCAGATTCTGGTGCCGTGGCTGGAAAAAACCGCCCAGGCGGTGCTGCTGCGCTGGTACCACGAAGGTCTGGACGCGTTTGAGCACACCTGCCCTACCGGCCGCACCATTTACGACAGCGTTTACAATCAACTGATTGAATACCTGGCGGCACCGGAAAATCCACAGGGGCTGGATGAATTTATCACTGAGTGTCGCAAGCAGCATGACCAGCTGAAAATCCAGCTGGAACAGGGACGCGACCGTCTGCTGGAGCAAAACTCCAACGGGGGAGATGCCGCCCAGGCGCTGGCCGACGCCATTGCCGAGCAGGACAATGATACCGGTCTGGTCAATTTTGCCCTCAACCTGTTCGATATCGTTGGCATCAATCAGGAAGATCGTAGCGATAACCTGATCGTACTGACGCCGTCCGATCATATGCTGGTGCCGGATTTCCCAGGCCTGCCGGAAGATGGCTGCACCGTCACCTTCAACCGCAACCAGGCACTGTCGCGCGAAGATACCCAGTTCATTACCTGGGAGCACCCGCTGATCCGCAACGGGCTGGATTTGATTCTTTCCGGCGATACCGGCAGCTGTGCGCTGTCGTTGCTGAAAAACAAAGCGTTGCCGGTCGGCACCCTGCTCCTTGAGATGATCTACGTCGTGGAAGCACAGGCACCGAAACATCTGCAACTGACCCGCTTCCTGCCGCCAACGCCGGTTCGTCTGCTAATGGATCGCAGCGGCAACAATCTGGCGACGAAGGTGGAGTTCGAAAGCTTTAACCGCCAGTTGAACGCGGTGAATCGTCATACCGGCAGCAAGCTGGTTAATGCCGTCCAGCAGGATGTGCATCAGATTCTGACGCTGGCCGAAAGCGCCGTAATACCGGAAGCCCAGGCGGTGATCGCCGCAGCCAAAGTGGAAGCCGATGAGAAGCTGAGTGCGGAGCTGTCACGTCTCGAAGCGCTGCGCGCCGTCAACCCCAACATCCGTGATGATGAGGTTGACGCGCTGGAAAGCAACCGTCGTCAGGTGCTGGCAAGTCTCGGTGAAGCAGGCTGGCGTCTTGATGCGTTACGTCTGATTGTGGTGACGCACCAATAACTGAACGGGGCCGTCAGGCCCCTTACGGAACTGCTGATGGAACCTTATAACCCACCGCTCGAACCCTGGCTGCATATCCTGTATCAGGACGACCACATTATGGTGGTCAACAAGCCGAGTGGTTTGCTGTCGGTGCCGGGCCGCCTCGATGAGCATAAAGACAGCGTGATGACGCGCATCCAGCGCGATTATCCACAGGCTGAATCGGTGCATCGTCTGGACATGGCCACCAGCGGCGTGATCGTGGTGGCACTGAACAAAGCGGCGGAACGTGAGCTGAAGCGCCAGTTCCGCGAACGCGAACCCGCCAAACAATATGTCGCGCGCGTCTGGGGCCACCCGGCGCAGGAGAAAGGGTTAATCGATCTGCCGCTGATTTGTGACTGGCCGAACCGGCCAAAGCAAAAGGTGTGTTTCGAGACGGGAAAACCGGCGCAGACGGAATATCAGGTATTGGCGTATGACGCGGATAACAGCGCGCGCGTGGCGCTGAAGCCCATCACCGGACGCTCGCACCAGCTGCGCGTGCATCTGCTGGCGCTGGGGCATCCGATTCTCGGTGACCGCTTCTATGCGCCACCGGAAGCGCTGGCAATGGCTCAGCGCCTGCTGCTGCATGCTGAGTCGCTCACCATTACCCATCCGGCGTTTGGTAACAGCATGACGTTTCGCCAGCCAGCTGACTTCTGACCTTTGTCGTAGCGGCGCAATTTCTCGCGCAATTCGTGCGCGTGGCTGGAAAAAACTGCGCGATAAATCGCGCCGCTACACAGGAGGAAAGGATTTATTTAAATCCTTTTTCCTTACGAATCAGATCGTAAGCCGCCTGAATTTCCTGCGCTTTCTGCTTCGCCATCTCCATCATCTCCGGCGGCAGCCCTTTCGCCACCAGCTTATCCGGATGATGTTCCGACATCAGCTTACGGTAAGCACGTTTAATAGTGGTGCTGTCGTCACTGCTTTTCACGCCCAGCACGCTACAGGCATCTTCCAGCGTCGGACCCCGTTTGGCCTGCTGGAATCCCCCACCGCTGTAAGAAGAACCGCCACCGCCAAATTGCTGGCCGCCTTCCATCATGCGCAGGAACTGGTCAAACTGCATCCGCGAAATGCCAAGCTCCTCAGCGATAACGTACAACACCTGCCGCTCATTCGGATGCAGCGAACCATCGGCAAACGCCGCCTGAATCTGAATTTCCAGAAACATCCGAATCAGATCAAAACGACCAAAACAGGCACTGCGCAGTTCACGCAATTTATTGCGTAATGGATAGTCACCCTGTTTCCCTTCACGGAAAGCACGCTGCGCGGCGGTACGCGCATCGCCATGCAGCTGCATCCGGTCCATCAGCAAGGAAGCAATCTGAATATCCGCTTCGGTGACACGCCCTTTTGACTTGGTCAAATGGCCCATCACCTGAAAAGTGGTGCTAAAAAACAGTGTCTGGCGGGTCTGGTTGTTGGCGAAATAGCCTTGTCCTTTAACGCTGCGCACTTTATCAAACATATGACCAATGATGAGACCCAGTACGATGCCCCAAAAGCCCAGCCCGGATAGCAAGCCCAAAGCCAGACCAATTACTTTTCCCCAGTAGCGCATAAACTCCTCAATTCGCCATGCTTGCGGCTGAAAATTGCATTATCATACCTGTCATTTATCTCAGCGCCTAACGGCAACGCGGACAGACAAGGATTAACACTGGCGCAACGCCGGGCAGTAAGTTAGTCTCTGACCGGATTGTCGGCATGATGCCAGTTTTCATGGAATTATCGAAACCGCGTATGAAAAAACGTATACCTACCGTGCTGGCTACCATGATTGGTGCAGCGTTATACAGTCAGTATTCACTGGCCGACGACTTAATGTCGCAGTGTATGCTGGGCGTGCCGAGCTTTAACCGCCCGTTGGTGGAGAGTAAAGACACGAACTCGCTGCCCGTCACGATTCATTCTGACACCTCTAAAGGGAACTATCCCAACGACGCGGTGTTCACCGGCAATGTCGATGTACAGCAGGGTAACAGCCGCCTGAATGCCGACGAAGTTCAGCTGCATCAGCGTCAGCAGGATGGGCAAACGACGCCGGTGCGTACTGTTGATGCGTTGGGTAATGTGCACTACGACGACAATCAGGTCATCCTGAAAGGTCCGAAAGCCTGGTCAAATCTGAACACCAAAGACACCAACGTCTGGAACGGCACCTATCAAATGGTGGGCCGTCAGGGGCGTGGTGATGCTGACCAGATGAAACTGCGCGGCGACAATCGTTATACCATCCTCGAAAACGGCAGCTTTACCTCGTGCCTGCCTGGCTCCAATAGCTGGAGCGTGGTCGGTTCTGAAGTGATTCAGGACCGCCAGGAAGAAGTGGCGGAGATATGGAACGCGCGCTTCAAACTGGGCAATGTGCCGGTGTTCTACAGCCCATATATGCAGCTGCCGATTGGCGATCGTCGTCGTTCCGGTTTCCTGATCCCTAACGCAAAATACAGCAGCACCAATGGCTTCGAGTTCATGCTGCCGTATTACTGGAACATTGCGCCGCAGGCCGATGCCACCATTACGCCGCACTACATGAGTAAGCGCGGCATGCAGTTGCAGAACGAATTCCGTTATCTGAGCGAGTTCGGTGGCGGTTTGATGGAATTCGATTATCTGCCATCAGACAAACAGTACGATAACGATAAAGCGGTGCGCGGCATTTCGCAGGATGCCAGCTCCGATCGCTGGCTGTTCTACTGGCGTCACGCGGGTGTTTACGATCAACACTGGCGCTTCAACGCCGACTACACCAAAGTCAGCGATCCTTACTACTTCACCGATCTCACGTCGAAGTACTACAGCTCCACTGATGGCTATGCGACGCAGAAATTCAGCGTAGGCTATGCGGATACTAACTGGGACGCGACACTTTCTACCAAAGACTTCCAGGTCTTTGGCAGCACCAGTACCAGCAACGTTTACCGCGCGATGCCGCAGCTCGATCTGAATTTCTATCAGAACGATATCGGGCCGTTTGATGGACATATTTATGCGCAGGCGGTGAAATTCACCAACGTCAATAGCCGGATGCCAGAAGCGACGCGTCTGCATATCGAACCGACGCTGGATCTGCCGTTGTCGAATGGCTGGGCCAGCCTCGATACCGAAGCCAAATTCCTCGCTACGCATTACCAGCAGGACGGCCTCGATTATTACAACAGCGCATCATACGATCGCACCGCCAGCGGTTTGCTGAAAGATTCCGTCAACCGCACGCTGCCACAGTTTAAAGTGGACGGGCGTTTGGTGTTTGACCGCGATATGGACTGGGCTGAGGGCTACACCCAGACGCTGGAACCGCGCGTACAGTACCTCTATATTCCGTACCGTGACCAGAGCAGTATCTACCCATATGACTCAACGCTGCTGCAAACCGACTACACCGGTCTGTTCCGCGATCGCACCTACAGTGGCCTCGATCGCATCGCTTCAGCCAATCAGGTGGCAACCGGTGTCACCACCCGAATTTATGATAACGATCTGGTTGAACGTTTTAACGTTTCTGTGGGTCAAATCTACTCGTTTACCCCATCGCGGACTGGTGTTAACCAGACCAGTGATGAAGATGACACCGGCAGCCTGATCTGGGCCGGTGACACTTACTGGAAGGTAAGCGATCGCTGGGCCGTGCGTGGCGGGCTGCAATACGATACCCGCCTTGATAACGTAGCGCAGGGCAATGCGGTGCTGGAGTATCGTCAGGACGCTGACCGTATGGTGCAGCTGAGCTACCGCTACAGCAGCCCGGAATACGTGGCGCAGGCGCTGAATGATTCAAGTCTGCTGACTAACCCGATCTATAAAAACGGGATATCCCAGGTGGGTGCTACTGCCAGCTGGCCGATTGCTGATGCCTGGTCGCTGGTGGGTGCGTATTACTACGACACCCGCAACAGCAAACCGGCTGATCAGTTGCTGGGCCTGCAGTATAGCTCCTGCTGCTACGCGATCCGTCTTGGCTACGAGCGCAAAATCAACGGTTGGGAAAACAACGAAAGTAAGTATGACAACCAAATCTCATTCAACATTGAGCTACGTGGCCTTAGCTCCGACTATGGCTTAGGCACCCATCAAATGCTGCGTCAGGGCATTATCCCTTACCAGCAGGGTTTCTGATGTTGTGATGTTTGACAGGCTATCCCGCAGTGCGGAAACAACAATGGATAAAGTATGAAGAACTGGAGAATGCTGATTCTTGGTGTGGCGGTTGTCGCTAACACCGCGTTCGCAGCCCCGCAAATGGTAGACAAAGTTGCCGCCGTTGTGAATAACGGCGTGGTGCTGGAGAGTGATGTTGATAGCATGCTGCGCACAGTGAAAGCACAGGCACAGCAGGCCCATCAGCAACTTCCGGATGACAACACCCTGCGTCATCAGATCCTTGAACGCCAGATCATGGATAGCATCATTCTGCAAATGGGTGAAAAAGCGGGCCTGCAGATCAGCGATCAGCAGCTGGATGAAGCGATCCAGAACATCGCCGCGCAGAACCATATGACCCTTGATCAACTGCGCAGCCGCATCGCCTACGATGGTATTAACTACAACGAGTACCGTGCGCAGATCCGTAAAGAGATGATGATCTCTGAAGTACGTAACAATGAAGTCCGTCGTCGCGTCACCATTCTGCCGCAGGAAGTGGATACGCTGGCGAAGCAGGTGGGTTCACAGAACACCCAGGGTACTGAGTTGAACGTGAGCCAGATCCTGCTGCCGCTGCCGGAAAACCCCACGCAGAAACAGGTTGATGATCAGGAAGCTCTGGCTCATCAGCTGGTGGGTGAACTGAAAAAAGGCGCTGACTTCGGCAAGCTGGCGGTGACCTATTCTGCTGATCCGCAGGCGCTGAAAGGCGGCAATATGGGTTGGGCCAAAATTGAAGAGCTGCCGACCCTGTTCTCTCAGGCACTGGCAACCGCGAAGAAAGGTGATGTGGTCGGCCCTATCCGCTCAGGCGTTGGCTTCCATATCCTGAAAGTGAACGATCTGCGTGGTGAGAGCAAAAACATCTCCGTCACCGAGGTGCATGCGCGTCATATCCTGCTGAAACCGTCACCGATCCTGACTGACGACCAGGCACGCGCTAAGCTGGAAGAGATCGCCGCTGATATTCGCAGCGGTAAGACCACTTTCGCAGCGGCAGCCAAACAATATTCGGACGACCCGGGTTCAGCGAACCAGGGTGGCGATCTGGGCTGGACCTCTCCGGAAGCGTTTGATCCGGCATTCCGCGATGCGTTAATGCGTCTGCAGAAAGGCCAGACCAGCCAGCCGGTTCACTCGTCGTTTGGCTGGCACCTGATTCAGCTGCTGGATACCCGTCAGGTTGATAAAACTGACGCCGCGCAGAAAGAACGTGCCTATCGTATGCTGTTTAACCGTAAATTCACGGAAGAAGCGCAAACCTGGATGCAGGAACAGCGCGCCAGTGCTTACGTGAAGATTCTGGATAACAATGGTCAGTAATTATCGTGTGGTGATCACTCCCGGCGAGCCTGCCGGGATTGGTCCTGATTTAACCGTGCAACTGGCCCAGCGTGACTGGCCAGTTGAACTGGTGGTGTGTGCCGACGGCGAGCTGTTGCGTCGCCGCGCGGCACAGCTGGGTTTACCGCTGACGCTGCGCGATTACCAGCCCGGTGTCGCGCCCCAGCCGCAGCAAGCCGGTTCGCTGACGCTGTTACAGGTCGATACCGCCCAGCCTGTCACCCCCGGTGAGTTGACGGTCGCCAACAGCCACTACGTGCTGGAAACCCTGGCGCGCGCCTGTGACGGTTGTCTGAATGGTGAATTTGCTGCCCTGATTACCGGTCCGGTGCACAAAGGTGTGATCAACGATGCCGGTATCCCCTTTACCGGGCATACCGAGTTTTTTGCCGATCGCGCTGGCGGTGATCGCGTGGTGATGATGCTGGCGACCGAAGAGCTTCGGGTAGCGCTGGCGACCACCCATTTGCCGCTCAAAGATGTCTCGGCAGCCATCACCCGTGACAGCCTGCATGAAGTGATCACCATTTTGCATCGCGATATGCAGCAGAAATTCGGTCTGCCGAATCCGCATATTTTCGTCTGCGGCCTGAATCCGCACGCGGGCGAAGGCGGCCATATGGGCCGCGAAGAGATCGATACCCTCATTCCGGCGCTGGACGAATTACGCCAGCAAGGCATCCAGTTGACCGGCCCGCTCCCCGCTGACACCCTGTTCCAGCCCAAATATCTGCAACATGCGGATGCGGTACTGGCGATGTATCACGATCAGGGCCTGCCAGTGCTAAAATTTCAGGGGTTTGGCCGTGCGGTAAATATCACGCTGGGCCTGCCCTTTATCCGTACCTCCGTTGACCACGGTACCGCGCTGGAATTGGCCGGACTGGGCCAGGCGGAACCGGGCAGCTTTATTACGGCGCTTAACCTCGCCATCACTATGATCAAGAGCAGTAATGAATAATCGCGTCCATCAGGGGCATTACGCCCGTAAACGTTTCGGGCAAAACTTCCTGAACGATCAGTACATTATCGACAGCATCGTCTCCGCCATTCATCCGCAAAAAGGTGAAGCCCTGGTGGAGATAGGCCCTGGCCTTGGCGCATTGACTGAGCCGGTGGGCGAGCGTCTGGATGCACTGACCGTGGTGGAACTGGACCGCGACCTTGCCGCACGTTTGCAAACGCATCCGTTCCTCGGTCCTAAACTGACCATCTTCCAGCAGGATGCGATGACCTTTGATTTCTCTGCGCTGGCGCAGGAGAAAGGCCAGCCGTTGCGTGTTTTTGGCAACCTGCCGTACAACATTTCCACCCCGCTGATGTTCCACCTTTTCAGCTATACTGGTTCGATTAAAGATATGCACTTCATGCTGCAGAAAGAAGTGGTCAATCGTCTGGTGGCCGGACCGGGCAGCAAAGCCTATGGTCGACTCAGCGTGATGGCGCAGTATTATTGTCAGGTGATTCCGGTGCTGGAAGTGCCGCCACAATCTTTCACACCACCGCCCAAAGTGGACTCTGCGGTGGTACGCCTGGTGCCTTTTACCCAGCCGCAACATCCGGTCAGTGATGTGCGTCTGCTCAGCCGCATTACGACTGAAGCCTTTGGTCAGCGCCGTAAAACGCTGCGCAATAGCCTGAGTCACCTGTTTACTGCGGGTGCGCTGGATGCACTGAATATTGATGCGACCCTGCGTGCAGAAAACGTCTCGGTGGCGCAGTATTGTCAACTGGCCAACTGGCTTGGCAATCATCAGGCAGCAACCCCGGAGAACTGAGTGCATGAGTGAACTGGCCCGCGTCTGTATCCAGGTACAAAGCCTGTATGTGGAGTCGCAATCGTCACCTGACGAGGAGCGCTACGTGTTTGCCTACACCATCACCATCCGCAATCTGGGACGCAACAGCGTCCAGCTACGCGGCCGATACTGGTTGATCACCAACGGTAATGGCCGTCAGACCGAAGTTCAGGGCGAAGGTGTGGTTGGCGAGCAGCCTCATATCGCCCCGGGCAACGAATTTCAATATACCAGCGGCGCGATCCTTGAAACGCCGATGGGCACCATGCAAGGCCACTACGTGATGATCGACGAGGAAGGTGAAGAGTTCTTTGTCGAGATCCCGGTATTCCGGCTTGCGGTACAAACCCACATCCACTAATCCTTCTCCGCCCGGTCCATCCGGGCGGCGCGTTTTAACCGGACTGACGTAATGAGTACATACCTGATTGGCGATATTCACGGCTGTTACGACGAGCTTCGTGCCCTTTTGGCACAGGTTGATTTCGATCCGCAACAGGATACCCTGTGGCTGACCGGTGACCTGGTGGCACGCGGCCCCGGCTCTCTCGACGTACTGCGCTATGTGAAATCGCTGGGGGATTGCGTACGGCTGGTGCTGGGCAACCACGACCTGCATCTGCTGGCGGTGTTTGCCGGTATCAGCCGCAATAAACCAAAAGATCGCCTGACTCCCCTGCTGGAAGCTGACGATGCCGATGAGTTGATCAACTGGCTGCGTCGCCAGCCATTGTTGCAGGTAGATGAAGAGAAAAAGCTGGTGATGGCACATGCGGGTATCACGCCGCAGTGGGATCTGGCGACAGCAAAAATGTGCGCGCGCGAAGTTGAAGCGGTGCTCTCCAGCGACAGTTATCCGCTGTTCCTCGATGCCATGTATGGCGATATGCCGAATAACTGGACGCCAGAACTAAGTGGGCTGTCACGCCTGCGTTTCAGCACCAACGCGCTGACGCGTATGCGTTTCTGCTTCCCGAATGGCCAGCTGGATATGATCTGCAAAGATACGCCGGAATCCGCCCCACCTCCGCTCAAGCCCTGGTTTAAGATCCCAAGTCCGGTAGCACAGGATTACACCGTGGTGTTTGGTCACTGGGCATCGCTGGAAGGCAAAGGTACACCGGAAGGGATTATCGGTCTTGATACCGGCTGCTGCTGGGGTGGCACGCTAACGTTGTTGCACTGGGAAACGCAGCAATATTACGTCCAGCATTCCAACCGCGAACAGGCGATGGCACAGAGCGCAACCCATCCGCATCCGTAGCGGCGCGATTTATCGCGCGTCTTGTGTAATTCGCGCGATAAACCGACCTGCCGTTAATTAACGGCGGCGTTCCAGAATTTCGAAGCAGTAACTGTGTGAGTTCTGGGCGTCGGCATCATGGAATTCACTGAAGGTTGACTGCCATTCATCCGGTTCGTAGTCCGGGAATTGCGTGTCGCCTTCCACTTCAGCGTCAATGTGGGTGAGATAGAGACGATCGGCGCGCGGCAGCATCTGCTCATAAATACGCCCACCACCAATCACCATCACCTCTTCAGCATCACCCGCGGCATTGACCGCATCTTCCAGTGACGTCACCCAGGTCACGCCATCATGGGTGCCCGGCTGGCTGCTGACCACAATATTCAGGCGTCCCGGTAACGGACGGCCAATAGATTCAAAAGTCAGACGCCCCATAATCACGGGCTTATTCAGGGTGTTACGTTTGAACCAGGCCAAATCAGCCGCCAGGTTCCAGGGCATGGCATTTTCCATACCGATGATGCGATCCGCTGCCAGTGCCGCGATCAGACTAATCATGTTAAAAGACCTACAGGAAAAAAATTGGCGCCATCATACGTAAAGGCGAAACTTTCGTCGATAGGGTGAAGTCGCTATTTACGTAAAGCTCCTTTGCCACCGCATTTTTGTTATTGGACAGAGTTTTACACCGCTTTTCTCACCATTTTCCGAAAGAGGCGCCATAAATGGGTGGTGAAACGGCACAAGGCAGCGTGAAAAGACGATCGGGCGTGTACAGGCGTGTAAAGAAATGCGCACTGCGTGCGACAATTGAAAACGGCTCCCGCGGGAGCCGTTGTAACAGGGTTAGAAATCGTAGCGCAGACGCACCAGATTCATGTTACCCAGTGATTTGTCAGTGCTGGAAGTGATCACATATTCATAGTCAACACGGAAGCCGTAGTCGAGCTGGAACGAGACACCCAGACCATTGTCGATACGCTGGTAGTCACGACCATTAACGTATTGCAGACGGTCACCCATAAAGTACGGCTGGATGGATTTAACCGCATACTGACCAATCGGGAATTTATAGCCCGCAAAGTATTCCACACCCCAGGCATCGTCAGCAAAGTAGTTCTGAGCATTTTTCACGCCTGTAGGTGAGAAGTTCTGATACCAGCCAACCCCAGCAGAAAGCGTCCAGTGATCCGGTGTCCAGCTCAGAGCCGTACCGTAGATGTTCTGGTCGTAATTTTTGTCATCACCCGTTGAAGTGTTACGCATTTCAGCACGCGTGTAGTTCCACGCAGTACCCCAGGTCAGGTCTTTGTTGATGTGGTAATCCACACCCAGCGAACCGCCACCTTTACGCTTATAACGCAGGTAATTGCCACGCAGCAGTTCATTATCAGCAAACAGATATGAAGCATAAACATCAACGTTGCCGAAAGTATTTTTGTATTTCAGCATCTTACGTCCACGGTAGGTACCATCGTAGTCGCCGTTGATACCTACGGTGGGTGCCTGGGCCAGCATATCGTAGTCCCAGATATCGGTTTTCACACCGACCACATCATAGTAGACGCTGTTCTGCTGACCGAAAGTCAGCTGACCCCAAGTGGCACTCTTGAAGCCGGTATACAGTTGACGGCGGGTGGTGTTGTTCGCACCGTCGGCATAGTGATTATCCCAGCCCCACCACGCCGGGAAGTTAACGCCCAGCTCGTAGTAACCTACCCAACTTACATCATCAAACAGGTAGTAATTGGCGGTGAAACGGAAACGGGAACCGCCGTCATAGCCATTACGCTTGTAAGATTGGTCGCTTACGCCGGCTTGATGCTGGAACTGCGGACGAATACTGCCGCCGACCTGGAAGGTGAGACGGCTAAGCGGATCGTTAGCCTGCGGATCCGCCTTCAGAAGAGTAACTTCAGCCTGGCTGGCGAGAGGAGCCGCTGCGACCAGCGCAGCAATGGCGGTGAGAGTGAAAGCACGCATTTTCATTTTTTATATCTATCCCAGTTAAGCTCGAAAAGATGAGCGACTGGAATACTAAGGCTAGCGGTATCGCTTTCTATTTATAAATTCGTGCTAATAAATGTGTAGACAAAAAATACCGCACCAGTCGCTAAAAATTCTTAAAATCATAATATTGTCATAAACTAATGTTATGCACCGATTAACAATAGCGAAAATAACGGCCCCTTTCGGAGCCGTTATTTGTAACAAACGTTCAGAGATCAACCATTGATTTGCGCATGCATTTCCTGCACCGAAATCACCTTCTCGGTTGGATCTGCGTTCAGCGCCATCGCGGTGGCAAAACCGCCGTTCAGGGTGGTGTCGTAGTGAACTTTGTATTGCAGCGCACTGCGGCGAATCAGTTTGGAATCTTCAATCGCCTGACGACCTGCGGTGGTGTTAACGATATAGGTGTACTCGCCGTTCTTCAGACGATCCTGAATATGCGGACGACCTTCGTGCACCTTGTTCACCAGACGCGGGTTAATCCCGGCTTCCCCCAGTACCACCGCCGTACCATGCGTCGCATCCAGCTCGAAACCAAACTTCAGCAGTTTCGCAGCGAGGTCAACGATACGCTTCTTATCGCCTTCGCGTACCGACAGCAGCGCACGGCCTGATTTCTTCATGTTGCTCTGCGCACCCAGCATCGCTTTAGCGAAGGCTTCAGCGAAGGTACGACCAACACCCATCACCTCACCGGTAGAACGCATTTCCGGGCCGAGGATCGGGTCAACGCCCTGGAATTTGTTGAACGGCAGCACCACTTCTTTCACGGAGTAGTACGGCGGAATCACCTCTTTGGTGACGCCCTGCTCAGCCAGCGTTTTACCGGCCATCACACGCGCTGCCACTTTCGCCAGTGGGACACCGGTCGCTTTAGAGACGAACGGTACGGTACGTGCCGCACGCGGGTTCACTTCAATCAGGTAAACCTCGTTGTCCTTCACCGCGAACTGCACGTTCATCAGACCACGCACGTTCAGTTCGAACGCCAGTTTTTCCACCTGCTGACGCATCACGTTCTGGATATCCGCATTCAGGGTGTAAGCCGGCAGTGAACAGGCTGAGTCACCGGAGTGCACCCCCGCCTGCTCGATGTGTTCCATGATGCCGCCAATCAGCACACGCTCACCGTCGCAAATCGCATCCACATCCACTTCTACCGCGTCATCGAGGAAGCGGTCCAGCAGTACCGGTGCATCGTTAGAAACCGATACCGCCGTCTGGAAGTAACGCTTCAGGTCGATTTCGTCGTAAACAATTTCCATCGCCCGGCCACCCAGTACGTAGGATGGGCGAACCACCAGCGGATAGCCGATGCCGACCGCTTTCTCTACCGCCTGCTCCAGCGTGCTGACGGTGGCGTTGGCCGGTTGTTTCAGGTTCAGACGCTCAACTGCCTGCTGGAAACGCTCACGGTCTTCCGCACGGTCAATCGCATCCGGGCTGGTGCCGATAACCGGCACACCTGCCGCTTCCAGCGCGCGCGCCAGTTTCAGCGGAGTCTGACCACCGTACTGCACGATCACGCCCTTAGGCTGCTCGATACGCACGATTTCCAGCACGTCTTCCAGCGTTACCGGCTCGAAGTAGAGACGGTCAGAGGTGTCGTAGTCAGTTGAGACGGTTTCCGGGTTACAGTTAACCATGATGGTCTCAAAACCATCTTCACGCAGCGCCAGCGCCGCATGGACACAGCAGTAGTCAAACTCAATGCCCTGGCCGATACGGTTCGGACCGCCGCCCAGCACCATGATTTTGTCGCGATCCTGGTTCGGATTGGCTTCGCACTCTTCTTCATAAGTCGAGTACATATAAGCAGTGTCAGTAGCGAACTCTGCTGCACAGGTATCGACACGCTTATAAACCGGGTGCAGATTGAACTGCTGACGCAGTTTACGGATTTCACCTTCTGCAACGCCAGCCAACGCTGCCAGACGTGCGTCGGCAAAACCTTTACGCTTCAGTGCACGCAGGAAGGCAAAGTCCAACGCCTGCACACCTTCACGCGCCACCTGCTCTTCAAGACGAACCAGTTCTTCAATCTGCACCAGGAACCAGCGGTCGATATTGGTCAGGTTGAAGACGCCATCAACGGACATACCCGCACGGAACGCATCCGCGATGTACCAGATACGGTCGGAACCGGCATCCTTCAGCTCGCGACGGATACGGGTCAGTGCTTCGGCATCGTCCAGGTTCACTTTCGGGTCGAAACCGTTGGCACCCACTTCCAGACCGCGCAGCGCTTTCTGCATCGACTCCTGGAAAGTACGGCCAATCGCCATCACTTCACCGACAGATTTCATCTGGGTAGTCAGGCGATCGTTGGCACCAGCGAACTTCTCGAAGTTGAAACGAGGAATCTTGGTGACAACGTAGTCGATGGACGGCTCAAACGAGGCCGGGGTACGACCACCGGTGATGTCGTTCATCAGTTCGTCGAGGGTGAAGCCCACCGCCAGTTTTGCTGCCACTTTAGCAATCGGGAAGCCGGTCGCTTTGGAGGCCAGCGCCGAAGAACGTGACACGCGCGGGTTCATTTCGATGACGATCAGGCGACCATCTTTCGGGTTAACCGAGAACTGCACGTTGGAACCGCCCGTTTCAACGCCGATTTCACGCAGTACCGCCAGCGAGGCGTTACGCATGATTTGATACTCTTTGTCGGTCAGGGTCTGGGCCGGGGCCACAGTGATGGAGTCACCGGTGTGGATCCCCATCGCATCGAAGTTTTCGATGGAGCAGACGATGATGCAGTTGTCGTTTTTATCACGCACCACTTCCATCTCGTACTCTTTCCAGCCAATCAGCGACTCGTCAATCAGCAGCTCATTGGTCGGCGACAGATCCAGACCGCGTTCGCAAATCTCTTCAAATTCTTCACGGTTATACGCGATACCGCCACCGGTGCCGCCCATGGTGAAAGAAGGACGGATAATGCACGGGAAGCCAACGTCTTCGGCCACGGCCAGCGCTTCTTCCATGGTGTGCGCGATACCCGAACGCGCGGTATCCAGACCAATGCTTTTCATCGCCACGTCAAAACGACGGCGGTCTTCGGCTTTATCAATGGCGTCGGCGGTGGCACCAATCATGGTCACACCGAACTCTGCCAGCACGCCCTGGCGTTCCAGCTCCAGCGCACAGTTCAGCGCTGTCTGGCCACCCATGGTCGGCAGAACCGCATCCGGGCGCTCTTTTTCAATGATTTTGCGTACCACTTCCCAGTGAATCGGCTCGATATAGGTAGCATCGGCCATTTCCGGGTCGGTCATAATGGTTGCCGGGTTAGAGTTCACCAGAATGACGCGGTAGCCCTCTTCACGCAGCGCTTTACACGCCTGCGCACCGGAGTAGTCAAATTCACATGCCTGGCCGATAACGATCGGACCTGCGCCAAGGATCAGGATGGATTTTATGTCTGTACGTTTTGGCATCGTTAGCTCCTGATTACTTCGCGTTAGAACGGTAGGCTTCGATCAGTTCGATAAAGTGATCGAACAGCGGTGCTGCATCGTGCGGGCCTGGGCTGGCTTCCGGGTGTCCCTGGAAGCTAAAGGCCGGTTTATCGGTACGGTGAATGCCCTGCACGGTCTGGTCGAACAGTGACACATGGGTCACACGCAGATTTGCGGGTAAGTTGCTTTCATCAACGGCGAAACCGTGGTTCTGTGCAGTGATCATCACGGTATTGTTGTCGAGATCTTTGACCGGATGGTTACCACCATGATGGCCCAGCTTCATTTTGATGGTCTTCGCACCGCTCGCCAGCGCCAGCAGCTGATGGCCGAGGCAGATGCCGAATACCGGAATATCGGTATTCAGGAAAGCCTGAATCGCGTTGATAGCGTAGTCACACGGCTCCGGGTCACCCGGGCCATTGGAGAGGAAAATGCCGTCCGGATTCAGCTTCAGTACCTCTTCCGCCGAAGTTTGCGCCGGAACCACCGTCAGGCGGCAGCCGCGATCCACCAGCATACGCAGAATGTTGCGCTTGGCGCCAAAATCGTAGGCGACAACGTGGAACGGTAATTCTTCTGCGGATTTTTGCTCCGGCAGGTCGCCCTGTAGCGTCCAGCTCCCCTGCTGCCAGGCATAGGTTTCAGCCGTCGTCACTTCTTTTGCCAGGTCCATACCTTTCAGACCCGGGAACGCCTGCGCTTTCTGTAACGCCAGCGCGGCATCCGGATTGTCACCGGCGATGATGCAGCCGTTCTGTGCCCCTTTTTCACGCAGCAGACGCGTCAGCTTGCGGGTATCGATATCGGCAATGGCGACGATGTTGTTGCGCTGCAAATAGGCTGACAGGCTTTCTTCACTACGGAAGTTGCTGGTAATCAGCGGCAGATCGCGAATAACGAGGCCCTGAGCATGAATTTGGCTGGATTCTTCGTCGGCGGCGTTAGCGCCAACATTGCCGATATGGGGATAAGTGAGGGTGACGATCTGGCGGGAATAGGAGGGATCAGTGAGGATTTCTTGATAACCGGTCATTGACGTGTTGAAAACGACCTCCCCCACTGCCGATCCCGTTGCCCCGATGGCCCGACCGTGGAATTGGGTTCCGTCTTCCAGAACCAAGAGCGCTGACTTAATCAAAACATCCTCCAGGGAATAAACAGTCACAATATTTGCATATTAATTCAAAATACTGTCCTGAATCAATGCAAAAACCGCCTGACTGGTCGATTTTTGGCAAATTGCGCGCATTCTAATGATCGACCTGCACCTTGTCTACCCTGAGACGGTATTTTTTTGCTTTTTTCGGGCAACTGAATGTTAAAATCCACAATAAGCGACAAAAGAGCGAGACAACTGGGAAAAATAAACGGTTGCGAGGCGGAAATAATCTTAAAAGGGTGCTAGCGGGAGAAAATTTTTGACCAAATGGTCAAAAATGATGATTTACAGGATGAAAAACGATCGCAAGTACAGAAAAAAACACACTTCAAACAGAAACAGATGCATAATCGTCATTTTAAAGACAAAATAAAGGGCAATAATAATATTGCCCTATTCAATCAATGTCTTACCGATTGAAATAACCACATCACGATGGTTCACAACACTCACAACATCGATAAATCCAGCACATCACGCATATCATAAAGGCCAGATTTCTTGTCTTTAAGCCAAAAAGCAGCTTTAACAGCTCCATTTGCAAAGGTCATGCGGCTGGAAGCCTTGTGGGTAATCTCTACGCGTTCGCCAATATCTGCAAACATCGCGGTATGCTCGCCGACGATATCGCCTGCACGGACGGTAGCGAAACCGATGGTCTGCGCTTTGCGCTCACCGGTATGGCCTTCACGCGCGTAGACCGCGTGCTCGTCCAGTTTCCAGTCCATCGCTTCGGCAATCGCTTCACCCATTGCCAGCGCCGTCCCTGATGGTGCATCAACTTTGTGACGGTGATGCGCTTCAACGATTTCAATATCAGCGTAATCGCCCATCACTTTCGCCGCTTGTTTCAGCAGCTCCAGCACCAGGTTTACACCCACGCTGAAGTTTGCGGCGAACACGATGCCAATCTCTTCCGCCGCCGCGCGAATCGCTGCTTTACCGGCTTCATCAAAACCGGTGGTGCCAATCACCATCGCTTTCTGATGCTGACGGCAGAAGGCCAGGTACTCCAGCGTGCCTTCCGGGCGGGTGAAGTCGATCAGCACGTCAAAATCATCTACGACCTGCTGTAAATCGGCGGTGACCAACACCCCGGTTTTACCGATGCCCGCCAGTTCACCGGCGTCGCTGCCGATCAGCGATGAACCGCTGCGTGCCAGCGCGGCACCTAATACTACGCCTTCCGCCTGCTGCGCAGCCTGAATCAAATTGCGTCCCATACGACCCGGCGCACCAACAATAGCAATGCGGATTTCACTCATATTTATTCATTCCTGATACAAAACTATGCATGCAAAGCGCAAACAGGTTAACGGTGAGATAACAGTCACGCCACAATAAAAAAGGGATAATTAGAATTTTATGCCAGCCGCGTCAGATTATCAGTAAAAGCAATCTCACCAGGTGGAAATAGGTCTGAGCGGATGATGTAACGGCGCGATTTATCGCGCCGTTACCAGGGAGGGGTTACTGCACGTTGCGCACGTCAACGCGCAACTCTTTCGGCACTTCAAACACAATGTTTTCTTCACGGCCAATCAGCTCGATCGCCGCTTCACCGCCGAACTCGCGCAGACGCTGAATCACCTGCTGCACCAGAATATCCGGCGCAGAAGCCCCCGCCGTCACGCCAATGGTGGTCACGTCTTTTACCCACTCTTCCTGAATATCGTCGGCAGAATCGATCAGCTTTGCCAGTTTACCGGCACGCTGCGCCAGTTCCGCCAGACGGTTGGAGTTGGAGGAGTTTTTCGACCCGACGACCAGCACCACTTCAGCGTCGCGAGCCAGCACACGCACCGCTTCCTGGCGATTCGTGGTGGCGTAGCAGATATCATCTTTACGTGGACCGATGATCGCCGGGAAGCGCTGACGCAGCGCGTCAATCACGTCGGAGGTATCATCCACCGACAGTGTGGTCTGGGTCATAAAGCACAGGTTGCTTTCATCTTTGACATGCAGTTTGAACACGTCTTCCGGTGATTCCACCAGATACATGCCACCGTTGGGGTTGTTGTACTGCCCCATGGTGCCTTCCACTTCCGGATGCCCCGCATGGCCAATCAGGATGGCTTCAACGCCTTTACGGCTGGCGCGCGCCACTTCCATATGCACTTTGGTCACCAGCGGACAGGTGGCGTCAAACAGCATGGTCAGGTTACGCGCCTTCGCTTCGGCACGAACCGCCTGCGACACACCATGGGCAGAGAAGATGAGAATGGCATCATCCGGCACTTCACTGATTTCTTCGATAAAGATAGCACCGCGCTCGCGCAGGCTGCTCACCACATAGCGGTTATGCACCACTTCATGGCGAACATAGATAGGCGCGCCGTACATTTCCAGCGCGCGCTCTACGATACTAATGGCACGATCCACGCCTGCACAGAAACCGCGTGGGTTAGCTAACAGGATTTGCATGGTCCCCTCCAGCTGCGGATCGATCTCCAGCACTTCAATATCGAAATTGAATGCCTGCGCCCGCCAGCGGATGGTTGAAATCCACAGTGATCGAATCACCAGAGATTTCACGGATCACCCCCGGCATCTCGCTGCCACCCATGCCGCTGAACAGCATAATGGCACCGACTTCCGGCTCTCCAGCATCGATAAAATCACGACGGGAGAAGTATTGGATCAGGTCCGGGCTGATGCCACCGAAGGCATCCTCCGGCGCCAGGGTAAAGCCGTGCTTGTCGCCGACTTTACGTCCCAGCAGTTCCTGCTCCAGCGCTGCCGACAGGCTGCCATCGCCCAGACGAAACAGCGCGGGTTTGCCGTTGGCGCGCGTTGATTCCGCTGTCGAGCCATCTTCCAGCTTCAGCGTAAAATGCACCAGCAGGGCGCTATCGCGCTGTACAGTGTCTGTCATCATTTACCCTTAATCTTTAACCTGTTTGCCTTTCGGGCTAAAGAAGCCCTCCAGCACCACCAGCGCCGCGCCGATGCAGATCCCGCAGTCGGCGATGTTGAAGGTCGCGAAGTGCCAGTCACCGATATAGAAGTCGATAAAATCGACCACGAACCCGTGGTAAGCACGATCAAACAGGTTACCTAATGCCCCGCCGATGATCAGCGCGTAAGCAATATTGGTTAACTTGTTGCGGGCAGGATTGCGATACATCATCACCAGTAACGCAACCACAATGGCGATCGCGATCCCAGCAAAGAACCAGCGCTGCCAGCCGCCTTTGTCCGCCAGGAAGCTGAACGCCGCGCCATAGTTGTGCGCATAGAACAGGTTCAGGAACGGCATCAGCGACCGCGTTTCGTGCAGCATCATGTTATTCATGACCCACTGCTTACTGGCGAAGTCGACAACAATCACCACCAGCACCAGCCACAGCCAGCGCAATCCGGTTGAGAAAATAGCTTTACTCATCAGGCAAACTTACGCTCTTCGCCGTTACCGGCCACGTTGGTGTAACAACGTCCGCAGACCGCCGCGTGCTCCGGGTTCTGACCAACGTCGGTAGTGTAATGCCAGCAGCGTGGACATTTCTCGCCTTCTGCTTTATGCAACGCGATTTTCAGACCTTTCAGCAATTCGCTCTGCTGTGCTTCGTCGCTTGCCGTAACGTAATCCGCCACCGTGGCACCGGAGGTCAGCAGTACAAAGCGCAGCTCATTGCCCAGCGCCTGCAGTTTGGTCGCCAGTTCAGCATCCGCGTACAACGTAACCGTTGCTTCCAGCGAGCCACCGATACGTTTATCGCCACGCGCCTGTTCAATCACCTTGTTCACTTCACCGCGTACTTTCAGCAGTTCAGCCCAGTACGCATCATTCAGCGCTTCGTCTGCCGCCAGACCAAACAGGCCGTCGTACCATTCTTCGGTAAACACGTATTGCGCACGATCGCCCGGCAGGTAACCCCAGATTTCATCTGCAGTGAAGGACATGATCGGTGCCATCCAGCGAACCAGCGCTTCCACGATGTGCCACAGCGCGGTCTGGCAGCTGCGACGCGCCAGGCTGTCGCCCTTCGCGGTGTACTGACGGTCTTTGATGATGTCGAGGTAGAACGACCCCATCTCAATCGAGCAGAACTGCATCAGACGCTGGATAACTTCATGGAAATCGTAGTTAGCGTAGGATTCCACGATATCCGCCTGCGCAGCCTGTGCACGGCCTACGGCCCAGCGATCCAGTACCACCATCTCTTCCGGGCTGACTTTATCGGTCGCCGGATTGAAGCCGCTCAGGTTAGCCAGCAGGAAACGTGCGGTGTTACGGATACGACGATAAGCATCCGCTGAACGCTTCAGGATCTCATCGGAGACCGCCATCTCACCGGAATAGTCGGTTGAAGCCACCCACAGACGCAAAATGTCTGCGCCCAGCTTGTCCATCACATCCTGCGGTGCGACGGTGTTGCCGATGGATTTCGACATTTTGCGGCCCTGACCATCCACGGTAAAACCGTGCGTCAGTACCTGGCGATATGGCGCTTTGCCTTTCATCGCGGTCGAAATCATCAGTGAAGACATAAACCAGCCGCGATGCTGATCCGAGCCTTCCAGATACATATCCGGGCTATGGCCTTCAAATTCCGGGCGGGCGTCAACTACGGCATAGCTGGTTGAACCTGAATCGAACCACACATCCAGCGTATCCGGCACCTTGGTGTAGTTGTCAGCGTCGTCGCCCATCAGATCGCGTGGGTCGAGATCCCACCACGCCTGAATACCATCCTGCTCCACACGCTGTGCCACTTTCTCCATCAGCTCCAGCGTATCCGGGTGCAGCTGTTCGGTCTCGTTATGGACGAACAACGCCATCGGCACACCCCAGGTGCGCTGACGGGAGATACACCAGTCCGGGCGGTTGGCCACCATCGCTTCGATACGTGCCTGGCCCCAGTCCGGGATCCACTGCACGCCTTTGATCTCTTTCAGCGACTGCGCACGCAGGCCTTTCTGATCCATGCTGATAAACCACTGCGGCGTCGCACGGAAGATGATCGGCGTTTTATGACGCCAGCAGTGTGGATAACTGTGCAGCAGTTTTTCCACATGCAACAGCGCGCCTTTTTCCTTCAGCAGCTCAACGATCATATCGTTGGCTTTAAATACGTTAACGCCGTCCAGCGTCGGGTAGGTGCCCGGCAGATACGCGCCATCCGGTCCAACCGGGTTAGCAGTTTCCAGGCCGTATTTCTGACCAATCACGTAGTCATCAGGACCGTGACCCGGAGCGGTATGCACCGCACCGGTACCGGCTTCAAGGGTGACGTGTTCGCCCAGCACCACTTTCGACTGGATGTTTTCCAGGAAAGGATGCTGGAACAGTTGCAGCTCCAGCGCCGCGCCTTTGCACTCACCCAGCACGCGCCACTCGCTGATACCGGCGCGCTTCATCACGCTTTCTACCAGGTCTTTGGCGAGGATCAGGCTACGGCCTTCGATTTGCACCAGCTGGTATTCAAATTCCGGATGCAGAGAGATACCGCGGTTGGCTGGCATGGTCCACGGGGTGGTAGTCCAGATAACCAGAGAAACCGGGCCTTCAGACGCAGTGACGCCAAATTTGGCGCGTACCGTATCAGCATCCAGTGCGTTGAACATCACGTCGATAGATGGAGACGTTTTGTCGTAGTATTCGACTTCCGCTTCAGCCAGCGCCGAACGGCAATCCAGACACCAGTGCACCGGCTTCGCGCCTTTATGCAGGTGACCATTGCCGATGATTTTGCCCAGCGCACGGATGATGTTGGCTTCAGTCTGGAAGTTCATGGTCAGGTACGGATGATCCCAGTCACCCAGCACACCAAGACGGATAAAGTCTTTTTTCTGTCCTTCCACCTGCTCCGCCGCGTATTTACGGCAGGCTTCACGGAATTCCGCCGCGCTGACTTTCTCGCCCGGCTTACCAATCATCTGCTCAACTTTGTGTTCGATCGGCAGACCGTGGCAGTCCCAGCCCGGTACATAAGGCGAATCAAAGCCCGCCATGCCTTTCGACTTAACGATAATGTCTTTCAGAATCTTGTTAACGGAGTGACCAATATGAATGCTGCCGTTCGCGTAGGGAGGGCCATCATGCAGAATAAAGGTTTTTTTCCCTTTTTTGGCTTCGCGGATGATGCCGTACAGGTTGTCATCATACCAACGTTGCAGCATTCCCGGTTCGCGTTTAGCCAGATCGCCACGCATCGGGAACCCCGTTTCCGGCAAATTCAGGGTAGATTTATAGTCACTCATCAGATTCTCGGTTCCATATTTCGGTCATTAAACCGGTGTTTTTATACCCGCCATACTTCAGGTTGCAGGGTATAGCCCAAAAAATTGTCGGGCCGTCACCACATCTTTCGCTATTTGTTCTTTCAGGGCGTCCAGCGAGGCGAAACGCTGTTCGCTGCGAATCTTATGCCTCAGCACCACTTCAATGTGACGCCCATAAAGATTCATATTTGTGTCGAGCAGGTGAACTTCAAGCTGCTGACGCAGACCTTTTACCGTCGGGCGCGTACCAATGTTGGCAACGCCAGGGATAGGTTCGTCACCCAGACCCAGCACTTCAACCGCAAATACGCCTTTCACCGGCGTTACCGTACGGCGTAAAGGGAGATTCGCGGTGGGAAAACCAATGGTGCGCCCCAGTGCATCACCGTGCACCACGCGGCCTGAAATGCTGAAGGGATGGCCCAGCAATGCCTGCGCCTGAGCAAAGTCATCCTGCGCCAACGCCTGCCGCACCGCGGTACTGCTGATGCGTATACCAACACCATCACAAAAAGTCTGGGTGCTGATGACATCAAAGCCATATTCCGTACCGGCTTTCTGTAATAACAGGAAATCGCCCTGGCGACCAGCACCAAAGCGGAAATCATCGCCGACTGCGAGGAATTTGACGTTCAGCTTTTCCACCAACAGTTCAGCGATAAAGCTTTGTGCCGAATGGGCAGCAAAGCGGCGATCGAAGCGTACACACAACACCTCATCCACACCTGCCTGCTGTAAATACTTCAGCTTTTCACGCAGACGCGTCAGGCGTGCCGGCGCTTTATCACCTGCAAACAGCTCCAGCGGCTGTGGTTCGAACAGCATCACTATCACCGGCAGCTGCCGCCTGCGGCCTTCTTCAATCAGTTCAGCCATCAATGCCTGATGGCCGCGATGGAAACCGTCAAAATTACCAATGGTCAGGACGCAGCCGCGATGCTGCTCATTGAGATTGTAAATACCGCGGATAAACTTCATGGCTGACTCAAACCGGTGGAAATCGGCGGATTATACCCTTGAATAGCGTTCAGGTTAACCCGTATGCGTGCCTTTCCTGCTTCTGTTGCAGCTTAATCCGCGTGCAGGCAGGGGCTTAGGTGCGATCTTGAGAATTTTATTGCGAAATACTGTATTCAACGAGGTGATGCTGGTAGAATCTTGCGCCATCAATTACGTAACCGGGTGTCGTTTGTAAAACGACGCTTATTTGCACAAATCCATTGACAAAAGAAGGCACAAAAGGCATAGTCCTCGGCCTTTGATTTGTCCATATAGAACACATTTGGGAGTTGGACCTTGGCTAATATCAAATCAGCTAAGAAACGCGCCGTAACATCTGAGAAACGTCGCAAGCATAACGCGAGCAACCGTTCTATGATGCGTACTTTCATCAAGAAAGTATACGCGGCTATCGCAACAGGCGACAAAGCTGCTGCGCAGAACGCATTCAACGAAATGCAACCGATCGTGGACCGTCAGGCTGCTAAAGGTCTGATCCACAAAAACAAAGCTGCACGTCATAAGTCAAACCTGACTGCACAGATCAACAAACTGGCTTAATCGCCCGGCTGTTAATCGCTTTGTGAAAGAACCGGCGCTAAGCCGGTTTTTTTCTGCCTGTTATTTGCCGCTAAACAACGTGCTGAAGTCACCATGACAGATGCGCTGCACCGCCGGATGCTGAATCATACGCTCGGCAAAAATCACGTGATACTCCTCCATCACCGCGTCCAGACGCCCCATCTCCTGAATCGTATCATCGCGATAAATGGCATCACCGTAGAGCGTAGGGGCGACAAAAATCGCGTTATGCTGCGCCCCAAACGCCTTCATTAATGCCGCATCATCAAACTCGCCAAGAATCTCAACTTGTAATCCCTGGCTGTGGATCCAGTTCAGCAGCTTACGTCCCAACATGGAACGACGGCCTGGAATCAGCAAACGCCGCTGTTCCAGGCAGGCCGGGAAAGCCTGTTCCGGCCAGGGCGCGCTACACCAAAAGCTGACCGGACACTCACCCAATTTGACCGAGAACAGCCCCTCCTGCTGCGTCGAATCAATCGGGCAGTCGGAGACTATCATATCCAGCTTATGCTGGCTCAGTTGCTCCAGCAGCAGCTCATGCGTCGATTCAAAGCAGCGCAGATGTATCTTCTCATCGGCCACTACCGCCGCCTCCAGCACCTTACTGACGAGTTGCTTGGACAGCGCATCGGCAATGCCGACATCAAACAGCAGATGGGACTCTTTGCGGTAGTTGACGATATCGAGCATTTCCTGGCTCAGCATAAACATGCGATCGGCATAGCGAAACACCAGCTGCCCCAGCTCGGTTGGGACCAGCCCGCGTCCCTGACGGCGAAACAGTTTGCCTTGCAGACGGTCTTCCAGCGCCTTGATTTGCCCGGTGATGGTTTGCGGCGTGAGGAATAGCGCCTCCGCCGCACCAACAATCGAACCCTCACGGCAGACATGCCAGAAGTAATACAGATGGTTGTAGTTGATATGTGACATCTGCGCTCTCCCTGCGTCAGCTTATGCCACCTGGCGCGGCAGACGTCGCCACAGCAGGAAATAGCCGACGATGGCCGAGATGACCGACCCCAGCAAAATACCCAGTTTCGCCAACGTGATCAGCTGGGGATCGGCTTCGCCATACGCCAGCGAGGCTATAAAAATCGACATGGTAAAGCCGATGCCGCACAACACGCCGACGGCAGCGATATCGCGTAACGAGGTATTATCCGGCAATTTTGCTACCCCGGTTTTTACGCCAAGCCAGCAAAACAGCGTGATGCCAAGGGGTTTGCCGATAAACAGCCCCAGCATGATGCCGAGCGGCAGCAGCGAGAACAGGCTGCCTGGTGTCACTCCCGCCAGCGAAACGCCTGCATTGGCGAAGGCAAACAGCGGCAGAATCAGCCAACGTACCCATGGATGCAGCGCGTGCTCCAGATGGATGGCCGGGGAATGGCCCTCTTTCTTCTTCAGCGGGATCAGGAAACCCACCACCACGCCAGCCAGCGTGGCATGCACGCCGGATTTCAACACTGCGGTCCACAGCACCAGCCCCACCAGCAAATACAAACCGGTGTTACGCACATTCAGCAGGTTCATGATGCCCAGCACCACAATCGCGCCAGCGGCCACACCTAAAGACATTAAAGAAAGATCGCTGGTATAGAACAGCGCGATAATCACGATAGCGCCCAGATCGTCAATGATCGCCAGCGCCATCAGGAAGATCTTCAGCGCAGGCGGAACCCGGCTACCCAGCAGTGCCAGGATACCCAGCGCGAAAGCGATATCAGTTGCTGTGGGAATGGCCCAGCCGCTGCGGGTGGCTGCATCACCGACGTTAAAGAGCAGGAACACTAAGCCGGGGACCACCATACCGCCAAGCGCCGCAATCAGCGGGAAAATCGCCTGATCGCGTCGGGCCAGCGCCCCCATCACCATTTCCCGCTTCACCTCCAGGCCAACCATCAGGAAGAACACCGCCATCAGCGCATCGTTGATCCACAGCAGCAAATTTTTGCTGATGTCCAGCGCACCAAAACGGAACTCCACCGGAATGTTAAGCAGATCGAGATAACCCTGATGGGTGTTGACGTTGTTAGCCAGCAGCATGGCAATGGCCGCGGCAATAATCAGCACGACGCCGCTGCTGGCGTCGCTGTTAAGCAATTTTTTCAAACGGATATTCACGTCCAGATTCCTTGTTGTAAGCGAATAGTAAAAAGGCGATTAGCTTAGCGGCAATATTAACTCGAAAAAAACAGATTATTTATTAGGCCAGGTTCGAAAAAACCGAATGATTGGGGGAAGGCAGGCAATAAAAAGCCAGCGGCGTAGCGCTGGCTTTCAGGATGACGCAGAAAAACTTAGCGGGTTAAGTCGTCAAAAAACTTCTTCACGCCGTCAAAGAAGCTCTTGGAACGAGGGCTATTTTTCTCACCGGTCGGGCCGCCAAAACTCTCCTCCAGTTCACGCAGCAGCGCTTTCTGTTTGTCGTTCAGGCTGACAGGGGTTTCCACCACCACGCGGCACAGCAGGTCACCCACCGCACCACCTCGTACTGATTTCACGCCTTTACCGCGCATGCGGAACAATTTACCGGTCTGCGTTTCTGACGGTACTTTCAGCTTCACACGGCCATCCAGGGTCGGTACTTCAATCTCGCCGCCCAGGGCTGCCATCGCGAAGTTGATCGGCACTTCACAGTACAGGTTGTTATCTTCACGTTCGAAGATCGGGTGTTTTTTCACTGACACCTGAACATAAAGATCGCCAGCCGGTGCGCCATGCTCACCCGCTTCCCCTTCTCCGCTCAGACGGATACGGTCACCGGTATCAACGCCAGCCGGGATTTTCACCGACAGGGTTTTCGAGCGCTCAACGCGACCGTGACCATGACAGGCGTTGCACGGATCTTTAATCACCGAGCCGCGACCATGACAGGTCGGGCACGCCTGCTGCACAGTGAAAAAGCCCTGGCGCATCTGCACCTGACCAGCACCATGACAGGTCGGACAGGTTTGGGGTTGCGTACCCGCCTTCGCGCCGCTGCCGTGGCAGACCTCACACTCTTCCAGGGTTGGAATGCGGATCTCTTTGGTCACGCCGCGCACCGCTTCTTCCAGCGTCAGGTCCATGTTGTAGCGTAAATCGGCGCCACGGGCAGCACGCTGACGGCGGCCACCACCAAAAATATCGCCAAATACGTCGCCAAAGATATCGCTGAAATCAGCACCGCCGCCGCCGAAGCCGCCGCCACCAAATCCACCGCCGCCCATGCCACCTTGTTCAAACGCCGCATGACCGTACTGGTCGTAGGCCGCACGCTTCTGCGCATCGGTCAGAATTTCGTAGGCTTCCTTAACCTCTTTGAATTTCGCTTCGGCTTCTTTATCGCCCGGGTTACGGTCCGGGTGATACTTCATCGCCAGGCGCTTATAAGCCTTTTTGATTTCGCGCTCATCAGCCGATTTAGAGACGCCTAAGATCTCGTAAAAATCACTCTTCGCCATCTTCTGCCCTTAACATGATCGCACGGGCGTGGAGAGATCTCCTACGCCCGTGCTGGTTTCAACGGCTGTCAGGCCAGCCGTCGCGCCCGGTCAGGGGCAATTATTTTTTATCTTTAACTTCTTCGAATTCAGCGTCGACTACGTCGTCATCTTTCTTCGCGGAAGCGTCGCCAGCATCTGCCGCGCCCGCCTGACCCTGCTGCTGTGCCATTTCCATCAGTTTGCTGGAAACCTGCATCAGAGCCTGCATCTTCGCTTCGATTTCGGCTTTGTCTTCGCCTTTCAGCGCGGTGTTCAGATCGTTCAGCGCAGATTCAATCGGTGCTTTATCATCGGCAGAAAGCTTGTCACCGGCTTCATCCAGCTGCTTACGGGTGCTGTGCGCAATCTGGTCGCCCTGGTTACGCGTCTGCACCAGCTCTTCGAATTTACGGTCAGCTTCAGCATTCGCTTCCGCGTCACGTACCATTTTTTCGATCTCTTCTTCGTTCAGACCAGAAGAAGCTTTAATGGTGATCTTCTGCTCTTTACCGCTGTTTTTGTCTTTCGCAGACACATGCAGGATACCATCCGCATCGATGTCGAAGGTCACTTCGATCTGCGGCATACCGCGCGGTGCAGCCTGGATACCGTCGAGGTTGAACTGGCCCAGTGATTTGTTATCGCTGGCACGTTTACGCTCACCCTGCAGCACGTGAATGGTCACGGCAGACTGGTTATCTTCAGCAGTCGAGAACACCTGGCTGTGTTTGGTCGGGATGGTGGTGTTCTTGCTGATCAGCGAAGTCATCACGCTACCCATGGTTTCGATACCCAGTGACAGCGGGGTTACGTCCAGCAGCAGTACGTCTTTCACGTCGCCGCCCAGAACACCACCCTGTACCGCAGCACCTACAGCAACCGCTTCGTCCGGGTTCACGTCTTTACGTGGTTCTTTACCAAAGAACTCGGTAACTTTGGCCTGAACCAGCGGCATACGCGTCTGACCGCCCACCAGGATGACATCGTTGATGTCAGAAACTGACAGACCAGCATCCTGCAGTGCCACTTTCAGCGGCTCAATAGAACGCGCAACCAGGTCTTCTACCAATGATTCCAGTTTCGCACGGGTCACTTTGATGTTCAGGTGCTTAGGACCAGTCGCATCCGCAGTGATGTACGGCAGGTTCACGTCAGTCTGCTGGGCAGAAGACAGTTCGATTTTCGCTTTCTCTGCGGCTTCTTTCAGACGCTGCATCGCCAGCGGATCGTTGTGCAGATCGATGCCCTGATCTTTCTTGAACTCAGCAACGAGGTAGTTGATCAGACGGCTGTCGAAGTCTTCACCACCCAGATGGGTATCACCGTTGGTTGCCAGCACTTCAAAGGTTTTTTCGCCATCAACTTCGTCGATTTCGATGATGGAGATATCGAACGTACCGCCGCCCAGGTCATAGACCGCGATGGTGCGGTTGCCCTGACCTTTGTCGAGGCCGTAAGCCAGCGCCGCAGCAGTCGGTTCGTTAATAATACGTTTTACTTCCAGGCCCGCGATACGACCGGCATCTTTGGTTGCCTGACGCTGTGCGTCGTTGAAGTAAGCCGGAACGGTAATCACCGCTTCAGTCACTGGCTCACCGAGGAAGTCTTCCGCAGTTTTCTTCATTTTTTTCAGCACTTCCGCAGAAATCTGCGGCGGAGCCATTTTCTGGCCTTTCACTTCCAGCCATGCATCACCGTTATCTGCTGCGGTGATTTTGTACGGCATGATTTTGATATCACGCTGCACTTCTTCGTCCTGAAAACGACGGCCAATCAGGCGCTTAATCGCGAACAGAGTGTTCTGCGGGTTAGTCACCGCCTGACGTTTAGCCGGTTGACCGACCAGAGTTTCGCCATCCTGTGTATAAGCAATAATTGAAGGCGTGGTACGATCGCCCTCGGCATTTTCCAGCACGCGTGCTTTAGTGCCGTCCATAATCGCAACACAAGAGTTGGTTGTACCCAGGTCAATACCAATAATCTTACCCATCTAAACGTCTCCCACTTAAATTCTGTGCCAAATTGGGTTGTGAAGCAGAGATGCGGGCAAATCTTGCCGCTTTCAACTGCCTGAGCAGGCTTTTTTTTCCTGCTCCACAACACTCGATGACAACTAGATGGGGCCGCTTCGAAGCGCATCAAGGGTTAAAACTAAAAAAATTTTAATTATCTCCCCCCTTTCAGATCAAAGATGCCCTTGTGGTGGCTGATTATTATGCAGCACCCCCGCAACGAGGGGTCTACACAACATTACCTCTGAGGAACTATGCGCAACATCTCTCTGGCGAATCCTGCGCCGCTGGGCTTAATGGGTTTCGGCATGACCACCATTCTGCTCAACCTGCACAACACCGGACTCTTCGCGATGGACACCATCATTCTGGCGATGGGCATTTTTTATGGCGGCCTGGCGCAAATCTTTGCGGGCCTGCTGGAGTTTAAAAAAGGTAACACCTTTGGTCTGACAGCGTTTGCCTCTTACGGTAGCTTCTGGCTGACGCTGGTCGCGATTCTGCTGCTGCCCAAAATGGGGCTGGCAGAAGCCGCCGATAGCCATTTCCTCGGCGCTTATCTCGGCTTATGGGGCGTATTCACGCTGTTTTTGTTCTTCGGCACTCTGACCGGCCCATTGATGCTGCAATTTGTTTTTGCCAGTTTGACAGTGCTGTTTGCCATGCTGGCAATTGGGCATTTGATCGATAACACCCTGCTGGTACGCATAGGGGGGTGGATCGGCCTGGTGTGCGGTGCCAGCGCCATCTATCTGGCGATGGGTGAAGTGCTGAATGAACAATGGGGACGGACCATCCTGCCGATTGGCGCCGCCCGCTGATAGCCACGCGGAGCCTGCTGGCTCCGCGTGATCATTTATGAGGTGTGGATGGGCCTCTCAAGCTGCACACTTTCCTGCCGATTATCGCGCAACAGCCAGATACCAACGACGAAGCCAATACCCGCCAGCGCCAGTACATACCAGGCGGGGGCCATCGGCGTCACACGCATCATTAGCGTCACGCTAATCGGGGTCAGACCACCAAAGATGGCGTAGGCGACGTTATAGGAAAAGGAAATGCCGGTGAAACGCACCGCCGCCGGGAAGGCGCGTACCATCACAAAAGGCACCACCCCCACAACACCGACGCACAGTCCCGCCAGGCCATACCAGACAAACAACATCTCTGGCGCTCCGTCGAGTTGATGGAAGAAATTCCAGCTGGCGATAGCCAGCAACAATGACCCCACCACCAGCGTGCGCGCCGCACCGAAGCGATCCACCACCCAGCCCGCAATGACACAGCCAAACAGCAGCATCACTGTGGCAAAACTGTTGGCCTGCAAACTGAGCGCAGCCGGAATCGCGTGCTGTTTTTGCATCAGGGTTGGCGCCATCAGAATCACCACCACAATGCAGGCGGAGAGCAGCCAGGTGAGCAGCATGGAAATCACGATGCTACGTTTATGATGGGTCAGGATAGTTTGCAGCGGCAGTGCATCGGCCAGCGCTTTACGCTGCTGCATCTGCTGAAACACCGGTGTTTCATGTAACCAGCGACGCAGATACATCGCCAGCAGACCAAACACCCCGCCGAGGAAGAACGGAATACGCCAGCCATGATCGGCAATCGCCGCCGGGGTCAGTGAGGTATTGATAATGGTTGCCACCAGCGAACCGAGCAGAATGCCGGCAGTTAAGCCCGCCGTTAAGGTACCGCAGGCAAAACCGACGCGTTTTTCGGGTACGTGCTCAGCCACAAACACCCATGCGCCGGGCACTTCGCCACCGATGGCGGCCCCCTGCAATACACGCAGCAGCAGCATCAATAACGGAGCCGCAATCCCGATGCTGGCGTAGGTCGGCAACGCGCCCATCGCCAGCGTCGGTAAGGCCATCAGCAATATACTCAGGCTGAACATCTTTTTACGGCCAACCTTGTCACCAAAGTGCGCCATGATGATGCCGCCCAGCGGACGCGCCAGATAACCCGCCGCAAAGATGGCAAAGGTCTGCACCTGACGCAGCCACTCCGGTATATCGGCCGGGAAGAAGAGTTCACCGATGACCGCAGCGAAAAACACAAAGATGATGAAGTCGTAAAATTCCAGTGCCCCGCCAAGGGCAGCCAGCGCCAGAGTTTTGTAATCCTGTCGATTGAGGCGACGCGTTGAGTGCGAATCCATAACGTACCGGTATCCAGAGGCAAAATTAGTGTAGTTGTAAAGTTATACTTACTATACCGTAAATTTTTTGCCACACCAGTAAGACTGAATTTTATGCCTGAAAATGGCGATTTTCAGACGTTTGTTTCCCGACGTGCGCTTTTTGGCCGAAATGCTGCTACCACCTGCGGGTTTGTTTCGACATATGGCCCCTCCAGCAACTGTAAACAATATGGTACAGATGCAAAGATGCCAGGTACTTTTACGCTGCCATCTTCCGCTTTGAGCCCTTCCAGCGTTTCTTTGATTGATTTCGGCTGCCCAGGCAAGTTGAGGATCAACGATTGTTTGCGGATCACCCCTACCTGGCGCGACAGGATCGCCGTCGGCACAAATTGCAGGCTGATTTGACGCATCTGCTCGCCAAAGCCCGGCATCTCACGGTCGGCCACCGCCAGGGTGGCATCCGGTGTCACATCACGGCGCGCCGGTCCGGTACCGCCCGTGGTTAACACCAGATGGCAAAAAAGCTCATCAACCAGTTCACAAATCGCCTGCTCGATCATTGGTTGTTCATCCGGTACCAGGCGGGTTTCGATTTCAAACGGCGTGGTCAGCGCGCTGCCGAGCCAGCTCTCCAGTGCCGGAATGCCCTGATCCTGATAAATGCCGTTCGCAGCGCGATCGGAAACGGAAATTAATCCAATACGTAATGTATCCATAGAGTTATCGCTGTGGTTTACCGCATGCGGCATAAATATATAAGGGGGATTTAAAGAAGGATAATACAAAGCGAAAGGGAGAAGAAAGTTTAAAACCGTGGCGGACGGTGGTGTGTTGCCGCCACGGGGTCATCACTTACAGCAGTTCGGCAATCATCTTCTCAAGTTTGCCCTGGTCGATGGCAAAGTTACGGATGCCTTCAGCCAGTTTGGTCACCGCCATCGGATCCTGGTTATGCTGCCACAGGAACTCGGATTCGGTCATTTTTGCCGGACGCGCTTTCACTTCGCCGCTGTAGCTCAGTTTACGCTCAACGGTACCTTCGCTCTCAGCCAGCTCTTTCAGCAGGTTCGGGGAGATAGTCAGACGGTCGCAACCGGCCAGCTCGATGATTTCGCCGACATTACGGAAGCTCGCGCCCATCACCACGGTTTCGTAACCGTGCTGTTTGTAGTAATCGTAGATCTCAGAAACAGAAACCACGCCCGGATCTTCGTGCGCAGCGTACTCTTTCTTGTCGGTGTTAGCTTTGTACCAGTCAAGAATACGGCCAACGAACGGAGAGATCAGGAACACGCCCGCTTCTGCACAGGCACGCGCCTGAGCGAAGGAGAACAGCAGGGTCAGGTTACAGTTGATGCCTTCTTTCTCCAGCTGCTCCGCAGCGCGGATGCCCTGCCAGGTAGAAGCCAGTTTGATCAGGATGCGATCGTTGCTGATGCCGGCATCGTTATACAGTTTGATCAGGCTACGGGCTTTGGCGATGCTCGCTTCGGTGTCGTATGACAGGCGTGCATCCACTTCAGTCGAAATACGACCCGGGATCAGTTTGAGAATTTCCAGACCAATGTTGACGGCCAGCTTGTCAGAAACCAGCTGCAATTGTTCTTCTTTGTTGCTGCTCTGCTGACGCGCCCAGCTAATGGCTTCGTCAATCAGTTTACGGTATTCAGGAATTTGAGCGGCATTGAGGATTAAAGAAGGGTTGGTGGTTGCATCCTGCGGTTGATAAAGTTTCATCGCCGCGATATCACCGGTGTCGGCTACCACAGTAGTCAGCTGACGCAAGGAAGTAAGTTTGTCCGTCATGGTTCTCTTTTCTCTTAGGTTGACTGTCAGGGTGTAAAAAGGCTGTTGCGATAATATCACGCGGTAACCACGGTGCAAGGTCGTGGCGTGCCCTTTACTAAGCATTCGCAAATGGGAGCGATTTGCCGATCCGTGCCGCTTTTTTGCTACACTCGCCCGAACTCATTTTCCGTTAATACCCTGATAAATCTGCGGGTCAATCGAGGACACAATAATGCTGATGGTAATCTCGCCAGCCAAGACACTGGATTTTGAAAGCCCGCTTGCGACACAACAATTCACTCAACCGGCGCTGTTAGAAAAGTCACAACAGCTGATTGATGTCGCCCGCGACCTGTCACCGGCACAAATCGCCTCGCTGATGGGCATCAGCGACAAACTGGCGCACCTTAATGCTGACCGTTTTAATGACTGGCAACCGCCTTTCACGCTGGAGAATGCGCGTCAGGCGATTCTGGCATTCAAAGGTGATGTTTATACCGGTTTGCAGGCGGAGACCTTCAGCGATAAAGATTTTACCTTCGCTCAGCAGCATCTGCGCATGCTGTCAGGTTTGTATGGTTTGCTGCGTCCGCTTGATCTGATGCAGCCGTACCGACTGGAGATGGGGATCAAACTGGCGAACCCCGCCGCGAAAGATCTGTACGGCTTCTGGGGTGATTTGCTGACTGATAAGCTGAATGCAGCGTTGGCGGAGCAAGGTGATGATGTGCTGATTAATCTCGCCTCAGACGAATATTTCAAAGCCATCAAACCGAAGAAACTGGCCGGACGTCTGATCAAACCCGTCTTCCTCGATGAGAAGAACGGCAAATTTAAGGTCATCAGTTTCTATGCCAAGAAAGCGCGTGGCCTGATGAGCCGTTATGTCATCCAGCATCGCCTGAGCAAGCCGGAACAACTGAAGACATTCGATGTGGATGGGTATTTCTTTGCGGCGGCAGAGAGCAGCGAAAGCGAGTTGGTGTTTAAGCGTCACGAACAGAAATAATCGCGCCGTTACACCGGATGAAAAAAATGGCTGGCGAATGCCAGCCATTTTTTACGTTATTTCATCAAAAACGCACGCAACGGGGCGAAGTCTGCTTGCATATCATGTGACAGCAGCGGCAGGTCAGCACGCTCGGCCAGGGCTTCCGGCAACGGCAGCGTCTGTTCCAGAATCGCTTCCACGCTCTCCTTAAACTTCGCCGGATGCGCAGTGCCGAGGAACAGGCCGTACTCACCTTCCTGTAACTGATCGCGTAGCAGACGATAAGCAATCGCCGCATGCGGTTCAGAGAGATAACCGATTGCCGCCAGCTCACGCATGGTGGCTTTGGTGGTCTCGTCACTCACCGCGCCGTAGGCCAGATCGCCCAGACGCCAGGTTTTGCGACGGAACAACTCTTCCACGCGCGGCCAGTTGTTCGGCTGGCTCACATCCATCGCGTTGGACAGCGTTGCCACGGTGGCATGCGGTGTCCACTCACCGTTGGCAAGGAAGCGCGGTACGGTATCGTTGGCGTTGGTGGCCGCGATAAAACGTTTGATCGGCAGGCCGAGTGATTTTGCCAGCAGGCCTGCTGTCAGGTCGCCAAAGTTGCCGCTCGGCACCGACACTACCAGCTGATTGCGTTTTTCCTGTGGCAGCTGGGCTACCGCTTCGAAGTAGTAGCAAATCTGCGCCAACAGACGACTGATATTGATGGAGTTAGCTGAGTTCAGGCCAATGGCCTTTTTCAGATCTTCATCATCAAATGCCTGCTTCACCAGTGCCTGACAGGCATCAAAGTCGCCATCAATGGCGATGGTTTCGATGTTGCCGCCCAGGGTACAGAACAGTTTTTCCTGCAACGGGCTGATTTTGCCCTGCGGATAGAGGATCACGACACGCACGTTTTCCATGCCGTAAAACGCATGCGCGACCGCAGCACCGGTGTCGCCTGAGGTGGCTGTCAGAATGGTGATCTTCTCATCGGCACCACTCACGTAGGAAAGCATCTGCGCCATAAAGCGGCCGCCGAAATCTTTAAACGCCAGCGTCGGGCCGTGGAACAGTTCCAGACAGGCCACATCGTCACTGACTTTTGCCACCGGTGCCGGGAAGGCAAACGCGGCTTTGACACGTTCAGCCAGCTGATGGGCGGCAATTTCATCACCGATAAAAGCCGAGAGGATTTTGCTGCTGCGAGTGACAAAATCCATCTCCAGCATCGCGTCAATATCGGTCAGTTCAAATTCCGGCAGTTCAAGCGGGAAAAACAGCCCCTGCTGTGAGCCGAGGCCCTGCTTCACTGCCTGAGCGAAGCTCACCTGCTCGTTATGATCCTTAAGGTTATAGAGTTTCATGCGTTATCCCAATTTACGTGCGCCAGCCGTATCAAGACGGCAGATGTGGACGAAACCTTCTTCATTCTGCAGATAGTGCTGGCTCAGCCAGTCTGCCATCCGCTGTGCCGTTGCCATCTCGTTGCAAACGGCGAAAAGCGTCGGGCCGGACCCCGAAATACCGCAAGCCAGTGCACCGATATCGGCAGCGGCTTTACGCGCTTCGGCAAAGCCCGGCAGCAGTTTGGTGCGATACGGCTCGGCCACCACATCCTGCATCAGTTTAGCCGCAAGCGCGGGCTGACCGGTGTGACAGGCGTGGATAAAACCGCCGAGCAGACGGCCATGCTTGATAATGTCCTGCTTACGATATTGCGCGGGCAGAATGGCGCGCGCTTCGGCAGTGGAGACTTTAATGCCCGGATAGGCCATCACCCACAGCCACTCATCAAACGACGGTACTGGCTGGCTGATGATGCCATCCTCTTCAATCATCAGCTGTACGCCGCCGAGGAAACAAGGCGCTACGTTGTCGTAATGCACGCTGCCGGAAATGCGCCCTTCCAGTTCGCCCATCAGCGCCAGCAGTTCGGTGTCGTTCAGCGGCTTGCCGCAGAATTCGTTCATCGCCATCAGTCCCGCCACCACGGAGCAGGCGCTGGAGCCAAGACCCGAACCGATCGGCATGTTTTTTTCCAGCGTCATCGCCACCGGGACTTCTTTGCCAATCGCTTCACAAAAACGCTGCCAGCACTGGTAAACAATGTTTTCCTGGGGATTAGTCGGCAGTTTGCTGACAAAGCGCCCTTCGTTCACCAGGCTAAAGCTGTCGGCCGCTGCGACCGACACACAATCACCCAGCAGGGTGCCATCCACCGGCGAAACTGCCGCGCCCAGCACATCAAAGCCGACGCTGACGTTACCTATCGAGGCCGGTGCATAAATTTTTACCATCATCAAACTCCCAACTTCCACGACAGAGTGCGCAGCAGATCGGCAAATACGCCAGCGGCTGTCACATCATTCCCGGCACCGTATCCACGCAGAACCAGCGGGATCGGCTGATAATAACGGCTGTAGAAGGCCAGCGCGTTTTCGCCATTTTTGACTTTAAACAGCGGATCATTGCTATCCACCGCATCAATTTTCACCTTGCAGGCACCACCCTCTTCGATGGCACCGACGAAGCGTAACACTTTACCTTCATCGCGTGCTTTGGCAACGCGCGCCGCAAAGGCGTTATCCAGTTCCGGTAAACGCTGCATAAATTGCTCAACATCGGCAATCTCCGTCAGGCTGGCAGGCAGCAGCGGCTCGATCTCGATATCGCTCAGTTCCAGCTGGTGTCCCGCTTCACGCGCCAGAATCAACAGTTTGCGCGCCACATCGGTGCCGGAGAGATCATCGCGCGGGTCCGGCTCGGTAAAGCCCAGTTCGCGTGCCATGTTGGTCGCTGCCGACAGTGACACGCCCTCATCCAGTTTGCCGAAAATAAACGACAGCGAGCCAGAGAGAATACCGGAGAATTTGATCAGCTCATCACCGGCATTCAACAGATTTTGCAGGTTTTCGATCACCGGCAGACCGGCACCCACGTTGGTGTCATACAGGAATTTACGGCGTGATTTCTCTGCGGCGGCGCGCATCTGCTGGTAGTAATTCCACGATGAGGTGTTGGCCTTTTTATTCGGCGTCACCACGTGGAAACCATCAGCAAGGAAATCGGCGTATTGATCGGCCACTGCCTGGCTGGAAGTACAATCGACGATCACCGGGTTCAGCAGATGATATTCCTTCACCAGACGAATCAGGCGACCGAGGTTGAACGGCTCTTTGGCTTCCGCCAGCGCCGACTCCCAGTTGCTGAGATCGATACCGTGGACGTTGGTCAACAAGGCGCGTGAGTTAGCGATGCCGCACACACGCAAATCAATATGCTTCTGCTTCAGCCAGGCCTGCTGGCGATGCAGCTGCTCCAGCAACGCAGCACCCACGCCACCCACGCCGACCACAAACACTTCTATCACCTGATCGGTGGCGAACAGCATCTGGTGAACGACGCGCACTCCGGTGGTGACTTCATCGTTGCTGACCACGGCGGAGATGGAGCGCTCAGACGACCCTTGCGCAATCGCCACGATGTTGATATTGGCGCGCGCCAGTGCGGAGAAGAACTTGGCAGAGATGCCGCGCAGCGTGCGCATGCCATCCCCGACCACGGAAATGATCGCCAGCTGCTCAACCACTTCGAGCGGATCCAGCAGGCCATCTTTCAGTTCCAGATAGAATTCATCTTCCAGCACGCGGCGCGCACGCGCCAGCTCGTTCTGCGGTACGCAGAAGCTGATGCTGTATTCAGAAGAAGATTGGGTGATCAACACCACTGAGATGCCGGTACGGGACATCGCCGCAAACACGCGTGCGGCCATACCCACCATGCCTTTCATCCCCGGACCGGAGACGTTGAACATCGCCATGTTGTTCAGGTTGGTGATGCCTTTTACCGGATTCTCATCATGCTCGCCTTCGCCACCGATTAAGGTGCCCGGTGCTTGCGGATTGGCGGTGTTTTTGATCAGGCAGGGAATCTGGAACTGAGCAATCGGGGCGATGGTGCGGGGATGCAGAACTTTGGCACCAAAGTACGACAGCTCCATCGCTTCCTGGTAGGACATGGATTTCAGCAGACGCGCATCCGGCACCTGACGCGGATCACAAGTATAAACGCCATCCACGTCAGTCCAGATCTCACAGCAATCCGCGCGCAAGCAGGCCGCCAGCACCGCTGCCGAGTAGTCAGAACCGTTACGGCCCAGCACCACCAGCTCACCACGCTCGTTACCGGCGGTGAAACCGGCCATCAGGATCATATGATCCGCCGGAATCTGGCTGGCAGCGATACGGCGGGTGGATTCCGCGATATCGACTGTCGATTCCAGGTAATGCCCCACCGCCAGCAGTTTTTCTACCGGATCGATCACCGTGACCTTGTGACCACGCGCCTGTAACAGTGCTTCCATGATGGCAATCGACAGCTTCTCACCCCGACAGATAATGGCAGCATTCACCGCATCCGGGCACTGTCCCAGCAGGCTGATGCCATGCAGCACTTGTTTCAGCTGAGCAAATTCGAGATCAACACGGGTTTTTAAACCATCAAAATCGAAGCCTGGCTGAGCATCGGCCAGCCCCTGCAACAACTCGGCAAAAATACGTTCGGCATCGCTGATATTCGGCAACGCATCCTGCCCGCTAATGGTTTTCTCAATCATCGCGACCAGATGATTGGTAATTTTCGCTGGCGCAGAGAGTACGGTGGCGACCTGTCCCTGTTGCGCATTGCTTTCCAGAATGTCTGCCACGCGGAGAAAACGTTCCGCATTGGCTACTGAGGTCCCGCCGAATTTCAGCACTCGCATGGTTGAAGCTCTCCTGAATTTTTGCCGAAAAAAAAGCCCGCACTGTTTAGGTGCGGGCTTCTTTTTTTGTTTTTCCTGTATGCGTCAGCCCGCACCGTTACCTGTGGTAATGGTGGTGGTAATAATAATTGTGGTGTTCAGGCTGATTGTACGCATTGAGATTTTTTTCTGTCTGTCTTGATTGTCCGTCTGCCTTCCAGAATTAAAGCAAAGTGCCGGTTAAGTCAACGAATTTGTCCTTTGCTGGATTTTTCGCCACTACGCAGTGCTACGCTTTGCCCGGAAAATGCTATCGGAATCGTTCAGCAAATAGCCACAAATCCCGATCTGTCACTATAAAATCAGGATTTACCCGAGTTATTATCTATAAGTTTTTTTTCTACATCATGCAGCAGACGGTGCAGCATGGCGCTGTCGCGCTGCTCAAGTAAACCGATACGTTGATCGATCCAGTCAGCCATCTTGGCATCGTCGCTGACCTCAAGACGCACCAGTAATTGCTGGAAACGCGCGCGTAATGCCTGCAATTGCTGAGCGTCTCCCCGCTCTGCCGCAGGAGCCACCACCTGATTCAGCGCCGCAAGCTGATAGCAGTACACCATCACCGCCTGGCCGAGATTCAGCGAGGGATAATCATTGGCCATCGGGATCCCGGTCAGCAGATCCACCTGGTCCAGTTCCTCGTTAGTTAACCCGCTATCTTCACGACCAAAGACCAGTGCAATGCGGCTCAGCCACTGGCGTTTCTCCTGCAAAATGGTTTCCACCTGAGCGGGCGTGGCGTAGTAACGAAACTTCGCCCGGCTGCGGGCGGTGGTCGCGACAGAGAAGTCCACATCCTGCAATGCCGCGCTCAGCGTGTCATAAGTTTTTACGCTATCAAGGATCTCGCCCGCGCCATGTGCCACACGCCTGGCTGCCGGGTCCTGCCAGGCATCACTGGCAACGATACGCAACTCACTAAATCCCATGGTTTTCATCGCACGGGCTGCCGCACCGATATTTTCTGGTCGGGCGGGAGAGACAAGAATGAGGGGGAAATGCATGATTTTTCCATCGAACTGTTAACAACGCGGCCTATGTTGGCATGCAGACCGCAAAATACCAACCATAGCGCTATAAGAAAATAAGATGTTAAGGATGTTAAAAGCGAATAAAACCGATGGGTAGCATAAATTAACGTATTAAAGCTAAATTTCCGGACCATTTTAATATAAAAGCATTAGATATCATCTTATTGAAATATAATTTCCGGCAGGTTTTGGTTTTGCTATTATGCAGCTGAAATGTAGCAAAAATGCTGCTTTTTGTGAGCTAAGCTGGCATTCCTGGAGAAGTTTTTCATAAAAGTGTTAACGTGCTACACTTGCATTTGATATAAGTCAACGAAGCGTTGTTTTTATGCTTATCGGTTGTTGTTGGTGCTGTTAGGTTGCTGTTAATACGGTTAGGATAAGCGCCAGTCCGATACCCACGGGGCACGCAAATATTCATCCTGACTGGCTGAGCTAACACTGAAGTTGACGTAGATGGATGGTGTATTCCGAAGATTATTTCGTACACCGGTTGTGAACGGCATGCTGTTATTACTCACAGTAAGTTCAACCGCCGTACGCCCTGTTTTCGATTTGTTGGCAAATTTTAGGTAGCGAAACATGCAGACCCCGCACATTCTTATCGTTGAAGACGAACTGGTCACGCGTAACACCCTCAAAAGTATCTTTGAGGCGGAAGGTTATGTGGTCTATGAAGCCACCGACGGCGCCGAAATGCATCAGGTCCTGACGGATAACGACGTCAATCTGGTGATCATGGACATCAACCTGCCCGGGAAAAACGGCTTGTTGCTGGCACGTGAACTGCGTGAGCAGGCGAACGTCGCACTGATGTTCCTGACCGGCCGTGATAATGAAGTGGACAAAATTCTTGGTCTGGAAATTGGTGCGGATGATTACATCACCAAACCATTCAACCCGCGTGAGCTGACCATCCGTGCGCGCAACCTGTTGTCACGCACCATGAATCTGGCGATGCCGAATGAAGAACGTCGTCAGGTGGAAAGCTACCGTTTCAACGGCTGGGAGCTGGATATCAATAGCCGCTCACTGATCAGCCCGAACGGCGAGCAGTACAAACTGCCGCGCAGCGAATTCCGCGCCATGCTGCACTTCTGCGAGAACCCGGGCAAAATTCAGACCCGTGCTGATCTGCTGAAGAAGATGACCGGTCGCGAGCTGAAGCCGCATGACCGTACCGTGGATGTCACCATCCGCCGCATCCGTAAGCATTTCGAGTCCACACCGGATACGCCAGAAATCATCGCCACCATTCACGGCGAAGGTTACCGCTTCTGCGGCGAGCTGCAGGACTGAGTTATCCGCAAAAAAACGCCCGTCAGGGCGTTTTTTTATGGGCGATGATCAGTGCCACGGCATGATCGGCACCGCGCTAAGCGCGTTCTTCGGTGAGCCTTCGACCACTTTGTCGGAATAAGCCAGGTACACCAAAGCATTGCGCTTTTGGTCATAAAAGCGTACAACCTGCAACTTCTTAAAAACCAGCGATGTGCGTTTCTGGAACACCACATCCCCCTGCGCCTTACCCTGTGCAATTTTATCGCTAAGCGTTACCGGTCCAACCTGCTGGCAGGAAATCGCCGCGTCGGAAGTATCCTCCGCCAGGCCTAATCCGCCCTTGATCCCACCGGTTTTTGCCCGGCTGATATAACAGGTTACATTTTTTACATCAGGGTCATCGAAGGCTTCCACCACGATCTTATGATCGGGGCCAAACATCTTGAACACCGTGTCAACAGAGCCGATCTCCTCGGCAAAGAGGGGACCAGAGAAGGCGAAAGTTGCCAGGGTGACTATAAGAAGGCGAGTTACTGTCATTGAGTTACCATTGCAAACGGAATAGATGAGAATGTAATGTACTGGCAATTGGTAACAGAACCAAACCAAATGGGTAACAACCCGCATTGATGTAGCACAGTCGACTTACAAAACCGCCCTCTCGCCTTTTTGCATTTCGTGCTATTATTCGACGACTTCATAAGTTGCGCCACCAGAGAATTATGAGGATGTTTTATGGACCAAGCCGGTATCATTCGCGATTTGCTTGTCTGGCTGGAGAGCCATCTGGATCAACCCCTTTCACTGGATAATGTCGCCCTGAAAGCGGGTTACTCCAAATGGCACCTGCAGCGCATGTTTAAGGACGTGGCAGGCCACGCGATCGGCGCGTATATCCGCGCACGCCGGCTGTCGAAGGCAGCGGTCGCATTACGCCTGACCAGCCGCCCAATTCTCGACATCGCCCTGCAATACCGTTTCGATTCCCAGCAGACCTTTACCCGTGCGTTCAAAAAGCAGTTTAACCAAACGCCCGCCTGGTATCGTCGTTCGTCAGACTGGAACTCCTTCGGTATCCGTCCCCCGATCCGTCTGGACGATAATTACCTGCCTGAGCCGCAGTATGTCACCCTGCCGGAAACGGTGCTGGTGGGTCAGACGCAGATTTACAGCTGCACGCTGGAACAGATCTCCAGCTATCGTGACGAAATGCGCGTGCATTTCTGGAAGCAGTTCCTGTTGGAAACCGACACCGTGCCGCCGGTGCTATACGGCCTGCATCAGGTACGTGCCAGCCACGAGAAAGATGATGAGCAGGAAATTCTCTACACCACTGCGGTGACGGCCGATCAGTTAGGGAAAAGCATGCAGTCCAACCAGAGTGTGATTCTGGAAGCGGGTGATTATGTGCAGTTCACCTACACCGGGCCGCGCACTGCGTTGCAGGAGTTTATTCTGCTGCTGTACGGCACCTGTATGCCAACGCTGGGTCTGGTGCGTCGTCAGGGGCAGGATATCGAGCGCTTCTTTACTCACGGTGGTAAAAAGCGTAGCGAGCCGCCAACGGAAATCCGCTGCGAATACCTGATTCCGATTCGCCCGGCGCAGGCGCTCTAAACAACAATGCCGTCATAATGACGGCATTGTTTTCGTTCGATGTCAGCGCTGCAATTCATCCAGCGCGGGTGCATCGAGATGCGACACATCGCCCGCCGTTTCCACCACCCAACCCGCTGCCAGCCAGGCGCTCTGCTGATGATCAACGCGTGAGATTGAGCAGTTACGCAGACGCAGACGACGCTCCGCATGGGCCGGTAAGCCAAGAATGGTGCTCACCAGCACACCCAGCGCCATACCGTGGCTGACAATCAGCGGACGGCTACCCGCCGGTAAGTCAAGACAGGCATTCAGCGCTGCGTGCATACGCGTCGCCATTTCCGCCATTGACTCTCCGCCCGGGATACGGCCACCTTCGGTGCCATCCACCAGCGTTTTACGCCAGCTTTCCTCTTCCGGCGTCAGGCCGTCGAGGGGGCGCTTCTCTAACACGCCCATATTCAGTTCGCGCAGACGCGCATCGACAGTGACGGTGCAACCGCAGGCATCCGCGATAATTTCTGCGGTGCGCCGGGTACGTCCTAAATCGCTGGCAATCACGTGGGTAATGCCCAGCGATTTAACGCGCTCGCCCACCTGATGGGCCTGCTGTTCACCTGTTTCCGTCAGCGGACTGTCGGACTGCCCCTGAATGCGTCGGGCCGCATTCCATACCGTTTCACCGTGACGAACAAGATAGACCTGTAGCATGCTTAATTTCCGTTATACTGCGACAAATTTGCCTTGAGGGTTCAAACAATTATGTACCATGTTGTCGCAGCCACCATCAACCCGGCAAAAATCCGCGCGATTGCACAGGCGTTCAACGACGTTTTCGGCGAAGGATCCTGCCATATTGAAGGGGTCGAGGTCGAGAGTGGCGTTGCTGCCCAGCCGCTAAGTGATGTAGAAACGCGAACTGGCGCACGTCAGCGCGTCGTCAATGCGCGTGCAAAAAAAGCCGATGCCGATTTTTGGGTGGCGATAGAAGCTGGCATTGAGGGCGATAGCGCCTTCGCCTGGATGGTGGTGGAGAATGCACAGCAGCGCGGTGAATCACGTTCTGCCAGCTTTACGCTGCCACCGGTAGTGATGCTCGGCCTGGCCGCAGGTAACGAGCTGGGTGATGAAATGGCGCGCTTAACCGGTGTGGAGAATATCAAACACAAAGGGGGTGCGATTGGTGCCTTTACGCACGGCCTGCTGACCCGCTCCAGCGTGTACCATCAGGCGTTGATTCTGGCGCTCTGCCCGTTCACCCATCCGCTGTATCAGCAGTAATCAGGCGCGTCCCAGACGCGCTTCCAGCCAGCGTTTCAGCTCCGGCGGCGCTTCTTTCAGGCTGTTGGAGCCACGGGTGATAGTGGCGATACCGACGCCCAGCTCGTTTTTCAGTTCGCGCTGGCTCATTTCACCGTTCATCAACTCTTCAATAATCCGCAGACGCGTACCGTAAGATTCCCGCTCATCCGGGGTCATCATCAGATGCAGCAACGGCAGTGCCACGCCATCGGCGTAGGCGTTTTGCATCAGTTCGACAAAACGCAGCCAGTTATCTTCAACAGGCTGTGCCGATTCCGGCTGGGAAGAAAGGGGTTGGCTCATGAAGGGCTTCCGTACTCATTAACGAGTACGGAAGCATAGCACAGTCAGTAGCGGCGATTCCACTCGCCATCAGCCAGAATCTTATCTGGCTTGCCCATGAAGTAACGATAGTAGGCATCATAGGCCAGCACGTTCTTCACGTAGCCACGGGTTTCCGAGAACGGAATGGTCTCGATAAAGGCGACAGCATCGAGACGTCCGCCACTGTTATTCAGCCAGCTGCGCACCCGCCCGGGTCCGGCGTTATAGGCCGCCGAGGCGAAGATACGGTTCTGATCAAACTGCTGATAAACATATTCCAGATACTGCGTACCGATCTGAATATTGGTTTGTGGATCAAGCAGCTGGCTGCTGTTCACATAACCAGGGATGCTATACATCTTCACGGTATGGGTCGCGGTGGCAGGCATGATTTGCATCAGGCCGCTCGCCCCCACCGGCGAACGCGCTTTCGGGTTCCACGCGCTTTCCTGGCGCGAAATCGCCATCGCATAGCTCTGCGGAATGCCTTTGCCGCCGGTGTATTGCTGATACAGGTTCTGCCATGCCAGCGGGAAGCGCTCTTTCAGGCTGTCCCACATTTTAGCGGTGATGGTCGCCTGCACGCTGAGGTCCCACCAATCCTGCTCGTTGGCGTAGCGCGCCAGCATCTGCTGCTGATCGCGGGTTTTACTGGCGATCAGATTGGCCCACTCGCTGCGCGCCAGGTTATCCAGACCCCAGTACATCAGCTCACGCACCCGAGCCAGCTCCGCGCCCTGCACCAGGTTATTGTCCGGTGCCGGGGCCTTATCAACCTGTATCGGATAATCCACCCCCAGCCGCTGCGCCGCCACCATCGGATAGAAGCCGCGCGCCTGCATCAGCTTACGCAGAATTTCATCGGCTTCTTCTTTACGACCCTGGGAGATCAGCAGATCGGCCTGCCAGTATTGCCACTCATCCTTCTCTTTGGCTTCCACCGGCAAACGGGCAATCCAGGTGTTCAGCCCGCGACGATCGTTATTCGCCAGCGCCAGCCGCACGCGACGCTCAATCAAGGTGGTGGATTCACTGTTCATCACCACGTTATCGCGCCAGCGCGCCTGATCCGAGGTGACATCATTATCCATCAGTCGCCAGGCCACGATCTCTTTCAGCGCCTGGTCCTCTTCCGGCCCCATCTTCTGTGATTGCACCAGAATCGGAATCATCAGCCTGGCATTCTCCACATCCTGGCGCGCTACGCGGGCAAAGGCATAAGTGGTGGCCTGACGGGTAAAATCGGTCGGTCCGACGCTGCTGGCAAAGTTGGTGATGGTGAGCGGGTTCTGCTGTAACGTCATCACCGCGTTCGCTGTGGTCTGGTAATCCGCAGGCAGCATCTTCGCCAGGTAATTTACCAGGCTATCGTTGCCTTCTTTCATCGCCAGTCGAATGCGTTCGAGGATGGTGATCGGCGACAGTTGTCCACTGGATTGCCACACCGAGAACAGTTGGTCGCAATCATTGGGCAGCGCGGTGCCGCGCAGCCAGATGGATTTCGCCCCGTCAAACGCCGCCTGCTGCTGGCCGGTCGCCCATTTGGCGTAGTACCAGTTACAGCGCGCCTGCACCGGCTTGGGTTCTTCCGGGCTGAAACTCAGCAACTCCTGCCAATCCTGACGGTGTGCCAGCACGTTGACGAAACGCGTCGCCAGCGATCGCGCAGGCGGCAACGTGGGATATTGCTGAATAAAATTTTTCACCGCCAGCGGTGTTTCCTGATCGAGATCCTGCGCCAGCATCCGATATTGCAGATAAGGATAAAGCGGGTAATCCTGTAGCGTTGGCATCAGCTGCGCCACGGTATCCATCTGGTTGCTATCCCAGGCTTGTTTTATCTGGGCATAGCGCTGTCGTTGTTGATCAAGCGAATCGGCCCATACGCTGCTGGCCGCGCTGACCAGACAGATCCCTATCATCCAGTTACGCCACTTCTCCACTACGATCTCCTCTTTGTGCTGCGATCCAGCTCATGCCGGACTTCATTCATGCTAACCAGGCCCACGGCCTCTTGCCATGTTCTTCACAAAATTTACGCTCACGCACCGTCATCGACCACCCGACGCGCTGCCATTGTGCATTTATTCATCACAAAAACTTATCGTAAAGGCATTAATTGCGCCTAATCATTCTGTTACAAAAATGGCACGCCCTTTGCTCTGTTGAATTCCATCTTGTATACCAGTTGGAATTCACCCATGGCATCGACTTTTGGTCTCACAATTCAGGATTGGCAACAGCGCTATCAACAGGAACCGCAGCAGATTACTGCCCTGCTGACTGCGCACCTCAACGCCATTGATCCTCAGGACAACGCCTGGCTTTACCTCGCCACCCCGGCACAATTGCAGGCGCAAATTGAGCCACTGCTCGCCAGCTACCTGAGCAACCCGGCTGCGCTGCCGCTGTTCGGCGTCCCCTTTGCGGTTAAAGACAATATCGATGTCGCGGGCTGGCCGACCACTGCTGCCTGTCCGGCACTGACCTACACCGCCACCGCCGATGCCTTCGTCGTGGCACAACTGAAAGCCGCAGGTGCGGTGCTGATCGGTAAAACTAATCTTGACCAATACGCTACCGGCCTGGTCGGCACCCGCTCGCCGTTTGGTGCGGTCAGCAATACTTTTAACCCGGACTACGTCAGCGGCGGCTCCAGTTCAGGCTCCGCCTCGGTACTGGCACGCGGTCTGGTCGGCTTCTCCCTCGGTACCGATACCGCCGGTTCTGGCCGCGTACCGGCCGGGTTTAACAATATTGTCGGCCTGAAACCCACCAAAGGCTGGTTCTCCGCCAGTGGCTTACTGCCCGCCTGTCGCCTGAATGACACCGTTTCCGTGTTTGCACTGACGGTGGAAGATGCCTTCGCCGTCGCCAGCGCCGCCGGTGGTTATGATGCGGACGATGCCTACTCACGCAGCAACCCGCATACTGCGCCCGCCAGCATCAAGGCCCATCCGGACTTTGCCATTCCGGCCAACCCGGAATTCTTTGATGACAAACAAGCCGAAGCCGCCTGGGATAGTGCGCTGGAGCGCCTGCTGGCCAGCGGTGCCACGCTGCATCCGATCGACTTTACCCCATTCCATCAGCTGGCAGAGCAGCTGTACTACGGCCCGTGGGTTGCCGAGCGCACCGTGGCGGTGGGCGAGATGATCAACCGCCCGGAAGAGATGGATCCGGTGGTGTACGGCATCGTCAGCAGCGGTCTGAAGTACAGCGCCGTGGAGGCTTATCAGGCTGAATACCTGCGCGCCGAACTGACGCGTCAGATCCAGCAAACCCTGGCGCAGTTTGATGCCGTGGTGGTGCCCACCTCGCCAACTATCCACACGCTGGAAGAGATGCAACAGGAGCCGGTGCACTACAACTCGCAGTTCGGCACCTACACCAATTTCACCAACCTGGCCGATCTCAGCGCGCTGGCGCTGCCAGCCCCGTTCCGTGCCGATGGCCTGCCTGCGGGCATCACCCTGATCGCTCCCGCCTGGCACGATCGTGCGCTGGTGGAGTTTGGCATGCGCTGGCAACAACAGCTGGCATTGCCGCTCGGTGCCACCGGCAAAGCGCAACCGGCGCAGCACGCCGCCTTGCCTCCTTCAGCCGACCATGTGCGTGTCGCGGTAGTCGGTGCGCATCTGACCGGTATGCCACTGAATTTCCAGCTCACCACCCGCCAGGCGGTTCTGGTGGAAGAAACCACCACCGCCAGCAATTACCGGCTGTTTGCCCTGCTTGATGGGCCAATCAAAAAACCCGGCCTGCTGCGCGATGAGCAGGGCGCGGCGATCACCGTTGAACTGTGGGACATCCCGCTGGCGCGCTTTGGCGAATTCGTGGCGGAAATCCCGCCGCCGCTGGGCATTGGCTCACTGACGCTGGCCGATGGTCGCGTCGTGAAAGGTTTTATCTGTGAACCGGCGGTGCTGAAACAGGCACTGGAGATCACCGAATTCGGCGGCTGGCGCAACTGGCTGGCGACTCAGGGGAGTAAATAATCATGTTCAGCACCGTTCTGATTGCTAACCGTGGCGAAATCGCCTGCCGTGCCATCCGCACCCTGAAGCGCCTTGGCGTGAAAAGCGTGGCGGTTTATTCCGACGCCGACCGCAACGCGCGTCACGTTAAAGAAGCCGATGTTGCCATTGCGCTGGGCGGCGATAAAGCCAGCGACAGCTACCTGAAGATCGACAAAATCCTCGCTGCCGCAGAAGAAACCGGTGCTGAAGCCATCTGGCCGGGCTACGGCTTCCTGTCGGAAAGCCTGCCGTTTGCGGCCGCCTGTGAAGAAGCGGGCATCGCGTTTGTCGGCCCCACCGCCCGGCAAATCGGCGAATTCGGCCTGAAACACCGTGCGCGTGAACTGGCGGCCAGCGCCGGAGTCCCCATGACGCCGGGCACCCCGCTGCTGAGCTCGCTGGACGAGGCGCTGAGCGCCGCCGATGACATCGGTTATCCGGTGATGCTGAAAAGCACCGCCGGTGGCGGCGGCATCGGCCTGACGCGCTGCGCCGATGCCGATGCCCTGCGCAACGCGTGGGAGAGCGTGCGCCGTCTCGGCGAACAATTCTTTAGCGATGCCGGTGTGTTTCTTGAGCGCTGCATCGATCGCGCCCGTCATGTCGAAGTACAGATTTTTGGTGACGGCAACGGCAAGGTCATCGCCCTTGGCGAGCGCGACTGCTCGCTGCAACGTCGCAATCAGAAAGTGGTGGAGGAAACCCCGGCCCCCAATCTGCCGCAGGCGACGCGCGAAGCGTTGCTGGCTTCAGCGGTACGTCTTGGCGAGCTGGTGAGCTACCGCAGCGCCGGTACCGTGGAATATATCTACGACGCCGAACAGGATGCGTTTTATTTCCTCGAAGTGAACACCCGTTTGCAGGTGGAGCATCCGGTGACCGAGTGTGTCACCGGCCTCGACCTGGTGGAATGCATGCTGAAAGTGGCCGCAGGCGACAGCCTCGACTGGGCGCGGATGCAGCAGGCACCACAGGGTGCGTCGATTGAGGTGCGCCTGTACGCGGAGGATCCGTTGAAAAACTTCCAGCCCAGCCCTGGCGTACTGACTGGCGTCAGCTTCCCGGACGACGTTCGCGTCGATGGCTGGATCGATACCGGCACCGAGGTCTCGGCATATTACGACCCGATGGTTGCCAAACTGATCGTGCATGCCGCGACCCGTGACGCCGCGCTGGCTAAAATGCAGCAAGCGCTGGGCGCGACCCAGCTGCACGGCATTGCCAGCAACCTGGATTATCTACGCCAGATCGTCGCCACCGAAGCGTTCCGCAGCGGCACCGTCTGGACGCGTTTCCTTGATAGCTTCACCCCGTCAGCCAGCGTAATTGAAGTATTGCAACCCGGCACCTTCAGCACCATTCAGGATTTCCCGGGCCGCCTCGGCTACTGGGACATCGGCGTGCCGCCATCCGGCCCGATGGATGATTTCGCCTTCCGCCTCGCCAACCGTATTGTCGGCAACCATGAAGCCGCTGCCGGGCTGGAATTTACCTTGCAGGGACCGACGCTGCGTTTCCACAGTGACGCAGTGATTGCCCTGACCGGCGCGGATTGCCCGGCAGATCTCGATGGTGAAGCGATCAGCTACTGGCAGCCGGTCAACGTCAGCGCTGGACAGACCCTGACGCTGGGCCGTGCGCACAGCGGCTGTCGCACCTATCTGGCGGTACGCAACGGCTTTGATGTGCCGGAATATCTTGGCAGCCGCGCCACCTTCTCCCTCGGCCAGTTTGGTGGTCATGCCGGACGCACCCTGCGCGTCGCCGATATGCTGCCGATTTCCCAGCCGCAGCTGGCCGCCTGTACCACGCCCGCTCCGGTCAGCGAGCCGCAGCCACTGGATCATGCGCTGGTGCCGCACTACGGCAGCGAATGGCGCATCGGCGTGCTGTACGGACCGCATGGCGCACCGGATTTCTTCACTCAGGCCGCCATTGACGAGTTCTTTGCCAGCGACTGGCAGGTGCACTACAACTCCAACCGTCTGGGCGTGCGCCTGGTAGGGCCGAAACCAAGCTGGACGCGCGCCAACGGCGGCGAGGCCGGGCTGCATCCCTCCAACGTGCACGATTGCGAATACGCTATCGGTGCCGTTAACTTCACCGGCGACTTCCCGGTGATCCTGACTCATGACGGCCCAAGCCTCGGTGGCTTCGTCTGCCCGGTGACTATCGCCAAAGCAGAGTTGTGGAAAGTCGGCCAGGTCAAACCGGGCGATAGCATCCGTTTCCATCCGATTAGCGCTGACGAAGCGGTAGCGCTGGAAAAAGCCCAGGCACACAGCGTCGAGACGTTGCGTCCGACCCATGCGCCCGCCTTCGAAGTGCCGTCGCTGGCCGATAGCGACCTCGGTTCCGCTACCCTGCTGGCCGCCCTGCCCGCCACTACCCGTACTCCGGCGGTGGCCTATCGCCAGGCGGGGGATAAATACGTGCTGATTGAATACGGCGACAACGTGCTGGATCTGGCGCTGCGTCTGCGCGTACATCTGCTGATGAATGCCCTGCGCGAACGTGCGGTGCCCGGCGTGGAAGAATTATCCCCCGGCGTACGCTCACTGCAAATTCGCTACGACAGCCTGATCCTCAGCCAGCCGCGCCTGATGGCGTTGCTGCTGGAACTGGAAGCCGGGCTGGGTGATGTCAGCCAGTTGAAAGTGCCGTCGCGTATCGTCTGGATGCCGATGGCGTTTGAAGACAGCGCCACACTCGGTGCGGTGGAACGCTACAAAGAAACGGTGCGCGCCACTGCGCCGTGGCTGCCGAACAACGTTGACTTTATCCAGCGTATTAACGGACTGGCGAGTCGCGAAGCGGTGCGCGACACCATTTTCGATGCCAGCTACCTGATCCTCGGTCTGGGCGATGTGTATCTCGGCGCGCCCTGCGCGGTGCCGGTCGATCCGCGTCATCGTCTGCTCAGCTCGAAATACAGCCCGGCGCGTACCTTTACCGCCGAAGGCACGGTGGGTATCGGCGGCATGTACATGTGTATCTACGGCATGGACTCCCCCGGTGGCTACCAGCTGGTTGGCCGTACGCTACCGATCTGGAACAAATTCCTGAAAAACGATCAATTCGCCGCCGACGAGCCCTGGCTGCTGCACTTCTTCGACCAGGTACGTTTCTACCCGGTGAGCGAAGACGAACTGACCCAACTGCGTGACGACTTCCGCGAAGGCCGGGCGCGTATCCGCATCGAGGAGACGGTGTTTGATTTCGCCGCGCATCAGCAATTCCTCGCCGAGCATGCCGCCTCTATCGACGAGTTCCGTAGCCGCCAGGCTGCCGCGTTTGAGCAGGAAGTGACGCTCTGGGCGCAGGAAGAACAGAACGCGCCGCTGACCAGCGAAGAGACGCTGGTGGTGAGCGACGAACAGGATGACAGCGCACTGGCGGTGTGTGCCGATATGAACGGCAACATCTGGAAAGTGCTGGTGCAGCCGGGTGACGAGGTCGAAGCCGGTCAGACGCTGATCATCGTGGAAGCGATGAAGATGGAACTGGCGATCACTGCCCCACAGGCGGGTCGCGTGAAACGTATCGCCTGCCAGGCGGGCCGTCCGGTGAGTCCGGGCGACACCCTGCTGTGGCTGGAATAAGGAAGGGTTATGAGCACTCACCCGCAACGCGGCAAAGGCCGTCCGGAAGCGCTGGCAGAGAAAGTCTACCAGGCGCTGAAGAACGATATTTTCGAGTTTCGCCTGATGCCCGGCGACCGCTTCAGCGAGAGCGAAATCGCTGAACGGATGGAGGTCAGCCGCACCCCGGTACGTCAGGCGTTGTTCTGGCTGGAGCGTGAGGGTTATGTCGAGGTGTGGTTCCGCAGCGGCTGGCAGATCAAACCGTTCAACTTCGAATACTTCGAGGAACTGTATGACTTCCGCACCGTGCTGGAACGGGAAGCGGTGCGCCGGCTCTGCGCCCTGCCCCCATTGCAGTGCGCGGAAACCCTGACCGAACTGAAAATCTTCTGGATCGACAATGCACGACTGGAGGATGGCAAAGCCGTGTCGCTGCATGACGAAGCGTTTCATATGGCGCTGGTCAGCGCCACCGGCAACCGTGAGATGGCACGGGTGCACGCCGAACTGACTGAAAAGATTCGCATCATCCGCCGTCTCGACTTCACGCGAGACGACCGGGTCGATGCCACGTACCGCGAACACGCTCAGATCTTACGGGCGATTTTTCAGCAACACACCGAGGAGGCACAGCGCATTCTGACCGACCATATCGCCGTCAGTAAGGCCGAGGTCAGGAAAATCACTTTACACATGTTACAGCAGGCCCGGCTTCAACCCATTGAATAACAACACATTACACATTTAGGGGTTTAAACGATGAAAAGACGTTCGTTGCTTAAGGCTTTCGCTCTCTCCGCTACCGTCGTCAGCATGGGCTTTGCCTTTGGTGCTCAGGCTGCCGATACCATCAAAGTGGGGATTATGCATTCGCTCTCCGGCACCATGGCCATTTCGGAGACACCGCTGAAAGATGTTGCGCTGATGACGATTGATGAAATTAACGCCAAGGGCGGCGTGCTGGGCAAAAAGCTCGAACCGGTGGTGGTTGACCCGGCGTCCAACTGGCCACTGTTTGCCGAGAAAGCCCGCCAGCTGCTGACTCAGGACAAAGTGGCGGTGGTGTTTGGCTGCTGGACTTCCGTATCGCGTAAATCGGTACTGCCGGTGTTTGAGGAGCTGAACGGCCTGCTGTTCTATCCGGTGCAGTATGAAGGCGAAGAGATGTCACCGAACGTATTTTACACCGGCGCAGCCCCGAACCAGCAGGCGATTCCGGCGGTGGAATACCTGATGAGCGAAGATGGCGGCAGTGCGAAACGCTTCTTCCTGCTGGGCACCGACTACGTCTATCCGCGCACCACCAACAAGATTCTGCGCGCCTTCCTGCATTCGAAAGGGGTTCAGGATAAAGATATCCAGGAAGTGTATACGCCGTTTGGTTACAGCGATTACCAGACCATCGTTTCTAACATCAAGAAATTCTCGGCTGGCGGTAAAACTGCGGTGATCTCCACCATTAACGGTGATTCCAACGTGCCGTTCTACAAAGAACTGGCGAACCAGGGCATCAAAGCCACCGATATTCCGGTGATTGCCTTCTCGGTGGGCGAGGAAGAACTGCGCGGTATCGACACCAAACCGCTGGTGGGTCAGTTAGCAGCCTGGAACTACTTTGAGTCCGTTGATAACCCAACCAACAAAAAGTTTGTCGCCGATTACCGTGCCTACGCCAAAGCGCATAACCTGCCGAACGCCAACACCGTAGTGACCAACGATCCGATGGAAGCGACTTATGTCGGCATCCATATGTGGGCGCAGGCGGTAGAGAAAGCGGGCACCACCGACGTGGACAAAGTCCGTGCGGCGATGGCCGGACAAACCTTCAAAGCACCAGACGGTTTCACCCTGACCATGGACAAAACCAACCACCATCTGCATAAGCCGGTGATGATTGGTGAAGTGGAAGAAAACGGTCAGTTCAACGTGGTGTGGCAGACCGATAAACCGGTACGCGCCCAGCCGTGGAGCCCGTATATCGCCGGTAACGATAAGAAGCCGGATCACCCAGTGAAATCCACCCAGTAATGTTGACGGTCGCCATTGATGGCGACCGTGATCATTAACCCGCAACCACAGGGCCAGAACCATGACAATTCGCCGCTTTCTCTGCTGTCTGCTGTTGCTCCTGCCCTGGCTGGCCCAGGCGGGCGATGGCGCAGATTTCGCTGCCGCCAGTCGTACTCAACAGGCCACGCTGCTCCAGCAATGGGCCGCCGCGCCGCAGGCCAGCCGCCTGCCACTGCTGGAGGCGTTGCACAATGAAACCGTGGTCATTGATGAAAACAAACAACCGTTCAGTAAACAGGACGACAAATTCCAGCCGCTCGACAGCGCACAGCAGCCGACCGGCGATGCCAAAAAGCTCTTTATGAACAACCGGCTGCGCGTGCTGATCGCCAGTGCGCTCGCTGCACACCAGCTGGTGAGCGATGATCCATACATCCGTCTGCGCGCCGCGCAGCAGCTGCAAAATGATGGCGCGGCCGAACAGTTGCCGCTGATTGAACAACGTCTTGCCAGCGAAAAAGACAGCAAGGTCCATGCTACGCTGGCGATGGCTGCCGCCAACCTGCAACTCGCCAGCCCGGATGCGCAGGTGCGGCTGAAAGCGGTGCAGCTGCTGGGGGAATCCAGCGATCCCAATATGCAGGCCAGCCTGCTAAACCTGACACAACCGGCGAACGAACCTAACGCCCAGGTCCGTGCCGCTGCCAGCGCCAGCCTGCAACAAATCAAACATCGCCTGATGTGGGGGGATCTGCTCGGCCAGGCGTTTACCGGCCTGTCGCTGGGATCGATCCTGCTGCTGGCGGCACTCGGGCTGGCTATCACCTATGGCCTGCTGGGGGTGATCAACATGGCGCACGGTGAGATGCTGATGCTGGGCGCGTATGCCACCTGGCTGGTGCAGAACCTGTTCCAGCAGTTCGCACCGCAGTGGCTGGCGTGGTATCCGCTGCTGGCGCTGCCGGTCGCCTTTCTTGTCACTGCGGTGATGGGCATGGTGCTGGAACGTACCATTATCCGTCATCTGTACGGCCGCCCGCTGGAAACCCTGCTCGCCACCTGGGGCATCAGCCTGATGCTGATCCAGTTGGTGCGGATGCTGTTTGGCGCGCAGAACCTTGAGGTTTCCAACCCGGACTGGCTTTCGGGTGGCATGCAGGTGCTGCCGAACCTGGTGCTGCCTTACAACCGTATTGCGGTGATCCTGTTTGTGTTTGCGGTACTGGGGCTGACCTGGCTGCTGCTGAATAAAACCCGTCTCGGCCTCAGCGTGCGCGCAGTCACGCAAAACCGTGCGATGGCGGATTGCTGCGGTGTTCCCACCGGACGTATTGATATGCTGGCGTTTGGCCTCGGTTCCGGCATCGCCGGACTGGGTGGGGTCGCCCTGTCCCAGCTGGGTAACGTCGGCCCGGAACTCGGCCAGGGCTACATCATCGACTCCTTCCTCGTGGTGGTGCTCGGCGGTGTCGGGCAGCTGGCGGGCACCGTGGTGGCCGCTTTCGGCCTCGGCATTCTTAATAAAGTGCTGGAACCGCAAATTGGTGCGGTGCTGGGCAAAATCCTTATCCTGGTGTTGATCGTGCTGTTTATTCAGAAACGACCACAAGGCCTGTTTGCCTTTAAAGGGAGGGTGATTGACTGATGAGCCAGCCGCTAACCTTAACCGCCGCGCGCAAAGCGCCGCGCCTGACCCTCAGCCTCGGCGTGATCATCGCCCTGCTGCTGCTGATCATGCCGTTCTTTGCGCTGCTGCCCGCCAGCCACCCGCTGGCACTTTCCACCTACACCCTGACGCTGGTGGGCAAAATCCTGTGCTACGCCATCGTCGCGGTGGCGCTTGATCTGGTGTGGGGCTATGCCGGGCTGCTCTCCCTCGGCCACGGCCTGTTTTTCGCCCTCGGCGGCTACGGTATGGGGATGTACCTGATGCGTCAGGCATCGGGTGATGGCCTGCCCGCCTTTATGTCGTTTCTGTCGTGGAATCAGCTGCCGTGGTTCTGGGCCGGTACCCAGCATTTTGCCTGGGCGCTGTGCCTAATCGTGCTGGTGCCCGGCCTGCTGGCGCTGGTGTTTGGCTTCTTTGCCTTCCGCTCGAAGATCAAAGGCGTCTACTTCTCGATCATGACTCAGGCGCTGACCTACGCCGGGATGCTGCTGTTTTTCCGCAACGAAACCGGCTTTGGCGGCAACAACGGTTTTACCGGCTTCACCACCCTGCTCGGTTTCAACGTCACCGCCACCAGCACGCGTATCGGCCTGTTTGTCGCCACCGTCCTGTTGTTGCTGGTCAGCCTCGGCATCGGTTTTGCCCTGGCGCGCAGCAAGTTTGGCCGGGTGCTGACCGCGGTGCGTGATGCGGAAAACCGCCTGATGTTCATCGGTTACGATCCACGCGGCTTTAAGCTGTTTGTCTGGACGCTCTCCGCCGTGCTGTGTGGCCTGGCAGGCGCGCTGTATGTGCCGCAGGTGGGCATCATCAACCCGAGTGAAATGTCCCCGACCAACTCGATCGAAGCCGCAATCTGGGTAGCGCTGGGTGGTCGCGGCACGCTGATCGGTCCACTGCTCGGCGCGGCAATTGTTAACGGTGCCAAAAGCTGGTTCACCGTGGCGTTCCCGGAATACTGGCTGTTCTTCCTTGGCCTGATGTTTATCCTCGTCACGCTGTTCCTGCCGCGTGGCGTGATTGGTCTGCTGCGCCGGAGGCGAGATGACTGAACCCCTGTTTACCCAACCTCATCCGGCGGATCGCCATCGTGATCAAAGCGATCCGGTGCTGCTGCTGGAAAATATTAACGTCTCGTTCGATGGCTTCCGTGCGCTGACCGATCTGTCGTTGCAGATTGGCGTCGGCGAGTTGCGTTGCGTCATCGGCCCTAACGGCGCGGGCAAAACCACACTGATGGATGTGATCACCGGCAAAACCCGTCCCGATAATGGCCGGGTGATCTATGACCAGGATACCGATCTCACCCGCCTGTCTTCGGTCGAGATCGCGCGCGCTGGCATTGGCCGCAAGTTCCAGAAACCCACGGTTTTTGAAGCGCTGACGGTGTTCGAAAACCTCGAAATCGCGCTGAAAAATGACAAATCGGTATGGGCCAGTTTGCGCGCCCGCCTCAGCGGCGAACAGCAGGATCGCATCGACGAGGTGCTGAAACTGCTGCGGCTCGGCGCTGAACGGCAGCGCAAAGCGGGTTTGCTGTCGCACGGGCAAAAACAGTTTCTTGAGATCGGCATGTTGCTGGTGCAGGACCCGCATCTGTTGCTGCTGGATGAACCGGCGGCGGGTATGACCGATGCGGAAACCGAGTACACCGCCGAGCTGTTCCGCAGCCTCGCCGGTAAACATTCGCTGATGGTGGTGGAACACGACATGGGGTTTGTCGAGACCATCGCCGATCATGTGACGGTGCTGCATCAGGGGCAGGTGCTGGCCGAGGGGTCGTTGCGCGAAGTACAGGCCGACGATCGGGTTATCGACGTTTATCTGGGGCGCTGAGATGTTACAGGTATCGGAACTGAATCAATATTACGGCGGCAGCCATATTCTGCGCGGCCTGTCGTTCGACGCAAAACCCGGTGAAATCACCTGCCTGCTGGGACGCAATGGCGTGGGGAAAACCACGCTGCTGAAGTGTCTGATGGGGCTGATTCCGGCAAAATCCGGTGAAATCCGCTGGCAGGATAAAGTGATCAACAACCGCAAACCGCATCAGCGCGTGCAGTCCGGGATTGCTTACGTGCCACAGGGGCGGGAGATCTTCCCCCGTCTGACGGTGGAAGAGAATCTGCTGATGGGGCTGGCGCGCTTTTCAGGGGCGCAGGCCAAAGCGGTACCGGAGGAGATTTATCAGCTGTTCCCGGTACTGCGCGAAATGAAGGCACGCCGCGGCGGCGATCTCTCCGGTGGTCAGCAGCAGCAGCTGGCGATTGGTCGCGCGCTGGCCTGCAAACCGCAGCTGTTGATCCTCGATGAACCCACCGAAGGGATCCAGCCATCGGTGATCAAAGAGATCGGCGCGGTGATCCGCCAGCTGGCCCAGCGCGGCGATATGGCGATCCTGCTGGTGGAGCAGTTTTACGACTTTGCCGCCGAGCTGGCCGACAGCTATCTGGTGATGTCGCGCGGCGAAATCGTGCAACGTGGACGGGGCGAGGCGATGGAAGCTGATGGGGTACGCGGACTGGTGGCGATTTGAGGTGATTTCTGGTTAACATGACCTATGTTTTTGCCAGGAAAAACCGAGAGATGGAAACCCGCCGCGATGACCGCATCACCCGCCTGGCCCAGGCGCTGAAGCGCACCGACAAACTGCATCTGAAAGAAGCCGCCCAGCTGCTGGGCGTGTCTGAAATGACCATTCGCCGCGATCTGCCCGCTGCGGCAAACGGCGTGGTGTTGCTGGGTGGCTATATCATGCGTGACCCACGCCAGCACATCGCGCATTACTTTGTCAGCGACCAACAAAACCTCAACGTAAGCAAAAAGCAGCAGCTGGCCCAGTATGCAGCTGCGCTGATTGAGCCTAACGATACCGTGTTTTTCGACTGCGGCACCACGCTGCCGCTGGTGGTGGATGCCATCGACAATGACCTGCCGTTCACCGCCATTTGCAGCGCTATCAATACCTTTCTGGCGCTGAAGGAGAAACCGAACTGTCGGGTGATTTTATCGGGCGGGGAATTTCACGCCGATAACGCAGTGTTTACCCCATTGGAGCAGGTCACGGTGCTGGACGCGCTCTGCCCGACCAAAGCCTTTATCTCCGCCGCCGGGATGGATATCCGTCAGGGCGTCACCTGCTACAACCTGAATGAGTTGCCGATTAAACATCTGGCGTTACAGCGTGCGCAGACGCGCATCATGGTGGGCGACAGCAGCAAATATGGCAAGGTACTGCCTGCCCGTATCGGCGATTTTTCGCTGTTTGATATTCTGGTGAGCGACAGCCCGCCGCCGCCCGCGTTACTGAAAGTGATGCAGGCGGCAGAGGTGAAGCTGTGTTGTGGTTAGGCCCAGCGATCGACTACCGCTTCGCCATCGCGCAGACGACGCAGGTTATCGCACACCCCTTTGATATTGCCCGCCAGTGAGATATCGGTGACGCCACCGATGTGTGGCGTGGCAATCACGTTATGACGGAACACCGCATCGTTCGGGTCCGGCGGCTCCTGCCAGAACACATCTAATCCCGCACCGGCCAGGGTTTTATTTTCCAGCGCCGCCAGAAACGCCGCTTTGTCGATCAGGCCGCCACGTCCAAGGTTTACCAGGAAGCTGTCTGGCTTCATCTGCGCCAGCGCGGCGGCGTCGATGATGTGGTGCGTCTCGGCACTATCCGGCAGACTCAGCACCACAAAATCGGACTCTGCCAGCAGCTGCGGCAACTGGCCGATACCACCCGCCCAGTCGAGCTGATGCTGACGCGCAAAGGCCTCATCGGCTTCACGTTTCACGCCAATCATACGCATACCAAAGGGCGCGAGACGCTTCGCCAGCGCTTTACCGATGCCGCCCAGGCCCACCAGCCCCACGGTTTTGCCCATCAGCCCCATGCCAATCGGTTGTCCAAGGCGCTGTTGTGCCAGACACTGGGCAATTTCCTGCTGGCGACGCGCCAGACCAATCATCATCCAGATGCCCAGCTCCGCCACTGAATCAGCATTGCCGGAATGGTCGGAGGGGACGTTCGCCACCATAATGCCAGCCTTCTTTGCCGCATCGATATCGACGCCTTCCAGCCCGACACCCGCCTGCTGGATCAGCTTCAGACGATCGGCGGTGGCCAGCAGCCGTGCATCCACCCGGCACATGCCGGGCACCAGCGCATCGAATCCCGCCAGACTTTCCGCCGCATGACCGGCAGACGCTACAAACTCCACGTCGGGTAATGTCTGACGAATCGACGGTATCAATCCGCCCCAGGCATGTTCATCCGCAGCAATCAGCACTCTCATCGCACCTCCTCCCGTTTTAAGGCAAAAAGGCAGCATAGTCCGGCGACTGAGTGAGAATCAATCAGTTATCCATTTCCGGCGAGTTTCACCGCCGCGTGGCTGTGAATACCACGGGAAAACGGCTAAACTTCAGCATCTGACGTTCACCTCCACAGACCAGGAGTTCCATACAACGTGGCTCAATTCGTCTATAGCATGCATCGCGTCGGCAAAGTGGTTCCGCCGAAGCGTCATATTCTGAAGAATATCTCTCTTAGCTTTTTCCCTGGGGCAAAAATTGGTGTCCTCGGCCTGAACGGCGCGGGTAAATCTACCCTGCTGCGCATCATGGCCGGGATTGATAAAGATATCGAAGGGGAAGCGCGCCCGCAGCCGGGTATTAAAGTCGGCTACCTGCCGCAGGAACCGCAGCTCAACCCGGAGCACACCGTGCGTGAATCCGTTGAGGAAGCGGTGTCCGAAGTGGTAGGCGCACTGAAGCGTCTCGACGAAGTCTACGCGCTGTACGCCGATCCGGATGCAGATTTTGACAAATTGGCCGCCGAACAGGGCCGTCTGGAAGAAGTGATCCACGCGCACGATGGTCACAACCTCGAAACGCAGCTGAACCGTGCGGCTGACGCGATGCGTCTGCCAGACTGGGATGCGAAAATCGCCAACCTGTCCGGTGGTGAGCGCCGCCGTGTCGCGCTGTGCCGTCTGCTGCTGGAAAAGCCAGACATGCTGCTGCTCGACGAACCGACGAACCACCTGGATGCCGAATCCGTGGCGTGGCTGGAACGTTTCCTGCACGATTTCGAAGGCACCGTGGTGGCGATCACCCATGACCGTTACTTCCTCGACAACGTCGCTGGCTGGATTCTGGAGCTGGACCGCGGTGAAGGTATTCCGTGGGAAGGTAACTACTCCTCCTGGCTGGAGCAGAAAGATCAGCGTCTGGCGCAGGAAGCGTCGTCTGAAGCTGCACGTCGCAAATCGATTGAGAAAGAGCTGGAGTGGGTGCGTCAGGGCGCGAAAGGCCGCCAGTCAAAGGGCAAGGCCCGTCTGGCACGCTTTGAAGAACTGAACAACACCGAATACCAGAAACGTAACGAAACCAACGAACTGTTCATTCCGCCAGGTGCACGCCTCGGTGACAAGGTGGTGGAAGTCAGCCATCTGAGCAAATCCTATGGTGACCGTGTTCTGATTGATGATCTGTCCTTCTCGCTGCCGAAAGGCGCGATTGTCGGGATTATCGGACCGAACGGCGCGGGTAAATCCACCCTGTTCCGTATGATGTCGGGTCAGGAGCAGCCGGATTCCGGCAGCATCGAGCTGGGTGAAACCGTTAAGCTGGCGTCAGTCGATCAGTTCCGTGATGCGATGGATGGCAGCAAAACCGTGTGGGAAGAAGTTTCTGGCGGCCAGGACATTATGCGTATCGGTAACACCGAAATGCCAAGCCGAGCTTACGTCGGTCGCTTCAACTTTAAAGGCACTGACCAGGGCAAGCGCGTTGGCGAGCTGTCTGGTGGTGAGCGCGGTCGTCTGCACCTGGCAAAACTGTTACAGGTAGGCGGCAACCTGCTGCTGCTCGATGAACCGACTAACGACCTCGATATCGAAACCCTGCGCGCGCTGGAAAACGCCCTGCTGGAGTTCCCGGGCTGTGCGATGGTGATCTCGCATGACCGCTGGTTCCTCGACCGTATCGCTACCCACATCATCGATTATCAGGATGAGGGCAAAGTGGAGTTCTTCGAAGGTAACTTCACCGAATACGAAGAGTACAAAAAACGCACCCTCGGCGCCGATGCACTGGAGCCGAAGCGTATGAAGTACAAACGTATGGCGAAGTAATTGCGCTAATACATGAAATGAGGCACCTTCAACGGTGCCTTTGTTTTGCGCGATAAATCGCGCCGCTACAGATACTTGCCTGGTCCGTAGCGGCGCGATTTATCGCGCGGTTTTGATTTTTAAAACCCTATTTGTGATCCCCTGCACCCTGCTCCGTTGATCGGCCCAAAAACTCGCCTGAATCCGCTTTCACTCCTGGGCTGTTGCCCGATGTCGCCGCTTTGCCCGCTTTTTATACTCGCTATTGACCTGACTTATCTCTCTCAGTCCCGGCATTCTTCATAACTATTCACGCCGGGCGTTACCCCTATTGAGGTCTATGGCATGAAAATAACTATGATCGAAGTGATGCGTATCGCGATCCCGTTTGATGCGCATCGACGCCCACCAGCGGAACAGGAAACCACCTTTAACGCCGCCTCGCCGTCACTCAGCCGGATGGAAACGCTGCTGGTAAAAGTCACCAGTGACACCGGACTGGTTGGCTGGGGTGAAGCTTTTGGGCATCTGGCGAATCCGGTGACCGAGCAGGCGCTGTCCAGCCTGGTGGCACCGTTTTTCCTGCAACGGGAGTTGCCCGATAGCCAATCGGCCATCGCGGCGCTGATGCAAAGCGCCGAGCAGGCCTTACATGCATTTGGTCGCAGCGGTCCGGTACGCTACGCGTTATCGGCGATGGATATCGCCCTGTGGGATCTGCTCGGCCAGCAGCGCCAGCAACCACTGTGGCAACTGCTGGGAGCCACGCGGCACCGCATAGAGCGTTACGCCAGCCTGGTGAGTTACGCCAACGATCCGCAGGAAGTCGCTGCTCAGGTGCAGCGCGCCCACCAGCAGGGTTTCCGCACCCTGAAGCTGCATGAAACCGCCCAGTCCGCCATTGCCGCCGCACGCGCCGCGCTGCCTGCCGAGGTGCAATTGATGGTGGACGTCAATTGCCCGTGGACGCGCGAACAGGCCAGCCAGCAGGCTTACGCATTACGCTCGCTGGATTTAGGCTGGCTGGAGGAACCGATTTGGCCACCGGATGATTTTGATGGCCTGTCGCAGCTACGCCGCGTGGGCGTGCCGCTGGCAGCAGGGGAAAATGTCGATGGCGATTTTGGTTTCGTCAATCTGCTGGAAAGTGGTGCCGTCGATGTGGTGCAACCCAGCGTCACCAAAGTGGGTGGCATCACGGCGGCCCTGCATGTATTCGAACTGGCGCAACAATATCGTGTGCGTGTGGTACCGCACTGCTTCTATTACGGCGCAGGGATGCTGGCAACGGCGCATCTGGTGGCTGTACTGCCGGAGAGCGTCAAAATGGAGATCCCGTGGATCGATTTTGCCGCCCCACTCTATCCCGACCTGCCTGCCGAGGTGAGCTTTACCCTGAGCCAGCGCCCTGGCCTCGGTTATCAGCCCGATGAACAAGTTCTGCGGGAATATCGGTTAACCCATCAGCAGATTGATCAACAGGGAGTACAGCGCCATGTTTAAAAACTATCGTGTGGTTATTGCCCTGCTGCTGTTCTGTGCCGGTATGCTCAACTATCTCGATCGCGCGGCCCTGTCAGTGATGGCGCCGCTGGTGAAAAAGGATCTGGGGATTGATGATGCGCAGATGGGCATCCTGTTCAGCTGCTTCTTTATCGGCTACTGCCTGTTTTGCTTCCTCGGTGGCTGGGGTGCGGACCGCTTTGGTCCACGCCGCGTTTACGCCTGGGCTGCCACTATCTGGTCGCTGTTCTGTGGCGCAACGGCGCTGGTCACCGGCTTTGGCCATCTGCTGATTGTCCGTATGCTGTTTGGCATTGGCGAAGGCCCGATGGGTACCACCACCAATAAATCGATTGCCAACTGGTTCCCACGCCAGGAGGTGGGCCGGGCCGTCGGCTTTACCAATGCCGGACAACCGCTGGGGGCAGCGATTGCCGCACCGATCGTCGGACTGGTGGGGCTGAATTATGGCTGGCGTATCGCCTTTGTGGTGATTGCCGCACTGGGCTTTGTCTGGGTCGCCTGCTGGTTGCTGCTGTTCCGTGATAAACCGGAGCAACATCCGCGCGTCAGCCAGGCGGAAAGCCAGCTGATTATGCAGCAACGTCCCGCCAGCCAGAGCACCAGCACGCCGCAGCAGGACAATCATTCGCTGTGGCGTTATGTCTTCTCGCTGCCGGTGCTGGGCGTCGCCAGTGCGTTCTTCTGCTTCAATTACATCCAGTATTTCTTCCTCTCCTGGCTGCCCAGCTACCTGACCGATTTCCAGCATCTGGATATCAAAAGCATGAGCATCATCGGCATTCTGCCGTGGCTCGGTGCCACAGTGGGTTTTCTCGGTGGCGGCGTGGTATGTGACATGCTGTTTCGCCGCACCCAGAACTTCCTGTTGTCGCGCAAGCTGGTGATCTTTGTCGGTCTGGCGGTGGCGGCGTTGTGCGTGCTGCTCACCGCCTGGAGCCAGAGCCTGGCAGGCGCGGTGACGCTGATTACGCTGGCAAGCGTGTTTGCCTATATGACGCCACAGGCGTGCTGGTCGTTGTTGCAGGATATCGTCCCGGCGGGTCGCATCGGCACTGCGGGCGGCTTCGTCCATCTGCTGGCGAATCTGGCAGGCATTTTGTCGCCGGGGATCACCGGCTTCCTGATTCAGTATGGTGGCGGCTATCACACCGCCTTCGTGCTGGCGAGTGTGCTGGCGCTGGCAGGCATGTTATTGCTGGCGCTGCTGGTGCGACAAAAAGGGGTGAATACCCTGCGCGCACTGGCGACGCATTAAAATCTTTGCCGGGCCTGATGCCCGGCTTTGCTTAACGTGGGGCACCATCCCCCAGCATCTGCTTCACCAACTCGACACAGCGCAGGAAGCGCGTGTCGTAGTCATCTTCTTTCACATGCACGAATTCAACATTGTTCTCGCGCAGCATGGTGATGAGCAGCGACTGAAATTCGCGTCGATCCACCGAACTGCCGAGGCTGCGCAATCCATCCGCCACCCAGGGCACGTTATTCTCCAGCAGGATCACCAGATCGAAACGGTATTCATCAATCAACGCCTGTACAAAGGGGTGTTCACGCCCCTCATACTTGAGACAGAACGCCTGCGTAGTGATGAAATCGGTGTCGATAAACGCCACCTTGTTGGCGTACTTGACGGCAAAATCAATGTACTGCGCCTGGCCGAGGGCAATTTTGTCATAGTCGGAATATTGCAGCGCGATCTCATCCCCGCCGAGGTGGGAGAAGACATAATCGCGGCCATATTCCCACGCGCTGGTGGTATTAAATATATTCGCCAGCTTATTCACCAGCGTCGATTTACCGCTCGATTCACCGCCCAGCACCGCTACGGTGCGCACAAAGAACGGTTTCACCTCGGTGGGGATATATTCCCAGTAGCGGAACGGATCCTGACGAATCTGCCCGCCGCTGATGCTCATAAAAGATCGGCTGGGATCGATTACCACCGCTTCGATACCGAGATGCTGCTGATACATCGGCGCATCCGGCGCTTCGCTGGTATAAACGCAATCGGCTTCAATCCCCTGCTGCGCCAGAAACGCTTTCACCCCTTCACTCCACACATCCCAGCCGTGCGGATACGGTTCGATCCCTTCTTCATTGAACGAGTGGATACGGATATTTTTCTGGTATTTAAAGGTTTGCAGCAGCCAGCGCAGACGATCGCTGACCGTCGGCTGCTGTGACATGGCGCTGTTTTCAAACAACTCACGATCACGCGGATCGTCATGTCCCATGATGATATGCAGCTCATCCACCTGGCTACAGGCGCGCTGGATCAGATAAATATGCCCGGTATGCAGCGGATAGAATTTACCGAACACCACGCCGACCGTTTTCTGCCGACGCGGAAATTCCAGCCCGAGAAAACGGTGCAGCGCTTCCAGCTTTTGCGCACTGGGACTTTTGATTTTGGCATTCAGCAACTGGCTTAAGTAGCCTTTGGTCATCCCGCTGGCATCCGCCACCTGTTGCAGCGTGTGGCCCTGCTGGCGTATGGCGGTTTTCAGGTAGTCAAATGATGACACTGCGTGCCTCCTGCATAAAATAGTGTGCAAATATCCACGAGTCTGCCGGTTTACAGCTCATCCAGAATCGCCAGCGCATCGGCCAGCTTCTTCGCGCTGTAAACTTTCATTCCGTCGATAGGTTTTTTGGGGGCATTGCCCGCAGGCACAATCGCACGTTTAAAGCCGTGCTTGGCCGCTTCTGAAATACGTTCCTGGCCACTTGGTACCGGACGAATCTCCCCCGCCAGCCCGACTTCACCAAAGATCACCAGATCCTGCGGCAGTGGACGATCGCGCAGGCTGGAGACCATCGCCAGCAGCAGCGCCAGGTCGGCACTGGTTTCGGTGACCTTCACGCCACCGACCACGTTCACGAACACATCCTGGTCCGCCATCTGCAAGCCACCGTGGCGATGCAGCACCGCCAGCAGAATCGCCAGACGGTTCTGTTCCAGGCCAACCGCCACACGACGTGGATTACCCATCATCGAGTGATCGACCAGCGCCTGAATCTCCACCAGCAAGGGACGTGAGCCTTCCCACACCACCATCACCGAGCTGCCTGAGGTCACCTCATCACCACGGGACAGGAAGATGGCCGACGGGTTGCTGATCTCGCGCATGCCCTGCTCGGTCATGGCGAACACCCCCAGCTCGTTCACCGCACCAAAGCGGTTTTTATGGCTGCGCAGGGTGCGGAAACGGGAATCGGCATCGCCATCCAGCAGCACTGAACAGTCGATGCAGTGTTCCAGCACTTTGGGGCCCGCCAGCGAGCCATCTTTGGTGACGTGTCCCACCATCACAATCGCCACGCCACGCGTTTTGGCGAAGCGAGTCAGGTAGGCGGCGGTTTCGCGTACCTGCGCCACGCTACCGGGCGAAGATTGGATCTCCGCCATATGCATCACCTGGATCGAGTCGATCACCATCAGCTTCGGTTGTTCCTGCTCGGCGATCAGACAGATCTGCTCGATACTGGTTTCCGACAGCATATTCAGGTTTTCGGTGGGTAATCCCAGACGATGGGCGCGCATCGCCACCTGTTGCAGGGATTCTTCGCCAGTGACGTACAGGGTTTTCATCCCTTCCGCCAGCTTACACATCACCTGCAACAGCAGCGTCGATTTCCCGGCACCGGGATTGCCGCCAATCAGAATAGCACTGCCCGGCACCACGCCGCCGCCGAGCACACGGTCAAACTCTTTAAAACTGGTGGAGAAGCGTGGCAACGCCTCAAGGCTGATCTCAGAAAGCTTCTGCACCCGGCTGGTGCCCGCGCTACCGGCATAGCCACTCAGACGCTCGTTACGCGCGCTCGCAGGCGAGGCCGCAATACGTACCTCGGTGATGGTATTCCAGGCGTGGCAGGCGCTGCATTGCCCCTGCCAGCGCGGATAATCAGCGCCGCATTCATTACAAACGAACGCGCGTTTTGCCGCTTTGGCCAAATCAGTTCCTTAATTAACGCTCTTCGTGAATCAGGCTGCCGCTCAGGATGCAGAACACCCCCATCAGGTCAGCATGGCGGATAATCACTTCCGTCTGCTCATTCACTTTCGGTTTAGCATGATAGGCGATACCCAGACCCGCGGCTTTAATCATCGGCAGGTCGTTAGCCCCGTCGCCAATCGCCACGGTCTGCTCCGGCGCAATGGCAAAACGCTGCGCCAGATTGTTCAGGGTATCGGCTTTAAATTGGGCATCGACAATCTGTCCCAGCACCTGGCCGGTCAGCTTGCCGTCGCGGATTTCCAGCTCATTTGCCATGGCCGCTGCCAGATGCAGCGTGTCACGCAGATAATCGGCATAGTAGGTGAAGCCGCCGGAAGCTATCGCTACCTGCCAGCCCAGCGCCTGCAACTTTTGCACCAGCGTGGTCAGGCCCGGCATCAGCGGTAGCGTATCGCGTACCTGCTTCAGGATATTAGCATCCGCCCCGCTCAGGGTGCCGACGCGTTCACGCAGGCTGGCTTTGAAATCCAGTTCGCCGCGCATCGCACGCTCGGTGACTTCCGCCACCTGCTCACCACAGCCCGCCAGTTTGGCGATTTCATCGATGCATTCGATCTGAATCGCGGTGGAATCCATGTCCATCACCAGCAGGCCAGGCGTTTTCAGATGCGGGATCTTGCCGAGCGGCGCCACATCAAAACCGGCATCATGTGCCAGTTTCATGGCACGCGGCGTCAGCGAGCCAGCCAGACGCATCACCTGGTACTCATCGACATTCCAGGCGCTGACGATCACCATCGCCGCCCCCAGCTGATGCTGGTAGTCGGTCAGCTTTTGTTTATCAAGCCCGCGCCCATACAGTAACCAGCCAGTCCGACCGGCACGGTAATCCAGCGGCATCACTTCATCACCGCTGAGGGAAAGGGGTAAGCCCGGCCAGAGGGACACATCGGCAGGCAGATCGCACCAGGTAAGACGATTTGGCATTACAGCTCCTGTAGGGACAACAAAACCACGCAAGAGGCTACCTTGTCTGCGCGGGTTCTGGCAACATAATTGCCAGGCTTTCTGTTGTTATGTCACACGGGTTTCTGATGGTTAAAACGGCACTGAAATTTCGCCTGCACCGCACGGTAATTGTTCTTATCTCGCTGGCCCTGTTAGTGGTGCTGATGCAGGGTGCATCCTGGTTTAGTCTCGGCCATCAAATGGCACGCTCCGAACAGGTGGATGAACTCGCACGTACCCTGACCAAACAGGTGGCGTTCAGCCTGCAACCCCTGATGGATAACAGCGACGACAATCGCCCGCAGATTGAAGCCATCCTCAATCAGCTCACCGATAACAGCCGTATTCTGGATGCCTCCGTCTATGACGATGATGGCAGCCTGGTGGCGCATAGCGGTGAAAACATCAATGTGCGGGATCGCCTGGCGCTCGACGGCAAACGCGCCGGGAGTTACTTCAACCACCAGATTGTCCAGCCGCTCAACGGCAAAGATGGCCCGCTGGGTTTTTTGCGCGTCACGCTGGATACCCACGTGCTGGTCACCGAATCACGCCAGGTGGATAACACCACCAATATTTTGCGCCTGATGATGCTGCTGGCGCTGGCGATCGGTATCATCCTGACCCGTACCCTGCTGCGCGACCGCCGTACCCGCTGGCAGCAATCCCCTTTCCTGCTTACCGCCAGTACGCCAGTGAAGGAAGATAAAGAAGAAGAAACGGCCACCGAAGAAACCAAATCTTAGGCCATTTTTTCGATAGTCACATCCAGCGCAGCCAGCTGTTGCTGCGCCTGGCGTGCAATCTGCCGGAATCCGTCGCTAAACGCCCCCTCTGCCGCAATCGTCTGCCAGTAACTTTTCGCCATTGCGCTGGCAGCCCGCCAGACATCTCCCGGCAATGAGAAATCGAGGGTTAAATTCACTTCGTCGCGCATGTGTCCCAGCGAATTCGGCGCCAGCGCCATCGGCAACATGTCGTAAGCCGGGGTGAGTTGCAGCCGCTCGCCATCAGTAAAAAATGACAAATTCCCGGCATGCATGTCGCTATTGGCGATCAGGCGACCAAACGCCCATTGCAGCGTGCCGCGCTGCACTGACGCCTCATCAATGCGCTGCTGCTGCGCCAGCTCGCGCAGCGCATCCGGCCAGTGCTGCTGTCGCCCTAAAAATTCGGCACTGACCGCCTCAAGGGAACACATGCCCCGACGGCCCCGCTCACCTTCACGATCGAAGCGCTGGACCTCAAGAAACAGCTGACCGCCCTGTTCGAGAATCTGACTATTTGCCGCCGCCAGCCCCGCCGCCGCCAGTTGCCGCAGCGCTCGATCCTCCGCACGCAGCAAATCGCGCCAGCGCTGGCTGCTTTCGCTCTGGCGCGCCACGGTAAATTTGACCAGACAATGGCGCTGTCCGGAGGTGGTTTCGGCATAACAAAGAAATTTGGGCTGCTCACCCGCTGCCGACGATCCCACTTCATCACCGTCCAGCACCTGCTGCGCCAGCTGCGGATAACGCATGATTTTTTGCCCGGCACTCAACACCGTGGGAGCCGATTGCTGCAACCAGCGCTGATATGCGGTAGCCCCCAGCAGGCAATTGCCTGGCATATCCATGCCGGTTACCGTCAGCGCCATCAGGCACTGTTCATCACTCCATACACGCAGATCCTCGGTCAGCCCAAGGGATTGCGCATTCTCCCGCCCCCAAAGCCGTCCGAGAAAACCCTGCGGGCGCATATCGCTGAGAAACCACGGCAATCCTTCGTAAAACGTCCCGTTGTCCTGTGCATCAAGATGGAGGCAGCTGCCCTGCGGCCAGGTACGCACCAGCCAGCCCGTTTGCACCGTTTGCCCCGACGGCAGCACCCGATAGAGAGGAAAACGGCTTTCACCCCGCAGCGGCCGCAATAGCGCATAACGTGTGGCGCGCGCTTTGCCCCATCTGACGATCTGATCCTGCTGACGTAACTGGCGCGACAACGTTGCCTGGCTGATACCAAGACGGCGTACCAGTTCAGGCGCGCCCAGTGGGCCATCCAGCAGTTGTGAAGTGATATCCGCCATCTCGCCCCCAAATGAATAGATTTATGAATAGATACTATCATAAAAAAAGGCCCGCTCAGCGGGCCTTCAGGCGCAGACTCATCGCAATGATGAATAGATACTTTTAACGCTGCGTCAGTAAGCTCTCCAGCTCAGACAGCGAGGTTACCCGCCAGTCTGGGATAATCTCCTGTGACAGCGGACGCGTGCCGTGATCCAGCCAGCAGGTTTTCAATCCGGCATTGATGCCGCCGAGAATGTCCGACTCCGGCGTGTCACCCACCATCAGCACGCGCTCACGCGCCGGATTACCCAGCAGCTCCAGCGTGTGATCGAAGATGGCGCGATCGGGTTTCGGCACACCTACCTGCTCAGAAATCACCACGGTAGCAAAATAATCACGGAAACCGGTGCGTTCCAGCCGCGCCTGTTGCAAGGCGGTGAAACCATTGGTGATGATCGCCATTTTCACCTTACCGTGCAGCGCGTTCAGCAGACTGGTCGCGCCCGGCAAAGGCAGACAGATCTCGGCCATCGCAGTGAGGAAGCCGTGATTCAGCACTTCCGGCGCTACGCTGAGCTTCTCGCCCCAGCCGGTAAAACGACGTGTCTGTAGCTGCAAGGCCGAAATCGCACCGTTCTGATAATCGACCCACAACGGCTTGTTGATCGCCTGATAATCGGCGTAGTCCTGGTCGGTGAATTGCACATCATAACCGGCAAACATACGTTGCAGGCCGGCATAGGCGTCGAAGTGAAACAGCGTGTCATCCGCATCAAAAATAATGCAGTCCCAATCGTTTAACATAGATCTCCTAAGCCAAAGGGCTACAGCGTTAATGCCATGATGATGGCATCTTCTCGTCCGCTGGCAGTGGGGTAATAATTCGGGCGGCGGCTGACCTGGTGAAACTCCAGCTGCTCATACAAAGCAATGGCAGGCAAGTTGGACGCGCGCACTTCCAGCCACAGTGTCATCACCTCGCGCTTCTCCAGCTCGGCAATCAGATGCTGCAACAGCTGGCGCGCATAACCCCGGCGCTGAAAATCAGGATCGACCGCGATATTGAACAGCGAGGCTTCGTCCAGCACCACCTGGGTGATGGCAAAGGCCACCAGCTTGCCTTCCGCTTCAAAACGTAAATTTAAAAACCGCTCGCCCTGATTGCTGGCAAACGTCTGTTCGCTCCAGGGAAAAGCGTGGCTGCGGCGTTCAATCGCCAGCAGTTGTGGCTGGTCTTCAGGGGTGATTAAAGAGATGGCTGTCATGATTACACATCTGTTGCCAGAGGGCGCGTTTCGCCGCGCCGCTGCTGATTAATTCATTGAAAGCGGCAGTCGTGAAGGTGACGCCATTAAAAGGATGCGCGCCGTCAACACCCAGCAACCAGCCTGCGCAATCGACCTTTTCCGGCAGCATCGGCAGTTGTTCCGGGGTGAGCGTCATCACCTGAGCGGGCTGAAGATGCAGCGTACGCAGCACATCCTGCACCAGTGGTTCGTGCAAGGCGGGCGCGTGTTCGGCCACCAGCACCAGTCGGGTATCGGGCGAAAGACTCACCGCTATTTCGCCCTGGAGCACGCGCGGACGCCGCAATTGATACTGCGTAATCCCCATTTGCTGTAAAAGCCAGTCGCGCCTTGATGTCATGCTGTTACCCGTTGTGCGGCCATAATGCGACGCTATGCTAGCAAACCCATCGAACATGCGCCAACAAAGCACTATAATCCCCGCTCTGATTTAACAGGAGCCATTCATGTCAGCTTTAACCCCGGCCAGCGAAGTGATTCTGCGCCACAGTGATGAATTTACCGCCCGCCACGTTTTATTTGCTGGCGATTTGCAGGATGACCTGCCCGCCCAGCTGGAAACCGCTTCAACGCGCGTGCATACCCAGCAATATCATCACTGGCAGAACCTCAGCCGTCGCCTCGCAGAGCGCGCGGTGTATGGTCTGGTGGCAAGCGCCGACGATGTTGCCGGTTGCGATACCCTGATCTACTTCTGGCCAAAGAACAAACCAGAAGCCCAGTTCCAGCTGCAAAACCTGCTCTCTCTGCTGCCGGTTGGTAGCGATATCTTTGTGGTGGGTGAAAACCGCAGCGGTGTCCGCAGCGCGGAAGGCATGATCGAACCCTGGGCCAAATTAGAGAAGATCGACAGCGCACGCCGCTGCGGCCTGTATCACGGCCAGCTGGAGCAGCAACCGGCCTTTGATGCTGCCGCGTTCGGTGACAGCTACATGCTGGACGATCTCACCATCCATACCCAGCCGGGTGTCTTCAGCCGTGACGGCCTCGATGCTGGCAGCGCGCTGTTGCTGTCTACGCTGACGCCGCATACCAAAGGGAAAGTGCTGGATATCGGCTGTGGCAGCGGTGTGCTGGCGACGGTACTGGCGCAGCACTCACCGAAAGTGCGTCTGTGGCTGTGCGACGTGCATGCCGCCGCGATTGCCGCGAGTAAAGCCACCCTTGCGGCCAACGGTCTCGAAGGTGAAGTGTTTGCCAGCAACGTCTTCTCTGATGTGAATGGCCGTTTCGATCTGATCATCTCCAACCCGCCGTTCCACGATGGCCTGCAAACCAGCCTGGATGCGGCAAACACGCTGATCCGGGGCGCGCTGAAGCATCTCAGCACCGGCGGTGAGCTGCGCATTGTCGCCAACGCCTTCCTGCCCTATCCGCAGGTGCTGGATGAAACCTTCGGTAATCATGAAGTGCTGGCGCAAACCGGACGCTTTAAGGTTTATCGTGCGGTTTACGGACGCGGCGCGAAAGCGCGTTAATTCAGCGATGTGGCTGACGCGGCGGCAGAAACGTTGCTTTTTGCAGCAATCGTTTCACCGTCGCGAAATATGTGTTGACGCATTGAGTAAAATCTCTAAAATGCGCCTCCGTGGTTAGCAATACTCTAAGGTGTTGCAGGTATGCGAAGGTGGCGGAATTGGTAGACGCGCTAGCTTCAGGTGTTAGTGTCCTTACGGACGTGAGGGTTCAAGTCCCTCTCTTCGCACCAAAAAACCACAAAGTTTATATCGTAGCGCACTGCGCGAAGGTGGCGGAATTGGTAGACGCGCTAGCTTCAGGTGTTAGTGTCCTTACGGACGTGAGGGTTCAAGTCCCTCTCTTCGCACCAATGCGATGATATAAACAGACAACTCGATGCGAAGGTGGCGGAATTGGTAGACGCGCTAGCTTCAGGTGTTAGTGTTCTTACGGACGTGAGGGTTCAAGTCCCTCTCTTCGCACCAACGTTGTCATCCTTCCCGGTGTTATCTCCCTCAGATTTTTCATTATTCCTGAACACGCTCTGGCGTGATTTTGTCGTTTCTGCTTTTCAGATCAGGTGAAAATTCACCGATACCGCAGCCAGTCCACCTGCCAGCGCCAGGCAGGAAGGCAACAGCAGATAGTGACGCAGGCGATGATGAAACAACATCACCACCGTCAGCAACAGTGCCACCATCATCACCACACGCCACTGACTGAAGCTGGGTTCCCACAACGCGAAGACCGGCATCGCCGCGCACGGTAACAACACGCCCCAGCCGCTATCCAGACGTTTGCCCATCATCCAGCTCACGCCCCACAGCCCGCAGGCAGCTATCATCGCCATGATCATCGCGCAACCCTCAAATGATAAGTATTCCCATTATCATATGATAATACTTCTCATCTTGCAGCGGATTTTTTATGTGCGGTGCCATGCGGATGACACTGCTACTGGAAAATGCTAAATTGCCGCCGATAACTATTTCGAAAACACAGCAATAATGTGCTCAGTATCTGGTGGAGAGAATATCTCGGCCGGATAGCGCTTTGATATTTCAGGGCTGTCACGAGTAATAATAATGAAATTACAATCTTACGATGAATTGAAACACAGCAAATATCGTCTTTCAGTGATGCTTTTTCTGTTTCTTAATGTCGCTGTTTCGCTATTTAGTTTGTTACCATTTTTAGGGGAGGGTTCCAGCACCTGGTCATTGCCAGCAGCACTGGTGGCGGGCTTTAGCATCACCTTGCTTACCGTTTGTTTAATCATTCCAAAACTTAAATTCCCGCTATTAAATCCTGTTGCGCTGTTATTCGGTGCATTATGGGCATGGCACATTGACCATAAGTACCATCTGGTGTTTTATTTTGATGGCAGTTTTTTAATAATCAGTCTGTTAAGCGTATTTTTTGTCAGTGCTATTGCGCTCAGTGATTATTTAGTTGCTTTCAGTTTACATATCACGCCGCCCGTATTAACCGTTTTACTGCTGGATGATGGCCAGCATTTAGTGATGATTTTGTTCACCATCACCCTGCCGCTGATCGGTTTTTCATTACACCATCTGATGCGTCGCCGCTTCGATCATTTCACCCGCCGTCTGGTGCGCCAGCTGTATGAAGAAAAAGAAAGTTTTAGCGATTTAAGTATGCTGGACCCGCTAACCGGTTTGTATAACCGCCGCGGGCTGAAAAATCGACTCGATACCATTCTGGAAAACCACGCAGGCAGCCACTTTGTGCTGCTGCTGGATATCGATCATTTTAAGGCTTACAACGATAATTATGGTCATGCGATGGGCGATCAGGCACTGGCTCGGGTTTCCGTAGCGATTCGCGATGCAGTACGCTCGCGGGATGTGGTGACCCGCTACGGCGGCGAAGAGTTTCTGGTGCTGATGACCAACGTGAATGCTTCCATTGCCATGAAACTGGCGGAACGGATTCGCCAGTATGTGCTCAACCTGGAGATTCCCCATCGGTTTAATGAGCGGGTTTCCACCCACGTGACCATCAGTGCAGGCATCGCCCCGATTTTTGCTGACGATTTTGATCAGGCGGTATCCAATGCCGACCGTGCTCTGTATGTGGCGAAAAATCAGGGACGTAACACCATTCTTGCCTGGGAAGATTTACCGAAAACTGCGCTGAGTAGCCAGGATTTGGCCTGAAAAACCGGGGATTCACCGCGCAAAGGCGTTGAATCCTTCCGCCGACAGTCTTGTGAGGTTAAGCAGGAACGATTATCATTTGTTTTTCGCTTACCGTTTTCATTCAGGATCGGCATGGCCATTATCACTCGTCAGGATCATCGCTTCAGCGAACATCCGTTGATCTTTATGCAGAGCGACCGCGGGCTTGCGAGCGCGCTGGAAGATCTGATGCGTGAGCAGCGCAGCTATATGCTGGAAACCATCAAACTCGGCCAGCCCGCTCCGTCAGGTACGCTGACGCTGGCCGATTGGTCTGCCACCCCGCATTACCGCCGTCTGACACAACGCTACAGCGATCATCTCTACCGTAATCATCCCGATGTGCAGCAGGAAGCCAAACCGCTCCAGTCGTTGTGGGCGCAATGGTATTTTGGCCTGTTGCTGCCCCCGCTGATGCTGGCGCTGCTGCTGGAGCCGCGGGCGCTGAACTGCTCGCCCCATCTGATCCACGTTGAGTTCCATGAAAACGGCCATCCCTGTGCCTTCTGGATTGATGTGCAGGAAGATGAAGACGCACGCTACCTGAATCCGCAACAACGCATTGACCGCCTGATTCAGCAGCTGTTGATCCCGGCAGTGAACGGCATGACGCAGCACGGCGACATCAACGCCAGGCTTATCTGGAACAACATGGGTTTCTCCTTCTGGTGGTTCCTCAGCGAACTGAAAACGCGGCTGCCTGCCGGGCTGGCGTCACAGCTGGAGCAGGCATGGTTTTTCAGCCAGTCCCTGCTGGATGGCAGCGACAATCCGCTGTACCGCACCATGATCCCGCGTCACGGCGAGATGGAACGCAAGAGTTGCTGCCAGCGCTATCGTATTCCCGATGTTGAGCGCTGTGGTAACTGCACGTTAAAAGCGGTGTAAAGCCTGCGCATTCTGTTACAGATTCTCCCTTTCTCCCGTTTACAGCAGAAAAGGCTTATGGCAGCTTTTAGGCTTCGTTTTTGCCGGAGAAAAAAATGAGCCTGGAATCGGTACGGCACTTCTTTGCCGAACACGCACCGGATGTCGACATCATCGAGATGCCAGAAAGCACCGCCACCGTTGAACTGGCCGCCCGCGTCCACGGCGTGGAGCCGGGGCAGATCGCCAAGACCCTGTCGTTAAAGGTGAAAGATAACGTGGTGCTGATCGTCACGCGCGGTGATGCGCGCCTCGACAACCGCAAACTGAAAGCCGCACTGGGTGCCAAAGCGCGCATGCTGAGCGTCGATGAAGTGGTGAACTGGACCGGCCATCCGGTTGGCGGCGTCTGCCCGTTCGGGCTGGAAAACCCGCTGACCGTGTATTGCGATGTGTCACTGCGCGGCTTTGAGGAAGTGTTGCCCGCAGCAGGATCGATTCATAGTGCAGTGCGCATTTCACCGCAGCGTATGGCCGATCTCACTGCGGCAAAATGGATTGATGTGTGCGAGTCGCGCTAACGCGATTCGCGCGCCACGGCACCGGAGATTTGAATGCCGCGCGTTTCACGCCCAAAGGCGACAAACACGCAGATCAGCACCGCCACCGTCCCGGCAACAATTGCCATCCCTAAGCCATAGTTGCCGCCATGGGCCTCGGCAATCCGTGACTGCAACGTCGCGTTGACCGAGGCAATCAGGTTACCCAGCTGATAAACAAACCCTGGCAACACGGCACGGGCGTTGGCGGGCACCAGCTCGGTCAGGTAGGTCGGAACCACACCCCACGCGCCCTGCACCATAAACTGCATCAGAAACGCGCCAATCCCAATCATCCACGTACCACTGGAAAAGGCCCACAGCGGCAGCACCGGCAATGCCAGAAATGACGCCAGCATAATGGCTTTTTTGCGTCCAATTCGTTCCGACAGCGATCCAAAGAAGATACCGCCCAGCATCGCAGCGATGTTGTAACTGATGGCGATAATACTCACGGTATGCGGGTCAAACTGATGCTGCACTTTCAGGAAGGTGGGATAGAGATCCTGGGTACCATGGCTGAAGAAGTTAAAGCAGGCCATCAGCAACACCATGTAGATACAGATTTTCCAGTGCTGGCGAATAATCGGCAGCAATGCCGTGCTCTCTTTGCGCTGACGCGCCGCCAGCCAGACCGGTGATTCCGGCACTTTAAAATAGATAAACGGCAGCAGCAGGATCGGCAGTGCGCCAATCATAAACATCCCGCGCCAGCCCACGCTCTCGAAGAACAGACCAAAGATAATCGACGCCAGCAGATAACCGCACGGATAACCGGCCTGGAAGATACCGGACATCAAACCGCGCGAACGGTCCGGGATGGTTTCCATCGCCAGCGACGAGGCTACTCCCCAGATCCCCCCCATCGCCACGCCGTAAATCACGCGGAACGTCAGGAAGGCCGCGAAGTTGGGTGACCAGGCCGACAGCAACTCAAACAGTGAAAACAGCACGATGTTGAGCATCAGAATAGGCCGACGGCCATATTTTTCCGCGAGACGCCCAAACACCAGCGCCCCAATCGGTCGCACCGCCAGGGTGAGCATAATCGCGATAGAGACATCTGAAACGCTGGTGTGGAAATACTGAGCCAGATCGCTGAGTACAAACACCAGGATAAAAAAGTCGAACGCGTCCAGCGTCCAGCTGGCGAAGCTGGCAAAAGCCACATTTCGCTGCGTTGCAGTCCAGTTAAACATAGGGGGTATCCTGTCTGACAGCGTCCGGATCGTTGGCCGGACATTCTTGTGAACGTTACCGTGCGAATGATTGCATCGGTTATTATTATGTTAACTATTTGTATATAGCATGTCAGAAAGGTGGGCTGTGGCGGGGAATTGTCAGCGAGTGCTTCGGGCTGTAAGCAAGCGTGTCACACGGTCATTGCCACAGGATGACCGTGTGTTGTTGATTATTTCAGACCATTGAATGCCTGTTCGAGGATATCCAGCAGCAGCGGGTTATCCACGCTGTGCAAGACATGCACTAGCGCACCGGCATTTTGCGGGATCCCCACATCCAGACGCAGCGGCGTGCGATAACGCCAGCTTTTGCCGCGTGTCGCCCCTGGGCGTAGCTCCACATCAACATGATAATCCATGCCGTCGGCAACACGCTGATTCAACAGCCAGGCCACCACCAGCGCATCATGGATCCAGCATCCGGGCAAATGGCGCGTGCGAATCGAGTAATCAATCCAGGGTCGCAGGGTTTCGCGCACAAACTGGGTAAGCGGGTGATCGTTAAGCGTCAGCCGGTTGAGATCCTGATGGGTCATCAACGTCTGCGTGGTGACATCCATCGGCACCAGCGTCACCGTCGCCCCGCTGTGCAGTACCTGATGCGCGGCTTCCGGATCGAGACCAAAGTTGGTGTCTTTGATGTAGTCATCCAGCGCGAACACGCCACCCATGATCACAATCTCCGCCACCGCTTCCGCCATCTGTGGATAGCGTTGCAGCGCCTGCGCCACGTTAGTGAGCGGGCCGATAGCCACCAGCGTAAACTCTCCGGGGTTATCACAAATCAGCTGCCCCATCACTCCCGCAGCATCATTGCCATCTGCCGGAAGCAGCTGTGGCTGGCGCACCCCACGCCACAGATCGGCCAGCGCCTTATCTTCGACACCGTCAAGACGGGCGCGCCACGGAGTCGGGTCTTCACGCAGCGCCTGCTTTGCCCCCTGCACCACCGGGATATTGACGCCCAGCCGTTGCAGCAGGTCCTTCGCCACCTGCGCGCCCACTGCACAGGGCGTATTGCCGCTGACGGTGGTAATTAACTCCAGCGATACCGCAGGCGATGCAAGTGCTAAGGCCAGCGCCAGGCCGTCATCGGTGTTTGCACCGGCAATACCATTCCCCGGATCACAATCAATAATCAGTCTTTTCATGATGTTATTTATTTTTTTCTGCTAAGTTGGCAACCACAGGACTCACCGATCTCCAGATGATGAGGAAACTCCGCCAGCTCCGCCTCACCATCTCCGTTTTTCAGCATGGCAATTGCACGCTGCGCCATTTCGCGCAACGGCTGGCGTACCGTCGTCAGTGACGGCACATGAAATGCCGACTGCTCGGTACCGTTAAAACACACCAGCGCGACATCGTGCGGCACACGCAGGCCATGTTCAGAAAAAGCACGAATGCAACCAATCGCCTGCCCTTCGTTGCTGGCAAACAGGGCGCGCGGAACGCGACCACTGTTCAGCATCTGCTGCGCGGCCTCGTAACCGCCCTGCCGCGAATAACCGGCGGGGAAAATCAAACTATCATCAGCCTGTACCCCGTACTCCGTCAGCGCATCGCGCCAGCCCTGAATACGATCCTGGGTATTCAGCATCTCCAGCGGACCACTGATCATCCCCACCTGCTGATAGCCGTGGCTGAGCAGGTGCGCCGTCACCTGACGTGCCGCTTCGCGTTCGTTCACCCGCAGCATGCTGACGCCCGGTTGCGGTTCCACACGATCGAGCATGACCAGCGGTGTACCGCTGGCCTTGATTAAATCGATATAGGGATGGCGATCGACGCTGTTGTAAAACAGGCCATCAACCTGACGATTCAGCAGCCCCTGAATCAGCTCCAGCTCGCGCTGACGATCATCACCGGCATCACCCAGCAGCATCACATGACCGTGATTCAGCGACTCCTGCAACAACACGTGGGCCATCGAAGCGACAAACGGGTTGGCGATATTCGGCACCACTAAACCGAAGGTTTTGGTGCTGCCCGATGCCAGCGCACGCGCGACGGCATTCGGCCGGTAGCCGGTTTGCTTAATCGCCTCCAGCACCCGCTGACGGGTCGCCTCCGCCACCGGTCGCGGCCCATTGTTGATGACATAACTCACCACCGCGACCGACGTGCCTGCGGCTTTAGCGACATCGCTGCGTGTAATATTTCCGGATGACGATTTAGCCAATAGCCTGCCTCATTTTATGCCGATACATCAATGCGTTAACCTGCTGTCAGATCGCATCATCCGGCAGGTTCAGGTCACGCCCGCGGGTTTCCGGTGCCACAAAGGTGGTGAGAAAACCGATGGTCGCCATTGCCGTGAAGTAGACGGCAATGGCCCACCAGTGTCCGGTAAACGACAGCAGCGCAGCCGCAACCAGCGGTGCAGTGCCTCCTGAAAGGATAGACCCCAGCTCCTTCGCCACCGCCATCTTGGTGTAACGATGTTTAACGCCAAACATCTCGACCCCCCAGGCCGCCTGTACGCCAAAGATGCCGAGTGATGCCAGTGCCATACCGACCACCATCACCGGAATCACTACTGCCGGTTCACGGCTGTCGAGCAGATGGAAAGCAGGCCAGGCGTAAAACATCAGCAGCAGACAGAAACCGCGATAGGTGATGCGGCGACCAAAGCGGTCGGAGAGCCAGCCAGCAAAAGGAATGATCAGGAAGCCAAGAATGGATGCGATAAATACCGCCGTGGTGGGCACCGATTTGTCGACCATCAGCACTTTCGCCACATAGCCAACGATAAAGCCCTGCGCCAGATAGGAAGGACCGTTTTCGCCGATACGCAGGCCGACCATGGTCCAGAAGGCACGGCTGCGCTGCCAGAAACTCCGCGTGTCTGCCGGTAGCGGACTTGCCAGCTGGGCATGACGCTGCGCATTCAGCTCAGCTTGCTGGCGTTCAAATACCGGGGTTTCACGCAGATGGCGACGCAGCCACAGTGCCACCAACGCAATCAGTACGCTGCTGAGGAAAGGAATACGCCAGCCCCAGGCGAGCAGGCTTTGCTGGTCCATCTGCACCACCGCCAGCCATACCAGCGAAGCGATCAGCGTACCGCTGTTAGAACCGAGCGCAATCACCGATGACACCAATCCACGGCGTTCAACCGGCGCATATTCGCCCAGCATCACCGTGCCACCAGAGAGTTCAGCCCCGGCTCCCAGCCCTTGGGTAAAGCGCAGCAGCACCAGGCAGGCGGGTGCCCACAGGCCAATACTGGCGTAAGAAGGGATAAAACCGATCAGCGTGGTAGAGGCTCCCATCAGAATGATGGTGGTGATCATAACCACTTTGCGTCCTTTGCGATCGCCTATCCAGCCAAACAGCAAGGCACCAATCGGACGGGCAATAAAACCCACCGACCAGGTGGCAAAACTGGAGAGCAGCGCCATCGTCGGACTGGCTTCGGGGAAGAACACATCGCCAAAAATGATACCGGCGGCAAGGCCATAGAGTGCGAAATCCGCATACTCCATCGCTGTACCCAGCCAGCAGGATAAGGTGGCACGCCAGAAATCTTTGCGGCCAGCAGAGGTTGCCAGCCGCTCATCAGCAGCCGAAGAAGAAGACAGTGCGCGTTGTTGCGAAACGGAGTGATGTACCGTCATAACCATTTCCCTGATAGATGAAGATCAATCAAACGCCCTTCCCTGGGTAGGTTCCCTTGCAACAAGCGGAACGCCCCGGTGGCGACGTTTGGTGGGCAAACCTGGATGAAAGGTCAGTAAAGGATTCCCTGGTGTTGGAATTCTCTTATTCGCCAGGCTTTGCCGATGTTTTTTTCACCGATCGCATTAATAAGGCAAATGTAACTGCGTCATCTCAAGGCCAACTTTTTCCGTGGCACCGTGAGCTATCACTGTGTAATTAGTCTATCTACGCGCGTAGATAAATCAAGTGATCTTAGCAAAAATAATTAATTTATCTTTACTATTTCTCAGGGATTAAGGATAAAAATGGCGTCAATTCATGACATTACATTCAATGCGCGAGAGCAAAAAAACGTCAAAAATGCACTTAATTGACGATTTTTACTTATCATTAGCAAAGTGGCGACTGAACCTGCATCGCGCTTCTTGTCGCATATTTCAGTTAAGGTTTAATGACAAATGCGAATTTGTCTTAAATCCTGCCGACCTGACAGGTCCTGCGGAATCTGCATTACACTGGAGAAAATCATTCAGGAGCGTTATGACCATCATCCTTATGCGACACGGTAAACCCGACCATCCGGTGAGCGGGCGCTTTACGGCGCGCGCGCTGGCCGACTGGTGCGAAGGTTATGATCAGGCTGATATCTGCGATTCACCGCCACCGCGCAGCCAGGCGATTGCCAGCCTCGCCAACGTGATCGCTTCCAGCCCGCTGCCGCGTGCACGCTCGTCGCTGGCGCGGCTGGGATTACAGCCCCATGCGGTAGATGCAGTATTTAGCGAGGTCGCCATCCCCCTGCTGCCGTTCGAGCGATTACATCTGCCGCTTAACGTCTGGCTGGCGCTGCTACGCCTGCTGTGGTTGTGTGGCTACGCCGGACATGTGGAATCGGTGCAACGTGCCCGTCTGCGCGCCTGCCAGGCGGCGGACAAGCTGATCGCCCTGGCGGATAGCGGCACCGTGTTGCTGGTTGGCCACGGCATTATGAATAAGTTGATTGCCCGCGAACTGCGTAAGCGCGGCTGGCAGGCCGAAAAACATGCCAGCAGCCGTCACTGGAGCAGTGCCATTTATCACCGACCGTTTATTTAAGGCCAGGGCCGTTACAAAAACCACAGGGTTGATACCTCACCTGACACGGGATTTTTAATTTCCTCGCATTCTGTCAGGTGGGAAATCTATTTTATTAGGAACAATCTTAATCCAATTTTAATTAAATCAACCTGCATTAATTGATCTATTTCACACTCATTTTTTCAGCAGCGGTTCATTCATTTTCCGGTTTATCTGAAAAAGGAAAAAAACGATAGCCTCACACGCCTGAATGTTTTATTAAGCAAGTGTAGTATTTTATACACAGCCGTGAGGAAACCAGAGCGCTCCAGGCGCCAGCATCAGGGAAACCCCAACCACTATAATCACAATAATCAGGTGCACCATGACAACTAAACGCCTACAACCTGCCCGTATGCTGTGGCAAAACTGGCAAAAAATTGCCTTTACCAGCCAGATGTTACTGCAAAAAAAGCAGCTTAATACCGTACCCGCACCGGAATACGATCCGAGCGAAGAGGATAATGTGGTGTTAATTTCCGGTAAGAAAGATCTGCCGGAAATACCAAAAATAGTCTGGATGTATTGGGAAGATGAATATTTGCCAGCATCGATGATGTTAAATATTCAAAAAATCCGTAAGGATAATCCTGATCACCAGGTGCACCTGTTACATCGTCAAAACGTTGATGAAGTGCTGCCGGATTTTGTCTTTACTTCCTCTGAATTATCCCTGCAACAAAAGAGTGAAGCGATTCGGCTGGAATTATTGTTGCGCTACGGCGGTATCAGCATTGATTGCAGCACCTTGCTGTTTGAAGATCTCAGCTGGGTACATCGTGTGCATCAGGAGCAGCGCATGGATGTGATTGGCTTCTATTGTGAAGTCTCAACCATGAATTATCTTTCACCGGTAATGGAAAACTGGTTTATTGCCGCCGCCGCCAATAATCCCTATATCCGTGAGTGGCAAAAGCAGTATGCACCGATTAAACATCTCGGCGGGCCACGTTTCTTCGCTGAGCTGAATAAACGTGATGACTATTATCTGCTGACACAAAAAATTGCCGAGCCGGAGCAGCAATTATGTTCCCTGGCCCAGCAGGCCGCGATGCGTGAATACCGCCGGGCAAATGTCTATTTGCGCAAAGGCCAGGCCAATGCGTACTTCTATCAGCGCCTGAGCGGGTGGAATAGCGCCGCCTTTGCCCGGTCGGTACTCTTTCAGCAGCGTCCACACAACCCGCCGCCGGTGATCAAACTGAGCGGTCTTGAGCGCCTGCACCTCGACTTTAATCTGCGTCTGGGTAACTACAATCGTACCAGCCTGTTGGGCGAGCTGATGCAACCGCATGCGCCAGTCACGCTGACGCCCCCTTCAGCCATCAACAAAGTGCGCGCGTAGCCAGTGAATAAAGGTGGTGACCGCCCGTGGTACCTGAGCCGCATAAGGGCGCACCACCCACAAACGATCGGCAAACGCATCCACCGACTGCCACTGCGGCAGCACCTGCTGCAATGTACCGGCGGCCAGCGCCGCGCTGGCGCTAAAATCCGGTAACATAGCAATCCCTAAGCCCTGCAACGCAGCATCACGGATCGATTCGCTGTTGTTGGTGGCAAAATTCCCCTGAATTCTGACCTGTACGGTTTCACTGGCATCGCTGCGCTGGCGAAATCGCCACTGAGGCGACTCAAGCCCGCGCGGGTAATACAGGCAGTTATGTTGCTGCAATGCCTGTGGGGCTGCTGGCATACCGTACTCCGCCAGATAAGCGGGCGATGCCACCAGCAAGGTATGGGTTTCACACAGCGGCAGCGCGACATGGGTTTCCGGCAATTGCTGGCTATGGCGAATCGCCAGATCGAACCCCTCACTACCGAGCGATACCAGCCGATCAGTCACATCCAGCTGTAAACGCACCTGCGGGTATTCCCGCAAAAAATCGCCGATAATCGGCACCAGCTGCTGGCGGGCAAAGGCCACAGGGGCGCTAACGCGCACCAGCCCGCGCACCGGACCGGCTTCATCACGCACGCTGAAAAAACTTTGCTCAATACGCGCAAAGGGATCGCGTAACTCCTCCACCAGCTTTTCCCCGGCAGAAGTGAGGCGCACGCTGCGTGTAGTGCGCAGCACCAGCGCTACTCCCGCCATCTCTTCCAGTTCTTTAATCTTTTGGCTCATCGCCGCCTTGCTAACGTCGAGGCGTTCGGCCGCACGGGTAAAACTCCCCAGTTCGGCCAGCACCGTGAGCCAGTGCAGATGCACCCAAAGTGCGTCGGTTTTTATCTCTTTCATCATTATTGTTCAAAATAATAAATAATCATTTCAGGCAGCGCGCTTTTTCTTTGCCGCGGCACGCGGCAGCATAGCCCCACATCCTACTCTTTTCATGTGAGCAAAAACGAGGGTTTAATCATGCCGCTACTCCAGTTTGATGTTATTCAGGGCCGTTCTGAATCAGAATTACGTACACTGCTGGATGCCGCTCACCGCGCCGTCTTAACCGCGTTTAACGTCCCGGCACGCGATCGTTATCAGATTGTTCACGAAAATAAAAGATACCAAATGATTTTCCAGGACACTGGCCTCGGCTTTGAACGCAGTGACAACCTGGTGATGGTGCGGGTGTACACCAGCCCAAGAAGTGAAGAACAGAAAACGCTGTTCATGGCAGAGTTAGCACGCGAGTTGCAGGAAAACTGTGGCGTGCAGGGTAACGACCTGATGATCAGCTTTATTACGAATAACAAAGGTGACTGGAGTTTTGCCGATGGCGAAGCACAGTATCTGACTGGCAAACTCTGATCCTCATCCCCGCTCCCCTGCTGGCAGCAACCCTATGCTGCCAGCCCAAACCATAGCCCGCCTAAACCCGCTTTAAACAAATTCAAATCAGCCGCACAAATCTGACTGGTCATGTTGCAGCCATGTGACAGCCAATATAGATTGACGCGAAAACCCCCGCAGAGGGTCGTTACGCACGGAATGCGTATTCAATTAGCCTGAGGATCTGAATCTTGTCCGAACTCATATCGGTTGTACTTTTTTTGGCTGCAATCGCAGTCTATTCCTACAAAGCCGGGCGAAATAAGTTCTGGTTTGTATTGATTTTGGTTTTGCTTACCCTGTTTATCGTGCTGAATACCACGCTGTATGCCAGCAACTATTTTACCGGTGACGGCATCAATGACGCGGTACTCTATACCCTGACCAACAGCCTGACTGGTGCGGGTATCAGCAAATACGTGGTGCCTGCCATCGGGCTTATCATTGCGCTGTTTTTGCTGTTCTGCCTGCTCTCCTGGCTATTGCGCCGCCGTAAACAGCAGCATCATCTTGGCTGGAGTCTGCTGGCTATCGCCTGCGCTGCGGGTTCGGTACAAACCACCCCGGCATTTCGTCAGGTCAAAGATTTGATCGTCTCCCATAACCGCCAGGCGGATTCTGACTTCGAGACCTATTACAAAACACCCAAGTCGGTCATTGCCGAGCCAAAGCTCAACCTGGTCTACATCTATGGCGAAAGTCTGGAACGGACTTACTTTAATGAACAAACTTTTCCAGGTCTTGCTCCCGAACTAAGCCGGGAAAAAGATCAAAGCCTGGATTTCAGCAACACCGAGCAACTGCCAGGCACTGATTACACCATTGCCGGGATGGTCGGCTCACAGTGTGGTATCCCGCTGTTTGCGCCATTCCAGGATAACGCTTCCGCAGCGCTCTCCAGTTTCTTCCCGCAGAATGTTTGCCTCGGCGATATCCTGAAAAATTCAGGCTATGAGAACTGGTTTATTCAGGGGGCGGATTTACGCTTCGCCGGTAAAGACACCTTCCTGAAATCACATGGTTTTGACCCGGCCCATATGTACGGTGCGCAGGAACTGAAAGACCGTGTGACCGATCCCAACTATCGTAATAACTGGGGTTATTACGATGACACCGTGATGGATGAGGTATTTAAAAAGTTTGAGGAGTTGTCAAGCCAGCAAAAACGCTTCGCACTTTTTACCCTGACGGTTGATACACACCACCCGGATGGCTTTATTTCCCGCACCTGTGAACATAAAAGCTATAGCTATGACGGTAAACCTAACCAGTCTTTCAGCGCCGTTGCCTGTTCGCAGGAACATGTGGCACGCCTGATTGCACGCATCAAAGCCTCACCCTGGTTTAAGAACACCATCATTGTGGTGACGTCTGATCACCTGGCTATGAACAATACCGCCCATCAATATCTGATCAAGCAACCTCGTCATGACCTGTTTATGGTGATTCGTGGCGATCAACCTGAGGCCAAAGTGATCGACGGTAAACGGAGTACGCTGGATAACGGTGCCACCGTGCTGGATATTCTCGGCGGCGATAAGGCCATTGGCCTGGGTCGTAGTGGCCTCAGCAGCCCTTCATTGTCTGCCCAGTTTGATAACATGGCGCAGAAGGTGCTGGCGTGGAAACCGGATATCATTCAGCTGTGGAATTTCCCCAGCAAGCTTGATGCTTTCACCATCGATCAGCAGAAAGGGACCTTTAGTTTCTCCGGAACCACCTTCAGGCTGCCCATTCTCTTCCGTGTCAGTGATAAACGCGTAGAGCCACTGCCAGAAGGCGAATATTCCGCCCCGCTGCGCTATCAACTGGCGGACTTTGCCGCTGCCGATAAGTTTGTCTGGGTTGACCGCTGCTTTAAGATGGCGCGTCTGTGGCAGCCGCAGTTGGCGCTGTCCGGCGATCTTTGTGTCGCGATGGGGCAAATGGGGGGCCAGCCGAGCGTGACCCGTATCGATAAGCCGGTGTGGAAAGGCAAAGCCACCTTCCCGCAAACCTCGCTGAGCGACGCGCAGTATCAGCAAAACGAGCAGCAAATTCGTATCGAAGACAACGCTATCCGCTACAGCGCCGACAGCTTTATGCTCAACGTGCCCGGAGCACCGCTAAGCGTAAAAAGTTTTACCGGTATTTCGCGCCCGGAACTGTGGGGACGCTGGTCCAACGCCAATCTGGCCCCTGAGGTCAACATTGAATATGTTGACCCGTTACCTGGCCGTTTTGATGTGGTGATCACCGCGCGCGCCTTTGGCCCGAATGCCCATCGGCCGATCCCGGTGCGGGTCGGTGATCAACAGCAGGACATCACCCTGGGGGACGATGTATCGACTACGACCCTGCATTTCACCAATCCCGGTGGCAGCCATAATTTAATTATCTCACCGCCGGAACCGCAGCTGTCCAATGTGGGGAATATCATCGGCCAGGACCCACGTAAATTAGGCATCGGCATGGTGGATATTAAAATCATTCCTCAGCCACAGAGTTAAATTGAATTATGTCATTTCTCAACCAGGGATGACATAATGTTTCAACTACAATCATAATATATATTTCGGATCATCACGGTGCGCCCTGCACCGTACTTCCGCTATTTCAGGTAAATCATCCTGCGTCAGAAAGTTTATTTAGCATCATTCATCAAGCCAAAAACCAATTATTCAGCCATTCGCCACCCGCGTTTTTTTCATAAAAAAACAATCACGCTAATAAAATAATTTTGGCACGCGATATGCTTTATCTCCCTGCCACAACATTTAATAAGCAAAACTGAAATCCATTCAGATAAACACATCACAGGGGCATTATATGGCGTCAAGTGGACTGAAACAGAAATTGGGGCTGGTCGATCTGTCGTTACTTGGCATTGGATCGATGATCGGATCCGGCTGGCTGTATGCGGCGCTAAACAGTTCCGGTTATGCAGGCAGTAACACCGGTTGGGCATGGGTGTTAGGGGCGGTCATTGTGCTGATGATCGGCCTGGTCTACGCCGAGCTATCATCGGCTCTGCCACGGGCGGGTGGCTTTGTACGCTATCCCAACTATTCCCATGGCAACATCGTCGGCTTTGTTATTGGCGTCAGCTCACTGCTGGCCTACACCAGTACTGCCGGGGTTGAAGTGGAAGCGGTTCGGCAATACGCCATCTACTGGTGGCCCGCGCTCGGCCATGCTGACGGCAGCCCAACCGGACTCGGTTTTGCCGTACAGATTGGCCTGCTGGTGGCATTTTTCCTGCTTAACTACTGGAGCGTCAGCTTCTTTGGTCGTGTAAATACCATTGTGACCACTTTCAAATTCATCGTGCCGCTGCTGACCATCGGCACGCTGCTGCTTTATTTCCATGCACCCAACCTCGATGTTCCACCGGCTCCCCCAGGCGGCGCGCATGGCGTGTTCAGCTCGCTGACCGGCGCAGGTATCGTGTTTGCCTACCTCGGTTTTCGTCAGGCGGTGGATTTCGCCAGTGAAGCCAAAAACCCGCAGCGCAACGTACCGCTGGCTATTGGTATCGCGATTGCCGTCAGTTTCGTGATTTATCTGGCACTGCAATACGCCTTTATGGGTGCGGTGCCCACAGATTTACTGTCGCAACATGGCTGGGCTGGCCTGAAGCAGGTGTTCCAGTCTCCTTATGCTGACCTGGCGCGCAGCCTTGGCCTGACCTGGCTGATTAACCTGATCCTGATTGATGCGGTGATCTCACCAGCCGGGACCGGCAACATCTACCTGGCCGGTGCCGCACGCGTGCTGTTTGCCTGGGCGCGCAATGGCCATCTGTTCAAGGTGTTTGGCGAAGTGGATGCGAAATCCGGCGTACCGCGTGGCGCGTTGTGGTTATCGCTGCTGCTGGCTATCGTCTGGACGCTGCCATCAGAGTTCCAGGTGTGGGGTGGTCTGATTGGCGCAGTGACCTCGGCGACCGTGTTCACCTATATGCCCGGTCCGGTAACGCTGGGCGCCTTCCGTAATCATCTGCCAGATATGCAGCGCCCATTCCGCTTGCCGGTCGCCGCCATTCTCAGCCCGCTGGCGTTTGTTGCCAGTACCCTGCTGATTTACTGGAGTGGCTGGTCGGTGAATGAAATCCTCATCCCGATACTGATTATTGCCTGGATTGGTTACGCCATTTTTGGCAAGAAAAACAGCCAGTTCAGCCGTGATTTACAATGCGCCTGGTGGCTGCTGGCCTATTACATTGCGGTGATGGTGATTTCCCTGCTGGGTACTTACGGTGGCAGTGGGGTGATTAGCGCGCCACTGGATATGGTCCTGGTGATTGTCGCCTCACTGGTTTGCTATTTCTGGGGAGTGAAAGCCAGCCTGTCAGTTCCCGCCATCACCGATGAAGAGGATGAAACGCCGTCATCCGGCAATAGCGTCAGCGGCAAATACGCACACAATTAATCCTTTCCCGCCTGCACTTCGGTGCAGGCCAACCCTGCCTCACATCGCGTTACTCGTTGTACTAATTGATTTTTTTCGAGACGACGCGCAAAATAAACATCGTTGCATAGCGTAATTATCACAACCTGGTTAGTTTCCTCCGCACAAGGAAACGGATCAGGGAGAACATGGATGACACTGGCGATGATGAACACCCATAAAGCATACAAATCTCTGCAGCAGGCAGGCGTGGAAGAACGGCAGGCAGAAGTGCTGGTCGAGATCTTTGCCGAAATGCAGCAGGAACATTCACTGACGAAGGCCGACCTCGCCCAGGCAATGGAGGGCGTGGTGCAGGGGCAGCAGGCCCTCAATCAACGCGTTGACCGATTAGAAGAGCGCGTTGACCTGTTTGAAAAAAACGTCAATGAACGCTTCGATCAGGTCGATAAACGTTTCATACAGATTGATAAACGTTTCGAACAGGTTGATAAACGTTTTGAGCAGGTGGACAAACGTTTCGACCAGGTCGATAAACGCTTCGATAAAATTGACGCACGGTTTGAAAAAACGGATGGCCAGATTCATACCCTACATCTGGACATCATCGGTATGAAGAAAGAACTGCAATGGCTGAAGCGGGTGATGATGGCGGCCACCTGTGCCGTGGTGCTTGCCGCCAGCAAATATATCTTTATCAGCTAGCCTGACGCAGCGCTTCCAGCCGGTTGCGCTGCGTACCTTCAGGGGTAAAGTTATCCGCCGCCAGCCAGCGTACAAATCCCTGTTTCACCTGCGGCCACTCACTATCAATAATGGAAAACCAGCAGGTATCCCGGCTGCGGCCTTTGTAGACGATGGCCTGACGGAAAATCCCTTCAGACTGGAAGCCCAGCCGCAGTGCCGCCTTGCGTGAGGGTTGATTACAGCTATCACATTTCCACTCATAACGGCGGTAACCCAGTTGCTCAAACGCATAACGCATCAGTAAAAAATGCGCTTCGGTCGCCATACGTGTTTGCTTCAGCAAGGGGGAAAACGCCACATGCCCGATTTCAAGCACACCATGATTGGGTTCGATACGCATCAGCGCCAGCGTACCCACAGCCCGGTTGGTTTGCCGGTCAATCACCGCAAAATGCATCGGATCGCGTCCATTCTCGATCTGACGCGCATAAGACAGATAAGCCTCTTCAGTGGCAAAAGGTTCTGCAAACATATAAGTCCAGTCCCGGCCATCCCCGGTTTGCGCATAGGCGGCATATAACTCCTGGCCATGCCGTTCCGCATTGAGCGGTTCGATACGGCAATAGTCACCGGTAAAAGTCGTAAATTCCGGCCACGGGCGCGGCTGCCAGTCTGGCAACGCAAAACCCACCGGTTGTCCGTAAGCATTGGTGTTTTGAGACATGATATTTTCCTTGTCGCTGGATGAGGTGTGAACAGCAGATTGCCACTTTGCTGGCTCGTTAAAAAGCACCATAATCAGACTTATTGATAGATCCACGCGAGCGCAGCATGAACACCTTTGATCTCAGCACCCTGCTGCTGGCCCCATTGCGTTGCGATGATGCCTTAACCCTGCAACAACAGCTTTTTCAGCGCATCCGCCAGGCGATTCTGGCCGGTAAGCTGCCGGCAGGGACACGCCTGCCCGCCACGCGTCAGCTGGCGGCGGAACTACAGGTTTCGCGTAACACGGTCATTGCCGTCTGGGCGCAGCTACAGGCAGAAGGTTTTCTCACCAGCGATCGCCAGGGCAGCCGTGTCAGTCCCATCGCACAGTTACCGCAGCCCTCCCCTGACCCGGCAAACGCCGCAGAAATAAGGGTGGCCTCACGCGTGACACAGTTGCGTTCCTCTCACCGTACCCTGAACCAGGAGATGGCACTGCGACCCGGTATCCCCGCGTTATCACACTTCCCTCTGGCCCAGTGGCGGCGAGCTTTCAATCGCGTGATGCTGCATCAACCGCAGGCCCTGATGGGCTACGGTGATCCTCTCGGCGAGCGAACATTGCGTGAGGCGCTGGCACAGCATCTCGCTCTGGCGCGAGGTGTACGCTGCACGCCCGAGCAAATTGTTATCACTGAAGGGGCACAACAGGCCCTGTCATTGTGCGTACTGTTGCTGAGTAATCCGGGTGAGACTGGCTGGGTAGAAGAACCGGGCTATCGTGGGGCCAAAGCCGCCATGCGCGCGGGTGATATGCGTATCGAACCGGTCGCCGTTGATGCCCAGGGGCTGGCACCACAACCCGAGGACTGGCAGCAGCGCCCGCCACGTCTGATCTACACCACACCGACCCACCAGTATCCCACCGGCGTGGTAATGAGTGCCTCACGCCGTCTGACGCTACTGGCTGCCGCTACAAAGCATCAGGCGTGGATCATTGAGGACGACTACGACAGCGATTTTCGTTACAGCGGCGAACCGATTGCAGCGATGCAAGGTATGGCTTCGCAGACACCGGTCATCTACGTAGGATCGTTCAGTAAAACCCTGTTTCCTGCCCTGCGTCTGGGTTTTATGGTGCTGCCCGCACAGCTGGTCCCCCATTTACGCCCGGCGCTGCATGAACTGCTGCGTGGCGGCAACCGTCCGGAGCAGCAGGCGCTGGCGCACTTCCTGCGCAGTGGCGATTTCAGCCGTCACCTGAGCAAAATGCGCCGTCTGTATCGCCAACGCCAGGCCACCCTTCGTGCAGCCTTGATGCAACAATTCGGCGCGAAGGTGCCGTTACTCGGCGGAGAATGTGGGATGCATCTGGTGATGCAGCTACCAGCATCCCTCGCGGATATCACGCTGGTCGATCAACTGATAAAAACGGGTTATGCACCGGGTGCGTTATCGGGGTTTTATCTGGGGGAGGAGAAACAGCAGGGACTGGTGCTGGGATATGGCAACACCAGCACCAGTCAGATTGGCAATGCAGTGGCGCAGTTAGCGCGCTTACTTAGCCTTTGAAGAAGATATCACCTGATTTTGCCATCACGATTTTACCGGTATCGTCGGTAATCAGGATGTAGTTGGCGTTGATATACGCCCAATGGGTATTTTCCTGCGGAGCCGGCAGATGACGCGGCTGCCATTCAGCAATAATGTAGGATTTACCACGATACTGATCCGGCACCACATCGCCGACTTTGTATTCTTTATAGTCGATGACGATGGTGGTCAGATCGTAATTATTCGGTGCTGCGGGTTGTGCCGCATTGTCCTGCGGCTGTGCTGGGGCGGCGGCCGCCGGAGCGTCGGTAACCGGAGTCTGGACCTGCGCGTCCGGTGCGGTTTGTTCCACCTGCGGTGGCGTGGGTACGTTATCAGTTTGCTCGCCTTCGGCCAGCGCGGCGGGCGTCAGGGTTAACGAGCCCAGAAAAAGTCCTGCAGAAAGAAGTACAGCGTGAGTCCTGCGCATGGTGATTTCCACTCTGGTTGATTATTACCGGTTCAATGTACTGACAAGTGCAGAACGCGGAAGGTTCCCCGGTGCGTTTTGCACCCCGCAACCTGCGCGTCAAATTTCGCCCGACAGCATACAACAGCCAATGCGCTTTTCCGCTAAGCAAAATTGCAAGCAACCATGTTACATCAGGGCTGGCGATCCTTGTGCGCCAAATCCCTGAGCAAGGCAATGCCAAGGTAGTTGCTCCAGTTAAACGCATTTTGCAGCACCACAATCGCGTTGCCGTTGTGCTGATCAAACCCGATAAAGCTGGAATACCCACCGATATAACCGACCTGATAAGTGATTTTCTGCTCACCATAATGATCGGTAACCCAGGCAATATTCTGCGACTGGTTGCCATGCTGCTGGTAATCCTGCCCGACCTGCGTGAAAGCCTGGTTAATCGCCTGATCGGGTGTCGCGCTAAGATGCGCGTCGAGATAACGGATCAGATCACGCGCGTTACTGTACAAACTGGCTGCCGCCATCATGTTGTTGTTAAATTGCCAGTCCGGTGCCAGCTGTCCACGGGCAATCAACTTCGGCTGGTCACCCGCGTGACCCAACGCTCGCCAGGGGAAATTACGCAGCGTTGCTGCTTCGAAACTGCTGCTGGTCATCCCCAGCGGGATAAACAGATTGCGTTGCGCGAGGCTTTCAATGTTCTGATGGAAACGATGTTGCAGAATGTAGCCAAGCAACGCGTAGCCGAGATTGGAATATTGTGCCGCCGGGTGGCTGGGGGCGCGAAAATCGGCCAGATACTCCAGCACCGCATCGCTGTCGAGGTTGCCATAGAAATTTTCACCGCTGGCAAGATAACGCATGAATTTGATCAACATCGGCAAATCCATATTCTGACGCGGCAGACCGGATGTATGCGTCACCAGCTGAAGCAACGTAATGCGTCTGGCATCGGCGCTGAGCGATACCGAGGCAGGTAGCAAAGTCGCCAGCGTATCATTCCAGTGCAGTTCGCCACGATTGACCAGCTCGATGATCACTTCGGCCGTCATCCCCTTACTCAGCGATCCAAGCGCAAACAAGGTATCCGGGGTGATCGGATAGCGATGCACCGCATCAGTGATGCCAAAGCTGTAAAACTGCGGCGCACCTCGTTGATGGATAATGGCAATGCTGATGCCGGAAACCTGCTTCTGCTGCATGTAATGCCGCACCATATCATCGACATTTTCATGGAAGGTGGCGTGCGAAAGATAAACGTCGTCACTCACCGGGGCAGACGTTTGCGACAGAGTGCCACAGGCACTGAGCAACACCGCCATCACCAGTAGCGTGAACAGCCTCATCACAAAGCCATCTCAGAGATAAAAGGGAAGATCACAGGTATTTTTAAGTCAAATTAACAGGTTGGGGGAAATCATCGCTGATGTATCTGGCGAAATATAACACAGAACCACCCGCAGAATACGGGTGGTGACAGGAATTAAAGATGTACCGGAATCACCGACCCTTTGTACTGCTGGTTGATAAATTCAGCCGTTTGTTTTGACTCAAGATCTTTCGCCAGCTCCAGAATACGCGGGTCATGCGCCAGTTTTGGTGTCGTCACCAATACGTTCGCATAGGGATTGCCCTTCGCCTGTTCCAGCGCCAGCGCGTCCTTCGACGGCACCAGACCCGCCTGCAAAGCATAGTTACCGTTGATGATCGCAAGCGTGGCATCATCCAGCGCACGCGGCAGCTGTGGCGCTTCAATCTCAATAATCTTCAGATGATGCGGATTGTCGCTGATGTCGGCAGTCGTCACCAGCGTACTGGCATCACCACTTCCCTTCAGTTTAATCACCCCATTCGCCTGCAACAGGTACAGCGCGCGGCTCAGATTGGTGACATTATTTGGCACCGCAACCTGTGCACCATCAGGGATATCCTTCAACGATTTGATTTTGTGCGAATAAATCCCCAGCGGCTCAATATGTACCGTCGCAACCACCACAAACTTCTCGCCCAGCGCTTTTTCCTGATCGCGCAAGTAAGGCACGTGCTGGAAGTAGTTGGCATCAACATCGCCACGCGCCAGCAGCTCGTTGGCATTGAGGTTGCCGTTCAGTTCAATCACCTTCAGATCGAGATGCTTATCCGTCTGTTTGATCTGGTTAAGGATTTCGCTGTGTGGCACCGGATCGGCTGCCACGCGTAATGCGGCAGCCGAGGCCCATGTGGTCATCAGCGAAAATAACGCCAGTCCAGCTATCACCTTTTTATGCATATGTTTTCCTTAGTTCTTATGATTTAACGGTATTGAGAGTGTCGGCGTAGTAACGCTGCGCGACATCGCGATGCGATCGCAAACGCCCTTTCAGGTAATTCCAGCCTACATCGCGAATCAGCGGGTTAGCAGGATCGCTGGTCGGCCCCTGCGCCTCCGCCGCCAGTGAGGCAGGCAATTGATAAAGTGGCACCTGGGCATCCAGCTGTGCGCCGAGGAAAAAGGCCACGGAGATACGCTCCTTGCGCAGCGGTGGTGACACCACACGATGTACCGTGGCGCGCAAATAGCCATTGGTCGCCAGTTCCAGCAATTCGCCAATGTTCACCACAAAGGCACCGGGTTTCGGCAACGCATCCACCCAGTTGCCGGGCATGACTTCCACCTGCAACCCCGGCTGTTCGTCCTGTAACAAAAAGGTGAGAAAGCCGGAGTCTTTATGCGCCCCCACTCCCTGCTGGCTCGCCTCCGCCTCCTGGCCGGGGTAGCGGATCAGTTTGACGTGTTCATTGGGATGGGTGCCGTACAGCGCATCAAAAGCATTGGCAGGCAGAGATAGCGATTTGGCGAAGGCACGCAGCAAACGCAGAGCCACATCGGTCATCGCCTGCTGCCAGGCATAAATTACCGGACGCAGCTGCGGCAGTGCCTCCGGCCACAGATTCGGCCCCTGCAGGCGCTTCCATGCGGGATCCCCCGGCAGCAGCGTGAGTGCAGCCCGTTCAGCGCCAATATCAAACTGCTCACGCTGGTCACGTTGATCGCGGGTATATTCCACGCCCGCCCGGTTGTAGCCGCGAAAATGTGGCGAATGGATCATCGACACCCGCTGTTTTTCCGTCTCCGCTAAGGCGAAAAAGGCGCGGGTGAGACTCTGCACATTTTGCAGCAGCTGTGGATTAATGCCGTGATTAACAAGGTAGAAAAAACCGATATCACGCGCGGTTTCCCGTAATCCGGTAAGATGTTCTGCCTGTTCAGCGGTGGGGAATTCGAGCAGAGCCAAATCCAGTACTGGCAAGGTGCTTATGCCCATGATAGTTGCGTCCTTTGTGCAGCAAGTGTCGGTAGTTACGCTGACATTGGTCGCGAATCAGGGCCAATAATGTTGAGCAATATGTTATGGGAAATGATTTTTAGGAGAGGTTCAGCAATGGATAGTCATAAAGTGGCAATCGATGGCTGAATCACTATGCTTGCCGCTATAATCGCGCGTTATCGACGTTGGGCAATGCGCCCGCCAATAAGCACAGACGCAGGAGATGCCGTATGAACCAGGGCCCGTTAACCGAGAAAGAACTGAACTGGCTGGAGGAGATGCTGGAGAAATACGGCAATGAACATTCCGTGGTGGATGTCGCCGAACTCGATGGCATGCTGACAGCGCTGCTTTCTGGCCCGAACGACATCGAGCCGAGCGAATGGCTGGTGGCGATGTGGGGTGGTCAGAAACACATTCCGAAGTGGTCCAGCGAGCGCGAAATGGATCGCTTTATGACCCTGACGTTCCAGCATATGAATGATATCGCCGAGCGTTTAAGCGAATTCCCGGACCAGTTCGATCCGTTGTTCGGCACGCGGGAGATGGAAGGCCAGGAATTCACCGTGGTGGAAGAGTGGTGCTTTGGTTATATGCGCGGCGTCGCGCTGGATGACTGGTCTGCCCTGCCGCAAGCGCAGCAGCCCGCGCTGGATGCCATCGCTTTGCATGGCAGCGAAGAGAATTTCGCCAAACTCGATGGCTTCTCACCGGAACAGTTTGAGGCCAGCATCGAGGCGATTCTCCCGGCAGCGTTGCAACTGCATGATTACTGGCAGGAGCAGCGTCTTGCACAACCCGAGCCAGCGCCGCAGGTGCCGTATTTTGCCGGGGAGAAAGTGGGCCGTAACGATCCCTGCCCGTGCGGCAGCGGCAAAAAATACAAGCAGTGCTGCATGAAGTAACAACTATTAAGGTGCGCAATAAATTGCGCCGCTACGGCCCATTGCGATATTGGATTACGGCGTTAATCATCACACATCGTGTAGCGGCGCGATTTATCGCGCAGGTTTGACGTTGGTCACCAGCGTCGGCAGTTGCCACGGGCCGCCCGCACGAATAGCGCGACACATGCCCGTGGTGGCTTCACTGCTTTGCTGGAAATCTTTACCGTCCCACACCCAGGCAGCCGTACTCCAGCAATCGCCGATCCCTCGCCCTTTTTGTGCCAGCGAAATCACCCCATCGCTGTAGTCTGAAGCGGAATCGGTGATGAGTTCGGGTTTCTGTTGCAGGCGTTTATCCATCAGCCAGTAGCCATAACCTTCGTTATAGGCACCGCGCCAGCACAGGGCGGAAATCAGGACATGTGAGCCATCGACCGGCGTCAGCGTGATGGGCTCAGCACCAGCTTCTGGCTGATCGTCAGACGGTTCAAGATTATCGCAGCTGTCATCATCAGTAAGCGAAGCGATGAGCTGCGGCTTCACCGATGACAGCTCCTGTGCGCTTAACGGGCGCGGCTGGGCTTTGATGACTTTCACCTGCTGAATCACCGGCGCCGCCACCGCCACCAGCGTGCTGCTCTCTGGCTTATCGCCTTTTCTGATCATCGCACCGGGCGTACCAATACGTCCCTGCGCATCATCCATTTTCAGCAGGGTGGCAAAAGCGCCATTGCCAGACAGCTCAAATGGTTCAACGCCGCCGCGAAACTCGACGGTGCCACTGCCTTTGACGGCGGTGATCACGGCCTGCGTCTGTGCTTCGGTTAAGCGCCATTCGTCATTATCGGTCTTTTGCAGCTCACCGAGAGCAGTGTTGTCGATCCACAGCGACAGCGCTGCCACCGGCTTCGGCTCCTCATCCATGGTATCGGCCAGCACCACTTCCCCGCTCACCAAAGTGCCCGGGCCCGCCTGACGCGTCAGCAATACCGATCCACCCGCACCTTCCTCGGTGCTGTAGCCAGCCGCGCGGCAGGTCAGCGTGTTGTCGCACGCCAGCTCCCAGTCTTTATGACTGTAAGAAACGCCGCTGTCGTCTGCCCACAGCGGCGTAGCCATGCTGGCGAACAGCGCGAGCGCCAGCAGGTATCGGGAAGTCATGCCATCTCTCCATAATGGTAAAGGTGGCTAGTGTGCGCAGTTTTTTGGACGGGGAGAAGTGAATTTTTGGCGAACATGTGACTAAATCATCGAAACGCTATTCATATAACCAGCGTCCTGCCTTTGCCGATTCAATCAACATACCCAGCGTGAAATCCGGTACCACCGGCACGGCACGCTTATTAAAAGGATTGAGGATTTCGCTCAGGGATAACTCAGGAGGGTAATAGGTTTCTATGGCAAAGGTACCGCGTGCCACATTGAATTCGGCAAAAAACTCCTCCATCAAAGCGGCGGCTTCGTCGTCCTCAAAGTTAAGATCGCTATCAATATCAATCTGCGGTGTCAGCGTTCTTTGCTTAAACAAATATACGCCATCGTAGCGGCGGACAAGCTCATAGATGCGCTGTTCGATGTCATCTGACATAGCGTCTTTCCCCTTACGAATTCCGATGAGTCGGGCGGCTATTCTGCCACGATATGGGCGGGACGTGTCGATAAACTCCCGACAGCACACGCCGCCGGGAGTGTCGATCATTTCAATGGCAGATAGATGTCAGTGATGAGCTGGTGCTCAGGGACGTCATGGATAAAATTCTGGTAGTGGAAGAACAGCGGGAAATCACGCAACTCTTCGCCACTGGCGGGTAACCAGTCCCGATAGAGCGTCCATGCACTTTCTGCTAATGCATCGTGTGAACCCAGATGACGCAACTGCGCACAGCGCCCGGCGGGAATCACCCCATTCACCACACCGAAGGAATTGTCTTCCGGAATCGGTGAGTTTACCGATCCACAGATATCAAAGCGGAAGGTTTCCGGCGGTGTGGTGGCGGGATCATGGGGCGCGATACCAAAAGTCTGGCTGCTGATAATAGGGGATAACCCCGTGGTTTTACGCCATGCGATAAAACGCGCAGCGGTCTCCATAATTCGCTCTGGCTGACCGAAATGCGACAACATCGCCACCGGGGTGGCGGGAAAATCTATGATTGTGACGGGCATACTCTCTCTCCGTTTTGGCTGTAGCGGCGGCATGCACTGATGCCATCTCACCCAGGCGGGATGCTGACGGAATTCGCTCGGCGTCATGGCAAACACTTGTTTGAAAGCCCGGCTGAACGACTCGGCGTGCTGAAATCCCGCATCCAGTGCAATGTCGATAATTTTCTCGGCAGAATTAAATGCCAGCCGATACGACGCGCGTTTCAGACGCATCAACTGGATATAGCGCCCCGGTGTCATACCACAGTAGCCAGTAAACTGGCGGTGAAAATGGTACGGCGAAAAATGGGCAACTTCGCTCAGTTGTTCCAGCAACAGCGCATCATCCAGGTGTTGATCGATATAATCGAACACCTTATTGAAGCGCTGGCGGTAAGCATCCGGTTTATTGGCTGACATGGCATTCTCCTTGCCGGTGACTATGCCTGAACGGGGAAGCGCCTGGCCTGACGGATCTTGCGGAGTTGGGGGGATGTATTGGTCAGCACCCGGCGGCGATGTAATCTCCGTTTGGACTGTTCGGAACCACAGTTAGAAATAAAACCGTGGCAAAGAGGATGATAATCAGGCCTCCCACGATTTTGGCCGCCGGGACCATCCAGCTGAGATTTTCATTGTCCCGACTGAAGAACGTGACGGTGCGGTTACGCGCGTAACGTACCGCCAGCGACAATGACAAAATGGATAACGCGGTGCCCAATGACATGGTCATCACCGCCGCAATGCCCCAGCTGACTATCCCCAACGTATTGGCAAACAGCAAAATCATAATCGCGCCGCTGCATGGCCTGGCACCAATCGTCAGCACTACCCCCAACCGGGTTTTCCAGTCAGCGTGGCTCAGATCTTTTCCTACCCCATGCTGCCCACAGCCACAGTGATCAGTGTGCTGATGCAGCGGCCTCAGCGTATTAATGACGATTTTCTGTGGCCGTAGCGCCTTAAGCGTCTGATAAATTACAAACAGGCCGAAAACACCAATCAACAGTGCACTGACTTTTTCCACATACCAGCGGCTGGTGCTGAGATCTCCTGCTGCGAGGTTAAAACCCACTGCCAGAATATAAACAAACAGGATGGCACTGACACCCTGCATCAGGCTGCCGAGAAACGGCACCACGCGCGCCGCAAGCAGGCTTTCTTTATTGGTGCTGAGGTAAGTGGTGATAATAAATTTTCCGTGCCCTGGCCCCACGGCATGCAGCACGCCGTAAATAAACGCCCCACCCAGCAGCCAGACTCCGCCATTGTAATCGTGGCCGTTGAGTTGCAGCAGATACGTTACCAGCCTGCGGTGCAGGGAGATTTGCGTGGCAAGGCTCCACTGGAGAAATGCACCCCAATGGGCGTACATCGTGGTGCCGATAACCAGTAACGTCAGGATTAATAATCCTGCGACGGGTATCCGCCAGTCGAGAGTGAAAGAACGCGTTGTCACGGTTTTGCCTGTTTTGCCTGGGTAGATGGCCGGAGCAGATGGGGAGAATCGTGCCACCAGTTGCCGGGGATTGCTATGGGGTTTTTGTGGGGGATGGGGATAGCAGGCTGGAGGCAAGCCATGTCCTGATATCTCGATGTTTATTTCACTTTTTCCGGCACGGGGGTAGTCAAAAAAGTCATATGTGTTTTTAATCCAGAAGAACGTTTTACGCCTGTAGGATCAGCCAGAAAGGGGATGCGAAAACGAGCCGATTCCGAAATTTTGATCGTCCATCTAACATCATCAATGAACTGAAAATGAACGCTGTCTTCATCTGCCTTCGCATTTTCAAAAGTGCCTGAAGTGTATTCTCCTCCAAGATGGACAACTTCAATAATGCCCTTATTAAGGCTTACCAGGGTAATAGTCAGGGATTCCTCAAACAAAACATCATCAGTGGTAAAGATAAGATATCTGTCATTATCAATATGAAAAGCTGTTTCTAATATCTTTCCAGGGACAAGTATCCCTGTTGATTTATTTTCAAAATAGACTTCAGAACTCGCCTGAGAAAACTCTGTTTGCCTGACATTTTCAACTAATGATAATGCGTTAACCTGTTGCATGATTCTCTCCAAAAATATCCCATTTCCCATGCTGCAAGCGCACCACCAATGAATCCGCCAATCAGAACACAAACTGGTGCTCCTGGGCCACAGACCAGACCAGCCATCATACCGCCTGTTGCTTCGGTGATAACGATAGTTCTCCTTCCATGTCTCGCTGTGCGTATAAAACCATTATCGAACCCGCACATGTACTCGGTTCTATACTCACAAGCGACGTAATATGGGTTGACTCTGATTGAGTGAAAAAGCGGGGCAAAGGCTGAATTCCAGACACAAAAAAAGCCGCTCGTGAGCGACTTGATTGCATCGTATGGTGCGAAGGCCGGACTCGAAAAAAACATTTAACTAATTAAAAATATTATTAATTAACATTAAAACAAAAAACATAGACCACCAAAATGACCCCACAAAAAGAGACTGCCGATAGTAAATGAATGAATTCCTGTGATTGCATCATAAAACAATCATCTAAATCTTAAAAAAGGTTGCCAACACTAAAATTCGTTGGATAAGGTGAAGAAGTCACTTTTTACTTATGGTATGGACGCATGTGGAATGATGTTGAAACTGCTGATGATTTATTAAATTTCAAACAGATAGCAGGAATTGCGACACGTCTTGTCTTCGAGTCTGCTGGAGAACCTGTATCCATTGGGATCTCTGGTAAATGGGGGACAGGGAAATCATCCCTTGTCAAAATGATTGGGGAAAAACTTCAAAACGATAGCTCTAAAGATGAATATGTTTTCTTGGAGTTCAATGCATGGTTATATCAAGGCTATGATGATGCTAAGTTAGCACTATTACAATCCGTATCAGACAAAATATTATCAATAGCTAAAGAAAGAAAAAGTTTTGTTGAAAAAGCAATCTCCCTTGCTAAAAGGATAAATTACTTTAGGGTATTGAAGATTGCCACACCAGCAATCTCCGGAGCGATTTTTGGGGGCATGATCGGAGGCCCAATTGGCGGAATCCTAGGCGTTGTGAGCGGCATTGCTACAACTGGAAAAATCACCGAGGATGATGTTGATAAACTCAGGGATGATTATTCAAAACTTTCCCCTGAATTCAATGGATTGTTAACCCCAGAACAATCATCTTCTTTACCACGACAAATTGAAGAGCTAAGACATAGTCTGACAAGTTTATTAAAGGAATTAAACATAACTCTTGTCGTGTTAGTGGATGACTTAGATAGATGTATGCCTGACACTGCAATATCAACATTAGAAGCAATGAGATTACTTCTATTTGTACCACAAACGGCCTTTATAATTGCTGCTGATGAAGGAATGATCCGTAGCGCTGTACGCTCCCATTTTTCCCAGACAGATCTTGATAGTGATCTTGTAACTAATTACTTTGATAAGTTAATACAAGTTCCATTAAGAGTTCCGAGACTTAGCACTAACGATGTTAAAGCCTACGTGGTTATTTTGCTATCAGAACTTGCTGTTCGACGAAAGACAATTCCCAAAGCAGATTCAGATTTAGCAAAAAAAATAATTCTGGATAAAGCAAAAAAGTCTTGGCAAGGGTCATTAACCAAGAAAGAATTAAATGAAGCTTATGGCAAGCATTCATCAGCCCTTGAAAAAGAAATAACTATAGCTCTTGAGATTTCCGAAATATTATCAAGCACTAAAGAAATTGCAGGAAACCCGAGATTAATTAAAAGATTTCTGAATAACTTAATCATACGACAACAAATCGCAGAGGAGCAAGAGTTAGCAATCTCATTCGAAGCTCTTGTAAAAATGCAGTTATTCGAACGATGTGCTACTACAACAGCTTTCGAGTACCTCGCGAGGAGAGTTACTGAAAGCGAGGACGGCAGGCCGGATTTTATCGAAAAATTAGAGAGAGAGTTACAAAAAGGAAATCCTTATATCGCGCCAGATGTAAGCTGGAGCAATCCCTTTATTGAATCATGGTTAGGCATTAAGCCAAGTCTCTCATCCATTGACCTAAGACCATTATTATATCTTAGCAGAGAAAAGTTCATTTCCGTTTCAAGTATTGATGAAATCACTGATGACGCAAGGATATTGCTTGAATCAATATTAATCTCTGATGATACATTCGATATTCTTTCGCCACAGCTTTTAGAAATAGGCGAGACTGAAGCAGAAAAAATCCTAATAAAACTCAAAGTGAAATGTCGTTTAGAACAATGGAGCTTTGAATATTTAAAAAAATGTTTATTTGTAGTGTCTGAATATAGCGCCTTAAGCAATGAGTTATTATCTCTACTTAGAGAGATACCAGCAAATATGCGGCCAGCACCTTTCATTCCTTTAATAGCAAAGTACCCATGGGCGACAGAAATATTAGAGTCATGGGAAAAGGACCCGAACACAAACAAACCGACATTAAACGCAATCAAACTGAAAGCAAGGAGATAAACATGGGTACTTCAACTTCCAGTTCAGGTTCTGGAGCTAATGTTCCATTTATTCCTCCCTGGGAAGATAAGCTTCAAAATCTTCCAATAGGGTCAGGTGATGTAAGCTACCCTATTCCAGATAACGATGAGGAGAGTGAAAAGGATGATGCCCCCGCCGAAGATAATGAAAGTATTGGTGGTATAGCACCACCGAGGAGATATGCCAGTGCACGAAGAGAACTTCGAAACTATGCTGAGAGTTCGGATAAATCCCACTTTAGAAAAGCAGTAGGAAACTTTTCGAAAGTAGGTAGTGGTGGAGCAAAACAAGCCTCACGCAAAATGAAAACTTCAACACGCGCAGCCACCAACTTATTATCATTATTAACTTCACTTAGAGATGGAAATAACATCTCAGCAAACAACTGGGCACAAAAGTTATTAAAAAACAACCCATCAGCATCTGAAATTATTGATGCAATAATTTCAGAAACCACAACATCAGGAGGAACCATTGATGAGGAATCAATTAAAAACTCCATGTCATTTGCACTCTCTGAGCTTATAAAAAAAGATGAGAACATAGACCTTTTCAAAATGAGTGACAATAATATTTGGAATTTGATAGAACTATATCTCTCCAATGAAGTTAAAAACAAATTAATACATGAAATTGGACAGTTATTCGAAGGTTCAAAGAACATACCATCCAGCTCAATGAAAAATATAAATATGATGAGAAAATATCTTCAATCCGAAATTTCATCACAATTATCAGAATTGAGAAAAAGCATTCCCAATCCAAGCATTAGGCAATTTCAAAACATTATGGATAAAGCACTCGAAAACACATTTATTGTTTATGAAGGAGCATTACAATGAAAGTAGTATGTGCACCTGAAAGAATGTTACCTGAACACTTAGATGAAGAAACTGAATATTTCTCTCTTTACACCATACCTTCTAATAAAAAAATTGGTCATATCGCTCAAGACTGGAGGTTGAGGCTAAAGAAAATGGGTTTTTATCCGGACGTTGTGACTTGGGATTTTGTAACTATAGCAATGTCAGTTTGCGCTGCGGATTTAGCATGCTTAAGAAAAAAAACCGCCGATGGATGGACTAGAGAAATTGAGTTATCAATAACGCTGTGTAACAAAAAGAACTGGATTCCACACATTGATAAACTTCAAGATGCATTTCGTTTTCTAACGGGAGACTTCTGGGAGATAAAATTAAATGATGGTGGCGACTTTCCCTTAGAACCTTTACAAAAGACAACATCCTCTGCGGACTGTATCTCATTACTGTCCGGTGGCATGGATAGTTTAATTGGTGCAATTGATCTAACTGAAAAGGGTCGATCGCCATGCTTTGTATCTCAAATGGCAAAAGGCGACTCAAAGAAACAAACAGAATTCTCACAAACCTTAAATGGAAAGGTACGCCACTACCAATGGAATCACAGAATAAAAGTCCCCCACGTAACTGAACGTTCAACACGCGGTCGCTCATTAATATTTATATCTTACGGTGTTCTCGCAGCAACAATTTTAAAAACTAAAGATCCAGTTGAATTATACATCCCTGAAAATGGATTCATTAGCTTGAATATCCCACTAAACGAAGGCAGATTCGGAAGCCTTAGTACAAAAACCACTCATCCTGTTTTTTTAGGCATCATTCAAGAAATTTTTAACTCTGCAAAAATGAACATCTCAATTAAACGACCATATCAAGGCTACACAAAAGGAGAGATGATAAAGAACTGCACAAACCAATCCACTTTATTTAAGCATATCGGTAACACTACAAGTTGTGGTCGCTTTGGTTATTACAATTATCAACACTGTGGTCGATGCGTCCCTTGTTTAGTTCGCAGGGCTGCATTTTTGAGCGCAGGGATACCAGATACAACCACAAATAAATATTACTTTGACGATTTAGGAAATCCTGATTCAGAGAGAGAAAAAGGAGCAAATGATATCGGTGCTGTTGCTCGTGCCTGCTTACTTTTCAGAGAGAGGGGAATTGATGATGTAATAGGCGGTTCACTTTCGTTTGCAAGTAAATCGATTGAAGGAAGGAAATTTTATGCTGATGTTGTTGAAAATGGACTAAAAGAACTTGATGCGCTTCTGACAAAACATGGTGTCCTATAAAGTCTTACTTAAACATATTCCACCAAAGCAAGCGCGCAATGCTATCCCCGCCACGCCTGCCCGCTTTATGCATCGCTTTTCATGCAGGTGCATGATGCGGGCCGGGCCGCGCCCGGTATGGCCTGAACGGGGAAAAGCGGTGCATGATTTTGCATGCAGATCCATGCACGCTATGCATGCATCACTCTTTACAAAGTGGCTGGCCAGAAAAAGGGCTTCAGAAAGTCAAAGGACAGGCACAAAAAAGCCGCTGGTCGGGCAGCGGCTGTGCGGGGATTAATGAATCTGACGGAATGCAGAACCGTAACGACCCAGCGTCTGGCGTTCCTTTACCGGCTCCGGCGGTGCTTCCGGTACGTTTTCCGGCTGTGGCGGTGCGGTGATAACCTTCGTGATGCTCTCATTCGTCTTGAAGGTGCAGGAGCAGTCCAGGTTAGTGCACTGGTGATAGCGCTCTTTCACCTGTTCGGACATATAGCGGCTCGATTTGGTGTGTGCCGCGCTTTTGCAGTAGGGACAGTGCATCATTTCTGGCTACCCTCCTGAAGTTTTACACGCTGTGCCCGGATTGATTCCCCCAGCTTCTGGCGGCGCAGGGGACGCGTATAAAGTTCCATATCAACCCCCGTCAGCGCAGGACGATGCAGGCCGATATTCTCCAGCAGCGGTGCCTCTTTCAGCACGCTCTCCGGCAGTGCCATTGCTGCCCGCGTCAGTGCTTCGCCAACCAGCCCGGCCACATCCTTAATCCGGTCCCGGTCGTCACCGGCAAACGTCGGGGACAGTTCTTCACGCCGGATACGCAGCTTAATGGCCCACAGCAGCGACGGACTCACGTTACGCAGGGCTGACTGCCAGTGCACATCCGCAAACCCGGTAAACGCCTCGCGGTGTGATTCCACATACTCTTTGCCACTGCCGCAGCATTTCAGCATCGCCTCCTGCTTATCCAGCGCCAGCTCTTTCAGCAGCCCGCCAAACTCATCGGCCAGTTCCCGGCTGGCGATACGCTGTGAATGCTCGGTGCGCAGCTCGTCAGTAAGGTTCCCACGCAGGTTACGGAAGCGCGTGCGCCAGTTGCTCTCGGCCTCTTTCCCGGCCTCAATGGCCGCCTGCTGCTCTTTCTCACAGCGGGCGATATCCGCGCAGATGCCGTTATACCGCTTCATTCTTTCTGTATGTTCAGCTCGGGCTTTCTCGAAGCGCACCAGTGAGGCAGGTTTCTGTTCCGGGGTGGTCATGGTGGTCTCTCATCGTCTGTAAAGGATGAGGCCATTCTGTCGTGTACCACAGGACAGCGCATTTCATTGCTTCCCGCCTGTCGATGAGCAGACAAAGGCAGAACCGGTGCGGGGCTCTCCCTTAACAGATTATATTTCTTATATAACTGTTCACTGGTATTCACTGAGATAAAAAAGATAATAAATACAGCAAGTTAAGCAGTGAACACTTTGATTGAAAGTCTTCACTGAGTATTCACCAGTGTTCATGCCTTCTCCGACATCAGCTTTTTTCTGGCGAGCCCCTTTCAGATTTTAATTCTATTAATAAAGGCGTTTTAATTGCTGAAAGCTCTTAAAAGGCAATCACTGGCAGTTACTGGCAAACAGAGGCAAACAGGAGGTAAGAGAAGTGCTTTTTGCTCATTTTTCAGCAAACAGGGGGTTGTTTACTTCACCGAAAATATAACCAGAATAGGGGGTTACCTGAAGACACCACCGTAACCGGACAGCACCGGCCGGACTCATAATGAGGTAACACCATGCACGCAGTTTCATCCGTACCGGCCCCCGCCATCCCCGTAACCCGCGACGCTGTTTTCCCGCGCGACCGCTTCATGCGTCTGCCGGAAGTCATCAGCACCTGCGGCCTCTCACGCTCAACCATTTACGATTTAATCAGCCGGGAGCAGTTTCCGTCGCAGATTTCCCTCGGCGGTAAAAACGTCGCCTGGCTGGCGTCAGAGATTGACGGCTGGATGCAGGCCCGCATCGCCCAGCGCGCCGGAGGTGCAGCATGATTACGCTGAATTTCGGCACGAAAACCTTTCCCCTGACCCGTGAGGAGGCCGCCTTTGTCGCGGAAAGCCTGACGGCAGCGGTCAGCGGCAAATCTGCCACCGCACCAGCCTTTACCGGTGGGATGCACGGCCATATTTCCGTGCTGAGTCAGAAAGCGAAACCCGCAAAGCGAAGCGCAAAGAAAGAGAACGGTGAATTCCGATCAAATCCGCCGCAATCCGATCACGTCCTGACCGATTGCTGAGGAAAACGCCCCGATGTATGAAAAAAGGCTTTTCTCTGGCGAGCGGCCGTTATACAGTTTTCGCGCTGCCGCAAAATCGGCAGCCGGGCGTAGGAACCCGTGTTACTTATTGGCGACACAACACGCGCCATGCGTGTTTTTTTACGTCGTTGCCTCAGTGCGCCATTTTTCAGCGCAGCGGTTCTTATTCCGCTGCGTAGTCAAAATAATGGTGGCTCAGGCGGGGCAGCCTTCGGGCTGGCCGGTTTCCAATAAGGCCGGTATTCCTACCCCCGTCTGGGCTACCACCCATGAGCGTAGGAACTCCGGTGGTAGCAGTAACCGCTACTTATTGGAGATTGTCCTCATGACAACGGCCCTTACTGCCGCTCACCCCGAATTCACCTTTATTTTTGCCGCCGTGCGCCGCACCGATGCCGCCGCACGTCCCTGTATGCTGCGCACCGTGGCAGGCGATGAGCGCAGCGCCCGCGCCAGCCTCGCCCGTGATTACGTCCTGTCCTTTGCCGGTCGCCTGCCGGTCAGGGCGGTGGCGGCATGAATACCCTTTCCCGGCACCTGAATAACCATGACACCTACCCCATTCCCCACGCTGACTATCTGCGCCTGCTGCACGCGCACACGGTCGGCGTGACCGTGCTCGATATGTTCGACTCGGTGAACTGCCTGAGTGCGCGCGGTTGCGTACCGGACGGCGCGGCGCTGGCCTCGGTCGTCGCCCTGCTCACCGACCAGCTCGGTAAAGTCGTTGAAACCTGTGAATCCCGCATGTTAGCCACGGAGGCCCGCCATGATGACCGTTAATCACTCCTGCCTGCCCGTTGAGGTACGCACCGCCGTTTACCGCCGCGCGCTGGCGCAGGGCTATCTGAATGCCTGTAAAAGCCTCGGCATCACCGTATCCGCCACGCTCGATGAGTTGCAGATGACCATCGCCCTTGAGTTGGAGGGCTTCTATGTGCGCCGTCACGGCCCCGATGCGGGCATGGAGATGGCCTGCACCATGCTGGGCGATATGGTCGAGCCCGACCTGCTGACCGCGCCGCCGCGCCTGACGCAGCTCGGCGTCACCATGATGGATGAGCTGTTCCGCAGCCAGCTTGCGGCCGCCAGCCGCACCACGCTGCACTGAGGAAGGAGGCGCACATGAAACATATCGTCTCTGACACCGTAAAGGCGGCTACCGGACTCTGGCCGCAGCTCCTGCCCGCCCTCGGCATCAGCGTGCACGCCGGGGGGCGGCACGGTGCCTGCCCGGTGTGTGGCGGCAAAGACCGCTTCCGCTTTGATAATCAGGACGGGCGCGGAACATGGCTGTGTAACCAGTGCGGGGCCGGTGACGGCCTTAACCTGGTGGAAAAGGCGCTTGACGTCTGTGCTAAAGAGGCCGCCATGAAGGTGGCCGGGATGCTCGGCACGCTGCCGGAGTCCGCCCCGGCTGTGACGGATGACGCCGCCGACCGAACCCGCGCGCAGGCAGACGCCGCCATACGGGCGCAGGCGCTTATCGCTGCCGCCGTCAGCCACACGGACAACGCCTACCTATCATCGAAAGGGCTGCACGGCACGCTGGCGCTGACGCTTTCTGATGCGCTGCGCTGTGGTGGCATCAGCTTTGCCGCCGGGGATGTGCTCATCCCGCTGACCGGCGAAGACGGCACGCCCGTTAACGTGCAGCTCATCAGCGCCGCAGGCGACAAGCGCACCCTGCCCGGCGGGCAGGTGAAAGGCACGTACTGGCTGGCAGGCGAGCCGGACGGCAAAACGCTGTGGCTCACAGAAGGGTACGCCACCGGCCTGACCGTACACCGGCTGACCGGGCAGGCGGTTTACGTGGCGCTGAGCGCCAACAACCTGCCCGCGCTGGCAAAGCGGCTGCGTGATTCACATCCTGATGCGCTGATGCTGATTGCCGCCGACCGTGACGACAACGGCACCGGCCAGCTAAAGGCAGAGGAAGCGGCGAAAGCCTGTGGCGGGAAAGCCGCCCTGCCGCCGGTTACAGGTGACTGGAATGATGTGTGGCAGGTGCAGGGCGATATCGCCACGCAGGCGCAGCTTACCGCCTTCACGCAGCCACAGCCGCTCAGCCCGTTTGAATCCGTCAGCGAGGCCGACCTGAAGGCCATGAGCGCCAGCCAGAAGGCGGAGCTGCTGGTCGCCCACTACGGGCAGGCGCTGGCCGTGCCGCCGGTCGGGGAGGAAATCTGCCGCTATGAAAACGGCGCATGGCAGGTGATGGAGGCGAAGACGCTGCGCCGGGAAATTGCCGCGCTGTTTCAGAAGGTGCGCGCGCCGTTCTCGGCCGCCGGTATCGGCAGCGTGCTCGACACGCTCAAGCTGATGGTGCCGCAGATGGGGGAACCATCCCGCCGCCTGATTGGCTTCCGTAACGGCGTGTTTGATACCGCCACCGGCATGTTCAGCCCGCACCGCCGCGAGCACTGGCTGCGCACGGTGAACAGCGTGGACTACACCGCGCCGCGTGCGGGTGAAAACCTCGCAGACCACGCTCCGGCATTCTGGCGCTGGTTAACGCGGGCCGCCGGACACAGTCACGACAAGCAGGAGCGCATCCTCGCGGCGTTATTTATGGTGCTGGCAAACCGCTATGACTGGCAGATGTTTCTTGAGGTGACCGGCCCCGGCGGCAGCGGCAAGAGCGTGATGGCCTCCATTGCAACTATGCTGGCCGGAAAAGACAACACCACGTCCGCCACCATCGACACGCTGGAATCCTCACGCGAGCGCGCCAGCGTGGTGGGCTTCTCGCTGATTATCCTGCCTGACCAGGAGAAATGGAGCGGCGACGGCGCGGGCATCAAGGCGATTACCGGCGGCGACGCGGTGGCAATCGACCCGAAATACCGTGACGCCTATTCGGCACACATCCCGGCGGTGATTCTGGCGGTGAACAACAACCCGATGCGCTTCAGCGACCGCAGCGGCGGCGTGTCGCGTCGCCGGGTGATCCTGACCTTCCCGGAGGTGATACCGGCAAAGGAGCGTGACCCGCAGTTACTGGACAAAATCAGCACCGAGCTGGCCGTTATCGTGCGCCACCTGATGCAACGTTTCAGTCAGCCGGAGGAGGCCCGCGCGCTGTTACAGGCGCAGCAGACGTCCGGCGAGGCGCTGGAGATTAAACGCCAGGCTGACCCGCTGGTCGATTTCTGCGCCTACCTGATGCCGATAAGCACCGCGACCGGTCTGTTTATGGGGAACGCCAATATCCGCCCGCTGAATCCGAAGCGCTACCTCTATCATGCCTATCTGTCGTTTATGGAATCGCGCGGCCATCAGCACCCGCTGAGCCTGACCGCATTCGGCCAGGCGGTGCCGCAGACGCTGAAGGAATATGAGCGGATACTGCTGAAGCGCCGGACGAATAACGGCGTCCAGACCAATCTCACGTTACATGAGGACAGCGAGGCCGACTGGCTGCCAGCATGTAGCCAGTAAACCCCGCAGCAAACGAACCGGCTCAGGCCGGTTTTTTACATCTCACCCCGGAGTGATCACTCCATATGAACACAAGTGTACACACAGCCCTTCGCCCTTCACCGAATAACTTACTGATTTAAAATGATTAAAATCAAAAGTGAACAGTGTGAACACTTTTTCCTAAAATCTTTTTATTTAGCAAAGCGCTTAGCAAACTCATAGGGGGATACATAAGACCCACTATTACTGTCTAAATAATCAGCCCACCATTGCACCATAAGTCGCCTTTCTTCTAAATGTTCTGCTTTATGGATGTAAGCAGCCCTTACTCCATTCCTTTCCTGGTGACTCATCTGTCTTTCTACTGCATCACGTGACCACAGACCGGACTCAACTAGGGCGCTACATGCCATCGCCCGGAAACCATGTCCACACACTTCGGTTTTCGTGTCATATCCCATTCCACGCAATGCGCTGTTGATTGTGTTTTCACTCATGGGTTTTGTAGAACGATGGTCGCCGGGGAAAACCAGATCATTGCCACCACTTAATAGTTTTATCTCTTCCAGCAAAGACAAAGCCTGGTTTGATAATGGTACTAAATGAATAGTTCGCATTTTTGAGCCACGATGAGAGTGTTTGACACCTTCAATTGCTACGCGCTCAGCAGGGATAGTCCAAAGTGCTTTTTTGAAATCAATTTCACTCCACCGGGCAAACCTCAGCTCACTGGAGCGAATAAATACATACAAACTGAGATGAAGAGCCAAACGAGTAAGAAGACGACCTTTATGATTTTCAATACGCTGGAAAAAATTGGGCAGATACTCAAGGGGTAAAGCTGGTCTGTGCGTCGCTTTTCTCGTCGCAATGGCACCAGCAAGGTCTTGAGCCGGATTTCTATCAATGAGAGCGCTTTGGACAGCAAAACGCATGATAGCCGTGACGCGCTGCTGTAAACGAGACGCGACATCCAAACGCCCACTTTGCTCAACCTCACGTAAAGGAACTAAAAGATCACGCGTTGTTAATTCCGCAATATTCCTTTTCCCGATTGCAGGCAAAATACCGCGTTCCAGATCTCGCCATACCCTTTCCGAATGCCCGGCTGACCATCGCTTATTGCTTTGATGCCAATCTCTCGCCACCTTTTCAAAAGTATTAAGAGCCGCTATTTCTTGCTCTTTAACCTCTTCTTTTCTGGCGTTTGGGCTGATGCCCTCGGCCAACAAAAGGCGGATTTCATCACGCTTCTCACGGGCTTTAGCAAGGGAAACCAGAGGATATGCGCCTAACGCTAACCTGCTCTCTTTGCCTTCAAAACGATACTTGATATACCAGCGCTTTGAGCCGGTTGGTTTGATAAGAAGATACATTCCATGACCATCAGTCAACTTGTACTCTTTTTCGCGAGGCTTTGCGGTACGGGCCGCGACGTCTGTTAAAGGCATAATTGGGGGTCAATAGTTTATCGAAGCGAATTGACCCTCATTCTGACCCCCAAAAATGCTGGATGTCAACGGATGCCCCCGGACGGGTGAGGACGGTAATATAAGTATAGATATTGATTTTAAATGATTTTCGGATGGTTACGGACGAACTAGGATGATGACTTGGTGCCGAAGGCCGGACTCGAACCGGCACGTATTTCTACGGTTGATTTTGAATCAACTGCGTCTACCGATTTCGCCACTTCGGCACTGAAGAGGATGCGGAAAACGTTGGGGATTATACCGTTACAGACAAGGCACGCAACCGGAATCAATGGGAGTGTGCGCCAAGCGTTGAAAAAAGCAGCGTTTCCCTTCTTCCTCCCCCCGCACACCCGGCTTAAAAGCCAGAACAATCTCAATCTCCCCTGCATCCTGGAACTTTCTTAGCTCTCCCCTTTCTTAAGCAAAACTGACATCAGTCAGCCATTAAAGAAAAAATGAGGTTGAGATGAATACAACAACACAACGTGTGATTTGGGGATTGGGTATGGCGGCGGCGCTGGTGGCGGGTAGCGCATCGGCGGCGAGCTGGCAGGATCAACTGAGCAGCGCGGCATCACAGCTGAGCCAGCAAAATAGCACCACCACTGCAACCAGCGGAACGCAGACCGGCGGGATGTCGCTCTCTTCCATCACCGGGCTGCTGAACGGCGGTGATAAAGCGGTGAGCGCCAACAGCATGACCAATGCCGCCGGTGTGATGCAGTATTGTGTTGAGCACAACGTAGTGAAGAACAATGTGCAGTCGGTGAAAGACCAGGTAATGAGCAAGCTCGGTCTGAACAGCACCACCGCGCAGGCACAGACCACGGATTATCAGCAGGGCGTGCAGGGCTTACTGAACGCCGGCAACGGTCAGCAGCTCAACCTCGAAACCCTGAGCAATTCCGCCATGGGCGAGAAGCTGAAAACCAAAGCCTGTGACGTGGTGTTGAAGCAGGGTAAAAAATATATCGGGGTGTAATCGATTCCGGGGCAGCGCGAGGCGCACAGGCAAGCTGTCCCTTGCCTGTGCGTTTATCGCGCTCTCCCCTTCCCCGGCAAAATCGCACGTCCGTGCTGCCTGTCACGTCCTTCCCTCGCACTGTGATTTCCCCGCAACACCATTAACGTTATAGTGGCGTTTTGGATCACATAGGACAGCGCGCATGAAAGGCATCAACATTGCGATTTACTTCGATCCCGACCTGATTCGCATTTGCGTACATCAGCAGGACGGCAGCTACCTGAGCCACAACTTCAATTACGAAGACAGCGTAATTGAAGAGATTTACCAGTGGCTGGAGCAGTTCACCCCCAATCGCACCCATATTTGCCTGATTGAGCATGACACCGCCGATATCCTTGCGGATGAGCTGGTGGATAACGGTTATCACGTCCATCAGGTGAGCCAGCATGATTTACTGGACTGGTTTGCCAGCGAGCCACCCTCCACGCCAGATGGATCGCCGGTACGCGCTCTGCTGCGTTATCTGGAGGAGGAAAAGCCAGAGGAATACCAGTCACGTACGCCGCAGATTGAAGCGCTGATGGATATGCTGGATGAGCTGGACGAACTTGAAGCGGTGGAAGAAGCCGAAGATGAGGACAGCCTGCCGGATGATGTTCTGCGCCTGATGAAGCAGAAAAAAATCAGCGCCAACGATGCGGCGCAGCGGCTGATACCGGATGTGAACGAGCGTATTCGCGAGCATCTGATCCAATATCCGGACCTGATGACGCCCGAGCTGCTGGAAGACTTTTTCCCGGAGCTGATTGAAGCGCTGGATCGTCCGAAACACTAAACACACGCCCGCACAAGATTTGCCACGTTGTCTCCGTAAACTGTGCCACGCGCTGATATGTCATCGGCGCGTCTACATCAGAAGGAATCGACATGCTGGAACTTTTCAAAGCCATTGGCCTTGGGCTGGTGGTCATTCTGCCCCTCGCTAACCCACTCACCACCGTGGCGCTGTTTCTTGGCCTCGCTGGCGATATGAATTTTCAGGAACGCAACCGCCAGGCCATGCAGGCCTCCATCTATGTTTTCCTGATTATGATGGTGGCCTGGTATGCCGGTACCGCGGTACTTCATACCTTTGGCATCTCCATCCCTGGCCTGCGCATGGCAGGTGGATTGATTGTCGCCTTTATTGGCTTTCGTATGCTGTTTCCCGCCAAACCCGTTGGCCATTCGGTGGAGGCCAAACATAAACAGGATGAAATGGACTCCAGCGACAGCCATAGCGAAAGCGTGAATATCGCCTTTGTGCCGCTGGCGATGCCCAGCACCGCCGGTCCGGGAACCATTGCGATGATCATCAGCTCGGCATCAACGATACGCAGCGGCGTTGATTTCCCTGGCTGGGTAGTGGCCGTGGCACCGGTGATGATCTTCTTTTTAGTTTCGGTGATTTTGTGGATATCGCTGCGCAGTTCTGGCGCGATTATGAAGCTGGTGGGGAAAGGCGGTATTGAGGCGATTTCACGCCTGATGGGCTTCCTGCTGGTGTGTATGGGCGTGCAGTTTATTATCAACGGCGTGCTGGAAGTGATACATACCTATCAGTGAATTTCCGCACCACACCGTAATTGCGCGATAATTCGCGCCGCTACGATGAGGTGCGGTTTAGAACACGGTTATTCGTGCTTCAGCGTCTTACGCACTTCAGTCACCTGATCTTTGGTGACTGCCGGTGCGTTGTTGCTCCAGCCCTGACGGATAAAGGTTGCCAGCTGCGCCACTTCCTCATCACTCAGACGATTAGCGAAGCCAGGCATCAACAAAGTTGACGCCGTCTTCTCTGTCGATGGCTGCTGCGCACCGGCCAGAATGGTATGGATCAGCCCGGTTGGATCTTTGGCATTCACGATAGTGGCCTGATCCAGTTCCGGGAACACACCCGGTGCACCTTTACCGGTGACAAAATGGCACGCACCACAGTTGTCGAGATACAGACGCTCACCTTCTGACAGGTTTTTCCCTGCGGTCAGCTTCGCTTCCGTCGCCTGCTGAGCCTGCACGTTATACGCCTGCAACGGTGGGTTACCCCCCAGGAACTTCAGGTAGGCCGCGATGGCTTTCAGGTCAGCATCGGTCATGTGCGAGCTGCTGTGCTCAATCACCGACTTCATCTCACCGCCCACTGCCGCTTTATCGTTACGGCCAGTTTGCAGGTAATCAACGATCTCCTGCTCACTCCAGCGCGGCAGACCACGCAGGGACGGCACATCCCAGTTGTTCAGGCTACCGCCCGCCAGGAACTGCGCATCGCTGCTGTCGAGTGCTTTCTCGTTCATACCGAAGCCGCGCGGCGTATGGCAGCTGCCGCAGTGGCCGAGGCTCTCAACGATGTACGCACCACGGTTCACCTCTTCCGAAGCGCCACCAATCGGCTGGAACGGCTTATCAGAAGTGAACGCCCAGTTCCAGAAACGCATGCCCCAGCGCTGGCTGAACGGGAAGCTCAGTTTGGTTTCCGGCGGTTGCTCTGCACTCGGTTTCACGCCCTGCATAAAGTAGACATACAACGCGTGCATATCTTCATCGCTGATTTTGGCGTAATCCGGGTACGGCATCGCCGGGTAGAGACGCGAGCCATCCGGCAGCACGCCTTTACGTACCGCGTCGGAGAACTGCTGCTCGGTATAGTTACCGATACCGTGCTCTTTATCCGGTGTGATATTGGTGGAGTAGATGGTGCCAAGATTCGACTCAATCGCCAGGCCACCGGCATAGTCCGGCTTACCCGCAACCGAGTGGCAGGCCATACAGTCGCCGAGGCGCGACAGGTATTCACCCTTTTTGATCAGTTGAGCATCATCTGCCGCGTGCGCCTGTACTGCAAGACTTCCCAGCAGTACGGCATTAGCAATTAACAATGATTTTAATTTCATGCGCTTATGCCTGTACCAGTGGACCGGGGTTTTTCAGATACTGTTCTTTGATTGCCTGTGCCGCCATCAGGGTGATCGCACCGATGGTATCGGTCGGGTTCGCCTGGAAGTTCTGCGGGAAGGCGTTTCCGCCCGGTACAAACACGTTATGCACGTCCCAGCTTTGCAGGTACTTGTTCAGCGCGGAGGTTCTTGGGTTGTCGCCCATCACCGCACCGCCCACGTTGTGGGTGGAAACGTATTTGGTCAGGTCAAAGTCAGCGCCCATTGGCAGGAAGCTCATGCTCATGCTATCCGGATTCAGTTCTTTGGCGATGTTGCCCACGATGCCTTTCAGATGCTGCTGAAGCTTCAACTCGTTCTCTTTCCAGTTGAAGGTCATACGCAGCAGCGGATTGCCACGGTGGTCGGTGTAATGCGGATCCAGATCGAGGTAGATATCACGGTACGACTGGCAGGTCGTGGTGATACTGATCTTCATCGAATGGTTGTACCACTGCTCCAGACCTTCCTTGTAGCCCATACCCCAGCTCGGCGTACCTTTCGGCAGCGAGGTGGCGATTGGCGTACCGGTCGCCTGCGAACTGTGGATCTTGGCACCACCGAGGAAGCCGAGGCCAGGGCCATCGAAGTTACCCGGGGAGATGTCGTTAAACATCTGGCCAGTCGCGCCTGCGGTCGCGAATGAGTTGAAGTTTTTGTCTTTGAAGAACAGGGTCGCGCCGCCGTTGGACAGGAACGCATAGTTACGTCCTACCACGCCTTCCTCGGTGATCGGGTTGTACGGTTTACCGATACCGGACAGCAACATCAGACGTACGTTGTAGAGCTGGAAGCTGGAGAGCACCACGATCTTCGCTGGCTGGAATACTTCGTTGCCATCGACATCGTAGTAAATCACGCCTTTCGCGGTTTTCTTATCATCATGCAACACCACCTTCACCACTTCGGCGTGCACTTCGTAAGAGAAGTTCGGCATACGCTTCAGTGCGTCCATCACGGCGGTTTGCGGTGAGGCTTTGGAGTAGTTCAGGCACGGATATTTCGAGCAGTAACCGCAGTAGTTACAAGGCGCGATGGTATTGCCATACGGGTTTTTCCACGCGCGTGACACGCAAGCGGACGGGTTCGGGAACGGATGGTAACCCAGTTTGGTGGCTGCTTCCTTGAACATCACGTTGTTCAGCGTATCTTCCAGCGCTGGCAGCGGATAAGGCTCAGAGCGAGGACCTTCAAACGGGTCACCGCCTTCGAGGATCTGACCGCGCAGGTTACCGGTGTTGCCGGACTGACCGCAGATCTTCTCAAATTTGGTGTAATACGGCTCGATCTCGTCCCAGGTGAACGGGAAGTCCATCACGCGCATATCTTCCTGCAGAACACCCGGCTTATAAGCCTGATCGGCGTAGGTCTTCAGTTTGATATCGGTTGGGGTCGGACGAATCAATACCGCCGTCCAGTGCATACCCGCACCACCTACCCCGGTACCCGGTGCAAACGCGCCCCATTTACGGGTCGGTAGCGCCGTTTGGTCCATGTTGTAACGCACGGTGACCGCCACTTCTTTTGGCGTGGCAAATACCTTGTTACGTACGTTATAGGCGTATTCATCGGCCGGTTTCGGGTAGGCGAATTCGGGATAATCGCGCTCACCGCCGCGCTCCAGCGCGCGAACTTCCAGACCGGCCAGCGCCAGTTCAATGCTCATTAACGAGCCTGCCCAGCCGAGGCCGCAGACAACGACGTCGACTTCTTTTTTAGTAATCTGTGCCATGTTATTCCTGTCTCAAATACCTGATGCGAAACGCAATTACGCGCGCTCACCCATAATGCTGACCGGGCCAAGCGGGTACGGTACGTTGTGCTGTTTAACCCACTCGGTGAAGCTGGCGCGTGCGCCAGGGAAGCCGATGGCAATCCAGGCTTTCATGCCCTTGTTGCCGCCGTACATCGGATCAGCGAGGTAGCCATGTTTGGTATCTGCAAGCAGTTGGCTAAAGAACTGGGAGGCTTTCAGGTTCGGCTCGCCCAATGCAGCGAAGTCGATACCATCATTCTTGTTAACTTTGGTGAGAACCGCGTCTTTCTCTTCCAGAGTCAGCTCATGAAACGCTTTCTGGTAGCTGCTCTGCGTCCACTGATTCACCAGCTTGATACCGGTGTGGTACATCTGCTGCGGTGTGAACGGGATCTGGTAACCCATGGTGGCTGGCGCATGCACGTCAAACGGACCCTGCATGTAGATTTCATCGCCAAACTCCGGGCTGTGCAGCTGCTGGTCGATAAAGATCGGTACGTTCGTTTCCAGTGCTCCGGGTGCTTTGCCATTTCCCCCGGCGGGGATCAGGCGATCGGTGGCGGCAAGGATAAATTGCCACTCATCAGCGCTGAAAAAGATCGGTTTATAGTCGGCAAGTTCCGGTGCTGCCATTTCCGCAGCCTGGGCCGCAGTTAATCCCTTAAATACCAGGTCACTTAATGGCAAAGCCAAAAGCGACCCAAGCAGAAATTTACGTCTGGTGGTCGGTTTTTGTAGAAGCATGGCCTGACGACTCTCACTTGCTAAGAAAGATAATTATTTTTGTTAATGGCTTAATTAATCGGTAAACAACCTGGCAATCTTAGGCATACAGATATTTCAAAGTGTAAGAGTTAAATTAAAAATGTGTTTTGATGAGAAACCATCATGATGTTGAATTTTGGTTACGGGCTGGTAAAGCGCTTTCGAGGCGAGAATTTCCGTTTTATCCGTACAAACGTCAGGTTTTTGTACGAATCGACTGTGCAAATGACCAAAACAATTTACGTATCGCAATAATACCGTGAATTAATCGATAAAAAGAAATCACACTTCCATACAAGAGAATTATTCTCATTAATAACATTCTATTTACTTAATAGAAACACCACCTCCATATCTATTTCTGAAAAATGACAGGCAGCGCACAAAATAAGCGAAATAATTGAACACCGAAACGAATTGTTAATTTCTGGCACAGCTCAGAACAAACCGGCATTTTGCCCTGGCAACCTCAGCGATAGAGTCTGTTAATCAATCACTCAGGATAACCATAATGCGATCATTCGTTTTGTTACTGGCGTTAATGGGTAGCGCCTTTGCCTTACAGGCGGCAACGCCGAAAGACACGCTGGTTGTGGCGGTACCGCTCGACGGCATTATCAGCTTCGACCCCGCCGAAAGCTTTGAAACCATCAGCAACAGCGTCCAGCGTAATCTGTATCAGACGCTGGTAGAGGCGGACCGTGATACACCACAGAAACTCGCGCCACTGCTGGCCACCTCCTGGCAACCGGGCAGCAATGCGCACAGCCTGGTATTCAGCCTGAAACAGGGAGCGCATTTCTCCAGCGGCAATCCAGTGACCGCCCAGGATGTGGTGTTCTCACTCACCCGGGCTGTGCAACTCAACAAAGCGCCATCGTTTATTCTCGCGGAGTTTGGCTGGACGCCGGACAATATCGCCGGACAGTTTAAGGTGCTGAACGACCACCAGCTGGAAATTCAGTGGCCAGCGGCGATTGGTCAGGACCTGGCGCTGCGCCTGCTGACCGCGCCAGTGGCTTCCATTGTCGACAGCAAAACGGTGCAGCAGCACGCCAGCAATCAGGATCTGGGCAACGGCTGGCTGCATACCCATTCCGCCGGCAGCGCGGCTTTTGTGATTCAACAATATGTCCCGCAGCAGGCATTAGTGTTGACCGCTAACCCCCAGGCACAACCCCAGCCGCATCTGCACCGTATCCTGCTGAAAGGCGTGGCTGATGCCGGTGCGCGTCGTCTGCTGATTCAGCAGGGGGATGTCGATGTCGCCTACCAGCTCGGCCCCGATCAGATCGCCGCCCTGAAAAGTGATAAGAATCTGCGTATCGATGCCTTCCCCTCCAGCCTGGTGTATTACCTCGGCTTCAATACGCAGAATAAAGTACAACCGGCGCTCGGCAACCCGGCCCTGTGGCAGGCCGCTCGCTGGCTGGTGGATTATCACGCCATCACCGATCAATTGTTAAAAGGCCAATACGCAATTCATCAAAGCTTTCTGCCGCAGGGCTTTGACGGCGCGCTGGAGAACCAGCCGTTCCACTACGATGTGGCGAAAGCCAAACAGATTCTGCGCCAGGGCGGTATCCAGCCCGGCACCCGATTCTCACTGACGGTGATCAATCAGCCACCGTATATCGATGTAGCCCAGGCGCTACAGGCCAGTTTTGCCAAAGCGGATATTCAGATTGAGCTACAACCGGTGGCGGAATCGGAGCTGTGGAGCAAAATGCGTGGGCGTGATTTCCAGTCGATTTTTATTTACTGGGGCGCTGACTATGTCGATCCTAATACCAACGCAAGCGCCTTTGCTTATAACGTTCCTGGCGGTTCCAAAACCCTGGCCTGGCGCGTTGGCTGGGAAATCCCGGACTTAAGCGCCAAAACCCGTGCCGCAGCCGGAGAAAGCGATGCCGCCAAACGCCGTCAGCTTTACACCGAGTTGCAGCAGTCATTGCAGCAAAACTCACCGTTTGTCATCACCTTGCAAGGGGCACAGCAGGTGGCGGTGCGCAACAATATCGACCATGTGCAACAGGGGATCGGCGTCAGCCTGCTGTATTTCGATACGGTAGAAAAACACTAATCTGTTACGTAGCGGCTGGCGCACCTTTGCTATTCTTTCAGGCATAACCATTTGCCTGAAAGAGAAAAATCATGACCAGCCCGCTGCTGATTGCACAAACCCCGGAAGTGAAACTCCATCTGTTACCGCAGATGGCCAACCGCCATGGCCTGATTACCGGTGCAACCGGTACCGGTAAAACGGTCACGCTGCAAAAGCTGGCGGAGTCGTTCTCCTCGATTGGCGTGCCGGTCTTTATGGCCGATGTGAAAGGCGATCTGACCGGCGTGGCCGCAGAAGGCGAAGGCTCGGAGAAGCTGCTGGCGCGCCTCGCGAAGATCGGGGTCACCGACTGGCAGGCACAGCGTAATCCGGTGATGCTGTGGGATATCTTTGGCGAGAAAGGCCATCCGGTACGCGCGACGGTGTCCGATCTCGGCCCGCTGCTGCTGGCGCGTTTGCTTAACCTTAATGAGGTGCAGAGTGGCGTGCTGCAAATCATCTTCCGCATCGCCGACGATCAGGGCTTGTTGCTACTGGATTTCAAAGACCTGCGCGCCATGACGCAATATATCGGTGACAACGCCAAATCCTTCCAGACGCAATACGGCAACATCAACAGTGCCTCGGTCGGTGCTATCCAGCGCGGTCTGCTGGCGCTGGAACAGCAAGGTGCGGAACATTTCTTTGGCGAACCGATGCTGGATATCCGCGACTGGATGCGCTGCGACGACCAGGGCAACGGCTTTATCAACATCCTCTCCGCTGAAAAGCTCTATCAGATGCCCAAACTCTACGCGACCAGCCTGCTGTGGCTGCTGGCGGAGTTGTATGAACAATTGCCGGAGGCGGGCGATCTCGATAAACCGAAAATGGTGTTCTTCTTCGATGAAGCCCATCTGCTGTTTAATGACGCCCCTGCGGTGCTGCTGGAAAAAGTGGAACAGGTGATTCGCCTGATCCGTTCCAAAGGCGTCGGCGTCTATTTTGTCACGCAGAATCCTGGCGATATTCCTGACAGCGTGCTGGGCCAGCTGGGGAACCGGGTACAGCATGCGCTACGCGCGTTCACCCCTAAAGATCAGAAAGCGGTGAAAACCGCTGCCGAAACCATGCGCGCCAATCCGGCATTTAATACCGTCGAAGCCATTCAGGCGCTCGGTACCGGCGAAGCACTGATTTCCTTCCTGGATGAAAAAGGCAGCCCGTCGATAGTCGAACGTGCGATGGTGATTGCACCGGGTTCGCGGATGGGTCCTGTTAGCAGCGATGAACGTAATGGGCTGATCAACCATTCGCCGCTATATGGCAAATACGATACTGAAGTTGATCGCGAATCTGCCTTTGAAATGCTGCAACAAGGATTTCAGGTTGCCACTGAGCAGGCCAGTGCGCCGGAAGCCAAAGGAAATAGCGTATCGGTCGATGATGGCATCCTCGGTGGTCTGAAAGATATCCTGTTCGGCAGCACCGGCCCTCGGGGCGGCAAACGTGATGGCGTGGTACAAACCATGGCGAAGAGCGCCACACGGCAAATTACCAATCAAATTATTCGCGGCGTGCTTGGCAGCCTGATGGGAGGTCGTCGTCGTTAGGGAGCGGTATATGGATAAACATCAACAGCTCAAACGGAGCAAGCGTCTGGCATTGTCGTTGCTGCTGATTGCCGCAGCGATTTTTGTCATCACCTTGTTTCTGCCGCCCAACTTCTGGGTGAGCGGCGTGAAGGCGATTGCGGAAGCGGCGATGGTGGGCGCACTGGCTGACTGGTTTGCCGTGGTCGCGCTATTCCGCCGCGTACCGGTGCCGTTTATTTCGCGCCACACCGCGATCATCCCCCGCAATAAGGACCGCATCGGCGAAAACCTTGGGCGCTTTGTGCAGGAAAAATTCCTCGATACCGATTCTCTGCTGGCGCTGATTCGGCGTCATGATCCGTCCCAAATGCTGGCGCAGTGGCTGAATGCGCCGGGTAACGCCGATCGCATTGGCCGCCATCTGTTGCAGGTGATGCGCGGCTTTCTCGATCTTACTGACGATGCACGAATTCAGCAGTTTCTGCGTCGGGCGGTGCATCGCGCTCTCGACAAAGTGGATCTCACGCAATCCGGCGCGCTGCTGCTGGAGAGCCTGACCAAAAACAATCGTCATCAGGAACTGCTGGATGCCGCAGTACAACAACTGCTGCGCCTGCTGCATAAACCGGGCACGCGGGAATTTATCGCCACGCAAATTGTTCGCTGGCTGAAACGTGAGCATCCGATTAAAGCCAAAATGCTGCCGACTGAGTGGCTCGGTGAGCACAGCGCCGATTTGGTGGCCAACGCGGTGGATTCGATTCTGGACGAAGTGGCACTCGATCAGGGACACGAATTTCGCCTTGGTTTTAACCGCGCAGTGGAACGATTGATTGCAAAGCTGAAAAACGATCCGGACATGGTGGAGCGTGCCGACGTCATCAAAAGCTGGTTAAAGGAAGATGAGTCGCTGAACCGTTATATCGGAGAATTGTGGCAGGATCTGCGCGGCTGGCTGAAGGAAGATCTGAGTAGCGATAACTCGCGCGTGCAGGAACGGGTCCGGCTGGCGGCGTTGTGGCTGGGGGAAACGCTGGCGGCCGATCAGGCGCTGCGTACCTCAATGAATCAGCATCTGGAAGATGCCGCGCGCAGCGTTGCACCCGAGTTTGCACAGTTTCTGACGCGCCATATCAGCGATACGGTAAAAAGCTGGGATGCCCGGGAGATGTCGCAGCAGATTGAGTTGAATATTGGCCGTGATTTGCAGTTTATCCGCATCAACGGCACGCTGGTGGGCGGTTCGATTGGGCTGGGCTTGTATCTGCTGTCGCAGCTACCAATGTTGATTGAGCATTTAAGCCATTCCCCGTAACGGCACGATTTATCGCGCCGTTACGGATGGTGCAGCTATCAGCGCCGTTTAAACAGCAGGAACAGGCTAATCAGCAGGAACGCACCGCTCGGCAGAATCGCGCCGAGAATCGGCGGGATGCCATACACCAGGCTTAATGGGCCAAAAATCTGGTCCAGCACGTAGAACAGGAAGCCGAAGCTGATACCCGTTACCACACGCACCCCCATCGACACACTACGTAACGGGCCGAAGATAAACGACAGCGCCATCAGCATCATCACCGCCACGGAAAGTGGCTGGAAGATTTTACTCCACATATTCAGCTGATAACGACCGGCTTCCTGCCCGCTTTGCTTGAGGTATTTGCTGTAGTTGTAGAGACCGCGAATCGACAGCGCATCCGGGTCCAGCGCTACCACACCCAGCTTATCTGGCGTCAGGTTGGTTTTCCATTCACCGCTCAGGCTCTGCGAACCGGTAATTTGCTTCGGATCTGTCAGGTCGGACTCATCGACCTGCGACAACACCCAGAGCTTCTTCGCGTTATCCCAGGTGGCGGTCGCCGCATAGCGCACGCTCAGCAGACGACGTTGATCGTTGAAGTTGTAGATGCTGACACCATCAATCTGGTTATCGCCTTTGATGCGTTCGATATAGATGAAGCTGCGACCATCTTTCGCCCACAGACCATTTTGCGTCGAGACCAGCGCCCCGCCATACAGCTGCTGCGCCCGGTAGTTACGCGCCATCTGTTCGCCCTGCGGCGCAACAAACTCACCAATCGCCATGGTCAGCAATACCAGCGGAATCGCCGTTTTCATCACCGCCAGTGCCACCTGCATGCGGGTAAAACCCGATGCCTGCATCACCACCAGTTCACTACGCTGCGCCAGCGTTCCCAGACCCAGCAACGCGCCGAGCAGTGCCGCCATCGGGAAGAAAATCTCGATATCTTTCGGCACGCTGAGCAGGGTGTAGTAACCCGCATCCAGCGCGGTGTACACGCCCTGCCCGGTTTTACGCAGCTGATCAACAAACTTGATGATGCCCGACAGTGACACCAGCATGAACAGCGTCATCATGATGGTGTTAAAGATGGTTTTGCCGATATAGCGGTCAAGTACCTTAAACATCACACTGACCCTCCACGGCTAAAACGGGCGCGGATGCGGCGCATCGGCACCGTATCCCACAGGTTCAGGCCGATCGCCAGCGCCAGATACGCGAAGTTAACCACCCACATCCAAATCGCCGGATCGAACTTGCCTTTTGCCGCATTCGACCGCAGCGAGCTTTGCAACAGGAAGAAGATCAGATACAGCAGCATGGCAGGCAGCATCGACAGCACACGGCCCTGGCGCGGGTTCACCACGCTAAGCGGCACCACCATCAACGCCATCACCAGCACCGCAAACACCAGTGTCAGACGCCAGTTTAACTCTGCATTAAACGACGGATCTTTGCTTTGCCACAGCGTGAGCATATCGGCCTGGCTGGAATCGTTAGGATCGAGCACCGCTTCTTTGTAACCCACTACCGCCTGATAATTGACGAAGTCGGTAATGCGGAAATCCCGCAGCATCGCCGTGCCTTCAAAGCGGGTGCCTTTATCCAGCGTCACCACCTGCGAGCCATCCGGACGTTGCTGCATATGGCCGCTGTCGGCCAGCACCACGGAAGGACGCGCATTGCCCTTCGGACGCAGCTGCGCGAGGAAGACGTTACCGAACTGATTGCCCTTCACGTCTTCAACAAACAACACCGCATTGCCGTCGCTGGAGGTCTGGAATTGACCTGCCGCCAGCGCCGCCGCACCAGGGTTGGCTTTCGCGTTCTGCGTCACCTCATCCTGATAACGCGAGGACCAGGGACCCAGCCACACCACGTTGATGGTTGCCACGATGGAAGTGAGCAGCATCAGGATCATGGCTGCTTTCACCAGCACGCTTTTACCCAGGCCGCAGGCATGCATCACCGTGATTTCACTTTCGGTGTACAGCCGCCCAAGGGTCATTAAAATCGCCAGAAACAGGCTTAGGGGCAGGATTAGTTGTGCCATTTCAGGCACGCCAAGTCCTAACAATGTCAGAACCAGGTTTGTCGGGATTTCGCCATCCACCGCGGCACCCAGGATCCTCACTAACTTCTGACAAAAGAAGATCAGTAGCAGGATGAACAGGATAGCCAGCTGGCTTTTGAGCGTTTCCCGAACCAGATATCTAATGATGATCACGCTTAGTACGCCTGTGATAACTTGTCTTTTTGCAGGAAAATCGCTAGTTTCAACGCTTATCAGCCATTTTTCTTCATCAATGGCCGTCATCGCAGCTAAAATAGTATGACAAACGCGTCCGGGTGGTGAAAAAACAACACATTGCCACCCTAACTCATTATGACCGCCGGCGTTTAAATGTCATGGCGTCGCAACAAATTTAATGCGTTACGAGCGCGCTACATTCTAACGACAGCTTCGGCCGTTGTCTTTAAGATTCAGGAGAGTGCATGGAGTTCAGTGTAAAAAGCGGTAGCCCGGAAAAACAGCGTAGCGCCTGTATTGTAGTTGGTGTTTTCGAACCGCGCCGTCTGTCACCGATTGCCGAACAGCTCGATAAGATCAGCGACGGCTACATCAGCGCCCTGCTGCGCCGCGGTGAGCTTGAGGGTAAAGTGGGCCAGACACTGCTGCTGCACCATGTGCCAAATATTCTTTCCGAGCGCATCCTGCTGATCGGCTGCGGCAAAGAACGCGAGCTGGACGAGCGTCAGTATAAGCAGGTTATTCAGAAAACGATTAACACGCTGAACGATACCGGCTCGATGGAAGCAGTATGCTTTCTGACCGAACTGCACGTCAAAGGCCGCAATACCTACTGGAAAGTGCGTCAGGCAGTCGAAACCTCCAAAGAGGCGCTGTACAACTTCGATCAGCTGAAAAGCAACAAAGTCGAACCTCGTCGCCCGCTGCGTAAGCTGGTGTTTAACGTGCCGACGCGTCGTGAGTTGACCAGTGGCGAACGCGCCATTCAGCATGGTCTGGCTGTCGCCTCTGGCGTGAAAGCCGCAAAAGACCTCAGCAATATGCCGCCAAATATTTGTAACGCCGCTTATCTGGCGTCGCAGGCGCGCCAGCTGGCGGATGCCTTCAGCAAAAATGTCACCACCCGGGTGATTGGCGAACAGCAGATGAAAGAGCTGGGTATGAATGCCTATCTCGCCGTCGGTGCCGGTTCGCAGAATGAATCGCTGATGTCAGTGATTGAATACAAAGGCAGCAGCGATCCGGACGAACGTCCGATTGTGCTGGTCGGTAAAGGTCTGACCTTCGATTCCGGCGGTATCTCGATCAAACCCGCCGAAGCCATGGACGAAATGAAGTACGACATGTGCGGCGCTGCCTCGGTTTATGGCGTGATGCGCATGGTGGCGGAACTGAATCTGCCGCTGAACGTGGTGGGCGTGCTGGCGGGCTGTGAAAACATGCCGGATGGCCGTTCCATGCGTCCGGGTGATGTACTGACCACGATGTCAGGCCAGACAGTAGAAGTGCTCAACACCGATGCCGAAGGTCGTCTGGTGTTGTGTGATGCCCTGACTTACGTTGAACGCTTCGAGCCGGAAGTGGTGATTGACGTCGCTACCCTGACCGGTGCCTGCGTGATTGCGCTGGGTCATCATGTCAGTGGTTTGATGTCGAACCATAATCCGCTGGCGCACGAACTGATCGGGGCTTCAGAACAGTCCGGCGACCGCGCCTGGCGTTTACCGATGGCGGATGAGTACCAGGAACAGCTGGAATCTAATTTTGCCGATATGGCAAACATTGGTGGCCGTCCCGGTGGTGCCATCACTGCCGCCTGCTTCCTCGCACGCTTTGCCCGCAAATTTAACTGGGCGCACCTGGATATCGCCGGTACCGCCTGGCGTTCCGGTAAAGCCAAAGGTGCCACCGGTCGTCCGGTGCCGCTGCTGTCGCAGTTCCTGCTGAATCGTGCAGGTCTGAACGGCGACGATTGATTGCTGGATTGACCTTACTTGTGGGGCGCATAATGCGCCCCAATGTCATTAATGGAATGTAGCCCGCCATGAAAAACGCCACCTTTTATGTGATGGAGTCCGATACTGCCAGCGACGGCCTGAGCGCCATCGAAGCGCTGGTGTGCGATCTGGCTGAAGCACGCTGGCGTGACGGCAAACGCATCCTGATTGCCTGCAATGATGAACAACAGGCGAATCGTCTGGATGAAGCATTATGGCAGCGCCCGGCCAACGCCTTTGTGCCGCATAACCTGGCCGGTGAAGGGCCGCGTTATGGCGCACCGGTTGAACTGGCGTGGCCGCAACGTCGTGGCAGCTCGCCACGCGATTTGCTGATCAGCCTGCTGCCGCAGTTTGCAGATTTTGCTACTGCTTTCCATGAAGTGATAGACTTCGTACCTTACGAAGAATCCCAGAAACAACTGGCGCGTGACCGCTACAAAGCGTATCGCAGCGTTGGTTTCCAATTGAATACGGCGACGCCACCACAGCCGCAAACGACATAGCAGAAATGGAAAAGACATATAACCCGCAAGATATCGAGCAGCCGCTCTACGAGCACTGGGAACAGCAGGGCTACTTTAAACCCAATGGCGATACCAGCCAGGAAAGCTTTTGCATCATGATCCCGCCGCCGAACGTCACCGGCAGCTTGCATATGGGTCACGCCTTCCAGCAGACCATCATGGACACCATGATTCGCTACCAGCGTATGCAGGGTAAAAACACCCTGTGGCAGGCCGGTACTGACCACGCGGGTATCGCTACCCAGATGGTGGTTGAGCGCAAAATCGCAGCTGAAGAGGGCAAAACACGTCAGGATTACGGACGCGAAGCCTTTATCGACAAAATCTGGCAGTGGAAAGCGGAATCTGGCGGCAATATCTCCCGTCAGATGCGTCGCCTCGGCAACTCAGTTGACTGGGAGCGCGAGCGCTTCACCATGGATGAAGGGCTTTCCAATGCCGTGAAAGAAGTGTTTGTACGTCTGTACAAAGAGAACCTGATTTACCGTGGCAAGCGCCTGGTAAACTGGGATCCGAAACTGCGTACCGCCATTTCTGACCTTGAAGTGGAGAACCGTGAAACCAAAGGTTCCATGTGGCATATCCGCTATCCGCTGGCCGATGGTGCCAAAACGGCGGAAGGTAAAGATTATCTGGTGGTCGCCACCACCCGCCCGGAAACCTTGCTGGGAGACACCGGTGTCGCGGTGAACCCGGAAGATCCACGCTACAAAGATCTGATTGGCAAAGAACTGATCCTGCCGCTGGTCAACCGTCGCATTCCGATCGTCGGTGATGATCATGCCGATATGGAAAAAGGCACCGGTTGCGTGAAGATCACCCCGGCGCACGACTTTAACGACTACGAAGTGGGTCGTCGTCACGCGCTACCGATGATCAATATCCTGACTTTCGACGGCAATATCCGTACTTTTGCCGAAGTGCTGGATACCAACGGTGAAGAAACCGATGTTTACAGTGATGATATCCCAATGCAGTTCCAGAACATGGAACGCTTTGCGGCGCGTAAAGCGATTGTCGCCGCGGTTGACGAACTCGGTCTGCTGGATGAGATCAAACCGCACGATCTGACTGTGCCTTACGGTGACCGTGGTGGCGTGGTGATTGAGCCGATGCTGACCGATCAGTGGTACGTGCGCACTGCCCCGCTGGCGAAAGTCGCGGTGGAAGCGGTGGAAAACGGCGACATTCAGTTTGTGCCGAAGCAGTACGAAAACATGTATTTCTCCTGGATGCGTGACATCCAGGACTGGTGTATTTCCCGTCAGCTGTGGTGGGGTCACCGCATCCCGGCATGGTACGACAATGATGGCAACGTCTATGTTGGCCGTACTGAAGAAGAAGTGCGTAGCGAGAACAATCTGGCCGCCAATGTGGCACTGCGCCAGGACGAAGACGTGCTGGATACCTGGTTTTCTTCTGGCCTGTGGACATTCTCCACCCTTGGCTGGCCGGAGAACACCGAGGCGCTGCGTACCTTCCACCCGACCAGCGTGCTGGTGAGTGGTTTCGACATCATCTTCTTCTGGATTGCCCGCATGATCATGTTGACCATGCACTTCATGAAAGATGAAGACGGCAAGCCGCAGGTGCCGTTCAAGACCGTGTATATCACCGGCCTGATCCGCGACGAAGAGGGACAGAAGATGTCCAAGTCGAAAGGTAACGTCATCGATCCACTGGATATGGTTGACGGCATTTCGCTGGCAGATCTGCTGGATAAACGCACCGGTAACATGATGCAGCCGCAGCTGGCGGATAAAATCCGTAAACGCACCGAGAAACAGTTCCCGGACGGGATCGTGCCATCAGGCACCGACGCCCTGCGCTTTACCCTGGCGGCACTGGCTTCAACCGGCCGTGACATCAACTGGGATATGAAGCGCCTGGAAGGCTACCGCAACTTCTGTAACAAGCTGTGGAACGCCAGCCGCTTTGTGCTGATGAACACCGAAGAGCAGGATTGTGGTCAGAACGGCGGCGAAATGAAGCTGTCGCTGGCGGATCGCTGGATCCTGACCGAGTTCAACAGCACGGTGAAAGCCTATCGTGAAGCGCTGGACAGCTATCGTTTCGATATCGCGGCGAACCTGCTGTACGACTTCACCTGGAACCAGTTCTGTGACTGGTATCTGGAGCTGACCAAGCCAGTGATGAACAGCGGCAGCGAAGCGGAACTGCGCGGTACGCGTAACACGCTGGTCACCGTGCTGGAAGCGTTGCTGCGCCTGGCGCACCCGATTATTCCGTTTATCACCGAAACCATCTGGCAGCGTGTTAAAGGCCTGAAAAATATCAGCGACGATACCATCATGCTGCAACCGTTCCCGCAGTACGATGCGGCGAAAGAAGATGTCGTAGCCAAAGCGGATATCGAGTGGATGAAGCAGGCGATTGTTGCGGTACGTAATATCCGTGCGGAAATGAACATCGCACTGAGCAAGCCGCTGGATGTGCTGCTGCGTGATTGCTCCCCTGCGGCGCTGCGTCGCGTGGAGGAGAACCGCAACTTCCTGTCGCGTCTGGCGCGCCTGGAAAGCCTGACCATTCTGCCTGCGGGCGAGAAAGGCCCGGTATCGGTGACCAAGATCGTTGAAGGCGCGGAGCTGCTGATCCCGATGGCGGATCTGGTCAACAAAGACGCGGAGCTGGATCGTCTGGCGAAAGAGCTGACCAAGCTTGATGTTGAGATCGAGAAGATCCAGACCAAGCTGGCGAACGAAGGCTTTGTCGCCCGTGCACCAGAAGCGGTGGTGGCGAAAGAGCGCGAGCGTGCAGCGGAACTGGAACAATCGAAAGCAAAACTGATTGAACAGCAAGGCGTGATTGCGGCATTGTAAGTGTTTCAGGCCAACTGCTTAACCGAAGCCGGGCACTGCCCGGCTTTTTTATATCGGATGAGATGATAATGACCACCGTCACCCCACTGGATCTTCAGGTGCGCCCGATTACTGCTGCCGATAATCCGCTGATTGCGCAGGTAATTCGCGCGGTGTCTGCCGAGTTCGGTCTGACCGCGGACAAAGGCTATACCGTGTCCGATCCCAACCTGGATCGTCTGTTTGAATTGTATAGCGAGGCGAACAGCGCCTACTGGATTGTTGAGCATCAGGGCAAGGTGCTGGGCGGGGGCGGCGTGGCACCACTGGCATGCAGTGCGCCGGATATTTGTGAATTGCAGAAAATGTACTTTATGCCGGAAGTGCGCGGCTTCGGCCTGGCGCGGGATTTGGCACTGCGCGCGATGGATTACGCACGCCAGCAGGGGTTTCGCCGCTGTTATCTGGAAACCACCGGCAGCCTGACGCGTGCCATTAAGTTATATGAATCGCTCGGTTTTACGCTGATTGAAGAAGCGCTGGGCTGTACCGGGCATGTGGATTGCGAAGTACGGATGCTACGGACGTTGTAACCGGGTCGCCATCAATGGCGACCCTACAGATCAAAATGCCGGTACACCGCTATGAAAACGCAGCTCCGTATCCGGTGCGCTGATTAGCCGCCCTTCTGCCTCACCAATGGCGCGCACGCGTGGTGCAATATCCTTCGGGGAGATCTGCGCCGCCAGCGCCAGATAATCCTGGTAATGACGCGCTTCTGAACGCAGCAGTGAAATGTAGAATTTCTCCAGTTGCTCATCCAGATACGGCGCCAGGCTGGCAAAACGTTCGCAGGAACGCGCTTCGATGTAAGCACCACAAATCAGCTTATCCACCAGCGTATCCGGTTCATGCGTGGTGACTTCGCGCAGCAATCCCTTCGCGTAGCGGCTGGCGGTGATTTTGCGATACGGCAGATCGCGCGCCTGCATGATTTCCCATACCTGATAAAAATGATGCAGCTCTTCTTTGATCAGCAATACCATCTTTTCCACCAGATCATCCGCCCACGGCAGTTCATTGCGCACGATGATGCTTTTGGTCAGATTCTTATGGGCATTGATAAAGTTGCTGTCGTGATTTTCACCAAAGATGAAATCTTCATAAGGCTGTAGCCACGCCAGAATGGCGTCACCACTGGGCTTATCCGCGACATATTTGCGAATCAGCCAGACGGCGGTCTGTGCCGCTTTTAACTCACACACCATATGATCGGTCAGCAGCAACGTCAGATTTTCTGGTTTGCACGCTTCATCAATCCACGCCTGCGGCGTGCGGCAATGCAGAAACTGATGGATAGGTTCTAACAGCGGGGCGTAATTCATCGGTTATCTTTGTCTTACGGGGAATCGGGTTCGGGCGGCCTGGGCCGCCCGTTAATCCTTAGTGACGCACACCATTGTCGTCTTCATCGTCGATAAAGTCGCCGTCATCATCTTCGTCTTCCGCATCCGGGTCTTCGAAGTAGGTGCCCCAGCCGTCGTAATCGACGTTGTATTTACCCGCCAGGTTCACCAGTTGCTCAACCTGCGCATCGATCAGTTCGGGTTTCAGAGCCGCTTCGCTCAGAATATCGACACACATCACCGTGCTGCCATCTTCCAGCTCCAGCTCCTCCGGCTCGGTGACTTCGTAGCCCAGCTTGAAGGCATCAACCGCCGCTTTTTCCAGCGAGTCAAAATTGTTGCAGGAGAGATGATGCTCGATGGTGTAGAGCGCATCCGGATCGCTGCCATCTTCCAGTAATTCATCAATGATCAACCGCGTCTCTTCGCGTTGTTCTTCCAGCAATGCTTCGTATGCCATGGTGATGTCCTCAAAATGTTCGGCAATGAATGCAATTATTTTCCCACACTGCCTCGCGCGCCACTACTCAAAACACAAAGTTTCTTAACGCCGGGGTTGAAAATGCATATTCATCCGGTTAGATTGAATTTTAATTCATTTATGATGATCACACGGAGAGCTGTATGAGTCAGCTGAATCAACGTCATTTCCTGAGATTGCTGGATTTCACCCCAGCAGAAATTGATTACCTGTTAAGCCTTGCCGGTGAATTAAAAAACGCAAAGAAAAACGCCAGCGAAACGCAGTACCTGAAAGGTAAAAACATCGCGCTCATCTTCGAAAAAGACTCGACCCGTACCCGTTGCTCTTTCGAAGTTGCCGCTTACGACCAGGGTGCTAACGTCACTTACCTCGGCCCGAGCGGCAGCCAGATCGGCCATAAAGAGTCGATGAAAGATACCGCGCGCGTGCTGGGCCGCATGTATGACGGCATCCAGTATCGTGGCTACGGCCAGGCGCTGGTGGAAACCCTTGCCGAATACGCCGGCGTACCGGTATGGAACGGGCTGACCACCGAATTCCACCCAACACAGCTGCTGGCCGATCTCCTCACCATGCAGGAACATTTGCCGCAGAAATCCCTGAGCGAAATGACGCTGGTGTACGTCGGTGACGCACGCAACAACATGGGTAACAGCATGCTGGAAGCGGCAGCGTTGGTCGGTCTCGATCTGCGTCTGGTCGCACCAAAAGGCTGCTGGCCAGAAGAACAACTGGTGGAGCAATGTCGTGTGGCGGCACAGAAAACCGGTGGCAAAATTACCCTGACGGAAGATATCGCCGACGGCGTACAGGGTGCCGATTTCATCTACACTGACGTATGGGTATCGATGGGTGAAGACAAATCAGTATGGGCCGATCGTATCGCCCTGCTGCGCCCGTATCAGGTCAACAGCGCGATGCTGGCGCTGACCGGTAATCCGCAGGTCAAATTCCTGCACTGCCTGCCCGCCTTCCACGACGATCAAACCACCCTCGGACACCAGATGGCCGAGCAGTACGGTCTGCATGACGGCATGGAAGTCAGCAATGACGTGTTTGAGTCGGACCACAGCATCGTATTTGATCAGGCAGAGAACCGTATGCACACCATCAAAGCGGTGATGGTCGCCACGCTGGGGCAGCCGTAACAGCCGTCAGGGCAAACGTTTACCTCACCGCGATTTTTGCTTGATGCAAATCAGTGAATGCGTATAATGCGCCACAATTTGCCGGGAGGAAGCATGCAACAGCGCAGCGCACAATTTGACGCTCCATTACGCCAGAAAGCTGGCGGCGCACCTGTTTCTTTCCGTCATCAATCGATCGCAAAAAAAGCCCCTTAAACAGGGGCTTTTTTTTGTCCGTCATCCGGCAGCGCAGAGGAGAGAGCTATGGCCAACCCGCTATATCGTAAGCACATTATTTCTATCAACGATCTCAGCCGCGACGAGCTTGAGCTGGTACTGCATACCGCTGCGCAGTTAAAAGCGCACCCACAGCCAGAACTACTGAAGCACAACGTGATTGCCAGCTGCTTCTTTGAAGCCTCGACCCGCACCCGCCTGTCGTTCGAAACCGCCATCCATCGCCTCGGTGCCTCGGTGGTGGGTTTTGCTGATGGCAGCAACACCTCGCTCGGTAAAAAGGGCGAAACCCTCGCCGATACCATCTCGGTGATTGGCACCTATGTTGATGCCATCGTGATGCGCCATCCACAGGAAGGGGCTGCTCGCCTTGCGACCGAGTTTTCCGGCGGCGTGCCAATTCTTAATGCCGGTGACGGTGCCAACCAGCATCCGACCCAAACCCTGCTCGACCTGTTCACTATCCGTGAAACTCAGAGTCGCCTGGATAACCTGAATGTGGCGATGGTCGGTGACCTGAAATATGGCCGTACCGTGCATTCCCTGACTCAGGCACTGGCGAAATTCGACGGCAACCGCTTCTTCTTTATCGCCCCTGATGCGCTGGCAATGCCGTCTTACATCACCGATATGCTGGATGAGCGGAACATCAGCTGGTCACGTCATGACAGTATCGAAGAAGTGCTGCCTCAGCTGGATATCCTGTACATGACGCGCGTGCAGAAAGAGCGTCTTGACCCGTCGGAATACGCCAACGTTAAGGCCCAGTTCATCCTGCGCGCCAGCGACCTGGTAGGGGCACGCGACAATATGAAGGTGCTGCATCCACTGCCCCGCATTGATGAGATCACCACCGACGTCGATAGCACACCACACGCCTGGTATTTCCAGCAGGCTGGTAACGGCATCTTCGCCCGCCAGGCGCTGCTGGCGCTGGTCCTGAATCGCGACCTGGCCCTGTAAGGAGGAAAACAGCATGACACACGATAACAAATTGCAGGTTGAAGCCATCAAACGCGGCACGGTGATTGACCATATCCCGGCGCAGGTTGGCTTTAAGTTACTGTCGCTGTTTCGCCTGACGGAAACCGATCAACGCATCACCATCGGTTTGAATCTGCCTTCCGGCGAAATGGGACGTAAGGATCTGATCAAGATCGAAAACACCTTCCTGACCGACGATCAGATCAACCAGCTGGCGGTGTATGCGCCGCATGCCACCGTCAACCGCATCGACGAGTATGAAGTGGTGGCGAAGATCGCCCCGACTTTACCGGATCGTATCGAGCGCGTGCTCACCTGCCCGAACGGCAACTGCATCAGCCGCAGTGAACCGGTGTTCTCCAGCTTTGCGGTGAAAAAGCGCGACAATGAAGTACATCTGAAGTGCAAATATTGCGAGAAAGAGTTCGCGCACCACGTGGTGCTCGGTCACTGGTAATCGTCGGCTGCGTCCCTATAATGGGTCGATATTTTCACGTCGCGGGCAGTGGCTGGCGGCGCACTTTCTTAAGGAGAAACAATGTCTCGCGAAATCAGTACTGAAAAAGCACCGGCAGCGATTGGTCCGTATGTACAGGGCGTGGATCTCGGCAGCATGATCATCACCTCCGGCCAGATTCCGGTGGATCCGCAAACCGGCGCAGTCGCGGAAGATGTTTCCGCTCAGGCGCGTCAGTCGCTGGACAACGTGAAGGCGATTGTTGAAGCCGCTGGCCTGAAAGTGGGCGATATCGTAAAAACCACGGTGTTCGTGAAAGATCTGAACGATTTCGCCACCGTTAACGCCACCTATGAAGCCTTTTTCACCGAACACAACGCCAGCTTCCCGGCACGCTCCTGCGTAGAAGTCGCTCGTCTGCCGAAAGACGTGAAGATTGAGATCGAAGCGATCGCGATTCGTCGTTGATCCCTTGTCGTAGCGGCGCGATTTATCGCGCCGCTACATCCGTTGCTATTTGAAAGAACGTAGCAGTTTTTCCAACGGTCTCACTAAAGCCAGTACCGTTTCATCCTGCACCTGCGCAGCCGCATCCAATTTTGCCTGCATCTGCGCCACTTCGCCTGCGCCATACGCCTGATTACGCTGCAACGTCGCCACTAAATCCAGCCCGAGACGACTCAGCTCAGCCACCTGCTGCACCTGCGGTTGCAACGCGTGTAACTGATAGTTATGCAGCGTCAGGGGCATTACCCGGTCGCAATTGCTCAACCAGCGTTGTAACTGCTGGCGAATGGCGTTGGCGGCCTGATGGTTTTCGCGATTGGCAATCAACGCATCGACCTGTTGATCCAGCAAACGTATCGCCTCACTTTCCGCAGGTAGCACGTCGGCCAGCCGGTTCAGTGGTTCGAAATAGTTGTAGTGCCCCGCCTGGAATTTCAGATGCTGGCGCGTGTAATATTGCGCCGGTTCCAGCACTTCGCTCAGCACGCGCAGCGGGGTGATATCGGTACTGTTGGCCAAACGCATCATCTGCACTTCCGCCTGCCGGTATTGTTGTAACCCTACCGACACGGTGCTCCAGCGATCGATAGCACGCAGACGCTGGTACATATTGTCGCTGTCGTTCACATCAGCGGCAGACCACAGCCGCTCGGCCACGACAAAAGTACGTGGCCACAGTTTGGTATCAATAATCTGGCTGTTGACGTTTTCTGCCCATAACGCCGCTTCGCCGCCCAGCAGATTTTCGCTGAGCTGCTGGGTTGTCGGCAGCGACGGAGCGATGCCCGCCGGTACCTGCGCAAGGCGGCTACCTTCCGTGGGATAACGCACGTTACCCACCAGCATATAACCGGTCAGGTTATTTTCCGTCAGCGTCACCACCGGCTGCACTTCTCCCATCCAGCTATCGACACGGAACGTCACCTGCCCGGGCGATAACCAGTCAACCTGGCTGACCAGACGCCGTGCTTTGCCGTTGAAGTCGATAAACCCACGCCAGCCCTCTTTGCCGTCAATCAGGGTGAAGCTGCCCTGCACTGCACTGCCCTTCAGACGCGGCAGGGTGAATTGCCAGCTCTGCGCCTGTTCACCCGGTTGCAGCTGATCCTGCCCATTTAACCCCTGGGGGAAAGGTTCGTTGCGGTAGTGATAAGCCGCAGGCTGCGGCTGGTCAAGATAGAAGCCGGTCGAGAGGATACCGCGATAGCCATTTTTCACCACCTCTCCCAGCGCATCCTGCCCCTGCCATGACTGGATCAGAATGCTATGCGGCAGGGAGGGATGATAGATTTCGTCCCAGCCCACCATCTGCCGCTGGTGGGCTTCGAGGATTTTTTCCACCCGCTGATTAAACCATGCCTGCAAAGCCTGGGCGTCTTTCAAGCCATGATCGCGCATAAACTGCTGAATTTTTGGGGAATCATTCCACTGCGTGGGATCAACTTCATCGCCGCCAATATGCAGGTAAGGATCCGGGAAGATCGCCGCTACCTCCCCCACCAGCGTATTAATAAAGTTGAAGACTTCTTCATTACTCGGATCGAGCAGCGGCTTAAACACCCCCCAGCCGCGCTCCATCGTATAGGGTCCCGGTGCGCTCATCAGCTCTGGCATCGCCACCGCAATGGCCGACGCATGGCCAGGCAGATCGATTTCCGGCACCACGCGGATGCCGCGTTGCGTGGCGTATTGCACCACATCGCGCATATCCTGCTGCGTGTAGTAGCGACCATCGCTGGCTTTCTCCTGCAACTGGGGATAATGGCTGGAGGCAAAGCGCCAGCCCTGATCGTCGGTCAGATGCCAGTGGAAAACATTCATGCGTGCCGCCGCGATGCCATCAATCTGACGTTTGAGGGTCTCCACCGGCATAAAGTGGCGGGCAGAATCGATCAGCAATCCGCGCCACGCAAAGCGCGGTCGATCGTCGATGGTGACATAAGGGATCACCGTGCCACTTTCGCTGTTTTCAATCAGCTGCAATAGCGTCTCCATGCCGCGCATCGCCCCAAAGCGAGTCCTGGCCTCCAGCAGCACGCCGTCACTGTTGACCACCAGATGATAGCTTTCATCGCTGTCCGGCTGGGGGACCGGATCAACCGCATCCGCAATCTGGATGCGAATGGTGGCCTTTTCGTCTGACGCAGCGGACGGTAACAACGGCCAGCCAGTTTGCCGTGCGATGCGTGCCAGCCAGCGCGCCTCCGCCCCCTCCAGATGATCGCCTGAGATTTGCAGCGTGAGCTGTGGTGTCAGCTGATACGCTCCGCCGCTGTGTGGCTGTTCAACCTGTTGCGGCCAGGGCATGAGCGGCAGGTCACCCGCAGGTGTCGCAAAAGCAGAAAAACTCATTGCTAAACAACAGGCAAGCAGCGTTCGGGGCAGAGGCATGAAGGGCATCCTTGTGGAAAATTGACGGACCAAAACCGGCAAAAAGCCCATTAAACCTGCTTCGCGACGCAAATCAAGCCACGCAAACCAGAAGTATGGGCGTGTTAAAACTTTTTCAGTTTAGTCAGATGGCGGATTGCACGCCTTTCATGCTTTGCAGGAACTTCTTTGCGCCTGGTCAATAACGGCCTAATTAATTTCCGCGCAAACACCATATGTAGATATTACACTTCAATAAAACCACAACATATAGTTTCATGGAGGCTAAATGGCAACGGTAGTGATTAAGCGTGATGGCTGCAAAGTGCCTTTTGATGAACAGCGCATTGCCAGTGCGGTGCAGGCTGCAGCACGCGCTGCCCAGGTGAACGATAACGCCTGGTGCACCCAGGTGGCGACTGAGGTAAGCCAGCAGCTGGCTAGCCGCGACGAAGTGGATATTCGCGACATTCAGTGCGCGGTAGAAGAGACGCTGATGAGCGGCCCCTGGCCCCAACTGGCACGCGCCTATATTGAATATCGTCACGATCGCGATCTGGCACGCGAGCAGCGCGGGAAACTGCATCACGCGATTCGTGGCCTGGTTGAACAAACCAACGCCGCCCTGCTGAATGAAAACGCCAACAAAGACAGCAAAGTGATCCCTACCCAGCGCGATTTGCTGGCTGGCATCGTGGCTAAACACTACGCACAGCAACAAATCCTGCCGCGTGATGTGGTGCTGGCGCACGAGCGCGGCGAAATCCACTACCACGATCTCGATTATTCGCCCTTCTTCCCGATGTTTAACTGCATGCTGATCGATCTGCGCGGCATGCTGACCAACGGCTTCAAAATGGGCAATGCAGAGATCGAACCGCCAAAATCGATCGCCACCGCCACCGCCGTCACCGCCCAGATCATTGCCCAGGTCGCCAGCCATATTTACGGTGGCACCACTATCAACCGCATTGACGAAGTGCTGGCCCCCTTTGTCACCCTGAGCCTGGAAAAACACCGGGCCGTCGCACTTGAATGGCAGATTGACGATGCCGAGGCTTATGCCCGCGCGCGTACAGAAAAAGAGTGCTACGACGCCTTCCAGTCGCTGGAATATGAGGTCAACACGCTGCATACCGCTAACGGGCAAACGCCGTTTGTGACCTTTGGTTTTGGCCTCGGCACCGACTGGGCCGCGCGCCTGATACAGCAATCGATTCTGCGCAATCGCATAGCCGGACTGGGCAAAAACCATAAAACTGCGGTATTCCCAAAACTGGTGTTTGCCATTCGCGAAGGCATCAACCGTCGCGCAGGCGATATGAACTACGACATCAAACAACTGGCGCTGGAGTGCGCCAGTAAGCGCATGTACCCGGATATCCTGAATTATGATCAAGTGGTGAAAGTCACTGGATCGTTTAAAACCCCGATGGGTTGCCGCAGCTTCCTTGGCGTGTACAAGGAAAATGGTCAGCAGATTCATGAAGGACGCAATAATCTTGGCGTCATCAGCCTCAACCTGCCGCGTATTGCGCTGGAAGCGCAGGGCGATGAAGCACGTTTCTGGTCGCTGCTGGATGAGCGTCTGGCGCTGGCAAAACGCGCGCTGATGACACGTATCGCCCGGCTGGAAAAAACCAAAGCGCGCGTCGCGCCGATTCTGTATATGGAAGGAGCCTGTGGCGTGCGTCTCAACGCGGATGACGATATCGGGCCGATTTTCCGCAATGGCCGCGCGTCCATCTCCCTCGGCTATATCGGCCTGCATGAAACCCTCAATGCCCTGAGTGGCAACGAGGTCCATCCCTATGATGCCGATTATCTGCGCGCCAAAGGAGTGGCGATTGTCGAGCATCTGCGCCAGGCCGTCGATGCGTGGAAAGCCGAAACCGGCTACGGCTTTAGCCTGTACAGTACGCCGAGCGAGAATCTGTGCGACCGCTTCTGCCGCCTCGATGCCGCCGAATTTGGCGTGGTACCCGGTGTCACCGACAAAGGGTATTACACCAACAGCTTCCATCTTGATGTCGAGAAGAAGGTTAATCCGTACGACAAAATTGATTTTGAGGCACCCTACCCGCCCCTCGCCAGCGGCGGTTTTATCTGTTACGGCGAATATCCCAATATCCAGCACAACCTCAAAGCGCTGGAAGATGTCTGGGATTACAGCTACGACCGCGTGCCCTATTACGGCACCAATACGCCGATTGATGAATGCTACGAATGTGGTTTTAGCGGTGAATTCAGCTGCACCAGCAAGGGCTTTACCTGCCCCAGCTGTGGTAACCACGATCCGGCACGCGTTTCGGTGACGCGGCGCGTTGTGTGGCTATCTCGGCAGCCCGGATGCGCGTCCGTTTAACGCCGGTAAGCAGGAAGAGGTGCAGCGTCGGGTTAAACACCTGGATACGGGACAACTGGGATGATGCATATCCATCGCTATTATGACGTCGATATCGTTAACGGACCAGGTACGCGCTGCACGCTGTTTGTCGCCGGTTGCGAGCACCGGTGCCGTGGCTGCTACAACCAGAGCACCTGGCGACTCGATTCCGGTGTGCCGTTTACGCTGGCGATGGAAGAAAAATTGATCGCCGATTTGCAGGATCGTCGCATTCCGCGTCAGGGATTGTCGCTGAGCGGCGGCGATCCGCTGCATCCGCATAACGTGCCGCATATACGTCGCCTGGTGAAACGCGTACGGCGCGAATGTCCGGACAAAGATATCTGGTTGTGGACCGGCTATCAGCTGGCGGAACTGAGCGATGCCCAGCGCGCGGTGATCGCGGAAATTGACGTGCTAATCGACGGGCGTTTTATCGAAGAAGAGAAAGATGCGCGGCTGCTGTGGCGTGGCAGCCGCAATCAGAAAATCTGGTATTTACGCCAGCCCCAGGGCGAGCACCCCGACCAACATCCCACTGAAGGCCACACCCAACAGGGCTATCCACAAGGCGCGAGTCGGAAAAGCCCGGTGCAGCATCAGTAACGAAGGTACGCTAACGGCGGGTAATGTCAGCAACAGCGCCAGGGCTGGCGCGATGCCCATTCCCGCCAGCATCATGGTTTGAACGATCGGGATCTCGGCTGCCGTTGGGATCACAAACAGGCATCCCGCCAGCGCCATCACCACCACCCAAAACAACGTATTGCCCACGGCACCATCGGCGTGCGGGAACAACCAGACACGCGCCGCCCCCAGCAGCAGCACCGCCACGATATACAACGGGATGGTGTTCCAGAACAGTCGCCACAGCACACGCAACCAGCGTTGCAGGAAAGGCTCTTCCGGCCCGGTGTCCTGAATGGCCACCGGGGAGGCGATGCGCTCTGGCACGCTGCGCTGCACCAGCCAGGCAATGCCCAGCACCATGATGACCCCTGCCACCAGCCGGATGGCGGCAAACTGCCAGCCAAGCACAAACCCCATAAAAATCAGCGTAGCCGGATTGAGCACCGGATTCGCCAGCCAGAAGGCCATCGCCGCCCCGCTGGATACCTGTGACTGGCGCAGCCCGGCCGCAACCGGTGCTGCACAGCAGCTACACATCATCCCGGGCAGCCCGAGGCCGGTGCCCACCAGCGCTGAGCCGAAGCGGTTTTGCCCCATCAGCCGTAGCAGCCAGTTGCGCGGGATCAGTACCTGTACCAGCGAACCCAGCAGCACGCCCAGCACCGCCGCTTTCCACACCGCCAGAAAATACACCATTGCGTAATCCAGCGCGGCACGCAAGGGTGAGGCATCAGCGCCCGCGAGAATCGATTTGCCAATGGAATGCGTTTCCGCCGCCGTAAAGGCTTTGCCGTAGTACGGCTGCCATTTGACGTACCAGAGGCCAACGACCACCACCAGCAAAAACAACAGCGGTTTCCACCAGGCAAAACGCGTTGCCGGAGCAGCAGAAGTGAGTTGATTCATGGCAGGGTCCCGTATCCAGACTGATTAACCAGAGTGTTTATCAGGTTAAGGAATTTTTCCATATTGATGTGCTCTAAAATTGAGCTGCTACTGTTTTAGGCAGCAAGGTAATTAATGAAGGAGGAGAAAGATGAGCAAGAAGATTGCGGTATTGATTACCGATGAATTTGAAGACTCAGAATTTACCTCACCCGCGGAGGCTTACACCAAAGCGGGCCATGAAGTGGTCACCATTGAGATGAAAGCCGGTAAAACGGTCAAAGGCAAACAAGGCAAAGCCGAGGTAAAAATCGATAAGGATATTGATCATGTGGACGCGGCAGAGTTCGATGCCCTGCTACTGCCGGGCGGACATTCACCCGATACGTTGCGCGGTGACGATCGTTTCGTCAACTTCACCAAAGCATTTGTTGCAAGCGGGAAACCGGTGTTTGCCATCTGCCACGGGCCGCAGCTATTAATCAGTGCCAATGGCGTGCGCGGCCGCAAAATGACCTGCGTGAAAGCCATCGCCATTGATCTGCGCAACGCCGGTGCGGACTTCTACGACAAAGAAGTGGTGGTGGATGATGACAAACTGGTCACCAGCCGCACCCCGGATGATCTGCCCGCCTTTAACCGCGAATCCCTGCGGATTCTCAACACTACGGCCTGATAGTTTAAGCCTGCACAACCCGTAGCGGCGCGATAAATCGCGCGTTTTTCTCCGCCAGCATGCACGGCATTGCGCGATAAATCGCGCCGCTACGAACCATCGCGCTGCCAGACAATTTTTTTTCCGAAACCCAGCGCGTTATCTGTCATCTTCACTTCTTCCAGCACAATCTCCCACAGCGGTGCCGTGACAGCACGTGAGATCGGGAAGCGACGCTGATAGGCGTGACGCGCCTGTTGTTCAGCTTCATCGCTTAAACGCTGAATATGACCGCGATACTGTACACCTTTGATCAGCAGCACCGTTTTCGGCTGGCCATTGACGGTGCCCGCCACGCGGGGATTAGCCTGCATCAGCTGACCATGTCGGGTGTCTGGCTCGGTCATCAGCCAGAAAACCATGCGGGATTCATCGAAGACATAAAAACAGTTGGCGCACCATAGATCGTCGCCGTCTGTCGCGCACAGCGACAGCGCATGCTGTTTTTTCAGGTAGCGAATCAGATGGGAATGGTCGGACACAATCGAACTCCCTTGCAGGCCGGAGGCCTGTGCTAACGGATAGCGGCAACGCCTGATGCGCGCTACACTGCCTGTCAGCGATTTTTCCGAGGTTAATCATCATGGAGCAGGGCTGGCAGCTTTATATGCTGCAAACCGCCGCAGGCCAACTCTACACCGGCATCACCACAGACGTGAACCGGCGTTTACAGCAGCATCAGCAGGGACGTGGAGCGCGATCATTGCGCGGAAAAGGTCCACTGACGCTGGTGTTTCATTGTGATGCGGGCGATCGGTCTGCCGCATCACGGCTTGAGTATCAGGTGAAGCAGTTAAGCCGGGCACAGAAGCTGCAACTGGTGGCGCAACAGCCGCCCAGCCTGAACAACTGGTTTACGCAAAACGATTGAAAGGTGCAGCGAACTCGATCTGCCCTTCCGCGCCAGCAAATGCGTCGTCAGCCAGCTTATACACCTGAAACGCGGCTTCTGAGCCAGGCCAGCGGCAATGTAGCCCGTGACGCGCTGCCGGTTCAAAGCCGAAGTCATGGTAGTAAGCCGGATCGCCCAGCACCACCACTGCGCTGTAACCAAATTCGTTCAGCGCATCCAGCCCTTCGTACACCAGTTGTTTACCGATGCCCTGTTTGCGTACCGTCTCATCCACCGCCAGCGGTGCCAGAGCGACCCAGTTACGGTCTTCGCCCTGCAACGTCACCGGGCTGAACGCGGCATACCCCAAAACCTGTCCTTCATCATCGGTCGCAACCACGCCAAGGGTCAGCAAACCATCTTCACGCAACTGCTGCACCAGTTCCGCTTCGGCGGCGCTGGCAAAACAGCGCTTTAACAGACTGTCGATGCTGGCCGCATCGACGCCAATTTCAGTACGAATCAACATGAGATCCCCGCGCGCGACTCAGTGGCCTTCGCGTCCTGTTTCAGTCCAGCCTCAACAAAAGCAGCCAGCTGCTGCAATCCCGTTCGCAATGGCGTGGGCATGGCATCCAGTTCAATGGCATCCATCAGGTTCTTCACCTCCAGCCCCAGCTCCGTGTCACCTTCAATCACCAGACGGCGTTGAAAGAACAACATATCGGGGTCCGCTTTGCGTGCTGCCACCAGCAACAGATCGTTGGCTTCGCCGCGAAACCAGACATCAGCTTCGGTGTCGCGCGAAACAGCCAGACGCCCGGCCTGTAACGTGGTCATCCAGCGCAAATTGATGTCGCTGATTTCGATTCCCAGGGAGCGCCCTTCCAGAAAGTCTAACTCACCTTCAGCCAAAGCATGGCGAAATTGCCAGTTTAGGAGTTGTTGCAAAACGGCTTTTTTCAGCGCGAAAGGGGTTAATGACACCGGTAAGGCTAAGAATTCTGGCCCTTTTTCAACAATCAAACCGCGTAAGCGAGTAAACACCAGCTGCACTCCCTTCAGAAAATTTTACCTATTCTGCCACATCCGTTTGGCTTCGCCTCCACTGAGATCAAGGAATTCGCACTCTGGTTGTGTGAAAAATCTTCAATCTGCATCACCATTGGCCGTTTCACTGCCTTAAATCAACATTCTGTGACGAGCGCTTACCTACACTCAACGCCGTCCAGAACCCGGGGGAGGAAAATGTATGGAACTGCTGTGCCCGGCGGGGAATTTACCCGCGCTGAAATCGGCGGTGGAGCATGGCGCCGACGCCGTCTACGTCGGCCTGAAAGACGATACCAATGCCCGCCACTTTGCTGGTCTTAATTTTACCGACAAAAAACTGGCCGAAGCGGCGCGCTTTGTGCACCAGCATCGGCGCAAGCTGCACGTCGCGATTAACACCTTTGCCCATCCTGACGGCATGAATCGCTGGCAACAGGCGATTGATATCGCGGCGCAAAATGGCGCAGACGCGCTGATTCTCGCCGATATCGCCACGCTGGAATATGCGGCAAAGCACTATCCGCAGGTTGAACGCCACCTTTCAGTACAGGCGTCGGCCACCAATCTGGAAGCGATCCGCTTTTATCACCGCCATTTTCAGCTGCATCGCGTGGTGCTGCCGCGCGTATTGTCGCTGCACCAGGTGAAGCAGCTGGCACGAGAAACACCGGTGCCGCTGGAAGTGTTTGCTTTCGGTAGCCTGTGCATCATGGCCGAAGGCCGCTGCTACCTCTCTTCATGGCTGACCGGGGAATCACCGAACAGCGCCGGAGCCTGTTCACCCGCCAAATTCGTGCGCTGGCAACAGACGCCGCAGGGCATGGAATCACGCCTGAATGAGGTGCTGATTGACCGCTATGGGCCGGATGAAAGTGCCGGTTATCCCACCCTGTGTAAAGGACGCTACGAGGTTGATAACCAGCGTTATCACGTGCTGGAAGAACCCACCAGCCTCAACACCCTGTCGCTGCTGCCGGAACTGCTGCGTGCCGGAGTGGCATCGGTGAAGATTGAGGGTCGCCAGCGCAGCCCGGCCTATGTGGCGCAGGTGGCGAAAGTGTGGCGTCAGGCGATTGACCGTTGTATGGCAGCGCCAGAGCAGTATGCCGTTCAGGAACCCTGGATGCAGGCGCTGGGCGAACTTTCTGAAGGTAGCCAGACCACGCTCGGCGCTTACCATCGCGACTGGCAGTAAGGAGTCAGCATGAAATACGCAATCGGCCCGGTACTGTGGTACTGGCCCAGTGACAAACTGGAAAACTTTTATCAGCGTGCCGCGCAATCCAGCGCGGAAATCGTCTATCTGGGTGAGGCAGTGTGCAGCAAGCGCCGCGCCACGCCTTTCGCCCAATGGATGGAAATGGGCCGCGCACTGGCACAGCACGGCAAACAGGTGGTGATCAGCACGCTGGCGCTACTGCAATCGCCATCGGAACTGAAAGAACTGCGCCGCTATGTGGAAAACGGCGAGTTTCTGATTGAAGCTAATGACATCGGTACGGTGAATATGGCGGCCGAACGCCAGTTGCCGTTTGTCGCTGGCCCGACGCTTAACGTCTACAACGCGCAAACCTTGCAGCTGTTGCTGAAAGAAGGCATGACGCGCTGGTGCATGCCGGTTGAGATGTCTCGCGACTGGCTGATTCAGCTGTTGCAGCAGTGCGATACCGCAGGCATACGCGATCGCTTCGAGGTAGAAGTGCTGGGTTACGGCTATCTGCCGCTGGCCTTGTCCGCGCGCTGTTTCACCGCACGTTCGGAAAATCGCGCCAAAGACGATTGTCAGACCTGCTGCATCGACTATCCCAACGGACGACGCGTGTTGTCCCAGGAAGGACAGCAGGTGTTTGTGCTGAATGGTATCCAGACTATGAGTGGCTACTGCTACAACCTTGGCAATGATCTGGTCGGCATGCATAACTGGGTCGATATCGTACGTTTATCACCGCAGGACGACAGTACGCTGGAGGATGTGGATCGCTTCCGCGCCAACGAAGCAGGTGAAGCGCCGATGATGGTGGCCCGCGGCAGCGACAGTAACGGCTACTGGCGACGTCTGGCAGGAATGGCGCTGGATAGTGGCCGCTGAAAGGCACGTTCCGGCTATATTCCTGCCCTTATTAGCAGTTTTAATATGGATACTGATGCGTAATACTGGATGGCGCAGGCTTAATGAACACCTGCGCCATACTTATTCTGGAGTGCCCATGTCTGAGAAAAAAACTGTTCGCCTGTCCGTGCTGGACCTGGCCCCCATTCCACAGGGCGCAACGCCGCGTGATGCGTTCCACAATTCGCTGGCCCTGGCCCGTCAGGCTGAAGCCCTCGGCTTTTACCGCTATTGGTTAGCTGAACACCACAACATGACCGGCATTGCCAGCGCAGCCACCTCGGTGCTGATTGGCTATCTGGCTGCCAACACCGAAACCCTACGCCTCGGTTCAGGCGGCATTATGCTGCCTAACCATTCACCACTGGTGATTGCAGAGCAGTTTGGCACCCTGGAATCGCTCTATCCCGGACGTATTGATCTCGGTCTGGGCCGTGCGCCGGGTTCCGATCAACGCACCATGATGGCGCTGCGTCGCCATCTTTCCGGCGCGCAGGCTGACAGCTTCCCGGACGATGTTGCCGAACTGATTAGCTGGTTTGACGCCGAAGCCGGTGAATGCCCACCGGTACAGCCAGTACCGGGCCTGTGCTCGAAAATTCCGGTATGGCTGCTGGGTTCCAGTCTCTACAGCGCGCAGCTGGCGGCTCAACTGGGCTTACCGTTCGCCTTTGCCTCACACTTCGCCCCTGACCTGCTGTTCCAGGCGCTGCATGTGTACCGCGAGAAATTCCAGCCATCCGCGCGTCTGGCAAAACCTTACGCCATGGTATGCGTGAACGTGGTTGCCGCCGACAGCGAGCGCGATGCGCGTTTCCTGTTCACCTCGATGCAGCAGCAGTTTATCAACCTGCGTCGCGGCAAACCCGGCCCGCTACCGGCACCGGTGGAGAACATGGATAACCTGTGGTCGCCGTCAGAACAATATGGCGTCCAGCAGGCGCTGAGTATGTCGATTGTGGGTGATAGCGATAAAGTACGCCATGGACTTGCGGCCTTGCTGCGTGAAACCCAGGCGGATGAAATCATGGTAAACGGCCAGATATTCGATCCACAAGCGCGTCTGCGCTCCTTTGCACTGGCGATGGAAGCCGCCCGCTCGCTGTAACCGGGTTATTGCGGTGGCCAGGCTTCGGCCCCCACCGCATTCTGCCGCACATCACGTCCCGGCGACTGACCATAAAAGCGACTGTATTCGCGGCTGAATTGTGAAGCGCTCTGATACCCCACCCGATAACCTGCCGTTCCGGCGTCCAGCTTTTCCATCAACATCAGTCGGCGCGCTTCGTTGAGACGCAATTGCTTTTGATACTGCATCGGCGTCATCGCGGTAACTGCTTTGAAGTGGTGATGCAGTGACGAAATGCTCATACCCACGTTGCTTGCCAGTTGATCCATCTTCAGGGGCTGATGAAAATTTTCCCGCAGCCAGCGGGCCGCACGCGCCACTTTGTTGCCCGGACGCTCCGCCAGCGCCATATTCAGAATGCGTGGGCCTTCCGGGCCGGTGAGCAGTCGATAGAAAATTTCCTGTTCAATTAACGGCGCCAGCGCCGGAATATCCTGTGGTTGATCCAGCAACTCGATCAGGCGAATCACCGCATCTACCAGCGGAGGTGCCACCTTGTGTACCGTGATGCCGCGCTCATTGGTTGCTGCGGCTCCTACCTGCTGCATAGGGAAGTGCTCAAGATAGCGCATCAGGCGCGTTTCATTGATGGTGATACCCACACCCAGGTTAGGCTTCTCCGGCGTCGCCATGACCACGCAGGATTGTACCGCCATATCCAGCGTCACCAGCAGCAGATCCCCTGCGCCGTAATGCATCACATCGTCACCCATGCGTAACGCTTTCTGCCCCTGTGCCACCAGCGCAAAACTGGCCCAGGTAGCCACGTGTGACAGACTGCTTGGCCTGGAGCTGCGACCAAAAGAGAGAAAATCGATGGCGCTATGATGGCGACCATCGTCCGGGGCGTGACGGGCAATCATAGCAACCAGCTGTTGCCACTGTTCCTGATGAATCATGCGTTGAGCGCTCCGCAATGAGGGATCATTGAGTTTTTATTCTAACCTGGCATTGCCGTTGCGCCTGGCCTCTGGTGCTGAGATTTGCAGGATCGGGCAAAAAGCTTGCAGGATTGCGCTACCTGTTAATTGTATGGACAGCGCATTCTTATGCTTCCCCGAAACCTCAGGTGGAGAGACACGATGAAAGCACTTGAAGGCAAAATTGCGCTGGTGACGGGCGCTTCGAAAGGCATCGGTGCCGCTATCGCCATGACTTTCGCGGCGGCCGGTGCCCGGGTTGTGGTGAATTATCGTCAGGACGAAGTTGGCGCGGCTGATGTCGTCACGGATATTCGTGGTCTGGGCAGCGATGCCATCGCCGTTCAGGCCGATATCTCACGTGAAGATGATGTGGCGCGGTTGTTCGCTACCTGTATTGAGCAATTTGGCGCACCAGATATTGTGGTCAACAACGCAGGCATTTTTCATCACGGCGATTTTGTGGCGCTCAGCGTTGTTGAAATGCAGCAGCAGTTGAATGTAAATCTGCTGGGTACGTTGCTGGTTTGCCAGCAGGCAGCCCGGCATTTCCCCACGCGTGGCGGTTGCATCATTAACCTCAGCGCGCTAAATAGCCAGCGTAGCACCCCAGGCTCGGTGCTGTGGGCGGCGACCAAAGGCGCGATTGATACCCTCACCCAGGGACTGGCACGAGAACTGGGTCCCCGTAATATCCGCGTTAATGCGCTGGCACCCGGCATCATCCTGACCGAAGGTTTACTGGCAGCGAAGAAGATGCATCCGGAACTGAAAGCACAGTTAATTGCGGCGACACCGCTGGGACGTTTTGGTTTGCCGGAAGATGTCGCGCAGGTTGCGCTGTTTCTGGCATCAGAGGAGTCGGCCTATGTCAGTGGTGAACGAGTACTGATTGCTGGCGGGGTGTAAACTTTAGCTGACACTGGATAAAAAAATGGGACGCCAAGGCGTCCCATTTTGCTATTTAGCTTTGTCGCTTAGATGTCACGACGACGCGGTGCAGCAGCACCTGCTTCTTCACGACGCGGACCACGCCCACCTTCACGGCTGAAGCGTCCGCCTTCACGGCCACCTTCACGACGCTCAGAGGAGAAGCGACGACCGCCTTCACGACCTTCACCACGTGCACCAGCACCGCCTTCACGGTTACCACGACGCTCACCACCGAAATCACGACCACCGCTACGGCGTTCGCCGCTGCGCTCACCACCACGTTCGTGCGGCTGTGCATCGCCCAGCAGCTGCATATTCATCGGCTTGTTGAGAATACGCGTACGGGTGAAATGCTGCAGAACTTCACCCGGCATGCCTTTCGGCAGCTCGATGGTGGAGTGAGTACCAAACAGTTTGATGTTACCGATGTAACGGCTGCTGATATCACCTTCGTTAGCAATTGCGCCCACGATATGACGAACTTCAACGCCATCATCACGGCCTACTTCAATGCGGTACAGCTGCATTTCGCCAACGTCACGACGCTCACGACGCGGACGGTCGCCATCACGGCTTTCACGCGGACCGCGTGAGTCACGTGAATCACGGCTGTCACGACGATCATCACGATCGCGGAATTCACGACGCTGCGGACGCGGTGCATCTGCTGGCAGAATCAGCGGACGTTCGCCCTGTGCCATTTTCAGCAGTGCGGCAGCCAGGGTTTCCATATCCAGCTCTTCTTCCGGCTGCATTTTGCTGAGCAGCGCGCGGTACATATCCAGATCGCTGCTTTCCAGTTGCTGCTGTACTTTCGCAGCAAATTTAGCCAGACGACGCTCACCCAGCAGCTCGGCATTCGGCAGTTCAACTTCCGGAATGGTCAGCTTCATGGTGCGTTCAATGTTGCGCAGCAGACGACGCTCGCGGTTCTCAACGAACAGCAGCGCACGGCCTGCACGACCCGCACGACCGGTACGGCCGATACGGTGAACGTAAGATTCTGCGTCCATCGGAATGTCGTAGTTAACAACCAGGCTGATACGCTCAACGTCCAGACCACGTGCCGCAACATCGGTCGCGATCAGGATGTCCAGACGACCATCTTTCAGGCGCTCCAGCGTCTGCTCACGCAGTGCCTGGTTCATGTCACCGTTCAGTGCTGCGCTGTTATAGCCGCTGCGCTCCAGCGCTTCAGCCACTTCCAGCGTTGCGTTTTTGGTACGCACAAAGATGATCGCAGCATCGAAGTCTTCTGCTTCGAGGAAACGTACCAGCGCATCAGTTTTACGGCCATAAGCGGTCCAGTAAGACTGAGAGATGTCCGGGCGAGTCGTAACGCTGGACTGAATGCGCACTTCCTGCGGATCTTTCATGAAACGCTTGGTGATACGACGGATCGCTTCCGGCATGGTGGCAGAGAACAGAGCGGTCTGATGACCTTCCGGGATCTGCGCCATGATGGTTTCAACGTCTTCAATAAAGCCCATACGCAGCATTTCGTCGGCTTCGTCCAGCACCAGACCACGCAGATTAGACAGATCAAGAGTACCGCGTTTCAGGTGGTCGAGCAGACGACCCGGGGTGCCCACCACAATTTGTGGGCCCTGACGCAGTGCGCGCAGCTGCACGTCATAACGCTGGCCGCCGTACAGGGCCAATACGTTGACGCCACGCATATGTTTAGAGAATTCAGTCGCTGCTTCAGCTACCTGCACCGCCAGTTCGCGGGTGGGTGCCAGCACCAGAATCTGCGGTGCCTTCAGCGACGGGTCAATGTTGTTCAGCAGCGGCAGAGAGAACGCTGCAGTTTTACCACTACCGGTCTGTGCCATACCCAGCACGTCACGGCCAGCCAGCAGGTGCGGAATGCACTCGGCCTGGATCGGTGACGGCTTGACGTAACCCATGTCGTTAAGAGCAGACAGGATGGATTCGTTAAGGCCCAGATCAGCAAAAGTGGTTTGAATATCAGTCATGTAGTACACGTGCCTCTTAGATTGCGGCGGCCAGTCTACATAACTCGTCATGAAAATTTTCAGTCATTTTCATCGAAAAGTGTGAACCGGCTCAAATTAGAAGTTTCGACGAACAGAAAAGCCCTCATCCCGGAAGATGATGACTTAACGGGTAATTCAGGCAATAAAAGTTCGTCAGCTATTGCTGGTCAGATTCTGATAAATCGTCTTGTGCCTGGCCGAGTTGCGCCAGTTCCAACAATGCGTATCGGTGTTCAACAAAGTTGTTGACGTTGTTGGCCACCGCCAGTTTGAACAACGCTTTCGCGTCGTCCTTCTCCCCCAGACTTAGGTAGTACTTACCTAAATAGAAGTTGGTTTCACTGAGATGTTCAGCGAGCGAGGTGTTATCCGTTGCGTCCGCCTTGAGACGTTCCATCAATGTTTTTTCACTGATGTCGCCCAGGTAGAACTCGACAATATTCCATCCCCATTGGTCCCGGACCGCTTTATCGTAACGTTGTTTAAGCGTTACTTTGGCCTTGCTGGCATCCATCTCGTGTTCAACGAGGTAGAGCCACAGACTGCGGAATGGATCATTAGGATCGTCTTGATAAAACGCCAGCAGATCATCTTGCGCTAACTTGTATCGACCGCCGTAATAGAGGGCGATACCACGGTTTAAATGCGCATAATTGTAAGTTGGATCAAGCTCAAGTACAGAATCAAACGCTTCATAGGCAGCATCAAAATTGCCTGCCTGCGTTAAATATATGCCGAGATAGTTAAACACCTCTGGCATATCCGGTCTGATAGACAGCGCTTGCGAAAAATCGTTCCGCGCTAATGCTCTCAGACCTAAGCTATCATACAACACTCCACGCTCATATAATAGCTGTGCGCGTTCATCATCGGTCAGGGCACGACTGGCAAGAATTTGTTCCATTCGCGCCAGAATCACTTCCTGCTGCAGTGTGGGCTGCAAAGGTACTGCCAGAACTTCGTTCTTACGCCAATTGGAGTTGCTGCATCCTGCCAGCGTCAAAGCTGTCGCAACAAAACACCAGCGCAAAAAAGGCTTCATTTCCCACTCCCGAATACAAACATTGGGATAACCATCCTGTCATCCGCCTGCTATGCACAAGGGTTCCCGCCCTCGCGATGATACCCGTCATACTTCAGATTGCAGCTACGTTGGCTGTACTCATTCACCCTGGTCGCTTACCTGAGTAAGTTTCCTGGGATTCACTCGCTTGCCACCTTACTGCTACCTGAATTACCTGCGGTATACAAACACCTCTCCCAGCCAGGCAGGGAGAGGTTAATCAGGAAATACTTATTCAGCTTCAGGTGCGTCGGTCGCAGCGGTGGTCTCGATCGCCTGCGGTTTCTGCTCTGTCGCTTCTTTGATGCTCAGACGCACACGGCCCTGACGGTCCACTTCCAGTACTTTAACCGGAACTTCCTGGCCCATCTGCAGGTAGTCGGTCACTTTCTCAACGCGCTTATCAGCGATTTGCGAAATATGAACCAGACCCTCTTTGCCGCCGCCAATCGCAACGAAGGCACCGAAATCAACGATACGGGTCACTTTACCAGTGTAAATACGGCCCACTTCAATTTCTGCAGTGATTTCTTCGATACGACGGATTGCTTCTTTCGCTTTCAGACCATCGGTCGCTGCGATCTTCACGGTGCCATCATCTTCGATTTCGATGGTGGTGCCGGTTTCTTCAGTCAGCGCACGGATGACAGAACCGCCTTTACCGATAACATCTTTGATCTTGTCAGAATTGATCTTGATGGTGTAAATGCGCGGTGCGAACTCAGAGATCTCCTGACGCGGCGTGCTGATTGCCTGTTCCATCACGCTCAGGATATGCAGACGCGCACCCTTAGCCTGATTCAGAGCAACCTGCATGATCTCGCGGGTGATCCCTTCAATTTTGATATCCATCTGCAGCGCGGTAATACCTTCACGGCTACCGGCTACTTTGAAGTCCATGTCGCCGAGGTGATCTTCGTCACCCAGGATGTCAGACAGAACAACAAATTTCTCGTCTTCTTTCACCAGACCCATCGCGATACCGGCAACGGCCGCTTTGATCGGTACACCTGCATCCATCAGTGCCAGAGAAGCACCGCAGACGGAAGCCATAGAAGAAGAACCGTTCGATTCAGTGATTTCAGATACCACACGCACGGTGTACGGGAAGTCTTCCTGCTTCGGCATCACTGCCAGCACGCCGCGTTTCGCCAGACGACCGTGACCAATTTCACGACGCTTTGGCGAACCGACCATACCAGTCTCACCCACCGAGTACGGAGGGAAGTTGTAGTGGAACAGGAAGCTGTCGGTGCGCTCACCCATCAGCTCGTCCAGGTTCTGCGCATCGCGTGCGGTACCCAGGGTCGCAGCAACCAACGCCTGAGTTTCACCACGGGTGAACAGAGCTGAACCGTGGGTACGCGGCAGCACGCCAGTACGCACGTCCAGACCACGGATCATGTCTTTTTCACGGCCATCGATACGCGGTTCACCGTTCAGAATACGGGTACGAACAACGTTCTTCTCAAGGCTGTGCACGATATCGCCGATTTCAGCGCTATCCAGAGTTTCATCTTCAGCCAGCAGTGCAGCGATGGTTTCATCTTTGATGACGCCAACCTGAGTATAACGCTCCTGCTTGTCGGTGATGCGGTAAGCATCGCTGATACGTGCTTCTGCCAGGGCAGCAACACGTGCAATCAGGGCATCATTAGCCGCTTCTGGCTGCCAGTCCCAACGCGGTTTGCCAGCTTCAGCCACCAGTGCATTGATGTTCTCAATAACAACCTGCTGCTGGTCGTGGCCGAATACCACTGCGCCCAGCATCTGATCTTCAGTCAGGATGTCAGCTTCTGATTCAACCATCAACACTGCGTTCTGGGTACCGGCAACCACCAGGTCCAGACGAGATTGTTTGACTTCGTCAGCGGTTGGGTTCAGGACGTACTGATCGTTGATATAGCCAACACGTGCCGCGCCAATCGGGCCATTGAACGGGATACCAGACAGTGACAGTGCAGCAGATGCACCAATCATTGCCACGATGTCCGGGTTAACCTGCGGGTTAACAGAAACAACGGTAGCGATAACCTGAACTTCGTTAACGAAGCCTTCCGGGAACAGCGGGCGAACCGGGCGGTCAATCAGACGCGCAATCAGGGTTTCGCCTTCGCTCGGACGGCCTTCACGACGGAAGAAGCTACCCGGGATACGGCCAGCAGCGTAGGTACGCTCCTGGTAGTTAACGGTCAGCGGGAAGAAATCCTGACCAGCTTTCGCTTTTTTCTGGCCAACAACGGTTACGAAAACCGCGGTGTCGTCCATGCTCACCATCACAGCGGCAGTAGCCTGGCGTGCCATCATGCCGGTTTCCAGCGTGACGGTATGCTGACCATATTGGAATTTGCGTACGATCGGGTTCAGCAAAATAAAAGTCCTTAACGTCGGGGCAGACCCATCTCAGGCCCGCCGGGGATTACCGATCTTCAGCTGCATCCTCGCGACTAATGACAACCTTTAACCGCCCTTGCGGTAAAGCCTCTCATTAGCCGCGCGAACCTCTGCAAGCGAAGATCACTCTCAGCAACAATACATGAGTTTGGACCGGATTGCTGCCGATTGCTCGAAAAAAGGGGCCATAAAGGCCCCCTTTTCGCGAAACTCGCACAAATCTGATCGCCAGATGCGTTTTTTCGCATACTGTCTGCGCTACACCCTTGATCAGATTCTTCAGACTTAGCGACGCAGACCCAGGTTTTCGATCAGGCTGGTGTAGCGTGCAACGTCTTTACGCTTCAGGTAGTCCAGCAGCTTACGACGCTGGGATACCATGCGCAGCAGACCGCGACGGCTGTGGTGGTCTTTTTTGTGCTCAGAGAAGTGACCCTGCAGGTGGTTAATCTGAGCAGTCAGCAGAGCAACCTGAACTTCAGTTGAACCGCTGTCGTTGGTGCCACGACCGTATTTGGCAACGATCTCTGCTTTAGCTTCTGCGCTTAGAGACATAATAAACTCCAGTTATCAATGAATGTATGTATGGGTGCCGATCTCTAATTCAGCAGCCCGCTTTAAAGCCGCGCTATTCTACTCTTCGTACAACAGCAACGCAAATGCCCCTTTATACAAGGCGCATTATTGTGGAAACTCCACCACCAGACGGCGCGGGGCAACGCGCTGCCGGTCATCAATCTCTGCCATACCAATAAATTTACGCGCCTCACCTTCGGTGACACGCACCAGGCCAGCAGCAGGTACGTCAACGGCCTCTACCGGTTGCCCCAGCTTGAAGTAAACCGCGATGGCATCGGGGAGATTCACTTCCGGGAAATCCGCCGCCGGGCTATCCATCGGTAGCAGCAGAGGGTCAAGCAAATCCGCGGGCGCAATTTCTGCCGCATTGGCCTGCTCCAGCAAAGCCTGCAACTGCTCAAGCGTCACCATTTTTTCTGCCGGATAGCGGGAAACCTGCAAGCGACGCAGCATGGTCACATGCGCACCACAGCCCAGCTTTTCACCCAAATCGTCAATGATGGTACGAATGTAGGTGCCTTTGGAGCAGTGAATCTCCAGCTCCAGCTCGTCCCCTTCCCAGCGAATAAACCGCAGTTCATATACGGTGATGGGACGGGGTTCGCGCTCGACGGTGATTCCCTGACGCGCGTACTCATACAACGGGCGCCCCTGATGCTTCAGCGCCGAAAACATGGTCGGCACCTGTTGGGTGTCGCCACGAAAACTTTCCAGCGCGGCGTCAAGATCCGCCTGAGTAAAGGTCACCGCACGCGTTTCAACCACGTTGCCGTCAGCATCGGAGGTATCGGTACGCTCGCCGAGGCGGGCAATCACGCGATAACGCTTGTCTGAATCCAGCAGAAATTGCGAGAACTTGGTCGCTTCGCCGAGGCAAATGGGCAACATGCCCGTCGCCAGAGGATCCAGCGCACCCGTGTGGCCCGCTTTGTTCGCATTGAAGATGCGTTTTACTTTTTGCAGCACGTCATTGGAAGACGCGCCCTGATGCTTATCCAGCAGCAATACACCATGCACATCGCGACCGCGACGACGAGGACGACTCATCAATCCTCCTTGTCGTCGTCCGCTGCATGATCGCCACGGCGTTCAGCATCATTTTTGACAACGTTGGTGACCAGGTTTGACATGCGCATACCTTCGATCAACGAGTTGTCATAGAAGAAGGTCAGCTCAGGCACAATGCGCAGACGCATCGCTTTACCCAGCAAAGTACGGATATAGCCGGAAGCTTCTTTCAGCGCCTTCAGACCGTTTTTCACCGCTTCTTCATCTTTATCGTTCAGAAAAGTGACAAACACTTTGGCATAAGCCAGATCGCGTGACACTTCAACGCCAGAAACCGTCACCATCATACCGAGGCGCGGATCTTTAATTTCGCGTTGCAGAATAATGGCAATCTCTTTCTGCAGCTCCTGAGAAACGCGCTGCGGGCGACCAAATTCTTTCGCCATGATTATTTCTCCCAAATAATTCGGGAGGCCAATGGCCTCCCAAATTGCAACACATCAGATGATGATCAATCGATGGTGCGTTTAACTTCAATCACTTCAAAGACTTCGATCATATCGCCAACACGAACGTCGTTGTAGTTCTTCACGCCGATACCACATTCCATGCCATTACGCACTTCGTTGACATCGTCTTTGAAGCGGCGCAGAGATTCCAGCTCGCCTTCATAGATAACAACGTTGTCGCGCAGAACGCGGATCGGGTTGTGACGTTTGATGTTGCCTTCGGTGACCATACAGCCTGCGATAGCGCCGAATTTCGGTGACTTGAACACATCACGGACTTCAGCCAGACCAATGATCTGCTGTTTATATTCCGGAGCCAGCATGCCGCTCATCGCTGCTTTTACTTCGTCGATCAGGTTATAGATGACGGAATAGTAACGCAGATCCACGCTTTCCGCTTCGATCACGCGACGCGCAGACGCATCAGCACGCACGTTGAAGCCAAGGATAATCGCGTTGGAAGCCGCTGCCAGCGTGGCGTCGGTTTCGGTGATACCACCCACACCCGAACCGATAATCTTCACCTTCACTTCGTCGGTGGAGAGTTTCAGCAGGGAGTCGGAGATCGCTTCCACAGAACCCTGTACGTCGGATTTCAGTACGATGTTCAGTTCGGACACTTCGCCTTCGGTCATGTTGGCGAACATGTTCTCCAGCTTCGACTTCTGCTGACGCGCCAGTTTCACTTCGCGGAATTTACCCTGACGATACAGTGCGACTTCACGCGCTTTCTTCTCATCACGAACCACAGTGGCTTCGTCACCAGCCGCCGGAACACCAGACAGACCGAGGATTTCAACTGGAATAGACGGACCTGCAGCCAGAACTTCACGGCCCAGCTCATCACGCATCGCACGCACACGGCCATATTCAAAGCCGCACAGCACGATGTCGCCTTTGTTCAGGGTACCTTCACGCACCAGCACGGTAGCAACCGGACCACGACCTTTATCGAGGAACGATTCAATCACCACGCCGCTTGCCATACCTTCACGGATAGCGGTCAGTTCCAGAACTTCCGCCTGCAGCAGAATGGCGTTCAGCAGATCGTCGATACCGGTACCTGCTTTCGCAGAAACGTTGACGAACATGTTTTCGCCGCCCCACTCTTCCGGGATGATACCGTACTGAGTCAGCTCGTTCTTAACGCGATCGGGATCGGCTTCCGGTTTATCGATTTTGTTCACAGCAACAACGACCGGCACTTTCGCGGCTTTAGCATGCTGGATTGCTTCGATAGTCTGGGGCATTACGCCATCATCCGCAGCCACCACCAGGATAACGATATCCGTTGCCTGCGCACCACGTGCACGCATCGCGGTAAACGCGGCGTGGCCCGGGGTATCCAGGAAGGTGATCATGCCGTTATCGGTTTCAACGTGGTATGCGCCGATATGCTGAGTAATACCGCCAGCCTCGCCTGAAGCGACTTTGGTTGAACGGATGTAGTCCAGCAGTGAGGTTTTACCGTGGTCAACGTGACCCATGATGGTCACAACCGGTGCGCGGCTTTCCTGCGCAGCGTCGGTATCACGATCGTCCATCACCGCTTCTTCCAGCTCATTCTCACGGCGCAGGATCACTTTGTGACCCATTTCTTCCGCTACCAACTGAGCCGTTTCCTGATCGATTACCTGGTTGATGGTTGCCATTGCACCCATCTTCATCATCGCTTTGATGACCAGAGAACCTTTCACCGCCATTTTGTTGGCCAGTTCGGAAACAGTGATGGTTTCGCCAATGATAACGTCGCGGTTAACGGCCTGAGCCGGCTTGTTAAAGCCCTGCTGCAATGCGCTCGGCTTACGGTTCTTACCACCTTTACCACCACGAACAGCGGCACGCGCTTCTTCACGGTCGGTTTTGGCTTCAGAATGCTTGTTGCCTTTTTTAGCCGGGCGAGCAGCTTTAGTGGTGCGCGTACGGCTGCGACCACCTTCTACCTCACGATCGTTCTCATCTTCTGCCTGGCGGGCATGGGTTGAGGTGGTGACGTGATAGTCACTGGTGTCTTCTTCGTCGGGTTTTTCCCACTCAGCAGATTTTTCTTCTGCCAGACGGCGGGCTTCTTCGGCCACACGGCGCGCGTTCTCTTCGAGTTTACGGCGCGCTTCTTCTTCAGCTTTACGCTTCAGTTCTGCGGCTTCAGCTTCACGACGGGCTTTGTCAGACTGCGTAGCCTTGGTCATTTCGTCGGTTGGTTGATTAGTCACTTTCTCATTTTCCGCTGCTTCACGCTTCGCCTTGTCAGCGGCTTCGCGCTTGGCTTTTTCTTCGGCTTCACGTTGCGCTTTTTGTTCAGCTTCGCGACGGGCTTGTTCTTCCGCCTCGCGACGCGCCTTCTCTTCCGCTTCACGCTGCGCCTCGGCTTCTGCTTCAGCCTGAGCCTGTTGCTCAGCTTCTGCATCACCCTTCACATAGGTGCGCTTTTTGCGGACTTCGATTTGCACCGATTTACTTTTACCCCCGGTGCCAGGAATATTCAAGGTGCTGCGAGTTTTGCGTTGCAGCGTCAGTTTACCTGAACCTGCCTGACCATGTTCACGATTCAGGTGGGAAAGTAAGGTCTCTTTCTCTTGCTGGCTCACCGCGTCGTCTTCAGACTTACGGATCCCCGCATCAGCAAATTGCTGTACCAGGCGATCTACCGGAGTCTGAATTTCGGCGGCCAGCGATTTTACGGTTACATCTGTCATGCTGTTCCTTCCTGTAATTATGCGTCATCGCCGAACCAGCAGATATTACGCGCGGCCATGATCAGCGCGCCGGCCTTCTCATCATCCAGCCCTTCGATATCTGTCAGATCGTCGACACCTTGCTCGGCAAGATCTTCCAGCGTACAAACGCCTTTTGCCGCCAGGCGGTAAGCCAGAGCACGGTCCAAACCGTCGAGATTCAGAAGATCTTCAGCAGGTTCCTGATTACCAAGGCTCTCTTCTTTCGCCAGTGCCAGGGTAGTTAACGCATTTTTTGCTCGTTCACGCAGGGCTTCTACCGTGTCTTCATCGAGGCCGTCAACTTCCAGCAACTCGTTGATCGGTACATATGCCAGCTCTTCCAAAGAAGAGAAGCCCTCTTCCACCAGTACGGTGGCGAAGTCTTCGTCGATGTCGAGATGTTTGGTGAACATATCGATGGCTGCATGGGCTTCGGCCTGATGTTTAGCCTGCAGGTCATCGACGGTCATAACGTTCAGTTCCCAACCGCTCAGCTGGGAAGCCAGACGCACGTTTTGGCCGTTACGGCCGATCGCCTGAGCCAGATTGCCAGCTTCAACAGCGATATCCATGGTGTGATTGTCTTCATCCACCACAATTGACGCCACATCAGCCGGAGCCATGGCGTTAATCACAAACTGTGCCGGGTTATCGTCCCACAGCACGATATCGATACGTTCGCCGCCCAGTTCACTGGAAACCGCCTGAACGCGTGCGCCGCGCATACCTACGCAGGCACCCACAGGATCGATACGTTTGTCATTGGTTTTCACTGCGATTTTGGCACGAGAACCTGGATCACGCGCTGCCGCTTTAATCTCGATAACTTCTTCGCCAATTTCCGGTACCTCAATGCGGAACAGTTCGATCAGCATTTCCGGTTTGGAACGGGTAACGAACAGCTGCGCACCACGCGCTTCCGGACGCACGGCATACAGCACGCCGCGAATACGGTCACCCGGGCGGAAGTTTTCACGCGGCAGCATATCTTCGCGTACGATCACCGCTTCAGCATTGCTGCCGAGATCCAGCGAGATGTTATCGCGGTTCACTTTCTTCACCACGCCAGTGATGATTTCGCCTTCCTGCTCGCGGAACTGATCCACGACCATTGCGCGTTCAGCCTCACGTACTTTCTGTACGATGACCTGCTTCGCCGTCTGGGTAGTGATACGGTCAAAGGTGACCGATTCAATCTGATCTTCAACATATTCGCCCAGATTGAATGCTTCATCTTCGAAGCGGGCTGCGTCCAGCGTGATCTCGCGAGTTGGCTGCGTGACTTCTTCAACAATCTGCCAGCGACGGAAAGTATCGAAATCGCCGCTTTTGCGGTCAATGCTGACGCGCACGTCGATTTCCTGCTCATACTTCTTCTTGGTCGCAGTGGCCAAAGCGCTTTCCAGCGCTTCGAAGATTTTCTCGCGCGGCAGGGCTTTTTCGTTAGAAACGGCTTCTACTACAGCTAAGATCTCTTTGTTCATCCTGGTTAGCCTCAATCCGGACTTTTAAAAGTGGGGGACCAGGTTCGCTTTCTGAATGTTGCTCAGCGCGAACACTTCATCGTTGCCCTCAACGGTTACCGTGATCATCTCGCCTTCGACAGACTTGATGATACCCTGCCATTTACGGCGGTTCTGCACGGCCATACGCAGTACCAGACTCACCTCTTCACCGGCGAAACGCGCATAATGTTCAGCGGTAAAAAGAGGACGGTCAAGACCCGGTGAGGAAACTTCAAGGTTGTAAGCCACCGTGATGGGATCTTCCACATCCATCACAGCGCTGACCTGGTGGCTGACATCGGCGCAATCATCAACATTGATACCCTCTTCACTATCAATATAGATGCGCAAGGTTGATGTGCGACCACGAATAAACTCGATACCGACCAATTCGTAGCCAAGCGCTTCTACTGGAGCAGAGATCAACTCTGTCAATTTTTGCTCTAATGTGGACAAGCCCACCCCCAAGACATAAAAAAAGGGCCTAATAGCCCAGTGTTGCGATTTCCTGATAACAAAAAACCCCGAAAAATCGGGGCTTTTTGTGACTGGACCCTGTATGCCGCGATGCGGCTCGGAGCACAATCCAGAAGAATTTTTTTCAAAGTCCACTGTGGAATGCGTCCGTCGATGCATACAGTATATTTGAAAAAGAACTCTAAGGGAAAGTGGTTGCGGGGGCCGGATTTGAACCGACGACCTTCGGGTTATGAGCCCGACGAGCTACCAGGCTGCTCCACCCCGCGTCCGAAAACGTGGCGAATGTTACGCCGAACTTGCGAAAAATGCAAGTCATACTGAGATTTGGTACCGAGGACGGGACTTGAACCCGTAAGCCCAATCGGGCACTACCACCTCAAGGTAGCGTGTCTACCAATTCCACCACCTCGGCACTTCACTGACAGCGACGATAGGTTGTCGCATTGCAAGCTGACGATCTTACTGCGGGATATCGTTACCCGGGGTTGCCGGTTTCGCTGGCTGAGTCTGTTCAGATTTCGCCGGCGCAGTCAGATTTTCCCATTCGCTTCCTTTGGAAGTTTTATTCGTGTTCAGGTTACCCAGAATCAGGCTGATGATGAAGAACAGCGTTGCCAGCACTGCGGTCATGCGAGTCATAAAGTTACCAGACCCGGTAGAACCAAACAGCGTCGCAGAAGCGCCTGCACCAAATGATGCTCCCATATCAGCGCCTTTACCTTGCTGCAGCATGATCAGACCGACAAGGCCCAGTGCCACAATAAGGAAAACTACCAAAAGAGCTTCGTACATAATCAACCTGTTTCCTTGCGCGTAACCCGCACAGTTAAAGCTTCAACCAGTATCGATGGGGAGTCTCGTCATCACCCACCAGAAGCGGGTGTGAATACTAACCAAAGGCGCATACCTCTGCAAGCGCAATTTTCACGAACCTGACTGATTGCGGAAAAAAGCGCCATCACGGTGATTTTACAGGCGGAAAGGGAAAAATCCTGCCGCCTGTGGCCTGATTAAACGGCCTTCACTGCGTCGGCAATTTGATGCGCCAGCGCGGTGACCTGGGCTTCATCCTCGCCCTCAACCATCACACGAATCAGTGGCTCGGTACCGGATTTACGCAACAATACGCGCCCACGTCCGGCGAGGATTTTTTCCACCTCAGCGCTGGCCGCCTTGACGGCATCGGTCTGCAAAGGATCACTGTCGCCGCTAAAGCGCACATTCACCAGTACCTGCGGCAGCATCTTCATACCGCTGCACAAATCGTGCAGACTCATATGATTTTGTACAATCGCAGTAAGCACTTGCAAACTTGCAACGATACCGTCACCCGTGGTGGTTTTATCCAGCAAAATGACATGACCAGAGTTTTCTGCACCGAGTCGCCAGCCTTTCTCCTGCATTTTTTCCAGGACATAGCGGTCGCCGACTTTGGCGCGCACAAACGGAATACCGAGTTGTTTCAGCGCCAGCTCAAGCCCCATATTGCTCATCAACGTACCCACTACGCCACCGCGCAGCTGCCCCTGGCGTAAACCTTCACGGGCGATGATGTAGAGGATCTGGTCGCCATCGACCTTATTACCCAGGTGGTCAACCATCATGATGCGGTCGCCATCACCATCGTAGGCCAGCCCCAGATCCGCCTTCTCGGCCAGCACCCGCTGCTGCAACATGCGCAGATCGGTGGCACCACATTCTTTATTGATGTTCATGCCATCAGGTTGGGTCGCAATGGCAATGACCGTCGCCCCCAGCTCACGCAGCACATTCGGTGCGATGTGGTAAGTCGCCCCATTGGCGCAATCCACCACAATTTTTAACCCGTTCAGGCTTAGCTCACTGGGGAAGGTGCCTTTACAGAATTCGATGTAACGACCGGCCGCATCGACAATTCGGCTGGCACGGCCCAGCTCTGCCGATTCAACGCAGGTAATCGGCTTTTCCATCTCCAGCTCAATGGCTTCTTCCACTTCGTCCGGCAACTTGGTGCCTTCAGCAGAGAAAAATTTGATGCCGTTATCGTCGAACGGGTTATGTGAGGCTGAAATCACAATCCCGGCTTCCGCGCGGAAAGTGCGCGTCAGATAGGCAATCGCCGGTGTTGGCATCGGTCCGGTAAACGCAGCAGACAGGCCAGCCGCCGCCAGTCCGGCTTCCAGCGCCGATTCCAGCATATAACCTGAAATACGCGTGTCTTTGCCAATCAGTACTTTTCTGGAACCGTGACGCGCCAGTACTTTACCTGCCGCCCAACCCAGCTTTAGTACGAAATCAGGGGTGATCGGCGCTTCACCCACTTTGCCGCGAATACCATCCGTACCGAAATATTTACGATCACTCATGCCTTTTTATCCTTTTGCTCTGCGTGTTGCTTCCACAACGCGCATCGCCTCAACGGTTTCTTTCACGTCATGCACGCGAATGATGTGTGCACCCTGCATGGCGGCAATCACCGCACACGTCAGGCTGCCGGTCAGACGCTGCGCTGGACCGACATTTAACAGCTGGCCAATCATCGACTTACGTGACATTCCCACTAACAGCGGCAAACCGAAATGGTGGAAATGGCCCAGTTCGGCCAGCAGTTCATAATTGTGGCTGAGATTCTTACCGAAACCGAAGCCGGGGTCGAGCAGCAGATTGTCTTTTTTAATCCCCGCCGCCACACAGCGCGCAATCTGCTCAGTGAAGTAAGCGTCAACTTCGCTGACGATATTTTGATACTGCGGAGCCTGCTGCATGGTGCGTGGTTCACCCTGCATATGCATCAGGCACACCGGCAGCCCGGTTTGCGCCGCCGCCTGCAACGCACCGGGTTCAGCCAGCGAACGAATATCGTTAATGATGTGAGCGCCCACTCGCGCAGATTCACGGATGACTTCGGCTTTAGAAGTATCGACCGAAATCCACACTTCGAAACGTTGGGCGATGGCTTCCACGACCGGAATCACACGTTCCAGTTCTTCTTCAACACTGACCTCATCCGCACCAGGGCGCGTCGATTCACCACCCACATCAATGATGGTCGCCCCCGCGTTGACCATCTCATTGGTGTGCGTTAACGCATCTACCAGCGAGTTATGCTTACCACCATCGGAGAAGGAGTCCGGCGTGACATTCAAAATACCCATCACATGGGGAAACGACAGATCGAGATGGGAATCACGGGCGTACAACTTCATGGTGAGAGTCTCCTTGAGGAATTACTGAACTGCGGGATGTAAAAAACCCCGGACCGGCCGGGGTTTGTATTGAGGTTAGTGCCTCTTACTTGTCGAGCTGTTCTGACATGGTGTTGCCCGGATTTGGCGTACGCGGTTCATCAACCGGACGTGGCGCCTTCGGCGTACCGTTGTTGTCAGAAGAGTTGCTGCCCGGGTCTTCCCAGCCAGCTGGTGGACGCACTTCGCGACGCGCCATCAGGTCATCAATCTGCGGTGCGTCGATGGTTTCATACTTCATCAGCGCGTCTTTCATCGCGTGAAGGATGTCCATGTTTTCACCCAGGATACGGCGTGCGCGCTGATAGTTGCTGTCGATCAGGTGTTTCACTTCCTGGTCGATGATACGCGCCGTTTCATCAGACATGTGCTTAGCTTTCGCCACAGAACGACCGAGGAACACCTCACCCTCTTCCTCTGCATACAGCAGCGGACCGAGTTTTTCGGAGAAGCCCCATTGGGTCACCATGTTGCGCGCCAGATTAGTCGCCACTTTGATGTCGTTAGATGCACCCGTAGATACGTGCTCAACACCGTAGATGATTTCTTCCGCCAGGCGACCGCCGTACAGCGTAGAAATCTGGCTTTCCAGCTTCTGACGGCTGGCGCTAATTGCATCGCCTTCCGGCAGGAAGAAGGTGACACCCAGTGCGCGGCCGCGCGGGATGATGGTCACTTTATGTACCGGATCGTGTTCCGGCACCAGACGACCAATAATCGCATGGCCAGCTTCGTGATAGGCGGTAGATTCTTTCTGCGCTTCCGTCATCACCATGGAGCGACGTTCCGCACCCATCATGATTTTGTCTTTCGCTTTCTCGAACTCAACCATCGATACCACACGCTTGTTGGAGCGCGCAGCAAACAAAGCTGCTTCGTTCACCAGGTTCGCCAGGTCAGCACCGGAGAAACCCGGGGTACCACGCGCGATGATGGCTGCATCGATGTCGGTTGCCAGCGGCACACGACGCATATGCACTTTCAGGATCTGCTCACGACCACGAACATCTGGCAGGCCAACCACGACCTGGCGGTCAAAACGGCCTGGACGCAGCAGCGCCGGGTCAAGCACGTCAGGACGGTTCGTTGCCGCGATAACGATAATGCCTTCGTTGCCTTCAAAACCATCCATCTCAACCAGCATCTGGTTCAGCGTTTGTTCACGTTCGTCGTGACCACCGCCTAAACCGGCACCACGCTGACGACCCACCGCATCGATTTCATCGATAAAGATGATGCACGGTGCCGCCTTTTTCGCTTGTTCGAACATGTCACGCACACGAGATGCACCAACACCCACGAACATTTCAACGAAGTCAGAACCGGAGATAGTAAAGAAAGGCACTTTTGCTTCACCGGCGATAGCTTTCGCCAGCAGCGTTTTACCGGTACCCGGCGGACCCACCATCAGGACGCCCTTGGGAATTTTACCGCCCAATTTCTGGAAACGGCTCGGTTCACGCAGATACTCGACCAACTCACCCACTTCTTCTTTGGCCTCATCACAACCGGCCACATCAGCAAAAGTGGTTTTGATCTGATCTTCCGTCAGCATGCGGGCCTTGCTCTTACCGAAGGACATCGCGCCCTTCCCGCCGCCACCTTGCATCTGACGCATAAAGAAGATCCACACGCCAATCAGCAGCAGCATCGGGAACCAGGAGATGAAGATCGAAGCCAGCAGGCTCGGTTCTTCCGGCGGTTCGCCAACCACTTTGACGTTTTTGGTCAACAGGTTATCGAGTAACTTGGGATCGTTGACAGGAATATAGGTCGTGTATTTATTACTGTCTTTTTTGGTAACGTTAATCTCACGCCCGTTAATACGTGCCTCGCGGACCTGATCCTGGTTCACTTCCGACAGGAAGGTTGAATAATCAACCCTACGGCCATTCGACTCGCTGGGCCCAAAGCTCTGGAATACTGACATCAGCACGACCGCGATGACTAACCAGAGAATCAGGTTTTTCGCCATGTCACTCAAGGGATTAACCTCATATTACAACGGTGTTAACAGACAGCGTAGGGTACTATATATCCTTCATACCTGGAATCGCGGCGCTGATGATTTTGCTTGTTTACCCTGAAAGTCAGAATTCTCATCGGTGTAAACGCATTGCTCGCCTTGCTTTGATTCCGGTAAATCGGGTTATAGTTTGCGCCCTGTCGCCACAATGTACACTTCGCGCGAACGTGATCGCGAAGCATCCGGCTTACGAATTTTCACTTTCGTAAACAGGGAGCGAATTTCCCGCAGGTATTCATCGAAGCCATCTCCCTGAAACACTTTCACCACAAAACTGCCGCCTGGGGCCAGGATATCCCGACACATTTCCAGCGCCAATTCTACCAAATACATCGAACGCGGAATATCAACTGCAGGTGTACCGCTCATGTTCGGCGCCATGTCCGACATCACCACCTGCACTTTTTCGTCACCAACGCGTTCCAGTAGCGTCTTCAGCACTGCTTCGTCACGAAAATCGCCTTGCAGAAAATCAACACCGACAATCGGGTCCATAGGCAGCAGGTCACAGGCAATGATACGGCCATTCGAGCCAATTAGTTGTACCACATATTGCGACCAGCCACCGGGTGCAGCCCCCAGATCGACCACTGTCATACCGGGTTTGAACAGCTTGTCACCCTGCTGTATTTCCTCAAGTTTAAACCAGGCGCGCGAACGCAACCCTTTTTTCTGTGCCTGTTGCACATATTTATCGCTAAAGTGTTCCTGAAGCCAGCGACTGGAACTGGCCGAACGCTTTTTACCCGTCATAATTTTTCCAGTTAAATCGTCATCGTAGCGATAAATCAGCACGCATGGGTTGCGTTGATTTGGCGATATACCCGAGATGGCGGTAGAATGAACCGTTTTCAATCCCTAAGTAAGCAAAAAAATACGATGAATCTGAGTACCAAACAAAAACAGCACCTGAAAGGCCTTGCACATCCGCTTAAACCCGTTGTTATGCTGGGTGGCAATGGCCTGACTGAAGGCGTGCTCGCCGAAATCGAACAGGCGCTAGAACATCACGAATTGATCAAGGTAAAAATTGCCTCGGAAGATCGTGAAACTAAGCTCCTGATCGTTGACGCTATCGTCCGCGAAACCAAAGCTTGCAACGTACAGGTCATCGGCAAAACGCTGGTGCTGTATCGCCCTGCAAAAGAGAGCAAGATTTCTCTCCCCCGTTCGTAACGGCGGGCAGAGAAAGTGCCATGCTCCTGCATGGGATAAAAGGCCGCTATGCGGCCTTTTTCCTTTCTTTACAATATGCAGCAACGCATTTCAAAGCGTAGCAATATATTAGATGTATTCCACCTTCAGGATCTCATATTCCACATCCCCGCCCGGTGTTTTGATGATCGCGACGTCATCCGCTTCTTTCCCGACCAGACCACGCGCCATCGGCGAGTTCACTGAAATCAGATTTTGTTTAAAGTCGGCTTCGTCATCGCCCACGATACGGTAGGTCGATTCTTCATCAGTATCGATGTTCAGCACCTGCACGGTAGCACCAAAAATGACGCGACCGGTTTTCGGCATCTGAGTCACATCAATCACTTGCGCATTGGAGAGTTTCGCTTCGATCTCCTGAATGCGTCCCTCGCAGAACCCTTGTTCTTCGCGGGCAGCATGGTATTCGGCATTCTCTTTCAAATCGCCGTGCTCACGGGCTTCGGCGATAGAGGCGATGATGCGCGGACGCTTAACGGTTTTCAGTTCGTTCAGCTCTTCGCGCAGCTTTTCAGCGCCTTTTAAAGTCATCGGAATCTGTTTCATTTTGGCTCCTCGTCATCTTTCCTGGTTAACAGCGTCATCCTGACCGGTGACAGCAGAAAACAGCTTCTGCGGCGCGTTACCTCATTTTCACAAGCAAAAGAATCCTGACCCGGAAAGGTTTCCGGGTCAGGATGGGTTTTGCATTTTGATACGTATTTTACCCCAGAGTTCCCTGTGGGTCATCGTTTACTTTGCACCGTCCGGGGACGTAGTATTGTCGCCTTCACCCGTCAGTTACCGCGAGATTATGCGATTTTCACGACTTGTTACCGGATTAACCTGTGCGTTTATGCTGCAGGCACAAGCAGCCCCCGTTGAGGAATACATGCAGTATTTACCAGACGGCGCAAACCTGGCGCTGATGGTACAAAAAGTGGGCGCATCAACCCCGATAATCGATTTTCATGGCAAACAAATGGCGTTACCCGCCAGTACCATGAAGGTTGTGACCGCGCTGGCGGCGTTGCTGGAGCTGGGGCCAGACTTCCGTTTCCAGACCACGCTGGAAACCAAAGGCGCAGTCAGCGATGGCACCCTGAATGGGGATCTGGTGGCACGCTTTGCCGGTGATCCGACATTAAGCCGCCAGGATCTGCGCAACATGGTCGCCACGCTGAAAAAGCAGGGCATTACCCATATTAAAGGCAACCTGGTGATCGATACCTCGGTCTTCGCCAGCCACGATATGGCACCAGGCTGGCCGTGGAACGATCTGACGCAATGCTTCAGCGCACCGCCAGGGGCAGCCATCGTCGATAAAAACTGTTTCTCTGTTTCGCTCTACAGCGCCAGCAAGCCGGGCGAAACCGCCTTTGTGCGCATCGCTTCCTATTACCCGGCGCATATGTTCAGCCAGGTACGTACCCTCGGCCCTAACAGCGGCGAGGGACAATATTGCGAGCTGGATGTGGTGCCAGGCGAACTGAACCGCTACACCCTGACCGGCTGCATGCGTCAGCGTGCTGAACCGCTGCCACTGGCCTTTGCCGTGCAGGATGGCGCAGCCTGGGCCGGCGAGATCCTGAAGGATGAACTGCGCGCTGCAGATATCGATTACAGCGGCCATCTGGTGCGTCAGACGCAGGTCACGTCGCCGGGTACCGTGCTGGCCTCCACGCAATCCGCACCGTTGCACGATTTGCTGCACACCATGCTGAAGAAATCGGACAATATGATTGCCGATACCGTGTTCCGTACCATTGGCCATCATTACTTCAATGTCCCGGGCACCTTCCGTGCCGGTTCTGATGCAGTGCGCCGCATTCTGCGCGAAAAAGCCGGTGTCGATCTCGGCAACACCATTCAGGTAGACGGCTCAGGCCTGTCACGTCATGATTTGGTCGCGCCCAGTACCATGATGCAGGTGCTGCAATACATCGCCAAAAATGATTCAACGCTGAACTACATCTCCATGCTGCCGCTAGCGGGCTACGATGGCACGCTACAATATCGTGGTGGTCTGCATGAAGCGGGCGTTGATGGTAAGGTATCGGCGAAGACCGGTTCGCTGCAGGGCGTCTATAATCTGGCAGGATTCATTACCACTGCCAGCGGCGCGCGCGTTGCCTTTGTCCAGTATCTGTCCGGTTATGCTGTTCCGCCGGAAGACCAGAAGACACGCCGCATTCCGCTGGTGCGTTTTGAAAGCCGCCTCTACAAGGACATTTACCAGAACAACTGATGAAACTGTTAATCGTTGAGGATGATGCGCTGCTGCAATCGGGCCTGGCCCAGGCATTGAGCGCCCAGGGGTACGCCGTCGACTGTGCCGCCAGCGCCGCAGAAAGCAATGCCTTGCTGCGCAGTGGCCAGTACAGCCTGATCGTACTGGATCTCGGTCTGCCCGATCGTGACGGCGCTGCGCTACTGCGTCAGTGGCGTCGCGATGGCATCGCCGTACCGGTACTGATTCTCACCGCGCGTGATGCGCTGGAAGATCGGGTGGATGGGCTGGATGCCGGTGCCGATGACTATCTGGTGAAGCCCTTTGCCCTGGTGGAACTGCAGGCACGCGTGCGGGCATTGATTCGCCGCTATCAAGGCCATAGCGACAACCTGTTGCAGCAGGGTGACCTCACTCTCAACCTCAGTTCTCAGCAGGTACTGCTGGAGAACCAGCCGCTGGAAATCACGCCGAAAGAGTTCGCGCTGCTAACCCGTTTGCTGATGCGCGTCGGGCAGAATGTGCACCGCGAAACCCTGCAACAGGATCTCTACAGCTGGAACGATGATCCCGGCTCCAACACGCTGGAAGTCCATATTCACAATCTGCGCCGCAAACTCGGCAAAGATCGTATCAAGACCGTGCGTGGCGTCGGTTATCGGCTGGAAGAACGTGAATGAATAGCATGCGTCAGCGCTTGCTGATTATGCTGGCGCTGATTTTGCTCACCTGCCAGATCATGAGCGCCGTCTGGCTGTGGCACGAAAGCCGCGAACAGATTGGCTTTCTGGTGAATGAAACGCTCACCGCCAAAGCACGTAACGATCACGTCGAAAACGAAATCCGCGAAGCCATTGCCTCACTGCTGTTGCCGTCGCTGGTGATGGTGTGCCTGACGTTGCTGTTCTCCTTCTGGGCCATCAACTGGATTATCCGCCCGCTGAAGTTGTTGCAAAGCAGCCTTGCCCATCGCTCCGCCGATAATCTGTCCGCGCTGCCGCTCTATTCCGAGATGGAAGAGATCGTGGCGGTGACCACCTCGATCAATCAGCTCCTGTCGCGTCTCGATCATACGCTGCAACAGGAACGCCTGTTCACCGCCGACGCCGCCCACGAATTACGCACGCCACTGGCCGGGCTGCGCCTGCATCTGGAGCTGCTGCAACAGCAAAACGTACCGCAAAGTGAAATGCTGGTGGAACGTATCGATCAGCTAATGCACACGGTTGAACAATTATTGATGCTGTCGCGTGCTGGCCAGGCGCTGGCTGGCGGTCACTATCAGCAGTTGCACTGGCAACAGGACATCATGCAACCATTGCAGCCGGAGATGGCCGAACTTTACGCGCAGCGTCAGCAGCAATTGTTCTGGCCGCAGGGTACGGATGTACCGCAACAGGGTGAGGCGGTTTTGCTGCGTCTTATGCTGCGTAACCTACTGGAAAATGCCTCGCGCTACAGCCCGGAAGGCAGTGAAGTGCAGGTGTTGTTACGTGAAGAAGAACAGCAGGTGATCGTTGAAGTATGGGATCAGGGACCAGGCATTGAAGCCAGTGCGGCAGAGGAACTGACTAAGGCCTTCCGGCGTCGCGATCAACGCTACGGTGGCAGCGGTCTGGGTCTGAATATTGTGCTGCGCATTGTGCAGATGCATCACGGCAGCCTGGAACTGGTTAACCGGAAAGACGGCAGCGGACTGATTGCCCGCTGCCGTTTGCCTCATCATCTCAATTAGAATTGCGTGTTGAGGCTCATGTAGTAAGTACGGCCTGAATCGTTGTAGGTGTTCGCACCAGCACCATACAAATACGCGCCGGTCGTCGCGTTGCCGGTGGTCTGGGCATTACCCTGACGCCAGTGGCGCTTGTCGAACAGGTTATCGATACCAAGTGTGACGCTGACGTACTTGTTCACATCATACGTACCGCTCATACCAAGGATAGAGTAAGGGCTGACCTGATCGGTGGCGCTGCCGGTAACCGGGTTGCCATGATAGTCATACTTCTTAGGCACTTGCTTGCCATACCAGGTAAAGGTGGTTTGCAGCGACAGATCCTCTGTTGCCTGCCAGCTCAGCGTCGAGTTCAGGGTATATTGCGGGATAATCGACAAACGGTCGCCGGTCTCTTTGTTCTTACTCTGCAGCATATACGTGTAATTGTTATTCCACGTTACGGTGTCAGAGAACGGGATGTTGATGGTGCCTTCCAGCCCTTCAACCACCGCTTTCGGTACGTTTTCCCACTTGTAGATATTGGTGGTGCCGTTAGAGGCGGTACCGGTTGAGACCATACCCGCTTCGATTTTGTTGCGATAATCGTTGCGGAACCAGGTCAGACCGGCCTGATAGCCTTCGTGTTTCCACTCCAGACCAATCTCTTTGTTGATGCTGTTTTCTGCTTTCAGGTCTTTATTACCCTGCAAATAACAGGCGCTGGACGCATCAGCACAACCCTGACCGTTGCTGTACAACAGATAGTTCGGGTTGGTCTGATACAGGCTCGGCGCTTTATAAGCACGACCAATCCCCATCTTCAGCGTGAAGTCATCACCCAGCCCTTGCGACAGGTTCAGTGACGGGCTCCAGTTGTTGCCCACAATCGAGTGATGATCGAAACGCAGGCTCGGCGTCAGCATGGTGCTGTCTGTCAGCTCCATGTTGTCTTCAGCAAACAGTGAGAAGATTTCAGCCTGGGAATACGGACTGCGTCCGGTACTCGAGATGCCCGGCACGCTACCGTAGCTGGCTGCCTGGGTGGTGGAAGAAGGATCCTTCATGCGCTGCTGATTCCACTCAGTGCCCAGCGTTGCGGTCTGGTTAATCAGCCATTCAAACGGAATGCTGACTTCACTATGCAGCATAATGTCGTCGAGCTGGATGGTGTTAAAGCCGCTGTTGGAGAAGATCCCTTCGGTCCCGCCCGCCAGGCCTTCATTGATACGGGTGTTACGGGTTTTCTCGTAGCGTCCCCAGGTACTGGTACTGACACCATTGTCCCAGGCACCGGTCCATTTCAGCGAGATGTTCTGGCGATACAGGCGGTTGGTTTCATCACCGTACAGGCTTTTCACCAGCGTGCTGGTGTTGGTGTTCTGCGTATCACCGGCATAAAGGTTACCCTGACGGCTGTAGCCTGCCTGCAATTCGAGGGTTTGCATCGGCGCAAACGCCCAGCTCAGTAACGCATTGATATCTTTGTTGACGGAACCTTCGCGTCCAGCCGGATAGCTGCCCGCATAAGTCCCGGTACGATCTGCAGCATGGCCTTCGTTGATATCGTAGGCATCCGCCTGAGTTTTGGCTAAGCCACCGTACAACCGGAAGTTGAAGTCATCACCCAGCGGCCCTTGCAGGCTGAAATTGGTGCGTTTGGTTGCGCCTTCATCTTTGTGCTGCGGTACGTTGAAATAGCTGTTCCAGGAACCGTGCCACTGCTGGTCGGTGTATTTCTTGGTGATGATGTTCACCACGCCACCCGCCGCGCCGTTGCCGTAGCGCACCGCGGCCGGACCACGAATCACGTCGATATGGTCGATCAACTCTGGCGGTACCCAGTTGGTATCACCGCGCGTATCACGCTCGCCACGCCAGCCAAGGCGTACCGAGTTACGGCTGGTGATCGGCATACCATCAACCATGATCAGGGTATTTTCCGGGCCCATGCCACGGATATCGATCTGGCGATTGTTGCCGCGCTGGCCGCTGGTGGAGTTACCGGTCAGGTTAACGCCCGGCATGGTGCGGATGATTTCAGACACATCGCGCGCTGGCGGATGCTTTTTGATTTCATCGGCGGTAATGGTAGAAACGCCTGGAGCCTGCAACGTTTGCTGCTGGGCGGTCACCATCATGGTGCCCCCATCCACGGAAGCGGCGTCTGTGCTGGTAGTCGTGCTGCTGGAGGTCTCTGCTGCCCAGGTGGTACCGGAGAGAAGCCCCAGTTCAATCAGAATGGCTAATGATAAACGCGAATATTTTTTCATTTTTTCGTTCCTGGATTGCCAGCAAACGTAACTGGCGCGCCGGTGAGAAAGTCACAATCCTTTATCGTCGCCCTGTCCCAAACCTGGCAGTGCCATCCGTCGCGCATCCCTTCCTTTATGAGAAAGGTGACAGGCGGAACGAGCGTGCTCATTTATGAGCGGAAACACCCTATTGCAAATGCAAATAATTATCAATAGTATTATCTGTAACCTTTGTGAAAAGATCCTTGAGTAAACGGCGACTGGCAGCACCTATGACCTGGCTAAACGAAATAACCGGCAGTGAAGCCTGGTGGCAGGAGCAGCAACGTAAAGGCATCCCGTATGTCGAGGGAGAGGTGGATGGCGCATGTCAGGTCACTTTCTTCTGGCGCGATCCGCAGGGCAATGAAACGCAGTCGCGCACGCAGCGGGTGTGGATCAACATCACCGGCGTAACCGATCACCACCAGCACCGCCCCCCGCAATCTTTAGTACGTGTCGCCAATACCGATGTCTGGTACTGGCAGACCCTCCTGCCAGCCAGCTGGCGCGGCAGTTACTGTCTGATGCCTGATAAACAAGCGACCGATTTCGCCGGGGATGCCGACATGTATACCCTGCGCAACTGGTGGCGCGATAAATTCCCGACTGCCCAGGCCGATCCGCTTAATCCCCTGCGTGGCTGGTCTGGTGGGCGTGGCATGGGCGTTTCTCCCCTGCATCTGCCACAGGCCCCCAATCAACAGGTATGGCGCGCCATTGATGAAGGCCGTGCCCCTGAAATCGCCTTACAGCAATATCGCTGGGACAGCACCTTACTGGGCAACAGCCGTTCCGTCTGGCTGTACTGCACCGGCGCGGCTGAACCCCGGCAGCGACCACTGGCCATTTTGCTTGATGGGCAGTTCTGGGCGCACAGCATGCCGATTGCCGGTCCGCTGCAACAACTCACCGATCAGGGCACGCTGCCTGCGGCGGTGTATCTGTTTATCGACATCATCGACCGCGAACATCGCAGCCGCGAGCTGCCGTGTAATGCCCTGTTCTGGCAAGCCTTACAGGAAGAGTTGCTCCCTCAGGTGGCGCAGTGGGCACCTTATCGGCAGAACGCTGACAGCACCGTGGTGGCCGGGCAAAGTTTCGGCGGACTCGCCTCGGTATTCGCCGCATTGCACTGGCCACAGCAGTTTGGCAATGCCATCAGTCTGTCCGGCTCCTTCTGGTGGCCGGAGCGCGGTAATGCGCACGGCTGGCTGATCCAGCAGCTGGAACAGGGTCTGGCACCGCGTCAGCCACTGCGTTTCTGGCTGGAAGCAGGCAAACGTGAAGGGCTGATTTTGCAGGCTAATCAGCAATTGCAGCAGTTGTTGCAGGCGGCCGGTTATCAGATGGATTACCAGCCGGTGGAAGGTGGACACGATGCGCTGTGCTGGCGTGGTGGTCTGCTGGATGGCCTGCAAGCGCTGTGGCGCAATCCGACCCCGCATTAAACAAGCAGGAGCCGACATGGAACATCGCAATCCCTTTGACGATCCGCAGCAGGATTGTCTGGTGCTGTGCAATCCGCAGCAACAATACAGTTTATGGCCCGCGTTCAGCGTTCCTCCCTCTGGCTGGCAAACGGTGTTTGGCCCACAGCCGCAACCCGCCTGCCTGAACTGGCTGGAACAGAACTGGCAGGATATCCGGCCGCTGACGCAGGACACCAACCGGAGCGACAATGTCTGAATCCCTGATGAACCGACACCTCACCGAACAGCAAACCCTGCCGCTGGTGGCGGCCCAGCCCGGCATCTGGATTGCCGATCAGCTGTCCCGCCATCACAATGCCTATGCGGTCGCGCACTTTATTGAATTGCAGGGTGATATCGATAGCGCCCTGCTGTGCAAAGCGATTATTGCGGGTATGCAGGAAGCCGATACGCTAAACATGGTGTTTGGCGAAGTGGACGGCGAAGCAATGCAATGGCCGCAGGCGCAGAACTTTAGCCAGCCGCAGCTCATCGATCTGCGTGCAGAAGCCGACCCCGCCGCCAAAGCCCGCGCCCTGATGCGCGCCGATATGAACGGCGATTTGCGCGTGCTGAGCGGCGCACCGCTGTATCATCATTGCCTGTTCCGGCTGGGTGAGCAGCATTGGTTCTGGTATCAGCGTTATCACCATCTGGTGGTGGATGGGTTCAGTTTTACCGCCCTGACGCGCCGCATCGCCAATCTGTACAGCGCCTGGGCACAGCAACAGCAAGCGGAACCCACCCCCTTTATCCCTTTTAGCGAAGTGGTGGAAGAGTATCAGCGCTATCAGCAATCCACTTCCTTCACGCGTGACAGCCAGTTCTGGCGCGAAAAAGGTGCCAGCCTGCCTGCACCCGCCTCACTGTCGCCCCAGCCGCTGGCAGGACAAAGCGCCAGTACCGATTTGCTGCGTCACAGCCTGACACTGGATCGCGCCACCTTCCAGCAGCTGGTGAGCCAGCATCCTCAGCATAGCGCCGCCGATCTTGCCTTCGCGCTGGTGGGGCTATGGCTGGCCCGCCTGAGCGGGCAAAACGATTTCTCCGCTGGTTTTATCTTTATGCGCCGTATCGGTTCGGCTGCGCTGTGCGCCACTGGTCCGGTGATTAACGTGCTACCGATGGCGATCCACTACGATCCGGCACAACCGCTGGCTACGCTGGCGAATCAGTTGGCCGGTGAAGTGAAAAAGATGCGCCGCCACCAGCGCTACGATGCCGAACAGGTGATGCGCGATCTCGGGCGTCTCGGTGATGGCGATCCGCTTTACGGCCCGGTGATCAACCTGAAGATGTTTGATTATCAGCTGGATTTCGCCGGTGTAGAGGGGATTACCCATCAGCTGGCATCCGGCCCGGTGCGCGATCTGGAAATTGCCATCTACATCAGCGAGCAGGGTGAACTGACGCTGGAGCTGCTGGCGAATGCGGCACGCTACAATCTGCCCACCCTGCAACGCCATAGTCGTCGTTTCGCCTTGTTACTGGCACAACTGGCGGCAGATCCGCAGCGCCCGTGCGGTGAGCTGGATCTGCTGACGGCTGAGGAACAGCGCCAGCTGGCTGATATCAATCACACCGCGCATCCGCTCCCGGCGGACACGCTGGCATCGCTGCTGGCCCGGCAGGCCTCGCGCACCCCGGATGCCCCGGCACTGGCCGATGCGCAGCATCAGCTGAGCTATCGCCAGATGCAGCAGCAGGTCTTTGCGCTGGCACAGCAGTTAAGTGCCGCTGGCGTACAACGCGGTGACATCGTGGCGGTGGCTTTACCGCGTTCAGTGCAGCTGTCGCTGGCGTTACAGGCGATTGTTACACTGGGTGCCGCTTATCTGCCACTCGATACCGGTTATCCCGACGACCGTCTGCAATTGATGCTGGAAGACGCGGCCCCCAAAACTCTGATGACCTCGGCCTCGCTCGCTGCGCGTTTTGCGGCCATTGCGCCGGTCAGCCAGTTGCATTTCGATACGCTCTCTCCGGAGCTGAATGCCCCTGCTCCCATCAGCGCGCCACAACCGCAGGACGGGGCTTATATCATCTATACCTCGGGTTCCACCGGGCGTCCCAAAGGGGTACTGGTCGGCCATGAAGCCATCGTCAACCGTCTGTTGTGGATGCAGGATCACTACCCGCTGCAAGCTGATGATGTGGTGCTTCAGAAAACCCCGAGCAGCTTTGACGTTTCGGTGTGGGAATTCTTCTGGCCGCTGCTGGTCGGCGCGCAGCTGGTGATGGCTCCGCCGGAAGCCCATCGCGATCCGGAAGCGCTGCAACAGCTTTTCGCACAGCACAAAGTGACCACCACCCACTTTGTTCCCTCCATGCTGGCGGCTTTTGTTGCTGCATTGCAGGATGAGGCGGCCATCAGCAGCTGCACCAGCCTGCGCCGCGTCTTCTGTAGCGGCGAAGCACTGCCAACCGATCTGTCGCGCGAGTGGGAACAGCTGACTCAAGTCCCGCTGCACAATTTGTATGGTCCGACGGAAGCGGCAGTGGATGTCAGCTGGTATCCGGCGTTTGGCGAGGCGCTGGCGGCGGTTGCAGGGGCCAGCGTGCCCATCGGTTATCCGGTGTGGAACACCGGCCTGCGCATTCTCGATGCCCGCCTGCAACCGGTGCCGCCGGGTGTAGCAGGTGATCTCTATCTTACCGGTATTCAGCTGGCACACGGCTACCTGGGGCGTCCTGACCTTACTGCCAGCCGTTTTGTCGCCGATCCGGCGGGCAACGGGGAACGTATGTACCGCACCGGCGATGTCGCACGCTGGCTGGAAAATGGTGCGGTGGAATATCTTGGCCGCAGCGACGATCAGTTAAAAATTCGCGGTCAGCGCATCGAACTCAATGAAATCGATCATGTGCTGTGCGCGCAGCCTGGCATTGAGCAGGCAGTCACGCACGCGGTGGTGCTGGGTGGCGCTGCGGCGCAGGGCGATGCCCGCCAACTGGTCGGTTATGTGATTGCCGATCATGCGGTTGATGGCGAAGCGCTACGCCATGCGCTGGCGCAGCAATTGCCCGCCCATATGGTGCCGGTGTCGATTGTGCAGCTGGAAGCGTTCCCGCTCAGCAGCAATGGCAAGCTGGATCGCAAAGCCTTACCGCTGCCGCAGGCCGCCATGGCCAGTGCCGGACGCGCGCCTCATCCGGGGCTGGAAAGCCAGCTGGCTGCGGCGTTTTGCCAGTTGCTGGCGTGCGACAGTATCAGCGCGCAGGATGATTTCTTTGCCCTTGGCGGCCATTCGCTGCTGGCGATGCGTCTTGCTGCACAGCTACGTCGTGAGCTGCAACAGCCGGTATCCGTGGGCCAGATCATGGTTGCTTCCACCGTCGAAAAACTGGCTGCACTGCTGAGTGATGAACAATCTCACCAACAGGCCGGTTTTGAAGCGGTGCTGCCACTGCGTCAGGGTAATGGACCCACGCTGTTCTGCTTCCATCCGGCCTCCGGTTTTGCCTGGCAGTTCAGTATCCTGCAACGCTATCTGGATCCACGCTGGTCGCTGATGGGTATTCAGTCACCGGATACCGATAGCCCGCTGAATCAAAGTGCGCATCTGGATGAGGTTTGTGACGCCCATCTGCGTACCCTGCGCGAAGTGCAGCCGCACGGTCCTTATTACTTCATTGGCTATTCGCTGGGTGGCACCCTGGCGCAGGGCATTGCCGCACGGCTGACAGCTACCGGAGAAGAGGTGGCGTTCCTTGGCCTGCTCGATACCTGGCCGCCGGAGACGCAGAACTGGGATGAAAAACGCGGCGAGAACGTACTGGACCCGGCGGTGCTGGAAGAAGTGAACCGTGAGCGTGAGCAGTTTATTGCTGCGCAACGTCATCAGGCGGGCGAAGAGATGCAGGCGATGTTCGATACCATCGAAGCCAATTACGCCAGCTCGGTTCGCCTGCTGGCGACCGCCCGCAGCGCCCACTTTACCGGACGCGCAACGCTGTTCCTTGCTGAGCAAACGCAACAACCAGGGCAGGACGCGCGACGCGCCTGGGCACCGTATGTTGGTGAACTGGCGGTGTGGCCGATGGATTGTGCCCACGTTGATATCATTTCACCGCAGATGTTCGAGCAGATTGGTCCCCTGTTGCAGCGGTTGTTGAGCGAACTGTAATCCAGAATGTAGCGGCGCGATTTATCACGCGGATTTTTCTGGCATCGCGCACGAAATTGCGCGATGAATCGCGCCGCTACAGGCGTCCCAGCGGCACGATCATCGGCGTATGCGCCACCGGATCTTCCACAATCACGCAGCGCAAGCCATACACCTGCTCAATCAAGGCCGGGGTGACAATCTCTGCCGGTTTCCCTTCGGCAATGATCCGTCCATGGCGCATCGCAATCAGGTGCGTGGCATAACGACAGGCATGATTCAGATCATGCAGCACCACCACCAGCGAACGTCCATGCTGCTGATTAAGATCCTGCATCAACTCCAGCAGCTCAATTTGATGGGTGATATCCAGCCAGGTGGTGGGTTCATCCAGCAGCAATAACGGCGTCTGCTGTGCCAGCACCATCGCAATCCACACCCGCTGACGCTGCCCGCCGGAGAGCGTATCCACCTGCAGCTCGGCCAGATCAGCCACGCCGGTCGCCAGCATCGCCTGCTGCACCGCCGCTTCATCTTCGGCACGCCAGCGGCCAAACAGCTGCTGATGCGGATAACGCCCACGCGCTACCAGCTCAGTCACGCTGATCCCCGCCGGGGCATTGGAACTTTGCGGCAGCAGGCCGAGACGGCGCGCCACTTCTTTCGTCGGATAACGATTGATGGCTTCACCATCGAGAAAAACCTGGCCTTTCAGCGGAGCGTTAAGGCGGCTCAGGGTGCGCAGCAGGGTCGATTTTCCACAGGCATTGGGGCCGATAATCACCGTCAGCTCCCCTTCCGGGATCGCCACCGACAAATTTTCCGCCACCACTTTTTTGTCGTAACCCAGCGTCAGCCCTTCGCCATAGAGACGTGAAGGAATTTCGGTCATTGGCGTCGCGCCTCCCGCACCAGTAAAGCAATCAGATAAAGTCCACCGAGGCTGACGGTAATCACACCAACCGGCAATTGATAAGGCAGGAACAGATGCTGCGCGGCGAAATCTGCAGCGATCAATAGCAACGCACCACACAGCGCGGTCAGCGGCATGCCGCCGCCGAGACGACGGGCTATCTGCGGTGCCAGTAAGGCGATAAACGAAATCGGTCCGACCAGCGCGGTCGAGGCCGCGGTCAGCACCACACCAAGCAACATTAACCACAGGCGGCTGCGCTCCACCGGTACGCCAAGCGCACAGGCGGTGTCATCACCCATCTCCAGCAAACGCATCCGGCGTGCCAGCAGTGCCACCAGCAGCAGACTCAGCAATAACACGGCAATCACCGGCGGTGTCTTCGCCCAGGTGATGCCGTTGAGCGACCCGGCACTCCATAAACCGGCGCTGACCGCAGATTCGAGCGACGCGCTGATAATCAGCCAGCTGTTGAGCGCCATCAGCAAGGCACGCACGCTGATGCCGACAATAATCAAACGAAAGGTTTCTACGCCATGACGCCAGGCAAACAGATACACCAGCGCTGCGGTGATAATGCCGCCCAGCAGTGCGGCAAGGGTTATCGCCGAAGCATTTTGATTAAACAGCACCAGCGCCACCAGCACACCGCTATAGGCACCGGTGTTAAAACCCAGAATGTCCGGGCTGCCAAGCGGGTTACGCAGCAGCGACTGAAAAATCGCGCCACTGATGCCGAGCGCCGCACCAATCAGCAACGCCATCAGCACGCGCGGCAAGCGCCATTCCAGCAGAATCAGTTTCACGTTGCTGGCGCCTTCGCCCCGCAACACCTGCCAGACCTGTTCACCGCTGATCGGCAGTGTGCCACGTGTCAGCGCCAGAAAAGCCAGCAGTCCGCATCCCAGCATCAGCCAGAGCGAATTCATCAGTGCGCGCCGCGTCATACCGCACCTCGCCCTAATTTGCGTCGTACCAGCACGATCAACATTGGCGCGCCGAGCATCGCGGTGACGATGGACACCCGCAGCTCACCAGGCACCAGCAGGCGGCCGATAATATCTGCGGCTAATAACAGGATCGGCGTCAGCAGCGCGGTGGCAGGTAGCAACCAGCGATGATCATTGCCCACCAGCCAGCGTGCCAGATGCGGTGTCATTAAACCGAGAAAAGCGATCGGCCCGACCGCTGCCGTTGCCGCGCCGCTCAGCAGCGCTATCGCCAGCAGCCCAAGCAGTTGGGTACGCGCCACGCGGGTTCCCAGCGCCGTCGCCATATCGCCCCCCATGCTCAGGCTGTTAAGCGCCTGCGACAGGCAAAAGGCCACCACGCTGCCCACCAGCACCGCCGGAAACAGGGTACGCAAAATGGTGAAATTGCGGATATCCAGCGAACCGCTGTGCCAGAAACGCAGATGATCGTAGATGTCAGGATTGAGCAGCGAAATCCCCGAGGTTAACCCTTCCAGCACCGCCCCCAGTGCCACCCCCGCCAGAGTCAGACGCACCGGATTCACGCGTCCGCCCCCCATCGCGCCGGTCATCGCCACCAGCAGCGAAGCCAGCAGCGCGCCGCCAAAGGCAAAACCAAGCCATGCGACCGGTGAGTCAGCACCAAACAGCGCAATGCCCAGCACCACAGCAAAACCTGCCCCGGCGTTCACCCCCAGAATCCCCGGATCGGCCAGTGGGTTGCGCGTCAGGCTTTGCATCAACGCACCCGCCAGCCCCAGCGCAACGCCTGCCAGCAATCCGGCCAGCGTACGTGGCAGACGTGCATCGCGCACAATCACGCAATCCGCATCAGAACAGGTTGAAATAAGCGAATGATAAACATCGGAAAAAGAAATAGATTTTGCTCCCAGCATCAAACTGAGAACAATAAGGAGCACCAGCAGCATCCCTGATCCTGCGAGTGCACGAGTCTGGCGCATAGCGTTCTGAACCTTCTACTTAACAACGTTTTCGCGTGCGTAAGGGAAATATGATAATGATATTTGTTATCGTTATTACTCGTATTTGTCTATGTTATCATGACTCGCCTCACGGAAGATGAGGAAAATTGGTGCAAAAAGGCAAAGAAATGAACAAACCCTCCCACTTTATTGATCTCTCCCTGCTTAAATCCCACCCGGCGTTTCGCGCGGTGTTTATCGCCCGTTTTATCTCGATTGTCGCCCTCGGCATGCTGGCGGTGGCGGTACCGGTACAAATTCAGCAAATGACGGCGTCATCCTGGCTGGTCGGTCTGGGGGTGACCGTGGCGGCCTGCGGCATGTTTATCGGTTTGCTGACCGGGGGCGTGCTGGCCGATCGCTATGAACGTAAAAAGCTGATTTTATTCGCCCGTTCTACCTGTGGCCTTGGCTTTGTCGGGCTGGCGATTAACGCTGCATTACCACAACCCTCACTGATGGCGGTGTATCTGCTGGGGTTGTGGGATGGCTTCTTTGGTGCGATTGGCGTGACCGCACTGCTGGCCGCGACGCCAGCGCTGGTCGGGCGCGAAAACCTGATGCAGGCCGGTGCCCTGACCATGCTGACCGTGCGCTTCGGCTCGATTCTCTCCCCGGCAATTGCCGGTATGGTGATTGCCAGCGGCGGTGTGGTGTGGAACTTCGCGCTGGCAGCGGCGGGCACACTGCTGACCGTGCTGACTCTGCTCAAACTCCCGCCATTGCCGCTACCGGCGCAGCCGCGTGAGAACCCATTGAAATCACTCGCCGTTGGTGTGCAGTTCCTGTTTAGCACGCCGCTGGTGGGAATGGCGGCGCTGATCGGCGCGCTGGTGACGCTGGCCAGTGCCATCCGCGTGCTGTATCCGGCCCTGGCACCGCATTGGGAGGTCAGCGCCGATCGGTTGGGATTGATGTTTGCCGCGGTGCCACTCGGCGCGGCAGTAGGGGCATTAACCAGTGGCCGCCTGGCGCATGCCAGCCGCCCGGGGCTGCTGATTCTCAGCAGCGCGATTGCCGCTTTCGTTGCGCTGGGGCTGTTTGGCCTGATGCCATCATTCCCCCTCGCCCTGCTGTGTCTGGTGGCTTTTGGCTACTTCAGTTCAATTACCAGCCTGGTGCAGTACACCCTGATCCAGGCGTTAACGCCGGATGCACTCCTTGGTCGTATCAACAGTCTGTGGACGGCACAGAATGTCACGGGCGATGCGCTGGGGGCGGTAATGATTGGCGCGATGGGGTCATGGCTGCTGCCACCGCAGGCCGCAACGATGTTTGGCTTCGCGGCGGCGGTGCTGGGTGTGCTGATGTGGTTTTTGATGGGGCGCTTACGCCGTTATCAACCGCCAGCGGTCACGCTGGCGGAAGACGCATCATGATTTAACGAACAATTTTTCCAGACGCGCCAGCAGATTGCTGGCGCTGTAGTAATCAAGGCGGAAGGTATCCGCCCCCAGCGCATACACCTGCTTGTGCGTGACCGCCTCGTTTTGTGCCAGGAATGGATTGCTCAGTACCGATTGCGCGGTTTTATCATCGGCAGCAAATAGCAGGAAGCTGTGGCCGGTCAGGCCGCTGGCGACGGTTTCACCCGATAGCTGAATAATATCTTTGCGCTGCCCCATGCTGTGACTCTGCTGGATATTGGCCGGGGGCATCGCCAGCGTGAAACCGAGCTGCTGCAACAATTTGCCCTGGGCTGATTCTGCCGTCCACAGATTCACAGCACGCCCGTCGCCATTCCAAACCATGGCAGAAACTGGCTGCGGTGGCAGCGTGATGGCTTTTTTCAGTGCCGCTTCACGATCGTCGAAAGCCTTAATGCGCTGTGTCGCCTGCGCTTCGTGGCCAGTGGCATCGCCAAGCAACGTCACTAAATCCTGCCAGCTTTTATCGTCGTAATTGATCACCAGGGTCGGGGCAATGGCAGACAGCTGGCTCACCAGTTTGATGGCGGAGTCATTACCGGTGGCGCTGACGATAATCAGATCCGGCGCTTCCGCCGCAACGGCTTCTGCACTGGGTTCACCGATATACAGACGCTTCACGCCACGCTGTTTCGCCACCTCGCCCCACTGACGGAAAAAACCTTGATCGTCGGAGAGGCGGCTGTTGGGTGCGGTAGCCCCCGAGGCGATGACCGGGGCATCAATCGCCAGCAGCGAACCGGTCAGCGTGAGGCTGGTCGAGACAATGCGCTGCGGCGCTTTGCTGAGCGTGACGATGCCCTGTTCGGTTTGAATCTTGCGCGGCCAGCCCTGGTCAGCGCGCGCCATGCTGCTGAAAGCCTGCAAAATGAACAACAGGACAAACGTGCCCCATAATCCGCATTTATTCATAAGTTTTCATCCACCGTTTAGCTTAATTCGGCGTCCGGCATCAGCGCCGGAAAACGCCTAAAGATAAGGGAACTCCCGCGAATCGATTGACTCTTTCGCCCGTTCGACGTAGGTTACTGGGCCATAATAAAAATGATAATCATTCTTAATAATCTTATCATTTAAAGGTGGAAATTATGGTGGAATCGTCCACGTTTGAAAATGCCTGGCTGCAGGATTTTTCCGCACTTTGCCGCGGATTCCTGTTTACCTCTCCCTGGCAGAGTCTGGTGACGCAGGGTTGTTACACCACCCTGACTGAGTCAGTGCAGGATGCTGCCGATTTACAGGGCCATTTTCAGCAGCAGCTGCGTCAGCACTTTGCTGCGGCCAAAAAGCAAGGTATTGAGAAACCGATTCTGGTGGGTGCCATCCCGTTTGATGCCAGCCAGCCTGCGGCCTTGTTTATTCCTGAATCTTATCAAACCTTTAACCGCGCCGATCTGCTGGCCGCGCTGCCCACCCAACCCGGTGCGCTGCCTGAGGTGCGTCGCCGTGCTGCCGTACCGGATCACGATGTTTTTCTCAACATGGTGGCCGAAGCTGTTGCCGCTACCCAACGGGGCGATCTCGACAAAGTGGTGCTGTCGCGCCTGATGGATATTGTCACGGAACAACCGGTGGATAGCGCTGCGCTGATGCAGCGGGTGATTGCGTTAAACCCCAACAGCTACCATTTCCATTTGCCCTTGCCGCAAGGCGGCGTACTGCTCGGTGCCAGCCCGGAACTGATGCTGCGTAAGCACGGCCGTGACTTCAGCTCCTGCCCGCTCGCCGGTTCTGCGCGCCGGGATAATGATAGCCAGCGTGATCGTGCCGCAGGCGACACCCTGATGAACTCCGGTAAAGATCGGCACGAACATCAGCTGGTGACCGATGCGATGCGCGGAACACTGCAACCACGTAGTCGCCGGTTGTCGGTGCCGACGGTGCCGACGCTGATTACCACCTCAACCTTATGGCATCTCGCCACCCAGATAGACGGCGAAGTGCAGGACGAGCGCGACAATGCGCTGTCGCTGGCCTGCCTGTTGCATCCAACCCCGGCGCTGAGTGGTTTCCCGCATCAGCGTGCTCAGCAACTGATTCAGGCGCTGGAGCCCTTTGATCGCCAGTTGTTCGGCGGCATTGTCGGCTGGTGCGATGAGGCAGGCAATGGCGAATGGGTGGTCACTATTCGCTGCGGCACAGTGCACGATACGCATGTGCGTCTGTTCGCCGGTGCAGGCATCGTTGCCGATTCACAACCCGAATCAGAATGGCGTGAAACCGGCGTGAAGCTGGATACCATGCTGCGCGCCTTTGGACTGCAATAAAGGAAAGACCATGAGTATTCCCTACAACCGCTGGCCGGATGACCTGGCCGCACGTTACCGCGAGAAAGGCTACTGGCTCGATGTGCCGATGACCGACATCCTGGCGCGTCAGCAGCACAATGAGGCGATCGCGGTTATCGATGGCGATCGTCAAATCAGCTATCGCGAAATGCATCGGCTGACTGACAACCTGGCAGCGGCGCTGCAACGCCGCGGCCTGAAAACCGGCGATACTGCGCTGGTACAGCTCGGCAACGTGGCGGATTTTTACCTGATGCTTTTTGCCCTGTTCAAAATCGGGGTGGCGCCGGTCAATGCTCTGTTCAGCCATCAACGTACCGAACTGACCGCCTATGCCGCGCAGATTGAACCGGCGCTACTGATTGCCGATCGCAGCCATGCGTTGTTTGCCGATGACAGCTTTATCGATACGCTGTGCCGCTCGCATCCGTCACTACAACAGGTGATTTTGCGCAACGATCATCAGCCGGAAAACACCCTCGACGCATTGCTGGCTGAAGCTGCCGGTGACTTCATCCCCACGCCGAGCGCTGGCGATGAAGTGGCATTCTTCCAGCTTTCGGGCGGCAGCACCGGCACGCCAAAACTGATCCCACGCACCCACAATGATTACTATTACAGCATTCGCGGCAGCGTGGAGATTTGCGCCGTGACTGAGCACACCCGTTATCTGGTGGCGCTGCCCGCTGCACATAACTTCCCGATGAGTTCGCCGGGCGCACTCGGCGTCTTTTATGCTGGGGGCCAGGTGGTGCTGGCTGCTGACCCCAGCGCCACGCTGTGCTTTCCGCTGATCGAAAAACACCAAATCACCGACACCGGCCTGGTGCCACCGGCGGTAAGCCTGTGGTTGCAGGCGATTCAGGAATGGGGCAGTAATAAACAGCTGGCCTCGCTCGAACGTATGCAGGTGGGCGGAGCCAAGCTGGGTGAAACCCTCGCCGCGCGGATTCAGCAGGAAATCGGTTGCCAGCTGCAACAGGTGTTCGGCATGGCTGAAGGCCTGGTGAATTACACCCGCTTCGACGATGACGTAAAAACCATCCTCACCACCCAGGGACGCCCGATTTCTGACGACGATGAAGTCTGGGTAGCCGACGCCGAGGGCAATGCCCTGCCGAGCGGTGAAGTGGGCCGTCTGATGACGCGCGGACCTTATACCTTCCGTGGCTACTACCGCAGTCCGGAGCACAACGCTGCCAGCTTTGATGCCGATGGATTTTACTGTTCCGGCGATCTGATTGAGATCAACCCACAGGGTTACATCACCGTGCAGGGCCGCGAGAAAGATCAGATCAACCGCGGCGGCGAGAAGATCGCGGCAGAAGAGATCGAAAACCTGCTGCAACGTCACCCGGATGTCATCCACGCCGCGCTGGTGTCGATGAACGATGAGCTAATGGGTGAAAAAAGCTGCGCCTTTATTGTCGCCAGCCAGCCGATTAAACCGGTGGCGCTGCGTCGCCATTTGCGCGAACTGGGCGTTGCCGAGTTCAAATTACCCGACCGTATTACCTGCGTAGACGCCCTGCCGCTGACCCCGGTTGGCAAGGTGGATAAAAAACGTTTGCGCCAACAGCTTGCCGATCAACAAGCGCAAGCCTGACCTGTTCCGGAGATTGTATGGCTATTCCAAAATTGACCTCTTATCCGCTGCCGACCGCCACCGAGTTGCCTGCCAACAAGGTGAAGTGGAGCCTGGAGCCGCAACGCGCGGCGCTGCTGATTCACGATATGCAGGCCTATTTCCTTAACTTTTGGGGCGAAAACAGCCCGCTGGTGAATCAGATCGTCGAAAACATTGCGCGTCTGCGTGCGTACTGCAAAGCGCAAGGTATTCCGGTGTTCTACACCGCGCAGCCGAATGAGCAGAGCGATGCGGACCGCGCTCTGCTCAACGATATGTGGGGACCGGGCCTGAACAAACATCCCGATCAACAGAAGATCGTCGATGCTCTGGCCCCGGATCAGGATGATCAGGTACTGACCAAATGGCGCTATAGCGCATTCCATCGTTCGCCGCTGGAGTCGATCCTGCAGGAGATGGGCCGTGATCAGTTGATCATCACTGGCGTGTACGCCCACATCGGCTGCCTGACCACCGCGACCGATGCCTTTATGCGCAATATCCAGCCATTTATGGTGGCCGATGCGCTGGCTGACTTCACCCGCGAAGAACATATGATGGCTCTGACCTATACCGCAGGCCGCAGCGGCAAAGTGGTGATGACGGCTGATCTGATGCCACTGCCGCTCTCCAAAGATGAACTGCGCGCGCTGATTCTGCCGCTGCTGGAAGATGATGATGTGCCGGAAGATGATGAGAACCTGATTGATTATGGTCTCGATTCGGTACGTGTGATGGCTTTGGCCGCTCGCTGGCGTCAGGTACATAGCGATATTGATTTCGTCAGCCTGGCGAAAAACCCCAGCATTGATGGCTGGTGGGCGCTGCTGTCACGGGAGCGTGCGTAATGAGTCTGCCTTTCGATTTTCGCGGGAAAATTGTCTGGGTAACCGGTGCCGGTAAAGGTATCGGCTACCATACAGCCCTCGCCTTCCATCAGGCGGGAGCGCAGGTAGTTGGCTTCGATCTGCATTTTGATCAGGCTGATTATCCCTTCTCCTGCCAGGTCATGAACGTGGCTGATGCCGCCGAGGTGAAAACCGTGTGCCAGCGGCTACTGGCCGAGCAGCCGCGTCTCGATGTGCTGGTAAACGGTGCCGGGATCCTGCGCATCGGCAGCACCGAAGAACTGGCGTTTGAGGACTGGCAGGCGTGCCTGGCCGTCAATGCAGGCGGGGCATTCAATATGTTCCAGCAAACGCTGCCGGTATTCCGTCAGCAACGTGCTGGCGCCATTGTCACTATCGCCTCCAATGCCGCCCATGCGCCGCGCCTCGGTATGTCCGCCTATGGCGCATCAAAAGCCGCACTACGTAGTCTGTGCCTGACTGTCGGACTGGAGATGGCCCCGCTCGGCGTACGCTGCAATATCGTTTCACCCGGTTCTACCGATACCGATATGCAGCGCAGCCTGTGGCATACGCCGGAAGCGGAACAGGAAATGATCAACGGCTTCCAGGATCAATACAAACTGGGGATCCCGTTGCGCAAGATCGCACAACCACAAGAGATCGCGGCCAATATTTTGTTCCTCGCATCTGATCTTGCCAGCCATGTGGTGTTGCAGGATATTGTGGTCGATGGTGGCGCAACATTGGGAGCCTGATGCATGGCTATCTGGAAACGACCGTTCGATCTGGCAGCACTCAATAAAATCGGTGAAAACTCACTGGTGGGGCACCTTGGCATTGTGTTTACCGTGATTGGCGACGATTACCTCGAAGCCACCATGCCAGTTGATGCCCGCACGCAACAACCGTTTGGCCTGCTGCACGGCGGTGCATCGGTGGTGCTGGCGGAATCGATGGGATCGATTGCTGGCTACCTTAGCGTGGAAGAGGGAAAAAGCGTGGTGGGGATTGAGGTGAGTGCCAGCCACCATCGCGCCGTCAGCAGCGGCGAGGTACGCGGTATCTGCCGTCCACTGCATCTCGGCGCACGTAATCAAAGCTGGCAGATTGAGATTCGCAATGGCCGCGATCAGCTGTGCTGTAGTACCCGTCTGACGGTGGCGGTACTGGGTTAGAACGTGGGTGAGCACTAAAGTGCTCACCTTTCATTATTTACCCGATCCGGCAAGCGGCTTCTTCTTGTTATATTTCGCTTTACCTCTGAGTGTCAGCTCTCCGTTAAAACCTATATATCGCACAAGGCGGCGAGTCTCAAAATCCACCTTTCTGCAATATTCTGTAAACGCCTTTTGATTATGCTTATTGGTTGATATTCGATAGCCATCAATAATTTCTGTGGTAATTTTTTTATAAGAAGAAGGGTTGAGATTCCCGCCACTCTGAGCGATAAGGGCATTAATTTCCTCACAGGTCATTCCCCGTTCTATTAAAAACTTTCGTCCTTTATCTTTAAAAACATTTTTGACCATCACCTTTTGTCGGAAAGGTTCATAGCTTACTTTGTATTCCCGACTAAATTTTTCAATAGATCTGTTTCCATTGCGTTGCTCCTGAGTGAGAGACGCCCATTTTACCATTGCAGCCATCATTTCTTCATTTTGCTGCTCAACTTGCATAATTTTTTCGCCCGCCTCTTTAAGGCCATTCGCGGTAGCATAAACCTGCAATGTATGACGGCTTATATTGTTCCTTTCACAAAACGTGGTCTTCGTGCCATAATTTTTTCGGACTTCCCCCAGCGCCATCCATTCCCGGATAAGATCTGCGGTTATCCTGTCATCCTGACCTGGCTGGCGGTTAAGTACCGCTCTGCCACGTGCCGTAAATTTATTGCCTTTGAAAAAATAAGGTAACTTGCTCTCATCAAGATTATTCTTTATACAGAATGCATGCAGGGCTTCCTGAGATAATTCAGAATTATTTTGCATTAACATGCCATGAAGTTCTTTCATATGCCCGGGTTGAACATGATTTTTCTCCTCTATCTGATTGCGGGCATAACTTTCTATTCTTTGCAGACTTTTCAGACCGCGTGTATTGACCCCTGACCTGCGCAGCACTGAATCAAGCGTTTCAAAAAGCACATTATATTTTATCGCCAATGTTTCTCTTGCCCCAGGTATCGCGCGTTCTTCTTCCGTTTTATTCAGCCATTCATTAATCGCTTCTTTAGGGTTTGAGAATTTATGTCCTTCATCCAGCTGAATTTTTTGTTTCCCTCGCAATGTCAACTTACCATCTTCGTAGATATATTTCATTGCAGTGACAGGAACAAGTTGATTTTTTTTAATAAACCTCCTGCGATTTCTTTCCTTTCTGGGTAATTTTTTAAACTGCCGCAAAAGATCCGCAGTGATCCTTCCCTTTTTCTGCGAAGGGATTTTTTCCTTTACTGATGAATCATCACTGGAATCAATTTCTGTTTCCTGGCTAACTTGATCATCCTCGGGAACTCTATTTTTTTCAAAAATTTTTATGCTTTGAATCTTTTTTTCTAAATCTTCAGTTAACTGCTTATTTTTTTGGGGCAGGATCTTAATAAGATTTTTTATATCTTCCCGCAAATCATGACCATAAATTCCTGTTAACATCGTATCAGTGAGAGGTTTACCCGCAAGGGTTTTATCTTTTCGCCCTTTGAATAACGCAAAGGCTGCGGCATCTGTCATACAAAACCCTGTTTTTCCAATGGGTTGAACTCTGCTTTTTTCCGTGCTCAGCCTGTAAATATTTTCTACCAGAGTAAAATGCACATTGCCCGCTGGAGACCAGACCGCATTATAATGATTTTCATTTGGGATATATTGAATCACCGCCAAATGACGATCTGAATTAATGATTTCTTTATGATCAACAAACTCACTATTTGAGGAATCAATAACAGAAACAACCATATCACCCCGTTGCTTTTCATCGTCCTCATGCTCTTTTTTGGTAATCACAAGCAAGGCATTTTGTTTACGAAAGCATTCTGATAGTGCGATCAACTGCGGCAACACTTCAAAACTGGCATCAACCCAGCTATCAGCATTGCCAATGTTGTCTGCCAGCCATGATAGCCCGCTGGGAAGTCCTTCTGGCTGTCCATCTCCGACAGAAATAGAGTCGGGTTCTGTCTTAACTATCGGGGGATGATGTTTCATTATTCTGTATCTGGAGCCATAATTTATCAGTAATGACTCATCTTTTTTGATATCACGAATAGCCATATAAACAATAATATTTTCGCCCGCCCGAATAGCGATCAAATTATTTTTATCAGAAGGCACAACTTTATCGCCCTGCACCAGGGCGGTATTAACAAGGGCCAGATTCGTATTTTTTAAATGACCTGCAATGCCACTATATACATTCACTGGCTTTCGTCGAAAACCTCTTTTAGATCTGGGACGGTGTCCTTTGGTTTCAAAAAAATAGGTCGGACAGTGACTGTCACTGCTTACATACATTTCATCACATTGCGTGCGATTCCTCAGAATAAATCCGCCATACAAATCCGGTAACACCTCACCTAACCTGATAGCTCTGGCAGCCTTTAATCCGAAACCTAATTCAGGGTGTTCTTCATCACTAAATATATGATAGCAATCCGCACCTGCATCTCCGGCCTTTCCCTCCTGAATATTCTTCACCAGATTCCGTATCTGTTGCGTAGCGGAATCTGCGATTTTTTTTGACAGGCTCTTTTTATCAGCAATGCTAATTTCTAAGTTTTCGGCATCAACATGCATTAACTCTTCACGCAGGGGTCCCTGTTTTATCCCCAAGGCTTCCAGCTCATCATCTTTGTGCAACAAAACCGGTAAATTTCCGGGCCGACGCTGATGATAAAGATTAATATCGTCCTCCTCTAACGATTCCTTTTTTATATTAATGGTTTGATTAATCGATGGGGTATCAGATATATTCGCCTGGTGAATAAAAGATATATTTTCAACCAGGGCTGATTCTATATTCATTGATACTGGAACTGGTGAGGGAACAGAAGGTGCTAATCTTTCAACAGGTTGCATTTAAACTCCTTTTAAATACACAGATATGATTACCGAAGCGTCCTTATCCTGGTCGCTTATGCCGGCTGTTCTGAACGATGTCGATCCTGGCACAATATTCCGTAACGAAACGGTGCCTTATGCACAAAACCAGCCATAAAATGCAGATGAAGGGAAGGTGAACGGTAGGAAAACGCTAATAAATATCTTATACAGCGCGAAAAAAAATCTGGCAGTTACCGGTGTAACTGCCAGATCAGATTTTAACTTTTACAGCAGAGATAACGCAGATTAACGCTGATAGATGATTTCGACGCCTTCGTCGTCATCTTCGTCCCAGTCATCATCCCAGTCGTCGTCTTCTTCCACTTCCTGGGCGTTTTCCATGGCTTCGCGGTGGTAATCATCCCACATGAAGGCCACTTTCTCCGGCTGCTTCTCTTCTGTTTCCGCTTCTTTGGGATTGGCGATAATGAAGCTCATCACGTCCCAGCAGAGCTCATTGACGCCATCACGGCTGGCAGCAGAAATCAGATAGTATTTCTCTTCCCAACCCAGCGCTTCTGCAATGGCTTTAGCGCGGCTTTCCGCTTCTTCGCGGCTCAGCAGGTCAGTTTTGTTAAACACCAGCCAGCGCGGCTTCTGATACAGTTTATCGCTGTATTTTTCCAGTTCACCAAGGATGATGCGCGCGTTTTCAACCGGATCTGACTCGTCAATCGGCGCAATGTCGATCAGGTGCAGCAGGACGCGGCAGCGTTCCAGGTGTTTCAGGAAGCGAATACCGAGGCCGGCACCTTCCGCAGCACCTTCAATCAGGCCCGGGATGTCGGCAATCACGAAGCTCTTTTCGCTGTCCATACGCACCACGCCGAGGCTCGGCACCAGGGTGGTAAACGGATAATCTGCCACTTTCGGCTTGGCCGCAGAAACGGCGCGAATAAAGGTCGATTTACCGGCATTCGGTAAGCCAAGCATACCAACGTCAGCCAGCAGCATCAGCTCCAGCTGCAGGTCACGCTTTTCACCCGGTGTACCCATGGTTTTCTGGCGTGGTGTACGGTTCACCGAAGATTTAAAACGGGTGTTACCCAGGCCATGCCAGCCGCCTTTGGCGACCATCAGCTGCTGCTCGTGGCGCGTCATATCGCCCAGCGTTTCGCCTGTGCCCTGGTCAATAACACGCGTACCCACCGGGACTTTAACAATGATGTCTTTACCGCGTTTGCCGGTACAGTCACGGCTCTGGCCATTCTGGCCACGTTCAGCACGGAAAGATTTTTCGAAACGATAATCGATCAGGGTATTAAGGTTTTCATCCGCCAGCAGGTAGACGTCGCCGCCATCGCCGCCATCGCCGCCGTCCGGGCCGCCTTTCGGAATGTATTTTTCGCGGCGGAAGCTCACGCAACCATTACCGCCATCACCCGCGACCACGAGGATCGTCGCTTCATCAACAAACTTCATTTTCTTTCTCCGTCACACTGTCGTTCGCGGCAGAACTCTGACGACGAACGGGTCCGCCAGGGTCTTCTGCGCTGACCGGCGGCGGATAATACAGGATTGGCAATGCCATGTGTACATAAATTGTACAGCAATCTGCGCAAGGGTGCTGGGCTTACGTGCACTCCGCAACAGAATGTAAAAAGCCCCGCAAAGCTGCGGGGCCTTTCATTCGTTCGTTCAGACGTTAACCGTCTGCGTCACGACAACCTTACTCAGCAACGATGCTGATGTATTTACGGTTGTTCGGACCTTTAACTTCGAATTTCACTTTGCCGTCTGCGGTAGCAAACAGAGTGTGGTCACGACCACAACCTACGTTGTTACCGGCGTGGAATTTGGTACCACGCTGACGAACGATGATGCTACCTGCCAGAACAGATTCACCACCGAAACGTTTTACACCCAGACGTTTTGCGTTGGAGTCACGACCGTTACGAGTCGAGCCACCAGCCTTTTTATGTGCCATTTGTCAGATCTCCTCTTAGGCGCTGATGCCAGTGATTTTCACATCAGTGAACCACTGACGGTGGCCTTGCTGCTTACGGTAGTGCTTACGACGACGAAACTTAACAATTTTAATTTTCTCGCCACGACCATGAGCAACGACTTCTGCTTTGATCACACCGCCTGAAACCAGTGGCGCGCCGATTTTCACGTCTTCGCCATTTGCAATCATCAGAACCTGGTCAAACTCGATGGTTTCACCGGTTGCGATGTCCAGCTTTTCCAGGCGAACGGTCTGACCTTCGCTTACTCGGTGTTGTTTACCACCACTTTGGAAAACCGCGTACATATAAAACTCCGCTTCTGCGCTTGCCTTTCTGTTAATCAGGCGGCGCTATAAATATTCACAATAGGGCGCGAATTCTACGCAAATCTCCGGCAGAAGACAAGTGCACTTTGCACTCTCTTGCAGAAAAAAAGCGCAGGATGAATGCAAACGTTTATCAACCCGATTTTTCAAGTACAATCAGTAACAGATTACCTGAACTCACGCTGGGTAAAAGCGCTTACCATGCCGAGAAACGAGTCATAGCTGAACAGACGAATGAACTTAGAACAGATTAATGAATTAACCGCGCAGGACATGGCGGCCGTCAACCAGACCATCCTCGACCAGTTGAATTCAGATGTCTCGCTGATTAACCAGTTGGGCCATTACATCATCAGTGGCGGTGGAAAACGCATTCGCCCGATGATAGCCGTGTTGTCTGCACGTGCACTGAATTACCAGGGTTCGCAACATGTCACCAATGCGGCGCTGATCGAATTTATCCACACCGCCACGCTGCTGCATGACGATGTCGTGGATGAATCCGATATGCGCCGTGGTAAAGCCACAGCCAATGCCGCATTTGGCAATGCGGCCAGTGTGCTGGTGGGTGATTTTATCTATACCCGTGCTTTCCAGATGATGACCAGTATGGGATCCCTGAAGATCCTTGCGCTGATGTCTGAAGCGGTGAACGTCATCTCCGAAGGCGAAGTTTTGCAGTTGATGAACGTCAACGATCCGGACATCACTGAAGAAAATTACATGCGGGTGATTTACAGCAAAACCGCCCGTCTGTTTGAAGCCGCTTCACAGGCATCAGCGATTCTGGCCGAAGCCACCCCGGCGCAGGAAAAAGCGCTGCAGGATTATGGACGCTATATTGGCACCGCTTTCCAGTTAATTGACGATTTACTGGATTACAGCGCGGACGGCGAGACGCTGGGCAAAAATACTGGAGATGACCTGAGCGAAGGCAAACCCACACTGCCCCTGCTGCATGCGATGCGTAACGGTTCACCAGAACAGGCGCAGATGATTCGCCGCGCGATTGAAGAAGGTAATGGTCGCCATTTACTGGAACCGGTGCTGGAAGCAATGCGCCAGTGTGGTTCGCTGGAATGGACGCGGCAGCGCGCGGAAGAAGAAGCTGATAAAGCCATTGCTGCCCTGGAAGCACTGCCAGAAAGCCCGTGGCGTAGCGCCCTTGAAGCATTAGCCCACATGTCTGTACAACGCGATTATTGATCCCTGCGGGGCCAGCTCTGGCCCCCTTTTCCTGCTCTCACTTCCCTTGTACGTCTTTTCATTATTTGCAGTGCTTTTGCGAAACAGTTCGCAGTTACAAGCAATGGTTACGATTTTACTGGAAAATTACTGGAGCCATTTGCTATATACTTCCGTATATTTCCAGATATTACTACACCGGAAAGAATCCCTCACCCGAAGGATGAGAAGACAACATGGACATGGAGAAGAGCGTTTATGCATGCATGGAAACAAGACTGGCACCCGGCAGACATCATTGCAAAGCTGCGTAAGAAAGGAACCACAATGGCAGCGTTATCGCGTAAATCGGGCCTGAGTTCATCGACTCTGGCGAATGCCATTTCCCGTTCCTGGCCCAAAGGAGAGTGGTTGATTGCCAACGCCTTGGGTGTACACCCTGCGGAGATCTGGCCAAGCCGTTATTTTGATCCTAAGACTCAGCGTTTGCGGAAACGCACGGGGCGCCCGAAGCCAAAAAAGGTGCCTCAATCTTCAGAGTGATGCTCGTGTAGCCAAAAAAAACCAGCCGCAGTACGGCTGGTTTTCTCATTAAAGCCTGGAAGACAATTATTCGCCGCTAACGCGCTCGATATTGGCACCCATAGCTTTCAGTTTATCTTCGATGTGCTCGTAACCACGATCGATATGGTAAATACGATCAACCAGCGTAGTACCTTCCGCAATGCAACCCGCCAGCACCAGACTGGCTGATGCACGTAAATCGGTCGCCATAACCTGCGCACCCGACAGCGTCTCCACGCCGTGACAAATTGCGGTATTGCTTTCGATCTCCGCATGCGCGCCCATACGAATCAGTTCAGGGATGTGCATAAAGCGGTTTTCGAAAATGGTCTCGGTGATCACACCGGTGCCTTCAGCCACCAGGTTCAGCAGCGTAAATTGCGCCTGCATATCGGTCGGGAAACCCGGATGCGGTGCAGTGCGAACGTTAACCGCTTTTGGGCGCTTACCGTGCATATCGAGGCTAATCCAGTCGGCACCGGTTTCAATATCCGCACCGGCGTCACGCAGTTTAGCCAGTACCGCATCCAGGGTGTCAGGCTGAGTGTTGCGACACACCACTTTGCCACGCGAAATCGCAGCAGCAACGAGGAAAGTACCGGTTTCGATACGGTCCGGCAGGACACGATAAACACCGCCACCCAGACGTTCTACGCCTTGAATGGTGATTTTATCGGTACCAGCACCGCTGATTTTTGCACCCAGGGTGTTCAGGAAGTTCGCTGTATCAACAATTTCCGGTTCACGCGCAGCGTTTTCAATGATAGTAGTGCCTGTTGCCAGCGTTGCCGCACTCATGATGGTCACCGTGGCACCGACGCTCACTTTGTCCATCACGATATGCGCGCCCTTCAGACGACCATCAACTGAGGCTTTAACATAGCCCTCTTCCAGTTTGATCTCTGCACCCAGTTGCTCAAGGCCAGTGATGTGCAGATCAACCGGACGTGCGCCAATGGCACAACCACCCGGCAGTGAAACCTGCCCCTGACCAAAACGCGCAACCAGCGGTCCCAGCGCCCAGATCGAAGCACGCATGGTTTTCACCAGGTCATAAGGCGCACAGAAGACATTAACTTCGCGCGCATCAACGTGCACCGAACCATTACGCTCGACCTGGGCACCCAGCTGACTCAGCAGCTTCATGGTGGTGTCGATGTCACGCAGTTTCGGCACATTCTGAATCTCTACCGGCTCTTCTGCCAGCAGCGCTGCAAACAGAATTGGCAGCGCAGCGTTTTTCGCCCCGGAAATGGTCACTTCACCACTCAAACGGGTGGGGCCTTGCACACGAAATTTGTCCATTAACACGGTTCTCAATTATCAATCAAACAAGCCCGCCTGCGCGGGCGCACCAAAGCAGTGCGCTTAGAAACCGTTAAGTTTACGATCGCGCGCCCACTCGGCAGGAGTATAAGTTTTTATGGAAACCGCATGAATGCGATTATCCGCAATGTATTCCATCAGTGGCGCATACACAGCCTGCTGTTTTTTAACCCGGCTCAGCTCGCCGAACATCTCGCCGACCGCAATCACCTGAAAGTGGCTACCGTCGTTGCTGAGAACATGCACTTCTTCTAATGGCAACGCCTGCATCAGCACCGCCTGAACTTCACTATTTTCCATCGCTCTTTGCTTCAAGTTGATAATAATAAGGCAGACATCTTAGAGGAAAGCGTCTGACTCTTAAATACGCAAAAGCCCCTGAAAAAATCAGGGGCTTTATCATTAAGGGCAATAATCAGGCTATTTTTTCCGCAGAAACAATAATCTGCTGCAGATTATACAGCGTAATCAGTGACTGAAGTTTATCCGTGATACCGCTAAACAGCGGCGTGCTGCCCTGCGCCCTGGCAATCTCGCGCAAATGAACCAACAGCGCCAGTCCGGCTGAGTCCACCCTGTCGAGTGCAGCCACATCAATGGTCTCAATATTCACCATGGCCGTTTCCCGTTCCTGCCACAAGGACAGCAAGGTGTCACGGTCCAGCTTGCCACTCAGGGCCAGCGTGCTGGCAGTACGCTGCCAGCGTAACGGTTCGCTCATTATTGCTGCTTATCCAGAGTGATTGGCTGAGCCGCAGAGGCTTTCAACTGCGCGGTCAGACCATCGATACCTTTGGTACGCAGCAAATCGCCCCACTCATTCTGTTTGGTGGTGATCATACTGATGCCTTCTGCCACCATATCGTAGGCCTGCCAGTTACCCGTACGGCTGTTTTTGCGCCACTGGAAATCAAGGCGTACCGGTGGACGACCGCTCGGATCGAGAATGGTGACACGGATTGCCACAATATCGGCATCGCCAATCGGCTGTTCAGGCTGAATTTGATAGGTCTGACCGTGGTAGAGTGCCAGCGCCTGGCCATATGCCTGTGCCAGATAATCGCCAAAGGCCGCGAAGTAAGCATCACGCTGTGCCGGTGTGGCATCACGGTAGTAACGACCTAACACCAGCGCACCCGCATACTTGATCTGCACATAGGGCAGCAATTCCTGACGCACGATATCACGCAGATAATTAGGATCCTGCTTGATCTTCGGTTGCTCGTTCTTCAGGCGAGTGAAGGTTTTCGCCGCCGCTTCATCCATCAGTTTATAGGGATTGCTCTGGTCCGCTGCCGTCACGGCCAGTGGAACGATGGCCAGCATGGCAATCATCAGTAAACGTTTAAACATCGTGTTTTACCTCTGGGGTTATTCAGTTGCTGCAGGCGCGCTCTCCGCACCCTGTTGTTTGTTATCGTTTTTGTTGTCGCCGCTCTTGTAAAGGAACTGGCCAATCAAATCTTCCAGCACCATCGCTGATTTGGTATCACGCAGCGTGCCGCCATCTTTTAGCATAGACGACCCCAGATCCGGGTCATCGAAGCCAAGATTGAGCGCCAGGAACTGTTCCCCCAGTAATCCCTGGGTACGAATCGCCAGTGAGCTGGTGTCCGGTATTTTGTTGGCGTATTGGTCGCTGATGTCCATGGTGACGCGCGGCGACAGGGTTTTATCATCCAGCGAAATATCCGTCACACGACCAATCACCACACCGCCAATCTTGACCGGCGAGCTCACTTTCAGGCCGCCGATGTTATCGAAGGTGGCATATAGCTTCCATGTGGGTTCAGTCCCCAGTGATTTCAGGTCAGCAACACGCAGGCTGAGAAACAGCAGTGCCAGTAGTGCCAGCAGCATGAAGACGCCTACCCAAATTTCGTTTTTCTTGCTTTGCATTGCATCATTTCCCAAACATCAGTGCTGTCAGCACAAAATCCAAACCGAGTACCGCCAGTGAAGCATGTACCACGGTACGCGTCGTTGCCCGGCTGATCCCCTCCGACGTGGGGATAGCATCATAACCGTTGAACAGCGCAATCCATGTCACCGTAATGGCGAAAACCGCGCTTTTGATAATGCAGTTGATAATATCAGTGCGGAAATCCACCGCGTTCTGCATCGCTGACCAGAAGAAGCCAGGATCAATACCTTTCCAGCTGACGCCAACCAGCGCACCACCGGCAATCCCCACCGCCGTAAAAATCAGCGCCAGCAGCGGCATACTGATAAAACCGGCCCAGAAACGTGGTGATACCACGCGTCGCAACGGGTCAACCGCCATCATTTCCATGCTGGAGAGCTGCTCTGTGGCTTTCATCAGACCAATTTCTGCGGTCAGCGCCGAACCGGCACGCCCGGCGAACAACAACGCGGTAACCACCGGGCCGAGTTCGCGCAGCAGCGACAACGCCACCAACATGCCGAGACTGGTTTCCGCGCTGTAGGTGGTCAGGACCAGATAGCCCTGCAACCCAAGCACCATGCCGATAAACAGCCCGGAGACGATAATGATCAGCAGAGACATTACGCCCACGCTGTAGAGTTGCTTGATCAGCAACGGTGCATGTTTGCGAAACGCCGGTTTTCCCACCAGCGCATGAAACAGCATCATCCCTGCCCGGCCAAATGCCGCACAGGTGTTAATCCCCTGACGTCCAAGTGACGCCAGCGCCTTTAACAACATCAGCTTAGGTTCTCCCTGCATGGGTCAAATCGGCCAGATAATCCCCGGCCGGAAAGCGGAACGGCACCGGGCCGTCCGCATGCCCTTCAATAAACTGACGCACGCGTGGATCGGGGTTGGTCCGCAATTCAGGCGCGCTTCCCTGAGCAATAATTTTTTGCCCGGCAACAATATAGGCATGATCGGCAATGCTCAAGACCTCTGGCACGTCGTGCGAAACCACGATGCAGGTCACCCCCAACGCGTGGTTCAGCTCGTCGATCAATTTTACCAATACCCCCATGGTGATCGGATCCTGGCCGACAAAGGGTTCATCGAACATGATCAGATCCGGTTCCAGCGCGATCGCACGCGCCAGCGCCGCACGGCGCGCCATCCCGCCGGAGAGTTCCGCCGGTTTGAGTTGTGCCGCACCACGCAATCCTACCGCTTCCAGCTTCATCATCACCGTGCTGTGCAACAGCGATGGCGGAAGTTGCGTATGCTCCCGCAGCGGCCAGGCCACGTTATCAAAGACGCTGAGATCGGTAAAAAGTGCACCTGACTGAAATAACATGCTCATTTTTTTACGCACTTCATACAATCTGCGGCGTGAAAGTGAGGGAATGTTTTCGTCACGAAACCAGATTTCACCTTTATCTGGCTGGAGCTGGCCACCAATCAGGCGCAACAGCGTAGTTTTCCCAATGCCTGATGGCCCCATAATGGCGGTCACTTTACCTTCGGGCACCGTTAATGAAATGTCGTCGAAGATGGTGCGATCTCCGCGCGAAAAGCTCACGCCACGAACCTCAACCAGATTCGTTTGCTGCTGGATCATCTTTACCTCTTAATGGGGATCGGGCGTTATCGTATCCCGGGATGGTAGCCTGTAAGTCCAAGATGCACGAGAGTTTTACAGAAACTTACCCACCCGGTTTGGCGAAAATAGCCTTAAAATTTACTTTTGCCTCTCAGACAGTCAAAATCAGCGCCTGTTTCACTGCACTAATGTTTATACCCGTCGGGCAACGCGTGCCGACACATCTGGCCATCAAGGATTTTTCATGTTCGTAGCCACTGCCCTGCTGTTCATTGGATTGATTTTACTGGCTTACGGCGCTGACCGATTAGTATTCAGTGCCGCGATCCTCAGTCGATCCTTCGGCATACCCCCGTTAATCATCGGCATGACCGTGGTCAGCATCGGCACTTCGCTCCCTGAATTGATCGTCTCTTTTTCAGCGGCGCAGCACGGACAGATGGATTTAGCAGTAGGCACTGCGCTGGGTTCGAACATCACTAATATTCTGTTAATCCTCGGCGGAGCGGCCCTGCTGCATCCTCTAACCGTCCATTCCAATCTGATTCGCCGCGAACTCCCGTTAATGCTGCTGGTCTCATTGCTGAGCGGGATTATGTTGTTTGATAATTATCTCAGCCGCCTTGATGGCGTAGCCTTGCTGCTGATTGCGCTGGGTTATCTGCTGGTGGCGATCCGGATCGCACGGCGGGCCGAGCGTGAAAATAACGACACCTTAACGCGCGAACAATTGGCGGAGCTGCCGCGTGACGAGAGCGGCAATACCGTTGCCTTTCTGTGGCTCGCCGTTGCACTGCTGATCCTGCCGATGTCTACCCGCATGGTGATCGATAACGCGACCGTATTTGCCGATTACTTCGACGTAAGCGAACTGGTGATGGGGTTGACGTTAATCGCCGTTGGCACCAGCCTGCCGGAACTAGCTACCGTCATCGCTGGTGCGATGAAAGGCGAGGACGATATCGCCATCGGCAACCTGATCGGTGCCAATATTTTTAATCTGGCCATTGTTCTGGGCCTGCCCGCGTTGATTCATCCGGGCAGCATTGATCCCCATGCCTTTGCCCGTGATTACTGGGTGATGTTGGGTGTCAGCGTGCTGTTCGCCCTGTTGTGCCTGCAACGCCGACGCCGAATTGGCCGGGCGGCAGGTGCCTTATTGTTAGCAGGATTTATCGTGTGGGTGTGCTGGCTGTGGCTTAGCCCCATGTTTATCACAGGTTAATAAAGGACAGACTGAGTATGTCACATCAGCAACCGGATTTTGACTTTCAACAGGCAGGCAGAGCGGTGCTGCGTATTGAGCGTGAAGGCCTGGAACAACTCGATCAATATATAAATGACGACTTCTCACGCGCCTGCAAAATGATCTTTGCCTGTCGGGGTAAAGTGGTGGTGATGGGGATGGGCAAGTCCGGACATATTGGCAAAAAGATCGCCGCGACCTTCGCCAGCACCGGCACGCCCGCATTCTTTGTTCATCCTGCAGAAGCCAGCCATGGCGATCTGGGGATGGTCAGTACCAACGATGTGGTGATTGCCATTTCGAACAGCGGTGAGTCAAACGAGATACTCGCGCTGGTACCGGTGCTGAAACGCCAGAAAGTTCAGCTGATCTGTATCACCAGCCGTGCCGATAGCGCAATGGGCCGGGCCGCCGATGTCCATCTATGCGTAAAAGTGCCGCAGGAAGCCTGCCCGCTCGGTCTGGCCCCCACCACCAGCACCACCGCCACGCTGGTGATGGGGGATGCGCTGGCGGTGGCACTGCTGGAAGCGCGCGGCTTTACGCAGGAAGATTTTGCATTGTCCCATCCAGGTGGCGCATTGGGGCGTAAACTGTTACTGCATGTCAGTGACATCATGCACAGTGGCGACGAGATCCCTCATGTCACGCGTGATGCATCATTGCGTGATGCGTTGCTGGAAATTACGCGGAAAAATCTCGGTCTGACGGTGATCGTCGATGATCTGATGAAAATTGAAGGTATCTTCACCGACGGTGACTTACGCCGGGTGTTTGATATGGGTATCGATTTCCAGTCAGCCCGCATTCAGGATGTGATGACCCGTGGTGGCATCCGCGTACGCCCCAATCTGCTGGCGGTGGATGCCCTTAACCTGATGCAAAACAAAAACATCACTGCATTGCTGGTGGCCGATGACGATCGCCTGCTCGGTGTGGTACATATGCATGACATGCTGCGCGCCGGCGTGGTCTGAACAGGAAAAGAACATGAGTGTTGAAACACCCGCAGTGGAAACCTGCTATGGTCCGGTGAGCGCAGAAATCATGGCGCGAGCAGCGCAAATCCGCCTGCTGATTTGTGACGTTGATGGTGTGATGTCAGACGGCCTGATTTACATGGGCAACAGCGGCGAAGAATTGAAAGCCTTTAACGTACGCGATGGTTATGGCATTCGTTGCCTGCTGACCTCGGGCATCGAAGTGGCTATTATTACCGGCCGCAATGCCAGACTGATGGAAGATCGTTGTAAAACCCTCGGCATTACGCATCTTTATCAGGGACAATCGGATAAGCTTTTGGCCTGGCGTGAACTCCTGGATAAACTGTCATTATCTGCCGAACAGGTAGCGTATATCGGTGATGACCTGATCGACTGGCCGGTCATGGCGCGAGTCGGTCTCAGTGTCGCCGTTGCCGATGCGCACCCGATTCTGCTGCCGCGCGCGCATTACGTCACCCGCATTGCCGGTGGCCGCGGTGCAGTACGTGAACTTTGCGATCTGATCTTAATGGCGCAGAATAAATTTGAGGATGCCAAAGGGCAATCAGTATGAGTAAAAGCAGGCGTTGGATAACGCTGATTCTGGCCTTAATCGCTCTGGTGCTGATCGGCTGGAATCTTACCAACCAGGATGAGAGCAAAACACCGGTTGCCACCAACGATCAGGAGCCGACCTATACCAGCTCGACTTCTCACACCGTGGTATACAATCCCGATGGTGCGCTGGCCTATAAGCTGATTTCGGATAAAGTTACCTACTTTGATGCCGATCAACTGAGCTGGTTCGAAAATCCGGTGATGACCACCTATGACGTGAACAAAATTCCAACCTGGTCTGTTCGCTCGGATAAGGCAAAGCTCACCAAAGATCGTATGCTCTATCTATACGGCCACGTTGAAGTAAACACCCTGACGCAGGATTCCGAGTTACAGCGCATCAAAACGGATAATGCGGTAGTCAATCTGGTTACCCAGGATGTCACTTCAGACGATCAGGTCACCCTTTATGGCCGCAGTTTTAACTCTACTGGCATGAAGATGCGCGGCAACTTACGGACAAAAAATGCCGAGTTGATTGAAAAGGTCAAATCCTCCTATGAAATCCAAAATGAACAAAAACAGCCTTAAGTTACTGCTGGTCAGCGCCCTGTTAGCCACCAGTCTGCCCGCTCTGGCATTAACAGGAGACTCGGACAAACCCGTCAATATCGTTTCAGAAAACCAGGCGCTGGATTTGCAGGGTAATGTCGCCACCTTCACCGGCAATGTGATCGTGACCCAGGGATCGATCAAAATCACCGCTGACAAAGTGGTGGTGACCCGTCCGGGCGGCGATAGCAAAAAAACCATCGTTGATGCCTGGGGCAACCCCGCGACTTTCTATCAAATGCAGGATAACGGCAAGCCGGTACAAGGCCATGCTGCCAAGCTGCACTACGAACTGGCCAATGACTTTGTTGAGCTGACTGGCAACGCTTACATTGAGCAGCTGGATAGCAATATCAAAGGTGATCGCATCACCTATCTGGTGAAAGAACAGAAAATGCAGGCCTTCAGTCAGGGCCAGAGCAAACGCGTGACCACCGTACTGGTGCCGTCGCAGTTGCAGGACAAAAACGGTTCATCCCAGAGCCAAAAGAAGAGTAACTAATTTCTATGGCCACACTGATCGCTGAAAACCTGGCGAAAGCCTATAAAGGCCGCCGCGTGGTAGAAGACGTTAGCCTGCAGGTGAAATCCGGCGAAATCGTCGGCCTGCTGGGTCCCAACGGGGCCGGTAAAACCACCACCTTCTACATGGTGGTAGGTATTGTGCCGCGTGATGCCGGTCGCATCGTCATTGATGATGAAGACATCAGTATCCTGCCACTGCATGCGCGCGCGCGCCGTGGCATTGGTTATCTGCCGCAGGAAGCATCGATTTTCCGTCGCCTGAGCGTTTACGACAACCTGATGGCGGTATTGCAGGTTCGTGATGATCTTAGCGAAGAACAGCGCCAGGACCGTGCCAATGAACTAATGGAAGAGTTCCACATTGAGCACCTGCGTGACAGCATGGGTCAGGCGCTTTCCGGTGGTGAACGCCGCCGTGTGGAGATTGCCCGTGCACTGGCCGCCAACCCTAAATTCATCCTGCTGGATGAACCGTTTGCGGGTGTCGACCCCATTTCCGTCATTGATATCAAGAAGATCATTGAGCATCTGCGCGATAGCGGGCTGGGCGTGTTGATCACCGACCACAACGTGCGCGAAACCCTTGCCGTTTGTGAACGCGCTTACATCGTCAGCCAGGGGCATTTGATTGCCCACGGCACCCCCGATGAAATACTTGCAGATGAGCAGGTTAAGCGTGTTTATTTGGGCGAAGAGTTCAGACTCTGATAAGGTGTCGTAACCTCCGACGTTTGCTTAGGAAATTCAATCCGGATTATGAAGCAAGGTTTGCAACTCAGGCTCAGCCAACAGCTGGCGATGACACCCCAGCTGCAGCAGGCAATCCGCTTGCTGCAACTCTCTACGCTTGAACTCCAGCAGGAATTACAACTGGCGCTGGAAAGCAATCCATTGCTTGAACAATCAGATCTCCATGAAGAAGTAGACACACGGGAATATCAGGAGAGCGAAGCGCTCGATACTCGAGAGGCACTCGAACAAAAGGATATGCCGGAAGAGTTGCCGCTCGACGCCACCTGGGATGAGATCTACACCGCCGGTACGCCTTCAGGCACCGGGACCGATTATCAGGATGATGAATTGCCGGTGTACCAGGGGGAGACGACGCAGTCATTGCAGGACTACCTGATGTGGCAGGTCGAGCTGACGCCCTTTACTGATACTGACCGTGCCATTGCGACCTCGATTGTGGATGCGATTGACGATACCGGCTACCTCACCGTGACGTTGCAGGATATCTGCGACAGCATTGGCGATGAGGAGCTGACGCTGGACGAAGTGGAAGCGGTACTGAAACGCGTGCAGCGTTTTGACCCGGTCGGTGTCGGTGCACGTGATTTACGTGATTGTCTGCTGGTCCAGCTTTCACAATATGCCAGTGATATACCGATGCTGGCCGAAGCGCGCCTCATCGTCAGTGAACATCTCGACCTGCTGGCCAATCATGATTTCCGCAGTCTGATGCGGGTGACGCGTCTGAAAGAAGATGTGTTGAAAGATGCCATGCTGCTGATTCAGTCGCTCGATCCGCGTCCGGGCCAGTCGGTGAATACCAGCGAACCGGAATATGTCATTCCTGATGTGCTGGTACGCAAAACCGGCACACGCTGGACGGTCGAACTGAATGCTGACAGCGTGCCACGTCTGAAAATCAACCAGCATTATGCCGCGATGGGCGGAGCTGCGCGTAACGACAGCGATAGCCAGTTCATCCGCAGCAACCTACAGGAAGCCCGATGGCTGATTAAGAGCCTGGAGAGCCGCAACGACACGCTGCTGAAAGTGACACGTTGTATTGTCGAGCAGCAGCAGGCGTTCTTTGAGCAGGGCGAGGAGTATATGCGCCCCATGGTGCTGGCGGATATCGCCTCAGCCGTGGATATGCATGAATCCACGATTTCGCGCGTCACCACGCAGAAGTATTTACATAGCCCGCGTGGCATCTTTGAACTGAAGTATTTTTTCTCCAGCCATGTGAACACCGAAGGCGGTGGCGAAGCCTCTTCCACGGCAATACGTGCGCTGGTGAAAAAATTGATCTCTGCGGAAAACCCCGCAAAACCCTTGAGCGACAGCAAACTGACCTCCATGTTATCTGAACAGGGCATCATGGTGGCCCGCCGTACGGTTGCTAAGTATCGCGAGTCTTTGTCCATCCCGCCCTCGAATCAGCGTAAACAGCTGGTTTGAATGTATTGAGAAGGAAGACCTATGCAGATAAACCTTACCGGACTGAATGTAGAGATTACCGAACCGCTGCGCGAATTTGTAAATAGCAAATTTGCCAAACTGGAACACTATTTTGATCGTATCAATCAGGTCTATATTGTTCTGAAAGTGGAGAAGGTAACGCAGATTGCTGATGCAACCTTGCATGTGAACGGCGGGGAGTTGCACGCGACATCGGAAGCGGAAGATATGTACGCGGCCATTGACGGATTGATCGACAAGCTTTCCCGTCAGTTGACTAAACATAAAGACAAACTGAAAAAACACTAACCTTCACGCTTGCAGAGTGCTGACCGGTTCGGCACTCAGAGCACAGAATGGGGCGGGCTGACCGCCCCGTTTTGTCATCTGCGCAAGCGCCAACAGGAGAACCTGCATTTTCCCCGCTAACGGGTTAAAGTGGGTGATCCTCGCGGCTATGTGAACTCGCAAGTGAAACGATGATGAACAACGATCTGACACTGGAATTGAGCTCGGTCCTCACGCTGGACTGCACCCGCAGCGGCGTACACTGCCAGAGTAAAAAACGTGCGCTGGAAATTATCAGCGAGCTGGCAGCTAAGCAGCTCAATCTGCCTCACCAGACGCTTTTCGAAGCAATCCTCACCCGTGAACGCATGGGCAGTACCGGTATTGGCAATGGCATTGCTATTCCGCATGGCAAGCTGGAGGAAGACACCCTGCGCGCCGTAGGTGTGTTTATCAGCCTCGATCAGCCGATCGCCTTTGACGCGGTCGACAATCAGCCAGTAGACCTGCTGTTTGCGCTGCTGGTGCCGGCGGACCAGTGTAAAACCCATCTGCATACGCTATCGCTGGTGGCTAAACGCCTGGCAGATAAAACCGTCTGTCGTCGTCTGCGCGCAGCGCAGAACGATGAAGAACTCTATGCCATTATCACAGAAGCACAGGACGACCATCCTTAAGCGACAGACACTTTTACCGGCCAGGGTGCCGGTTTAAAACGGGAGAAATGTGATGGTGCTGATGATCGTTAGCGGTCGGTCAGGCTCAGGAAAATCAGTCGCGTTGCGTGCGCTTGAGGACATGGGATTCTACTGTGTCGATAATCTGCCAGTGGTGCTGCTGCCCGAACTGGCAAATACGTTAACCGAACGCAATATCTCAGCCGCCGTCAGTATTGACGTGCGGAACATGCCCGAATCGCCGGAGATTTTTGAAACTGCCCTCAATAATCTGCCGGAGTCCTTTGCGCCGCAGCTTTTGTTTCTAGATGCCGATCGCAACACGCTGATTCGTCGCTACAGCGATACCCGCCGCCTGCATCCGCTTTCCAGTAAAAACCTGTCACTGGAGAGCGCCATTGATGAGGAAAGCGATCTGCTGGAGCCGCTGCGTTCACGCGCCGATCTGATTATCGACACCTCGGAGATGTCGGTGCATGAGCTGGCCGAGATGCTGCGGACCCGTCTGCTGGGTAAACGCGAACGTGAATTGACCATGGTGTTTGAATCCTTTGGCTTCAAACATGGTATTCCAATCGATGCCGATTATGTCTTTGATGTTCGTTTTCTGCCTAACCCGCACTGGGATCCGAAACTGCGTCCGATGACCGGCCTCGATCGTCCGGTGGCGGCGTTTCTCGATCGACATACCGAAGTACATAACTTTATCTACCAGACGCGCAGTTACCTTGAGCTGTGGCTGCCGATGCTGGAAACCAATAATCGCAGTTACCTCACTGTCGCCATTGGCTGTACCGGGGGTAAACACCGTTCGGTGTACATTGCCGAACAGCTGGCCGATTACTTCCGCTCACGTGGAAAAAATGTGCAGTCCCGTCATCGCACCCTGGAAAAACGCAAATCATGACCGTGAAGCAGACCGTTGAGATTCGTAACAAGCTGGGGATGCATGCCCGCCCGGCCATGAAACTGTTTGAGCTGGTGCAGAGTTTCGACGCTGAAGTACTACTACGCAATGAAGCCGGAACGGAAGCCGAAGCCAGCAGCGTAATCGCACTGCTGATGCTGGATTCCGCTAAAGGGGGCCATATTGAGATCGAAGCCAGCGGACCGGAAGAGACTCAGGCACTGGCTGCGGTGATCGAATTGTTTGAAGCGGGTTTCGACGAAGATTAATCGCCTCAGTGCAACTTGTAGCGATTCAGAAAACCTTCCCCACCCAGCTGGCGCATCTGCCGCATGATCCATTGCTGGCGTTGACGAATATAGCCTGAAGGCGCGTCGGCGCGGAAACGGATCGGATTCGGCAGGACTGCCGCCAGCAGAGCCGCTTCCGACATCGTCAGACGGCTGGCGGGTTTGTGGAAATAACGTTGTGACGCCTCCTCCACACCGAATACCCCATTGCCCAATTCCGCGATATTCAGATAGACCGTCAGAATCCGGCGCTTGGTCCATACGGTTTCAATACCCACCGTCAGCCCGGCTTCCAGACCTTTTCGCACCCAACTGCGCCCATCCCACAGGAACAGATTTTTTGCGGTCTGCTGTGAAAGCGTCGACGCACCTCGCATGCGTTCATCCCCTTCGTTATCGAGCACCGACTGGATCGCTTGCACATCAAATCCCCAGTGGACCGGGAATTTTTGATCTTCAGAAGCAATCACCGCCAGCGCCATCCACGGAGAGATCTGATCCATACTGACCCAATCGGAATGCGCCACGTAATCAAAATTGCCGCTCAGCCAGGCCCCGAGCTGTCGTTGCACCATCACCGCGGAGAAAGGTACCGGCAAAAAAGAAAACAACAAAATTGCCGCCAGCCAAATACCCAACCAGGCGAGCAGGAATTTTGCCATTATCACTTTAATACGTTGCCGAAGTTTCCCTTTATTCTTACTCATCAAATTTACTCTTACCTGTTCCCTGTATTAATCAATCACTCCGGTCACGATAACACTCAGCGACACCCGGGTGCTAAAAATTACTCAGTGACCAGTTGATTTATCAAACAAAGTCATTACCTGCGCAACTATCGTTCCTTTAATAGAGCCAAATACATCAATCACTTCCGCTATTAAGGAATCGGTTCCATGTTCAAACTCTCATCGGAAGAGTTCGTTATGGACAATTAACCGAATGTGATATGAGTCACACCAAATGATTCACCATACTTAACATTAAGCCTTCTCAGCGTTTGAGCATGTTCATTGATTAACGAAAGCATTATGAAAAAAATGTGTAATTTCGCAGCAGATACTCTGTGACTTCCGCCATTTGTGGTAAAGCATTTTATATGACATTTGGTTTACATACAGGGTTAAAACCATAAACCGGAACTTTCTGTCGACGGTTTCCAAAACGTTTTGGATAACCCGGGCACTCTTCCCATATTCGCACCATTTTTCAGTCGGTTAACCTGAAAAAAAACAAAAATTTTGCCACCAGCTGGCTTTCGCTGCGCTTGTCGGGTTTTTCTGCCGCTTCAGCACGTTATGATCACAGCAAAAATAGAACATTTGGTCAAAAATAACACAATGAGGCAAAGAAATTGATTCCTTGCTTGACTGTGTCATCAAATTAATGTTTTCTGTATTTAAACGCTGCTCAACATCACACAATTTAATGAATCTTGTCACAACTGATGACGAATTTGCTAAGGTGTTTTGGAAGCGTTAACCAATACCACGCTGTTGCTCAGGATAGACCTCAAATAATAGCAACAGCGACAATTTCCCTGGTGTTGGCGCAGTATTCGCGCACCCCAGTTTCGACTGGGGTCATTTTTTTCTAAGGCTTGTTACTTTCCCGCGCGGCTACCCACTCACGTAATACGTTCACGTCGTGTCGCCATTCCTGTTTTAACTCATCAATCCATTCCTGAACATTATCCCACCATGCAGGTAACTCCGGTGACTGAATTTGTTTCGCCAGCTTTTGCAGATGCAACAGACCAACAGAACCCGCTGCGCCTTTGATTTTATGCCCTTCTTCAGCAATGCCTTTCTGGTCACGCGCCATCATGTTGGAATCCAGCACATCAAGATAACCCGGCATCATCTTTTCAAACATCGTCAGACTCTGGGTGATCAATCCTGGCCCCACCAGCTCGATATATTGCTCCAGCATCGGCACATCGAGCAGCGCACGGGTTTTCTCCTCGGCCTGAGGGGCTGCCACCGGCGTATCCGCTTCAGGTTGATAATCCCAGAACTTCTTAATCATCGCCGTCAGCGCCGGTACCGCCAGTGGTTTACTCAGCACCTCATCCATGCCCGCATCCAGATACTCTTTTTTGTCTTTCAGCACGTTGGCAGTCAGTGCCACCAGCGGTGGCAATATCTCACCCGCATGACGCTGATGAATGGCGCGCGATACGTCAAGGCCTGTCATGTCCGGCAGCTGAATATCCAGCAGCACCAGATCGAACTCCTCGGGATCGAACATCTCCAGTGCTGCGGTACCGGTCATCGCCACTTCAACGCTGCAACCCAGTTTCTCCAGCACCGAACGTGCCACGATCACGTTCAGCTCAATATCCTCCACTAACAGGACATGTAGCGCGGGCAGCGGCATGCTGTCGTCAAGGTTGTCATCCTCAACCTCTTCCGCGACGCGTGGAGCCTTGATCTCGACAATGAAGCAGGAACCCTGCCCCTGCACGCTACGCACGCTGATATCGCCGCCCATCGCCTGTGCCAGGCGGCGTGACACTGCCAGCCCGATACCGGTGCCCGTTGCCGGTTTGCCACCATGCTGGTCTTTCACCTGATAATACATGGCGAAGATTTTGTCCTGTTCCTCCTGCGGGATACCCATGCCGGAGTCTTCCACCTCAAAACGCAGGGTTTCATCCTGACCATAAGCGACACGCACCACGATTTCGCCCTGCTGGGTGAACTTCACCGCATTGCCAATCAGGTTCCACAGGATCTGTCGCAGGCGCGTGCCATCGGCACAAATTTTGTGTGGCAGCGGCAGTTCAGGTGACATGACGAACTTCAGCCCTTTCGGCTGCGCCAGCAGGCCGGAGAGGTTTTCCAGATCGGACAGGAAACCGGTGAAATCGAGCGGCTGGTTATCCAGCTGCACTTTACGCCGCTCAATCTTGTCCACCTCGATCACATCATTAAAGATGTTGCCGAGGGTGATGGCCGACACATGGATGGTTTTCAGGTATTTAAGCTGCTCCTGATTCAGATCAGTATCCAGCAGAATGCGGCTCAGCCCGACAATCCCGTTCAGTGGGGTACGCAACTCGTGGCTGATGGTGGAAATAAAGGTGGTCTTTTCACGGCTGGCATTCTCCAGCGCGTCCTGGTAGCGCTTACGCTCGGTAATATCGCGGCCAAAGCCCATCAGGCCACTGCGCTTCCCGACGCGATCGTAATAAGGGACTTTACGGATTTCGAAGCAGGCTTTGCGCCCATCGGGATATTGCAGCCACTGTTCATAAGTCAGCGACACATTATGGCGGAACACCTTCTCATCGGTTTCCAGCACCTTGGTGGCGGCATCTTCATCATAGATATCACGTGGCGTCAGACCAATGAGCTGCTTTTCACTCAATCCGGTGAGCAGCTCCATCGCGCGGTTACAGCCAGAGAATTGCTTATCGATATTGCGGTAAAACACCAGGTCCGGCGAAGCATCAAGGAAAGAGCGCAGGAAGGAGGATTGCTGTTCAAGTTCAATTTGTGCCTGCTCACGGCGCGCCATTTCTTCGCGCAGCTTATCCATCACCTGCTCACGCGCCTGCTCGGCTTTAATACGGTCAGCGATTTCCTGGTTGAGTTGAGTAATGGTTTCTTTCATCTGCTGATTCAGCTCAAGATCGCGGGTGCGCATCTCTTCCAGCTTATCCACCAGCCGTGAGAGGCGCTGACGCGACTCTTCCAGTTGATCAACCACCACTGAGAGGAAATAGACCGCCCAGGGTGTAATCAGCAGACCAAAGAATACCGAACGCACCACATCGATGCTCTCGACATGGCCACGCAACACCATAGTGACGGCCATCTGTACCACCATCGCCAGCACCACCAGTGCCGAGGCCAGCAGCAGCGAAAATCGCACCAGCCCCAGTTTGACCATCAAATCAACGTAGTATTGCGCTAAAAGACGAATCTGTTTCATTACCCACTCCCTGAACGAAATCTGGCTCATGATAGCGCAATTATTGGGTATACGCGCTGACTGGCCGCGCCGTATCGCTGTTGTTATGCCCCGTAATGGTGCATTGCAGCGCAATTTCGCCGACGTTACAGTGTTTATGCGTAAAGCGCTTGACTAATTCTGCCAACTGAATAATCTGGAGGGCCGCGCTTTTGCGGCCCATTTCTCAGCACGCCGTGCTAATCAGTACCCTGGCAGCCATATTGTCCAATGGTTGCTGTTCCTTTTTGCATATCCATTCAACTTAAGCGATGTTTTAAGCACGCCCAGCATGATTAATTTTACTAATGACACCCCCCATCCTGATTCAAATATGACGCCATAAGAAAAACAGATACATCCTGTGCACGAAGTGTCCTTAACAGCATTTTATGCTGAAAACACCACCAGCCCCAGCATGGTGCAGAGATTTGAAGGCTGCACCACAGTGAGACGGCTCACACTTCTTGCGGGATTGCCAACCGGTACATCGACAACTTTTTTCTTAAATAATTCATTAAAATCATATTGTTAACCAACAAAAAAGCAGATTACCCTCAATAAAGCTGGCAATTTGACCTGAGTACGCTTTCCCGATAAGTTGGAACTCCGCTGGATGCTTTCCTGTCGGGCCAGTGTCTCGGCATATCTATGCAGCAAGAAGACTCCCTCTAGATGCAAGTTATCTCCAGTTAAGAGACCCGGATTTAAGAGCAACTCGCCAAGGACGTCCATACTATGTCTTGAGAGGAATTGCTCGGTGTTGCGACGCCCGCTTATTACCGGGCGGGGTAGAAATTGATACAGCGCCTGTGAGCTGACTCAGCAGTGCTCTGTGCTTGAAATAATGCAGGTAATGTCAAAGCAGTTTGTTTAAGGAGAACCCTCAATGTCCACTCAAAAACCTTATCCCTATGGCTTGTATGATCCAACAGCGGGCAGTGATAGCTGTGGTGTAGGTTTCATTACCCGTAAGGACGGCGAGCAGACTCATGAGATCCTGCAAATGGCGCACAGCGCACTGTGCACAGTGCCGCACCGTGGCGGGATGTCGGCAGAAGGCGTGGGTGATGGTGCTGGCGTAAACGTCGACCTTTCTCTGCACTTCTTCCGCAAAATCACGGGCCAGCCGCTGGAAGCCGGCCGTTTTGGCGTGGGTAACTTCTTTGTGCCTAAAGATGGCGAACTGCGCGCCAATGCCGAACGTCTGGTCGAAGAAACCCTGGCAGCCTATAACTTCCCGGTGCTGGTAAAACGCGACATGCCGCTGGACGGCAGCGTAACGCGCCCGGCTGCCCTGCAATTCCAGCTGCCGATTGTGCAATGGGTGTTTGCTGCCCCGCAGGACATCGCCAGCCAGAACGAATTTGAGCAACGCATCTATCGTGCGCTGCTGGACATTGAAGCTCAGGCCTTTACTGAAAGCGAATTCGGCGGTCTCTACCCGCTGTCGCTTTCCTCGCGCACCCAGGTCTTTAAAGCGCGCCTGAACTCCAATGAAGTCATTCCGTATTTTAAAGATTTAACCGACCCGGACCACCATGTTCGCGGTCTGTTTTTCCATACTCGTTTCTCGACTAACACCGACCCACACACCACCATGGCGCAGCCGTTCCGCCTGATGGCCCATAACGGTGAACTGAACACTGACCGTAAAAACCGCATTGCCGAATCCGCACTGGCGCTAGCGCGTGGTAAAAAGATCGTTCGTCCGAACGGCCAGTCAGACAGCTCACGTCTGGACCAGAGCATCCACAGCCGCCTGATGGAAGACAATCTTGACCTGATCAACGCCGTGGTTTCCATGATGCCGCCAGCCTGGGAGAACGACACCTCGCTCTCAACTGAAGTGCGCGCCATGCTGGAATATTTCTCCCTGTATGAAGAGAAGAACGATGGCCCGGCAGCATTGATCTTTGGTAACGGTGAAGTGATTGGCGCGCGTCTGGACCGTCTCGGTCTGCGTCCACTGCGTTCCGTCGAGACCGCAGAATATATCGGTGCCATGTCTGAAGCGGGCCAGATTGCCTTCCCGCCGGAAAGCGTCCTGCGCCGTGGTCGTATCGAAGCGGGCGGTATGCTGTATTACGATCACCGTGAAAAACGCTCCTTCACCACGGTTGAAGCACTGGAAAAGCTGGCCGCTGAGAAAGACTACCCGGCCCTGCTGAGTGCAGCCCGTATTGACCTGCAAGATCTGCCGGAGATCCCGGCGGAGAAACTCGGATCGCCGCTGCGTTATAGTGGAGACCTCAAAACCTATCAGCGTTTTGTCGCCTACTACTACAACCAGGAAAGCTTCAAATTCATGATGGACCCGATGCTGCAAACCGGTGCTGAGAAAATTTCAGCCATGGGTTACGGCAATGCCATTAATGGCCTGTCCGATCATGAAGGTGGTATGGCGCATTACTTCTCGCAGCGCTTTGCTCAGGTCACCAACCCACCGCTCGACTCCATCCGTGAAGCGGACGGTATGACGCTGCGCGTGGCCCTGGGAGCCAAGCCGCATCTGGGCCGCAGCAAAGGCCAGCAGATTGTGGTGCCGACCCCAATCCTGACTCACCTCGATATGCTGCGTCTGCGCGAGCAGAAAGTGGCTCCGTACCAGCGCTTTGAGATGCTGTACCAACCGGTTATCGGCAAAGATATCGTCAGCCGTGCGGCTAACGCGGCGGCACTGGAAAAAGCCATTGATGACCTGGCACAACAGGTGGTGGATTTCGCCCGTCAACAGGGCGGTATCGCGGTACTGACTGACCGCCATATCTCCTCGACCCATGCAGCGATCCCGATGCTGCTGATGGTGTCTGCCATCAACCAGCGTCTGGTGCAGGAAGGTCTGCGTCTGGATGTTTCACTGGTGGTGGAAAGCGGCCAGAGCATCTCTTCACACCATATCGCCGCCACACTGGGCTTCGGCGCATCCGCCGTGTACCCGCTGGGCGTGCAGATGCGTGCCGAAGAGAAATTTGGCGAAGGCGAAGAAGGCAACAAAGCCTTTAAACGCTATGCCAAAGCCGCAGAAAAAGCGCTGATGAAAACCATGGGCAAAGTGGGTCTGTGTACCGTGGAAAGCTACAGCTGCGGTGAGTTCTTCGAGCCGAACTTCCTCGATACCAATGATCCGGTGCTGAAAAAATACTTCCCGAATATCAAAACGCCGGTCGGTGGCGCGGGCTTCCCGGCTATCGCCCAGATGGCGGTTGACTGGCATCAAAGCTCGCTGAAAATTCAGGGTGAGGCAGAAGTGCCGTTGCTCGGCCTGTTTAAAGAACGTGCCGAAGGCGCAGGACACTCTTACGGCACCATCGCCGTGCGTACCTTTATTGATATGACGGAGCAGCCGATTCGCTTTGCTGACAAAGCACGCGAAGAGGATAATTTTATTCGTCTGATGACGCTGGCGAAACTGGATAACGCTTTCAGCATTAAAGCTGACTCCTTTAAAGACAGCAGCTTCGAACGCATTCCGAACGATGTCATCGATAACTTTGCCATCACGCCGGATTATCGTCAGTTCTCCAGCCTGATGTATGCCGAACGTAAACGCCGTCCGGCGGCGCTGCGCGATATCCTTGCGCTGCCGTGTGACCTGACCCACGTTGATAGCGAAGCCGAATTTGGCCGCAAACTGGGTCGCTATTCGCTGGTCAACAACGGTTTCGCAACGCGCGGCCTGCAATGTGAAGCGGTTAACGGCAGCCTGAACCAGTTTACCCTGCGTCTGGTTGATGCCATCGCGGGCCTGAAACCGGAAAGCGAGCGTCTGGCAGCACTGGCGCGCGCACTGAAAACCCGTTTCGCCGACGAGATCGAAAGTAGCGAAGTGGTGAATAGCGCATTGCACATCACCGCTTACGGCAAAGCTGCTGACTACCTGTCACGCCTGTTTACTGCCCTGCCTTCGCTGCCGCTGGAAGAGATTCAGCCAGCGCACGAAATCACCCGTACCTTCGCGTCGGGTGCGATGAGCCATGGTGCGCTGGTGGCACCGGCACACGAAGCGGTGGCTCACGGCACCAACATGGTTGGCGGCATGAGTAACTGTGGTGAAGGTGGCGAACACTATTCACGCCACGGCACCATCCGTGCCTCACGCATCAAACAGCTGGCATCTGGTCGCTTCGGCGTCTGGGCGGCCTACCTTGCCGATCCGATGCTGGAAGAGCTGGAGATTAAAATCGGCCAGGGGGCAAAACCAGGTGAAGGCGGCCAGTTACCGGCACCGAAAGTGACGGTAGAAATTGCGGCCGCTCGTGGTGGTACACCGGGTGTGGAGCTGGTTTCACCGCCGCCACATCACGATACCTATTCCATCGAAGACCTGGCGCAGCTGATTCACGACTGTAAAGCAGCACGCGTGCGCGTCATCGTTAAGCTGGTGTCCTCCGAAGGTATCGGCACCATCGCGGTTGGCGTAGCCAAAGCAGGTGCGGATGTCATCAACGTTGCCGGTAACACCGGTGGTACCGGTGCGGCATCCGTTACCAGCCTGAAATATACCGGTCGTGTGGCTGAAATCGGCATCGCGGAAGTCCATCAGGCGCTGTGTGCCAATGGTCTGCGCGATAAAGTCCAGCTGCGTTGCTCCGGTGCACAGCAGACCGGTAGCGACGTGATCAAATCTGCCCTGCTCGGTGGCGACAGCTTCGAGTTTGGTACCACTGCGCTGATGATGCTGAAATGCGTCATGGCGAAAAACTGTAACGTGAAATGCCCGGCCGGTCTGACCACCAACGCCGAAGCCTTTGATGGTGACCCGCGTCAGCTGGCGCAGTACTTCATCAACGTGGCGCAGGAAGTGCGTGAGTTCCTCGCACGCCTCGGTCTGCGTTCACTGCGTGAAGCACGTGGCCGTTCTGACCTGCTGCACCTGATGGATCACCCGCTGGAAGTCGGCAAGCTGGACCTGCGCGCCATGCTGACCGTGGTCCCGGAGCAGAAGATCGCCAAACCGGTGTATCTGGAAAAAGATTTCTCCCTGGATGATGGCTGGGTGGAAGAACTGAAAGATCAACTGGTTGCCAAAGGCAGCCGTGCCATTGAACTGGGCGCAGGCATCACCCTTAACAACCGTAACAAAAGCGTGGGCGGCCAGCTGGCGATCGATATCGAACGCATGCTGAACCATGAGCTGTCAGCGCAACAATTAGCGGCCATCCCGGCAGTGTTTAAAGACGATCGCGGTCGTCATTATCTGGCTCCGGCCACCGTACAGATCCATACCTCCGGTTCTGCCGGACAGTCATTTGGTGCCTTCTGCAACGATGGCATGCAGATGAAACACTATGGCACCTGTAACGACGGCGTCGGCAAAGGTCAGTGCGGCGGCGAACTGGTGGTAATGTCTCCAGGCGGCGGCGCACAGGACAGCGATGGTAACGTGCTGATCGGTAACTTTGCGCTGTTTGGCGCCACCGGTGGCCGTCTGTTTGTACAGGGCCAGGCGGGCGACCGCTTCGCGGTACGTAACTCAGGCGCGACCGCTGTGGTTGAAGGCGTCGGTGACTTCTGCTGTGAATACATGACCAACGGTGCCATTCTCAACCTCGGCACCTTCGGTAAAGGCTTTGGTAACGGCATGAGCGGCGGCTTTGCTTACCAGTACGATCCGTACGGGTCGCTGGCTGCGCACGCCGCCGGAGACTCGGTGTTGTTTGGCTCCATCGCCGATGAAGACGAAATGGCGAAAGTGCACAAACAAGCGGTGCTGACCATGCTGAACTGGCATCTGGAAGCGACCAACTCGCCGCGTGCCGCATGGCTGCTGGCGAACTGGGAAACTGAGTGCCACCACTTTGTCTATGTCATGCCGCGTTCGCTGTTGCTCTATCAGGATGGCGGTGAGATTCTGAAGGCCAAGTCACGTAAAGATTTGCTGGAAGAGCTGTCAACGTCGCTGGCTGCACATCAGGTTGCGAAGTTTAAAGCGGCCTGGCGTGCCGGTAAAACCATCGCTAATGGTGCCGTCCCGGCTTACGGTGCCACCGATACGCTGGAAATGTTCGTGCTGCTCAACAACTACACCGTGCTGAGCTTCGCGCAGCAGCTGGCACTGAGCAAGCTGCCAAAAGGAACCTCGGTGGAAGATCCGGCTGTTGAGAAAGCGGTGCGTAACCTGCTGATGACAGAAGATTTCTCGCTGGTGAGCAAGCTGCAACGTCATGCGCGCTCCGCTATCGAGAACTACAACGATGACGAACTGGCAAGCCTGATCGCCTCCAAACGTATGTCGGATTACAAAGCGGCGCTGACGCAACGTAATATCCGCTCAATGGATAGCCTGGCGACCTATGGCTGGATCATCTATCAGGACGCGCGCAACCGTGATGTTCTGGGTCATCTGCCTGATTTTGAAGAGCTGTTCGCCCGCGCGGCGTTGCCGGAAATCGCAGCGGCTGTCGGAAAATTATCCTGATAGCTGAGCTATTGAATTTGTGTATTATCGACTGAATATGACTGAACGGGATTGAGCAAAAGTACCCATGAAGATTCCTTACATTCCTGAAGATGCACCTTTCAATGGTGATCAAAAATACTGGCTGGCGGGTTTTCTCGCCGGTCTCCACTCGCGCCTGTTGGTGTTAGAAGACAAGCAGCAGACCGCTCCGGCGGCTGGTGCGGCGACCACCACCCAGTTGCATATCCTGTTCGGTTCGCAGACCGGCAATGCCGAAGCGCTGGCCCAGACGGCAGCGAAAGCAGCACGTGCCAAAGGCCTGGTGCCGGTGGTTCAGGCGCTGGGTGAAGTGGATATTGATGTCTTCGCCACCATGCGTCATGTGTTGATCGTCACGTCTACCTACGGTGAAGGCGAAATGCCGGACAACGCACAGCTGTTCTGGCAGGCCATTTCTGCCAGCACTGCGCCACGTCTGGAGCAGATGCACTTTGCCATACTGGCGATTGGTGATACCGGTTATGACGGCTTCTGTCAGGCCGGTAAATTTATCGATATGCGTCTGGAGCAGCTGGGTGCGAAACGCGTCGTTGACCGTATCGACTGTGATATTGATTACGAAGAACCATCCAGCGCCTGGATCGGCAGCACCATGCCACAGTTTGCCGCCAGTGCGGGCAGCAGCGGCACGGTGCTGGAGAGCGCGCCGGAAGCACCGGTCATTCCGGGTAGCAATAAACAGAACCCGTATGCCGCTGCGCTGGTGACCAATAAACGTCTTTCCGGTGAGCAGTCAGGCAAAGATATCCGTCACTTTGAGTTTGATCTGACGGACAGCGGACTAAAGTACGAAGCGGGCGATGCACTGGGCGTGATCCCAGTAAATGACCCTGCGCTGGTGACGCTGCTGCTGACCCAGCTGAACGCTGATTATGAAACGCCGGTGCCGGGCTTTGACCGTAACCTCGGTGACTTGCTGACTTATCAGTTCGAAATCTCTGAACCGTCACGCAAACTGATTGAGTGGGTGGGCCAGAACACCACTAACCAGGAACTGCGCCACGTATTACAGCACGATGACAAAGATACCCTTGGCGTGTGGTTGTGGGGCAAAGACACTCTTGACCTGCTGCAACTGGAGCTGACGCGTAGCCTGTCGGTGCCGGAATTTGTGGCAATGCTGCGTCCGCTGCAACACCGTGCTTATTCCATCTCTTCCAGCTCGAAAGCGCATCCGAACCAGGTCCATCTGACCATCGCGTCTGTGCGTTATCACAGCGCTGGCCGCGCCCGTAACGGCGTTTGCTCCACCTACCTGGCTGAACGTGTGCGTCGCGGCGAGAAACCGGCAATCTTTATTTCACCGAATAAAGCCTTCCGCGTGCCCGCCAACAACAATGCACCACTGATCATGGTTGGCCCGGGTACCGGTATTGCGCCGTTCCGTGCTTTCCTGCAGGAACGCAAAGTCACCGGTGCCGAAGGCAAAAACTGGTTGTTCTTTGGTGACCAGCATCAGGAACACGATTACATCTACCAGGATGAGCTGAACGAGTGGCAGCAAAGTGGCCTGCTGACGCATCTTGATCTGGCGTTCTCACGCGATCAGGAAGAAAAAATTTACGTGCAGAACCGCATGCTGGAGAAAGGCGCTGAGCTGTACGCCTGGCTGCAGGAAGGTGCGTATTTCTACGTGTGTGGTGATGCATCACGCATGGCGAAAGATGTCGATTCCGCGCTGTATGAAGTGGTTCGTCAGTTCGGTGGCTTGTCCAGCGAGCGTGCCGCTGCCTATATCGACCAGTTGAAGAAAGACAAGCGTTACCTGCGTGACGTCTACTAAGACGGCGACATAAGCGCTTCGTTTGTTGAATGCCAGTCAGTGGATGCTGACTGGCATTTTTCTTTGGCGTTAAGAAAATTCTTCACCTCACCCGTCATACCACCGATCAAATAAAGACAGTTCGCTTTTATTCAGGGATGCCCCCTAAATAGCCTGTTTCGCTTTTTAAATACACTACAGGAGATAATTTCGCTTATTTAAAAGGTTTACTCTTCATGAAGAAAAGTTTTAAACAAAAATGCCTGGCAGCTGCCATTTTGCTCACCATGGGGTTAACCAGCCAGGCGGGCTTTGCCGCCGGTGGTGCATCATTTATTCCGGACATCAGCCAAAAACCTATTCTGGTCGGTTTCTGGCATAACTGGGCCAGTAAATCAGACGGATATAAAGGCGGTACTGCACCTTATATAAAATTATCCGATGTCTCGTCGGAATATGATGTCGTGACGGTCGCGTTTATGACGGATGAAGGTATCCCGACTTTTCACCCTTATAACATGACGGATGAAGAGTTCCGTAAACAAGTCGAAACCCTTAATGCACGCGGCCAGGCGGTTATGCTGTCGCTCGGCGGAGCCGATGCACGTGATATCGCACTGAAACCGGGTGATGGGCAGAAGTTCGCGGCTGAGATTATTCGCCTGATTGAACTCTATGGTATCGACGGTGTGGATATCGATTTAGAAGGACACTCGATTACCGCAGGCGCCAACCAGATTGAAATTCCCGCCGCACTGAAAATCGTTAAAAATCAGTATCCAAAATTCATTATCAGTATGGCCCCTGAATTTCCCTACCTGCGTTCAGGCGCTCAGTATGAGCCGATAATTAAATCATTGGAAGGCTACTACGATTTCATTGCCCCACAATATTATAACCAGGCCGGGGATGGCATCTGGGCTTCAGATATTCCAGGTGGTTCAGTTATTCAGGGAGACGACGCCCGCAAAGCTGACTTCCTGTTTTATATGACCGACTCCCTCATCCACGGTACACGTGGTTATATACAGATCCCTGCTAATAAGCTGGCTATTGGCCTGCCCAGCAATCCTGATGCCGCCGCCAATGGCTATGCGCGTAATGAATCTGATGTTCGCAGTGCCTGGGAAAGACTGAATGCTCAGGGCACGCCAATTAAAGGGTTGATGACCTGGTCAATTAACTGGGATGCGGGTTCGAGTGCCAATGGCAACCAATACGGTAACGAATTTGTGCGACGCTATGCAGCAATGGTGCATGAAAATTCTGTTCCTGATATTGATCAGGAAGCCCCAGGCCAGCCGGGCCATCCCATCGCTCATGATGTTGCTGCCAACAAGATCGCGCTTTCATGGACAGCCTCAACGGATAACCAGGGTGTGAGCCAGTATCAGGTGTGGCGTAATGACGTCAATATCGCCGCAACACCTATCCCTTCCTATGTGGATAATAATGTTAAGGCCGAGACAAGATACGATTATTTCGTCACTGCTCAGGATAAGCAGGGCAATGTTTCTTTACCCAGCCAGACCACCTCAGTGACCACGCCGGGTATTGACTGCGAAGACTGTACACCTGCAGCGCCTCAGGGATTAAAAGCGGAAACTATCGATAAAGACAGTGCGACGCTGAGCTGGGAAGCCGTGGGTAATGTGGCGATCAAACACTACGTTATTTACCGTAACGGCGTGCAGATTAAAGAAACGACGCAGACTCGCCTTACTGATAGCGGATTATCTGCCGCCACAAAATATCAGTATCAGATTGCGGCAGTCAGCGTGACCAACCGTGTTTCTGACAAGAGCCAAACGCTGGAAGTGACGACATTGGCCGGTGACTCGATCCCTTCTGAGCATCCCGCTTATAAAGAAGGCACCAACTACAAAGCTGGCGATGTGGTGTCCAATAAAGGCGGTCTTTATCAGTGCAAACCCTGGCCGTATACCAGCTGGTGTGGGGCTGCGGCATGGGCTTACGAGCCTGATGCTGGTCAGCACTGGTCACAGGCCTGGGAGCCTTATAAAGGTTAATTCTTACGTCGCATAAAAAAATCCGGAAACGTTATGTTCCCGGATTTTTTCATTGTGACCTCATCGGTCAACTGGCGTTTATTTCACCACACGCAGCGATGGACGACCACCACGCGGCGGCGGCTCATCATCTGGCGGGGTTTCATCGTCAGCTGAATCGTCGGGACGATCGCCATCAATCACTGACATCATGGTTTCTTCCTGACCTTCCAGTTCGTCCTGGGCTGCCAGCTCATAAGCCGGTTCCGGTTCGAACATGGTGCCTGCACCGTTCTCACGGGCATAGATAGCCAGAATTGCCGCCATCGGTACTGAAACCTGACGCGGTACCCCACCGAAGCGTGCGTTGAACTCCACACGTTCGTTACCCAGTTCAAGGTTGCCGACAGCACGCGGTGCTATGTTCAGCACAATCTGACCATCACGCGCGTATTCCAGCGGCACCTGTACACCAGGCAGATTGATGTCGACCACCAGATGCGGCGTCAGCTGGTTATCAAGCAGCCAGTCATAAAACGCACGCAACAGATAAGGGCGACGGGCCGTTAATTGCGACATTTCCATAGATTAGCCCCGGGCTTGAAGGCGCATTTCACGTTCTGCTTCAGTCAGTGAAGCGAGGAAAGAGTCACGCTCAAATACGCGGGTCATGTAGCCTTTCAGCTCTTTCGATCCGGCGCCAGCCAGTTCAACACCCATAGACGGTAAACGCCACAGCAGCGGTGCCAGATAGCAATCAACCAGGCTGAACTCTTCGCTCATAAAGAACGGAGTACGTGAGAACAACGGCGCAATGGCCAGCAGTTCTTCACGCAGTTGTTTACGCGCGGCATCGGCTTCTGCACCGGTGCGGGTTTCAATGATGCGCATCAGGCTATACCAGTCCTGCTCAATACGGTGCATCATCAGACGGCTTTCGCCACGAGCAACCGGATAGACAGGCATCAGCGGTGGATGCGGGAAACGCTCATCAAGATATTCCATGATGATGCGGGATTCATACAGCGTCAGTTCACGATCTACCAGCGTTGGCACTGTGCGGTACGGGTTGAGGTCAATCAGATCCTGCGGCAGGTTATCCGTTTCAACCTGCTCGATCTCCACGCTGACGCCTTTCTCAGCCAGTACAATACGTACCTGATGGCTGAAAATGTCAGTCGGACCAGAAAACAGCGTCATTACCGAACGTTTGTTGGCAGCGACAGCCATGAAAACCTCCAAGTTTGTTCACAAAAAATTACTGCGAATAGCCAACCACACGGCGACTCACCTGCTTATCAGATTCGCACACAGCCAGCGTTTGCGGCATTTTTCGCCCATCCTGGCGGAAATAATACGCACAACGCTCCGGCTCGCGGGCGCAAAGTGACAGTCAGTTTACCAGATTTTAAGCAGCTTGTGGGGCGGGGAAAGTGATTTGCAGGCAAAATGCGGGTAAAGCTCGCGTTTTTGTGGCAACAATCCCTGTTCGGCAAAAGCAAAAAACCCGCCGAAGCGGGTTTTTTGTGCCAACTGTGACTGCCGAAGCAGCAACAATTAACGTTTGGAGAACTGCGGACGACGGCGTGCTTTACGCAGACCGACTTTCTTACGTTCAACCTGACGCGCATCACGGGTAACGAAGCCCGCTTTACGCAGTTCAGAACGCAGAGACTCGTCGTACTCCATCAGAGCGCGGGTGATACCGTGACGGATCGCGCCGGCCTGACCAGAGATACCACCACCTTTAACGGTGATGTACAGGTCCAGTTTACCAACCAGATCAACCAGCTCCAGCGGCTGACGCACGACCATGCGTGCAGTCTCGCGACCGAAGTACTGCTCCAGAGAGCGCTGGTTAATTACGATGTTACCGCTACCCGGCTTGATAAAGACGCGAGCGGATGAGCTTTTGCGGCGACCAGTGCCGTAGTTTTGAGTTTCAGCCATTGCCTGTAATCCCGATTAAATGTCAAGAACTTGCGGTTGCTGCGCCGCATGGTTGTGCTCGTTGCCTGCGTAAACTTTCAGTTTACGGTACATAGCACGACCCAGCGGGCCTTTCGGCAGCATGCCTTTAACCGCGATTTCAATCACACGCTCAGGACGGCGGGCAATCATCTCTTCGAAGGTCGCCTGCTTGATACCACCGATGTGACCAGTGTGGTGATAATAGATCTTGTCAGTACGCTTGTTGCCAGTTACAGCAACTTTTTCTGCGTTCAGAACGATGATGTAATCACCGGTATCAACGTGCGGAGTGTATTCCGCTTTATGCTTACCACGCAGACGGCGCGCCAGTTCAGTCGCCAGGCGACCCAGGGTTTTGCCGGTTGCGTCAACAACATACCAGTCACGTTGGACGGTTTCTGGTTTAGCTGTAAAAGTTTTCATTGAAAAGCTTACCCAAATAAAGTTACACGTTGGTGAAATCCCAAACGCTAAGTTAACGATTGAGGCTCACACGACCATTTCGCCCAGCAAGCCCACCCCCTCAGGTAGAGTTACCGGATCACAAAGGTTTCTGGGAAGAAAAACCTCTGCCGTAACGTGGGGTCGCAAGATTATAGAGAAGTCGCCCGTAAAGATCGAACTTTTTTACGCCCCCACGTCAGGTTTTTTGCGCCGAATCAGGGCAGATGCGGTAAACGCAGGTACTCCTCGCTCTGCATCTCCTGTAGGCGCGACAGACAGCGCTGATATTCAAACTTCAGACGCGAGCCCTGATAAATCTCAAACAACGACGTCTCAGCGGCCACCACCAGTTTCACATGGCGTTCGTAGAATTCATCCACCAGCGCCAGAAAGCGGCGCGCCTGATCTTCCGTCTTGTAAATCATCACTGGCACATCATACAGCAATACGCTGTGGAAACGGCGTGACAGCTCGATATAGTCATGCTGGCTACGCCCTTCTCCGCACAGCGTCAGAAAATCAATCGCCAGTACGCCGTCCTGTACGCCCAGCGTTGGCATACTGCGATGGTTAATTTCCAGTACCGGGGCATCATGGCGGGCTTTACCGGACAAGGCGCGGAACATCCGCTCCATTTCCGTATGGGTTTCCTCATTCAGTGGGAAACTCCACAGATGCGCCGACGTCAAGGTACGCAAACGGTAATCGATACCCGCATCCACGTTCATCACATCACAATGACGCTTAATCTGCTCGATAGCAGGCAAAAAACGCGCACGCTGCAAACCATTTCGGTACAGGTCATCCGGTGGGATGTTCGAGGTCGCCACCAGCGCAATACCACGATCAAACAGCGCCTCCATTAGCGTGCCAAGCAACATGGCATCGGTGATATCGGAGACGAAAAACTCGTCGAAACAGAGAATATCGGTTTCGGCTTTAAAGCGGTCAGCAACGATCAGTAGCGGGTCACTGTGCCCCTGCAACTGCGTCAGTTCCTCATGGACACGCAGCATAAAGCGGTGAAAATGCAGGCGTAATTTACGCTCGCCAGGAATAGACTGAAAAAATAGATCCATCACCCAGGTTTTTCCACGCCCCACGCCGCCCCACATATACAGGCCACGCACCGGCGCTTCCTTACTGCTTTTCTCTTTATTCATCAGTTTAGAAAGACGGCCAAACAAGCCTTTGCTGGCCGGGGCCGCGGCTGGCTGGCGAGCCACCAGTCCTTGCTGAATGGCATCTAAGCGGGTGATGGCTTCCCGTTGTACGTCATCCGGGCGAAATTCGCCCTGCGACAGCGCTTGCTCATAGCGCGCAAGCGGAGATGAGGTTTGCATTGTTCTCTCAGAGTCCCTGAAAAAGTCCGATTCATGTGTCGGTTGTCGAAAATTAGGCCGCTCTACACTAAGCGATGCCGCTCCAGAGTTCCACTTCCAATAGATTAACGGGTATAGTGGCTACTATTGAAGTTGAAACAGAAGCAATGCCCTACGAAGCAACGGAAATTACACGGGAGTCATTATGACCTGGGAATACGGGCTGATTGGTTTAGTGATTGGCATTATTGTCGGCGCAGTCGCAATGCGTTTTGGCAACAAAAAACTGCGCGAACAGCGCACCATGCAGTACGAACTGGAAAAATCCAAGGCTGAACTGGCGGATTACCGCGAAGAGCTGACTAACCACTTCGCGCGCAGCGCAGAATTGCTGGATAACATGGCGCGTGATTACCGCCAGCTGTATCAGCATATGGCGAAAGGTTCTAATGACCTGTTGCCGAATCTGCCGGGCGAGAAAAATCCGTTTGCCTACCAGCTGACGGAAGCGGAAGCGGATAACGATCAGGCGCCGGTGCAAATCCCGCGCGACTATTCTGATGGCGCTTCCGGCCTGTTACGTGGCGGCGAACGCGCACCGCGTAATTAATCTTTTTGGGGCACAGCGACGCTGTGCCCTTTTTGTTTGTCGAACCCTTGCCCCAAACAACTGTCACACTTTTTTAATCCCCCTTTTCGTAGCGAGAGCGTTGTAGCAATGAAAAAACAAGCACGACTGTTAAGCGCATTAGCCTTGAGCATTGGGATGAGTCTGGTCGCCGCGCCAAACGCACTGGCCACTCTCCCGGCGCAAATCCAGGGGCAGGCACTGCCGAGCCTGGCACCGATGCTGGAAAAAGTGTTACCAGCGGTGGTCAGTGTGCATGTGGAAGGCACCGAAACCGCCGCGCAGGGGCAGGATCTGCCTGAGCCACTGAAACGCTTTTTTGGTCAGTTGCCGGGACAAAACCAGCAACCTCAGCCTTTTGAAGGGCTTGGCTCTGGCGTTATCATTGACGCCGCCAAAGGCTATGTGCTGACCAACAATCATGTGGTGAATGGTGCGGACAAAATCAGCGTCCAGTTGAGCGATGGCAACGAGTATGACGCCAAACTGATTGGCCATGATGAGCAGACCGATATCGCCCTGATTCAAATACAGGGTGCGAAAAACCTGACCCAGGTGAAAATCGCCGATTCCGATACCCTCAGAGTGGGTGACTTCGCCGTTGCCATCGGTAACCCGTTTGGCCTTGGTCAGACTGCCACCTCTGGCATCATCTCGGCACTGGGTCGCAGTGGCCTTAATCTGGAAGGCCTGGAAAACTTTATCCAGACTGATGCCGCCATTAACCGTGGCAACTCCGGTGGTGCGCTGGTCAATCTCAACGGCGAGTTGATCGGTATCAACACCGCGATTCTGGCTTCCAGTGGCGGCAATATCGGTATCGGCTTTGCGATCCCGAGCAATATGGCGATGAATCTGGCGCAACAATTGATTCAGTTCGGCGAAGTGCGACGTGGGCAGTTGGGTATCAAAGGGACGGAAATGACCGCCGATATGGCGAAGGCATTTAACGTCGATGCCCAGCGTGGTGCCTTCGTTTCTGAAGTGCTGCCGAAATCCGCAGCTGAAAAAGCGGGGATTAAGGCTGGCGATATCATCACCTCAGTGAATGACAAGGCCATCACCAGCTTTTCTGAACTGCGAGTGAAAATCGGTACGACTCCCCCAGGGCAGCAGGTGAAACTGGGCTTGTTACGCGATGGTAAACCGATCACCGTTAACGTCACGCTGGATCAAAGTGCGCAAACCACCGCCAGTGCACAGCTGCTGTCACCGGCATTGCAGGGCGCAACCCTGAGCGATGGTAATACCAAAGCGGGCGATAAAGGGGTGAAAGTCGATACCGTCGAGAAAGGCACACCGGCTGAACAGGTGGGTCTGCAGAAAGATGATGTGATTGTCGGCGTGAACCGCAACCGGACCGAAAGCCTGGCAGAAATGCGTAAAGTGCTGGAAACCAAACCGCCGGTGCTGGCACTCAATGTGGTGCGCGGCGAAGACAGCATTTACCTGCTCTTACGATAATCATCATAACTGGCGGACAATCAGGTGTTTGTCCGCCTTTCTCATGCTATCCTGCCCTGCGATCATATCCGGCTTAAACTAACACCATGTTTCTTAAACTTTTGCGTTCTGTGGTGATGGGCCTGATCGTTGCAGGTATTTTGCTGGCAGCGATCCCAACACTCCGTATGGGCACCAGTGCCCTGATTGAACATGACAGCAGCAATGATGAGGCACCCTTCAGCTTTAATCCGGGTGTGCGTCGTGCTGTGCCTGCGGTAGTCAACGTCTATAACCGCAGTGCGCATGGTAATAACAATCGCGGCATTACCACGCTGGGTTCCGGCGTGATCATGAACGGCAAAGGCTACATCCTTACCAATAAGCATGTCATCAATAATGCCGATCAGATTATCGTCGCCTTACAGGATGGCCGGTTCTTCGAAGCGACGCTGGTCGGTTCCGACGCGATGACCGATCTGGCAGTGCTGAAGATCAGTGCATCAAATCTGCCGGTGATTCCGATCAACCCCAAACGCGTGCCACATATCGGCGATGTGGTGATGGCCATCGGTAACCCATACAACCTCGGTCAGACGGTGACCCAGGGTATTATCAGCGCCACAGGCCGCGTTGGCCTCAGTTCCTCTGGTCGCCAGAACTTCCTGCAAACTGATGCCTCAATCAACCAGGGCAACTCCGGTGGCGCACTGATCAACTCACTCGGTGAGCTGATGGGCATCAACACCCTGACGTTTGATAAAAGTAACGATGGCGAGACACCAGAAGGGATTGGCTTTGCCATTCCAACCGTGCTGGCAACCAAAATCATGGATAAGCTGATTCGTGATGGCCGGGTAATCCGCGGTTTCATCGGCATTACCGGACGTGAACTGCCGCCGCTACACGGCCAGGGCAGTACTCTCGATCGCGTGCAGGGCATTATTGTCAGCGACGTCGCGCCAGGTGGCCCCGCCGACCGTGCCGGGATTCAGACCAACGATGTACTGCTGAGCGTCAATGGTAAACCGGCTGTTTCGGCCCAGGAAACCATGGATCAGGTCGCCGAGATTCGCCCCGGCTCGGTGATTGATGTGCAGATTCTGCGTAATGAACAGAAAATGACGCTGCCAGTGACAATCGAAGAGTTCCCGCAAAGCGGCAATTAATCGTCGTAGCGGCGTGATTTATCGCGCGGTTTTTTCCGGCATCGCGCACGAAATTGCGCGATAAATCGCGCCGCTACAGATTGGCGATTAGCTGCGATCAACCGGGAAGGCGATAACCTCACTCAACGAGTCGGCCTTCAACGCCAGCATAATCAGACGATCCACACCCAGTGCCACGCCAGAACACGCAGGCATACCGTGCGCCAGGGCATCCAGCAGGTTGGTGTCGATGGGGTGCTGTGGCAGACCTCGCGCCGCACGACGGCGATTATCCTGCTCAAAGCGCTGACGTTGCTCGCGGCTGTCGGTTAACTCACGGAAACCGTTCGCCAGCTCTACCCCTTTGTAATACACCTCAAAACGTTCCGCGACGCGGTGATCTTCGGTGCTGATCTCAGCCAGTGCCGCCTGGCTGGCCGGGAAATGGTAGACAAACGTCGGCTTATCGATCCCAATTTTCGGCTCGACGCCCAGCATAAACAACAGCTGCAGCAACGTGTCGCGATCTTCTTCATCACGCGCCAGCTCACCATCACCCAGTTTTTCCGCCGCTTCACGCAACTGCGCTTTATCTGCGGATAACGGGTCCAGTTCCAGATGGCGAATAAACGCTTGCTGATATGACAGTGATTCTGCGCTATCGCACTCCAGCACCTGTTGCAGCAGATCGTCCACTTCATTCATCAGGCGATACATGTCGTAGTGCGGACGATACCACTCCAGCATGGTGAATTCAGGGTTGTGGTGACGTCCGGCTTCCTCATTACGGAAGCAGCGCCCCATCTGGTAAATCGGGCCACTGCCCGCCGCCAGCAGGCGCTTCATATGGTATTCCGGGCTGGTCATCAGCCACAGATCACGCCCTTCACTGGCACCGGGGCCAACAAAACGCGTCTGGAACGGTACCAGATGGATGTCAGTAATGGTCGCCTGGCTCATCGCCGGGGTATCGACCTCCAGCACGCCGCGATCGGCAAAGAAACGTCGAATTTCCGCCATAATAGCGGCACGTTTCAACAAATTGGCAATGGGTGCGCTCGGCTGCCAGCTTGCCGTTTCGCTCATGTTGATGACTCCTTATACAGATAAGGGGTGGAAGTCTACCCGTAATGGCGAGGGCAAACAACGCCGCAGCGCTTACCGGTCACGAGAACATTCCATATCACCACAGGGGCAGAGGGTTTAAAAGCCGCAAAGGCAGGAGCAGAAGACATTTGAGATAAAACAGAGGTGGGATGAAAACCCGGTACGAAACGTGTTCCGCACCGGTAAAACCTTACTGTGCGGTGCGTTGAATCGCCTTGCCGCCCGCTTCTACATCTTCCCCTACACCACGGGTGGTGTTGCAGGCAGAAAGCAGGGTGGAGAGGACCAGTACTGAGAAAATCGCGACAATACTTTTCTTTAACATAACAATATCCTTTTTGGTTGCAGTAAAAGTACAGCTTTTAAAGCATAGTCTTTATACGCAACGCTGCGGCGTCAGCCGCAGAAAAAGGCGTTGTCCTGTCGCTTACTTAGCAGCCCGTGAGATCGCGCCACCCAAATGGGAGACATCTTCACCAAAGCCGTGAAAGGTGTTGCAGGCACTCAATGCCGAGGAGACCAGCAACGCAAAGGCGACGAATTTTGCCAGCTTTTTCATTATTCTGAACTCACTTAAAAAAAAGGCGCATCGAAGGATGCGCCTGATTTGACGATTATTTTACGCGAGAAACGTATTCGCCAGAGCGGGTGTCCACTTTAACCACTTCGCCAATCTGTACGAACAACGGCACTTTAACCACTGCGCCAGTTGCCAGGGTCGCTGGCTTACCACCCGTACCTGCGGTATCACCTTTCAGGCCTGGATCGGTTTCGATAACTTCAGCTTCGATAAAGTTCGGCGGCTGAACAGCAATGGCTTTGTTGTTCCACAAGGTAACGATACAATCTGCGTTGTCCTGCAGCCACTTCTGCACGTCTTCCAGTACCTTAGATTCAACCTGATACTGTTCGAAGCTTTCCGGGTGCATGAAGTAGAAGAAGTCACCGTCGTTGTAAGAATACTGCAGGGTCATATCAACAACGTCTGCGCCTTCGGCAGAGTCGGTTGATTTGAAGGTTTTCTCAACGCGAGACCCGGTCAGCAGACGACGCATTTTTACGCGTGCGAATGCCTGGCCTTTACCCGGCTTAACGAACTCACTGGATTCGATGGAATACGGCTCGCCTTCGAACATGATTTTAAGACCGGAACGAAAATCGTTGCTAAGATAAGTCGCCATAAAGGCCCTCTGTAAATATTGAACTGGTAATAGCCAAAAAAATGGCACACATTGTAACCCTAAATCCCCCTTCCAGAGAAGATTGGTTGCAGCAACTTGCTGATGTTGTCACCGATCCTGCTGAATTACTGCAACTTTTAGCTCTCGAACGCCATGCGGAATTGGCCGAAGGCGCTGATGCAAGGCGACTTTTTGCCCTGCGCGTGCCACGGGCGTTTATTCAGCGCATGAAAACAGGCGATGCTCAGGACCCGCTTCTGTTGCAAGTATTAACCAGCCGTCAGGAATTCAATGATGCGCCAGGTTACAGCACCGACCCGCTTGATGAGCAGAGCAACGTGGTGCCGGGTTTACTGCATAAGTATAGAAACCGCGCACTGTTATTGGTAAAAGGCGGCTGCGCGGTCAACTGTCGTTACTGCTTCCGTCGCCATTTCCCTTATCAGGATAATCAGGGCAACAAGCGTAACTGGCAGGTTGCGATTGATTATATTGCGGACCATCCAGAGCTGGATGAAATCATCTTCTCGGGTGGCGACCCGTTGATGGCGAAGGATCACGAACTGGCGTGGCTGGTTGATGCGCTGGAAAAAATTCCGCATCTGAAGCGTTTACGCATTCACAGCCGTCTGCCGGTGGTTATCCCGGCGCGCATCACCGAAGGATTGTGCCAGTTGCTGGCCAATACACGCCTGCAGGTGCTGCTGGTGAGCCATATCAATCATGCGCAGGAAATTGATGATGAACTGCGCTATGGCATGCAGATGCTGAAACGGGCGGGCGTTACCCTGCTGAATCAGAGCGTGCTGCTGCGTGGCGTTAACGATAATGCGCGGAGTCTGGCTGACCTCAGCAATGCGCTGTTCGATGCCGGTATCCTGCCTTATTACCTGCATGTGCTGGACAAGGTACAGGGAGCCGCGCATTTCTTTGTGCCAGACGATGAAGCCCGTGCGCTGGTGCGCGAGCTGCTGACCATGGTGTCGGGTTATCTGGTGCCGAAGCTGGCCCGTGAGATTGGTGGCGAACCGAGCAAAACCCCGCTGGATTTGCAGCTACGCCAGGAGTAACCCACCAATAAAAAAAGCCGCATCAGCGGCTTTTTTTACAACGCTACCCTTATGGGCACTTGTAAACCTGGCCAGTCATTTTGCTGTCGAGCGGGGCAAAAGCAGACAGCAGATTCTGCGTTGGGCTGGTTGCACCGTAAATGGTGTTGCCACCCATTTCGGCCGCACGGTTACGCAGGTCATTGGCTGCACCGCGCAGTGAACTGCCCTCACCGCCAGAACCGCTCAGCCAGTTACTCTGTGAACCGGTGACATTTCCCAGAAGCTGACATTGGCTGCCCGGCTGCTGATCGACGAAGGTCACGCGCTCGCCGCCAGAACTCAGTTGATTTGAGCTGCTGCAGCCCGCCAGCAGAAGGCTACCGACTGCCAGTCCGAGCAAGAGGTTAATCCGCATTGTAATCCCCATTTATTATCATCTGTATCGGGCGGCAGCGTAGCAGAAAAGCGCATATTTTTTCTGAACATTCATTGCCCTAACCCGGAAAGCCGAAGTATTGCGCCCTTACTTATACCCTTTCGCCAGCAAAAGAAAAACCCCTGACCGTTTCCGATCAGGGGTTCTCAGATAACAAAAGCAGCCGGGGGGCGATTACATCATGCCGCCCATACCGCCCATGCCACCCATACCGCCAGCGCCGCCGCCTAAGTCAGGTGCGTCGCCTTTCGGCAGGTCAGTAACCATACATTCGGTGGTGATCATCAGACCAGCCACAGAAGCCGCGTACTGCAGAGCAGAACGGGTTACTTTGGTCGGATCCAGGATACCGAAGTCGATCATGTTGCCGTATTCTTCGGTCTGCGCGTTGTAACCGTAGTTACCGTCACCCGCTTTCACGTTGTTGGCAACCACAGACGGCTCTTCACCGGCGTTAGACACGATCTGACGCAACGGAGCTTCCATAGCGCGCAGCGCAACTTTGATACCGACGTTCTGGTCTTCGTTCTGGCCAGTCAGCTCAGTCAGCTCAGCAGCAACGCGCACCAGGGCAACACCACCACCAGCAACCACGCCTTCTTCTACCGCAGCACGGGTTGCGTGCAGGGCATCTTCAACGCGAGCTTTCTTCTCTTTCATTTCAACTTCAGTTGCGGCACCCACTTTCAACACGGCTACGCCGCCTGCCAGTTTCGCTACACGCTCCTGCAGTTTTTCTTTGTCGTAGTCAGAAGTCGCTTCTTCGATCTGCTGACGAATCTGCGTCACGCGACCAGAGATAGCAACTTCGTCACCCACACCGTCGATGATGGTGGTGGTGTCTTTGTTGATCACAACGCGTTTTGCCTGGCCCAGATCTTCCAGTGCCGCTTTTTCCAGCTCCATACCGATCTCTTCAGAGATCACGGTACCGCCAGTCAGGATAGCGATATCCTGCAGCATCGCTTTACGACGGTCGCCGAAGCCCGGTGCTTTCACCGCAGCCACTTTCACGATGCCACGCATGGTGTTAACCACCAGCGTCGCCAGCGCTTCGCCTTCCACATCTTCAGCGATGATCAGCAGCGGTTTGCCAGCTTTGGCAACAGCTTCCAGCACCGGCAGCATTTCGCGGATGTTAGAGATTTTCTTGTCAGCCAGCAGAATGAACGGGCTTTCCAGTTCAACAGCACCGGTTTCCGGCTTGTTGATGAAGTACGGAGACAGGTAGCCACGGTCGAACTGCATACCTTCAACCACGTCCAGCTCGTCCTGCAGACCGGTACCTTCTTCAACGGTGATAACGCCTTCTTTACCCACTTTTTCCATCGCCTGAGCGATCAGGGTACCGACGCTTTCATCGGAGTTAGCAGAAATGGTACCAACCTGAGCAATCGCTTTGGAATCAGAGCACGGAACAGACAGCGCTTTCAGCTGCTCAACAGCGGCGATAACCGCTTTGTCGATACCACGCTTCAGGTCCATCGGGTTCATGCCAGCCGCAACCGCTTTCAGACCTTCGTTAACGATAGCCTGTGCCAGTACGGTAGCGGTGGTGGTGCCGTCGCCTGCTGCGTCATTCGCTTTAGAGGCAACTTCTTTCACCATCTGCGCACCCATGTTTTCGAACTTGTCTTCCAGCTCGATTTCACGCGCAACAGAAACACCATCTTTGGTGATGGTCGGTGCACCAAAAGATTTATCCAGAACCACGTTACGGCCTTTCGGGCCCAGGGTAACTTTTACTGCATCTGCCAGTACGTTCACGCCACGTAGCATTTTTACGCGTGCGTCATTACCGAATTTTACGTCTTTAGCTGCCATTTCAAATATCCCTTAAATTCGTTTCGTTCAGTGAATTACGCGTAAAAATTACGCTTCAACAATTGCCAGAATGTCGCTTTCAGAGATGATCAGGACTTCTTCGTTGTCGATTTTCTCGGTTTTTGCACCGTAACCTTCGTTGAAAATCACCACGTCGCCCACTTTGACATCCAGTGGCAGGATGTTGCCGTTTTCCAGGATACGGCCTTTACCTACCGCAACCACTTCACCACGGGTTGATTTGCCTGCCGCAGAACCAGTCAGGACGATGCCGCCAGCTGATTTTGCTTCAACTTCTTTACGCTTGACGATCACGCGGTCGTGTAACGGACGAATTGACATGTGATAGCTCTCCTTTAGAAAGTCCAATCATTCAGTTAAGGGTTGAACGCCGGGCTACATGGCTTCCGGCCTCGTGGTGGAAGAGATTAGGGTGACTTCGAAGCGTTTCAAGGGGGAAAAGAGAAAAAATTTTCGTTTCTGTAACAGATGGCGAAATTCCCGACAAAAAAGGCGGCTTGCGCCGCCTTTGATATTTATTACTGGTCTTTGTCGTGGCCGATACGGTCACTGTCTTTACGCTCATACTCGCCATCGACGGTAAAGCCACTATCCGGCCCGGCCCCCGGCCCCCGCCAGACCCGCAAATGCGGCATCAGTTTCAGCGTCAGGTGTTTCTGCACCGGCGGCAGCAGTAGTAACAGGCCAAGGAAGTCGGTGAAAAAACCCGGCAACAGCAGCAAAAAGCCGGAAATAATCAGCGAGACGCTTTTCACCATCTCCGCTGCCGGGCTTTCGTTACGCGCCAGCTTCTCCTGCATCAGCATGAAGTTTTTCACACCCTGATTTTTTACCAGTGACACCCCGATACAGGAGGTGAAAATCACCAGCAGCATAGTGAGCAGCACGCCCAGCACATGCGCGACCTTGATGAAAAGCGTGATCTCAATCCAGGCCAGTACAAAAAAAATCACAAACGGTAACCAGCGCACCGATATCTCCTGTGAGTTAGGGCTACCTCGCTTCATACCAGGCAGCAGAATGGGATGGTCAAAGGGACCGTATAAAAAGAGATGGTCATCCGGACCGCTGTTTTCAACCGATCCTGCCGAATTTTTCCAGCCGGGTTAAAATTGTGACAAACATCACGTATCGTTATTACCGGTACGTCTGCAAAACCCCGTAAAGTGATCTGTGCACAGGCTTTTCTGGAATGACAGAATATGATCGTGCTCGCCAGACCGAAGATGGATAAAATGTCGGCGCTGGTATTCCACGACAATATAATTGCATCACCTGCACGTGACTCGCCGTCCGAATCTGATCGCCTCAGAGTACGCCCGGCAGCCACTCAGCAGCAATAATAAGAAGGTAATCATGGCGAACAACATTCGTATCGAAGAAGACCTGCTAGGCATGCGTGAAGTACCTGCCGACGCCTACTACGGTGTTCATACTCTGCGTGCGATTGAAAATTTCTATATCAGTAACAGTAAAATCAGTGACATACCCGAATTCGTTCGCGGTATGGTGATGGTAAAGAAAGCCGCCGCCCTTGCTAATAAAGAGCTGCAAACCATCCCGCGCAATATCGCCAATACCATTATTCAGGCCTGCGATGAGGTACTGAACAATGGCAAATGCATGGACCAGTTCCCGGTTGACGTCTACCAGGGCGGTGCCGGTACCTCCGTCAACATGAACACCAACGAAGTGCTGGCCAACATCGGTCTGGAACTGATGGGGCACCATAAAGGTGACTACCAGTATCTGAACCCTAACGATCACGTGAATAAGTGTCAGTCTACCAACGATGCTTACCCCACCGGTTTCCGTATCGCCGTTTACACCTCCATCCTGAAACTGATTGATGCTATCAATCAACTGGGTGAAGGCTTCCAGCGCAAAGCGGTCGAGTTCGAAAATATTCTGAAGATGGGCCGTACCCAGTTGCAGGATGCCGTGCCGATGACCCTCGGTCAGGAGTTTCATGCCTTCAACGTGCTGCTGAATGAAGAGACGCGCAGCGTCCTGCGTACGGCGGAACTGTTGCTGGAAGTGAACCTTGGCGCAACCGCCATTGGTACACGTCTGAACACGCCTGACGGCTACCAGCAGCTGGCTGTGCAGCGTCTGGCGGAAGTCAGTAACCTCCCGGTGGTCCCGGCGGAAGATCTGATTGAAGCCACCTCAGACTGCGGTGCCTACGTCATGGTGCATTCATCTCTGAAACGCCTGGCGGTGAAACTGTCGAAAATCTGTAACGACCTGCGCCTGCTGTCATCGGGTCCTCGCGCCGGTCTGAACGAGATCAACCTGCCTGAACTGCAAGCCGGTTCATCCATCATGCCAGCCAAAGTCAACCCGGTGGTGCCGGAAGTGGTCAACCAGGTGTGCTTCAAAGTGATTGGCAACGACACCACGGTGACTATGGCAGCCGAAGCGGGCCAGTTGCAGCTCAACGTGATGGAGCCGGTCATCGGCCAGGCGCTGTTTGAATCCATCAGCATCCTGACCAACGCCTGTTACAACCTGCTGGAGAAATGCGTGAATGGCATCACCGCCAACAAAGCGGTGTGTGAAGCCTACGTATTCAACTCAATCGGTATCGTGACTTACCTCAACCCGTACATCGGCCACCACAACGGTGACATCGTCGGGAAGATCTGTGCCGAAACCGGTAAAAGCGTACGGGAAGTGGTGCTGGAACGTGGCCTGCTCACCGAAGCCGAACTGGACGATATCTTCTCCATTCAGAACCTGATGTTCCCGGCCTATAAAGCCCGCCGCTACACCGACGAAAACGAACAATAATCCATTCTGGATCACGTTGTCGTAAGCACGCCCGTACAAAATGCGGGCGTGCTTTTTTTTGGCGACTACAACTAACAGATGTCGCATTTCAGGGAGTGAAAAAGATGGTGGTAGTGGAGTTATTGATCGTCCTGCTGGCGATCTGGCTGGGTGCGCGTCTCGGCGGGATCGGCATTGGTTTCGCCGGGGGTCTCGGCGTACTGGTGCTGACGCTTTTTTTTGGCATGAAACCCGGCGCAATCCCTTTCGATGTCATTGAAATCATCATGGCGGTGATCGCCGCGATTGCCGCTATGCAGGTGGCAGGCGGCATGGATTATCTGGTGAGTCTGGCCGAGCGTCTGCTACGCCGCCATCCGCGCTACGTGACCCTGCTGGCACCGCTGGTGACTTATCTGATGACCTTGCTGGCGGGCACCGGGCACACCGCCTTCTCGACGCTGCCGGTCATTGCGGAAGTGGCAAAAGAACAAGGTGTGCGCCCTTCGCGCCCGCTGGCCATCGCCGTGGTGGCGTCGCAGATTGCGATTACCGCCTCACCGATTTCAGCCGCCGTGGTGTTTTTTGCCTCACTGCTGGAACCGCGCGGCGTCAGTTATCTGGCTCTGCTCGGCGTCGCGGTGCCCTCGACTATGCTGGCGATCTTCTGCGCCGCCATAGCGACCAATTTTCTTGGTAAGGAACTGAAAGACGATGAAGTCTACCAGGCCCGGCTGGCGAAGGGAGAAGTGACGTTACGCGGTGCGCAGGTGTTTGACCTCAAACCCGGGGCAAAACGTTCCGTCCTGCTATTCCTGATTGGCATTGCCGCCGTGGTGCTGTACGCCACCGCCATCAGCGACAGTGTTGGGCTGATTCCCCACCCGGTGCTGCCACGCAATGAAGCCATTGTGGTGTTTATGCTGACCATAGCGACGCTGATTTGTCTGACCTGTAAAATCGATACCGGTGAGATCCTCAGCGCCAGCACCTTCAAATCCGGCATGAGCGCCTGCATCTGCGTGATGGGCGTCGCCTGGCTGGGCGATACCTTTGTCAAAGCGCACCTCAATAACATTCAGACCCTGGCGGGCGATATGCTGCAAAGCTACCCGTGGATGCTGGCGCTGGTACTGTTCTTTGCTGCCACCCTGCTGTATTCGCAGGCCGCCACCACCAAGGCGCTGATGCCTGCCGCACTGCTACTGGGGGTCTCTCCCCATGCTGCCATCGCCTCATTCGCTGCAGTCTCAGCCTTGTTTGTGTTGCCGACCTACCCCACCCTACTGGCAGCGGTGGAAATGGACGACACCGGTTCCACACGCATTGGCAAGTATGTGTTCAATCACTCCTTTATCGTGCCCGGGGTGCTGGCTATCGCTCTCTCGGTGCTGTTTGGCTTTCTGCTTGGCGGCCTGATCCTGTAACGCGGTTACATCCTGTAAACCTTGTGTTTATCAGGCCGTGTTATCATCCACCCTTTCGCCACCGGAGCCTGCCGATGAGCATCCATTCTGCGGTCGTCGTGCTGTGCACGGCCCCAAACCAGGCCATTGCTGAACAACTGGCCGCCAGCGCGCTCGCCGCGAAACTGGCAGCCTGTGTCACGCTGTTGCCAGGTGCCACCTCGTTTTATGTCTGGCAAGGCAAACTGGAGCAGGCCAGCGAAGTTCAGATGTTGCTGAAGTGCGACACCCAACATCAGCAAGCGCTGATGGATTTGCTTAAAGCGGCGCATCCTTATGATGTGCCGGAATTGCTGGCGCTGCCGGTACAACATGGAGACAGTGAATACTTGTCATGGTTGCACGCATCTCTCGCCTGATCGGCATCTGCCTGGCGCTGTTTATCAGCCTGTCAGCGCAGGCATCTATTTTTTCGCCCAATAACAACAGCCGCTTTGTGCCGGTTGACCAGGCCTTCGGCTTCGATTTCAGCCAGCAGGGCAATCAACTGACGCTGAGCTGGAAAGTGAAATCCGGCTATTACCTTTATCGTCAGCAAATTCACATCACGCCGCAAAAGGCCCAGCTGGCACCGCTGGTGCTGCCACAGGGGCAACCTCATGAAGATGAGTTCTATGGCAAAAGTGAAATCTACCCGCAGGATTTACACCTGCCGATAACGATTCATCAGGCAAGCGAGGGTGCCACCCTGACAGTCACTTATCAGGGCTGTGCAGCCGCCGGTTTCTGCTATCCGCCGGAAACACGTTCCGTGCCGCTGAATGCCGTGGCGGCCAATAACGCCGCCCCGGCGGTGAGCGCGCAACCGGGCCACCAGGCTACACCGCTGCCGTTCTCGCCGTTGTGGGCACTGCTGATTGGTATTGGCGTCGCCTTTACGCCCTGCGTGCTGCCGATGTATCCGCTTATCTCCAGCATTATTCTCGGTGGACCGCGTCGTTTCTCGCTGGGACGGCTGTTTGCCCTGGCGATGGTGTATGTGCAGGGCATGGCGCTGACCTACACCCTGCTCGGGGTGGTGGTCGCGGCGGCGGGCTTACGCTTCCAGGCGGCATTGCAGCACCCTTATGTGCTGATTGCCCTCTCGCTACTGTTTATCGTGCTGGCGCTGTCGATGTTTGGCCTGTTTACCCTGCAACTGCCCGCCAGTCTGCAAACACGCCTGACGCTATGGAGCAACCGCCATCAGGGCGGTTCGCTGCCAGGGGTGTTTATGATGGGCGCGCTGGCAGGGCTGATCTGTTCCCCCTGCACCACCGCACCACTTAGCGCCATCCTGTTGTATATCGCGCAAAGCGGCAATTTGCTGGCCGGTGCCGGTACCTTGTGGCTGTACGCCTTTGGTATGGGCTTGCCGCTGATTGCCATCACGCTGTTCGGCAATAAATTGCTGCCGAAAAGTGGTCCCTGGATGCAAAGCGTCAAAGAAGGTTTCGGTTTCGTCATCCTCGCGCTGCCGGTGTTCCTGCTGGAGCGCGTGGTGGGTGACGTGTGGGGCATGCGCCTGTGGAGCCTGCTCGGCGTGGCGTTCTTTGCCTGGGCGTTCCGCCTGAGCCTGGGTTTGCAGGGGAAATGGCGCATCGCACAAATTGTGCTGCTGGCCGCGGCGCTGGTGTCGGTCCGCCCTATACAGGATTGGGCGTTCGGCAGCAGCCAGGTACAAACTGTCGCGCACCTGCCATTCCAGCCGATTGCCAGCAGCCAGCAACTGGATAGCGCACTGCAACAGGCCCAGGGTCGCGTTACCATGGTTGATCTGTATGCTGACTGGTGCGTCGCCTGTAAAGAGTTTGAGAAATATACCTTTAGCGACGACAAGGTGCGCAGCGACCTGAGTCAGGTGCAGTTGTTGCAGGCGAACGTCACCGCTAATAGCGCACAGGACAACGCCCTGCTGCAGCATTTGCAGGTGCTGGGCTTACCCACCATTTTGTTCTTCGATGCGCAAGGTAAAGAAATCCCCAACTCCCGCGTGACCGGCTTCCTGAGCGCTGATGAATTTCGCGCGCATTTGCACAATCTGCCGCGTTAAACGACACTGGGCATGACACCGCCCGTTCGCCTACCGAACGGGCCGCATACCAGAGGAGAGTCACTTGCAACGTGAACAGATACTCGAGCATGCGTTAAATGTGCTTGAACAGAGCGGCCTCGCCGCAACCACCTCGCTGCAACAGCTGGCCGGAGAAACCGATCTATCGCCGCAGCAATTACAACGCTACTGGCCGGATCGTGATGCCCTGCTGTATGACGCCCTGCGCTACCACGCCCAGCAGATTGATAGCTGGCGACGCCAGGTGCAGCTCAACGAGCATCTGACAGGTGCGGAAAAGCTGCTGGCACGCTACGAAGTGCTGGCAGAGCACGTCAGCAAAGGGCGTTTCCCCGGTTGCCTGTTCATTGCCGCCTGTAGCTTCTATCCACAGCCCGATCAGCCGGTTCATCAGCTGGCAGAACAGCAGAAACGCGCCTCCTGGCAGTTTACCCACGAGATTCTGGTCAATCTTGAGCTGGATAACCCGCCAATGGTTGCCGATCAGATGGAGTTGATTCTCGAAGGCTGCCTGAGCAAGCTGCTGGTGAAGCGTAACGTGCATGATGTAGCGATGGCGCGCCATCTGGCTGAAGACGTGTTGAGCATCGCGCTGTGCCGCAAGAACGGCGCGCTATCCTGACGATTTTGGCCGTTCTGCCTGAAAAGCAGGCAATCAATCACGTTTCCTCCGGTTTTTTCGCGAAAGCCGTTGACGATCGTAAGCCATTAGGGTTTAATGCGCCCCGTTGCCCGAATAGCTCAGTCGGTAGAGCAGGGGATTGAAAATCCCCGTGTCCCTGGTTCGATTCCGGGTTCGGGCACCAAAATTCAGAAAACCCAGCCTTATGGCTGGGTTTTTGCTTTTCAGCCCCCGCCTGTCAGCAACTATCGCCGGTTTACATTAGCTAACGCTTTGTAAATAAAAATTCGGTACTTTCAGTACCAATATCTCAGAATTTTTTATAGCATAATTATTACATCCGTGAAGTTCGCTACTCAAAACCCCACTGGGAATAATCCTGAATCCGCGAATTTAAATAACGATGAACTCGACTACCTTCTGGTAAGATAGTATTTCATATCAGAGATACCTGACCGGTTCGGGAAAATATCAAAAAACACCTGCTGATACTCTTTCTACAGAAACCGTCTGATAAAAATATTATTTTTTCCTTCCATCCATTTTATAAATTTTGATAATTTCACAGGGGAAATATATGGACAAGATGACAAATTCGAAGACCCGTCGCAAACACATTCGCTTCTCGCATTCGTTGCTCGATCAGATTGAGGCCAGCATGGGGAGTGAAAACAGCCAGAACTTCTCAGCCTGGGTGGTGGATGCCTGCCGTCTTAAGGTGCGGGAAGTACAGAAGAATCTGAAAAAGGATTAGTCGCAGCCTTTCTTGTAATATTTATCCAGCTTAGCAGCAGAAAAAGGAATAGTTCAGGATGAAGTATTGGTTGGATATAACAGATTTTTGGCGAAGGGTAATATCAAACATGAATTAAAGGCCTGTCCGGATAATAATCCAATCCGTCACAGGCCTTTTATTTTACGCGCCTTCAAGCACCAGTCGGCTATCGGCAAGCATTAATGGCTGAATCTGATGCGTAACCAACAGCGTGGTTTTTCCTTTTACCAGTTCCTTCAGCGCATTCAGCACCATTTCCGTATTCGTGGCATCCAAACCTTCCGTCGGTTCATCCAGCAAAATAATCGGTGCATGCGACAGGAATGCGCGGGCAATGGAAATTCTGCGAGCCTGTCCGCCAGAAAGACGCGCCCCGAGTTCCCCGACCAGCGTATCCAGCCCATGCGGGAAGGCCCGCACTTCTTCTGCCAGTGAAGCCTGGCTGAGCGCCTGCCATAAAACGTCATCATCCGCGTCAGGGGCAACCAGCCGCAGGTTGTCGCGAATCGACGCATTAAACAGATAGGTTTTTTGCCCGACCACTGAAATAGCCTGGCGCAATACCTCGTCAGACAGATCGGTTACTTCACTGCCGCCAATCGCAACGCTGCCCTTATCGCAACGCCAGAAACCCTGAATCAGGTTGAGAATCGTGGTTTTGCCCGCCCCGCTCGGGCCAAGGATGGCAAGGCAATGCCCTTGTGGCACGTGGAAGCTGAGCGAATCGAACACCGTTGGATGCTCCGGACCATAACGCATGGTGACCGCTGAAAACGTCAGGTCAAAGGTTTCAGGCATCGGGCTGGCTGCGGGCAACTCGACGGCAGGTGTCAGTTCTGCCAGAGAAAAAATACGGCGTGCCGCTTCGCGGGTGACGCCCAGCGCGGCAAAGGCGGTCGGTAATGCGGCCACGGCTTCCGCGCTGGCGAGCACGGCAAACAACAACATCACGATATCATTACCGGCCAGGCCGCCTGCATGCCCCGCGCTAACCAGCAGGATAAAGGCGCAAAACATGCCGATCTGACCCGCGAGGGCTGACAGTACGCTGCCCAATGCGCCGATCCAGGCCTGCTGACGCTGTGCAGCAATCAGCTTTTGCGAAAGCTGCGACAGATGCCGGGCCTGGCGGCTGACGGCACCTGCAATCTGCAACTCACCCAGACCGCGGATAAGATCGGTTGAGGCGACCTGGATCGATGCACGTAAGCCCGCAACCGCGTTGCCGCTGGTCCGGGTACGTGCCACCACCACGAGGGGGACAATAACGCCGGCCAGCACCAGCATGGCAGCATCAATAGCCGCGACGCCCGGAGAAAACCAGAACAATACGCACAGAATCACAATGGATGAGATCAGCCCGGCAACGGCAGGCGCAAAGATTCTGAGATAAAAGTTGTCGAGGCTATCAATATCTGCCCGCAGGCGAGCCAGCACATCGCCATCGCGAAATGCCTGCAATCGCGCCGGAGCCAGAGGCTCAAGATGCTGATAGAACCAGACACGTAAAACCGACAGCAGCCGTAATGTTGCATCGTGCGTGACCAATCGCTCAAGATAGCGTGCGATGGTACGCAGCACGGCTAAGCCACGAATGGCAGCAGCAGGCGCGAAGAATTCCAGCGTCAGTGCTCCCATGCCAGCCAGCGCCATCGAAGTGATAAACCAGCCAGACAGTGCCAGCAACGTGACGTTAGACAGGATGACAACCACAGATAGACCAATGCCGAGCGCCATGCGCAAGCGCCAGGGGCGCGCCAGTTGCAATAAATGTCGTAAGTCATTCATGTTTATGCTCCCTTCTGTAGCCGTTCGAGTTCGGCGAACACGCCGCCACTCTGCAACAGCTCCCCGGGTTTGCCCGATTCGATCACCCTGCCGTTTGCCAGCACCAATACCCGGTCAGCCATTGCCGCCATTTCGGTGTCATGGGTAATCACCAAACGTGCCGAATCCGGCAGTGCCTCGGCCAGGGCAGTCATCATCTGCCGTGCGGTTTTGCCGTCCAGTGCCGCCGTCGGTTCATCCAGAATCAGCAGCGGTGGCGCAGTCAGCACCGCGCGGGCCATCGCCACGCGCTGGATTTGTCCGCCAGATAACCCCTGGCCGCCATCGCCAACCTGAGTGGCATAACTGGTCGGTAAAGCCTCGATAAACGTGGCAGCCTGAGCCAGTTTGGCTGCGGCATACAGTTCGCTGTTCCCGGCTTCCGGTCGCGCCAGACAAATGTTGTCTGCTATTGATCCGGCAAACAAAGTCGGGCGTTGCGGCAGCCAGCCAATGTGCTGTTGCCACTCAGGCAAATCCAGCGCGGCCAAATCATGCCCATCAACCAGAATCCGTCCTGAAGCTGGCGTGATAAACCTCAGCAGCAGCCTGGCGAGCGTGGTCTTGCCTGCGCCGCTGGTGCCGACAATAGCCAGCGTCTCACCCCGACGCAGCGTAAAGGAGATATCTTCAATACCCCCGCCTTCCGGGTGACGATATCCCACACCTTCGAGCTGAATTTCCTGCGGCACAGCACAGGGCAGCGGCTTGCTGTCTGACTGTACCGGTGGTTCGGTGTTCAGAATCGCCAGCAAGCCTTCGGTTGCGCCAATGGCATCCATACGCGCGTGATAATGCGCACCCAGATCGCGCAACGGGCGAAAGAATTCAGGTGCCAGCAACAGGGCGAACAGGCCCGGCAGGAAAGCCATCTCACCGTAATACAGGCGGAAGCCGACATACACCGCCACCATGGCAGTACTGATGGTGGCAAAGAATTCCAGCACCAGCGAAGAAAGAAAGGCAACACGCAGAACTTTCATCGTCGTATGACGATAGTTTTCGGAGATCGCGGCAATGATCGCCGCCTGTCTGCGGGCCGCATTGGACTGACGCAACGTCGTCAGACCGGAAATAACATCAAAGAAATGCGCACTCATCAGGCTGAGCTTATGCCACTGCCTGAGGCTCATTTTCTCTGCCCCCTTGCCTACCAGAATCATAAATAGCGGCACCAGCGGAGCCGTTATCAGCATGATCAGCCCGGATACCCAATCAAAGGGGAACAACGCGGCCAGAATCGCCAACGGGACGATGCCGATAATGATTTTTTGCGGCAGGAAAGCGGAAAAATAGGTTTCGATCGCTTCAACACCTTCACCCAACGAGCTGGCAATGCTGCCGGTGCGTTGTTGCTGGCTCCATGCAGGGCCAAGTGCTGAGATACGTTCCAGTAAGGTTGCGCGCAACGTCTGACGGATACGGGCAGCGGTCTCAAAAGCAAAGCCCTGACGCAGCCAATCCAGGCCTGCGCGCAGGATCATCACGGCGGGTAACAGCCAAAGCGCCGGGAACAGGTCGGCCAATCCTTTACCGCCGATAACGACCCTGTCAATCAACCACGCCAGCAGCCAGCACTGTACAATCATCATGATGGCATTCAGCGTTGCCATGGTGACAGACAGGGAAAAGAGCGCACCTGCCTGGCGACGCTGGCTGGAGAGCCAGCGTTCCGCCAGGCGAGCGGCCGCTCCACTAAGGGGAGGACGAGCCGACATGATTTATTTAGTGTCCGTAGCCAACCAGTTTGGAGATGCGTCCCCGGAACACCCAAATCTGATACCAGTTATACATAATCATCACGGGTACAAACCCACCCATCGTCAGGGTGAAGGTGATCAGGGAAACCTGCGGGCTGGCACCAGCCCAGATGGTCCAGGTGCCTGGTACTAACCACGGGAACATGCTGATCAGCATACCGAAGCCCAGAATCAGCGCAGCACCGTTAAACCACATAATCGCGGCAACATCTTTGTCCTTCAGCGTGTCACGACGCACCTGCTCAATGCAGTACAGGGCGATCAGACCGAACAGTCCCCAGACCCAGAAATGCGGTCCAAACCACTTCGCACGCGCCCAGTCAAAGATCGCAGCGCTCCACACCCAGGTGATGACAACCGCCGCAATCGCTAACCAGAAGATAGTCGCGGTCCAGCGAGCAGCATCCTGGCGGATAGGCTCAGACTTTTCAAAGCGCGCACGCACAAAGAGTACGCCGGAGAACGTCATTGCCACACAGGAGGCGATACCGGTCCAGATGGAGAAAGCCGAAATAAAGTTAAACGCCCCACCCGCATAATGCGGCACGCCATGTGCCGGGGTATCCAGTGCAAAGCCCTGCAACACCGCACCAACACACATCCCACCGAAGAAGGTGACCGCCAGGCTGGCGATACCAAACACGTGGTCAGAAAAACGCTGCCAGAACGGGGAAGCCAGGTGACGGAACTCCAGCGCAACAGCACGGGACATAATGCCCCACAGCACCAGGGCCATCGGCACCATCAGATAGCTGAAAGCCGAGCCGTAAACGAAGGGGAACGTACCAAACATAATCCCACCGGCCACGATCAGCCAGGTTTCGTTGGCATCCCAGGTACCGGCCATCGCGGCCATAATGGCACCGCGTTCGTCATGATCTTTAACGAAGAGCGAGAAGATCCCCGCCCCAAGGTCTGCGCCATCAAGCGCAATGTACAGCAGCACGCTGATGCCAAACGCCAACCACCAGGCGATGGTCAGGAACTGCTGAGTATGAGTAAGCATATCCATGGGTGTCTTCTCCGTATCAGACCGGGCGAACGTATTCGGGATGGTCAGCGTGACCACCATCTGGCGGCAGGTCGAGCTGACCAAGGTGCTCGTGACCTTCACCAGGCAGTTTGCTGGTTAAGTCAGGCCCGATACGAACCACCTTCGCCATAAACCAGATCGTACCGGCGATAACCGCTGACTCGAAGATGGCAAAGCCGACAAACCAGAAGATTGCCAGACCCAGTGTCATGGCGCTCATGCCGTCCTCGGTACGCATCAGACCGTTGACGATCCACGGCTGACGACCGATTTCACGCGTCCACCAACCGGCGATCACCGCGATATAAGGCAGCACCACCATCGCCACGGCGATAAACAGGAACACAGTATTGCGCGGAGCCAGTTCGACCGTCATACGACGGCGGCACATCAGCCAGATTCCCCACAGGCTCACCAGCAGCATTGCGCCGCCCGCTGCGCTCATGGCGCGGAAGGCATAGAACGGCAGCACCACCGGAGGCTGTTCATCTTTCGGGAAGCTGTTCAGGCCGCGCACCGGACCGTTCCAGGTTTTGGTTTCAATCAGGCTCAATGCATGAGGGATAGAAATCGACCATGCCAGCCCAGTCCCTTCAGCATTCGGCCAACCGAGGATGTGCCAGGCGCTGTTGACGTTGCCGTCGGCATCATAGGTGTCGTAATGCCCTTCCATCGCGGCGAGCGCAGCAGGTTTATGCTCCAGCGTTTCCTCACCCAGCATATCGCCCATCCAGATCTGGGTGGCAGCGACGATGGCCAGCAACACCAGTGAATACTTCAAGGGGCGCAGGAACAGATCAACATGGCGACGCTTCAGTACGAACCAGGCACAGGTTGCGACCACGAAGGTGAGCGACAGCTCGAAGCTGGCGAGCAGCATGTGTGGGAAGGCGGTGCGGGCATTCGGATTGAACAACGCGGCCATCCAGTCAGTCACATGGAAGATGCCATCCGTGTATTCGACCCCGGTAGGCGTCTGCATCCAGGAGTTAGCCACCAGAATCCACATCGCTGACAGCGTTGAGGAAAGGGCAACGTTGAAGGTGGCGAACAGATGCATGCCACGGCTAATCTTGCCCCAGCCAAAAATCATCAATCCGATGAAGCCCGCTTCATACATAAAGGCGGTAATGGTCTCATAGCCCAGCACCTGACCGAAAAACGGTCCGGCGGCCTGGGAAAAACGACCATAAAGGATACCAAAAGCCATTTCCATCGTGACACCGGTGGCCACACCGGCACCAAAGTTAACAATGAACAGCTTTTCGAAAAAACGACACAACCGATACCACTTCTCGTCATTTTTTCTGACCCACATCAGTTCAGAAATGAACAGAAGCGCAGCCAGACCAATGGTCAGCGGTGGATAAATGATATGTATTGAAGAGATTAGCGCAAAGTCGATACGCGTAATCAGCGATGTGAGATCATTACTTAACATGACTATCTTCTTTTCTATTAAGTGACCGTATTAGCCAGCGACAACCGGGCGCCCTTCCTCTTACCTGGCAGGTGAAATGATAAGAGTCGGGACAGGGAGAGTAGAAACAGGTGCCGCACCATCGTATTCCTCACGTCGGTGGCTTACCGCTAGCACATTCCCCTGACAGAAACGACTGAAACAGGATAATGCTCGAAAGCATAGCCGTGACTTTGTAGCCTGGTGACTAAACCATGCTGACTAAGACGCGTTTGCTGACGAAGCTTATTAACTAAGCGCTAACAGTACCCGACAATAAGCAAATTACTGCAACTGCTGAAATTTACTTATTAGAGATGTACCCAGGTTTCGAGACGCATATATTGTCATAAAAGCCCAATATAGGTTCTGTGTAGTCCGAATGAGGCTCAGTATATTCCTCCCCACCCGGATATTGTCAAGAAAAATGTGGGTAATCCATATTTTTGTTGCCTGCCACATTATATTCATTCACAAGAAATAAAAATGGCCGCAATCAATCAACGAACTGTAACCAAAAGAAAATCAATCGTTAATACTGATGCTTCCATTTCGCTCAATTATAACAATTCGTTAAACAAAAAATTGATTTAAATCAATTTATTACAACGATATCATCGCATCTGCAATCCCGCAAGGCGGTAAAATGAAGAGAGAAATAACAATCAATTTGGCTTTAAAAAAATAATAATTCCTGTCATTAATAATAACGTCACAGCCAATATAAAAACATGAAATTCACAAAACAACCGACATTTGGATTATCACATAAGCTACATTGCCAACCTTTCGATCCATTATTAACAACAAATATAACTTCCCGGTAACATTGCCACCTTATTGTCTGAACAAACGTCATTCGGCTCAATAGCACTGAAATGCAAAATTCAGCAAATTGTGCCGCTGCAATTCATGCGCATTGTGGATAGGTGTAAACATCGCATAACACCGTCGCTACCGTCCTGAACGTTAACCACCCGGTGCGCATTCATGCCGACCAGGCCAATAACCGCACAGATTCGTAGCGGCGCGATTTATCGCGCAATGTTGTGCCGCTGCACACTGCCGGATACCGCACAGAGCAAACCCGCGCAATAAATTGCGCCGCGACGGATGGTGCGTATCCGCCAGGGTCAGCCCGATCTCATTAAAATATCAGGGTAAAATCCCTTTTTAATGATTATCAAATCATTGGTTATCCGGCATCTATAAACCTCACTTGCTCTAACCCAATCCAGCAAAAGCGATCTCCATGTCGGATAACAACATTATTGTGCCTTACTCCAGTGCCGGAACGATTCGGTTTTCCCATACAGTCCCCAATCCCCTCACCCTGCCGTTTAACGCTGTCTCTTCCTGCTGGCAGCTCCCGGTTTCTCTGCAACCGCGTGAGCTAGGCAAGGGTCCTTCATCAGGCAGCAACCGTGAAAGCTATCCCCCATTGCAACCGCAGGTAACCTTCAAACACCAGCCGCGCCAGGCGGTGAAACCCCGTACCCATCGACCTGATGCTGCAAGCAGAATGCTCACCCCCGATCAGCGGCAGCATCCCGCAAAGCACCCCAAAATCGTGGCGATGAAGCACAGGTTAACGAAGAAGCTGGAAAATGTGGGAAAAGCTAAAAAAGTGCTGGCGACCATTAATGAAAGGATCACCCATCAGTTGCAGAACACCACTCTGGTGGAATCACTCACTCCGGCTGAAACCCTGCTTTATCGCGCAGCACATGAGCCAGGGGTGATGCCGGCGCTGATGACCGTCCTTAGCGATAATGGCAGGCAACAAATTGCGCGAGCAAAAGAGCGTTATCACCCCCTGTCATCGGCCGGTGAGATTGCCAAAATCACCACCCGCCGACAGCCCAATGAATCCGACAGTCACTATGTTCTGCGGTTGATGCAAAACCCTGATTTACTCCAGCGGGATATCAGTATGCTCTCCGGAGTGAGCGTTCAGGATTTACGCTATCGGCCGGAGTTTAAAATCCTGTCACCAGAAGGAGAGGAAGCGCAGGCAGCCACGCCACAGCAAGAAAATGAATCAGGTCCAGCTTACGTCCGGCGCATCTATCCGCTCTATCCTGACCTGTGTGAAGATGATTTCTGCGTGCTGGCAGGGATGGATATCCGGCGATTGCGCAAGTTGTGGATGTTTAAAAGTTTCACCAAAGCGGCCACCAACGCGATGCAACTAACCCGGCAGCTTAAGGATGAGGCCCCGCTGGAATACGCCCGCCGCCTGCATGTTCTTTATCCCGGGCTAACGCCGCATGAACTTAGTGCTATCGCCAGGATGGATGAAAATGATCTAAGGCAAAGAGCAGAATTCAAAACGTTGTCGGAGGCGGGCCTGAGAGCCTTCGCCACCCAATCCCGCCGCGATGATGAATCGCCACTGCAATGTGCCATACGCCTATTTCGCGATAATGACGACCTGACCTTTGGCGATATCAGCTACATCTCCGGTATGAGCGAACCCAATCTGCGGCAAAGGCCGGAATTTAAGCCGCTGACGGCGGCGGTTGAAGCCGTGCAGCAAACCACACGCCGTCAGGATGGCGAGAGTAACCACACCTATGCAGTGCGCATTATTACCGAGCACCCCCAGCTGACTCCTGCTGAGATTTGCGTTGCGGTTGGCGTGAGCGAACAAAATTTGCGGCAGTGGCCTGAATTTATCCCGCTGACCGACGCGGCTAAAGAAGCGGGTAAAGCAACGCCGCAACAGGATAAGGAAACACCGATGGATTGGGCGGTGCGGCTGCATAAAGATCACCCGGGGTTAACCATTCCCGAGCTAAGCAGCATCACCAAAGCCTCAGGATCAGCCCTGCGTAAAAGGCCGGAATTCAGGGATATTGTTGATTCAAATAAGAAAGCCATGCGACGAAAAAAGACGACCCCCGTCCCGCGCTTACCTCAACCGCGTCCAGGTAAGCCCCACACTGCCTGCCACCGTTTGCTGGAGGCGAATAACAGGCTAAAAAAATTAAAAAAATTCCCCAGGCTCGTTTGGACGACCATTTTTCAGCACACCTGGCAGCCGGAAGAGACTCCTGAAGACTATGCCGTGCGTTTGCAGGAACTGATTCCTAATATCCCCCAAAGGGCGATTTGTCGGCTGACAAAATTAAGTTTGCAGGCATTGAAGAAAATACCTGCTTTTCAAACGCTGTCAGACCTCGGGAAACAAATCCATGCCAGCACCCCGCGTGGCACTGCCGAATCAGCAGAAGATTACGCCCGCCGACTACTCAGCTTAAGGCCTAAACCATCCTACCGTGATATCAGCCTGCTGACAGGAGAAGACGAACGCAGGCTGCGCTATCGGCCAGAATATCAATCGTTGTCGAAGGAAGGTGCCAGGATAAAGAAAATCACCCCACGGAAGAAAATGGAAACCCTCCATGAATACGCCGGACGCCTGCATAAGCTATACCCGCGACTGCCACTGAGCGATATCAGCGTACTGACCTGGTTAGATATACGCACCCTGCATGAGCTGGGTATAAAAGTTTCGGGGCGCGTCAGAGACGCCGATAATTTCCTTATCCCTGCGCCCGTGGCTGTCTCACCGGTGCCTTCATTACTTGATTTCAATAATCTGACCCCGATTCCCACGCCAGTTCCTTTCGAAACACTGGCTCCCGGTGATATCAACCGGCTGATAACCCCCCTTCCCTCCCATATCTCTTCACCGGTCGATTTGAATAGCGTGATAACCCCACGACCTGCCGCCATTCATTTCAACCCGGTTGCTGTCCCCTCAGCTTCCGGTTGGGTGCCTTCCGTTCAGCAGATCCAGGAAATGAGTCATTTCCTGTTACGCCAGTCAGGAAGTTTCAATAACCAGCTCGCGGATGATGCCCTCAATATGTTGCTGGCTTCAGGGATCATGCCTGCTGGCATCGTGCTGGTGGTAAATGAGTTCCGCACCGATGGCAGCATCAATGCCCAGGAAATACGCGCCAGCGCTGAACCCCAGTTAAACGAAATATATTTAAACCTGGTTTTGCAGCGCGATACCAATCTGGCGGGCACCTCCACCGGAAATGACGCATCAGCACATTACTGGCCTGTCGACCTTGATGGCAGGACCATTGACACCCGCTATGATGGTAACTGCCTGTACGAAAGCGTCAGCATCGGACTCGGGCTACTGGGCTTTGTCGGGTTTACTGCCGAAGCGCTACGCAATGCCGTCGCCGATGAATTTTTACTGCACTCGGCAAAATGGTTGCAGTGGGTGGATATGGCGACGCTTTATCAGGAATGGCAGGAAGCGAGAACCAGCGTTAAAGCGACACCGTATTAAGTTCCGACCGCCGTTCACGACAACGCTGGTTAATCCAGGAGGCCGAAACTAAGTCTGGTTAAAGAGAATCAATATCAGTGCCTCAGCGGCATAGATCATGCAGGCCAGTACAATTTTCGCCCACAAATTACGGTGGGAAAAATGCTTTAAAATCACACAGATAATAACAAAAAGTATTTGCAGTAATTCGCGCAGATGTAAGAAATGAGTGATAACCATAACGTCCCCGACAGCTAACCAAAGGTTGTAAAACTATACCTTTGGTTAGTCTGTTCGGCATGGATATCTGCTTTAGATTTAAGAACCGTCTAGGTTCAGCTTAGAACTCCTTTTGCCCGCCCAACTCAATCACCCTATTGGGTGGAATCATAAATTGTTCATGTGCCCGCAAGGCATTACGTTGAAAGAAATGAAAAATCGCCCCTTTCGCCCGCGCCAGGCCATTTCGTTTCTTCATCACCAGCGTATCGTGTGAGGTAAAAAACGATGCTTCCTGCAAGGTACAACCGAACCCCTCCAGTCCACATAAATGCAGGATCTCCTGCATCGACGGCACTTCATGCCAGCCATAAGCCGCTGTCACCTGCCAGAACGAAGGCGAAAGTTGCTGGATGCTGATCCGTTTCTGGTTATGCACCCTTGGCGTATCGATGGTCCGGATGTGCAAAAGTACCGTCCGCGCATGCAGCACGCGGTTATGTTTAAGGTTGTGGAGCAACGCCTGGGGAATTTCATATTCCTTGCGTGACAGGAAGACAGCAGTACCTTCCACCCGTTTTGGCGGATTTGCTTCCAGCGAACTGATCATGGCTTTCAGTCCTATCGGGTCATCTGCCAGACGGCGGATCAACAGTGAGCGCTCACTACTCCAGATCAGCATCAGGACCAGCATCGTCATAGCCAGTAACACTGGCACCCAGCCGCCAGACAGCAGTTTCATGAGATTGGCACTGAACAGTGGAACATCAATGATCAGCATACAAACGAGGAACACCAGCGCCACCGCCCGCGGCCAGCGCCAGTTTTTAAAGGCAACCACACTTGCAAGACAAGCTGTCAGCACCATGGTCCCCGTGACCACGATACCGTATGCCGACGACAGCGCGGAAGATTGGCGAAAAGAGATAATAATCACCGTCACTGCCGCGAACAGCAGCCAGTTAGCGACCGGGATATAAATCTGCCCGGACTCAGTTGATGAGGTATAGACGATGCGCACCGGTGGCAGGAATCCTTGCCGGATGGCCTGATGCGTCAGGGTATAAACACCGGAAATTACCGATTGCGCGGCGATCACCGTCGATAACGTCGCCAGCACAATCAATGGGATCTGAGCCCAGTCGGGAGCCAGCAGGTAAAAGGGGTTGCGCACCGCGTCAGCGTCCGCCAGCACCAGCGCCCCCTGACCAAAGTAGTTCAGCACCAGCGCTGGCATCGCAATAACCAGCCATGCCAGGCGAATCGGTGTTTTTCCCAGATGGCCCATATCCGCATACAAGGCCTCAGCCCCGGTCACCGCCAGCACCACCATGCCCAGCGCGGCGAAGGAAAGCGCCTTATGGCTGTTGAGAAATTCCAGCGCAAAGAATGGATTCAACGCCTGCAATACGCCAGGGTTCATCATGATGCCGCGTATACCCAGCACCGCAAGGGTCAGAAACCACACCAGCATCACCGGACCAAATACCAGGCTCACCCGCTCGGTACCGTGTTTCTGAATAATAAACAGCAAGGTCAGGATGATCACTGAAAGCGGAACAATCAGGTGGTCCAGCCCAGGTGCAACTACCTCAATCCCTTCAATCGCCGACATGACCGAAATAGCAGGCGTAATCACGCCGTCACCATAAAAGAATGCACTGCCGATCAGCCCCGCCAGCACAATAAAATATCCAGCGCGACCGGTGACATGTTGACGCGCCAGTGACATCAGCGTCAGGATCCCGCCCTCACCGTCATGATCGGCGCGCATCACAAAGCAAACGTATTTCACGGTGACGATCAACGTCAGCGCCCAAAAGATCAGTGAAAGAAACCCCATCACCGCTGCTGGTGTCGGACTGCCATCGGGCAAAATTGAAAGGCATTCCCGCAACGTATAAAGCGGGCTGGTGCCGATATCACCAAACACAATGCCTGCCGCCGCCAGCATGCCAGCCGGAAGAGATTGCTTTGTTGAAGCCATAAGGAATGCATCCTTTCAGAGGGTTATCACACGCGTCAGATAGCCAGTCTGCCAACCACTGGATGAAGCAATTATAGCTGCTGCCCCTGACTAACGAAGTGGAGAGTAAGGCCCGTTTTTGCCTGATTTTTATACCTGTTCGTCGTTTTTTTACGCCTTTTTTATATGCAGAACGCTTAAATCAATGGAAATGGTTTTCATCGTGATTAAAGGGAAAATGCTATGTCAGGCTTCATTCTGGTTTCGCACAATCTGTCACGGGCTGCGACCTTATCCGCGCTGTATGAAAGCATCCTGTCACGCCGCGGTGGGTTGTGGATTAGTTGGGACGGAAAAACTCAGGCCATTTCATCAGAGACACCTCACCCGCTGCATTTTCGCCACGGCCATAAATTTGACACCCTCAGCTTCCCGCTGAGCCGGGGTGAAGCAGAACAGGGCTACCATCATTATGTTCATCAGGGGCTGTGGCCGATGTTTCATCAGCGACCTGACCTGGCACGTTTTAATCAGGACGATTTGAGCCAGTATCGGAAACTCAACGAAAGCTATGCCAGGGCAATCGCCGAATACGCCATGCCCGATGATGTTATCTGGGTCCAGGATTACCACCTGATACCGAGCGTGAAAATGCTACGCACTGCCGGGCTGACAAATCGCATCGGCTTGTTTTTCCATCAACCCTTCCCGGCAGGCGTGGGGTTTTCCGCTATTCCTGACTGGTCATGGCTGGCTGAGTCGTTATTGTGTTGCGATCTGATTGGTTTTCAGACCAGCCAGGATATGAACAATTTTCTGTTGTGGGTCGAAAGCACATTCCGCTGCGAACGCCTGAGCGCCACGCGCATACGCATTCACGGGCAGATTATCAGTACTGGGGTGTATCCGGTGGGTATCGATTTGGAAGATGCGCACTGTCTGCTGGCAAGCAACAGTTGCCGTTATATGGAAGAACAATGTCGGGCAACCCTGCCGGAAAACACCATCCTGAGCGGCGGCCATCTTGATGACAGCGCCGGTCTGCCTTATCGCATCAGCGCCATTGAGGTGTTGCTGCGCCATCACCCGGATTACACGGGAAATATGATGTTGCTACAACTGGCTTCTCCGGCTGCTGGCTACACACCGCGCACGGCTGAGTTGAGCCATGAGCTGGAGAATCTGTGCGGTGAAATGAATGGTGTACAGGGTACGCTGGAATGGTGCCCGATCAGTTATCTGACCAAAGCCTACAGTCGGGAGGAGCAGGCCGGTATCTATCGTGCGTCTCGTGTCGCGCTGGTCACGCCGCTGATGGCGGGTATGAGCCTGATGGCGAAGATGTATGTTGCAGTGCAAGATCCCGCCAATCCTGGCGTGTTGATCCTGTCGCAGTTTGCCGGTGCGGCAGAACATATGGATGGTGCATTGATTGTTAATCCTTATGACCCCGATGCCATTGCTGACGCCATTCACACTGCGCTGCGTATTCCGCTCAGCGAACGGCAAAATCGCCACGCCCGGCTGATGAAAGGCATCCATCAGCAGGATTGTCACTGGTGGGCAACGCGTTTTGTCGAAGATCTCAGTACCCCGGAAAGTGAAGACATCGGATTAATGGCGGGCAGCCTGATGTTGTCTTCAGGGTTTAGCGGGCGTGTGAGGTATTAATTAAAAGACGATGTCACGACTTATGCTTTCTTAATTGGTAACGACTCGGCCAGATTTCTTCGGCTTTCACGCCGATCGCACCCGCAATTATACGTTCTCCGCGCAGCCATGGACGGTTTAGCGTGTTGATTAATGTCCCCGAAGAAAGACCAAATTCCCGTGATAGTGCAGCCATTGATTTTTTCTTCTTTCTGATCGCCGCAAGAATATCTTCCCGGTGCCAGTCGGATAAGGTTTGATTTGAGTCCATTCTTTTATCTCCATAAAAATAAATAAGTAAGGTTAACTCAACTAAGTAAAATCCTAACTTCTGAGGGAAGATGATGTCTTTAAATACGCCAAAAACATTAGAGGAAATTCTAATAAAATGAAATCCACAAGACGGCGGTAAACTATCCATAGCCCGCATTCAAGTCAACACAAAAGTACACAAAATGATCAATGAAGTGAAAACAAATTCAAATAACATCAATAACACTATGTTTTTATTGATTTATTTTTCATATAAAAAAATTACACAAAACGATACCTTTCGATAATTTTTATGATATCTTCAAAACCGATTATCAATAGAACTGATTAAAATAAATTATGTTATCTGGATGGTAATACATCACAAGGAAGGCCTTCTATGAAAGTCTCTGGGCTGCAACGCAAAGAAAACATCATTAATAATATCGAATATTTGATTAAAAGCCGTGGGGAAAGTAAAACATCCTTTGCCAACCGTACCGGTGTCACTCGTGCCACTTTATATAAGATTCTGGATGGTAAAGTTGGCAATGTTCAGCATTCCACAATTACCCGTATCGCTGATTTCTTTGGCGTTTCCTGCCATATTATCGAAAATTGCGATCTGCAACAGGTTGAGCTAATCGAGAAAACCCTATCACCTGAAGGCGATAGAAATCCTGCCGCCATCCCTGTTATACCGCAATCTGACTTTATTTCCAGCATGGGAAGCCGGATAGGAGATCTCGCCACCCGCTATCCTCTGACATGGTATTTTTCGGATGTGTCGAATATGGTTGCATTGAGGGTAGAAAAAAGCATCGGCAATACATTTTTCCCCGGCGACATATTAATCATAAAACGTAAGGCTATCCCTGAGAACAAACAACTTTCTTTATTCTATTCAAAAGAAAAAAGAATTTACTCTCTAAGAAAAAGTAACAATATTACTGATACTTCAATGACAGACAATCTTTTACTTGGGGCAATAATTGAAGACAGAATAATGTAAAAAATAATTAATATTTAAGGATAAGTATAAAATGAACCAAAATAAAAAATTCAAACTGATAGGATTTAATCGCTCAGACACAATCACAGCAAACATTATGGTCATATCAACCGGGAAACACCTTAATATTGGACTTCCGGAATTAGAAAGCAGCAACATCACGGATGATCTCAATAGAAATGAACTCAAGGCGCTCTACCGACGATTGTACAGTGAGACCGATACCATCACATCCTATGAGTTGGCCGACAGACATGAGCGTTCATGGTATGCCTATTTGATCATTAGTATTTTACTCGCTGTAATTTATATTTTATGCACGGTATGTGGTATTAAACCTGCTCATTTCCCAACATTCAACCTGGTCACTCCTCCCGGCATATTTTTCTATCCGATATCATTTATTCTCGTCGATATCCTCAATGAATTTTATGGTCTGAAAATGGCGAGAAGAACGATATTTTTTTCATTTATATCAAACATGGTTTTTGTCACTGGTTTATGGTTTACCAGCATACTCCCATCAGTACCCGGATGGGAGTTGGATCAACCTTTTAAAACTTTCGTTAATAGTATCATCTCTGTTCTTTTGGCTTCCTCCGTTTCATATCTTGTTTCCGAAAACATCAATTCCTTCCTGCTATGTAAGATAAAAGAACTAACCAATTCCAGATATCTCTTTATCCGCGTCATTACCAGTACCGCTATCGCATCCGTACTGGATAGCATCATCTTCTGCATGTTGGCATTTTATAATGTACTGAGTATGGAAATTATTAAAACCATGATTATTTCTCAGACCATCATAAAGTTATTTTATGCGATTATCGGCGTCGGACCCATCTACGCCACGCGTGAACTCTTCAGACGATACATCAACATCGAAAACAAAAAGGAATGTTTATGATCATCAAAGATGAAATTACCTTACTGGGTCGGGCAACTGGTTATATCCAACATTACGCTCCTGATTTGCTTGAAGGGTTACCAAGATCACGTAACCGCAGTTCAATTGATATCGAATCCGAAAAATTACCCTTCTCTGGCTTCGATTTATGGACAGGATTCGAACTTTCATGGTTGAACAACAAAGGCAAACCGGTTGTCGCCATTGCTGAGTTTATTATTCCCGCAACCAGCACCAACCTTATCGAATCAAAATCATTTAAACTCTATCTCAACAGTTTCAATCAAACCAAATTCACTTCAACTGAAGAAGTGATCACCACACTGGTAGATGACTTATCACAAGCCGCCAAAGGCACAGTAAAAGTGAACCTTTATTCTGACCCCGATCTATATAATAAAAATATCAGCGCCTTACCCGGCGAATGCATTGATCATCTGGACATTAGCATTAATAACTACAATTTCAATCCTGATCACCTCACTAATTCAGCGGGCAGTGAATATATTGCTGAAACCCTTTCCTCGAATTTATTAAAATCCAACTGTCTGGTCACTCACCAGCCTGACTGGGGCAGTGTGATCATTAAATATGAAGGAAATAAAATCGATAGGGAAAAACTGCTACGCTATTTGATCTCATTCAGAATGCATAACGAGTTCCATGAACAATGCGTCGAACGTATTTTCAATGATATCAACCGCTACTGCTCACCCGAAAAACTGAGTGTCTTCGCCCGTTATACACGCAGAGGAGGACTGGATATCAATCCGTTCCGCAGTAATTTTGAGGAGTTTCCCAGCGTGGCGCGTTTAATCAGACAATAAACCCAACCCGTAGCGGCGCGATTTATCGCGCAATGCAGTGCACAGCGCAATAAACAAGGGAGGCCGGAAGGCCTCCCTGAGAGGTTAGAAATCGTATTCCAGGCTTAAACGGTTCTGCCAGAAGTGAGAATCATACAACGGTGAGGTCTGCACCCCGGCGAAATCGGTCAGACTCAGGCCCTTCAGCACACCACTGAAGCTCCAGGTGAAATAAACCAGATATTCCGACTGGTTGATGCTGGCGGAAGCCGGTGAGGGTTTCAGATCCATAAAGGAATACTGCGTACCCAGCGACAGGCTTTCATTCATCACATAGTTCAGGTTGGTCATATAGGCGTTGCCGCTGCCGAGATCCTGAGTACTGGTGAAGAACGGCTGAGCAAAATAAGGTCCGGAGGAGGTATTGTGCGCATAAGGCGTCACCAGCGAGCCGTTATTCCAGCTATTGCCGCTGGCAGCGATATGGTCATAGCCCAGTTTCCAGCTCAGTGCCGGGGTAAACGTCAATGCCAGCTGTGCACCGTATGAGGTGCTGTTCACTTCACCCGCCAGAGCCTTGCCTGCGCTGGTGCCGCGAATAAACTGTAATCCGACATCCGGCTGGAACAATGCATCCTGCCATTGCAGATGGCCCTCGCCATACACCAGACGGGTATAATCAGCGTACTCCTGATACCACAGCTGCCCGGTCAGCTTCTTATTGTCCCACTGCGTACCACGACCGCCACCCAACGCCCACATACCGTTGGTGCGTTCTTCCACATCGGTATAAGCGGTGGTGTTGAGGAACTGATCATCACCCCACGGCTTATAACGCCAGATTTTAGTCGCATGCAGGAAGTTGGTGCTGTCACCGTAATTGGTGTCGATACCGCGGAACAGGATGGGTGTAATACGCCAGTCGTAATCGCCAACGAAAGGAATATTGATTCGTTGATCACCGGCCGTTATTTTAAAGTTATCCTGTTGCCAGCTTAAATAAGCTTCACCAAAGTTGGTTTGATTATCACCAATATCGCTAATGGTGTGCGCTTCATCAGGATGATCGATACCGCGCAGAAAAATACCACTCACGCCAGCACGGAAACCATAGAATGGCGCGGTTTCATATTTCAGACTACCACCATAACTCACGGTGTCCTGATTAAAACCTTTAGAGAAATAAGCGTTGTGTGTTGAATAATAAAGCGTACGCAGACTGCCGCTCACGGTACCGCAGGTAAATATATCGGTGAAGCTATTTACGCCACTCGCACCATACTGACAATCGCTGATATTACTCTGTGTTGCCGCCAGTGCAGCGGGAGCCAGAGGGAAAAACAGCGCAGCAAGACACGCACCACTCAGTGTTTTTAATTGCATAGTCCCAAGCCTCGTCACTTTTTAAAAAGAGCAAAGCTTCGCCTGCCGGACAATAAATGTACCGTCGGTGGTGAGCTTTGCCGCAAAAAAAAGTCTTATTATCGATTAATTATTTACACCGGTTATTTTCACATCCGGTAATGTTTCGCGCACTTCCCAGCCACGTAATTTGCCGGGATTAAGTAAATTATACGGATCGCAGGCGCGTTTCATAGCCACAACATCGGCACGCACCATCCCTTGTTTACCATCTTCAATATGAATGACGTGCGAGTTATTAATTTTCACCCCGTTATCACGATAAATATCCATGATGGCGTTCAGACGCTCTTCATCGCTATATCGCACCAGCGGCAATCCGCTACAGGTCAGGGTGCCATTCATATCGCGCAGAAACTCAATATGCGACATCACTTCATCTGACAGCTGCGCTTCCATGGCCAGCGCCTGCTGATAATAATTGTCCGCTGCGTAAGCGGTTTGCAGATAGGTCAGGGTCTTATCCACCTTCAACGCCTGCAAGGTGGTGTGGTTCCAGCAATACTCAATCAGCGAATGGCCGGGATTCTCGCCCTCGGCAAAATGCAGCGCGCTGCGTCCGTCGTGCTGTGCCAGCAACGACGACAGCAGACAATCGCTCTCCACGCCGACCACGGAAATCACGCCATGCTGCCCTGCCACGTCGGCCTCGGCGAGATCGGTAAAATAATCCAGCACCGGTGCAGCCATCACCGCAATCTGACGCTTCACCAGTCCCGGCGATTTCGCCAGCGCATCGGCAAACGCCATCGCCGCCGGGAAACTCGCAAAGGTATCAAGGCGTTCGATCCAGTCATGACGCGGAGCCAGTGCCAGCTCAATCTCCAGTACGATGCCGTTGCTGCCATAAGCATGATGCAGCAGCAGCGCGTCGGGTGCTTCCAGCTTCAGGATGCGCGGCGTCTCTTCCATCGTCATCATCTTCACCGCCAGTACGTTGCCGGGTGCCGCCAGCGGACCATAATTGATGGACCCCACACCGCCAAAGCCGCCGCCAAACAGACCACCGAGGGTTGCCAGCTTCCAGGTAGACGGCATGCAACGCAGCTCCCAGCCGAGCGGACGGGTATGCGCTTCCAGGTCGCCAAGGCGAATCCCGGCCTGCGCACGCACCGTGCCCTGCCCCATGCTCACCACCGCATTCAGTTTGGTCATATCGACCATCAACCCGCCATCCAGCGGGATCAACTGGCCGTAGTTACCGGTGCCGCCACCGCGCAGGTTGAGCGGGATACGATGGGCAGCACAGGCCGCCACCACCGCCGCCAGTTCCTGCTCATCACGCGGGCGCACCGCCAGCTCAGCGAACTTCTCTTCCAGCTGTGGTTTTAGCACCGGGCTGAACCAGTGAAAATCACGCGACAGGCGTTTCACCTTCGGCGCTTCTTTAATCCAGTCGAGTTCAGGCAACGCCGCAACCAGCGCCGCCAGTGCAGACTGACGATCGGAATCAGACATCTTCATTTCCTGTAGTTGAGGTATCAGGTCGGGCTAAGTTCACTCTCATGCCAGGCGGCCAGTACGCGGCGCGTCAGCCAGGACATCACGGCAAACAGCAGGAACCCGGCCAGAGAAATCAGCAGCAGCGCGGCAAACATCAGCGGAATGTTGAGCTGATAACCCGCCTGCAAAATCTGGTAGGCTAGCCCGGTATCGGTGCCGCCGGTGCCAGCAACAAACTCCGCCACCACTGCGCCAATCAGCGACAAACCGCTGGAAATACGCAGTGCGCCGAAGAAGTACGGCAGAGCCGAGGGAATGCGCAGGCGCAGCAAAATCTGCAAACGCGAGGCATGGTTAAGTTTGAAATAACTCAGCAAACCCGGCGAGACGCTGCGCAGGCCCTGAGTGGTGTTAGAAATAATCGGGAACACCGCCATCAGCGTGGCACAGACCACCAGCGACATCGTGGTGTCTTTCACCCAGATGATGATCAACGGCGCGATGGCGACAATCGGTGTCACCTGCAAAAACACGATATAAGGGAACAGCGCGGTTTCGATAAAGCGGTTCTGCACCAGCAGGAACGCCACGATCGATCCGATCACAATCGCCACCACAAAGGAGATCACAGTGATCTTCAGGGTGTACAGCAGCGACATAAACAACGTCGGGAAGTTCTGCACCAGACTTTGTGCCACCACCAGCGGCGACGGCACCAGAAAGGCCGGGATCTTCAATGCCGTGACCAGAAACTGCCACAGCAGTAACAGGGCGATGGCGACCATCGCCGGAAACAGCCACTGCTGAAACTGGCGCTGCGCGGCTAAGGGCTTTTTCATGATTTGCTCTCCTGACTGGCGGCGAACAGGCCGCGCTGCAACTGCTGCGCATATTGGGTGAACTGCTGGCTGACACGGAACTCGTCATCACGCGGGAACGGCGCATCAATGCTGATGTCATCCACCACACGCCCCGGGCGGGCCGCCATCATGATCACGCGCTGCGATAAAAACACCGCTTCCTGAATCGAGTGAGTAACAAACACCACGGTCAGCTTCTGTTCCTGCCACAGTTGCAGCAGATCGCTATCCAGCTTGTTGCGGGTGATCTCATCCAGCGCACCGAAAGGTTCATCCATCAGCAGCACTTTCGGGCGCGTCACCAGCCCACGGGCAATCGAGACACGCATCTGCATCCCGCCAGACAACTCACGCGGTAGCACCTGCCCAAACTGGCCGAGACCGACCAGTTCAAGGATTTCCCGCACACGGGTGTCCGCTTCCGCACGCGGCACACCGGCCAGATCGAGCGGCAGGCGCACGTTCTTGTGCACATTGCTCCACGGCATCAATGTCGCTTCCTGAAACACGAACGATAACGGCAAATCATGCTGCTTTTCCCGACGATCGCGACGGAACAGCATCAGTTTGCCATCGCTCGGTTCAATCAAACCGGCAATCATTTTCAGTAAGGTACTTTTGCCACAGCCAGACGGACCGAGCAGCGAGACAAACTCGCCCTGGCGAATCGTCAGGTCCACTGGCAGCAGCGCGCGTGTACCGTTCGGGTAAATTTTCTCGGCAGAGAGCACTTCAATCGCCGGAGGGGCCGCATGCAGCGGCACCGCTTGCGCATCATTGCTCATCAGGGTCAGTCGGCTGGCGGCATTCATGGCATAACCTTCACATCTTGAATGAATTTCAGGGTGTAGCTGCCATCAAACGGAACTTTGGCCGGATCGATCAGCTTGTTATCCACCAGCAGCTGCCAGGTTTGCTTCAGACGCGGCACGGTCATAATGCCGATCCCCCCGGTCTGCGCATCGCCGCCGGTCAGCATCTGATACTTCTTCATCTGGGCGATGCCGAAGGCGATCTGTTCGTCGGTCATCTGCGGGTTTTCTTTCTTAATCAGCGCGTTGCCCGGTGCCGGATTTTCCAGGTAGTTTTTCCAGCCCTGCATCGAAGCTTTAACAAATGCCGCGACCGCCTGCGGACGTTTCTCGACGGTTGATTTCATGCACACGATGCTGTTGCCGTACGGCGGGTAGCCCCAGTCGCTGATCGGGTAGACGTTGGCCTGTGCCCCGGCTTTCTGCACCGCGAAAGGTTCGGAGGTTACGTAGCCCTGCTGTACCAGGGTTTTATCCGCGAGGAACGGCTGCACGCTAAAGGTATATGGACGCACATGGGCGTTTTTCAGGTTGAGCGCGCTCTGCGCCCACGGCCAGTAGGAGGTGTAAGCTTCAGCGGCCAGCAGGAAGGTTTTCCCCTGCAAATCGGCCTGGTTTTTCACATCCGGATGGGTGATAAACACAATCGCCGAATGCTGGAAGGTGGTGGCAACCGGCACCGCTTCCACGCCCTGCTGCCAGGATTCCAGCGCCTGCATGTTATCGCTGATGATGCAGTCCGCCTGGCCCGCCGCCATCAGCTGCATGGTGTGCACCTGTGGTCCACCCATCTTGATGGTGACGTCCAGCCCGGCATCACGATACAGATTCTGTGCCTGAGCCTGATAAAAACCGCCATGCTCGGCCTGAGCATACCAGTTGGTCATAAAGGTAAATTTCTCGGCAGCCATCCCCTGGGCCGACAGAGCCACGGAAAGCGCGGCAACAATGCTCAATGTTTTTTTCATAACCGATCCCCGAATTAGCGCGGTGGTAATAATGATGCTGCGTCGTTTTGGTCTAATACTTTGCCCTGCCACTGCCCGGTGCCCCACGCCGGTTCGGCGCGTGTTACCCATGCCATCTGATGCACTTCGGTAATCACCTGCGCCCAGCTGGTCGCCAGTGAATCCAGAATCGCGTCACCCTGCTCTTTGGTGGATGGACGCGGATCGCCGATCACGCCGCTGGGGCCAAAGTCATATGACGCCCAGGCTGCCATCGGGCGGGTGCTGGAAAGCGTCGGGCAGGGGAACGCCGGGGGATAATTCACCACCGCTTTTTCCATCTGCACCGTTTCGGGGGCCAGTGCCAGCATCAGCGCCGTCTCCGCATGTCCGGCGTGCATCGCCATCTGGCGTTCCTGCTCGTCCATAAAACTTTCGGCGCAGTTCGGCACTTTGAAGGTGTCCTGCATGATGATGATCATGTCGCCGTGACGCAGGCGCAGCTCGCGCGCCGCCATCTGCAACGGCTGTGGCTGACCACCATGGCCGTTGACCATCAGGAACTTGCGGAAACCGGCGCGATATAATGATTCGCCAATTTCCAGAATGGTGTGCAGCAGCGTTTCACCGGTCAGCGTCAGGGTGCCGGGGAAATGCAGGTGCTCATCGGATTTGCCATAGGTGATCGGCGGAATGGCATAAGCCGGGATCGCCGCCGGTAAGCGCGCCAGTGCATGCCCCACCACGCCGGATGAAATCACGCTGTCCACCGCGCACGGCAAATGCGGGCCATGTTGTTCAATCGCGCCGGTCGGCAGCACAATCACCGTGTTGGCTTTGTCTTCCAGCGTGGCGATATCAGTCCAGCTCAGGTACGGCAAAAAGCGGTTTGCCGGAATATAACCATGTAACATCTCGCTTCCTCGTGTTATTGCGGCAACCACGCCGTCGCTTCAACTTCAATTAAGACATCCGGGCTGGGCAGCATTTCGCTCACCTGAACCACGGTGGAAACCGGTGGCGCATCGGGATAAAACAGCTTGCGCACCCGGCTGTAGTGGGGAAAATGGTCCAGATTGCGGAAGTACTGCACCAGTTTGATCACGTCGCTCATCTGGCCGCCCGCGCTCTCGATGGTGGTACGGATGCTCTCCAGCACGTACCAGCTTTGCGCCAGAATGGGCCCTTCTTTGATATCGGTGGAGAACTCACCGGTACGTCCCAGCAGTTGCTGGGCCGCAGCAGGAATATCGTCATAACCGCGCACAATCAGTGCGGTTTGCGGGTTCACCGGGATAATGCCGGAAAGAAAGATAAAGTCGCCCGCGCGTCGCCACGCGGCATATTTCGCCAGCGGTTTACCCGCCCCAACATCAAGCGTCATCAGAGAATTCCCCATAACGAATCCCCTGTTTTAGCCGATAGCGACGGCGGTGGCGCAGTGGCCAGCTGGCCGTATCGGCATCAGGGAAAATGACAAAATCATTCGCAGGCAAAGTTGCACCGTCATGCAGCGCGGTGCGCTGGCAAATCAGGGCCGATGCCTCATCAAAAGCCGCCCCCAACTGAGCGCTCAGCAGGCCGCTGAACAGGGTGTCGAGTGGGTCGTAGCTGCCAACCGGGCAGAAAGCGTCCTGCACGTTATCCGCCCCGAGCAGCAGCGGAATGCTGCGCGCCTGCGCTTCCTTAATCAACGTTAAACCACGCTGACGCGGCGTGCGGCCCGGCACTGCATCCTGCAACAACAGGTTGGTGAGCGGCAGTGCAATCAGCGTGACGCGATGTTGCGCCAGCACATCCAGGATGGCGGTGCCGTCGTCCTGCTGCGCCAGCGCACAGCCGTGGCTACAGGTGATGCGTCCGCTAAACGGATGCTGTTGCAAATAGCGCGCCAGCCAGCGCAACCCCTGGGCATCAGCACTCAACTCTTCGTCGATGTGCAAATCGATATCCAACTGCCAGCGCTCCGCTGCCTGCAACAAATGGGTAAGCGCCTGAGCGTCCCAGTTGCTGCTGTGAATAAAGCCGCCGAGCACGGCACCGCTGGTCGCCACCTGGGCGGCGATATGCTCTGCCTGGTCGGCGTCCGCAAAAAAAGTCACCGGGGCCAGCGCGACCCGCTCGATAACGCATAACGGATGCTGCAACTCGCCAACGATTTGCCACGCCAGCGGCGCATCAGCAGAAAACCAGTCGATATGGGTGCGCAGCAGGCCCACACCCGCTTCCACCGCCCAGTTCAACGCCTGCGTGGCCCGGCTGCGCAGATCGTCCGCGTTCCAGCGGTCGCGGTCCTGATGCATGGCGGCAATGGCGGCCAGCAGGCCCGGCTGCTGCGCCGGACTGCGCTGCACGGTAAAGGTTTTATCCAGATGGGCATGGGGTTCAATCAGCGCCGGCAGCACCAGCGCACCATCCAGCGCCAGATAGCCACTGATGTCGCGATGTGGCTCGAAACGGGTGCCATCGGCAGTGAAATGCAGGGTTGCCAGCGCCGGTTGCCCTTCCTGCATTGGCCAGCCTGCGGGTAACAGCCAGCGGGGTAAACGCGCGCCGGTCGCGCCAGGCCAGGCGTTCATAGATCGAGTACCAGCAGCGGGGAACGGGAGCGTGAGCAGCACAACACAATGCAGTCATTGGCGGCGCGTTCTTTCTGGCTCAGCACTTCATCGCGATGGTCTGGTTCACCACTCAGCACGCTGGTGATGCAGGCACCGCACATGCCCTGCTCGCAGGAAAGTTCGATCTCAATGCCTGCCCGCTCCAGCACCTCAGCAATGGTTTCATCGGCATCGATGGTGTAACGCGCCCCGCTGGAAGCGATTTCTACCTCGAACGTGTCGCCAGCAACCGATTGCGCAGTGGCAACAGCTTTGAATTTCTCGCTATGCAGTTGCGTGGCCTGCCAGCCGTGTTGCAATGCCAGCTGGTGCAGATGCTCCATAAATCCAGCCGGTCCACAGCTTACCAGTACGCTGTTAAGCGGCTGCTGGAGATCCGCCGGGATACGCTGCCGCAGGCTGTCGCCTTCGCTGCTGTAATGCAGCTGCACGCGCTCGCCCAGCCGCTCCAGACGGGCGCTGAACGGCAGTTCATCGTGGCGTTTGAGATACAGATGCAGCGTGAAATCCGCACCGCGTGCCGCCAGTTCTTCCGCCATCACCAGCAGCGGCGTCAGGCCGATACCGGCGGCAAACAGCAGCGTGCGCGGAGCATCGGGTAACGGGAAATGGTTCCGGGGTGCGGAAATGGTTAAGTTCGCCCCTGACTGCACATAATGGTGCAGCCAGCGGGAGCCGCCGCCCGATGCCTGATCGAGGCGGACGCAAATCTGGTAGTGATCTTCCCCGACAGCCGAGCACAGCGAATACTGCCGCTTGCCGCAGTCGGGAATGGTCACATCAATATGGGCACCGGGGGTGAACGCCGGTAGTGGGTGTCCACTGGCAGACGCCAGGGTCAGTAATACATTGCCAGCACCGTTAAACTGCTTTGCGATGACGGTGACAGCCAGATTCTCTGCCTGCTTCATAATAATCCTGCATACGACGGACTCGTCATCGGCCGGGAAGCCGCGCGTAGTCTTGTTTTTATCGTGATTGCGATTATTATTTTGCCTGTGTGTAAGCGTCCATCTGTTTAATTAGCACGAAGCGTTGCAAAAAAGAGAGCACCTGCTATGTTCGCCTTCTCCCGGTTTCTGATTTATTTCACCGAGGTGGCCCGCCAGGGTTCACTGCGTAAGGCTTCCGAGACGCTGCACGTGTCGGCATCCTCCATCGACCGGCAAATTCTGCGCGTGGAAAAGCAGCTGGATATGCCACTGTTTGAACGTCATCCATCAGGATTACGTATGACAGCAGCGGGGGAAATCCTGCTTAACGCCGCGAAGAACTGGCAGCGTGAGTTTGGGCGCGTCTGTACCCAGCTGGATGATTTGCGCGGTTTGCGTCACGGCCATGTGCATATCGCCACCATTGACGCTATCAACCGCGGCTTTTTCTCGTCGATTCTGCAACGTATCCGCACCGAGTATCCCGGCATCTCCTTTACGCTCACCACCATGAGCAATATCCATATTGCCAATGCGCTGACCAATGGCGACGCCGATTTCGGCATCATGCTCAATCCAAATTGCTCACGCGAACTGCTGGTGAAATCATTCGCCGATTTGCGGCTCGGCATCGTGGTCAGCAGCCAGCATCCGCTGGCAAAGCTGGAAAGTATCCGCTTCAGCCATTGCGAGTCCTGGCCGTTTATCGTGCCTGCCGCGCCATTGATGCTGGCAGAGCCGCTGGAGGCGCTGGTGAACAGCTCCGGCATTACCCTGAACGAAGTGGGACGTACCAACAATATCCATATGCTGCGTTCGCTGGTGCGTGATGACGTCGGTATCAGCCTGATGTGCTGGCTGGATATTGTTGATGAATACCGCCGTGGCGAGCTGAAATTTATCCCGCTGATTGATGGCATCCTGAAGCCGTTCACCCTGTCGTTGTGTGTCGCCCCGCAGCGCCAGCTGTCGATTGCCGCGTCAATGATGCTGCGCGAGCTGGAGTCATTTTTCGCGTTGATGCAGAACGAGGAAGCGCAGGCGGGGTAAATTTATCGCGCATATTTTTTGACCCTCTTCACATTTCCACCCTTCTCCCTTTGCCTGTTCAGCGTTGATTGCTGGAAGATGGCGGCGTTTGAGGATTGTTACTGCTGACGCAGGCAAAACCTAAATCGCACCGCATTCGGATTTCCGAGCGCGGTGCGATTTAGGTTTTTTTTTGCCTCCAATCCGGGAAAACCCGACAACAACAGCCGAAAAAGCGGGAGTGTGGTATGCCATATCAGGAACTGGCCGACGAAATTGTCGAAGGTGTGGGCGGTAAAGCCAACATCATCAGCGTGGTGCACTGCGCCACGCGTTTACGCTTCAAACTGAAACAACCGGGCAAAGCGCACACCGCGCAGCTAAAAAATAATCCCGGTATCATCATGGTGGTAGAGAGCGGCGGTCAGTATCAGGTGGTGATTGGCAACCACGTCGGCGATGTTTATCAACAGGTGGTGGGTCGTCATGGGCTGGAGAATGATGGCGCAGAACGGACTTATGAACCCAGACAAACCCTGTTCGCGCGTTTTATCGACCTGGTGTCCGGCATCTTCACCCCGTTTATTGGCGTGATGATCGCCTCGGGCATCATCAAGGGTTTGCTGGCACTGGCACTGGTGCTCGGTGTGATGCATCAGGAAAGTGGTAGCTACAAATTGCTGTTTGTCGCCAGTGATGGTCTGTTTTACTTCCTGCCGATTCTGCTGGGCTACAGCGCCAGCAAGAAATTCGGGGCGAACCCGTTTGTCGGCATGGCGATTGCCGCCGCGCTGGTGCATCCGCTGATGCTGACCGCGTTCGAACAGCAGCAGCAGGGCCAACACTTCAGTTTCCTCGGCATTCCACTGGAGATCCTCAACTACAGCGCTTCTGTTATCCCGATTATCTTTGCCTCCTGGGTTGCCAGCCTGATTGAACACGCGGTACATCCGCGTTCGCCCGGCGCGGTGCGCAATTTCACCACGCCGCTCATTTGTATGCTGGTCACCGTGCCGCTGACCTTTCTCGCCATCGGCCCGGCGGCGACCTGGCTAAGCCGGATGCTGGCCGAGGGCTATCTGTGGATCTACAGCCTCAGCCCGACCATTGCCGGTGCGGTAATGGGGGCGATCTGGCAGATCTGCGTGATCTTCGGTCTGCACTGGGGACTGGTGCCGATCATGCTGAACAACCTCGCCAACTTCGGCCATGACACCCTGCTGCCGCTGCTGATGCCTGCGGTGCTCGGCCAGGCAGGTGCCACGCTCGGCGTCATGCTGCGCACCCGCGAGGCCAAAGTGAAAGCCATGGCGGGGTCTGCCTTCAGCGCCAGTATCTTCGGTATTACCGAACCGGCGGTGTACGGCATCACCCTGCCCCATCGCCGCCCCTTTATCTTCGGCTGCATCGGTGGCGCGCTGGGTGCGGCAATTCTCGGTTTCTGGCACACCACCATTTACTCCTTTGGCTTCCCCAGCATTTTCACCTTTATTCAGGTGGTGCCCACCAGCGGCATTGATGCCAGCGTCTACGCTTCTTTTGCCGGGGCGGCGGTGGCGTTGCTGTTCGCGTCTGTCACGACATACCTGTTTGGCCTGCCGCCGGTCGCACCACTCAGCGCGCCGCCAGCAGAAGCAGCACCGGCTTCTCCGGTACGCAAACAAACCGTGTTTAGCCCGATCTCAGGCAAGGTACTGGCGCTGGAAACGATCAAAGATGAGACCTTCGCCAGCGGCCTGCTGGGCAAAGGCGTCGCCATTGTGCCGGACAATGGCCGTGTGGTGTCACCGATTGATGGCGTGGTGTCGTCGCTTTTCCGCACCAATCACGCCATCGGGCTGACGGCAACGGACGGCGCGGAAGTGCTGATCCACGTTGGTCTCGATACCGTCAAACTCGACGGTAAATTTTTCACCCCACATGTCGCCGTGGATGACGTCGTTAAAGTGGGCGATCTGTTGCTGGAGTTCGATATCTGCGCCATCGAGGCCGCCGGTTACGATCTCACCACCCCGGTGGTGGTCAGCAATAGCGATGAATTTATTGATGTTTTACCCCTGCAACCGTCTGTGGTTACGGCCTGTGCGCCGTTACTCAGCGCGGTGAAATAATTGAGGAGCTATAAGATGAACTCACGTTTCCCGGATGGATTTTTATGGGGCGGCGCTGTCGCTGCTAACCAGGTAGAAGGCGCTTATCAGACTGACGGTAAAGGTTTGTCCACCTCCGACCTGCAACCAAAAGGCATTTTTGGCGATCGCGTTGAGCGCCACACCGGCGATTTCGGTATCAAAGATACCGCCATTGATTTCTACCATCGCTTCCCGGAAGACATCAAACTGTTCGCCGAAATGGGTTTTACCGTGCTGCGCACCTCAATTGCCTGGACGCGTATCTTCCCACAGGGCGACGAAGCCGAGCCGAATGAAGAAGGTCTGGCGTTTTACGATCGTCTATTTGATGAGATGGCGAAATACAACATCCAGCCGCTGGTTACGCTGTCGCACTATGAAATGCCGTATGGCCTGATCAAAAAGTACGGCGGCTGGGGCAGCCGTACCACCATCGATTGCTTTGAACGCTATGCGCGCGCGGTGTTCACCCGCTTCCAGCACAAGGTGAAGCTGTGGCTGACTTTCAATGAAATCAATATGTCGCTGCATGCGCCCTTTACCGGCGTCGGTCTGCCGGAAGAAAGCAATCAGCAAGCAATTTATCAGGCGATTCACCACCAGTTGGTCGCCAGCGGACGCGCGGTTAAAGCCTGCCACGAGATTGTTTCTGGCGGCAAAATCGGCAACATGCTGCTGGGTGCGCTGCTATACCCGCTCAGCTGTCGCCCGGCGGATGTGATGGAAACTATGCAGCAAAACCGTGAATGGCTGTTCTTCGGTGATGTGCAGGTACGCGGTTACTATCCGGCGTATATGAAACGCTTCTTTGCCGATCGTCAGATCCAGATCGAAATGACCGAACAGGACAAACGCGATCTGCAAAACACCATCGATTACATCTCCTTCAGTTACTACATGACCGGTTGCGTCACCACCAATGAAGAAGAAAATCAGAAAGCGCGCGGCAACATTCTGTCGATGGTGCCAAACCCGCATCTGGCCAGCTCAGACTGGGGCTGGCAGATCGATCCGGAAGGCCTGCGTATCCTGATGAACCTGCTGTATGACCGCTATCAGAAGCCGCTGTTTATCGTGGAAAACGGCCTGGGTGCCAAAGATAAGGTCGAAGCCGATGGCAGCATCAACGATGACTACCGTATTCAGTATCTTAACGACCACCTGGTGCAGGTGCGTGAAGCGATTGAAGACGGTGTGGAAGTGATGGGCTATACCTGCTGGGGACCGATCGATCTGGTCAGTGCCTCCAAAGCGGAGTTCTCCAAACGCTACGGCTTTATCTATGTAGATCGTGACGATAACGGCAACGGCACGCTGGCGCGCTCACGCAAGAAAAGTTTCTTCTGGTATCAGGAAGTGATCAGCAGCCACGGTGCATCACTGAAGTAACGAACTGACTTGTAGCGGCGCGATTTATCGCGCCGCTACGCTTCATCATCATTGATCTGCAACGCATGCGTTTCTTTACGCACCCGCTCAATATGGATGGTGAGAAACATCCGTTCCTCATTCGACAGGGCATACTGGTATTTCTGCTGAATATGCTGATCAACCTTGATGGTGCACTGATAGGATTCCGGGTACTTGTCACGCACCACATCGTGCAGCGATTCGTCCTCACTGCACACGCCGCGTTTGCCCAGCATGCGCTGCGCGAAGAATTTCAGATGGTTGACGAAACGGTTGTAACTCAGGCTTTCGACACGATAATCCAGTTGCAGGCGATACTTCACGATCTGCAAAATATCCTGCATAAAACGCGTGATATGCGCGACATCCGACATATCGTTATCGAGCTGGGCATTGACCAGATGCATGGCGATAAAACCCGCTTCATCCTCCGGCAGCCGTTCACCGAGACGTTTTTCGATGATCGCCAGCGCCTCCAGTCCAAGCGCATACTCATTGGGGTACAGGGTTTTGATCTCCCAGATCAATACATTGCGGATCGGCAGGTTTTGCCGGTGGCGTTCAATGGCAAAGTTGCAGTGATCGCACAAGGCGATCGACAGGCTTTCGTGCAACGTTGATCCCAGCTGCTGCCTGGCGCGCGCGATGATCAACTCGGTGGTGGTGATCACCTCGATCGGGATCTCCGAGAGCAGCTCACTCAGACGACTGGTCAGCGCATGGTTTTGCAGCGCAAACACTTTTTCAATCAACTGCGCATCCAGCGGGTCACCCACGCGTTTTTGAAACGCCAGCCCGCGTCCCATCACCACCTGTTCCTGGCCCTGCTCGCCCAGTACGATAGCCACATTATTATTAAGTATTTTCGCAATCTTCATTTTGCACCCTGCGGCAAGCTGAAATCAGGATAACGGTGATTAGACGCCATTTCATTTCGCCTATGATACCAGAACCCCATACAATAAAATTATCCCCCCATAATAAAATCCAATAAATTTATTTATCATTGCGTTAAATCAAGGCGGAATTTTATTTCGTGATCACCCCGCTGTTAGCCGTAACACAACATCCGTAACACGTTATTTATCCGGTAGGCTTCTCCAAACAGAAAAATAAACACTCTGAACCGGACGTGCCTGCACGCCCCTTATTCCTCTTACCCTATAAATCGCATCAGGAGCCAGCCATGCCTGAAGAAACTTCGCTATTACCCTGGTACAAACGGCTGAATCGCCAGCAATGGAAAGCGTTCTGGGCCGCATGGATGGGTTATATGCTGGATGGTTTTGATTTCGTCATTATTACGTTAGTGCTGACGGAAATAATGGCGGAATTTAATGTCAGTACCGCGGAAGCGGCAGCATTAATTTCTGCGGCTTTTATTTTGCGGTGGTTTGGTGGATTGGCCCTCGGCGCCATGGGCGACAAATACGGACGTAAAAGTGCGATGATCACCAGCATTATATTATTTGCTGGTGGCACCTTAGCCTGTGGTATTGCTCCCAACTATACCTGGATGTTTATCGCCCGCATTTTGGTGGGTATTGGCATGGCCGGAGAATATGGCACCAGCTCGGCTTATGCCATCGAAACCTGGCCGAAAGATATGCGTAACAAAGCCAGTGCCTTCCTCAACTCCGGCTTCTCGGCTGGCGCGATTCTCTCGGTGCTGGCGTACAGTTGGGTGGTACCGCTGTGGGGCTGGCGCTCGCTGTTTTACCTCGGCATCATCCCGGTGTTTTACGCCCTGTGGCTGCGCCGGGCCATCCCGGAAGCCGAAGAGTGGGCAGCGGCCAAAGCCAAAGCGGCAACACCGACAGAAACCATGGTGGATACACTGTTTCGCGGACCAAATCGCCTGCGCAATGCCCTCAACCTGCTGCTGGGTTTGCTGGCTGCGGCGGCGCTCTACTTCTGCTTTGATCATCAAACGTCCGGGCTAATGACAGCGGTGCTGGCCGTCATCACCGCCGCGATCTTTATCCGCTTTCTGATACAAAGCGGCGGGGATCGCTGGCCCACCAGTCTGATGCTCACCGTCACTATCGTCTGCGTGTTTCTCTACGGCTGGCCGATCCACGCACTGCTGCCGACCTACCTGAAAACCGAGCTGCATTATTCGCCAGAGGTGGTAGCACTGGTGTTCTCTTTTAGCCGCTTCGGCATGGGACTCGGCTGCTGCGTGGCAGGCATTGCCGCTGATCGCATCGGCACCCGCAAAACCTATGTCCTGAGCCTGCTGATTGCCCAGATGATCATCATCCCGGTGTTTATGCTGAACGGCTCCAGCGTCTGGTTGCTGTGTCTGCTGATCTTCCTGCAACAGCTGTTTAGCCAGGGGGTCGGTGGCCTGCTGGCGAAGATGATCAGCGGCTACTTCGATACCGAACAACGCGCCGCTAACCTCAGCTTTATCTACAACATTGGTTCACTCGGCGGCGCGCTGGCACCGGTGCTGGGGGCGCTGATCGCCCAGCACGCGTCACTCGGCAGCGCCCTGGGCGGCCTGTCCTTCGGCCTGACCTTCGTGGTGATGCTGTTGATTGGTTTTGATATGCCTTCCCGTATGCAGCGCTGGCTGAAGCCACAGGCAGTGCGTCACTACGACACCGTCGATGGCACTCCACTTTCTGGTGCGTTCACCCGTGAAGAACGTGCCGCTGAACACCTTACCCCGATTAACTCAGGCAAACCCTGAAAGGAGACCCTATGACCGCAGGAAACCGTATTTATTTACGCCGCCCGAATGACGCTGAACCGCTGCTGGAGGCGTTTCGCACCCTGCCCGCCGCCGTCGTGGCGGATTGTATGAGCCGCCTGCCGGCGCTCGCGGCGGAGATCAACCTGAAAACCGCGCCAAAAAAACCGATTATGTGCGGACTGGCCGTCACGGTAAAAGCCCGCTCGGGCGATAACCTGATGCTGCATAAAGCCATGGATATCGCCGGTCGTAACGATGTGATTATCCTGTCGAATGAGGGCGATCGCAGTCAGTCACTGATGGGAGAAGTGATGGCGACGTATGCCAGACAGCGTGGCATGGAAGGCATTGTGCTGGATGGTCCGGTGCGTGATATCGAGGGTTTATCGCGTATGGATTTCCCGATCTACGCGGCAGGTGTCACGCCAGGTGGCCCGTTTAAAGATGGACCGGGCGAAATCAACGTGCCGATTGCCTGTGGCAAAATCCACGTCGCGCCGGGCGATATTATCCTTGGCGATGCCGACGGGGTGATTGTTGTTCCCCGCCAGGATGCGGCGCGCATTCTGGAAGATGCGCTGGCCTATTTACAGGTGGATGAGCGCAATTTCGAGCTGGCGAAAACCGGCTCGCTGGAGCGCGGCTGGCTGGATGAAACGCTACGTAATAAGCAGGTGGAAATCATCGACGATATCTACCGCTGACCGTTATGGTGCGATAAATCGCTCCCATGGGGTGCGGTTTATCGTTCAGGCCGCCGCCAGTTTGCGCTGCTCGCGCCACACAGCAAAAATCCCCGCCAGCGCCACAATGGCGGCCCCCATTAGCGTGCTTTGCCCTGGCAGGCTGTCAAGGAACAGATAACCTACCACCATCGACCATACCAGCGTGGTGTAATCGAACGGCGCAAGCAGCGACGCATCGGCATAGCGCAGGCTGAGGGTCACCAGAATCTGTGCCATGCCGCCAAATAACCCGCAGCCAATCAGCAGTAACAGCTGCGTGCCGCCGGGCATCGTCCAGCCAAACAACGCGGTGGCGAGGCCGATCATCGTGGTCATCAGCGAAAAATAGAACACAATCGCACCTGGCTGTTCAATACCGTTGAGAAAACGAATTTGCACGTTGGAAATGGCGGTGCACAGGGCGGCGACCAGCGCACACAGCACGCCAATCCCGGCGCTGGCGTGGGCCACGCTGCCGGAAAACAACGTCAGTTTAGAAGACAACATAATCAGAATGCCGGAAAGCCCCACCACCACTGCCAGCCAGCGCGAAGCCCGCACCCGCTCTTTCAGCAACAGCGCCGCCATGATCACGGTAAATAAGGGTGCGGCATAGCTGAGTGCGGTGGCATCGGCCAGCGAGATATAAACCAGCGCCAGATAGTTGAAATACATGCCGCCGGTGCCGGAAAAGCCGCGAATCAAATGACCGAACAAATTACGCGTCTTCAGGCTGGCCAGCACGTTCCCCTGGATTTTCAGCCACAGCAGCAGGGGAAACAGCGCCACAAAACTGCGGAAAAAGATCACTTCACCGGTGGGAATGGTGCCATTCAGTCCCTTCACGCACGCCAGCATCAGCGTAGAGCACAGCGCCGCCAATATCTTCAGTAATACGCCTAATCGGGCATTCATTGCTTTAACCTTACTCTCTCTCTGCCAGTCACCTGTCGGCAGGACAACGTGCCTACGTTAGGGAGAGAGCGGCGCGCGCGATAACACTATTTTGTTCTGCCTGAATAGCAATAACTTATCGCCAGCAGTCATAGCATTTCGCTATCGCGCGACAGGGTTTCCCTCTTATTCGCTTTAAAACAAAGCCGATATAGTCCGGGAAAAGTGAACATTTCCCGGCGCAGCCGCGATAACCATCATTGAGGGGCACCACATGACCATGAAAAGACGTACCACCATCGGGCTGGCGCTGCTGCCGCTGCTGGCTATCGCTTCCGCCCATGCTGATCTGATGGCAAACATTAAATCGAGCGGTGAACTCAAATGCGCGGTGTATTCCGATGTGCCGCCCTTCTCCTCACCGGACCCGCAAACCCGTCAGCTGGCCGGTATGGATGTGGATTTGTGTCATGCGCTGGCAAAACAGATGGGCGTCAAAGCCACGCTGGTGCCAACCTCGGTGGAAGCGCGTATCGCGGTGATCGCCACCGGCCGTGCTGATGTGTTGATCGCCAACCTCGCCTACACCAAAACCCGTGGCAGCCAGATTCAGTTCAGTGACCCCTACTACGTCGCCAAAGAAATGCTGCTAGTGAAAGCGCCGCTGGCCGACAAGCCGCTCAGCTATTTTAAAGGCAAGCGCATCAGCGCCACCAAAGGCACCACCTCGGAACAGTCGATCTACCTGAAAGGGGCCAAAGCGGTCACTTTCCAGGATTCCGCCTCCGCCTTCCTGGCTGTTGAACAGAACAAAGCGCTGGGCTTTGTCACCAACACCATGACCGGCATCAAAATGATCACCCAGGCGAAAAAAGACGGTATCGACCTCGCGATGATCAAAGAACCGATGGCGCTGGAACCGATTGGCATCGGCATGAAACGTGATGAGCCCGCCCTGCTTGCCAGCGTGAACAGCGGCCTGAAAGCCATGGACGATGACGGCACCATCGACAAAATCTGGGACACCTGGATTGGGCCTAATACCGAATACAAAATGGTGCGTGAGGAACGCGTACAGCCGCTCGCCAGTCTGAAATTCGAACCGCTGGAATAACCCATGCCCGTGATGTCAAAAACGGATATCCAGCCTGCCAGTGCCCCGGCGCTGGCAGGTGCCACCATGACTCTCTCCACCATTGGCGCGCGCGCCTGGCTGGTTGAAGCACCAGGGGGGTTTGATCTGCCCTCGCAGCGCCGCGTCTGGGCGCTGGCACGTCTGCTGGCGGGCGATGACGACGTGGAGGCGCTGATCCCTGGCGTCACCAATCTGCTGGTGCTGTTTCGTCATATCCCAGCGGATGAAACCCGGGTGCGCGCCAGGCTGCATGCGGCCTGGGAGCAGGCGCAGGCGGTGCATCCGCAGGGCAAACTGATTGAGATTCCGGTGGATTACGGCGGTGAACACGCTATCGATCTCGATGCGGTCTGCCGCCATACCGGCTTCAGCGCGCGCGAAGTGGTACGTCGTCATCATCAAAACGAATACACCGTGTTTGCGCTCGGCAGCGCACCAGGCTTTGGCTATCTGCACGGGCTGGATCCCCAGCTGGCAACGCCGCGTAAAAAAGTCCCCTCCCTCAGCATGCTGAAAGGCACCGTCACCATCGGTGGCGCGCAGGCAGGGGTCTCGGCGCTAACCGGACCGAACGGCTGGAACGCCATCGGCTATGCCGAGCTGGAGGTGTTTGACCCGCTGGCGGATTCCCCGGCGCTGATGGCACCCGGCGACCGCATCCGCTTTTTGCCGCAGAGGATTGAGCTGTGATTGAGATTGAACAGAGCGGCGCGCTCAATACGGTGCAGGACCTGGGGCGTTTTCAATACCGCCATATGGGGGTGTCGGTCAGCGGCGTGATGGACCCACTGGCGCTGCGCGCGGGGAATCTGCTGCTCGGCAACGACGAGAACGCTGCGGCAATTGAAGTGCAGCTGTTTCCGTTTCGCGTGCGCTTTTTGCAGGACACCAGTATCGCCGTCACCGGAGCCGACTGCCGCGCCACGCTGGACGGCAAGCCGCTGCCGCCCTGGTGGGGCTGTGGTGTGAAAGCCGGACAGGTGTTGGAGCTGCGTTATCCGCGCAGCGGTGCACGTGGTTATCTGTGCATCAGTGGCGGCATTGATGTGCCGGTGGTACTGAATTCGCGCAGCACCGCGCTACGTGGCGCATTTGGCGGGCATCATGGCCGGGCATTGCAGCGCGGCGACCAGCTGGCACTCGGTGCCGGAAGTGGCCCGGCCCTGCCTGGTTCCGGCATCGGCATTGAACCGCCGGAAAGCGCACTGCGCGCGCTGTTTCCCCGCAACAATGCGGGCGAAATCCAGCTACGCGCCATCCCGTCCGGGGAATATCACCTGTTTGCCGCCGATGCGGCCCGTTTCTGGCAGCAATCCTGGCAGATATCGAACCAAAGCAACCGCACCGGTTACCGGCTGGCAGGGGATCCGATCTTCCCGTCACAAACGGTGGAGATGCGATCGTACGGTCTGATCCCCGGCATCGTACAAGTGCCGCCAGCGGGTGAGCCGATCATTCAGCTGAGCGATGCCAACACCGCCGGGGGCTATCCCAAGATCGCCGGGGTGATCGAACAGGATCTGTGGCGACTCGGCCAGGTGCTGCCGGGCCAGTCGATCCAGTTAGTGAAAAGTGATGCGCGTGAAGCCATCGCCATCGAGCAGGAAGTCGCGCACTGGCTGGCCCGGCTGCGCCTGAGCTGCCTGCCAATGCGCAAGGCTATCAGCGTTTAACCAGAGCAAGGACCCGATACGATGAAGATTGATGTGAATTCCGACATGGGAGAAGGCTTCGGCGTTTATCAGTTGTGTGATGATGCCGCGCTGATGAAGGTGGTGTCATCGGCCAATATCGCCTGCGGTTTTCATGCTGGCGATCCGGCGATCATGACCAAAATGGTCCGGCTGGCAAAGCAGCATGGCGTCGGCATTGGTGCGCATCCGGGCCTGCCGGATCGCCAGGGATTTGGCCGCCGTGAGCTGCCGTTTTCCGCTGACGAGATTTGCCAGCAGGTGGCCTATCAGCTGGGTGCGTTGATGGCGATCGCCCGCGCCGAAGGCACAACAGTGGCGCATTTAAGCTTCCATGCCGCGATGGGTAATATCGTCAATCGCGACGAAAAGCTGGCACAGCAGGTGATGGCGCTGGTAGCCCGCATCGACAGTTCGCTGATTATCTTCGCCCAGCCGGATACCCTTATTGAACGCGCCGCGCAGGCGGCAGGATTAAAAACCCTGACGCTATTCCTCGCTGATCGCGCCTACGATGCCCAGGGGCGTCTGGTGCCACGCGGTGTGGTGGGTTCGGTAATTAACGAGGAAAGCGCGCTGCGCGCCAGGGTGCGGCAGTTTCTGCAACAGGGCACCGTCACCACCATCGAAGGTGAAGAACTGGCCGTGCGTGCGCGTTCGATTCTGGTCCACAGCGATACCCCCGGTTCGCTGGCACTCGCCAGCATTGTACGCAGCGAAGTCGAGGCCAGCGGCCACCAGGTAGCACCAGCGGCTGAGGTGGTAGCATAATTCACCAACAAAAACGGTCGCCCTGAAGCGACCGTTTTTTTATCCATCCCTCATCAGGCTTCACGGCAACCAGCACAAAACGCCGCGATACGGTCACAGCCGGTCTGTAAACGCTCCATGCTGGTGGCGTAGGAGAGACGAATAAATGGACTCATGCCATAGGCCGCCCCCTGCACCGTCACCACATGTTGTTCCTCAATCAAGGCCAGCACAAAATCCGCATCGTTATTGATGTGACGGCCACCGGCGCTGACTTTGCCGATATACCCATTGATATTCACAAACAGGTAAAACGCCCCCTGCGGCCGGTGACAACGCAGGCCATCGATCGAGGTCAAACGTTCCAGTACATAATCACGACGTTCGCGGTAGATACGTGCGCGTTCCTGCAATAAATCCTGCGGACCTTCCAGCACCGCAACCGCTGCCGCCTGGGTCAGGGTGGTGACGCCGCCGCTGTTCTGGGTGTTGACGTTACTCATCGCCTTAATCAGCGTTGCCGGGCCGCCACAGAAACCGAGACGCCAGCCGGTCATGGAATACGCTTTTGATACACCATTTACCGTCAGCACGCGGTCATACAGACGCGGTTCCACCTGCGCCAGGGTGTAAAAACGCACGTCGTCATAAATCAGGTGTTCGTAGATATCATCCGTCATGATCCACATCTGCGGGTGGCGCAGCAGTACCTCGCCCAGCGCCTGTAACTCCGCTTTGCTCGCCACGGAACCGGTCGGGTTGCCTGGGTAGTTAAGCAACAACCATTTGGTTTTGTCGGTAATCGCTGCGTCCAGCTGTTCAGGTAGCGGCTTGAAACCGTTTTCCTGGGCACAGGGCAGCGGCACCGGAATCCCCCCAGCGAACTTCACGATGTCGGCATAGCTGATCCACGATGGCGTCGGGATCACCACTTCATCACCGGGATTAATGGTCGCCAGCATAGCGTTAAAGATGATCTGCTTGGCACCGCCTGCCGTAAGGATCTGGCTGATATCGTAATCCAGCTGGTTATCACGTTTGAATTTCCGCTGAATCGCCTGGCGCAGTGCCGGGGTGCCATCGGTGGGCGGGTAACGGGTATCTCCGGCGCGGGCCGCCGCGTAGGCCGCCTCGATGGCGTGATCCGGCGTCGGGAAGTCTGGCTCCCCGGTGGAAAGTGCCACGACATCAATCCCCTGCGCCGCGAGATCGCGTGCTTTCTGGGTCATGGCGACGGAGGCGGAAACAGTGACATTCTTGAGTCGATCGGCTATCTCGGGCATGGGGAACATTTCCTGATCTCAGGGTCAGCAGAAACGGCGCAGCACGCCGAAACGCGCAGGGCCAGCAAAGTTCTCTGAGGATAGGTTTTTGCCCGAAGCCACCGTTAATAGAGCTTTGTTGTGGTGATATAACACAAAACGATGACTGGAGCGGTCGCGCACTTTGGCCGCAAATCCAGCGCTTTGCGCGGAAATGCGCGGCGGGTCACGCCGTTGCCGCCACGGATATGTTAAAAAAGTGTTACTTTTAGTTGTTTTTACGCGCCATCCCGGCGCATCGCTGTCGTCAGCCATTGGTAACGCTGATGGGAAAACGCACCAAAATAGTGCGAAACACCCGGCCTGAACATTTATTGAACAGGCAGGGAGTCAACTCAGCAAAAGCCTTAGGAGGCACACTGGCTGTACCCTCCTGTCTGAGTTCAATCACTAAACCTTATTCTGGCATCAACTTTGCTTGATGCTGATATGCGTTCCGCTGGAGGGAGTGACCATGAATCTTCGCCGTCTTAAATATTTTGTCAAAATTGTCGATGTCGGCAGTCTGACGCAGGCCGCCGATATTTTGCATATCGCCCAGCCTGCCCTGAGCCAGCAGCTGGCGACCCTGGAAGGGGAAGTGAATCAGCAGCTGCTGATCCGCACCAAGCGCGGCGTCACGCCCACCGAAGCGGGTAAAACGCTCTATTCACATGCCCAGTCCATTTTGCGCCAGTGCGAACAGGCGCAAAGTGCGATTGATCGTGTCGGCGCGTCGCTTAGCGGCAGCGTCTCTGTCGGCCTGGCGCCGGGCACGGCGGCACAAAACCTGGCCCTGCCGCTGATGATGGAAGTGCAGCAGCAGCATCCCGGCATCGTGTTGTATTTCAATGAGAACTTCGGCACCACGCTGAGTGAACTGATCATGAATGGCCGCATGGACATGGCGGTGATCTATGACCATCGCAACATCCACGGTCTGCGTTTTATGCCACTGATGAAGGAAGATCTGTGCTTCGTTTGCCCCTTCAGCCTCGCGAAACCGATGAAGGAGATCCGTCTGGCGGAAGTGGCGAAATACGATCTGTTCCTGCCGCGTATCTATAACATCATGCGCAAAGTGCTGGACGATGCCTTTGTGCAGAACAACCTGCAATATCAGGTGAAATGCGAAATCGAATCGCAAACCACCCTCAATGCAGCCCTTTCCGCCGGGCTGGGCGCGACCATCATGCCGGAATCCGCCGCGCGGGCGATGCTGAAAAATGCCGATGCGTGGATGGCGAAGATTGTCGAACCGGATGTGCAGGCGTCGCTTTCCTTCTGCATGTCCGATCACCTGCCGCTGTCACAACCGGCAGAAGCGGTGAAATCGATTCTGCTGTCGCTGATGTCACGCCGCAACGTTGAGAACCATCCCCTGACGCTGGTGGGATAAGCCTCGCTTATTACCGCAAAGCGAAACCCTCTTACTGCCCGTCTGACGAACGCGCTAGATTGACGGCATAGCTGCCCGCTCCGGCGGGCTTTGTCGTCTTTTGCTTTGACGGGAACCTCATGGAAAAAACCGCAATACCGCTGCCGACGCTGCGCGCTATCGCGCGCCGGATGCGCCGCTCCGGGCTGAGCCGCCTGGAGCTGGGCGGTAAAGACTGGTCGGTACGACTGACTTTCGCCCCCTTGCCCCCTGCTCCCCCTCCGGCCCCTCCGGCCCCGGAGGTCATCCCGAGCAGCACCCATGTTGTCACAGCAACGATGCCGGGCACTCTGCTATTGCGCCATCCGCTCAGCCAGCAGGATTTTGTCCAGCCCGGTCAGCAGGTGCAACCCGAGGAGGTGCTGGCACTGGTGCAGGTGGGTCCGCTGTATTTGCCCGTCACCAGCGCCACCGCTGGCCGGGTGGAAAATGTCACGGCAGACGGCGGCTCTCCTGTGGAATACAACCAGGAAATCATGATAATTCATCAGGATAACCCCGCACTCCCGCGGTTATAAGGGTCGCTTATTGCCTCAAAATTTTTATGTCTTATCCCCATACCACATAACTGCATAAAGTCAGAAAAAGATCAGAAACGCGCCACAGCCAACAGGCCCGGCGATGACAGGAGAGGCAAATGCCATTTTCAGATTACAAAACCGCACTGGTCACCGGCGCATCAGCCGGGATGGGTGAAGCGATTGTTGAACGTCTGTGCCAGGAAGGGAGCACCGTTCACGCCGTAGCGCGCCGCAAAGAACAGCTGGCGGCGCTGGCGGAACGCACCGGCTGCATTCCACACGCAGTGGATGTCAGCGATCTCAGTGCGCTGACGGCGCTGTGTCAGGACCTGCAAATCGACATTCTGGTCAACAACGCCGGGTTGTCGCATCCGGGCTCGATTCTCGATGCCGATGAAAACGTGATTGAAAGCCAGGTGGATGTGAACCTGCGCGCGGTGCTGCATCTGTGCCGTCTGCTGGTGCCGGGCATGGTGGCTCGCGATCGTGGCCATGTGTTCAACATCACCTCCATTGCCGCCATCTACAACTTTGGCGGTAACTCGGTGTACCACGCCACCAAAGCCGGGGTGCACGCCCTGTCGCGCCAGTTGCGCGTCGATTGTTATGGCAAGCGGGTGCGCATCACCGAAATCTGCCCGGGCCGCGTCGCGACCGACATCTTCGGCAATGTCTCGGGCGATCACGAAGATGCGCGTCGCCGTTTTATTGACGGCTTTGAGCTGCCGCAGGCAAAAGATATCGCCGACTGCGTCGCCTTTGCCCTGGCGGCACCGGTGGCGGTGAATATCGGCAATATCGAGATCACCCCAACGTTGCAGGTGCCGGGCGGCCTTTCCACCATGCGACCGGGCGACCGCGCCGAGTAACGAGGTAAAACTATGGCACTCGATTTCAGCAGTGTGATAACCGGCCACTTCGGCCAGATGATCGTCGATGGAACGGTTGTCACCCTTGAACTGGCGTTGGGTGCCTGGCTGCTGGCAATGGTCCTCGCCATGCTGCTGGTGATCATCCGCCTGACCAATCAACGCATTGCCGTCGGGCTGGTGAAAGCCTGGGTCTCGTATCACCGCAATGTGCCGACGCTGATTCAATTGATGATGTGGTATTTCGCTATTCCGACGCTGCTGCCGGAAGCGCTGCAAATGTGGATTAACGACTACAACGCCGAATTTCTGTTCTCGCTGGTGGCACTTGGCCTGTGCCAGGCCGCCTACTTCTCGGAAGATATCCGCAGCGGCCTGCGCGCCATCCCGGATGGGCAAAACGAAGCCGCGCGTGCGCTTGGCATGAGCTTTGTGCGCGCCATGTGGTCGGTGATCCTGCCGCAGGGCATTCGTAATGCGCTGCCATCGTTAATTAACCATACGGTATTGCTGTTCAAAAACACCAGCCTGGCGATGGTGATTGGCGTGGCGGAACTGACTTATGTGACGCGCGACATCGAGAACCAGACCTTCCGCACCTTCGAGGCCTATTTTGTCGCCACCATTGGCTATCTGTTCTTCTCCCTGTTGCTGATGGGCCTTGGCGCGCTGCTGGCCCGCCGCTTTCAGCGCGTCTATGCGAGGTAATGGCGATGCTTGAGATGTTCACCATTTTGCATAACAACGGCATGCTGCTGTTAATGGGCCAGTACCCGAACGGGCCACTGGGCGGGGTGCTCTGTACTCTGTTGATCTCGCTGCTGGCAGTGCTGTTCGCCTTTCCGGTGGGAGTGCTGCTGGGGCTGGCGCGCCTGTCGCCATGGCGCTGGCTGAGCTGGCCCGCCACCTGCTGGGTCTATCTGCTGCGCGGCATCCCGCTGATGATGGTGGTGTTCTGGACCTACTTTTGCGTACCGCTGCTGATTGGTCACAACATCAGTGGCTTTACCACCATGCTGTGTACGCTGGTGATTTATGAAAGCGCTTATATCGCCGAGATCGTGCGCGGCGGTATTCAGGCGTTACCGCACGGCCAGTATGAAGCAGCACGCGCACTCGGCATGGGACATATCAAAACCCTGCGTCTGGTGATCCTACCGCAGGCGCTGTTTAACACCCTGCCCAGCCTGGTGAGCCAGCTGGTGTCGATCATTAAAGACAGCACCCTCGGCTATGTGATCAACGTGCCAGAGCTGACCTTCGCCGCCAACCAGGTGAGTAACCAACTGCTGACTAAACCTTTTCAGGTGTTTGCCATCGTGGCGCTGAGTTACTACATCATTTGCTTCAGCCTGACGTGGCTTGCCAACAAACTGGAAGCACGCCTGGCGCAGAAACGTCGTCAGCCGTCAGTGGAAATCCCCACCGCGACCCCGGCGGTGATGATGACTAAAACCCAATCACAGTAAGGAACGGCTATGCGACCGATGATTCTGTTTAATCAGGTCAACAAATGGTACGGCGCGTATCAGGCGCTGACCGACCTGAGTGCCGAGATCAATCCCGGCGAAGTGGTAGTGGTGTGCGGCCCATCCGGCTCCGGCAAATCAACGCTAATCCGCACCGTAAACCGACTGGAACCGATCGAATCCGGCCAGATTGTCTTTGATGGCATCGACATCCACGGCAGCAGTACGCGCCTCAACCAGCTGCGCACGCGTATTGGTTTTGTTTTCCAGAGTTTCAACCTGTTCCCGCATGTGTCGGTGGCAGAGAACATAATGATGTCGCCGATGAAGGTGCTCGGGGTGAAACGTTCTGAAGCGCGTCAGTTGGCGGGGGAACTGCTGGAACGGGTCGGGCTGTCGCACAAGGCGGATGCCTGGCCGGCGCAGCTGTCGGGTGGTCAGCAGCAACGCGTGGCAATTGCCCGTGCGCTGGCGATGAAGCCGCCGGTGATGCTGTTTGATGAGCCGACATCAGCACTCGATCCGGAAATGGTCGGTGAAGTGTTATCAGTGATGCGCAGCCTGGCGCAGGAAGGCATGACGATGATGTGCGTCACTCACGAGATGAATTTTGCCCGTGAAGTGGCCGACACCATCTGGTTTATGGATCAAGGCCAGATTCTGGAAAAAGCCACGCCGGAAAAATTCTTCACTCAACCGCAGCACCCGCGTGCCCAGCGCTTTTTAAGCGATTTACGATCCCATTGATTCAAAGCACACACTGCGCGATAAATCGCGCCGCTACGAAACCAGCGAAACTTCACGTCCTGGCCAATTATTGCATTCGTTGTAGCGGCGCGATTTATCGCGCGACCTCTTTCCCCCTCTCAACATCTGATATTTTATGATATTTCCCTGAAATCAATTCCCGCCACCTCTTCTTCACGTTAGCTTTTATACTCTTTAGTCCATATCACTGGCCTGACTGCCAGTTCTTATCTCTACAAAGGAATGATTTTATGAGCGTAGGATCTATTTCAGCCTCATACGGCACGACGGCAAATAATATTGAAACGAACTGGCGTTTTGTTCAGTGCCACAGCGGAGGGATTGCCCCTGTTAATTTAAGCAATTACATCATCGATATTGCGGTGGCTAACAGCAATGATATCACGCTTGATAATTGTAAGGTGGGGATTAAGAATAGAGAACCAGAAAAATGGGAAGTGGTTTTCTCATCTGATGGCCGGGTGAAACTGAATGAATGCACGATTAAAGGCATCGTCTACGCCCCCAATGGTGATACCGAGATCGAAAAATGTTTAATTCAGGGGAAAGTTGATGGCAGAAGCGCGCCTGTCACCTTAATAACCACGGAAATCAGAAGCCCGGATTACACAAAATACGCAACTGTACCTGAATCAGGATTTGGCGAGTGGATAAACGTTCTCAAAGATCATGATGATGAAATTTATCAGTTTACTACCACCGACATCGAACGTTACAGCAATCTGCTGGAAATGAATACCGAACATTACGGATTATATCACATTGCAATCTCGACCGACGATAACGATATCGAATGTCGGGAACAATGCAAAATATATGGTGATATCATTAACGACTTCCTGGATATTGAAAACCCGACCAGAGATATTAAGGTTTTTGATTCAATGATCGCAGGGAGCATCGTAAACCGCACCGGCAGCACATTGCTGGAAAGAAGCAGTGCAAAAGCCGTTTATAGTAATACACAAAAAACCGAGATAAATAACTCAGATGTCGGTTTTATTTATAGCGTGAACAGTGATACACATATTAATAATCATTCTGTCATCAAACATGGCGCAATGCTGGGAGGCATGATGAACCGGATTTCATCCTCAACTCTCCATGACTCCGTGCAGCTGAAGGGACAAATTCTGACTATCGAAGACCACTCCATCGTTGATAAGGTTTGTTTACCGCAACCCCATGAAGTCAGAGGAGAGTTTGATTTTACCGAGATCAGACTTAACAGTGGCTCCACGCTTCATGCTATCGAAACTGAAGGACAGCGGTGTCGCTTAGTTATTGGAAAAGATGCTGTCTTTACCCCCCTGAACACTGGGGACCCCATCCCTGCCAATGTGGAAATTCATTTTATTTAACTTTATGCTCTGGTCGTCATCAATGGCGACCAGTCGCTATTAATATAAGGGAATAATGATGAGCATAAGTTCTATTTCGACCTCACCCGGTGCAGCAGCAAGGAATTCTGACAGTGACTGGCAATATTCGGAGCAGATATATGCGCGTAACCCTCTTCAGATGAGCAATCATATTATTAATTTTGATATTCACTGTACTGAAAGTATCATCCTTACCAATTGCTACGTTGGCGCTAAGCATACTGACCCTGAAGCCGATGAAGCCGTTTATTCTTATCGTGGACTCGTGGTGATGAATGACTGCACCATTAAAGGCGTGGTTAACGCACCGAGCGGCCACATCAAGGCGAAAGATTGTTTAATTATCGGGAAAGTAACAGGTTCGATCTTCCCAATCACCTTAACCACAACGGAAATCAGAAGTCGGGACTATATAAAAACAGAGATCACACCGCGATCCGGATTTGATGCCTGGATAGATAGTATCAAAGATAGCGACGATGCCATTTATCAATTTAACATTGCTGATATTGATTATTATAACTCTCTGATGGACCCTGAGGATGACAAAAATGTCGATAGCTTAACTCACTTTGCTATTTTAGCCGACGACGATGATGTCGAATGTCATGATAGGTGTAAAATATACGGAGATATTATTAACAATCGTTACTGTATAGACGATGATGGACGGGAAATAAAAGTATACAAATCATTGGTCGCGGGAAGCATTCTGAATAATGGTGGCAATACTCTGCTGGAGCAAAGCAGTGCCAAAGCTGTTTATAGTCAGGAAGGATTGACAGAGATAAATAACTCCACAGTGGATTTTATTTATGCTAAAGATAGCAATACACTGATTCACAACCATTCCGTCATCAGACAGGGTGCCATCCTGGGTGGCCGGAATAATGAAATCCTCTCTTCGACCCTCAATGGTGCCGTGAAGCTACGGGGGCACACGCTGATAATGAAAGAAAATACCGTTGTTGATGAAATCTGCTTACCTCCACCGGGAGAAACTAAAGGAGACTTTATTCCCTGTATTACGCTGGAAAGTGGCTCTGTCCTGAAAGCGCTTGAAACTCATGGACAACCCTGTTGTATACGCATTGGTGAAGGGGCCACCTTCACACTACTGATTAACCCGGAGATTATTCCTGGAAATGTGGAAATTATTTATCTGTAATCTAAAAACCGCGCGATAAATCGCGCCGCTACGCTTCTGCATACACGGTTTGTAGCAGCGCAATTTATTGCGCGTAGGAATGTTCGATTCAGCAATCAACCCACACCGCACCGGCATCAGCCGACTGCACGCACTGCCCGACCCAGCGCACCCCCATCAGTCCTGCGTGCACATCGGGATACCAGAAGTTCTCCAGGAAAGCCTTATCAGCACGGTCGGTGGCATCCATCGCCAGCGCAAAACGACGATAGAGATTGGACCATGCTTCAAACAACCCTTCAGGGTGACCGCCGCCAATACGATCCTCCTCTAACGCACGCCCGTACAAATACCCCATGCCGCGCTCCAGAATCTGCACCGGCTCGCCCTGCACTTCGTAACGCAGCTGATTCGGCTGTTCATCCCACCATTCCAGGCTGGCCTTCTCACCAATCACCCGCACCTTTTGGCCGTGCATCGAACCGCAATTCACCGCCGATGCCCACATGGTGCCCACCGCACCATTGTCATACTCCATCATCACAAAGGCGTTATCTTCCAGCGGTGCGCGGCTTTTGACGAAGCTCTGGCGGCTGCACAACAGACGTTTGACCTTCAGCTTCGGCACCATCGTTTCAGCGATAAACAGCGGATGCGTGGCAAGATCCCCCAGCACATAGCTGGGGCCAACAAAACGCGGATCGACACGCCATTTGGTGCTGGGATTTTGCAACTCCACCGCCTCGTTATGGAAACCGTGGGCAAACTGCATATTGATGATGCGAATCTCCCCCAGTAAGCCCTCAGCAATCATCTCCCGGGCCTGATGAATCAACTGATGACCGGCATAGCCGTAAGTCACCCCGATGATTTTTTTCTTCTCCGCACACAGTTTTTCCAGCTCATCAGCCTCAGCAACGGTGAAGCACAGAGGTTTTTCACAGACCACATGCAGCCCGGCGTTTAACGCGGCACGGCAAATGGCGAAATGGGTGTTGTTGGGGGTAGCGATGGAGACCGCCTCGATACCGTCGGCGCGCGCCGCCTCAGCCACGAACATCGTTTCATAATCGGGATAGCAACGATCTGGTGTCACGCCCAGCGCCACGCCAAAGGCCCGGCCACGTTCAGCGTCGATATCGAACGCTCCGGCCTGCAACACAAAATTGCCGTCACGCAGGGCAGCGGAACGATGAATGTAACCAATCTGGCTGGTGCCACCGCCGCCAACCATACCCCAACGCAGTGAACGATCGAGAGCTTTAGTGCCGTTAATCATGATGTTGTCCTCAGAATCCGACGGATTGCAGATAGTGCAGGCTGGCAGTGACATCGCGCAGGCTGGTGTCAGCATTGCGCGGGTCGCGCTCCTGTTCGATGGTGATCCAGCCCTGATAATTACGTTCCGCCAGGAAGCCGCGCACCGCCGGGTAATCAATCGCCCCTTTACCTATCGGGCACATCACCCCTTCGGCACAGGCAGCAAAGAAATCGACGCCACGAGCAATCACATCCCGCCACACAGCCTCGTTAACGTCTTTGAAGTGCAGATAATCGATGCGATCCCAGTAGCGATTCAACCAGGTAATCGGGTCCATGCCGGAGTAGTACAGATGGCCGGTATCGAGGCACAAACCGGCGACTTCGTGCGGAATATCCTGCACCAGCTGTTCCAGTTCATCGGCGAATTCAATGCAGCCACCAGCATGGGGATGGATCACCGCACGCACGCCATATTCCTGCCAGGCAATCTCGCTCAGGGTGGTGATGTGCTGCATCATGCGCTGCCAGTCGTCCGTTGCCAGACGCGGCGCTTTATCGGACTGACCGGCATATTTCGCCCGTTCGGGATTACCGAAATCGATAATCACCAGGTAGGGGGCCGGTTGGTTTACGCCGTGGGTTTTCTCTGCTGTCGGCACCTGGGACAGGTTGCGGCAGATGTTGTGCGTCAGCTCCACCATCGCCGGGAAATTGGCCGCACTCACCAGGTCGTCAAACAGAGTACCCGCCACCAGTGACAGGTTGTGTAACTCCAGCTGCTGACGCAGTTCGCGGGCATCCACCGGCAGGTAGCTCCAGGGGCCAAGTTCAATGCTGCGGTAACCCGCCTGCGCCGCTTCACTCAGGACTTTTTGCCACGGTGGCAGGAAGGGATTTTTCGGATCATCAACGCCCCAGCTACAGGGCGCATTGGCGATATGAATAGTCATGATCGTTCCTTGCTGTGATTGATGGGGCAAGTATCAAATAAAAATTTCATCCTCAACAAGCATGAAACTTTCATTTTTTGATAACGATCATGTTATTTATTATCACAAAAATGATAACTTTCTATCATTTCATATAAAAACAGCGCGATAAATCGCGCCGTTACGCTGATGTGCGGTTTTTAAACGCCGTCAGAGGTTCTCGCGCGTCACAATATCGAACGGCAACGTCACCTGGGTGAAATGCTCATGGCCCCCGGCCTGCTGCTGTTGCAGCGTTTGTACCAGCGTCAGAGCCAGATCCTCAATGCGATGGCGCAGCATCACCGTGATGGTACCGTCAATCAAGGCCAGATCACCATCACTGACCGGGCCGTGGCAAATCAGCGCCACCCGCCGTTGCGGCTGTTCACGCAGGGCACGGATCACCCCTTCAACCCCACCGCATGGTGCGAAGATCAGAGCCAGATCGGCATGGTCATCCAGCAGGCGGCGCGTCGCCTGATAACCCCCCTCGATCGACTCATGGGTTTTTAACGGTTCCAGCACCCGGCGCGTGCTGTCCTGTTCGCGCAGGTAAGAACGGAAGCTGATTTCGCAGCTTTCCTGGCAGGTAAAACGGTGGTCGCCCACCAGCACAGCCACCGGGCCAGGCTGATGCAGCAAATGCGTTGTCATCCAGCCTGCGGTACGCCCGGCTTTTTGGTTATCCAGCCCGAAGTACCCTGCGTGACCACAGGGGGAGAAATTGGAAAACAGCGCATAAACCTTCACCCCCTGGCGCGATATGCTTTCAATTGCCCGGCGGATCAGCGGATGGTCGAGCGCCACCAACCCAATTGCGTCCACCTGTTGCGCCAGGGTATGCAGCGAGGCCACCACCGCATCAACATCATCAATGTCATGCCAGAAAAACTGCGGTTCGCTGCCTGCCGGATGCAGCGGCTGCGCCTGTGCGCGCAGGGCATCGGTCAGCGACTGATAAAACGAATAGCTTTTTGCCAGCAGAATAAAACCCATACGCAGCGAGACGGCGGACACCTGCTGCCCCGGGTGCAGCAAAGGCATCAGATCAGCGCGATAGCCCATACGGCTCGCCGCCTCCAGCACCTTCTGTTCGGTGGCGGCGCGCACCGGCGCACGGCGATTAAGCACGCGATCAACGGTTGCCACACCGACACCGGCAGCAGCGGCGATGGCATTCATGGTGATTTTACTCATGCCAGATTTCCAGGATTAAATGATAGAAATTTTATCAAAAATAATGCCTCAGCCACATCAAAAGTGCCAATGCTTCATGCTGGAAATCGCCATGTCTGATAGAGAATCTCTCATAATTTTGATCCCCTTCGCAAAAATGAAATGAATAATTTCACATCAATATCATTCGGAATAAATGTTTGATAATTATTTTTACTGACGACGCCTGAAAACGGGTTGATGGATTTGCATCAGCAAAGCGTTAGAGCGGCCAGCTGCGCCTTCCTATAGTGGTTAACGGCCTGCCTGGTCGCCCGATGTGTTACGTATCGAAGAAAAACGGAGATGATATGTTCCCTTCAACCTTACCTGTACCCCGTCGTCACCCTGTTAACCAGATTCCCGCGCTGCGCTGGGGCATTGTCGGCCCCGGCTGGATTGCTGACCACTTTGCCAATGCGCTGCGTCATCACACGCAACAACAGCTGGTGGCGGTCGCGTCACGCAGCATGGAGAAAGCGCAGGCGTTTGCCAGCAAATGGGATATTCCCCACGCCTGTGCAGGTATTGATGCCTTGCTGAACCGCAACGATATTGATGTGGTGTATATCGCCACGCCGCATAACCACCATTTCCCTGATGGTTTACGCACATTGCAGGCTGGCAAGCATGTGCTGATTGAAAAGCCGCTGACGCTGAATGCGCAGCAGGCGTTGCAGTTACACCAGGAAGCGCAGCAACAGCAGCGCCTGTGTCTTGAAGCCATGTGGTGCGACTACGCGCCAAAATACGATGTGATCCGCCAGCTGCTGGCAGATGGCGCACTCGGTGAGGTTCATACCCTGATTGCCGATCATGGTGAGTATTTCACTCAGGATCACCGCATTTTCAACGCCGATCTGGCAGGGGGTCCGATGCTGGATCTCGGCAGCTACCTGATAAGTTTCAGCGTGCTGGTGGCAGGGGCACCGGACAGCATTATCGCCGTGGGTCAGCCTGCGCCTGGCGGCGTCAACGGCCAGACCTCAATGCTGCTGACCCATCCCGGCGGGATGCAGGCGGTGCTGAACACCACTTTGTTCAGTAACACGCCCGGTACGGCGGTGATCGCAGGTCGCGATGCCACCCTGTATCTCGATGGGCAATTTTACACCCCCGGCAACTTCCGTCTGACCTCCAGCGATGGCCGCCACACGCTGCGCTGGGAAGAACCCAATAATCGCTATATCCAGCTTTCTCATGAAATCGAACATACCGCCTGGTGCATCCATCAGGGCCTGATCGACTCACCGGTTCGTCCGCTTGCCACCTCGCGGGCAACGCTTAACGCGATGGATGAAGTGAGACGCCAGATCGGTGTGGTTTTCAATGAAGAGCGACCGGCTTAACGCGCAGGAGAAAACAATGAAAATCGCTTTTGACGTAGATGTCATCCGTGACCTTGGTATCACCCGCATGGTGCATCAGGTGGCGGAATGGGGCTACAAGTACATTGAACAGTCGCCGCATCCGCAAATTAACCCATTCTATAAACACCCGAAAGCCAGCCGTGAAATCATGACGGAATACAAGAACGCGCTGCGTTCGACCGGGCTGGAAATCTCCTCGTTTATCGTGGTGTATCGCTGGTCCGGTCCGGATGAATTACGTCGCCAGGCGGCAGTGAAGAACTGGAAACGCATGATTGAAATCGCCGTGGAAATGGGGGTACCGGTGATCAATACCGAGCTGTCCGGCAACCCGAACGAGCCGGAGATCTGTGAAGAGATGTTCTATCGTTCGATGGAAGAGCTGCTGCCGATTATCGAACGTGAAGGTATTCGCGTGGAAATTCAGGCGCATCCGTGGGACTTCTGCGAAGAGAGCAACGAAACAGCGGATATCGTGAAGTCATTCCGCAGCGATCATGTGAAATACATCTACAGCGCGCCGCACACTTTCTTCTATGACAAAGGCAAAGGCGATGTGAAAAGCATGCTGCAATACGCCGGGGATGACCTGTCGCATATGCTGATTGCCGATACCATGAACCACACCAAACATTGCCGCTATATCGTTAACCCGCCGGGCGTGGATGCCACCATCCACCAGCATGTGGGAGTCGGCGAAGGGGAGGTTAATTTTGATGCCTTGTTCGAAGCGCTGCGCGAGATGGATTTCGCCAACCGCAGCTTTAAAGTGGGCGGCGAATCAATCATCTCGGCGGCGCTGTTTGGCTATCCCGAGAAAATGAAGTATCAGGCAGTGGAAACCCGCGAACTGATTGAACGCGAGTTATTGTAGCGGCGCGATTCATCGCGCGGTGTTTTTCGGCATCGCGCGATTTCTCGCGCCGTTACATCACCTCAACAAACTCACCACGGGTTAAAGACAGCTGTGCCGCTTCAGCAATCGCCTGCGCGCGCAAGCCATCCTGCAATCCCGGCAGGTCCGCCACCGTTTCGCCAGCGATATGGCGCAGAAACGCATCCAGATGGGTGTAATAAGTTTCGCGCACCCGGCTGAACCAGTCGGCATACAAACCCGGCTGGGTAATCCCCTGCGCCTGATACAAGGTGGCACCGCGCACCGACTGACTTTCTGATGCCAGCATCCCGGCACTGCCCATCACGCTAATGCGTTCGTCGTAGCCGTAAGCGGTGCGGCGGGTATTATCCAGCTGAGCCAACGCCCCCTGCTGCATCCGCATAATCAGCACCGAAGTATCAACATCAAAATCACGGATTTCCGGCATCGCCAGCGCCGCACCCATCGCCCCGACGGTGGTGACTTCATCGTCCGTCAGCCAGCGCAGCAGATCGAAGAAATGAATCGCCTGATCGCGCATCTGCCCACCTGATGATTGCAGGTAGCTCAGCGGCGGCAACTCAGAAGCCCGGCACACCATCTGGATCAGCTCCGTCCGGCCAATTACCCCCTGCCGCAGCTGCGCTTTCAGTTGCTGATGGCTGCGGTCAAAACGGCGGTTAAAACCAACGGTGATCGGTACTTGCACCGGCGAAATTTTTTCCACCACCTCACGCGCACGCTCCAGCGACAAATCAATCGGCTTTTCGCAATACACTGCCTTGCCTGCCGTCACCGCCTGCTCCAGCAGATCGGCATGAGTCGGCGTGGCGCTGGCGATCAGCACCCCATCGATTGCATCACTGGCGAGAGCCTGCTGCACGCTGGCTGCTTGTGCGCCGTAGCGCTGTGCCACCGCTTCCGCGCGGGCGGCATCGATATCACACACCAGCGCCAGTTCCACGCCAGGATGAGCCGCCAGATTCGCGGCATGCACCTGGCCGATAAAACCACTACCAATCAAGGCAAAACGTTGCGGTGACCGCATGATAAAGCTCCTGTTTGTTCACACTTCAGAGGTCTGTTGCTTGTCAAAATAGCCGCTTCTGGCAGGCTGGCTGAACGCGGTTTTTGATGGAATTCACTCAGATGAAGGCAATGACGCTGGCAGAACTGGCCAAACGGGCAGGCGTAGGCGTGGCGACGGTGGACCGGGTGCTGAATGACCGGGGCGGCGTCTCACCGGCGATGACCAAAAAAGTGCTGCAAATCGCACGTGATGCCGGGCTAAAACGCATTTTGCCGGAGGAGCATCGTCATCCATGGCAGATTGAAGTGCTGCTGAGTGGCAACGGTTCGTTCTTCTTTCAGCAGCTGGCACAGGATTTCGCTACCCTGGCGGATGAACTGGGCTATCGCCGCCTGCGACTGCATCGCACCCTGATCCCGGAAAACGCGCCAGAGAAACTGGCGGCACACATCGAAGCCAGCAGCAAAAAAATGGATGCGCTGATTGTCTTCGCCCATGAAAACCCACTGATTTATCAGGCACTGGCGACATGTCAGGCACGCGCGGTGCCGGTGATTACGCTGGTGACCGATCTGCCCGATGCAGCGCGCCTGTGCCACGTCGGTATCAATCAGTACAAAGCCGGGCGCACCGCCGGGTTGATGCTGGGCAGCATGTTGTCTCAGCCGGGTGAGGTGGTGCTGGTGAGTGGCCGGACTGATTACCGCGCCCACCGCCAGCGCATTGAAGGATGTCAGGCAGTGCTGGCCGAACGCTTCCCGCAGCTCCATCTCAACGCCATTCTCGCCGGGCAGGATGAGCGCGAACGCATCAGCCGCCTGCTGGAAAAAGCGCTGGCGAATTCAAAACAGATTGTCGGCCTGTATAACACCGGGATGGGCAATACGCAGATTTATGAAGCGTTGGCGCGCCACCGCCTGAGCGGCAAAGTGGTGTACGTCACCCATGAGCTTTACAACACCACGCGCATGCTGCTGGAAAAACAGGTACTGACGCTGACGCTCGATCAAAATACCCAGCGCCATGCCCAACTGGCTCTGACGCTGCTGCTGCGCTACCTGGAAGAAGGTGAGCAGCCGGATACCTGGCAGGCAGGCAAAGTGGACTTTATGCTTTTTACGCAAGAGAACTTTGCATAACCGCACTTTGCATCTCATCGCCAGCGCGGTTAAATCGCCGTTGACTGCGACTGCTACACTCTGTGGCAGCTAAAAACGCAACCACAACAAGGCGAAATCACAATGTCGGAACATCAGTATCAGCCCGCAAAAGTCTGGACCTGGGACCCGGAAGCCAAAGGCAACGGCGCTAAGACCAACCGTCCGACTGCCGGACCCACTCACGAGAAAACACTGCCGGTCGGCAAACACCCGCTCCAGCTGTACTCGCTGGGCACCCCCAACGGCCAGAAAATTACCATTCTGCTGGAAGAGTTGCTGGCACTCGGCGTCACTGCCGCCGAATACGATGCCTGGCTGATTCGCATCGGTGAGGGCGACCAGTTCTCCAGCGGTTTCGTTGACGTTAACCCGAACTCCAAAATCCCGGCGCTGAGCGACCACTCAGTCAATCCGCCACTGCGCGTGTTTGAATCCGGCAACATCCTGCTGTACCTGGCGGACAAATTCGGCCACTTCCTGCCGAAAGACATTGCCGGTCGCACTGAAGCGCTCAACTGGCTGTTCTGGTTGCAGGGTTCTGCCCCTTATCTCGGTGGTGGTTTCGGTCATTTCTATCACTACGCGCCGGAAAAAATCGAGTACGCTATCAACCGCTTCACGCTGGAAGCGAAGCGTCAGCTGGATGTGCTGGATCGCCAGCTGGCAAATCACCACTATCTCGGCGGCGATGAATACAGCATTGCCGATATCGCCACCTGGCCGTGGTACGGCAACCTGGTGCTGAACGATCAATACGGCGGTGCCGAGTTCCTTGATGTGCAGTCGTATAAACATGTGGTGCGCTGGGCGAAAGAGATTGCCCAGCGTCCGGCAGTGATCCGTGGCCGCAAGGTGAACCGTGCCTTCGGTGCCGCACCTGAAGACCAGTTGCTGGAACGTCATGATGCGTCTGATTTTGAGACCAACACCGAAGATAAGCGCCAGGCGCGGGGAGAAAAATAATGAGCGCATATGTGGTGTTTATCCGCGATGAAACGCTGAACGGCAACGAAATGGCGATCTACGCTGAGAAAGCCGGTGAAGCGCGCGGTGATCATCCGATCACCCCGCTGGCCTTTTACGGCGAGCTGGAAACGCTGGAAGGCCCGGAAGCAGAAGGTGTGGTGGTACTGGAGTTCCCGGATATCGATGCCGCGAAAGGCTGGTATTACAGCCCGGCTTATCAGGAAGCCAAAACGCATCGTCTGAAGGGCGCAAAATATCGCGTGTTGCTGGTGCAGGGCGTGGCCTAAAATTAAGGGCGGTGCAACCGCCCTTTTCACCTCATCAATTCAATTTAATCCGCACCACGCTATCCGGCCCTTTCGTCGAATGATCCTTGTTAAAGCCCTGCTTCACCGTCACATACAGCGTCTGACCATCAGGTGAGACCAGCAGGCTGTTCGGATGAGTTGGCAGCGTCCAGCTGTTTTTCACCGCGTAAGTGGTGGCATCCAGTTGCAGCACCTTGCCGGATTCACGCTGGCTGATATAGATCTCATTGCGTTTGGCGTTGAACTTGATACCCAGCGCATCGCCGTCGATCCGCTTGATCACCTTGCCGGTGTGCTCATCAAATACCAGCGTGGTTTTCGCTTTGGAATTGTCGGTAACAAACAGGCGACCGGTGGCCGGATCTTCCGCCAGATTCAGCAACAGATAGGTTTTGCCATCACCTGGTGTCCAGCGTTGTTCGATCTTATGGCTGCGCGGGTTGATCACCAGGATCTCGCCACTGCCGTTGGCCGCATAGATACGATCGGTGACCGGTGAATACAGCAGGCCAGTTACCCACTTACCGGCATTTTTGATGGTGGTTTTCAGCTTAAAGGTTTTAGCATCCACCACCCAGATCACGCCCGGATCCGCCACGCCACCGATATACAGCAGGCCGTCGTGCAGCATGATTTCACGCGCACCAGACGGGAAGCCTTTGTCGTTGATCAGGCCGAACATCAGACGCTGCAACACTTTGCCGCTCTGCGCATCGACTTTTGAAATCCCGCCATCCAGCGTATTGGTGACGTACAGCAGGCTACCGTCCGGCTCCATCGTCATCGCAAAGTTTTTCAGGTCGGTATGGGTTTCGCCTTTGGTTGCCAACGTGGCCGGATCGAGGCGGTAGATCACGCCACCGTTAACCCCTTTGAAACTCTGCGCACTGGCGACAAACAGCGATGCGGTGCTGCCGGGGACATAGGCCATTTCATACAGACCCTCCGCCAGCACCCGCTGCTGCACATTGCTGGCAACCGGCTGAGGGGCAACAACAGGCGCTGCGGCTTTTTTCGCCGGTGCCTGACAAGCCGTCAGACTCAGCGCCGTGACCACGGCCAGCGCCACACCCGCAATACGTGGGTTGAACAAGGATTTCATTCTTCGCTCCATTAGGGAGTTGTAAAAAGAATGAGAATCATACGTATTAACGATTACGTAGTAAACGTAACGCGCGATATTCGCGCAACCTTAATTCGCTGCGACAAACTGGGTGTAATTCTCCGGCGTAATGGTTTTATACGGCACCCAGTTATAAACCTGAACCTGCTGTTTATTCAGCAGTTCTTTGGTCACCTGCACCGCCCCGGTCGCCTGGCCTTTGGCATCCTGGAAAATCGTCAGCACCATTTTGCCACTCTTCACAAACTGCTGGCCGTCCGGCGTACCATCAATGCCCGCCACCAGGATCTTTTCGTTCTTCGCCTGGTTCAGCGCCATAATCGCGCCAATCGCCATCTCATCGTTATTGGCGGCGATGGCATCAATCGGACGCTGATTCAGCAGCCAGCCCGATACCACATCCACCGCTTCGTTGCGCTGCCACTTCGCACTTTGCTTCTCCACCACCTTCATATCTTTATATTTGGCGATCACCGCTTCCACCGCGCGGGTGCGCTCGCGAGCTTCTTCGTTGGACAAAGCCCCCATCAGGATGGCGACGTTGCCTTTGTAATTCATCTTTTTCGCCAGCGCTTCCATCTGCATTTCGCCGCCCAGCGCCGAATCCGAGCCGACATAAGCCATATCTGCCGGTAGCTTCACTTCCGGTTTACGGTTGACAAAGATCAGCGGAATCCCGGCATTCTTCGCGGCGGTGATCATCGGCAGCACCCCCTGGGTATCCACCGGGTTGAGGATAATGGCGTCCACACCCTGGTTGATAAAATCGTCCACCTGCTGCACCTGAAGCGCTACATCGCCTTTGGCATCAACAAACTGTCCTTTGAGTTGATTGGCCTTCAGCTCGGCTTCCATCTGGGTACGCAAAATCGACACAAAGTTGAGGTCAAAATTCGCCAGCGCCACGCCAACGGTGAAGGTTTTGGCGCTGACGCTCAGGCTGAACAACAACGAACAGAGCAGGAGAAATAAGGTTCTGATTTTCATGATATGTTTCCTGTAGGGTTGCGATTTTATTGTTGTGTTTTAACGCCGGGCAACAGGCAAATACCCGGCGGGATAACGCTTATAAACTGAAGTGATCGCGGAACTGCTGTAGCGCAGCCGTGCTGTCGCCGCTGGCCCAGCCCTCCATCGCCACCGTGCCCTGATAACCGATGTCATGCAGCGCACGGGCGATGGCGCGATAGTTGATTTCACCGGTGCCAGGCTGCTGACGTCCGGGCACATCCGCTACCTGGATCTCACCAATCGCCGGACCGGCACGACGGATCAGTTCGATCAAATTGCCTTCCCCGATCTGCGCGTGATACAGGTCGAGATTCATCTTCAGCGCCGGGCTGTTGACCGCCTCCACCAGCGCCAGCGTATCGGCAGCCAGCGCAAAAGGCGTACCCGGATGGTCAACCGGCAGATTGAGGTTTTCCAGCGTGAATACCCGCCCGGCGCGCTCACCGAGTTGTGCCACTTTGCGTAGCGTATCGGCGGCCTTCAGCCACATGTCACCGGTCACTACCTCCACCGGTTTCACCGGCAGACCTTTGTCATCCAGCCCGGTGCCGTGCAAATTGAGGACCGGACAATTCAGTTGTGCCGCCACCGCCAGCGAGGTTTCCGCACTCTGGAGCAATTGGGCTATCTGGTCATCATCGGTCAGGTTGCCGCTCAGATAGCCGGTCATGGAGGTGAAGCGCGCGCCTGTCGCCGCCAGCGCCGCAATATCCTTATTGGCCCAGCCCCAGATTTCGACGCCGAAGCCCAGCTCATGAATACGTCTGACGCGATCGATAAATGGCAGATCGAGAAACACCATTTCGGCACAGACGGAAAGTTGATACCCAGCCATTAGCAGCCTCCCAGCGTGATCGGTTGGTGTTGTTTGACGGATTCAATACAGGCCAGCGCAATTTCCAGCGCATTACGGGCATCTTCGCCGCTGGCGCGTGGCGTCTCGCCGGTAAGGATGCAGCGGGCAAACTCGGTCATCTCCGCCACATAGGCGTCGCGCAGCAGATCCGAATCGAGGCGCGAGGTATCCATCGCGATGCCGCCCGCGTGGTAACGCACGCAGTGGTTGGCGTTAATATGCCCGGCCTGCAACATGCCTTTGCTGCCAAACACTTCGCCGCGTACGTCATAGCCATAGACAGCCTGAAAATTGGCTTCGGCAGTGGCAATCGCGCCATTGTCGAAACGAATGGTCACTACTGAGGTATCCAGCAGGCCTTTGTCTTTAAAATCCGGGCGTACCAGCGCATCAGCCAGCGCGTACACTTCTACCGGCCTGGCACCAGGATTGAAGTGCAGCAGGGTATCGAAGTCGTGGATCAGGGTTTCGAGGAAGATGGTCCACGGCGGGATCGGTGCCGGATCGCGCAACGCCGGATCACGGGTGACGGAACGGCTTAACTGCGTGGTGCCATTCTCCCCGGCTGTAACAGTGGCAATTGCAGCGGCAAAACCGCTGTCAAAGCGCCGGTTGAACCCCACCTGCAACACCACACCGGCGGTTTTCGCCGCCTGAATGGCGCGATCGGCTTCGTCCAGCGTCACCGCCATCGGTTTTTCACAAAACACATGTTTTCCGGCCTGCGCAGCAGCAATCACCCATTCCGCATGGGTGCGTGCCGGAGCGGCAATGACGACAGCATCGATTTCCGCGTCCTGCAGCAGCGCGTGCAAATCGTTATAGGCTTTCGCTACCCCGAGCTGCTGTGCCAGTTTTTCTGCTGCACCCGGCAGCGGATCGGCCACGGCGGCCAGCGTTGCGCCCGGCACCCGCCAGGCGAGATTTTCCGCATGGAAGCTGCCCATGCGACCGGCCCCAATCAGGCCAACGCGTACAGGTTGAATCATTGCTAACTCCTTGTTATTGACGAAGCATCACGCGGGATGCGGCAGATAACGGGGTTATTGCAAAGCCGATGCCAGGTAAAAATCGCCGGAATTTGTGAGACGCCACACAGATACAGTTCACAAACTGGCCACAAAATTTACATGTCAACTTCACATGTAAATAAAATGGACATTCCATCCATCGCCGGAGTGCGTCATGCGATCTCTCAGTGAGCGGTTGCCGTTTAAAGATGAAAGCGACCCGATCTTCAGCCTGCCAGGCGGCGCGGAGGTTGCCGAGTGGGATAATTTGCTGTGGCAGGGCTGGCATAGTTTTCAACGCGGTGAACAGCCGGGCTGGATGCGGCGTAGCATTTTGCAGTCGTGGCAACGATCGCAGCAGCGTGGCACCGATCCCAGCGATTTTACCTATATCTCCCCACCCGCCGATGAACTGGCCGCGATCCTCGAACACAACGCCGGGTTGATCCTGGTGGCGCGCAGCATTATGGAGAATCTGCTCGCCTACAACCCGGATGGGCATATCAACCTGACCGATGCCCAGGGAGTGACGCTACATTACTGTGGCGCGGATATGACGCCAGTCGGCAGTATCCTGCGCGAAGAAGTGCTTGGCACCAACTGCACCGCACGCTGCCTGATTGAGCAGCGGCTGGTGTATGTGCTGAGCGGTGAGAACTGGAAATTCGATCTGCGCAAACGTCATCGCCAGTGCGCCGCCGCCCCGGTACGTGATGCCAGCGGCCAGCTGATCGGTGTACTGACGCTCACCGCCACCCCCGATAACTTCAATGCGCACACGCTAGGCACCGTGCAGGCGGCGGCTGAAGCGGTAGGCCAGCAACTGATGCTGCGTCGTCTGCTGGCGGAGCAGCAATCGATCCTTGAAACCCTCAATGAAGGGGTGATCGTCTGTGATCGCCACGGCCGGATCAAAACCCTGAATCGTTACGCGCGCCAGATCTTCAGCGGGCTGGATCCCGATGCCGGACCGATCGATGTGTTGTTGCAGCCACAGGGGGGATCGCTACTGACCATGCCGTTCTGCAACGACCGCGAGCTGCAATTTATGCCGGACGGCGTGCAGCCAATCCCCTGCCTGATTTCGCTGATGCCCGCCCCCGACGGCGGACGCGTGCTTTCGCTGCGCGAGAACCAGCGTATCCGTGCCATTACCCGTCGGGTGATGGGCGTCAGCGCCAGCTACACCTTTGAGATGATTCGCGGCCATGCGCCACGGGTACAGCAGGCGATTCAGAAAGCGCGTGCCAGCAGCCGCACCGATAGCACCGTGCTGCTGACCGGCGAAAGTGGCACCGGTAAGGAGTTGTTTGCCCAGGCGATCCATAACGCCAGCCCGCGTCAGCAGGAAGCCTTTATCGCGCTGAACTGCGGCGCACTGCCGCGCGATTTGGTGCAGAGCGAGCTGTTTGGTTATGTCGATGGCGCGTTCACCGGCTCACGTCGCGGAGGATCGCCAGGCAAATTCGAGCTGGCCGATGGCGGTACGTTGTTTCTTGATGAGATTGGTGAGATGCCGCTGGAAGCACAGACCAGCCTGCTGCGCGTGTTGCAGGAGAGCGAGGTGGTGCGCATCGGCGCGGCTAATCCGCTGAAGGTCAATGTACGCATCATCGCCGCCACCCATTGCAACCTGCTGGATGCCGTGGAGAAAGGGGCGTTCAGACGCGATCTTTACTATCGGCTGAATGTGGTGTCACTGGCAATCCCACCGCTGCGTGAACGCCAGGAAGATATCCCCGGCCTGGTGAATACTTTTATTCTGGCGCTCTGTGCCCGGCTGAAACGCATCGCGCCGCAGGTCTCACCGGAGGCGATGCGTTGTTTGCAGGCATGGCACTGGCCGGGCAACGTACGCGAGCTGGAGAATCTGGTGGAACGCATGGTGAACCTGTGCGAAGGGCTGGAGATTGGCAGGCAGGATCTGCCAGATGAGATGGTGCACAGCCATCAACCGCCGATCGCGTTGCCCTCGTTGCAGGAAAATGAACGCCAGCATGTGTTGCAGGTGGTAGCGGAGCAGAAAGGCAACCTGCGCCAGTCGGCGCAGCTGCTGGGGATTTCGCGTACCGCGTTATATAACAAGCTTAATCAGTGGCAGGTGGATGTGGCGGCAATGCGGCGGGGGTGAAACCCTGCGCAATAAATTGCGCCGCTACGCCAACGACGCACCACCGCATATCACCAGCTCCTGCCCGGTGATGGCATCTGCGGCAGGCGACAGCACAAACGATGCCAGCGCCGCTACCTCCTCCGGTTTGATATAACGCCCGATAGGCGGCAGTTTTGGTGGCGAACTGGCGCGCCCTGGTTGCAGCAGCATCGGCGTTTCCGTGGCTCCTGGCGCTATCACATTTACCGTGATCCCTTTCGGTGCCAGCTCGGCAGCCCAGCTACGCGCCATCCCCACCATCGCCGCCTTAGTGCTGACATACTGGCTGCGACCCGCCGCGCCACGCGAGGTGCGGCTGCCAATCAGCAAAATACGGTCGCCCTGCTGCATCTGCGGTTGCAGCGCATTAGCCATAATCTGCGCGGCCTGCACATGCAGATACCACAAGCGGTGGCTGGCTTCCTCATCCAGATCGCCGAGCGGCGCGGCCGCCATCATCCCGGCAGCATGAACCAGCGCATCCACTTTCGGCAGCACGCCCAGCGCCTGTTTCAGTAACGCCGCATCAAACAGATCCACGCTGACCGGGGTAAAACGCGGATGATCTTTTTTCACCCGCGTGCGGCTGAAGCCCGTCACCTGCCAGCCCTGCTGCAACAGCTCATCGGCAATCGCCGCACCGATACCGGAACTGACACCTGTCACCAGCGCATGTCGGCTCATGAGATCACCCAGGATTCATCAACGCGCACATACTTTATCGCCTGACGGAAATACGTATAGGCAATGTGCAGCGCGCCATCCTCCCCCTGTTTAATGCTGGGATAGGAGAATTCACGATTCAGCTTCTGCTGCGAATTGTTGGTCATGCAGTAACCGTCACCTTCGTCGAGATTACGTTGCCAGGGCCAGCTGTGGCCGCCATCGGCAGAGATCGCCAGCGTCATCGGCGCGCGTGGTGCCCCCCAGAACGCGGTACGTCCACTCTGCACCACCGGCTCCGCCGCAACCGCCACATCGCCCTCGTCTTCATCTTCGATCTCGTCATACAGCGACACACGACGCTCGCTGGCATCGCGGGCGCTCATGGCGTTAAACACCAGCGCCAGATGGCCGTTATGCAACGTCGTCACCTGAATCGATGAGTTGTTGTTGGGCAAGGTGGTCGCCTGTGGTGCGCTCCAGCTTTCGCCACCGTCATGGGAACGGCTTTGGTAGATAAAATCTGCCCAACGACTGCGATACAGCGCCAGCAGGCTGCCATCGTGTAACAACGTGATATTCATATGCACGCAGCCGAGGCTGTCTGGTACCGCCACATCACGCCATCTTTTGCCTTTGTCGCTGGAGATTTTCACCGCGCTGACATCGTCGTTACCGACCCATTTCACCCCCGGCTGGGTGCGACAATAGAACACCGGCAGCAGCCAGTTGCCATTTGGCAGCACCACCAGCGGCTGGCGGATAAAGGTGCCGGGTTGATCAAGCAGCGTGCCGATGGCGCTCCAGCTGCGGCCAAAATCACGCGACTGGCGATAACGCACAATTGCGGTGTCCTGGTTACCGGATTTCTGCGCGGTCCACAGCAGCCACAGCACTTGATCCGGATCGAGAAACAGCACCGGGTTTTGTTCCGATCGCGTCGGATCGTCCGATAACTTTTGCGCATCACTCCATTGCTCGCGGCCTTTTTCCAGCCGCGAGCACCAGATCGAGATATCGGCGATCCCTTCCTGGGTGCCACCAAACCAGACGCACAGCAGGTCACCATTCGGCAAAGGCAGCAAATTGGCGGCATGGTTTTGCGGACAGACCGAAGGCAGCATCGCGGTGAGCTGCTGCGCGTCCTGCGCGTGAGGATGAAGGTTACCGTTGCGTTCAACGGCCTCGGTTAAATCGGTCATATCAGGCTCCACTGTTTTGCATGGTTTGTTTCGGGGCTTTTTTATCCTGCGCCTGGCGCGACGGAATCAGTCGGTCAATCACCATCACAACCGCCGGTGTCACCAGCGCCACATACATATTGTTGATACCAAAAGGATCGCCCAGCAAATACCACACCGACGTTACCACACAGGCGGCGATCAGCCCGGCATTGGCACCGCGCGTGCTTTTAAAGAACGGCAGGTAGAAGGCGATGATCGCCACCACCGAAATCGACAGGCGGATAGCGCGGGTAAAGAACGACAACTTCAGCACTTCAGGCACGAACAGCACGAAAATCAACGGCAGGAAGCCAATCACCAGCGACAGCCAGCGCGTCATGCGGAATTCCCGCTCCGGCGTGGGATTGCGGTACGGCACATAAAAATCCTTCACCACCAGCGAGGCAATGGCGAGCGCCACGGTGCTGACGCTGACAAAAATCGACGCTACCAGCGAGGTCGTCACAATCCCCGCCAGCCACGGGCTCATATCCTGTAAAAACACCGGCAGCGCATACAGGCTTTTGATATCAGGATGGAGGAATTTCGCCGCCACGCCAATCAGCGCGATGGCGATAGCAATCGGCATACAGAAGAAGAAGGCGACCCAGGTGGCGCGTTTTGCCGAAGCGGCGCTTTTGGTTGAAGCAATCGCCTGAATCACGAACTGAGTACAGAAGATCGAACCGATAGTGCCAATCAGCCAGGCAAAAATGGTGCTGCCGCCGACGTTGCCATCCCAGGTCCAGTAGAAATGCGGCATCTGCCTGATCATCGGACTCACGCCACCGGTCATATGCAGCGCCACACCGAGAATAATCATAATCCCGATATATTTCAGTCCGCTATGCAGCAGCGTCACCCAGGCGATCCCTTTCATTCCGCCGAACATAAAATAGAAGGTACTGACGATGGCGGTGATAAAGGCTGCCGTGGTGAGGTTGAGGTTCAGCACCGTGGAGATGGCCGCTGCACCGCTGACATAGTTACCGACGTTCACCAGCAGCAGCGCATAGATCATGATCAGCGAAATGATGTTTTTGGTTGAGTTACCGTAACGCTCGGCAATCGCGCCAGAAATGGTGATTTTCCCGGTGTTATAGATACGTTTGACCAGCAAAATACCAAATAACGGAAAGCCAATGGCCGCACCAATCACTGACCAGGACGCCGCAAAACCATCTTCAAATGCCGCCTGCGCAGTGCCAATGGTGGATTTGGCCCCGATATATTCTGACATCAGCATCACCCCGACAATAAACGCCGGCATGACGCGCGATCCCGCCATAAAGTCGCCGGTATTTTTACTGCGCAAACGCCAGGTCAGCCAGGTGGTAAACAGGATATAAGCAATCACTATCCCGACAATAATCACCATCCCTTCTGTAGAGAATTGTTTCATTTCAGCCTCATCGATAACGTAGGGTCGTGGCACGCGCTGGGCTTCACGCGCGCCGTTATTAAGGGTGGCGTCTGTTATTTTGACGGGTGTCTGGGCACCGGGTATCGCCACCAGGGTAAAAATGATTTAAATCGCTCAACCAGGAGCAAAATCACGCACTGACAGGGCTACTTTATAGGTGATGGTCGGATAAATTTGTTTGATCATGCTCACAAACACTCAATGTTGATTACAAATGATCAAAACATCATTTCATAGCATGACCATCGCACCTGCGCGGAAAAAGAAGAGGTTTTAATATTTATGCACAGTACACCGGTGTACGCAGTGATATTTTCTGGTGAGAGCATGGATAGTAAAATATTATCTCGTCCGAATCGGATTGATTAAATTTTATTTAATTCAATATTTCATAGTTGAGAAGGGAAATTCAGAACATAATAAATTTTATAAAATAAAAGTCATTTACATCAATTAATTATGTGACTTTATTTTTATAGAATTCGTAGAACAACAGCTATAATTCGCCATCCATCCACAGTAAAATGTGACACAAATCACAAACAATGCTATATCTTTATCTCATCAGAATAATATCAATGAGCGAACGCCGATTATTTCGGTCGCACTGTACCCCTGCATAAAAATAAACTCACCTGCAAGGAATACTATGCCTTCATCAGAAAATAAAACCTGGCGATATTCGCCCGAAACCCCGTCTGCTCAGGCTGACAATGAAAAGTTATCCGCAAGCGCAACCGAAGAAAACAGCCGCTTTCTCAGCGCAGATGCCTTTTTATTGACAGCGACCGCCATCGCCGCCATTGCTGGCTTTCTCTATGGCTACGACACCGGCATTATCTCCGGTGCACTGTTGCAGATTACCCATGATTTCCACCTTTCCTCGCATGCTCAGGAGCTGGTGACCAGCGCGATCCTCGTCGGCGCGGTGGTGGGTGCCCTCAGCTGTGGACGTCTCTCCAGTCAGCTGGGCCGTCGCTACACGGTGATGATTGTGGCAGCGATTTTTGCGGTCGGCGTAATCGGTTCAGGCCTGTCACCCAATGCCGTCTGGCTCGGCGTCGCACGCCTGGTTCTGGGCTTTGCCGTCGGTGGTGCCTCGCAAATCGTCCCGGTGTATATCGCCGAGCTGGCTCCCCCGGACCGCCGTGGCCGCCTGGTGACATTCTTTAATATCTCGATTGGCGTCGGCATTGTTACCGCCGCGCTGGTCGGCACCTTTATGCAGGATATCTGGAGCTGGCGTACCATGTTCGCCGTCGCCGCCATTCCTGCGGTGATCCTGCTGCTGGGGATGCTGCCACTGCCGGAAAGCCCGCGCTGGCTGGTCGGCCAGAAACGCCTGAAAGAGGCACATCTGGCGCTGGATGCCGTGCGCGACACGGAAAAACAGGTACGTCAGGAGATTCGCGATATCCAGCGTGTGCACGCCAAAGTAGAACGCAAGGCGGTCGCCAGCTGGGGCGATCTGAAACAACCCTGGCTGCGCCCGGCGCTGTTGGTCGGGCTGGGGATCGCCGCCTTTACGCAGCTTTCCGGCATTGAAATGATGATTTACTACACGCCAACCTTTCTCACCAACGCCGGATTCAGCCGTGATGCGGCACTCTACTCGGCGTTGGGCGTGGCGGTGATTTATCTGACGCTGACCATCATCGGCAAGCTGCTGGTCGATCATGTTGGACGCCGTGCCTTAACCCTGTGGATGATGCCAGGTGCCATCGTCAGCCTGCTGCTGTTGGGCACGGTATTCCGTCTCGATGCACAGGGCGGTGGGCACAGTTTGTTGATCGTGCTCTGCCTGTTTGGTTTTATGGTGTTTAATTCCGGCGGTATCCAGGTGATTGGCTGGCTGATGGGGTCGGAGCTGTACCCGCTGGGTATCCGTGAGAAAGCCACCAGTCTGCACGCCGGGATGCTGTGGGGTTCCAACCTGCTGCTGACCGCCACGGCTTTATCGATGGTCAATCTTCTCGGCATTGGCGGTGCCATGTGGTTCTACGCACTGCTGAATCTGCTCGGCTTTGTGTTTGTCTTTTTCCTGATGCCGGAAACCAAAGGCCGCTCGCTGGAGGAAATTGAAACCTCGCTGAAAGCCGGGGAGTTTTACCCACTCCAGCAGCGCCGCCAGCAGACGGCGGAGGAGTAAACTGTTACAGCGCCTGCTGCAAAAACTCGACAAAGGCGCTGATGCGCGCTGGAAGCTGGCGCTGCGGTTGCCAGACGGCAAAGATATCGCCGTCTGGTGCCGTCCAGGCTGGCAGCACATGCAGCAGCTCGCCATTGTGAATGCTGTGCTGCGCGTCCCACCACGACCGTAACAGAATGCCATGCCCATCCTGCGCCAGCTGCATCGCTACCTCGCCGTCATTGGTAATCAACGTCCCCCGGACCTTTTGCGTTAACTGCTGCTCGCCATTACTCAGCCGCCACAGGGCAAAATCGCTTTCATACTGCCGCAGCAAAATGCAGTTGTGCTGCGCCAGCGCCGCGACGCTCTCCGGCAGGCCACAACGTTCGGCATAGGCTGGTGCGCAACACAGTACACGCGGATTGGTACGCAGCTTGCGTGCCATCAGCCGTGCATCCGGCGGCTCACCGACGCGAATATCAATATCGATATGTGCATCAAGGAAACTGAGCGGCTGGCTGCTCAGTTGCAGGCTGAGTGATAGCTCCGGGTGCAACGCAGCAAAACGCGACACCAGCGGCGCGACATGACGACGGCCAAAACCAAACGAGGCATTGATATTCAGCGTGCCGCGCAGCATGGCGGTCTGGCTGCTGACCGACTCCTCCAGCTCCGCCAGCTGATCCAGCAGCGGGCGTGCCCCTTCCAGGTAACGTTTGCCCTCAGGCGTCAGCTCCAGCCGACGCGTAGTACGACGCAGCAGCTGCACGCCAAGACGCAATTCCAGCTGACTCAGCCGTTTACTTACCGCCGGTAACGATAGCCCCAGCTCGCGTGCTGCCGCCGTCAGGCTACCGAGGGTGGCGATACGCACGAAAAAGGCCAGACCGTCGGTGGAGGTGCGGGATTCTCTACTTTTATTCAACATTGGCTTGCTGTTCAGGCTAATTATTTCCCCATGATGCAAAGTTATACTGCGGGCAGAACATCAACAGCAACCTGCGAGAGAACCCTATGAGCGGCAAAACATTTAAAATCGCCGTCATCCCTGGCGATGGCATTGGTAAAGAAGTGATGCCAGAAGGCATCCGCGTGATGGATGCGGCAGCGAAAAAATTCAATATCCCACTGGAGTGGCAATGGTTTGACTATGCCAGCGCCGAATACTGGCAGCAGCACGGCAAAATGCTACCGGATGACTGGTTCGCTTCCCTGCAAACCTTTGATGCGATCTACTTCGGTGCCGTAGGCTGGCCGGATGTGGTGCCGGATCATGTGTCACTGTGGGGATCGTTGTTGCAGTTCCGTCGTGAGTTCGACCAATACGTCAATCTGCGTCCGGTACGCCTGATGCCGGGTGTCAAAGCACCGCTGGCGAATCGTCAGCCGGGTGATATCGATTTCTACGTGGTGCGAGAAAACACCGAAGGGGAGTACTCCAGCGTGGGTGGCACCATGTTCCCCGGCACCGAGCGTGAAGTGGTGATTCAGGAAACGGTGATGACGCGTACCGGCGTCGATCGCATCCTGAAATTTGCCTACGAACTGGCACAGAAGCGCCCGAAAAAACACCTGACCTCGGCCACCAAATCCAACGGTATCGCCATTACCATGCCGTACTGGGATAGTCGGGTAGAAGCCATGTCCACCCACTACCCGGAGGTAAAGGTCGATAAATATCATATCGATATTCTCACCGCCAACTTCGTGCTGCACCCGGACTGGTTTGATGTGGTGGTCGCCAGCAACCTGTTTGGCGATATCCTGTCGGATCTCGGCCCGGCCTGTACCGGCACCATTGGTATTGCGCCATCGGCCAATATCAACCCGGAAGGCAAATTCCCCAGCCTGTTCGAACCGGTACACGGCTCCGCGCCGGATATCGCAGGTCTGGGAATCGCGAACCCGATCGGTCAGATCTGGTGTGGTGCGATGATGCTGGAGCACCTCGGCTTTGCCGAAGCGGGCGCGGCGGTGCTGGATGCCATCGAACGCACGTTGGCGGCGGGTAACAGCCTGACGCGCGACCTCGGCGGCAAAGCCTCAACTGAGGAGCTGGGGGCGGCCATCGCGGCGGCGTTGTAATAAAAAACCGCGCGATAAATCGCGCTGCTACGGCAGAATCTGCACCGTTGCCGTATGCCAGCCCGCTGGCAACGGCTGCGGACGCACAATGGTGACATTGTGCAGTTGCAGGTTCTCCACGCCGCGCGCAAACACGCCCGGCAGCCCATCCGGGTAGGCCGCCACACCATAGGCCAACCCGGTGAGGCTATCCATTTTATAGGCGTTATCCAGCCCCATTCCGGTGGGTGATGCGGGATTACAGGGCGGGCGCACATCGTAGTGCCCCTGCTCCGCCGTGGTCGCCACCACCTGCCGTATCTGCACATTGCTGAGCATCACCTCACGGATCTGCCCCGCTGCCTCGGTATGCAGGTTAATCGCCCCTTCCATCACCCCACTGACGTTAGTAAATTGCAGCTGTTCGATATGGCCCGGTGCAATCGACGGATCGCGCGCGCGAACCGAAACAAACAACGCATCGGCTTTGCCCCAGTGGCACGGCGGCGCATGGTGACAGGCCAGCGTCAGGTTGCTGAAATGCAGACGACGGAAACAGCCACCGTCGCGCGACAGCAGGCCAATCGCCCGGTTGGAATCGAAAATGGTACAGCCGGTGACAGTAACATCTTCCACGTCATCAAAGGTTTCGGTACCGATTTTGAAGGCGCAGCTGTACGAGCGCAGCAGACAGTTGCTGATCATAATCTGCCGCGCCGCGCGCCTGAGAGGAGCCGGTTTGTCGGTGGTTTTAATACAAATCGCGTCATCCGCCGCGCTCAGGTAACTGTTGCTGACAAACACCGCTTCGCAGCTGTCGATATCCAGCGCGTCGGTATTCGGCATGGTCATGGAATTATCGATGGTCAGATGATCAATATGGACATGGCGGCAACTCACCAGATGCACGGTCCACATCGGTGCCTGTACGATACTGAATTCCTGTAACGTGATCTGCTGGCAATCTTCAAACACGATGATGCGTGGGCGAAACGGGCGCGGCAGGCGATAGCCCTGATCATCCTTTTCAGCGGCAAACCAGGCTTCGCCATCCCCGTCAATAACCCCTTTGCCGCTCAGGGTGATATTGCGCTGGCCCACCGCGTACAGCAGCACATGCTGCGACAGCTCAGCCTGGCTCTGCGCCAGGCAACGCTGATAATCCTCAACCCGCTGGCTTGCCAGCAACGTGGCCCCCGCCGCCAGATGCAGATGGAGATTCGAACCCAGCGTGACGGTGCCCAGCCGGTAACGGCCTGCTGGTATCGTGAGCGTACCGCCCCCCTGCTGCGCCAGCTGATCCAGCGCGCGCTGAAAGCAGGCGGTATCGAGGGTTTCCCCGTCGGCGGCGGGATGAAAATCGGCCAGAGAGAGATGCATGCGGTTCTCCTATTTCACTGCGCCTTCGGTCACACCACTGATAAATTTGCGCTGGAACACCAGGAACACCGCCACCAGCGGCAAAATGACGATCATCGCCCCCGCCATCAGCACCGGGATATCAATGGTGTTTTTGTTCTGGAAAAACATCATGCCGATGGGCAGGGTACGCAACTCATCTTTGTTCACCAGAATCAGTGGGATGAGAAATTCGTTCCAGGTCCAGATAAACAATAGCAGCGCCAGCGTTGATAACGTGGGCCAGATGGCGGGCACCAGAATGCCCCACAGAATTTTACGTCGTGATGCGCCATCCATCACCGAGGCTTCCACCAGCTCGCGCGGCACCTGTTGCAGTGCGGTGGCAATCATCAGCGTGGTGAACGGCAATGACAGCGCAATCTGCGGCAGAATCAGCGCCAGGTAGGTGTTGGTCAGCCCCATCCAGCGCAGCTCGTGATACAGCGGGATAATAAAGGCTTCACTCGGCAACACCATGCCAAGGGCGAGCATCGCCGCCACCAGTTTTTTACCGGGGATCTTCAGCCAGGCAAAACCAAAACCGGCCAGAACCCCAAGCAGAATGCTGCAAATCACCACCGGGAACACCACCAGCACCGAGTTCATAAAATAAACGTTAAAATGGCCCTGCTGCCAGGCGGTGGCGTAGTTTTTGAAGTTGAGCGACGAAGGTAAGGTAAAGACGCCCTGGAACAGCTCCATCTGGGTTTTGAATGAGGTCATCAACGCCATCAGAAACGGCATAATGGTCATCAGCGCCACAATCCAGATAAGCGCACGAGAAACGACTGGCGTGCCACGCATCAATGACGCTCCCGAATTGCAAAGTGGATTAACGCGTTGATCATCAACACAATCATCATACTGAACACCGCTACCGCCGACGCATAGCCGAAGTAGTGCAGGTCAAAGCCTTGCTTATACATAAAGATATTGGTCACCATGGTGGAGGTGCCCGGCCCCCCCTGTGTCATCACGTAGACCAGATCAAAGGCTTTCAGGCTGGCGATCACCGTCAGCAACAGCGCAATTCGCAGCTCCGGGCGCAGCGATGGTAGCGTGATGCGCATAAATTTTTGCCGCCGCGAGGAGCCATCCAGATCGGCCGCTTCCAGCAGCGACGGGTCCATGCGCTGCAATCCCGCCATAAACAACACCAGACAAAAACCAAAGAAGTACCAGGTGGCGACAAAGCCCACGGCAGGTAGCGCCCAGGTAAAGTCACCCAGCCATGACAGCGCCAGCTGCGGCAGACCGATGGCGCGCAGGAACTGGTCAATCGGGCCGAATGCCGGGTTGTACAGCCAGCGCCACACCACCCCAAGCACCGCCATCGGCATGATGTAAGGCAGAAAGAAAAAGATACGCAGCAGGCTGCGTTCTTTGTTGTTACGCGTTTCGTACAGGAAGCTGCACAGCAGCAAGCCAACACCAATCGGCAACAAGGTGTAGAACAACATCAGTAATGCGTTGTTGCCCAGTGCCACCCAGAACACCGGGTCACTGAACATACGCATATAGTTGCTGATGCCGGTAAAAATCGGCATCGAGATGCCATCCCACTCGGTAAAACTGATGCCCAGCGACGCCAGCAGCGGCAGCAACAGAAAGACCGCGTACACCAGCACCGCGGGCAGGAGATAGAGCGCATTGCGCCAGGCAGATTTGTTCAGCATAACCTTACTCGCTTGCGGACCTGTCAGCAGCCCGGCACGATGCCGGGCCGGATTTATCAGTGCTTCAGGGTTTTCAGGTAACGTTGATAGTTGTTGTCGAAGTTAGTGACCATCTGGTCGGCAGTTTGCCGTCCGGCCAGCAGCAGCTGTACGTTCTGATTCAGCTCGGCGTTCATGGTCGGTGTCGCCCAGTCCACGTAATGACCGAGGCCATCATGCTGGTTCAGCGTCACCCATACCTGGTAGGCCTCGGCCAGCAGCGGATTATCGGCCGGGATCTGCGCATTTTTGCTGGCGCTGGCCGGCAGGAAGCCCACTTTCAGCCAGCGGTTCGCCATCTCATCCGACACGATATAGTCGATGAACTTCGCGGCGGCATCCTGCTGTTCTTTAGTTTTCGCCGTGCTGGTGATGGAGAACGCCAGGTCAGTCCCGCCCACCATCAGCGCATGCTGCACGCCCGCCCCCATCGGCATCGCGGCAAAGTGGATATCTTTGTTGTCTTTGAACTGCCCCAGATACCAGGTGCCGCTCACCAGGAAGGCGGCCTGACCGTTCTGGAACAAGGTCGCAGCATCGTCATGACCAATCCCCTGGAAGCCGGGGAAGAAATAGCCTTTGTCGTTCCAGCTTTTCATCATGTTGGCGGCTTTTACCAGCTTGTCATCTTTAAAGGTGCCGCCCACGTCGTAAATCAGGTCATCGAGTTTTTTACGGTCGCTGCTTTCAATCTGCGCTTCCCAAATGGTGCTGAGCAATTGCTGTCCCATGTTGCCGTCCAGCAGCCCCAGCATCATGGGTGCGGTGCCCTGCGCTTTCAGTTTTTCCATCGCCTGTTCCAGCTCGGCGAGGGTTTTTGGCACCGCGATACCAGCTTTATCCAGCAGCGCTTTGTTGTAATACAGGCCAACCATTTCACCGAGGCTGGCAACGCCATACAATTTGCCGCTGCCAAAGTCCTGATTATCGGACCAGCGGTTACGTTTCAGGATCGAATCCGGGAAACGCGTGGTCCAGCCATAAGTTTTGGCGTAATCATCCAGCGGCCACAGCAGCTTGTCTTTCACCAGCGAACCCATATCGCCACCACCCTGATTCACCTGGGCAATCTGCGGGCCATCACCGGCTGTCAGCGCCAGTTTGAGCGGGATGCGGGTATCTTCGAAGGAGTGCACAGAACGCTGGATGACAATGCCGGGATTCTGTTGCTGGAACACTTTAATCGCTTCATCCACCGCTGCGGTCTGCTGTGGATAGTTATAAATATCCCACTCATTCAGGGTCACCGCCTGGGCCGAGGTCATCGCTGCGCCGAGCAGCACCCCAGCGGAAACCAGACGAGACAGGGTACGCAGAGGGCGATGGAAGTACTGCGAACGTACGGTTGAATCACACATAATGCTCGGTTTCTCCAACAGATGACTGGCATCCCTTCATCTCGACACCCGCAGCTCCCGCAGGCTGATTCAGCAGAAATAACGCACTTATCCATACTTACTTTATGAACAAAAGAAAGTCAAACCTGTGCCGTGCGGAATTTTTGCTCTGTGATGCAGTGCAAAAAGTGAGAAGAAAGGCGCGGTGATCAGCAGAGAATGCTGCTTAATCAGCCACCAGGCCGCTGCAAACAGCCCACCTAAAGCCATGCCCAGCATAAATCACTCACGATTTTAAAGCGCATTAACTTACTGATAGAGCATATGAAAATCGTATAGCTATGGATGATACTGACGAAGAAAACGTGAAAAAGCCTGCGGATTAAGGGCTTGCCAGCGCATCACTACAGCCTTGCCGCGCTGGCGGTCATGCGCTGCGGTTATGTTTCGCCTGCGCTTTGTGGGATGACGCAATTATTACACCTTGAAAACTAAGTACGCTTTCATTACCGTAAAAACTGTTCATCTCCTGACCACAGAGGCTCCACCATGACGGCTGAAGGTGTTATTCGTCACGCCACCGAGGCGGATTTTCCCGCGCTCTCGCGTATTTGTTTAGAAACCGCCAATGCAGGGAAAGACGCGACCGCGCTTTATTCCGACCCCGCCCTGCCGGGCCTGCGCTTTGTGATTCCCTACGCCCGTTTCGTACCTGATTTCGCGCTGGTACTGGAACAACAGGGAGAGGTCGTCGGCTATGCAGTCTCGGTACCGGATACCCGCGCCTTCGAAGCCGTGCTGAATCAGCAGTGGTGGCCGCTGTTGCAGGCGCAATATCGCGACTACCCGGCCAGCGCCCCGCTCGACAGCAAAGTGCTGGATGCCATCCTCCAGCCGGATGCCGCCGCCGATCAACTGGTGAGCCAGTGGCCCGCGCATCTGCACATTAATCTACTGCCGCCCGCTCAACAGGGTGGTTGGGGGCGCAAACTGATTGAGCACCTGCTGACCCTGCTGCACCAGGCCGGTGTGCCTGGCGTGCATCTCGGCGTTAGCCTGCAAAACGAGCAGGTTTGCGGTTTTTATCAGCGCCTTGGCTTCACGCCCATCGTGCGCAGCAACGCCATTTATCTGGGCCAGTTACTTTAAGCGAGACACAGCATGACCAGCCTGCATCTGCAAAGCGTTAAGAAGTCCTACGAGCAAGTGAACGTGATCCACGGTATCGATCTCACCATTAACAGTGGTGAATTTGTGGTGTTTGTTGGCCCTTCGGGTTGCGGAAAATCGACGCTGTTACGCATGATTGCCGGGCTGGAGGAGATCAGTGATGGCAAGCTGCTGATTGAGGGTGCGGATATGACCCAGCAGCCTGCCACCGAGCGCGGTATCGCCATGGTGTTTCAGTCCTACGCGCTTTACCCGAATATGACGGTACGTGGCAACCTCGCTTATCCGCTGGAGGTGATGAAGCGGCCGAAAGCCGAGATTGAACAGGCGATTGCGCAGACTGCGGCGCGTCTGCACCTTACCGAGTTGCTCGATCGCCTGCCGCGTGCCTTGTCGGGCGGACAGCGGCAGCGTGTGGCGATTGGCCGCGCCATTATTCGCCATCCACGTATTTTCCTGTTCGATGAACCCCTGTCGAACCTGGATGCTGAGCTGCGTTTGCAGATGCGTATCGAAATTGCCCGGCTGCACACCTCGCTGGGCAACACCATGATTTACGTCACCCATGACCAGCTGGAAGCGATGACGCTGGCCGACCGGATCGTGGTGCTGCGTCAGGGGCGTATTGAACAGGTCGGTGCGCCGCTGGAGTTGTATCGCGACCCGGATAACCTGTTTGTCGCCGGGTTTATTGGTTCGCCGAAGATGAATTTCTTACCCGCAGAGGTAGCGGCGTTAGCTCCCGGCCAGGTGCAGCTGCGCGTGCCGTCGCTGGGTATTCACTCATTAACGCTGGACATGGCGGCCACCTGTCACGAGGGGCAAAAGGTGACGCTGGGCGTACGCCCTGAGCATTTCCAGCTCGCCACGGCTGCCAACGCGCCGCTGAGCTTTAGCGCCCCGCTGTCGTTCAGCGAGATGCTGGGGCATACCAATTATCTTTATCTGGATGTGGGCCAGGAGCGGCTGCTGGTGATTGAGGAGCGGAATGTGGCAAGCCACGAGATCGGTGAGCCGATGCGTTACCAATTGGATGCGGGGAGTTGTTTGTTGTTTGATCAGGAAGGGATGCGGATGCGGTAAGGTTCTGTCCGCTGGCAGCGGTTTGGCTCCGCAGGGGGTCCGCCCGCCAGGCTTGAGGCAGTTTCAGCACCGCCTGTGCAGGCGGACGGGCAAAGGTCCGAAGGCGCGGACCTTTGCAATCCGCGCCCTGCGGCGTCCTCGCGCAGCGCTTCGCGCTGTTCCCTCGCTTATCACTCAGGCCTGACGGACCGCGCGGATTCGCCTTCCATGGCTCATACCGCCCTCTCGCCGCATCCATGCGGCTCGTCCTGGCCTTCACTCTGCACTCGGCGCTGCGAATGCCGCCCACACCCCCGTTTGCAAGCCCGAAGAAAAAACAAACCGCAAAAGAAAAAACACAGGAAAGCATTGATGTGGCAGCGGCGGATGGGCGCCATCCGGACTCGCTGAGCGCGGGAACGATTCCAGGATGAGCCGCATGGATGCGGCGAAAGGCGGCGTTGAGCAGGAGCGAATCGACGCCGGTCCGTCGGAAGCGTGAGTAAGCGAAGGGACCGCGAAGCGGCGAGGCAGGCGGCGCAGGCGGCGCAAGGCCGGGGAATGCAAAGGGGACGGCCAGGTCCCCTTTGCTCGGTCGCCGCACCGGCGAACTGAAACTACCTCAGCCCGAGGCGAACGAAATCCCCTCGGAAGCAAACGAAACCACGCGACTTAAGACGCAATCTCTTCATCGGCCTGCGCCGCCAGCAAATCCAGCAACTTATTCACCGCAAACCCCGCCGCGCCCTGCGCCCACATCCGATTCGACTCGGTAATAAACTGCAACGGCGTCATATGCGGTGTCAGCTTCAGACGATAGTTCTGGAAACTCTGGGTGATATTATCCAGCAGAATGCGTGACGCCATTTGCGGCTCCATCGCCAGATAAACCACATCCGGATCATAGGCAATCGACAGGTTCGCCAGCGACATGCCCAGCTGATGCCCGGCTTCCGCCAGCGCGCTTAACACCTCCGGTGTGGGACGCAAATCCAGATCGCGCAACGTCGGCGGTGCATCCTGTTTCAGCGTCTCCGCCACCCGGTGCAGAATCGCCTGCGATGAGGCGACATCTTCCAGCAGGCGCTCAGAGCCATCACCCAGCAGGGCATTACCAATCTCCCCCGCTTTGCCATGACGTCCGCGATAAAGCTGACGATCCAGCAAAATACCCGCGCCAATCCCTTTGCCGAAGGTGGCGATAATCGCCGATTGTGCATGACCGAGCTGACCAAACACCAGCGCCGCCATCGCCAGCGCGTTAGCGTCGTTTTCGATAAATACCGGTAACGAAAAACGCTCTTCCAGCAGGCGGGCGATGGGCACGTTATCCCAGTCCAGCACGCGTGAGCGCACGCAATAGCCATTGCTGGCATCCACCAGACCGGATAGCGCCAGACCAATAGCACCGACTTTCTTGCCTTCTACGCCGCGCAGAAACTTCGCCAGCGCGTCACCCAGCTGTTTCGGGCTCATCGCACCGGAAGGCATTTGCTGCTCGCCGATGATATTTCCACCGAGGTCGGTCAGAACAATCAGGTTGCGTTCCGCATTGAGCTGGATGCCAACCACACTGGCGTGATCAGGATTGAGGCCGAGCAGAGTTTTGGGACGCCCCATCGAGACCCGGCGTAGCCCCAGCTCCTGCACGATGCCGCCAGTCAGCAGGCGATTAGTGGCCTGCGAAACCGTTGACATGCTCAGGCCGCTGCGCACTTTGAGATCGGACTGGCTTATTGGCGCGTTTTCGACAATCAGCCGCAGAATGCGGGCGGTTACGTTCGGAGCGGTCATGGTTCTCTTTATCAGCAGAATGAAAAGGTTACGCGAGTTGACCCAGGCTGAACTGACTGGCGAGCCGGAGTGCGCCAGTCAGCGCATCGCCCTGTGGCGGCACCAGCAGTGCGGCGATATCCGCCGGGAGCCAGGGCTGAATCGGCGTGGCTAAGCCGCCCATCAACGCCAGCTTACCGTGGCTGCGCGCCAGCAGTGGCTGGACCATTTGCGCGATATCCGCCGCGGTTTGTTCAATTAAGGCAGTGCCATGCTCATCCCCCGCCTGTGCGGCGGCGAACACGTCCGGCACAATCCGGCCCCAGTCGGCGGGTGTCGCCTGACGTGACCAGATTAGCATCTGTTCCGGGCTGTCGTGGTAATGCGCCATGATACGCTGCGTCAGCGCCGAGGACGGAACAATGCCTTCATGGGCCAGCAGCGCCAGCCGCAATGCCCGCTGACCGAGCACCGCACCAGAACCGGCATCGGAGAGTGCAAAGCCCCAGCCACCCAGCAACGTAAAGCGTTCACCATCCCAGGCGGCACCCTGGCTGCCGGTGCCGGTAATAAACACCGCTCCGGGCGCGCCATGATGCGCACCAGCGCAGGCAATTTCGACATCGGTAAAAACATAGCGCGCCTGGCAAACGGGCTGCCAGCTATCCAGACGGGCTTTGACCGAAGCGACATTCGCTCCCGCCAGCCCCGCCACCAGCACGGTTTGCGCTCGTGCCGCCGCCGGTAATGCCGCCTGAGTGAAGAGATCGTCAATCACCCGATCGATGGCGTCAATCGCCGCTTCAAACTGCGACCAGACGTTGGCTGGCCCGCCGCGCGCTTCCGCCAGCAGTTGCCCCTGAGCGTCGGTGAGGCGTCCGCGACAGTGCGTACCACCCCCATCGATACCTAGCATAAGTGACTGCACGCGCTTCCTCCTGCCCTGCACCGCTCGGAATGACTCTTTATAGATGTGCGAAAGATAGGGTAAAAAAACTTAAATCGCAATAACAAATAAATATGGAAGCCACAACATCAAATAAAAATGATTAAAATCATACGAATAATAGATTATAGGATTTTTACACCCAGGATATTCATTGACATTAGTTTTTCTGCCGTAATAAGTTAGCGGTCAGATTATCAGCAGCCTGATGGGTCGGGCAGCTAACAGGCAACGGGCTTCAGGGGTATAACATGAAAGTGGGCATTATTGGTCTTGGCTTTCGTCTTTCCCATGTGGTGAAAGAGTTCAGCAAAGCCGATACAGAGTTCTCCGTCGTGGGTTATGTCGATCCGGCTCCAGCGGGTTTACCCAATCTCCACACCTTTGGTATCGATCCTGGTCAGGCGTTTGACAGTATCGACGCACTGCTGAATCACGGCGGCTTTGATCTGCTGCTGGTTGGTTCACCGAACTTTATGCATCTCGACCATATTCGTCAGGGGCTGGCCGCGGGTTATACCGTATTCACCGAGAAGCCAGTGGTGATCAATGAAGAACAGACCATGGCGATGGCGCAGCTGGTACAGCAGTATGGCCACGAGCGCATTCTGGTCGGTCTGGTACTGCGTTATTCACCGCTGTATCACGACCTGCTGGCAGCGCGCGATGATAAACGCCTTGGCGAGATCACCTCAATCGAAGCAACCGAACATATCAAGCCGTACCACGGTGCTTTCTTCCAGCGCGACTGGCGTCGTCTGGAGAAATACGCCGGTCCGTACATGCTGGAAAAATGCTGCCACGATATCGATCTCTATCAGGGATTGATGGGCGAACGCCCGGTGCGCGTCGCCAGCTTTGGTGGCCGTAAATCCTTTACGCCGCAGCACGCGCCACAGGGTGCCATCACGCCCGCTTCCGAGTTGTATCACGTCAAACCGAGCGGCTGGTCAAGCACCGACGCGGTGTTTGATAGCGATGCCGATATCGTCGATTACCAGACGGCCATCATTGAATACGCCGGTGGCGCCACTCTGGCCTTCCACGCCAACCTCAACGTGCCGGATGAGTTCCGCCGCTTCTGCGTGATGGGAACGGACGGCATGGCGGAAGGCGACTTTGTGCGCAACTACTTCCGCGTGCATAACGCCCGGACCGGTGAGCGTGAAGTGGACACCACTTACAGCGGCAACGCTTACGATGGCCACTATGGCGCTGATGCGCTGATGGCCGAAGAGATTGTGAAACACATTAAACAGGGAACGCCGCTGAAAGTGACGGTGGTGGACGCACTGGAAGCCGGGCTCACCGCGATTAAAATCGACGAAGCGCGAAAATCGAAAACCGTGGTGGATATGACAGAAAGCTGGAAACAATTTGACGCCAACCTGGGGAAAACAGCGGCCGTTTAAACGGCCACCGCTCGCGATCCCTGCCCCCCCTGATCGCGAGCTTTGTCATGGCAGTGCAGACTGGCAATACCCTTAACCGGCCTGTTGGCCGGTTTTTGTTGGCGGCACAGCTGCGGGTTCGTTCTCCAGTTTCTGCCGCTTACGCAGATGCGGGAACAGCGTCATCCAGAGAGCCACCACCACCAGCGTACCGATGCCGCCCAGCGCCGCAGCGGGCACCGCACCGAGCCACGCCGCCAGCATCCCGGACTCAAACTCGCCCAGCTGATTAGATGTATTAATAAAGATGGCGTTGACCGCGTTGACGCGTCCGCGCATATCATCCGGTGTATCCAGCTGCACCAGCGAGCCACGAATCACCATGCTGACCATATCAAAGGCACCTAACGCCGCCAGCGCCAGCAACGACAACCACAGCTGACGGGAGAGCGCAAAAATCAGCGTTGCCACACCAAAACCTGCCACCGCGCCAAACATGATCATCCCGACATGCTTTTCCAGCTTGTGACGGCTGAGCCATACCCCAACCAGCAATGCCCCCACCGACGGCGCGCCGCGCAACATGCCCAGCCCCCAGGGACCGGTATGCAGAATATCTTTGGCAAAAATCGGCAGCAATGCCGTCGCACCGCCGAGCAGCACCGCGAATAAATCGAGTGAAATCACTCCGAGTACATCTTTGCGTTCGCGGATGAAATGGACACCGGCAAACAGGTTGGTGAGGTTCATCGGCAGGCGCGTCTGTGGCGGGCGCTCATAACGGATACGGCTGACCAGCAGCAGCGAGAATAAATAGAACAAGGCGGCTACGCCGTACACCACATCCGGCCCGGCGACATACAGCAACCCACCCAGCGTGGGTCCAATGATCACCGCCGCCTGACCACCCACCGCATTCGCTGCTGTCGCACGCGCCAGAATTTCTGGCGGCACCAGCGCCGGTAACATCGATGACAACGCGGGCCATTCCAGGGCCTTTGCCACCGCAATTAAAAACACCAGGCTCCAGATGGCGGTTTTATCCGCCCAGTGGAATAGCGTCAGCGCCACCAGCGCCAGCAACGATCCCCACTCCACCAGCTGACCAAACAACACAATCCGGCGACGATCAAACTGATCTGCCAGATGCCCGGCAGGCAGTGCCAGCAGCACCGAGGGCAGAAACTGCATCAGACCAATCATCCCCAACGCCATCGCGCTGTTGGTCAGCGAGTAGATCTGCCAGCTGACGGCAACCGAGAACATCTGAAAACCAAACGAAGAACAGGTCCGTGCCAGCCAGAAGGCGACAAACGACCTGTGTCGCAGCAGCGAGTCATCCGCAGTTGTTGCCAGTAAACCCATATTTATCCCATCCTGAATTCTGTTGCCGCCAGGCCGTCATGGACCTGACCTGATGAAAAACCGCAATACGGTTTTCCTTATCTTTTTTTTCAGGCCACAGAGTGCGGGATTTTACCGTGCCAGGCAACGGCAAGCCGTGCGCTTTAAAAACAGTCGCTTATAGGGGAAAAGTCTAAAGGTAGAGTTCTGAATATTAGCAGGCTTATTTTTTTATGTTGAAAATAGCGCGACTTCCAGAACGTTACAATAAAGCGTTAATTACTGCGGTAATACTGCCTAATATCTCTTTAGCAGAAACAGATAAAAAAGATGATCTTTGCAAAGGAAACGTTTTATATTAGCAAACGGATTATGGCAGTAGATCGACCATCATTATAATAACTCTATCCTTCCAGATAATTAATTTATTCATAGAGATAAATGAAAAATAACGCATATAACCCTTATGTTACCGAGCGTATTCGCCGCTTTGATGGCGCGCTGACGGGTATCTGTTATTCAGCACCCTTTATGCATTGTGAGCAAAGTAGCCATACATTACTTAATGAACGCAACATAATTACTTTGCAAAACCATCTGCCGACTATGCCAGAATTAATAATTATCCCTTTACAGGGAAATATGCTTACGCAGTTTTTACAGGAAACGGATAATTATTCCTTTTTGCAATCCGACAATGTCCGGCTGGCCATCAACTATGATGCGTTACAACAGGCCGGGCCTGAGTTGCAGTCACGAGCGTCGGATTTCCGCTTCTGGCTCTATGACGTGGCATCGCCCGGTACGCGCTGGCAAAATATTGAGAACTTTCCCTTAAGCGGCATTGTTCTGACTGACGAGTTTTTCAGCGAAAATTATCTCAAGTTCAGCTTTCCATTTATGCTCTCTTCGTTCCGCGAAAGAGAAGCAGAGGTGATATTACGTTCTTCACGTCTGGTTTTGCCTGAAGAAAGCTATACTCGATTGCATATCAGCGGCTGGCAGGAACAGCGAACCAGCAGCAATTTATTCGAAGTGTAAACGGTTACACAAAATATCGCGCTTTCCCCTTATGGCCCGATATCCCCGGGCCTATTCTCAGAATCTCCTCATAAAATGTCGCACTACTACCATTCCAGTGCTTTAAAGCACTAAAAAAGTCAAACCTGTTAACGTTTTTAAGATAAAATTTAACGCACAAGGATCATCTGACTTAACGGAAGAGTTCAGCAGCAAACATTTTCATCACCTCGTACCTTATATGGGGAAACTACGCAACGCGTTGTTTCCTTTTAGATTTATGGCGAAAAAAGAGGTCAATATTATGGGGAAAGCTTCCTCATCTTTTGGCGTAATTCGCTTCCTGACAGTGCTGTTCGCACTGCTGACAGGGGCGTTTATGCTGGTTGGTGGCATTTGGTTAGCCGCCATTGGAGGTTCCTGGTACTACGTAATTGGCGGTGTGGTTATGTTAATCACCGCTATTTTGTTGTGGCGTCGTAGCAGTTCAGCATTGGTGTTGTATGCCCTGCTGCTGCTGGCCACGCTGGTGTGGGGCGTGTGGGAAGTCGGTTTCGACTTCTGGGCGCTGGCACCGCGTACCGACGTACTGGTGATTTTTGGTATCTGGCTGGTGTTGCCGTTTGTCTATCGCAAACTCAACAACGCCAGTAAAGGTGCACTGAGCGCGATGGGTATTGCCCTGATCGCCAGCGCCCTGGTGCTGGCGTGGGCCGTCTTCCACGATCCGCAGGAGCTGAATGGCACCCTGCCGGACGCGGCGGCCAACGCACCTCAGGCACAGCCGCTGAGCAACATCGCCGATGGCGACTGGCCAGCGTATGCGCGTGATCAGCAAGGCACCCGCTTCTCACCGCTTAAGCAAATCGATGCGGATAACGTGAAAAATCTGCAGGTAGCCTGGCAGTTCCAGACTGGCGACCTGAAGACCCCGAACGATCCGGGTGAAATCACTGATGAAGTGACCCCGATTAAAATCCGCGACACACTGTATCTCTGCTCACCGCATCAAATCCTGTTTGCACTGGATGCGAAAACCGGTAAGCAGAAGTGGAAATTCGATCCGGGCCTTAAGCCTAACCCGACTTTCCAGCACGTAACCTGCCGTGGCGTGTCTTACCACGAAGTTCCGGCCGCTGCTGATGCGTCCAACACCCAGCCTGCGCTGTGCTCACGCCGTATTTACCTGCCGGTAAACGACGGTCGTCTGTTCGCGCTGGATGCAGAAACTGGCGAGCGTTGTGCCTCTTTTGGCAACAACGGCGAGCTGGATCTGCAACACAAACAGCCAGTGCTGACGCCGGGCCAATATGAGCCGACTTCACCACCGATCATCACCGATACCACCATCATTATTGCCGGTGCGGTGACGGATAACTACTCCACCCGTGAGCCGTCAGGAGCCATTCGTGGCTTTGACGTCAACACCGGTAAACTGCTGTGGGTCTTCGATCCGGGCGCGAAAGATCCTAACGCGATTCCTGACGATGAACACACCTTTACCATGAACTCGCCGAACTCCTGGGCACCGGCGGTGTACGATCCGAAACTGGATATCGTTTACCTGCCGATGGGCGTGTCAACTCCGGATATCTGGGGTGGCAACCGTACGCCAGACCAGGAGCGCTATGCGAGCAGCGTACTGGCGCTGAACGCCACCACCGGTAAGCTGGTGTGGTCGTATCAGACTGTGCATCACGATCTGTGGGATATGGACCTGCCGTCTCAGCCGACGCTGGCCGATATCACTGACAAAGATGGCAACACCGTACCGGTGATTTATGCTCCGGCGAAAACCGGTAACATCTTTGTACTGGATCGCCGCACCGGTAAACCTGTCGTGCCAGCCCCGGAAACTCCGGTTCCGCAGGGTGCTGCTAAAGGTGACCACGTATCACCGACCCAGCCTTACTCAGAACTGACCTTCCGTCCGAAGCAGAATCTGACTGATAAGGATATGTGGGGCGCGACCATGTACGACCAGCTGGTGTGCCGCGTGATCTTCAAGCGCCTGCGCTATGACGGTCCGTTCACGCCGCCGTCTGAGCAGGGTACGCTGGTGTTCCCGGGTAACCTCGGTATGTTCGAATGGGGTGGCATTGCGGTCGATCCGCATCGTCAGATCGCTATCGCTAACCCGATGGCCCTGCCGTTCGTTTCCAAACTGATTCCGCGCGGTCCGGGCAACCCGATCGAGCCACCGAAAGGTGCGGAAGGCGGTTCGGGTACCGAAAGCGGTGTTCAGCCACAGTACGGCGTGCCGTATGGCGTGGAACTGAACGCGTTCCTGTCACCGTTTGGTCTGCCGTGTAAACAACCGGCATGGGGCTATGTCTCAGCTGTTGACCTGAAAACCAACGAAACCGTGTGGAAAAAACGCATTGGTACGGTTCGCGATAGCGCACCGGTTCCGCTGCCGTTCAAGATGGGTATGCCGATGCTCGGCGGTCCGATCACCACAGCCGGTAACGTGTTCTTCATCGGTGCCACCGCAGATAACTACCTGCGTGCCTTCAGCACCAATACCGGTGAAATGCTGTGGCAGGCACGTCTGCCAGCTGGCGGCCAGGCAACGCCGATGACCTATGAAGTGGATGGCAAGCAGTACGTTGTTATCGCTGCAGGTGGTCACGGTTCGTTTGGTACCAAGCTGGGCGACTATGTTATTGCCTATGCACTGCCGGATGAGAAATAGCTATAAGTAAATCAGGCGGACTTCGGTCCGCCTTTTTTTTCAAAAACCGCGCGATAAATCACGCATGTTTTTGGATTAGGGCTTACGCAACACCCGCGCATTTAATAAGGCGCACAACGCCATAATCACGCAGGTCGCCAAAAACACCGGGCGCATACCAAAAGCCCCGCCGACAAAACCGCCAAATAACGGCCCACTCACCTGACCGACATACTGCGCTGAAGTCGAATATCCCAGCATTTTCCCTACCTGGGCCTGCGGGACATTGTGGCGAATCAGGGCAGTCACGCACGGCATCAACCCACCCAGCGCCATCCCCATCAGGAAACGCAACACAACCAATTGCCAGGCCGCGGTGATAAAGGCCTGCGGAATCAGCAGCAACGCACAGGCAATCAGGCCATACACCAGTACCCGGCCATGACCGATGCGATCCGCCAGCCGTCCAAGGCGTGGAGCAGAAAGAATGCTGCCCAGAGCCGCCGCCGCCATCACCAGGCCCGCCGTGACGGTAATCGCATGATCGCCAGTGACAAACTGCCCGACATACAGCGTGATAATCGGTTCAATCGACATATTGGCGAAAATCAGCAACATCCCCGACAACCACATCAACCGTACCACCGGCAGATTTACCGGTTTCTCCTCGATACTGCTGCTTTGCGCGGCCTTTTTAGCCTGACGAGGTGCTTCTTTCAGTAAAAAGGTGGTGGCAAGGAAAGCGAGAAAAATCACCGCGCCGGTCAGCCAGAAGGTGTGACGAATACCAATCAATGGCGGCAGCACTCCGCCCAGCAACGGCCCCACCACATTGCCTGCCATAATGCCGGAAGACAGCACGCCGAGCGCCCAGCCGGTCTGCTCTTTTGGTGTTTGCGCTGCCACCAGAATGGTCGATCCCGAGGCATAGCCTCCCAACAGCCCTGCCAGCAAACGCAGCGCCACCAGTTGCCAGGGTGCGGTTGCCATGCCAATCAGCGACATGGCAATCGCCATCCCGAGGCTGGCGCGGATCAGCATCAGCTTGCGACCATAGCGATCCGCCAGTTTGCCCCACAGCGGCGCGGTGAGCGCGGCGCTGAAAAAGGTTGCGCCGTAAGCCACTCCCGACCAGCGCGCAATCGCTGCCGGTTCCTGCACACCGAGCTGCTGCACATATAATGGCAGAAACGGCAGCAGCAGCGTCATCGCCACAATGGTGCTGAAGGAGCCGAGTACGCAAACGAACAGATTGCGCTTCCAGTGTTGCTGCTCAGGCGCTAACGCCGTTGGAGGTTGCTGCATGATGATATCCCTGTTTTGAACTGATACTCAGGCTAACAGCGGTTCAGCATCGATAACAGACAGGCGGGAATATTTGCCACGCAGGTTGCTATTGTTGCCAAAAGGCAACAATCAGCCATCGCCTAATGCGGTGATTAACGCATCGCACAACAGGGTGACGGGCGAAGACGGCTCGGGCTGGTTTTTTAGCAGCAGGTAACTGTGCAGGCGATCCATCTGCCACTCCGGCAGCACTTGCACAATCTCACCCCGCGCCAGCGACTCCTGGGTCATATAGGCGGGCAGGTAGGCGATACCGGTTCCGGCCAGCGCCGCATTCAACAACGCCATACTGTTATTGGCGCGAAAACGGCTGCGCACATCCAGCGCCAGACGCTGTTTATCGCGCCGGAACGGCAGAGCTGCCGTATGGGCCGGGCCGTGAAACAACAGCAGATCATGGCGAGTTAAGCGTTCGGGATGGTCGATAGGTGGATGCACCGCCAGGTAATCCGGTGCCGCATACAATCCCCAGTCGATGGTATTCAACTCACGATAGTCAGGCACTTCCGGGGCACGCTGACGGATCACAATCGCCACATCGGCGCTGCTTTGCGGGTCCTCGTTGATGCGGTCCGTCAGTTCCAGGTCGACGTTAATATGAATATGACGGCGGATAAAGTGATTCAGCGTTGGCACCACGCATTGGCAACCGAACGTCACCGGGGCCTGTAAACGCACATTACCGGCGGGCAGCTGGTGGACCTGCTGCACAAAAGCATCAGCACGATGCATCTCGTCGAGTAAGCGGGTACAAAACGGGTAGTACGCCTGCCCCAGTTCCGTCAGCGCCACCTTACGCGTGGTGCGCTGCAACAATTTGATCCCGAGGCGGATTTCCAGCCGGGCGATTTCGCGGCTGACATAGGATTTTGAAACGCCGAGAGTGCGGGCAGCTTCGCTGAAACTTTGCCGTTCCACCACGCGCGCAAACAGCATCATGGCAGTGAGATTGTCGCTGTTGTCCATTGTCCATAACCGACAGAGGAGGGGAAAACAGCAGCTTAAAAGGATTGGTGCACAATAGCACCTGATTTCCCGCGACGACGTAACAACGGGAAATCAGGCTAGCGACTCAACTGGCCACCGCCAGCGGAAACAGCAGACGATCCGGTTCCACGCGGCGCTGACGACGCAGCTGGCCCGGTGTCACGCGGAAGTAGTTTTTAAAGGTGCGGGTATACGCCTGCTGGGTGTCAAAGCCGTAGCTCATCGCCACCTGCAGGATCGCCTCATCACTGTTAAGCAGCGTCAGCGCCGACTCCGTCAACCGGCGCTGGCGAATGTACTCGGCCAGTGAAAATCCGGTGTGCTGACGAAACAGACGTTGCAGGTGCCAGCGGGAATAACCCGAACGGCGTGCTACTTCATCCAGATGTAAATCGTGTCCTAAGTTGTCTTCTATCCAGTCCAGCAAACTGCGGATAAATTGACTCTGATTCATGGCTCCTCCAGATACGACGTGATGTCCAGTGAAGCCACTTTAGCGCGTTAAATTTATCCCTTAATTAGCAGAAAATTAGCGCAGAATTAGCAAGGGGGAAAACGGGTGTAATTCTGCGCTAATTTTGCAGCGCTACACTGTTTGTATTGATTTTAGAGGACCTCATACCATGCGCGTGCTGCTGGTTGAAGATGATGAAATGATTGGCGCTAACCTGCAGCAGGCGCTGGAGGCGGCTGGCTGGTCGGTGGATTGGGTGCGCGATGGCGTCTTTGCCAGCAACGCCTGGGCCGAAGGCGGCTACAGCTGCGTACTGCTGGATCTCGGTTTACCACGCGAAGATGGTATCCATGTGCTGCGTCGCGCACGCACGCGCGGTGATATGACGCCGGTGCTGGTGCTGACCGCACGCGATACCGTCGCGCAACGCATCCAGGGCCTCGACAGTGGTGCCGATGATTACCTGTTGAAACCCTTTGATCTGCAAGAGGTGCTGGCGCGAATGCGAGCGATTACCCGACGCCGCCACGGTGCGGCGGATTCCCTGTTAGGCAGTGGCGACGTGCAGCTCGATATGATGACGCGTGAAGTGCTGTACAAAGGCCAGCGTGAGCAACTTACCGCTCGTGAATATGCCCTGCTCTATGCGTTGCTGGAGCGCCCGGGGGCGATTCTGTCGCGCGAACAACTGGAAAACCGCATCTACGGCTGGGGTGAAGAAGTTACCAGTAATGCCGTTGATGTATTGATTCACGGCATGCGTCGTAAGCTGGATAACGAAGTAATTCGCAACGTGCGCGGTCTTGGCTGGCGAGTTCCTGCAATATGAAACCCTTCACTTTTATGCGCTCGCTGCGTAATAAACTGCTCACCACCCTGCTGCTGATGCATTTAGCGATGATCGGCGGCGTGACCTCTTATTTTTACAGCTGCTACGGCGACATGATCGGTACGATGAAAGACGATCAGCTGGCGAAAATTGCCGATGCCTGGGCCAGCAGCAAACGCATTCCGGCGCTGATGCCACTGATGCTCAACGCCGACAAACTCAAAAGCGCCTATGTGGTGCAACTGTGGGATGCCAATAACGAGCTGCGTGCCAGTTCATGGCCGGAGCTGCGCGCGCCGTTGCAAAATAAAAAGGGCTGGAATGATGTAAAAATCGGCGATTGTGAGGATTGCAACTGGCGGGTGTTTAATCGTCCTGGCGAACCGGGCAGCGATATCGCCAACATTCAGGTGCTCTACAACATCGGCTATATGAAAAGCGTGATGGTGAAGCGCGCCATGTCGGCCATCATCCCACTGATTTTAATGATGCCGCTCTCCCTGCTGGTGATCTGGCTAGTGGTACGCACCATTACGCGTGATTTACGCGTGGCATCCCGTCAGATTGCCGCACAGGAGATGCTGCATCCCGACAGCGTACCGCCGGATGGCCTGCCAGACGAGATCCTGCCGCTGGTCGATGCCTATAATTCTCTGCTCGATAAACTGCGTGCTGCCTGGTCGTCACAGCGCCAGTTCCTTGAAGATGCCGCCCATGAGCTGCGCACCCCGGTGACAGCGGTGACGCTGCAACTGGAAAACCTGCGTCAGCATATCCAGCCGGGTGAGGCCAGCCGCCAGTTTGATCAACTGGAAGCGGGCGTCACGCGCACGCGCCATCTGGTGACGCAGCTGCTGAATATCTCCCGCCAGGAAGATCAGTCGGTGGTGGTGACGATCGAGAATATTGAGCTGGAAGACCTGCTGAAAGAGAGCATCGAACAGCTAATGGTGGTGGCGGATAAGCGGGGTATTGATATCGGCTTTAACGGCACCGCGCATTATCGTATACAGGCCAGTCGCTCCGATTTACGTAGCCTGTTCGATAACCTGATCGGCAATGCCATGCTGCACACCCCCGAAGGTAGCCTGGTGGATGTGTTGCTGCATCGCGTCGGCAACCATACCGTGGTGGATATCGTCGATAACGGTCCCGGTATGCCGGAAGCCTTTATCGAACGCGCGTTTGACCGCTTCACCCGCTCGCCCGATGTGCAGGCACAGGGCAGCGGCCTGGGTCTGTCGATTGTGCGCAGCGTGGCGCAAAAGCATCGTATGCAGGTGGCGCTGTCAAACTGCCTGAATCCGCAGGGCAAGATCTGCGGCTTGCAGGTGCGTGTGACCTTACCGTAACCCCCCTCGCCTTCCCGTAACGGCGCGATTTATCGCGCTGTTTTTTTGTTACCGTGCCCATCCTGGCAAAAAGATGCGCGATAAATCGCGCCGCTACATCCGATCCCCCATCAGCCTTTCACGATACTTCGCGACAACGTAAACGGTTGCGGGGTTCCGTTCGTTTCATGACAATAATGTGACATAACTCACATTATTGGTGAATGGAATTGCAACACTTTTTGACAAACGTGATCAAAATCTATTTTCTATCCGACTGATACAGGCACCCTACGCGAGCTTTAGAAACCGGCGGCTCAGACCGGCTTAAACAATTTACCGCCCACCCCTGGGATCGACTGACACCGATCGCGCACTTTTATCGCGATCACGAGCATGTGGTTAACAATAATGAAATATAAAGCATTGATAGCAGGGGCCTTACTGGCCAGCAGCTGGACCGGCGCGACACAAGCGGCAGACAGCAACCCGCAATACCTTTCAGATTGGTGGCATCAGAGCGTTAACGTAGTGGGCAGTTACCACACCCGTTTCGGACCACAGTTTAATAATGACGTGTATCTGGAATACGAAGCCTTTGCGAAAAAGGACTGGTTTGATTTCTACGGCTACCTTGACCTGACCAACTTCTTCGGTCTGGGCAACAGCAATGCCAACGGCATTTTCGACCACGGTTCGCCGATGTTCATGGAAATTGAGCCACGTTTCTCTATCGATAAACTGACCGGCACCAGCCTGGCTTTTGGTCCGTTTAAAGAGTGGTACTTCGCCAACAACTACATCTATGACATGGGTCGTAACGCGTCACAGCGTCAGAACACCTGGTATATGGGTCTGGGTACCGATATCGATACCCACTCTGACGTTGGTCTGTCGCTGAACGTGTACGCCAAATATCAGTGGCAGAACTATGGTGCAGCGAACGAAAACAGCTGGGATGGCTATCGCTTCAAAGTGAAATACTTTGTGCCGATTACCGACCTGTGGGGCGGTAAGCTGAGCTACATCGGCTTCACCAACTTTGACTGGGGTTCTGATCTGCGCGACGAGACCGGTACATCACGTACCAGCAACTCAATTGCCTCCAGCCATATCCTGTCGCTGAATTATGACCACTGGCACGTTTCAACCGTGGCGCGTTGGTTCCATAACGGCGGGCAATGGGCGGATGGCCAGGAGCTGAACTTCGGCAACGGTCCGTTTGAAGTGAAATCTACCGGCTGGGGTTACTACCTGGTAGTGGGTTATAACTTCTAAATCCGTTCATTTCCCGTCACGGCGCGATTTATCGCGCCGTGACGGGGTTAATGCTTTTAAATTCGCGGTTTATACGCATTGACCATCCAGGGCACGCCGAACTTATCGGTAAACATGCCAAAGCCATTCGCCCAGAACGTTGGCTCCCAGTTTTTTGTCACCTGCCCCCCTGCCGACAACGCATCGAACCAGCGTTTGCCCTGCACTTCATCCGGGGTGGAAAGGCTCACCGCAAACCCGCTGTAATGCGTCTCGCGATTCCCGTCGCTTAGCATGATTTCGCCCTGTCCGATACGCAGATGCGCATGCATGATGTGCTCCGGGGGAAACGTCATCCCGGACGGGCAACCCTCCATTGATTCGCTCTCCGGCATATCGCCAAAGGTCATTTTAAACAGCAACTCGCCGTCAGTAGCTTCAAGGTAAAATGCGATGGCCTCTTCGCAGCGGCCGTCATAAAACAAATAAGGGGTAATTTGCATGGTCTGTTCTCCACAATAAACGCCCGATGCCAAGTGTAGTGCGTGGCAGGAAAACAGGACGCGAGCCGGGCCGCACTCTTACCTTTGTTGACAATAGCGGCGGAACAGCTGCGCCATATAGGCGCTCATCGGCGTCAGCGCGGTATCCTTGCGCTGAATCAGGTAGAAGGTTGCTTTGGGCAGCGGATCGTCCAGCTCCAGCGCCAGCAGTTGGCCGCCGTGTGTCGGATCTTCAATCACATCGCGTGAGATGATGCTGACAAAATCGGTCTTTGCCACCAGGCTGGTACAGGCCATAAAGGTTTCGCAGGTGACCACGATTTTCGGTGCCATTCCACGCTCACCGAACATATCGTGCAGCAGACGATAATAACTTCCCTGCGGCGTTGGCATGGTCCAGTCGCAATGCTGCAATTCCGCCAGCGAGCGCGCATGGGCCATCGGATGCCCTTTACGCACCACCACCTGATAATCACGCTCCATCAACCTTTCGAAGGTCAGCTCCTGGTCGAGGTGGCTTTGATCGTAAGTATTGATGGTGAAATCCAGCGCGCCCTGGCGCAGCTCGTGCACCATCGCCACCAGCTGTCCTTCGACGATACGCACTTTCACCAGCGGATATTCACGGTGAAAATGGTTAATCACCTGCGGCATCACGGTGCGCGCAATGCTGCCGCCGACACCAATGTTCACCCTGCCGCCCGCCAGACCCAGCCGCTGCTGAATATCTTCCTGCGCCACGCGCAGCTCCTCCAGCACCAGGCTGGCATGACGGAAAAAGTTATCACCGATATCGGTCAGGGTAACGCCCTGATGCCGCCGCTCAAATAAACGCGCGCCGAGTGATAACTCCAGTTCCTGGATCGCCTTGGTCAGTGCAGGCTGTGAAACCCCTGACAGACGGCTGGCGGCGCGGATGCTCCCCTGGCGGGCCACATCGACAAAGGCGCGCAGTTGATGCAGTTTTAAATTAGCGGACATAGTCACCCGGTGATAACCGTTGTTTATCAGGCATAAGATATTCCCATCTTATGCGCGCCAATACCATTGTGTAGATTCGGGAGAATGCATAAAAAACCAACATGAAGGATATGCCGATGAAAACCCTTTCCGACCACGTCAGCGCACTGGTGCCACAGATGCAAACCTGGCGACGCGACCTGCACCAGTTTGCCGAATCAGGCTGGCTGGAATTTCGAACCGCCACCCTGGTGGCCGAGGAACTACATCGTCTGGGTTATCCGCTGAAACTGGGCCGGGAAGTGATTGATGCCGATGCACGCATGGGACTGCCCTCTGACGCAGTGCTGGCGGCACAGGAAGCCCGCGCACTGGAACAGGGCGCATTGCCGCAGTGGCTCAGCCACTTCTCCGGCGGTTTTTGCGGCATTGTTGCCACGCTGGAAACCGGTCGCCCGGGTCCGGTGATGGGATTTCGCGTCGATATGGACGCGCTTGATTTGAATGAAAGCAGCGCGGCGGATCATCTGCCACAACGCGAAGGTTTTGCCTCCTGCAATGCGGGCATGATGCACGCCTGTGGTCACGACGGTCACACTACCATTGGCCTCGGCCTCGCCAGAGTATTGATGGCGATGAAAGATCAACTGAGCGGCACCATCAAACTGATTTTCCAGCCTGCCGAAGAAGGCGTGCGCGGCGCAAAAGCCATGGTGGCAGCGGGCGTGGTTGATGATGTGGATCTGTTTACTGCTATCCACCTCGGCACTGGCGTGCCCGCCGGCGAAATCGTTTGCGGCAGCGACAGCTTCCTCGCCACCACCAAGCTTGATGTGCAGTTTACCGGTGTCGGTGCCCATGCCGGTGGCCGTCCTGAAGAGGGCCGCAACGCGTTACTGGCGGCCGCCCAGGCAACGCTGGCACTGCATAATCTGCCGCAGCATAGCGGTGGCGTGGCGCGCGTTAACGTTGGCGTATTGCAGGCGGGCACCGGACGCAACGTGGTGGCCGATACCGCGCTGATGAAGGTGGAAACGCGTGGCGTCAGCAACCAGGTGAACGACGATATTTATCAGCAGGCGCTGCGCGTGATTGCCGGGGCAGCGGCGATGTACGGCGTTGAATCTGAGGTAAAACTGATGGGGGGCGCGCGCAGCTGCACGCCAAGCCAGCCGTGGGTGGAGTTTATCCACCAGCAGGCCAACGCGCTGGGCCTGTTCAACTCGGTCGTCGACACCAAACAACAGGCAGCCGGTTCCGAAGATGCCACCTATATGCTGGAGCGCGTACAGCAGCGCGGCGGCCAGGCATCCTATGTGATTTTTGGTTGTGAGCTGGCAGCAGGCCATCACAACGCGAAGTTTGATTTCGACGAAGCGATTATGGCAACGGCGGTACAAACCCTGGCGACACTGGCGCTCAATCAGGCGCAGTTCGGGGGCCAGCAATGAGTCATCACGACTTTATCGATAATTATATTAACCAGCATCAGGCGCGCTTTAGTGCCATCAGCGACGCCATCTGGGATGTGCCAGAAACGCGTTTTGAAGAAACACAATCTTCCGCCCTGCTGGCCAACGCGCTGGAGCAGGAGGGTTTCGCCGTTGAGCGTGGCGTCGGTGGTATCGACACCGCTTTTATCGCCAGCATTGGCAGCGGTAAGCCGGTGATCGCCATTCTCGGCGAGTTTGACGCCTTAGCCGGGCTGAGCCAGCAAGCCGCCTGCGCCGAGCCGCAGCCACTGGTGGAAAACGGTAACGGCCACGGTTGTGGTCATAACCTGCTGGGCACTGCGGGCCTCGCGGCAGCGTTTGCCATCAAAGCCTGGTGGGCGCAGCAGGGACAGCACGGCACGCTGCGTTTTTACGGCTGTCCCGGCGAAGAAGGCGGTTCCGGCAAAACCTATATGGTGCGCGAAGGGTTGTTTGATGATGTCGATGCCGCCGTCACCTGGCACCCGGAAGGTTTTAGCGGCATGTTTAACCTCAGCACCCTCGCCAATATCCAGGCGGCTTTCCACTTCAAAGGGGTGGCGGCACACGCAGCGAATTCACCGCATCTGGGACGCAGTGCCCTCGATGCCGTAACGCTGATGAACACCGGGGCCAACTTTCTGCGCGAACATATCGTGCAGGAAGCGCGCCTTCATTATGCGGTGACCAACGCTGGCGGCGTGTCGCCCAACGTGGTGCAGGCCGATGCCGAAGTGTTGTATCTGATTCGCGCCCCGCAGCTCGACCAGGCACAGGATATTTATCAACGGGTTATCAATATCGCCAAAGGTGCCGCGCTGATGACCGACACGCAAATGACGGTGCGTTTCGATAAAGCCTGTTCCAACTATGTCCCTAATCGCGCGCTCGAAGCGGTGATGGACGGTTATCTGCGCCAGTTTGGCCTGCCACAATACAGCGCGGAGGAGCACGCATTTGCCGCACAGATCCGCGCTACGCTATCCAAAGACGATCTGCGCAATGCGCGGCTGAATGCGGCGCGTACCGGCGGTGAGGCCGGCGTGGCCTGGACTGAAGCGCTGGGTGATAAGGTGCTGATGGACGAAGTGGCCCCTTATGCGGTGACGCGTGAGTTGCTGTATGGCTCCACCGATGTCGGCGATGTCAGCTGGGTGACGCCGACCGCGCAGTGCTTCACCCCCTGCTTTGCCTTCGGCACGCCGCTGCATACCTGGCAGCTGGTGGCACAGGGCCGCACCGCCATCGCCCATAAAGGGATGTGCCTGGCGGCGAAAGTGCTGGCCGCCACCGCCCTCACCCTGCTCAACGATAGCGACGCCCTGGCACGCTGCCGCGAGGAGTTTACCCGCGTGCGCAGCGAACAACCGTATCAGTGTCCGATTCCACCCGGCGTGCAGCCCTCAAAGCTGACGTCCTGATAATAAACCCGCGTCCACGCAGGCGCGGGATGCTGTAGCCAATAAAAAATAAAAGTTATACGCAAACACAACATAACGAGACGAGGAAATGCCGATGGAAGCCACCACGGAGAATCGCAGCCCAGGGAAGCTGTTTGGCTGGATTGAGCGGGTTGGGAATAAAGTCCCAAACCCTTTTTTATTGTTCGTATATTTGATCGTGGTGCTGATGGTCGCCACCGCCATTCTCAGCAGTTTTGACGTGGCGGTGAAGAATCCGACCAATGGCGAGCTGGTGCGGGTGAATAACCTGCTGAGCGTCGCTGGGTTACAGTGGATTCTGCCCAACATCATCAAAAACTTCAGCAGCTTCACGCCGCTGGGATCGATTCTGGCGCTGGTGATTGGTGCCGGTCTGGCGGAAAAAGTCGGCCTGCTGCAATCGCTGATGGTGAAGATGGCATCCCGCGTCAGCCGTCGCTACGCCAGCTATATGGTGCTGTTTATCGCCTTCTTCAGCCACATCTCCTCTGATGCGGCGCTGGTGGTGATGCCACCGCTCGGTGCGCTGATCTTCCTCGCCGTGGGACGTCATCCGGTGGCAGGTCTGCTGGCGGCGATTGCCGGTGTGGCATCCGGGTTTACCGCTAACCTGCTGATTGTCACTACCGATGTGTTGCTGTCAGGCATCAGCACCGAAGCGGCGAAAGCGGTGAGCGACACGGTACACGTTAGCGTGATCGATAACTGGTTCTTTATGGCGACCTCCGTGGTGGTGCTGACCATTGCCGGTGCGCTGCTGACCGATAAGTTTATCGAGCCGCGCCTGCCCGCCTGGAACGGCGGCCATCAGGATCGCCTGCCGCCGCTCACCGAGCAGGAAAACCGTGGCCTGAAAGCCGCTGGCATCGCTGCGCTGGTGTTTATCGCGCTGATGGCGCTGCTGGTGGTGCCGGAACATGCGCCGCTGCGCAACCCGAAAACCGGCGGCATCATCCCGTCGCCGTTTATTCAGGGCATTGTGCCGATCATCATCCTGTTCTTCTTTGTGGTGGCGATTGCCTATGGCGCAGTGACGAAGCAAATTCGTCGCCCGGATGACATTCCGCAGCTGCTGGTTGATCCGATGAAGAGTATGGCGGGCTTTATTGTGATGGTGTTCCCGCTGTCGCAGTTCGTGGCCTTCTTCAACTGGAGCAACATGGGCAAGTTTATGGCGATTGGTCTGACCGATATGCTGGAGAGTGCAGGCATCAGCGGCGCACCGGCGTTTCTCGGCCTGATGTTCCTCTCGGCATTTCTGTGCATGTTTATCGCCAGCGGTTCCGCCATCTGGTCGATTCTCGCCCCGGTATTTGTGCCGATGTTTATGCTGCTCGGCTTCCATCCGGCGTTTGCCCAGATGATCTTCCGTATCGCTGACTCGTCGGTGCTGCCGCTGGCCCCGATGTCGCCGTTCTTGCCATTATTCCTCGGTTTCCTCCAGCGATACCAGAAAGATGCGCAACTTGGCACCTATTATGTGCTGATCTTCCCCTATCCGGTGGTGTTCTTTGTCACCTGGATTGTGCTGTTGACTGCCTGGTACGCGCTCGGTTTACCCATCGGTCCGGGGGTTTATCCCAGCCTGCATTAACCGCATCGCCAGGGACGGCGATCACACTTACGCGAATTGCAACGTACATTGCTAAAATCTCACCGCTTCACCTCTCGGCATCCCCGCCGTAATTGATTATTCTGCTGTTCCTTCGCTTGCTAACGGTTAATTATTTTTAAAACCAATCTCTGCCGTTGGTGAGTTTTGCAAACACCGTCATACCGAGGTTCATACAACAATGACAACTGCCTGCACAACCGGGGTGGCTGGCGATATTATCGCTGCGGATCGCCGTACCTTAGCCGGGCGCATCGACGCGCTTCCTTCTTCCGCTGGCCTGTGGCGTTTTATCACGCTGCTGGCACTGGGCGGTTTTTTTGAACTCTACGATCTGTTTGAAACCGGCTATATCAGTTCCGGGCTACTGGCGGCGGGTGTGTTCCACACCGGCAGCGCGGGCGTGTTCGGCATTGCCGATCAGGCCGCTTTTGCCTCCGCCACCTTTCTTGGCTTGTTTGTCGGTGCCAGCCTGCTGGCTCCCTATGCGGACCGTTTTGGTCGTCGCCTGACCTTTATGTGCGCGCTGGCGTGGTACGGTGTGTTCTCGTTGCTGATGGCGTTTCAGCAAAGTGCCGAGATGATTATCCTGTGCCGCTTTCTGGTGGGAATTGGCCTCGGTATCGAGCTGGTAACCATTGATACCTATCTTTCCGAGTGGGTGCCGACTCATCTGCGTAGCCGCGCTTTTGCCTTCTCGTTTTTTATTCAGTTTCTGTCAGTGCCCGCTGTGGCGCTGATGTCCTGGTGGCTGGTGCCACAAACCATCCTCGGCCTTGAAGGCTGGCGCTGGGTGGTGATTGCCGGTGCGCTCTGCTCGCTGGTGATCTGGTTTATTCGTAAGAACCTGCCGGAATCGGCACGCTGGCTGGCGCAGCAAGGCCGTCATCAGGAGGCGCATCGCGTCCTGAGCGAGATGGAGAAACGCTGCGGTATCGCGCCGGGCGAAGACTTCTCCGACCGCGACGCCGCCGCACAGCTGCCGAAAAAAGGCCGCTTCAGCGAGATCTGGGCACCGGCATATCGCAAACGCACCCTGATGCTGGTGGTGATGAACTTCTTCCAGGCGATTGGTTTCTTCGGTTTTGGTAACTGGCTGCCCGCCCTGCTGTCAGGTAAAGGTGCAACGGTGACGCATAGCCTGCTGTACGCGTTTTTCATTACGCTGGCCTACCCGCTGGGTTCGCTGATTTGCAGCCGCTACGCCGATAAGATCGAGAACAAGTGGCAGATCGTTCTGTCATCGCTGATGACGGTGGTGTTCGGCACGCTGTTCGCCTTTATGACCAGCCCGGTGCTGATGATTATCTGTGGCTTCCTGATTACCTACAGCAACGCCTGGCTGACCTTCAGCTACCACGCGTATCAGACCGAGATTTTCCCGACGCACATTCGTGCGCGCGCCGTTGGTTTTTGTTATTCGTTCAGCCGCCTGTCAACGGCGTTCAGCAGCATTCTCATCGGCCTGATTCTGCAATATGCCGGTAGCCAGGGGGTGATTGCCTTTATCGTGCTGAGTATGTTGATGGTGATGCTGTCGGTGGGGATTTACGGTCCGAAGACGCGTGGCATTGATTTGGAGAATATTTAGTGCCTGATTTTGCGCAATAAATTGCGCCGCTACAGGTGCAAAAACAGGGGCCATTATCTGGCCCCTGTTTTATCACTGCTGTTCCAGCACCTTAATATCCGCGTTGCCCTGATGCGCCTGCACGGTTTCATCCTTACGTAAGGAGGCGACATCTTTCGCCGTCACCGTGGCTTTAGCACCATTGCCCCAGCTGCCGCGAATAAAGTTCACCACATCTGCCACCTGCTGATCATTCAGACGCCAGCCGAATGCCGGCATGGTGATCGCCGTAGGTGCACCCTGCACGCCTGGCAGCGTTCCGCCAGTCAGCACGATGTGGATCAGCGACGTCGGATCGTCTGCCAGCACCACCGGGTTGCCACGCAGCGCCGGGAAGAAGCGCTGATAACCGCTGCCGTCGGTTTTATGGCAGGCAGCACAGCTATCGACATACACCGACGCGCCAGCCTGGCTGTCATCACCTTTCCACAGCGCCTTCGCCACCGTGTCATCCTGGGTAAACACCGTCTGGCTGGCGTCTTTCGCCCCCAGTGACTTCAGGTAACGGGCAATTGCCGTGATATCGTCATCGCTCAGGTGTTGCAGGCTGTGCTCCACCACATCGGTCATACCACCGAATGCGGCGGTGTGATCGTTACGGCCATAGCGCAGGAACTGGCGCAGATCGTCTTCGCTCCAGCGTCCCAGGCCGTCACGGTTGTCGCCACGCAGGTTGCTTGCGGTCCAGCCATCAATCGGTGCGCTGCTGCCGGAGAGGTAATCATGCGCGCCATCATTGCTGAGCGCTTTCTCCTGCATGGTGATACTGCGCGGCGTATGGCAGGCGCCACAGTGACCCAGACCTTCCACCAGATAACGACCCCGTGCCAGCACCGGATCTTCCTGGGCAGCAGGCTGGAACGCTTTCACGTCCGGCGCAAACATGCCGCGCCAGATTGCCAGCGGCCAGCGCATCGACAGCGGCCACGGAATATCGCTATCTTTGTTGGCCTGCGCCACCGGTGCCACGCCGTGCATAAAGTACGCGTACAGCGCCTTCATGTCCTCGTCGCTCACCACCGCGTAAGACGGATACGGCATCGCCGGATACAGCGTGTCACCGTTTTTCGCCACGCCATGACGCACTGCTTTCTGGAAGTCGTCGTAGCTGTAGTCACCAATCCCGGTGGTTTTATCCGGGGTGATGTTGGTGGAATAGATGGTGCCAATTGGCGTCGCCATCGGCAAACCACCGGCAAAAGGCTGCCCACCTTTGACGCTGTGGCAGGCCACGCAGTCACCGGCGCGCGCCAGATATTCACCCCGTTTTACCAGGGCATCATTTGCCTGATCGTCCGCCAGCGCGGCGAACGACAGCGTGCCCAAAACCAGGGCCAGAATGCTTTTCATCATCGCCGTTTTCCTTATGCCTGCACCAGTGGACCAGGGTTCTTCAGATACTGTTCACGGATGGCTTTCGCCGACCAGTAAGTCAGTGCCGCCACCATGCCGGTCGGGTTGTAGCCCAGACCCTGCGGGAACGCAGACGCCCCCGGCACAAACACGTTCGGCACATCCCAGCTCTGCAAATAACGGTTCACTGCGCTGGTTTTCGGATCTTCACCCATGATCGCCCCGCCGCTCATATGCGTGGTTTGATACACGGTGGTATCGAAGTGGGTGCCTGGTCCCTTAGCGCCGCCGATGATCATCTTCGGATTCATGGCCTCGGTGATTTTGCGCATCTTGCCGACCATGAACTGCGCCATCTTGATGTCGTTGTCCTGCCAGTCAAAGGTCATACGCAGCAGCGGCTGGCCGTAGACATTTTTGTAGTTCGGATCGAGATCGAGGTAGTTAGCGCGGTATGACTGGTGCGCACCGTGGGCATCCATCGAAATATGGTGGTTGTAGGTATCCGCTACCGCCGCTTTCCACTGGCTGCCCCAGTTCGGTGTGCCTTTGGGGGTCGGCAGACCGGAAACCGGTTTGGTACCCGCCTGGTTCACCCAGAAGGGCGAGCCACCGACGAAACCGTACGGACCGTGGTCGAAGTTGTCGGCGTTGAAATCATCCACCGCTACCCCAGCGCCACCCGCACCGATAAACGGGTTGGTGGTGGTGTTTTTGTCGAACAGCGCTTTCAGCGTCGAGATGTTCTGATAAGCGAAGTTACGACCGACCACACCTTCGTTAGTGATCGGGTTATACGGCTGGCCGATACCGGACAGCAGCATCAAATGCACGTTGTGGAACTGGAACGCCGACAGGATCACCAGATCCGCAGGCTGCACCACTTCACGGCCCTGACCATCGAGATAGGTCACGCCGGTGGCGCGTTTTTTGTCGCCGGTCAGATTGACGCGCAACACATAGGCGTTGTTACGCAGCTCAAACTTCGGCTCCTGACGCAGCGCGGGCAGGATGTTCACGTTAGGCGAGGCTTTGGAATACATGTAGCAGGCGTAGCCGCTGCAATAGCCGCAGAAGTTGCACGGGCCCATCTGTGCGCCGTAGGTGTTGGTGTACGGACCTGAGGTGTTGGCCGATGGCATATCGTACGGATGATAGCCCACCGACTCTGCCGCCTGGGCAAACAGCTGCGCCGAGTAAGTACGCTTCTGTGCGGGCAGCGGGAAATCGCTGGAGCGGTCCGGCGCGTAAAAGTTGCCGCCTTTCTCCTTGCCGATCATCTTGCCTTTGATGGTCCAGGCACTGCCCGAGGTACCAAAGACTTTCTCCGCCTGATCGAAGAAGGGTTCCAGTTCGTTATAGCTGACGCCGAAATCCTGAATCGTCATGCCTTCCGGGATAAAGTTTTTGCCGTAACGCGCTTCATAATGGCTGCGCAGATTCAGCTCGACCGGATCGACACGGAAATGTACGCCCGACCAGTGCAGGCCCGCGCCGCCGGTGCCGGTGCCGGGCAGAAACGCCGCCAGCTGACGATAAGGCACCGCCGTCTGTGACGCGTCGTGACGAATGGTGACGGTGCTTTTTGACAGATCCTGGAACAGCTTTTTACGGATGTTGTAGGTCAGTTCATCAATGGATTGCGGATACGCGCCATCCGGGTAGGTGTCACGATGCGGACCGCGCTCCAGCGCCACCACATTCAGCCCGGCTTCGGTCAGTTCTTTTGCCATGATGGCGCCAGCCCAGCCGAAACCCACTACCACCGCATCCACTTTCTTCAATTCATTTGCCACGGTTACGCCCTCTCCCCGCGAATATCCACTGACGGGAACGGATAGCGTTCACCGCGTTCCACCCAATCCATGTAATCAGCGCGTGCGCCGGGGAAGCCAATCAACTTCCAGCCCACCATACCCTGATTGCCACCGTGGATCGGATCGCTGAAGTAACCCTCGCGGGTGTTTTGCAACAGGAAGGAGAAGAAGGTTTTGGCCGGGAGTTGGGTGAACTCCGCTTTACCGCTTTCGAAATCGCTCAGCAGGGCATTCTGCTGTTCGCCGCTCAGCTCAGCAAACACTTTGCCGTGCTGCTTTTTGCTCCAGCTATCAGCATCGGCGAGGCCCAGGCGGTAGATCTGCTGCGGCACCAGCGGCAGCTGATAACCCAGCTCTTTCGGCAGATCGGGATTGAACGGCCCCTGCATGTACCAGTTGCTGCCAAGGGCGTACGGGGTGTTCATCTGGCGATCGATAAACTCCGGTACCCCGGCTTCCAGTGCGCCAGGACCGCGTTCATCGTTGGGGATCAAACGTGCCACCGCAGCGGTGATAAAGGCAAACTCTTCAGCCGTAAACCAGGTCGGCTGATAGTCGCGGGCTTTTTGTGGCCCGCCACTTTGTTCTGCTGCTCCGGCAGCCATTGGCGCAACCAGTGCACCCATCGCCGTGGAACCCACCGCCATGGCTGGCGCCAGGGTGATGGTTCTCAGCAGAAAATCCCTGCGTGTGTGACCATTTTTGTGTTCTGACATGACATTGCCTCAGTGCCGCATATAATGTGGCATGAAAGGTTAACTGATTGCGTTGTAATGATTTTTATGTGCGGGCTTAAGGATACAGCGCCACCGTTACCGGTAACATTGCGCCGCAGTGTAACACCGTTGCTGACAAAGATTTAGCGTAAGGACACAAAATCGCACAAAATAATTAACATTTTGCGCAGCGGCTTTACACCGCAGGCGCGACATTGTCATGGTCTGATACAACAGCCTACAGACAGTTAAGGCCCCTAAACGGTATAAAGGGATCTGATAACAGCGGAGTGTCTATGTTTAAGTCCTATTTTCCCCGGCCAGCGCTGTTTTTCAGCACGGTGGCCATCTGGAGTTTACTGGCGATTTTTGCCTGGTTTGGCTTTGCCAGCGACTTACCTTCCATGTGGCCCAATATTGCCGCAGCAATGAGTAAACCGTTGCCTGATAACGCGCTGCGTTTTATCGCCGCCAGCCAACTGTGGTTTTACGCCTATTACTGGCTGGTAGTGGCGCTGTTTGCCATCGCCTGGCGCATCGCGGATAACCATCCGTGGCAACGCTGGTCAGTATGGGGTTCCGCACTGATTATCTTCGTCACCTGGTTTGGTGTGCAGGTTGGGGTGGCGGTCAATGCCTGGTATGGCCCGTTCTATGATTTGATTCAGAAAGCGCTCACTAAAGCCGGTTCGGTGCAGATCGGTGAATTTTATCAGCAGGTAGTCGCCTTTTTAGGCATCGCGCTGATTGCCGTGGTAATTGGTGTGATGAACTCCTTCTTCATCAGCCACTGGGTGTTCCGCTGGCGTACCGCGATGAATAACTACTACATGCACAACTGGCAACGCCTGCGTCATGTGGAAGGTGCGGCGCAGCGTGTGCAGGAAGATACCATGCGTTTCGCCAGCACGCTGGAAGACTGGGGCGTCAGCTTTATTCAGGCGATCATGACGCTGATTGCCTTCTTGCCGGTGTTGATCACCCTGTCGCATCATGTGAAAGATATCCCACTGCTGGGCAATATCCCTTACGCGCTGGTGATTGCTGCGGTGCTGTGGTCAATTTTCGGCACCGGCCTGCTGGCGCTGGTGGGTATCAAGTTGCCCGGTCTGGAATTTCGTAACCAGCGGGTGGAAGCCGCCTATCGTAAAGAACTGGTCTACGGCGAAGATGATGCATCGCGCGCCTCACCACCCACCGTCACTGAGCTGTTTGGCCGAGTGCGTTTTAACTATTTCCGCCTCTATTTTCACTATCTGTATTTCAACATCACCCGCATTCTTTATTTGCAGGTAGATAACGTGTTCGGGCTGTTTTTGCTGTTTCCGTCGATTGTGGCAGGCACCATTACGCTCGGTCTGCTGAACCAGATCACCAACGTGTTTGACCAGGTACGCTCGTCGTTCCAGTACCTGATTACCTCGTGGTCAACGCTGGTGGAGTTGATGTCGATCTACAAACGTCTGCGCAGTTTTGAGCAGATTTTGCAGGATATCCCGCACGAAGAGATGATGCGCGAAGCGGCAGAATAATCCCGTAGCGGCGCGATTTATCGCGCCGCTACGGTTTCATGCGTAATCAGGGTTTCGCCAATGCGGCAAACACCTGCTCAACCGCAAATGCACCTGGATCTTTCACACCGTGCAAACTTTGCTGGTTGAGATAGGCCGAGCGTCCGGCTTTGGCACTCGACATCTGCGCCGTGGCATCCGCGCCTTTCTTCGCCGCATCGGCGGCATCCTGCATGGTTTGCCCCGCCACCAGCGCCCAGAGTGCCGGTTCCAGCGCATCGATCATCGTGCGGTGCCCTGGTTGCGCACCACCATAATGTTTCATGCGTTCCAGCCCGTACATCAGCGCTTCCGGCAACTCATAACCCTCGTCCACCCGCTGTCCAGCGGCAGTGAACAGAATCGACATCAGCACACCACTCGAACCGCCCATCACCGTGGAGATCTGCTCACCCACCAGCGCCAGCAGCACTGACAATTCCGCCAGCGGCAACTGATGTTCGCGCAAACCGCGCTGAATTTTCTTCGCCCCGGCAGCAAAAGTGGAGCCGGTATCGCCATCGCCCACTTTGGCATCCAGCGCATTCAGGTCACTTTCCAGCTCGATCAGCGTTTGTGTAATGCGTTTCACTACCTCCGCCACAGCCTTGTCCTGCGATGGCGTCACTTCCAGCTCACTGAGGGGAGCGGTCGCGGTTTGCAGGCTGACCGGGGCAAAGTCATACATCGGCACCCAGCCCATCACCTGCACCGGGGCGCTCAACGCTTCGAGGAAGTGCGGCTCCAGCGCCAGCAGCGACAGTGAAAAACCTTTCATATCCAGCGCACTCACCAGCGTAGCCGGGCCAATCAGATGAGTGATGCGTGCCGCCAGCGGTGACTGCAACACTTCGCGCGTCAGCAGCGCCAGCTCAAGCTGTGAGAAACCGCCGAGGTTATTGATCAGCAGCAGCGACTGTTTGCCGTCTGGCAGCGTCTGGGCCAGTTTATCCGTCATGATGCTGCTGATTTTCCGGCTATTTTGCGTATCAAGCGTCACTACGCCCGGTTCGCCATGTATGCCCATGCCCAGCTCGCTGTGCCCTTCCCGCACGCGATCATCGCGTTTTTCACCCGGAATATGGCAGGTGCCAAACGCCAGGCCAATCGACGAGGTGGCTTCTATCGTCTGCTGCGCTAACGCTTTGACGACACTGAGCGGTTTGCCCTGTTCGGCAGCGTGACCGGCAATTTTATGCACCAGCACTGTCCCGGCAATGCCTCGCGGCTGCGGGTTATCTGGCAGGGCGATGTCGTCCTGCACCATCACCAGCTCCACTTTGTAGCCGAGCTTTTTCGCTTTCTCCGCCGCCAGCCCGAAATTGAGGCGGTCACCGGTATAATTTTTCACAATTAACAAACAGCCCGCGTCGCCGGTGACATTGATAATCGCACTCAGCACCGCATCAACACTCGGCGAGGCGAAGATATCGCCGCACACTGCCGCCGTCAGCATCCCTTTACCGACAAATCCGGCATGGGCCGGTTCATGGCCGGAGCCACCCCCGGAAATCAGCGCGACTTTGCTTTTGTCCCAGTCACTGCGCACCACGACGCGGATCTCATCTCCGAGATCCAGCCGACTGAGGTTATGCCACGGGGTACTCAACAGAATCCCTTCGATAGCTTCGTTAACCAGATCGACCTTCTTATGCATAAAAAACTGGCTCATTGCGTTCTCCCTTTTGGTGTTGTGGTACTTAAAGGTAGCGCAGTAAGCGCAGTGAAACGCTGAGCAAAGGCAGGAAATGCAAAGGGCGGCACAAGCCGCCCTGCAAATTCAGATAAATGTGATCACAGCGCGATGCGCAGCACACTATCCGGATTTTTGGGTGGTTCTTTACGTGAGCCAGGCTGTTTGATGCTGACAAACAACGTTTTACCATCCGCCGACAGCGCAAGGCTGTTCGGCAGGCCCGGTGCTTTGACGGTGCGTTTTACTTTGTAGTTGCTGGCGTCAATGATGCTGATTTCGCCCGCTTTGCGGTGCGTCACGTACAGTTCATCACGGTCAGCATTGAACAGCACCGCCAGCGATTCAGGGACATCAATCCGGTGGATAACCTGCTGGCTACGGGTATCCAGCACCAGCACCTGCGGCTGTTTGGAATCGCTGAGGAAGGCGCGATGGCCCTGGGTATCCAGCGCGATGTTCAGGAAGAAATGATCTTTATCCGCGTCGATTTTATGACGCTTTTCAATCGCATTCAGGCGGGTATTGATGGTGACCAGCTCACCGTCGCCGTTGGTAACGTAGAGTTTCTGCGCAGCGGAATCCAGCGCCAGGCCGGTGCCCATTTTGCCAGTGTTCGGCACGGTGCTAATCAGTTGCAGCGTTTTGCCATCCACCACCCAGACCACGCTTTGCGGGCCCAGACCGGTGATATAAACGCGGTCAGTCGCCGCATCGGCTACCAGCTCACGCGGTTGCAGCGGACGCACATCTTCGCTGCGCTTACGGCCATCCAGCACCAGTGTATTCAGTACCTTGCCGCTGGTGGCATCCACCGCTGTCACCGCCGCATTCACGGTATTACCGATGTAGAGGACGTTGGTTTTGGGGTTGATGGTGGCACCGAAGGCTTTCAGGTCGGTATCGATGGTTTGTTTTACCGCCAGATTTTGCGGGTCGAGACGATAGACGGTGCCGCCTTTTTCGTTGGTGGCATTTTGTGACGTCGCCAGAAACAGCGCGTTATCGCTGTTGCTGAACGCCAGTTCATAGGCACCTTTCGAGATCGGCTGATTCAATTCCTGAGCATCTGCCGCCATTACCGCAGAGGTAGAAAACAGGGCTGTCGCCAGAAACAGTGGACGCAGCACCCACTGCACAGTTTTATTCGCTTTCATGACTTCTCCATAGCAAAACCACCGCCTCACGGCAGTGAATGAAAGCCCGACATTGCAACCAGATCGTTAAAAGCAGCCCGAGGCAGGCCGACGAAGGATTTTATTTTTGCGAATAGTAATCATTTACGAAGGAAAGCGACAGGATTTTATCTGCTTAAACGCGGCCAGGGCGCCCAGAGGCGCCCTGTCAGCACAGATTGTTAACTGACTTATTTAGTCAGTTCAGCGGTCATGTGCACGCCGTTGTTGAAGGTGGCTTCTGTCACTTTATAGGAAGCACCAACTTCTTGTGCCTGAGCAGCAATTTTCGCTTCAGCACCGTCCAGAGTTGACGCGGTAGCGGTCACGCTCTGAGCAAAGCTGGCGAAAGGCAGGACGGAAAGAGCAACAACAGCAGCAAAAGTTTTGATAGATTTCATGGTCAATTCCTCGGTCAATATTTGATTAGGTAAGGCGTCATCGCCTTGTTGAGATAAATATTAGGCCGAAAATTGATCAACAAAAAGCGGAGAGATTTGCGGTTATCATTCAAAAAAATTGACCATAAAAAGCACGTTATGGTTAGCTTTTGCACACAGTGTTAATAATCTGCGTTTTAGTTAAAAGGCAGGATTTATCGCTGTGATTACTGAAAGTTAACGTGCGCGATAAATCGCGCCGCTACAAGCAGGTGCAATTTGTAGCGACGCGATTTATCGCGTGTTTTTTTTAATTACCTACCCGTGATGCCGCACACGGGTGAAAATGGTTATCGCCGCCAGCAACATCAGTACACCACTGGAGAGGAATACCCCGCCTGCGCCCTGCAAATCAAACATCCAGCCACCCGCAGCAGCACCGGCGGTGATCGCCAGCTGAATCGTCGCCACCAGCAAGCCACCACCGGATTCCGCGTCATCCGGCACAGCACGGGAAATCCAGGTTGACCAGCCAGTCGGCATCGAACCAAATGCCAGGCCCCATACCGCGACACCAACCGCCACCAGCCACGAGACACCGCCGAAGCTCACCAGCACCAGCGCAGTGACGCTCATCAGCAGCGCCATACCGCTTAGGGTCAGCGAAACGCTGCGCGTCACCAGATAACCCGCCAGCGAAGTCCCGAAGAAGTTCGCCACACCAAACGCCAGCAGCACCAGCGACAGCTGATTGACGTTAAGCTGCGCAGCGCTTTCCAGGAACGGACGCAGGTAAGTAAAGAAGGCGAAGTGACCGGTAAACATCATGATCACCGCCAGCATCCCCCAGCGCATCACGCTGCGGCGCAGCAGGTCCAGCACGCCACCACTGCGTGCCTTGTTTTCCGGCGGCATGGCAGGCAGGGTAAAGAACTGCCAGAACAACGCCAGCACGCCTAACGCACCGGTCAGCAGGAAAATATTGCGCCAGCCAATCAGCCCACCCAGATAGCTGCCAAGCGGCGCGGCGATGATGGTCGCCAGTGAAATCCCGCTAAATACAATCGATAGCGCACGTGGCACCTGGTCATTCGGCACCAGACGCATGGTGATGGCGGTTGATAACGTCCAGAAACCACCAATCGCCATGCCCAGCAACACACGCGCCAGCAGGATCATGGTGAGATCCTCAGCAAACGCCACCAGCAGCGCCGAGGCGATCAACAACAGGGTAAATGCCAGCATCACCATGCGACGATCAAGACGGCGGGTGAGATTGCCAATCACCAGGCTGGTCAGCAGCGCCACCAGCGCGGTCACTGTGACGGTTTGTCCCGCCTGCCCTTCACTGACCTGCAACGAAGCGGCAATCGGCGTCAGCAGGCTTACCGGCAAAAACTCGGCGGTAATCAGGCCGAATACGCCGAAAGCCATGGCAAATACCGCACCCCACGCGGGTTTCTCCACCGGCAAACTCTGTTCGACGACATCACTATTCAGGCTCATCTGCGATCCCCATCACAAAATATTAAAGAGTGAGCATAGTGAGCAACAGCAAGACGATCTATGATACAGAAACTTTGTTTTTTGATAATTCGTCTGGAATCGTATGAGCCGCTATGAAGATCTGACCAGTGAACTGCTGATGGGCATGCGTCTGTACGGCGTCAGGTATCAGCGTATCGCCCTGAATGCCCCGTTTGGCCTGCGTTACGACGATGCGCCAGGCCGGGCGCAGCTGCATTTTGTCGGACGCGGATCGCTGCTGATCCGCTCCGCCTCCGGGACGATCTATCCCCTTGAGGCCGGTGATGCGCTGCTGATCCCGCATGGTCGGCCCCACGCGCTGATCTCAAGCGAAGAAGCGCACTGCGAGCCGATCAGCACCTTTAATAGCAAACCGATTTGCGACAGCGTCTGTGCCATTGACGGCACCGCGTGCGACAGCCCGGATAACGCCGATGTGGTGCTGTTCAGCGCCTGCATGGCGTTTGAACTGGGCGGGATGCAGCCGCTGGTGCACACCATGCCGGATGTGATGCTGGTCAGCACGCTGCTGGCGCAATATCCGGAAATCCAGCCAATCCTCGATGCGATGGAGCGGGAAACGCGCTTGCGCCAGGCGGGATTTGCCGGGATTTTGTCACGTCTGGCGGATGTGGTGGCGGCACAGATTGTGCGTGGCTGGGTGGAAAACGGCTGCGGCAAAGGCAGCGGGCTGGTGCAGGCGCTGCGCGATCCGCGCCTCAGTCTGGCGATGGCGGCCATGCACCGCGCGCCAGGCGAAAACTGGACGGTAGAACGGCTGGCACGCGAATCGGGCAGCTCGCGTTCGGTGTTTGCCGCCCGTTTTCAGTCGGCCACCGGCATGACGCCGCTGCGCTATCTCACCGAACTGCGTATGCGTCTGGCTGTGCAGCGCATCGTTAACGAAGGAGAGGCGATGGAAAGCGTCGCCTTTCATCTGGGTTACGGCTCGCTGGCGGCATTCAGTCGGGCGTTCAAGCGGATTGTCGGACAACCGCCAGGCGCACTGCGCGCCCGACGGGAGGTGATTTCCGAGCTTTAACGGAACACGCTGATCGCTTCCACCAGGCGATTCGCCTGGCGTGCCATACGTTCTGACGCTTCTGCCCCTTCCTGCACGCGCGCGGCGTTTTGATGGGTGATGTCATCCAGGTCCTCCACCGCGCCGCTTACCTCGCTCAGCGCCACGGATTGTTCTGCCGTCGCCGCACTGATCTGCGCGATTAACGCGGTGACATGCTGCACCTGTTCAACGATGTCCTGCATGGTGCGCCCGGCAGCGTCGGCGTGGCTGCTGCCTGACTGCACACGGCTGGCGCTGGTTTCCACCAGCTTTTTGATCTCGCTGGCCGCAGTGGCGCTCCGCTGCGCCAGGTTGCGCACTTCACCGGCCACCACAGCAAAACCTTTGCCCTGTTCCCCGGCGCGTGCCGCTTCAACCGCCGCATTCAGTGCCAGGATATTGGTCTGGAAGGCAATGCCGTCAATCACACTGGTAATATTGGCGATACGCTTAGCACTGTCGGCAATCTCCGCCATCATGCCGACCATTTCCTGCATCACTTTACCGCCCTGCACCGCCGCCTGGCTGGTGTTGGCCGAAAGATCATTCACTTCGCTGGCGGTTTCGGTATTACTTTTCACTGTCGCCGTCATTTCGTTCATGGTGGCGGCCGTTTGCTGTACATTGGCAGCCGCCTGCTCAGTACGCCGACTCAGTTCATCGTTGCTGCGCGCAATGGCATCGCTGGCACCCAGCACGTTAATCGCCTGACCACTGACATCATCCACCAGCCAGCGGAACATCAGCCCGAGCTGACCAATGGCACGCAGCGTGACGCCGATTTCATCGACGCGATCCATCTGCTCCACTTTATGGCTGGCCCCGGTCGCCACACTCAATGCCTGGCGGCAGATACGTTCCATCGGGCGTGAAATCTGTTGCTCCAGCCACAGGCTGGCCAGCAACAATAACAGCGCCATACCGCCGCTAAAGTAGCCCAGCGCCAGCGGTGGCAGGCCAAGCAACCAGACCCCCAGCACTGACAGCGGCAGCAGCGCGGCCAGGGGGGAACGAATCCGCCAGCGCAGCGGCAACGTTTTGAGTAACGCGCTAAAGCGCCCCACAATTAACCCTTTATGAAAACGGCGGCCTTTACTGCGCCCCTCACGAAAATCCCGATACAGCGCCTCGCTCTGGCGGATTTCTTCGGGTGTCGGTTTGGTACGCACAGACATATACCCCTGCACCTGCCCCGCGCGTACCACCGGAATGGCGTTGGCGCGCACCCAGTAATGATCACCGTTTTTACGCCGGTTTTTCACCAGTGCGGTCCAGGGTTCACCCTGTTTTAACGTCGCCCACATATCCGCAAAGGCTTCCGGCGGCATATCCGGGTGACGCACCATGTTATGTGGCTGACCATTCACCTCCTCCGGGGTAAATCCACTGACCTCAATAAAAGCATCGTTGGCGTAGGTGATATAGCTGTTGAGATCGGTGGTAGACATCAGGGTGGCATGATCGTCAAAGACGTATTCACGCTGAGTGATGGGCTGATTGTTACGCATGATTGAGTCCTTGCAAGCCAGAGGCGAGAAAAAAATTGATAACCCTTCTTTATCTTTTCGGCAGGAAAAGGTCGTAACTTTAATATGGTTATCTCATTTTAAATCCGCATAAGCAGGGGATTGGCAGGTTCAGGGGAGCAAAAAGGGAGAAAAACCCATTAAATTTCATGTAGTGGCGCGAATTATCGCGCCGTTTTTTGACGTTAATCGATTAACTCAAATCCACCCCGCGCGTGCCGCCCCACCAGGTAAAAGCGAACCCGCCTACCCAGGCCACCATCAATCCGGCGAGATACACCGCCATACCGGCGAAGATACCCTGCGGTGACGTCATCAGCGGCAGCGTCACCAGCCCAGACGGACCGAACACCGTGTTCATGCCGACGGGTAATCCCAGCCAGGCCACCAGACCAATAAAGAAACCACCCAGCGCCCCGCCACAGCAGGCGGTGATAAAGGGTTTCAGGCGTGGCAGGGTGACGCCGTAAATTAACGGCTCGCCGACCCCTAACAGGCCCGGCACAATCGCCCCTTTTATCTGGCTGCGTAACTGCGAATGTTTATCCGCCCGGCACCACAATGCCAGCGCCGCCCCCACCTGACCAGCTCCCGCCATCGCCAGAATCGGAAACAGCGAGTTAAAGCCCTGGCTTTCCATCAAAGCAAAATAAACCGGGATAAACCCCTGATGAATACCAAACATCACCGCAATCAGAAACAATCCGGCCAGAATGGCGCAACCAAACGGATTGCTGTTCAAATGAATAAACAGCCAAGACATGCCTTTAAATAATTCACCGCCAATCGGCATGATCACCAGGAAAGTCACCGCGCCAGTGATCAGCAAGGTCAGCAACGAGGTGAGAATCATATCCAGATTATCAGGAATGATTTTACGCAGCTGCCGCTCCAGCCAGGCACCAAATATTGCCGCCAGCAGCACGCCAATAATATTGCCGCGCGGATCGATAGTCAGACCGAAGAAATTCTCCATGCCGCTGTAATAACCCACGGTGGCGGTGGGTACATAGCCCAGCACAAATAATGAAGCGATAATCGCCCCATTCACCCCGGTGCCGCCAAAGGCTTTTTGCGCGTTGTAACCAATCAGGATGCTGAGAAAGGTGAACAGCCCTTTGCCAAACACCTTCATATACGCCACGGTCGCCAGCAACCAGTGAGGATGATCACCCGGCGTGGTGAGATGAAATATCTGCTCGATCAGCGTGGCGAAACCCAGCAGCAAACCGGCACCAATAAAGCCGGGGATCAGCGGAGTAAAGATGGTGGCAAAGCGTGCGAGAAACTGATGCAGGCGGCTGGTTTGTTTCGCTTTGAGCTGCTGCTTTTGCGCCGAGGCAATGGATTGCAGATCCGGCGTGCTCTCCAGCATCGTCTGCATCATTTCTGCCGCGCTCTGCGCTTTGCCAGGGCCTAACACGATCTGCAACTGCGCATCGCTGTCGATCACCCCGAGCACCCCTGGCAGGGTTTTCAGCCGTGCATGATCGGCGAGCTGCGCATCCGCTAAGGTCAGGCGCAGGCGCGTCATGCAATTACCGCAGTGCGCCACATTGGCGGCCCCACCCACGGCGTGCAGAATACCGCGCAATAAGGATTCGCTGATGGCGGCCATTATTGCGCTCCTGCATCACGTAACGCCTGACGAATAAAGCCGTGATGCTGGCCCAGCAGCGCCTGCGCTTCATCAGCCTGCAAACCCGCCAGCACCATCACAATAGCGGTTTTGCAATGGCCCTGACAGGCCGCCAGCGCCTGCTGCGCCGTGTCTTCATCGCAATCGGTCGCCTGGCGGACGATGTTAATCTGCCGCTGTACCAGTTTCTGGTTGGTGGCTTCCACATCCACCATCAGATTGCCGTACACCTTGCCGCTGCGGATCATCGCGCCGGTAGTCAGCATATTCAGCACCAGCTTCTGCGCGGTACCGGCTTTCATCCGCGAAGAGCCTGTGACCACTTCCGGGCCAACCACCGGGGTTAGCGCCACATCGGCCACCTGCGCCATCGCGCTATCCGGGTTGCAGGTTAAGGCGGCGCGAAACGCACCCTGCTGTTTCGCGTAGTCGAGCGCTCCCAGTACGTACGGGGTGCGGCCACTGGCGGCAATGCCCACCAGCACATCTTTGGCGCTGAACTGAATATCACGCAGATCCTGCGCGCCCTGCGCAATGTTGTCTTCCGCATTTTCCACCGCCTGCAAAATCGCGGTGTGTCCCCCGGCGATTAACCCCACCACCTGGCTACGTGGGGTGCCAAAGGTCGGCGGGCACTCGCTGGCATCAAGAATGCCAAGACGTCCGGAGGTGCCAGCCCCGCAGTAAATCAGGCGACCGCCCTGGCGAAAGGCAGCGGTGATGGCATCCACCACCTGGGCAATCTGCGGCACGATCGCTTCTACAGCCAGCGCCACCTTTTTATCTTCATCGTTGATAACGCGCAGCATCGCTTCCGTCGACAACTCATCAATATGCTGGCTGGCTGGGTTACGGCCTTCGGTGACCATCTGGCTAAGATCGATTTTCATGCGCACACACTCCGGTGAAAGAATAATTTATTCGTGAAACTATATATCAAATTGAATTCTTAATTCACTCAGGCAGGAAAAGATTTTTTCAGTTTTGTGGGACAGAAAGAAAAAACCCGCCGGGCGGCGGGTTTATGCAGGAGGTTACGCCTGGGTGCGTAATTGCAGCTCGTAAGCGGCGGCCTGTTCGGTGTCGAACTGGTTTTCCCAGCGCGCGATCACCAGCACTGCCAGCGCGTTACCAATCACATTCAACGCGGTACGCGCCATATCCATGATGCGGTCAACACCGGCAATAAACGCCAGACCTTCCAGCGGAATCCCTACGCTGCCCAGCGTCGCCAGCAGCACCACAAAGGAGACGCCCGGTACACCAGCAATCCCTTTCGAGGTCACCATCAGGGTCAGCACCAGGATGATTTCATCGGTCAGCGACAGGTCAATACCGTACAGCTGGGCAATAAAGATCGCCGCGATGCTCTGATACAGCGTAGAACCGTCGAGGTTAAAGGAGTAACCGGTCGGCACCACAAAACTGGTGATGGCCTTCGGTGCGCCATAGGCTTCCATCTTCTGCATAATGCGTGGCAGCACGGTTTCCGAGCTGGAAGTGGAATAGGCCAGAATCAGTTCGTCTTTCAGGATACGCATCAGGGTGGTGATGCGCAGCTTACACAAACGTGCCACCGCGCCCAGCACCACAAAGGCGAAGAACAGAATCGCGACGTAAACCAGCAGCACCAGCTTGGCGAGCGGCCACAGAGAAGCAAAACCAAAGTTCGCAATGGTGACGGCAATCAGGGCAAACACCCCGACCGGCGCGTAGCGCATGATTATATGCGTCACTTTGAACATGGTTTCGGAAACCGAACGGAACAGCCCCACCAGCGGATCGCGATGTTCCGCAGGCAGTGATGACAGCCCCAGACCAAACAATACCGAGAAGAAGATAATCGGCAGCATGTCACCTTTCACCAGCGAGGCGAAAATGTTCTGCGGGATCAGCGACAGGATGGTGGTCACCAGGCTGTGAGGTGCACCCTGCACTGCCTGCGTGGTGGCTTCATATTTAGAGATGTCCACCGTTGCCAGCGTTGACATATCAATGCCGCTGCCGGGTTGGAATACGTTGGCCAGCGTAATGCCGACCACAATGGCAATGGTGGTGATCACTTCAAAATAGACGATGGTTTTGACACCAATGCGTCCGAGTTTTTTCGCATCACCGACACCGGCGATGCCGACAATCAATGATGAAACCACAATCGGCACCACAATCATCTTGATCAGATGAATGAAGATATCACCGGCCGGGCTGAGAATATTGGTGATTAACCATTCACGATCGTCCGGCTGATTATGCAGCACCGAGCCGACCACCACGCCGAGAATCAGCGCGATCACTATTTGCCAGGCGAGGCTGAATTTAAAACCTTTCATAACGCGTTATTTCCTCAGTTAAAACCCCTTTGCTCTGCTGCGAAGGTGCAGAAGACGATACACACAGGGAAGGGAGCAAAAGCTCGATAAAATAGAGGGTTATACTGGAATAGATCCGGTACTGCTGTGCGGGCGTTTTGCGCGCATCCTGTGAGTCAGCCTGAGTGGATACTGGTTTCACAGGGGCGAGATAAGTACCATTTTCACTACGGTAAATGCAACCCCTGGGCGGATAGCTTAAATCTTATCCTGTGCTGTAGCATAAAATGCTGATCCGTTGACAGAACCATAACTCGCTGTTATGAAAAGTTTTAATTCGATAAGTTTCCGCATAGCTATGCAGAATCGGACAAAAAGCCATCGGGTGCGTTTGCTGCTATTTTGTTCAGAACTTTCTCAGACTTCGCGTGCAACGCCCTGCCATCCTTACTGATCACACAACGAAATTTACCGCATGAATAGCCACACGCTTAGGCCGTGATCCAGACTGCAAAACCGAAACAAAGCTCTCGCACCGGGCTTCAATTAACTATTGATTGACATATGATTAACATCTTCAAGGAGGTCAGCCATGAGCCAAATTCACAAACATCCCGTTCCTGCTGCGATTGCAGAAAATGCCCTGATCAATGCCGGGCAATATGCAGAGATGTATCAACAGTCGGTTGACGATCCCGAAACCTTTTGGGGCGAGCAAGGCAAAATTCTCGACTGGATGACGCCCTACAGCAAAGTGAAGAACACCTCCTTTGCCCCAGGCAATATTTCCATTCGCTGGTATGAAGATGGCACGCTGAATCTCGCGGCCAACTGCCTTGATCGCCATTTGCAAACCCGTGGTGACCATCCCGCCATTATCTGGGAAGGTGATGACGCCAGAGAAAGCAAAACCCTGACCTTCCGCCAGCTGCACGGGGAAGTGTGCCGTTTTGCCAACGTACTGAGCGGCCTCGGCGTGAAGAAAGGCGACGTAGTCGCTATCTATATGCCAATGGTGCCGGAAGCCGCGATTGCCATGCTGGCCTGCGCCCGTATCGGCGCGGTGCATTCGGTGATTTTCGGCGGTTTCTCGCCTGAAGCGGTGGCTGGCCGCATTGTCGATTCCAGCGCCAGGCTGGTGATTACCGCCGATGAAGGGGTGCGCGCCGGACGTGGCATTCCGCTGAAGAAAAATGTCGACGATGCCCTGAGCAACCCCAGCGTCACCAGCGTGAAGAACGTGGTGGTGTTTCAGCGCACCGGGAAAGACACCGGCTGGCGCGAAGGTCGTGACCTGTGGTGGCATGATCTAATGGCTGACGCCTCCGATCAGCATCAACCGGTGGCGGTGAACGCGGAAGATCCGTTGTTTATCCTTTATACCTCCGGTTCCACCGGCAAGCCGAAAGGCGTGCTGCATACCACCGGCGGTTACCTGGTGTATGCCGCAACCACCTTTAAGTATGTGTTTGATTATCATCCTGATGATGTTTACTGGTGTACCGCCGATGTCGGCTGGATCACCGGTCACAGCTACCTGATTTATGGCCCGCTGGCTTGTGGCGCCACCACGCTGATGTTTGAAGGCGTACCGAACTGGCCGAAGCCGAGCCGTATGGCGGAGGTGGTGGATAAACATAAGGTCACGCTGCTCTACACCGCCCCGACGGCGATTCGTGCACTGATGGCCGAAGGTGACAAAGCCATCGAGGGCACCCATCGTACCAGCCTGCGCATTATGGGCTCGGTGGGCGAGCCGATTAATCCGGAAGCCTGGGAGTGGTACTACAACAAGATTGGCGACGGACGTTGCCCGATTGTTGATACCTGGTGGCAGACCGAAACCGGTGGCTTCATGATCACCCCATTGCCGGGGGCCATTGAGCTGAAAGCCGGTTCCGCCACCAAACCCTTCTTTGGTGTGCAGCCCGCGCTGGTGGACAACGAAGGCAATACCCAGGAAGGCGCAACCGAAGGCAACCTGGTGATTGTCGATTCATGGCCGGGGCAGGCGCGCACCCTGTTTGGCGATCACGAGCGTTTCGAGCAGACCTACTTCTCCACCTTCAAAAATCGCTACTTCAGCGGTGACGGTGCCCGCCGTGATGAAGATGGTTACTACTGGATTACCGGTCGTGTGGATGACGTGCTGAACGTTTCCGGTCACCGCCTCGGTACGGCGGAGATTGAATCCGCGCTGGTGTCTCATCCGAAGATTGCCGAAGCGGCGGTGGTGGGCATTCCGCACAGCATCAAAGGTCAAGCGATCTATGCTTACATCACGCTGAACCACGGTGAGGAACCGTCGCCCGAGCTTTATACCGAAGTGCGCAACTGGGTACGCAAAGAGATTGGCCCGATTGCCACCCCGGATGTATTGCACTGGACCGATTCACTGCCGAAAACCCGCTCCGGCAAAATCATGCGCCGTATTCTGCGCAAGATCGCCGCGGGCGATACCAGCAATCTGGGCGATACCTCCACTCTGGCCGATCCTGGCGTAGTAGAGAAGCTGCTGGAAGAGAAACAATCCATCAAAATGCCGTAAATAGTCTTCGAATATATTCGTAGCGGCGCGATTTATCGCGCATTTCATCAGCAGCAATAACGTCAACGGCGCGCGATAAATCGCGCCGCTACACAACATCACATTTATTAAATAATTATAACACTCAGGCAGTTAACATCACATTTTGGTGAGGTTACTGCCTGCCTTGCCTCTGGAGAAACTGTGATGAACGAAGCCGTAAACCCTCAGGAAGCTGTGTGGCAGCAAATCGAGAGCAATCCGCGCTTTCAGGAACTGGTGCATAAACGTCAGGCCTTTGCGCTGCTGCTCAGCCTGATCATGCTGGTGCTGTACGTTGGTTTTATCCTGCTGATCGCCTTTGCCCCCGCCTGGCTTGGCACGCCACTCCATCCCGGCACCAATGTGACGCGGGGTATCCCCATCGGCGTGGGCCTGATTGTCATCTCCTTCGTGCTGACCGGCGTCTATGTGTGGCGCGCCAACGGCGAATTTGACCGCCTGACCCAACAGATTCTGCGCGAGGTGAAACAATGAAGCGCCTGCTCCCGCTGCTCCTCGCCGCTGCGCCACTCAGCGCCTTTGCCGATGCCATCACCGGTGAAGTACAGAAACAGGCCACCAACTATGAAGCCATCATCATGTTCGTGGTGTTTGTTGCCGCGACGCTGGGCATCACGTATTGGGCCTCGAAACGTACCCGTTCACGCAGTGACTACTATACCGCAGGCGGCAACATTACCGGCTTCCAAAATGGGCTGGCGATGGCGGGGGATTTTATGTCCGCCGCGTCTTTCCTCGGTATTTCGGCGCTGGTGTATACCTCAGGCTATGACGGCCTGATTTATTCACTCGGCTTCCTGGTGGGTTGGCCGATGATCCTGTTTCTGATTGCCGAGCGCCTGCGTAACCTGGGCCGTTTTACTTTTGCCGACGTTGCCTCTTATCGTCTGGCACAGAAACCGATTCGTACCCTCTCCGCCTGCGGCTCGCTGGTGGTGGTTGCGCTGTATCTGATCGCGCAGATGGTCGGTGCCGGTAAGCTGATTCAGCTGCTGTTCGGCCTTAACTACCATATCGCGGTGGTGCTGGTGGGCATCCTGATGGTGATGTATGTGTTGTTCGGCGGCATGCTGGCGACTACATGGGTACAAATCATCAAAGCGGTGCTGCTGCTGTTCGGGGCCAGTTTTATGGCGATTATGGTGATGAAGGCCACCAACTTCAGTTTCAATACGCTGTTTACTGAGGCAATGGCGGTGCACCCGAAAGGCGCGGCGATTATGCAGCCTGGCGGGCTGGTGAAAGATCCGATCTCCGCACTATCGCTGGGGTTGGGGCTGATGTTTGGTACCGCCGGTTTACCGCATATCCTGATGCGCTTCTTCACCGTGGCAGATGCACGCGAAGCGCGTAAAAGTGTGTTCTGGGCCACTGGCTTTATGGGCTATTTCTACTTCCTCACCTTTATTATCGGCTTTGGCGCGATCCTGCTGGTGGGGGCCAACCCGGCATTTAAAGATGCCAGCGGTGCGCTGATTGGCGGCACCAATATGGCGGCGGTACATCTGGCGGATGCGGTAGGCGGCAGCCTGTTCCTCGGCTTTATCTCTGCGGTGGCCTTCGCCACCATTCTGGCGGTGGTGGCCGGTCTGACCCTGGCAGGTGCCTCTGCGGTTTCCCATGACCTGTACGCCAGTGTGATCCGTAAGGGTCAGGCCACCGAGCGGGAGGAACTGCGCGTATCGAAAATTACGGTGCTGGTGCTCGGTGTGGTCGCGATTGCACTGGGGATTTTGTTCGAAAAGCAAAACATCGCCTTTATGGTCGGCCTGGCGTTCTCGATTGCGGCCAGCTGTAACTTCCCGATTATCCTGCTATCGATGTACTGGTCAAAACTGACCACGCGCGGTGCCATGATCGGTGGCTGGCTGGGTCTGCTGACGGCGGTGGTGCTGATGATCCTTGGCCCGACCATTTGGGTCCAGGTGCTGGGACATGCGACACCCATTTATCCCTATGAGTATCCGGCGTTGTTCTCGATGCTGGCGGCCTTTATCGGTACCTGGCTGTTTTCCATCACCGACAGTTCAGAGCAGGGAGCCGCTGAACGGCGACGTTTCCGCGGGCAGTTTATTCGTTCGCAGACTGGGGTGGGGATTCAGCAGGGAAAATCGCACTAATCAAAACGAAAGCCTGGCCGCATCGCGGCCAGGTTTGCACATCAGAAACGCAGTGACGCGCCCACATACGGACCATCGGCCAGTACGTTGTCTTTACGGCTGCCCTTGTTGTTCAGCTCGATGTACTGATAACCGACACGCACGTTCAGCAGCGAGATCGGGGTGAAGCTCAGGCCACCAGACATTTCCTTGTAGCTGTCGAGGTGATCAGAAAACGCTTCTGGTGCGTAGTAGTAGCCGCCATACAGGCCCCACATACGGTTGAAGTTATATTGCGCACCCGCACCCACTGCCACAGTAAAGCCGTCTTTACCATCTTCCGGGTGAGTGAACAGCGCTTTCGCTGTCGGTGCCAGACGCAGGCCGCCGAAATCGACGTTATAACCCAGTCCCAGACCGTAGCTACTGCCGTCGTGATCGCTGCGCAGCCAGTTGCCATTGAGGAACAGACCCGGTGAGGTCGTACCGAGGCCAAGGTTGAGGTTGGTGGTGTGCTCACCCACGTCAACACTGCCCTCAATCGCCTGCGCGCCGCTGCTCAGCAGTGCCAGACCCAGTACGCTTCCTGTAACAAGTTGCTTTAACATGTAATTCCACTCCATGAAGGACAATCAATTCGGCGGAAAGGGTAAACAGCCAGGCGGCAGGAAACAACTTTATTTGGCAAGCTTTACGTAAACAAGGATGTCGATGGCAAGTAAAACGGCCCTTACGGGCCGTTAAGCCTGCCACATCAGGTGGCCGAGCAGTGGCGCGAGGATCACCGTCACCACACCAGAAAGCATCATCACCAGACTGGAAACGACACCTTCCTGCTGGCCGATTTGGTAAGCACGTGCCGTACCGGCACCGTGCGACGCGGCACCAAAACCCGCCCCTTTCGCCACACCCTGCTTAATCGCGATACGCAGGAACAGAAAATCCCCGACCGCCATGCCAAACACCCCGGTGATCACCACAAATAACGCCACCAGGTCCGGTTGGCCACCGATGGGTTTGGCCGCCGCCAGTGCAAACGGCGTGGTGATGGAGCGTACCGCCAGGCTGCGCTGGATGGATTCCGGCAAGGTCAGCAGCCGTGCCAGCCACACCGAGCTACAAACGGAAACCAGCGTCGCCGTCGCCACACCCAGGCTGAGCGATAACCAGTGGCGTTTAATAATCTCCTGGTTTTCATACACCGGCACGGCAAAGGCGAGAGTTGCCGGGCCGAGCAACCACAGCAACCAGTGGCTTTCGGCGATGTAGTCTTTCCAGCTCACATGGGTTACCAGCAGCAACACCACCAATACCAGCGGCGTCATCACCAGCGGCATCAGCATCAGGGTACGCCAGCGACGGTAGAGCCGTTTGTTGAGGTAATACACCAGCAGCGTCAGCACCAGACAGATCAGGCTGATAATCAGGTCATTCATGACGTGCCTGCTTACGCGCAGCGCGCGCCATTTCAAAGCGGTAAACACGGTCGACCACCAGCGAGGTGGCAGCCAGCACCATCAGGGTACTGAGCGCGATCACCACACAGATACGCCAGCCCTCGCTACGCAGCAGATCGCTGTAGTTCACCACCGCCACCACCGCCGGAACAAAGAACAGCAGCATCTCGGCCAGCAGCCAGTTCGCCCCGGCTTTCACCCAACGCAGTGGTATTACGTGCGTCATGATTAATACCAACAACAACACCATACCGACGACGTTGGCAGGCAGCGGCAAATGCAACCAGCCCACCAGTTTGTCGCTGGCCATAAACAATCCCACATACAGCACCAGCTGTAGCGGGACGAAAATACGCTGCAGCATGTCCGTTCTGCGCGGACTCAATGCGAACGCCATCTTCCCCTCTCCCCGGTAAATAAATCAGGTGTTCAGTATAAATCGCAGACAGAGTGTGAAAAAAATGAATTAATATTATTCAATCTATGCCAATAAGGAATACTTTATGGACGTCCGCGCTCTGCGCTACTTTACCGAAGTGGTGCGCCAGCAAAGTTTCACCCGCGCTGCGCAGAAGCTCTACGTAACCCAGCCGACCATCAGCAAAATGCTGCGCCAGCTCGAAGAGGAACTGGGCTGCACCCTGCTGCTGCGCGACGGGCGCAAACTGCACCTTACCGATAGCGGCCAGGCGGTGTATCAGCGTGGGCTGGCAATTTTGCAGGAATTTCATCAGCTGGAAGCCGAAATTGGTGACATCAACCAGTTGAAGACCGGCGAGCTGCGCCTTGGCATTCCGCCGATGGTCGGGATGCAGATTGCCGGTTCCATCTCGGCGTTTCGCCGCCGCTATCCGGGTGTTGAACTGAAGATCGCCGAATTTGGTGGTCTTACTGTGCAGCAGGCAGTGCTGGATGGCAGCCTCGATATCGCGCTGACCGCTCTGCCGGTTGACCCCGACCTCCCTCTCAACACGCTGGAATTGATGCACCATCCCTTGTGTGTACTGCTGCCCCGCACCGCGCCCTGGCTTAATCGTACCCACCTTGGCTTAGGCGAACTGGCGGAACATCCGCTGCTGATTTTCAACGAAGAGTTTTCCCTGAATCGGCAGCTGATGAAGGCGTTTCATCGCCTGGGACTAGCCCCGAATATCGCGGTGCGCAGCGGTCAGTGGGATTTTCTGGCGGCGATGGTACAGGCAGAAATGGGGCTGGCGATTCTGCCGGAGCCGATTTGTCAGCGTCTGGATAAACAATCGTTACTGTGGCTACCGCTGGAATCGGAGCTGAAGTGGAGCCTGGGATTGATCTGGCGGGAAGGCAGCTATTTGTCACGCAGTGCCCAGGCGTGGATTGCCTGCTGCCGTGAGCACTGGCCGGATAATGCACCGCGCATCTCAGTGTGATGCGCGGCCCCTCCGTTACTCCTCTTTCTCGATCAGCAGGGCTTCCAGCAGGTCGAGATCGCGCAGCAATTTCTGCATGGTTTCATTGGAGATTTGCTGGGTCGCGCGCAGATGGTATACCTCGGCGCGTTCTGCCCTGATGGCCGTGAGACGGAAGCGGCGTTCCAGATTTTCGGCAAACAGCGCCTGCTCCAGCTCGTCTTTCCCGACGACGCGACGACGCAGGTTACCAATCACCCGCAGGCTCACCTCTTTCAACAGCTCCGGGTCGATGTTCTCTTCGGTGTCTTTTTCCAGCCGTTCTTCCATCTTATGCAGGCTATCAATTGCCACCGTGGCCATTGCCGCACGCGCGCTTTGCACCTCGCGACGATGTCCCACTTTGTCAGTGCCCTGAATACCGCGTAGCAGTAGCGGCAGCACTACCACACCCACCAGCAGCGAGAACAGAATCACACCCGTGGCGAGAAACACCAGCTCGTAACGCGCCGGAAAAGCATCGCCGTTAGTGAGAAACAGTGGAATTGACAGCACACCGGCGAGGGTGATCGCACCGCGTACCCCGGCGAAAGAGGCAATCAGCAGCTCACGCAGCGAATAGCTGGCAAACTCCAGCGGCTTTTTCTTCAGGAAACGCTGACTGCCGCGTTTCATCAGCCACAGCCAGCCAAAACGCACCACCATCAGCGCGCCATACACCAGCACGATGTCGGTGAACAGCATCCACAGCTGAACATTGGGATCGGCGTTGGCCTGTGCCACGGAGGTTTCGAGGATGTCCGGCAATTGCAGGCCCAGCATCAGGAACACCATGCCGTTAAACACGAACTCCAGCATCTGCCAGACGCTGTTGGCACGCAGACGCATCGCCAGCGGAGCCTGGCGGATAATGCCGGAACGGGTGATGGTCATACCCGCCGCCACCGCCGCGAGGATGCCCGACACGCCGAGATGTTCAGCAATCAGATATGAGGCAAACGGCAGCAACAGCAGCAACACGGTCTGGGTCGCCGGGTCATCACCACTCCAGCGGCTCAGCAGACGCAGCGAACGGCCATACAACCAGCAGACTGCGACACCCGCCACCAGGCCGCCCACCGCCACTTTGAGGAACTCAACGCTGGCTCCGCCCCAGGTGAACACCATGGTGCCCATCGCCACGGCGACGGCAAATTTCAGTGACACCAGGCCGGATGCATCGTTCATCAGGGCTTCGCCCTGCACAATCGACATAATTTTCTTCGGGATACGCCCTTCACCGACGATACCGGAGAGCGCCACCGCATCGGTGGGTGACAGTACCGCCGCCAGGGCGAAGGCGGGAATAAGCGGGATGCCCGGCACCAGCCAGTAAATCAGGTAACCGATCCCGACGACGGTGATCAGCACCAGCACCAGTGCCAGGCCGATGATCTCGCGCCCGTGGTGCAGGAATTCGTTGATCGGCGTTTTCCAGCCGTCTGCGAACAGCAAGGGCGGAATGAACAGCACCAGAAACAGTTCGGGATCAAAATCGACATGCAGACCAAAGGTGGGCCAGGCGAGCATCGCACCGGCAGCAATCTGCACCAGCGGCAGTGGGATTTGAAACGGTAAAATTCGTGCCGCGACGCCGGAGAGCGACACCACCAGCGTCATGATGAGAATAGTAAAGAAGATTTCCATGCTTTCCTTAGGCGAATCGTAATCGTTAAAGCGATGTTGTAGCAACGGAAAGTGTAAAACAAAATGCCGTACGACAGGAAAACCCGACGTGCGGCACAGCAAGGAAAGATAATAATTCGGACTTCAGGAGATTTTCAGATCAGATGGCCCAGCCACCGGCGTAGAAAGCCACCAGCGCCACAGCAATCACCACGGTGCCGAAATTCAGCTTACGCCACTCACCGGCAAACAGGCGACCAATCACCAGCGCAGCAAAGCCAAGCATGATGCCGGTAACGATGTTGCAGGTCAGCACGATAAACACCGCCGTCAGCAGGCCGGACATGGCATCAACAAAATCGTTGAAATCGATCTTCGCCACGTTGCTCAGCATCAGCAAACCCACGTACATCAGCGCAGGCGCGGTGGCGTAAGCAGGGACCAGATACGCCAGCGGCGACATAAACAGAATCACCAGGAACAGCAGGCCAACCACAATCGCCGTCAGACCGGTTTTGCCACCCGCCGCCGTACCTGCCGCCGATTCGATGTACACCGCTGCCGGAGATGCGCCCACCAGGCCGGCAAACAAGCTGCTGACCGAGTCGGTGGTCAGAGCACGACCGCCGTTAATGATCTGCCCGTCTTTATCCAGCAAATTGGCCTGCCCGGCCACCGCACGAATGGTGCCAGTGGCATCAAACACGGCGGTCATTACCAGCGCCAGCACCGTTGGCAACACTGCCGGTTTCAGCGCGCCCATGATGTCGAGGCTAAACACCAGCGACTGGCCGCTGGCATCTTTCAGGCTCGGCATGGCAAACAGCCCCTGGTACTTCACCGCCGGGTCGAAAATCAATCCGACAATCGAGATCCCAACAATGGTCAGCAGGATGCCGCCCGGTACACGGCGTTTTTCCAGACCGAAGATGGCTGCCAGCCCGACCAGCGCCATGATCACCGGGAAGGAGGCGAAGTGCCCCAGCTCTACCGGTAAGCCCGCCGCCGGATTTTTCACCACCAGGCCAATGCTATCGGCAGCGATCAGCAGCAGAAACAGGCCGATACCGATGCCCGTGCCATGCGCGACACCCATCGGCAGGTTACGCAGAATCCACGCACGAATGCCGGTGGCAGAGATCACGGTAAACAGCAGCCCCATCAGGAACACTGCCCCAAGGGCAACCGGCACACTGATATGCTGCCCCAGCACCAGGCTGAAGGCGGTGAAGGCGGTCAGCGAGATAGCACAACCGATAGCCATGGGCAGGTTGGCCCACAACCCCATCAGGATGGAACCGAAGCTTGCCACCAGGCAGGTCGCGACGAAGACCGCCGTCGGAGAAAAACCTGCTTTACCGAGCATCCCCGGCACCACAATGACGGAATAAACCATTGCCAGGAAGGTGGTTAACCCTGCCAGCACTTCCTGACGCACGCTGCTACCGCGTGCTGAAATAGTAAACCAGGCGTCCAGTTTTCCACTGGCCGGGCGAGAATCGCCAGACATAATTAATCCTCTGCATTTTTTGTGTTGTGAGTGGCCGCACGGCTACCGTTTGCCTGCCGTCCTGGTGCACGTCTCTCCGGTGAAGAAACAAAGCAAACGTTTACGTAGCCGCGTATTTCTGGTCGTAAAAGGGGAAACTCAGAAAAAAGGCAAACGATTATCCGGTGAATGACCGGCGGTTTTCAACTGATAATCTGGCATAACGGATTTAACCGCTGAAATTTATCGGGCCGCCCTGCTCCAGCGCCCGCTGCCAGGCTGCCCGCTGTTCCATCCCTTCCAGCCAGCGCAGACTGGCGGGCATATCGCGCAGACCGGTACGCGCGCGCATTGCCAGCAACGGGAAACTCATCTGGATATCGGCGATGGTGAAACGATGACCGGCAAAGTAAGGATGCTGGCTGAGATGTTGCTCAATCACGCCGCCATGCAGCGCCAGCTGCTTGTTCAGCCAGGCTTTCTGGATACCCGCGCTGAGTACCCTGCCCGCCGGACGCAGCAGCCAGGGCACCGGCTTTTTGCCCAACTGGCCGAACACCAGTTTCATCACCAGCAACGGCATCAGCGACCCCTCGGCGTAATGCAGCCAGTAGCGGGCCTGAATCTGCGCATCCTCATCGGCAGGTTTCAGCCGATACTCGGCGTCATATTTTTCTGCCAGATATTCGAGGATGGCCCCGGACTCCGCCACCACCCGATTGCCATCGGTGATCACCGGGGATTTGCCCAGCGGATGGACTTTTTTCAGCGACTCCGGTGCCAGCAAGGTGCCTTCACGTTGGTAGCGTTTGATTTGATAAGGCACCGATAACTCTTCCAGCAGCCACAGCACCCGATGTGAACGGGAATTTTCAAGATGGTGAACGGTGATCATCATGGCTTCCTGACCAATGGATTGACCCGGCAAGTATAGATGATGGCGTCTCAGCGTTTCTGCTCGTCCTGTTGCGGATCGAGTAACACAGCACCCGACCCCTGCTCTGCCAAACGGTCACCGGGGTTACGCAGCGGACAATCGCGCATCGACAGACAGCCGCAACCAATACACCCGTCGAGATCGTTACGCAGCCGCGTAAGTGTTTCGATGCGTTTATCCAGCTCCTCGCGCCAGTGCTGGGTCAGCGCATCCCATTCCTGGGTCGACATACGTTTGTTGGCGGGTACATGCATCAGGCTATCGCTTACCGTGGCGAGAGGAATGCCGATACGTTGCGCAATTTTAATGATCGCCACGCGACGCAGCACATCGCGGCTGTAACGCCGCTGATTGCCGTTATTGCGCGTACTGGAGATCAATCCTTTGGTCTCATAAAAGTGCAGCGCCGAGACGGCCACGCCGCTGCGTTTCGCTACTTCGCCCGGCGTCAGCACCGGCTTCGGGTAGTTGCGTTCTTTTTTCATTTGGCTCTTTACCTCAAGTTAACTTGAGGAATTATACTCGCTCCCCATTGAAACTTCGAATCTCTACTCAGAAGGATGTGGTTATGATGCAAGAGGAAATCATTCATTCACTGACGCACTGGATCGATCAGAATCTGGATAAAACCCTGTCAATTGATGAAGTAGCGGCCAAATCAGGTTATTCAAAATGGCACCTGCAACGTATGTTCCGTACCGTGACGAAACAAACATTGGGCGGCTATATCCGCGAGCGGCGTTTAACGCTGGCAGCAGAAGCGCTGCGCCAGACGCAACGCCCGGTATTTGATATCGCGATGCAGTACGGCTATGACTCGCAACAGACTTTTTCCCGCGTGTTTCGTCGTCAGTTCTCGCAAACACCGACTGCCTATCGCCACACCATGCGTCGTCAGGCGATGATCCAGCGTCCACGCCTGGTGAGCTTTGATTGCAACGAAAACCTGGCCAGCTTTACCCAGCGAACCACCGGCGAGTGTTGCCCGATCCGCTAATCCTGTCTGCGCGCCCCCCTGCGGGCGCACCCTGCCTGCCAGGCGCGCGATAAATCGCGCCGCTACCCACCCGTGCAATTATTTGCACAATCCGCATAAATGCCGCATCTGACTTCGATAAAATTTTTTCTACCATACCAGGTATAAATTTTGTTCAAAATTTCAAATCGAATGATATAATGTGACCCAAGTCACAAAATAATGCGTAATACGACGGCCTGAAGGGCCTCCCTGACCTTCCTTCTTTGCCGCCAGTGATGTCCGATGAATGTCAGGGATGTTACTGATTCATAGAGGTTCGTTGCAGATGGCTACTTTAACCACCAGTCTTATCGTTATGCGCTGGGAATTGCTGAGCGCAATAATGATGTTTTTCGCCAGCACCCTGAAAATTCGTTTTCGTCAGAACAGCCACCATGTGATGGCGCTGATGTGCGGCGGAATCGGCCTGGGCATGTCCTGCTGGTTTGTCACCGGCCTGCTGGGAATCACCCTGAGCATGGAAAATCTGCATAACTTTATGGAAATCACCAAAAACGCCTTCGTCGAGGTGATGAGCCAGACCCCTGCCGATTGGCCAATGCCCTGATTTCCGCCAATAAAAAACCCCGCATCGCGGGGTTTTTTATTTTGCTGTGTGATTTCAAATTTTCTTCAACACGGCCGGGATCTTGACATCCCCCACCGTACCGCCCGGCGTCTTCGCACCGAGACGGTCCTGAATCCACATATCACCCATCATCTGATTAAGCCCACGATCCAGTCCGGTAACCATCCCAGCGCCAGGCGTAAAAGTCAGCTCGCCAAAATAAACCTGATGTTCGTGGATATACCAGTCAACACGAACATAATCGAAGTCACTCGCCAGTTTCTTACTCAACGCTAAGGCATGTTGCAGTGCTGCCAACTGCGATGAGATATCCAATCCGGTATCACGAATTTTATGATAGGCCTCATTCAAGTTATTCACATAAAAATTCATTGATATCAGTGGATTGCATCGATTATAAATCACCTGCAACACAAACTCGAAGTTGCCATCGCGTTTATTAAACATATGGAACTTGTAATCAACCGGCGCGGTTTTGCCATCACCAATGTATTTCTCCACCAGAATGCGCGGCTTGATGTAACGGTAATGAATCTCACGCGCCTCATCGGCATAGTCTTTTTTCAGCCAGCGCTGGCAGTTGCTGATGATCTGCTGCTTTTTCAGCGCATCCGGTTCTTCCAACAGGATTTCCACCATATTGGAGCCGTGATTCGGCTTGATCACCGTGTTCTTCCAGCTCGGCAGCGTATGCAGTGAATGCGGATCGCTGGTTTCATATAGCAATGGAATCAAATATTCACTGCCGACCTTCTCGGCGACGTAGTCACGTACCGAATATTTATCCGACAGGCGCCCATAATTCTGGTAATCGCCATAAACAAACTTACGGTACAGGATCTTCTCGTTAAATACTTTCGGTTCGCGCAGATTGGGTAAGCGCCGGAATTTACGAAAGTAAAAAATCCGATCCTGATAAGCCCAGGGCATTTTCCTGATGAAATACCGCACACTTTTTCTCAGTTCATCTTTCAACTTAAGCATATCTGACCTCATTTGTAGGTTTTGTAGTTGAGTGAGGAAACCTGAATCTTGTAAATGACGCCGTTTCTGAAGAAGTAATTCATTACGGTGAGGGACAGAAGTTCCGTCAGGAAAACGCTCCAGGCAGCGCCCATAATGCCGTACCCCTGAATCAGCCACCACGACAGCGGAAGGCCGATGGCGACCAGGCAGAGAATTTTCCTGAGCAGATAATTAAATCCACCTTCTTTAACGATATAGCGGTACGCGACGGTCCCCATCGCCGAAAAACTGGAGGCTATCGACAGCAACGTAATGAGACTTCCTGACTGCGTGTAATCGTGACCATATAAAGCAATGATTATTTTTTCACCATATAAGGCGATGACAAATAACAGAATCAGTGAGACACCCAACACATACCCATTCAGACGCGCCGTGAGCTTAATTGCCGCTTCGCCGCGCTCTCTGAATATTTCCGAAAAGCTGGAAGTGATGATGGCCAGTGGAATAAAGGTCCACGAGGCCGAAATGGTATTGGCCGCAGCGAACAACCCCAGATCGCGTGCTGAAGCGATACCGACCAGAAACATCTGCGCGGTTTTCACCTGTACCGAAATAAAGATGCTGGAGATCGCCAATGGCAGGCCGGCATACAGCAGATAACGCAGATAAGGGCCACGTTTCACGCGCGACGGTGATTGCTCCTGGTTCTCGCGGTAAAAGTTGTAGCGCTTGATAGCATAGGGAACCAGCGTCACGGCCACGATCGACAGGGTCAGCCATAACGGGCTCAGCCGGAACCAGGCAATGCCGAAACTTAGCGCGAAGCCGAGGAGCAGACCGACAGAGTTCGCAATGGTATTGAGACGTGAAGCCAGACGCGCATTGTTATACACGCTGAAGGTGTCCTGGGTGACAAATACCGAGGCGATGAACGAGGCCAGCGCAAACGCAAGGAAGTTTTCCTGCATGTTGTACCAGACCCAAATCAATACCGGCAGCGAGGTCAGCACCAATAACGCTAACCGCAACGTACGTGCCACGTTCATCAGACGTACGCCTTTTGGCGCACTCTTACTGATGGTTTTGAACAGTATCGTTTCGGTGCCAAACATCGCTACGGTCTGCACCATAGAGAAAAGTGAGGTCGAAAACGCCATTTGACCAAACACCGTTGGGCCAAAGGATTTTGCCACGTAGGAGGTAACAAATATGACGCCAAAAACAGAGACGATCTTCTCAGACATCATCCAGGCGGCATTTGACATTACGCTTAATTTCATCAACTCGTCCTTAGTATTACTTACTGCTACTGCAAGCGGTACAACGTCCTTGAAAAGAATTAAACAAGTCTTAGTGGGCCTGACTTAAATTAATAACTTCAGACCATGCTGGTCCGAAAAATGAGACTCGCATCAGGATTCAGAGAATGAATTCAGGAAAATTCCGATTAAATCCGGCGCGAAACCCTGCGGATGTAAACGATTTCAGTCTCAATTTCGACTAAAAGCTTACTGGCACATCCTGTCACTTTTGCAAGCAGGTCATGCTGATTTTCCAATGAATGTAGAATTTTTCCGCAGTTGGGATGAAATAAATCTATATCAAAAACCCAATACCAGGAAGGTGTTCAACAGCAATCAGAATAAAATAAGACTTATCCCATGATGATATTTATTACAAATAACTTAATTTAATCCTCGCAATTCTAATCGCGCACTTTAATACTGAATTAATAGTGTTTTTGCAGTACCAGATATTAATACAGTAATTCTCATCCACTAATTGATAAGAAAGGTAATAGCATTTATGAGAAAGTCACGATATAGCGAAGAGCAAATCACAAATGCCATTAAAGCTTCTGAAACGGGAGTGAAAGTCAGGGAGATTTGTGAGGAGCTTGGCATTTCCGAGGCCACTTTCTATAGCTGGAAGAAAAAGTTCTCCGGACTCTCTTCCGAAGAAGGTAGAAAAATCAAAGAACTGGAGGACAAGCTCCAGATACTCACCCGCGAACTACAGGCACTCAGTTCTGATAAGGAGATGCTGCAAAGCGTACTGAAAAACTTCTTCACCACCAATGAAAAGCGCCAGGCGGTTAACTTTCTGCAAACCACCTTCGACATTGGAACCCGTCGCAGCTGCCGTTTGCTGGATATTAGCCGTAGCGTTTATCACTATCCCTCAGGTACAGATAATCGCTAACACTATCGCGACCGTTGTAATTTGATTTAATGCTGGGATTTGTTCTTACCAGAAGAGATGAAGGTCATTTAATTCAGTGTTCGTAACATAACAATTCGCACCATGCTTTCCTGATGAGTTTCATCAGGGAATTGCTTCTTTTTTTGCGGTAAAATTGATTCACATCAGCAAAAATCTCGCTATTCAAGCTATTTACGCCCGACCCAATCTCATTACGGTGAGATTGGGGCTTTCATTATTACTTAATCAACATTAATGCTCTGCACTGAATGCAGACTATTCTGTTTAGCATTGATGAACAACCCCTGTGAAATCCTTCTCACCATACTCTTTTTTAAACTGGATCTACGTCAGAATCTGGCGATCACCCCCTTCCACTGCCAAAGAACTATTCGTGCTTTCAATGCCAGGAATTATCCTGAAGAGAAACGTTATCAATACTAAACAATAAAGTGATCCCCTTTGCCTGTAGCATTAATATCACCTCACTATTCATCGTTAAACTTAAACAGTTTCCCGCGCAGCGATGGCGCAAGAATCTCAACGAATCTGCAACGCCTTAAGGAAATGATGGTTCCGGCAGCGCAATATCAGTGCCAAAAGGCGCTAAAAAGCCCCTGATGACAGCGGGTTTTATCCCTGGTTCGCACGCGCGGGTACGCTCACCAACCCTTTTACCGGGTAAATACAGCCAACATCAGGACAAATTTCAACCTGATATCAGTGTACGGATATGCCATTTAAATGTAGAAATGGTCACACAGAGGCGGGAGATTGTTATAAGACGCGGTTTTTTTAGCGCAGAATTGGCAAACAGAGAGGATTTCGGGCTGGTCTTATTCTTAAAAACGCTGGTATTTCAGGATGCCAGCATCGGAGCCGGCATCCTCATGCGCTTAAATTTCCAACGATGTCACCACAGGCTGCGGTTTGATACGCATTGCCGCGATAACCCCCATGATCAGACAGCAGATCCCTACCGCAGTTAACACGGGTGGCCAGCTTTGTCGCCACAGGAAAGTCCAGAACAGCCCGGACAAGGTTTCAAACACAATCAATGGCCCCATGATGACCGTAGGCAGACGCTGACTGGCCGCGTTCCAGCACAGTGTCCCAAGCCATGAACAGAACAGGCCAATCGCCAGCATCAGGAGCAGGAACACCTCGGGTTGCGGGCCAAACGGCAGCCCGAATCCCGGCTGTTGCCAGTGGATCTGCCCACACACCAGCAGATAAAACACCAGCGCCAGAGGTAACGTGACCAGCCCCTGCGCTGTCGCCCAGCTGCCGGGTTTGTGCTGAGGATGGCTGCGCAACCAGCGAGCATTACGTAACGGATACCAGGTCCAGCAGCCCACCGCCAGCACTGCCAGCAACAGGCCGGTAAGATAACGTGGCCAGTCCAGCGCCGCCCCCTGCGCCTGTAACTCGGCGGCGTTGACGCATACCAGCCCCAAAGAAATAATCAGCAAGGCGGGCGTTAAACGCCGCCATGGCAAGCGCCCTTCCAGATGCCCATAGCAGAGGTTAGCGGTTACCGACATTACCACCGGTAAGGTGCCAATAATCATGGTGGAGACCGGTGCGCCGGTACGCTGAATGGCACTGGCAAGAAAGGCGTAATACATCAGATTACCCACCAGCGACAGTTTCAGCGCTTCCACCCAGTCTTTGCGCGCCAGCTGACGCAGACGCCGCCGATCCAGCCAGGCGAGGGGTAACGCAATCAGTCCAAACGCAACATAGCGCCCTGCGGACTGCAACGTTCCGGGGTAATCCGGCACCAGCAGCGGGCCGACAAAGATCAGCCCCCACATCAATCCCGCCGCCAGCGCGAACAATATTCCAGCTAACATAATCTCTTCCTTTATCACAATTCCGCCACAGTGTGACGGAACAGCGCAGCAAAGGCTTGTAGCAGATTGCTGTTAGCGCGCGGGAAAGACCTGTTTCTGGTAGCGGCCAGGGGTAATACCATAACGATGGGCGAAGGCTCGCGTCAGGTGGGCCTGATCGGTTAAGCCAACGGCAGCAGCCACCGCCGCCGCACTCTCCCCCTGAGCCAGACGCAATTTGGCGTCATAAAGACGAAATGCCATCAGCATCTGATGTGGCGTCACATGAAACTGCTGGCGGAAACTGCGCAGAAAATGCCACGGTGATAGCCCCGCCAACGCCGCCAGTTCATCCAGCCTGACCGGCTCAGCAAGGTTATCCCGCAGATAGGTTTTCACCTGATCGAAACGGTGTCCCCCCTCGGCCTGGCGGGATTGCCCGCGCCGTGCCAGCGGACGCAACAACTCCAGCAACTCGATCAGCAAACCTTCACGCTCCAGAGCCGTTCCAGCCTGGCATAAGGCCGCCAGCCGCAAAGAAAAGGGCTGCGCCAGGCGTACATCGGTGCGCAACGCGTCGCTAAACCACCAGCTACGGTCACCGGTGAGTCTCTCCATCTCATCCGGCTGAATGTAGATCATCCGGTAGCGCCAGCCCTCCTCACAGGCTGACTCGCCGGTATGCAACTCATCAGGATTCATCATCACCAGAGAATGCTGCGGCGCGGTGTAGTGGGTACCGCGATAACGGAAGCGCTGCGCTCCAGACTCAATAGTACCGATGCCAAAGGCTTCGTGGGTATGCGGTTCAAAGGCATAGCGGGAGATGTGCGCCTGATACAGCTCAATGCCCGGTAGTTCAGCAAATTGCTGGAACTGCGCCCGATCGCGCTCACAGGGGAAAATTGCAGGGACCACAGACACAGCACACCTCCATCGTTAATCAGATAACCAGCATGCCCCGCCTGCCGGGTGAAATGCAAAACAGATTTGCTTTGCCTGTGATGAGTTTCAGCGCCACACTGGCACGCAGGCATATAAAGGAGGCAATGATGGGCAACAATGTAGTGATGGTGGTGGACATGCAGGACGGTGTGCTGGCGACACCGCGTTTTGATCGTGCCGGACGCTGCGCACGTATTAATCAGCTAATCGCCGCCGCCGACCAGGTGATTTTCATTCAGCACGTCGGCCCCGGGCTGGAAGCCAATAGCGCAAGCTGGGGCATCGTACCGGAGCTTCACCAACCGGCTAACGCTCTCTACGTCAATAAAACCGCCTGTGACGGCTTCTGGCAGACCGACCTGGCGGCAAAGCTGGAACAGCATGGCATTACTTCTTTTGTGATCTGTGGCTGTGCGACCGATTATTGTGTCGATACCACGCTCAAAGTGGGTGCCAGCCTCGGCTATCGCATCACCGTTGCAGCCGACGCGCACACCACTGCCGATCGTACCTTTGTTTCTGCCGAACAGCTCATCAACCAGCATAACGAAGTCTGGGCAGATCTGATTCTGCCGGGCAATCCCGTACAGGTTCGCCCGACAGCCGAACTGCTTGCCAGCTGGCAGGTGGAAGCCGTTAACCCGTAACCGCGCCGCCGAGGCTGATCCCCTGAAACTCATCTGGCAGTGACAGCTTATAAATGGCGAAGCACGCAGCTGCGCCGGGTTGCGCTGCCAGCGGTTGTTTTACCGGGATGTAGAACTGCCGGTCATGACTGATGAAGGTACCGTCCGGCCGCAGTAGCCGCTTATCACTGGTCAGTACCCGTGTCTCACCGGAGGGAGCCAGGACCCGAATATTGTGGGTCACGGTTTCGGAAAAATAGACATTTCCCGCCGAGTCCATGCAACAACCTCCGGAGAAATTATTGTCGTATACCTGCTCAACATGACTGATGAGTTGCTCATCACTCAGCTCAGTTTGTTGCAGCCAGCGGGTCTCGACTCGATATAGCGGGCCGGTCGGTGCAGCCCAATACAGCCATTGGCCATCGGCGGTAATTTCGATCATATCGCTATTGGGCGGATGGAAGGTTTTACCCCCTTTGACCCCGGCTAACATCGCGGGCGGGGCTTTATCTGACGCTTTCACCACGCGCATACCTGACAGGCGGCGCTGCGTTTTGCCACTGACCATGTCATGCACGATGATGCCGCCCAGGCCGGAATCGCTGATATACAGCGCGTTGCCGTGGAATCGCAAATCATTCATTTGCGCGCCTGGCGGCAGGATCTCATCGTCAAAACGCAGGATTTGCAGGATTGCGCCACTGTGGGCATCCAGCTGTACCAGTTTCTGCGCCCCTGGTTGCGGTATCGCATCTTCTGGCGAGAATACCCCCGCGCTGAGTGAACCCTGATCGACACACCACACCGTATCATCGGCAAAAATATGCACGGAATTCAGGTAAACAAACGCATTGCGTCCATCCTTGCCGGGTTGCCATTCATTCCAGCTATTGCCCGGAAAGGGTCGCAGGGTGCCATCGGATTCACGTCGCGCCAGTGACGGCGTCGGCTTATCTTTGGCATAGCGCGGCAAGCCAAGAAACAACAGGTTATTACGCGTCAGTGCCACCTGATTCGCCATCCACGGTGAAACTAACGCGACATCCAGTGGCAAAGGATCTTCCGCAGTGAACGCCTGAACATTGCGCACCACGCCCAGCGCACTGAGGGCTAATAAAAATGTACGGCGGTTGAGGTTCACTCACGCTCCTTATTCAGCCGGGATAATTGGTCAGACAGGATGGCGGAGCGGCATGGCGCATGAACGGCTTTTTGTGCCACTTCAGAGGGCATGTGGCAAAAGGTTAAATGAAAGACTATCTCGTGATATATCGCACTCCGTTGTCGTGTCGCGATGCACATGGAATTTAATCAATTTTTTTGAATGTTCTCAGCAAAACCCTCAGCTTTTACTTACCGGGCTACAGGTCTATTCTTTCTCACATCGGGGCACAACGCCCCACCAACTAAAAATTATCTCTGAGGAAATGACCATGAAATCTATCAAAACTTTCGTTGCAGTTGCGGCCCTGTCACTGGTTTCTTTCGGCAGCTTCGCACAGAGCATCACCGCTTCCGCTTCAACTCTGGACGGTGCAGAAGCCAAAATCGCCGCTCAGGCAGCGCAACAGGGTGCTCAGTACAAAATCACCGAAGCGAACACCAATAATCGTGTTCATATGACCGCAGAACTGTATAAATAACGGATGGTCGTACAGGGAAGTACCGGGACAGGTCGCCGCAAGGCGGCCTTTTTCGTATGCGGGATTTGGGCGATAAAAAACCCCGACCAGCGGGGTTTTATAACGCCTGCAAATCGAATCAGAACGGAATGTCGTCATCAAAATCCATCGGCGGTTCATTGTTTGCCGGTGCGCTCTGCTGCTGCGGACGCTGCTGTGCGCCGCCGCTGAACTGGTTACCGCTGCTCTGCTGCGGTTGCTGCGGCTGGCCCCAGCCGTTATTGTTGCCGCCGCCCTGGCCGCCCATCGGCGCACCACCGGTATTAGCGCCCTGCTGACGTCCACCCAACATCTGCATGGTGCCGCCAACGTTGACCACGATTTCAGTGGTGTAACGATCCTGACCACCCTGGTCCTGCCATTTACGGGTGCGCAGCTGACCTTCGATATAGACCTGCGAACCTTTACGCAGATATTCACCGGCTACTTCCGCCAGCTTGCCAAACAGCACAACGCGGTGCCATTCAGTAATCTCTTTGTTTTCACCGGTTTGCTTATCGCGCCAGCTTTCTGACGTAGCCAGTGTAATGTTGGCAACTGCACCACCATTCGGCATATAACGCACTTCCGGATCCTGACCCAGATTCCCGACAAGAATCACTTTGTTAACGCCACGACTGGCCATGTTGCTGTCTCCCGATGAGTTAATGCGTCAATTCTAAACGATCAATTCTAACACGTCATGGCGGCTGTTCCCACTTTCGAGCGCGCTTCCATAATAGACAAAAAAAACACAAAATACTGGATATTTATTCAGTCTATTTTTTGTGCCATAATACGCGTTTCTTCTGGCCGCCGTCGGCAAGGCGCGGCGAGTGCTTCTAATCCGGGAAAGGTGAATGGATAAGATCGAAGTTCGTGGTGCCCGCACCCATAATTTGAAAAACATCAACCTGATCATCCCTCGCGACAAACTCATTGTGGTTACCGGCCTGTCAGGATCCGGTAAATCCTCTCTGGCGTTTGATACGCTGTACGCGGAAGGTCAGCGTCGCTATGTGGAGTCGCTCTCTGCCTATGCGCGCCAGTTTCTTTCTTTAATGGAGAAACCGGACGTTGACCATATTGAAGGTCTCTCGCCCGCCATCTCCATTGAGCAAAAATCCACTTCCCATAACCCGCGTTCGACGGTTGGTACCATCACGGAAATCCATGATTACCTGCGTCTGCTGTTTGCCCGCGTCGGTGAACCACGTTGCCCGGATCATGATGTCACGCTGGCGGCACAGACTGTCAGCCAGATGGTGGATCAGGTACTGTCACAGGAAGAGGGCCGCCGCCTGATGCTGCTGGCTCCGGTGGTGAAAGATCGCAAAGGCGAACACACCAAAACGCTGGAAAACCTGGCGACCCAGGGTTACATCCGCGCCCGTATCGATGGCGAGGTTTGCGATCTCTCCGACCCGCCGAAGCTGGAACTACAGAAGAAGCACACTATCGAAGTGGTGATTGACCGCTTCCGCGTGCGTGACGATCTTGCCACCCGTCTGGCCGAATCCTTCGAAACCGCGCTGGAGCTGAGCGGTGGCACGGCGATTGTCGCGGATATGGACGACAGCAGCGTCGAAGAACTGCTGTTCTCCGCCAACTTTGCCTGCCCGATCTGTGGCTACAGTATGCGCGAGCTGGAGCCGCGTCTGTTCTCGTTTAACAACCCGGCGGGAGCCTGCCCGACCTGCGACGGTCTCGGCGTACAACAATATTTCGATCCTGACCGCGTGGTACAAAACCCGGAACTCTCATTGGCTGGCGGCGCGATTCGCGGCTGGGATCGCCGTAATTTCTACTATTTCCAGATGCTGCGCTCGCTCGCAGAGCATCTCGATTTCGATGTCGAAGCCCCGTTTAACAGCCTGAGCGACAAAGCACAGCAGGTGATTTTGTACGGTTCCGGCAAGGAAAGCATCGAGTTCAAATATATCAACGACCGTGGTGATACCTCAGTACGTCGCCATCCGTTTGAAGGCGTGCTGCACAATATGGAACGCCGTTATAAAGAAACGGAATCCAACGCAGTCCGCGAGGAACTGGCGAAATTTATCAGCAACCGTGCCTGTGCCAGCTGCGAAGGTACCCGCCTGCGCCGCGAAGCACGTCACGTCTTCGTGGAAAATACCAATCTGCCGACCATCTCGGATATGAGCATCGGTCACGCGATGGATTTCTTCCGCGAACTCAAACTGAGCGGCCAGCGCGCCAAAATCGCGGAAAAAGTGCTGAAAGAAATTGGCGATCGCCTGAGCTTCCTGGTCAACGTGGGCTTGAATTATCTTTCCATGTCGCGTTCCGCCGAGACACTTTCCGGTGGTGAAGCACAGCGTATCCGCCTGGCAAGCCAGATCGGTGCAGGGCTGGTTGGCGTGATGTATGTACTGGATGAACCCTCCATTGGTCTGCATCAGCGTGATAACGAACGTCTGCTGAGCACCCTGATTCACCTGCGCGATCTCGGCAATACGGTGATTGTGGTCGAACACGATGAAGATGCGATCCGTGCCGCCGACCATATTATTGATATCGGCCCAGGTGCCGGAGTGCACGGCGGCCAGGTGGTGGCGGAAGGTGATGTCAATGCCATCATGGCGCATGAAGACTCCCTCACCGGCCAGTACCTGAGCGGCAAACGTGAAATCGCCATACCGAAGGAGCGCGTCAAAGGTGATCCGGCCAAAGTGCTGAAGCTGACTGGCGCACGCGGCAATAACCTGAAAGATGTGACGCTGACGGTGCCGGTTGGCTTGTTTACCTGTATCACCGGCGTCTCCGGTTCCGGTAAATCTACGCTTATCAACGATACCTTGTTCCCGATTGCTCAGCGTCAGTTAAATGGTGCCACCAGCGGCGAACCGGCTCCGTATCGCGAGATCGCCGGCCTTGAGCATTTCGACAAAGTGATCGATATCGATCAAAGCCCGATCGGCCGAACTCCGCGTTCTAACCCGGCCACCTATACCGGCATCTTCACCCCGGTTCGTGAGTTGTTTGCCGGTGTGCCGGAAGCGCGTTCCCGTGGTTATAACCCGGGCCGTTTCAGCTTTAACGTACGCGGCGGACGCTGTGAAGCCTGCCAGGGCGATGGCGTGATCAAAGTGGAAATGCACTTCCTGCCGGACATTTATGTCCCCTGCGATCAGTGCAAAGGCAAACGCTATAACCGCGAAACGCTGGAAATTAAGTACAAAGGCAAAAGCATCCACGAAGTACTGGAGATGACCATTGAAGAAGCGCGTGACTTCTTTGATGCCGTGCCTGCGCTGGCGCGTAAGCTGCAAACGCTGATGGATGTGGGTCTGTCCTATATCCGCCTCGGTCAGTCTGCCACTACGCTGTCCGGTGGTGAGGCGCAGCGCGTTAAACTGGCGCGCGAGCTGTCGAAACGCGGTACGGGCCAGACGCTTTATATCCTCGATGAGCCGACCACCGGTCTGCACTTCGCCGATATCCAGCAACTGCTGGAAGTGCTGCATCAGCTGCGCGACCAAGGCAACACCATCGTGGTGATTGAGCACAACCTTGACGTGATTAAAACCGCGGACTGGATTGTCGATCTCGGCCCTGAAGGTGGCAGCGGCGGCGGTGAAATCCTGGTAGCAGGGACACCGGAAACCGTGGCGCAGTGTGAAAAATCCCACACGGCACGCTTCCTTAAACCGATGTTAACTAAATAATTCCCTTCCCAGGCCCGCGATTGCGGGCCTGATTTTTTCTGCCGGATTCCGCAGCGAAATGCAGAAACAGGCAAGAATCAGACAACTTCAGGCATATACGCTTTCCACCTGGCTGACTATCCTTACACAGTTCCTTTTTGGCACGCTTAACGTGCCTTTATCCCGCCCGCTTCGGTTGACGGGATCCCGCAAAAAACTCTCGACACATCGTAACTGGAGACACCATGAATATTACGCATGCCTATGCCGCACAGGACGCGAAATCCAAACTCGCCCCGTTCGACTATAAGCCGCGCGAACTGCGCGCTCATGATGTGCAGCTTGAAGTGTTGTACTGCGGCGTCTGCCACTCTGACCTTCATACCGCGCGTAATGAATGGAAAAACACCATTTTCCCGGTGGTGCCGGGCCATGAAATCGTTGGTCGCGTCACTGCGGTTGGCGCACACACCCACAAATACAAAGTGGGTGACTTGGTAGGTGTAGGTTGTCTGGTTGACTCCTGCCGCAGCTGTCCGAGCTGCCAGGAAGGACTGGAGCAATATTGCGAAAATGGATTTGTCGGCACCTATAACGGTGAAGATCGCGAAACCAAAGCCATCACCTACGGCGGCTACTCCACCAGCATGGTCGTGGATGAAAACTTTGTGCTGCGCGTACCGGAAAACCTCGATCTGGCCGGTGTCGCACCGCTGCTGTGTGCCGGCATCACCACTTACTCGCCGCTGCGCCACTGGAACGTCGGTCCGGGTAAAAAAGTGGGGATTGTCGGCCTGGGTGGCCTGGGCCATATGGGTGTGAAACTGGCACATGCGATGGGTGCGCATGTGGTGCTGTTTACCACTTCACCGTCAAAAATCGAAGATGGTAAACGTCTGGGCGCTGACGAAGTGGTGATTTCGAAAGATGCCGATCAGATGGCACAGCACCTCAACAGCTTTGACTTCATCCTCAACACCGTGGCAGCACAGCACGATCTCAACCCGTTTATTGCCCTGCTGAAACGCGATGGCAATATGACACTGGTGGGTGCACCGGAACATGATCACCCGGCACCACAGGTGTTTAACCTGATCTTCAAGCGTCGCAGCATCGCTGGCTCGCTGATTGGTGGCATTGCGGAAACCCAGGAAATGCTGGATTTCTGTGGCAAGCACGGTATCACTTCCGATATCGAACTGATCGCCATGAACCAAATCAACGAAGCCTACGAGCGTATGCTGAAAAGCGACGTGAAGTACCGCTTTGTAATTGATATCAACACCCTGCGTGAGGAAGCTGCAGCTTAATCCTCGTTATGGCTGACGCCCGCCGCGCGCGTGGCGTCAGCCTGTTGCCAGGAAGCATCCACCAGATAGTAAATCTGCGAATCCTTCAGTGAACCATCCAGCCACAGGGTACTCCAGTGGGTTTTATTGAGATGCTCACTTGGGAACACATCGCTATGCTCCTCGCGAAGTAACTCTGCCAGCGCAGGCGTGGCTTTCAGCGATACCGCTGGACGCCCCTTAACGTCATGCACCATGGCAAACAAAATACCCTCACTTTTAATCTGCGTGGCTTTCCAGTCACTGTGTACGCTCTGTTCCGCGCCCGGCTTGCTCATGCAATACGTCAGTAAATCCGAAGTGTTCATGATGACTCCCCTTGTAAGGTGGCGACTATGCGCCTCGATCCGCCGTGTACCCGATGTTCACCGAGATAAATCCCCTGCCAGGTACCCAATACCAGCCGTCCCCGGCTGACCGGAAGTAACAAGGATACGCCGAGTAACGATGACTTAATGTGCGCAGGCATATCATCTGCACCTTCATAATCATGCTGATACGGGGCATTTTCCGGCACATGGCGCAGGAAATGTTGTTCCATATCGCTACGTACCGTGGGGTCGCAATTTTCATTGAGTGTCAGCGAGGCTGAAGTGTGTTGTAGCAACAAATGCAGCTGGCCGATACGCACATCTGATAGCGCACGAATTTGCCCGACGACCTCGTCAGTGATCAGGTGAAAACCACGGGGTTTAGCGCTAAGCGTTAAGGTTTGCTGGTGCCACATACTGGAATCCTGAATTAAACACACCGTTTAAGTGTGCAGCATGTCGGCAAAAGGTAAAGGAAAAAGCGGACTGGAAATGTGCGAAAAAAACCGCCAGCCCGAAGGCATGGCGGTTCAGATTCGGCCAGAGACAGGCGTTACATCACGGCAGCAAAGGCTTCTGCGACCTGATGGACGTTGCGGCTGTTCAGACCCGCCACACACATACGACCGCTGGCAATCAGGTACACGCCGAATTCGTCGCGCAGGCGATCAACCTGCTGTGCACTGAGGCCGGTGTAGCTGAACATACCGCGTTGCTTCAGCAGATAATCGAAGTTTTGGCCCGGCAGTTTCTCACGCAGAACCGCGACTAACGCCTGACGCATTTCGATAATGCGCACACGCATCGCTTCAACTTCCGCCAGCCAGTTTTTCAGCAGCGCTTCATCATTCAGTACGCAGGAAACCACCTGCGCACCAAAGTTAGGCGGGCTGGAGTAGTTGCGACGCACGGTCGCTTTCAGCTGCCCCAGCACACGGCCCGCTTCTTCTGCGCTATCACAAACAATAGAGAGTCCGCCGACGCGTTCACCATACAGTGAGAAGATTTTCGAGAAGGAGTTGCTGACCAGCGCCGGCAGACCTGCTGCGGCAACCGCGCGAATCGCATAGGCATCTTCGTTCATGCCTGCGCCAAAGCCCTGATAAGCGATATCGAGGAAAGGAATCAGTTCCTGCGCCTTCAGCACCTCAACGGTTTGATCCCACTGTGCATCAGTGAGGTCGGCACCGGTCGGGTTGTGGCAGCACGGATGCAGCAGCACAATGCTTTGCTTCGGCAGGGTTTTCAGCGCTGCGATAAAGGCATCAAATTTCACGCCGTTGGTTTCTGCGTCATACCAGGGATAAGTATTCACCTCGAAACCCGCGCCGTTAAAGATAGCGATATGGTTTTCCCACGTTGGATCGCTGACCCAAACATTTGAATTCGGGAAGTAACGCTTCAGGAAGTCCGCACCCACTTTCAGCGCACCTGAACCACCCAGCGTCTGAATGGATGCAATGCGACCGGCTTTCAGCATCGGGTGCTCATTGCCAAACAGCAGCGGGGCAATCGCGTTACGATAAGGACCGAAACCTTCCATTGGCAGGTAGAGCGAAGCCTGATGCGGTGCCGCCTGCAGGCGTTCTTCCGCTGCGGCGACGGCCTGCAACTGAGGAATGATGCCCTGCTCGTTGTAATAGAGGCCGATGCTCAGATTCACTTTGTTGTCACGCGGATCCTGTTTGAAGGTTTCCATCAACGACAGAATCGGATCGCCGGCATAGGCATCAACATTTTGAAACACGGTGCAGATCTCCATGATTGGTCATAAAAGTCAGGTAACGATGCATCATCAAACCATATAGCGGCCGGGGCGGTGATTCATGGCGATGATCAGATTGAGGACCACCGCGCCCGCTATCGAGGCAAGCAACATAGGTACAGAGACCACAAATAACGACGCCAGCACCACACAGGTGTCAACCGCCATTTGCAGTTTTCCGGCGCGCAGACCAATGCGGTCCTGCAGCCAGAGCGCCAGAATATTGACGCCACCAAGGCTGGCCTTGTGACGAAACAACACTATAAACCCAATTCCCATCACCACGTTACCGAACAATGTCGCATAAAACGGATTTAGCGCAGAAAAATGGATGAACAGCGGATGCAGATGGGTAAAGAGTGACACCAGCGCCACGGCACAGAAGGTTTTCAGGGTAAATTCCCAGCCCATACGGCGCACTGCCAGCCAGTAAAACGGCAGGTTAATCAGGAAAAACGCGCTGCCAAACGAAAGCGGCGTCAGATAGCTAATTAAGAAAGCTATCCCGGCAGAGCTGCCGGTGAGCGCACCGGCCTGCTTCAGCATAATGACACCAAAGGAGACCATCAGCGTACCCAGCACAATCGCCAGAGCATCTTCAATGCGGGAATGGGGGATTTTGGTAGGTTGAACAACGTTATCCATGGATTTTTCTCATTGCAATTGATGCGGTTCAAATGCAAAAAACGCACCACATCGGCGACGTCTGCTCGTCGCCGATGGGTGCCAGTGATTATCCAATTGATAACTAAGGCGCTTTATTGCAGGTTTTTGTGCACTGACGAATGACTAATCCATAAACCCATGCACAAATCTGTTATCTGGTGCGCGTTTTTTGCATTTGAATGGCATTAACTGCACCAGACTAGCACATCACGCACTTTTTTGGCGCGTTTTGTGCTCGGGAATTATCATCAAACCGTTCTCTTTTAAACGGCTTAATACCACCGACGTTTTCACATGGGCCACGCTTTGATGACCCGACACCAGCTGGCTGATTAACGCACTCAATGAAGCCAGGTCAGACACGGCAACTTTCAGCAGATAATCGGCGTCGCCAGTGGTTTTAAACGCATCGACGATGGCGGTTTCCTGCTCCACCATCCGGTGAAAACTTTCTTCGTAATCGGGGGTGTGATTAATCAGCCGCACTTCAATCAAACCCACCATGCCGAGGCCGATAGCATCGGGCGACAACCGGGCGTGATAGCCGAGAATCAGGTTTGCCTGTTCCAGATTGATGCGGCGGCGTGAACATTGGGACGCCGAAAGGCCCACCAAATCACTGAGTTCCTGGTTCGTGAGGCGGCCATTAGATTGTAATAATGTCAGTATCTTAAGGTCGTAATCGTCTACCTGAGTCATTCTGCTTCCACAGCGTAATAGGGTGCGCTTTGCTACAGATAACCTGATTAAAGACGGGGTTGTCCAACACTATTTTGTGATGACGTGAAATGCATGCACAAATCGTGCATGCATAGGGGGAAAGAGGATTATTCGTCGTCGTATTGCGGGCCTGCGTAGTTATCAAAACGCGACCAGTGACCATTGAAGGTCAGACGTACTGTACCGATCGGTCCATTACGTTGTTTACCGATGATGATCTCAGCGATACCTTTCAGATCGCTGTTTTCGTGATAAACCTCATCACGATAAATAAACATGATCAGGTCAGCATCCTGCTCGATCGAGCCGGATTCACGCAGATCCGAGTTGACCGGGCGCTTATCAGCACGCTGCTCCAGCGATCGGTTCAGCTGCGATAACGCCACGACCGGCACATTCAACTCTTTTGCCAGCGCCTTCAGCGAGCGCGAGATCTCCGCAATTTCCAACGTACGGTTGTCGGACAGCGATGGCACACGCATCAATTGCAGGTAGTCGATCATGATCATGCTCAGACCATCGTTTTCACGATAGATACGGCGTGCACGGGAGCGCACTTCCGTCGGCGTCAGACCAGAAGAATCATCGATATACATATTCTTCTTTTCCAGCAGGATACCCATGGTGGCCGAAATACGCGCCCAGTCTTCATCTTCCAGCTGGCCGGTACGGATGCGGGTCTGATCAACGCGTGATAATGAAGCCAGCATACGCATCATGATCTGTTCGCTGGGCATCTCCAGACTGAAGATCAGTACCGGTTTTTCCTGCAGCATGGCGGCGTTTTCGCACAGGTTCATGGCAAACGTGGTTTTACCCATCGACGGACGAGCTGCAACGATAATCAGATCCGAGCCCTGTAAACCGGCGGTTTTTTTGTTCAGATCCTGATAACCGGTATCCACCCCTGTAACACCATCGTGCGGCGTGGCAACCAGCGATTCAATGCGCGATACCGTGGCTTCGAGGATTTGCTCAATGTTTTTCGGGCCATCATCTTTATTGGCACGCTGTTCCGCGATTTTAAAGACGTTAGATTCGGCGAAATCGAGCAGATCTTCACTGCTGCGCCCTTGCGGATCATAACCGGCATCGGCGATCTGGTTCGCCACCGAGATCATTTCTCGCACCACCGCACGTTCACGTACGATATCCGCATAAGCGCCAATGTTCGCGGCACTTGGGGTGTTTTTCGCCAGTTCGGCCAGGTAGGCAAAGCCCCCCGCCATATCCAGCTCACCACGTGTTTCCAGCGATTCCGACAGCGTAATTAGATCGATAGGTTGGCCGGCTTCCAGCAGCCGTTGCATTTCGGAGAAGATCAGCCGGTGTGAGCGATTGAAAAAATCATCCGCGACCACACGCTCGGACACATTGTCCCAGCGCTCGTTATCCAGCATCAACCCACCGAGTACCGACTGCTCCGCCTCAATGGAATGCGGCGGCATTTTCACACCTTCCAGCTGACGGTCGCGGGGTTCGTTCGATTTGTTGGTGGGTTTATTTCCTGCCATAGTGAATGCATTACCGATCTTAAGTAGTGACGCGCAAGTATAACGTCACAGGCTGAACAATCACAGGAGTCAGAATGGCAAAGCGTATTCAGTTCAACGAACACGGCGGCCCTGAAGTGTTGCAATGGGTGGATTTTGATCTTGCCGATCCCGCTGAACATGAAGTGCAGGTAGAAAACCGGGCGATTGGCATCAATTACATCGACACTTACGTGCGCAGCGGATTATATCCGGTCGCGGCGAAGCCATCCGGGCTGGGCACCGAAGCGGCGGGCGTGGTGAAAAAAGTCGGTTCTGCGGTGACGCGTTTTAAGGCGGGCGACCGCGTGGTCTACTGCCAGTCATCCCTCGGCGCGTACAGCGAGGCGCACAATGTGCACGAAGATCGTCTGGTGATTTTGCCGGAACGAATCAGTTTTGAGCAGGGAGCCGCCTCGTTCCTGAAAGGCCTGACGGTGCAATATCTGCTGCGCCAGACCTATAAAGTCAAACCGGATGAGACGTTCCTGTTTCACGCGGCGGCTGGCGGCGTTGGCCTGATTGCCTGCCAGTGGGCGAAAGCGTTAGGTGCGCACCTGATTGGCACCGTCGGCTCAGCCGAAAAAGCGCAGATGGCCAAAGATGCCGGAGCCTGGGCCACCATTAACTATCGCGACGAGGATATTGCGCAGCGTGTTAGCGAGCTGACGAACGGTAAAAAAGTGGCGGTGGTGTACGACTCAGTCGGTAAAGATACCTGGGAACCTTCACTCGATAGCCTGCGCCGTCATAGCCTTATGGTGAGTTTTGGTAATGCTTCCGGTGCAGTAACCGGTGTCGATTTGGGGATTCTGAATAAGAAAGGGTCGCTGTTTGTCACTCGCCCTTCGCTGTTCGGCTACATTACTAACCGTGAAGAACTCGACAGCGCCAGTGCTGAACTGTTTTCTCTGATCGCCAGCCATGCGATTAAAATCACCGTGCCGGAACAGCAAAAATTTGCGCTGAGCGATGCGGCAGAGGCTCATCGGGTGCTGGAAAGCCGCGCCACGCTGGGATCCAGCCTGCTGATTCCCTGACGCCAGAAAGCAAACGGGGCTTCCCGTAGGAAGCCCCTTTTTCTTTTTTATAGTTCGCGCTGGTGTAGGGACAGCGGCGATGAATTCATTGTTGACTCAACGGCAGCTATCCTGGCAGAAAACATAAGTAAAAAATATGTTTAATTGCGTATTTGTACTAAGCAATGATTAACTCTGTGATCACACCCGCATTTAGCGCCAGCCATTCTTCTCTAACTTACTGATTTTTCTTTTCAGTCGCTGCATCTTTATTTCACCATCAGGTGTGGTGAAGGCTCGATATAACCAGACGGCGACCACGGCCAGCACCAGCCACGGCAACAATTTGATAACAAGCGCAAACAACCCACCGAGGAACATCAGCACCGTTGCAACAATCAGCGCCGCAATCACACCCAGCAATGACACGCCGGTCAGCAGCAGCATGAGAAAAAAGCCGATAATAAATAATATTTCCACGAAGGCTCTCCTGTGTTGGTAACAGGAGAGGCGTTACAAGATACGTGCCAGAATGAGAATTGCGCTAACTCGCTGATATTGTTGGAGGTCGTGCGAATTACGTGCAGATGAAATGGTGAAATTCACTAACTTGTGGTGTAAACAAAACCGTGTTCTGTGATGCCAGATCATAGATCTGGTGTAATAGCGCGATAAATCGCGCCGTTACGAATCCAATCAGGCTTCCTGTGGGATTTTATCCGCCACCAGTGCCAGTGCGGCTTCCAGCACACGCACATCCGCTCCCGGTTTGTGCGCATTTTCGCTCAGATAACGACGCCATTGGCGTGCGCCCGGGATTCCCTGGAATAACCCCAGCATATGGCGTGTGACGTGGCCAAGGTAAGTCCCCTTCGCCAGTTCCGCTTCGATATAAGGGTACATACTGCGCACCACCGCCACAGGATCCACCACCGGGGTATCACGCCCAAACAGTTCACGGTCAACCTGCGCCAGAATGCCGGGGTTCTGATAGGCTTCGCGTCCCATCATCACACCATCCATATGTTGCAGGTGGATTTTCGCCTCTTCCAACGTTTTGATACCGCCATTGATAGCCATAGTTAACTGCGGGAAATCGCGCTTCAGTTGGTAGACGCGTGGATAGTCGAGTGGCGGGATCTCACGGTTTTCTTTCGGACTCAGACCCGAAAGCCAGGCTTTACGCGCGTGTATAATGAAGGTGTCACAACCCCCCTGCTGCGCCACAGTACCAACGAAATCGCACAGGAATGCGTAGCTATCCTGATCATCAATGCCGATGCGGGTTTTCACCGTCACCGGAATGCTCACCACATCGCGCATTGCTTTAATACCATCCGCGACCAGCGCAGCTTCTCCCATCAGACAGGCACCGAAGCGACCATTCTGCACACGATCGGACGGACACCCTACATTAAGGTTGATCTCGTCATAGCCACGCGCTTCTGCCAGCTGCGCACACTGCGCTAACGCCGCCGGATCGCTGCCACCCAGTTGCAGTGCGACCGGATGCTCATCCTCGCTAAAGGCCAGATAATCGCCCTTACCATGAATGATTGCGCCGGTGGTCACCATTTCGGTGTAAAGCAGCGTATCGCCGCTTAACTTGCGGTGAAAATAACGACAGTGACGGTCAGTCCAGTCGAGCATGGGAGCAATGGAAAAACGTTGCGAAGAGAAGGTATCGGTCATGAAACGCAGTAAATCCGGGGTTAAGTGATGAGAATCTGCGCAATCATACCACAGGATTGACGGGCGACACAGCCGCCCGTCGGTGTGAAGAACATCAATCAGAAGTTAAATCCGAGCTGTACCATCGCACCCCAGGTATTGTCTGCGCCAACCGAACCGGCCAGATCCAGATGTACCGTATTGTTAAACGGCGACAGGCCAAAACCGGCAGTGAAAACGTTGGTATCATTCGACTTCATATCGGCGCGATAGCCGGCACGCAGCTGCAACCAGTCCAGCACACGGTACTCGCCACCGACGCCGATATACTGGCTACTGTCTTCTGATTTAAAACGCTTAGTTTGCGTCAGATCGACATCGCCAGTCAGGGTCACAGGACCGTAGTTCCAGGCCAGACCGGTAGTGACCAGCGGACGGATTTGGTAAGTATCGCGATAGCCATCCACTTCTTTGGTATCGATGTTGCGCGAAATCAGGTTCTGACCGGTCAAACCGAAAGTCCAGTTGTCGGCAAAATCAGTGGCGATACCGGCATCCACGTTGAAACCGGTATCGGAACTGCGATAACGGCTGTTGTTGATGTCGCTTTTGTCGTAGTTGTAAATGCTGGCGGTGTAATTATACAACCAGGTTTTCTGCAGTTTTGGCGTGATGCCGACAGAGACTGGATGGCCCGCAATAGTAAACTGGTGCGCCACGGAAATACCGTAATCAGTCACTAACGCCGCAAGCCCATTGGCACTGGAGCGCAAATTATCTTCATCACCCGGCACCGGAATGATGGTCCCGTCGGCCACGCCGTTCAGATAATCTATATCGCTTTGCGCCACATTCGCACGAACATGCGCAGTGCCGTAAGCCTTGGTGATAAACGCAAAGGGCAGCGTCTCATTTGGCACGGTGACAGCCAGCGCCACGCCCGCCGAGCCATCTGCTTTGTTGCCCCGCAGGTCACTCAACTGATTCGCCATATCCCCTGCTGCGGCTTTAAGCTGCGGGTAGCCGTTGAGATAATCCTGGAAGGTTAAGTTATTGATGACATCCTGATAACGGTCGACAGTATCCGTAATGTCATCGACTTTATTAATCAGTTTGTCTTTATCGGTAACCTGCACACCCGCTGAAGGGAAAATGATGCTTACGTCATCATCAGGTTTTGCTTTGGTCATCAATGCCGGGTTCGCCAGTACCGCGGAGCTCCAGGTGGAAGACGCAACACCTGTGCCGCCCATTGCATCATTACGTGCGTCGTACCAGGTACCTGCTGCCAGAGCTGAAGAGGAAAGAAATACTGAATTCAAAACAACAAGATAAGTAACTTTTTTGCGCCTGAATAATGTCTTCACCATGAGCCTGCCATCACCTTTCAAATGTCGTGACTAAGTCATCGACGAAACAATTTACCAGCCCTTATTGTGAACCTGGGCTAACGATTTATTGCTGTGAAATAAAAGGAAATAGCACTGCTATTCGCAGAATTGACTGCTGGCGCAGCAATCTGTCGTGTATTTATGCAAAAAATTAAACGATATCTAAATTGAGGCCAGCTATTACTTAAGCCCTTTTGAACCTTAGACGCTAAGTCGGTGAGTTGCAAAGCAAAAACTGATTAGCCGGTTTGATAATAAATCCGTAATAAGGAACGCAGATGACAATATGAGAAAAAAAGAGGAATAACACTGATATTAATCTTATGAAAAACAAGATTTTTCCTGGCAATCTTCAGCGAGAAAAGCAATCACAGCAGCGTAAAAATTTGTGTGATAAAATAACATCACTCGGCACCCGGAGAAAACTTATGTCAAATTTGTCGCCAGACCAACTTCTGAACCAGGCTGAAACGCTTTGCCTGCAACGCGGCGTGCGTCTGACCACACAACGTGCCGAAGTGCTACGCCTGATGGCCGAGCAAAATGGATCGATCAGTGCTTATGATTTACTGGATCAATTGCGCGTCAGTGAACCCCAGGCAAAACCGCCAACTATCTATCGTGCACTGGATTTTCTGCTGGAGCAGGGATTTATCCATCGCGTTGAATCCAACAACAGCTACGTGGTCTGCCATCATTTTGATGAACCTGCACACACCTCAGTGATGCTGGTTTGTGACCGCTGTGCAGCCGTCAGTGAAAAACATGCGCATGGCGTTGAAAAGATCATCTCCGGATTGGCTGAACAAGCGGGTTTTGCGTTGCGCCATAGCGTGATTGAAGCCCATGGACTCTGTGAAAATTGTGCCGAAGTGGAAGCCTGTACCCATCATGAAAGTTGCGATCATGATCATCAGGTTGAAGGCAAAAAGCGGTTGAGGAAGGGATAAATGGCACCTCCTTGTGCCAACCCGATCATCAGGATCGGAGCTTAGGAGAATCGTCCTTAAACGGGTCCGTTACCAGCGGTGATCCTTGTTGTGACTTTCCCAGTCTTTCACTTCACGCTCGGCCTGGTCTTTAGCGTAGCCATAGCGTTCCTGAATTTTACCGACAAGCTGGTCACGTTTCCCTTCGATGACGGTCATATCATCATCAGTCAGCTTGCCCCATTTTTCTTTCACTTTCCCTTTGAATTGCTTCCAGTTTCCACTCGCTTCGTCTTTGTTCATAACCGTTCTCCATGTCATTTCCAGTGAGTTGACGGCATACCCATTTCCTGAAGGTAAAAACCGATATAACACGCTACTTAATTGCGTTGTTAAGGATAATTATAGTAGACAATGAATGTCAGGCAGCACACTTACGGATTAATCTGTAATCAACAAGTTATATTCCACTATACGAAAACCAACTATCATGACGCCAGTGGCGGCGCCAGACCAGCCACAACGTGAGTCCGCGTAATGCCAGAAATACCGTCACCGCCAGCCACAAACCATGATTTCCCAACCAGGGTAAGGTGAGCAACGACAGACCATAACCCAGCGCCGCCAGCGCCATGCTGTTACGCATTTCCCTGCCACGCGTCGCGCCGATAAACATGCCATCCAGCAGATAACACCATACCCCCACCAGGGGCATTACCACCTGCCATACCAGGTAACGATCAGCGGCTGTGCGGAGTTCGTCCAGCGAGGTCAGCAACCCGACAATTTGCACCCCGCACAGGGCATACATCATGGCGAACAGCAACGCCACCAGCCCCGCCTGACGGCATGCCGCGTGCCAGACCAGCAACAACTGGCTGCGATCTTTCGCACCAACCGCTTCACCAGAGCAGGCTTCAACCGCATAAGCGAAACCATCCAGTGCGTAGGCTGTGAAAGTGAGAAACATCAGCAGAACCGCGTTGACTGCAACCACATCTGGCCCAATGCGCGCGCCAAAGATCGTCAGAGAAGCAAAACAGATTTGCAGCAGAAATGAGCGCAACATAATGTCGCGATTGAGACGAAACAGGCGGGCGGCACCACCGCGCCAGCTCTCTTTCAGCAGGGTGAAATCAATACCACGTAGCTTTAATACCCTGGCTACCATTAATAGCCCGACACCCAGGGTGACGTATTCGGACAGCGCCGTAGCCGCAGCAGCGCCTGCCACTCCCCAGTGCAGGCCGAGCACAAACAGCAGATCCAGCAGAATATTGACCAGGTTGCCCACCACCAGCAAAACAACGGGTGCACGTGCATACTGCACACCCAACAGCCAGCCCAGGAGTACCAGATTAGCCAGCGTAGCGGGAGCACTGAGCCAGCGAATCTGAATAAACAGTTGCGCCTGTTGCTGTACCGCAACGCTGCCCCCCATTAGTGCAGCCGCCAGATTGCTGACAGGTGTGCGCAACAACATAAACAACACGCCTGCGATCAATGCGATAAACAACGGTTGGGTAAGCGCACGCGCCAGCGCCGTTTTATCGCTGGCACCAAATGCCTGGGCAGTCAGTCCGGTCGTACTCATGCGTAAAAACAGCAGCAGCATAAAAATGAAGCTGGTTGCAGTGCTACCCACTGCCACGCCACCGAGATAGATAGGACTGTCAAGATGGCCAATCACCGCGGTATCCACCACGCCGAGCAATGGCACCGTGATATTCGAAAGGATCATCGGCAGCGCCAGCCGCCAGAGTGTCTTATCAGAGGAGGAAAACAGCTGCATCAGCCCGTCCCGGTTTGTGCTGCGCTACAGTTATTTTGGCAAATCAAACCACGGCAGCGCAGAGGCGCTACCGTAGTGGGGGATTTAAAGGATTAAAGCCATTCGCCGTTGCGTACGATACCCACCGCCAGCCCTTCAACGGTGAGTGACTGTTCACGGGTATCGACCACAATCGGCTGGAAGTCACTGTTTTCTGGCAGCAGCTGCACAATCGCACCCTGCTTTTTCCAGCGTTTCACTGTGACTTCATCATCAATGCGCGCCACCACGACCTGACCATTGCGCACTTCCTGAGTCTTGTGTACCGCCAGTAAGTCACCATCCATAATGCCGATATCTTTCATCGACATGCCGCTAACGCGCAGCAGGAAATCAGCGGTGGGTTTGAAGAGGTTGGCATCAACCTGGTAGTGAGCCTCGATGTGCTCCTGGGCCAGTAAAGGTTCACCCGCGGCGACACGGCCAATCAGCGGCAGCCCCTCACTGGCTTCTTCTTCCATTAATAAACGAATACCGCGCGACGCTCCGGAGACGATTTCAATCACGCCTTTGCGTGCCAGAGCCTTCAGATGTTCTTCTGCCGCATTCGGTGAGCGGAAGCCCAGTTGCGCAGCAATTTCCGCACGCGTTGGCGGCATGCCCGTCTGGTTGATATGGTCGCGAATCAGATCATAGACCTGTTGCTGCCTGCTGGTTAACGCTTTCATCCCGCCCCCTGGTTGTTTATACAGTCGCTGTGAGTATATACAGGTATTGGCGAAATGGAAACCAAAACTGAGGGAAAAATCAGCGAGTTGATGAATCCGGAATCCTTATCGCAAATGCGACCAAAGCAGCGCGATCCAGACGAAAATAGCCAGTAAGATAGCTAACAATACGGCAGCCGACCCCATGTCTTTCGCGCGTCCGGCCAGCGGATGACGCTCCTGACCAATGCGGTCGACGACGGCTTCAATGGCACTATTCATAATCTCAACGATGACCACCAGCACCACAGAACCGATCATGAGTACGCGGGAGATCGCGTCAACATCCAGCCAGCATGCCACCACAATCGCCACCAGTGCGGCGATAGCCTCCTGGCGAAATGCCGCTTCATGTTGCCAGGCGGCGCGCAATCCCTGCCAGGAATAACCGGCAGCTTTCACTATCCTGAGAATACCGGTGACGTTATTTGCCATGTCGTTGAACCCTTTACTCGTTTTGACGTCAATGTCTGGGCAGCCGGGAATGGCACGGCCACAGATCTTCGCGGCACTTTCTGGTATGCTTGCCGCGCTTTGCTAACAAGAGGCTTAAAGTTGTCTATGTCAGGTTGGCGTAAACTTTATTATAAATTATTGAATTTACCACTCTCCATTTTGGTAAAGAGTAAGGCTATTCCGTCGGATCCTGTATCTGAACATGGGTTAGATTCAACGCGGCCAATCCTATATGTGCTGCCTTACGATTCCAAGGCCGATCTACTCACACTGCGTTCGCAGTGTCTGAAACACGATCTGCCGGATCCGCTTACACCGCTGGAAATTGATGGTACGTTGTTGCCACGCTATGTCTTTATCCACGACGGTCCACGCGTTTTCCCTTATTTCGTGCCGAATCTGGAGTCAGTGAAGCTATTTCATGACTATCTCGATTTGCATCGCAGCAACCCCGAACTGGATGTGCAAATGCTGCCAGTGTCGGTGATGTTTGGACGCGCACCAGGCCGTGAAGTACAGGGTGAGCAGACGCCACATCTGCGCATTCTTAACGGTGTACAGAAGTTCTTTGCCATTCTCTGGCATGGCCGCGACAGCTTTGTCCGCTTCTCGCCGACAGTGTCACTACGTCAGATGGCAACCGAGCATGGAACTGACAAGTCAATTGCGCAAAAACTGGCCCGCGTGGCGCGTATTCACTTCGCCCGCCAGCGTCTGGCTGCCATCGGCCCGCGTTTACCCGCCCGCCAGGATCTGTTTAACAAGCTGTTGCAATCGAAAGCCATTGAAAAGGCTGTGGAAGATGAAGCGCGCAGCAAAAAGATTTCCCATGAGAAGGCACAGCAGAACGCCATTGAAATGATGGAAGAGATTGCGGCTGACTTCTCCTATGAGGCCATCCGCGTCACTGACCGCGTCATGGGATGGATGTGGAGCCGACTCTATCAGGGTATCAACGTCAATGGCGGCGAGCGCGTACGTCAGCTGGCACAGGATGGTCACGAGATTGTCTATGTTCCCTGCCATCGCAGCCATATGGATTACCTGCTGCTCTCCTATGTGCTTTACCACCAGGGTCTGGTACCACCGCACATCGCTGCCGGTATCAATCTTAACTTCTGGCCTGCCGGTCCGATTTTCCGTCGCCTGGGTGCGTTCTTTATTCGCCGTACCTTTAAAGGCAACAAGCTCTATTCTACTGTTTTTCGTGAATATCTTGGCGAGTTGTTTAATCGCGGCTACTCGGTTGAATACTTTGTCGAGGGTGGACGTTCACGTACCGGCCGCCTGCTGGACCCGAAAACCGGCACCCTGTCGATGACGTTACAGGCCCTGTTGCGTGGCAGCAGCCGTCCGATTACTTTCGTGCCGATTTACATTGGGTACGAGCATGTGATGGAGGTGGGGACCTACGCCAAAGAACTGCGCGGGGCGGTGAAAGAAAAAGAAGGCTTTATGCAGATGGTGCGCGGCCTGCGTAAGTTGCGCAATCTGGGCCAGGGTTATGTCAACTTCGGCGAACCGCTGCCGCTGGTGAATTACCTGAACAAACATGTGCCGGAATGGCGTGAGTCCATCGATCCGATTGAACCACCGCGTCAGGCGTGGATGACCCCCGCCGTGAATGACATCGCGAACCGTCTGATGGTGCGAATTAACGAAGCCGGGGCCGCCAATGCGATGAACCTGTGCGTTACCGCACTGCTGGCATCTCGTCAGCGTTCGCTTACCCGCGAGCAACTGATTGAGCAACTGGAATGCTACACCCAGTTGCTGCGCAATGTCCCTTACTCGTCAGAAGCCACAGTGCCGGACCTCAGTGCTGAAGCGCTGCTTGATCACGCCATGGGCATGAACAAGTTTGAGACCGAGCAGGACAACATTGGTGACATCATCATTCTGCCGCGCGAGCAGGCGGTTCTGATGACCTATTACCGCAACAATATCCAGCATATGCTGGTTATGCCATCATTGATTGCAGCGATTGTGCAGCAGCACCGTGAAATCAGTGAAGCGGAGTTACTGCGCCAGGTGAGTCTGGTGTATCCAATGCTGAAGAGTGAACTGTTCCTGCGCTGGAGCAGCGATGAGTTACCCGGCTTGCTGCAGAATCTTTGTGCTGAAATGGCGCGCCAGGGTCTGGTGAGCCAACAGGATGGCCTGCTGAAGCTGAGTGCTGCACGCTCTCGTACCCTTCAGCTATTGGCAGCCGGTATTCGTGAAACCTTACAGCGTTTTGCCATTACCTTCTCCATCCTCAGCGCGAAACCCAGCATCAACCGGGGCACGCTGGAGAAAGAGAGCCGCACGCTGGCACAGCGCCTGTCAGTGCTCCATGGCATTAATGCACCAGAGTTCTTCGATAAAGCGGTATTCACGACACTGGTGATGACCCTGCGAGATGAGGGCTATCTCAACGACAGCGGCGATGCCGATGTGCAACGTACGCAGATTATGTGGCTGATGCTGGCAGAGCTGGTCACCAGCGATGTGCGCCTGACGATTGAGAGCGCCACCGTTCACGATTAACGCCAGCCAGAAATAAAAAAGCCGTCATCCTTTACCGATGACGGCTTTTTTTTCATCTGATCTACCGCGACTACATCAAACCAATAAACGGCAGGGTATTCAACAGAATGCCAATAAACAGCACCAGGCCAACGTAGTTATTGTTGAGGAACGCCTGGAAGCAGGGATCACGCTCGCGACGGGCAATCAGTTTCTGTTGATGGACAAACAAGCCTGCCGCCAGCAACAGCGACCAGTAAAATGCACCATTCAGATTCAGCAGTAATCCCACCACAACCATCAGACCCAGCGTCGCCAGTTGCAGCAGGCCGATGATCAGCTTGTCATACCGACCAAACAGAATCGCCGTCGATTTCACCCCAATCTTCAGATCATCATCCCTGTCCACCATGGCGTATTGCGTATCGTATGCAACGGTCCAGCACAGGTTAGCAATAAACACCAGCCAGCAAACCAGAGGTAAGGACTCACTAACTGCGGCCCAACCCATCGGAATCGCCCAGCCAAATGCCGCACCCAGGACCACCTGTGGCAGATGGGTATAGCGCTTCATAAAGGGATAGACCCAGGCCAGTGCCAGCCCGACAACCGACAGCAGAATCGTCATAAGATTCATGGTCAGTACCAGCACAAATGCCAGCAACGCCAGGCCAACAAACAGCACCTTTGCCTCTTTCTCAGACACCAGACCACTGGCTAGCGGGCGGGCGGCAGTGCGTTTCACATGCCCATCGACTTTACGGTCAGCGTAGTCATTGATCACACAACCGGCCGCACGCATCACGATCACACCCAACACAAACACCAGCAGTACCGATAACGGCGGGATCGCCATTCCCGATAACCACAGCGCCCATAGTGTGGGCCACAACAACAGCAAGGTGCCAATGGGTTTATCTATACGCATCAGGCGGCTGTACGCCTGCAATTTATTTATTCCCAGAGTCTTTTGCACAATCTTTATCCTTGAACCTGCGCGTGGTACAGCGGTGACGCAGGTAAAAACAGTTCAGTTAACAACAGCGGCTTGCCCGATAAACGTAGGCGTGAACGACGTCCCCACAATTCATCAACCTGGCCAGGTTCGATAAAATCGCGTGTCAGCGTTGAAGAAGCAAAAAGATATCGGCCAAGAGGTCGCGTGCCGAGTTGCTGTAGCATTTGCTCAGGTCCATTTAGCGTGCTTTCAGGCACCAGTGTTCGCCCAGCCAGCCAGGGGGTACCGTCACCACACAAGATAATTTCCCGCAGCCAGAAGCGTTCATCCTCTGGCAGTTGCTGGCCTTCATCCTCCAGCTCACTGGCAGGGATAAAACCTTCACGCACAACCTTGACAGTGACCTGCTGGCAATGCTGCTCAAAGCGCCGGGTCATTGAATCCTCTTCCATAAGCCAGTCCAGCAAAGGAGCGGAAAGCAAAGGAGAAGAAGCGGGCAGCCAGTGCAGCGCACGCAGTTGCGCCAGCGCATCCTGAGACATAAAAACACTCCACAGAAAAAAGTGTCTCAGTGTAACGCACCACTGCCGCTGCGTGCTTGCACGAATTGGTAACGGCGCGGTTTTCGGCACCCGAAGGCAAAATAAAACATCGCGCCGCTATAGCAGGTGAATTACTCGCGTTTCAGGCGGTTGCTGTTCGCCAGCCACAAGGTAATCACCAGAATCAGAATAGCCGCCGAATAGCACAGCGTATCGAAAGGATTTTTATGGTCGACAATAATCAAACGAATAATCGCGGTAATACCGATATAGACGAAGTAGCGCAGCGGGAAGTGATAACCCGACTGAAAATACTTCACAATCAGCGCGATAAACTCGAAATAGAGAAAATAGATAACAATCCCTTCGATTAGCAGGAATGACGATGCCTGTTCGCCAGTGCTGAACAGCACATTCGCCAGATGGATGGTTTCTTTACCGAGAAACACCACCAGAATGATTGCCAGGATCACCAACCCGAGGTTCAGCACCCATTGCAGACCCCGGGCAATCAGTTGCCCCGCCATTGATTTTTCAGTCATTTCTTCGCCTTAATAGAACGCCTTATCTCTGGCGCTATCATGCGATAGTGTGATCAAATTCACAATATACTCAAACATCAACATCCACACAGAGCGCATCGTAGCGCCAGTATTCACAGTCACAGTCAATCACCCGTTTATGCTGGTCACGGTTGATACGGGTGATCAGTAACCCCGGTGTGCCACTGGCAACATTCAGCGCAGGCGCTGCGCGAGCGGGCAATGGCCCCGGCAAAATAGTAAAGCGCGCACCGCCGTAACGGATGCCATAGCGCTGGTTATAGAGGTCAGTCAGGGAACGGGTGAGATCCTCTTCAAGCAGGCCGGGAAAATAATGTGGATTGAGGTAGTGCTCCACATACAACACCGCACGGCCATCGATGCGCCGCAGACGACGAATCAGATAAACATCATCTCCCTCCGCCAGCTGCAACTGTTGCGCCACCGATTGCAGCACCGGTACCTGGCGCGCCTCGATCACTTCGGTGCTGGCAATACGTCCCTGCTGTGCCGCCATCGCGTGGAAATGGCTGTGATGCAGCGGGTTATATACCAGCCTTGGCGGCGCCAGAAACCAGCCACGCCGCAGCTCGCGGTAGATAATGCCCTGCGCCTCCAGCAATCCCAGCGCTTCACGCAGGGTAATACGCGTGGTGGAATATTGTTCGCTCAGGCTGCGTTCAGCCGGCAAGCGCCCGCTGGCGAACTCCCCTGCATCAATACGACTGTGCAGCGCGGCTGCAATTACGTCCGCCGTTTTCGACGACATCTATAAAGCCTCATTTTGGGGCGAAGCTGCACTATGACAGTTCGATGACAATTCAGTGACAAGCTATGCCCGACATCATTGCGCTCCAGCATGGCATGTGGATTTGCTCGCCACACCACATTTCACCGCTGTAGTCATAAAACCTTCATATGCAAAGGCTACATTGGCTCGGTTCTTGCTGGACTAGACCAAGATGTCCCTCAACTTACACCGGGAGCAACTGAGATGAAAGCGTTAATCGCCTCTGTAGTAGCCAGTGCCGTACTGCTTGCGCTGCCCGCCGCGCAAGCTGCCGACAACGATCTTGCCGCGCTGGAAAAAGCCGCGCGCAGCGAAGGTCAAATCAACAGTGTCGGCATGCCAGATAGCTGGGCCAACTGGAAAGACACATGGAATGACATCAGCAGCAAATATGGCCTGAAGCACAGCGATACCGATATGTCTTCGGCGCAGGAACTGGCGAAATTTGCCGCAGAGAAAGAGAACGCCAGCGCCGATATCGGTGACGTGGGTGCCGCTTTCGGTCCTGTTGCGGTCGCGAAAGGTCTGGCTCAGCCTTATAAGCCAACACACTGGGATCAGGTCCCGGATTGGGCGAAAGACAAAGAAGGTAACTGGATGCTGGCTTATACCGGCACCATCGCTTTCCTGGTCGACAAACAGCAGGTTAAAGATGTGCCGCACAGCTGGGCCGATCTGAAGAAAGGTAAGTATGTGGTCACTATCGGTGACGTAGGCGTGGCTGCTCAGGCTGCCAACGGCGTGCTGGCGGCCAACTATGCGCTGGGCGGTGATGAAAAGAACCTGAAACCGGCACTCGGTTTCTTTGCTGATCTCGCCAAACAGGGCCGCCTGGGCGTGACCGATCCGGTGATTGCCAACATCGAAAAAGACGAAATCCAGGTTGCTGTGGTGTGGGACTTTAATGGCCTGAACTATCGCGATCAGATCGACAAAAACCGCTATGAAGTGGTGATCCCGTCTGACGGCTCCGTGACCTCTGGTTACACCACCATCATCAACAAATACGCCAAACACCCGAACGCCGCCAAACTGGCGCGTGAATATATCTTCTCTGATGCTGGCCAGACCAACCTGGCGAAAGGTTATGCACGCCCGATTCGCGCGCAATACCTGACGCTGCCAGCAGACGTGCAGGCCAAATTGCTGCCGCAGTCTGAATATAAAAATGCCCGCCCGATCAAAGACCAGGCTGCCTGGGACAAAACGTCGTGTGCGCTGCCGCGTCTGTGGCAGGAGAACGTAATCATCAATATGCAGCAGTAAGGAGAAAGGGGATGAAAACGATCCTGGTGGTACTGGATGGGTTGAGCAATCAGGTCGCACAACATGCGATGGGCTACCTGTTTGCCGAATGCGCGCAGGGCAATGGTCAATATTACACGCTGACCTGCGAACTGCCGTCACTGTCGCGCCCGCTGTATGAATGCATTCTCACCGGTATCACGCCGGTGCGCAGCGGTATTATTCATAACGGTGTCAGCCGGTTGAGTAAAGAGCGCAGCATCTTCCATTACGCGCGCGCCGCCGGTTTAACCACCGCTGCCGCTGCCTACCACTGGGTGAGTGAACTCTATAACCAAACCCCCTTCAATGCAGCGCGCGACCGGCATACGGTCGCGCCTGATCTGCCCATTCAATATGGGCACTTTTACTGGGACGACGGCTATCCGGATTCCCATCTGTTTGAAGACGCGGAAAGCCTGCGTCTGCGTCACGACCCTGACTTTTTGTTGATCCACCCGATGAACATCGATGATGCCGGGCACAAACATAGCCTGTATCGCCACAGTACCTCATCCGCTTCACGCATGGCTGACGGTTATCTGTCGCACTGGATGCCGAGCTGGCTGGCCGCCGGTTATCAGGTGATTGTCACTGCCGATCCTGGCATGAACGATGACCGTTCGCCACGGCGGCATTTTGCCGGAAGAGACTCATGCCCACGCTGTGCGTGTATGGTGAGGGCTTCTCACAGCAGCCAGATCCGGAACCATAACAAACGGAGCTGTGCGGTATCGTCTGCACCCTGCTGGGCGTTGAGCATGATAAACCGGTCCGTAGCGGTCTGCTGGCTAGGAGCCCGCGTCCCGAAGGGTACAGGCCTCGCGCTACCTTTGTTGCTGCCCTTTGCCCTGTTTGGGTAGCATTCCAGCTCGCGCCCTTGCTGTGGATCGCCATCAACAGCTTCTGGAGCTGACATGAATGAAGCCTGGGGGCTGGATAATTACACCGATATCCTGACCTCACCCTTCTATTTACAGGCGTTTCGCCTGTCGCTGGATATCTCCATCTGGTCGAGCATTTATGGTTTGCTGATTGCGCTGGTTGCCGGTTATTCGCTGCATCAGCTGGGCAGCGGACGTTTTCAGCGCTTTTTGATGTCGTTTACCAACATGACCAGCAACTTCGCCGGCGTCCCGCTGGCGTTTGCCTTTGTCATTTTGCTGGGCCTGAACGGCTGCCTGACGCTGCTGCTGCGCCACTACAATTTGCTGGAAAGCTTAAAACTGTTCTCCTTGCGACGGCATGGTGATTGTTTACACCTGGTTCCAGATCCCGCTCGGTATTCTGTTGCTGTATCCGGCCTTTGATGGCCTGCGTCAGGACTGGCAGGATTGCTCAGGTCCATTCGGATGGAAAGTGCTGTGTTCATGGCTGTATTCCTGATTTCGGGCGCAATTCGCCCAAACCCACACGCTTCGGGTGGTGCTATTCGTTCAGATGGTTGGGGGTGTCTGTCGCTGCTCGGGAGCGTCAATCAGGTGCAGAAAGATCAGTGCAACGGGGATCGCGAAAGAGTGGCCGCTCACAGGATCGGTGAGCACTGCCACGGACTCACTGCTGCTGGCCAGATCCAGACGGCGCTGATCTCCGGAAGAACGCAGTTCGCCATATGCCAGACCCGCAAGGGTTTCTGCGAGGTAGACCGGCACTTCGAGAGTGGTCTGCAGATAGGTGACCGCACGTGTGAATAGCAGCTGATCATTGTCCAGGTGTTCTGCCTGGTGACGCTGCATAAAGCACAGGGCCGCGCTTTGCATCGTAGTGCGATATTCGCGTTCAGGGTTTTGCGCTTTGAGTGAGATTTTCATCAGGCCATCTCCAGTCCAAGTAGATCCATTTGGTGTTCGCCTTCCTTTTTCATGGCGTGCCGGCGAATCGCGACGGGCGCGACAGGTAGGCAAACCGAGGGGTTTGGCATACCGGATGGGCTCATCTCATGAGTCATCTCGAACTGGGCCCGGACTGACCATCCACAGGCTTCGTTGGTGCATTGCAGGTAGGCAATCCGCAAAAAGATATGCGTGCCTTCACTGGTTCGGATGCGCATTCGCCCCTGGCAGTGCGGACATACCAGCTTGTAAGTGCTCACTTTTTCTCCCCGCCGCTAGTCGCGGCCTTCGGCTGACGCCGAGAATTGGCGGCGCTTCCTGCGCCTACTTCGATTCCTACTTGCCCGGAGCTTCCCGGTGCAGAACGATCACAGCGGTGATCTCTTCATGTCGGGCTGCGACGTGCGCACGGTGCGCAGCGAGAATTTCCTGCACTTCGTCATCCTTGATGACCCCATCTTCGAGGGCCTTGGCGATGATGGCGTCGACCAGACCGCGCTTGATCGCGGTGTTGATCGAACGTGCGTACAGATCGAGGTTCTCCAACTCGCCAGCCTCGGCTACCGGAACGAAGACGCCTCCGTACAAGCTGCAAACGAAATCCGGCAGGTGAGTGGTACCCGTCTGGGTTTCAAGGAGGCAGATCTGCTCGTCCGTCAACGGGCGGCTGCCGGCGTTCTCATAAGCGTGGTTGTCGAATTTCTTTACCGACATACCAAGGCGGGGAGCTGCGCAATCTCGTCCGCCTGGGTAAGCGCAGATCACTGCGCTTACGACTTGCCGGCGGGTTTCTAGAACGGTGCGTTTCATCTTCTGGTTTCTCACCGGGAGAACTGCAATTAGTTTGATATCACGCCGTCTTTGATTCGCAGGAGCACTGCCGCTCGTCGGGCCTCACCACGAACGCCCTTCTTACGACCGTTTAAAAGATCGCTGACCAAATTTTTGTTCAATGCATGTTTACGGCAGAACTCGGCGATGGTTACCCCGTTGCGGTCAAGTTCTGCGCGGGCTTGCTCGGTTGTCAGGAGGACGGGCATAGTGTTCATGTGTGTTCAATCGTGTTGTGTGTGCCATCATTATGCCCAAGAAATTGTGTGTGTAAAGCGGCGCATGCCAAAAATTTGTGTATGCGGAGATTCCTTGGAAAAAACTTTGGGCGAGCGGCTCCGGGAAGAGCGCGACCGGCTTGGCATCAATCAAAATGAGCTGGCTGACATTGGAGGGGTAAAACGTAACTCCCAGGGTAATTACGAGCGCGGGCGGCAGAACCCCGACACCGCATATTTGCTCGCGATCTCTAAAGTGGGAGTCGATGTGATGTACGTTCTTTTTGGTCAGCGCGATGCCGCGATGGGCGCGCAGACAGAAGGCGAGGCTGAGGTGATGGGGGCGTTTCGCTCGCTGAGCCCAGCCGACCAGGCTGTAGTACGGCGTGTCGCTACGGGGCTTGCAGAAATGAATGTCCTCAGCGCGCCGCCTCCGACGTTGGCCGAGTAAGCATGCAACATTCAGCCCATCATTCCACTCATCGCAGTTAGCCGAAAGTAAGGACTCAGTGCGCTTCAGAAACTGCTGGATCCGTCGATGCGCTCCGTTTCGCAGGAGTATTAAGCATGTTGGATCGAGGCGTTTTGGAGAGACTTGAGCAGGATGCTCGGAACAGCGACTGTACCCATCCGCAGTTGACGAAGCTGGAGTGCATGCTGCTCCACCGGTACCGGCAGATGTCGGAAACTGACCAAGAGCACTTGCGTCGCCTGGCGGAAATGCTGACCCGGACTTAATAGGTCCGAGTCTGCAAACCGCGCCCCGGCTGTTCACGCCGGGGCACCGGAAGCGGATGGGCTGTTTTTCGCCTGCAGCCGCTTGTATTCCCGTTCGACAGCCCGCTTGGCTGTTGCCTTGCTTTCGTACAGGTGGGTAAGCCGGCGAGGTTGCGACTGGTCACCCTCCGTGATGGTGTGCTGTTTGCCCGTCTTCGATTCCCGATACCAGGCAACGATACCGGTGTAGTTTTTCCCGTCTTCCGCCAGCTCTGCGACTTCATCCCCATCAGGCAGTTTCGACTCCAGTTCAAGGCTGGTAGTGAACGCGTCCGAGGTGAAACTGTGTTTGACGTTGCCCCCCAGCCAGATGATGTCGGCTATTTCCTGTTTGATTCCGGTGAGGGAGTAGGTCAGCTCCGGCGTCAGCTCAGGCCGCCCTCGGGCGAGCGTGTAACTCAGCGTGGCGGTCCCGCGCTGCAGTCGATTCCATTCGGCGCGCGCCGCGACCAGGGCGCTCTTCTGATCGGTGTAGGAGTGCCGCAGATCTTTGATGTTTTCCCCGCCACCCGAGATCGCGCTTTTTTTCTCGGCACTGTTCACGTCGTAATAAAACGCACGCACCCCCGTGTAGCTGTCGCGATCCGCCTGCAGGAATCGGTGCTGGTCACCGTCCAGCCGCGTCAACGTGACGTGTGGCAGGTTTAATCCGCTGGCGGTTGTGGCTTTCCCGATCGGCATGAATAACAGCCTATCGGCCTTTACGGTGGCGATCGCGTCGTATTCCTGGCCCAGGCGCGTCAGCAGATTCGCGTCTGATTCGTTGGCCTGGTCGAGGTGCACCAGCTCGATGACGTTCAGAACAGCACTCACGACAGGAGCGAGCCCGTATGCGCCGGCGATGGCCTGGATCACTGCGCCGATCGTTTGGCTGTGCCAACTCCGCTCCCGCTTGACCTTCAGGCCTGCCCGCAGGTCGACACTGCGCGCGCGGATGCTCAGCTGATCCGGTGCACCGCTGTGCTCAGTTTCATCAACGGTGTACGACCCTTTGTCGATCAATCCGGTGTCGCTCCAGCCCAGCCAGAGGCGAAGGATCGCCCCTTTGGGGGGAATCACCAGAAGCCCGTCATGGTCGGAAAGTGTCACGTCCAATTGATCAGCTTCAAGTCCCCGGTTGTCCGTGAGTTCAATGCCCATCAGACGCTTTTCCACAGCCGCGGTGATGTCGCGACCGTCGACCACCAGGCGGCAGATCGGTCGTGGATAAGCTTTCGCCTCGCGCATCGAATCCTGAGCGCTGTTCAGATAACGGTCGACCTGGTCGAGGGCCTGATCTATCACAGGATGGCCCTCAAGATGTTGCCGGAGGTGCTGACAGCGGCCCCGAGCAAGTCAACCCGGCCGTCATCAATGCGTTTCAGGGCAATCGTGAATTCGATCCGGCGCGCCGCGCCATCCTGGAAGAACAAAGTTCGGGTCTCATTAATGCTTTCGATCACCCATATCCCAAGGATTCGCCCTGTGCCCTCGACCAATGGCCAGGCTTTACCTGTGTCTGCCATGTAACGCAGGGTGTCCAAACTCAGTGGCGTGCCGGCCAGCGCTGGTAGCAGCACGCCGGGGAGCGTTATCGAATCATCACCGCGCCCCAGGAACTGTCGTGCGGGGTTTGTGCCGATGCGAGAGGTCGAACCATGCCGCCATTCCGTCTGCCGCTGCAGCTCCTGGTACACCAGCGTCTCAAGGCTGAAGATGAACATGCCGAGGGCCATCATCATGGTCGATTACTCCTGGTCATACAGCGCGCTGCGTGCTCGTGCGCGCTTGGCGTTCTGACGTTTATCCAGCTCGGCAGAAACTGCACGGGCGATCGCGGCCGCGTCCATTCCTGGCGTCGGGTGAATGTTGATTTCGATATGGTCCGGTGCTGGCTGCACGACGGGCTGCGGCGCCACAGATGCGATCGGGGGCCGATTGTCCACTGCGATCGACGCAGGTGCGCCTGTCATGCCAACCGCGACGGCACCGGCCTGAGCCAAGTTCTTGCCCATGCTGCTGATGGCATCGAGCATGCCGAACCCGCTGGATGAATTGGGAGCCTGGCTTTCTCCAGCGGCATTCGGACCGGGCATCCCGAGTGCGATTTGCCCAACCTGTGCCACGCGTTTTCCGATGCCGGCGAGGAC
>NZ_JAPWKD010000033.1 GCF_028283705.1 Pantoea sp.
GGTTTACGCGCGGGACCGTAATGTACTCCCGGTTACCGCCATCGCTGCGTGAGCCAATGAACTGATAGTGACGACACTGAGACCACAGCTCTCTTCTGCACTCTTCGCAATCAAAACAGGGTTGTAACGGGACACAGGCAACCAGGTCACCGGGTTTAAGATCCCGGACACCACTGCCGGTCTCTTTTACCCGGCCACAGAATTCATGGCCAAGGGTAATGGGATAAAAATGGGCGCCATCGTGGAAGATACGCGGAATATCAGAACCACACAGCCCCGAGCAGATAACCTCAACCAGTACGTCATCGGCGGCGCTAATCTGAGGCAACGGTTTTTCTTCAACCGTAACGCTGCCTCCGGCGTGAATCACGACAGATTTCATTGGATAAACTCCAGGAAAACGGGGGACCAGCCCCCATGAGTTATTTAGGTAAGGGTTTGCTCCCGGAGAGGCTGACATCGTTTGTCGATGCCTGCTCTTCCGGCTGGTGTGCACGACGCCAGGTCAGCACCACCCCGAGCAAATAGATGACCCCAATCACCAACAGCGCAGTGACGTTCTGCCAGGTCAGGAGTTGAATAAGGAGATAGGTAATCGGTGAGCCGCCCTGGTCCATTGAGGCGACCTGCCCGCCCGCTTTCAGTGCGCCAGCGTTTGCCGCCAGCTGGGTATGCAGGCCAATGGTCTGGGTGGCGATCCACAGCGTAAGACTCATGATAATGATGCCGGAGATCAGGGTACGGAACAGATTACCCTGGTGTACCGCAACCGCCATCGCGACAAAGAAACCGATGGTGGCCAGGTCACCGAATGGCAGCACTTTATTACCCGGTAATACCACCGCAATCAGAATCGACAGTGGGATGAAAATCAGGCTGGCTGAAACCACCGATGTCTGCCCCAGTAACAGCGCCGGATCGAGGCCAATCAGAAAATCCTGGCCGCCGAATTTGGCCTGCAGACGTTTGCGAGCCTGTTTGGCTATCGGGTTAAGGCCGTCCATAATCGGTTTGATCACCCGTGGCATCAGCAGCATCACTGCACCGGTTTTAACTGCCAGTTGCAGCACACCTTTGACGTCATAATGAGCCAGCAGCCCGATGATGATCCCCATGATAAAACCGACGGTGACCGGCTCACCGAAGGCACCAAAGCGCTTCTGAACGTCATCAGCACTAAAGTGGATACGGCGCAGACCCGGGATCTTCTCAATGATGGTATCGACCAGCACCGCAATCGGCCCAAGGTAAGCGGAGGTGCCATGTGGCACCGCGATGCCATCCAGCTGGAAGTAGTTTTTAGTGTCGCGTGAGAACCAGTCGCCCAGCTTGTAAGCGAACGCTGCATGAACCACCACCCCCAGAATCCCCAGCCAGTATGATCCTGTGGCGATATGTACCATGGCACCGGTGAAGGTCATATGCCAGATGTTCCAGATATCGACGTTGACAACACGCGTCATCCGCGCCACCAGCATCAGGATGTTCACTCCAATGGCCACCGGGATGGCGACAAGGGCGATTTGTGAAGCCCAGGTCATCGGGGAAGATCCCGGCCAGCCGACATCAACCACTTCCAGACCGATTTCAAAATTTGCGGCCATCGCTTTCGCCGCCGGACCGATAGAATCAAGCATCAGCCCGATAACCAGGCCGATACCGACAAAACCGATACCGATATGCAGACCTGATTTAAAGGCATCCCCCGGTTTCATTCCCAGGCAGACAGAGAACAGGATGATCACGATCGGCAACATCACCGTTGGACCGAGATCGAGGATATAGCGCATCACGTCAGTAAACATATGCTTACCCCTGGAGAATAGTCAGGATCTTCTCGCGCAGGGCATCCGCACCCACGCCGGAGATAAAGGGCATCCCATGTACAACCGGAATGTCACCAAACTGACGATCCACGCGCGCAGTGGTGCAGATCAGGTCAGCGCCGTCCATGTAAGTTTCAATTTCGTTGACGCGGCACTGAACCAGGTCCAGTGAAATCCCGTTCTCATCACAAAGCTCTTTAATTTCTTCAGCAGCCATGGTGGAAGTGGCAACCGCGCCGCCACAGGCGACAATCACTTTACGTTTCATTTTTATATTCTCCGCGTACGGGTACAGGTTTGGGGTAAGGGTCAGGCCGCGGGCGCAAACAGCCGACGATTAAAACATTCGGCGATGTCATCTGCAGGCGCGCTCAGCAGGCTGTCGATAAACGCGGGTTGCTGCAGTTGGCCGAACAGTGAGCGCAGAAGATTCAGCTGCTGCTCCGGGTGGGTAACCACCAGTGCAATGATCAGCTCGGCACCCACCGTGCCATCATCATCCGCCTGCTGAAAAGCAACCGGCTTTGCAGGGCGGATAAGATAAATGGCCGGTTCGATGGCATGTACCGCTTCGCAGTGCGGAATCGCCACCGCATGCCCTTCCAGCGCAATGCCGGTGGGATAGGTTGCTTCGCGCTCCAACAGCGCAGCCGGATAGGTCGGATGACAAATCCCATCGCTCACCATTTTTTCACCGATATGATGCAGTGCCTCATCGGCACTGCTGAAATCCATCCCGGAGGAAACGATAAGACGGTAGTTATGCATGACTCACCTCTTTTTGCGGGGTTGATTCAGGCTCACATCCATACGCGTAATCACGCAGAACGTCCTGGATTTTGTCGATAATCAGCGCGTGGGGTTCGGTTGAAAGATTGCCGCTCAGCACGCGATCAAACTGTTTCGGTAAGTACTGGCTAAGCAGCCCCAGAGGGATATCGGTATTACCCAGATTCGTCATCAGCGCGCTAAACGCACTGTTGATGCGCTCGTTAGGCCAGTAGTAACGAATACGATCAGACAGGCTGTAATGGATATCGACCAGGGACTGAGAAAACGCCGGACGATAATACTTTTTCCAGTAGCCCGGCTCATCCAGCATCACCTGGTCAATGACGGCGAGGATCTGGCTCTGTTTTTCAGGTGCAATCAGCGCCTTTTCGATGTCAGCCAGGGCGAAGATTGCTTCACGCAGAGCAAAAGTGAGTGCAGGGCCGACTTTAAGAATGGCGAAATGGTCTTTAACCAGCGCGCGGTAAGCTTTTCTGGTCTGATAATCGGTGGAGTGCGCTTCGTATACCACCGGTGTGGATTCAATAAACCGACTCAGTTCACGCGCCGCGGCTGGCTGATAATGAATAACGCTGCTGTGATCAAATTCCACGCCAGGCTGAACCACCAGCCCGATGATGCGTTCAATGGCATCACTGAGTCCGGCGTCTCTGAATGCTTTGTAATGAATCTCCAGCGTATTGGCCGCATCAGCAGGACGCGTCACATGGACTTCATGAATCGCCGAGGCTTCACCGCCCGGGACCGGAACTTCGGTGCCAATGATGTAAGTCAGCAGTGCTTTCTGTTCCGGTGTGGCTGTCTGCTCTGCAATACGGCAGAGATCCGCTGCGCGTTGTGCGACGACTTCCGGAGGCAACGGTACCGGGTCATCCGCACAGGACATGGAAGCATCCAGGTGAATCTTGCTGAAACCTGCTGCGACATATTCCGCAATCAAAACCTGGGATTTTTCCATCGCTGATGAGGCGTTTTCGCCCTGCCAACAGTTTGGCCCCAGATGATCGCCGCCCAGAATCAGTCTCTCCGCCGGGAAACTAACATCCTGTGCAATGGTAAGTACATAGTCACGGAAAGCGGCGGGCTTCATGCCGGTGTAGCCACCGAACTGATTGACCTGGTTCGAGGTGGCTTCAATCAGCACCTTACGATCACTGTGCAGATCGAGGCGTAATGCTGCCTCTATGACCAGTGGATGAGCAGAACACACAGAACAAATCCCATTATCGAGCCCGGCTTTATGCTGCTGAATAATCTGTTTCATAACGTCCTCCGAAAGTGTGTTTAAACAATCGAACCTTTTCGTATTTGGCACAATTTCTTTCTTTTGTTTATGTGATCCAGATCTTTATATTTCCGTATTTCTTCGTATCCTTTCGCTTTAGTCGTAAGTCACGCTGGCGTGGCGACTAAGGCAGGACATTCATATACTATTGATATTAAATATTTTATATGAAAATCCATTCGCTTTTTTATTGGCCGCAAAATGTGATACATCACATTTCGAAGTTTTTTGTTTTACTTTCTTTTTCTTCCGTTTTAGGATCAGGTTAATTTGCTAAAGGAGTGCGTATGAATACCTTTGAACGTCGGAAGAAAATCGTCGAAATGGTTAACGGGACCGGCAGTCAGCTGGTCAATGACATTTCAGCCAGATTAGGCGTCACCGACGTTACCGTCAGAGCGGATTTGCGTCTGCTGGAGGAACAGGGGCTTTTGACACGATTCCATGGGGGGGCGGCTCGCATCGGTAATCCCTCCCCTGCACTGTCTCCCTCCGAAACCCAGGAGATTAGCCTTTCTGAGCGCTATATGCTGGCTGCCGATCCGAAAAGGCGTATCGCTATTGAAGCCGCAAGGATGGTACGAGAGGGCGATACCATCATTCTCGACAGCGGAAGTACCACCAAACTTCTGGCAGAAGAACTGGCCACCATGAAGAACATCACCGTGATAACCAATAACCTGCCTGCGGTGAATATTCTGGTGGGTAACACGGATATCACTCTGGTGGTATGTGGTGGGACAGTCAGACACAAAACCGTTTCGCTTCATGGCAGCATTGCAGAATATGCTTTGCGGGGGGTCTCTGCCGACCTGATGTTCGTCGGTGCAGATGGGCTGGACTGTGAAAATGGCATCACCACCTTCAACGAGGGATATGCCGTCAGTGCGGTGATGGCTGCCGCTGCACAGAAAGTCGTGGTGCTGACCGATTCGACCAAATTCAGCAGAAAAGGATTTAACGTCGTACTTCCGGTCGAGAAAATTGACGTCATCATTACTGACAGCGAAGCACCTGATGAGGCCGTCATCAGGCTCAGAGAAAAGGGAAAAACAGTGATTCTGGCGGATACGCACTGACAAATCAGAAACTAAGGGATGACAGCATCGTTCTGATTGATGATTGTGCAAGCTTCGCACAATAATCAGAACATACTGTTACCGCTTACCGTCTTTTCCGGAATCGCCTGGGTAACATCCCAATGCTCAACAATTTTTCCATTTTCCAGTCGGAAGATATCGACAATGGCATTCCCGCGCGTGCCCGGCTCTCTGACTGCGTGGACATGCAGGATGACATAGTTACCATCAACAAAACTGCTGACGATTTCACTATGCGACTGCGGATATTTTTGTTTCAGGAATGCAATAAACTTCCTGAATCCCGCCGGTCCATCTTCAGCATTTGGATTATGTTGGCGGTACTCGCTTCCCACATACTTCAGTGCGGCATCAGCATTTTTCTGGTTAAGCCCTAATTCATAAAATGCCAGAACAACCTGGCGATTTGCTTCGGCAGACGCGGGTTGGGTGGAAACCTGCGATTTGGCACAGCCGGTTAACATGACAAGTGCGGCCAGCGTTGCCGCGATAGAAAGCTTGCGCATAATTTTGTCCCTGTAGCGATTTTGCAACCGGGCAGCATCGTCGTTGCCAGCCGGTGCCCAAACATTACCATACCGGTTCGGTCTGATTTGTCAGCATTTTCCGTGTTTACCCTGCTCTTAAGGCCTGATTAGCTTTTGAATAATCATGATCCACGCCTGGTTATCATCGGTGAACTCACGCCTGATTTTCGCTGGGGTGAAGCCGGTCACTTCTCTGACTGTGCGTGTAAACGAAGCCTGGCAGTTGAATCCATTTTCAATGGCAATTTCCAGGATTCTATTTTTGCTGCAAATTAATGCCAAAGAGGCATTGATGACTCGGCGAATACGCACATATTCATAGATATTGAGACCCGTCAATTGCAGGAATTTTCGCTGAAAGTGCCAGACTGAATACCCGCTTCGGCCAGATATCTTTTCAACCGATAACTCCTGATCAAGATGCTCGTCTATCCATGCAATTATCTCCTGAATAACCGAGAACATCACACCATCGCGGATCCCAGGTTGTGCTGAAATACCACCGGTTATCCAGAACGAATTTCCCTCAACCTGAGCGGATGGAATCAGGATATTAACTGTGACCCGGTTTTGAATCAGACTCAAATTAACCTTTGTCTGCGGTGTATTAACGCTCGGACGGTACACCAGAGGTTTAACAGTGGATTGAGCAACGACACTCGGCAACATGATAAAAGGCTCCGGAATCTGTAAGGATATTCAATCGCGCAGAGCAGGCACTTCTCTGCGCTCATTTCCTTAATTTTTTAGCTCACTCAGAATTGATACACCAGGCCCACAGCCAGGATGTCATCCGTTGATACCCCTGCTGCTTCAGAGAAGTCACTTTTATCAATCAGATTGAGTTTGTAATC
>NZ_JAPWKD010000034.1 GCF_028283705.1 Pantoea sp.
TGGCGATGATGGTGATTCTGCTGATTCGCGACAAATCGAAAGAACGTACCGGACGTAAGCTGCTCAACCGCTTTATGTATGCGGCCGTGTCGGCCATGACCACTAACCAGGCACGTCGCCGGGAAAACCATCTGCCCGCGCTCTATCAGCAATTGTTCCTGCTGCTCAACCTGTTCCCGGGTGATATTAATAAATACCGTATCGCCCTGACGCTGATTATCGGTCATCAACGATTACGCAATGCGGAAGTCCCCATCAATGCTGATTTGTCGGCTTACCACCGTCAGCTGCGAGCCACTGCGGACCAGGTTATTTCGACGCGCAGTGATGATAAACGGCGCGTTTATTTTGAGCGGTTATTGCAGGAGCTGGAAATTTACCAGGAAAAACTCCAGCAATATGCGGCACCAGGCAGCGTGACCGAGCCAGTGAAACGGTTAGCCGCTATGCTGAGTAAGTACCGCAACACATTGATTCAAATCTAAAATGAGCCGCCGCGTTTATCGCGCGGCCCGTTGTCACAAAACCTCCGGATAATGCCATCTATACTTTCCTGACAGGATGCAAACAGGCGGGAGAAGCAGGGATGTCCCCTTCTTTTGCCGCGACGCATTCATTTCAATGCTTTAATCAGTAGTGGCACAGAGAGGATCGTCATGATGAGAATCGAACGTTTTGATTTCGATGAAATCGTCGATCAGGCGCACTTTTTCCGGCAGTTCAGCGACCGTTTTGCGCTGGCGGATTTGGCGATTATTGATCTGGACGATCTCTGGGAAGCGGTGACCGGCGATCAGCTGCCGTTGCCGCTGGAGATTGAATTTATTCACTTAGGAAAGGGGCAGAAGCGCCGTTATGGCGCGTTGATTCTGTTGTTTGATGAAGCAGAAGAGGAGCTGGAAGGGCAGCTCCGCTTTAATGTGAAGTAACCACAAAAAGGGCCCCGGCGAGCGGGGCCAAAGGGTTCGTCAAGCAGTTGACGAGGAATTACTTATACAGTTCAGCAGTAATGTGATAATTGTCGCCAGTGCGGGCTTCAATCACTTTATAAGCGCTGGCACCCTGTTCATCGGCTTTCTGCGACAGCTGAGCACGATAATCCATAGGCGCACCGGCAGTACCACTGATAGTCACTGTCCCCGCAGGCTGCATAGTCTGAGCCTGTTCTGCTGTGACCAGCTGTGCGGCAGACGCACCAAAAGCGAGGACAGAGAGCAGGCTGGCAGTTGCGATGGTTGTTTTGATTTTCATTGTATTCTCCTTTAGCAATCAACAACCTGCGGTGATAAGTGGGGAGCGGGTCGTCGATTTCTATCCTGGCACCCGCAGGCACCGGATAGTCAGTTAGCAATTATTTGTACAGTTCAGCAGTGACGTGATAGGTGTCATTCTGATTGTTTTCAATAATGCGGTAGTGGCTGGCACCCTGAGCATCCGCTTTGGCTGACAGCTCCTGACGGATATTCATCTGGTCGCCATCACGACCACTTACGCTGATGGTTTGGTTCAGCGGTTGCAGATTCATGCTGTCTGCCTGTTCGTTAGTAATCAGGTTGGCAGCGCTGGCACCGAAAGAAAGAATGGAGGCCAGGCTCAGAACTGCGATAGATAATTTGGTTTTCATAATTCACTCTCCTGAATTTTGTCTGGCAACCTGAGCGCAACTGCGTCTCAAATGGGTTGCCGTTCATACTTGTCTTGTTTCAGTAAACTTATTTATAAAGTTCAGCGGTAGCGTGATAGGTGTTGTCATTACGCGCTTCAATCACGCGATAAGCTTTAGCACCTTGCTGGTCTGCTTTTTCACTCAGCTGCTGATGGATATCCATCGGCGAACCGGCAGTGCCGCTGACACTGATGGTGCCGGCCGGTTGCAGATTCATGGCCTGATCGGCATTGATAGAATCTGCGGCAAAAGCACCAAATGACAGGGCAGATAGAACGCTCAGGGTTGCGATAGTAGTTTTAACTTTCATGATTATTTCCTCGTCTTCTGTTTTTTCTCTTTTTATTCACTGTGATTTGCATCACGAAACAAGTATAGATCTAATAACCAATGAAATTAATATTCAGCTAATAATGTTTGGTTGTTATTCTTTATCCTTATGGCAACTTTTAATAACTGGGTGTTATAAAAACCGCCTGGTTTCTGTCCAATGGCTGTTAATTACATGTAAAAACAAAGGTCTATATCATTTTATCTTTCTGTGCGAAATATCCCGGTTGATCCAGCTGGCTGATACGCAGTTAGTGGGGAATACGGCTGATGTTGGTATGTAAAGCAGTGTAAAATAGCGCGAAAGGTTAAGCAGGCTAAAAGGTCCTACCAATCATCCAGAGGGGTGAGAACTGACGGGAATATGCTTAATGCATTGTTTCCTGAGCGTTTTGGCTTAAGCGCGACGGCTGGAGAGGGAGATAGCAGGATTGTTACCGGCAGGTAATCTGCCGGTAGCAGGCAGGGTTTTATAGCTCTTGTTCGAATAAAACCAGGATAGCGTCGTGCAGTTGCTTCACGGTAAAGCTACGCGCAGGGGTAATAAAGATGGTGTCATCACCGGCGATGGTGCCGAGGATGCCTTCCGCCTTGCCGAGAGAATCCAGCAAACGAGCAATCAGCTGTGCGGCGCCAGGACTGGTATGAATCACCACCAACGCATCGTTATAGTCGATATCCAGCACCAGGTTTTTCAGCGGGCTGGTGGTGGTGGGGACTCCCAATTCGGCTGGCAGACAATACACCATCTCCATTTTTGCGTTGCGGGTACGCACTGCACCGAACTTAGTCAGCATACGAGAAACTTTTGACTGGTTGATATTCTCGAAGCCGTCTTCCTGCAACGCCTGCACAATTTCACCCTGAGAGCTGAATTTCTCTTCTTTCAATAGGGCCTTGAACGCCTTGATCAGGTCGTCCTGTTTAGATGGGTTTCGCATAGGTTACCAATAAAAAGAGGGATGCATCGGGCAACAGGCCCGTAGCAGATAAATTATTATGCATTTAAATGAATTTTTATGCAATAAACCAGGTGAGAATTTCGCCAGGAAAACCTGCGGGGCGGCGATCATAACAGAGATTTCCCGCTGCGCCAAAATCGCGGGGTGGCACGCAAAAGCGAAGGTTGCAATGTTGTTATATTATTGAAGTGGTAACAACAAAATGACTGATCATTGCCGACCCCTGTCTTCTGGCTGCGACCTATGATCATTCAGGCGACTTCTGAAGTGTGGATGTCTCGGGAGCCGAATTGCGGCGTCAGTGTTTATAGCGCGACGGGCCTTGTCGCTATCGCCTGAGAAGTTGATTACACTCGTAACCTGATGGAAACCCGGCATATCTCTGCCCCACCTTAATAAGGAGTCCAGGATGAAAGTTGCCGTTCTCGGTGCCGCTGGTGGTATTGGCCAGGCGCTTGCACTGCTGCTCAAGACCCAATTACCCGCAGGTTCAGCTCTCTCGCTCTATGACATCGCCCCGGTAACACCGGGTGTGGCTGTGGATCTCAGCCATATTCCCACCGCAGTGAAAGTTGAGGGTTTCAGTGGTGAAGATGCCACGCCCGCACTGAAGGGAGCCGATGTGGTGCTGATCTCCGCCGGAGTGGCACGTAAACCCGGCATGGATCGCGCCGACCTCTTTAACGTTAACGCGGGCATTGTCCGCAACCTGATTGAACAGGTGGCGAGCACTGCACCAAAAGCCCTGATTGGCGTTATCACCAACCCGGTTAACACCACGGTCGCGATTGCGGCGGAAGTGCTGAAGAAAGCCGGGGTATACGATAAAAACCGCCTGTTTGGTGTCACCACCCTGGATATTATTCGTGGCAATACTTTTGTCGCGGCGCTGAAGGGCAAACAACCGGGCGAGATTGACGTGCCGGTGGTGGGCGGCCATTCGGGCGTCACTATTCTGCCGCTGCTATCGCAGGTAAAAGGCGTCAGCTTCAGCGAGCAGGAAGTCGCGGATTTGACCAAACGGATTCAAAACGCCGGTACCGAAGTGGTGGAAGCCAAGGCAGGTGGCGGTTCTGCGACGTTGTCGATGGGGCAAGCGGCTGCGCGCTTTGGTCTGTCGCTGGTACGAGCCATGCAGGGCGAAGCCAATGTTGTGGAATGTGCTTATGTGGAAGGGGATGGTGAATACGCCCGATTCTTCTCACAGCCGCTGCTGCTGGGCAAAAACGGCATCGTTGAACGGCGACCGCTCGGGCCGCTCAGCGCTTTTGAGCAGCAGGCATTGATCGGCATGCTGGATACGCTGAAGAAAGATATTGCCCAGGGCGAGGAGTTTGTGAAGTAACCTGCAGCGGCGCGATTTATCGCGCCGCCACTTTTATAACCCACCTGATTTAAAATTCCGTGCCGCAGGTGCGCCATTGCTGGCCGGCGTCTTCTTGCCCAGTGTTTCCATACGCACCTGGAAAGGCGGGAAGGGCATTTCAATGCCGTGCGCGGCGAAACCATGCAGAATCAACTGATGCAGCTCATGACGCAGCGGCATGCGATGCCCCATTTCGGCGGCATAGACGCGCAGCTCAAACAGTTGAATCCCCTGTTGCAGATCGACGAGAAAAACATCGGGTGCAGGCATATCCAGCACATACGTACAGCGCTCTGCCGCCTGTTTAAGCAGATTTGTTATTTCGTCGCTGTTCACCCCGGCGGGTGCAGGAATGGTCAGCACGACGCGTGTGACGGAGTCGGACAGCGACCAGTTAACGAACTGCTCAGTAATAAAGGCCTTATTCGGCACGATGATTTCTTTACGGTCCCAGTCGGTAATGGTGGTCGCACGGGTATTAATACGCGTGATACTGCCGGTGAGATCGCGAATGGTGACGGTATCGCCAATACGAATCGGCTTCTCGAACAGGATGATCAGGCCGGAAATAAAGTTGGCAAAGATTTCCTGTAAACCAAAACCAAGACCCACACCGAGTGCGGCGACCAGCCATTGCAACTTCGCCCATTCGATACCAATCATAGAGAAGCCAATCAGGCCACCGATCAGCATCAGCACATATTTGGTCAGGGTGGTGATGGCATAGCCAGTACCGGGCGTCAGATTCAGGTGCTGTAACAGCGCCAGCTCCAGTAGCGCTGGCATGTTACGTACCAGCTGGGTAGTGATAATCAGCACCAGTATGGCGATCAGGACCGAGCCGAGGGTAATCGGCTGGATGCTCTCCACCCCCTGAATCGTGGTACTGACATCCCACAGGCGGATATTTTCCAGAAAACCGAACGCCGAGTGAATTTCTGACCACAGCACAATCACCGACACCAGCGCAATTAATGTCAGAAGGGAGCGCACCAGACGCAGCGACTGGGCGCTGATGGCGTCGAGATCGATAATCGGTTCGTCCGCTTCTGGTGCTTCGCTACTCCCGGCGGGCTGATCCTTCTCCTCTTCGCTACGTGCGCGGTTTGCCAGCATATCGGCACGGCGCTGACGGGCGCGATCAAAAGCGATACGGCGACGCTGAATCAGCATCCAGCGGCGGATAATGTGGTAAATCACCAGCAGGAAGAACCAGATGCCAACGGACGTTTCCAGACGTGCCAGCAGCGCCTGCGCAGTCGCCAGATAGCCGATGCAGGAGGCGAAGGCGGCGACCAGCGGGATGGCGATCATCAGGTTCCACAGGATGCGATTGACGAAGTTATCGCCGTTACCTTCTTTATCCAGATATAGCGGAATACCTGCACGTTTCAGGCTGACGGTGACAATGCTCAATGCGCCGCAAATCAGGATGAAGCACAACCGCCCCAGCGTTGATGAGAACTCACGGTCCTCCAGATTAGCGAAGGCAATCAACAGCATGATCAGCGGCACAATCAGGCCGACGCTGAGTGAGTAATAACGCATCGCGCGCGCCACCCGCGTGTGCGGCCAGCGGAAATGCACCACAAACAGGCCATTTGGACGGGCAAACGAGGCACTGATCATAAATGCCCACAGCAGCGGCAATGTGGCGGTAATACCGTCGCCGATCGCTACCGCTATCGGGTAGGGCCAGGCTTCCTGCAATCCATAACCCAGTGCAGCCCACAGCACCGGTATCGGTACGGCCACCAGAATTGACCAGAACACCGTGCGCAGCGTCAGGCTGAATTGATCCTGTGTGACCTTGCCAACTTTGCTGGCGGCACGCGCCAGAAACGCATGGTAATGACGGCGCGTGCTGATGCTAAACCCAACCAGTAGCAGTGCACCCATGATTGGCAGCACGGTTTCTTTGCTGGTAAACATCATGGCCAGCGCTTTACCTAACTGGCCCAGCGTATCGAGCGATAGCAGGCGTCCCAGCGACTGTGCCACATCCACCGGGAAATTCAGGTCAACGGTGCTGACGTCAGCCGTCCAGAACAGATAGCGATGTGTGGCGTCGCGCACTTCAGCCAGCGCATCCTGCAACTGGGTATTGGAGACTTTAAGTTTGGTAATTTCCAGAATCAGCGTATCGCAACCGGAAATTAATGAGTTGAGTAACTCGCGCTGAGTTTTCAGCTGAGCTTCGAGGATACGGCTCTGCTCGCTGGTAAAGGGCGTGCCATCATCCTGCTTCTCTTTACGCAGCGTTTGCTGGCGCTCAAGCAAATCTTCATAACGCAACCGCTGGACACGTAACTGGCCCATCTCGTTATCAATCTGCTGCGATTTCGGCACATCTGGCAGACGCGCGACCTGGGCGCGCAGCGCTTCGCCCAGCAGGTTCGAGGCTCCCAGCCATTGTGATTGCTCGCGCAGGGTGCTTAGCGCCTGGCGTACCTGCAAGGTCTGATTGGTCGACAGTCGCTGCTGCGAAGCGACCAGATCCATGCGCTGTGCCTGTTGATTGAGATCGGCTGACAATTCACGGTTTACCCGGAATTGATCGCTGATGATGCTGGGCAAATCGCCACTGTTTTCTGCCAGTTGTTCGGTTCGCTCCAGCGCCTGTTCTGCTTCACGCTGACGTTGGTTATTCAGTTGATTACGCAGCGCCTGGAGATAGTTATCCAGCTGGGTCGCCTGGCGCTGATGTATTTCGGCACGCATCCGCGCCAGTTCCTGGCGATTATTGGCGGAGAGCTGCGCCAGCTCCAGTTCATCCACACGGGCTTTATTGGCGGCGTTTTCCGCCTGACGTGCGTAAACCTGTGCCTGGGCCTGCGGCGTCGTGGCTGCAGCGGCACCCTGTACACGGCGGTCGCTCTCGGTCATCGCGCGACGTGCTTCGGTTTGCTGCTGTGGTAACTGCGATAGCGAATCGCTGATTTCACGCGCCCGGTCCTGTTCCTGCTGAGCCTGGCGTCCCTCTTCCAGCAACTGACTGCTAACCTGCAAAATCTCCTGATCCAGCTCGGCGCTGCTCATATTACTGCGCACGGTTTTGCTGTTATCCGTCAGACTGGCGAGTTGCTGGCGCAGCTCACGCGCCAGTCGCGGGAAGTCATCAATCACTTGCTGATATTGCTTCGTGCGTTCCAGGGAGTCATCACGTTCAGCAAGAAAATTGAGTGCCGTTTCCAGCGTCTGAATTTGTTCGGTTTGAGAGGGGGAACTTTTCGCGGATTTGGCCGCGTCCAGTTCTTGTTTCAGGTCGCTGGCTACCGGGACAGTGGCAGCGAAAGCAGTGCTGCTGAACCACAGGCTCAGCAGCAGAATAAGAGAGGCACGCACTGGGAAATTCCCGCTTAGTCGGTGAGCGGGGCGGTTTCACCCGGCAGTGGCAGGGCGATGGCCAGCGGCTGACCGAGGCGGGTCTTGCTTTCGGCTTCCAGGCTTTCCGCCAGTTTGACGCGCTGTGGCGCAAACAGGTTGATGACCGTTGAACCCAACTTGAAGCGACCCATTTCCTGTCCTTTCAACAATACAACGGCTCCGTCATGGTCGGCTGCCGGGTAGTGCCAGCGTTTAATCACCCCTTCACGCGGCGGCGTAATCGTCCCGGCCCACACGGTTTCGATGCTGCCAACAATGGTGGCACCCACCAGAATCTGCACCATCGGGCCGTGATCAGTATCGAACACGCAAATGACACGCTCGTTACGGGCAAACAGATTCGGGATGTTGCGTGCGGTTAACGGGTTGACCGAGTAGAGGTCGCCCGGGACATAGATCATTTCACGCAGGACGCCGTTGCAGGGCATATGCACGCGATGATAATCACGCGGCGCCAGGTAAGTGGTGACAAAGTTGCCATCCTGGAACTGCTGCGCCAGTTCATCATTACCCGCCAGCAGCGCCTGCAGCGTGTAGTAGTGACCTTTGGCCTGGAAGATCTGATCGCCTTCGATGCGGCCTAACTGGCTGATGGCACCATCAGCTGGCAGGGCCAGCAGCGTTGCATCGGGATCGATCGGACGTGCCCCTTCTTTTAATGGGCGCACAAAGAAGTCATTAAAGGTGCGATAGCTGGCAGTATCTGGTTTGCTGGCCTCAGCCATATCGACTTTGTAGTACCAGACAAAAATATCAATGACCGCTTTGGTCAGCCAGCCACCACGCCGACTGGCACCCCAGCCCGCGAGTTCGGTCAGTCCTTTCTTAGGCAGAATATGATTCAGGCCGAGTTTAAAACGATCAAACACCTTAGCCTCCTGGCTTTATTACGTATCGTTGAGACAAAAGGGGGCGGATTGTAGCAGCGCCCCGCGTGCCGTTGTACTCATTAATCTTCGCTGGCGGAAAAGTTTTTACGCGTTTTTACCTGCGCCATGCTTTCCAGAATACGGTGGTAGTTATCGAAACGGGAAATGTTGATGGTCCCGTTTTCTACCGCTTCGCGAATGGCACAGCCCGGATCGTTGTCATGTTTGCAGTCGCGGAATTTGCAACTGCCAAGAAACTCACGAAATTCGACAAATCCACGGGTAATTTGTTCCGGCTCCAGGTGCCACAAGCCAAATTCACGTACCCCAGGGGAATCAATGACATCGCCGCCGTGGGGGAAATGGTACAGGCGTGCGGCGGTGGTGGTGTGCTGGCCGAGACCCGAGGCATCCGAGATGTCGTTGGTCAGGATTTCGTCACCGGCAACATCCAGACCCAGCAAGGCATTCAGCAGGCTGGATTTGCCGACGCCAGACTGTCCGGCAAAAATGCTGACGCGGCCAGTCAGTGCGGCTTCCAGCTCGGCCAGGCCATTTTTGGCACGGCTGGAGACCATCAGCACGCGGTAACCAATATGGCGATAGATATTCATCTGCTCATCGACAAAGGCGCGAGCCTCGTCATCCAGCAGATCGGTTTTGTTCAGCACCAGCAGGGGCTCGATCCCCAGGGTTTCGCTGGCAACCAGGTAACGATCGATGATGTTGAGTGACAGTTCCGGCAGGATCGCTGAAACGATAATGATCTGATCGATGTTGGCGGCGATCGGTTTGATGCCGTCGTAATAATCGGGGCGCGTCAGTACGCTGGTACGATCGTGCACAGCTTCGACGATCCCTTTGCCGCCGTTCTCATTCGCAGCACGCCATAAGACGCGATCGCCCGTCACCAGCGAACGGATGGTGCGACGGATATTACAGCGATGCACCTCGCCCGCGCTATCCTCGACGTCTGCGTGCATGCCGAAGCGGCTGATCACTACGCCATCGGTTGCTTCCCCAAACAGGCTGTCATCCGGTTCCGGTTTTTCGTTCCGTTGCTTCAGACGACGCTCGTGGTTCGCACTCACACGACGTTGTTGACCCTTCGACAGTTTATTTTTGCTCACGCATCCTCTCACGCTTTCGCCAGGCTTCGCCCCGCTGGGCAAAACGTCTATGATACACCTTAATTTAGTCTAATGACGACTTTGGCAACGGGCGGAAAACGCATGACAGCTGGAAATGAAAACAATCTGATTTGGATCGACCTCGAAATGACCGGACTGGATCCGGAACGCGATCGTATTATTGAGATCGCCACGCTGGTGACCGATGCAAACCTGAATATTCTGGCAGAGGGGCCGGTGCTGGCGGTGCATCAATCCGATGCGCAGCTGGCGCTGATGGATGACTGGAACGTGCGCACTCACACCAATAGCGGCCTGGTGGAGCGTGTGAAAGCCAGCCAGTACGACGATCATGCTGCTGAACTGGCAACTATCGAATTTCTGAAACAGTGGGTACCCGCGAATACCTCGCCGATTTGTGGCAACAGCATCGGTCAGGATCGTCGCTTCCTGTTTAAATACATGCCGGAACTGGAAGCCTATTTCCATTACCGTTATCTCGATGTCAGTACCCTGAAAGAGCTGGCGCGTCGCTGGAAGCCCGATATCCTGCCAGGTTTCAAAAAGAGCGGCAGTCATCAGGCGCTGGATGATATTCGTGAATCGGTGGCGGAACTGGCTTATTATCGCGAGCACTTTTTGCAGCTTTAAGCTGGTCAGGGTGCGCAGGAAAACAGCAGGTTGCTGAATTAAGCAGCAAACGCGCGGAAAGCGAAAAATTTTGCTTTCAGGCTCTTGCGATGGAAAGGATTTCTCGTATAATGCGCACCCCGTACCGATGAAGAATTTCGGTATGGTACAGAGTCAGTTTTTAGTTTGCTCAGTCGCAAACAAATACAACGATGCAGCATCGAGTATTTTTGTTTGCAACAAGGCGGCAACTGAACGAGTCCCTGGGAGTTTACTCAAGTAAGTGACCTGGGTGAGTGAAGGAAGCCAACGCAGTCGCAAACAAAAAGACGACGATGATGCGGGAATAGCTCAGTTGGTAGAGCACGACCTTGCCAAGGTCGGGGTCGCGAGTTCGAGTCTCGTTTCCCGCTCCAAAATCTGTATAGCAGCACCCTCTACGCGGGAATAGCTCAGTTGGTAGAGCACGACCTTGCCAAGGTCGGGGTCGCGAGTTCGAGTCTCGTTTCCCGCTCCAAAATTTGTATAGCAGTACCTCCTACGCGGGAATAGCTCAGTTGGTAGAGCACGACCTTGCCAAGGTCGGGGTCGCGAGTTCGAGTCTCGTTTCCCGCTCCAGATTTTTATATTCATTAAAGTTGTTTGTCGTAGATTACGAACAGCACTAAAACTGTGTCAGCCAGGGCGTTTTCTGAAATTTTGCTCAATTCTGCTGAGGCAGGTAAGTGACGAATTGGCGACGGTCGCTGCCAAAATAATTCTTCAGGTTATCCACAATCTGTCTGGTGCACCCGGACGGCGCTTTACCCCATCTGCAAAACTGTTTTAAACAGAGTTATCCACAGGCTCTGGACAGACACCCGCAACGTAAAACATGTGAAAATGTTAACGATTAATAAATAATTAACTGATTTTAATGATTATTTTCATGTTTCAGTCTGTTAGTACGATGACTGGACGATATAACGGGGCATACCTGCAATCGGACTTATAATTTTATTCACAGCATGTGGAAAAGGATTTTATCCTGTAAATTTGCTCAATCACGCATCACGTGACAGTCCCTTTTCAATCGCACGTACCAGCCGCAGTTTGCGGGCGGGCTGAACGTCAATCGCCAGTGCAGCACGTTTCTGTCGCTGCTGTTCCAAAGCCCAGTCGATATGTTCATCCAGCAATGGATGCTCCCCTGAACGCTGTTGCAGTACGGTAATGTTTTCTTCCGACCACGGGGCATTACCCAGCGCTACCGCGACATTGCGCAACCAGCGCAGATGACCAATCCGGCGAATTGCCGATCCCTCCGTCACGCGCAGAAACTTTGCTTCATCCCACATAAATAGCGTGGTGAGGGGCGGGGCATGCAGCACCGCTCGGGGCGAAAAATCGTCCTCATCTGTCAATTGCCCATAGCGATTCCACGGACAAATCAGCTGACAATCGTCACAACCATAAATACGGTTGCCAATCAGCGGACGGAACTCCTCGGGAATGGCACCTTCCAGCTCAATGGTCAGGTAAGAGATGCAACGACGCGCATCCACCGTGTAGGGCTCGACAATCGCCGCTGTGGGGCAGATGGTCATGCAGGCCACACAACGACCACACTGCTCCTCCTGCGGGGTATCGACCGGCAGCGGCAGATCGATCAGCAGCTCGCCGAGGAAAAACCAGGACCCCGCTTCGCGGTTAAGGATTAGAGAATGTTTTCCGGTCCAGCCGAGTCCCGCTTTGGCTGCCAGCGGGCGTTCCAGCAGTGGCGCTGAATCAACAAACGGGCGGAAATTCAGTTCGCCACAATGCTCCTGGATCTTATCCCCGAGTTTTTTCAGCCGATTACGCAGAACTTTGTGATAGTCGCGTCCCAGCGCATATCGGCTAACATAACCGAGCTGAGGGTTTTTTAACGTGCTGGCGAAGGCGGCTTTGGCAGGCAGATAATTCATGCGCACGCTGATGACGCGCAACGTGCCGGGTAATAACTCATGAGGGCGCGCGCGCATCATGCCATGACGCGCCATCCACTCCATCTCGCCGTGATATTGTTTCTCCAGCCACGCCTGCAACCTGGGCTCTTCTGCGCTGAGGTCGGTATCGCAAATACCTACCTGCTGGAAGCCAAGTTCGCGCCCCCATTGTTTAATCTGTTGGGCAAGCTGATGAAGATCGAGAGGGTATGACATGAGAAACCAGGAATTGAATGCTAACCCGCGCAGTTTATCACACTCTGTCTGGCCTGCGCAGGCGATAGGGCAACTGGAACGCGATGCGGCCGACAGCCTGGGATTGACCCTGTATGAATTGATGCTGCGTGCCGGGCAGGCCAGCTATGAACTGGCGCGTCGGTTATGGCCTGACGCCAGCCACTGGATGATTCTGTGCGGCCACGGTAACAACGGGGGGGATGGCTATGTGGTAGCGCGACTGGCGCAGGCGGCAGGGATGCAGGTGACACTGCTGGCGTGTGCGGGCAGCAAACCGTTGCCGGAGGAGGCTCAACAAGCGCGGGAGGCCTGGCTGGCCGCTGGGGGCGTTATTCATGCCGCCGATGCCCCCTGGCCGCAACAGGTTGAGGTGATTATCGATGCACTGCTCGGCACCGGGCTAAATCGTGCTCCCGGCGCGCCTTATGCTCATCTGATTACGCTGGCAAATGCCCATGTTGCGCCCGTGCTGGCAATTGATATCCCGTCCGGACTGATGACGGCAAACGGTACTGCGCCGGGTGCGGCCATCGTTGCCGCTCATACCCTCAGCATGATCGTGCTGAAGCCGGGTCTGCTCACCGGCAAGGCTCGTGATTATGTTGGGCAGCTGCATGTTGACGAACTGGGATTATCACCGTTTCTCACCGGCAATGAGGCACCGATGCAGCGGGTTGATGCGCAGGATCTGTCCCGCTGGCTGAAGCCGCGTAAAGCGACGTCCCACAAAGGTGATCATGGCCGCCTGCTGGTGGTGGGTGGCGATACCGGTACGGCAGGGGCCATTCGCATGACAGCGGAAGCGGCACTGCGCGCCGGTGCGGGCCTGGTTCGCGTATTAACGCATGAGGATAATATTGCGCCGATCCTGACTGCCAGGCCGGAACTGATGGTGGATGCACTGAGCGAGGCGCGCCTGCAACAGGCACTGGAATGGGCGGATGTGATCGCCATTGGCCCTGGCTTAGGCCAGCGTGAATGGGGGAAACAGGCACTGAAAAGGGTGGCTGCTTGCGAAAAGCCGATGCTTTGGGATGCAGATGCACTTAACCTGCTGGCAATCAACGCAGATTCCCGTCAGAATCGCATCATCACGCCACATCCGGGTGAGGCTGCTCGCCTGCTGGATGTGAAGACCAGTGATATTGAGAGTGACCGCATCCATGCCGCCCAGGCGCTGGTCAAACGCTACGGAGGCGTGGCAGTGCTGAAAGGGGCGGGTACGGTGATTGCCAGTGCAAAGGGACAGCTGGTGATTGCCGATGTGGGTAATGCCGGTATGGCCTCTGGTGGTATGGGGGACGTACTGAGCGGCATCATTGCCGCGCTGATAGGCCAGAAACTGGCTTTGTTTGATGCGGCCTGTGCAGGCTGTGTGGCGCATGGTGCAGCAGCGGATGCCGTTGCCCGTCTGCGTGGCACGCGCGGTATGCTGGCCACCGATTTGTTCGAACTGCTGTGGCAGTTTGTTAATCCTGAGATGATCCAACAATAAAGCATGAAGACCTGTGTTATCCCTTTGCCCGATGAAGCGGCAACCCTTGAACTTGGCGCACAGCTGGCCCGCGTATGCAGCAGTGCGGCGGTAATTTATCTTTATGGCGATCTGGGTGCCGGTAAAACCACCTTCAGTCGTGGTTTTTTGCAGGCGCTGGGTCATCAGGGCAATGTAAAAAGCCCCACTTATACGCTGGTCGAGCCTTATACGCTGGGAAGTCGTACTCTGTATCATTTTGACCTGTATCGTCTGGCCGATCCGGAAGAGCTGGAGTTCATGGGGATTCGTGATTATTTCAGCGGCGAGGCGATTTGTCTGGTCGAATGGCCGCAGCAGGGCACGGGTGTGTTGCCTGACCCCGATTTGGCATTGACGCTGCGTTACGTTGATAACGCGCGTGAAGCAGAATTACAGGCGGTTTCGGTGCAGGGTGAAAGCCTGCTGCAACACTTTAAGCAGCAAAGGAATCAGGCATGATGTCACGGATGAAAATGGTCCTTGCGGCCCTGCTCTGCCTGTTTTCGGCTTCAGCGCTGTCGGCCGCGTTGTCAGATATTAAAGTTGAGAATGGTGATAGCCAGGCGACTGTAACACTGAGTTTCAACGGCCAGCCGGTGTATGGTTTTTTTCCGCTGCATAATCCCGATCGCGTGGTGCTGGATATCCGCCAGAGCGGCAATATTCAGGGGCTGCCGCTCAATTTCAGCGGCGAAAATCTGGTTAAGCGTATCCGCAACAGTAAACCGCAGGATAAGCAAAGTATCCGCCTGGTGTTCGAGCTGACGCAGGCAGCACACACCCGTGCCACCACGCAGCGTGAAGGTAATCAATATCGTGTGGTGTTTACCATGCGTGGTACGCAAACCGCTAAACGTAACGCTGCGGCAGTAAGTTCCGTGCGGGAAACGCAAAGTAGTAGCCAGGGGAATCCGTTCAATGCCAACCCGGTGACGGCAGTGAGCAGCAGCGATACCACGATACGCCCTGGCGGTGCGGTAAGCCGTAACGAACAGGTCATCGTGGCGATTGACGCCGGACATGGCGGCCAGGACCCGGGGGCTTCAGGCCAGCACGGCTTGCATGAAAAAAATGTCACCATCGCCATTGCGCGCAAGCTGAAGGCGCTGATGGATCGCGATCCCATGTTTAAACCGGTGTTGACGCGAACCGGTGATTATTTTATCTCGGTGATGGGCCGTTCCGACGTGGCGCGCAAAGAGAATGCCAACCTGCTGGTATCGATTCACGCCGATGCTGCACCCAGCCATTCGGCAACGGGGGCGTCGGTGTGGGTGTTATCCAACCGTCGCGCAAATAGCGAAATGGCGAACTGGCTGGAGCAGAAAGAGAAGCAATCGGAACTGCTGGGCGGTGCAGGTGATCTGCTGGCGAACAGCCAGGCCGATCCTTACCTGAGCCAGGCAGTGCTGGATCTGCAATTCGGCCATTCACAGCGCGTGGGCTATGATGTGGCGGTGAAAGTCCTGCAACAGCTGCGTAGCGTCACGCCATTGCATAAACGCCTGCCAGAGCACGCCAGCCTCGGTGTATTGCGTTCACCGGATATTCCCTCTTTGCTGGTTGAAACCGGCTTTATCAGTAATGCCGCGGAGGAGCGACTGCTTGGCAGTAGCGCATATCAGGAGAAGATTGCTCAGTCGATTTATAAAGGCCTGCGCAATTACTTCCTGGCGCATCCGCTGCAATCGGTCCCAAAGGAAGAAAATAGGCCGCTGGACAACGCACCAGCGGTTAGCGTCGCCAGCAATCCGGCGACGGGAACGGTGCAGTATACTGGCGTGACGCAGCGCCATACGGTGACACGCGGTGAAACCCTGTCAGGCATTGCGGCAAAATACGGTGTCAGCATGGCGACATTGCGTGAAATGAACAACCTGAAACGTGATGTGGTCTGGGTCGGTCAGCGTCTGAAAGTTCCGGCTAAATCGGGTGTCGCCTCGACGGCCGCTCGTGGCCCGGTGCGCCATAAAGTGGTGCGTGGCGACTCTCTGACGGCCATTGCTGCCCGCTACGGAGTCAGCCCCAATGCCATCATGCAGGCCAATAATATGAAGTCCTCCAATGTGATGCTGGGTCAGACCCTGAAAATTCCGCAATCCTGATTGCTGGCCCCTGGTGGGCCAGCCGGTTAAAAGGACACCACCATGCCTATACAAATCTTACCGCCACAGCTGGCAAACCAGATCGCGGCGGGCGAAGTGGTGGAGCGTCCGGCGTCGGTGGTGAAAGAGCTGGTGGAAAACAGCCTCGATGCCGGGGCGACACGTATTGATGTCGATATTGAAAAAGGCGGCGCGAAGCTGATCCGTATCCGCGATAACGGCTGTGGTATCGCTAAAGACGAGCTGGCGATGGCGCTGGCACGCCACGCGACCAGTAAAATTGCCTCACTTGATGATCTCGAAGCCATCGTCAGCCTCGGATTTCGCGGGGAAGCGCTCGCCAGTATCAGCTCAGTTTCCCGCCTGACGCTCACCTCACGTACCGAAGATCAAAGCGAAGCCTGGCAAGCCTACGCTGAGGGGCGGGATATGGCGGTGACGGTTAAACCGGCCGCGCATCCGGTGGGGACGACGCTGGAAGTACTCGATCTGTTTTACAACACTCCCGCCCGACGCAAGTTTATGCGCACGGAAAAAACCGAGTTTACCCATATCGATGAAGTGATTCGCCGCATTGCGCTGGCGCGCTTCGATGTGGCAATTTCACTCAGCCATAATGGCAAGCTGATGCGCCAGTACCGCGGCGTGAGCCAGGATGCGCAGCGTGAGCGGCGGCTGGGGGCAATTTGCGGCACTACCTTTATGCAACATGCGCTGAGAATTGACTGGCAGCATGACGATTTGGCGTTGCGTGGCTGGGTGGCCGATCCGGCGGGTTCTCGCCAGGTAACGGACCTGCAATATTGCTACGTCAATGGCCGTATGATGCGTGACAAACTGATCAATCATGCCATCCGCCAGGCGTACCAAACCCAACTGGGGGATGAGCAGCAACCGGCTTACGTACTGTACCTGGAAATCGATCCGCATCAGGTGGATGTGAATGTCCATCCAGCCAAGCATGAGGTGCGTTTTCATCAGTCGCGTCTGGTGCACGATTTTATCTGGCAGGGCGTGATGAGTGCGTTGCAGGCCAGCCGTGCGGCAGAACTGCCGATCGCTCATGCAGAAGAACCTGCGCCGCAGTGGCAGCCAGAAAACCGTCAGGCGGCGGGGGGGAATCACTTTTCGCAGCCAGCGGCCGCACCGCGTCAGCCAGGCGCAACCCCCAGTGGCGGCTGGCAGCAAAAGGAGCCAACTTATCGCGCGCGCGAAGGGGTGGCTTATCAGCAGCTCCTGAAAACACCAGCCACTGTCGCGGCACCTCAGCCGCAGCCCGCGCCTAAACCTGAACGCGAAATGCCACTTGCTGCCCATGTACAGAGTTTTGGCCGGGTGCTGAGTGTGGTACGCGAGAGCTATGCCCTGTTGGAACGCGGCGATAAGCTATTCTTACTTTCGTTACCCGTGGCAGCACGCTGGCTGAAACAGGCCCAGTTGCAACCTGGAGAAGAGGGGTTAAAACCGCAGCCGCTACTTATTCCTGTCAGGTTGAAAATTGCCCCGGAAGAGTTGGCGGTTATTGGCCAGCAATCCACGCTGTTAACTGCGATGGGCATTGATTTACAAAGGGAAGGCCAGCATGTGACGCTACGCGCGGTGCCTTTACCGTTACGAACACAAAATTTACAAATCTTGATTCCAGACCTGTTAGGCTATCTCGCCCGGCAGCAAGAGGTCTCTGCATCCTCGCTGGCCCAATGGCTGGCACGTCGTGATGATGCAGAGGCAGCACACTGGAATCACTCGCAGGCGATTACGCTGCTGGCGGAGCTGGAACGGTTCTGTCCGCACTTGCTGAAGTCGCCGCCTTCTGGCCTGTTACAGGCCATTGAGATTGAGAGTGCGATTAACGCATTGAAGCATGAGTGAACAGAACCAGGCTGGCCGGCCTAAGGCAATTTTTTTGATGGGGCCTACCGCCTCCGGTAAGACGGCACTGGCAATTTCGTTGCGTCAGCATCTTCCGGTGGAACTTATTAGCGTTGACTCTGCCTTAATCTATCGCGGGATGGATATTGGCACGGCGAAGCCGTCTGCTGAGGAGTTAGCGCAGGCACCTCATCGTTTGCTGGACATTCGCGACCCGGCGGAAGCTTATTCCGCTGCTGAGTTTCGTCGCGATGCGCTGGCAGAAATGGCGGAGATCACCCAAAGGGGTAAGATTCCGTTGCTTGTTGGTGGAACTATGCTCTACTTCAAGGCGTTGCTTGAAGGATTGTCGCCGCTGCCCTCGGCCGATCCGGACGTGCGTCAGCGGATAGAGCAAATGGCGGCAGAAAAGGGTTGGGATGACCTTCACCGCCAGCTGTGTGAAATCGATCCGGTCGCCGGCAGTCGTATTCATCCGAATGATCCGCAGAGACTTTCGCGAGCACTGGAAGTTTTTTTTATTTCGGGTAAAACTTTAACGGAACTGACAAAAACATCCGGTGAAGCGTTACCCTACGACGTGTACCAATTTGCGATCGCTCCGGCGAACCGCGAGCTGTTACATCAACGCATTGCGTTGCGTTACAACCAGATGCTGGCGTCAGGATTTGAAGCGGAGGCTCGTGCTCTGTTTGCACGAGGTGATTTGCATACGGATATGCCTTCCATTCGCTGTGTAGGTTATCGTCAAATGTGGTCTTACCTCACTGGCGAAATCGATTACAACGAAATGGTTTATCGGGGAATTTGCGCAACCCGGCAGCTCGCGAAGCGCCAGATGACCTGGTTACGTGGCTGGCCCGACGTGCACTGGTTAGACAGTGATGAGCCAGAATTAGCGCGTAATGCGGTGCTTCAGGTTGTTAGTGCTAAGCAGGGATGATTGTGTACAATTGGTCCGTTATCGTGCGCAAATTTTTACGCAGTTTTTCTGAACCACGGTTCAAAAAGTAACAAACAACAAGCATATAAGGAAAAGATAGAATGGCTAAGGGGCAATCTTTACAAGACCCGTTTTTGAACGCACTGCGTCGTGAACGTGTACCGGTTTCGATCTATTTGGTGAATGGTATTAAGCTGCAAGGGCAGATTGAATCCTTTGATCAGTTCGTGATTTTGTTGAAAAACACGGTTAGCCAGATGGTGTACAAGCACGCCATCTCTACAGTAGTTCCTTCTCGTCCGGTATCGCACCATAGCAACAATGCGAGCGGCGGAAGCAGTAACTACCACCACGGCGGAAGCAACCAAACCGCTCAGTCGCAGCCACAACAAGACGGCGATAACGCAGAATAATTTTTTGTGTTGCCGTGAAGCCAGGGCTGGAGAGCGAATGCGTTTTCCCGTCCTGGTTATTTTATTTTAGCGAGGTTATAGCTTGTTTGACCGTTATGATGCCGGTGAGCAGGCCGTACTGGTACACATCTGGTTCTCCCAAGACAAAGAGCTGGAAGATTTGCAGGAGTTTGAAACTCTTGTCTCTTCTGCGGGCGTCGAAGCGCTGCAGGTTATTACTGGCAGCCGTAAAGCGCCACATCCCAAATATTTTGTCGGTGAAGGAAAGGCAGTTGAAATTGCCGATGCGGTAAAAGCGAGTGGAGCATCGGTCGTTTTATTCGATCATGCCTTATCCCCTGCTCAGGAACGAAATCTTGAGCGGCTGTGCGAATGTCGCGTTGTCGATCGCACCGGCTTAATTCTTGATATTTTTGCCCAGCGCGCCCGCACCCATGAGGGTAAATTGCAGGTCGAGCTGGCACAGCTACGCCATCTGGCTACCCGCCTGGTACGTGGATGGACGCACCTTGAACGTCAGAAAGGCGGCATTGGTTTGCGCGGTCCGGGTGAAACCCAGCTGGAAACGGACCGTCGTTTGCTGCGTAATCGCATCAGCCTGATCCTGTCCCGCCTTGAGCGCGTGGAAAAACAGCGCGAGCAGGGACGACAGGCGCGTGCCAAAGCGGATGTGCCAACCGTTTCTCTGGTGGGCTACACCAACGCCGGTAAATCCACCCTGTTTAATGCTATTACATCCGCGGATGTCTATGCTGCTGATCAGCTGTTTGCCACCCTGGATCCTACCCTGCGTCGCCTTAACGTCGCGGATGTGGGAGAAGTGGTGCTGGCAGATACGGTAGGTTTTATTCGCCACCTGCCTCACGATTTAGTTGCCGCATTTAAGGCAACCTTGCAGGAGACGCGCCAGGCGACTTTACTGTTGCATGTGATTGATGCGGCTGATGTCCGTCTCAATGACAATATTGAGGCGGTCAACGTCGTGCTGGAAGAAATCGAGGCCGATGAAATTCCAGCCCTGCTGGTAATGAACAAGATCGATATGCTGGAGGATTTTGCACCGCGTATCGACCGTGATGAAGAGAATAAGCCGATTCGCGTCTGGCTGTCAGCCCAGACGGGGGTCGGTTTGCCTTTACTGTGGCAGGCATTATCAGAACGCCTTGCCGGTGAAATTGCGCAGTACGACCTGCGTTTGCCGCCGGAAGCCGGACGTCTGCGCAGTCGTTTTTATCAGTTACAGGCGATTGAGAAAGAATGGAATGAAGATGATGGCAGTGTAGGTTTACATGTGCGTATGCCAATTGTTGATTGGCGTCGTTTATGTAAACAGGAGCCGTCGCTCGCCAGTTATATTGTTTGACCGTTGCCCAACTCATTTACCGGAAAGCCAGGACATCGGCTGCAAGGTAAAACGTAAATACAATAAATGGAGTAGAGACATGGCGTGGAATCAGCCCGGTAATAACGGACAGGACCGCGACCCGTGGGGAAGCAGCAATAATCAAGGCGGCAACTCTGGGGGAAATAAAGGAGGTCGCGATCAGGGACCCCCTGATCTGGATGATATCTTCCGTAAACTGAGTAAAAAACTCGGTGGACTGGGCGGTGGCAAACAGAGCGACAATGGCCAGCGCAGCGGCGGTAGCGGTGGCAAACTGGTCGGCATTGTTGCCGCAGCGGCAGTCATCATCTGGGCAGCCAGCGGTTTCTACACCATTAAAGAAGCGGAACGTGGCGTCGTCACCCGCTTCGGCAAATTCAGCCATCTGGTGGAACCAGGCCTCAACTGGAAACCCACTTTTATCGATCAGGTCCGTGCTGTGAACGTGGAAGCGGTGCGTGAACTTGCCGCGTCTGGCGTGATGCTGACATCAGACGAAAACGTGGTGCGCGTAGAAATGAACGTGCAGTACCGCGTCACCGATCCTGAGCGTTACCTCTATGCTGTGACCAGCGCGGATGACAGCCTGCGTCAGGCGACTGACAGTGCGCTGCGTGGCGTGATTGGTCGTTCTACGATGGACCGCATTCTGACCGAAGGTCGTACCGTGGTGCGTAGCGAAACCCAGCGCGAAATCGATGAAACCATTCGTCCGTACAACATGGGTATCACGCTGCTTGATGTTAACTTCCAGGCGGCGCGTCCACCGGAAGAGGTCAAAGCGTCGTTTGACGATGCGATTGCCGCGCGTGAAAACCGCGAGCAGTACGTGCGTGAAGCTGAAGCTTACGCCAACGAAGTTCAGCCGCGAGCTAATGGTCAGGCACAACGTATCCTGGAAGAGGCACGTGCTTACAAAGAACGCACAGTGCTGGAAGCGCAGGGTGAAGTCGCGCGCTTTGCCCTTATGCTGCCGGAATACAAAGCCGCACCGCAGATCACTAAAGAACGTCTGTACATCGAAAGCATGGAACGCGTGCTCAGTCATACCCGCAAAGTGTTGGTTAGCGACCGTAGCAATAACCTGATGATGCTACCGCTTGATCAACTGATGCGTGGCGCTCAGAGTGCTGCGGGTCAAAACGGCCAGAAAAATACCAATCTGATGAAGTTACCGCCGGTTTCGGACAGCAACGCCAGCAATAGCGACACTTCATCGTACAGTCCGAACAGCATCATGGATCAGCGTCGCGCCAATGCGCAGCGTAACGATACCCAGCGCGAAGGGAGGGAGTAATCGATGCGTAAGCCAATCATCGCCGTAATTATTGTAGTGCTGGTGGTGCTGTACGCGTCACTGTTCGTGGTGCAGGAAGGTCAGCGTGGCATCGTGCTGCGTTTTGGTAAGGTTCTGCGTGATAGCGAGAACAAGCCGCTGGTCTATGCGCCGGGTCTGCACTTCAAGATTCCGTTTATTGAAACCGTGAAATCACTGGATGCGCGTATCCAGACCATGGACAACCAGGCGGATCGCTTTGTCACCAAAGAGAAGAAAGACCTGATTGTTGATTCCTATATCAAATGGCGTATCAGTGATTTTAGCCGTTACTACCTGGCGACTGGTGGTGGCGATATTTCTCAGGCCGAAGTGCTGCTGAAACGTAAATTCAGTGACCGTCTGCGTTCTGAAATGGGTCGTCTGGATGTAAAAGATATCGTGACCGACTCACGTGGTCGTCTGACTACTGATGTGCGTGATGCCCTGAATACCGGCAGCGCGGGTAACGATGACGAAGTCCAGACGCCAGCTGCAGACGATGCGATTGCTGATGCTGCGGCACGCGTTGAGCGTGAAACCAACAGCAAAGAGCCAGCGCCGAACCCGAACAGCATGGCTGCCCTGGGTATTCAGGTGGTTGACGTACGGATTAAGCAGATCAACCTGCCAACTGAAGTCTCTGATGCGATCTACAACCGTATGCGCGCTGAGCGTGAAGCGGTAGCGCGTAGCCAGCGTTCACAGGGTCAGGAAGAGGCAGAAAAACTGCGCGCTCAGGCGGATTATCAGGTGACCCGTACACTGGCAGAAGCCCAGCGTGAGGCACTGATCTCCCGTGGTGAGGGTGATGCGCAGGCGGCGAAACTGTTTGCCGATGCGTTCAGCCAGGATCCGGATTTCTATGCCTTTATCCGTAGCCTGCGTGCCTATGAAAACAGCTTCGCAGATAATCAGGATATTATGGTTTTAAGTCCGGATAGCGATTTCTTCCGTTATATGAAGGCCCCCTCTAACGCAACGCGTTAAGAACTGATATAAATTCAAGGCCGACAATCTTGTCGGCCTTTTTTTTGGGGAAAAGATAATGAACACAACCATCTGGATGGCACTGGCTTTGGTGCTGGTTCTGGAAGGGCTGGGGCCGATGTTTCTACCGCGTATCTGGCGACGTATGATTCTGGCTATGGCGCAGTTGCCGGATCGCCTGTTACATCGTTTTGGCGGTGGATTGGTGGTTGCCGGGGTGGTGATCTATTACATGTTAAGTGTGCACGCGAGCTAAAAATGCGCGTTATTTCGCAGCCTCGTTGTGTCTTGTCGCTGATTTATCCCCAACATGTTGTATCGATCAAAACTCAGGCAAAAAACCGCGCAATCGTATGCTAAAAGAGCTGAAAGTGGAAAAGTCAGGTGGTAGAATCCATTTTTAAGCAATCGGTGATTTTGAAAAAATGGGTAAGAACGTCGTCGTACTGGGCACCCAATGGGGTGACGAAGGTAAAGGCAAGATCGTAGACCTTCTCACAGAGCGCGCGAAATACGTCGTGCGCTATCAAGGTGGTCACAATGCAGGCCACACGCTGGTTATCAACGGTGAAAAAACCGTCCTCCACTTAATTCCATCAGGCATCCTGCGTGAAAACGTCACCAGCATCATTGGTAACGGCGTTGTGCTGTCACCAGAAGCGCTGATGAAAGAGATGAAAGGTCTTGAGGAGCGCGGTGTACCGGTACGCGAACGTCTGCTGCTGTCTGAAGCCTGCCCGTTAATCCTGCAATACCATGTCGCGATGGACCTGGCGCGTGAAAAAGCGCGTGGTGCTAAAGCTATCGGTACCACCGGTCGTGGTATCGGCCCAGCCTACGAAGATAAAGTTGCCCGCCGTGGCCTGCGCGTTGGCGATCTCTTCAACAAAGAAACCTTCGCTGCCAAGCTGAAAGAAGTGGTGGATTACTACAACTTCCAGCTGGTGAATTACTACAAAGAAGATGCTGTCGACTACGACAAAGTGCTGAACGATGTGATGGCTGTGGCCGACATCCTGACCAGCATGGTCGTTGACGTGTCTGAACTGCTGGATAACGCGCGTCAGCGTGGCGATCTGATCATGTTCGAAGGTGCGCAGGGTACGTTGCTGGATATCGACCACGGTACTTATCCGTACGTGACCTCGTCAAACACCACCGCTGGTGGCGTGGCAACCGGTTCTGGTATCGGTCCGCGTTATGTTGACTATGTGCTGGGTATCGTTAAAGCCTACTCAACCCGCGTGGGTGCAGGTCCGTTCCCGACTGAACTGTTTGATGAAACCGGTGAGTTCCTGTGCTCCAAAGGTAACGAGTTCGGTGCCACCACCGGTCGTCGTCGTCGTACCGGTTGGCTGGATGCCGTGGCGGTTCGCCGTGCAGTGCAGATCAACTCACTGTCAGGTTTCTGCATGACCAAACTGGACGTGCTGGATGGCCTGAAAGAAGTGAAAATTTGTGTGGGATATCGCATGCCGGATGGCCGCGAAGTCACCACTACGCCGCTGGCTGCTGAAGGCTGGGAAGGTATTGAGCCGATTTACGAATCAATGCCGGGCTGGAGTGAAAACACCTTTGGCGTGAAAACGCTGGAAGGTCTGCCGCAGGCCGCACGTGACTACATCAAACGTGTGGAAGAGGTAACCGGTGTTCCGGTGGATATTATTTCTACTGGTCCTGACCGTAGTGAGACCATGATTTTGCGCGATCCTTTTGACGCATAATCCCCTCTGGCCGGACCCTGTCCGGCCTCTGTTTCTCTGCTCTTTGACTCCGCTCACAATATTTTTTCTTGCAAATATCAAGAGTTGCCTGAAAAAAACGCACCGGCCTTCACGCACTGGTTTATCATCATTAAACGCAACGCCAATCGGCATATAAAAATAACACCCGATGATTCACTGAGGTACATGTGCAGCTTACAAGTTTTACTGATTACGGTCTGCGTGCCTTGATCTACATGGCCACTTTGCCCGAGGGTAAGCAGACCAACATTACTGAAGTGACCGATACCTATGGGGTGTCGCGTAATCACATGGTGAAAATCATCAACCAACTGAGCCGGGCCGGCTTTGTGGCCGCAACACGCGGTAAAAACGGCGGAATTCGTTTAGGCATGGACCCGGAAAAAATTGTCATTGGCGACGTTGTCAGGAAAATGGAGCCACTACAGCTGGTTAACTGTAGTGAATGCAGCATTACGCCAGCCTGTCGCTTGCGCAAAGCGTTGAACAATGCGGTCCAGCTATTCCTTGATGAGCTGGATAATTACACGCTGGCCGATCTCGTCAAAGACAACGAACCACTGTACCAAATCTTATTGTCCGAACCGCCGGTGGCAATCCATCAAAAATGACATCGGAGGAACCGTAATGTCAAAAGATCCTTTTCAGGAAAGAGAAGCTGAAAAATATGAAAACCCGATCCCCAGTCGGGAGTTTATTCTGGCGCTATTAGAAAAGCGCGAAAAGCCTGCCAGCCGCGATGACATCGCCCAGGAACTCAATATCAGCAGTGAAGATCAACTGGAAGCGCTGCGCCGTCGTCTACGTGCCATGGAGCGCGATGGACAGCTGATATTTACCCGCCGTCAATGCTACGCGCTGCCTGAGCGCCTTGATTTGCTGCGTGGCAAAGTGATTGGCCATCGTGATGGTTACGGCTTTCTGCGCGTCGAAGGGCAGAAGGATGATTTCTATCTCTCTGCCGAACAGTTGAAACTGTGTCTGCACGGTGACGTGATCCTGGCGCAACCCGGTGGCGCGGATCGCAAAGGTCGCCGCGAGGCGCGCGTAGTACGCGTGCTGGAGCCACGTAACAGCCAGATTGTTGGTCGTTACTTTACCGATGCCGGTACGGGCTTTGTAGTGCCGGACGACAGTCGTCTGAGCTTTGATATCCTCATCCCACAGGACCAGACGCTGAACGCGCGTATGGGCTCGGTCGTGGTGGTGGAGATTACCCAGCGCCCGACGCGTCGCACCAAAGCGCTGGGCAAAGTCACGGAAGTGCTGGGCGATAATATGGGCACTGGTCTGGCTGTCGATATGGCGCTGCGCACCCATGAAATCCCCCACGTCTGGCCGGAAGAAGTCGAAAAACAGATCGCCAAACTGAAAGAAGAAGTGCCGGAAGCGGCGAAGAAAGGTCGTGTCGATCTGCGTCAGTTGCCGTTAGTCACCATTGATGGTGAGGACGCGCGCGACTTCGACGATGCTGTTTACTGTGAGAAAAAACGCGGTGGTGGCTGGCGCTTATGGGTGGCGATTGCCGACGTCAGTTATTACGTGCGTCCGGGCACGGCTCTGGACAACGAAGCCCACCAGCGCGGCACCTCGGTATATTTCCCGTCGCAGGTAGTACCGATGCTGCCGGAAGTGCTGTCGAATGGTCTCTGCTCACTGAATCCGCAGGTTGATCGCCTGTGTATGGTGTGCGAAATGACCATCTCGGCCACCGGCAAACTGACCGGCTACAAACATTATGAAGCGGTGATGAATTCACACGCGCGCCTGACCTACACCAAAGTGTGGAACATCCTGCAAGGCAACCCGGAGCTGCGTGAACAATACGCACCGCTGGTGAAGCATCTTGAAGAGTTGCACCGCATGTATCAGGTGCTGGAAAAGTCGCGTGAGCAGCGTGGCGGCATCTCCTTCGAAACCGAAGAAGCTAAATTCATCTTCAATGCCGATCGTCGTATTGAGCGCGTCGAGCGCACGGTGCGCAACGATGCCCATAAGCTGATTGAAGAATGTATGATCCTCGCCAACATCGCGTCAGCGCGTTTTGTTGAGAAGAACGAAGAGCCGGCCTTGTTCCGCGATCACGATCGCCCGAGTGACGACAGCATCACCAGCTTCCGTACCGTACTGAACGAACTGGGCCTGAGCCTGCCGGGTGGCAGCAAACCGCAGCCGATTGATTATGCCGAGCTGCTGACGCAGATCGCCGATCGCCCGGATGCAGAAATGCTGCAAACCATGCTGCTGCGTTCGATGAAACAGGCAGTGTACGATCCGGAAAACCGTGGCCACTTTGGTCTGGCACTGGCATCGTATGCACACTTCACTTCACCGATTCGCCGCTACCCGGACCTGCTGCTGCATCGCGCCATCAAATATCTGCTGGCGAAAGAGCAGGGTGAGGAGAAAGGTAACACCACGGCGACCGGCGGTTATCACTATGATATGCAGCAGATGCTGCAGCTCGGCCAGCACTGTTCCATGACCGAACGCCGTGCCGATGAGGCCACGCGTGACGTTGCTGACTGGCTGAAATGCGACTTTATGCAGGACCAGGTGGGTAACGTCTTTACCGGCGTGATCTCCAGCGTGACCGGTTTTGGTTTCTTTGTGCGTCTGAACGATCTGTTTATCGATGGCCTGGTGCATGTTTCATCGCTGGACAATGATTACTACCGCTTCGATCCGGTAGGTCAGCGTCTGATCGGTGAATCCGGTGGGCGAACCTATCGCCTGGGCGATGCCGTTGAAGTGCGGGTGGAAGCGGTGCACATGGACGAACGCAAAATCGACTTCGCGCTGATTTCCAGCCAGCGTGTCCCGCGTGGTGAGGGCAAAACTGCTCGCGAGCGCGAGAAGCGTGGTGGACAAGCTCCGGCTAAACGCCGCCGTGATGCCGGTAAAAATGTGAATTTCGAGCCGGATGCTGCTTTCCGCGGTGAGAAGAAAAAACCGGCGAAAGCGAAAGCTGAGAAAAAAAGCAAAAAAGTCTCCGAAAAAACCCGTAAAATCGCCGCCGCCACTAAGGCTAAGCGCGCGGCGAAGAAGAAAACCAGCGAAGCCTGATGCTGATCAGTTGTAGCGGCGCGATTTATCGCGCCGCGACGTCCGACATCCAACCTTGAGCAAAGTAATGAGTGAAATAATTTTTGGTATCCATGCCGTGCAGGCCCTGCTGGAACGCGATCCTCAGCGTTTTCAGGAAGTCTTTATTCTCAAAGGCCGTGATGATCGTCGCCTGCAACCGCTGATCGCCGCGCTGGAAGCTCAGGGTATTGTGATTCAGCTGGCCAATCGCCAGTGGCTGGATAGCCAGGTGGAAGGCGGTGTGCATCAGGGGATCGTGGCACGCGTGAAGCCAGGTAAAAATTATCAGGAAGGCGATCTGCCGGATCTGCTGGAATCGCTGGATAACCCGTTCCTGTTGATCCTCGATGGCGTTACCGATCCACATAACCTCGGAGCCTGTCTGCGCAGCGCCGATGCGGCTGGCGTGCATGCGGTGATCGTACCGAAAGATCGTTCCGCACAGCTGAATGCCACAGCGAAAAAAGTGGCCAGTGGAGCAGCAGAAAACGTTCCGCTGATCCGCGTGACTAACCTGGCGCGCACCATGCGTTTGCTGCAGGAGTACAACATCTGGATCGTCGGTACGGCCGGTGAAGCCGATCATACGCTGTACCAGAGCAAGCTGCCGGGTTCACTGGCGCTGGTGATGGGTGCAGAGGGCGAAGGTATGCGCCGTCTGACGCGTGAGCATTGCGATGAGTTGATCAGCATCCCGATGGCGGGCAGCGTATCTTCTCTGAACGTTTCCGTGGCGACCGGTATTTGTCTGTTCGAAGCAGTACGTCAGCGCCTGGCGTGATCCCCTCCGCAAATTAGTTTTTGTACCAGGCATAACTGACTATCACCCCCATACTTAGGCTGTGAGCCTAATGAGGGGGACGTTATGACCTGGACAACCCACAGCGTTTTCAATCAGCCTCAGCCGCTCAGCAACAGCAACCTGTTTACCCGCGATCTTCCCTTATGCGAAGCCGTCGCGCGGGAAGGTGCCAGCTGGGATCGTGAATGGCTGGCTTCGGTCGGGCTGCAACTCGGCAGTGCTGAATCTCTCGAACTGGGACGACTGGCCAATGCCCAGCCGCCGGAGCTGCTGCGCTATGACGCGCGCGGTGAACGGCTGGATGAGGTACGCTTTCATCCCGCGTGGCATCTGCTGATGCAGGGCTTATGCGCCAGCCGCCTGCACAATCTCAGCTGGCAACCCGATGTTCAGCCCAACGCGATGGTGGCTCGTGCGGCGCGCTTTATCCTGCACGCGCAGGTGGAGGCTGGGTCGCTTTGCCCGGTTACCATGACCCACGCCGCCATTCCGCTGCTACAAAATCACCTGCCAGAACCCTGGCTCGACTGGCACGATGCGTTGCTGAGCGATCGCTACGATGCCCATCATCAACCCGGTAATAAGAAACGGGGTTTGCTGATTGGTATGGGGATGACCGAAAAACAGGGCGGCACTGATGTGCTGAGCAACAGTACGCGCGCGGAACCCTTGGGTGGACGCGGCCCCGGTGAGGCTTATCGCATTATCGGCCATAAATGGTTTTTCTCGGTGCCACAAAGCGACGCGCATCTGATACTGGCGCAAACCTCGGGTGGCCTGAGCTGTTTTTTCCTGCCGCGCCTGCTACCGGATGGTGCACGCAATGCTATCCGGCTTGAACGCCTCAAAGACAAGCTTGGCAATCGCTCCAATGCCAGCTGTGAAGTAGAGTTTCAGGATGCGATCGGCTGGCTGTTGGGAGAAGAGGGCGAAGGCGTGCGGCTGATCCTGAAAATGGGCGGTATGACGCGTTTCGATTGCGCACTCGGTAGCCACGGGCTGATGCGGCGTGCATTCTCCATTGCCCTGCACCACACCCAGCAGCGTCAGGTGATGGGCAAAAACCTCAGCGACCAGCCGCTGATGCGGGCGGTGCTGGCCCGGCAAGCGCTACAGCTGGAGGGGCAAACCGCGTTGCTGCTGCGTCTGGCGCGCGCCTGGTCAACCCCCGCCAGCGAGCATGAACGCCTCTATGCCCGTCTCTTCACCCCGGCTGCCAAATATGTGACTTGCCAGGCGGGGATTCCCTTTGTCGCCGAAGCGATGGAGGTGCTGGGCGGCATCGGTTATTGCGAAGAAAGCGAGTTGCCACGGCTGTACCGTGAGATGCCAGTCAACAGCATCTGGGAAGGTTCTGGCAATGTCATGTGTCTGGATGTGTTGCGGGTACTTAACCGCCAATCGGATACGCTGACGATGCTGAGTGATGAACTGGACGCGGTGAAAGGGTGCAATCGTCATTTCGACCGCCGCTGGCGGCAGCTACGCCTGCGTCTCGGTAACGTACAGGAGGCGCAGGCGCGTGCCGTAACTGAGGATCTGTTGCAGCTGGCAACGGCGGCGATCCTGCTGAAAGTGGCGGAGCCACCGCTGGCCGATGGCTGGTGTCAGCAGTTCCTGGATACGCGCGGCAAACCGCTGTTGAGCCACGACCTTAGCTCACGCCTACTGCTGCGGGCTATTGCCAGTTGAGGGCGCATAGAGAACAGCGGTGGAGTACCAGAAACCGGGCATCACCGTCTCATCTATTAATAAAATCTGATACCAGGTGGCACCTAACTGATTAGCCCGCGCGGCAATAGCGCGTTGGGCATCATCCGGTGAACCCCGTACCTGGACGCTGATGGTACCCAGTTTGCGCAAGCCGTAGCTCTGCGCCCGGTTAATCTCCTGGGCATGCGCCGTGGGCGGTGGTGGTGCTTTGGGCGTCGGCGTAAGCGCCGAGCAGCCGCTTAACAGCAGGCTCAGCGCCAGAAATAACGAAACACGCATGGCAACTCCGGTTCGGGGAAGATGGCTCAAGTGTATGCCATCTTCCCCTGTGCTATCAGGACTTCAGATGAAAAATACTCACCAGCTCGGTCAGATGATGCCCCTGCTGACTCAGACTCTGGGCTGAAGCCTCAGATTCGGTGACTAAATCACTGCTCTGATGGGTTGCCTGGCTGATGTGGTTCATCGCCAGGTTCACCTGACCAATACCTGACGCCTGCTCCTGCGCGGCGATATTGATTTCGCCCATCAGGGTTTTCACCTGCGCGATATGCTCAACAATGTGATTCATGGCATCGCGTGTCTGCTCAGACAGGCTATGACCCTCCGCGACTTTGCTGATGGAGCTGGCGATCAGTCCATCGATCTCTTTTGCTGCCTGGGCACTGCGCTGCGCCAGTGCGCGAACTTCCGCTGCCACCACCGCGAAACCTTTACCGTGCTCGCCCGCGCGTGCCGCTTCCACCGCGGCATTCAGTGCGAGGATATTGGTCTGGAAAGCAATGGATTCAATCACATGGGTGATGTCGGCAATGCTCTGCGAGGCGACGCGAATGTCTGCCATGGTGCTGACCGAACGCGATACGGTCTCGCCACTGCGGGCAACGGTTTGATCAGCCTCACTCACCCGCGCCAGTGCCTGGCGTACATTAGCGGCAGTTTGCGCCACGGTGGCACCAAACTGCTCCATGCTGGCCGAGGTTTGTTCCACGCTGCTGGCCTGACGACCAATCTGCGCGCTGATATTCTGGCTGCTGGCGGCGATGCTGTCAGTGCCCGCGCTGATTTGTTGTGCCGTCCGGCGTACCTGGCCGACGATCTGCTCCAGGCCGTCGCCAATACCGTTGATCGCCCCCACCAGTTGGCCGATTTCATCATGACGCGTGGAGTCGAGGTGCGCCTGCAAATTACCCGCCGCATACTCTTTGGCAAGATGAATCACCTGATGCAACGGACGGGTAATGGCACGGCGGCTGTACCACATAAATCCGCAGGCAAAGAGGATAACCAGCGCCAGACCGATGGCGACAAACAGGTCACGGCTGTGGGTAATCGGGGCCAGCAGGCTGGCACGGCTGACTTCCCCGGCGATAATCCAGTTCCATCCCGGCAGCTGTTGCCAGGCCAGCAGTTTGGTTTCGCCATCCAGCTGCATGGTGAGTAAACCTTTCGGCTGGCTCAGTAGCTGTTGCTGTGTCCTGACATCCCACAGCGGCAATTTACCTTCGCGCTGGCTGGCAAACAAAAATTGCCCTTGGGTGGTGCCGGGCGCGCCATTCAGCACAAAGAAATGCCCACTGTCGCCGAGATGGCGCGCCAGCACTTTGTCGCGCATCAGCGCGTATTGTTGATCGATTTGCACTCCGACAAACAGAATGCCGATGACTGCGCCGCTCTCATCCATTACCGGCTGATACTGCGTGATATAACGATGACCAAACAGGGTTGCCAGACCACGGTAAGCTTCGCCCTGATTCACGCTGCGCCAGGCCGCGCTGCTGCGGTCCAGTCTGGTGCCGATCGCACGCTGGCCGTCTTCTTTCTTCAGCGAGGTGGCGATGCGCACATAATCGTCGCCGTCACGTACGAAAATGGTGGAGACTGCACCGGTACGATCGAGGAAATCATCCACGGCAATCTGGTCAAGGTTGAGGGTTTTCAGCCCGGCACGCAGGGTGGGTGTGCTGATATCCCCCACCTGGATGCGGGTGCCTTCATCACGACTGAAGCGTTTGGGGAGAAAACTCTGAAACAGCCGGGTGTAATTCGCCACTTCGGCAGACAAGGTGGTATTAAACATGCTGGCCATCTCACTGATGCCCTGCACCTGATTTTGCATATCGTCCGTCGCCAGATTTTCCAGCTGACGGGAGGCGTTGTGGCTCAGGGTAAGAGTGAGGGTCAGCAGCACTACGGCTACGCTTAAAGACGTCAGTACAGACAGCTTAATTCCGAGACCCATGGCGCTGAGAGAGAGACGCTTCATAAAGTACCTATGTTGATATGGATGAGGAGATACAAGATCAACGGCAAATCGGGGAAAAGGTTTAGGGTGGAAATTATTCACGCGAAATTGTGAAGTAACTCGCGTTTCAGGTCTCAGGGTTTACACTGTGAGCAGGTGATAATCATTCTCAACGGAGGCGACATGATTGAACTGGCAACCGAAACACTGGCAGGGATTCAGTGTATCCATGCGGCACCATCCGGACAGCGCCTGGCGCGTTTACCGACCGTGCTGTTTTATCATGGCTTCACCTCGTCAAAAGAGGTGTACAGCTACTTTGCGGTTGCTCTCGCTCAGGCGGGTTTTCGCGTGGTGATGCCGGATGCGGATATGCATGGTGCCCGCTATAACGGTGATACGGAAACCCGTATGACGCATTTCTGGGAGATCCTCCGAAAAAATATCGACGAAGTACCGCTACTGGAAGCCGCGCTGCGCGCCAATGACTGGATTGCCGATGATCGCTTTGCCGTGGCGGGTGCTTCAATGGGCGGGATGACAGCACTCGGGGCAATGGCGCGTTATCCGCAGATTCACAGCGTCGCCTGCATGATGGGGTCGGGCTATTTTATGCAACTGAGTCACACGCTGTTCCCGCCGCTGGTGGCGCGCACGCCGCAGCAGAAAGAAGCTTTTGCCGCCCGGCTGGCACCGTTAGCCAGTTACGATCCCAGCCAGCAACTGGATAAACTGGCGAACCGTCCGCTGCTGCTGTGGCACGGGGAAGCCGATGAGGTGGTGCCGTTCGCGGAAACGGTGCGGCTGGAGAAAGCGCTGCGTGAAGCGCAGCTGGATGGGCGTGTCACTTATCTGTCGGAAAAGCAGATCGGCCACAAAATCACGCCTTCAGCGCTGGGCGCGCTGGTGAGTTTTTTCAAACATCACCTGTGAAAATAATTCGGGCTGGCAAAAAACTGCCAGCCCGTTACGACATACCGGACTACAGCTGTGACGACAACCGTTCAGCCGCGCTACTGTTGGCCCCGGTGTGGTTATTATCACTTGGGGCGCCCAGTCGGTTGACGTAGACATAGCCTGATGCCGCTTTGCTGCTGTTACTTCTCATCTGTTGCGCATAGTCAGTTGAGCTGGCAAAAGCGGGTGTAGACAGGAAGAGACCCAGTAAAGTGGCGATGACGATACTTCTCATAATCGACTCCTCACTACAGGGAATTCACTCTCAGACGCCGACGACAAGCTAAACCGTTGCGTCTATAAATAGTTTAGTTCTTCACCACATTGCTGCCAGCCGGTCCTGTTGAACACCTTGTTCAGCTATTTTGATGAAATGCCGCTTAACCTCCTGAATTTTCACCCTTAGCACAAAAGGTGCCATCATCTGGCACGTTGCACGCCATTTGATGAATTGTGCGCTTGAGTTTAGCGGACAACGTCAGTATGATTACGCGTCAATTTTTCAGCTGCATTCAGAGGTGTGTTTCATTTATTGGATGATTCACAACCTATAACGTTCCTTGCTTCCGTGGGCCGCAGCTGACCCTGACAGGAGGCTGAATAATCCGTAAGGAGCAATTTCGATGCGTCATTACGAAATCGTATTTATGGTCCATCCTGACCAGAGCGAACAGGTTCCGGGCATGATCGAGCGTTACACTGGTGCTATCACTGGTGCACAGGGCACGATCCACCGTCTGGAAGACTGGGGCCGCCGTCAGCTGGCTTACCCGATCAACAAACTGCACAAAGCACACTATGTTCTGTTGAACGTAGAAGCGCCGCAGGAAGTGATTGACGAGCTGGAAACTAACTTCCGCTTCAACGACGCCGTTATCCGCAGCATGGTTATGCGCGTTAAGCACGCGGTAACTGAAGCATCTCCGATGGTTAAAGCGAAAGACGAGCGTCGTGAGCGCCGTGAAGACTTCGCTAACGAAGCGGCAGATGACTCAGATGCTGGGGATTCTGAAGAGTAATCCATAATGACGGCCAATCGACTGCGCCTGTCTGGCACTGTGTGTAAGACGCCGGTTCGAAAAATCAGTCCGTCAGGAATTCCTCACTGCCAGTTCGTGCTTGAGCACCGTTCCATGCAGGAGGAAGCCGGGTTTCACCGGCAAGCCTGGTGTCAGATGCCGGTGATTATCAGCGGCAGCACCCATCAGGTGATTACTCAACATATAACGGTCGGCACGCAACTCACTCTCGAAGGTTTTATTAGCTGCCATCAGGCACGCAATGGCCAGAGTAGAATTGTGTTACATGCCGAGCAGATTGAATTGATAGATTCTGGAGACTAGCCAAATGGCACGTTATTTCCGTCGTCGCAAGTTCTGCCGTTTCACCGCGGAAGGCGTTCAAGAGATCGACTACAAAGATATCGCTACGCTGAAAAACTACATCACTGAAAGCGGTAAGATCGTACCGAGCCGTATCACCGGTACTCGCGCAAAATACCAGCGTCAGCTGGCTCGTGCTATCAAGCGCGCGCGTTACCTGTCTCTGCTGCCGTACACTGATCGTCATCAGTAATCGGTTGCTGTCTAATAACGACTTTAAGAGGATAAGGTAATGCAAGTTATTCTGCTTGATAAAGTAGCAAACCTGGGCAGCCTGGGTGATCAGGTTAACGTTAAAGCGGGTTACGCTCGTAACTTCCTGGTTCCGCAGGGTAAAGCTGTTCCTGCTACCAAGAAAAACGTTGAATATTTCGAAGCGCGCCGCGCTGAACTGGAAGCCAAACTGGCTGACGTTCTGGCAGCTGCTAACGCACGTGCTGAGAAAATCAACGGTCTGGGCAGCGTCACCATCGCGTCTAAATCAGGCGACGAAGGTAAACTGTTCGGTTCCATCGGTACTCGCGACATCGCTGACGCTGTAACTGCAGCTGGCGTTGAAGTGGCTAAGAGCGAAGTTCGTCTGCCGAACGGCGTTCTGCGCACTATCGGTGAGCACGAAGTTGACTTCCAGGTTCACAGCGAAGTATTCGCGAAACTGGTTGTGAATGTAGTTGCTGAGTAATTTTACTCGGTAATGCGAAAAAGCCGGCCTTGTGCCGGCTTTTTTGTTATTGCGCGCGGATAAAGCTGCCGTCAGGCTGACGGGTAAACAGCACCGGGCCGTTGCCGCTATCCACTGTCAATCCCGTCACCACACCCTGCGCATTCTGGCGAATTTTCACCTGCTGACCCGTCTGCAGGGCGCTGAGCGGCTGATCGTTACCTTCCACCCGCGCCATGGCAAACACATCACTCACCGGTAAATTGTTATCACGGAACAGCTGCGCCAGCGTCTGGCCTGAAGCCACGGTATAACTGCGCCATTCCCCCTGAGAATCGGGTTTTGGCGTGCTGTTGTTGTCATAGATTTCTGCCTGCATTGGCACTTGTTTGGCTGCATTATCGCTGACCGGGCGCTCCACCGGATACTGAGGGGTACTGGACGGCCACAGGAACGCCAGCAGGATAATCACCAGCGCAATCACGATACCGCGACGATGCAGGGCGGGTAGCGGATCCATCCAGCGTACGTTATCCAGCAGATGCCAGATACGGCCCAGACTGCCGGGAAGTCGGGAAGGGGTAGCAGAAGCCATTCGTGGTTCCTCCTCACTGGTAACCGGGCGTTTGCCTTGCGGCAGCAAGTTCCGCAACCAGGGTAAAGTACGCGGGGTGCGCGTCCTGCGACGTCGTGGGGCGATCTGGCCCATGTATTCTCTCTTATCTCGACGGTGGAAAGGTTTATCCTTCCCTTAAATGTAGTATGGGTAATACCGGCGCGAAGTGCCTGCCAGCATTGAAAATTCTGACCCATATATTGTTTCTCTTTCCCTGAGAAATGTCATCTGCGATGCGCGAGATTTTACGCCAGCGGCCTGCGCTGTTATGCTGCCGTTTCAATTTTTTCTCCGGGATTAAGGAATCAAGATGACGACCCCTTCATTTGACAGCGTCGAAGCACAAGCAAGTTACGGTATTGGTTTACAGGTAGGCCAGCAGCTGCTGGAGTCCGGACTGCAGGGTCTGCAGCCGGAAGCACTGCTCGCGGGCCTGCGCGACGCGCTGGAAGGGAATTCACCGGCAGTTCCGGTTGATGTGGTACATCGTGCGCTGCGCGAAGTACACGAGCGTGCGGAAGGCGTGCGTCGTGAGCGCGTCCAGGCGATGGCGGCGGAAGGCCAGAAATTCCTGGATCAGAACGCACAGCGTGAAGGCGTGAGCAGCACCGAATCAGGCCTGCAATTCAGCGTTATCAAACAGGGTGATGGGGCTATCCCATCTCGTCAGGACCGTGTACGTGTACACTACACCGGTAAACTGATCGATGGCACCGTGTTTGATAGCTCAGTGGCGCGTGGCGAACCAGCAGAATTCCCGGTTAGCGGCGTTATCGCAGGCTGGATTGAAGCCCTGACCCTGATGCCGGTCGGCTCCAAATGGGAACTGGTGATCCCACATAACATCGCCTACGGCGAGCGTGGTGCTGGCGCATCCATCCCGCCGTTCAGCACGCTGATCTTCGAAGTCGAGCTGCTGGAAATTCTGTAAGCCGCAGTCAGGGCGGCCGTTGCCGCCCTTCATTTCTTCATTCTGCTGTCAATCCACCTGCCCGATACAACCCGGTTTCTCCCGTCATAGCGTGGCTGCTCAAATCAGAACGTAGCAATATGGTGATTATTTCGGCACTTTTTGTGCGTATTTTCGGCACATAACGCTTTGCTGTTTCCGTGATGTCATCAAAGTGGATCTTTTTCATAGATTGTTGCGATCTCTGCGCATAATCTGTGGGGAAACGCAGCAGATATAACCTCATCTCATACGTGACGGTAGGCGATGAACTATGATATTGATATTAAAATAGATTGCTCTCGCGACTGGCGTGAAGCTCGGAATAAACAGGTCGCCTGCTAAAATAGTTACAGGTTTGCTGTTTGCAGCGAGTAAGCAGAATCAGCAGAAATGAGGTGAAGAATGTTAGAGCAAATTTGCCAGCTGGCCCGTGCCGCAGGTGATGCGATTATGCAGGTGTATGATGGCGCGCAGCCGATGGATATCGAACGTAAGGCGGATGATTCGCCGGTCACGGCTGCCGACCTCGCCGCGCATCAGGTGATTCTTAATGGGCTACAGGTCCTGACACCGGAAGTGCCGGTATTGTCAGAAGAAGATCCTCCGGCCTGGGAAGTCCGTCAGCAGTGGCAGCGCTACTGGCTGGTTGACCCGCTGGATGGCACCAAAGAGTTTATCAAGCGCAACGGTGAATTCACGGTCAATATCGCGCTGATTGAAAAAGGGAAACCGGTTCTGGGCGTGGTTTATGCACCAGCCATTGGCGTGCTTTATTCTGCTGCGGAAGGCAAAGCCTGGAAAGAAGAGGGCGGACATAAAAGCCAGATTCATGTGCGTGATGCGCGTCCGCCGCTGGTGGTCGTGAGTCGTTCGCATTTCGACAAAGATGAAGAGCTGCAAGAGTATCTGCAACAGCTGGGCGAGCATCAGACAACGGCCATCGGCTCCTCATTGAAATTCTGTCTGGTGGCCGAAGGCAAAGCCCAGCTCTATCCACGCTTTGGACCGACCAATATCTGGGATACCGGTGCCGGACATGCAGTGGCGATTGCCGCAGGTGCGCATGTGCATGACTGGCAGGGTAAAACCCTCGACTATGCACCGCGGGAATCCTTCCTCAATCCAGGCTTCCGTGTCTCCCTGTTTTAGGCCTGGTGATAGCGGTGCGATTTAACGGCCAGGGCGCGATAAATCGCGCCGCTACGACAGCAATTGATGCAATAGCGTAATCACCTGCTGCACTTCCTGTTGTGTCAGTGCGCCATCTTTGGCGTATTGCACCCGTCCGTTCTTATCCAGCACCACTATCGCGGAGCCACCTTCCTCCAGCTGCCAGGCTTTGCGCGCGTTGCCGTTGCTATCGACGATAAATTGCGACCACGGATACTGCTGCTTATTGCTTTCGATGCTGCTGCGCACAAACATGCCGGTACCTGGGATAGCATCATCAGTATTGACCACCGTGGTTGTCTGGTAGCGGTCGTGTGGTAATTTGGCGGCTTTAATGGCCTCAATCAATCCTGCATTCATTTCTTTCGCTGAAGAACGCCCGGCGATATGCATGATAACCCGCACTTTTCCCACCAGCTGCGCGCTATTCCACGGACGATAGCTAAACTTGTCCTGAAGATAGATCAGTTCCCCTTTGTCATTCACACCCACTGCAGGGACGCGTTCGCCTTGTTTGAACAGATGTGCCGCAGCGAGATGGGGTAGAAGTAGTGCCAGTGCTAACACCATGTGTGGCAATCGCATAAAAGTGGCTCCTTGGTGATCCGACCAGTTGGTCATGTTCCTGCAATATTAAGCGTGGATGATGCGCCCTGTCGCGACGAGTTAACAGCTTTGCAACCGACGCCACAATTCCTTAATCACTGAAGGTTTATACTGGATTCTGTGACCTCGGTAACAGAGTGTTCTGTAATGATGTGTCAATTCAGTAAAAAATTCATTTTTTCGGAACATCCGCAGCGCAGGATGTTCTATAGTTTAGGCCTCATTTGCGCTTCATGGGCTCGTACCGATGTTGGCAACGAAGAAGCGTATTATTTCTGTACAGGAGTTAGAACAACATGAAGATCTTCCAGCGTTATAATCCGCTGCAAATTGCGAAATACGTAAAAACGCTATTTAAAGGAAGGTTGTATATCAAGGACGTTGGCGCATTCGAATTCGATAAAGGGAAGGTGCTTATCCCGCGCGTCAAAGACGTACAACATCTGAGCGTGATGTCTGAAATCAATCGCCAGGTGATACGGCTGCAAGCCGAGTACAACTAAGCAGAAGAAAGGGTGCCGATGGCACCCTGGAGCGGCGCGATTTATCGCGCCTTTGTTTTTTATAGCATCCGGACCCACTACGATGAGGGGGTTTCTGCATCAGCCGCCGCGTTTTTAGCGACATTCAGCACTGGCGGGCGCTCATCGATACGCGTGACCAGCAGCTGGTCGATGCGATAGCTATCAATATCCACCACTTCAAACTTATACCCGGCAAACTTCACGAAATCGGTACGTTTCGGGATCTTACGCAGCATATACATCATAAAGCCGCCGATGGTTTCATAGTTACCTGACTGCGGAAACTCATCGATATGCAGCACGCGCATCACGTCATCGATAGGGGTGCCGCCCTCCACCAGCCATGAATTCTCATCACGCGCCACAATCTGTTCTTCCAGCCCCTGGCCGACCAGGTCACCCATCAGTGTGGTCATCACATCATTCAGGGTAATAATGCCTACTACCAGCGCGTATTCATTCATGATCACCGCGAAGTCTTCACCCGCAGTTTTGAAACTTTCCAGCGCTTCAGACAGCGTCAGCGTATCCGGCACAATCAGCGCGGAGCGGATCTGCACGCCGCTATTCAACGCCATACTTTGATTGCCCAGCACGCGCAACAGCAGCTCTTTGGAATCGACGTAACCGACGATATGGTCGATATCGCCATCGCAGACGAGGAATTTGGAGTGAGGATGTTCGGCGATTTTCGTTTTGAGGCTGCCTTCATCTTCATGCAAATCAAACCAGATAATATTTTCGCGCGATGTCATTGAAGACGGCACGGTGCGTGATTCCAGCTCAAACACGTTTTCAATCAGCTCATGTTCCTGCTTACGCAGCACCCCGGCCAGCGCGCCTGCTTCCACCACCGCGTAGATATCATCGGAGGTGATGTCATCTTTACGCACCATTGGCAGTTTAAAAATGCGAAAGAAGACGTTAGCCAGGCCGTTAAACAGCCACACCAGCGGACGGAACACCAGCAGGCAGAAACGCATCGGATTGATAATACGCAGCGCAATGGTTTCCGGCGCGATCATGCCTACCCGCTTCGGGGTTAAATCAGCAAACAGGATGAACAGGCTGGTGACGACAGTAAAGGAGCAGATGAAGCTCAACTGATCGGCCAGCTCCGGGGACACAAAACGAATGAACAGCGAACGGAAAGCCGGTGAAAACGCCGCATCACCGACGATACCACCGAGGATGGCTACCGCATTAAGGCCGATCTGCACCACGGTGAAGAACATACCTGGCGTCTCCTGCATTTTCAGGACACGCTGTGCGTTGATATTGCCTTCGTCAGCCAGCAGTTTCAGCTTGATCTTGCGGGCAGCAGCCAGCGAGATCTCCGACAGGGAGAAAAACGCACTGATAACAATCAGTAAAAGAATGACAAGTAAGCTATCGAGCATAAAAGATCCGTTGGGTTAATCACTTGTCATTTTTGGCCTGGGCAGCATGGGAATGGGCGTACGTCCGGTACTCACCAGTCAAACAGGGCTATCCGTGCCAAAAATGTCTGCGCCAATTCGACAAGGCAGTTAAGCGTCGGGGCAGAAATGAATGCAGGTGTTGCCTGCAGGACGCTGATTATAGCAGCAGCGCTTATCATGCCGCTAGCGGAGACGTCAGGCGGCTTAAGAATAGTCTGAGTGCGTGCTGGCAAACCGCAGAAGCGCCGCTTCGTTGTTGTATCGATCCCGTCATTTGCCGACAATAGTGACGATTTGGCTTAATTGCCGCGTTTACACAGCTGTTCGGGGAAAAGAGCGGCTATGCTGATGGGTATGCCTGCGCTGGATTTTACCCGCGAAACAGATACATGCCCCTGCGGAATAGGGGCAGGCATTATTAACAGGAGTAAGCGTGCCACGATTTCATATTTATTGCATAGCCAGCCTGCTGCTGGTGACACCCGCCCTTCAGGCGGCTAAGGTGCGATTGCAGCTGGAAGGTTTATCCGGGGATTTAGAGAAAAACGTCAGGGCGCGTCTCTCCACCATAGGGAGCGACGAGGTTTCTAACGACGGTCGTTTCCGCGCGCGTGTTTCCGTCGCGGTTAAAGAGGGTTTGCGCGCACTCGGTTACTACGAACCGCAGATTGATTTTGAATCGCGTCCGGCACCGCCACAGGGTGGACGTCCGGTCTTGATCGCGCGCGTCACGGCAGGAGAGCCGGTAAAGATTGGCGGCAGCACCATCGTGGTAGAGGGTGCGGCGAAAAACGATCCCGATTACAAAGCCTGGGTAAAACAGGGCACGCCGAAGGTGGGCACCCAGCTTAACCACGGTGATTACGACAGATTTAAAAGCGGTTTTTCCAGCCTGGCACTGCGTAATGGTTATTTTGATGGTGACTTTAAGCAGAGCCAGCTTGGTGTATCAGTCGAGCGCCGGGAGGCTTTCTGGGATATCGACTACGACAGCGGCCCGCGCTATCGCTTCGGCGATGTCACTTTCCAGGGCTCGCAGATCCAGGAAGCTTATCTGCGCAATCTGGTGCCGTTCAAAAAGGGTGACCCTTACAGTTCGCGTGACCTGGCGGAACTGAACCGTCGTCTTTCCGCCACTGGCTGGTTCAATTCGGTGGTGGTGGCACCGGACTTTGCCAAAGGGCGTCAGACCAAGGTACTGCCGCTCAATGCGGCCGTGTCCCCGCGAGTAGAAAATACGCTGGAAACCGGTATTGGCTACTCCACCGATGTGGGCCCGCGTCTGAAAGGCACCTGGAAAAAGCCCTGGATCAACGACAGTGGCCACAGCCTGACCACTAGCGCCTACATTTCTGCACCGGAACAGCAGATCGATCTTAGCTACAAAGTCCCGCTGCTGAAAAGTCCGCTGGAACAGTACTATACCTTCTCCGCCGGGGTGAAACGCACCGATCTGAACGACACCAAAGCCGATACGAATACGCTTGGCGTATCGCGTAACTGGGACAGCAGCAGTGGCTGGCAGCGCGCGGTCAACCTGCGCTGGAGCCTCGATCACTTTACCCAAGGCAGCGTCACCAACACCACCATGCTGATTTATCCTGGCGTCAGCCTGAGCCGCACCCGTTCGCGCGGGGGGTTGATGCCCACCTGGGGTGACTCGCAGCGCTATTCCGCCGATGTGTCGGATACCACCTGGGGATCGGATGTCGATTTCCTGATCCTGCAGGCGCAAAACGTCTGGATCCGTACGCTGGGTGAGAAAAACCGCTTTGTGATACGCGGCAACCTTGGCTGGATCGAAACCAACGATTTCGACAAAGTGCCACCTGACCTGCGCTTCTTCGCCGGAGGGGACCGCAGTATTCGCGGTTACAAATATCAGGGGATCTCGCCACGCGATGACAATGGCAAGCTGACCGGTGCATCGAAACTGGCGACCGGTTCGCTCGAATATCAGTACAACGTGAGCGGAAAATGGTGGGGAGCGGTATTCATCGACTCCGGTGAAGCGGTTAACGATATCACACAAAGCAACTTCAAAACCGGTGCGGGCTTCGGCGTGCGCTGGGCCTCTCCGGTTGGGCCGATCAAACTCGATATTGCCCGCCCGATTGGTGATAGCGAGGAGCACGGATTGCAATTTTATATCGGACTGGGGCCTGAACTATGAAGCTGTGGAAAAAGGTCCTGATTGGTTTTGGTATTTTTCTGCTGCTGATCTTGGGCAGCGTGGCTTTCCTGATTGGCACCACACCGGGTTTGCATCTGCTATTGAAGGGAGCCGATCGCTGGGTGCCGGGTTTGTCGATCGACAAAGTTGAAGGTGGCTGGCGCGATCTGACGCTGAGCGGCGTGAAGTACACCATGCCGGGAGTTAGCGTCGATGCCGGGCGCTTCCATCTGGCGATCAACCTTAACTGCCTGCTGCATTCGTCAGTGTGCGTCAACGACATTGCGTTGCAGGATGTCAGCGTGGTGGTGGATAGCAAACAAATGGCACCGGCCAGTGCACCACCGCCGGAGCAGGCGAGCGGCAGCACCAATCTCAGCACGCCTTATCCGATCACGCTGAGTAAAGTCGGGCTGCACAACATCAATGTCAAAGTGGATGATACGGCGATTTCGCTGCTCGATTTCACCACCGGTATGCAATGGCAGAACCGCGCCCTGACGCTGACCCCCACCCATATCGAAAGTTTGCTGATTGCGTTGCCAAAAGCGGCCAAAGTGGCGGATGAGCAAGTGGTACAACCGAAAGTGCAGCAGCCTAAACCGGATGAAAAACCGCTGGGTGAGACGTTGCAGGCGATATTCGCGCAACCGCTGTTACCCACACTGCCGGACTTCCAGCTGCCACTGGATATCACCGTGCAGGAGCTGACAGGCAAACAGCTACGCATAACCGGCGATACCGATGTAACCATCAACAGCCTGCTGCTGAAGGCCAGAACCGCTGACCGCCATCTGCAACTGGAAACCTTTGCTGTGGATTCGACGCAGGGGCAACTTAACGCCAGCGGCGATGCCACCCTGGCGGATAACTGGCCGGTAAACTTTGCCCTTAATGGCGCGGTGAATCTCGACCCGATTAAGGGCGAGAAGATTAAAATGAACCTCAGCGGTGCGCTGCGTGATGAGCTGAAACTGGCGCTCAATTTGTCTGGCCCGGTACAGGCGCAGCTGGATGCTGCGGCACAGCCTGCCGTCGCTGGCTTGCCGTTATCGCTCAGGCTTACCAGCCCGGAATTGCGCTGGCCGCTGACCGGTCCGGTGCAGTACCAGGCCGACAACCTGGATTATCAGTTCAAGGGTAAAGCCACCGATTATGTGATGTCGCTGCGTACCGCCGTGAAGGGCGAAGGGGTGCCGCCTGCGGCAATTTCTCTTGATGGTAAAGGGAATGTGCAGCAGTTCAGCCTCGATAAACTGCGCGTGGCGGCGTTGCAGGGCAATATCGACCTGACCGCGCTGGTGGACTGGAGCAAAGCGATTAGTTGGCGCAGTGAACTGACGTTGTCCGGCATCAATACCGCAAAACAATACCCGGACTGGCCGGCGAAGCTGGATGGCAAAATCGCCACGCGCGGCAGCCTGTATGGCGGCAGCTGGCAACTGAGCGTGCCGCAGCTACAGCTGAAAGGGAACGTCAAACAGAACGCGGTCAGCGCTGATGGCTCCCTGACCGGCAATAGCTACAACCAGTGGAAAATCCCGGGTATCAACCTGGTGCTGGGGCGTAACCATGTAGATGTCAAAGGCGAACTGGGCGATGCGCTGAATCTGGATGCCAGCATTGATGCTCCGCATCTCGACAACGCGTTGCCAGGACTGGGTGGGGTGGCGAAAGGCACCATCAAGGCTCGCGGGACACTACAGGCTCCGCAACTGCTGGCCGATCTCACTGCCACAGGCCTGCGCTGGCAGCAGCTGCAAATTGCGCGCGTGCTGCTGCAGGGGGATGTGAAATCCAGTGACCAGATTGCGGGTAAATTGCAGTTGCGGGTGGAGCAGCTAAAACAGGATGCGCTGGCGATTAAATTGCTGACGCTCAATGCCGACGGCAACGAGAAGCAGCATCAGCTAAAACTTGAGGTGCAGGGCGAGCCGGTCTCCGGTCAGCTGGCGCTGAACGGCAGCTTTGATCGCAAAACCCAACACTGGCAGGGCACGCTGAATAATACCCGCTTCGATACGCCGGTGGGCGAGTGGCGTCTGACGCGTGCCATGGCGATTGACTATCTCAACAGCAAGCAGAGCGCGACTATTGGGCCACACTGCTGGCAGAACCCGAACGCGCAACTGTGTGTGCCGGAACCGATTGAAGCGGGAGCCAGCGGCCATGCGCATGTGGTGCTCAGCCGCTTTGATTTAGCCATGCTCAAACCGTTCCTGACCGATGAAACCAAACTGGCAGGGGTGTTCAGCGGTGATGCCCGGGTTAACTGGACTTCTGACGGCGCGTTGCCGACCGGTACCGTCTCGCTGAAAGGCAACGGCGTAAAAGTGGAGCAGGATGTGCAGGGCAACACCTTGCCCATCGCCTTCGACACCCTGAACCTGAATGCCGCGCTGCGTAATGGCCGCGCCCAGCTCGACTGGCTGATACACATCGCCAACAATGGACAGCTGAGCGGTGACGTACAAATTGCCGATCCGCAGCACCGTCGTCTGCTGTCGGGTAACGTTAATATCAGCAATATTTCGCTGGCGATGTTCAACCCGGCATTGATGCAGGGCGAGAAAATCAAAGGCAATCTCAACAGCGCCCTGCGCCTCGGCGGTAATTTGCAACAGCCGCAGGTATTCGGCCAGCTGGGACTGAGCGGCGTGAATGTGGAAGCCAGCTTTATGCCGGTTGCCCTCACTGCCGCCAATCTCAACATGGTGTTTAACGGCATGAGTTCTACCCTTAATGGGTTGATTCAGACCGCACAGGGCAACATCAATCTCAACGGGAACGCCGACTGGAGCCAGCTGAATAACTGGCGGGCGCGCATTGCTGCGCAGGGAAGCCGGGTACGTGTCACTGTGCCGCCGATGGTGCGTATGGACGTGTCGCCAGATCTGGTGTTTGAAGCGACCCCCGCCGCCTTCAATCTTGATGGCCGGGTGGATATCCCGTGGGCGCGCATCACGGTGCAGGAAGTACCGGCCAGCGCGACTGGCGTGTCGTCGGATGAGGTGATGCTGGACCAGAACCTGAAGCCGATTCAGCCGAAAACCACGGCGATCCCGATCAACAGCAATCTGGTCATTCACGTCGGCAACGATGTGCGCCTGTCTGCCTTTGGTCTGAAAGCGAAGCTGAACGGTGATCTGAAGCTGGTGCAGGATAGAACCGGTCTCGGCTTAAACGGCCAGATTAATATCCCGGATGGTCGTTTCCATGCTTATGGTCAGGATCTGATTGTGCGCAAAGGTGAACTGCAATTTGCCGGACCGCCGGATCAGCCCTATCTTAACCTGGAAGCCATCCGTAACCCCGACTCCACTGAGGATGACGTCACCGCAGGTATCCGCGTCACCGGGTTAGCTGATGAGCCGAAAGTCGAAATCTTCTCCGACCCGACGATGTCGCAGCAGGAGGCGTTATCTTATCTGTTGCGCGGCCAGGGACTCGATGCCAATGGCGACAGTAACGCATTAACTTCAGCGTTAATTGGTCTGGGGGTTGCACAAAGTGGGCAGGTTATGGGTAAAATCGGCGAGACGTTCGGCGTCAGTAACCTTGCGCTTGATACCACCGGGGTTGGCGACAGCCAACAGGTGCAGGTGAGTGGTTATGTGCTACCGGGTCTGCAAGTAAAATACGGTGTTGGCATATTTGATTCACTGGCGACCTTAACCTTGCGTTATCGCCTGATGCCCAAACTTTATTTGGAAGCTGTGTCTGGTGTTGATCAGGCACTGGATTTGCTCTATCAGTTTGAGTTTTAGCAATGCGAATAATTGTCTACGGCAGTTTACGGCGCAAACAGGGAAACAGTCACTGGATGACGAATGCGCAATGGCTTGGTGACCACCAGATTGAAGGGTACGAACTCTACAATCTCGGTCACTATCCCGGCGTGATTGAGGGTGAGGGCAATGTCTTTTGCGAGGTCTATCGCATCGACGCCATCACCCTTGGCGAATTGGATGCCCTGCGCACCAAAAATGGCGAATACAAACGCCAGTTAATCCAGACGCCCTTCGGCAGCGCCTGGCTGTACGTTTACCAGCGTCCGGTTACCGGTCGCACGCGCATCATCAGCGGTGACTGGTTGCAGCGTGATGACGAATCAGAAGCATAAATAAAAACACCGTCCAGTTGGACGGTGTTTTTTTATGCGCGAGGGGCAGCAGAATTATTTCTTCTGTGCGCGCTCGTAAGAAGAGATGATCTCGGCTTTGGCTGCTTCGGCGTTATCCCAGCCGTCAACTTTAACCCATTTGCCTTTTTCCAGATCTTTGTAGTGCTCAAAGAAATGGGTGATCTGTGCACGCAGCAGTTCCGGCAGGTCGTTCACATCTTTGATGTGATCGTACTCTTTGCTCAGCTTAGTGTGCGGTACGGCAACCAGTTTGGCATCTTCACCGGATTCGTCGGTCATTTTCAGCACGCCAACCGGGCGGCAACGGATCACAGAACCCGGCTCCAGCGGATACGGGGTCGGCACCAGTACGTCAACCGGGTCACCATCCAGAGACAGGGTGTGGTTGATGTAACCGTAGTTGCACGGATAGAACATGGCGGTAGACATGAAACGGTCTACAAACAGGGCGCCAGACTCTTTGTCCACTTCATATTTGATCGGATCGGCATTTGCCGGGATCTCGATGATGACATAGATATCTTCTGGCAGATCTTTACCTGCGGGCACCTGGTTCAAACTCATCTGGCTTTCCTTCATTAGTCGTAAGTTGAGTGTCGGCTATTATAGCCAACTGACTCTGAAAGTATGCCCCCTTTTTGGCGTTTCGGAATGGTCCAGCCGCTTACTTCGCCGCCACAAACAACGAGACGATACCTGCGGCAATTAATGGTCCGACCGGAACCCCGCGGAAGAAGGCCACACCAATCACCGTACCAATCAGTAAGCCGCCAATCACTGAAGGTTGTGCGCTCATAAAATGCACGCCACGACCGCCAAGCCAGGCGACAAACACCCCCACCAGAATGGCCACAATCGATTGCCAGTTAGCGAACGACTTAATCAGCGAGGAAGCCGGCAGCGAGCCGCTGGCCAGCGGGGCCATCACCGCCACAGTAAGAATGATGATACCGAGCTGAATGCCTTGTTTTTCCACATAAGGGAAGAATTGTGCCAGCGGGGTGATTTTGATCACCAGCAGAATCAGAATCGAAATAGTGACAGCGTTGTTATGAACGAAATAACTGAGCACAGCGAGGCAAACCAGAATAATGGTGGAGGCATAAGCAGCCATGATTTCTCCCACAGGATTGAAGGGGCACTGGCAACGACCAGCGCGAAACGGTTTTTTTACCGCCCCCATTTATCAACAATCATCGGGATTGGCGCAACTGCCTTTGTTAATTGATTGCAGCATCAGCGCCTGATTGCGCACCAGATTCACGCCCTGTGCCCCCAGCGAAAGCGATGCCATCGTGCCCTGGCTGGCAAAGAAGACACTCTTGCTGGCATCCAGCCAGCTGTCACGGTAAGCCAGCCAGGCGCGTTGTGCGCTGCGTAATTTGGCTTTAGGTTCACCGGTTAATTTTTTCATTGCCTGCTCGTATTGCTGATTCATCTCCTGATCCCATGCTTTATTTGCACTGTCGTAACATTGCGTGAGCGCGGCAGTGCTGGATTCCTTATTCAGACACTGCTGTAACTTCTGGTCGATCGCATTTTCCTGCGCTGTCGCATAACTGCTCAGTAACAGACAGGCAACCGGGAACACTTTATACATCGTGATATTCCTTATTCGGGATGAAAGTGACTTTAGCAATTTTTAAGAGAGGGTGATCATCAGCCCATTGACCATCAACAGTGGTTAAAGTTTAGCAAAGTGACTGCCGATAACTTATCCGTTTTAGGGCTGCTGGATTTCTGCCTTTTTTCATACACACGGGTACTATCATGATCAAAAATTTATCAATACGGACCGGTTTACTCGCTTTACTCGCTTTTATGACATTGTTGCTGCTGGCGGTCAGCACCCTGGGCATTTACGCCATCAACGCAGGCAATCAGTCGCTGGATGTTATCAATCGCATCCAGGGCGTTGAACTCAATAGCCTGTACCAAAGCAATGCAGACCTGATGCGCGCTCGTGCCAGTGGCGCTTTGGCGGTGCGCAAGATCGAAATCGGCCTGCTGGATGAGGGCGCGGCAGTGACGAAACAGGCGCAGGCTGATGTCGCCACTTCGCAGCAGCACCTGAAGGATTTTGTCGATGCCGGTACGGTGACAAAGCAGGGTAAAGCGCTGGCGGATGCAGTGGCCAGCAGCTTTGCTGCCTACCTGCAACAGGGCATCACGCCGATGATGGATGCGTTGCAGAAGCAATATACCGATGAATATTACACGGTGCTCGAGGGCAATCTTTCGATGCTGGCCGCCAATTACGCCAAAGCAGTGCAGGATTTCAGCCGCTATGCCGATCAGGTGTCAGCCGAGCGACTGGCCCAGGCGGCGCGCAACGAAATACAGATGAAAGTCCTGATTGGCATCGCGGTGCTGATGACAGTACTGATGATTGTGCTGGCATGGCAGCTGCTGCGTCGTTTGTTACTGCGCCCGCTAGAGGGGGCGATCGGGCATCTGCAACAGGTTGCGGAGGGGGATTTATCGCAGGCACTGCCAGCCACCGCCAATAACGAGCTGGGCCGACTGAATCAGGCACTGGCCGCCATGCAACAGGCCTTGTGTGATTCGGTCAGCCAGGTTCGCGAAGCCAGCCTGCAAATTGATGTTGGCAGCCGTGAACTGTCGGCAGGTACCGTGCATTTGTCGCAGCGTACCGAGGAATCCGCAGCCTCGCTGGAGCAGACCGCTGCCAGCATGGGGCAGCTCACCGCGACGGTACGCCTCAATGCCAGCAACGCGCATCAGGCGCACCAGCTGGCAAACAGCGTCTCGGACACGGCTGATCGCGGTGCCGAAGTGGTGTGTTATGTGATGGAGAAGATGCGGGAAATCACCCACAGTTCTGACCGTATCGCCGATATTCTCAGTGTGATTGACGGTATCGCCTTCCAGACCAATATCCTCGCGTTGAATGCTTCTGTGGAAGCGGCGCGCGCCGGTGAGCAGGGACGTGGTTTTGCCGTGGTGGCCAATGAGGTGCGAACCCTCGCGGGTCGCAGCGCCACCGCCGCCAAGGAGATTCGTGAGTTGATTAGCGAATCCCAGGTTCGGGTGAAAGAAGGCAGTGAAATGGCCACTCAGGCGGGCGAAACCATGGATGAGATCTCCAGTGAAGTGATGCGCGTGACCGCGTTGATGAAGGAGATTTCGGTAGCATCCGAGGAGCAGAGCCGTGGTATTGAGCAGGTCAATCAGGCGGTGACGCAAATGGATGAGGCGGCACAGCAGAACGCCGCACTGGTGGAAGAAGCCAGCGCCGCGACGCAATCGCTGGAAGCGCAGTCACAGCAGTTGCAGGCTTCTATGGCGCAGTTTCGTATAACGACGGTGTAAATTAACATCGGGTCTGTAGCGGCACGATAAATGGTGCCGCTACAAAATGATACGATCATCATTACTGATATTCTGCTACGTTAATCAGGGTAAAATATCAAGGAGATGATAATGAATCCTGCCGTAGTCGAACATATAGATACGTTATTAGCTGCTATCCAGGCCCATCCGTTTTATACCCTGCTCCTGCTGGTGCTCTTTCCGGTTCTCGGCATGCTGAAAAGTATGTTTTCCGATATTAAGGGTGAACATATCTTCAAAAACTCATTAAATAATCGGATAAAATTTGTTGCCAGCCAGCTGGATAACGAGTTTCTGAGTAATGAGGATCGCAGCCGTTTGGCGCAGCAATATATTCAGCTGGTCAACCAACGAATGTATGGTATTGAGAATCGCCATATTCAGGATGAAGTGATAAAGATTATCGACCGTTCCAGTGAAATACGCAGTAATAAATACTTTGTGATGCACCGACATTATCTCAGCGTGAATGTTGAGGGTGAGCTGTTTATTAACCCTAAAAAGATCAGGGAACGTTATATCGAAGCATTTTGTTTGGTAGGCGTCGGGGTGGCGATTATTTTCTTTGCTATCTTTGTCGGTATCCGTGCTGAAGTTCCCGGATTACTTTTCCTGGTTGTCGGTATGATTTTATACATACTGGGCCTGGGACATTTCCCGGTCGGGAAACTGGGGCGCAGGAGAGCAGAGAAAGAAATCGAAAATTATTACCAGCAACAAAAAGCCCGCATTGAGCGGGCTTCCGTCATCGAGGCCAATCAGCCCTGACGATCTTCCGGGAACTCGCGCAGGAAGCGCTCGACGTCATCTACCATGGCGTCGTTGCCGCAGAAGAACGGGCAACGCTGGTGCAGGGTCTCTGGCTGGATATCCAGGATACGGTTTTTACCGTCGCTGGCTTTACCGCCTGCCTGTTCAGCCAGGAAGGCCATCGGATTGCATTCATACAGCAGGCGCAGCTTACCTTTCGGATGGCTGGCGGTGCTTGGATAGAGATAAATGCCGCCTTTCAGCAGGTTACGATGAAAGTCAGCCACCAGAGAGCCGATGTAGCGCGAGGTGTAAGGACGGTGAGTGGCGATATCCTCTTCCTGGCAGAACTTCAGGTATTTTTTCACGCCCTGCGGGAAGCGAATGTAGTTACCTTCGTTGATGGAGTAGGTGTAGCCCTTCTCCGGGAAGGTCATACGTTCGTGGCTCAGGCAGAACACCCCAAGTGACGGATCGTAGGTAAAGGCGTGCACGCCCACACCGGTGGTGTACACCATCATGGTGGATGAACCATACACCACGTAACCTGCGGCAACCTGCTTGCTACCCGGCTGCATAAAATCAGCTTCGGTAACCGGGGTGCCCGGCGGGGATACACGGTGGTAGATCGAGAAGATGGTACCAACGGAAACGTTAACGTCGATGTTGGAAGAACCGTCCAGCGGATCCATCAACACCACATATTTGCCGTGCTCCACTCCTTCGAAGATGACGAACTCATCTTCCTCTTCGGAAGCGATACCCGCCACAATGCCGCGTGCTTTCAGTGCTGCTTTCAGCTTTTCGTTGGCGAACAGGTCCAGCTTCATCTGCTGCTCACCCTGTACGTTTTCCACGCCGCTGGCACCGAGAATATCCACCAGACCCGCTTTGTTGATATCGCGGTGGATAATTTTCGCACCCAGCTTGATGGCTGAAATCAGCGCCGTCAGTTCACCTGTGGCGTGAGGAAAGTCGTGTTGCTTCTCGACGATAAATTCGCCTAACGTTTTCATAACACATTCCCTGAATCTACGATGGAGTGGCAGCAGCTCTAACAAACTGCCAACGTATGCGTACGCAGTTTAGCCGATTGAACTTTAAAAACCATAGTCCTAATCCGTTTCTTCCACCTGCACTCGGCGTTACACTGTGCGCCGAACTTTTGAGTAATGGATCTCTTTATGCGCATTCACATCCTTGGGATTTGTGGCACTTTTATGGGCGGTCTGGCGATGCTGGCGCGCTCACTTGGCCACGAAGTGACCGGCTCTGACGCCAATGTCTATCCGCCAATGAGTACCTTGCTGGAGCAACAAGGCATTGAATTAACGGAAGGTTATGATGCCAGTCAACTGGACCCCGCCCCGGATCTGGTGATCATCGGCAACGCCATGACGCGCGGCAATCCCTGTGTGGAAGCAGTGCTGGAACGTAACATTCCTTACCTCTCCGGCCCGCAGTGGCTGCACGATTTCGTGCTACGCGATCGCTGGGTGCTGGCCGTGGCCGGAACCCACGGTAAAACCACGACAGCCGGCATGGCAGCGTGGATTCTTGAGGCTTGTGGCCTTGAACCGGGCTTTATTATTGGTGGTGTGCCAGGAAATTTCGATGTTTCGGCAAAATTAGGAAAAAGCCCGTTCTTCGTCATTGAGGCGGATGAGTACGACAGCGCCTTTTTCGACAAACGTTCCAAGTTTGTGCATTACTGCCCGCGCACACTGATCCTCAACAATCTGGAATTCGATCATGCGGATATCTTTGACGATCTGCGTGCCATCCAGAAACAGTTCCATCATTTGATCCGCATCGTACCGGGCCAGGGTAAGATCCTGCTGCCGGAACACGATCATAACCTGAAGCAGGTTATGGCGATGGGTTGCTGGAGTGAGCAGGAAACGGTGGGTGACAACGGTCACTGGCAGGCGAAAAAACTGACGCCGGATGCCTCACGCTGGGAAGCCTGGCTTGATGGTGAGAAAGTGGCGGAAGTGAACTGGGGCCTGGTGGGTGAGCACAACATGCACAATGGCCTGATGGCGATGGCCGCCGCACGTCATGTGGGGGTGAAACCGGACGATGCCGGTGAAGCGCTGGGGCGCTTTATCAATGCGCGCCGCCGCCTCGAGCTGCGTGGCGACGTGAACGGCATCAAGGTTTATGACGATTTTGCCCATCATCCAACGGCGATCCTCGCCACCCTGGCCGCGCTGCGCAGCAAAGTGGGGGGCACGGCGCGTATTCTGGCGGTGCTGGAACCACGTTCGAACACCATGAAAATGGGCGTCAGCAAGAATGAACTGGCACCGTCACTGGGACGTGCCGATGAAGTGTTCCTGTTCCAGCCGCACCATATTCCGTGGCAGGTTGCCGATGTGGCGGATGCCTGCATCCAGCCTGCTCACTGGAGTGCCGATATCGATACGCTGGTAGAAATGGTGGCGAAAGTCGCGCAGCCAGGTGATTCGATTCTGGTAATGAGTAACGGTGGCTTTGGCGGTATTCATCAGAAACTGCTGGAGCGTCTGGGGCGGTAATCCGTAGCGGCGCGATTCATCGCGCGTCTGTAAACCCTGCGCGATAAATCGCGCCGCTACGTGATACGAAATTAAGCCTCTGCCAGTTCGCGCAGATACTGGAAAATCTGACGTGCCGCTTTTGGTGGTTTGTTCGCCGCTTTTTCTTTCTGCGCATTGCGAATCATGCTGCGCAGCTGCTGGCGATCGGCCTGCGGATAGAGGTTAACCACCTCGGCCATCACATCATCACCCTGCTCAATCAAACGATCGCGCAAATTCTCCAGCTTATGGAACAACGCTACCTGCTGGTTATGGCGGTTTTTCAGTTTGTCCAAAGCCAGACGAATCGGTTCCACATCACGGGCGCGCAGCATCTTACCGATCAGCTGCAACTGGCGGCGACGGCCTTCTTTCTTGATACGCTGCGCCAGTTCAATGGCGGCACGTAAATCTTCGTCGAGTGGAATCTTGTCGAGGGAATTTTTCCCCAGTTCGACTAACTCGGCACCCAGGCGTTTCAGCTCCTCGGCATCGCGTTTAATTTCGCTTTTGCTGACCCAGATAATCTCTTCGTCTTCTTCTTCCTGATTATCCGGCACATCATCGAGCCAGTCTTCGGGCTGCTTGGTCATCTCTTGGCTCCCTAAAAAAAGAGGCTAATCCTACCAGTTTATCGGGGGACTGCGAAATTGTTCTCTGAGTCTGATAGACTCAAAATATTCATACATAAGATTAGACGGCAGGTCGATGAACGTATCTACTCAGGTTGCAGAACAACGTAAAGTGTTGGAACAGGCTGTCGCACAGGCGCTGGAACTGGCGAAAGCCAGCACCGATGGCGCGGAAGTGGCGGTCACCAAAACTACCGGGATTGGTGTCAGTACCCGCTACGGCGAAGTGGAAAACGTCGAATTTAACAGCGATGGCGCGCTCGGCATCACCGTTTATCATCAGAATCGTAAAGGCAGTGCGTCTTCTACCGACCTCAGCCCGGATGCCATCAAACGCACCGTGCAGGCGGCGATCGATATCGCACGCTACACCTCCGCCGATCCTTATGCCGGTCCGGCGGATCGCTCCCTGCTGGCGTTCGACGCCCCGGATCTCGATCTCTACCATCCGTGGGAGATCGACGCCGATCGCGCGATTGAACTGGCGGCGCAGGCGGAACAAGCCGCCTTACAGGCCGATAAACGCATCACCAATACCGAAGGCGGCAGCTTCAACAGCCACGTCGGTATCAAAGTATTCGGCAACAGCCACGGCATGCTGCAGAGCTACTGCTCCAGCCGCCATTCGCTTTCCAGCTGCGTGATTGCAGAACAAAATGGCGAAATGGAGCGTGATTACGCTTACACCATTGGCCGTGATATTCACGATCTGCAAAGCGCTGATTGGGTCGGGGCAGAATGCGCACGCCGCGTGTTGTCACGCCTGTCGCCGCGCAAGCTTTCCACCATGAAAGCACCGGTGATTTTCGCCCCGGAAGTGGCAACGGGCCTGTTTGGTCACTTGGTGGGAGCCATCAGCGGCAGCAGCGTGTACCGCAAATCGACTTTCCTGCTCGATGCGCTGGGCACACAGATCCTGCCGGAATGGCTGACCATCGAAGAGAAGCCGCACCTGTTGAAAGGCCTGGCCTCGACGCCATTTGATAGCGAAGGGGTGCGTACCGAGGCGCGTGACATTATCAAAAATGGTGTGCTGCAAAACTGGCTGATGACCAGCTATTCCGCGCGTAAGCTTGGCCTGCAAAGTACCGGCCATGCGGGTGGCATTCACAACTGGCGTATTGCCGGTCAGGGCCATAGCTTTGACGATTTGATCAGGCAGATGGGCCGTGGCCTGGTGGTGACGGAACTGATGGGTCAGGGTGTCAGCGCCATTACCGGCGACTATTCACGTGGGGCGGCCGGTTACTGGGTGGAGAACGGTGAAATACAGTATCCGGTGAGCGAAATCACCATCGCCGGTAACCTGAAAGATATGTGGCGCAACATGGTGACTATCGGCAACGATATTGAAACCCGCAGCAACATCCAGTGTGGATCGGTGCTGCTTCCGGAGATGAAGATCGCCGGGCAGTAATGACATCGCTTCCTGAAGGCAGCCCGCAAGGCTGCCTTTTTTATCTCCACAATAATAAAGGAATGAACGATGCGTAAGCATGTGATTGCAATGTTGTCTCTGTCGCTGTTGTTCTCCAGTGCCAGCCTGTATGCGGCTGATCTGGAGCAGGATATGCATACTTTGAATGATGGGCTGAAAACGGTGAAAAAAACCTCCGATGCCCAGGAAATGCAAATCGCGCTCGGCAAGATGCGCCAGGCGGCGGAGGATGCGAAAAAATCCACGCCGGAAAAGCTGGAAGGTCAGCCTGCTGATAGCGCTCAGATCAAGGATTTCCACGCCGGACTGGATTCGCTGATCGCCCAGATTGATGTGGTGGATCAACTGGCTCAGGCCAACAAACTGGACGAGGCTAAAACCGAAGCGAAGAAACTGGAAGATATTCGCAACGCCAACCATAAGAAATTCCGCTGACAGTCAGGCCAGCCATCTGGCTGGCCTTATTCCTGGGCATAACCCGCCCGATTCTTCCCTACATTCCCATCATTCTGTGCGAAATGTGATGTATTTTGCACCGTTCATGCATCATGCGATCTGGCGCACAGTTGCCAGCATGATTTCCACTTTGAGGTGGAAAAGATGCGTCTCCACACCGTTTTGAGGAAAGCGTAATTTATTTTTAACGCGAATTAACGGTCATTGTCCGCTGTAAACAGGAGTGAGCCAGGTGAGTAGTGAAGCAGTTCCGCTGAAACAGAGCACGCCGGAAGCGATTCAGGCGCTGGCGGATAACGTGATGACGCAGATTGCCGCGCTGTATGCGGCGCACCACATCGAACCCAATGCGGTGCAGCAGCAAATGCTGACCTCACACGTGCGAGCCATGGCCTCGCGCTCCCTGACCGGGGAAGCCTTACCGGAAGTGGAAGCGGAGCTATTTGAGGATATCTCGCCCGAGACGATGGCACTGGCGCAGCAGGTGGTGGATCTGTTCGGCAACCTGCCACGCGAAGAGGCGTGGTTATTGTCGGTACACATTGAAGTTGCAAGGTCGAATTAGTCAGAAATTTTAAGAGGAATTGAACATGGTAACAGTAGTGATTGGCGATCGTCTGGGTAAAGGACAAAAAGTGGCGGCAGGTGTCGAGAAAGCCGGTGGCCGTGCGGTAGTGGTGCCGGGTGTGGCGGCGGATATGAAGCTGGGCGACGTGATGAAAGCGGAAAACGCCGACTTTGGCATCTCCTTTTGCGGCAGTGGCGGCGCAGGTGCCATCACCGCACAGAACAAATATGGCTACAAAGCAAAACATGGCATGCGTTCGATTGATGAAGGCGTTACGGCGATCAACGAAGGTGCCACGGTGCTTGGCTTCGGCTTTATGGACAAAGAAGAGCTGGGTGAACGGCTGGTGCAGGCCTGGACGAAAAAACACGGCAGCTAAGCATGAAACAACAATACGTGACTCAGGTGACGGTAAAGGGAACCGGTGACACAAAAGCCAAAGCCTTTGCCGATGCCCTGAGCCGGGTGCAGCAGCAGGTGCTGCGCACTACACAAAAAATTCTGTTGCGCATTGAACCCCAGGATGTTCGGGTGCTGCGCGCGCAGGAGCGCGTCAAGACGGAGAAATTTTTGTTCTTTTTCCTTGCGCGTGAGCGACGGAACTACAGCGTCGAGCTGGAGATTACCGTCAGCGTCACCGTGATCGATACCGAGCAGGTTGAATTCACGGCGGCACCTTAACAATAGACGAAAAACAAAGGTAAGCGCATGTTTTTAATTATTTTGTTTAAGTCGTTAATCATTGGCGGGTTGGTTGGTGTTGGCGTCGGAGCAGGTGCCGCGCGCATGTTTCACGCACCGACCACACAGGGCATGGGCGCGTTCCGCACGTTGGGCGAACTTAACTCCTGTGAAGGTGATCCAGCATCGCACTTCTCCTTTGGTCTCGGCTTTTTCTTTAACGCCTGGGCTTCATCCGTGGCGGCAGGGTCCTTCACACAAGATGTTGACCATCGCATCCTGCCCAACTGGGGCGCGGCGGCACTGATGGTGAAAAACCGCAACGTGGCAGAAACGCTCCACGACCCGAAAAAGATGGCCATTGCCTGCGGCATCATCGGCATGATCGTGGTGGCCTTCCTCAACAGCACCGCCTCTGCTGTCCCGGCGGCTTTGCAGGTCACCGCCGTTAAAGTCCTGGTTCCCGCAGCCAATTTGCTGGTGAACACCGTGATGCCGGTGATTTTCTGGCTGGCGGCGATTGATGCCGGTAAGAAATCGGGCTTCTGGGCCACCATTTTTGGCGGTCTGGCGCAGTTGATCATGGGTAACGCCGTACCGGGTCTGGTACTGGGCATCCTGATCGGTAAAGGGGTAGAGGAGAGCGGATGGAACAAAGTCACTAAAGTGATGATGACCGCCATCGTGCTGCTATTCGTGCTGAGCGGCTTCTTCCGCGGCTTCGACATGAAACTGCTGCAATCCTTCCAGCTTGGCATTCCTGGCTGGCTGGACATGATCCATAACAGTCTCAGCGGCAAATAAGGAGCCATCAGCATGAACGAAAACAAAGGGTTCTGGTACGCCGACTGGTCTTTCCCGATTTTTGTCGGCCTGCTATCCGCCGGGGTGTTTGCCGGTACGCATATGTACTACCTGTACGGCATTGGTGCCTTTAACGAGGTGGCGTTTGTCTCGATGCTGCGTTCCGGCATGGAAACTGGCGTCTACGGTGCGGTCGCGGCTTTCGGTGCCAGCTTCCTGTTTGCCCGCATCATTGAAGGTTCGCTGGTGGGGATTCTCGACATCGGTGGCGCGATCCAGACCGGTATCGGCCTCGGTGTTCCGGCACTGCTGCTGGGCGCAGGGATTGTCTTTCCGGTAGCGAACTTTGCTGCTTCGCTGGCAACCGGCCTGGTGCTGGGTCTGGCGGTGGGCTACATCATCATCCTGGCGCGTAAGTTCACCATTAATCAGAGCGACTCCACCTACGGAGCCGATGTGATGATGGGGGCCGGCAACGCCTCTGGTCGCTTCCTGGGTCCGTTGATCATCCTGTCGGCGATGACCGCCTCGATTCCAATCGGTCTCGGCGCGCTGGTGGGTTCCCTGCTGTTCTATCTGTGGAACAAACCGATTACCGGTGGCGCGATCCTCGGTGCCATGGCGCTGGGTGCGATCTTCCCGGTGTCTCTCTGATGTGATGGGCGGCCCCGGAGTGGGCCGCGCTAAGGAGTAGGTATGTTTGATTTGATTTTGCGCGGTGCGCGTTTGTGCGACGAACAACTGGTCGATATCGCGTTGCAGGACGGCAAAATCGCCGCAGTGGGCGTGGTAGCGGGCGCGGCCTTGCAGGAGCGCGATCTGGCCGGGCGTTATTACGTTAGCGCAGGCTGGATCGACAGCCATGTGCACTGCTATCCGAAATCACCAATTTATCATGACGATGCGGATGCCATCGGTGTGACGCAGGGCGTCACCACGGTGGTCGATGCAGGCAGCACCGGTGCCGATGATATCGACGATTTTTATCAGCTGACACGCCAGGTCACCACCGACGTGCGTGCGCTGATCAACATCGCCCGCACCGGCATTGTCACGCAGAACGAACTGGCCGATATGGCGCAGATTGACGGCGAAGCGGTGGTGCAGGCGGTGCAGCGTCGCCCGGATTTTATTGTTGGCCTGAAGGCGCGCATGAGCAGCAGCGTGGTAGGCGAAAACGGCATCCAGCCGTTAATCCGCGCCAAAGCCATTCAGCAGGCTGCTGGTCATCTGCCGCTGATGGTGCATATCGGTAATAACCCGCCGGTGCTGGAAGAAATCGCCGACCTGCTGACTTCCGGCGACATCATCACCCACTGCTACAACGGTAAACCCAACCGTATCCTCACGCCGCAGGGCGAACTGAAGGCGGCAGTGAAAAACGCCATCGCGCGCGGTGTGCGGCTGGATATCGGCCACGGCAGCGCCAGCTTCAGCTTTGAGGTGGCCCGCCAGGCGATTGCCCGGGGCATTCTGCCCGACACCATCAGCTCGGATATTTACTGCCGCAACCGCATCAACGGGCCGGTGCACAGCCTGGCACACGTGATGTCGAAATTTTTCAGCATCGGTATGACGCTGGCGCAGGTAATCGACTGCGTGACCTGGAAAGCCGCTGAAGGGCTGCGTCTGGCGCACAAAGGGCGGCTGGCTGTGGGCTATGACGCCGACCTGACCATTTTTACCGTCAAAGAAGAAGCCCGCCCGTTCGTCGATGCGGAAGGCGAACAGGTACTGGGTGAACAACATGTGTTACCACTGGCCGCCGTGGTGGCGGGCCAGTGGTATCTGACTGATGAAGGGAAAACCAATCATGTCTTCGATTTATGAAAAATATGGCCTGAAACAGGTCATTAATGCCTCCGGCCGCATGACCATTCTCGGCGTATCAACACCGGCAGCGGATGTGGTGGATACCGTGAAATACGGCCTCAACCACTACTTTGAGATGAAAGATCTGGTTGATAAGACCGGCGCGTATATTGCGCAGCTGTTGCAGGTGGAGAATGCGGTGGTGGTGTCCTGCGCCTCGGCGGGGATTGCGCAGAGCGTGGCGGCGGTGATCGTCAAAGATAACGCCTGGCTGCTGGAGAATCTGCATGCCGCACCGTTGAGCGTGCCGCACGATATCGTGGTACCGAAGGGGCATAACGTCAATTTTGGCGCCCCTGTGGGCACCATGGTCGCGCTGGGGGGCGGACGGCTGGTGGAAGCAGGCTACAGCAACGAATGCTCGCCAGAACAGCTGGCAGCCGCGATTACGCCGACCACAGCCGCACTGCTGTACATCAAATCACACCATTGCGTGCAGAAAAGCCATCTCAGCGTCGAACAGGCGGCAGTGGTGGCACGTAAACACGGCATTCCGTTGATTGTCGATGCCGCAGCTGAAGAAGATTTGCAGTGCTATTACCAGATGGGTGCTGACCTGGTGATCTACAGCGGCGCGAAAGCGATTGAAGGGCCGACCAGCGGGCTGGTAATTGGCCGCACGCAATACGTTGAATGGGTGAAACGTCAGAGTAACGGTATTGGTCGCGCCATGAAGGTGGGCAAAGAGGGCATCCTCGGTCTGACCCAGGCGATTGAAAACTATCTGGTGCAGGAAAAAACCACGGGCGCGCAAATGGTGGAAAAAATGACGCCGTTTATCGCCAACCTCAACACCCTGAAGGGCGTGAGTGCACGGGTGGTATGGGATGCCGCCGGACGTGACATCGCACGCGCCGAGATTAAGTTTGACGAAGCCCAGACCGGCTGGGGCACCGGCGAGCTGGTACAGGCGCTGAAAACCGGCGTTATCGCCATCTACTTCCGCGGCTACAAAGCCAACGAAGGCATTATTGAAGCCGATGTGCGCAGCGTCAGCGCCGATCAGCTGCATACCATTTTTACCGCCATTCAGGCATTGCTCAATGGAGAGAAACAGGCATGACTCTGACACCGAATTTTTATCAGGGCCGTTTGTGCCTCAATGTGCTGGCGGGTTCAAAGCAGAATGCGCGCGACATCTGGCAGGCGGCGGAAGGCCATGTGCTGGTGGGCGTATTATCCAAAAACTACGCCACCACCGAAGCGGCCATTGACGATATGCGCGAGTATGCTGCGCTGATTGATAACGCCATTTCCGTCGGGCTGGGTGCCGGAGATCCCAATCAGTCGGCGATGGTGAGCGCGATTGCGGCAGCGATTCAACCGCAGCACGTTAACCAGGTGTTTACCGGCGTCGCCACCAGCCGTGCGCTGCTCGGGCAGAACGAAACCGTGGTCAACGGGCTGATTTCGCCCACTGGCACGCCGGGTCTGGTAAAAATCTCTACCGGACCGCGCAGTGCCCAGGGGCCAGATGCCATCATACCGATCGCTAGTGCCATCGCGCTGCTTCAGGATATGGGTGGTAGCTCGGTGAAGTATTTCCCGATGGGGGGACTGAAAGCGGTGGATGAATACCGTGCCGTGGCGGAAGCCTGCGCGCGTCATGACTTCTGGCTGGAACCGACCGGCGGTATCGATCTCAGCAACTTTGAGGAGATCGTGCGTATTGCGCTGGAGGCGGGCGTCAGTAAAGTGATTCCGCATGTCTATAGTTCCATTATCGACAGCGCGACTGGCGACACGCGCATTGACGATGTCCGTCAGCTTCTGGCAACGTGCAAAAAGCTGTTGTAACAAATAAGTAACAGGTGAAGCCCCTTGAGATTCCCTAACCAGCGTCTGGCCCAGCTTTTCGCTGCTCTGCAAAATGAAACCTTGCCGCAGGATGAGCTGGCGCGCCGTTTCTCCGTCTCGACGCGCACGGTGCGTACCGACATCACGGCACTGAATGCGCTGCTGGCGCAGCACGGCGCGCAGTTTGTGCTGGCGCGTGGCGCGGGGTATCAGCTGAAAGTGGATGATGCACGGCGTTTTGGTCAGTTGCAGGCACAAACCGCCGCGCCGCTGCGCGTGCCACGTACCTCGCCGGACCGCGTGCGTTATCTGCTCAGCCGCTTCCTGACGGCGGCGTATTCGCTCAAGCTGGAAGATCTGTCGGAAGAGTGGTTTGTCAGCCGCGCCACGCTGCAAAGCGATATGGCTGAAGTACGTGAATGGCTGGGGCGCTATCACCTGAATATCGAAACCAAGCCACGCTACGGCATGAAACTGTTTGGTAGCGAGGCGGCGATTCGTACCTGCCTGACCGACCTGCTGTGGCAGATCGATCAGGACACGCCGGATAGCCCGCTGTTGACGGTGGAAGCACTGCACAGCGGGATGCTGGAGCAGCTGCAACCACTGTTGCAGCAATGCTTTGCCCATCACGCAATTCGTCTGAGCGATGAAGGTGAGCGCTATCTGCAAATCTATTGCGCGGTGGCGGTGCGGCGTATCAGCGAAGGCTTTCCGCTAAACGACCCCGGAGCCGAAGATGTGGGAGAAGAGGTGCGTGAAGCGGCACACCAGCTGGTTGAGCTGATGCTGCCGCTGGTCGGCAAACCGATTTCACAGGCGGAAGAGAACTGGCTGCGCGTCAATATCGCCGCCCGCCAGATTCAGGCGCTGGCACCCAGCACCATTAACGCTGACGATGCCGATGCGCTGGTGGATTACCTGCTGAGTTATATCAACACCCACTACAACTACCGCCTGCAACAGGACGAGCAGCTGCGCGCCGATTTGCTCACCCATATTAAAACCATGATCACCCGGGTGCGTTACCAGATCCACATCCCTAACCCGTTGCTGAACAACATCAAGCAGCATTATCCGATGGCCTACGACATGACGCTGGCGGCGGTTACCAGTTGGGGCAAATATACGCCGTACACCATCAGCGAAAACGAAATCGGTTTTCTGGTGCTACACATCGGCGTGGGGCTGGAGCGCCATTATGACGTGGGCTATCAGCGCCATCCGCAGGTGCTGCTGGTATGCGATAGCGGTAACTCCACGCTGCGGATGATTGAGGCGCTGCTGCTGCGTAAGTATCCGCAATTACAGGTGACGGCGCGCCTGTCACAGCGTGAATATGAGGCGCTCGATTTTATTGAAGAAGATTTTGTTATCTCCACCGCGCGGCTTAAAGAGAAAAACAGCCCGGTGGCGGTGATGTCGCCGTTTCCCACCGAATTCCAGCTGGAGCAACTGGGCAAACTGGTGCTGGTGGACCGCACCCGTCCTTACATGCTGGAGAAATACTTCGACGCGCAACATTTTCTGGTGGTGGATCAGCCGATGACGCAATCGGCATTGTTTCGCCAGCTGTGTGACCAGCTGCAACGGGAAGGCTATGTCGACGACGATTTTTATCCGTCAGTTGAGGAGCGCGAAGCGATTGTCAGCACCATGCTGGGTGAGGGGATAGCGTTACCACACTCGCTGGGGTTGCTGGCGAAAAAAACCGTGGTCTACACCGTGCTGGCTCCGCAGGGAATTAGCTGGGGCGATGAAACTGCCTCGGTGATTTTCCTGCTGGCGATCAGCAAAAGCGAATATGAAGAGGCGATGGCGATTTACGATTTGTTCGTCACCTTCCTGCGCGAACGGGCAATGACGCGGCTGCGCGACTGTGGCGATTTCGCCAGCTTTAAGGCGGTGGCGATGGATTGCCTCAGTCGTCTGTAAAATCTCAGGTGCGGATGAATCCGCACCCTACGGTTGTTAATTATCCCTTTTTCGCCAGCAGGCGCGGGATTTCGCGCAGGCACCAGGCTTTGGCTTCGCCCATGCTGTCGCGTCGCCATGCCATGATGATATCCACTTCACGGGTATATTCCGCACTCACCACGCGCAAACGTCCTTCGGCAATATCCTGCTCCACCAGCGAATAAGGCATAGTCGCCACACCCAGTCCGGCCAGCAGCGCCCGACGTTTATCGTCCATGCTGCTTACCGTCAGACGTTGTTGTTTATCCAGCAGCTGCACAGTCAGCACCGGGCGTTCACGGGCTGTGTCGGCGACGGCAATGCCGCGATATTTGACGCGCGTGACTTCAGACTGTGGTTCGGCTTCCTGATGGATCGGATGATCCGGGCTGGCCACATACACGCTCATCATGCTGTACAACTTACGGGTGTTGATTTCAGTTGAGGCACGGAAATGCATATCCGGCGCAATCACGATATCGGCCCGGCCCTGCTCCAGCCGCTCCCAGGCACCGGCCAGCACTTCGGTGACCAGTGAAATCTGCGTGTTGGCTTTGTCCGCCAGTTTGGTTACCAGCGGGAACAGGTGTTCAGTCGGCACTAGCGCCTCGGTGACGATGGTGAGGTGGGTTTCCCAGCCACGTGCCAGCGCTTCGGCATCGGTGGTAAGTTTATCGGCAGCTTCGAGCAACACCCGGCCACGTTCCAGCAACATGCGGCCGACATTGGTGAATTTGGTGCGGTGGCCGGAGCGGTCAAACAACACCACATCCAGTTCCTCTTCCAGCTTCTGCATGGTGTAACTCAGGGCAGAAGGTACGCGTCCCAGCTCGTCGGCCGCTGCGGCAAAGCTGCCACGCCGGTCAATAGCATCCATCACACGTAAAGCTTCAAGGGTTAACGCGCGCTCTTTTGCCATGCCGATTCTCTGTCAGGAAATTTGAACATGCCGGGCAGATTAACTGGCTAACAATCCGGCGTCCAGCCTTTTACCATAATCCTATAAATCTGCGGCGTATCATCCCGCAGAGCGTCGGAGGTAAATCATGATGACAACCCGCTGCGCGTCAGCATGTGGCCAGGCCGATTTCGGTTGGTTGCAGGCGCGATACAGCTTCTCATTTGGCCACTATTTTGACCCGAAACTGATGGGCTATGCCTCGTTGCGTGTGCTCAATCAGGAAGTGCTGGCACCCGGTGCAGCCTTCCAGCCACGCACCTATCCGCAGGTTGATGTGCTCAACCTGGTGCTACAGGGGGAGGCTGAGTACCGCGACAGTGACGGTAACCATATCATCGCCCGTGCCGGCGAAGCGCTGCTGCTGTCGGCGCGCCAGGGCGTGAGCTATAGCGAAATCAACCTCAGCAAAGATCAACCGCTGACCAGGATGCAGCTGTGGCTGTCAGCCTGTCCGGAGCGTGAGAATCCGCTGTTGCAGAAAATGGTGTTGCCAGAGCAAACGGCTTTCCTGCTGGCCTCGCCAGATGGCGCAGAAGGTAGCCTGCAACTGCGTCAGCAGGTGTGGGTACATCAGGTGACGCTGGCACCCGGTGAGCAGCACAGCGTAAAGCTGCATGGGCCACGCGCTTATCTGCAATCGATCCACGGTTCGCTTGATGTGCTGGCCAGCAGCAATCATCAGGAAAAACTGAGCTGCGGTGATGGTGCGTTTCTGGCGGAAGAACAGCAGATTACGCTACAGGCTAAAACGCCGTTGCGTGCGCTGGTGATTGATATTCCGGTGTGAAAAAAGGGCGGCTGATGCCGCCCTTGAAAGGTTATTTCAGAATGGTAAACGCGGTGGTGACGTGCTTCACGCCGCTCACCCGGCTGGCAAGATCGGCCGCCGCTGTCGCTTCCTGCTGTGTCACTAACCCTAACAAAAACACTTCGCCGTTTTCGGTGGTGACTTTCACGTTCGAGGATTTCACCTGATCGCTGCCCAGCAGCTGAGAACGGATTTTGGTGGTGATCCAGGTGTCGCTTGAGGACGTCCCCAGGCTGACTTTCTGGCCGGTACGGATTTCGTTGTAAACCTCCGTTGCGCCATCAACGCCCATGGCGATCTGTTTAGCGCGGTTCGACAGATCTGCCGACGGCGACTGGCCAGTCAGCAGCACTTTGCCCTGGTAGACAGTGACCACCACGCGAGCCTGGTTTTTGATTTGCGCATCTTTTGCCAGCGCATTGCTGACGCGCAGTTCCAGCGTCCCGTCATCAACCTGAGTGCCCACGGTACGGGGGTCAGTGGCGGTTTTGGTGCCAACCGCAGCACCGCCAGCGACCACGGCAATGCAGCCCTGCAACATCATGGCGGTTAAAAGAATGGCGACAGCATTCAATGCTTTCATCTTAGCTCCTTCAGTCATTCCTGGTGGGGGAACAAGGTGTTATCGATCAAATCGCACAGGCAATTCAGCGTCAGCATATGCATTTCCTGAATGCGCGCACTGCGATGAGACGGAATGCGAATTTCCACATCGTGCGGGCCGAGCAGCCCGGCCAGCTCACCGCCGTCGTAGCCGGTCAGCGCCACGATGGTCATATCGCGTGTAACCGCAGCTTCCACCGCTTTAATAATGTCGCGGGTGTTGCCACGGGTGGAAATGGCCAGCAGTACATCACCGGCCTGGCCAAGCGCTCGCACCTGCTTGGCGTAAATTTCATCGTGCAACCGATCGTTGCCAATCGCCGTCAACATCACGTTGTCGGCACTCAGCGCCAGCGCGGGTAGGCTGGGGCGTTCGGTCTCAAATCGGTTAATCATGCTGGCAGCAAAATGCTGGGCATTGGCCGCTGACGCGCCATTGCCACAGCTCAGGATTTTGTTACCACTCAGCAGCGACTGCACCAGCGCCATCGCCGCACGGGAAATAGCATCCGGCAGCGCCTCGGCGGCAGCGATTTGAGTCTGAATACTTTCGGTAAAACACGCTTTAATTCTGTCCTGCACAAGACCACCTGGTTCTACACATCCGCATGAAAGGCATCGGGCAGCCACTCCAGCTCGTGGCCGGTGATGGCAATGATGTCAAAACGGCAATTCACCGTAGCAAAACTGCCGTTACGTCCCAGCAACCATAGTGCGGCTGCACGGAGTAGCTTTTGTTGTTTCTGACGCGTCACGCTGGCGGCAGCACCGCCAAAACGCGCATTGCGCCGATAGCGCACTTCGACAAATACCCAGCAATCGCCATCCTGCATGATGAGATCAAGCTCACCGATACGGTAACGGACGTTGCTGGCAACCCAGCGCAGCCCGGCGCGCTCCAGATAGCGACGCGCCTGCTGCTCCTGCTCAGCGCCAATGCGCTGGCGGTTTACTGTACCGGAACGATCTGTCCCTGACGATACTGGTTCCATGCCAACTTCCTGTTGATCACGCAATCCGGGGTGGCGCTCAGCTTACCGGTCTTGCCATCAATGGCGAAACCCGGTACCTGACGCATCTGGTTAAAGTGGTTAGCCAGCGTCCAGGCATCAATGCCCATCGCGTACAGGCGTACCAGCGAGTAATCGTTGTTAAACGACTTCGCCGCCTGCTGCATCAGCGCCGGGTTGCTACCTGACAGCAGCGGAATATCGCTGAATTGCAGGCCATCCATCTCCAGACGGAAGTCCGGACCGGCACCGGCCTGGAAGCTGCGCGAGCTGGCATACAGCGCGATATTGCTGCGGCTGCTGGTACGCATCGCAATCATCGGTTTGATCAGCTGCAGTTCATCCTGGCTGGCAACGATATAGACCGAATCAAGGCTACCACCGCTGGTATCGGTTGCAGGGGTGCTGGTCTGTGGAGCCGGAATGGTTAGCCCGGCAATCGACACCCCCTGCGGCTGGGCCGGTTCAACGATAAGCGGCGTACCACTCAGGTTAATACCGGCACCGCTGTTGATGCCCTGCTTCAGCTCGCCCACTGAACCAAAGCGCTGTTGCAGCACGGTGGAGCCGCCCAGCGTCTGCCATTCCTGCGCAAAAGCTTTGCCGACGCGATCGCCGTAGCTGTTACGTGGCAGCAGCAATAATGGCTGGCGTTTACCCTGGTCCCACATATGGTGAGCGGCATCACGCGCTTCGTCTTCAGGAGAAAGCGCAAAGTAACAAATATTCGGATGGTTCTGGATCTGTTCCGGCTCGTTCAGCGCCAACACATTAAGCGGCGAATTGCTGTTGGCCACGGTTTCCACGTCGCTTTTCAGCAGCGGACCGACCACGATGGTCGCACCATCCTGCTGTGCCTGCTGCATCACCTGCTGAATCGGCTGGCTGCTGGTGTCGTACACCTTAACCTGGGCGTTGCTGTCGGCTGCACTGGCAGCCGGGGCCGGTGTTGCAGGGGCAGGGGCTGGCTGCTGCGCGTTTTGATCTGGCGTGACGGCAGCGGCGGCCGGACTGACCACGGCATTATTATCGGCTGGAGCCGCAGGTGTCGCTGCGGGCTGTTGCTGGACGCTGGCATCGCCAGTGGCCGGTGTGGCTGTGGGTTGCGGCTGCGGTGCGGGTGCGGCGGTTAGCACGCCGTTTTTCGCATCGTTAAAGCCTTTCTGAATGGCGTTGGCGAAGATCTGCGCCTGACCATTCAGCGGCAGCAGCAGTGCAATGGTGCTGGTCGAGGCTTTGCTGAAGTTCTGCACCTGGCTTAACGCGGTCGGCAGCGTTTTTGCCGCCGGGTTCACGGGATAACGTGTCTGCCAGTCTTTAATCGCGGCTTTCAGCATCTCCGGGTCCTGGCTGTTGGTATGCCAGGTGTTCAGCAGATCCAGCCAGCCCTGCAAGGTATTTTCGTCGGCGTTGATCACCAGGTTGCTAATCTGATCTTTGGTCATTTGCGTCATCGCCTGCCAGGTGGCGTCGATATTGCTCTGGTGGTCGGCCCCTTGCAGCAGCGGTTCCTGAGCAATATAGGCGCGTAGCAGTGCCAGCGATGGGCGATTCTGGGCGGCTGCGATTTGCAGACCGTAGAAGCGTGCCTGCTGATCTTGTGACATGCCTGTGGTTTTCAGCTGGCCCAGTAGCTGCTGTGCGCCATTGAAATCCTGCTGACCAATCAGCATCTGCGCACGCAGCAGCTGGAGTTCCTGTTGCTGCACATCCGACAGTTGCTGTGGCAATTGTTTGATCTGATCGCCAGCCTGTGGATACTTTCCTTCCTTCAGCAGGGCACGGATGGCAAGTAATTGCCAGTCGGTCTTGCTATCATCGCTGCTTTGCTGCACCTGCTGCAGATAATAGTCAGAGCGGCCTGTTGCCGGACCCTGAATATTGACGTTAGATGTTTGCTGCGGTCCCTGGCCGCTACAGGCGGCTAAAATCAATCCAGCAAGAAGAACAGGTACCAGGCGTCCTGCTTTATGACGTACGACTTTTGAAGGAAGCATACTGTATCCAGTGATGTTTTTTTCAAGATGCTCAATATTAAATCGGCAATTCGGATGAAACAATGAAACAACTCGATCGGGCAGACATTTCTGCCAGCACGCTCTATATCGTTCCTACCCCGATCGGTAACCTGGGTGATATTACGCAGCGAGCGTTAACGGTGCTTGCGAGCGTCGATCTGGTCGCTGCGGAAGATACACGTCATACCGGGCTGTTGCTACAACATTTCGCCATCAATGCGCGACTATTCGCACTTCACGACCACAACGAGCAGCAGAAAGCTGAGGTGCTGCTGGCTAAATTGCAGGAAGGCCAGAGCATTGCGCTGGTTTCCGATGCGGGCACGCCATTAATTAACGATCCTGGTTACCATCTGGTGCGTCGCTGTCGTGAAGCTGGGGTCCGCGTAGTGCCGTTGCCGGGTGCCTGCGCGGCGATTACAGCATTAAGCGCAGCGGGATTACCGTCCGATCGTTTCTGTTACGAAGGGTTTCTGCCCGCCAAAACCAAGGCACGCTGCGATGCACTGCGGGCGTTGGTCCAGGAGCCGCGCACGCTGATTTTCTACGAATCTACCCACCGCTTGATCGATAGTTTACAGGATATGGTGAGCGAGCTGGGGCCGGAACGTTATGTGGTACTGGCGCGTGAAATCACCAAAACCTGGGAATCGCTGCACGGCGCACCGGTGGCTGAGCTGCTGGCGTGGGTGCTGGAAGATGAAAACCGCCGTAAAGGTGAGATGGTGCTGGTGGTTGAAGGGCATAAGGCGGATGAAGAGGCATTGCCTGCCGAAGCGCTGCGTACCCTGGCGCTGCTGCAGCAGGAGCTGCCATTGAAGAAAGCGGCTGCGCTGACGGCGGAAATCCACGGTGTGAAGAAGAATGCACTGTATCGCTACGCACTCGATCAGCAAGAGGCGTGACAAACGACGTCGGATCGCCTATTATCCCGCGCCGAAGCTGACCAGACAGTCGCCGCTTTGTCGTCGTCCTTCTTCGGAGGGAGACGGGCAGAGGGGAGGAAAGTCCGGGCTCCATAGGGCAGGGTGCCAGGTAACGCCTGGGGGGCGCAAGCCTACGACCAGTGCAACAGAGAGCAAACCGCCGATGGCCCAGTAATGGGATCAGGTAAGGGTGAAAGGGTGCGGTAAGAGCGCACCGCGCGGCTGGCAACAGTTCGTGGCACGGTAAACTCCACCCGGAGCAAGGCCAAATAGGGGTTCACAAGGTACGGCCCGTACTGAACCCGGGTAGGCTGCTTGAGCCAGTGAGCGATTGCTGGCCTAGATGAATGACTGTCCAAGACAGAACCCGGCTTATCGGTCAGTTTCGACTCTTCAAAAAAGACGCCCACAGGTGAAAGCCTGTGGGCGTTTTACTTTTTGGGTTTTAAGCTTTGCCTTTAGCCCCGGCCGTGCGGTTCGTTCCAGTCAAACGCCGGTCCCAGTGAAATCACGCCACTCGGGTTAATGGTTTTATGGCTGCAATAATAATGATGGCGAATATGCGGCAGGTTCACCGTCTCAGCGATGCCTGGCATCTGGTAAATATCACGCAGAAAGCCGTTGAGGTTGCGGTAATCACTAATACGATGGCGGTCGCATTTAAAGTGGGTCACATAGACCGGGTCAAAACGCACCAGCGTGGTCCACAGTCGCAGGTCAGCCTCAGTTAACTGGTTGCCGGTGAGATAGCGATGCTGACCAAGAATCTGCTCCAGGCGCGCCAGGGAATGAAACAGCGCAGTGACCGACTCATCGTAAGCCGCCTGTGAGGTGGCAAAACCCGATTTATACACGCCATTGTTTACCGTGTCATAAATCCAGCCGTTCAGCTCATCAATTTGTGGCCGCAACGCTGCTGGATAGTAATCCCCGGCCCGCGCACCCTGTGCATCAAAGGCGCTATTTAGCATGCGGATGATATCGGCGGATTCGTTGCTCACAATGGTGTGCTGATGCTTATCCCACAGCACCGGTACGGTGACGCGTCCGCTGTAGTGCGGATCGGCATGCAGATAGAGTTGATACAGATATTCGTTCTGATACAGCGAATCACCCGTGGCGTCGGGGAAATCGTCGTCAAAGGTCCAGCCGTTTTCCAGCATCAGTGGATGCACTACCGATACGGAAATCATCTCTTCCAGTCCCTTGAGTTTACGCATCAGCAGAGTGCGATGCGCCCACGGACAGGCGAGTGAAACATATAAATGATAGCGATCACGTTCGGCGGCAAAACCGGCGTTGCCGGTAGGGCCTGCGCTGCCATCGGCGGTGACCCAGTTGCGCCATACCGCTTCTGTGCGTTTGAAGCGGCCACCGGTTGACTTCGTATCATACCAGGTGTCATGCCAGACACCGTCAATCAGTTGTCCCATAAGCCCTCCATAAAAAAATGGGGCGAGGAATATCCTCGCCCCTTTTCAGTATATGCTGCGTTTAGCTTACGCGCTTAGCGTGCAGTAGCCGGCTGCAAACGCTGACGAATCACGCGGTCGATGCTGTAAGCACCTGGACCCACCAGGCCCAGCACCAGGAAGCCACCTGCGATTGACAGGTTCTTCATAAACATCAGCTGGTTAACACCTTCCGCGAAGTTGCTGTGGAACAGGAACGCGGTCAGGATGGTGAAGCCCGCAGTAAACAACGCGGTGAAGCGGGTCAGGAAACCAAACAGAATTGCCAGACCACCACCCAGTTCGAGCAGAATGACCAGCGGCAGCAGGAAGCCCGGAACGCCCATAGATTGCATGTACTGTGCGGTACCTGCGTAACCGGTGAGTTTACCCCAGCCTGCGGTGATAAACAGAATGGTCATAAGAACGCGTGCCAGCAACAGGCCTGAATCTTCGAATTTTTTCATCATCTACTCCAACAAGGATTTTGTTGCAGGTTGTTGACCTGCAGGGACTTATTCCCGCCGAATAGCGTGTGGCAATTCATTGGGCTGATGGCTGAAGATGATAATCGCGGTCTGGAAAGGTTGTAAGCGAGATAAACTGTCGATGTTATTCAGGAATTCTGAAAAAGGAAGAAGCGGACCTGAAAAAAGGTCCGTTGAGGGAAGAGGTTAATTTAGCGTGGCGGCAGGGCGGATTTGATCATCCGCCAGGTGCTCCACAGGCCAAATCCGCGTTTTGCCCAACGCAACAGGCGATTAGGGCTGCGGATCGACCAAATCGCCAGTGCGCTGCTGCCAATCGCCAGATAACGTCGCAGGCTGAGGAAAGTGAGCCAGCCACGATCATAGTGCGCAGTACCTTCCAGCCAGTCACGACGTGCAGCGCTCAGATCCAGGCGCTGCTGCTGCACCTGGTTAAGCAAGGCGTGAATACGTGCTTCGCGCTCGCGGCGGCTCATGAGCGATGCTCCTCCAGCAGTTGGCGATCGGTTTCCAGCTCTTTACGCGTATGGCGCAGCAGCGTGGACTGGCGTGATTTACGTAGCGTCCAGAGACCAAAAATCAGCGCCAGCAGGAACAGCACAGCAGTGGTAATGGCAATCGCCATCAGTCGATATTGCGCATCTACCGCCCAGATGATCAGCACCATCAGGCTCATTAAGCCGAAGGCGGTAAACAACATGGTCAAACCCACCATCATCAGCATCTGAATCAGGTTGGCTTTTTCCTCTTCCAGTTCCACCACTGCAAGCCGGATGCGTGTCTCAACGATGCTGACCAGCGTGGTGACAATACGCTGGCCAATGTTGATGACCCCTTTGCCTGGGCCGTGGCTTTGCTGACTGTCACTCATCATTAACGCCGTGAAATCAGAATGCCGATGATCACGCCCACCGCTGCACCGATACCCACGCCGTGCCACGGATTTTCGCGCACGTAATCATCCGCTTTATGTGCCGCCTCACGGGTTGATTGCGCCAGGCGCTCACCCGATTCACCCAGGCGTTCACGCGAGTTATCCAGCGCTTCACGCGCTTTCTGACGCAGTTTATCCAGCTCCGTTTTCGATTTTTCACCGGTGTTGCTCAGAACCTCTTCCAGCGTATCTGCCAGGTTTTTCAGTTCCGCACGTAAATGTTCTGATGTTGTTTCTTTAGCCATAATAATCTCCATTTACATCATAAAGTTATATCCGATTAGTAGCGCTCAGCTTCGAGCTGTTTCAGCTCGTGCTGTGCCTCTTCCAGCTTGCGCTCGCGTTTTGCAATCTTCTCTTTGTCATTACCTTTCTGGCGTTCTTCTTTCAGCTCATGCTCTCGTTCCGCCACATCATGTTTTTGCGCTTCAATACGTTCATGATGCGCTGCCTTTAGTTTCTCATCGGTGCAGCTGGCGCGGACTTCGGTCAGTGCACGCTCCAGCCCGTTCACGCGGCGCTGGTTATTATGTTGCTTTGCCATACCGATTTCGTGCTGAATATCCTGCTCCTTTTGCTGACACAGTGATTCTGCTGCCAACAGTGAGCCGGAGAGGGAGAAGAGAACAGCACCCAGGAGTAATTGACGTTTCATCAGGTAAATCCCTTCCATTGTGAATGACCTGCCGCAAACCGGGCAGGAGAGGCATCCCAGCTTGTCTTGTGCTCACGCTACCTTTAAGAATAGACAGCAGATGAAAAAATTCAAAGAAGACGCGGGGATAGCGAGGGTGAAGGGGGCGCCTGAGGTGTAAACAGGCGACATTGCTTAGCTATAAGTCGGACGGTTGGCGTCCTGATTCTGTTGTGAGGCCTGGTGCCCCGCAGCCACTACAAAACCTTGTGGCAACAGACGACGTAACACTTTTTGTGCTGCCAGACTCTGTTCTTCGTTTTCGAAGTGAATCACCAGCGCATCGCCAGAGGGCGTAATGCTTTTGATGCGTACGCCCTGGGCAGAAAGTTGCTGATAGAGATAGAAGCCATCTGGCAGCGCCGTGCCGTTATGGGCGACGCGGATTTTTACCACGGTTTCATGGTTGAGTAATGCCGGAGCAAGGGTTAACGCCAGCAGTGCCAGTGCACCACCCAGCAGCCACGGCAACAGGCGTTTGGGAATCAGATTTTTCATTACTGTGATTTCCCGTTTTGATCAGACTGACGTTTACGCCACAGCACCACCAGTGAACCCACCAGACCGATCACCAGCAGTACCAGCGGCAGCATCATCAGGCAGAACATCAGTTCATCTTCGTAACGACGGAAAATCGGTGTTTTGCCGAGCGCAAACCCCAGCACGGTCAGAATCAGCACCCACAGCAGACCACTCACCCAGTTGAAGAACTGAAAACGTGCATTGCTGAGACCGGATAACCCGGCGATGGTGGGCAGCAGGGTACGCACAAACGCAATAAAGCGGCCAATCAGCAGAGCGGAAAGCCCATGACGGTGAAACAGGCTATGTGCACGCTGATGATATTGCGCGGGCAGATGTGAGAGCCATTTTTGTACCGTGGGCGTATTGCCGAGCCAGCGCCCCTGAATATAGCTGACCCAGCAGCCGAGGCTGGCGCCGGTGGTCAACACCAGCAGGGTTAGGGGGAAGCTCATGGTGCCTTTCGATATCAGTACGCCAACCAGAATCAGCAGACTGTCACCAGGCAGAAAAGCAGCGGGCAGCAGGCCATTCTCAAGGAATAAAATCATGAACAGCACGCCATAAATGGCCCACACCAGCGTCGGGTCGGAGAGGGTTTCATAATCCTGCTGCCATAAGGCATGCAGTAATGCCTGCAAAATATCCATCAATCGGTCCTGAACATCATTGTTAAACGTGCCCATCGGGCTGGAGCACAAGCTGGCGATTTGGTTATGCGTTTTAGGAGCACAGCTGAGCCGGATTTTCCGGATCCTTCCAGAATTGATTGTTAAATCAGCAACTTTTTAATGCCCTGTCGCAAAGGGTAAGAAAAGGGCGATAACTGTAACAAAAATCATAAATCTGAGACAGTAGAAAGTACCCATTGCACAGGAGTTTTACCTTTTGACGCAGCTGGTCAAAAGGAGCTTTACATGAGCTGACACTATTGCAGATTAACTGACTTAACCGCCTGGAAATCCAGCAGAATCAACGGGAATTGTCAGTGCCTTCCGGCAGGATGACCGGATTTTCAGCAAACATATAACGGTCAACATTGAACTCAAAATCGTCTGCGGTAGCGTTGAACAGCATCTGTTTAGTATTTTCCAGATGTTGCCACATAGCCAGCTTGCTGGCGGCGGGATCTTTGCGGATTAGTGCTTTCAGGATCTGGTCGTGATCGTCGCACCAACTGAGGATGTTGCGCTGATCAATATGCTCATGCAGCTTCAGCCAGTAGGGGTTATGCAGGCGATGCAGCCACATTTTCTCGACGATTGCGGCTAAGGCGCTGTTTTGCGTGGATTGGGCGATGCGGACATGGAACTGCATGTCCCATTCGGAATCGCGGAAATGGTCTTCCTGACGTGCTTTTTCCTGAATTGCCATCAGTGCGATGATGTCCTGGCGTGTCACCTGGGTGGCGGCAAATTCTGCCACATTACTTTCAATCAGCTGGCGGGCCTGGAGCAGTTCAAACGGGCCAAAACTGGCAAATTCCAGCTGGCTGGAAGTGACAATCCGGTTCTGCTGCTGGCTGGCAATGACATGAATACCGGAACCCTTACGCACTTCCACGTAGCCTTCCACTTCCAGCATGATGATGGCTTCACGCACCACGGTGCGACTCACCTGCATCTCTTCGGCGATCAAGCGCTCGGCTGGCAGTTTTTCACCCACCGGGTATTCACCGGCTTCGATGCGGCGTTTCAGCTCGCTGGCCAGTTGCTGATAAAGGCGACGGGATTCGGTCAGGTCCATGGCACGGTTCCGTATTGCGACAAAAGTTGAGTTGTTATACCACTTCAGCCGGACGGAAGAAATGGGCTGGCTCACACCAGCCCGGGGAGATTAACTGCGAGCGGCTGCCGCTTGCGCCGGAATAGTGCTTTCCAGCATTTGGAATCGGAAACCGGTTTATTTTTCAATACGGTCCAGATCACCACTGCGCCAATCAGGTCAAATACCGCCAGAGCGGCGAACAGCGGGCTGAATCCCAGCGTATCGGCCAGCGCACCGACCACCAGAGCAAACAAGGTACTGGCAGTCCATGCGGCCATACCTGTCAGACCGTTGGCGGTCGCCACTTCATTTCGACCAAATACGTCGGATGACAGGGTGATCAATGCACCGGACAGTGCCTGATGGGCAAAGCCGCCGATACACAGCAAACCAATCGCCACGTACGGGCTGGTAAACAGGCCGATGGTGCCGGGGCCGATCATCAGCACCGCGCCCATGGTCACCACCAGCTTACGTGAAACGATCAGATTGACGCCGAACACGCGCTGAAAAAACGGCGGCAGATAACCGCCGATAATGCAGCCAAAATCGGCAAACAGCATTGGCATCCAGGCAAACAGCGCAATTTCCTTCAGGTTGAAGCCGTACACCTTGAACATAAACAGGGGAATCCAGGCATTGAAGGTGCCCCAGGCCGGTTCGGCGAGAAAACGCGGCAGGGCAATGCCCCAGAACTGACGGTTACGCAGAATCTGACCCACCGACATTTTTTGCATTGTTGGTCTGATGCTGGACTTCCTGGCCGGCAATAATGTAGTGGCGCTCTTCTTCACTCAGTTTGTTCTGCTGCTTCGGATGCTTATAAAACACCAGCCAGCACAGTGCCCAGATCATGCTCAACACGCCGGTGATGATAAACGCCATCTCCCAGCTATGCGCCACGATGGCCCATACCACCAGAGGCGGCGCCAGCATGGCACCAATTGATGAGCCGACGTTGAAATAGCCCACCGCCACGGAGCGTTCTTTGGCCGGGAACCATTCGCTGCTGGCCTTTAATCCCGCCGGGATCATCGCCGCTTCGGCGGCACCCACGGCACCTCGTGCCAGGGCAAAACCGCCCCAGCTACCGGCAAACGCTGTGGCGGCGCAGAAGATGGCCCAGAGTATGGCAAATACGGCATAACCCACTTTGGTACCCAGCATGTCCAGGACATACCCGGCGACCGGCTGCATCACCGTATAGCAGGCTGAATAGGCAGCGACGATATATGAATATTGCTGAGTGGTGATGTGCAGCTGAGTGGCCAGTGTGGGTGCAGCTACGGCAATGGTATTACGCGTCAGGTAACCAAGCACGGTGCCCATCGTCACCAGCCCAATCATGTACCAGCGTAGCCCTTTAATCTTACGCATCATTAACCTCTTCCAGTTTGTCGTTGCGGCTTTGCCGCTGTAGTTATCTGGAGCGGGACTGCACGTGATACAGCTCTCTTCACGCCCGCAGGCGCACAAACTGCCGCCTTATTTCCTTGCCTGTGCCATCGGTCTGGCATTGATGGAGCGGAGATTAACTTGTCATACAGATTTAAAAGTTGAGAGCCATCACAAAAACCATTTTTTATTAAGCTGTGGGATGATCAATCGTCCCGTTATGCAACGTAATAACAGCCATTTAGCGGCATTGGTGCGGCTTTTTTGTCCATATCCACACTAAAAAGCTGTCATTAATGTGAGGTGTATCGCAAAGAATTTTGCCGTTTACTAAAATTGGTATGATAACTTTGTGTCATTAGCCGACAGGCTACAAAAATGAGGAAGCAGGTATGCCGCGTTTTATGAGTGAGGATTTTTTACTGGATAGCGAATTTGCGCGTCGTCTCTATCATGACTACGCCAAAGACCAGCCGATTTTCGATTATCACTGCCATTTGCCGCCACAGCAGATTGCCGAAAACTACCGCTTTACTAACCTCTATGACATCTGGTTGAAAGGCGACCACTACAAGTGGCGAGCGATGCGTGCCAATGGCGTACCGGAAGCCCTGTGCACCGGTAATGCCAGCGATCGCGAAAAATTTAACGCCTGGGCGCGCACCGTGCCGCACACCATTGGTAATCCGCTCTATCACTGGACGCATCTCGAACTGCGTCGTCCGTTCGGCATCACCGATGTTCTGCTGTCTGAGCAGACGGCAGACCGAATCTGGGACAGCTGCAACGCATTGCTGGCACAGGATGCGTTCAGCGCCCGCGGCATCATGCAACAGATGAAGGTCAAAATGGTCGGCACCACTGACGATCCGCTCGACGACCTGCGCCATCACCACGCGCTGGCGCAGGACAAAAGTTTTAACGTCAAAGTGCTGCCGAGCTGGCGCCCGGATAAAGCTTTCAACATTGAGCTGGCGACCTTTAACGATTACCTGGAAGCGTCTGGAAGCAGTTTCCGACACCGCATCAGCGCTTTCGGCGACTTCTGCGCCGCGCCTTAAGCAAACGTCTCGACCACTTCGCCGCCCACGGGTGCAAGGTTTCTGACCACGCGCTGGATGTGGTGGTGTATGCCGAAGCGGATGAGGCCACGCTCGATAGCATTCTGGCGCGTCGTTTACAGGGTAGTGCCCCGTCGGCAGAGGAAACTGCGCAGTTCAGAACGGCGGTACTGGTGTGGCTGGGCAGCGAATATGCCCGTCGCGAATGGGTACAGCAGTACCACATCGGCGCGCTGCGTAATAACAACCTGCGTCAGTTCAAACTGCTGGGGCCGGACGTGGGCTTTGACTCCATCAACGATCCGCCGCTGGCGGATCCCGCTGGCTCGCCTGCTGGATGCGCAGAACCGCCAGAATGCGTTGCCGAAAACCATCCTGTATGGCCTGAACCCGCGCGATAACGAAGTGCTGGCGACCATGGCCGGGAATTTCCAGGGTGAAGGCGAGCCGGGCAAGATGCAGTTTGGTTCTGCGTGGTGGTTTAACGATCAGAAAGACGGTATGCAACGTCAGATGACCCAGCTGGCGCAGCTGGGCCTGTTAAGCCGTTTTGTCGGCATGCTGACCGACAGCCGTAGCTTCCTGTCCTATACCCGTCACGAATATTTCCGCCGTCTGCTGTGCCAGATGATTGGCAACTGGGTAGAACGCGGTGAAGCACCCGCAGACGAAGCGCTGCTGGGACAGATGGTACAAAACATCTGCTTTAACAATGCGCGTGACTATTTTGGCATAGAGTTAGGAGCCTGATGATGCAGCGGCTTAACCGTCACGATTTTCCCGGCGCTCACTATACCGATCGCGTCATTCAGTTCGGGGAAGGTAATTTCCTGCGCGCCTTTATCGACTGGCAGCTTGACTGGCTGAATGAACATCAGGGCACCGATGCGGGTGTGGTGGTGGTGCGTCCCAGCAACAGGCCGATGTGCAGGATTCACTGAATCAGCAGGATGGATTGTATACCACGCTGATTCGCGGGCTGAATACGGCGGGTGAACAGGTCAGCGAAACCCGTCTGATTCGCAGCCTGAACTGTGAAATTCAGCCTTATCAGCAGTTTGACGATTTCCTCGCACTGGCACGCAATCCGCAGATGCGTTTTGTCTTTTCGAATACCACCGAAGCCGGTATCGCGTTTGCTGAGCAGGACCAACTGGACGATGCGCCAGCCTCCTCTTTTCCCGGCAAACTGACCCAGCTGCTGTGGGCGCGTTACCTGCATTTTTCCGGTGCCGCCGATAAAGGCTGGTTGATCGTTCCCTGTGAGTTGATTGATTACAACGGCGATACGCTGCGCGAGCTGGTGCTGCGCTATGCCGAACACTGGCAACTGCCCGAGGCGTTTACCCGTTGGGTCCAGCAGCATTGCGCGTTTTATAACACTCTGGTGGACCGCATCGTCACCGGTTTCCCGTGGCGACGCAGATCAAATTGCAGCCCAACTGGGCTACGAAGATACCTTCCTTGATACGGCCGAGGTGTATTACCAGTTCGTGATTCAGGGGCCGGATGCGCTGGCGCGGGAGCTGAAGCTGGCGGCGCTGGCACCGGAAGTACGACTGGTTGACGACATCACGCCTTATAAAGCGCAGAAAGTGGCGATCCTCAATGGCGCGCATACGGCGATGGTGCCGGTGGCGTTTCAGGCGGGGCTTGAGAGCGTGGGCGAGGCGATGAATGATGCACAGATCGCCAGCTTCGTTGATGAATTGCTGCGTAAAGAAGTGATCCCGACGCTCGACCTGCCGCCTGCGGAGCTGCATGCCTTTGCCGACGCGGTACAGCGTCGCTTCCGCAATCCCTTTATTCGCCATGCGCTGCTGTCGATTGCGCTGAACGGCATGACCAAATTCCGCACCCGGATTCTGCCACAGCTGTTGCTGGCGCAGCAAAATCAGGGCAGCTGGCCTCCACGTCTGACCTTTGCCTTTGCGGCACTGTTGGCGTTTTATCGTGGCAAACAGGGCGATAAAAGCTGGCCGCTGCAGGACGATGCCCACTGGCTGCAACGCTATGCTGAGCTGTGGCCAGCGCTGGAAGCGGATCAGCAAACCCCGGAGCAACTGGTGCGTGCGGTACTGAGCGACGCCAGCCACTGGGGTGAAGATTTAACCCGGCAGCCAGGATTGGTGGCTGCGGTAAGCCATCACCTGCAAAACATCATCGTTCATGGGATGCGAACGGCGCTGACACAACTGAGATAACGCTATGCAAGATGCGATAAGAATACATTCACGCGATAACGTCGCCGTGGCGTTGCGCGATTTGGAAGCCCATACCCAGGTTGAAATCAATAACGTGCGTGTTGAGTTGCAGCAGGCGGTAGGACGCGGGCATAAATTTGCCCTGCAACCGCTGGCAACCGATGCGCTGGTGATCAAATACGGATTACCCATCGCCCATGCCACGACACCGATCGCCGCAGGCGAAATTATCCATTCACAGAACGCCCGTACCAATCTGAGCGATCTGGATGAATATGATTACCAGCCTGATTTTATTGCGTTACCGCCACAGGCCGGGGATCGCGAGGTACAAATATATCGGCGCGCCAATGGTGAAGTGGGGATCCGCAATGAACTGTGGATCCTGCCGACTGTTGGCTGCGTTAACGGTATTGCCCGGCAGATCCTGCAACGTTTCCTGAAAGAGACGGATGATGCGGCAGGGATCGACGGCGTGCATCTGTTCAGCCATCCGTTTGGCTGCTCGCAGCTGGGCCAGGATCATGCAAACACCCGTACTATGTTGCAGAACATGGTACGACACCCCAACGCAGGTGCGGTGCTGGTGATTGGCCTCGGTTGCGAGAACAATCAGGTTGATGTGTTCCGCGACACGCTGGGCGGCTTCGACAGCGATCGTGTGCAGTTTATGGTGTGTCAGCAGCAGGATGATGAAGTCGAAGCGGGGCTGGAGCGGCTGCATGCGTTGTATAACGTAATGCGGTATGACCAGCGTCAGCCGGGCAAGCTGAGCGAATTAAAATTTGGGCTTGAGTGTGGTGGGTCCGATGGCTTTTCTGGCATCACCGCCAACCCGATGCTGGGGCGTTTCTCCGATCAGATGATTGCCAATGGTGGCACCACGGTGCTGACCGAAGTACCGGAGATGTTTGGCGCCGAGCGCATTCTGATGAGCCGCTGCCGGGATGAGTCCACCTTTGATAAAACCGTGGCAATGATTAACGACTTCAAGCGCTACTTTATCGATCATCAGCAGCCGATTTACGAGAACCCTTCACCGGGCAATAAAGCCGGGGGCATCACCACGCTGGAGGAGAAATCGCTGGGCTGCACGCAAAAAGCCGGGCAGAGCCAGGTGGTGGATGTGCTGAAATATGGCGAACGGCTGAAAACGCCGGGTCTGAATCTATTGAGCGCCCCGGGCAATGATGCGGTCGCCACCAGCGCACTGGCGGGAGCGGGCTGCCATATGGTGCTGTTCACGACGGGGCGGGGTACGCCTTATGGCGGCTTTGTCCCGACGGTGAAAATTGCCACCAATACGCAACTGGCGGAGAAGAAGCCCCACTGGATTGATTTTAATGCCGGACGGCTGATTGAAGGCATGAGCATGGAGGCGATGCTGGCGGATTTTGTCGACATGATTGTCGCCATTGCCAACGGTAAACCCAGCCGTAATGAAGCCAATGATTTCCGTGAGTTAGCGATTTTTAAAAGCGGCGTCACGTTGTAAATTGGATCAGGAGCGCATAAATGCGCTCCTGGTTTTTATGCTGCTGAACGCTCCGCTTCGGCCTGACACACCGCTGCGGTAAACAGAATATCCGTTGAGGAGTTCAGTGCGGTTTCGGCAGAATCCTGCAGCACACCGATAATGAAACCGACCGCTACTACCTGCATTGCCAGGTCATTGGGAATACCAAACATATTGCAGGCGACCGGAATCAGCAGCAACGAACCACCGGCGACGCCAGAAGCTCCACAGGCGCACAGCGAGGCCACCAGGCTAAGCAAAATCGCGGTGGGCACATCGACAGAAATCCCCAGTGTATGCACAGCAGCCAGCGTCAGCACGGTGATGGTGATTGACGCCCCCGCCATACTGATCGTGGCACCCAGCGGAATCGAGACGGAATAGGTGTCTTCATCGAGACCCAGACGTTTTGCCAGCGCCATATTCACCGGAATATTGGCTGCCGAACTGCGGGTGAAGAAGGCAGTGACGCCACTTTCACGTATGCAGGTGAAGACCAGCGGGTAGGGATTACGGCGGATTTTGTTAAACACCAGCAGCGGGTTAACCACCAGCGCCATCAGCAGCATACAGCCGATCAACAATGACAGCAGGCTGGCATATTCCCACAACGCATCAAAACCGGTTGAAGCCAGAATCGACGCCACCAGGCCAAAAATCCCCAGCGGGGCGCAACGGATCACACAGCGTACCACCCAGGTGGCGGCATTCGAGGCATCGTTGAGAAAGGCTTTGCTGCTCGGGCTGGCATGACGAAACGCCAGACCCAGGCCCAGTGCCCACACTAGAATGCCGATGTAATTGGCGTTCATCAGAGCATCAATCGGGTTCGACACCATGCTCATCAGCAGGCCATGTAACACCTCAGCAATACCAGAGGGTGGGGTGATTTCGGTCTTGCCAACGTTCATCGACAGCATCTGTGGGAACAGGTGGCTGAACACCACCGCAACGATGGCCGCGAAAAACGTGCTCAGCAGATACAGCATGATAATCGGGCGGATATTGGTTTTTTGCCCTTGCTGGTGATTGGCAATCGACGAGATCACCAGTACCAGTACCAGCAGCGGAGCCACCGCTTTCAGGGCGCGAACGAACAGCTCACCCAGCAGGCCAACGGCCAGCGCCGCATCGCGCGAAAACCAGGCCAGTGCCACACCGGCAATCAGTCCCAGCATAATTTGTTTTACCAGGCTGCCTGCGAACAGCGCGCCGAGTCGTCCAATGATGTTTGTTTGCATATCACGATCTTTTTATTTGTCGGTAATAAGTTTGCTGCGCGGAATCACCGCACGGCGATAGTGTAGCTGGCGGAGTATAAGGAAAACATTCGGTGAAGAAAGAGATAATTCTGTGGTTTGTGGTGAGTGTGGATTTTTGATCTACTGATGATATCGATTGTTGCAGAATATTGGCAGGATGGAGTGTTATGTCGCAAAATAAAGCAGGGGCGATTAACGCCCCCGCAGCAGATTATGATGAGATCTTCTTCTGGTCGTTTCTGCGGTTAACCCAGGCATTAATCAGCAGTGTCCCCCCCAGAATCACCCCAACCACCGTTAGCGAGATGGCTACCGGGATATGGTAGAACTCAACAATCAGCATCTTGATACCGATAAACACCAGCACAATGGCCAGGCCGTATTTCAGCATCGAGAAGCGCTCCGCCACGTTGGCCAGCAGGAAGTACATGGCACGCAGGCCGAGGATAGCGAACAGGTTTGAGGTCAGAACGATAAAGGGATCAGTGGTGACGGCAAAGATAGCCGGGATACTGTCAACGGCGAAGATGACGTCGCTCAGTTCCACCATGATCAACACCAGCAGCAGCGGGGTGGCGAACAGCACACCGTTTTTGCGGGTGAAGAATTTCTCTCCTTCCAGACTCTCGGTCATGCGCAGGTGTTTACGCAGCCAGCGCACCAGCGGCTTATCGCCCACCGCGTTGTCATCGTCCTCTTTCGCCAGCGCCATCTTCAGGCCGGTGAACAGCAGGAAGGCACCGAAGATATACAGAATCCAGCTGAATTGTGTGACCAGCCAGCTGCCACCGAAAATCATGATGGTTCGTAGCACGATCGCGCCCAATACACCGTAGATCAGTACACGGCGTTGTAGCTGGGCCGGAATGGCAAAGTAGCTAAACAGCATCAGCCAGACGAAGACGTTATCCACTGCCAATGCTTTTTCCAGGATGTAGCCGGTAAGGAAGGCAAGGGTTTGCGCCGTTGCCACTTCGCGCCCGGCACTGCCGTCGAGATACCACCAGAACGCGGCGCTGAACAGCAAGGAGACTGAGACCCAAATCAGCGACCAGATTGCCGCCTGTTTGAATGACATGGTTTGTGCGCCGCGACGTCCCTGGAGCAAGAGATCAATCGCCAGCATGATCAACACTACAACGGCAAAACTGCCCCACAGCAGTGGCGTGCCTACAGTTTGCATAAACGTATCCTGTCCTGAAAATAAAAAAGGCCGAAGTCAGAAGACGTCAGCCGCTTTTTTGTTATAAGCAAACCTCGCCTTCCGGCAAGGTCTCACTTACAACTCAGAATGGATTCCGGGTTGCCTGATGACCGGATGCTTAATGCATCGTAATGACGATCAATCAGCTTATAAGTTACTCCCCTTTGCGTTGGCTAACATACTTGCCACTGCGCCGGGAAGCAATGGGGTGCAGGAAATATTTTGAAATATTTACCTGGACGGAGATTCCGTTCGGACGGATAAAAACGTGCCGCTACGGATTATCTGCCGGGAAAATGACACCCGTCTGGCGACGAATTTCTGTCAGCAATGCAGCGGTGATACGCGACGTTTGCAGACCGGGATGCTCCACCTGACCCCCATTCACCAACCGGGAAAAGGTTTCGGCTTCATACAGCATAGTGTTGATGTGCTGCATCTGCGTCAGATTCTGGCTCTCACCGCCGCGTGGGATAAAGCGCAACTGCTGGCACTCGGAGATTTTCTCAATCACCAGTGAGCCAGCCTCGCCCTGAATTTCGCTCGGTATCAATGAATCACTCACCTTAGAATGCAGAATCGTTACATCGAAATCGCCATAGCCCAGCACCGCCACGCCATGTGCATCCACGCCACTTTCCAGCAGTGAAGCCTGGGCGGTCACCTGCTGGGGTTCGCCCCATAAGGTGACCGCAGCCGCAAGGCAGTAATATCCGATATCCATAATGGAACCGTTGGACCATTGCGGGTTAAAGGTATTGGGGTTTCCCCCTGCCAGATAACGCTGATAGCGGGAGGAATACTGGCAGTAATTCAGCAGCGCCTTGCGCATTTTGCCAATCTGCGGCAGGGATTTTTGCAGCTGCAAAAAGGTCGGCAGGCTGGCGGTTTTGAAGGCTTCGAACAGCACCACCTGGTTTTCACGCGCGCAGGCGATCATTGCTTCCGCTTCACGCAGGTTGGAGGCTAGCGGTTTTTCGCAAATCACATGCTTGCCGTGCGACATAAACAGCAGTGCCTGTTCACAGTGCAGCGCGTTCGGGCTGGCGATATAGACCGCGTCGATGGCGTCGCTGGCGGCCATCGCCTCAAGCGAGGTGAAGATGTGCTTGCAGGGATAATCGTTGGCGAAGGCTTCAGCCTGCTGCTGCTGGCGTGAATAAACGGCGCTCAGTTTCATTTTGCCGCTTTCATGTGCGGCGTCGATAAACTGGCGGGTAATCCAGTTGGTTCCCACAATAGCGAAGCGAATCACGTGCGGTTTCTCCGGCAGGGATAAAACGGCAGAGTAGCATGCTGGCACGGTGACGTAATTAGCAAACACAGGCGAAATTTGATCCTGAGATCCGCATTCCAATATGATGATGCAGCTATGATTTTTATCCCGGACAGAAGAGGACGCGCGGGTGAGTGGAAGTAAACATGCACTGAACTGGACCACATTGCTGATTGCCATCCCGGTCGGTTGCGCGGCCTCACTGGTGACGCTCGCTTTTCGCGGGGTTATCGATCTGATTAACCGTCTGTTATTTCACAGTGATAGTGAAATCACCGTGGCGATGCATGTCTGGCCGTGGATTTTCTGGCCGCTGCTGGTGGGCGCTGGTGGCTTGCTGGCGGGGTGGTTTTTGCGTTATGCCGTCAGCATTGAGCAGCAGGAAACGGTGAAAACAGATTACCTCGAAGTGATCAACGCCCGGCTGGATGCGGTGCCGACCAAAACTTCACTGTTTCGCGCCCTGTCATCGATTGCCAGTATCGGCAGTGGCGCATCGATAGGTAAAGAAGGGCCGATGGTGCAGCTTTCGGCGCTGTGTGGCAGCTTAATTGGCCGTTGGTTGCCGAAATCACTCGGTCTGCGTAATAGCGATATTGTGGCGATGGCAGCCGCTGCCGGGTTGTCGTCGGTGTATCACGCGCCGCTGGCTTCGGCGATCTTTGTCGCAGAAATTGCCTTTGGCATTTCCGCGTTGCAGCGGCTGATTCCGCTGGTTATCGCTTCTGCCGTGGCGGTGATGACCATGTGGTCACTGGGCTTCCGCAACGCGCTCTATCCCTTGTCTGACGTCAGTTTCCAGCTGAATATGACCAGCCTGTTGATGACGGTGCTGATTGGGCTGGCCTCCGGGCTGGCGGGTTGGTTGCTGATCAAACTGATTGCACGCAGCAAAGCGCTATTTGGGCGCGTCCGTTCGCTGCCGTTGCGTCTCGGTGCCGGTGGTCTGGCCGTGGGTTTTCTGGCGCTGATCTCCACCGATATTCTGGGTAACGGCTATGAAGTGATCATTAAAATCATCGAGGGTCATTATCTGCTGGGGGGCTTGCTGGGTTTGTTGATCCTGAAAACCCTGGCGACCACGCTTTCGGTCGGATCAAACGCGGTTGGCGGATTGTTCACCCCTTCCTTATTAATGGGTGCATTGCTGGGGGCGTTGCTTGCCACCTTCGGTGCCACGTTGCATTTACCGGTGGGCGATACGCTGCTGTATGCCGCTATCGGCATGGCGGCGGTGCTGGCGGCGGTCAGCCAGGCCCCGCTGATGGCGATGTTGATGGTGCTGGAAATGACGCTCAACAGCAGCCTGTTGTTCCCGCTGATGATTGCGTCGGTGCTGGCGTCAATGCTGGTTTATCGTCTGCAATCCGCCAGCACCTATCCGGTGGTGAGTGGGCATCTCAGCCGTTCTGAAGCCAAATATGATTTCGACAACATGCGCGTTGACCAACTGATCATCCCCGGCGCAGCGCTGCAACCGGATGAATCGGTTGGTCAGGCGCTGGCGGTGAGTTCGCTCAAGCGCGAGCGTTATGTCTATGTCATCAATGCCAGCGGCCAGTTTCTGGGGGTGGTATCGATTCATGATATTGCGCGCAAAGTGCTGGCGGAGGAGATCACGCTGCAATCACCGGTGAGTACGGTGATGGACAGCAATTTTCCGTTTATTTATCAGAACCAAAGCATGCGCGAAGGCTGGGAAGCGTTTGCCCGCGTGACGCTGGAGCGCCTGCCGGTGCTGAACAATCCACAGGAGCGACTTTTCCTTGGCGCGCTGACGAAAACCAGTTTGATTCAGAAGGCACAGGAGTTTTTGTAATCCTGTCCATGGCAGCGCCCAGCATGGGGCGCTGCTGCCGGTTTAACGAATGGCGTAAGTTTCGATTTCTACCCGCTGCCAGGTCCTGAGCATCGAATCCACCTGCACAATGGTGCTGGCCGGACGGATGGTGCCAAAAGTCTCAAGATGCGCCTTTGCGACCTTTTCCGCATCGTTGATGTCACGCACATATACCACGGTGCGCACCACATCCTCCATCTCCATATCTGCCTGCTGTACCACGCGGGCGATGGTGTTCAGGATCGATTTTGTCTGCTCGTAAGCATCCGCCTTTTCAAAATCCGGCGTGGCGCAGGTGCCCGAAATATGTAGCTGATTGTCAGCTTTGACGGCACGTGAGTAACCAAAAACGGACTCATAGGCACCGCCGGAAGAGATTTTTACTTTAGTGGTCAGGCTCATTTTATGCTCCATAGATACACAGGTGATAAAGAGGGATTAGGATGGCAGCGCCTGGCCGGTGCGGTCCTGCATTTTCCACAGCGCCAGCAAACCGAGGATCGCGCCACCCATCAGGTAATACGCTGGGATCAGCGTGATGCCGGTTTTTTCAATCAGCCAGGTATTCACCAGTGGCGCGGTGCCGCCAAGCACGGAAACGGACAGGTTGTAGCTAATGGCAAAGCAGCTGTAGCGTACGGTGGTACCGAATAGCGAGGTTAGGGTGGCGGGGATGGTGCCTTCAAAAAACAGCATGCCGAGAATCAACACCGCCATACCCATGACAATTGCGCTCAAACCGTGGCTTTGAATCGCCCAGAAAACGGGAACCGCAGAGAGGATGATGAGTACACAGCCGGTGATAAGCATGCGCTTTCTGCCAACCCGGTCCCCCAGCATGCCGAACAGCGGGATAAACAGGAGTAGCGCCAGGGTGGCAATCAGCGACAACCGGGCGCTGAACTCAGCGGATTTCCCCATAAAACTCACCAGGTAGCTGGGGATATAACCCAGCACGATGTAGTAATTGATATTGAAGGTGGCGACTAAACCGGCGCAGCGCAGCAACTGCGGCCACTCTTTGAGGAATAATGTCCAGCGTGCCGGGGCATGGGCTTCTGCTCTGGCTTTACCTGCCTGCATTGCACGGAATACCGGGGTTTCATCGACGCGTAAGCGGATAAACAGCGCCACAATGCCCAGCAACCCGGCAATGACAAAAGGCACCCGCCAGCCCCAGGCGACCATGGTGGCGTCACCCAGCGCATTGCTGATCACATTGACGATAATACCGCCCACGAGGAAGCCGGAAATGTTGCCAAACTCCAGCCAACTGGTGAAAAAAGTACGGCGTTTATCCGGGCTATGCTCAGCGATAAAAATGCAGGATCCGCCATATTCACCGCCGGTTGAGAGGCCCTGCAACATGCGCATCAGTACCAGCAGAATCGGCGCAGCAATGCCGATACTGTGGTAGCCGGGGATCAGCGCGATGCAAAGCGTGGCGACCGACATCAGGCTGATGCTGGCAACCAGTGCGGTACGGCGGCCATATTTATCGCCAATCGGGCCAAACAGAAAACCCCCTAATGGACGAATAAGAAACCCGGCGGCAAACGCGGCATAAATAGCGATCAATTCGTTGTAGCTATTGGTGGTGGGGAAGAACACTTTTGCCATTGTCATCGCCATGGAGGAGTAGATGGCGAAATCGAACCATTCCACCATATTCCCCAGCGTGACGCCGGTAACTGCACGGGTTAAATTGCCGTCCCGTGCCATCTGACGTGATGTTGGTCGCTCCTTTACATAGCGAACTGCTCCCTGAAGTGCTGGATTTATTGTTTGTTGTTTCATTGTCTTACCCTGTCTGTTGGAATTGGAGTACGACGCCTGTGAATAAACTGCTTAACGCATATAACTGCCCCCGGAGATGACCAGGGTTTCGCCGGTGATATACCCCGGTTGTGAACTGAAGGCCCACACCCAGTCGGCGATCTCTCCGACACTGGCCGCGCGCTGCATCGGCACGGCTTTCACACCTTCAAGGATCCGTCCGCTTTTCAGCGTGCCTTCGGTCTCGACCCAGCCGGGGGCGATGGCGTTTACCACGATCTTTTTCCCGACCAACTCAATCGCCAGCGATTTCACCAGCGACACCACGGCGGCTTTTGAAGCGCTATACAGCAACTGGCCGGGGGAGACGGCAAAGGCATCGACCGAAGCGAACATCAGCAACGCGCCGCCCTGGGCGCTGATAAATTCGCTGGCGACTTTCGCGGTATTGACGCTGCCCAGCACGTTGACGTCGAAAATCTGGCGATAGAGCGCATCGTTGCTGCTCTCCAGCGTGGAGACCGGGAAAATCCCCGCCGCGTTGATCAGCGCACTGACGCGACGGCCCTGTAACGCTCCGGCTACCGCTTCACGTAATGCGCTGTAGCAGGTGATATCGGCGACCACCGGCGTGATACCGGGCTGTGTCGGCATTTCGCTACGGTCGATGGCGACCACCGCCCAGCCTTCGCGCTGAAACTTCGCCATCACGGCTTTGCCCATACCGGAGGCAGCACCGGTGACCAGGGCGACAGGTTGTTGTGTGTTCATGGTATTTCTCCAGTCAGGCGGTGAGGGGAGCGTTGCGCAGCAGGCTGCTATGCATGGTTTCCAGTAGGTCCAGCGTGCGCCAGGTTTCGTCGAGGTTGGCTTGCCACAGGCGGCGAACAATATCGATGCGTGCCTCATGCGGCTGTTGTGCCGCCAGCAGGCTGGCGATATTGGGCACGCCTTGCTCGCGCAGCTGAATCATGCGGGCGATAAGACGCGTTTGCTGGCAGTAGGTCGGCCACTGCGGGCCACGCGGCGCGGAAAGACCGACAAAATAAAGGTTCTCAAGCGTGGTTGGCAGGGTCATGGCGGCGGTGCGCAGCGGCACACCATCCTCCCAGTCGAGCAGGGTTTCATCGAGGAACGGTAAACGAGTATGAAAACCGGTAGCCCAGAGAATGCTGTCGTACTCGGCGGCACTGCCATCGCTGAAATGCACCGTTTTGCCGTCGATATGTTCAATAGCCGGACGCACGCCGATACGGCCATGCTGGATCCAGTACATCAGTAGGGTGTTGACCACCGGTGGTTGTTTTTCCAAATCCCAGCTTTCCGGCTGCGGCATTCCGGGATAATTTTCCCAGTTTCCGACAGAAATCATCGTCATTACCTGAGTAAAGGCGTTTTGTAATTCTGGCGGCAGTTGGTTAAGGAAAGGGATCTCGGCACGTGGCACGCCGAGCAGCGCTTTTGGCTGGAACACCTGACCCCGGCGAATCACGATATCGGTCGTCAGGCGATGCTGTGCGGCGTCAACCGCCAGGTCGCAGCCGGAGTTACCACAGCCCACCACCAGCACCTTACCCTGAAGTTGATCGGTGTTGCGATACTGGCCGGAATGCAGTGAGATGCCGCTGAAGTGGTTCGCTTCCGCAGGAAAAGCGCAGTCCCACAGATGCCCATTGGCGACCAGCACGCCCTGGTAGTGACGTGTCTGCCCATTTACGGTAACCTGCCAGCCCTCGCCGCCCGCAGTGCCCAGCGGCACAATGCGTTCAACTGTGCTGTTAAAATGAATTTTCTCTCTCAGGTCAAAGTGCCCGGCGTAGCTGTCGATGTACTGCCGGACCTGATCGCGGCTGGGGTAGACCGGCCATGTCTCTGGCATTGGGAAGCCATCAAAACCGGAACTTTTCTTCGGGGTAATCAGATGCAGGGCATCATAGTCATGGTGCCAGTGGCCGCCGACCTGGCCGCTTTTTTCGAAGCAATCGGCATGGATGCCCAGTTCTTGCAAAGTGCGTAACGCTGCCAGGCCAGCAGCGCCTGCACCAATCACACAATAGCGCGCCTGTGATGTCATACGTCTCTCCTGCAAAGTTATTGCAACATTGGGGTAACGTGATTGACATAGTTTTAAACGGCTATTTGCGCGGGATGAATAGGGTTATGATTTTGGTTCATATAGGTTTGCCCTATACCCACCGTTTTCCATCAGCATTCGATATGGCTGTAAGCCATCTGCACCTCCTGCAAATAACGTCGCATTAGCTGCATCATTTCGCGAGTGGCGGATGAGATCGCGGTATCCGCGCGGTGGATAAAGGCGAACACTTCAAAAGCCGGAGGTTCGATCGGCACCCACTTGAGTTTGTCACCATAACCAAGATGGTGGAGGATCGGACGGGTAGCGATAAGATCTCCCAATCCCCGCGCTGCCAGTTCCAGTGCGGTTTCCTGGTGTTCTACTTCAATAATTGGCTCCAGCCGGGCGCCAATCTCCTGCGCCCGTTGGTTAAGCAGACGGCGAATCGGATCGCTGTTATGCCAGGTCGCTTCACTCAGTATGAGAGGGGCGTTTAGCAATGCCTGCATATCTTTACTGCCTGCCAGTCGTGCATCGCTGGCTGAGATATAACCAATTTGCGTTGACCACACGGGTTCACTGATCACCAGATTTTTGTTGTTTACTGGCAGCATCACCAGGCCCGCTTCAATTTCGCCATCAATCACTGAACGAGCCACTTCTGAGGAATTGGTGCCGATCAACCGCATCCGTACCCCCGGATAGCGTGTGCGGAACTCACAAATCAGGTCGGCGAGAAAATATTGATAGGCGGAGCTAAAAGTGCCGAACGAGGCGAGACCATCCTTAAGCTGGCGCACCGATTGCACCGCTTCATAACCGCGTTGTGCCGCTTGAGTGGTCGCGCGAGCATGCGGTTCGAGCCGCGATCCGGCCTCAGTCAGAATCAGACGACGATTGGTACGAATAAACAGATGGGTGCCCATCTCGCTTTCCAGTCGTAAGATCTGGTCTGACAGTGACGGTTGAGAGATATGTAGTGCCTCAGCCGCTTTCGAGATGGTGCCAAAATCAATGGCGGCAAGAAAATAGTTCAGCTGCTGGAGTGTCATAGCACCAACCCATTAAGTGAGGGAAATCAGACGCCTCTGAGCATATGTGCTACGACGGGAAAAGCAAAGGTATCAGGCGGCGTTACCACGCAGCGCCTGCTCGGTCATCCACAGCCGGGCATCGAACTCCAGCTGATGATAATCCGGCTCCATATGACAGCAGAGTTGATAGAAGGCTTTGCTGTGATCCTTCTCTTTCAGATGCGCCAGTTCGTGCACCACGATCATGCGCAGAAAGGCTTCCGGCGCGAGACGGAAAAAGGTGGAGATGCGGATTTCGGCTTTGGATTTCAGGTTGCCACCCTGCACACGAGAGATGGCGGTGTGCAGGCCAAGGGCGTGCTTCATCACCTTGATTTTATTATCCCAAATCACTTTGCTCACCGGCGGCGCGCTGCGCATGTAGCGATTTTTCAGTCCCTGGGTGTAATCGTACAGTGCTTTATCGCTCACCAGATCGTGCATATCGGGATAGCGCTGTTGTAAAAAAGCGCCGAGACGTTGCTGCTCAATCAGCGTCTGTACCTGGCTGAGGATATGTTCAGGGTAGCCCTGCAGATAGATTAATGACATTGGGATTCCCGGCGAAAGACAGTATACTGCGCCCCCTTTTTAGGGCGAAAATCGCGCAAAGTGTACCACGCCGGAGATTCCATGAGCCAACTTGAACTGACCGATCGCACCCTGACGCTGCACCGCTTTCCGCCGATGCGCGAAGAAAGCCCTTTGCAGGCGTGGGATGCGGCAGATGAATATCTGTTGCAGCAGGCGCTGCCGGACGGCCCGGTACTGTTATTTAATGACAGCTTCGGTGCGCTGACCTGCGGACTGCATAATCGTCAGGTCTGGCATGTCAGCGATTCATGGCTCAGTCAGCAAGCGGCACGGCAAAACCTGCGCCTCAATGATATGGATGAAGATCAGGTGCAGTTTCTCGACAGCCTGGCGGCGCTGCCTGCCGCCCCGGCGGTGGTGATGATCAAAATCCCTAAAACCCTGGCATTGCTGGAGCATCAGCTGCGTGCGCTGCGTGATGTGGTGACGCCTGAGACGCTGATTCTGGCCGGGGCGAAAGCCAAAGATATCCATAGCTCCACCCTGCAACTGTTTGAGCGCATTCTTGGTGAAAGCAAAACCTCGCTGGCATGGAAAAAGGCGCGTCTGGTCTATAGCCATTACACCGCGCCAAAGCTGGCTGCACAGTCACCAACCACCGTCTGGCCGCTGGATGACACTGACTATCAAATCCATAACCACGCCAACGTGTTTTCCCGTAGCTCGCTGGATATTGGCGCACGCTTTTTTATGCAGCATCTGCCACATGATGTGGAGGGGGAGATCCTCGACCTCGGCTGCGGTAATGGGGTGATTGGCCTGATGGCGCTGGAGCAGAATCCACAGGCTGAAGTGCTGTTCTTTGATGAGTCTTACATGGCAGTGGCGTCGAGCCGTCTTAACGTCGAAGTGAACCGCCCGCAGGATTTAGCGCGCTGCCAGTTCCGCGTGAACAACGCGCTGAGCGGATTCCCCTCCGATCGTCTGCACGCGGTGTTGTGTAATCCGCCGTTCCACCAGCAGCATGCCGTAACCGATCACCTGGCCTGGCAAATGCTGCGTGATGCCAAACGTTGTCTGCAATATGGCGGCGAGTTGCGCATCGTGGGCAACCGCCACCTCGATTATCATCACAAGATGAAAAAGCTGTTCGGCAACTGCACGCTAGTGGCGTCAACCGCCAAGTTTGTGGTGTTGCGTTCCGTCAAACTGCGTTGATTACAGGCTGAGCGCCAGCTCAGTCGCTTGTGCAATGGCGCGGCGGGCATCCAGCTCCTGTGCCACGTCCGCACCGCCAATCAGCCGGACCGGTTTACCGCGCGCCCTGAGTTGATCGGCCAGTTCGCGCAGAGGTTCCTGACCGGCGCAGATCACCACGTTATCCACTGCCAGTGTGATGTCCTCACCCAGATGGCGCAGGTGCAGCCCCTCATCATCAATCTTCAGGTACTCCACATCCCCCCACATTTTCACGCCGTGCGCTTGCAGGCTGGCGCGATGGATCCAGCCGGTGGTTTTTGCCAGCCCGGCACCGGGTTTGCCGGATTTGCGTTGCAACAGCCAGATCTGGCGATCGGCAGGCACTGGCGCAGCAGGTATTAAGCCTCCCCGCGCCTGCAACGAATGATCAATGCCCCAGCTTTGATAGAAATCTTCCTGATGTGTGGCCTGATGCAGCAGAAATTCTGCGGTATCGAAACCAATGCCGCCCGCGCCAATAATCGCTACGCGTTGCCCCACCGGCTTTTTATCGCGCAGCACGTCGAGATAGCTTAAAACGCTGGGATGATCGATGCCGGGTAGCGTGAGCTGGCGTGGGGCAATGCCGGTGGCGACGATCACTTCATCGGCGTCATCCAGTTGCGCAGCCGTGACGCGGCATTGGGTATGGAGGGCCACACCAGCGGCCGCAAGCTGATGGCGGAAGTAGCGCAGCGTTTCGCTGAATTCCTCTTTGCCGGGAATTTGCCGGGCAATGTTGAATTGCCCTCCGATCTGCGCCCCGGCTTCATACAGCGTGACCTGATGGCCGCGCTGCGCCGCCTGTAACGCAAACGCCATTCCCGCCGGGCCTGCGCCAACCACCGCCAGCCGTTTTGGTGTTGCGGCAGCGGTCACGGGCATCAGCGTTTCATGGCAGGCGCGGGGATTGACCAGGCAGGACGTCACCTTGCCGACAAAAATCTGATCGAGACAAGCCTGATTACAGGCGATACAGGTGTTAATGGCATCGGCATTACCGGCCTGGGCTTTGCTGACAAATGCGGCATCAGCGAGGAAAGGGCGCGCCATCGACACCATATCGGCGATGCCGTCACGCACTATTTCGTCGGCCACCGCCGGGTGATTGATGCGGTTGGTGGCAATCACCGGTACGGAAACATGGTCACGCAGGTGCTTCGTTACCCAGGCAAATCCGGCGCGTGGCACGCAGGTGGCGATGGTGGGAATTCGCGCTTCATGCCAGCCGATGCCGCTGTTAAACAAGGTGACGCCGCACTGCTCCAGCCCTGACGCCAGTTGTAGCGTTTCGGCCAGCGTGCTGCCGTTATGCACCAGATCCAGCATGGAAATACGGAAGATAATGATGAAGTCGTTGCCCACCGCAGCGCGCACTGCCCGCGTGACCGCCAGCGCAAAACGCTGACGTCGCGCGATATCGCCGCCCCAGTCATCCCCGCGCTGGTTGGTGTGCGCCACCAGAAATTGGTTAATCAGATAACCTTCCGAACCCATGATCTCCACGCCATCATAGCCCGCCTGCTGCGCCAGCCGGGCACAATGGGCGAAGTCGGCAATGGTTTGCAGGATATCCGCTTCGCTCAGCGCATGCGGCATAAAGGGATTGATCGGTGCCTGTAACGGCGAAGGGGCCACCAGATTGCGTTGATAGCTGTAGCGCCCCGCGTGCAGTATTTGCAGGGCAATTTTCCCCCCCGCAGCATGGACCGCATCGGTGATGTTACGGTGCCAGCCGCACTGACTTTCCTGATGGAGAATCGCGCCACCCTGTGCCACCACGCCTTGTGGATTGGGGGCGATGCCACCGGTGACAATCAGCGCCACGCCTTCACGCGCCCGTTCGGCATAAAAGGCGGCCAGCCGTTCAGCGCCATCGCGATGTTCTTCCAGACCGGTGTGCATGGAACCCATCAGAAAACGGTTTTTAAGTTGGGTAAAACCCAGATCCAGTGGGGCGAACAGCGCAGGGTACTCAGTCATAATCACTCACTAATAAAGTGGTCGGATGAGTTGACTTTAATGAGTATTTATCAGGAAGGAAGTGGGACGTATTCAGCCTGTGAGTCACATCAAAAAAAGCAGGGTGGTAAGTACGGGCGCAAGAATCGGACATCTTTTACCCAGGCACGGGAAAGAACTTACTCACCCTGAAATGGCATTAAGGTCATGGCTAACGACTTAGCTCTTTAGTTATTAATTACTGAGACTCAATCCAGCTATCCCCATTGAGGATGGGCGTATCTTCACAGGTTCGGGATGGGAGGTAACCAGGACCGGTCTGGCGATAACCAGGAAATTTCTCTCACTGAGTTTCGGGTAGGACGATCGTGTATCACGTTATGCGTAACAGCTTTTTCGTAACATGTTTTTGAGTGATCTTCGTCACAGTTTTAACCCCGCTAACCCGGTTTTATGGCCCCCATTGCAACACCACTGAATGGGGAAGTTATGAATATCGAAACGCAATCCTGCGTGATCACCGGAAAACAACAAGTCAGCGTGGCACAGCAGCAGGTGGAGTGGAACGGCAAAGGGACGCTGGTGCGCATTACGCGCGGCGGCATTTGCGGTTCGGATCTGCATTATTATCAGGAAGGCAAAGTCGGCAGCTTTGAAGTCAAAATGCCAATGATTCTCGGCCATGAAGTGATTGGCTATGTGGTTGAAAGCGACGACCCGCGACTGAAGCCCGATCAGAAAGTGGCGGTTAACCCTTCTAAGCCCTGCGGAGAGTGCAAATATTGCCAGCGCGAGCAGGAGAACCAATGCGTCTCCATGCGTTTCTTCGGCAGCGCCATGTATGTACCGCACGTTGACGGCGGTTTCACCCAGTACAAAGTGGTGGATAGCGCGCAGTGCGTCCCCTTTCCCCAGGATGCTGATGAAAGTGTGATGGTATTTGCCGAGCCGCTGGCGGTGTGCATTCACGCCACCCATCAGGCTGGCGATCTCACCGGCAAGCATGTATTTATCTCCGGGGTTGGCCCGATCGGTTGCCTGATTGCCGCCGCGGCTAAAGCACGCGGTGCGGCGTCGGTGGTGTGCAGCGATATCAGCGAGCGTTCGCTGGCAATGGCACAGCAGATGGGGGCAACTGACGTGATTCATGCCGCCACTGGCGACTTCACGCCGTATCTGGCTGATAAGGGCTATTTTGACGTGGCGTTTGAAGCTTCCGGGCATCCGTCATCGCTGCAACGTTGCCTGGATGTGGTCTGCGCCAAAGGCACGCTGGTGCAGGTGGGCATGGGCGGTGCCATCCCTTCGTTCCCGATTATGCAGTTGATTGCCAAAGAGATTAACCTGGTCGGTTCCTTCCGTTTTACCCACGAATTCAACACTGCCGTCGAGTGGCTGGCTCAGGGCATTGTCAACCCATTGCCGTTGTTCAGCGGTGAGTATGGCTGGCAGGACATTGATGCTGCGCTGCAGTTTGCGGGTGACAAAACCCGTGCCGCAAAAGTCCAGTTAACATTTTAAGGAGATGGTTATGAGTCAGCTTTTTTCCCTCGAAGGTAAACGTGTTCTGATCACCGGTTCGGCACGCGGCATTGGTTTCTTGCTGGCACGCGGCCTGGCCGAGGCCGGTGCGGAAGTGATTGTTAACGCCACCACCCCGGCGGGTGCGGAACAGGCAGCCGCCAAACTGCGCGATTTGGGGCTGCGCGCCCAGGCGAAGGCGTTTGATGTGACGCAGTCAGCTCAGGTACAGCAGGCTGTGGACGAGATTGAAGCCGAGTGGGGTGCGATTGATGTGCTGGTGAACAACGCCGGGATTCAGCGCCGTCGCCCGTTCCTCGAATTCCCGGAGCAGGACTGGAATGACGTTATCGCCGTTAACCAGACCGCAGTATTCCTCGTCTCACAAACGGTGGCGAAGAAGATGGTGGATCGTCAGCAGGGCAAAATCATCAACATCGGTTCGATGCAAAGCGAATTAGGGCGCGACACCATCACGCCTTACGCCGCATCCAAAGGGGCAGTGACCATGCTGACGCGTGGTATGTGCGTAGAACTGGCGCGTCACAATATCCAGGTCAACGCCATTGCACCGGGCTACTTCGTGACCGAAATGACCCAGGCGCTGGCAGACGATCCCGCCTTTACCGGCTGGCTCACCAAACGCACCCCGGCAGCGCGCTGGGGCAAACCCGAGGAGCTGATCGGCGCAGCCGTGTTCCTGTCCTCTAAAGCGTCGGATTTTGTTAATGGTCACCTGCTGTTTGTTGATGGTGGTATGCGCGTAGCGGTTTGATGAAAGTGGCGCATTCACCAGGGTGCGCCTAAACCTAAATCACCTCTTTGTATCTGTATGGATAATAAAAATGCCAATAACCATAATCGTTCTGGGCGTGGTTCTCCTGCTGGTTTTAATGATTGTTTTTAAGGTCAACGGCTTTATCGCGTTGGTGTTTGTCTCCGCAGTGGTGGGTATCGCCGAAGGGATGACGCCGCTGAATGTGATGGCGTCGATCCAGAAAGGGATCGGTTCGACGCTGGGCGGACTGGCAATGATCCTCGGCTTTGGTGCCATGCTCGGGCGGCTGGTGTCTGACACCGGGGCCGCGCAACGTGTTGCCACTACGCTGATTGCCGCCTTCGGTAAGGAACGGCTGCAATGGGCGCTGGTGGTCACCGGCCTGATTGTTGGCCTGGCGATGTTCTATGAAGTGGGATTTGTGCTGCTGCTGCCGCTGGTGTTCACCATCGTGGCGGCTGCTGGTTTACCGCTGCTGTATGTCGGTGTGCCGATGGTGGCTGCGCTGTCGGTGACTCACTGCTTTCTGCCGCCGCATCCGGGGCCAACGGCTATCGCCACCATCTTCGGTGCGAACCTTGGCACCACGCTGCTGTACGGCATGATCATCACCATTCCAACCGTCATTGTCGCAGGCCCGATCTTCTCAAAATTCCTCAAAAGCTTTGAAAAATCACCGCCGGAAGGGCTGTATAACCCGAAAATCTTCACCGAAGAAGAGATGCCGGGCTTTGGTATCAGTATCTTCGCCGCCGTCATCCCGGTGGTGCTGATGGCGATTGCTGCGGTGTTTGAGCTGACCACACCGAAAGAGAATCCGCTGCGCCAGTTCTTTGAATTTATCGGTAACCCGGCGGTGGCGTTGTTTATCGCCGTGGTGATTGCGGTGTTGACGCTGGGCCTGCGTAACGGTCGTAAGATGGGTGAAGTGATGGACATGTGCGGAGAGTCCATCGCCGCTATCGCCATGATCGTCTTTATCATCGCTGGTGGTGGTGCCTTCAAACAGGTGCTGGTGGATAGCGGCGTCGGCAACTATATCGCCGATATGATGAAAGGATCTTCGTTGTCCCCGCTGCTGATGTGCTGGACCGTGGCTGCGATGTTGCGTGTTGCGCTGGGATCGGCGACAGTCGCCGCCATCACTACGGCCGGCATTGTGACGCCGATTATCGCGGCGACCCACGCCGATCCGGCGCTGATGGTGCTGGCTGTGGGATCGGGCAGCGTGATCGCCTCGCACGTGAACGATCCGGGCTTCTGGCTGTTCAAAGGGTATTTCAACCTCAGCGTGGTGGAGACGCTGAAAACCTGGACTGTGATGGAAACGCTGATCTCGGTGCTGGGTCTGGCTGGCGTGTTAATCCTTAATACGCTGATCCACTAACCGATGTGGCTGCACAGGGAGGTGAGCCATCATGACTGAGCATCGAATCTCTCTTCAGGACATTGCCGAGCTGGCGGGCGTGACCAAAATGACCGTCAGCCGCTACCTGCGTACGCCGGATAAGGTAGCCAGCCATACCGGCGAACGTATTGCGCGGGTCATCAAAGAACTGAACTATGTGCCTCAGCCTGTGGCCGGGGTGCAGTCACCCACGAAAAGCGACACGCTGGGCGTACTGATCCCTTCGTTTAAAAACCAGATCTTTGCCGATCTGCTGAGCGGCATTGAATATGCCACGCGCGCCGGTCGCTACCAGACCCTGATTGCCAACTACAACTACGATGCACGCAGCGAAGAGGAGCAGGTGCTCAATCTGCTGGCGTGGAATATTGACGGCATCATTCTGTGTGAAAAACAGCATACGCTGCGAACGGTAAAGCACCTGCGAGCGGCAAAGATCCCCATCGTTGAAGTGATGGATACCCAGGGGCCGTGCCTCGATATGCAGGTGGGTTTTAACAACTTCAATGCGGGTTATGATATGACGCGCACGCTGCTGGAGCAGGGGCGACGCTGCATTGTTTATCTCGGTTCGCTGGATGATCGCCGGGATGAGTTTCGCTTCCAGGGATTCCGCAAAGCGATGCAGGAAAGGGGGCTGCGTGCGGCACGGATGAATCCGCGCACCCTTTCTTCCCAGCGGCTCGGGGCAACCATGCTGGAGCAGGCGTTACGGCTGCATCCGGAGCTGGACGCGGTCTTTTGTACCAATGACGATATTTCGCTGGGTGCGCTGCTCTGGTGCCAGCGCCAGGGGATAGCGGTGCCGGATGAGATCGCCATTACCGGTTTTCACGGCCTTGATATCAGCCGGGAGATGTATCCCAGCCTCGCCAGTGTGATCACGCCGCGCTACGCCATTGGCGTCCAGGCGGCGGAGCTGCTGCTGAAGAAAATTGCCGATCCGACCTTCAATGCTGACAGCATCGATCTCAACTATCAGATCTTTATGGGCGAAACCATTCAGTCGCGACAACGAATCCATGAGAAGCGGGATTGATAGCCGCTGGCAAAATGGGTGTTGTAGCGGTAACTGGAACCGGCTTCGGCCATGCAATAGGTGCATAGCGGCACCACTTCAATCTGTTCTGCCGGAATGCCGCGTTGCTGTAATAATCCCCGTGCCAGATGCGGCAGATCAAACCAAATCCCCTGCTGCTGGGCGCGTGCCTGAGGCCGGATGGCCTGCGGATTTTCCGGCTGGATGGCCGACCAGTTCAGTGTAGGTAAACCGGGCTGCGCCTGCATTTGCGTCACTAAATCCTCGCCCAGTTCATAGCAGCACGGCCCAATTGCCGGACCGATGGCGACATGCAGGGTAGCGGGCTGAGCACCTAACGCCAGCAGGCGGTCAATAGCGCTATTCAGCACGCCGGACAAGGTTCCTTTCAGCCCGGCATGTACTGCGGCAACCTGATGGTTATGGGTATCGGCGAACAGCACCGGCAGACAGTCGGCCGTGTAGACCGCGACCGGCCGGTTATCCTCACCAATCACCCCATCGGATTCGCAGCTTTTGGGCGGCAGGTTGTCACCCGCCATCACCACGTTGGCACTGTGACGCTGGTGTCCATAGGCGGCGTCAAGGGGTGCCGGTACGCCCGCTGGCTGAAAAGCATATTCCAGCCAGCCCAGCGTATCGAGCAATGCTGAGCGTGGTGCCGGATGTTCAGGGTGAGCCATAAGTATCTCCTTTATCGAGCCGATCGCTTTCTGCTGCCAACAGCTTACGTTAACTGCTACATTTTGACAGCTTTACACAAACTGACCGTAATCACTTAAGGATGAAATGATGAAAAAAACCACCTGGCTGGCAACAATCGGCCTGATGGCGCTGGCGCTCACCGGCTGTGCGCAGCCTTCGAAACAGCAGGCACAGGCGCAGCTCGGCCAGCAGTCGGTACTGGCGGTAAACTGGTTCCAGCAATCGGGCGAGTATCAGGCGCTGAGCTGGCAGGCGTTCAACACCGCGCGTATGGCGTTTGATCAGGCACCTTCGCTGGCCGGTAAACCCAAAGCCGTGATTGTTGACCTCGATGAAACCATGATCGATAACAGCGCCTACAGTGCGTGGCAGGCAAAAAATGGTCAGCCTTTTAGCGGTAAAACCTGGTCAGCCTGGACACAGGCGCGTCAGGCTCTGGCGGTGCCAGGTGCGGTGGAATTTGCCAACTACGTTAACAGCCACGGCGGCACTATGTTTTACGTCTCCAACCGCGACCAAAAGGATTACGCCGCGACGGTGGATAACCTGAAGAAGCTGGGTTTCAGCGGGGTTAATGATAAAACGGTACGACTCAGCACCGGTAGCTCCAACAAACAGGCGCGTTTCGATGCGATCAAGGCCGAAGGCTATAACGTGGTGCTGTACGCGGGTGACAACCTGAATGATTTCGGGGGTGCGACATGGCACCAGGGCAATGCGCAGCGCCAGGCATTTGTCAGCGGCAATCATCAACGCTTTGGTACGCAATTTATCGTGCTGCCCAACCCGCTGTACGGTGACTGGGAAAGCGGGATGGCGGAAAACTACAACAAGCTGACGCCAGAACAGCAGTTGCAGGTACGTGCAGCGCGTCTGAGAGCGTGGGACGGTAAATAATTCGTCAGGAAAAAAGCGCCTGCTGTGTCGGGCGCTATTTAGCCCTTTCAGGTCCGGAAATATTTACTTTTCATCGCAACTATTATTCTTCTCATTATTTTCGTGATCTCTTACCGTAACCGGGCGCTATAAATAGCGTAATATTCGGTGCTTTTAATAGACGGGTAGTGAAATCATCCAATCATAAATTTTGTAATTAAGAAATTTCCTGGTATTAAATGGCCCGCATCGTTTAAATAAAATTAACCTCAACATCACTGCGTGTATTTTTTTGTCATCGCATTGAGTATGCATTATTTAATTTTTAACTTAACGGTATGATATTAATGAGTATCATCCTCCGTAACATTTCCCCGCTGCCTTGCAAAACCTTACTTTCTTCCGACATAAACTGAATCTAAATTTACATTTAGCCTTAAATTGAAGGGTCTGGAAATAACCATGGTGCATTACTACTCTTAAGCGTCTATAACCATTTTTTGTGAGGAAGCTCTGCTTTTTCCCCTGAGCCCTGTCTTATTCACGGCGTAATTCGCCTGGATACGGTATTCCCGGACATTAAGAGAAGATAATTGTGACGACACTCAAACCCTTATTAGCGAAAAATCGCAGTTGGGCATTACAGCGCCGCCAGCGTAATCCGCACTATTTCGAAAAATATCTTCATCAGCAAAAACCGCATTCACTCTGGATTGGCTGTTCTGATAGTCGTGTGCCGGCCGAGGTATTGACCGGTGCACATCCGGGCGAACTGTTTGTCCATCGCAACATCGCCAACATGGTGGTGCCTGATGACGACAATCTGATGAGCGTGTTGCAGTACGCGATTTTCTATCTCGGTGTTGAGCGTGTGGTGTTGTGCGGCCATTACGGCTGTGGCGGGGTGCAGGCTGCGCTGGGTCTGCCAGAAAGCCCGCTGGCAAAGGAAGATTCGGCGCTGGCGCGGCGTATTGCCGCACTGCGCAGCGGTTTAGCGCAGGGGTTGGTGGAATATCGTGCGGCCAGCGTACAGGAAGAAGAGGGCAGCAAGCTTAATCGTCTGGTGGAAGCCAACGTGATTACCCAGTTTTCGCAGTTAGTGGTAACCGAACCGGTACGGCTGGCGTGGCAGGCCGGACAACAACTGGATGTGTTTGGCTGCGTGTATGACCTGCAGTCTGGCCATCTGAAAGAGTTAATTCAGCAATCTGCAGAGGAATCGATACCATGAATCTGAATACCCTGCGCCAGGATATTCCGGCCGGTCTGGTGGTTTTTCTGGTGGCGCTGCCACTTTGTCTCGGGATTGCCCAGGCCAGCGGTCTGCCACCGTTTGCCGGTCTGCTCACCGGCGTGATTGGCGGATTGCTGGTCACGGCGCTCAGTCCGTCGCGCTTTGCCGTGAGCGGACCGGCGGCGGGCCTGGTCACCATCGTGGTGGCGTCGATTGAGACACTGGGCAGCTTCTCCGCTTTTCTCACCGCCTTGATGCTCGCCGGTTTGTTGCAGTGCCTGTTTGGTGTGCTGCGTGCCGGACGCTTTATTGCCCTGGTTCCGGGGAGTGTCATCAAGGGGATGTTGGCGGCGATCGGTATTTTGCTGATTATCCAGCAGATTCCGGTCGCGCTGGGTGCGGCGGGCTATGCGGAGCTGATGTCGCTGTTAAATGGCGAATTCGCGTTCTCGGCCTCGGCGATGCTGGTGGCCGGTGTCGGGCTGCTGATTTTGTGGTTCTGGACCACGCCATTTATCAAATCGATCAAAGCGCTAAGCTGGATCCCCGGCCCGTTGGTGGCAGTGCTGGTGGGGTGTCTGGCGACGGTGTCGGGGGTGGCGGGTTTGCCGCGCATCACTCTGCCTGCCTTTGACAGCATGGCGGCATTGGCAGCCGAGCTGGAAACCCCGGACTGGCTGGCATGGCAAAACCCTGCGGTATGGGTGGTGGCGCTGACGCTGGCGCTGGTGGCGAGCCTGGAAACGTTGCTCAGCCAGGAGGCGCTGAAAAAACTGCGTCCACAGCATCCGGCTCCCTCGCCAAACAAAGAGATGTTTGCCCAGGGGGTGGGGAACCTCACCGCCGGGTTGCTGGGAGCGATGCCGATCACCGCAGTGATTGTGCGCAGTTCGGTGAACGTCAGCGTCGGGGCGCAAAGTAAGGTATCGATTCTGCTGCATGGCGTGTTGTTGCTGATTTGCGGGCTGTGGTTTAGCGAGTTGTTGAATGCGATCCCGCTCGCCAGTCTCGCGGCCGTGTTGCTGTACACCGGGTATAAGCTGGCAACGCCACGTCTGCTCGTTGAGCAAATGCGCATGGGGGCGCAGCAATATGTGCCCTTCCTTGCCACCATCGGCGGCATTATCGTATTTGGTATGCTGGCCGGAATTGGTATCGGTATCGCCACTCAGATACTTTTCAGCCTGTATCAGAGCCACCGCAATGCGTTGCAACTGACCCGTTATGACGACCATTACGTGCTGCGCTTCCAGCAGAATCTGACCTTTATGCATAACCCCAAATTGCAGGGCCTGCTGGCAGAGATCCCGGAAAACAGCGTGGTGATTGTGGACCACGATAATGCCGAGTATCTCGACCCGGATGTCAAAGCGGTGCTACAGGATTTTGGCGAAAATGCGGATAAACGCGGCATTCGCCTCAGTCAGTGGCCAGTCGCGGTAAAATAGCAATCCGTCTGCAGCTGAAATTTGTGTTATTACTTAAAAATCGGATATCTCGGATATCCGATTTTTTTATTTACAGGGCATAATTGTCGCGCTTTTCTCCATCATTGCCTGGCTTCTCTCAGGCCCCCAGGCGCAGAGTTGAATGATGAACACGGGCTTAATTAACGAATCAGAATGTCCTTTTTTCAGGTTTAATGCCTGCTGATGCCCCCGGCATATGGCAGCGACTTTCCAGGTTACAGGGTTCGACGTATGCGCGTTAAGCTGTTTGCAGAGAATAATTTTAAAAAGAATGCTCTCTCGCTGTTCCTCATCACGCTGTTCTTCTGCTTTATTGGCAGCCATCTGCGTGTGCCGCAGGAGCTGTCGCTGTTCTGGCCGGTCAACGCGCTGATTAGCGGGTTGATGGTGCGTAATCCTTTTCTGCATCGTATCTCCAGTTATGTCGTATGTTTTGTGGCGATGGTCTTTAACGATACGGTGTTCTCCGGCTGGGCCATGCTCGCCGTGACCCTCAACGTGGCCAATATCCTGTTTATCCTGGTGGCGGTCAGCATGCTGATTAAGCATCTGTTGCCCCCATCGGCAAATAGCCGGGTGATTAACGCCATGCGTATTTTCCCCGCTTGCCTGCTGGCAGCGATGTCGTGCGCGACCTGGGGGGCCTGGGTGCAGGAGGTTGGCTTCAGTGCGCGTTTTGTCACCGCCTGGGGCGATTGGTTCAGTGAGCAATTTTCTACATCGCTGATGCTGCTGCCAGTACTGCTGGCGCGCCCGCTGCGCTCGGTCGCCTGGCGTTCATTATTACATGCCAGCAAGTTGCTGCCGCTGGTTGGTGTCGTATTGTCGCTGACTATCGGCGCGATGATTGGCGGGGCGGGTAGCCTGACTTTCCCGGTTCCGGCATTGATCTGGTGTGCGATTGTGTTGCCGATCCCCATCACCAGCCTGGTACTGTTGCTCACCGGGATCACCGAAATCATTCTGGTTTCCCACGGGGTGATGAATATTCAGGGCGATGATGCTTTGTTGCCGATCAGCCATCTCACCTCAGTACGCCTTGGCGTCGCGACCATCACCATCAGCCCGTTGCTGGTGGCCGTCAGCATGGACGCCATCCGTCAGCTGAATCAGCGGCTATCGTTGCGCGCCAATTTTGATTTCCTCACCCAGCTGCTGTCGCGTTCGGGTTTGTATGAAAATCTGCGCCAGGAGCCTTTCTCTCTGCACCGTGTCGCCGGGGTGGTGATGCTGGATGTTGACTACTTCAAGGCTATTAACGACAACTTTGGTCATGATGCCGGTGATGGCGTGCTGGAAGAAATTGCCCGGCGTATTCAGGATGTGGTGAATAATCGCGGGCTGGTTTGCCGCTTTGGTGGCGAAGAATTTGTCGTGGTGGTTTTTGACTATAGCTACATCCAGTTGTATCAACTGGCCGAAGCGATTCGCCAGTCGATGGTTAAAGATAAGTTCTGGTTGCAGGGCAATACCGTGACGGTAACCGGCAGCCTTGGGCTGGCACATGGCAGTGCGGTAAACGAGCGTGAGTGGCAGGGTGTGATTAACCGCCTGATTTCGGCGGCAGATAAGAATCTTTATCTGTCGAAGCGCAACGGCCGCAATCAAACTTCGCCAGCCGTTGAGCCTCGCCCGATGGTAAATGACGTTGCCTGATAGTTACACGCTACTTTTCAGTGCGCTGCTTTGCTGATGGCGTTCCAGCGCCAGCTCGATCAGACGGGTAATCAGCGCGCGGTAATCCAGACCTGCGGCCTGCCATAGCTTGGGATACATGCTGATGTTAGTGAAGCCAGGCAACGTATTGACTTCATTAACGATGATCTCTCCGCCTTCCGTGAGAAACACATCCACACGCGCCATACCACTGCACTCCAGCGCCTGAAATGCTTTCAGCGCCACGGCACGGATCGCTTCGCTATCTTCAGCATCGATCGCGGCTGGCACCACGACCTGAGCACCGTTCTCGCTGATGTATTTGGTGTCATACGAGTAAAACTCATCGTGCACCACCACTTCGCCACAGGGACTGGCGACGGGGTCGTCATTGCCCAGCACGGCGCATTCGATCTCGCGGCCTTTAATACCTTGCTCAATCAGTACCTTGCGGTCAAAGGTAAAGGCAAGGTCAAGTGCAGCCGCTAATTCCTCAATATGGCTGACTTTGCTGACACCAACCGAGGACCCCTGGTTCGCTGGTTTGATAAACAGCGGCAGACCAAAACGCTCCACCACTGCCTGCACATCAAGCTGGGCGCGTTGTGCCTGGGTGACGCTGACCCACGGGGCAACATTCAGCCCGGCATCACGCAGCAGACGTTTGGTGAAATCTTTATCCATACTGACGGCAGAACCCAGCACACCGGAACCGACAAATGGCAGGTTCGCCATGCGCAGCAGACCCTGTAGCGAACCATCTTCGCCCAGCGTGCCATGCACAATCGGGAAAATGACATCAACCTGCGACAGGGGATGGGCGTTGTGACGGGTGATCAGCTGCTGCGATGCCTGACCTGGCACCAGCGCGACATTCTCACCGGAGCGGTTAAGCGCTATCAGTGCGGGATTCTCCGCGTTAAGCAGAAAGCCGGAAGCATCGTTCAGATGCCATTCACCCTGCTTATCGATACCCAGCAACACCACCTCAAATTTGCTTTTATCGATAGACTCAAGAATGTTTTTTGCTGATTGTAATGACACTTCATGTTCGGCCGACTTTCCACCAAAAATGATTCCCACGCACTGTTTTGCCATTGTTTTTTGTCCGATTGCGGTAAAGCGAATGGGTAAGATAACACGGGGTGGGGGGCGCAGGTATAGCGGGTAGCTGCAGGCTTTAGTAGGGAGAGGTTAAAAAAATCCCCTCGGACGAGGGGATGCCAAATAAGGCCAACACCAGGGAAATACTTGAATAAACTATACCTTGGTATAGTTTATTGGAATGTGAGGTGGATCATAAATTTGAGAAAGGTGAGGTTTTTTGCATCGTGAAGTTTAGGGATTGCCAGGGAGAGAGACGGTAATGTAAAGGGGATAGAGGCCTTCTACTTCATAAGTTCAGGCGGTAATCTCTGGATTGATGAGGCTGATTTCTTCAATACGCCTGGTGTTCATATTAAGAGTACAGATTGTTATTGCATTTCCTAAATGATGCGTGCTTTGAATATGAGTGACGGCAGACTGGAAAAAGTGTCCCGGTAATTAATCCTGATATCTTGACTGGTTTTGAATTTAGCGATTATTACATTTTTTTCCTTACTTCCCACTCACCATTGGGGGTAGCCCAGGGACTTAATATCTTTAAGTTTTTTCGGAAGCTTGTTTTAAGATTATATCTGACCACCATCATTATTTAAACTTTTCTGCGATATGGATGTAGATTAAAATGGTTAACAGGATAAATAACCTGATGTTTTTTATTTTTTAATTGATAAACAGAAAACAACAGCAACCACTAACAAAGTATGCTTGCTCCCTGATTAACATTACTGGCTGGTAATTTTAAATAACCCGAAATTGACATCAGGTATTATTGCCTTTTAATGTAATGAATTTGGTTTCGGATGTTTTTTTTATTTCTGGTGAAAAGTTACGCCTAAAATACAAAGGGCTTGGTACAGTTTTGTCGGCCCTATAACAATCGGTTAAAGTAAATGTTTTTTCACGCGTTAAATAACATTTCATTAATTCGAAAGCTAAGAGGTAAGATTCTCCTTTAACGGCCCAGATTGATTCAAGATCCCATATTTTTTCCAATTGAGCCGTCTCAATGATAGCCCCGGTGTCAATTCCCATATCGATATAATGGATTGTTGCTCCAGCAGCTTGTTCAAATTGACACTGATTGTTAGAAACGAGAAATTGCTCAATGGCGAACATTCCTCTTGCGTAAGGTAAAACAGCGGGATGAGCATTAACTATTCTTTGCTCAAAAAAATCAATCCATTTATTTTTAAGGATGACGTTAAGAAATACAATGGCACCTGAATTATCAATCGCATTCACACCATTCGTACAATGAGATAGAAAATCATCATTAAAGTCGATAGTTGTGACAATGTTAGCCAGTTTTAATGGATGTAATTTAGGTACTCCATATGTTAAAGCTAAATACTCTTCTGCTTCACTCAGTCCGCGATAAGATCTTTCGATAATGTTTAAGTCTTTTTTGCCTATGAATTCTTTTTTGCTAAGAATTGAATGCATTTCATTCAATTCTTCACAATCGAGTTCACGAGAGTTTCTTACGATCCATCTCAGGTTATGATTATTGAGTTTTTTTGCAAGAAAGCTAGTTTGAAATAGTGATTCAGTAAGACAAGTGTACATATGCCACCTTAGTCAAGTTAATTAAGGGTAGTAATACGTTCAGCCACAATACTGGAAATGAACGCTACAATAATTTAACTCTACAAATCAATCTATTTTTCGGTCTTCCGTAGTGTGGATGGTAAGATACAGGCTAAAGTTATTTTTTTAACAAAAAATTAAATTATTTTTAATTGAGGATAACCTCATGACATCACTTCGGGCGATATTATAGCTGCCATCACGGATGACAGATAATCAGGCATGCTAACTGCTTATACAGGTTGATCCTCACCCTTCACCCTTCACACTACACGCAAATCAGTAAATTAACCCGAATGCAGTACGCATAGCAGTGCTGTGTGCAGTTACAGAAAACGGCGTTTACAGCATCTGAATAAAAAGCCTCTTTTAATACAATTCTCATTATACGGACATAAAATAAATTACAAATCAATATATTATTATTTATTTGGGTTGAAATCTGATGACCACAACCATTCTTTCATAATTTCTTCCGAAAGTGTGAACTTATGCAGCAAAATTATCAATACCTTATGGTACTTTACTGCACTTAAAGTCAGGGGTGTTTTATGGATAAAAATGCGCACGTATGAATAAGTATTATCCAGGTCAATATCCCCTTACAGCGGATAGCCACTGGTTGTAGGGACCAGTGAATAAGCATGGGGCTGCCGAACCTGAACTTTTCGCTCTACTGGTTAATTTTTTCGCTGCAAAGGGGCATCCCCTATTTCAGATTAAATTTTCGCAACTCACTGGCTAAAAAAGGTCAGGTTGAATGAATATATTTTAGCGAAATAGCATGATTATCTGCTATTCAATAAAGGTATAAAATAAGGAGATAAAAATGCAATGTATGCAAGCCAGGGGTTCAGATCTGGATAATATTTGCGATCTGCTGACAGCCGAATTTTTTGACGATCCGATATATAAATTTGTATTTATCAATCGGGTGGGTCGGTTTGACCGAATGTGGCGCTTTTTTCGTGTCTACGTTGATTTTGCCAGAGAATATGGCGGCATACACTTTATTGAAAACTATGCGGGAGTTCAGGTCTATTTTCGACCAGAATTTATGGCGATAAGCAACGAACAGCTTGATATCGATAACCGACTGCGCCGGGCATGTGACTCAGACTATGCGGCTGTTGCAGCGTGGATGAGGGGATGTGACAACTATCATCCCCGAACTCAGCCTCATTATTATTTATTTCTCACTGCTGTAGAGCATGAACATCGCGGTCATGGTGGGGCAAGAGTAATGGCAACTTTGTTCGGAGAACTGAGTGCCATACTTGATAAAAATGGTTTTCCATGCTATTCCGAGTGCACAAGGCGTGGTGGACAAATCATAACCAGACGATGGGGTTTTCGTGCTGCTGCACCTTCCAGGAAGGTAGAGGGTTTCCCTGAATTCTATCCGGTCTGGCGTGAACCACAGCAAACCGTTGCATTTTCTGAGTTATAATCAATAAGTACGTTGAGTGAGCTGATCCAAAATTGATGGTTGGAGGTCAGTAGTTTTATATATTGGTTACCGTCTGACCATTAACCTTTAATACAAATGCAAGCTCTCAGAATCATTTACCGGGTCGGGGTATAAGGTTGAGTTCATTTGCTAAGCTAATAGCATGTTTTGCATTCTTTACACCAAGCTTTCTGACAGTATTTCCCATGTGGAATTTAACCGTGCTAACGGTGAGATGCAGGATCTCAGCCACTTCAGCATAGGTTTTACCGATACTGCTCCAGTAGAGGACTTCAGCCTCACGGGTAGAGAGGACCGAATTAGTTGCGTTCTTTTCTTCCGATTGTTTGTAGATCTGAATAAGCATTTCATGAGTATCAAGTAGAATTCCCTGAAAATCATTTTTATGCTTTATTATAATTTTACCAATATCAGCCATGAGGAATTTATCATAATACAATGTTAACATTGCCAGGTTATTGTGGTTATCATGTAAAACAAAAGTATGCCCGCATAAAAAACTATAAGTTTTTAAAATGAAAACCTTATCCATTGGCCAATGTGAGTTTAATTTAATATTATCATCCCAGACAAAAGGTGTGAAACGATTCAGTCCAGTGACAACGACTGGATCAATATTTTGATATTTATTTTCAAGATATGTACTGGCGAAATCATCTGTTAAATCAGTAACAATTAATATGTTATCTGTGTTTCTTTTATCCATTACAGCATAGGCGTGGTTAATCTTATGGTATTCACCTATCCGTTTTTCTAAGCTCTGCTTTATATAACTATTTTTCTCAGTGTCTGAAAAATAATTTTTCATGGTAAATTATCTCTAAATTCAATGCTACAGAATGATAACTTCCCTGAACAAAATAAATATTACAGTATATACGAAATATTATACATGATGTTCCGGAAAACCTGTGCATACACAGATAAATTTTTATAACCTGAAGGTATTTTCAATAAAACGAGTGCGTTTCACTTTTCAATCAGATCATAGTCATTATCAGGTTGAGGGGGACCGAAACAAAGGTTCCAGTGACACACTTGAACTAGCGTGATTGCACCAGAAGTCGGGGATGGGTGAGGCGTGCTGAGCGTATTCATCGTGTATATCTCTAATTAAACATTATACCCATGACGTTCCAAATGAACAGCATAAAAGTTAGTCTACTAGACTTTAGTTTGTTTTGGAATAATGCCGGGCTATTTTCTTACTCGTACTATAATTACGCCAGAAGTTAGTGTTCAGTCTTGTGCCTGCCGCCTTCAGGTCAGGAAGCCAACATCTTGCTCAAGGCGTCACTGGATCGGCGTACAATAACCTGCCGTTTTTGGATAGATGTATCACTGTTAATATGATCAATATGTTCAAGTCCAAATTTCTGACGAGCTAGTTTCATAAACCAGAACTGAATTTTCCGGTGGTCGATGAAAACCAGAACATATTCACCTTTTGTTTTTATGCGATGCAGAATTTCAAAGCATGCATGCAGATGAGCAAAAGCATCAATAAAGCTCTGATTGTTACCACTCATTACCATGGCTGTAATCACTGATTCCGACTGTCGGTAAAAAATTAACGGTTTATATCGGAAATTACTTTCGGATTAAATCGGAAAGAGTGGCTGGTTTACGCCGGAATTGGTAATTGAATTGGGTAAAAATATGCAGAGAGGGGCGAATATGGTTGAAGCATCTGCTTTTCAGGATGTGTGAAATTAAAAAAATCCCCTCGGACGAGGGGATGCCAAATCAGGCCAACACCAAGGAAATCAATGATTTTACTATACCTTGGTACAGTTATTAAGAATGTGAGGTGGATCATAAATTTGATGATTGGTTTGCAGGCAGGTGTGTCAGTCTGATGCGATTGTACTGGAAAGAACAAAACTCGGAATTTTAGAATTTTTGATATAAATTATGAAATCGGAAAATTATCACTATGTGAATATTGGCAAGGACATAATTATAATAAGTTATATGCTTAATTTCACTGGCATGATTATTATTTAGATTTATTGTGCACTGGTCAATGTATGACTGATAATCATATGAATCCTCATCCAGTTCAGTAGCAACCGAGAGACAAAACTGGTCCCGGTAGGCTTTCCACTTTTGCTGTGCCTCCAGAAAGCGTTGGCTGTGTACCTATCCTGATGTCTCTTTGTTCTCTTTTTTTCCGTTAAAAGGACCAATATTATTGGCTTTAATCCGTTTAACGGTTTCGGCTATGAGCGCATCCAGCTTTTTGTTTGAACCAGTCGTGGAGTGTAATACCAGCTTTGTTGAACGAAAATTGTTAAGATTTGGGAGGTGCACGTATCCGAAGAACTTCACTAAGTATCCGGCAGTAAGGCAGAACGTTAGATCTCCGAAGAAGGTGGATTATATTCGTAACATGCAAATAGCGCTCATTTACTGCTGTTTATGGAAGATGATGATGCCCTGTTAAAAGACGGCATTATTCTCAATGCTTCTCCATGTTCCGGCAATTCTGGACAGTGGTGATAGCATTTACTTTATTGCTAATACTGATTCAGGCGTTATATCGAGATTTACTAATTCACTGAAAGTTAGACTGGCTGCAGGTGAAGAGGAAACTACTAAGGCTGGACTGCACTGAGCAAAACTAGATTTAAACGCTTCATTTAGAATCCTTATAAATCAGAGGTTGCCTGTTATCGATCGTCAGGCTGGAAGATGTGGCGGTGAAAACCCATCGCCATTTCATCGCCACTCTGAAAGTGACCAATAAAAAACCGCCTCAGAGAGCGGTTTAAGTGCATGATTTTCATGTCTAAATTTGGTGGCCCCTGCTGGGTTTGAACCAGCGACCAAGCGATTATGAGTCCGAAAATGATTTTAAATAAAACAGTAACTTACTGATTTTTATCATATTGCATGTGGCAGATAGTGACATATGTTATCAAGTAGTGACATCCTCTGCTGCCACTTTGCTGCCAATTTTTTCCCCTGATAAGCGTTCAAGAGGATTGAGATTTACCGCTTCAAAAAGGTGATCTGGTGCGAAGTGAGAATAGCGCATTGTCACCTTAATGTCTGTGTGCCCCAGGATACGCTGAAGCACTAAAATATTGCCTCCATTCATCATAAAGTGTGATGCAAAAGTATGGCGTAAAACATGGGTCAATTGCCCGGCAGGTGTTTCAATATCGGCGCGTTTCAAAGCAGAGCGGAATGCCGAATAACATGATGTAAATAATGGTTTTGCTTTTCTACTGGTAGGCAGTACTTCAAGCAATGCATCACTAATAGGGATTGCTCTATTTTTCTTCCCTTTTGTTTTAGTGAAAATTACTTTGCCTGCTCTGATTTGGTTTCCTTTAAGGGTTTCCGCTTCTCCCCATCTTGCCCCGGTAGCAAGGCATAGTTTAACGACTGACAGTAAGTCCTTAGATGTGCTTGCTTCGCACTCCTTCAATAATGCTCGTATTTCCTCATCCGTTAGATACGCCATTTCTGATTCTGCTATTTTGTATTCTCTGACGTTATCTAATGGGTTAGGTGCCTGCCATTCGTCCAATCGACGCAACTCATTAAACACTGCTCTGAAATAGGCAAGCTCAAGATTGACGGTTCTCGGCGTTACTTTCTTCACACGAGATGAACGGGTGATTTTTCCTGCCAGGCGTTGCTCGCGGTAAGCTGAGAAAATACGCGCATTAAACTCAGTGGCGAGCGGATTACCCATAGCCTTACAGGCAAACTCCATTGCGTCTTTGCGCTTTTGTCCGTCGGCTAATGTTGTACCGTGTGCGTTATACCAGGTCTTTACAAGGTCGAAAACGGTTCGTTTATCAGCCTTCTCACCAAGCCAGGGTTTATCTTGCGCCTGATCTTTGGTGTGCTTTTCATAGGCCAGCGCTTCACCTTTGGTAGCGAATTGGCGTCGTATGCGTTTGCCATCGCGCCCGTTAGGGAAAATCTGCGCCTGCCATTTACCATTGGATAATTTACTAACAGCCATAGCCTTTATAAAAATTCCGTTCTGGAAACAACTTTTCCCAACACTTTAATGTCTTCAACCTGACATTCGAAGTATGTTTTGCCGTTTTCAACACGAACCCGGCCGCCGGGAAAACGAATTAACTCACGAATACTAACTAAGCCGTCTATCTCAATTAACCACATACCATCAAGAATCTCACCATCGTATCTATCTGTTAAGTAGATACTTCTTTCAGTACTTACCATCAGCGGACTTTGTAAGCCTTCTGGTAGTGCAGTTTTATCAATCACGAAGTCGTCCACATCATTTAACATCCCATTTGTGATTTTTTTATGGGCAATGCACATGGAATGGGATTCTGTTGCTGTTTCAAATGCGTGACCTTGACCGGTAGTGAGCCAAAACAATGAAGCCCCTGTTTCTACATGGCAAATGATTACCCAATCTGCTGGAAATGTGTCGCGTGCTGAACGGTTAGCGAGTGTGCTTTGTGAAACGCCAAGATGGTTACATAAAGCCTGCCTGCTGCTGAATCCATAAGCCTCGACTATGCGAAAAATGACATCCTTGCCGCCTTTATGGCTCTCCACGGATTCACGAATCGAACTCGAATCATGGCGTTTTGTGATCTTATCGTTTGACATTGGCGTTTTGTGATCCTATATTCCGTTTTGTGATGTGGCAGATAGTGACATTTAGAGACATATTTCCACCCAAAAGGAATCTTGCATTATGAAGAATGAATTTTCAATGCGACCAAATCTCAACTTTGTGATTTCTGAGCCTTTCATTTCACTGGATGAGTACTGCCGTCGCACTGGAATCTGTAAGCGTACTGCTCGCCAGATGTGTAAAGAAAACAGGTTACCAATCAGAAAGAAAGGCGGCGTTAACGAACTTGTTGAGATAAACATGCTTGCCCTCATCGTCGAAGCTGCATCCGATTACCACATCACAATGCAGGCCTGATAAATCCATATTGGGATAACGAAAGGGGATAATCATGTTTGATTTTAGTGTCTCCACACATAGCCATTTTGATGACGCGTGTAGGGCGTTTGCGCTTAAACACAACATCATTCAACTGGCTAAAAAAGCAGGTCTGAATCCGCAGACCATAAGCAACAAGTTAAACCCGGAACAGGTGCATCAGTTAACCGTCCGAGAAATGCTGATCCTCACTGACTTAACCGAGGATTCAACGTTGGTTGACGGCGCGTTGGCCCAATTGCAGTGCCTGCCTTGCGTTCCGGTTAATGAAATGGCGCAGGAAAACCTGCCAGCTTATGTGTTGAAAGCTACGGCAGAGGTCGGCCAGCTTGCTGCCGGTGTCGTTAGCCAGGAGAAATTAACACCTGCCAGTCGTCGTGGTCTGGTCGAGAACGTTCACGCTGGGATTCGCTGTCTTACTCTGGCTGCTCTTGCAGTTCAGGCGCGGGTTCATTCAAACCCTGCGCTGGCAGGCACTGCCGATGTGATAAGCGGTATCGGAGCATCAATAGGGATTGGGTAAATGATGGCGTTCTCTGTGGCCCCGCTACTAAAGCGGCAAAACCCTTCTCACGCCTACGGTCACGGCTGGATTACAGGGGAAAACGGCAAGCGCTGGCACCCGGCTAATTCTCAGGTTGAGCTGCTGGCAGGATTAACCGGTAAGAGGAAAAAATCATGGCTTACAAAGCTGAAAGTATCACTGTTCAGATGAATGCCGGTCAGCGTGCTAATGCTCTCAATCATATTTCTGTACTTCGCACCATGATGAATGGTGATTGCAGTCATGAACTAAAGCGCTTCATAAACGTTATGCGCAATAAACGTGATTCGCAGTATGAAAAAAACAGTCGCGCATTGAGCGCAATATTCTTTCTGGCAAATATCAGCAAAGAGCGTCACAACGTTGAATACAGTGAGCTGACGAGTGACGAAGTTACAGCGCTGATTAGTGCAATGAATCACTTTCGTGCAGTCGTGAGTTTATTTCCTAAGAGATTGACACTTCCTAATTAATTAACCCAACGAAATTAAATGGCGTAAACCCGTCGGGCATTTTTTTGCCCAAATTCTGGAGAAAGAAATATGCGGAATATTGAAATAAGAAAATTTGACGCGGATGTTGAACAGCTTTCAACAATCATCACATCGGCTCGTGCTGAGGAACGAGCCGAGCGCGGCCTGCTGGTAGCTCGCCGCTTGACTGATATTGCAATGCGTATCCAGCAAAACGGCCTGAACAGCGTGGAAGCAGCCGAGCTTATTCGCCAGGAGGCAGAGCGTTATCAGAACGAAGCACAGGAGGCCGTGCACTAATGGCTGATTCAATGGATTTAGTGCAGCAGCGTGTTCAGGAAGAACTGGCACGCAACCTGGCAAATGCAACTCACCGCCCGTCAGGGGCGAGTGAGTTTTTCTGCCTTTCATGTGGTGAAGAAATTCCCGAAACACGTCGCCGTGTATTACCAGGCGTGGAACTTTGCGTGACCTGCAAAGAAATCAGCGAGCTGAAAACCACGCATTACAAAGGGGTGGCGTTATGAGCACCATTCTTAAATGGGCGGGTAATAAGTCCCGTGTAATGCCTGAGCTACTGGCGCACCTGCCAGCAGGTAATCGCCTGGTTGAACCGTTTGCGGGTTCCTGCGCAGTAATGATGAGTACTGATTACCGGGAATATCTGATAGCCGATATCAACCACGATTTGATTAATCTTTATAACCAGATAAAAGAGTACACCAGCCCATTTATCGTGGTGGCGTTTTCTCTTTTCACTCAAAACAAGACAGCGGAAAATTATTACCAGCTACGTGAAAAATTCAACAGTAACGCTTCAATGCCACTGCTGGAGCGTGCTGCCTATTTCCTCTATTTGAATCGTCACGGATATAGGGGGGTCTGTCGCTATAATCGCCGGGGTGAATTCAACATCCCTTACGGCCATTATGATGAGCCATATTTTCCCCTGGCTGAAATAGAAACGTTTGCCGAAAAAGCGAGGCGGGCAACATTCATTTGTGCGGATTACCGCAAAACGCTGGATATGGTGAAATCTGGTGATGTCGTTTATTGCGATCCGCCGTATCACGGCACATTCACCAATTATCACACCGGAGGTTTTACCGAAGACGATCAGCACTCACTGGCCTGTTACCTGCTGGGAGTGTCTGAGAGTAACCCCGTGGTTGTATCTAACAGCGATACCCTTTTCACGCGCAGCATTTTCCGCACTTTCGACATCACAAAAATCAGCGTAGCCCGTTCGGTTGGCGTTGCTGCTGGAAAAGGAAAGCGCGCCACGGAAATTATCGCTGTACGCAAACCTGAGGTAAGCAACGTAGTGATTGGCTGGGATTACTCCGGGGTAAGCGAGTGATTCAGGAATACGCTTACCCGTGGAATGCCCCGAAAAAAGCGATTAACCCTAAACTGGACCCGGCGGAAGTTGCGCCGGTTTCTGCGCTTGCAAACCTGATCACTCTTTATGCTGCGGATAACCAACAGGAGCAGTTGCGCCGTGAGGCGCTGAGTGATGAGGCCTGGGAGCGTTTTTTCTTCAATGAATCCCGCGATCCAGTCCAGCGTGAAATGGAGCAGGACCGGCTGATTAGCCGGGCCAAAATGGCCCGCGAACAGCAGCGCTTTAATCCTGATCTGGTTATCGTGGGTGATGTGAGCGCACAGCCTGCCCACATCAGTAAGCCGCTGATGGAAAGAATCAAATTCTTCCACAATCTCGGCAGGCCAAAAGCCTATTCACGTTACCTGCGAGAAACGATCCGCCCCTGCCTCGAAAGGCTGGCATGTGTGCGTGACAGCCAGGTGTCTGCTTCTTTCCGGTTTATGGCGAGTCATAATGGGCTGGATGGCCTGCTTGTTTTACCTGAAATGAATCAAAACCAGGTTAAGAGGCTGTCAACGCTGGTCGCTGCACACATGAGCATGTGCCTCGACAGGGCGAGCGATCACCTGTTTGTAATTGATGAAGTGAAGCCGGAACAAATCCGCCAGGCATGGGAAATAGTGGCCGCTGAAGCAATGCGGCTTGATGTCATCCCGCCTGCATTCGAACAGCTGCGCCGTAAAAAGCGCCGTCGTAAACCCGTCCCCTATGACCTGATCCCGCCATCACTGGCCCGTATGCTTTGCGCGGACTGGTGGTATCGCAAGCTGTGGCAGATGCGATGCGAGTGGCGTGAGGAACAGCTGCGTGCTGTTTGCCTGGTCAACAAAAAAGCGTCGCCTTACGTCAGCTTTGAGGCGGTGATCCATAAGCGCGAGCAGCGCCGCAAATCGCTGGAGTTTTTCCGCTCTCATGAGCTGGTTAATAATGATGGCGACACGCTGGATATGGAAGACGTGGTTAACGCCAGCAACAGCAACCCGGCACACCGCCGTAATGAAATGATGGCCTGTGTAAAAGGGCTGGAGCTGATCGCCGAAATGCGTGGAGACTGCGCGGTGTTCTACACAATCACCTGCCCGTCTCGCTTCCATGCAACCCTCAATAACGGCAGGCCAAATCCGAAATGGAACAGCGCCACCGTGCGCGAAAGCAGTGATTATCTGGTTGATACGTTTGCCGCCTTCCGCAAAGCCATGCACAAAGCCGGGCTACGCTGGTATGGCGTCCGCGTTGCCGAACCTCATCACGACGGCACAGTACACTGGCACCTGCTCTGCTTTATGCGCAAAAAAGAGCGCCGCTCGATCACAGCACTGTTACGTAAATTTGCCATCCGGGAAGACCGCGAGGAGCTGGGAAATAATACCGGGCCGCGTTTTAAGTCGGAACTGATTAACCCACGCAAAGGCACGCCAACCAGCTACATCGCTAAGTACGTGAGCAAAAACATCGATGGCCGTGGGTTGTCTGACGAAATCAGCGCAGAGACGGGCAAGTCCCTGCGTGACAACGCTGAAAACGTCGGCGCATGGGCCTCACTACATCGTGTTCAGCAATTCCGCTTCTTTGGTATTCCGGGCCGCCAGGCTTACCGCGAGTTGCGTTTGCTGGCCGGTCAGGCGCTGAGAATGCAAAACAACAAAAAAGCGGGTGCGCCGGTACTGGATAATCCGCAACTGGATGCAGTTCTGGCCGCTGCTGATGTGGGCTGCTTTGCCACCTACATCATGAAACAGGGCGGCGTACTGGTTCCCCGCAAACACCACATTGTCAGAACCGCCTACGAACTCAACGACGAGCCGAGCGCTTACGGTGATCATGGCACCCGCATTTATGGCATCTGGTCCCCGTTAGTTGCGGGCCGGATTTGCACGCATGCAACCAAATGGAAAATGGTCCGTAAGGCCGTTGACGTTCAGGAGGCGACAGCCGACCAGGGCGCTTGCGACCCTTGGACTCGTGGCAATAACTGTCCCCTTGATGAAAAATCACACGAATCAGGTGATGTTTCTTTCAGCAGGGAGCTGTCCAGCCAGCCTGAAACAACCCTGCTTTCAGCATCCGATCTTGAAAACATGAGTAAGAAAGAGCGTCGGATACTTCTTACCAGGATGAGAATGGTAAAACCACGTAACCGACAGAGCTACAAACAGCAAATTGACGACTACCTGAGAATACAGCTGGTAGCGGAACTGAAAGCAAGAGGCTTTAAGGGGGATCATGATGAGATTGAACTGCTTATCGGTGGCGGGAGTCTGAATTCAGGCGCAGGCTTGCGAATTTTTTACCGTAACGAGCGCCTTCAGGAAGATGACAAATGGCGACAGTGGACTTAAAGGTGCTGGTTAAGCGCGGGAAAGTCCGGCCAAATCACCGCCACGAATGCGGGTAACTTCATATTTCAATTCAATAGCCTTTTGCTGGCACAGGTCTAGAGCCTCTGCCCATTTTTCAGCAGGAGCCTGTTTAAACATATCCTTAGCAACTACCACCATAAATAGGCATCTGCCTGTACCTAAGTCTCCCGCCATCAAACAGGCGGCGTTAGTGGCCCCAATCAGATCGATACATGCTTTTCTCATAACTCATTAACCCTCATAGATTTTTACTCTCTGATTTTTGTAAGGCAAATCGCATCATACGGTAAAAAATCATTTCACATTTCAAAATTGATAATATACTGTATGTATAACCAGTTGTTTTTATGCGGAGGGACTATGCAGGATTATTTTTTGGAATCAATGAAACTTCAGCGTATTGATTTCTTTCTAAAACTTGTTGCTGGCAGTGATTGTACCGAAGAGGAAAAGCGCCTTGCTATCCAGTGGGTATCCGAACTGACTGATGAATTATTGCGCAAGGTTCGGACTCATGATTATTCACGATTGATGCAAGTATCCGACTAAGGGGATAGCCAATGCGCGTTGAGATAATGATCGATAAAGAGCAGAAGATCAGCCAGGGAACGCTTGCCGCTCTTGAGTGCGAACTTTACAAGAACCTGTTACCTATATACCCCAAAACCAGCATTCGTATCAGGAAGGGCAGCGCTAACGGCGTTGAACTGAGCGGCCTTAAACTGGACGAAGAAAAAAAGGACGTGATGGATATTCTCCAGGCCGTCTGGCAGTACGATAGCTGGCAGCATTGATAACCGTGCTGGCGTCAAAAACCAGTTTTTGGCGTCGGCAGGGTTGAACAACGAACGTAGCGAGGCGTTAGAGATTGTCTCGGTTAGTGCCTACTTCCCGTAAGAGGCACTATATATGCTAAATGTAGTGCGTTAGAACAGAAACATCTTGCGCGACCTGGGACAATGAACTTAAGTTAAGTAACGCAACCCACAGTTAAAACTGTTGTCTTCATTTATAAGGGATCTGCTGTTGTGGTTGCTGGTGACGAAGTGTACACTTTCGCGCCATATAAAAGGAGGGAGTTATGTCAAGTATTGCTGCATTGAGGCTGGGTAATCCAGTTGAACGTTTGGCACGGGTTCTTAAAGAGAACCAGGACAAGCTCAATCTGAGTAAAGATGGTTTTGTGTCTGTAGATTTGTCCAACGAAGAAGCTTTAAAGGCCATCAGAGATCAGATGGATAAGCTTGAAGGCATCAAAACGAGTACAGTTAAAACAAAACATTTTTATAGAACCCGATAATGGCAACATTACTTTTAGCAGTAATTTTGGTTAGCGGGTTTATATTTGTAAACCTATCACTTTCAACACGTTACAGATATAAGCGTTCCAATGGCTGGGACGCTTATTTTTTTGTGGCAGCATGGGGAATCGTATTTTTCCTTGCTGGCGGTTTTCTTACCTTCGCTCTTAACATCAGCGGTGGGTTTCGCTGGCTCTCCAATGCACTGAATCTAACTCCAAACAGCTTTAATGGGATGTTATCAACAACAACTGATAAATCTCAGCGTATCAATGAAATCAAACAGATTGCATGGGTTGTGATTTCAATCGTTTTGTCGGCTCTGTTCGGTTGGTTGAACAAACGTCGAACATCGAAGGGGGATCGCCGTTGGGATGCACTGGCTAAGGTAGTGGGTAATAACGCTTTTGAGTCACTACTTATGGAAGCTTCCGCGCGACAATTTCCCATCATAGCGACGCTTTCATCACGCAAAATCTATGTTGGTCTGGTAACGTGCCCTGCTCTGGAAAATGGATTATCGGAGCATCTGGAAATTCTCCCCATGTTGAGCGGTTATCGTGATAAAGATGATCTTACTATAAATATCACGACCAACTATCATCAGCACTATCTTGAAAGCGGCGTCATTGGTGGAATGTCGCGTCTTAATATCCAGGACTTTCGCGTGTTGATTCCAAAAGATGAAGTTGAAACCATCTCGTTCTTCGACACTGAAACGTACAACAAATTTAAAGAAGATGAAGCGCGTGATAGAAAAGACAGTCGTAAGCTGGGTGGTAGAAAGCCATCAGCCGGAAGGCGTAGGACTACTGACGATGCGGGGCAGAATAGTGCATGACTATGCTGCATGAAATCGCATGATCGTTTCAGGACCGTTTTATCCCCGGCCCGCCAGTTCTGGCGGGTTTTTTCATATGTCATGCAGGTGCATGAAAACCACTACATAAAGCGGGCAGGCGTGGCGGGGGTACGAGCGCGCGCTGCGAGGGAAAGTAAACGGGTTAGCGAATCTATTGACAATAGGATGGCCCTATCAAGTATTATGGAATTTTCTTGTTCTCTCATTCCCACATGGATTTGATATGAATATTTTTCAAGACTATGCAGCCCAGCAAAGCAAGAGTTCTCCCGTTAATAACTTTTTTACTCCTTCAACGCCAATTACTACACCTGAACATCTTAAAGGTAGAGATGTTGAAGTAAGAAGCATTCTCGATAATCTTACAGTTCCCGGGCGACATTGTATGATTTATGGGGATAGGGGAATCGGTAAAAGCTCACTAGCAAATGCAACGGTAAACGGTGGGAAAGAATATAACATAATTAAAGGTGAAATATTTTCTGTCAGCTGTGATAGTGATACTAAATTTAAAGATTTAGTTGCTAAGTGTGCCGTTTATGTGAATATGCATCCTGATAAATATAAAGAAGAAAGGACAATAAAGGCTGGGATTGGTGTGAAGTTTCTCAATTTTTTTTCAGCTGACTTAAGTCAAGATGAAAAGATAATTATTGAAAAGGAGGAAATTACACCAAGAAAAGCTGCTGACGTATTGTCAATGATACAAGGCTTACTGTTTATAGACGAATTTGATGTTGTTGATGAATTCACTAAAAGAGCTGTTGCCGAGTTTATAAAGCACCTAAGCGATTCGGGTTCTAAACTTAAAGTATTATTGGTAGGAATCTCTAAGGATGGACAGAGTCTAACTGCCGGTCATGAGTCAGTAAATAGGTGTCTCCATGAGGTTCGTCTGGGTGCCGTAGCAAATAATCACCTCGAAGAAATAATAAAGCTAGGTGAGGAAGGTTTAAATATAATATTCAAAAGCGGCGTCAAGGATAACATTGTCGATATCAGTAATGGCTTTCCTTATTTTACACATCTATTATGCAAGGAAGCTGCTGAGATTGCTCTTCAGGAAGATAGGAGTGAAGTCGATGATATCCTGTTTCACAGGTCAATTGAGAAGTCAGTACAAAATGCTGAGGGGCGTTTAATCAGAGAGTATGAAATTGCCTCACGTTCTTCAATTACAAATGTCTACAAGGAAATTTTATTATCAGCTTCAAAATTTAGAAATAGAGAATTCAAAGTTCAAGAGTGGATAAGGCAAATCGAAGATGACACAGGGAAACGCTACAATAACCAACATATGAGTAACTACACTGGTAGGCTTACTAAGCCAGAAAGAGGCGCAATTATAAAAAAAGTTGGTCGTGGAGTTTATAAAATCACAGATCCGAGGATGCCAAGTTTCATAAGACTAGCGAACATGTAATCTTTTGTTAACTATAAGCTGCATCGCTGCAGCTTATAGTTTTATTCCGGTTCTTCGAGAGAATAAGGTATAAATCTAATAACTTCTTCGCCTAGCCAATTGTTAATTTCTGTAAATCTCTTTTGCAGAGGTAAAAGTTCGTTGCGAACAAACACGCGGCTGGCTTTTTCAACGTCACCAAACCCGCCGGTGTTGTTCGGAATGATGCCCATCATCTGCGGCGGTACACGGTGCGCGGCCATCATGTCGTCCCGGCTCACATTCTTGATATTCAGAAACTCATCCTTAGCTGCTACCTCTGACAGCGGAATGATCTGAATCCCGTCTTTCTTCCCGCTGGGCGAATACATAAACAGGTTACGGAAATTGCCCGGTCCTTTGGCGCTTTTCATCGCCTTGCGAATATTGTCCACGTCTTCCTGATTCTGCGCTGCGTCAGTCATGTACATGATAAAACCGGCATGGCTACCGTTAAGGTAATATTTGCGACGAAACAGCGTTGCCGACTCGTTTAGCAGGGTGGACGGAATGGCCGACAGATATTCAGGCAGGCCGTAAACCTCCTGATTGAGATCTGGCTCCATCAGGTGGAAAACGCTGCCTTTCGTGAACTCATAGGGCTGCGTATTCAGGCCGTACTGCACAAACCAGTAGGTGTCTAAATCCGTGCCGCGCCGGGTAAATTTCGCCAGTGATGGCTCCAGCGACAGCACCCCGCCGAGCCGGTTGCTGCGCTTCTCCAGGTAAGCATTGCCGAACACCAGATAATCCTGCACAAAGCGACTGAAAGCCTGCTGGCTCAACAGCGGGTGCGGGATAAAGGTACTGGTGAGAATATTGCGCTTCACATTGATAGGTGAACTGTGATGCACAGCGGCGCGGAACGTGCGGGCCAGCCCGTCAAAACTCACCGGTGGCTCATACCAGCGATCCGTTATCACGCATTCCACATAGTCCAGCAGTTCGCGGCGGTCCAGCACCGGCACCGGGTCGCCAAAGGTAAACGCCTCTGCTGCCGCGTCGCTGTTCATCTGCTGTTGCTGCACGGGCTGCGTGCGTGTGCGGTTCCTGCGTTTACTCATTTAAAAAATCTCCATAATGTTGCGGGTATGTGAGGCTTCACCCTGCAGTGGTTCGTTTGCCAGCGCGTGCATGGTTGCCCAGGCCAAATCAGCGTGGCTGGCTTCTTCGCTGCGGCTGGCTTCATAGGTCGGGCGGTTGCCGCTGACCGTGGTGGTCCGGCGGATTGCCATGAATGACTGCGCGATGTCGAGGTGCCCGGCGTCAAACTCCAGACGCCCGCTGCTGATGATGTCGAACGCCTTCAGCACCAGGGCGTTTTTGACGTTCGGGTTGTAGACAAACTCTTTCACCGCCGGGAAAAACATCTTCACGTTCTCGTACACGCCGAGGCCGACGCCGGTGGAGTCGATGCCGATATAGGTCACGTTGTATTGCTGCGTCAGTTTGCGGATGGATTCGGCCTGCGCGCGGAAGTCCATTCCGCGCCACTGGTGACGCTCCAGTATGCGGAACTTGCCTCCCGGAACGGAGGGCGGCGCGATGACCACGCATCCGGCGCTGTCGCCGTTCTGCGTGCCTTTCGCCGGGTCGTAACCGATCCAGACCTCGCGCCAGCCGAACGGGCGCAGTGCCAGCGCTTCAAAATCGGCCCACACCTCCCAGCTGTCCACCATGCATTTCTGCAACAGTTGCAGCGGGAACACAGAGGCGAGGTCGTCCACAAATTCGCACATCAGCAGGTTCTGGTATTCCGGCGGGCTGTACTCCATGCGCAGCTGGTCGAGGTCAAACAGGTTACATCCGCCGCGCACTGCATCCTCCACGGTGACAATCTGGCGAAACTGGCCGTCATCACAGAAGCGGCCCGGCGCAAGGCTTGGGTGCGTCAGGTCGATGTCTACGCGGTCGGCTTTGGTGCGCCCCCGGTTAAAGAGTGCACCGGACCAGAACGGATAGGCGCTGTGCGTCAGGCTCGACGGCGTGGAAAAATAGGTCTGTCGCCATTTCTTATGTAGCGCCATCCCTGAAGCCACCTTGCGCAGTTCCTGGAATTTCGGTATCCAGAAATATTCATCCAGGTACAGGTTGCCGTGATAGCTCTGCGCGGTGCGGGCGTTGGTGCCGAGGAAATACAGGCCAGCACCGTTGCTGAGTGTCATCGGGTCGCCTTTCAGTTCCACATCCACCTCTTTGGCGAACTCGATAATGTACTGCTTAAAGACGTGTGCCTGCGCCTTACTGGCTGAGAGGAAAATCTGGTTGCGCCCGGTGATCAGCGCGTCAATCAGCGCTTCGCGGGCAAAGTAGTAGGTGGCACCAATCTGGCGGGATTTAAGCACGTTGCGGATGCGGTGCTTATTGCCTGCATCCCACCACTGGCGCTGGTAGTCGAACATCGAACCGTGGAAAATCTCCTGGAGTTTCTCGATCTGTTCGTCGCTGAAAACATTCTTTTCCGGCGGCTTACGTGGTCCGCTGTTTCGGTTTGCCACCTTCGGGTTAAGGTCCGCTTCGTTTCCACCGTTGTTAAATTTACCGATGCGGGCATGCCGCTCTGACTGGCGCGCCAGCAGGTCAATTTCCTTGTAGTCCTTCCCTTCTTTCGTCTCCTTCATGACCAGCTGGCAATAGCGTGCGGCGGTGGTCAGCTGCATCTGATCCAGCGGGCCGTAGTCGCCCCACTTATCGCGCTTTTTCCAGCTGTGAACGGTTGCGGGTTTCTCTCCCAGCATTTCAGCAATGCGGGCAATACGGTATCCCTGAAAGTACAGCAGCATGGCCTGTCTGCGGGGATCAAGGTCTTCGGGGTCGAGTGTCGTTGTCATGGCCTCAAAATACGGCCCGGATGACAGTATTTCCGCTGCCCCTCGTTGTGTGGTCTGCCCCACAACGTCCCCGCGTTGTTTCGATACCCCTCCCGCCGCAAACATAAGGCTCTCAAGCGTTTCTCATCAACGGAGCATGAACAATGCCAAAGAAAGCAAAGCGTTTTCGTATCGGGGTGGAAGGTGCCACTACCGACGGACGCACGATTGAACGCTCATGGCTGGAGCAGATGGCGGCGAACTATGACCCGGCTGTTTACACCGCCGTGATCAACATGGAGCACATCAAGGGATATACCCCTGACAGCCCGTTTCGCCGCTTTGGTGTCGTGGATTCGCTCGACACAGAAGAAATTACGGGCGGCCTGCTGGACGGGAAGCTGGGCCTGTTTGCTTCCATCACGCCGACGGACGATCTGGTCGGTATGACCGGGAAATTGCAGAAAATTTTCACCTCAATGGAAATCGCTCTGAAGTTCGCGGGCACCGGCGCGCCTTATCTGGTTGGTCTGGCCGTCACCGATGACCCGGCAAGCCTCGGTACCGAAATGCTGCAGTTCAGTGCTTCAGCCGAGCATAACCCGCTGGCAAACCGTAAGCAGCACCCGGAAAACCTGTTCAGCGCTGCCACCGAAACCGTCATCGAACTGGAAGACGCGCCGGAAGAAAAGCCCGCTCTCTTTACCCGCATTACCGCCATGTTCAAAAAGCAGCAGCAGACCGATGACGCGCGTTTTTCAGATGTGCATCAGGCGGTTGAACTGATTGCCACCGAGCAGCAGGACTTCAGCACCCGTACTGACAAGGCGCTGGGCGAACAGGTGGAGCGCCGGAGCAAACTGGAAGCTGGAATGGCTGAACACCTGGCCGATCTGAAAGTTCAGCGCGAAGCATTCAGCGAAATGAGAGAGAAGCTGGAACGCGAAGACGGCCGCAAAGATTTTCGCCAGCGCGCACCGGGTGGCAGTGCGCCAGCCGGACACCTGACCAACTGCTAAAGGAGCAACAACCCCCATGAAAAAGAATACCCGTTTTGCATTTAACGCCTACCTGACGCAGCTGGCAAAACTCAACGGCGTACCGGTTGAGGAGCTTTCCAGCAAATTCAGCGTGGAGCCTTCTGTCGCGCAGACGCTGGAGGACACCATTCAGCAGTCCGCCGCGTTCCTGACGCAGGTGAACGTGGTCGGCGTGCCGGACCAGTCCGGTCAGCTGCTGGGCCTCGGCGTGGGCGGCACCATTGCCGGAACCACCGACACCGGCGCAAAAGACCGCGAACCCACCGATCCCACGCAGATGTCGGACGTGGAATACAAGTGCGAACAGACCAACTTCGATACGGCTCTGACCTACGCGAAGCTGGACATGTGGGCGAAGTTCCAGGACTTCCAGACCCGCATTCGTAACGCCATCGTGAAACGCCAGGCACTGGACCGCATCATGATCGGCTTTAACGGTGTGAAGCGCGCGAAAACCTCCAACCGTCTGGAAAACACCCTGTTGCAGGACGTCAACAAAGGCTGGTTGCAGAAACTGCGCGAAGACAAGCCGGAAAATGTCTTGGGCAGCACCACCGCCGAAGATGGTACTACCACGCCAGGCGAAGTGAAGGTCGGCAAAGGCGGCACCTACATCAACCTGGACGCGGTGGTGATGGATGCCGTGAATGAGCTGATTGATGAAGTGTTCCAGGACGATGATGAACTGGTGGTGATCTGCGGGCGTGAACTGCTGTCTGACAAGTATTTCCCGCTGGTCAACAAGGAGCAGGACAACAGCGAGAAGCTGGCCGCCGATCTGATCATCAGCCAGAAACGTATGGGTGGCTTGCAGGCGGTGCGTGCGCCGTTCTTCCCGGCCAATGCCCTGATGATCACCCGTCTGGATAACCTGTCCATCTACTGGCAGGAAGACACCCGCCGCCGTTCCGTTATCGACAATCCGAAGCGTGACCGCATCGAAAACTTTGAGTCAGTCAACGAAGCCTATGTGATTGAAGACTATCGCGGTGCCGCGCTGGTCGAGAACATCACCTTTGGTGACTTTACCGAAGCTGCGCCCGCCGAAACCGGAGAGTAACGCATGAGCCTGAGTCCCGCACGGCGTAACCGCCAGCGCGTTCAGGCCGAGCAGTCCGCCCGAATGGGCGGTTCTGCCCGCCACGCGTCCGGCTATGAGCTGATGCTGTTGCAGCTGACGGAAGACCGCCGCCGCCTCAAGGGTATCCAGTCCACGGTCAAAAAGGCCGAAATCAAAGTGGAAGTGCTGCCGAAATACGCCGCCTGGGTGGAAGGCGTGCTGGCCGCCGACGGCGCGCAACAGGACGACGTACTGATGTACGTGATGCTGTGGCGCATTGATGCCGGTGATTACGCCGGTGCGCTGGCGATTGGCCGTCATGCCATTAAACACGGCTGGGTGATGCCGCAGGGCTTTAACCGCAACGTGCCGACGCTGCTGGCCGAGGAAATGGCCGACGCCGCAAAGAACGCCCTTCTGGCGGATACCCCCTTTGATGCTGAACTGCTGATGCAGACGCTGGATGTGATCGGCTCGCTGGATATGCCGGACCAGTCACGCGCCCGTCTTCATAAATCCATTGGCAACGTGCTGACCGAATCACAGCCCGTGTCCGCACTGAATCACTTACGCCGCGCCCTGCAACTGGATGAGAAATGCGGCGTGAAAAAAGAAATTGAGCAGCTGGAGCGGAAAATCCGTAACGCCAGCTGATAACCGGACGTGCCCACGCGCGGGGCGGCACGGGGTGGCGACAGGCAGCGCCTTATCAAAACCCCGTCCACCGCCCACCTATTCAGGAGAAACACAGCAATGAAATTTGTTGCGGCGGAGCAGGCGCAGGATACGCCCGAAATTATCCCCAATAACTCATTCTGGCCGGACGTTGATCTGGCGAAATTCCGCAGCGCCATGCGCGTTGACGGCACCGTGACGCCGGAGCGTCTGAAACAGGTGGTACTCACCGCCATGTCGGAAGTGAACGCCGAACTGTATGCGTGGCGGGAGCGTCAGGAGCTGGCCGGTCACAACCAGCTTGCCGACGTGCCGGGCGAGAAGCTGGCCGGGGAAAGTGCCCGCCTGCATCACTACCAGAATGCGGTGTGGTGCTGGACCCGTGCCGTGCTCAATGAACGCTATCAGGACTATGACGCCACCGCCGCCGCCGTGAAAAGGGGTGATGAGCTGGCGGACGCCACCGGCGACCTGTGGCGGGATGCCCGCTGGGCCATCAGCCGCGTGCAGAACCTGCCGCACTGCACGGTAGAGCTTATCTGATGAAAGTGCGTGCGCAGCAGTACGACACGCTGGACGCACTCTGCTGGCGTCACTATGGGCGCACGCAGGGCATGACCGAACAGGTGTTACAGGCAAATCCGGGGCTGGCGGAACACGGTCCGATCCTTCCGCACGGGCTGGAGGTGGAGCTTCCGGACGTGACAACGGCGGCCACCGTGCAGGCCGTCCAGCTTTGGGACTGAACTATGTGGGAAAAAATCAGCACCTTTATCACCTGGTGCGTTGCGGTGGTGATGGCGTGGCTGGGTGGCCTGGACCTGAAGGACGTGTCCACCGTGGCCGGGGTGTTTATCGGCCTGCTGATGGCGCTTATCAGCTGGTACTACAAACACAAAACCTATCAGTTACTGGCGCGCGGGCGCATCACGCGGGAGGAGTATGAATCTGCAAACCGTTAAGCGATGTGCTGTCGGCGCGGTGCTGGCTCTTGCCGTCACGCTACCGGGTTTTCAGCAGCTGCACACCTCCCCGGAGGGGCTGAAACTCATTGCCGACGCCGAGGGTTGCCGCCTGAAGCCGTACCAGTGCGACGCGGGCAAATGGACCGACGGTATCGGCAACACATCCGGCGTCGTGCCGGGCAGGAGCATTACCGAACGGCAGGCGGCGGGGAACTTCATTACCAACGTGTTACGCGTTGAGGCGGCACTGGCGCGCTGCGTGGCGGTCACTATGCCACAGCAGGTTTATGACGCGCTGGTGTCGCTGGCGTTTAACGTCGGCACAGGTAACGTGTGCGGCTCCACGATGGTGGCGCTGCTGAAGAAAGGGCGATGGCGGGATGCCTGTCTGCAACTGCCCCGCTGGGTGTATGTGCTGGGCGTGTTTAATCAGGGGCTGGATAACCGGCGTCAACGTGAACTGGCATGGTGCCTGAAAGGAGTCCGGGGATGATGCGCACTCTGACAGTGATCCTGTTGGTGGTGATTGTGGCGCTGGGTGTGCAGTCCTGGCGGCTCAGTAGCGCACATACAAAAATCGACGCGCAACAGTCAGCCATTAAGGCGCAGGGTAAAAAGTTAACGCAGAAAAACAGCCAGTTGATTGCGCTGAACATCCTGACGCAGACCAACAGCCGCGCCCAGACGCAGCTTTATGCCGCCGCCGAACAAAACAACAGGCTGCTCCGCGACAGGCAGCGCACCATAGAGGAACTGAAACGTGAAAACGAAGAATTTCGCCGCTGGGCTGGTGCCTCTTTGCCTGATGCTGTTATCCGGCTGCGGCAGCGGCCGGCCCTTACAGGAGGTCAGTCTTACCGTGAGTGGATGTCCCAAAATCACCCGGTGCCGCCTGGAACAGGCAGGCCCACGCAGTAACGGCGACCTGAACGCTTTGCTGGATGAAACCGAGGCCGCCTGGGCGAACTGTGCCGATAAGGTGGACACCATTGTGAACTGCCAGGAAAAAGACGATGAACAAGCCGCAGTCCTTGCGCAGCGCCCTGACTAAAGCCGTTAAGTATGTAGCAGATAACCCGGACCGGCTGCACCTGTTCGTGGATAACGGTTCGCTGGTCGCCACTTCCGCAGCATCGATTTCGTGGGAATACCGCTACACGCTGAACGTGGTGATAACGGATTTCAGCGGGGACCAGAATCTGCTGATGGCCCCGATTCTGTTCTGGCTGCGCGATAACCAGCCGGATGCGTTGCAGAACGATGCCGAACGCGAAAAGTTGTTTACGTTTGAGGTGGATATTCTCGGTAATGACCGCTGTGATCTCAGTCTGAACCTGAAGCTGACAGAGCGGGTGATCGCGTGCGAGGTGGACGGCACTATGGGGATTGAGGTTGTAGCTGAACCGGAAATACCCGAGGAATTCTGGACGGTGAAACGTGGATGATCTCCATGAAGTGGATGCCTGGCTGGATGCGTTGCTAGGGCAACTAGAACCTGAGGCCAGGACAAAGATGTTGCGTGAGGTGGCACGAGACGTGCGCCGCATTCAGCAGGCCAACATCACCGCACAGCGCGCGCCTGACGGTACTGCGTGGGAACCTAGGCGTGTTACAGCCCGGACCAAGCCAGGCCGAATCCGCAGTAAGATGTTTATCAAGATAAAAACAGTTAAGTTTCTTAAAGTTAAAAGTGATATAAGAAGTGCCGATGTGTATTTTATTCGTTCCACTCAGAGACTAGCACAGGTACATCATTATGGGCTGCGGGAAAAAATTAATGCACATGGGCCGGGAGTTAAGTATAAGCAACGGCAGCTGTTAGGGTTCGATGTTAAAATTGAAGAGAATATAAGTGAAAAAATAGTCCGTTGGATTATGAAATGTTAGGGTGGCTTTTCTTTTTTATGTCAGGTGTGTTTTTTCTTGGCTACTTTTTATTAGTAGCCAAGCGGAGTTCTAGTTTATTTTTTTTATCTCAATCTTAGATGAGTTTTTGCCATAAAAACATTTCTTGAATGTTATCTTGTTTTCAATGTTATCTTCGCAAAGTTTAGTGAATGCTTCGACATCTTTTTTGTCACTATTGACTCCAAATACAACTTCGCTTAATTTTCCTGGAAAGTCATAAAGTCCGCTTTTCTTTTCAAAGTAACGCCATTCCTTTTCATAACTCCAATCCAAAGTTTTTGTTGATAAAATGCTTCTAATGGATTGATCTTCAAAGGTGACTTTGTTTTCTGGTCTTCGATCGCCTGCATAAATTGTCAACTGCATACGCCCAAACTGATTAAGGTTTAACCTTGGCAGGGTGTCTAAATATTTAACGCGAGTGCAATACTTTTCATCATTAAGTTTAAAGTCCTCTTCGAATCCTAATGCTACCCCAGTATGGTTTTTTGAATAATGAGACCATAAAAGTGTGTTTAAGGGGTCTTCAGATAAACTAAAAATACCAACATTGCTTAGTGTATCCTGAATTGAAATGACTTTACCCTTAGGGTCTGAAAAACCGGTAGCTCCAACATCTATCATAAACTCATGTGCAACTCGTAATTTTCTATGTAAATCATCTTTTTTTTGGATTCTTTTGAGTAGCTTGCTTAAATCTTTTCCGGATAAACCGAAAAAATGCTCTCCATTTTTTTGACAATGACGAATTTGGTCTATGAACCCCATAAGTTGATACGTGTATGTTTCTTCTATATAGTGATTGATTTCTTTTTCACTAAATATAGGTGGTCTGCATTCTAATGGGTCATTTAAAGTAGAAGGGGTGGCAAGCCATATTTTCTTTGTTGTTATTATTTCATTTGTTCGTTTGCTAAAGTCTCGGTATTTATAAAGCATTTTATATTTTTACCAATTTAATTGTTGTGTGATAGGACTGGCATTTTTGAAAAGTGCCATGATGAGATATTTTGTACCATAATCCACACAAAGTTAAAAACTCCTATATGCTTTCGTGCCATGCCAGCATGTAGGAATGAATACACAACTCACCGAAATCATGCGCCTCATCACCAACCTGATCCGCACCGGGACCGTCTCGGCTGTGAATAAGGACAAATGGCTTTGCCGGGTGAAAACGGGCGACCTTGAAACCAACTGGATTAACTGGCTCACCTGTCGCGCCGGGAATACCCGCACCTGGTGGAAACCCACCGTGGGCGAGCAGGTTGTGCTGCTGAGTCTCGGTGGCAATCTGGAAACCGCCTTTGCGCTGCCTTCTGTTTATTCCGATGCCTTCCCGCCGCCTGACACTTCAGAGAACGGCACCACCACCGTGTTTCAGGATGGCGGCTGGTTCCAGTACGAACCTGAAACCGGCCAGCTGCTGATTAAGAACATCAAAAGCGTACTGATTGAAGCGGAAGACGGCATTCAGTTCAAAACGGGCCAGTTTGGCGTGACAGCGGACCAGACGCAGATTAACAGCGATACCGTGATGAACGGTGATGTGACGCAGGGCGGCGGTGAAATGAGTTCCAACGGCGTTGTCGCAGATAAACACAAACACGACGGCGTGAAACAGGGCAGCGATCTGTCAGGAGAGCCGCAATGACCATGTATATCGGTATGAACCGGCAGACCGGTGAAGCTATCACTGATATCGACCACATCCGCCAGTCTATGCGCGACATTCTGATCACCCCGGAAGGCAGCCGCATCGCCCGGCGTGAATACGGTTCCCTGCTGTCGGTGCTGATTGACCAGCCGCAAAACGAGGTAACGCGCCTTCAGGTGATGGCGGCAGTTTACACCGCCCTGTGTCGCTGGGAGCCGCGCGTGCGGCTGGACTCGGTGAGCATCACCAGCGCTTTTGACGGCTCAATGGTGGTCGAACTGACCGGCCAGCGGGCCGACGGTTCGCCGGTTTCCTTGTCCATTTCAACGGGGGTAAGCAGTGGCAGTAATTGACCTTTCACAGTTACCCGCACCGGAAGTGATCGAGGTGCCGGAATTTGAAACGCTGCTGACTGAGCGCAAAGAGGCACTGATCGCGCTCTACCCGGCGGATGAGCAGGCGGCGGGTAGAGCGCGTGCTGGCGCTGGAATCTGAACCGATGGTGAAAAGCCTCCAGGAAAGCGTCTATCGGGAAATCCTGCTGCGCCAGCGCATCAATGAAGCGGCGCAGGCCGTGATGGTGGCGTATGCACTCGGCAGCGATCTGGACCAGATGGCCGCCAGGTATAACGTTGAACGTCTCACGGTCACACCCGCCGACACCGAAGCGGTGCCGTCGGTGGATGCGGTGATGGAATCGGACGATGCGCTGCGCCTGCGGGTGCCCGCGGCCTTTGAGGGGCTGTCCGTTGCCGGTCCGACGGCGGCCTATGAATTTCACGCCCGCAGTGCTGACGGGCGCGTGTCGGACGTATCCGCGACCAGCCCGGCCCCGGCGGAGGTGGTGATCACCGTACTTAGCCGGGAGAATGACGGAAAAGCGGCAGATGATTTGCTGACTGTAGTGGACACTGCGCTTAACGCCGAAAGCGTGCGCCCGGTGGCGGACCGCGTGACCGTGCAGGGTGCGGAAATTTTCGATTACCGCGTGGAGGCGAAGCTGCACCTGTTTGATGGTGTGGCCGCGGGTCCCTGTCTGGAGGCGGCGAATGCCGCGATGACGGCCTATGTTGCTGACCAGAAAAAGCTGGGCCGCAGCGTGCGCCGTGAGTCCTACGGGGCAGTGCTGCGCGTGGCCGGTGTGGACTGGGTGGAAATCACCGAACCGGCGGCTGACATCATCATGGACCGCACCCAGGCCGGAAACTGCACGTCGGTGCTGGTCACGGTGGCGGACGATGAGGTGATGGCATGAGTCTGAACGACAGCCTGTTGCCCCCCGGTTCTTCCGTGCTTGAGCGTCGTCTGGCACAGGCGTGCAGCGGCATTTCCGGGCTGGATGTGCCGCTGCGCAACCTGTGGAATCCCGCCACCTGTCCGATTGCCTTTCTGCCTTATCTCGCCTGGGCGTTTTCGGTGGACCGCTGGGATGAAAGCTGGGCGGAAAGCGTTAAGCGTAAGGTGGTACAGGATGCGTTTTACATCCATCAGCACAAGGGCACCATCAGTGCGGTGCGCCGCGTGGTGGAGCCGTTCGGCTTTCTTATCCGGGTGATTGAGTGGTGGCAGACCGGCGAAACGCCCGGCACGTTCCGCCTGGATATCGGCGTGCAGGACCAGGGCATAACCGAGGAAACCTACAGCGAACTGGAGCGGCTCATCAGTGACGCGAAGCCATGCAGCCGTCATCTGCTGGGTATGTCCATTAATCTGCAGGTCAGTGGTGAAACACGCCTCACAGCCGCCAGCTATGACGGTGATGATCTCACCGTTTACCCCTACACCCCTGAACTTATCTCCGTCAGCGGCCCGGTTTACGGCGGCGCGGCGGTTCACGTTATCGATCTGCTGGAAGTGGGACCATGACACAGACTTATTACGCAATCGTCACCAACCTGGGCGCAGCGAAGATTGCCAACGCCGCCGCGCTGGGCACAAAACTGAACATCACACAGATGGCCGTGGGGGATGGTAACGGTGTGTTGCCGACACCGACCGCCACGCAGACGGCGCTGGTGCATGAGGTCCGGCGGGCTGCCATCAATACGCTGTCCATTGATAAAGACAATACCAGTCAGATGGTTGCCGAACAGATAATCCCGGAAACCGAAGGCGGATTCTGGATCAGGGAAATGGGGCTGTATGATGCAGACGGTACGCTGATTGCGGTCTGTAATACGCCGCCCACCTACAAGCCGACACTGCAGGAAGGCAGCGGACGTACGCAGACCGTGCGCATGATTATCATCGTGAACAGCACCGACGCCATCACACTGAAGATTGATCCGTCCGTGGTACTGGCAACGCGGCAGTACGTCGATAACGCCGTGATCGAGGTTAAAGCTTATGCTGATGACCTGCTGGCGAAACACGTTGCAGCAGCGAATCCCCACGCTCAGTACCTCCAGACGGCGAACGCCATGAAGGAAATAAAAGAGGCGGGTAAAACGGCTGATGCATTAAGCAATCTCGGTTTAAGCCTCCTGGGTGATGGCAGCGCAATGCCGGTCGGCGTTCCGTTGCCGTGGCCGACAGCAACCGCGCCTTCGGGCTGGATTAAGTGCAATGGGGCGTCATTCAGCGCAGCCACTTATCCCGAACTGGCGAAAGCGTATCCCGCGCTGAAACTGCCTGACCTGCGCGGGGAATTTCTTCGCGGCTGGGATGACGGGCGCGGCGTGGACAGCGGGCGCGCGTTACTGAGTCTTCAGGACCATGCGATGCAGCAGCATACCCATTACATGTACACGCAGGGCGCACTGGCCGGGAGCGTGTGGGCACCACTGGACAATGTTAATAACTCGCAGACTAACGGGGATTCGGCTGTCAGTAACGGCACCATTGGCGGCCAGTGGACATCACAGAGTAACGGCCCTGTGGGGAATTATGCGGCGGAAACCCGCCCGCGAAACGTCGCATTTAACTACATCGTGAGGGCTGCATAATGGCGAAAGTGACCTTTGATAAAAACGGGCTGGCGAAGACGTCCGGCACCCTGACCGTGTACAGTTATGACGCCGTCAGCGGCGGATTTACCGGAGCCTCTGACGAATATCTTTTGCAGGGGCTGGGCCTGCCCGCGAACGCCACCACAACCGCGCCGCCTGATGTAGCGGCAGGCAGTATCGCTGTCTGGCGTGATGACGTCTGGCAGACAGTCAGCGATCACCGTGGCGAGACGGTTTATTCAACGGCTGACGGTTCCCCCTGGGTGATAACGGAAACCGGTGATTATCCGGCGGATACCACAACGTTAAAACCTGCGAGCGGCTTCGATAAGTGGGACGGGGAAAAGTGGGTAACGGATGCTGACGCGCAGAAACTGGCTGATGTGGCAGAGGCCGATAAGCAAAAGAGCGCGCTAATCAGCAGCGCCAATGCCGTTACACAGGCATGGCAGACGCAGCTGATGCTCGGCATCATTACCGATGCGGATAAAGAAAAGCTCACCGAATGGATGAAATACATCCAGGCAGTGCAGGCCATTGATACCGGCAGTGCCCCGGATATCAGCTGGCCGGACAAACCGGAGTAATCATCAGGCCCGTTTCGGGCCTGTTTCTTTTGTGCCATCCCCCTTACAACGCCCACCGGATGCACCCGTGTCCGATAGCTTCCACCATAGCGAAACCCCTTAACCGGAGATTCGTTTTATGGCTCAGGATTACCACCACGGCGTGCGCGTTGAGGAAATCAACGAAGGCACCCGAACCATCACCACCGTCAGCACGGCGATTGTGGGCATGGTCTGCACCGGCGATGACGCCGACGCGGCCACATTCCCGCTTAACCGCCCGGTACTGTTAACCGATGTGCTGACCGCCAGCGGCAAGGCCGGGGAATCCGGCACGCTGGCCCGTTCACTGGACGCGATTGCCGACCAGGCCAAACCTGTCACCGTTGTGGTGCGCGTTCCCCAGGGGGAAACCGAGGCGGAAACCACCTCCAACATTATCGGCGGCGTGGTTAACGGGCAGCGCACCGGCATGAAAGCGCTGCTGGCCGCGCAGTCCGTTTGTGGCGTCAAACCGCGTATCCTCGGCGTGCCGGGGCATGATACGCAAGCTGTTGCCACCGAACTGCTGAGTGTGGCGCAGAGCCTGCGCGCCTTTTCCTACCTGTCGGCCTACGGCTGCGAAACGATGGAAGAGGCCATCGCCTACCGTGCCAACTTCAGCCAGCGCGAAGGGATGCTTATCTGGCCGGACTTTATCAGCTTTGACACCGTACTGAACGCAGATGCAGCAGCCTATGCCACAGCCCGCGCGCTCGGCCTGCGCGCCAAAATCGATGAACAGACCGGCTGGCACAAATCCCTTTCTAACGTTGGCGTGAACGGCGTCACCGGCATTTCAAAAGATGTGTTCTGGGATCTGCAGGACCCGGCTACCGATGCGGGCCTGCTGAACCAGAACGACATCACCACGCTGATCCGCAAAGACGGCTACCGCTTCTGGGGTTCGCGCTGCCTGAGTGACGATGCGCTGTTTGCATTTGAGAGCTACACCCGCACCGCACAGGTGCTGATGGACACGATTGCCGAAGCGCAGATGTGGGCAGTGGATGGCGCGCTGAACCCGTCGCTGGCCCGCGACATTATCGAGAGCATTCGCGCGAAGCTGCGCAGCCTGGTGAATCAGGGCTATCTCATCGGCGCGGACTGCTGGCTGGATGAAAGCGTGAACGACAAAGACACGCTGAAGGCCGGGAAACTGCTGATCGATTACGACTACACCCCGGTGCCGCCGCTGGAAAACCTGCTGCTGCGTCAGCGTATCACTGACCAGTACCTGGTGGATTTCGCCAGCCGCGTCAGCGCATAAGGAGACAGACCGATGGCATTACCCCGCAAACTCAAGCACCTGAACCTGTTCAACGCCGGTAACAACTGGCAGGGGCTGGTTGAATCCCTGACGCTGCCGAAAGTCACCCGCAAGTTTGAAAAGTATCGCGGCGGCGGCATGGCCGGTGCGGTGGATATCGATATGGGGCTGGATGACGGCGCGCTGGATACCGAATTCACCATTGGCGGCACCGAGTCCCTGCTGTTCAAACAGCTGGGTACGGCCACCGTGGACGGCATTCAGCTGCGCTTTACCGGCTCTCTCCAGCGCGACGACACGGGCGAAATTCAGGCGGTGGAACTGGTGGTGCGTGGCCGCCACAAAGAGCTGGATTCCGGCGAGTGGAAGACCGGCGAATCCAGCACCACCAAAGTGTCCGGCACCAACAGCTACGCGAAGCTGACCATCAACGGCGAAGTGCTTTACGAGATTGATCTCGTGAACATGATCCACATTGTGGATGGCACCGATCTGATGGAAGAACACCGTAACGCACTCGGCCTCTGATAACCCCGGCAGGGGAAACCCTGCCGCTTTTAACATCTTTAGCGGAACGTAATCATGACTGACAAAACCACCGAAAAAACCGTTGAGCTGGATACGCCCATCCAGCGCGGCAAGGAAACCATCACCCAGGTATTGCTGCGCAAGCCGCAGTCCGGCTCACTGCGCGGCACCCGCCTTCAGGCGCTGATGGACATGGACGTGAACGCCATGATGGTGGTGCTGCCGCGCATCAGTGTACCGGCGTTACAGCCACACGAAATCGTGGAAATGGACCCGGCGGACCTGCTTTCCCTGTCGGTGGAGGTGGTCACTTTTTTGTTGCCGAAGTCGGCGCTGTCGGCTTTCCCGACGGCCTGACGGTAGACGATTTAGTGGCGGATATCGCCACGGTGTTTCACTGGCCGCCCTCCGTTACGGACGATATGCCACTGCCCGAAGTGCTGGAGTGGCGGCACAGGGCAATTCTTCGCAGCGGAGCCGGTGACGATGAGTGACAAAAACCTGCGTATGCAGGTGGTATTAAGCGCGGTGGATAAAATCACCCGCCCCTTTCGCAACGCGCGTGACGGCTCTAAGGAGCTGTCCGCCGCCCTGAAGGCCAGCAAAGACAGCCTGAAAACGCTTAACGAGCAGGCTGGCCGTATTGATGGTTTTCGCAAAACCCGTTCCCAGCTTGCCATCACGGAAAAGAATCTGGCAACTGCCCGGCAGGAAGCGGCCGCGCTGGCAACGCAGTTTGCCGCAACGAACCGGCCCACGGCACAACAGGCCAGAGTGCTGGAGCAGGCAAAGACCCGCGCCAGTGAGCTACAGCAGACCTTTAACGGGCTGCGCCTGTCCGTGCAGCGTCAACGCGAGGCGCTGAACGCCGCCGGGATCGATACAAAGCAGCTGAGTGCAGCTCAACGCCGCCTGAAGACGGATGCAAACGCAGCCAGCGGAGCCATTGAGCGCCAGCAGGGAGAGCTGCGTAAGCTGGGCGAACGACAGCAGAAACTGGCCGCCATCCGGGCACGCCATGAAAAGACCACCGCAATGCGTAACAGCCTGGCCGGAAACGGCGCGGGCATGGTGGCAACCGGCGTGACCACCGGCATGACGATGCTGGCCCCGGTGCGTGCCTATGCCGAGTCGGAAGACGCCGCCACGCAGATGGCCGCCTCCCTGATGGGACCGGGGGCTAAAGTCGCGCCGGAGTTTGAGAAAATCAACCGGCTGGCCGTCAGCCTGGGCGACAAACTGCCCGGCACCACTGCGGACTTTCAGAACATGATGACCATGCTGCGACGTCAGGGCATGAGCGCGCAGGCGATTTTAGGCGGGCTGGGTGAAGCAACCGCCTATCTCGGCGTGCAGTTGAAAATGGCTCCCACCGATGCGGCAGAGTTTGCGGCGAAATTACAGGACGCCACGCAGACCAGTGAAAAGGACATGATGGCCCTGACTGACATCATTCAGAAGGGATTTTATGCGGGCGTTGATTCGGACAACATGCTCCAGGGCTTTTCTAAAATCGGCAGTGCGATGGACATCCTGCATCAGAAAGGTATCACCGCCGCAAAAACTTTTGCGCCGCTGCTGGTGATGGCCGATCAGGCGAGCATGGCCGGTGAGTCCGCAGGCAACGCCTACCGCAAGATTTTTCAGGCCACACTTAACAACACAAAGATAGGTAAGGCAAATAACGCACTGAAGGGAACAGGCATCGCGCTGAATTTTCAGAACAGTAAAGGCCAGTTTGCCGGACTGGAGAACCTTTATGCGCAGCTGGCGAAACTGAAAACAATCACCAATGACGGCAAGCGACAGTCGGTTATCAATACCCTTTTTGGCGATGACGCCGAAACCCTCCAGGCACTGAACATCATGATCAGCAAAGGGATTGATGGCTACCGCGAAACCGCTGCAAAACTGGAAAATCAGGCATCACTGCGCGAGCGTGTGGACGCCTCACTGAACACCCTGGGCAACAAATGGGAAGCCGCTACCGGTTCGTTTACTAACTCAATGGCCGCCATCGGGGAAACCGTTGCACCCGCGCTGAAACAACTGGCTGACTGGCTCGGCAACCTTGCCAGCGCGCTGGGTGAGTTCGTTAAGCAGCACCCGCAGCTGACGGCGGGATTGTTTAAGCTGGGTGCCGGGTTTGCTATTGCCGCCACGGCAGTGGGTGCCCTGTCACTGGCAGCTGCTGCAATTCTCGGCCCGCTGGCGCTGCTGCGCCTGAGTTGTGGCGTGCTGGGTATCAAAGCCGTCAGCGCCTTCAGCCTTATCCGTGGGGCAATGGGTATTGTCGGGAATGGCGTGCTGTGGCTGGGACGGCTGATGATGGCAAACCCCATTCTGGCAGTTATCGGTCTGATTGCTGCCGGTGCGCTGTATATCTGGCAGAACTGGGACACGCTGGGACCAAAACTCGCCGCGCTGTGGGACGCAATCAGCACAAAAGTGTCTGGTGTCTGGACGGCAATACGCACCTACATCAGCACTAAATGGGATGAAATCGTGGCGGATGTGCAGGCACTCCCCGCCCGATTCCAGGCTGCTGGCTCGCAGATGATTGACGGCCTGCTGGCAGGTGTCAGTGAGAAGTGGGATGCGCTGAAAAGCAAGCTGTCTTCACTCACCGACTACCTGCCGGACTTTCTGAAGCCGGGCGGGGATAAGACCGGCGTGCCGGTTGTGCCGGGCCGCAGCGAGAAATCCGCAACCGGCTTTGCCGGGCTGTATGACACCGGCGGGTTTATCCCGTCCGGGCAGTTCGGCATCGTGGGCGAGAACGGGCCGGAAATTGTGAACGGCCCGGCCAGTATCACCAGCCGCCGCCGCACCGCTTCGCTGGCTGCCTCTGCCGCGCTGGCAATGGGTGTTGCCGCCACGCCAGCCGCTGCCCGCCCGGTGCACCCGATGGCCCTGCCCGCGAAAGCGCAGACCGCAGCAGCAGGCACAGCCGGTGCCGGGCAGTCCGGGCCGCCGATCATCATGCAGGGTAAATACGATATCCATATTGTGCAGCAGCCGGGGCAGAACACGGGCGACCTGCTGGATGAGCTGATGCGCAGGCTGGAAGAAAAAGAGCGCCACGCGCAGGCACGGGCGCGCAGTTCCTACAGTGACCGGGGAGGGTTTGATTCATGATGATGACGCTGGGGTTATTCGTTTTTATGCTGAAGACGGTCCCTTACCAGCAGCTGCAACTCCAGCGCAGCTGGCGGTTTCCGACCAACAACCGGGTTGGCTTTCGCCCTTCCGTGCAGTTCCTCGGACCGGATAACGACACCGTGACGCTGTCCGGCGTGCTGCTGCCGGAAATCACCGGCGGGCGGCTGTCGCTGTTTGCGCTGGAACAGATAGCCGAGCTGGGGCGTGCGTGGCCGCTGATTGAGGGGAGCGGGACGATTTACGGCATGTTCGTGATTGAGAGCCTGAGCCAGACAAAAGCGGAGTTTTTCAGTAACGGCGTCTGCCGTCGTATTGAGTTCACGCTCACGCTAAAACGTACCGATGAGTCGCTGGGTGAGATGTTCGGCAGCCTCAGCGACCAGCTGACGGCAATCAAAAGCGCGGCCACCAGTGCCGCCGGTCAGTTAACGTCTGCTGTGGGTGGGCTGCTGTCATGACCGGTGCAGAATGGGTAACAGGGGCCGCTAACGCGCCCGCGTTCCGGCTGACGCTGGAAGGGGCTGACATCACGCAGAAGATTGAGAAACGGCTTATCAGCCTGACTCTGACGGACAACCGGGGATTTGAGGCCGACCAGCTGGATATTGAGCTGGACGACGCCGACGGCCAGTTACAGCTGCCGCGTAGGGGCGTGGTGCTCTCGCTGGCGCTGGGCTGGCAGGGGCAGCTGCTGACACCAAAGGGAAGTTACACCGTGGACGAAATCGAGCACACCGGCAGCCCTGACCGGCTTGTCCTTCGTGCCCGCAGCGCGGATTTTCGGGAAACGCTGAATACCCGGCGTGAAAAGTCATGGCATGACACCACCGTGGGCGACATGGTGAAAGAGATTGCGGCCAGGCACAAACTGGACATGGCGCTGGGTGATGACGTGGCAAAGATGGCGATTGACCATCTGGACCAGACCAACGAATCAGACGCCAGCTTCCTGATGCGGCTGGCGCGTCAGTGCGGTGCGATTGCCTGCGTAAAAAACGGCAACCTGCTGTTTATCCGTCAGGGGCAGGGGAAAACGGCCAGCGGCAAAGTCCTGCCGGTGATGACGTTGCAGCGCAAAGATGGCGACAGCCACCGCTTTACCCTGGCTGACCGTGACGCCTACACCGGCGTGATTGCCAGCTGGCTGCATACGCGTGAACCGGAAAAGAAAGAAGTGACAAAGGTGAAGCGTCGCCACAAAACCAGCACAGCAACGAATAAGGAGCCGGAAGCTAAACAGGGCGACTACCTGATCGGGACGGATGAAAACGTGCTGGTGCTGAGCAGGACTTATGCCACCAGGGCAAACGCCGAGCGAGCCGCCAAAATGCAGTGGGAGCGTCTGCAACGCGGCGTTGCGACGTTCTCCATTCAGCTGGCGCGTGGCCGTGCTGATCTCTACACGGAAATGCCGGTAAAGGTAAGCGGGTTTAAACAGCAGATTGATGGCGGGGAATGGATTATCACAACGCTGACGCACAGCCTGAGTGACAGCGGATTTACCACCAGTATGGATCTTGAAGTAAAAATTGATTCTCTTGAAATGGAATGAATACTATCGCAAAAGGGAAATAATGATTAATATCCATCTCAATTGGGATTGCGGAGGCGTTAAAATGATGAATTGTCCACTGTGCGGAAATGCCGCACATACACGAAGCAGCTTTCAGGTATCGGCAACAACCAAAGAACGTTATAACCAGTGCCAGAACATCAATTGCAGTTGCACCTTCAAATCTCATGAGACAGTGTCAGAGATCATCATGAAACCGGGCAGCGTTAAACCTGTGCCGCCGCATCCAGGAAGAAACCAGCAGCAACCACTGTGGTTGTGAGCATTACGGAAAACGGTGTAGTCCATGGGCTAGGTTATTAGAGTCAGATAAGGTTCTTTGAAAAGCAGTCTCAGCCAGCTAAGAGGCGTTGCAGCAACAGAGATAAAACACAAATAACGAGGCCCAGTAATGAAGTTTTATTTTAAGTGCCTTAGTGATTTGTCTGATTGATAAGGTCTTGTGCTGAGAATAGATTAGATGGGCATTCTTTCGATTTACTATCTGTATTTTCTTTATATCCATCTAACAATAATCTGGAGCACTACACATGATAAAGCAAGCACTATTGGTACTTACTCGTTTGCCAACTGAAGATGATATAGAAAATGATTGCTCAGGAATTGAGCTAATGTCCTTCTCCGAGGGTTTCAATGCAAATTTGGTTTCCGGTTTGATTGCAAGGGTCAATTGGGAATATGACCACGAAAGCAATAGTGACTGGATCGAACTTGGTGGCTGGCAATGGCATCATAACTCAAAGGTTGATTGGTATCAGTTAGTTAAACCTTAATTACATGTTAGGCCGCAGATTTTGCGGCCTAACTTTTTGGATAACCTATGAGAGCTTCCCGAAAGCAGATAACATTTTTCACCCTTATGGAGTGTGCTATCGACACCAAGCGGAAAGGTTGCATGACGATGCGATCAGTCAAAGTGAAAAACAGACATTAAACTTTCTGTTATTACGCTAATTCCCATGGCAAATCTTTGCGTCCATTTACAGGTCTAAGAACACCATCGTCTCTCAATTGTTGAGCTGCCCAACGAATATCATATTGCCACGTATATAACATATCACCTGAGCACTTGAGTATTGACTCATAGTTATCCCAAACATATTTTGAGACCTCACGGGGCCAGGCGCTGCCATTTCGTTCTTGAAGGCACTCAATGATCCATTGTTTCATGCTTTCTCTGGTTACCATCATATTTCCTAATTAAGATATCTTAAAATACGGTTGACTAAGCGATTGAATCAAAATGGAATGATGATCTGAACCTGTTGATTAACACAGAGCACATTTTGTGACGTTAGTTCCTGAAACCAAACGTTAGTTCAAATCATCTATTGACTAGATATCAGACTAACTCTTATGCATCCCCATAAACAACATGGATTTCTTTCCAGTAAGCACCTTTAAGAGTTGTGTGAAACAAGCAGGTGGATCAGTTCAACACGACTAGCACTGGCAGTGGGGGAGGGTGAAAAAATCTGCTGCCATTTTGCTGCCAATCGATTTTTTGGCTACAAAAAAACCGCTTCGGAGAGCGGCTTAATTGCATGATATTTATCACTAAATTTGGTGGCCCCTGCTGGGTTTGAACCAGCGACCAAGCGATTATGAGTCGCCTGCTCTAACCACTGAGCTAAGGGGCCAGCGGAGCGGGGATTATAAAGTATCTCGCCAGGGCGATCCAGCCATTGATAGCTGGTTGCTGAAAATTAAACCAACCTCTGACTCTTTGATATCAATGAGAAAATTCGCAGATCCCACGGCCATTGTTGCAAAAATAACCTAATCTGCAGATGATTCTGAGACAGGGCGGGAAAGCCCTGTCTCTCATTACCATCGTGCTTACTGATAACGTGATGCCGGTTTATTCCGGGATAAGTATGGCTGGAGTGCCACACGCGCATTGTCGAAGTCATGCCACAGGTCAGTATTCTCCAGCGATGGGATGGTTACCAGTTCACCAGCGTCGAGCCCGCGCAGGGCAGCACTGACCAGATCCTCAACCTCCATCAACATCTCTGCCGGAAATGCCGTAATCGGAGTGCCCGAACGATCAAAAATCTCAGTACGGGTCGCGCCGGGGAGAACCGCCTGTACATGCACACCGCTATCAACCAGCTCGCGCTGCATGGCGCGCGTCAGTGTGAGCACAAAGGATTTGGTCGCATTGTAGGCACCGTTGAACTGTTCATGTATCAGTGACAGCACGGAAGCAATATTGATAATGGTGCCGTGGCCACGCGCACGAAATGCCTGTGCAGCAGTGTGGGCCAGTTGGGTAGGAGCCACGATATTCAACGCCAGCATGGTTTGAATGCGTTCCAGGTCAGCATCGATAAATTCCCCTTCGACGCTCATACCTGCGTTATTCAGCAGCAACGTGATGTGGTGATTTTCACGTAGTTCCTGTTCGATACGCTGTAAATCCTGTGTTTTGGTGAGATCCGCAGGTAAGACGCTGACTTCCACGCCAGCCGATTCACGTAAGCTCTGCGCCAGTGCATTCAGACGAGCGACATCGCGTGCCACCAGAATCAGGTTATAGCCGCGGGCGGCCAGTTGTTTTGCGTAGGTAGCGCCAATACCGCTGGATGCGCCGGTGATCAAAGCCAGTTGAGATGATGACATGGTCGATTCCTCGAAATGATGGTTATCATATTTGACGTGCTAAATATGACGCTCATAATATTTGTCGTCAAGCTGGAATATGATGGTCGTAATAATTACTATGATTGCCGTAACTGATGAACCGGAGAGCAGAGGATGGAAAAGCTGAGTCACAAAGCGCGCACGCGTCAGCGCATTCTGGATGAGGCAGCCAAAGTGATGCGTGAATGCGGCACGGAAAGCATCGGTGTTGCGTCGTTGATGAAGCGCGTTGGTTTAACGCATGGCGGTTTCTATGCTCATTTCGCTTCACGTGATGTGTTGGTAGAAGCGGTGATTGCTCAGATGTTTGCTGATTCCGCACAACGATTAGCGGCGATTGTGCAGATTGAGGATCCGGCACAGCGTTTGAACCAGCTGATCGATAATTATCTCTCCGATGTGCATCGCGTCACACCGGGTGAGGGCTGTCCGCTCCCCGCACTTGCCAGCGAGATGGCGCATTTGCCACTTGAGGCTCGGACGCTATTTTCACAGCGGCGCGAAGTGGTGCGTCAGAGACTGGCTCAGCCACTACAGGAACTCGGCAATCCTCAGGCGGATAGGCTGGCCGCCAGCATCCTGGCTGAAATGGTTGGTGCGATGGCGCTGGCACGCGCCTGCCCGGATGATACTGAGGCGAGTCAGATTCTGGCTGACAGTCGCCTGTCCGTGAAACAGCGTGCAGGGTTGAAGCCGGCATGAGTGATCACAATATTCGCGACATCATCGCTCCACATTTACAGGTGCTGTTCTGCGGCATCAATCCGGGTCATTCCTCGGCGCATACTGGCTTTCATTTTGCCCATCCGGGCAATCGCTTCTGGAAGGTGATTCATCTGGCAGGATTCACCCATGAACAGCTTAAGCCGGAACAGGAACAGCGGCTGCTGGAGACCAGCTGCGGCATTACTATGCTGGTGGAAAGACCAACGGTGCAGGCGACGGAATTGGCTGGGGATGAGCTGCGTGATGGTGGCAGTCGATTGCAGGAGAAAGTGCTGAACTATCAGCCGCGTGCATTGGCGGTGTTAGGAAAAGATGCGTTCCAGCGCGCATTTCGTCAGCGCAAAGTGGAGTGGGGTGAGCAGCCACACACTCTCGGCAATACCCGGCTGTGGGTGTTGCCCAATCCGAGTGGCCTGAATCGTGCTTCGCTGGAGGAGATGGCCGCTGCTTATCGACAACTTTATCTATGGTTGCAGAAAAGCGAGTGAAATAAAAAACCCCGGCGAGCCGGGGTTTTTTTATCTCAGACCGATTAGTCGTCAAGGAAGCTACGCAGCACTTCGGAACGGCTTGGATGACGCAGTTTACGCAGCGCCTTGGCTTCAATCTGACGAATACGCTCACGCGTTACATCAAACTGCTTGCCTACCTCTTCCAGCGTGTGGTCGGTATTCATATCGATACCGAAACGCATACGCAGTACCTTCGCTTCACGCGCGGTCAGGCCAGCCAGTACGTCGTGGGTGGCAGAACGCAGGCTCTCAGAAGTTGCAGAGTCCAGCGGCAGCTCCAGCGTGGTGTCCTCGATAAAATCGCCCAGATGTGAATCTTCATCATCACCGATCGGCGTCTCCATAGAGATTGGCTCTTTGGCAATTTTCAGCACTTTGCGGATTTTATCTTCCGGCATCAGCATACGCTCAGCCAGTTCTTCCGGCGTCGGCTCGCGGCCCATTTCCTGCAACATCTGGCGCGAAATACGGTTGAGCTTGTTGATGGTCTCAATCATATGCACCGGAATACGGATGGTACGCGCCTGGTCGGCGATAGAACGGGTGATAGCCTGACGGATCCACCAGGTGGCATAAGTTGAGAACTTATAACCACGACGATATTCAAACTTATCAACCGCCTTCATCAGACCGATGTTGCCTTCCTGAATCAGGTCGAGGAATTGCAGACCACGGTTGGTGTATTTCTTAGCGATTGAAATCACCAGACGCAGGTTAGCTTCCACCATTTCTTTCTTCGCACGACGCGCTTTGGCTTCGCCGATAGACATACGACGGTTGATGTCCTTCACCTGCTCGATGGTCAAACCGGTTTCTTCTTCAATCTGGAGCAGCTTCTGCAGGCAACGCATGACGTCGTCCTGCACTTCCAGCAGTTTTTCCGACCACGGCTTGTTCATCGCCAGCGCGGCTTTGAACCAGCTTTCACTGGTTTCATTACCGGTGAACAGGGTGATGAAGTTTTTCTTCGGCATTTTGCACAGTTCAACACACAGCTTCATGATGATGCGTTCTTGAGTACGCACGCGCTCCATCATTTCACGCATGTTATTTACCAGGTAGTCGAACTGCTTCGGTACCAGGCGGAACTGTTTAAACACTTCAGAAAGGTTCTGAATTTCGGCAACCGCGTCGGCGTGGCTGCGGCCTTTGGCCTTGATCACCGTACGGGTGGTTTCGTACTGGGTGCGCAGCTCAACGAATTTCTCACGCGCCAGTTCCGGATCGATAGAGTTATCGTCATCAGAACTGTCGTCGTCGCTCTCTTCGTCGTCTTCATCGTCGTCATCGCGGTCTTCTTCAGACAGCTCAGAACCCACGTGAGTGGCGGTAGGGGCCAGATCTTCTTCAGCGTTCGGATCGACAAAACCGGTGATCAGGTCGGACAGACGTGATTCGCCTGCTTCAACACGATCGTACTGATCGAGCAGATAGGTGATTGCTTCCGGATATTCTGCAACGGAGCACTGAACCTGGTTGATGCCGTCTTCGATGCGTTTAGCGATGTCAATTTCGCCTTCACGCGTCAGCAGTTCAACAGTCCCCATTTCGCGCATGTACATGCGCACTGGGTCGGTGGTACGGCCAATTTCAGATTCAACGCTGGATAACACCTGAGCGGCGGCTTCCGCAGCATCTTCGTCAGTATCGGCACTGTTTTCATTCAGCATCAGATCATCGGCATCAGGGGCTTCTTCCACCACCTGAATACCCATATCGTTAATCATCTGGATGATGTCTTCGATCTGATCGGAGTCGACGATATCTTCCGGCAGATGGTCATTGACCTCAGCATAGGTCAGATAGCCCTGCTCCTTACCACGGGTGACAAGTAGCTTAAGCTGTGACTGCGGGTTTTGCTCCATAAGACGGTATCCACACTTCTGTTAATTAGATTGGTGTCGGTCGGCAGCGAGCCAACAATAACAGTGAAGGCGTTGTGTTTTTGCCGCTGCCTTCGTCGCGGCCAGGGCATTTGCCCTCTGATATTCGGCACTTAAGCCGCTTGGATGCTTTTTTCGGGCCAGGCTTCTCGCCTGGTTCCGCTAATGCTTATCGCCCCGGTTCCCTGCCATTTTAACGGTATCGGCAACCAGAGCGTCTAAAACGGTTATTTCTTTGCCAGTGCCTGGCTCAGTGCCCAGAATTCGCGGCGTTCGGCAGCACTTAATCCTTCGGTACGATCGCGTGCAATGAGCGCTTCAAGACGCTGTTCCAGCGCGGAATCGTAAAGACTCGCCAGAGAATCCTGGAACACCGTTTCCGCCTCTTCATCCACTATCATGTGGTTCCAGGTGGCCAGTGTTTCAAGGGTCTGACTAAAATTTGTCCCGCGATATAACTCTAGTAGCTGTCCGGTCGTCAGGCCAGGATTCTCACAACAACGGCTGACTAACTCCACAAACAGCGGTAAACCCGCCATTTTTGACTGCTCCAGACCTTCGAGAGCAGGTACCATGGCGGCAAATTGCGGGTTCTGCACCAGTAACGCCACCAGCACGCGCATGGTTGTGCGCTTCAGCGGTGGTGCGGTGGGTGCGGCTCCACTCTCAGCCTGCTTCGGCAATAACTTCTCTAACTGGTTATCGTCAAGAATGCCGAGTTTATTACCTAATTCCTGACGCATATAAATACGCAAGGTTTCACCGGGGATCTGCCTGATCAACGGTAACGCCAGCGTACTCAGGCGTGCTTTACCGTCGCGCGTACTCAGATCAACCTGCGGCAGCAGGCTGTCGAACAGAAACGTGGAGAGCGGCATAGCCTGCTCCATCCTTGATTCAAACGCGGCTTTGCCTTCTTTGCGCACCAGCGTGTCCGGGTCCTCGCCATCAGGCAAAAACATAAAGCGTAGCTGACGACCGTCATTCATGTAAGGCAATGCGGTTTCGAGTGCACGCCAGGCGGCTTCACGGCCGGCACGGTCACCGTCGTAACAGCAAATCACGTTTTCCGTCGAGCGAAACAGCAGCTGAATATGTTCCGCAGTGGTCGAAGTTCCCAGCGAGGCAACGGCATAATCAATGCCGAACTGCGCCAGGGCCACCACATCCATATACCCTTCCACCACCAGCAGACGAGCCGGTTGCGGATGATTTTTCAGCGCTTCATACAGGCCATACAACTGACGACCTTTATGGAAAATCGGTGTTTCCGGCGAGTTCAGGTATTTCGGCGTATCGTTGCCCAGCACACGGCCACCAAAACCAATCACCCGGCCGCGTTTATCGCGAATCGGAAACATGACCCGGTCGCGAAAACGATCGTAAGTGCGGCCTTTGTCATTGCTGACCAGCATGCCTGCTTCCATCAGCGACTCACGATCCTCTTTCTGCTGACCAAAACGCTTCAGCGCGTTATCCCAGCCGGGCGGTGCATAGCCAATGGCAAAGTGATCAATCACTTGCTGGCTAAGGCCACGCGTGGCGAGATATTGCTGAGCGGGCTGGGCCTGCGATTGACGCAGACTCTGCTGATAGAAGGTGTTCAGACCTTCCAGCAGCTGATAAAGGCTTTGGCGCTGATGGCGTTCCATCTGGCTGGGGCCGTTGCCCGCTTCATAAGGCACTTCAAGGCCGTGCTGTGTGGCCAGTTCCTCAATGCTTTCGACAAACTCCAGACGATCGAAATTCATCAGGAAGTCGATAGCATTGCCATGGGCACCACAGCCGAAGCAGTGATAAAACTGCTTATCACCGTTTACGGTGAAAGAGGGGGTTTTCTCGTTATGGAATGGGCAGCACGCATGATAGTTCTTACCCTGCTTTTTCAGCTTAACGCGGGCATCGATAAGGTCCACGATGTCCGTGCGGGCAAGTAAGTCATTGATAAATACGCGTGGAATTCGTCCAGCCATAAGCCCCGGTTTTTCAGCTCATAAACGGCAACAAGCCGCGCTTCCTTTCGGAAAGCACGGCCTCTTACTTGACTCTGTCTGCGTTTATCACGCGGCGGAGGCGAACCTCCGAAAGAAATTAGTACAGACGAGTGCGGCGTGCGTTTTCGCGAGCCAGTTTCTTGGCATGACGCTTAACTGCAGACGCTTTAGCGCGCTTACGTTCGGTAGTCGGTTTTTCATAGAACTCACGACGACGAACTTCAGCCAGAACGCCTGCTTTTTCGCAGGAACGCTTGAAGCGACGCAGTGCTACGTCGAACGGCTCGTTTTCACGTACTTTAATTACCGGCATGTAACTCTCACCTCGATAAAATTCGGTTTTTGCTGCTGACTGCGGCGCCAGCACATTTCAAAATGGTGCATAATTCTACTCCAACCGAGGTTGGCTTGTAAAGCACCAGGAACAAATTGAAACCAACAGGGGCTTGTGCCTTGCGGCTGCCGGTTTTTTCAGGCCGTGGAGTATAGCGCACTCTTTGTGCGACGGAAAAACACTTTTTCGCGGTCAAAGTTGCCCGGCCGGTGATCTCCCTGTGGTACACTGCGCGCCGCAAGAAGAGGGTACGAAAAGCTATGCGAGTTCTGGGTATTGAAACGTCCTGCGATGAAACCGGCATCGCGATTTATGACGATGCGTCCGGTCTGCTGGCAAATCAATTATATAGCCAGGTAAAATTGCATGCCGATTACGGCGGTGTGGTGCCAGAACTGGCATCGCGCGATCATGTGCGTAAAACCGTGCCGCTGATTCAGGCGGCGTTGAAACAGGCTGGATTGCAGCCGCAGCAGATTGATGCCGTGGCCTATACGGCCGGACCAGGTTTGGTCGGTGCGCTGCTGGTTGGTGCCACCATTGGTCGTGCGCTGGCATTCGCCTGGAATGTTCCTGCGGTGCCAGTCCATCATATGGAAGGCCATCTGCTGGCCCCCATGCTGGAAGACAACCCGCCGGAATTCCCGTTTGTGGCGCTGCTGGTTTCGGGCGGTCACACCCAGCTGATTAGCGTCACCGGCATTGGTGAATACACCCTGCTGGGCGAATCCATTGACGATGCGGCGGGTGAAGCTTTCGACAAAACCGCCAAACTGCTGGGCCTCGACTATCCGGGTGGCCCGATGCTCTCGCGCATGGCACAGCAGGGCACGCCGGGTCGTTTCACTTTCCCGCGCCCGATGACCGATCGCCCCGGCCTTGATTTCAGCTTCTCCGGCCTGAAAACCTTCGCTGCCAATACCATCCGCGAACATGCGGGCGACGATCAGGCACGTGCCGATATCGCCCGTGCCTTCGAAGATGCGGTGGTGGATACGCTGATGATCAAATGCAAGCGTGCTCTGGAGCAGACGGGGTTCAAACGTCTGGTGATCGCCGGCGGCGTCAGCGCCAACCGCACGTTACGCGAGCGCATGGCGGAGATGATGCGCGCGCGCGGTGGTGAAGTATTTTACGCACGCCCGGAATTCTGTACCGATAACGGTGCCATGATTGCTTATGCGGGTATGGTGCGACTGAAAGGCGGAACACGGGGTGAACTGGGCGTCAGTGTCCGACCGCGCTGGCCGCTGGCTGAACTGCCTGCCATCTGACATAAAAAAACCGGCCTGCGCGCCGGTTTTTTTATTTCTGCTGCTTTTTTTTCCGCTTCCAGATTTTATTTTCCTGACCACGCCACAGACGCTGAATGTTGTCGTGATGACGTAGCAAAATCAGGCAGGAAAGCATCGACACCGGAAAGGTGAATTGCGGCTTAAACCACCAGACATAAAAAGGGGCGATTAACGCGCTGACAATCGCACCCAGCGACGAGTAGCCGCTCAGTAGCACCGTCAGCAGCCAGGTACCGGTCATCAATCCGGTCAGATCCCAGCCAATCGGCGCAATGGCACCAAACGCTGTCGCCACGCCTTTGCCGCCGCGAAAACGAAAGAAAACGGGATAGATGTGGCCCAGGCAGGCGGCAATCGCCGTCAGGCCAAGATACAACGGCGGAATATGCAGCAGATAAGCGATCCACACCGGCAGCATCCCTTTGGCGATATCAAAGATCAGTACCGCAGCGGCGGGTGCTTTCCCCCCGATACGTAACACATTCGTCGCACCGGGGTTACCTGAACCCTGGGTGCGTGGATCCGGCAGACCAGCGAGTTTGCACACCAGTATCGCGCTGGAAATGGAGCCGCAAAGATACGCGAAAATAATCATACCAAGCGCGATAGCACTCATAGTTCCATACCGTTCCTGTAGGGTCGTTTTGTTCTCGGTAAGTGTGGATAATACGCATAATCCGCCGGAAGTGGTATCCGGCTTAGCCAAAAACAGAGACTACATCATGGATATCGTATTTATTGAGCAACTCACCGTGTTCACCACTATTGGCGTTTACGACTGGGAGCAGGGCATGCAGCAGAAGCTGGTGCTCGATGTCGAAATGGCGTGGGATAACCGCCAGGCGGCTGCCAGCGATGATGTCGATGATTGCCTCAGTTATGCCGATGTCACCGAGGCAATTTTAAACCATCTTAACGGGCAGCGTTTTGCTCTGGTTGAACGGGTAGCGGAAGAAATTGCGGATCTGTTGATGAATCGTTTCAAAACGCCCGGCGTGCGCATCCGCGTAGGAAAACCGGGGGCTGTAGCGCAGGCAGCCACGGTTGGCGTACGAATTGAGCGCGGGACTATTCCTAAATAAATCTGACGTGATTGCCATCACAATGAAACCAAACCAAATTATGGTGTGTCTCAGCGAGAGCCGTTGCGTTTAGTGCGGCTTAGTTACCGGAAACCTTAAGGTTTCCTTCAGACTGGCGCAGGCATAATTTAAGGCGGTAGGCAGATGCGACCGCCTTTTTACTGTTTAAAACGGATAGAGGAAAATTTGATGGCAGATATTCATCAGCTGTGGGTAGCTGCAATCCTGGGGATAGTGGAAGGTCTGACCGAATTCTTACCGGTCTCGTCCACTGGCCACATGATTATTGTTGGCCACTTGTTAGGTTTTGAAGGCGACACCGCCGATACCTTTGAAGTGGTGATTCAGCTCGGTTCTATTCTTGCTGTCGTGGTGATGTTCTGGCGTCGACTCTTTGGCTTAATCGGTATTCATTTTGGTGAAGTGAAACATGAAGGTACCGGCAAAGGCCATCTGACTCTGATTCATATCCTGCTGGGTATGGTGCCTGCGGTGGTCATTGGTTTGCTGCTGCACGATAAAATCAAATCGCTGTTCAACCCGATTAACGTGATGTATGCGTTGGTGGTGGGGGGTGTGCTGCTGCTGGTGGCGGAATACCTTAAACCAAAGCAGCCGAAAGCGGTGGGGATTGACGATATTACCTATCGTCAGGCGTTTATGATTGGCTGCTTCCAGTGTCTGGCGCTGTGGCCGGGCTTCTCACGTTCGGGGGCCACCATCTCTGGCGGTATGCTGATGGGCGTGAGCCGCTATGCTGCATCGGAGTTCTCCTTCATCCTCGCAGTACCGATGATGATGGGTGCGACAGTGCTGGATCTGTACAAAAGCATTGGCTTCCTGACGATGCAGGATCTGCCGATGTTCGCCGTTGGCTTTGTCACCGCCTTCGTGGTGGCATTGGTTGCCATCAAAGCCTTCCTTGAGCTGATTAAACGCATCTCCTTTGTCTCATTTGCCATCTACCGCTTTATCATCGCGGGCGTGGTTTACATGCTGTTCATGTGATGCAATGCGCGGCCAGTTACGCTGGCCGCGCGTTAATCAGCCTTTCCTGCAGTACCTCAATTCGCCGCCGTGTTAACTCTTCCCGAACTTCTGCTCCTTTGAATCCAGCGTCCACCACGGCTTTGGTGGGAACGGCCTGTGCCAGCGAGAATGCTGTGCGCAGATAATCACCCTGCGGATAGGCATTGTTTTCCAGCCCGGCTCGGCCGCGAGCATCGGCTTCGCTGGTCAGCGCCATTTGCTCCACACGCTGCGGCTTGCGCCAGGCATCAATGCGATCAAACAGCGCAATCAGCGCTGCGGCTGGCTGGCGTTCGATGGTGTGAACCATATCGTGAAATTCGGTGACCAGCAGTGCCAGATCACGCACCGAGTTGGGTACGCGCAACCGCTCACATAAGGCTGCCACAATCGGCACTCCGGCCAGACCATGACCATGATGGCTCGGCCACTTCTCCGGCGGTGTGAGGGCTTTACCTGCGTCGTGGAACAGCGTGGCAAAGCGCACATCCAGCTGGTCGGACAGCGCAGCTGCCATCGTCAGAGTCATCAACGAATGGATACCGCTATCAATCTCCGGGTGCCATTTGATGGGGGCGGGGATGCCATACAGATTATCGAGTTCCGGGAACAGCACCTGCAACGCGCCGCAATCACGCAGTACCTGGAAATAAACCTGTGGATTACGCGTCAGCAGTGCCTTTTCCGTTTCTTTCCAGACGCGTTCGGGCGTGAGATGCACCAGCTCGCCACTGGAGACCATATCACGCATCAACGCCTGAGTTTCACCAGCGATACGGAAGTTCAGGTGGGCAAAACGGGCAGCAAACCGCGCCACGCGTAAGACGCGCAGGGGATCTTCATTAAAAGCGGCGGAAACATGGCGCAGGATACGATCGGCCAGATCGCGCTGTCCGGAATAGGGATCGATTAACTCACCACTATCCGCCTGCGCGATGGCATTGATGGTCAGATCGCGTCGTAGCAAATCCTGCTCCAGCGTGACATCCGGCGCAAACCAGGTCACAAACCCGGTATATCCGTTACCACTTTTGCGCTCAGTACGCGCCAGCGCATACTCTTCGCGGCTTTGTGGATGCAAAAAAACCGGAAAATCCCGGCCAACTTGCTGAAAGCCCTGCGCCAGCATCGCATCAGGCGTGGTGCCTACCACGACCCAATCTTTATCTTTTACCGGTAAACGCAACAACGCATCACGCACTGCGCCACCGACCAGAAACGTCTTCACTCAACTACTCCAGAGGCCATCTACCTTTGCGTGTCGGGCACGCATCAATCTCTAATTGTTGCACAGTTTGGCCAAAATTCGGGCATGCCAAAAGGGGCATCTTACGATCCCCTCCCAAAAAAAGAACAATGATCGGCTTAATTCATCCAGCGATCGTTCTTTTTGCGACGCGGCACCATATGCGGCAGCAACAGACCCAGTAACAGACCCACGCCCAGCACGCCACCGCCATACATAAACCATTGCATGATAATGGTGCGCTGTTTGTCATCCAGCTGAACGTTAGCGGCACTGACTTTTTTCTGCGCGACAATCAGCTCGTTTTTCAGCTTCTGATTTTCGTCTTTCAGGCCGTTGATGGTGCTATCGCTGCTGGCTACCTTGTTCTGCATATCGGACGTACGCTGATTCCAGCTGTTGTCGATGTTTTGCAGTTTGTCGGTAAGGTCCTTCACCTGCTGCTCAAGCTGCGGCACGCGGGTACGCAGACTGGGATCGGCACTCAACTGGGAGAGAGGAATCCAGGTGGTGCGACCCTGCGAATCTTTAATCTGGCCGTACTGCGTATCGTTGTTGGTTTGCAACAACTGTACTTCTTCCCCGGCATTCAGCTTGCCAACCAGGCGAAATTGATCGCCAGGGCCGCTGCGCACCCAGGTGGATAATTCATCGGAGATGTAACGTTTTTCGTCTGCATGAGCTGGAGTGATGGCGCTGAAAGCCAGCAATGAAAGAGCTGCAAGTGTGATTTTTTTCATTCGATATCAATTTTTCGTCATGGCGTAAAATTACCGGCACAGTCTGGAGAGGCTTCCCATAAATCTGAATGAGAACTATCCTGGTCTCAATCTGGAGTGAAAAGGGTCGTAAAAGCAAAAGAAAGCCGAGACAGCATGCATTCTGTGCATTACTCTTCGCCAGATTAACTTCTTAAGTGCCAGCAGCGTATTCAATAAAAAATTATGACCATCGAAATCGAATTAAAGTTCATTGCCACGCCGGAAGCGGCCGAAAAACTGGCTACAACTCTTGCAGCATGGCCTCATCAACATGTATCAGCGCGTGAGCTGACCAACATCTATTTTGAAACCGATGACAACCAGCTGCGGCGCTGGGATATGGGACTGCGCATTCGCGGCGTCGACCAGCGCTATGAAATGACGCTCAAAGCGGCAGGAAAAAGCGTGGGTGGGTTGCATCAGCGACCGGAATATAACGTCGATATCAACACGCCGGATTTGGATATCGCCTTGTTACCCGCCGAAATCTGGCCGCAGGGAACAGATGTGGCAGCGTTGCAGCAACGGCTGGAACCCCTGTTCAGCACCCATTTCCAGCGCGAGATGTGGCTGCTGCAGTTTGCCGATAGCGAAATTGAGGTGGCGTTTGATCGCGGAGCGGTAGCCGCTGGTGAGTTCAGCGAACCTTTATATGAGGTGGAGCTGGAGTTGAAGCAGGGGCAGCGTAAAGATCTGCTGCAATTTGCCCAACAGCTTATTGCTATGGGAGGGTTGCGCCTCGGCAGCCTGAGCAAAGCCGCCCGCGGTTATCAGCTGGCACAGGGCAATACACCGCGCCCATTGCGCAACCTGCCGCTACTGAAAATCCCGGCAAAGGCGACGGTAGAGCAGGGCATGATCAACGCGTTGTCCGCAGGGCTGAATCACTGGCAATACCATGAAGAAGTGTGGTTGCGTGGTAATCCGGCAGCGCGAGCGTCGGTGCTGGAGGCATTAGAAACCCTGCGTCAGGCATTCTCGCTATTTGGTGCGCTGGTGCCGCGTAAAGCCAGCAGTGATTTGCGGCAGAAGCTGACCCGTATAGAAGAGTTGCTGGCCGATAGCCAGCAGGATGCGTCGGCTCTCAGTTTTTCACTCAGCTCTGTCGATGCTCAGTTAGCGCTTACTCACTGGTTGGTAGAGGCGCAATGGCAAAACTGGCTGGATGATAAGAGCAAAAGCAAACTGCAGGGTTCATTCAAACGCTTTAGCGACATTATGCTGAGCCGTATCACCGCTGATTTGAAAGACACGTTTGCCGATGTGCAGCTGTTTAATGAGTTTCAGGATAAAGCCACGCGTCTGAATCGCCAGCTGCTGGCGGTGCATCTGCTGGCAGGGGCGTATCCGGCTGAAGAGGTGAACAACTGGCTGTCAGGCTGGCAGACATTGCAACATGCCATTGCCATCCAGCAGGAGCGAGGCCTGAATACGCTGGTGAATCAGGCGGTGAAGCAGGCCCCATTCTGGCTTAACAGCGGGACACCACGCTAACGCCACACAAAACAGAATCAGGGAGGGAAGATGTTGTTACCGTTATCGGCGCTGATGCAGGCGCAACTGACCAGTGCGGCGGAAAAGCTCAATGTGTCGCCCGACGCACTGACGCCTGAGCAGGCAGGTGCGCTCGCTTTCAGTGACTTTATTGTCGACAACCTGCAGCAGCACCCTGAGTGGTGGCAACAGCTACAACAACAACCCCCTGAGCCTGATGAGTGGCAGTCGTATGCCAGCTGGCTGAATCAGACGCTAGAAAATGTGGATGGCGAAGCCAGCCTGATGCGTGAGCTGCGTCTGTTCCGCCGCCATATGCTGGTGCGTATCGCCTGGATGCAGTGTCTGCATCAGGCCAGCACCACACAGAGTTTGCAACAACTCAGCGTGCTGGCCGAAACCCTGATTGCAGCAGCGCGTGACTGGGTATGGCAGGATTGCTGTCGCGATTTTGGCACCCCCTGCAATGAAGCCGGTGAACCCCAGCCGATGTTGATTCTTGGCATGGGCAAACTGGGCGGCAACGAGCTTAATTTCTCCTCAGATATCGACCTGATTTTTGCCTGGCCGGAAAACGGCGTAACTCGCGGTGGTCGGCGTGAACTCGATAATGCCCAGTTCTTTACCCGCATGGGCCAGCGTTTGATAAAAGTGCTCGATCAACCGACGGTGGATGGCTTTGTCTACCGGGTGGATATGCGTCTGCGTCCGTTTGGCGATAGTGGTCCTCTGGTGCTGAGTTTTGCCGCGCTGGAAGATTATTATCAGGAGCAGGGGCGCGACTGGGAGCGCTATGCCATGGTCAAAGCGCGTCTGATGGGCGATGACCATGGACGCTGGAGCCAGGAATTGCAGCAAATGTTGCGGCCTTTTGTCTATCGCCGTTACATCGATTTCAGCGTCATCCAATCGCTGCGTAACATGAAGGGGATGATTGCCCGTGAAGTTCGCCGCCGTGGCCTGAAAGACAACATCAAGCTGGGTGCGGGCGGTATCCGCGAGACCGAGTTTATCGTGCAGGTATTTCAGCTGATACGCGGTGGACGTGAGCGTTCACTTCAACTGCGATCCTTGTTACCCACGCTTGCGGCGATTGGCGAACTGGGTTTACTGACGGCGCAGCAGGTAGAGCATTTGCGCGAGGCGTATCTGTTCTTACGTCGTCTGGAAAACCTGCTGCAAAGCCTGAATGATGAACAAACCCAGACGTTACCGGAAAACGATCTTGACCGTCAGCGCCTGGCCTGGGGCATGGGGGCAGCGGATTGGCCAACGTTGATTGCCAGCCTTGAACAGCATATGGCGGGTGTGCGTGCCATTTTCGATGAATTGATTGGCGACGATACGCCAGATATCGATGACCAGCGCGAGCTGGCCGAATTTGCGGTGTTGTGGCAGGACACGCTCGAAGAGAGCGAACTGGCGGCGCTGGTGCCGCAGCTGGATGAAGCACAGCAACGTGTGTTGTATGAAGCGCTGAACGCTTTTCGTCTGGATGTGGGGCGTCGCACCATTGGGCCACGCGGTCGTCAGGCGCTCGATCAACTGATGCCGCGCCTGCTGAGCGAGGTTTGCCCACGTCCCGATGCGGCGGTGATCCTTAGCCGCCTGACACCGCTGCTACTTGGTGTCCTGACGCGTAGCACCTATCTGGAGCTGTTAACCGAATACCACGGCGCGTTACGTCATCTGATTCGTCTGTGCGCCGCCTCACCGATGATTGCCAGCCAGCTGGCGCGTTATCCCTTGCTGCTGGATGAACTGCTCGACCCGGCGACGCTGTATCAACCCACCGCCACGGATGCCTATCGTGATGAACTGCGCCAGTACCTGATGCGCATTCCCACGGATGATGAAGAGCAGCAGCTGGAGGCGTTGCGCCAGTTTAAGCAGGCGCAGCATCTGCGCATCGCGGCAGCCGACATCGCCGAAACGCTGCCGGTGATGAAAGTGAGTGATCACTTAACCTGGCTGGCCGAAGCGATTATCGAATCGGTGGTTCAGCAGGCGTGGAACATGATGGTGCAGCGTTATGGGCGTCCGTCCCATCTGACTCATGACGGCGAACGGGGTTTTGCCGTGGTGGGTTACGGCAAGCTCGGCGGCTGGGAACTGGGCTACAGCTCCGACCTCGACCTGGTTTTCCTGCATGACTGCCCGGATGACGCGGTGACTGACGGCGAACGTGCCATTGATGGTCGGCAGTTCTATCTGCGTCTGGCACAGCGAGTGATGCATCTGTTCAGCACGCGTACCTCCTCCGGCATTTTGTATGAAGTGGATGCACGCCTGCGCCCGTCCGGTGCGGCCGGGATGCTGGTCAGCACGTTTGCCGCGTTTGATGATTATCAGCGTAACGAGGCCTGGACCTGGGAACATCAGGCGCTGGTGCGTGCGCGCATTGTGTTTGGCGAAGCGGCGCTGTGCGAACAATTCAATCAGATCCGACGCGGCATTCTCTGTCTGCCACGGGATGAAGATACGCTGCGTAAAGACGTACGTGAGATGCGGGAAAAAATGCGGGCGCACCTGAGTAACAAACATAAAGGGCGCTGGGAAATCAAAACTGATGAAGGCGGCATTACCGATATTGAATTCATCGCGCAATATCTTGTCTTATGCTACGCCGCCCGGCAGCCCGCTCTGACACGCTGGTCTGATAATGTGCGCATCTTTGAGCTGATGGCGCAGCACGACATTATGCCGGATGAGGAGGCGCGAGCGCTGACGCATGCTTATGTCACCCTGCGCGATGCGTTGCATCATCTGGCTTTGCAGGAGCTGCCTGGTCATGTGGAGCCGGAAGCCTTTGCGGCAGAACGCGCTACGGTTAATGCCAGCTGGCAACGCTGGCTGGCTGAATCTGACAGCGCGGAACACTAAGCATTCTGTGCTATTATCCGCGCACTATTTTTATCGCAGTCTGGAGTCTCTGGAATGAAAGTAACACTGCCCGCATTTAACCAGGCCGCTGTGCTGGTTGTCGGTGATGTGATGTTAGACCGCTACTGGTATGGCCCTACCAGCCGTATCTCTCCTGAAGCACCGGTGCCGGTGGTGAAAGTGGATACCGTGGAGGAGCGTCCTGGCGGCGCGGCCAACGTGGCGATGAACATTGCAGCACTGGGGGCGGCTTCACGTCTGATTGGCCTGACCGGCGAAGATGATGCGGCGCGTGTGCTGAGCAGCACATTGCAGCAGGTGAAGGTGGACTGCGATTTCGTGGCGGTAAAAAGCCATCCGACCATTACCAAATTGCGCGTACTGTCGCGTAATCAGCAGCTGATTCGTCTCGATTTTGAAGAGGGGTTTGAGCAGGTCGATCCTGAGCCGATCCATCAGCGTCTGCGTCAGTCGCTGGCCCAGGCGGGAGCGCTGGTGTTGTCTGACTATGCCAAAGGGGCGCTGAATAGCGTGCAGACCATGATCCAGCTGGCGCGCGAAGCCAAAGTGCCCGTATTGATCGACCCGAAAGGCACCGATTTTGCCCGCTATCGCGGTGCTACGCTGCTGACGCCGAATCTGTCAGAGTTTGAAGCGGTAGTTGGCAAATGCAAAAACGAAGACGAGATTGTCAGCCGTGGCGTGCAACTGATGGCCGATTATGATCTTTCTGCGTTGCTGGTGACCCGTTCAGAGAATGGGATGACCTTGCTGCAACCGGGTAAAGCACCGCTGCATCTGCCCACCCAGGCGCAGGAAGTGTATGACGTGACGGGTGCCGGTGACACGGTGATTGGTGTGCTGGCTGCGGTACTGGCTGCGGGTGAAAGCCTTGAAGAAGCGTGTTTCCTCGCGAATGCGGCGGCGGGTGTGGTGGTTGGCAAGCTGGGTACGTCAACTGTCAGCCCGGTTGAACTGGAGAATGCGATCCATGCCCGCCCGGACAGCGGTTTTGGCGTTATGGACGAGGAACAGCTGAAAGCCGCGGTGGCAATGGCTCGCCAGCGCGGCGAAAAAGTGGTGATGACCAATGGTGTGTTCGACATCCTCCATGCGGGACATGTTTCCTACCTGGCGAATGCGCGCAAGTTGGGCGATCGTCTGATTGTGGCGGTTAACAGTGATGCCTCGACCAAACGCCTGAAAGGCGAGACGCGTCCGGTCAATCCGCTGGAAAATCGTATGATTGTCCTGGGTGCACTGGAGGCGGTGGATTGGGTGGTGTCATTCGAAGAGGACACGCCGCAGCGCCTGATCGCTGAAGTGCTGCCGGACCTGCTGGTGAAAGGCGGTGACTACAAACCGGAAGATATCGCAGGCAGTAAAGAGGTGTGGGCCAACGGCGGTGACGTGCGGGTGCTCAACTTTGAAGACGGTATCTCTACCACCAATATCATCAAAACCATTCGCAGCCATTAAGCGGCATAAAAATGGGAGCCTCAGGCTCCCATTTTTTATTTGCTTTCTTCAGCCTTCACCACGTCAGCGGCGGGTGGCACGCTGCGGCTTTCCAGCTGAGCCAGACGCTGTTCCAGCGCCGCCAGTTTCTCGCGGGTACGCAGCAGTACCTGGGTCTGCACATCAAACTCTTCACGATTAACCAGGTCCATACGGGTTAATTGCGCCTGCAAAACCTGACGAATTTTCTTTTCGACATCGTCGCCAAATTCGCGAATTCCTTTTGGCATGGCTTCGTGCACCTGGCGAGCCAGTTGTTCAATTTTTTTCGTGTCGATCATGATAATTTCCTGGTTACGGGGCCGATGACAGCACGTGTTCGGTCTTTATAAGCCTTAAGTGTAATGCCAGAAACGAAAAGGTTAAACCTGAAATCTGCACAGCAGGAAATGCAAAAGCATTTGCGCTTTTGTTGATTGCCCGACCAGATGATTGGCGCTATAGTGATTTTGCTTATTCTCAGGGCGGGGCGAAATTCCCCACCGGCGGTAAATCAGCTTCGGCTGAAAGCCCGCGAGCGCTTCCACTGCAAAGTGGAAGGTCAGCAGATCCGGTGTAATTCCGGGGCCGACGGTTAAAGTCCGGATGGGAGAGGGTAACGACATCAAACGGGCTATGCCCGTATCACGTTATTGCCATGTGTTTTTTACGCACTCCTAAGCTCGCCCTGATTCTGGTAACTCATATTTTAAATAAAGGTTTTTTACCATGAATCAGACGCTACTTTCTGAATTTGGCACGCCGGAACAGCGTGTAGAACGCGCCATCGATGCACTGCGTAATGGTCGCGGTGTGATGGTGCTGGACGATGAAAATCGTGAAAACGAAGGCGACATGATCTTTGCCGCCGAAACCATGACTGTTGAGCAGATGGCGCTGACCATCCGCCACGGCAGCGGCATTGTTTGCCTGTGCCTGACTGAAGAACGCCGTCAGCAGCTCGATCTGCCGATGATGGTGGAGAACAACACCAGCTCCTTCGGCACCGGTTTTACCGTGACTATCGAAGCCGCGCAGGGTGTGACCACTGGCGTTTCTGCCAAAGATCGTATCACCACTATTCGTACCGCTGTTGCTGATGGCGCGAAACCAAGCGATCTGAACCGTCCGGGCCATGTGTTCCCGCTGCGCGCCCGTGAAGGCGGCGTGCTGGCACGTGGTGGTCATACCGAAGCCACCATCGATCTGGTTACACTTGCCGGCTTCAAACCTGCGGGTGTGCTGTGTGAACTGACCAACGATGATGGCAGCATGGCGCATGCTCCGGAAGCGATTGTGTTTGCTAAGCAGCATGATATGCCGGTAGTGACAATTGAAGATCTGGTGGCGTATCGCCGTCAGCGCGAAACCCGTCAGGCAAGCTAAGCCGACACAGCATCCCCTGAGGCCGGATCATCATCCGGCCTTTTTTATGCCCCTTGCTCACCCCCTTTCTTATTCAAATTCCCTGATAAAGATCATCATGGTTATCAGCGTTAATCCGGCAACGAATCGGCGTATCTTAAGCTTAAGAAAACGACACTTCGTCAGAGGATTAATCATGAGCAACACCCGTATGCCCGCTCTGTTTCTCGGCCACGGTAGCCCGATGAACGTGCTGGAAGACAACCGCTATACCCAGGCCTGGCAGCATTTAGGCGCAACACTACCGCGTCCACGCGCGATTCTGGCGGTATCGGCGCACTGGTACACGCGCGGCACGGCGGTGACGGCGATGAACAATCCGCGCACCATCCACGACTTCGGCGGTTTTCCGCAGGCGTTGTTTGATGTGCGTTACCCGGCTCCGGGTTCACCGGAACTGGCTCAGGAAGTGGCGGATTTGCTGGCACCGGTGGCGGTGCATCTCGATCAGGAATGGGGATTTGACCACGGCTCATGGGGCGTGTTGGTGAAAATGTATCCTGATGCCGATATCCCAGTGGTACAGCTGAGCGTCGATGGCACCAAACCCGCTGCCTGGCACTTTGAGCTGGGACGTAAACTCGCGGCGTTGCGTGATAGCGGCGTGATGATTGTTGCCAGCGGCAATGTGGTGCATAACCTGCGCATGTTACGCTGGGAAGGCGCAACTGAAGCCTATCCGTGGGCGGAAAGCTTCAACCAGTATGTGCTGGATAACCTGGATTATCAGGGCGATATCGAGAACAATCCGCTGGTGAATTACCTGCAACACGAAGGGGCGAAATTGTCTAACCCGACCCCTGACCATTACCTGCCGTTGCTGTATGTGTTGGGTGCGCGTGGCACAGATGAACCCGTGTCTATCCCGGTGGAAGGGATGGAGATGGGTGCTATCAGCATGCTTTCGGTTCAGGTGGGGTAACGTTGATGCCGCCCGCAATAGTTGCGGGCGGCAGCAGATTACTCAATAAAGGTGTGCGGATAGAAGCGAGACAGATCCTGCGTGATCAGTGCACGATCTTCACGTATCCCGATCCCGGCAGGTTGATCGTCAATCAGCCAGCTACCAATCAGCGTGTAGCTATCGCCAAATTTCGGCAGTGGATAGAACTCCTGCACAATCATCCCTTCTTCACCATATGGCCCATCGACACGCGCAATTTCCTGACCGTGTTCGATAATGCGGATATTGGCACCTTCACGCGAAAACAGCGGTTTCACCACGTATTTGTCCATCGGTGGCACATTGGCGGCATCGGCAAAGTAAGCGGGCAACAGGTTGGGATGATTTGGGAACATTTCCCACAACAATGGCAGCAAGGCTTTGTTGGAAATGATGCTTTTCCATGCCGGTTCCAGCCAGCGTACCCCAGCATCTGCCAGCTTGGTGGAGAACACCTCGCGCAGCATAAATTCCCACGGGTAAAGCTTGAACAGGTTACTGATTATCTGGTCATTGGGATCCGTAAACTGGCCTTTTTCACCTAAACCAATTTCGTCGATATACAGAAATTCACTCGGTAGACCGGCCTCGGTAGCACAATCCTGCAAATATTGCACTGTGCCGCGATCCTCTTCAGTATCCCGACAACAGGCGAAATGCAGCCAGTTAAAGCCATGCTGCTGATGTAACTCAGCGAAGCGGGCAATCAGCTTCTCCTGCAGGCTATTAAACTGGTCGCTTCCCTGCGGCAGGTTACCCGCATTCTGTTGATCTTCCAGCCAAATCCATTGGAAAAATGCCGCCTCATACAGTGAGGTTGGCGTATCGGCATTATTCTCCAGCAGTTTGATATCGCCCTTGCCGTCCCAGGCCAAATCGAGACGCGAATAGAGCGAGGGCTGGCGTGATTTCCACGAATCACGCACAAAGTCCCAGGTGTGCTTTGGAATGCAGAAGCGGGTGAGTAGTGCTTCACTGCTCACCACTTTATCCACCACCTGGAGGCACATCTGATGCAGCTCTGCGGTGGTATCTTCCAGCTGCTCAATTTGCGCCAGCGTGAACTGGTAATACGCCTCTTCACTCCAGTAAGGTTCGCCATGCATGGTGTGAAACTGAAAACCATACTCGGTGGCCTTTTCGCGCCAGTCCGGGCGTTCGGTGATGGTAATACGTTGCATGATGCTGCTTAGCCTCCCAGCGAGCGGGAGCTGGTGCCGGTGGCACTGCTGCGCTGCATGGTATTTTGTTTCGCTACTGTTTCACCAAAACCGCCACGGGTGATGGTTGACGTGGTGGCGGGTTTTGGTGCCATAGCGGTTTTCGGCACGTTCATGGTACGGCCAGAGGTTGCCGTTCCGTAGTTCTTACCGGATGCATCAACAAACTGGCCATTCGCCGGGCTGTTGGGGGTTTTGGGTGAGAACAACGGTTGCTGCGCAAAACCTGCGCCACCGCCCATCATACGGCCCATCATATAACCGGCCATCAGTGGCATCCAGAAGCTGCCACTCTGCTGGGCTTCGGCATTGGTGCCCGCCTGAGCAGGGGTCTGCTGACACTGGTTTTCACCAAATTCCGCCACACAATCTTCACGCGTCGCGTATTTAGGGGCGGTGCGTTCCGCTTCTTTCTTCGCGTTGTTATACGCGGTGGTACATTGTGCGCTCTGGCTCGGATTGGCCTTAGCGCAGTCGTCTGCATTCTGATAAAGCGAGACGGTTTCGTCACTCTGTTCGCAGCCAGCCAGCATAAACACTGCGGTCACCGCGAGTGCCACTGGCGTTAAATGGCGTGCCTGCCAGCTTTTACGGAAAGCGGCATGTCGAATATTTTTAGTCCGTTTCATTTCATTTCATCCTGTGCCCAAAGGTAACGCATAGGATAAGGGGTGAGTGGTTGAAATTAAAGCGACAGGCCGGATGGTGAGGGGATCTTTACGTAGCTATACGTTTGAATGAGAAAGGGGCCGTAAGCGGCCCCGAATTCACTTAGTTACTGAACGGATTACCGCTGGTGCGTGCCGCTGCCGGGCGCGCTTTTGCCGCAGCGGGTGCTGCTGAAGACGCTTTCGGACCGTTATCCACACGCGCAGCCTGCTGCGTGTTTTCCGGCGCAACGGCTTCCGGAGACGTAGAAGTCTCTTTACCCAACTGGGCATTCAATTGCTGCAGATCCTGTTCATTCAACGTACCCAGCGCATATTTGATGTTGAGCTGGTTAATCATGTAGTTATAACGTGCATCAGCCAGTTGCTGTTTAGCGTTATACAGGGTGGTGGTGGCATCCAGCACATCAACGATGGTACGGGTACCAACCTGATAACCGGCTTCCATCGCATCCAGCGAGCTTTGCGATGAGACCACAGCCTGTTTGTAAGCATCGATGCTGCTGATTGAGGCGTTCACGTTGTTAAAGGAAGAACGTACGGTCTGAATCGCGCTGCGATGGGCACTTTCCAGTTGTTCACTGGCGCTGACAAAGCTGTACTGCGCCTGTTTAACCTGTGACGTCACCGAGCCACCACTGTACAGAGGCAGTGAGAAGCTCAGGCCCACCTGGTTAGAACCGGTGATGGAGTCAGAGGTGCTGGAACTCTGGTTCGCACGGCTACCACCGTATTTGCTGTTAGACAAACCCGTGGAGGCGGTTAAATCCAGTGTTGGCATATGACCAGTTTCTGCGGAGCGAATCTGCTCGCGTGCCAGATCCTGGCTCAGACGTGCTGACAACAGGCTCAGGTTGCGGCTCTCTGCTTCTTTCAGCAGTGAATTAACGGCATCCGGACGGGTCGTTTTGAAACGATCAATATTCAGTTCCGCCAGAGACAGGTAATCCATACCGGTGATTTGGCGCAATGCCTCAACCATGTTGTCGAGGTTATTACGCGCGGTCACTTCACTGGCCAGTACGCTGTCGTATTGAGCACGGGCGTTCTGCACGTCAGTGATCGCCACCAGGCCTACGTTGAAGCGCTGTGTGGTTTGATCCAGTTCGCGGTAGATCGACTGTTTCTGTGCTTCGGTATAAGAAAGCGTATCAATGGCATTCAGCACATTGAAGTAAGCGGTCGCGGTGTTCAGGATCAGATCCTGCTGGGCAATCTGATAGGTAACATCCTGAATACCGGCAGTTTTTTCCTGCAACGTCAGCGCACGCCATTTCGACATATCGAAAATCGTTTGGGTTAATTGCAGTGATGCGCTGGTCGTGTTGGAATGAAGGCCGCTGCTGTCGCGGTAACCGTTGTTATAGGTATAATCTGCGCCAAGACCCAGCTGCGGCAGTAATGGACTGCGTGCTTCATTAATTTTCTCAAAAGCGGCATCGCGATCAGCAGCAGAAGCGCGCAACGTCGGGTTGCTTAAACGCGCCTGTTGATACACCTGCAGCAGGTTCTCTGCCTGGCTGGCAAGGCTGAAACCGCCCAGGCTCAATCCAATAAAAAGTGGGAGCAGTTTTTTCATTTGCATTCCTTTTGTTGCAGCAAATTGCACTGGTAGCGCTGCAGGTAAGCCAAAAAATAATCGCCGATTCTAGCAGAGACGGCGCGACAGATAAGTTGGCTGAACGTGCCTTCTTCCTCTAATTTACGTAAATAATTCAGAAAGAACCACTCGGATGGAGCACAAGGGTTGGCTTTTCTTCGCTCTATCCCAATCTGCATAAGGAGCCAGAAGATGGCTGATGAAAAAAAATCCCCTGTGACTTTCACAAAAAACGATGTAGAAATTATTGCACGCGAAACACTTTACGACGGTTTTTTTTCTATTGTTCGTTATCGTTTTCGTCATCGTCTTTTTAATGGTGAAATGAGCGGCGAAGTACGGCGCGAAGTTTTTGAGCGCGGCCACGCTGCTGTCCTGCTACCCTATGATCCCCTGCGTGATGAAGTTGTGCTGATCGAACAGATCCGCATCCCGGCGCTTGATGCCAGTGCAACGCCCTGGCTGCTGGAAATGGTGGCCGGGATCATTGAACCCGGTGAAACCATCGAACAGGTGGCGCGCCGCGAAGCGGTGGAAGAGGCGGGCCTCAAGGTTGGGCGCACCAAACCGATAGTGAGTTACCTTGCCAGCCCAGGCGGCACCTCAGAGCGCCTGTCGATTCTGGTCGGGGAAGTGGATGCCAGCCAGGCAGAGGGAAATCACGGGCTGGAGGAAGAGAATGAGGATATTCTTGTCCATGTGGTGAGCCGCGAACAGGCCTATCGCTGGGTGGAAGAGGGGATTATCGATAACGCTGCGTCTGTCATCGCCCTGCAATGGCTGGCGTTGCACCATGAGAAACTAAGAGAAGAGTGGAAGCCAACATGAGACAGCGCTATACCCCTGACTTTCCCGAAATGATGCGCCTGTGCGAGACCAATTTCGCTCAGTTACGCCGCCTGCTGCCTAAGGGCGACGAAGCAGGTGCTTCGGTGACCTATCAGGTGAATGGCGCCAGTTATCAGCTGACCATCGAGGAATCAACGCGTTACACTACGCTGGTGGAAATTCGCCAGGTAGCCCCTGCGGTGAGCTACTGGAGCCTGCCGTCGATGTCAGTGCGGCTCTACCATGATGCGATGGTCGCTGAAGTGTGTTCCACACAGCAGATCTATCGTTTTAAAGCGCGCTATGATTATCCTAATAAAAAATTGCATCAGCGCGATGAAAAACATCAGATAAACCAGTTCCTTGCGGATTGGTTACGCTATTGCCTGGCACACGGTGCCGTGGCATTGCCCGTCTGCTGATAGCGTATAATGTGCGCAATAGCGTGGAGATTAAGGAAACGCTTTGGATAGCCTGCTAACTCTTCCTGCGGCGAGTGGGGCCGATATCAGGATTTTACAAATCACGGATACCCATCTTTTCGCAGGAAAACACCAATCGCTGCTTGGGGTGAATACCTGGTCGAGTTTTGATGCAGTGCTGGACGCCATTGAGGCGCAGCAGCGCGATTACGACCTGATTATCGCCACGGGGGATCTTGCTCAGGACCATTCGGTCGAAGCTTATCAGCATTTCGTAACAGGTATTGCACGTCTGCCTAAACCCTGTGTCTGGTTGCCCGGCAACCACGATTTTCAGCCCGCGATGGTCAATACGCTGGCCGAAGCGGGGATTGCGGCGGATAAGCATGTGCTGCTGGGTGAATATTGGCAGCTGGTACTGCTGGATAGTCAGGTCTTTGGCGTTCCGCACGGAATGCTGAGTGAATATCAGCTGGAATGGCTGGAAAAAACGCTGGCTAAATTTCCGGAGCGCCACACGCTGGTGTTACTGCATCACCATCCGCTGGCGTCCGGTTGTACCTGGCTGGATCAGCACAGCCTGCGCAATCCTCATCAGCTGGAAGCGGTGCTGCAAAACTTCCCGCGTGCGCGTAATCTGGTGTGTGGTCATATCCATCAGGAACTGGATCTCGACTGGCATGGCCGTCGCGTACTGGCGACGCCATCAACCTGTGTGCAGTTCAAACCGCACTGCACCAACTTCACCATTGATACGGTGGCGCCAGGCTGGCGCTGGTTTACGCTTAAGCCAGACGGCATGCTGCAAACTGAAGTGAATCGTCTGCAAACTGACGCATTCCGACCTGATCTTGACTCCGAGGGTTACTAAACGATGGCGGCGCTGATTTATCTGCACGGATTCAACAGCTCACCGCAATCGGCAAAAGCCACGCAGCTACAGCAGTGGATGCAGCAACAGCATCCTGCAATCCAGGTGATTGTGCCGCAACTGCCCCCGTTTCCTGCCGATGCGGCCATGGTGCTGGAAGATCTGGTGCTGGAGCATGCGGGTGAAACTCTGGGGTTAGTGGGATCGTCGCTTGGCGGCTATCTGGCGACCTGGTTGTCACAATGTTTTATGCTGCCTGCGGTGGTGGTGAATCCCGCCGTACGGCCCTTTGAACTGCTGGTGGATTATCTCGGTGAGAACCGGAATCCCTACACCGGTCAGCAATATGTGTTAGAGTCACGCCACATTTACGATCTGAAAGTAATGCAGATTGACCCTCTGGAAGCACCCGATCTAATCTGGCTGTTGCAACAGACTGGCGATGAAGTTCTCGACTACCGTCAGGCGCTGGATTATTACAGCGCATGTCGTCAGACGGTCGAAGAGGGCGGCAATCATGCTTTTACCGGATTCGAACGCCATTTTACGCAGATTGTTGATTTTCTCGGGTTGAACCACCCCTGACAACTGTGTAGTGTGCCAATTTTCATATTGCTAATCAGACTGTTACGATGAGCCAATCAAGTTATAATGCCGATGCCATTGAGGTCCTGACCGGCCTTGAACCTGTACGTCGTCGTCCTGGCATGTACACCGACACCACACGCCCTAACCATTTGGGTCAGGAAGTGATCGATAACAGCGTCGATGAAGCGCTGGCTGGTCACGCCAAACGGGTTGAAGTGATTCTGCACGCCGACCAGTCACTGGAAGTCATTGATGACGGCCGTGGCATGCCGGTGGATATCCACCCGGAAGAAGGGGTGCCGGCGGTTGAGCTGATCCTTTGCCGTCTGCATGCGGGCGGTAAATTCTCGAATAAAAACTACCAGTTCTCCGGCGGCCTGCACGGCGTGGGCATCTCGGTGGTCAACGCCCTGTCGAAACGTGTTGAAGTCACGGTGCGCCGTAATGGCGAGGTCTACAACATCGCGTTTGAGAACGGCGATAAAGTGCAGGATTTGCACGTTACCGGTACGGTAGCAAAGCGCAACACCGGGACCAGCGTACACTTCTGGCCGGATGAGAGTTTCTTCGACAGCCCACGCTTTTCCGTTTCCCGCCTGAGCCACCTGCTGAAAGCCAAAGCAGTGCTGTGCCCGGGGGTGGAAATCGTCTTTAAAGACCAGGTCAACAATACCGAGCAGAGCTGGTGTTACCAGGACGGTCTGACGGACTATCTGTGCGAAGCGGTTAACGGGCTGCCGACGCTGCCGGAAAAACCCTTTGTTGGCAGCTTTGCCGGTGAAGTGGAAGCGGTTGACTGGGCGTTGCTGTGGCTGCCGGAAGGCGGCGAACTGCTGACGGAAAGCTACGTTAACCTGATCCCGACCATGCAGGGCGGTACGCACGTTAACGGCTTGCGTCAGGGTCTGCTGGATGCGATGCGTGAATTCTGCGAATTCCGCAATATCCTGCCACGTGGGGTGAAACTCTCGGCGGAAGATATCTGGGATCGTTGCGCGTATGTGCTGTCGGTAAAAATGCAGGATCCGCAATTCGCCGGACAGACCAAAGAGCGCCTGTCATCACGTCAGTGTGCTGCCTTTGTTTCGGCAGTGGTGAAAGATGCTTTCAGCCTGTGGCTGAACCAGAACGTGCAGGCCGCAGAACAACTGGCGGAACTGGCGATCTCCAGCGCACAGCGTCGTATGCGTGCGGCGAAAAAAGTGGTGCGTAAAAAACTCACCAGCGGACCGGCACTGCCGGGCAAACTGGCGGACTGCACCGCGCAGGACCTGAATAAAACCGAACTGTTCCTCGTGGAAGGTGACTCCGCAGGCGGATCGGCCAAACAGGCGCGCGATCGTGAGTATCAGGCGATCATGCCGCTGAAAGGTAAGATCCTGAATACCTGGGAAGTCTCCTCGGATGAAGTGTTGGCTTCGCAGGAAGTGCATGATATCTCGGTCGCGATCGGTATCGATCCCGACAGCGACGATCTCAGCCAACTGCGTTACGGCAAGATTTGTATCCTGGCGGATGCGGACTCCGATGGTCTGCACATTGCCACGCTACTGTGCGCGTTGTTTGTGAAGCATTTCCGCTCGCTGGTGAAAAATGGCCACGTTTATGTGGCGATGCCGCCGCTTTATCGTATCGATCTCGGCAAAGAAGTGTATTACGCCCTAGATGAAGACGAGAAAGAGGGCGTGCTGGAGCAGCTGAAGCGTAAAAAAGGTAAGCCGAACGTGCAGCGCTTTAAAGGTCTGGGTGAAATGAACCCGCTACAGCTGCGCGAAACCACACTCGATCCCAACACCCGCCGCCTGGTACAGCTCACCGTCAGCGATGACGATGTGGAGCAGACCCTGCGCGTGATGGATATGTTGCTGGCGAAGAAACGATCTGAAGACCGCCGTAACTGGTTGCAGGAAAAAGGCGATTTAGCCGACATCGAAGTTTAAGAAATCAGGGCGCTGCGGCGCCCTTTTTTATCGGCACCGCTATAGGAAGCAAACAGTGAAGATCACGCTGGAAGAGTTACGCGCCTGGGTGACGGTGGTGGATACCGGTTCGATCACCAGCGCCGCCGAGCAGCTGGAACAAACCAGTTCCGGCATCAGTCGGGCGCTCACCCGTCTTGAGAGCAAACTCGCTACCACCTTGCTGCATCGCACCACACGCCGCCTGGCGCTGACAGAGGAAGGACAAATCTTCCTCGAACACGCCCGTCAGATTCTGGCATCGGTGGAGCTGGCAGAAGAACAGATTATCCAGCGACGTGATATTCCTGCCGGACGTTTACGCGTCAACGCCGCGGCTCCCTTTATGCTGCATGTGATTGTGCCGCTGGTGGACGAATTTCGTCAGCGTTTCCCACAAATCCAGCTGGAGTTGAACACCGACGATATCGTGATTGATCTGCTGGAGCAGCAAACCGACATTGCTATCCGCGTGGGTGAGCTGCGTGATTCCTCGCTGCGTGCCAGGGTGCTGGGCAGCAGCGCTATCCGGCTACTGGCCAGCCCGGCTTATCTGGCAAAGCATGGCCAGCCGGAGACGGTAGCCAGTTTGCAGCAGCATCAACTGCTGGGGTTTAGCCAGCTTGAGGCTCACAACGTCTGGCCGGTCTGGCAACAGGAAGGGGTGTTTTTGCGTGTCAGGCCAACGCTGGCGGCATCGAGTGGCGAAACCCTGCGTCAGCTGGCTCTGGCGGGTCAGGGCATTGTACGTCTGTCGGATTTTGTCAGCCGTGAGGATCGTGCCAGTGGCAGGCTGGTGCAGATTCTGGCAGCAGAAACCCGCGAGCTACGTTTACCGATTCACGCGGTGTATTACCGCAATCAATCACTGGCTTCGCGTATCCGCTGTTTTCTGGATTTTTTGCGGGAAAAAATTGAGCAAAATGGCTTGCTATAAGCACCTGTAGCGGCGCGATTTATCGCGCAATCTTTTGGGCGCGAGAACCAACCCCGCGCGATAAATCGCGCCGCTACGGGTGATATGATTATTTAGCCGCTTCCAGCACCAGAATCTTCACATCCACCACATCATCTTTAATGATGGCGCGGTGCGCATCCATATGCGGCATCTGCTGATGCTGTTCCAGATGGCGCAGCGATTCCCATTGCTCCAGCATAAAAATCGAGTCCGGGGAGTTGTGCTTCCACGGCACCTGCGCCTGGTGGTCCACCAGCGCATCGTATTGATGGCAACCTTCTTCCTGCAACACGGTGGGGATCAGGCGGTTAATCGCTTCCAGTACCGCCGCACGGCGTCCCGGTTTGATACAGATTTCAGCAACCACAGTCAGCATGAGATGTCCTTTTTTTACCGTTGTGCTTACAGTTAAGCAAAAATTTGGCTGAGATGAGTCCGATAACGTTCGATATCACGCGGCACGTCCGGTTGCTTAATCACATCATTACAAATAAAAGTCGGCAACCCGGTCATACCGAGGAATTGGTTGGCTTTATGGAAATGCAGATACAGGCCGTCAACCCCCACACCTTCAAAGAATTGTTCAGGATCGGTGAAGGCCTCCAGCGGCGCATTCCAGGTCAGAGACAGCATATATTTTTTGCCCTGAATCAGGCCACCAGAACCGTATTTCTTGCTGGCGTCGGCGCGGCTACGACCGTCGCTGGCATAGAGTGAGCCATGACCTTCAGTAAACACCTCATCGATATACTTTTTCACTGTCCAGGGTTCGCCCATCCACCAGCCCGGCATCTGATAAATCACCACGTCGCTGGCGAGATATTTTTCTACTTCGTCGGCAACCACATAGTTGCTGTCCGCCACGGTGACGCTAACGTCATGGCCCAAATCACGCAGCAGGCTGGCTGCCACCTCGGTTAGCGTATGGTTCAGCTCGCCTTTCGAATGGGCGAAGGTTTTACCACCATCAATAATTAAAATTTTGCTCATGCTACATGCGCTCCATGTGAGAAATTTATGCTCACTCTACGCGCGCGCCCGATGGAGAAAAATGTGTTTTGGATCACAAGACTTTTGCTTTTAACGCAATAATGCGTCAGCGTGTGGAACAATCTGCAAGCAAACACTACACAGAGAAGAAAAATGAAAACCATGTTATTCAGTGCGTTACTTCTGGTCAGCGGCGTTGTCCAGGCGCAATCCCATCTTGATCAGGTACGCGACAGCAAAACCCTTAAAGTCTGCACCACAGGGGATTACAAACCTTACAGTTATCTGCGCAGTGACGGGCACTATGAAGGGCTGGACATCAGCATGGCAGAATCGCTGGCGGAAAGCCTGGGTGCCAAAGTGCAGTGGGTGCCCACCACCTGGAAAACCCTGAGCGAAGATTTTGTCACGCGGAATTGCGACATTGCGCTGGGTGGTGTGTCGGTTACGCTGAAACGCCAGCAAATTGCCTGGTTCGCGAAGCCGCTGGGTGTGGATGGCAAAATCCCGCTGGTGCGTTGTGCCGACAAAGCGAAGTATCAAACCATCGACCAAATTAACCAGCCGCAGGTACGCGTGATTGAACCGGCGGGTGGCACCAATGAAGCCTTTGTGCACAGCCATCTGCCCAATGCTTCGCTGACGTTGTTCCACGATAACGTCACCATTTTCCAGCAGCTGGTGGATAAAAAAGCGGATGTAATGATTACCGACGCGTCAGAAGCGTTGTTCCAGCAGAAGCACTATCCACAGCTGTGTGCGCTCAATCCGGAACAACCGATGCAGTACGGTGAGAAGGCCTATATGATCCCGCGCGATGATATGAGCTGGAAACAGTACGTTGATCAGTGGCTGCATCTCAGCACCGCCACCGGTGATTATGCGCGTATCGCAGAGCAGTGGCTGGGTGTGATCAAATAACCCAATTGCACGAGTCGTAGCGGCGCAATTCATTGCGCGTCTTTTCAAAAACCGCGCGATAAATCGCGCCGCTACGCCGAACGGCATCCCGCAATTAACGATACAAGCTGGCTTTGCCCAACCCGCCAAACAGGTTCATTTTGTAGCGAATCACCCCTTTCGCCGCCGCGATAGCTTCCGGGTAGATGGCATTCGGGTCCCACCAGGTTTCCCGCGCCAGAATCTCGCGCACTTTCTGGAAGTAGGCGAACTTCATATCGCTGGAGATATTAATTTTCCCCACCCCGAGTGTCACCGCCTCGGCAATCTCGGCATCCGGGTTAGCGGATCCGCCATGTAATACCAAAGGAATGGTCACACGCTGCGAAATGTCTTTAAGAATATGCATCTGCAATTCCGGCTTCATATTTTTCGGATAGATGCCGTGTGCGGTGCCAATCGCCACCGCCAGAGTATCCACGCCGGTGCGCTGGATAAAATCCTCTGCCTGCGCCGGTTCGGTGTAAATCACCTTGCTGACGCCGCCTTCCACCGTGGTGCCGGTATCGCCGATGGTACCCAATTCACCTTCGACCGACACCCCGACTGCATGAGCCAGCTTCACCACCTCTTTGGTCAGCGCGACGTTCTCTTCATAGGGCAGCAGCGAACCATCAATCATGACCGAGGTAAAGCCGCACTGGATGGCACGCAGCACCTGAGCAATGGAGGCTCCGTGATCAAGGTGAATGGTGAAAGGCACTTTGCTTTTCAGCGTACGTTCCCGTACGTAGCCAAAGAACTCATCGGTGACAAACTCCAGTTCACTGGGGTGGATCGAGATGATGGCTGGCGTGTTTGTCGCCTCAGCTTCCTCCACCACGGCGCGAATAAAGCAGCTATCCGCGACGTTAAAAGCGCCGATGGCAAAACGGTGTTCACGGGTAGGTGCCAACATCTCTTTCATAGAAATCAACATGTTATATTTTCCTTCAGGTGATGTTTAGTCAGGGCCGACGGCAGCGCCGACCCGATGATGAATAAAATTGGGAAAATCTGTGATTTATCGCGCGGGTGTCAGGCTTTGCCCGCCGAACCCGACCAGCTCAGGTACTCGGCCACCACTTCGCGGCAGGCGGATTCCATCAGCCCGAGCAAATCCGCCAGCTCGGCGTGTGGATGCTGTTTCATGGCCTGCTGCAACGCGTTCTTACCGGCATCAAATACCGCGGCACCGACGTTAATCTTGGCGACGCCAAACTGGCTGACGCGGCGCAGATCCCCGGCGGGTGTTCCCGAGCCACCATGCAGCGCCAGCGGGAGGGGGGAGACGGCATGCAGTTCCTGCAAGCGCTGGAAATCAATTTTCGGCTGCACGCCAGCCGGATACAGCCCATGCGCCGTACCCACCGATACCGCCAGAAGATCGATCCCGGTTTGCTCAACGAACGGCAGCACATCTGCTACCTGGGTCATCTTTACGGCGGCATCGGCCAGTTCATAAGTCGGGGCATCGGCGATATGCCCCAGCTCGCCTTCAACGCACACTCCAGCGGTATGCGCCATCTTCACTACCTGCGCGGTTTGACGAATGTTTTCCGCCAGCGGCTCGGACGATGCATCGATCATCAGGCCGGTAAACCCAGCGCGAAATGCCTGGCCAATCAGCGGAAAGGCTTTGCCGTGGTCAAGGGCCAGCGCCACCGGCACCGTGGCATCTGCTGCCAGCGCCCGTACCAGCGGTACCGCCACGGGGGGAGGGAAATGTGCGCTATGCCCCTGATACACATTGAGGATCAGCGGAGCGCGCTGCTGTTCGGCGGCCTGAATGGCGGCGCGTGTGGTCTCAAGGTTAAAGCAGTTGATCGCCAGCACTGCGTACCGCTGCTGCGCTGCTGCCCGAATCAGGTCATTCATCATGGCAAACATGGTGGCTCCTTATTCCAGAGTGAATTTGATCTCTTCATCGCGGACGCCAGGGGCCTCCACATCGTCGAACTCTTCATCCGCCTGGGTAACGGTTTTCTTCATTAGCGACAGCATCACGCCACACACCACGGTGCCGATGCCAAGTGCCAGACAGAACAGCCAGGGTTTGGTGAACAGCGGCACCACAAACATACCGCCGTGCGGTACCGGTGCTTCCACGCCCCACACCATGATCAGCCCACCGGCAATGGCTGAGGCCACCACGCAGCTGGCAACCACGCGCAGCAGGTCACGCGCGGCTATCGGAATTACGCCTTCGGTGATCATGCAGATCCCCATCGGGAAGGCGGCTTTCAGCGCCTCTTTTTCTGCTTTGGTGTACTTGTGACGCGTCATCAGGAAGGAGAGGGTGATGCCGAAAGGCGGAATCATCGAACCGACAAACTTCACCGCTTCCGGCCCGTAAATACCATCGACCAGCATGCCATCGGCAAACAGCGACATGGTTTTATTGATGGGACCGCCAAAGTCGAAGGTGGCCATGGCACCGAGAATCGCGCCCATCACAAACTTCGAGCCGCCCTGCATCGATTCCAGCAAATGAATCAGCGTCTGCTGCAACCAGACAATCGGCTGGCCGATGAAGGTCATCATCAGTAGTCCGGCGATGATGGTACTGAGCAGCGGCAACACCATGATCGGCATCAGGCCCTGCATCGACTGCGGCAATTTAATGGTGCGGCGCAGCAGCAATACGGTGTAGCCAACAAGGAAGCCGCCGAGAATGCCACCGATAAAGCCGGTGCCAATCTGGCCGCAGATAAAGCCGACGATCAAACCCGGGGCAAAGCCGGGGCGATCGGCGATCGAGTAAGCGATCGCCGCGCTGATCAACGGGACAATCAGTCCCATGCCCCAGCCGCCGATCTGGTTGAGCATCCAGGCAAGGGTGCCGGTGTGTTTACCGACATCCGGTCCACCAATCACCTGGCCTAACGCGATACAGATCCCGGCGGCGACGATCAGCGGGATCATCCAGGAGATGCCAGTGAGCAGATGTCCTTTGATCTCCTGACCATACTGACGTTTGTTGTCATTCATGATGGATCTCCTCAGGCGCGCGCCAGTGAATCCGCCACTTTTTCGAGGAATTTCACCGGTGACTTGATCACCACCTCGGTTTTCACCCTCACGATAGGTTTGCCCTGGAAGCGCTCTTCGCCTTTGATCTTCACGTCAACCGCGAGGATCACCACATCCGCAGCGGCGATCGCCTCGCGGGTGAGTTCCGTTTCGGTGCCGATGGTGCCCTGCGTTTCGACGTGGATGGTGTGGCCCAGTGCATGGGCGCCCTTAATCAGTTTTTCCCGCGCGATGTAGGTATGCGCGATGCCTGCCGTGCAGGCCGCTACACAGACGATGTTCATGTGTCACCTCAGAAGAGTAGGGTTAACAGAGGTCGGTTTCGGCGTACTGACTAAACAGCCGGATGATATTGCCGGGGTCGTTTTCCGCCAGCAGTTGGGCAATCACCTCATCATCGGCCAGCGCGCTGGCCACCTGCGACAACAGGCGAATGTGGGTGGTGTTCTGATCTTCCAGTCGCACCGCGAACAGGATGATGCAGCGCACCTGGCTGCCATCCAGCGTTTCCCAGGGGATATCCTGCTGGGTACGCCCAATGGCTAACGTGGTTTGCCGCACGGCCGCTGATTTGCCGTGTGGAATGGCGATATGGTTTTCAAAGCCGGTGGAGCCTTCCGCTTCACGCAGCCAGACATCAGCGATAAAGGCTTCGCGATCGCTGATGGCACCGTCCTGATAAAGCAACTCGGTGAGTTCGTTAATCACTTCTTCTTTGCTGGTGGCAGTCAGGGCCAGATTGACGCGGCGCGGCGTCAGAATGCGGGAAATATCCATCAGTCAGACCTCATTCAATTAATGTTCAGCCAGGGCGTCATTCGCCCGGTGCGGCAGCTGGCTGCCAATCATGGCGTCAGTCACCCGCCGGATATCGTCATCGTTAAAAAATGCACTGACATACACGCTGGGAATGGCGCCGGTGGCGAGGTGAATGGTGGTAATCACCAGGTCCACCGCTTCATGCTGGCAAAAGGCGGCGTGATTACTCGCCGATACCACTCCGGCGATTTCCCAATCCGGGAAGGCGCGCAGAATCCGGCTTTTCAGCAGATGTGAGGTGCCGACGCCGCTGGAGCACACCACCAGAATGCGTTTGTGGGCAATCTGCCGCTCCAGCGCCGCCTGAAAATGGACGCAAAGGTAACCAATTTCATCATCTGCGACCGGTGAAAGATCGTAAGCGCTCGCCGTCAATTGCATCGCCTGCTGCGTCAGGAAAAATATTTCTTTCATCTCCTGCTGAATATCTTCCAGCAGCGGATTACGAATATGGATGTGATATTTAAGGCGATTTAATAACGGCTTAATATGTACCAGTAATCCGTCGAATAATAATCGGTCCTGAGATAAATCCTGCTGAATTAATGCCGAGAAACGATCGATTAATTCACAAGTTATTTTGACCGATTCCGCAGTGGAAAATTGATTATGCAACGGCGCATGATCGCCGCGTTCTTCCACCACAATGCCGGACGAGACAATATATTGATAAATAAATCCCACCTCATCCGCCGGAAGCGCACAGCCGATGCGTGCTTCAATCTGGCTGACCATCTGCTGCGCAATGGTCAGGATGCGTTTATCCAGGTCCTGCGCGGCAAGCGTGGTCTGTAAGGCCAGCACGTTACCCTGCGCCATGCGATGCATCATGATTAAGATGTGGGTACACAGATTGAGATACCAGGCATCACCCAGCGGATAACTCAGCTGCTGCTCCATCTGTAACAGCAGCGCCTGCACAAAAGCGACATCCTCGTCACCGAAGTAATGCACCAGCGCCTGCTGGCTACCGGGGTCGAGCCGTGGCAGCAGCGGCGTGCCCGCCACGTTTTGCTGCATCACATCATTAATCAGTGACACCATCGCCTGGCGCAGTGTCTGTTCATTACCTTCAATGTGCGTGCCACCTGGGCCGCGCGCCAGCGTTAATCCCAGCGGTTGCAACCACTCTTCAATCACTTTCAGGTCATTCACGATCGAAGCGTGGCTGATAAAGTAACGCTCTGACAACTTGCTGATTGAGGTTTCACGCGGTGCATCACTCAGCAACTGAGAAGCAATCTTTACCCGGCGGCTGTTGTGGCTCAGGGCATCGCTGTTGTCATCGCCGTTCAGTTGCTGCTCCAGTTGCAGGCGCTGCTGGATATCATCAACGCGCAGTCGCACGCCGCGTCCCGGGGTCTTCTCCAGCACCATGGTCCAGTTACTGAGCCAGGCTTCCAGCCATTGCAGGTCGCGATAGATGGTTTTTTCTGATACGCCGAGCTGCTGCGCCAGTTGCTTTAACGGCTGAGGTGCGGCCTGTTGCAGCAGCAGTTTTACTAATCGGTGTTGTCGCGAAGTCAGTATTTGCATTCGGTCCCCCTTTATTTTGGCAAAACCGTGTTCTGCTATGGTGTTTTTTATATTTTCCAGATGCCATAAATCAGGAACGCAAAAAATATCTGTCTTATGGAGTATGAATTTAGGAAAGGAAGAGAAAAGCAACAATACTAAATGTTGTCCTCTTGCGCGGACAGGATTAATACGAAGCGTGATGAATGAAAATTAATTGAGATCATGCTCACAGAATGCCGGGAATATTCATTGTGATCATGATCTCATTCTATTTTATTTTTATAACCGGCTTCACATTAATTTCCTGATAAAGATTCCTGCGACCAGAGATGGCTTACCCCCTGTGACTAAGCCACGCGAATAAGGTACTATCCTCGCCAAATGACCGCCGGATGTCCCGCCGCTGTGGGCCACGAAGTGAGGATGCGAGCTTAATGAGCGAATTGACGCAGGATGGTGCAGAGCGTCTTGCCCTGCACAAATTTACAGAAAACGCGTACCTGAATTACTCGATGTACGTGATTATGGACCGTGCGCTGCCGTATATCGGTGACGGCCTCAAGCCGGTACAGCGCCGTATCGTCTATGCGATGTCCGAGCTGGGCCTCAATGCCAGCGCCAAATTTAAGAAATCAGCGCGTACCGTGGGTGACGTGCTGGGTAAATACCATCCGCACGGCGACAGCGCCTGTTATGAAGCGATGGTGCTGATGGCGCAGCCGTTCTCTTACCGCTACCCGCTGGTGGATGGTCAGGGCAACTGGGGTGCGCCGGATGATCCGAAATCCTTTGCGGCGATGCGTTACACCGAATCACGCCTGTCTAAATATGCCGAAATTCTGCTGAGTGAGCTGGGCCAGGGCACGTCGGATTTTATTCCCAACTTTGACGGCACCTTGCAGGAACCGAAAATGTTACCGGCGCGTTTGCCGAATATCCTGCTGAACGGCACCACCGGCATCGCCGTGGGTATGGCGACCGATATTCCTCCGCACAACGTGCGTGAAGTGGCGCAGGCGGCGATCACCTTGATCGAAAAGCCGAACACCACGCTGGATGAGTTGCTGGATATCGTGCACGGTCCGGATTTCCCGACCGAAGCGGAGATCATCACCCCGCGTGATGAAATCCGTAAGATTTACCAGAACGGTCGTGGTTCCATCCGCCAGCGCGCGGTATGGAAAAAAGAAGACGGTGAAGTGGTGATCACCGCGCTGCCGCATCAGGTATCCGGTGCGCGGGTGCTGGAACAGATCGCCGCGCAGATGCGCAATAAAAAGCTGCCGATGGTGGAAGACTTACGTGATGAATCCGATCACGAAAACCCCACCCGTCTGGTGATTGTGCCGCGTTCGAACCGGGTCGATCTGGATCAGGTGATGAATCATCTGTTTGCCACCACCGACCTGGAAAAAAGTTACCGCGTTAACCTCAACATGATCGGCCTGGATAACCGTCCGGCGGTGAAAAACCTGCTGGAAATTATCTCGGAATGGCTGATCTATCGCCGCGATACCGTGACGCGTCGCCTGAATTACCGTCTGGATCGCGTACTGCGTCGCCTGCATATCCTGGAAGGTTTGCTGGTAGCGTTCCTCAATATTGATGAAGTGATTCACATCATCCGTACTGAGGATGAGCCGAAAGCGGTGCTGATGTCACGTTTTGACATCAGCGAAACCCAGGCTGAAGCGATTCTGGAATTAAAACTGCGTCACCTCGCTAAACTCGAAGAGATGAAGATTCGCGGTGAGCAGGCAGAGCTGGAAAAAGAGCGTGACCAGTTGCAGGCGATTCTTGCCTCCGAGCGCAAGATGAGCAACCTGCTGAAGAAAGAATTGCAGGCAGATAGCCAGACCTACGGTGACGATCGCCGTTCACCGTTGCGTGAGCGCGAAGAAGCCAAAGCGCTGAGCGAGAATGATTTGGTTAGCGCCGAGCCGGTCACCATCGTGCTGTCACAGATGGGCTGGGTACGTAGCGCCAAAGGACACGATATTGATCCTTCCGGCCTAAGCTACAAGGCAGGGGACAGCTATCTGGCTGCCGCACGCGGTAAGAGTAACCAGCCGGTGGCCTTTATTGACTCCACCGGACGCAGCTATACCCTCGATCCAACCTCGCTGCCGTCGGCGCGTGGTCAGGGCGAACCGCTGACCGGTAAGCTGACGCCACCGCCAGGTGCGGTGATGGAACAGGTGCTGATGGAGCCGGATGAGCAGAAACTGCTGATGGCTTCTGACGCTGGTTATGGCTTTATCTGTACCTTTGCGGACCTGGTATCGCGTAACCGTTCCGGTAAAGCGCTGCTGACGCTGCCGGAAAATGCCAAAGTGATGACGCCGATGGCAGTCAATCATGAAGATGACATGCTGCTGGCGATTACCCAGGCCGGGCGTATGCTGATGTTCCCGGTCGGCGAACTGCCGCAAATGTCGAAAGGCAAGGGGAACAAGATCATCTCGATTCCTTCCGCAGAGGCTGCGGCAGGGACGGATAAACTGGTATGGCTGCTGATCCTGCCGTCAGGCAGTGCCATCACTCTGCATGTCGGCAAACGTAAGATGTTGCTGCGTAGTGAAGAATTGCAGAAGTTCCGCGCTGACCGTGGTCGTCGTGGTACGTTGCTGCCGCGTGGTCTGCAACGTATTGACCGCGTCGAGCTGGATGCCCCTACGCGCCAGGGCGGTGAGAGTGAAGAGTAACCCTGCAAAGAATAAAGCAGGCAAGGGTATGCCACTACTGAGGAAACTATGTTACTAATTTTACGGACTATTTTTGTCGTTATTTACTCGATTCTGGTCTGTGTGTTTGGCTGTATCTGGTGCCTGTTTTCACCACGCAATCCACGCCATGTCGCCACGTTCGGCCACATGTTTGGCCGCTTATCGACGGTGTTTGGCGTCAAGGTGGAACTGCGTAAACCGGCGGATGCGGAGAGTTATGGTAATGCTATCTACATCGCAAACCACCAGAATAACTACGATATGATCACCGCCGCCAATATTGTGCAGCCCACCACGGTAACCGTGGGCAAAAAAAGCCTGCTGTGGGTACCGTTTTTTGGTCTGCTGTACTGGCTGGCGGGTAATTTGCTGATTGATCGTGACAATCGCGCTAAAGCACATGGCACCATTGGTGAGTTAATTGATCAGTTTAAAAAGAAGCGCATCTCGTTCTGGATGTTCCCGGAAGGAACGCGCAGTCGTGGACGTGGCCTGCTGCCGTTTAAAACCGGCGCATTCCATGCCGCGATGGCAGCGGGTGTGCCGATTATCCCAGTGGTGGTGTCCAACACCCATGACAAAATCAAACTCAACCGCCTCAAAAACGGTCTGGTGATTGTCGAGATGTTGCCGCCAGTGGATACCAGCGAGTTTGCTAACAGTTCGGTGCGTAAGCTGGCGACCCATTGCCGTGAATTAATGTCGGCTAAGCTGGAAGAATTAAACGCTGAAGTCGCCGAGCGCGAAAAAAACGGTAAAATCTGACCGGCCCCACGGGGCAGGCAATCTGCCCCGTACGCAACAGACCCTCTCCGGGTGCAGCACAGCAATAGCAATTAGAAAAAAATGGACGGCGTCCTCACGCCACGCTCAAAAGGTCTGAAGTTTTATGTCTTGCAGCAGACGTCAGTTTATTCAGCTTTCTGCCGGTGTCGCACTTGCCACCAGCGTAACCAGCACTGCGCGTGCCGCTTCCGCGCCTGTCGGCGATACGCCGCTTCCCGTACCGCCGTTGATTGAATCACGCCGCGGCCAACCGCTATTTCTTACGCTCCAGCGCAGCCACTGGTCATTCAGCGGCAACAGCAACAAAGTGCCGGTGTGGGGCATTAACGGCTTGTACCTTGGCCCGACCGTGCGTGTCTACAGCGGCGACGATGTGAAGCTGATTTACAGCAATCGGCTGAATGAACCCGTCGCCATGACCGTCAGCGGTTTGCAGGTGCCGGGCGCGCTGATGGGGGGCGCACCGCGATTGATGTCAGCCGGTGTAGACTGGGCGCCGGTATTGCCGATTCGTCAGGGCGCGGCGACCTTGTGGTATCACGCCAATACGCCCAATCGTATGGCACCCCATGTCTATAATGGCCTGGCGGGGATGTGGTTGATTGAAGATGACGTCAGTAAGGCGCTGCCGCTACCGAAACACTATGGCGTGGATGATTTCCCGCTGGTGATTCAGGACAAGCGTCTCGATAACTTTGCCACACCGGTCTATGACCCGCCGCAGGATGGCGGCTTCCTTGGTGATACGTTGCTGGTTAATGGCGTGCAGAACCCGTATGTGGATGTTTCGCGTGGCTGGGTCCGCCTGCGTCTGCTGAATGCCTCAAACTCACGTCGCTACGATCTGGCTTTCTCCGATAATCGCCCCTTTACGGTGATCGCCAGTGATCAGGGCTTCTTACCGGCCCCGGTCGCGGTACAGCGTTTGTCGCTGGCACCGGGCGAGCGGCGCGAAGTGCTGGTGGATATGTCGCAGGGTGATGAAGTGTCGATCACTGCGGGTACTGCTGCGGGATTGATGGATCGACTGCGCGGCCTGTTTGAGCCGTCATCGATCCTTGCCAATACGCTGGTGCTGTCGCTGCGCCCAACCGGCTTGCTGCCGCTGGTCACGGACAATCTGCCGATGCGCTTGCTGGCGGATCAGATCCTCGATGGTGTGGCGGTACGCACCCGCGAATTCCGCATTGGCGACGGTATGCCGGGCATCAATGGTGCGATGTGGAATATGGGACGTATCGATACCACGGTACAGCAGGGCACCTTTGAACGCTGGATCCTGCATGCTGACCGCCCGCAGGCGCTGCATATTCAGGGCGTGATGTTCCTGATTAAAAGTGTCAACGGTGCACAACCGATGGGTGAAGATCGCGGCTGGAAAGATACAGTGTGGGTGGATGGGGATGTCGAGTTGCTGGTGAGTTTCCCGCAGAGTTCGTCGGAGCATTTCCCGTTTGTTTATTACAGCCAGACGCTGGAACTGGCCGATCGCGGTACCGCAGGGCAGCTGCTGGTTAACCCAACTAACTGATATTCCTAAAATCTGTAACGGCGCGATTTCTCGCGCCGTTACGTATACGGTTATTAATTAAAACTCTCCGGGTCCGGTCCCAGCCGGTTGCCGATATCCAGCGCGGTAATATCGCTGATCTCGGTTTTTTCCAGCCGGAAATCAAACACCTTAATGTTTTCCTCAATGCGCTCCGGGGTCACTGACTTCGGAATCACCACCAGACCACTGTCCAGGTGCCAGCGAATCACGATCTGCGCCGGGGTTTTGCCATATTTCTTCGCCAGTTCTTTGATCACGTCCTGATCGAACACCCCTTTACCGCCCTGTGCCAGCGGGCTCCAGGATTCAGTCTGGATCTGGTGCATCGCGTTCCAGGCGTGCAGAGTGCGTTGCTGTAGCATCGGATGCAGTTCAATCTGGTTCACCACTGGCGACACGCCCGTTTCATCCATCAGGCGTTTCAGGTGCGCTTCGTTGAAATTACACACGCCGATGCTTTTGGTCAGACCCTGTTTCTGCAATTCAATCATCTGCTGCCAGGCTCCGACATACAGATCTTTTGCCGGGCAAGGCCAGTGCATCAGATAGAGATCGACCTGATCCAGTTTGAGTTTTTCCAGGCTGGTTTCCAGTGCCTGCCGGGCGTTTTTCTGGTCGTCATTCCACAGCTTGGTGGTGACAAAAATGCTGTCGCGCGCCACGTCGGTTTCCTGTAGCGCCTGACCAATCGCTTCCTCATTCTTATAGGCGGCAGCGGTATCGATGGAGCGATAGCCGACCTCCAGCGCTTTTAATACCGCCTTGCGTGCATCTTCAATACTCGCCTGCCAGACACCCAGCCCGAGCTGCGGCATCATATTGCCGTCGTGCAGTTTAATCAGTGGTTGGTCTGCCATAGTTGCTCCTTATTTGTCGCAGTGACTCACCGGAAACACTGAGGTTAATTCTAGTCAACAAACCTTAGCGCCGGGATCATTGTGGCAATTCTGCGGCGCTTTTGTGCTGTCTGTTTCTGCTGGATTCTTGCCTGATTCTCCAGCTGGCTGGAGCTTTCGCCTGCACTGCGGCAAACTGACCTTTTTGCTGCGAGAGAATCTGCCATGCCCCATGACACCCTTTGCCGCCAGCTGGCCCAGCAGGTCATTGCGTTGATGAAGCCTGGCAGCCAACCCTTGTGCCAGCTGGAAAACGTACGCTTAATCTATGCCGATGAACCGCTGCCGCGTACGCCCATGATGTATCAGCCCGGCATCGTCATCCTGTTCCAGGGGCGCAAAACCGGTTATCTCGGCAGCACGGTATTTCATTACGATGCCACCAAGTATCTGATGCTCACCGTGCCGTTGCCGGTGGAGTGTGAAACCGAGGCCACGCCGGAGGAGCCGCTGGCGGGGATCTGTCTCACCGTGGACAATGCCAGCCTGCAGGATCTGCTGATGGAGATTGGCGACGATGAAGATTTCCAGCCGCAGCCGCAAACCTCGGGCATCCATTCCGCCTTTCTCAGTGAAGAGATGTTATGTGCTGCCGAACGACTGCTGGATGTGCTGCGTAAGCCGCGTGACGCGCGCGTACTGGGGCCGCAAATCGTGCGGGAAATCATCTACTACGTGCTGGTCGGGCCGTGCGGAGGCGCGCTGCTGTCGATGATCAGCCGCCAGACGCAGTTCAGCCAGATTGCCCGCGCGCTACGCCGTATCGAAGGTCATTTCAGTGAAAACCTCAGCGTGGAAACGCTGGCGGCGGAGGTGAACATGAGCGTATCGGCCTTTCATCACAACTTTAAAGCGGTGACGCAAACCTCGCCGTTACAGTATCTGAAACGTTTTCGCCTGCATCAGGCGCGTCTGATGATGCTTCAGGATGGCATGCGGGCCAGCGTTGCAGCGGTGCGCGTCGGTTATGAAAGCCCCTCGCAGTTTTCCCGCGAGTTTAAACGTTATTTTGGCGTGACGCCGGGAGAGGAGGTGAGCCGCGTGCGTCAGACGATATTTGAATCACCCGCTGACGCCGCGCAGCTGTTATGACGCCTTGGGGCGTCTTTTTTTCCAGATCACCAGAATGCTGCCAGCCAGGCCGACAAACAGCAGCACCACGGGCAGCAGCATCAACACCGCCATCACCTGATCTTCATGGCGTTTGATGAAGGGTACCTGGCTGATGCCGTAGCCGAATGCCACCACGATGCATACCCACAGCAGCCCGCTCAGCCAGTTAAACAGTTGAAAACGACCATTCTGCAAACCAGAAATGCCCGCCATGGTGGGCAGCAGGGTACGGACAAATGCCAGGAAACGACCGACCAGCAGCGCCATCAGCCCGTGGCGATTAAACAGCTGCCAGGCTCGCTGATGATATTGTGCCGGTAAGTGCATCAGCCAGCTTTTCACCATTTTGGTATTGCCCAGCCAGCGCCCCTGCAAATAACTCAGCCAGCAGCCGAGACTGGCGGCGGTGGTCAGAATCACCATGGTAGGGACAAAGTCCATCACACCTTTGGCGACCATGGCACCGGCCAGCAGCAACAGGCTATCGCCCGGCAGAAAAGAGGCCGGTAACAAACCGTTTTCCAGAAACAGCGTCACAAACATCACGCCGTAGACAATCCACACCACATCCGGATTGGCCAGCGCGGCAAAATCCTGATGCCAGAGTGCGTGGACAATCTCATGTAAAACACCCATCTGCTATTCCATCAAGTCACAAGGATAGTATTTTAACGGCCCGCGTAGCAGCAAACGTTGATCTTTGCCACGCGAATCCGGCCTGTTGAGCTTCTGTTGAAGATTTTAGCGCTTCAGGCGGTCAAACCCGGCTTGCAGGTCTTCAATCAGGTCAGCAACGTGTTCCAGACCAATGTGCACCCGCACCAGTGTCCCGGTAAAATCGACGCCGCCTGCCGGGCGAATCGCCGCCAGTTCTTCCGGCTGATTCGCCAGAATCAGCGACTCATAGCCACCCCAGGAATACGCCATGCTGAAGTGGTGGAAACCGTCGAGATATCCCGCCAGCTGCTCGCTGCTCAGTTTCTCATGCAGAATGAACGAGAACAGGCCGCTGCTGCCGGTAAAATCGCGTTGCCAGAATTGATGGCCTTTGCACTGCGCCAGCGCCGGATGATTGACCCGCGCCACTTCCGGTCGTGCAGCCAGCCATTCCGCCACCTGCAATCCGCTTTCTTCATGCTGACGCAGGCGGGTGCCCAGCGTACGCAGACCACGGCTCGCCATATAAGCGGTATCGGCATCAACCATCTGTCCCATCAGGTAGGAATTTTCACGCAGCTGATCCCAGCAGCGCGCGTTGGCCACTGCGGTACCGATCATTGCATCGCTGTGGCCAATCAGATATTTGGTGCCTGCCTGAATAGAAATATCGACGCCATGCTCCAGAGCGTTAAACAACACCCCCGCCGCCCAGGTATTATCGAGCATAATGATGGCGTCAGGCGCTTTCGTGCGGACCGCAGCGACGATGGCTGGAATATCCTGCACTTCCATGGTGATGGAGGCCGGTGACTCAAGAAACACCACGCGGGTATTCGGCTGCACCAGCGCGCTGATTTCGTTGCCGATGCAGTGATCGAAGAAGGTGGTGGTGACCTGGAGTTTGCTGAGGATTTTGGTACAAAAATCCTGGGTGGGTTCGTACACCGCACCGCTCATCAGCACATGATCGCCCGCCTCGACGAAAGACAGGATGGCGTTGGCAACCGCAGCGGCTCCACAGGGATAAAGCACGCAACCGGCACCGCCTTCCAGTTCCGTCATCGCGTCCTGCAAGGAGAAATGTGTCAGCGTGCCGCGACGGCCATAAAACAGCTCGCCTTTCGCCCGTCCAGCGGTTGCGCGTTTTTTATCAGCCACGGTGTCGAAAACCAGCGATGAGGCGCGCTGAATAACGCTGTTCACTGAGCCCTGAGTGTAACGTTTGCTGCGTCCCGCGCTTACCAGCGTGGTGTCTATTTTTTTCGTTGCCATCACTGCCTTTTCTGCCGCATTCCACAAAGGAACCACGTTACCACGAATCGCGCCTGCGCGTTGACCCTGATTGCGGAATATCAGACTGTCGCCCTGGAATAAGTGGCTTCCTTTGCCGCGTCCCTGCGGCCGGCGTTACATCACCCCCATCACATGCGGCAGCCACAGTGACAGCGCCGGAATATAGGTGATGAGCATCAGCACCAGAAACAATATGCAGTAGAACGGCAGCATCGCACCCACCACCTGTTCAATTTTCTGCTTACTCACCGCACTGGCGACAAACAACACCGTGCCTACCGGCGGGGTGATCAACCCGATACCGAGGTTGGTCATCATGATCATGCCGAAATGGACCGGATCGACACCCAGAGAGGTTGCCACCGGTAACAGCACCGGCGTCAGGATCAGGATGATCGGGGCCATATCCATCAGCGTACCGATCACCAGCAGCAGTACGTTGATACACATCAGGATCACATACTTATTATCCGACAGGCTGGTAAAGGCCGCGGTAATGGCGGTGGGTAACTGCATAAAAGTCATCACCGCACCAAAACCGGCGGCGAAGGCGATCAGCACCATCACAATGGTGACGGTTTTGATGGTACGGAACAGCAGAATGTGCAGCTGGTTCCACTTAAAGTCACGGTAGATAAACATGGTGACAAAGAACGCCCACAGGCAGGCGATGGCGGCGGATTCTGACGCGGTAAAAATCCCGGAAAGGATGCCGCCCAGAATGATGACGATGGTAAACAACCCCCAGAAGGCATCAAAGAAGATCTTCAGTGCCTGGCGAAATGGGATCGCTTCCCCTTTGGGATAACCGCGTTTGCGTGCAAAACCGAGGCACATCACCATCAGGCAGCCACCTAACATCAGACCGGGAAGAATACCGGCGACAAACAGCGATGAAATGGTCACCACACCGCCAGTGGCCAGCGAGTAGATCACCGAGTTATGACTGGGAGGCGTGAGCACCGCCTGTACCGAACCACTGGCGGTCACAGCGGCGGCGAAATCACGTGGATAACCCTTCTCTTCCATCTGCGGGATCATTACCGAACCTATCGAGGCGGTATCGGCCACCGATGAACCGGAAATCGCACCGAAAAAGGTGGAGGCGACAATATTGACCAGTGATAACCCACCACGGATAAACCCGACAAAGATGTAGGCAAAGTTCACCAGCCGTCGCGCAATGCCGCCCTCAGCCATAATCGCCCCGGCCAGAATAAAAAACGGGATGGTGAGTAACGAAAATTTGTTGATGCCGTTGGTGATCTGAATCACCACTGCTTCCAGCGGTAGGTCGATCCACCAGGCACCGATAAAGGCGCTAAACCCGACGGCGAAGGCCACGGGAAAGCCAACCAACAGCAACAGGATCAGACTGCCAATCAGAATGAATGCGTCCATCGCGATGCTCCGAAGTTAGTGTGTGCCGCCAAGGGTGACGATTGGGCGCTGGCTCTGGTCACCGTTCAGCAGGCGCTCCAGGGCAAACAGCAGGGTAAAAGCGGTGCCGATGGGGATCGGTAAATACATCTCGCCGTAGGTGACATTGGGCAACGAGGCCAGCGGCTGAATCCACATCGCTTCGCACAGGTTGTAGCTGGCGCGCAACAGAATCAGACACAGGGCAATCAGCAGCAGATTGCACAGCAGCAGCGCCCGCTTTTGCCCGGCTGGCGACAGACGGTCGGTCACCATCGACACGCAAATATGGGTACCTGCGCGTAGTCCCACCGGTGCGCCAATAAAGGTAAAAATGATCATGCAGATAATCGCCACGGGTTCCGGCCACGAGAGCGCGCTGTTCAGCACGTAGCGCGCAAAGATGCCAATCGGAATCACCGTGACCATAATCATCAGCGCCGCCGCGGCAACCCACATGCACAGCAGGTACAGCCCATCCATCCAACGGGAATATGCGTTCATTGTTCGCATCCTGAGTGAGACGCCACGCGGCTGCATGGCGCAAAAGGGTTATTTCACCTCGGCGATCTGCGTCATCAGATCCTGATATTTGCCGCCAAACTGATCGCGCACCGGCTGGGTAGCTTTGACGAAGTAGTCACGATCGATCTGCTGGAAGGTAACGCCGCCGGCTTTCATCTTCTCGATCGATTGCTGGGTATAGGTTGCCCACAGCTGACGTTCTTCATCCTGGGCTTCTTTACCCAGCTTCTTCAGCAGCGCCTGATCGTCGGCGGAGAGACGATCCCAGGCTGTTTTGGAAAACAGGATCATTTCCGGCTGAATAAAGTGGCCGGTCAGGGTGTAGTATTTCGCCACTGGCAAATAGTTGTGGGCAACAAAGGTCGGTGGATTGTTCTCCGTGCCGTCAACCACACCGGTTTGCATCGCACTGAACACCTCGCTCACTCCCATCGCCACCGGGTTGGCCCCCATCGCTTTCAGCGTGGCAAGGGAAATGGCGCTGTTCTGCACGCGAATCTTCATGCCCTGCAAATCTTCAGGTTTGGTCAGCGGCTGTTTGGTGATCATGTTGCGCGTACCGGCATCGGTCCAGCCGAGGAACACCATGCGGGTATTAGGATCCTGATCGAATTTATTGACGATCTGCTCGCCCACGCTGCCATCCAGCACTTTGTGCATATGATCTTCATCGCGGAAGATAAACGGCAGGGTGAGCACGCTGGTTTCGGGGGCGATGGTGGTGACCGGTGCCAGCGAGACGCGGATCATATCGATCGCCCCCAGCTGTACCTGTTGCAGCGTCTGATCTTCATCACCCAGCACGCCACCGGCATAGACTTTCATCTCCAGACGGCCATCGGTGGCTTGTTTTAGTTTCTCACCCATATGCTCCAGCGCGACCACGGTGGGATAACCTGCGGGTTGGACTTCCGCCACTTTGAGCACTTTGGCGTGGGCGCTACAGGCCAGCAGGGCGAACATGGAGGACAATGAAACGGCGAGTAGTCGTTTTTTCAGCGTCATTTTTTACTCCAGCATTGAGGTATCGAAAACGCGCGGTGCAAAGACACCACGAATGGGCAGGGCTGGCTCAGAATAGTGAAAAACAGCTGGCGAAAAACGGGTCAGATGTTGATTGAATGAATTGCATCACATTTTGAAACGTTGTTTTAATAATTTTACATGCTGCATCACATTTATAAAACCGGCGACCAAACGGATACTCATTCATCACAAACTGTGGAGAAAAAGCGCACCTTTCGTTTGTAAATAGTAATGAGAACTACTATCAATTCGACCCGGTAATTTGTTATGATCCGCGCTCGATCGTGAACTGTGCAATTGAAGTTGGAGACGCAGCGTGGTAGCCAGTGATTTGATGCAGACGGATCTTTCCGTTTGGGGCATGTATCATCATGCCGATATCGTGGTAAAGGTGGTAATGATTGGCCTGTTACTGGCCTCCGTGGTGACCTGGGCACTTTTCTTCGGTAAGTTTGCCGAGCTGAGTTCAGCGAAACGTCGTCTGAAGCGTGAACACATCGCATTGAGCGAAGCGCGTTCACTGGATGAAGCTTCACGCACTGCTGCCAGCTTTAAAGGCCATAGCCACAGCGCCGTGCTGCTGAATGATGCGCAGAACGAGCTGGAACTCTCCGCCGGTACTGAAGACACCGACGGCATTAAAGAACGTACTAGTTTCCGCCTTGAGCGCCGTGTCGGGGCCTTTAGCCGTCACGCAGGTCGTGGCAATGGTTTCCTCGCCACCATCGGTTCGGTTGCGCCGTTTATCGGCCTGTTCGGCACCGTCTGGGGTATCATGAACAGCTTCATCGGTATCGCCCAAACTCAAACCACTAACCTCGCCGTTGTTGCACCAGGTATCGCCGAAGCGTTGCTGGCGACCGCGATTGGTCTGGTGGCGGCTATCCCGGCTGTGGTCATCTACAACGTGTTTGCCCGTATGATTGCCGGTTACAAAGCCTCGCTGGGCGACGTCGCGGCACAGGTGCTGCTGTTGCAGAGCCGTGATTTGGACCTGGGAAAAGTGACTAACGAAGTGGCTCGTCCGTCTGCCGCACAGAAACTGCGCGTAGGGTAATTGCTATGGCGATGCGTTTAAACGACGACCTGGAAAGCGATGGCGAAATGCATGAAATCAACGTGACGCCGTTTATCGACGTGATGTTGGTTCTGCTGATCATCTTCATGGTGGCTGCACCGCTGGCAACAGTGGATGTGCGCGTTAACCTGCCTGCTTCCACCAGTGCGCCGCAGCCGCGTCCGGAAAAGCCGGTCTATCTGTCGATTAAAGAAGATAATCAGGTCTATATCGGCAATGATCAGGTAACGAAAGAGACGCTGGTCAATGCGTTAACCGCGCAGACCGAAGGTAACAAAGACACCACTATCTTCTTCCAGGCAGATAAGTCGGTGAGTTATGAAACCCTGATGTCAGTAATGGATCAGCTGCGTGAGGCCGGATATCTGAAAATCGGCCTGATGGGTATGGAAACAGTGAAGAAGTAATCTCACCCAGGGTTATGAGGGCGTCCGGATGGACGCCCTTTTTGTTATGAGTCTTTGCTGATTAAAACAGGAAATCACGAATCGATGCCATAAATGGGCAAATATTCTGTGGATCGGTTTTGTTAATACTTTGTTACTTATGCCCCTGCTTTTGTAAAGTGCAATGGTGAAGGTGATCACATTCATCCGCTGACGACCACGCTACAAGGAAGTCTTACGCATGGAAGAAACCTGGAAAACCTATGAGCTCACCTTCGTCTTTACAAAAATCATCGCAGAGCGGTGCCAAAACCATCTTTAGCGTAACCAGCGGCAATTTCCTTGAAATGTATGATTTCATGGTCTTTGGTTACTACGCGACCGCCATTGCTAAAACCTTTTTCCCCGGTGATAACCCGTTTGCGTCGCTGATGCTGACGCTGATGACTTTTGGCGCGGGTTTTCTGATGCGTCCGCTGGGCGCGATTATACTCGGTGCCTATATTGACCATCATGGTCGTCGTAAAGGGCTGCTGGTGACGCTAGGCATTATGGCGCTCGGTACCCTGACCATCGCTGTGGTGCCGGGTTACGCCACGTTAGGCGCGGCTGCGCCAATCTTGATTCTGCTGGGTCGCTTGTTGCAAGGCTTTTCAGCCGGTGTGGAACTGGGCGGGGTATCGGTTTATCTGGCCGAAGTTGCGCCGAAAGGACGCAAGGGCTTCTATGTCAGCTGGCAATCCGGTAGCCAGCAGGTGGCGGTGATCTTCGCAGCGCTGCTGGGCCTGGGGCTGAATCATCTGCTGGAAAAAGACGCGGTCACTGAGTGGGGCTGGCGTATTCCGTTTGTTATCGGCTGTCTGATTGTGCCGTTCCTGTTCTGGATTCGTCGCATGCTGGAGGAAACTGAAGCCTTCAGCCAGCGCAAACATCATCCGACTATGCGCCAGATTATGCGTTCGGTGGGGCAGAACTGGGCGCTGGTATTAGCCGGTATGCTGATGGTGGTCACCACCACGGTGATGTTCTATATGATCACCGCCTTTACTCCAACCTTTGGCAAAACTGTGCTGATGATGAGCGACAAAGAAAGCTTCCTGGTGACGTTGTTTGTGGGGCTTTCCAACCTGTTCTGGCTGCCGGTGATGGGATCGTTGTCAGATCGCGTAGGCCGTCGCCCGTTACTGATTTTCTTCACCATCCTGATGATTCTCACTGCCTGGCCAGTGCTGAAATGGCTGGTGGGTGCGCCAACCTTCTCTCATCTGGTGATTGCCGAACTGTGGCTCTCCTTCCTGTATGCCAGCTATAACGGCGCGATGGTGGTGTATCTGGCGGAAATTATGCCTGCCGAAGTACGTGCTTCAGGCTTCTCGCTGGCCTACAGCCTGGCAACGGCGCTGTTTGGCGGCTTTACCCCGGCGGTCTCCAGCTATCTGATCCATGCAACGGGCGATAAAGCGATGCCGGGCGTATGGTTGTCGTTCGCGGCGGTATGCGGGTTGATTGGTACCCTGCTGATTGGCCGCATGGTGAAGCAGTATCGAACGCGGCACAGCGCGACTACTGTGAATGCCTGATCAGTCAGATGAACAAGGCCGCCAGAATGGCGGCCTTGTGCCTAAAACGACAAATCTACCACCACGCTATCCGTATAATTCCCCGCTGGTGGGGTATTTTGCGTTGTCAGAATCTGCGCAGTATAGGTATATCCACGCGTCAGACCATCGGCACTGACGGTGGTTGAGGCGCTGCTGCTCCAGCGGTCCGTGCCGGTCGGCCCCCAGCGTGTGGTGGTGGTGGTCCCCTGATAAATGTCATAACTCAACCGGTTGGTGCCACTTGCCATATTGCGCACGCCATTCGCCGCGTAGCTGCCGTTGCTCAATCCCACCGTATAAGTGCTGCCTTTGCTACATACCACGCTAATGGACTGCTGCACCGTGGAAAAACTGCTGACCAGCGGCGCACTGCCAAAGCTGACGTTTGGCGCGGTGATGGTGGTGCAATCATTCGAGATCACCACTGTCACCGTAATCGGAATGGTGCCAGTACCTGTCTGCGGCGTCAGGCAAAGACCTCCGACGCCAAGGCTGGTGCAGATATTGTAGGTAACATATAAATTGAGCGTCACCGTATAGGTTCCTGCGGCGACCGTTTGTCCGGTGACGGTTTTCAGATATACCGGCAACGCAAAGTTCAGGCTACCAAACAGACCAGCAAGATTCGCCAGTACCGCCTGTGAAAAGGTATAGGTCGATCCTCCCACGCTCAGCTCGGTGGTGCAGGCACTGTCCATGCACAGGCGCACCGGAATATTATCAGTTCCGGTGCTGCCGCTAATTTTCATGGTACCCCGCGTGCCGTTGACGTTTGAGGCGCTGGCCAGCTGAAAGGTGATGGTATTCGTGCCTAATAACGTCAGCGCCGATCCTGCGCCACAGTTGACGTTAGCGGTGGTCGAGGTGGAGCTGATGGTTGAATTGGCAACAAAGGTGGTAACTGAGCCAAAGCTGGCGGTTGACGCGGGCAGGCCACAGGCGGCTCGTGCCAGTCCTGGCAGCAGCAACAACGTCAGCAATATCAGAATTCTTTTCATGGAGTGATGCCTGAAGTCGAGTTTTCTGTATTCGGCTGCGCGGCCCCGGGCGGGGGCGGGGGTAACGCGCAGGTGAGCGGGCCATAGGTCTTCAGCGCCTGTGGCCCGTTAGCGATATTGAGTTCGGTGCGGCAGGTGCGGCCATCTGGCGTGGTGACCTGAATTGGGTTGTTGGCGTCGAGGTTTTCCATCCAGGTGATACCGTCCCAGCCGACATACTCGGTTGCCTGCCCGGCACGCAGCACCTGGCTGGAGACTGGCAGCGGCTGTCCGTTGCTGTCATACAGAATCACACTGGCTGAACGCAGTTTCTCCACCGGGAAGTTCAGCAGATAACCGCTCTGGCGTTTCACTGCAAAGCGTTGTTCTACCCGGGGGGAAGTCATATCGGCTGGCAGGTCCAGCGTGTCGATATCGTATTTCGCGGCGTAATAGCTGCTGATTGACGGTACCAGCAGATAACCCTCGTTATCGGTGCGTCCCATCGACTGGTTTTCGTAGCGGATGTTCACGTCGGGATAATTGGTTTTCACCAGTACAAAGGCGTCGTTGATCTGGTTAGCAACGAACAGACGGTTATCCATCAGTACCAGCGCACCACTGAAATCGGCCCACTGGGTGGTGTTATCGTCGTCGCCATAAAAACCTGCCGAGGTATCCACTTTATTGTTGCGATAGCGCAGGCTGCCCTGACGATAATCGCCGCTGTTGCCGCCCTGGTTGGCCCAGGAGGCATCCCACGAGTAGCCGCCGTCACTCGGCATGGCACGCGACAGATACACCCGCTGGTTGTTTTCTCCCTGCTGATCGCGTTCCATGCTGACCGAGGCGCTGCCCTGTTCGCCGAACGGGATCACCAGCGAAATCGCGCCGCTCCATTCCCCCTGTTGCTGGTCGCGGCTGGCGGAGATATACAAGCTGCTGTTACCCCAAATGTTTTTACTCCACGACAGGTTCAACAGCCGGGTGCGTTCGCCCCCGCCGCTGTTGATATCGAGATACGCCAGCCCGAGACTGCCGTATTGATTCATCGACACGCTGGCGGTGTACTGCGCACTGCGGCGTGCCAGCGAATATGAGGTATCGTCCGAGTCGCTGCGATTGCCGACCAGCGCCAGATTGCCAAAATCCGCCGTGCGCAAGGTATGCTGCGTGCCGAGACTCAGCCAGCTGTTGTTGTACTGATATCCCCAGCTGTATTGCGTGCCGGGTTTTCCGCTCATCTGGCTTTGCGCCAGCGCGCCGTTGAGGACGCCCCAGCTGCCGAGTTTCAGCATGCCGCCCGCACCGCCCATCGCCACTTCATCGCTGCCTTCGGCGTGGGTTTCCAGCGTTAGCCAGTTGGTCACACCATAGCGATATGAGCCGCTGGCCGCGGCTGCGCCATAGTCAAAGTTTCTGATGCCGTAGTTTTCACGCATGGCTCCCGCTGAGAAGGAGTAGTCAGACAAACCTTGCTTCAGCAGGCTGCTGGAAACATAAAAGGGCAGGGTGGTGGTGATCTGGCGACCGACCGCATCGGTGGTGGTGATGACCGCATCACCCGCGCCATTGACGAAAGGGACGTTAGTCAGCGACCACGGACCCGGCTGAACGTTGGCCTGGCTGGAGCGATAGCCGTTAATAAACAAATCCACCGTGGAAGGCACCGCCGCCTGGCCGGAAAACTGCGGCAGCGGATAGGTGATCAGATCCGGGCGAATGCTGAAATCACGACCAATCTGCAACCCGCCAAGACGCACGCTGTTGGTCCAGGAGAGCGCATCAGTGACCAGATCCCCGGCACGGATGCTTCGTACCGCGTTCTCGTCCTCGTTGCTCCACCAGGTATCGTAGCGGATATAGCCATTCGGTTGCTGGGGGGCATCGCCTTCGAGTTGCTGCTGCCATACGCCGTTGCTGGAGAATTGTCCGGCGGCACCAAACACGCGCAGCTCATTCCAGGTGGCGAGGCGAGAGCCGGTATGATCGGTGCGGGTGGCGTAGAAGTCATAGTTGAGCAGTGCGCCGGTGCTGGCTCGGCCTGGGTAGCGTGGCCCATTGTGCGCCTGGCCGATCACCTGGCCCGGCAGCCAGGCAGGAGGGACAGTCAGCAGCAGGCGCTGGCGTTGATTGTCATAGTCCACTTTGACGTCGCTTAACTGGTTGACGTTAATCTGCTGTCCCTGCAATTTGTCCGCCGGGATCCCGGCGCGCTCCAGATCGCCACGTCGCAGCCAGAAATCGCCGTTCTTCTGTTCGACCGGCACAATATTGCCCTGCTCCCCCTGATTGATGATCAGCTCCAGCATGTATTGCTGCCCTGCGGCATTGTTTTGCAGCGCAGGGGGAGGTGGCAGCTCGGAGAAGGTCTCGGCGCTACTGATCACGGGTAAACAGCAAATGACGCTGGTCACGGCCAGCGCACAGGGGTGGGGCGAAATGCGCATCAACGCACGGCTGCGCTTTGCCAGTGGCCTTTATTCATCTCAGCCTCCAGCTCTCCACCGACATTGCTATTCAGCAGCCAGCGGTTGCTGCTGTTTGCCAGTACGTAGCCAAACAGGCCGTTGCCGATGGGGCGTCCGCCGATGGTGACATTGCTCAGACGCGCATGGCCGTTGCCGTTATTGGTCAGCAGCAACCAGCGTTTGCCTTCGCTGTTTTCCACTCGCCAGCTGAGATTGGGTTTGGCGCTGTCGGCCGTTAAGCCACTGCCATAAACAAACAGCGGTACGGAGTAGCGCATTTGAAAGGTCAATCCGGCCTGATTGGTACCTGGGGTGCGCGGGGTGGGGATCTCATCCAGTACTACGCGGTAGGCCATCTCCTTACCGGCGTCAGGTGGCACTTGCTTAATTAAGCGCACCAGTTGCTTCTGCCCCGGTTCAATGCGCACCAGCGGCGGGCTGGCGAGCACCTGCTGCTGGGTCTGATACTGCTCGCGCTGGTTGACCTGCTGCCAGGTGAAGATTCGCACCTGCATCAGCGTGGTGGCGTTGCCGCGATTCTCCAGCCACAGCTCACTGGCTTTATCGTCGGGATTGATGGCGGGATCAATCGGCCAGATCATCAGTGAGTTGGCAGCATGGCTGAGAGCGCTGAATGTGAGCAGCCAGAGCAGCAGCAGGTTTTTCATCGGTCATTCCTTCTTGTTTGTGCCCTCACCAGCTCAGGGTGACGGTTAAGGTATCGGTATAAACCCCGGCGCGTGTCGGGCCGGGTAGCTGCAACAAGCCATAAATTGGCAGCGTGATGTTGTTAGCGTTGCTGTAGCTGAGCGTGATGGGTGAATTCACCCCAATCGCGGTGGTGTGGCTGGCGTTGCTGTACAGGCTGTAAGCCACAGTGTTGGTGAAACTGGCCAGTTTCAGGTTGCGGGTGGTGGTGTAGTTGCTGCCGCCGTTGATCGACATGCTCACGGTGGTGCCTGGCGTGCAGGCCAGGCTGATAGTGGAACTTTGGACAAAACTGGCGCTGACGCTGCTGCTGGCGACGCCAGACTGGGTGCCAAAATCAAGCGTGCCAAAAACTCCGGGATTGGAACCGGAAACTACGCAGCCAGCCACTACTGAGGCAGAGACCTGAAAGGTTGCGGTTGGCAACCCCCAGACATTGACACTCCCTATCAGCAGGGTCAGACCGCCAGAAATGCGTGCCCACCCATTTACCCCTCTCACCCGGTTTAACCGAAACCTGTGCCCTAGTAATTCACTGCAACGTTAATGGTATCGGTGTAGGTACCTGCCGGGATCAATGGGTTAAAGCCGCCGCCGACCACGCGACCATAAATGGCGTAGTTGGTACCCAGAGTCGGGTCAGTGGTGCCGCTGGGGGCGATATTGGTGTTATTGGCAATGGCGGTGGTGAAGGCCGCATCGCTGTACAGGGTGTAAGCGATGCCCTGCGTATTGTTGGAGCCGAGGATCAGGTAACGCGGTTGCCCGCTGACAGTGCCGTAAATGGTGGCGGGTGCGGCATTACTGCTGGTGACCTGCACGTTAAATGTCTGGCCGGTGGTGCAGCGCACGTAGATACCGTTGCCGGAAGCCCCTACCAGGGTGGCATTCAACGTATCAAAGGTTGCTGCGCTACTGCCGAAGTTTAAAGTACCGAAATTCACCCCGGTTGTGGCCGACTGACCATTCACCAGACAGCCGGTGGTCAGGGTTAATGTGGCATTAATGGTTCCCGTTGTGGTCGCAGCGAAAACAACAGAGTACGGAAGTGAGACGCTCAGGCTGGCAGCCAAAAGAAAAAGCTTGAGTTTCATAATCATTCCTTACTGATTATCCAGGGTCAGTGCTTTTTCACCTGATGATGCATTTATGAAATCAACCGAAAAATAACAAAGAGCCAGATTTGGCTGCACAGTAAAAATCCCTGACGACTAAGAAACTTCCTATAAGACAGGGAAATGATTTATATCAGTTTTCTTAACTATAGTTCAGCAAAGCGAAGCCTGTCAGGCCCACCAATAATTTTTCCCTAATCAATTTGCCCCGATAGCCGATAATTCAGTGATAGCAAGGGATTCAGGCAGGTTAAAAAAACTAAACGCGGAGTTATTTCTCCTACTACCGCGGCGCAGGGTTCAGTGTTATGTTCATACATTAATCAGACATAATAACGATTCTCCACTCAGCGAATAAAAATCCCGGTGCGTTAGTCCCCTGTCAGGCTGGTACGATTAGCGGCTGAATCGCTTTTGAAGAGTTAACAGACCTTTTATGCATGCTTTTTAATCTTTGTTCCGATTCGACGATTCAGCACCTGCTCGCTAGCGGGTTAGTGAGGAGCGCTCATGTTGCTGGTTACCTGGGATAGCGTTCTGGTGACGGTTTCCTTAATCGTTGCTTTTATCGCCTCATTTACGGCGCTGGATACCGCCGGACGTGTCGCCGTGTCGCGTGGCTTCCTTGCCCGTTTGTGGTTGGTGGCAGGTGGCACCGCGATGGGCATTGGCGTATGGGCCATGCACTTTATCGGCATGTTGGCGATGATGCTGCCGATGACTATGCGCTTCGATGTGACGCTGACCTCGCTGTCGCTGGCAGTCGCCATATTGGCCTCGATCTTTTCCTTCGCGCAGGTGGTGCGCGGTAGCCATCTGACGTTCCGCCGCCTGGTACGTGGCACCCTGATCCTCGGCACTGGGGTAGTGGTAATGCACTTTCTCGGCATGAACTCGCTGATGATTGAGCCCGCTATTCAGTGGAATATGAAACTGGTTGTCCTGTCAGTGCTCATCGCCTATAGCGCTGCGGGTGTCGCGCTGTGGCTGGCGTTTCATCTGCGTCAGGGGGATGGCCTGCTGATCATGCGCGCTTATGCAGCACTGGCGATGGGGATCGCCATTGCTGGTATGCACTACGTGGGCATGGCCGCAGCACAGTTCAACAATACCAGCAGCATGATGGAGCATGGTGTGAGCGATCAAGGGCTGGCAGTGTGGGTCACCATCATCACGCTCAGTATTCTGGGTATCACCTTGTTGATTTCCATGCTCGATGCCCAGCTACGTGCAGCACGTCTGGCGGCCAAATTAAAAAACGCTAATAACGAGCTGCATCAGTTAGCGATGCACGACACACTCACCACCTTACCGAACCGGGTGCTGCTGGAGCAGCAACTCGATGCTGCCGTCAAACACGCGACCCTCAACGATCAAACCTTCGCGCTGATGTTCATGGATCTCGACGGCTTTAAGGCGGTCAACGATACCTGGGGACATCATGTTGGTGATCGCTTACTTATCGCTGTTGCCACGCGACTGCGTAATCAGTTGCGCAAAGATGCGATGCTGGCGCGCCTCGGGGGCGATGAATTTGTGTTGCTAAGCCCGGACTGTGATGGCCTGCAAGCGGCTGCGCAGGCCCAGCGTCTGGTGAACACCATTGACGCCCCCTTCGAACTGGAGCGTTACTCACTGCGTGTCTCGCTTAGCGTGGGTATTGTCATCTTTCCGCTGCATGGTCGCAGCAAGCAGGAGATGATGTTCAACGCCGATTCGGCGATGTATCACACCAAACATAGCGGACGTAACGGCTGGTGCCTGTACGAACCGGCCATGAGTGCGGTAGCGCAATATCAGCTGGCGCTGGCCAACGATCTGTGGAGTGCGCTGGAGCATCAGGAAATGCGCCTGTTCTATCAACCGAAGTTCTGCGCCGGTGGCACGTTGCTGGTGGGCTTTGAAGCGCTGCTGCGCTGGCAACATCCGCGCCGGGGATTGCTGATGCCGGATATGTTCCTGCCGCGAGCCGAGAAAACCGGACAGATTATCGCGTTGGGGAACTGGGTGATTAACGAAGCCTGCCGCCAGCTGCGGCAGTGGCATGACGAAGGAAACAACAGCTGGAGCGTCTCGGTTAACCTGTCGGCGCTGCAATTTCATCAGCGTGATCTGATCGACAGTCTGAGTGAAATTCTGCAACGACACGGCTTGCCGGAAGGGATGCTGATGCTGGAAATCACCGAAACCATCGCCATGCGTGACCCGCAGTTCAGCCAGCAGCGTATTGCTGAGTTGCATCAGTTAGGTGTCCGGGTGGCAATCGACAATTTTGGTATCGGTTATGCTAACTTGCTGCATCTGAAACATCTGGAGGCGACCGAGCTGAAGATTGATCGCAGCTTCATCAATAGTCTGCGTGCCGACAGTGAAGATGCCACGGTGGTCAGTGCCATGATCACGCTGGCGCAGAGCCTGAATCTGCGCATGGTGGCCGAAGGTGTGGAAACGGAAGAACAGCAACGCTTATTGACTGGGCTGGGTTTTGACATGTTGCAAGGCTATTTGCTGGGGAAACCGACACCGGCAGAACGCATCAGTGAATTCACCGTGGTGGCGGCAACCGCGCCACTGAGCATCCCCGATAACGTCGCACCACTGGCAGGTGCCTGACAAGTAATTTTGATTTTCTAAATCGCAATCTTTCATCGTTCAAAGACTTATAACGACAGCACGACTGTCGGTAAATTGTACAATAATATTTATGTATTTTACTTTTTGTTAACAACACCACAGCTGCTAACCCAGCTATGACTTGGGAACTCACTATGTTAGTGACTTCGTACGATTGGTATACCGTCATCGTCTCCATTCTGGTGGCGATGCTGGCCTCATTTACCGCGCTGGATATGGCGGGGCGAGTGGCCACCTCCACCGGCAAGACGGCGCTGGTGTGGCTGCTTGGCGGCGGCTTCGCTATGGGCATTGGCATCTGGGCGATGCACTTCATCGGCATGCTGTCGATGAGCCTTGATATGGTGATGAGCTACAACCCTTTATTGACGGCAGTCTCGATGGTGATTGCCGTGCTGGCGTCGATCTTCGCCCTGTGGCTGGTCTGCTCCGGTGAGCTGCCCTGGCCGCGTTTGTGCGGCGGAGCGGTGGTGCTCGGCACTGGCGTAGTGGCGATGCACTACACCGGCATGGCCGCGTTGATGTTTGCACCTGGCATTGTCTGGAACGGGTATTGGGTGGCTGCGTCAGTGGTGATCGCGCTGGTCGCCTCCGGTGCGGCGCTGTGGCTGGCGTTTAACCTGCGTGAAGGACATGGTCGCGTCACCCTGCTGCGCCTGGGGGCCTCGGTGGTGATGGGCTGTGCCATCGCGGGTATGCACTATACCGGTATGGCGGCGGCGAATTTTCCGATGCAAAGCCACGCGACACATATGGGCGTTAACAGTAACTGGCTGGCGATGCTGGTGACGGTGGTAACGCTATCGATTCTGGGCATTACCCTGCTGGTATCCATGCTGGATGCAAGGATGCAGGCACGAACCTCCATCCTCGCGCGTTCGCTGGCCGAGGCCAACCGTGAACTGGCGCAGCTGGCGTTGCATGACAACCTGACACGCCTGCCGAATCGTATTTTGCTGGAAGATCGCCTCGACCAGGCCATCAATAAAGCGGATCGCGAACACTCGCATTTTGCGCTGATGTTTATGGATCTTGATGGCTTTAAAGCGGTTAACGATGCCTTTGGCCACCATGTCGGTGACAATCTGTTGATCGCGGTAACCGAACGCATGACCGGGCAGATGAAAGGTCACTACACGCTGGCGCGCATGGGTGGCGATGAGTTTGTGTTGCTGATTGAAATCGACGATCCGAACGATGCCGCCGCTGCTGCTGATGCGCTGGTGAAGGCGATTGAAAAGCCGTTCAGCATCTCACGTTATGAGTTAATGGTGTCGCTGAGCATCGGTATCGCCGTGTATCCCGGCGATGGTGTCGATGAACGTGAACTGATGTTTAACGCCGACGCCGCGATGTATCACACCAAAAACAACGGGCGCAACGGCTACAACTTCTTCCAGCCCTCAATGAACACCCTGGCGCAGAGCCAGCTGCAATTAAACAACGACCTGTGGCAGGCGATGGACAACAACGAGCTGCGGCTGTTCTATCAACCCAAATATTGTGCGCCGAGCGGACCGATCATTGGTTTTGAGGCGTTGCTGCGCTGGCAGCACCCGACGCGCGGCTTGCTGACACCCGATAAATTCCTGCCGATGGCGGAGAAGACCGGAATGATCATCAATATCGGTAACTGGGTGATCAATGAAGCCTGCCGCCAGCTGCACTGCTGGCATTTGCAGGGACATCCGCACTGGTCAGTGGCGGTCAACCTGTCGGCGTTGCAGTTTGAGCAGAGCAATCTGGTGGAAACCGTCACGCAGGCCTTGTCGCAGCATCAGATTCCGGCTGAGCTACTGACGCTGGAGGTCACCGAAACCACCGCGATGCGTGACCCGGAGGAGAGCGTCCGTATCCTGACCGAGCTGACCAATATGGGGGTGAAAGCCTCGATTGATGACTTCGGCACCGGCTATTCCAGCCTGTTATATCTCAAGCGGTTACCGGCCAGTGAGCTGAAAATCGACCGCGCCTTCGTTAATGAGCTACAGGCAAAATCAGAAGATGCTACCATCGTCTCGGCGATTGTGGCGCTGGCACAGTCGCTGGATTTGAAAGTGGTGGCCGAAGGGGTAGAAACCGAGGGACAGCAGGCGTTTCTGACCGGGCTGGGTTGTAACACGCTACAGGGATATCTGCTGGGCAAGCCGGTACCACCAGAACGCATTGGCGAACTACCGGAGTTTGTGACCCCGGCGGCGGAACTGGAAGTTACCGCGAAGTAAGCCTTTTATGAATATGTAGCGACGGAGATTCAGGTGGCGAAATATCAGCAGCTGGTTGATCAACTGCGGGAACAAATTGAAGCCAACATCTGGCAGCCAGGGGAAAAACTGCCGTCGCTGCGTCAGCAGGCCGATCAATCCGGCCTCAGCCTGATGACGGTGATGCACGCTTACGAAGTGCTGGAAAGCCAGGGCTGGATTCTGTCGAAACCGCAGTCCGGCTACTATATCGCGCCCCGTGCGGCGGCTCCTCGCCCGCGTCTGCCAACCCAAACTGTGGCCCTCCCTGAGCAGACCGACACCAACAGTTTCGTGTTTGATGTGCTGCAAGCCACGCGCGATCCGGCCATTATGCCGTTTGGCTCCGCCTTTCCCGATCCTGAACTGTTTCCGCAGCGCCAGCTGATGCGTTCGCTGGTGAAAGTCTCGCATAACCTGAAACCGACCGATGCGCTCAACAACCTGCCGCCGGGTAACGCTGATTTGCGCAAAATCCTTGCCCAGCGCTATGCGCAGCAGGGCATAACCATCTCACCGGATGACATTGTGATCACCAACGGTGCGATGGAGGCGCTCAACCTGAGCTTACAGGCGGTGACCGAACCCGGCGACTGGGTGGTGATTGAGAACCCCTCTTTCTATGGCGCGTTACAGGCGATTGAACGCCTGAAACTGAATGCGATTGCAGTCGCCAGCGACGTGGAGCAGGGGATTGATTTTGACGAACTGGAACAGGCGTTACAGCGCTGGCCGGTAAAAGCCTGCTGGCTGATGACCAACCGGCAAAATCCGCTCGGGTTCACCTTAAGCCATGCGCGCAAGGAGCAGCTGGTCACGCTGCTTGAGCGCTACGGCGTGGCGCTGATTGAAGATGATGTGTACAGCGAACTGTGGATTGGTGACGAAAAGCCGCTCCCGGCGAAAGCCTTTGATCGTAACGGCGACGTGATGCATTGCGGCAGCTTCTCCAAAAATCTGGTGGCGGGGTTTCGTATTGGCTGGGTGGCGGCCGGTCGCCACGCCCAGCGCGTCCAGCGTATCCAGCTAATGAGTACGCTTTCCACCAGCGCCCCCATGCAGCTGGCGCTGGCCGATTTCCTCTCCACCCGCAGCTACGACAGCCATCTGAAGCGACTACGCCAGACGCTGGCAAAACGCAAACAGCTGGCGCGTGCGGCGCTACAGCAGGTGCTACCCGCAGAGGCCCGCATCAGCGATACGCCAGGTGGCTATTTTTTATGGATTGCCTTACCCGCCGGTATCAATACCACGCAGCTGTATCATCTGGCGTTAAAGGAAGGGATTAGTATCGCGCCGGGGCAGCTGTTTTCCAGCAGTGAGGATTTTCGCCACTGCTTCCGCTTCAATACTGCCTGGCCGTGGGATGCGCGCGCCGAAGCGGCGGTGAAAATGCTGGGTACATTGATCAATCAGCTTCACCCGTAACCGCGCGATAAATCGCGCCGCTACGGGTGTGTGGGGGTTATACCTGCGCGGCCTGCTGGTGTCCCCATGTCAGGTAATATACGTCGTAAAAATCGACCTCACCTTTCTGCTGCATCAGGCGATGAATCCCGCTGCGCACCCGATCCGGCGTGCCGGGGTTATCCAGAATCTTCGAGATACCTTGCTGCGATACCGGCTGAATGTAATACCACTCACCGTTGTAGCAAACGCGCAGATCCAGCGCATCAATATCCTCAAAGCGATACTTTGGATTGATATCCAGCAGCATCAGGAAGCTCATCACCAGCACAAACACGGTGGCGAACCAGAACGCAGGCCAGCCAAGCATGTCGGTGGAAAAAATCAGTGCGACGCACAGCGCGTAACACAGGTACATCACTCCCCACAGCCCCGGATGGGTTTTCAGAAACGAAAAGCTAAAACGCGGCCGGTTATCGCGGCGTTCTTCACGGTTCAGGGTAGCGATTTCATCAATCAGGATTTGTTTAATGGCGTCCATTGTTCACCTCTCTTTCACTGCCTGCCAGTAAAGCATGTAACAGTGAAGCGTTGCAGACACAGATCAGTGCAGATTTTTTATAACAGTTGCGCGGTAAATCGCCCTGCGCCGGGTGTTGCGCTCAAAATGTTAAAGAGGTTAATCATTAATTTGGCTTTAGTTAGCAAAATCATGCTTTTATGTGAATTTTGCGGACCTGAGCACATTGTATTGTCATGCGATTTTGCCACACTTATAGCATGTGGCTAACCGGAGAAAGAGTATGACTGTCTACCCATCCAGCCTGCTGTTACTGATGTCTTTCGCCGCTGGCACCTTTTCCGCAGGGGCTTCCAGTAACCCGCAGCATCTTATGTTATCGATCCCGTCCGGCGGTGTGCCGAACAATCCGTTGCCTCTGATCATCTGGCCCGGTGTCGCACCTGATGATGACGACGATGAAAACCAGGATACCGCTGCCTGGTTTGAAAAAACCTTTACGGATAACGGCTGGCCCGCAGCCTGGCGTTATCCTATCTTCCCTTATACCCATTACCACCCGAATACCCATGAAGTGCTGGGTGTCGCGGCGGGTTGGGCGGAAGTGCTATTTGGCGGTGACAGTGGCCGTATGGTGACGTTGCGCGAAGGCGATGCGGTACTGGTTCCGGCAGGGGTCGGCCATAAACAGATCCACGCCAGTGAGGATTTTATGGTGGTTGGCGCCTATCCTGAAGGTATGTCGCCGGAAACGCTGCGCGATGAACCCCGCTTCCTGAGAACCTCTCAGCAGCAGATTCAGCGCGTACCTATGCCGCAGCGCGATCCTTTCACCGGCGGGGAGGGGGCAATGACTGAAATCTGGCTACCAGTCACGCAGCAGCTTGTGCACCGATAAGGTGCAATTTTGTAATAACCCGGCGTCGGCCCACTGATGGGTAGCGTGTGCGTCACAGCGCACACGCGCCTGGCACAGTTTATGCAACAGTGGAATCAGGTCCTCTGATAAGCGCCGGGTAAATCATGAAAGAAAGCTACCAGATAGCATCACACTTCTATGATGAGATGTTGCTGAGCGACGGCCAACACCGCGCTCACTATCAGCACTACTGGGAATGGTTGCAAGCGGCGGACAAAGAGGCAGTGGCGCGTAAACGCGAAGAAGCGGAACTTTTGTTTCATCGCGTTGGCATCACCTTCAACGTCTATGGCGAAGACGGCGGCGCAGAGCGCCTGATTCCGTTCGATAGCGTGCCGCGCATTATTCCTGCCAGCGAATGGGCGATGCTCGATCGCGGTATCCGACAACGGGTACAAGCCCTCAATGCCTTCCTGCATGATATCTACCACCAGCAGCACATCCTGAAAGCGGGCATCATTCCGGCCGAGCAGGTACTGGTCAACGATCAATACCAACCCTGCATGCAGGGCGTTGATCTGCATCGCAATATCTATGCGCATATCGTTGGCGTGGATATGGTGCGTAACAATGATGGCGAGTATTACGTGCTGGAGGATAACCTGCGCACCCCGTCTGGCGTCTCCTATATGCTGGAGAACCGCAAGATGATGATGCGCCTCTACCCGGAGTTGTTTGCCGAGCAGCATGTGGCCCCGGTGGAGCGTTATCCGTCACACCTGTTGCAGACGCTGCGTGAAAGCTCGCCGGTAAACGATCCGGTGGTGGTGGTGCTGACGCCAGGCCGCTTCAACAGCGCCTATTTCGAACACAGTTTCCTCGCGCAGCAAATGGGTGTGGAGCTGGTGGAAAGCGCTGACCTGTTTGTTAAAGATGGCGCGGTGATGATGCGTACCACCGCCGGACCCTGCAAGGTCGATGTGATCTATCGTCGCGTCGATGATGCCTTCCTCGATCCGCTGGCGTTCCGTCCGGATTCGATGCTTGGCGTCCCGGGATTGCTGTCGGTGTATCGTGCCGGGAATGTGGTGCTGGCGAATGCTATCGGCACCGGGGTAGCCGATGACAAATCGATCTACCCTTATGTGCCGGATATGATCCGCTTTTACCTCGACGAAGATCCGATCCTCAACAACGTTCCTACCTGGCAGTGCCGCAATCCGAAAGATCTCACCTACGTACTGGCGAACCTCGACAAGATGGTGGTGAAGGAAGTGCACGGGGCGGGTGGCTACGGCATGCTGATTGGTCCGGTGGCCAGCCAGCAGGAACTGAGCGATTTCCGCGCGCGCTTACAGGCGCGGCCCGATAACTACATCGCGCAAGACACTCTGTCGCTCTCCACCTGTCCGACGTTTATCGACAACGGTCTCGCGCCGCGTCATATCGACCTGCGTCCGTTTGCCCTGTGTGGAGCGGATATCCGTCTGGTGCCGGGCGGTCTGACCCGTGTGGCATTGACAGAAGGCTCGCTGGTGGTGAACTCGTCGCAGGGCGGCGGTACTAAGGACACCTGGGTTCTGGAGGATGATGAATCATGCTAAGCCGCACGGCCAGTGGCCTCTATTGGATGGCGCGCTATCTGGAGCGCGCAGAACAACTTGCCCGGGTGCTGGATGTGACCAACCGGCTGTCGCTGATGCCGGTACGCAACAGCCACGGTGATGAGCTGCTGTTACCGCTCAACCTCACCGGCACGCGTCAGCTGTTTGAAACCCTGAACGGGCGTTTCACCATGCCCCAGCTGTTCAACTTCTTTGCCCTCGACGAACGCAATCCCAGTAGCATTTTTTGCTGCTGGCAATCGGCATGGAACAACGCCCACGCGGTGCGCGGCAGCCTCTCGTCTGAAGTGTGGGAGAGCATCAACTCCACCTGGATTGAGATGCGTAACATGCGCCGTCGTGGCATTTCCAGTGCCAATGCCGACAGCTTTTTCGACTGGGTAAAAGAGCGCTGCCACCTGTTTCGCGGCGCGATGTTTGGCACCCTGCTGCGCGGCGATGCGATGAGTTTTATCCGCCTCGGCACCCTGATGGAACGCGCCGACGGTAGCGCCCGTTTGCTGAGCGTGAATCAGCAATTGCTTGAGCAGCACCCTGATTCGGTGCGCGAATATTACTGCCTCGACACCCTGCTGCGTGCGGTGTCCGCGCGCGAGGCCTACAACGCGATCTTCAAACAACAGCTGATGCCGGATCTGGTCAACGAGATGCTGATCCTGCGCAGCGAAAGTCCGCGATCGTTGCATTCCTGCATCGAAGAGATCGCCAATCAACTGGAGCAGATCGGCAGCAGCGGAGAAGATCGTCCGCGTTACCTCGCCACCGTGCTGTTGGCCGAGATGCGCTTCAGTACCTGGGAAAGCCTGACGCGTGCGGGACTCAACAACTGGCTGAATCACTTCCTGGAAGACATTAATCAATTGGCTGACAGCATTAATCACACCTATCTGGAGGCGAAATGAGACTGAACATCGAGCACAAAACCTGGTATGCCTGGGAGCATCAGGTCAAACTCAGCACCCAGTATCTGCGCCTGACGCCGCAAAATTCGGTGCATCAACAAATTCTGTCGTGGGAGCTGGCGCTGCCGTGTGAAGCCACGCGCACCGTTGATGCTTACGGCAACGTGATGCATGTCCTGACGCTGGATACCCCGCATCAGATGCTGGAGATTACCGCCCGTGGCGTGGTGGATATTCTTGATGATGGTGAGATGGCCGCCGATCCCGATTCCACCCTGTCGCCACTTATTTTCCTGCGCGGCACGCCGCTGACCCAGCCAGATAGCGCGATCCGCGATTTTGCCCTGCGTTACTGGCGAGCGGAAGCGCCACTCGCCAGCCTGGAGAAACTGATGGGCGAGTTGCTACTGAAAATGCCTTACCGCCCCGGCAGCACCCAGGTGACTGATACCGCCGCGAAAGTATTTGCCGCCGGCTCTGGCGTTTGCCAGGATCACAGCCACGTGTTTCTTGCCTGCTGTCGCAGTCTGGGGATTCCGGCGCGTTATGTCAGCGGTTATCTCTATACTGACAATGTCGAACACGTTGCCACCCATGCCTGGGTTGAGGCCTGGCTGGATGGCAGTTGGCACAGCTTTGATATCACCAACAATACCCGCAGTACGCGGCAGCATTTGCGGCTGGCGGTGGGCGTGGATTATCTCGATGCCTGTCCGGTACGCGGTATGCGGCTGGGTGGTGGGGGTGAAGATATGCTGGCGGTGGCCGCGGTGCAACAGGTGCACTCGCAGTAGTAATTTTCTTTGCAGGCGTGACTATGACTTATTGTGTGGCAATGCGTTTATCATCAGGGATGATTTTTGTTTCCGACTCTCGCACCAATGCGGGGGTTGACCATATTTCGTCGTTTCGTAAGTTGCATGTGTTCCAGGTGGATGATGAACGCACGCTGGTGCTGCAAAGTGCTGGCAACCTCGCCACCACGCAAAGCGTGATGAGCCTGCTACGACGCGGTTGTGATGACCACGATCAGCCCAATTTGCTGAATGGGAAATCGCTGTATGACATTGCGCTGCTGGTGGGGGAAATGCTGCGCGAAGTGATCAAGCGCGATGGTGAAGAGTTTGGCGGCACACTGCTGCTCGGCGGCCAGATCCGCGGTGAGGAACCGCGGTTGTTCCAGATCTATCCGCAGGGCAATTTTATTGAGGCCAGCGTCGATACGCCGTATTTCCAGATTGGTGAAAGCAAATACGGCAAACCGATTATCGACCGCGTGTTGCGCTACGAAACGCCGCTCAACCAGGCGATGCAATGTGCGCTGATCTCGATGGATTCTACGCTGGCGAGTAATATCTCAGTAGGGCTGCCGCTGGATGTCATGATTTATCACAGCGACAGTTTTAGCGATAACGAGCAGTACCATATCACCGACCAGCATCCCTATTTTTCGCAGATCCGTCAGCTGTGGAGCAAAGGGTTGCTGAGTGTCTTCTCGCAATTACCCCCGTTGAAACTGTAACGGCGCAATTTATTGCGCCTATTATTAAAGCATGCCGCCACGGTCATAAATCTGAAAGCAAGCCGTTTTAACTTCTGAGCGATAATCGCTCGTTATAAGAAGGTGAACAATGTTTTCTGTTGATCAGGTTCTCAATACTTACTGGCCAGGACATCAACCAGCAGGCTGGCAAAAAAGCCTGCTGAAATGGGTACTGCGTGAAGGGGAGTTTCAGCAATTCGCAGCACGCTACCGCCACCTGCAAGGGGTGGATATGGTAGAGCAGGTGCTGGAGTATCTTGACGTTCGTTGTGAATTAAGTGAACGCGATCTGGAACAGATTCCGGGCACTGGGCCGGTGGTGATAATGGCCAACCATCCGCTCGGCGCGCTGGATGGTCTCGCCCTGCTGGCGGCGGTCTCACAGGTGCGGCGCGATGTGAAAATCGTTGCTAACCGTATGTTGATGATGCTGGAGCCGCTCAATAGCCTGATGTTGCCAGTGGATAATATGGGCAACCGAACCAACCGTGAACAGCTGACCCAGATGCAACGGCATCTCGATAATCAGGGCGCATTAATTATCTTTCCGGCGGGGGAAGTTTCCCGCCTCACCAGCCGTGGTGTGCGTGATCGCGTCTGGCATCACAGCTTCCTGCGTCTTGCTGCGCGTGCCCGTGCCCCTCTGGTGCCGGTGCATGTGATGGGACGTAACAGCCTCACTTTTTATACCGCCTCTCACCTCTCCCCGGCTCTGGCGTTGCTGATGTTGGTGCGTGAAATGTTTCGCCAGCGCGGCTCGCGTATCAAACTGCATATTGGTGAACAGATCCCCTTTGCCCATTGGCACGATGGCCACACGCCGGGCAGAGAGCTGGCGAAACGGCTATGCAAACATCTGTATCGTGTTGGTCAGGGGCGGCCTGGTCTGTTCCAGACCGAAGCGGCGATTGCGCGTCCGGAAGATCGAGCCGAACTGAAAAAAGCGCTGCTGGAGAGTGAACGGCTGGGCACCCTGCCGGATGGTAAGCAGATCTACCTGTGGCGGCGTAACGGCGCCAGCTGGGTGCCGCTGCTGCGTGAGCTGGGGCGTCTGCGTGAGATTGCTTTCCGTGCCGTGGGCGAAGGCAGCGGCAGACGCCGCGATCTGGATAAGTACGATGATGATTATTATCACCTGATCCTGTGGGATGACGCGCAGCTGGAAATTGTGGGCGCGTACCGCTTTATCCCAGGTGCGGAACAGCTGGAACGACGTGGTCTGGAAGGGATCTACAGCGATAGCCTGTTCCATTATGACGAACGGATGCTGCCGATTATCCGTCAGGGGCTGGAGCTGGGGCGTAGTTTTATTCAGCCAGCTTACTGGGGCAAACGCGGGCTGGATTATCTGTGGATGGGCATTGGTGCCTATATCGCTCGTTACCCGGAAACCCGTTATCTGTTTGGCCCGGTGTCGATCTCCGGCGGCATGCCGCTGGCGGCACGTGATCTGCTGGTGGCGTTTTATCGCCTCTATTTCCCCACCGAGCTGCCGCTGGCAACCTCACGCCGTCCCTATCCGGCCTCTCTACCTGAAGTGCTGGCGCAGTTCACCGGCGATAATTATCAGGAAGATTTACGCCGCCTGAAGCATCTGCTCGCCAACCTCGGTACCGCCATTCCGACGCTGTACAAACAATATTCCGAGCTGTGCGAACCGGGCGGGGTGCAGTTTATTGATTTTGGTAGCGATCCCGATTTCAACAACTGTATCGATGGGCTGGTGCTGGTCGATCTGACCCGCGTTAAGGCCGCGCGCTATGAGCGCTATATCGCGATGCATCTGGCGGAGGCTGGCACAGAAACGTAAGGCGGGTGTCACGGGCCTGTCATCTGATTGTCGTAGGGTCTACGGCGTATTGTCAGAGAAAGGCCAGAATTGATGGCGGCTATAACCCTTCGCGGGCTGTGCAAATCCTTTGCGGCACAGCCTGTCCTGCAAGATATCTCCCTGCATATTGCGCAGGGAGAATTCATTGCCGTACTTGGCCCCTCCGGCTGCGGCAAAACTACCTTATTACGTTTGCTGGCGGGCTTTGAAACCGCGGATGCGGGTGAGATTCATGTGGGCGATCGCTGCTTTGCGGCACCCGGCCTGCATCTGCCACCCGAGGAGCGCCAGCTGGGCGTGGTATTCCAGAGCTACGCGCTGTGGCCGCATATGACAGTAGCGGAGAACGTGGCCTACAGCCTGAAAGTCAACGGTGTGGCGCGGACGGAACGCGAACAGCGTACCCACCAGGCACTGGCGCTGGTTGGCTTGCAACCCTTCGCTGAACGCCGTCCGGCGGATCTCTCCGGTGGTCAGCGACAGCGCGTGGCATTGGCGCGCTGCCTGGTGGCGCAGCCCACCCTGGTGCTGCTGGATGAACCGCTCGCCAATCTCGATGTTCATCTGCGCGCTACCATGGAAGAGGAATTTCGCCGCTTCCATCGTCACAGCCATGCCACCCTGCTGTACATCACCCACGATCAACATGAAGCGATGGCGCTGGCCGATCGCATCGTGGTGATGGATGGCGGTCGGGTGATGCAGTACGCCACCCCGCAAACTCTGTGGCGTGAACCGGCCAATGAGATGGTCGCCACCTTTATTGACGATGGCAAAGTGCTGCCGGTGAGCGACATCGAGCCGCTCGGTGACGGGCGGGCGTTCGCCACGCTCTGCGGTAAGCAGGTGTCGCTGCGTTGCGCACCTCAGCAGCCACCGTGTCCACAGGGCAAAGCCAGTTTTCATGCTGCGGATTTTCGCCTTGCCCAGCCGGGCGAAGCGCAGTTTGCCGCGCGTGTGCAGCGTGTGATTTATCGTGGCGGCCACCATCAGCTCAACCTGATGCCTCTGGCTATGCCCGAGAGCAGCCTGACGCTGATGCTGGCGGATGGCCCTGTACCCGTTGCTGATGCCACGATCGGCGTGGCATTGCGCGACGGCTGGATTCTTCCTTCATAACAACTCATGGAAAAGGCTATGCGCACTTCGTTGAATGTTTTGCTGTTATCCAGTGGATTACTGCTTTCCGCCGTCAGCCATGCCGATGCAACGCCGTCGGGCAAGCTGGTGGTGTATACCTCACAAGCGCCGGAAATCGCGCAACAAACCATTGATGCCTTCAAAGCGGCTTATCCCAACATTGAGGTGGAGTGGACACGTAACGGCACCACGCAACTGATGAATGTGCTGCGCACGGAAATGATGAGCGGCGAGGCGAAGCCGGATGTGCTGCTGATCGCCGATGCCATTAACCTCGGTGCGCTGAAAAAAGAGAACCAGCTTTACAGCTACCAGGACGCGCCGGTCAGCCATATCAATCCCTCGTTCTACGACAAAGACAAAACCTTCTTTGGTACCAAAATTATCTCCACGGTGATCGCCTATAACACCCAGCATGCCAAACCGATCGACAGCTGGAATGCGCTGGCGGTGGAAGCCAATAAAGGTCAGATCGCCATGCCCAGCCCGCTTTATTCCGGGGCGGCGCTGTATAAGCTGCATACCGACATCAATACGCCGGATATCGGCTGGAACTTCTACAAAAAACTGGCGGCGATGGGCGTTGCCCCGCAAGGTGGCAATGGTCCGGCACTGAAAGCCGTCGCCAGCGGGCTGGATAAATATGGCGTGATCACCGATGCTGACGTGATCCTGGCAAAGAAAAAAGGATCACCGGTTGATCTGGTCTATCCGAAAGAGGGCGTTTCTTACGTCACCGAACCCGTAGCGATCATGAAGACGGTGCACAACCTGCCTGCCGCCAAAGCTTTTGTGAACTTTATCCTGTCGGAGCAGGGGCAGAAGTTAGTGGTTGAGCAGGGGAACCGCCCGGTTGACGATCGCGTGTCGGCCCCGGCAGGCTTCACGCCGATCAGCCAGATCAAGCTGCTGACGCCAGACGTGGCGAAAGCAATTAACGAAGATGCTGAGGTGCGCGACCAGTTCACCCAGTTATTCGGCGGCTGATGATGAGCGTGCTGAGCAACGAATGGCACAGCCGTGTGCGCAGCGGACAGCGCTGGCGGCTACGCAGCGAAGGGGTGATTCTGGCACTGATGGTGCTGCTGATTGCATCATTGTCGGTGGCCCCGCTGCTGCGCCTGGTGTGGACTGCCATTGCGCCACAGGGGGTGCCGGATGCGGCGCGACTGTGGCGTTTGCTCGCCAGCGAACGCGTATTGATCGCCACAGGCAACACCCTGCTGATTGCCCTCAGCTCAACCGCCATTTCCCTGTTGCTCGGCACCCTTGCCGCCTGGCTGGTGGCACTCACCGATTTGCGGGCGAAAACCGCCTGGGTGTTTGCTTTTATCCTGCCACTGATGATCCCACCGCAGGTCACGGCGCTGGCATGGTTGCAGGCGTTAGCGCCTTCCAGCCCGCTGGCGTTATTGTTTGCCGGGCTGGGGTTGCCGTGGTTTGCACCCGGAGAACAGCCGCTCTATTCCATGACGGGCATTGTGTTGTTGCTGGGTATGCACAATGCGCCGCTGGTGTTTCTTACCGTGCGCGCCGGGTTGCGCCGTCTGCCTGCTGATTTGGTCGAAGCGGCACAGGTCAGCGGGGCATCGCGCTGGCGGGTACTGTTCACCATTATTCTGCCGTTAGCGCGCCCGGCGATTTTTGCCGGAGCGGCGCTCACCTTTGTGGCGGCCGCAGGTAACTTCGGTATCCAGGCGATGTTGGGAATTCCGGCCCGTGTGCCCACCCTGATTACCCTGGTGTATCAGCAGCTGAACGGCATCGGTCCCGCTGCGCTGCCCAATACTGCGGTGTATGCACTGCTGATCGCCATGATCACCCTGGCGGGTATGGGGGCGAGCGCCTGGCTTGGTGGCCGTCATGATGTGCGGGTCAGCGGTGCTCCCCGTCTGTGGCATCAATCTCTGGGGCGTGTGCGCGCGCTGGTGGCGTCGCTGGCCTGGCTGTGGATGGTGCTGACGTTGCTGCTTCCGGTCAGTGCGTTGCTGATCACCGCGCTGACCCACGGTTACGGCCAGGCATTGACCTGGCAAACGCTGACGCTGGAAAACTTCCGCGCTGCCTTGTGGGGTTATCCAGCGGTGCGGGATGCTTTTGTGACCAGCCTCGGCCTGACTACGCTGGCCGCCGTTATCCTGACGCTGACTGCGCTGTTTCTGGCTTATTTCCTCAGCTGGCGACGCACGCGTCTGGTGCGCGGCCTGTGGCTGGCGAGCGAACTCACCTATGCCTTGCCGGGCATTGTCACCGGTGTGGCGGCATTGTTGTTCTTCCTGCGTCCGCTGCCGTTGGTCAATGTGTCGCTGTATGGCACGGTGTGGATCATCCTCGCCGCCTATCTGGCCAACTTCCTTGCTCTGGTGCTGCGTCCGACGCTGGCTGGTTTCGCCCAGCTGGAACCGGCACTGGATGAAGCGGCCCGGCTGTGTGGTGCCGGTTTTCTGCGGCGGATGCGCGACATTTTGTTACCGCTGGCGGCCCCTTCGGCGCTGGCGGGGACGGTGCTGGTGTTCCTCACTGCTCTGAATGAAATCCAGGTATCGGTACTGCTGGTCACGTCCCAGACGCAAACCATTGGTCCCACCATCGTCTTTCTCGACGAAGGGGGATCGGCCTCGCTGGCGGCGGCGGTCGGCTGCCTGATGATTGTGGTGGTTTGTCTGCTGATGGCGCTGGCGACCCGGCTGACGCGGCGTCTGCCGCAGGGGGTATTACCATGGCAAGCGTAACGGCGATTAGCGGCGTGGGCGGCAAGCTGCCTGCGGCGTTCCTGCTGGAGATTGAGGGTTATCGGTTGCTCTGGGATTGTGGTGCGGGTCCGCAACCTGGCGTGCGGCCGGATATCGATGCCATTGGTCAGGTGGATGCCCTTTGTCTGACCCATTCACATATTGATCATGCTGCCTCGCTGGATTGCTGGGCGCGTATCGGTTCACCGCTGGTGTACGCCACCGAACAGACCTGGCTGCAATTGCATGATGCACCGGTCGCGATGCATGCCCGACGTCAGCTGCCGCTGCGCGGGCAGACGGCTCTGGGGCCGTTCAATCTGTTTACCGGTCGCAGCGGGCATTCGCCCGGTTCGGTGTGGTTTCATCTGCCGCTGGCGGGGGGCATTACTTATATGGGCGACTGGAGTCGTGAGTCGCTGTTATTACCGTTTGACTGCCCGCCGGGCGCGAAGCTGCTGATTACCGATGCGTCTTACGGCGATCGGGTACAACGTCTCAGTGAACAGATGGATGCACTGGCGCAGGCCGCGGCTGGCGGGGCGGTAATCGCGGTGCCTGAGCATGGCCGCGGGCCGGAAGTGGCGTTGCAACTGGTGGCGCGCGGGTTAACCGTGCAACTCTGCCCTCAGGTACGGAGCGAAGTGGCGCAGCTGCTGGCACTGGATAAATTGCCTGCCAGCGCGTCGCTGGCATTGCTGCGTTTGTTGCAACAACCGCAGCCAGACCAGTGGCTGCCCGCAAGCGTGATTGTCGCCGCTGATGCGGTGGCGGATGAGGGGCTGGCGGCAGAGCTGAGCGGGCAGGCGGGCTTTCGCTTTATCTTCAGTAGTCATGTCGCAGCGGGTACGCGTGCCGCGCAGTTATTGGCGCAACGCCAGGCGCGCTGGTTGCCGTGGAATGTGCATCCACCGCTCGATGATCAACTCTGGTTGATTGGCAAAACCGGCGCGCAACGCGTGATTCCTGCCTTTGTGGAACCTTCGCAGTGTAAGCAATTTGCCGGGCTGGCACCTCTCTGCTGGCAGCGACAGATTTCACTGCCATCCCATGCCGATACCCCGCGCTTTCCTGTTGAACATCGTCAACGCAGCATAATTAATTAAGTATCCCACTGAACGTTTTCTCGCCACAGCCGATAACCAAACTACCAACTTGTGCCTGTTAGCTGATAGCGCTTGTCAACGCTGCGTATTTGCTATTAAGTCTGCAGAGCAATTAAGAATTTTCCTGGGATGCCAGGTGTCACAAGGCCAGCAATAGGCAAATAACAATGGATAATAATTCTGACGGCATGTATCGGCTGCTAGTGCAGAGCGTGCTTGATTACGCGATTTTTATGCTCAAGCCCGACGGTACGGTGGCGAGCTGGAACGCGGGTGCGCAACGCGCCAAAAACTACACCGCTGAAGAAATCATCGGCAAGAATTTCGCGTTATTTTACAGCGAAGATGACCGCAAAAATGGCGCACCGCATCGCGCTTTATCCACCGCCACCGCCACCGGACGTTTTGAGACTGAAGGCTGGCGCTACCGCAAAGACGGCAGCGCTTTCTGGGCCCATGTGATTATTGATGCCATCCGTGATGAATACGGTGAGCTACTCGGTTTTGCCAAAATTACCCGGGATTGCACCCGGCAGCAGACATTACAGCGCAAACAGCGAGAGCAGGAAGAACGCTTCCGCCTGCTGGTGGAGGGCGTTACTGATTACGCCATCTATATGCTGGATCTGGATGGTAACGTCGAAAACTGGAATGCCGGGGCGCAACGTGCCAAAGGCTATGTCGCTGAAGAGATCGTCGGCCAGAATTTTTCCCGTTTCTACAGCGCCCAGGATCGTCTCAACCATATCCCGGAAAAGAATCTGGGGATTGCCTTTAAAACCGGTCGTTTTGAGGATGAAGGTTGGCGTTATCGCAAAGACGGCAGCGCCTTTTGGGCGCACGTCATTATTGATGCGATACGTGATGACGCCGGGAAGCTGATTGGTTACGCCAAAATTACCCGCGACTGTACCGAACAGCAGGCGCTACTGCGCGCCCAGCGCGAACAGGAAAAGACCTTCCGTTTGCTGGTGGAAGGGGTGCGGGATTACGCCATTTATATGCTGGATGTGCATGGGATGGTGGTGAACTGGAATACGGGGGCACAGCGAGCCAAAGGCTATCGCTCGGAAGAGATTGTTGGCCAGCATTTTTCGGTGTTCTACGGCGCGCAGGAGCGCCAGTCGAAAGCGCCTGATGCCAATCTGGGCATCGCGCTGAAAACCGGTCGCTTTGAAGACGAAGGCTGGCGTTACCGTAAAGACGGTTCGGCATTCTGGGCGCATGTGATCATTGATGCTATCCACAATGAAGAGGGGCGGCTGATTGGTTTCGCCAAAATTACCCGCGACATTACCGAGCGACGTGAACACGAGCAGCAACTGCTGCGCGCGCGGGATCTGGCAGAAGCGCAAAGCACCAAAGCTTCTGAGATATCAAAATTCCTCGATAATATCATCAGCAATATACCGTCCTGCGTGATTGTCGAAGATGCCATCAGTCGCGAGATCCTGATGGTGAATGATAAAGCCGAGCAGCTGTTTGGCATCAATAAGATGCTGATCATGCATAAGCGACCACATGAATGTATGTCGGCGGAACTGAGTGATTACTTCAATAGCCTGGCGGATATTGCGTTACGCAGCGAAGGCATGCATACCCGTGAACAGCTGCTGCTGACGGCAAGCGGCGAGCGTATTCTGCATACCCGCGCCGCCACCATTGCCGGCAAAGATTTACGCCAGAATTTTGTCATGCTGATTGTGGAGGACGTGACCGATCAGCGTGAAGCCGATGCCCGTATTCACCATATGGCGCATCACGATAACCTGACCAGCCTGCCAAACCGTATTTTGTTCCGCCAGAAGCTCAGCGAGGCATTACGCGCCGATCACCAAAGTGGTCATGCCATTGCCACCCTGTGTCTCGATCTGGATAACTTCAAAAACGTTAATGATGCGCTGGGACACCAGATTGGTGACGATCTGCTGAGAACGGTGGCGAAACGTCTGCGTAATGTGCTGCGTGACCACGACACGCTGGCACGAATCGGTGGTGATGAATTTGCCATCGTGCTGCCCAGCGTGCGTAACGCTGATGAAGCGGCGGTGGTGGCGCAGCGATTGATTGAAGCCATCCGTCCCCCGGTGAACCTGGAAGGACATAATCTGTCGGTGGGCCTGAGCGTGGGTATCGCGCTGAGTTCACAGGCCATCAATACGCCGGAACAGTTGCTGCGCTGTGCTGATATGGCGCTGTATGAAGCCAAGCGCAATGGCCGCAATCGCTGCGAACACTTTACGCTGGAGATGGACGATTTGGCGCGCAGCCGTCGGGTGATCGAAAACGATCTGCGTGATGCGATCAGCGGTCGTCAACTGAGGTTGTACTATCAACCGATCACTGATGGTGATGAGAAAGGGATCATTGGCTATGAAGCGCTGATGCGCTGGCATCACCCGATCAAAGGGTTGATCATGCCGAATGATTTTATTCCGATCGCCGAAGAGACCGGATTGATTCATCTGCTGGGAGCCTATGCGCTGTATGAAGCCTGTCGCGAAGCGGCAAGCTGGGAAGGTGAGCAGTCGGTATCGGTTAACCTGTCGCCGTTGCAGTTTAAGAACAGCTCGCTGGTGTCGGTGGTAGAGGGGGCGTTACGTGAGTCAGGACTGGCACCGCATCGTCTTGAAGTCGAGATTACCGAATCGGTATTGCTGGATGACACGCTTGGCAATATCCGCACCCTGCAAAACCTGAAAGCGCTGGGTGTGCAGATTGCGCTGGATGACTTCGGCACCGGTTATTCGTCGCTCAGCTATTTGCGATCCTTCCCGTTCGATAAGATCAAAATCGACAAGTCGTTTATCAACGATATGGGGGACAGTCGGGAAGCGCTGGCGATTATCCGCGCCATCACCGGGATGAGCCGTAGTCTGGATATTCAGATCACCGCCGAAGGGGTGGAGAGCAGTGAGCAGTTCGCCAAATTGCGCGAAGAAGGCTGCACGTTGTTCCAGGGGTATCTGTTCGGTCGCCCGCAGCCGTCGGAGCTGCGTCTGAAAACGCTGGAATAATGGCAAAAACCGTAGCGGTGTGATTTATCACGCAATTGCGCCAGTGCGGGTAAAACCCGCGCGATGAATCGCGCCGCTACAACTAAATGATCTTACGTGATGGGTTGAGCAAGGTCGTCTACCCACCTTTTCAGAAAATTTGATAGTTGATTAACCCTTTGATTCAGGAGTATTAGACATAAGTAAAATTGGCATGTTAGTTAAACAGCAGGAAAGAAACACGTCAGGATCTTCACTGAAAAGTGAACGTGTTTTTATTTAAGGATGTTTTAATAAAGGGATATTTAAAATGGATAAAACAGGTATTTCAATTGGTCTGCTAACTTATATGTCTGAAGGAAATGATAACCCAGACTCAATGTTTTTTAGTAGAAAAATACATCATCCCAGTACTGCCTCGGGCGTAACGATTGGTAGGGGGTATGATATGAAACATAGAACAAAACAAAGTATTATTCATGACTTAATTTCAGCTGGTGTATCACCCAGGCAGGCTGAAGACATATCCAACGCTGCCCATTTATCTGGTGCTAAAGCCGAAGGTTTTGTGGAGAAGAATCGTGATTTGATTGGTGAGATATCCATTAAGCAGCAAGTTTCTTTATTTAATAATACGTATAAACTTTACATCAGCAGGGCGGAGGCCAGATATAAAGCTAAAACTGCTATGATTACAGGCGCGTGTTCATGGCGAAATCTCAACCCGATTATCAGGGATGTGCTGATCGATATCGTTTATCAGGGCATGGAAGGAACTCAGATTATGACAGTTTCATCGTCAAACAATATAGATGATTTGATATATTTTTTAAAAAACACTCCTGTATACTTACAATTTGAAAGAGGTAGGAATAGAATCGGTTACTTAACGTCTCATTGTTGATTTTAGGGATGTCATATGGAATTTTTAAAGTTTCCTTTTATTATCGCACTCGCTTTTTTCTGTAGCTCAACTATAGCTTCGTCCATAAATGATTACAATTCTCTTGATAAACTAAAAAAATTGGATGCTGTTTCATGTCAGGGGGTTAAAGAGTCGGATGGATATTCCGGTCTGTCCTGGTGTATTGATCGTGTCTATGTTGAATCAAACGAAAAAATTAAAAAAAGAGTGGCGGAATATAAAACGATATTGAAAAGGTCTGACGATAAAAAGTATCTATTAGCATTTGAGTCGGCGCAAAAGGCATGGGAGGAATATAAGGTAAAACAATGCTCATGGGAAACAATATCGACGGTTAAAAATAGCGATGCATACAATTATCTTAATTCTCTGTGTGGATTAACAGAGAATTATAACAGACTATCATCGCTTAAGGTTGACCCTGCTATACCATAATGATTGGGTTTGGTGTGGCGGCTGGAGCAGTTGATAAAAGACGGCCCGCTAATGCGGGCCGCTTCAAACTTATGCACCGTGGCTTTCGGTGTTCATTCGTCCCAGATCTTTGTCGATCAGGAACAGGCCTTCGCCTTTGTTGCCTACCAGCGCCAGTTTATCCAGCACGGTTTTGAACAGTTTCTCTTCTTCATGCTGCTCGGCCACGTACCACTGCAGGAAGTTAAAAGTGGAGTAATCCTGGGTGGTCATTGCAGCATGCGCCAGCTCATTAATTTTGCTGGTGATCAGCTTTTCATGATTCAGGGTTTCTTCGAACAGCTCAGCCAGTGAGTTCCAGCTGATCGGCGGTGCTGCAATGCTGCCCAGAACCGGCAATGCACCGGTGTCGCTCAGGTAATCGAACAGGCGCTGCATATGTTCCATCTCTTCGCGTGAATGCATTTTCAGGAAGGACGCTGCACCTTCGTAGCCTTTGTCGCTGCACCAGGCGCTCATTTGCAGATAGAGGTTGGCAGAGAAGAATTCCAGATTCAGTTGGTCGTTCAGACGTGCGGTCATTTCAGCGGTTAACATGGCTGATTCCTTTTTAAATTTTTTAGGTGAGTGCGGTGAATTATGCATCAATATTCACTTTTTTGTGAAGTGATTTTGACAAAAAAAGTGAATTTATCTTATTGATTATAAATGGAATTATTCAGGTTTTTGAATGCGACCGATTATCATTTTTGTCTTCCTTCCAGCCGCGTCCGTTGCACCATATTGGTGCTATAACCTTGCCTTATGGTTGTGCAACGTAGTTCGGATTGAGTTTATTTTCAGCAATCTGCTTCCCGGCTGAAAATATTAACCGGCGTAAATAAAGAGCACACAGATTATTTTATGGCGGTGGAAGGATTGATATTTCGTCAGTTTCATTGTTACTGAACATAATTGATGGTTTCGCAATTAAATAAAATGCCAGCTGGCATAAATCCTGCTTAGAACTCAGTTCCATATATTGCAACTTGCCTGGTCGAAAATAACACCAGCAGGAGGGTTTTATGTCAGAAGAAAAAATCATCGCCGCACCTGACCGCGTGACGGCAGGTATCGGCAGTTATATTGCGCTGGTGCTGGCCATTCTGTTTTTCTCCGGCCTGTTTTATAAGGTGGACGGTTTCAGCTGGCTGGGTGCATTTGATTTCACCACGCTCGGTGGCAGCTTCGGCACCATGAAGGAGTCCGGCAATACCTTTCTCGGTTCGGGTGGCCTGAGCGCTAAAGCGGGCTTCCTGTTCGCGCTGTCGCTGGCTCCAACGGTGATGCTGGCGTTAGGTGTGCTGGAAATCTTCACCCATTACGGTGCGATTCGTGCCGCGCACAAGCTGCTGACGCCGCTGCTCAAACCGTTGATGGGGCTGCCGGGGCGTTGTGGTCTGGCGTTAATTACCGATCTGCAAAGTACTGATGCTGGCGCGGCGTTAACGAAAGAAATGTATGACCAGCAACAGGTCAGCAAAAAAGATGTGGTGGTGATGAGTGCCTGGCAATATTCGGGTGCCGGTTTGATCAATAACTATTTTGCCATAGGTTCCGCCTTGTTTGCTTCCATGACGGTGCCGATCATTATTCCGCTGGTATTAATGTTTGTTCTCAAATTCGTCGGTGCGGCCTTTGTCCGTTTCATGTTAAATAGTATTTACAAAAAGGATTTTGCTGATGTCAAATAACGTGCAGACGAAGGTCAATAATAATCCGTTCGATGTTTTTATTGTCGGCGCACGCAAAGGTTTTCATATTGCCATTCACAACCTGATGCCCAACGTGGTGATGGCCTATGTGCTGGCGGAAGTGCTGAATCTGCTCGGCATCATGCAATTTCTCGGACATGTTTTCGCGCCGGTGATGGGGCTGTTTGGCCTGCCGGGCGAAGCGATTACCGTGTTGCTGACCGCCTGGCTGTCCTCCTCGGCGGGAGTGGGGGTGGCAGTGAGCCTGCTGACCAAAGGCCTGTTAAACGGCACTGATATTTCTATCCTCGCCCCGGCCATTTTCCTGATGGGGGCGCAGTTGCAGTACATGGGGCGTCTGCTGGGTGTGGCCGACGTACCAAAAAAATACTGGCCGCTGCTGATGCTGACCAGCATCATCAATGCAGTGATCGCCATGATTGTAATGCGTTTTTTTGTTTAGGAGCGAACAAGTGTCCAGGGTCTTAGAGCATTACCATTTTCTGCATGAAATCCCGGAGCTGGGTTTTCAGGAATTCAAAACCTCGGCCTACATTGCTGATCAGCTGGAACAGGCCGGTATCAAGGTCACGCGGGGCATCAACAATACCACCGGTATCGTGGCGGAAATCGATAGCGGTGTTCCGGGGCCGGTGCTGGCATTGCGTGCCGATATGGATGCGCTCGGACATGTGATCGATGGCGTGGCTTGTGCGCGTCATACCTGCGGCCACGACGGCCACTCCTCAGTGGTGCTGACGGCGGTGCAGGAACTATTGCAGGAAGGGGCGATTAAAAAAGGGCGTCTGAAGATCCTGTTCCAGCCCGCCGAAGAGCTGGGGGCGGGCGCGCTGTCGATGATTGAAGGCGGTGCGATGGAGGACGTGGAGATGATCCTCGGCTTCCACGTCCGCCCGCTGGAGGAGTGTCAGGTCGGTCAGGCAACCCCTGCGGTGATCTATTCCGCCTGTAGCACGCTCGAAGCGACCATCAAAGGTGTGCCCGCTCACGCGGCGCGTCCGCATCTCGGTGTGAATGCGTTGGATGCCGCAGTGCAGGCCGTGCAGGCGGTGAACAGCATCCACCTGTCGCCGGGATTGAACTGGAGCGTGAAGGCGACGCGTTTTCTGTGTGATGCGGGTGTCACCAACTCGGTACCGGATGAGGCGCGCGTCGTCTGGGATCTGCGTTCGCAGGAGAACGAGCCGATGGATATTCTGAAAGAGAAGGTCACGCAGGCGGTGATCAACAGCGTAGCGGCACTGGGTGCGACGGCCAGCGTAGTGGTGCTGAAAGAGATGCCAGCGGCGGAGATTCACGAGGAAGCCACCGCTGTCATCCGGGCGGCGATTGTCGATGTGCTGGGCGAAGAGGGGCTGCTGGGGGCGAAAACCACGCCGGGCAGTGAAGATTTCTTCTATTACCCAGTGAAATGCCCGACGGTGAAAGCCGGCTTCTGGGGGCTAGGCACTAACCTGGTTCCGGGACTGCATCACCCGGAGATGCGGTTTGAACTTAGCTCGCTGGAAATTGGGGTGAAGATTTTCAAAGCAGCGGTAACACGCGTACTGGGCTAATGCGTACCCGCCTCTCTTAAGGAGGGGCGGGGCGTTGCTCTTCCATATCCAGCACCATCTCAACTATCCTGTCATCATCTGACATGCCAGTTGCAGGCTGTTGCCTGACGATACGCAGGGCGGTGAGGATGGTACCGACAGAGACATCCCTGCCGACTTCCCACAGCAGGAGCAGCAGTTTTGAGGCCGTTATCCGCTTTGGGCATTCCTTATGGCGCAGCAGGGCGATGATTTTATTGCGCTCCGTCTCTCTCTCGGGAATTCTGTGATGGACAGCCCTGATCCATGCCAATTCGTCCGGTTTGATCAGCGTTCTGAAAGCCGCCAGCGCGTGATCCATGGTCGCGTCACTGACCTCCTCGCCTGACTCTTTCAGGGCAAGATGAATTTGCGCCCAGGTGATGTCGCTATTCTCCAGTTGGCGCAGCAGTAGCCAAAGACGTTTCACCAGTGTTATCCGGCCACCTGCCCCAATCTGATGCCAGTACAGTTCCACCTGTTGTTTGTGCGCCGTCGGCTGGGCTATCACCAGCATCATCGCCTTACGCACCATTGATATGCCGATATCGACGTGTGCATTATGCAGCAGCCGCCATAACTCGGGAGTGGTCATATTCGGGCGTCCAGGGCAGTTCAGCAGTATTGTCAGCCGCTCTCCTCGGGTGGTCACCTGCTGGCTAATCTCGGGCCAGTTGGCAGCGAACCAATCCTTCTGCCTCTGCGAAGGTTGCGTTTTGAATAAGGCTCGTGCTTGCCGCACTGTCTGGATACTAGCGGCGATGCCTGCATTCTTCAGGGCATTACGCAGGATCAGCGACGTCTTGTGCTGATAACCCGGGAGATCCTGGAGCCTGACCAGCATTGCCATGATGCTGTCATGATCCTTGATGTGGTGCAGATTAGCGGTAATCCACGCCGTCTCCTGCGCTACAGCTTGCTCTTTTAAGGTAATCCTGGCCTGGTTTATCAGAGTGATGTCCACATCTTCTCCGATGTTCCACAGACCGCGTCTGAGCTGCGATGACGACAGATCCAGCGAAAGCAGGCGTTGTATTCGTTCATAAACAACAGGTTGCCTGGGGGGCTGCTGCCACAGTGTTTTCACCAATGCCTGCCTTTTTGCTGGCACCTTTGCTCTGGCAAGGGTTATGGCATTCTCGACGGTAGACACGCCAACGTTCACATGATGGTTGCACAGGAGGGTATGTAGCTGTTTGGTGGTGAAGCCTTCAATGTCCGGTGGGGGGAACAGCGACAGTAATATCTCCACCCGGGCCACCATGCTGCCATCCTTTGGCACCCTGCCCCACCAGCTGGAAAAGTCTGCCTGCAAGGCCGTTAAACAGCGGCTCGGCGGCTTTTCTTGCTTTTTCTTTCTACTGCGATGCAGGGTGGGACGCTGGTGGCTTTGTGTGACGGTGGATATCTTTGCAGCCAGTGGCTTTTGCGGAGTGGCATCGGGGATCACCAGTGGAGGAACTCCTGTGATGGACATCCGGTTCGGAGCAAGAGGCATTAGCTGGCCTCCTGCTGGCGTACAGAACCGGGGATATAATCCTGGGCCATATCCAGCGCCATCTCCAGCACCGCTTCCAACTGTGTATCCTTTGCCTGATCCACCGGCACGGGAAGCGAGCCTCCTGCGGGATGCCTGCCAGCGGCGCGCAGGATATGACTCAGGGTAGAAATACAGACGTCAACGTCCACTTCCCACAGTAAACGTTGCAGCTTTGATTGTGGGAGATCGGGCGGGCATTCCGGCTGGCTCAGCAGCATGATCAGCCGTCCCTGAACGCTAACCTGAGGGGGACGGGAAAGCGTTGCCCAGCTGGTTTTAAACCAGGTAACTTCAGCGTGAGTTAAGGTCGTATTGACTGCCGCCATTGCCAGCCCCATCGCCACATGGCTTGCCGAAATCCCCGCACTGCGCAGGGCCAGTTTTAGTTCCCCGGGAGTCATACCCTGAAGTAATAGCGTTCCCAGTCGTCTGACCTGGGTCATGCTCCCTGTGGCAGCAAGCGCCTGCCAGCGGTTAAGGATCGACTGTATCTGTTCCGGGGTGAGTGTCGCATCGTTAGTCGCCCGGTCAGCTGACATCGCATGACGCACTGCCGAAAAACTCACTTTTACTTTGGCATTGACCAGCAGAAGCCACAGCTGCGGGGGGGTTATCAACGGACGTCCCTGTTTATGCAGCAAGTTTTCCAGGATATCCCCCCAGGTATCACCAAATGTTGTTGACCAGTGGGTATCAAACCATACCTGTTGTTGTGGCGTGACCTGCGTTCTGGCGATGGCCTGGGCGTTACGTATCATATCGTCACTGATAGCAATGTGCGCCTGAGCAAGAGCCATCTTTAACTCGATCGATGTCATCGGCGTGCGCTGATAATCGAGCAACAGGATCAGCGTGATCAACTGGTCCATTTTGTGGCTATTGCCGTCAGCAACCTGCTGCCAGAGCATTTTGACCCTCTCCACCTGTTCTGCTGTCACAACGGTGTGCAAAAGTGCAATGGCCTGACACAGCGTGGCAATACAAATGTCCTCACCGATATTCAGCATGACACGCCGCATTTCTGAAGGTGTCATTTCCGGGCATCCTTCCTCGCGCAACACCTCCACCAATTGCGCCAGCGCCAGTTTGGTCTTACCGATTTTATGCGAAACCTTTTGCCAGTGGTCATTGAACCATTGCTGATTTTGCGGTGAAACCTCTGCCCTGAGGGTGGAAAGGGCGGTCATAACGGTGGTGATTTTTATATTTATTTTGCAGTCATGCAGGACGGACAGCAGTTGTTTGGCGGTGATACTTTTAATGTCCAGCACTTGCAGGTCAACCAACCGAAACAGCAACTTCTCCATCTGACTCACCTTACTGCCTTTGTGCGATAGCGAAGGCCAGTGAGCCAGAATCTGTGCCTGGAGGGCTTTCAGGTCAGCATTGCCGTTGTGCTGGTAGTGTCTTCTCATCCGAGCCAGAGAAGGACGCAGAGCGCTTTGCTGGACCTGGGCGGTCATTGCCGTCAACTGGCTCGATCTGGCCGCGACAGAGTTGGATGCTAATGCGCTCGCGGTTGTCGTTGATGTGATATGCATAGGCGCTCCGCTGGAGAGTGTAGGGATAAGCGAATTATAGAACCCCGATCCAGCGACTATCGTCGGAGGCAATATGCTGGTTTCCGGTGAGGGTGGCGTCCATTTCCAGTGCCATATCGAGGATGTCATCTAACTCCTGATCTTCAGCGGTGAGAGTGCGTTTCCGGGGAGGCACCGCAGGCCCTGAGCCGAAGCCATTGATCGCATTGATACAGGTCTTGATACAGATATCTTCGCCAGCCTCCCACATGATGCGTTGTAGTTTTGATGGGGTTATCTCCTGCGGCATACCGCTCTGGACCAGCAAATCACGGATGCGAAACTCCATCATTTTCTCACGATTGATGTTGGCCCAGAGTGGCCTGATCAGGCTGAGTTCTTCCGGGGTGGGGGCGGCTTTGGCGGCAGCCAGTGCCAGCCCCAGCGCGACATTGCTGACGGAGATATCGGCTCTGTTCAGTGCCTGTTTCAGATGCACGGAAGTGATCCCCAGATGCCCATGCTGGATTAGGATCGTGCCCAGCAGTTTCACCAGACTGATATTGCTTTTGTTCAGCCGATTCCAGGCCGCAATAATCACCTGTTCCTGATCTGCTGTCACAACCAGGCTGGCAGCAGCTTTGGCTCCCCTCATCGCCTGGCGCACCATCGCAAAACTGACCTGTTCACCGGCATTACGCAGCATGTTCCATAGCTGTGCTGGCATCATTGGGGGATGCTTACCCTGGCGCAGCAGGTTTTCTATCTTATCCCCCAGGGTGTAGCCGGTGAACATGGCGCGGTTGGCATCAAACCATGCCTGCTGTTGTACGGTAATTTTGCTCCTGAAGGCGGCTCTGGCGCTGATCATCGTTTCGCGGCTTACGGTCACGCCTGTTTTACCCAGCGCGATTTGGAGTTGTCTTACGGTCAATGCCAGTTGCTGATATTCAGGCAGGCGCAGTAGCATCACCAGCTTGCTCATCAGACATTCTTCCGCCGCGAAGCCGGCCCACAGGCTTTTAATCAGTGCCTCGTGTCGGGCGGAGACATTCGCTTTGGCCGTCATCGCCACGTCACTCAGCATGGTGGTGGCAATGTTAACGCCAGCTTTTAGCAGGGCAAGCCGCATCACCGATGGCTTCAAATCCGGGCACCCATCCAGGTCCAGCAGGCTTTTTAGCCAGGCCTGGGTACCGGGTTTGTGGCAGGCTTTGTCCCGGTGCGTATCTATCCACTGCTGAACCGACGGAGGGACCACCACCCTGGCCGTGCCCAGTGCGCTACTGACGGTGGTGATGTTCACCTTGAGATTATTTTCCTGCAACACTTCCCGCAGCTCGCGCGCGGTGATCCCCATCAGATCCTGCTGCTCAAACTGAAACAGCAATGCCTCCACCCGGTTCACGATGCTGCCCTGTGCGGGTACTTTTGCCCAGTAAACCGCAAACCGGGTTTTTAACGCGTCGAGGCAGGCGTTGCCGTGAATCTTTGCTCGCGTTCGCAACTGGGACATAAACAGACGCTGATGGCTCTGCTCCACCCCGGTTATGGTGGCGGTAAACGATGTTTGATCCATTGTCCCGGTGGTACCGGGACTGAATGGGGATGTTGTGGCGGTGATAAACATGGGGATTCCGTCGCAGGGGATAAAGGATAATTATAGAACCCCGCTTCGTTTCGCTGCGGATAGCGCTCAGATTCCCCACTCCGTCGAAATATTGTATGCTATGCCGCCTTAATGCTGACGGGATAATCGGAACTGCCGCCAATGTAAAACGTGCCTGGTCTGCCGCGATGAGATGCCCTTGCGTCACCGCGGGTTCCGTTTATCCGCCGGAGTTGCTACCGGCCACCCTGATTTATTCGCAGCGCGTGATGAGCGCGTTGCCCTTTGAGAAGATTTCATTCATGTCTAATGCTCCCTTTTTACAAGAGGTGGCGCGCCGCCGTACCTTCGCGATCATTTCGCACCCGGACGCCGGTAAAACCACTATCACTGAAAAAGTTCTGTTGTTCGGACAGGCAATCCAGACCGCAGGTACGGTAAAAGGCCGTGGCTCCAATCAGCACGCTAAATCCGACTGGATGGAGATGGAAAAACAACGTGGTATCTCCATCACTACCTCGGTGATGCAGTTCCCTTATCGCGACAGCCTGGTCAACCTGCTGGATACTCCGGGGCACGAAGACTTCTCGGAAGATACCTACCGTACCCTGACGGCGGTGGACTGCTGTCTGATGGTGATCGATGCCGCCAAAGGTGTTGAAGATCGTACCCGTAAGCTGATGGAAGTGACCCGTCTGCGTGATACGCCGATCATCACCTTTATGAACAAACTTGACCGTGATATCCGCGATCCGATGGAGCTGCTGGATGAAGTCGAGAACGAGCTGAAGATCGCCTGTGCGCCGATTACCTGGCCTATCGGCTGCGGTAAGCTGTTTAAAGGCGTTTATCATCTCTACAACGATGAAACCTACCTGTATCAGACCGGCCAGGGGCATACCATTCAGGAAGTGCGCATCGTTAAAGGGCTGAGCAACCCGGATCTCGACAAAGCGGTGGGTGAAGACCTGGCGCAACAGCTGCGTGACGAGCTGGAGCTGGTGCAGGGCGCATCTAACGAATTTGACGAAGAGTTGTTCCTGGCTGGCGAAATCACCCCGGTGTTCTTCGGTACTGCGCTGGGTAACTTTGGCGTTGACCATATGCTTGATGGCCTGGTTTCCTGGGCGCCAGCCCCGATGCCGCGTCATAGCGACACGCGCATTGTGGAAGCTAAAGAAGAGAAATTCAGCGGCTTTGTATTTAAAATTCAGGCCAATATGGACCCGAAACACCGCGATCGCGTGGCCTTTATGCGTGTGGTGTCCGGCAAGTATGAAAAGGGCATGAAGCTGCGTCAGGTACGTATCGGTAAAGATGTGGTGATCTCCGACGCGCTGACCTTTATGGCAGGTGACCGTTCGCACGTGGAAGAAGCCTATCCTGGCGATATCATCGGTCTGCATAACCACGGCACCATTCAGATTGGCGACACCTTCACCCAGGGCGAGAACATGAAGTTCACCGGTATTCCGAACTTCGCTCCGGAACTGTTCCGTCGTATTCGTCTGCGCGATCCGCTGAAGCAGAAACAGTTGCTGAAGGGGCTGGTGCAGCTGTCAGAAGAAGGTGCGGTACAGGTATTCCGACCGGTACATAACAACGATCTGATCGTTGGTGCGGTGGGTGTGCTGCAGTTTGACGTGGTGGTGGCGCGCCTGAAAAGCGAATACAACGTTGAAGCGATTTATGAATCGGTCAACGTGTCGACCGCGCGTTGGGTTGAGTGCAACGATGTGAAGAAATTCGATGAATTTCAACGCAAAAATGAAATCAACCTCGCGCTGGATGGTGGTGACAACCTCACCTATATCGCCCCGACCATGGTTAACCTCAATATCACTCAGGAACGCTATCCTGACGTGACCTTCCGTAAAACGCGCGAGCATTAATCGTCGTTTTTTATCAGGGCCTGTGGTTTTCACTGGCCCTGTTTTTCCCTTCCAGACTCCTCTTAAAAACGCTGCTTTTCTCGCTTTTTGGCGAGATATCAACCACAAAAACCGGCAAACCCCCCAATCCCGTCTATGATTATCCTGTCGGACGAGAAAAGAGACCACCAGGTTTCATTACGTCCATCAACGCAGCAACGCCGTTTGTTGCTGGCGCATTCGCGGTTGCGGATGGGTTAACTGATAGAAGGATGATATCGATGATTAAGACTAAGATTGCCAAAACCCTGATTGTTGCACTGGCGGGTTCCGCTCTGATGAGTGGTGCAGCGCTGGCTGATGAATCCCTGTCGCAGAAAGCGCAGGCAACGGCCGACAGCACAGGTGCGAAAATCGATAGTTCTATGAAAAAAGTCGGTGGGTTTATGGATGACAGCGGCATCACCGCCAAAGCGAAAGCGGCACTGGTGGATGATGAAGCAATAAAAAGCACGGATATCTCAGTGAAAACGCATCAGGGTGTGGTGACGCTCAGCGGTTTTGTCAGTTCGCAGGACCAGGCGGAAAAAGCCGTCGCCGTGGTGCAGAAAGTTGAAGGGGTTAAATCCGTCAGTGACAAGCTGCACGTTAAAGACAGCAAAACCGCTTCGCTGAAAGGTTATGCCGGTGATGCGGCAACCACCAGTGAAATCAAAGCTAAACTTTTAGCGGACGACATCGTGCCATCACGTGACGTGAAAGTGGAAACCACCGATGGGGTGGTGCAGTTGTCCGGTACTGTCGCGAATCAGGCACAGTCAGATCGTGCAGAGAAAATCGCGAAAGCCATTGAAGGCGTGAAAAGTGTGAAGAATGACCTGACAGTCAAATCTTAACGCGCCTGCAGCGGGAAGTATGGAAGGTATAAGCAGTTCGATTTTCACTATGGTAAGGAGAGGCTTATGTTTCGTTGGGGTATTATCTTTTTGGTGATCGCTCTGATCGCTGCGGCGTTAGGATTCGGCGGTCTGGCGGGTACGGCAGCATGGGCAGCTAAAATTGTCTTTATTGTCGGTATTATTCTGTTCCTCATCAGCCTGTTTACCGGGCGTAAACGACCCTGACACTTCGTGTCAACTTTCGCTCTCCCGGCAATAGTCTGAAGCGGAGGCCAGTCAGGGCATCATAATGACTGGTTCTCCGGGTTGCTGGCGGTGGCGATTCTGCGCTTAAGCACCCCTCAGAGAAAGAACCGCTGAGGGACACATCTTGGGTATACGCATCCCGGTCACGTTGGGAACCATCGAGCCATTGGCGCTCACGCCTTTCAAAGCGAACAAAATTGCGCTGGTCTGCGAAGGCGGCGGACAACGCGGTATCTTTACCGCCGGCGTGCTGGATGAGTTTCAGCGCGCGAACTTCAATCCTTTTCATCTGATGCTGGGCACCTCGGCCGGTGCGCAAAATCTGTCGGCGTTTGTCTGCGCACAACCGGGCTATGCGCGGCGGGTGATCACCCGTTACACCACCAGTAAACTGTTCTTCGATCCGGTGCGTTTTGTGCGCGGCGGACATCTGATTGATCTCGACTGGCTGGTGGACATCACCTGTCAGGAGCTACCGCTGGCGATGAATACCGCTGAGGGATTGTTTGCCAAAGGCAGCGAATTTTATATGTGTGCCTGTCGCAGTGACGATTACAGTGCGCACTATTTTAATCCTACCCGTTCCACCTGGCTCGATATCATCAAAGCCTCCAGCGCCATTCCAGGTTTTTATCGCAGCGGGGTGGAAATGGACGGGATCAGCTATCTCGATGGCGGGATCAGCGATGCGATCCCCGTACGTGAAGCCGCCAGACGAGGGGCCGATACCGTGGTGGTGATCCGCACCGTGCCTTCTCAGATGTCGTACACGCCAAAGTGGATCAAGCGTATGGAGCGCTGGCTCAGTGACAGCGCCTTGCAGCCGATGATCAATATCCTGCATCAGCATGAAGAGAGCTATCACGACATCCAGCAGTTTATCGAGCAGCCACCAGGCGATTTGCGCATCATTGAGATCTTTCCTCCGAAACCGCTGGCGAGTAATGCACTTGGGAGCCGGATTGCGTCGCTGAATCAGGACTATCATCTGGGACGGCGCTGTGGCCGTTATTTCCTCGCCACACTCGGCCAGTGGCTGAGTGATGCCGAGCCGTTTGTGCGGCATACTACGGTGACGCCCCCTGCTGCGGTGGCGAATGCGCCGGATAACCGCGAGGTCAGCACGCCTCCGCTGGCCGGTAACGATGCGGATTATGATGCAGGTTCTCTGGCATGAGATTTATCGATACCCACTGTCATTTCGACTTCCCACCGTTCGTGGATGATGCGCAGGCGAGCATCCAGCGCGCTGCACAGGCAGGGGTAGAACGGATCATTGTGCCGAGCGTCGATGCCAGCCGGTTTGCCCTCGTCAGCGAGCTGGCGCAGCAGCATCCGGCGCTGTATGCCGCGCTGGGACTGCATCCGATCCAGATAGCCGTGCACCAGGATGCACATGTTGATCAACTGGCCGAACACCTGTGCCAGCCGGATACAAAACGTGTGGCGCTGGGAGAGATCGGTCTCGATCTTTATATGGACGATCCGCAGTTCGACAAACAAACCCGATTGCTGGATGGTCAACTGAAGCTGGCAAAACAGTATGATCTGCCGGTGATACTGCATTCGCGTCGCACCCACGATCAGCTGGCGCTACATCTGCGTCGCCACGATCTGCCACGGCGTGGCGTGGTGCACGGTTTCGCCGGTAGCCTGCAACAGGCACAGCGTTTTATTCAGCTGGGTTACGCTATCGGCGTGGGTGGCACCATTACCTATGAACGCGCCAGCAAAACCCGTAATACCATCGCCGAACTGCCGCTGGATGCCCTGCTGCTGGAAACCGATGCGCCCGATATGCCGCTCAATGGTTATCAGGGAGAACCCAATCGCCCCGAACGTGCGCGCCTGGTATTTGATGTGCTGTGCCAGCTGCGTCCTGAACCTGCCGATGTCATTGCCAGCGCGCTGTGGCAAAACAGCCTCCGCATCTTTAACCTTCCTGCCTGAGCCAGCGTGGCTTGTCTGAATTGGCTACATTAATAGGGCGACACTGACACATTTTGCTGGATAAATGTGATAATAGTCACAATGCCATCTCTGCGCAGTTTTGCGTTGGGTACGGGTTATTTTGTGATTTTTGTCACTAAATAAATGTATTATCTTCACAGTTTTCTTTTTTCATGTGACGCATGATCGAATTCGCTATCACATGAGTTGTTAGAATTATCACATTCTCTGGCGGGGGTAATCCGTCAGGCTGATCACTGGAGAGTACCATGACTGATATCACCGCTGCGGCGCAGCGCGCGCTGCAACTGATGGATTTGACCACGCTGAATGATGACGACACCGACGAAAAAGTGATTGCCCTGTGTCATCAGGCGAAATCCCCTGCAGGTAACACTGCCGCGATCTGTATCTATCCCCGTTTTATCCCGGTGGCGCGCAAAGCGCTGCGTGAGCAGGGCACGCCGGAGATCCGTATCGCCACGGTGACTAACTTCCCGCATGGCAACGACGATCTGGCAATTGCCCTGGCGGAAACCCGTGCAGCGATCGCTTACGGGGCAGACGAGGTCGATGTGGTGTTCCCGTATCGTGCGCTGATGGCGGGTAACCGTCAGATCGGTTTCGATCTGGTGAAGGCGTGTAAAGACGCCTGCGACGAAGCGGGCGTGTTGCTGAAAGTGATCATCGAAAGTGGTGAACTGAAGGATCCCGCGTTGATCCGTGCGGCCTCCGAGATTGCTATCGATGCCGGAGCCGACTTTATCAAAACGTCCACCGGTAAGGTGCCTGTCAACGCCACGCCAGAAACAGCAGCGATCATGCTGAGCGTGATCCGCGATAAGGGCGTGCAGCAGCAGGTCGGCTTCAAACCGGCGGGCGGGGTGCGTAGCGCTGAAGACGCAGCACATTATCTGCAACTGGCCGACGATATTCTTGGCGCAGGTTGGGCAGATGCGCGTCATTTCCGCTTTGGTGCGTCCAGCCTGCTGGCGAGCCTGCTCAACACCCTGGGCCATGCCACCACGGCAGGTAAAGCTGGGTACTGATTATTCATTTCTGCGATTCGTAGCGGCGCGATTTATCGCGCGCTTTTCTGCCGGGGAGGCGACCTTGTTCCTGCCACAAGAAATTATTCGCAAAAAACGCGATGGCCACGAGCTGAGTGAGGCGGAAATCCGCTTCTTTATCAACGGGGTGCGAGATAACAGCGTTTCAGAGGGGCAAATCGCCGCGCTGGCGATGACCATCTGGTTCCACGACATGACGCTGGCCGAACGTGTCGCCCTGACCATGGCGATGCGCGATTCCGGTACAGTGCTGAACTGGCAGGCACTCAACCTGAACGGGCCGATTGTTGATAAGCACTCTACCGGTGGCGTGGGCGATGTTACCTCGCTGATGCTTGGCCCGATGATCGCCGCCTGTGGCGGTTACGTGCCGATGATCTCCGGCCGTGGCCTCGGCCATACCGGCGGTACGCTGGATAAACTGGAAGCGATCCCTGGTTTTGACATCTTCCCGAGCGACGATCGTTTTCGCGAGATCATCAAACAAAACGGTGTAGCGATCATCGGCCAGACCAACTCGCTGGCACCGGCGGACAAGCGTTTTTACGCCACACGCGATATCACCGCCACCGTTGATTCGATCCCGCTGATCACCGCTTCGATCCTGGCGAAAAAGCTGGCGGAAGGGCTGGATGCGCTGGTGATGGATGTCAAAGTCGGCAGTGGGGCCTTTATGCCAACCTTCGAAGCCTCGGAACAACTGGCGCAGGCAATTGTCGGCGTCGCCAATGGTGCGGGCTGCAAAACCACCGCGTTGCTGACTGACATGAATCAGGTACTGGCGTCCACTGCCGGTAATGCGCTGGAAGTGCGCGAGGCGGTGCAGTTCCTCACCGGTGAAGTGCGTAATCCCCGCCTGCTGGAAGTGACACTGGCGTTATGTAGCGACATGTTGATCTCCGGTGGGCTGGCGGCTAACGAGGCTGAAGCCCGGCAACAGCTGCTGCGGGTACTGGATAACGGCCAGGCGGCAGAGGTCTTTGGTCGCATGGTGGCGGCACAGAAAGGCCCGACCGATTTTATCGCCCGCATGGATCACTATCTGCCTGCGGCGATGCTGAGCAAAGCGGTGTATGCCGATCGTCCGGGAATCGTCAGCGCCATGGATACCCGCGCTCTCGGTATGGCGGTGGTGGCGCTTGGCGGCGGACGTCAGCGCGCCAGTGACAACATTGATTACAGCGTTGGCCTGAGCGAGATGATTACTCTCGGTACGCCTGTCGATGCGCAGCGCCCGCTGGCGGTGATCCATGCTGCGTCGGAAGCGCAGTGGCAGCAGGCGGCACAGGCGGTGAAAGCGGCCATCACCCTCAGCGATAATGCCCCGGCAGAGACACCGGTGGTGTATCGCCGCATCAGCGAATAGTTGCGCCCGGTGCGTGCCAGGCAATAGCCGTTCGGGTATACTGATCTGATCGCTTTTTTTTGACTTGTCATCGCGCAGTTGCGCAGGAGACTTGCATGAAACGTGCTTTTATTATGGTTCTCGACTCCTTTGGGATCGGCTCCAGCAAAGACGCCGCTAAGTTCGGCGATGAAGGATCGGATACGCTCGGCCATATCGCCGAAGCGTGCTTCGAAGGCCGGGCCAATGAAGGCCGCACAGGGCCGCTACACTTACCAAACCTCACGGCACTTGGGCTGGGCAAAGCCGCTGAACTCTCAACCGGGCGTTTCCCGCCGGGGTTGGACGCCAGCGCAGAGATTATCGGGGCTTATGCTTACGCCAGCGAACTCTCATCCGGTAAAGATACGCCGTCGGGCCACTGGGAAATTGCCGGTGTGCCGGTGTTATTTGACTGGGGTTACTTCACCGATAAAGAGAACAGCTTCCCGCAGGAATTGCTGGATAAACTGGTGCAGCGAGCTGATCTGCCCGGTTACCTCGGCAACTGCCATTCGTCCGGTACGGTGATTCTTGACCAGCTCGGCGAGGAGCATATGAAAACCGGCAAGCCGATTTTCTATACCTCTGCGGATTCAGTGTTCCAGATTGCCTGTCACGAAGAGACTTTCGGCCTCGAACGTCTGTACGCGTTGTGTGAAATCGCCCGCGAAGAACTGACCGAAGGCGGCTACAACATTGGCCGTGTGATTGCGCGTCCGTTTGTGGGCGACAAAGCCGGTCACTTCGAGCGTACCGGTAACCGTCACGATCTCGCCGTGGAGCCGCCGTCAGCGACGATGCTGAAAAAGCTGGTGGACGAGAAGGGCGGTGAAGTGATTTCCGTCGGTAAAATCGCGGATATCTACGCACAGCAGGGCATCACGCAAAAAGTGAAAGCCACCGGGCTGGATGCGCTGTTTGATGCCACCATCGAGCAGATGAAAAAAGCGCCGGATCAGTCGATTGTGTTCACCAACTTCGTCGATTTTGACTCTACCTGGGGCCATCGTCGTGATATCGCCGGTTACGCCGGTGGGCTGGAGTTGTTCGACCGCCGTTTGCCGGAGCTGATGGCGCAGGTGAAGGAGGATGATATTCTGATCCTCACCGCCGACCACGGCTGTGACCCTAGCTGGCAGGGCACCGAACATACGCGTGAGCACATTCCGGTGCTGATTTACGGACCGAAGGTGAAACCTGGCTCCCTTGGCTATCGCGACACCTTTGCCGATATCGGCCAGACAATCGCGCATTATTTCGGCCTGTCCAGCATGGACTACGGCAAAAGCATGCTGTAAAACAGCGACCAATTTTTAATAAGGAAAATAACGATGGCAACGCCTCATATTAATGCAGAAATGGGTGATTTCGCGGACGTGGTTCTGATGCCGGGCGATCCGCTGCGTGCGAAGCACATTGCAGAAACCTTCCTCGAAAATGCGGTTGAAGTGAACAACGTACGCGGCATGCTGGGCTACACCGGAACCTACAAAGGTCGCAAAATTTCGGTGATGGGCCACGGTATGGGCATCCCTTCCTGCTCGATCTACACCAAAGAATTGATCACCGATTTTGGCGTGAAGAAAATCATCCGTGTTGGCTCCTGCGGTGCGGTGCGTGCGGACGTGAAACTGCGTGATGTGGTGATTGGTATGGGTGCCTGCACCGATTCCAAAGTGAACCGGATGCGTTTCAAAGATCACGATTTCGCGGCGATTGCGGATTTCGATATGGTGCGTAACGCAGTCGATGCGGCCAAAGCGCTCGGTGTGGACGCGCGCGTGGGTAACATCTTCTCTGCTGACCTGTTCTACACGCCGGACCCGCAAATGTTCGACGTGATGGAAAAATACGGCATCCTCGGTGTTGAGATGGAAGCAGCGGGTATCTACGGCGTGGCTGCGGAGTTTGGTGCCAAAGCGCTGGCGATCTGTACTGTGTCGGATCATATCCGTACTCACGAGCAGACTACCGCCGCTGAGCGTCAGACCACCTTTAACGATATGATCAAGATCGCGCTGGAATCGGTGTTGCTGGGGGATTAATTTCCCGCAGAACATCGCTTATACCGTAACGGCGTGATTTATCGCGCCGTTACGGAAAACATCTGACACACTTTTACCCAGGCTTGTGCATCTTCCTGCTGGCTCTGACGCTATCTCTCCCTATCATTAGCGGGATAACGAAGAGACTAAGCCCCCCTGATGAATTTCCGTAATTTCGAAGCCGAAGAAAAACTGTTTATTCGCCGCGCGATCGTGGCTTTTACCCTGGTGGTGATTTGTTTCACTATTCTTGGCGTTAACCTCTACCGTATCCAGGTTGAGCAGCATAGCTACTACCAGACGCGATCCAACGAAAACGACATCAAAATGATCCCCATCGCGCCGACGCGTGGCTTGATCTACGATCGTAACGGTATTCCGCTGGTGCGCAATGTCACCTGGTACGACATCCTGCTGACACCGTACAAAATCGACGATATGAAGGCGACCATCGCCGAACTGACGCCGATCGTTGATTTAACCCCGGAAGAGATCGACACCTTCTGGAAGAATCTCAAGCAAAACAGCCGCTATAAACCGGTGGTGCTGAAGGAAGAGCTCACCGATGAGCAGGTCGCCCGTTTCTCGGTTAACCAGTTCAAATTCACCGGCGTCAGCATTGATACCTATCAGGATCGTGAGTACCCCTATGGGGCCGATCTGGCGCACGTCGTGGGTTACGTTTCGAAAATCAACGATAACGATTTCAAACGCCTGAACGAAGAGGGTGTGGGCGAGAACTACGCCGCTGACCACAATATCGGTAAGCAGGGCATTGAAGGCTATTACGAGTCGGTGCTGCACGGCAAAACCGGTTATCAGGAAGTGGAAGTCGATAACCATGGCCGCATCGTACGGGTCTTGAAAGAAGTGCCGCCGGTGGCCGGAAAGAATATCTATCTGACCCTCGATCTGCATCTGCAACAGTACGTTGAAAGCCAGCTGGTGGGCCAGCGCGCGGCGGTGCTGATTGAAGATCCGCACGATGGTAGCGTGCTGGCGATGGTTTCCAGCCCCAGCTATGATCCCAACCCGTTTGTAAAAGGCATCAGCTATCAGGCGTATAAAACCCTGTTGCAGGATAAAAACCTGCCGCTGATTAACCGCGTGACCCAGGGGCTGTATCCGCCGGCCTCAACGGTGAAGCCTTATATGGCGATGTCGGCGTTGCTGACCGGGGTGATCACACCACAAACCACCTTCTTTGGCGCACCGACCTGGACGCTGCCCGGTACCGACCGCAAATACCGTGACTGGAAAAAAAGTGGTCACGGCATGCTGGATGTGACACGCGCGATTGAGGAATCCGCCGACACCTTCTTCTATCAGGTGGCGTTTATGATGGGTATCGACCGTATCCATCATATGCTCAGCCAGTTTGGCTACGGCAAACCCACCGGCATCGATTTGAACGAAGAGTATGCCGGATTACTGCCCAGCCGCGAATGGAAACAGAAGGTGCATAAAAAGGGCTGGTATCAGGGCGATACCGTTTCGGTGGGCATTGGTCAGGGTTACTGGATTGCCACACCGATTCAGATGGTGAAAGCGCTGGTGGCGCTGATCAACAATGGTCGGGTCATCAATCCGCATCTGCTGGAGAAAGTGCAGCTCGGCACCCTGCAGCAACCGTATCAGCCCAAAGAACCGCAGCCGCAAATTGGCGATCCGAAATCGCCGTACTGGTCGCTGGTGCGTCATGCGATGTTTGGCATGGCGAATGCGCCAAACGGTACCGGCTACAAATACTTCCACACCGCACCGTACGGCATTGCGGCGAAAAGTGGTACTTCACAGGTGTTTAGCCTCAAGCAGAACCAGACTTATAACGCGAAGATGATTCCAGTCCGCCTGCGCGACCATATCTTCTATACCGCCTTTGCGCCGTTTAACGATCCTAAAGTGGCGGTGGCGTTGATTCTGGAGAACGGGGGCAATGAAGGGATTACCGCTGCGCCAGTGATGCGCAACATTCTCGATCATATCTTCCTGCCGCCACCAGCCGTACCACTGGAGACGGCCAATAACGCCAACGCGCCAGCGGCGCACTAACGAAAGAACACCCGGTTACGGCCGTGGTGTTTGGCGTCATACAGGGCGGCGTCGGCGTTGTTGTAGAGGGTTTCGAAATCGGAACCCGGCTTGCCATAGCTGACGCCGAGGCTGGCGGTCACCAGTTGGCCGGGCAGTATTGCCAGCGGCGAGGCGTTGAGCGAGGCGTGAATTGCGCCCGCCACAATTACGGCGTCGGACAGCCGGAAAAAGGGCAGCAGCACGGTGAACTCTTCGCCACCGATACGGCCAATACTGGCTTCCGCCGGGCAGTGCGCCTGCACGCGCGACACCAGTTCGCAAATCACTTTGTCACCCATCGGATGACCGAACTCATCGTTGATCTTCTTGAAGTGGTCGATATCGAGAATAATCAGCGCTGCCGGGCCGCTGGTCAGCGTATGGGTAATGCGTTGAATAATGGCGCTGCGGTTCCACACCGCCGTCAGCGGGTCATGGGTGGCTTTATATTCCAGCTCTTGCGCCAGCCGGTTGAGCTGTTCATTGACGCGGTTCAGTTCGCGTTCTGCGCGGTCACTGCGCGAAATCAACCGATAGGTATCGCGCATCAGACGTTGATAATGGCGATTAAGCCTCAGCAGCGCATCGCGATAGTCCTCGGCGCTGAGTGAGGTCTGAGCCGCCACATCCTGTGAGCGATTAAGCACTTCGCTCTCTTCGCGGAACAGCTCATTGAGGTCCATCATGAGGGCATTTCCGCCTGCAATTGCACTTGCAGTTCGGTGAAGTCCAGCGCCAGTTCCTGACCAAACTCCTCAGAAACATCATCTTCCGCATCATAGAACCAGTTCAGCTCCACCGTTTGCCCATCCTGCGCCAGCTGGTTGAACAAATCGAACAGGCTGAACAGCATCTTGGTGCTGGAGCTGTTGAAGTAGCGCAGGGCGATATTGACCGTAAGCTGGCCCTGGCCATCCGGGGTCCAGCTTTCCAGTGCATCCAGCAGCGGGCGATAAAAGGCGGCGGCATTCTCCGGCCAGGATTCACCGCGCAGGGAAAACAGGCGATCGGCAAAATTGAAGTCAACGTCGGGGGTGCTGTCTGTCGCAGCGATAACAAGGTTTTGCATAACAACATCAATCCTGGTGAATGGTAGCTTTCAGCCAAAACGTCGCGAAATCGCTGGTCTCCAGCGGACGCAATTCATACTCCAGCGGTTCGCTGACATCGCGTGCCAGCGTCAGTAAACCAATATTTGCCCCTTTGCTGGTGGCAGGGCTTTCACTGCGCAGACCCACCCGATACGCCTGTTTGATCTCTTCGTCACTCATGGCGCGCAGCATATCGAGCCAGTAACGCAACTGGTCGCAGGCGGCCTGATCGACCAGGTTGCTGCTCTCCAGCACGTAGTTGTCGCCATCTACGCGCAGACAAACGGTGCCAAAGCGGAAATCCTGTTCTTCATGGCTCAGGGCGCGACTGTCCTGTGAGTAACGCAAAATGTTCTGCACAATCTCGACAAAGCTGGAAAACAGGCGACGACGCACCTTCACCGGGGCCTGCTGGTTTTCGAGAAAGACTTTAATCACCTCGCCCATCGCCGTGATGTTCTGTGGCGAAAAAAAACCGGTGTAATGCAGTGCCACCTGGTCCGGCGATGCGACGCTGGCGTGCGACTCGTGATTCATGATGTTTACGACTCGGTTAATAACGGAAGCCAAACCAGGTGACGTCATCGCGTCGCGGCTGGTTGCCTTGCCAGTGGAGAAAATCCTGCTGAAATGCCAAAGAAAGTTCGCTCATCGGCAGAGTCTGATAGTGGCTCATCAGGGCCTGAATACGTTTTTTGCCAAACATAATCTGCCGTTCACCGCCGGGCTGGTCGGTGACGCCATCGGTCATCACCAGCAGCATGTCGCCTTGTATCAGCGTGCGCTGATGTTCTGTCCAGACATAATCCAGCGGCGTATCGGTATAGCCCACGCCGGTGCGGTCAGCGGCCAGGGTTTCGGCAGCCTCGGTGGCGGGTTGCAATAAGGCATGCATACGCGCGCTGGCCCAGCGGAGTTGATGCTGCTGCGTATCCAGCCGCAATGCGATGGCATCACAACCGTCATTCGAATGGGAAGTTTGCTGTGAGGCGTTGAGCTGACCCAGGGTCTGCTTGATATGCCGGTTTAACGCCTGTAACAGCTCTGACGGTGAACGGCGGTTTTGTTGCAGGGCATTTTCCAGCGCCGATTGCACAATCACCGTCATAAAGGCACCGGGAATGCCGTGGCCGGTGCAATCAGCAATCAGTGCCAGCCAGCCCTGCTCATCCTGATGAAAAGCGTAATAGTCGCCACCGACGCCATCGCGCGGTTGCCAGTGCAGGCACCAGTCATCCAGCTGTAAAGCCATTTGCTGGGTGGAGTGTTCGAGCATGGCATCCTGAATGACGCGCGCGTAATCGATGCTTTGTAGGATCTGCTGATGTTGCTGTGCCTGTAAATCCGACACGGTGCGAATTAAATCAATGCCGAGACCAATGCCAATATAGTTGCCCGCTTCGGTGAGGATAAAACCATCGGTCACCGACTTATCCCCACTCGCTACCACCTGCTGCGCGACCTGATCGAGCGGGGTATCGGCATCGATTACCAGCGGGTGTTTATCCATAAAGGCGATACAGCTTTTCCGATCATACAACTCGCGGAAGAAGGGACGCGTCATTTGCGACAGGAAAATGTGGCGGTTGATCATGCCGAAGGGACGACCCTCTTCGACCACCGGCAGGCCAATCAGGTCTTTGTGTTCGGTAAACAGCGTCATCACGGCGAGGTTATCGCTGGCAGGGGTGACGAACGGCACCGCAATGCAAAGCGAACGTGCGCGGTAACGGCTCGACAGTGCGGCAAGGCCAGCGCGTAAATCGGGCAGCTGCATAGCGGAAGTCTGGCATGAATTAAGATTAATCTTAGGGTACGCGAGCGCTGTGACACTTTTATGTCAGCGTGATGGCAGACTGGGTTTGACGCAGTAAATTTATGGCCTGAAATGCCGAAAATGCGCGATTTTTTATCCGATTGCTGTAAAAGACGGCAGTCAGTCGCATTTCACCGAAAAGCGTTTGACGGTGCGGGCTGGTTAGGGTTTAATGCGCCCCGTTGCCCGAATAGCTCAGTCGGTAGAGCAGGGGATTGAAAATCCCCGTGTCCCTGGTTCGATTCCGGGTTCGGGCACCAAAATTCAGAAAACCCAGCCTTATGGCTGGGTTTTTGCGTTTGGGGCGCATAGCATTGTTTCACAGCACCGGCGACCACAAATCGTAATTCAGCGCAAAACCATTCCCTTCCCGAACAACCTTACCGGTAGTGGGCAGATTGAAGTGCATACCGCTGACGGCAAGATTATCGCTGGCCGCACGATCCAGCAGTTTGCCGCGGATTTGCGCCGCCGCTTCCGGATCGCTGTCGAAGGCGATGGTGACTTCCGGCTGTGTGACCTGGATATGCGGGAAATGCACGATGTCGCCCCAGATCAGCAGGGAGTCGTGTTCGTCACCCAGCAGATAACCGGTATGACCGGGGGTATGACCAAACAACGGCACCGCCTGGATACCTGGCAGAATGGCTTCTTCACTGAACGGTACCAGCTGCTGGCCATACGCGTTAAACGCATTTTTCGCCAGTTCAAAGTAGGGACGGAAGCCATCGGGGGCGCTGGCCGCAATAGTTTCATCGCGCCAGAATGCCAGTTCCTTCTCATGAATAAAAAGCTGCTGCACGTTGCGGAACAGCGGAGTCTGCAAAGGACCGGCCAGCCCGCCGATATGATCGGGGTGGCAATGGGTCAGTAAAATGGTGTCAATCTGCAACGGGTCAATGCCTGCCGCCGCCAGTGCCACCGGTAATCGTCCACCCCAGCCCTTAATTCCTCCGGCACCGCTGTCGATCAGAATGGTGCGATCCGCTGTCTGCACCACGTAAACATTAATGTTAATCCGTGGGGCGATCGGCGCGCCACGGCGCTGCAACAAGGCTTCGGCGTGCGAACCGTCAATGCCTGACAGCAGCTCAAAGGAAACGTCCAGAAAGCCATCGCTCAGCATGGTGACGGTCATGTCACCGATTTTTTTACGATTGATGGCGGGTGCCTGCCAGCCGGGTTGAAAAGTCATATGCTGCTCCATTTACGCTATCGTGACGACAATTTTGCCCACCTGACCATTGGATTCCATATAACGCTGCGCGTCGGCAATCTGGTCGAGCGGGAAGGTTTTATCAATAACCGGATGCAGTTGGCCGGAACGCAGCCCCGCAGTCACAAAGGCTTTAGCCCGTGCCATTTTTTCTGCATCGGTGGTGATTTCGAAGAGTTCATAGCCCCGCAGGGTCAGATGCTTGCCGAGAATATCAAACACCGGCACCTGTAAATCGCGGCTATCCAGCGCGCCATACTGGAAATAGAGGCCGTTTTTCGCCATTACACGCGTCAGCCTGGCAACATCAGGCCCACCCACTGGGTCGAACACAATATTGATGCCCTGATAAGCGCTGGCGTGATTAATCGCTTCTTCCATCTCCTGTTCGTCGGTGGCGATCACGGCGGCGGCTCCCGCCTGCATCAGCAGCTCCCGTTTTTCGCTGGTGCGGGTCAGGGCGATGGGGATCGCTCCCACCATATTGGCGATCTGAATCGCTGCCAGCCCTACGCTGCTGGAGGCGGCGCGGATCACCACATGCTCACCGGCTTTGAGGTTGCCATATTCGATCAGCGCGCCAAACGCGGTGACATACATCATCCAGCTGGCCGCCGCTGCGTTGAAGGAAAGATTTTCCGGATGTTTAACCACGGCGTGAACCGGCGCGTTGACGACCTCGCCATACATGGCGTACTGGTTAAACATAAATGAGGGGATGACGCTGACTTTATCTCCCAGGGCGAAATCCGTAACGTCGCTACCCACCGCCGCCACGATGCCCGCAGCTTCATAGCCAAGGCGTGCCGGAAACTCAGGTTCAATAACGTACTGACCGGTGCGGTACATGATTTCGGCGCGGTTCAGACCGATGGCCTGCACCCGAATCTGAACTTCGCCTGCGGCCGGAGCCGCGACGTTAACATCAACAATTTCCAGCACTTCGGGGCCGCCAGTGCGGTTGAAAACAACAACTTTAGTCATGTGCAGATCTCTTCAGGTAATCGGGCGATATGCCAGATTCATCTGTTTACAGACTACGTTGTTAACGCCGGGCGAAAAATAAACGCCGGGGAACTTCAGTGTTACTGACGCAGTAACAATGGTGGCGCATTTAATGCGGGTGCTGGCTAAAAACCTCACTGAACCAGTCAATAAACACGCGCACCTTAGGGGCAAGATAGCGCCGGTCCGGGTAGAGCACCGACACCGGTTTGGCGACCGGAGGATAATCGGTTAACACCTCCACCAGACGCCCGGCCTGGATATGCGGCGCCAGGGCGTTCCGGGTCGCCTGAATGATGCCGAGACCCGCCAGCCCGCACGACAGCAAAACATCTGAGTTATCCACCAGCACGCTACTGCCCGCCCGGCGTGCAACCATCACGCCATCCACATAAAACTTCCAGTCCATCACTTCGCGGCTATGTTCACTGAAAAAGTTAACTGCCTGATGGCTCAACAGATCGTCTGGCGTGGCGGGGATGCCGTGTTTTTCGATATAGGCGGGTGCGGCGCAGGTGACCATGCGGATGTCGCCTAAGCGGCGCGAGATAAAGCTGGAGTCGGCTAAATCACCGATCCTGACCAGGCAATCCACCCCTTCGGCGATCAGGTCGGTCTTTTTGTCGGACGACAGCAGTACTACCTCAATATCCGGGTAAAGCGCCCTGAATGCGGCGAGGTTGGGGATCAGCAGGCAGTGCGCCAGCGACAGCGGCACATCCAGCAATAAACGGCCGCGAGGCGGCAGGGTGGGTGAGAAGCAGGCCATCATCTCGCCCATTTCGGCCATTAATTGCCTGGCGCGCTGGTAGAACGCGTCCCCTTCAGCGGTCACGCTCAGTTTGCGCGTGGTGCGATGAATGAGTTTGGCACCCAGTTCGTCCTCCAGCTGCTGAATCGCCTTGCTGACTGCCGGGCGATGCAGCTGGAGTACATCGGCAGCTTTGGTAAAGCTGCCCTGCTCAACCACCTGGATGAAGATGTCCATATACTCAAACATATTCGCACGCATGTTATCGGGTTATCCAATGAGTGTCCGGTCCGGATAACTGAGATTGACCGCGCGCGGCATGGATGTCCACCTGCTTTTGCGTGCCTGAAACATAACGGCTTTGCAGACCGGTCACGGCGGCGATATGAATTGAGATCAGGTGGATATTTTTCAGCGGCGCTTCCGGTAATCCACTGATGATCCCGGCACTGTGCGCGCCGCCGGCATGAAGATTCTCAATCGTCACATCGTGAATTCTCGGCGTGGTCACCGTCAGTGGCTGTGCGGCAATCGGGCTGACGCTGTCAGCCGAGTAACCGCCGTTGCCGCCATAACTGTCGGTAATCACCAGCGGGGTTTTGACCCGTTGCATGGTGACATCGCGCATCATAATCGGGCCAATATTCGCGCCGCGATCGCGCCCGGATTTAATTCTCACGCCATTTTCGGTGCCGTTGAAGTTCAGATCATGCAGGGTGACTTTACCAATACCGTTGATGGTTTCACTGCCAATTGAGATGCCGTGTCCATCTTCAGACTGAATATGGTCAATGGTGATATCGCTGCTTGCCGCATTATCCGTACGTTTTGCCAGCCCGGATTTAATCGAGATATCGTCGTCACCGGTGGAGATATTCAGCTGATGCAGCCTGACCGCGTGCGAAGAAATCACATCGACACCGTCGGTATTGGGTGAATCGGGCGGATTGGTGATGGTGCTGTTGGCGACATCAATATTTTTACTGTCGCGTATCACCAGATTCCACATTGGTGAGTTTTCAATACCAAGGTTGGCGATGCGGCCCTGTGTCACATGCGAGAATTCAATCAGCCACGAGCGGGGCATGCCATTGGCTGGGGGAATGCCCGGATAGTGTTGGGTAAACCACGCCGTATCCCCTTGTTTCAAATGGTTTCGTGCGGTGGTAGCCAGTGACCATTGTTGCTCGCCCTGGCCGTCAATCACGCCTGGCCCGGTAATGGCGACATTGCTGGCATCCTTCGCCAGAATAAAGGCTTCGCCATAACTGGCGGGTTGCGAAATAAAACCCGGTCTGAACAGATTCCCCTGATAACTGGCCGCTAACCGGCTTCCTGCCGCCAGATATAACTCCACATTATCCTTCAGTAATAACGGGCCGCTGTGCCATACCCCGGCAGAAAGCACCACTTTGCCTCCACCCGCTTGAGAACAATGATCGATCGCCTGCTGGATGGCGGATGTCGCGATATCAGGATGCTGAGGCTGACAGAGCCGTACCGCAGCCTGAGAGCCAAATGAGAAGAGAAGGGTGCAACTCAACCCTGCTGTCATAACGGATAATTTTATTTTCATGGCTGCGCTGTTGAGTGAGTCAGGGAAATATCAGGAAGGGAATAAAATAGAACGTTGAATATTTTCAAAAAGTTATTCTTCGCAAATAAATGTTCAGATCACCTTTTTATCCCGCTTTGCTCTCTCTACCTTCGAATGTGAGGTCGATCACATCATCTTGACAGCGCAACCCTCATTACCTAGATTGTCTAGGTAAGTTATCGGCATTTGCAGTCACGGAACGATTAAAACATCGGGAGCATTTATGGGCAGTCAACAGACGGACCATCAGCATCAGCCAGCGGTGCCTTTCTGGCTCCGGCTTACCCCCGTCAGGCCGGAAGAGGTGCAGGCGTTAATCTGGTGCATGGTCTACATTTTTTGTGTGCTCTCAGCCTATTACGTTCTGCGACCGATTCGCGATACCTTTGGTATTGATGGCGGTCTGCATAATTTGCAGTGGCTGTTTAGCGCCACGCTGATCGCCATCCTTGCCCTTAATATCCCCTTTGCCGCCTTGTCGCGTGCGCTGCCGCGTAAGCGTTTTATCCCGCTGGTTTACCGATTTTTTATCAGCCAGTTAATTATATTTGCCGTGCTGAAGTTTGCCCTTCCGGCATCGATGCAGATCGGGTTAGGGCGGGTATTTTTTGTCTGGCTCTCGGTGTTCAATCTTTACGTTGTCTCGGTGTTCTGGTCACTGGTCGCCGATATCTTTTCGCGCGAACGTGCCAGTCGCTTGTTTGCCATGATGGCCGCAGGAGCCACGCTGGGTGCCATCCTGGGATCGGCCATCACTGCGTTGCTGGTACATCGTCTGAATATCGTCGGGCTGTTTGTTCTGGCCGCGCTGCTGCTGGAGTGCGCGGTCGGATGCGTCAAGCGCCTGAGTGCTTTTACCCATCTTGCCGAGGGTGAGGAGGCTGCCCAGCAGGCACAGCCGCTCGGTGGCGGCATTTTTTCTGGCATTGCACGCATTTTCCAGTCCCCTTATTTGCTGAATATTTGCCTGTATATGTTGCTCTATTCGGTAACCTCAACCCTGATATATTTCCGCCAGGCTGAGCTGGTACACCATCTGTTCCAGCATGACAGCGATCGTACCGCGTTCTTTGCCACCCTCGATTTGGTGGTCAATGTGTTGACCCTGCTCACCCAGCTGTTTGTCACCAGCCGCCTGATGTCGCGCTACGGCACGAAGCTGGTGTTAGGGTTGCTGCCGCTGATCACCCTGCTGGGCTTTGCCAGCCTGTCTCTGTGGCCGGTGGCCGCATCGATTGTGGTGTTTTCGGTGTTACGCCGCGGGGCCAATTTCGCCTTTGCCCGACCCGCGCGTGAGGTGTTGTTCACGGTGCTGCAACGGGAAGATAAATACAAAGCCAAGAACGTCATTGATACCGCCGTCTATCGTGCGGGTGACCAGGTCGGTGCCTGGAGCTGGGCGGCGATGGGGGCGGCCGGGCTGAGTGGCGGCATGTTGATCTGGCTGGCGCTGCCGCTGTCATTGATCTGGCTGGTTAACAGCCAGTGGCTGGGCCGCAGACAGGTACAGCTGGAAGCGAAAACCTTTCCTCCTCTCAACGAGAAATTGCATGAAAACAGTCACTCTTAATGGTCAGTCGGTTGCTGCTATTGGCATGGGAAGCTGGCACCTCGGTCAGGGCAGACATAGCGAAGCTGCCGAGATCAATGCATTACGCGCCGGTATCGACAGCGGCTTGCGGGTGATCGATACCGCTGAGATGTACGGTGACGGGCGTTCAGAATCGCTGATTGGTAAGGCGATTGATGGTCAGCGCGATCGGGTTTACCTGGTCTCCAAAATCTACCCGTATCACGCTAATCGCCTGATGATGGAACGCAGTTGCAATGCCAGCCTAAAGCGCCTCAACACCGACTGCCTCGATCTTTACCTGCTGCACTGGCGTTTTAGCAGCGTGTTATCGGAAGCGGTCTCCGGTTTTGAAAAGCTGAAGCAGCAGGGAAAAATTAAGGCCTGGGGGGTGTCCAATTTCGATGTCGATGACATGGAAGATTTGTTTGCCGTCGAGCAGGGCGATCGCTGCGCCACCAATCAGGTTTTTTATAATCCGGCGAGTCGTGGCATTGAGTTTGACCTGATTCCATGGTGTAACCAGCATCATATGCCGATGATGGCCTATTCCCCATTAGGTGGCGAAGGCGCATCGTTGCTGCGTCATCCACTCATCACCCAGCTGGCTGCTAAATATCAGACCGGACCCTCGACGGTGCTGCTCGCCTGGGTGATTCGCAACGGCAATATGATCGCCATCCCGGAATCTGGCGAGGCGGCGCATATCAAAGAGAATGCTGCCGCGCTCAGCGTGCAGCTGCAGCCTGCGGATTTGCGCGTGATAGATGAGGCCTTTCCGCCGCCCACCCGCAAAATGCCGCTGGAAACGCGTTAGTGGTGTGCTGCGCGCTTCCACAGCGCGCACATGCTGCGGCTGCGTAATTTCAGGTGGACCATGCGCAGCGCGAGCAGCAGCGCGGCGATGGCGGCAAAGGCGTGATAGTAAAGGGTGCTGCCGGGCGAATTAAACAGGTTCCACAGCAGGGCCAGCAGCAGTGCGCAGGAGGTGGTCTGGCAGGCAATAATCGGCGTGCATAGCCAGTGATACAAGCGAATGCCTTCCAGCTCATTACGCTGAATCGCCAGTAATCCGGCCCAGGTGACGCAGCCGCTTAATACTGCGGTAATCACCGCCGGGCCACCGTGGCGATCGGTCAGGCAGGTCAGCACGGCGAGCAGAATGGCAACGATGATGGCGAGGTTGATAAACAGGGTGTTGCGCAGTTTGCGGGTGATAAGCACCACGGCAAACTCAGCGGCCAGATTTTGCGGCGAGCCAAAGCGTTGTGTCACCCGCTGCGCCGCCTGCTCCGGGGCTTCGCTGCTGCATTCAACAGCTTCATAAAAATGTTCGCTGATCTCCAGACAGATATCCTCGGCGTATTTCTGCTCAAAACGCAGTTCATACTGCAACGCCTGCAAATAACGCCGGGCAGGTTCTGGTAGTTCAGTCAGCGGGTCCATTTACGACCTCTGCAATAAAGAGGAGACGGCGACGGAGTAGCTATCCCAGGCTTCACGTTTTTTGACTAATTCCTGCTGACCTTCGCGGGTCAGATTGTAGACGCGACGTTTACGTTTCGACGGGGCGATTTCCCATTCCGCCTGGATCAGGCCGCGCTGTTCCATACGATGCAGCAGCGGGTACACCGTCCCTTCCTGAAACGACAGCACACCATCGGTAAGTTGATGAATCAGTTCAATCAGCGCGTAACCGTGGCTGGGGCCGCGTTCCAGTGCGGCCAGGATGACCATTTCGATATGGCTCTTTAGATTATCGTCAGCACTGCTTCTCATCGTCATCACCCGCTTACAAAGAAAGAGTCAAACTTCGCCGCTATCTTAGCTTGACTTCGCTATGTCTGATACCTAGTTTATCTAGGTATGATAATGAAGCCAGATGGGCGTTTTTGCAACCGGCTTCAACAGGTCACTGAACTTTCAGGAATGGATATGGCTCAATTCACCCGACGCAATTTTCTCCAGCACTCGGCACTACTGGCTTTCCTGTGGCCCTCGCTGGCCGCCAAAGCCAGCGCTGTGGCTTCCCTGCAGTGGGTCAATCAATGGCGTATGGCGACGGATGGCTGGGTGCCCAATAATCCTGCGCTACCCATTCTGCATTTTCGCATGCAGGCCGGGCAGGCGGACCTGATATCTGATCTGCACCAGGCGGGATGGACGCGTCAGTGGCAGGCGGCGCCTTTTTCATATCAGCACTTCCATAGCAGCACCCATGCCATCTTCGTCGTGGCCTCCGGGCGCGGGGAATGGCAGCTGGGCGGCGATAACGGTGTGGTGATGCAGGCCAAAGCGGGTGATGTGATTTTCTTACCGGCCGGAACCGGACAGCGCCTGCTGCACAGCCAGGATGATTTCAGCGTGGTCGCCTGCTATCCCAATGGTAACGCCTGGGATGTGTGTCGCTCCGCCATTAATCCGCAAACCCTGCAAAAAGCGACCCAGCTGAATCATCGCACCCGACGTTTCTTTCAGCAGAGCGGCGCGGTGATTTGATGGTTATTTCAGATCGACGAGAGCATAGCGATAAATAAGGAGATATCGGATGTTATTACGTGCACATGCCGGGTTACTGGCCGGATTGATGTTCTGTTCTGCCGGGGCTCTGGCCGCTCCCTTTACGTTGCATTCCACGGATTTCCGCAATGCCGGTCATCTGCCGCTGTCAATGGGCGGTGGCGGGCAATGTCCGGGGCAAAACATTTCGCCGCAGCTGAGCTGGCGTGATGCCCCGACTAATACCAAAAGTTATGTGCTGCTGGTTGAAGATCCGCAGGGGATGAATGGTCTGGGCATGACCCATTTCCTCGGCTATGGCATCGACAGCAGCCGTCATCAGTTCGCCAAAGGGGATTTAACCCGGATCACCGGTTATACCCCCGGCAGCAACGGTAAAAACGTTCAGGGTTATTCCGGCCCGTGCCCGCCGCTGAATGGGGATATCCACAATTACAATTTCACCTTAATTGCCACTGACTTCACCCCGGATGCACTGACGAAAGGATTAACCAGAGACGCGGTGATGGCGCAATTAAAAGGGCATGTTCTGGCCTCTGCCGGGCTGGTGGGGCAATTTATTCTGCCGAAGAAATAAACGCATCCGACAAAAGCGGGGGAACTGGCCTAAAGCGACCACCTCATCCGGGGTGGTCGCTGCAGTCAGGCGTTATTTGCCTTCACGTACCTTCTGCACCTCTTTGGCCGTCACCGCCGGAGCATCGTTGCCCCAGCCACTGCGCACGAAGGTGGCAAGCTGGGCGACCTGCTCATCAGTCAGACGCGCAGCAAAACCGGGCATCGCCATGATCGACGGAGCTTTCGGCGTGGAAGGGGTTTGCGCACCTTGCAGGATGATATTGATAAGCCCGGTGGGGTTATCCGCAATCACCACATCGCCACCATTCAGCCGGGGGAAGATCCCCTTCGCGCCGTTGCCGTCAGTCCAGTGGCAGGCTTCGCAGTTGTTCATATATAACATCTGACCCGCACCAAGGTTATGTCCCTGGGTGAGCAGGTCGGCGGTCTGCTTCGTGGCAGCATCGGCATTTTTCCGGCGATTTTTGACTGGGGTATCCGCAGGCAGTGACTTCAGATACACCGCGATGGCATGCAGGTCACTGTCGGTCATGTGCTGCATACTGTGTTCAATCACCCCTGTCATCTCACCGCCGACCGAAGCAAAATCATTGCGACCGGTTGCCAGGTAATCGGTAATATTCTGCACCGTCCAGGTGGGCATACCGCGCAGGGAAGGAACCGGCCAGCCATTCAGTTCGCCACCAGCAAGATAATGGCTGCTGGATTCATTGAGCGCTTTTTCCTGCATACCGATACCACGCGGGGTATGGCAACTGCCGCAGTGGCCGAGAGCTTCCACCAGGTATTTACCGCGATTGATATCATCTGGCACCGAATGACGCGGCTCGAATGACTTATCGTCGGTAAAGGCGAGGTTCCAGAACCACATGCCCCAGCGCTGGTTAAACGGGAAGCTGAGTGCGGTTTCCGGCGCTTTCTCTGCCACCGGTTTTACCCCCTGCATAAAGTAAACATACAGCGCGTGGATATCGGCATCGGTGATACCGCGATAGTCCGGGTAGGGCATCGCCGGGTAAAGGTGTTTGCCATCACGGCGAACGCCTTTACGCACCGCATCAGCAAATTCCTGTTCGCTGTAGCGGCCAATGCCAGCATCAGGATCGGGGGAAATATTGGTGGAGTAGATCACCCCCATAGGACTGGCAATCGCCAGCCCACCGCCAAATTCTTTGCCGCCGGCAATGGAATGGCAGGCGGTGCAGTCACCGGCACGCGCCAGGTAGTCCCCTTTGGCGATCAGCGAGGCATCCGGGGTGTCTGCTGCCCGAGCATTATGTTGGGCAAAGCCCATTAAACCGGCGATAAGAAGATAACGAAGATTCGATTTCATGGTTATCTCCTTATGCCTGCACCAGCGGGCCGGGGTGGTTAAGATATTGCTCGCGAATGGCTTTGGCTGACCAGTACGCCAGGGCTGCCACCATCGCCGAGGGGTTGGCATAGAAGTTTTGCGGAAAGGCATTGGCCCCCATCACAAACACATTGTGCACATCCCAGCTTTGCAGATAGCGATTGAGCGCCGAAGTGCGGGGATCGTCGCCCATAATCGCGCCGCCCGCATTGTGGGTATTGACGTAGTTGGGCGAGCTGGCGAAGTGGCTGTCCATCTTCAGAATGTTGTGGGAATACTGCGTCGGATTCAGATGTTTGGTGATCGCTTCCATCTTCTCCTTCATAAATTGCAGCATGCGCAGATCGTTCTGCACGTAGTCATAGGTGACGCGCAGCAGCGGCATGCCGAAGCGATCTTTATACACCGGATCGAGGTCGAGATAGTTGCCACGGGTCGCCATATTGCTGCCTTCCAGCTTTACGCCCATCGAATGGCCGTAGCTCTCTTTCAGCCCTTTTTTCCAGCCGCTTCCCCAGGAAGGCGCGCCTTTTTTCACCGCCGCCGCCATCGGCGTACCGGTGGGCTGCGAGCTGTAGATTTTGGCACCGCCGATAAAACCGAGCGCGGCGGTGTCTACGTTGCCGGTCCCGAAGTTACTGATCACCGTGCCGGTCGGTCCGGCAGTGGCAAACGGGTTGAATTCCAGGTTATCAAAGAACAACGTAAAGCCACCGCCGTACTGGTGAGTGTAGTTACGGCCAATCACCCCTTCTTCGGTGATCGGGTTGTAGGGTTTGCCGATAGACGAATTCAGCAGCAGGCGCACGTTATTCAGACCAAAGGTCGAGAGGATAACGATGCTGGCGGGCTGGAAAATTTCGTCACCGTTTTCATCGATATAGGTCACACCGGTGGCGGTTTTGCCGTCGGCATGTTTCTCGACGCGAATCACGTTGGCGCGGGTTTTATAGTCGAAGTTAGCCATCTGCTTCAGACGATCGAGGATCGCCGTCTGCGGTGACGCTTTCGAGTAGTTCAGGCACGAGTAGAACTGACAAAAGCCGCAATAGTTACAGGGGGCGATTTGCTGACCATAGGGGTTGGTATAGGGCACCGACACCGCCGCTGACGGCATCGAGTAGGGGTGATACCCCATCTCCTGTGCGGCTTTGCGGAACATGCTGCTGTTGAGACTGTCTGCCAGCGGTGGGTTAGGGAAGGGATTAGAACGGGCCCCTTCAAACGGGTCGCCAGCGGCTTGAATCACACCGCGCAGGTTGCCGGTTTCGCCCGAAGAACCACAGACGTTATCGAAAAAATCCATATGCGGTTCAATCTCTTCCCAGCTGACCGGGAAATCCTGAATACGCAGTTCTTCATCCAGTTCGCCGCGTTTAAAATGTTCGTCGGCCCAGGTTTTCATTTTCAGGTCAACCGGCGTTGGACGGGTGATCATCCCGGTCCAGTGCAGCCCGGCACCGCCGACACCATCACCCAGACGAAACGCACCCAGCTCGCGCATCGGCAGCGCGGTCTCGGAGGCATTATGGCGAATGGTGAAAGCCGCATCGTGGGGGCTTTGCATAATCTTATGGCGTTTGGTGAAAGCCAGCTCATCGGCCGGTTTCGGATAGGCATAATCGCTGTTGAGACGATCTTCACCACGCTCCAGCGCGCGCACTTTTAATCCGGCCTGGGCCAGTTCAATACCCATAATTGAACCGGCCCAGCCCAGGCCGACGATGATGACATCGACGGCGTCATTGGTCTTTTTCATTTGCTTTCCAGGAAGAATCAGGCCTGCTCGCCACTCAGTGAGACGGGTCCAAGGGGATATTTAACGTTATGTATTTTTATCCATTGCGGGAAACTGGCGCGTGCACCGGGGAAATTAATCATTTTCCACGCCGCCATATTTTTATTTCCGCCATATTGCGGATCGGCAAGGTAACCTTCTTTGGTATTTTCCAGCAGGCGGGTGAAGAAATAACCGGCATTCAGGTCCGCTTCGCCAAACTGGGAAAAATCCACGTTATTTTTTTGCAGATCGGTTAATACCGCGTCTTTAATTCTTCCGGGAAGTTCGCTGAAACTTTGATTGTATTTAATACGGGTATAGTGATTGGTGAGGGCAATGCCTTTGCGATACAGCACCTGTAACGGGAAGGGCATCTGGTAGCCAAACAGCAGGCTGGCATGGCTGTCAAAGGGGCCATCCATATACCATTCTTCGCCTTTGGCGTACGGCGTCAGCATTTGTTTATCGAGAAACACCGGAACATGGGTGTCCAGTGCTCCCGGGCCTTCTTTGTCGGACGGGATCAGGCGATCGCAGGCGGCCAGAATGAATTTCCATTCTTCCGCGTTGAAAAATACCGGTTGGTAGTTATTCAGTTCTTCTGCGGCGGTGGGGACTGAGGCAAAAACGCTGCTGACGCCACCTTTAACGCCTAATGATGCAATACCAATTAAGGAGCCTATGATAAAAGGCCGCCTGCCAATACCACATGATTCATTTGCCATTTTACTGCCAGCTTCTCAATATTATAATTTCAGAGTTAATGTTATTTTTTTGTGACGGCGCAGTCTAAGCGCAACTGCACGGGATAATAATTACCTGTGGTTTATATAAACTATTTGAATAATCTATTTTGATGAAAATGTTTACTATTCAGATGGTTAGTTTTTTATCATTTTTCTCTGTTACATTTACTTATATCTTGCCGGTTTTAGACATAGTTTTGCTGTAAATATGATCATTAATGGCATTGATGTTTTTAACAAGTGCGGGAAATTTATACAAGGCAGGCATAATCCGTAGCGGCGCAATTTATTGCGCGTTTTTATCCCGGCGTTGTTGCAAAAGAAGCGCGATAAATCGCGCCGTTACGGTGTGTGCGGGAATTCTCGCTATCATTCCAATATCGCACCAGGTCGTAGCGGCGCAATTTATTGCGCGTTTTTAGTCTGTTATTTAATCAGAATGGCGCGAATATCGTTCACATTGGTCAGGGTGGGGCCGGTAATGACCAGATCACCGATGGAATGGAAAAAGCTATAGCTGTCATGTTCATCCAGATAGCGTGCGGCGGACAGCCCATTGAGCTTGCCGCGCGCCAGCGTATCGGGATAAATCATCGCACCCGCAGCATCTTCGGTGCCATCAATGCCGTCGCTGTCACCGGCAATCGCCCAGATGCCCGCTTCTCCCTGTAAGGCACAGGCCAGGCTGAGCAGGAACTCGGTATTGCGCCCCCCTTTCCCGGCTTTGCCATTGGCGACAGTCACGGTGGTTTCGCCGCCGGACAGCAGCACCGCAGGCTCGCTCACCGGATGGCCGTAAAGCTTGACCGATTTAGCGATACCCGCCATCACGATAGCCGCCTGACGGCTTTCCCCTTCGATAGCGTCACCGAGGATCAGCGGCGTGAAACCATGTCGTCGCACCGCCTGAGCCGCAGCCTCCAGCGCCAGCGCCGGGGTGGCAACCAGCCGGGTTTCACTGTTGATGACAGGCGGAGGTGGGCTGGCGGGCAAACTCAGTACATAACGCACCGGCTCGGCAACAGGAATGCCGTAGCGCTCCAGCACTTTCAATGCCTCGCCTGGGGTACTGTTATCCGCCACCGTTGGGCCAGACGCCACATCGGTGGGATTATCACCCGGCACATCACTGATAATCAGCGAGACGACGCGGGCGGGCTGTGCCAGTGCGGCCAGCTTGCCGCCTTTCACTGCCGAGAGATGACGACGCACCAGATTCATCTCTTTGATATTGGCACCGCTGTGCAGCAGGGCGCGGGTGATCGCCTGTTTGTCTGCCAGCGTCAGACCGGGAGCGGGCAGCGCCATCAGCGCCGAACCGCCGCCGGAAATTAATGCCAGCACCAGATCGTCCTGCGTCAATCCACGTAGCGATTCGACGATCAGCATTGCAGCGGTTTCGCTCATGGCATCGGAAACCGGGTGGGCGGCTTCGAGGATACGAATTCGCCCGGCCGGTACGGCGTGACCATAACGCGTCACCACCACACCGCTGACATCAACATCCGGCCAGGCCGCATCAACCGCTGCTGCCATTGCAGCAGAGGCTTTGCCCGCGCCAATTACTACACAACGCCCACGGGGCTTTACCGGCAGCGCCGGAGGAATGACAGGCCCTGGGCGGGCGCTGTCAACGGCTTGCTGGAAGATGTCCTGCAAAATGGCTGCGGCCTGTTCATTTCTCATCTTTACGCGGTCTCGGCAACAGGGGCTTTAGAGGTGATGAATGCCACCACCGCTTTGGTGACATCCACGGTTTTGGCCGTACCGCCGACATCCGGCGTCAGCACGCCTTGTGCGCAAGCGTACTCAATACCTTCCATCACCAGCGCTGCTGCCTCAGGCTCACCAAGGTGCTCCAGCATCTGTACGGCGGTCCAGAAACTGGCGACCGGGTTGGCGACGCCTTTGCCGGTAATGTCGAACGCTGAGCCGTGAATCGGTTCGAACATGGACGGGAAGCGACGTTCCGGATCGATGTTGGCGGTGGGGGCCACACCCAGGCTACCGGCCAGCGCGCCAGCCAGATCGGACAGAATATCCGCGTGCAGGTTGGTGGCGACGATGGTATCGAGGCTCTGCGGATGCAGCGTCATACGGTGGGTCATCGCATCAACCAGCATTTTATCCCACTGCACATCCGGGAATTCGAGCGCCACTTCAGCAGCGATTTCATCCCACATCACCATACCGTGGCGCTGTGCATTGGATTTGGTCACCACGGTCAGCAGCTTACGCGGACGCGACTGCGCCAGTTTGAAGGCATAACGCATGATGCGCGTCACCCCGACACGGGTGAAAATCGCCACCTCGGTACCGACTTCCTCCGGCAGACCACGGTGCGCACGGCCACCGTTACCGGAATATTCGCCTTCAGAGTTTTCACGCACGATGACCCAATCCAGATCGCCAGGGCCACAGTTGCGCAGCGGCGGGGTGATGCCCGGCAGGATTTTGGTGGGACGCACGTTGGCGTACTGGTCAAAACCCTGGCAAATCGGCAGACGCAGGCCCCACAGGGTGATGTGATCCGGCACATCTGGCGCGCCGACCGCACCAAAGTAGATGGCATCGAATTTCTTCAGCGTTTGCAGGCCGTCTTCTGGCATCATCACGCCATGTTTTTTGTAGTAATCCGAACCCCAGTCAAAGGTTTCGATAGCGAATTTCAGTTGCGGGTTCTGACGTTCCAGAGCGTGCAGGACTTCCACCCCGGCAGAAATGACTTCAGGACCGATACCGTCGGCAGGAATCGCGGCGATTGCATAGTTACGCATAATATTCTCCAGTTAAATCAATGTGTATGAGGATGAGGAAGTTCAGCTGTCTGCGGTTTGTTTGCCCGCATTGACAGAATCAGGACAATCAGGGCCGAGAGCGTCAGCAGGCTCGCGACAAAATAGAGACCCCAGGTATAACTGCCGGTTTGCTGGCGAATCACGCCAATCATCATTGGGCCGACAAAACCACCGAGGTTGCCGATGGAGTTAATGGTGGCGATACCTGCGGCGGCGGCTGGCCCGCTGAGGAACAGCGTTGGCATACTCCACAACGGAGGTTTGGAGGCACTGATCCCTACGGTGACCAGCGTCAGGGCAACGATCACCGCCAGCAAGGTGCTGACGTTACCGGCATAAATCAGTCCGGCAGCGGCCAGCAGACAGGCCGCAATCACATGCCAGCTGCGTTCGTTTGTGCGATCGGAATGACGCGCCCACAGAATCATGCCGATAACGCCGATCACCGCCGGGAAGGCATTGAGGAAACCGATTTCCAGCGACGAGGCACCAAAGCTATGGATGATTTGCGGCGACCAGATCCCCAGGGTATACAGACCCGCCGAGGTGCCGAAATAAACCAGCGCCAGTGCCAGAACCCGCTTATCCGCCAGCCCACGCCAGGCGCTACTGTGGCTTTGCTTCGCGGCGCGAGCCTGTTCCTCCGCCAGCATGGTGTTTTGCAACCAGTCGCGTTCTTCGTCAGTCAGCCATTTGGCTTTTGCCGGGCGGTCGGTGAGGTAAAACAGCACTACCACGCCGAACACCACGGCCGGAATGGCTTCCAGTACAAACATCCATTGCCAGCCGGCGTAGCCAAGGAAGCCGTGCATCTCCAGCAGCGCGGCGGAAATCGGCGAACCCAGCGCGGTGGAGAGCGGGGCTGCCGCCATAAAGATGGCCGTCACCTGTGCGCGTTTTGCGGCCGGAAACCAGTAGCTGAGATACAGAATGATGCCGGGAAAGAAACCTGCTTCTGCCACACCCAGCAGGAAACGCAGGGTGTAGAAGCTGGTGGTGCCCTGGACAAAAGCCATACAACCGGAAACCAGGCCCCAGCTGATCATCACGCGGGCGATCCAGATGCGTGCGCCGACTTTATGCAGGATCAGATTGGAGGGTACTTCACACAGAAAATAGCCGAGAAAAAAGATTCCGGCCCCCAAACCAAATACCGTTGGCGAAAAACCTAAATCCTGATTCATGGTTAATGCAGCAAAACCGATGTTGACACGATCAAGAAATGCGATGAAGTAGAGCAGCATGATGAAAGGGACAATGCGCAACGTCACTTTACGCATCACCCTTTTCTCGAGGTGATTGTTCATATTAAAGTGCTCCAGTTTGTGTAGGGGGTGTTATTTTTTTGTAATCGAGTTCAGTATGCAGGTTTGGATTAGCAGATCATCAATAGCCGATTATATAAAGTATTTGAATAATGTTTTGGCGAGGAAAATGTGGATATAAATCAATTGCGTTGTTTTGTTGCTGTGGGCAAAGAGTTACATTTCGGGCGGGCTGCTCAAAGAATGGAAATGATGCCTGCGTCACTTTCTCGCTTTATTCGCTTACTTGAAGAGGAGCTGGGTGTCCGTCTGTTAAATCGATCCACGCGTAATGTTTCATTCACCGCTGAGGGTGCCATTTTTTTTGATGAAGCGAACAAAATCATTGATCAGTTTGATGCGCTGGCACTGCGATTTAAAGGCGGATTAAAAGATCAACGTCGCACGCTCAGAATTGGTGCCATCGATAGTGCGGCGCGGGGGCTGGTCCCGGCATTACTGAATTTATTTGTTCCGCTGCATCCCAATACCGATATTCATATTATTGAAGATAAAACCATTAACCTATTGCCTAAATTAAAATCAGGCTGGTTAGATATGATTTTCTTTCGTGCGCCACAAATTATGGATGCCGCACTGGCGGTACGCTTTATTACGCGTGAAAGTTGTGTGCTGGCGGTGCCAGCAAATCATCCTTTGTCGGGAAGAGAAAAAGTGTCATTAGACGATTTTAAACACGAAGCGATGATTATTCCTGAAAGGCGCACGCGTCCGCATAGTCATGACCTGACTATGAGTATGTTCAGGCTGGCAGGGTTGACTCCGCATATCGCTCAATTTGCTGAAGAAAAACAGACCATTTTAAGTCTGGTGGCCGCAGGGTTAGGTTTGGCAGTGGTGCCTTCCTCTTATCGTAATATGAACAGCGAAAATGTGGTTTATATTAATCTGGCCCTGAATGAAAATATTAAAGGTTTGCCTTTAAGTATTGCCTGGCAAAAAGGCAATGAAGATGATTACTTAAAGAATATGCTGAAATTGCTGAATGATAATAAGCAGGAATTGACGGGTAAGTTATAACGACGGGGACGATATTAACGATTTCCTTACTCAATTAAAGGTCATCGCTTCCTTGACAGCCCTGTTAAAAATACGCAATCTGCGACATCATATTTTTACATCACCTGACCGGAAACATCGCATTGTGAATGCTGCTGCCTGGCCTCCTCTGACCATCACCTTCCTTTGAGCCACGCGCGTACTACGCGCTTGTTGCTCAACGCTTGCGTGACCTTGTGCATCAGCACGAGGCGATACGCTTTTGCCAACGTTCTGCGCGTATTGCGCTGGACCAGGTAACCTCTAGTCAGAGAACCAGAAAATGCATTTTATTGATGTTTTAGTCGCCCGTAGTCTGCCTTTTATTCCACGCGTTATTGTTAAGCGTCTGTCCACGCGTTATCTGGCTGGCTCCACCCTTGAAGAGGCGCTGCAGGTCATTCACAACCTCAACCGGGCCGGTTTTGGCGTGACGCTTGATGTGCTGGGCGAATCCGCCTCTTCCGAGGCTGAAGCTGATGCCATGAGCGCCGCTTATGCTACGGCCATCGCCGCCATTGCTGCCCATAATCTTGATGCGGAATTATCCATTAAACCCTCTGCATTAGGGCTGTTAAATGATGAGGCGCAGTGCGAAATACGCATCCAGCAGATCCTGGGCCAGGCCAGGCAGGTGGCAAAAACCGCCACGCTGGATATGGAAGATCTGCAATGTACGCAGAAAGAGCTGGATCTCTTTCGCCGTTTGCAGCAGCGCTACACCGATCTGGGAATCGCCATTCAGGCCTATTTGCAACGCAGCTATGCCGATGTGGATCTGTTAATGGTTACACGCAGCCGTTTGCGCATTTGCAAAGGCATTTATCAGGAAGAGCCGCAGTATCTGGTGCCTGGAGCCAGTGACGACCGTGCAGCGATTAATTCCCATTTCCTTGCACATGTTAAGTGCTGCTTCGTTGCAGGTGTTTTTGTCAGCGTCGCAACGCATGATGAAGAACTGATTGAAGCTGTGGTAGCTCTGGCAAGGCAGCATCATGTTGCTGCTGACGCGTTTGAATTTCAGATGTTGCTGGGGGTGTGTGAACCTTTGCGTGACAAAGTGCGTGCGCTTGGGTTTTCCGTGCGGGTGTACGTTCCTTATGGTGCGGACTGGTATGGTTACAGCACGCGTCGTTTGCAGGAGAATCCGCGTATTGCAGGCTATATCCTGCGTGCATTGCTGAAGCGCTAACGGGTTAAACGCCAGTCACCTCTCATCGGGGGGCTGGCTATTTATCGACGTCAGAGCAGAAAAATCTGATTAAATGAAGCGAATTCACATGTGGGGTGTTTTTTTATTTTATAGTGGATCTGTTATTTTAAAAATAATCATTAAAAATAATAAGTTAATACTTTTTTAGATCCACTTAATTATAAAGTAAGTGTCTGGCGTCAGTACCAATAATTACCATGCTTTCCGCATAATACCCGGTACAATATGTCGGGCTTCGGCGATGTTCCGCATGGGTAAATTTTAATAAACTACTCATGTTTATATGATGATGGTAAAATTTCACCTTAACTTTCAGGGATGGATGTATGTCAATATCACAAGAAAACCCCTGCATCCTGAACGGAAAGTACGCCTGTTTACTGGCAACCTCCGCAGCAAGGATTTGGCTTATCACCTTCTCGTTGCTGCTCTTGCTGGTTTCTTCTCCTTTACGCGCGGCGGAGGCATCTGACGATGCCGCAAATCGTATTGTCAGTGGCATCATCAGTTTTACCCAATGGCCGGGTTTAAAACATCCACCGCAGCTTTGCGTGCTGCCGTCGGTGAGCCATCTCTCTTTGCCGCAGGGGCGTGAGCAGGGGTTTAGCGTGGTGTGGCTTGCCAGCGAAGAGGCCCTGGCTGAACAGCCGTGTGATGCGGTCTACTTTGGCGCTCAATCGCCGCAGCAGCAGGTAGCGCTGCTGGAAAAAGCCAGCAGCCGCCCGATGCTTTCCATCGCTGAAAACAACCCGGAATGTACCATCGGTGCATCCTTTTGCCTCATTTTTCATCAGGATAAGACGGTGTTTTCTGTAAATCTTGACTCGCTGACAAGAAGCGGCGTGAGAGTCAGTCCGGATGTGTTATTACTGTCCCGCAAAGGAAGCCAGTAAGATGAAATTCGAAAAAATAAAAACCGAAAAATCATCTATACGAAATCAGTTACGTAAAATCAGTACCATCAATGCGGCGGTTATTTTACTGCTGTGTTGGTTATTACTGTTTTCCACGTCGATGCTGTTTATTAAAAGCTATGAAAAAAGAAATCTTGAACTGATTGCCAATACGCTCAGTACCAGCCTGACGGCGGCCACCGTATTTGAAGATAGCTACGATGCGAAGAAAAAAGTCATGCTGCTGGCTGAGCAGGGCATGTTTTCTGCGGCAAAACTGGAGACATCCGAACAGACGGTATTAGTTGACTGGCAGGATAATGTGGAAAACGAAAGCCGGTTTCAGCATCTGCTACGCAACTGGATTTATGCCAAGCCGCTTACCGTTAATGTGACCCACGAAGATGCGAAAGTCGGGACGTTGACGTTGTCGGGAACGGTCACCAATGTGGCGGATTTCATTGAATACTCGATCATTATTTTATCTTGTAGCATGATTTTCGTGTTTATTATCTCGTTTCTGGTCAGCGAGTTATTGCACCGTGGCATTCTTGCCTCCTTCAGAAATATCACCAGCACCATCCACAATGTGATTCGCTCCGGTGATTTTTCGCCGCGAATCTCCGGTAGCTCCACCAAAGAATTTCAGGTGTTCTCCGAGGATTTGAATTCACTGCTGGCGGAAATGCAGACCTTAAAAGCGTCGCTGCTGCGGGACAATAAATCCCTCGCTGCCAAAGCGCTCAAAGATCCGCTGACCGGGCTGGCGAACCGTGCGGCCTTTATCAACCGACTTAACCAGTTACTCGATCAACAGCTGGCGCACGAGCGTTTTGTGCTGCTATTTCTCGATGGCGACCGTTTTAAAAGCATCAACGATACCTGGGGACATGCGGCTGGCGATGAAGTGCTGCAAAGCATAGCGGCCAGGTTGTCTGGCCTGGTGACGAAAAACGATATGGTGGCAAGGCTGGGGGGGATGAGTTCGCCATGCTGATCACCAGCCACACCACGGAAGATGCGCTGCAACAGCTGACCAGCGAGATTGAAAGCACCATCGCGCAAAAGATTGCCATCTCTGCTGGCGTTAATATCTCCACCTCGGTGACCATTGGTTATGCCTGGTCGCAGCACGGTGATTCTGTCACCTCAATTCTTGAGCGTGCAGATATGAATATGTACAAACATAAGGGCATTACAAAGGTATCGGGATGAAACTTAAAGCATTGCTACTCCTATGCATCGTCGCTTGTGCCGGGTGTCAGTCAAAAAGGACCTTCACCGACGAGCAAATTGCCGCCATGCGCAAAGAGGGATTCAGCCCGAATGCGGAAGGCTGGGGGCTGGGAATGTCAGACAAAATTCTTTTCGGAATTAACGAATCAGAACTGACCCCGGAAAGTAAAACCACCATCAACCGTATGGCGACCAACCTTGCTGTTACCGGCATTGAACATCTGCGCATTGATGGTCATACCGATAATTACGGCACTGCCAGTTATAACGAGCAGCTGTCGCTGAAACGCGCCAACGCAGTCGCGGCGCAGTGGGCGACAGGGGCATCGTTACCGCGCAGTAATATCGAGACGCGCGGGCTGGGAATGAAATATCCGGTGACCAGCAACAACAGCGCTCAGGGGCGCGCGCAGAACCGGCGTGTGGCGGTGGTGATTACCGCGCCATAGCGTATTGCGCCGACTCTCTCTATGATGTGATGTTTGTCCCTGCGATTGTCGCGGGTGATCAATGTCTTAGGGAATGTCCGCATGTTACACGATCTGGATTTACGTCAGCTGGAAGCCTTTGCGGCAGTGATTTCCGCTGGCAGCGTCACGGCAGCGGCAAAAGCGCTGAATCGCTCGCAGCCCGCCGTGTCACGCCTGATTCAGGAACTGGAGCAGACACTGGGCTATCCGCTGTTTATTCGCAACGGACCCCGCATCCATCCCTCAGAAGAAGCACTACAGCTGCATCAGTATGTGCAAAAAGCGCTGCTGTCATTGCAGCAAATCCGTCTGCGCGCGCAGGAAATTGCCCAGCAGCAACATCGTCCGCTGAGTATCGCCGCCACGCCCGCGCTGGCTGCTGGCTTACTGCCGCAGGCGCTCGCCAGCCTGAATTTGCAGAATAAAGTACAGATTATCAGTGAATCCGCTGAACAAACGGCCCACGCGGTGATCACTGCTGAGGCGGACCTCGGTCTGAGTAGCCTGCCGCTGGAGCATCACGCGGTTGACCTGCACTGGATCGGCCAGTCGCGTTGTGTGGTGGCGCTGCCGCAGGATGATCCCCTCGCCACACAGCCGCAGCTGACGCTGGCCTGCCTCGCCGGGCGTCGATTGATTGCCCCCTGGAGTCCGCAACGGTTACGGGGTCGCTATGATAAGGCGTTGAAAAAACTCAAAGTTCCGCCACATGAAACCATCGAAACCAATTCCTCGGCCAATATTCTGGCTTGTGTGCGCGCCGGTTTAGGCGTGGCGATCCTCGAACCGGTGACGGCCTGGGGCATGCCGCTGGAAGGTGTGGTGATTCGTCCGCTGGAAGAAGAGATCCCCTATTTCTTTGGCGTGATCACCCCGCAGGGACGACAGATTACCAGCGCCGCACAGGCATTGGTGGAGGCGCTGGAACAGGCAGCGCAGACGTTGCTGCCGGGTTTTCAGCGTTTACCCGCCAGCGAACATCCGCGCATTATGCGACTGATTAATCAGGATTAAATTCAATACGCTCCCTTCTTAGAACATTTTCTGCTTTAGATATAAGAAATCCATTGGTTACGAAGTGAGCATCCTGCTTGACTCCTTTCGGGGCCAGAGGGATTATGCAAAACCTTAGTTCTTATTATGCGTATTGTTGATTATTAATCATTAACTATGCGTTTTGTGGATGATTGATTGCGCCTTCTAAACCTGCGTTTGCAGGTTTATACCCGCAGCAGGGAACAACACCATGACGACAGCAGCACAGCCCAGCGGTCTTACCGCGCTTGAAGCACAGCTTCAGCAGGATCTCGAATTCCTCGAATTACCGGCCAAAGCCTGGGTGCCTGCGCGCACTCACCATGGTGCGCCGGTACGCGATGTCGTCGTGATTGGTGGAGGGATGTGCGGGCTGGCCGCTTCGGCAAAATTGCTGCTGACCGGCATCACTAACGTGGTGGCTTATGATGCCGCTCCGGCCGGGCTGGAAGGGCCATGGGTTACCTTTGCCCGCATGGAGACACTGCGCTCGCCCAAAAGCCTGCATGGTCCATCGCTCGGCTTGCCGCAGCTGACCTTCCGCGCCTGGTTTACTGCGCAGTGGGGCGCTGAGGCCTGGCAGGCGCTGGACAAAATCCCTAAAGATCAGTGGATGGATTACCTGATCTGGTATCGCAAAGTACTGAATCTGCCGGTGCGCAACAACGTGCGCATGACAGCCATCGCCGCTGAAGGTGACCTGATTGCGCTGGATCTCACCGGTGCCGAAACCGGCCGCGTTTATACGCGCCGTCTGGTGCTGGCGACCGGGCGTTCGGGCCTCGGTGGTTTTGCCGTACCGGACTTTTTGCAGGGCATCGATCGCAAATTCTGGGCGCATTCGGCTGATGACATCGATTTTTCCGCCTTGCAGGGCAAGCGGGTGGCGGTGATTGGAGCCGGTGCTTCTTCAATGGACAACGCCGCGACGGCGCTGGAAAACGGTGCGGGCGCGGTGGATCTGTTGATTCGTCGTAAACAGATGCCGCGTATCAACAAGATGACCGGCATCGGCAGCCAGGGCGTAGTGCACGGGATGCATCAGTTGCCGGACGCGTGGAAATGGAAATTTGTTGATTACACCGCCTCGACGCAAACGCCGCCGCCACGTTCCTCCACGCTACGCGTCTCACGCCATGCCAATGCGCGTTTCTTCCTCGATTGCGGCATCAATGCGGTTAAGCAGCAAGCCGAGGGGCTGGTGATTGAAACCACCCAGGGCGCGCTGCAATACGACTATCTGATCGCGGCGACCGGTTTCACTAACGATTTTAACGGTCGCCCGGAGTTTGCTGCCATCGCACCTTATATCCGCAGCTGGGCCGATGGTCGCTACCAGGCGGAAATGGGGGCAGCACGCACCAGCATGCTGGAAGCGCCAGATCTGGGGCCAGCCTTTGAGTTTCGCGAGCGTCAGCCGGGTAGCTGTCCGCTGCTGGCGCATATCCATTGTTTCAACGATGCGGCGATGCTGACGCACGGCAAAGTGTCTGGCGATATTCCGGCGGTCAGCGCCGGTGCCGACCGCCTGGTGCGAGGCATTGCGGCTTCGCTGTTCGCCGAGGATGTTGAGCAGCACTTCGACAGCCTGATGGCTTTTGACACCCCTGAATTGCAGGGCGATGAATGGGTGGATTCCACACCCTTACTCAAACAGGAGAATGCGTTGTGATCGACGCCATTGATCAGTCCGCCGGGCTGACACCAGAGGATGAACTGTATCGTGCCCGCCGTTTTCGCCCGGAGTTTGTTGATGGTGCCGAGCAGTGCCGCCAGTCGGTATTGGCTCCACAGCAGGATCAGGGACTGGCTGCCGATCTGCGTGTGGCGCTGGCACATCGCATGGTTGCGCTGAATGGTGATGCGCATCTGCTGGCTGACTACGCCGCCCAGCTGGCACAGCTGTCTCCCTCCGCTGCGCTGCTGGCACTGGCAAACGGTGAGACGGATTTGGCCGAGCCGCTGGCGACCATTGTCCGCCACGCTGACCTGGTCACCAACACCCCGTTTGCCGCCGAGGCCAGCCATATCCGTCTGCTGGAGCAGGCCGGGTTGAACAATCCGCAAATTGTGGCGTTGTCTGAACTGATCGCCTTCGTTAATTTCCAGACGCGTGTGGTGTCCGGTTTACGTTTGATGAGGTCCGTATGATTCCGTTAGTCAGCCTCAAGCCGTTGCACTGGCATCCCTATATCACGCCGGTTGATGTCGCTGAGGCCACACCGGAGCAGCTCGACGCGATGAAGGTGACGCCATCAAATAAGAAGATCTCCGATTATGTGCGCACTCTGGCGCACGATCCGGAGAGTTACACGGCGCGGACCGTACTGTTTAACGCCATTATGTATGTCGATGGCGGGCTGGATCGGGCCGATCGTGAACTGGGCGCGTTGGGCGCTTCCATCGTAAACGGCTGCAAATATTGCGCCGTGGTCCATGCCCGTCGCCATGCGCAGCTAACCAAAAGCGATGCGCTGGTGAGTGCGCTGTACTTCGACAAAGCTGACACCCTAGGCCCGCGTGATGCGGCTATTTATCGTTTTGCCCGTCGTCTGTCGGTCACGCCGTCAGAGGCAACAGCGGAAGATGTGGCTGCGCTACGTGAGCAGGGGATGGATGACCACGAAATTATCGACCTGATCCACGCCATCGCCATCTTTGGCTGGGCCAACCGTTTGATGCACGTGCTCGGCCACGCCAGCATTGAGAAATAACCGTCTTTCACCCGCAAGGACATGAACACAAATGCTTGAACTCAACGATATTAAGCTGTCTTACGGGAGCGCGCCGATTCTGAAAGGGGTCGATCTCTCGGTAAAGCGTGGTGACGTGGTATCGATTATCGGCCCGAGCGGCACCGGTAAAACCACGCTGCTGCGCTGCATTAACTACCTGGCAAAACCGACGTCAGGCAGCATCACGTTTGACCAGATTGCGATGGATTATCAGTCGCCGGACAAAGCCGCGATTCAGGCCATCCGTCTGCGTACCGCGATGGTTTTCCAGCAGTTCAACGTGTTCAAAAATATGACGGTGATTGAAAACGTGATGGACCCCCTGATCGCGGTGCAGCGTAAATCGAAGCAGGAAGCGCGCGCTATCGCTGTTCAGGAGCTGGATCGGGTCGGTCTCGGTGGTAAGCAGGATCACTATCCCTCTCAGCTTTCCGGTGGTCAGCTGCAACGTACCGGCATTGCGCGTGCGCTGGCGCTGCGCCCGGATGTGATGTTGTTCGATGAACCCACTTCCTCGCTTGACCCTGAGCTGGTGGGAGAAGTGCTGAAAGTGATTAAAGACGTGACGTCTTCCGGCATTACATCGCTGCTGGTGACGCATGAAATGCAGTTTGCCAAAAGTATATCCAACCGCATTGTGTTTATGGATCAGGGTGTTGTCGCGGCGCAGGGTAGCCCGACAGAGATTTTTGATAACCCGAGCCTGCCACGCCTTGCACAGTTCCTCAATTCAGAACACGTACTCTAATAATTACAGGAATCAAAGACATGCCTGCAATCAAAACAACATTACGTCGCCTGGCAATGCCGGGTATCGTGACCATCGCGTTACTCAGTGCCGCCACCAGCTATGCGGAATCGGTGCGCACCATCAAAATCGCCACCGCGGCAGAATCCAAGCCGCTGTCGTGGGGCGCTATCGGCGTTGAACCGCAGGGTTATGAGCCGGATGTACTGAAAGCCATCAACGCGAAACTGCCCCAGTACAAATTTGTTATGGAAGGTGCGGCGGATATCGCTCAGGAAACCGGCCTGGCAACCGGCAAATATGATATGGCGACCGGCGGCTACTACAAGGCTCCGGCGCGCAGCAAACAGTTTCTGATCCCCGATAATCCGATCGGTGCCAGCCTGATGAAGATCTACAGCCGTAAAGACAGCAATATCAACGGTATGAAGGATCTGGTGGGTAAGAATATCGTTCCGGTAACCGCCGGTGGTGGCGTCTACAAGTTTGTTATGCAGTGGCAGCAGGAAAACCCGAGCGACAAGATCGACATCAAAGCCTCCAGCGCCGGTGTGCCTTATCCGGACCGCCTGAAAGAAGTACAGAATGGCAAATATGATGCGCTGATTCTGCCTTCCAACCTCGGTGAGCAAACCGTTATCGACAACCAGAAGCTGGCGATCAAAGCCAGTGAGCCGGTTGCCATTAACAACACCTACGTCCTGATTCACCGCTCTGACGAGAATAAAAAGCTGAATGACGATGTGAACGAGGCGCTGAAAGAGCTGAAAGCGGACGGCACGCTCGATAAGTTGTCACAGAAGTGGTTCGGCGAAGATATCGTCAAGTACATGAAATAACGGTTCACCTGAAACCCTGGTGCAAAGCTGACATTTTTTTCAGGAGTGTTTCACAGTGAATCTTTCGACCATGATTCCCGAGCTACTGTCGGCTTTGCCGTTAACGCTCGCCATTATGCTGGTCGCGATGATTGTCGGCTTTGTGCTGGCACTGATCGCGACAACCTTCCGTGTGCGTCGCATCCCGGTGATTAGCCAGCTGACCGATCTCTACGTCTCCTACGCGCGCAGTGTTCCGGTGGTGCTGCAACTGTTTGTGGCATTTTATGGCCTGCCGCTGGTGCTGGAGTCGTTCGGCGTGGGCGATTTTATGTCGGCCACGGTGGCGTCGATGGTAGGCCTGAGCCTCTACCACGGCGGCTATCTCTCCGAAGTGATGCGTCCGGCGTTTCTGGCCGTGGAGCGCGGCCAGCATGATGCCGCTGACACGCATGGGCTACAGCTTCCGGCAGAAAATTTGGCGCATCGTCGGACCGCAGGCGCTGCATATCGGATTGCCCGGCTACGGCAATGCCATCATCTACCTGATCCACAACGTGGCGCTGGTGATGTATATCGGCGCGGCCGATGTGATGGCAACCGCGCATCTGATTATGGAGCGTGATTACAACCAGTATCAGTTCGGCACTTATCTGGTGCTGGCGGTGCTTTATTCATTGCTCTGCCTGGGTGCCTGGCTGATCGTCCGTTTCTTCGAGCAACGTCACGCCAAATACAACTCGAAAACGGCGGCCAGCCCGGTGAAGTTCACCGCCAGCGTCTGACAGAGAGAGAACACCGATTATGTTTGATATTGAGGTTTTGCTGCCGGACTTCTGGAGCATTCTGGATGCGGTGCCGGTTACGCTGGCGATGGCTATTACCGTGTTTATCTGTTCCACACTGATTGGCGGCTTGTTCGCCTTTGTTGAGCATAAGCGCCTGCCGGTGCTGCGTCAGCTGGTGCTGGCGTACAAAATTGCCTTCAAAGGTGTGCCGATGGTGGTGGTGATTTTCCTGGCTTATTACGGCCTGCCACCGGCGCTGCATTTCGTTGCCACGCTGTTTGGTATTGAAGTGAATGCCCACTCGCTGCCGAACTGGGTGATTATCATCGTGGCGCTCAGTGCCTGCGTGGCCGCTTTCCAGGCCGAGGTGTGGAAAGGGGCGTTGAACTCGTTTGATAGCGGACAATCGGATGCGGCGCAGTCGCTGGGTTATACCGATGGCCAGCTATTCCGTCGGGTGATGTTCCCACAAATTATCGTGGCGGCAATCCCGGACCTGGCGAACGCCTTTATGGTGATCATGAAAGCGCTGTCGCTGGCCTTTGCCATCGAAGTGGTGGATATCTTCGCTCAGGCACAGCTTACCGCCGCGCTGAACTTCTACTATCTGGAAGCTTTCCTGATTGCGGTGGTGTTCTACATGGTGATTGCCTGGCTGGTCACCAGGATCGCCGATATCATCGAGGCGAAGTTGCGCGTTCGCAGCTGACCCGTATAAACCGCGCCGTTTGTGCGGCGCGGTTTTTCATCCCAGATATTCAATAATCGACAGCCCACCGTTGTAATCGGTGCTGTAGATAATCCCTCCGGCATCGACAAACACATCACAACTCTGAATCACCTGCGGACGATCGGGGCGGGTATCCATCATGCGTGCCGGAGCAGCGGGTACCAGCGCACCGGTTTCTTTCGGCTGATAAGGATTGGAGATGTCATAGGCGCGCACGCCAGCATTTTGATAAGTGGCGAAAATCAGCGTGTCGCTGACAAAGCTACCGGGTCGATTTTCATGCAGATTATGCGGGCCAAAATGGGCACCCTTTGCCACGTAATCGCGCTCATTCGGCTGGGGAAAGGTTGCGATGCTCACCGGGTTGGCAGGTGCGCGAATATCAAACAGCCAAATCAGCTTCTCGCCATCCTGCTGGTTATCCAGCACCGCTTCGTCCAGCACCACCAGCAGATTGCGTGTTGGTAGCGGCAATGCGGTATGGGTGCCACCGCCAAACGGCGGACTCCAGTTGCGATGGCTGATTAACTGCGGTGCCGTACGATCGCTGACATCCAGCAACGTTAATCCGCCATCACGCCAGCAGCCATAGGCGGTATCACCGCTGATAATGGCGTGGTGCAAGGCATAACGTTTGCCTTCCGGCCAGTCTGGCGTCTCGCCCCCGGCGGTGTGCATTCCGGGCAGCCACCAGCGCCCGGCCACCGCAGGACGTTGTGGATCGGCTAAATCGATGGTCAGCAAAATGTAATCGCTGAACCCCTCAATCAACGCAGAGACGTAGGCCCAGCGTCCGCCGACATACCAGATACGGTGAATGCCGATACCGTCGAGCACGAGAAAGGCGATTTCACGCGGTTGCGCCGGGGAAGAGATATCAAAAATCCGCAGCCCGGATTGCCAGCTTTTTTCCTGAATATCTGCCGTGGTCTGGCCCACCGCACGGGTGTAATAGACTTTCTCATCAGCGAAGCGGGCATCGGCAAACAGATCGCGGGCGTTGATCACCAGCAGCAAATTGTCGTGCGCCTGCAAATGCACGTTCCAGGTACCGGGTGGTGCGGCAACAAAATTTACGGTTTTGGGCTGACGTACATCGCGCACGTCAATCACGCTAAAGCCTTGTGAGACCATATGGCCGACATAGGCAAAGCCGCGATGCACCATTACCTGAACGCCATCCGGGCGACCACCCTGATCGCTGTGACCAATCAGCCGCATATTGCGGCTGTATTCCGGAGTGGGGAGCGAGGAAGTCATGTTCGGCCTCACTGCGCGTTGGCGGCGAGGGTGGCGAACCAGGGCGCGACAAAATCACTGCTCTGACCCCAGCCGGGAATCACCTTTTGCAGTGCGGCAACGTTGGCGGCTCCGGGTTGGCCGGTCACCAGTGCCTGTGGAATGGCGGCGGCTTTAAAGTCATAGCTGGCCGGAGTGGTTTCTCCCGCCAGCTTCAGGGCAATCAGGCGCATATTAACGGCTCCAATCAGCTTCGGATCGACCGCCACGCTGACCTTCCACGGGCTGTTTTTTTCGCGCATCAGCTGCAAATCGCCGTTGGAGATATCGATGCTGTAGAGTTTGATTTCGGTGCGTCCATTCTCCTGCAACGCCTTGTACGCGCCCTGGCTAAAGGCATCCCAGGTGCCCCAGATAGCGTCGATTTTCCCCTTTGGGTATTTCGCCAGCAGCGCGCCGACTTTGTTGGCTGTATCGCCCTGCACATCGGCAGAGACGGCCCCCACCGACTCCAGTTCATGAATTCCCGGGTTGGCCTTCTGGATCTGCTCCCAGGCTGCCTGACGGCGTTCCATCGGCGGGAAGCCCGCGACCCACAATTTGATGATATTGGCTTTGCCGTTGAAGTCTTTGATCAGCGGTTGCAGCGATTGCTCGGTGAGTGAAGCATCATCCTGCTGTGTCACCGTGACGCCTGCGGGAACCTTATCAACGGCGGTATCAAATACCGAGAGCGCGATACCGCTGTCATGAATGCGTTTCACCAGATCGGTGGAGTAGGGGGCGCGGCCCTGAGACAGGATAATACCGTCATATTTCTGGCTGATGGCCTGGTTCACGAAATCCTGGAAACGCGCATCGTCACCCTGGCTCAAAAAGGTGCTGACTTTAAAGCCCAGCTGTTTGCCCTGCTGAATGGCTCCGGCGACAAACTGGGTGGTGTTATCGTCCGAACCGAGGTTGCGAATGACCGCCACCCGAATCGGTCCCTGATGATGTGCCAGTGGCGCGGGAAGCGGTGCCTGTGCGGCGCTGACGGCAGAGCTGAGCAGGCTCAGCGTCAAAAAGGGTACGGCCAATGATTTCATGCAATTTCCCCGAATAAGATGGATGAGACGCTTTGGCGCACCGCCGGTTTTTATTGTGGTTGGCGGGCGTTCTGAGCGGATTTTTCATCCTCTGCACGAGGTTGGCAATCAAGGAAAAGGCATAAGTAATGCCAGATAAATCATTAGGTTTGCGGGTGGGACAATGAGGCAGGTCGGGATGAATCCCGACCCTGGATTGTAAGGTGCGCATTTATGCGCACCTGGACTAACGTTTACTCAGTGCTTCCCACAGGCCCAGTAGATAGGTGGTGCCGAGCGCGCGGTCATAGAGTCCATAGCCCGGACGACCGGTTTCGCCCCAGATAAAGCGGCCATGATCGGAGCGGATATAGCCGTCAAAACCGTTGTCGTACATCGACTTCAGTACCTGGTACATATCCAGCGAGCCGTACTCGGTGGGATGGGCACACTCGTAGAAATCTTTGTCCTGAATGATTTTGATATTGCGCACATGGGCGAACGGGATACGTTGGCGGCGTGAGAATTCGGCCAGAATCGCATACACATCATTCTGCGGATCTTCGGCAATCGACCCGGTGCACAGGGTAATGCAGTTGGCTGGCGAATCGACCACGTTACAAATCCAGTCGAGATCGTCACGATTTTTCACCACGCGCGGCAGGCCGAAAATGGAGTACGGCGGATCATCCGGGTGAATCGCCATCTTCACGCCGACTTCTTCACATACCGGGATCACCGCTTTGAGGAAATACGCCAGGTTTTCACGCAGCTTCGCATCATCCACCCCTTCGTACTTCGCAAACAGATCCTGCACTTTCGCCAGACGCTCGGGTTCCCAACCTGGCAGAGCAAAACCGTTAGAGCTGCCCAGCACCTCCTGCACCACTTCATCGAGGCTTTTATCGATACCTTTTTTCTCGAACGCCATGGTGATGGAGCCGTCTGGCAGCACGTAGTTCATCTCGGTCTTCATCCAGTCGAATACCGGCATGAAGTTATAGCAAATCACCTTTACGCCGACTTCGGCCAGGTTGCGGATGCTCTGCTTATAATTCTCGATATAACCATCGCGGCTTGGCAGGCCGATCTTGATGTCGTCATGAATATTGACGCTTTCGATCACTTCCACTGTCAGACCGGCAGCCTGTGCCTGATCCACCAGCGCTTTAATCTTATCCTTCGGCCAGGTTTCACCCACTGGCACATCGTACAGCGCGCCGACGATACCCCGGACCCCCGGAACCTGGCGAATATATTCCAGCGAAACCTTATCTTCTTTCGGACCAAACCAACGCATTGTCAGCTGCATAATGTCATCCACCGTCATCGTGTCTGTGATAACTGATAAACTACCATTCTAGTATTCATGATGACAGCCCCTGCAGCGATCAACTCATGATCGTCGTCACAGAACCGCATTTATCCTGCGCGAGGGAGAGTGTGCGCACAGCTGAACCCATGTTGGCGAGAATTCAATCCTAATCAGAACTTAGAAATGTCTGATCCACTACCATAAATTGTTATAAACAGCGTGGTTAACTGCGATTAGTGATCTATTAAGGGTTAACCTCTTATTTTCCGGCAATTTACCGCTGCTAATCGGCTTTTTACCTGGATCATTTACAGAATATTCCTGGCAGGCACAATAAACCTTATTTCTCTCCCTCCATAAATCATGTCCGATGAAGCGCTGCTCCAGCAGATTCAAAACCTGAAAAAGCATAATTCGCGACTAAAGCGTATCGCGCATGATGCCCGCAATAAGCTCAGTGCTGCGCTCGATGGCACCGGGCTGTGTTTGTGGCAGCTGGATATTCCCAGCGGCAAACTGGTTATTTTTAACCGGCGCTGGGGAGCGATGCTGGGTTTCCAGCCGAAAGAGCTGAGCGCGAAGTTTGAAGTCTGGCGTGAACACCTGCATCCCGAGGATGCAGATGAGGTGCTGAAGGCGTTTTACGATCATATTGAAGGTCGCGCGCCTTATTATGAAGCGCTGCATCGCATGATCGCCAAAAGCGGCAAAATTACCTGGGTACTGGATCGCGGGCGCGTCACCGAATGGGATGAACAGGGTAATCCGATGAAGGTAACGGGCACCCATATTGATATGACCAAAGAGAAGAATTATGAGGCGCAGCTTTCGACACTGGCCAATCACGATCCACTTACCGGTCTCACCAATCGCCACGCGTTGTTAACCCACTTTAGCCAGATAAAAAAGCAGGGGCCGCTGTGTGTGGCCTATATCGACCTGGATAACTTCAAACACGTCAATGACACCCTGGGACACCGCAGTGGCGATGAAGTATTGATTCAGCTTAGCCAGCGTATGCGCGACGCCGTGCCGCCGAACGTGGTGATTGGTCGTATTGGCGGTGATGAGTTTGTGTTGCTGATGCCGTTTCTGATCGACTATCCCAAAGTGCGTATCATGGCGCAGGCGGTACTGGATGCGGCACTCGCACCATTTGAACTGGATAACGGTATGGCGCAGATTGGCGCCTCAATCGGCATTGCCCAGGTGCAGGAGCATGATGATTTCACTGCGGCGCTGACGCGTGCTGATGAAGCCATGTACAGCATCAAGAAAAATGGCAAGCAGGGGTTTGGTTTAGTGCCGTAACTGCCCGTCTGGAATAGTCAGAATTGCTGATTTCTCTGATTTCATATTTCACTCAGAAAACCGGGACCGGGAATTCATATTATCATCTTTCTTATATATCACTCATGACATCATTATGATTTAGTGTTGCGCACTTTTCATCTTTTCTCCCCCGACTTGCGATGGTCTTCTTTGTGGATAAAAGAAAATAAAGTACGAATATTAATGGAGAAATAATATGTCAGAAATGTCTATCGGCACGCTTGTCGTCAACACAACTGCCGGGCAAACAGATAATACAGCACCCGCAATACCCATTAGAGTGACAAATAGCACCGAAACACCACTTTCAAATGCAACCACAGAAAAGAATGTATTTTCCAACGAAGTTTTTCACGGCCAGGTGTTACCCGGTGTTAAAAATAGCGTACTGTTTGACGCTGACTTCAGTGGCAACATGTTTTTCGATGTGGCGTTTCCAGGGGAGCGAGGTAAGTCATTAGAAATCAGGGGGTGCAATTTCAATGGTATAGAGGCGAAAAACGTTGAAATGGCATATGTTGAATTCACCAAATGGACAAGTTTTATCAATGTGAAGGGAATTGAAAATCTGTATTTTTCCGGTCCGGTTAAATTACGTGAGGCAAGATTTGGTGGTTATGAAGATGGGGTGATTAAATTAAGTCGGCAGCATTTTTCCGACCTGCAAAAAACTTTCGATAATCTGTGTGATGATAATTATTCCTGCGAGCCTGCTATGCTGTTCAAATCGATAGAAAGCATAATTAATACAACATTGCATCGTGACTTTAAAGAGCAGGTAGTGGAGTTGTTTCGTGATATGCCGGAGCTGGATTATGCATTAGCGCATTCCGATGCACTGCGGCAATCGATGTTGTCCCATTTGTTAAAAACGCCTGAAAAGTCAGAGGCGATAACACGTTTTCTGGAAGATAAACTTATCAATTATCACGCTCAGTCGCTGATAAAAAATGAAGAAAAGGCCAATCTGACACTTGTCCTCAGTAAAATGGAACCAGAAAAACTACTCGAATATCAGTTCCTGGTTAACCAATTGCCGGACGTGCGACAGACTATGAATAAACATCCCATGTTAAAAGCATTTATGGAATGTGCCAGGAAGTTTGATAAGTCGTCAAAAGAGGGCGTAATTTTTTATTTCCCGCAGTCAGAACAGGCTATCTATATTTCCGCCAATGAATTCGACAGCCTCATCGCGGGTGAGACGGTACCGGAAAATGCGCGCCTTTTAACCTGTGATGATGGAAGAATCATGATGACGCCATTGATCGATAAGAAACGGCAAACGTTGCTACAGAACAGCCCTGCACTTGAATCACTCTGGAGCGGTCGTGGTAGTAAACTGACGGAAGTCCTTTCTCGATTGTTTAATGTCCCTGCACATATGGAAGCACGCCAGGATGATATACTCCGCCTGGGGAGTCTGATGTTGGCGCAGCTTACTAAGAGTGCATACGGAAAACTCAACCTCGATGATATTGGCGATGTTTATCTGCTTAAACAATTATTCACACCTTTGATGAGCGATATAACCGATGAATCTGATGATGCCCGTAATAAAAGAGCCGTGCTGATTGAACGGGTTTGCAACCATCTGAAGCTGGCAAGTAGTGGGCTTGCTCCTCAACAGCAAAAATTTGTCGCCGCTATTCTGCTGACGCGTGTATTTGCCAACCTATTTTCTCCAACACTTTGCAGTACAGACAGTGCCAGTTACAGCTGGTTTCTCGATTTCGCAAAACAATTTCTGATTGATGCTTATGATTACGCCCCAAATGCGTCGCTGGCTGATGGGGTAGATACCGTGATTTCACATATTAATGAAAATCGCACGGTCTCTGCGTTATTACTTATTAACTCGCTGCAGTTTATCAGTGATAACGATGCGGTTATCTCCAGACTTATTCACCAGCACAGCCCTGTTTTCTGATTCCGGTTTGCAGCAGGAGGCATAACAGACTCCTGTATTCAGAACAATCACTTCAGGAAAATAGACTATGTCAGATATGTTTATTAGTGGTAGTTCCCCGGTGGATAATTCCGGGCATTCTCAAAGTATCACTCCTCAGCCATCATTATCAGTAGGTAATACCACAGTGATACCCGTGTCAAACCTGGCAGCACAGCAGCCTGAGAAAGAATCAGAGACGCTGGTCGATCATGAGTTTACGGGCCAATATACTGAGCCACTGTATTTTGAAAATAAAAAATTTATCGATCCCTATGTGGATAATCCGCGGTTCCTCAATCCAGGTAGTGAATTAAAAAATTGCCTGCTAACAGCGAAGGATTACTCCTTACGTTGGCGTCATTTCGAGATTGGTAAGATTTTCTGGAATAACACTATTATCGACGGACTCTGCAATGAGAAGGCATCGCGGCTAGATTCTTTTGATTTATCTGGTCTTAGGATGAATAAAGGGGGGGTAAAAAATCTGGTGTTTTCAGATCCTGAGTTACAGGATATTTATGACGTAAATTTTACCGATGTCATTATGGAAAATGTCGCCTTTAGCGTCAGGTATCCATTACGCTATATTTTGACGGATGTTAAATTCACTGGCGTTTGTGCCAATAAATTAGTTCTGGAAAATGTTAAGTTTGCAAAAGACGTTGTGTTTAAAGATATCTGGTTGCGAAATGTGGTTATGCTCGGAAAAAATGAGTTTCATGACTCGACTTTTCCTGGTTACGGTAAGGGAGACATGACGTTAAGTGACGATAATTTCGCCAGCACACAACAAATCCTGGAAAATCTGACCCCTGATTGCACCCCTCGATTGGGGGCTGCGATGTTTAATTCATTAAATAGCATCAACAACACCCCGGTACGCCGTGACCAGAAAGAACAGATAGCACAAAAATTCACTCAATTGCCTTTGATGGCAAAAGCCCTGCAATATTCCCGCTCCCTGCAACAATCGGTACTGCTCAATATGGATGAGTTTTATCCGCATTCGGCTGAGATAAAGCGATTTAATGAACAAGTGTTGCTTCCGCATTTTCGTCTCCGGGGGTTGACGATGAATCAACATGCGGCAATCGCGACGATACTCAACCATCTGGATCCGACCACGCTGCCTGAATATGAGTTTCTGGCTAATCAGCTACCGGTGTCACGCCGAGTCATGAACCAGCATTCTGCGCGTAAAGAATTAATGGATTTTTGCCAGCAGTTTGACAAGGCCGGCAGTAACGATGTGCTTTTTTATTGCGCGGAACAGGGGCAGGCGATATACCTTCCGGCTGAGGAGTTTGAACAGCTGATCAATCAGCAGCTAATCCCGCGCAATCTCCAGCTATTAGCTTATGATCGCCAGAATAATCACATTAAGACCGTTGCTCTTAGCGATGAAAATCTCAGCTCACATCTGCAATCTTTTCCCGGATTAGCATCACGGTGGCAGGACTGCGGAACAAAACTCAGAGGAGTTATTCACGCGATTTTTTCTTTTGATGCAGGGCCTGAGGGGGAAAATGCACCACGGGCAGCGGAGATTCGCGATCATCTGATTGCGCTGCTGACCAGGAAAACTCAGAAACCGTTTGAACTGACCTCAGAAAGTGATTTTGAGTTACTGGAAGAAATGCTTTTACCTCTTGAGTATAAAAATAATCGTCGCACATTGGGGGCGCTGGTGAGTGAGTCTTTAGGCCTGGCGCAACGAAGGCTTTCTGTCGGACTGGAGAAATGCATTGCCTCGTTGATCCTGGCAAATATGCTTATCCGGTTGTTCTCTGCGCCTAAGTGTATAACCACCCCAGAATATCAATTTTTGCTATGTGGCATTGCCGGGAAGTTTATCAGTGATGCTGACAAATATTCCCCGGATACGTTACCACCTGCATGGATCAGCTCTCTCGGGGAATCCGTAAACCGACCGGCGGTAACTTTATTGCTGATGATGAGCGATGACTTTTACGGTGAGAATGGCGCAGAAATGTCGGAACTGTTGCGACAGCATATCCCTGAGTTTTAGATTCTGCTGCCGCTACAGCCGGGTCACCCTTAAAACGCGAAACAGGAACAGCCCAGCGCGCCCCAGAAGGCATTGTTATCGGAGACCGGTACCGACGACTGGCGCGCAACATCATGGGCATGGCTGTGCACGCCGCATGGGCCGCTGCACTGATGTACCTTCGGCATCATTGCGGCACGTCCCGCTGCCTGCGGCGGTGCGCTACGGTAATGGCCCGGTACCGTCACCACCGGTGACCACTCCGGCAACACTGGCACCGGCGGCGGTGCCAGCGGGGTAAAGCTGCCTGCGGCGTACACCACATCACCATCAACCAGGGTCAGCACCGATTCAATCCCTTTGATCTCCTCTTCCGACACGCTGAAGAAATCTTTCGACAGCAGTACCAGATCCGCCAGTTGTCCGACCTTGATCTCACCTTTGGCGTTTTGCTCGCTGGAGAACCAGGCGCTGCCTTTGGTCCACAGCATCAGCGCGGTTTCGCGGTCGATACGGGCGTTATCATCATACAACTGCATACCGCCAACGGTGCGGCCGGAAACCAGCCAGTACAGCGCCGTCCATGGGTTATAGCTGGCGACGCGAGTGGCATCAGTACCCAAACCTACCGGCACCTCAGCATCCAGCATGCGTGCGACCGGTGGTGTTTGTTTCGCAGCTTGTTTGCCGTAGCGATCAACAAAATATTCGCCCTGGAACGCCATGCGGTGCTGCACCGCGATACCGCCGCCCAGTGCCTTAACCCGTTCGATATTGGCTTCGGTGATGGTTTCCGCATGATCGAAGAACCAGTGCAGGCCGTTAAACGGAATGTCGCGGTTTACTTTCTCAAATACATCCAGCATACGGCTGATGGATTCGTTGTAGGTGGCATGCAAGCGGAATGGCCAGCGGTGTTCCACCAGATGGCGCACCACGCGCTCCAGTTCATCTTCCATACCGGGGGCCAAATCCGGGCGCGGTTCGAGGAAGTCCTCAAAATCAGCCGCTGAGAACACCAGCATTTCCCCCGCGCCGTTGTGACGCAGGAAGTTAGTGCCCTGGCCCGGCTTCAGCATATCGGTCCACTTTTCAAAATCTTCCAGCTCATGGCCGGGACGCTGAGTAAACAGGTTATAGGCGATGCGTACTGTCAGCTGCTTTTTGGCATGCAGCTCAGAAATCACATCGTAATCATCGGGATAGTTCTGGAAACCGCCGCCAGCATCGATAGCGCTGGTCAGTCCGAGGCGATTCAGCTCGCGCATAAACTGACGGGTGGAATTCACCTGTTGCTCCAGCGGCAGTTTCGGGCCTTTTGCCAGGGTCGCGTACAGCAGCATGGCGTTGGGACGGGCGATCAGCATCCCGGTCGGGTTGCCGTTGCTGTCACGCTGGATCTCACCACCCGGCGGGTTCGGTGTGTCTTTGGAGTAACCCACCACTTTCAGTGCAGCACGGTTGAGCAGGGCACGGTCATACAGATGCAGGATAAATACCGGCGTGTCCGGCGCGGCAGCGTTGATTTCGTCCAGCGTTGGCATGCGACGTTCGGCAAACTGGAATTCAGTCCAGCCGCCGACCACGCGTACCCACTGCGGTGATGGCGTACGCAGGGCCTGCTCGCGTAGCATGCGTAATGCATCCGCCAGCGACGGCACGCCTTCCCAGCGCAGTTCCAGATTGTAGTTCAGGCCGCCACGAATCAGGTGCAGGTGTGAATCGTTGAGGCCGGGAATGCCGGTGTGGCCTTTGGCATCGATAATTTGCGTGTTGCTTCCGGCAAAGCGCATCACTTCCGCTTCGCTCCCCACGGCGAGGAACTTGCCATCTTTAATCGCGACGGCGGTTGCCAGTGGATTGGCGCGGTCAACAGTATGGAATTTGCCGTTGGTCAAAATCAGTGAAGCGGTGGTCATGTGTCTTCTCCTGTCAGATTATGCTTTGCTGCCAATCAGCCATTGTTTCAACACGCGAGTCAGCAGTGGCATCCACAGGAAAACCACTAACGCCACGACGCTGGCATTGTCGAGAAAATTCCCCCACAGCGTGCCGTGGCTGACAGGCAACACCGTGTTCCAGAACCAGGGGACCAGGTTAGCTGAGGGAAAAATCACCCCCAGCGTGAGTAAGTATTGTTTCCATTTGGCGGGTTTGACCTGGCCTTTTTGCGTCGGGGTAAACCAGAACGCGGCGCCAGGCCGAACTTCAATATGTTCCGGCTGGGCGAGGATGGCAGGCAGCTCTTTCACCAGTTCCTGACGGGCCGGGGATTTCAGCCAGGCATACAATTCATCCATGCCAACAAAGCGAATCAGCACGGTGTAGGCGTTGTCGCCGTGTACCGGGCGCAGCACGTTTACCCCAAGGTGCCCAGGAAAGCTGGCGGCCTGCGGCATGATAGTTTCGAGCCATTTTTCGTAGTCGGCCTGCTTCTCTGGCTGGATGCTGTGGGTGATCACCAGCGTGACATGATGAGCCTGTTGTGAATATTTCATGGTCTGTTCCTCGGTGCGTCTCGCGGGTGAAAGTGCTTGCGTCGTTGAGGAAAAAAATACGAAATGAGAGCGTTTATTGATAACGGATTGTTTTTGGGTTGTTGTTCAACAAATTTTGGGGAGGGGGTAAGGAATGCGTTTGAACCTCGAAGCGCTGCTGATTCTGGATGCGCTCGATCGTCACGGCACCTTTGCCGCAGCGGCGGCAAGGCTGTTTAAAACCGCGTCAGCGCTGAGTTATACCGTGCAGAAAATGGAAAGCGATCTGAAAATCACGCTGCTGGATCGCTCCGGCCATCGCGCGACTTTTACGCCGACCGGCCGTCTGATGCTGGAAAAAGGCCGCACGTTATTACGTGCGGTGAACGAGCTGGAGCAGCAGGCGCGCTATGTTGAAAGCGGCTGGGAGAGCCAGCTGGTGATAAGTGTCGATGCCTCTGTGCCGTTTAGCCTGCTGACCCCGCTGATTGATGAATTCTATCAGCAGCATTCGCATACCCAGCTCCAGTTCCGCCATGATGTGCTGGCTGGTTGCTGGGAAGCCCTGCATTACGGCGAGGCAGACATCGTGTTTGGCGCGGTACAGGAACCGGCGACGCGCAAAGAGATTGGCTGTCAGCCGCTCGGCTGGCTGGAGTATGTGTTTGCCGTCGCGCCAGAGCATCCGCTGGCTGCGGCCCCTGAGCCGCTGCTGCGCGAACAAATTCGCCAGTATCGGGCAGTGACGGTGCATGATTCTTCACGCCACAGTGCGGGTATTGATTTACGCGTGTTGGATGAGCAGAAGACGTTGAGTGTGCATGATTTCCCGTCCAAATTGCAGGCGCAGCTTGCCGGGCTGGGCTGCGGTTATCTGCCTCGCTATCTGGCTGAGCCGCATTTGCTCAGTGGCGCGTTGGTGGAACGTCAGCTGGATAGCGAATGTCGCCGCGATATGGCGTATCTGGCATGGAATGAAAGCGCGAATGGTAATGCGGCAACCTGGTGGCGTGAGCGCTTGCCCACGCTGCCAGGTCTGCGTGATATCTATCTGCCTGCCTGAACTTAAATCGAAATGTGGTGGCTGACCTGCGGCGGTTCGTCACCCTGATGATATTGCAGCACCGCCTGTTGCAGCTCCACATCGGCGTGGGAGACGCGCTGATGCTGGCGCAGGTGTTCCTGCCACGATTCCACCAGGAACCATTCCAGCAACGCGGTGGGATCGTCGCTCTGTTCCATCAATCCCCAGGCATAGGCCCCATCACGGCGACGTGCGGCGGCCAGTTTATGCATCGCCCGTTTGAAGTCTGCACGATCGGACTGCGGCACCTGATAACGTACCTGAATCATCACCGGACCACGACGCACATCCACCTCATCGCTCACCACCGGTTCGGCCCAGCGCTGTGCGGGTTGCAGATCGGCTTCCCCGGCAGGCAACACCAGGCGTTTCAGCAGCAGGGCGCTGATCAGTAAAGTCACACCCGCCAGCAGCAGGGTATTCGCCAGCCCGATATGCTGGGCAACTAACCCCCAGACCAGGCTGCCACCCGCCAGCGTGCCGTTAAATACCATCAGATACACTGCCAGACCTCGTCCACGCACCCAATCAGGCAGCACCGCCTGTGCCACGCCATTCAGGGTGGTCAGGGCGATAATCCAGCCAACGCCCAGAATCACCATCAGCAGCAACGCCAGCCATTGCGGCGGGCTGAATGCCAGCGCCAGCATCACCACCGCACTGAGCAGCGCTGAGAGCAGCAGCAGGCCATCGTTACCCATGTGCAGACGAAAACGGGGCAGCAGTAGCGCACCGGCAATCGCACCGGCACCGACCGCACCCAGTAGCAGGCCGTAAAATCCGGCAGTGCCGTGCAGCATATTACGCGCCACCAGCGGCAGCAGTGCCCAGATGGCACTGGCGAAGGCGAAGTAACACGCGGCGCGCAGCAACACACGGTGCAAATCGCGGCTGGCGCGCACATAGCGCAGGCCGGCACGGAAGGCACCGAAGAAGTGTTCATTCAACTCAGTTTTGGCTTTGGCCGGACGCTTCCAGTACAGCAGCGCGGCAACCACGAAGAAGTAACTGGCGACATCCGCGCCGTAAGCTGCCATCGCGCCGAAACTGGCCAGCAACAGGCCACCGGTGGCAGGGCCGATAGCACGCGCGATATTGATGCCGAGTGAATTCAGTGCCACGGCGTTTTTCAGTTCATGGCGCGGCACCAGCTCCGGCACAATTGCCTGCCATGCCGGGCCAAACAGTGCGGCACCGACACCGCCGACAAAGGTCAGGCCGATCAACCATTCGGTGGTCAGCCAGTTGTTATGCGACAGCACCAGCAAGGTACCGCTGACGCTGGCCATCAATATCTGCACCGCAATCAGTAACCGGCGACGGTCAATGATATCGGACAGCACGCCCGCAGGCAGCGCCAGCAGGAACACCGGCAGGGTGGCGGCGGTTTGCATTAATGCCACGGCGGCCGGGTTATCAGACAATCCGGTGACCAGCCAGGCGCTGGCGACATCGCGGATAAAGCTGCCGGTGTTGCCTAATACTGAAGCGGTCCAGATCAGGGCAAATAGCCCGTAGGCGAAGGGGGAAAAGGCACTGCTGCGTGCGGTTACAGGTGGTTGGCTCATGGTCAATCTCCGATAAGGTTGCGATGACTGCACATTACGAAGCCTGGCTGATGGTTGATAGCGGAAAAAATCGGCCAACTTGTCCAGGCTTTTTTGACAGGTGCAGAACGCAAAAAAGTTTGAACAAGTCGTCAAAAACTCTGCTTTAGGTTTTTCCTTCGACCGGGGTTAGTTTGATTAGCGAGACACAACATTACTCACCTGACGGAGAAAAATTATGAGCACTTTCAAGACTAAAGACGGCGTAAATCTGTATTACAAAGACTGGGGCAAAGGCCAACCGGTACTGTTCAGCCACGGCTGGCCGCTGGATGCTGACATGTGGGATAGCCAGATGAATTTCCTCGCAGAACGTGGCTACCGGGTTATTGCATTTGACCGCCGTGGTTTTGGTCGCTCAGAACAACCGTGGGAAGGTTACGACTACGACACCTTCGCGGATGATATTCATGGCCTGATTGAACACCTGAAACTGGACGATGTCACCCTGGTAGGCTTCTCCATGGGTGGCGGCGATGTGTCACGCTACATTGGCCGTTACGGCACGGCGAAGGTGAAAGGGCTGGTGCTGCTGGGGGCAGTGACACCGATTTTTGGTAAAACCAGCGATCATCCGGAAGGGGTGGAGACAGCGGTATTTGACGGCATTAAAGCGGGATTACGTCAGGACCGCGCGCAGTTTATCAAAGACTTCGCGGTGCCTTTCTATGGTACCAATGCCGGACAGACGGTATCGGAGGGTGTGATGACCCAGACGCTGAATATCGCGCTGCTGGCTTCACTGAAAGGTACGCTGGATTGTGTGACGGCGTTTTCTGAGACCGATTTCCGGACGGATATCGCCAAAGTAGATGTGCCGACGCTGGTGATTCACGGCAGTAACGACCAGATCGTACCGTTCGAAGCCACTGGTAAACTGGTACACGAGATGATTTCGGGATCAGAGCTGAAAGTGTATGAGAATGGCCCGCACGGTTTCGCGGTGACGCACCAGGATCAGCTGAACGCCGACCTGCTGGCGTTTTTACAACGCGTTTAAAAATATTTACCAGGTGCGCATTTCTGCGCACCTGGTCCCTGTCAATCCGCCAGCAAATGCCCGTACATCGCCATTAACCGACGTGTTACACCGTTGGTCCAGCCAAAACCATCCTGCAACGGATACTCACCACCGCCACCCGGACGGGCGCGCTCGCCGCTGATGTCATACTTCTCCACCAGCTTATGATGCAGCGAATAGAAGTTTTTCACCGTGGTCAGCCAGTTAACCGCAATCTCCGTTGCCAGCGTTTCTTGACCGTAGTGATTCAGCCCGACAATCGCCATCCATTGCAGTGGTGCCCAGCCGTTGGGCTTGTCCCACTGCTCGCCGCTTTCCACCATTGAGGTGACCAGGCCACCCTGCGTCAGCAACAGCTGGCGCAGTGCCACCGCCTGCAAATGCGCCTGTTCTGGCGTGGCGAGCCCCAGGAACAGCGGCACCACCGCAGCGGCGGTAAAGGCACCAAAACGCTGGCGTCGCCAGTCGTAATCGCGATACACCCCGGCGGTTTTATCCCACAGATAGCGATGAATGGCGCGTTTGCGCACATCGGCTTTTTTCTGCCATGCCAGCGCCGTCAGTTCCTCACCTTTGGCGTGCGACAAGGTGGAAATCATCAGCTCCAGCTTGTAGAGAAACGCATTCAGGTCAACCGGAATGAACTGCGTGGTGCGAATGCTTGCCAGACGATGCGGATCGCGCAACCAGCGTGACGAGTAATCCCAGCCGGAAGCGGCACCAGCACGCAGATCGCGATACACCTCATTCGCCGGGCGGCGCGATTTGCTGGCGGTTTCCACGTCTTCAATCCAGGATTCATCACGCGGTGTGTCACGGTCATCCCAGTAGCGATTCAGCAACGAACCATCGGGCATACGCACCACATGGCGGTAGGCCTGGTCAGGCATCAGCGAACCGGCACCGTCCATCCAGAACTGGTACTCTTTCATCAGATGGTCCAGATAGCGTTTCGCGCCGCGAATGCCATCCTCTTCAAACAGTTCCACCATCAGCGCAAACACCGGCGGCTGCGAACGGCTGAGATAATAGGTCCGGTTACCATTCGGCACATGGCCGTAGTTATCAATCAGCCAGGCAAAGTTGTCTGCCATATCGCGCAGCAGATCGTCACGACCACTCTCCGCCAGGCCCAGCATAGTGAAGTAGGAGTCCCAGTAGTAGGTCTCCCCGAAGCGACCGCCTGGCACCACATAAGGTTTCGGTAGCGGCAGCAGGGAGGAATGTGGCATATGTTGCTGCGGCATTTTAGTCAGCACCGGCCACAGCTCATCAATATGTTCTGTCAGGGTTTTATCCGGATTAGAAACATAAAAACTTTCATTGCTCTGCGGCAGATAAAAATGGTCATGCACAAATTTGCCGAGATCAAAATCAGCCGAACGTTTGCGGCGGCGATAGCGGATTAAAATATCCAGTGGATCATATTTTGGTGCACAATCCGGGAACGTTTTGCTATCGGCAAATATCCGCGACATTTGCACGTGCTCAAAAAGCTCCATGTATCGATCGGCGGGCGTGAGTGCATCCGGGGCGGGCAGACCTTCAATCAGCTCCGGCTCCGGCTCAGAATCCTGCATGCCCTCAAGGATTAACTCATGAGGATCCTGTTGATACTCCAGTTCCGCATCGCCACGACGCTCTTCGAAAACATTATTTTGCTGGTGGTTAGTATTAATAGCAGCCTCCTGAAAAGTCCCGGTTGCTTAAAGTACAAATTATATATCCCTCATCCCTCAGGGCAACAATGCGAAATATCTATGAACGTAATAAATCATGTCGATGGATCGGTTATTTTGGTGATTTTTTAGTGATTACAAGGCGCTATATTTCAGGAAATGAAAACGGTATCTGAAATGAAGCTATAAATAATCGGACAGAATTATCTGTAAATAAGAAAATCGCCAGGTGATGGCAAAAAAAAGCGGAAAATATTGATCATTTGATGGCAAACGCAACGCGAAAAAATGCGCCCCGACGGGGGCGCACTCGCTTAGTCTTCACTGACCCGATAGCGTTCCAGCCAGTGGGCGTACGGGGCAGGCAGCACCCATGAAGGCTGGCTTTTATCCAGCGCCAGCGCGGCATGATAAGGCCAGTGCGGATTTTTCAGGTGCGCCCGACCGATCATCACCAGGTCCAGCTGGCCTTGTTCAATGGTGGCGTTCGCCACTTGCGGCGTGTCGATGCCCCAGGCCGAGGCCACCGGGATATCGGCTTCACGCCGCACGCGCTCGGCGATCGGGGCCATAAACGGGCTACCCCACGGAATATTGGCGTCCGGGGTGGAAAAGCCCATGCTGACGCTCAGCAGGTCCATGCCGTTGGCGCGCCAATATTTTGTCAGGGTGATCGCTTCCTGCATCGTCTCTTCGTCGCGACCATCAAATTCCAGCACGCCAAAGCGCGCGGTCAGCGGCAGGTTTTCAGGCCACACAGCACGCACCGCATCAAAGGTTTCGCGCAGGAAACGGCTGCGACCAAATGCATCGCCGCCGTATTCATCGGTACGCTGGTTGGCGTGGACCGAGAAGAAACTCTGCGCCAGATAGCCGTGCGCAAAGTGCAGTTCCAGCCACTCGAAACCGGCGTCACGGGCGCGTTTCGCGGCACTGACAAAGTCATCACGCACGCGTTTGATATCGTCCAGCGTCATGGCTTTGGGCACGCGCGGCAGGTTATTGCCGAAGGCGATGGCGGAGGGGGAAAGGGTGTCCCAGCCGCGTGCATCGTTCTCGCTGATATGATCGTCGCCTTCCCACGGCTTATTGGCGCTGGCTTTACGTCCGGCATGACCAATCTGGATGCCCGGTACGGCACCGGCCGCTTTGATTTCCCGCGCGATGCGGGCCAGTTTTTCGGCCTGTGCATCGTTCCACAAACCCAGACAACCCGGGGTGATACGACCTTCCGGCGACACCCCGGTGGCTTCTACAATCACCAGCCCCGCGCCGCCGCGAGCCTGGCTGCTGTAGTGCACGTAGTGCCATTCGTTGCTCAGGCCATCGACCGCGCTGTACTGGCACATTGGCGGAATAGCGATACGGTTACGCAGCGTCACATCTTTCAGTGTGAACGGTGAAAATAACCCTGACATAACAACCCCTTAATATGGTTAAAGCAATATAATTTGTTTGCCGCTGAAGTTACGATGCTGCAACGCCTGTAACTGCGTGGGTAGCTGATCGTAAGGAAAATGCAGCAGCAGTTCGCTGTGTAAGGTGCCCTGCGCGATTTGCGCCAGCATGCGTTCACCTTGCTGGGTCAGTGCGTGCCATTGCTTTGCGTCACCATGAAGATGCAGTGCGCCGAGCGCCACTTCATGTAGCGATAATGCACGACCAAACGGTGTGCAGGGCCACTGTTCTACCCGGCCCTGAATGCACACCAGATGGCCATTCGCCAGCAAATTACCGGCCAGGCTGGTCGCGTGTTCCGGGCTGACGGCATCAATCACTGCATAGAAGCGCGAGGCATTGTGCAGCGGATCGCTTAAGGTGTACTTCGCACCGAGTGCTTGCAGGCGGGAAAAATGGCGCTCGCTGCTGAGTGTCGTCACCGTAAAACCACGCGCCTGCGCCAGCTGTACCAGGAAGTGACCGACCGATCCCCCGGCACCGGCAATTAGCAATGACGCGCCCGGCTGGGTGGGAACTTTTTCGATGGCCTGCCAGGCGGTTAATGCCGGGCAGGGGAAGGCCGCTGCCGTAGCAAAATCAATAGCATCTGGCAGGCGCATCAGCACCTGGGCGGCAATGGGGGTAAATTCGGCAAAGCTGCCGGGACGTTGCAGGCTCTGATGATAAGCCACGCGGGTGCCGAGCCAGCGTTGATCAACATCCGCTCCAATGGCTACCACGGTGCCTGCGCCATCCACACCCGGTACTTTGCCGATTTGGCTGTCGAGCACTTTCCAGTCCACCGGATTCAGGCCGATCGCCGTGTTCTGCACCAGCACCTCGCCGGACAGCAAAGGATCCGCAGTCAGATAACGATCCTGGAGATCGTGCGGCGATTTGCCGCCCTGCCAGACCCAGCCGCGCCAGTCGTTCGGCACGTTAAACATAGGCACCCGCAGAGTAGGTCAGTTCATAGCTGTGGCTGTAGATCTCAATGATATTGCCGAATGGATCTTCCATATAAACCATGCGATAAGGCTTCTCACCGGGGAAATATTCGCGCACCGGCATACGTTGTTTACCGCCAGCCGCGACGATTTTTTCTGCCAGGCCTTCAACATCCGGGTCCTGCACGCAGAAGTGAAACACGCCGGTTTTCAAGTATTCAAAGTTGTTTTCCGGTTTTTCGGCTGCTTTGAATTCAAAGATTTCCACGCCGACACGGTCGCCGGTGGAGAGATGGGCAATGCGGAATTTCTCCCAGCCGCCGCCAAATACGTCGCTGCACATTACGCCGATCGCGGATTCATCTTCCTGGATTTCAGTGGGCGGCATGATCAGATACCAGCCCATCACTTCGGTGTAGAACTTCACGGCAGCGTCGAGATCGGTCACGGACAGGCCGATATGAGAAAAGGTACGAGGATAAGGAGCAGTCATCTGCATTCTCCATGTGTCGAAAAGATCTACAGGCTACTGCGCAACAGGTATAATGAAAACAGTGATTCAGTTATGGTTATTATAAAATTTCATTATGTTTAATCCACAATGGTTAAAATCCTTCGCCATGCTGGCGGAGCAGGGCAGCTTCACGGAAAGCGCCGATCGTCTGGGGATCACCCAGGCAGCCGTCAGCCAGCATATCCGGCATCTGGAGCAGCAGCTGGGGCCGCTAATCCTACGCAGCAAACGTCCGCTGGAGTTGACGCCCGCCGGGCTGGCGCTGCTGGATTATTGCCAGGAGGTGGATCGCGCCCAGCGCCATCTGACGCTACGGCTGAGCGAAGAGGATGTGACCTGTGGCGAAGTGAGCCTGATTTCACCGGGCAGCATCGGCCTGCGCCTCTATCCACTGCTGCTGGCGTTACAACAGCAGTACCCGGATCTCAGTATCCGACATCGCTTTGCCCCGGATAGCGAGGTGATGGATGCGGTGCTGCATAACCGCTATGAGATGGGGCTGGTCACGCAGAAGCCGGACGATAAACGGCTGGTGGCGGAGAAGTTTGCCGAAGAACCGCTGGAACTGGTGGTGCCAGCGGGCATAAAGGTGCATGGCTGGGCGGATCTGGAGACGCTGGGTTATATCGATCATCCGGATGGTCAGGCGATGGCGACGCGTTTGCTAAGCCGTCGTTTTCCGGGGAATCCGGGGGTGCGTAATTTGCCGCAACGTGGGTTCAGTAATCAGATCAGTTTGATCCTCGAACCGGTCGCGCGTGGCCTGGGGTTTGCAGTGATTCCGCAGTCGGCGCGGCTGGCGTTTGCGCAGTCGGAAGCGATCCGGGTGGAAAGCTGTGGCGTGGCGCTGGTGGATACCATCTGGCTGATCCACCGTGCCGAGTGGCCATTGTCGGGCCGTGCCCGCCAGGCATTGCAATGGCTGGAAGGTAAGCTGTAGCGGCGCGAATTATCGCGCAGGTTTTTCAGCATATTGCGCCGCTACGGATTGTGCGCTTATTTCGCCAGCGCAGCTTTAATGACATCGGCGTAAGGTGTTGTCGCGCGGCCAATCAGCTTGCTCAGCGTTTTGCTGTTATCAAATAGCCCGCCCTGTTCGGCTCCGGCATCGGAGTCCGCCAGCATCTCCGCCAGACCATCCGGCAAACCCGCACCTTTCAGCGCCGCCGCGAATTCCGCCTGTGGCAGATTGATATAATCCACTTTCTCACCAGATTGCTGCGCAATCTCTGCGGCGAATTCTGCCAGTGAATAACTCTCGTCACCGGCCAGTTCATAGATTTTGCCCGCCTGATCGTCACGGCTGATCACTTCGGCAGCGGCCGCCGCATAATCGGCACGCGCAGCAGATGAGATACGACCTTCGCCGACCGAGCCAATAAACACATGATGTGCCAGCGCTGGCGGGATGCTCGCTGCATAGTTTTCGGTGTACCAGCCGTTACGCAGCAGCGCAAACGGAATACCGGAAGCCTTCAGCTGTGCTTCGGTGGCGCGGTGCTCCACACCAAGGCCGAGCGGTGTGGTGTCGGCATGCAGCAGGCTGGTATAAGCGATAAAACCAACACCCGCCGCTTTGGCGGCTGTAATCACCGCTTTATGCTGTGCTTCACGCTGTCCGACTTCGCTGGAGGAAATCAGCAGCAGTTTATCCACGCCCGCAAAGGCGCTTTTCAGCGTTTCCGGCTGGCTGTAATCAGCGGTGCGCAGCGTCACGCCCAGCGCGGCCAGGTCTGCGGCTTTTTCCGGTGAACGCACCGCCGCAATCACTTCGCTTGCCGGGACTTTTTTCAGTAATTCGTTGATGACCAGACGACCCAATTGGCCGGTTGCACCTGTAATCGCAATCATGATGTTCTCCTTCAGTTTGAACTGGTATGTCATCATCCTGGCGTATAAACTAACTTTTAGTAAGTACTTACAGAATTGTTAGTTTGGCGGAAAAAACCTAAATGTCTGAAAACCTGAGTGATAAATTTAGCCGCGGCGAGTTGCTGAACGTCAATTGCCCCTCGCGCGAAGTGCTGAAACGTATTACCAGCCGCTGGAGCGTGCTGGTGCTGCTGGCCCTGCGCGAGGAAACGCTGCGCTTCAGCGAGCTGCGTCGCAGAATCGGTGGCGTCAGCGAACGCATGCTGGCGCAGACGCTGCGTTACATGGAAGAAGATGGTTTTGTCGCGCGCATCGCTTATGACGTGGTGCCGCCGCATGTGGAATACCATCTCACCCCGCTGGGACGTGAAGTCGAAGGGCAGGTTATCGGCCTTGCGGACTGGCTTGAGAGTAACCTGCATCGTATTCTGGAAGTGCGCGAATCTGCGTAACCCGGTCGACATAAATGCCGAAAAACGTAGGGTGCGCATTTATGCGCACCAGGATCTTAGTGCAAATATTTCTCAAACCATCCTAAGGTACGGCTCCACGCCAGCTCTGCCGCCGCTTTGTCGTAACGCGGTGTCGAATCATTATGGAAGCCGTGATTTACGCCGGGATAAATATACGCCTCGTAAACCTTATGGTTGGTTTTCAGTGCCGCTTCATACGCTGGCCAGCCTTCATTGATGCCTTTATCCAGCGCCGCATAATGAAGCAACAGCGGTGCCTGAATACGCGGCACGTCTTCTGCCTTCGGCTGACGGCCATAAAACGGCACCGCACAGGCCAGCTCGGGAAAAGCCACCGCTGCCGCATTGGCGACACCGCCGCCATAACAGAAACCGGTAATGCCGACTTTGCCAGTGCCCGCCTCGTGATGCATCAGGAAATCCACGGCGGCGAAAAAGTCGTTCATCAGTTTGACCGGGTCAATCTTTGCCTGCATGGCGCGGCCTTCTTCATCATTACCCGGATAGCCACCGACCGAACTCAGCCCATCCGGTGCCAGCGCGATATAACCGGCTTTTGCCACGCGGCGGGCCACGTCTTCGATATACGGATTCAGCCCACGATTCTCATGCACCACCACCACGGCAGGGACTTTGCCGCTGGCTTTCGCCGGGCGTACCAGATAACCGCGTACCTCACCGTGTCCCTGCGGCGATGGGTAGTGAATATACTCCGGGTTGATAGCGGGATCGGTGAATTCCACCTGCTGCGCCAGGGCATAGTTCGGACTCATGGCACTTAACAACGTGGCACCGGTCATCCCGGCGATGGTGAACTTTGCCGCCAGTGTGATGAACTCGCGTTTGCTGATTTTACCGTGGGCGTAATAGTCATAAAGCTCAAGCAGTTCCTGCGGAAAATCCTGTGCGGTAAGACGTGTCATAACCTCTCCTTCGCTGATTAACCAGATGGTATTGCCGCTCTAACAAAGCACAGTCAGGAGCAGGTGACAAATGGCATGACGCAAAGGGTTAAGGATTTTTCTGCGCCCATTTGGTTAGCGGTAAGCACCATAAAACCCGACATTTGTTTCTGATTTATTATTGTTGCGTTAACGAATTGGATATTTTGAAGTGGCTGACTATAATTTACAGCAGGCTAATCAGGCTGGGAAATTAAGCTATTTTGCGGGCGTAATAAATAATAAATTAAATACAATCAATTGATTTTAAATGAATTTATGACAGTTAAATTTTTGCAAAAGATACTGTTATAGTTTTGTTGATCCTCACTGTTTATTTTTAAAAACACCACTTCCTTTTACAGTCACGCTCTCTTTCTTCGACTCGCGGGAAAATAAATTCGTTGCCGTTCAATTGTTAATTATAAGTAAAAACTGGTGTTCTATTTGGCAAAGAGGTAAGCAATGTTTGGATTAGATGCCTTTCACCTGGCAAGGATACAGTTCGCATTTACTGTCTCCTTTCATATCATCTTTCCAGCCATCACCATCGGTCTCGCCAGCTTCCTGGCCGTGCTCGAAGGTATGTGGCTGAAAACCCATAATGAAACCTATCGCGATCTCTATCATTTCTGGTCCAAAGTTTTTGCCGTGAACTTCGGTATGGGCGTGGTCTCGGGTCTGGTGATGGCCTACCAGTTCGGGACTAACTGGAGTGGTTTTTCACAGTTTGCTGGCAGTATCACCGGCCCGCTGTTGACCTATGAAGTCTTAACCGCCTTCTTCCTCGAAGCGGGCTTCCTCGGTGTCATGCTGTTTGGCTGGAACCGCGTCGGGCCGGGCCTGCACTTCTTTGCCACCTGCATGGTGGCGCTCGGAACGATTATCTCGACGTTCTGGATTCTGGCCTCCAACAGCTGGATGCATACCCCGCAGGGGTACATCATTCAGAACGGGGTGGTGGTGCCGCAGGACTGGCTGAAAATCATCTTTAACCCGTCGTTCCCGTACCGTTTGCTGCATATGTCAACCGGGGCCTTCCTCGCCAGCGCCTTCTTTGTCGGTTCTTCTGCGGCCTGGCATCTGCTGAAAGGCAATGACAATCCGGCCATTCGTAAGATGTTCTCGATGGCGCTGTGGATGGCGCTGATCGTGTCGCCGATTCAGGCGATGATTGGTGACGCGCACGGCCTGAACACCCTCGAACATCAGCCTGCGAAAATTGCAGCGATTGAAGGTCACTGGGAAAACCCACCCGGGGAAGCCACACCGTTGATTCTGTTCGGTATTCCGGATATGGAGCAGGAACGCACCAAATACGCACTGGAGATTCCTTACCTCGGTAGCCTGATTCTGACCCACAGCCTCGACAAGCAGGTTCCGGCACTGAAATCGTTCCCGAAAGAAGATCGCCCGGATTCCACCGTGATTTTCTGGTCGTTCCGCGTGATGGTGGCGCTGGGACTGCTGATGATCACCCTCGGCGTGGTCAGCCTGTGGCTGCGTTTCAAAGGGCGTTTATATCAGTCGCGACCGTTCCTGTGGTTCGCGCTGCTGATGGGGCCATCGGGTCTGCTGGCGATTCTGGCGGGCTGGTTTACCACGGAAATTGGTCGTCAGCCGTGGGTGGTCTATGGCGTGCAGCGCACCATTGATGCGGTCTCCGCCCATGGTGATCTGCATATGAGCATCAGTTTGCTGGCGTTCATTGTGGTGTACTGCTCGGTGTTCGGTGTGGGGTATGGCTACATGATGCGTTTGATTAAACAGGGACCGCAGATGGGCGAAGGTCACGATGTGACGCCGGGTGGTCCGGGTCAAAGCAATACGCCTGCGCGTCCGCTGTCCGCCGCAACCCATCAGGAGGGAAGCCACAAATGATCGATTTTTCTATTATCTGGTTTGCGATCATCGTGTTCGCCATCCTGATGTACATCGTGATGGACGGTTTTGATCTCGGTATCGGCCTGCTGTTTCCCTTCAACAAAAACCCGGTCGAACGCGACATGATGGTTAACACCGTCGCCCCGGTGTGGGACGGCAACGAAACCTGGCTGGTGCTGGGCGGTGCCGGGATGTACGGTGCCTTCCCACTGGCTTACTCGGTGATTGTGGATGCCCTGACCATTCCGCTGACGGCAATGCTGGTGGGGCTGATTTTCCGTGGTGTCGCCTTTGAGTTCCGTTTCAAAGCGACGGAATCACACCGCCCGTTCTGGGACAAAGCCTTTATCTGGGGCTCGGTGCTGGCAACCTTCAGCCAGGGCGTTTCGGTGGGAGCCATCATTAATGGTTTTCCGGTCCATGGCCGTACTTTCGCCGGGGGCTATATGGACTGGCTGGCACCGTTCCCGCTGTTCTGCGGTATCGGCCTGCTGGTGGCTTATGCGCTGCTCGGCTGCACCTGGCTGATTATGAAAACCGAGCATGAGCTGCATCGTAAGATGTCCGCGCTGGCAACGCCGCTGGTGATTGCGCTGCTGGTGATTGTCGGCCTGATCAGCCTGTGGACGCCGTTCAGCCATGAGGCCATTGCCCAGCGCTGGTTCACCCGTCCCAACCTGTTCTGGTTCCTGCCGGTTCCGGTGCTGGTGTTGGTGTGTGCATGGGGGATTGTGCGCGGCGTCAAACGCGAAGCCCATTACAGCCCGTTTCTGCTGACTTTGCTGCTTATTTTCCTCGGTTTCTCTGGCCTGGGGATTAGCGTGTGGCCGTATATCATTCCGCCTTCCATCACCATCTGGCAGGCCGCATCACCGGCTATCAGCCAGGCGTTTATGCTGGTGGGGGGGCTGCTGATTATCCCGGTGATTTTGATGTACACCTTCTGGAGTTACTACGTGTTCCGTGGAAAAGTCAAAGCCGACGAAGGATACCATTGAGATGTCAGGCGGAGTCAGCAATATGAATAACCAACCTCAAGCGAAAGCACCGTTCTGGAAACGGGTGATGTGGCTGGTGATCATCTACGGCGCAAGCGTGCTGGCACTGGGGGTGGTGGCAACGTTATTTCGTATGATGATGACGGCTGCGGGGATGCGTTCGCATTAATAAGTGACTGTCAGCGCCCCGGTATGTTCCGGGGCGGTTCATTTCCTGCGTAAAAATTAGCAAACTAAGCAATTAATGCTTTTCCCGTTACGCTTTCTTTACTCTTCCTTACATTGGTAATACGTTTTTGTTATATTTATGTGACCGATAACGCAAATTCTGCGTCACCCACTTCCTTTCGATCATCACAGAAATGCTCAGCCTGAATCTGAAACAACAGTACATCGATGATTTGGTGGACTGGATTGAAGCGAACCTGACAGACGACCTCAACATCGATCTGATTAGCCTGAAATCCGGTTATTCCAAATGGCACATGCAACGCATGTTCAAAGAAATGACCGGACAAACGCTGGCGTCCTACACGCGCAAGCGTCGTCTGACCATGTCGGCAATGGCGCTGCGCCTGACGCGTATGCCGCTGATTGATATCGCCGTGCGCTTTGGTTTTGATAACCAGCAGAATTTTACCCGGGTGTTTAAAAATCATTTTTCGCTGACGCCTGGCGCATTTCGCCGCAATCCTGAGTTGCAGCTGAAAGATTTCCACAGCCGTATTACCACCCGCCATCGCTGGGTTGACGTGCGACTGGCAGAGAAACCGGAACTGCAATTGAGCGGGGAGGTTATCGAGTGGGAATGCCGTTTCGGCGAATTTATTCATGACCATGGTGATGTGGTAGCGCAGCACGCACGTGACTTCGTCGCCTTTGCCGGACAGCATGCCAGCAAAGGCTGGCTAGGCTTTCAGTTCAGTCCGGGGGAGGGATCTGCCGATCAGCAACATATCAGCCTGTTCGAGGCGCTGGAGAGCCAGCATGGTGATGTGCTGCCGCGCAATGCGGTGAGCTGGACCGGCGAAAGTGGCTTGTACGCGGAAGTTGACTGGCAGGGCACGCCCGAGCAAATCAACGCCTTTACCTCCGACATGTATTACATCCATCTGCCTGCGCTGGGGGTTGCACGCCGTCAGGGCAAAGATTTGCTGCGTCTCGATCTGCAAAACAGCACGCCCGATCGGCTGTATGGCACCTTCTTTATCCCGGTTACTGCCGGATAATGCATAAATCGTGCGGTAGTCTGTGATAAACCGCACGATTTTATAAAATCATTGCCATAAGCGGCGTAAAATTCTTTATCGAAACCTGATCCCCCGCGTAAAACCCTGACGCCCCCGAATCAGGCTGAATAATCACCTGCATTCCAGGTCCATCCCGGACCCATAAGAGAAAAAAATGATGCGACTTTTACCGTTGTTCCTTGTGACAGCGCTGACCGCGTTTTCGGCTATTGCCAGCGCTCAGCTCTCCGAACCGTTCTCACCGCCAGCCGGTCTGCATCCGCATCAGACCTGCCAGCAGCATGAAATTTCGGGCGATAACCCGTTACCGCAAAATGATGGCGGAATGATGGAGTGTGGTCACCGCGATGCGCTGCAAAACTAAGTTTGCAGCGTCTGCCGCTCTGAGCGGCGAGCAAGCCAACTGGCACGGATAAACGCGACGATAAACACCAGCGCAAACAGCACCACAATGGTGGGAGCAGGGGCGCTATCCAGATAAAACGACCCATACACCCCACCCAGCGACACCATGACGGCAACCATCACTGCCGTGATCAGCGCGTGTGAAAAACGTCGCGTCAGCAACAGGGCAATCGCCCCTGGTGCAATCAGCAAAGAAACCGACAGAATGATCCCGACCGCTTTCATTGTTGCCACGATGGTCAGCGCGACCATGCACAGCAGACCATAATGCAACAGGCGGGTGGGTAATCCGCTGGCCTGCGCCTGTTGTTGATCGAAGCAGAACAATAAAAAATCCCGCCATTTTAACGCCATGATCAGCATGATCGCTGCCGCGATGATCCCGGTTTGCACCATGTCCGTCCGGGTGATGCCCAGCATGTCGCCGAACAGGATATGATCAAGATGCACCTCCGGTTTGGTGGCGATATACAGGATCAGCCCGACCGCGAACATACCGGAGAAGACGATGCCCATCACCGTATCCTGTTTGATGTGGCTGCTGTCCTTCAGGAAACCGCTGGCAACGGCGCAAAACACCCCAGCAGCAAAGGCACCGACTGCCAGCGGCAGGCCCAGCATCCAGGCCAATACGATACCGGGAAATACCGCGTGGCTCATGGCATCGCCCATCAACGCCCAGCCTTTCAGCACCAGAAACACCGACAGCAGGGCACAGGGAACGGCGACCACCACGGCAATCAACAGCGCGTGACGCATAAATTCGAACTGGAAAGGTTCGGCCAGCAGGCTCAGCATTGGGCATCCTCCAAAGATGTTCGGGCGCGCCGCCGCTGCGCCAGCAATCCCTGTTGCGGGGCGAAGACAAACGCCAGCAAAAACAACAGCGTTTGCGCCACCACGATAATGCCACCCGTGGCACCGTCCAGATAATAACTGGCCCAGGCACCGAGGAAGCTGGTCACGCTGCCTATGCCGACGGCGATGGCTAACAGACGCGGAAAGCGATCGGTCAGCAGCCAGGCGGTGGCGCCCGGCGTTACCACCAGACAAATCACCAGAAACGCGCCCACGGTTTGCAGTGCGGCGACGGTCGACAGCGCCAGCAGGGTGAAGAACAACAATTTGAGGCGGCCTGGGTGCAGGCCGATGGCGCGTGCGTGGTTCTCGTCAAAAAACGTCACCAGTAAATCTTTCCATTTGAAAAACAGCACGCAGGTGGAGACGGCGCCAATCAGCGTCAGTTGCAGGATATCGGCGGGGGCGATGGCGAGAATATTACCCAGCACGATGGTCTGAATGTTCACTGCCGTCGGGTTAAGCGACACCATAAACAGGCCGAGACCGAAGAATGAGGTGAAAATCAGGCCGATGATCGCGTCTTCTTTTAACCGGGTACGCTGGTTAAGGAACAGCATACTGCCTGCCGCCAGTCCGCCGGAAAGAAAGGCCCCGAGGGCAAACGGCAAACCGAGCATATACGCGCCCGCCACGCCGGGTACGATGGAGTGCGATAGCGCATCGCCAATCAGTGACCAGCCTTTCAGCATCAGATAGCAGGAGAGAAAGGCGCACAGGCCGCCGACCAGCGCCGAGACCCACATGGCGTTCAGCATATATTGGTAGCTAAAGGGTTCCAGTAGCAGCTGCATCGTCAGACCCCTTGCTTGTTGGGAGGCAGATGGGCGACGAACGGACGTTCATCATCGGTAATGATGTGTTCTTCTGAACCGTTCAGCACCACATGACGCAGCACGCCGCTAAACGCGCGTTCCAGATTTTGCTGGGTGAACGTGGTCGCCGTGGGGCCACTCGCCAGCACCGTGCCTTTCACCATCACCGTATAATCACAGAACTCAGTGACCGAACCGAGATTATGCGTTGAAACCAAAAGGGTTTTCCCTTCATCGCGCAGTTCCCGCAGCAGGCTGATGATTTTGGCTTCGGTCTGCACATCCACGCCGGTAAAAGGCTCATCGAGCAGAATCACTTCGCCCTGCTGTGCGATGGCGCGCGCCAGAAACACGCGCTTTTTCTGGCCGCCGGAGAGTTCACCAATCTGACGATGACGCAGGGCCAGCATATCGACGCGATCCAGCGCAGCGTTAACTATGGCGTGGTCATGCTGTTTGGCAATACGCAGCATCCCCATATGGCCGTAACGGCCCATCATCACCACATCTTCCACCAGCACCGGAAAAGACCAGTCAACCTCTTCCGCCTGGGGGACGTAGGCAACCAGATTACGTCGCAGCGCCTGACGCGTTGGCATGCCGAGGATGCGAATGTCCCCCTGCGCCAGCCGCACAAACCCCATCACCGCTTTAAACAGCGTCGATTTCCCGGAACCATTAACCCCAACCAGCGCGGCGATGGAACCGCCCGGTACGCTAAAACTGGCATCGCGCAGCGCGGTGTGTCCATTACGGTAAGTGACGCTCACTCCGGATGCGGCAATGCCTGCGACCTGTGTCATAGCTTTACTCCTTCATCCCGTCTTTGATGCCCTGCACCAGCGTATGAGTGGTGACGTTGAGTAAGTCGATATAGGTGGGGACCGGGCCATCGGCCTGACTGAGCGAATCGACATACAACACGCCGCCATAATGCGCACCGGTTTCCCGCGCTACCTGGCGTGCCGCTTTGTCGGATACCGTGCTTTCACTGAAGACGGCCGGGATGTGTTCCTGTCGGACGCGATCAATCACCCGGCGTACCTGTTGAGGCGTGCCTTGCTGGTCGGCATTGATTGGCCACAGATAGAGTTCTTTCAGCCCCAGATCGCGCGCCAGATAGGAAAATGCGCCTTCACTCGATACCAGCCAGCGTTTATTTTCCGGGATTTGTGCCACTTGCTGGCGCAGGGGGAGCAGTGTCGCGGTGATTTTCTGCTTGTAAGACTCGGCATTGCGCTGATATATCGCGGCATTTGTCGGATCGTAATGCATCAGTGCATCGCGGATGTTGTCGACATAAATCAAGGCATTGTCGGGGGACATCCAGGCATGGGGATTGGGTTTGCCATTGTACGGGCCTTCGCTGATGCCCATCGGCGTCACGCCGCGTGTAACGATAACTTCGGGCACATCTTTTAAGTGCTGATAAAAACGCCGGAACCACAGTTCAAGATTCAGACCGTTGGTGAGAATTAGCTGCGCCCCCTGGGCACGTTTGATGTCGCCCGGCGTGGGCTGATATTCATGGATTTCGGCACCCGGTTTGGTGATCGAGCTGACGTCCGCCGCGTCTCCGGCCACGTTTTTCGCCATATCGGCGATAACCGTGAAGGTGGTCACCACCCTGAATTTCTCGCTGGCAAAAGCGCTGGGGATAACCACGCTACTCAGCAGCGTGCACAGCAATATTCCTCTTATCATTTTCATACATCCATCCTCGGCATGATTAAAAAACGAACTGATATAGCAATTGCTATACTTTATAGCAGTTGCTAATACGATCGCCAAGTTCAGGTATGTAAAGCTGTGTATGCGGATGTATTGCGCAATAAATTGCGCCGCTACGGTCTGGTGAGAATTCAGGGATGAGGCAAATCCCCCGCAGAAATGGTAGCGGCGCGATTTATCGCGCAGGCTTTATCTGAAGGAGGGATGAATGATTGATGACGTACACAATAGCATTTTTCGGCATTGCGCTTAAGATATATCATAACTATCCTGACGGCGTCAGATGAGAATGAGTTTCGCTTTCATATTTGATTCATGCGCGGGCCTCTGACGCCCGACGCGAGGCAAAATAATGGAAAAAAAACCTGAATCGACCAGCGCTGTGCTGGCTCAGACTTACCACTCGATTTCGCTGGCGGCGGCACGCACCGTTATCACTGCGGCTCTGCAAACCGCTGCCGAGCATGGCTGGCATATCAGCGTTGCGGTGGTGGATCGCGCTGGCGAACTGGTCAGCCTGGATCGCAGCGATGCGGCGATCGGCATCAGCCCGAGCGTAGCGCAGGGTAAAGCGCGCACCGCCGCGTTATTACGCGCCCCCTCGAAAGAGTTCGAAAGCTTTATCAATAGCGGCAGCCCCAGCTTCCTCGCTACCCCAGGGGTGACGCCACTCGAAGGCGGCATTCCGCTGTGGTTACACGGCGAAGTGATCGGTGCGGTCGGCGTGAGCGGGGCGCACGGCGCTAACGATTCGCTGGTAGCTGAACAGGCCGCTGAAGCGTTGGCCTCATTCTAAGGAGCGGGTGATGGCAGCATTACAGGACAAACATCTGGTGGTGATTGGCGGCAGCTCCGGCATTGGTTTTCAGGTTGCGCAGCAGGCGGCGGCCGCAGGAGCCAGCCTGACGCTGCTCGGTCGCAATACCGAACGGCTGGCACAGGCGCAGAACGCGTTAGCGGAGCAGGGCACGCAGGTCGCGACCCTCGCGGTAGATGCCCACGATCACGATGCGTTGCGCGCGGCTTTTAGCCAGCTTGATGCGTTTGATCATCTGGTATCGATGGTGGGTGATGCCATGGGCGGAGGCTTCCTTACCGCCGATATGGCGCTGATTGAAAAGGTGATTTACTCGAAATTCCTCACCAATGTGCTGATTGGCAAGCTGGCGGCAGAAAAAGTGCGTGCAGGCGGTTCGCTGACCTTTACTGCGGGCACCGGCGGGCGTGCTCAACATGCCTGTGCCAGCTACGTCGGCAATCAGGGCATTGTGTCGCTGGCGCAGGGGCTGGCTGTGGAGCTGGCACCGAAAGCGCGCGTCAACTGCGTCGCCCCCACCTGGACGGTGACGCCGTTCTGGCGACAGCAGGCGGCGGGGCAGGTGGAGCAAACCCGCCAGCATTTTGCCGGGATCATCCCGCTGGGCCGTACCGCGGAAATTGACGAACTCGCCAGCGCTTATCTGTTCTTAATGCAAAACGATTTTATTACCGGACAACAAATCGCGGTGGACGGCGGCATTATGCTTGGCTGATCCCGCAGGAGAAATGACTTGAGAAAACAGACCCCAACAGGTAACCCACGCGCGCCGCAACGTGTGCGCAATGAACTGCGTTTCCGCCACATCACCGTGGCAAGCAAAACCCGCGTTGCCGGAGAGTTCTGGCGCATTGTCTTTACCGGCAGCGATCTGGCGGGTTTCAACTCGCCTTCCTATGACGACCATATCAAAGTTTTCTTCCCGGAAGCGGGCGGGGTGCTGACGCTGCCACAGATGACCGACGAAGGCGTGGTATGGCCTGCGGGTATGCGTCCGGCAGCACGTGATTACACGCCGCTGGCGTTTAACGGCGTGGATTCGCTGACCATCGATTTCTATATGCACGATGGCGGTGTGGCCAGCAACTGGGCTAATGATGCGCAGCCGGGCGATCAGCTGGCGATGGGCGGTCCGCGTGGTTCGCTGATCATTCCTGCCGATTATGCCAGCCAGATCTATGTCTGTGACGAAACCGGTTTGCCAGCCATCAAACGTCGCCTGGCGGAAATTGACGCGCAGGACGTGCATCTGCTGGCCTTTGTTGACGAAGCCACTGGCCGTGATTATCTCGGCGAACTGGCTGGCGTCAATGTCAGCTGGCTTGGCAGCGGCACTATGCAAAGCGATAACCTTGGTGCGCTGATTGCGAAGCTGGACAGGATTTCACTGCCAACCGAAGAATACTTTATCTGGCTGACCGGTGAAGGTGAGGCAGTGAAACTGCTGAGCGACTACTTTACCCAGCGCCGTGGTGCAGACACTGATTTTGTGCGCGCCGTAGCCTACTGGCATCAGAAATAACCGACTCTTGCCCGCCCGTTGCCGCCTGTGTTGAATTTTGCCAGGCGGCAGACTACTATCAACCTCCCTTAACCGACCCTCAGGCAGGCAATGAAACAGCATCGGGATTTTGCATGGCACGGCGACCAGGCACAGCGTGGCTTTTGTGCGGGGGCGCGTAAAAAGCGCCGTGAACGTATGCTGGATGCCAGTGATATCCGTCTGTTAATGCTGCACTTTCTGGCGCAAAGCAATGCGCACGGTTATGAGCTGATCAAATCGGTTGAAGAACTCTCCAAAGGGGAATACTCCCCCAGTCCCGGTATTATCTACCCCAATCTGACGCTGCTGGAAGAGATGGACGCCATTCGTGTGGTGGACGCTCAGGAGTCACGCAAGGCATACACGCTCAACGATAGCGGTCGTGCGTTGCTGGCGGAAAACCGTGAAAATGTCGCGACTATTATTCAGCGTTTAACTTCGCTGGCTATTCTGGTTAATAACCGCAGCATCCCTGAAGTAGAACAGGCGATTCACAATATTAAATTCACGTTAAATCATCGTCTGGCGCAGGAAAATATTTCCGCTGAAACACTTGAGATCGTGATCACAGCGTTAAATGAAGCTGCAGAGAAAATCGCAAAGAGTTGATCTCAATCATTTTTAACCCCTAAAATTGTTGCAACATTGTTTAATTAAATTAAGTAAATAAAAACAAAGTTGTAGCAATAATTACAGCCAAACCAAAAAGGTTTGGCTGGTAAATATAAACGGTAGTTTTTCTCACCATTATTCAGCGCTACTTTTCCCGCATCGCATTCATTCTGAAGCGTTAAGGGAAAAGAATATGTCTGAAACCAAAAAACAGCCGGCGCATGACCTGCGTTCGGCCATCTCATTGTTACAAAGCCTGAAAGGCGAATTCGTCAGCACTGATACTGAAGTCGATCCCCATGCGGAACTCTCCGGCGTGTATCGCTATGTCGGTGCCGGTGGTACCTGCGAGCGTCCAACGCGCAAAGGCCCGGCGATGATGTTCAACAAGGTGAAAGGTTTTCCTGATGTGCGCGTTGTGACTGGCCTGATGTCCACTCGCGAGCGTGTCGGCCATCTGCTGGATTGCGCGCCAGAAAAACTCGGTTTTCTGCTGAAAGACTCGGTACATCATGCGGTTGCGCCAGTGGTAATCAGTGAAAAACCGCAGTGCCAGGAAGTGGTGCACTACGCGGAAGACCCGAACTTTGACCTGCGTACCTTATTACCCGCACCAACCAACACCGAAGAGGATGCCGGTCCTTACTTCACCATGGGGATGTGCTACGCGTCTGACCCGGAAACGCACGAGTCAGATATCACCATCCACCGTCTGTGCATTCAAAGCCGCGATGAACTTTCGATGTGGCTGACCCCGGGTCGCCATATTGATGCCTTCCGTGAAAAAGCGGAAAAAGCCGGTCAGCCGCTGCCGATCTCCATCAGCATTGGTGTTGACCCGGCGATTGAAATTGCCGCCTGCTTTGAGCCACCGACAACGCCGCTGGGCTTTAACGAACTGAGCATTGCCGGGGCACTGCGTGGTAAGCCGGTAGAACTGGCACCGTGCGTCAGTATCAACGAAAAGGCCATCGCCCACGCTGAAATCGTGATTGAAGGCGAGTTGCTGCCGAATGTGCGGGTGCGTGAAGACCAGAACACCAACACCGGTAAAGCGATGCCGGAATTCCCGGGTTATACCGGCGAAGCCAAAGCCGAGCTGCCGGTGATCAAGGTGAAGGCCGTTACCCACCGCAAACACCCGATTCTGCAAACCACCCTTGGCCCAAGTGGCGAACACGTCAGCATGGCCGGTATCCCGACCGAAGCCAGTATTCTCGATATGCTGGAACGCGCTATGCCGGGCCGCGTAGTGAATGTGAATGCTCACACTTCAGGTGGCGGCAAACTGCTGGCGGTGATTCAGTTTAGAAAATCTTCCCCGGTGGATGAAGGTCGCCAGCGTCAGGCTGCGTTGATTGCCTTTGCGGCATTCTCTGAACTGAAGCATGTGATCCTGGTGGATGAGGATGTGGATGTGTTCGACACCGATGACATCCTGTGGGCGATGCAAACCCGCTTCCAGGGCGATGTTGATATCGCCACCATCGCCGGTGTGCGCTGCCATCCGCTCGATCCGTCGCAGGACCCGGCCTACAGCGCCAGCATCACGCAACAAGGTATGACCACCAAAACCATCTTTGACTGCACCGTGCCGTGGCATTTGAAAGCCCACTTTGAACGTTCGAAGTTCAAAAAAGTGGATGTAAAACGTTTCCTTCCCGATTTTGAGTAAGTGAGGTTGTAGTGAGCAGAAGGCGCATTATCGTCGGCATTAGCGGCGCGTCTGGTTTCCAGTACGGTATGAAGGCGCTGCAATTGCTGCGCGATCAGGATGTTGAGGTCCACCTGGTAGTGACCAAAGGCGCGGAAGTGACGCGTTCGATGGAAACCGATTGGCAGCGGCAGGAGATTACCGATTTAGCAGATGAGGTGCATAGCATCAGTAACCTCGGCGCGTCGATCTCCAGTGGCTCGTTTAAGACCCTCGGCATGTTGATTGCGCCCTGCTCAATGAACTCGCTGGCGTCCATCGCCCATGGACTGACCGGCAATCTGCTGACCCGTGCAGCAGATGTGATCCTGAAAGAGCGGCGTCGGCTGGTGTTAATGGTCCGTGAGACGCCGCTCAATCTGGTGCACATTCGCAACATGGCGGCAGTTACCGAAATGGGCGGCATTGTTTATCCGCCGGTTCCGGCCTTTTACCAGAAGCCACAATCCGTGGATGAAATGGTACATCACAGCGTAGCGCGCGCCCTCGACCTGTTTGATCTCGATGTTGGCAACCTGAAACGCTGGGGTGAAAAACATAATGAAGCGTAAGGAGTAAATTATGGTAGTGGGACCCTTTGTCAACGGCAGTGCCGTGCTGTTGGGTGGACTGGCGGGCGCGTTCCTCGGCACGAAAGTACCGGAACGCTTGCGCGTAGCTCTGCCGATGACCTTCGGCTTGTCGTCGATGGGCCTCGGGATTGTGTTGATTGGTAAGATTCACAGTTTACCGGCGGTGATTCTGGCGCTGATTATCGGTGCCGCCATCGGTGAACTGGTGTTTCTGGAAGAGAAAATTGGCCGGCTGGGTAATCTGGCAAAAGGGCTGGTTGGACGTTTCCAGAGCGAACAAACCGAAACCGGTCTGTCGGGTGCCGCCTTTACGGAGAAGTATGTGGCGATTCTGGTGCTGTTCTGTGCCAGTGGCACCGGCATTATCGGGGCAATGACCGAAGGAATGACGCACGATCCCAATATCCTGTTTGTGAAATCAATCATGGATATCTTTACCGCTGCGATTTTTGCTACCTTGCTGGGTTACGCGGTGGCGGTAATCGCCGTGCCGCAGCTGATTATTCAGCTGGTGCTGGCTTCAGCGGCGGTGCTGATTATGCCGCACACCTCGCCGACCATGATGAGTGACTTTACCGCAGCAGGTGGATTTATCATGCTGGCAGCCGGTTTCCGCATCGCGGGGATTAAATCTTTCCCGGTCGCCAATATGCTGCCCGCGTTGATACTGGTGATGCCGGTCAGTTATCTGTGGACGATGTATATCCACTAAGCAACACGTCAGCCGCGGTTGGATCGTGGTTAGCCATGCTAAAATAAGCGCGGGAAAACGCGCGGAGTCATCATGGATCTCAAACGATTGCATTACTTTTGCTCGATAGCGGAACAAGGCTCCATCAGTAAAGCCGCGAAGCTATTGAACATCGCACAACCGCCGCTGGGTAAGCGCCTGCAGGAGCTGGAAGAGGAAATTGGTTCACCGCTGTTTACCCGCACACCACGCCGTATGGTGTTGACCGAGGCCGGAACCTTTCTCTATCGCCAGGCCTGCGACATCTTAAGCCGGGTTAATCAACTCAAACGGCAGACCATCACCATCGCCACGCGTAAACAGCGCCGGGTGAATATTGGTATCTCCTATCTTTATCTGCGCTATTTCAACACTATCCTGATGGATTACTACCGCAACCGTCCTGACTGGGACATCAATGTGATTGTGTCTGATTCCAGCCATCTGGAAGCGATGCTGCTGGATAACACCGTGGATATTGCGCTGATGCAGGTCCCTGGTGATCGTCAGCCCTGGTTTATCCGTGAGCTGGAACCGATTGATACTATTGCGGTGATTTCTTCCCACTATAGCCCGATGCTGGCTGGGAAAGCCTTGCAGTTCAGTGACCTGAGCGGCATTCCGCTGATGTTGCTGCACCGCATCGGCGGGGAAGGGACCTATGAAGTGATGCGCAGCAAACTGTTCAGTAGCCTCGATCAAGTGAATATCACCATTAAAGTTTCAGAACCGCGTCTGGTACTGGAAATGATGGAGCAGGGTTTTGATGGCGCGGCATTTTTACCGCGCTCCGAGTTTATCCCCAGCGCACTGGGTAAATATATGGTGTGCCCGCTGGCGGAACCTTTCGCGATTTATCACCCGGCGATCGTGACCTTAAGTACCGCGCAGGACCGGCTGTTATGGCCGCAGGAGCATGAGGTTGTCTGACCTCAATTCCCGGTCGGTTTCTTCTTATCCACGTGCCCCAGCTCCCGATCCGGGAAACAATAATCACGCACCCGCTGCTTTAATGCGGCGGCGTCGGGAAAACCGCCTTCCTGTTTACGCTCCCAAATCACCTTGCCATCAATGGTTATCTCAAACACGCCGCCAGTGCCGGGCTGCAAGGTGACGGAAGCTAAATCGTCAGCAAAAGTATGCAGCAGCTCCTGTGCCATCCACGCTGAGCGCAGCAGCCAGTTGCATTGCGTACAGTAATGAATATTCACCGCCGGTTTGTGTGTCATGGCATCGCTCATCTTAATTGATTGATTAGTAATAAGTTAACTGCGGTTAACAAAATGTGCTGTCTAAGATACATCTTAGTGTAAATGGTATTGATAATGATTACCAATTGCATTACATTCCTGACGAAATCATTTATAACATAAAAAAAGTCTGTAACTTTTTACGGTTTTTTATACAAAAACTGTGGTTTTCTGGCAGCAAGCACGTGAGCGAATACTAACAATTAACAAGGTATTTCGCGTCTATGTCTCCAATTTTTCAGGGGTTCACCTCACAGCGTCTGTTTAAAACAGCGGTGCTGGCATCCGCCATCCATGCAGCCTGCGGCTATGCAGCCACCAGCGACAATCAGGATCTGGCGATTTCAGGCAAAAAAACCACCACAAATGAACCGGTGATGACGGTCACTGCGCCGAAACAACCGCTGGTTGCCGGTAGCCGTACCACGCTTTCTGCCGAGGAGTTGCAGAAACAGGGTGGTAATGATTTTGGCTCCATTATGCGCTATCAGCCGCTGGTCACCGCGCCGGGTGCCGCTGGCGGCAGCAACACCGGTAAGAGTGGATATACCGGGGACCGTGGCGGTTATACCGGTTATAACATTCGTGGCCTGGAAGATAACCGCGTTTCCATTGACGTAGACGGCATTGAACAGCCTTTAGCCACCGGCCGCAGCTCAGTGGGCCGTGCCGGTTCAGGCACCTTCGGGATTGGTCGCGACTATATCGATCCTTATATGTATGGATCCGTGGGTATCGTCGAAGGCGCTACCGATGTTTCCAACAAGAACCTGGCGCTTGGCGGCTCGGTTTCATTCCGGCCAAAATCCCCGGATGACTACCTGTCGCCCACCAAACAAACCTACTTCGGTTACCAGAGTGACTACGACTCTTCCAACCGCAGCTGGCACAATGGCATCACTGCCGCAGCAGGCGATGAAACCCTGCGTGGTATTGTGGTGATCAGCCGTCGTGACGGCCAGGAAACCCGCAACAACAGCGGAACCATTGATGCGTATCCGGCGAACTGGCACTCCGATGCCATCGCCGCGACCGGTATCTGGCAGCCGAACAGCGAGCATCAGTTCAGCGCCACGCTGGATTATTACCACAAAACCAACCACACCAACTTCGATTACTGGGGCAGCAGCACCACGACTATTTATGGTCGAGCCGATCAGAGCAGCCAGACGCGGCGCTGGAGCGGCATGCTGAAAGATCTCTGGACGCCAGATAACAACCTGCTGGTGGACAGCCTCGAAAGCAGCATCTATTACCAGCAAACCGAAGCGCACGATGATACCGCTGCGCCAGATGCCGGGACGGTTGAAGCGCACAATATCTATTCAAACTACAACACCAAAACCTTCGGCTTTGAAACCAAAGGTGAAAAAAGCTGGCTGTTTAACACCTTCCGCTACGGCCTGAACGGCAGCATTGCCAAAACCGAGCGTCCATACTGGCTGGACCCGGCACAGACTTCGTACAACAACATCACCCGACCTGAAGCGGATAGCCGCACCTGGAGCTTTGGCGTCTATGCTGAAGATACCATGAGCTGGGATCTGAATGGTCACACCTTCTCGATCATTCCTGGGGTACGTTACGCTTACCAGAATACCAAGCCGCAAAATCTTTCCAGCCTGGCAGGCGGTGATGCGGATCTTTCTACTGGTGATGTGGAAACGCTTTATGGCAAAGGATTCAGTGACGGGCAGATCCTGCCGTCACTTGCCTTCCAGTACAATCTGACGCCGAAGATGATGGCGTATCTGCAATACAAGCGCGGTGCGCAGTTCCCGAACGCCAGCCAAATGTATGGCTCATGGAACCTGTCGTCTAATTACGGTGGTAGCAATCAGTATGCCCTGCTGGGTAACACTGACCTGAAAACCGAAACCAGCAACAACTTTGAGTTCGGTCTGAAAGGTGAAGCTGTCGAAGGGATCACCTTCTCGGCGGCGACCTTCTACAACAGTTACAAAAACTTTATCGACTACACCCGTTACAGCCGTAGCGCGAATCCGGAAGTCTTCACTAACATTCCGGATAACATCGGTATCGCTTACCGCGCAGAAAACCGTGATAAAGCTTATATCTATGGAGCAGAGTTCGGCAGCAAGTTCAACATCGGGACATGGGTGCCTGAAGTTGATGGCCTGACTGCTCGTCTGGCGTTTGGTTATGCGCAGGGCGCGTCGAAATCCAGCTACCTGGGTGACAAATATGTGCCGCTGGAGAGCGTGCCGCCGATGCGTCTGATCACCGGCGTGGCTTACGATGATCCGGATCAGCGCTATGGTGCCGCCGTGACCGCCACCTTTAACCATGGTAAACGTGCTACCTACACCCAGCGTCAGACCTACACCAACACCGGTAGCGCGATTGGTACTACCAACAATACTTACTACCAGAACATCCCGGGTTACGCGCTGGTGGATCTGACGGCGTACTATCGTGTCACCAAAAACGTCAAAATCAGTGGCGGGATCTACAACCTGACTGACCGTAAATACTGGGATTACCTCAGCAGCCGCGATCTGGAATCCACCACCAGCAAGACCGATCAGAACTACTATGATTCACAGCTTGCTGTGATGCCGGGCCGCACCTTCCAGTTAGGTGTTAACGTCGATTTCTGATAATCAACTTCGCCCTGCGGTGACGCAGGGCATTTTCATGGGAGCAAGCGCAATGAACCAACGTTATGAACACTATCTGGCCCTGAAAGGCGAACATCCAAAAAAATACGCCCGCGACCTGGCCGCGCTGATGGGCATTGGCGAAGCGCAGCTGTGTGAAGCACGCGTCGGCCACGATGCTCAGGCGTTGAAAACCGATTTCCCGGCACTGCTGGCGGCACTGGAAGCCGTGGGTGAAACCAAAAGCATCACCCGTAATGAATACGCGGTGCACGAGCAGGTAGGTAAGTATGAAAACCTGCACCTTGGCGAGCATGCCGGGCTGATTCTCAACCCACGCGCGCTGGATCAGCGCCTGTTCCCGCAGCAGTGGCACAGTGCGTTCTTCCTGCGTGACATGACCGCGCGCGGTGAGCGTCAAAGCATCCAGATTTTTGATCGCCACGGCGACGCGGTGCTGAAAATCTACACCACCGAGAACACCGACATTGCGGCCTGGGATGCGCTGATTGCACAGTTCACCACCGATGCCTCCTCGCTGGAGCTGACGCCGGCCAGCGTCCCGCAGCACAGCGCAACCCTCGACGCCACGACGGTAGAAGCCGAATGGCGCGCCATGACCGATGTACATCAGTTCTTCGGTCTGCTGAAGCGCCACAATATTTCACGCCAGCAGGCGTTCCGCGCGGTGGCTGACGATCTCGCCTGGCAGGTCAGCAATGATTCGCTGGCGCAGCTGCTGAACCAGGCGCAGCAGGACGGCAACGAAATCATGATTTTTATCGGTAACCGTGGCTGTACCCAAATCTTCACCGGCGCGGTGGAAAAACTGATGCCGATGGACAACTGGATCAATATCTTCAACCCCAATTTCACGCTGCATCTGATGGCGGATCACATCAGTGAAAGCTGGGTGACGCGTAAGCAGAGCGGTGATGGTTTTGTCACCAGCCTCGAATTGTTCGCCGCTGATGGCACGCAGATTGCCCAGCTTTACGGTCAGCGCAGCGAAGGGACACCGGAGCAAACGCGCTGGCGTGAACAACTGGCGTTGCTGACTACCCCAGGAGCGGCCGCATGAAACGTCTGACCCTGTTGCTGCTGACCGCGCTGGCGCTGCCAGCTCTGGCGGCAGAGCGCGTGGTGTCTATTGGTGGTGACGTCACGCAAATCGTCTATGCGCTGGATGCCCAGCAGGATCTGGTAGCGCGCGACAGTACCAGCCAGCAACCGGCGCAGGCGAATAAATTGCCGAACATCGGTTATATGCGACAGCTCAATGCCGAAGGCATTCTGGCGCTGAAACCGACGCTGGTACTGAGCAGCGAGCTGGCGAAACCCTCACTGGTGCTGCAACAGGTAGAGCAGGCGGGGGTGAAAGTGGTCGAGGTCACCGGCAAAAACAGCGTTGACGCTATCCCGGAGAAGATCGCCACCATTGGTAAAGCCCTGCATCGTGAGGCGGAAGCTAAAGCGCTAACGGAAAAAGTGCAGAAGCAACTGGCGCAACTGCCAAGCCAGCCACTGCCGGTGAAGGTGCTGTTTATCATGGCGCACAGCGGCATGAACACCCTCGCGGCGGGTGCGCAAACCGGCGCTGATGGCGCCATTCGCAGCGCCGGTCTGGTGAATGCCATGGGTGCGGTGCCGCATTATCAACCGCTGTCACAGGAAGGCGTGGTGGCTGCTGCACCGGATCTGGTGGTGGTGGGACAGGATGGCCTGCGTACCCTCGGTGGTGAAGAGAAGGTGTGGTCACTGCCCGGTCTGGCGCTGACGCCTGCGGGTCAGCATCATGCGTTGCTGGTGGTGGATGAGATGGCGCTGCTGAGCTTTGGTCTCGACACGCCGGATGCCATCGTCAAGCTGCGTCGTGCGGCTGAAGCGGCGAAACATGACTAGTGTGGCGATGCTGCGCTGGCTGTGCCTGATGGCGGTCAGCATGGTGGTTTGCATGCTGATGGCGGCCAATTTTGGTGCGATGCCGCTGTCGATGCGCACGCTGTGGCACGCACCTCTTAGCGATATGGTGTGGCAGATCTGGCTGAACATCCGTCTACCGCGCGTGCTGCTGGCGGTGTTGCTGGGTATGGCGCTGGCGGTCTCCGGGGCGGTGATGCAGGGGCTGTTCCGCAACCCGCTGGCCGATCCGGGGTTGTTGGGAATCAGCAGTGGTGCCGGTCTGGCGGTGGCGCTGGCGATCATCGTGCCAGTGGCGTTGCCGCCGATCCTCGCGTTATGGCTGCCAATGCTGGCCGCGTTTATCGGTAGTCTGGTGGTCACTTTATTGATCTTCAGCTTCAGTCGGCTGGCGATGGGGAACCTGTCGCGGTTGCTGCTGGTGGGGATTGCCATCAATGCGCTGTGCGGCGCGGCGGTGGGGGTGCTGTCGTGGATCAGCAACGATCAACAGCTGCGTCAGCTGGCGCTTTGGGGCATGGGTAGCCTGAGTTCGGCGCAGTGGCCAAGCCTGACAGTGTGTGCCGTGCTGATCCTGCCTGCGCTGATCGCCATCCAGACCCGGGCGCGTCGCCTCAACCTGCTGCAACTCGGTGAGGAAGATGCGCATTACATGGGGATCGATGTGAAGCGCACTCAGCGTCAGTTGCTGGTGCTGAGCGCGTTGCTGGTGGGTACTGCGGTGTCGGTCAGCGGCATTATTGGGTTTGTCGGGCTGGTGGTGCCGCATGTCATGCGCTTCTGCCTCGGCAGCGATCATCGCTGGATGTTGCCGGGATCGGCGCTGGCCGGAGCGATCTTATTGCTGCTGGCAGACACTCTGGCACGCACCGTGGTGATCCCGGCAGAAATGCCGGTAGGTCTGCTGACCAGCCTGCTTGGCGGTCCGTGGTTTCTCTGGCTGATTCTGCGCCAGCAAAGGGGGATAAATGAGTGATCGAATGCAGGCGCGAGGTCTGCGGTTTAGCCACGGCGCGCGGGCGTTGATTGATAACGTCTCCGTCACGCTGGAGCCGGGTGAAATGGTGGCGTTGATCGGTCCGAACGGTGCCGGTAAATCAACCTTGCTCCGCCTGCTGACCGGTTTTCTCACCCCGGATGCCGGTGACTGCTGGCTGGGAGAACAGCCGCTGGCGGAATGGCCGCGTGAACCGCTGGCGCAGCGCCGTGCAGTGATGCGCCAGCAAAATACCCTGACCTTTCCCATGCCAGCGGAAGAGGTCGTGGCGATGGGGCGTGCGCCCTGGCCCGCAGCGGGCGGGAAAGCGGTGATTGAGGAAGTGATGCTCATCACCGGTAGCCTCGAACTGGCGCGACGTGATTATCGTTCGCTGTCTGGCGGTGAGCAGCAACGCGTTCAGCTGGCGCGTGTACTGGCGCAGCTGTGGCATGAAGATGGTCCGCGTGGCTGGCTGTTCCTGGATGAACCTACCTCGGCACTGGATTTGTTCTGGCAGCAGCACAGCCTGCGTTTACTGCATCGTTTAACGCGTAATGGCCGCTTCAGCGTGTGCACCGTGTTGCACGATCTGAATCTGGCATCGCTGTGGTCGGATCGTATTCTGTTGTTACATCAGGGAAAACTGGTGGCCGAGGGCGCACCGCATGACGTGATGACGGAACAGACGCTGACGCGCTGGTATCAGGCCGATCTGGATGTGGTGCATCAGGTGGAGCAGGGCAGGCCGCAGATTCAACTGCGGGCCTGAGTAACATTGCGCGATTTATCGCGCGTTTCTTATCCGATGCTAGCGGCAATCCACAATCAATCGGCCGCGAACTTTCCCAGCCAGCAGCTGTTCCGCACCTTCACGCGCTTCACTGAGCGGGATCACGCGGGTCAGTTTTTCCAGCTGATTCGCTTCCACCAGTTCAGCCAGGCGCTGCCATGCTTGCTGACGCAGCGGCAGCGAGCACATCACGCTATCCACACCGGCCAGAATAACGCCGCGTAAAATAAAGGGAGCGACGCTGGCGGGCAGATCCAGCCCTTGCGCCATGCCACAGGCAGCGACTACACCATCCCGTTTCATGCCAGCCAGTACGTTGCTTAAAGTATGGCTGCCAACGCTATCAATGGCGGCGGCCCAGCGCTCTTTCGCCAGCGGCTTGCCGGGTTGGCTCAGTTCGTTGCGATCGATCACTGAGGCAGCGCCAAGGGTATTGATCAGATAGTCGCTGTCGCTGGAGCGGCCGCTGGAGGCCACAACTTCATAGCCGAGACGCGCCAACAGGCTGACACTAAAGCTGCCGACGCCACCGCTGGCACCGGTCACCAGCACCGGACCGTGCTGCGGCGTGATGCCCTGTTTTTCCAGCGCCATCACGCACAGCATGGCGGTGAAGCCTGCGGTACCAATAGCCATAGTTTGTAGCGGACTCAGCGCCGCAGGCACTTTCACCAGCCAGTCACCGGAGACGCTGGCTTTCTGCGCCAGACCCCCCCAGTATTTCTCGCCCACGCCCCAGCCGGTCAGCAGTGCCACATCATCCTGCTGCCATTGCGGGTGCCGACTGCTGATCACGCGACCAACAAAATCAATACCGGGCACCATCGGGAACTGACGCACAATCGGGCCTTTGTTGCAGATGGCCAGTGCGTCTTTGTAATTAAGGGTGGAGTAGCTAACTGCGAGGGTGACATCCTGATCGGGTAGTTGTTTTTCTTCCAGATCTTTCAGGGATGTACGATATCCCTGTTCGTCATTATCAATGACCAGTGCCTTGAACATGCAGCCTCCGGCTGGTTGAGGAAATTGGGGGTAATGGTACTCCCCAAATCAGGAGGCTTCCAGTGAGCCAAATCAAGTGCACGTCATTCGTTGTTCCGGTCCGAAACACCGCTGTCATTCCTGAATATTTCCTGAAGGCGATCTGAATCCCTTAAATCTCTGTGAGAATCTTACCCATTTTATTTCAGTATGTTATGGGCGATGTTAATGTCCGGGCACTTTAATCGTACTGGCAGGTGTTGCGTTTATGAGTGTCATTCCGGCCCCGCATGATGCACTGTTCAAAAGGTTTCTTAGCCATCCGCCGATTGCCAGGCAGTTCCTGGAAATTCACCTGCCGCCAGCTATACGTCAGCACTGCGATCTGGACACTCTGCAACTGGTTACCACCACCTTTATTGAACGGGATCTACGTGCGTTATATTCCGATGTACTGCTGTCGACGTGATCTACTATCTGATGCATCATGGGGATACGGATAATCGGGAAAAACTCGTTGAGATACTGATACAAAGCAAACCTCAACTAAAGGAACAGATTATGACTGTGGAACAACAGTGGCGGCAGCAAGGTCGTCAGGAAGGGCGGCAGGAACTGGTACAGGAAATGGCACGCCGCATGCTGGTCAAACAGCTGGATATGGAAACTATTATCGAACTGACTGGCCTTAGTGAAAGTGAGTTACAACAACTACGTGCCTGAATGCCGAACTTAACGGCAGCGGCGCGATTCCGTGCGCCGCGCCGGAAACACCCGCACGACAAATCGCGGCGCTACGGTACATCACATCAATCCCGCGCTTTGTCTACCGCATCGCGGAAACGATACCAGCCAGTCACCAGCGGTAAAAACCACGGTTTGCCGCCATACAGCGGGATGGGTTTAAAGGTATTACGCTCAAACGAGAGCGGGCGCGCCTCGGTGCCGAGCAACTTCTGCGCTGCGCGATAACCAAGCCAGCTCATCAGCGCGACACCGTTGCCGTTGCAGCCGACAGCAAAACGCGCATTATCCATCTCTCCGGCATAGGCGGTTTTATCCCATGTCATGCCGACATAGCCGCTCCACGCATGGCTGATACGATACGGGGCCAGCTCCGGCCAGATCGCCAGCATCCGCTGACGAATACGGATCGCCGCGGTTTTGTCATCACAATCCATAATGCCAGGGCGCGATCCAAATAACAGACGCGTGCCATCGGGGGACGGGCGGGTATAGATCAGATCGCGGCGGCTGTCGGTGATCATTCGGCCGCCAGGGATCAGCTTCGCCATCAGTTCAGGCGGCAGCGGTTCGGTGGCGATCTGGTAGCTTTTCACCGGGACAATGCGTTTTGCCAGCTCAGGCGACGCCTGGGCATCGGTGTACCCGTTGGTGAGGAAAATCACCTGACGCGCGCGCAGCGTGCCGCGTTCGGTATATACAACCTTGCTGCCGCCTTCGTTTTCCACCCCGGTGACGCGCGCATGGGAGAACAGCTGCGCACCAAATTTTCGTGCCAGGCAGCGCAGCGCGCGGTTGTATTTACCCGGATGCACGCCGCCATATTCATCCACCAGGATGCCGCCGTGATAAAAATCGGAGCCGATGACCGGTGCCTGGGTGGCGCGATCAATCTTATGCACCGTCACGCCGGTGACGCGGTGCAGGATATCGCCCATCTGATATAAACCAGCCAGCTGCTTCTGGGTATGCGCGCCAAAATAGCGCCCGCCGATAAACAGGTCGGCGTCCAGTTGCTCCTCACGGACCAGATCCTGAATAAAGGCGAAGGAGGCGATGGAGTCGGCTATCATGCGCTGGAACAATTCCGGAGCGATGCCTTTAATGGCACCACCCACCACCAGTTTCTGCCCGCTGCTGATCATGCCGCCGGTGCGGGTGCTGCCGCCGCTGCCCAGCTCGTTCGCCTCCAGCACCACCACTTTTTTGCCGTGGCGTGCCAGCTCAATCGCGGCGTTAAGTCCGGCAAAACCGGAACCCACAATCACCACCTCGGTTTCAGCCGGTAACGGATCGCGACAGGTTTCCGGCGGTGCGGCATCCCACCAGTAGGGGGTCGTTTTGAAATCTTCAGTAAAAATTGCCTGATCAGACATGATGTCTCTCAACTCCGTTACAACACCTGGCCGAGGAACTCGCGCGTGCGCGCATCCTGCGGATCGTCAAAGAGCTGCGCCGGGGGCGCCATCTCCACAATTTTGCCTTTATCGGTAAAGCACACCCGGTGCGACACCTCACGCGCGAAGCGCATCTCATGCGTCACCAGCAGGCAGGTCAGGCCGTCATCCACCAGTTCGCGAATGGTGTTCAGCACTTCCTTCACCGTTTCCGGATCCAGCGCGGCAGTGACTTCATCAAACAGGATGATTTCCGGTTGCATCGCCAGCGCACGGGCAATGGCGACGCGCTGCTGCTGGCCGCCAGAAAGTTCCCCGGGGTAGCGCCCCTCTTTCCCTTCCAGCCGTACCTTTTTCAGCAGGCGCAGCGCCCGCTCGTGTACCGCGTCGCGTTCATGTTTCAGCACCTGCATCGGGGCCATCATCACGTTGTCGAGCACCGTGCGATGCGGAAACAGGTTGTACTGCTGAAACACCATCGCTACCTGATGACGCAGCGGGCGCATCGCTTTTTCGTTCTCAATCTCATGCACACGATGCTCGCCGACACGGATATAACCATCGTCGATCGGCAGCAGGCCGTTGATACAACGCAGAATGGTGGATTTACCCGAGCCGGAAGGCCCGATAATGCACACCGCTTCGCCTTTGGTGACGTCCAGCGAAATGCCTTTCAGCACCTCGGTGTTACCGAAGGATTTGTGAATATTGTCCAGCTCGATCAGGGACGGAGTGCGAGCGATCATATGGCATCCCCTTTGGTGTGGTTTTCCAGCCGACGCGCCAGCAGGGCAATCGGGTAGCAATAACAGAAGAACATCAGCAGCACGGTGACGTAGAAGTAAACCAGCGAGCCTTCGCTTTCGGTTGCCAGCGTAGTGCGCAGCAGCGTCACCACTTCCTGCACCCCGGTGACAGTGGCCAGCGCCGTGGAGATAGCCAGCAGCGCGTAAAGATTCATCCAGCCGGGAATGATGCGGCGTAGCGCCTGCGGCAGAATGACGATGCGATAGATTTGCCACGGGCTGTAACCGAGTGAGCGGGCGGATTCCCACTGGCCGCTGTGCACTGAATTCACTGCGCCACGAATCACCTCGGCAAAGTTAGCCGCAGTGGGTAGACTCAGGCCGACAATCGCTTTAAACAGCGGTGACAGCGTGAACTGGAAACCCAGCAGCTCCACGCGATACGACAGCAGATACAGCATGGAAAACAGCAGCACCAGCCAGGGGGCGTTGCGCAGAAAGTTCATCACCGCGCGCGCCGGGATGCTGAGCCAGCGGCGTTTTGCCAGCATCAACAGGCCCAGAAACAACCCGAGCACCGTGGCAATCGCCATGCTGGCGATACCAATAAAGATGTTGAGAATGAAGCCACCGTTCAGCGGCCAGCCGTGCATCGAACCGGTGAGCAGCAGTGGCAGCCTCTCCCACACCTGGTGCCACTCGCCACCGCGATCGGTGACCATGCTGAACAACAGCAGCAACAGGCCAATAAACAGAAAGGCGTGGCGCGTTTGTTTTTTGCGTTTCAGATAGAGAATGTCGCTCATCACTCAGGCTCCATAACCGGGATAGGCCAGAGCGCGCTGCACCCAGCCAATCAGCCACACCACTGCGCTCACCAGCACCACATAAATCACCAGAATCAGTAGCATCACTTCCAGCGTGCGGAAGGTGTCGTTATAGATCTGTCCGGCGGCATACATCAGTTCCGGGACGGTGATCACCGACGCCTGCGAAGTGGTTTTGAACAGGTTGGTCAGCACGTTGGTCAGCGGCGGCAGACAGATGCGTGCAGCAATCGGCATCTGTACATGGCGGAATAACCCCCAGCGCGTGTAACCCAGGGAGCGCGCCGCTTCCAGCGTCGCTTTCGGCACCGCATCGAAGCCGGAACGAAAGGCTTCAATGCACAGCGCGCCGCCAAACAGACTGAGCGACACGGTGGCCGACATAAAGGCGCTAATCAGCGGCACCTGCAAGCCGGTCACCGGATCTTCACTGGTAAAGCCAATCTGCGTCAGCGTGAAGTAGAAGAACAACATTTGCAGCAGCGGCGGTGTGTTGCGAAACAGCTCGACGAACAGCTCGATACTGGCATCCAGCCACGCGAGTCGGAACGTCAGGCCAAAAGCGCCCAGCAGGCCGATAAGAATAGCGAACAGCGAAGAGAGCGCCGCCAGTTCCAGCGTTTGCAGCACACCCTGTAACAGCCATTGCTGATACGTGGGGTCGAGCAGCCAGGAGAAATCGAGTCCGAACATGTTGCGCTCCTGACGGCTTACTTGGCCGCAGCGCGCGCTGCTTCAGCACGTTTGGCGATGTACGGCGAGGCGGGCATATCGAATTCTTTTTCCCAGCCAATCAGCTTGTTTTCGCCTTCGGCTTTGACGATGGCCTTATCCACCGCCGCCCGGAAAGCGTCATCCCCTTTGCGCAGGCCACCGGCCATCGGCAGGTATTCATACGGCTTCACCGCAATTTTGTAATCGCTCCAGCCGGGTTCTTTCAGCTTGTTTTGCAGTGACATGTCATCAAACACCATCGCCACGCAGCGGTTATCCTGCAACGCGCGATAGGCTTCCGGCAGCGCGGTGAAGTTCACCAGTTGCAGGCCATAGTTCTGCGTCACGGTTTTGTTGAAGTAGGAACCCTGAATCCCGCAGATTTTCTGGCCTTTCAGCTGCTCCCACTGAGTAAATTTCACTTCTTTGCGCGCCAGGATCGACGGGCCGGCAGCAGAAACGTATTCATCGGTAAAGTCGATCTGTTTGGCACGATCCGGCGTTACGCCGAGGGTGGCCATGATCATGTCGATCTGCCCGGAATTGAGGAATTGCATGCGGTTGGAGGCGTTCACCGGCACCAGCTTGATTTTGTCCGGCGAACCGAGCAGTTCATTGGCGATGTAGCGCGCCAGGCTGATCTCAAAACCGACGGTGTTGCCGTTGTTGTCCATGTATCCATAGGGCGGATAGTCGTTCTTCACCCCGACCGTTAACACGCCGCGGGCTTTGATATCGGACAGGGTGTCCGCGTGAGTGATTACCGGGGCGGCCAACAGCAACATCGAAGCAGCCAGAATACGCATGCGATGGTTTTTCATAGATATTTCCTCTGTCGGGATGAATCTGCAGGTGTTGTAAATTTTGTGCTGTGAGCGACTTTTTTTGTCGAATCGCGTTGCTCACTTGTCAACCGAATATGAAATCTGCTAGAAAATTAGTCAACAAAAAACCATATACTGAAATCTTATGATTTAAAGTTTCATAATGTGGAACTTTGGCGGTGGTGCGATGAACGAAAATTCGGGGAAAAATGGCGTCCAGCTACTCGATCGTGCAGTGATGTTGCTCGATCTGGTGTCAGATGCGGGAAGTGAAGGGGCAACGCTGAAAGCGCTGTGTGAACTGTCTGGCCTGAACAAGGTGACCTGCCACCGCATTCTCAATTCGCTGGTGGAGCATCAGTTGCTGCAAAAAGTGCAGAGCGACAAGTGTTACCGGCTGGGCACCAAGCTGCTGGTGTTTGGTGCCAAAGCGGCACGCGGGCCGGGCCTGCGTCGTCAGTTCCAGCCTGCGCTGGAGCGGTTACGCCAGCAGACTGGCGAGACGGCGATGCTGATGGCGCGCGATAGGGATGACTCGGTCTGTATCGATCGCTACGACAGCGAATACCAGATGCAGACGCTGACCGGTTCGGTCGGGGGCGCTGTGCCGCTGGGCCTTGGACCGGGCAGCCTGGCAATCCTCGCGTTTCTTGAGGCGGAACAGCAGCAGGCGATTCTGGCGCGCAACCGGGCACGGCTCGACAGTTGGCCGCAACTGACGGCGGAAAATCTGCAACTGAAACTGGATCAGACAAGACAGCAGGGCTTTGCCATCGATCCGGGAGAACTCATTCCGGGGATCGCCGGGATCGCCGTTCCGATCGAAGTTTCTGGTGCGGGGGTGGTGGGATCGCTGGGGTTGACGTTCCTCTCACCACGGCTGAATCCCGAGGTGCAGCAACATTATGTCGCGCTGCTGCAAGAGGAAGTGGCAGCGATTGCGCCGCTGATTAGCCCGCTGGATACGCGGTTAAGGGCGTCGTTGTAGAACTGCGCACGATTTATCGCTCAATAACAATACATTTCACCGGGGGAGAACCATGAGCAAATCAACACGAAAGGTTGCGTTAATCAGTGGAGCCAGTCGCGGTATTGGGGCGGCGATTGCTGCCAATCTGCTGGCGAATGGCTGGGCGGTGAGTCTCGGCTGTCGTTCGCCGGAAGATGTCATCCTTAGCGATAGCGACAATCAGCTGGTGTGCCGTTTCGATGCCTTCGATGCTGCTACCGAAGAAGCGTGGGTCGCGGCGACTATCGAAAAATTTGGCCGCATTGATGCGGTAGTGCACAACGCTGGCATGATGCTGCCGCTGTCGATCCTGGAAGCCACTGACGACGAGTTCGATCGTACCTTTGACGTCAATGTCAAATCACCAATGCGTCTCAGCCGTCTGACCTGGCCGCATTTGCAGGCCAGCGGTGCCGGGCGCATCGTGATGCTGGTGTCACTCTCCGGCAAGCGCGTTAAAGCCGAGCGTTCCAGCCTGTACGCCATGAGCAAGTATGCCGCACTGGCGCTGGCGCACGGCTTACGCAAAATCGGTGATGCCGATGGCATTCGCTGCACCGCCATTTGCCCCGGATTTGTCGCCACCGATATGGGGACCGCGTTGACGGAAGTCCCGGCGGAGAAAATGACCCAGCCGGAAGATCTCGCGCACCTGATTCGCACGGTGCTGGAATTACCCACCACCACCAGCATCGCCGAAATTCCGGTGAACTGGACGGTGGAAGATAACTATTGATGCCCTTATACCTGACGAGGAAATAAACCATGGGCCCCAGCGTTGATGCAGTTCCCTCTTCGGCGCAGTTTCCGACCAGCGTCGAAGTGGTGGTTATTGGCGGCGGGATTATCGGCGTAGCGACCGCCTTGTCGCTGGTGCAGCGCGGGGTACGTACCGTGCTGCTGGAGAAAGGCACGGTGGCGGCAGAGCAGTCGAGCCGCAACTGGGGCTGGTGCCGTCGTACCGGACGTGATCTGCGCGAGCTGCCACTGATTAATCTCAGTATGCAGCTGTGGGAAGGGATGAATACGCGCCTTAACCGCGAAACCGGATTTCGTCGCAACGGCATCGTTTATGCCTCCCGCACTGAACAACAACGTCAGCGTCATCAGCGCTGGGTAAATGAGGCCCGCCACTACGGTATTGAAAGCGAAATGCTGACGCCGCAGCAGCTGCGCCAGTATCTGCCGCAGTTGCAGGCCAGCTATCCCGGCGGGTTGTATACGGCGCTGGATGGACGGGCAGAACCGCAAAAGGCGGCTCCGGCGATGGTCGCGGCGGCGATGGAGTTGGGGCTGAATTTGCAACAGCATTGCGCGGTACGGACCATCGAACGTACCAATGGCCGCGTCAGCGAAGTGGTGACTGAGCATGGTGCGATCCGTTGTCAGCAGGTGGTAGTGGCAGGCGGGGCCTGGTCGCGCCTGTTGTTGCAGGGGATGGGGGTGACGCTGCCGCAGCTGAAAGTACTGTCAACCGTGCTGCGTACTCGTCCGGTTGAGTTCGATCCCGGCGTCTGTGCCAGTTTTGGCAGCGTGGCGCTGCGTAAGCGGCTGGATGGTGGGCTGACCGTCGCCAGTTCAGCCACCAACACCGCCGATATCACGCTGGATTCACTGCGTTTCAGCCCGCGCTTTATGCCCGCATTTTGGGTGGAGCGTAAGTCGCTCCAGCTGCGTCTGGGCAAACGTTTTGTCGATGAAGCGCTGCGCTGGAAGCCCGGTCAGGCCGATAAACGATCGATTTATGAGGTATTGCGCGTGCTCGATCCCCTGATCGATCCAGCGATTGTGCAACGTATGCGTCATAGTCTGGCAGAACTGATGCCGCCGTTGCGCGATCTACCGGTGGCGCAGTGCTGGGGGGGATTGATCGACACCATGCCCGATGCAATCCCGGTGATCTCCGGCATTGATCAGGTGTCTGGGTTGTATCTGGCGACCGGTTTTTCCGGCCACGGTTTTGGTATTGCCCCCGGTGCCGGTCAGTTGATGACCGATCTGGTGCTGAACAGCACGCCATCGGTGGATGCGCAGCCGTTCCGCTTCAGCCGCTTTAGCGATGGCGAAAAGATCCGCGCCCAGCACTGGCTGTAACGCTTTGTTATTAATATCCGCACCTTGCATAATTTTGCATAAGGTGCGGATATTTAAGCGTTTTTGATTTTAGTATCTGATAAAATATTTTTATTATCAATGTGTTATCTCTATGCTTTCATGCGTAGAAATTGCTGCTGGCGGGTTGTTCCGGCAAAAAAAAGATGACATTATTGCGCCAGTTTATCCATTCCCTTTAACACTGAGGACGCCGCTATGCCCGGTACAATGCAGATTTGCACTTGTTCCCGTTCGCTTCGCCGAAAGCGTTCCTCCGTCATCTGTTGTTCGCATTTCTCGCTCACCATGCGGTGAGGCCAGCTTAACGCTCGCTGTTGGACATGAGTAAAGACAGACGCTTTCTGGCTTTACTGATGTCTATCGGTTGCGGCTGTAATCCACCTTTGCACCCATCCGTCTGACGTTATTCGCCGGGGAATTTTCCTCATTGCTGTGCCACTGGCACTCACTCATCCTTGACCTCTGGGGATTTGTGTTATGACACCACTGAAAATTGCTGCCAGCGCTGCTGTAGCGCCAAACCTGAGCCTGAACACCATGCGCGACGTGGTGACGCTGGACAATACTGACTTTACCGATGTGGCGGCTGTTGTCGTCTCTTTGGCGGATACGCGGAGTGGCGTGCTGGCGCTGTTGCGCCATACCGGCTTCAATCTGCCGGTGTTTGTTGCCAACGCCTTTGATGAAGAGGTGCTGCAACTGCCGGGCGTGACCGGCGAAATCAACGGCGCGCCGGAAGAGTGGGAGCGGCTGGAAGAAGCTGCGCAGGAATATGAATCCAAACTGCTGCCGCCGTTCTTTGACACCCTGATGCGCTACGTTGATATGCAGAACAGCACCTTTGCCTGTCCGGGCCATCAGGGCGGTGCGTTCTTTAAAAAGCATCCGGCGGGTCGGCAGTTCTATGAATTCTATGGCGAAAACGTCTTCCGCTCCGATATGTGCAACGCGGACGTTAAGCTGGGCGATTTGCTGATCCACGAAGGTTCCGCCAAACACGCGCAGAAGTACGCGGCGAAAGTGTTCAACGCGGATAAAACCTATTTCGTGCTGAACGGCACCTCCAGCGCGAACAAAGTGGTGACCAACGCACTGCTGACGCGTGGCGACCTGGTACTGTTTGACCGCAACAACCATAAATCCAACCATCATGGTGCGCTGATTCAGGCTGGTGCGACGCCGGTTTATCTGGAAGCGGCACGTAACCCGTTTGGTTTTATTGGCGGCATTGATGCTCACTGCTTTGACGAAGCTTTTTTGCGTGAGCGCGTGAAGAAAGTGGCACCGCAGCGGGCGAAAGATCAGCGTCCGTTCCGTCTGGCGATTATCCAGCTAGGCACCTACGACGGTACGGTATACAACGCGCGTCAGGTGGTGGATCGCATCGGTCATCTGTGTGATTACATCCTGTTTGACTCAGCGTGGCTGGGCTACGAGCAATTTATCCCGCTGATGGAGGGCTGCTCACCGCTGACGCTGGATTTGAACGAAAATGATCCTGGTATCTTTGTCACCCAGTCGGTGCATAAGCAGCTGGCTGGCTTCTCGCAGACATCGCAGATTCACAAGAAAGATAACCATATCCGAGGTCAGAAGCGTTTCTGTCCGCATAAGCGCCTGAATAACGCCTTTATGCTGCATGCTTCCACCAGCCCGTTCTATCCGTTGTTTGCCGCGCTGGATATCAATGCGCGCATGCATCAGGGGGAAGCAGGCCGCAGCATGTGGCACGAGTGCGTCACGCTGGGCATTGATGCGCGTAAAGCGATTCTGCAACGTTGTGAGATGATTCAGCCCTTCCTGCCGGAGCGGGTGCACGGTAAGCCCTGGCAGTCGGCAGAAACGGCAACGATTGCCGCCGATCCGGCGTATTTCAGCTTCGAACCGGGAGCGAAATGGCACGGTTTTGCCGGTTATGCCAGCGAGCAATATCTGGTGGATCCCTGCAAGCTGCTGCTGACCACGCCGGGTATTGATGCCGCCAGCGGGGCGTACACGGCATTCGGCATTCCGGCGACCATCCTCGCCAACTACCTGCGCGAAAACGGTATCGTGCCGGAAAAATGTGACCTCAATTCAATTCTGTTCCTGCTGACCCCGGCGGAGAGCGCTGAGAAGATGGCGCACCTGGTGGCGATGCTGGAGCAGTTCGAACAGCATGTGAAGGAAGACGCGCTGCTGGCGGAGGTGCTGCCGAGTGTGTATCGCAAAAATATGGCGCGTTATCAGGGCTATACCCTGCGTCGTCTGTGCCAGGAAATGCATGATTTGTACGTCAGCTATGATGTGAAAGATTTGCAGAAGGCGATGTTCCGCGAAGCCTGCTTCCCGCAGGTGGCGGTCAATCCGCAGGATGCGCATCAGGCATATATTCGTGGTGATGTGGAGCTGGTGGCGATTGCACAGGCAGAAGGGCGTATCGCTGCTGAAGGTGCATTGCCTTATCCACCGGGCGTGCTGTGTGTGGTGCCTGGCGAGGTGTGGGGCGGCGCGGTTCAGCGTTATTTCCTCGCGCTGGAAGAGGGCATTAATCTGCTGCCAGGCTTTTCACCAGAACTACAGGGCGTTTATACCGAAGAAGATGACAGCGGGCGTAAACACCTGGTAGCGAATATGATGGTATAAAGCCAGAAGCGGCCTGATGGCCGCTTCTGTCGTTCTGTGTAGCGGCGCGATTTATCGCGCGGATTTTTCTGGCATGGTGCCCGGAATTGCGCGATAAATCGCGCCGCTACAGTGCTTTAATACCGGTGATAACTGCGCTGGGCGTTGTTCACCTTGTACAGATATCGGCGTGATTCTGCGGAAGGATGGTCGTTAGTCAGTGTCTGATATACCTGGCTCGGCGACATGCTGTTAATGGTGGCAAACGCGCGATCTTTATCACTGGAGAACACGCGCAGCACGCTACCAGCACCGCCGTTATAAGCGGTAATCACCGCATAACGTCGTGATACCGGGTCCTGAATCCCGCCCAGATAGGTGTTCTGCAACAGCGACAAATAGGCCGTACCCGCATCGATGTTGTTTTCCGGATCCAGCAGATAGCTCCGGCTCGGCTGGCCCCATTTCCCTTTCATACGATAGACATCGACCCCCGCCGTATGCTGAACCACCTGCATCAGCCCCAGCGCATCCGAGTTACTGACCGCATAGGGGTTGAAGCTCGATTCAATCTGCATAATCGCCAGAATCAGTGAGGCATCAACGCCATACTGTTCGGCGGCTTTACGCACCATCGGCAGGTATTTATGCGCACGTTTGTCGAGGTGGTTCGGCACCATCGGAATGGTCACCGACCAGATAACATGCAGGCCCGACGTACGTTTCTGCAACTTGTTCTGAATCAGGTAGTCAGCAAAGTTAGCGGCACGGCCCTGCCAGCGAATCGGTTGTCCGGTATTGTCCAGCACCTGGCCATAAAGCAGCGGTTCTTTACTGATCTGAATATCGTTGGCATCTGAATAGAGGTCGACATTACCCGGATCCTCGCCAATCAGCAGCGTGGTGATGATCGCCTGACGCAGGCTCGCCATCGGATCGGTGCCGGAAATGGTTTCAATGGTGATGCTACCGCTATCAAAGTTGATGTGGCTGCGGGTGTAATAATTATCGCTATATTTGACGTAATCTTTCGGTCCGGCGATCAGAACCTCATTGATTCCCCAGATATTTTCGATGTTGTGGGCGAACTGCCCCATCAGGATGTCGAAACCGTTGGTGTCCTTGACCCACTCTTCGTGATATTGCCCTTGTTTGTGTCCGGCGCAGGAAACCAACAGCGGTGCGATTGCCAGCATGGCGATCAATTTTTTATTCATTGTTAATGCGAGCCTGACCTGAAAAGGGCCTCAAGGTGAGGCCCTGAAAGTTTATTTTTCCGGCGGTGTGTAACCTTCAATGTGCACATCTTTGCCTTCAAACAGGAAATTCACCATCTCCTGTTCCAGCACTTTGCGGTCGCCCGGGTTCATCATGTTGAGCTTTTTCTCGTTGATCAGCATGGTTTGCTTCGACATCCATTGCTGCCAGGCTTCTTTCGAGATCTCGTTGTAGATGCGCTTACCCAGCTCGCCAGGATAAAGCTGAAAGTCCTGACCTTCAGCGTCACGTTGCAGATAAGTACAAAAAATGGTGCGGCTCATTACTCTTCCTCTTCGGTCACTCGCTTATGCAGTGCCAGTTGCTGGGGGTGTCGCAGTTCATGCAACAGGCGCTCGACCGGCGCAGCCAGACCCACTGACGGTGGTTGCGCTAAGTTATACCAGAGACCGCCTGCTTCATCCATCAGCGACCCGGACGAAGGCCATGCCAGCCACATAGGCACAATATCCAGATGGAAATGGCTGAAGGTGTGACGAAACGCGGTGAGCTGTTGCGGTCGGGCGTGGATGCCACGCTCTGCCAGCCAGTCGATCATTGCCTGCTCAGTGGTGAATTGCGGGAAACAGAACAGGCCGCCCCACAGGCCCACCGGTGGGCGCTGTTCCAGCCAGACATCGTCACCATGTTGCATCATCAGGAACCAGCCACTGCGTTCTGGCAGCGTTTGTTTCGGCTTTTTACCGGGATAGCTGGCCCAGCTGTTGTTAGCATAAGCGACGCAACCGCTATTTAGCGGGCAGATTTCACATTTGGGACGCGAGCGGGTACAGACTAACGCGCCAAGATCCATCATTGCCTGATTAAACTGGCTGACGCCCTGCGCAGGCGTAACCTCTTCACTCAGTTGCCACAGACGCTTCTCAACATCTTTTTTACCGGGCCAGCCCGCGACGGCGTAACAGCGTGCCAGCACGCGTTTTACGTTGCCATCGAGGATCGGGAAATGCTGGCCGAGCGATAAAGACAGGATGGCACCCGCGGTTGAACGCCCGACGCCAGGCAGCGCCGCTACGTCATCAAAATTACGCGGGAATTCGCCACCATGTTTATCCACCACTTGTTTTGCCGCTTTATGCAGATTGCGCGCGCGTGCATAGTAGCCAAGGCCGGTCCACAGGTGCAGCACCTCATCCAGCGGTGCGGCCGCCAAATCGGTTACGGTGGGAAAACGCGCCATAAAGCGTTCAAAATAAGGAATAACGGTGGCAACCTGAGTCTGCTGAAGCATTACTTCAGAGAGCCAGACTTTATAGGGCGTTTTCTCCTGCTGCCAGGGCAGGGTTTTGCGGCCAAAGCGCTGATACCAATCCAGCACCTGTTGCGCGAATTGCGGCGCTTGCATCATAAGAAGGCAATTTTCCATGGTTACTCTACAATCAGGCAGGAATTCCAGCACAGAGAGATCAGGGTGTAAACCGGAAGATTGCAAAGGCTTGCTTCTGCTATTGAACTTTGCATAATGCGCGTTTCCCTGAACAGGCTAATCAGCAGGCTTTGACATGATTAATGACGTCATCACCCCAGAATTTGATGAGAACGGACGGCCATTACGCCGTATCCGCAGTTTTGTGCGCCGCCAGGGGCGCTTAACCAAAGGACAGCAGCTGGCGCTCGATCAATACTGGCCGGAGATGGGCGTCGAGTATCAGCCGGAGCCGCTGGATTTGACCGGGCTCTTCGGACGCGAAGCACCCGTGGTACTGGAGATTGGCTTTGGTATGGGGGCATCGTTAGTCACGATGGCGAAAAATAACCCACACCAGAACTTTCTCGGTATTGAAGTGCATGCGCCGGGTGTCGGTGCCTGCCTGGGTTCAGCGAAAGAAGCGGGCGTGGAAAACCTGCGCGTGATGTGTCACGACGCGGTGGAAGTGCTGGAGAAGATGATCCCGGATAATTCGCTGCGCATGGTGCAGCTGTTCTTCCCGGATCCCTGGCATAAAGTGCGTCACAACAAGCGTCGTATCGTCCAGGTGCCGTTTGCCGAACTGGTGATGCGTAAGCTGAAGCTGGGGGGCGTTTTCCATATGGCAACCGACTGGGAAGCCTATGCACAGCACATGCTGGAAGTGATGAGCAGCATTGATGGTTATCACAACCAGTCAGCCAGTCATGATTACGTGCCGCGTCCGGAAACGCGTCCGTTAACTAAATTTGAGCAACGCGGGCAGCGACTGGGCCATGGCGTTTGGGATCTGATGTTTGAGAGGGTGAAATAATGGCCACACAGCGCAGTCGTCGTTTACGTAAGAAGTTGCATATTGATGAGTTTCAGGAACTGGGTTTCTCCGTCGCCTGGCGTTTTGCTGAAGGCACCAGCGAGGAGCAGATTGATAGCACGCTGGATGCGTTTATCAACGAAGCGATCGACCCGAATGGTCTGGCCTACGATGGCAGCGGCTACCTGGTATGGGAAGGGCTGGTATGCCTGCAACAGACCGGCAAATGCACCGATGAACATCGTGAGCTGGTTCGCAAATGGTTACAGGATCGTGGCCTGGCAGATGTGCAGGTGACTGAACTCTTTGATGTGTGGTGGGACTAATAATCACATAAACGGTGCTCATCGGCACATCCTGTAACGGCGCAATGTATCGTGCCGTTACGGTTCACCCAGGGATGCAGGAGATTTCATGGTTCATAAAGCGCTTCTCGCCGCGTTGTTGCTGGCGGCGACTCAGGCCCAGGCTGCGTATGAATGCAGCGTTAAGCCACAAGATGATGTGATTATTAAGCCGCAGAGCGTGCAGGTGGTGGGAGAAAACGGCAACCTCGAAATCTCGCCGCAGGGTGATGTGCAGTTCAATGGGCAGAAAGTGAGTGTCGATAACGCCACGCGCCAGAAAGCCATCAACTATCAAAACGCCCTGCGTCGCGATTTGCCGTGGATTGACCAGGGTGCCAGCTCGCGTCTGGAGAGAAGCCGGGTGGCATTGGACCAGGTTATCGTCGAAAAACTCGGCCCGAACAGCAACGTACGTAACCGCCTCACCACCCTTGATGGTCAGCTGAAGCAGCAGATGAATCGTATTATCGAACATCGCAGCGATGGTCTGACGTTCCATCATCAGGCAATTGATCAGGTGCGCGCCGATGGCGAAAAATTAGTCCAGAGCACCATGGGTGGCATCCTGCAGGACAGCCTGAATGAGATGGGCAGCCAGCAGGCAGGCAGCGGCAATAACCCGTTGCAGGCTTTAGTCGGTAATCTCGGCGGCTTACAGCAGTCGATTCAAACCGAATGGAACAAGCAGGAGAAGGATTTTCAGAATTTTGGTCATGAGGTGTGTAATCGCGTGACCGACCTGGAAGGGCAGCGTAAAGGCCTGGTGCAGGGAATTAAAGGTTAAAAAAAGGGGCTGATTTCAGCCCCTGATTATTTTTATTCGTTGTTCGCTTCTTTAGCCACCGTCTTATTGCTGGCGGCAAAGTTATAAATAACCAGCAGAGCAAAAATCCCGGTAATCACCATGGTAATGGTGCCTTTGTCCATATATCTGGCCATATTACCGAGGAGAATCCCTGTCACACCAAAATCCGTATCTGAGAAGGTGGTATTGGTTAAGCCCAGTGCACCCAGTACCGGTAATAACGCAACCGGCAGGAAGGTAATCAGCACACCATGGGCAAATGCACCCAGCATCGCACCCCGCTTGCCGCCTGTGGCGTTACCAAATACCCCGGCAGTAGCCCCGCAGAAAAAGTGTGGTACAACGCCCGGCAGAATTAATACCCATTTCAACTGGCCAAGGATAAATAATCCGACCAGGCCACCGACAAAGCTGGAGATAAAACCAACCAGCACTGCATTCGGCGCATAGGGAAAAACAATCGGGCAATCAAGTGCCGGACGGGCATTGGGCACCAGCTTTTCCGAAAATCCGGTAAACGCCGGTACAATCTCTGCCAGAATTAACCGCACACCCTGCAGAATAATAAATACACCGGCAGCGAAGGTAATGGCCTGTACGAATGAATAGACCAGGTAGTTCTGACCATGGCTGAAATGACTTTCCACATAGTCTTTGCCAGCAGAAGCAGACAAAATAAAGTAGATAATCATCATGGTCAGAGAAATCGAGATGGTGCTGTCGCGCAAAAAACTCAGGTTTTTCGGCATGTTCATCTCTTCGGTGGATTTTGATCCTTTACCGACCAGAGAACCAATCCAGCCTGACAGCACATAACCAACCGTACCGGTATGCGCCAGGGCTACCTGATCATGACCCACAATTTTACGCATATGCGGCTGGGCCAGCGCCGGGAAAAACGCCATCAGCATTCCGAGGGCGAGAGAACCGGTGTAAATAAGCTGCACACCCTCAAAACCGGCGACTGACAGAATAATTGCCACCATACAGGCCATATAAAAAGTAACATGGCCGGAAAGGTAGATATATTTCAGGCGGGTAAAACGGGCAACCACAATATTCGCCACCATGCCAAAAGCCATGATCAGCGTGGTCGGTGCACCGTATTTTTCCAGCGCAATCGAGACCATGGCCTCGTTGTTTGGAATAATACCCTGTACATCAAAGGCCTGCTTGAAGATGTCACCCAGCGGAGTCAGTGAACCGACCAGCACCGACGCACCACCTGCCAGCACTAAAAAGCCCAGAATAGTTTTTACCGTACCTTTAATCACATCCGGGAACGGCTTTCTTTGTGCGACGAGACCAAATAACGCCACTAATCCTACCAGGATTGAGGGCACTTTCAGCACGTCAACAACGACCAATAAAAGGTTTTGGATAAACATAATAACCTCAGCGGTAAGCGTTCTGTTTTATAGTCGTGATCATTCAGGTTGCATATTCCCTGGCTGCAACCTGAATGATTTAGGGTAGAAAAGTTTGAGTCAGGGTTTATTAAAATATTCGCGAATTTTCTGCTCAAGCTCTTTAATGTCAATGATGTTGTTGATGATAATAACCTTGCCTTCAGGAAGATTGGCACTGTAGGCAATGTCTTTACCCATGACAAAAACATCCGCAACGTCGGGGGTTACTGAACCCAGGTCGGAATGTTCAACTTCCGCAGTGATGTCGATGGCTTTCAGCACTTTTTTAATGTTCATCTCCATCATAAAGCTGCTTCCCAGCCCTGAACCGCAAACCGCCATAATTTTCATTTCACACCTCTTGGTTTCTATTCTGAAATATATTCGTCATGCTTGTTTAATTAACAATGTTGTCTGCCAGCAACACCGCACGCAATTCTTCTTTACTGCGGGAGTTGAAGAATTGATTCATCTTGTCTTCATCTGAAAGGACTTCTGCCAGCTCTGAAATCATTTCAATATGACTATTACTATCTGCGGCTGAGAACAAAAAAATAGCATCAACCGGATCGTTTTCATCAGCATCAAATTTGACGGGCGTCGCCAGTTTGACGATGGATAACCCGAGTTTATTCGCTCCCTGCTCTGGACGAGCATGCGGCATGGCTATCCGCGGGGCGATAACAAAGTAGGGGCCAATGTCCTCTTTTTGCTGAATGATGACATCAATGTATTGCTGAGAAATGGCACCTTCCTCCAGCAGCGGACGTCCTGCTACCTGAATGGCCTCTTTCCAGTCAGAGACGTTTTCCCGGTACTGGATCTTCTCATCATTCAGCCACTTTGACAGATTCGACATATCGTTTTCCTGCATTAAATACGTGTTCAGTGATTACTTCAGTAAGCTACGGGCGGATTCAAGTACGTTTTCTACCGTAAAGCCGAAATGTTTGAAAAGTACGTTTGCCGGAGCGGACTCACCGAAAGATTTCATACCGATCACTTTGCCATCCAGACCGGTGTAGCGCTGCCAGAATCCCTCAATACTGGCTTCAACTGCCAGGCGTTTACGTACGTCGTGCGGCAGTACCGATTCTTTATATTGCGCATCCTGCTGATCAAAACGTTCGGTGCAGGGGATAGACACCACCCGTACCTTGCGACCTTCCTGTAACAGAACTTTTGCGGCAGCGACCACCAGCTCGATTTCTGAACCGGATGAAATCAGCAACAGCTCGGGTTTGTCCTCGCAATCAAGCAGCACATATCCGCCGCGCGAAATATCAGCCAGTTGTGCCGCAGAGCGCGGTTGCTGCTCAAGCGGTTGCCGGGTCAGAATTAACGCACTGGGTCCGTTTTTACGTTCAATCGCCTGACGCCATGCCACTGCCACTTCGACCTGATCGCAACCGCGCCAGGTTTCCATATTGGGGGTCAGTCGCAGCGAGGCTAATTGTTCAACCGGTTGATGGGTAGGGCCATCTTCACCGAGGCCGATGGTGTCATGGCTATACACGAATACCGAACGGATATTCATGAGTGCCGCCATACGCACCGCATTGCGGGCGTATTCCATAAACATCAGGAAGGTGCCGCCGTAGGGGATGAAGCCGCCATGCAGGGCCAGGCCATTCATAATGGCGGACATGCCGAACTCGCGCACGCCGTAGGAAATGTAATTGCCCGCCGGATTTTCAGCGCTGAAATCGACGGATTGCTGCTGTCTGGTCAGATTCGACGGTGACAGGTCTGCCGAGCCGCCCAGCATTTCCGGCAATAAATCGGCGAAATGATTCAGGCACTTCTGGCTGACCTGACGGGTTGCCAGGCTGGCTGGCGTTGCCTGTAACGCCGCGATGTAGTTATCCATATCCTCAGCCCAGTTGGCTGGTAGTTCACCCTGCATACGGCGGGTGAATTCATCAGCGAGCTGCGGCCATTGCTGTTGATAAGCGGCAAACAGCTGATCCCACGCTTGTTGATTTTTTGCCCCTTGTTCGCGGGCATCCCAGGCCTGGTAGATCGAATCGGGAATTTCAAATGGCGCGTAAGGCCAGTTCAGTGTTTCACGCACCAGCGCGACTTCTGCGGTGCCAAGGGCGGAACCATGACAATCGTGGCTATTGGCTTTATTCGGTGAGCCAAAGCCGATGATGGTTTTGCAACATAACAGGCTGGGTTTGTCAGTGACCGCTTTGGCCTCGCGTACCGCCGCATCGACAGCAGCGGCATTATGCCCATCGACACCTTCAATCACATGCCAGCCGTAAGCGCGGAAACGTGCGGCGGTATCTTCGGAGAACCAGCCTTCGACATGACCATCAATGGAGATACCGTTGTCATCCCAGATGGCGATCAGTTTACCGAGTTGCAGGGTGCCCGCCAGGCCGCAGGCCTCATGGGAAATCCCTTCCATCAGGCAACCGTCACCCAAAAACAGCCAGGTATAATGATCGACAACGGCAAAATCAGGTTTATTGAACTGAGCCGCCAGTGCTTTCTCGGCAATCGCCATGCCGACTGCATTCGCCACACCCTGACCGAGTGGCCCGGTGGTGGTCTCTACCCCTGGGGTATAACCATATTCAGGATGTCCTGGGGTGCGGGAATGTAGCTGACGAAACTGGCGGATGTCCTCAATCGACAGATCATAGCCAGTCAGATGCAGCAGGGAATAAAGCAGCATCGAGCCATGTCCGTTGGACTGAACATAACGGTCGCGATTGAACCACTGAGGATTTTTGGGGTTGTGGCGTAAATGGTGACGCCAGACAACTTCGGCAATATCCGCCATTCCCATCGGGGCACCAGGATGCCCTGAATTGGCCTTCTGGATCGCATCAATGCTGAGAAATCGAATCGCGTTTGCTAACTCTCTATTTACCATGAACTGATCTCGCTTTAGCTCCGTTTTATGCAGTAACCCGGACGCTTTACTGTTGGCCGTTAACGCTTCTGTGGCAAAAGGTGTCCAGTCATTTATCCCTGAAACCTGATGGTTACTGCACCTGGTGTTGTGCGCGTAATGTTTTCTGTTTTTGTTGTTGCAGAACTATTTTTTTAATAAAAAATAATATTAATCATATAGTTATATTTTGTTCTTAAGTTTTTCATCAACACAACGGTGTTGGTTTTCAGGTATAGACATGTTTAATGTGTCTAGTCATCTTGATAATGCACATGGACGTGTATAGATACAATATGTAAGATTGAAATCTGGCTGGACACCCTGAGATTGAGTGCAAATTCGTTAACTCGATCACATCCTGATGCGGTCAGACTGGCACTTAGAAAATAAACTCAGGCATACATGTGCACTCATGGCTCACGGAGCCAGAGCCTACTCTTATCGGGAACAACGTTGATGGTCGATGGCATTACTGAGAAGCAGAAAGAGGTTGTCGATTACATCCTCCGCAAGATTAAAGATGAAGGGCTTCTGCCTGGCGATAAACTCGATACCGAAATTGCGATCGCGAAAAACATCGGCATTACCCGTGCCACTGTGCGGGAAGCAACCCGTATTCTGATTGAGCAGCAGCGCATTTACCGGGTGAAAGGGTCTGGCCTTTTCGTGGGGTCTATTGGGAAAAGTAATCATTCTGGCCGCTTTCACGCCCTGTCACCTTTTGATTATCAGGCGCAGAAAAAGGGTTATAAAGGGATCAGAAAAGTCATTACCGCCAGCATCATCAAAGTGCCATCAGCGGATATGGCGCAGGCACTGCGCATTAAAAACAGCGACCAGGTGTACAAAATTGTTCGTCTGATGTGTTTTGATGATATTCCTGTCGCACTGGAACAGTGCCATCTGCCGGTAAGTATGTTTAGCAGCATGGAGTTCAGCAAGCTGGAAATATCTAAATACTCGTATATTGAACAAATTACGGGCAAGAAGGTTCAGCGCAGGGACCAACATTTAAACGCAATTAACCTGACCAATCCGGAGCAGATTAATCTTCTGCAATTAAAAGAAAATGATGCAGTGCTGGAGATAGCGGAAACCGTCTATCTGGATGATGGTTCACCCTGTGAAGTGAATATTGCATTAATCAATACGCATCTGCTGCAATTAAGACAGAATACTGAGCGGAATTAATAAAATGGCCCGGAATTATCCGGGCTATTTTTATTCTTCGGCTAAGAACAACTCTAGCAGCGAATTAAGGAACAACTTGCCTTTTTCCGTAATCTGCCACTGTTGCTCCGTTTCAACCACGTATCCGGCCGCAATGGCTGCATCAATCTGCGGACGGATGATCGCCTCATCCAGCCCGGTATAGCGACGGAAGTCAGCACGCGGCGCTGCTTCCAGCAGACGGAAACGGTTCATAAAGAACTCGAAAGGTTTATCCGCATCCGCAACCTGATACTGCTTATCCAGATAATTGCCCTTCATAAAGCCACGTGGATGGCGGGTTTTCACCGTACGCAGGATACTGCCATCCGGTTGCGTCAGCTTGCCGTGAGCGCCACAACCAATGCCGAGGTAATCACCAAAGCGCCAGTAATTGAGGTTGTGCTCGCAACGGTAGCCAGGTTTCGCATAGGCGGAGGTTTCATATTGCTGATAACCGGCCGCCGTCAGCAGCTGATGGCCTTGTTCGAAGATATCCCACAGCGCGTCATCATCCGGCAGCACCGGGGGACGCGAACCAAACAGCGTATTTGGCTCGATAGTCAGCTGATACCACGACAGATGCGGCGGATTAAGCGCAATCGCCTGGCGTAAATCGTCGAGCGCTTCCTCCAGCGACTGATCGGGCAGGCCATGCATCAAATCGAGGTTAAAGCTGCGCAGGCCAAGCCCGGCGGCGAGATGGGCGGCGCGTTTCGCTTCTTCCGGGCCATGAATACGACCCAGACGCTCCAGCTTCTGCGGGCTGAAACTCTGCACCCCAATCGAAATACGGTTGATTCCGGCCCGCTGGTAGCCGCTGAAACGATCGGCTTCGACCGTGCCGGGATTGGCTTCCATAGTGATTTCTGCGTCTGCTGCCAGCGGCAGCCGCGCACGCACGCCATCCATCAGCATCTGCATGGCATTGCTGCTCAGCAGACTGGGGGTGCCACCACCAATAAAAATGGTGCGAACTTCGCGTCCGCTGGTGAGCGGCAAATCCTGCTCCAGATCGTTCAGCAGGTGCTGCACATACTCGATGTGCGGCACCTCGCCTTTCAATGCATGAGAGTTGAAATCACAGTAGGGGCACTTCTGTACACACCACGGAATGTGGATGTAAAGGCTTAACGGCGGTAAATCAGGCATTGCGCATCGCATCCAGTAACAGCGTCAATGCTTTGCCACGGTGAGAAACGGCGCGCTTTTCATCTTTACTCAGCTCCGCAGCCGTTTTGCCCAGTTCAGGGACATAGAAAATCGGATCGTAGCCAAAACCACCCTGGCCTGCTGCGGCACGGGTGATTTCGCCTGCCCAGCTGCCATGAAACACCAGCGGCGTAGGATCCGCGGCATGGCGTACATACACCAGCACGCAATGGAACTGGGCCTGACGCTCGCCATCCGCGACGTTTTCCAGTGCGACCAGCAGCTTCTCAAGATTCTGTTGATCGCTGGCTTCCAGGCCCGCGTAGCGCGCGGAGTAGATGCCCGGAGCACCGCCGAGGGCATCTACCGCCAGACCGGAGTCATCCGCAATCGCGGGCAGGCCGGTGATTTGGGCAGCATGGCGTGCTTTCAGGATAGCGTTTTCGATAAAAGTCAGACCGGTTTCTTCCGCTGACTCCACGCCCAGCTCGGTTTGTGCCACGATATCGAGGCCAAAGGCCGACAGCAGGTCGGCCAGTTCACGAACTTTGCCCGGATTACCGGTGGCGAGAACAACTTTTTGCATAACAGTTCCAGATTAACGAATTACAGCAGGTACCAGAGACCCGGGAACAGGTCCATACCGAGGAAATTCAGCGCATACAGCACCAGAATCACAATCATGGCAGAAAAATCGATGCCGCCCATCGCTGGCAGAATGCGACGAATCGGTGCCATCAGCGGTTCGGTCAGTTGAATCAATACATAATCAATCGGACCACGGCCCTGGCTGATCCAGCTCATCAGCGAACGGATGATGATCACCCAGAACACCAGATAACCGGCAGACTTCAGCAACGACAGCAATCCGACCAACAGGTTGGTGGGATCGACTGAGAACACGCCGACCTGAATTAACAGCAGAATCGGGTATTTCAGGGTGGTCAGCACAAACGCCAGCAGCAGCGACGCGGTATCAATCGGCCCTAAAGCAGGCAGCACGCGGCGCAGCGGTTTGATGATCGGCTGGGTAATCTTCACGACAAACTGCGACAGCGGATTATAGAAGTCACAGCGTGACCACTGCATCCAGATACGCAGCAGTAATACCATCACGTACAGGTCGATCAGCGTTTTGACTAAAAACGTCATTGTTAACATGAGGTTCCTCAATTATTGTTGTGAAGTGCGCGCATAATCCCGCGCGCCAAATACGGCGGTGCCGATGCGCACCATGGTACTGCCTGCGGCGATGGCCGCTTCCATGTCGTCGCTCATTCCCAGAGAAAGCGTATCGACGCCAGGGTAATCCTGTTGCAAGGCACGAAACGCAGCAGCCATCTGCTGACATACTGCCAGTTGGCGATCGTAATCCTGCTCGGGGGCTGGAATCGCCATCAGACCGCGTAAACGCAGCTGCGGTAAAGCTGCGATCTCCTGCGCCAGCGTTGGCAGCGCATCCAGCATGATGCCAGATTTGCTGTTCTCGTCACTGATATTTACCTGAATTAACACATTAAGCGGCGGCAAATGTGCCGGGCGCTGGTCATTCAGACGCTGCGCGATGCGCAGTCGATCGACGGTGTGGCACCAGGCAAAATGCTCCGCCACCAGACGGCTCTTATTCGACTGCAACGGCCCGATGAAGTGCCATTGCAGATCAGGATGTGCGGCCAGCGCGGTGACTTTTTCAACCCCTTCCTGCACGTAATTTTCGCCGAATGCCCGTTGTCCGGCTGCTATCGCTTCTGCAACTGCGCTCACAGGTTTGGTTTTACTCACTGCAAGCAGCGTGATTTCTTCTGGCGCGCGTCCGCAACGCGCAGCGGCAGCGGCGATACGCTCGCGCACTTGCTGTAAGTTGTGCTCAATGGAAGTCATAGTCAGGAGAATTTCTATGGATTTGGATAAAGTTGTGGCCCTTAGTGTAAAGCATAACGCCGCCGATCTGCACCTTTGCAGCGGACATTTGCCACACTGGCGGCGTCAGGGCGTGCTGGAACCCATCCCCGAACAGGCTGTGCTGGCTCCTCTCTGGCTGGAAACCTTTATCACCCAGTGGCTGGATAGCACGCAGCAGGCTCTGCTTAATGAGGAAGGCCATATGGATTTCGCCATCACGCTGGCAAGTGGAGTGCGGCTACGCGCCAATCTGTTCCTGCAACGGCAGGGGTTATCGCTGGCGTTGCGTCTGATTGCCAGCCAGGTTCCCGAGCTTGCCAGCCTGCATTTACCGCCGGTGGTTGAACAGTTGTTGCAGCTGGATGAGGGGCTGATATTAATTACCGGGGCCACTGGCAGCGGCAAATCCACTACCCTGGCGGCGCTGGTAGATAGCCTGAATCGCCATCAGGCGCGCCATATTCTGACGCTGGAAGATCCCATCGAGTTTGTCCACCACAGCCAGCGTTCGCTGATTCAGCAGCGGGAGGTGGGGGCGCACTGCGCCTCGTTTCGTCAGGGATTAAAAGCGGCGCTGCGTGAAGACCCGGATGTGATTCTGCTGGGTGAGCTGCGCGATAGCGAAACCATTCGGCTGGCATTAACGGCAGCCGAAACCGGCCATCTGGTGCTGGCGACACTGCACACGCGTGGGGCGACCCAGGCGGTGGACCGGCTGGTGGATGTGTTCCCTGCCGAGGAGAAGAACCTGGTACGCAGCCAGCTGGCGGGTAGCCTGAAAGCGGTGCTGGCGCAACGGCTGGTTGCGGCGAAAAACGGGGGGCGGATTGGCTTATTTGAAGTGCTGGTGGCGACCACGGCAGTGGCTAATCTGATTCGCGAGGGCAAAATGCATCAGCTGCCGGGCGTGCTGCAAACCGGCGCTCAGGCCGGGATGCAAACCTTTGCCCAGAGTGAGCAGGCACGGCGACAACAGGGGGTAATCTGATGGATCAGTGATTGTCGAACCAATCCTCAAGGATGATCACCGCCGATTGCGCATCAACCCGTCCTTTTTGCAGGGCGCGGTAGCCGCCACGCTCGAACAAACCGGCGCGCGCTTCAACGGTGCTGAGGCGTTCATCCTGCAACTCGACGCGCACGCCAAACCGACCATGCAGACGATTGGCAAATTTACGGGCGCGCGCCGTCAGTTCCTGTTCGGTGCCATCCATATTTAACGGCAGCCCAACTACCACGTAATCGGGCTGCCACTCTTTCAGCAGACGCTCGATCTGATTCCAGTCCGGCGTACCGTCCTGTGCTTTTAACGCGGTCAGCGCGCGTGCGGTTCCCGTCAGCTGTTGGCCGACGGCTACACCGATGCTTTTGGTGCCGAAATCAAAGCCCAGCAGTGTTTCACTGGCCATCAGGCGTGCCCTGCATCGTTGGTCATATTATGGATATCCACGCCCAGGCATTTAGCGGCTTCACGCCAGCGCTCCGCGATCGGTGTCTGGAACAGGATATTGGTGGAAGCTGGCGTCGTCAGCCACGCATTTTCCAGCAATTCGTTTTCCAGCTGATCCTTCTCCCAGGCACAGTAACCCAGCGCTACCAGCACGTTCTCCGGCTGGGAGGTGCTGCCAATGGCTTCCAGCACATCTCGTGAAGTGGTAATCACGGTGGTGTCGGAGATGCGGATGCTGGATGAATAGATGCGCTGAGCAGAGTGCAGAATAAAGCCGCGGTCCTCCGCCAGCGGGCCGCCAGCGAATACCGGTTTATCCAGCCTGATGGCCGGATCGCGATCTGATGGGCTGATTTTGAGCTTTTTAAGGATGCCTTCAACCGTCAGATTATCCATTGGCTTGTTGATGATTAAGCCCATGGCACCGTCTTCGTTATGCTCGCAAATGTAGACCACCGAGCGTTTGAAGAAGGGATCCTGTAGGGATGGCATCGCAATCAAAAAATGATGCTGTAAATTCATTCTCACTCGTATACCAAAAATAACCGGCATTGCCGCAGCAATACCGGTATTGGGTGGTTCATGGAGCACAGGCTCCGGCGGCATCCTTAGCCCAGACGTTTCTCAATTGCATCCATCAGCATACCGGTGATGGAGATTGGGAAGGCGGCTTCAATTTCACGCACGCAGGTCGGGCTGGTTACGTTCACTTCAGTCAGTTTATCACCGATGATATCGAGACCGACAAAAATCAACCCTTTTGCTTTCAGCGTGGGGCCAACACGACGGGCAATTTCCCAGTCGCTGTCGCTCAGCGGGCGTGCTTCGCCACGTCCACCTGCCGCGAGGTTACCACGGGTTTCGCCACCCTGCGGGATGCGCGCCAGACAGTACGGGACGGGTTCACCATCCACGACCAGTACACGTTTATCACCGTCTTTAATCGCTGGCAGGTAATTTTGTGCCATGCAGAAGTTCTGGCCGTGGTTGGTCAGGGTTTCGGTGATCACGCCAAAGTTAGGATCATCCTGCTTCACGCGGAAGATCGATGCGCCGCCCATGCCGTCCAGCGGTTTCAGGATCACATCACCGTGTTCCTGCCAGAACGCGCGCAGTTTCTCTTTGCTGCGGGTGACCAGGGTGTCCGGGGTTAAATCAGCAAACCAGGCGGTGTACAGTTTTTCGTTACAGTCGCGCAGGCTCTGCGGTTTGTTAACGATCAGCGTGCCTTGTTCTTCCGCGCGTTCCAGCAGATAGGTGGCGTAGATGAACTCGGTATCAAACGGCGGATCTTTGCGCATCAGCACCACGTTGAGATCGGCCAGTTTGATCTCCTGCTCGCTGCCAAATTCGTACCATTTGTCGTAGTTTTGTTCCACGCTGAGCAGGCGCGTGCGCGCATAAGTGACGCCGCCGCGCAGGGAGAGATCGTTCATCTCCATGTAGTGAATTTCGTAACCACGGCGCTGTGCTTCCAGCAACATGGCGAAGCTGGTGTCTTTTTTAATGTTGATGGACGAAATCGGGTCCATAACGATGCCAAGCTTAATCATTATTCTCTCCTCAAAGGGGGAATCAGCTACCCCTGCCTAGTCTGTAACCCGCAAGTATCCCTTAACCGAGGTCACCAAACCTCACCTGAAGTGCCGTAATGGCGGTGAGAGCGGTGGTTTCGGTGCGCAGCACGCGTGGTCCCAGCAGAATATCGGTAAAACCATGCTGCGACGTCATGCTAATTTCGTCTGTTGACAGGCCACCTTCCGGGCCAATCAGCAGACGGATGCGTTCCACCGGCAACGGCAGCGTGTTGATACTGTGGCTGGCGCGCGGGTACAAATTAAGTTTTAGACCGTCATCCGCTTCAGCGCACCACGCCTCCAGCGTCATCGCTGCCCGAATTTCCGGCACACGATTACGGCCGCACTGCTCACAGGCGGCAATTGCGATTTTCTGCCATTGCTGAATTTTCTTCGCCAGACGCTCTGCATCCAGCTTTACGCCGCAGCGTTCAGAAAACAAGGGCGTAATGACGTTGACGCCAAGCTCGATCGATTTCTGAATAGTGAATTCCATCTTTTCACCACGCGACATCACCTGGCCGAGATGCAGGTGCAGCGGTGATTCGCGATCGTCCAGTTGGCTGGTAAGAACTCTTACTTGTACACGCTTTTTATCGGCCTGGGTGATTTCGCCAGCAAAAGTCAGATTACTGCCATCAAACAGCTCAAGGCGCTGGCCGGTGCTCATGCGCAGCACACGCCCGACGTGGTTGGCGGCGTCTTCGTCGAGGAAAATCTCACTGTCCACAGTCAGTGATTCGGGGTGAAAAATGCGAGGTATACGCATTGGGTTCCTGCCAGCGTTAATGCCGTGCCTCAGGCACGGCCCAATCGGAAAACCGATAGTTTAGGGTAGCGCTTTTAGCGCTGGCAAGCCTGAAGCACATAAGGATTATGATTACCCTGGACTTTGGCAATGCGGTTATCGCGTTCGCACTCCCACGGCGTTACCGGATATTGCTTATCCCAGGCAGTAAACAGCTGAGTTTGCTGGCGTGACAGACTCAGGTGATATTGATCGCGCATATAGAAGTAGGTGCGGGCAATCGCGCCACGGGCACGTTCCGGCGGCTGCGCCAGCTTCTGTTTGAAATCAATCTTCATGCTGCACTGACCATAAGGTTGATCACCACCGTTCCACTGGCTGTACTGAAAATTGCCACGGTCGCCGTTCACTTCACCAATCGCCGGTTGCAGGTTATGCAGATCGCTCTCAATCCGGCGGTAGTCGGCATCTTTGCTGCAATTCTTACGGCCGCCGTTCTGCCAACATTGACGCTGATGGCCGAACTCCCAGGCTGGCATCACATGTTCCCATTCAATGCGCTCTGCACGATTGGCATTTTTACGCACGCTATAACCGCAGCTGCTCAGGTCTGGCACGCCTTTTTTGCCGTGCCAGTTAATTTTGCAACCACAGTAGAAACTGCCGGGGGCATCGGCATTGATATAGGCCGCGTATTCTTTGGCTTGCTGGAAGTTGTTCTGATGATAATTGTTGAGGTTAAGGCTATACGCGCTGAGCGGCGCGACTAACAAGGTCAGGGCGATAATAATTTTGCGAGACATATTCCAAAAATTAACCGGGTGCGAAAAAAGGCGGCAGGTTAGCAGAATGCTGGCGGGGGTGAAATGGGATAATCGGACTAACTTGCTGAAAATTCACCGGGTTGCAGCAAAGTGCCGCAATGGACGCAGCGATATTCACTTTCGCCGCGCAGCACACGATTGTGGCGACGCACGGTTAGCTGATGTTGCTGGCAACCGCAGCGGTAGGGGAAAGTCTGGCTGCGCACGGAGTCGATTTCAAACTGGTGGGTGCGACGTGCCGCAACGCCCAGCACGTTTTCCATCATCCATTTCCACTCTTTGCCGTGTGGTGCAACGCGACCGAAGGTTTTCCACACCAGCAGATGTGCCAGTTCGTGTGGCACCACTTCATCGATAAATGCCTGCTGATTTTCCAGCAGCAATACCGGGTTGAGGCGAATTTCCCACTTTTCCAGCCAGGCGGTTCCCGCCGCAGTGCCGCGTTGCTGATAGATCAGTTTGGGTTCGGGATAGCTGCGTTCCAGCCGCTCGTTAGCCAGTTGCAGGAACTGGCGCAGTGAGCGCATCACGGCTTGTTGGATAGCGATAGGCAGGCGGGGTGTTTTCATGTCGGCCAGCATAAGATGTTGCGCCAGGGAACTCAACCGTTGCGGGGCGGGCAATAAAAAAGGGCTGCCAGCTGGCAGCCCTTGTGCGTTATATCTCGATCACTGCTGACCGATTTCGCGCAGCTTTTTGCCCGACAGCAGGTTACGTTCGATGTGCTCCAGTGAGACGTTTTTGGTCTCCGGAATCAGCACCAGTGTCAGCAGGATAAAGAACACGTTCAGTCCCGCGTAAACCCAGAAGGTCGGTGCGTTGCCCAGCGAGTTCAGCATCGTCAGGAAGGTTGCGCCGACAATCATGTTGGCAATCCAGTTGGTGGCGGTTGAGACGGTGATACCAAAGTCACGACCTTTCAGCGGCTGGATTTCAGAGCACAGTACCCAAATCAGCGGGCCGGCACTCATGGCAAAACCAACGATAAACATCAGCAGCATAGCAACCGCAAAGTATTGCGCACCTTCGGAGTGAATACCCACGTGCAACATGGAACCGAGGATACCCATACCTGCCGCCATCACCAGGAAGCCCAGTACCAGCGTCGGTTTACGACCCCAGCGATCCACCAGGCCGATAGCGATAAAGGTTGCCAGCACGTTCACCAGGCCGACAATCACCGTGCCCCACATTTGCTGCGTGGTGTTGGCAAAACCAGCGATTTCAAAGATTTTCGGCGCATAGTACATGATGACGTTCATGCCGGTGAACTGCTGCATCACCTGCAACAGCACGCCGAGGAACACTGCGCGACGGAAGTTGCTATTGCTCTGGAACAGCTGCCAGCCTGACTGCTTGATCTTCAGGCTTTCACGGATTTCATCCAGCTCACGTTTCGCCTGCTCGCTGGTGTCACGCAGACGATCCAGTACGCGCTGTGCATCGCGGAAGTTACCTTTTGCCGCCAGCCAGCGTGGGCTGTTTGGCAGGAACACCACACCGACCAGCAGCAGAATCGCCGGAATGGTGATCACACCCAGCATCCAGCGCCATGCGCCAGCATCACTGAACGCGGTATCAGACAGGTAAGCCGCCAGAATACCGATGGTGATCATCAGCTGATACAGAGAAATCATACTGCCACGGATTTTTTCCGGTGCGATTTCAGAGAGATACAACGGCGCTGTGTAAGACGCAACACCCACCGCCAGACCCAGAACTACACGGGCGGCAATCAGCATTTCCGGGTTCGGTGCCATAGATGACCACAGCGAACCGATAACGAACAGGATGGCACCGGCCATCAGGCTCTTTTTACGACCCAGTTGCGAAGACATCCAGCCACTACCAATGGCACCTACTGCGGCACCAAACATCATGGAACTGACGATCCACTCCTGTTGGTGAGCAGTCACGTTAAAATCTTTTGCGATAAAGGGCAGGGCACCCGCGATGACACCGATATCGAGACCGAACAGCAGGCCGGCCAGAGCCGCGAGAAAGCAGACAAATAAGGTCATTGCCTTATTTGAGGTTCTGCTTTTATGAGTATTGCCAGGCATATTGCCTCCAAATTTATCCATCGTTGTTTTTATCAATGTTAAGGAACCTGCTTCCGGGAAAAAGTGAGGGCGATCACATGAATGTAATCGGTTACACACACTGAAACCCTGTAATTCAGCATTTTTCGCCCGAAATGGTTCAGTAACCAGTAAGGTATAGCACCCGTTAAGTTTCTGACATCATTCTAAATATCGGCTATCAGACGACGCTGAAAATAACGCATTTTTACTGGAATGACTACGCTGCAAAATTCCTAAATCACAGATATTTAAAGCGTTTCAAAATGTAATCGTTAACATTTTGTTGTAAACAGGATGCAGTAAGCGTAGCAGGTGAGGGACGAGCGACAGAAATGAATCAGGGAGGCCAAAGGCCTCCCTGATTTTTCACTGATGGGCTAAAACTTACAGGCCGGCAGCTTCACGCAGCTGTGCAGCTTTGTCGGTTTTTTCCCACGGGAAGTGTTCGCGACCAAAGTGACCGTAAGCAGCAGTCTCTTTGTAGATCGGCTGCAGCAGATCCATCATCTGAATCAGGCCGTAAGGACGCAGATCGAAGAACTCGCGTACCAGCAGGGTCAGCTGTTCGGTTGCCACTTTCTCGGTACCGAAGGTTTCCACCATGATGGAGGTTGGTTCGGCCACGCCAATCGCGTAGGAAACCTGAATCTCACAACGGTCAGCCAGACCGGCTGCAACGATGTTTTTCGCCACATAGCGTGCAGCGTAAGCTGCAGAACGGTCAACTTTTGATGGATCTTTACCGGAGAATGCACCGCCACCGTGACGAGCCATGCCGCCGTAGGTATCAACGATGATTTTACGACCGGTCAGACCGCAGTCACCCATCGGGCCACCGATAACGAAACGGCCAGTCGGGTTGATATGGTATTTGGTGCTGGCGTTGATCCACTCAGTCGGCAGAACCGGCTTGATGATCTCTTCCATTACGGCTTCACGCAGGTCTGCCTGAGAAATATCTTCAGCATGCTGAGTTGACAGGACTACAGCGTCAATACCGACAATCTTGCCGCCATCGTACTGGAAAGTGATCTGGCTTTTCGCGTCCGGACGCAGCCACGGCAGGGTGCCATTTTTACGCACTTCAGCCTGACGCTGCACCAGACGGTGCGCGTAGGTTACCGGCGCAGGCATCAGCACATCAGTTTCGTTGGTGGCGTAGCCAAACATCAGGCCCTGGTCACCGGCTCCCTGCTCCAGCGGATCGGTACGATCAACGCCCTGGTTGATGTCAGGGGACTGTTTACCGATGGCGCTCAGTACCGCACAGGAATTGGCATCAAAACCCATATCGGAATGAACATAGCCGATTTCACGAACGGTATTACGGGTGATCTCTTCGATATCAACCCATGCGCTGGTGGTGATTTCACCGCCAACCAGCACCATACCGGTTTTCACGTATGTTTCGCAGGCCACGCGTGCTTTCGGATCCTGTTCAAGGATGGCGTCCAACACGGCGTCAGAAATTTGGTCAGCGATTTTATCAGGATGTCCTTCTGATACGGACTCAGACGTAAAAAGGTGTTTAGCCATTCTGTTCTTTACCTTACAAATGGTTTGAATTCGACTGCGTAGCGTAAGCAAGGCCAGCCTGGAAGTTAATTAACCAGTATAGATGGATGAGCATCTGGATGGCTATTCTAGGTTACTCACTGAGCGAATTACCAGCCCTTTTTCTGTTTCCGCATTTTACGCAACAGCAGAACTGGCAAATTTTCCTGACACGGATGCCTGCTACTCACAGGGTATCGGCAGGTTACATGAAAGCTTTTGCAATTTTACGCGTCAGGCTGTATAAATCGCCGCTGCTGTCGACCACAGCCCAAAAGGATGACGCCGCCGTGCGTCGCGCTCGTCAGATATGTCGATATCTGGCTTTCACCCAGGCCGTTTACCGCATGTTTTCCCCATGCGTTGGAGGTGATTAAAGTAATGAACCCATCTTTCTCTTTATACGGTTCACTGCGTTCAGCGTGCGCGCTGGCCATCCTTCCCATTTCCATTTCTGTTTTACTCTCCAGTCGAAGTTTTGTTCGTTGCGGTAATTATCCCGACACGAGCGCCGGCTAAACTGTCCCCACAATTCTGTCGATGTTTTTCACGCGCCCACAGCGCTGGAAATATCAGGCTATTTCTGGCCCGGTTGCACGCATCCCGGCCCGGTGTTTTACACTTACCAGGAGCACCTGATGAGGGAGTCTGCGCAGGATGGGGCATTTTTTTCCGACGTAACAATGACAAAAATCGGCAACTGTTTCTTATTCCAACGGAAAATTGAGGTTCGCGATGTCTGACGACATGAAGAATATCAAGGGTTCGTCAGCAGGCGAACAGGGTGTACTCCGCTCCATGCAGGAGGTGGCGATGAACGACCAGGAAGCGAGCAGAATGCTGCGCACCTACAATATTGCCTGGTGGGGCAATAACTATTATGACGTGAACGAACTGGGTCACATCAGCGTGTGCCCGGATCCGGACATGCCGGAAGTTCGTGTCGATCTCGCTAAGCTGGTGAAAGAACGTGAAGCGGATGGTCAGCGTCTGCCTGCGTTATTCTGCTTCCCGCAGATTCTGCAACATCGCCTGCGTTCGATTAACGGTGCCTTTAAACGCGCGCGTGAATCTTATGGCTATAAAGGTGATTACTTCCTGGTTTATCCGATCAAGGTTAACCAGCACAAACGTGTGATCGAATCGCTGGTTAACTCCGGCGAGCCGCTGGGCCTGGAAGCGGGTTCCAAAGCGGAGCTGATGGCGGTACTGGCACACGCCGGTAAGACGCGTACGGTTATCGTCTGTAACGGCTATAAAGATCGCGAATATATTCGCCTGGCGCTGATTGGTGAGAAGCTCGGTCATAAAGTTTACCTGGTACTCGAAAAGATGACCGAGGTGCGACTGGTGCTGGAAGAAGCCGAACGTCTCAATGTGGTGCCGCGTCTGGGTATCCGCGCGCGCCTGGCGTCACAGGGTTCCGGTAAATGGCAGTCGAGCGGTGGTGAGAAATCTAAGTTTGGTCTGGCGGCTTCGCAGGTATTGCAGCTGGTTGAGATCATGCGTAAGGCCGGCCGTATCGACAGCCTGCAACTGCTGCATTTCCATCTTGGTTCACAGATGGCCAACATTCGCGATATCGCCACCGGTGTGCGCGAATCGGCACGCTTCTATGTCGAACTGGCGAAGCTGGGCGTCAACATTAAATGTTTCGATGTGGGTGGCGGTCTCGGGGTGGATTACGAAGGGACGCGCTCGCAGTCGGATTGTTCGGTTAACTATGGCCTGAATGAATACGCCAATAACGTGATCTGGGCGATTGGTGATGCCTGTGAAGAAAATGGCCTGGAGCATCCGACGGTGATTACCGAATCCGGTCGTGCGGTGACTGCGCACCATACGGTGCTGGTTTCCAACATTATTGGGGTCGAACGTAACGAATTCAGCACGCCGGTCGCGCCGGATGTTGATGCACCGCGTCCAATCCAAAGTATGTGGGATACCTGGCAGGAGATGCACGAACCTAACGTGCGTCGTTCGCTGCGTGAGTGGCTGCATGACAGCCAGATGGACCTGTTCGACATCCACACCGGTTATTCTTCGGGTACTTATGATCTGCGCCAGCGCGCCTGGGCCGAGCAGTTGTATCTCAGCATCTGTCATTATATTCAGCAGCATCTCGATCCGAGCAATCGTGCACATCGCCCGATTATCGATGAGTTGCAGGAGCGTATGGCAGACAAGATTTATGTCAACTTCTCACTGTTCCAGTCGATGCCGGATGCATGGGGTATCGATCAGCTGTTCCCGGTACTGCCGCTGGAAGGGCTGAACAAAATGCCGCAGCGCCGTGCGGTGTTGCTCGATATCACCTGTGACTCCGATGGCACCATCGATCACTATGTCGACGGTGATGGCATAGCCACCACCATGCCGATGCCGGAATACGATATCGACAACCCGCCAATGCTGGGCTTCTTTATGGTTGGGGCCTATCAGGAAATCCTGGGCAACATGCATAACCTGTTTGGTGATACAGAAGCCGTGGATGTGTTTGCCTTCCCGGATGGCAGTGTCGAAGTTCAGCTGTCAGATGAAGGTGATACCGTCGCCGATATGCTGCAATATGTTCAGCTGAACCCGGCTGAACTGATGACGTTGTTCCGCAATCAGGTGAAGCAGACCGATATCGACGAAGAACTGCGTGCGCAGTTCCTTGAAGAGTTCGAAAGCGGGCTGTATGGCTATACCTATCTTGAAGACGAATAATTAATCATCTCTTTACCGAGCCACCCCCGTGGCTCGGTTTATTTTCTGCTCCGTTATTATCTCCGCTGTCATCCATCTTATTCAATTTGCGATCGTGGTCACCGTGTTAATAAACGAGATGATCAACAGGCAAGAATAAACCCTAGCTTAATAGCTATCTTATTCATTTATTTAAAAAAGCGAGGCCGCTACCTGCATGCCTTGCACGGTTATCATTACTATCAGTATGGCTACTCTCTGTTACTAAACAGCTTTACTGTTATGTTTTATTTTTATGCATAATAAAAATTTGATCATTGGTCACACAATAATTACTCTACGTTACCTTTTTTATTTCTGGAGCTTTTAGGAAACATATGATCGCAGGTTCAATTATGGTTTTTTGATATCAGATGAGTTTTTTCTGATTTATTTTATTTTTTTATTTTAAAAATCAATATATTAATTTGATTTTATCTTGTCGTGATGATTGGGGTGGGTACTTTGATCTAAGACTTATCTGAAACTTTGATCACGATTCAAACAGTACCAAAAGTAAATCAATTTGAGATTTCTATTAAACGAAGCGGATGATTAGGCCTTGCCTATTTCTCAAACTGTAAGTTATACGTTAACCTTCAGTAAGGGAGTTAAGTTTTAGCGATGTTTTTCTTGCTGTTTACATGAGGGATTCTGACATTTAGATCCTGTTGGATCGTGGTGAAAGGGAGCGTTGGTGGGCATGCAACAGCAATACGTCTTCATATTGGAACCGGTATACGGTTTATCAGGCAAGCTGATTGCCTGGGAATTGCTGACGCGTTTTGCCGATGATGCCGATATTAACCATGAGCGTAACTCAGCCAGAGCCCCTGTTTTTTTCAGCCACTTATCGGTGGATGAGAAATGGCAGATATTCCTGTTGCAGATTGAACACCTTGAAAAACTTTATCGCGAAGGTTTCCAGCAGATCATTAGCGTAAACATTAACAGGGATATTGTAACCTGCATCTTCACTGATGAGGGCATCCAGCAAAAACTGGCGCTATTACCCTTTTTTCGCTTCGAAATATCGGCCTTTTTCATTGCCCGTTATACGCGTGCAGATCTGTTGATTTTAAAAGGTTTGGCGAAATTAGCCCCTTTATGGCTCGATGATTTTGGTCCGGGATATTCCAATCTAACCATGATGAGTAGCGGAATATTTGAATGCGTCAAGATCGACAAGGCTTTTTTCTGGAAATATGGCGAAAATCACATATTTGACATTCTGTTAGGCCATCTCAACGATTTATGCAGTGGCGTCATTGTTGAGGGGGTAGAAACTCAACGCCATGTTGAACTACTGGCAAATAAAGCTATATACGGCATGCAGGGATACCTCTGGAATGGCGTTTATCTTGATGATTTTATTGATAAGTCATGGAGAGGTTCTGGTTCGGAAAACCTTTCTGGAAAACAGATATGCCAAAAAAAGAGTTTAAGGAGTTTCATGTAGTTCGCATTTTGCCAATCAATAAAAAAGACATTTTCCCCGTTGTCATTTTAAGAAATAAAACGTCCCCATTACCAGGATGGCGGCTTAACAAGGCTCAGTACGATTTCATCATCAGCATGTTTGAGGTCGTCAAAGAGAGAAGTGAATAACCAAAAGCGTATTCACTGGTGAGACCGGGATCTGCGGATTTCGGGCGTTTTCATGGATTCTGATAACCTTCGGTGGAATATAGAGAAATGAATAATATCTCAGTCACGCCTAAAGGAGGCACCATCGCGTCGGTGCTGAATGGCAACAATATCACGTTGACCTCTCCGAGTGTGGTTCAGCTCAAACTTGAAAAGTCAGATATTAAATCCTACACACGCAACGGTAATGATCTTATTGTCACCACGAAATCGGGTGAAGTTGTTGTTATTCATAATTTTTACGGTCCAAATGGCGAGAGCGACCTGGTATTGCAGGACCACAATGGAGCATTGTGGTGGGTAGAGCATCCGGGGGAGTCTGGCTTCCAGTATGTGAGTATCGACAGCACCGATGGGTTGTTGGCGGAAAACACCACACATGACGGTGCGATTGCCGCCTTTGGTCTCGGTGGTGCCGCTCTGGCGGGGATTGCTGCGATGTTTGCCGGTTCCAGTAGCGGTGGCGGCGGTAGCAGCAATGCTGGCGGCGGCGATAACGGCGGCGGCGGTGACAATGGCGGTGGGGGTAACAACGGTGGTGGTGGCGGTAACAATGGCGGTGGCGGTGGTGATACCACTGCACCGGGTGTCGCCACTAACCTGGTTCTGACAGATACCGCAGGCTCTATTCAGGGGGCTATCGCTAGCGGATCGAGTACCGACGACACCACTCCAACCTTAAGCGGTACCGCAGAAGCGGGTAGCACGGTCAGCATTTACGACGGTAACACTCTGCTGGGTACTGTTACTGTAGGTGCCGATGGCACCTGGAGCTTCACCACACCAACGCTGGGGGATGGTTCACACAGCCTGACGACAACGGTCACTGACGCTGCTGGAAATACCAGTGCGGCATCCGATCCGATTAACTTCACCGTCGATACCGTTGCCCCGGTAGCGGCAAGTGATTTGGTGGTGACCGATAATGTCGGTGGTACACAAGGGCCACTGACGTCTGGCAGTTCTACCGATGACAACACGCCAACCTTGAGCGGCAGGGCCGAGGCGGGTGCCACGGTCAGTATTTACGATGGCACCACGCTATTAGGAACGGTGGTAGTTGGTTCCAACGGTGACTGGAGTTTCACGACCCCGGTGCTGAGTAATGGTAACCACAGCCTGAGCGTCACGGTGACCGATGCCGCTGGCAACGTCAGTGCCGCCACTCCGGCTTTTGACCTCACCGTTGACGCGATCGCGCCGGCGACCAGCAGCCTGCAGGTCACTGACGACAGTGGTAGCACCCCAAGACAACTGGGCGACGGTGCCAGCACGCATGACAATACACCGGTACTGAGCGGCCTGGCGACGGCGAACGCGGTTATCACCCTTTATGACGGTAATACGTTGCTGGGCAGCGTCGTGGCAGGCAGTGACGGCCAATGGGTGTTTACGCCAACCGTACTGGCTGATGGATCGCATAGCTTCCATGCCATCATCACTGATGCTCAGGGTAATCAGACTGACTCCAACACCATTATCATCAACATCGATACGGTGGCACCGGAAGCCGCCGGTGATTTGCATCTCAGCAACAACGACGGCAGTACGATAGTTCCGGTTCCTGCGGGCAGTTCGACCAACGATACCACCCCGTTACTGACAGGGACCGCTGAACCAGGCAGTACAGTCACCATTTCGGATGGGACCACGGTACTCGGCACGGCGGTTGTGGGGAGTGACGGTAACTGGATCTTCACTACCCCGACTTTGGGTGAGGGCCAGCACAGCCTGACCACCACCGTCACCGATCCGGCGGGCAATACCAGCCCGGCGTCCGATCCCATCAACTTTACTGTAGATACCACACCTCCTGCGGCAGCCAGCGGGCTGACGGTAACGGATAATGTGGGTGATAGCCAGGGGGCGTTGACTTCCGGAGAGGCGACGGACGACAACACGCCAACGCTGAGCGGTCAGGCGGAACCGAACAGTCTGATCAGTATTTATGACGGCACCACGCTGTTGGGGAATGCGACTACTGACGTTAACGGAAACTGGAGCTTTACCACCCCGGCGCTGACCAATGGCAATCATAGCCTGACGGTGACGGTGACGGACAACGCCGGTAATGTGAGTGCAGCAACCCCGGCATTTGTGGTTGACGTGAATGCCGGTGTGCCACCAGCCACCAGTTCTCTGGAGGTGACGAACGACAACGGCAACACTCTGGAGCAACTGAGCAACGGAGCCAGCACCAATGACAACACGCCGGTACTGAGCGGTCTGTCGGTTGCCAATACTCTGATCACCCTCTATGACGGTACCACCGTATTGGGCAGCGTCACCGCAGACAGTAACGGGCAGTGGAGCTTTACCCCGACGGCGCTGGCAGATGGTGCTCATGCCTTCCATGCCACCAGCACGGACGGCACTGGCAACATCACCGATTCCATCACCATCAATATCACCATTGATACTCAGGCACCGACGGCGGCGGGTGACTTGCAGCTCAGTAACAACGACGGTAGCACTGTCGTGCCGATTACGGCAGGAAGCGCAACGAATGACAGTTCGCCACAGCTGAGCGGAACGGCTGAGCCGGGCAGCACAGTGACTATTTCCGATGGCACCACAGTGCTGGGTACGGCCACGGTCAACCCTGATGGCAGCTGGAGCTACACCACGCCTCAGTTGACCGACGGCAGCCACAGCCTGACTACCACGGTGACGGATGCGGCAGGCAATACCAGTCCGGCCACCGCGCCAGTCACCTTTACCGTTGACACGACACCGCCCGCCGCAGTCAGCGGCCTGGTAGTGACGGATAACGTTGGTGACAGCCAGGGACCGCTCACTTCCGGTGGTTTCAGTGATGACAACACGCCCACCCTCAGTGGTCAGGCTGAAGCGAATAGCGTTGTCAGCGTTTACGATGGCAATACTTTGCTGGGCACCGTTACCGTGGGCAGTGATGGCAGCTGGAGCTTTACACCAGATGCGCTGACCAACGGCAGCCACAGCCTGACCGCCACCGTGACCGATGCGGCAGGTAATGTCAGCCCGGCGACCACCCCGTTCAACGTGACCATCAATGCCGACCTGCCGCCAGCCACCAGCTCGTTGCAGGTGACAGATGACACGGGCAACACACTGGTACAGTTGAGTGACGGTGATTTTACCCACGACAGCACACCAGTGCTCAGTGGTCTGTCGGGTGCTAACAACCTGATCACCCTGTATGACGGCACCACGGTGCTGGGCAGCGTAACCGCAGACGGTAATGGTCAATGGGTCTTTACACCAACCGCGCTGGCTGATGGTGCGCACGCGTTTCATGCCAGCATCACCGATATCAATGGCAATGTGACCGACTCCGCAACCATTAATATCACTATTGATACGGTAGCAACGGGGGCCGCAGCTGGGTTGCAGCTCAGCAATGACGAAAGCGGTACGCCAGTTCCGATCGAACCAGGCAGCGCCACGAATGATAACACCCCGGTGCTGAGCGGTAGCGCCGAACCGAACTCCATCGTATCAATCCTTGATGGTGACACTTTGCTGGGCACCACAACGGTGGATACCAATGGTAACTGGAGCTTCACGTTACCCACCCTGACCGAAGGCGAGCATAGCCTGACCACCACGGTAACCGACCAGGCGGGTAATATCAGTGATCCATCCAGTCCCTTTGTGTTCACCGTGGATACCACCCCGCCAGCGGCTGCTGACAATGTTCAACTGAGCAACGACTCAAGCGGCACCCCGGTACCGATCACCTCCGGTGCCACCAATGACACCACCCCGGTATTGAGTGGTACGGCTGAGCCGGGCAGTACCGTGACCGTCTCTGATGGCAGCACGGTGCTGGGCACCACCACGACGGATAGCGACGGTAACTGGAGTTTCACCACCCCGACGCTGGATCAGGGCGATCATAGTCTGACCACTACGGTCACCGATCCGGCAGGCAACACCGGTCCGGCCACTACCCCGATTGTGGTGAATGTTGATACCACCGCACCGGATGCTGCCACCGGGCTGCAACTCAGCAATGATTTGACGGGCACCCCAGTGCCGATTGCGGATGGTGGCGTTACCAACGATACCACGCCGGTATTGAGTGGCACGGCAGAGCCGGGCAGCACCGTGACTGTCTCTGACGGCAGCACCGTACTGGGTACGGCAACGGTAGGCAGCGACGGTAACTGGAGCTTTACCACCACGCCATTGGGTGAGGGTGACCACAGCCTGACCGCCACCGTCACCGATCCGGCGGGTAATACCAGTGCCGCTTCAGATCCGGTCTCCGTGACCATTGATACCACCGCCCCGGCGGTGGCGGGCGATGTGCTGCTGAGTAATGATACCAGCGGCACACCCGTCGCTATTGCCGCAGGGGGAGCGACTAACGACACCACGCCAGTACTGAGCGGCACCGCCGATCCGGGCACTACCGTGACGGTTGCTGACAATGGCTCGGTGCTGGGTACGGCCACCGTTGATAACGACGGCAACTGGAGCTTCACCACGCCGGAACTGGGCGAGGGGGCGCACAGCCTGACGGCTACCGTGACCGATCCGGCAGGAAACACCAGTCCACCGTCTGCGGCGATTGAGTTCACCGTTGATACAACGGCTCCAGCGGCGGCGACAGGCTTGCAGCTCAGTAACGACGAGAGTGGTACCTCCATCCCGATTGCCGCAGGCGGCACCACCAACGACACCACGCCGGTGTTAAGTGGCAGCGCAGAACCGGGCAGTACCGTTACGATTGCCGATGGCGCTAACGTGCTGGGTTCGGCAGTTGTAGATGGCAACGGTAACTGGAGCTTCACCACCCCGGCGCTGGATGAGGGTGATCACAGCCTCACGGCCACGGTAACCGATGCGGCCGGTAACACGGGAGCAGCCTCGGACCCGATTGCGGTCACCATCGATACCACCGCTCCGGCAGCGGCAGCGGATCTGCTGCTGAGTAATGACTCCAGCGGCTCATCCGTCCCGATCACCTCCGGTGCGACCAACGATACCACGCCAGTGTTAAGTGGCACTGCCGAGGCGGGCAGCACTGTCACGGTCTCCGACGGCAGCGTGGTGTTGGGTACGGCAACTGTGGATAATGCCGGCAACTGGAGCTTCACCACGCCGGAACTGAGCGAAGGCTCACACAGCCTGACCACCACCGTGACCGATCCGGCAGGTAACATCAGCGTCACTTCCGATCCGGTGGCGTTTACGGTGGATACTCAGCCGCCAGCGGCGGCGACCGGCCTGCAATTGAGCAATGATACCAGCGGTACTCCGGTGCTGATTGCCGCAGGTGGCGCGACCAACGACACCACGCCGGTGTTGAGTGGAACTGCCGAACCGGGCAGCACGGTCACGGTTTCCGATGGCACTAACGTGCTGGGCACGGCAACGGTAGATGGCGATGGTAACTGGAGCTTCACCACCCCGGCGCTGGACGAAGGCGATCACAGCCTGACCACCACCGTGACGGATGCGGCAGGTAACGTTGGCCCGGTTTCGGATCCCATCGCTGTCACCATTGATACCACCGCCCCGGCAGTTGCCGATAATCTGCAACTCAGTAACGACAACAGCGGAGCACTGGTGCCGATTACCACGGGTGCGACCAACGATACCACCCCGGTATTGAGCGGAACCGCCGAAGCGGGCAGCACCGTAACCGTTTCCGATGGTACTAACGTGCTGGGTACTGCCATTGTCGATAGCGATGGTAACTGGAGTTTTACCACCCCGGCGCTGGATCAGGGCGATCACAGCCTGACCACCACCGTCACCGATCCGGCAGGGAATACCGGTACGGCTTCCGATCCGATCCTTCTGACGGTGGACACCACGGCTCCGGATCCGGTTACCAATCTGACGGCGACCAATGACAATGGTGATACGCTGAACGGCCTGACCAATGACAGCACCCCAACGCTGAGCGGTACGGCAGAAGCGGGCAGTATCATCAGCATTTATGACAATATGGCGCTGATCGGTACGGTTCTGGCGGATGCCACTACCGGCGCATGGAGTGTCACACTACAGACGTTGACTGATGGCGATCACAACCTGATGGTCACCGAAACCGATCCGGCCGGTAATATCAGCGCACCAAGCAATATGGTGGCGTTGACGGTGGATACCACCGCACCTGACGCAGCGGATTTTGCGCTCAACAACAACAACAACGGCAGTACGGAAATTCCGATTGCCAATGGTGGCATCACCAATGACAACTCACCGGTATTAAGTGGTACCACCGAGCCGAATAGCCTGATCACCATTTATGACGGCACAGATGCGATTGGCAGCGTAACCACCGATGGCAGCGGCAACTGGAGTTTTATCACCACGCCATTGCCGGATGGCGACCATGCGTTGAGCATTACTGTAACTGATGCGGCAGGTAATACCGGTCCATCCTCGGCGGCGCTGAACTTCGCCATCGACACGACGGCACCGGATCCGGTGACTGACCTGGCGGTGAACAACAACGAAGGCAGTACGCTGGTGCCGATCACCGAAGGTAACCTTACCAACGATGCGACACCAGAGCTGACCGGTACCGCTGAAGCAGGCAGCATCGTTAGCATCTATGACGGCAACACCCTGCTCGGCACCACGTCCGCCGGGGCGGATGGCAGCTGGACCTTTATCACTTCTGAGCTGGGCCAGGGGCCGCACAGTCTGAGTGTCACCGTCAGCGATGCCGCGGGCAACACCAGTGCCAACTCGGCCACGGTGGATTTCACCGTTGACAGTGAAGCGCCTGCGGCGGCGGATAATCTGGTGCTGACCAATGACCAGAGCGGTACAACAATCGCGGCAGGCGGTTCCACTAACGACAACACGCCAGTGCTGAGTGGTACTGCGGAAGCGAACAGTATCGTGACCGTGTCGGATGGCAGCAACGTGCTGGGCACCGCTATCACCGATGCTGATGGTAACTGGAGTTTCACCACACCGACGTTAAATGACGGCACACATAGTCTGAGCGTGACCGTTGCGGATGTGGCGGGTAACGTCAGCGATCCGACGGCACCGATCGCGCTGACCGTGGATACCGTAGCTCCGTCTGCGGCAAGCAATTTGGCACTGACCAACGATGCAGGCACCGATCCGGTAGCGATCCCCGATGGTGGGCTGACCAACGACAACACGCCAGTGCTGAGTGGTGCAGCAGACGCGGGCAGCATTATCGTTATCTCTGATGAGAATGGCGTGCTGGGTTCCGTTATCGTCGGGGACGCAGGTACCTGGAGCTTTACTACCAGCGCGCTGGCAGATGGTTCCCATACCCTGAGCGTGACGGCAACCGATGCAGCCGGAAACGCCAGTATCCCGGCGACCATCAGCCTGGTTGTTGATGCCACCGCGCCAGACCCTGCGGCGGGCATTACGCTCAGCAACGATAACGGCACCACACCAACCGCGATCACTGACGGCAGCACCACGGGTGACAGCACGCCGTTGCTGGCTGGTACGGCAGAAGCAGGCAGCACCGTGACCATCCTGGATGGCTCGACGGTACTGGGTACCGTACTGGTGGACAGTAATGGGCAGTGGAGTTTCAACACCCCGACGCTGAGCGATGCCTCGCACAGCCTGAGCGTGACCGTCACCGATGCGGCTGGCAACACCAGCGCGGCGTCGACGCCGATCACCTTCACGGTGGATACCGCACAACCTGACCCCACCAGCCTGGTCGTCAGCGATGACAACGGCACCACACCGGTTCCGCTGGCGGATGGTGCAACCACCAACGACAACACGCCGTTGCTGACCGGTACGGCAGAAGCCAGCAGCATCATCACTATCTATGATGGCACGGTGGTGATTGGTTCGGTTGCTGCTGATGGCTCCGGCAACTGGAGCTTTAGTGCACCGACGCTGACGGACGGTACCCATATCCTGAGCGCCACGGTCACCGATACGTTCGGTAACGTCAGCACCGCCTCCACTACCATCACGGTGGCGGTCGATGCGACCGCACCGGAACCGGTGAGCGATCTGCTGCTGCAAAACAACAACAGCACGCCTGCGGTGACCATCGCGGATGGCGGCAGTACCAACGATAACACCCCTGAGCTGAGCGGTACGGCGGAAGCAAACAGCATCGTCACGGTCTATGATGGCACGACGTTGCTGGGATCGGTGGCAGCAGATGGCTCCGGCAACTGGAGCTACGTCACCTCGACCTTGTCGAATGCGACCCATACGTTAAATGTCACCGTCACCGACGAGGCAGGCAACGTCAGTTCAACCACATCCGTCACCGTTACGGTGAACAACGTCGTGCCTGATCCGGTCAGTAACTTCGCTATTTATGACAACGACGGTACCACGCCGGTGCTGGTGGCAAATAATGGCTCGACCGACGATAACACGCCGGTGCTGCGCGGTAACGCGGCGGCCGGGGATACCATCAATATCTTCCAGGATGGCACCTTAATTGGCACCACGACGGTGGCGGATAACGGTACCTGGCGTTTTGAAACGACCGCACTGACTGACGGTCTCTACACTTATGCGGTATCAGTGACCGATGCGGCGGGTAATACCAGCGCATTGTCTGCGGACTACACCGTGACCATCGATACCATCGCGCCGGGTGCGGTGAACGATCTGGTGGTGACGGACGATGCCGGTGCGCAGACCGGTGAGCTGACCAGTGGCGACACCACGGATGACAACACGCCTACGTTGAGCGGTAGCGCGGCGACCGGTGATGTGGTTTCCATCTACGATGGCACCACGTTGCTTGGCACCGTCACGGCTGCGGCAGGGGCATGGAGCTTTACGCCTGCGGCCCTGAGTAATGGCAACCATAGCTTCACCGTCACCGTGACGGATCCGGCAGGGAACGTCAGTGCGGTCTCATCGCCAGCGTTTGATCTCATCATCAGCGCCGGACAACCGCCAGCCACCAGTACGCTGGAAATTACCGACGATAGCGGCAGTACTCTGGTACAGCTGTCCAATGGTGCCGATACCAAAGACAATACGCCGGTTCTGAGCGGCCTGGCCGCAGAGAATGACATCATCACCATTCACGATGGGGCGACGGTACTGGGTTCGGTGCTGGTGGATGCCAGCGGGCAGTGGACTTTCACGCCCTCACCGGTGCTGGCTGATGGTGCCCATGCGCTGTTCATTACCACGGTGGATGGCCTGGGTAACCCTGGTGCCACCTCCGCTACCATCAATATCACCGTCGATACCGTTGCTCCGGCTACCGTGGCTGATTTGGTGGTTAGCAACGACAGCAGCGGCACGCCAGTGGCGATTGCGGACGGCAGTTCAACCAATGACAGCACGCCATTGCTCACCGGCACCGCAGAGGCGAATGCGGTGATCACCATTTACGATGGCACCAGCGTGGTAGGTTCCACCATCACGAATGCCTCGGGTAACTGGAGCTACAATACTCCGACCCTCAGCAACGGTTCGCATACTCTGAGCGTAACGGCGACCGATGCAGCCGGTAATGCCAGCGGCAACTCCACTGCGGTGACGTTCACGGTGGATACCCACGCACCGGCTGCCGCAACGCTGGTGGTGACCAATGATGTCACCAGCGCAGTAGTACCGAATGGCGGTTCCACCAACGACAGTACGCCAACCCTGAGCGGTACGGCGGAAGCGAACAGCGTGGTCACTATCTACGATGGCACCACGGTGCTGGGTTCTGTCGCAGCGAGTGCAGGCGGTACCTGGAGTTTCACCATCGCCACCCTTGCCGAGGGCAGTCATGCGCTGAGCGTCAGGGCGACCGATGCGGCAGGTAACGTCAGTGTGGCATCCAGCACGGCTACGGTAGTGATTGATACCGTGGCACCGGGCGCGGTGACCCTGGCTGCCAGCAACAACAACGGCAGCACGGCGATACCGATTGCCAGCAACGGCACCACCAACGACAACACACCGTTGTTGAGTGGCACGGCGGAAGCAGGCAGTAAAATCACCATCTCTGACGGCACTACCGTGCTGGGTACCGTGACCGCAGGCAGCAACGGGGCGTGGAGTTTCACCACATCGACACTGGCTGATGGTCCTCATACCCTGAACGTCACCGCCACCGATGCGGCGGGCAACGTCAGCCCGACCGCGTCCGTGACCCTGACGGTGGATACTACAGCACCAACTGCTTCGACGCTGACGGTCACCGCTGATAACGTCACGCCAAACGTGACCATACCGAGCGGCGGCTCGACTAACGACAACACGCCAACCCTGAGCGGCACGGCGGAAGTGGGTGCGGTGGTCACCATCTCTGATGGCAGCACGGTGCTGGGTTCCGTGACGGCAGGCGCGGGTGGCGCATGGAGCTTCACTACCAGTGCGCTGAGTAATGGTACGCATCCGCTGAGCGTGACGGTGAAAGATGCGGCGGGTAACGTCAGTGCGGCCACGTCGGCGACGGTGATTGTCGATACTGTGGCACCGGCGGCTTCCACGCTGGTAGTGACCAACGATGTCACCAGCACGGTGGTTCCAAACGGCGGTTCGACGAATGACAACACGCCAACCCTGAGCGGCACGGCGGAAGTTGGCAGCAGAGTTACCATCTCTGACGGCAGCACGGTGCTGGGTACGGTGACGGTTGGCGCGGGTGGTACCTGGAGCTTTATCCCAACTGCCTTGCTCGATGGTACTCACCCGCTGAGCGTCACGGTGACTGATTTGGCGGGTAACGTCAGTGGCACCACCTCGGCGACGGTGGTCATCGATACCGTAGCGCCAGCGGCGATAGCTGGACTGGCGGCCAGCAACAACAACGGCAGTACGCCAGTGGCGATTGCTAACAACGGCACCACCAACGACAACACACCGTTGTTGAGTGGCACGGCGGAAGCTGGCAGCAAAATCACCATCTCTGATGGCACTACCGTGCTGGGTACCGTGACCGCAGGCAGCAACGGGGCGTGGAGCTTCACCACATCGACGCTGGCTGATGGTCCTCATACCCTGAACGTCACCGCCACCGATGCGGCGGGCAACGTCAGCCCGAACGCGTCCGTGACCCTGACGGTGGATACCGGCGTACCAACCGCTTCAACGCTGACGGTCACCGCCGATAACGTCACACCAAACGTGACCATACCGAGTGGTGGCTACACCAACGACAACACGCCAACCCTGAGCGGCACGGCGGAAGCAGGTGCGGTGGTCACCATCTCTGATGGCAGCACGGTGCTGGGTTCTGTGACGGCAGGCGCGGGCGGTGCATGGAGCTTCACCACCAGCGCGCTGAGTAATGGTACGCATCCACTGAGTGTGACGGTGAAAGATGCGGCGGGTAACGTCAGCCCGGCTACGGCGGCGACGGTGATTGTCGATACCGTCGCACCGGCGGCCTCGACGCTGGTCATTACCAACGATGCGGCGGGTGTGGTGGTACCGAATGGCGGTTCGACCAACGACAGCACGCCAGTGTTGAGTGGTACGGCAGAAGCGGGCAGCAAAGTCACTATCTCTGACGGCAGCACGGTGCTGGGGACGGTGACGGTTGGTGCAGGCGGCACCTGGAGTTTCACCACCGCCACGCTGACCAACGGCACCCATCCACTGAGCGTCACGGTGACTGACCTGGCGGGCAACGTCAGTGGCACCACCTCTGCCAGTGTGATTATCGATACCGTGGCACCGGCAGCGGTGACCGGTCTGGCGGCCAGCAACAACAACGGCAGTACGCCAGTGGCGATCCCCAACAACGGTAGCACTAACGACAACACCCCGGCCCTGAGTGGCACGGCGGAAGCGGGCAGCAAAGTCGCTATTTATGATGGTGCGACATTGCTGGGTACGGTGACCGCAGGCAGCAACGGGGCATGGAGCTTCACCACATCGACGCTGGCTGATGGTCCTCATACCCTGAACGTCACCGCCACCGATGCGGCGGGCAACGTCAGCCCGAACGCGTCCGTGACGCTGACGGTGGATACCGGTGTACCGGCGGCTTCGACGCTGACGGTCACCGCTGATAACGTCACGCCAAACGTGACGATACCGAGTGGTGGTTACACCAACGACAACACGCCAACTCTGAGCGGCACGGCAGAAGCGGGGTCAGTCGTCACCATTACTGATGGCAGTACGGTGCTGGGTTCGGTCACTGTTGGTGCGGGAGGAGCATGGAGCTTCACCACCAGTGCGTTGAGTAACGGTACGCATCCGCTGAGCGTGACGGTGAAAGATGCGGCCGGTAACGTCAGCCCAGCCACGGCGGCGACGGTGATTGTTGATACTGTGGCACCGACGGCTTCCACGCTGACGGTCACCGCCGATAACGTCACGCCAAACGTGACAGTGCCGAGTGGCGGCTCGACCAACGACACGACACCTACGCTGAGCGGTACGGCAGAAATCGGCAGCAAAGTCACCATCTATGACGGCAGCGCGGTGCTGGGTACGTTAACCGTAGGGGGAAGCGGCACCTGGAGCTTCACCACCGCCACGCTGACCAATGGCACCCATCCGCTGAGTGTCACGGTGACTGACCTGGCGGGCAACGTCAGTGGGACTACCTCCGCCAGCGTGATCATCGATACCGTGGCACCGGCAGCGGTGACCGGCCTGGCGGCCAGCAACAACAACGGCGGTACGGCGGTGGCCATTCCCAACAATGGCACCACCAATGACAACACGCCGTTGCTGAGCGGCACGTCGGAAGCCGGGGCGAAGATCTCCATCTACGACGGTGCGACGTTGCTTGGCACCACCACGGCGGCCAGCAGTGGGGCATGGAGCTTTACCACCAGCACCCTGACTGAAGGCACCCACACCCTGAACGTCACCGCCACCGATGCGGCGGGCAACGTCAGCCCGAACGCGTCAGTTACGCTGACGGTGGATACGGTGGCACCGACGGCTTCGACGCTGACGGTCACCGCCGATAACGTCACGCCAAACGTGACGATACCGAATGGTGGCTATACCAGAGACACCACGCCGGTACTGAGCGGTACGGCAGAGGTGGGCAGTCGTGTCACCATTTATGATGGTGCGACCATCATCGGTTCTGTCACGGTTGGAGCCAGTGGGACATGGAGTTTTACCACAGCGGTGCTGGCTGACGGTTCTCATCCGATAAGCGTCACGGCAACGGATACGGCAGGCAACGTCAGTAACATCACCACGGCGACGGTAAATGTGGATACCGTGGCACCGACAGCTGCCACCGCGCTGGCGGTCAACTCGGCGGGTACCACACTGACCGGTACGGGCGAAGCGGGCAGCACGGTGACGGTGAAAGATGCCGGAGGTAACACCATCGGTACTGGCACCGTCGGCGTCACCGGCAGCTTCTCGGTCACGCTGACCACCGCGCAAACAACCGGGGCAACGTTGTCTGTCTCCCTGACCGATGCGGCGGGTAACACCTCACCAACCGCCACGGTGCTGGGTGCCATCAAAATTGTCGCGGTTAATGACTTCAACGAACTGGATTACAGCACCACTTCAGGAACGATCAGCAACACCACAGGTACCACAAATACGGGTACCGCGTTGTTGAGTGTCAATCTGGGTAGCGTGCTTGGAGTCGGTGTGTTGAGCAGCTCCAATGCCTACATGATTAACGTCGGCACCGGTGATACGCGAACAGTGACGTTGCACGCGTCTGAGACCAGCCTGATATCTCTGATAGGTAGCTACTCGCTGTATCTTTACCAGCAGCAGACGGATGGTACCTGGAAGGTTATCTCCACCACGACTAACTACATCTCCACGACGATACTGTCGTTGCTGACACAAACCGGATCCAACATAACCTATAGCAATCTGGGCACTGGGACTTACGCCGTTGTACTGGGGGCCAGTAGCGGAATCAGTGTACTGCCTTCTACCAGTGTTACCACGGTGTCGGATATCACCACCATCGCGGCGACGGTGGCGGCCACTGTCACCGGCAACTTGCTAACCAACGACACCAGTTCAGTTGCAGGTACGGTGCCGACAGGCACGGCAGTGACATCGGTCTCGGGTCATACGGTGGGGACAAGTACCTCGTTCAGCACCGCCTATGGCACGTTGACCATCGACTCACACGGTAACTACACCTATACGCTGAAGGCTGGTCTGGATGCAGGTACGTTACCCACTACCGACACCTTCAGTTATTCGGTGACGGATGCTCAGGGGGTTGTGACTACTGCCACGCTGACGATTGATTTGGTACATGGCACAACGACGACATCGTTGCTGTCGGTCAACAGCCTCTTCGCAGAAGCGACCACCACTGACAGTGACCATTCGGTGAGCGGCAGCATCTGGGCCGACAGCAGTACCAGCCACACCGGTACGCTGACCATCGCCAACGAGCATGGTGACACCACGACCGTGAGCAGTAGCGGTAACACCCTGGTGGCGGGGGATTACGGTACGTTAAGTATTGCTGCCAACGGCAGCTACACCTACGCGTTGAGTGCCGACGTTAACGTGCAGAACATCACCCATAAGGAAGTGTTCAGCTACACCCTGGCGTCAACCGACGGCACCCTGATCAGCAACTCGTTCACCATTGAGCTGCATCCGACCATCACCGGAACGGCGGCGGCAGATACGCTGACCAGTAGTGCCTATGACGACACCATCACCTCGGGTGCCGGAACAGATACGCTGGTTTACCACCTGCTGAACAGCGCCGATGCCACAGGTGGCAATGGTCATGATACCTGGACTGATTTCTCGGTCACAAATGGCGACAAGATCGACGTCAGCAACCTGCTTATCGGCTGGAATGACGACACAAGTAACATTAATGATTTTGTGAAAGTGGATCATACCGCTGATGGCAGCACCGTGCTCTCGATTGACCGTGATGGCACCGGTACGGCGTACAGCAGTACCCAGTTGGTGACGCTGGAAGGCACTAACGCATCACTGGAGGAGTTGCTGCAACAACCGCATCAAACCCATACGGCGTAAGCGCTGTGGGGCAGGCAGGGATGAACCGGGGCACAAGGATGTGCCTGTTTCTATCAATCACGGGTGGACTATCGATGGACCTGATGCAATCAAGCGCACTATCTCGCCGTTCCTGGAAGCTCAGCGTTTTCTGTGCTGGCATTGCCTTTCTCACTCATTCACAAGCAAACGCGGCTGATACTGCCCTGACCAGGGCCGGTCGCATTACCACACAGGGTCTGTCACAACCGCAGGACCTGCCCTCATTAACCGGCGAAGTGGCGGAACCCGCACTGAACCACGTCCCGGATACCCTGACGCTTAATCAGGCAGTACAGCGGGCGGTGCACTGGCATCCCGATATTGCCGAAGCGGTGGGAAAGCTACTGGAGCAGGCCGATCAGGTTGATGTGGCGAAGGCCAAATACTATCCACAAATCAGCGCCGGGATGAATAACGGCTACTCCAATAGCTACACGGAAAAGGGCTACAGTCCCTCTTTTGTCCTCTCGATATCACAAATGTTGTATGACTTTGGCAAAGTCAGCAGCTCAGTGCGATCCGCCGAAGCGGGCGTGGCGCAGGAGCAGGCCAACGTACTGGTCAGCATCGACACCGTGGCACATGACACGGCTGCTGCCCTGATTGAAGTGCAGGGCTATCAGCAGCTGGTGGTCATTGCCCGACAGCAGCTGGCAGCGCTGAGTAAAATTGGTGATTTGGCCCGCCAGCGTAACGACGAAGGGGCGGCGTCACTCTCTGATGCCACGCAAACCGATGCGCGTATTGAAGGGGCGCGTACCACCCTGACGCAATATCAGGCCAATCTTGATCGCTGGCGCGCTACGCTGGCAACCTATCTCGGCTGGCCCACGGTGAATAACGTTAGTGATGATTTTCCCGCAAAACTGATGCGATCCTGCCAGTCATCCCAGGCGGAAGATCGGCTGATTCCGGCGGTGCTCGCCGCCTGGGCGGCGGCCAATCAGGCGCAGGCCAAGCTGGATAACGCCAACGCGCAAATGTTGCCGACCATCTCACTCGAACCGGAAGTTACCCATTATCTCAACGACCACTATGCCAGCAGCGAAACGCTGGATCGCACCCAGTATTCCGCGTGGGTCAAAGTGGAGATGCCGATTTATCAGGGCGGTGGGATGACCGCCAGTCGTGATGCGGCCGCCAATGCACTCAGTTCAGCCAATGCGGCGGTCAATTCGGCGCGTTTAAAAGCGCGGCAACAGCTGAGTGAATCGCAAAATGAGTCACAAAGTCTTGCCCTCAGTCTCAACATTCTGGGACGACAACAACAGCTGACTGAGAAAACTCAGCAACTCTACCAGGACCAATATCTGCAACTGGGCACCCGTCCTCTGCTTGATGTGTTGAACGCCGAGCAGGAGGTGTACCAGACCCGTTTCACGCTTCAGCAAACCATCAGCCAGTTACGCTCGCTGCAGCTCGATTGCCTCTATAGCACCGGGCATATGCGGTCGGCGTTTGCTTTGAATAATCAGCGGATCCAGTCCGTGGAGATCCAGCCATGACGCAACTGCAAATACCCGACGCCCCTGGCGGAAAACCCGATCAGGCTGAAGGAGGCGTTCCCTTACACGGATGGGCTACGGCGATCATCCTGATCGCCACACATTATCGCTTACCCTGTTCGCCGGGCATGATCCTCGCCTCCAGCGAGTGGCAGGGCAAACAGACGCGCGACAAGGCGTTACGCCATCTGGCGCGTCAGGCCGGTTTATCGTTACAGCTGTATGAGGATGACAAATGGCAGCTGACCCACTGGCGTCTGCCGCTGGCTGTGGAACTGGTAGATGGCCAGGTGGGGGTGATCACCGCCTTCGATGGCGAAGACGAAGTGCGTGTGCACTTTGCCGGTGATGAACAGCCGACGCCCGTTTCGCTGCTGGCGCTGCTGCCGGACATCTGCTTTGCCGCCGCGCTGCGCCCGCTGGCACCGGCGAAAGACAGCCGGGTCGATCGCTATCTCGAAGCCATGAAACCGGACTGGTTACGCCGTCTGGTACTGAAAGATCTACACCCTTATGGTTATGTGATGCTGGGATCGTTTCTGATCAACCTGCTGGCGCTGGTGGGGATCATCTTTTCGATGCAGGTCTATGACCGGGTGATCCCGGCGCAATCCTATCCCACGCTGTATGTGCTGTATATCGGGGTAATTATCTCGGTGATCTTCACCTACATCCTGCGCGTCGGGCGCGATCATGTGACCGATCTGCTCGGCAAGCGGGCGGATATGCGCGTCTCCGACCGGGTATTTGGTCATGCGCTGCGCCTGCGCAACAGCGCGGTGCCGCGTTCCACCGGTACCTTTATCTCGCAGCTGCGCGAGCTGGAGGCGATCCGCGAGATGGTCACCTCCACCACCGTGACCGCGATTGTCGATATGCCGTTTTTCCTGCTGTTTTTACTGGTGATGGCGATCATCGCTCCGCAGCTGGCGTGGGTCGCGCCGGTGGCGGTGATTCTGATGGTGCTGCCGGGTGTGTTTATGCAGAAAAAACTGTCGAAGCTGGCGCAGCAGGCGCTGAAGGAATCGACCTTACGCAATGCGGTGCTGGTGGAGAGCGTGCAGGGGCTGGAGGATATCAAGCTGATGCAGGCGGAGGACCGCTTTCTGCAACAGTGGAACAGCTATATTCGCATCACCGCGCAATCGGGCGTGGAGACGCGTAAAGCGATGCACTCGCTGATGAGCTGGGGCGTCACCATTCAGGGCATGGTTTATGCCACGGTGATTGTGATTGGTGCGCCGATGGTTATCGACGGCGATATCACCACCGGTGCCATCGTGGCGGCATCGCTGTTGTCATCACGCATGATTGCGCCGATGGCGACGTTGTGTGGCGTGCTGGCACGCTGGCAGCAGGTCAAAGCGGCGAAAACCAGCCTTGATGGCCTGATGGCGCTGCCGGTGGAGAACAGCACCGACGAAACCCGCATTCATTGCCCGGTGCTGTTTGGTAACTATCAGTTTAACGACGCGATGTTCCGTTATTACAGCGACACGCTCACCGTGGCGCTGCGCATCAACCGTCTGACGATCAAGCAGGGCGAACGCATTGCGGTGCTGGGGCGTAACGGAGCCGGTAAATCGACCATGCTGCAGGCGATGATTGGTGGCATAGAGCTGATTGGCGGTGAGCTGCTGCTGGACAACCTCAGCCTGCCGCATATCGATCTGGCGGATGTGCGGCGCAACGTGGGCCTGATGACGCAAAACGCGCGCCTGTTCCACGGCACATTGCGGGAAAACCTGACAATGGGCGCGGCACACGCCACCGATGACGCCATTTTTGCCGCGCTGGTGGTGAGTGGCGGGGCTGATTTTATCCACCGTTTGCCGCTCGGCCTTGATCATCCGGTGATGGAAGGTGGTGTCGGACTATCGGGCGGTCAGCGCCAGTCAGTGCTGCTGGCGCGGATGCTGCTGCGCGATCCCAATATCGTCCTGCTGGATGAGCCCACCGCATCGCTGGACGCTCACACAGAAAAAGAGTTTATCGAGCGGCTCGGGCAGTGGCTGAATGGCCGCACCCTGATCGTCGCTACCCACCGGGCGGCTATTCTGGCGCTGGTGGATCGCATCCTGGTATTAAAAGAGGGACAACTGGTGATGGACAGCCCGAAAGAGAATGCATTACCACCGCCACGCGCGTCGAATCCGCGTCCGGAGGCCAACCCATGAAACACTTACCGGCAAAACTGCGGCTGGTGGCGGCGGAAGGCGACAGCTCTGACGACCTGGCGGGCGATCTGCAATCGGAAACGCATTATTCAGGCGCGGTACGTCTGATCATCATCAGCTTCTTTTTATTGTTGGTCAGCTGCATCTGGGCCTGGTTTGGCGTGCTGGATGAAGTCTCTACCGGCACCGGCAAAGTGATCCCCAGCTCCCATGATCAGGTGCTGCAATCGCTGGAAGGGGGCATCCTTGACGATATTTTTGTGCACGAAGGCAGCCATGTCGAGGCTGGACAAATCGTGGCGAAACTGGACCCGATTCGCTCGGAATCCAGCGTGGGGGAGAGTGCCGCCCGTTACCGTGCTGCGCTGGCGGCCAGTGCGCGCCTTAATGCCGAGGTCAACGATCTGCCGCTGACGTTTCCGGCCGCGCTGAATAAATTTCCTGACCTGATCGCCTCAGAAACCCGTCTGTACAACACGCGTCGTGCGCAGTTGAGGGATTCAACCTCGCAAATCCAGCAATCGCTCAATCTGGCGAACCGTGAGCTGGCGATTACCCAGCGTCTGGCAAAAACCGGCGCAGCCAGTAGCGTCGAAGTGCTGCGTTTGCAGCGTGATAAGTCAGACCTCGAACTGAAGATGACGGATGTGCGCTCACAATATTATGTGCAGGCGCGTGAGGATCTGGCGAAAGCCACGGCAGAAGCCGATAGCCTGTTGCAGACGGTCAGAGGGCGCGAAGATACCGTGAGTCGCCTGACGATTCGTGCACCAATGCGCGGCGTGGTGAAAGATATCAAGGTGACCACGGTAGGTGGCGTTATCCCGCCGAATGGCGAACTGATGAATATCGTGCCGATGGACGATCATCTGCTGATTGAAGCGCGCCTTTCCCCGCGTGATATCGCGTTTATTCATCCGGATCAGAAAGCGCTGGTGAAGATCTCCGCCTATGACTATTCCATTTATGGCGGCCTCGATGGCGTGGTGGAGAGCATCTCGCCGGATACCATCCAGGATGAGGTGAAACCGGAGATTTATTACTACCGCGTCTATATTCGCACCGACCATGATTTTGTGCAGAACAAGGCCGGTAAACGTTTCTCGATCAGCCCCGGTATGGTGGCGACGGTGGATATTAAAACCGGTGAGAAGACGGTGATGGATTATCTGATTAAACCGTTTAACCGCGCCAAAGAAGCCTTGCGCGAACGTTAATTGCAGGCGGAGCCAATCTTCGCGATAATCAGCGCCATCAAATCCCTTCCTCGTCGGGTTTAACGACGCGGAAGGGATTTTTTTTGGTCATATTTCACCTATAACTTAATACGCTGATTCAGGATCTAAAGAGGACGATTTATGTATAACACCCTGGGTAATCAATATGATAACTCCCTGGTTTCGAACGCCTTTGGTTTCATGCGTTTTCCGGTTAACTTCCAGCCCTACGACAGCGATGCCGAGTGGGTGATCACCGGCGTACCTTTCGATGCGGCAACATCAGGCCGTCCGGGCAGCCGTTTAGGGCCGGGGGCGATCCGTCAGATCTCCACCAACCTTGCGTGGGAAGGCTGCCGCTGGCCGTGGGATTTTGATCTGCGCCAGCGTCTCAACGTGGTGGACTGTGGCGACCTGGTGTACGCCTTCGGCGATTCGCAGGATCTGTCTGACAAACTGCAGGCGCACGCCGAAAAGCTGCTGGCAAATGGCAAACGCATGCTGACGTTCGGCGGTGACCATTACGTCACGCTTCCGCTGTTGCGCGCCCATGCGAAGCACTTCGGCAAAATGGCGCTGGTGCACTTTGACGCGCACACCGACACCTATTCCAACGGCCCAACCTTTGACCACGGCACCATGTTCTTCACCGCGCCGAAAGAAGGGCTGATCGATCCGAATCATTCGGTGCAGATCGGTATCCGTACCGAGTTTGATAAGAGCCTCGGCTTTAACGTGCTGGATGCGGCGCAGGTGAACGACCGTAGCGTGGATGACATCCTGGCGGAAATAAAACGCACCGTGGGCGATCTGCCGGTGTATCTGACCTTCGATATCGACTGCCTCGATCCGGCCCACGCACCGGGCACCGGCACGCCAGTGATTGGCGGCCTGACCACCGATAAAGCCACTAAGCTGATTCGTGGTTTGCAGGGCATGAATATTGTCGGGATGGATCTGGTGGAAGTGGCACCGGGTTACGATCACGCCGATCTGACCTCGCTGGCTGCGGCAACGCTGGCGCTGGACATGCTTCACGTGCAGGCGGCCAATAAGGGCTAAACTTACTGACGGTCAATTAATCTTCGGAGGTCATGATGGGCTTACTGGATGATTTAGTCGGATCGTTGGAGGGTAGCCCCGGGCCGGGCAATCAGCTGGGTCAGTTGCAGGCTATCTGGCACTGGGTACAGGAGCAGGGCGGCGTTGAAGTGCTGCTGCATAAATTCCAGCAGGGCGGGTTAGGCGACGTATTGGGTTCGTGGATTGGCACCGGCAATAACCAGCCAGTGGACAGTGGCGATATCCAGTCGGCGTTTGGTCAGGCAGATTTGCAGTCGCTGGCGGATAAGCTCGGTACTGATGTGCCGGGCGCATCCGGGACACTGGCGCTGCTGCTGCCGCAACTGATCGATAAAATGTCACCGCAGGGACAGCTGGATGAGCAGAGTTTGCATGATAACCAGCTGGATTTAGGTTCGATGGTGGATCAGCTGTTTAAGCGGTGATATACCCCGTAGCGGCGCGATAAATCGTGCCGCTACAATCGCATTTGTCTTCACCTTTTATTTACGTCAAAACAACCACCTGTCACATTCCCTCGCTGCGATTATCTCTGCGGGCTAGCAGACGGCAGCTAAATTGCAACCGCAGGCTCCCTAATTTAGCACCCCGCAGCATGTACTTTTGCCCCGATTTTCATGTACATTGATGTGCAACTTTTCCCTTGCTTCGCCTGATAGCTGATTAATTACAATAAGTTAGGAGTGGCGAAGTATTAATCCGACCTGGAGTAGAAAATGCCCTCTCGTAAAGAGCTTGCCAACGCCATTCGCGCGTTAAGTATGGATGCAGTACAGAAAGCCAAATCGGGACACCCGGGTGCCCCGATGGGTATGGCAGATATCGCCGAAGTTCTGTGGCGTGATTTTCTGAACCATAACCCGACGAACCCGCAGTGGGCCGCACGTGACCGCTTTGTACTGTCTAACGGCCACGGCTCAATGCTGATTTACAGCCTGCTGCACCTCAGCGGTTACGATCTGCCAATGAGCGAGCTGCAGAACTTCCGTCAGCTGCATTCCAAAACTCCAGGTCACCCGGAATACGGCTACACCGTTGGTGTTGAAACCACCACCGGCCCGCTGGGCCAGGGCATCGCCAATGCCGTCGGTTTCGCTATCGCTGAACGCACCCTGGCGGCGCAGTTCAACCGTCCGGGCCACGACATCGTGGACCACAACACTTATGTGTTCATGGGCGACGGCTGCATGATGGAAGGTATCTCGCACGAGGTCTGCTCCATCGCCGGTACGCTGAAACTCGGCAAACTGGTTGCCTTCTATGATGACAACGGCATCTCTATCGACGGTCACGTGGATGGCTGGTTCACCGACGACACCGCAAAACGCTTTGAAGCCTACGGCTGGCACGTGGTGCGCGGCGTGGACGGTCACGACGCTGACGCCATCAAAAAAGCGGTGGAAGAAGCTAAAGCGGTCAGCGACAAGCCTTCTCTGCTGATGTGCAAAACCATTATCGGTTTCGGTTCCCCGAACAAAGCCGGTACCCATGATTCCCACGGCGCCCCGCTGGGCGACGCGGAAGTGGCGCTGACCCGCAAACAGCTGGGCTGGGACTACGCACCGTTTGAAATCCCGTCAGACATCTACGCGCAGTGGGATGCGAAAGAAGCCGGTCAGGCGAAAGAAGCGGCATGGGACGCGAAATTCGCGGCCTACGCGGCGGCGCACCCGGAGCTGGCGGCTGAATTCAAACGTCGTATGAACAACGAGCTGCCGGCCAACTGGGCAGAAGAGTCACAGAAATTCATTGAGCAGCTGCAGGCGAATCCGGCGAAAATCGCCAGCCGTAAAGCGTCGCAGAATGCCATCGAAGCCTTCGGTAAAATCCTGCCGGAATACCTCGGCGGTTCGGCTGACCTGGCACCAAGCAACCTGACCATGTGGTCCGGCTCTAAGCCGATCAACGAAGACCCGGCCGGTAACTACATCCATTACGGCGTGCGTGAATTCGGTATGACCGCCATCGCCAACGGTATCGCGCTGCACGGTGGCTTCCTGCCGTACACCGCCACCTTCCTGATGTTCGTGGAATATGCGCGTAACGCGGTGCGTATGGCGGCGCTGATGAAGATCCGTCAGGTGATGGTCTACACCCACGACTCCATCGGTCTGGGCGAAGACGGTCCGACGCATCAGCCGGTTGAGCAGATGGCGAGCCTGCGTACCACCCCGAACATGAGCCTGTGGCGTCCGTGTGACCAGGTGGAATCTGCGGTGGCGTGGAAATACGCTATCGAGCGTCAGGATGGCCCGAGCGCGCTGATTTTCTCCCGCCAGAACCTGGCGCAGCAGGATCGTACGGCTGAACAGCTGGCGAACGTGGCGCGCGGCGGTTATGTGCTGAAGGACTGTGCCGGTCAGCCGGAACTGATCCTGATCGCCACCGGTTCAGAAGTGGAACTGGCAGTAGCCGCTTACGACCAGCTGACCACCGAAGGCCGCAAAGTACGCGTGGTTTCCATGCCGTCTACCGATGCGTTCGACAGGCAGGATGCGGCCTACCGCGAATCCGTGCTGCCGAAAGCAGTGGCTGCGCGCGTGGCAATTGAAGCCGGTATCGCAGATTACTGGTTCAAGTACACCGGCCTGAACGGCGCTATCGTCGGCATGACTACCTTTGGTGAGTCGGCTCCGGCAGAACTGCTGTTCAAAGAGTTCGGCTTCACCGTTGAGAATGTGGTTGCGACTGCGAAATCTATTCTGTAAGACCTACGGGCGGCCTGAGTGCCGCCCGATTTGTTTTTGGCGTAAAAACACCCAATTATTCCTCCAGTAATAATCTTAAATTGGCTGATTTTGTGACACAGATCCAATAATCAGCAGCGCACTTGATCGCAATCATTCCTGTTATTCCTTCCTTGCTTTATTCTGGCTGAACCGTTTCAGTTGTGGCGATGTGACCGTTTTCCCCCTGTACTGGCCAGCAAGAATTCCCTGTACAAAACAGGTTGAAACGCTCAGGCTAACGGCACGTTTTTTCAGGTGTTGTTGAAGGTAGAGATGACCGTTCGCATAGCTATAAATGGTTTTGGTCGTATCGGGCGTAATGTGCTGCGCGCACTGTATGAAACGGGCCGCAGGGCGGAAATCACCGTGGTGGCGATCAATGAACTGGCTGAAGCCGTCGGGATGGCGCATTTGCTGAAGTATGACACCAGCCATGGTCGTTTTGCCTTTGACGTACGCCAGGAGCGCGATCTGATGTTCGTCGGTGACGATACCATCCGTATCCTGCATCAGGCCGATATCGCCACCCTGCCGTGGCAGGAACTGAATGTCGATATCGTGCTGGACTGCACCGGCGTTTTTGGCAGCCGTGCGGATGGCGAAGCCCATTTGCAGGCGGGCGCGAAGAAGGTGTTGTTCTCGCATCCGGGCGGCAACGATCTGGATGCCACGGTAGTGTTCGGTGTGAACGAACAGGCTCTTAAACAAACTGACCGCATTGTCTCCAACGCATCCTGCACCACCAACTGTATTATTCCGGTGATAAAGTTGCTGGATGACGCCTTTGGCATTGAGTCGGGCACCGTCACCACGATCCATTCGGCGATGCACGATCAGCAGGTGATTGATGCCTATCACAGTGATCTGCGGCGTACTCGTGCTGCAAGCCAATCGATCATTCCGGTGGATACGCGTCTGGCGGCGGGCATTACGCGTATTTTTCCGAAATTTAACGATCGCTTCGAAGCTATCGCGGTGCGTGTGCCAACCATCAACGTGACAGCCATTGATTTAAGCGTTTCGGTACGTCAGGCGGTGAAGGCTTGTGAGGTCAACGCCTTGCTGCAAAACGCATCAGAAGGGGCATTTCGTGGTATAGTTGACTATACGGAATTACCGTTAGTCTCAGTCGATTTTAACCATGATCCGCACAGTGCCATTGTGGACGGCACCCAAACGCGGGTCAGTGGTCACCACCTCATCAAAACCCTGGTTTGGTGTGACAACGAATGGGGCTTTGCTAACCGCATGCTCGACACAACGTTAGCAATGGCCGCAAGCGGTTTCAGGTAAGACGCGGTCTGCGTCTGGCAAAACTTATGAGAATCAACGAGAGGGTTCACCATGTCTGTAATTAAGATGACCGATCTGGATCTTGCTGGAAAACGTGTTCTGATCCGTGCCGATCTCAACGTACCAGTGAAGGAAGGGAAAGTGACGTCTGATGCACGTATCCGTGCTTCTCTGCCCACCATCGAAGCGGCGTTGAAACAGGGCGCGAAAGTGATGGTTACCTCTCACCTGGGTCGTCCGACCGAAGGTGAATACAACGAAGAGTTCTCCCTGTTACCGGTTGTTAACTATCTGAAAGACAAACTGAACGGCACCAATGTTACCCTGGCAAAAGATTACCTCGACGGCGTTGACGTCGCTGCGGGTGAGCTGGTGGTGCTGGAAAACGTTCGTTTTAACAAAGGTGAGAAGAAAGACGACGAAGCGCTGTCGAAAAAATACGCTGCGCTGTGCGACGTATTTGTGATGGACGCTTTTGGTACCGCGCACCGCGCACAAGCCTCTACTCATGGTGTCGGCAAATTCGCACCGATCGCCTGTGCCGGTCCGCTGCTGTCTGCCGAGCTGGAAGCGCTGGGCAAAGTGATGAGCAACCCGCAGCGTCCGCTGGTGGCGGTGGTGGGTGGTTCTAAAGTTTCTACTAAATTCGACGTGTTGCAGTCGCTGGTGAAAATCGCTGACACCGTGATCGTCGGTGGCGGTATCGCCAACACCTTCGTGGCTATCGACAACAACGTGGGTAAATCCCTGTTCGAGCCGGACTTCGTTGCGGCGGCGAAAGGCCTGCGTGACCAGTACGGTATTCCGGTTCCGACCGATTCCCGCGTAGGCACAGAATTCTCTGAAACCGCACCGGCAACCGTGAAAAAGGTTTCCGAAGTGGCGGATAACGAAGAAATTATGGACTTCGGTGACGAAACCGCACTGGCCATGGCGAAACTGCTGAAAGACGCCAAAACCATTCTGTGGAACGGCCCGGTTGGCGTGTTCGAATTCCCGAACTTCCGCAAAGGCACTGAAATTATTGCTAACGCTATCGCTGATAGCGAAGCGTTCTCCGTAGCAGGCGGTGGTGACACCCTGGCAGCGATTGATCTGTTCGGTATCGAAGACAAGATCTCCTACATCTCTACCGGTGGCGGTGCATTCCTCGAATTCGTGGAAGGCAAAAAACTGCCTGCTGTTGCCATGCTGGAAGAGCGCGCGAAGCAGTAATCATTTGGGGGCGACGCTCTGGCGTCGCCTGAAGGCTTGCCCTGACGCTTATGGGGCATAAAATCCAGTCCCCCTCGATTCGGGGATGAACGGTAAACGAAACAGGACACAACCATGTCTAAAATTTTTGATTTCGTAAAACCCGGCGTTGTCACTGGTGACGACGTTCAGAAAATCTTCAAAGTGGCGAAAGAGAACAAATTCGCCCTGCCAGCAGTGAACTGCGTCGGCACGGATTCCATCAACGCGGTACTGGAAGCGGCAGCGAAAGTGAAATCGCCGGTCATCGTTCAGTTCTCCAATGGTGGTGCTGCCTTCATCGCCGGTAAAGGTTACAAAACCGATAAACCGCAGGGTGCGGCGATTGCCGGTGCTATCGCCGGTGCGCATCACGTGCATCTGATGGCTGAACTGTATGGCGTGCCGGTTATCCTGCACACTGACCACTGCGCGAAAAAACTGCTGCCGTGGATCGACGGTCTGCTGGACGCGGGTGAAGCACACTTCGCCAAAACCGGTAAACCGCTGTTTTCTTCTCACATGATCGATCTGTCTGAAGAGTCACTGGAAGAAAACATCGAGATCTCCAGCAAATACCTGACCCGCATGGCGAAACTGGGTATGACCCTGGAAATCGAACTGGGCTGCACCGGCGGCGAAGAAGATGGTGTGGACAACAGCCACATGGACGCTTCTGCTCTGTACACCCAGCCGCAGGACGTTGATTACGCCTACACCGAGCTGAGCAAAATCAGCCCGCGTTTCACTATCGCTGCCTCCTTCGGTAACGTACACGGTGTGTACAAGCCGGGTAACGTGAAACTGACCCCGACCATCCTGCGTGATTCTCAGAAATACGTCAGCGAAAAACACGGTCTGCCGCATAACGCGCTGGATTTCGTGTTCCACGGTGGTTCCGGTTCTTCTGCTGCGGAAATCGAAGAATCTATCAGCTACGGCGTGATCAAGATGAACATCGATACCGACACCCAATGGGCAACCTGGGACGGTATCCTGCAGTACTACAAAAAGAACGAAGACTATCTGCAAGGCCAGCTGGGTAACCCGAACGGCGTAGATAGCCCGAACAAGAAATACTACGATCCGCGTGTATGGCTGCGCTCTGCTCAGGCTTCCATGGTGGTTCGTCTGGAACAGGCTTTCAAAGAGCTGAACGCTATCGACGTGCTGTAATTTTTACTTACAGTACAAAAAAGGCCCGAAAGGGCCTTTTTTTACGCATTATTTTCGGAATATTCAGTAAATTCAGACCACCTTTGGCGCTCATCCCCATTATTGTTTACCCTTGTACACGGGAGTGTCGGATTCATTCTGGCAGTTTTTGTTCTTTCCTGCGGGAAACTCAACAACAGGGCTAACAAATGGAAGATTTAAATGTCGTTGACGGCATTAACAACGCGAGCGGATGGCTGGTACGTAATCAGGAGCTGATCCTGAGCTATGTCGTCAATATTGTCGCGGCGATTGCCATCATCATCATCGGGATGATTGTGGCGCGCGTGATTTCTAACACCATCAACCGGGTGCTGGTGGCGCGCCATATCGATGCGACCGTGGCGGACTTCCTGTCGGCGCTGGTGCGCTATGGCATCATCGCTTTCACCATTATCGCGGCACTGGGGCGCGTGGGGGTGCAGACGGCTTCGGTTATCGCCGTACTGGGTGCCGCAGGTCTGGCCGTAGGTCTGGCGTTACAGGGGTCGCTGTCTAACCTCGCCGCTGGTGTTTTGCTGGTGACTTTCCGTCCGTTCCGTACCGGTGAGTTTGTCGATCTCGGCGGCGTGACGGGTACGGTACAGAACGTGCAGATCTTCTCCACCACCATGAAAAGCGCCGACGGTAAAATCGTCGTGGTGCCCAACGGTAAGATCATTGCCGGTAACATCGTCAACTATTCCCGTGAACCCATTCGCCGTAACGAGTTTATTATCGGCGTGGCTTACGATGCCGATGTGGACCAGGTGATTGCGTTGCTGAGAGAAGTGACCGAAGCCGACGAGCGCGTACTGAAGGATATGGGGATTCAGATCGGCCTGAACGAGCTGGCGGCTTCCTCGCTCAACTTTGTGGTGCGTTGCTGGAGCAAAAGCAGCGACCTGCAAAACGTCTACTGGGATCTGCTGAAAAACTACAAGCGCACACTTGATGCGCATGGTATCGGCATCCCTTATCCGCAGATGGATGTGCATTTCCATCAGGTGAAAAGTGACGCTGCGGTAGCTGAGCGCGCTGAATAATCATCCTGCCAGGTCATTAGCAGTTTTGCTAATGACCTATTAAATCTTTCCATTTCCTCTAATACCCACGCCTCTCTATACTCCACGTCATCGCTACTGTTGATGGGAAAAATTACGTGTTATCTGTTTATTTACAAGGGCTTGCTCTTGGGGCGTCGCTCATTCTGCCGCTAGGCCCGCAAAACGCATTTGTGATGAATCAAGGCATTAAGCGCCATTATCATCTGATGACGGCAGCCCTCTGTACGCTGAGTGATATCGCGCTGATTTGCGGCGGGATTTTTGGTGGTAGTGCGTTGCTCAATCAGTCACCGCTATTACTGATGCTGATCACCTGGGCAGGGGTAGCCTTCCTGACCTGGTATGGCTGGGGCGCACTACGCAATGCCTGGCAGGGTGATGTGTCGCTGGCATCGACAGAAGTCATGAAACAGGGACGCTGGCGCATTATCGCCACCATGCTGGCGGTGACCTGGCTCAATCCGCATGTTTATATTGATACGTTTGTGGTGCTGGGCAGCCTGGGTGGACAACTACCGTCGGCAGAAGCGCGGCGCTGGTTTGCACTGGGCAGCGTCAGTGCCTCGGTTATCTGGTTTTTTGGCCTGGCACTGCTGGCGGCCTGGTTATCCCCGCGGCTGCACACCGTGCGGGCGCAGCGGATCATTAACCTGCTGGTGGGATCGGTAATGTGGGTGATCGCCTTCCAGCTGGCGCGTCAGGGCATCGCCAACTGGTGATGCAGATGCAAACCGTAGAGCGCGGGTACAGCACCGGCGCTGGCAAGCATCTCAAGGCGTATCTGCCGGAAATTTACCCCAGGGGGTAGCGCGTGATGGCAGAGGGAGTGATGGTTGTCTCTGACCTCTGCCAGCAACATTTCATCCAGCCACAGACGATAATGGGTGGTGCAGTGCGGCGTTACCGCCTGCGCGTGGCCCATCTGTACTGTCTCCATCGCGTGGTCAAAATCGTTATCAAACAGCAGGGTTAACTGGCTGGCCTGCTGGGGTTGCTCCCATTGCCAGCTAACCGCAGGCGCGGCATCGTCGAGCGCGGGAACCCAGCCGTTGGTGTGGCTTTCCGGTCGCAGCTTGCCATTCAGCAGATAGTCGCGATGCCATAGTTGCAGCGGTGCCTCAAGGCTAAAGGCGAAAAGTATCTGCTGCGGCGCGCGGCGCGGCAGCCAGAAATCAAACTCATCGACACCATAATCGCCATCGTTAATCTGGCGCGTCCGCTTCGCCACGCGCGGGTTCAGGCTGTTGAACACCATCATCACGCCCGGCAGCTGCACACGCGTCAGGGCAACCTCAATCGCCGGGTTTTCCGCGAAGGCGATCATCAGATAGCGATCGCAATCGGCGCGGTAAGCAAAATCCAGCCGATACTCGCCCTGATCGTTAACCAGCAGGGTGTGGCTGGCCAGTTGCCGATCGCCGCAGGTATTGGCCGGGTTTTCGCTGGTCAGCAACGATACCTGTAACGACTGTTTTTGTGTGGCACGTAAATGTACCCTCAGCGCGGGCAGGCGCTCACCGGCTTTCACCGGCAGCAGCAGTGCACAGCGTGATTGCAACGGATGCCAGCCACCATCAGCAGGCAGGGTAGTGAGCTGGAGGGTGCTACTGACCGCGATTTTTGCCGCGCCAGCCGGGCTGATCAACTGCTGGCGTGGAATATAAGCACCCTGACGCAGTAATTGTTGCTGCAACTGCCCGATACGCTCAGGTACGGCCAGCTGGGCCGGGGTGAGTTGTTGTTGCTGGCAAAGCGCTGCGGCGTGTCCCACCACTTCCCCGAGCACGCCGCAGGTACACATCACGCGGGCGCTGCCGAACGCCACATGGGTGGCGGAGATCAGGCGGCCGGTTAGCAGCAGATTGTCCAGTGACTGGCTGTAGAGCGCACGAAACGGGATGGTGTAGGTACCTTTGCTGTGGAACTGACGGCAGCCCTCATGTTCGCTGTAGACGCCATCAGCGGGGTGCAAATCAATCGACCAGCCGCCATAGGCCACCGCATCATAATGATCCCGCTGTTCAACAATATCCTGCTGGCACAACAGGGTCGCGCCGAGAAAGCGGCGACTCTCCCGTTTGCCGGGGATTAAGCCGACCCATTCAATGGTCAGGTTGTTGGCATCGGGAAATTCACCGGAGTTTTTGATGTAGTCCCACACCCCCCAAACGATTTTCCACAGTTCCCATTTGATGGTTTCACTCTCATGTACCGTATCAAGCCGTCCTCCCCATTCCAGCCACCACAGATCGCAGCCGTTCAGTTCGGAAGTCAGGCGTTTATAACGCGGAATCGCCTGGATATCCTGCAAGGCGAAGCTGGGGGGAACAAAGCGCACCGGCTGTGTGGTGCGTTTGGTGTAGAAGTAAATCGAGTGACCGAGTTTATGGCCGAAATGTTCACCTGGGGCCATCTTCTCGCCGAATTCTTCCACCGATTCGGCCCCGACGCGATGCGCCGCCCCGGCCAGATAGCCGAGCACCCCGTCTCCGCTGGCATCGATAAACTGCCGGGCGCTGACAAAATAGCGCGTCTGGTTAATGGCATTGAAGGCGTGCACCGCCTCAATTTGCCGTCCTGACTTTTCGATCTCGCTGACCGTGGTATTGAGCAGCAACGTCAGGCCCGGCTGCGCCTGCACTAAATCCAGCAGCACCATATCAAACAGCACCGGATTGCCTTCTTTATTGCGCCACAGGTTCTCCTCCATGATCTCGCCCATGATGCCGCCCTCCCGCGCCCAGCGGTTGTTGTTGCCCATATGCGAGGTCGCGCCATTGGCCCACAGGCGCACTTCACTGGAGGCATTGCCGCCCAGTACCGGGCGATCCTGGATCAACACCACCTGCAAACCATCACGCGCAGCTGCCAGCGCTGCACAGACGCCCGCCAGGCCACCGCCCGCAATCAATACATCGGCCTGCAATGTTTGCAGTGGGAACGCACGGGCGGGCTGAGAGGAGAAAATTTGCATCATTTCATTCCTGTAGCTCTGAAGCTAAGATTAAATTTTTGACCGCCACAGGGTGACTTATGTCTTCTCAACCCAATCAAAGCCTGATTGACGGTATTCGCTGTCTGCAATATCTGGTCTCCAGTGGCAAAGCCGTAGGCTGCCGTGAGCTGGCGCGCCAGATGGGGATGAACAGCACACGGGTAAACCGTCTGCTGATGACCATGGCCGCTATCGGCCTGACGATGCAGGACGAACATCGCCGTTATTTGCCCGGACCGGGGGTCCACGCGCTGGCGGCCCAGGCGATTCGGGGTTCGTCGTTGTTTGCCCAGGCGCTGCCGCAGCTGGAGGCGCACGCACCGCGTGACATCGTGGTGGCATTGGGCGTGTTGTGGGAGGATCAGGTGATCTATATCTGGCACTCGGAGCCTGGCGAGCGCACCAGTACCAGCCAGGCGCTGGCGGGATTCCATATGCTGCCTGCCTGGCAGTCGGTAATTGGTGTCTCGCTGCTGGCGGCGGAAAGCGACGAAGCGCTGCGACCGCGCTTCAGTGATGAGCAATGGACGCAGCTGGCCCCGTTGCTGGCACGTAAACGGTCGCAGGACACCCTCATCTGGCATCGTGATGATGGCGAAGTCAGCATGGCGAAGCCGATTAACAATAACCGTGCGGCACTGGCTTTCGCCAAAATCTGGCAGACGGATGAAGCGCATCTCAGCCAGCGGCTGGCGCAGTTGCAGGCGCTGGCCGAGCGTATGATCAGTGCGCGCTGACATGGTCAATTTTCCCGACGATAAACAGATAGCTGGCGATACCAATGGCAGCCAGCACGGCAATAAAGGCCAGTGCCGGGGCAAAATTATCGCCATCAATTAACGCGCCAATGGCAATCGGCACCACAATCGAGGAGAGCGCGCCGGTAAAGTTGAACACCCCTCCGGCGAGACCAATCAAATGGCGGGGTGCCAGCGCGGTGACAAAGACCCAGGTGATGGTGGCCAGCCCATTGCCAAAGAAGGCGACAGACATAAACAGCATGATCAGGGTCGCGTTATCGGTGTAGTTGGCCCCGAGGATAAACAGCGTCAGAAACAGCCCAAGGATCACCGGCAGCTTGCGCGCTACGCTGGCAGAGACGCCGCGTCGCATCATACGATCGGAGGCGAATCCCGCCAGCAACACGCCGCAAAAGGCCGCAAAGTAGGGCACCGCCGCCACGTAGCCGCTCTTAATAAATCCCATATGGCGATATTCCACCAGGTAAGTTGGGAACCAGGTAAGGAAGAACCAGAAGGTGGCGGAGATGGTGAACTGGCCGATATAAATGCCCACCAGTTTGCGGCTGCGGAACATGTGCGCCAGATCCTGCCAGCGGGCGCGTGGCTGGCTGGCGTGTTGACGGCTTTCCAGCAGCGCGCCATTGCTGCGCAGATAATTCAGCTCGGCATCTGAAACGCCTTTATGTTCGGTCGGTTCACGATAGAGCAGGTACCACACCAGCGCCCAAATCATGCCTGCGACACCGGTGATCACAAACAAACCGCGCCAGCCAAAGACATCCTGCACATGGAACAGCAGTGGCGTCATACAGGCGAGGCCGACAAACTGCGCCGAAGAATAAATGCCAATGGCGCTGGCGCGTTCCTGTTCCGGGAACCAGCTGGAAATCACCCGATTATTGGCGGGCATCACCGGCGCTTCAAAAGCACCGACGCCAAGCCGCAAACCAAACAGCGCGAGGAAACTACCGGCAAAGGCGTGCAGCGCAGTGACCAGTGACCAGATAAATAACCCGACGCCATAGACCAGCCGTGCACCAAGACGGTCAATCAGAAAACCGCCGGGAATCTGCAACGCGGCGTAAATCCAGCCAAAGGCAGAGAAGATCAGCCCCATCTCCAGCGGGGTGAAACGCAGTTCGCCCGTCATCGCCGTGGCGGCGACCGACAGATTGGTGCGATCCATATAATTGATGATGATGTTGATAAACACCAGACCCAGCATCAGAAAGCGGGTGCGTCCGGCGCGGATGCCTGCGGTAGCTTGGGTTATTGGCTGCTCTGTCATCGTGAAACTCTCCCGGAGGTCAGAGTGTTTCTTTAATAGAAACATTTGTACGGAAATTCAGCGAATAAACATCGGTGATTTTGTGATCGCGGAGACGATAAAACAGCAGAGTGCCCGAACTTTTAGCAGAATCAAAACTCAGACCATCACGCATGGTAATGTGTAGCGGGCTTCGCCATAGTGGCGGCCTTAGAACTGACTCTTCAAGGAGGACTTCCGTGAAACTGAAAGCACTGGCGCTGGCCGCCGTAATGAGCGCAGGCGCATTGCCTGGTATGGTTCTGGCGGGTGAATTGCCGAACGGACCGCATGTGGTCACCTCAGGACAGGCCAGCGTGGAGGCCCGTCCGGATATCGCTACGCTTTCGATTGTGGTGAATGTTTCATCGAAAGATGCGGCAGATGCGAAAAAACAAGCCGACAGCCGTGTCGCGCAATATTTTGATTTCCTGCAAAAAAACGGTATCGAAAAGAAAGATATTGATGCAGCCAATCTGAGCACTCAGCCAGAGTACGATTACACCAAAGAGGGTAAATCGGTGCTGAAAGGCTATCGCGCGGTGCGTCAGGTGCAGGTGACGTTGCGTCAGCTGGAGAAGCTGAATGAGTTGCTGGATGGGGCGCTGAAATCCGGTCTGAACGAAATCCGTGCCGTGGACCTCGGCGTGGCACACCCGGAAACCTACAAAGACCAGGCACGCAAAGCCGCAATCGCCAATGCGACGCAACAAGCGGCGGCGCTGGCCGAAGGCTTTAACGCCAAACTGGGTCCGGTGTATAGCATCCGTTATCACGTTGCTAACTACCAGCCGATGCCGATGGCGCGCATGTTTAAAGCCTCAGCCGCCGAAGCGGATACCTCAGCACAGCAGACCTATGAGCAGCAGAGCATTCACTTTGACGATCAGGTGGATGTGGTGTTCGATATCAAACCGAACGCACAGTAATAAGAAGGGGCGCTGCGGCGCCCCTGTTGGCTTAGGCGGCCAGGTCGTCCTGGCGCAGTACGCGATGTCCGTGCGCAATCAGCGCGTCGGTCACGCGGCGCATCAGACGGCTTTCCGGTGCAAAGCGGTGCCAGTACAGCATACGGCGCTGGTACAGACCGGGCGTCAAATCAACCAAATCTCCGCTCGCCAGCTCACGCTCAATTTGCAGATGCGGGATCATACAGCAGGTCGAACCCTGGCGTGCCAGCTGCACAAAGGCTTCGGACGAGTTAACAATATGGCAGGGCACGCTGCCCGGCGACAAATCGAAATTCTGCTGCAGAAAAGCCTGATGCATATCATCCAGATGGTCAAAGGCGATGGCCGGTGCCTTCAGCAACGCTGAACGGGTCACGCCATTGGGAAAGTAGCGATCGGCAAATTCAGGTGAAGCCACGAACAGATAGTCGAGCGCGCCCAGCTGGTCCACCAGGCAACTCGGCAGTGGCTGCGGCTGAATACTCACTGCGCCTACCACTTCGCCGCGACGTAAACGTTCCTGAGTACGGGTTTCATCCTCAACCTGGATATTCAGGCGCACCGGCGAATCTGCCAGCACATCCTTCAGCGCGGGCAGCAACCAGGTTGCCAGACTGTCGGCGTTCACCGCCAGCGATAACAGCAGCGGCGTGGTGCCACCATTTTCATCACCCAGCCATTCCTCTTCCAGCAACTCCACCTGATGCAATAACGCCAGCAGCTTCTGCCCCTGCTCAGTCGGACGCGGCGGCACGGTTCGTACCAGCAGCGGCTGGCCGAATAAATTCTCCAGCTGTTTAATACGCTGCGATACCGCCGATTGCGTAATGCAAAGTTTCTGCGCGGCGCGCTCAAAGCCGCGCTCACGAATCACAGCATCCAGCGCCTGAAGCGTTCGATAATCCGGGCGTTTCATTCTTGTTCTCTCTCGTTCAGGGTGGAGGTTACTATGCCACAAAAATGTAAAAGATGGTTTTTGTGGACTGAGTTACAAAGCCTTTAACAGCCGCGCATTTTTATGCCGCCTTGTTTTATACTACGCGCACCTCGTTGTCGCACAGGTTTTAAACATACCATGACCCAGGATGAACTGAAAAAAGCGGTAGGTTGGGCAGCACTGCAATATGTGCAGCCGGGCACCATTGTTGGCGTTGGCACCGGTTCAACCGCCGCCCACTTTATTGATGCTTTAGGCTCGATTAAGCATCAAATCGAGGGTGCGGTTTCCAGTTCGGAAGCCTCAACGCAGAAGCTGAAATCCCTTGGCATTCACGTATTTGATCTCAATGAAGTGGACTCGCTGTCGGTTTACGTTGATGGCGCTGATGAGATCAATCCACAAATGCAGATGATCAAAGGCGGTGGTGCGGCGCTGACGCGTGAGAAAATTGTCTCGGCGGTGGCTGAGAAATTTATCTGCATTGCTGATGCGTCGAAAGAAGTGGATGTGCTGGGCCACTTTCCGCTGCCCGTTGAAGTCATTCCCATGGCGCGTTCCTATGTGGCGCGTGAACTGGTGAAGCTGGGCGGCTTGCCGGAATACCGTCAGAACGTGTTGACCGATAATGGCAACATTATTCTCGACGTGCATAATCTTCGCATTCTCGACCCTATCGCGCTGGAAAAATCCATCAACGCGCTGCCTGGCGTGGTGACCGTCGGGTTATTTGCGGCGCGTGGTGCGGATATCGCCCTGATCGGCACTGCCGATGGCGTAAAAACCATCAAAAAATGATCTGTCCGGCGCTCTCGTAGCGCCGCTTATTTCCGTACGCAAAACATCTTTTCTTCGTATGCTGAAATTCGGTGACTTATGTCACAAAACAGTCATCAACAGCAGGTTAATTCTTCGCTCCGGGCGCATATCCCGATTTTGTACGGCATTGTGCTGCCCCAGCACTGACGCGTGCTGGGGCGGAGGCAATCGATTGTCTTGCTGCAATCGAATTTTTTGATATTTTGACAGAAGGCTGGCTTATGGCAGCCCTCGTTGAATTCTGAATAGGGTCGGGAAATGGCAGAGTTATCACTGGAAAAAGACAAGATTAAGTTCCTGCTGGTGGAAGGTGTCCATCAGAGCGCGCTGGATAATCTGCGTGCGGCAGGTTACACCAACATCGAATTCCACAAAGGTGCATTGGATGCGGAGACGCTGAAGTCCTCCATCCGCGACGCGCACTTCATTGGTATCCGTTCCCGTACCCAACTGACCGAAGAGATTTTCGCTGCGGCTGAGAAACTGGTCGCGGTTGGCTGCTTCTGTATCGGCACCAATCAGGTCAACCTGAATGCAGCGGCAAAACGCGGTGTACCGGTGTTCAACGCCCCGTTCTCCAACACCCGTTCGGTGGCGGAGCTGGTGATTGGTGAAATGCTGCTGATGCTGCGTGGCATCCCGGAAGCGAACGCCAAAGCACATCGCGGTATCTGGAATAAAATTGCGTCGGGTTCCTACGAAGCGCGTGGCAAAAAGCTGGGCATCATTGGCTATGGCCACATCGGTATGCAGCTGGGCGTGCTGGCTGAGAGCCTCGGCATGCACGTGTTCTTCTACGATATCGAGAGCAAGCTGCCGCTGGGCAATGCGACCCAGGTGCGCCATCTGTCTGACCTGCTGAACATGAGCGATGTGGTCAGCCTGCACGTGCCGGAAACCCCGTCCACGCAGAATATGATCGGCGCCGCTGAACTGGCGCTGATGAAGCCGGGTGCGCTGCTGATTAACGCCGCACGCGGTACGGTGATTGATATTCCGGCGCTGTGCGATGCTTTGTCGAACAAACATCTGGCGGGTGCGGCAATTGACGTATTCCCGACTGAGCCCGCGACGAACAGCGATCCGTTTAACTCACCGCTGTGTGAATTTGATAACGTGATTCTGACGCCGCATATCGGTGGTTCGACTCAGGAAGCGCAGGAAAACATCGGCCTGGAAGTGTCTGGCAAGCTGGCGAAGTATTCGGACAACGGTTCTACGCTGTCTGCGGTGAATTTCCCGGAAGTGTCGTTGCCGATGCATGCTGCCAGTGCCAGCCGCCTGCTGCACATCCACGAAAACCGTCCGGGCGTGCTGACCGCCATCAACCAGATTTTTGCTGAGCAGGGCATCAACATTGCCGCCCAGTATCTGCAAACGTCTCCGCTGATGGGTTATGTGGTCATCGATATCGACGCTCAGCAGGATGTAGCGGACAAAGCGCTGCAACTGATGAAGGCGATTCCGGGTACCATCCGCGCACGTCTGCTGTACTGATTTAACATCGCGCTGCTGCATATCTTTGTAGCGGCGCGATTTATCGCGCCAATCACCACTGCCACAGCTTTGAGGGGGTAATCACCGCAGGCAAAGGCACATCCCACGCCGCTACCGGCAACGCTTCCACGCGCTGGCAATCATGCGCTATCCCGATGGGCAGGACACCATGTTGCTGCCAGTTTTGCAGGGTGCGATCGTAAAAACCCTTACCCATACCCAGACGCTGCCCGCTATGGTCGAACGCCACTAACGGCACCATGATCACATCCAGTTGATCGAGCGTTGCCATGCGGGTGATATCCAGCGGTGGCTCGGGGATACGCAATTTATTCGGGCTAAGCGGGGTGTCTGGCGTATAGCGCAGGAAGATCAGGTTACCGGGTGCAAAAGGATGCAATACGGGCAGATAAACCTGTTTTTTTTGTTGCCAGAGTTTGGCGATGAGCGGGCGGGTATTCAGTTCGCCATCCACGGAAAGGAACAGCGCGATGCGTTCGGCATTGGCAATCGGGGCAAAATTGATGGCGTGTTCAGCCAGCAAATCGGCTGCCTGTTCCTGCTGTTCTGCCGTGAGATTACGACGCAAATGGCGCACGTGTTGACGAATGTCTTGTCGGTCGCGTAGTGAGGGTTCAGACATGATATCCCCGGCAATGTCGGCTGTTGCCAGCCACTATATCACGCGTACCGGGGGATTACAGATGTGGAACTAAGTGGAGATCTCCGAGATGCCGCCGTAGGCTGTAACCCTTGAACCCTTGGTTCAAGGTGAATGTGTCGTCGCAACTATCAGGCTTCTCGGACGGACCGAGCATGCTCACAAGTTACGGAGCGCCACATTCTGTGGTAATGAAATATCGGCTCAGGGGACTGGCCCACATGCAAACATCTCAGAGAAAATTTACTTCACCGTTACTGTATCACGATAACCATGAAGTGTTATTCAAACTTTGTGCCCTGGCGATCAGTTATGCGACCTTGCTCAACTAATGCTTGTTCAATGGTCTGTTGCAGCATACGGATGCGTTGTTCCATATTGGCTGCGTAGTCGCGCGTTTTACCTTTCTCTTGTGCCAGCTCGTGGCAAATGTTTAACGCGGCGATGAACACCAGCTGCTCTGTATTTGTGACTCTAGTGCGAACTTTTAAATCTTGCAACCGTTGATTGAGGTCCTCAGCTGCCAGATTCAGCGCATCTTGCTGTTCAGGCGGACAATTCACTCTCAATGAACGACCAAAAATCTGAATATCTACCGGTTGTGCAGACATGCCACCTTCCTGACTGATTACTTCGCCCGCATCTCCCTTAGCAGTCAATGGCTTGGGAGGTGCGCAACTATATAGACCCGCGTGATAAGTTACAACCCCTTTTCTGGAAACCCTGAGGCACCTGGTGGTAGCATAACACGAACTTATTCTGCCAACGACGACGAAAGCTTATGTCTTTACAGAACGCAACGCCCACTTACAACGCGCTGGCTACGGCGCTTTCCCAGCAGGGCGTGGGAATGACCCCCGCTGAAATGCACGGCCTGATTTGCGGCATCCTGTGTGGCGGCAACCAGGATAACAGCTGGAAGACGCTGGTGCACGATCTCACCAACGAAGGCATGGCTTTTTCGCAAAGCCTGTCGCAGCCGTTACAGGCGTTACATGAAAGCCTGGCCAACACGCTGGATGAAGAGGGTTTCCTGTTTCAGCTGATGCTGCCTGATGACGATGACATCACGGTGTTTGACCGTGCCGATGCGCTGGCGGGATGGGTCAACCATTTCCTGCTGGGACTTGGTGTGACTCAGCCGAAGCTGGACAAAGTCACCGGCGAAACCGGCGAAGCGATTGATGACCTGCGTACCATCGCGCAACTGGGCTATGACGAAGATGAAGATCAGGAAGAACTCGAACAATCACTTGAAGAAGTGATTGAATACGTTCGTGTTGCCGCATTGCTGTGCCACGACACCTTCACCCAGCCGCAGCCACCCACTGCACCTGAAGTGAAGAAGCCAACGCTACACTAAGCGCGTCATTCCGGGTACTGCCGTGCCCGCTTTTCAACAGGGAGTGCAAATATGATTTCACTGGAAACCTTCCAGCAACGTCGTCAGGCGCTGATTGCCCGTATGGCGCCCGGTAGTGCCGCATTGATTTTTGCCGCGCCTGAAGTGACGCGCAGCAACGACAGCGAGTATCCCTTCCGTCAGAACAGCGATTTCTGGTATTTCACCGGTTTTAACGAGCCGCAGGCGTTGCTGGTGTTGATTAAAAGCGATGAGACCCACAACCACAGCGTGCTGTTCAACCGCGTGCGTGACCTGACGGCCGAAATCTGGTTTGGCCGTCGTCTGGGCCAGGATGCGGCACCGGCAAAACTCGGTGTGGACCGGGCATTGCCGTGGGACGACATCGGCGAGCAGCTGCATCAGCTGTTGAACGGCCTGGATGTGGTGTATCACGCCCAGGGCTTGTATGCCGAAGCGGATAACCTGGTGTTTAGTGCGCTGGATAAACTGCGTCGCGGCTTCCGGCAAAATCTGAGCGCGCCGGATACCCTCACCGACTGGCGTCCGTGGGTGCATGATATGCGCCTGTTCAAGGGGCCAGAAGAGATCGCCATCCTGCGGCGTGCCGGTGAGATCAGCGCGCTGGCGCATACCCGTGCGATGCAGGCTTGCCGCCCGGGGATGTTCGAATATCAGCTGGAAGGCGAGATCCAGCATGAATTCAATCGCCACGGTGCGCGTTTTCCGTCTTACAACACCATCGTCGGAGCAGGCGAAAACGGCTGCATCCTGCACTACACCGAAAATGAGTGCGAGATGCGTGATGGCGATTTGGTGCTGATTGACGCAGGCTGTGAATTCCAGGGCTATGCGGGTGATATCACCCGTACTTTCCCGGTCAACGGCAAGTTTAGCGACCCGCAGCGTGCCATTTACGACATCGTGCTGGCTTCGCTGTACAAAGCGCTGGAAATGTTCCGCCCAGGCATCAGCATCCATGATGTGAACGAAGAAGTGGTTCGCATTATGGTGACTGGCCTGGTTGAACTGGGTGTGATGGAAGGCGAAGTGGACGCACTGATTGCGGAACAGGCGCATCGCCAGTTCTTTATGCACGGGCTGAGCCACTGGCTGGGGCTGGATGTGCACGACGTCGGCCATTATGGCACCCCGAGCCGCGACCGCATCCTGGAACCTGGCATGGTGCTGACCATTGAACCCGGTCTGTATATCGCGCCGGATGCCAAAGTCCCGGCCCAGTATCGCGGTATCGGCATTCGTATTGAGGATGACATCGTGATCACTGCCGAAGGCAACGAGAATCTCACCGATAGCGTGGTGAAAGATGCCGACGCAATTGAAGCCTTAATGGCGGCGGCGCGTCAGGCATGACTATTCTGATTGCAGGCGGCGGCATGACCGGTGCCACGCTGGCGCTGGCCATATCCCATCTGACGCAGGGAAAACTGCCGGTGATGCTGATTGAACGCAGCGAACCGGACAGCCGTGCGCATCCGGGATATGACGGACGCGCTATCGCGCTGGCGGCAGGGACCTGCCAGCAACTGGCGGAAATTGATCTGTGGCGTTCGTTGCAGGATTGCGCCACGCCGATTACCCACGTCCATGTTTCTGACCGTGGTCATACCGGCTTTGTTTCGATGCAGGCGGCGGATTACCAGCTACCGGCACTGGGCCAGGTGGTGGAGCTGTTCGATGTCGGGCAGCGCCTGTTCCAGCGGCTGAAAAGCGCACCGGGCGTGACGCTACGTTGCCCGGCGCATGTCACGGCGGTGTCACGCAGTGCTGATAGCGTGCAGGTCACGCTGGACAGCGGCGAACAGCTGGATGGTGCGCTGCTGGTGGCGGCAGACGGCTCACGTTCACCGTTGGCGGCCTCTTGCGGCATCAACTGGCAGCGGGAGGATTACCAACAGCTGGCGGTGATAGCCAATGTCACCACGCAGTTGCCGCATCAGGGACGCGCCTTCGAACGCTTTACTGAACACGGTCCGCTGGCGTTGTTGCCGATGTCGGGCAATCGCATGTCGCTGGTGTGGTGTCATCCGCTGGACGAGAAAGACAAGCTGGCGCAGTGGGATGGCGCGACTTTTCTGCGCGAGCTGCAACAGGCGTTCGGCTGGCGGCTGGGACGCTTCACCCACACCGGCCAGCGCGAAATTTACCCGCTGGCGTTACAAACCGCCGAGCGGCAGGTGGCGCACCGGCTGGCGCTGGTGGGCAATGCGGCGCAGACGCTACATCCGATTGCCGGTCAGGGTTTTAACCTCGGCCTGCGTGATGTGATGTCGCTGGCGGAAACACTGGCGAGTGCCTGGCGTCACCAGCAGGATCCCGGCAGTTATGCGGTACTCCATCATTTTGCCGCTCGACGCCAACCGGATCGTGCGGCGACCATTGGCGTGACCGATGGTCTGGTACGATTATTTGCTAACCGTTATGCCACGCTGGTGGCAGGACGAAATCTTGGGCTGGTGGCAATGGACCATCTGCCGTGGCTGCGAAACCCCCTTGCCGCGCGGACGCTCGGCTGGGTAAAACGTTAAGCATGAATTAAGGGGCAGCAATGCAAACTTTTGATGTGGCTATCGCTGGCGGTGGCATGGTCGGACTGGCCGTCGCCTGCGGGCTGCAAGGCAGTGGATTGCGCGTTGCGGTGCTGGAGAAGGCGGCAGAGCCGCGATTTGATCCGCAAGCTGCGCCATCGATCCGCGTATCGGCGATCAATGCGGCCAGTGAACGCCTGCTGCAAAAGCTCGATGTCTGGTCAACGATTCTGGCATTGCGCGCCAGCGCTTATCACGGCATGGAAGTGTGGGACCAGGACAGTTTTGGCAGCATCAGTTTTGATGATGAGCAGCAGGGCTTAGCCCACCTCGGTCATATCATTGAAAATCCAGTGATTCATAGCGCATTATGGCAGCGCGCCAGCCAGTGCAGCGATATTACGTTGCTGGCTCCAGCGCAGTTGCAGCAGGTGGCTTTTGGCGACAACGAAGCCTTTATCACTCTGCAGGATGGCAGCATGATGAGCGCCCGTCTGTTGATCGCCGCCGACGGTGCCAACTCCTGGCTGCGTGACAAAGCGGATATCCCGATCACTTTCTGGGATTACGATCATCACGCGCTGGTGGCGAATATCCGCACTGACCTGCCGCACGATGCGGTGGCGCGCCAGGTGTTCCACGGTGACGGCATTCTGGCATTTTTGCCAATGCAGGACCCGCATCTGAGTTCGATTGTCTGGTCGTTGTCTCCCCAGGAAGCCACGCGTTTGCAGGATATGCCTGAAGCGCTGTTCAATCAGCAGCTTTCTGTGGCTTTCGATATGCGCCTTGGTTTGTGCCAGGTGGAGAGCGAGCGTAAAACCTTCCCGCTGATGGCACGCTATGCGCGTAATTTTGCTGCACACCGGCTGGCGCTGGTGGGCGATGCTGCGCACACTATCCATCCGTTGGCCGGGCAGGGCGTGAATCTGGGCTTTATGGATGCCGCAGAGTTGATCGGTGAAATTCGCCGTTTGCACAGTCAGGGCAAGGATATTGGACAGCATCTGTATCTGCGTCGCTATGAGCGCAGCCGTAAGCACAGCGCTGCGCTGATGCTGGCGGGTATGCAGGGCTTCCGTGAACTTTTTGCCGGGAGTAATCCAGCGAAAAAATTCCTGCGTGACGTCGGCCTGAAACTGGCGGACACCCTGCCTGGGGTTAAACCGATGATGCTGAAGCAGGCCATGGGGCTGAACGATATCCCCGGCTGGCTGCGCTAACCTTCTCTAAATCTGCACAAATTCCGTAACGGCGAGATTTATCGCGCCGTTACAGCCATTCATTCTTCCCCAGCTAATTCCCCGTTTGCACCACCATGATGCAGACTCGCCCTGTTTTTGCGCCTCGTTTGATTTATTCTAATTTTACGCAGGAATTCGCATTATATTTTCTCATGTCATGGTGGTTTTTTTTCGGTGCCATTTGCCCACTCATGGCGTTGGATTCCATTATTTTGCTACATAAAAGTTATGTTGTTGTATTTTGTGCGTGTTTAATCACATAAATCCAGTGGATTATCCTGCATTCTGTGCGGCGCTTCGCAGGCGACAGACTTTGTTTCGCCCTCGTTTTCCTTATGGTTAATTCGAGCGTTCGGTGGTAACGTCAGCGCAAAGAGAACGTTTGCGTCAGCCATCATGGCTACGCAGGCGCGTCACGCTCACTTGTTTTCTACAGGATGGTTATGACTCAGCAAACGCCTCTATTCGAACAACATCAGGCCAGCGGCGCCCGCATGGTGGACTTTCACGGCTGGATGATGCCTCTGCATTACGGCTCACAAATGGATGAGCACCACGCGGTACGTACTGATGCCGGCATGTTTGACGTTTCCCACATGACCATCGTCGATCTGCGCGGGGCGAGCACCCGTGAATTCCTGCGTTATCTGCTGGCAAATGATGTCGCCAAACTGACCCAGCCAGGCAAAGCGCTTTACACCGGCATGCTGAACGCTTCCGGTGGCGTCATTGATGATTTGATTGTTTACTTTATGACCGAGGACTTTTTCCGTCTGGTGGTGAACTCCGCTACGCGTGAAAAAGATCTGCAATGGATTGGTGAACACGCGAAGAAATACGGGGTGACGTTGACCGAACGTGATGATCTGGCGCTGATTGCGGTACAGGGACCCAATGCCCAGCAAAAAGCACAGTCGTTGTTTAGCGCGGCACAACGTGAGGCTGTAGCGGGCATGAAGCCATTCTTCGGCGTTCAGGCGGAAGATTTGTTTATTGCTACCACCGGTTATACCGGCGAAGCGGGCTACGAGATTGCCTTGCCTGCTGGCGCTGCTGCGGATTTCTGGCAGCGTTTGCTGGCGGCAGGTGTCAAACCGGCGGGTCTGGGTGCACGTGATACGTTGCGTCTGGAAGCGGGGATGAACTTGTATGGACAGGAGATGGATGAAGGCGTCTCACCGCTGGCGGCCAACATGGGCTGGACCATTGTCTGGGAACCGACCGACCGTGATTTTATTGGCCGTGCCGCGCTGGAAGCTCAGCGTGCTGCAGGGACAGAAAAACTGGTGGGCCTGGTAATGACCGAAAAAGGGGTGCTGCGTAACGGCTTGCCGGTACGTTTCACCGATGAACAGGGTCAGCCGCAGCAGGGTATTATTACCAGTGGTTCCTTCTCTCCAACGCTGGGTTACAGCATTGCGCTGGCACGCGTGCCAGCGGGAATTGGCGAGCAGGCGATTGTGGAAATCCGCAACCGTGAAATGCCGGTGAAGGTCACCAAACCAATTTTTGTTCGCGCCGGTAAGCCGGTCGCTCAGTAACTTTTTTCAGGAGATTTGGCGATGAGCAATGTACCAAAAGAATTGAAGTACAAAGATAGCCACGAGTGGGTGCGTAAAGAAGCCGACGGTACTTTCACCGTCGGGATTACCGAACATGCCCAGGAACTGTTAGGTGACATGGTATTTGTTGACCTGCCAGAAGTGGGACGCGTTGTTGCAGCTGGTGAAGATTGTGCAGTAGCAGAATCAGTGAAAGCCGCTTCTGACATCTATGCCCCGCTGAGCGGCGAAATCATTGAGATTAACGAAGAACTGGAAGGTTCGCCGGAACTGATCAACAGCGATCCGTACAGCGATGGCTGGTTGTTCAAAATCAAAGCCAGCGATGAGTCTGAACTTGACTCGATGCTGGACGCCGATGCGTACAAAGCTTCCATCGACGAATAAGTATGCGTAACAGAAGGTGTCGCCAGGCGGCACCTTCGTTTTTATCTGTATTAATACCCAGCCCGACTCAGGATTTACTGCTAATGACTCAGACTCTCAGCCAGCTTGAACATAACGGTGCTTTCATTGAGCGCCATATCGGCCCTACGCCGGAGCAACAGGCCACCATGCTGGAAGCGATTGGTGCCAGCTCACTGGAAGCGTTGATCGGTTCCATCGTGCCTGCCGACATCCAACTGCCGGGCCCGCCCGCGGTGGGTGATGCCGCCACTGAGCAGCAGGCGCTGGCTGAGTTGAAAGCCATTGCCAGTCAGAACCAGCGTTACAAATCCTGGATTGGTATGGGTTACACTGCAGTGATCACCCCGCCGGTGATTCTGCGCAACATGCTGGAGAATCCGGGCTGGTACACCGCTTACACGCCGTATCAGCCGGAAGTATCACAGGGCCGTCTCGAAGCGCTGCTTAACTTCCAGACCCTGACGCTGGATCTTACTGGCCTCGACATCGCATCGGCGTCACTGCTGGACGAAGCCACTGCCGCCGCTGAAGCGATGGCGATGGCAAAACGCGTCAGCAAGCTGAAAACTGCCAACAAATTCTTTATCGCCGACGATATCCATCCGCAGACGCTGGATGTGGTGCGTACTCGTGCTGAAACCTTTGGTTTTGAACTGATTATCGACAGCGCGGAAAAAGCGCTCGATCATGACGACCTGTTCGGTGTGCTGCTGCAACAGGCAGGTACTACCGGTGAAGTGCATGATTACCGCGCACTGATGAGCGAGCTGAAAAGCCGCAAAGTGGTGGTGAGTGTCGCCGCTGATTTTATGGCGCTGGTGCAGCTGGAAGCTCCAGGCAAGCAGGGCGCAGACATCGTGTTTGGCTCTGCGCAGCGCTTTGGCGTGCCGATGGGCTACGGTGGTCCGCACGCGGCCTTCTTTGCCAGCCGCGACGAACATAAACGCTCGATGCCGGGCCGTATCATCGGTGTTTCACGCGATGCGGCGGGCAACACTGCGCTGCGCATGGCGATGCAGACCCGCGAACAACATATCCGTCGTGAAAAAGCCAACTCCAACATCTGTACTTCACAGGTGCTGCTGGCGAATATCGCCGCTTTCTATGCGGTCTATCATGGACCAGCTGGCCTGAAGCGTATCGCTTCACGTATTCACCGTCTGACCAGCATTCTGGCTGCCGGGTTGAAAAACGGTGGCCTGAAACTGCGCCACAACAGCTGGTTCGATACTTTGACGGTTGACGTGGCTGATAAAGCGGCGGTACTTAACCGTGCGCTGAGCTTTGGTGTCAACCTGCGCAGCGACATCCATAACGCGGTGGGTATCACCCTGGATGAAACCACCCGTCGTGAAGATGTGCAGGCGTTATTCGCTATTCTGCTGGGCGATGCCCACGGCCAGGATATTGATGCGCTGGATAGCGCAGTTGCCGCTGAAAACAGCGCGATTCCGGCGGGCCAGCAGCGTCAAAGCGCCATTCTGGAACATCCTGTGTTCAACCGTCATCACAGCGAAACTGAGATGATGCGTTACATGCACAGCCTGGAGAAAAAGGATCTGGCGCTGAACCAGGCGATGATCCCACTGGGTTCCTGCACCATGAAACTCAATGCCGCAGCCGAAATGATTCCAATCACCTGGCCGGAATTCGCTGAAATGCATCCGTTCTGTCCGTCAGAGCAGGCAGCGGGTTATCTGCAAATGATCGGCCAGCTGTCGCAGTGGCTGGTGCAGCTGACCGGTTATGACGCGCTGTGTATGCAGCCGAACTCGGGCGCACAGGGAGAATATGCCGGTCTGCTGGCGATTCGCCGTTATCACGAAAGCCGCAATGAAGGCGACCGTCATATCTGCCTGATCCCCAGTTCCGCACACGGCACCAACCCGGCGTCTGCACAGATGGCGGGCATGTCAGTGGTGGTAGTCGCCTGTGACAAACAGGGCAACATCGACCTCGGTGACCTGCGTGAGAAAGCAGCACAGTCGGGCGATAAGCTTTCCTGCATCATGGTGACGTATCCGTCTACCCATGGCGTGTACGAAGAAACAATCCGTGAAGTGTGCCAGATTGTGCATCAGTACGGCGGCCAGGTTTATCTTGATGGTGCCAACATGAACGCGCAGGTGGGTATCACCACACCAGGCTACATCGGTGCGGATGTTTCTCACCTTAACCTGCACAAAACCTTCTGCATTCCGCACGGCGGTGGCGGCCCGGGTATGGGACCGATCGGCGTGAAAGCGCATCTGGCCCCCTTCGTGCCGGGCCACAGCGTGGTGCAGATTGATGGCGTACTGACCCAGCAGGGCGCGGTTTCCGCAGCGCCGTTTGGCAGCGCTTCGATTCTGCCGATCAGCTGGATGTACATCCGTATGATGGGCGCAGAAGGACTGAAACAGGCCAGTTCAGTAGCAATTCTCAATGCTAACTACATCGCCAGCCGTCTGCAGTCAGCCTACCCGATTCTGTATACCGGTCGCGATGGCCGCGTTGCGCATGAATGTATTCTGGATATCCGTCCGCTGAAAGAGCAAACCGGCATCAGCGAGCTGGACATTGCCAAACGCCTGATTGACTACGGCTTCCATGCGCCGACCATGTCGTTCCCGGTTGCCGGTACGCTGATGGTCGAGCCGACGGAATCGGAGAGCAAAATCGAACTGGATCGCTTTATCGACGCCATGCTGGCGATTCGTATGGAGATCGATCGTGTGGCTGATGGTGAATGGCCGCTCGAAGACAACCCGCTGGTCAATGCGCCGCATACCCAGATGGAAATTGTCGGTGAGTGGGCGCATCCGTACACCCGCGAGCTGGCCGTGTTCCCGGCAGGTAGCGCCAATAAATACTGGCCGACGGTAAAACGCCTGGATGATGTCTTCGGCGACCGCAATCTTTTCTGTAGCTGTGTCCCGATGAGTGAGTACGCGTAAGCTACACTCTTTCCCATCACAGCAAAGGTCGGGCAACCGGCCTTTTTTTATGGAGGTAATATGGAACTGGCATTGGTCACCGGAGCGAGTCGCGGGATTGGTCGTGCTACCGCGTTATTACTGGCAAAAGCAGGCTACTGCGTGGCGGTGAATTATCGCCAGCGTGAAACAGAAGCGCTTCAGGTGGTTGCGGAGATCGCATCACAGGGTGGCCGCGCGTTTGCGGTTCAGGCCGATATCGCTGACGAAGCACAGGTGCTGAAGATGTTCGGGCAACTCGATGGTCATGATGCTGAGCTGAAAGTGCTGGTGAACAACGCCGGTATCCTGTTTCAGCAGTGCCGGGTAGAGGATCTGGCTGTGGAACGTATCCAGCGCGTGTTTGCTACCAATGTGACCGGCACTTTTCTGTGCTGCCGCGAAGCAGTGAAACGCATGGGGACGCATCACGGCGGCAGCGGAGGATCCATCATCAACGTGTCATCTGCCGCAGCCAGACTCGGTTCGCCAAACGAATATGTGGATTACGCCGCGTCCAAAGGCGCGATGGATACCCTGACCAAAGGCCTGTCGCTGGAAGTCGCTTTGCAGGGAATTCGCGTGAATGGCGTGCGTCCGGGACCGATCTACACCGAAATGCATGCCGACGGTGGAGAACCTGGCCGGGTTGATCGGGTCGCGAGTGGGATCCCGATGGGGCGCGGCGGTCAGCCGCAGGAAATCGCCGCCGCTATTGTCTGGCTGGCAAGCGATGCTGCGTCCTACATCACCGGCACCATCATTGATGCAGCGGGTGGGCGCTAACCAGAATTCAGATATTCTCCGAACCGTCGCGGCGCGATTTATCGCGCCGACATTAGCCTGTCATCTTCCTGACATTTTCCCATTGTCTGATCACTCAGGTTGAAACACCGATACACAGTTTAATTTTAGCGTACATGTGTACACTGAAATTATTCCTGGTTACTCTGATGCACAGAAAAAGCACAGTTTGTTTCTTCGTTGTTCAGGATGCACTCGTATGGTAAAGAACCGTCTTATCGCTCATGGCTATTCGCTGGCAGAAGAGATCGCTAACAGCATCAGCCACGGTTTGGGCTGCCTGTTTGGCATCGTTGGTTTAGTATTGATGCTGACACAAGCTATTGAAATGCGGGCTAATGTTACGGCAATCACCAGCTACAGCCTGTATGGCGCCAGCATGATTTTGCTGTTTCTTGCTTCAACGCTTTACCACGCTATTCCACACCAGAAAGCCAAGTACTGGCTGAAAAAATTCGACCACTGCGCCATCTACCTCTTAATTGCGGGAACTTACACGCCTTTCCTGCTGGTAGGACTGAAATCCCCGCTGGCACATGGTCTGATGGTCGTGATTTGGAGTATAGCGCTGGCAGGCATCATTTTTAAACTCACCATCGCCCATCGTTTCGAAGCATTATCGCTGGTGACTTACCTTTGTATGGGTTGGCTCTCGCTAGTGGTGATTTATCAGCTGGCGATGAAATTGTCAGCAGGCGGTGTCTGGCTGCTGGCGGCGGGGGGAATTGTCTATTCGCTCGGCGTGATTTTTTATGTCGCGCGGCGTATTCCTTACAATCACGCGATCTGGCACGCTTTTGTGCTGGGTGGCAGCATTTGCCACTTCTGTGCGATTTACTTCTATGTGATGTAAGTAGCATTTATCGCGTCATGAACATCAATTACCAGGTACGAATGAATTCGTACCCTACAAAACGTAGGGACGGCATTTATGCCGTCCGGGTAAAATTAATCTTCCAGTGAATAAGGCAGTGGCTGAATAGTCAGTTTACCGCCTTCGTCACCTTCCACCCGCAGTACGCTATCCGGCTCCAGGTCGTTATTCATCACCACCTGCACCCATATTTCACCGTCATCCAGCTGAACCGCTGTAAGAACGGTGCCGGTACGACGCCACTTATCACCCATCTGCAATTCCAGTGAACCATCGACCTGTGGCAGATGGCTGGCATTACCCGCAAGCCAGTACAGGGCGCGTTTATTGGCACCACGGAATTTGGCACGCGCCACCATCTCCTGCCCGGTGTAACAACCTTTTTTAAAGCTGATAGCGTCGAGCGCCTGTAGATTAGTGGCCTGCGGAATCAGCTGCGCGCTGGTGGCGCTATCGATCACCGGAATACCCGCTTCAATATCCAGTGCCAGCCACTGGGTGCTGTCATTGAGCTGCGCATCACCTTTCAGCTTATCTTTCAGGGTTTCAGCCTGTGTCAGGGTGGTGACCAGCAGAAAGCGCTCCGCTGGCTGTTCAAACCACAGCAGGGTGGTGTCGTCCTGTTGTACCACTGGCGTGGCCGCATCGGGCAGAATCGGGAACTGACCTGCCAGCGCGGTGCGTGCCTGGAAACCGGCGACGCCCAGCAGCACGGCATCGTCATCGGCAGCGATGGTGACTTTAGCGAACACCGCATACTTTTTCAGCTCAGCCAGCTGGGTGTCACGCAGATTGCGACGAACCAGGTAGCCATAACCTTCGCCGCGATGGAACAGGCGCAGGCTGGTCCACATTTTCCCTTTGGCATCACAATGCGCCGCCGGGCGATGCTGGGTAGCATCCAGAGCCGCCACGTCCAGCGTCAGCTGGCCTTGCAGATAGGAGGTGCTGTCTTTGCCTTGCACCGAAACCAACGCCCACTCATCAAGAGACATCAGGGTTAATGGCAGACGAGAAGATGCCGCAGGCTGGCGTGGCGGAAGGGTATAAATAGGCATGGGCTATTCCTGATTATTGGGTTCATCCGTAGATAATGATTCCATGTTAAAAGAGCCGCGCGGCATTGCAACCTGTTTGCGGAATCCGACGCACAAATCGCGTGATAACCCTGCATTGTGTAAAAGGGTTTTGCGCGTTGATGCACAGCAACCTAAGCCACGCCTGCAGCCATGAAAAAAAGCAGGTACACTGAGCGCCATTGTTTGCCGCTGTGGAAAAAGACACATGGATATTCATGACAAATCCCGCGTCCAATGGGCGTGCCGTCGTGGCATGCTGGAACTGGACATCGCCATCATGCCGTTTTTCAAATATGAATATGATTCTCTGACCGACGCCGACAAGCAGGTGTTTATTGCCTTGCTGAAAAGTGACGACCCTGATTTGTTTAACTGGATGATGAACCACGGTGAGCCTGCTGACCCCGAGTTCAAACGCATGGTGAAACTGATTCAGCAGCGCAATCGTGAACGCGGTCCGGTGGCAATGTAATTTGCATCCGTCGCGCAGCGCGCGTGCGTTGCAGGCGCTGATGCTCGGTTGCTGTTGTGCGCTGGTTGTGGCTCTGCCCTGGCCGGAGATGTGGCGCTGGGGCAAAGTTCCGCTGCTGTTATTACTGCTGGCAGAAGGCTGGCGCAACCACAGGTTGCTTCAGCAACGTCGTGGACGGCTGGCACTGGATCAACAAGGTAACTGGGAGTGGGATAACAGCAACTGGCGCAATGCGCGTGCGCCGGGCTGGTTGCCGATTGGCGTGTTGCTGGTGCTGCGTAATCAACAGGGGCAGCGCAGGCGATTATGGCTGATGTATGACAACATGCCAGAAGACAGCTGGCGCAGATTACGCGCCAGCTGTTTTACCGCCAACCTGTAGCGGCAACCATTACGCCTTACAGCAGGGCGGCGGTTTCCGTCAGAATCTGTTCACACCACTGTTCGATACGTTCATCACTCAGTTCGAACTGGTTAACATCGTCGAGCGCCAGGCCGACAAATTGTTTGCCGTCGGCGGTGAGGGGTTTCGGGCTGGTAAATTCATAGCCATCCAGCGGCCAGTAGCCGACAAACTGCACGCCCATCGATTGCAGCAGCTCATGCAGCATACCCAGCGCATCAAGAAACCATTCGCTGTAGCCAATCATGTCGCCCATGCCATATAGCGCGACAATTTTCCCGCGCAGATTCAGTGCCGGGATTTGTGGCCAAATCGCTTCCCAGTCTTCCTGCAATTCACCAAAATCCCAGGTGGGAATACCGAGGATCAGCAAATCGTACTGCTCCATCAGCGTGGGATCGTCATCTTTCAGATTATGCAGGGTGACTAATTCTCCACCAATAAAGTCGCGGATCTTCTCCGCAGTCATTTCGGTGTAGCAGGTACTTGAACCGTAAAACAGGCCGATATTCATGCAATTAATGCTCTGGCTGAAACTGACTTTGGCGCAATTGTACCAGAAGCAGGCGCTTTTCAGGCATAATGAGCACGATTTCACACGAGCTGGAGGGAGAGAGTGGAAGACAGTGATCTGATCGAACAGTTTCTGGATACGCTGTGGATTGAGCGCAATCTGGCACAGAATACCCTCGCATCGTATCGGCAGGATCTGCAAACCCTCACCGGCTGGCTGCACCATCATGAGCGTACCCTGCTGACGCTGGAGGCGCTCGATTTGCAGCAGTTTCTGGCAGAACGCGTGGAAGGCGGCTATAAAGCCACCAGTTCTGCGCGTACCCTGAGCGCCATCCGTCGGTTGTTTCAATATCTGTATCGTGAAAAGCTGCGCAGTGACGATCCCAGCGCATTGCTTTCCGCCCCGAAGCTGCCGCAGCGCCTGCCGAAGGATCTCAGCGAAAAGCAGGTGGAAAGCCTGTTGCAGGCACCGTCGATTGAGATCCCGCTCGAACTGCGCGACAAAGCGATGCTGGAGTTGCTCTATGCTACTGGCCTGCGCGTATCCGAGCTGGTGGGTTTAACCCTGAGCGATATCAGTCTGCGTCAGGGCGTGGTGAGGGTGATCGGTAAAGGCAACAAAGAGCGTCTTGTGCCATTGGGTGAAGAAGCGATTTACTGGCTGGAGCATTATATGGAGCATGGTCGTCCGTGGTTGCTGAACGGGCAGACGCTGGATGTGATGTTTCCCAGTAATCGGGCACAACAGATGACGCGCCAGACGTTCTGGCATCGCATCAAGCATTACGCCATCCTGGCCGGGATCGACAGTGAAAAATTGTCGCCGCATGTGCTGCGTCACGCGTTTGCCACACATTTACTGAACCACGGCGCCGATTTGCGCGTCGTACAGATGTTGCTGGGGCATAGCGACCTCTCAACCACCCAAATTTATACGCATGTCGCCACTGAGCGTCTGCGACAGTTACATCAACAGCATCATCCGCGTGCCTGACGCGCGGCAACAAGGAAATGAGATGAAAAAACAGTTAACGATGCTGGCTCTGTTGGTCAGCGCTTTTTCCGGGCTGGTTCATGCCGATGACAACGCCATCCAGCAGGCGCTGAAAAAACTCGGCCTGCAACAGACGGAGATTCAGCCGTCACCGTTGCCTGGCATCAAAACCGTGCTGACGGAAAGCGGTGTGCTGTACGTCACCGAAGATGGCAAACACATGATTCAGGGGCCGCTGTACGATGTCAGCGGTGCTCAGCCGGTCAACGTCACTAACCAGCTGCTGGAGAAAAAAGTTGCCGCGCTGGAACCGCAAATGATCGTGTACAAAGCGCCGAAAGAACAACACGTTATCACCGTGTTCTCCGATATTACCTGCGGTTACTGCCGTAAGCTGCATGAGCAGATGGCGGACTACAACGCGCTGGGCATCACCGTGCGCTATCTGGCGTTCCCGCGTGAAGGTCTGCATGGTCAGGTGGAAAAAGCGATGAAAGCGATCTGGTGTAGCGCCGATCGTAACAAAGCCTTTGATGAAGCGATGAAAGGCAACGCGCCACAGATGGATGCGCCAGCCACCTGCAAAATCGACCTCGATCAGCACTACAAACTTGGCATTCTGTTTGGTATCCAGGGCACTCCCGCCATTCTTACCGACAGCGGCATGATGATCCCTGGTTATCAGGGACCGCAGGAGCTGAAGCAGGTGCTCGATGGCCAGAAAAGTGGCGGTTAATCCACAGTGATCCATTCTGTTGAACTGCGTCGGCGTGAAATCCATGCCGACGATGCTTTACCTGCCGATTTGCCGCCGCTGCTGCGTCGGCTCTACCTGCAACGTGGTGTACGCGATGCCGCAGAACTGGAGCGCGGCGCGAAACATCTGCTGCCGTGGCAAACGTTAGGCGGCATTGAAGCCGCTGTGACCTTGCTGCATCAGATGCTGCGCGACGGTCGCCGCATTGTGGTGGTCGGCGATTTTGATGCCGACGGAGCGACCAGTACGGCGCTGACGGTGCTGGCGCTGCGCAGCCTCGGTGGCAATATCGATTATCTGGTGCCAAACCGGTTCGAAGATGGTTACGGCCTGAGCCCGGAAGTGGTGGAGCAGGCACGCGCACGCGGTGCCGAAATGATCCTCACGGTGGATAACGGTATCTCGTCCCATGCGGGCGTCGATACTGCGCATCAGCACGGTATCCCGGTGCTGGTCACGGACCACCATCTGCCTGGCGAAACACTGCCTGCCGCCGAAGCCATTGTTAACCCCAATCTGAGCGACAGCGATTTCCCCTCGCGGGCGCTGGCCGGGGTCGGCGTCGCTTTTTACCTGATGCTGGCGTTGCGTGCCCATTTGCGTACGCAAAACTGGTTTAGCGATGGGCGCAGCGAACCCAATCTGGCGGAATGGCTTGATTTGGTGGCGCTCGGCACCGTGGCGGACGTGGTGCCACTCGATGCCAATAACCGTATCCTGGTATGGCAGGGCCTGAGCCGCATTCGCGCCGGGAAATGCCGCGTGGGTATTCGTGCCTTGCTGGAAATCGCCAATCGTGATGCGCGTCAGCTGGTCGCCAGCGACCTTGGTTTCGCCATCGGCCCGCGCCTCAACGCTGCCGGGCGACTGGATGATATGTCGGTTGGGGTGGCGTTGCTGCTGACCGAGGACATCACCGAAGCACGTATGCTGGCGAACGAGCTGGATGCCCTCAATCAGACACGTAAAGAGATTGAACAGGGCATGAAAAGCGAAGCGCTGGCGCTGTGTGATGCGCTGGAGCGGCAGAATACCGACTTACCGCTGGGGCTGGCGTTTTTCCATCCCGAATGGCATCAGGGGGTGGTAGGCATTCTCGCCTCCCGCCTGAAGGAGCGTTTTCACCGTCCGGTGATTGCGTTTGCTCCGGCAGGGGATGGCACGCTGAAAGGCTCTGGCCGTTCGATTGCCGGTCTGCATCTGCGCGATGCGCTGGAACGCCTCGATACGTTATTCCCCGGCCTGATGATCAAGTTCGGCGGCCATGCGATGGCGGCGGGTTTGTCGCTGGAGGAAGCGCGTTTTGATGAGTTTCGCCAGCGTTTTGCTGCGCTAATCGATGAATGGCTGGCAGGCGAAGCATTGCAGGGGGTGATCTGGTCCGATGGCGAGTTGCGTGCGCAGGAGTTTTCGCTGCAAACCGCTGAGTTGCTGCGCGAAGCGGGTCCCTGGGGCCAGGCGTTCCCCGAGCCGGTATTTGACGGGCGCTTTAAAGTGCTGCAACAAAAACTGGTGGGCGAACGTCATCTGAAAGTGATGGTGGAGCCGGTCGGCGGCGGTCCGTTGCTGGATGGTATTGCGTTTAACGTCGATACTACCTTGTGGCCGGACAGTAGCGTGCGCCAGGTCGAACTGGCCTACAAGCTGGACATCAATGAGTATCGCGGCAACCGCTCGGTACAGCTGATTATCGACCATCTGTGGCCGCTGGCATAAGCGGCTACCAAAGCTATAAAATAAACGCGCTTTCGGTTAAACTAGCGCGTTATTATTTTCTCCTCTCACCGAATCGTCAAAAAAGACTGAAAAGCCATGTTTGAAATCAACCCGGTCAAAAACCGTATTCAGGACCTCACCGAGCGCAGCGACGTTCTTAGGGGGTATCTTTGACTACGATGCCAAGAAAGAACGCCTCGAAGAAGTAAACGCCGAGCTGGAACAACCTGACGTCTGGAACGAACCTGAGCGCGCACAGGCGCTGGGTAAAGAGCGTTCGTCGTTAGAAGCCATCGTCGATACCCTGGACCAGATGCATCAGGGTCTGGAGGACGTGCAGGGTCTGCTGGATCTGGCGGTTGAAGCCGACGACGAAGAGACCTTTAACGAAGCCGTTGCCGAGCTGGATGGACTGGAAGTCAAGCTGGGTGAACTGGAATTCCGTCGTATGTTCTCTGGCGAATATGACAGCGCCGATTGCTATATCGATTTGCAGGCCGGTTCCGGCGGCACCGAAGCGCAGGACTGGGCCAGCATGCTGATGCGTATGTATCTGCGCTGGGCAGAAGCCAAAGGCTTCAAAACTGAAATTATTGAAGAGTCAGAGGGTGAAGTGGCCGGTCTGAAATCTGCCACCATTCGCGTCTCTGGCGACTATGCTTTCGGCTGGCTGCGTACGGAAACTGGCGTTCATCGCCTGGTACGTAAGAGTCCGTTTGACTCCGGCGGCCGTCGTCACACCTCCTTCAGCTCGGCCTTTATCTACCCGGAAGTGGATGACGATATTGATATCGAAATCAACCCGGCAGATCTGCGTATTGACGTTTACCGTGCTTCGGGCGCGGGTGGTCAGCACGTTAACCGTACGGAATCCGCGGTACGTATTACCCATATTCCGACCGGCACCGTGACTCAATGTCAGAACGATCGTTCGCAGCATAAGAACAAAGATCAGGCGATGAAGCAGATGAAAGCGAAGCTGTACGAGCTTGAGATGCAGAAGAAAAATGCTGAGAAACAGGCGGCAGAAGATAACAAATCTGACATCGGCTGGGGCAGCCAGATCCGTTCGTACGTGCTGGACGATTCACGCATCAAAGATCTGCGTACTGGCGTCGAAACCCGTAACACCCAGGCGGTGCTGGACGGCGACCTCGATCGTTTTATTGAAGCAAGTTTAAAAGCAGGGCTATAAGGAACCGACATGTCTGAACAACAACCGCAGAGCGCTGACGCCGCACTTGAGTTAAATAACGAACTGAAAACGCGTCGCGAAAAACTCAGCGCGCTGCGTGAAACCGGCGTGGCGTTTCCTAACGATTTCCGCCGTGACACCACCTCCGATAAGCTGCACGCCAGCTATGATGAGAAAAGCAACGAAGAGTTGGAAGATCTCGGCATTGAGGTGAGCGTGGCTGGTCGTATGATGACTCGCCGTATTATGGGCAAAGCCTCGTTTGTCACCCTGCAGGACGTCGGTGGCCGCATCCAGCTGTATGTGGCGCGTGATGACCTGGCAGAAGGCATCTACAACGAACAGTTCAAGAAGTGGGATCTCGGCGATATCCTTGGCGCCCGCGGTAAGCTGTTCAAAACCAAAACGGGTGAACTGTCGATCCATTGCTCTGAGCTGCGCCTGCTGACCAAAGCGCTGCGTCCGCTGCCGGACAAATTCCACGGCCTGGCCGATCAGGAAACCCGTTATCGTCAGCGTTACCTCGACCTGATCGCCAACGACGAATCACGTCACACCTTCCAGGTTCGCTCCAAAATCATGGCCGGTATCCGCCAGTTCATGGTTGGTCGCGACTTTATGGAAGTGGAAACCCCAATGATGCAGGTGATTCCGGGTGGTGCTTCGGCGCGTCCGTTTATTACCCATCACAATGCGTTGGACATCGATATGTACCTGCGTATTGCGCCGGAACTGTATCTGAAGCGTCTGGTGGTCGGTGGTTTTGACCGCGTATTCGAGATTAACCGTAACTTCCGTAACGAAGGGATTTCGCCACGTCATAACCCAGAGTTCACCATGATGGAACTCTACATGGCGTATGCGGATTACAAAGATCTGATCGAGCTGACCGAAAGCCTGTTCCGCACCCTGGCGCAGGACGTGCTCGGCACCACGGAAGTGCCGTACGGTGAACACAGCTTCGATTTCGGTAAGCCGTTCGAAAAACTCACCATGCGTGAAGCGATCAAAAAATACCGTCCGGAAACCGATCTGGCCGATCTGGATAACTTCGACAAAGCCGTGGCGATTGCTCACTCTCTGCACATCAAAGTGGAGAAAAGCTGGGGTCTGGGCCGTGTTGTGACCGAGATCTTCGAAGAAACCGCTGAAGCACATCTGATCCAGCCGACCTTCATCACCGAATATCCGGCTGAGGTGTCACCGCTGGCGCGTCGTAATGACGAGAACCCGGAAATCACTGACCGCTTTGAATTCTTCATCGGCGGCCGTGAAATCGGTAACGGCTTCTCCGAGCTGAACGATGCAGAAGACCAGGCGGAGCGTTTCCTGCAACAGGTGAATGCCAAAGATGCAGGCGATGACGAAGCGATGTTCTACGACGAAGATTATGTTACTGCGCTGGAACACGGCCTGCCGCCGACTGCGGGCCTGGGTATCGGTATCGACCGTATGGTGATGTTGTTTACCAACAGCCACACCATCCGCGACGTGATCCTGTTCCCGGCGCTGCGCCCGTCAGGCAAATAATCGCATTGCCATACCAAAAAATGGTCGCCTTCAGGGCGACCTTTTTTTTGCCATAAAAATCCTGATGACAACCCGGCACGCTCTGTGCAGGATGGTTTTTTTATTTGCAGGGAATCACCATGAGTGCAAAAGCGGCATCGTTAGAAGGCCGGATTCGTCAGCACTGGGATCAACTCTCCAGCCACGAACAGCGGCTGGCTGATGTATTGCTGGCTGCACCCGGTCAGCTCGCCATGAACACGGCGACAGAACTGGCCCACAGCGCCGGGGTCTCCAAAGCCACCACGACGCGTTTCTTCCGTCATCTCGGTTATGAAAGCTACGAAGCGGCACGCCGTCAGGCGCGTGACATGCAAAGCAGCGGATCACCGCTTTATTTGCAGGTTGTCCCCAGCGCCTCACCGCTCGACAGCATCATGCAGCAGCATCTGGAAAAAGAGATCGCCAATCTGGTCAACAGCTACCGTACGCTGGAAAGCGCTCAGCTGCACGAGGCGGTTGCTGCTATCGCCCGCGCGCGGCGCGTGGTGGTGATGGGCTGGCGTCATAGCCAGACTATCGCGCAGCTGATTTATCGGGACCTGATTCATGTCCATCCCGATGTGCGTTTGCTGCCACGTCCCGGCGATTCGCTGGCGGAACATCTCGCCTCGCTGGGTGAGCAGGATGTGGCGATCTGTGTCGGCCTGCGCCGCCGTATGCCGGTACTCGACGCAGCGATGAATGCGCTGGCGGAGCGGCAGGTACCGATGTTGTATCTGGCCGATGTGTTGTCCGGCAAACCGGCGCGCCACGCCCAATGGGTGGTACGCTGCCACACCGACAGCAGCCTGATTTTCGACAGCACCGCCGCACTGTCCGGCATCTGCAATCTGTTGTGTTCACTGGTGGCACGCCAGATGGGCAAAGCCAGCAATGATTACCTCGCGCAGGTTGAAGCGCTGCACCAATCCCTCGACGAGCTCGAATAACGCCCCACGCTGGCGCATTCTGCGCCAGTTTTTGCCCTGAAATGGTGCATCCGGTGTTGCCCGGTTCCCTGCTGTTTCATTAGCAATGAAATCATAGAAACTTAAAATAAAAATAAAGAAACAATCGTTTCTCAATGATTGTACAGGGAAAAGTGATCACTCTGCCCCCTGGTGCGATCGGTGCGTGAAAAATCTGGCACAAAATATGCTCAGTAGAAAAAGACATTTCACCAACACCAGGGAAACACCATAATGAAAAAAACAGCAATGCTGATTGCCGCACTTTTGTCTGTTGGTACGCTGGCGCAGGCGCAAGCCGACACGCTGGCCGACATCAAAAGCAGCGGCAAAATCACCGTCGGTATCGACCCGACATTTCCTCCGTATGAATACACCGACGACAGTGGTGCGATCACCGGCTACAGCGTGGCGATCATGCAGTCTTTCGCCAAAGACCTCGGTGTGAAACTTGAGTTTCAGAAAACCGCGTTCAGCGGCATTTTGCCGGGCCTGATTTCCGGCTCGTTTAACGCTGAAGGTTCCTCCCTGAACGTCACCGCCGAGCGCGCGAAGAAAGTGCTGTTCACCGTGCCATACAGCAAAACCGTTAACGGTGTACTGGTGCGCGAAGATGAAGCCAAAACCTTCAGTGGCAAAACTCTCAGCCCGGAAAGCCTGTCTGGTCTGCGCGGTGCGGTGAAAACCGCCAGCGTGCCGGAGCAGTTGCTGAAAGGGTTTAACGAAGAGCTGAAAAAAGCCGGTAAAAAACCGATCACCATCATCAGCGTCGATTCTCTTGATCAAACAGTCAGCACCCTGATGACCAAACGCGCCGATTTCGTTTACGACGATATCTCGGTGCTGGCACCGGTGGTGAAGAAGTATCCGAGCAAAGTGGCGCAGGTGGGCGAGGTCGGTCCGTCACAGTGGATGGGTTGGGCAACACGTAAAGAAGACGGCAGCCTGAACAAAGCCCTGAGCGACCATATTCTGGCGATGCAGAAAGATGGCGAGCTGACCAAACTTCAGCAGCAGTATCTCGGCACCACTTTTACCGTGCCGGCCAGCGATTTCATTCCCCAGGAGTAAGTATGTGTCAGTCAACCCTGACGGTCCCGGCAGGCTTTGGTAAAACCTTCCGTGTGCGCAAAGGTCAGTTTATTACCGTCATTGATAGTGAAGGGCAGCAGGCCGCGGATTTTGTCGCGGTCAATGCCGACGACCTGAACGAAAAGCTGTCGCCAGTGCATACCCGCCAGCATCTGCGTTCGCTGTTCTTTAAACCTGGCGATGCGCTGTGGTCGAGTGAAAACCGCCCGCTGCTGCGCATTGTCGCGGACACCATCGGTATCCACGATGCGAATGTCCCTGCCTGTGACCGTACGCGTTTCAGCGTTGATTTCGGCGTTGAGGGGCATCGCAACTGCGTTGATAACCTGCTGGAAGGGATGAAAGCCTTTGGCGTGACGTACTTCACTCTGCCGGAACCGTTCAATCTGTTCCAGAACGGCCCGGTCACCGCCGATGGGCGGATGGAAGTCACCGATCCCCACAGCAAGGCGGGCGACAGCATCACCTTTGAAGCGCTGTGCGACCTGATTTGCTCGGTATCGTCCTGCCCGCAGGACATCATTCCGGGTAACGGCTTGCAGGTGACACCTATCGATATTCGCGTCAGCGATCACTACCACACCGGGGAGATACCGCATGTTGCTGATGCGTGAGAGTTATGAAGAGAGCGCGGAGCGCACCCTGGCGGCACCGGTTGAGGTGGCTGCGGGGAGTGTGGCATCGATTCGCGTGCTGCGTGGTCAGTTGCTGCGTATCACCGCGCTGGGGGAGGGGGCGGTAGCCTCGCTGTTTGGTTTTAGTTTGCAGGATCCGGCGGTATGGCTGTCGGTGCACCATACTCGTGTCTTCAGCAACAGTTATCTGCTCGGCTCCGGTATGCGCCTGGTCAACAACCGTCGCCGTCCGATGATGGTGCTGGGTAAAGACAGCGTCAAACGTCATGACTTGCTGCTGCCGGGTTCCACCACGGCGTTTCTGGCGCAACGTGGCTACGGTGGTGAGGGCTGCATTGAAGGTATAAGCCGCGAGCTGGCGCGTCTGGGTATGACGGTGCCGAAGCTGCCGGATCCGATCAATCTGTTTATGCACGTCAAACTGACGCGTGACGGCGACATCCTGCCAGAAACCAACCTGACTCAGGCTGGCGACAGCATTACCTGTCGTGTGGTGATGGATACGCGCTTTATCGTCTCTGCCTGCAACACCGGTATTGAGGGCAACGACAAGCCCGCACCGTTGCGACTGGCGGTGGCGGAAAACCTGACGGACTTTAACGCGGAGTAAGCGATGGGGCTGGATCAACAGGTAGTGGCCGCGCTGCCGGAACTGGGGCACGGTCTGCTGATGACGCTGGTACTGACGGTGCTGGCATCATTGGTGAGCGTAGTGATGGGGCAGCTTGGCTGCTTCCTGCAACTGCGCCGGGCCTGGATCTGGCGCGCCATTGGCCGCCTCTACGTTAGCCTGATGCGCGGCACCCCAGCCATTGTTCAGCTTTTTGTGGTGTTCTTTACCTTGCCGCGTCTGGGGCTGGGTGGTCAGCCGATGCTTGCAGCTGTGGTGGCGATTGGTCTGAACAGTGGGGCTTACGTGGCGGAAATTCTGCGCGTCAACCGTAGCCTGGTGACGCGCGGGCAACTGGAAGCCGCCCGGACGCTGGGGTTAAGCCGCGCGCTCACCTGGTGGTATGTCATCAATCCTCAGGTAATGCGTGCCAGCCTGCCGATGCTGGTGAATGAGTTCACCATTTTGCTGAAAACCACCCCGCTGGCCTCAGTGGTGGCGCTGACAGAACTGACCTACGCCGGTCAGATTGTTATCGCCCGCACCTATGACGCCACTCAGGTGCTGCTGCTGGTAGCGGCCGGTTATCTGCTGATTGCGCTGCCGTTAATCGGTGCGGCACGACATGTGGAAGCAAAACGGAGACTGGCATAGTGGATTGGCAGGCAATTATTACCTCGCTGCCATCGTTAGGGGATGGCCTGGTGGCAACCCTGCAATTGTGTGCGGTGGCGGCGCTGTGTTCACTGCTGTGGGGGGCGTTGATGGCAACCATGCTGATGCGAGCCTCACCGTTCTGGCAGCGATTGCTCAATATTTACAGCGGGTTAACCCTGGCACTGCCGTTGCTGGTGGTGATTTATCTGCTCTATTTTGTGTTGCCGGAGTACGACATCACCCTGTCTTCGCCGGTGGTCGGCGTGCTGGCGCTGACGCTCTATTACGCACCTTACATTGCGCAGGTGATCCGTGCGGCGATTGCCGCGCTGCCGAAGGGGCAGTGGGAGGCGTGTCGGGTGCTGGGGCTGAGCCGCAGCGAGCAACTGCGCGATGTGGTGTTGCCGCAGACACTGCCGCAAATGCTGTCACCGCTGGTCGGGTTAACCATTGGTTTGATTAAAGACTCTGCGCTGCTGTCGGTGGTTTCGGTGCAGGAGTTTATGTACGCCGCCAAACAGGCAATTTCTGATACTTACGCGCCGCTGGAGATCTACCTGACAGTAGCGCTCTGCTACTGGCTGCTGAACAGCCTGATCGACTGGCTGGCGCGCTGTCTTGAATCCCGCATGACGCGCTATCGTCGCGGCATGCAGCATTAATCTGGAGAACAACATGTCGGCTGAATATCAGCATCGTGCAACCATGACCATTCCGGCGCGCTACGGTAAAGCGGTGCGTCTTAATAAGGGCGAAGCGGTGCAGGTGATTAACCTGCACGGTACCCAGGTGGTGGATTGCTGGGCCTACAACGCGGATGACGTCAGTGAATATATGTGTATGGAGGCGACACGCGTCTGGAACCAGCGCCTCAATCCAAAGGTGGGCGATAGTTTTATTACCAGCCAGCGCCACCCGATTCTGACGCTGGTGGCGGATACCTCGCCTGGGGTGCACGATACTTTTATGGCGGCCTGTGATGCACGTCGCTATGAACTGCTGGGCTGCACCGAGCCGCACCGCAACTGCCACGATAACCTGCACGAAGGGCTGGCGGAGCTGGGCGTGCAACTGCCGCACGGCAATCTGGCGTCGTTCAATATCTTTATGAACATCCAGGTGCAAAGTGATGGCATCACCCTGAAGACGTTGCCGGTGGTCACTAAACCGGGCGATTACATCGTGCTGCGCGCTGAGATGGATTGCTTTGTGGCGTTCTCGGCCTGTCCGCAGGATATCGTCAGCATCCAGGGGCAGGGCGATAACACCCCGCGCGACGCTGAGCTGCGAATTCTCACCGACGGGTTTTCGCAGGTGACATTACAGGGGCCGTGGGTGCCGGCATAACAGGTTAAACTGCTTGCACTGAATCGTAATTGCGCGATTTATCGCGCAATTACGATTTCATCACCCCATCCAGCCACTTCTGGAAGCGCGCATAAGGGATATACAGCGCCACATCCTTGTACAGGGTTTTACCGCTGTGGTTATCGTTGATCCGGCTGCTGTAGCCGACGATCACCCCGGCTAAGGTGTTGTCGCTGGCGTTATACACCGCACCACCGGACATGCCCTTCACCACGCCCGCATTGGCGGCCACCACCACGCAGCTGGGTTTGTTCCAGTCATTCGCCAGCGTGGTATTGATCAGGTTCTGACCGGTGGAGGCCACCGGCATCGCGCTGATAAAGCTGTAGCCATAGAGATTGATGTTGTCGCCAATTCGCCCATTACGAAAGTGCGGCGGGAGATCGGACTCGCTGTTTTTGTGGTACACCACGGCAAGATCGCATTCGGGGTGCCAGGCCTTCACCCGATACATCGAGTATTTCGCCACATGCGCGGCCGTCAGGCTGTACTCGGGAGTCAGGGGAATCACTGAGCCGAGCGCACCGACACCCAGCACGGTAGGAATGCCGGTGAAGGTCATATCGACGCGCTTTTGCGCCTCTTTACTGTACTCGTAGTGCCCGACCGAGCAGCCACTCAGACAGCCAATCGTTACGGCTATGAGCCATCGCATACGCTCTCCCCTTTGAAGAATGACGAGACATTACCAGGCAATCCATTGGGGTATCGGCAACGCGGAAATTTCCTTTAAGGATTGATTCCCCGTCGAAATGCGACGGTGATCACAACCCGTCTTCAAGAGTAGCGTGAAAAAATCGTTCTGTTTCAGGAATGAGAAAACACCGAAGGGGTACAGATCCGCTCTCTGCGTGAGCGGTGAACGATTATTGCGGCAGCGGCAAAATAACCTTGCGGCATGCGGGGTGTATGGCGGAAAGTGGCTATGCTTTAATACGCGTTGTGACGCAGATCAAAAATTAATAAGCGTCTGCTATCACCGTTCCGCGTTCGTGGAACGGCCTGCCTGCATAAATTATCGTTATTGGGAGAGTGTGTTATGCCTGTTGCATTACTGGCGCTGGCGCTGAGTGCGTTCGCCATCGGCACCACGGAATTTGTCATCATGGGATTACTGCCGGAAGTGGCGGGTGATCTGCAAGTGTCGATTCCTTCTGCGGGATGGCTGATCAGTGGCTATGCGTTGGGCGTCGCCATCGGTGCCCCGATTATGGCGCTGCTGACAGCAAAACTGCCGCGTAAACGTACCCTGGTTCTGCTGATGTGTATCTTCATCGTCGGCAATGTCTTGTGTGCGCTGGCCTACAGCTACAATCTGCTGATGCTGGCACGCATTGTCACCGCGCTGTGTCACGGTGCGTTTTTCGGCATCGGTTCCGTGGTGGCGGCCAGCCTGGTAGCCCCGAGCCGTCAGGCATCGGCAGTGGCGTTGATGTTCACCGGTCTGACGCTGGCGAACGTGCTCGGCGTGCCGCTGGGCACCTGGTTTGGTCAGATGTTTGGCTGGCGCGCTACCTTCTGGGGGGTGGCGATTATCGGCATCCTCGCCTTTATCGCGTTGATCGTCAGCCTGCCTACTAACAAAGACGAGAAGCCGGTGCATCTGGCGAGTGAAGTCAGCGCGCTGGCGAACGGCAAACTGTGGCTGTCGCTGCTGATGACGGTGTTTTTTGCGGCGGCAATGTTTGCGCTGTTCAGCTATATCGCGCCGCTGCTGTTGCAGGTCACCGGTATCAGCGATCGCGGCGTCAGCTGGACGTTGTTCCTGATTGGTGCGGGTCTGACGGTGGGTAACATTCTTGGCGGCAAGCTGGCTGACTGGAAAGTTTCTTTCAGCCTGATCCTCAGCTTCTCACTGATTGCGGTGTTCTCGCTGCTGTTCAGCTGGACCAGCCATGCACTGTGGCTGGCAGAGATCACCCTGTTCCTGTGGGCGATGGCGACCTTCGCCACCGTACCGGGGTTGCAAATCAACGTGGTACGCCACGGTAAAGACGCGCCAAACCTGGTATCAACCCTGAACATTTCCGCGTTTAACGTCGGCAATGCACTGGGAGCCTGGGTCGGTGGCGCGGTGATCGACAGAGGCTACGGCCTGACCTCGGTACCGGTGGCCGCTGCGGCGCTGGCGGTGGTGGGCCTGGTGGTCTGCCTGATGACCTTCCGTAAATCAGGTGGGCAGGGCGAGGCGGTGCGCGCTTAAGCCAGCCGCTCGGCAATGCGCTGAGGGAACGCGGCGACCTGCTGTTGCAGATGGTCGCAGAAGTGATCCACCAGCGCAGACGCCGGACGGTGTTGCGGGCGTACCAGGCTGATGGTAAATGGCACCGCAATGCTGAACCGGCGCATCACCACACCGCTGTCGGCGTAATCCAGCGCCGTCAGCGGATTCACGATCGAAATCCCCACCCCGGCGCGCACCATCGCGCACACCGACGCCGCGCTATGCGTCTCCAGCACCAGTCGTCGTTCCACCCCTTGCTCATGAAACAACGTATCCAGTAACTGACGATAGCTGTCACTGCGTGACAGGCTGACGTAGTTTTGCCCGTGGAAATCCTGCGGCGTCAGCACCGCACGCTGGCACAGCGGATGCTGGGGCGGCAGCACACACACTTCATCGCAGGTCAGCAGCGCAACACGCTCGGTGCCTGCCGGGGCATGCTGGGTTTCCGTCAGCCCCAGATCGTAACGCTGCGCCGACAGCCACTCCTCCAGCAGCGGTGACTCCTGCGGAATGATGTTCATGCTGACCTGCGGATAACGCTGCAAAAATGGCTGACACAGCGGTGGCAGCAGCGATTGAGAAAACACCGGCAGGCAGGCGATGGAGAGTTCGCCCTGGCGGAACTGACGTAAACCTTCGGCGGCATCCATGATGCGATCCAGCCCGTACCACGAGCGCTGCACCTCTTCGAACAGGCGCAGCCCTTGCACCGTGGGTTGTAAGCGGCCACGTACCCGCTCAAACAGTTGCAGCCCGAGCTGCTGTTCCAGCCGTGCCAGTTCGCGGCTGACGGTAGGCTGTGAGGTATGCAGCAGCGTGGCCGCCTGGGTCAGGTTGCCGCTGGTCATCACCGCGTGGAAAATTTCGATATGTCGCCAGTTAATTTTTGCCATACAGCCTCCGTCGCAATCCATATCATATTTGCATAGCTGCCAGTAAAACAGATATTTTTCTGCATGGATGGGCTGTGGCTAAATAGCCTTAACGTCACAGGAGAATTGCTATGCCACGTCCATTGAATAACACCGTCACGGCGCTGACTGCCGCCAATTTGCTGCCACTGGCGCAGCGCTATGCCGGCCCGTTCTGGGCTTATGATGCCAGCGTCATCCAGCAGCGCATTGCGCAGCTGAGCCAGTTCGACGTGGTGCGCTTCGCCCAGAAAGCCTGCTCGAATATTCATATTCTGCGCCTGATGCGCGCGGCGGGCGTGAAGGTGGATTCCGTCTCACTGGGAGAGATTGAGCGTGCGCTGGTTGCCGGTTATCAGCCGGGTGGCGAAGATATCGTGTTCACCGCTGACGTGTTCGATCAACCCACGCTGGCGCGTATTGCCGAGCTGAAAGTGCCGGTGAACGCCGGTTCAGTGGATATGCTGCATCAACTCGGGGCGGTATCAAAGGGCCATGCGGTGTGGCTGCGTATCAACCCTGGCTTTGGCCATGGCCACAGCCAGAAAACCAACACCGGCGGCGAGAACAGCAAGCACGGTATCTGGCACAGCGATCTGCCGCAGGCGCTGGCGGCGATCCAGCAGCATGGCCTGCGTCTGGTGGGTCTGCATATGCATATCGGTTCTGGCGTGGATTACGGTCATCTGCAGCAGGTGTGCGACGCGATGGTCGATCAGGTGGCGGCGTTTGGTCAGGATCTGGAAGCGATCTCTGCCGGTGGCGGCTTGTCGATCCCTTACCGCTTCGGTGAAGAAGCGATCGATACGGATCATTACTACGGCCTGTGGAACGGCGCGCGTGAACGTATCGCGGCGCACCTGGGGCATGCGGTGAAACTGGAAATCGAACCGGGCCGTTTCCTGGTGGCAGAATCCGGCGTGCTGGTTTCACAGGTCCGTGCGGTGAAAGATATGGGTAGCCGTCACTTTGTGCTGGTGGATGCGGGCTTCAGTGATCTGATGCGTCCGGCGATGTACGGCAGCTATCACCATATCTCCCTGTTGCCTGCTGATGGCCGCGCGGTGGATGAAAGCCAGACGGTGGCGAGCGTGGTAGCCGGTCCGCTGTGCGAATCGGGCGATGTCTTTACCCAGCTGGAAGGCGGCAAGGTGGAAACCCGCGACTTACCGGCGGCCGAGGTCGGTGATTATCTGGTATTCCACGATACCGGCGCTTATGGCGCATCGATGTCATCCAATTACAATAGCCGTCCGCTGATCCCGGAAGTGTTGTTTGAAAACGGCAGCGCGCGCGAGATTCGCCGCGCGCAGACCATCCAGGAGCTGCTGGCACTGGAGCTGTAAGCCCCGCCATGTTCCGTAGCGGCGCGATTTATCGCGCCGCTACATATTGTGCAGTTCTTTGCGCAGTAGAACCATTTCCTCTGCCAGATCGCGGCACAGCATTGCGGTCATCAAATGATCCTGCGCGTGCACCAGAATCAGGGTCACCGGCACTTTGCCGCAACCTTCATCGGCCCCAATTAACGCGGTCTGAATCTTATGCGCGGCCTTGGCCGCTTCGTCCGATGCGCGTAATGCCGCCTCTGCTCCGTCCCAGTCTTTTTTGCGCGACTGCTGGATCGCCATCATCGCCTGAGATCGTGCTTCTCCCGCATTAATCAGCAGTTCCATCATCGTTTGTTCAAAATCCATACTCGCCTCACTTATTGGTATGCCAAATTCACGTTTTTGATGCTACCGGAATACCAAAAAGAGTTTCCGCGAACATGATCACAGAAATAACTCGCAATGATCGTCATTTTGGTATGCCACAACAGGGAAGCTGACGCACAACACAGGAATGCTTCATCCAAACCACCGAGGGTTGACCCATGTCTCTACAGGACCGTCTTATCGATTCTCTGGGTAGCTTTGCCACGCGTTTCAATAGCTACCGCTACATCATGGCGATTAAAGCCTCCTTCATTACGCTGATGCCGGTGATCATCGTTGGCGCATTTTCGGTGTTGATCTCCAATATGGTGCTCGATGCGAAAAATGGTCTCGCCAGCTTTCCGATGCTGGCGTTTCTCGCCGATCTGAAACCGATTACCAGCAGCATCAACTACGCCACCCTGAGTTTTCTCAACATTGGCGCGGTATTTCTGATTGGTATCGAGCTCGGGCGGATCAACGGCATAAAAACGTTGTTTCCCGGCCTGCTGGCGATTATCTGCTTTATCTCCGTTACGCCGACCACCTTGCAGATGCTGGTCGATGGTCAGATGCATCTGGTCACCGATGTGCTGGCGAAGCAGTTCTCCGATACCAAAAGCCTGTTTCTCGGCATGTTTATCGCCATCCTTTCGGTGGAGATTTACTGTCGGCTGGAGCATGTCGAGCGGCTGAAAATCAAAATGCCGGACACCGTGCCGCCTAACGTTTCCGCCTCTTTCTCGGCGCTGATCCCGTCGATTATCACCGTGACGCTGGTTGCCACCTTCGGCTTTATCTTCCACCAGCTGACTGGCATGTATCTGTATGACGCGGTCTACAAAGTGGTGCAGCAGCCGCTGGAATCGGTGGTGCAGAGCCTGTGGGGCATTCTGCTGCTGATGTTTGTCGCCCAGCTGTTCTGGGTGATCGGCATTCATGGCAATCAGATGGTGAAACCGATTCGTGAACCGCTGCTGCTGGGGGCGATTCTGGTGAATATGAACGCCTTCGAGCAGGGCAAAGAGGTGCCGAATATCATCACCATGCCGTTCTGGGATGTGTATATGAGTATTGGCGGCTCCGGGCTGACCATTGGCCTGCTGACCGCGGTAATGCTGGCAACCAAACGCAAAGAGATGCGCGAGATTGCCAAGTTATCCCTCGGCCCCGGCCTGTTTAACATCAATGAGCCGGTGATTTTTGGTATGCCGATCATGCTCAACCCGATCCTTGCTATTCCCTTCATCATCACCCCGCTGGTGACCGGTTCGATTGGCTACTTCGCTACGGTAATGGGCTTTGCCGGGAAAGCGGTGGTCATGGTGCCCTGGACCACGCCACCGATTATCAATGCCTGGCTGTCCACGGCGGGATCGATGGGCGCAGTGGTCACTCAAATCATCTGCATCGGCGTGTCGGTGTTGATCTACCTGCCATTCGTCAAAGTGGCGGCGCGTCGTGCCGAAGCGGCAGAGGCGAAAAACCTGCAACCGGAACTGGCGCAAAACTAAGGAGCAAGCATGAGTACCCATCATATCCCGCTACCGGACGGCTTTATTCTCGGCGCGGCGGCTTCAGCATGGCAAACCGAGGGCTGGAGCGGCAAAAAACCGGGGCAGGATTCATATCTGGACGCCTGGTATACCCATGATCGTGATGTGTGGCACAACGGCTACGGCCCGGCGGTGGCGACGGATTTTATTAACCGATTCCGCGAAGATGTGGCGCTGATGAAAGCAGCGGGCCTGACGCACTATCGCACCTCGATTAACTGGTCGCGCTTCCTCACCGATTACGAAAACGCCGTGGTGGATGAGGAGTACGCGGCGTATTACGACCAGCTGATTGATGAGCTGCACCGCAACGGTATTGAGCTGATGCTGTGCCTCGAACATTACGAGTTGCCAGCGCAGTTGCTGGAACAATATGGCGGCTGGCAATCGAAGCATGTGGTGGAGCTGTTCACCCGCTATGCCGCGCAGGTCTTCACCCGTTACGCCGCAAAAGTGACGCGCTGGTTTGTTTTCAACGAGCCGATTGTGGTGCAGACACGCGTCTATCTGGATGCGTTGCGCTGGCCTTATGAGCAGAACACCCATAAGTGGATGCAGTGGAATCATCATAAAAATCTGGCGACGGCAAAGGTGGTGCAGCTGTTTCGTCAGCAGGGCTATGCCGGAACGGTTGGCACCATCCTTAATCCGGAAGTCACGTATCCCCGCTCAACCGCCGCGCATGATGTGAAAGCGGCCAGCATGTATGACCTGTTCTATAACCGGGTGTTTCTCGACCCGGCAATCAAAGGGGAATATCCCGCCGAACTGCTGCAACTGCTGGAAAAGCATCAGATCAGGTGGGAGGTGACGGCGGAAGAACTGGCGATTATCGCAGCCAACACCGTTGATGAGGTGGGCCTGAATCTTTATTACCCGCATCGGGTGAAGGCCCCGTCCCGTGCCTGGCACCCTGAGACACCGTTTCATCCGGCGTACTACTACGAACATTTTGACCTGCCAGGCCGACGAATGAATACCTCGCGGGGCTGGGAAATTCAGCCGCGCATCATCTACGACATGGCGCAACGCATGAAACAGGAATACGGCAACCTGCCGTGGTTTGTGGCGGAAAGCGGCATGGGCATTGAAAACGAAGCGCGTTTTAAGGATGCGCAGGGCGTTATTCAGGACGATTACCGCATCAATTTTATTGCCGAACATCTGCATCAGGCGCTGCGCGCGCAGGCGGCGGGCTGCCATTGCCAGGGCTACATGCTGTGGGCCTTCACCGATAACGTCTCGCCGATGAATGCGTTTAAAAATCGCTACGGATTAATCGAAATCGACCTGGATAACCATCGTCAGCGCCGGATGAAAAAGTCAGCGCATTGGTTTCGTCAGCTGCGTGATAGTCAGCAACTGACGCTGAATATTAATGATGAAGTGAAATAAGGATGCCAACATGAAACGAATCGTACTGGCCTGTGCGGCAGGCATGTCTACCTCAATGGTGGTTACCCGGATGGAAAAAGAGGCGGCGGCGCGCGGTCTTGAGTACCAGATCTACGCTATCCCGGAGCAAAACCTGCGCGAAGAGTTACAAAACTACGGCCACGAGGTGGCGGTGGTGCTGCTGGGGCCGCAGGTGCGTTTTAAGCTAGAGGAAAACAAAAAGCTCACCGACAGTTATCAGCTGCCGATTGCGGTGATCGATACTCTGGCTTACGGCACGCTGAATGGTGCAAAGGTACTCGATCAGGCGCTGGCTTTGGTACACTAGCGCCCAGATAGCAGACAGGTTCCGGCGCGCAATGGAAGCAGCTGGAACCTTGTGCGCCATGAAGCATAAGGGTGACAGCGTGGAAAAAGCCGAAGCGCCACAAGAGAAAAAGCAGTATCAGGAAATTGGGCAGCATCTGCGCCAGCAAATCATTGATGGGCATTACCCGGTAGGTTCGCGCCTGCCACCGGAGCGTCAGTTGGCGGAAACCTGGGGCGTGAGTCGTACTATCGTGCGTGAAGCCTTACTGATGCTGGAGCTGGAAGGGACGGTCGATATTCGTCAAGGCTCGGGCGTTTACGTAATGCGTATCCCTTCGGACAGTGATGATGCGGAAGAAGCTTTTTTCCGCAGCGATGTTGGCCCTTTCGAAATGCTTCAGGCACGCCAGTTGCTGGAGAGCAACATCGCCGCCTTCGCGGCCAAAATGGCGACCAAAGCCGATATTGAAAACCTGCGCCGCACCCTGGAGCAGGAGCAACGTGCCATCGCGCTCAACGACAGCAGCCAGGATAACGATAAGCTGTTTCATCTGTTGCTGGCGGGGGCGACACAAAATCAGATGCTGCTGGATACCGTCACCAGCGTCTGGCGTCATCATGAAGCCAGCCCGCTGTGGCAGCAGCTGCGCCCGCAGTTTGAAACCCGCGCATATCGCCTCAAGTGGTTGGGCGACCATCAAACCATCCTCGCAGCGTTGCGTCGCCGTGACGTGATGGGGGCCTGGCAGGCGATGTGGCAACATCTGGAAAATGTGAAAAATACCCTGCTGGAACTCTCTGATGCGGATGCGCCGGATTTTGACGGTTATCTGTTTGAATCAGTGCCTATTTTTCAGGGGAAATTAATGTAATGCAGATTCTGCCACTCCAGGAAGTGCCTCATTTCGCCTCACAGATTACCGATTGGTTGTGGCGGGAATTTGGTGAAGGTACCCCGCGTGAGTTTTATGCCAGCATTGTAAAAAGCAGCCTGAAAGGGGCTGATTTTCCGGTGACCTTTGTGGCGCTGGATGGGGGCAGGCCGCTGGGAACGGTGGGGTTCTGGCGCTGCGATTTGATCAGCCGCCAGGATCTCTATCCCTGGCTGGCGGCGTTGTTTATCGAAGAAGATGCGCGCGGGCAAGGCGTCAGCCAGGCGCTGCAACAGCATGTTATCGACTATGCCCGCGAGCGCGGCTATGACCGGCTGTGGTTGTGGTCCACCTTTGCCGGATATTACGAGCGTTTTGGCTGGAAGTTCGCGGAGGAAGCGCTGGAGTACCCGGATACGGTGGTAAGGGTGTATCAGCGGGCACTTTAACTGACCCGGTCGGCATGAATGCCGACCCTGGAGATGATTGTGCGTGTCAGGCGCGATGTAAACGAAACGCGCCGACCAGCCGTGAAACATGCTCCGCCTGTTCCTGCAACGACTGAGACGCCGCCGACGCCTGCTCCACCAGCGCCGCATTCTGCTGCGTCACATCATCCATTTGATCAATCGCCCGATGCACCTGGTTAATCCCCTGGCTTTGCTCTGCGGCGGCGGTGGCGATTTCACTCACCAGGCTATTGACCTGCGTAATCACTTCATTGACCGACTGAATGCTGTCGCCCACCTGCGCCGCCTGCTGCGCGCCGGACTCAATCAAATTGGCTGAGGCTTCAATCAGCGTTTTAATTTCCCGTGCGGCGGTAGTGGAGCGATGGGACAGGTTGCGTACTTCTCCGGCCACCACGGCAAAGCCTTTGCCATGTTCCCCGGCACGCGCGGCTTCGACGGCGGCATTTAATGCCAGGATATTGGTCTGAAACGCAATGCCTTCAATCAGGCCGGTAATATCTTTAACTTTTAACGCACTTAAATGGATGTCGTTCATGGTGCTGAGCATGGTATCCAGCGATGCGGTACTCTGGCGCGACAGCGTGCTGGCATTATCCGCCAGTCGGGTCGCATCGCGCGTGTGGTCGGCGGTCTGGCGCACAGTTTCACTCAGCTCGGTCATGCTGGCAGCGGTCTGCTCCAGCGAGGCGGCCTGTTGCTCGGTACGTGCCGAGAGATCTTCATTACCGGCAGCGATTTGCGTTGAAGCGCTGCTCACCGACCCGGCTGCGGTGTTCACCGCTGTCAGAGATTTTGAAATATGGCGCATCAGCTTATTAAAGTAACCGGCCATTCTGCTCACTTCATCGTTGCGGCTTTCGTCAGCCGCCACCGTGAGATCGAGATGCTCAGTTGCCTGCGCCATAATCGTCGAGATGTTGTTCAGGCTGCGGCGGATGTGCTTAATGGTCAGCAGCGCGAATACCACAATCATCAGCACCGCGACGGTGATCCCCGCTACGGTTGCCCAGCTGACAAAATGAAAAATGGTGCGGTTGGTGGCCCGCAGTTGGTCGCCAATTGTCATGTTGAGCGCCATTTGCTGGCGATAATCGGCAATCAGCGTCTGGAGCGCGCTGCCCATGCCGCCCGCGTTCTCCAGCTGGCTCGGGGCATTGGCTTTCACTGCGGCCAGGAATGCGGGCAGACGGTCGCTGATCACCTTGAGGGTGTCGCTCGCCTGCTGCGCCATCCCAGCGTCTTTATCACTGGCGATATGGTCGTTTTGATACGCATTTTGCTGGTCGCGAATCTGCGCGATTTGTTGTGTTATCTGCGCTTCAGCGGCTGCGCTTTTGCTGTTTTGATATTGATACAAGGTCAGATACAGCTGCTGGCTGTGATCCGTGAGTTCGCTAAGGAGTTTGATCGAGGGAATAGCACGGCTTTGCACGTTTTCGAAGCGGTCCTGAAAGCCGCTGATAAAAGCAATCGCCAGGGTTCCCTGCGCCACGATTACGGCAGTAATAAACGCTAATGCCAGAAGCAGACGTCGGGAAATACTCATAAGTCCTCCTTGATGTTCAGTCGATCCTGGCTGGCACGGCCAGAAGGGTGTCCGGCAGGTATCGGCAGAGACGTTAAAGAGGTTTAATGTTTTTTTACTTCTGTGTTCCAAATTTGTGACGAATACCCAGGGCGATTTGCATCGCCCTTACGGATAACGACAAAATTTAACCAGGTCCGCTGACGGAATGGCGTCGCACCAGCGTCGGGCTGAACATGTTAGTCACTTCCGGCATCGGCGTATCATTGGCCAGCGCTAAGGCTAGCTGCGCGGCCTGCTGCGCCATGGTGACAATCGGGTAGCGTACCGTGGTCAGACGCGGACGGACGTAGCGCGACACCAGCACATCATCGAAACCAATCAGCGACATCTCTTCCGGTACGCGGATGCCGTTGTCGCTCATCACTGCCAGTGCGCCTGCGGCCATAGAATCGTTATAACAAGCCACCGCCGTGAACTGTTTGCCGCGGCCAAGCAGCTCGGTCATTGCCTGCTCGCCGCCTACTTCATCCGGTTCGCCCCAGGCAACCAGCCGGTCGTTGCTCGGCAAGCCGTGTTCCTTCAGCGCATCGTAATAGCCTTGCAGGCGATCTTCGGCATCCGAAATGGTGTGGGTGGAGCAGATAAAGGCGATTTGCGTGTGGCCCTGCTGGATCAGATGACGTGTTGCCAGCCACGCTCCGTAGCGGTCGTCCAGCGCGATGCAGCGTGATTCAAACCCTTTCAGCAGCCGGTTGAGCAGCACCATCCCTGGCACCTGCTTCATCAGCACTTCCAGATCCGCGTCCGGGATTTTTTTGGCATGCACCACCAGCGCATCGCAACGATGGCGCATCAGTTGCTCAATCGCCTGACGCTCTTTTTGCTCATTATGGTAACCGTTACCAATCAGCAAAAAGTTACCGGTCTGACCCGCCACTTCATCAACCGCTTTCACCATCGCGCCGAAAAACGGGTCGGAAACATCGCCGACCACCAGGCCGAGGGTCTCGGTGGATTGCTGTGCCAGCGCGCGTGCGTTGGCGTTCGGGTGATACTGCAACTGCTCCATTGCCATGGTGACGGCGAGGCGTGAGTTCTCGCTGGCCTTGGGGGAATTATTAATCACGCGGGATACGGTCGCGACCGAGACCCCAGCCATTCTGGCAACATCCTTAATGGTAGCCATTCGTTAACCTGCTTCCGGGAAAACGTTTACACATGCCACCAGTGTTACGGAAATCACCCAGCGTCGCAACCCGGCAGAATGCCAGCGCTGTCGCAAAAGTGCGGAAAATCAGACGGTCGCGGCCAGGCTTTAGCCCGATACGCCCCGCATGTTATGCTGCCAGAACTAACAACACCTGCCTGCCGGACCATAACCATGAAAACACGCGTGCCACACCTGGCGCATTGGGGCGCTTTTACCGCCGTAACGGAGCATGATCGCCTGACTGGCTGCGAACCTTTCTTCGCGGATGCCGATCCTTCGCCGATGCTGAATACCATTCCCGAACTGGTTTATTCGGATAAACGTATTCGCCAGCCGATGGTGCGCCGTTCGTGGCTGAAATCACGCGAGAACAGCGATCGTACCCTGCGTGGCCGTGAAGATTTTGTCGCGGTGGACTGGGATACCGCGCTGGACCTGGTGGCGGAGGAAAATCGCCGGGTGCGCGAACGTTACGGTGCTTCCGGCATTTTTAACGGTTCTTATGGCTGGTCATCAGCCGGGCGGGTAAACCATGCACGTACCCTGATTCGTCGCTTCTATTTTCAGGGCGGTGGCGGGGTTGACCAGCAGGGCAACTACAGCTGGGGTGCAGCGCAGTTCTTTTTACCTTATGTGATTGGTACCTATATGCCGCTGACCGGTCGCGTCACTGACTGGCCGGACGTGGTGGAACATGCGGAGATTTTTGTCGCTTTTGGCGGGCTGGCGCTGAAAAATGCCCAGGTGGCGTCCGGCGGGGCCGGGCAGCACAGCCTGAAACCGGCGCTGGAGCAGCTGACCGCTAAAGGTACGCCAATCATTAACATCAGCCCGATGCGTGATGATTGTCCGGCGTTCGTCAACGCAGAGTGGATTCCGATTCGGCCCAATACCGATGTGGCGCTGATGCTGGCGCTCGGGTTCGAAATCACCCGGCGTCAGGCGGTGGATGAGGCCTTTCTTGCCAGCCACTGTACCGGCTGGCCGCAGCTGCGCGCCTATCTGCTGGGCGAAAGCGACGGCGTGGCGAAAACCCCGGAGTGGGCCAGCCAGATTACCGGCATTCCGGCGGCGCGTATTGCATTGCTGGCGCAACAGCTGATCGGCAAACGCAGCTTTATTACCTGTTCTTATTCGGTACAGCGCGCTCATCGTGGCGAGCAGCCGTACTGGATGATGATTGCGTTGTCGTCGATGCTGGGCCAGCCCGGTTTGCCGGGTGGCGGCTTCTCGTTCGGTCATGGCTCGATGAACAGCGTTGGCAATCCGCGTCAGGAAGGTCCGGCACCGCTGATGAGCACCGGCCCTAATCCGTCTGGCCTGTCGATTCCGGTGGCGCGTATCAGCGATATGCTGCTCAACCCGGGGCAGCCTTATCGCTTCCAGGGCGAGACGCTGCATTATCCGGATATTCATCTGGTGCACTGGGCCGGTGGCAACCCGTTCCATCACCATCAGCAGCTGAATCGCCTGGTTGAAGGCTGGCAGCGCCCGGATACCGTGGTGGTGCAGGATATCGTCTGGACGCCTGCGGCGCAGATGGCGGATATCGTTTTGCCTGCCACCACCACGCTGGAGCGCAACGATATTGGCGGCTCCTCGCGTGACCGTTTTGTGCTGGCGATGCATCAGGCGATTAAACCGCAGCATCAGGCGCGTAATGACTTCGATATCTTTGCCGATCTCGCTGACCGCCTCGGCTATCGTGATGTCTTCACCGAAGGACGCAACGAGATGCAGTGGATCGAGCATCTGTATCAGCAATGCGCGGTGGCCCATGCGCGCAAAGGGATTCACTTCCCGGAGTTCGGTGAATTCTGGCAGCGCGGCTTCGTGGAAATTCCAGAAGGGGGGGCACCTTACGTATTTATGGATGAATTCCGCGCCAACCCGGTTACCCATCCGATTCAAACCGCCAGCGGTAAAATCGAACTTTTCTGCCAGACCATCGCCGATTATCAACTGGATGATTTTGCCGGTCACCCGGAATGGCGCGAGCCGCAGGAGTGGCTGGGGGCGGCGCTCAGTGAGCAGTTCCCGCTGCATATGATTTCAATTCAGCCATCCGATCGCCTGCATAGCCAGCTGGATGCCACCGCCACGGTACAGGCTAACAAAACCGCCGGACGCGAAACGCTATATATGCACCCGCAGGACGCGGCGGCGCGCGGGATTGTCGATGGTGATGAGATCGACGTCAGCAACGCGCGTGGCCGAATGCTGGCCGGGGTTCGCCTCACCGATGGCCTGACGCCGGGCGTGGTAATTATCTCCACCGGAGCCTGGTTTGACCCTGGTTTTGGCCGCGCCTGGCAGCCGTGGGACCGCGCAGGCAACCCCAATGTGCTGACGCTGGATATCGGTACCTCGTCGTTAACTCAGGGGCCGAACGCCATGAGTTGCCTGGTGGAAATCAAAAAACATGAGGTTTGCACAATCCAGTAAGAATCTCATCGCTGGTTACATTTTGCGGGTAACTGTTGCGTTTGAGAGATGGAATCCCGTCTCTGCGCCTTGCTACAGTCAGGGTCCCAGAGGTATTGATGGGTGAACATCAAAAAGTTTTCTTGATTACACCGACCTGCGCAGATGCGCAGGTTTTTTTTGTCTGCGGCCCACGCTAACGAACTGAAACACAGTTTTCCTGTTATCCCGCCTCGCCTTTCTTTATAACTGCTGCGATAGCCCCCGTTTTACTTTTTAATTGCAGTGGTAATACCATGGCCCGAATAAAAAAACTTCTGGGAAAAGACCAGATCCAGGCCCCATTCAATCCGTTTCGTTTTCGCCTGATTTGTTTAGGTGTGCTCGGTTGTATGGGGCTGTTACTGGCACGCGTCGCTGATTTACAGCTGATTAATCATCCGATGCTGGAACACGAAGCGGATCAGCGTTCGCTGCGTACCGTCACGTTGCCAACTAATCGTGGCACTCTGCTGGACCGTGACGGCGAAGCGCTGGCGCTCAGCGTCCCATCCCGCGATATCATTGCCGACCCGATGCGGGTACTGGAAAGTAACCCCGATTTTACCAGCGCCAAGTGGGCCTATCTGGCTAATGCGCTGAATATGCGGCCGGATCAGCTGGCGCAGCAGATTGTCGCCAACCCGAAAAAACGCTTCCTGTACCTCGGGCGTAAAATTGAGTTAAGCATCGCCAAAGATATCGCGGCGCTGCGCCTGAAAGGCATCAGCTCGGTGTATGACGACAGCCGTTTCTATCCGATGAGTGAAGCTGCTGCGCCATTGATTGGTATCGTCGGAGCGGATAACAATGGGCTGAATGGGCTGGAAAAAGGTTTTGACCGCTTGTTGCAGGGCGAAGAGGGTAAAGAGGTTTATCGCCAGGACAAAAACGGCAATATCATCTCGATGATTGATTACCAGCCACCGCAACAGCCACCCACGGTGCAGCTTAGCATCGATAAATTTGACCAGTACACGTTGTACAGCAAACTGCGCGATGGCGTGCTGCTGAACAAAGCCGACTCCGGCGCGGCGGTACTGGTGAAAATCGATACCGGCGAAATTCTGGCGATGGCGTCTTACCCGTCGTTCAACCCGAATAACTATGATGGCGCGACCCCCGCGCAGATGCGCAACACGGCGATAAACGACAGCTACGAACCCGGCTCCACGGTGAAACCGCTGGTGGTGATGGAAGGGCTGGAGCGCCATCTGGTGCGACCGGATTCAGTGATCGATACCACGCCTTATTCGGTTAACGGTCACCTGATCCGTGACGTTGGCCACTGGCCGCGTCTGACCATGACCGGCATTTTGCAGAAGTCGAGCGACATCGGGGTCTCCCATATTGCGCTGGCGATGCCTGCTGAGGCGCTGGTGAATACCTATCAGGCCTTTGGTCTCGGCAAACCCACCGGATTAGGGCTGACCGGCGAAAGCGTCGGTTACTTCCCGCTGCATCGTGAGCGTTGGGCGGATATCGAACGCGCGACCTTTGCCTTTGGTTACGGCCTGCGCGTCACGCCGCTGCAAATTGCGCGTGAATACGCCACGCTGGGGTCGTATGGCATCTATCGCCCGCTGTCGATCACCAAGGTGACGCCACCGGTGCTGGGTAAACAGGTGGCCGATCCGCAAATCGTGCAAACCGTGGTGCATATGCTGGAGAGCGACGTATTGCCAGGGGGAACCGGGGTGAAAGCCGCCGTGCCGGGTTACCGGCTGGCGACCAAAACCGGTACCGCAGAGAAGATGGGCAGCAGCGGTAAATATGATGGCGGTTACGTCAACTACACCGCAGGCATCGCACCCGCCAGCCATCCGGAAGTGGCGCTGGTGGTGATGATCAACCATCCGACCGCCGGTGACCACTTTGGTGGTTCGGTGGCGGCTCCGGTCTTCGGCAACATTATGGGGCCAGTGCTGAAACATATGAATATCGCGCCCGACGCCATCTACAGCAAACCAGCACCCGATAAATCTTAACGAAATCATGATGTAAACGAGGTGGTGAAGTTTTCACACCTCGTTGCATTTCCCCTAATTCCGTTGCGTTTTCCCGCTGTCGTCAGCACACCGTTGATGCGAGGATGAAAGTCCCAGAGGTATTGATGGGTGTGAAGAACGGCAGCTCACGCTGCTCACCCTGTTCTGTTGCACCGACCCACGCAGATGCGTGGGTTTTTTTTGCCTGCGATTCAGAGCCAAATCATGATGGTCAGGCAATGCTAAATCGCTCACACCTCTTATCTATCCCTTAACGTTCCCCCGCCAACAAAAAAATATCTCGTCGTGTAACGTATGCCACAACGCACTGCGATGTCGCATTCCATCAAGGTCCGCCAGCCCCTTACTGTGTTGGTAGCGCAGGTAAGGGGCGAATAACTTCTTTCCGTTGAGTCGAAACCCTATGCCAAAAATCAAAGACCGAACGCCAAAAGGCGAAGGCCGCTCGGCGGCATTTCAGCTACGTATTCATCCGGAATTGCATGATCAGTTACGCGCGCTAACCGATGATGACAACGTGACCTTGTCTTACTGGTTAAAGGATTTGGCACGGCGTGAGCTACGCCGTCGCGGGATAGAACCGAAAGGTTAACGACGCGCGATAAATCGCGCCGCTACATATGTGGGTGCAAAGTTTAGCAGTGGCGCTAACCAACGCAGTTACCGTAGCGGCGCGATTTATCGCGCTTAAGCCTTTTCACAAGGCCGAAAACCCGCAAAAAGCTAAAAAACACAGCGATTTATCGCACGAAAGGTTTACCATTTTCGTTTCGAAAATATGTTTTACGCAACCTTAACAGCTGTGTAGTTGCACCCTGCCTACAATGACTTTCCTTGAGAGTAATCATTCTCATTACTTTTACCCATCTTGTTGAGAAAAACTATGCGCCTGAAACTTCTTTCTGCCAGCGTCGTGTTTTTACTGGCAGCCTGTGATCAGGGCGGAGCTACACCCGCCGCGTCTGCGACGCCGCAAGTCGGCGTCGTCACCCTGAAAACTGAGCCTGTCACGCTGGTGACGCAACTGCCTGGCCGCACCACGGCGGTAAGAACCGCTCAGGTGCGTCCGCAGGTCAGCGGTGTGATCCAAAAAATACTTTTCACCGAAGGGGGAGAAGTGAAAGAGGGTCAGCCGTTGTATCAAATCGACCCGGCCACGTATAAAGCCTCTTATGACAAAGCCATGGCGACCTGGCAAAACGATGCCATGCTGGCGAAACGCTATCAGCCACTGGCGGCCGCCCACGCCATCAGCCAGCAAACCTACGATGATGCGGTGGCGGCCGAGCGCGAAGCGAAAGCCGATGTGGAAACCGCCAAAGTGAATCTCGACTACACCCTGGTGAAAGCACCGATCTCCGGTCATATCAGCCGTTCGATTTACACCGCCGGTGCGCTGGTCACTGACGGGCAAACCGATTATCTCGCCACCATTACCCAGCTTGATCCCATCTATGTCGATGTGAATCAGTCGTCAACCGATCTGCTGCACCTGCGCCGCGCGCTGGCTGACGGCAAGATCGCGAAGATCGACGATAACACTGCCGCCGTGGGCCTCTCGCTGGAAGATGGCAGCCATTATGGCGCGCAGGGCAAACTGGCCTTCTCGGAAGTGAATGTGGATACCGCCACCGGCACCGTGGTGCTGCGCGCGGTGTTCCCGAACCCGAAAGATGAGTTACTGCCGGGGATGTATGTGCACGCCAGCTTCCCGCAGGGCGTCCAGCAGCAGGGCATCCTGGTGCCGCAGGAATCCATCATGCATGACACCAAAGGCCAGCCTTACGTCTATGTGGTGAAAAGCGATAACACCATTGAGCAGCGCAGCATCAGCACCGGCGAGATGATCAAAGGGGAGTGGCTGGTTACCGGAGGCCTGAAAGAGGGCGAGAAGGTGGTGGTAAACAATCTGCAAAGTGTACGCAGCGGCGTCAAAGTGACCACCACGGCGGCCGATACCAATGACACGCCTGCCGCCAATGCCGTCAGCCTCTCCATGACTGATGCTGCGGCACAATAAGGGGGCGTAATGTCTAAGTTTTTTATTGAACGCCCGATATTTGCGTGGGTGATCGCGATCATTGTGATGCTGGTAGGGGCGATTGCGACGCTCAAACTGCCGGTTAACCAATACCCCGATATCTCACCCCCGGCGGTGTCGATTTCCGTCACCTATCCCGGTGCCAGTGCCGAAACCACGCAAAACACCGTGGTGCAGGTGATTGAACAGCAACTTAACGGCCTGGACGGTCTGCGTTACCTCGAATCCAGCAGTGCATCCGACGGTAGTGCGCAGATCATCGCCACCTTCAACCAGGGGATTAACCCGGATATTGCGCAGGTACAGGTGCAGGACCGCGTTTCTCTGGCGGAGTCGCAATTACCGACCGATGTGACCCAGCAGGGTATCCGCATCCGTAAGTACCAGAAAAACTTCATGATGGTGGTTGGCCTGATTTCGAAAGACGGCAAGCTGACCAACGGTGACCTCGCGGATATGCTGGTCTCCAAACTGGAAGACCCGATTTCACGTACCCCAGGTGTCGGTGACTTTATGGTGCTGGGTTCCGAATACGCCATGCGTATCTGGCTCGATCCCGCCAAATTGTACAAATACAACCTGATGCCGAGCGATGTCAGCACCGCGATTGATAATCAGAACGTGCAGGTGTCTTCCGGTTCGCTGGGCGGTCTGCCGACCATTCAGGGCGCAAAAACCCAGGCAACGGTACTTGGCAAAACCCGTTTCACCACGGTGAAGCAGTTTGAGAACGTACTGCTGAAAGTGAACAGCGATGGCTCTCAGGTGCGCCTGAAAGATGTGGCGTCGGTAGCACTGGGGCCACAAAGCTACGGCATTGACGCCACGCTCAACGGCAAACCGGCGGCAGGTATCGCGTTGCGTCTGGCAACCGGTGCCAACGAGCTGAACACCGCGAAAGCGGTCCGTCAGACGATTGCCGATTTGAAAGAGTCGCTGCCGGATAACGTGGAAGTCACCTATCCCTACGACACCTCACCGGTGGTGAGCGCGTCGATTGAAGAAGTGGTGAAAACGCTGATCGAAGCCGTGGTTCTGGTGTTCTTCGTGATGCTTATCTTCCTGCAAAACCTGCGCGCGACCATGATCACCACGCTGGTGGTGCCGGTGGTGCTGCTGGGTACTTTCGGTATCCTTGCGGCCTTCGGCTACAGCATCAACACCCTGACGATGTTCGGGATGGTGCTGGCGATAGGGCTATTGGTGGATGATGCCATCGTAGTGGTGGAGAACGTCGAGCGTGTGATGCACGAAGAACGGCTCGATCCGAAAACCGCCACCATCAAATCGATGCAGCAAATCCAGGGCGCGCTGTTTGGTATCGCGCTGGTGCTGTCGGCGGTACTGCTGCCGATGGCTTTCTTCGCTGGATCAACCGGGGTTATCTATCGTCAGTTCTCAATCACCATTGTGTCAGCGATGGCGCTGTCGGTGATTATGGCGCTGATCTTCACCCCGGCGCTGTGCGCCACCCTGCTGAAAGCCAGTTCGGCCGAGCACAAAACCACCGGGTTTGCCGGTTGGTTTAACCGCAAGTTTGATAGCGGTGCGATGCACTACACCCGCGGCGTGAGTAAAGTCATCTCACGGCGCGGGCTGTTTATGGTGGTGTATCTGGTGATTGTCGGGGTAACGGGCTTTCTGTTTACCCGCGTACCGACCACCTTCCTGCCCAATGAAGACCAGGGCCTGATGATGGTGCAGATGACCCTGCCGGTAAACGCCTCGTCGCAGCGTACCCAGCAGGTGATCAACGACCTGAATGATTACCTGCAAAAGAACGAAGCTTCCGTGGTCACCACCACCTTTGGCGTGGCGGGCTTTAACTTTGCCGGTCGCGGTCAGAGTAACGCCATGGCGTTTGTGCGTCTGAAAGACTGGGGGGAACGAACCCATAGTGGCCAGAGCGTACAGGATTTGGCCAACCGGGTAATGGCGCATTTCGCCAATTACAAAAACGCCAAAATCTTTGCCATGGTGCCGCCTGCGGTGATGGAGCTGGGTAATGCCACCGGCTTTGACCTCTATTTGCAGGATACCGGTGCGCACACCCATCAGCAGATGATGGATGCCACGCATCAGTTAATTGCCCTGGCGAACAAAGACCCGCGTCTGGCTCAGGTACGCATGAATGGCCTGGAAGATGAGCCGCAGTATCAACTGGAGATTAATGACGAGAAAGCCAGCGCGCTCGGCCTGAGCATGACCGATATCAACAACACCTTGTCGGTGGCCTGGGGCTCCAGCTATATCGACCAGTTCATGTACAACGGCCGTGTCAAAGAGGTGTACCTGATGGGGAAAGCGGATTCCCGCGTGACGCCGTCTGACCTCAATAAATGGTACTTCCGCAACACCAGCGGCACCATGGTTCCATTCTCCGCCTTTGCCTCCGGTAAATGGGTGTATGGCTCGCCGCATTTCGAACGCTTTAACGGCCTGACGGCGGAAGAGATCCTCGGCTCCCCGGCTCCGGGTAAAAGTACCGGTGAAGCGATGACAGCGGTTGAGGAGCTGGCGAAGCAGCTGCCGAGCGGTTTCCGCGTGCAGTGGTACGGCATCTCTTATGAGGAGCAGGCATCAGGCAACCAGACCACTCAGCTGTATGCCATCTCGATTCTGGTGGTGTTCCTGTGCCTGGCGGCGCTGTACGAAAGCTGGTCGATTCCGTTCTCGGTGATTCTGGTGGTGCCGCTTGGCGTGCTGGGCACCATCTGCGCGGTGTTGCTGCGTGGCTTGCAGAACGATGTGTTCTTCCAGGTAGGGCTATTAACCACCGTCGGGCTGGCGGCGAAGAACGCCATCCTGATTGTTGAATTTGCGAAGGAACTGCACGAGCGGGAAGGCAAGAGCCTGGTGGAAGCGGCGGTGGAGGCAGCCAGGCTGCGTATCCGCCCGATCATCATGACGTCAATGGCCTTTATCCTCGGCGTGCTGCCGCTCACCATCTCTAACGGTGCGGGCGCGGGTAGCCAGCACTCCATCGGTACGGCGGTGGCTGGCGGGATGATTACCGCGACCTTCCTCGCCATCTTCTTTGTGCCGATGTTCTACGTGGTGGTGTCGCAGTTCTTCGCGCGTAAGAAAAACGCATCCGCAGAGGGGGTGCAGCATGATAACTAAAACCTTTAACTGGGCGCTGCTGCCGCTGGCCGCTGCCCTGGGCTTAACCGGCTGCACCATGGAGCCGCATTATCAGCGCCCGGCGATGCCGGTGGATGCCCATTACGATCAGCCCACCGCAGTGGGCAATGTGGCGGATTTGCCGTGGCAGAATTTTTTCACCGATGCCACGATGCGTAATCTGATCCAGCTTTCACTCGATAACAACCGCGACCTGCGCGTCGCGGCCCTCAATGTCGAAGAGGCGCGTAACGATGTCACGGTGCAGCGCGCTGCGCTGATGCCGTCAATTGACGCCACGGCCAGCCAGACCTCGGCTCATGAGCCGGGCAATCTGTACAACACCAAAACCACCGGTCCGATCACTTACCACGAGCTGAACGCCGGTCTGGGCGTCACCTCATGGGAACTGGATTTCTTTGGCCGGTTGCGCAGCCTGCGCGATCAGGCGCAGGAAACCTATCTCTCGACCGCAGCAACCGAGCGTGCCACCCGGATCTCGCTGATTTCGGAAGTGGCCACTGCCTGGCTGACCCTGTGTTCAGATAACGATCTGCTGCATCTGGCGCAGCACACCGCCCAGAGCCAGCAGGATTCGTACCGGCTGACCAAAATGAGCTATGACGGTGGCGTCAGCAGCGACCAGGACCTGGCCGAAGCAGAAAGCACGGTGCGTGCGGCCGAGGCGGATGTCGCCAGCTACACCCGTCAGGTACGCCAGGATGTGGATGCGCTGCGTCTGCTGGTGGGCACCGATCTGCCGGTGTCGCTGCTGTCCCATGCGTCGCTGGATGCCAACTGGCAGTTCCCGGCCACACCAGCCGGATTGCCGTCAGATTTGCTGACGCGCCGTCCGGATGTGATGGCTGCCGAACATACGCTGAAAGCCGCTAATGCCAATATCGGTGCAGCGCGCGCGGCCTTCTTCCCGAGCATTACGCTGACGGCATCCGGTGGCTCCACCAGTAGCTCGCTTGGCAGCCTGCTGGGTGGCGGTACCGGTGCCTGGTCGTTTGTCCCCTCGATTAACCTGCCGATTTTTGACGGCGGCAAAAACGAGGCTAACCTGAACATCGCCCATATCGAAAAACGCATTGAGATCGCCAACTATGAGAAAGCGATCCAGACCGCGTTTAAAGAAGTGAACGATGCGCTGGCCGGTCAGGACACCTGGCAGGATCAAATGACGGCCCTGCAAAAAGAGGTAGGTGCGAATCAGCGCGACTACGACTATTCTGAATTGCGGTATAAGCAGGGCGTTGATAATTATCTCAATGTGTTAGTGGCTCAACGTTCTCTTTACAGCGCACAACAAACGCTGATTAGCGCGCATCTGGGCCAGTTAAGCCAGAAAATCACGTTGTACAAGGCACTCGGCGGCGGCTGGAAATCCTGAGGATCTTAACGATACCCTTACGGTTTGAGCATGGAATAAAATATGTATTTCAGCCGATAATACGCGCAGTAATGATTTACCTTTGAAATAATCCCCTGTTTTTCAGGGGATTTTCCATTTATCTGAGACCTAAAAACTCAATGAAGACCAACGCTCCTCGATCCGCTTTCTCTCGCTGGCTGAAATGGCTGCTCCTGTTAGTTGTGCTGTTAATTGTGGCTGGCGTGATCTGGCGCGTAGTCGGTGGACGCGGGGGGATGCCGCCAGGCGGAATGCCGCCGGGTGGTGAACACGGTGGGCGCAGTGGTCACCGTGCCGCCGGTGGCCCGCCGGGCATGGCGATGATGATGGGGGGGGCGACCCTGGTGCACAGTGGCGTTGCCACCACCGCCGATGTGCCGGTGTATCTGAATGCGCTGGGGACGGTGGTGCCCAATGCCAGCGTGACGGTTACCAGCCGGGTGGCGGGTCAGCTGGATAAGGTGTACTTCACCGAAGGACAGAAAGTGCAGGCGGGCCAGCTGCTGGCGCAGATCGATCCGCGCAGCTACCAGGCGACGCTGGCGCAATATCAGGGCGATCTTAATCAGAACCAGGCGCTGCTGAAAAGTGCCGAACTGACGCTGGCACGCTACAAAAAACTCTACGCGCAGGACTCACTGGCGCGCCAGGACCTGGATACCCAGATGGCGACCGTTGGCCAGTATCGCGGTGCGGTGGCAGCGGATGAAGCGCAGATCGCCAGTGCAAAATTGGATATTGAATACGCGCGCATCACCTCGCCGGTCAGCGGCCGTGTGGGCCTGCGTCTGGTGGACCCGGGTAATATGATCCAGACCACCGATACCACCGGTATCGTGGTGGTGACGCAGATGCAACCGGCAGCAGTGACCTTCAGTGTGCCGCAAAGCAACATTCCGCAGCTGACCAAAGCGCTGCACAACGAGCAAAGCCTGCCAGCAACGGCGTTTGATCAGGACAACACCACGGTGCTGGCGCAGGGTGAAGTGAGATATATCAGCAACCAAATCGACACCAGCACCGGCACCATCGAGCTGAAAGCCAGTTTCCCCAACCAAGACGAGTCGCTGTTTGCTAATCAGTTCGTCAATCTGCGCCTGCAAACCGACACCCTGAAAAACGCCACGGTGATCCCGGCCCAGGCGTTGCAACTGAGCAGCGATGGCAGCTTTGTGTTTGTCATCAATAAAGACAACACCGTGACGCGTAAAGCGGTCACCACCGGTCCGACCTTTGGTGAAGATTTCCAGGCGATTTTGAAAGGGGTAGAGCCAGGCGAACGTCTGGTGACGGAGGGTATCGATCGTCTGACCAACGGCAGTAAAGTGACGCTGGCCGATGAGAGCAAACCGACTGCGACCGCCGAGGCCAAATGAATCCGTCACGCCTGTTTATCCAGCGGCCGGTCGCCACCATCCTGTTGATGGTGGGCGTGCTGATCGCCGGGATCTTCGCTTATAAATTCCTCTCCACCTCGGCGTTGCCGCAGGTGGACTATCCGACCATTCAGGTCACCACGCTGTATCCGGGTGCCAGCCCGGACGTGATGGCCTCATCGATCACTTCGCCGCTGGAGCGGCAGCTGGGGCAGATGGCGGGTTTAAGCCAGATGACCTCCACCAGCTCCGGTGGGTCCTCAATCATTACGCTGAAGTTCAGCCTTGATCTGTCGCTGGATGTGGCGGAACAGGAAGTGCAGGCGGCGATCAATGCCGCGAACAACCTGCTGCCGAGCGATCTGCCTAATCCGCCGACCTATAAAAAGGTCAACCCGGCAGATACCGCGGTAATCACCCTGGCGGCCAGTTCCGATACCCTGCCGCTCACCGAAGTGCAGGATCTGGTCAACACCCGTGTGGCGCTGAAGCTGTCACAGATTTCTGGCGTCGGTATGGTGACGCTGGCGGGGGGCCATCAACCGGCGATTCGTGTCCAGATGGACCCGAAAGCACTGGCAGCACATAACCTGACGCTGGAAGACGTCAACACCCTGATCGGCAACAGCAACGTGAACGGCTCAAAAGGCGGCTTCGACGGCAAATACCATTCGGTCACCATCGACGCTAACGACCAGCTGCGCACCGCTGAAGAGTACGGCAACCTGATTATCACCTATCAGAACGGTGCCGCACTGCGCCTGAAAGATATTGCTCATATCGAGCAGGGGCCGGAAAACAGCTTCCAGTCAGCATGGGCCAATAACAGCCCGGCGATTGTGGTAAGCGTACAGCGTCAGCCGGGGGCAAACGTCATTCAGGTGGTGGATGCCATCAAAGCCAAACTGCCCACGTTGCAGGCGGCGTTACCGGATGGCGTGAAGATGACCATCCTCTCCGACCGTACGCAAACCATTCGTGCTTCGATCAGTGACGTGCAGTTTGAGCTGATGTTGTCGGTGGCGCTGGTGGTGATGGTCACCTTCCTGTTCCTGCGCAATATCGCGGCGACGCTGATCCCCAGTGTCGCGGTGCCGCTGTCGCTGATTGGCACCTTCGGCGTGATGTACCTGGCGGACTTCAGCCTGAACAACCTGTCGCTGATGGCGCTGACCATCGCCACCGGCTTCGTGATCGACGATGCGATTGTGGTGGTGGAGAATATCTCGCGACGGCTGGAAGAGGGCGAAACGCCGATGCAGGCGGCGCTGAAAGGTTCCCAGCAAATTGGCTTTACCATTATCTCGCTGACCTTCTCGCTGATTGCGGTGCTGATCCCACTGCTGTTTATGGGCGATGTGGTCGGGCGTTTGTTCCGCGAATTTGCCATCACCCTGGCGGTGTCGATCCTCGTCTCGATGCTGGTGTCGCTGACGCTGACCCCGATGTTGTGTGCTTATCTGTTGCAGCATATCCCGCCGGAAAAACAGTCCCGTTTCTCACGCAAAGGCGGCGAATTTTTTGACAAGCTGGTGCGCGGCTATGACCGCATGCTGACTATCGTGCTGAATCACCAGAAGCTGACGTTGCTGGTGGCGCTGGCGACGTTCGCGCTGACGGCGGTGCTGTATCTGGTGATTCCGAAAGGCTTCTTCCCGACCCAGGATACCGGCCTGATTCAGGGCGTCACCCTTGCCTCGCAGGATGTCTCCTTTAGTGAAATGTCGAAAAGGCAGCAGGCACTGGCAAAAGTGATCCTGCAAAATCCGTCGGTGGAGAGCCTGTCCTCGACCATCGGCATCGACGGCACCAATACCAGCCTCAACAGCGGCAGTATGCAGATCAACCTCAAGCCGTTTGGCGAGCGTGATGACAAAGCCGATGTGGTGATTAAACAGCTGCAACAGGCGGCGACCCAGGTGACGGGTATCCAGCTTTATTTGCAACCGGCGCAGGATTTAACGGTCAACGACCAGGTCACGCCGAATCAGTATCAGTTCACCCTGGACGATGCTGACAGCGAAAACCTGGTGAAATGGACGCCGCAGCTGATTGCCGCCTTGCAGAAACGCCCGGAATTTAATGGTGTGGTGAGCAACTTACAGGATCAGGGCCGCGTGGCTTATGTGGAACTGAACCGTGATAAAGCGGCACGCTACGGCATTACCGCCTCTGACGTCGATACCGCGTTGTACAACAGCTTTGGTCAGCGTCTGGTGTCTACCATCTTTACCCAGGCGAACCAGTATCGCGTGGTGCTGGAAGTGGCACCCACTTATCAGCAGTCTCCGGCATCGTTCGATGATGTCTATCTGCAACCGTCGACCAGCAGCAGCGACAGTAGCAGCTCCACGACCACCACCAGCAGCTCGTCCAGCAGCAGTAGCTCCAGCTCCAGTTCATCGGACAGCTCCAGCAGTTCGACCTCATCCAGCACCAGCAGTACGACTGGCATGGTGAAACTGACCTCGATCGCCACCATCCATGAGCGCACCGGTTCTCTGATGCATATGCGCCTCAACCAGTTCCCGGCGGTGATGGTGTCGTTTAACCTCAGCAGCGGTTATTCACTGGAAGATGCGCAGCAGGCGATTACCGAGGTGACGCAGCAGCTGAATCTGCCGTCGAGTATCACCCTGCGTTATCAGGGGGAAACCTCAGCGTTCCAGAGCGCCACCGGCAACACGCTGTGGCTGATTCTGGCGGCGCTGATCACCATGTATGTGGTGCTGGGCATTCTGTATGAAAGCTTTATTCATCCGGTCACCATTCTCTCCACATTGCCGTCGGCGGCGGTGGGTGCCCTGCTGACGCTGCTGCTGGCCGGTAGCGAGTTCAGCCTGATTGCGTTGATCGGGGTGATCCTGTTGATCGGCATCGTGAAGAAGAACGCCATTATGATGATCGACTTTGCGCTGGAAGCGGAAAACAAGCAGGGGATGAGCCCACGCGATGCGATTCATCAGGCGTGTCTGCTGCGTTTCCGTCCGATTATGATGACCACCATGGCGGCGCTGCTGGGGGCATTGCCGCTGATGTTGGCCTCCGGTTCTGGCGCTGAATTGCGCCAGCCGCTCGGCCTGGTGATCGTCGGCGGGTTGATCGTCAGCCAGGTGTTGACGCTGTTCTCCACCCCAGTGATTTACCTGTGGTTTGATGGCTGGGCGCAGCGTGGCAAGCGTTTTGTGCAGCGTAAACAGCAGCAGGCGCGAGGCGAGCAATGAATCTGACGCGGCTGTTTATCTTCCGCCCGGTGACCACTCTGCTGCTGACGCTGTCGATCATGCTGCTTGGCCTGTTGGGCTACCGGCTGCTGCCGGTGGCTCCGCTGCCGCAGGTGGATTTCCCCACCATCATGGTCAGCGCCAGTCTTGCCGGGGCCAGCCCGGAAACCATGGCGGCCACGGTGGCGACACCGCTGGAACGTTCGCTCGGGCAGATCGCGGGCATCACCGAGATGACGTCGAGCAGTTCGCAGGGTTCCAGCACCATCATTTTGCAGTTTGAACTGGATCGCGATATCAACGGCGCGGCGCGTGATGTGCAGGCGGCGATTAACGCGGCGCGCAGTTTGCTGCCAAGTTCGATGGAATCGCTGCCGACGTACCGTAAAGCCAACCCGTCCGATGCGCCGATTGTGATGCTGGCGCTGGTCTCCGCCACCCGAACGCCGGGTGAGCTCTACGACCTGGCGGAAAGCAAGATTGAACAGGCGATGAGCCAGGTGCAGGGCGTTGGTGAAGTGTCGCTGATGGGCAGTGCGCTGCCTGCGGTGCGCATCGATCTGCAACCGCAGAAGCTGACGCAATACGGTATTTCACTGGATACGGTGCGTAGCGCCATCGCCGACAGCACCACCAACCTGCCGAAAGGGATTTTGCAGGGCAGCAGCCAGTCGTGGCTGGTGGACAGCAACGGACAGCTGGATAAAGCGGCACAGTACCGCAATCTGATCGTCAGCTATAACAACGGCAAAGCGGTGCGGCTGCATGATGTGGCGACCGTGTACGACTCGATTGAAGATAAGTATCAGGCCGGTTTCCTCAATGCTACGCCATCGGTGATGATCGGTATCACGCGTCAGGCCGGGGCTAACATGCTGGATACCATTGATGCCATCAAAGCGCAGCTGCCGAACCTGGAAAAAGATCTGCCCGCCGATACCCAACTGAAACTGGTGGTGGACCGTTCCCCGACGGTGCGTCAGTCGTTGTATGACACCGAAGAGACGCTGCTGATCGCCGTGATGCTGGTGATTGCGGTGGTGTTTGTCTTCCTGCGCAATGTGCAGGCGGTGGTGATACCGGCGCTGGCGCTGCCGGTGTCGCTGATTGGCACCTGTGCGGTGATGTATCTGCTGGGTTACAGCCTCGATAACCTGTCGCTGATGGCGTTGATCATCTCGACCGGCTTTGTGGTCGATGATGCGATTGTGGTGCTGGAAAACATCACCCGCCATATCGAAGAAGGGTTAAGTCCACTGCGCGCCGCGCTGCGTGGGGCGCAGGAGGTGAGTTTTACCGTGCTGTCGATGACCATGTCATTGATTGCGGTCTTCATCCCGATTCTGCTGATGGGGAGTATCGTCGGCCGTCTGTTCCGCGAGTTTGCCGTGACGCTTTCCATCTCGCTGCTGATCTCGATGTTTGTCTCGCTCAGCCTGACGCCGATGCTGTGCGCGCGGCTGCTGAAACCGAAGCCGAAAGTCAGCAAACGCCCGCATCCGCTGTATCAGTTTATTGAAAACCAGCTGAATGCGCTGCTGGCTGCCTACTCGCGTGGTCTGGCCTGGGTGCTGGCGCACCAGAAAATGACTATGTTCAGCTTGCTGCTTACCGTGTTGCTGAACCTGTTTTTGTATTCGGTGGTGCAGAAAGGCTTCTTCCCCAATCAGGATACCGGGCTGCTGATGGGCGCGTTGCGCGCCGATCAGAACATCTCTTTCCAGGCGATGAAGCCGAAGATGTTGCAGTTTACCAAAATCATCGAGTCTGACCCGGCAGTCGAAAGCGTGATGTCGTCGATGGGCAGCGGCATGTTTGGTTCGCGTAACAGCGCCAACTTCTTTGTGCGACTGAAGGATTTTGATAAGCGAACCGCCACCGCCACCGAAGTGGCCAACCGCCTGAGTATGAAGACCAGCCATATTGCCGGGGGACAGATGTTCCTGATGGCGGCGCAGGATCTGCATATTGGTGGCCGCAGCGCCAACGCCACTTATCAATACAGTTTGCAGGCCGACGATCTGGATGTGCTGCGCACCTGGACGCCGAAAGTGCAGGCGGCGCTGGCGGCGATCCCGCAGCTGAACAGCGTGGATTCCGACTCGCAAACCGGCGGCCAGGAAGTGGTGATCAATATCGATCGCGACCGGGCGAAGATGCTCGGGGTTAACGTACAGATGATCGATACCATGCTGAACAACTCCTTCAGCCAGCGGCAGATTGCCACGCTGTACCACACGCTTAACCAGTACCATGTGGTGATGTCGTTGCAGGACAGCTACACCCGTGACCCGAATATCCTGAAAGAGCTGTTTGTCGTCAATGACAGTGGCGACCGGGTGCCGCTCTCAGCCTTTGCCACTTTTGTCGGCGGCAATGCACCGCTTTCGGTGGCGCATCAGGGGCAGTCTGCTACCAGCACCATCGCCTTCAACCTGAATGACGGCGTCTCGCTGGAACAGGCGCAGCAGCTTATCAAGCAGGCGATGGCGAAACTGGGGCTGCCTTCCAATATTCAGGCGGGCTTTGCCGGGACTGCCGCCGCGTTTTCTCAGCTGACCGCCACCATGCCGTGGCTGATTCTGGCGGCGCTGGCGGCCGTGTATATCGTGCTCGGCGTGCTGTACGAAAGCTATATCCACCCGCTCACCATTCTTTCTACGCTGCCGTCGGCAGGCGTCGGGGCCTTGCTGCTGTTGCTGCTGACTAATACGCAACTGACGGTGATCGCGCTGATCGGCATTATCCTGTTGATTGGTATCGTGAAAAAGAACGCCATTATGATGATCGACTTTGCCATCGACGCTGAACGTCGTCAGGGCATGACGCCGCGTCAGGCGATTACTCAGGCCTGCCTGATGCGCTTCCGTCCGATCATGATGACCACGCTGGCGGCCTTCTTCGGCGCACTGCCGCTGGCACTGGGCAGCGGTGGCGATGCCGACCTGCGCAGCCCGCTTGGTCTGGCGATTGCCGGTGGCCTGGCGCTCAGCCAGTTGCTTACTTTGTTTACCACGCCGGTTGTTTATCTCTGGCTCGATAGTCTGAGCCGCGCCACCAAACGTCAGTGGCGGCGGTTGCGTCATGCGGAATCCTGATCCATGAAAATGTCGTTACGAATTACCCCGATCTTTATGGCGCTGCTGCTGGCAGGCTGTACCGTTGGTCCTGATTATCAGCGTCCGACGATGGCAATGCCGACCCATTTTAAAGAGGCGCAAGGCTGGACCGAGGCCACGCCGCAGGATGATCAGAGCAAAGGCGAATGGTGGGCGGTGTACCACGATGCCACCCTCGATGGCCTGCTGCGTCAGGTCAGCATCTCTAACCAGAACGTGGCGAACTATGCCGCCCAGTACCGTGAAGCCCAGGCGCTGGCATCGCAGTCACGTGCCGAGCTGTTCCCGTCGGTGAGCTACGATGCCACCAGCACGCGCAGCGGCAGCCGCGCCAGCACCACTGGCCAGCGTAGCGTCAGCAACAGCCATCAGGCCGAGCTGAGCGCTAGCTGGGAGCTGGATCTGTGGGGCAAATTGCGTCGCACGCTGGAAGAGAACAAAGCCAGCGCCCAGGCCAGCGCCGCCGAGCTGGCGAATATCACCCTTAGCGCCCAGTCTGAGCTGGCGCAGGACTATTTCCAGCTGCGCATTATGGACGAGAAAATCGCCCTCTATCAGCGCAGCGTCGATGCTTATCAACGCTATCTGACGGTGATTCAAAACAAATATCAGGCGGGCAGCGAATCACGCGCCACCCTGGCGCAGGCGCAGATGCAGCTGGAAAGCGCTCGCGCCTCCGCGCAGGATTATCAGTGGCAGCGCGCGCAGCTGGAGCACGCCATCGCGTTGCTGCTGGGCCGCGCACCTGCCGATTTCTCTCTGCCGGTGGCGAAGCTGGATGCCACCCTGCCGGATATCCCGCACAGCGTACCGTCGCAGCTGTTGCAGCGCCGCCCGGATATCGCCTATGCCGAACGTAACGTGGCAGCAGCGAACGCTGCGGTGGGCGTAGCGATTGCCGGTTACTACCCGGACCTGACCTTAAGCGCCAGCGGCGGTGTCAGTTCTTCCACCTTCAGCAACCTGTTCTCGCTGCCCAACCGTGTCTGGTCGCTGGGGCCGGAGCTGAGTGGCACCTTGCTCGACTTTGGCGCGACTTCGGCGAAAGTGGAGCAGGCACGTGCTTCCTACGATGCCAGCGTGGCCAGCTATCGGCAGTCGGTGCTGCAAGGGATGCAGGAAGTGGAGGATTACCTGGTGGAGCTGAACACGCTGAAAGGCGAGATTGTTTCACAGCAGCTGGCGACCACCGCAGCGCAGGAATCGGCGCGGGTGACGCGTAATCAGTATGAGGCGGGGATGATTGATTATCTCGACGTTGCCACGACTGAGAATACCAGCCTGAGTGAGCAGCAGAGTTTGCTGTCGTTGCAGAGTACTCAGTGGGTGAGTAGTGTGGAGTTGATTGCTGCGCTGGGCGGTGGATGGCAGGATGAAATGAAACCGTAAACATTACTCATAACTGGCACCTATTGTAGCGGCGCGATTCATCGCGCGCGGTTGCACAATAAATTGCGCCGCTACGGTTTGGTGCGTATTTATCACGCATTGCAGCAGCTCCCACTTGTCGAAAATGCGCGAATCCTGCATCGTAGGGGCCATTTTTCACGACTGCTAAGGAGCTGGCATGTTATTCACCTGCCTGCGTTTCCTCTGCCGCCTGTTATGGCGCGTCGAGCTGCGCGGTGATCTGGCTGCACTGCACAAACCTAAAGTGCTGATCACCCCCAACCACATGTCATTTCTTGATGGTGTGCTGGTAGCCTTATTCCTGCCAATTAAACCGGTGTTTGCTGTCTATTCCTCGATCAGCGATCAATGGTTTATGCGTATCCTGAAGCCAATGATCGACTTCGTGCCGCTCGATCCCACCAAACCGATGTCGATAAAGCATCTGGTCCGCCTGATCAACGAAGGTCGTCCGGTGGTGATTTTCCCGGAAGGCCGTATCACCGTTACCGCTTCGCTGATGAAGATCTACAGCGGCGCCGGTTTTGTGGCGGCAAAATCGGGGGCCAGCGTGGTGCCAATGCGTATCGAAGGCGCGGAATATACCCCGTTTGGCCGCCTCGCCGGGGTGTTTAAACGTCGCCTGTTCCCCCGCATCACCCTGACTGTGTTGCCAGCCACCGTGATCCCGATGCCAGAAGCGCCACGTGCGCGTGACCGTCGTCTGCTGGCTGGTGAGCACTTACATCATGTGATGATGGAAGCGCGCATGGCGGTGCGTCCGCGTGAAACGTTATTCACTGCGTTCCTTAATGCACGCACCCGTTACGGCCTGTTTAAGCCCTGCATCGAAGACATCAACTTCAAAACCGACAGCTATACCGGCCTGCTGAAAAAAGCATTGGGCGTCGGGCGTATCCTCGAACGTTACAGCCAGCAGGGGGAATATGTTGGTCTGCTGCTGCCCAATGCCACGGTGACAGCAGCGGCGATTCTCGGGGCGTCACTGCGTGGACGCGTTCCGGCGATGCTCAACTACACCGCCGGGGTCAATGGAATGCGTGCGGCGCTGACCGCGTCGCAGGTGAAAACCGTGTTCACCTCGCGCCAGTTCCTGGATAAAGGCAACCTGTGGCATTTGCCAGAGGGGTTGAGTGAGGTGAAGTGGATTTACCTCGAAGACCTGCGCGACACCGTCACCACCAAAGACAAATTGTGGATCCTGACCCATCTGCTGATGCCGCGTCGCGCACAGGTGGCGCAACAGCCGGAAGATGCGGCGATGGTACTGTTTACCTCAGGGTCGGAAGGCCATCCTAAAGGGGTGGTGCATTCCCATAAAAGTCTGCTGGCTAACGTCGAGCAGATTCGTACCGTGGCGGATTTCACCCCGCGTGACCGCTTTATGTCGGCGCTGCCGCTGTTTCACGCCTTTGGTCTGACTGTGGGTCTGTTCACGCCATTGCTGACCGGGGCAGAGGTGTTCCTCTACCCCAGCCCGCTGCACTACCGTGTAGTGCCCGAGCTGGTGTATGACCGCAACTGTACCGTGCTGTTTGGCACCTCAACCTTCCTCGGCAACTATGCGCGGTTCGCCAGCCCTTACGATTTTGCCCGTCTGCGTTATGTGGTGGCCGGTGCGGAAAAATTGCAGGAAGGGACGCGCCAGATCTACATGGAAAAATACGGCATCCGTATTCTTGAAGGCTACGGTGTGACCGAGTGTGCGCCAGTGGTGGCGATTAACGTGCCAATGGCGGCGAAATCGCACACCGTGGGACGTATCCTGCCGGGGATGGATTCGCGTCTGATTTCGGTGGCAGGCATCGAGCAGGGCGGTCGCCTGCAACTGCGTGGTCCCAACGTAATGAACGGCTATCTGCGCGTGGAAAACCCAGGCGCGCTGGAACTGCCGGTAGCCGATAACGGCGAAGGTGAAATGGAAGCGGGCTGGTACGACACCGGCGATATCGTCAGCTTTGATGAGGGCGGTTTCTGCCAGATTCAGGGACGGGCGAAACGCTTCGCCAAAATCGCCGGTGAGATGGTTTCGCTGGAGAGTGTCGAGCAGATCGCCCTGAAAGCCTCGCCGGAGAAACAACATGCGGCGTCCCTGCGGCCGGACGGCAGCCGCGGTGAAGCGCTGGTGCTGTTCACCACCGACAGTGAACTTAATCGTGACAAACTGCACCAGGCGCTGCGTGAACTCGGCGCAACGGAGCTGGCGTTACCGCGTGATATCCGCGTAATGAAACAATTGCCGATGCTGGGCAGCGGTAAACCTGACTATGTCAGCCTGAAAAAACTGGCCGAAGAGGAACAGGCATGAGCCAGGCGGTAAACCCGGATGCACCCCTGCTGTCACGTAACATGACGGCAGTGATTGTGGCGCAGTTTCTCTCGGCGTTTGGCGACAACGCGCTGTTGTTCGCCACGCTGGCGGTGCTGAAAAATCAGTTCTATCCCGACTGGAGCCAGCCGATTCTGCAAATGTTGTTTGTCGCCACTTACATTCTGCTCGCCCCCTTTGTCGGGCAGATGGCGGACAGCTTTGCCAAAGGCCGGGTGATGATGTTCGCTAACAGCCTTAAGCTGCTGGGGGCGCTGATTATCTGTTTCGGCTTCAACCCGTTCCTTGGCTACACGCTGGTGGGCGTAGGGGCGGCGGCTTATTCCCCGGCGAAGTATGGCATCCTCGGCGAAATCACCCGTGGTGAGAAGTTAGTGAAAGCTAACGGATTGATGGAAGGATCGACCATCGCCGCGATTCTGTTGGGCTCGGTGGCGGGTGGCATTCTTGCTGACTGGCATCTGCTGGCGGCACTGGCAGTGTGTGCGCTGACTTACGGGCTAGCCGTGGTGGCGAACCTGTTTATCCCGCGCCTGAGGGCGGCACGTCCTGGTCAGAGCTGGCATTTTGGCGTAATGCTGCGCAGTTTCATTGATGCTACGGTGCTGTTATGGCGCAACGGCGAAACCCGCTTCTCGCTATTGGGCACCAGCCTGTTCTGGGGGGCCGGGGTGACACTGCGTTTTCTGCTGGTGTTGTGGGTGCCGGTGGCGCTGGGAATCAGCGATAACAAAACGCCGACCACGCTAAATGCCATGGTGGCGATCGGTATCGTGATTGGCGCGGCGGCAGCGGCGAAGCTGGTGACACTACAAACGGTGCGCCGCTGTATGCCTGCCGGGGTGCTGATTGGTGTGATGGTGGTGGTGTTCTCAATGCAGCACAGTTTGCTGCCTGCTTACCTGATTTTGATGCTGATTGGCGCGCTGGGCGGGTTCTTTGTCGTGCCGCTGAACGCGTTATTGCAGGAACGTGGCAAGGCGAGCGTCGGCGCGGGTAATGCGATTGCCGTGCAGAACCTCGGTGAAAACACCGCGATGTTGCTGATGCTGGGTCTGTATACGCTGGCGATTAAGCTGGGTGCTCCGGCGGTGGCGACCGGTATCGGGTTTGGCGCGATTTTCGCCGTGGCGATCGTCGTGTTGTGGTGGAAAGCGCGGCGTTAGCCGCGCCTGGAACGAATTGTAGCAGCGCGATTTATCGCGCATTTTGGCTGGCAGCGGGTTAAGGTGCCGGGTAAGTAAACTGACGATGAATCGCCTCAATGCCTTCCAGCACATCCGCATTCAGCGTCAGATTAAAACTCTCCACATCCGTCTTCAGCTGTTCCAGCGTGGTCGCACCCAACAGGGTGCTGGCAACAAACGGCTGTTGACGCACATAGGCCAGCGCCATCTGCGACGGGTCGAGATTGTGCTTCTTCGCCAGCTCCACATACGCCGCTACTGCCAGCTGTGACTGCTCGCTGCTGTAGCGGGTAAACCGGCTGAACAGGGTATTACGCGCCCCGGCCGGTTTTGCCCCGTTGAGATACTTGCCGCTTAAGGTACCGAACGCCAGGCTGGAGTAAGCCAGCAGTTCAACGCCTTCATGCTGGCTTATCTCCGCCAGACCTACCTCAAAGCTGCGGTTCAGCAGGCTATACGGGTTCTGAATAGTCACGATGCGCGGCAGCTCATGCTTCTCTGCCAGTTGCAGATAGCGCATCACGCCCCAGGCCGTTTCGTTCGACACGCCGATATAGCGAATCTTGCCCGCGCGTACCTGCTCGGTCAGCGCTTCCAGCGTTTCCAGCAGCGTGACCGGCACGGTGGATTCGGTGTACTGATAACCCAGCTTGCCAAAGAAGTTGGTCTGACGTTGCGGCCAGTGCAGCTGATAAAGATCGAGATAGTCGGTGTTCAGGCGCTTCAGGCTGGCGTCCAGCGCTTCACGGATATTTTTACGATCCAGTGCCTGGTTAGGACGAATCGACGCATCAGCGCCGCGTACCGGGCCTGCGACTTTACTTGCCAGGATAATCTTGTCACGGCTGCCACGCTGCTTCAGCCAGCTGCCAATATATTGTTCAGTTAACCCCTGGGTTTCCGGGCGCGGCGGCACCGGATACATTTCAGCAGTATCAATCAGGTTGATCCCCTGACTGACAGCATAATCCAGTTGCGCATGAGCGTCGGCTTCGCTGTTCTGCTCACCAAACGTCATGGTTCCCAACCCCAGCTGACTCACTTCCAGCGTGCTATGGGGGATACGGTGATAGTGCATTGCCGGCTTCCTTTTTTCATTATGGAATGGAATGTTGTGTCCTGTGGGACTATAGCGCGTGAAACGGCGCGGAAGGAAGGGGGGAAAGTTCGGGAAATCGCCTGCACAGCTGGAAAAATACCGCAGGCGATGAAATTTGGCACTTAACGCTCAATGATGGTAGAGACCTCATCACCATTGATTTGCATTTCATGGCCCTGCTCGTCTTTGTACTGCACCAGGCCAGTGTCTTTATCAATCGCTGGTTTGCCTTCCGTCATAATCATGCGGCCATCTTTGGTCGCCATCACGTAATCACTGCTGCAGCCACTCAATACTACTGCCGCCAGCACCAGCCCCATTGCACTTACCAACCCTTTCATTCGCGACTCCCTTACACAACTTCAACAGCAAAAGTGTAGTAATAAATGGTTTTGGCGTTGGGGGTAATCACATCATTCCGAAAAGCAACGGGCGAGCATGACTCGCCCTTGACTTTCTCAGGCCGCGCCTTTCCTGCTGCGCATCAGATTCAGGCATTCCACTGCCATCGAGAAGAACATGGCAAAATAAATGTAACCTTTTGGTACATGGACGCCAAAACTCTCCAGAATCAGGGTAAAGCCGACCAGAATCAGAAAAGCCAGCGCCAGCATTTTCACTGAAGGGTGACGGTCAACAAACTCGCCGATGGTCCGCGCCGCGAACATCATCATCAGTACGGCAATCACCACCGCCATCATCATAATAATCAGATGGTCCGACAGACCCACGGCAGTAATCACCGAATCGAGGCTGAAAATAATGTCCAGCAGCATGATCTGCACGATGGCACCAAGGAACGAATGCACGTTGGTTTTATGCTCTTCTTCACCACCCTCAATGGTTTCGTGGATCTCCATACTGGATTTCCACAGCAGAAACAGGCCACCAAACAGCAGAATCAAATCACGCGCGGAGAAGGCGTGGTCCATGATCGAGAACAGCGGATTGGTCAGTCGCACCACCCAGGCTATCGAGGCCAGTAGCCCGAGGCGCATCAGCATGGCACCCATCAAACCCAGACGGCGCGCGCGATTTTGTTGATGTTTGGGGAGCTTCGCCACCACCAGGGAAAGGAAAATAATGTTATCGATGCCCAGAACCACTTCCAGAATGGTTAATGTCCCCAGCGCCAGCCAGGCGTTGGGATCAGCAATCCAGTCAAACATGTGTACATTCAATCCTAAACGAAAAGTAAACGGCGATTATACACTTCATCATTCAAGTTGCAGCTGCGTTAGCTGCGTGTGCTCACCCCAGTCACTTACTTATGTAAGCTCCTGAGGATTCACCCACTTGCCGCCTTGCTGCACCTCGAATGATTTCGTGTATCGACATGTTCACAGCAAAAAATGGCGCGCCAGCAGTGGGCCAGTGAAACTCTTCTTGAGATAAAAGCCGCGAGGTAGCGTCATTATAGGCTCTCCATGCTCGCCAATGGCTTCGGTCAGCGCTTTGCTGTTGGCGGCTTTCGGGCGAAGTTGCAGCCAGGCACCGTGACGCGCGGTGATGCGTTCCACCTGGCCGAGCACAATCATATCCATCAGTTCCTCCCAGTCATGGCGCAGTTGCTCCTCTTCTTCGGCACTGGGATGCCACAGCAGCGGCGATCCAACGCGCCGCTCCGCCAGCGGCAATGCACGATCGCCTTCCACCGGGATCCACAATACGCGTGCCAGCTTATGGCGCACATGGCTGGTTTCCCAGGTGACGCCGCTGTTGCCCGTGAGCGGAGCGACGCAGACAAAGGTGGTTTCCAGCGGTTTCCCCAGTGCATCGACCGGGATGGTTTTCAGCTCGATACCGAGGTGAGCAAAATCCTGCTCCGCTTTACTGCCTGCGCTGGCACCGAGGTGCATCTCCAGCAGCATCCCCACCCAGCCTTTATCCCGCTTCAGATTGGCAGGCATGGGCAGACCCAGCTGCGCAGCCAGAGCAGCAAAGCTTTGCCCCGCCAGCTGCCGGGCGCGTTGCAGCAATTCCGCTTCATTTTTTGGTGGCTCAGGCAGTAAAGCAGGGGAACTCATGGTTTTACTCATTTTGATTAAAAGATAGGCAGTAATGGCGTGCGCAGGTTGTCCACAAAATGCAGCCACTTATTTTGCTGATAATAGCATGATTCAGCGTGCTTTTTTATTTGCTGCTCATCCACGGCTGGCAAGGGCACGGCAGGTTATCCCGGTTTGTTATCGACAATAAACAGGATCTTAAACCCAGTTATCCACAGAAAGATGGGATAACCCCGGCTTTAACCAACCCCTGTTTCCATTTACAGCCTTGACTTTAGCGATTTGCTGGCTTTTTTTCCCATTTCTGACCAGGTTTAGGACATTCTCTGTGGATAAAAACAACGGAGGTCGATCTTTGACCAGTTTGCCAGCAGGCGGTTATGCGTCCCGGATATTTTTGCCTGTAAATCCCGGGAATTATCTTTTATCCATAAGAAAACATTGGATTTTATTATTGTCTGGTCCTGTTGTGATAAGACTTTTCCGAAGCGGTTATTCAATTAATTCCCGTGTTCTGCACAAAGCTATCCACAGAAAAGGTGAATAAAATCGCCATGAAATCGACACCCCTGTTCATAACCTGGCTAAACTCTGTGAGTTATCCTGTAATTATTCCGTCATCACCCCGGATATCCAGTGGTTTACCGCCTGTAAGGAGTGTGAAACAATCAAGCTATTCAAATTTAGCTTTGAGGTAGTCCAGTGATCGATGATGATGGCTACCGCCCGAATGTTGGTATCGTAATCTGTAACAGGCAAGGACAAGTGTTATGGGCCAGGCGCTTTGGACAGCACTCCTGGCAATTTCCCCAGGGAGGCATCAATCCCGGTGAAACCGCAGAACAGGCGATGTATCGCGAACTGTTTGAAGAAGTGGGTTTGCACCGTAAAGATGTTCGAATACTTGCTTCAACCCGTAACTGGTTACGTTACAAATTGCCAAAACGTTTGGTGCGTTGGGACACAAAGCCGGTGTGTATCGGCCAGAAACAAAAGTGGTTTCTTCTGCAGTTGATGAGTAGTGACGCGGATATCAATGTGCAACACAGCAGCACGCCAGAGTTTGACGGCTGGCGCTGGGTCAGCTTCTGGTATCCGGTGCGTCAGGTTGTCTCCTTCAAACGTGACGTCTACCGTCGCGTAATGAAGGAATTCGCTGGCGTGGTGATGACTATGCAGGAGAGTGCAGGGCCGCGCAATGCCGCAGCCCATCGACGTAAGAGAGGATAGGCCACGCCCTTTATGCTCACTCAGTTGCGCGAAATAGTAGAAAAAGTGGCGAGTGCGCCGCGTCTGAATGAAGCACTCGACCTTCTGGTAAACGAAATTTGCCTTGCGATGGAGACCGAGGTTTGCTCGGTCTACCTCGCTGATCACGATCGTCGCTGCTATTACCTGATGGCAACACGCGGGCTGAAAAAACCGCGTGGTCGCACGGTCACGCTGGCATTTGACGAGGGTATTGTGGGTCTGGTTGGCCGTCTGGCCGAGCCGATCAACCTCGCTGATGCGCAGAGCCACCCCAGCTTCAAATACATTCCTTCAGTGAAAGAGGAGCGCTATCGCTCCTTCCTCGGTGTGCCCATTATCAGCCGCCGCCAGCTGCTGGGCGTGCTGGTGGTGCAGCAGCGCGAGCATCGTCAGTTCGACGAAAGCGAAGAATCTTTTCTGGTGACGCTGGCAACCCAGATGGCGGCATTGTTGTCGCAATCGCAGCTGGGTCAGCTCTTTGGTCAATTCCGTCAGTCACGGGTAAAAGCTATTGCTGCCTCGCCTGGTGTGGCGGTAGCGCCGGGTTGGGTCGATGAGACACAGCCTCTGCTTGATCAGGTTTCCGCTGCTTCAACGCTGGATGTGCAGCGTGAACGCGACCGTCTGGCCGTCGCTATGAGCGAAGCCGCCAATGAATTCCGCCGCTTCAGTAAACGTTTCACCGCCAGCGTGCAAAAAGAGAGCGCAGCGATCTTCGATTTGTATTCGCACCTGCTGACTGACGCGCGCCTGAAAAAAGATCTGTTTGCCGAGATCGAACGCGGATCTGTCGCGGAATGGGCAGTCAAAACGGTGATCGAGAAGTTTGCCGCCCAGTTTGCCAGCTTGCAGGATCAATATCTGCGCGAGCGGGCCGGGGATCTGCGTGTGCTGGGCCAGCGTCTGCTGTTCCACCTTGATGATTCCCTGGTGGGCACCAATGCCTGGCCGGAACGTTTTGTACTGGTTGCTGATGAGCTCACCGCAACCACGCTAGCCGAACTGCCTCACGAGCGGCTGGCAGGCGTGGTAGTGCGCGACGGCGCGGCCAACTCCCATGCGGCGATCCTGACGCGTGCTATGGGTATCCCGACGGTGATGGGTGCAGATATCTTGCCTGCCCAGCTCAACAAACGCTTGCTGATTGTCGATGGTTATCGCGGCGAGTTGCTGATCGATCCTGAGCCGGTGCTGGTGCAGGAATATCAGAGGCTGATCAGCGAAGAAAACGCGCTGAGCAAAATGGCTGAAGATGTGGTTGAGCAGCCGGGCGAGCTGAAAAGCGGCGAACGCGTGCAGGTGATGCTCAATGCCGGTCTCAGCCCGGAGCATGAGCGCGCGCTCGACAGCTGGGTCGATGGTATTGGCCTGTACCGCACCGAAATTCCCTTTATGCTGCAAAACGGCTTCCCGTCGGAAGAGGAGCAAGTGGCGCAGTATCAGGGCATGTTGCAACTGTTCCACAACAAGCCGGTGACGCTGCGCACGCTGGATGTCGGCGCGGATAAGCAACTGCCGTATATGCCGATCAGTGAGGAGAATCCCTGCCTCGGCTGGCGCGGTATCCGCTTAACCCTCGACCAGCCGGAAATCTTTCTGGTGCAGGTGCGCGCTATGCTGCGCGCCAATGCGGCCTCGGGCAATCTCAGCATTTTGCTGCCGATGATCAGCCATATTGATGAGATCGAGGACGCGCGCCGTCTGATTGATCGTGCCGGGCGGGAGGTGGAAGAGATGCTTGGTTACATCATTCCGAAGCCGCGCATTGGCGTGATGATCGAAGTACCGTCGATGCTGTTTCTGATCCCGCATCTGGCGGATCGTGTCGATTTTGTCTCGGTTGGCACCAACGATCTGACCCAGTATCTGCTGGCGGTGGATCGCAACAATACCCGTGTGGCGAATCTTTACGATCCGCTGCATCCGGCGATGTTGCGCGCGTTGCAAACCATTGCGCAGGAAGCCCACAAGGCCAAGCTGGAACTGGGACTGTGTGGTGAAATGGCTGGCGATCCGATGTGTGTCGCGCTGTTGGTGGGGCTAGGCTATCGCCACCTCAGTATGAACGGTAAAAATATCCCGCGCGTGAAATATCTGCTGCGTCATCTCGACAAAGAAGAAACGCAGAAGCTGAGCGAGCAGGTCGTGGCGGCCCACACCGCTTCGGAAGTCCGCCATCAGGTATCCGCTTTTATGGAGCGACGCGGCTTGGGTGGATTGATTCGCGGTGGTCGCTAAGGTTTACATTTCTGCGGCATTTATGAAAACACCGCTGTGCTATTATGCGCAGCCTTTATTGCATTGCCCCTGGCCACACCGTTTTCAGGGCAGAAAATTCCATGGTGAAAGATGACTAACGGCTATATCGCTTTTCCCCAATTTGACCCGGTGATTTTCTCCGTCGGGCCGATTTCGCTCCACTGGTACGGTTTGATGTATCTGGTGGGCTTTATATTCGCTATGTGGCTGGCGGTGCGTCGTGCCAACAAGCCAGGCAGCGGCTGGAAAAAAGAGGAAGTGGAAAACCTGTTGTATGCGGGTTTCCTCGGCGTATTCCTCGGTGGCCGCATCGGTTATGTGTTGTTCTACAACCTGCCGTTGTTCCTTGAGAATCCGCTGTATCTGTTCAAAGTCTGGGATGGCGGGATGTCGTTCCACGGCGGTCTGATGGGCGTGATCGTGGTTATGCTGATCTTTGCCCGTCGTACCAAACGTACTTTCTTCCAGGTCTCTGATTTTATTGCACCGCTGATCCCATTTGGCCTCGGTGCGGGTCGTCTCGGTAACTTTATCAATGGTGAACTGTGGGGCCGTGTGGCACCTGATTTTAAATTCGCCATGCTGTTCCCGGGTTCGCGCAGCGAAGACGTGGCGCTGGCGGCCACTAACCCGCAGTATCAATCCCTGCTGAATACCTACGGTGTACTGCCGCGTCATCCGTCGCAGCTGTATGAACTGATGCTGGAAGGGGTGGTGCTGTTCATCATCCTCAACCTGTTTATCCGCAAGCCACGCCCGATGGGCAGCGTGTCGGGACTGTTCCTGATTGGCTACGGCGCATTCCGTATTATTGTTGAATTCTTCCGTCAGCCGGACGCACAGCTGGGTCTGTTCGACGGCGGTATCAGTATGGGGCAGATTCTCTCGACTCCAATGATTCTGGCTGGCGTGATTATGATGATTTGGGCGTATCGTCGTCACCCACAGCAACAACCGCGAGAGGTAAAATGAAACAGTATCTGGATCTGATGCAACATGTGCTGAATGAAGGCGCAGAAAAGGCCGACCGTACCGGCACTGGCACGCTCTCCATTTTTGGCCACCAGATGCGTTTCAATTTGCAGGATGGTTTTCCGCTGGTGACCACCAAGAAATGCCACCTGCGCTCCATCATCCATGAATTGTTGTGGTTCCTGAAAGGTGAAACCAACATTGGTTACCTGAAAGACAATAACGTCACCATCTGGGATGAATGGGCGGATGAAAACGGTGATCTTGGCCCGGTCTACGGCAAACAATGGCGTAGCTGGGGCTGCGCCAGCGGTGAAGAGATTGACCAGATTTCCCGCGTGATTGAGCAACTGAAACGCGACCCGGATTCGCGCCGCATCATCGTTTCGGCGTGGAATGTGGGTGAACTGGATAAGATGGCGCTGGCTCCGTGCCACGCGTTCTTCCAGTTCTACGTGGCGAATGGCAAGCTTTCATGCCAGCTGTATCAGCGCTCATGCGACATCTTCCTGGGTCTGCCATTCAACATCGCCAGCTATGCGTTGCTGGTGCATATGGTGGCGCAGCAGTGTGACCTTGAGGTGGGCGATTTTGTCTGGACCGGTGGCGATACCCATCTGTACAGCAACCACCTGGAACAGGCGCGCCTGCAACTGACCCGCGAACCGCGTCCGCTGCCGAAGCTGGTTATCAAGCGTAAGCCAGCCTCGATCTTTGATTATCAGTTCGAAGATTTCGAGATTGAAGGTTACGATCCGCATCCGGCGATCAAAGCGCCAGTCGCGATTTAAACCTGAGAATATTTGCCAAAAGCCCTGCCTGAGTGCAGGGCTTTTTTGTTTCATCCTCTGGAATACGCCTCGCAAAATCCTGTATTTCTCTGCCATCTCCCTCTCTTTTCCTGCGCCCGCTTTTCCAGAATGCTGCTTTCCTGCTTGAGCCGTTAAGGCCTTCAGCGCAGCCTGATGGCCATGAACAGAAACGATGAAAACGGTTTTACCCTGCCGGAGTTATTACTGGTGATGGTGATCGCCGGCGTGCTTAGCCTCGGTACTTTACAGGGCTGGCAACGCTGGCAGCAGCATCAGCAGTTACGGGAAAGCGTACTGCAACTCCAGGGCTTTTTGCTGCGGCTGCGTGCCTATGCCAGCTGGCATAACACGGATGCCAGCCTGTGGCTGCAATCCGGTGATCCTGGTTGTATCGGCAGCGGAACGCATCCGGTGGACGGATGCCTGTCAGCATCACGCTGGATCTTTACACCACCACATACGGGCGTGCGTCTCGTCAGTATCACCGGCGAACCAGGGTTTTATGGTCGTCGCGATGTGGCACGGGCAGGCAGTATTGATATTGAAAGCAGCGCCGGGCGCTGGCGGGTGATTATCTCAGCCCGCGCGCGCATTCGTGCCTGTCCGGCGGGAGAGAAGGGATGCGAATAAGGCAGGCGGGGTTCAGCCTGCTGGAAATGCTGATTGCGATGGCGGTTGGGGCGGTACTGATGCTCAGCGTGGGACGGTTTTTGCCGCTGCTGCTGGCGGAAAATCTGGGTTTACAGCAGCGAGTCCAGTTGCAGCAGGAGCTACAGCAAATCACGCAAACGCTGCAAAAGGCGCTGCGCCGCGCGGGTTACTGCAACGGCGAGTGCAGCGGTCCGGCGCTCACGTTAAGTGAAAACGGCAGCTGTATCCTGCTGCGCTGGGATGAAAACAGTAATGGTCGCTGGGAAGGTGTCGGCCATAGCGATAGCGATTTCTATGGCTATCGCTTACGCAGCGGCCAGGTCGAGATGCAGCGTGGTGTCGATGAATGCAACAGCGCGGGCTGGGAACGTTTAACCGATCCTGAATTTCTGACCGTTACCCACTTCAGAGTCGAGCGCCAGGCAGAGCGTCTGATCGTACAACTGACGGGCAAAGCGGGTAAGCAATCGGTGGCACTGGAGAGCTGGGTGATGGGAGAAAACCTGTGAAACAGGCGGGTAATAGCACTCTGGGTATGGTGCTGATGGTGCTATTGATGGGCGGGCTAACCTTACATGCCACCCGTACCCGACTGGCGCAGGATATGGTTCTGGTCGCTGATGAACAGCAGCATCACCAGGATTTCTGGCGGGCTGCCGGGGCGTTGCAATGGGGCAAAGTACAGCATTGGCCGCAGACGCCGGGCTGGCAATGCCAGTGGTGGGTGACGGAGCAGTGGCGCAGCTGTCTGCTACGCATGGAGGACGACCGTGGGTTATTACAGGGAAGTGGTACCGGGCGCGAGCTGGCGCTCTGGCATTGGGTCTCGTTACAGGGAAATCAAATCAGGTTCCGGGCGCATGGCTGGATTGATTACTGCCCGCTGGCGGACGCCGCGTTGTGTCAGGCAGCAGCAAGGATTCAGCCTGGCGGAAACTCTGGTGGCGATGCTGCTGCTGGCGATGAGCATCAGCGCGCTGCTGCATTATCATCGGGCGCTGGCGCTGGGTTTTAGCCAGCAATGGCAGCAGCGTCAGGTATGGCAGGTTGCAGGTCAGGCGTTGCTTGGTCGCGAAGTTGCAGGCTGGCGAATTCAGCGCCAGCAGCAACCTCAGCCAGGCAGCTGCATACTGGAACGGGTGACGGTTAGCAGCCCGCAACAGCGCGAGGCTTCACTGGTGCGGCTGAATTGTCCTTTTCCCTGATTGCGTCCTTGCGGTAGGCATCCCAGGCGATACAGGGTAGAGTGACCAGGCTGCGCAGTTTTACTTTTCTATGGGAGACTTCATGTTCCGGGTTTACCACTCCAATCAGCTTGACCTGCTTAAAAATCTGGCTGGAATTCTGATTGAAAACCAACCGCTTACCGATCCACTTGCTGCTGAGCAGGTGCTGGTACAAAGCCCCGGTATGGCGCAATGGTTACAGATGGAACTGGCGCACAGTTTTGGCATTGCGGCGAACATTGATTTCCCGCTGCCCGCGACCTTTATCTGGAACATGTTTGTACAGGTGCTGCCGGATATTCCAAAGGAAAGCGCCTTTACCAAAGCCAGCATGAGCTGGAAATTGATGCATCGTCTGCCCACGTTGCTGGAGCAGGACGCCTTTCAGTCGCTGCGTCACTACCTGCATGACGATGCGGATAAGCGCAAGTTGTATCAACTCAGTGCCCGTGTCGCCGACCTGTTTGACCAGTATCTGGTGTATCGCGCTGACTGGCTTAACAGCTGGGAACGTGGTGAGTTGATCGAAGGCTTAGGGGAGTCGCAGCAGTGGCAGGCGGCGTTATGGTGTGATCTGGTCAGTTTTACTGCCAGCCTCGGCCAGCCATTGTGGCATCGTGCCAATTTATATGCCCGCTTTATCCAGACGCTGGAGCAGGCCAGCAGCCCACCGCCAGGTCTACCGCAACGGGTGTTTATCTGCGGCATCTCTGCGCTCCCGCCCGTGTATTTACAGGCCCTGGAAGCGCTGGGTCGCCATATCGATATTCATCTGTTGTTCACCAATCCCTGCCGTGATTACTGGGGGGACATTCAGGATTATGCGTTTTTGGCTAAACTCCAGAGCCGCAAGCGTCGCCGTATTCATTCCGATGAACAGCAACCCCTGTTTCGTGATCCTGCGGCAGCGTCCGCGCTGTTTAATGAATCTGGTGAGCAACAGTTAACCAATCCGCTGCTGGCTTCGTGGGGCAAGCTGGGGCGCGATAACCTGTTTCTGCTCAGCCAGATGGAATCTGCCGCTAACGATATTGATGCCTTTGTCGATATCCCTCCCGATAATCTGCTACATGCGTTGCAGGCTGATTTACTCAACCTGGAAGATAATGCGGTGATTGGTGTGAGTGCCGGAGAGCTGGCAGGTAGCCAGGGCAAACGCCTGCTGGATCCACAGGATCGCTCGCTGACGATTCAGGTTTGCCACAGCGCGCAGCGCGAAGTCGAAGTGCTACAGGATCATTTATTAGCCCTGATGGAGGCCGATCCGCAACTGAAACCGCGCGATATCATCGTGATGGTGGCAGATATCGACAGTTACGCGCCTTTTATCCAGGCGGCGTTCGCCAGCGCCCCCTCATCCCGCTATCTGCCGTTTGCCATCTCTGACCGCAGGGCCAGTCAGGCACACCCGGCAATTCTGGCGTTGTTGAGTTTGTTGTCGTTACCGGAAAGCCGTTTTGCTTCGGAAGAGGTGCTGGCGTTGCTGGAAGTCCCGGCGCTGGCGCAGCGCTGCTCAGTAGATGAAAGCGGCTTACGCCTGCTGCGTCGCTGGGTGATGGAGTCCGGGATTCGCTGGGGGCTGGATGATGCCAGCGTCGAGGCACTGGCACTGCCGGTCACCGGCCAGCACACCTGGCATTTTGGTTTGCAACGCATGCTTCTGGGTTACGCACTGGAAAGCCGTAACGGTGACTGGCAGGGGATTCTGCCTTATGACGAATCCACCGGATTGATTGCCGAGCTGGCGGGCCATCTGGCGGAGTTGCTTTCACGGCTGGAGGCCTGGCGCGCACGGCTGGCACAGGAACGACCCCTTAACGACTGGCTGCCGCTATGCCGTGAATTAATGGATAGCTTCTTTAGTGGCGATAGCGAAAGTGAAGCGGCGTTGATGCTGGTGGAAAACCAGTGGAAGCAGATTATTGAGCAAGGCATGCAGGCGGCGTATGCCCAGCCGATTCCGGTCACGTTACTGCGCGATGAACTGCGTTCACGTCTCGACCAGCAACGTATCAGCCAGCGTTTTCTTGCCGGGCCGGTTAATTTCTGTACGCTGATGCCCATGCGTTCAATACCCTTCAAAGTGGTATGCCTGCTGGGCATGAACGACGGTGTCTATCCGCGCACGCTGGCACCACTGGGCTTTGACCTGATGCAGCAACAAATGCGCAAAGGAGATCGCAGCCGACGAGACGATGACCGCTATCTGTTCCTCGAAGCGCTGATTTCGGCCCAGGAACAGTTGTATATCAGCTATATCGGGCGTGCCATTCAGGACAATACCGAGCGTTATCCATCGGTGCTGGTGACGGAACTGGTTGATTATCTTGGCCAGAGTTTCTGTCTGCCGGGGGATGAAGGGTCTGAACCGGATATCAGCGAGCAGCGGGTACGTGGACATTTACAAACGCTTGCATAGCCGGATGCCGTTTGCCGCAGAAAATTTCCAGCCGGGCAGCTATGGGCAAAGTTTTGCCGCAGAGTGGTTGCCTGCTGCTGCCGGGCGGGGAGAGGCACAACCGGACTTCGTCCAGCCGCTGGCTGCGATGCCGTTGACCACAGTGTCGCTGGAACAATTGCTGCGTTTCTGGCGTCATCCGGTACGCGCCTGGTTTCAACAGCGTCTGGGCGTGGCTTTCTGGATGGAAGAGAGTGAATTGCCTGACAGCGAACCATTCTCTCCCGACAGCCTTGAACGCTATCAGATCAACGCGCAGTTACTGAATACCCTGGTGGCAGGTGAGGATCCGGCGCAGCTGTATGCCCGCCATCGCGCAGCAGGAAATCTTCCTTATGGCGCATTTGGGGAACTTTTCTGGCAAAGCCAGACCGAAGAGATGCAGGAAGTTGCGGCTGAAGTCAGTGGACAGCGCCAGGCAGCGGAAAGCTGGGAGGTGGATCTGCCGTTGGGCGATGTGCAGTTGACCGGCTGGCTAACTCAGGTGCAAGCTGATGGACTGCTGCGCTGGCGTCCCGGTGTGCTCAATATGAATGATGGCTTACTGCTGTGGCTGGAGCATCTGGTTTATTGTGCCCTGGGTGGCAGCGGTGAAAGCCGTATGTATGGTCGTAAACAAAGTCGCTGGCGTTTTAGCGCGATTGGCAAAGAGCAGGCGCTGAGCCTGTTGCAGGAGTATATGGCCGGGTATCGGGCCGGATTGGCACAGCCGCTTATGCTGCTGAACAAATCTGGTGGAGCCTGGCTGGAAGCGAGTTTTGATGCGAAAACCCGTCAGCTATTGGATGACGAGGTTACGCAGAAAAAAGCACGCGGCCGGCTGATACAGGCCTGGCAGGGTGGTTTTCAGCTGGAAGGTGAGGGCAGTGATCCTTACCTGCAGCGCCTGAGTCGTGTGCTTGATGACACGGCACTTCAGGCAATCACTGATGCTGCCCGGCGCTGGTATTTGCCGGTGCGTCTCGCGCATCACGATGATGAATAGCAATTGGGTGACGATGCTACAGGATGTCGTCCTCACCATAATAAAAAGTCATTTTTTTGACCGCCGGGTGCACAGCCAGCGGTAAAGGGTAACGTAAGGGGTTTAAATGCGGATTTACGCACGCTGGATAGCGGCGCTGCTGCTGAGCGTCACGGCTTTGACTGCCGTGGCTGACGAGCAGCGCGGCTGGCAGCCAGTCAATGAAACCATTCGTAAAAGCGATCACGATCCACGCGCCTATCAGGCGATAACGCTGACAAACGGTATGACCGTCCTGCTGGTCTCCGATCCCGCCGCGCCTAAGTCACTGGCAGCACTGACATTGCCGATTGGATCGCTGGACGATCCTGGTCAGCAGTTGGGCCTGGCGCACTATCTCGAACATATGGTGCTGATGGGATCGAAACTTTATCCCCAGCCGGATAATCTCGCAGAATTCCTGAAAAAACACGGTGGCAGCCATAACGCCAGTACCGCGTCCTATCGCACGGCGTTCTATCTCGAAGTGGAGAACGATGCGTTGCAACCGGCGGTGGATCGTCTGGCGGATGCCATTGCCGAGCCGTTACTCGATCCGGTCAATGCCGATCGTGAGCGCCACGCGGTCAATGCCGAGCTGACGATGGCTCGCTCGCGCGATGGCCTGCGTATGGCTCAGGTGGGCGCAGAAACCCTCAACCCGGCACATCCCGGTGCGCGTTTTTCCGGCGGAAATCTTGATACGCTGAAGGACAAACCTGGCAGCCAGCTGCATCAGGCGTTGCTTGATTTCTACCATAGCCACTACTCGGCCAACCTGATGAAAGCGGTGATTTACAGCAACAAACCGCTGCCGGAGATGGCGGATATCGCCGCAAAAACCTTTGGTCGCGTAGCGAATCACCAGGCCAGCGTGCCGGATATCAGTGTACCGGTGGTGACCGATGCGCAGAAAGGTATCATCATTCACTACGTGCCCGCCCAGCCGCGGAAGCAGCTGAAAGTAGAGTTCCGGATTGCTAATAACAGTGACCGTTTCCGCAGTAAGACCGACACGCTGATAAGCTACGTGCTGGGGAATCGCAGCAAAAACACCCTGAATGACTGGCTGCAACGGCAAGGGCTGGCGGACGGTGTCAATGCCGGTGCTGACCCGATGACCGAACGCACCAGCGGCGTGTTTGCCATTACCGTCTCGCTGACCGACAAAGGTCTGGCACAGCGTGATGAGGTGGTGGCAGCAATATTTAGCTATCTCGATATGCTGCGTAGCAAAGGCATCGATAAAGGCTATTTTGATGAAGTTTCCCATGTGCTGGCGCTGGATTTCCGTTATCCCTCCATCACCCGCGACATGGATTACATCGAATGGCTGGTTGATACCATGCTACGGGTGCCGATTGAGCATGCGCTGGATGCCCCGTATCTGGCCGATGACTATGATCCGGCCGCCATCAAGGCGCGTCTGGCGGAGATGACGCTGCAGAATGCCCGTATCTGGTATATCAGCCCGCAGGAGCCGCATAACAAAGAAGCCTACTTTGTTAATGCGCCTTACCAGGTCGATAAAATCAGCGATGCGCAGTTCAGTGACTGGAAGCAGCGCGCCAGTGCGATTCAGCTGTCATTACCCACCCTGAACCCTTATATCCCATCGGACTTCTCTATCATGCCGTCCGATGGCAAAACCTACACCCATCCCGTTGCGCTAACCACTGGCGACAGCATGCGTATTTTCTGGATGCCAAGTCAGTACTACGCCAGTGAACCCAAAGCGGCGATCACCCTGGCGTTGCGAAATAAAGCGGCGATCAGTGATGCACAGCATCAGGTGTTATTTGGCCTGAATGATTATCTCTCCAGCCTGGCGCTGGATCAGCTGAACTCGCAGGCATCAGTCGGGGGGATCAGCTTCTCTACCGGTGAAAACGATGGTCTGGAGTTTAACGCCAGCGGTTTCACCCAGCGTCTGCCAGAGTTGCTGAAAAAGCTGGTGGAAGGTTACGCCACCTTCACGCCAACCCAGCAGCAACTGGAACAGGCGAAGTCCTGGTATCTTGACCAACTGGAATCGGCTGATAAAGGCAAAGCGTTTGAGCTGGCGATTCAGCCGATGCAGATGCTGTCGCAGCTTCCTTATACCCAGCGTGAGGAGCGTCGTAAGCTGGTGAAAGATATCACTCTGCAGCAGGTAACCGACTATCGGGATGCGCTGATTCACCACGCCACGCCAGAAATGATCGTGGTCGGGAATCTCTCTGCTGATCGGGTCAAACAGCTGGGCGAAGATCTGAAGCAGCAGTTGCAGAGTGACGGTCATTCCTACTGGCACAGCAACTATGTGGCGATTGATAAGCCGGTCAAAGCCAACCTGCAAAAAGCGGGCAGCAGCACCGATTCGGCACTGGCTGCGCTCTATGTGCCGCTTGGTTACAGCGAATACCAGAGCATGGCGAGCAGCTCCATGCTCAGCCAGATTGTGCAACCGTGGTTCTATAACCAGCTGCGCACGGTGGAGCAGCTGGGTTATGCGGTGTTTGCCTTCCAGATGCCGGTGGGACGTCAGTGGGGCATCGGTTTCCTGCTGCAAAGCAACAGCAAGCAACCGGCTTACCTGTTGCAGCGCTTCCAGGCCTTCTATCCACAGGCCGAACAACGCCTGCGTGATATGAAACCGGAAGAGTTTGCCCAGTATCAACAGGCAATGATCAACGATCTGCAACAGCGTCCGCAGACGCTGGATGAAGAGGCCAATCGCTACAACCGTGATTTCAATCGACAGAACTTTGCCTTTGATACCCGTGAAAACGTGATTGAACAGATCAAACAGCTGACTCCTTCCGGCCTGGCTGATTTCTTCCATCAGGGAGTGCTGGCACAACAGGGCATGGCGATGATTTCACAGATTGGCGGCAGCCATGATGGCACGGTGAAAGACGATTATGCCCAGTTGCCTGACTGGACCACCTGGCAGGAAGTTTCGCAGTTGCAGCAGTCGCTGCCAGTGAAGAGTGATGACAAATGAGTTTACTGCCTGAATCGCTCAATCCGCTGACGCTGCCATTGCGTGGCGAGCGGCTGATTGAAGCCTCAGCAGGGACCGGAAAAACCTTTACCATCGGCCTGCTTTATCTGCGCTTGCTGCTTGGGTTAGGGGGAGAGCGGGCTTATACCCGTCCGCTCTCGGTTGAAGAGATTCTTGTGGTGACCTTCACCGAAGCGGCTACTGCCGAGCTGCGTGGTCGTATCCGGGCGAATATCCACGAATTGCGGCTGGCCTGCATTCGCGGGCACAGCAACAACCCGATGCTGGCGCAATTGCTACAGGAAATGCCACAACCGGCCGAGGCGGCTTCTCTGCTGCTGGCGGCAGAGCGGCAGATGGACGAAGCGGCGATTTTCACCATTCACGGCTTTTGCCAGCGCATGCTCAACCTTAATGCGTTTGAATCCGGCATGTTGTTTGAACAGCAGCTGATCGAGGATGAACAGCTGTTGCTGAAACAGGCAACGGCAGATTTCTGGCGACGCCACTGCTATCCGCTGACGCTGGATGTGGCGCGAGCCATCGTGGCGGAATGGAGCGGCCCGGAGCAGCTGCTGACAACCTTACGCCCTTGGCTACAGGGCGAGACCCCAACATTGCAGTCTCCCCCGGCACCTGACGAAACGCTGTCGGCACGCCATGCGCAAAACCTGGCGCGTATTTCTGACATCAAAGCGTGCTGGGCGGCAGTGGGTGAAGAAGTCATTAACCTGATTGGCGAGTCCGGGGTCGATAAGCGCAGCTACAGCAGCAAAAATCTGCCGCTTTGGGTCAGCAAAGTTTCGCTGTGGGCGCAAAGCGATACCCATGATTATCAGGTGCCAGCGGAACTGGCGCGTTTTGGTCAGCAGGTGTTGCTTGAGAAGACCAAAAAAGGTGACGCTCCCCAGCATGCATTATTTGTCGCGATTGACCAGTTTCTGGCGCAGCCGATTTCTCTGCGCGATCTGGTGATTGCCAGGGCGCTGACTGAAGTGCGCAGCGCGGTGCGGAAAGAAAAACGGCTGCACGCGCTGCTGGGTTTTGATGACCTGCTGAGCCGACTGGATGAAGCCCTGCAACAGCCCGCGGGCCCGCAGCTGGCACAGGCGATTCGTCAGCGCTTTCCGGTGGCGCTGATTGATGAGTTTCAGGACACCGATCCACTGCAATATCGTATTTTCAGCACGCTCTACGTTAACCAGCCAGAGCATGCATTGTTGCTGATTGGCGATCCCAAACAGGCGATTTACGCGTTCCGTGGCGCGGATATTTTTACCTATATACGTGCCCGTAATGATGTGAGTGCCCACTATACCCTCGATACCAACTGGCGCTCATCACCGCCAATGGTCGAAAGCGTAAACCGGCTTTTTAGCCGCCTCGATGCGCCCTTTTTATTTGCCGATATTCCGTTTTTGCCGGTGCACTTTGCTAAACCAAATCAGGCATTGACGCTGAATCTCGATCAGCAACCGCAGGCCGCATTACGCTTCTGGCTGCAACCCGGTGAGGGGTGCAGCGTGGGTGATTACCAGCAACTGATGGCGCAGCAGTGTGCGGCGGATATCAGCCGCTGGTTGCAGGCGGGTCATGAACAGCGTGCGTTGCTGGGGAAAGCCCCGGCATTGCGCCCGGTACAGGCTTCGGACCTCACCGTGCTGGTGCGCAGCCGTAACGAGGCGAACCTGATTCGCGAAGCGCTGAACCAACTGGCGATTCCATCGGTGTACCTGTCGAATCGCGACAGCGTCTATACCACCCCGGAAGCGCGCGAGTTGCTGTGGTTGTTGCAGGCGGTGCTGGCACCGGAGCAGGAGCGGATGCTGCGTACTGCGCTGGCAACGTCACTGTTTGCTTTTGATGCGGCGCAACTGGATGCACTCGATCAGGATGCGCGCGGTTGGGATCAACTGGTTGACACTTTTGCACGCTGGCAACTGCTGTGGCAGCAACGTGGTGTGCTGCCGATGCTGCGCGAAATGATGCAGGAGCGGCAGCTGGCGGAAAATCTGCTGGCTTCGGAAAACGGTGAGCGCCGTCTGACCGATTTGTTGCATCTGGGCGAGTTGTTGCAGGAGGCTGCATCCCAGCTCGACAGCCCACATGCGCTGGTACGCCATCTGGCGCAGCAGATTGCCCGTCCTGATAGCCAGGCGGCCAGCCAGCAGCTGCGTCTGGAAAGCGATCGTCATCTGGTGCAGATTGTCACTATCCATAAATCGAAAGGCTTACAGTATCCGCTGGTATGGCTGCCTTTTGCCGCCGGTTTCCGTGAGGCCGATACCGCGTTGTATCACGACCGGGAAAGCTTTGGTGCGGTGCTGGATTTACAAAACGATGAGGCTAGCCTGGAGTTAGCCGAGCAGGAGCGTCTGGCGGAAGATTTGCGTCTGTTGTATGTGGCGCTGACGCGTTCGGTTTATCACTGTAGCGTTGGCGTGGCGCCGCTGTTTCGCGGCACGCGTAAGAAAGAGGGCGCAAGCGATCTGCATAAAAGTGCGCTTGGTTTTCTGCTGCAACGCGGTGAGGCCGCGACGGCGGAGCAACTGGCTGCACTGTTGGCAGAAATGAATGATGCAGCAACTGAGGTGGTGTCTGCCGGTGATGCTGATGCGACGCGCTGGCAATCTCAGGCCGTCAGTGAGACGACGTTAAATGCGCGTGAAGTGACACGTGCGCTGGCCGATCCCTGGCGCGTGACCAGCTACTCCGGTTTACAACAGCACGGCAGCAGCCGTTTGCTGGAAGTGATGCCGGGGTTTGATGTGGACGCGGCAGCAGACGAACCGGGCGAGCCACAACCTTCCGCTCTAACGCCACACCATTTCCCACGCGGCGCGGCGCCTGGTACTTTCCTGCATGAACTGTTTGAGTCGCTGGATTTTACCCAGCCACCCAGCGAAGAACTGCTGTTGCAGCATCTGCAACAGAAGGGTTATCCGCCGCACTGGCAGCCGATGCTCAGTGACTGGATTGCCAGGGTTGTGAGTACGCCGCTTAATGCTGAGGGGATTCATCTGGCGGGTATTCAGCCACAACATCGCCTGGTCGAGATGGCGTTTTATCTGCCGATTAATGGCCTGCTGCGCGCTGAAGAAATGGATGCACTGGTGCGCAGCCATGATGGGTTATCGCAGCATGCCCCGGTCCTCGATTTTCGTCAGGTGCAAGGCATGCTGAAGGGCTTTATCGATTTGGTGTTCCGTTGGCAGGGTAAATATTATCTGCTGGATTACAAATCCAACTGGCTGGGTGATAGCCATACCGCCTATACGCCGCAGGCGATGGCTCAGGCGATGATCGACCACCGCTACGATTTACAGTACCAGTTGTATAGCCTTGCGCTGCACCGTTATCTGCGCCATCGGCTGACTGATTACGATTATGAGCAGCATTTTGGTGGGGTGTTCTATCTGTTTTTACGTGGTATGGATGGCAGCTCGCCTGACAATGGTGTGTTTCACACCAAGCCATCCGGCGAGTTTATTGCACAACTGGATAGCCTGTTTCGCGGGCAGGGAGTGACATCATGAGTAGCATGACCGCATTGCTGACTCAGGCGATGGAACTGCGTTTACTGCGTCCGCTTGATATCCAGTTTGCTTGTCTGGTGGCTGATGATAGCCAGCCTGCGCGTCTGCTGGCCGCGGCATGTCTCAGTGCCGAAGCGGGAGAAGGGCACGTTTGTCTGCCGCTGACGCAACTGACGCGTGATGAATTATTTAATGGTCGCCATCCTGAGCTGGCGCAGGCCATCTGGCAGGCGGCCGCTGAGCCGCAGGACTGGCTGGCGGTATTTCAGGGCTGGTCCGCACTAAGCGATAGCGCGCAAGCCACCCCTGTCGTGCTGGCGCAGCAGCGGCTTTATCTGCATCGGCTGTGGCAAAACGAAGGCCAGGTGGCACGCTTTTTTCGTGCTGATGCCGCGCCACAGCAATTTGCCCCCGAGGCGATACGCCAGGTGCTGGACCAGCTGTTTGGCGTACAGCCAGATGACTGGCAAAAGATTGCCGCTGCGGTGGCGCTGACACAAAAAACTGCGGTGATTTCCGGCGGTCCCGGCACCGGCAAAACCACGACTGTTGCGAAACTGCTGGCTGCGCTGATTCGTCTGAGTGACGGTTCGCTACGTATTCAGCTGGCCGCGCCGACCGGGAAAGCGGCCGCGCGCCTGACGGAGTCATTGGGCAAAGCGCTGCGACAGCTCCCGGTTAGCGATACGGAGCGGCAAGCTTTTCCGGCTGAAGCCACCACCCTGCATCGCCTGCTGGGTGCCCAGCCGGAGACGCAGCGCCTGCGCTATCACGCGGGTAACCCGTTGCATCTGGATGTGCTGGTGGTGGATGAAGCCTCAATGGTCGATCTCGGCATGATGGCGAATCTGATCGCTGCCTTGCCGCCGCAGGCGCGGGTGATCTTTCTCGGCGATCGCGATCAGCTGGCATCGGTCGAAGCGGGAGCGGTGCTGGGGGATATCTGTCGCTGTGCCGAAGCCGGTTATAGCCCGGAACGGGCAACTCAGCTTAGCCTGCTCACCGGCTGCGAAGTGCCGGGCAGGGAAGACGCGGAAGCGCCGCTGGTGCGGGACGCCATCTGTCTGCTGCGCAAAAGCTATCGCTTTGATGCTCAATCAGGCATTGGCAAGCTGGCGGCAGCGGTGAACGAGGGTGATGTGGCGGACGTTGAGCGCGTGTTTGGCGCAGGTTTTAGCGATATTACCCGCCAGCCGCTTAGCGACACGCAGGCCTATCAGGCAATGCTGGCGCAGGTAGCGGAGGGCTATCGGCCTTATCTGCAGCTGGTGGCCGGGCGGGCTGATCCCGTCGATATTATCCATGCTTTTGGCCGCTATCAGCTGCTCTGCGCATTACGTGAAGGGCCGTTTGGTGTGCAGGGACTTAATCAGCGCATTGAACAAAAACTGATTCAGTTGCAGTTGATCCGTCGTCCGACGGGCGGCAGCCGTTGGTATCAGGGACGACCGGTGATGGTGACGCGCAACGACAGCGCGCTGGGTTTGTTTAATGGCGACATCGGTATCACGTTACCCGACGAGGAAGAGGTACTGAAGGTGTTCTTTCCGTTACCGGATGGCACTATCAAAGCGGTGCAACCCAGTCGCTTGCCGGCACATGATACCGCCTGGGCGATGACGGTGCATAAATCACAGGGTTCGGAATTTGATCACACCGCGCTGGTGATGCCTGCGCAATTTTTACCGGTGTTGACGCGTGAACTGATTTATACCGCCATTACCCGCGCCCGGCAGCAGCTGACGTTATACAGCGATGATAGCGTGTTCCGGCGTGCAGTGCAGTTGCGCACCCAGCGCCGCAGCGGATTGCTGGAGAGGTTGTAGCGGCGCGATAAATCGCGCCGCTACGATAGGGGCGGTTGCTAGGCTAACGCAAATCGGCCATCAGCACCTTAGAACGACGCTGATAGTTGTACATCTTCTTCTTACTTTCCGGCAGCGACTCAATATCCACCGGTGTAAAGCCACGTTCCTGAAACCAGTGAATGCTGCGCGTGGTGAGCACGAACAGCTTCTTCAGGCCCATCTGTCGGGCCTGTAAAGCCACACGTTGCAGCAGCGCTTCGCCGCGCGATGAACTGCGATAATCGGGGTGCACTGCCACGCAGGCCATTTCACCAATCTGCTCGTCCGGGAAGGGATACAGTGCCGCGCAGGCAATGGTCAGGTTGTCGCGTTCGATAATGGTGAACTTGTCGATCTCCATCTCCAGCTGCTCGCGTGAACGGCGTACCAGAATTCCCTGTTGCTCCAGCGGACGAATCAGTTCGAGAATGCCACCGATATCATTAATGGTGGCACGGCGAATCTGTTCGGCGGATTCCATCACGATCTGCGTACCGATACCGTCGCGTGAGAACAACTCCTGCAACAGCGCACCGTCTTCCTGATAGCTGATCAAATGGCTGCGACGCACGCCGCTACGGCAGGCTTTCACCGCGCCACGCAGAAAACGCACCGCCGCGGAGAGAAAATCGCCGTCATTTTCCATTTCATCGATACGCGCCTGGGCATCGTTAGGGAACAGCTCGGAAATAATATCGCCATCGCGGTTGGTCACGCCCTGTTCGGAGCAGAAGCCAATCATTTTTTCCGCTTTGAGTTTGATCGCCAGTTGTGTGGCGACCTCTTCTGACGTCAGGTTAAAGCTTTCGCCCGTCACGGAAACCGCAACCGGACCCAGCAACACAATGGCACCGTTATCCAACTGGCGGTGAATCGCTTCTTCATCGATACGACGAATGCGCCCGCTGTGGCAGTAATCCACACCGTCATCCACGCCCAGCGGCTGGGCAATGATGAAGTTGCCGCTGACCACATTAATATGCGCGCCCTGCAACGGCGTGTTGTTGAGGCTCATTGAAAGTCGCGCAGTGATATCCAGCTGCAAACGGCCCGCCGCTTGCTTCACCAGCTCCAGCGATTGGGCATCGGTCACCCGTGTGTATTTATGATAAATCGGTTCCAGCTGCTGCTGCGCCATGCTGGCGTCAATCTGTGGGCGGGCGCCGTACACCACCACCAGACGAATGCCCAGGCTATGCAGCAAGCCGATATCGTTAACGATGCTGGAGAAGTTTTCATGTTCAATGGCCTCACCACCCAACATGATGACAAAGGTCTTGCCACGGTGGGCATTTATATAGGGAACGGTGTGGCGAAAACCCTGAACCAGTTCGGTACTACGTTCCTTCACGGCAAACCCTCTGTGAATGATTATTCGAAATTTTTGTATTTTTATGCTTTATCGCGGCGTAATGCAAGCGCCAGACCTGACGTTACTTTACGATTTTCCTGATGCAACCTGCGCTAACAGCCTGCATTATCTGGCTTTTCCGAAGTGAAAAGGCTCCATGGACGGGATAAAGTTTTCATCTTCTTTTACTTAACTGGCGATATTTTAGACATTACACAGTAGCTGGAGCGTCATGTCCGGAGTAAATCCCTTTTTTTCACGACGACGATTATTACAGGGCGCGGGTGCGTTATGGCTGCTCAGTGTCAGCCGCAGTGGTCTGGCGGCCAGCCAGCATATCGTGGCAGTACGTATCTGGCCTTCATCGACCTACTCACGCGTTACGCTGGAATCGAACGTTCCCCTGCAATACAAGCAGTTCACCCTCAGCAATCCCGATCGTCTGGTTATCGACATCGACAATCTGCATATCAATCCGGTACTGAAAGGGGTAGATAAACTGGTACGCGTTGATGATCCTTATATCCGGACCGCACGCGTGGGTCAGTTCGACCCGAATACGGTACGCATCGTGCTGGAACTGAAGCGCAGCGTGGCACCGCGTACCTTCACTTTAGCACCGGTGGCCGGGATACGACATCGGCTGGTGGTGGACCTCTATCCCAGTCAGCAGCAGCCGGAAGAGGATCCCTTACTGGCGTTACTGCAGGATTACAACCAGGGCGATCTGGAACGCGATCAACCTGCCCAGGCACCGCTGCCGGGCAAAGCCGGACGCGATCGGCCGATTATTATCATGATCGATCCGGGACATGGCGGGGAAGATCCCGGTGCCCATGGCAAACTCAAAACGCGGGAAAAAGATATCGTGCTGAAGATGGGACGTTATCTGAAGGCGTTGATCGACAAACAACCCAATATGAAAGCCTATATGACGCGCAATGAGGATGTGTTTATCCCGTTGCGGGTCCGGGTGGCAAAAGCGCGTAAGCAGCGTGCCGATCTGTTTGTGTCGATCCATGCCGATGCCTTTACCAGCCGGGCGGCACGGGGTTCGTCCGTGTTTGCGCTTTCGACCAGCGGGGCGACCTCAGCCGCCGCCCGTTTTCTGGCGCAAACCCAGAATGAATCGGATCTGATTGGCGGCGTTAGCATGAGCGGCGATCGCTACCTCGACCACACCATGTTCGATATGGTGCAGCGTCAGACCATCCATGACAGCCTGAAGTTCGGCAAAGAAGTGTTATCGCGTATGGGGCACATCAATCATCTGCATAAACGCACGGTGGATCAGGCCGGATTTGCGGTGTTGAAAGCGCCGGATATCCCGTCAATTCTGGTGGAAACCGCGTTTATCAGTAATGTGGAAGAGGAAAGGAAACTGCGTACCGCGCGTTATCAGCATCAGGTGGCGGAAGCCATTCTGCATGGCATCAAAGCGTATTTTGAGAAAGGGGCGGTGCTGGCGCATCGCTAAAGGATTGTGGCAGGGAAGCCACAATTTACCGGACGCCAGAAACAAAAAAACACCCGTTAAGGTGTCTGGTTGTATTGGTTGCGGGGGCCGGATTTGAACCGACGACCTTCGGGTTATGAGCCCGACGAGCTACCAGGCTGCTCCACCCCGCGTCCGTCTGTCGCTGTGCGACTTTTCACATTTTCTCTCTTCATGATTAAGAAGAGTTGGTTGCGGGGGCCGGATTTGAACCGACGACCTTCGGGTTATGAGCCCGACGAGCTACCAGGCTGCTCCACCCCGCGTCCGTTTGTCGCTGTGTGACTTTTTACATTTTCTCTCTTCATGACTAAGAAGAGTTGGTTGCGGGGGCCGGATTTGAACCGACGACCTTCGGGTTATGAGCCCGACGAGCTACCAGGCTGCTCCACCCCGCGTCCGTGGATGCGCACTATACTCCGGGTGCGCTGTGATGCAACCCCTTTTTGACAGAAAGCACAAAATTTCCAGTTAGTTGGTGAATAAATTCGCCGTTAGGTTATTAACTATACAGCTGTGGACGCGATACCCGGTGGCCGATTTCATTCTGGCTGCCCCTTTGCTATCGTCGCGGTGCAAACAACCGATAAAAAGAGAAGGTCATGAAAGCAAATCGTGTAAAGCTGGCACTTACTGGCGCATTTCTCGCGCTGCTGGCGGGTTGTAGCTCCAAACCTACGGACCGTGGTCAGCAATATATTGATGGTAAGCTGGATGAGCCGTTGGCGCTGGTGAATCAGCCTAATGCCAAAGGGCGTCCGGTTAACGGCAGAGACTTTGGCGATCAGGTTCGTCAGATCCAGTCTGCGTCTAGCGGGTTGTATGGTCGCAACACCGGTACCTATAGCGCGATTGAGAACTGGCTGATGTCGGGCGGCGATACCCGCCAGCTACGTCAGTTCGGTCTGAACGCCTATCAGATGGAAGGCACCGATAACTACGGTAACGTGCAGTTCACCGGCTACTACACGCCGGTTGTGGAGGCGCGTTACACCCGTCAGGGCGAATTCCAGTACCCGATTTACCGTATGCCACCCCGCAGAAGCGGGCAAAAATTACCAAGCCGCGCTTCTATCTATAGTGGTGGTCTTGATGATCGCTACGTGATTGCCTGGAGCAATTCGCTCATCGACAACTTTATGATGGATGTGCAGGGCAGCGGCTATGTTGATTTCGGGGATGGCCGGCCACTGCGTTTCTTCGGCTACGGCGGTAAAAACGGCTGGGCTTACCACAGCATCGGTAAAGAACTGATCGATCGTGGTGAAGTGAAGCGCGAAGATATGTCGATGCAGGCCATTCGTCAGTGGGCGCAGGACCATTCGCCAGAAGAAGTACGTGCGTTGCTGGAAACCAACCAATCCTTCGTGTTCTTCAAACCGGAAGAGTATGTACCGGTGCGTGGTGCCAGCGCCGTGCCGCTGATTGCCAAAGCCTCCGTCGCATCGGACCGTTCACTAATCCCCGCCGGGACGGCGCTGCTTGCGGAAGTGCCGCAGTTAAATGAGAAGGGCAAGTTCAACGGTAAATATGAAATGCGTCTGATGGTGGCGCTGGATGTCGGCGGCGCGATCAAGGGCCAGCATTTCGACATCTATCAGGGCGTGGGTCCGGATGCCGCCCATCTGGCCGGTTTCTATAACCATTATGGCCGTGTCTGGGTGCTAAAATCGGCACCGGGGGCAGGCCAGCCGCTGTTCAGTAACACGCAAAGCGGTAATAATGGTTCGATGTTGTTAGGTTCGAATTAATTTTCTCTGCGGGCTGGCTGGTCCGCATGAACAAAAGGTTGGTTATGACAGTGGTTAGCGACGCCTGGCGGCAACGCTTTGGCGGCACGGCGCGTTTGTATGGGCAGGACGCGTTACAGCGTTTTGCTGATGCCCATTTTTGTGTGATTGGTATTGGCGGCGTGGGTTCCTGGGCGGCAGAAGCGCTGGCGCGCACCGGGATCGGCAAAATCACCCTGATCGATATGGATGATGTCTGTATTACCAACACCAATCGGCAGATCCACGCGTTGCAGGGCAAAGTAGGCCAGGCTAAAACCGAGGTGATGGCGGATCGTATCCGCGCGATCAACCCGGAATGCGAGGTGATCTGCATCGATGATTTCATTACCCCGGAAAATACCGCCGAACTGCTGCCCGTCGGCTTTGATTATGTGATTGATGCCATCGACAGCGTGCGGCCAAAAGCGGCGCTGATTGCCTGGTGTCGCCGCAACAAGATCCCGCTGATTACCACCGGTGGGGCTGGTGGGCAGATCGATCCGACACAGATCCAGGTCAGCGATCTGGCGAAGACGATTCAGGATCCGCTGGCGGCGAAATTGCGTGAGCGACTGAAAAGCGATTTCGGTGTGAAGAAAAACAGCAAAGGTAAGCTGGGCATCGATTGCGTGTTTTCCACCGAAGCGCTGGTTTATCCGCAACCGGACGGCAGTGTCTGTGCCTCACGTAGCACGGCCGAAGGCCCGAAACGCATGGATTGCGCGGCGGGATTTGGTGCGGCCACCATGGTGACCGCCACCTTTGGTTTTATCGCGGTTTCGCACGCGCTGAAAAAGTTTCTCGCCCGCGCGGCACGCCAGGGGGATTAAGCGTAGTGGCGTGCGGCACGTTGTACGGCGTCGGCCAGCGCCTGCAAACCGCTACTGCGTGAAGCGCTGAGCTGCGCACGCAGCCCGAGGGTATCAAACAACGCCAGTGGGTCCTGTTGTAGCAGGGCGGCTGGCGTTTTTCCTTCTACGGCGGTCAGCAGCACCGCCAGCAGGCCGCGCACGATACGTCCTTCACTGTCGCCATAAAAATGCAGCGTGCCATTACTTTGCAGCTGACTGCTCAGCCAGACACGATTCTCGCAACCACTCAGTTCAATCTCGGGTGTTTTCAACTCTTCCGCTAACGCCGGGAGCTGACGGCTCAGCTGAATCAGCTGGCGATAGCGATCCTCCCATTGGTGAAAATGGGTGAATTTCTCCGTCAGGCTGGTTTCCGTAATCAGATCACCAAACGGGTGCGGGGCGAGCAGGGATGTACTCATCAGGTTACTCACTCAGTAATTCCACAGCGCTGTGCATGGCACGCACCAGCGCGTCCACGTCCTGTAAATTATTATAGGGGGCGAATGAGACGCGCAGTGTGCCGCTGACCCCCAGTGCCGCCATCAGTGGCTGAGCACAGTGCTGACCTGCACGCAAGGCGATGCCGTGTTCTGCCAGCAGCGTGACGATATCGCTGTGGTGGATACCTGCGATATCAAATGCCAGCAGGCTGCTGCTGCCACAGCGAAAACTGCGAAAACCGGGCAGGGCGCTCAACTGTTCTTCCGCCAGGCTCGCCAGCTGCTGGCTCCACATTTCCATCTTTTCCGCGTTGTGCTGGCTTAGCCAGTGCAGGGCAGCGCTGAGACCAATCACCCCTGCGACGTTAGGTGTGCCAGCCTCAAAGCGCCATGGCACCGGCTGTGGCGTGAAACCGTTAAAATCCACCTGTGTTAACATCTTACCGCCGCCCTGCCAGGGTGACATGGCTTCCAGCAGTTCTGCCTTGCCATACAGCACGCCGATGCCCATCGGGCCATAGAGTTTATGACCCGAGAACGCGTAAAAATCGATATCCAGTGCCTGAACATCAGGTGCGCAATGCACCACGCCCTGGGCACCATCCACCATCACTTTGGCACCCACGCTATGCGCCAGCCGAATTGCCTGCGCCAGATCCGGGCAGCCACCCGTGACATTCGACATCTGACCAATCGCCAGCAACCGGGTGCGTGCATTCAATAATCCGGGCAACTGCTGTATGTCGGGCAGACGATCCGCGCCCAGCGGCCATTTCACCACTTTGGCACCTTTCGCTTCTGCCACCATCAGCCAAGGCACCAGATTGGCGTGATGTTCCGCTTCGCTGACAACGATTTCATCGCCGGGTTGCAGGCGCGGAGACAGCCAGCTGTTTGCCACCAGATTGATGGCTTCCGTGGTGCCGCGCGTCCAGATGATCTGGCGATCGTCTGCGGCATTTAGCCAGCGGGCGACGAGACCTCGTGCCTGCTCGTATTGCTCTGTCAGGGCACGCGCGGCTGCAAACTGGCTGCGATGTACGGTTCCGGCGCTCAGGGAATAGAACTGCTGAGTGGCCTCAATCACCGCCTGTGGCTTCAGGGCGGTGGCGGCACTGTCGAGATAAACTCCAGCATCGGCCAGCGCTGGAAACTGCTGGCGAAAAGCGGAAGGTGTAAAAATAGTCATATCCGGCCTGTTGTGATGAATTTAGGACCAGACTGAAAGTCGGTCTGTTACCTGGCAAAGCTGGAAAAGTGCGTTATGCTAATTGTTGCAAGGTTTAAACCAAAACCCGCATTTAGAATCGACCTTAACCAGTCGATTTCACTTTTTTAAGCTGCCTCTGTTCAGCGTCCCGCGGGTGGTTTGATGCAATCAATCTGCAAGGAGATAGAAAATGAAAAAACTCGCCGCAGTGCTGGCCGTATGTACCATGGCCTTTACCCTGGCCGCCTGTTCAAGCAATTACGTGATGCATACCAATGATGGTCGCACCATTGTTGCTTCAGGCAAACCCAAAGTTGACGATGATACCGGTATGATCAGCTATAAAGATGCCAATGGCAACCAGCAGCAGATTAACCGCTCAGATGTCAAAGAGATGGTTGAGATGGGCCAGTAAGTGACAGATAAAAAAAAGCACCGCAATTTGCGGTGCTATGTAAAATCACTATGGACAGACAGGGTAAATCTACAGGAATTAAAAGTTTGATCTGCAATCGTCAGATCAAAATGCAAACACAACATCACGACCACAAGCCAAAAGCTCTCCAGAAGTCTGCGAATTAACGCACGTTTCCAGAAATCTTTTCGTTCCGGCTCAGGAAGTGCGGCAACTATAGGTATTTGCTGGAGCTTCCTCAACGGACAATTTATAATGTCTCGGATTAATAAAACTAATACCTGACAACTTCTCATAAGTTGCTGTATTACTCTGTTGACCCGGATACGGAAAACCATGTCAAAACGCCTTCCCCCGCTCAATGCTTTACGCGTCTTCGATGCGGCGGCACGTCATTTGAGCTTCACTAAAGCTGCTGAAGAGCTGTTTGTTACCCAGGCAGCTGTAAGTCATCAGATTAAATCTCTGGAAGATTTCCTCGGTCTTAAGCTGTTTCGCCGGAGGAATCGTTCGCTTTTGCTGACTGAAGAAGGGCAAAGCTACTATCTGGATATTAAGGAGATTTTCTCCGCGCTGAACGATGCGACGCGTAAACTCCAGGCGCGTAGCGCCAAAGGTGCATTGACCGTGAGCCTGCTACCAAGTTTCGCGATTCAGTGGCTGGTGCCACGTCTTTCCAGCTTTAATACAGCTTATCCGGGCATCGATGTGCGTATTCAGGCCGTCGATCGTGATGAAGAGAAACTGGCGGACGATGTGGATGTGGCGATTTTCTATGGTCGCGGTAACTGGCCAGGGTTGCGGGTAGAAAAACTTTACGCCGAATATTTGTTGCCGGTTTGCTCGCCATTGCTGCTGACAGGCGATCATCCATTGAAATCACCGGCTGATTTAGCGCACTTTACGCTGCTGCATGATGCTTCGCGGCGGGACTGGCAATCTTATACGCGTCAGCTAGGCTTGCAGCACATTAATGTGCAGCAGGGCCCGATTTTCAGCCACAGCGCCATGGTGTTACAGGCAGCTATTCACGGCCAGGGCGTCGCGCTGGCCAATAATGTGATGGCGCAAAGTGAAATCGAAGCCGGTCGTCTGGTCTGTCCTTTTAATGACGTACTGGTCAGTAAAAATGCTTTTTATCTGGTTTGTCATGACAGCCAGGCAGAACTGGGTAAAATAGCCGCCTTTCGACAGTGGATCCTGGCCAAAGCCGCAACCGAACAAGAGAAGTTTCGTTTTCGTTACGATCACTAACGCGTTGATTGTTGCACAGTGACGTGCGTATACACTCTGAGGATTGTTAGATGTCCAGTCGTGCCATGTTTATTTTTGCAGCCATCAGCGGCTTCACGCTGGTGGCTTTTGGTGCTTTTGGTGCCCATGTGCTGAGCAAATCTCTCGGCCCAGCCGAGATGGCGTGGATTCATACCGGCCTTGAGTATCAGGCGTATCATACGCTGGCGATTATTGGTCTTGCCTCGGCGATGTTACGTCGTGCCAATATCTGGTTTTACTGGAGCAGCGCTGCACTGGCGCTCGGTACCGTTTTATTCAGCGGCAGCCTCTATTGTCTGGCGCTGTCGCACCTGAAGTTTTGGGTATTTATAACGCCAGTCGGTGGCCTTGGCTTCCTGATTGGTTGGTTTTTGATGTTGATTGGCGCACTGCGTCTGAAACGAAAGGCAGAACGCCATGAATAAAGTTTTACTCTATTGCCGTCCCGGCTTTGAGAAAGAGTGTGCAGCAGAGATCAGTGCTAAGGCTGCGGAGCGCGAAATCTATGGTTTCCCGCGCGTCAAAGACGATGCGGGTTACGTGTTGTTCGAGTGCTATCAGCAAGAAGATGCGGAAAAACTGATCAGTCAGCTGCCTTTTGCGGAACTGATTTTCGCCCGTCAGATGGTGGTGGTCGGTGAACTGCTGCGTGACCTGCCGCCGGACGATCGTATTTCCCCGATTGTCGGGATGTTGATGGGCGTGGTTGAAAAGGGCGGTGAGCTGCGGGTGGAAGTACCGGACACCAATGAAGCGAAAGAGCTGACCAAATTCTGCCGCAAATTTACCGTACCGCTGCGTGCCAGCCTGCGTGAAAATCGTATTTTGCTCAATTATGAAAGCCCGAAACGTCCGGTGGTCCATGTGTTCTTTATTGCGCCGGGCACATGCTATGTTGGCTATTCATTACCGCAAAATAACTCCCCATTCTATATGGGTATTCCGCGTCTCAAATTCCCGTCAGATGCGCCCAGCCGCTCCACTCTGAAGTTGGAAGAGGCGTTTCACGTCTTTATCCCGGCAGACGAATGGGATGAGCGTCTGGCCAGCGGCATGTGGGCGGTGGACCTGGGGGCTTGTCCAGGCGGATGGACCTATCAGCTGGTCCAGCGCAGCATGATGGTCTACGCGGTGGATAACGGCCCCATGGCTCCCAGCCTGATGGATACCGGACAGGTGACGCACTGCCGTGAAGATGGCTTCCGCTTCCGACCGCCGCGTAGCAACATCAGCTGGCTGGTGTGCGATATGGTGGAAAAACCGGTGCGCGTTGCCAGCCTGATGAGCGAGTGGCTGGTGAACGGCTGGTGCCGCGAAGCTATCTTTAACCTCAAGCTGCCAATGAAAAAGCGCTATGAAGAAGTGACGCAGAATCTGGCGATGATCGATGCCACCCTGAAGGAACAGGGCATCAACGCCCAGATTCAGGCGCGCCAGCTGTATCACGATCGTGAAGAAGTCACGGTACATGTGCGCCGGATTTGGGCGGCGGCAGGTGGGCGTCGCGATGAAAGATGATCCTTTCCTGGATTTTTAATGCCGGGAGGGTTAGTGCAATCTGTAGCGGCGTGATGTATCACGCAATTTTGTGCGCGATACATCGCGCCGCTACGGCTTAATGCAAATACTCAGGGCTTCAGGTTACAGGTTCGACACCTGTAACCTGAGTTATTGAGGGCTGTAACGCAGGGTGTTCAGATTGCCCTGCAGAACCAGATCGCACTTCAGGGTGGCTACCTGGCGGCAAATCTCTGCCATTTCACGATGCGTCTGCAATTTTCCCTGCCACTTCGACGGTACCTGATCGCACTGCTGATAAATCGCTTCCAGCGAGCCAAACTGCAACAGTAATTCGCGTGCGCTCTTTGGTCCGATTCCGACCACACCAGGAATTTTGCTGCTGCTGATGCCGCATAACCCCCAGTAATCCACCAATTGCGCAGGAGCTACGCCAAATTCCTGTTCAATAAAAGGCACATCCAGCCAGCGTTTCTGAAAGTAATCACGGATACGGATGTTAGGTGCCAGTAGCTGGCAGTAACCTTTGTCAGTCGAGACAATGGTTGCCTGATGTCCAGCATCTGCCATCTTTACTGCCAGTGTGGCAGCCAGATCATCGGCCTCATCCTGATCGGCAATCCAGCAACTGACGCCCGCCGCCTGAAATGCCTGCTGAATAGCGGGCATTTCCCGCTGTAAATCTTCCGGCATCGGCGGGCGACCGGCTTTATAGTCCGGCAGCAACGTATGACGCCAGCCAGGCTGACGCTCCGCACTGTCAAACACCGCCACGACATGGGTAGGCTGGGTATGGCCCAGTAACTGATGTAACGCAGCCACGCAGGCATCGCGGCATGGCGAGCCCTGAACGGCATGCAAACGACGGATCAGGTTCAGGGCATCAACAATAAGAAGGTGTAAAGACATGATGATAGCGGCAGCCCACAGGCTGCCTTCCTGAGTTATTTGATGATTTCGTAGCAGGGGATGTAAGCGGTGCCCGGCAGCTTCATGCGATGCTGGGCCACGAAGCCCTGTAGCAGTTCATCCATACGATGCATGATGTCCGGATCGCCGTGAAGTTTATACGGTCCTTTTTCCCGGATTTCGCGAATGCCCACTTCTTTCACGTTACCGGCGACAATACCCGAGAAAGCCCGACGCAGGTCCGCTGCCAGTTTTTCTGCGGGTTGGTTGGTATACAGATTCAGGTTAGCCATGTTTTCGTGGGTTGGCAGGAACGGCAGTTGCAGATCCGGCACGATACGAATGGACCAGTTAAAGCTGTAAGCATCGCCGGTTTCACGACGATATTCCTTCACCTGCGGCATGGCTTTTTTCATCAGACGCGCCACTTCTGCGGCATCATCAATGATGATTTTGTAATGTTTACGCGCGGTTTCGCCCAGCGTGCTGACAATAAAATCATCCAGAACGCGGAAATAATCGGCGCTTTCCTGCGGACCGGTCAGGATCAGAGGCAGTACCTGATCGTTGTTTTGCGGATTCATCAGAATGCCCAGCAGATACAACAACTCTTCTGCGGTACCGACACCACCCGGGAAAATCACGATGCCGTGTGCGATACGCACAAAGGCTTCGAGGCGTTTTTCGATATCCGGCATGATGATCAGTTCATTGACCAGCGGATTCGGTGGTTCAGCGGCAATGATGGACGGTTCGGTCAGTCCAATAAAACGGCTGTCGCGGTAGCGTTGTTGGGCATGGCCGACGGCGGCACCTTTCATTGGCGCTTCCATCACGCCCGGTCCACAGCCGGTACAGATGTTCAGCTCACGCAAACCCAGTTGCGTACCCACGTTACGGCAATACTGATATTCCACCGCGTTAATGGAGTGACCACCCCAGCACACCACGGTATTCGGGTATTCACCTACATGCAGCGCGCGGGCGTTGCGCAGGATCGAAAAGACCAGGTTGGTGATGTGGGCGGAATCGTCTGCATCCAGGTTCTGGAAACGTTCTGCCGCAGAAAGTTGCCCGTTTACAAACAGGATGTCGCGTAATACGGCAAACAGGTTGGCCTGCAATGAGCGGATGATACGACCATCGACAAATGCGTCTTCGGGTGGGTTGATCAGTTCGAGTTTAACACCACGCTCGCGGCGCAATACGTTGATATCAAAGCTTTCGAAGCGGGAAAGCAGTTCATGACTACTGTCGGTCTGACTACCAGAATTGAGCACCGCGAGTGAACAGTTGCGAAACAGCTGGTACAGGTCGCTGCTGGCGGTGCGCTTCAGCATATCGACTTCCAACTGGGAAAGCAGATCCATGGAGCCAAGAGGGCTAATGTGAGTAATCAAGAGAACTCCTTTACACGCAAGTGCGTGACTGATGACGCTATGCCTGACTCGCTGGGCACAGTGACGATTATCCCTGGTCGCGTATGCTTTATTGCCCGCGCCTTCGACAGAGTAGCCTTGTCCGCGGTGAATGCTCAAGTGGAACCGCGCATCCGTGCTGCGGCCTGCGAGGCGTCTCGCAATCTGTTACTGGCGTACCAGACGGGAATAGCCCGGGGAGAAGGGAACGTTGCTGCGCCACGGATTGATATCCAGACCCCCGCGGCGTGTGTAGCGCGCGTAGACGGTTAAGGCTTCTGGCTGGCAAAAGCGTTGAATATCATTGAAAATACGCTCGACACACTGTTCGTGAAACTCGTTGTGCTGGCGGAACGAGACCAGATAGCGCAGCAAGGCCTCACGATCGATGCGTGGCCCTTTATAGTGAATCATCACGGAACCCCAGTCGGGTTGATGGGTGATCAGGCAGTTCGATTTCAGAACATGGCTGACCAGCGTTTCTTCGATGATGTCGTTGCCTGCGGCCTGGGCGAGATGTTCAGCATTAAAAGCGTAATCGCGGATTTCAATATCCTGTTCGTCGATGACCTCACCGTTAAAATGGCCGATGGGCTGACCTTCGATTTCACTGATGCGGAACAATGCTACGCTCACCCCACCTTCGGCACAGGCGCTGAGATCGCGCTCAAGCGTTTGGCGGACGTCACCCCAGTCGGCAAAAACCGTCTGATTAAAACTGTTAAGATAGAGTTTAAAACTCTTTGACTCGATAAGGTTGCGGCTCGCGGCGTTGAGGACCACTTCACCCACCGCCACCTGCGGTACACCTTTGCTGTTAAGCCAGGAAAGTTCGTACAGCGTCCAGATATCTGCACCGTGAAACGGCAGATTATCAGGAAACAGCCCCAGCGGTTCGCGATTCAGACTGCGCGGCACCGCCTGCAGCAGTGAATTGTCGTAATGATCGACATACGCTGTGGGTTTACCCAAGGTCAGGCTACTTAATACCTGATCCTGTTGTTCAGTAGACATAACGGTTACCACTAAAATCCATCAAAGGGGTTAAGTGTAACCTATCAGAAGCGAGAAGATGAATGATGCAGCAAACCGCGGATGCTTTGCGCGATTTTACCGACCGTTATTGTGCGCAATGGCGTCAGAACACCGGACATTTACCTGCGAGCAGCGAATTGTTGGGTGTTCCTTCTCCCTGCATCCAGACCACGCTGGATGATCGGGTATTGTGGCAACCACAGCCGTTTACCTCACCGGCTACACTCGCCGCCGTTGAGTGCGCGCTGGATATCGAACTTCAGCCAGCGATTACCGCTTTTTATACCACGCAGTTTGCGGGTGATATGGCTGCGCGTTTTCAGCAGCAATCCATTACCTTGTTACAGGTGTGGAGTGAAGAGGATTTCACACGGCTGCAGGAGAATTTAATTGGTCATCTGGTGATGAAACGTCGCCTGAAGCAAAGTCCGACATTATTTATCGCCACCACCGATTCTGAGCAGGATGTCATTTCACTGTGTAATCTTACCGGTGAAGTTATTCTGGAGCATCCTGGCAGTAAAAAACGGCAGATACTGTCCCCTGAAATTCAGATGTTTCTTAATGAATTACAACCGGTTAGCGACTGATTTGCAGACTTCGGCCTGCTATTTTGTGAGAGATCTCTTACATGGTGTGTGAGAGATCGGCAAATTTTACTGAAGACTTCCGGACGGCAGGCTTGTAAAAATATTGTGAATCATGAGTTTATGGCAACTGTCCTAAAATAAAAAGATAACGGGCTGAGGTAACGGCCCTTAGTACCTTGTTAACGCGATAGTTTCTGCCAGAATAGTCACCACTGGCAGGAAGCCATGGATTAAGTGATGTTCAGGAGAGCATCAGCCAGGAAGGCGGGAACGTAACGGAGTTTGCGTCACAAGGAAGGCTTCAGGACGAAGCAGGACACTCAGGATTGAGTAAGGGACACCTCCAGGATGGAGAATGAGAGCCACGCGGGATGTGGCGGGCCAGGATGCTAAGGACCAATGTCATGATGACAAGCGATGGATAGCACGGGAAAAGTTGTCATGGATGAGCAGGGAGCACAGCGGTGGCGGGAATGCTGCAAACGAACCGGGAGCACTGTAGTCACAGTGCTCCCTTTTTTTATGCTTTTTTGAGCATGGCCCGACAAGTGATATGCTTGCCGCCCGATTTTTTTCTGGAGGTGGCGCATGTCGTCGCAACAACTTATTTTGCAGCGGCTGCAGCAGGTCGAAGCAGTGATGCGCGAGCACGACCACTGGCAGACGCAATGCCCTGATGAGGCAGCTTTTGCCAGCACGCAACCCTTCTGTCTGGATACACTGGCACCGCTTGAGTGGCTGCAATGGGTGCTAATCCCCCGTATGCAGGCATTAATTGCCGCTGATGCGCCGTTGCCGCAAAACTTTGCTGTCGCGCACTATTTTGAAATGGCGCTCCCTCCCACTACACCGGGCCATCCGATGCTATTGCTGACGCTAAGCCAGCTCGACGCCTTATTTGCGGAACCTTCTGCCTGATGCTGGAAATTATTTACCAGGATGAGTGGCTGGTGGCCGTCAATAAACCTGCGGGATGGCTGGTGCACCGCAGCTGGCTCGATCGCAAAGAAAAAGTGGTGGTGATGCAGACGGTGCGCGACCAGATTGGTCAGCATGTCTTTACTGCTCACCGGCTGGATCGTCCCACCTCCGGCGTATTGCTGATGGGGCTGTCGAGTGAGGTGGGCCGGTTGCTATCGCAGCAATTTGAGCAGCACCAAATCCGCAAAACCTACCATGCAGTGTTGCGAGGCTGGCTGAGCGAAAGCGGTACGCTGGATTATCCGTTGGTGGAAGAACTGGATAAAATTGCCGATAAATTCGCCACAGAACCACGTGGTCCGCAGCCGGCCGTGACGGATTATCAGCTACTTGCGCATGTCGAGATGCCGGTGGCGATTAGCCGTTACGCCACCTCGCGCTATAGCCTGGTGGAGATGCAACCGCGCACCGGACGTAAACATCAGCTTCGTCGCCATATGGCGCACCTGCGTCATCCCATCATTGGCGATACCACCCACGGCGATTTGCGTCAGAACCGTGGTGCAGCGACGCATTTTGGTATGGATCGTCTGATGCTGCATGCCAGCGCACTGAGCCTCAATCATCCGGTAACGGGTGAGCCGCTGGTGATCCGCGCCGGGCTGGATACGGTCTGGCAGCAGATGCTACAACAGTTTGGCTGGCAGGAGCAGATGCCTGATGTTCCCAGGGTTGAGTTTGCCGACGAGGCAGTCCAGGATAAGCCAACAGAATAAAGGAGCAGCACAATGGCAAAGATTGGCATTTTTGTAGGTACGGTATACGGCAATGCGTTGCTGGTGGCGGAAGAAGCAGAGCCGGTGTTGCAGGCGCAGGGCCATGAGGTCAAAGTCTTTGAAGATCCTTCACTGGCGCAGTGGCAGGATTACCAACAGGATGTGGTGCTGATTATCACCTCAACCACCGGGCAGGGTGATTTTCCTGACAGTATCGCCGGGCTGTATCACGCGGTAAAAGATCAGCTCGGCTATCAGCCGGAGCTGCGTTATGGCGTGATTGCGCTGGGTGACAGTAGCTACGATAACTTCTGCGGTGCAGGTAAGACGTTTGATGCCCTGTTGCAGGAGCAGAGTGCCAAACGCATCGGCGACGTCTTAACGGTGGATGCGACAGAAGACCCGGAGCCAGAATCCGTCACTACGCCGTGGGTGGAAAGCTGGGGTAAGTTGCTGTAATAAAAAAGGTCGCCAACAATGGCGACCTTATGCACTCGCTAAATCACGTCACTGGCGCTGGATTAAACACCGCCAGCTGATTGCGGATCCCCCAGCGGTCTGACCATGTTTGCTTGCGTCCGCTGGCAATATCCAGAATCAGTTCAAACAGTCGCCAGCCAACCTGTTCAATACTTTCCTCGCCGGTGGCAATGGTGCCCGCGTTAATATCCATCAGGTCATGCCAGCGCTCAGCCAGTGCGTTGCGCGTTGCCATCTTGATAACCGGAATCGCCGCCAGGCCATAAGGGGTACCGCGGCCGGTGGTGAACACCTGCAAGGTAATGCCTGAGGCCATCTGCTGCGTACCACAGACAAAGTCGCTGGCGGGTGTCGCGGCATAGATCAAACCGCGTTTAGTCGGACGCTGGCCGGGCGACAAAACCTCAACTATCGGGCTGCGGCCGGATTTTGCAATCGAACCCAGCGCTTTCTCCACCACATTGGCCAGTCCGCCTTTTTTATTGCCGGGAGAAGGATTGGCGCTACGGTCGGTTTGTCCCATGCTCAGATAGTTGTCATACCAGGCCATCTCTTCCAGCAGTCGTTTACCTACCGCCTCATCAACGACTCGTGGCGTCAGCAGATGGATGGCATCGCGCACTTCGGTGACTTCAGAAAACATCACCGTCGCACCACAACGCACCAGCAGGTCAGAAGCAAACCCCACGGATGGATTGGCGGTGACGCCGGAAAACGCATCGCTGCCGCCACACTGCGTACCTATCACCAGTTCTGATGCCGGGCAGGTTTCGCGCTGGCGTTGATTAAGCCGTTTCAGATGGCGTTCGGCAACCTGCAAAATCTCATCCACCATCGCGCCAAAGCCCACCAGCCGTTCATCCTGCAAACGCACAATATCGTGGTCATCCAGTGAGATGGCCTGAACATCGGGCGTGCCGGTCAGCAGACGTTCTGGCTGGAGTTTCTCGCAACCGAGGCTGACGATCATCACTTCGCCGCCAAAATTGGGGTTCAGCGCCAGGTTATGAATGGTGCGAATCGGCACCACGGCTGCCGGAGCGTTAATCGCCACGCCGCAGCCGTAAAGGTGGTTGAGCGCCACTACACCATCGACATTGGGATAACGCGGCAGAAGGTCACGTTCGATAATCTGCACCACATAATCCACCACCCCGGCAACGCAGTGTACGCTGGTGGTAATGCCAAGTAAGTTACGCGTCCCCACGCTGCCATCGGCATTGCGATAACCTTGGAAGGTATAACCTTCCAGTGGGGGTAAATTTGCCGGGACATTGTTTGCCAGCGGCAGGCTGGCAAGCGGTGGCGCTTCCGGCAGCGCCACCAGGGATTCGTCGATCCAGCTGCCCTGGGCAATGGCGCGCAAGGCATAGCCGATGACTTCACCGTAACGCACAATCTCGCCCTGCTCAGGGATAGCCACCAGCGCCACTTTATGGCCCTGGGGCACATGCTCAACCAGTTGCAGACCATCTGCAAAGCGGGTGCCAGCCGGCAGCCCCTGGTTATTGACCACGATGGCGACGTTGTCGCTATCGTGTACTTTTATATAAAGCGGTTTCTCGCTCACAGGTCGGTTCATTACTCACCTTCCGTTCAATCGCGCTGTGCGTGGCAGCGCGGTGTCATTGATTGCTTCCGTCACTTCATCGTTTTTTTGCCAGCCTTAGTATATGCAGGGGTATTGCGCGATACATTGTGCAACTGACTGGCTTTCAGTGATTTTATTGCCTCAATTTGGGTCGTTTAACCAAACACAAGTGAAGGGACTCACAAAGCATGACTAAGCTGTGTGTTTATTAACCGCTACGGGGTGGAATTTGACAGTTCCGTGAGCCACGCCGCAGCGTTATGTGCAAACGCCATAAAATACGTCCACATGTCGTTAAATCATCAGGCTTTCATCCAGTGTTTCGCTTTCCCGCTGTTCCTATACTGACTCTCGTTATCCAACGTTAGGTTATGAGTCACGACGCATCATCGTATTGCCCATAAAAAAATCGCCGTGTTTAACCCAATATCATTCTGATACCCAACGCGATGTGTATGCAGTCAGAGTGAATGTAGCGTCTGCTATATTTCAGGAGTGCATCATGAATAGTTTTAGCCAGACAGCGGAAGCGGTGCAAAAGCGCACCAATGCCCGTTACTGGATTGTGGTGATGTTATTTATCGTCACCTCATTCAACTACGGCGACCGTGCAACCATCTCGATTGCCGGTTCTGCTATGTCCAAAGATATTGGCCTCGACTCGGTGGGTCTGGGGTATATCTTCTCCGCGTTCTCATGGGCTTATGTTATCGGCCAAATCCCTGGCGGCTGGTTGCTCGACCGCTTTGGTTCGAAACGCGTTTACTTCTGGAGCATCTTTACCTGGTCGCTGTTTACCTTCCTGCAAGGCTTCGTTGATCTGTTCAGCGGTTTTGGCATTATCGCTTCGCTGTTTATGCTGCGTTTCCTGGTGGGTCTGGCGGAAGCGCCTTCCTTCCCTGGCAACAGCCGCATTGTGGCTGCGTGGTTTCCGGCGCAGGAGCGCGGCACCGCAGTGGCTATCTTTAACTCCGCCCAATACTTTGCCACGGTGATTTTCGCGCCAATTATGGGCTGGCTGACCTCCGAAGTGGGCTGGGCGCATGTGTTCTGGTTCATGGGTGGTCTGGGCATCATCCTTAGCTTTATCTGGCTGAAGGTGATTCACGATCCGAACGATCATCCAGGCGTGAACAAAGCCGAGCTGGAATATATGGAGCAGGGCGGCGCACTGATCAATATGGACGCGAAAAAGTCCGAACATAAGGTCAGCTGGAGCGAGAAGTTCTATCAAATCAAACAACTGCTGACCTCCCGGATGATGCTGGGTATCTACCTCGGCCAGTACTGCGTCAACGCGTTGACCTACTTCTTTATTACCTGGTTCCCGGTTTATCTGGTGCAGGCGCGCGGGATGTCAATTCTCAAGGCGGGGATTGTCGCGTCGATTCCGGCGATATGCGGCTTCCTCGGCGGCGTACTCGGTGGGGTGATCTCGGATTACCTGATGCGCAAAACCGGCTCCCTGAATATTGCCCGTAAGACTCCGATTGTGGTTGGCATGCTGATGTCGATCAGCATGGTGATGTGTAACTACGTCAATACCGAATGGGTGGTGGTATTTGTGATGGCGCTGGCCTTCTTTGGTAAAGGCATCGGTGCACTGGGCTGGGCGGTGATGGCGGATACCGCACCGAAAGAAATCAGTGGCCTGAGCGGCGGTCTGTTCAACATGTTCGGTAACTTCTCCGGGATTGTGACGCCGATTGCCATTGGCTACATCATTGCCACCAGCGGTTCGTTCGAATGGGCGCTGATTTATGTCGGTATCCACGCCTTCGTCGCCGCGTTCAGTTTCCTGGTGATTGCCGGGGATATCAAACGTATCGAATTGAAACATCGGGCATAAGGACAGAGCATGAATACGCAAAGTACGCCGGTGATTACTGATATGCAGGTGATCCCGGTTGCCGGTTACGACAGCATGTTGCTCAACATCGGGGGCGCGCACAGCGCCTGTTTCACCCGCAACATCGTGGTGCTGACGGACAGCGCCGGGCATACCGGCGTCGGTGAAGCGCCAGGCGGCGAAACCATTTATCAGACGCTGGTTGAGGCCATTCCGCAGGTGAAAGGCCAGCAGGTGGCACGTATGAACCGGTTGGTGCAGCAGGTGCACAAAGGTAATCAGACCGCTGATTTTGATACCTTTGGCAAAGGCGCGTGGACCTTCGAACTGCGTGTCAATGCGGTGGCCGCGCTGGAAGCTGCGTTGCTTGATTTGCTGGGGCAATGCCTCGGTGTCCCGGTGGCGGAACTGCTCGGTCCCGGCCAGCAGCGTGATGAAGTGACAGTGTTGGGTTACCTGTTTTATATCGGCGATCGGCGCAAAACCGATCTGCCTTACCTGAGCGGCGCAGGGGCCAGCCATGACTGGTATCACCTGCGGCATCAGGAGGCGCTGACCCCCGAAGCGGTGGTGCGTCTGGCTGAAGCGGCGCAGGATAAATACGGCTTTAAAGATTTCAAACTGAAGGGTGGCGTGCTGCCGGGCGAACAGGAAATTGCTTCAGCGGCGGTATTGAAAAAACGCTTCCCGGATGCGCGCATCACGGTCGATCCCAACGGGGCCTGGCTGCTCGACGAGGCGATTGGCCTGTGTAAAGGCATGGGAGATGTGCTGACTTATGCGGAAGACCCCTGCGGTGCCGAGCAGGGCTATTCCGGTCGTGAAGTGATGGCGGAGTTCCGCCGTGCCACCGGTTTGCCGGTCGCCACCAATATGATCGCCACCAACTGGCGCGAGATGAACCACGCGGTGATGCTCAATTCCGTCGATATCCCGCTGGCCGATCCGCATTTCTGGACGCTGAGCGGGGCTGTGCGCGTCGCGCAATTATGTGACGACTGGGGCCTGACCTGGGGCTGCCACTCCAATAACCATTTCGACATTTCACTGGCGATGTTCACCCATGTGGGCGCAGCGGCACCGGGTAAACCGACTGCCATCGATACCCACTGGATCTGGCAGGAGGGCGACCAGCGCCTGACCAAAGAACCGCTGCAAATCCGCAACGGCAAAATCGCTGTACCGGATAAGCCTGGTCTCGGCATTGAGCTGGACTGGGATCGTCTGCAACAGGCTAACGCGTTGTACAAATCTCTGCCGGCAGGCGCGCGTAATGACGCCACGGCAATGCAATATCTGGTTCCCGGTTGGTCGTTCGACCGTAAGCGTCCGGCCTTCGGTCGCAGCAAAGCATAAGGAGCAGGAAATGAGTCAGACACCGAAAATCACATCCATGCAGGTCATCCCGGTGGCCGGTTACGACAGCATGCTGCTCAACCTGAGCGGTGCGCATGCGCCGTTCTTCACCCGTAACATCGTCATCATCAAAGACAATGCGGGTCATACCGGGGTTGGGGAGATTCCGTGCGGCGAAAAAATTCGTCAGACGCTGGAAGATGCAGCGGCGCTGGTGGTGCAGAAAAACATTGGTGAATACAAAAACATTCTCAATCTGGTGCGCAGCACCTTTGCCGACCGCGATTCCAGCGGGCGTGGCTCTCAGACTTTTGACCTGCGCACCACTATCCATGTGGTGACCGGCATCGAAGCGGCGCTGCTTGATCTGCTGGGCCAGCACCTCGGCGTTAATGTGGCGTCGCTGCTGGGAGAAGGTCAGCAGCGTGACCGCGTAGAAATGCTCGGCTATCTGTTCTACGTCGGTGACCGCCGGAAAACCTCGCTGCCGTATCAGAGCCAGGAAAACGATAAATGCGACTGGTATCGCCTGCGCCATGAAGAGGCGTTAACGCCGGACACGGTGGTACGTCTGGCGGAAGCCGCCTATGAAAAATACGGCTTCAATGATTTCAAACTAAAAGGTGGCGTGTTGCGTGGCGGTGAAGAGGCCGAGGCGGTCACCGCGCTGGCGAAACGCTTCCCGCAGGCGCGTATTACGCTCGATCCTAACGGTGCCTGGTCGCTGAACGAAGCCATCCTGCTGGGTAAACAGCTGAACGGGGTGCTGGCCTATGCCGAAGATCCGTGCGGTGCCGAACAGGGCTATTCAGGTCGCGAAGTGATGGCGGAGTTCCGTCGCGCCACCGGCCTGCCGACCGCCACCAATATGATCGCCACCGACTGGCGTCAGATGGGACATACCCTGTCGCTGCAATCAGTGGATATCCCGCTGGCCGATCCGCATTTCTGGACCATGCAGGGTTCAGTACGCGTGGCGCAGATGTGCCATGACTTTGGCCTGACCTGGGGTTCGCACTCCAATAACCATTTTGACGTATCACTGGCGATGTTCACCCATGTGGCCGCCGCTGCGCCGGGCGCGATTACCGCCATCGATACCCACTGGATCTGGCAGGAAGGCAATCAGCGCCTGACCAAAGAACCGTTGCAGATCAAGGGTGGCATGGTGCAGGTACCGCAGAAACCGGGTCTCGGCGTAGAGCTGGATATGGATCAGGTGATGCAGGCTAATGCGCTGTATCAGAAACACGGTCTGGGTGCGCGAGATGACGCCCAGGCGATGCAATTCCTTGTGCCCAACTGGACCTTTGATAACAAACGTCCATGTCTGGTGCGCTAATTTTTCCGTTACAGGAGTCAAGATAATGAGTAATACAGCCTGGCCGAATGCTTTTCGTCGCCGCTTGCTGGCAGGAGAAACCCTGATTGGTAGCTGGTGTGCGCTGGCCAATCCGATCACCACTGAAGTGCTGGGCCTGGCAGGATTTGACTGGCTGGTGCTGGATGGCGAACACGCCCCGAACGATATCACCACCTTCATTCCGCAACTGATGGCGCTGAAGGGCAGCCACAGCGCGCCAGTGGTCCGTCCGCCGTGCAACGAGCCGATCATCATCAAACGCCTGCTGGATATTGGTTTTTACAACTTTCTGATCCCGTTCGTGGAAACCGCCGAAGAGGCAACGCGTGCCGTGGCGTCAACCCGCTATCCGGCTGCCGGTATTCGCGGTGTCTCGGTTTCGCATCGTAGCAACATGTACGGCACGCTGCCGGACTATAACGCCACCATCAACGACAACATCACGGTACTGGTGCAGATCGAATCCCAGCAAGCGGTAGACAACATTGATGCGATTGCCGCCGTTGAGGGCGTGGACGGCATCTTTGTCGGCCCGGGTGATCTCTCAGCCGCGCTGGGCTATCTCGGCCAGCCTGCCCACCCGGAAGTACTGAAAGTCATCAAATACATTTTTGAGCGCGCCAAAGCAGCCGGTAAACCGAGCGGCATTCTGGCTCCGGTTGAAGCGGACGCGCGTCGTTATCTGGAATGGGGAGCCAGCTTTGTTGCCGTCGGCAGCGATCTGGGTGTTTTCCGCAACGCCACACAGGCGCTGTGCGACAAATTTAAGAAGTAACTGACTAAAGGGCAAACGTCATGAAAATTGGATTTATCGGCCTCGGCATCATGGGCAAACCGATGAGTAAAAACCTGCTGAAAGCGGGTTATTCGCTGGTGGTACGTGACAACAACGCGACCAGCGAAGCTGAACTGATTGAGCTGGGCGCAACCAGCGCGAAGACGGCAAAAGAAGTGGCACAGCAGGTTGATGTGGTGATCACCATGGTACCGAACTCGCCGCAGGTGAAAGAAGTGTGCCTGGGCGAAAATGGCATCATCGATGGTGCCAAACCGGGCCTGATCGTCATCGACATGAGTTCTATCGCGCCGCTGGCCAGCCGTGAAGTGCACGCTGCGCTGGCAGAGAAAGGCATCAAAATGCTGGATGCACCAGTCAGCGGTGGCGAGCCGAAAGCCATCGAAGGTACGTTGTCGGTGATGGTGGGCGGTGATAAAGCGGTGTTTGACCAATGCTACGACATCATGAAAGCGATGGCGGGTTCAGTGGTGCACACCGGTGAGATTGGCGCGGGCAACGTGACTAAGCTGGCGAATCAGGTGATTGTGGCGCTGAATATTGCCGCGATGTCTGAAGCGTTGTCGCTGGCAACCAAAGCGGGCGTGGACCCGGAGCTGGTTTATCAGGCGATTCGTGGCGGGCTGGCAGGCAGCACGGTGCTGGATGCCAAAGCGCCGATGGTGCTGGATCGTAACTTCAAACCCGGCTTCCGTATCGATCTGCATATCAAGGATCTGGCCAATGCGCTGGATACTTCGCATGGTATCGGTGCACATCTGCCGCTCACCGCTGCGGTGATGGAGATGATGCAGGTGCTGAAGGTCGATGGTCTGGGTACGGCCGACCACAGCGCGCTGGCCTGCTATTATGAAAAATTAGCGAAAGTTGAGATCACCCGGTAACTCGCACGTCCGGTATCTGCTGATACCGGACGGCCTGGTTGCCTTAGCAGGACGGATTTCCGTCATCAACCGCGCTCGGATTGCCTATGAAAATCGTAATCGCACCGGATTCATATAAAGAGAGTTTATCCGCCCTGGAAGTGGCTTCAGCGATTGAAGCGGGATTCCGCGACATCTTCCCTGAAGCTGACTACGTAAAAATACCGGTCGCCGACGGTGGAGAAGGCACGGTAGAAGCGATGGTGGCGGCAACGCAGGGAAGCATTGTCAGGCTGACGGTCACCGGACCGCTGGGAGAGCCTGTTGATGCGTTCTACGGTTTATCTAGCGACACGCGTACCGCGTTTATTGAGATGGCTGCCGCCAGTGGCCTGGAGCTGGTTCCTGCGTCACGCCGCGACCCGCTGATCACCACCTCATTTGGTACCGGAGAACTGATTAAAAACGCGCTGGACAGAGGGGTGGGTCACATCATCATTGGTATTGGCGGCAGCGCAACCAACGACGGTGGATCCGGCATGATGCAGGCGCTAGGCGCTCGTCTGCTGGATAATCAGGGCCACGAAATTGCCTACGGCGGGGGAGCGTTGCCGCAGCTGGCGCGAATTGAAATCGATCGTTTAGATGCGCGCATCCGACAGTGTCGTTTTGAAGTGGCCTGCGATGTCACCAACCCGCTGACCGGCGAAAAAGGTGCCTCGGCGATTTTTGGCCCGCAGAAGGGGGCGACGCCGGAGCTGGTTGAGCAGCTGGATCAGGCGCTGGCGCACTATGCCGACATTATCCATCGTGATCTGGATATTGATGTGCTGCATATCGCGGGTGGCGGCGCGGCGGGGGGGATGGGGGCGGCTCTGCACGCTTTTTGCCAGGCCGAGTTACGGCGCGGTATAGAAATTGTCACCGAAGCGCTGGGCTTAGCCGAACAAGTGCAGGATGCCGACCTGGTGATTACCGGGGAAGGGCGCATCGACAGCCAGACCATCAACGGTAAGGTGCCTATCGGTGTCGCGCAGGTGGCGAAACAGTTTAATAAGCCGGTGATTGGCATTGCGGGCAGCCTGACGGCCGATGTCGGTGTGGTGCATGAACACGGGCTGGATGCAGTGTTTAGCGTGCTGTTTGGTATCTGTACGCTGGAGGAGGCGCTGGCAAACGCCGCGCAAAATGTGCGTATGACGGCACGTAATGTGGCGGCCACTCTCAAAGCCGGACAAGGTCTGTAGCGGCGGCATTTATGCCGCCGATGATTAAAAATTTCCTAATATCAATAAGGTGCGCATTAATGCGCACCCTGCATTTTCACTTTATGTGTGCAGTAACTTCCTTGCCTCGCGGGCCACATTCTCCATTTCGTCGCTCAGTTCCAGCAGTTCCGGCTCCAGCGCGGCGATATCACTCTCCTGATGCAGGCTCTTTTCCAGTTGCTGGCACAGCGCCTTCAGGCGCGGTACGCCGCTGTAACTGGCGCTGCCGTGTAACTTGTGAATAATTTCCCGCAGTCCGGTCACGTCATTGTTTTCCATGCAACCTTCCACGCGCTCAGCCACGTCCGGCAGGAAATCCAGCAGCATCTGCAACAAATCGCGCGCCAGGTCTTCCTTGTTTGCCGCCTGGCGTAATGCCAGCGCCCAGTCCAGCGACGGGGCCAGCGCAGGAGCCGGGGTAACGGGCACGCTTTGTGGGGTATAACGCCGCAGCAGCTGGCTAAGCTTGTCTTCATCGATCGGCTTCGCCAGATAATCGTTCATACCGGCATTGATCAACTGCTCACGTTCACCATCCAGCGCATGGGCGGTGACTGCCACGATCGGTGTTGATGCGTGCAGCGGCAGGCTGCGGATAATTTCACTGGCGCGGATACCGTCAATCTCCGGCATCTGAATATCCATCAGAATCACATCCAGCGCGTGGGTGCGCGCTTGGCGGATGGCCTGTTCGGCGTTATCGCACAAAATAATGTGTTCAACCTGCTCCTCAAGCAGTGCGCCGATCAGCTTCAGGTTGGCCGGATTGTCATCCACCGCCATGACCGTCAGTGGCTGACGGCTGTGACGCGGCACCGCTTCGCGCTGGCGACTATGAAAATCGAGCAGCATCGGCAACAGCCGGGTCAGTGACACCGGTTTGGTGAGGCAACCCGCGATACCACGTTTACGCAGCTCGTCGGCATGCAGCATCATTTCGCTGGGCAACGCCAGCAGCACCGAATCAGCGCGGCTTAGCAAATGGTTAATCATCTCATCGGGCATGACGGGCGTAGTTTTAGCCGACACCGGCAGACCCATCAGCAGCAGTGGGGAGTGCTCATCCCCCAGAGCCTCAAGGCTTTCGACGTGATGGACCTGCAACGGTGTGCCGCTCAGCATCTCCAGCACCGCTTTCGCCACCGCCGGATGCGGTTCCACGTAGGCTAACTGTGATGGGCGCAAATCCTCCAGCGCGCGCGGCAGGGAAGGGGCGTTGGGATTGAGATCGAGCTGAATATGCACCCAAAAGGTGGACCCCTGCCCCTGACGGCTGTGGAAGGCAATTTCGCCCCCCATCTCGTGTACCAGCTTCTGGGTAATCACCAGCCCCAGTCCAGTGCCGCCGTGGCGGCGTGAAATGCTGGCATCGGCCTGACGGAACGCCTGGAACAGCTGTGTTTGCTGTTCCCCGGAGATACCGATGCCGGTATCGTGTACCTGGATTTCCAGCGCAACGCGGGTGGCATTGGCGTTGCGCAGCTCGACACGCAGGTCAATGTGGCCCTGCTCGGTAAACTTGATGGCGTTGCCGATCAGGTTGATCAGAATCTGTTGCAGACGCAGCGGATCGCCAATCACGTTGTCCGGCACCTGTTTTTCCAGGCAGACGGTGATTTCCAGCCCCTTCTCGTGTGCCGAGGGAGCCAGCAGCACCAGGGTTTCATCCAGCGTTGCGCGCAGCGGGAAGGGGATGGATTCCAGCACCAGTTTTCCCGCTTCCAGTTTGGAGAAGTCGAGCACGTCATTAATGATGCTCAGCAGGTTCGCGGCTGAGCGCTCGATGGTGCTCATATAATCGCGCTGGTTGGTGCTCAGACCGGTTTTCAGCATCTGGCGGGTAAAGCCAATCACCCCGTTCAACGGCGTGCGCAGCTCGTGCGACATATTGGCGAGGAACTCGGATTTGATGCGTGCCGCCTCCTGGGCGCGTTTCTTCGCCAGATCCAGTTCTACGTTCTGAATCTCCAGCTGTTCCAGCGTTTCACGCAGATCGTAGGTGGCCTGATCGATATTCTGCTGCATCTCTTCATGGTACGCGGTCAGCGACATGGCCATGGCGTTGATACCATTCTTCAGAATACTGAGTTCACCCAACATGTAACCTTCGACGCGGCTATCGAGCTGGCCACGACGGATGCGGTCAACGGTGGTGACCATATTACGAATCGGGCCGGTGACATCGCGCATCAGGCGATAGGCAAACAGCATCGCGATGCACAGGCAAAACAGCAGCAGCAGGGTGGCGACAAACACCTCTTTGTATTGCTCAAGGCGCACCGATTGCAGATCCAGCTCAATCGCCACATAACCCAGCGGATTCCCGGCAGGTTTAGCGTCTTCTCCGGGCAATTCATCCACCGAATAACGTTCCGCGACGATAGGGGTGCGCAGCACCATCAGATTGCCACGGCGTTCCACCGAGACCCCATCTTCCAGCGTGGAGATATCCTCCTTCTGTAACAGGCTGAGGTTTTGATTGTTATTCGAGGTGACGTAGATGTGATTGTTGTTGTCGAAAACCGTAATCGCACGGACAATATCGGAATGTCGCCGATGCAGCAGGCTGACCAGTTCGCGAATCGCATCGCGGTTGTGCCAGGTCATGCCGTATTCGGCGGAAACCGCCAGCGGCTCGATAATATTCGCCCCTGCGTCGCGCACCTGATGCTGTAATTCGTTATAACGATGAACCACAAAAAAAGTACTGAGCAACAGGCCGATCATCAGCGTGGGTGCCAGTATCAAAATCATCATTCGCGCCCGCAGGCTGTATTTGGTCATAATTAAGGCCTGGCGGCTCCTGGCAAGTTTATCCCTGTGCAAACTGCACAACCCAATCAGAATAGAGAATTTACAACACTATGGCGCAATTTTACTCCGCAAAACAGCGGGTGACGACAAAGCAACGCATTACCGTCACCATTGAAGACCTTGATCCTTTTGGACAAGGTGTGGCGCGCCATAATGGTAAAGCGATGTTTGTCAGCGGCGCACTGCCGGGTGAGCAGGCAGAAGTCACGGTAGTGGAAGATAAACGTCAGTTCGCCAGAGCGAAAGCGACGCGCATCAGCCACCCCAGTACGGAACGCGTGACGCCGCGCTGCCCACACTTTGGCGTTTGTGGCGGGTGTCAGCAGCAGCACGTCTCCGTCGCGCTCCAGCAGCAGAGTAAAGCCAAAGCGCTGGCACGCATGCTGAGCCGCGATGCGCCTTTGCCGGTGTCGGTCGATGAGATCATCAGCGGCCCCGACTGGGGGTATCGCCGCCGTGCCCGCCTGGGATTGCAGTGGCAGCCGAAGCAACAACGTTTGCAGATGGGGTTCCGCAAAGCCGCCAGTAACGACCTGGTGGAGTTAACCCAGTGCCCCATTCTGGCGCCCGACCTTGAAGCGTTGCTGACGCCGTTGCACTGTTGCCTGAGCACATTAAATGCGGTGAAGCGGCTGGGCCATGTTGAGCTGGTGCTGGCGGATAATGGCCCGATGATGGTGCTGCGCCATCTTGATGCATTGTCCGCAACGGATCGTGCAAAACTGGAACGTTTTTCGCATGAACATGATTTGATGCTGTTTCTCGCCGATGGCAGCGATGATCTGACGGCCCTGAGCGCCAGCGAGCCGTATTATCAGTCGTTCAACCTGAAGCTGACCTTCAGTCCGCAGGATTTCATTCAGGTCAATGATGCAGTGAATCAGCAAATGGTGGCAAAAGCCATCGACTGGCTCGATTTACAGCCGCATGACCGGGTGCTGGATCTGTTTTGCGGTATGGGTAACTTTACGCTTCCTGTAGGAAAGTTCGTAGAAAATGCCGTGGGTGTGGAGGGCGTTGCAGCATTAGTACGGCAGGCAGCGTATAATGCAGACCTGAATAATCTGAAAAATGTCCGCTTTTTCCAGCACAACCTGGAGGAAGATGTTGCGCGCCAGGCATGGGCTGCGCAGGGATTTAATAAGGTGTTACTGGATCCGGCGCGAGCCGGGGCGGCAGCTGTGATGTCGCACATTGTTAAACTTGCGCCGGAACGCGTGGTCTATGTTTCCTGTAACCCAACGACACTTGCCCGCGACAGTCAGACATTACTGTCAGCAGGCTACCATTTGGAAAGGGTCGCGATGCTGGATATGTTTCCTCATACCGGTCATCTCGAATCCATGGTGCTGTTCAGCAAAACATAAGCGACATTCATGTCGCTGTGGCAGGAGAGGATATGGTTGCGGTTAGAAGTGCGCATTTGAATACGGCAGGGGAATTTGCCCTCGACCAGTGGATTGCCAGTTTAGGTATTGCTAACCCGCAATCCTGTCAGCGTCTGGCTGACACCTGGCGCTACTGTGAAGCCGAAACGCACGACCATCCTGAACAGGCTCTGCTGCTGTGGCGCGGTATTGAGATGGTAGAAATCCTCACCATGCTCAGTATGGATATCGACAGCCTGCGCGCCGCGCTGATCTTCCCGCTCGCCAATGCGGATGTGGTCAGCGAAGAGGAGCTGGAGCAGACCGTCGGTAAAGGTATCGTCTCGCTGGTGCATGGCGTGCGCGATATGGATGCGATTCGTCAGCTGAAAGCGATCCACAACGATTCGATGGCTTCCGAGCAGGTCGATAACGTGCGCCGCATGTTGCTGGCGATGGTGGAAGATTTCCGCTGCGTGGTCATCAAACTGGCAGAACGTATCGCGCATCTGCGTGAAATGAAGGATGCCCCTGAAGACGAACGCGTGCTGGCGGCCAAAGAGAGCACCAACATCTACGCGCCACTCGCCAACCGTCTCGGTATCGGCCAGCTCAAGTGGGAACTGGAGGATTACTGTTTCCGCTATCTCCATCCTGATGAATACAAACGTATCGCTAAGCTGCTGCATGAGCGGCGTATCGATCGCGAACAATACATCGAAAATTTCGTCGATAACCTGCGCAAAGAGATGCAGAAAGAGGGTGTGCGTGCCGAGGTGTATGGTCGCCCGAAACATATCTATAGCATCTGGCGCAAGATGCAGAAAAAATCGCTGGCGTTCGATGAGTTGTTCGATGTGCGAGCAGTGCGCATCGTGGCGGAACGCTTGCAGGATTGCTATGGCGCGCTGGGTACGGTGCATACCCTGTATCGCCACCTGCCGAGTGAGTTCGACGACTACGTTGCCAACCCGAAACCTAACGGTTATCAGTCCATCCATACCGTGGTGCTGGGGCCACAGGGCAAAACGGTTGAAATCCAGATCCGTACCCGGCAGATGCATGAAGATGCTGAGCTGGGCGTGGCGGCGCACTGGAAATACAAAGAAGGCCCAACCAGCAGCAACGCGCGTGGTGCGGCAGGTCATGAAGAACGTATTGCCTGGCTGCGTAAGCTGATCACCTGGCAGGAAGAGATGTCAGATTCTGGCGAAATGCTGGAAGAGGTGCGTAGCCAGGTGTTTGACGACCGGGTTTACGTGTTTACCCCGAAGGGCGACGTGGTGGATTTGCCTGCGGGTTCAACGCCGCTCGATTTTGCTTACCACATCCACAGCGATATTGGTCACCGCTGCATCGGTGCCAAAATTGGTGGCCGTATCGTCCCGTTCACCTATCAGTTGCAGATGGGCGACCAGGTTGAGGTCATCACCCAGAAGCAGCCGAACCCCAGCCGTGACTGGCTGAACCCGAATCTCGGCTATATCACCACCAGCCGTGGTCGTTCGAAGATACATAACTGGTTCCGTAAACAGGATCGCGACAAGAATATTATCGCCGGTCGTCAGATTCTGGATACTGAGCTGACTCAGCTGGATATCAGCCTGCGTGAGGCGGAGAAGCTGCTGCTGCCGCGCTATAACGTCACATCGCTGGATGAACTGCTGGCGGCGATTGGCGGCGGTGATATTCGTCTCAACCAGATGGTCAACTTCCTGCAAGGCAAGCTCAACAAACCGAGTGCCGAAGAGGAAGACCGCGAAGCGCTGCGTCAGCTGACGCAAAAATCGCACACGCCATCGTCGGCGCGCAAAGAGAGTGGCCGTGTAGTGGTGGAAGGGGTCGGTAACCTGTTGCACCACATCGCCCGCTGCTGTCAGCCGATTCCGGGTGACGATATCGTCGGCTTTATCACCCAGGGGCGCGGCATCTCGATTCACCGCGCCGATTGTGACCAACTGGCGGAGCTGATTTCCCATGCGCCGGAACGTATTGTTGATGCGGTGTGGGGGGAGAGCTACTCCAGCGGTTATTCGCTGGTGGTACGTGTGACGGCTAACGACCGTAGCGGCCTGCTGCGCGATATCACCACCATCCTGGCGAATGAGAAGGTCAACGTCCTCGGCGTCTCCAGCCGCAGCGATACCCGTAAACAGCTGGCCACCATCGATATGGATATCGAGATTTACAACCAGCAGGTGCTGGGCCGCGTGCTTGCCCGACTGAATCAGGTGCCCGATATTATCGACGCGCGCCGTTTGCATTAAACACCATGCACCAACCGTAGCGGTGCGATTTATCGCGCCGCTACAAATCGTTATTCCCCAAAGGACCTGCCAATGACATCTATCCAACGTCTGCTCACCATCATGCAAACCCTGCGCGATCCGCAGCGTGGTTGCCCGTGGGATCGGCAGCAAACTTTCGCCTCCATCGCCCCTTATACGCTGGAAGAGACGTATGAAGTGATTGATGCCATCCAGCGCGAAGATTTTGATGATCTGCGCGGGGAACTGGGTGATCTGCTGTTCCAGGTGGTGTTTTACGCGCAGATGGCCAATGAGCAGCAGCGTTTCAACTTCGATGACATCTGCAACGCCATCAGCGACAAACTTGAACGCCGTCACCCGCATATCTTCGGCGATACGCAGGTCGATGATGCACAGCAGGTGATTAAAAACTGGGAAGCCATCAAACAACATGAGCGGGCGGAAAAAGCGCAGCATTCGGCATTGGATGACATCCCCAAAGCGTTGCCTGCGTTAATGCGCGCGCACAAAATCCAGAAACGTTGCAGCAATGTCGGGTTCGACTGGAATAGCCTCGGTCCGGTGCTGGATAAAGTGCATGAAGAAATTGATGAAGTGATGCACGAAGCGCAGCAGGCGGTGATCGATAACGACAAGCTGGAAGAGGAAATCGGCGATTTGTTATTCGCCACGGTCAATCTTTCACGTCATCTCGGCAGCAAAGCCGAGGTCGCGTTGCAAAAGGCCAATGACAAATTTGAACGTCGTTTTCGCCAGGTGGAAGGGCTGATTGCCGCGCAGGGGCTGGTGATGAGCGATGCCACCCTTGAGCAGATGGAAGAGGCCTGGCAGCAGGTTAAAGTCAGTGAGAACAAGCAGTAACGTATCGCAGGCGATTTGTTGATTATTCCAGCGCTGCGCATAAAATCGCCGCTTGAGCTTACTCGATTCAGCTGAGCGGCAACTTTGTGACGTGCGTCAACATTTCCCCCCTGGCTATCCGCTATGTTATTCGCTGCACTGCGCAGGAGGAGAGGGTGGTGATTGATCAATTGTGGCAGGTGACGACTTCAGGTATACTGTTTTCCCGTCCTGGTTATTCCATCGTCTTTAAACCTAAACTCTCAGGTTCAGCATGACAACGAACTATATTTTTGTGACCGGCGGGGTCGTTTCCTCTCTGGGGAAAGGCATTGCCGCAGCCTCCCTCGCAGCCATCCTTGAAGCACGTGGTCTGAATGTGACCATCATGAAACTCGATCCGTACATCAACGTCGATCCGGGTACCATGAGCCCCACTCAGCACGGTGAAGTTTTCGTCACCGACGACGGGGCCGAAACCGATCTGGATTTAGGTCACTACGAGCGCTTCATCCGTACCAAAATGACGCGCCGCAACAACTTTACTACCGGCCGTATTTACTCAGAAGTGCTGCGCAAAGAGCGTCGTGGCGACTATCTGGGTGCGACCATTCAGGTTATCCCGCACATCACCAACGCTATCAAAGAACGCATCATTGAAGGTGGCGAAGGCCACGATGTGGTTCTGGTGGAAATCGGCGGCACCGTGGGGGATATCGAGTCCCTGCCGTTCCTCGAAGCGATTCGCCAGATGGCGGTCGATGTGGGCCGTGAACACACTATGTATATGCACCTGACGCTGGTGCCGTACATGGCTGCCGCAGGCGAAGTGAAAACCAAGCCGACACAACACTCGGTCAAAGAACTGCTGTCCATCGGGATTCAGCCAGATGTGCTGATCTGCCGTTCTGACCGCGCTGTACCGGCCAACGAACGCGCCAAAATTGCGCTGTTCTGTAACGTTCCGGAAAAAGCGGTTATTTCCCTGAAAGATGTTGATTCCATCTACAAAATTCCGGGCCTGCTGAAATCGCAGGGTCTGGATGACTACATCTGTAAACGCTTCAACCTGAATGCTCCGGAAGCCAACCTGGCCGAGTGGGAGCAGGTGATTTATGAAGAAGCGAATCCGGGCGGCGAAGTGACCATCGGTATGGTCGGCAAATATGTCGAGCTGCCGGATGCGTACAAATCCGTGATTGAAGCCCTGAAACACGGTGGTCTGAAAAATCGTGTCACCGTTAATATCAAGCTGATCGATTCGCAGGATGTTGAAACCCGTGGTGTCGAATTACTGAAAGATCTGGATGCTATTCTGATTCCGGGTGGCTTTGGCTACCGTGGCGTGGAAGGCAAACTGATGACCGCGCAATACGCGCGTGAAAACAACGTGCCTTACCTCGGCATCTGCCTGGGAATGCAGGTTGCACTGATGGAATTTGCCCGCAACGTGGCGGGAATGGCTGGCGCCAACTCAACTGAATTTGTGCCAGACTGTAAGTACCCGGTGGTTGCGCTGATCACCGAATGGCGTGACGAAGAAGGCAACGTCGAAGTGCGTAGCGAGCAGAGCGATCTGGGCGGCACCATGCGTCTGGGTAGCCAGCAGTGCCAGCTTACGCCGGAAAGCAAAGTACGCCAGATGTACGGCTCAGACGTGATCACTGAACGTCACCGCCACCGTTATGAAGTAAACAATATGCTGTTGAAGCAGATTGAAGCGGCGGGTCTGCGCATTGCAGGCCGTTCCGGTGACGATCAACTGGTCGAAATCATTGAGATTCCAAACCATCCGTGGTTTGTGGCCTGTCAGTTCCACCCGGAATTCACGTCGACCCCGCGCGATGGTCATCCGTTGTTCGCTGGCTTTGTTAAAGCGGCGCAGGAGTACCAGAAGCGGTTAGCGAAGTAAGTTTCACGAGCAGCGCGCGAAGTTTCGCGCGTTGTTTGTCTTAGGATTGACTAACTTGTACTGAGGAAAATCGAATGTCCAAAATCGTAAAAGTCATCGGTCGCGAAATTATCGACTCCCGTGGCAACCCGACTGTAGAAGCAGAAGTGCATCTGGAAGGTGGTTTCGTTGGTCTGGCTGCTGCGCCGTCAGGTGCATCAACCGGTTCTCGCGAAGCTCTGGAGCTGCGTGACGGTGACAAATCTCGTTTCCTGGGCAAAGGCGTAACCAAAGCGGTTGCGGCGGTTAACGGTCCGATCGCTGACGCGGTAAAAGGCAAAGATGCCAAAGACCAGGCGAACATCGATAAGATCATGATCGAGCTGGACGGTACTGAGAACAAATCCAACTTCGGTGCAAACGCCATTCTGGCCGTTTCTCTGGCTGCGGCTAAAGCTGCTGCTGCTTCTAAAGGTCAGCCGCTGTATGAGCATATCGCTGAACTGAACGGCACCCCGGGCAAATATTCTATGCCGCTGCCGATGATGAACATCATCAACGGTGGTGAGCACGCTGACAACAACGTCGACATCCAGGAATTCATGATTCAGCCGGTTGGCGCGAAAACTGTTAAAGAAGCCATCCGTATGGGTTCTGAAGTTTTCCATCACCTGGCAAAAGTGCTGAAAAGCAAAGGCATGAACACTGCAGTGGGTGACGAAGGTGGCTACGCGCCGAACCTGGGTTCTAACGCCGAAGCACTGGCCGTTATCGCTGAAGCGGTAAAAGCAGCAGGCTACGAACTGGGCAAAGACATCACCCTGGCGATGGACTGCGCAGCGTCTGAATTCTACAAAGACGGCAAATACGTGCTGGCGGGTGAAGGCGGTAAAGCGTTCACTTCTGAAGAATTCACTCATTTCCTGGAAGATCTGACCAAACAGTACCCGATCGTGTCTATCGAAGACGGTCTGGACGAGTCTGACTGGGCGGGCTTCGCTTACCAGACCAAAGTGCTGGGCGACAAAATCCAGCTGGTAGGTGACGATCTGTTCGTAACCAACACCAAGATCCTGAAAGAAGGTATCGATAAAGGTATCGCTAACTCCATCCTGATCAAATTCAACCAGATCGGTTCACTGACCGAAACACTGGCTGCTATCAAGATGGCGAAAGACGCTGGCTACACCGCGGTGATCTCACACCGTTCAGGTGAAACCGAAGATGCGACCATCGCTGACCTGGCGGTAGGTACTGCGGCTGGCCAGATCAAAACCGGTTCTATGAGCCGTTCTGACCGCGTTGCCAAGTACAACCAGCTGATTCGTATTGAAGAAGCACTGGGCGCGAAAGCACCTTTCAATGGTCTGAAAGAAGTGAAAGGCCAGGCTTAATCGCCTGCTGATGCTGCCGTAAGGCGGTATCGCCCGATGTGAAGCCCCGCCTTGTGCGGGGCTTTTGCATTTTTGGCGTAAAGCCGCTGTTGTTACCGGTGACAGATCTGCCATAATCTGCGCCTTGAAATGATGAAGTGAGTAAAAAATGTTCTACCCGATTAACGAAATGTTCCAGACGCTGCAGGGCGAAGGTTTTTACACGGGCGTTCCGGCACTGTTCATCCGCTTGCAGGGATGTCCGGTGGGTTGTAGCTGGTGTGATACCAAACATACCTGGGAAAAGCTGGCAGATCGGGAGACCTCGCTCGGTGACATTCTGGTCAAAACTGTTGAAAGCGATGCCTGGGGCAACGCCGATGCTGCGATGCTGATTGAGAGCATTCAGCGTCAGGGCTGGACCGCGCGCCATGTAGTGATCACCGGTGGTGAACCGGCCATTTACGATTTACGCCCTCTGACCAGCGCACTGGAAGCGGCGGGTTTTCAGTGCCAGATTGAAACCAGCGGCACCCATGAAATTCGCTGCACTGACACCACCTGGGTGACGGTTTCACCGAAAGTGAATATGCGCGGTGGTTACGATGTGCTGCCGCAGGCGTTAGTGCGGGCGGATGAGATCAAACATCCGGTAGCGCGCGAACGTGATGTTGAAGCGCTGGATGCGCTGCTGGCAGGCTTGCACGACGAGAAAAAGCGCATCATTGCGCTACAGCCGATCAGCCGTGGTGATGCGGCGACCAAACTGTGCATCGAAACCTGTATTGCCCGTAACTGGCGCTTGTCGATGCAGACGCACAAATATCTCAATATCGCCTGATAAATCAGGGCGGCCACGGCCGCCCTCGTCGTTACTGCTTCGCCTGATACGCGTCAAAAGCCTGCTTAATTTCTGCTTTCGCTGCCGCCGCATCCTGGAAACCATTCAACTCCACTTTCTTACGACCATCCGGCAGTTGTTTGTAGACACGAAAAAACGCCTGCAAACGTTCCTGCTCGATCTTCGGCAGATCGTTCATCGTCTTGATATCGTCATAGGTGGGATCGATTTTGCTGGCGGGCACCGCGACGATCTTATCGTCCACTTCGCCACCATCGATCATCTTCAGCACGCCAATCGGGCGCAGCTTAATCAACGTACCCGGTTGCAGCGGGGCACGGCTATAGAAAATGACATCCAGCGGATCACCATCGCCACCCAGCGATTGAGTCAGCGAACCGTAGTTGGCCGGGTAAGCCACCGGCATCGACTGAAAACGGTCGGCGACGATAAAGCCGGTTTTCGCGTCGGTTTCATACTTGATATTGCCACCCGCCGGGATTTCCGTGACGGCATAAAACTCATCCGGCACGTTTTTCGGCTGCGGGAAATCAAGCACGTTTTGCGCCTGAACGGCGGCAGAGGCGGAAATAAAAACAGCAATCAGGGAAAGGCGTTTCACCAGGTTCATTGTTGATTCTCTTGATCTTTAATGAAGGAGACAACAACGTAGGGGGAGTTGATGACAACCAGATGACCTGAGTGTAAAGAAGCGTAGGGCAGAAAACTCAGGCTGCACGGGAGCAGCCCGGGAACACAACAACTATCCGCGGTAGACGCAGCCTGCGGTGCAGGTTTCTTTGATCATCACCGCACTGAGTTCTGGCAGGATCGGCTTCATCTCGTCCCAAATCCATTTTGCCAGCACTTCGCTGGTGGGATTAGAGAGTCCCGGGATGTCATTCAGATAATGATGATCGAGACGATCGTAAATCGGCGCAAACGCCGCTTTCAGTTCTGCAAAATCCATAACCCAACCGGTATAAGCATCCACTTCACCGGTAATTTCCAGCCGCACCAGAAAGGAGTGGCCGTGCAGACGACCGCATTTGTGCCCTTCAGGCACGTGAGGTAAGCGGTGCGCCGCTTCAAACTGGAACTCTTTAAACAACGTGGTAGACATAATGGCCTCAACATAAAAACCGCTGAAGTCTACCTGAAATGCAGATTTTTAGCATCCGTTACCGATGAACAGGGCATTTTACGCACTTAACCCAATCAGGCTGAAAATTAACTTATTGAATATACATTGCTTTATTTACCACTTTTGCTGGTTAGCATTACCCGAAAAACCACTTAGTCGTTTTGGTTATTTATTATGTCGAAGGTGTATTTAATCGTTAATATACGGGCCGGTAACCTACTCACTCTTCCGCCATTTTACGGTCCGGACTTCTGATACTGGAATTTTTAACGCGATGACGACTCAGGCACCCCCAGGTTCACTGCTGCCGCTAACCCCGGAGCAACTCGCGCGCTTACAGGCGGCGACTACCGATTTCTCTACCACCCAAATGGCATGGCTTTCGGGTTATTTCTGGGGCATGGTCAACCAGACGCCAGGAGCCGTGGCTGCCCCTGCGCCGGTGCAGGCCGACGTGCCGACCATCCTGTTGATCTCCGCATCACAAACCGGCAATGCACGCCGATTGGCGGAACAACTGCGTGATGACCTGCTGGCCGCCAAACTGAGCGTTAATCTGGTCAACGCCGGTGACTACAAATTCAAACAAATTGGTCAGGAAAAGCTGCTGGTGGTGGTGACCTCCACCCAGGGTGAAGGCGAGCCGCCGGAAGAAGCGGTGGCGCTGCATAAATTCCTGATGTCGAAAAAAGCCCCGCAGTTGAAGGGCGCGGCTTTTGCCGTATTTGGTCTCGGCGATACGTCCTACGAATTCTTTAGCAAAGCCGGTAAGGACTTCGACAGTCGCCTGGCCGAGCTGGGTGCTGAGCGTCTGCTGGATCGCGTTGACGCGGATGTGGATTATGCCGAACAGGGAAGCGCCTGGCGTAAGCAAATTACCGACATCCTGAAAGCGCGTGTGCCGACTGAAGCACCCGCCATTGCAGCTATCACCGCAGCGGGCAGTGTTAACGAAGTCCACAGCAGTCCTTACAGCAAAGAAGCGCCGCTGACAGCCAGCTTTGCCGTGAACCAGAAAATCACCGGGCGTGATTCCGATAAAGACGTGCGTCATATCGAAATCGATCTCGGCGATTCGGGCCTGCGTTACCAGCCGGGCGATGCCCTCGGTGTCTGGTATGAAAACGATCCGGCGTTGGTAACCGAGCTGCTGGAATTGCTGTGGCTGAAAGGTGACGAGCCGGTGACTATCCACGGTGAAACCCTGGCGCTGTCTGATGCCCTGCAACGTCATTTCGAGCTGACGGTGAACACGCCGCAGATCGTCGAACATTATGCCGCGCTGGCGCGCAACGATGCGCTGCTGGCACTGGTGGGTGACAAACCGAAACTGCAACACTATGCGCAGAGCCTGCCGATTGTCGATATGGTGCGCCAGGCTCCCACTGAACTGAACGCTGAGCAGTTAACCGGGCTGCTGCGCCCGCTGACGCCGCGTCTTTACTCCATTGCGTCCTCGCAGGCTGAGAACGAAACTGAAGTGCACATCACCGTGGGTGCGGTGCGCTACGACATCGATGGACGGGTACGTGGCGGCGGTGCCTCGACCTGGCTGGCCGATCGTCTGGCAGAAGACAGCGACATTCGCGTGTTTATCGAACATAACGACAACTTCCGTCTGCCTGCCAACCCGGAAACGCCGGTGATCATGATCGGACCCGGTACTGGCATCGCCCCGTTCCGCGCCTTTATGCAACAGCGTGATAACGAGGGTGCAGGCGGCAAAAACTGGCTGTTCTTTGGCAACCCGCACTTCACCGACGATTTCCTGTATCAGGTTGAGTGGCAGAAGTATGTCAAAGACGGTCTGCTGACCCATATCGATCTGGCGTGGTCACGCGACCAGGCAGAGAAGATTTACGTACAAGATAAAATCCGTGCCAAAGGTGCGGAAGTGTGGCGCTGGATTGAAGAAGGCGCGCACCTTTACGTCTGCGGCGACGCCAATCGCATGGCGAAAGACGTTGAGCAGGCATTACTGGATGTGGTGGCCGAGCACGGTGGAATGGATCGTGAAACGGCTGACGAGTTTTTAAGTGAGCTGCGCATTGAGCGCCGTTATCAGCGAGACGTTTACTAATGAGTGAAAAACACCCTGGACCGCTGGTCGTTGAAGGCAAACTTGTTGATGCCGAGCGTCTGAAAAAGCAAAGCAATTATCTGCGTGGCACCATCCTTGAAGATCTTGATGATGGTCTGACCGGCGGCTTCAACGGCGATAACTTCCTGCTGATCCGTTTCCACGGTATGTACCAGCAGGATGACCGTGACATCCGTGCCGAGCGTGCGGCGCAGAAACTCGAACCGCGCCATGCCATGATGCTGCGTTGCCGTCTGCCGGGCGGCATCATCACGCCGACCCAGTGGCTGGCGATTGATAAATTCGCCACCGACAAAACCATTTACGGCAGTATCCGTCTGACCAACCGCCAGACGTTCCAGTTTCACGGTATTCTGAAGAAGAACGTCAAGCCGACCCACCAGATGCTGCATGAAGTCGGTCTTGATGCGCTGGCAACCGCTAACGACGTCAACCGTAACGTGTTGTGTACCTCGAATCCGGTGGAATCTGAGCTGCATCAGGAAGCCTACGAATGGGCGAAAAAGTTGTCGGAGCACCTGCTGCCGAAAACCCGCGCCTATGCGGAGATCTGGTGGGATCAGGAAAAAGTTGCCACCACCGATGAGGAGCCGATCCTCGGTGAGACTTACCTGCCGCGTAAGTTTAAAACCACGGTGGTGATCCCCCCGCATAACGATGTGGATCTGCACGCTAACGATCTCAACTTTATTGCTATCGCTGAGAAAGGCAAGCTGGTGGGCTTTAACCTGCTGGTGGGCGGTGGGCTGTCGATCGATCACGGCAACAAAGCGACTTACGCGCGCACCGCCAGCGAATTTGGCTTCCTGCCGGTGGAGAAGATCCTGGATGTCGCGGCCGCCGTGGTGACCACGCAGCGTGACTGGGGCAACCGTACCGATCGTAAAAACGCCAAAACCAAATACACGCTGGAACGCGTGGGCGTGGAAACCTTTAAAGCTGAAGTGGAAAAACGTGCCGGACTGACCTTCGGTCCGACGCGTCCGTACGAATTCACCACCCGTGGCGACCGTATTGGCTGGATCAAGGGTGTCGATAAGAAATGGCATCTGACGCTGTTTATTGAAAACGGTCGTTTGCTGGATTATCCGGGCCGTCCGCTGAAACGCGGTATTGCCGAAATCGCCAAAGTGCATCAGGGTGATTTCCGTCTGACTGCCAACCAGAACCTGATCGTGGCGGGGGTGCCGGAGAAGCAAAAAGCGCAGATTGAAGCCATCGCCCGTGAACATGGTTTGATGGAACAGGTGACGCCGCAGCGTGAAAACTCGATGGCCTGTGTATCTTTCCCGACTTGCCCGCTGGCGATGGCTGAAGCCGAGCGCTTCCTGCCGTCGTTCGTGACCAAAGTGGAAGAAATCATGCATGGTCATGGCGTTGGCGAGGAGCACATAGTGCTACGCGTTACCGGTTGTCCTAACGGCTGTGGCCGTGCCATGCTGGCCGAAATCGGTCTGGTGGGCAAAGCGCCAGGTCGTTACAACCTGCATATTGGCGGCAACCGTATCGGTACCCGTATTCCGCGTATGTATCGTGAAAACATCACGGAAGGCGAGATCCTCGCCAGCATTGATGAGCTGGTGGGACGCTGGGCCAAAGAACGCAAAGGTGAAGAAGGTTTTGGCGACTTCGTGATTCGCGCGGGCATCGTGAAGCCAGTGGTTGATCCTGCCCGTGATTTTTGGGACCCGGAGGCAGTATGACGGTACTCGATCTTTCCGCACTGAATGATTTACCGAAAATTGATCGCGTAATGGCGCTGGCAGAAACCAACGCCCGGCTGGAAAAACAATCGGCAGAAGAGCGTCTGAACTGGGCGCTGGAGCAACTGCCTGGTGCGTTTGTACTCTCGTCCAGCTTTGGTATTCAGGCGGCGGTGTTGCTGCATATGGTCACCCGGCTGAAACCGGAGATTCCGGTGATTCTGACCGATACCGGTTATCTGTTCCCGGAAACCTATCGCTTTATCGATGAGCTGACTGAGCAACTCAACCTGAATTTGCAGGTATTCCGTGCTGAGACCTCGCCTGCGTGGCAGGAAGCACGCTTCGGCAAACTGTGGGAGCAGGGTGTCGAAGGGATCGAGAAATACAACCAGATCAATAAAGTGGAACCAATGAACCGCGCGCTGGAAACGCTGGGGGCGCAAACCTGGTTTGCGGGCCTGCGCCGTGATCAATCCGGCAGCCGGGCGCATCTGCCAGTACTGGCGATTCAGCGTGGTGTTTTTAAAGTTCTGCCGATTATCGACTGGGATAACCGCCAGGTGCATCAGTACCTGAAACAGCATGGCCTGAAATACCATCCGCTGTGGGATGAGGGTTACCTGTCAGTGGGGGATACGCATACCACGAAGAAATGGGAACCCGGCATGGCGGAAGAAGAAACGCGTTTCTTCGGTCTGAAGCGTGAGTGCGGCCTGCACGAAGGTTAAGGTTTTCACCCGTAGCGGCGCGATAAATCGCGCGTCTTTTAAAAGATCGCGCGATTTATCGCGCCGCTACGGTTCGTCATTAAATTCCGGTTAAACCGGCAAAATCCTCGCCAGCTCGCGTCACATTCACCTTTGTGACGTCATAATTCGCCACCGCCACGAAGGGATCTTCCGCCAGAATCGCATCCAGCTCGTCCCGTGGCATCTCTTTCACCATCACCATTCCGCCTGTACGTGGCTCCTTACGTCCGGCCGCAATAAATGCACCGCTGGCAAAATAACGATCCAGCCATGCAATATGGGGCGCGAGCAGGGCTTCCACTTCTTCTACCGGACGGAAATAGTTCAGATAAACCACGTACATATCAGTTCCTCATGTTGTCGGGTTCGCCAGCTCGGTGAGCAATGGCAACAGGATTCTCACGCTCTCATGGGTGCGTTGGGTAATGCGGCCTGGCAGCCAGTGGTCGAGATAGTCCAGGTTATCGCGCTCGGTCTGATGACGGACGCTGCCATCCGGGAAGTGGGAGCTGCGCACGCGCTGCTGCTGCCCATCTTTATTTCCCAGCGCCCAGTTGCTGGCGGTGACATCCAGCAGCGGCATACCCGCCTTATCAAAAGGATTCTCCCCGGGAAAATCACGTGCCACCAGCGTATGGGTGGCAGCAGAGATGCCAAAGCGGTGCGCGAGCTGCACGGCACGGGCGCTGGTTTGCTTGCGCACCGCCGATGGCGTATTCATGCCGCTGTTAAAGTAGAGATGATCGCCGACGATCAGGCTGTTCAGATCGATCACCAGCAGGGTGTCTTTCTTCTCTTTGGCGCTCATGCGTGACAGATAATCATCCATGCCATGCAGACCGGTTTCACCGGCACTCAGCGCCACAAAGCGTACGCCATAATGTAAAGGCGTTTTGCTGAGCTGCTGGGCTAACTCCAGCATCACACCCAGGCCAGAAGCGTTATCATCCACGCCCTGCAAACGCAGACCGCCGATGTTGTTGTCAGTTTCACGGCTGCTGAGCGGTGTCCAGGTATCGAGATGCGCCACAATCAGGATCTCCTGCGGTGCGCTACCCGCGCGGGCGGCAATCACCGACGTGGCGGTCACTTTATGCCAGCGCATCTGGCCCTGCTTTTCGCGCCAGTTATAGCCGGTATTGAACTGGCGGGTATTGCTCTGATAACCCAGTTGGGTGAATTGCTGGCGCAGGTAATCTGCGGTCATCAGCTCTGCCGGGCTGCCGCTCATGCGACCCGGATAATAGGTTGCGATATGACGCAATTGTTGTTCGGCAAATTGCCCGGGTACGTTCCCGGCAGCCTGAGCAAGGAGAGGAAAACCGCCCGCTATCGCTGCTGCCAGCAAGACGCGGCGGAGGGTGGCAAACATAGTGTGTCCTTTTCTGACATCCCGTCGTGCAAAAAAAATTGTGCTTCAGTATGAAACTGTGACCGCTATTACACAATTTGATTTGCTCCGAAACACCAGCAATATCATTTGCTAAGCACAAAATGTTCTCAGCAATCCCGGGTCGTTATTCCATTCGGTAACTACTCATTCCAATTCGTAATTTCATCTGCCAGAAGGCGGGGACGTATAGTCGCGTTAACTTATTGTAAAACTAACAAGGTTAACGTGGATTATCTGCCTCTCTTTGCCGATCTCAAAAACCGTCCGGTACTGGTTGTCGGCGGTGGCGACATCGCTGCGCGCAAGATTGAACTGCTGCGGCGTGCCGGTGCGCATGTGCGGGTGACGGCGCGTGAGCTGGGCCATGAGTTGCAGGCACTGCATGAGATTGCGGCCATTGAGTGGGTAGCGCAAACCTTTGATGCGGAACAGCTGGAAGGTGTGTTCCTCGTGATTGCCGCCACAGATAACAACATCCTTAACGGCCAGGTCTTCGACGCTGCCAACGCGCGCCACAAGCTAGTGAATGTGGTGGATGACCAGCCGAAATGCAGCTTTATCTTCCCGTCGATTGTTGATCGTTCCCCGCTGGTGGTGGCGATTTCCTCCAGTGGCACCGCACCGGTACTCGCGCGTCTGCTGCGGGAAAAAATTGAAGCCCTGTTGCCCGCGAATCTCGGGCAAATGGCCCTCGTTGCCGGGCAGTGGCGCGACAAAGTGAAACAACGTTATCGCCAGATGTCAGAACGCCGTCGTTTCTGGGAGCGCGCCTTCAACGGCCTGTTCGCCAGCCAGATGGCGGCGGGCAACGTTAATGAAGCGCGTCGCACATTGGATCGTGAGCTGGAGAACGACAGCGGAAACCCAGGCGAAATCACCCTGGTCGGTGCCGGTCCCGGTGATGCCGGGTTATTGACGCTACGTGGCTTGCAGGTGATGCAGCTGGCCGATGTGGTGCTGTATGACCACCTGGTCAGTGATGAGGTGCTGGAACTGGTACGACGCGATGCCGATCGTATCTGCGTGGGTAAACGCGCCGGTGCCCATTCCGTATCACAGGAAGAGACCAATCAGCTGCTGGTGAAACTGGCGCTGGAAGGTAAACGCGTGGTGCGACTGAAAGGCGGTGATCCCTTTATTTTTGGTCGCGGCGGTGAAGAGTTGCAGGCCGCCAAAGCTGCCGGTATCCCGTTTCAGGTGGTGCCGGGTATCACTGCGGCAGCGGGCGCAACCGCCTATGCCGGTATCCCTTTAACCCATCGTGACCATGCGCAAAGCGTGTTGTTTATCACCGGCCACTGCCGGGCAGACAGCAACGGTATTGACTGGCCGTCACTGGCGCGCGCGCGTCAGACGCTGGCAATTTATATGGGCACGGTGAAGGCGGCGGAGATTGCCGCCGGACTGATTGAACACGGGCGCGATCCAGCGACGCCTGTTGCGGTGATTGGCCGCGGCACGCGTCAGGATCAGCAGGTGCTGACTGGCACCTTAGCCCAACTGGAGGCGCTGGCCGCCACCGCGCCGACGCCAGCATTGCTGGTGATTGGCGAAGTTGTGAATTTGCACGGGCAACTGGCCTGGTTTCAACATTCGGCACAGCAGGGGGCTCGCGAGTCCGCCGTTGTCAATTTGGCTTGAGGAAAAATTATGGACCAAAACCGACTCACTCATCTGCGCCAGCTGGAGGCAGAGAGTATCCATATCATCCGCGAGGTGGCGGCCGAGTTCAGTAATCCGGTGATGATGTACTCCATCGGCAAGGACTCCTCGGTGATGCTACATCTGGCGCGCAAAGCCTTCTATCCGGGCACGCTGCCATTTCCGCTGCTGCACGTTGATACCGGCTGGAAATTCCGTGAAATGTACGAATTCCGCGATCGCACCGTCAAAGCGATGGGTGCTGAGTTGCTGGTACATCGTAACCCGGAAGGCGTGGCGATGGGCATCAACCCGTTTGTACACGGTAGCGCCAAACATACCGACATCATGAAAACCGAAGGGTTGAAGCAGGCGCTAAACAAATACGGCTTTGATGCCGCGTTTGGTGGCGCACGCCGTGATGAAGAGAAATCACGCGCTAAGGAACGTATCTATTCATTCCGTGACCGCTTCCACCGCTGGGACCCGAAAAACCAGCGACCGGAGCTGTGGCACAACTACAACGGCCAGATTAACAAAGGTGAGAGCATCCGTGTGTTCCCGCTCTCCAACTGGACCGAACTGGATATCTGGCAATACATCTTCCTGGAAAACATCGAGATTGTGCCGCTGTATCTTGCCGCACCGCGTCCGGTGCTGGAGCGTGATGGCATGCTGATGATGGTGGATGACGACCGTATCGACCTGCAACCAGGTGAAGTGATCAAACAGCGTATGGTGCGTTTCCGTACCCTCGGCTGCTGGCCGCTGACCGGTGCGGTGGAATCCGAAGCTCGAACGCTGCCGGAAATTATTGAAGAGATGCTGGTCTCCACTACCAGCGAACGCCAGGGCCGCGTGATTGACCGTGACCAGGCCGGTTCGATGGAACTGAAGAAACGTCAGGGTTATTTCTAAGGAGACGCAGATGAATACCGTTATTGCACAACAGATTGCCGATCAGGGCGGCGTGGAAGCCTGGCTGACCGCGCAACAACACAAAAGCCTGCTGCGTTTCCTCACCTGCGGTAGCGTGGACGACGGCAAAAGTACACTGATTGGCCGTCTGCTGCACGATACCCGTCAGATCTATGAAGATCAGCTTTCTTCACTGCACAACGACAGCAAACGTCACGGCACGCAGGGCGAAAAGCTCGATCTGGCACTGCTGGTTGATGGTTTGCAGGCCGAGCGTGAGCAGGGCATCACCATTGACGTGGCTTATCGTTACTTCTCCACCGAGAAGCGCAAATTCATTATCGCGGACACCCCCGGACACGAGCAGTACACGCGCAATATGGCGACCGGTGCCTCAACCTGCGATCTGGCGATTCTGCTGATTGATGCCCGTAAAGGTGTGCTGGATCAGACCCGTCGTCACAGCTTTATCTCGACGCTGCTGGGCATTAAGCATCTGGTGGTGGCGATCAACAAGATGGATCTGGTGTCCTTCAAACAGGACGCGTTTGAACAGATCAAACAGGATTACCTCGATTTCGCGGCACAGCTGCCGGAAGACCTCGATATCCGCTTTGTGCCGATGTCGGCGCTGGAAGGGGATAACGTTGCCTCACAGAGCGAGAGCATGCCGTGGTATAGCGGCCCGACGCTGTTGGATGTGCTGGAAACCGTAGAGCTGAACCGCGTGGTTGATCATCAGCCGATGCGCTTCCCGGTGCAATACGTTAACCGCCCGAACCTCGATTTCCGTGGCTATGCCGGTACGCTGGCGTCAGGCGTGGTGAAAGTGGGGCAGCGCGTGAAAGTGCTGCCGTCGGGTGTGGAATCGACTATCGCGCGCATCGTCACTTTTGACGGTGATTTGCCGGAGGCAGGCGCTGGCGAGGCTATCACCCTGGTGCTGAAAGATGAGATTGACATCAGTCGCGGCGACCTGCTGGTAGACGCTGATGCGGAGCTGAAATCGGTGCAATCCGCCACCGTCAACGTGGTGTGGATGGCTGAGCAGCCGTTGCAACCAGGCCAGAGCTATGATGTGAAGATTGCCGGTAAGAAAGCCCGTGGTCGCGTGGAAAAAGTAATTTATCAGGTTGAGATCAACACGCTGGAAAAACGCAATGCTGACAGCCTGCCGCTGAACGGTATCGGGCTGGTGGAAGTCACCTTCGATGAACCGATGGTGCTGGATCAGTATCGCCAGAACCCGGTGACCGGTGGCATGATTTTTATTGATCGTCTGAGCAACGTTACCGTCGGCGCGGGCATGATTGAAGAACCGCAAAGTGCCAGCCGCGCTGAGGCTGGTCAGTACAGCGACTTTGAGCTGGAACTGAATGCGTTGGTTCGTCGTCATTTCCCACACTGGAATGCACGCGATCTGCTGGGTGGTCAGTAATGGCGCAACACGATGAAAACGTGGTGTGGCATGACCATCCGGTGACGCGCGCTGAGCGTGAGCAGCAGCACGGTCATCAGGGCGTGGTGCTGTGGTTTACCGGGCTGTCCGGCTCGGGAAAATCCACGGTAGCAGGTGCAGTGGAGCAGGCGCTGCATCGTCTGGGCGTCAGTACCTATCTGCTGGATGGTGACAATGTGCGTCACGGCTTATGCCGTGACCTCGGCTTCAGCGATGACGATCGTAAAGAAAATATTCGTCGCGTCGGTGAAGTGGCAAAACTGATGGTAGATGCGGGGTTGGTGGTGCTGACCGCCTTTATTTCCCCGCACCGTGCCGAGCGCCAGATGGTGCGCGACCTGCTGGCAGAAGGCCAGTTTATTGAAGTGTTTGTCGATACGCCGCTGGCAGTGTGCGAAGCACGCGATCCGAAAGGATTGTATAAAAAAGCCCGTGCCGGGGAACTGCGGAATTTCACCGGCATCGACAGCGTTTATGAGGCACCAGATCAGCCTGCAATCCACCTGGATGGTGAACAATTGGTTACAAAACTGACCGCCCAATTGTTAGACCTGCTGCGCCACCGCGATATCATCAGATCCTGAATAGACAGCGGCAAATCATTACGGTTTGCCGCGCTTCGCGTCAACAGGAACTCTATGCAGAACGTTACCCCTATGCTGGCACGCAAAGATGAACTCCCCCAGGATGAGCCGCGCTCGTCGTTACCGGGTGGTGTGATTGGTTTTCTCTCGTACTGGTGCGCTCTGGCAATTCCGTTCCTGCTCTACGGCTCCAATACGCTGTTCTTCTTCCTCTATACCTGGCCATTTTTCCTCGCCCTGCTGCCGGTTTCGGTGCTGATTGGTATTGTCTTCAGCCTGATGCTGCGTGGTCATTTGTTCTGGAGCGGGGTGGTCACGGCAATCGTGGTGGTATGCCTGTTCTGGCTACTCTTCTCATTTCTCTCCGGCTGGTAAGCTGTGCCTGATGTGCAAACGCGTCGGCTGGTTACAAAACTTTACCTGCCGATGTTCTCATCATCTGCGTCATTATTTGTACGGACAAACGCCTGTGAACGGCATTTTCGCTGCTGGAGTGGAGTCCGGCGCGAAGTTATGGGATGATTGAGCCGTTTTTCAGGGGGCGGGGATGGGAAAACTGACGTTATTGCTACTCGTACTGCTCGGCTGGCTTCAATATTCGTTGTGGCTGGGTAAGAACGGGATTCATGACTATACGCGCGTTAATGATGACGTCGCGTCACAACAGGCGAATAACGCCAAACTCAAAGCGCGTAACGATCAGCTGTTCGCCGAAATTGACGATCTCAACGGCGGTTCTGAGGCTATCGAGGAACGCGCACGCAATGAACTGGGCATGATCAAGCCCGGTGAAACCTTCTATCGTCTGGTGCCGGACCAGAACAAACGTAACGCGCAACAAGCTGCGCAAAATCAACAACGATAAACCATGAACAACCTTTCTTCCTCTGCGGATGTGATCGCCGTAGTGCCCGCTGCCGGTATTGGCAGCCGCATGCAGGCGGCCTGCCCGAAACAGTATCTGACCATCGGTCAATTCACCCTTCTTGAACACAGCGTCGCGCGGTTGCTGGCGCATCCTGCCGTAAAACAGGTGGTGGTCGCCATCGGCCCCGATGATGGCTGGTTTGACACCTTGCCGCTGGCGCAGGATGCCCGCGTGCTGCGCGTCACCGGCGGCGATACGCGCGCTGAGTCCGTGCTGGCGGGGTTGCAGGCAGTGAAGCAGGGGGAGTGGGTGCTGGTGCATGACGCGGCGCGTCCGTGTCTGCATCCCGATGATTTAGCACGCCTGCTGGCCGTGCGTCAGCACAGTAAAGTGGGGGCGATTCTGGCGGCACCGGTGCGTGACACCATGAAGCGTGCCGAACCGGGCAAAGCGGCCATTGCGCATACCGTTGAGCGTGAAAATTTATGGCATGCGCTGACGCCGCAATTCTTCCCTCACGCACTGCTGACGGCTTGCCTGACGCGCGCCCTTAATGAAGGGGCGATCATTACCGATGAGGCATCAGCACTGGAATACTGCGGCTACCATCCCGAACTGGTGAGCGGTCGCAGTGATAACATCAAGGTGACGCGGCCAGAAGACCTGGCGCTGGCGGCCTTTTATCTTACCCAGATTCAGTTACAGGAGAGCGCATGATGCGTATCGGCCACGGTTTTGACGTGCACGCCTTCGGAGGCGAGGGGCCTCTGGTGATTGGCGGGGTGCGAGTTCCCTTCGAACAGGGTTTTATTGCGCATTCCGATGGTGATGTGGCGTTACATGCGCTGACTGACGCCCTGCTGGGAGCGGTGGCGATGGGCGATATCGGCAAACTGTTTCCCGATACCGATCCCACTTATAAAGGCGCAGACAGCCGTGGCCTGCTGCGTGAAGCCTGGCGTCGCATCCAGCAGAAGGGTTACCAGATTGGTAATGTGGATGTCACCATCATTGCCCAGGCACCGAAGATGCTGCCGCACGTCCCGCAAATGCGCGTGAATATCGCCGAAGATCTTGGTTGCCATATGGATCAGGTCAACGTCAAAGCCACGACTACAGAAAAACTGGGTTTTACCGGGCGCGGCGAAGGCATTGCCTGTGAAGCGGTTGCGTTGCTGGTTAAGGCAGAAACGGCATGAGTGAATTGCTGTACCTGCATGGTGAACCGCGCGCGACTGGGGTGATTAAAGCCAATCCGGAAGATTTTGTCGTTATCGAGGATCTCGGTTATCCCTATGATGGCGAAGGTGAACAGCTATTGGTGCGTATCCGTAAAATCGGTTGTAACACCCGTTTCGTCGCGGAAGCGCTGGCGAAATTTTTAGGTGTGCACGTGCGCGATCTCAGCTATGCCGGGATGAAGGACCGTCATGCGGTGACGGAACAGACGCTTTGCTTCCGTTTACCGGGTAACGCTATGCCCGATCTGTCTGAATTTCAGCTTGAAGGTGTGGAAATTCTGCAGGTTGTGCGCCACAAGCGTAAACTACGTACCGGTGCGCTGGCGGGAAATGCGTTTCGCCTGGTGATCCGTCAAATTTCGGATCGTACCGAGGTAGAACAGCGTTTGCAGAAAATTCAGAAAAGCGGTGTGCCGAATTATTTTGGCGAGCAGCGTTTCGGGCGCGATGGTAATAATCTGACGCAGGCCCGGCAGTGGGCGCAGGATAGCTTTCGCCCACGCGATCGTAACAAAAAAGGCCTGCTGCTTTCGGCGACACGTAGCCATCTGTTTAATCAGGTGACCAGCGCCCGCTTACAGCGTGACAATAGCCTTGATGTGGTCATCAGCGGCGATGCATTGCAGCTGACCGGGCGTGGTAGCTGGTTTGTCGCGCAGGCCGAAGAACTGGCCGAACTGCAACAGCGTGTGGACCAGGATGAGCTGCGTATCACCGCCCCGTTAGCCGGGCGTGGTGGCTGGGGCACCCAGGCGGAAGCGCTTGAATTTGAACAGCAGAGCCTGGCAGGTGCGGCAGAATTGATTACACTGCTTGAGCGTGAACGTGTTGATGCGGCACGACGTGCAATGCGCGTGGTGCCAAAAGAGTTGCGCTGGAACTGGTGGGATGATGTGACGCTGGAGATGGAGTTCTGGCTGCCTGCGGGCAGTTATGCCACCAGTGTGGTGCGTGAGCTTCTCCAACAAGAAGGTAACGATGCGGATATTGCTGAGTAATGATGATGGAATTCATGCTCCTGGTATTCAGACTCTGGCGCGCGCGCTGCGCCAGTTTGCTGAAGTGCAGGTGGTGGCACCCGATCGTAATCGGAGCGGTGCCTCCAACTCGCTGACCCTCGAAACACCGCTTCGTACCTTTACCCATGAAAACGGCGATATTGCTGTACAGATGGGCACTCCGACTGACTGCGTGTTTCTCGGAGTGAATGCCCTGATGCAACCGCGCCCGGATATCGTGGTATCCGGTATCAATGCCGGGCCGAACCTCGGTGATGACGTGATTTATTCTGGCACCGTAGCCGCTGCCATGGAGGGACGTCATCTCGGGCTACCGGCGCTGGCCGTATCCCTTAATGGTCATCAGCATTACGCCACCGCAGCCGCAGTGACCTGCGCGTTGCTGCGCGCCCTGACACGTGAGCCGCTGCGTACCGGCCGCATCCTGAATATCAATGTACCTGATTTACCCCTGTCAGAAGTGAAAGGCTTCCGCGTGACGCGTTGCGGCAGCCGACATCCGGCCGATCAGGTGATTCGTCAGCAGGATCCGCGTGGTAACACCCTGTACTGGATCGGGCCGCCGGGCGAAAAGCTGGATGCGGGTCCGGATACTGATTTTGCGGCGGTTGATGCCGGTTACGTTTCCATCACCGCGTTGCATGTCGACCTGACCGCGCCAGCGGCGCAGTTGGTGTTAAGCGAATGGCTGACCCAGGCGGAGGTGGATTTGGCATGGTGAGTCGGCGCGTCGAAACCCTGCTGGCGCAACTGCGCGCGCAGGGCATCCATGATGAACATCTGCTGAAAGCCATCGCCGATGTGCCGCGTGAGCGTTTTATCGACGAAGCCTTCGAACACAAAGCCTGGGACAATGTCGCACTGCCGATTGGCAGCGGGCAAACCATTTCACAGCCCTACATGGTGGCGCGCATGACAGCGCTGCTGGAACTGAATGCCGACGCATGTGTGCTGGAAATCGGCACCGGCTCCGGCTATCAGACTGCCATTCTGGCCCATCTGGTTAACCACGTTTATTCCGTTGAACGCATCAAAGGGTTGCAGTGGCAGGCGAAACGTCGGCTGAAGCAGCTCGATCTCCATAATGTTTCCACACGCCACGGTGATGGCTGGCAGGGATGGGCGGCACGCGGTCCGTTTGATGCCATTATCGTCACCGCAGCACCACCTGAAATTCCGACTGCGCTGATAGCGCAATTGCGCGACGGCGGCAGAATGGTGCTGCCGGTTGGAGAAGATCAGCAAGTGTTGAAACGTCTGCGTCGTCAGGGAGATGAGATGATTGAAGAGATCATCGAACCCGTCCGCTTTGTGCCTTTAGTACAGGGCGATCTGGCCTAAAGCGCTTCGTACTTGTTCACAACTGTTACATAGCATGGCGCAGTTGATCTTGCTACTATCCTTGTTAATCAAAGCGAAAGGCCGTTTCGGACGCATTACGCAGTGTAAAATGCGGCTAACGCAGTCACAGTTATATCCAGGATTGCCATCACGGGGGATCAATGAGCACGGGAAGCACAATATTTCAATTACGCCGTCTGGCGGCACTGACAGTGGTCGGTTTCTGGCTGGCAGGCTGTAGCTCCAGCGATAACACACAGGCACCCATTAGTCAGATTGGTGGAAACGGTGGTATGAGCGACGCCTCTGGCGGCGGTGTACCGACAATGCCTCGTGGCGGAATGTTAAGTGGTGGTGTACCTTCTGCGCCCGCGTCGGGCGGAATGATTAGTGGTAATGATAATGTGACGACGCAAAATGGTCATATTGTATACAACCGCAATTATGGGAATATTCCTAAAGGTAGTTATGGCGGTGAGACTTACACCGTCAAGCGTGGCGATACCCTGTTCTATATTGCCTGGATTACTGGCAACGATTTTCGCGATTTGGCTCAACGCAACAACATCGCCGCCCCGTATAGCCTGAGCGCCGGGCAAACGTTGCAGGTTGGTAATGGATCCGGACAGTCAATTACCGGTGGTAACGCTATCACTGCGGCCGATGCAACTCAGGGCGGCGTACCCGTTACACCGAGTTCTTCGCAAATTAAATCGACCCCGGTTGCACAGCAACCTGTTATTACGTATTCTGATGATTCGGGTAATTCTTCAGGCAGCAAATTGCTGCCGTCGAAAGGGGCAAATAATGTGGCAACGACCACAGCTCCGGTTATCGCACCGCCCACAGTCAGCAGCACAACGGATAGCACAACCCCAGTGGGAAGCTGGCGTTGGCCGACTGATGGGAAGATCATCGATAACTTCTCCGCTGCGGAAGGCGGAAACAAAGGGATCGATATCGCCGGTTCGCGTGGACAACCTGTTGTCGCCACTGCTTCGGGTAGGGTGGTATACGCAGGCAACGCGCTCCGTGGGTACGGTAATTTAATCATCATCAAACACAATGATGACTACCTGAGTGCGTACGCCCATAACGACACTATGCTGGTCCGGGAACAACAGGAAGTTAAAGCTGGGCAAAAAATCGCTACCATGGGTAGCACCGGAACCAGCTCAGTAAGATTGCATTTTGAAATTCGTTACAAGGGGAAATCCGTAAATCCGTTGCGTTACTTACCGCAACGATAATCCGGCAGAACCCAGGTGTTCTGCCCTTGGATCACGGGTAGGAGCCGCTTATGAGCCAGAATACGCTGAAAGTTAACGAGTTACACGAAGATGCGGAATTCGAGGAGAACGGAGCTGAGGTTTTTGATGAGAAGGCTCTCGTTGAGAACGAACCTGGTGATAACGATGTAGCGGAAGAAGAGTTGTTGTCACAGGGTGCGACGCAACGCGTTTTGGATGCGACGCAGCTCTACCTCGGAGAAATTGGTTATTCTCCATTATTAACGGCGGAAGAAGAGGTGTTCTTTGCCCGCCGCGCATTACGAGGCGACATTCCTTCTCGCCGCCGCATGATTGAAAGTAACCTGCGCCTGGTGGTGAAGATTGCCCGTCGTTATAGCAATCGTGGTCTGGCTCTGCTTGACCTGATTGAAGAGGGGAATCTCGGCCTGATTCGCGCAGTAGAGAAGTTTGACCCTGAACGTGGGTTCCGCTTCTCGACTTACGCCACCTGGTGGATTCGTCAGACCATTGAACGGGCGATCATGAACCAAACCCGTACCATTCGTCTGCCTATCCACATTGTAAAAGAGTTAAATGTTTATCTGCGTACTGCGCGTGAACTTTCTCACAAGCTCGATCATGAGCCGAGTGCCGAAGAGATCGCCGAGCAGCTGGATAAACCGGTTGATGATGTAAGCCGTATGCTGCGTCTCAACGAGCGCATTACCTCGGTTGATACGCCACTCGGTGGTGATTCCGAAAAAGCGTTGCTGGACATCCTGGCCGATGAAAAAGATAACGGCCCGGAAGACACCACGCAGGACGATGATATGAAACAAAGCATCGTTAAGTGGTTGTTTGAACTCAATGCTAAGCAGCGTGAAGTGCTGGCGCGTCGTTTCGGCCTGTTGGGCTATGAAGCGGCAACGCTGGAAGATGTTGGCCGCGAAATCGGTTTGACCCGTGAGCGTGTCCGTCAGATTCAGGTGGAAGGTCTGCGCCGTCTGCGTGAAATTCTGCAGACTCAGGGCCTGAATATCGAAGCGCTGTTTCGTGAATAAACCGTAATCGCTACATAAAAACGGTGACCATTTGGTCACCGTTTTTTTATGCTTGTTATTCAGGATGGTGGCGGGCTGCCACCATCCTGCTGCTTCTACACCAGCGTTTTCAACCGATAGATCCACTCCAGAGCCTGACGTGGTGTCAGGGTATCGGGATCGAGCGCTTCCAGTGCCTCAACTGCCGGTGACGTGTCTGCTACCAGGAGCGGCAGCTGCGAACCTTCTACCGTCGAGGCTGCTGAACTGCCCGAAAGGGCTTCCAGTTCCTTCAGTTTATGGCGTGCACGTTTGATGACTTCTTTCGGTACACCTGCTAACGCCGCTACAGCCAGGCCGTAACTTTTACTGGCTGCGCCGTCCTGGACGCTGTGCATAAAGGCGATGGTGTCACCATGTTCCACGGCATCGAGATGCACGTTAACCACACCTTCCATTTTTTCTGGCAGCGTGGTCAGCTCGAAATAGTGGGTAGCGAACAACGTCATCGCTTTAATGCGGTTGGCCAGGCTTTCGGCGCAGGCCCAGGCCAGCGACAGGCCATCATAGGTTGAGGTACCACGACCGATTTCATCCATCAGTACCAGGCTGTTTTCGGTAGCGTTGTGCAAGATGTTGGCGGTTTCGGTCATTTCCACCATAAAGGTAGAGCGTCCTGAGGCCAAATCGTCAGCTGCACCGACACGGGTAAAAATACGGTCGATGGGGCCAATCACCGTTTCCTCAGCCGGAACAAAGCTACCGATCCACGCCATCAGCGCGATCAATGCCGCCTGGCGCATATAAGTGCTTTTACCACCCATATTCGGTCCGGTGATGATCAGCATACGACGCTGAGTGGAGAGTGATAATGGATTCGCGATAAAGGGTTCTTTCAGCACCTGCTCAACAACCGGGTGACGACCGCCGATGATGCGGATACCGGCTTTATCCTGTAGCACCGGACGGCAATAGTTGAGCGTCCAGGCACGTTCCGCCAGGTTAGCCAGCACATCAAGCTCGGCCAGTGCGGCAGCGCTTAATTGCAGCGCTTCCAGGTGCGGCAGCAGGCGATCGAAAAGCTCGTCGTAAAGGCCTTTTTCCAGCGCCAGTGCTTTGCCTTTTGAGGTCAGGACCTTGTCTTCATACTCTTTCAGTTCTGGAATGATGTAGCGTTCAGCATTCTTCAGCGTCTGACGGCGCACATAGTGGATGGGTACCAGATGGCTCTGACCACGGCTGACCTGGATGTAATAGCCATGAATGGCGTTAAAGCCGACTTTAAGGGTATCCAGCCCGAGTTTTTCCCGTTCGCGGATTTCAAGACGATCGAGGTAATCGGTGGCCCCATCAGCCAGTGCTCGCCACTCATCGAGTTCAGCGTTATAACCGGGTGCAATCACACCTCCGTCACGAACTAATACCGGCGGAGACTCAATAATCGCCTGCTCCAGCAGTTCGCGTAGTTCACTGAAATCCCCCATTTGCATACGCAGCTGAATCAGTTGAGGAGCCTCGGCCTGTTCCAGTAAGGCATTCAGTTCCGGCAACTGCTGAAAAGCGTGGCGCATACGGGCCAGATCGCGTGGGCGGGCGGTGCGCAGCGCCAGACGGGCGAGGATACGTTCCAGATCGCCTACCTGGCGTAACACGGGTTGTAACTCTTCACTGTGCGCCTGTAATTCCGCAATGGATTGCTGACGACGTGCGATGGTTTCTACATCACGCAATGGCATATGCAGCCAGCGCTTTAGCATGCGGCTGCCCATCGGGGTAACGGTTTTATCCAGAACCGCAGCGAGGGTGTTTTCCGTCCCTCCGGCCAGATTCTGCGTGATTTCGAGGTTGCGACGTGTGGCGGCATCCATAATCACGCTATCCTGCTGACGCTCCATGCTGAGCGAGCGGATATGGGGCAGGGAGGTGCGCTGGGTGTCTTTGACATATTGCAGCAGACAACCTGCCGCGCGCAGTGCCAGATACGACTGTTCGACGCCAAACCCATTAAGATCGCGTGTGCCAAATTGCAGATTCAACTGCTGGCGCGCGGTATCGATTTCATATTCCCAGAGTGGACGGCGGCGCAGGCCACGACGCTGATCAATGAGCGGCATCGCCTGAAAATCTTCGGGGTAGAGCAATTCAGCCGGATTCGTGCGTTGCAATTCGGCGGCCATGGTTTCCTGATCGCCAGGCTCGCTCAACCGGAAGCGCCCGGAACTGATATCCAGCGTGGCATAGCCAAAACCGCGCTGGCTCTGAAAAATAGCCGCCAGCAGGTTATCCTGGCGCTCTTGCAATAATGCTTCATCGCTGATGGTGCCGGGGGTGACAATACGCACCACTTTGCGTTCTACCGGGCCTTTGCTCAGCGCGGGATCACCAATCTGCTCACAAATCGCCACCGACTCACCTAACTGGACCAGTTTCGCCAGATAGCCTTCAACCGCATGATAGGGAACGCCTGCCATGGGAATGGGTTCGCCTGCAGACGCACCGCGTTTGGTGAGTGAGATTTCCAGCAGCTGTGAAGCGCGTTTTGCGTCATCGTAAAACAGCTCATAAAAATCACCCATGCGATAGAACAGCAGGATATCAGGATGATCGGCCTTCAGACGCAGGTACTGCTGCATCATGGGCGTATGGGCGGTGAAGTCCATTTGCTCTGCTCCTTTCATCTCTTTCTCGCTTTGCATTTACTTTTTGAGTGCCCGTAATAGGTTATCGCTACAGGGAAGGTGCGTTATCACGCTGGCGCGATAACGAAAGAAGCGATGTTACCATTTTTGCAGCATCTCCTTCATCCGCCTGCTGGCCTTTCGGTTGCCGACCATAGCAAATTGCTGCGGCAGGAAAAAAGAAAAAAACGCTGTAAATGGTAAAGTGTGGAAGCGGGTCGCAAATTTCGCCGGGCGGAGCCCTGACAGAGATAACTGACGTAAATTTAAGATATTGCCCTGTAAGTCATTAACCTGAACGATTAATATGTGGACTCCGGTTTCATCTGGCTTATGGAAATCCAATGCGTTTTAAGGTTGCCCTTCTCCCGCTCATTACCCTGCTTGCCGCCTGTAGTAGCAAGCCTGAAACATCCCAGCAGCCCGCCGTCGTTTCTGCACCTCAGGGTGGTTTTCTACTGGATCAATCACACGCTATCCAGCCAATGTTTGGTGATTTCGCGGAGAATCCTGCCGCTGAGCAATTTATTGACCAGATGGTGGCGAAGCACGGTTTTGATCGCCAGCAATTACATGCGGTGATTGGCCAGGCGAAACGGCTGGATTATGTTCTGCGCCTGATGGACCAACAAGCACCGAGCTACACTCCGCCAACCGGCCCAAATGGTGCCTGGATTCGCTATCGTAATAAATTCATTACCCCTGATAACGTGCAAAATGGTGTGGCCTTCTGGAATCAATATCAGGATGCGCTGCAACGCGCCCAGCAGGTCTATGGCGTGCCACCGGAAATTATTGTCGGCATTATTGGTGTTGAGACCCGCTGGGGTAGGGTGATGGGGAAAACCCGCTTACTGGATGCGCTGGCAACGCTTTCGTTCAACTATCCACGCCGGGCAGCTTACTTTAGCAGCGAGCTGGAAACGTTTCTGTTGATGGCACGTACCGAGCAGGATGATCCGCTTGATCTGCGCGGTTCTTTCGCGGGCGCAATGGGCTACGGACAGTTTATGCCATCGTCGTATAAACAATATGCGGTGGATTTTAACGGGGATGGACACATCAATTTGTGGGATCCGGTTGATGCTATCGGCAGCGTGGCTAATTATTTCAAAGAACACGGTTGGCGTCCGGGGGAGGCCGTCGCTGTCCCGGCCAGCGGGCAGGCTCCGGCACTGGAGAATGGTTTCAAAACCTTGTACCCGGTTAGCACTCTGGCGGCAAGTGGCCTGACACCGCAGGGATCGCTGGACGGTAACAATCAGGCCAGTTTGTTGCGCCTCGATCTCGGCACCAGTTATCAATACTGGTACGGGCTGCCCAATTTCTACGTCATAACCCGCTACAATCACAGCACGCATTATGCAATGGCGGTGTGGCAGTTGGGCGAAGCGGTCAGCAAAGCTCGTCAGGGAGCGATATTTTAATGCTGTCCTTACTAACAGTAAGGAGATAAGATGTCGCCCCTTTTGCGGCACCACCTTCGCCGCGACCTTTTCTCTGAGGAGCGCTTATGAATACCTTACCCGCCTGTCCTGAATGCCAGGCCGACTATACCTGGCAGGATGGCGAGAAGCTGAACTGCCCGTCATGTGGACATATCTGGTCGCTGGCGGCGGATGATGTGGCTGCTGATGGTCTGGTTGTGCGTGATGCTAATGGTAACCTGCTGGTGGATGGCGACAGTGTCACTGTAGTCAAGGATCTGAAGGTTAAGGGCAGCTCCTCAACGTTGAAAATCGGCACAAAAGTGAAAAGCATTCGCCTGGTTGAAGGTGATCACAATATCGATTGTAAGATCGATGGTTTTGGCCCGATGAAACTGAAATCTGAGTTCGTGAAAAAGAACTAAGATCCGGACGGCGCAGTGCCGTCCGCGTTGTTCCATTATGCCAGCAGTCGATCTATCGCTGCGTACTGGGCGGCACTGAGTTCTCCGCCATAATTGCGGGATCGGGTGGTCATCGATTCATAACGACGTGCGACGGCGGTTTTGATCGTCGTGACAAAATCGTCCCCCAGGGTATAAATCGCCATCAGCTGACCAATGCGTTGCTGAATTGCGGTTAACTGATGTAAATCGCCTGCCCGCCATGCCTGCATTGCCCCGGCAAACAGCTCTGGCACAATATTATTCAGCCCGGAAATCACCCCTGCACCGCCTGCCAGCAGGTTAGGTAACAGATATTCGTCATAGCCGGATAACACCGCAAAGTCACTGCGGACCTTTCTTGTTTCTTCAATCAGCGCACGGTTGTGCGACAGACAATCCACCGTATCTTTGATACCAATAAAATTCGGCAGTTCTGCTGCCAGTTCCGCTACCAGCGCGGGGGTTAAATCACAACCGGTACGCGCCGGAAAATTGTAGGCAAACCACTTCCCACCTAATTGCTGGTCCAGGGTTTTGAAATAACTCAGCAACTGTTTTTGCGTTTGTCCATAGTAATAAGGAGGTAGCACCATCACCGCGTCAAACCCATGCTGCCACGCGGCCTCAGCCAGTTGCAGCATATCAGGCACGCAGGTGCTGGAAACGTTAGCGACCATCGTGAGTGGGGATAGCTGACGCGCTTCGCGAATCAGATGTAGTCGCTCCTGTTGCGTGAGCGAAGCAAACTCCCCAATGCTGCCCATTAACAGAAGTGTATCAATGCCTGAATGATTGAGCCGGTCGAAGTGACGGCCCAGAGCGTCAATATCGACGTTACCGTCGTTATCAAAAGGGGTTACTGACGGACACCAGACGCCAGCCAGTGCAGGTTGTGCAACCATAGCAAACTCCTTATCGTGAAAAATGAAACGCCGTTTTAACTTAATCGCCATTGGCTAAACTCACCAGAGAACAGCACACAAAAAGTGAGCTATCGCACTTTTCTTTTCGGGGGATGGCAAAAACGAGTAGTGTTTAGTTCTTGGGATAAAACAGGAGCGTGACAATGCAAGACTGGAATCCACAGCTATATCGTCAGTTTGAATCAGAGCGGACTCGACCGGCCTATGAGTTGCTGGCGCGGGTTGCCACTCCTGAGGTGCGTTTCGCAACGGATTTAGGTTGCGGACCGGGCAACAGTACCGAGCTACTGGCGCAGGCCTGGCCGGAGGCCGTCATCTGTGGCATTGATAGCTCGGACGCGATGCTGGTGCAGGCGCGTGAACGCCTTCCGGATTGCCTCTTTGAGCTGGCCGATATTCGTTCCTGGCAGGCCGAACAACCCCAGCAGGTGATTTACGCGAATGCATCTTTGCAATGGCTGGGTGAACATTCTTCGCTGCTGCCACACCTGGTGAGCCAGCTCGCTATCGGCGGCTCACTGGCAATTCAGATGCCGGATAACCTTGAGGAACCTTCGCATCGCCTGATGCGCGAGGTGGCTGTGGGTGAGCGCTGGCTGCCGCATATCTCCCAGCAGGCGGCTGAACGTAAGCGCTTACTGACCACTGCACAGTATTATGATTTGCTGAGTGATGCGGGTTGTGAGGTGGATATCTGGCGTACCACCTACTACCACATCATGGCGGATGCACAGGCGATTATTACCTGGCTGCGAGCCACCGGCTTGCGTCCTTTCCTTGCCGGGCTGGATGAAAATCAGCAACAGGCGTTTTTAGCGGAATATCATCAGGCGCTGATTACCGCTTATCCGACTCGCGCCGATGGGAAGGTTTTGCTGGCCTTCCCGCGTCTTTTTATGGTGGCAATGAAAACACGCTGAAGCTTCTGGAAGCGCACGCGCAAAACGGTACATCGGGGTTGAAAAGGATCCTCCGCTGCACCATTTACTGTTAACGTGAGCGCCAGACAAGGAGAAGACGATGAACGATGAACAGTTACAGCAGTTGAGTCGTCGTGTTGGCGAGCAGCTGAAAACGCGCAAGGCAACCATCACCGCGGCTGAGTCCTGTACCGGTGGCTGGATTGCAAAAGTGTTTACTGATATCAGCGGCAGTTCCGCCTGGTTTGAGCGCAGTTTCGTGACCTATAGCAATGACGCCAAACAACAAATGGTGGGTGTGCAGGCCGGTACGCTGGCCCGGTTTGGTGCCGTGAGCGAGCAGACCGTGCGCGAAATGGCTGCGGGAGCCTGCAAAGAGGCGGGTGCGCAGTATGCTATTGCTGTCAGCGGTATTGCGGGACCGGATGGCGGCACCGCGGATAAACCCGTCGGTACTGTCTGGTTTGGCTTTGCCGGGCCGGATGGGCAACTGATGGCGCAGTGTCAGCACTTTGCTGGTGACCGTGATGCGGTGCGTCGTCAGTCCGTTGCCTGGGCACTGCAAACGCTGCATGATGAATTTCTGACAAATTAAACTTGATACTGTATGACTGTACAGTATAATTACCAGCAACAGAACGCGAGCAGACATACAGAGATGTCCGCTTACCCGGCATGATTAGGAGTGGAAATGGCGATTGACGAGAACAAACAGAAGGCTTTAGCTGCCGCGCTGGGCCAGATCGAGAAACAGTTTGGTAAAGGCTCCATCATGCGCCTGGGTGAAGACCGCTCGATGGATGTTGAAACCATCTCCACCGGTTCACTTTCGCTGGACATCGCGCTGGGCGCAGGCGGCCTGCCGATGGGCCGTATCGTTGAGATTTATGGTCCGGAATCCTCTGGTAAAACTACGCTGACCTTGCAGGTCATTGCCGCTGCGCAGCGTAAAGGTAAAACCTGTGCCTTTATTGATGCCGAGCATGCGCTTGACCCGGTCTACGCGAAGAAGCTGGGCGTCGATATTGATAACCTGCTGTGTTCGCAGCCGGATACCGGTGAGCAGGCGCTGGAAATTTGTGATGCGCTGGCGCGTTCCGGTGCCGTTGACGTCATCATCGTTGACTCCGTTGCTGCCCTGACGCCGAAAGCGGAAATTGAAGGCGAGATCGGTGACTCTCACATGGGGCTGGCCGCTCGTATGATGAGCCAGGCGATGCGTAAGCTGGCGGGTAATCTGAAGCAGTCCAATACGTTGCTGATTTTCATCAACCAGATTCGTATGAAGATTGGTGTGATGTTCGGTAACCCGGAAACCACCACCGGTGGTAACGCGCTGAAGTTCTACGCTTCCGTACGCCTCGATATTCGCCGTATCGGTGCCATTAAAGAGGGTGACGAAGTGGTGGGTAGCGAAACCCGCGTGAAAGTGGTGAAGAACAAAATTGCTGCACCGTTCAAACAGGCTGAATTCCAGATTATGTATGGCGAAGGTATCAACACCTTTGGTGAACTGGTTGATCTGGGCGTGAAGCACAAGCTGGTTGAGAAAGCCGGTGCCTGGTACAGCTACAACGGTGACAAAATCGGCCAGGGTAAAGCAAACTCGACCAATTTCCTGAAGGAAAACCCGGCGATTGCTAATGAAATCGATCAGAAGCTGCGTGACATGCTGCTGACCGGTGCAACGGCCAGTGCCGGTGCTGCGGAGGTTTCCGCTGACGATTACGAAGAAGCCAGCGAAACGAACGAAGATTTCTGATACCACAACGGGAGCGCTCTGCTCCCGTTTTGTTTTTACCCCGCCTGCACTTTCCCTCTTGAATCTCTTGCTTTACCCTGCGCTACGGTCTGAAAAAGGTAAGTCATATGTCATCATCTCCGACACCCGCGCCAACTTTCTCGCGCTTACTGGACCGCGCCATGCGCATCCTGTCACAACGTGACCATAGCCGTGAAGAACTGAAGCGCAAGCTACAACTTTCCAGCCAGCGGGCTGCCTGGATGCAGCAACAGGAAAAAGCCGAACCCATTCCTGATGAGTTGCTGGAGCAGGTTGCCGACTGGTGTCAGCAAAATGGTTGGTTAAACGATCAGCGTTTTACCGAGCGATTTATCCTCAGTCGCAGCGGCAGAGGGTATGGCCCGCAACGTATTCGCATGGAGCTGCAACAAAAAGGTATTGCGCGCGATGAAATTGACCAAGCGCTGTTTGATACCGAGGTCAACTGGATCGCGTGTGCAGCCGGGCTGGCGAAACGTAAGTTTGGCGATCCGTTGCCACAAGACTGGGCCGGGAAAAGCAAAGTCCAGCGATTTCTGATGACAAAAGGCTTTCTGATGGAAGATATTCAGGCAATTTTCAGAAATTTTGACGACTGAAAGGCAATGGGATTTTACTTCCCACTGAAGAAAATTTATCTTATTCCCACTTTTTGTTCCTCAGTCAGTGGTGGGCCGGGCGCATGCGGCTTGCCAGACGAGAGGTAACGTTCGTTAGCGTGATTCCAGGAAATTTATGAGCAAGAGCACTGCTGAGATCCGTCAAGCGTTTCTCGACTTTTTTCATAGCAAGGGACATCAGGTTGTAGCCAGCAGCTCCCTCGTACCGAACAACGACCCGACGCTGCTGTTTACCAACGCCGGGATGAACCAGTTTAAAGACGTTTTCCTCGGTCAGGATAAGCGCGATTACTCACGTGCGACCACAGCGCAGCGCTGCGTTCGTGCGGGCGGTAAGCACAATGACCTCGAAAACGTGGGGTATACCGCGCGTCATCACACCTTCTTTGAAATGTTGGGCAACTTCAGTTTTGGCGACTATTTCAAAAAAGACGCGATTGCCTATGCCTGGGAACTGCTGACGGGCGAGCAGTGGTTTAAGCTGCCAAAAGAACGCCTTTGGGTCACCGTCTATGAAACTGACGATGAAGCCTATGACATCTGGGCCAAAGATATTGGTATTCCGCACGAACGTATTATTCGTATCGGGGACAATAAAGGCAGCGCTTACGCATCAGACAACTTCTGGCAGATGGGTGATACCGGCCCATGTGGTCCATGCAGCGAGATCTTCTTCGATCATGGCGATCATATCTGGGGTGGCCCGCCGGGCAGTCCGGAAGAAGATGGTGACCGCTATATTGAAATCTGGAATATCGTATTCATGCAGTTCAACCGTCAGGCAGACGGTACCATGCAGCCATTGCCGAAACCTTCAGTGGATACCGGTATGGGGCTGGAGCGTATTGCTGCGGTTCTGCAACACGTTAACTCCAACTACGAAATCGACCTTTTCGCCAGACTGATTAAGTCAGTGGCTGAAGTGACAGGTGCGACTGATCTCAGCAACAAATCACTGCGAGTGATCGCTGACCATATCCGTTCCTGTGCTTTCCTGGTCGCTGATGGCGTGATTCCTTCGAACGAAAACCGTGGCTATGTACTGCGTCGTATCATTCGTCGCGCGGTACGTCACGGCAACATGCTTGGCGCGAAAGATGCCTTCTTCTATAAGCTGGTTGCGCCTCTGATTGCGGTAATGGGCTCGGCAGGTGAAGACCTGCAACGTCAGCAGGTTCAGGTTGAGAACGTCCTGAAAGCGGAAGAAGAACAGTTTGCGAAAACGCTGGAGCGTGGCCTGGCGCTGCTGGACGAAGAACTGGCGAAGCTGCAAGGCGATACGCTGGATGGCGAAACTGTATTCCGCCTTTATGATACTTTCGGCTTCCCGGTAGACCTGACTGCGGATGTGTGCCGTGAGCGCAATCTGAAGATCGACGAAGCTGGGTTTGAAGTGGCGATGGAGCAGCAACGCCAGCGTGCACGTGAAGCCAGTGGATTTGGTGCGGATTACAACAATGTGATTCGTATTGATTCTGCATCGGCCTTTAAAGGTTATGACCAGCTGGCACTGACCTCTACCGTACAGGCGTTGTTTGTCGATGGGCAAGCGGTTGAGCAGGTGAGCGCAGGCCAGGACGCGGTAGTGGTGCTTGATGAGACCCCGTTCTACGGCGAGTCTGGTGGCCAGGTAGGTGATACCGGCGTACTGGCTGGGAATAATGCTGAATTTAGCGTGCAGGACACACAGAAGTATAGTCAGGCCATTGGTCATATCGGTAAGCTAACTACCGGCCAGCTGCGTGTCGGCGATCGCCTGAGTGCTCAGGTTGATGAAGAACGCCGTGCCCGCATCCGTCTGAACCATTCAGCGACACACCTGTTGCATGCCGCATTGCGCCAGGTTTTAGGTGAGCATGTCGCGCAGAAAGGCTCGCTCGTCAATGATAAATACCTGCGTTTCGACTTCTCTCATTTTGAAGCGATGAAGCCGCAGGAGATTCGTCAGGTTGAGGATATCGTCAACACGCAGATCCGTCGTAACCTGGCCGTTGAAACCAATATCATGGATCTTGAGGCTGCTAAAGCGAAGGGTGCCATGGCACTGTTTGGCGAGAAATACGATCAACGTGTTCGTGTGCTGAGCATGGGAGATTTCTCAACCGAGCTGTGTGGCGGTACGCATGCTGCGCGCACCGGTGATATTGGTCTGTTCCGTATTTTGTCTGAATCGGGTACTGCTGCGGGTGTACGTCGTATCGAAGCGGTAACTGGCGAAGGGGCTCTGGCGCAGGTTAATGCACAAAGCCACCAGTTGCAGGACATTGCGCATCTGGTGAAAGCCAATAGCAGTAATCTGAATGAGAAAGTCCGCGGACTGGTGGACCATGTTCGTGCCCTGGAAAAAGAATTGCAGCAACTGCGTGATCAGCAGGCAGCACAGGAAAGTGCCTCACTCAGCAGCAAAGCCGTGGATGTTAAAGGGACTAAACTGCTGGTGAGTGAACTTAGCAATGTAGAACCTAAGATGCTGCGTACCATGATGGACGACCTGAAAAATCAGCTTGGTTCCGCCATTATCGTGCTGGCGACCGTAGCAGAAGGTAAAGTATCGCTGATCGCGGGTGTGACCAAAGACCTGACCGATCGCGTAAAAGCGGGCGAACTGGTGGGGGAACTGGCTGCTCAAGTGGGCGGGAAAGGCGGTGGTCGCCCGGATATGGCTCAGGCGGGCGGTACGAATCCACAGGCGCTGGCTGGCGCGTTGGCGGGTGTGCAGGACTGGGTCAGCAATCGACTGTAACGAAATAAAACTAAGCATCGTGGAGAGCGCCAGGAACGGAACGTTCCGGCGCTTTTTAACGCGATGTGCACCAGGTAATGACAAAGTCAGGTTGAGGCAGTGTATTTCGGCTAAACTAACTATCAGCAGAATGTATTGGCGTGGCAAACCACAATGGTGTATTTGTCATAGACATTGTTCAGCGTTATATGATGGATATGGCCGGGAACCCGAACAGGCCCGACTCTTTTAATCTTTCAAGGAGCAAAGAATGCTTATTCTAACTCGTCGAGTTGGTGAAACCCTCATGATTGGCGATGAGGTGACTGTAACGGTGCTGGGAGTTAAAGGTAACCAGGTCCGTATTGGCGTCAATGCACCTAAAGAAGTTTCGGTGCATCGCGAAGAGATCTATCAGCGCATTCAGGCAGAAAAAGCTCAGCCTACGAGTTACTAACGGATTCAGCGCCTCGCCTTGCTGCGAGGCGCTACCGATTTTTCCTGCCTGCAACTTCTTCCCCTCCCATTTTTTTCTTTCCCATTTTGTTATCTGCATCCCCCTTTTACTGTTGATTAATCACTCTTTTTGTCGGCAAAATGCGCGGATTGTCTGTCATTTGTGCAAACGAACCTGTAGTGGGAAAAATTGTTTGACTTATAAATGCGGGAAAGTAATATGTGCGCCACGCAGTGCCGATGAGCAGAAAGAAAGTTCAGAAGCACGGTTCGGAAGAACGCGTAAGGTGAGGTGGCCGAGAGGCTGAAGGCGCTCCCCTGCTAAGGGAGTATGCGGTCAAAAGCTGCATCCGGGGTTCGAATCCCCGCCTCACCGCCATTTTTCGATGCATCCATAGCTCAGCTGGATAGAGTACTCGGCTACGAACCGAGCGGTCGGAGGTTCGAATCCTCCTGGATGCACCATCGAAAAAGATGTCGTAAAGAGTGAACGAGCAGTTCCTTTCGAGGTGAGTTGTTAGCACCCTGCGTTGTACAAGAATTTTCAGAAATGCATCCATAGCTCAGCTGGATAGAGTACTCGGCTACGAACCGAGCGGTCGGAGGTTCGAATCCTCCTGGATGCACCATTCTTCGTATCATTCCCAGGTTGATTTCAGTTAGTCCATCGTAAGAAAATATCTCAATGCATCCATAGCTCAGCTGGATAGAGTACTCGGCTACGAACCGAGCGGTCGGAGGTTCGAATCCTCCTGGATGCACCATTCTTTGTCTCATCACCCGATTGTTTCAGTTCTTCCATCGCAACAACGTTTCTCCAATGCATCCATAGCTCAGCTGGATAGAGTACTCGGCTACGAACCGAGCGGTCGGAGGTTCGAATCCTCCTGGATGCACCATATCCCCCCGATTTATCACTCCGCTGTAAAAAAAGCCCTGTTTTAACCGCCATTTATCTGCGGCACCACTTTCTCACCTTTATCTTAAAACTAAAAATACTAATGCTTTCAAAGCATTTGCTGTTAAGCGCGCCTGGCGACAACCTGAACGCATTACGTTAAAGTAATGGCTCGTTTGCTGGACGCCCGGAGTGACAATGTACGACCAATATGACGCCCTGATTTTCGATATGGACGGCACGATTCTCGATTCTGAGCCGACACATCGAAAAGCCTGGCATCAGGTACTTAGCCGCTATGGTTTCACCATGGATGAGGAAAAAATGGTGAGCTTTAACGGTGCGCCCACCTGGCAGCTGGCGCAATTCATCATTGAGCAAAACCATGCTACGCACGATCCTCATTTGCTGGCGGCGGAAAAAACCGTGGCCTTTAAAGCAATGCTGCTGGATAGCGTGCGTCCTCTGCCGCTGATGGAGGTGGTGAAAGCTTATCACGGACGTCGCCCGATGGCGGTTGGCACTGGCAGTGAACATAGCCTGGCTAAAGCCCTGCTCACACAATTAGGTGTTTATCATCTTTTTACCGCCGTCGTTGGCGCTGATGACGTACAGCGCCATAAACCGCAACCTCATACCTTTTTACGCTGCGCCGAGTTAATGGGCGTCGCGCCCGCGCGCTGTGTGGTATTTGAAGATGCTGATTTTGGTGTTCAGGCAGCAAAAGCAGCAGGCATGGATGTGGTTGATGTCCGTTTACTGTGAATGAATTTCTGACCTATGGCTCGTTATTCGGCAGTAGCTTTCTGAGTGCCACCCTCCTTCCGGGAAGCTCAGAGGCGGTGCTGGTAGCCTTGTTGATCGCCCAAAAGGGATCGGTCTATGGGCTGCTATTGGCTGCATCAGTGGGAAACACGCTGGGTGGCCTGACTAACATTCTTCTTGGTCGCCTGATGCCGCCGAAAGGGCAGGGGCGATGGCATAACACAGCAATGACGTGGTTACACCGATTGGGACCTGCAGCCCTGTTATTTAGCTGGCTGCCAGTGGTGGGCGATCTGCTCTGCGTCTTCGCAGGCTGGTTGCGCGTTGCCTGGCTTCCGGCGTTGCTGTTTCTCGCCATCGGTAAAACACTGCGTTACATCGTTATCGCGATGGTCACCTTACAAGGTTTGCAATGGTGGCATTGATTCGCACAGATTCGAGGCTACGGTTAACATTATGCTGAACAAAAATAAATTATTCGCACAGCGGGAGGTTAATGTGATCCCGGACGTATCAAAAGCGCTCTCCTGGCTGGAAGCGCATCCCGACGCGTTAAAGGGTATCGGCCGTGGTATTGAACGCGAAACCTTGCGTGTCAACCCGGATGGTCATCTGGCAACGACCGGGCACCCAGAGTCTCTGGGTTCAGCGCTGAAACATGATTGGATTACTACCGATTTTGCCGAGACGCTGCTGGAGTTCATCACGCCTGTAGATCAGAACATCGATCACATGCTCAGTTTCCTGCGCGATATTCACCGCCACGTGGCGCGTGAACTGGGGCAGGAGCGCATGTGGCCCTTTAGCATGCCGTGCATTATTGACGATGCCGATAACATCGAGCTGGCGCAATACGGTAGTTCCAACATTGGCCAAATGAAGACGCTGTATCGCCAGGGGCTGAAAAATCGCTATGGCGCGTTGATGCAGACGATCTCAGGTATCCATTACAACTTCTCACTGCCGCTGTCGTTCTGGCAGGAGTGGGCGGATGTCAAAGATGCGGAAAGTGGTAAAGAGACCATTTCTGCCGGTTATCTGCGCCTGATCCGTAACTATTATCGCTTCGGCTGGGTTATCCCGTATCTGTTTGGTGCTTCGCCGGCAATTTGCTCGAGCTTCCTGCAAGGCCGCGAAACCAATCTGCCGTTTGAAACGAACGACAAAGGGACCTTGTGGTTGCCGTATGCAACCTCCTTGCGCCTGAGCGACCTTGGATATACCAATAAATCGCAAAGTGGGTTGGGTATCACCTTCAACTCACTGGATGGCTATGTTGCGGCGCTAAAAGCCGCGATCAAAACGCCATCGGAAGAGTATGCGGCCATGGGTACTAAAGATGCCGATGGTAACTGGCTGCAGCTGAATACCAATGTGCTGCAGATTGAGAACGAGCTGTACGCGCCGATTAGGCCGAAGCGTGTGACACGTTCCGGTGAAGCACCGTCAGATGCGCTGCAACGTGGCGGCATTGAATATATTGAAGTCCGTTCGCTGGATATCAACCCATTCTCAGCGATTGGCGTTGATGCGACCCAGGTGCGTTTCCTCGATTTGTTCCTGATTTGGTGTACGCTGGCCGATGCGCCGGAAATGAGCGCAGATGAATTGCTGTGCAGCCGTAAAAACTGGAATCGAGTGGTGCTGGAAGGCCGTAAGCCGGGGCAGGTGATTGCCGTGGGTTGCAGTGAAACGCAGCATACGCTGGTTGAGGTAGGTAAGGCCCTGTTTGCTGATTTGAGTCGCGTAGCAGAAGTACTCGACAGCAATCATGGCAGCACGCAATATCAACAGGTTTGCGATCAACTGGTGGCATCGTTTGACGATCCTGAGCTAACCTATTCGGCGCGTATCCTTCATGCAATGAAGGAAAATGGTTTGACCGGGACCGGAGTGGCGTTGGCTGAACAATATCGTCATTTGTTATGCGAAGAGCCGTTACAGGTTCTGAGTGAGGATGACTTTACTCGCCAGGCGCAGGATTCAGTGCTCGCGCAAGAGAAGCTGGAACAGAGCGATACGCTGGATTTTGCGAGCTACCTCGCCAGCCGGGAAGGGTAAAAAAGAAAAGGCCACATCACTGTGGCCGAATTAACATCTCTGTTGTCAGGGATGATGATAACAAATGCGCGTCTTTCATATATTCAGACGTTGGGCGAACAGAAAAGTTTCATCGTTTTAAAAAAAATTCTCAAAACAGGAGGTGACAATATGCCACTGCTGGATAGTTTTACTGTAGATCACACCATCATGGCGGCGCCCGCAGTACGCGTAGCAAAAACCATGAAAACTCCTCATGGCGATACCATCACCGTTTTTGACCTGCGTTTCTGCCGGCCGAACAAGGAAATCCTGACTGAGCGCGGCATCCATACGCTGGAGCACCTCTTCGCTGGATTTATGCGTAATCACCTGAATGGTGAAGGCGTGGAAATCGTTGATATTTCGCCGATGGGTTGCCGTACCGGCTTTTATATGAGCCTGATTGGCACGCCGGACGAACAGCGTGTGGCAAAAGCGTGGAAAGGGGCGATGGAAGATGTTCTGAAAGTAAAAGAACAGAACCAGATCCCGGAATTGAACGAATATCAATGTGGTAGCTACAAACTGCATTCGCTGGATGAAGCGCAGCAGATTGCCCGCAACGTGCTGGCAAGCGAGATCGGCGTTAACTACAACGAAGATCTGAAACTGCCGAAAGAAAAGCTACAAGAACTGCATATCTAGTTTTTTGCTGATGCAGAAAGAAAAATGCCGCGATTATCGCGGCATTTTTTTATGCTTCAGTTCAGGAACCGATGGAAGACTTTAGCGGTGTATGCGGCGTAATACGTGCCTGTTTCACCATGTTGTCCTGCACATCAAGAATATCAATATCGTACTTACCAATTTGTACCTGGGTGCCAACCTGAGGGATTTCTTCCAGCACTTCCAGCAGCATACCGTTGATGGTACGGGCTTCTTCTTCCGGTAATGACCAGTTGAAGGCCTTGTTGATTTCACGAATATTTGCACTGCCTTCAATCAGAACAGAACCGTCGTTCTGCGGCATGACCTCTTCGGCCAGCGTCGGAGACATTGAGGTGGTGAAATCGCCAACAATGTCCTCAAGAATGTCTTCGATGGTGACCAGACCTTTGATATCGCCATACTCATCCACCACTAACCCCACTTTCTTCTTATTGCGCTGGAATTTAACCAGCTGCACGTTAAGCGGGGTACCTTCCGGCACATAGTAGATTTCATCGGCGGCACGCAGCAGTGTCTCTTTGTTGAATTCTTTTTTCTCGGTCATCATGCGCCAGGCTTCACGGACCCGCAGCATGGCGACGCAATCATCCAGCGAGTCGCGGAATAATACGATACGACCATGCGGTGAATGACTGAGCTGACGAACAATCGATTTCCAGTCGTCATTAATGTTGATGCCGACAATCTCGTTACGCGGCACCATGATGTCTTCAACGCCCACCTTTTCCAGATCCAGCACTGACAGCAGCATATCCTGATTACGGCGTGACATCAGGCTGCGTGATTCATGGACGATGGTGCGTAGCTCTTCCTTACTTAACGCCGAACTGATGGAGCCATCCGTTTTGATACCAACCATGCGCATCAGAATGCGTGTAATGGTGTTGAGCAGCCATACCAATGGCAGCATCACATATTGCAGCGGAGCGAGCAGGAAACTACTGGGATAAGCGACCTTCTCCGGATAGAGCGCGGCGATGGTTTTGGGCAGCACTTCAGCGAACACCAGCACCACAAAAGTCAGTACGCCGGTTGCTATCGCGACGCCGGCATCACCGTATAAACGCATGCCGACGATAGTGCCTAACGCCGAGGCGAGGATGTTGACCAGGTTATTACCGATCAGCACCAGACTGATCAGTCGATCTGGCCGACGCAGTAATTTTTCGACGCGCCGTGCGCCGCGCTGTCCGTTTTTAGCCTGATGGCGCAGCTTGTAACGATTAAGCGTCATCATGCCGGTCTCTGAACCGGAGAAATAGGCCGAGACCAGCACCATGATGACCAGGGTGATGATCAGCGTGGTGGTTGAAACATGTTCCAACGCAAAAATTCCTTTAGTGAGACGATTGAGTTAGCAGGTGCTGCAGTACACGGCTGCCGAAGTAGGCCATGGTCAGCAAAATCGCACCGCTGCAATTGAACCAGACGACACGGCGACCGCGCCAGCCTTCGTGGTAATGTCCCCAGAGCAGAACGATATAGACGAACCAGGCAATGATTGAGAGTACCGCTTTGTCCACATTCTCGGCGCTGAACAGATTGTGCATATAGAACAGACCGGTGCACAGCACCAGCGTCAGCAGCACGACGCCAACCTGAGTGATGTGGAACATTTTGCGCTCAATGGTGAGCAGCGGTGGCATATCCTGGGTGAACGCCAGCTTTTTATTTTTTAACTGATAGTCAATCCACGCCAGCTGCAACGCATAAAGGGCGGCAATGATCAGGGTGGCATAGGCAAACAGCGACAGGCCGATGTGAATCATCATGCCCGGCGTGGTTTCCAGATGGGTAATAAACGCGTTGGGCACGAAAGTGGCAAAGGCCAGATTAATCAACGCAAAGCTGTAAACGATAGGCAGCAGCAGCCAGCCACGATTGCGTGACGCCACGATGGTCATAATCGAACAGATCAGCAGGCTCACCAGCGAACCTATGTTCAACAGGCTGAGATTTTGGCCGTTATCGACGGCAAAAATACGCTGTTGCAACGCGATGGCGTGGGCAATCAGCGCCACACAGGCGGAAAGTACCGCAAGGCGTCGCCAGCCACCGTTGCGTTTCAACAGGCTGGGTATGATCAGAGCAAGGCTGATAGAGTAGGCGAACAGCGCCACGATCGCAGAAACAAACATAGATCCTGTCAGGTGTCGGTCAGATAAGGAAAAAAGCAGTATAACGTTAGCCGCATCAGGCTCCAAACGATCTGAAGGGCAATTGCAGAGATCGGCCTGGCTTCGTGTTATAATCCGCCGCATTGTGTCGCCCTGGCGGCCTCGCTATGTTTTTAAGTGAGAGAGCATGTTTGATAATTTAACCGATCGTTTGTCGCAAACCCTGCGCAATATTAGCGGCCGCGGAAGGCTGACCGAAGACAACATTAAAGACACGCTGCGCGAAGTGCGTATGGCGCTGCTGGAAGCGGATGTTGCGCTGCCAGTCGTACGTGAATTTATCAACCGTGTGAAAGAGCGCGCGGTTGGTCATGATGTGAACAAGAGCCTGACCCCAGGTCAGGAATTCATCAAAATTGTTCGCAATGAGCTGGTCGAGGCGATGGGTGCAGAAAATAATGCACTCAACCTGGCCGCTCAGCCACCGGCCGTCGTATTGATGGCGGGTCTGCAGGGTGCGGGTAAAACCACCAGCGTTGCCAAGCTGGGTAAATTCCTGCGTGAGAAGCACAAGAAAAAAGTACTGGTCGTTTCTGCTGACGTCTATCGCCCGGCGGCGATCAGACAGCTGGAAACGCTGGCGCAGCAGGTTGGCGTGGATTTCTGCCCGTCTGACCTGAGCCAGAAGCCTGTCGATATCGTGAACAACGCGCTGAAAGAAGCTCGTCTGCAATTCTACGACGTTCTGATCGTGGATACCGCGGGCCGTCTGCACGTTGATGAAGCGATGATGGACGAAATCAAGCAGGTACATGCCGCGATTGATCCGGTAGAAACCCTGTTTGTTGTTGATGCCATGACGGGTCAGGATGCCGCCAATACCGCGAAAGCATTTAATGAAGCGCTGCCGCTGACCGGTGTGATTCTGACCAAAGTCGATGGTGATGCACGTGGTGGTGCGGCGTTGTCGATTCGCCATATTACCGGCAAGCCGATCAAATTCATGGGTGTTGGTGAGAAAACTGAAGCCCTGGAGCCGTTCTACCCAGATCGTATTGCATCGCGCATCCTGGGTATGGGCGATGTGCTGTCGCTGATTGAAGATATCGAAAGCAAAGTTGACCGCGAGCAAGCGGAAAAGCTGGCGAAGAAACTGAAAACCGGCGATGGCTTTGACCTTAACGATTTCCTTGATCAGCTAAAGCAGATGCGCAACATGGGTGGGATGGCAAGCCTGATGGGCAAGCTGCCTGGCATGGGCCAACTGCCGGATAATGTGAAATCGCAGATGGACGATAAACTTCTGGTGCGTATGGAAGCCATCATCAACTCGATGACACGCAAAGAGCGTGAGAAGCCGGAAATCATCAAAGGCTCACGCAAACGCCGTATCGCCCTGGGTTCAGGCATGCAGGTGCAGGATGTTAACCGACTGCTGAAGCAGTTCGATGACATGCAGCGCATGATGAAGAAAATGAAGAAGGGCGGCATGGCGAAAATGATGCGCAGCATGAAAGGCATGATGCCGCCAGGATTCCCCGGTCGCTAAGGCGACCGGTAAAATGCCGGAAAAGTGAGATGCTCAGGTTGCTTTTTGCGCCAAAATGAGTAGAATTTTCGGGCTTTATATATTGCACCCGGGCCCCGTTCCTCGATGGGGCCCGGTTGTTTTATTAACTAATGAGGATGTTATGGTAACTATTCGTTTGGCACGTCACGGCGCGAAAAAGCGTCCGTTCTATCAGGTCGTCGTTACTGACAGCCGCAATGCTCGTAACGGTCGCTTCATCGAGCGCGTAGGTTTCTTCAACCCGATCGCTGCTGGTCAGGCTGAAGGTCTGCGTCTGGATCTGGACCGTATTGAGCACTGGGTTGGCCAGGGCGCAACGCTTTCTGATCGCGTTAACGCGCTGATCAAAGAAGCAAAAAAAGCAGCTTAATCTGTCACGGTGGTGAGCATGAGCAGAAAACCTGCCGCACAGCCTCCCGCTAACCCAATCGTATTGGGGAAGATGGGTGCCGCTTACGGCATTCGGGGCTGGCTCAAAGTGTTTTCTTCCACCGAAGAAGCCGAAAGTATCTTTGACTATCAGCCCTGGTTGATTCAGCACGCCGGTCAATGGCAGCTGGTCGAACTGGAGGGCTGGAAGCACCACAATCAGGATCTGATCATCAAAGTCAAAGGCATTGATGATCGGGATGCAGCGGCACAGTTAACCAATTGCGAAATTACGGTTGACTCCGCGCAACTGCCAGCGCTGGAAGAGGGTGATTACTACTGGAAAGACCTGATGGGTTGCAAAGTAGTAAACCTCGAAGGCTACGAAATGGGCAAAGTCATTGATTTGATGGAAACCGGTTCGAACGACGTTCTCGTCGTAAAGGCAAACCTGAAAGATGCATTCGGTGCACAGGAGCGGTTAATACCGTTTCTTGATGAACAGGTTATCAAGAAAGTCGATCTCTCTACTGGCACTATTGAAGTAGATTGGGATCCTGGTTTTTGACCTCCGGATCAACCGGTAACGTAACGGCGAACGCGATGTGGATTGGTGTTATTAGCCTGTTTCCAGAGATGTTTCGCGCTATTACCGATTTCGGGGTAACTGGCCGGGCAGTAAAAAATGGCCTGCTCAGCATTGAGAGCTGGAGTCCGCGTGACTTCACGCACGACCGGCACCGTACCGTGGATGATCGTCCTTACGGCGGCGGACCGGGAATGCTGATGATGGTGCAACCTTTACGGGACGCCATCTCCGCAGCGAAAGCAGCGGCGGGAGAAGGGGCTAGGGTGATTTATCTTTCACCTCAGGGGCGCAAACTTGACCAACAGGGCGTTTGCGAACTGGCGACACATCAGAAGTTGATTCTGGTATGTGGTCGCTATGAAGGGATTGATGAGCGCGTTATTCAAACCGAAATTGATGAAGAATGGTCAATCGGTGATTACGTACTCAGTGGCGGTGAGCTACCAGCCATGACGTTGATTGACTCCGTCGCCCGGTTTATACCCGGCGTTCTGGGGAAGCAGGCGTCAGCCGATGAGGATTCGTTCTCGGACGGTTTGCTGGATTGCCCGCACTATACCCGACCTGAGGTGTTAGAAGGGATGGATGTACCGGCAGTGTTACTGTCGGGGAACCATGCCGATATTCGCCGCTGGCGTCTGAAACAGTCGCTAGGCCGTACCTGGCTGAGAAGACCTGAACTTCTGGAAAACCTGGCTCTGACTGTAGAGCAAGCAAGGTTGCTTACTGAGTTCCAGCGGGAACATCAGCAGCAACAAAACGATGAGGCGGAAGAGTAATCTTCCCTGACTATCAGTTTACCCAGGATAAGAGATTTAATTATGAGCAACATTATCAAGCAAATTGAACAAGAGCAGATGAAACAGGACGTACCTTCCTTCCGTCCGGGTGATACCGTGGAAGTGAAAGTATGGGTCGTTGAAGGTTCTAAGAAACGTCTGCAGGCATTCGAGGGCGTGGTTATCGCTATTCGTAACCGCGGTCTGCACTCTGCATTCACTGTTCGCAAGATTTCTAACGGCGAAGGCGTTGAGCGTGTCTTCCAGACTCACTCTCCGGTAATTGACAGCATTGCTGTTAAACGTCGTGGTGCTGTGCGTCAAGCCAAACTGTACTACCTGCGTGAGCGTACTGGTAAGTCTGCTCGTATTAAAGAGCGTCTTAGCTAAGAGCTCGCGAAAGCGACATCTCAAAGTTAATAGCAAACAAGGGGTTGGCATCTGCCAGCCCCTTTTTTTATCTACGTTCTAAATGATAAATGGCGGTATTCACCGGGCCGCTTTCCAGCACGATTAACCCGTAGCGATAATCAATGAAACTAAACCCGCTGCGTTCTGCCACTGCGCGGCTGGCCAGGTTATCAGCAGCGGCGAGAATTTCCAGTAACTTCACCTCGGGTGATTGAAAGCCTAATTCAATCAGCTGCGCCACAGCCCGTGTCGCGACGCCCTGGCGCTGGGCAGATGAGCGCACCCAATAACCCAGAGCACAGAATTCTCCGGGTTGGCGGGCAAAACGGATCCCAGCCCCGCCAAGCAATTGATCATTACCATCGACAATGGCGAACTCTTCGGCTTCACCTCTGGCCCGCTGGAGATGGGTAAAATTGATCCAACTGACGGCTTCATCATTACGATAGTCATCATGTGCCCACTCCATCCACGGGCTAAGGCTGGGAAGCGATGCATTCACCGCCTCGGTAAAAGCCTCAGCATCCTGCAAATTGTAGGGGCGGAGATGTACATGAGGAATTGCCATAAGATCGATCCCAAAAAAGTCTATTTAACAGAATGTTAGCCCAGATGATGCCAGGGGCGGTATTAAATTTCCACAATGAGTGTAATTAATAGTTTACATTATGGTGTAATATTGTTGTGCGGTTTTTTATTTTTAATTTTATGAAATAAAACAATTTTATTTAAAATTACCTTGTTGGTTTTTATGTGTGGTAATAAAAGTGTACATCTGTGGATTGCATGATTTACGACTTATGGTAAAGTGAACGCCATCCTCAGTGAGGATCCCAACACGCATAAACGAGTAAAAAGGATCGCAATCATGCAAAAAGACGCGCTGAACAATGTGCATATCGCCGATGAACAAATTTTAATCACCCCGGGAGAGTTGAAAGCGAAATTTCCGCTCAGTGCTGCTCAGGAAGCGCAAATCGCGGCTTCCCGTCAGACCATCTCCGACATCATCGCGGGCCGCGATCCGCGTCTGTTGGTGGTGTGTGGCCCTTGTTCAATCCACGATACCGAAGCTGCACTTGAATACGCCCATCTTTTGAAAACTCTTTCTGAGCAGTTGAAGGATCAGCTGTACATCGTTATGCGTGTCTATTTTGAGAAACCCCGTACCACCGTCGGCTGGAAAGGGTTAATCAACGATCCTTACATGGACAACTCGTTTGATA
>NZ_JAPWKD010000007.1 GCF_028283705.1 Pantoea sp.
CACCTTCCTGGTTTCGGTACAAAACCATGCGCATTACGAGATTCGCGGTATCTGTACCGCGTCGATTATGTTTAGCAGGATGCTGGGTTCGGCGATTGGGACGGCGCTGATGGGGGCGGTGCTGAATTATAACCTGATGCTACGGCTGCCGCAGGCCAGCGATCCGATGCAAAAAATCATGTCGCATGATAGCCGCCAGGCATTACCACACGGAACATTGCAGGAGTGGATAGCCCAGATCGCCAGTTCGTTGCAATGGGTGTTTGTGGTGGCGCTGCTGATTGCCAGCCTGACACTGTGGATTGCGTGGTTGATGCCGCATCAGCGACCGGAGAATGAGTAGCGGCGTGAAAAGCCGCGCCGCTACAGGGGATGTTTACTGTGAAGATGAATCCTGTGAGCTGCCCGCAGCATTGGGTTCGTTGCTGTCGGCGTCGTGGTTCAGCTTTTTGTAGACAATTTTCTGACTGTCGTTTTCGCAATGGCCCACAACCTGGCCACCTGCCTGGTCGGCCTGATCGTTCGCGACGATATCCAGGGTAAAATCTGACTCGGCTACGCCGTTACTGATGATTTTTTTGCTGATATCTGCTTTTACGCTTTCACAGGAGGCCTGTGCCAGCATCGGCAATGCCAGCAGGGACAACAATACAACGGCTACACGTTTATTCATCACACACTCCTTTGGTTTTTATTCCCTTGATGACTATAGCAGCATCAGCGGCTTATGGTGCGACCGGGCGACCGGTGCGACGATCCAGGCAGCGCAGGGTATTAGGTTCCCAGTAGGCGTTGACGTTATAGCTTTTTTCACAGGAGTCGCGGGTATCAAACGCTTTGTCAGCTTTATCGAACTCTTTTTCGACGCGGGTGTTGACCTTGTTGCGCAGGTTGCGGGTGTCATTCCATTGTTCCTTACTCTGACGTGCCGCCTCATTGCTGGCAGCGCTGTTGCCGTTTTCAATGATCAGCTTATCCGTCTGCGCGGAAGCCATAGGGGCAGCCAGCAGTACGCTGGAGGTCAGTACCGCAGCCAGTAGTGCGGGAAACAGTTTTTTCATCATCTTTTCCTTCAGTTAACGCCAGCACAGCCGCGATGGTGGCTGTAACAACAATGGTCGCTAGTATATCATCGCTGCTTCTTTACTCACCAGCGGTGAGGCATTTGTTGAGACTTCTGAGAGACTTTTTATGCTGGTTAAAACCGCACTGTTGTTCTTTTTCACTGCCATCGCGGAAATTGTTGGCTGCTTTCTGCCGTGGCTGTGGCTGAAGAAGGGGGCGACGGCATGGCTGCTGCTACCGGCTGCGGCCAGCCTGATGCTGTTTGTCTGGTTGCTGACGTTACACCCGGCGGCAAGTGGGCGCGTCTATGCCGCCTACGGTGGTGTGTATGTGATGACGGCGCTGATTTGGCTGCGGATGGTTGATGGGGTAAAACTCAGCCCGTGGGACTGGGCAGGCGGCCTGATAGCCTTAAGTGGCATGCTGATTATTGTGGCTGGCTGGGGTAGTGAAGCGTAGCGACGCGATAAATCGCGCCGCGACGATTTATTCTTTATGAACCTTCAGACCGGCCAGTGTTTGTGTCACCGGCATCATCTCCAGCGTATTGATATTGACGTGCTTCGGCAGCGTCGCGACCCAATACACCGCTTCGGTGACATCTTCGGCTGTCAGTGCGGTGGTGCCTTCATACACTTTATCCGCTTTGCCGTCGTCGCCTTTAAAACGGACATTGGAAAACTCGGTACCGCCTACCAGACCTGGTTCGATATCCGTCACACGCAGCGCGGTGCCGTGCAAATCGGTACGCAGATTCAGGCTGAACTGACGCACGAAGGCTTTGGTCGCACCATAAACGTTGCCCCCTAAGTACGGCCAGCTACCGGCAATTGAGCCGATATTGATAATATGACCGACGTTGCGTTCCACCATGGCTGGCAGCAACGCGCGCGTCATATACACCAAACCTTTGTTATTGGTGTCGATCATATTTTCCCAGTCTTCAATATTGGCCTTGTGTGCTGGCTCTACGCCTAACGCCAGACCGGCATTGTTAACCAGCACATCAATATTGCGCCATTCGGCAGGCAGGGCGGCGATAGCCTCCTCGATGGCCGCGCGGTTACGCACGTCCAACTGAACGGTATACAGATTGTCGCCCAGTTCATCTTTCAGTGCCTGCAGGCGTTCAGCGCGGCGTCCGCTGGCGATCACTTTATGACCGGTAGCAATGAAGCGGCGGGTGATACTTTGACCGAAACCGGCGGTCGCACCGGTAACAAAAATAATCATCTCACTGTTCCTTAAACAATTTCAGGTTCCAGGCCACACCTTAGCATTAACCCTGATTTTCTGCCCATGAAAAGCGGTGACTGAATTTGTCATGCACAATGATGGCGCAGGTCTGCACCACGATGATACACGTCACTCTCACGCCAATCGCACCAAAAAGGCCAGTTGTTAAATCGCAACCGATTGCGACCCCAGGCAACCGGTTGCGCATTCGGTTGCCTGGGGTTCGCAACACAAAAACACGAAAACAAACGCAACTCATTGTAAATTAAAATAAAAATAACAAATCTGCGTTGGCATGTTGTTTGCAATCTGCATAAAAGGCCGTCACCTGCCATAACAAAGAGAAAGCCAGGTGCTTTCTCAATTAAGGAACATTTTATGCCTTTTGCATCCGAAACCACGCTGCGGGCCAGCTTTTTTGACTTTACCGGCCTGGCTAGCCAGCCTGACACCATTGCCGATCAGGCACGTTACCTCGAAGATGGGGTACTGACGCTGCGCGACGGCAAAGTCGTCAGCCTGGAAAGCTGGGAAACTGCGCAGACACATATCAATCTCGCCAACCTGACCGACCTGCGTGGCAAACTGATCGTGCCGGGTTTTATCGACACCCATATCCATTATCCACAGACCGAGATGATCGGCGCATTTGGTGAGCAGTTGCTGGAATGGCTGAATCAATACACCTTTCCGGTAGAAAGCCAGTATCACTGTCCCGACCACGCCGCGCAGATGTCGGCATTTTTTCTACACCAGCTGCTGGCGAATGGCACCACTACCGCGCTGGTGTTCGGAACGGTGCATCCACAATCGGTCGATGCCTTATTTAGCGCTGCGGAGCAACTCAATATGCGCCTGATCGCTGGAAAGGTGATGATGGATCGCAACGCACCGGCTTATCTGACGGAAACGCCGCAGGCCAGCTACCTGCAAACCCGTGACCTGATTAAGCGCTGGCACAATCGCGGGCGGTTAAGTTATGCGCTGACACCGCGTTTTGCTCCTACATCATCGCCTCAGTTGCTGGAAAAAGTGAGCCAGCTGCGTGCGGAATTTCCCGATACCTGGCTGCATACCCACCTGAGCGAAAATCCGCAGGAAATTGCCTGGGTGAAAGAGTTATTCCCGGAGCACGAAGGCTATCTTGATGTCTATCACCAGCACCAGCTCACCGGGAAACGCAGCGTGTTTGCCCACTGCCTGCATCTGGAAGACCATGAATGGCAGTGCCTGCACGACACCGATTCGTCGATAGCCTTTTGTCCAACCTCCAACCTGTTTCTCGGCAGCGGATTATTTAACATCAAACGCTGCTGGCAACAGGGGGTGCGTATGGGGATTGGCACTGATGTCGGCGCTGGTACCACCTTCAATCTGCTCCAGACGCTGGGCGAAGCCTATAAAGTTGGCCAGCTGCAACGCTACAAACTCAGCGCCTGTGAAGCCTTCTACCACGCAACGCTGGGTGGGGCGCATGCGCTCGATCTTGATCATGCCATCGGCAATTTCAATCCCGGTAAAGAGGCGGATTTCGTGGTACTCGACCCGGCAGTATCAGCTTTACAGCAACTGCGCTATGCCAACAGCAAAGATATCTGGGAAAAACTGTTTGTGCTGATGACGCTGGGTGACGATCGCAACATCGCCCAGACCTGGGTTAATGGTCAGCCCGTCTGGCAACGTGAAAGCGGGGTGAAAGCTGCATGATTCAGTTTCTGCTTAATAACCGTCTGGTGACCGAGCATGCCCTCGATCCCAATCTCACCGTGCTGAATTATCTGCGTAATCACCAGCAACGACGCGGCACCAAAGAAGGCTGCGCCTCAGGCGACTGTGGTGCCTGTACCGTGACGCTGGGCAAGGTAGTGGATGGCCATATGCACTATGAAACGGTAAACAGCTGCCTGACGCTGGTCAGCAGCTTGCAGGGAAAACAGTTGATCACCGTGGAAGACCTGCGCCAGGGGAACGATCTGCACCCGGTGCAGCAGGCGATGGTTGATTGCCACGGCTCACAATGCGGCTACTGCACGCCGGGATTTGTCATGTCGTTATTTACCTTACAGAAAAACAGTAACGGCTGGGATCGGCATCAGGCGGAGCAGGCTCTGGCGGGGAATCTGTGTCGCTGCACCGGCTACCGACCGATTATGGATGCGGCGCAGCAGGCCTGCGCACAGCCAGCCAGTGATAACTTCAGCCAGAGCGAAGCCAGTCTGGTGCAGCGCTTACAGGCGCTGGTCAGCAACGAAGTGCAGGTGCTTGACGCCAATGGTAGCCGGTGTTTTGTCCCTAAAACGGTGGAGCAACTGGCGGCGTTGTATCAGCAGCATCCGCAAGCGCGTTTGCTGGCGGGTGGCACCGATCTCAGCTTACAAATCACCCAGCAATATCAGCGTATCCCGCTGTTAATCGCGCTGGAGCAGGTAGCGGAGCTGAAGACCTGTCTTGAGGATGATGAAAGCTGGCGTCTCGGCGCGGGGGCATCACTGCATCATTGTTATCAGTTTCTGGCGTCGCGCATTCCGGCATTCAGTGCCATGCTGGAGCGTTTCGCTTCACTGCAAATCCGCAATCAGGGGACGCTCGGTGGCAATATCGGTAATGCCTCACCGATTGGCGATGCCGCGCCAATGCTGCTGGCGCTTAGCGCCCGGCTGGAATTACAGCAGGGGGGGCATTGTCGTGAAGTGGAGCTTGATCAGTTTTTCACCGGTTATCGCCAGACGGTGTTACAACCGGGCGAGTTTATCCGCACCATCATCATCCCCCGTGTGACAGTGTCACCTGATTTTGTTGCCTGGAAAGTGTCAAAACGCGTGGATGACGATATTTCCGCCATCTTTGCCGCCATCAATATCCAACTGGAAAACGGTACGGTGCAGCGTGTGCGTATGGCCTTTGGTGGCATGGCAGCCACACCCAAACGTGCATTACATGCTGAGGCTACGCTCGCCGGTGCGCCTTTTAATCTGGCCACCATTGAAACTGCCTGTGCTGCCCTGAGCCATGATTTCCAGCCACTGAGCGACTTCCGTGCCAGCGCGGGTTATCGCCTGCAAGTAGCGCGTAATCTGTTGCGGCGCTACTACGCGCAGGCCAGTGGTGAACTTACCATTGCCGAGGTAACGCGCTATGTCTCATAACCGCCCGCAATTGAATGAAACCCTGTTAAAGACGCAGTTTGACGCCGGTATCCAGACTGGCGTCGGGCGCAGCCGTAAGCATGAAAGCGCCGATAAACACGTTTCCGGCGAAGCGATGTATATCGACGACAAACCAGAGCTGCCCGGTTTGCTGCACCTGTGCCCGTTACTCAGCCCGCATGCCCATGCGCGCATCACCCGGCTCGATGTGCAGCCCTGCTACGCAGTGCCAGGCGTGGTCAGTGTTTTGACCTGGCGTGATGTGCCGGGCATCAACGATGTTGGTCCGCTGGAACCCGGTGATCCGCTGCTGGCGCAGGATAAAGTGGAGTACCTCGGTCAGGTGGTGATTGCCGTCGCCGCCGAGTCCCCGGAAGCGGCACGCGCCGGAGTGGCGGCGGCTATCGTCGAATATGAACCGTTACCGGCGATCCTTGATGTCTGTGAGGCGCTGGAGCAGGGATATTTTGTCCAGCAGCCTCATGTCCATCAGCGCGGTGACGCCGATGCTGCATTGGCGCGCGCGCCACACCGTATTCAGGGCAGTTTTCATATTGGTGGCCAGGAACATTTTTACCTCGAAACCCAGACGGCACTGGTGATCCCCGGTGAGGATGCCAATTTGCAGGTGTTCTCCTCCACACAAAACCCCACCGAAGTGCAGAAGCTGGTGGCAGAAGTGATGGGGATCAGCATGAACAATGTCACCATCGATATGCGCCGCATGGGTGGGGGATTTGGCGGTAAAGAAACGCAGGCAGCAGGAGTGGCCTGCCTGTGTGCGATTGCCGCGCGCCAGACCCGGCGGGCAGCGAAAATGCGTCTCGCCCGACGTGATGACATGCGTATCACCGGCAAGCGTCATCCCTTTTATGTGCGTTACGACGTCGGCTTCGATGACGAAGGACGTTTCTGCGGGGTGAAGATCGATCTGGCAGGAAATTGTGGATATTCGCTCGATCTTAGTGGATCGATAGTCGATCGAGCCATGTTCCATGTCGATAATGCTTATTACCTCGGCGATGCGCTGATTACTGGTTACCGCTGCCGTACGCAACATCGCGTCAAATACCGCCTATCGTGGCTTCGGTGGTCCGCAGGGCATGGTGGCGATTGAGCAAATCATGGACCACATCGCGCGTGAGTTGCAGCTCGACCCGCTGGAACTGCGCAAACGTAACTACTACGGTAAGCAGGATCGTAACGTCACCCATTATCACCAGCAGGTGGAAGATAATCTGCTGGATGAGATCACCGCGCAGCTGGAAAACAGTAGCGACTACGCGGCGCGGCGCAGCGAAATTCAGGCGTTCAATGCGGCCAATCGGGTGATGAAACGCGGGCTGGCACTGACGCCAGTGAAATTTGGCATCTCATTCACCTCCAGCTTCCTCAATCAGGCCGGGGCGTTGATTTTGATTTACACCGACGGCACGGTGCAGTTGAATCACGGTGGCACCGAAATGGGCCAGGGGCTGAATACCAAAGTGGCGCAGATCGTCGCTGAAGTGCTGCAAATCGACATTAGCCAAATCCAGATCACCGCCACCGATACCGGTAAAGTGCCCAACACCTCACCGACGGCCGCCTCCAGTGGGGCCGATCTGAACGGCAAAGCCGCCCAGGATGCGGCGCAGACGTTGCGCGATCGCTTAACTGAAATGCTGTGCAAACTGCATCAGTGCGGACCGGAGCGGGTGAATTTCAGCAACGGCATCGTCCGGGTCGGAGAGCAGCATTTTACCTTCGCCCAGGTTTGCCAGCAGGCATGGCTGAATCAGGTGCCGCTTTCTGCCACTGGCTACTATCGCGTACCAGGCATTCATTACGACCGCAACGCCGGTCGTGGCACGCCGTTTTACTACTTCGCCTATGGCGCGGCCTGCTGCGAAGTACTGGTGGATACCTTCACCGGCGAGTACCGCCTGTTGCGTGCCGATATCCTGCATGACGTGGGCGCCTCCCTGAATCCGGCGATTGATATTGGCCAGGTGGAAGGGGGATTTGTGCAGGGCATGGGCTGGCTGACCTGTGAGGAGCTGGTGTGGAACGATCAGGGCAAACTGCTGACTGATGGACCTGCCAGCTACAAAATCCCGGCTGTCAGCGATGTCCCGGCGGATCTGCGCGTCACCCTGGTGGAGAATCGCAAAAATCCCCAGCAGACGGTGTTCCACTCCAAAGCCGTCGGCGAACCGCCGTTTATGCTGGGGATTGCCGTGTGGTGCGCGTTGCAGGATGCGATCGCCAGCGTGGCGGATTATCGTCAGCATCCACTGCTGGATGCGCCTGCCACACCGGAACGGGTTTTCTGGGGCGTCCAGCGCCTCTCTGGAGCGGATGATGATCTACCACGACTGGATTAGTGTGCTGCATAGCCTGCGGGAAAAACGGCAGAGTTGTGTGCTGGTGACCGTGCTCAGCGAGCACGGTTCGGTGCCGCGTGACAGCGGCAGCAAAATGGTGGTCACCGCCAGCGACAGCTTTCTCACCATTGGCGGCGGTCATCTGGAATATCAATGCCTCGCCCAGGCACGGGAGATGCTGCAACAGCAGCGTGCTACGCCGCATACCGAGGAATTTGCGCTGGGTGCGCGGCTGGGGCAGTGTTGTGGCGGCATGGCAACGATTTTATTTGAGCCGCTGATGCAGCAGCAGCCCGAAATTCAGGTATACGGTGCCGGGCATGTCGGCCAGGCACTGGTACAGTTGCTGGCAACGTTACCCTGTCACATCACCTGGATTGATAGCCGTGCAGCGCAGTTCCGCACAGTGCCGGATGGCGTCTCGGTGCGGCAGCTGGAGGAGCCGGTGGACTGTGTAGCCGAAGCGCGGCCGGGCAGCTATTTCGTGGTGATGACCCATCATCATCCGCTCGACCTGGCGCTGAGTGAAGCCATATTGCGTCGTGGCGATTTCTGTTATGCCGGGGTGATTGGTTCGGAAACCAAAGCGCAGCGTTTTCGCTATCGGCTGGAGGGGAAAGGGATCGCAGCGAATACCCTGGCCCGCCTGCGTTGCCCGATCGGCTTACCGGATGTGAAGGGCAAGCTGCCAGCAGAAATTGCCGTGGCGGTGGCCGGAGAGATCATTAGTGTTTATCAGCGTCAGACGATGAGTTGTTGAGACGGCGCGAAACTGCCAGGATAGAGACATCCCGCCGGGCCCTGTTCCGGCGTTGCTGATGATCAGGAGCGATAATGAATTCAAGAACGAATCCTTTTTTCACCGCCAGCACCTTGCCGTACCAGACCCCACCGTTTGACCTTATTCAGGAAGCAGACTTTCTCCCGGCGCTGGAAGCCGGTATTGCAGAGAAACGCCAGCAGGTCGCGGCGATCGCCAGCAATCCGGAACCTGCCACCTTTGAAAACACCTATGAAGCGCTGGAGCGCAGCGGACAACTGCTGAGCCGGGTCAATCTGGTATTTGGTGCCATGACTTCCGCCAATACCAGCGAACTGCTGCAGGAAGTGGATGAAATCATCACTCCGCAGCTGACGGCGCTGAACGATGAAATCACGCTGAACAGCCAGCTGTTTGCCCGTCTCGACAGCGTTTATCAGCACCGCGGTACGCAATGCCCGGATGCTGAAGCGATGCGCCTGGTGGAAGTGGTCTGGCAACATTTTCAGCTGGCGGGCGCCAGCCTGGATGAGGCTGACAAAGACCAGCTGCGTGCCTGTAATCAGGAGCTGGCCACGCTCGGTACAAAGTTTGGTCATCGGCTGCTGGCCGCCACCAAAACGGGGGCGTATACCGTCAGCAATCCGGCGGCGCTGGCCGGACTCAGCGATGAGGAACTGGCCCATGCCAAAGCGGCGGCCGAAGCACGCGGCCTGTCGGGCGAATGGTTAATTCCGTTGCAAAACACCACCCAGCAACCGGTGCTGCAATCGTTAAGCGTACGTGCAACACGCGAGGTACTGTTCCAGCGTTCGCTGACGCGTTGTGAGCTGGGCGATGAAAACGACACCCGCGAGCTGGTACTGCGCATGGCAAAGCTGCGCGCGCAACGGGCCAGTCTGCTTGGCTTCAAAACCTACGCCGAGTGGGGTTTGCAGGACCAGATGGCGAAGACCCCGGAAGCGGCGTTGAGTTTTATGCGCAATATCGTGCCTGCCGCCCGTGGACGGGCCGAGCGGGAAGCGGCAGAGATTCAGCAGGCCATTGAACAGTCGCACCATAGTTTCCCGCTGCGCGCCTGGGACTGGAGCTTCTACGCTGAGCAGGTACGTAAAGATAAATACGCGCTGGATGAAAGCCAGATTCGCCCGTACTTCGCGCTGGAAAACGTGCTGGAGAAAGGCGTGTTCTGGTCAGCCAGCCAGTTGTTCGGCATTCGCTTTAGTGAGCGCCATGATTTGCCGGTTTATCATCCCGATGTCCGCGTATATGAGATTTTCGATGCGGACGATACGCCGCTGGCGCTGTTCTACACCGATTTCTTTAAACGTGATAACAAAAGCGGCGGCGCATGGATGAGCAACTTTGTCGATCAATCAACACTGCTGGGCAGCAAACCCGTCATTTACAACGTCTGTAATTACACTAAACCGGCGACGGGTCAGCCAGCGTTGCTGAGCTGGGATGAAGTTATCACCCTGTTCCATGAGTTTGGTCATGCGCTGCATGGTCTGTTCGCTTCGCAGCGTTATGTCACGCTGTCTGGCACCGCCACACCGCGTGATTTTGTCGAATTCCCGTCGCAGATTAATGAACACTGGGCCAGCAACCCGCAGGTTTTCGCCAATTATGCCTGCCATTATCAGAGCGGCGAGCTGATGCCTGCTGAACTGCGGGAGAAAATGGTGCGTGCGGCGAAGTTCAATAAAGGTTACGACATGACGGAGCTGCTGGCAGCGGCGTTGCTGGATATGCAATGGCACTCGCTGACCACCCATGATAATCCCGAAGATGTCAGCCATTTTGAATTGCAGGCGCTGGCGGCGGAAAATATCGCCCTGGCAACCGTCCCGCCGCGCTACCGTTCCAGCTATTTCCGCCATATCTGGGGCGGCGGCTATGCAGCGGGTTATTATGCTTATATCTGGACGCAGATGCTGGCCGATGATGGCTATCAGGCATTTGAGGAGAGGGGCGGCTTAACGCGGGAAAATGGTCAGCACTTCCGTGAACACATCCTGTCACGCGGCAACAGCACCGATTTGCAGTACCTGTGGCTGGCATGGCGCGGCAAAGCGCCGGAAATCGGCCCGATGCTGGAGAATCGCGGGCTGTCGTAACTACCGCCACCTGGTGCGCATGAATGCGCACCCTACAGGAGTAGGTCGGCATTGATGCCGACCAGGCCACTTACCCCAGCGGGCCACCTTCGATGGTGTCGCACATACCGGCCAGCACCCGCTCGCCGGTTTCATTTTTCAGATCCTGATACCAGGCGGCGGTAATGGCCGCGTCCTTCGCGTGCGTGACATCACAACGCTTACGCGCTTTCAGCACTAAATCTTTAGTACGTTCCACGCGACGCGCCTGATAACGCAGTAACGCATCTTCTATCCCCAGCGAATGGGCCGCCAGCGTCTGCGCCAGCACAATGGCGTCTTCCATTGCCGCGCATCCCCCCTGACCAATATCCGGCGTGGTGCTGTGCGCCGCATCACCCAGCAGCGCTACCCGGCCTTTGACAAACTGGCTGAAGGGTTCGATATCGTGGATTTCTACGCGATTGGTGGTGTCCGGGTTGATGGTGTCGATCAGACGCTGCACCGGCTCGGCCCAGCCAGCAAAATAACCTTTCAGGTCGCTTTTCAACGTGCTGCGATCTTCCGCTAATCCCTTTGGCAACGGGACATCAAAGAAGAAGTAGAACCGGTTGTCGCTGACGGGCATCAGCGAGACGCGCTTGCCTTCACCGACAAACGTGGTCCACTGGTCCGCCGGGGCGATGCTTTCATCGATGGTCACCAGGCCATTCCAGTTAACGTAACCGGCATAGCGGCGTTCAACGTTTTCACCCAGCACATAATGCCGGATAACCGAGTGGGTACCGTCAGCCGCGATGAGAAAATCGGCGCTTTGCTGGCTGCCATCATCAAACCAGGCGGTGACGCCTGATGCGGTTTGTTCCACCTGAGTCACGCGCTTACCAAAGTTGATGCGTGAGCGGCCATAGGTATCAATCAGCATCGCCTGGAGTTCAGCACGGGCGACCGGATAGGGGTATTCGCCCACCTGCTGTACCAGCGGTGACATGCTGAAGCGAGTCAGGGTGCTGCCGCTGTGGGCATCGTTGTAGGCCATAAACGCCATATTACCGCCCAGCGCACGTAGTGATTCTTTCATGCCGAGGGCATTCAGGCACTTCACACCATTGGGCCAGATGGAAATGGCGGCACCGACCGGTTTCATCTCTTTCACCGCTTCGAACACCACCGTACTAAAACCTTCTTTCTCCAGCGCAATCGCCGCGCTCATTCCGCCGATGCCAGCACCAATCACAATCGCTTTCATAATCGTCTCCTTTGCAATACGGATTAGGATTGCAACTTTTGTACCAATAGGGAAATGCCAGCAGCTGAGGAACCAATTGGTTGATATTTATTGATTTTAATCAATTTCATTTTGGGAGATATGCATGGTATGCACAACAATAGTTCATTGCTGTGCACTAAATTGATGCATAAGCATGTAAGGTATGAATCAATAGTTTCATTATGCGCATAGTGTAGCGGCGCGATTTATCGCGCTTTTTTTTTGCTCAGAACTCAAAATTGCGCGATAAATCGCGCCGCTACGGGTCGGTGCCATATGCCGTGTGCCATACTGATTCTGACCAACCACACGAGGGTAAGGCGATGAAGTGGACTATCCTGTTGCTGCTGCTGACCAGCCTGGGCGTCGCAGCACAAACCAACTGGCAGCCGCAGCAAAAAACGCCGCTACCGCAACTGACGCCCGCCGCAGCGAAATGTGATGTCTCTGCCTGCCAGCAGAACTGTTATATCCAGCAATCTCAATGCAACAACAATAAAGACAGCGCATGTGGTTCGCTGGCACAAATTTGCGTACAAAACTGTGCCAGCCAGTGCCGTTAAATGAAATAAAACTGTCACATCAGGGTGCTAGCGTGTTTCCCCGGCAAGGTAATATTCTGATAACAGGGGAAAATAATGAAAACCCGCTATACACTGATGGCCACCGTTTTGCTGCTGGCGCAGCAGGCGCATGCGATCTCACTGCCGGACGCCGCCGCGCTCGCCAGCCAGACTTCAACTGGTTCTGCTCACGCAGGTTACAACGATCTTGAACAGCAGATGTTGCAGGCTGAACGTGCTGCGTTACAGGGTAACAACCCAGCGCTGACGCGTAACCTGCTGGAAAAAGCCAAACAGTCACCAACGCAAGCTGACTACGCATGGCTGAAAAGTAAAGGTTACGATTTCCAGACCAAAGCCAATCAGCAGGCAGGCATCGCGCTGCTGTCGGGTTTTAGCGCTCTGCCGACCAGCGTGCTGGATGCCAACCGCGCCACTGTCACCAACATCAATCTGAATGCCACCCAGGGCACGCGTCATCAGGCGCTGGCCGATGCTGAAGGCATCAACCATCTTTATTTCCTCGCCGATGCGCTGGGTCCACGTCTGGGCAAAGCGTTTCTGGCTGCCTATGACAAGGGCGAACTGGGCAAAGCTGCTGCACTGATTAAGGCCAGCGAAGTCAGCACCGGCGCGGCGAAAAAGCATTTCAACTATCCGCGCCCGTTCCTGCATGAAGGCAACACCATCCATCTGGTGCCGGATGATACGGTAGTGAAAGATAATCAACCGTATACCGCCGATGGCGGCTCTTTCCCGAGTGGCCATACCAACACCGGTTACACCGATGCCTTGCTGATGGCCGAGATGGTGCCGGAACGCTTTGAAGCGCTGGTCACCCGTGGTGCGCGTTATGGTTATTCGCGTCTGGTGCTGGGCGTGCATTACCCGCTGGATGTGATGGGTTCACGCATGGTGGCCGAACGTAACGTTGCCAATTACCTGAACGACACGCGCTACCAGGCGCTGTTCAGTGAGGCGCGCGATCAGCTGCGTGCGGCGCTGGAGAAAGAGTGTGGTACCTCGCTGGCAGAGTGCGCACGCAGTGCCGGTCAGGATGACCCTTACACCTCGCCGCAGATGAAGCAGTTCTATCGCTTTACCATGAGCTACAACCTGCCGAAAGCCGCGGGTAAAAATGTGGCGGTGACTGTACCAGCTGGGGCTGAGGTGCTGCTGAAAGCGGCGTTGCCGCAGTTGTCTGACGCACAACGTCGTGCGCTGATGGTGAAATCGGCACTGCCAGCAGGGTATCCGTTATCAGGTACCACCGCGGAGCAGTCCTTCTGGCAACGCCTGGATCTAACCGCCGCTTACTCACTGGCGGAACATCAGTAAAGATTTAAATCGCGCGATGAATCGCGCCGCTACACAGGGCGCGATTGATTAATCGACAATAAATAACTTTGCACCGGTTTCCGTTGATGAACGATGCGCTTCGGCGTTATCGGCGACCTGATAACTGACACCCGGTGTCAGGGTAAAACAGCGGCCATCCTCCAGCTCGGTCAGCATCTCACCTTCAAGACACAACAAAATATGCCCTTTCAGGCACCAGTGATCGGCCAGATAACCCGGCGAATACTCCACCATCCGTACGCGAATATCGTTAAAACGCTGCGTACGCCAAAGCGCAAAGCCGCGTTCTCCGTGATGCGTTTCCGGCTCGATATGATCCCACTGGGTAATGCCAAACGGTAACTGGGTGATTTGCACGATGTTGATCCTGGTGAGGGTTGAACATTGTTTATACCCGTATTCACCCGTGGTGCAAACCCTTAACCTTGCTGATAAATTTCCAGCGCATCCGGGCCGCTGGCTCCCTGATGAATAATCGCCATCAGCGCTTTCACCACGCGTGACGGGTTATCGTGCTGGTAAACGTTGCGGCCATACACCATGCCGCTGGCACCCTGCGCCATCAGTGCCGCGCTTTTTTGCAGTACCGCACCCAACTCGCCTTTGCCGCCACCGCGCACCAGCGCCGGGCAGCGCGCCGCTTCCACCACGCG
>NZ_JAPWKD010000001.1 GCF_028283705.1 Pantoea sp.
GGGAACAGCGTTTTGGAAAAGGTGCCGAGGCTAATGACCCGGCTCTCCGCTTCCAGCCCCTGCAGCGCAGGCAGTGGGCGTTCACCATAGTGAAACTCGCTATCGTAATCATCCTCAATCAGCCAGCTATCCTGCTGACGTGCCCACGCCAGCCACTGTAAGCGCCGCGCCAGGCTCATGGGTATGCCAGTGGGATAATGGTGTGATGGGGTGAGGTAGACCAGCTTTGCGCGGCCACTGAGGGGGACCGCCCCCTCAGCATCCAGTGGCATTGCAGTGCGCACCGGCGGCAAGGAAGGCATTGCGTGCTCCCGGATATCCCGGTTCCTCCAGCCAGACGTCGTCGCCGCTATCGAGAAACATCAGTGCCAGCAGCTGTAACGCCTGTTGTGAGCTGGTCAGAATCATCACCTGCCCGGCGTCACAACGCAGGCCGCGCGACAATGCCAGATAATCGGCCACCGCCTGACGTAATGGCGCATAACCGCAGGGATCACCATACCCCATCACTTTGCTGCCCAGTGAACGTTGTACGCTGGCGCTGATGCGTCGCCATGCTGCATGTGGAAACGCACGTAATTCCGGTGAACCGGCAGCAAATGCCTGCGGGAACGGTGGTTCCTGACATCCTCCCGTTGCCAGCACCTGGCTGCCACGCGCTGAAAAATTCAGGATGTCATGCTGTTTACCCGGTTGCGCACGCAGCGGCATGGCGATGGCAACAAAGGTGCCGCGTCCGCTCTGGCGTTGCAGATAGCCTTCACTTTCCAGCTGAGCGTAGGCGGCTTCCACGGTGACGCGGGAAAGACCGAGATCCATCGCCAGCTGGCGGCTGGAAGGTACCTTTTGTCCATAGCGCAGATGGCCGCTGGCAATCGCCTGGCGCAACGTGCCGCACAACCGTTCGCGCAGGCCGCCCTGGCTTTGATGACTGAACAGGGCCAGCAAGGGAGATGACGTCATAGTGGTCTTATCCGGAGTGATAAAGTGGTATCAGGATGCAGACCACTTTGCCGTACACTGAGGGAAATTCACAACAGGAGAATGCGATGTCATCGGTTTTAGCCTTCCCCCCGGCCAGTGCCGCTGAAAGTCTGGTTTATCTGCAACACAAACTGGCGTATTACACCGATGCCTGGGATTTAGCCGAAGATCTGGCGGCGGGCATCGCGCAGATTGTGGTGTTTGATGCACGCGCCACGGAGGCGTATCAGGCTGGTCATATTTGCGGCGCGCTCTCCTTCCCGCATCGCACCATGAACGAATCCACCACCGCGCAGCTGGATCGGCAGAAAGTTTACATCACCTATTGTGACGGCATCGGCTGCAATGGTTCGACCAAAGCGGCACTGAAGCTGGCGGCATTAGGTTTTCAGGTCAAGGAATTGATTGGTGGGCTGGATTTCTGGAAGCGAGACGGTCACCCGATGGCGTGGGGCAGTGCGGTGGGCGAATGGCCCACCGCTGCCCCGGCCGCGCAATTGTGGTTGCTGAATCAGAGGAATATCCACATCAGGAAAATAAACACCACTAGCGCCAGGCTTAACGTCAGCGCCGGGCGCTGCGCCAGAGGTGCTGGTAACTGATTGAAGATCGGTGCCCAGATGGGTTGTGGGCGCAGTTCGCTGGCGGACAGCGGCTGCTCGAGGTTTTTTTCGGCGCGACGGCTGAACAGCAGGTTGAGCAGATCCTGGGTTTGCGCCGGGGTCAGTACCATCTGCGGCGTGGCCTGGAAACGCTGCTGGCTGTAATCCTCCAGCAAGCGCTGCTCATCGGCGCTCAAAGGTTGCTTCAGCGAGCTTTCCAGCATGTGCAACGTAGGCGAACTCAGCTGGCTCAGCGTCTGACGCACCTGTAAATATTGCGTCAACAGCGGGAAATGGCGTGACGGAATCGGATCGCTACTTTTCAGGTTAACCAACTTCAGAACATCCCCCAGCACTTTCACCGGCGATTCACCGGTGCTGGCGGCGAGGCGCGTCACCTGCTGATTCAGCGCCTGATGTTCGGCAGGCAGCAGTGACCGATCGCTGATACGCGTCTGCTGTGGCTGCGGGATCGCCATCTGGCCGTTCTGCAGCATGGTCAGCACCTGACGCAGCTGGTCCGGTGACAGCGCGCTCAGTACCGTCTGGTTAAATTGCTGGCGGATAAAATCACTCACCGCCTGGCGGTTATTGCCCAGCGGCAGTTTCTCCAGCAGTTGCTGCAACAGCTGACGTGTAGCGTGGCTGTCCTGCACTTGGGTTAAGCGACTATTGAGATGCTGCTCGGCGGCGGGAAAGTGGCGCGATTGCAGTTCAGCATCGTTTTTCACGCCAACTTCATGGCGCACTCCGGCCCACAATTCCGGGGCTTTCAGGGTACTGAGCGACATGATACGTACGATCAGGCGTTCCAGCGTGGTGCGCTGAGCGGGAGATAATGGCTGTTCGCCTGCCGGGGCACCAGGGCGCGCAGAGCCAGCTGCGTTGGTAAGAGGGGAACGATCGCCCGAGGGCACACCGGGACCGCTGAGAGGTTGCATGGCGGAATCCTTGAAAACTGAGTCAGATCCGGGTGCGCCGGAAAAACGAGGCCATATGATAGCAAAAGCCCCCGGGAAATCCACGGGGGCAGCAGGCAGCAGGGAATTATTTTGCCTCGGCCAACTTCAGGCGTTTACGTCGCCAGCGTTTCCACAGCGGTGGCACGACCAGTACCGACACCGCCAGCACCAGCAATACCTTGCAGATCAGGCTTTCCCATAGGATCGGCAGATTGCCGTTGCTGATTGACAAGGCGCGCCGCAGGTTTTGCTCCAGCATTTCTCCCAGCACAAAGCCGAGGATCAGCGGCGACATCGGAAAATCCATCTTACGCAGGATATAACCGAAAATACCCAGCCCCACCATCAGCAATAAATCGAAAGTGGTACTGTGCACCGCGTAAACACCCACTGCCGATATCGCGGCAATCGCCGGAACCAGGAACCACAATGGAATGGTCAGCATCCGTGCGAAAATATTGATCATCGGGATGTTCATGATCAGCAGCATTACGTTGCCGATCAACAACGCGGCAATCAATCCCCAGACGATATCGGGCTGCTCGGTAAACATCGCCGGGCCGGGGGTGATGTTGTACAGCGTCAGCGCACCCACCATCACCGCCGTGGTGCCGGAACCGGGGATCCCCAGCGTCAGCATCGGAATGAAGGAACCGCAGGCGGAGGCGTTATTCGCCGCTTCCGGCGCGGCCACGCCGCGAATATCCCCTTTGCCGAATTGATCGCTGCCGCTGATTTTCTTCTCACTCATATACGCGATGGCGCTGGCAATGGTCGCACCGGCACCGGGTAGCACGCCGACAAAGAAGCCGATAAAGGACGCGCGCAGTGTCGCGCCGGTCGACATCGCCGCCTCTTTCATATTGAACATCATCCGGCCACTGGCTCGCACCATTTTCTGACCGCTGCTGGTGGATTCCAGCATCAGCAGAATCTCGCTGACCGAGAACAGCCCAATGACTACCACCACGAACTGGATGCCATCGGAGAGATGCACGCTGTCGAAGGTGAATCGATACACGCCGGTATTGGCGTCAACGCCTACCGTCGCCATACCCAGCCCTATCAACGCGGCGAGAAATGACTTCAGCGGGTTGTGGCTCATCATGCTGCCGAGGCAGGCGATGGCGAACACCATCAGCGCGAAGTATTCCGCCGGACCAAACGCCAGCGACCAGTTAGCCAGCAGCGGTGCGAACAGAATGATGCCGATGATGGCGATGGTGGAACCGACGAAAGAACTGACTGCGGAGATGGAAAGCGCTACCCCTGCTTTGCCTTGCTGCGCCATCGGGTAGCCGTCGAGAGCGGTCATAATCGCCCCGGCATCGCCCGGCACATTGAGCAAAATCGAGGAGATGCGCCCGCCATATTCACAGCCAATATAGACTGTCGCCAGCAGGATCAGCGCCGACTCCGCCGGTAAGTGCAGGGCAAACGCCAGCGGCATCAAAATCGCAACGCCATTAATCGGCCCAAGACCAGGCAATAACCCGACAATGGTGCCAATAAAGCATCCGATCAGGGCGATCATCAGGTTTTCCGGCGTCATGGCGACGGCGAAACCCTGCATCAGAAAAGACCAGGTATCCATCATTATCTCCCGTTAACTGAACCAGCTGCCGACCGGCAGCGTGACATCCAGCAGATGATCGAAGGCATAAAACAGCGCAATACCCATCACGCCGCCGGAAATCACCGCAGCCCACCAGCGTGCACCGAATAACAGGCCGATACCGAAGGTCAGCAGCGTGGTGCACAGGGCAAAGCCCAGTCGTTCAAAAAACCAGCCGTACAGCAGCAGCAACACACAAAGTATCAGTAGCTTCTTCAGCGTGGCAGGCGCAGGCCACTGCACGTTATCGGGCTTACGCAGCAGCATCAGTAACGCGCATACCGCCATCAGCCCCAGCAACATCATCGGAAACGGACGCGGTCCAACCGGCTCATAGCTGTATTCGCTTTGAATTTGCCAGGCGATAAACAGCCCGCCGATACAGAGCACCAGCCAGATAGCGGCGAAAATACGATCGCTCATTATCGCCCCCATTATTTTGCCAGACCGAAGGATTTCGCCTGTTCGCGGTAGTCAGCAACCTGCTTCTTCACATAGCTATCCAGCTCACTGCCGAACATATTGAATTCGAACAGGCCGCGCATATCGCGCTGCTGCTGGAATTCTTTCGTCGTGACCAGCTTTTTAAACGCCGCTTCCCACCATTGATAATCGGCATCACTTACCTTCGGGCCGAGGTAGTAACCGCGGATAATCGGCCAGGAAACGTTGAATCCCTGCTCTTTAGCGGTGGGGACGTTAGCCAGCTCGCCTGGCAGGCGCTGGTCGGCCATCACTGCCAGCACGCGTAACTTGCCACTTTGCAGATGAGGCACCATTTCACTCATATCTCCTGAGACGACCTGGATATGATTCCCGAGCAGTGCGGTGACGGGCTCACCGCCGCCCTCAAAGGCGACGTAACGCATTTTGCGTGGATCGATACCGCCCTCGCGCGCCAGCAGTGCGGTCTTCATCCAGTCCTGGCTGCCGATGGAAGCCCCCGCACCCACCACCACTTTGGTGGGATCTTTTTTCATTGCCTCCATCAGTTCACCGAGGTTTTGCCACGGTGCATCATTGCGTACCGCAACCATGCCGTAGTCGGTGCCGATTGCCGCCAGCCACTTCACATCATCCACGGTATAGCGACCAAACTTGCCCTGGGAAAGATTGAGCAATGACCCGCCGGAATAGGCAACGACCGTCCCGGCTTCTGCCGGACGTTGCGCAATGATGGCGTTGTACGCCACCGCACCTACGCCACCTGGCATATAAGTAACGCGCATTGGGGTAGTGATTTGTCCGGTTTCCTGCATCGAAACCTGCAATAACTTGCAGGTGAGATCGAAACCACCGCCCGGTTTTGCCGGGGCGATACATTCAGTACGCTCTGGTGCCGCCGCGAACGCGGTGGAAACCGACATAGCCAGTAAGGTTGTGGCGAGGAGGGTGCGAATGTTGTTTTTCATTTGTCGCTCCATTGATGATTCCAGTTTGTGATTACCGCCGAAAATTCGCGGTTAATGAATTGTTAAGGTGACAACCTTTCATTTACCTTTCATTCCTCGGGGAAAATGGCGGGGTGTGACATGCGTCTCTTACTGGTGGAAGACACGGTCGAGCTGGCGAGCTGGTTGCAAAAAGCGCTGACGCAAAAAGGATTTACGATAGATTGGGTGGCTGACGGTGTGGCGGCGGATCATGTGCTGCAAAGCGAAGAGTATGCCCTGGTAGTGCTGGACGTGACGCTGCCGCGTATGAATGGTCTTGAGGTGCTGACGCGGCTCCGACGGCGTGGGCAGAATGTTCCCGTGCTGCTGCTGACCGCACGTAACGCCCTGGCACAGCGGGTACAGGGGCTGAACGCCGGGGCAGATGATTATCTGACCAAACCCTTCGAGCTGGATGAGCTGGAAGCCCGGCTGCGTGCCTTGCTGCGCCGCAGCCACGGGCAAACGCCGCAATCGCAAGTGATCGGCCAGCTGGAGCGGGACAATGAAGGTTGTTTCCTGCTGAATCGCCAGCCATTACATCTGACTCCGCGTGAAGCCAGCGTGCTGACCACCTTAATGCGGCGTCCCGGCCACCCGGTATCGCGCCAGCATCTCTATGAACAAACTTTTTCCCTGCGTGATGAGGCCAGCCCGGAAACCATCGAGTTATATGTGCACCGGGTGCGTAAAAAACTGGCGGGTAGTGATGTGGCGATCGTCACGCTGCGCGGGTTGGGCTATAGCCTTGAGTGTCAGCCATGCGCCTGATTCGCTCGCTGCGCGGCGAGTTGCTGCTATGGCTGGGTGTGCCGCTGGTGCTGCTGTGGGGATTATCGGTATACACCCATTATTACAGCGCGCTTCAGGCGGCGAATCAGGCTTATGATCGTTCGCTGGTGGCTTCCGCGCGCACCGTGGCTGAACGGCTGGTGGTGCGGCAGCGACAATTGCAGGTGGATGTTCCCTGGGTGGTGCTCGACAGTTTTGAACGCAATATGAACGATCAACTTTTCTATCAGGTGATCTCGCCAGAAGGGCAAACGTTGTCAGGCTACGAGGATTTACCGCCGCTGCCGCGTAATGCGCCGCTCTCCACGCTGTTTCCGGCGCTGGTTCATTTCTACGATGCCCGCTATCGCCAGCAGCCGATTCGGGTGGTTGCCCTGTGGCAACCGATTAGTGAAGAGGGCGTGGAGGGCATGGCTCTGGTACTGGTGGCGGAAACCCTTAATTCTCGCCATGCCTTTGCCGAGGGTTTATTACGTACCGCACTGATCAGCCAAAGCATTCTGGTACTGATCACCCTGATTCTGGCGGGGTTGTTGTCGCGTAAGGTGCTACGCCCATTGCGTCGTTTGTCGCGCATCGTTCTGCGCCGTGCTCCGGGGGAGTTGCAGCCTTTGCCGTCATTGCTGCCCTGGTCCGAGCTACAGCCGCTGATTATCGCGTTCAACCGTCATCTGGAGCGGTTGCGTGGTTTGCTGGCGCGTCAGGAACGTTTTAGCGCCGATGTGTCCCACCAACTGCGCACGCCGCTCACCATTCTGAAAACCCAGGTGGGCGTGGCACTTAACAGCGACGATCCACGGCAATGGCGTGAAAGCCTGCAAGGGATGCGCCATACCCTGGAAGACACCGTACATCTCACCGATCGACTGTTGCAGCTGGCGCAGATCAAAGCCCGCCACGGCGAAGATAAACCGCTGGAGCGCGTTGATCTGGCGGCCATTGCGCAGCAGGCATGCTTCAGTGGCTATGCAGCGGCGCGCCATAAGCAGATCGATCTCGGTTACGAAGGGGATAGCCAATGTCAGGTACAGGGCGATGCGCTGCTGCTGGCGGAGTTGTGCAGCAACCTGCTGGATAACGCCATCAAATACACCCCCGTACACGGCACTGTGACGGCACGCATAGCATCCGGGATGATGGAAATTGAGGATAGCGGGCCAGGGATTGACGATGCCCAGCAGCAACAGGCGCTGCAACCTTTCTCGCGGCTGGATAACGGCCAGCAACAACCCGGTGCCGGTATCGGTCTGGCGCTGGTAAAAGATATCTGCGCCTGGCATGGCGCGGAGTTAAGGCTGGACCGCAGCCCGCAACTGGGCGGGCTACGGGTGACGATCAGCTTCCACTGACAGGGGCGTGACTGTCCGGGGGCGACGTAACGGCGTGCGCAGCCGCTGTGCCAGAATCACCCCCAGCAACGTCATGCCGCCGCCAATCCAGTGATAACCATGCAGCTGTTCATGCAGGAACAGGATCGCAATGACGGCGGTAAAGGCCGGGACAAAATTCATAAAGATGCTGGTGGTGCTGGCCCCGAGGCGCTGCACGCCCAGGATCCACAGGAATGGGGCGATGATCGACGCGAACAGCCCGGCAAACAGCACCAGCGGGATATTATGCGCATTAAGCGACACATCCGGCGTGCGCAGAAAGCCGGGCAGCAGCAACAGCACGCCAAAGAAAATCTGCACATATAAACTTTGCCAGGTCGGCAGAGGGATGGCCCAGCGTTTGGTCAGCACGCCGTACAACGCGTAGGAGGTTGAAGCGGCCAGCATCATCAATTCACCATTGCCGAGGCGCTGATGCAGCAGCTGTGCCGGGTTGCCAGCGCTGACCAGCCACACCAGACCGGCAAACGACAGCAATCCGCCAATTAAAATCCCGCGCGTCGGAGCCAGACGTAACACCACCAGGCTGAGCAGAATGGTCAGCAGTGGAATGGTGGCCCCAAGAATCCCCATCATCACCGCCGATACGCTATGCGCCGCGTAATAGGCAAGGCTTTGATACAGCACCATACCGAGGAGGCCGAGGATCAGCAGGCGTCCGCTGCTGGCGATAATTTGCCGACGATGACGCCAGACGCCAGGCAACGCAAACGGCGTCAGCACCACCAGCGCCAGAATCCAGCGATAAAAGGAGATGGCGGCGGGATCGATGCTCCCGGCGGAGAGTTTGCTGACGATGGTGTTGATCGACCAGATCAGCACCGCCACCAGCGGAAAGAGAAAATTCATCGTACGGCTCCAGAAAGTAAACGCGAAAAGTTTACATTTGACCGGTTTAAGACAGATAACTAAAATCGGACAAAAATCATTAATGACCGGACAGAATGAGTTTACAGGTTGAATATCAGCCGCCGCTCGATGCCTCACAGCTGCGCTACTTTATGCGCTTCGAGCAGGCCAACGCCAATACCGAGTATCTGCCCCACGCCCATCCCTGGGGGCAGCTGATTGTCGTCAAAAGCCATGTGCTGGAGATGGAGGTGGAAGGGGAGCGCCTGCTGACGCCAGCCGATATGCCGATCTGGATCCCACCCGGCCAGCGCCACAGCAGCTATAACCATCGTCAAGCGCAGTTTCGCACCTTCAATATTGCCGCCGATCTTTGCCTGGGCTTGCCATCACAAGCCTGCCTGTTGAATGCGGATGCCATCGTTCATGCCATTATGGACGAGTTTGCCCAACGCAACCTGGAGCAGCCACGCAGTGAAGCAGACTGGCGATTGTGCGAGGTGCTATGTGACCGGCTGCGCCTCGCGCCATCGCATAAAAGCTATCTGCCCACCTCGGATGACAAATTGCTGGCACCGATTCTGCACGCGCTCCAGGCGCATCCCGGCGATAACACCACGCTGGCACAATGGGCTAAACGGGTGTTTACCACCGAGCGTACGCTGGCGCGGCGTTGCCAGCAGCAGCTGCATATGTCCTTTAGCGAGTGGCGACAACGTCTGCGTTTTTTGCGTGCGATTGCCTTGCTGGAGCAGGGGATGAGTGTACAGGCGATTGCTTTTGAGCTGGGCTACAGCTCCGCCTCGGCGCTGATTGTCATGTTTCAGCACCAGGCCGGGACCACACCGGATCGCTATCGTAGCCGGTTAGGTTAATCAAAGGCTTTGTGCCAGAATATGGGCCTTTCGAATTTACAGGACTGCCGTGGTGAAAATTCTCGTCGATGAAAACATGCCGTATGCCCGTGAACTCTTTAGCCGCACCGGTGAGGTGCTGGCGGTGCCGGGACGTCCCTTACCGGAAGCTGAACTCGCTGATGCCAGCGGGCTGATGGTGCGGTCAGTCACCAAAGTCAATGCGGCCCTGCTGGCCGGTACGCCGGTGAAATTTGTCGGTACCGCGACGGCGGGCACCGACCATATCGATGAGACCTCGCTGGTGGAGGCGGGTATCGCCTTCTCCGCCGCGCCGGGCTGCAACGCCATCGCAGTGGTGGAATATGTCTTCTCCTCGCTGCTGCTGCTGGCGGAGCGCGATGGTTTTAATCTGCGCGATCGTACCGTGGGGATTGTCGGCGTAGGCAATGTCGGTGGTCGTCTGCAAAAACGCTTGCAGGCGTGGGGCGTGAAAACCCTGTTGTGCGATCCGCCGCGTGCCGATCGCGGTGATGCGGAAGTTTTCCACTCGCTGGATGAACTGGTGGCGCAGGCCGATATTCTCACCTTCCATACGCCGTTATTTAAAGATGGCCGGTATAAAAGCTGGCATCTTGCGGATGCGGCGCTGCTGATGGCGCTGCGACCGAATACCATTCTGATCAACGCCTGTCGTGGCCCGGTGGTGGATAACGCGGCACTGCTGCAAGTGCTGAATATGCGCCAGGATCTCAGCGTGGTGCTGGATGTGTGGGAGCCGGAACCGGAGCTGTCGCTGGAACTGCTGGATAAGGTGGACATTGCCACCGCCCATATCGCCGGTTACACCCTCGAAGGCAAAGCGCGCGGTACCACGCAGGTGTTTGAAGCCTGGTGTGAGTTTCTCGGTCAGCCGCAGCAGGTGCCGCTGGAAAGCCTGCTGCCCGCCCCGGAGTTTGGCAGCATTACCTTACACGGCAAGCTTGACCAGCCAGTGCTGAAACGTCTGGTGCACCTGGTGTATGATGTGCGCCGCGATGATGCTCCGCTGCGTAAAGTGGCGGCGCAGCCGGGCGAGTTTGACCGCCTGCGTAAGCAATATGAAGAACGCCGCGAATGGTCATCATTGCAGGTGATTTGCGATGACGCCGGGGCGGCGGACATGCTTAATCAACTCGGGTTCCGCGCCACGCTGCAACCGGCAGGTGCCTGATTTGTCCGAATTAATGGGCGGTGAATATCACCGCCTTCTGTTTTTATGTCATTGTCTGGAGTAAACCAACATGTCTGACGGCTGGAATATTGCGCTATTGGGCGCGACAGGCGCAGTAGGGAACGCTGTACTGGAACTGCTGGCGGAACGCCAGTTCCCGGTTGGTGAAATCTATTTGCTGGCGAGCGAAAACGGCGCAGGCGAAATTAAGCGTTTCGAAGGTCGCTCGGTGCGGGTAGAGGATGCGGCAGAATTTGACTGGTCCCAGGCCCAGCTGGCGTTTTTCGCTGCGGGGCGTAACGCCGCCGCGCGTTACGCCGAAGAAGCGGCCAGCCAGGGTTGCCTGGTGATCGACAGCAGCGATTTGTTCGCACTGGAGCCGGATGTGCCGCTGGTGGTGCCGGATGTCAATCCACAAGTGCTGGCGGATTATCGCAACCGTAACATCATTTGCGTAGCGGATAGCCTGGTCAGCCAGTTACTGAGCGCCATCAAACCGCTGGTGGAAGCCGCCGGTCTGGGCCGTTTACAGGTGACCAACCTGATTTCTGTCTCCAGTGATGGTAAAAGCGCGGTGGATGCGCTGGCTGGAGAGAGCGCGCGTTTGCTGAACGGCGTCCCGGCGGATGAACATTATTATGGCCGCCAGCTGGCGTTCAACCTGCTGCCGCAGCTGGTGGACAGTCAGGGCAGCGTGGAAAGTGAACGTCGTCTGGTGGATCAGGTACGCAAGGTGTTGCAGGACGAAGGCTTACCGATTGCAGTGAGCAGCGTGCAGGTGCCGGTGTTCTACGGCAATGCGCAAATCGTACACCTGGAGAATCTGCGCCCGCTGTCTGCCGAAGAAGCGCGGGATGAACTGGCGCGGGCGGATGATATCCGTCTCAGCGACGAGGGCGACTACCCAACCCAGGTGCAGGATGCTTCCGGTAACGGTGAGCTGAGCATCGGTTGTGTCCGCAATGATTATGGTATTCCTGAGCTGCTGCAATTCTGGTCGGTGGCGGACAACATCCGTTTCGGCGGTGCGCTGATGGCGGTGAAAACTGCTGAGAAGTTAGTGCAGGAGTATCTGTATTAATGTTGTCTGAAGGTAACACGCATAAGCTGGCGTTAGGCATTGAATATGATGGCAGCCGTTACTACGGCTGGCAGCGGCAGCAGGAAGTCCGCAGCGTGCAGGAAAAGCTGGAAAAAGCGCTGTCGCAAGTGGCGAATCATCCGGTCAGCGTGTTCTGCGCCGGGCGTACTGATGCCGGCGTGCACGGCACCGGTCAGGTGGTGCATTTTGAAACCACTTCGCAGCGTGCCGACGGAGCCTGGACGCTGGGCGTCAACGCCAATCTGCCACCGGACATCGCGGTGCGCTGGGTGAAAGCGGTGCCGGACGAGTTTCATGCCCGCTTCAGCGCCACGGCGCGCCGTTATCGCTACGTGATATACAACCAGCGGCTGCGTCCGGCGATTCTCGGCAATGGTGTAACGCATTTTTACCATCCGCTGGATGCCGAAAAGATGCAGCGCGCCGGTCAGTGTCTGCTGGGCGAAAATGATTTCACGTCGTTTCGCGCGGTGCAGTGCCAGTCACGTACGCCGTGGCGCAATGTGATGCATCTGAACGTCACGCGCCAGGGGCCATACGTCATTGTCGATATTAAGGCCAATGCGTTTGTGCATCATATGGTGCGCAATATCGTGGGTAGCCTGATGGAAATTGGCTGTGGTAATCAGCCGGAAGACTGGATGGCGACGTTACTGGCAGCGAAAGATCGCACACTTGCGGCCGCAACGGCCCGAGCCGAGGGTTTGTATTTGGTGGCGGTGGATTATCCATCCCACTTTGCGTTACCTCAGCCTGCGCTGGGACCGTTGTTCCTCGCAGATTAATTGTTACCCGAAGGATGTAAGGAGCCTGGCTTTATGGAGTTCATCCATTTTATCGTCGATTTTATCCTGCATATTGATGTGCATTTGGCCGAACTGGTGGCGCAGTATGGCATCTGGATTTACGCCATTCTGTTCCTGATTCTGTTCTGCGAAACCGGGCTGGTGGTGACACCTTTCCTGCCGGGTGATTCGCTGTTATTTGTGGCCGGTGCGCTGGCGGCGCTGCCCAGCAACGACCTCAATGTGCATATGATGGTGGCATTGATGGTGATCGCGGCGATTCTGGGTGATGCGGTTAACTACACCATTGGTCGCCTGTTTGGTGAGAAGTTATTCAGCAATCCCAACTCGAAGATTTTCCGTCGCAGCTACCTGGACAAGACCCACGCCTTCTACGAACGCCATGGCGGTAAAACCATTATACTTGCGCGCTTTGTACCAATCGTGCGAACCTTTGCCCCCTTTGTGGCAGGGATGGGACATATGTCTTATCGCCACTTCGCGCTCTTTAACGTCTCGGGTGCGCTGCTGTGGGTGCTGCTGTTCTCTTACGCGGGCTACCTGTTTGGGGATCTGCCGGTGGTGCAGGAGAACCTGAAACTGCTGATCGTCGCGATTATTGTGGTGTCGATTCTGCCGGGCGTAATTGAAGTCTGGCGTCATCGCCGTCAGGCACGTCAGCAGAAATCTCAGTAAGCGCAAAACCAGATTTTTATCCACAGCGAGAAGCGGTTGTGGTTTAATGAGCGACATTTACGGCCTGCTGAAGGTGATTTCAGCAGCAATGAGAAGACTGGACCAGGTCGGTTTTAAACAGAAAGGTCATCAATGAGCTGGATTGAACGCATACTTAACAAAAGCAATATTACGCCGACGCGCCGTGCCAGTATCCCGGAAGGGGTGTGGACTAAGTGCGACAGCTGTGGCCAGGTGCTGTATCGCGCCGAGCTGGAGCGTAATCTTGAGGTCTGCCCGAAGTGCGACCATCACATGCGCATGCATGGCCGTGAGCGCCTGCATAGCCTGCTGGATGAAGGAACACTGGTAGAATTAGGTAGCGAGCTGGAACCGAAGGATCTGCTGAAGTTCCGTGACTCGAAAAAGTACAAAGATCGTCTGTCTGCGGCGCAGAAAGAAACCGACGAGAAAGATGCCCTGATCGTCATGAAAGGTCAGCTGCACGGTATGCCGGTGGTGGCTGCGGCGTTTGAGTTTGCCTTTATGGGTGGCTCAATGGGTTCGGTTGTTGGTGCTCGCTTTGTGCGTGCAGTTGAACAGGCGCTGGAAGATAACTGCCCACTGATCTGCTTCTCCGCCAGTGGTGGTGCACGTATGCAGGAAGCGTTGATGTCGCTGATGCAGATGGCGAAAACCAGTGCAGCGCTGGCGAAAATGCAGGAACGCGGTCTGCCGTATATCTCGGTACTGACTGACCCAACCATGGGTGGCGTTTCTGCCAGCTTCGCGATGCTGGGCGATCTTAACGTCGCGGAACCGAAAGCGTTGATCGGCTTTGCCGGCCCACGTGTTATCGAGCAGACCGTACGTGAAAAACTGCCGCCGGGCTTCCAGCGCAGTGAATTCCTGATTGAGAAAGGCGCGATCGATATGATCATCCGTCGTCCGGAAATGCGCTTTAAGCTGGCAAGCCTGCTGGCGAAAATGATGAACCTGCCAGCGCCGCTGCAGGATGGTGATCAGCCCACTGCGGCTGAGCCGGAAAGCAGCGAGGCCTGACAGGCAACGGAAAGGCGCAGCAATGCGCCTTTTTACTAATGCCGCGACACATGCTGAACGGGAAACATGGACACTCTTCACCTTCCTCAAGCCACGTCGCCTTTGGCCACGTGGCTTCATTATCTTGAACATCTGCATTCTCAGACCATCGAACTGGGTCTGGATCGTATTCAACGCGTCGCTGCACGCCTCAACCTGCTAAAACCTGCTCCCTTCGTCTTCACTGTTGCCGGAACCAATGGCAAAGGCACCACCTGCCGTACGCTGGAAACGTTACTGATGGCCGCCGGTTTCCGTGTCGGGGTCTACAGTTCACCGCATCTGGTGCGATACACCGAACGGGTGCGCATTCAGGGCGAGGAGCTGGATGAAGCTCTGCACAGCGCCAGTTTTGCCGCCATTGAAGCCGGGCGCGGCGACATCTCGCTGACCTATTTCGAGTTCGGTACCTTATCCGCGTTAAATCTGTTCCGTGAAGCGGGGCTGGATGTGGTGATCCTTGAGGTCGGCCTGGGTGGACGCCTCGACGCGACTAATATCGTCGATGCCAATGTGGCGGTGGTCACCAGCATCGCGCTGGACCACACCGACTGGCTGGGGCCGGATCGCGAAAGCATTGGCCGTGAAAAAGCGGGTGTGTTCCGTGCAGGTAAACCGGCCGTAGTGGGGGAACCGGATATGCCGCATACCATCGCGATCGTTGCGGCAGAGAAGGGCGCATTGCTGTTGCAGCGTAACCACGACTGGCAATGGCAGCAGCATGGCGACAGCTGGACGCTGCAGGATGCGCAGGGTGAATTGCGCGACCTGCCGTTACCGCAGGTGCCGTTACCCAATGCCGCGACCGCGCTTATCGCGCTGCGTGCGTCGGGTTTACCGGTTAGCGAGGCGATTATTCGTCAGCATCTGCCGCTGGCTATTTTGCCGGGTCGTTTCCAGACGGTCAGTGAATCACCACGTGTGATCCTGGATGTAGCACATAATCCCCACGCCGCTTATTATCTGGCTTCGCGTCTGGCGGAACTGCCGCGTTCCGGTAAGGTTCATGCGGTGGTAGGTATGCTGCATGATAAAGATATCGCGGGAACGCTGGCGGCGCTGGCACCTCAGGTGGATAGCTGGTACTGCGCTCCCCTTGAGGGCCCACGCGGTGCGACAGCGGAGCAGCTGATTGCCCATCTCGCGAGTGGTGAAGCATTTGCTACCGTGGATGCTGCCTGGCAGGCAGCGCGGTTGCAGGCGCATCCCGAGGACGTGATTCTGGTGTGTGGTTCTTTCCACACCGTGGCACAGGTAATGGAATCGATGGCAGCGGAGAACGGCAGTGGCAAGTAAGTTTCAGAACCGTTTGGTTGGCACAGTGATTCTGGTGGCGGTTGGCGTCATCGTCTTACCTGGCCTGCTGGATGGTAAGAAAAAGCACTACAAAGAGGAGTTCGCTGCCATTCCGCTGGTGCCGAAACCGGATGATCAGCAGGACAGCGAGATGGTGCCACCGGTCACCCAGCCGTTGCCTGCTCAGCCGCCGGAAGGCGCGGGTTCGACGACCGAGCCGAGTGCGACCAATAGCAAAACGTCCACCAGTCCGGCAGAGAGCGGCAATACTCAGCCAGCTCAGAATAGCGAACCCAGTGTGGTGACGCCGCCGCCGATCCATCAAAGCGCGCCGGTACAGACGCCGAAACCTAAACCCGTCGAGCAGCCTAAGCCGAAACCGATTGAGCAACCCAGGCCGAAACCGGTTGAGCCTAAGCCGGTGGAACAGCCGAAACCGGTCGAAACGCCGAAGCAGAGTGAAGCAGAAGCGCCAGCACCCGCGGGTCAGGCTTATGTGGTGCAGCTCGGGGCGTTGAAAAACGCAGCGAAGGTCAACGAGATTGTGGCGCAGTTGCGTCTCTCGGGCTATCGCGCCTTTACGGTGCCGTCAACGCCAGTTCAAGGCCAGATCACCCGTATTTATGTCGGGCCGGATGCGTCAAAAGCGAAGATGCAGGCGGCGCTGGGTGAGCTGAAAAACCTTTCCGGACTCGGTGGGGTCGTCAAACCGTACAGCACGCGCTAAACCGTTGATAAGCCGCGCCGATAGCAGAAAAAGGCGCGGTATAGCACAGGTTGTTCATCAAATTGATGACAGAAAAATTATTTTATTTCAGTTGGTTACCTTGCTGAGATACGTCGGGGCGAGGTGATTTTTTTTCTTCGCCCTTTTTATGGATACGGAACCGGAAAACCCTACGCAAACGTTTTCTTTTTCTGTTAGAATGCGCCCCGAACTGGATGCAGGGGTGCAATCGCGCTGGCGCTGGAAGAGTTCATGATCTGGATTGATTACGTCATTATTGCGGTAGTTAGTTTTTCGGCTCTGGTCAGCCTGGTTCGCGGGTTTGTCCGGGAAGCCTTATCTCTCGTTACCTGGGGATGTGCGTTTTTTGTCGCCAGTCACTACTACGCCTACCTTGCAGTCTGGTTTACAGGTTTTGACGACGAACTGGTTCGTAACGGTATCGCTATCGCGGTACTGTTCGTTGCTACCCTGATTGTGGGTGCCATCGTGAACTATGTGATCGGCACGCTGGTTGAAAAGACCGGCCTGTCGGGAACCGACAGGGTGTTGGGGGTCTGTTTCGGGGCGTTGCGTGGCGTGCTAATCGTTGCCGCTATTCTCTTCTTCCTTGATACATTCACCGGCTTCTCGAAAAGCCCGGACTGGCAGCAGTCCCAACTCATTCCCCAGTTCAGTTACATCATCAGGTGGTTTTTTGACTATCTGAAAAGCACGTCGAGTTTTTTACCCCGGTGACGCCACCGGGAGTGCGGCTAATGAGGAAATGACAACATGTGCGGTATTGTTGGTATCACCGGTTTTATGCCAGTAAACCAGTCGATCTATGACGCGTTAACGGTGCTGCAGCACCGCGGGCAGGATGCCGCCGGCATTTGTACCATCGATGCGCTTAACTGCTTTCGTCTGCGCAAAGCCAATGGGCTGGTGAGCGATGTCTTCGAAGCACGCCACATGCAGCGTTTGCAAGGCAACATCGGGATTGGTCACGTACGTTATCCGACAGCAGGCAGCTCCAGCGCCTCTGAAGCGCAACCTTTCTATGTGAACTCCCCTTACGGCATTACGCTGGCGCACAACGGTAACCTGACCAACGCGCACGAACTGCGTAAGCAGCTGTTCGAAGTGGGTCGCCGTCACGTCAACACCACCTCTGATTCCGAAATTCTGCTCAACATCTTTGCGCAGGAGCTGGACCGTTTTCAGCATTACCCGCTGGAAGCTGACAACATTTTTGCCGCGGTGGCTGCCGTGCACCAGCAGGTGCGTGGTGCTTACGCGGTGGTTTCGATGATTATCGGTCATGGCATGGTTGCCTTCCGCGATCCTAACGGCATCCGTCCGCTGGTGCTGGGTAAACGCCAAATCGCCGATGGCCGTATCGAGTATATGGTCGCGTCTGAAAGCGTGGCGCTGGATACGCTGGGCTTTGAATTCATTCGTGACGTGGCACCGGGTGAAGCGGTCTACATCACCGAGCAGGGCCAGCTCTCCACGCGTCAGTGTGCTGAGAACCCGAAAAGCAATCCGTGCCTGTTCGAGTATGTCTACTTTGCGCGTCCGGACTCCTTCCTCGACAAAATTTCGGTCTACAGTGCGCGCGTACGTATGGGCACCAAGCTGGGTGCGAAGATCGCGCGTGAGTGGGAAGATCTTGATATCGATGTGGTGATCCCGATTCCGGAAACCTCAACCGATGTGGCGCTGGAAATCGCACGTATCCTCGATAAACCTTATCGTCAGGGATTTGTGAAAAACCGCTACGTTGGCCGTACCTTCATCATGCCGGGCCAGCATCTGCGTCGCAGCGCGGTACGCCGCAAGCTGAACGCCAACCGTGCTGAGTTCCGTGATAAGAACGTGCTGCTGGTGGATGACTCTATCGTGCGTGGTACCACCTCGGAGCAAATTATCGAGATGGCACGCGAAGCGGGTGCGAAGCGCGTCTATCTGGCTTCAGCCGCGCCGGAAATTCGTTTCCCGAACGTGTATGGCATCGATATGCCGAGCGCGACCGAGCTGATCGCCCATGGTCGTGAAGTGGAAGAGATTCGTCAGCTGATTAAAGCCGATGCGTTGATTTTCCAGGACCTCGACGATCTGATCGAAGCAGTACGCGAAGAGAACCCGGATATCGCGCAGTTTGAGTGCTCGGTATTTAACGGTATCTACGTGACTAAAGACGTTGACCAACGTTATCTTGATTACCTCCAGTCACTGCGTAATGACGATGCAAAAGCTATTGCACGTCAGACTGAAGTGGAAGGTCTGGAATTACATAACGAAGGTTAAGTCCCTGCGCCCGTCTGATATTCAGGCGGGCGCTGCATTTCCCTCCTGGTTTGTCTTCCTCTTCTGCTGCGGGTTATGATTGTGGTTTACCTGCAGGGCAAAATAATTATGAAACGACTCATCATTGGTATTTCCGGCGCCAGCGGCGCAATCTACGGCGTGCGCCTGTTGCAGGTGTTACAACCGCTGGCCGAGGTGGAAACCCATCTGGTGATGAGTCAGGCTGCGCGTCAGACCCTGGCGCTGGAAACCGATTTCAATCTGCGCGAGGTGCAGGCACTGGCCAATGTGGTGCATGACGTGCGCGATATTGCAGCCAGCATTTCCTCCGGTTCATTTAAAACACTTGGCATGGTGATCCTCCCCTGTTCGATGAAAACCCTGTCCGGCATTGTGCACAGCTACAGCGATAGCCTGCTGACGCGTGCCGCTGACGTGGTGCTGAAAGAGCAGCGCAAACTGGTGCTGTGTGTGCGGGAAACCCCGTTGCACGTAGGCCATCTGCGTATGATGACCACTGCCGCTGAACTGGGCGCCGTGATTATGCCGCCGGTACCCGCGTTTTATCACCGTCCGCAAAATATTGCCGAGCTGGTGGATCAAACGGTCAATCGCGTATTGGACCAGTTCGATATTGAGTTACCGCAGGATCTGTTCACTCGCTGGCAAGGCGCATAAATGGTGCAGAGTTGCACTGTTATGGTGCGAAATTGCGCGCAGGATCACTCTTCGTGCATTTCATGCACCAAAAGTTAACAATGTCGCTTTTTCCTGCTCACCCGACTGTTATATTTTCCTCACAAACTAAGTGCTTGCGCCCCTGGTGGACGCAGGATTTAGTGCGTCTGTACAGGGTTTCGCCAATTTGCACAACTGGCATGAAACATGCAAATTAAACAGCGCAAACACATCACGCACCACATAACAAAAAGCACTTCACTTGAGGGTTACCTATGAAAAAGCGAGTTCTGGCTCTTTCTCTGATGCTGGCAATGTCCAGCGCCGCGAGCGTGTTCGCGGCGGTACCGCATACGCTGCGCATCGGGACTGACCCGACTTACCCGCCGTTTGAATCGAAAAACGCGCAAGGACAGTTAGTGGGTTTTGACATTGATCTGGCTAACGAGATCTGTAAACGCATCAAGACTAAATGTACTTATGTGGAAAGCGATTTCGATGCGCTGATCCCGTCGCTGAAAGCGAAGAAGATCGATGCCATCATCTCTTCACTTTCCATTACTGAAAAGCGTCAGGAAGAGATTGGCTTCTCTGAAAAACTCTACGCAGCAAACGCCCGTCTGGTTGCACCAAAAGGTTCCACCATTCAGCCGACCATTGAGTCACTGAAAGGCAAGAATATTGGTCTGTTGCAGGGCACTACCCAGGAAACTTACGCCAATCAATACTGGCGTCCGCAGGGGGTCACCGTTACGCCGTATGCTAACCAGGATCTGGTGTATCAGGACCTGAATGCGGGCCGTATCGATGCCGCTTTCCAGGACGAAGTGCAGGCGAGCGAAGGTTTCCTGAAGCAGCCGGTAGGTAAAAACTACGCCTTTGCTGGCCCGGCGGTGAAAGATGATAAAATCTTTGGCGTCGGCACCGGTATGGGCCTGCGTAAAGATGATGCGGATCTGAAAGCCGCCATCGACAAAGCCTTCGAAGCGATGCGCAAAGACGGTACTTACGACAAGATTGCGAAGAAATACTTTGATTTCAATGTGTACGGTGACTGATTATCCTGTCTACCAGACTGCCCGCGACATGCGGGCAGTGCTTCGTTAATTTCCCCACGACAGGATCAAATTCATGTTGTATGGCTATTCTGACGTCATTCTAAAAGGCACCCTGGTTACACTGGAACTGGCGCTCAGTTCGGTGTTGCTGGCCGTGGTGCTTGGTTTAATTGGCGCTGGCGCCAAACTTTCCCGCAATCGCCCGCTGGCGATGCTTTTTGAAGGCTACACCACGCTGATTCGCGGTGTACCGGATCTGGTGTTGATGCTGCTGATTTTCTACGGTCTGCAGATCGCCCTGAACTCCCTGACCGATGCGATGGGTGTCGCGCAGTTCGATATCGACCCGATGGTGGCCGGTATCATCACCCTCGGCTTTATCTATGGTGCTTACTTTACTGAAACCTTCCGTGGTGCGTTTCTCGCTGTGCCGAAGGGGCAGATTGAAGCGGCCACCGCGTTTGGTTTTACCGGCTCGCAAACTTTCCGTCGCATTCTGTTCCCGGCGATGATGCGCTTTGCGCTGCCAGGCATCGGTAACAACTGGCAGGTGATCCTCAAAGCGACCGCGCTGGTTTCGCTGCTCGGCCTTGAGGATGTGGTGAAAGCCACCCAGCTGGCAGGTAAAAGCACCTGGCAGCCGTTCTACTTCGCGATTGTTGCCGGGGTGATTTATCTGGTGTTTACCACGCTGTCGAACGGCGTGCTGTGGTGGCTTGAACGCCGCTACTCAGTGGGTGTGAAAAGGGCAGAGCTATGATCGATATTATTCAGGAGTATTGGAAATCCCTGCTCTGGACCGATGGTTACCGTTTTACCGGCGTGGCTATCACCCTGTGGCTGTTGATTATTTCTGTGGCGATTGGCGGCTGTCTGGCGGTGTTGCTGTCGATTGCCCGGGTGTCACCCAATCGCTTTATCTCCACCCCGGTATGGTTGTTCACCTACATATTCCGCGGTACGCCATTGTATGTGCAGCTGCTGGTGTTCTACTCCGGCATGTATACGCTGGAAGTAGTGAAAGGGTCCGAATTGCTGAACGCCTTCTTCCGCAGCGGACTTAACTGTACCCTGCTGGCGTTTACCCTCAACACCTGCGCCTATACTACCGAAATGTTTGCCGGGGCTATTCGCGCCGTACCACACGGTGAAATCGAAGCGGCACGCGCCTATGGGTTCTCAACCTTTAAATTGTATCGTTGCATCATTCTGCCTTCGGCGCTGCGTACCGCGCTGCCTGCCTATAGCAATGAAGTGATCCTGATGCTGCACTCCACCGCGCTGGCGTTTACCGCCACAGTGCCAGACCTGCTGAAAGTGGCGCGTGATATCAACTCCGCTACCTATCAGCCGTTTGTCGCTTTTGGTATTGCCGCGGTGCTGTACCTGATTATCTCTTACGTGTTGATTAGCCTGTTCCGTATGGCGGAGCGCCGCTGGCTGGCCCACGTGAAACCTTCTTCATCGCATTGAGTAACCTATGGCTGAAAATAAATTAAGCGTTACCGAACTGCACAAGCGTTACGGTGAACATGAAGTCCTGAAAGGCGTGTCATTACAGGCGGATGCCGGTGACGTTATTAGTATCATTGGCTCGTCCGGTTCCGGGAAAAGTACTTTTCTGCGCTGCATTAACTTCCTCGAAAAACCGAGTGAAGGCACCATCGCAGTTAACAATGAGCAGATCAACCTGGTGCGCGACACCGATGGTCAGCTGAAGGTCTCGAATAAGGAGCAGTTGCGTTCGCTGCGTACCCGTCTCACCATGGTGTTCCAGCACTTCAACCTGTGGAGCCACATGACGGTGCTGGAGAACGTGATGGAAGCACCGATTCAGGTGCTGGGCCTGAGCAAAACCGAAGCGCGCGAACGTGCGATTAAGTATCTGGATAAAGTCGGCATTGATGAACGCGCCCGTGCCAAATATCCGGTGCACCTGTCCGGTGGTCAGCAGCAGCGCGTTTCCATCGCCCGTGCGCTGGCGATGGAACCGGAAGTGCTGTTATTTGATGAACCGACTTCGGCGCTTGACCCGGAGCTGGTCGGTGAAGTGCTGCGCATCATGCAGAAGCTGGCTGAAGAAGGGAAAACCATGGTGGTGGTCACCCACGAAATGGAGTTTGCCCGTCACGTCTCCAGCCATGTGATTTTCCTGCATCAGGGGAAAATTGAAGAGCAGGGTGCGCCCGATGAAGTGTTTAACAACCCGAAAAGCCCGCGTTTGCAGCAGTTCCTGAAAGGCTCGCTGAAATAATCTGCGGTAACCAGGTCGCCATGGATTGGCGACCTGGCGATTCCGTTACGCCGCCGTATCCTGCAATGCCTCCTGCAAGTCATACCAGCGAAAACCAAATCCTGACTCCTCCAGCCGTTTCGGCAGCACATGCTGGCCGCCGAGCACCAGCACGGCAGACTCACCCATCATCAGCCTGATAGCGCTGGCCGGGGTGCGCATAAAGGCCGGACGATGCATCACCTGGCCGAGCGTGGCAGCAAATTGTTCGTTGCGGACCGCATAGGGTGACACCAGATTGAATGGCCCCTGCAACGGATTATCAATCAGCCACCAGATCGCATTCACCAGGTCGTCGATATGAATCCATGGCAGATATTGTTTGCCGCTACCGATGGGGCCACCGACGCCGAGCCTGAACGGCAGCTTCATTTTTGCCAGCGCACCGCCTTCCTTCGCCAGTACCACGCCGGTACGCAGCAGGCACACCCGGGTACGATCGCTCTGCGCCGCCAGCGCCAGCTGCTCCCAGCGGGCACATAGCGTATGGGTAAACTCTTCATGGCCGGGATCGTCTTCGGTCAGTATCAAATCGCCAGTATCGCCATAGAAACCGGTGGCTGAGCCGGAGATCAAAAATTTCGGCGGCTGGCTGCTGGCATGGATCAGCGACACCAGGCGTTCGGTTACCTGCCAGCGGCTTTCGCACAGCAGTTGTTTCTGTTCTGCGGTCCAGCGCTTGTCGGCGATGGGCTCACCGGCAAGGTTAATCACCCCATCGATACCATTGAGGTCCTGCTGCTGCGCAAGGCCGGACCAGCAGGCAACGCGTGGGTCCAGCTTCTCGCGTGCGGCTGCGACATCACGCGTCACCACGCTCACCTGTTGACCAAGCTGTAACAGGCGCGGGATCAGATGGCGGCCAATCAAACCCGTGCCGCCGGTAATAAGCAGATGCATGTTGAGCCTCCTTGTGCTTGTTATGTGCTCAGTTTCAGCATAGAAGAGAAGCACACGGCTGGCGTGACCGCACCGACGCTTACGATGAAAAAACCGTAGTCTGCGCTGGTCTTACCGGTTCAGATCCACATTGCCTTACTAAATAAAAATCGGTAAACATGAAGCACTCCAGATGCACATCCGAGGCAGCCGATGAATTACCCGAACATGACGTTGTGGTCCGATGCTTCTTTCTTCAGCCCTTATGCCATGTCGGTCTACGTGGCACTGACCGAAAAGGGCATTCCCTTCACCCTGAAACGTGTTGATCTGTCGCGTAATGCGCAATGGGATGATGATTATCGTGCGCTGTCGCTCACCTGCCGGGTGCCGACATTGCAAATTGATGATTTTATTCTTAATGAATCCTCAGCGATTGCCGAATATCTTGAGGAGCGCTTCCCGGCACCGGAGTACGAACGTCTGTACCCGCGCGACCGGGAAAAGCGCGCCCATGCCCGTGAGATTCAGGCATGGCTGCGCAGCGACCTGATGCCGCTACGTCAGGAGCGCCCAACCGAAGTGTTGTTTGCCGGTGAACGTTTTGCGCCGCTAAGCCGCGCCGGAGAGCAGGCGGCACAGAAGCTGATTACGGCGGTGCAACGTCTGCTGCCGGATGGACAGCAGAATCTGTTTGGCGAATGGTCGATTGCAGATACCGATTTGGCGGTGATGATTAATCGTCTGGCTCTGCATGGTGATGTGCTACCGGTAAAGCTACAGCACTATGCTGAGTTCCAGTGGCAGCGTGCTTCGGTCCAGCTTTGGCTGACGGAATCGGGCAAACAACGCTAAGCACGAAGAGGTCTTGCGGTGGGGAAAAGAACCCTTTACCTTACCGCACACTCTAATAAAGAACAGTAAACAGGCGCGTGCCCGGCACGCCTAAACAGAAAAGGGTTACGGATGGTGGATCAACCTGCAGATAACGGTATCGAATGGGTAGATATCGTTAACGAAGAGAATGAAGTGATTGCGCAGGCCAGTCGCGCGCAGATGCGTGCGCAGTGCCTGCGTCATCGCGCCACCTATATCGTGGTGCATGACGGCATGGGCAAGATTCTGGTGCAGCGTCGTACCGAAATCAAAGACTTCATGCCCGGTATGCTCGATGCCACCGCCGGTGGTGTGGTGCAGAGCGGTGAAGACATGCTGGAATCGGCGCGTCGTGAAGCGGAAGAAGAACTCGGTATTGCCGCAGTGCCGTTTGCTGAGCATGGAAAATTCTACTTCGAAGATGAACATTGCCGCGTCTGGGGCGGTTTGTTCAGCTGCGTGTCGCATGGTCCGTTTGCGATGCAGGAAGAGGAGGTGGATGAAGTCTTCTGGATGACGCCGGAAGAGATCACCGCCCGCTGTGATGAGTTCACTGATGATTCGCTGAAAGCATTGTCGTTGTGGCTGAGTCGCAACAGCGAATCCTAAAAAGTAAAGGCACCGCAAGTGGTGCCTTTTGCATTAATGGGCGGGATGCGACTGACGCATACGCTCACCACGCCGTCGCAGTATCTCCATCACAATCAGCAGCACCAGTGACGCCGCAATCATCAGCGTCGCCGCTGCCGCGATGGTGGGATCGAGGTTTTCGCGAATCCCGGCAAACATCTGAATCGGCAGGGTACGCTGGCTCGGGCTGGCGAGAAACAACGTCACCACCACTTCATCGAACGAGGCGGCAAAGGCAAATAACGCGCCAGAGAACACCCCTGGAGCGATGAGCGGCAGCGTGATTTTGCGGAAGGTCAGCAGCGGTGATGCGCCCAGGCTGGCTGCCGCGCGTGACAGGTTGGTGTCATAGCTTTTCAGCACCGCCACCACGGTAATCACTACAAAGGGTACGCCAAGCAGCGTATGCGCCAGCACCAGTCCGAGGTAGCTGTTCAGCAGCGATAACCGGGCGAAGAAGAAGAACATCCCTACCGCGATAATCACCACCGGTGCCACCATCGGCGAGATGATAATCGCCATTACGATGCCTTTGCCGCGAAATTCGCCGCGTACCAGTCCCATTGACGCCAGCACCCCAAGAATGGTGGCGAGCAATGTTGCCAGCGGCGCAATCAGCAAACTGTTCCCCAGCGCGCCCAGCCATTCCTGTGAATGAAAGAAGGTTTGATACCAGCGCAGTGAAAAGCCGCTCAGCGGATAGCTGAGGAATGAGCTGGAGTTAAACGATAGCGGCACGATCACCAGAATCGGCAGAATTAAAAACAGCAGCACCGCCGCGCCATAGAAGTTGAAGAACGCGCCCCACAGGCGCAGCAGAGTAGAACCTTGTTGTTTCATTTCTTCGCTCCTTAGCGCGCCGCCGCTTCTGCGGAGGTTCGGGTGACACGGATATAAACGATGTACAGCAGCATCACGATAACCAGCAGCTGGCTGCCCAGGGCGGCGGCCATGCCCCAGTTCATGGTGCTGTTGGTAAAGAAGGCCACGAAATAGCTGACCATCTGGTCATCCGGGCCGCCGAGCAGCGCGGGGGTGACGTAATAACCAATCGCCATCATAAATACCAGCAGCGCACCGGCGGTGATACCGGCAAAAGTTTGCGGCACGTAGACGCGCCAGAAGGCAAGGAAGGGATGCGCACCGAGCGAGATAGCGGCGCGCATATAGCTGGGAGAAATGCCTTTCATCACTGCGTACAGCGGCAGCACGATAAACGGCAGCAGAATATGGGTCATCGAGATATAAACACCCAGGCGGTTAAATACCAGCGTCAGTGGATGGTCGATCACCCCGATGCCCATCAGCGCACGGTTAATCAGACCACCCGATTGCAGCAGCACAATCCAGCTGGCGGTACGCACAATCAGTGAGGTCCAGAACGGCAGCAGCACCAGAATCATCAGCAGATTGGCGCGGCCAGAAGGTTGCTTCGCCAGCCAGTAGGCCAGCGGATAACCGATACCGACGCACAGTAGCGTCACCACTGTCGCCATCCATAAGGTGCGCAGCAATACATTCACGTACAGCGCCTGATCAGCAGGCTGGCTGACGATGTCACCGGTTTTGGCATCGACTTTACGGTCAAACACCGACAGCAGGTAGAGGCTGGTGAAGGGTTTTGCGGCACGTTGCAGCGTGCGCCAGGTGGTGAGATCGCCCCACAGCGGCTGTTTAGCCATCATCGTGTTTTTCACATCCACCCCGTCGGCAGGGGCGATGCGCGGAACGGTGAGGATCAGGCGACGGTAGCTGGCATCTTCGTAGCTGAGACGTTTCGCCACGCTGGAGATTTGTCCCTGATCGCGGGCGGCGATCAACTCTTTGGCCAGTAGCGCATAAACGCGCTCATCCGGTAGCGCGTTGCCTGACCACTGCTGCAACGCTTTGCTGGTTTGCGGCAATGCTTCCGGCAGCTCCGGGTTATTGATGCTCATGCTCAGGATCGAGCCAATTGGGAACAGGAAGCAGACCACCACGAACACCAGCAGAGGTGCAATCAGCAGCAGCGAACGTCGCGTCTTCGCAAACTCGCTGCGTTGCAGACGCTGGCGCAGCGTCGGAACGCGCGGGTTATGCACTGATTGTGCTGGGGGATCCAAAACGGGATTTTGGCTCATGGCCGGACTCCTTACTGAAAATTCTGTGCTGTGCAACGGCGCGTTAGATCGCGCCGTTACCGGACAACATTACTTCGCGGCCCAGCTGTTAAAGCGCTGTTCCAGTTCTTCGCCGTGTTCCAGCCAGAAATTGGCATCCACCTGCACCGATTTCGCCAGGTTATCCGGCGAGGTGGGCAGCTGCTTCAGGCGCTCAGGTGCCAGCAGGGCACCGGCCTTGATATTGGTCGGGCCGTAAGGAATATTTTCGGCGTAGACTTTCTGATTTTCGGGCTGGTTGGCGAAGGCGATAAACTGTTCTGCCAGGGCTTTATGCTTCGAGCCCTTGACGATGGCCCAGTTATCCAGGTCATACAGGCCGCCGTCCCAGACGATTTTGAAGTTGTGGCCTTCCGCCTGGGCAGTACCGACACGGCCGTTATAAGCCGATGCCATCACCACGTCACCCGATACCAGCCATTGCAGCGGTTGTGCGCCGGATTCCCACCATTGGATATTTGGTTTCAGCTCATCCAGCTTTTTGAAGGCGCGGTCGACACCGGCCGGGGTCGCCAGCACTTTGTAGACATCTTCACGCTTCACGCCATCCGCCATCAGCGCGATTTCGAGGGTGTATTTGGCGCTCTTACGCAGCGCGCGTTTGCCGGGGAATTTCTTCACATCCCAGAAATCAGCCCAACTGGTGGGGGCGGTTTTCAGCTTGTCGGCGTCGTAGGTCAGCACGGTAGACCAGACAAAAATCCCGGCACCACATTCGCTGACGCTGCCAGGAATGAAATCACTTTTGTTGCCCAGCTTGCTCCAGTCGAGCGTCTCGAACAGGCCTTCATCACAACCACGCAGCAGTTCCGGGGTTTCCAGCTCAACCACATCCCAGCCGACCTGTTTGGTCTCCACCATGGCACGGATACGCGCCATCTCGCCGTTGTATTCGCCAGCATCAATGGTGCCTTTCCCGGCAGCGGTAAAGGGTTTATAGAATGCTTTGTCCTGGGCGTCCTTGTTGGTGCCACCAAAAGAGATCACAGTCAGGGTTTCTGCCTGTGCTTGCAGTGCTATGGTAGCGAAAATGAGTACAGCTAACTTTTTAACCATCCCACAACTCCTGAATTATTATTGATGTGCAGGCGAACCTGCGTAGTGTTTGCAATGCAGCTTTTATGCCAGGTACCGATGCATAGCGGGAACGGCGCTATGCATCGGGGGAGAGATTTAGTGTTGCGCCAGAATGCCGGACAGCAGTTGCAATGCGCTGTTGAACTGCGCGTCCGGAATGGTGAGCGGGTAAAGGAAGCGGATCACGTTACCGTGCACGCCACAGGTCAGCAGAATCAACCCCTGTGCCAGTGCCTGCTGCTGGATGGCGCGCGCGATATCGGCGGAAGGTTTACCTGCGGCGTCATTAAACTCCGCCGCAATCATTGAACCGCGACCGCGTACTTCAGCCAGTGAACGGCACCCGGCACCCTGTAGGGTTTCACTCAATTTTGCGCCGAGTTGGTTCGCGCGCTGACACAGTTGTTCTTCGTCGATCACGTCGAGTACCGCGTGTGCCGCAGCAATCGCTGGCGGGCTGCCGGCGTAAGTGCCGCCGAGACCGCCTGGTTGCGGTGCATCCATCACCTCAGCGCGTCCGGATACCGCCGACAACGGCATGCCGCCCGCCAGGCTTTTCGCCATGGTGATCAGGTCAGGCTTCACGTCATAATATTCGCTGGCAAACAGCTTACCGGTGCGGGCAAAGCCGCTCTGAATTTCGTCGGCAATCAACAAAATGCCGTGCTGGTCGCACAGCGTGCGCAGCGCGCTGACAAATTCCGGCGGTGCCACGTTAAAACCACCTTCGCCCTGAATCGGTTCGAAAATGATGGCGGCGACTTGCTGCGGACTGATATCGCACTTGAAGATGGCTTCGAGACTTTCCAGTGCCGCTGCCACGCTGTGACCATGCAGTGCATTGGGATAGCGGGCATGGAATACTGAGCTGGCGAACGGACCAAAGCCGGTCTTGTAGGGGACCACTTTGCCGGTCAGCGTCATGGTCATATGGGTACGGCCATGAAACGCACCGGTAAAGGCGATGATGCCGGGACGACCGGTAGCCGCGCGGGCAATTTTCACCGCGTTCTCCACCGCTTCGGCTCCGGTGGAGAAGAAAGTGGTTTTGGCCGGACCGGTAACCGGTACGCGCTCATTCAGGCGCTCGGCCAGGCTGATGTAATTCTCGTAAGGGATCACCTGGAACGCGGTGTGGGTGAAGCAATCCAGCTGCTGTTTCACCGCAGACATCACTTTCGGGTGACGGTGGCCGGTGTTTAGTACCGCAATACCGGCGCTGAAATCGGTGTATTCACGGCCCTGATGATCCCAGAGCGTGGCGTTTTCCGCTTTCACGGCATAGAAATCGCACATCACACCAACACCGCGTGGGGTGGCGTTTAAACGACGTGCCTGTAATTCGCTGTTACTCATAGCTCAACCTCATCATGTGATTCGCCGGCTGACTTCACGCCGGAAAACTGCCCTGCTTGCTTTTTAGCGTTTTCAGGGTTTTATAATCCAGAGCCAGTTTTTTTTATTTTGAGGTACCAATTTTGCGCAGCTTACTGGGTGACCTGCTGTTTCAGCGTTTAAATCAGCTTTCCGGCGGCTCGCTGGCCAAGCGCCTGTACGACGTGTTGCAGGGGGCGATTCAGGAAGGTGCCATTGCCACCGGAGTGCGTCTGCCCGCCAGCCGTGACCTGGCGCGCGAGCTTTCGGTGTCGCGTAATACCGTACTGGCGGCGTACGAAAAACTGCAATCGGAAGGCTATCTGGAAACCCGCACCGGAAGTGGTACCTTCGTCTGCCTGGTGCTACCGGAACAAAGCCCGGAAGTGGCCCCGGCACCTGTTCCACGCGCCCGTGGTATGAATACTATCCGCCTGTCACGACGCGGGGCGCGTCTGCTGTCGCAAAGTGGTGCCGGGGCGTTTCAGTGGGGGGCGTTTATGCCGGGCGTGCCGGATGTGAGTTATATGCCGCACGATATCTGGCGCAAAATCCAGCTGCGCATCAGCCGACGTCTGCCGGTGGAATCACTGAGCTATGCCAACCACGGTGGATGCGTCGAGCTGCAACAGGCGCTGGCTGAGTATCTGCGGGTGATCCGTTCGGTCAACTGCACGGCGGAACAGGTGCTGGTCACGGCGGGCACCCATCAGTCGCTCGATTTGCTGGCGAAAATGCTGTGCGATCCGGGCGACAGTGCGCTGGTGGAGGAGCCGGGTTACTGGGGCATCCGCAACGTGCTGGCAGTCAATGGTATCGACCTGATCCCCACCGAGGTGGACGAGCAGGGGTTGGTGCTGCCCGCGGAACAGAGTGACCGTCCTGCGCCACGCCTGATTTGCGTCACCCCCTCGCACCAGTATCCGCTGGGGGCAGTGATGAGCCTGCAACGCCGCCATGAGTTATTAAATCGCGCCAAAAGTACCGGTAGCTGGGTGGTTGAGGATGATTACGACGGTGAGTTCCGCTTTGCTGGCAGTCCGATTCCGGCACTCCAGGGCTTGTCGCCGGATGCACCAGTAATTTATCTCGGCACCTTCAGCAAGACGCTCTACCCGGGGATTCGTCTGAGTTACATGGTGGTGCCAAAACCCCTGGCGACGCGTATGAAAATGGCCCATTCGGAGCTTTATCGTGGCGGATATGGCCTGGTGCAGCTGACGCTGGCGGAGTTTATTCGTGAAGGGCACTACGCAGCCCATGTGCGGCGGATGCGGCAGATTTACAGCCGTCGCCGTGCGGCGTTGGTGGCGCTGATTACCGACACCCTCGGCGCGTCCTGGGTGGTACACCACAGCAACGCCGGGCTGCACCTGATTCTCGGCCTGCCGGAAAGTATCGACGATGTGGCTTTCAGCGCTGAGCTGGAGCAGAACGGCGTGCTGACGCGTCCGCTCTCCTCGTACTACCAGCGCGGGACGTTGCGTCGGGGCCTGCTGCTGGGCTACGCCTGCGTTGACGAAGCGCAGATGGCCACTGCGTTCGCGCCGATTCTGCAACGCCTGCAACACCATCTCAAAACCACACCGGTGCCGATGTGACCTATGCTGCCCTGTCCCGGTGCAGGGCACGTAATCAGTGCATTAGCGCTATTATTAACATTTTTGTAACGCTTGTTTTTAAAAGACAATAGAAATCAATAGCCTGCGCTTTTTGATTCAGACTAACTTTGTATTCAAATTGTCAAATTTCTCTTGTGTTCCTGAAATGCGTTGTGGTAGTGCTAAAAAAAGAGCCGCCAGCATGCGCATGTCAGACATGTCGATGCAGGAATCGTGCCGGATTACTTTTCCTTCACGCTTTACGAGAGAACGTCATGAGAAATTTCGTTAGTTTCAGGAACATAAAAAAGAGTTACGACGGCGATAAGCTGGTGGTGCGTAACCTCAATCTTGACGTGGAGGAAGGGGAGTTTCTCACGCTGCTTGGTCCATCCGGTTCAGGTAAAACCACCAGCCTGATGATGCTGGCGGGCTTTGAAACGCCGACTGATGGCGAGATTTTATTGCGTGATAAACCGTTGCATACCTTGCCACCACACCAGCGCGATATCGGCATGGTGTTCCAGAACTATGCGCTGTTTCCCCATATGACGGTGGCGGAAAATCTTGCCTTTCCGCTGTCGATCCGCCGCATGAACAAAGCCGACATCAAATCCCGCGTTGATCGCATTTTGGATATGATCAAACTGACGTCACTGGCGGATCGCTATCCGGCCCAAATGTCCGGGGGGCAGCAGCAACGTGTGGCCCTGGCGCGTGCGCTGGTGTTTGAACCGAAGCTGGTGCTGATGGATGAACCGCTCGGGGCGCTGGATAAGCAATTGCGCGAACATATGCAGATGGAGATCAAACAGTTACACGATATGCTGGGCCTGACGATCGTCTATGTGACGCATGATCAGAGCGAAGCGATGACCATGTCCGATCGGGTCGCGGTATTCAACGATGGCATGATCCAGCAGATGGACAGCCCGGACAAACTTTACGAGCAGCCGGAGAATGCGTTTGTCGCTCAGTTTATTGGCGAAAACAACAGCTTACTGGCGACGCAGGTGGCGCAGAACGGTGATTTCTATCAGGTGAAACTGGATGATGGTACGCAGCTTGATGCGCTGAAAGTGCGCCCCAGTTCACCGGGCAAAAAGATCCAGCTCAGCATTCGCCCGGAGCGTGTGAACGTCAATGCGCCGGAGCAGGGCGATCAGATCGTGCAGGCGCAGATCCAGCAGTTTATTTACCTGGGTGACCATGTTCGTATGCTGACCAGCGTGGCCGGGCAGGAGAACTTTATGGTGAAACTGTCACCGTCGAAGATGGACAAAAGCTGGCAGCCGGGCGCGCAGGTAAGCCTGTCGTGGCAGCCGCAGCATCTGCGTGCGCTGGATGTGATGTTGCAATAAATCGCTGTCGACCTTGCGCGATAAATCGCGCCGCTACAAATGTGTGCAGTGTACGTAGCGGCGCGATTTATCGCGCAAAACAAGGCGTCCCAAGGGACGCCTTAAGCGTTTTAACCTTCAGCCTGCTGAGACTGAATCGCTGTCAGGGCGATGGTGTAGACGATATCGTCCACCAGCGCACCGCGTGACAGGTCGTTCACCGGCTTGCGCATACCCTGCAACATCGGTCCGATGGAGATCAGGTCCGCTGAACGCTGTACCGCTTTGTAGGTGGTGTTACCGGTGTTCAGATCCGGGAAGATAAACACGGTGGCACGGCCTGCAACCTGCGAGTTCGGCGCTTTGGATTTCGCCACGTCTTCCATGATGGCGGCGTCATACTGCAACGGACCGTCGATCACCAGGTCAGGGCGTTTTTCCTGCGCGATACGCGTGGCTTCACGGACTTTCTCAACGTCGCTACCGGCACCGGAGTTACCGGTGGAGTAGGAGATCATCGCGACGCGCGGGTCGATACCGAAGGCTTTAGCAGAATCGGCAGACTGAATCGCGATTTCGGCCAGCTGTTCCGGGTTCGGGTCCGGGTTGATGGCGCAGTCGCCATACACCAGCACCTGCTCCGGCAGCAGCATAAAGAACACCGAAGAAACCAGTGAGCTGTTCGGCGCAGTTTTGATCAGCTGCAACGGCGGACGGATGGTGTTGGCGGTGGTGTGTACGGCACCGGAAACCAGGCCATCAACTTCACCACTTTCCAGCATCATGGTGCCCAGCACCACGTTGTCTTCCAGCTGTTCCTGCGCAACCACTTCGGTCATGCCTTTGCTCTTACGCAGTTCAACCAGACGCGGCACATAGTTTTCACGCACCACTTCCGGATCGACAATGACGATGCCTTTGCCCAGTTCCACGCCCTGAGCCGCAGCCACACGCTGGATCTCATCCGGGTTACCCAGCAGCACACAGGTGGCGATTCCGCGTTCGGCACAGATGGCGGCGGCTTTCACGGTACGCGGTTCGTCGCCTTCCGGCAGAACGATACGCTTGCCTGCTTTGCGTGCCAGCTCGGTCAGCTGGTAGCGGAAGGCTGGCGGTGACAGACGACGGCTGCGCTCGGAGGTGGCGGTCAGCGATTCGATCCAGTCGTCATTGATGTAGCTGGCGACGTACTCCTGCACTTTTTCAATACGCTGGGTATCATCAGCCGGGACTTCCAGGTTGAAGCTTTGCAGGCTGAGCGAGGTCTGCCAGGTGTTGGTTTTCACCATAAATACCGGCAGGCCGGTCTGGAAGGCACGCTCGCACAGACGACCAATACGTTCATCAATCTCGTAACCACCGGTCAGCAGAATGGCCCCGATTTCCACGCCGTTCATCGCGGCCAGACAGGCTGCCAGCAGCACGTCAGGACGGTCTGCTGAGGTCACCAGCAGAGAACCCGGACGGAAATGCTCCAGCATGTGCGGGATGCTACGGGCACAGAAGGTGACGGATTTCACCCGGCGCGTCTGGATTTCGCCTTCGTTGATGATGTCGCCGTTCAGGTGACGGCACATATCAATCGCGCGGGTGGCGATCAGATCAAAGCTCCACGGCACACAACCCAGCACCGGCAGCGGGCTGTTGGTGAACAGCGTTTTAGGATCGATGTTGGCGATGCTGGCTTTGGAAGAGTCATCAAAAATCTCTGACAAATCCGGACGCGTGCGTCCCTGTTCATCCACCGGAGCATTCAGTTTGTTGATGATCACGCCAGTGATGTTTTTGTTCTTGCTGCCGCCAAAGCTGCTTTGCGTCAGTTCGATACGCTCTTTCAGCTGGGCCGGAGAATCGTTACCCAGGGCGGTGACGAAGACGATTTCGGCGTTCAGGGTTTTGGCGATTTCATAGTTCAGTGCGGAGGCAAACTGGTGTTTGCGTGTCGGCACCAGACCTTCCACCAGCACCACTTCGGCATCTTTGGTGTTTTCATGGTAGCGGGCGATGATCTCTTCCATCAGCACGTCCTGCTGGTTCGAACCCAGCAGCGACTCAACACGCGACATCAGCAGCGGTTCAGCGGCTGGGATCGTGGAGTTCTTACGGATGATGGTGGTGGTCTGGTCCGGTTTGTCGCCGCCAGTACGTGGCTGCGCAATCGGTTTGAATACGCTCAGGCGCACGCCTTTGCGTTCCATCGCACGGATCACGCCAAGACTGACGCTGGTCAGACCGACGCTGGTGCCGGTTGGAATGAGCATAATTGTACGTGACACTTTATAACCTCTCAGGTGTTGCAGGGTGTCAAAAACAACTCCGTCAGCCTGAGCTGACGGAGAGAAGCATTTACGCGGTGAGACGCGCGGCGTCCTGGGCGATGACCAACTCTTCGTTGGTGGGGATCACCACCGCTGGGCGGGTGCCTTCTTTATTAATGAAGCCGGATTTACCGAAACGCGCCGCCAGGTTACGTTCGTGGTCCACTTCAAAGCCCAGCAGACCGAGTTTTTGCAGCGACAACTCACGCACCATCGCGGCATTTTCACCGATACCGCCGGTGAAGACTACCGCATCCAGACGGCCTTCCATCAGCGAGGTATAGCCGCCGATGTACTTCGCCAGGCGATGGCAGAACACGTCCATGGCGCGTTTGGCATCTTCTTTGGTGGTGTAGTTATCTTCCACGTAGCGGCAGTCGCTGGTCACTTCGGTCAGACCCAGCAGGCCAGACTCTTTGGTCAGCAGTTTGTTGATGGCATCAACGCTCATGCCGAGGGTGTCATGCAGGAAGAAGACGATGGCCGGATCGATGTCACCGCTACGGGTGCCCATCACCAGACCTTCCAGTGGCGTCAGACCCATTGAGGTATCGACGCAAATGCCGTTACGAATGGCGGAAACAGAACCGCCGTTGCCCAGGTGGCAGGTGATGACGTTCAGCTCTTCTACCGGTTTACCCAGCATTTTTGCCGCTTCCTGGGTCACATAGTAGTGGCTGGTACCGTGGGCACCATAGCGACGTACGCCGTGTTCTTTATACAATTTGTACGGCAGAGCGTAGAGATACGATTCTTCAGGCATTGTCTGATGGAATGCTGTATCAAAAACCGCCACATTCTTATCTGAAAGGTGCGGGAAATTTTTCATTGCTTCGTCGATACCGATCAGATGTGCCGGATTGTGCAGCGGAGCAAATGAAGAAGCATCTTTAATGCCCTGAATAACGGACTCATCAATCACGACAGATTTCGTCAGCTGTTCGCCGCCATGAACGATACGATGGCCGATTGCAGCGATTTGTGCCGAAAGCTCTGGTTTTTGTGCCAGAATAGTTTTAACAATGAAGTTGAGGGCTTCGCTGTGCGCTGCGCCCGCGCCCAGAGGGGCTTCCTGTTTGCTACCCTCGAGTTTCCATTTAATACGCGCTTCAGGCAGGTGGAAGCATTCAGCCAGACCGGAGAGGAATTCGTCACCGTTGGCGGGGTTGAGGATGGCAAACTTGAGTGAGGAGCTGCCGCAGTTCAGAACCAGAACTAACTTCGTCGACATGGAAGTACCTATTGGTTAAATAGTGGCGAGAAATAACGCAATCAGACTAACAGCGTAGTTCATGAAAGCTGGTAAATTAATGATTAACATCATGCGGTAGTCAAAAAGAGACCGATCCGCAAAAAAATTTTGGTAATTTTACGCGATTTTTTTAAATCAGCTTAGCGAAACATGGCTCTAAACTGCGCTTTTATTGAGCAGAAGCTTCCGGTAATGTTGCTAAAACGGCGTCAGAATACCCAGTGTCACCCTTAAAGACAAAAACTTTTGAAGGATGTCACGTAAAGTTGTGTGGTTGTCAGTTTATTTTAAATCTTGCAGTAATAGTTGAGGTCTACCATGGCGAATGATACAGGTAATCCAGGCTGGTTCGGCTTATTTCAGCGCGGCCAGCATTACATGAAGACCTGGCCAGCCGATAAACGCCTGGCTCCGGTGTTTCCTGAAAATCGTGTGGTGACGGCGACACGTTTTTCCATTCGCTTTATGCCTCCCCTGGCAATTTTTACCCTGACGTGGCAGATCGCCATGGGGGGACAGCTGGGGCCAGCGGTGGCGACGGCATTGTTTGCCTGTAGCCTGCCGATGCAGGGTTTATGGTGGCTGGGTAAGCGCTCGATGACACCGTTGCCACCTTCTTTATTGCAATGGTTCCATGAGGTCCGCGCCAAACTGGAAGAAGCCGGACAGGCGATTGCGCCGGTCGAAGGTAAACCGACCTACCAGGCACTGGCCGATGTGCTGAAGCGGGCATTTAAACAGCTGGATCGCACCTTCCTTGACGATCTTTGATCGATAAACGTTTCCCGCCGGGACAGAATTCGCCGCTGATCCCGGTTCAAATCAAAGAAAAGTGGTGCGGACATACCCGCATCTGTTCCCTTGTGCAATCATTTCTCTATACCTAAATTGATGCCCCGGGAGAACAACCATGGAAATGACCCACGCACAGCGGCTCATCCTGTCGAATCAGTACAAAATGATGGCGATGCTGGAGCCGGACAACGCTGAACGTTACCGCCGTTATCAGACCATCATTGAACGTGGCTATGGCCTGCAGTTACGCGAACTGGATAAAGAGTTCGGCGAGCTTAGCGAAGACACCTGTCGCACCCTGATCGATATTATGGAGATGCACCACGCGCTGCATGTTTCCTGGTCCAATCTCAAAGATTCCGCGCTGATTGAGGAACGTCGTCTGGCCTTTCTCGGTTTTGACGCCGCCACGGAAGCACGCTACCTCGGCTATGTGCGCTTTATGGTCAATACCGAAGGGCGCTACACCCACTTTGATTCCGGCACCCACGGGTTTAATGCCCAAACGCCGATGTGGGAAAAATACCAACGTATGCTGGCGGTGTGGCACACTTGTCCGCGTCAGTATCATTTGAGCGCGAACGAGATCGCGCAAATCCTTAATGCCTGAAGAAGGAGCATCGAGTGAAGTACAGGGGTTTTCTGTTTGATTTAGATGGCACGCTGGTGGATTCGCTGCCTGCTGTTGAGCGCGCGTGGACCCAATGGGGTGAACGTCATGGTTTTGCGGCGGAAGAAATCCTGAGCTTCATTCATGGTAAACAGGCAATTACTTCGCTGCGCCATTTTATGGTGGGCCAGAGCGAGGAGACGATTCAGGCGGAGTTTTTGCGTCTGGAGCGTATCGAAGCGGAAGATACTGACGGGGTGTGTGCTTTGCCGGGTGCACAGGCACTGCTGGTGACACTCAACGAGCTGCAAATTCCGTGGGCGATTGTCACGTCAGGTTCAGTCCCGGTTGCCCATGCGCGTCACAAAGCCGCCGGATTGCCTGCACCTGCCGTGTTTATCACCGCCGAGAATGTAAAACGCGGCAAGCCGGAACCGGATGCCTATTTGTTGGGCGCAGAGAAACTGGGTCTGGCGGCTGGCGAGTGCGTGGTGGTGGAAGATGCGCCTGCGGGTGTGCTGGCCGGATTGAATGCGGGCAGCGCGGTGATTGCGGTGAATGCGTCGAAAGATACTCCGCGTCTTGACGAGGTAACTTTTGCGCTTACCACGCTGGAAGCCCTGGTCGTGACCGGTGACGGCAAGGGCGGTTTTACCCTGTCGCTGCAAGCATAATCCGTAGCGGCGCGATAGATCGCGCCGCTACAGCGGCGTATCCTGCGAAATTTCATCCAGCGACAGGCTGAAGCTGGGGATGAAAACCTCAACAAAATAATCCATTTCCGGCGAACGGCGTTGCGCCAGCGTTTTTTCCAGACGCGCTTTTGCCAGCAAAAACTCATTGTTACCGGCAGACAGTTCTTCAAGGCATTTGACGTACGCACACAGGGCATCGGCCTGCTTCACCACTGCCTGTTCCGCTTCGCTATGCAGATGCTCATCCAGCAACGGACGAAACTCTTCCTGCAGTTCCGCCGGGAGCATTTCAATCAGTTTGTGTTGGGCAATCTTCTCGATCTTTTTGTATTCATGGGCAATTTGCGCATTGTAATACTTCACCGGGGTCGGTAGATCGCCGGTCAGCACTTCACTGGCATCATGATAAAGCGCCAGCATGGCAATGCGATCGGCATTCAGATTGCCGTTGAATTTTTTGTTTTTAATCACGGCCAGCACATGGGCGACCATGGCGACCTGCAGGCTGTGCTCAGAGACATTCTCGGTGCGTACGTTACGCATCAGTGGCCAGCGGTTGATCAGTTTAAGACGGGAGAGATGGGCAAAAAAGTGGCTACGGGTCATGAGCAGTTCCTGATCGGACGGCGGGGAGGGAAGCCTCTCCCCGAAATACACTCACTATACGCGTGTGACGCTACTGACGATACCCTTGCAGGAAGCGACCAAATTTGGTGATGGCCATTTCCAGATCGTCAACGCGGGGCAGGGTAACGATGCGCACGTGATCCGGCCATGGCCAGTTGAACGCGGTACCCTGCACCAGCAGCACTTTTTCCTGGAGCAGGAAATCAAGCACCATTTTCTGATCGTCGAACAGATTGAATTTCTTCGCATCAATGCGCGGGAACATATAGAGCGCACCCTGCGGCTTGACGCAGCTGACGCCCGGGATGTCATTAATCAATTCCCAGGCGCGCTGGCGTTGCTCATAAAGGCGGCCGCCCGGCACGATAAATTCACTGATGCTCTGATAGCCACCCAACGCGGTTTGAATCGCGTGTTGTGCGGGTACGTTGGCACACAAACGCATTGAGGCCAGCATTTCCAGACCTTCAATGTAGCCTTTCGCGTGTTTCTTCGGACCGTTCAGCACCATCCAGCCTTGGCGGAAACCAGCAACGCGATAGGTTTTTGACAGGCCGTTAAAGGTGACGGTCAACAGATCGGGAGCCAGCGCGGCAATGGAATGATGCTGCGCTTCGTCATACAGGATCTTGTCGTAAATCTCATCGGCAAAGATGATCAGGTTATGCTGGCGGGCAATCTCAACGATTTCCATCAGCAATTCTTTGCTGTACACCGCACCGGTGGGGTTGTTCGGGTTGATAATCACGATGCCGCGCGTGCGCGGGGTGATTTTGCTGCGGATATCATCCAGGTCCGGGAACCAGCCGGCGGATTCATCACACAGATAATGTACCGCTTTACCACTGGAAAGGGAGACGGCAGCGGTCCACAACGGGTAATCCGGTGCAGGCACCAGCATTTCATCACCGCTGTTCAGCAGCGCCTGCATGGCCTGCACAATCAGCTCCGAAACACCGTTACCAATATAGATGTCTTCAACCGTCATATCGCGCATGTCGCGCGCCTGATAATGCTGCATGATTGCTTTGCGCGCTGAATAGAGACCTTTGGAGTCACAATATCCCTGGGCACTGGGCAGGTTGCGGATCACATCAACCAGGATTTCATCGGGGGCTTCAAAACCAAACGGGGCAGGGTTGCCAATGTTGAGTTTGAGAACTTTGTTGCCTTCTTCTTCGAGACGTTTCGCCTCTTTCAGTACCGGACCACGGATGTCATAACAGACATTATCCAGCTTGCCGGATTTATCAATTTGAAAATTCATCGCTACCGCCTTAACGGGCAGAGTCCATTTAACCTGCCTCAAAAAACAAACCCGCCCAATTTACTCCTCTCCCCGGAACAAAAGAAGGGTAACGAAAGGTTTTGGCGAGTTTGGCAATTTTTTATGCTGATACTGGCTGAAAAGGCATTTTACACTGATTAATCTGGTTGAATTATCCAGTAAAGTTACCAGGGTTGATATTTAATGCTGACAGGGGGCCGGGGAGCTGTAAACTCCTTAATCCAGACGTAAAGAAGGGGATTGCGTATATTTTTATTCACAACTGTCGCATTGAATCGTTAGCGACGTAATGAAATAGTTAAAGAATCCTTGTAGGAAGTCGAATAATTAGTCATTGCCAGTTTATTGTCCGCTGGCGTCAGAAACTGTACCCGATTCTCATTCAGTTTCAGAGACAGAATCGGATAACTATCGGCAGCAGGGCGGTGTCCGTAGTCTGTATTAAATAGCATTTGCGCTGAAACTTAAGCTTTCCCTATGAAGTTTCGGAACCAGAAGGGCTTAAAAAATGAACAGCTTTGTGGCAGGATGTGCGGGAAAAGGGGACAGGTCAAAAATTATGAGCTTTCTAACAAAAACATTTCCATTTCTGGCGCAAAAATGATTAAGTATAATTTATTATTTGATGCACTTTACCTCTTCGCATCACCATAACATACAGTTATCATTTTTTGACCCGCGCACACTTTTGGCGGGAAACCAGGCAACTACACAGCTTCCTGCATTTGCGCGATTTACGCTTTCGGCCCGAGAAGTTGTTCTGTCTTTGTGACGCCGCTGCTCTGTTTTCAGAGTGACGTAATCGTTGGAATCCGCCTGACCCAGTTTTTTCATGACAGTCTCCACACAGGACTGTCATTAAGCACCATTACCTCTTATCCCAATGATAAGTAAGGTAATACACCAGGGTAGTAGTTTGTAAAAAATCTTATAAGTGAAGAAAAAACATGACTAATGCAAATCGTCCGATACTGAATCTCGACCTCGATCTGCTGAGAACTTTCGTCGCCGTTGCTGACCTGAACACTTTTGCGGCTGCGGCTGCGGCCGTGTGCAGAACGCAATCAGCAGTAAGCCAGCAGATGCAGCGTCTGGAACAATTGGTAGGTAAAGAGCTGTTTGCCAGACATGGACGTAATAAATTACTGACGGAGCATGGCATCCAACTGCTGGGCTACGCCAGAAAAATCCTTCGTTTCAATGACGAAGCTTGTACCTCTCTGATGTATAGCAATATTCAGGGCGTGCTGACCATTGGCGCTTCTGACGACACCTCAGATACCATTCTGCCTTTCCTGCTCAATCGTGTGACCTCGGTTTATCCGAAGCTGGCGATTGATGTCCGCGTGAAGCGTAATCCATTTATGATGGAAATGCTGAACCAGGGAGAAGTGGATTTGGTGGTCACCACTTCCAGTCCGGGTAACTTTACCCACCAGGTTCTGCGTACCTCGCCGACCCTGTGGTATTGTGCGGCTGATTACATCTTCCAGCGCGGTGAAGCGATTCCACTGGTGCTGCTGGATGAACCAAGCCCGTACCGCGACATGGCGATTGACCATCTGAACGAAGCGGGTATTCCGTGGCGTATTTCCTATGTGGCCTCGACGCTGGCGGCAGTCCGTGCGGCAGTAAAAGCCGGTCTTGGCGTTACCGCGCGTCCGGTGGAAATGATGAGCCCGGAACTGCGTGTGATGGGGGCTGCTGAAGGCTTGCCTGTTCTGCCGGATACCCAATATCTGCTGTGCCGTAATCCGGACAGCGATAATGAACTGGCGCTGGCCATCTTCAATGCTATGCAGTCCACTAATGATCCGTACAATCTGAGTGCAAATCCGGACGGCACACTGTTGCTGGACGACGAAGAGTAAGCACAATCTGCGCGGGTAATCATTCTCAAATAGAATACCAGGCAATTGTTAAAACTTAGATAAATAAGCCTTAGCATGATTTTTCTCTGCTAAGGCTTTTTTTATGTCTTTTATCTCTGCCATTCTGATGCTGACAAGCCTGCAATAAATTTCCCTCCGCCTGAAAAAATGAAATGCGTTTCATTTTCATCTGAAGTGGAAAGATTTTCTCATTTCGTGCCATCTTTCCCTGGGCATCTGCCTGCGAGAATTGTCTCTTTTTACAGCAAAAAGCATTGTTATGTGTCCTGGATCAAGAAAATAGCCCTGAAAAGGACAAGGAAATCCGGTTAATTCCTGTCAAAATATGATTGTTAAATGCACGATCCATGCATGTGAATACCCGCTACACTGAAAGTAACCTCACAAACTGAAGCGATTTAGCTGGCGCAACGGGCCTTGTATGTTAATAATATGCTGCGGATGTAAAATAATGTTTGGATACTTTTGTCAAAGTTGACAAAAGGTTATAGAAAGGAGTAAAAAACCCCATAAAATTGCTGCTTAATTGCTAATGACAGCAAAGTTTATAAGGTTTTTTATCCTTCCCTTGAATCGATGTGGTGCGTTTGCTGCGAATGTGCAGGATGCCATCGCCACTTTTGATGAGTAAGCAAAGAGTATGTCAACAACCACAGAAGTGATCGCTCATCACTGGGCATTTATTGTTTTCATTGTTCTCGCGTTCGGTCTTTGCGCCTTTATGTTGACCGGTGGCTGGTTGTTAGGTGGTCGTGCCCGCGCGCGTTACAAGAACACCCCGTTTGAATCGGGTATCGACTCGGTCGGTGACACCCATATTCGCCTCTCTGCAAAATTCTATCTGGTTGCGATGTTCTTCGTGATTTTCGACGTCGAAGCCCTCTTTTTATACGCATGGTCGACTTCCATCCGCGAAAGTGGCTGGGTCGGCTTTGTCGAAGCCGCAATTTTCATTTTGGTGCTACTGGCAGGCCTGGTTTACCTGGTTCGCATCGGTGCGCTGGATTGGGCACCGGCGCGTCGTCGCGTGGTGGTCAAGTCAAGCCCGGTCAGTCACAGCCACACCAATCCTCAAAAGCAGTAAAAGCGAGGCAATAAGATGGACTACACGCTGACACGCGTAGACCCGAATGGGGGCGATAACGATCGCTATCCGCTGCAAAAACAGGAGATCGTCGCTGATCCTCTGGAGCAGCACGTTCACCGCAGCGTCTATATGGGCAAACTCGAAAATGCCCTGCACGACATGGTGAACTGGGGTCGTAAAAACTCTCTCTGGCCGTACAACTTCGGCCTTTCCTGTTGCTACGTGGAGATGACCACGTCATTCACTGCGGTGCATGACGTGGCGCGTTTTGGTGCGGAAGTTATGCGTGCCTCACCGCGTCAGGCTGACTTCATGGTGATTGCCGGTACGCCGTTTACCAAAATGGCCCCGGTGATTCAGCGTCTGTATGACCAGATGCTCGAACCCAAATGGGTCATCTCAATGGGGGCCTGTGCCAACTCCGGCGGCATGTATGACATCTATTCGGTGGTACAGGGCGTAGATAAATTCCTGCCAGTGGATGTGTATATCCCAGGTTGCCCGCCGCGTCCGGAAGCTTATATGCAGGCGCTGCTGCTGTTACGCGAATCCATCGGCAAAGAGCGTCGTCCGCTCTCGTGGGTGGTGGGGGATCAGGGCGTCTATCGCGCGAATATGCAATCAGAACGCGAAAGAAAACGTGGTGACCGTATCGCCGTCACCAACCTGAGAACTCCCGACGAAGTTTAAGCTACCCGTACACGGATGGAGCCACGGCCGCAGCAGAACACCACAATTTAATGTGTGCCGCCATCCTGACGCCTTCTTTTGAGTGCCTGATAACAGGCCGGAATGGTGAGTAACGTATGACAGATTTAACCACGCAAGATCTCGCTCAGCCTGCATGGCAAACCCGGGATCACCTGGACGACCCGGTGATCGGCGAGCTGCGTAACCGTTTTGGGCCGGATGCCTTTACCGTTCAGGCCACCCGCACCGGTATTCCGGTGGTGTGGGTGAAGCGTGAACAATTGCTGGAAATTGTCGAATTCCTGCGCAAACTGCCGAAGCCTTACGTCATGCTGTATGATTTGCATGGCATGGACGAGCGTTTACGTACCAACCGTGCGGGCCTGCCTGCCGCGGATTTTTCTGTTTTCTATCATCTGCTATCGATTGAACGCAATCGCGACATCATGCTCAAAGTCGCGTTGTCTGAAAACGATATGCGTCTGCCGACCATCACCAAAATTTTTGCCAATGCCAACTGGTATGAGCGCGAAACCTGGGAAATGTTTGGCATGACCTTTGATGGTCACCCGCACCTGACGCGCATCATGATGCCGCAAACGTGGGAAGGGCATCCGTTGCGCAAGGATTATCCAGCGCGTGCGACCGAATTTGATCCCTTCACGCTGACCAAACAAAAAGAAGACCTCGAAATGGAGTCGCTGACCTTCAAACCCGAAGACTGGGGGATGAAGCGCAGCACCGCCAACGAGGACTTTATGTTCCTTAACCTCGGTCCAAACCACCCGTCTGCCCACGGTGCGTTCCGTATCATTCTGCAACTGGATGGCGAAGAGATCGTCGACTGCGTGCCGGATGTTGGTTATCACCACCGCGGTGCCGAGAAGATGGGTGAGCGCCAGTCCTGGCACAGCTACATTCCGTATACCGACCGTATCGAGTATCTCGGTGGTTGCGTTAACGAAATGCCGTATGTGCTGGCGGTGGAAAAACTGGCGGGTATCACCGTTCCGGATCGCGTCAATGTGATTCGCGTGATGCTGTCGGAACTGTTCCGCATCAACAGCCATCTGCTGTACATCTCTACCTTTATTCAGGACGTCGGCGCTATGACGCCGGTATTCTTCGCCTTTACCGATCGTCAGAAAATCTATGATGTGGTCGAAGCCATTACCGGTTTCCGTATGCACCCGGCATGGTTCCGTATTGGTGGTGTGGCGCACGATCTGCCGAAAGGCTGGGAACGTCTGCTGCGTGAATTCCTCGACTGGATGCCAAAACGTCTGAAAGAGTACGACAAAGCAGCGCTGCGCAACCGCGTGCTGATGGGCCGTTCTCAGGGCGTTGCCGCGTACAACATGGACGAAGCACTGGCGTGGGGCACCACCGGTGCCGGTCTGCGCGCCACGGGTCTTGATTTTGACGTGCGTAAATGGCGTCCGTATTCAGGTTACGAGAATTTCGATTTCGAGATTCCGGTCGGTGCCGGGATCAGCGATGCCTACACCCGCGTGATGCTGAAAATGGAAGAGATGTGGCAGTCGCTGCGCATTCTGGAGCAGTGCCTGAAAAATATGCCGGAAGGGCCGTTCAAAGCGGATCACCCGCTAACCACGCCGCCGCCGAAAGAGCGCACGCTGCAACACATCGAAACCCTGATCACTCACTTCCTGCAGGTTTCCTGGGGCCCGGTAATGCCGGCCAACGAATCCTTCCAGATGATCGAGGCGACCAAAGGGATCAACAGTTACTACCTGACCAGCGATGGCAGCACCATGAGCTACCGCACCCGCGTGCGTACGCCGAGCTTCCCGCATCTGCAACAGATCCCTTCGGTGATCCGTGGCAGCCTGGTATCCGATCTGATCGTTTACCTCGGTAGTATCGATTTTGTTATGTCAGACGTGGACCGCTAATTATGCACGATCAAAAAATTGCCATCCAAACGATCGACCCGAATGAGGTCTTTGTGCTGAGCGAGGCAGAACACCACGCGATTGAGCACGAAAAACACCATTACGAAGATGCGCGTGCGGCTTCCATCGAAGCGCTGAAGATCGTGCAGAAACAGCGTGGCTGGGTGCCTGACGGCGCGATTCACGCCATTGCCGAGGTGCTGGGTATTCCCGCCAGTGACGTCGAAGGTGTGGCGACATTCTATAGCCAGATCTATCGTCAGCCGGTAGGACGTCATGTGATTCGCTACTGCGACAGCGTGGTGTGCCATATCACCGGTTATCAGGGGATTCAGGCCGCTTTAGAACAAAACCTGCACATCAAACCGGGCCAGACGACGCCGGATGGCCGCTTTACGTTGCTGCCGACCTGCTGCCTGGGTAACTGTGATAAAGGCCCGACCATGATGGTGGATGAAGATACCCACGTTCATCTGACGCCGGAAGGTATTGCCAACTTACTGGAGCAGTATCAATGACTATCAAACAGATCATTCGTACTGCGGAAACGCATCCACTGACCTGGCGTCTGCGCGATGACAAACAGCCGGTATGGATCGACGAATATCGCAGCAAAAACGGTTACGTTGGCGCGGAAAAAGCGCTGAAAGGCATGAGTCAGGACGAAATCGTCGCAGCGGTGAAAGACTCCGGTCTGAAAGGCCGTGGTGGTGCAGGCTTTAACACCGGCCTGAAATGGAGCCTGATGCCGAAAGACGAATCCATGAACATCCGTTACCTGCTGTGTAACGCTGATGAGATGGAACCAGGTACTTATAAAGACCGCCTGCTGATGGAGCAACTGCCACACCAGCTGGTGGAAGGGATGTTGATCAGCGCCTTTGCACTGAAAGCCTACCGTGGCTACATCTTCCTGCGCGGTGAATATATCGAGGCGGCGGTGCATCTGCGCAAAGCAATCGCCGAAGCCACCGAAGCCGGATTTCTCGGCAAAAACATTCTCGGCACCGGTTTTGATTTCGAGCTGATCGTGCATACCGGGGCGGGTCGCTACATTTGTGGTGAAGAAACCGCGTTAATTAACTCACTGGAAGGGCGTCGCGCTAACCCGCGTTCCAAGCCACCGTTCCCGGCCAGTGCCGGCGTCTGGGGCAAACCGACCTGTGTTAATAACGTTGAGACCCTGTCGAACGTACCGGCCATCTTCCTCAATGGGGTGGAGTGGTACAAGAACATCTCTAAAAGTGACGATACCGGCACCAAAATGATGGGCTTCTCGGGCCGCGTGAAAAACCCGGGTGTCTGGGAGCTGCCGTTCGGTATCACCGCACGTGAGATTCTGGAAGATTATGCCGGTGGCATGCGCGATGGCCTGAAGTTCAAAGCCTGGCAACCGGGTGGCGCTGGCACTGACTTCCTCACCGATCAACACCTCGACCTGCCGATGGAATTTGCCAGCATTGGTAAAGCCGGTAGCCGTCTGGGGACCGCGCTGGCGATGGCGGTTGACCATGAGATCAACATGGTGTCTCTGGTGCGCAATCTGGAAGAGTTCTTTGCCCGCGAATCCTGCGGCTGGTGTACGCCATGCCGTGATGGTCTGCCGTGGAGCGTGAAGATCCTGCGTGCGCTGGAACAGAAACAAGGCCAGCCGGGTGATATCGAAACCCTGCAACAGCTTTGTCGCCAGCTTGGCCCAGGTAAAACCTTCTGTGCCCATGCGCCTGGTGCGGTAGAGCCATTGCAGAGTGCCATTAAATATTTCCGTGAAGAGTTTGAAGCCGGCATTGCGCCGCAGGTATTTGGCAATACCCGAGCCATCGGCGGTATCCAGCCGAACCTGCTGAAAGCGCGCTGGTAATCAGCCGCCGTACACGGATTACCCGGCGCGATTGCCTCGCGTGGGGGAAGAAATAGATGTTTAACGCTCGTCCCCGGACGGGCCTTACGGAAGCATATTCACTATGGCTACTATCCATGTAGACGGTAAAGAGTATGAAGTGAACGGGTCGGACAACCTGCTACAGGCTTGTCTGTCTCTGGGCCTTGATATTCCTTATTTTTGCTGGCATCCGGCGCTGGGAAGCGTGGGTGCCTGTCGCCAATGCGCGGTAAAGCAATTCCAGAATGCCGAAGATACCCGCGGTCGCCTTGTCATGTCATGCATGACGCCCGCATCGGACGGCACCTTTATTTCCATCGACGATGGTGAAGCGAAAGAGTTTCGTGAAAGCGTGGTGGAATGGCTGATGACCAACCACCCGCATGACTGTCCGGTGTGCGAAGAGGGCGGTAACTGCCACCTGCAGGATATGACGGTAATGACGGGCCACAGCTTCCGTCGCTATCGCTTCACCAAACGTACTCACCAGAATCAGGACCTCGGCCCGTTCATTTCTCATGAAATGAACCGCTGTATCGCCTGTTATCGTTGTGTGCGTTACTACAAAGATTACGCCGATGGCACCGACCTTGGCGTCTATGGCGCGCATGACAACGTCTACTTTGGTCGTCCGGAAGATGGCACGCTGGAAAGCGAATTCTCCGGTAACCTGGTAGAAATCTGTCCGACCGGGGTCTTCACCGATAAAACCCACTCCGAGCGTTATAACCGTAAGTGGGATATGCAGTTTGCGCCGAGCATCTGCCAGCAATGCAGCGTTGGTTGTAATACCAGCCCCGGTGAGCGTTACGGCGAATTACGTCGTATCGAAAACCGTTATAACGGCACGGTAAACCACTACTTCCTGTGTGACCGTGGTCGTTTTGGTTACGGTTACGTCAACCTGAAGGACCGTCCGCGCCATCCGGTACAGCTGCGTGGCAATGACTGGGTCACCCTGAATGCTGAGCAGGCTGTGAACGCAGCGGCAGATGTGTTGCGTCAGGCGAAAAAAGTCATCGGGATTGGCTCTCCGCGTGCCAGCATCGAAAGTAACTTTGCCCTGCGCGAGCTGGTGGGAGCGGATAACTTCTCTACCGGTATGCCAGCAGGCGAGCAGGCGCGTCTGGAACTGATGCTCAAAGTGCTGCGTGAAGGCGGTATCTATACCCCGTCTCTGCGTGAGATTGAAAGCTACGATGCGGTGCTGGTGCTGGGCGAAGATCTGACTCAGGTTGGCGCACGCGTGGCACTGTCCGTGCGTCAGGCGGTGAAGGGTAAAGCACGCGAAATGGCCGCCGCACAGAAAGTGGCTGACTGGCAAATCGCGGCGATCCTCAACATCGGACAACACGCCAAACACCCGCTGTTCGTGACCAACGTCGATGAAACCCGTCTGGATGATATCGCCGCGTGGAGCTATCGCGCTCCGGTGGAAGATCAGGCGCGTCTCGGTTTTGCCATCGCGCATGCGCTGGATGAAAGCGCGCCAGCGGTTGGCGATTTTGACAAGGCGCTGAACGGTAAGCTGGATGTGGTGGTACAGGCGCTGACCGGGGCGAAAAAGCCGCTGATTATCTCCGGTACTCACTCTGGCAGCACCGCAATGATTGAAGCGGCCGCCAACGTGGCTAAAGCGCTGAAAGCGCGTGGTGCGGATGTCGGCATCACCCTGCTGGCATCCGCCGCTAACAGCATCGGCCTTGGCTTGATGGGCGGCGCATCGCTGGATAGCGCCCTGGCGCAACTGAGCAACGGCGAAGCCGATACGCTGGTTGTGCTGGAAAACGATCTGTATCGCCACGCGCCGAAGGAGACGGTGGACGCGGCACTGGCGCAGGCTGCCAACGTGATTGTGGTTGATCATCAACGCACCGCCACGCTGGAAAAAGCCAACCTGGTGTTCTCCACAGCCAGCTTTGCCGAAAGCGACGGTACCTCGATCAACCATGAAGGTCGCGCTCAGCGCTTCTTCCAGGTTTACGATCCGGCTTACTACGACAACAGCGTGGTGATGCTGGAAAGCTGGCGCTGGCTGCATTCATTGCACAGCACCGTAGAAAGTCGCCACATTGACTGGACGCTGCTCGACCATGTGATTGATGCCGCCGTCGCGGCGCTGCCGCAGTTGAAAGGCATCAAAGATGCAGCACCGGATGCCAGCTTCCGTATTCGTGGTCAGAAACTGGCGCGTTCCCCGCATCGTTACAGTGGCCGTACTGCGGCGCGCGCGAATATCAGCGTGCACGAACCGCGTCAGCCGCAGGATAAAGACACCATGTTCGCCTTCTCGATGGAAGGGAACAACCAGCCGAATGCTGCGCGTTCGCAGATTCCGTTTGCCTGGGCGCCAGGCTGGAACTCCCCACAGGCATGGAACAAATTCCAGGCCGAAGTGGGTGGTAAGTTGCGCAATGGCGACCCGGGTGTGCGTCTGTTTGAGGCCGCAGAAGGTTCACTGCCGTGGTTCACTGCCGTGCCGGAAAGTTTTGTCGGTGGCAGCCAGTGGCGCGTGGCCCCTTACTATCAGCTGTTCGGTAGTGAAGAGATGACGCAACGTTCACCGGTGTTCCAGAAACGTATGTCTCCGGCCACGCTGGTGATCAACCCAGCCGATGCTGAGAAGCTCGGCGTGAACAACGGTGCGGCAGTGGAGCTGGTGTGTGCCGGTGAAACTCTGCGTCTGCCGGTGCGTTTCTCCGCATCATTGCAGGCAGGGCAGGTGGGTCTGCCACTCGGTATGCCGGGTGTACCGCCGTTCCTCTCGGGTGCGCAAATTGACAAATTGCAGGAGGCAGCGCAATGAGCTGGCTGACACCGGACGTTATTGACATCCTGATTAGCATCGGCAAAGCCATCGTCATCCTGCTGGTGGTGGTGGGTTGTGGTGCCTTCATGAGTTTTGCCGAGCGTCGTCTGCTTGGCTTATGGCAGAACCGTTACGGACCGAACCGTGTAGGTTGGGGCGGTTCGCTGCAACTGGCAGCGGACATGATCAAAATGTTCTTTAAAGAGGACTGGGTTCCGCCGTTTACCGACCGCTTCATCTTTACCCTTGCCCCGGTGATTGCGTTTGTATCGCTGCTGCTGGCCTTCGCGATTGTGCCGGTCACGCCGACCTGGATGGTGACCGACCTGAACATCGGTCTGCTGTTCTTCCTGATGATGGCGGGGCTGGCGGTATACGCGGTGCTGTTTGCGGGCTGGTCGAGTAACAACAAATATTCGCTGCTGGGTGCGATGCGTGCTTCCGCGCAGACCCTGAGCTACGAAGTGTTCCTCGGTCTGTCGCTGATGGGCGTGGTAGCGCAGGCGGGGTCGTTCAATCTGAATGCCATTGTCGAAAGCCAGGCGCACCTGTGGAACATCATTCCGCAATTCTTCGGCTTCCTTACTTTCTGTATCGCAGGCGTTGCGGTGTGTCACCGTCATCCGTTTGACCAGCCGGAAGCCGAGCAGGAACTGGCCGATGGTTATCACATCGAATACGCCGGGATGAAGTTCGGTCTGTTCTTTGTCGGTGAATACGTGGCCATCACCACCGTGTCAGCGCTGATTGTAACGCTGTTCTTCGGTGGCTGGCAGGGGCCGTTCCTGCCGCCGATCATCTGGTTTGCCGTTAAGACTGCGTTCTTCATGGTGATGTTTATCCTGATTCGTGCTGCGCTTCCGCGTCCACGCTATGACCAGGTGCTGTCGTTCGGCTGGAAAGTGTGTCTGCCGTTGACGCTGTTGAACCTGCTGGCGACCGCCGCAGTGATTCTGTCTGCGCAGTAAGGGGTTTTGAGATGACTTTAAAAGATATTGTCGTTGGCTTCGGCACGACAGTGCGCAGTATCTGGATGATAGGCATGCATGCCTTCGCCAAACGCGAAACCCAGATGTACCCGGAAGAACCGGTGTACCTGCCGCCACGCTACCGTGGCCGCATCGTGCTGACGCGCGATCCGGATGGTGAGGAGCGTTGCGTTGCCTGTAACCTGTGTGCGGTAGCCTGTCCGGTAGGCTGTATTTCGCTGCAAAAAGCCGAAATGCAGGATGGCCGCTGGTATCCGGAATTCTTCCGCATCAACTTCTCACGCTGCATCTTTTGTGGCCTGTGCGAAGAAGCCTGTCCGACTACGGCTATCCAGCTGACCCCGGATTTCGAACTGGGTGAGTTTAAGCGTCAGGATTTGGTGTACGAAAAACAGGATCTGTTGATCTCCGGCCCGGGTAAATATCCGGAGTACAACTTCTACCGCATGGCGGGTATGGCAATTGACGGGAAAGGTAAAGGCGATGCAGAAAACGAAGCCAAACCGATTGACGTCAAAGGCTTGTTACCTTAAGGAGCAGGTATGGAATTTGCGTTTTATCTTTGTGGACTGGTGGCGGTGTTGACGACGCTACGCGTCATCACTCACACCAACCCGGTACATGCGCTGCTGTACCTGATTGTTTCGCTGCTGTCGATTGCGGGTGTGTTCTTTTCGATGGGCGCTTACTTTGCCGGTGCGCTGGAAATCATCGTCTACGCCGGTGCCATTATGGTGCTGTTCGTGTTCGTGGTGATGATGCTGAACCTTGGCAAAACCCAGCAGGATCAGGAGCGCGAGTGGCTGAAGCCATCGCTGTGGATTGGTCCTGGCATCGTGTCCTTACTGCTGCTGGTGGTGATGATTTATGCCATCAGCACCGCACATGATCAGGGTATTGATGGCACCGTTATTGACGCCAAAGCGGTGGGTATCAGCCTGTTTGGTCCTTATGTTCTGGCTGTGGAGCTGGCGTCGATGCTGCTGCTGGCCGGTCTGGTTGTGGCCTTCCATATCGGACGTGAAGAGCGTCAGGGCGAAGTGTTAAGCAACCGTCCGGCAGAGGCGCAAGGGAATAAGGAGGAGCACGCATGATCCCGTTACAACACGGCCTGATTCTGGCAGCTGTGCTGTTTGTTCTTGGCCTGACCTCACTGGTGCTGCGCCGTAACCTGCTGTTTATGCTGATTGGTCTGGAAATCATGATCAACGCTGCTGCGCTGGCACTGGTGGTGGCAGGCAGCTACTGGGGACAAGCGGACGGCCAGGTAATGTACATTCTGGCCATCAGCCTCGCGGCGGCGGAAGCCAGTATTGGTCTGGCGCTGCTGCTCCAGCTCTATCGTCGTCGTCAGACGCTGAACATTGATACTGTGAGCGAGATGCGCGGATGAATCTTCTCTACTTAACCGTTTTATTTCCGCTAATTGGCTTCGTGCTGTTGGCATTTTCCCGTGGTCGCTGGTCGGAGAACCTGTCTGCCGCTGTGGGGATGGGTTCAGTCGGTCTGGCGGCCCTGACCACCATTTTTGTCGGCATGGATTTCTTCAGCCAGGGGCAGCAGCCGTTTACGCAGGCGCTCTGGACCTGGATGAACGTCGGGCACTTCGACATCAAAGTCAACCTGGTGCTGGATGGCCTGTCGCTGACGATGTTGTCCGTGGTGACCGGGGTTGGCTTCTTCATCCACATGTTCGCTTCCTGGTACATGCGCGGTGAAGAGGGATACTCACGCTTCTTTGCATACACCAACCTGTTTATCGCCAGCATGGTGGTTCTGGTGCTGGCCGATAACCTGATGCTGATGTATCTCGGCTGGGAAGGGGTGGGGCTGTGTTCCTATCTGCTGATCGGTTTCTACTACAGCAATCCGGACAATGGCAAAGCAGCAATGAAAGCCTTCATCATTACCCGTGTGGGTGATGTGTTCCTGGCTTTAGCCTTATTCATCCTCTACAACGAACTGGGTACGCTGAACTTCCGCGAACTGATGGAACTGTCTCCGGCACACTTTGCGGCTGACAACCATATGTTGCAGTGGGCTACCCTGCTGTTACTGGGTGGTGCGGTGGGTAAATCAGCACAGCTGCCGTTGCAGACGTGGCTGGCGGATGCGATGGCTGGTCCGACGCCGGTTTCTGCGCTGATCCACGCCGCGACCATGGTGACGGCGGGTGTCTATCTCATCGCCCGTACGCATGGCCTGTTCCTGCTGACGCCGGATGTGCTGCATCTGGTCGGTATCGTGGGAGCTATCACCCTGGTGCTGGCGGGTTTTGCCGCGCTGGTGCAGACCGATATCAAACGCGTGCTGGCTTACTCAACCATGAGCCAGATTGGCTACATGTTCCTGGCGCTTGGTGTTCAGGCGTGGGATGCGGCGATTTTCCACCTGATGACCCATGCGTTCTTTAAAGCGCTGCTGTTCCTCTCTTCAGGTTCGGTGATTCTGGCCTGCCATCACGAGCAGAACATCTTCAAAATGGGTGGTCTGCGTAAGAGCATCCCGCTGGTGTATGCCTGCTTCCTGGTGGGTGGTGCGGCACTGGCCGCGCTGCCGCTGATTACCGCAGGTTTCTACAGTAAAGATGAAATCCTGTTTGGTGCGCTGGCCAATGGCCACATCAATCTGATGGTTGCCGGTCTGGTCGGGGCGTTCCTGACCTCTATCTATACTTTCCGCATGATTTTCATCGTCTTCCACGGCGAAGAAAAAATTCATGCCCATGCCGGTAAAGGCATTACTCATCATCTGCCGCTGATTGTGCTGCTGGTGCTGTCGACCTTCATTGGTGCGCTGATTACTCCACCGCTGGCAGGTGTTCTGCCGCAGAACGAGTTTGGTGAAGGCGGCAAAGTGGGGCTGGAAATCACCTCTGGCGTGGTGGCTATCGTCGGTATCCTGATTGCTGCGGCGCTGTGGCTGGGCAAACGTCAGCTGGTGACCCGCGTTGCCAACAGTGCACCGGGCCGTTTCTTCGGGACCTGGTGGTTTGCGGCCTGGGGCTTCGACTGGCTGTACGACAAAGTGTTCGTTAAGCCATTCCTCGGCATTGCCTGGCTGCTGCACCGTGACCCGCTGAACTCGCTGATGAATCTGCCCGCGCTGATTTCACGCGTTGGCAACAAGGGGCTGGTGGTCAGCGAAAACGGCTATCTGCGCTGGTATGTGGCGTCCATGAGTGTCGGTGCTGTGGTTGTTCTGGCCCTGCTGCTGGTGGTTTAAAAAGATTGATGGGCGGGGTGGCGGTCTTTCCTTCACCCCAGTCGAGAAAGTAAAAATTGCCTGATAAAGGCAAAAAAAAGGGAAGTACGCCGTGTTATTACCTTGGCTAATAATCATACCTTTTCTCGGTGGCTTGCTGTGCTGGCTGGCCGAGCGCCTTGGCGCGAAGGTGCCGCGCTGGATCGCCTTGATCACCATGGGGCTGACGCTGGTGCTCTCTATGCAGCTGTGGTTGCAGGGAGGATATTCACTGACGCAGGCGACAGGAATGCCGCAGTGGCAATCAGAATATTCGGTGCCGTGGATCCCGCGTTTCGGTATCCATTTCCATCTGGCGATTGATGGTCTGTCGCTGCTGATGGTGGTGCTGACCGGTCTGCTCGGTCTGATGGCGGTACTCTGCTCCTGGAAAGAAATTGAGAAATATCAGGGCTTTTTCCACCTCAACCTGATGTGGATCCTCGGTGGCGTGATTGGCGTGTTCCTCTCCATCGACATGTTCCTGTTCTTCTTCTTCTGGGAAATGATGCTGGTGCCGATGTACTTCCTCATCGCGCTCTGGGGTCATAAAGCGTCGGACGGGAAAACCCGTATCACCGCCGCCACCAAGTTCTTTATTTATACCCAGGCATCGGGTCTGGTGATGCTGATTGCCATCCTGGCGCTGGTGTTTGTGCACTACAACGCCACCGGCGTGTGGACCTTCAGCTACGAAGAATTGCTGAAAACGCCGATGTCCCACACCGTGGAATATCTGCTGATGCTGGGCTTCTTTATCGCCTTCGCGGTAAAAATGCCGGTGGTACCGTTGCACGGCTGGTTGCCAGATGCGCACAGTCAGGCACCGACAGCCGGTTCGGTGGACCTCGCCGGGATTCTGCTGAAAACCGCCGCTTATGGTCTGCTGCGCTTCAGTCTGCCGCTGTTCCCGCATGCCTCGGCGGAGTTTGCACCGATTGCTATGTGGCTGGGCGTCATCGGTATCTTCTACGGTGCCTGGATGGCGTTTGCACAGACAGATATCAAACGCCTGATCGCTTACACCTCTATCTCGCACATGGGCTTCGTGCTGATTGCTATCTACACCGGCAGCCAGCTGGCGTTCCAGGGCGCAGTGGTACAGATGATTGCGCATGGCCTGTCCGCCGCTGCGCTGTTCATCCTGTGTGGCCAGCTGTATGAACGTCTGCACACCCGTGATATGCGTCAGATGGGGGGCTTGTGGTCACGTATTAAATGGATTCCGGGACTGTCGCTGTTCTTTGCCGTCGCCAATCTGGGGATGCCGGGCACCGGTAACTTTGCCGGGGAATTTATGATTCTCACCGGCAGTTTCCAGGTGGTGCCGGTGATTATCGTGATTGCCACTTTTGGTCTGGTATTCGCCTCAGTCTATTCACTGGTGATGATGCAGCGCGCTTATTACGGTGAAGCAAAATCACAGGCACCGCTGCCAGGCATGTCACCGCGTGAGTTCATTATGATTATGGTTCTGGTGGTGCTGCTGGTTCTGCTCGGGGTGTATCCGCAGCCGATCCTCGACACTTCCCATGCTGCAATGAGCAACATTCAGCAGTGGTTTACCGCTTCAATTTCAACTACAAGGCCGTAATTCGCCATGACAATAACTCCTCAACAATTGATCGCGTTACTGCCGCTGTTGATCGTCGGATTGACGGTGGTGGTTGTGATGCTGTCCATTGCGTGGCGACGCAACCATTTTGTTAATGCCACGCTGACGGTCATTGGTCTTAACCTGGCGCTGCTTTCTCTGTGGTTTGTTGCCCATGTCGGGCCAATGGATGTCACGCCGATGCTGCGTGTCGATGGCTACTCTATCTTCTACACCGGGCTGGTGATGCTGGCGAGTCTCGCGACCTGCACCTTCGCTTACCCGTGGCTGGCCGGTTTCCCGGACAACAAAGATGAGTTCTATCTGCTGGTGCTGATTGCGGCACTCGGCGGTATCGTGCTGGCCAGCGCCAACCATCTGGCGGCGCTGTTTATCGGTATCGAACTGCTGTCACTGCCGCTGTTTGGTTTGATTGGTTACGCTTTCCGCCAGAAACGTTCACTGGAAGCGGCACTGAAATACACCATTCTGTCGGCAGCAGCGTCATCGTTCCTGTTGTTCGGTATTGCGCTGATCTATGCCGACTCCGGTAGCCTGAGCTTTGTTCAGCTGGGTAAAAGCCTGAACGACAGCATGATGCAGCAGCCGCTGTTGCTGGTTGGCCTCGGCATGATGATTATCGGTCTCGGCTTCAAACTGTCGCTGGTGCCGTTCCATCTGTGGACGCCTGATGTGTACCAGGGCGCACCTGCACCGGTCTCTACCTTCCTGGCGACCGCCAGCAAAATCGCTATCTTCGGCGTGATCATGCGTTTGTTTATGTACGCGCCGGTGACCGACAGCGAAGCCGTACGCACCGTGTTGGGTGTCATTGCCTTCGTCTCAATCCTGTTCGGTAACCTGATGGCGATTTCGCAGAGCAACATCAAGCGTCTGCTGGGTTATTCCTCCATCGCCCACCTGGGTTACCTGCTGGTGGCGCTGATTTCGGTGAAAACCCATCAGCTGTCACTGGAAACTGCCGGGGTGTATCTGGCCGGTTACCTGTTCAGCAGCCTGGGTGCTTTCGGTGTGGTCAGCCTGATGTCCAGCCCGTATCGTGGCCCGGATGCCGACACCCTGTACTCTTATCGTGGCCTGTTCTGGCACCGTCCGATTCTGTCAGCGGTGATGACCATCATGATGCTGTCGCTGGCGGGTATCCCGATGACGCTGGGCTTTATCGGTAAGTTCTACGTGATCGCTTCGGGTGTGAATGCGCACCTGTGGTGGCTGACCGGCGCAGTGGTGGCGGGTAGCGCCATCGGTCTTTACTACTACCTGCGTGTAACGGTGAGTCTGTACCTCAGTCCGCCGGAACTGCATACGCGCGATCGTGATACCCCGGCCAACTGGGCCTTCACTGCCGGTGGGGTGGTGGTACTGATTTCCGCCATTCTGGTCCTGCTGTTGGGTGTCTATCCGCAGCCGCTCATTACGCTGGTGCAAATGGCACAACCGCTGATGTAAGCATTATGCTACTGACAAATCAGGCCTCCGGGCCTGATTTTTTTTGCCTGTTATCTCAGACAACCCCGCCACCGATTGCTAACTTTTAAGTCATGTTCATCCCGCTGCGCTGAGGTAATGTGATTAAGTTGATCTTTCTGCTGACCGGTGCTCAGGTGATCCGTCGACGCTGGTATTGGCTGGCTTTGACTGGCGTGGCGTTGCTGCTACTGGCGGCGTTGATCTTCTACGATATTGCCAGTGACGGCTTGCTTTCGGTTCCACTGGATATGCTCGCGCTATTTTTTATTATTGAAGGCATGGTGCAGATGACACTCGCCTTTATCCGCGAAATGCGCATTGATGGGTTGACCCTGCTCAAGGCGCTGGGCTTGTGGTGTATCGGCTTTTTGATTCTCAATATTCCGCAGGATAACAATGATGTATCGGCAGTGCTGTTTGGCATCGCCTTTATGGTTGATGGTTTGTTCCGCTTCGTGGCCGCCATCGTGTTACGTGGCTGGCGCTGGAAGAAGCAATGCGTTACCGGCGTGGTGGAATGGATTATCAGTATTCTGATCATCAGTGACTGGCCGTTTCATCATCACATCGCCGTACCACTGTGTTTCTCGTTACTGTTGCTAAGTATTGGCACCACGTTGCTACAGATGGCGCGTCAGGCACACCTGCTGACGGCCAACAGCACGGTGACCACGCTACCCCTGTTTAAGGTGGGCGGATTGCGGCAGTGGCACAGCAGCCAGTATGTGCATCCCCCTTTTCCCCTTCAGCCACCTCCCCAACTGCTCAAGGTTTATGTCTGGACCCCATTAGGTTCGATCAGGCTGCGCGAGAGTTACCGGTTAATTAATCGCTATATCGCTGCGGTTGATCAGCACGGGGTGATCTCGACCGGGCATACTTCGCTGGCGGTCGGAGATGGTCTGTATATCAGCCACTATCCGCTCGACGATATTGATCGCGATAGCAGTAACTTCCGTGCTGTGTTGCGCTCGGGGGAGCATAACGATGTCGCGGGGCGTTTCCTGGTCTCTTTGTCACTGGAGGTGGCTGACTGGTGTCAGCCCGATAAACAGATCCTGTTTTCACATTACAATTTTAAGGCCCTGCAAAATTTCTGGCACAGCTACCGGCTGGACAGTACCTATAACCTGACGGCGCGTAATTGCTCATCTGCGGTGATACAGGCGCTGGATGTGGCGATTGAGGGGATTCTGGCACGACAGCCGTATGCCGGCTTACGCCTGCTGGCTGACCCTAATTTTTGGCTATTAGGCGTGGTACGCGGCAGGGCAGAGGAGATGGCCTGGACACCAGGCCTGGTGCTGGATTACGTGCGTCTGCTCAAGCGGGTGATTGAACCGCAGCCCATCAGGCTGTGGCCAGTGCGGCTGTGGCAGAGTTTGCGCTTACGCTTTACCTTATGGCAGCAGAAGCGGACGCCTTCGCGCAGCGTGATAAAATGACGCGTAATCGCGCGATGATCCTTCTCGCCATTACCATCTTTGGTTTGACCTACGGCTTAAGTGCGCCTTTGATTGCGCTGCGGCTATCAAAGGCGGGATACAGTGAAACGCAAATCGGCATCAATGCGGCGATGCATGCGCTGGGCGTGCTGCTTATCGCGCCAGCATTGCCCGCTCTCATCCGTCGTTTTGCGCCTAAATTCCTACTTACTATGTCGCTGCTGGTCACGGTGTTGTTGTTGATCCTTTTTCCTGTGCTACCTATTAGCAGCAGCTTCTTGCTGCGGCTGCTGTTGGGGATGGCCTCAGAAGTGATTTTGGTGGTGACGGAAACCTGGCTGAATCAGCAAGCTGTGGAGCATAACCGGGCAAAAATGCTGGCAACTTACACCGCGATGCTGTCAGCAGGATTCGCGCTCGGTCCTTTTATTCTGACGATACAGGGCAGTGGTGACGGCGCATTTATCACTGGCGCAGTCTTATCCGCCCTTGCTGTGTTGGCGCTGTGCGCCAGCGGCAAACTGCATTTCAGCGCGGAAGAGGGGACACCGCGAAAATTGTCGCGCTGGCTGCGCTTGTTACCCCTGGCGCTGGCGGCGACCATCCTTAATGCGGCGCTGGAAGCGGCGGGGATGAATCTGCTGGCGCTTTACGCCATCAATCTTGGCTGGTCTGAAGGACAGGCGACATCGTTGATTACCATTTTAATGGTTGGGGCGATCCTGTTGCAGCTCCCGATCGGCTGGCTGGCCGATCGTATGGATCGTCATCACTTAATTGTCTGGCTGGCGGCGTTGTCCACCCTCGGGGCGCTGGCCTGGCCGTTCGCGCTTCAGTCGCTATGGCTGGCGCGCTTGCTGCTGTTTTGCTGGGGCGGGGTATTTGTCGGTATTTACACGGTTATCATTACGCTGGTGGGGCAGCGTTTTCAGGGGTCGGAACTGGCGGCGGCCTATGCCGCGTTGTCAGTGGCTTGGGGGATTGGCGCTTTTATTGGTCCGGCATTGGGTGGGCTGGCAATGTCGCTAACGCTGCACGGCTTGCCGTGGCTGGCGGCGCTGTTATGTGCTTTTTTTACCGGTTTTGCACTACAACAACGACGTACGTGAGGTAAATTAACCACCCAACAAGGAGGCTTTATGGAAATTAACTGGCTGGATATTCACCATCGTGATTTGAGCCTGCAACAACTTTATACGCTGCTGGCGCTGCGCAGTGAAGTGTTTGTGGTCGAGCAGCAATGTCCTTACCTTGATGTCGATGGGCAGGATCTGGTGGCGGAGAACCGTCATCTGTTAGGTATGCATGGTGATGAGCTGGTGGCCTACGCGCGTCTGTTATCACCTGCGGATGCACAAAACCCGGTGAAGATAGGTCGCGTTATCGTTTCGGATCGCGCACGCGGTATCAATCTGGGTAACCGTTTAATGACCCAGGCATTGCAGGTTTGCCAACAGCACTGGCCGCAACATACGCAGTTCCTCTCAGCGCAGGCGCATCTGCAATCGTTCTATGGTCGCCATGGTTTTGTGGCGGTCAGCGATATCTATCTGGAGGATGATATTCCGCATATCGACATGCAAAAATAATGGCGAGGTTTGCACCTCGCCATGTTTATCAGCCCGGCGTCATCTGCCGGTCATCAACGTATTTACGCTGATCCGGCGGCGGCGGGAAGTACTGATACAACCAGGTTTCACTCAGGGTTTCGTCTTTGGTGCGCAGGAACAGACGCATATCCACCGGTTTGGTGGAATCGCTGTTTGGATACCAGTCAAACAGGATGCGGTAACCGTCCAGCGGTTCCACGTAGAGAATCTCAACCTGTTTAATGGTACCGGCTGACACGGTGATCACCGGTTCGATTCCCTTCGGTGCAGCGGCTTTCAAATCGCCACCGACGAAATCCACCGCAAAGCGACGACACCACTGATCCGGGAAATGCTCGCCCGGCGCCCAGCCTTCCGGGAAGCCACCTATGCCGGTACGGGTCGCATCCACGCGTGCCAGACCGCTGCGCACTGGCGGCAGGCCACTCCAGTAAAGTTTGTACTGGAAGTTGAATTCGCTACCGGCTTTCACCGGTTCAGCCGGTTGCCAGAAGCAGACAATGTTATCCAGCGTTTCACCGGTGGTGGGGATTTCCATCAGATTGATGGCCCCTTTTCCCCATTTGCCAATCGGCTCGACCCACAGGCTTGGACGTTTGTCATACCAGCCAATCACATCCTGATAATCTTTAAAGTCATGATTGAGCTGTAACAGGCCAAAGCCGCGTGGGTTCTCATCCTGATAGGCGTTGAACTGCAAACGCTGCGGGTTGTTCAGCGGACGGGCGATCCATTCGCCGTTACCCGTCCACATCGCCAGACGATCGGAGTCATGGATCTGCGGATGATAGGTATTGCACATACGGCGCTCGTTGGTGCCGCAGCTGAACATGCTGGTCATCGGCGCGATACCCAGCTGACGGATCTCGTTGCGGGCAAACAGGTGGTTTTCCACCTCCATCACTACGCGTTCTGCTTCGCAGTGAATGGTGAACTTGTAGGCACCGGTGACGCTGGCACCATCCAGCAGGGCATACACTACAAAGGTGGTGTCTTCGGCTTTCGGCGTTTCAAACCAGAAGGCGGTGAAGTCCGGGAACTCTTCATGGCCGTTGCTGAAGGTATTCACCGCCACGCCACGCGCGGAAAGGCCGTATTGATAAGTTTCATCGACGGCGCGGAAGTAGCTGGCACCGAGGAAGGAGACGATATCGCGACGCGCCAGCTCCGGCTTTTTAAATGCACGGAAACCCGCAAAGCCAAGATCGGTTTTGCCGACCAGCTGTTTGGTATCAACGTTGGCGTTGTTGTAGTTGAACAGCTCCGGGCGGAAGTGGATTTCACGCGCTTCGCGGCTGTCGGCATCGACGGAAAACATCCGGATACGGCGTTTAAACCCCATGCCAACGTGGAAAAATTGCACATCCAGCTCGCGATTGGGGATGTTATTCCACAGCGAATGGTTGGCGTCGTACTGAATTTCGTTATAGGCCTGCGGGGTCAGATTGGCCAGGGTGTCAGGCAGCGGGCCAGGCGCGCCACCCCAGGGCTGTCTGGCGAGTGCTGAGGCTTTCTTTTTCAGTACATCGAAATCGAAGCGCACTGCGGTCCCATCGGCGATGCCATCATCGGCCCAGGCGGACTGCGCAAACAGCGTGGACAGACCCGTCATGCCGCTCAGGGCAGAGAGGGCCATTGACGCTTTCATAAACTTTCTACGATTCATGCCAGAAATCTAATCCTTAGCTGCTCGGGTTTAAGGTGACTGCCGTGCATCATGCACACATTTCAGACCTGATAGCTTCAGGCTACAGGGGGATACGACAGTCGCCGAATGAAAAAATTCAGTCCGAAGAAATTTATCAGATTAATCAGGGAAGCGAAGCAGATTTCAGATCTTTACGCTTTGGCGACGAAACTCGGGCGATTCCTGGCCGCTTCTGGTTTTTAGTGACTATAGTTAACCGACAGGTAAGTTAAATACATGGAGGAACTGCGTAATGTCATCTTCAGATCAATTTGAAAGCCGTCTTGATGACGATCTGGCCCTGCTGACCGAAACGCTGGAAGAAGTGCTGCGTTCGTCAGGTGACCCGGCCGATCAAAAGTATATCGAACTGAAAACCAAAGCGGAGCAGGCACTGGAAGAAGTGAAATCACGCGTCAGCCAGGCCTCTGACAGCTATTACTATCGGGCGAAAAAAGTCGCTTATCGTGCCGATGATTATGTGCATGATAAACCCTGGCAGGGGATTGGCATCGGTGCCGCCGCCGGGCTGTTCTTAGGGTTGCTGCTAGCCCGCCGTTAATGCTTTTCCGGGCGTGAATTCTTCGCGCCCATTCATCCTGTCTTACTGAAAATCCTCCGCTTCCGCACCCACAGTGATTGTGTTTCTCTCGCCTGGTTCCTACAGTAAAGCGACAGGGAATAAGGAGAATAAACGTGATACGAGTTGAAATGCTCTCAACGGGCGATGAAGTGTTACATGGGCAGATTGTGGATACCAACGCTGCCTGGCTGGCTGATGTGTTGTTTCAGCACGGTTTGCCGATGACCAGCCGCAGCACGGTAGGGGATGCTCTGCCATCGCTGGTGGAGGCGCTCCAGAGCCGTAGCCAGATTGCCGATGTGCTGATTGTCAATGGCGGCCTTGGCCCCACCAGCGACGATCTCAGCGCCCTCGCGGCGGCCACGGCCAGCGACAGCCATTTGGTGCTGCATCAGGAATGGCTGGAGAAAATGGAGGCCTGGTTTGCCGGACGTGGGCGCATCATGGCACCGAGCAACCGTAAGCAGGCAGAAATTCCCGCCAACGCTGAATTGATCGATAACCCGGTAGGCACCGCCTGTGGTTTTGCACTGCAACTCAATCGTTGCTGGATCTTCTTCACCCCGGGCGTACCTTCCGAATTTAAAGTGATGGTCGAGCAGGAGATCCTGCCGCGTCTGAAAGCTCGCTTTGAATTGCCGGAGCCCCCCTTGTGCCTGCGTCTGACTACCTTTGGTCGCGGCGAAAGCGATTTAGCGGCGGAACTGGAGCCGTTGCCGTTACCGGATGGCGTGGTGATGGGGTATCGCTCCTCAATGCCGATTATTGAAATCAAACTCACCGGCCCGGCCAGCCAGCGTGTGGCGATGGAGCAGGTGTGGCAACAGGTCAAACTGCAACTGGCAGAATGCACCATTTTTTATGGCACCGAAGGGTTACCGGCATTGCTGGCGCGTGAGCTGGCAGCGCGTGAGTTGACGCTGGCGATCAGCGAATCGTACACCGCTGGCTTGTTGCAGTGGCAGCTGGCTTCTGCTGAGGTGCCGTTACGTGCCGGTAATGTGTTGCCATCGCTGCCGGAAACGCTGGAGCAGCAGGTACAGCGCATCCGTGATTTCGCCGGGCAGCAGCAGGCCGATGTGGCGCTGGCCGTGGGCACTTTGCATGAAGGGGAGGTGTCGATTGCGCTGCACACCCCGCAAGCCAGCTGGGGTCAGCGGGTGAAATTCAACCATGGGCGGCATAACCTGGAGATTCGCCAGAAGGTGGTGGCGATGATGGCAATGAATATGCTGCGCCGCTGGCTGCATGGCAGTGAAGTCAGCACCGGACACGGTTGGATTGATGTGCTGGAAACGGTGAAGATTTAAACGGTATCGTAGCGGCGCGATTTATCGCGCAATGACGTGCGCTGTGACGGGAAAACCCGCGTGATAAATCGCGCCGCTACAGGGGGTTACAACTCGATCTCAATCTCGCCTTTGGCTTTACAACAGCAGGGCAAAAACTCGCCCTGCTGAATAAATGCCAGCGGTGCCTCGGCGTACTGCACTTCACCCTTCAGCAAACGCATCCGGCAGGATCCGCAGTAGCCTTCGCGACACTGGAATTCAACGCACAAGTTATGCGCTTCGAGCGTGGCGAGCAGATTGGGGTGTTCTTCTGCGCACTCCAGCCGGGTGCCGGAGCTACGCAGAATGATGACAGAACGGCTCATACTTAAAGCTGGAAGTCGTTAAAGTCGTCTTCGCCCACTTCAGAGTCGATCTGACCCACCAGATAAGAGCTGACTTCCACTTCCTGCGGTGCAACCTGCACGTTATCAGACACCAGCCAGCTGTTGATCCACGGAATCGGGTTCGAACGCGTCTGGAACGGCAGATCAAGACCGACCGCCTGCATACGAATATTGGTGATGTATTCGATGTACTGGCACAGAATGTCTTTGTTCAGGCCGATCATCGAGCCGCCGCTGAACAGGTATTCTGCCCACTCTTTTTCCTGCTCGGCTGCTTTCTTGAACAGGTCGTAACATTCGTCACGGCACTCTGCGGCAATCTCTTTCATTTCCGGATCGTCTTCACCGCTGCGCATCAGGTTCAGCATATGCTGAGTCCCGGTCAGGTGCAGTGCTTCATCACGGGCAATCAGGCGGATGATTTTGGCGTTACCTTCCATCAGCTCGCGCTCAGCAAACGCAAAGGAGCAGGCGAAGCTGACGTAGAAGCGAATCGCTTCCAGTGCGTTCACGCTCATCAGGCAGATGTAGAGTTGCTTCTTCAGCGCACGCAGATCAACGGTCACGGTTTTACCCGCCACCTGATGAGTGCCTTCACCCAGCAGATGCCAGTAGTTGGTCATCTCAATCAGGTCATCGTAGTACTTAGAGATATCCTGCGCACGGGCGAGGATCTGCTCGTTAGTGACGATGTCATCAAACACCAGCGCCGGATCGTTAACGATGTTGCGGATGATGTGGGTATAGGAGCGCGAGTGGATGGTCTCGGAGAACGCCCAGGTTTCGATCCAGGTTTCCAGTTCCGGGATCGAGATCAGCGGCAGCAGTGCCACGTTCGGGCTACGACCCTGAATCGAATCCAGCAGCGTCTGATATTTCAGGTTGCTGATAAAAATGTGTTTCTCGTGTTCCGGCAGCGCCTGATAGTCGATGCGATCGCGGGAAACGTCCACTTCTTCCGGACGCCAGAAGAAGGAGAGTTGCTTCTCGATCAGCTTTTCGAAGATGTCATATTTCTGCTGATCGAAACGTGCAACGTTGACTGACTGACCGAAAAACATCGGCTCTTTCAGCTGGTCATTCTTGGTTTGCGAGAATGTGGTGTAAGCCATAGGGATGTCCAAATGTGAACGGGCCGACAGTTGTCGACCCCGAAACAGGAGGGCGGAGCCGTGTGCTCCGCCCTTTAATTAAATCTTACAAGCGCCGCTTTCGCAGCCGTCATCCTGAATGGAAGGGGCCAGATCGTCCTGCGCATCCTCAGCACCGTCACGGGTGTTTTGGTAGTACAGGGTTTTCACGCCAAACTTGTAAGCGGTCAGCAGATCTTTCAGCAACTGCTTCATCGGCACTTTGCCGTTCGCAAAGCGGTTCGGATCGTAGTTGGTGTTCGACGAAATCGCCTGGTCAATAAACTTCTGCATCACGCCAACCAGCTGTAAATAGCCGTCGTTGGAAGGCATTTCCCACAGCAGTTCGTACTGATCTTTCAGACGCTCATACTCCGGCACCACCTGGCGCAGGATGCCATCTTTCGAGGCTTTGATGCTGATATGACCGCGCGGGGGTTCGATACCGTTGGTGGCGTTCGAAATCTGCGAGGAGGTCTCAGACGGCATCAGTGCGGAAAGCGTGGAGTTACGCAGGCCGTGGGTTTTGATCGACTCACGCAGCGTTTCCCAGTCGAGATGCAGCGGCTCGTTGCAGATACTGTCGAGATCCTTTTTATAGGTATCGGTCGGCAGAATGCCCTGCGCATAGGTGGTTTCATTGAACCACGGGCAGGCACCTTGCTCTTTCGCCAGCTCGTTAGATGCCTTCAGCAGATAGTACTGAATGGCTTCGAAGGTTCTGTGCGTCAGGTTGTTGGCGCTGCCATCGGAGTAACGAACACCGTTTTTCGCCAGGTAGTAAGCGAAGTTAATCACACCAATACCCAGGGTACGACGGCCCATAGCGCCACGTTTAGCGGCCGGGATCGGGTAATCCTGGTAGTCGAGCAGGGCATCCAGGGCGCGTACGGCCAGGGTCGCCAGTTCTTCCAAATCGTCGAGGCTTTCGATTGCACCGAGGTTGAACGCAGACAGCGTACACAGGGCGATTTCACCGTTTTCGTCGTTGACGTCATCCAGCGGCTTGGTCGGCAGGGCGATTTCCAGGCACAGGTTAGACTGACGCACCGGCGCGATAGCCGGATCAAACGGGCTGTGGGTGTTGCAGTGGTCAACGTTCTGAATGTAGATACGGCCGGTTGAAGCACGTTCCTGCATCATCAGAGAGAACAGATCGACCGCCTTCACGCGCTGTTTACGGATGCTGTCGTCTTTCTCGTAAGTGGTGTACAGACGCTCAAATTCATCCTGATCGGCGAAGAAGGCATCATACAGGCCAGGCACGTCAGACGGGCTGAACAGGGTAATCTCTTCACCTTTGAGCAGACGCTGGTACATCAGCTTGTTGATCTGCACACCGTAGTCCATATGACGGACGCGGTTGCCTTCGACGCCACGGTTGTTTTTCAACACCAGCAGGCTTTCAACTTCCAGATGCCACATCGGGTAGAACAGGGTCGCTGCACCACCGCGCACGCCACCCTGCGAGCAGGATTTGACCGCAGTCTGGAAATGTTTGTAGAACGGGATACAACCGGTGTGGAACGCTTCACCGCCGCGAATCGGGCTGCCCAGCGCACGGATGCGACCGGCATTGATACCGATACCGGCTCGTTGGGAAACGTATTTCACAATGGCGCTGGAAGTGGCGTTGATGGAATCCAGGCTGTCGCCACATTCGATCAATACGCAGGAGCTGAACTGACGCGTCGGGGTACGGACACCGGACATAATTGGCGTCGGCAGCGAAATCTTGAAGGTAGAGACCGCGTCATAGAAACGCTTGACGTAATCCATGCGTGTGTCACGCGGATAACCGGAGAACAGGCAGGCAGCCACCAGAATATACAGGAACTGCGCGCTCTCGTAGATTTCACCGGTCACACGGTTCTGTGCCAGGTATTTACCTTCCAGCTGCTTCACTGCGGCGTAGGAAAAGTTCATGTCGCGCCAGTGGTCAATAAAGCCGTCCATCTGCTCGAATTCTTCTTTGCTGTAGTCTTCCAGCAGATGGCGATCGTATTTGCCCATCTCGACCATTTTGACTACCTGGTCGAACAGCGTCGGCGGCTCAAACTGGCCGTAGGCTTTTTTACGCAGATGGAAAATCGCCAGGCGTGCGGCGAGGTACTGGTAATCCGGGGCATCGCGAGAAATAAGGTCTGCAGCGGCCTTGATGATGGTCTCATGGATGTCGGAGGTCCGAATCCCATCATAGAACTGAATGTGAGAACGCAGTTCAACCTGTGACACTGAAACGTTGTTCAGCCCTTCGGCTGCCCAGTCCAGTACACGGTGAATTTTGTCGAGATCAATGCGCTCCTGGCGGCCATCGCGTTTAGTAACGAGCAGACTTTGGTTCATGTCGCGTTTTTACCTTTGCGTGAGTATCCAAAAATTAAAAGAAATCCCGGTTTATGCACAGCATATTCATTGTGAATAATGTTGTGGATAAACACTATATCTAGGGGGTGAAGGGCAAAACCATAACAACATGGAGGCATATTTTAGTATTTTAGCGCGGGTTAACAAGAGGAAAAAATGATGTTTGCAGGGGTTGTAATTTTTGCGAAATTTCTTAGGCCTTGTCTTATAAGGCCCGACATCATGTCAACCGGAATGCAGATTTTTTTCAGAACTTGATCGAGCGCGTATTTCTTATTCAATCCACTCCGCCAACTCAAATTTCTGGTGAAAAAATGGCAGGATAAGCTACACAGATACGGATTTTTCCGAGTTCACTGATGAATTATTTATGACGTTCGGATGCGGCCTGCGCGATAAACCGCGCCGCTACGGGTATGCATCCCTCTGTAGTGGCGCGATTTTTACAACCCTGGCGCTTTCCACATTGACGTGGTCAGCCCGTTATCCACCAGCGTCAGCTGGTCAGCATACACCTTCTGCCAGACGGCTTTTTGTTGCTGGTAGAGTGCATGATGAGCGGCATCGGGGTGAAATTCCCGTTCCCAGCGCACCAGGTCGCGTCCGGTCTCTGCCAGGTTGCTGTAGAGTCCGGCAGCAACCCCCGCTGCAATGGCGCAGCCCAGTGCAGTCGCTTCTTTTACCTGCGGCACTTTTACCGTCAGGCCGGTCACGTCACTTAAGATTTGGCTCCACAGCTTCCCTTTGGAGCCGCCGCCTGCGAACACCAGATGCGATGCCCGCACGCCGGAAAATTCTGCCACCTGATCAAGATTGCAGGCTGAAACAATGGCGGCGTTTTCCTCCAGCGCGCGGAACAGGGTTTGCTTATTACAACGTTCCGGGTCGATGGAGAGATTAATGAACGACGGAGCGGCGTGATACCACTTATTAAAGTGCATCGCGTCAGAGAATACCGGCATTACCCCCCAGGCACCGGCCGGAACGCGGGCGGCCATCTCCTCCAGCAGGCTATAGCAATCAACCCCCAGCCGCTCCGCCAGCAGTTTCTCCTCACTGCAAAAGGCATCACGGAACCAGCGCATGGTCAGGCCGGTAAAAAAGCTGATGGCTTCCGCCTGCGCCATGCCGGGAATGACGTGCGGATTGATACGAATATTCATCGCCGGATCGACCTGTGGCTGTGGCAGATTCACCACCTGCTGCCAGAAGGTGCCACCCAGCACCGCTGTCTCTCCGGCCCTGACCACCCCCAGCCCCAGCGTGCCCAACTGGACATCGCCACCGCCCATCGCCACCACTGTGCCTTGTGCCAGGCCACAGGCATTGGCTGCGTCGGCAGTGACGTACCCGAGCGGGGTACCGGTTTCCGCCACGGGCGATAGCATATTGCCGCGTAAACCGGCCATCTCCAGCAGTTCCGGCCGCCAGTTGCGGCTGCGTAAATCGAGCAGCCCGGTTGTTCCGGCATTGGAAGGATCAACTGCCAGCTCGCCACTGAGGCATTTTGCCAGCCAGTCGCTGATCATGGTCAGGGTGGCGGCCTGGCGATAGATATCCGGACGGTGATGCGCCAGCCACAGCAGGCGCGGCATCGCACCCAGCGCCAGGGTTTGTCCGGAGCACTGGTAGATTTCGCGTTCAAACTCGCCGTGATGGATTTCTTTGAGTTCGCTGACTTCACGACTGGCACGGGCATCAACGTTGGCACAGGCCCAGATCGCCTCACCGGCCTTGTTATACAACACGATACCTTCACGCATCGAACAACAGGCTACACCACGGATGGCGCTGGCGGGGAGCTGCGCCTGTTGCAGCGCCTGGCGAATGCACTGGCACGCCAGCTGCCAGTTTTTACTCAGGTCAAATTCCATCGAACCGGGCACATCGGGTATGGCCAGGTGCTGCCATTCGGCCTGGGCGACGGCAATTTGCTCGCCTTGCAGGTTAAAAATCACCGCGCGAATGCTGCCGGTGCCGGCGTCGAGCGCCATTAAATGCGGGGCATGGGATAGCGTCATCTCAGTAACTCCTGCAAAAAATCTGACCAGATCGACCCCGCCGCAGGGCTACTGCAATAACGCCAACATCGCGCGGGCTGTGTCCTCTTCTGTTACCAGGGCATTAATGCGCGCCCCCTTCAGGGCGGCAATGATGGCTTCTGCTTTTTCGGTACCGCCTGCCACACCTACCACGACAGGTATCGTCGCCAGCTCGGCAGGACTAACGGCAATCAGTTCATCATGGATTGGCATGGACTCGGCCAGTTGTCCATCGGGACGCATAAAGAAGCCGAGAATGTCACCCACCGCGCCTTTGCGGCCATACATCAGCTGTTCTCCTTCGCTGATATAACCCGAGCGTAAAATGGTGGCCTGCTGCTTTTGGCTGAGCGCACCGATGCCGACAATAGCCACATCGGCGGCGCAGGCGGTGAGCATCACGTCCTGTACACTGCGTTCCTGACGCAGGATTTGCGCCACGCTGGCGCTGGAAGCGCGCAGCGGTGCCGGAATAATGCTGATGCCACAGGCCGGATCAAGCTGGCCGATGCCGGTCATATACGGCCCGACACCGCCCGAGAGAGTCACCATGCGGATCTGCTGCGAAGCGATAAAGCCGCTCAGATGTTGCAGGGTGTTCATACTGGTTTCGCCAAACCCCACCCCCAGCAACTGTTGTGGCTGGAGTAACGACATCAGCATCTGGGCGGCACCCACCCCCAGCCGCTGGCTAAGATTCGGGCCGTGAAGCTGCGGCAGCACCCGTACCTGCTTCAGACTGAAGCGTTCGAGCAGGGCATGTTCCAGTGCCAGACATCCCTCAAAACGCGAATTAATCTGTACGCGGATCACTCCGGACTGGCGTCCTTTCTCCAGCAGGCGTGACACTTTCAGGCGAGTCAGACCCAGTCGCTCACCAATTTCATTCTGTGTCAGTCCGTCGTGGTAATAGAACCAGGCGGTACGCGCCAGTAGCTCTTCTTCACTCATACTGTTTTCCACAGTGAGACCCGTTGCCGGGCTAAGATCGCTTTTCATGATGAACACTTTATAAAAAGTAAATCAATTGTTCGTTTTGGCTGTTGAAGAAAATGTGACCGTGCTGGCAGTTCGCACAACAAGTCAGCCACAATCATACGCGCCATACTGGCGAAATAACAATCTGTGACCGCTGCGAGAGTTTTATCGAAAAAGCTTATCCAGGATTGTGAACATAATGTTATTTAAAAATCATTTGTTCTTATCGGGAGCGGCAATGGTGCAGGATCAGGTCAATCGGCAATCCAGTTTGCTGTTACACATCACTGCGGTCTGTAAGGCGTTTTCCGGTGTGCCGGTGCTACGTGGCATCGATTTTCAACTGTATGCGGGGCAGATTCACGCCTTGCTTGGTGGCAACGGGGCAGGCAAATCAACGCTGATGAAAATCATTGCCGGTATCGAGCAACCGGATAGCGGCACGCTTACCCTCGCTAATCAGCCCCTGACGTTAATGACCCCGGCCAAAGCACATCAGTGTGGTATCTACCTGGTGCCACAGGAGCCATTGTTGTTCCCCAGCCTGACGGTGCGCGAGAACATCCTGTTTCGCCTGCCGAGCGCTCAGGCGGATAACCAAAAACTGCAAACCTTACTCAGCCAGATGGGCAGCGCGCTGCCGCTGGACGCACTGGCCGGTACCCTGGCGGTGGCTGACCAGCAACAGGTGGAGATTCTGCGTGGCCTGATGCGCGACGCCAGAGTGGTGATTTTCGATGAGCCAACCGCGTCATTAACCCCGGTGGAAACCGATCGCCTGTTCCGTCTGGTGCGCCAGCTGGCCGGGCAGGGCGTGGGAGTGGTGTTCATTTCCCATAAGCTGCCGGAAATTCGGGCGCTGGCACATCAGGTCAGCGTGATGCGCGACGGTTGCGTGGTGTTACAGGGCAGCATTGATGCGCTGGATGATGACGCGCTGGTGGCAGCAATGATGCCGCCCGAACGACAAGCCCCACTGAGCGCTGAGCAGCAGCTGTGGTTACAGGCGGGTAACGTGCCTGCGGAGCAAAAAGGCCAGGTGTTATTGCAGGTTGATGAGTTGAGTGGTGAAGGTTTTCGTCAGATTTCGTTGCAGGTGAAAGCGGGGGAGATCCTCGGTCTGGCGGGCATTGTCGGGGCCGGGCGTACCGAACTGGCGGAAACGCTGTACGGATTACGCACCGCCAGCAGCGGCACGGTCCGTTTGCAGCAGCAGGATCTGTTGTCGCTGCCGACAGCAGCGCGTCTGCGCGCCGGGCTGGTTTATCTGCCGGAAGACCGGCAAACCTCCGGCCTCTATCCGGATGCACCGTTGGCGTGGAACGTCACCGCATTAACGCTGCCACGGCGCAGCTGGTGGCTGCGGCCCCGGCAGGAGAGGGCAGTGCTGACACGCTACCAGCGCGCGCTGGGGATCAAATTCAATCACAACGACCAGCTGGCGCGCACGCTTTCCGGGGGCAATCAGCAAAAGTTATTGCTGGCAAATTGCCTTGAGGCGATGCCGAAAGTCCTGATCGTCGATGAACCGACGCGCGGGGTGGATGTGGCCGCTCGCGCTGATATCTATCAGTTGTTGCGATCGGTGGTGGCGCAGCAGATCGGCCTGATCATTATCTCTTCGGATCTGGATGAGGTCGCGCTGCTGGCGGATCGCGTGGTGGTGATGCACCAGGGCGCGCTGGTGGGCGAATTATCCGGGGCGGCGGTGAGTGCGGAACATATCATTCAGATGGCCTGGGGACGTAGCGCTCAGGCAGCAGGAGAATACTGATGCTGAAATACCTGCAAACCCACCGGGAGCTGAGCACCCTGCTGGCGATCCTGCTGTTGTTTATGCTGCCCTGGCTGCTGGATCGTCAGAACGTTAGCCTGCAATTAGCGGGGATGATTTTTGGCAGTGCGCAGATCGCCATTCTGCTGGCGATGGGTGCCACGCTGGTGCTGCTGACGCGCAATATTGATGTGTCCTGCGGTTCCACCATGGGGCTGTGTGCTGCGGCGTTGGGCGTTCTGTTGAATCAGGGAGTAGCACTGCCGCTGGCCTGTCTGGCGACGCTGGGCACCGGTATGTTAGCCGGATTGTTTAATGGTGTACTGGTCACCGGGCTGCGTATTCCGGCGATTGTCGCCACCCTGGGCACTCTCGGGCTTTATCGCGGCCTGATGCTGTTGCTGACCGGTGGCAAATGGATCGAAGGGTTGCCAGAGCAGCTGAAAACCCTGGCCGCGCCGGTGGTGGCGGGGCTGTCACCGTTGGGCATCATGATTTTGCTTATCGCTCTGGCGATGATGTTGTTCCTCGCGCGGACCGCTGCCGGTCGCAACTTTTATGCCACCGGTGATAATTTGCAGGGAGCACGTCAGCTGGGCGTGCCGGTCAATCAGGTGCGTTTACTGGCTTTCACTGCCAATGGCGCGCTGGCGGCGCTGGCCGGGATGGTGTTTGCTGCGCAAATTGGTTTTGTGCCCAATCAAACCGGCACCGGGATGGAGATGAGAGCCATCGCAGCCTGTGTGCTGGGCGGTGTTAGTTTACTGGGCGGTTCCGGCACCCTGCTGGGGGCGATACTCGGTGCCTGGTTCCTGACGCAAATCGATAGTGTGCTGGTGCTGCTCAGGCTACCGGCATGGTGGAATGATTTTATCTCGGGACTGGTGCTGCTGGCGGTGCTGGTGATTGACGGACGGTTACGCCAGGCGCTGACCCGTCGTTTGCATCGGCAAAAGTACGCCCGTTTTTTATCTCCTCCGGCACGAAAAAAAACCGTTAAACCACCGCCGACAGCGGCCTCGCGCCGGGGAGCGACCGAATGAAGCGCTATCTGAACTGGGAAGGCGCGCTGGCGCTGCTGCTGGTGCTGGAAATCCTGCTGTTTGGCTGGGGTAATCCACGTATGCTGAACATCGACACCCTGCTATTCAGCACCAGCGATTTTATCACTGTCGGCATTGTCGCCTTGCCGCTGACGCTGGTGATTGTCAGTGGCGGTATCGACATCTCCTTTGCTGCGGTGACCGGCTTATGTGCCATCGCGCTGGGTATCATGCTGCAAAGTCACTGGCCGTTACCGGTTGCTTTGCTGTGTACGCTGTTGCTGGGCAGCCTGTGTGGCTGGCTCAATGGCGCGCTCATCCTCTGGACCGGCGTGAACCCGCTGGTGATCACCCTGGGCACGCTTTATCTCTACGGTGGCGGAGCGCTGCTGCTTTCCGGGCTGGCCGGAGCGACCGGCTTTGAGGGGATCGGGGATTTTCCGGCGACCTTTACCGATTTAGCCAACCTCACCCCGCTTGGCATCCCGATGCCGCTGCTGTTGTTTACGTTGCTTTGCCTGCTGTTCTGGCTGCTGATGCACCGGACGCGCACCGGACGCTATGTGTTTTTGCTCGGCCAGAATCTGCGTGCGGCGCGCTATGGCGCGTTGCCGGTCAACCGCACGTTGCTGCTGCTTTACAGCCTGGTCGGGCTGGCATCGGCTCTGGCGGCGGCGGTAATGAGCGCGTACTTCGGCTCGGCGCGTGCCGACCTCGGTGCGCCGCTGTTAATGCCTGCGATCACGGCGGTGGTGCTGGGTGGTGCCAATATTTACGGTGGGGCGGGTTCGGTGCTGGGCACCGCGCTGGCCACGCTGGTCATCGGCTTTTTGCAGCAGGGTTTGCAAATGGTGGGAGTGTCGAGTCAGGTCAGTAGCGCGCTTTCTGGCGCACTGCTGATTCTTGCGGTGATCGGACGCTCCTGGAGCCTGAATCCAGGCATTGTGCGCCAGCTTAGCCGGCGTTTGCGTGCGCGATTCACGCGCGATCGCGCATCTTACCAGGAGTAAAAATCATGAAAATGCAGCGGTTATCTCTGGCCCTGTGCTGTGTACTCGGTGCCAGTCTGAGCGTTCAGGCAGCCGAACGGATCGCCTTTATCCCCAAGCTGGTGGGGGTAGGGTATTTCACCAGCGGCGGCAAAGGGGCCACCGAGGCCGGAAAAGCCCTCGGCGTTGATGTGACCTATGATGGCCCCACCGAGCCGAGCGTTTCCGGCCAGGTGCAGATGATCAATAACTTTGTTAATCAGGGTTATAACGCCATCGTAGTGGCCGCAGTTTCGCCAGACGGCCTGTGCCCGGCGTTGAAACGCGCGATGCAACGCGGTGTGAAGGTGCTGACCTGGGACTCCGACACCAAACCGGAATGCCGCTCGATTTATATCAATCAGGGCACCCCTGCGCAGCTGGGTGGCATGCTGGTGGATATGGCTGCCAGCCAGGTGAAAAAGGATAAAGCCAAGGTTGCGTTCTTCTATTCCAGCCCGACGGTGACCGATCAGAATCAATGGGTAAAAGAAGCGAAAGCGAAGATCGCCAAAGATCACCCTGACTGGGAGGTTGTCACCACCCAGTATGGCTATAACGATGCCACCAAATCGTTGCAGACGGCGGAGGGCATCCTGAAATCCTGGAGCGATCTGGATGCGATCATCGCCCCGGATGCCAATGCGTTACCGGCCGCGGCTCAGGCGGCGGAAAATCTCGGACGGAAGGATGTGACGATTGTCGGTTTCAGTACCCCGAACGTGATGCGACCCTATGTTAAGCGCGGCACGGTGCAGCAATTCGGCCTGTGGGATGTGGTGAAGCAGGGCCGGATTTCGATTGCGGTGGCGAATCAGTTGCTGAAAGGCGATCTCAATCCTGGAGACAGTTTACAGGTACCGGATGTGGGCAAAGTGACGGTCTCCGACAACAGCGTGCAGGGCTACAATTATGAAGCCAAAGGCAACGGTATCGTGCTGCTGCCTGAGCGCGTGGTGTTTACCAAAGACAACATCGACAACTACGATTTTTAAGGAGAACGTGAATGGAAGTCACTCTGGTGGAAATCAACGTAAAAGCCGACTGTATCGACGAATTTTTACGAGTATTCCATGCAAATCATCTAGGGGCAGTACAGGAACCCGGCAACCTGCGTTTTGATGTTTTGCAGGACAGCAACGTGCCGACGCGTTTTTTTATTTATGAAGCTTATGCGGATGAGGCGGCGGTGCTGGCCCATAAAAAAACACCGCATTATCTGGCTTGTGTTGAGGCGCTGGAAGCGCTGATGACCGAACCAAGAAAGAAAACGATGTTTAAAGGGATATATCCGTGATTTTACGGGCTGGCCCGAAAGGAGTTCGGTTCTGAGTGATTTCGTTCGCTATGGGCTGAGGGAGTTTCAGTTCGCCAGTGCGGCGACCGAGCAAAGGGGACCTGGCCGTCCCCTTTGCATTCCCCGGCCTTGCACAGCGATCCTGAAACTCGGCAATGCCTGACGGGCGGAACCTTCTCATAGCTAAACCGCTGCTGATGGGCGCAGGGCCGCCTTAATCCTGCCGGTGCGTATGCACCATATAATTCACATCGACGCCACGACCCAGACGGAACTGATTCGTCAGCGGATTATAATGCAAACCAATCATCCCCTGCTCACGTAGTGGGGTTTCATCCACCCAGTTCAGCAACTCCGCCGGACGGATAAACTTCTTCACGTCATGCGTGCCGCGCGGCACCATGCGCATCACATATTCGGCACCAAACACTGCCAGCAGCCAGGCTTTCGGGTTGCGGTTGATGGTGGAGAAAAAGACTTCGCCGCCAGGTTTCACCAGCTGCGCACAAGCCAGCACCACCGAACGTGGGTCCGGCACGTGCTCCAGCATCTCCATGCAGGTGACCACGTCATATTGGCCCGCATGGCTGAGGGCATGATCTTCCACCGTTTGCTGCACGTAGTTGACGCTGATACCGCTCTCCAGCGCATGCAGACGCGCCACTTCCAGCGGTTCAGCACCCATATCTAACCCGGTGACTTCTGCGCCTTCGCGCGCCATGCTTTCCGCCAGAATGCCGCCGCCGCAGCCTACATCCAGCACCTTCTTGCCAAACAAACCATTGCTGTGCTGGGCAATCCAGCCAAGACGCAGGGGATTAATGCGGTGTAACGGCTTAAATTCACCCTCTAAATCCCACCAGCGCGATGCGACTGCCTCAAACTTGGCAATTTCGTTATGATCGACGTTCTGGCGGCTTTCCTGCGGTTGTTCATTCATTGAATCATGACTCCTGACAAAATGTGGCTTCAGTATAAACGCTTAAGCGCGGCCTGCGCACCTCTCAGAACAAAGGAAAAGCCGGATTAAACCGCGCTTAACATTCACCCCATGTAAGCAATGTGATATACTTTCGCACCTTTGAATTCCGGGATTATGTAGAGGGATAGCGGCTCCATGAGCGACCTTGCGAGAGAAATTACACCGGTCAATATCGAAGAAGAGTTGAAAAACTCGTATCTCGATTACGCCATGTCGGTCATCGTTGGCCGAGCCTTACCCGACGTCCGTGATGGCCTGAAGCCAGTGCACCGCCGTGTGCTTTTTGCCATGAGCGAACTGGGTAACGACTGGAACAAACCCTATAAAAAATCCGCCCGTGTGGTCGGTGACGTTATCGGTAAATATCACCCGCACGGTGATTCTGCCGTTTATGACACCATCGTTCGTATGGCCCAGCCTTTCTCCCTGCGTTACATGTTGGTAGACGGTCAAGGCAACTTCGGCTCCATCGACGGCGACTCCGCCGCAGCGATGCGTTACACCGAAGTGCGTATGGCCAAAATCGCCCACGATCTGTTAGCGGACCTGGAAAAAGAGACTGTCGATTTCGTTCCTAACTATGACGGAACCGAGCAGATTCCTGAGGTTCTGCCGACTAAAATCCCTAACCTGCTGGTTAACGGTTCTTCCGGTATCGCCGTAGGTATGGCCACCAACATTCCGCCGCACAACCTGCGCGAAGTGATTAACGGCTGCCTGGCTTATATTGATGATGAAAACATCAGCGTTGAAGGGCTGATGGAGCACATTCCGGGGCCAGATTTCCCGACCGCCGCCATTATCAATGGTCGTCGTGGTATCGAAGAAGCCTACCGTACCGGTCGCGGTAAAATCTATATTCGTGCGCGTGGCGAAGTGGAAGCTGACGCGAAAAGCGGCCGTGAAACCATCATCATTCACGAGCTGCCGTATCAGGTGAACAAAGCACGCCTGATTGAGAAGATTGCCGAGCTGGTGAAAGAGAAGCGTGTCGAAGGCATCAGCGCCCTGCGTGATGAGTCGGATAAAGACGGCATGCGCATCGTTATCGAGATCAAACGCGATGCGGTCGGTGAAGTGGTGCTGAACAACCTTTACTCGCTGACTCAGCTGCAGGTTTCTTTCGGTATCAACATGGTGGCGCTGCATCAGGGCCAGCCGAAAATTATGGCGCTGAAAGAGATCCTTGAAGCTTTCGTTCGCCATCGTCGTGAAGTGGTGACGCGTCGTACGATTTTCGAACTGCGCAAAGCGCGTGACCGTGCCCATATCCTTGAAGGTCTGGCGATTGCGCTGGCTAACATCGATCCGATTATCGAGTTGATCCGTCGTGCCCCGACGCCAGCAGAAGCGAAAGCAGGCCTGATTGCGCAGTCGTGGGATCTCGGCAATGTGGCCGCGATGCTGGAACGTGCCGGTGATGACGCTGCGCGTCCGGAGTGGCTGGAAGCCGAGTTCGGTATTCGTGACGGTCAATACTATCTGACTGAGCAGCAGGCTCAGGCCATTCTGGATCTGCGTTTGCAGAAACTGACCGGCCTGGAACACGAGAAGCTGCTCGACGAATATAAAGAACTGCTCGATCAAATCGCTGAGCTGCTGCATATCCTTGCAAGCGCAGAGCGCCTGATGGAAGTGATCCGTGAAGAACTGGAAGCGATGCGCGACCAGTTTGGCGATGAGCGTCGCACTGAGATTACCGCCAACAGCGCTGACATCAACATCGAAGACCTGATCAACCAGGAAGATGTGGTCGTGACGCTGTCGCATCAGGGTTATGTCAAATACCAGCCGCTGACGGACTATGAAGCCCAGCGCCGCGGTGGTAAAGGCAAATCCGCCGCACGTATTAAAGAAGAAGACTTTATCGACCGTCTGCTGGTGGCCAACACCCACGATACGATTCTGTGCTTCTCCAGCCGTGGCCGTCTGTACTGGATGAAGGTGTATCAGCTGCCGGAAGCCAGCCGTGGCGCACGTGGTCGTCCGATCGTCAACCTGCTACCGCTGGAAGCGAACGAACGCATCACCGCCATTCTGCCGGTACGCGAGTACACCGAAGGCTTCAACATCTTTATGGCAACCGCTGACGGCACCGTGAAGAAAACCGCGTTGCAGGAATTCAGCCGTCCGCGTAGTGCTGGCATCATCGCCATCAATCTGCGTGAAGATGATGAGCTGATCGGTGTGGCGCTGACCAACGGTAGCGATGAAACCATGCTGTTCTCTGCCGCCGGTAAGGTGGTGCGCTTTGCGGAAAGTGCCGTCCGTGCGATGGGGCGTTCAGCTTCAGGCGTGCGCGGTATCAAGCTGGCCGAAAGCGACAAAGTGGTATCGCTGATTGTGCCGCGTGAAGAAGGTGCCATCCTGACCGTGACGCAAAATGGTTACGGTAAACGTACCGCCAACAGCGAATACCCGACCAAATCCCGTGCGACTCAGGGTGTGATCTCCATTAAGGTCACCGAGCGTAATGGGCCGGTAGTCGGCGCGGTGCAGGTGGACGACAGCGATCAGATCATGATGATCACCGATGCCGGTACGCTGGTGCGTACTCGCGTGTCGGAAGTCAGCATCGTGGGTCGTAATACCCAGGGCGTGATTCTGATTCGTACCGCAGAAGATGAAAACGTGGTGGGTCTGCAACGTGTGGTCGAACCGGTGGAAGAGGAAGAACTCGACGCCATCGATGGTAGCGTTGCCGAAGGCGAAGAGGATATCGCGCCGGAAACAGACAACGACGACGATGCACCGGAAGCAGACGAAGAAGAGTAATCTGTCTCGGTGATAACCAACGGCAGGTCAGGGCAACCGACCTGCCGTTTCTTTTTCTGAGTTTTGGCCGGAAGCGGCGCTCCGTCTGGCTTTTTCGGGATGATAAAGCTAGTGTATGGGCATAATAATTCCCTGACCTTTACCCCTTGCCGTGAGTTGAGCCTGCATTGAAATATCTCGTCTCCTTCCGTACCACGCTCCGTATCTCGCGCTACCTGTTCCGCGCACTGGCGTTGCTGCTTTGGTCGCTGGGTGCGTTGCTGACCACCTTTTACATCATCAATGTGCTGCACGAGAAAGAGAATGCGGTTCGCCAGGAGTTTGACGCCAACTACGGTCAGGCGGAATGGTATGTCCGCCACTCAGCGGATGTGATGCGTGAACTGAAGTACATCACGGAAAACCGCCTCACCAGCAGTGCCAGTGGTCTGGATGTGCTGAACGGCATGCCCACCAGCAAAGGCACGCTGCCGCAATTCACGCCGCTGTTTTCCGACGGTGATTGCACCTCAATGAGCAGCACCTGGCGTAACTCCCTCGATTCCCTCAGTTACTACATCAATTACTGGAAAAGTAATTTTGCTTCGGCCTATGAGCTGAATCGGGTGTTCTTTATCGGCGGGGAAAATCAGTGCCTGGCCGATTTCACCATTGGCAGTAATACGGTGGATCGGGATCGTAGCCTGAAAGCACTGCGCGAGCGTGTGCTGCACTATCGCAGCAGCAACGAAGACGAGCGTCGTAATCCGATGTACTGGATCACCGAAGGCACCCAGCCAGGGGTGGGCAGTTTCTATATGGTGATGCCAGTCTATGTGGCGAATAAACTGCAGGCGCTGCTCGGGGTGGAGCAAAATATTCGCCTCGATGAATTTATTCAGCCGGGTGGATTGCCGCTGGTGGCGACCATCACCGATGAGAATTACCGCCCTCTGCTGACCACACGTCGCGGTGGCCCGGGTTACTCCCTTGATGATCTGCCTGACGACAAAACCTGGTTCGGCTATCTGGACGGTTACCGTCAGCTGGTGCTGAAAAAACCGTTGCCGCCGTCTGACCTCAATATTGTCTGGTCACTTTCCACCGATGTGCTGGTTGATCAGCTGAAACTGATGCTGATTAACGCGCTGCTGCTGAATATTCTCAGCGCATTATTGCTGTTCACTCTGGCGTGGATATTTGAGCGCCGCATGTTTCTGCCTGCGGAAGATAATGCACATCGGCTGGAAGAACATGAACAGTTCAACCGTAAAATTGTGGCCTCTGCGCCGGTGGGGATTTGTATCCTGCGCACCAGTGACGGCACCAATATTCTCAGCAATGAACTGGCGCACAATTACCTGACGTTGCTTACCCAGGAAGACCGGCAGCGCCTGAACGAAATCATTGGTGGCCAGCAGGTTAACTTTGTTGATGTGCTGACGGGCAGCAATACCAACCTGCAAATCAGCTTTGTTCATTCGCGCTATCGCAATGAAAACGTAGCGATCTGCGTGCTGGTGGATGTTTCGGCGCGCGTGCGTATGGAGCAATCGTTACAGGAGATGGCTCAGGCGGCAGAGCAGGCCAGTGCGTCGAAATCGATGTTCCTCGCCACCGTCAGCCATGAATTACGTACGCCGCTGTACGGGATCATCGGTAACCTCGATCTGTTGCAGACCAAAGCGTTACCGAAAGGGGTGGATTCGCTGGTCACGGCGATGAATAACTCCTCCAGTCTGCTGCTGAAAATTATCAGCGACATTCTCGATTTCTCGAAAATTGAGTCTGAGCAGCTGAAGATTGAACCGCGTCCTTTCTCGCCGCGCGAGGTGATTAACCATATCGTCGGCAACTACCTTTCGCTGGTGGTGCGCAAACGCCTCGTGCTGTATGTGTTTATCGAAAATGATGTACCGCTGACGCTGGATGGTGATCCGTTACGTCTGCAACAGGTCATCTCTAACCTGCTGAATAACGCCATCAAATTTACCCATACCGGGTGTATCATCCTCCATGCCTATGAGAAAGAAGGCTATCTGGCGTTTCGCGTGCGTGATACCGGCGTCGGCATTCCGGCAAAAGAGGTGACGCGGCTGTTTGACCCGTTCTTCCAGGTCGGCAGTGGCGTGCAGCGAAACTTCCAGGGAACCGGCCTCGGACTGGCGATCTGCGAAAAGCTGATCAATATGATGGACGGGGATATTGAGGTGGATTCTGAGCCGGGCATGGGCAGTCAGTTTGTGGTGCGCATCCCGATTTACGCCGGACAACAGGCTGCGCCGCCTCTGCTGGAGGGGTTGCAGGAAAAAGCGCTCTGGCTCGACCTGCGTAACGATTACCTCGCCAGCTTCCTGCTGCGCCTGCTGCAACAGCAGGGCATGCAGGTTGCCCGTTATCAGGGACAGGCCGGTAGCGACGATGTGATCATCAGCGACCATGAAGATCTGCCGTTGCAAAGCGTCAGAGCGCGTATCCGCATCAGCGGCGAACACATCGATATGCCGCAGGAGATAGCCGCAGGACAGTGGCTGCACAGCAGCGCTACGCTGCACGAATTGCCGGTGTTGCTGGGGCGTATCTATCGCATCGCGATTGATAGCGAAACCACTACGCCGCTGGCGCTGCCGGGCGCAGTGACAGAGCAGGCCAGCTATGAAGATATTATGATCCTGATCGTCGATGACCATCCGATCAACCGTATGCTGCTATCAGAACAACTCAGTACGCTGGGTTATCAGGTGAAAACCGCTCAGGATGGTGTTGATGCGCTGAATGTCATCAGCCGTACCCACATTGATATCGTACTCAGCGACGTGAACATGCCGAATATGGATGGCTACCGTCTGACACAACGCCTGCGTCAACTGGGACATGCGTTCCCGGTGATTGGCGTGACGGCGAATGCGCTGGCCGAAGAGAAGCAGCGTTGTATGGAGTCGGGTATGGATAACTGTCTGTCCAAACCGGTGACGCTGGATGTGTTGAAAACCACGCTGGCGATCTACGCAGAGCGGGTACGGAAAACGCGGGAAGGGTAGGGATTGGCAGAACAGGCGGTGCGACGGCACCGCCTGAACGGGGTTACTCTTTGTCGACCTGGGTGGCGCTGACGGAAGAGAGGTAGTTCAGCAGCGCGATATCGTTATCTACGCCCAGCTTCATCATCGCCGATTTCTTCTGGCTACTGATGGTTTTGATACTGCGGTTCAGCTTCTTGGCGATTTCAGTGACCAGGAAACCTTCGGCGAACAGACGCAGCACTTCACTCTCTTTCGGTGACAGACGTTTGTCACCATAACCACCCGCACTGATTTTCTCCAGCAGCTTGGCCACGCTTTCCGGCGTATATTTTTTGCCTTTCTGCAATGCTGCCAGCGCTTTTGGCAGGTCAGTCGGTGCACCCTGTTTCAGCACGATCCCTTCAATATCCAGATCCAGTACGGCACTCAGGATCGCCGGGTTATTGTTCATGGTCAGAACGATAATCGAGAGGTCCGGATAATGACGTTTGATGTATTTGATCAGGGTGATACCGTCACCATACTTCTCGCCTGGCATGGAGAGGTCAGTAATCAGGACATTGGCATCGAGTTTGGACAGGCTATTAATCAGTGCTGTTGAGTCTTCGAACTCACCTACAACGTTGACCCATTCAATCTGTTCCAGAGACTTACGGATACCAAACAGAACAATTGGATGGTCATCGGCAATAATTACATTCAGGTTATTCATCTTATGGGTTACCTTGCTGCAGCAGTTGATTGACATAAGTGTCAATTTCACTGGTGGTATTTTTAATGGTTGAATCGTCACATACTTTAATGTGCTGTTCTAACTCTTCACAAAGCTGTTTACCTGGCACCAGATTTAGCATGGCAAACACGCCTTTCAGGCGATGCGCTGTCTGAGCAAGCGAGGGGTAATCCTTCTCCGCTGCTTCAGTATACAGTCTCTTGACATCAGGCGGAACTGTCTCGGTAAACAGCTGAAAATAGCCTCCGCTTAGTAGCGGTGTGGCAGCCTCATCTTCGTTAGTCTCCTCCATTAAATCATGGGCCAGTTGCTTCTCGATCAATGCCAGCAACGCATCGAGTAATGCATTACTGAGGTTAAAGTTAACGCGGAATTGTTGATCGTTCAGCGCGTGGTGACCCATCTCATCACCCGCCAGTAACAACGCCCAGCCGTTAAGGCGTGAAGGGTCGTCAGTTACCAGCACATCATGTTCCTGCCCTGACAAACGCTCGTCAGAAGTCAGGCACTTCGCCCCCCAGTTCTCCAGGTGGCGACAAACAATTTTATGCACATCTTCCATGGCGATATCGACCAGCACATTGACGCCTTCCAGCAGCTTCTCTTCCTGCTCGGTCTGCTGTTCCAGCGCCAGCGGTAACTGGATATTGTAGCGGGTGCCGATATCCGGTTTTGCCACAATTTCCAGAGAACCCCCCATCTGTTTACACAGCTGTTTGCACAGGAAGAAGGCCATGCCGGATGCCTGACCAAAACGATCCTGTGTGGTATCGCCGAGGAACGGGAAATCGACGTTTGCCAGCTCGTCAACCGTCAGACCGGAACCGGTATCGACCAGCTGCAACAGGATGCGGTCTGGCTTGCTTTCACTGGCCTTAATGTCGAGGGAAATCTTGCCCCAAAGCGTGGTGGTCAGCGAGTAATGCATCAGGGTGGTCAGCACTTTGCGCAGCGCACGGCGATCGCCAAAGCGGATCTCATCATTGGCGAGGTGATTATTCACCACCAGCGCCAGGCCTTTGCGGCGCAGCAGCGGAAGGCTTTCCAGCGCAATTTCATCCAGCAGCTCCTGCAGGTTGAAACGGCTGGCATCTGGCGACCAGTCATGGGCCTCCAGACGGTTGAGCAGCACGATGTCATCCACCAGACGCGCCAGCCCCTGGCTTTCGTCGAGCAGATCGAGCACGCTTTCATCGCTGTCGCGCTGGCTGAGCTGCACCAGCTGCGCCACCATACTTTCCAGAGGGCGGTGCAGGGCGTGGCCGAGGTTATGCATCAACTGCTGACGCATCTGGTGATTACGATCCAGTACCTGCTGGGCTTTTTGCAGCTTTTTATTGACCAGCAACTCGCGATCCTGATCGCGCATCATAAATAGCTGCGTATGCGGCGACAGCACGCTGCGCGCGTGGCGGATCTCATACACCTCGTTATTGATGGTGGCCTGCAACACGCCCTGATGTTGATCGGACATATTGATGATTTTTTGCAGATTCAGATGCGGCAGCAAATGTTCAGCGATCTTGTTGCTCAGCAAAGTACGGTTGGTGGCGAAATCGTACACCAGCAGGCCGACCGGCAAACTGGCGACAATCTCTTCATTCAACATGCGCAGGGAATCCAGCTCCGCACTTTGGTTCTCATTCGGGCGCAGCGACTGCTGACGCAGCAGGGTGATACCGGCTATCGACAGCAGGAACAGCAGCAGATTGACCAGTAACGGCCACAGCAGATTATGCAGGCTATCAATAATCAGGCTGGTGATGGGCACACGGTATACCAGCTGCAACGAGGTGCTTGGCAGCGATGCCGCAATCTCCAGATTCGGGTTAACCAGTGAAACATGAGTGGTTTCGCTGGTTTCATCATCGCTGTTGCTGCTGCTGGACTGCGTGGTGTCCTGACGTAGCAGGAAATTCTCCACCGGCATGCTGCGCGGAATCAGATCGTTGACCGGTAAATCAAAAGCCACCACCGTGGCTAAATGACCCGGCTGATTAAAGGTGGTACGCAGCGTGAAGTAATGGTCATTCTGCCAGGCAAAATGGCGCAGCGGTGAAAAGCTCTCGCGTTCATCCAGCGCATTAGCCTGCTGCAACATCTCGGCACGGCGGCTATCCACCAGCGAATTGATCGCGCTTTCTTTATAGCGTGTCGCCATATCTTTCAGTGGCAGGGTTGAGATCATGATCAGGCTGTTATCCTGACCATTGAGGAAATACATCGACCAGGTGGGATTTTCCGCCCCCCACAGGGTATCGAGGTAGCTGGACATGCGCATGGTCATATCCAGCGTGCTGCTGTCGTGGGAACCAAAAATCAGCGCTTCGGTTTTGCGACGGGTTTTTTCCAGGTAATACACATCCGGACGCAGACGGGTTTCCTGCAGGCTGCTGTTCGGTGTGGAACCGGCAGCGCTGGTGGCGAGATTTTCATAAATCTGCCAGGTGGCGAAGCGGTACGCATCGATGCGTTTCTGCATGGCGCGCGCCAGATCGGTCATCGCATAGCGCTTATCGGTGATCCAGGCATTAACGCTGTTGTGCACCATCGCGCCCAGCGCGAGGAACAGCACCAGATTGAACACCACAAAAAAGCGGGTCACATTGCCGGATGTCAGAGGAAATTTGTAAGGCAACATAGCGTCTCAGGCACCTGAAATTATCGCGCAACCAGTCGGGCACTGGCAGCTACAGCCAGCAGCAGCAGGGCGATAAGCAGAAATGCGCCGCTCAGGCTGATCCACTGGGATATTAATCCGATCAAAGCCGGACCTGAAAGAATACCTGCATAGCCTAAGGTTGTCATGGCGGAAATCGCCAGATTTGACGGCATATCGTGTTGATTTCCGGCAGCATTGAACAATATCGGCACCGTATTGGCCAAGCCGAACCCCACCAGCAGAAAAGCCAGCAGCGCCAAACCAGGCCAGGGGATGATGACAGCCAGCGTCATACCCGCCGCTGCCGCCAGAGCGCCGCCCAGCATCACCGGATAACGCCCGCAGCGCTGGATGATTTTATCTCCGGTAAACCGTCCGAGGGTCATGGCAACAGAAAACACCGCATAGCCCAGTCCGGCCCATGTGGCGGGCATCTCCGGGCTTTGTAGCAGCAGCAGGGCACCCCAGTCGAGTACCGCGCCTTCGGCGAGAAACAGGATAAAGCACAGCAGGCCGAGAAAGGCCACCCAGCCGCGTGGAATCACCAGCCATGGCTGATCAGGCTGGTGTAAACGGGTGGTCATCATCCCCGGCTGGCTGCGTAGCAGCAGCAATACCATTACCACCATCACCACGCCCACTGCGGCGAGAGGCGATAATCCGGCGCTCATCAGCAGGCTGACTGTCGCGGCACCGATAATCCCGCCCAGACTAAAGAAAGCATGAAAGCCGGACATCATCGGACGACGCGCCGCCTTTTCTACTTCTACTGCCTGATAGTTCATGGCGACATCGAGCGTGCCAAGTCCGGCACCAAACAACATCAGCGCCACTGCCATCACTCCGGTCTGGCTGGCTGTCGCCAGCAGCGGCAGCATCATCAGCACCAACGCAGTGGAGCAGAGCATGACTCGTAGGCAACCATAGCGCGCCACCAGTTTTCCGGTAACCGGCATTGCGGCCAGCGAACCAATGCCAAGACACAGCAGCAATGCACCGAGCATGCTGCCGGTTAAATGCAGACGATCGCGGGCAAACGGTACCAGAGGAGCCCAGGCGGACATGCCGAGACCATTGATTAAAAACACGGTACGTGTTGACCAGTGCAGAAGGCGAGCGTCTCGCGGATGTTGTGCGGCGTCCAGTGCTGTCATGAAGTTATTATCTTTCTCGTCAAAAGGGCGATTTTAGCATCAACCCGCTGCAACGGCAGGTTAAGGGTTCGTCCCATGCCATGAATTAACCGGAAAAAGGGCATTTTACCGACTTTTCAGCCACTGCAATTTTTTTCCAGAACTTTCCTGGCGGCGGGACCGTGCGGGTGTGTGACTTAACTCAAATCATGATGAGTTGATTCAATAGGTTAGCTGAAAAACACTTTCCCGGCTGCGGAATAATTTGTGATGTTGATCACGAGATAAATAGAAAACTTCAGCTTTTCCGGAAGATTAATTGAGCGATTTATCAGACGAGGAATAACCAATAAGGTTATCTCACCGCCGTACCGGTTTGGAGAATCGCTATTTTCCCCCGATTGAATAAGTCATGTTTAAATTGAACTGGTCACAATGACGTAATGAATGCAGAGCTTAACTTGCTGAATAAAGGCAAAGAAGCGATATGTGAGGGTGAATATTACGGGCCGCAAATAATTACGATGATCTTTGTTACTGCGGGAAATTAACATGGCTGGTTTTTGACTTGTTATTGAACAAAACGTGCGGAAATAAACAAATAATGTTATTGGGGGGCTGTCTTAATTAAAGGTGGTCAAGTAAGTTTACGGAAGATGACAAAAAGGCGATAAATGGCAGGCAAAAAAATGCCGGACAAACATGTCCGGCGGGAATTTAGGGTAAACATCTCATTCGGGGTGAATGAAGGTAATAATGAAATAAATGATGATAGCGGGAGTAATTGTATTCTCTGATGGCTGAAAAGTTTTATCATTCAGTGCTGAAAGGGTTTTCAATGTAACTGGTTGATATTAAGTAACTAAAAATCGGTTTATCAATATGTGCTATATTTTTTACCGATGCGTGCTGCTTATTAGTTCCCCAGAATTTACATTTGGAAATATTTATTTCATACAATGAAACACTTTCGGAAATTTAGTATCATTTTCGTGATAGATTATTGCTCTCTATAAAATAACAATGGCTTGCCGGCTGAATTTTTAATCGTTCAGTTAGCAGTGGCATAAATAAAGGCACATTAAAGAGGGTAATAAAATGAAACTTCGTGTTCTCTCCCTGATGATTCCTGCGCTTCTTGTTGCAGGTGCTGCAAACGCAGCGGAAATTTACAATAAAGATGGCAACAAATTAGATCTGTACGGCAAAGTCGACGGTCTGCACTATTTTTCTGACAACTCTGGCAGTGATGGTGACCAGTCTTATCTGCGCTTTGGCTTCAAAGGTGAGACGCAGGTAACCGATCAACTGTCCGGTTACGGCCAGTGGGAATACCAGGCGGCTCTGAATACCACAGAGAACCAGGGTACAGCTAACAGCTTCACGCGTGTGGGCTTTGCTGGTCTGAAATTCGGTGATGCCGGGTCTTTCGACTATGGTCGTAACTACGGCGTGTTGTATGACATCGGTTCATGGACCGACGTACTGCCTGAGTTCGGTGGTGATACCTACGGCGCTGACCAGTTCATGTTCCAGCGCAGCAACGGTCTGGCGACTTACCGCAACACCAACTTCTTCGGTCTGGTGGATGACTGGAACTTTGCCGTGCAGTACCAGGGCAAAAATGACAACCCGACTGAGTCCGCATCTGGCCGTGATGTGCTGGGTGAGAACGGTGATGGCTTTGGTCTGAGCACCACCTATGACCTGGGTTCTGGTTTTGGTATCGGTGCGGCGATGATGTCGTCTGATCGTACCAACTCGCAGAACGGTGGCTACGACGGTATCCTGGGTCGCGGTAACAAAGCCGAGGCTTATACCGGTGGTCTGAAATATGATGCCAACAACATCTACCTGGCCGCGATGTATACCCGTTCCATCAACGCAACACGCTTCGGTTCCAGCGACAGCTCTGCGTTTGGTTATGCGGATAGTGCGGATAACTGGGAAATGGTTGCACAGTACCAGTTCGACTTCGGTCTGCGTCCGTCTCTGGCCTTCATCTCTTCACGCGGTGATGTTCAGAACTACGGCACTCAGAACCTGAAAAAATACATCGATGTAGGCGCGACCTACTACTTCAACAAAAACATGTCCACCTATGTTGATTACCAGATCAACCTGCTGGACGACAACAACTTCACCCAGGCCGCCGGTATCAACACCGACGACGTTGTTGCTCTGGGTCTGGTTTACCAGTTCTAAGAAGTTTGTCGGAGCGTGGCCTGCCGGTCACGCTCCGGTTTTTAACAACGTAGTCAGCGCATCATGTAACGCAGCGATAATCTGCTCCGCCACTTCTCCCAGCTGAACCTGCACAATCGCCCCCTCCACCAGCAAGACAATCTGCCCAACTGTTCTCTGTTGTGCTGTCGTGAGTTGCTGCGCAATCGCCGCCGCCATCTCTCTTTTATGCTCCAGAATCAGCGCACTGGCTTCCGGCAGGGTGTCTCCCAATTCCGCCGCACTGTTAATAAAGGCACAGCCACGGAAATCCGCTTCGCTAAACCAGCTTTGCAATGCAGCGGGCAGGGCATCCACCAGCGCAGGCTGCTGCGCCAGTGCTGTGCGAAATGCTGTCATCCAGCGTTGATGGCGCTGTTGCAGAAACGCCACAATCAGGGCGTTCTTGGCGGGGAAGTGTCGATAAAAGGTCACTTTGGTAACGCCCGCTTCGGCAATCACTTTATCAATGCCGGTGGCGCGAATGCCCTGCTGATAAAACAGGCGCTGGGCGGTATTGAGGATGCGGTCGCGCGCGGCGGCCTGGGGATCGAAAGTCAGAGGAGCGAGCATAGCGTCACCGTAAAAAGGAAGTAGACAGAATTGTCTACATACGGCAGGATGAATCAAGTAGACAGACCTGTCTACATAAATAAGGAGACCATGATGCTGATTCCTCCGTTTGATGAAAAAAGCGCCACGCAGAAAGTGCGGATGGCGGAAGATGCCTGGAATAGCCGCGATCCGCACCGGGTGGCACAGGTTTACAGTGAAGATACGCGCTGGCGTAATCGCAGTGAGTTTGTCAATGGACGGGCAGATGTAGAGGCGTTTCTGCAACGCAAGTGGGCTAAAGAGCTGGATTATCGGCTGATTAAAGAGTTATGGGCGTGGCATAACGACCGGCTGGCGGTGCGCTTTGCTTATGAATGGCATGATGACAGTGGTAACTGGTTTCGCAGCTACGGTAATGAGAACTGGCACTTCGGGGCAGAGGGTTTGATGGTAACGCGCTACGCCTGTATCAACGATCTCGCAATCACTGAAGCGCAGCGTTTATTCCATTGGCCGCTGGGAACACGCCCGATTGATCATCCGGGCCTGAGTGAACTGGGGCTATAAACGCAGCATTACTGCGCAGTGCGCCACTTCTTCGCTTTTGGCGCTTGCTGTTGTGCTGGAGGGGGGCTGCCTTCCAGCGCCACGCCCGCGAGGGTAAAGGCTGAGAAACTCAGCCACTGCTGCCATTTGCCATGTTGTGTTTTTGACTTTTCCATTCTGCTGCCTCAGCGATATTCAACTTAGCTTCAACATTGCAGAATTCATGCCACAACACCGCTCTCAGCGCCACGCGGATCGGTTTCACTTTGCTACACTGCGCCAGCGCTGAAGCGGTGCAACGCGGGTTTTTCTGGTGCAGAAATTTAACGCCCGCGCAGATGACGCTGACGATAATGCCGCCAGCATTGCAGGCTGCTGTAAAAAAACAGGCCAGTGGCCACCACAAGAATTGTATAAATCATCTGACGCTCCCGTATGCGCGGTTGTGCAGGAACGGGTTATCCTGTGCCAGCCTTCAGTCAACTTCAAGCAGCTTTAGCCTGATTTACAAGCGAGTTATGCTTTGTAACAGGCTTAATTAAAGCGTTACAGATGAGGATTAAATGCGTTTTCAGAATATTCTGCTGACAAGCCTGATGGTGATCGGGTTGAGTGGTTGCGATCAAACGCCGGGCCGACAAAGTATGGTGCTGGAAGGTAAAACCATGGGTACGGTATGGCGGGTTAGCCTCGCCGGAGTTGATGCACAGCGTAAAGCGTCATTACAGCAGGCGATTCAGCAACAGCTGGATCGTGACGATGGCGAGCTTTCTACCTGGAAGCCGGACTCCGTGCTATCGCGTTTCAATCAATATCAGGGCAACACACCGCAACCAGTCAGTGCCGATATGGCGGATATCGTTACCGAAGCATTGCGCATCGGCGCAAAAACCAGTGGCGCGATGGACATTACCGTCGGACCGCTGGTCAATCTGTGGGGTTTTGGGCCGACCAAACAACCTGCGCATACGCCAACGGATGCTGAAATTGCGGCGGCGAAAGCGCTAACCGGTTTACAGCATCTGCGGGTGATCCAGGCGGTTGACGGCCAGTGGCTGCAAAAAGATCTGCCGGGCTTGTATGTTGATCTCTCCACCATGGGTGAAGGCTATGCAACCGACCATCTGGCGCGCCTGATGGAGCAGCAGGGCATCACCGATTATCTGGTATCGGTGGGCGGAGCGGTACTGAGTCGCGGCTTGAATGCCCAGAACCAACCATGGCGTGTAGCGATCCAGAAACCAACCGATCGGGAAAATGCGGTGGAAGCGCGGGTGGATTTACAGGGCCACGGCATCAGTACATCCGGCAGCTATCGCAACTATTATGAACTGGATGGCAAACGCATTTCGCACGTTATCGATCCGGCCACCGGGCGGCCAATCCAGCATAAACTGGTGTCGGCAACGGTGATCGCCACCACCGCGCTGGAAGCGGATGGCTGGGATACCGGGCTGATGGTGCTTGGCACTGAGCGCGCTAAAGCGCTGGCGCTGAAGGAGCATCTGGCGGTGTATCTGATAACCAGGCAGGGCGACGGCTTCAGTCACTGGATGTCGCCGCAGTTCAAACCATTCCTGATTTCACAGGATGACCACTGATTACGGAGGCGCAAATGCTGGACTTGTTTAGTGATGAAGCGCCGTGGCAGGAACCGTTGGCTGAGGGGGCGGTGATCCTGCGTCGTCGCGCCCGCGAGCAGGCGGATGCATTGCTGGCGGAAATTCATACCATCGCCGCACTTAACCCGTTTGCTCATCGCATTACGCCGGGTGGGCACCGTATGTCGGTCGCCATGACCAACTGCGGCAATTTGGGCTGGTCGAGCGATTCACGCGGCTACCAGTACACCGAACAGGATAACCTCAGCGGACATACATGGCCGCCGATGCCGACCTTGTTCCGCGAGCTGGCGCAACAGACGGCGCTGGAAGCCGGGTTCAGCGGTTTTAACCCGGATGCCTGTCTGATCAACCGTTATGAGCCCGGAGCCAAACTGACGCTGCATCAGGATAAAGATGAGAAGGACCTGCGCCAGCCGATCGTTTCGGTGTCGCTCGGGCTGCCCGCCGTGTTTCAGTTTGGTGGTTTCGAACGTGGTGATGCCACACAGCGCGTGTTACTGGAACACGGCGATATCGTGGTATGGGGTGGGCCTTCGCGTCTGCGCTATCACGGCATTCTGCCGCTCAAACCGGGTGTGCATCCGCAGGCCGGTGCCTTTCGCTATAACCTCACTTTCCGTCGCGCCCATTGAGGGCGCGTTGGATGAGAATTATTCTTGCTATCATCTGACGCACCATTAAACTGCAGGCTGCAAAAGTTTACTGCTGGAACCGTTTAATGGCTCTGCTTCAGGTTGTCTATCGCCAGTATCGCTGGCCTTTTATTGGCGTCATCCTTCTTACTTTACTTAGCGCCGCGCTCGGCATTGGCATGATTGCCTGGATTAATAACGAGCTGATCACGGCGGTGAATACCTCGGTTAGCGTATTACCGGCGTTCCTGCTGCAGCTGTTTCTGCTGATGGCGGTGACGCTCGGCTCACAGCTGTCGCTGACGCTGCTGGGTCATCACTTCGTCTGGCGTCTGCGTGGCGAATTTATCAAACGTATTCTGGATACCCGCGTAGAGCGTATTGAGCAGATCGGCAACGCACAACTGCTGGCCGGGCTGACCAGTGACGTGCGTGCCATTACCATTGCTTTTGTCCGTCTGCCGGAGTTGATCCAGGGCATCATCATTACCCTTGGTTCCGCGCTATATATGGCGTGGTTATCACCGAAAATGCTGGCGGTGACCTCGTTGTGGCTGGTGGTCACGCTGGTGGGGGGCTGGCTGCTGGTGTCGCGTGTTTATCAACATATGGCGAAGCTGCGCGAGGTGGAAGATGACCTCTATCGTGACTATCAAACCATCATTGAAGGGCGCAAAGAGCTACAGCTGAACCGCGATCGCGCGCAGCAGATTTACGACAGCGTTTACCAGGAAAACGCCAGAAGCTATCGTCACCATATTGTGCGTGCCGATACCTTCCATCTCAGTGCGGTGAACTGGTCAAACATTATGATGCTTGGGGCGATTGGCATCGTGTTCTGGATGGCCAATGGTCTTGGCTGGGCCAATACCGCCGTGGCGGCAACTTACTCGCTGACGCTGCTGTTTCTGCGCACGCCGTTACTGGCAGCTGTGGGCGCTTTACCTACGCTGCTCAGTGCTCAGGTGGCATTTCGTAAGCTGAATACCTTTGACCTCGCACCTTATGAAGAGGAGTTCAAAGCCTTGCCCGCTGCCAGTGAGTGGGAATCCCTCGAATTACGTGATGTTTGCTTCCATTATGGCGAACATGGCTTCGAAGTGGGGCCGATCAACCTGACGCTGCGTCGGGGCGAGCTGGTGTTCCTGATTGGCGGTAATGGTAGCGGTAAATCGACGCTGGCGATGCTACTGACCGGCTTATATCAGCCGCAATCCGGTAGCTTGTTGCTGAATGGCAAAGCGGTTGACTGGCACAATCTGGAAGTTTATCGCCAGCATTTCTCTGCGGTGTTCACCGATGTGCATCTGTTTGATCGTCTTATCGGCCAGGCTGGTCAACCCGCCAATCCGGCGCTGGTACAGCTTTGGCTGGAGCGTCTGAAGATGCAGGATAAACTGAAGCTGACGGGCAACAAGGTACTGAATCTGCAACTGTCGAAAGGACAAAGTAAGCGCCTGGCGCTGCTGCTGGCAGCCGCAGAGGAGCGCGACATTCTGCTGCTTGACGAATGGGCCGCCGATCAGGACCCGCATTTCCGCCGTATTTTCTATCGCGAGCTGCTGCCCTGGTTACAGGAATCCGGCAAAACGGTGTTTGCTATCAGCCATGACGATCACTATTTCATTCACGCCGATCGCCTGCTGGAAATGCGTGACGGTAAGCTGAGTGAATTGACCGGTAGCGAACGTGAAATGGCAACGCTGGATGCAGTAAAACGCACCGATACCGGCCATTAACGGCTGATGTGTTATTGAAGCACCAGAGGATGCGTGACCAGCGTTACCACGCGCTGCTCACTTTGACTGAAACGCGCCTGAAGCAAGGTTTGCTGGTTAAAGTGCGCAGAAAAATCCTCGGTTAAGCGCAGCCGGGCGGTATGGGTCGTCAGATCGAGATGGATCAGCTCCGCCTGGAGAAATTCCATGGGTTGATGTAACTGCGGCCACAATGCCTTATACACACTCTCTTTCAGGGAAAATAACAGCGTCGCCCCCATAGCAAAGGGCAACGCAAGCTGTTGCAGCAGCGCACGTTCCTGCGCATTCATCAACATTTCCGCCGTTTCCTGCGCCGTCCTGGCAGCCATCACCTGTTCTACATCAACACCGACGCACAGCGGTTCACGCGTTGCCGTAATCACCGCCATATCATGGCTATGCGAAAGTGAGGCCTGCACGCCTGCGGGCCAGCAGGGTGAACGATCGGTAGCGTTGAGCAGCATAAAATCCGCCACGCCAAATTGTGCCATCACTTCGCGCGCCAGCCAGCGGCTGGCCAGATGTTCGGACTTACGCTTAATCACCGCCTTTTCCAGTGCCGCAGGCAGTGGCAATTGCCAACGTTGATGCAGCTCGGCCTGCCAGTGCTGTTTATCGAACTGACACCAGGCGAGCAACGGGGAGCCCGGTGTTATGCCAGCGGCGAGCAAAAAGGGTGATTCAGGAACGGTAAGCGGTGTAGCGGGTGTAAACATAAGGAATCACGGCTGACGGAAAAGGGCATTTAACCAGTCAGCCGGAGAGAGGGCAAGCTCAGCCCTCACCGTCTTTAGTCATTAGGGGGAATGGCAAAACTCTTGATCGATACCACAAAATGCTGATGGCCTTTACTGATGCGCGCACCGCGATCGCACCAGCGAGACGCCAGGCGGAAGAAATCGTCGCTGCCAATATCGTAAGCCAGTTCGACTTTACTGATACCGGAGTGCAGGAGTTCTTCAGCGTCCTGCAGATTTTTTGCTTTGATGACCATAACGGTTTTCCATCGTAAAACAGGAGACTAAAGGTTAGGGTAATAGTGTGACAGTTTTGTTTCACTCAGATGAATTGCTGTCACAATTTAGCAAAAATGTGATCTGGGGCAGAATTTATTGCTCACGGTAACTTACTGATTATTTGGTGAAAACAATGTTAATTCTGGCTATTTTCTGATACCCATTAAGGGATTGGACAACAGGAGGTTGAGATGACAGTACCCCGGCTCGAAACGCCACGATTGCTTCTGGAACCGCTACAAAGCAGCGATGCCATCCAGGTACAACACATCTTCCCACGCTGGGAAATCGTACGGCATCTGACTAATGCTGTCCCCTGGCCATACCCTGCGGATGGGGCCAGTTATTACATTAACCACATCGCGTTACCCGCAATGGAGGCCGGTCAGGCATGGCACTGGAGTTTACGCCATCGTTCCGCACCAGAGACAGTGATTGGACTGATCTCCCTGCGCGCCGGTGAGGAAGATAACCGGGGTTTCTGGCTGGTGCCAGAATGGCAGGGGCAGGGGTTGATGAGCGAAGCCTGTGCTGTGGTGACTGACTACTGGTTTTTGACCCTGAAACAACCTCGTCTGCGCGTGCCCAAAGCGATGGATAACCTCGCATCTCGACGCATCTCCGAACGCACCGGGATGCGGCTGATCGATACCTTCAGTAAAGCCTTTGTCGGTGGCGAAATGCTGGCGGGCAACTGGGAAATCACGCAGGAAGAGTGGCTGGCACAGCGGACGCAGAAATCTGCTCCGTGATGCAATATCGCACCAGGTCGTAGCGGCGCAATTTATTGCGCGCTTTTGGCAGAGGCGCAGCTGATAATAGCGCGATAAATCGCGCCGCTACGGATCCGAGCAGATAAGCAGGCGTAACACCCTCTCTTATGATCTCTCACCACGCCGGGTAAGTAGCCACATCATATAAGGTGCGCCCAGCAGGGTGGCGACCAGTCCGGCGGGGAGTTCGCGTGGGGCCAGCAAGGTGCGCCCGGCCCAATCTGCCACTACCATCATTAACGCGCCACTGGGCAGGGCAAGCAGGAGTTGCTGCCCCGGACGCCGCGCACCCAGCAGGCGCGCAATATGCGGAGCGGTGAGGCCGACAAAGGATACCGGGCCGACGATCAAGGTTGCCGATGCCGTCAGCATGGCGATAAAGGTCAGGGTGAGCAGGCGGGCCTGCGCCAGAGTGACGCCGACGGAGGCGGCACAGGCTGCACCCAGCGGTAGAATGCTCAGCCAGCGCCGGAAAAACAGCGTCAGTACACTTAATATCAGCGCCATCCCTGCCGCGACTTCTGCATCGCGCGGCATGATCGAGTAAGTCGAGCCGGATAACCAGTTCAGCAAGGTGATGGCGCGTTCATCACCGGCTGCGATGACCGTCGCCACCAATGCCTGGAACAGCGCGCTGATGGTCACGCCGGCCAGCAAAACGCGATCCGGGGAAAAATGATGACGGCGGGAAAAAGATAAAATGATCAGCAACGTAACCAACGCCCCACCCGTGGTAACGCCAAGACGCAGCGCATGTGATGTGCTTCCCACCATCAGAGTCAATGCCAGCATCCCCAAAGCAGCGCCAGCACTCACTCCCATCATTTCCGGGCTTGCCAGCCGGTTACCGGTTAATCGTTGCAGTAACACCCCGGCTGCGGCCAGCATCATCCCGGCAGCACAGGCGGCCACCTCACGGGGTACACGCCATGGCAACAGCGCTGTCAGATGCGAGAGTGGTGTGAACGCCCAGCCGCTGGGGGAGCGACCAAAAAACACCGATAGCAGGAGACACAGCGCCAGCAGCACAAACAAACCGAGGCTAAGAGGGGAGACACGGTGGTCTGTGTGGATCGACTCGCCAGCACCCGCAGACACCGGGGCCAGCGGCATGGACGTAGTGCGCAACCTGAACAGTAACCACAGTATCAGCGGAGCACCAAACAGCGCGGTGGCCGCTCCGGTGGGTACCAATTCCCCCAGCGCATTGGCAAAAGGCTGGACGGCCTGATCGGTACCCCACAGCAATAGCGCGCCACACAGCGGGGCCAGTAGCAACTGGTGCAGCTGACGACGTGCGCCGATCAACCGTGCCAGGGCAGGGGCTGCCAGCCCGACAAAACCTATGACCCCGACCGCACTGACCACTGCGGCGGTCAGCAGCACCGCCAGAGCAAATCCTGCCAGCCTGGCATATTGGGTGCGTAGTCCGAGGCTGCTGGCGTGCAGTTCACCGAGGCCCAGTAGCTGCAACGGACGCCGTAATAGTAACGCCAGCAGCCAGCCAACCAGCAACTGCCCGGCCAACTGACGTACCGATCCCCAGCCCGCCTGGACCAGCGAACCGGCTCCCCAGATAAACAGGCTGTGCAGATAAGGGGCGTAGAGCAATTGCAGCACGGTGATCACTGAACCACAGAATAAGCTCACCACCAAACCGGCAATCGCCACCCGCGAAGGCTCCAGCCCACGTGAGGCTGAAAGGACCAGTACCAGCCCGGCGGCAGTGATCGCCCCGATCAGCGTCACCGTTTGCGTCCCTGCCACCAGCCAGTGCGGGAGAAATATCGTTACCAGTGAGAGCGCGAGCTGGGCACCGGCAGCCACTCCCAGCGTCATCGGTTCTGCCAGCGGGTTACGCAGCGTTTGCTGAAACAGCAGACCCGCCAACCCCAGCGCTGCCCCACACAACAGGCTGATCACCAGACGCGGTAACCATCCCTGCAAAACGATCAGTTGCCGGATAGAGTGCGCTGGCATCGGCAGCAACTGGGCAAAGTTATGCAGACTCAACAACAGCAATGGCAGCAGTAACGCCAGTAGCAATATTATCCGGGCGCGCAGGTTCAGGGGTTTCATGCGGACCGATCTCTGAGTGCTGCGGACAGTTGCCGGGCAAAACGCATGGCGGAGGGGAGCATGCCAAATCCCCAAAAGGCGGGTAATGGCGCGCTATGGCCTGCCTGCACCGCAGGTAGCGCCTGCCATAAGGCATTATCCGCCAGGCCGTGCGGCATACTGGCGGGTAACGGGGTGAAATAAAGAATCTGTGCCTGAGTGGCCGGGGCCAGGCTATCCAGCCCAGCGACGCTGATTCCCCAGTAATCAGTTTCTCGCTGCCAGCCATTGTTAATTTTCATGGCGGTGAGAACGTCCTGAAACAGGCTGCGCTGACCATAGACACCGATGTGGCGGGCATCGAAAAAGCGGATAAGGAAAACGGTTAAGTCGGTTGCGTGGCCTGATGCTGCCTGGCGTAAGGTTTCTGCGGCACCGCTTATCAGCTGCGCGGCAGCGGACTGGCGGTGACACAGTTCACCCAGCTGGCGGGTGGCCTCGATGGCGTGTTGCCAGGGTGTCCCTGTGTCGCTGTAAATGGTGAATGCCCGCACCGGAGCGATGCGCTCAAGGATTTCGCGCTGCGACTCCTGGCTGGAATTGATCAGGATATAATCCGGCACTAACTGTTGTAACCACTCCAGATTGGGAGTCAGGCGCAGGCCGACATCCGGCACCTCGGCGGGAATGCGTGGTTCCACCACGTTGTCGTGATAACCCTCGATTTCTGCCACGCCAGCCGGGATCACACCTATCGCCAGTAGCGTTTCCACCAGCCCCCAGTCGAGTACCACCAGACGTGGGGCCGGGAGTGAAGACGCACTCACATAACGCGTGCTCCCCACCAGGGAGAGCAACGCGAACCACTGTAAAAACGTACGTCTTCTCATGCCATTACCAGCGGTAGCGTGCGCTGGCCAGTACGTTTGCGCCATCGGCATAGGTACAGGTCGTGGCGCTATAGCACGAGGCGACATAATGGCGGTCAAGCAGGTTGCTGGCGTTCAGGCTAAACAACCAATGATCACCGGTATCGTAACTGAATACCCGCATCCATCACGGTGGCGGAGGCCACACGAATGGTGTTTGACGTATCTTCACTGGCTCCGATGTAACGAACACCCGCGTTGACACCAAATCCCTGCATCACCCCCTGATGGAAGGTGTAGTCCAGCCAGGCGGATGCCGTATTGCGTGGTATTCCCCACAGGCGTTTGCCTTCCAGTGAGGTAGTGCCGCCGTCCAGCGTGGTGGCGCTGTCGTTGGAATCAATGGTGACCGCGTTCAGCCGGGTATAGGCGCTGATCAGCGTCAGTGAAGGCGTCAGGTTGGCGTGCGCTTCCACCTCGACACCTTTCGATCTGACGCGTCCGGCCTGCGTGTTATAGCCCGAATGTTGCGGATCGCTGGTTAGCACATTCTTTTCAGTGAGATCAAACCAGGACGTGGTGATAAAGCCGTTAAAGCCGGTCGGCTGATATTTTACCCCCACTTCATACTGGTTGGCCGTAGTGGGTTTTGCCATGCCGCCGCCATATAGCGTACCGACCTGCGGATTAAAGGATTTAGCAAAGCTGACATACGGGGCAATGCCGTTATCAAACTGATAAACCAGCCCGGAGCGCCAGGTGAAGGCACGGGCAGATTGTTCGGTAGAGGAATCTGTTACCGGGTTAACGTCATCAGCATGCGCCCAGTCTTCACGCATCCCCAGCAGGTAACTCCAGTTGCCAAATCGCATCTGATCCTGGGTATAAACGCCCAGTTGTTTCTGACGGATATGATCGTCTGACGTGGTGTTGGGCATGGTGACGGCGCTGTAGTCTGGCGCAAAGGCATCCAGGGTTGGCGCAGCCCCCAGTCCCACAGTTTCGCGATACAGCACCCGCTGGAAATCAACACCTGACAACAACTGGTGCGAGATCGCGCCGGTATCGAAATCGGCTTCCAGCTGGTTATCTACTGAAAGGGTTTTCGCCTGTTCATGGTTGAAGAAGGCATAACGGTTGAGCACGCGGCTGGAACCACTGGCGTAACCGTTGGTGAAGACATTTTCGAGGTTATCTTTCACATCGCTGTAATGCACATTTTGCCGCATCATCAGGGTGTTATTCAGGCGATGCCAGAATTCATAGCCCACGGAGAACTGGGTACGTGAATGATGATCAAAGTTGGGATCGCCGAGGTTGGTATGTGGCGAGATCTTACCGTTCGCCGTGCCGAATACGCTGCCGACTGCCGGAACAAAGTTGTAATAACCGATATCCGGATCACGCTGATACTTGGCCAGCACCGTCAGCGAGGTATCCTCGTTGGGTTGCCAGGTCAGTGCGGGCGCGACATACACATGCTTTTGCCGCGTATCGTCAACCTGAGTTTTACTGTCGGTGCCGCTGGCTGTCAGGCGATACAGCAGGGTGCCATCGTCGTTGGCTTTGCCACCGACATCAAAACCGGTTTGCAGATGGTCGTGGCTCCCTGCGGTAACAAACACCTCGTTTACTGGCGTTGCCGTGGGTTTTTTACTGGTCAGATTGACCACGCCGCCGGGATTGACCTGGCCATATAACACCGAGGCTGGTCCATGCAGCACCTCAATGTTGCTAAAGCCATAGGTATCATAATTGGCAATCGCATAACCGAAGCTGCTGTCGCTCGGCATTCTGGCACCATCCAGAAATTGTTCCAGATAGAAGCCGCGGCTGAACAGATAACTCGCGCCGTTGCTGGATGCGCCACGTATCTCTGACACCACACCGGAGGTGTAGCGCAAGGCTTCAGCCGTGGTCTGCGCTGCCTGTAGATCCATCTGCTTACGCGTCACGCTGGATACTGATTGCGGCACCTCAATTTTCGGTGTTGCCGTTTTGGTCGCGCTGGTGCTGCTGGTGGATACCACGCTGGTGTCATCTGTCGATTGCCGGGCAGCCTGGCTGGCCGTCACCACCATTTGCTGATCTGCTGCGCTGACTTTAGCAGCCATCAACACTAACGCAAGCGCACTCAGTACGAATGGACCCTTACCCATGCCTGTCATCTTGCACATCAATTTTCCCTATCTCTTAATAAGTTAAATAAATGCTCACCACATAAAAGTTTGTCTGGATAAGGCTTTTTTGACTCGCGTTACAAAAGCTGCACCAGCAGCGTAACGGGCAATCCCGACCAGGAGAAGGCGAATGATAATGATTTTATTTCTTATTAAAAGATGGTGGCTGTCTGTTATTCTGTGTTCTGAGAAATCACCCTGAAAAAGTGACAAAGGTTGTCGCAATCGATAAATAGTGGCGAAATTTTCGGGTATCAGGCGGGGGAGAGGTGATGGCAGGTGGTGAAATGAATAGCGCACTCAAACTGAAAAGTAAAATTCCGCAGCTGCAACCGCAGATGTTAACTCCGGCTCCTTCTGTCGTGTCCTATTTCTACACGCGCCAGCAGGCACAGGCCTGGCATTCACACGCCACGGCGCAGCTGACATATTGCAGCAGTGGGGCGGTCACTATCCATACCGCCGAGGCAAGCTGGACCTTACCCCCTTACCGCGCGTTATGGATCCCCTCCGGGCTCACGCATCAAACCCATGCGCAGGCAGGGACGCAGACTCATAATTTATATCTGACCGATGCGGGTGAGAAAAAATGTATTGAGGCACTTTGCCCTTTGCTAATCACCCGTCTCGTCCATCAGCTGGTAACCGAACTGGATGATTTACCCCAGCATCAGCGGCGCAATCTGCTCATCCTGGCGTTGCTGTTCAATGAATTAAGCCAGGCACAATCGGCGCAGGTCAGTTGCTTGCCGGTAGCGAAAGAGCCGCGACTGTTGACGATAACCGGGGCATTGCTACAGCAGCCAGGCAATAACGCTACGCTGGAGAGCCTGGGCAATCAGGCTGGGATCACCCCGCGAACCCTGTCCCGCTTGTTTCGTCAGGAGACCGGGCTAAGCTTCGCGCAATGGCGTCAGCAGTTAACCATTACAACGACAATCAACCAGCTGTCACAGGGGATGGCGGTGGAGGAGATTGCCAGCCAGCTGGGATATTGTAACGGCAGTGCGCTGATTGCCATGTTTAGTAAAACGCTGGGACTGACGCCACAACGCTACTTTGCATTACAGGGATGAGACGAAATATCAGGAATTAATGTGCTCTTTACAGTAGCGTTGCTTCCAGCCTGCTGGCGTCAGGCCGGTATGTTTACGGAAGATTTGCCGAAAATAGCTGGTATCGCTGAACCCGCACTGTCGGGCCACTTCGGTTAACGACAATGAATTGCTGATCAGCAGCTTTTCTGCTGCCAGGACGCGCTGGCGGTGGATGGCTTCCGTCAGCGTCAGGCGAAATGTCCGGCGGTAAACCCGGCCAAGATAATCGGCATTGCAGTGCAGCTCTTTTGCCAGCACCGCAGTGGAAAGCGGCAGATGGAATCGGCTGCGGATGATCTGATGCGCTTTCCATGCCAGGGCGACGCCGGGGCTGTCATCGGCGCTTTCCTGCGGGCCTGGGGCAGCGATTTGTTGCAGAATCAGCAGCAAAATGCACTCCAGCGCGATACTGCGATGAATGTTTTCCTGTTCGCTAAGAAACTGCCGAAACAGCGCAATAACGTATTGTGGATCGCCAACGCGGGTGTGCTGGGGAAGAGTTAACAGCGCCTGATGCAACCCGGTTTCCCTGGCTCCTTTCAGCCATTCAAAATGCAGCCAGTAGAATTTCAGATCTGGCGGAAATGTTCCTTCCCCGACGTGCCGATATCCGGGTCTCAGCAGCAGGCTTTCACCCGCCTGTACGGAAAACAACCGATCCTCTTCACGAATTTGCAGCTCGCCACGCTCGACAAAGATGACTTCCCAGGAGGACAGGGTGCGCGCCGGATGGCTTCCCACGCCACGGGAAATAAACAAACCACCGTTTTGCACCTGAATCGGAAACGCTATGGATAATTCGAACATCGATATTCAATTTCCTGCTTTTTGGTGACCATAAAATCACTTTGTGCCTGATTATTAATCATAAAGTGAGGCGATGCCCGATCCAGTTCACATTTCAGCTATCAGGTCGGAATTACCCTGTTTTTATACTTTTCCGTTCCCTTGTTGGTTGCCAGATTGCAGGCAGAATGAGTCAGGTACCTGTAAATAAGCCCGCCATGATGCGGGTAATGTACTCTGACCCTGACGAGGAGTTTTCGATGACTTCTACCCCGATTACGCAAACCGAGCTGACGCAGCAGGCCACCAGCGATGTGCTGTCGATGCGCGAGAAAATCGGTTATGGGCTGGGGGACGCCGGTGGCACGGTGATCACCTGCCTGATTATGAATTTTCTCACGTTTTTCTATACCGATGTCTTTGGCCTGACTCCGGCACTGGTCGGAACCTTGTTTATTGCTCTGCGCGTGTTTGATGCGGTATCCGATCCGATCATGGGGATCATCGCCGACCGCACCCAGAGCCGCTGGGGACGTTTCCGCCCCTGGCAGCTGTGGATTGCGGTGCCGATTGGCATCATTGGCGTACTGACTTTTACCGTCCCTGATGTCAGCATGAACATGAAAATCGCCTGGGCATTCGGGACTTATTTGCTGCTCTCGATCAGCTACACGGCGATTAACGTGCCTTACTGTGCGCTGATCAACACCATGACCACCCGCCATACGGAAGTGCTTTCCTGTCAGTCATGGCGTTTTGTGTTGTGTGGCGTGGCGGGTTTTCTGGTCTCCGTTGGCCTGCCGTGGCTGGTGTCGGCGCTGGGTAAAGGTAATGCCGCACTCGGCTATCAGGCGGGCGTAGGGCTGCTGTGCACGGTGGCGGTGGTGATGTTTCTTTGCTGCTTCTTCTGGGTGCGTGAGCGCGTACCGCTGGACAGCATGGGCAAATTTACCCTGCGGCAACATCTGGCCGGGTTACGCCGCAACGACCAACTGTTGCTGATGTTGCTGATGTCCTTCCTGCTGATTAATGTGTTTAACATCCGTGGTGGTGGCTATATGTACTTCATCACCTATGTGCTGAAGGGCAGCACTGCCTATACCTCGCTATTTTTCACCATGGTGACCTTTGCCTCGATTCTTGGCTCAGTCATCGTCAGCCCGCTGTCAAAACGCATCGATACCGTCAAACTTTACTATCGCACCAATATTGTGTTGGCGGCCCTGGCGGTTTTGATGTGGTTGCTGCCCACTGGCGCGGCGTGGCAGACGCTGTGGCTGGCGGTGATCCTCGGTAACGGCATTATCCTCGGCTTTACGCTGCCGCTGCATTTTGCGCTGATGGCGTTTGCCGATGATTACGGTGAGTGGAAAACCGGCGTGCGCTCGTCGGGGATGAACTTTGCCTTCAACCTGTTCTGTATCAAGCTCGCCTGGGCTTCCAGTGCCGGGATCATCAGCCTGGTGTTTATCTTCGTGGCCTACCAGCCAGGTGCCGGTAATCAGACCGCCGCTTCACTGCAGGGAATTACCACCATGGAAACCCTGCTACCCGCCTTATTTCACCTGCTGCTGGCGTTCAGCATTCGTGCCTGCAAACTTAATAATCCGATGATGGCACGCATTGCCAGTGACCTGCGCGTCCGCCATGTTCAGTCTTAAGGAGACCATAATGTCTGTGATGGAAGTTAACCTGCATAAACTCAAAATCAGCGACCCGTTCCTCGGCCAGTACCAGCAACTGGTACGCGATGTAGTGATCCCTTATCAGTGGGATGCGCTCAATGACCGCATCGCGGAAGCTGATCCCAGCCATGCTATCGAAAATTTCCGAATTGCCGCTGGACTGCAACAAGGGGAGTTTTACGGCATGGTGTTCCAGGACAGTGACGTGGCGAAATGGCTGGAGGCTGTCGCCTGGTCTTTGTGTCAGAAACCCGACGCGGAGCTGGAGAAAACCGCAGATGAGGTGATTGAACTGGTGGCAGCCGCCCAGTGTGACGATGGCTATCTCAACACGTATTTCACGGTCAAAGCGCCAGCGGATCGCTGGACCAATCTCGCCGAATGCCATGAACTTTACTGCGCCGGACATATGATTGAAGCCGGTGTGGCTTTCTTTCAGGCCACGGGCAAACGCCGCTTGCTGGAGGTGGTCTGCAAACTTGCCGACCATATTGATAGCGTCTTTGGTCCGGGGGACACACAGCTGCATGGCTATCCGGGACATCCGGAAATTGAACTGGCGCTGATGCGTTTACATGAGGTAACCCAGGAACCGCGCTATATGACGCTGGTGAACTACTTTGTCGAACAGCGCGGCACGCAGCCGCATTTCTACGATATTGAGTATCAAAAGCGGGGCGAAACATCCTACTGGAATACTTACGGCCCGGCATGGATGGTAAAAGACAAGGCCTACAGTCAGGCTCATCAACCCATTGCGGAACAACAGACGGCGATTGGTCACGCGGTACGCTTCGTCTACCTGATGACTGGCGTGGCACATCTGGCAAGACTCAGCCAGGATGAAGCGAAACGGCAGGATTGCCTGCGTCTGTGGCATAACATGGCGCAGCGCCAGCTGTATATCACTGGCGGCATCGGCTCGCAAAGCAGCGGGGAGGCCTTCAGCAGCGATTACGATTTACCGAACGACAGCGTCTATGCCGAAAGCTGTGCTTCGATTGGCCTGATGATGTTTGCCCGGCGTATGCTGGAGATGGAAGCCGACAGCCAGTACGCCGATGTGATGGAACGCGCGTTATATAACACCGTGCTGGGAGGGATGGCGCTGGATGGAAAACATTTCTTTTACGTCAATCCGCTGGAAGTACATCCTAAGACCCTCAGTTTTAACCATATCTACGATCATGTTAAACCGGTACGCCAGCGGTGGTTCGGCTGCGCCTGCTGTCCACCGAATATCGCCCGCGTGCTGACCTCGCTGGGGCACTATATCTATACACCGCGCGAGGATGCGCTTTACATCAATCTTTATGTCGGCAATAGCGTGGAAGTGCCGGTAGGCGAACAAACGCTACGCCTGCGTATCAGCGGCAACTTCCCGTGGCAGGAAAATGTGACCATCGCTATCGATTCAGCGCAGCCGGTGCGGCATACGCTGGCTCTGCGTTTGCCGGACTGGTGCGATGCGCCGCAGGTGGCGCTTAATGGCGTGGCGGTAGCGCATGACATCCGCAAAGGTTATCTGCATATCAATCGGCTCTGGGTGGAAAGCGACACCCTGACGCTGACATTGCCCATGCCGGTACGCCGTGTGTATGGCAATCCGCTGGTACGTCACGTCGCAGGCAAAGTGGCGATTCAACGCGGTCCGCTGGTGTATTGTCTGGAACAGGCGGATAACGGCGAGCAGCTGCATAACCTGTGGTTGTCTGACTCCGCCACCTTCACGACTTTTGAGGGTAAAGGGTTGTTTGCGCATAAGGTGCTCATTCAGGCTGAGGGCAGCAAGCACACTTCTCATGAGCCTGAGCAGCAATTGCTCTGGCATTATGATCGTGCACCTTCCACCCGGCAAACTCAGACCTTAACGTTTATTCCGTGGTTTAGCTGGGCGAATCGTGGAGCAGGGGAGATGCGGATTTGGGTGAATGAGGGGTGATTTTTGATTTGTAGCACCGGATTGGAGCTGGAACACCACCAGGGTGATACCCTGGTGGTGTAAAATAGCGAAATTTGATTTAAGGCTAATGAGTTATTTCACACCATGATTTAGCACGGCGCTGGCATTGATGACCAGACAAGGCTCAGTACAAGTGTTGTTGAGGCCAATCACCGGCGCAGCTGGAATGACATAATTCATCGCGTGCTCTTTTCTGGCTGAATACGCCATGCCCGCAAATGTCCAGGGCATGCCTAATGAAAGGGCACCGAACTCATCATATTTAGTGGATTTTGCAACTCTCGGTAAATTATCTGAGTTGATGCTGTAATACAACTCACCTTTGAATTCTGCAGGAACAGTTCTCAGGACTTCAGCGTTGAACAGATGATATTCTTCCTGCTGAGGTAGAGAAAAACCATTGCGGATATTCTGGTTGCTAGCAAATACCGTCAGTAAGATGAAAATAATATAAGGTATTTGCGGGTATCTGATGTTCTTAAAAATCGTCAATAGGCCAACGATGAATACTGCCGTGGTGATCAATGCAATGGCGACGATGGTGCGATACGCTGCCCAGCTCTCACTGACCAGTAAGTTTGGTAATCCGGATGCAAGCACGAAAAAGGCAAACAAATAAGGTTTGTTTCTGCCATGTTTTGTCATGGCAGCGATACCAATACCCATAATAACGAGTGAGAGGATGACAGAAAATAACGTTCTGCCTAAGTCATAATTGGTAATGGCGTTTTTTAGCGGTTCTTTAATGAACCACAATAATTTCTTTCCAAACTCCAGAGTTACATTCGTTCTGGCCAGAATGTCATGGTAAAGCCAGTACGGCAGTGCTTTGGCAAACAGCAGTGCGCTGAACATACCAAAGCCTAACATCAATATCGTCCTGATGAAAATCTTACGATCAACCACTCGCTTTGACAGACAAAAGTCAATCATCGCAAAGAATAAAAAGCTCATGCCAGCAGGCTGATAAATGGCAAAAGAAGCCGAGATAAAGATCGCTGATAATAATAATCTGCTTAATGATGTTCTGTGGCTGGTAAGGCAGGTATAACTCAGGCCAGAAAAAATGACGGAAAGTACGTAAGGGAAACATACCGACCAGGCCGTGTACACCTGAAACGAAGGCAGCAGGCATAGCATCGTACTGAAAGTGAAGCGCTGCAGGTTATTCTCAAGAATCTGACGTTTGCTGGTGAAATAATAGAGATAACATCCCAGAGCAATCAGTGACAGGAGTGAAAATACTCTCAGAACGATAAGGCTATTAACATCGTCAATAAAAAATGAAAAAAGATAACGAAAAGAACCATACAATGGCCTGCCAGATAAAACATCCCACTTTAATATGCTATTGGGGTCCGTATTTGATGCATATATGTAAAACCAGTCATCAGAAAAAGCATAATTTGAGAGATATATCGGGCTGTAGCCTATTAATATGAAAAAGGCGATTAAGAAATAGAATTTAACATTATAGTTTGCGTTTATCGTATTAATCATGTCCTGTTCTTCTTCGTATATCCTGGTCAACGCATGGAAGGGAAATTAGGGGCGTAAAGGTTAGCATGCAGGACCACGGTATTGCCATCACGATATTCAGGCAATAAAAAAGCAGCCGTAAATGGCTGCTTTTTTTTTGGGAATTTTGGTCGGCACGAGAGGATTTGAACCTCCGACCCCTGACACCCCATGACAGTGCGCTACCAGGCTGCGCTACGTGCCGAACGTGGAGGCATATACTACCGTTTCCGCGCACGATTGCAAGATGTGAGCGGTTTAACTGCCTCATATTTAATCAGTTTGCGATGAAGCGCTTCTCTTCCGTCAGTACCTGCAACAACAACGCCAGTTGCGGTTTATGATCCTTCAGCGCTTTACCCTGTGCATCGTATGCACGGTAGCTGCCATTATTGTTCAGTACCAGAGTCATGTCCGGTGTGGTCACCACCAGCCTGCCATCTTCGCTGCTTGCTACCCAATTATGGCTGCGCTGAGCGGCGAACAGATCTTCACCCTGAGAATAGTTCACCGGGTTAGTCCGCACATGCAGCAGACGTTGCATCAATGTCGCCATCACATCCTGTTGATCGGTGAGGCGGTCAATAGTCTGCGCTGGCGTATTCGGCCAGTGCACCACCAGCGGCACCTGCAGGGTAGCGCGGTTGCCCGGATTGTTGTCATCACCATCCAGCGCAATGGCGCGCTGAGCGGTAATCACCACTACGGTATTCTTCAGTAAATCGCGCTGTTGCAGGGTTTGCAGTACAGCGGCGATTTGCGCGTCAACACCCGCAGCCTGACGTAAATAGCTACGCTGTTGCGCTTTTAGGCTATCGCCAGTGACGGTGACGCCATTCAGTGCCACCCAGGAGAACCAGGGGGTGCTGTTGTCCTTCTGCCCGTTGAGCCAGTTTTGCCATTGGGCGACGGTCGCGCTATTCGGCTGGCTGTCCATGGCGGGCAGGGAGTAGTCCGCCAGCAGTGCCTGACGATATAACGGCTGATTAAAGCCATCGGAGGAGAACAACCCGAACTGATAACCCTGGCTGTTCAGCGCGCTGAGTAATGTGGAAGGCGTACGTGCTGCCAGTACCCCATCCATATAGCTTGATGAGATGCCGTAGAACAGGCCAAACAAGCCTTTTTCAGGCTGGTTTCCGGCGCTGTAGTGCTGCGTAAAGCGCACGTTGCCAGTAGCGAACTGATTCAGCGACGGTAACGCTTTTTCCACGTTGGCGTTATTCAGGCCATCCACCGTCAGCACCAGCAAATTATGGCGTGTACCACCATCGCGGAAGGTGATATCGCTTAACGGATATTGCACCGATAACGCTTCCGGATCGCCTTGCTGCACCAGACGCTGCTGATAAGCCTGCGCATCCAGCAGACCGTGACGCTCAAGGAAACGTCGCGCCGTCATCGGATAGGAAAGTGGCAGGTTAGCGCGCTGCATCGTGATCGGACGATAGAAGTTGGCATCAGCCCAGATATACAGCAGATGGCTGGCGAAGAACGCACAGATAAACAGCGCTGCCAGCGGTTTGCCAAACGAACGACGGTTGAGGCTGCGCAGCTTCTGCCAGCTCCAGGTGGCAAACAGCATCTGAACCAGAAATATCACCGGTACACTGATAAACATCAGCTGCCAGTCGCGCGCCATCTCACTTTGGTCGGGGTTTATCACCAGCTCCCACACCACCGGATTGAGATGGAGATGGAAGCGGTTGAATACCGCACTGTCGACCATAATCAGCGTCAGCCCTGTGGTGGCGATGATCGCTGAAAGGAACCTGAGCAATCGCTGCGACATCACCACAAAGGTGAGCGGGAAGATCACCAGCAGATAAACGGAAAATACCAGAAAGCTAAAGTGGCCAATCCAGCTGGTATAGGCATAGATACGACCAGCCAGCGACGCTGGCCAGTCGGAAACCAACAGGTAGCGGCTGCCTAAAACTAATGCGAAGAGAATATTAAACAGGGCAAACCAATGCCCCCAGCTGATCATCTGGGAGACTTTGTCACGGTAGCGCTGCCGGTTGGTTACCATATTATAAGGTCAAATCTGCAAATTAATGGGCGTTGTCATCGCGAACCGACGCTTGCAACGCATCGGCAAAAGATCGTGCCAGGCTGCGGCGCTGTGCCGGAGAAACGCTGGTGTTGATCAAATTGGTTACCATATTCCCCAGTACCATCAGGGAAAGGTCGGTTGGCGCTTTGTCTTTTTCAAGAATCTGCGCCATTTGCGCGAGGAGTTTCTCCACGCGTTCGTCACTGTAACGGGATGATTGTGGCATATCGTCGACTAATCAAGTATCAAAAGGCGGTATATTACCGTAACAACGCGATTTTTTCCGCAATTTTATCAAACGCGAAATGTTCGTGTTGTGTATGGAGTTGAAAGCAGCGGCGTGCGGTGTTTGAATACGCGCCTGTGCTTAAAGGAGAGTCTATCATGAGTCTGGATATCGACCAGATTGCCCTGCATCAGTTAGTGAAACGTGATGAGAACCAGCTTGAGCTGGTGCTGCGTGATACCCTGCTGCCTGCCACCAAAGCGGTTGAGGAGATGGCAGAAGAGTTGCATCGGGTGTACAGCGCCAAGAACAAAGCCTATGGGTTGTTCGATGAAGAGAGCGAACTGGCCGCTGCGCTGCGTAATTGCCGCAAAGGGGAAGATGACTTTCTCGCCTTTAGCCGGGCGGCGACCGGGCGTCTGCGCGATGAACTCGGCAAATATTCCTTTGCTGAAGGCGGTATCGTGCTGTTTATCCATTATCGTTATCTGGCGGTGGAATACCTGCTGGTTGCGGTGCTGAACAGCCAGTCCAGCATGCGGGTTAACGAAGAACTGGATATCAGCAGCACACACTATCTCGATATTAATCATGCCGATATCGTCGCGCGCATTGACCTCACCGAATGGGAAACTAACCCGGAATCGACCCGTTATCTGACGTTTTTGCGCGGACGGATAGGGCGTAAAGTTGCCGACTTCTTTATGGATTTCCTCGGTGCCAGCGTGGGCCTCGATACCAAAGCACAAAACCGCGGCTTATTGCAGGCGGTGGATGATTATTGTGCGGAATCGAATCTCGATAAAAATGAACGCCAGAATTACCGTCAGCAGGTTTACAGCTATTGTAACGATCAGCTGCAGGCCGGTGAGGAAATTGCGCTGGAAGACCTTTCCAGCGAACTGCCGCCGCTGGGCGAAAAGACTTTTCAGGCGTTTACCCAAGAGCAAGGCTACGAGCTGGAAGAGCATTTTCCTGCCGATCGCAGCACCTTACGTCAGCTGACTAAATTTGCCGGCAGCGGTGGTGGGTTAACCCTGAACTTCGACGCCATGCTGTTGGGTGAGCGTATTTTCTGGGATCCGACGACGGATACGCTGACCATCAAAGGCACGCCGCCTAATCTGCGCGATCAGCTGCAACGTCGCACCGGCGGCAACTGATTTCCGCCCATAAAAAAACGCCGCAGATGCGGCGTTTTTTCTTCAACTCGTCAGGCGATTAAGCGCGAACGAAGTCGATGTGGTGCAGTTTCGGCTTGAACGGGTGACGCTGTACAGCCTGAACTTTAACTTTGATTTCTTTACCGTCAGCAACGATGGTCAGAACGTCAGTGTAAAAGCCTTCTTTAGCCTGCATGTTCATGACTGAGTCGTGATCCAGTTCGATAGAAACCGGTGCTTCAGTTCCGCCATAAACGATGGCCGGGAACTTGTTAGCGTGGCGCAGGCGGCGGCTCGCACCCTTACCCTGCTCTTTACGTACTTCTGCGTTGATAGTAAACATCTTAATATCTCTTCGTTGATTCCTGTTACAGGCGACCCAGCAACAGAACGATTATTCAAACGCCATTGCGAATGCAAAAGCGGGCGGCATTATAGCCGCTAAGCGCCGCACGGGCAAATGATTCCGTGGGTCAACGCAGTTCATTGGCCCGACGAAAACGGCCCTGATAATCAAATATCTTTTCGCGGACTTGCCAGAAATGGCCCTTAGCACGCGCCACGACAAAATCAGGATGACGTAATAATGGTTGCAGAGCTACCACATCGCTGGCGGTCTGCCATCCGAGTGGCACACCCGGTGCGCGCTGATGGGGGCGCATAAACAGTTGTTCAAATGCCTTACGTTGCGCGGGCGTGTGCAGGCGAAAACGTTCGCTGACGTCCAGACCATCCTCATCATAATAAGTCGCCTTCAGCCATTCGCCTTTCTCATCACGTCCCTGCGTCAGCGTCATGCCGCCGCAGCGCAGCACACGGGCATCTTTGAGTTTCAGCGCGGCCTTCAGCATATCATCGGGATCAACCAGCACCTTGTCGCACTGGTGGCAACGACGCGCCGCGATATCGTTTTCGGCACCGCAATCCGGGCAGCTTTTGAAGCGGAAGCGATAATCACATTGCTCACGCTGCCCGTCGTCGTCTTCCAGCACCCCCTGACAACGGCGGCCAAAATGCTCAATCACATGACCATCAGCAGTGGCTTTGCCCCAGAAGGTGTTGGCGAAGCCGCAGGCGGGACAAAAAACCTGCACCGGCTGATTATCGCTGGCCCCTTTGGGTGCACCCACTTCAGGCGTGAAGAGATCGTGTGGGTTACCGGCGTAATCGAGGATCAGGCAGTCGGTTTTGCCGGGGGAAAGGCGCAGGCCGCGTCCGACGATTTGCTGATACAGGCTGACAGATTCGGTGGGGCGCAGAATGGCAATCAAATCGACATGGGGGGCGTCGAAACCGGTGGTCAGCACCGCGACGTTCACCAGAAACTTCAGTTGCTGCGCCTTGAAGGCGTTAATCAGACGGTCGCGTTCTTTCACCGCCGTTTCGGCCGAGACCAGAGCGCTATTTTCCGGCAACAGCGTTAACACCTCACGCGCGTGCTCGACGGTGGCGGCAAAAATCATCACGCCACGGCGATCGTCGGCAAACTCCACGATCTGACTGATAATGTGCGGCGTAACGCGCTGCTGCTGTTTCAGTTCCCGATTCAGGTCGGCTTCGCTGAACAGACCGTTGTTTTGCGGCATCAGGCGGCTGAAATCGTATTGCACCACCGGCATATCCAGCCGTTCTGGCGGTACCAGAAAGCCATGCTTAATCATATAGCGCAGCGGCAATTCATAGATGCAATCACGAAAAAGCGCCTTTTCATCGCCGCGCACCATTCCATGATAATGAAACTGATAGATCCAGCCTTTACCCAGGCGGAATGGGGTAGCCGTCAGCCCCAGCAGCCGCAACTGCGGATTATGCTGGCGCAGATGGGTGAAAAGTTGCTGATACTGACTTTCGCTGTGATCGCTGATGCGGTGGCATTCATCGACGATCACCAGGGAAAAGGCACTGTCGAAACGATCGAGGTTGCGTGCCACCGACTGCACACTGCCAAACACCACTTTGCGTTCGCTTTGTTTCCTTTGTAATCCCGCGGCGAAGATATCGGCTTCCAGTCCGTATGCCTGATATTTGCTGTGGTTCTGCTCCACCAGCTCTTTGACATGCGCCAGCACCAGCACGCGCCCGCGCGCCAGTCGTGCCAGTTCGGCAATCACCAGGCTTTTTCCTGCCCCGGTGGGCAGCACAATCACTGCGGGTGTCGCATGCTGGCGGAAGTGAGCAACGGTCGCGTTAACCGCTTCTTGCTGGTAGGGGCGCAGGGTGAAAGACATCGGGCCAAAACTTTTTTCTGAAACGGACCCGCATTATGCCATGAAAGCGCCTGAAACGCAGGATCAGCTCTGTTAGCCGCCGATGGTTCAGGCTATACTGCCCTCACATTTTCAACGGATAAAAACACCGTTTCAGTTTCCCTCCGCAGTAACAGGCAAAGCGAATTCATGCGACTCGACAAATTCATATCTCAGCAACTGGAAATCAGCCGTGCCATTGCCGCACGTGAAATACGTGCAAAAAAAATCACCATTAATGGCGAAACGGTGCGTGACACCTCCTATAAAGTGCTGCCGGATGACGAAGTGGAATACGACGGTAATCCACTGGTTCAGCAGCATGGCCCGCGCTATTTCATGCTGAACAAGCCGCAGGGTTATGTCTGCTCCACTGATGATCCGGATCACCCGACCATCCTGTTCTTTATTGAAGAACCTATGGCCTGGAAGCTGCACGCGGCAGGGCGTCTGGATATTGATACCACCGGTCTGGTGCTGCTGACTGATGACGGCCAGTGGTCGCATCGTATTACTTCGCCACGTCACCATTGTGAAAAAACCTACCGTGTCGGGGTTGAATCCCCACTCGCTCCGGCGCTGGTAGACACCTTTGCCGCGGGTATCCAGCTGCACAATGAAAAAGATCTGACCAAACCGGCGACGCTGGAAATTACCGGCCCGCAGGAAGCGTTGCTGACCATCAGCGAGGGGCGTTATCACCAGGTGAAACGCATGTTTGCGGCGGTGGGTAATCATGTGGTGACCCTGCATCGCGAACGTATCGGCGCTATCGCGCTCGATGCCGATCTTGAAGAAGGGGAGTACCGTGAATTGACCGGGGAAGAGGTCGCGAGCATTGGTTTACCTGACGAATTAAAACAACAGAAATAGCGGGAGCACGTGGTGCCAAAGGACAAGAACTCACCGGTCGGGTTAGTGGTTATCCTCGGATTGCTGGCGATGTTGATGCCGCTCTCCATCGATATGTATCTGCCAGCAATGCCACAAATTGCACGTCAGTTTGCCGTTTCATCCGGCAGCGTGCAGATGACGCTTAACCTTTATATTCTCGGCTTTGCCATTGGTCAGCTGGTGTATGGACCGCTGGCGGATAGCTATGGCCGCAAACCGGTGATCGCCCTTGGTACGCTGATTTTTGCCTGTGCGGCGGCGGCGTGTGCGTTATCGCAATCCATCGATCAACTGATCTTCATGCGTTTTCTGCACGGCCTGTCGGCAGCGGCGGCCAGCGTGGTGATTAACGCCCTGATGCGTGACAGCTACTCGAAAGAGGAATTCTCACGCATGATGTCGTTCGTCATGTTGATTACCACCATTGCGCCGTTGCTGGCACCGATTATCGGTGGCTGGTTGCTGCTGTTGTGGAGCTGGCATGCCATTTTCTGGACGTTGTCGATAGCGGCTATCGTGACCACCGTGCTGGTGGTGACCCAGATCCGCGAGACGCTCAAACCTGAGCAGCGTCAGCGTTTTCATCTGCGTACCACGATGGGGAATTTTGTCGCGCTGGTACGACATAAACGCGCCTTCAGTTACATGCTGGCAAGTGGCTTCTCGTTTGCCGGGTTGTTCGCTTTTCTTAATGCCGGGCCTTTCGTGTATATCGAGGTGAACCACGTTTCGCCGCAGAACTTCGGTTACTACTTTGGCCTTAACGTGGTTTTCCTGTTTGTGATGACGTTGATTAACAGCCGCGCCGTGCGTCGTTTTGGTCCGCTGGCGATGTTCCGTATCGGGTTGGTCATTCAGTTCTGTATGGGCGTCTGGCTGCTGGTAGCGAGTGCACTCAACCTGGGTTTCCTGCCGTTGGTGCTGGGCGTGGCGATGTTTATCGGTTGTGTCTCGACGGTTTCTTCCAACGCGATGGCGGTGATTCTTGATGAGTTTCCGCATATGGCGGGTACCGCATCGTCGCTGGCCGGTACGCTGCGTTTCGGCGTCGGTGCGCTGGTGGGGGCGTTGCTTTCTATGGTCAACGTCAGCAGTGCCTGGCCGATGGTCGCGACCATTGCGTTATGCGCCACCGTTTCTATTATGTTGTTCAGTTACGCTACACGACCTCGTCATAATATCGCCTGAATCCTCTCTGCGGTTTCGTCACTGGCGGCGCGATTTATCGCGCCGTTACGGGCAATTTTCATCCATTCTCAAACCCTTTCCCGTGTGTGATGTTTCCATATTGTGAAAATTAATAAGTAAAAAAGTAACCACATTGCGTCTAAAATGATTGTTAACTGTCGCCGAACAAGGTACATATAGCGATAAATGCGAGCATTCTCGCAAATAATAAATCTGCTATATGTTTTGTGCTTAAAACGAGAAGGCAAGCCTTGACGTCCGTATTCTGAGTTAACCAGGAAAGGGATTCACCATGGGTGCGCAGTGAATCGTGAATGTTAACGTCTCTGGGGATTACGTATCTATGCTGCAACTTTCGGTTGTGCATCGTCTGCCGCAACATTATCGCTGGTCGGTTGATCATGCTGGTGAGATTGAGCGACAGGAATCTGCCGATGCTGAAAATGACCAGGATCTGGTCGCACTACGCCTGCTCAGTCATGATGGGCATCCGGCGATGGAAATCCTGCGCCAGTTGCAGGATACGCTGGCGCAGATTCAGGTGGAATGCAAAATCGCCCATTGTGAAGGACAGCCCTGTTTGCTGATCCAGCGCGGTGACGAAAGCGCCACCAATTGCTGCCTGAAAAATCAGGGTGTGGCTATCGCCGAAACCTTTGACGGCCATTAAGTCAGGCTTTCTCCCTGGGCCGAAGCCAGTAGCTGACGGGTGTATTCTTGCGTCGGTGCATTGAATAGCGCATCACATTCTCCTTGTTCCACCACTTCCCCCTGGCGCAGCACAATCAGCTGATGGCACAGGGCGCGTACCACCTGCAAATCGTGACTGATAAACAGATAAGCCAGTTGATGCTGCTGCTGTAAACGGCGTAGCAGGCTGAGGATCTGTTTTTGTACCGAACGGTCCAGCGACGAGGTGGGTTCATCCAGCACCATCAGTTGTGGTTCGAGGATCAAGGCGCGGGCGATAGCGATACGCTGGCGTTGTCCTCCCGAAAACTCTGCCGGATAGCGTGTCCGGGTTTCAGCATCCAGCCCCACCTCCTGCATCACCGCAATCACTTTCGCTTCCTGCTCTGCTGCGGTCAGTGTCGGGCGATGAACCGCCAGCCCTTCAGCAATGATCTGTTGCACCGTCATGCGCGGATTGAGCGAGGAATTGGGATCCTGAAACACCACCTGAATTTTTTCCCGCAGCGGCAACAACTGTTTAGACGACAGCTGATGCAGCGGTTGATTGTCGAACCAGATTTCCCCGCGAGCGGCGATCAGACGCAGCAGCGCCAGCCCGGTGGTACTTTTGCCGGAGCCGGACTCACCCACCAGACCCAGACTCTCGCCACGCCGCAGGGTAAAGCTCAGATCCTGCACCGCCATCTTTTCGGCAATGGTGCGTTTCAGCAGACCGCGCCGAATGGGAAATCCGACATGCAGATTCTTCACCTGCAACAATGGCGTGCTGTCGCTGAGGGGGGCCGGTCGGCCATCTGGCTCGGCGGCGAGTAACTCGCGGGTATAAGCATGTTGCGGCTGGCTGAACAGGGTGGAGCAGCGGTTATGTTCCACTTCACGGCCATTGCGCATCACCGTCACGTTATGCGCCAGTTGACGCACAATGCTGAGGTTATGGGTGATAAACAACATGCCCATATTCAGTTCACGTTGTAATTCACGCAGCAATTGCAGAATCTGCGCCTGCACCGTGACGTCGAGCGCGGTGGTCGGTTCATCAGCAATTAACAGCTTAGGTTGTGTCAGTAACGCCATGGCGATCATCACGCGCTGACGTTCGCCACCGGAAAGCTGATGTGGGAAATCCTGCAGGCGTGTCGCCGCCTGGCGGATACCGACGCGATCGAGGCAGCTGAGAATTTCCGCCCGCGCCGCTTCACGCCGCATGCCCCGGTGTAGCGACAGTACTTCGTACAATTGCTTCTCTACGCTATGCAGCGGATTAAGCGATACCATCGGTTCCTGAAAAATCATTGCCATCTGGTTACCGCGTAAACCGCGCAGCGAACGCTCACTGGCTTGCAGCAGGTTCTGTCCGTTAAACAGAATTTCGCCTCGCGGGTAGGTGACGGGTGGCTGAGGCAATAATTGCATAATCGATAACGCCGTGACGCTTTTACCGGAACCGGATTCTCCGACCAGCGCCAGGGTTTCACCCGCATCTACCCGCAGCGAAATGTCTTCCACCACGGTACGCTGCTGAAAGGCGACGGCGAGATGATTGACGGTGAGTAAATTGCTCATTCAGCTTCCCCGGCTTGGATCGAAGGCGTCGCGCACCGCTTCACCAATGAAAATCAGCAGCGATAGCAAAATCGCCAGCGCAAAAAAGCCCGACAGCCCAAGCCACGGTGCCTGCAAATTATTTTTTCCCTGCAACAGCAGTTCACCCAGCGAAGGCGATCCGACTGGCAGACCAAAGCCGAGAAAATCCAGTGAGGTCAACGTGGTGATGGATCCGCACAGAATAAAGGGCAGAAAGGTCAGGGTAGCGACCATCGCGTTGGGCAACATATGGCGCAGCATAATGCGGCTGTCGCTGACGCCGAGGGCGCGCGCGGCGCGGATATAGTCGAAATTACGCGCACGCAGAAATTCTGCGCGCACCACGCTGACCAGACTCATCCAGCCAAACACCACGGTGACCAGCAGCAGCCACCAGAAACCGGGCTGGATCACACTGGAAAGCAAAATCAGCAAAAACAGCGACGGCATACCGGACCACACTTCAATCAGACGTTGCCCCACCAAATCGACGCGTCCACCAAAGTAACCCTGAACCGCACCCATCACGATGCCGATGACGCTGGAGAACAGCGTCAGCAGCAGGCCAAACAGCAGAGAAATTCGTGTGCCATAGAGTAAGCGGGCCAGTACATCGCCGCCGTTGGCATCGGTGCCGAGCCAGTTCTGCGTTGAAGGCGGGGAAGGGAAGGGCACCTGAGTGGCAAAGTTGATGGTGCTGTCGCTAAAGCGAATCGGTGCCCAGATGGCCCATCCCTGTTGATCAATACGCTGCTTCAGCCACGGATCCTGATAATCTGCCGGGGTGGAAAAATCCCCGCCGTAGTCACTTTCGCTGTAGTTAAACAGCAGCGGGACATACCAGCGTTGCTGATAATGCACCAGCAGTGGCTTATCGTTCGCCAGTAGCTCCGCTCCCAGCGACAACAGGAAAATGACCAGAAATATCCATAACGACCAGTAACCCCGGCGGTTATGGCGAAAGCGCTGCCAGCGCTGCTGGTTCAATGGAGACAAGCGCATCAGCGGCCCTCAAAATCAATGCGTGGATCGACCAGGGTGTAGGTCAAATCGCTGAGAATATTCATCAGCAGGCCGATCAGCGTGAAAATGTACAGCGTGCCAAACATCACCGGATAGTCGCGTTGAATGGTGGCGTCGTAGCCCAGCAGGCCGAGACCATTGAGGGAAAACATCACTTCAATCAGCACCGAACTGGTGAAAAACATGCTGATAAAGGTGGCCGGGAAACCGGCAATTACCAGCAGCATGGCGTTGCGAAAGACGTGGCCGTAGAGGATACGTTTTTCATCCAGCCCTTTGGCGCGAGCTGTCACCACGTATTGCTTGCGGATCTCATCCAGGAACGAGTTTTTGGTCAGCATGGTCAGTGTGGCAAAACCGCCAATCACCGTTGCCAGCACCGGCAGGGTGATATGCCAGAGGTAGTCAGTTACCTTGCCGTACCACGGCAGGGAATCAAACTGGGGTGAGGTCAGGCCGCGTAACGGGAACCAGTCGAGATAACTGCCACCGGCAAATAGCACGATCAGCATCACGCCGAACAGAAATGCCGGAATGGAATAGCCAATGATAATAAAGCTGCTGCTCCAGATATCGAAGGCGCTGCCGTTACGTACCGCTTTTTTGATACCGAGCGGAATCGACACCAGATAAATAATCAGCGTGCTCCACAACCCCAGGCTGATGGAGACCGGCAAACTATCTTTAATCAGCTGTAATACCGAAGCGCTGCGGAACAGGCTATCGCCAAAATCAAAGCGGACATAATTCCACAGCATTTCCACGTAGCGTTGCCACATGGGTTTATCGAAGCCATAGCGTTTTTTGATTTCGGCAATCACTTCCGGGTCGAGGCCGCGTGCGCCACGATACTGGCTGTCGCCGGGATTTTCCCGGCTCAACGCACCGCGTGTGCCACCACTACCACTATCGCCAGCACCAGGAATGATGCTGCTGTGACCGAATTGAATATTCGCCAGCGCCTGATCCACCGGCCCTCCCGGTGCTATCTGCACAATAAAAAAGTTGAGAGTGATGATGGCCCACAGGGTGGGGATAATTAGCAGTAACCTGCGCAGGAAATAAGCACCCAAACCGCACTCCTCAGCGTCGATCCGCCGGCAAACGCGCGGCTTTGTTCACATCGTACCACCAGTTTTCCAGGCCGGTGGCGAAGGCTGGCTTAATTTCGGGGTGCGAGAATTTATCCCAGTAAGCCAGCCGCTGTTCGGCATTGAACCACATCGGGATCATATAGGCACGCCACAGCAGGATACGATCCAGCGCCTGGCCCAGCGGCAGCAGCGCTTTCTCATTCCCCTGGTCCGCGACAATCTGCTGCACGAAGTGATCAATGATCGGATCTTTCACCCGCGCAGTATTCCATGTTGACTCGATGTACTCCGATTGCCAGATGGTTTGCAGATCGGTCGATGGCCAGGGCATGGCGTAATACACCGACGGCGTCATATCATAATCGCCGTGACGCAGGCGACGCAGATATTGCGAGCTATCCACCTGACGCAGTGAAACCTGAATACCCAGCCGTGCGAGGCTGTGCTGGAATGGTAGCGTCCAGTCATTGCTGGAGCCGCTGTTCAGCAACAGTTCAAAACGAAACGGCTGGCCGGTTTTAACATTGACCAGTTGCTGGTTCTTAATCTCCCAGCCTGCTTCTTTCAGCAGGTCCATCGCTTTCAGCAGGTTACCGCGATCAAAACCACTGCCGTCAGAATGGGGTGGGGCGTATTCGTTGTTAAACACTTCCGCTGGTAACTGATCCTTGTATGGTGCCAGTAAAATCAGCTGTGCGGCATCAGGGTAGCCTGCTGCGGCATACGCGGTGTTCTGAAAATAGCTACTGGTACGCTTATAGGCACCATAGAACAGTGCTTTATTCATCCATTCAAAATCAAAGGCCAGGCTGAGCGCCTGACGAACCCTGATATCGCTAAACAGCGGCTTCTCATTGTTGAACGCCAGCCAACTGGTGTTGGTGGAGACATCATTAGGCGTCACCTGTTTGACGATGGCGTGGCTGTCAAAGTTGCGCCCCCGGTATTGGGTGGCCCATTTTTTTGCGGAGCCTTCTATACGCAGATCGAAGGCCCCGGCTTTGAACGCCTCAAACGCCACGTTATCGTCGAGGTAGTAGTCATAGCGGATGGTGTCGAAGTTAAAACGTCCGCGATTGACCGGCAGATTGGCTGCCCAGTAATTTTTCACCCGGCTGTACTGGATAAACTGCCCGGGTTTGTAAGAGGTGACGCGATAAGGCCCGCTGGCCAGCGGTGGATAGCCAATGGGTTCATTGAATTTTTTGTTCTGCCAGAACTTCTCTGGCAGCACCGGCAACGTCAGCCAGCTCAACGCCAGATCTTTATCCGGCTTAGGTAGATTGATACGTACCGTCAGACGGTTCAGGGCTTTGACTTCCACACCGCGAAACGCCACGCGGAACTGGGGAACCCCTTCGGTCATGAACTTGTTAAAAGTGAAAGCCACATCCTGAGCGGTAATCGGTGTGCCATCCTGAAATTGCGCATGAGGATTAATTGAGACTTCCATCCAGTGAAAATCGCTGGGATAACGCGCCGACTCGGCAATCAGAGGGTAGTAACTGGCAGGCTCATCATCTGAGGTCGTGAACAGGCCGTCATACAGGGTATCGGTTGCGGCGCCGGGGTTGCCGCGCGAGGCATAACGGTTGAAGTTATCGTAAGTGCCAATGACGGCCAGGGTCAGCTTGCCGCCTTTTGGTGCGGCCGGATTGGCATAGTCATAATGGGTAAAGTTCACCACATACTTCGGCTCACCCAGTTTGGCAAAGGCATAGCTTTCGTTGATGGTTTCCGCATGCAATGGCGACATTACACAGCCAAGCAGCAACGCTGTGACTAAACGAAGCAGCATAAGAGGGACGCTCTCCTTTCGTTATCCGCACCTTATGGTAGCAGTTTCATGACGTTTGCGTGACGTTAACCGGCAGCAACCAGTTGCTGCTGCTGATAATAGTCCACCAGATTTTCCGGCTTCAAGGGGCGGCTAAACAGATAGCCCTGTAAATGGGTGACGCCACGATTGACCAGCCAGGCCGCCTGGTCACCTGTTTCCACACCTTCTGCCACGGTTTTCAGGTTGAGCTTTTTCGCCAGTTGCAGCACGGCATCCAGCACCGGGGATGTGACGGTTTCGGTGCCGATGCTTTGCACAAAACCACGGTCGATTTTGAGATAATCGAAGGGATATCTTTCCAGATAAATCAGCGCGCTGTGCCCGGTACCAAAGTCATCAATAGCAATCTTGATATCGTTATCATGCAGCCAGGCAAAGATTTCACCGGCGTTTTTTTCCTTCACCATCGTGCGTTCAGTTATCTCAAACACGTAGTTGAAGTGATTAGCAGGCATATCGGCGATCCAGTTTTGTACATCGTTGCGGAAGCTGTCTGAGGCCAGGTGCAATGGTGACAAATTCAGTCCCATCCGGGTACCGCGCGGCAGATGATCACACATGGCATGCGCATCGCGAGCGACTAATTTAAACAGATGGCGGGTGAGGGGGATGATCAGATTCTGTGCTTCGGCATAACTGATAAAGGCATCGGGCGGGATCAACCCTTCGCTGGGGTGGGTCCAGCGTAGCAGGGCTTCGACGCCATAGGGTCGGCCATCATGGGCTGTCACCAGCGGCTGATATTCCACATGGAACTGGCCGCGTTTAATCCCCTGCATTATCTCTTTGCCAGGGCGTTGGTGCAACGTCAGCAACAGCCAGCAGGTTCCTCCCACCACCAGAGCAAACAGAATGCCACTCAGCAGAATCAGATGATAATCACGTAAGGCGAGGATGGAACCGAACAGGACAAAGCGCATCGCATCATTATTCAGCGACATGGAGGCCAGTGCCGGCGGCAAATCACTGACGCGTACCACCTGATTGCTACCACTCATGATGGCCCGATCACCCACGATCAGCGCCATCCCGGTGATTTCCGGATGGTATGAAGCCAGCAACTGATAAGGTGTCAGGCTGAGATTCATGGTGGTGAGGATGCCGGTTTCCGCTTTGCCGGGGGTTTTCAGCCACAGTGCCAGCGCAGGTTTGGCGGGTTGCAGCGGCGTGCCTTCCAGCAAGCGCACATCGCGATCGCGTTCAAGTTCAGATTCGGGGGAGATATCATTCACCGGTAACCTGAAGGCACCGGTAGCAGAGGAACAATAAGCGTCACCATCGCGTACCAGCAAAATGGCGCGAATATTACCGGCAAAGGCCGCGCGTGAGGTGAGTTCGCGACCAACGTTGCTGCACTCCAGCTGAGTATATTGTTGCAGCGGATAAAGGGTACCGACCAGGGTTGTCATCACCTGCTGTAAATCGTCCCGACTGTGTGTCAGTAACAGCGCATGCTGCTGTACTCTTTTTTGCCAGGCCAGTGTCAACATCACAGTGACAAACAACAGAAAGAACACAACGCCGACAATCACGCTGCTCCAGGCGATTCGGCGCGAATAGGTTGCATGACGTTTAAACGTCCCCGACAGTGGCATGGAGTGAATTCCCCTTGTCTTGCCATTTTATTATGTTAACTGCGCACTACTACTCTCTGGTGTAGCCCCGTCATTAGCCCGGCCACCGCTGTGTTTTACACCAGCTTCTGAGCCGAATTAGTTGGGGTAAGTAAGTAAACGAGAATATAACGAGAGCGCGCGAAAAGTCTTGTTATATTTTTGATTCTCAAAAACTTTTTATCGATTTTGATGGGGAAAAAAATGACAGACGAAAAAAAACGCTGCCGGGGCAGCGTTTTCTGATTCTCTGGCTGAGAGGATCTTCAAAGGGGATTCATTAGCTGGGATTTCGTCCCAAAACACGCCGTGCTTCACGGTAACGTGCTTTCCAGTAACTGTCGTTAAGGCTGGAAATCATCACACCACTGCTGGTGGAGGCGTGCACAAAGTTGTCATTGCCCAGATAGATGCCAACGTGGCGACCGGTGGAGCCGGCGCGGAACAGCACTAAATCACCCGGACGCAGTTTCGTGCGTGAAACCTGCTTACCTGTATCTTCCTGTTCATAGGTTGAACGCGGAAGATCTAAACCAAACTGTTCGCGAAAGGTGCGCTGAACAAAAGCAGAACAATCGATGCCGCGCTTAGTGTCACCGCCTAAACGATAACGCACGCCTTTCCAGTCATCGTATTGGTCCATGATGCGGGATTTGATATCCACGTTCCGCACCATCTGTTCGAATTCGTCCTGAGACGCCTGAAGTAAAAAACCATTCTGGTTGTTAACTTCATGATTCTCGTTATTCGCGTTCTGACCGTTATGGGTACTGCTACATGCCGATAAAAGTGTTGCCAGAGCTACTGCGGGAATAATCCGCCTGAGGTATCTCAGAATTGGTTGAGACTTGACCATTATGGGTGTTTTCCTTCGAAATCCTTACGACAAAATGTCGCCAGCCAGATGACAAAACGAGTCGAGATTAATAAGAGGGAGCAGCTAAGACAATTCCTTAATTACCAAAATGTGTTTAAGAACACACTTTTGTTGCCTTCGGAACCACATTTTATGCTGTTCACCTACTAATTGCGTTTGAGGTTAACCGATTACAGACCGCGTGGCGAGTGCTTTTATATAAATTTTTATAGGTTTTTTCGATGTGAAATCAATCCGTAACACAATGGCTACTTTATCGACAACTGGCAGCGTTTAAACAGGGAAATAGCGGTGGGATCAGGGGCTAATTCTGGCGTTAAGGCCGATTTTAAGAGGGTTCTGACTGGACAGCTTAGGAAAAAGGCTATTGTGCGGCGAATTCCATCATAATCTTTTCTTTTTATAAGAAATTTATTAGCAGGCTAATAATCTATTTCTGGTTTCATTAAGCGCGAGCGATCGCTATTTTACGCTTTGATCACTCGCGCTAAACAATTATGCCTGCGGCTTATGTTTGCCCGGTAAAGAGCGATACAGCCAGTTAACTAATTTGTCACTGGCTGGCGTTAGCAACCACCAGCTCAGGCCCACTAATACCACTGACAACGAACCCACGGCGATATCAGTAAACCAGTGTGCACCCGCCATCACGCGAGGCAGGCCAAATACCACCACAATCAGTAAACCCATCAGGAAAGCTCGGCAACCGAAATAGCGCCACATAAAGCAGGCGAAGATCATCAGCATCATACCGTGGTCACCCGGGAAGCTGTCGCTTGAGGCATCTTTAGCCGGAATACCGGTGAGTTCACTCACGCGATGAACGTGTTCAAAAAACAGCGTCGGGCTGGCGTGCTGCACCGGGATTAAATGCCCCAGTTGGTTGAGGATGACGGCGGTCAGCAGCATGGTAATGCCAATCGCCAGCATACGGCGACGGCCCTGTGGCGTTTCGCGTCGCCAGAACCACATATAGAGTGAACCCATTGCCAGCAGTGAAACCAGGTCAAAACCGCGGAAGTTAGTGATCGCCACTAGCAGTGCAAAACCGTGATGCACGACCATCTGATCGTTGAAACCGAAGAAAATGGCTTTGTCGAGACCAAACCAGAAACCGTGTTCAGGCGGCAGATACCAGGAAAAGAAAATCACCACACCCAGCACATTAAGGAGCAGGATGGTGAATAAACGTGAAGCGCGCATAGTCCAACTCAAAAAAGAAAAATAACGGCAAAACGTACCGCATCTATTTTAAACGAATCTTCAACAGCCCGGTCTGTAACAGGTTCCAGTCAACGGGTTGATGATGGATCAATTCAATACGGCTGTCGGGTGGTGTCGTCGGGCGCGTCTCGATAAACAAGTCCTCACCCTGACGATTAATGGTGACTAAACCCTCCGCAGTGCGTAGCACGCCTTTCACCCGATCTACCGGCGCAAGCCGCGCCCACTCAAGGATTTTGATGGTATCAAATACCGTATCACCATCAAAAATCCAGCCACAGGAGGCATACCCCTGGCCTTCATTGAGCGCTCGCCGCCAGCGTGCCTGGCCGTCAAGTTTGAGCGCTGCCAGCCCTTGTGGACGTGATTCAGCGTGATGATGCAACGCCTCCGGAACCGCACGATCGGCCAATCCCCGCTGGCTGAGCAGGGCGGGATCGATCTCTCCCCAGGCTGCTTCCACCCACTGACGATCGCCGAGCTGCTGCTGACGCCAGTCTGCAAGCAACTGACGATCCTCGTCACTCCAGCGATCGCTTTTGGTGGCAATGACGATATCGGCGGCGGTGAGCTGATCCTGGAAATTTTCATTCTGCACAATGCGCGGGTCAGCCAGATGGCGGGGATCGAGTAATGTCAGCGTGGCATCGACTTGCAGCCACGGCTGATATACCGCAGCGCGCAGCATATTCAGCAACTGTTTGGGATGTCCAAGGCCGGTGGGTTCAATCAGCAGGCGGTCAGGTTTGGTTTGCTTCAGCAGCATATTCAGACCCACCTGCAATGGCAGGCCATTAACGCAGCACATACAGCCACCAGGGATCTCTTTCAGCGTGGCACCGCGATCGGCGAGCAATGCGCCATCAATGCCAATGTCGCCAAACTCATTGACCAGTACCGCCCAGTTTTCATCGGCAGGCTTACTGGCTAACAGATGCAGCAGAGCGGTGGTTTTGCCGCTACCGAGAAATCCGGTAATAACATTTACGTGCGTCACAATCATGCCTCAGCAAACGAGAACAACGCGCGCGGGAAATATCCATCCGGCGCGCACAACAGATTGTTATACTATAACATTTTCTGCGCGCCGGACAGCGCGGTTTACTTAGTCAGAGCGTCCCATATAGCGACGTTCGGCGATATGAATACGAATACGGTCGCCGTTGCTGAGATATTCCGGCACCTGGATAACCAGACCCGTACTCATCCCGGCGGGTTTCGTGCGTGCGCTGGCGGAAGCGCCTTTGATGCCTGGTGAAGTATCAACAATCTCCAGGTCAACCGTTTGCGGCAGTTCCAGTGCCAGCAGCTGGCCATCCATTGTCAGAACCTGCATGCCCGGCATGCCGCCTTCAGGAATAAACAGCAACTCTTCTTCGATCTGATCTTTTTTGAAGGTGTATGGCGTGAAATCTTCATCATCCATAAACACGTACTCATCGCCATCTATATAAGAGAAGGAGACGAAGCGGCGGGTCAGGGTGATGGCTTCCAGGATGTCATCGCCTTTAAAGCGTTCTTCGACTTTCATGCCCGTGCGCACGTCAGTAAAACGCATCTTATACAGGGTAGCCGCACCGCGTGCGCTGGGGCTTTGAATGTCGATATCTTTCACCAGCAGCAGTTTGCCGTTCCAGGTGAGCGCCATTCCTTTTTTAATTTCGTTTGCCTTTGGCATCGTGTGTTACTCGCTAAGAGAGAATAGATCGCGCCACGTTACCCGCGCGATGAAAAACAGGCAAGCGGACTAGCGCAAAATTTAGGGAATGCGGGATGGTGTTCCTGAGGACAGCCTGCTATTGTCGCGCCGAAATCCCCGTGCAGGAGCGCGTGATGTTGTGTCGTGACCATTGCGGTGCCTGTTGCATTGCTGCTTCCATCTCTTCCCCGATCCCGGGTATGCCCAACGGCAAACCGGCGAATACCCCTTGCATTCAGCTTGATGCGCAGCTGCGTTGTAAAATATTCGGTTCGCCGTTGCGCCCGGCGGTGTGTGGCAGCCTGCAGCCCAGCGCTGAAATGTGCGGCAACAGCCGTGCTGATGCCATGACTTTTCTGCTTAAATTAGAAGCCGATACCGCTCCCTGAATTTTTGCTGACATGTTGCTGAAGCATTTGCCTTAAATGACGCTTGCGTTACAGCAAAAACGTCAGCGTGGCATTTGGCTAAATTCCTAAATCACCTCTGAAGTGTGCGTCGCTTCAAAAATCTGCTACGCCATTTACGCATTTTCTTGCCTGCCTGGCACAGCTGTACCATATTCCCTGAAACGTTTCAGCGTTGTCGTCCCGGCTAAGCCGATGTCGTACAGCGTATTTTTTCGCCATCAAGCTGAAACGATTCAATTCAGCAAGCGAGGAGAAATATGTTCCAGCTCGAAGTTCAGGCCATTCATACCGGTGCAAGTGCACAGAATAAAGAAGAGGCCATTCGTCAGGTTGCGGCGGCATTAACCGCTGCGGGCAATGTAGCTGAAGGCTACGTTAACGGCATGCTGGCGCGTGAACAGCAAACCACCACTTTCCTGGGTAACGGCATCGCCATCCCACACGGCACCACGGATACCCGTGATTTAGTGCTGAAAACGGGCGTACAGGTTTTCCAGTTTCCGCAGGGTGTGGCATGGGGCGACGGTCAGACGGCCTATGTCGCTATCGGTATCGCTGCAAAATCCGACGAACATCTCGCGCTGTTGCGTCAGCTGACTCATGTACTCAGCGACGACAGCATTGCTGAACAACTGAAAACCGCTTCAGCGGAAGACCTGCGCGCGCTGCTGATGGGTGAGAAGCAGGCTGCGGAATTCCAGTTCGATACCTCGCTGATCGCTGTTGATGTAGCTGCCAGCGATCTGATGACGCTGCAAGCGCTGAATGCCGGTCGCCTGCAGGCGGCAGGGGCCGTCGATGCCAGTTTCGTCGCTAACGTCGTGTCTAACGCCCCGTTAAACCTCGGGCAGGGTATCTGGCTGAGCGACAGCCCGGTAGGTAACCTGAACAGCGGCGTCGCAGTCAGCCGTGCAGCAACGCCTTTTGACCATGCCGGTGCAAACGTAGCGCTGCTGGTAACGGTTGCCGCCAGCGACAACCGTCCGCTGGAAGTGCTGGGTTACCTCAGCAGCTTGCTGCATGCCAGCAAAGCTGAACGTCTGCTGAAAGCAGATGCCGCCGGGATTCTGGCGCTGCTGACCAGTGAAGTAGATGAGCAGGCCGATGTGCTGACCGCAGAGTTCACCATTCGTAACGAACATGGCCTGCATGCCCGTCCGGGTACGGCGCTGGTTACCGTTATCAAGCAGTTCAACAGCGAAATCACCGTCACTAACCTCGATGGCAGCGGTAAACCAGCCAATGGCCGCAGCCTGATGAAAGTGGTGGCGCTTGGCGTCAAAAAAGGTCACCGCCTGCGCTTTACTGCCAGCGGCGAAGATGCACAGCAGGCACTGAGTGCCATTGAAGAGGCCATTAATAGTGGCCTGGGCGAGGGGGTAGCATGAGTCGTCGCGTAGCCACCATCACTCTGAACCCGGCGTACGATCTGGTTGGCTTTACGCCGGAGATCGAACGTGGGGAAGTGAACCTGGTAAAAACCACCGGTTTGCATGCCGCAGGTAAGGGCATCAATGTCGCTAAGGTACTGAAGGACTTAGGTATTGATGTCACCGTTGGCGGTTTCCTGGGTAAAGAGAACCAGGATGGTTTCCAGCAACTGTTCAGCGAGCTGGGTATCGCCAACCGCTTTCAGGTGGTGCAGGGCCGTACCCGTATTAACGTCAAACTGACGGAAAAAGACGGCGAAGTGACCGACCTGAATTTCTCGGGTTTTGACGTTACCACCCAGGACTGGGATCGCTTCACAGCAGATTCTCTGACCTGGCTGGGTCAGTTCGACATGGTGTGTGTCAGCGGCAGCCTGCCTGCGGGTGTGGCACCAGAAGCGTTCACAAAATGGATGAGCGATCTGCGTACCCAGTGTCCATGCATTATTTTCGACAGCAGCCGTGAGGCGCTGGTCGCGGGTCTGAAAGCCGCGCCCTGGCTGGTGAAACCCAACCGTCGCGAGCTGGAAATCTGGGCCGGACGCAAGCTGCCGACGCTGAAGGATGTGATTGACGCCGCGCATGAACTGCGCGAACAGGGCATCGCCCATGTAGTGATTTCACTCGGAGCAGAAGGGGCGCTGTGGGTGAATGCTTCAGGCGAATGGATTGCCAAACCACCTGCGTGTGAAGTGGTCAGCACCGTAGGTGCCGGGGATTCTATGGTTGGCGGGTTGATTTATGGCCTGCTGATGCGTGAGTCCAGTGAACATACCCTGCGCCTTGCAACGGCGGTGGCGGCCATGGCTGTCAGCCAGAGCAACGTAGGGGTTACCGATCGTACCCAGTTGGCCGCGATGATGGCGCGTGTTGACTTACAACCCGTTAACTAACAGCAGGAGAGGTATAATGAAAACGCTGCTGATTAAAGATTCTTCCCTGGGCCTCGCCTCAGGACATTTAGCGATGGAAAGTCTGCGTGCTGTCGCGGCGCAGGCTGGTCTTACCCTTACCGAAAACGCCGCTGACGCCGATCTGGTGCTGGTGGCGGGTCACAACGCACCGCACGATGCGCAGCTGGCAGGCAAATCACTGGCGCTGGTTGATGTGCAGCAGCTGCTGCGCGATCCGCTGGCAACGATCAATCAGGCAAAAGCTAATGCTCAGACGGTACAAAACGTGGCTGTTGCCGCACCGGCTGTGGCGCAGAGCAGCGGTCAGAAGCGCATCGTTGCAGTGACAGCCTGTCCGACCGGTGTTGCCCATACCTTTATGGCAGCTGAAGCGATTGAAGCCGAAGCCAAAAAACGTGGCTGGTGGGTGAAAGTGGAAACCCGCGGCTCAGTGGGTGCTGGCAATGCCATCACCCCGGAAGAAGTGGCGGCGGCTGATTTGGTGGTGGTGGCAGCAGATATCGATGTGGATCTGGCGAAATTCGCCGGTAAGCCGATGTATCGCACCTCAACCAGCCTGGCGCTGAAGAAAACCGCCCAGGAGCTGGATAAAGCACAGACTGAAGCCAAACCTTACCAGCCGAGTGGCGCGCGCGCTTCAGGTGGTCAGGAAGACAAACAAGAGAAAGCGGGCGCGTATCGTCATCTGCTGACCGGTGTGTCTTACATGCTGCCGATGGTGGTTGCGGGTGGTCTGAGCATCGCACTGTCGTTTGCGTTTGGTATCACCGCATTTAAAGAGCCGGGTACCCTGGCGGCAGCATTGATGCAGATTGGTGGCGGCAGCGCGTTCGCCCTGATGGTGCCGGTGCTGGCAGGTTTTATCGCCTTCTCCATTGCAGACCGTCCCGGTCTGACCCCTGGCCTGATTGGCGGTATGATCGCTACCAGCATTAACGCCGGTTTCCTTGGCGGGATTATCGCTGGTTTTATTGCCGGTTACGCCGCGAAGATGCTCAGCAGCAAAGTGAAGCTGCCGCAGAGTATGGAGGCATTGAAGCCGATACTGATCATTCCGCTGGTTGCCAGCCTGATTACCGGCCTGCTGATGATTTATGTGGTGGGTAAACCGGTAGCGGGCATCATGAGCGGCCTGACTCACTGGCTGGCAAACATGGGTACGGCTAACGCGGTTCTGCTGGGTGCTATCCTCGGTGGCATGATGTGTACCGATATGGGTGGTCCGGTGAACAAAGTGGCTTATGCGTTTGGTGTTGGCCTGTTGAGTTCGCAGACCTACGCCCCGATGGCTGCAATTATGGCCGCCGGTATGGTTCCGCCGCTGGCCATGGGTCTGGCGACTATCGTGGCTCGTCGTAAGTTCAACAAAGGTCAGCAGGAAGGTGGTAAGGCAGCGCTGGTGCTGGGTCTGTGCTTCATTTCTGAAGGTGCGATTCCGTTTGCCGCCCGTGACCCGATGCGTGTACTGCCGTGCTGTATCATTGGTGGTGCGGTGACCGGTGCGATTTCAATGGCGATTGGTGCCAAACTGATGGCACCGCACGGTGGTCTGTTTGTGTTGCTGATTCCGGGAGCGATTACACCGGTGCTGGGTTACCTGATGTCCATCGTGATTGGTACTGCGGTGGCGGGCCTGGGCTACGCTATCCTGAAACGTCCGGAAGAAGAGCTGGCTAAAGCCGCCTGATAACGTTTATCGACGCCAACACCAGGCATAGCAAAGGGGCGGTCCACAAGGCCGCCCCTTTTTTTATCTCTGTTGCTCCGACTTCAGCCATGCAATCTCGTCTTTCCAGATATCCGGATTGATGGTTTCCAGGATCATTGGAATACCATCAAAGCGTGCATCTTTCATCAGCCAGCTAAACACCGTCTTGCCGATATTACCTTCGCCAAGGCTATGGTGACGGTCAACACGGCTGCCAAGCGTGCTCTTGGCATCATTCAGATGCATGCCGCGCAGATATTGAAATCCGACAATGCGTTCAAATTCATTAAAGGTCGCGACACAGGCATCTTCCGTGCGCAGGTCATAACCCCCGGCAAAGGCATGGCAGGTATCAATACAAACACCGACGCGTGATTTATCTTCCACATGCTCAATAATGGTGGCGAGATGTTCGAAGCGAAAACCGAGGTTGCTTCCCTGGCCTGCGGTGTTTTCGATCACTGCGGTGACATTGTGCGTCTTATCCAGCGCAATATTGATAGATTCTGCGATACGCTTCAGGCACGCCTGCTCATCAATTTGTTGCAGATGGCTGCCCGGATGGAAATTTAGCAAGGTCAGGCCGAGCTGTTCGGCACGCTGCATTTCATCAATAAACGCATCGCGGGATTTCTCCAGCGCTTCCATCACCGGATGGCCGAGATTAATCAGATAGCTGTCGTGCGGTAAAATCTGGCCCGGCGTAAATTTATAGGTTTCGCAGGCTGTCTTAAACGCATCAATCACCTCACCTGAAAGCGGCGCAGCCTTCCACTGGCGCTGATTTTTGGTGAACAGCGCGAACGCCGTGGCTTCCAGTTCATGGGCACGGATCACTGCCTGGTCTACGCCGCCTGATGCACTGACATGTGCGCCGATATATTTCATGACATTCTCCTGCTATTAACCGCGAAATGTACTGCGGCATGTCTGTTTTTCTGTTGTTTAAATAAGTTTAAAATCAACGCAATATTAATAAGTATCTCAGATATATCTTGTATGTGCAAAGCCCGGGTATTGCCCCGGGTGACTCAGGGCGTTAAAACGCCAAATCTGAGAAAAGAACAATGCCAGACATTGCATACTCTTATTATTGCAGGATGAGTGTCCGCTTAAAATGGAAACAGCTGAGGGGTTAAAGTGGACTCGGTTTATAATGATATGAGCAAGTTGATCAATCAGGTTTGAATGGTTAATAAAAACCATTCATTTGGATGTAATTAATGTTTTTCATGATTCCGATCACAGATATTAGTATTTGACGATCTCATCTTAATTAAATTGGTTAGTATATTTACTAAGTTGTTTTTATGATTTTCAGATCCTGAGTTTATAAAATTGAAAGTAAATGGGGTTTTATTATGGAAGATAAGGTCTGTCATTATGTTTTGGATATTGTTATCAACGATGAGTGTTTCCTGCAAGATGAAGTGCGGTTGCAAAAGTTTTTCGCAGAAGTCCTGAGCGTAACGGAACTTAACGTTATTGGCTATCTCTCACAAAAGTTCACGGCAGAAGGTGAGGGTGTAACCGGTTTGTTTTTACTCAGCGAATCTCATCTTTCTTACCATACTTACCCTAAAAGTCATTACATCAGTATTGATCTTTATACCTGCGGAAGCAGATGTTTATCTGCCCTGCGAGAAATCAAATCGCGTCTGGATTCCGCCACAAAACTCCTGGTCCGTTGTATAGAACGTGGCAGCAATATTACGGGATATAACAATGCCAGCGTGTATATCATTCCGGAACCAGACAGTGCACATTGATCTGGGTTCAGAAGGTGGTGATATTGCCAGCAACGATAACTCGGCGATTATTTATTTGTGAGCTGGCAAGAAACCTCACCTCAATCAATGCGTCTACGCCATACCAGCATATTCTGCATCCCGCCATCGTCATTACATCAATCAACACGCTACACCACATTGCGTCGTCAATCGGGGATAAACGCTATTCCCGAGCTGGATTCTCCATATAATGACTAGTGTAGCTGGTATAAAACTAAAATTGATAATACATTAATAATTAACCATGATTAGTGGTAAGCAATGTGAGGAGGGCGCGTGCACATTACGCTGCGTCAGATCGAAGTTTTTACCGAAGTGCTGAAGAGTGGTTCCACGACTCAGGCTTCGCAGGTATTGGCTCTGTCCCAGTCGGCGGTGAGTGCTGCGCTGGCGGACCTCGAGAGCCAGCTTGGTGTGCAACTGTTCGACCGCGTCGGCAAACGGCTGGTTTTGAACGAACATGGGCGCTTACTCTATCCGCGCGCGGTGGGGTTACTGGAACAGGCGGGTGAAATCGAACAATTGTTTAAAGAAGACAATGGCGCCATTCGTCTGTTCGCCAGCAGCACCATCGGCAACTATCTGCTGCCGGGGATGATCGCTGCTTATCGTCGCGATTTTCCTGCGCTGCCGCTGGAGCTAAGCGTCGGCAACAGTCAGGATGCCATTAATGCGGTGGCGGATTTCCGGGTCGATATTGGCCTGATTGAAGGGCCGTGCCATGTGCCCGAACTGATCAGCGAGCCATGGCTGGAGGATGAGCTGGTGGTGTTTGCCGCACCGGATGCCGCCATTCTGCAACAGCCCGTCACTCTGGAAAGCCTGGCTGCTGCGCCGTGGATCCTGCGTGAACGTGGCTCCGGTACGCGTGAAATCGTCGATTATCTGCTGTTGTCCCATCTGCCGCAGTTTCAACTGGGTATGGAGCTGGGCAACTCGGAGGCGATCAAACATGCGGTACGCCACGGCATGGGCATTAGCTGCCTGTCACGGCGGGTGATCGCCGATTTGCTGGAGGCGGGCACGTTGGTGGAAGTGGCGGTGCCGCTGCCGCGTCTGACGCGCACTTTGTATCGCATCCACCATCGCCAGAAACATCTCTCCAAGGCGCTTAACCGCTTTTTAACCTATTGCCGCGAGTAAACACAAACGCAGCGGCTAATAATTTCGTGGCGATTATGAAGGTAACTAATAACCCGACGTGAATGCTATACAGAGCAGGCTTAGCTGCTACAATCGCGCCTTATTTTTATCCGGCATAGCGTTTACACATGCATAATGACTCAAAAACAACACAACAACCTGCGTTACGACGCGAATTAAAGGCACGTCATCTGACGATGATCGCCATTGGCGGATCGATCGGAACAGGCCTCTTTGTCGCCTCGGGCGCAACGATTTCACAGGCAGGCCCAGGTGGCGCACTGCTCTCTTACGCGCTGATTGGCCTGATGGTTTACTTCCTGATGACCAGCCTCGGCGAGCTGGCCGCATTTATGCCGGTGTCCGGCTCCTTCGCGACTTACGGCGCAAAATATGTTGAGGAAGGCTTCGGTTTCGCCCTCGGCTGGAACTACTGGTACAACTGGGCAGTCACCATTGCTGTTGACCTCGTCGCATCTCAGCTGGTGATGAACTACTGGTTCCCCGATACCCCAGGCTGGATCTGGAGCGCGCTGTTCCTCGGCCTGATGTTCCTGCTCAACTACATTTCCGTAAAAGGTTTTGGTGAAGCGGAATACTGGTTCTCCCTGATCAAGGTCGCCACCGTCATCATCTTTATCGTGGTGGGTGTGCTGATGATCGTTGGCATTATGCGCGGCGCGGAAAACGCAGGCTGGCACAACTGGACGGTAGGTGATGCGCCTTTCGCCGGTGGCTTTGCGGCGATGATTGGTGTGGCGATGATTGTCGGTTTCTCGTTCCAGGGGACTGAGCTGATCGGTATCGCTGCCGGTGAATCAGAAGATCCGGCAAAGAACATTCCACGCGCGGTGCGTCAGGTGTTCTGGCGTATCCTGCTGTTTTATGTCTTTGCGATTCTGATTATCAGCCTGATTCTGCCTTACACCGATCCAAAGCTGCTGCACAACGATATCAAAGATATCAGCATCAGCCCGTTTACCCTGGTGTTCCAGAATGCCGGTCTGCTGTCGGCTGCGGCGGTAATGAACGCGGTTATCCTGACGGCGGTGCTGTCAGCCGGCAACTCCGGTATGTATGCTTCCACCCGTATGCTGTTTAACCTGGCAAGTGAAGGCAAAGCGCCGCGTATTTTCGCCAAACTGTCGAAAGGCGGTGTTCCGCGCAATGCGTTGATTGCCACCACCGTAGTGGCTGGCCTGTGCTTCCTGACCTCCAAATTTGGCAACCAGGAAGTGTATCTGTGGCTGCTGAATACTTCAGGTATGACCGGCTTTATCGCCTGGCTGGGGATTGCCATCAGCCACTATCGTTTCCGTCGTGGTTACACCGCGCAGGGGCGCGATCTGGCAGATTTACCTTATCGCTCGGGCTTCTTCCCCATCGGGCCGATTTTCGCCTTTATATTGTGTTTGATTATCACCCTCGGTCAGAACTACCAGGCCTTCCTTGCTGACCGTATCGACTGGTACGGCGTAGCGGCAACCTATATTGGTATTCCGCTATTTTTGGTGATTTGGTTGGGTTACAAACTGGTACGGGGTTCCCGCTTTGTGAAATACAGCGAAATGGAATTCCCGACGTTTAAAGAGTGATTGCAACATATTGAAAGACGCGGCAATGTCCGCGCTTTTTTTTGGTGTTTAGTAACACAGATAAAATTGATAATTATTATCACCTGCTCTATTGTGACTGCCGTTATGATTGTGACGAGAAACAGGTAAAACAATGCGTACCTCGGAAGCCGCGCTGGTGGCGGAAAACGGCAACGATGTCGATACCATGACGCACTATCATCAGGTGCTGCGTCAGCGGATGTTGCTGATCGGTGTTCTGGTGCTGGCAATACTGGCATCGTTAGTTCTTGATTTCACGCTCGGTCCGGCCGGGCTTTCTTTGCACACCCTGTGGCAGACCCTGACACAGCCCGATAGCGTTGATGCGGGTACGCGGGTCATCGTCTGGGACATCCGCCTGCCTTATGCACTGATGGCCATTGTGGTGGGCTTCTCCCTTGGCCTGGCCGGGGCAGAGATGCAAACCATCCTGAATAACCCGCTGGCAAGTCCCTTTACCCTCGGTGTCTCTTCCGCTGCGGCCTTTGGTGCGGCACTGGCGATTATTCTCGGAATTGGTATTCCGGGTGTGCCGGATCAGTGGTTTATTTCGGCCAACGCTTTTATCTTTGCGCTGTTTGCCGCGCTGATGCTGGACGGCGTGACGCGCTGGACACGGGTTTCCACTTCAGGTGTGGTGTTGTTTGGTATCGCGCTGGTGTTTACCTTTAATGCGCTGGTCTCCATGATGCAGTTTATTGCCAGTGAAGATACCCTGCAGGGACTGGTGTTCTGGACCATGGGCAGCCTGGCGCGCGCCTCGTGGGAGAAACTTGGCGTGCTGACGGCTGCCTTTGCCATCCTGATTCCGTTCTCCATGCTCAGCAGCTGGAAACTGACGGCGCTGCGCCTTGGCGAAGACCGCGCGATCAGCTTTGGCATCGATGTGCGTCGCCTGCGTCTCGCCACATTATTACGCATCAGCATTCTCTCGGCGCTGGCGGTGGCCTTCGTCGGGCCGATTGGTTTTATTGGCCTGGTGGCCCCGCATATTGCCCGTATGATGTTTGGTGAAGACCATCGTTATTATCTGCCAGCCAGTGCGCTGACCGGTGCGCTGGTACTGTCGCTGGCGTCGGTGGCATCGAAAAACCTGATTCCTGGCGTCATCATTCCGGTCGGTATCGTCACCTCGCTGGTTGGTGTGCCGTTCTTCCTGAGCATTATTCTGCGTCATCGGGGGAATGTGTAATGGAACAGGGATTAAGTCTCAGCCATTTTTACGCAGGCTATCCGAAGCGTAAAGTCATCGAGGACCTCAACGTTCCACAGCTGCCGCGTGGCAAGATCACCGTGCTGCTCGGGCCGAACGGTTGTGGCAAATCGACGCTGCTGCGTGCACTGGCGGGTTTGAGCAAAGGGCAGGGCGAGCTCTGGCTGAACGGTGAAGAGTTAATGACTCAGCCGTTTGCCCGTCGTGCGCAGCGTGTGGTGTACCTGCCGCAAACGCTGCCTGCCGGGGTGCATCTGCACGTGCTGGAATCAATCATCGTGGCACAGCGCGCCTCAGGCGGTTTGCATAGTGCCGCCAGTGAGACGGAGATCATGCATCTGCTGGAGCAACTCGGTATTGCTCATTTGGCGATGCGCTATCTTGATCAGCTCTCCGGTGGACAGAAGCAGCTGGTGGGTCTGGCCCAGTCCCTGATTCGTCGTCCCGAGCTGCTGCTGCTGGATGAGCCACTCAGCGCGCTGGATCTCAATTACCAGTTCCACGTGATGGATTTGGTACGCCGTGAAACGCGGCTGCGTAATATCGTTACGGTGGTGGTGGTGCATGATATTAACATCGCCCTGCGTCATGCTGATCACGCCCTGATGCTGAAGAATGGGACTTTGCTGGCCGATGGCGCACCGGCGCAGGTCATCACCCCGGATACGCTGGCGCAGGTTTACGGTGTGCGTGGCCGTATCGAATGTTGCTCACAGGGAATGCCGCAGGTCATGATTGATGGCCTGGTGGCGGAGTCAATTATTTAGCCCTTTCATCACGGCGCGATCTATCGCGCCGCTTTCTTAATGATATTTTGTCGTACCAATCACTGATCGCCAGGCCAATCCAGGATAGAACCACGGGACACATTTTTTATGGAGAAAAAATGATGAAGATTCCTCGTGCGTCACTATCCGTTTGGACAGAGCGCCCTGCAACCCAGCCGGAAGTGATTTTTCAATGTACGGCAATGATCGAACAAATTAAAAATTCTCCGGTCGCTTTATTTGAGCAAGTCAGAGCGAACGATATCGTTTGTCAAAATCTTATATTTGACCCAGCGGGTGCGATGCTGATCAGCCGCGATAACCCCATTAGTTCGGTGCGTGCGGTCAGGCAGGATATTCTTGATGCGGTAAAAATATTGTTTGGCCGTAAGAAAATAAAACAGATAGAGACGAAAACGCTGATTGTCGCGCCGCATTACCATGTCAGCGCCACAGAGCGCATGGCCCCGGAGGGAGGCGTGCGTTGTCGTGTGATGGTGGCAAATAATATACCTGAACGCGAATCGATGGACTTTTGTTATTTTTATCGACCGATAGTGAATTATGACACTTTACTTGCAGATAAAACCGCACATTTTTCTGCCGACACCATTGTGATTAAATCATTAAAGGCGATGAGCATCACCACCAATAAAGTCTTTAATGTTGAGGACGAAGAGGGAAGTTTCACCTTGAAACATGATTTCGATACTCCCCACAGCTTCATACCACGCTTTTTATAAGCAAAAAAAGCCGCGAACGTTCGCGGCTGAGATTTATTTTGCCCTACACCAGCAAATGTTTTGCGTGAAAACGCAGATGGTCTTCCACAAAACTGGCGATAAAGAAGTAGCTATGGTCGTATCCCGGCTGAATGCGTAATTCCAGCGGGAAACCCTGCTCACGCGCCACGGCTTCCAGACGTTCCGGATGCAGCTGATCGGCAAGGAATTGATCGCTGTCGCCCTGGTCAATCAGGATTGGCAGACGATGCTCCACCTCACGCATCAGCAGGCAGCTATCGTATTCACGCCAGCTGGCGCGATCGTCACCGAGATAGGCGCTAAACGCTTTCTGTCCCCACGGCACTTCAGTTGGATTGACGATGGGCGCAAAGGCCGAAGCCGAAGCAAAACGCCCGCCAAGACGCAACGCCAGCAGCAATGCGCCGTGGCCACCCATCGAATGGCCCATCACCGACTGTCGCTCACTCAGCTTGAAATTAGCAGCGACCAGCGCCGGTAACTCATGGCTGACGTAATCAAACATGCGATAGTGCGCCGCCCACGGTTGCTGTGTGGCGTTGAGGTAGAACCCGGCGCCCTGGCCGAGATCGTAGCCACTGTCGTTCGCCACATCGTCACCGCGCGGGCTGGTGTCTGGCATAATCAGCACCAGACCCAGTTCCGCCGCCACGCGTTGAGCGCCCGCTTTGGTGGTGAAGTTCTCATCGGTGCAGGTCAGCCCGGCGAAGAACCACACCACCGGCGGTGGTGTGTCGTCCCTGGGCGGTGGCAGAAAAATGCTGAAAGTCATCGGGCAATTGAGTACCGATGAAGCATGTCGCCAGCGCTGTTGCCAGCCGCCAAACATGCGATGTTCTTCAAGCAATTCCAGAGTGGATGCCATAACGCCTCCTGGTTATTTGTTGAAATGCACCACGGAACGGATGGATTTCCCTTCGTGCATCAACTCAAACGCTTCGTTGATATCTTCCAGCGGCATGGTATGGGTAATGAAATCATTGAGCGCGAATTTACCGTCGAGGTAATCCTGCACAATGCCCGGCAGCTGCGAACGGCCTTTTACGCCGCCAAATGCAGAGCCACGCCACACACGACCGGTAACCAGCTGGAACGGACGGGTGGAGATTTCCTGACCGGCACCGGCGACGCCGATAATTACCGACTCACCCCAACCCTTGTGGCAGCACTCCAGCGCGGAACGCATCACGTTAACGTTACCGATACATTCAAACGAGTAATCCACACCTCCATCAGTCAGTTCAACGATCACGTCCTGAATCGGCTTCTCATAATCTTTTGGATTAATCAGATCGGTTGCGCCCAGTTTGCGCGCCAGGTCGAATTTGCTGGTATTGATGTCGATACCGATAATGCGACCAGCCTTCGCCATTTTCGCCCCGATAATCGCGGACAGGCCGATACCACCGAGACCGAAAATGGCCACGGTATCGCCTTCTTTCACTTTGGCAGTGTTCATTACCGCGCCCATGCCGGTAGTCACGCCACAACCCAGCAGGCAGACTTCTTCCAGCGGGGCTTCTTTACTGATTTTCGCCAGTGAAATCTCCGGAACCACGGTGTATTCAGAGAACGTCGAGGTGCCCATATAGTGGAAAATCGGCTGGCCGTCTTTGAAGAAACGCGTGGTGCCATCCGGCATCAACCCTTTGCCCTGCGTGGCGCGGATCGCCTGACACAAGTTGGTTTTGCCTGACAGACAGAACTTACATTTGCCGCATTCCGGGGTATATAACGGGATCACGTGGTCACCGACTTCCACGCTGGTTACGCCTTCACCCACCGCTTCCACGATGCCGCCGCCTTCATGACCAAGAATCGCCGGGAACACGCCTTCCGGATCGGCACCTGACAGGGTATACGCATCGGTATGGCATACACCGGTCGCCACGATGCGTACCAGCACTTCGCCTTTCTGTGGTGGCATCAGATCCACTTCTTCGATTTTCAGTGGTTCGCCAGCTGCCCAGGCAACGGCGGCACGGGTTTTAATCATGTTCATGCAATTCCTCTTCCTGTAGATGCGGGCCAGGCGGCCCGTTGGTCTTTATAACGGTTAAAATTACTCGGTCGCATGCAGCGGATGCATCAGCTCATCGTTGAGCGGCCGGTCATCAAATAATTCAATAATCAAATACTTCAATGCTTCGACATTGGGGGTGAACGCATCCCGACGCCACATCAGCCAGGTTGCGGTGTCGCGATACGCCGGGGGTAGCGCATGTTCCTGTACCCGAACTTTGCCGGGCATTTGGTTCAGCACCGATGCGGGGATCATCGCCACACCCGCACCGCCTGCAACGCAGGCCATCATGGCGTGATAAGACTGGATTTCCATCACGTTATCCGGCGCGGTCTGGCTGTCGCGATACCAGGATTCCAGTTTGACGCGATACGAACAGCTGTTACGAAAGGCGAACAACGTATCGCCCTGAGTATCACGCGCATTGATGATCGGCTTATGTTCAAGGCTGGTGATTAACACCATCTCTTCGCGAAAAGCGATACAGCCGTTGAGATCATCATGGGTCACCGGACCATCAACCAGCGCGGCTGCCAGCGTGCCTTCGCGCACTTTATCGATGATCTCGCCCGAGGTGCCTGTGATCAGCGATAGCGCTACCGAGGGAAAACGCTGGTGATATGCCGCCAGCAAGCCAGGCAGACGCGTTGCTGCGGTGCTTTCCATTGAACCGAGAGCAAAGTTACCACCGGGTTCACCGGCGCGTGCCATACTCAGCGCTTCATCGCTCAACGCCAGAATACGCTGGGCGTAGTTGAGAAAGTTATGGCCCATCGGTGACAGGCGGATGCGTTGCTTCTCGCGGATAAACAGATCCACGCCCAATTCTTCTTCCAGCTGGCGCAGACGGGTGGTGAGGTTCGAGGGAACCCGATGCAGCTGTTCCGCCGCCCGAACCAGAGAACCGGTTTCAGCCACAGAACAGAACATGCGTAGTTGGACCAGATCCATATTCTCTTCTCGTAAACAACTTCGTTAGTATTATTCACTTTTCGTGAGTTTAAACATCGCGCATGCTTGAAGCAAGTGATAAAACAATATCAGGGGTTAGTTATGGCGTTTCGCGTCGCGCTCAGTGCATTCTTAAGTTTAGTGGTTGCGATGGGGATTGGGCGGTTTGCTTTTACGCCGCAGGTCCCATTAATGATTCAGGACCATCAGTTGACGCTGACCAGTGCCAGCCTGGTGGCGGCACTGAATTATCTGGGGTATTTGTGCGGCTCCTTTGATGCCATGCGGGCACGCACGCGCGTCGAATGGCGCTTGCAGCTGGGAGTATGGGGCGCGGTGGTGCTGACGTTGCTCTCTGCCTGCGTATCTGGCCCATGGTTGCATGGTCTGATTCGTTTTCTTATCGGTTGTGCCAGCGGCTGGGCGATGGTACTGGTGGCGGCATGGAGTAATGAACAACTGCTGCATCATGGACGCCCGGGATTGTCAGCGGCGGTGTTTGCCGGACCGGGCACCGGGATCTTCCTCAGCGGGATGCTGGCGGTGTTGTTGCATGCCACCGGTGCCAGTGCCGCGCTGGCGTGGGGCGCGTATGGTTTACTGGCGTTGCTGTTGATTGCGGCCATCGCCCGTTTTCTGCCACGCCAGGGCCAGCTGCATCGGCCCGAGCAGGCCCCTGCGCCGCTGGTGTTGAATGGTAACCTGAAGCGATTGGTACTGAGTTACAGCCTGGCCGGCTTTGGTTACATTCTGCCTGCAACCTTCCTGTCGCAAATGGCGGCAGCCCGTTTCCCGCATAGCGACTTCGCCCAGTTTGTCTGGCCGGTGTTTGGCGGTGCGGCGGTCATCGGCATCCTCCTTGGCATCATGACCCGCCACTGGGGCAGCAGTCATGTCCGGCTGGCGCTGGTGTTGTGGGCGCAGGCGCTGGGCGTGATCGCCGCAAGCGTGCTGCCAGGGCTGAATGGTTTGATGATCGGGGCTGTGTTGATCGGGGGTGGTTTCCTGTGCGTGGTACAACTGACGTTGCAATATGGCCGTGAGCTGGCTCCGCAGCATACGCGTTATCTGGCCGGGCTGCTGACTACGGGCTATGCCGTTGGACAACTCGGCGGGCCATTGCTGTCGTGGGTCTCTTCTCTGCTGTGGCATCAGCTGGAACCGGCCTTATGGGTTGCCGGGGCCGGTTTACTGCTGGCGGGCGCGCTGGTATTTCGTCGTAGCGCTCCATGAAAAGCTTTCATCTCCAATCAGATTGATTGCTGGATTAAGCGCGCGGAGTGTTTCACAATACGCGCTCAGAAATTCCCCCGCAGGCATCGACCTGCGGGCGCATCACCTGCCGGAGAAGATTACGATGAGCACCTTAAGTCAGGAAGCCGCCCTGGTTCATGAAGCGCTGCTGGCGCGTGGCCTGGAAACGCCGTTACGCGCCCCGGTGCGTGAAATGGACGATGAAACCCGCAAGCGTCAGATCGCCGGTCACATGACCGAAATCATGCAGCTGCTGAATCTTGACCTGGAAGATGACAGCCTGATGGAGACCCCTCATCGCATCGCTAAGATGTATGTGGATGAAATTTTTTCAGGTCTCGACTACGCCAACTTCCCCAAAATCACCGTTATCGAAAACAAGATGAAGGTTGATGAAATGGTGACGGTACGTGATATCACCCTGACCAGCACCTGCGAACATCACTTCGTGATCATCGATGGTAAAGCTACCGTGGCTTACATCCCGAAAGATAAAGTGATTGGCTTGTCGAAAATCAACCGCATTGTGCAGTTCTTTGCCCAGCGTCCGCAGGTGCAGGAGCGTCTGACCCAGCAGGTGCTGATTGCGTTGCAGACGCTGCTTGGCACCAACAATGTGGCAGTGTCGATTGATGCGGTGCATTACTGTGTCAAAGCGCGCGGTGTGAAAGATGCCACCAGCGCCACCACGACCACTTCATTAGGTGGCCTGTTTAAATCCAGCCAGAATACCCGTCAGGAGTTTCTGCGCGCGGTACGTCATAACTAAGACTGTTTGGGGCGGCGTTTGCCGCCCGTTTTCATTTTTCCCTCAGGACACCCGATGCAACGCTATCTCGCGCTGGATTTCATTCGTGGTTGCGCCATTCTCGGCATTCTGCTGTTAAACATTGTTGGCTTCGGCTTGCCATCGGCGGCGTATCTCAATCCGGCATGGCAGGGCGAGATTTCGTTGTCTGACGCCTGGACCTGGGCGGTGATGGACGGTCTGGCGCAACTCAAATTCCTCACGCTGTTCGCGTTACTGTTTGGTGCCGGGCTGCATATGCAGATTCCGCGCGGCAGCCGCTGGATTTCGGCGCGTCTGTCGTTGCTGGTGCTGTTGGGTTTGATCCATGCGCTGTTTTTCTGGGAAGGGGATATCCTGCTGGATTATGGCCTGATTGGTCTGGTTATCTGGCGGATGTTACGTGAAGTGCCCTCGAACCGCGCATTATTACAAACCGGCGCGCTACTGTATCTGGTGGGGTGCGGCGTGCTGCTGGTGTTTGGTGCGATTTCCTCGCCGCAACCCAGCCGTTCCTGGTTGCCGGGTGTGGCCGATCTCCAGTATGAACGCTACTGGAAGCTGTTGGGGGGCTGGGAAGCGGTGCAGAACCGCCTTGATCATCTTTCTTCCAGCCTGATGGCGCTGGCCTCGCAATATGGCTGGCAGCTGGCGGGCCTGATGCTGATTGGTGCTGCGTTGATGCGTACCGGCTGGTTGAGCGGGCAATTCAGCGTGCAGCATTATCGCCGCGCGGCTGTGATATTGCTGAGCGTGGGCTGGCTGATCGCCATTCCAGGTATCATCGGGCAGTGGCATCTTGGCTGGGATTTCATCTGGAGCGGATTTTATTTGCAGGTACCGCGTGATGTCGCCAGCCCGTTTCTCAGCCTCGGTTATGCCGCGCTGTGCCTCGGCTTTTGGCCACAGATTGCCGCAACGCGTATCAGTTTCGCCATTCAGTGCGTCGGGCGGATGGCGTTGAGTAACTACCTGCTGCAAACGCTGATCTGCACCACGCTGTTTTATCGTTTCGGTCTGTTTATGAAGTATGACCGCCTGCAATTGCTGGTCTTTGTTCCCCCTGTGTGGCTGGTTAACATCCTGTTTTCCGTGCTGTGGCTGCGCCGGTTCCGCCAGGGACCCATGGAGTGGTTATGGCGCAAACTGACGGCATTAGCGGCGGGTAAATCGCGTAACGCGATCCAGTAAGATAATGACGGCCATCACAAAGGTTGCAGAATTGTATGTAACCGTTTTCATTCGTGTGACGTAATTCACGCTGCATCCCCAGAGGCCCTGACAGAATAGCGCCGTTACGCGCACCAGGCGCATTTTCTCCTCTGTGGAACAGCTGCATGATAACGATTCGTGATGTCGCCCGTCAGGCCGGCGTGTCGGTAGCCACCGTCTCGCGTGTGCTCAATAACAGCAGTGCCGTTACCGCGGATACCCGCGAAGCCGTACTCCAGGCGGTGGATACGCTGGGTTACCGGCCTAATGCCAATGCTCAGGCACTGGCAACTCAGGTCAGCGATACCATTGGCGTTGTCGTCATGGATGTCTCCGACCCCTTTTTTGGTGCGCTGGTGAAATCGGTAGATACCGTTGCTCAGCGCATGCAAAAACATGTGTTGATCAGCAACTCCTGGCATCTGGAAGAGAAAGAACGTCATGCCATTGAGGTGCTGATCCGCCAGCGTTGCAACGCGCTGGTGGTTCACGCGAAAACGCTTTCAGACGCCGAACTGGCGCATTTCCTCGAACAGGTTCCTGGTATGGTACTGATAAATCGTACTATTCCGGGTTTTGAACACCGTTGCGTCTGTCTCGATAACGTAACCGGTGCGCTGGTTGCTACGCGCATGTTGTTACAACAGGGGCATCAACGCATTGGTTTTCTCAGCTCCAGTCACCCGATTGAAGATGTGGCCCAGCGACGTGAAGGCTGGCTGCAGGCCCTGGCAGAGCAGGGGATCCGTCCACCGGAAAGCTGGGTCGCCCAGGCCGAGCCGGATATGCAGGGCGGTGAGGCGGCCATGGTAGAGTTACTGGGACGTAACCAACATTTAACCGCCGTATTTTCCTACAACGATGGCATGGCCGCAGGCGCGCTCACTGCGTTGAAAGACAATGGTATTCAGGTGCCACAGCATTTCTCCGTCATCGGTTTTGATGACATACCCATCTCACGTTATACCGATCCACAGTTAACGACTGTGCGTTATCCCATTGTTTCTATGGCGAAACTGGCCACCGAGCTGGCGCTGAAAGGTGCCGCCGGGGAACTGGATCCGCATGCGACCCATTGCTTTATGCCGACGCTGGTACGCCGCCATTCGGTGGCCCAGCGGCAAAATGTGGAGTCTGTCACTAATTCAGGCGATGGGGCTGTGTAACCGTTTTCAATCTGTGATTGTATTCACAGTTAATTAACATGCCGATCACTATGATGGCAGCGTCTTACCGGACTGAAACATTATGTAACGCCGGGTTTTCCTTCCCCGACATGGTTTCAGCAGCCGATTGAAATGGTTCACAACATTCTTCAGGAAGCGGTTACGCACAGGGAAGTCAGGAAAACGGTGGTGGTTTGGCTTTGAGCTTGATGCATCCGCCCCACCAGAGAGTTTCAACCGACTGCGCTGTCTGCCACAGAGCAGCATGGCGCGATGAAATACCCTGCATAAAAAAACCGGAGATACCATGAATAAGAAGGTTTTCACGCTCACAGCACTGGTTGCCAGCATGATGTTTGGTGCGACGGCTCACGCCGCAGATGCACGCATTGGCGTCACCATTTACAAATATGACGACAATTTTATGTCCATGGTGCGTAAGGACATTGAGAGTGAAGCGAAGAAAATTGGTGGCGTACAGCTGCTGATGAATGACTCGCAGAATGACCAGTCAAAACAGAACGATCAGATTGACGTGCTGATGGCTAAAGGCGTGAAAGCGCTGGCGATCAACCTGGTAGACCCGGCTGCTGCCGCAGTGGTCATTGATAAAGCAAAAGCCAATGATGTGCCGGTGGTGTTCTTTAACAAAGAACCGAACGCCAAAGTGCTGGCCAGCTATGACAAAGCCTACTACGTGGGTACCGACTCTAAAGAGTCCGGTGTTATCCAGGGCAAACTGATTGAGAAACACTGGAAAGCCACCCCGGCATGGGATCTGAACAAAGACGGCGAAATTCAGTATGTCCTGCTGAAAGGTGAACCGGGCCATCCGGATGCTGAAGCCCGTACGAAATACGTTATCGATACCCTGAACAAAGACGGCATCAAAACGCAGCAGTTAGCGATGGATACCGCGATGTGGGATACCGCACAGGCGAAAGACAAAATGGACGCCTGGCTGTCAGGCCCGAATGCGAAGAAAATCGAAGTGGTTATCGCTAACAACGACGCCATGGCAATGGGTGCGGTAGAAGCACTGAAAGCGCACAACATGACCTCTATCCCGGTGTTCGGTGTTGATGCCCTGCCAGAAGCGCTGGCGCTGATCAAATCTGGCGCACTGGCCGGTACCGTGCTGAACGATGCGGAAAACCAGGCAAAAGCGACGCTGGATATGGCGAAAAACCTGGCTGATGGTAAGCCAGCAACTGAAGGCACTAACTTCAAGATGGTTGATAAGATCGTTCGCGTTCCTTATGTACCGGTAGATAAAGATAATCTGTCTCAGTTTGTGAAGTAATCCGTCCCGGGCGCGGCATTACGCCGCGCCTTATTGCATCTGACCAACGCTTTTTTTAGCCAGGTAAATTATGGCCAGTGATAATCCGACCACACAGCGTGAATATCTGCTGGAGATGACGAATGTCTCGAAATCATTTCCAGGGGTTAAAGCCTTAGATAATGTGAATTTAAAAGTGCGGCCTCACTCGGTTCACGCATTGATGGGTGAAAACGGAGCCGGCAAATCCACATTATTAAAATGTCTGTTTGGGATTTATAAAAAGGATACGGGGAGCATCCTGTTTCAGGGTGAAGAAATTGATTACAAAAGCTCCAAAGAAGCGCTGGAAAATGGCGTATCGATGGTGCATCAGGAATTAAACCTGGTTCTGCAACGCAGCGTAATGGATAACATGTGGCTTGGCCGCTATCCACGCAAAGGCGTATTTGTCGATCAGGATAAAATGTATCGCGATACTAAAGCGATCTTTGAAGAGCTGGATATTGATATTGATCCGCGCGATAAGGTTGCCAATCTGTCTGTTTCGCAGATGCAGATGATTGAAATCGCCAAAGCTTTTTCCTATGACGCCAAAATCGTTATTATGGATGAGCCAACGTCGTCGTTGACGGAAAAAGAGGTTAATCATCTTTTTACTATTATTCGGAAGTTGAAAGATCGTGGCTGCGGTATTGTGTATATCTCGCATAAGATGGAAGAAATTTTCCAGCTGTGTGATGAGATCACCATCCTGCGCGACGGACAATGGATTACTACCCAGCCGCTGGAAGGGCTGGATATGGATAAGATCATCGCCATGATGGTTGGCCGTTCACTCAACCAGCGCTTCCCGGACAAAATTAACGTACCGGGTGAAGTGATTCTGGAAGTGCGTCATTTGACATCGCTGCGCCAGCCGTCGATTCGCGATATCTCGTTTGATCTGCATAAAGGTGAAATTCTTGGCATTGCCGGGCTGGTGGGGGCTAAGCGTACTGATATCGTCGAGACCCTGTTTGGTATTCGCGAGAAATCAGGCGGCACTATTAAGCTGCATGGCAAAGCGATTAATAACCACAGTGCGAATGAAGCGATTAACCACGGTTTTGCCCTGGTAACGGAAGAACGGCGTTCCACCGGTATTTATGCTTACCTCGATATTGGTTTTAACTCACTTATTTCCAATATCAGAAAGTATAAAAACAATATGGGACTGCTGGACAATAAACGGATGAAAAGCGATACCCAATGGGTGATTGATGCGATGCGGGTGAAAACTCCGGGCCATCATACACAAATTGGATCGCTCTCTGGCGGTAACCAGCAAAAGGTGATTATTGGTCGCTGGTTATTAACTCAGCCGGAAATTCTGATGCTGGATGAACCGACTCGTGGTATTGACGTCGGGGCAAAATTCGAAATTTACCAGCTGATTGCCGAGCTGGCGAAGAAAGAAAAAGGCATCATTATTATCTCTTCTGAAATGCCAGAACTGTTGGGCATTACCGATCGCATTCTGGTGATGAGTAATGGACAGGTAGCGGGCATTGTTGATACTAAAACGACCTCGCAGAATGAAATCCTGCGTTTAGCGTCATTACACCTTTAATGAAGCAAGGGCTTTAACATGAAAGCGACTACTAAAAAGAATGCGCTAACCTGGTTAAAAGAGGGCGGCATTTATGTTGTCCTGTTGGTACTGCTGGCTATTATTATTTTCCAGGATCCGACATTTTTAAGTTTAATGAACCTGAGTAATATTCTGACCCAGTCATCAGTGCGTATTATTATCGCACTCGGTGTGGCCGGGTTAATTGTTACCCAGGGTACTGACCTGTCGGCAGGGCGTCAGGTGGGTCTGGCGGCGGTGGTGGCGGCAACCTTGTTGCAGGCCATGGATAACGCCAACAAAGTCTTCCCGCATCTGGATACCGTGCCGATTCCGCTGGTGATTCTGACGGTGTGCATCATTGGTGGCATCATCGGTCTGGTGAACGGCGTGATCATCGCCTATCTGAAAGTGACGCCATTTATCACCACCCTGGGTACCATGATTATCGTTTACGGCATTAACTCGCTGTACTACGACTTTGTCGGTGCATCGCCGATTGCGGGTTTTGATGCTGGCTTCTCGAAATTTGCCCAGGGCTTCTTCCGCTTTGGTGATTTCAAACTGTCGTACATCACCTTCTACGCGATTATCGCCATCATCTTCGTCTGGATCCTGTGGAACAAAACGCGCTTCGGTAAAAACATCTTTGCTATCGGGGGTAACCCGGAAGCCGCGAAAGTTTCCGGTGTTAACGTGCCGCTGAACCTGATTCTGGTATATGCGCTGTCCGGGGTGTTCTATGCCTTTGGTGGGATGCTGGAAGCGGGGCGTATCGGCAGTGCGACCAACAACCTCGGCTTTATGTATGAACTGGATGCGATTGCGGCCTGCGTGGTCGGCGGTGTCTCCTTCGCCGGTGGGGTGGGTACGGTCGCAGGTGTGGTGACCGGTGTGATCATCTTCACCGTCATCAACTACGGTCTGACCTATATCGGCGTGAACCCTTACTGGCAGTACATCATCAAGGGCGGCATCATCATCTTCGCCGTGGCGCTGGACTCGCTGAAATACGCCCGTAAAAAGTAACGTTCTTATCTGTGCATGGGTCACCATCAATGGTGACCCTGCCGTTTTGCAGGGTCGGGATTTATCCCGACCTTTTTATTTTTTTAGCTTCTGTTCCAGCTCCAGCAACTGCTCTGGCGTCACCGCCGGGTAACTCTGCGCATCCTCGGGCACTTCATGCACCGCCGGAATCGGCACCAGCGGGCCGAGGAAACGCGGCTCGCGTTTCATCAGGTACAAATCTGCCAGCGCCCCTAAGCGCGCACCCACTTCGCGGAAACGCACCGTCAGCATATTTTTCGGTGACGGCACGGCATAGCACTGCGCCTGAATCCCCAGATGCAGGGCGATAAATAGCGCGCGTTCACAGTGGAAACGCTGGGTGATGATGATGAAATCATTGGTATCGAAAACTTTGCGGGTACGAACGATCGAATCCAGCGTGCGGAACCCGGCATAATCGAGCACGATATCGGCCGGATCGACGCCTGCTTTGATCAAATCGCGGCGCATCGTCATCGGTTCGTTATAGTTTTGCTGCGCATTGTCGCCGCTTAACAGCAGGTAATTCACTTTACCGCTGTTGTAAGCGTTGAGGGCACCCTGAATGCGATACAGGTAATACTGGTTGATTACGCCAGTGCGGTAATATTTGGCCGTGCCTAACACCACACCGACCTGGCGATGCGGTAATGCAGCGACATTTTCATAGATGAAGGGGGCGGTTTTCCAGCTGATCCAGCGATCGAGGCCAAGTGCGGTCGCCACCATCAGTAAGATGATGAAAAGCAGACCAAAGAAAACGCGTTTAATCATGCGCGCAGGCACTCGGTTGGCGGAAAAAGGAATGATTCAAGGCTACTTGAGGCCTCTGCGGGAAGCAAGTTAACGCCAGTCAGCTGGTGTTTTTTTGCGCATTGCCGGGCGGATTTGCCCGGCAATTAACCTCAATCAGATTGAGGTACGGCGGTAGTGACGATACTGCGGTAGCCAGAAGTTGTTATTGATGGCCCTGGACAGCACATCTTCCGAGGTGACCACGGCAACACCAGCCAGCTGTGCGGCTTTACCCACTTCCATGGCGATCACTTTGGAGACGCCCTGGATATCCTTGATTTCCGGCAGCACCGGGCCTTCGCCGTCATTCACCAGTGGTGAACAATCGGCTAAAGCACGGCTGGCGGTCATCAGCATGGTATCAGTAACGCGTGAGGCGCCAGAGGCGATCACACCCAAACCAATGCCCGGGAAGATGTAGGAGTTGTTGCACTGGGCAATCGGATAGATTTTGCCTTTCCAGCTAACCGGTGCAAACGGGCTACCGGTTGCCACCAGCGCGGCACCATCGGTCCAGGCGATAATATCCGCCGGGGTGGCTTCCACGCGTGAGGTGGGGTTTGACAGCGGCATCACAATCGGACGTTTACAGTGTTTGTTCATCTCACGGATGATCTCTTCTGTGAACAGGCCCGGCTGACCGGAAACACCGATCAGGATGTCCGGTTTAGCGTTGCGCACCACATCCAGCAGGGAAATGGAATCACTGGTGATATCCCACGCTTTCAGGTTGTCGCTCTTCTGCACCAGACGGCTCTGGAAATCGAGCAGGTTCGGCAGTTTATCAGTCAGCAGACCAAAACGATCCACCATCAGCACGCGGGCACGCGCTTCGTCATCGCTCAGGCCTTCTGATTTCATCTGCGCGATGATCTGCTCGGCGATACCACAACCGGCAGAACCGGCACCAAGGAACACCACTTTTTGCTCGCACAGGCGGCTGCCCGCAGCGCGGCTGGCGGCAATCAGCGTACCGACGGTCACGGCTGCGGTGCCCTGGATGTCATCGTTAAAACAGCAGATCTCATCACGATAACGCTCCAGCAGCGGCATGGCATTTTTCTGCGCAAAGTCTTCAAATTGCAGCAGCACTTTCGGCCAGCGACGTTTCACCGCCTGGATAAATTCGTTAACGAATTCTTCGTACTCTTCACCCGAGATACGCGGATGACGCCAGCCCATGTACAGCGGGTCATTCAGCAGTTGCTGGTTGTTGGTACCCACATCCAGCACCACGGGCAGGGTGTAAGCCGGGCTGATGCCGCCACAGGCGGTATACAGCGAAAGTTTACCGATCGGAATCCCCATACCGCCGATACCCAGGTCGCCAAGACCAAGGATACGCTCGCCGTCGGTTACCACAATCACCTTCACGTTCTGTTTGGTGGCGTTTTGCAGCATGTCTTCGATGCGATCGCGGTTGTTATAGGAAATAAATACGCCGCGCGCACGACGATAAATCTCAGAAAAGTGTTCACAGGCGGCACCGACCGTCGGGGTATAGATAATCGGCATCATCTCTTCCAGATGATTGTCCAGCAGGCGGTAGAACAGGGTTTCGTTGGTGTCCTGGATATTGCGCAGGTAAACGTGTTTGTCGTTATTGTTCTTGAAATCCTGGAATTGACGCCATGCACGTTCGGCCTGTTCTTCAATGGTTTCAACTGCTTCGGGTAGCAGGCCATTGAGATTGAACTCATTACGTTCTTCGAGGGAGAAGGCGCTGCCTTTATTCAACAGCGGAAATTCCAGCAGGATCGGACCGGCATAAGGAATATACAGCGGACGTTTACTTTCGTACTCGAGTTCCATGCAGTTTTTGCTCCGGTTGCAGTGTTTTCTGGCGTGTCGCCGGGAAAGGTAACGCCAGACTTTCTTATTGTGAAGTGATTTCTGGCGCCAGATCCTATGAAATTTCCTGCAGATGTACAGCTTTTGTTAATAAAAGGTCACAAAAGCGGTAAAAGGATCACTTAACTGCGCAAACTGACAAGGTGACAGCGGTAAAATCGCCACATCCCAGCGCCGCCAGTGTGGCACGCGTAGCGTCATGCTGGCTTAGCACTGCCCCCTGACATTCCGCCAGTATCGCCTGCTGCACGCTATCCAGCGCTTCGTTGTGCATATTCAGCAGAATCAAGGCTGCCTGTAGCGGAGGCAGGCTGGGGTTGAATGCGGCATTTTCCGCATAACGTCCGGTAAAAATCTGCCCGCTGCGGCTACGCAGTGCCACTCCGCTGTAGCTGTGGCTGTAGGGGGCATGGCTCTGATTGGCTGCCTCAATGGCTGCCTGTTGCAGAGTGTCGCCCTGCAAGCTAAAGCCATGATTGACCGGGGTCAGCAAACGCTCAGCGATATTCAAATCCGCGGGGCCGAAAGCATCCGGCAAATAATCGCCCAGGGTGCTGACAGCACGGCCTGGCAGGCTGATGCGAATGGCGGTGCCGCTGTTCAACTCGTTCATAAACTGGCGGCAGTGGCCGCACGGTGTGTAATTGACGGTGATGGTCTCCAGCTGCGTTTCACCCCGCAGCCACGCATGGGTGATGGCGCTTTGTTCCGCGTGCACCGTCTGCTGTAAAGGTGCACCGCGGAATTCCATATTGGCACCGAAATACCAGTTACCGCTGCTGCCACGCGCAATGGCACCGACATTAAAATTTGAAACCGGCGCGACGGCACAGGACGCCGCTAATGGCAGCAAGGCGAGAGCGAGGGCATCGGCTTCCAGCGCGGTAGCCTGCTGTAACTGCGTCACTTCATTGGCCTGCAGGACACCATGAAAATCGGCGGCATCCATGATGGGTTGCAACGCCTGTTGCAGATTGACCGGCAGGGCAGAGAAAGCGGAAGTGAATCTTGGATGCATGATGGCCTCGTTAACGCGTCAGCGGCGGTGCGCCGCCTGAAGGGTTATATGTGATCTATATCGCTCTGACAATGTAAGCCGCCTTGCTTGTTTCAACTTTGCGAGATCTCTCGCAAGTTTACCCGAACCAGTGCATCAGCACCGGGTAGAGAAACGGTGCCAGTAGCGAGGTAATAATGCCGCAAATCACCAGCGCCAGAGAACTGAACGCCCCTTCCTGATAATCAATCTCTGCGGCGCGCGCGGTGCCCAGCGCATGCGAGGCATTGCCGATCGCTAATCCGCGTGATGCCTTACTTTTTATCTGCAACAGATTGAGCAGCATATGGCCGAATACCGCGCCCAGCACACCCGCAATCAGTACACAAATGGCGCTGATAGCTGGGATACCATGCATTGAGGCCGAAACCGCCATAGCAATCGGCGTTGTGACCGACTTCGGCATGATGGTGGCAGCAATCTCCGGCGTTGCACCCAGCCATAAGGCGATGGCTGTGCCGGAAATCATTGCCGTGATGCTGCCAATAAAGCAGACGCTGATAATGGTTTTCCAGCGGGCGCGGATTTGATGCATCTGCTCATACAACGGTAAGGCCAGCGCCACCACAGCGGGTTGCAGTAGCTGATTGAGCAGCGCGCTGCCAGCAAAATAGCGGGCATAGGGCATATGTGTCAGCAGCAGAATGGGGATGACAATCGCCATCGCCACCAGTAACGGGTTAACGATGGAAATTTTGATTTTTGCTGCAAACTTACGGGCGAGGAAATAGGCCAGCAGCGTCAGTGGCAGGGACCACCAGATATCACTCATTTCCTGGCTCCTTTGGCACACCAGACCGCTGCATTCGCTCAGCGCTCAGGCCGACCACCACCAGTACCAGGAAAGTACTGATCAGGCAGGAAACAACGATAGGACCGAATTGCGCGGTAAGGATATCGGTATAACTCATCACTCCGACGCTGATCGGGACAAACAGCAGCGCCATATAGCGAATCAGCAAATGACAACCGGGTTTGACCCAGTCCACGGGCAGGATTTGTAGCGCCAGCAGCATAAACAACAGCAGCATGCCGATGATACTACCGGGAATGTTAATAGGAAGCAGGGTAGAAATGCCGATTCCGGCATAAAGAGCAGCGTAAATGATGATAAAGGCGCGCAAATAGCGCCAGCTGACAGACAGCACGGTGGGCATGACAGGCTCCTGTTTTCATAGGGCTTCATCATACGCATTAAGCGCTTAGCGTGCCAGAGATCGCATCATGGGTAAGGTTTGCAGTCTGTAGCGGCGCGATTTATCGCGCTGTTTTTCGACAAAACACGCGCGATAAATCGCGCCGCTACAGGAGGAGCAGGAGCCGCCTAAATGGCGGCTCAGAACTTTATTTCACCGGCATTCCTGGCTGTGCACCGCTATCCACGGACAGCACAAACAGGTCTTTGCCGCCAGGACCCGCTGACAGCACCATCCCTTCCGATACACCGAAGCGCATCTTACGCGGTGCCAGGTTAGCGACAATGATAGTCATCTTGCCGACCAGCACTGACGGATCCGGATAGGCGGCACGAATGCCAGAGAAGATCTGGCGTTTCTCACCGCCCAAATCCAGCTCCAGGCGCAGCAGCTTATCTGAACCTTCCACCAGCTCTGCTTTTTCGATCAGCGCCACGCGCATATCGACTTTGGCGAAATCATCAATGGTGATCGCGTCGCCAATCGGTGCTTCAGCCAGAGGGCCGGTCACCGCAGGCTGGTTAGCGGCAGCAGCATCTTCTTTCGATGCCTCAACCAGCGCGTCAACTTTGGTCATCTCAATGCGGCCATACAATGCTTTGAACGGTGCAACGCTATGATCCAGCAGCGGCTGCTGGATAGCATCCCAGCTCAGTTCGCTCTGCAGGAAAGCTTCAGCGCGGGCGCTCAGAGAGGGTAATACCGGTTTCAGCCAGGTCATCAGTACGCGGAACAGGTTGATACCCATTGAGCAGATGGCTTGCAGGTCAGCATCACGGCCTTCCTGTTTCGCCACCACCCACGGTGCCTGCTCATCCACATAACGGTTGGCGAGATCCGCCAGTGCCATGATTTCACGGATGGCACGGTTGTATTCACGGCTGGACCAGGCTTCACCAATCTTCCCCGAGGCATCGACAAAAGTCTGATACAGCGCCGGATCGGCCAGTTCGGACGATAGTTTGCCGTCAAAGCGTTTGGTCAGGAAGCCAGCGTTACGTGATGCCAGGTTGACCACTTTGTTGACGATGTCCGCATTCACGCGCTGCACGAAATCTTCCAGGTTCAGGTCGATATCATCGATACGTGAAGAGAGTTTCGCCGCGTAGTAATAACGCAGGCTGTCGGCATCCAGATGCTGCAACCAGGTGCTGGCTTTGATAAAGGTGCCGCGAGATTTTGACATCTTCGCGCCATTAACCGTCACATAACCGTGCACAAACAGGTTGGTCGGCTTACGGAACTGGCTACCTTCCAGCATCGCGGGCCAGAACAGGCTATGGAAATAGACGATGTCTTTACCGATAAAGTGATACAGCTCGGTGGTGGAATCTTTCTTCCAGAACTCGTCGAAATCGATATTGCCGCGCTTATCGCACAGGTTTTTAAACGACCCCATGTAGCCGATTGGCGCATCCAGCCACACGTAGAAGTATTTGCCTGGCGCACCTGGAATCTCGAAGCCGAAGTAGGGCGCATCGCGCGAGATATCCCACTGTTGCAGGCCGGATTCGAACCATTCCTGCATTTTGTTCGCCACCTGTTCCTGCAACGCACCAGAACGCGTCCACGCCTGCAGCATTTCACTGAAGGAAGGCAGATCGAAGAAGAAGTGCTCGGAATCACGCATTACCGGCGTCGCGCCAGATACCACGGATTTTGGTTCGATCAACTCGGTCGGGCTGTAAGTGGCACCGCAGACTTCACAGTTGTCGCCATATTGATCCGGCGATTTACATTTCGGGCAGGTGCCTTTAACGAAACGATCGGGCAGGAACATGCCTTTTTCCGGATCGTACAGCTGAGAAATGGTGCGATTTTTAATGAAGCCGTTCTCTTTCAGACGGCCATAAATCAGCTCCGACAGCTGGCGGTTTTCGTCGCCGTGCGTCGAGTGGTAGTTGTCATAGCTGATGTCAAAACCGGCGAAATCAGTCTCATGCTCCTGCTTCATCTCAGCAATCATCTGCTCAGGCGCAATGCCGAGCTGCTGTGCTTTCAGCATGATCGGTGTGCCGTGCGCGTCGTCGGCGCAGATGAAGTAAACCTGATTGCCACGCATTCGCTGGTAACGCACCCAAATGTCTGCCTGGATATGCTCGAGCATGTGGCCGAGATGGATTGAGCCGTTCGCGTATGGCAGCGCGCACGTTACCAGAATTTTTTTAGCGACTTGAGTCATAGTTTGCGTAGCTTTCTGTAAATGAAAAATCGGGCTTAAGATGTTAACCGAAGCACTCTCTGGCGTAAACACAACCTGACAGTCACGTCACTTTATGCCCTATCTGATATTATTGAAATCACATCGCTGAAGTTCAGCGTCAGAATAAAGAGTAAGGAGCGGGGATGACTTCACAATCCCGGGAACAACATTCACCTGAGGCCCTTCGCGCCGTGGTGATAGGCGTGCTGAGTGGCTTTGAACATCCGACACTGAAGCACAATCTTACGACACTGAAAGCCTTGCGCCATGTCGCGTTGCTGGATGACATACTGCATCTGGAACTGGTGATGCCTTTCGCCTGGGCCAGCGCGTTTGAGGAATTGAAAGCACAAACCAGCAGCGAGCTGCTGCGCCTGACGCAAACCCGGGCGATTGACTGGCGGCTACGCCACGATATCGCCACCCTGAAGCGGGTGAAAAACCATCCTGGCGTCAATGGTGTGAAGAACATCATTGCGGTCAGTTCCGGCAAAGGAGGCGTGGGCAAATCCAGTACCGCGGTGAATATGGCGCTGGCGCTGGTAGCGGAAGGGGCGCGCGTGGGGATTCTTGACGCGGACATCTATGGACCGTCGATTCCCAACATGCTCGGTACGGAAAATCAGCGTCCGACTTCGCCGGATGGCACCCATATGGCCCCGATCATGGCGCACGGGCTGGCGACCAACTCCATTGGTTATCTGGTGACTGATGATAACGCAATGGTGTGGCGTGGCCCTATGGCCAGCAAGGCATTGATGCAGCTACTCAATGAAACGATGTGGCCGGACCTGGATTATCTGGTGCTGGATATGCCGCCCGGCACCGGTGATATCCAGCTGACGCTGGCGCAAAATATCCCGGTGACTGGCGCGCTGGTAGTGACGACGCCACAGGACATCGCGTTGATTGATGCGCGCAAAGGCATAGTGATGTTCGAGAAGGTCAACGTACCGGTGCTGGGTGTGGTGGAAAATATGAGCATCCACATCTGTAGCGAATGTGGTCATCATGAGCCGATCTTTGGCACGGGGGGGGCGCAGAAACTGGCGCAGGATTACAACACCCGTCTGCTGGCACAGCTGCCGCTGCATATTAATCTGCGCGAAGATCTGGATGACGGTGAGCCAACGGTGATTCGTCGTCCTGACAGTGAGTTTACCGTGATGTATCGCGAGCTGGCCGGGCGCGTGGCGTCGCAGCTATACTGGCATGGGGAAGTGATCCCCGACGATATCGCCTTCCGCGCGGTTTAACCGACTGATTATCCGCTGGCGCGCGCCGTCAGCGGATAGTGCATCAACAGGTATTTCCCCTGATCGCTTTCACCCTGCGCCACCTTTTGCCAGCCATGCTTCAGATAAAAGGTTTGTGCAGCCTGGTTCAGCAGCAGGCATTTCAGCGCCCCGGTGCCGGTAAAACGTGCCTGTACCGCGTCCAGTAGCGCACTGCCCACTCCCTGGCCCTGAAAATCGGGGGAGACATACAGGCTGTGCAGGAAATTATCATTATCGAGCACACCGGCAAAACCGGCACGATGGCCGTCAATTTCCGCGACCAGCACGGTCTCACCCATGATCACCCGATCAAAATCCTCCAGCTGCCAGTCATCACTGTCGAGCCAGGTCCAGTTGGTCCGGCGCGCTGCAAGGAACAGCGTACGCAGAAAAGGGCGGTCAGCTTCCTGAAACAATCGAATATGCACTGATGAACTCCAGCAGTCAGTTCAATCAAAAGTAGCAGTTCCGGCGCAAAAAGATAAACCACGTTAAATCAGGGGAGTTTCTGTGTAGAATGCCGCGGCAGGCCGCAGCAATCGGGCCTTGCCGCGTTTGATAGCTTTTGTTTATCTAATTGATAACGGCTGCATATTAGATGTTGGCCCGAAAATTATGTAACCTGCATCACATCTTTTAACGGAGGTCACCCGATGTCTATCATTAATACCAAAATTAAACCGTTCAAAAACGCAGCATTCAAAAACGGCGAATTTATCGACGTAACCGAGAAAGACGTTGAGGGTAAATGGAGTGTTTTCTTCTTCTACCCAGCTGACTTTACCTTCGTATGCCCGACCGAACTGGGCGACGTGGCTGATCATCACGAAGAATTCCAGAAACTGGGCGTAGATATCTACTCTGTTTCTACTGACACCCACTTTACCCACAAAGCCTGGCACGGTTCTTCTGAAACCATCGCTAAAATCAAATATGCGATGATCGGCGACCCGACAGGTGCACTGACCCGTAACTTTGAAATCATGCGTGAAGCTGAAGGCCTGGCAGATCGTGGTACTTTCATCGTTGACCCGGAAGGCATCATCCAGGCTATCGAAATCACTGCTGAAGGCATTGGCCGTGACGCCTCTGACCTGCTGCGTAAAGTGAAAGCGGCACAGTACGTTGCTTCTCACCCAGGTGAAGTTTGCCCGGCTAAATGGCAGGAAGGCGATGCGACTCTGGCTCCATCACTGGACCTGGTTGGCAAAATCTAAGCCACCACGCAGCCCTTCGATGTTTCTCCAATCGGGTGCTACGGCACCCGATTTTTCGACCAGCAACAGGAACTCATTATGCTCGACACCAACTTAAAAACCCAACTCAAGGCTTACCTTGAGAAATTAACGAAACCGGTTGAGTTAATTGCCACACTGGATGATGGCGCCAAATCCGCAGAGATTCGGACCCTGCTGGCTGATATCGCGACCCTGTCTGACAAAGTCAGCTTCCGCGAAGAGAATGATCGTCCGGTGCGTAAGCCTTCATTCCTGATTACCAACCCTGGCAGCCACAGCGGCCCGCGTTTTGCCGGTTCGCCGATGGGCCATGAATTTACTTCACTGGTACTGGCACTGTTGCAGACCGGTGGACACCCTTCGAAAGAAGCGCAGAGCCTGCTGGAGCAAGTGGCTCAGCTTGAAGGCGAGTTCCATTTCGAAACTTATTATTCCCTGTCATGCCACAACTGCCCGGATGTTGTTCAGGCGCTGAACCTGATGGCCATCCTCAATCCGAATGTCAGCCATACGGCGATTGACGGTGGCATGTTCCAGAACGAAATCACCGAACGTAACGTGATGGGCGTTCCGGCGGTCTATCTGAACGGCAAAGAGTTTGGTCAGGGACGTATGAGCCTGGCGGAAATCGTCGGTAAAGTGGACACCAACGCTGACAAACGTGCGGCGGAAGAATTGAATAAGCGTGATGCCTATGAAGTGCTGATCGTCGGTAGTGGTCCGGCGGGCGCAGCAGCAGCGATTTACTCGGCACGTAAAGGTATTCGTACCGGTCTGATGGGGGAGCGTTTTGGTGGCCAGGTACTGGATACCGTGGACATTGAAAACTACATCTCCGTACCGAAAACCGAAGGCGCGAAGCTGGCAGGTTCACTGCGTGCCCACGTTGATGATTACGATGTTGACGTGATTGATACCCAGAGCGCGATCAAACTGATCCCGGCAGCCAAAGAGGGCGGTCTGCATGCGATTGAAACCGCTTCTGGCGCGGTGCTGAAATCACGCAGCATCATCCTGGCTACCGGCGCTCGCTGGCGTAATATGGGTGTGCCGGGTGAAGAAGAGTATCGCACCAAAGGCGTCACCTATTGCCCGCACTGTGACGGTCCGCTGTTTAAAGGTAAGCGTACGGCGGTTATCGGTGGCGGTAACTCGGGTGTTGAAGCGGCCATCGACCTGGCGGGTATCGTTGAGCACGTCACCCTGCTGGAATTCGCCAGCGAAATGCGTGCTGACAAGGTATTGCAGGACAAACTGCGTAGCCTGAAAAACGTGGATGTGATCCTTAACGCACAAACCACGGCAGTGAAAGGCGATGGCAGCAAAGTGACCGGCCTGGTTTATACCGATCGCACCAATCAGAACAGCCATGAAATCGCGCTGAGCGGCATTTTTGTACAGATCGGTCTGCTGCCGAATACCACCTGGCTGGAAGGCGCTGTTGAGCGCAACCGCATGGGTGAGATCATCATTGATGCGAAATGCGAAACCAGCCTGAAAGGTGTATTCGCGGCGGGTGACTGCACCACGGTACCGTACAAGCAGATCATCATTGCCAGTGGTGAAGGAGCCAAAGCCTCACTGAGTGCGTTCGATTATCTGATCCGCACCAATCCGGCTGAATAATTTTGTTGCGATAGCCACGCATGCGCCCTGCAACCCGTGTTGCAGGGCTTTTTTTGCACGTCAGTACCCGGCCAGTGTCATCAGCATCATCCATACCGGTGTGGTCACGGCCGCGAACAGCGTGGAAAACAACATACTGGCCGCAGCCGGCCCGGTCAGCACCTGAAATTTTTGCGACATCAGGTAGACATTGACGCCTACCGCCATCGATCCCAGCAGCACCACCACTTTACTCTCCAGCGCCGGTAAATCGGTTAGCCAGGCGATCGCCCAGATGCACATCGGCTGCAAAATCAGCTTTAGCAGGCAGATGCTGTAACTCTCCTTCAGACCATCACGCACCCGATAGTGCGCCAGGCTCATGCCAAGCGTCACCAGCGACAGCGGTGCGGCAATGGAGCCGAGCAGATCAATGGGTTGTGCCGCAATCAGCGGTAGCGGTCGTTGCAGGAAACTCCAGGCCGTACCACTCAGGATGCCGATAATTAGCGGGTTTTTCAGTACGCTAATCAGCGTGCGGCCAAGCCCCTGTACCGAGAAGCTGCCATGCTTTGACCACTCCACTGATACTGTCAGCAGGGTCCAGAGGATCAGGCTATTAAACACCAGCACCACCGATGGCAATGCCTGTTCGCCCAGCAACACCGTGGCGATGGGAATGCCCAGCATCACGTTGTTGGAAAAAATACCACCCAGCGCAAACACCGACCCGGCAATGCTTTCCAGCCGGAACACTTTTGCTGCGATCACGCGCCCGGCAATAAACACCAACAGACAGCTGCCAAAAAATGCCAGCAGCAGACGAAAATCCACCGGTGGGCTTTTGTAGAAATCACTCATTACATCAAACAGCATGCAGGGCAGGGCCACATTGAACACAAAACAGTTCATCCCTTCACTGATACTGGCGGGCCATTTGCCAAAACGCGTCAGGCAATAACCGAGAAAAATAAGAATAAATAATGGGGCCGAGAGGTAAATCTGGTGACTCAATGTGGTTAATAGATCAGGCATAGCGGTGATATTGTCAAGAGGTTAATATGGGCAGATTACCACGCTATAACATCTCTGCAACATACAATCCGCTGATATCTGCCTGATTATCCTAACCAGCGGCGTGCTTCCGCATCACTGATATCACGGTAATAAATCCGATGAATACGCTCGCCGCATCCTTTGCAATGTGCCTGGACATGCGTGGAATGATAGTGACGACCAGAGGGTGAAACTGCGCCTTTACGTGAGATCTGAATATTGCGCCATTTATGCGCGTGCGGAATAAAACTGAGTAATTTTAATTTCATGGTGTCTGCCGGATTTAATTATATTCTTCAGGTCCGGAATGAAATTAGGCCGTTTTTTACCCGCTCATAGTTTGATGTTAATCAAGCAACAGTGATGTTGCTCTCATTTTGAAATTATTTATTAATTTCAAATAAAAAAGCGCGCAGGGGACTCAGCCTGCGCGCAATATAATTTGATTTACCCGGTCTTATTTTATTAACGCCAATAACTATTTTGAGTTATTTGTTGTGCCACCTCCTTTTTTTGCCATTCAACATCCGGGATGTTATTTGCGCTGAATCAGTTATGACGATTTGGTACGTCAATGATGAGAAATGATCCAGCGCAATTTATTCGATTACAGGCTTTCGCTGCGGCTCGCCCTTTTTCCATCCAGACTCAGGCTACGCACCATCACCTTATCGCCTGCGGCAATGGTCGGTTGTGCCTGCGGATGATAGTCAATCCAGCTGTTGCCATTATCCAGGCTGTATTGCAGCGGCAGACCGGGCAGTGCAATGTTCATTTCCAGCCTGCCTGCATTGATGCGCGCGCCAGGGACTGGGAGACGGTAATGAACACCGGCTTTATCCAGTTTGCCCAGTTCGCGCTGGCCCAGCAGATTGGCAAAACGCTGCCAGTCGCCAGTGAGCTGTGCCTGGTTGACATGGTGGGTTTCGCCGCCTTTATAGCTGCGGCCCTGCTGATAATCCAGCTCCCAACTGGCGCGATGCCAGCCACGTTCCGCAACCGCTAACAGACGCGGGAAAATCATATATTCCATCTGCTGATCGGTACGCACGGTTTCGCTCCATAGCTGGGCAGAGAGGCCATATGCACCACCCCACGGCTTGTCTGACGTCGTGGCGAAAGGATTGCCATCACGATCAACTGAGGTCTCAGCATTTTGCGGCAGGTTATCCGGTGCGAAGCTGAACATTTTGCGCTCATCACTAAAACGTGTCCCCCAGTAATAGCCGCGTTCCAGCGGATTAACCTCATAGGGGAAGTCCATGTAGACGTAATCCGGATTGGAGATCACCACATCGTAATCTTTTTGTGTCCAGTCATTGGCGCTGTCGAAGCCGCCCCAGTACAAGGTGTCCCAGAAGTTAACGCGCGTGCGTGAGGTGGCGAAAGCATGAGCGTTGGTGGCATCTTTCAGGCCATCCTGCCATGCCTGCATCACCGGTATGCCGTGCGCTTTGACCAACTGGCTGACTTCCAGCGCAAAGTGGCTTGGCAAATGTTCCAGGTCCTGCACTTTGCCGGATTTCACCAATGCCTGGCAGACCTGTGATTTAGCCCAGGGCTTGTCTTGCTGACTCTGATCGAGAATGCCTTTACCTGCCTCAGGATTTTTTATATCGGTGTAGCCTGCGCCAAGACGAATGTTTTTCGCTTCGTCACCACCAAAGTGCCAGGTCGTCAGCGGCTGACCTGCTTCGCGGTGCATGCGTTGAATTTCACCTATCACCTTGTCAACAAAACGTTGCGAGGAGTCGAGGCAGGGGTTGAGGTAGCTGGTACGATCGTACAGTTGTACCGAGGTGGTAGTGGAAGTGTCGGTGGGATCAACCAGGCGGAATTCGCTGGCCGCGTGCGTTTTGCCTGCTGCCATCAGCCGGTTATAGCGTGCTTCCATCGAGATGACGGCGGCACGGGCGTGGGCAGGCATATCGATTTCCGGAATCACTTCAATATTGCGTGCCTGAGCATATTTCAGGATCTCAATATAATCGGTGCGGCTGAAATACCCACTACCATGATTATCGCTGAACGGACCGGAACCGAGCTGCGGCACCAGGCATTGTTGTTCGCTCAGGTCGTGACAGCGTTTGCTCCCGACATTGGTCAGTTCCGGCAGACCGGGGATTTCGATGCGCCAGCCTTCATCGTCGCTAAGATGGAAGTGGAATTTGTTCATCTTCCATGCGGCCATCTGGTCCAGCATCCGCAACACCGCCTGTTTGCTGTGGAAGTTACGTGCCACATCCAGGAAAGCCCCGCGATAGGCAAAACGCGGTGCATCCTGCGCTTCCAGCGTGGCGATAATGGGTTTGCCCTCGGCCGGGACCAGCGAGAGCAACGACATCAGGCCGTAGTATGCGCCAGCCGCATCATAGCCAACGATATCGGTACCACGGGGGGTAATGCGTAGCTGGTAAGCACCCGATACCGCCTCTTCGCCGTGGAACTTGCTTGAGTCAATACGGGTTTTGATGCCGTAGCCCTTCAGATTCGGTTGAATACCCAGCATGGCGAAACGTTGCTGTACTGCCTGAGCCTGGTTGGCTGACAAAGCATCGAGATGCAACACCACACCCTTGCTCAGATCGACATCAGCTGCATGGATGTTGACCGAACGTGGAGTGGGGGTAATTTGTCCACGCAACGTAGTTACCGGCAGCAATTTGATATCAGCATTTTTGGCGAAACGGCTGCCGGGTTGCATCAGCACGTTTTTATCGTCAGCCACACGCTTCCATTGATCGCCAAACGGCTGGACGAAGTCAGTTAAATTTTCCGTGTCGGTGCTGCTGATAATTTTTGGCGATGCCCCTTCTGCGGTGACGTACCAGCGCGGCATCACATCGGTGATAAACAGCTGCCAGTATTCATTAACGATGGGGATCTCTACAGTGGCTCCCGCAGCAAAGCCGGTGAATTTATCTGTCGGTTCCAGGCGGGTTAAATCGCCGACGACATGTGTCATCTTAAACTGGTCGTTATCGACGCGCAGGGTCTCATGCACGTTGCTCATGTAAATCGCCCAGTTGTTGCTGGTGATGGCCGGGCCATGGTTGGTTAGCCTGATGGTGGCCCGATTGCAGGAAGCCCAGTCAGCGCCAAGTTGGGCGCAATCTACGCCATGGCTGGCGGCCTGATTGTCGGTTACCTGGTACTGCACACCAAACTGACTGATTTGATCCACGATCGCTTGCTGGTTTTGTGGTACCGATTTACAGGCACCGAGCGCGATGACGCTCAATGCCAGAAGGCTTAATTTCAATTTTTTCATGCTGTTATCCTTATGCGCGGATGAATTCTGGCTCCAGCCAGCTCAGGGTCAAAAAAGGGTAAAGGGCGCGATGACCATAAATTTGATGTCTTTCTCGTCCTGGAAAATATTGCCGTAGCCACCGCTGTAGCTGGGCAGGTTGCTGTGGTTGTCATACTGGGTGTAATGCAGTTTGAACTGAGTACCTTTGGCGCGCGTTTCCTGCAGGGTATAAACCAGGTCGAGACTCCACGCAGATTCCGTCAGGCGTTGTTGCTGGTTGTAGATGGGATTTGTTGAGGGTTTTGCATCCCAACCATAGGCATAAGATCCACCCGCCTGCCAGCCCGGCAATTGCCAGTGGCCAAGATCGACCATGACTCCGGCAAACAATGCTTTCTCGCCATTGGCGTTCAAGTCTGAACGCGAATCCCACCACACATCCATGCGGCCATTGGAACTGGCATAGGAAGGCGTCATGCGTTGCAGGAAAAAGCCCTGATTGCCTTCGGCTTTGACCCAGGTCCCTTCGAGACGGAAATCAAAAGCACCCAGTGTGTAGCCCAGCGTCATGGCCTGCAGCCAGGCTAAACCGTCATAGACATGGTTGATATTGCTGGTGCCGCCGCTTTCGCGATCTTTGGCCCCGTAAAATTGATAGCTGGTGCGTAGCGGTGACCCGGCCAGCGGCAGCTGATATGAGGCTTTGGCAAAATACTGATCCATGTAATCTGCCGCCTGACCATATGCGCCTTCCAGGATGAAATCGTTTTTAAAGTCATACTTCGCGCCGAAGGATTGCAGCCACGGAATACCCGTTTTGCCGTCCGCTTTGCGGAAGTTGTACATGTGCTGATACCACGGAGCTTTGTACTGATCTGTCCACATCCAGGAGAAGGAAAGCGCGCCGGTATCTGCAAAGTCGAAGGTGGTTCCCGCTTCGACGCCGCGATAGGTGCCTGGCAGGAAGCTCCAGTGCGGTGCCAGCAGCGTCTGGCCGGTTGGTTGCAAATAACCAGCACGCAGCCAGTTATCCTGCCATTTGGTTTTCAGTGCAGCCTTGTACAGGCTGGCACCACTCTTATCACCGGTCCATTTTTCATCCCAGCGTGTGCGGGCATCGCTGAAGCCGATTTCATTGGGGGCGGCGGGGCCACCATTGGTTAATTCCAGCGCACCGAAAGCGGCGAGATCGAGACCAATAAAATTCTCCAGATAGCCGGAAGAGAAGTCCAGGCTGGCATTGGCAGAAGCATGGTGCAGGTTGGCATCATACTGACCGTACTTGCCATGCTGCGGATCCATCTCTTTACGATCGCGCTGGCGTTGCCAGTAGAAGAGCGAACCGCTAAGAGAGGAGTCATCAACAAAGCCTGCCGCCAGTGCGGGTGTGCAGGGAATCAATGCCGTAATAGCCAGGATGGAAGCAATAGCAGCAGCCAGTGGCGTGCGAAGAGTCCGGTTCATGGTAAATCCTCCGTGATAATTCCTTTAGTGATGATGTTTGGTGAAACTGTTACCTCATGTAACAAGTGGTGTGATGTTATTTTTCGCGACGCGAATTATCAATAGCATTTTTTGCAAATTATGACGCGGCACGCAAAACACAGGATCTCAGGTTTAGACAGGATGGTTCGTCTTATCTGTATGATATTTAATTAAATAAAGAGGTTTCAGGTCAGGGGGAGGATGTTCTTATCGTGATGAATCCCTTCATGAGACCAGCAGGCGGACGAGGGTAATGACATTGCGAAACAGGACAGGCTAAAAGGTGGGAGGCGAAGTGTATTCTTTACAAAGCAGGGAGTTCATGAATCCAAAGATAAAAATTTTCTTATCGATGATAATTACGACTTGTTGTGCTTTGGTGTAGTTTCTATACCTTGATCTCGATGAGGATTTTGCCTAGGATTTTCGCCGATAGCCAGCACACTTCTGGCTGCTGATCTGAAGGGGGCGTTATGCCACTTAATTTAACCTCAGGAGCTGTAAAATGACTGATGCTTTGAAGAAAAGACAACCTGAAGACAAACGCGTTATTCGTCTCAGTGAAACCTGGGAAGTCGAATATTGGACTAAAACCCTGGATGTTTCTGTCGCACAATTACGAACCGCAGTCGCAAACGTGGGTAAGGATACGCAGAAAGTTAAGCAATATCTCGGTAAGTAGGTGTCCATTCTGCCTGGAAACCCCGCTCTGCGGGGTTTACTACATCAAATAATGGATTAAAAGATTATTCGCTTGAGCAGCAGGTATCAATTATTGCTGATTATTGGCAATTGTTGGTTTACGGAATCGAACAGTGGCCTTTCTACCAAAGGGCTTCGCGTTTCGGAAAATACCGGGGCAAACACCCCTTAAAAGATGTTCCAGTACTTTATAAAAAGATTGTGACAGGCAGGGGAACGTAAGTGTATAAAAATTATTTAATAATAGTGGCAGCCGCTCTGCTTTCCGGTTGTCCCGGGCCGGGCGATAGAATTCCACCTAAAGAGCCAGCTAATGTCGCGATAAGAGATAACCGGGTTTGTATTACCGCACCAATACGAACGGGTGAATATGTTTCTGCGGTACAGATATCAGATGGAGAAGATAATCATCTTCTCAGGACATTAGCCAAAAAACCTGTGTATGTAACCAATGGACAATGTTTGCCAACGTTTGGTTATGATTTCAAACGGGACCATACATATACTGCCTATTACACGATTGAAAAAAACGATATTGATAGTGGGCGTTACCTTTCCGTTGTGTTTTCAACATTGAATGGTCTGCAGCAGATTAGCCCACCAGTTGGACGCTAACGTTAATCATCATCGGATTTACGTAGATTTTATCGCTTGTTTGTCGGGCTTTCTGCTGGCATTATCCTGTTCATGAGTTAATGAAGAACATTGACGCAACCTTTTGATTTTAAATGACTCGGGGTGCCCTCTTAAACGGGGCTGAGATACACCCGCTGACCTGATCTGGATAATGCCAGCGTAGGGAAGTCAGATGCCTGACCGCATTCGCCTTCTTGATCGCCGGTTGGGAGCCTTATGAAACAGCCTGACCTTCTCTCCACAGCGCAACTCGCGCAATCTCTTCAGTTACTTCGTCAGCATATGCCGCTGGTGCATTGCATGACCAATGACGTCGTACAAACCTTTACCGCGAATGTCCTGCTGGCGCTGCGCGCTTCACCTGCCATGGTGATCGATGCTGATGAAGCCGCACAGTTCAGTGGTTTCGCCGATGCGTTGCTGATCAATGTTGGTACCCTGACACGCGATCGTCGTGATGCGATGCAGGCAGCCGTCTCCGCAGCCAACCGGGCGGGGACGCCCTGGACGCTCGATCCGGTAGCGGTCGGCGCGTTAACGTTTCGCACCGAATTTTGTCAGCAGCTGCTGAGCCAGCAACCCGCGGCTATTCGTGGCAATGCCTCAGAAATCCTGGCGCTGGCGAATCAGGCGGCAGGCGGGCGTGGTGTGGATAGCCTGCATCAGGCCGACGCGGCAATCAGTGCTGCACAGCAACTGGCGCGTGATTATCACAGCATCGTCGCGGTCACTGGCGAAGTGGATTATGTTACTGACGGCCACAACATCCTGGCAATTCCCGGCGGCAGCCCATTAATGACGCGGGTGGTGGGCACCGGTTGCGCACTATCGGCAGTGGTGGCGGGCTTTGCCAGCCTGCCGGGTGAGCGCCTGCAACATGTGGCTGCCGCCTGTCGCGTGATGTCGCTGGCGGGGGAAAGGGCTGCGCGTCAGGTGCAGGGACCAGGGAGCTTTGTGGCCGCCTTCCTCGATGAGCTGTGGACGCTGGAGGTGACGCCATGAATCGCATCAATGCATTAACCATTGCGGGCACCGATCCGAGCGGTGGCGCGGGAATTCAGGCCGATCTTAAAGCCTTTTCGGCACTCGGCGCTTACGGCACCAGCGTGATCACCGCTCTGGTGGCGCAGAATACCTGTGGCGTGCAATCGGTGTATCGCATCGATCCGGAATTTGTCGGTGCACAACTGGATTCGGTACTTGATGATGTGCGTATCGATAGCGCTAAAATCGGCATGCTGGCGGAAACAGCGATAGTGGAAATTGTCGCTGCGAAGCTGAAGCGTGCCAGCCTGCCGTTTGTGGTGCTGGATACGGTGATGATTGCCAAAAGCGGCGACGCGTTGTTGTCACCGGATGCCATCGACAGTATCCGTGAACTGCTACTACCGCAGGTTTCCCTGATTACGCCAAATTTACCGGAAGCGGCGGCGTTGCTTGGACGGAGCATGGCGCAGGATGAAGCCACCATGCTCCAGCAGGGCGATGCGTTGCTTGATCTCGGGTGTGAAGCGGTACTGATGAAGGGAGGACATCTGAGTGATGCGGAAAGCCCGGACTGGCTGATCACTCGCAGCGGACGCCAGCGCTTTACCGCACCTCGTGTCAAGACCCGCAACACGCATGGCACCGGCTGTTCGTTGTCAGCGGCGCTGGCGGCACTGCGCCCACGGCATGACAGTTGGTCAGCCACGGTGGCAGAAGCCAAAGCGTGGCTGCAACAGGCGTTGTTGCAGGCGGATTCGCTAGAGGTCGGCAAAGGTATTGGGCCGGTGCACCATTTCCATCGCTGGTGGTAGGGCGTAACGCCGGATTGCCGTTTTTTGCCTGCGCATCTGTCTGAAAAATGGAGTCAGCAATTTGCCAGCCTGGCGGATTTGGGTCCAGGCTGTTGGGGGCGAATCGGCAGGTGTCGGTTCCAATCCAGCCATTTATTCAGGAGTCAGCATGACGGACATCGTTCAGTTATTGGGCAAAGAAGCGGACAGTCTTCTTCAACATCGCTGCATGACCATTCCAGCGGAAAGCCTTTATTTACCGGGCGCGGATTATGTTGATCGCGTAATGACGGACAACAATCGTTCTCCAGTCGTGTTACGTAATATGCAAACCTTGTACAACACTGGCCGACTGGCGGGCACGGGCTATCTGTCGATTCTGCCGGTTGATCAGGGCGTTGAGCACTCGGCGGGTGCTTCGTTTGCTGCCAACCCGCACTACTTCGATCCGAAAAATATCGTGGAGCTGGCGATTGAAGCGGGCTGCAACTGTGTCGCTTCTACGTATGGCGTGCTGGCTTCGGTTGCGCGCCGTTACGCACACAAGATTCCCTTTATGGTGAAACTGAACCATAACGAGACGCTGAGCTATCCAACCCAGTACGACCAGACCCTGTACGCCAGCGTGGAGCAGGCGTTCAATATGGGGGCCATTGCGGTCGGTGCAACTATCTATTTCGGCTCTGAGCAGTCTCGTCGACAGATTGAAGAGATTTCCGTTGCGTTTGAACGCGCCCATGAGCTGGGCATGGTGACGGTGCTGTGGGCCTATCTGCGCAATAATGGCTTTAAGAAAGATGGTGTGGATTATCATGCCAGCGCCGATTTAACCGGCCAGGCCAACCATCTTGCGGCGACCATTGGTGCGGATATTGTGAAGCAGAAAATGGCGGAAAATAACGGGGGTTACACCGCCGTCAACTTCGGTCACACCGATGAGCGTGTCTACAGCAAGCTGACCACGGAAAACCCGATTGACCTGGTGCGTTATCAACTGGCGAACTGCTATATGGGGCGCGCCGGGTTGATTAACTCTGGCGGAGCAGCCGCCGGGGCGACCGATGTGGCCGAGTCAGTGCGTACGGCGGTGATTAACAAACGTGCGGGCGGTATGGGGCTGATCCTGGGACGCAAAGCGTTTAAGAAATCGCTAAAAGAGGGCGTGGAACTGATTAACGCGGTGCAGGATGTGTATTTATCCAAAGATGTAACGATTGCATAGTGTGCAGTAGTGCCCCTCCCGTAAACGGGAGGGGCACTGATTCAAGGCGCTTCAAACCACTCGCTATTCCGTTCCGCAATCGGCGTAATGGTCAGAATCATTTCCTGCAAATGACGACGCATCGCAGACTCGGCAGCCTCAACATCATGCGCTTTCAGAGCGGCATAAATCTCTTCATGCTGCTGAATCAGGCTTTCCGGCGGGGAAACTTCGCTCAGTGTCAGAAAACGGACCCGGTCCATGGTGGCTTTAATGTTCTCCACCGTTTCCCATGCCAGCAGGCAGTTGATGCCTTCAGCAATCAGGCGGTGAAATTCATCATCGAGCGAGAGGAATGACTGGCTGTCATGGCGTTCGGCCGCTAAACGCTGCAACTGAAGATTATGTTCCAGCGCCATCAGCGCCTCTGGCGTGATTTCCTGCGCCGCACGGCGCACCACGGCGATTTCCACTGCTTCACGGATGAACCGGCCATCGGCGACGCGCTGGGCGGAAATCTTGCGTACAAAAGTGCCGCGTTGCGGTAATACCTGTACCAGTCCAGCCTCAGCCAGTTTGATAAAGGCTTCACGCACTGGCTGGCGTGAGACATTAAAGCGCGCTGAAACCTCTTTTTCCGACAGCAGTGAGCCGGGATGGATGGCGCAGGTAACGATATCCCGACGCAGATAGCGGTAAATCTGCTGATTTACGGGTTCGCTGGTGGTTATGGTATAGGCAATCGACATGCAGCAATATCCGTATCGAATTATGGAGGTTATAAGGGAGCAGTCTAATCAGCACGCTGCCTCTGCGCTACAAGTTTGTTGCAGCCCGGGTGAGGGCATGCACTGTGGCGCGAGCACCTGCGGCACACAATTGCTGATAGAGTTCGGTGACGCGTGCCACGAAGCCAGCATGATGCAGTAAGTCCTCACCGAATACCGCTTTCAATCCCAGTAAGGCGCGAACACGAGGTGCACCTTCTTCGCTCGACGCCACAATGCGCGCCAGCTCATCTTTCAATGGGTCGCGAATCTCAATCGGCTGGCTGTGTTCATCCACACCGCTGACATAACGCATCCAGCCCGCCACCCCCAGCAACAGAAAATCGCAGCCTGAACCATTTTGCAAATGCCAGCGCACACTATCCAGCATGCGCTGCGGCAGCTTTTGCGTGCCATCGGTGGCGATCTGATAGGTGCGATGTTTGATCGCGCGGTTTTCGTAGCGAGCAATCAGCGAATCGGCATAGGCCGCCAGATCCACTCCCTGGGTACGCAAGGTGGGAGCCTGATCCTGCATCATCAACGCGCGGGCGGCGCTGCGATAATGGGGATCGGCCATACAGTCGCTGATATGTTCGTAACCCGCCAGGTAGCCAAGATATGCGAGGAAGGAGTGGCTGCCGTTCAGCATACGCAGCTTCATCTCTTCGAACGGCAGCACATCGCTCACCAGCTCAGCCCCGGCATTCTCCCAGGCGGGACGGCCACTGACAAAATTGTCTTCGATCACCCACTGGAAGAAGGGTTCCGCTTCCACGGCAACCGGATCGCTGCTGCCGAGTCGTGCCGCCAGGGTGGCGAATGCGGCATCAGTCATGGCCGGAACGATGCGATCGACCATGGTCGAGGGGAAGGAGAGGTGGGCTTTAATATAATCGACCAGATCGCTGCTGTGACGTTCCGCCAGCTGGACGATCACGTTGCGCGTCACGTGACCGTTCTCCGGCATGTTGTCGCAGGACATCACGCTAAACGGCGCTAAACCCCGTTCGCGGCGACGGATGATCGCAGCCAGAATCAGCCCCGGTAAAGAGCGTGGTGCCTGCGGCTGGGCCAGGTCGTGAACGATATCAGGATGATCCGGGTTGAGGTTGCCGCTGGCAGGCAGGTGGCAGTAGCCTTTTTCGGTGACCGTCATCGACACAATCGCCACATCCGGCTGGCTCATGGCCTCAATCACCGCCTCGATGCCATCCCCCTTGCCATGCAGGGCGGCGGTGATCACCCCAATCACCCGGGTATGCAGACTGTCATCGGCCATTTCGGTCAGGGTGTAGAGTAAGTCCTGCTGGCGCAGCGCCTCGATTAATACGCCGCTGTTGAGGTTGACTTCACAGTAACCCCAGTCACTGCCCTGAGCGGCCAGTTTGTCGCTCGCCAGTGCCTGATGGGCGCGGTGAAAGGCACCAAACCCGATGTGGACCATGCGGGTTTTCAGTTTGTTGCGGTCATAGCTCGGACGTTGTACGTCGGCGGGAAGGCGTTCAATCTCTAACATCATCATTCCTTTTAGCAAACGGGGCGCGGAACCGCCCCGTCATGATCAATCTGTTAAGCGGAAACCGGTTTGTTGCTGGTTTTCGGGCTGCGAATGACAAACAGCACCAGCAGCGCACCCAGGCCAGCGACCACTCCGGCCAGCACAAAGGCGCTGTCAAATTTACCGGTGTGCTGGACGATAAAGCCGGTGACGATAGGACCAATGATGCCCGACAGGCTACCCACCAGATGGATAAAGCCACTGATGCTGCCGACACGGCTTTTGTGCACCACGTCCTGAATAATCGCCCAATAGATCGCGCCAGTGATGTAGAGGAAGAAGATGGAGATCGACATCATGATCACCGCCGAATTGACCTCTTTTATCGTACCCGCCAGTGCGACACAAATTGCGGCGGCCAGCAGTGAGACCACCAGCACAATTTTACGCGACAACAGTAACTTACCGGTGATGTTGAAAATTTTGTCGGAAATCCAGCCACCCAGCGCCAGACCGACGAAACCGACAATCCACGGGATCATGGTGGTGATACTCATGGCTTTGATATCCAGACCATGCGCTTGCACCAGATACGCCGGGAACCAGCTCAGGAAGAAGAACAGAATGTAGTTGTAGCAAAAGAAGGCGAATGCCGTGACCAGGATGATTGGCTGGCGCAGATAGTAACCCATACCGTGCGCGGCCCCGGCCAGGTCCTCTTCTTCATTCGACTGTTCAGCTTTCAGTTTTTCCACCAGCGCACGCTCTGCCGGTGAGACACGTTTGCTTTTCGTCGGGTTATCCGCCGCGATAAAGAACCAGATTGCCATCCACACCAGACCAATCACGCAGATGGCAACGAAGGCCGGACGCCAGCCGAATGACAGCGCCAGATAGCCGATAATTGGACCAGCGACTGCGCCACCGAGCGGGGAACCGGCACTTAATAAGCCCATGGCAGTGGCTGCCTGTTTTTTCGGGAACCAGCCATTGATGGCTTTGTTGGCCGAGGCGCAGATTGGCCCTTCTGCCATGCCGAACAGCACGCGTAGGATCATCATCGACCAGAAGCCGGTAGCAAGCGCGGTCATACCGCAAAACAGCGACCACATGCCCACCGCAGTGCCGAGCACAATGGTCGGACCGAATTTATCGGTGGCGAGGCCGCCGATAAAGTTGAACAAGGCATAGCCGAAGAAGAAACTGCCGAAAATCATGCCGAACTGCTCGGCATTGATCATCAAATCTTTTTCCACCAGCGGAACGGTCAGGGACAAGGCAATACGATCGAGGTAGTTGATCATATAAACCAGGAACAACAGCAGTACGAGGGTCCAGCGCAGATTCTTCAACATAGAAACTCCGACATCATCATCTTTATAGTAGTACTGCCGGTGGGTACGTACCGGCAGGAGGACACCTGGTGTGAAGGTTAACTCAGGCCATGTGCAGAATCACTTTGCAGCAGGTGCGTGGGTCTTTTTCGAACAACGTCATCGCGCGTTCAATTTCCGCCAGCGGGAAATAGTGCGTAACCAGTTTCTCTGGCTGAATCTGGCCTTTTTCCATCCACTCAATCACTTGCGGAAAACGGTTGCTGTTGAGACGCGAAGTAAACAGCGACAGCTCTTTGCTGGTCAGGCTCTGCTGCGTAATGCTGCAGGGTTCGCCTGAGAAGCCCAGCAGGCCGATGCGGGCTGCCGGTGAGGCGAGGGCGGCCGCTTCCGCCAGAATGGTCGGATGGCAGGCGGCATCAATGATGAGCGTGGGCTGCACCCCTTCAAGCTGGGCAGCCAGCGGGATCTCGCTGTTATTAAACACCTGGTCGGCACCGTTTTGTTGCGCCAGCGCCAGGCGCTCTGGCAGACGGTCCACCACCAGTACCTGTTTAACGCCGTAGACCCCTTTCAATACCTGAATGGCGGTCAGACCCATCGGACCGGCACCATAAATCAATGCGACATCCTGCGGCTGCGGTTGCAGGAACGCGGTGATGTTGGCGGCGATGGTGAAAGGCTCGACCATGCTGGCCAGTTTATCGGGAATGCTGTCGGGCAAACGGAAGGCATTTTTGGCCGGGGCGACAGCGAACTCGCTAAAGCCACCATCGCGGTGCACGCCAATCACCTGGAGTTCTTTGCAAACATTGGGGCGACCAATGGAGCAGGGATAGCAGTGACCACAACTCACCACCGGATCGACGGCCACGCGTTCACCAATACGACGTTCATCAACACCGAGACCTGTGGCATCGATCACACCAAAGAATTCATGACCGATCACGCGTGGATATCTGGCGAATGGATTATGACCGTGCCAGATATGCACATCGGAGCCACAGATGCTGGCAAACTGGACTTTAACGCGCACTTCTCCGGCGGCAGGTTGCGGCACAGGACGCTCCGCCAGCACCAGTTCACCCGGTTGTTTAATCACGACACTTTTCATCATCAGCTCCTTGCCTGGCATCCTCTTCAGGGGGGATTGGGCATTAACGGGAATTCAATGAGGAAAAAATACGCGCACAAATACTACCATACAAGTCTACGTTGCGGAGTTGTGAAGAGGGTCACAAGATGGGCAGGTACAGACACAGAGTGGTAGCGGCGCGATTTATCGCGCAACGTCTTGCGCGGTGTGGTGAAAAAATGCGCGATAAATCGCGCTGCTTCGGGGGATATTGCTCAGATCACGCCAGCAACGGGCACTGCGGCGGTAAACGGCAGCTCAGCGCGCCTGGCAGTACCTCAATCTGGAATTCACTGCCGGTGAGCGGTTCGCCATCGAGATTGAAGGTCATCTCATGGGGTGAGCGAATATGCAGTGACGGTAACTTCGCGCCGACTATGTTCGGGTTTTCATCATCGCGCGTCAGTGAATGCAGCAGGGTAGGCAGCAACTCCTGAGCCGTGACGATACTCAGGTTGAGCTGACCATCATTGATCAACGCATCCGGGCATAATTTCTGCCCACCGCCCGCCTGGCGACCATTACCAATGCCGATCACCAACGCATCGCCTTGCCAGTTAAAATCCGCGGCGCTGATTTCGCAGCTATCCGGCTTTAAGGTATCAACGCGGGTCAAACCGTGAATAAAATACGAGACGCCGCCGAGCGCCGATTTGAGTTTCTCTGGCGTTTCCGTGGTGATACGGGTGCCAAAGCCCCCGGTTGCCATGTTGATAAAGTAGCGATCGCCATTCACCCGCGCCAGGTCGATGGCGCTGGCCTTGCCAAGCACCGCCAGGCGCAATGCCGGTTCCATCTCCAGCGGGATACCGGCGCTGGTAGCAAAATCATTGGCCGTGCCAAGCGGTAAAATCCCCAGTACCGGTCGTTGTGATTCCGCTAATGCGGCCAGTGCGGTAGCGATTTCATTGATGGTGCCATCACCGCCACCCGCCACCACGGTTTCAGCCTGTAAACTGACCGCTTCCTGGACATAACGGTCACCATCGCCTTTTTCCCAGGTGACACGCACGGCCAGATTAAAGCCTTCGTCACGCAGTTGATTGACGGCGGTCCGTAGTTCCTCATTTCCGGCGCCTTTGCCGTTGAGGATCAATAACGTCAGCGGTTTGTTTTGCATGATTCGTCCCTTAATGCTTTCTCAGACAGGTGGTTATAGCATAGCTGGGCAGGGAACTTTATCGGCAGGTGACGAAAAAAGAAAACCCGCACGGGGGAGCCGGGCGGGTGAATGAGGTGGTTCCTGGTACTACCTGCTGTTTATTGTTACTCGTTAGCAGCGGAAGCGAGTTTACGCCAGGGCGAAACGGCGGTCTGTGATCTTGTTCTAATTTCAACCATTTCTTTTCATTACGTGCGATTGCTGGCGTGCGGATCGCGCGTACTGTCGCCATCGATAAAATTACGCAGCAGCAGGGCGAAAGTGAGATCGACATGTTCCGGCACCGGCAACCAGATGCGGTGACCGTCACCCGGAGCTACCTCAACTGCGTTGCCTTTGTCATTCTGCATTGCTTCCAGCCGACAGTTCAGATTGCCGTTGGGAGTCATAATCTCCAGTTCATCACCGAGCAGGAATTTGTTCTTCACTGCCACCTGCGCCCAGTCACCCCGGCGTTCGCCGGTAAACTCGCCGACAAACTGCTGGCGTTCGGATACCGAGTAACCCTGCTGATAATTCTGGTAACTGTCATGGGTATGGCGACGCAGAAAACCTTCGGTATAGCCGCGATGTGCCAGCCCTTCCAGCGTTTCCAGCAGCGCGGGATCGAAGGGCTTACCGGCGGCGGCATCGTCAATGGCCCGACGATAAACCTGCGCGGTACGTGCACAGTAATAAAACGACTTGGTACGCCCCTCAATCTTCAGTGAATGCACTCCCATCTGACTCAAACGCTCAACATGCGCCACCGCGCGCAGATCTTTGGAATTCATGATGTACGTACCATGTTCATCCTCAAAGGCGCTCATGGTCTCGCCGGGTTTCATCTTTTCTTCCAGCAGAAACACCCGGTCGGTGGGGGTACCGATGCCGAGCGTCGGTGTGCTGTCCTGCATCTCCACCGGCTGATGAAAACCGACAATATTGCCGACTTCATCCTGCTGGCCTTCTTCCACCTTGTATTCCCAGCGGCAGGCGTTGGTGCAGGTACCTTGGTTGGGATCGCGTTTGTTCAGGTAGCCCGAGAGCAGGCAACGGCCGGAATACGCCATACACAGCGCACCGTGTACGAAGATCTCGATTTCCATTTCCGGCACCTGCTGGCGGATCTCGGCAATCTCTTCCAGTGACAATTCACGCGACAGGATCACCCGCGTCAGGCCCATCTGCTGCCAGAATTTCACTGTCGCCCAGTTGACGGCATTAGCCTGCACCGAAAGATGAATCGGCATCGCCGGAAAGGCTTCGCGCACCAGCATAATCAGACCGGGATCGGACATGATCAGCGCATCGGGCTGCATCGCCACCACCGGCGTCAAATCGCGGATAAAGGTCTTCAGCTTGGCGTTATGCGGTGCGATATTAACGACGACGTAGAATTTTTTACCGAGCCGATGGGCTTCATCAATGCCTTTGGCGAGGTTTTCATGGGTGAATTCGTTATTGCGCACGCGCAGGCTGTAACGAGGCTGACCGGCATACACCGCGTCGGCACCATAGGCAAAGGCATAGCGCATATTCTTCAACGTTCCCGCTGGAGAAAGCAGTTCAGGTTTAAACATGGGATCTCACTGATGTCAGGTCAGCATGCCATTGTGGATAGCATGTGCAGTGGCCGTGTCAGACGGCCCTGCAAAAGGTGGGGAATTTTAGGCAGGGCCACCGCGAAGTAAATTGACCTGGATCAAGGTAATGCGCTGCCTGCTACACTAAGCGGCACACATCGGCTTCCCAGCGATAGCCCATACCGTATACCGCACGGATAAAGGGTTGCTCGGCATCGAGATTTTCCAGCTTACGGCGCAGATTTTTGATGTGACTGTCGATGGTGCGATCGGTGACCACGCGGTAGTCGTCGTACAAATGGTTAAGCAGCTGCTCGCGCGAAAATACTTTGCCCGGCTCCAGCGCCAGAGTCTTCAGCAAACGAAACTCGGCGGGCGTCAGCTCCAGCGGCTGTTCGCGCCAGCTGGCCTGAAAGCGGCTTTCATCAATCAGCAAATGGGACGCCTGCTGGGCTTCTTCCGGCGAGCGTTTGACACGGCGCAGGATGGTTTTCACCCGAGCCACCACTTCACGCGGACTGAATGGCTTACAAATGTAATCGTCGGCACCGATTTCCAGCCCCAGCAGGCGATCGATCTCTTCAGTGCGCGCCGTCACCATAATGATCGGCAGATCGGAAAAACGGCGGATTTCACGGCACAGGGTCAGGCCATCACGGCCAGGCAGCATTAAATCCAGCAGCATCAGATCTGGCGGAGACTGCTGCACATAAGTCAGCACCTCGCTGCCATCGCCAATGTGATGGGTGCGGTAGTTAGACGCCTGCAGATAATCAATCATCAGCTGCGCCAGTTTTGGCTCGTCTTCAACAACAAGGATTAAAGGGTCTTGCTTTTCCGTGCTCATAGGCTGCGCTTAGTGAGGAACATAGGGCAAGTTTAGCGTGATTTGCAGTCCACCTAAATCAGAGAGATCTGCACTGATGCTGCCGCCATGCGCTTCCGCAATATTTTTGCAGATGGCCAGGCCGAGGCCCGAACCGCCGCTGGCACGGTTGCGTGAGCTTTCGGCACGGAAGAAGCGCTCAAAAAGCCGTGCCTGATGGGTCGGATCGACACCGGGTGCGCTGTCTGCAAAGCACAGCTGCCAATGGTCACCCTGGTTTTTCATGGTCAGACGTACCTGACCACCCGCATCGGTATAGCGCAGGCTGTTTTCCAGCAGATTGGTGAACAACTGCATCAGCCGATCCGGATCGCCGAAACTGGCCGCCTCAGCAGGCAGCGACAGCTGTAATGTCAGTTGGCGGCTGCGATAGCGCTCACCAAAACTGCCTGCCACCACTTCCAGCAGGTGGACCAAATCCACTGTCTGCTTGCGGTAGGCAAGGGCGCCTGCATCCGACAGCGACAGTTGATGCAGATCGTCTACCAGTTTGGTCAGCACCACCACTTCGCTTTGCAGCGAGACGATGGCCTCCGGCGTCAGTTTACGAACGCCATCCTGCATCGCTTCCAGCTCACCGCGCAAAATCGCCAGCGGAGTCCGCAGTTCGTGGGAGATATCCGCCATAAAGGCGCGGCGATTGCTCTCATTTTTTTCCAGTGAACTGGCGAGCTGGTTGAAGTCACGCGCCAGTTGACCAAGCTCGTCGCTGCTGCCCACTTCAACCCGGGTGGCGAAATCCCCTGCGGCCAGATGATGGGTGCCATCCACCAGCCGTTTCACCGGGGCCAGTAAACCGCGCGCCATCAGCCAGGTCGCCAGCGCCGCCATCAGTGCGGTAAACGCCACAATGATCCAGCTGGTACGGCGTTGTTGCTGGTCAAAATTGATATCGGTGCTGCGCGTCAGGCGTTCCGCCGGAGAACCAATCACCCAGCCAACCACTTTACCGTTGCTGGTGGTAATGTTGCGCCTTGTGCCTTCAGGCGGTACCGGTGAACGCGGGCCGGACAGCACTTTGTACTGCTGGTCGATGATCCAGAACTGGGTACGCCAGCCGTGGGGTGGCAACTGATTTTCGCTGCCGGGATTCTGCTCCAGCGAACGCAGGATGGTAAAAATCAGGCGGTCATTATTGCGCAGGAAATCCCAGTTGCCGTGCTGCTCGTATTGATCGGCCAGCGCATCGCTGAGCAGCGTCAAACGTTGTTCGTTGCCTTTGCGGATGTAATCCACGAAGCCGTGTTCAAAGCTGAGTCGCACTCCCCAGTGCATGATGATAATCACTAGCATGCAGGTGGAAAAAATGGCCAAAAACAGCTTGGGACCAATCCCGAGTTTTACTGGCCGCTTCATCCTTCGCTCCTTTTTCGTCGCAAATCGACGTTTTTGCTCACATCCTGCGGCACGCGCCAGAACACCAGCGCAGGCAGGATAATCACCAGCGCCATGCTCAGGTAGGAGTAGATAAAGGTTTGATGGGCCGCAGCACTATTCACCACCGCGCCATGACCGAAAGCACCGAGCAGCAGACCAGCCACGGTCACCCCGATACTGGTGGAGAGCTGCATAATCATTGACAGTAAACTGTTGCCGCTGGACGCCAGATCGTCAGGTAACTCTTTCAGCGTCAGGGTATTCATTGAGGAGAAGCGGATAGCGTTAACCATGCCCTGCAGTAACAACACCACCGGCAACAGCCAGGTCCAGCCGAGCAGCGCCACCGCTGGAAACAGCAGCACCACCAGCGCCAGCGCGCAGGTGCCGCCCACCAGCGCGTTGCGGTAGCCAAACATATTGACGATCCTGACCACCACGCGTTTGATCCCCATATTGCCCAGCACCATGGGAATCATCATCAGGCCAGCATGAAACGGGCTAAACCCGAGACCGACTTGCAGGAAAATCGGTGTCATAAACGGCAACATGCCGCTGCCGATGCGGCCAGTAAAGCTGCCGAGCAGGCCGATGGAATAGATACGGTTATCGAATAATTTCAGACTGAACAAGGCGTTGTCGTTGTTGCGACCATGCATCAGGTAGAACAGCAGGGAAAACACGCCAACCAGGATCAGCAGGCCGAGCAGCAACGGTGAGCCGCCGGTGCTGCGCTGTCCATCCAGCGCCAGCGTCAGAGTTGCCATACCCACCGCCAGCAGGCCAAAACCGAGAAAATCGAAGCGCCGGGTTTGCATGGTGTAGTTGGGCATGATGGCCAGCGTGGCGATCGCGCCGATAATGCCTACCGGGATATTAATCAGGAAGATCCAGTGCCAGCTGGCGTACTGCACCAGGATGCCGCCGAGCGCCGGGCCGAGGAGTGGGCCCACCTGGCCGGGCAGGGTGACAAAAGTCATTGCCGACATGTACTGCTCGCGTGGGACAATTTTCATCACCGTTAAGCGCCCGACCGGCACCATCATCGCGCCGCCCACCCCCTGAATCACACGCGCCAGGATCAGTTGATCCAGCGAGGAGGAGAAGGCGCAAAATATCGAGCCAATGCTGAATAACACGATGGCGGTGAAGAAGATATTGCGCACGCCAAAGCGGTCCGCCAGCCAGCCGCTGAGCGGCAGGGTGACGGCCACTGTCAGGACGTAGGACACAATCACCGAATGCATATGCAGCGGGCTGACGTTAAGGTCATGCGCCATCGACGGGATGGCTGTGTTAACGATGGTGGTATCCAGCGACTGCATAAAAAAGCCAAAAGCGACAATCCACAGCTGCCAGCGCACTGTCGCGTTCTGAGTGGTCATGGTTTCTTCATCCCGTCAATTCTCCTGAATGTTGATCAGTACCGGACGCTTCCTGCGCCGCAGCTTATCCATCATCAGATACACCACCGGGGTGGTGTAGAGCGTCAGCAACTGGCTCATCACCAGGCCACCGGCGATGGTGATGCCGAGCGGCTGACGCAGTTCCGCGCCGTCGCCGCTGGTCAGCACCAGTGGCAGTGCACCAAACAGCGCCGCCAGTGTGGTCATCATGATCGGGCGGAAACGCAGCTGGCAGGCCTGGAAAATCGCGTCACGTGCGGTCAGATTGCCTTTGCGTTCAGCTTCGAGGGCAAAATCGACCATCATGATGGCGTTTTTCTTCACGATGCCAATCAGCAGCAGAATGCCAATCAGCGCAATCAGGCTGAACGGCGTATTAAACAGCTCCAGCGCCAGCAGCGCGCCGACCCCGGCCGAGGGCAGGGTAGAGAGAATGGTCAGCGGGTGGACGTAGCTCTCGTACAAAATCCCCAGCACGATATAGACCGCCGCAATTGCCGCCAGAATCAGGTACAGCTGGCTGGATTGTGATTGCTGGAACACCTGCGCGGTACCAGCAAAGCTGCCGCGTACGCTGGCGGGCACACCGAGTGCCGTCATGGTGCGGTCGATGGCATCCGACGCCTGGGATAAGGATACCCCTTCCGGCAGGTTGAATGAGATAGTCGAAGCGGCCGATAAGCCCTGATGGTTAACGGACAGCGGCGCGTTGGCCGGTTGCCAGCGGGCAAACCAGCTCAGCGGGATAGCTTTGCCATCGCTATTGATCACGAACATCTGGTCCAGCGAGCTGATATCCTGGGTGTAGCGTGGATCGACTTCCATCACCACTTTGTACTGATTCAGCGGCTGATAAATGGTGGAAATCTGACGCTGACCAAAGGCATTATTTAGCAGCGCGTTGGCGGCGGAGACATCGATGCCCAGCCGTGCCATGCTGTCGCGATCGTACGTCAGGTCCATTTCGCTGCCTTTGTCCTGTTGATCCGAGTTAACGTCGGCCAGTTCCGGCAAGCTGGAGAATGCCTGACGGATCTGCGGTTCCCAGGTGCGCAGGTCCGTCAGATTATCGGACAGCAGGCTGTACTGATAACTGGCGTTGGATTCACGTCCTCCGATGCGAAGATCCTGCACCGCGTTGAGGTAGAGATTTGCGCCCGGTTCCTTCGCCAGTTTGATGCGCAGGCGCGCAATCACTTGCTGCGCATTTTCGCTGCGCTCAGATAAAGGTTTAAGCGAGATGAACATCGAACCGCTGTTGGTACGCGAACCGCCGGTAAAGCCGGTGACGTTATCCACCGCCGGATCGGCTTTGATGATGTTCATGAAATCCTGCAATTTGCCGCGCATCGCCTGGAAGGAGATGCTCTGATCGGCGGAAATAAAGCCAGTCAGCCGCCCGGTATCCTGCTCTGGCATAAAGGTTTTGGGGATAGAAATAAACAGCCAGATGGTCAGACCGACGGTAGCGATCAACACCAGCAGTACCCAACGCGCATGATCCAGAACCCAGCCCAGCGAGCGACCGTAGCCATGCTGTACCGCCATCAGCAGCCGACCAAAACCCCGTAAGCGCGGTTGCGCGCGACGGGCCTGGGGCTTGAGCAAATACGCGCACATCATCGGTGTCAGGGTGATGGAGACAAACAGCGAAATCAGAATCGCCACTGACAAGGTGATGGCGAACTCGGAGAAGAAACGCCCAATCAGGCCGCCCAGCATCAGCAGCGGCAGGAATACCGCAATCAGCGACAGGCTCATCGACAGCACGGTAAATCCGACCTCGCGCACCCCCTGCAACGCGGCCTGCAGGGGTTTCATCCCCGCTTCCACATGGCGCGCAATGTTCTCCAGCACCACGATGGCATCATCCACCACAAAGCCGGTGGCGATGGTCAGCGCCATCAGCGACAGGTTGTTCAGGCTGAAGCCACACAGATACATGGCGGCAAAGGTGCCAATCAGCGAAACCGGCACCGCTGCGGCGGGGATCAGCGTGGCGCGGCCATCGCGTAAAAAGAAAAATACCACCAGAATCACCAGCGCCACAGCAATCACCAGCGACTGCTCCACCTCATGCAGAGAGGCGCGAATGGTCGGCGAACGATCCTGAGCGACCTGTAAGTCAATAGACGCCGGGATCACATCATGCAGCAGCGGCAGTTCGGCGCGGATGCGGTCAACCGTATCGATAATGTTGGCATCTGGTGACTTACGGATGATCAGCAGCACTGCGGGTTTACCATTGGTCATCCCGGCGTTACGCACGTCCTGCACTGAATCCTGCACGTTGGCCACGTCACTCAGTCTGACGGACGCCCCGTTGTTATAGTTCACCACCAGCGGTTGGTAATCGCTGGCCGATTGCAGTTCATCGTTGGTACGCAGCTGCCAGCGCAGTTGCTGATCGTCAATCGCACCCTGCGGGCGGCGCTGGTTGGCGTTAACAATGGCAGTGCGCACCGCATCCAGCGATACGCCTTGATTAAACAGCGCCTGTGGATTGAGATCGACACGCACCGCCGGTAATGAACTCCCCCCGACGGTGACATCGCCAACGCCTTCAATCTGCGACAATTTCTGTGCCAGCTGGGTTGAGGCGTAATCATACAGCTGACCGGGATTATAAATGTCCGAGGTCAGCGTCAGAATCATGATGGGCGCGTCGGACGGGTTGGCTTTGCGATAAGTCGGACGGCTCGGCATACCCGTCGGCAGCAGGCTTTGCGCGGCATTGATCGCCGCCTGCACATCGCGCGCCGCACCGTTAATATCGCGGTCAAAATCAAACACCAGAATAATACGGGTGCTGCCGAGCGAGCTGGTGGAGGTCATCTCGCTGACCCCGGCGATACGCCCGAGCGAGCGCTCCAGCGGGGTCGCGACTGACGACGCCATGGTTTCCGGCGAGGCGCCGGGCAGGGAAGCGGAAATCACAATTACCGGAAAATCCACCTGCGGCAGTGGCGCAACCGGCAGCAGGCGGAAGCCGAGAATACCCGCCAGCGCAATCGCCAGCGTCAGCAGCGTGGTAGCGACAGGCCGGTGGATAAACAGGGCGAAAAACTTCACGGTTGTGCCTCCGAACGTTGGAAGCGGCGGCGCGTGGCGTGCGCCAGACGGTCAAATAACAGGTAGATCACCGGCGTGGTGAACAGCGTCAGGATCTGGCTGAGGATCAGTCCCCCTACCATCGCGATCCCCAGTGGACGCCGCAGCTCAGCACCCGCACCCATGCTCAGCATCAGTGGCAACGCGCCAAGCAACGCCGCCAGGGTTGTCATCAGTATCGGGCGGAAACGCAGCAGGCAGGCCTGATAAATCGCCTCATAGGGTGCCATCCCCTGTTCACGTTCGGCGGCCAGCGCGAAGTCGATCATCATGATGGCGTTTTTCTTCACGATACCGATCAGCAGGATGATGCCGATGATGGCCACAATATCCAGCTCGTTACCGCTCAGCATCAGCGCCAGCAGCGCACCCACCCCGGCGGTGGGCAGCGTTGAGAGGATGGTGATGGGGTGAATAAAACTCTCGTACAGCACGCCGAGCACGATATACATCGCCACCACCGCCGCGATAATCAGCCACACCGTGCTGGTCAGCGCCGCCTCGAACGCCAGCGTGCTGCCCTGGAATTGCGTCATCATCTCGGCAGGCATCCCCACCTGGTCTTCCGCCGCACTGATGGCTTTAACCGCTTCACCCAGTGAATAGCCCTCGGCGACGTTAAATGAAAACGTGGCTGACGGGAACTGGTCAAGATGGTTGATGCTCAGTGCGGCGTGACGTTCCTCCACCGTGGCAATGGCGCTGAGCGGTACGCTGCCACCAGCGGTGCTGGCAAGACGAATGCCGTCAAGGCTGGCAAGGCCGGGTGTGGCATCGTTGTTTTGCCCCAGCACCACGCGATACTGATTTGCCTGGGTGTAGATGGTGGAGATCAGGCGCTGACCAAAGGCGTTGTACAGCGCATTGTCGATATCCGCCATGGTGATGCCGAGTCGGCTGGCGCTGTCGCGATCGACGCGAATAAAGGCTTCCAGCCCCTGATCCTGCCAGTCGCTGCTGACATCGCGTAACTCAGGCAGGGTATTGAGCTGGTTAAGCAGCGCAGGAACCCAGGTACTGAGCGACTCCAGCGAACCCGATTGCAGCGTGAACTGATAGGGGGTGCGGCTGGCCTGGGTATCGATGGTGAGATCCTGTACCGGCTGCAACCAGAGCGAGACCCCCGGAATCTGCGCCACCGCTGCCTGTAGCCTTTTTTGTACCGCCGGGATGCGGTCATCACGCTCGGACAGGGGTTTCAGGTTGATTTGCAGCCGTGCGCTGTTGAGCGCGGCATTGGTGCCGTCAACACCGACAAATGACGTCAGGCTCTGCACTGCCGGATCTTTCATCACAATCGACGCCACATCACGCGTGCGTTGCGCCATGCTGGCATAGGAAACCGACTGCGGAGCCTGCAATGTCCCCTGAATAATGCCGTTGTCCTGCTGGGGAAAGAAGCCTTTGGGAATCGCTATCCACAGCAACACGGTAAGCAGCAGGGTGCCGAGCGCCACCGACAGCGTCAGCCAGGGATGTCGAAGTACCTGTGTCAGCCAGCGACCATAACCGGCGATGATACGGTCAAACATCGCTTCACTGGCGCGGGAAAAACGGTTTTGTTTACGCAGCGATTCGAGGCTTAGCATACGCGCGCACATCATTGGCGTCAGCGTCAGCGACACCACGGCGGAAATCAGGATCGCCACCGCGAGGGTAACGGCAAATTCGCGGAACAGGCGGCCAATCACATCGCCCATAAATAACAGCGGAATCAGCACGGCAATTAACGAAAAGGTCAGGGAGATGATGGTGAACCCGATTTCGCCTGCGCCTTTCAGTGCGGCGGTCAGGGGTTTCTCACCTTTCTCCAGATAACGGGAAATATTCTCGATCACCACGATGGCATCATCAACCACGAAGCCGGTGGCAATGGTCAGCGCCATCAGCGTCAGGTTGTTAATGGAGAAACCGAGGAAATACATCGCGGCAAAGGTGCCCACCAGTGACAGTGGCACCGCTACCGCCGGGATAATGGTCGCCGGGACATTACGCAGGAACAGGTAAATGATCATCACCACCAGACCAATCGCCAGCATCAGTTCATGCTGGGTATCCGCAACGGAGGCGCGGATATTGGTGGTGCGGTCGGTCAGCAGTGTGACCTCAACCGACTTAGGCAGCGCTGCGGTGAGTGATGGCAGCAGGGCGCGAATGTTATCAGCGGTGGCAATGATATTGGCCCCCGGCTGACGTTGTACGTTAAGCACAATCGCGGGCTGCCGATTGGCCCAGGCACCGAGCCAGCTGTTTTCTGCTCCCTGTTCAATGGTGGCAATATCACCCAGACGCACCGGTGCGCCATTGTTGTAGCTGATGATGAGGCGGCGATAATCCTCGGCGGAGGTCATCTGGTCGTTGGCGGACAGGGTGATGGAACGAGTGGGGCCATCCAGGCTGCCTTTAGCTGAATTGACGTTGGCATTGCTGATCGCTGTGCGCACCGTTTCGCTGGTTAGCCCCAGCGACGCCAGCGCCTGGGCGTTCATTTGCACTCGTACTGCCGGGCGTTGCCCGCCAGAAAGGGTCACCAGCCCGACACCGGAGACCTGGGAAATTTTCTGCGCCACGCGCGTTTCCACCATATCCTGCACCTGAGTTAACGGCATGCTGGTGGTGGTGACGGCGAGAGTCATAATCGGCGGATCCGCCGGATTGACTTTACTGTAAACCGGCGGGTTAGGCAGATCGCTGGGTAGCAGGTTGGTGGCGGAGTTGATCGCCGCCTGCACTTCCTGTTCCGCCACATCCAGCGACAATGAGAGCTGGAATTGCAGTGTGACCACCGAAGCGCCACCGGAGCTTTGCGAGGACATCTGCTTCAGCCCGGACATCTGGCCGAACTGACGCTCCAGTGGTGCGGTAATTGAGGAGGTCACCACATCCGGGCTGGCCCCGGGGTAGAGGGTAACGACCTGAATCGTCGGATAATCCACTTCCGGCAACGCGGACACCGGCAGGAAGCGATAACCGAGAATACCGGCCAGCAGGATGGCGATCATCAGCAGCGTGGTCGCCACCGGGCGCAGAATAAACAGGCGCGACGGTCCGCCGCTGGCGTCGGGAGGCATCACCTGCATTATTGACGTTCTCCACGTGCCGGTTGGGTGGCGCGCCGGTTCAGCGGCGTGGTGCTTTGCGGTGCGACAATTTCGACCGTCGCCCCTTCAGTTAAGCGGTCCAGACCATCTGTGACCACGCGATCCCCTGCGGCCAGCCCGGCACTGATCACCACTTGCTGGCTGTCCTGCAAACCGGCGGTGACCCGTTTTTTACTCACTTTATTCTCGCTGTTCACCACCCAGACGAAATGCCCCTCATTACTCATTTGCAATGCGGCGGTGGGGATCACCACCGCATCCTGCAGGGTATCGACTTTCAGGCGCGCATTGACGAACTGGTTGGGGAACAGCGCGTCATCCTCGTTGCTGAAGCGCGCTTTCAGTTTGATGGTGCCAGTGGTGACATCGATCTGGTTATCAATACTCAGCAGGGTGCCGGAGGTCAGCAGGGTTTTATTGCTGCGATCCCAGGCATCCACCACCAGCGGCTGGCCGCTTTTCTGTGCTTTGAGGATCTGGCTGATATTATTCTCTGCCACGCTGAACACCACGTCGATCGGGTGGGTTTGCGTGATCACCACTAACCCAGTGGTATCACTGGAAGTCACGTAGTTACCGACATCAACCTGTTTCAGGCCAACCCGCCCGGAAATGGGGGCGGTGATACGGCTATAGGTCAGATTGAGCTGGGCGCTGGCGACGTTACCTTCATCGGCCTTGATGGTACCGAGGGTTTCACTCACCAGTGAACGTTGGGTATCCAGTTCCTGCTGCGACACCAGCGCGGTTTTCGCCAGTTGTTCATAACGGGCTAAATCACGCCGCGCATTAGCCAGTGTGGCCTGATCTTTCGCCAGTTGTCCCTGAGCCTGAATCAATGCGACCTGATAAGGGCGCGGATCGATTTCTGCCAGTAACGCCCCGGCAGTCACCTGCTGACCTTCATTGAAATGTAGCGCCATGAGCTGACCATCCACACGGCTGCGTACTGTGACGGTGTTGGCGGCGGTGACGGTGCCCAACCCACTCAGATAATGCGGAACGCTTTGTAATTCGGCGTTTGCGGCCTGCACCGGCGCCAGTGGACGACCCCCACCATTTGCGCCACCGGCACCACGACCATGATGGCGCTGTCCTTCGGCCTGTGGTTGTTTATTCGGTTCTGCCGGATGCTGCCACCAGTAATAACCTCCGGCCAGCACAGCGACGATCGCCAGGGTGATGAGACTTTTTTTCCACAACGGATGTCGGTTCTTCATGAATTGATGCGCTCTCCTGCGTAGTCGTTTCCCAAAATGCGCAACCCAACCAACCGGAGCGCAAACCAAAGAATTGTAATCGCCTGGTCTGGGCAAAAATTGAAGGAATTAAGAATATCGTTCTGAGCCTGCTAATTATTCATATTCTGTACGAATTTATCAGGATTTTTTCACCAGCATGTTTCGGCCCTTTGCTAAGCTCGGAAGCTATACCGTCTCGTTTCAATTAAGGAGAAATAAAATGAGTCAACAATCTACCCGCCAGCTTGGCGACAGTGGTATTGCAGTGCCGGTTCTCACTTTTGGAGGTAATGTCTTCGGCTGGACCGTTGATGAGAAAACCTCGTTTTCCCTGCTGGATGCGCTGGTGGAGAAGGGATTGTGGTTCATCGACACCGCCGATGTTTATTCACGCTGGGTACCCGGTAATGCAGGCGGTGAATCCGAAACTATCATTGGCAAATGGCTGAAGAAAAGCGGCAAACGCGACAGCATCGTACTGGCGACCAAAGTGGGTATGGAGCTGTCACCGGAAAAAACCGGCCTGAAGCCACAATATATTCGTCAGGCAGTGGAAGATTCGCTGCGCCGTCTGCAAACCGACTACATCGACCTGTATCAGGCACACCGCGACGATCAGGATACCCCGCTGGCCGAGACGCTGGCCGCGTTTGATTCGCTGATCAAAGAGGGCAAGGTCCGTGCCATTGGAGCCTCTAACTACAGCGCCGACCGTTTGCAGGAAGCACTAAAAATCAGCGAGCAGCAGGGATTAGCACGTTATGAAACTCTGCAACCTGAGTACAACCTTTATGATCGCCAGGGTTACGAAAACGGCCTGGAGCAGGTCGCGGTGGGACATGGCCTGGGCGTGATTAATTATTATTCACTGGCGAGCGGCTTCCTCAGTGGAAAATATCGTAAAGCCGCGGATGCCAGCAAAAGTGCACGCGGGCAGGGCGTGGTTGCCAAATATCTCAATCCGCGTGGCCTGCTTATTCTGGAAGCGCTGGACGATGTGGCCGACTCGCACGATGCATCGCCAACCCAGGTGGCACTGGCCTGGCAGATTGCGCGCCCGAGCATCACTGCGCCGATTGTGAGCGCGACCTCGCTGTCGCAGATTGATGATCTGGTGAAAGCGACACAGCTGACGCTAAGCAAACAGGAGATTGAAGAACTGTCCCGCGCCAGCGCAGCCAATTAATGATTGAAGGGTTACGGCACGGTTTATCGCGCCGTAACAATAAGATAGGTTCGGAACTGTCCGATTATTTTTTCCAGTCAAAAAATGCCATTTTCGGCAAAAGATTTTCATTCATAGATCGCTGTCACAATTGCGTTAAAAAACTGTCACTCTACGGAACTCTGAGCACATATTTGCAAAAACGCCCCCTACCCCAGCACTATTCTCTGCTCGATCTTTCCAGAAACTCACAAAAGAATAATCATCATGAACAGAAAAGAAGCAGTGCAACGCCTCCCGAGCCGTCTGGCCGCGGGAACCATTATGTTTGCTCTGCTGAGTGCCTCTGCCGTGGCAGCGGATGCATTCAGCTACGATTCACCCTACATGTTCGGTGACTGGGGCGGTTACCGAACCCAACTGGAGAATGATGGCGTTAAGTTTGATGTTAACTACACCATGGAAAGTGCTTCTAACCTGGGTGGCGGTTACGATAAAAACACCTCAATGCGCTACAGCGACCAATGGGCGTTTGGCGTTAATTTAGACCTGGAAAAACTGCTGAACTGGCAGGATGCTGAATTCCAGATGACCATCACCGACCGTAATGGCCAGAATATTTCTGATCAGGTGGGCGATCCGCGTAGCGGCATGCTCTCCTCTGTGCAGGAAGTTTATGGTCGTGGACAGACCTGGCGTTTAACGCAGTTCTGGTTACGTCAGGGATTATTTAACGATGTGGTTGATATCAAAGCCGGTCGTGTCACGGTGGGCGAAGACTTCGATAACTTTGATAGCAAGTTCCAGAACCTGGCATTCGGTAGCGGCCAGGCCGGTAACTGGCGTGGCGATCGTTGGTACAACTGGCCGGTTTCCCAGTGGGGCGGTCGTATCAAATTTAACATTACCCCGGAAGTCTTCTTCCAGGTGGGCTTCTACAACGATAACCCGAAAAACTACGATACCGGCAATGGCTTCCGTCTCGATATGGGCAATTCCTTAGGCAATATGGTGCCGGTGGAATTGGGCTGGAAACCCACCTTTGGTCCGGACAAACTGCCGGGTAACTACCGTATCGGTTATTACTATTCTTCAGTAGATGGCGATGTCTACGGTAGCTGGCGCAACGGTGGTTACCAGGATCAGGCGCATGCCTACGGCGGTTATGTGCTGTTGCAACAACAGCTGACTGCACAGGGTGGCGATGCCAGCCGTGGTCTTGGCGTGACGGTTCAGGCGGTAATGAACGACCACAAAACCTCGAAAACCGACAACTATCAATCCATCAGCTTTACCTGGAAAGGGCCGTTTGACGCGCGTCCTGCCGATGAAATTGGTATTGGTGCGGCACGTATTCACGTCAACAGCTCTTACACCACAGCATTACGCCAGCAGAATGCGGCTAACGGTGAGACGGACTACAACAGCCCGACCTATCTGCCGATTCAGGATGGTTCAGAATACAACTATGAAATCTACTACAACGCTCAGCTGACCAAATGGCTCCAGCTGCGTCCGAACCTGCAATATGTCACGGCGCCGGGTGCAGTGAGCGAAGTGAAAGATGCGTTTATTGGTGGTATCGCGGCAAATATCAGTTTCTAATCAGAAACTTTGCGGAAGGCGTCCTGCGGGACGCCTTTTTTTATCTCAGGCAAACATAATTTCAGCCCAGCGAGCCAGACCTGCGGTCACCGAGCCAAAATCATCGCCGCTGGCGATCGGCGTATCCGGTAATGCTTGTTGGAGTGCCGCGCGCAGAATCGGTGAACGCGCGCTGCCGCCGGTCAGATAGATCACTTCAGGTTTGGTGGCGCAGGTTGCCAGCGCCAGGTGAACCTGTTCCAGAATCCGCTCCAGCGGCTGATTGATCGCCTCTTCCAGCTGGCTGGTGCTGGTTTCCGCCTGCAACTGTGAGGCAATAAATGCCAGTGAGGCGGATGTGATCGGCTGCTCGGACAGGGCGATTTTGCTTTCCTCTGCCGCACGTACCAAGCGATAACTCAGTTTTTGCTGCCACACTTTCAGCAGGTGAGTGACCTGGTCGGGGTTCTGGGCATCGCGGATTAAATCACGCAACAACTTGCCACAGGCGGCGGAATAGAACTCGCTCTGTGCCGGAACATCGTTAATCGCCACCGCGTTCCACCACGGCAAAGCGGGCAGGGCAATGCCTTTTTGCGTGCTGCCACCAAGACCGAGCAGGGGCATCAGGGTTTTGAATGCCAGCATGATATCGAGATCGTTACCCCCGACGCGGCAGCCACTGTGGCCGAGTAAACTCTCGCGGCGATCGGCTTTGTTCCGCCATTCGGGTCCCATCAGCAGCATCGAACAGTCGGTAGTGCCGCCGCCGATATCCACCACCAGCACGCGCGTTTCTTTTTCCAGCGTGGCTTCAAAATCGAGGCCCGCGGCGACCGGCTCGAACTGGAATTCGACATCGCGGAATCCGGCGCGTTTTGCTGCACGCAGCAGAATGCCCTGAGCCTGTTCATTCGCCTCATCGCCACCCAGCCCCTGGAAGTTGATGGGACGGCCAATGACCGCCTGCTCAATCGGTTGATCCAGCTGGCTTTCGCCTTGCTGACGGATATGCAGCATCATGGCGCACACCAAATCTTCAAACAGCGCGATCTGTTGTGGTTTCAGGCCGCTGGCCCCGAGAAAGGATTTGGGTGATTTTACAAACCACACCTCTTCCGGATCGACCATATAGTTCTGCAACGCCGTGAGGCCAAACTGCACGCTGCCCGGCGTGACATCGATATCTTCTTCGCGGTTAAAGCGTAACGCGCGTTGCAGCAACGCCTGGCCTTCGTTATCCGGGGTAGGTACCTGATGATGGCGATACAGCCACTCGCTAATGGCTTCGCGGGTCGGGGCGCAAATCATGGAGGGAAGCAGGCGCTGACCATTCTCCAGCGTAAGCAGTCGTGGTACGCCCCGATCGCTGACTGCGATGGAACAGTTGGCTGTGCCGTAATCGAATCCGATAAACATCATTTCCCCCATGCCTGAAAAAAGGGGGCGACTTTAGCGCAGCTCAGGCGGGCAGGCAAGGCAGATTACATCTGTATTTCCTGGTAAACGTGATACTGACCACGTCCGGCGTGTTTGGCGCTGTAACAGGCAACATCCGCCTGTGACATCACCAGGTTGCTGATGCAGTTATGTTCATCAATTTGCGTCATACCCGCACTGGCACCGACCTGGTAGACGTTCTCCATCCACATAAAGCGATACTGATTGACCGCCGTGACCAGGCGATGCACCACATCCCTAACCTGGTCCACCTCACAATCCGGCAGCAGCAGCCCAAACTCATCACCACCGAGGCGGGCGAGGAAATCACTGCTGCGTAAATGATGCTGCATCAGTTCACCCAGCTCGCGCAACAACGCGTCCCCGGCCGCATGGCCTGCGGTATCATTCACCGCTTTAAATTTATCGAGGTCGATAAACACCAGTACGTGTTGATGCTGATGCACCGTGGCATCGCTCAGCAGACGCTTGAGTTGCTGTTCAAAGCTCAGCCGGTTGGGCAGACGTGTCAGCATATCGTGTGAGGCGCTGTAGCTCAGGCGCTTCATCATATTGCGTGATTCGCTAACGTCCTGAATCACCATCACGGCACCAATGTTTTCGCCGGTCAGGGTTTTCAACGGCGTAATGCTGTAATGGATTTCGAACACGCCACCGTCGGCGGTATGCAGCACCAGCTCCTCTTCCAGGCCGGGGGTGGTTTTTTCCGCCGGTAACTGGCACAGCAATAAATTTTCGAGACGAGGGCCACTGGCTCCGCGCGTAATATTGAGTAACTCAGAAATCGGCAGCCCCGCCGCCGTATCCTGGGTCCAGCCGGTCATCATTTCCGCTACCGGATTCATAAAGGTGACACACATTTCGTCATTGGTACTGATCACCGCCTCACCGATCGAATCGAGGGTGATTGCCATGCGCTCTTTTTCCTGGAACAACGCATCGTTCAGGGTACGCAGATGGGTGATATCCTGACTGATGCCGAGCATGCGTTCGATTTGCCCATCCTGGCTGAGGATACGGTTGGCCTCGGTGCGTACATAGCGAATGCCATCCGGCAGGTTGATGCGATATTCCATGTGAAACGCGCTGCGGCGCTCAATCGCTTCCTGTACCGTAAGCGCGGCGTAGTCCTGTTCTGACGGGTGCACGCGCTGCATCCACAGGTCGTAGGTTGGCACTTCATGGGCAGCCAGACCATACAGCTCGTGCATGCGCTTATCCCACATCAGTTCACCGGTCAGCAGGTTCCACTCCCATACGCCAATACCCCCGGCTTCATTTGCCAGCGTGATACGTTCCATCAGACGACGATTGACCTGCTCACTCTGTTTCAGCTCGGAAATATCGACAATCTGCGAAATGAAGTAGAGCGGCTGCTGCTGTGTATCCCGCACCATGGATACCGTCAGACGCGCCCAGACGATATCGCCATCTTTGCGGAAATAGCGCTTCTCCATGGTATAAGTCATGATTTCTCCCTTCAGCAGGCGGTTCAGCTGCTGCAGGTCGGATTCCAGATCGTCCGGGTGGGTGATTTGCTGGAAGGTGAGTTTTTTCAACTCATCAGCCGGGAAACCCAGCGTGCGACACAGCGATTGGTTTACCTGCAACCAGCCGCCCTGCGGCGATACCAGCGCCATGCCGATAGCGGAATATTCCATCGCATTACGGAAGCGGGTTTCATTTTCGGAGATATGGTTTTTCTCACGCTGAAAGGCATCCATCACCAGAGCCATCACATGGCTGGGGAGTAATACCAGCAGGAAGGGGAGCCAGGTCCCGGTCTGCCCCAGCATGCGATCCTCATGGCCGAGATTGACCAGACCAAACGCCAGCAGGAACGATATAAAGCTGGAGTTGATCAGGAAAAGTAAGAAAGCTTCAAACTTCGGCAGGCGTACTGCGCACCAGAACAGAATCACCACAATAAAGGTGAAGGGCCACGGCAGATAGCGCAGGCTCAGATAACTGGCGATCAGGGTAACGGCGAGGGTGAAGAGTGTCTCCAGACCGCGATGACGCGCTACCGGGTTTTCCTGCTTACCTGATGGCCACAGCAGCAGCACCGGACCGAGCGCCAGCATACCGATGATCTCTGAAACTACCCAGGTCGAGAAAAAGGGCAGTGTGGCTTGGCCATCAACATGCAGGATCCACAGCGCCAGCACCCCACCTGCCAGCGGTGCCAGCAGCCCGGCGCACACCACGTAACGCCCCCAGTCGAGCAGCGAATTCAGTGGTGCATTGCGGTTAAGCAACGCGCGGAGCATCATGCCACCGATCAGCGCCTGTAGCATATTCAGTAAGGCAAATTTGAGGTTACTGACTGCCGGACCGATCATCAGCAGATTGGCTAGCGCAGTGCCAATCAGACAGCCCAGCAACAGAAGCGGCACGCGCGGCGCAGGGGCGCGGAACACCACAATGGTCATCAATGCGGTGGAATACCACAGCGGCGAAATACGCCCACTGACGACAATTAGCTCCAGACAAAACAGCGTTAGCAGAAACGCGATTACCCCCAGATAGAGGGCGCTGAGCCAATATTTCTTAGAGCCATACTGCGAGGTCAATATGTCGAGGGTCATGCACGAATCCAGCAGCGCGCATTCGCAACACGACGAAAAATGCGCCAGTCATTCTCTATCAGGCATGCTAGCACATCTGGTACAGATGTCTGCCGCCAATTCACTTTTGCCCCTTGTTCAATAGATTGACTGGCCCTTTGTTAACAAAGGGCCAGTCAGGTTACTGACGAAAGAGGTCGGCACGCGTATACGGTTTTTCCAGACCGGCAAGGTCGGCAGAGAAGCGCTCAAGGAATTGCTGTGTGGTGGCAACGCGGCCATGGCTGACGAGTAACAGTGGCACCAGAAAAGCTACGCCCATCTGCGGCAGGCTAAAGGCTTTCAGCGCGGTGTCACGCTGGCTAAGCAGGAAGGCGCTGCTGAGTGTAAAACCCAGCGCCAGACCAGCGATCACTTCGCTGGGTGAATGTGCGTGGATCGCGAGGCGGGATAACCCGACCATCATCGGGATCAGATAACCGATACTGATGGTCAGCGTGCGCCAGAAACTGGACCAGCGACCGGAAACCAGCCACATCATTACCGGCCAGAGTGTGGCAGACATCGCGCTGTGGCCGCTAAAGCCCGTGAAGTTAAACCGGGCGCTGCCAATGCCAAAGCCAAGAAACATAATTTTAGAAATGCTGACCAGCAAACCAGCCAGACCAAACGCCAGCAGCCAATACCACACGGTACGGCGGTTGTCGCTTTTCCACGGCAGCACCAGTGCGATGATCACCGCAGTGGGGATCAGCAGCATACTGTCACCGAAATAGGTCAGGGTTTTCCAGCTCATACATCTCCTTTGGACTTACACACGGTCAGGCACAACATTGCACGCAATATTGGCAGAAGAACAGTGTATCGATTAAGCGGCTTGCTGCAAAAGGGGATAATCTGAAAAGCCACGGCCCGCATTTCTCTGGCATCAAACCGGTGAAATACCTATAATTGCCGCCAACCAAACCCTCTCATTATCGGCCCGTCGAAGTTCCGACTTCAACAGGCTCCAGTTATCAGGTCTTAAAAAAGTATGACTGACAAGTCCCATCAGTGCGTGATCGTTGGCATTGCAGGTGCATCCGCATCCGGAAAAAGTCTTATTGCCAGCACGCTCTATCGTGAAATCCGTGACCAGGTCGGTGACGAGCATATCGGGGTAATCCCGGAAGATGCCTACTACAAAGATCAAAGCCACCTGACCATGGAAGAGAGGGTCAAAACCAATTATGACCATCCGAGTGCGATGGATCATGACCTGCTGCTGCAACATCTTCAGGCGCTGAAGGCGGGGCAGGACATCGAACTGCCGGTTTACAGCTATGTTGAGCACACCCGTACCACTGAGTGTATCCACCTGAAGCCGAAAAAGGTGATTATCCTCGAAGGGATCTTGCTGCTCACTGATGCGCGTCTGCGTCAGGAAATGAATTTCTCCATTTTCGTCGATACCCCGCTGGATATCTGCCTGATGCGTCGCATGAAACGTGATGTTAACGAACGCGGCCGTTCGATGGATTCAGTGATGAGCCAGTATCAGAAGACGGTTCGCCCGATGTTCCTGCAGTTTATCGAACCCTCCAAGCAGTACGCCGACATTATTGTGCCGCGCGGTGGGAAAAACCGCATTGCCATTGATATCCTCAAGGCAAAAATTAACCAGTTCTTCGAATAAACCGCGTCCGGATGGACGTGACGCGCTCAGGTTGTCACATCAGCGGCAGCCTTTCGCTACACTTAAATCATGGAGTCACAGCGATGAGATTATGCGATCGCGATATAGAAACCTGGCTGGACAGCGGTAAGCTGGCGATCTCGCCACGTCCGCCAGTTGAGCGTATTAATGGTGCCACGGTCGATGTGCGCCTCGGCAATCAGTTCCGCACCTTTCGCGGCCACACCGCGGCATTTATCGACCTCAGTGGTCCAAAGCATGAGGTGAGTGCTGCACTGGATCGCGTGATGAGCGATGAAATTGTGCTGCCGGAAGGGGAAGCGTTCTTCCTGCATCCGGGCGAGCTGGCGCTGGCGGTGACGCTGGAATCAGTGACGTTGCCGGATGATCTGGTCGGCTGGCTGGATGGTCGTTCATCATTGGCCCGTCTGGGGTTAATGGTGCATGTGACGGCACACCGTATCGACCCAGGCTGGCAGGGGCGCATCGTGCTGGAATTTTATAATTCCGGTAAGCTACCGCTGGCACTGCGTCCCGGCATGCTGATTGGTGCCCTGAGTTTTGAGCCGCTCTCCGGCCCGGCGGCGCGTCCGTACAACCGTCGTGAAGATGCTAAATATCGTGGCCAGCAGGGTGCTGATGCCAGCCGTATCGACAAAGATTGATCGCCGGATATTGAGGATGTAATGAGAAGAGTGATAACCACGCTGGCCATCCTGTTAGTGGTGGTCGTAGCGGGAATGACAGCACTGGTGTTGCTGGTGAATCCCAACGACTTTCGTACCTATATGGTACAACAGGTGGAACAACGCAGTGGTTATCGGCTCCAGGTCAGTGGCGATCTGCGCTGGCACGTCTGGCCGCAGCTGAGCATTCTGGCTGGCCGGATGAGCCTGACTGCGCCCGGGGCTAGTCAGCCGGTGGTCATCGCGGAAAATATGCGTCTCGACGTTAACCTGTGGCCGTTACTCTCTCATCAACTGAGCGTCAGCCAGGTGATGCTGAAAAATGCCATCATCCGCGTCACGCCTGATAGTGATGCGAAAAAGCCGACGGGAGCACCGGTAGGGCCGCGTGATGCCGAACCGGTTGCCAGTAACAATGGCTGGTCATTTGATATTGGTAAGCTGCGCCTTGCCGATAGCCTGCTGATTTGGCAGCAGCAGGGCGGTGACGAATACAACTTCCGCGCGCTGAACCTCAACCTGATTCAGGATGCCAGCAAGCAAGCCAGCATTGATCTCAGCACCCGTATTTCCCGCAATCAGCGCAACCTTGTGGTCAGCCTCAAGGGACAGCTTGATGCTGCGCAATATCCCCATCGTTTGACTGGTCAGATTGATGCGCTGGATTACACGCTGGATGGCGCCAATTTGCCGACCCAGGGAATCAAAGGGACGCTGAGTGGCGAAGGTGAATGGAATAATGACCGCCAGCAGTTTGCCTTGAATAAAATGCAACTGAGTGCCAATGACAGTTCGCTTGATGGCAGCGCGCAAGGACGTATTTCTCTGCCGCAGCAGTTCGCGCTAAAGCTGCATGCCTCGACGCTGAATCTCGATAATCTGATGGCCAGTGCCCCGGTCAGTGATAGCGGTACCCCGCAACATGTCAGCGTGATACGCACCCCGGTGATCGCCGAGCCGCGTGAGCGTGACAACAGCGATTCGCCGCTGAATATGATGGACCTGTCACTGAACCTCAACGCGGACAAAGCGGTGTGGCGTGGATTGACGTTAAGCAATCTGCAACTGGCCGCCAGCAATCAGGAGGGCCTGATGACCCTCAGCCAATTGCAGGGCAAGCTGGGCGACGGGCAGTTCTCGATACCGGGAACGGTAGATATTCGTCATCCGGTCACTGAGGTGACGCTGCAACCGGAACTGTCACAGGTGGCGATTGCGCCGCTGCTGAAGGCATTTGAACTGCCGGAAGCGTTACAGGGAACGGTGTCACTGCAGGGTGATTTGAGTGGCAGCGGCCTGAGTATCGATGATGCTAAACAGAACTGGCAGGGGAGTGCGGAATTAACCGCCAACAACCTGCAACTGGCGCAGATCAATTTGCAGCAGATGGTGCGCCGTGCCGTCGATCGTATCAGCAATCGCGTCACCAACGACGCCAGCGACGACCAGAATATCCAGCAGTTGAGCGGTCGCATCAGTCTGAATCATGGCAACATCGTCCTGCCGGATTTGCAGGGTGGCAGTAGCCATCTGGCCGTGCAGAGCCAGGGCAATATTAACCTCGCCACTCGTCAGCTGGATGTCACCATTAATATGATGCTGCGTGGCTGGAAAGGCGACGATAAGCTTGCTGCGGTGATGAATGAGCAGACTATCCCGCTGCGTATGTACGGTCAGTGGGACAATTTGCAATATTCGCTGCCGGTGGATCAGGTTTTGCGCCAGCAATTGCAGAGTGAAGCGAAAAGCCGCCTGGATCAGTGGCTGGATAAACAACAGCCGTCCAAAGCCAAACCCTGATGATGTTGTAGCGGCGCGATTTATTGCGCCGCTACGGGTTCTGCACAACCTCCGATGCCAGCGGCACAATCTCCACCTTCTGCACGCGGTGATTTTCTACCTGCAACGTCCGCAGCAGGTAATCTCCCACCTGTAAAACTTCCCCTTCGTGTGGCACGTGTTGCAGGCTATCCATCAGTAAACCAGCCAGCGTGTGATAGTTACGTTTCTCATCCAGTGGCAGGTGCACATACACCGCTAAATCTTCCAGCGGCATATGGCCGTTAGCAATCCACCCGCCGTCGGAGCTGGGTTGAATGTCATAGCGGGCATCAATCTCTTCTCCTTCATTAGGCAGATTGCCCGCAATGGTTTCCATCACATCGCTAAGCGTGACCACCCCTTCCACCGAGCCAAACTCATCGACCACAAAGGCAAAATGGGTGCGTGCCTGGCGAAACTGTTCCAGCGCCTGCAGCAACGTGAGGCGTTCGGGGAACACCAGCGGCTGACGAATCAGCGAACGTAAATCGAGTGATTTAACATGCAAAGCCTGATGCATCAGATCAATAACATGCACCACGCCCAGTGGCTCATTGCCCTTTTCGGTTATCAGAATGCGGGTGTGCTGATTGCGATCGAGCTTCGCCATAATTTCTGCCGGGTCTTCACTCAAATCGATATGTTCAACGTCATGGCGTGAGGTCATGATGCTGCTGATTTGTCGCTGTCCCAGCCCCAGTACGCGCGCAATCATGCGCCGTTCCTGGCGATTAAACAGCGCGCCTTCCTCGCTATCCGCGAGGAGCGATGCGGTGTCGGCGTCCAGCTCCGCACGTTGCGCTTCACCACGTAAAATACGCAGCACCGCTTCAGCAGTGCGCTGACGCAGCGGACGGCCAGCAGAAAGAAAACGACGGCGGTTAAATATCGCCAGCTGGTTGAATATTTCAATCAGGATTGAGAAGCCGATGGCGGCGTACAGGTATCCCTTGGGGATGATAAAGCCAAGGCCTTCTGCCACCAGGCTGAAGCCAATCATCAGCAGGAAACTCAGGCAGAGAATGACAATGGTGGGATGGCCATTGACGAAACGCGTGAGGGGTTTACTGGCCAGCAACATCAGCAGTATGGCGATGGTGACTGCCGTCATCATCACCGGCAATTCATTCACCATACCCACTGCGGTGATCACCGCATCAAGCGAGAAGATGGCATCCAGCACCACGATTTGCGCCACGACGGGCCAGAATTTAGCACCATTATTAGTTTGACCGTCGTCTTCGTCGCTGCCTTCCAGCCGGTCATTTAATTCGGTTGTGGCTTTAAATAGCAGAAATACACCGCCCGCAAACAGCAGCAGATCGCGCGCACTGAAGCTATGTTGCCAGAAGGTAAAGAGGGGTTGGGTCAGGGTAACCAACCAGGAAAGCGAGGCCAGCAGCAGCAGACGCGATACCAGCGCCAGCAGCAGACCAATCACACGGGCGCGATCGCGCACCGACGAAGGTAATTTTTCCACCAGAATGGCAATGAAAACCAGGTTATCAATGCCCAGCACCAGCTCAAGAACGATTAGCGTGACTAATCCGGCCCAGAGCGAGGGATCAGTGATCCACGCCAACATGCTTTCATCACCTGAATGTCTGAGAATGAGCTTAGTCTTATCATAGTTAATCCTCAGCCAGGGAACAAATAGCGCCTGAGCACCGTATTACATAGGGTGCTCATGATAATAAGGAATATTCCTAAACGCTATTTTGTACAGATAAGTTGAATGTATGGATAAACAACATGCGCCTGATATCACCACTATTAATTTTTTTCTTCATGCGTCGATGTGCATTTTTAATGCGAAATGCGCAGAAGGTGAGTATCGAATTATTCTGATTTTTGCGTGGGAATGGCCTGAAAGGGATGGCATCAATACTAATGACTGGTAGTCTTTTTCCTAAAATAGAGCAGGGAACACGGGGTCTACTTGTAAACAAGCCAGTAATAACTAGTATAGCAACGTGTTAGTAAATGTCTGCGCTTATGTTGTTAATAGCGCGCTGTTTAGCTTCTTAATGTTGAGAATTGTGATCGTGCCCAGGTTAAGGCCAGTTATTGTCATGGCTTTTAAGGTCGTTCACAGACAGGAAATAGGGTGAGTAAAGCGGTATTGGCAGCGACAGCCAAGGGCGGTAGCGTGTCCGAAGTGCTTTTCTCTCCGGGGGATTTGCTTTGCAGGGGTATCAGCAGGAACTCGGACTAATCTGTTGGTATTTATCATAATTTTCTGGGTGTGACTGCAAAGGAATTGGCATCAACGCCGAAGATATACCCCCCAGGTTGCTGCTTTCGTGACAGTTTTTTATATCGCTCATTTATTACGCAGTCTTGTGGCATTAAGGATTAGGGAAATAAAATAAAGAGTTAATTATGCGCGATAACGAATTTACCTATAAAAGTCTCCTCACTAAAATTTTACTGGCGTGCTCGGATTTAATTTGTTTCAACGCGGCGTTGTTTATTGCTCTGGCGCTGATTAATTCGCTCACGAACTCCCCACTGGCAGATATTTCTGAAAAAGACCTCGATTTAAAAATCGCCACACACATCTGTCTGTCGATTATTTGTGTTGGCTGGTTCTGGGTTCGCCTGCGACATTTCACCTATCGCAAGCCTTTCTGGTTCGAGCTAAAAGAGATCTTTCGTACCATTCTTATTTTCTCTGTCATCGATTTGTCAATTACCGCACTGTCACAGTGGCAGATGTCGCGTTTTGTCTGGGTACTGACCTGGCTTCTGGCATTAATCCTAATTCCACTGGGTCGTGCCCTGTCAAAACGCGTCCTGAACCATTTTGGCATGTGGAAAAAGCAGACCATTATCATCGGCAGTAACAAGAATGCCGAGGAAGCCTGGCAGGCACTGCAAAGCGAAGAAGTGATGGGATTTGATGTGATCGCTTTTTTCGATGTGGATGGCAGTTGCCCACAGACCAGCATTGCCGGTGTTCCGGTGCTGCGTAATGAGCAGGAATTGTGGCAGCTCACCAACGTTGAGACGCAATTTATCGTCGCGGTGGAGTTTGAGCAGAGCCAGCATCGTGATAACTGGCTGAAGACGCTCGCTATGCACAACTGTCGCTCAGTTTCCGTTATCCCAACGCTGCGTGGTGTGCCGCTCTACGGCACCGATATGGCGTATATCTTCAGCCACGAAGTGATGATCCTGCGGGTTAATAACAACCTGGCGAAGCGGACTTCGCGTTGCCTGAAACGTGTCTTCGATGTTGTTGGCGCGCTCAGCATCATCATTGCGCTGTCACCGGCATTACTGGTACTGGGATTCCTGGTGGGACGTGACGGTGGCAACCCGATATACGGCCATGAACGCGTTGGTATGAATGGTCGCAAGTTCAAATGTCTCAAATTCCGCTCGATGGTGATCAACTCAAAAGAGGTGCTGGAAGAGGTACTGCGTACCGATCCGGTGGCGCGCGCCGAGTGGGACAAAGATTTCAAACTGAAGAACGATCCCCGCATTACGAAAGTCGGTCACTTTATCCGTAAAACCAGTCTGGATGAGTTACCGCAACTGTGGAACGTGGTCCGTGGCGATATGAGCCTGGTGGGACCGCGTCCGGTTATCGAAGATGAACTCTGCCGTTATGCCGGTGACGTCGATTATTACCTGATGGCGAAACCAGGCATGACGGGATTGTGGCAGGTCAGCGGTCGTAACGACGTTGACTATGAAACGCGCGTCTATTTCGATTCGTGGTATGTCAAAAACTGGTCGCTGTGGAATGACATCGCGATTCTGTTTAAGACGATTGGCGTAGTGCTGAAACGCGACGGAGCTTATTGATAGACAGCGAGGGCACGGCGACAACATAAAACCCAGGGAGCCAATGATAATGACCCACAGTTTCGGTGTTTAACCCGTCGGCTTTATTTTTGTAAGACGCTTACACAGCGGCGTTTTCGCCTCTATCAATCATTAACTGATAGCGAAGATCCAGATGATTACAATGAAAATTAAAATGATACCGTTACTGGTATCGGCCACTATTCTCTCCGGGTGCACGATCGAGCCAGGTCAGCGCCTTTCCACTAGCGGAAAAGATGTCATTGAGCAGCAGGACAGCAATTTTGACATCGACAAATACGTTAACGTCTTTCCTTTAACACCGCGTCTGGTTGAGCAGATGCGTCCGAAACCGCTGGTGGCGCAAGCCAACCCGGCGTTGCAGAACGAAATTCAGAGCTATGAATATCGTGTCGGCATTGGTGATGTACTGAACGTCACCGTGTGGGATCACCCGGAATTGACCACCCCTGCGGGCCAGTACCGCAGTGCCAGCGACACCGGTAACTGGGTGCAGGCTGATGGTACGATCTTCTATCCCTATATCGGCAAAGTGCGGGTTGCGGGTAGAACCGTGACTGAGATCCGTGCCGAAATCGCGCGCCGTCTGGCGCAGTACATCGAAAGTCCGCAGGTGGATGTGAACGTCGCTGCCTTCCGTTCACAAAAAACCTATATCAGCGGTTCGGTGACGACTTCAGGCCAACAGGCGATTACCAACGTACCGCTTACGGTACTGGACGCGGTCAACGCCGCAGGGGGTCTGACGGCGGATGCCGACTGGCGTAACGTGGTGCTGACGCACGGTGGCCGTGAACAGCGTATTTCGCTGCAGGCGCTGATGCAAAACGGTGACCTGAGCCAGAACCACTTGCTGTATCCGGGCGATATTCTTTACGTCCCACGTAACGACGATCTGAAGGTCTTCGTTATGGGTGAAGTGAAGCAGCAGACCACGCTGAAAATGGACCGCAGCGGCATGACGCTGGCTGAAGCGCTGGGCAATGCTCAGGGCATGGATCAGACCACGGCAGATGCCACCGGCGTGTTCGTCATTCGTCCTATTCGTGGCAGCAACCGTACCAAGATCGCCAACATCTATCAGTTGAATACCAAAGATGCTGCATCAATGGTGATGGGTACTGAATTCCAACTGGAGCCGTACGACATCGTGTATGTCACCTCCACTCCGCTCACCCGCTGGAACCGTGTTATTTCCGCGCTGCTGCCAACCATCGTAGGTATCGACGATGCAAGCTCCGCAGCTCTGCGTTTCCATACATGGGATAACTAAGGTTTAACCATGATTAGCTCCGTGTTAGTCGTCTGTGTCGGCAACATTTGCCGCTCCCCGACCGGGGAGCGTTTGTTCAAACGCGCTTTACCTGAAACCCGGGTAGCGTCTGCGGGGCTGGGTGCTCTGCGTGGCTCCCCGGCAGATCAAACTGCCAGTGATGTGGCTGCCAGACATGGCGTGTCACTGGCAGGTCACCAGGCTCAGCAGTTAACGGCCGAAATGTGCCGTGACTATGACCTGATTCTGGTGATGGAAAAGCGTCATGTTGAGCAGGTAAATCGGATCGATCCAGCCGCACGCGGGAAAACCATGCTGCTTGGGCACTGGCTCAACCAACAGGAAATAGCGGATCCGTACAAAAAAAGCCGTGAGGCCTTTGAAGAGGTTTACGGGTTACTGGAACACGCTACCCAGAAATGGGTCAACGTACTAAGCCGATAGTTGGGATTATCCATGAATATAAAAAACAAGGTTATGACAGCGCCGAAAGAGGATTCGAATGGATGGGATCTGGCGCATCTTGTGGGACAACTCATTGACCATCGGTGGGTCATTGTTGCCGTTACCGCCTTCTTCATGTTGGTGGGAACCCTCTACACACTGTTTGCCACGCCGATCTATAGCGCCGATGCCATGGTGCAGGTCGAGCAGAAGAACACCAACTCGGTGCTGAACGATCTGCAGGATATCCTGCCGTCAACACCGGCTTCCGATACCGAAATTCAGATTCTTGAATCGCGCATGGTCATCGGTAAAACGGTGGACGATCTTGGTCTGGATACCGTGGTGCAGCAGAACTATTTCCCGATCATCGGTAAAGGTCTGTCGCGTCTGATGGGTAACAAACCGGCGCAGATCGCGATCACGCGTCTGGAAATCCCGCGTTCAATCGACAAACGTACCGTGCAGCTGGAAGTAACCGGGCCGCAGACCTACACCGTGACCAGCAATGGGGACGAGTTGTTTAAAGGCCGCGTGGGCCAGCTGGAACAGCACGGTGAAGTCACCATGCTGGTAAGCGGTATTCAGGCGGATGCCGGCACCAGCTTTGATGTCACCAAGCTGAGCGATCTGCAGGCGATCAAAGCGGTGCTGGGCAGTCTGACGGTTGCCGATAAAGCGAAAGATACCGGTGTGTTGGGTCTGGAATACCAGCACGAAGATCCGGATCAGGCCAGCCGCGTGCTGAATCAGATCGTGAACAACTATCTGTTGCAGAACGTTGAGCGCAAATCGGAACAGGCAGCGAAGAGCCTTGATTTCCTGCGCAATCAGCTGCCGATGGTACGCGATAACCTGAATGAAGCCGAAGACAAGCTGAACGCCTATCGTCGTGAAAACGAATCGGTAGATATGTCACTGGAGGCGAAATCAGCGCTGGATTCTTCCGTTAGCGTACAGAGCCAGTTGAATGAGCTGACCTTCCGTGAAGCTGAAGTGTCGCAGCTGTACACCAAAGATCATCCGACTTACCGTGCGCTGCTGGAAAAACGCAAAACGCTGGAAGACGAGCAGGCCAATCTGAACAAGAAAATTGCGCAGATGCCGCAGACTCAGCAGGAGATTCTGCGTCTGACCCGTGATGTGCAGGCAGGGCAGGAAATCTACATGCAGCTGCTGAATCGTCAGCAGGAATTGGGTATCAGTAAAGCCAGTACCGTCGGGGATGTGCGCATCATTGACCAGGCAGAAACCGCTGGCTCGCCTGTCGCACCGAAGAAATTGCTGATCATTGCCGCCAGCCTGATTCTGGGTCTGGTGCTGTCCGTCGGCATTATTCTGCTGAAAGCGGTGTTCCATCACGGTATTGAAAACCCGGAGCAGTTGGAAGAACTGGGTATGAACGTTTATGCCAGCGTGCCGTTGTCTGACTGGCAGCGTAAGAAGGATACCGAAGCACTGGCGCGGCGTGGGCACAAAGAGAAAAGTGACCCGCACAATACGCTGCTGGCGCTGGGCAACCCGACTGACCTCTCCATCGAAGCGATTCGTAGCCTGCGTACCAGCCTGCACTTCGCGATGATGGAAGCGAAGAACAACATTCTGATGATCACCGGTGCCAGCCCGGGTATTGGTAAAACCTTTATCTGTGCCAACCTGGCAACGCTGGTGTCGAAAGCGGGTCAACGCGTGTTGTTCATCGATGGTGATATGCGTCGCGGCTATACCCACGAACTGCTGGGAGCGGAAAACAAAGTTGGCCTGTCTAACGTGTTATCCGGCAAGAGTGAGTTCTCTCCGGGCATGATTCAGAAAGGCGCGTACGGATTTGATTTCCTGCCGCGTGGTCAGGTGCCACCTAACCCCTCAGAGCTGCTGATGCATCGTCGCATGGGTGAGTTGCTGGACTGGGCGGGTAAAAACTATGACCTGGTGTTGATCGATACCCCGCCGATCCTGGCCGTAACCGACGCTTCCATTATCGGTAAGCTGGCCGGAACCTCGCTGATGGTGGCGCGTTTTGAGACCAACACCACCAAAGAGCTGGATGTCAGTTATCGTCGCTTTGCGCAGAACGGTATTGAGATCAAAGGCGTCATCCTCAACGCCGTGGTGCGTAAAGCGTCGAATGTCTACGGTTATGGCTACGACTACTACAACTACGAATACGGCAAAGAAACCAAAAGCTAAGAGACAGACACTCTTCCGGGGCGGTTTATCCGCCCCGTTTTTATCGTGCGTTTTGCACTGATTTTTAAACACTTATACACACAGCACACGCTTAGGTAATTCCGTAATGGTAGGCAACTGCTTAATGAGGAATGGATATAACGGCATGATTTTTTAGGAAAAAAGCCGATTCCCATCATCAGGTGGCGGAGTATACCGTTGAATCTGGAACAGCTGTTTAAGAGGTGCTGGCAATGCAGGATATCCACTTCTCAATTGTAATTCCCGCTTATAACGCGTCGAAGTCGATTGTGACGACGCTGGATTGCGTCAATGCGCAGAGTTATCGCAATTTTGAAGTCATCATTGTGGATGACAAATCAGCCGATGCGGCTGAACTGGCGCAGGTGGTGCGCAGCGATCGCTATCAGGACCTGGACATCAGGCTGGAGCTCTCTGAGGTAAAACTCAACGGGGCAGGGGCGCGCAATAAAGGGATTGAACTCGCCAGCGGTGATTTCATCAGTTTTCTTGATGCCGACGATGAATGGCATCCGGACAAGCTGCTGGAAGTCTCGCGCACCATCGCTAATCTTGAGGCACAGGGCAAGTCGCGTTATGTCATCTTTAGTCAGGTGAATATTCACCAGGACGGTAGCTTCCTGAAAGTGATGCCGATGCAGCCACCCGGTAACAACGAAACCGTGGCTGAATATCTGTTTGGTTGTTATGGCTTCATCCAGACCAGTACCATCGTGCTGAAGCGTGCCGATGCCGAACAGATCAAATTCGATACACGCTATATTCGCCACCAGGACTATGACTTCTGCATTCGCGCCGATCGCATGGGCTATCAATTCGTCATGATTGATAAACCGCTGGCGACCTACCATCTGGTGACCAAATTTGGCTCGAAGCATAAAGGGGAGTCGGTGAAATACTCCTTCTTCTGGCTTGATACCATGAAACCCTATCTGACGGCGCGCGATATCCACACCTACAAAGCGTTCAAACTGCCGCTGCGGTACAAAATGGATGGCAACTCGCTGCTGGCGAGCGTCAGCTTCGCGCGTTACTTCTTCCTGACTAACAAAGATAACCAGGCTTACTTCATGAGCCGTCTGATGAACAAGGTGAAATCCCGTTTCTTTGGCAGCAGGGCTGTTTCCTGATTGGTGGTTCTTTTGATTTCACTTGCTCCCAGACCGGGGCAATTTTTTTGTACTTCCTGTCATCTCCTCTTACGGGTATTCAGATGAAAAATCATGTAGGCACCATCGGCATTGTGATGCCGATGTATAACGCGCGCCAGACGGTATTGCGTGCGGTGCAGTCGATTCTCGATCAGAGCTATAGCGACTGGCATCTCTATCTGATCAACGATAAATCGACCGACGATTCGCTGGCTTTGGTACGTGAACATTGCCAGGACGCGCGTATCACTATTCTCAACAATGAGATGAACCAGGGTGCTGCAGAGACCCGTAATGTCGGGCTGCGTGCAGCACAGCAAGAGATCATCGCTTTCCTTGATAGCGATGATGAATGGCATGCGGAAAAGCTGGCTGATCAGGCCGCCGCTATTGCTGCCGGTGACGATTTTGTTATTACCCATTACCACTACAAAACCAAAAGCGCTGACCACGATATCATCTACAGCAAACCCTATCTGCAACAGCAAAACTTCGTGAAGAAGCAGTATCGTGTCTGCTTCTCTTCAGTTTGTTTTCGCCGTCCTCCACAGGGCATCTTCTTTCAGCGTAAAGGCCATGAAGATTTCCTGTTCCTCTACGAGCTGTTTCTCCGTTACCGGCAAGCCCGGGTGATCCAGAAGACGCTGGTGAACTACTACGAGTTGGGTGATTCGCTGTCTCGTAACAAAAATAAAGCGGCAAAATGGCACCTCGAATTATTAAGAATTATCTATAAAAACAATCCCTTAAAAATCTATTACTATTACGGCTGGTATATGGTGAACGGTGTGCTTTTCACCCTGAAGCATCGTTGATACCCGGCATCATTTGCGCGTTTGAGGTGGAAAGCGTTTCATGAAAAAGATTGTACTGGTGATTAAGGATGCTTATTCGTACGCGGGTACGGAAAACATCTGCAACTTTATGTCGGAGTGTCTCGGCGAACAGCATGAGGTGACCGTTTATTCGCTGGAAGGTAGCGGAAAGCCGTTTTACCCCTTTACCCATGCCAAAGAGATTGTCAGCTTTGCCGGACACAGTAATCCGATTAAAAGCGCGGTGGCCCGCATCCAGCAGGAAGGGTTCGACAGCGTTTTCCTCATCAGCATGGGGCGTCTGAGCGTGATGTTTGCCTTCTGGAACTTGATGTCCATGAAGAAAAAGCGCTTCAAAGCCTATGCCTGCGAGCACATCGCCATCAACTCCTTTAGTAAACCGATCAAAGTGCTGAAATGGCTGCTGCTGCGCTTCTATGACCAGGTGATCGTGCTGACCGATAAAGACCATCAGGTTTTCAGCCGCTGGAATATTCCCAGCCAGCAGATTCCCAATCCGGTGGTGTACAAATCTTTTGCGCGTCACACGCGTACCCGTCAGGCGCTGGCCATTGGCCGCCTCGAACATCAGAAAGGTTTCGACCTGCTGCTGGATATCTGGGCTGATTTCAGCAAAACCCACCCTGACTGGACGCTGGTTGTCGCCGGAGACGGTGAGGTACGCCAGCAATTACACGATCAGGCTGCACAGCTCGGGATCACGGGCAGCGTCAATTTCGTCGGCAGAGTCAGCAACATCAATGATTACTACCGTGGCAGCGACATGGCGCTGATGACCTCGCGTTATGAAGGATTACCGCTGGTGCTGCTGGAAGCCAAATCCTGGTCGCTGCCGGTGGTGGCGTATGACTGCCCGACCGGACCGCAGGAAATTATCAATCATGGCGAAGATGGCTTCCTGGTACCCATGAATGACAAAACCACTTTCCTGGCACGTATGGACCAACTCGCCAGTGACGATGCGTTGTTCTACCGCATGAGCGAGAAAACCAAAGAAACGGCGCTGAAGTTTGACGGCAAAGAGATCAAACAAAGCTGGCTGGCGCTGATTTAGCGCCGCATGAAGCCTACGGCTACCTCGGGGACACACTTATGGCCGCCTGGCGGCCCCATGACCACGGGATTTGATGCATGAAAAGAAGAGAAGTCTTACAAACCGCAGCCTCCTCCATTGTTGCTGCGCTCTCGGTGAGTGCATTTTCCAGCTATGCCGCAAAAAATGGCCAGCCAGCATTGAAGGCGGTCGACCCTTCCAGCGTACCGCAGGGAGATGTCCCGATTCTCACGCCGGAAAATGTTTACACCATGCCGCCGCAATTCTGGCAGAACTTTGAGGGCAAATTGTGGATTGGTAAGGCCGGTAGCGATGCCAGCAAATCGGGTAACCAAATCCCGGTTTATCTGCGTGATGCCAGCGGAAAAATATCGCAAATCAGTCAGCCGATTGCGTTGAATAAGGGTAATTTTGCGCAATTTATCCACGATAATGCGGCATTAATCGCTGATCCTGCCCACTCGATGGCCGTTGAAGACAACAGCGGCAATACGTTGTTTTCCATTGATGACGTAAGTCGTCCCAATCAAAGCAACTTCAGTCAGCGCCTGGCGCAACCCAATGGTTACCAGCTGATCGGGGAAATCCCCTCGGTCGAGGAATTGCGTAAAACCCGTCCGCTGTTTGCCGGTGCCAAAATCAAGCTGAAAAGCTGGCATGAAGGTCTGGAAGTGGGCGGTGGTGAATTTGTCGGTGCCTTTGGTGATGGCAAAGACGATAACGGCGTGATGTTCAGCGGTAACGGTTTTACCTGGCGTCGCGTGGTGGAAGATTTCAACCGTCTGACGCTGTTCGATTTCGGCGCGATCGCTGACGGCAAAACCGATGCCGCACCTGCCATCAAGGCGATGTATCAATGGTCGCAGGATGCTAATCAGCCGATTTGCGTGCAGTTCCCGGCGGGGACGTTCTTTGTTTCCGGTTGTGATTTCGGTGACCAGCAACAGCGCTTCTTCCGTATTTCTGGCGCGATGGTGAACTTTGGCTATTTCCCGGCCACCACGCTGGTTTCGGATGGTCGTTCCGAATTCCTGTTTCAGGTAAATGCCCGCTGGACCGAAATTTCTAACCTGATTTTTAACGGTAACAGCGACAAGCGTCCGAATAAGCAGGGGTTATTCCGTAATACCTGCCCGGGAGGCCAGTTCTTCCGTGGGGCTTGTTTGCGCTTTAACCAGGTGGGCGGCGTTTCGTTGAGTTTGCTGGATACGCTGGATTGCAAAATCGATCAGTGGTACGCCAACGGCTGTACAGGCGATGTGATTAAAGCCAGCTGGTCCGGGCAGAAAGCGGGCAACTGGGATCACAGCACCGCCATTGAGCTTTCCAACTTCAATGCCCAGCACTGTAAAGGCGGGATGGTGCTGAATCTGCCACGTTGCAGCCAGTCGATCATTCATAACGGCTGGATTGAGCACACCGAAAATCCCGGCGATATCTCCAATGGCCAATGGATCATCGATGCACTGAGCCTGGAAGATTGTAAGAACCCGCTGATTGCCCGTAACTCACGGCTGAATATGCGCCAGACCAATCTGCAGGCCGGTAGCTGGATCGATAACTCGCTGGAGGGCGAGCGCTGGCTGAATATCTGGGAGATGGGTTCGACGCGCGTTGAATCCTATGGCGTCGCCATCGACGGCAGCCTGAATTACAACTACATCACTTCACGTTTTCGCCTGTCGAACAACACCAATCAGGAAACCTGGTTTGAGCTGGGGAATTTTTATTCACCTGCCGTGGGTGATAGCTGGGAAATTGAGGTGTTTGGTCAGGCGCAATTCAGTAATGGGACGGACAATCAACCGCTGATGAACCCGATCGACGGCAAAGGCACCGGTGGCCGGGCGGTTATTCACTTGCAGCGCAAGAAAAGCAAGGCGGAAGCCAGCTGGTCTGCGGAAGGCAGTTCACCGCTGGTGGATGTGCGCTATGAACCGCGTACTGACACGGACACCAAAGTGTTCGTCAAACTGGCCGGCTGGACACCCGCCACTGTTGTGCTGATCAAAAGTACCGCGAAGGATCGCTTTCTCGCCGGTCGCTGTGCGCGCGTCGATGCCACCATGACGCAGGGAACGCCTGCCAGCGGTAGCCAGCAGGCACCGCAGCGTTTCAGTCTGCACAACGGTAAAGCCGGTATTGGCGGCAATGAGCAGGGCGATCTGCTGATGGCCTCACGCATGCTGAAACCGGAGCAGGTTGATACCCGTGAACCCAAAGGTTTTATCTCGGTGGTGATTAATGGCGAGCCCTGTGCACTGCCGTATTTCGCTCTGAAATCGTAATACGTTTATCAGCAAACCGGCCGCAAACAGGAGTGCGGCCGGATTAAATGGAGCAGTTTTTTTCAGGCGTTCACCTCTCTTGCAGTCCTTTTTACACAGAGTTCACTTTTGCCAGGCCAGGAAAATGGCGGCTTGTAGAAAATTACAAAAATTTATCTGGAGTTTTTATGAAGATTTTATTGGTGGGTAACCATACCTGTGGAAATCGTGGGGATGGCGCGATTTTACGCGGGCTGATTGATTCACTTCAGTCCGCGCGTGGTGATCTGGATATCGACGTCATCAGCCGTTATCCAACCAGCTCTGGGTACTTACTGCAACAGGAAATCCAGCAGGATTCTCTGTTCCTGCACAATAACAAATCAGCTAAAGGGTTAGTGGGAAGCGTAAAGCGTAAAGTGGCTAACCGTTTGATGCCGGATATTATGATGGCGCATCTGGGTAAGGGGGGATTATATAAATCATTCTCTGTGCCGCCGCATTTGGCCGAATTCACCAAAAGCCTTGAACCTTATGATGCCATTATCCAGGTCGGGGGATCTTTCTTCGTCGATCTGTATGGCGTGACTCAGTTTGACCATGCGCTGTGCGCGCTCATGGCGAAAAAGCCGCTATATATGATTGGGCATTCCGTCGGACCTTTTGAAAACCCGCGCGTCAATGCACTGGCTAACTTCGTGTTCGACCGCGTTGATAGCCTGGTGCTGCGTGAAGAGGTCAGCTATGAGCGGCTGAAGCAGGATGGCGTCACCACCAGCAAAGTTAAGAAAGGTGTCGATACCGCGTTTCTGGTGCAGGCGCGTGAGGTAGAAAATCCCAGCCATAACCTGTTGCACTGGAAAGAGATTATCAGCTCACGCAAAACTATCGCGATTACCGTGCGTGAGCTGGCCCCGTTCGATAAACGTCTCGGCGTTACGCAAAAAGAATACGAAGCGGCGTTTGGTCGGGTGATCAATGCGATGATCGCCGACGGCTATCAGGTGGTGGCCTTCTCAACCTGCACCGGTATCGATAGCTATGCCAAAGATGACCGCATGGTGGCGCTGACGCTGCGTGACAGCGTTGATCATCCGGAGCATTACCATGTGATCATGGACGAATTCAACGACCTCGAACTCGGCATTTTGTTAAGTCACTGCCATCTGACGATCGGCACCCGCCTGCATTCCGCCATTATTTCCATGAATTTCGGCACACCTGCCGTTGCTATCAACTATGAACACAAGTCACTGGGTGTGATGAACCAGCTTGGCCTGCCGCAAATGGCAACCGATGTGCAGAGCCTGATGGATGGCTCGCTCATCGATAAAGTGCAGACCGTACTGGCTGACTACGACAATGTGAAGCAGAAAGTTGATGCAGCGGTGGCGCAGGAGCGTGAGATTGGCAACCGAATCACTGAAGAAATTCTCAACGTTTTAGGGTGAAGTGATGAAGCTGACCTTTTTCACCATGCGTTTTCCGGTTGCCTCTGAGACCTTTGTCCTCAATCAGGTAACGCATTTCATTGATGCCGGTTATGACGTGGAGGTGATCTCCGTGTTTCCGGGCGACTTGATTAATCGCCATGCCGCGTTTGATGACTACAAGCTGGCAGCAAAAACCCACTATCTGCTGCCGGAAGAGAAGGTATCGAACCTCGATAAGCTCACCCAACGCATCGGACTGATGCTGCCGAAAATCGGCAAACCTTCACTGCTTAAATCCCTCAACGTGCGCCGTTATGGCGCACAATCCAGCAAACTGTTGTTGCCCGCGATCGTGGCCAATGCCAGGCAAACCTTCACCGCTGACGTATTTCTGGTGCACTTTGGCTACGCAGGTGCACTGGCGAATAAGCTGCGCGAGCTTGGTGTGCTGCGGGGTAAACAGGCCACGGTCTTCCACGGCGCGGACATCTCTCGTCGTCATATTCTGGAAGAACATAAACAGGACTATCTCAATCTGTTCCGCCAGAGCGAGCTGATGCTGCCCATCAGCCATTTGTGGGAAAACAAGTTGATTGAGATGGGTTGCCCGGCAGAGAAGATACACGTCACGCGGATGGGCATTGAGCCGGAGAAATTTAATTTCCAGCCGCGTGAAACTTTCCATACACCGCTACGTATTGTTTCAGTCGCACGCCTCACTGAAAAGAAAGGTCTGGATGTGGCGGTGAAAGCCAGTGAAATCCTGCGCAATGAAGGTGGGCAGTTCCAGTTCACCATCATTGGTAACGGTGAGCAGGACGGCATGATGCGCGAACATATTGCGCGCGCCGGTCTGGAAGATTATGTCAGCATGCCGGGCTTTAAGCCTCAGGAGGAGATTCGTCAGGCACTAAGTGAAGCCGATATCTTCCTGCTGCCTTCCAAAACTGCAGCGGACGGCGATATGGAAGGGATTCCGGTGGCGCTGATGGAAGCGATGGCAGTAGGGCTGCCGGTGGTTTCCACCTTCCACAGCGGCATTCCCGAGCTGATTCAGAACAATGTTAGCGGCTGGCTGGTATCGGAAAACGATCCTGAGGAACTGGCGCAAATGTTGTTGCGTCTGTCGCGTGGGGATGTGGATATCGCACCCGTCGTTGCTGCCGCACGGCACAAAGTGGAAACCGAGTTCAATCAGCATATCGCCTATGGCGAGCTGGCAAAAATTCTGGAGCGCATGGTGTGAGTGGATTAAAGTCGCAAGCCGTCTGGCTATTTGGCAGCACTTGCTTCGCCGCAGTGTTGCAGGTATTACAACTCAGCGTACTGGCACGCAGGCTGGAAGCGCATGAGCTGGGTTTACTGGCGATTATCAACGCCATTCTGGCGGTGGCCGGGGTACTGCAGGACATGGGGATGAGCAGTTACATCGTGCATCGTCAGAACATTACCCGGCGTGAGCAAAGCACTATTTATTGGGTGAACGTTTCGCTCAGCTTCTGTACCGGGTTGATTATGTTGATGATTGCCTGGCCGGTGGCATGGTTTTATCACCTGCCGGAGTTGACCGGGCTGATTATGCTGACCAGCCTCAACTTCCTGGTTCTCGGGCATCTTTCGCAGTATCAGGCGCACTTTGTCAAAACCAAACGCATGGTGCTGCTGGCAAAGATTGAGATGGTGACCAAGCTGTTTGCCTTTCTTTGCACCGTGGCGATGTTGTACTTCACATCGCTGACCGTTGCGGCGGCCATCCTCGGTCTGTTTATTAATGCCTTCACGCGCATTCTGTGCATGATTTACTTTGGCGAGAAATCCTGGCGTCCAACCTGGGAATTCGATCGGGCAACGTTTATCGCCGCCGTGCGTTACGGTATCTATCAGCTGGGGTCGCAGACCATTAACCAGCTACGCACGCAGGCAGATGCCCTGATCGTCGGGAAAGTAATGGGTGCCGATATGCTGGGGATCTACTCGCTGGCGAAAGAGCTGATCCTGCAACCGCTGAAACTGGTGTCGCCGGTGATCAACCGCCTGGCGCTACCGCGTTTTGCTGAGAAGCAGCACGATCAGGAACAGCTGAAGAAGCTGTTCCTGAAAGGCACGCTCGTCATCATGCTGTTCAGCAGTACCATGTATCTGGCGATTGGTATTCTGTCCCCGGTGATTGTGCGTCTGCTGTATGGTGCATCTCATGAGCAGGTCTACCATCTAATCCCACTGATGCTGTTGTTTGGCATGTTGCGTCCGATGGGCGGGCTGACCGGGGCGATTTCCCAGGCGAACGGGCGTACCAACGTTGAGTTTTACTGGAATGTTGTTGCCAGCCTGGTGGTGCTGGTGGTACTGGCGACCACGCTGATCTGGCCTAACGTCATCTACGTGGCGCTGACACTGTCGATTTCACAGGTGTTGATCTCCGCTTTTGCCCATCCCTTCTTTATCAAACCCGTTATCGGTATTCGCTTTATGCCTTATGCGCGCCAGTGGGTTTCGGTCTCGGTGGTGTTTGTCGGCCTGATGTTGCTGGTAAACCACTTTAACCTGTTTGTGATGCCAGAATGGTTTGCAGGCTGGTTGTAACCTTTGACAACCTAAGGTCGCGGCGTAATTAAGTGCGCCGCGACGACACGATCAGTCTGAAAATGGCTGGTCTTATCAATTCTGACTTTCTCCTGGCTCCCTCACTGTTTTACAGTGGGTTAGCGATTCTAATTACCCGCCAATTGGCGTCACGGTTGGGGCCGAAAAAAGCGTTTTTTCATGTTATGACAGAGAGTTAGTGCCGGTTTTTCAGATAAAGATTATACTTGCTGTTCCGGCCGATCCTGCATAATCGACCCCACGTATTCACTTCATGAAATGGAATAAATATGACCAAGCTTAAAGCTGTAATCCCGGTTGCGGGTCTCGGTATGCATATGCTCCCTGCGACAAAAGCGATTCCAAAAGAAATGCTGCCTGTCGTTGATAAACCGATGATCCAATATATCGTTGATGAGTGCGTGGCTGCAGGCATCAAGGAGATTGTGCTGGTCACCCATGCTTCCAAAAATGCGGTGGAAAACCACTTCGATACCACTTACGAGCTGGAAGCCCTGCTGGAAGCTCGTGTGAAACGTCAGCTGCTGAGCGAAGTGCAATCAATTTGCCCGCCGGGCGTGACGATCATGAACGTCCGTCAGGCCAATCCGCTGGGCCTCGGCCACTCGGTGTTGTGCGCGCGTCCGATGATCGGCGACAATCCCTTCGTGGTGGTATTGCCGGATGTGCTACTGGATGACTCGACAGCCGATCACCTGCGTTATAACCTGGCAGCCATGGTAGCGCGTTTTGAGGAAACCGGGCGCAGCCAGGTACTGGCTAAACATATGCCGGGAGCTGACCTCTCTGAATACTCGGTGATCACCACTGAACAACCGCTGGATAACCCTGGCGATGTCGGCACTATCACCAACTTTGTTGAGAAGCCGGAAGAAGTCAACACACTGGATTCGGATCTGGCCGCGGTAGGGCGTTATGTCCTTTCTGCTGATATCTGGGCGGAACTGGAGCGCACTGAGCCGGGTGCCTGGGGCCGTATCCAGCTGACCGATGCTATCGCTGCGCTGGGCAAGAAAAAACCGGTTGATGCCACCCTGCTGACGGGTACCAGCTTCGACTGTGGCCGTAAACTGGGTTACATGCAGGCATTCGTCTCCTACGGTCTGCGTAATAACAGCCAGGGCCGTGATTTCCGCGCCGCCATTCAGAAAATCCTGGCAAAATAAGCTTTTCTCATCGTGTGCCGCGCCATTGCGCGGCTGAAAGGAGTAAACATGGCTATTTTGGTAACGGGTGGGGCAGGGTACATCGGCTCTCACACGGTGCTGGCGCTGCTTCAGCGCGGTGACGACGTTGTGGTGCTGGATAACCTCTGTAATGCTTCGCGCGAAGCTGTTGATCGCGTTGAAAAGCTGGCGGGTAAAAAGGCAGTATTTGTTGAAGGTGATGTCCGTGACCGCGCCTGCCTGCGTGATCTGTTCGCTGCTAATGATATTTCAGCGGTTATCCACTTTGCGGCACTGAAAGCGGTAGGTGAATCCACCCGTATGCCGCTTGAATACTACGACAACAACGTCTCCGGTACGGTGGTGTTGCTGGAAGAGATGCGCAGTGCGGGTGTGTGGAACTTTATCTTCAGTTCCTCTGCCACCGTATATGGCGCTGATGCCCCGGTTCCTTATGTGGAAACCACGCCGATTGGCGGTACCACCAGTCCGTATGGCACTTCCAAGCTGATGATTGAGCTGGTCATGCGTGACTTCGCCAAAGCGGATAGCAACTTTAATGCGATTGCTTTGCGTTACTTCAACCCGGTGGGCGCGCATGAGTCGGGTGAAATCGGTGAAGATCCTGCTGGTATCCCGAACAATTTGTTGCCGTATATTGCTCAGGTGGCGATTGGCCGTCTGGACAAACTGGGTGTGTTTGGCGATGACTACGATACGCCAGACGGCACCTGCCAGCGTGATTACATCCACGTGGTCGACCTTGCTGAAGGTCATCTCAAAGCGCTGGATCATCTGCCGAAGGTCACCGGTTATAAAGCCTACAATCTGGGTGGCGGCAAAGGTTTCTCGGTGCTGGAAATGATTAAGGCCTTCGAGAAGGCTTCCGGAAAACAGATCCCGTTTGAATTTAAACCGCGTCGTGATGGTGATTTGCCAGCGTTCTGGGCCGATGCATCGCTGGCGAACACCGAGCTGGACTGGCGTGTAACGCGTGGCATCGATGAGATGATGCGTGATACCTGGAACTGGCAGTCAAAAAACCCGAATGGGTTTAAGTAATCTCTTCCCCGGCGGGTTTACAACCCGCCAATCTCTTCCATCCCTCTCATATAATCAGGCTTACGTCTGTTTCATCAAAATCTGATTGAGTTGATTCTGTGACTCAGTAACCATCTTCCGCGCTACACAGCGGTCAATATTTGCACTAACTCCCCGATGAGAAATGCAATTTATTCGTCATTGATCTTAGTGAGTGATAGAATTAATGACTGTTTAAAGATAATCCTCCTTTATTAATTACCTTGATAAACGAGTGATTATTCAGAAAGATAGCTGCAAATAAGTTTGATATGCCGCTTCTGCAATTTGATTCCGTCTCAGCTATGTGGGAGCTGTAACCCAGGGGCGGTAGCGTGCCTGTTAGACAGGCATTTTCCATTTCATTTTGGTGTAAGTCTTACTGAGTAAGTCGGGATAAACGAGACGTTATGAAAATCTTAATTACGGGTGGTGCAGGGTTTATCGGATCAGCGGTGGTTCGCCACATTATCAACAATACCAATGATGAAGTGATTAATGTTGATAAACTGACCTATGCTGGCAATCTCGAATCTCTTGACGCAGTCAGCCAAAGCGCACGCTATAACTTTAGAAAAGTTGATATTTGTGATGGGGCTGGGTTGCAGGAAGTTTTTAATGAATTTAAACCCGATGCGGTAATGCATCTGGCTGCTGAAAGCCACGTCGACCGTTCAATTACCGGTCCCGCTGAATTTGTCCAGACTAATGTTGTGGGTACCTACACATTGCTGGAAGCGAGCCGTCAATACTGGTCTTCGCTGCCTGCCGAAAAGAAAGACGCATTCCGTTTTCATCATATTTCTACCGATGAAGTTTATGGCGATCTTCCTCACCCGGATGAAATGGCCGGCGACTTACCGCTTTTTACTGAAACCACCCCTTATGCACCAAGCAGCCCCTATTCATCAACTAAAGCGGCCAGCGATCATTTAGTTCGCGCCTGGGGACGTACCTACGGCCTGCCTGTGATTGTCACCAACTGTTCCAACAACTATGGTCCTTACCATTTCCCGGAAAAACTTATTCCGTTGATTATCAGCAATGCGCTGGAAGGGAAGCCGTTGCCGATTTACGGTAAAGGTGACCAGATCCGCGACTGGCTCTATGTTGAAGACCATGCCCGCGCGCTTTATACCGTGGTGACTAAAGCTGCTACCGGCACCACCTATAACATCGGCGGGCATAACGAAAAGAAAAACCTTGATGTGGTATTGAAGGTTTGTGAATTGCTGGATGAACTGCGCCCGAAAGCTGCGTCTTATGCAGAGCAGATTGTTTATGTCCAGGATCGTCCGGGTCATGATCGTCGTTATGCCATTGATGCTGAGAAGATCAAGAAAGAGCTGGGATGGTCACCTCAGGAAACGTTTGAAAGCGGATTAAGGAAAACCGTTGAATGGTACCTGGATAACCAGACATGGGTTGAGCATGTGAAAAGTGGTGCCTATCAGAACTGGCTAAAAGAAAACTATGAGAATCGCAAATAATGAATATTTTGTTATTTGGCAGAAACGGCCAGGTCGGCTGGGAACTGCAGCGTGCGCTCGCACCATTAGGTAAGGTAGTGGTACTGGATCGTCACTCTCTGGACTATTGTGGTGATTTCGAAAACCCAGTGGGTATTGCCGATAGTATTCTGAAGCTCAAACCTGATGTCATTGTTAACGCGACGGCCTATACCGCCGTGGATAAAGCTGAGAGCGAAGTTGATAAAGCCCGGCTGATCAACGCTACCAGCGTCAAAGCGATGGCAGCAGCGGCGAAAGAAATTAACGCCTTAGTGGTTCACTACTCAACGGATTATGTCTTTGATGGCAGCGGTACCAGACCGTGGAAGGAAACGGACGCCACGGCACCGCTAAATACCTACGGACTGACCAAGCTTGAAGGTGAAGACGCGATTATCAGCGTCGCTGAAAAATATCTTATCTTCCGTACCAGTTGGGTCTATGCCGCGAAAGGAAATAACTTCGCGAAAACCATGATCCGCCTTGCTCAGGAACGCGAGTCATTATCGGTAATTGATGACCAGTACGGAGCGCCAACAGGTGCCGAATTAATTGCAGATTGCACGGCTCATGCGATTCGTATGACAGTCGCGCAACCTGAAAAGTCTGGAATTTATAACCTTATTGCCTCAGGTGTTACGACCTGGCATGCCTATGCTGAAACGGTTATTGAACATGTCAGGAAAAAAGGTTTGCCGCTGAAAGTTGCAACCGTAAATAAAGTTGAAACCTCGGCCTTTCCAACACCCGCTAAGCGACCATCGAACTCCCGTCTCAGTACAGATAAGTTCACTGCCACATTTGAACTTAATCTGCCGGATTGGCAGTTCGGGGTGATTCGTATGCTGGATGAATTATATAACTGAATGTTGTGACATCAGATTAACAAATTGAAGGGTAAACGTTGTGAAAAGTAAAAAAGGAATAATTCTCGCGGGTGGATCAGGAACACGCCTTTATCCTGTAACAATGGCGGTCAGTAAGCAGCTATTGCCTATCTATGACAAACCTATGATCTATTATCCGTTGAGCACCCTGATGTTAGCGGGGATTCGGGATATTTTGATCATCAGTACACCGCAGGATACTCCGCGTTTTGAAAGCCTGCTTGGCGATGGTTCCCAGTGGGGATTAAACCTGCAATATAAAGTTCAGGAAAGTCCGGACGGACTCGCTCAGGCATTCATCCTTGGTGAAGAGTTTGTGGGCGATGATAACTGTGCTTTGATTCTTGGCGACAATATTTTTTACGGCCACGATCTTTATAAGCAGTTGGAAGAGGCATCGAATAAAGAGCAGGGTGCAACCGTTTTTGCCTATCACGTTCATGATCCAGAGCGCTATGGCGTTGTTGAGTTTGATAAAACAGGAAAAGCTATTTCACTGGTTGAGAAGCCCAAAGAGCCAAAAAGTAATTATGCTGTGACCGGCCTGTATTTTTACGACAACAGCGTGGTTGAAATGGCTAAAAATCTCAAGCCCTCTCCGCGTGGCGAGCTGGAAATCACCGATATCAACAATCTCTATCTGGAGAAAGGTGAGCTTTCCGTTTCAATTATGGGACGCGGCCACGCCTGGCTCGATACCGGAACTCATGAAAGCCTGATTGAAGCAAATAACTTCATTCAAACCATCGAAACACGCCAGGGCTTGAAGGTTGCATGTCCGGAAGAGATTGCGTATCGCATGGGCTTTATTGACCGGGAAAGTTTGAAATCTCTGGCCGAACCTATGATGAAGAACAAATATGGCCAATATTTGATGGCGCTGTATGAAGGTAAGTTAGTATGAAGATTATCGACACGAAAATTGCGGATGTAAAAATTATCGAGCCGAAAGTATTTGGCGATGAGCGTGGCTTTTTCCTGGAAACCTTTCAGAAAGAACGTTACCTGTCAGCTCTGAATATTGAGGGTGATTTTGTTCAGGATAACCATTCGCGGTCCTCTAAAGGTGTTTTGCGCGGATTACATTTCCAGCGTGAAAATCCGCAGGGAAAACTGGTGAGAGTGGTAAGAGGCGAAGTATTTGATGTAGCAGTTGATATTCGCCCTGAATCACCTACCTTTAAGCAGTGGGTTGGTGTGTATCTCTCTGAAGAGAATAAAACACAATTCTGGATTCCACCGGGCCTGGCGCATGGTTTTGTGGTGATCTCTGACTTCGCTGACTTTGAATATAAATGTACGAACTATTATGACCCAGGCAGTGAAGGTTGCTTACTGTGGAACGATCCGGAAATCGGAATTGAGTGGCCGATTACTGAACCTCTGCTATCTGCAAAGGATATTCAGGGCAAACTATTGTCTGAATTAGTTTGATATGTTAATTAGCCTCAGAAGTTGAGGCTTTTATTTTTGTATTGCTTACGGAAGTGTTTGCGTAAAATCCAGATGGTACCGCACGTATCTTTAACCCAATGGTGCCAGTGTTCATAAGAGACTATTCATGGATCCTCATATTTCGAAACCCTCATCCTTGCGCTCATTGATCGTTCATTCCTGGAGAAATAGAAATCTTATCTACCAGATGACTAAGCGTGAAATTGTTGGACGATATCGCGGGTCAGCAATGGGACTGCTGTGGTCATTTATCAACCCTGTGTTTATGCTGACCGTCTACACATTTGTCTTCTCCGTGGTATTTAAAGCACGCTGGGGAGCTTCAGCTGTTCAGGAATCGAGAACAGACTTTGCCGTAATTTTATTTGTTGGGTTGATTGTCCATAGTCTATTTGCAGAGACGTTAAATCGGGCACCCACGTTGATTCTTGCTAATGTAAACTATGTTAAGAAAGTTGTTTTTCCATTAGAAATACTGCCGATTATTAACCTTGGCTCCGTACTGTTCCACAGTTTTATTAGCCTTCTGGTTTTATTGATTGCATTCTTTATCTTCAATGGTTTTATTCATTGGACTCTGGTCTTCATTCCCTTAGTGTTACTTCCTTTGGTGCTGCTGATTCTGGGACTTTCATGGTTCCTCGCATCATTAGGTGTGTATTTGCGCGATGTTGGACAAACAATCACAATTATCATGACGGTAATGATGTTTCTGTCGCCGGTGTTCTATCCTATTAGTTCACTGCCGAAAAATCTTCAACCAGTTATCATGTTAAATCCACTGACATTCATTATTGAACAAGCTCGCGCTGTACTTATTTGGGGTAAACTTCCCTCGTTTTCCGGGCTGGGTATTTATGCTTTAATTTCATTGGTGATTATGTGGTTGTGCTATGCATGGTTCCAGAAAACAAGAAAAGGATTTGCTGATGTCCTCTGAAGACAATGCAATTGAAATTCATAATGTCAGCAAGTGCTACCAGGTGTATGAGAATCCCACACGTCGCCTGAAACAGTTCATTATGCCCCGTATAGATAATCTGGTTGGGCGTGAAGCGCGTGTCTATCATGAGGATTTCTGGGCACTTAATGATGTGTCCTTTGTTTTACCCAAGGGTGAAACGATGGGCATTGTAGGGCGAAATGGTTCGGGTAAATCCACGCTTCTGCAAATTATTGCTGGTACGTTAACGCCAACTGCAGGCCATGTGGTGGTTAATGGGCGCGTTGCAGCGTTGCTGGAACTTGGTGCTGGATTTAATAGTGACTTTTCAGGCCTGGAGAACGTTTATCTGAATGCCTCACTACTTGGCCTTTCTCGTGAAGAAACGGATGCTAAATTAGACGATATTCTTTCCTTTGCCGATATTGGACGTTTTATTGATTCACCTGTCCGTTCGTATTCGAGTGGTATGCTGGTGCGTCTGGCCTTTGCTGTTCAGGCACAAATCGATCCTGAAATTTTAATTGTTGATGAGGCATTGGCTGTGGGCGATGCCAAATTTCAGGCTAAATGTTTCGCCAGACTGAAAAAATTGAAGGAAAATGGGACATCAATACTTTTTGTTTCCCATGCAACAGAACAAATCGTCACGCACTGCGATCGTGCAATTTTACTGGATGGCGGTGTATGTCAGGCTAACGGCAAACCACGCGATATTGTTAACCGCTATCTGGATATTCTTTTTGGTAAGAAAAAGAATAATGACAGCGAGCGAGATGAAGTTGATCGTCAAATTGAGCAGGCATCCGCAGGTGAAAAAGAACGCCTCGAACGTGAATCGGGTGTAGCAACTGAAAAAGATGGCGAAACATCTTCTCATGCAAAACTACACGGTATATATGACCAGCGGCCAAACTATAACCCAGCTGAGTATCGATGGGGTGATGGGGCGGCGAAAATTACAGACTTTTATCTTGAGCAGGCTGGTGAAGCATTTCCAGGTAGTTTAGAACCACGCAAGCAGATTGACTGTTATTTTAAAATTGAATTTCAGGATACGGTATTTCGACCCATTTTTGGTTTCGCTGTTAAAACCAAAGAGGGTGTGACCATCTATAACACCAACAGCGAATGGCAGTCTGTTGCGTTAATCGATGAAGGGAAAAGGGGACAGGAAATAATTATCTCTGTTTCTCTACCAAATCTTCTCTTCGAAGGTGACTACTTCTTATCCGTGGGAATTGCCAGTAGTAATATTCATGGAGAAGTAATACCGCATGATCGCAGATATGATTCCATTCATTTAGCTGTAGGCACGGTTGGTACTTTTACTGGTTTGGCCGATTTGAACGCGAGAATTAAAATTGAACAAGACTAATTTGATTGAAATATTGTCAACTTCAGGCTTCAGGCAACATGAAGATAATCAACTCTGGTATCCGGCTGAGCACAATGAATTTGGCTACAGTGATGGCGATGATGCAGAAAATTATATTGCTGATGCCATTGCAAGCGTCAGTGATTTGAGCATCAATTCTGAAGAACTTGAGGCAAAGATGGTTGACTGGCCATCGATTTATCATTTGAGTTCATCTCGTTCCAACTTGCTCAAACCCTTTAGTGCCTGGTTCAAAAACAAGCGTGTTTTAGAGATTGGCTGCGGTTGCGGCGCAATAACCCGATTTTTGGGGGAATGCGGAGCACAGGTGGTTTCTGTTGAAGGGAGTCTGCGACGTGCATCAATAGCACGTTCACGCAGCCGCGATCTTCCGAATGTAACAGTGATCTGTGCACCTGCGGATACTTTGCCTGACCTGGGCGAATTTGATGCAGTCCTTTTGATTGGTGTACTTGAGTATGCCAGAGTCTTTGTGGCAGAAAATGGTGAATATGCCCTGCTGGAAGATTGCCGTAAGCGCTTAAATAGTGACGGTAAATTATTTGTTGCTATCGAAAACAAATTAGGGATTAAGTATTTTTCTGGCGCATGCGAAGACCATGTTAATTTGCCCATGTTTGGCATTAACAATAGTTATAATGAAAAAGGGGTAGTAACCTTTGGTCGTCAGGAGTTAATCAGGCTGCTGGGTGATTGTGGTTTTTCTCACCAGGAAGAGTATATTCCGTTACCGGATTATAAGTTACCTTGCACTGTCGTAACGCCACTTGGATGGAAAAAATACTCCAGAGAGTTAAGTCAGTTGGCGCTTGAAAGTGCACACAAAGATAAGCAGGCTGTACCTGAGCATTTGTTTTCTCTTGAACAGGGTATTAAAAATATCTGGGATAACGGGCTGGCTGCAGATATGTCAAGCTCATTCCTTATGATAGCAAGTGTTCAGATTCAGCCAGAATTGAATCAGGGTGTTGCGGCTTTCCATTACTCTGACAGCCGCCAGGTCGCGCTGCGAAAAACCATTGCTTTTGTTAGTAATGATAATGAATTAACGACAAGCATTATTCAGGATAGTGGCCATTTAACCACCGATGTTGTGCCTGTGAAATATTCAGAGGCCTTTATTAAAGGTCAGTCATTATGGGTCGACTTCGTGCATATAATCAATCGTCCACATTGGCGAATTGAAGAGGTTGCCGACTGGGCGAGAGGGTGGATTAATCAGGTTTTGCTTCGTACAGGAAAATCATTAGAGCTTGATGCTGCGACCTCATTGCCCGTAGAATATTTAGATGCACTGCCATTTAATGTTATTCTGGATAGTTCTGGTAATTATGTGTTTTTTGATCAGGAATGGGAAGCTGCTGATAAGGTCACATTAGGTTATTTAGCATTCCGTGGTGTTTTCCACTCATTCCTGCGTATCACATCGGTAGGTAATAGCCGCTATTGTTTGACCAACAATATATCAGAACTGTGTCTCGCAGTGTTAAAAGCGGTAGGTTTTCAGGTAGATGGTGAAGATCTGAGAAATTATTTAAAAGAAGAGGCCTCCTTTCTTTCTCAGGTGCAACATAAAGATGAACAGGAAATTTATACTACACTGAAGACGTTGAATCTTACCGTACGTGCTGAATATTGGATAAATGCTGAAGACTTCTCTTCATTACAAGGACAGGCTGAAACCACGCATAATAATGATAGTGCACAAATTGACGAATTAAAGGCATCGCTGAACCGCGAAGAAGCAATTTCGGCTGAATTACGTCAACAACTGCAGGCAATGCAGGCTGCTCATCAGCATGATGTCAATTTACTGGCGCAGTATAAGCATGATATGGATAGTCTTCTGACCTCTGCCAGTTGGAAAATCTCAGCACCTTTCCGTGTGTTGGGTCGACGCGTGCCATTTGCTGTGCGCGGACCTGTCAAACGGATATTTTTCCGCTGTTTTTATCTTGGTCAGCGTATTAAAGTTAAGGCCGGACAAGTGTTGAGAAGAGTATTACAACATTCAGCAGTAGCTGAACTGAAGCGTAATTTACGGAGTAGTGCCCGTTCCCTTTACTATCGTTTACCTGAGCGTTACAAGGCGAAAGCGCTGACGTTAGCAATGAAAATCCGCCCGAGCTGGTTCGCTCACCATCCATCTTTCATGCAGGCTGCTTATGACCAGCAACTGCAAAATCCGATTGATGCATCCCGTCCTCCGGTCTTTATAAGTCACCATAATGATGGGACTTATCATTTTGCCGAGCGCCCGGATGAGTATGTTTATATTCCGGCAAGAAAACCTCATCATTATGAAGATTTAATTTCTGAGCTGGAAATTAAGCCAACATTTAGCATCATTGTCCCAATTTATAATACGCCGTTAGATCTGCTTGAGTTGATGGTTAACTCGGTAAAAAATCAATGGTATGAAAACTGGGAACTGGTATTAGCCAATGATTGCAGTCCGATGCCTGAGATTGCCCCAGCGTTAGATGCGTTTAATGATCCTCGTATTAAGGTGATTCATATGCCTGAAAACCAGGGGATTGCGGGCGCGACAAATGTGGCAATTGAGGCCGCGACGGGTGATTATATTGTCTTCCTGGATCATGATGATGAACTGACCGATGATTGCCTGTACGAGTTCGTGCAATGCATTAATGAGGAAGATCCCGACTTTATCTACAGCGATGAAGATAAATTCACGCCAGAAGGAGATTTCTCACAACCCCATTTCAAACCAGATTGGTCACCTGATACCATGATGGGCACGATGTATACCTGCCATGCAGCTTGTGTTCGCCGCAGTAAAGCGCTCGAGTTAGGTGGATTGCGTTCGGAATATAATGGTTGTCAGGATTGGGATTTCATATTACGTCTCAGTGAAATTACTGATAAAATTAGCCATATTCCCAAAATCCTTTATCACTGGCGTATTATTCCTGCTTCTGTAGCATCGGATATTACGGCAAAACCTTACGTTCTTGCTGCATCGAAGGCAGTACGTGAAGCCGCACTTGAGCGTCGTGGTGTCAAAGGTGAAGTTGAAGAGCTTAACGGGTATTTAGGTTATTTTCGCGTTAATTATCATATTAAAGATAATACACTGGTATCGATCATTATTCCTAGTCGGGATAACCATGAAGTACTTGCACGCTGTATTGATTCTATTTTCGAGAAGACTCGCTGGCATAACTTTGAGATCGTGGTTGTTGATAACGGTTCTCAGCAGCCAGCTGCGCTTGATTATTTAGCAACGCTGAATAAGCGTGAAGGCGTAAAAGTCATTCGTCATGATGTACCATTCAATTTTTCGGAACTCAATAATATTGGTGTGGCGAACTCATCAGGCGAACTGTTGCTATTTCTGAATGATGACACTGAAGTGATGCAGGCCGATTGGCTGGAGCGCCTCGGCGGCTACGCCCAGCAAAAACATATTGGTGCGGTAGGTGCTAAGTTGCTCTATGCTGACGGACATAGTATGCAGCATGCTGGCATTATCAACCTGCACTCGGGTCCGATGCATGCTTACTTGCGCCAGCATAAAGATCATCCAGGCTATTTCCTGCGAAACCAAATTGAGTATAACTGGCTTGCTGTTACCGGTGCCTGTTTAATGGTTGAGCGAGCTAAATATGAAAAAATCGGTGGTTTCGATGAGACTTTCCCGGTTGCATACAACGATGTTGATCTTTGCATGCTTCTGGTTGAAGAAGGCTATTACAATGTGATGTGCCAGGCTGTAACGCTGATTCATCACGAGTCGTTATCGCGTGGCCTGGATCATATGAATGCTGAAAAATACAATCGACTGATGAATGAATTAAGTCGACTCAATAATAAACACCCGCAGTATTATCAGTATGATCCATTTTTTAATATCAATTTTTCATCTAATGGTTATAACTTTGAGATCATGAAATGAATGATGAAGACATATTAAAGACGATGAACTTTAAGGATGATGAAATGGAATTGGCATCATTGCGCCACCAGGCTAAGCAGGCCAGAGTTATTTCTTTTGATTTTTTTGATACCCTGTTTGTTCGGCCTCTCAATGATCCAGAGGATGCTTTTGACCTTGTTGGTTGTAAATTTGGCCTTGATAACTTTCGCCAGTTACGCAGGAAGGCCCAGGCTCTTGCTTTCAAACAAATGGTTAAAGAGGGAAGGAAGGAAATTACATTAGAGAATATCTATAATCAATTTCCTGACGTAAGAAGTGACGTTGGTGCTTTGGCTCGTGCAGAATATGATATTGAGTTGGCACTTGTTGAACCCAACCCTTTCTTTCTGAAGTTTTTTTACGAGATGCAGGCAGCGGGAAAAACAGTTGTCATTACTTCAGACATGTATATGGGGGAGGGGTTTTTCCGTGCTGCATTAGATAAATATAACATACCTCAGGTTCCCCTTTATATTTCAGCTACACGCAATGCAACCAAACGTGATACAGGCGAAATTTTTGATTTTATTATTCAGGATTGCGAAGTATCAGCAGATGACATTTTGCACATTGGCGATAATGAACTTGCTGATGTTGTTCGTCCGCGGGAGAAAGGGCTAAAAGTTTGGCATTACCAGCCTGAGCATCTCCGCACTAAGCATCTGCGTTCCAAGCTCAAAGGCCAGTCGCTTGGCACCTCTTTGATCGAGGGACTCTATCGAACAAGTGCGCCTGAAGAAGTGCCCAATCATACTTTTCAGCAGTTAGGGTATGTCTATCAGGGGCCTGCAACGCTAGGTTTTCTTGAGTGGATTAGAAAACAATGTATTAAAGACGAAGTTGATAACCTTCTGTTCGTCTCTCGCGATGGGTTTTCACTCGAACGTCTGGCCCGGAACTATTTTAGCGGTCGGCTCCCTGATTTTTCTTATTTCATGGGGTCTCGCATTGCGTTCAATCTGGCACTGATGACAGAAGATAATTTTGGCCAACATATCAATTTTCTGATGTCAGGTTCCGATGGTTTGTCACCCGGTGAGTTATTGGAACGTATTGGGATTGAGCCGCCCACCGATGATGTGATGTATTCCATCGGTGTGCCGCCACAAATGATCATCAAACCAGAGAATTACGCCTTAGTCCAAAAATTCCTTCTTGGTTATAAGGCTGAGATTTTAAAAGTTTGTCAGCGTAATCGCCGTGGACTCTTTATTTATCTCAATAATCTTGGCATTAAACCCGGCGATACAGTTGCCCTCGTAGACGTGGGTTGGAGTGGCACGACTCAGGAAGCATTTGAACAAACAGTGAAGTCCTTCTTTAATATCAATGTGGTGGGTTATTATTTTTGCCTTGCCAATACCATTGAACGTAGACGCCGTGATTCACATTTGAATATGAAGGCATTGATTAATGCCGAATCATTCCCACAGGCCGTTATTGATAAAGTCTATGAAAACCGCGTTGCAGTGGAACTCTTCTTCTCTGCACCACATAATACAGTTATTGGTTATAAACCGGTTGGGAAGCGTGTAATTCCTGTTACCGATGTGGGGCGTTCCAAGGCAAAAGATCATAACGTTATCAATGATAAGCTCAATATTGGTGTCGATGCCTTTTGCAACGATTACCATAATCTGATTGGCAAACTTCAGGTCAGCCTGACTCCATTGCAGTTATCTTCTCCTCTCGTCGAGCTGGTAACTAAAGATAGCTGGCGCCAGAATCCACTTTTTCAGCAGGTTGAGAATTTTGATTCCTGGGGGAGCTCTCGCAATCAAACCGTGAAATTTGCAGATTATTTCAAGAAGCCATAAATATTAATGATGAATAACTCTTCATCTTCTGTTGCTATTCTGCTGGGCACCTATAATGGTGCCCATTTCATCAATCAGCAACTGGACTCCTATAAGCGACAGACGTACAGCAACTGGTCTTTATGGGCTTCAGACGATGGATCCACAGATCAGGGCTTAGGAGCCATTAAAGATTTTTCCCTGTCTGTGCCGCAGTCTATTAACCTGTTGGAAGGTCCCCGACAGGGCGTTTGTCGCAATTTTGTTTCATTAATTAATAATGAAAATATTAATGCGTCCTATTATGCTTTTTCTGATCAGGACGATATCTGGATAAATGATAAGTTAGAACGGGCCGTAAAGTGGCTTGATGCAGTTGATCCAGAGGTTCCTGCGCTCTATTGCAGTCGGACAGAACTTATCAACACTGAAGGGGAAAAGATTGGCTTTTCTCCTGATTATGCTAAACCTCCTTCATTCGCTAATGCTTTACTGCAAAATATCGCCAGCGGTAATACCATGGTGTTCAATAATAAAGCTCGTGAATTGTTGAGGCAGGCAGCTGATGCCGAGATGGTGATTCATGACTGGGCATTGTACCTGGTCGTGACAGCCTGTGGTGGCCGCGTTTTCTTTGATCGTAAACCAACCGTTTTATATCGTCAGCACGATAACAACGTTATTGGTAATGGCATGGGCCTTATGACGCGTATGGCTAATTTTCGGAAAGCACACCATGGTCGAAAGGCTGCCTGGAATGATACTAATATTGCCATGATGGAGTTAATAGGTGGGCAGATGACTCCTGAGAACCAACGCAGACTGAATGATTTTCTCGCGATCCGCGATAGCTCATTAATACAGCGTTTATGTTTACTCAGGCAGTCTGGTGTCTATCACCAACAGTTGGCTGGTACGCTAACCACTGTGTCTTACACACTATTGAACCGTATGTAACCAACTGGTGTTTGAGTGAAAATTATTGCCTCCTTAGTTTTATATCGCCATAGCCAGGCCGATATCGAAAAAACGCTGGAATCGTTATCTTCCGAGCAAAGTATCGATAAGATTTGCATCGTCGATAACGGTGGTCATTGCGGCTGGCTGGAAGGTTTACGCCACCCTAAAATTGAAGTGATCAGGCTAGCGGTCAATCGTGGGTTTGGTAGCGGTCACAATGCGGTATTCCAAAAGTTCAACCAGGACTGCGACTACATTCTGGTGTGCAATCCAGACATCTCTTTTACTACCGGGCAGGTTGATAAGCTCTATAGCTTCAGCATGCAGCGGCAGACAGGGCTTTCCATACCTAAAGTTGTCTATCCCGATGGTAGTTTGCAGCACGGTTGTAAGCTGCTGCCTACACCATGGCAGCTTTTTGTCCGTCGCTTTGGTTCGTCACTTGCTGACAAAATGAATCAGGATTACGAACTTCGCCAGGCCGATTACAGCTGCTCTTTTTTTGCACCCTCATTGTCAGGTTGCTTTATGCTGATCAGCCGGCAGGCTCTGCAAAAGACCGGTGGTTTCGATGAACGTTTTTTCCTCTATCTCGAAGATGTTGATCTCAGCCGTCGGGTCTGTACATCGGCATTGCCGGTTGAATATTGCCCTGGTTCAACCGTGGTGCATGAATCGCAGCGACGCTCATATCGTGATATCAAGTTCCTGATGTACCATGTTTTTTCTGCTGTTCGCTACTTTAATAAGTGGGGATGGTTCCTGGATACAGACCGCGATGCGTTGAACACGCGTTGTTTATCAGAGCTTCCTCAGGCACGAAATGTTTGACAAGTCATCCTGATAATAAGAGGTTGTACGGACGATAAAATCTCATGATGGTCAAGATTGTACAAATTAAAACCTCATTTTTATCAGTGATTTGAAATTATCGATTCGTGTTTTTGGGAGAGCACTTAGCATCATTGGTGATGTATGATGGTGCGGTCATTGATAATGTAATCGATACTTCCCTTAGATAAGGCCAAAGCTGTTAGAGCTTTTATATCCAGACAGGAGTAAGAAATGTCCAAGCAACAAATCGGTGTTGTTGGTATGGCGGTAATGGGCCGTAACCTTGCGCTTAACATTGAGAGCCGCGGCTACACTGTATCTATCTTCAACCGTTCTCGTGAAAAGACTGACGAAGTCATTGCTGAGAATCAGGGCAAGAAACTCGCGCCTTACTACACCATTGAAGAGTTTGTTGACTCACTGGAAAAACCCCGTCGTATCCTGCTGATGGTACAGGCTGGTGAAGCGACTGATAAAACCATTGCTTCGCTGACCCCGCATCTGGATAAGGGCGATATCCTGATCGATGGCGGTAACACCTTCTACAAAGATACCATCCGTCGTAATAAAGAACTGTCTGACCAGGGCTTTAACTTCATTGGTACTGGCGTTTCCGGTGGTGAAGAGGGCGCTCTGAAGGGGCCTTCTATCATGCCTGGCGGCCAGAAAGAAGCTTATGAACTGGTTGCGCCGATTCTGGACAAAATTGCTGCACGTGCCGAAGATGGCGAAGCCTGTGTGACCTATATCGGTCCGGACGGCGCAGGTCACTACGTGAAAATGGTGCACAATGGCATCGAATACGGTGATATGCAGCTGATCGCAGAAGCGTATGCACTGCTGAAAGGTGCGCTGGGTCTGACCAACGAAGAACTGGCGAAAACTTTCACTGACTGGAACAACGGCGAGCTCAGCAGCTACCTGATTGACATCACCAAAGATATCTTCACCAAGAAAGATGAAGACGGAAAATATCTGGTTGATGTAATTCTGGATGAAGCGGCTAACAAAGGCACCGGTAAATGGACCAGCCAAAGCTCGCTGGATTTGGGAGAACCGCTGTCTCTGATCACCGAATCAGTATTTGCCCGCTACCTGTCTTCGCTGAAAACACAGCGTGTTGCGGCATCTAAAGTGCTGAGCGGTCCGCAGGCAAAAGCCTTCACCGGCGACAAAGCTGAATTCGTTGAGAAAGTACGTCGCGCGTTGTATCTGGGCAAAATCGTTTCTTACGCACAGGGCTTCTCTCAGTTGCGCGCTGCATCTGAGCAATACAACTGGGATCTGCAGTACGGCGAGATTGCTAAAATCTTCCGTGCGGGCTGTATCATCCGTGCTCAGTTCCTGCAGAAAATCACCGATGCTTACGCGGAAAACGCGAACATTGCCAACCTGCTGCTGGCTCCGTACTTCAAGAACATTGCTGACGAATATCAGCAGGCACTGCGTGATGTCGTCGCTTATGCGGTACAGAACGGTATCCCGACGCCGACCCTGTCCGCCGCCATTGCCTACTACGATAGCTATCGTTCAGAAGTTCTGCCTGCCAACCTGATTCAGGCTCAGCGTGACTACTTTGGTGCGCATACTTACAAGCGTATCGATAAAGACGGTGTGTTCCACACTGAGTGGCTGGACTGATCATAATAAGGCTTCCCTCGGGAAGCCTTATTTTTTAACCCACCAGCAAATCCCCTTCCCGACCCGCACTTTCCCCCGCAAGTCTTACCACCAGCATGCCCGCTGTCGCGAACTTCATCAGATGACGTGCATACAGCACACCACCAAATTCCGCCACCAACGGTGTGACCTGATCAGTAATTGGATCAACAATCTCTGCCACCACTTCACCCGCTTTTATCTTTTCACCGAGCGCACAGCGATTAAGAATCAGGCCTGAATGCGGGGCAAAAATATACTCACACCCGGCTAATGGTGTCGCGGGGTTAATCAGGGCAGGGGATGCTTTCACCTCTCCGGCAATATAATCACTCTCAATCAACGCATTGATAATGGCGTCGGCATCTTTCTCCGCCTGATCGGCGGCAACATCCACTACACCACGAAGTTCCAGCGTCACCGGCAGCAAGCCACGCGGCATGGGATATTCATCACCAAAGCGTTCGGCCAGTGTCTGCCAGGGTTCGCAGCAGGCCTCATCAAAAGGTTCACCACCGGAGATTTGCGCCAGAAGCTGGACTTCACTTCCCAGCCAGCGAGCCAGCGGTTCAATATCAGGCCAGGCGTGAGGTGTGGTGTACAAATGTGGCAGGGCATCCCAGTCACAGTGCAAGTCGATCATTAAATCCGCCTGGCTAGCCATGCGCATCAGCGTGAAACGTTGTGCATCCAGCTCGGTTTTGGCGATCTTGTCGCGGTAGTGGCGGTCGATAGCATCACGAATCAGCCGCTTGTTTTCATATTCGCTGTGGGTCAGCGTTCCAGCCAGTTCATCGACCAGTGTTTCCCCCAGTGCCGGGAAGCGGCGATTGAAATCCTGGCCTGAGAGGGTATGAAAGCGTCCCAGATGTGTACCATGCCAGTGTTGCCCCAGCGCCAACGGATTGGCGACGGGCACCAGCGTGAATGAGGCTTTGAGTTGTCCGGCAGACTCCAGCGCCAGCAACTTCTGCTTCAGATACCATGCCACCGCCATGCCGGGTAGCTCATCACCATGTAGTGCGGCCTGAATATACACACGTTTATGTCCATCGCCACTGAAGTGGAAGCTATAGATTTCGCGCTGTGTTCCCAGCGACGCGCTGAGCAGAGGATGATGTTGTTGTTGCATGACGTTGATGATGTCCTGTTGTTCGCCACGGTGCAGGCTGACTCACACCGGCAAGAGTTGTCCGAATGGCAATTATTATAGTGTGATTGAAAAGAAGGGCGGCAAACGCCGCCCTGGGTTTACTGCTGAATGGAGATATCTGTCGCGAAGTATTTCTTCTGGATTTTGTCGAAGGTGCCGTTCTTTTTGATTTCATTGAAGGCGTCATCCAGCGCGGTCTTCAGCTCGGTATCACCTTTACGCAGGCCGATAGCCGTTCCCGGTCCAATGATGGGGTCCTGTACCGTTGGCCCAGCCAGTTCAAAGTCTTTGCCTTGCGGTTGTTTGAGGAAGCCGATGGCGGCCTGTGCGGCATCGGTAAACACCGCATCAAGACGGCCAGAAACCAGGTCGTTCTCAACCTGAGCCTGATCGCCATAAGGCACCACGTTTACACCATTGGGCTGCCATTTGGCACGTGCATAGCGTTCCTGAACGGTACCCTGTTCTACACCCACTGTTTTGCCTTTCAGCGATTCAGCCGTTGGCAGCAGGCCAGAGCCTTTACGCGCGATCAACTGTGTTTTGGTATCGTATAGCGGCATGGTGAAATCGATCTGTTTCAGGCGTTCTTCAGTCACGCCCATATCAGACAAAATGGCATCAAATTTGCGTGCTTTCAGCGCTGGGATCATGCCGTCGAATTCGCTTTCTACCCAGACACATTTGGTTTTCATTTGCTCACACAGAGCGTTACCCAGATCGATATCAAAACCGACCAGTTTGCCCTGCGGCGTTTTAGATTCGAAAGGAGGGAAATATCAACGGCGAAACGCACCTGATCAATTTTTGCCTTTACGCCAAACGCACAACCTGCCAGTAATGCCAGCGCCAGCGTCTGACGCAAACGGACGGAAAAACGTGTACTTGCCATAAAATCGGTCTTTGTCGTGACAGGAAACCCAGCAGATTACTCTGCTGTGCGCGGCAAATCAAATGAGGCAACACCTTAATATCGTTATAATTTTGCAGGAAATGTGTCTGCCAGAATTTGACGGATATCAATCCAGTTAATTCCTGGAGTCAGGCAGGTTGCCTGGGTAGTACAAAAATGGTAGAAAGGCCACCTCTCCAGTGAGTCTTTATCTATGCTCATTGTGATGACCAGGGATAGTGCGAAGAAAGCGGTCAGAAATGCGCGGAATCGGGCTAGGCGCTAGTGACCTACTTCAATGAGATAAAATGCATGACGCAAACCATAAAAAAATCTCTCTCTTAAGCGAAACGCTGCATGGTCATGGCGGAATGGAAAAAAACGTCACCCGGCAGGTCATAAATTTAATCAATAGTGATAACGCGTTCAGTGTATTCTGTTCCCGCTGGACTCCCGGCTGGAAATCGCTTCAGAAAGTTGGTTAGACGGGCTGGTCTGGGGCCAGAGCAGCGTGACCCGTAATCCTAAAATTGCCCGATTTGTAGCACAACTGAACGGCCACG
>NZ_JAPWKD010000008.1 GCF_028283705.1 Pantoea sp.
TCGCTTTCTACCCAGACACATTTGGTTTTCATTTGCTCACACAGAGCGTTACCCAGATCGATATCAAAACCGACCAGTTTGCCCTGCGGCGTTTTAGATTCGAAAGGAGGGTAGGTTGGATCAACGGCGAAACGCACCTGATCAATTTTTGCCTGAGCGCCAAACGCACAACCTGCCAGTAATGCCAGCGCCAGCGTCTGACGCAAACGGACGGAAAAACGTGTACTTGCCATAAAATCGGTCTTCTTTTGTCGTGATGTGGAACCCAGCAGATTACTCTGCTGTGCGCGGCAAATCAAATGAGGCAACACCTTAATATCGTTATAATTTTGCAGGAAATGTGTCTGCCAGAATTTGACGGATATCAATCCAGTTAATTCCTGGAGTCAGGCAGGTTGCCTGGGTAGTACAAAAATGGTAGAAAGGCCACCTCTCCAGTGAGTCTTTATCTATGCTCATTGTGATGACCAGGGATAGTGCGAAGAAAGCGGTCAGAAATGCGCGGAATTTCGGGCTAGGGCGCTAGTGACCTACTTCAATGAGATAAAAAATGCATGACGCAAACCATAAAAAAATTCTCTTCGTAAGCGAAACGCTGCATGGTCATGGCGGAATGGAAAACGTCACCCGGCAGGTCATAAATTTAATCAATAGTGATAACGCGTTCAGTGCGGGCTTGTTCCTGCTGGACTCCCGGCTGGAAATCGCTTCAGAAAGTTGGTTAGACGGGCTGGTCTGGGGCCAGAGCAGCAGCGTGACCCGTAATCCTAAAATTGCCCGATTTGTACATATTCTCCGTCTGGCGCGCTTTATTCGTCAGCATAAACCAGACGTGGTTATTGCCCTCAACACCATCCCTTGTATGCTGGCGCGTAAAGCGCTGAATCTTTCAGGATGTAAGGCGACGCTGTATTCCTGGATGCACCTGCCGCCGAAAAATCGCTATCGTCCCCATTATTTGTTAATGGCTGATGCCCATCTGGCCATCAGCGCGGAAATCAAATCGCAGCTGATTGAGCTGGGTGCTAAACCTGACAATATCCATGTGGTATTCAACCCGGTAAAAGCGGTGCCATTGGTGATCGCGCGTCCTGCTCACACGCGCTTTTTGTATGTTGGACGGGTGCACTTTGAAGATCAGAAACAGCTGAAAGATCTGTTCGATGCATTGCAGCAGGTACAGGGTAACTGGACACTGGATATCGTGGGTGATGGCTACGATCGGGAGCGTTGTGAAGACTATGCGCAGCAGTTGGGGATTGCTGATAACCTGCAATGGCATGGCTGGCAACCTAACGCCTGGAAGTATATTGAAACGCATATCAAAGAAGTGACTGCCCTGGTGCTGACCTCGAATCATGAAGGTTTTCCGCTGATACTGCTGGAGGCGATGGCGCGCGGCATTTTTTGCGTCTCTTCCGATTGCGTCAGTGGTCCATCGGAGATAATTTACCCAGACGTCAATGGGTTGCTTTATCCGGTGAATCAGGTTGGGCAACTGGCTGAAATATTGCAGGGAATTGCGGATGGCAGGGTGTTGCCCGATGCGCAGGAAATCAAACAAAGCCTCGCGGTATTTTACGAGGCAAATTACATGGAAAGACTGGAACGTATCATTGTTCAGGACACGTACATTGAATAACTCTCTTCCCTTCGTCGCACCTGCCAAATGGGTTGCGATGGTTGTGACTTTCATCACACTTTTATTATGCGGTTCACTGGCGAGCAGCCTTTCCACTTACGGCTATGCGCAAAAAATATTCTATTTTGCCTCCTACCTGGCGCTGTTTCTGGTTGTTTATACCCTGGCCACTCCGGTCAATCGTAAAAGGCTCAATAAGTACGCCTTGCTGCTTTTTATCGCGGTATTTGCCCTGGGTTTGGTCCAAATCAGCTGGGCGTTTTATATCAACAAACACTATGGTGATTTTACTCTCACCACGATAAACACCATAAGTAACTATCAGCTTGGCGGTAAGCGGTTGATACTTGGTGCTTTTATTGTTTTGGTGCTCAGCATCTATAACAAGGAAATTGCTGAAGTCAGTATTAACTGGTGTAAAGCGATTTTGTGGGTTGGTGCCGCTGTGGCGCTGGTGATGGGGGTGCATGAGCATCTGCTAACGGGCGATCGTATCAGGCTTACCGCAAATGTGGCGTCCAGCTCCTCCTACATGGTGATGTTTCTTTATTGCACTTACCTGTGGCTGTCGGTTAAAGAGGCGGGCCTCAGGTGGCAGGTACTGGATATTGCTTTGATTGCTATCACGCTGAGCCTGGTGCTTCTCACCGGAACGCGGGTCACGCAACTGGCCTTTTTCTTTATAACGTTGTGCCAGATCAGCCGGTTTTACGGCTTATTAAAGATATTGCAGCCAAAACGGAATCGCTTAATCGCGTTAGTTATTGTGGTTGCACTGGCGGCACTGACGGGTGAGCGCTGGCTCCAGGGCATCAATAATCTTGAGAACTACGATTCCGATAGCTCGACGTCGCTCGGTGCGCGCGTTGCTATCTGGGACAGCGGTCTGCACTTCCTGCCGCAGCATCTGGGTTATTCATCTCCTGATGAGCGAACCGTGACAGCCAGAGCCTTTATTGCGCGTGTTCATCCCGGCAATACCGAAGGTTACAAGAACGTGCAGTACAACATGCACAATGAATTTCTCGAAATTGCCACTTTGCAGGGCATTGCCGGACTGGCGGCGCTGGTCTTTTTCTACGCGGTTGCTCTATGGGTGTGGTTTAAACGCAGTGCCTTGATGGGGGTATCCATGCCAGTTGTGACACTTTTCATCATGGGAATGACGGACTCGGTGCTGATCTACTCACCGACATCGATGATGTTTGTCAGCGCCCTGGCATTGTGTGCCATACGGCCAAAGCTTCACCACCTCTGATATCCGTGGCGCGTGCGACTTAAGCCGTTAAACGCGCCACATTCCCACCGCAAATAGCACGATAGTCGGCGGTTTTTAACACCACGGATTTTTCCAGCAGGCCAGCATTGAAGGCGATCTCGTCATAACGTTCGAACAGCAGCGGATCAACCACCAGCAGCAAATCCGGATGGAAACTGAACGGGGGAATGGCACCAAATACGCAACCCGTTAGCGCATCGACCTCGGCCGGGCTGGCGAGTGAGGCGCGTCGTCCGCCTACAGCTTCTGCCACTTTGCATAAATCCGCCTGTTGATCGGCGGGCAGCACCGCCAGGACATGCTGTTTGATGCCGTTACCTTTCACATGACACACCAGCGCTTTCGCGCCCTGGCCGACTTCTGTTCCGCGAATCGCCGCCACAGCCTCACATTTGCCGGTGGCTTCATGCGTCATCACGTTATAGCGCGCATGGTGTTGTTCGAGCAGGGCCAGCAATTTTTCATGGGTGGTCATGGTTGTCTCCGTGACGAACAAGGTGGGTGAGAAGGGTCTGCATCATATGAGGCTGGCGCGGCAAAACACCTACCTTTAACCCTAATGGCTTAAATGCGCGGCTTAATGTGGTGAGAGTGATGCTCTCTTTATTCAGCTCAACATCTGAAAGTGTACGGCGACTGATGCCAGCCAAAGCGGCATAGCGTTCCTGCGAGAAACCAAGGACTTTCTTGCGCAGTTGCATCAGTAATTCTCCCTGCGTCATCTGCTCCTCAATAAATTTTTGCAATAGATCAAGTAGCATGGCTTCACGTTCGAATGGTGAAATGTTTTTTTTCATAGTTGCCATCCAGCAATGCGTTGATCAAGAAAATTAAAACCAATCCCCGGCATTTCCAGGATTGAAGCAGGCACACCGCGTGCAGCCAGCCGTGTTTTCAGTCCGCATAAACTCTCAGCCAGCATTTTCATTGCCTGCAGAAGTTCATGTTGCGGTATTAATTCATCCAGCTGTGCGGCAATCAAATGCCATTGAAAGTGCCCCCCTTCTTCATAAGGCGATCCCCATTGGGTAGTACGGACCACACCTTCCGGATCGGCTTTCATCGGCGCAAAATCATATACCGGGGCCAGCCACATGCCGCCTGGTTTTTTTATAATCGCGCTGTTACGCCCATGATTATCAGAATTTCCGAAAGCAATATTGAGCATGTCGCGTTGCACCCATTCAATGACCAGACGCTTACGTTCTCCATCAGTAAGCTGCAGCTTTTCAATCAATGTGCGAATCACGTCAAAATGATTCAGATAGCTGCCAGGGGACTTTTCCATAATGGAATAGACTGACTCAAGGCCGAACAACACTTTTTTTCCTGCAACAAAGTCCACGTCAAAGCGTGGAAGCCACAAGGATGGATAGCGTTCACCTTCACACAACAGCATTTTGCGGGTGCTGATAGTGTTTATACCGAGGGAATGTATCTCATGATAGAAATGGTATTCAGCGCGCAGAATATCGCAATCTATCTCACTGCGTGAACCGCGCGGATACTTCACCAGATAATGCGTATCCTGAATGTGTAAATCATCTTGCCAGGTGTCGATCCAGACTTCGCTGTTTTCTGTCCGCCGCAACAGTAATTTTGGTGCTTCACCTCCCGCCCCGGTTGCACCACCACTGGCGGCTCCCATCTGCTGAGCGTATTCGAGGAAATCCGTATCACGTTCAATTGCCCATTCCGCTGGAAAGCGGCGGGTTTTCAACTGACTTTCCTCCGGGAGTTGAGGCAAAGATTCTTTGACTCTCAAATTACCAATTGGCGCAATGGTGCCCGCTTTCAGTAAGGCGTAGTCTTGCTCTGCAGGAGATTTAGATTGCAAACCCAGCTGAGCTACCCAGTAACGTCGGCTGGCACCCGCTGGCATGATATCGTCAATAAAACTGAACCATGGCTGGGAAAAGTGGCTACCAATCAGCATCACTGTATTATTCAGACTGCAGCTGGCGAGGTCATTACGATCAAGATACTTTGAAGCGTAGTCGAAGTCATAAGCGAGCAAAGCGGCACTCTCCCGGCCCTTGCGCGGCTCTTTTACGTCCAGCAGAGCGGCATCCTGCCAGAGACCATCAATGTATAATTGGAGAGTTAACATACCAGACCTTTCTTGAGCAGTATATTGCTCAATTTTAGCTGGATTTGTTTTTTTTGAGAAGCATACTGCTCAAAATTCGCCATCAGTGACGATTTTGAGCAGCATAGTGCACAATCGGTTATTTATGGCGTGCACGCAGGTTATTGATAATGGCGCTCAGATCAAGGTCCTGATCCTGCAACAATACCAGCAGATGGTAGATCAAATCTGACGCTTCATTGGTCAGTTCAAAGCGATCGTTAACGGTGGCGGCAAGAGCGGTTTCAACGCCTTCTTCACCCACTTTCTGTGCGATGCGCTTGGTACCGCTGGCATACAGCTTCGCAGTATACGAACTGGCCGGATCGGCGCTTTTACGCTCGGCCAGCAGTTGCTCCAGCTGATACAGGAAAGTCCAGTCTGGTGCTGCCGGGGAGAAGCAGCTCGATGTGCCGAGATGGCAGGTGGGGCCAATCGGGTTGACCAGTACCAGCAAGGTGTCGTTGTCGCAGTCCGGCGTAATGCTGACCACTTTCAGGAAATGGCCCGAGGTTTCGCCTTTGGTCCACAGACGGTTTTTGGTGCGCGAGAAAAAGGTGACATTGCCGTCCGTGAGGGTTTTCTGCAATGCTTCCTCATTCATATAACCGTGCATCAGCACTTCGCCAGAGACGCTATGCTGGACGATAGCGGGCATCATGCCCGCGGTTTTGACCCAATCCAGGTTGGCCAGTTGTTCTGCAGTTAACACGCGCGAATCTCCACACCGTTGTCAATCAGGAAGCTTTTCAGCTCACCAATATTAATAATCTGTTTATGAAACACCGAAGCCGCCAGCGCGCCATCGACATTGGCTTGTTCAAAGGCTTCGAGGAAGTGTGCCATGGTGCCTGCGCCACCGGAAGCAATCAACGGTACCTTACAGACATCCCGGACTTTCTTCAGCTGCACCAAATCGTAACCGTTACGCACGCCGTCCTGGTTCATCATATTCAGGACGATTTCGCCAGCACCCAGCTTCTGCACTTCCTGCACCCAGTCCAGCGTTTCCCACTGGGTCACACGGGTACGGGACTCATCGCCAGTATACTGATTGACGTGATATTTGCCGGTAGCCTCATCGAACCAGGTGTCAATGCCGACCACAATACATTGTACGCCAAAGCGATCGGCCAGACGGGTAATCAGTGAAGGGTCGGCCAGCGCCGGTGAGTTGATGGAGATTTTATCGGCACCAAACTGCAAAATGCGCGCGGCATCTTCGGCACTTTTGATCCCACCAGCCACGCAGAACGGAATATCAATCACTTCCGCCACGCGTGACACCCAGCTTTTGTCCACCACGCGTCCGTCCGAAGAGGCGGTGATATCGTAGAACACCAGCTCATCAGCACCTTCCTGCGCATAACGTTGCGCCAGCGGTACGATGTCGCCGATGATTTCATGGTTACGGAACTGAACCCCTTTCACCACCTGTCCATCACGCACATCGAGACAGGGAATTATCCGTTTTGCCAGCATGCAATAGCCTCCGAAACCGTAAATTTATCTTCCAGCAGTGCACGACCGACGATCACGCCTTGTGCACCGCTGCCGCGCAGCGCAGCGATATCATCCAGCGAACCGATACCGCCGGAAGACTGAAATGCAATGTCCGGGAATGCCGCAGACACTTCCTGATACAGGGCGACATTGGAGCCGCTCAGCGTGCCATCGCGCGAAATATCGGTGCACAGTACGTGTTTCAGCCCCACCGGCAGGAACCAGCCAATCACTTCTTCCAGTGTGACGCCAGCCGCTTCCTGCCAGCCGCTGATCGCCACTTCTTTGCGATTATCGGCATCGATACGCACATCCAGCGCCAGCACAATGGCATCGGCACCAAATTCGCGGAACCAGCTTTTTACCTCTTCCGGTTGCTTCACTGCGGTGGAACCCACCACCACACGGCTGGCACCCGCCGCAAGCAACGCTGCAACATCTTCACGGTTGCGGATACCGCCACCGACCTGCACCGGCACGCTCACGCCACGCAGCAGAGTTTGCAACAGCGGGATCTGGCGTTTGGCCGGGTCTTTCGCGCCGGTCAAATCCACCAGGTGCAGCACCTGCGCGCCCTGATGCTCGTAGTCCTGCAGGCGTGGTAACGGGTCGCTACCGTAATCACGTTGCTGCCCGTAGTCCCCCTGATGCAGGCGCACCACTTTGCCGTCGATTAAATCTAAAGCCGGAATAATCATCACATCTCCAGGAAATTTTTCAGCAGCTGTGCGCCTGCTTTGCCGGAACGCTCCGGGTGGAACTGCACACCAAAGAAGTTATCTTTCTGCAATGCCGCGGTGAATGGCAGGCCATATTCGCACTGGGCGATGGTATTAGCATTTACCGGCATGGCGTAGCTGTGCACAAAATAGAAATAGCTACCATCATCGATGCCGCGGAACAGGTGATTGCCGGCCTGCGAGGTGATCTGGTTCCAGCCCATATGCGGCAGCGGTAAGCCTTTGGTATCCATCAGGGAAACCGGCTGATCGAGAATGCCAAGTGTGGTGATGCCGCCATTCTCATCGCTGCCGCGTCCCAGCAGCTGCATACCGAGGCAAATGCCCAGTACCGGCTGGGTACAGGCTTTAATCAGATCGATAAGATCGCGTTCTTCCAGCTGGTTCATTGCCGCCTGCGCGGTACCAACGCCCGGCAGAAAGAGTTTATCGGCGCGCAGTACCACGTCAGGGTCACGGCTGACTTCCGGGGTATAGCCGAGGCGTTCAACCGCCCACTTTACCGACGACAGATTGGCGCATCCGGTGTCGAGAATCACCACGTTCATCACAGCACTCCTTTCGAGCTCGGCAGGGTATTACCGTCCACGCGGATCGCCTGGCGCAGCGTGCGACCAAAGGCTTTAAACAAACTTTCCACACGGTGGTGATCGTTGCGGCCTTTGGTTTTCAGGTGCAGCGTGCTCATCATGGCGTAGGAGAGCGAACCGAAGAAGTGTTCGACCATCTCAGTGCTGAGATCGCCCACGCGCTGATAGCTGAATTCGGCTTTATATTCGAGGTGCGGGCGGCCTGAGATGTCCAGAGCACAACGCGCCAGGCATTCATCCATCGGCAGGACAAAGCCGAAACGGCCAATGCCGCGTTTGTCACCCAGCGCCTTCAGCAAGGCTTCGCCCAGCGCCAGGCCGGTATCTTCCACCGTGTGGTGATCGTCGATATACAAATCGCCTTTGACATCGATATTCATACGGAAGCCACCGTGCACCGCAATCTGGTCGAGCATGTGGTCAAAGAAGCCGACACCGGTGTTGATTTTGCTGCCACCTTCGCGATCCAGCCACACTTCAACTTTAATCTGCGTTTCTTTGGTGTTGCGATTTACCAGCGCGTATCGGTCACGTTTGGTCAGACGCTGCTGGATAGCATTCCAGTCTTCGCCTTCGGCTCCGTAGCGCAAACCCTGGATACCCATATTCTGCGCCAGCTGAATGTCGGTGTGGCGATCGCCGATCACATAGCTGTTGGCGATATCGAGCGCACCCTCTGCCAGCCAGGCTTCCACCATCTTGGTTTTCGGTTTGCGGCAGTCGCAGTTATCTTCCGGCTTGTGTGGGCAAATCAGAATGTCGCTAAAGCGGATTCCCTGCGATGTCAGGATTTGCATCATCAGATTATGCGGCCCGTCAAAATCGGCCTGCGGGAAGCTCTCGGTACCCAGGCCATCCTGATTGGTGATCATCACCAGCTGGTAACCAGCGCTTTGCAGCGCCAGCAGGGCAGGAATCACGTTCGGCTCAAAAGCCAGTTTTTCCATGCGGTCCACCTGAAAATCCACCGGGGGTTCAGAGATGATGGTGCCGTCGCGGTCGATAAAAAGGGTCTTCTGACTCATGCTTGCTCCACGGGTAAGGCTTGCAGTGCGGCGATCAGACGCTCGCATTCTTCACGGGTGCCAATGGAGATGCGCAGACATCCCGCCAGGCCTGGGTTTTTGTTTTGGTCACGCAGGATAATGCCTTCATCCCACAGGGCTTTAAATACTTTCGGTGAATCGGTAAAGCGCGCCAGAATGTAGTTGGTTTCGCTCGGAAACACCGCTTCGACGCAGGCAATCTGTGGCAGCTGTTCCAGCAGCCAGCTGCGGTTGTCATTCAGTTGCAGTGCGTGTTCACGCATCAGTGCCAGACCCTGGTCGCTCAGTGCCTGGGCGGCCACGTCGGCCACCGGGGTGGCGAGCGGGTAAGGTGCAATCACTTTCATCAGCAGATCAATCACCGGCTTGTTCGCCAGGGTAAAGCCGCAGCGCAGACCAGCCAGCGCAAAGGCTTTAGACAGGGTGCGCAGGATCACCAGGTGCGGGTAATCTTTCAGCCAGCCAGCCAGCGTCGCCTGTGGGCAGAATTCAATATAGGCTTCATCGGCAACCACCAGCGCTTTTCCGGCCGTCATATCCAGCAGGGCGCGAATATCGTCCGGATTGATCAGGTTGCCGGTGGGGTTATTCGGGCTGCACATATACACCACTTTCACCCCGTCCAGCTGATCAGCAATCGCTGGCAGATTCAGCTGCCAGTTATCCAGCGCCGCAACAGTACGATATTCGATACCGATAGTTTCCGCGCTGACGCTATACATGCCATAGGTCGGCGGGCAGAACAGAATCGCGTCTTTACCCGGTTCACAGAAAGCGCGCATCACCAGTTCAATGCCTTCATCCGCGCCACGGCTGACCAGCACCTGCTCCGGCGTCACACCGGCGTACGCGGCATAGCGCCCGATAACCAGCTTTGGCTGGCATTCCGGGTAACGGTTCAGCGTTTGCTGCGAGAGCTCGAACGGCACCGGCAACGGAAATTCATTGGCATTCAGCCACACATCACCATTGCCACCCAGACGACGGGCTGATTGATACGGCGTCAGCGCGCGCACATTGGCGCGGGCCAGATCTTCAACATTCAGGCTCATGCTTGCTCCTTCAGGGCTGCAACTCGCAGGGTAACGGCATTTTTGTGGGCTTCCAGCTGTTCAGCGGCGGCCAGGGTTTCGATGGTGGCTGCCAGACCAAGGAAGCCCTGCGGTGTCAGTTCCTGCACCGTCATACGCTTCTGGAAATCGGCCAGCCCAAGGCTGGAGCAGGTGGCGGTGTAGCCATAGGTCGGCAGCACATGGTTAGTACCAGAGGCATAGTCGCCTGCTGATTCCGGCGACCAGTCACCAAGGAACACCGAACCCGCGCTGGTGATACTATCCACCAGGTCGCGTGGAGTACGGGTCTGAATAATCAGGTGCTCCGGGCCGTACTGGTTGGAGATTTCAATACACTGTGCCAGGTCGCGAGCCACAATCAGGCGGCTGCTCGCCAGTGCCTGGCGCGCCGTGACCGCACGAGGTAAGCGTGCCAGTTGTTCTTCCACCGCAGCAGCAACACCATTGGCCAGTTCCAGCGAGGGCGTCAGCAGAATGACCTGGGAATCCGGGCCGTGCTCTGCCTGAGACAACAAATCGGAAGCGACAAATGCCGGGGTTGCGCCCGCATCGGCAATCACCAGCACCTCAGAGGGACCCGCAGGCATATCAATGGCAGCGCCATCGAGACGCTGGCTCACCTGGCGTTTGGCTTCGGTAACATACGCGTTGCCAGGACCAAAAATTTTGTCCACCTTCGGCACGGTGGCGGTACCGAAGGCGAGGGCGGCGATGGCTTGTGCGCCGCCGACCTGGAACACTTCTTTCACGCCACACAGCTGTGCGGCATACAGGATTTCATCGGCAATCGGCGGTGGAGAACACAACACCACGCGGCCACAACCGGCGATGCGCGCCGGGGTTGCCAGCATTAATACCGTGGAGAACAACGGTGCGGAACCGCCTGGAATATACAGGCCAACCGATTGCACCGGGCGCGTGATTTGCTGACAGCGCACGCCGGGTTGCGTTTCCACATCAACTGCTGGCAACTGCTGCGCGTTGTGAAAGGTTTCGATATTGCCCACTGCCACGGCCATTGCCTGCTTCAGAGTGTCGCTGAGACGCGCGCTGGCTGCCTGCATTTGTTCTGCGGTGACACGCAGGTTCTCCACCTGCGTTTTATCGAAGCGCACGCTGAATTCACGCAATGCGTCATCACCGTTTTCCCTTACCTGCGCCAGCACATCACGTACGACCTGGCTGATGCTATCGGAGGCGGAAATCGCCGGACGCATCAACAGCGCCTTTTGCTGTTCACTGCTGCATTGCTGCCATTCAATGGGGGTCATCAGGGTGCTCATTCGGTCACTCCAGCATTTTTTCAATTGGCAGCACCAGAATTGAGCTGGCACCCAGGGATTTCAGTTTTTCCATGGTTTCCCAGAACAGCGTTTCGCTGCTCACCATGTGCATCGCCACACGGCTCACTTCACCAGCCAGCGGCAGCACGGTAGGACGTTCTGCGCCCGGCAGCAGGGCAATCACTTCTTCCAGACGCTCACTTGGCGCGTGCAGCATGATGTACTTAGATTCGCGTGCTTTGATCACACCCTGAATACGTGTCATCAGTTTATCGACCAGCTCCTGCTTGGCTCCAGTCAGTTCGCCATCGCGCTGAATCAGCACCGCTTTGGAACGATAAATCACTTCAACTTCGCGCAGGCCATTCGCTTCCAGCGTGGCACCGGTAGACACCAGGTCACAGATCGCATCAGCCAGACCGGCACGAGGTGCCACTTCGACAGAGCCATTCAGCAGACAGGATTTGAACGCGACGCCTTGTTTATCGAGGTACTTTTTCAGCAGGTGAGGGTAGGAGGTCGCGATACGCGACTTATCGAGGCATTGCGGACCGGTGTACTCGGCATCAACCGGCATCGCCAGCGACAGGCGGCAGCCACCGAAATCGAGGCGGCGCAGAGTAAAGTAACGCGGGTCTTCCCCCTGGGCGCGGCGTGTCAGCAACTCTTCTTCCAGCACGTTTTCGCCCACGATACCGAGATCCACCACACCATCCATCACCAGGCCCGGGATATCGTCATCGCGCACACGCAGAATGTCGATGGCCATGTTCTCCGCAAACGCAATCAAACGCTGCTGCTGAAGGTTAATTTTGATGCCGCAGCGTGCCAGCAGTTCGCGTGATTCATCACTTAAACGGCCTGATTTCTGCATAGCTATGCGTAAACGGGTGTTATCTAACATGGTTCCTGTCCTCTTATTCAATCCTGTCTGAACTCAGTTGGGTCGCGTCAGCCCATAAAAAAACCCCCGGAAGATGATCTTCCGGGGGCTCTCTTTGCGCTCACACCACTGGAAGATCCTAAACGTCTTCCAGCACACATCGCCTGAAAGACTAGTCAGGATGATGGTGATGATGGTGGTTGAACTGAACGCGTGTCATAAAAAAATTCCGTTGCTGAATGGGTATTCATTTGCGTGCTGATTAACCTAACGAAGATAACGCCGGCTGGCAAGAATTTTTTAACGTCAGTTTCAGGAATTCCCCGAAACAGTTAGCGCTGGTCTGACACAGACGACAGCACTAAGATGAAATGTCTTTGAGCAGCGAAGCCAGGAGTCGATATGAAAAAGGTCGCGATTGTAGGGCTGGGATGGCTGGGCATGCCGCTGGCGATGGCGCTAACGGCACGCGGCTGGCAGGTGACGGGCAGCAAAACCTCGCCGGATGGGGTAGATGCGGCACGCCGCTGCGGTATTGAGGCGTGTCAGCTGGTGTTGACGCCGGAGCTGGAGTGTGAAGCCGACGATCTGAATACGCTTCTGTCGGTGGATGCATTGGTCGTGACCTTACCCGCCAGCCGTACGGTACAGGGCGGTGAAGACTATATGCAGGCGGTGCAAAACGTGGTGGACACGGCACTGGCTTACAAAGTCCCGCGGATTATCTTCACCAGTTCGACATCGGTGTATGGTCCCGGTCCTGGGGTGATGAAAGAACGCAGCCCGTTACGGCCAGAAACCGTGGCCGGTAAAACGCTGGTGGCGCTGGAGAACTGGTTGCATGATTTGCCGGGCACCAGCGTGGATATCGTGCGCCTCGCCGGGCTGGTGGGGCCAAATCGTCACCCCGGACGCTTTCTTGCCGGGAAAACTGATTTAAGTGACGGTTCACATGTGGTGAATCTGGTGCATCTGGATGATGTAGTGGAAGCCATCGTCTTGCTGTTGCAGACGCCGAAAGGCGGGCGTGTTTATAACCTGTGCGCGCCAAAACATCCGACACGCAGTGAGTTTTACCCCACGGTGGCACGTCAGCTTGGCCTGACACCGCCGACATTTGTGGCCGAGACCCAGGGGAATGTCGGAAAAAGCATCGACGGCAGGGCGATTTGCGATGAGCTGGGTTTCGAATATAGCTGGAGTGACCCCATGACGATGCCTTTGGGTTAAGTCACTTTATTTCACGGTCTTCCTTCACGTGTCACCGCCGATTTTTCAACGTGTGACACGTGAACATATTTTCATGAGTTGTTATCTTTATTTCTAACAATATATCTCGGTCTTTGCTTAGCCTCGACATAAATTCTTCCGATGTACTCACCAAGTACCCCAATACCAATTAACTGAACGCCACCAAGAAACAAAATCGACACGAGGATTGATGGATAACCCGCCACAGGGTTCCCCCAAACCAGCTTGTCGATAATCATCCAGATGCCATAAAGGAATGATAATCCGGCGACGAAAAAGCCAATATATGTCCACATACGTAAAGGGAAGGTGGAGAATGAGGTAATCCCTTCAAGCGCCAGATTCCATAGCTTCCAGCCATTAAACTTTGTCAAACCGGCAATCCGCTCGGCACGGGTATATTCCACGACTGTAGTACGGCCACCGACCCATGAAAGAATGCCCTTCATGAACAAATTCTTCTCAGGCAGCAGTTTTATATTATCAACAATTTCACGAGACATAAGGCGGAAGTCACCCACATTCTCTTCAATCTGCGGCTTGCTGATCATGTTGTGCAATTTATAAAAGTATTCAGCACTTTTGCGCTTCAGGTGACTATCGGACGAACGATCAACACGTTTTGCCAGAACAACGTCAGCTCCTTCTTGCCACTTTGCGATCAGACGAGGTATGACATCGATCGGATCCTGTAGATCCACATCGATAGGAATAACTACGTCACCCGTTGATGATTCAAGTCCGGCAAATAATGCAGGTTCTTTACCAAAATTACGTGTAAAGCAGATATGTTTAACGAGGGGATCGGTCTCTTCAATTTGCTGAAGTAACGTCTCAGTATTGTCGGTGCTGCCATCATTGACAAAAATTATTTCAACATCATCATGGCCAAATCCCTGAAAATTGCGGATGGCATGGTAAAAAACTGGCAGTGCTTCCTCTTCATTAAGAACAGGAACAACAAGAGATATTTTCATTTATGTTCTCTGAAAATAATATATTTAGAATAGATAAATCCACATACCAGGCTTGTTGCGGAGAAGACGACCAGCGTCACCACCGGGTTGATTTTCATTCTGTCAGCATATGAACCTATCATCACGGCGACCATTCCCATGAAGAACACATACATGATGTAGCGAATGGTGGTCGCATTTGAGCCGAACGTCCATTTGGCATTAGCGAAAAATGAGAAGGTTACAGCAACGAGAAATGCAATGAAGTTGGACAAAGATTGCTGGAGACCTCGTTCGACGCAGATGGCGAAGGTGATCCAGTGGATTAACGTGTTGATCACACCCACCGATGTGTATCTTGCAAAGAGTTTCAGCATGGCAATGTTCTGTAGCAAGTGAGGTGCAGATCCTTACACTTGCCTGCCACTGAAGCAAGGGATTGTTCAAACAGGATATCATTTCATCATGATGAGTGGGGTTACTTGATCCTGAGGAAGCTTTCGCTCCCTTTTTTACACCCCCAGCCGGTCCCTTAATGCATACCAGGCTGCGCCCATCGCCGTCAGGGGCATTTTAAAACGTCTGCCGCCCGGAAAGGGCAGGTGAGGCAATCTGGCGAAGGCATCAAACGTTCCGCCTGCCACGCAGTGCTTCCGCAATCAGCTTGACCTGACACCGCCGACATTCGTTGCCGACCCCCTGGGAAATGTCGGAAAAATCATCGACGGCAGTGCGATATATGAGAGTTAGGTTTTGAGTATAACCGGAGTGAACCGATGACTATGTCTTTGGGTTAAGTCACTTTTTTCCACTGCCTTTATCTGCCTTTCACCGACTAATCTTCAGTATGTGGCACGAGAAACATCTTTTTCCTCCTGGAACCTGATCTTACGCAATCTTAACTTTTCCTTTTCGTTTCCTTTTAATTGCAAAGTCAGTATCATTCCTGACACAAAAAAAGTATCAGACATTGCCTAAGAATGGTTTGTCAGGTTTGGGGATCACATATGCAACAGGTCTCAAAAAATAAGGCTGGCCCGGCGAAAAATATTGTTATCGCTGGCGGTGGCTTTTTCGGCTTATATCTGGCGGAACAGCTAGCGTTAAAGGGTTGTCAGGTCACTATTTTTGAGAAAAGCCAACAGCTAATGTCACGCGCGTCATATGTTAATCAGGCGCGTGTACACAATGGCTATCATTACCCTCGAAGTATTCTTACTGCTTTACGATCGCGCCTCTCTTTTCCGCGTTTCGTTAATGAATTTCGTGACTGTATAGATGATGATTTTGCTAAGTATTACCTGGTTGCCGGGTCACTAAGCAAAGTCACTGGCGATCAATTCCTGCGTTTCTGCCAGCGAATTGGTGCTGAATGTGACGAAGCGCCAGCTTCAGTCAAACGTCTGATGAACCCGGCGTTGATTGATTCCGTGTTCACCACTCGCGAATATGCATTTGATTCCCACAAGCTGCGCGACCTCATGATTGAGCGACTGTCAGCGGCTAATGTGCGCATTGTTACAGATGCGACGGTGGAAAAAGTCCGGCAGTATGGCGATGGGCTTGAGGTATTCACCTCAATCTCCGGTCAGCCCGAAACGGTTTATGCCGATCATGTGTTTAACTGCACCTATTCACGTATCAATTACCTGCTGGATGGTTCAGGGCTGGCATTGATTCCTTTACGTCATGAAATGACGGAAATGTGTCTGGTCGATGTTCCTGATGAATTTAAAAAAATGGGTCTGACACTAATGTGCGGTCCGTTTTTTTCGGTCATGCCATTCCCTTCGGCACAGCTCCATTCGTTTAGTCATGTGCGCTACACCCCGCATAACCAATGGAGTGATGTCGCCAGTAAATCTTATGAAGATCCCCACATTAAATATGATCAGAGCCCGCGTCAGTCGGCATGGGGTCATATGCTGCGGGATGCACAACGTTATGTTCCCGGTTTGAGCGAATGCCAGTACCAGCGTTCAATCTGGGAGGTAAAAACAATTTTACCCCGCAGTGACAGCGACGATTCCCGTCCTATCCTTTTCCGTGCCAACCACGGTTTAAGAGGATTGCACTGCGTGATGGGTGGCAAAATTGACAATATTTATGACGCGTTGCATGAAATTGAGCGCCTGATTGAGCTGAATTAATAATGATAAAAAGTGAATCATTTGTCTCTGTGGTGATTGTTATCCAAAACCATCTGGAAAACATTTATGAGCCATTATCAAAACTTGGATCGCTGTTAGATGAGAACTACAGCGATTATGAATTAGTTGTTATCGCCCCCGGATTAAACACAACACATGCTGAAGTTGAAGACCGTGTGCTGAAACACATTCCCTGCGTGCGTATTATTCAACTTTCCAGCGCGGTGTTTTACGATGTTGCGCTGGCGGCGGGTCTGGAAAGTGCTATCGGGGATTTTGTCGTTCTGTGGAATCCATTATCCGATCCGATCCATATCGTGCCGGAAATTGTGAATCAATGCCGTAGTGGTACTGATGTGGTGGTTGGGGTGTCGAGCCATGTACGCACACTACGTTACCGTATTATCCGTCGTTTGATGAATGTCGCGCTGCGCACTATCGATTATGATATTCCCCGTAATGCTACCGGCTTACGTTGTTTAAGTCGTCGGGCGGTAAATGCTGTAACGCGAATTGGTCGTTTTCACCATCAGTTTTACCTGCGCATTCAAAAAACAGGCTATCCAGCGGGCGAGTTGAAATATACCCCGTTTAAAGAGTCTGAAGGCGCTAACGTGGTGGAGTCTCTGCGACGTTTATTACGTTTAATGGTGTTCAACTCCTCTCGCCCGTTGCGCTGGATGTCCGTGCTGGGAATGTGTGGGAGTGTGGCGGGTTTTGTTTTTGCCTGTTATAGCGTGTTTATTCATCTGCTGAATGGCAATGTCGCGGAAGGATGGACGACCACCATACTGTTTATGACCTCATTATTTATCGTTCAATTCGTGATGATGGCGTTTTTTGGCGAATATTTAGGCCGACTACTGGACGAAAGTAGCGCCCAGGCTGAGTATGCGGTGGTCTATGAGCGTAACAGCGAAATTATGGTGAATACCAACCGGGTAAATGTCATGGATACATCGCTGGCGCCGGAAGCCAATCACGTACAGACTGGCCGCGACAATTAATTTACTCAGAGGTTAACATGGACGCACTAATTGGATTTTCTGGTTTTGTTGGCACCACGCTGTTGAAGCAGCGTCATTTCGACTCGCTCTATCGCTCCACTAACATTGATGAGATTGTCGGCCAGACTTTCGATACTGTCGTTTGTGCTGGCGCACCGGCACAAAAATGGCTGGCGAATAAAGATCCCGCTGACGATTTACAGAAAATCGAAGCGCTGATCGAAAAATTAAAAACGGTGACCTGCCGTCAGTTTATTCTGATAAGCACTGTTGATGTATTTAAAGATCCGGTAAATGTGGATGAGGCGACCCCGATCGATACGACTGGGTTACACGCGTATGGTTTACATCGCTACTATCTTGAGCAGTTTGTCTGCCAGCACTTCCCTGATGCACTGATTGTGCGTCTACCAGGGCTCGTTGGACCGGGCCTGAAAAAAAATATCATTTATGATTTTTTACATGAAAATAACGTCGCGCAAATCGAAAGTCGCGGTGTGTTCCAGTTCTATCCAATGATCAACCTGTGGTATGACATCGAGATTGCCTTGCAGCATAAACTAAAGCTGCTGCATTTGACTGCGGCACCGGTAAGTGTGGCTGATGTGGCAAAATACGGTTTTGGCTTCGAATTTACTAATCACGTGCAGGATAAACCGGGTAATTACAGTATGAAGAGCCGTTATAGCCATCTGTTCACCAGCGATGCAGATTATCAATACAATCGTCGTGAATCACTGATGGCTATTCGTGCCTATGCACAATCTGAAAACGGCGGGAAAGCTGGATGAGAATTTCAATCTCAAACATTGCCTGGGACCCGGCCGATGACGAGGCGGTCTGCCGCTTGTTACATCGCTGGCAGGTTGATGCTATCGATATTGCGCCCGGTAAATATTTTCCCGATCCATTGCAGGCTAGCGATAATGATATCGCCATAGTACGACAGCGCTGGGAGCAGCAGGGGATTACGCTGGTCGGGATGCAATCGCTGCTTTTCGGTACCCAGGGGCTCAATCTTTTTGCTGACACAGCCGTCCAGACAAAGATGCTGAACCATTTACAGGCTGTCAGCCGTATCGCTGCTGGACTGGGGATTCCTGCACTGGTATTTGGTTCACCCAAAAATCGTGATCGCCAGGGGTTAAGCGATGAAGCCACCTGTGAAATTGCCAGTGATTTTTTTCGTCGCCTGGGCGATATCGCTCAACGCGAAGGTGTGGTGATTTGCCTGGAGCCGAATCCTGAATGCTATGGCGCTAATTTCATGACCGGAACGGCTGAAGCCGCAGCCATGGTGCGTCAGGTTAATCATTCTGGAATTAAAATGCAGCTGGATACCGGCGCTATTGCGATCAATCAGGAAAGCATCAGCGAGATCATGCAACGAGATGCTGACATCATCGGTCATATTCATCTGAGCGAGGCAAACCTTATTCCACTCGGTCGTAGCGCGGTGGATCATGTCGCCGTTGCCGCAGCGATAAATCATGCTCTGCCACAGCGGGTTGCTACCATTGAAATGCTGATGACACAGAACGAATCCCCCTTGTCTGCCATTGATGAAGCCATAGGATTTGTGACCCGGCACTATCGTGACTCAACAGGAGCCGCGGTATGAAATGGTTGATCCTGATTTTTGGTATCGCATCCAATGCTTCCGCAAGCGTACTGATAAAGATGGCGATGACACCGCCTCGCAAGTTGCCGAGCCTGGCAGAGCCTTTGGCCGTATTGTCTAACTGGCCATTGTGGCTGGGTATTTTTCTTTATGGTATGGCTTTCCTTCTTTATGCCGCCGCACTGGCCTTCCTGCCATTAAATGTTGCTCACCCGGTGCTGACCTCAGGTGCTATTGCTTGTGTGGCGCTACTCTCGGTATTAGTGTTTCGTGAGCCAATTTACTGGTCAACCATTGCCGGGATTTTTATGGTGATGGCGGGCGTCGCCTTGATTACTCTAAAAGTTAAGTAAGCAGAAAATATTATGACTGAATCAATACCTCAAAACCTTCGTGCCGGTTGGGAAGTTCCTGCATTTGAGCGCCAGATGTGGCAGGGCAAAACACATGATTATTGTGTAGTGATTCCGGTAATCAATGAAGGTGAACGTATTCGTAATCTACTGGCCCGTATGGCGGCGATTAATGTTGCGTCGTATGCCGACATCATTATTGTCGATGGTGGCAGTCGCGATGGCTCTCTGGAGCTGGAAGCGCTGAAAGCGTTGCAGGTCAGCGGATTATTATTAAAAACCGGGCCGGGCAAACTCAGTTCACAGCTGCGCTGTGGTTATGCATTTGCGCTGGACCAGGGATATGAAGGTATTGTTACTATCGATGGTAACGATAAAGACGATCCTGATGCCATCCCGCAGTTTATTGCTGCATTGAAAGACGGTGTGGATTTTGTGCAGGCATCACGTTTTGTCAAAGGTGGCGTGGCTGAAAATACCCCTGCTTCACGCGACTTCGCAATCCGTTTTATTCATGCGCCGATGCTGAGTGTATTTTCAGGTTTTAAATGGACGGATACGACTCAGGGATTCCGGGCTTACAGCCGTAAAATGTTGCTGGACGCGCGTATTGCACCGTTCCGCGACATTTTTTCGACTTATGAACTCCTTGCTTATCTTTCTTACCGCGCACCAAAGCTGGGTTTTCGTTGCCTTGAAATTGCGACAGTCCGTCGTTACCCGAAAGGTGAAGTTCCCACTAAAATTAGCGCTATCCGTGGTAACTGGTCAGTTTTGTCGATTCTGTTTGCTGCCTGCTTTGGTAAGTATAACTGAAGATTGATTCTGCTATAACCAGAACCAGGGTGGCGTATGTTTGGATTCTCTCGTGCTAATCTTGTAACAACTGACAACACGAGAGCGGAATTATTTAATCTCGCTCAGTTGTTCGTTTTTATATTTGCAATTGTTTTTACTGCCACATGTCAGCAGCCGCTTAGTGTCGAAACAGTGGGTGGTCCTGTAAAATGGGTAAATGAACAATGGCTAAATGCGCTGCCGGTTTTTTTTACTGGCCCACAGGACTTTCTTTTTAGCTATGGACCATTATATTGGCTGAGTGGCAATGTTGTTGCACAGTACTCCCTGCTTTCATATTGGTTAACTGCTATTTTCATCAGTTTGTATGCTGCATTTAGCTGGGCAATCATGTTGCGCCTTGCTATCAGGCATAGAGCTGTTATTCTGTTAGCGATAATTTATATTAGTGTGATAAAAGTTTTTGACTCGGCAACTATTTATTTTATTCTTCCTCTTTTAATCATAATTTATTGCCACTCAATTGGTAAGGAGCGCTGGTTAGAAAATAAAAGAATGTTGTTTTCCCTTGGGTTTTGCGTCGCCTTTTTATTTTATGTGCGTTTTTTTTATGGCATGATTGCACTGCTCACCTTTGGCAGTTATTTTTTTTCGACAGGTGTGATAAAACGCCATTTCTCGGTTGTAGTGTTTTTTACAATTACAGCAGTCATTTTCTACATTCTGCTTGGTCTTCTTATCTTTCATCATGCCAGTAGTGTGATTGATTACACAGTTATTAACTCACAGCTTAATTTTGGCAACTCTGTAGACATGACGTATGATGTGCGTTTAAAAAATGTCACTTACATCATCATCTTCTTTGTTTTTATTTGCTTTAATGTTTTTCTCGCTAGAAATAAACCGGTGTTGTTGCTGACCATTAATGGTCTGCTTTTGATTTTTTTTAAAATCGGCTTTTCGCGTGCCGACCATTATATTAATTATTTTATTTACCCTGTTTCACTGATGTCATTAATCTTTGTGGTAAGTTCAAAGCGCAGATGGTTCGTATTGGCATTTTTTATGCTGGCGTTGATGTTAATGATGGGACATATGTCAATTTTTCCCGGTGTACGAAAACTTACTGACTTGATGACGCATGAAGATTTTTCACGGAATTACACCGAGCGTGCCGCCGCAAAATATCCTCAATACGTATTGCCAGCTGATATTGTTGCAAAAATCGGCCGTCAGACAATTGACGTCTATCCCAATAGCAATGAGTATTTGTTGGCAAATAAGTTGACTTACCATCATCGTCCGTCATTTCAAAACTATATGACATTGACACCGGTGCTGGATAATCTTAATGCGACCTTTTTTGCCGGTGATGATGCCCCTGAATATGTTTTGTGGACGACTACTACGGCGTGCCTCAATAGCCATTGCCCGGCCTATGACGATTTTGACTACAAATATGTCCTCAATGAAGATCCTCTAACGTCGACTGCTATATTAAGCCATTACCAGATGATCCGTACTTTCCCTGGGGAAAAAGGGACACCTGTTATGCTATTTAAGAAAAAAACACAGAGCGTGCCATTAACATCACAGGTGCTCGGTAAAGTAAAATTGCATTTTGGTGAATGGATTCCTGTACCTAAGTTTACGTCTGGTGCCATAAAATTAAAACCAGAGTTAAGTTTCACGCTACTGGCAAAAATACAAAATGCGCTATATCGTGGCGGTGTTCTCTACGTAAATTATAAACTGACCAACGGAGAGGTTAAGCGTTATCGTCTGAATATTATCAACGCACAGAGCGGGGTCTGGGTTTCTCCCTGGCTTGATACCTTCCCTCAGCAGGGTGAACGTGTCATAGAGGTGATGCTTGAGACACCTAGCCAGCATTACTTCACGGATGATTTCCAGGCAAGCTGGGAAAACTATCCTTTTGATAATATTAAAGTCGCAAACTCATCATTACAGACATTTACGGCTGAAAAACCCGCAGGATTGCCTGAGATAATGACCGCCTGTGATGCCAGTATTGATGCTCTTGAATCGTCAAGCTTTATTCTTGATGGGCAGACGAAAACAAGGCTGAGGAGTACGGGGTGGACAGCGCTTTCCATCGAGCATAATCAGCCTGCCGAACGGGCGTGGTTAACATTGACCAATGTTCAGGGACAACGCTTTTACGCGCCTATGGCATCGGTTCCACGTGGTGATGTGGCAAGTTATTTCCATAAGCCAGGTTTAATCAATTCTGGTTATAAAGTTGTGGCAGACGTCACGGATTTTAAAGGAAATTATCAGGTCGGCCTATCGATTGCCGGTGATGGAAAACTGTTGCAATGCAGCAACTTCGTTAAACCCATCACTCTCCAATAAGCCAGAACCCAAAAGGGGAGCGAAAGCTCCCTTCAGACTGCTGACAAACCCCACTTTTTCACGTGGGGTTCTTCTTTTGTAGCAACGCGTTTTGTTTTAGCCTGAATAGAACCCTGTAGATAATGTCCGATGCTGGTAAGCGAGAGTAATGCACCGCGAGTTAACGCAACGGTGGCATAAGGTAGTGCATTCTTTTGGTACTGATGACATGGTGTTCACGCGCCATTAAAATACGTCTGGCATAATATTCGAGCAGGCATAGAGGTGATTTGATTGAATTTGTCAACACAATCAGTAGATCACGTATTTCTATGCCTATCTTCTTGACCCAATCATTATTCGGGCTTCATTAGTCCGGAAGATGCTTAGTTTTATTTAACTTCAATGTAATCGCCTTTACCATCAGGGGCAAGGAGTTTTATATCTTCCTTTTTAATCTTCCCAATGCCAGTGTAATCAAAAGAAAATCCACTTCTTTTACCTGCCTCATTAAACGCACGATAAACATCGTTGCGTTTAAATTTAGGTTTAATCTCACCAACTAACCCACCATTCACAATGACGAAAACTCTCGCATTTTCGGGGCCTTTAGAGAAAGCCCATCCAGCAACGGAAATGTGATAGGATTCTTTATCCAGCCCCCTATATAATTCGCTAACTGTCTCGTTAATAGTGAGGTCTTCGATGTGAGCAATAACTTCTGAATTACTATGTCGGTAATACTGAAAATCAGAATTAATTGACGTTTCAGTGTTGGAAGTGAAAAAGAAAACAACAATTAATGCGAATGAAATAATGGACGTTGTGCATATTGTAACGATGTAACGAGCCATTCTCGGCAACTTTCTGAATGCGATGTTTAATATTGAGCCTATAGATACCATTGCTACAGGGACAATACCATATGCAAATAACTGGCCGTTTAAGTGGTAGTGTATTGTCATGTGATGCCATGCAAGTATTTGCCATGAAAATACAGCAGAAATAATCAGCATTATCCCAAATGAGAACAGCTTAGTGTCACTGCTAAATCTGGACCGTATTGAGGGTATTAAATGCGTCAGGCATGGCAGAGTCATAATTGTGGATATTAACACAAACCAACCGAATGGGATTACTTTCCCTCTAACAACAATCGCAGGGAAATGGAGATACTCTTTAAATGCTATCCAGGCGAAAATGACTACGTGTTTACTTACCCCTTCAGATAGAGTGTCAATAATAGCTTCGTTACCCGGTCTGGATTTGAGGTGAGCAATAAGGAGTTCAGGATAATCACCACCACCATCAGTTCCTGTGTGTGCCTCTGCCCTATTGAGAATCGTAGAAAATCCATAATTTTCATTGATGCTATGCAACTGAACAACGTGAATACATACCGCAACTATAAAGCCGACTATACATGCCGAAAAGATTAAAGCTAAATCATAAAATCTGAAGCTTAAGCCAGTACGGATAAGGGAAAAAACATAACCAGCACACGCAAATAATGTGATTGTAGTTATATATTCATAGCCACACAGACACCTAATCACCATAGCTATAGCAATAAGGGTTAGTGGTAAATATTTTCTTCCTGAGCGAATTCTCTCACCCAAAAGGAAGGTGATAATACCAGGGAGAATGGTAGTAAATGGAACCCAATAAAGAGAATATGAAAACGGCAGAACCCAGGGAGATAATGCCAGTGATAGCCAATAGAGGGCGAGTGCAGGAAACCCAGCAACACGATTTATTTTATTAGCTGGCATTGCAAACACAATAGCAGTAAGGAGTGAGAATAAATGTGCAGCAGATACGCTTATATCAATAACGCTCATCCCATTCTGATGATTATGAAGGATAGATAGCAATATTCCTTGAAGCCCAAACTGGGATGTGTATGTTTGCTCAAACCATCTTGAGTCGTTGGAATGCAATATCTTGTTTACAATTATGTAAGAATCGGAACCCAGGAAATTATTTCCATGGCTGGTAATTGTAATCGCCCAGTATAAAAATAGCGTAAGACTGAAAATTGAAGTGACAAGGAATGATTCTTTGAGGAAACTCCCTCGAATAAAATTACTACGTTCCACCGCATCCTCCATTTGTTGCGACAGTAAAATCATATTATTATCTTACATAGCTAAGGTGTAAGCAGATGTTGCTCAGTATGCAATATTTTCTTCAAAGCCCCTTTCGGGGCTTTTTTTAATTTCTTACGCATCCAATGTTTTTTACATGGTCAGACGGTACCCTTATGTACCAGTCTGGAGATGGAAGTATCTGGATCCTGCTAAATCCATTCCCTTCATCCTTTGCGCTACAAAGAGCATTAGTATAGATATAATCTAATGCAACTCTGCGCTTGTCCTGAGAGTTTTCAAACATCATATGAATGCCAGATACATAGACGATTGCCATCACCAGCACCCACACGTACCCAACTATTGAGTTTTTGAATTGTCCGGCGCAAATTGCCATCAATGCCGAGGAGATAATATTTATCCCCATGAAGTATCGATCTGGATACGTTGCACCATAACCGGTAAGAAGGCCAGTGATGCCAGAACGCCCGGCAGCTGTTGCGGAGTCATAAATCACGAGCATAGCTGCAAACATAAGTATCGCGATTCTGCTTCTTTTTTCCGCTTTAGTAAAAGCTACTACAACAAAAGCCGCGTATACCAGCGTCAGAATGATGGATGTAACGTTACTCAGTTTGTTGTAAAACGGGAATGTGAATGAGTAAAGCAATGATCTGGCTGTCACCATTTCCATCAGATGGCTACTGTTGTATGCGCCAATGATTCCTCCGCTCCCATTCATTCTCGGAACAATCATCAGGAACAATACCAGGAGAGCGATAAGCAGTGGAAGAAAGCTAATGATTAATCGTTTCTTGTGTTCAGTGCTTAAGAAGCTGATGACAAAATAAATCCCGGTTACTGCAAAGTTAACAGGGTTGGTTGCTGCCATCAGGAAAATAAGAATGTCACAAGCAATCTTTCTCTTAGCTGAACCATCATCATCTCGGTAAAGATGAGCGCAGATAGACAGAACCGGCATATAAAACCCTACCTGAACCAGTGTTCCAATTGATTCTGCCTGAGAAACACCAAGCGGTATAAGGATTGACATGCTATAGGCAAGGAATGCCAGCATCGTTCCTGCATATCTCTTTACGGTCAGAAATATAATGACTGAAGATAATGAATAGAACGAGTAGGACAGAAAAGAGATAAACAGTGGGAGCAGTAAAAGAGGGCTTCCGCTAAATATGTGACTTAATGATGAAGCACACCATAAAAGGAATATATTGAAGAAAACAAAATAATCTGGTCTTGCATGAATGAAAGTATCTAACCAGCCGTTAGATAAAGCCCTTCCAATCCATACACCATCTTCTGCATAAATTGTTGGAGTGATTACTGGCTGAGGGAATCTTGCAAAGAATACAAGAACGCCTAATGCAAAGGTGATCGCAATGACCTTTGCGTTGGAATAACTTTTGATACCAACCTCCGTGGCCGATTTTGCCGTACCTGTTAGTGTGAGCAAGACGGTTAAGCACCGTACGATTGCAGCACCATGGAGAGAGCGAAAGAGAAGAGGGCGAAAACGCCAGCCGCAAAATTAACAACGAATAGGGTTGTTTTGATACCAGGAAGATGTGAGTTAAAGAACTCCGGCATGGAAAATACCTCAGACTGTAAATAATTAGCCAAGAATTGTCATCAATAATAATAGGAATATCCTTAAAGATCCATCACGAGAGCCAGCCAGCAACTAAATTCTCTTTATCCTCAGTCCCTACTCAGCAAGCTCTCACAGTCGGCTTGTTCGCTCATATCAATCGATAATGCTGTGTACGCATACAGATATAAGTAATAGGCAATCACCATGCCATGCTATCGCGACATTCAGAATGCTTCCGACAGAGCAGCAAGATGGATATCAGAGGCCATAAAACAGTTACCACTGGTGATTTCGTTGTCGAACTGGAGCGCCGGAACCATTGCTGGACACTGAAGCATTATGGTTGACAATCTAATCAGGTCCAAACAGGGCGATGCGATAAAGGGTAAGCCAGTGGAAAAGGTGACGGTGGTCGTTGTGGTGGCATGGGTAGTTAACCATTTCAAACGGGTATTGCTGTAGAAAGGGTTCTTTAAGCATGGCAGTCAGTCCGTTAAATGCACTGACCTTATTAGATCAAAGTCTGAAGGGAGCGAAAGCTCCCTTTTTTACACCCCCAGCCTATCCCTTAACGCATACCAGGCCGCGCCCATCGCCGTCAGGGGGATTTTAAAACGTCTGCCGCCCGGGAAGGGCAGGTGCGGCAATCTGGCGAAGGCATCAAAACGTTCCGCCTGACCACGCAGCACTTCCGCAATCAGCTTGCCGGACAGATGGGTGCAGGTTACACCATGCCCGCTATCGCCCTGCATAAAATAGACATTTTTCTCCAGCTGGCCGAATTGCGGCATGCGAGACAGCGTGAGCAGAAAATTACCGCTCCAGCGATAATTCAGCCGTACATCGCGCAGTTGCGGGAAGGTACGCAACAGCTTTGGTCGAATCAGCGTCTCAATATCATCGGGTTCACGCGCACCGTACACCACGCCGCCACCGTAGAGCAGGCGGTTATCGGCAGTCAGGCGGAAGTAATCCAGCAGATAATTACAATCTTCGACGCAATGATTGTTTGGCAACAACCCGAGCGCCTGGTCGCGGCTGAGCGGTTCAGTGGTGACGATTTGCGAACCACAGGGCATGCTTTTGCGGCTCAGACGCGGTTCCAGCTGTGAAGGCAGATAGGCGTTTCCGGCGAAAATCACAAAAGTGGCGCTGACATCCCCCTGCGCGGTCTTCACCCGATTCGGCGTGCCATATGCCACTTTCAGTGCGGCGGACTGCTCATAAATACGCCCACCATGCCGGCGAATCGCTTCGGCTTCACCCAGCGCCAGATTCAGCGGATGCAAATGTCCACCGCGTTTATCCAGCAGACCGCCAACATAGCGATCGGTCGCCACTTCCCGGCGGATAGCACGTTCATCAAGCAGTTCTAAATCATGGTTGCCATAACGTGCCCAGCTGGCTTTCTGACTGCGCAGATGTCCCATCTGGCGGTTGTTGAGCGCAGCGAAAATGCCTCCGGGTCGATAATCACAGGCGATGGCATAGCGATCGATGCGATCGCGAATAATGTCCGCCCCTTCGAACATCATGCTGCCCAGCATCTTCGCGGTATCTTTGCCATAACGCTGTTCAATCACATCAACATCGCGGCTATAGGAGTTCACCACCTGACCGCCGTTACGGCCGCTGGCACCAAAGCCGATTTTCGCCGCTTCCAGCACCACCACATCATAGCCAGCCTCGGTGAGAAACAGCGCCGATGACAGCCCGGTAAAGCCGCCACCAATAATGCACACGTCACACTGAATGCTTTCCTGCAGTGCTGGCCAGGGCTGGTGCGCATTCGCAGTTGCGGCGTAATAACTCTCCACATGTTGCATCACAACCTCCTTATGCGCGAAACGTCAGAAATTTGCCGGAGAGTGGGCGCTGACAATCCGGCATGGCTGATCGGACATATTGGTAAAACTGTGTGGCAAGCCGGTATCGATCACGTAACTTTCACCGGCATACAGGTGATAACTCTGGCCGTTCACCACCAGGGTGATCTCGCCTTCCAGCACTGTCCCGGTCTCTTCGCCAGGATGGCGCAGTTTTTCACCGGTGCTGGAGCCAGGAGCATAATTTTCCAGCAACATCGCCAGTGCGCGCTGTGGCACGCCGTTATCAATCAATTGTAACGACACCCCAAGGCTACCGATCTCGACACGATCGTCAGGGCGGATAATCACCCGTGGGGTATTATCCTGTTTGGGTTCGGAAAAAAATTCCGACAGGGACAAGCCATAAACCTTGAGCAGTTTTTGTAGGGTGCTCACCGCCGGGCTGACTTTATCCTGCTCGATGGTGCTGATGGCGCTGTGAGTTAAACCGGATAATTCGGCAACGCGGCGCTGAGACAATCCCAGCTCCTGGCGGATTTGTGATAAACGTCGTCCGGGCGCCAGAGTGGCGTCGTTCATGGTCGTTTTTCCTTGTGATAACGAGCAGCAGCATGAATAAATGCTTCGAACAACCGGCGCGAAACCGGATCGTCGGTCGAATGCCACTCCGGATGCCACTGCACTGCCAGGGCAAACGGGTGCTGACGTAAACTCACCGCTTCTATCAGGCCATCGGCCGCGCGCGCCTCGATGCGCACCTGGGGACCGGGTTCGCGTATCCCCTGTTGATGGAGAGAATTCACCGCAAAAGCGGCATCGCTACCAAGCAACTGGCTGAGCAGGCCATCCGCTTCCGGTTTCACCTCATGTACCGGGGCGTACTGCTGTTCCAGTGGTAACGACTCATCTTCACGATGTTCCTGGAACTGATGCGTCAGGTGCAGGTAGCGATGCAGCGCACCGCCGTTCGCCACCACCAGTTCCTGTAAACCGCGACAAATACCCAGTATCGGCATCTTTTTACCCATCGCGTGGGTGATAAGACCAAAAGCGAGACGATCGCGCGCCGGGTCGGCATGGGATTCCACCCCTTCCTCACCATAATGCCAGGGTTCAATGTTACTCGGGCTGCCGGTGAGCAAAATACCGTCCAGCAGCGTCATACTGTTTTCTAATAGATGAGGAGCTTGCATCAATTGATGTGGCAAAGGGAGGGGCAGGCCATCAGCGAGCACGATGGCATCAAGATACTTGTTATGAACGGTCTGACCCGGATGGCTGCCAATGTTGTTCTGGCACATCACTACGCCAATCAAGGGTTTGTCAAAAATAATGCCCATTACGTCTCCGCGTCGCTGTTCAATATTTTCGCCGATAATGCGCACCTGAGGTAAAAGTGTGCAATATATTGTCAATCTAGCAACCGCCTGGCTAATCTTCAAACAGATTTGTTACATTTGCACACTTTTTGTGTTGGAGCTATGTTAGATGGGTGGCTGTTATTTTGAGCATTGCGCAAACCTGACAAACGGTAAAGGGCGGGTGGGATCATGACGAACCTCGTGGAAGTAGAAGACTTCACGCGACATAGTGAAGAGAAGCGAACCAGCGCGTTCCAGCTGGAGGTGAAAACCTGGCTGGAACGCCATCCTGAAACGCAGTATGTCGATATACTTTTAAATGATCTGAATGGGGTATTTCGCGGTAAGCGTATTCCCGTCTCAGCGTTAGCAAAACTGGAAAAGGGCTGTTACTTCCCGGCTTCGGTCTTTGCCATGGATATTCTGGGTAACACCGTCGAAGAAGCCGGACTGGGACAGGCGCTCGGCGAGCCAGACAATATTTGCTTTCCTGTCCTGGGTTCTTTAATGCCCTCCGCTGCCGACCCCCAACGCGTTGCACAACTGCTGCTGACCATGTGCAACCAAGATGGCACTCCCTTTGACGTTGAACCCCGAAATGTCCTCAATCAGCTGTGGCAACAGTTGCGCAATCGCGGATTATTTCCGGTGGTAGCGGTAGAGCTGGAGTTCTATCTGGTCGATAAAAAGCGTGATGCAGAAGGGTATATCCAGCCGCCTTGTGCGCCTGGCAGTGATGAACGCAACATGCAAAGCCAGGTCTATTCGGTGGATAACCTCGATCACTTCGCCGACGTGCTGCGTGATATTGACGACCTGGCAAAACAGCAGGGCATTCCGGCGGATGGTGCGCTGGCCGAAGCCTCACCAGGACAATTTGAAATCAACCTGCATCACACGCGTGATGTGCTGAAAGCCTGCGATCACGCCATCCAGCTGAAACGCCTGGTGCGTCAGGTGGCGGAAAATCATGGCATGACCGCAACGTTCATGGCGAAGCCCTACGAGGAGTATGCGGGCAGCGGGATGCACGTACATATCAGTATGCTCGATGCGGCCGATCACAACGCCTTCTCACTGGATGATGGTAGCGATTCACCACTGTTGAAGCGTGCGCTGGCTGGGATGATCGATTTGATGCCGGCTTCCATGGCGTTGCTGGCACCAAATGTGAATGCGTATCGTCGCTTTCTGCCGGATGCTTTTGTACCGTTGCAGGCTTCCTGGGGACATAACAATCGCACGGTCGCGTTACGTATTCCCTGCGGCGATGTGGAAAATCATCGTGTGGAATATCGTGTTGCCGGAGCCGATGCAAATCCTTACCTCGTAGTGTCAACCATTCTTGCCGGTATTCTGCACGGTCTGGACAACGCATTGCCGCTACCGCATCCGGTGAAAGGCAATGGTCATGAGGCGGAGGGGCTGGCGCTGCCGATTCGGCAGAGTGATGCGCTGTATGAATTTGAGAACAGCTATCCGCTGCAAAAAATATTGGGGGAACGTTTCAGTGCCGTCTGGCATAGCTGCAAACAGTACGAACTGATGCAGTTTGAGCGGCTGATCACCGCAACCGAGATTGACTGGATGCTGAAGAATGCCTGATCGCAGGAAGAATAGCGGCAACATCTTGTATTGAAGCCAGTAATTAAGGCAAAATATGCGCCCTGCAAAATACCAATATAACCGACGCTTATCGCGTCGGTTATTTTTTGCAGAGTGATTTCACCATAATTTAACCGAGGCCGGACACGCATCCGGATAGATAGACACTGAAACACGCGTTGCGCGTGAGATTTTGAGGATACAAAGATGGGGCTGTTTACAACTGCACCAGCGCAGGCTGGTTCTCGCTTTCGTGATGACTACGGCGCTGCGGTAAGCACAAATGCTTATCAACCCACCTCCTGTCGCAATTTGCGCAGTTTCCCTGTGGTACAACCCAGTCCGGTTGTTGCTGTAGGGGGCCTGAACAATGTCGCTTAATACCTCTAGCGCACCACAGCGTGCACATCTGAAAAAATCCCTGACCTTGATCCCGGTGGTCATGATGGGCCTGGCATATATGCAGCCAATGACCCTGTTTGATACCTTTGGCATTGTTTCAGGTCTGACTGACGGCCACGTCGCCACAGCGTATGCGTTTGCGCTGATTGCCATTCTGTTCACTGCTATTAGCTACGGTAAGCTGGTACGCCGCTTCCCATCTGCGGGCTCCGCTTATACCTATGCACAGAAGGCCATCAGCCCACATGTTGGCTTTATGGTGGGCTGGTCATCACTGCTGGACTATCTGTTCATGCCGATGATCAACATCCTGCTGGCAAAAAGCTATTTTGAAACGCTGGTGCCGGGCATTCCGTCGTGGATTTTCGTGGTGTTGCTGGTGGGCTTTATGACGCTCTCCAACCTGCGTGGTATCAAAACCGTTGCTAACTTCAACAGCCTGATTGTGGTGTTGCAGGTTCTGGTGATGATCGGGATTACCGCGATGGTGATCTACGGTGTGGCGCACGGTGTAGGTGCAGGTACGCTGACCAGCTCGAAACCGTTCTGGTCATCTGACGCCCATGTGGTGCCGATGATCACCGGTGCGACTATCTTGTGTTTCTCATTCCTTGGCTTTGATGGCATCAGTTCGCTGTCGGAAGAGACCAAAGACGCTGAACGCACCATTCCGCGCGCGATTTTCCTTACCGCGCTGATCGGTGGCGTGATCTTTATTGCGGTGTCTTACTTCCTGCAACTGTACTTCCCGGATATCTCGCGTTTCCAGAATCCGGATTCCTCTCAGCCGGAAATTATGCTGTTTGTGGCGGGTAAAGCGCTGCAGGTTGGCATCCTGATCTTCTCGGTGGTCACGGTGCTGGCATCTGGCATGGCGGCACACGCGGGCGTTTCCCGTCTGATGTATGTGATGGGGCGTGATGGTGTTTTCCCGGAGCGTTTCTTTGGCTATGTACACCCGAAATGGCGTACCCCGTCACTGAACGTGCTGCTGGTGGGCGCGATTGCATTGCTGGCGATTAACTTCGACCTGGTGACCGCAACGGCACTGATTAACTTCGGTGCGCTGGTAGCGTTTACCTTTGTTAACCTGTCGGTGATTGCGCAGTTCTGGATCCGTGAAAAGCGTAACAAAACGCTGAAAGATCACTTCCACTATCTGGTGTTGCCGGTACTCGGTGCGATGACAGTCGGCGCGCTGTGGATTAACCTGGAAGAGACCTCGATGGTGTTAGGTCTGGTGTGGGCAGCGGTAGGGATTATCTACCTGGCGTTTGTGACCCGCACCTTCCGTAACCCGGTGCCGCAGTACAGCGAAGAAGTATAAATCAAAGTGGTGCGCGGTAACGCGCACCACTACGTTATGTTCTGAATGTAATTACGAAACCAGTTCCTGCGCATATAAATACAGCGATTTTAGCAATCCCAGCTTTTCGTTATTCCCTTCATGCAAACTCGCCAGTGACTCCAGCTCCAGCAGGAATGCCTGCACACGCTCGGCGTTCAGCGCTTCGCGGCGATGCTGTAACCAGCGCTGCTGCTCGGCATCATCCAGCGTGCCCGGAAAGTTGCGCGCCCGGTAGCGGAACAACAGCTTTGCAATGCGCTTATCATCAAAGGTTAAATCCAGCGCGGGCAGATTCTGTGCCGGTGTCTGACGCACGATATTCATTGCCGCCCGGTCGGCATCACTGAAGAAACCGTTATACAACTGCGCATCCACATCATCTGATGGGGTAAACGGCTCGGCTTCTGCAAACAACGTCACTGCTTTTTCCCGCACTTCCGCATGCTGACGCAACAGCGCAAGGTTTGCCAGGCAGGCCTGGCGATCGATATTCAGCCGCTCAGCATCTTCCGGGCGCAGGGTGTTGGCCGGAGCCAGCACCGGGCATTTATTGATATGTACCAGTTTGATGGGGACTGCCGCACGATCGCCCAGTTCGCTATGGCGGGTGTACAAGCGTTCGCGCAGTTCATCAGGAGACAGCTCAAGCAGTGGCGTCATGTCCCCGGCCAAATCGGCCACGATCAGCGCGTTACGGTTATCCGGGTGCCATGCCAGCGGCACAATCCAGCTGGTGTTACCCCGCGCTGCGCCAAACATCCCTGAAACATGCACCAGCGGCTTCATTTGCGGGATGTCGACAAGCGTCATCAGTTTCTGTTTATTGCGATGGGTAAACAGGAACTCAAACAGTTTCGGTTGCTTCTCTTTGACCAGCTTTGCCATTGCCAGCGTGGCATAGACATCCGACATCGCATCATGCGCCTGCTCGTGCGCCACGCCGTTCGCTTTGGTCAGATGTTCCAGTTTAAAGCTGGGGAAGCCGTCATCATTTTCCGGCCAGATAATGCCTTCCGGGCGCAACGCATAGCAGGCGCGCATCACATCCAGCAAATCCCAGCGCGAGTTACCGTTCTGCCAGCTCCAGCCGTAAGGATCGAAGAAATTTCGATAGAAAATGTTGCGGGTGACTTCGTCATCGAAGCGGACATTGTTGTATCCCAGCACGCAGGTGTGCGGCTCGGTAAACAGGCCATGGATACGTTCGGCAAAGGCCGCTTCCGTTACGCCGCGTGCCTGCGCCGTTTGCGGGGTAATACCGGTGATCATCACGGCTTCAGGTTGCGGCAGATAATCATCTGCCGGCTGGCAATAAAACACCTGCGGTTCACCTATGGCATTGAAATCTTTATCAGTACGCAACCCGGCAAACTGCGCCGGTCGATCCAGCGAGGGGCTCTTGCCGAAGGTTTCGTAATCGTGGACTAAAAAGGTGAATTCGGAGGCGGGCACGGCGTTATCCTGGCAATGTAAAATCAACGCACAGAATAGTCGTCCGGCTGGCACAGTACAACCTTCCTCCACCGCTCTGCGCGTCTGCGCGCAGAATTTGTCCTCAGTTCATACTTTTTTTCAATTTATTCAAACCTATTAAGAGGCATTTGCCGTACAAAGTGCGGCGGTAAATTCATTTTTTGAGGAAGAAGTGTTGAAAAGGCGTCTGCTGGTAACTGTATCTGGAATGATTTTTTGGGCATCGCTGGCGCAGGCTGACGACAGCATGCCATTCCCCCTGACGCCTCCGTCGATTGATGCGGCTTCCTGGGTCCTGATGGACGCGACTACCGGGCAGATTCTCACATCCGGGAATCCCGATGAGGAGCGCAACCCGGCCAGTCTCACCAAACTGATGACCGGCTACGTGGTGGATCGGGCTATCGATCAGCACAAAATCACGCGCGACGATGTGGTTACCGTTGGCAAAGATGCCTGGGCTGCCGGCAACCCGGTGTTTAAAGGCTCCTCACTGATGTTCCTTAAGCCTGGCGATAAAGTGACGGTGCGTGACCTGAGCCGTGGGGTGATCATCGATTCAGGCAACGATGCCTGTGTGGCACTGGCTGATTATGTTGCGGGCAGCCAGCAAAACTTCGTCACCATGATGAACAGTTACGTGCAGAAACTGGGCCTGACGCATACCCACTTCGAAACCGTTCACGGCCTGGATGCGCCGGGTCAGCACACTACCGCCCGCGACCTGGCGGTGCTGTCTCGCGCCATTATCAGTGGCGAACCCGATTTCTATGCCATGTACAGCGAGAAAACCCTCACCTGGAACGGCATCACCCAGAACAACCGTAACGGTCTGCTGTGGGATAACAATCTGCATGTTGACGGCCTGAAAACCGGCCATACCGAAACCGCCGGTTTTAACATTATCGCTTCAAATATCATCGGCCAGCATCGTCTGATTGCGGTGATTATGGGGGGTAAAAGCTCTAAAGGACGTGAGGATCAGGCGCGTAAGCTTCTGATCTGGGGTCAGAATAATTTCGATACCGTTCAGCTGTTCCATGCAGGCAAGAAAATTGGCACCGAAAACGTCTGGTACGGTAATCCGCATCAGGTGGATGTCGGCACCACACAGGACATCTATCTGTCGCTACCGCGTGGCGAAGTACAAAACGTGAAAGCGAAATACGTCATCGACCGCAAAGATCTGGAAGCGCCTTTGAAGGCCAACGAGCAGGTGGGTGAGATTCAGGTGATGGACAAAGATAAGCAGCTGGCGAGCTATCCGCTCTATGCGCTGACAGCGGTAAATAAAGCCGGGATCGTGACGCGTATTGAAGATTACCTGAAGCAAAAACTGTAAGCATGGTCTAACTTCGGTATCAGCATCCCCATTTGCTGATACCGAGGTGAATCATGAAAACATCTGTCGTTGATCGTCCGGCGCAAAGCTGGGTCGGTTATCGCCTGAAGGGACCCTGGCAGGAAACTGTGCCGCAGGGTTTTGGGCAGCTGAAGGTGTGGGCGGCGCGTCATGGCTTCTCCGGGGAGTGGATGGCCATTTACTATGGAAATCCCCAGCAGTTACCGCCTGAGGAGTTAGAAGTGGAAACCGTGCTTACGGTTCCTGCGGATTTTGCCCTCGCGGCGGGGGACAATATTCAGCACGGTACGCTGGCGGGAGGGTACTACTTCCATACCTGCCGGGAAGTGACCAATAACGACTTCTTCGCTGCCTGGAATGAGTTGTTCGTGCTGTTGCAGCAACGCAGTGACTGGCAAATCGATGAACGCCCCTGCTATGAGCATTATCTTTCCGACGGTTCGCAAAGCGGCAACTGGCTGCTCAACATGTATATTCCGGTGCGGCCCTGCTAAAAAAGAGTATGTCGTTACATCTATGTTTCGATTGGGAAAAATGGATGTAGCGCGCATGTTGGTTTTTGTAAGCAGTCGTCAAAAAGTCAGTAAAAATGCGCGTCAGGGCTTAAGCGATCCTGTTTTGCCAGGGTAACATAGCGCGCAAAATTTTCCCGTTCCCGGACCATCATGTTACGCGCTGATAAGCCTATTTCATCCATTGAGTTCTGGCTCTACCGTCATTATCGCGCCGTGCATGGCGTGCGTATCGCCATCGCTTTTGTCCTGAGCTTTTTGTTTGTCCGTCTGACAGAGATCCCGGAAGGAACCTGGCCACTGATTACGCTGGTGGTAGTGATGGGGCCGATCTCGACCTGGGGAAATGTCTTTCCTCGTGTGGTCCAGCGTATCATTGGCACCTTTGCGGGTGCGGTCTCGGGGCTGATCGCCCTGAAGCTGGAACTGATCTCACTGCCGGTGATGCTGGTCTGGTGTTTTGCGGTGATGGTGGTGTGCGGTTATCTCACCCTTGGCAAACATCCGTATATGGCACTGCTGATAGGCATCACCCTGAGTGTGGTGGTTGGCGCACCGGCCGGGGACTTCACCGTGGCGATGTGGCGCGGCGGGGATGTGATTCTGGGCTCGCTGATGGCACTGATGTTCACCGCCATCTGGGCGCAGCGTGCCTACATTCACTGGCGTATCCAGCTCTCCGATGCCTTTATCAATATGGCGAAAATTCATCACACCGGGTTTTCTGCCAACCTGGTGGATAAACCCCGGCTGAATAAACCGTTTCAAAAACTGCTCACCAGCGTGATCAAAATGCGCGCGCTACTGGAACCCGCCAGCAAAGAGACCCGCATTCCAAAATCGGTGTTTGAAGCGATTCAGACCATAAACCGTAATATGGTTAACACTATGCAGATGCAAATTGATGCGTGGTGGGCGTCACGCGAGAGCCATTATCTGTTACTGAATGCACCCGCGTTACGCCGTACCCAGCAGATGACGGAAAACACCCTGAAGGCACTGGCGGTGCTGATGGTTAAAGGGGAGACGGAACAGGTCACGGCCAACAGCCATGAACTGGGCAACATCATGCAGGAACTGGAGCAACTGATTGCTAATGGCAGCAAGCAGCTGGAGACCACCTCGATTTATGGCTATGTCTGGCTGAGCCTTGAACAGGCGCGCCAGCTGGAGCGAATGACCGATCTGGTACGTCTGGCGTTACGTAAATAGTTTTCGCGGCAATGACTTAATGTGAATCGCCCTTTCTTTGCGCTAAGATAAGTCCCTGTCCGATTTTAGCTGTGAAAATTGCTTACGAGGCTGGCAAGCCGCTAAGCTAAAGATACCCGTCATACTTCAAGTTGCAGGTGCGTTGGCTGCGCTCATTCACCCCAGTCACTTACTTCAGTAAGCTCCTGGGGCTTCATTCTCTTGCCGCCTTCCTGCACCTCGAAGTATTTAGGGTATATGACTATTCCGCCTGCTCAGGCAGGCCTAAAGAAAGGTGCCAACATGGAAAATGCCAAGCAATCATTTCAGGACGTTCTGGAGTTTGTGCGTATGTTTCGTCGTAAAAACAAACTACAGCGCGAAATTACGGACAACGAGAAGAAAATCCGTGATAACCAGAAACGTGTGTTGCTGCTGGATAACCTGAGCGAATACATCAAACCGGGCATGAGCGTTGAGGCGATTCAGGAAATTATCGCCAGCATGCGCGTAGACTATGAAGACCGCGTGGACGAGTACATCATTAAAAACGCGGATCTCTCCAAAGAACGCCGTGAGCTGTCGAAAAAGCTCAAGGCGATGGGTGAACCCAAGCCGCAATAAGTATTCAGGGGCCGTAAGGCCTCTGAATGTTTTTCCGTCGCGACTATTCGCGCAGCAGCCGTCTTGCCAGCACCTGCAACTGTTGCGCCACCTCGGCGATATCTGACTTTTCCTGTTGCGGCGCTGCCGTGGTTTCCCGCACCACCAGCGTAGTTTCCAATGGCTGCTCGTCGTGGCTCGCACCGTCCAGGCGCGCCAACAGCCGATCAACACTGATTGCACCGAGCTGCTGCAAATCCTGACGCACCGTAGTCAGTGGGGGCTGGTACCAGGCGCTCTCCACCGTGTCATCATAACCAATCACGGCTATCTCAGCGGGAATCTGCACGCCATGCTGATGCAGCGCGCGCATTGCTCCGAGCGCCATCTGATCGTTCGCCACCAGCAGCGCCTGCGGCAGGTGATGCGGTAACTGGCTGAGCAATGCCTGATAACCTGACGCCGCGCTCCAGTCGCCTTCCAGCACGCAACAGGTTGTCAGTCTATGGGCTGCCAGCGCCTGCTGCCACGCCTGAAAGCGTGCGCGCGCAGAGGCTGAACTTGCCGGACCGTTCAGCACCCCAATCTGGCGGTGGCCGAGCGCCACCAGATGATCCACCGCCTGGCGTGCGCCAGATTCACTGCGATACTGACATTGCATGACCCTGGCACTACGCTCAACATCAAGAAACAGGGCAGGTTTATCACCACATTGCTGTTGAATCTGTTCTGCTGCGCTGGCGTCCAGCGGCAGATTGATCAGCAGTGCATCAACCCGCTGCGCCAGCAGTTCATTGACCGTGTCCTGAGCGCTGCCTGAAGCCATGGCAATCACCAGATGGTAGCCAAGTGCTGCGGCACGTTGCTGGATGGCTGAGGCGATCTGCGCCGGTGCCATCAGCGCCAGGTCACTGGTTGCCAGCCCCAGCGTGCGGGTGGCTTTGCCGGCCAGCTGCTGCGCCACGCGGTTCGGCACATAGTTTAGCTGCTGCATCGCGGCTTCAACTTTTTCCCGGGTACGCGGGGAGACCTGTGCGGAGCGGTTAAGCACGCGGGAAACGGTTTGGTAGGAAACCCCCGCCAGTTGAGCGACGTCATCGAGGGTTACGGAGCGCGAAGTCATTGAACTCTCCTGAAGATGATAGCGGCGAGTGTAGCAAATTTTTCCCTGTCGGCGTGGTCTTAAGGCGTACACTGCAAGAGATAACCTGAGGAGAACAACATGCAACTCAATAAGGAACACATTCACGATATCAACACACTGGCGCAGTGGCTGGCGCTGGATCATATGCCGCATCAGGGCACGCTGGAGGCTGACCTGGCCATTCTGGCCGGGCATGCGGTGCTGCCTAATATTGAAGGTGTGGTGGCGCTGGCAAAGAAATACCAGCTGCCGTTATTAATTAGTGGCGGGATTGGTCATTCCACGCCGCTACTGGCGCAGATGATGGCTGTGCATCCGCTGTATCGACAGATTGATACCCGGGGCAAAAGCGAGGCCGCAATGCTGGGTGACATTGCGCGCGTCTTTGCGGCATTGCCTGACGATCAGCTGCTGCTGGAAGAACAATCACGCAACTGCGGAGAAAATGCTGCGTTCAGCCAGCAATTGCTGGATACCGAGCAGTGGCAGCCGCAACGGGTGATTCTGGTGCAGGATCCGCTGATGCAACGTCGTACCTGGGAAACCTTTCGCTGGCAATGGCGCGATCGCACGGATGCGCCGGAATTTATCAGCTGGCCAGTGTTTATCCCGCAGGTGATTATTGATTCAGGGATGTTACGTATCACCGGCGCGCCGCCACAGGGGCTGTGGTCCATGGAGCGGTTCTTGTCGCTGCTGATGGGTGAGGTGCAGCGGCTGCGTGATGATGAGAACGGTTATGGGCCACGTGGCAAAGGATTCTTTGGTCATGTTGATGTGCCGGAAGCGGTGGAAGCAGGCTGGCAACGGCTGATGCGCCTGCCAGGGGTGCAGTCGCGCATAACGAACTAATGATTTCTCGTAGCGGCGCGATTTATCGCGCCGCTACGGCATGAGGCTATGTTGTCAGCACTATTTTCCCGACGTTAAGGCCTTCTTCCATCCGCTGGTGTGCTGCGGCGGCTTCGGCAAGGGGATAGACACTGTCAATGATGGGCATCAGTCCGTCGTGACCAAACTCTGCCAGCCAGCGCTCACGGAAGCGCTGTGACATGGCGTGTTTAACCGCCTGGCTGCGCGATTTCATCACGGTGCCGATAATTTGCAGGTGGCGATACAGCAGCCGATCCAGCGGAATTTTCGCGTTTTCGATGCCGCCCATAATACCAATCTGCACCAGACGGCCACCGAAGTTGAGCGCATTGACGTTGCGTTCGAAGTAGGGCGCGCCAATGAAGTCGAGGATCAGGTCCACACCGCGATTCTCCGTCAGGCTGGCGACCACCTCGGCAAAGTCTTCATGCACATAATCGATGGCATAATCCGCCCCCATACGGCGTACCAATTGATGGGCGCTGTCCTGGGCCGTGGTAATGACCGTTGCGCCCAGGGCGTGCGCCAGCTGGACCGCCGCACCACCCACGCCACCGGCACCGGCATGGATCAGCACCGTTTCCCCCGCCTGTAATTTGCCCAGGTGGAGCAGCGCTTCATTCGCCGTGACAAACACTTCGGTGATGGCGGCGGCCTGAACATAGTTGAGGCTGTCAGGGATGGGCATCGCCATGCGGTAATCAATGCGTGCAACCTCGGCGTAAGCCCCCCCGCCGACAATCCCCATCACCCGGTCACCTATGCTAAAGCCGGTAACTTCAGCACCAACCGCAATGACATCCCCGGCGATTTCCAGCCCCATAAGGGTAGAATCACCAAAATCGGGCCGACCATAGCCACCACGGCGATGGGTGAGATCGGCGCGGTTAACGCCTGCGGCGCGGGTACGGACCAGCAGGTCATGAGGGCGAAGTGTGGGTTCCGGCACCTCGCCAGGTTTTAATACCTCCGCCGGTCCAAACTGTTCAAAAGTAATGGCTTTCATCGCGTTATCCTTAAATATCAATTAGCCTGGTCGTCAGCAAACGTGGCGTTGGCATAAGCCGACGCGGTAATCGCGGCGGGGAACCCGGCGTAAAACGCCAGATGGGTAATCACTGCGCTCAACTCGGTTTTCGTCAGGCCATTTTCGATACCGCGACGTAAGTGCGCGGGCAGCTCATTAGCATGATTCAGGGCGATCAAACAGGCGATGGTGATCAGACTGCGGTCACGCGGGGCCAGATCGGCATCCTTCCAGACTTCTGAATACAGCGGTTGCTCAACGAAATCCGCCAGTTTGGGTGTAAAGGGACGGGCGGCCGCACGCGGGCTGGTGAAATCAATCGGTTTCATGGTTTTCTCCTTAAATCTGGCTGATAAATTTATTGGTTAAATAATGCCCGATGCCTTCGCTACCGCCCTCAGAACCGTGCCCGCTTTCTTTCATGCCGCCGAAGGGCAGTTCGGTGGCGATGATGCGGTACTGGTTGATACCGATCATGCCAGCTTCCAGCCCGTCACCCACATCGATAGCGGTGCGTGCATCACGGGTAAATGCATAGGCGGAGAGCGCATAGGGCAGGCGATTGGCTTCGGCCAGGCCATCTTCCAGCGTGTCAAAGGGGAGCATCACCGCAATCGGACCAAAGGGTTCTTCATGCATGATGCGGGCGCTCATCGGCACATCCGCCAGCACGGTAGGGGCGAAGAAATAGCCGGGGCCGGGGATACGTTTACCGCCGGTCAGCACTTTGGCGCCCTGGGCAACCGCATCAGCCACCAGTGATTCCATCTTTTCCAGCTGACGTTGATTCGCCAGCGGTCCCACCTGAGTTTCGGCGGCCATGCCATCGCCAATTACCAGCTGCTCCGTGGCGGCGACAAAGGTGGCGACAAAGCGTTCATAGGCCGGGCGTTGGATCAGGAAACGGGTTGAGGAGATGCAGATCTGACCGGTACCGCGGAAGCGGTTGGCTGCGCCACCGGTGGCGGCGGCATCGATATCGGCATCGGCAAACACCAGCACCGGACCATGTCCACCCAGCTCCAGCGTAATGGGTTTCACCCCTACGGCGGCCCGTTCGGACAGCAGACGACCAATCGGCACCGAACCGGTAAAGGCGACTTTACGAATGATCGGTGATGCAATCAGCTGGGAAGAGACCTGGTCCGGGACGCCAAAGACGATTTGCAGGACCCCTTTCGGTAAACCGGCATCGTCGAGGCAGCGGGCGAGGGCCAGCGCGGTGGACGGGCTTTCTTCTCCGGGCTTGAGAATCACGCTGCATCCTGCGGCCAGTGCGGCGGAAAGTTTGCGCGCCGGGGTGATAGCCGGGAAGTTCCACGGAGTGAAGGCGGCAACCGGACCTATCGCCTGGCGTTTCACCAGCTGTTGTACGCCCGGACGATTGGCCGGGACGACACGGCCATCGATGCGACGGGCTTCTTCGGCGAACCACTCGAAATATTCAGCGGCGCGCTGGACTTCATCGCGGCTCTCAGTCAGCGGCTTGCCTTCTTCCAGCGTCATTTGTGTGGCGATATGCTCCGCCCGTTCACGCATCAGGTCCGCTGCACGTTTCATAATGCGGGCGCGCTCAGCCGGGACGGTATGACGCCAGACATTGAAGCTGTCCTGTGCGACATCCAGCGCCAGCGCCAGGTCGGCGGCGGTCGCCAGCGGCAGGCGGCCAAGCACGGCACCATTGGCCGGATTGACGACCGGCGCAGTATCGCGATGGTCTGCGGCCAGCCAGGTACCGTTGATGAACAGGTAAAGTGGATCATAAGTTTGTGTTTGCATGGTCTTCTTCCTCAGATTGATGATGTTTCGATTTGCGTTGAGAAGAAGGTTAAGCCGGGGAGGCTTCGCTGATAAGATGGCTTCTCCCCACAACAGCTATGCAAGAAATGCACAGATGCAATCAGAGAAATTTGCCGAGTTCCTCGGTGTCTTCGTAGACGTGGCACGCGAGAGTAGTTTTTCCGCCGCCGGACGTCGCCGTGGCCGCACGCCATCATCAATTGGCCGCCAGATTGATGCGCTGGAAGCACATCTTGATACGCCGTTGTTTCTGCGCTCTACCCGCCATCTGACCCTGACCGATGCGGGCGAGGCGTTGCTGATCCGCGCCAGACAGATTCTGGACTCACTGGTGGATGTGCAGCAGGAGCTGGCATCGATGAAAGGCGAGGTCACCGGGATCCTGCGTGTGGCCTGCTACCCGACCTTTGGTAAACGTTATGTCCTGCCGGTGATGGGTGAACTGTCGCGTCAGCATCCTGAACTGCGACTGGAACTGGATTTGACGGAAAGGCTGGCGGACCCGGTCGCAGAACGGCTGGATTTGGTGATCCGCATTGGAGATATGTCCGACAGCACCCTGATTGGCAGCCGCATTGCCTCACAGACCCGGGTATTGTGCGCCAGTCCAGCGTATCTGGCGCAGCAGGGGACGCCTGATTCACTGGCCGGGCTGGCGGCGCATCCGTTGATCGACAAATTACATGGTTCTGATTTGCTGGGCTGGGCCGATGTGCTGGGGCATCCGACACGGGCGGGTAGCACTGCGCCGCTGTTTGGCTGTGATGATTTCGAAGGGATGAGGCTGGCGGCGGTTGAGGGCATGGGGATTGCTTATCTGCCCGACTGGGTAGTGGGGGAAGATATCAAAGCGGGTAAATTACAGCTGCTCTTTCCTGCGTGGTCGGCACAACCGCAGGCGGTCACCGGGATCTATGCGTTGCGCGCGCTACGGCACCCTCCGGCGAGGGTGACGGTGTTTCTCGATGCGCTGCGTGCGTATATCGGCAATCCGGCCATCTGGTCAGTAACGGATACGTAGCGGCGCGATTTAACGCGTGCCTTTGACCTTGATGCAGCGGGCAAAATGCGCGATAAATCGCGCCGCTACGCTTATGTGCTATCGATTCTTCAGATACACCTGCAAATTGACATACACCGCATTCAGCAGCGGCGTTACCACGCCGTTGCGCGTGCCACGCACCAGCAAATCGCCGATGATTTGGTCAGCTTCGATGTCATAGCCTTGGGTCAGATCGCGATACATCGATGATGTCATCGCTGCCGCCGGGTTATTCAGCGTCTCAAAAATCTTCGCCGTCACGGCCGGGCGCTCCTGATAGCCTTCTGCGCTGATGACGGACAGCACTTCGCCGAAAACTCCCCGCAATAACGCTTCACCGCCCGGTGAGGTGAGGATCTGCTGGGTATTGCCACGAGCGATACAGCAGACGGCACCGAGCGTGCTGAGCAGCAGCCACTTTTCCCACAGTTCGCTGCCGATGTTATCGGCAAAAACGCTGTCGAACTGCGCACCACTCAGGGCCTCATTCACCCGTTGCAGACGTGCATCGTTGTGACCATCCAGCGCGCCATAAAACAGGATGTGCAGCGGGGTCATCTGTACCACTTCGCCGTTTTCACCCAAAGTCGCGTTGATTTTGCACAGACCGCCAATCACCTTATCGCCAAAGCGGCTGCGTAGCGTATCGATATGCCGCATGCCGTTCAGGATCGGCATAATCAGCGTCTCCGGGCCAACCGCAGGGGCGATATCTTCAATCGCCTGTGTCAGACCAAAGCTTTTCACCGTCAGGATAATCAGATCATAAGTGCCGTGCAGCGCACCGGCCTGCACCAGCTGTGGATGAAGGGTCTCGCTGCTGGTGGGGGTTTTCAGTACCAGCCCGCCGTTTTTTAACTGCTGAAAACGGCGCTCGCGCACCAGAAAAGTCACATCACGTCCTGCTTGCGCCAGACGCGCACCGAAATACCCGCCGGTTGCGCCGGCGCCGACTACCAGAATGCGCATGGTTGTGTTTCCCGTTGAGAATGAGACCCCTACCATAAAACGCAGCGGCAAGGGATGCCAGTGGTGAAATGTGTATTGATGTCAGCGCGGTTGGTGAAAAACAGCTCAAACTGTTCGTATTCATTCGTACAATGGGTCTACGCTATATAGCAACAGCGGGCAATGGTGCCCGCTTTTTTCCGTCAAACAGACTAAGGACGCATCATGCCCCGACCGCTACCCATCGAACGTTATCGCAATATCGGCATTTCCGCGCACATCGATGCCGGTAAAACCACCACCACCGAGCGCATCCTGTTTTACACCGGGATGAGCCATAAGCTGGGTGAAGTGCACGATGGCGCGGCAACCACCGACTGGATGGCGCAGGAGCAGGAGCGTGGTATCACCATCACCTCAGCTGCCGTGAGCTGCTACTGGCCGGGTATGGATGGCAGCTTTGCGCCACACCGTATCAACATCATTGATACCCCCGGACATGTCGATTTTACTATCGAGGTGGAACGTTCCATGCGTGTGCTGGATGGGGCGGTGATGGTGTATGACGCCGTTGGCGGCGTGCAACCGCAGTCAGAAACCGTCTGGCGTCAGGCCAACAAATATCATGTGCCGCGTATTGCCTTCGTCAACAAAATGGACCGGCAGGGTGCGGATTTCTTCCATGTGGTGCAGATGATGAAGGATCGTCTGCACGCCAATCCGGTGCCGATTGTGATCCCGATTGGTGCCGAGGAACACTTTACCGGCGTGGTGGATCTGATCAAAATGCGCGCCATTTCCTGGGATGACGCGACTCAGGGGATGACCTTCAGTTACGCACCCATCCCGGATGATTTGCAGGCCCTGGCGGCGGAGTGGCGCGAAAACATGATCGCCGCTGCGGCGGAAGCCAGTGAAGCGCTGATGGATGCGTATCTTGAGCAGGGAGACCTGAGCGAGGAGCAGGTGATTGCTGGTCTGCGTCAGCGTACTTTGCAGAACGAGATCCAGCCGATGCTGTGCGGCAGCGCCTTTAAAAACAAAGGGGTGCAACGCATGCTGGACGCGGTGATCGAGCTGATGCCGTCGCCAGTGGATGTGCCGCCGGTCGCCGGTGTGGATGAGCGTGGCGAACATGCTGAACGGCATGCCGATGATGACGAACCCTTCTCAGCGCTGGCCTTTAAACTGATGAGCGATCCGTATGTCGGCCAGCTGACCTTTGTCCGCGTTTATTCTGGCGTGTTGCGTAAAGGCGACAGCGTGTGGAACGCGGTGAAAGGGCGCAAAGAGCGTATCGGGCGCATTGTACAGATGCAGGCTAACGATCGTATTGAAATCGAAGAGATTCGGGCGGGTGATATCGCTGCCTGCGTCGGCCTGAAAGAGGTGACCACTGGCGAAACCCTGTGTGATCCCAACGCGGTGATCACGCTGGAGCGCATGGAATTCCCGGAACCGGTGATTTCGCTCTCCATCGAGCCGAAAACCAAGAGCGACCAGGAAAAAATGGGGCTGGCATTGCAGCGGCTGGCGGCGGAGGATCCCTCATTCCGCCTGCATACCGATGAAGAGTCAGGTCAGACGATTATTTCCGGCATGGGCGAGCTGCATCTGGAGATCATTGTTGATCGCATGAAGCGTGAGTTTGGCGTCGAAGCCAACATTGGCCGACCGCAGGTGACCTACCGTGAAACCATCCGCAAAACGGTGCGTGATGTGGAAGGGAAGTTTGTGCGTCAGTCAGGCGGTAAAGGGCAGTATGGCCATGTGGTTCTGACGCTGGAACCGCAGCAGGCGGGAGCCGGTTTTACGTTTGAAGATGCCACTAAAGGCGGGGTTGTACCACGCGAGTTTATTCCTTCGGTAGAGAAGGGGATTCGCGAAGCGCTCAATAGCGGCGTGCTGGCGGGCTATCCGGTGGTGGACATTAAAGCCACCCTGACATTTGGTTCCTACCATGATGTTGACTCGTCAGAAATGGCGTTCCGCATGGCGGCTATTTTTGGCTTTAAGGCGGCAGCAAAACTGGCCGATCCGGTGATCCTCGAACCGGTGATGCAGGTTGAAGTGGAAACCCCGGAAGAGTACGCCGGTAACGTGATGGGGGATCTCTCCTCACGCCGTGGCACATTGCAGGGGATGGACGAACGTTTTGGCGCACGCATAATCCGCGCTGAAGTGCCGCTGGCGGAGATGTTTGGTTACTCCACCACGCTGCGTTCGATGTCGCAGGGGCGTGCCACCTACAGCATGGAGTTTAATCACTACGCCGAAGCACCGAAAAACGTGGCCGATGCGATTATCGCTTCACGTCATTAAACTTACAGCGCCGTCACGTCCAGCGTGGCGGCCTGTTGTTCCCACTGCAACACCTCATCATAAAAGGCGCGATCTGGCGTGGAGAAACCGCCAATCAAGCTGGCAGCGCACAGTTCCCGATACTTCTCATCCTCCGTCAACTGCGTTAGCACGGCGCGTAATTGTGCCAGCGTATCCGGGTCGGTCTGTGCTGCGGTGATCAGCGGCAACGCGGCGCACAGTGGCGTCTCGCCAATCCTCGTCAGCCCGGCCAGTTCCCCGGGGAAATTGCGCTGCACCAGCGCCCAGGTGATACAGTCTATGGCGGCGATATCGGCCAGGGTCTGACGCAGTGCGGCCAGTGACTGACGATGGCTGCCGCTGAAGTGAGTCTCAGCAAAGAAACGCCCCTGCTGTGCCAGCGGTGCCACCACATAACGCAGCGAGTTGTAGCCGGAGTGCGAATCCTCGCTGTTGCACACCGCGCGGCGACCACGAAAGTCAGCCAGCGACAGCGCCTGATCTTCATCGCGGACCACCAGCCAGCTGCGATAGCGCAGCCCCTCACAACCCGGCGCACTGGACTGAAACGCGCCGACCAGTTGCACCTCCGGCAGCAATTTCACCAGTGGATAACCACAGGTCTGGCTCAGCAATAAATCGCTGTCACGCCAGTGCGGCAGCAGGTCGCTGTGCCACTCCACGTTTGCTGTGATGCCACGTGCTGCCAGCAGCTGCGCCAGTGCCCCGGTCAGTGCTGCGGTCACGGCATGATTGATATCGTACATCGGCAACGACAAGCGTTTAGTCATCCTGTGCATCCTGGTTGCGGCCCGGATGGGCGTTAACATTGACCGGCCTGGCCCAGAAGCGTCGCAGCCACTCGGCATAACCTGCCGCACGGAAACCCTGGTTACGCTGGAAGTAGCCATCCCGGTGCAGCAGGTAAACCCGACGCAGGCCATACCACGGCAGGCCAGGCAGATCGTGATGTACTGAATGATAGTTGAGGTTAAGAAACAGCAAACGCCACGGCAGTGCAGCTTCGTTATTTACCGAGCGGGCCAGCGGTTCCTCTTCAGCCCGATGTTCATAAAAGGATCGGACTTTGGTCAGTGCCAGCGCCGGGTAGCTGACAGCCAGCACAAACCACAGCGGCGAAAAGCCCTGCTGTGCCAGCCAGGTAAACAGCCCAGCCAGCAGGCCAAGGTGAATGATCCACATGGTGATAGCTCGCCCATCGCGCTGGTGGAAAGCGTTCAGCATGGCATGCAGGGTGGCCAGAATATCCAGCAGCGGCCCGAGCAGCAGACGCCCGGGGAAGGTATTACGCAGATGAATGATCCGGCGCTGCCACGGCTGGAGCCGCGCCCAATGTTGTGGTGTCAGGTAATAGCTTTCAGGGTCATCCTGTGGATCGGTCAGGGTATGGTTGTGATGATGTGCCAGATGCGAATCACGATATAACCCATACGGATACCACACCGCCAGCGGCAGGGTACCAAACAGCTGGTTAAGGCGTGGCCAGCGCGTGGGGTGGCCATGGATCAGCTCATGCTGCAACGACATATACCAGGTGGTGAAGATAATCAGCAGCAGGGTGGTGGGTAACAGCCCCAGCCGTTGTCCATACCACAAGGTGCCAAACCAGCCGCTATAGACCACCAGGATCAGCAGCCAGGTTGGCAACTCACTGCGCCACAGCCAGCTGCGCTTCAATTGATAAATCTGTTCACGCTGTTGCGCGCTGATATAGGCGGAGGAACCCTGAGTCATGATGGCGGCGTAGTCCTGCTGTGTAATCTCTCCGCCAGACGATGCGGCAAGGTCAAAAAAAAGACAAAGACCTTAATTTTCTTACTTATGTCGAAAAACTTGATGAAGCGGATGAAAACTATTGGCTATCAGTACGCACCGGTCTGACGTAACCTTTCAGCATCGAAACTGACTTGACTTAGCCGGGGCGTAACCCGCCCACGAGGAGAATATTTCCATGAAAAAGATTGGCTTCTTATCCTTTGGTCACTGGACCCCATCATCGCAGTCCGCCACCCGTTCCGCGCAGGATGTACTGCTGCAATCCATTGATCTGGCCGTGGCTGCTGAAGAGTTAGGAGCCGACGGCGCTTATTACCGTGTGCACCACTTTGCCCGTCAGCTGAGTTCGCCATTCCCGCTGCTGGCTGCGGTGGGGGCGCGTACCAAAAAGATCGAGATTGGTACTGGCGTGATTGATATGCGTTATGAAAACCCGATGTATATGGCGGAAGACGCCGGTGCAGCGGACCTGATTTCTAATGGTCGTCTGCAATTGGGTATCAGCCGTGGTTCGCCGGAGCAGGTGGTCGAAGGTTATCGCTACTTTGGTTATAACCCGAAGGAAGGCGAAAGCGATGCGGATATGGGCCGTCGCCACACCGAGGAGTTTCTTGAGGTGTTGCGTGGAGAAGGTTTTGCCAAACCTAATCCGCAACCGATGTTCCCGAATCCACCGGGCCTGCTGCGTCTGGAGCCGTTCTCAGAAGGGCTACGTGAGCGTATCTGGTGGGGTTCTGGCTCCAATGCGACGGCCATCTGGGCGGCGCAGCAGGGGATGAACCTGCAAAGTTCTACATTGAAAGATGATGAAACCGGCGAGCCGTTCCACATCCAGCAGGCCAAACAGATTCGTGCTTACCGTGAAGCCTGGCAGGCGGCGGGGCATCAGCATACGCCACGCGTTTCCGTCAGCCGCAGCATTTTTGCGCTGACCAACGATATTGATCGTGCTTATTTCGGTCGCAGCGGTCAGGAACAGGATTCAGTCGGTTTCCTCGATGAGAAAACCCGTGCCATCTTCGGTCGCAGCTATGCGGCGGAACCGGAACAGCTGATCAAACAGCTGGCGCAGGATGAGGCGATTGCTGAAGCCGATACCCTGCTGCTGACCATTCCGAACCAGCTGGGTGTGGATTACTGTGCCCATGTGATGGAAGCGATTCTGACCCACGTTGCACCGGAGCTGGGCTGGCGTTAATTCAGGTAACAGCGCGATTTATCGCGCACCCTGTAGGGAGGCCCCTGTGCCTCCCATTTTTTATTCTGGCGGAAATTGTGCAAACAACGCTGTCTCTTCCATTTGCTGCACCACCTGTTGCAGCTGCGGGTATTCCTCCGCGGGTACCACCTGCGGAATGATCGACTGAATAAATCCCCATATCACTGCGCTGCTGATCGCCACCTGATCCGGTTGTTGCGGGTTGATATCACGATCCGCCAGCAAGCACTCCCAGCCTTCACACGCCGCCAGTAACTGCTGTGTCACACGGTCAATCCAGGGCTGATGTTGTTTCTCCTCAGGGCGCAGGCTACGTTCGTAATGGTACTGCACTGCTTTATCGCTGGCAGCCAGCGCCAGACCAAGAATCTGCGTATCTTTTGCCAGTGCTGCCGCGTCAGTGGGCAGTAGCTTACGTGACGCATCAGCAAGCGCTTCGAGATAATTCAGAATCAGCGATGAATCCATCAGCGTGCTGCCGTCTTCCAGCAGGAGGGTGGGGGCTTTCACCACCCCATTCAGTTGGGCAAACTGATCAAAATGGCGAAACACCGATAATGACTGATGTTCAAACGCCATACCGTAGTGGGCGAGCGATATCGCCACACGACGCACATAAGGGGAATCCAGCATACCAATCAGTTTCATCATGACTCCTTGTTAATCCACGGTTTCTTTGCTCAGACAGTAACCCAGCTACCGCTGCTCAGCCAGCGACGCTTTCTAAGGATTTCTGTTAGTAAAACTAACGCTTAATATGGCAGGCTAAGGCTTTCTTCTATGGCGGAGTTTGTATGGCTGATTTTCCCCCGGTTGCCGGTCTGCGCAGTTTTGAGGCGGTAGCGAGGCTCGGCAGTGTCACCCTGGCAGCTAAAGAGTTGCACGTTACCCATTCGGCGATCAGTCAGCAGATTAAAGCGTTAGAAGATCTGTTAGGGGTACGATTATTTACCCGCCAGGTACGAGGCGTACAGATTAACGAGGAAGGACGGCTCTATGCGATGCAGATCCGTGAAGCGCTGGCATGTATCGCTGATGCTACGCGCCAGGTACAGGTAAAACCCCGTCGGGCAGAACTGACGCTAGCCGCGGTGCCTTCTTTCGCAAGCCACTGGCTGATGCCGCGCCTGCCGCGTTTTCGCCAACGTTATCCCCATATCCATTTGCGTTTACAGGCCAGCCTGAGTGTGAACGATATGCAGCAGGCGACCACCGATATTGCCATTCGTATGGGGAAAGGGGATTGGGCGGGGGTTAACAGTCAGTTGCTGTTTGCCGACAGTCTGGTTGTGGTGGCGGCCCCGAATTTTAATGGCGGCGATTTGCCGCAAACGCCGCAACAAATCGCCGCCAGCGAATTGCTGTTTACGCTGGAATCCTGGGATAACTGGTGCCAGGCGGCAGGACTGAGTCAGCCGATTGTGCCGGATGGCCTGGTGATCAACGATTCCAACCTGATTTTACAGGCGGTACGCCTCGGACAGGGCATTGCACTTGAGCGGCGTTCACTGGTGCAGGATGCACTGGATCGCGGGGAACTGGTGCAGCTAACCTCGTTTAGCGTGGAATACCCGTGGCCGTACTGGCTGGTGACGCGCAGGGAAAGTGACAAGCGCCAGGAAGAGGCGGCGTTTATTACGTGGTTAACGGAGGAAGCGATGCAGTGGCAGGCCATGCAGAACTGATGTTTTGACGTTGGCAGATTGCTGGCGTTGCTACAGGCAAAAAAAAAAGCAGCCTTTTCAGGCTGCTCTTCTTCGAATTTGGCTCCTCTGACTGGACTCGAACCAGTGACATACGGATTAACAGTCCGCCGTTCTACCGACTGAACTACAGAGGAATCGTTTGAACGGGGCGCATAGTAACGAGCAGGCAGCGGCTTGTCAAAGCCCTTTTTCACAAATTGTTCTGACTGCTGAATAAAGCATCAGGCTGAACAGCGTGAAACCAGATATCAACAAAATGACCTGGGAAAATAATGAAATGTAAAATTCATCCCAATACTAAATGGGAACAATAGATTGTGATGCTTATCACTAACCATATGAAAAATTACATTCTATTTTGTCGATTTTGTCAGGCCGATCGCATGCATGATCACAGATATTTCATTTCACCATTGTAGATGCACAAGGTGAAATTTATATTCCGGATCACTTCTTCTGTGAACCCAGGATGTGCGCTATGAACAAAGTCAGAATCGGTATGATTGGCAGTGGCTACATTGGACGTTGCCATGCAATTGCCTATGCACAGGCACCCACGGTTTTTGCGCTGAAAGGTGAAATCGTGCGAGAGATGCTGGCGGAGGTCAATCCGGAGCTGGCAGCAAAACAGGCGGCAACCTTTGGTTTTGCCCGTTCCACCGGCGACTGGCGTGAGCTGGTGCGCGATCCCGCCATTGATGTGGTTGATATCTGCGCCCCCAATTTCCTGCATAAGGAGATGGCGCTGGAAGCGATTCGCCATGGTAAACATGTTTATTCAGAAAAACCGTTATCTCTCTCGGTTGCCGATGCGGAAGAGATGGTGCAGGCCGCCCGGCAGGCAGGTGTCAAAACCCTGGTGGGCTTCAACTACATGAAAAATCCGACCAGCCAGCTGGCGCGTGAAATCATTACCCGGGGGGAAATTGGTGAGGTGGTGCATTTTTATGGCACCCACAATGAAGATTATCTGGCGAAGCCGGAAACGCCACTGGACTGGCACTGCCAGAAAGCGCTGGCCGGACTGGGCGCGCTGGGTGACCTTGCAGCGCATATCGTCAATATGGCGCACTATCTGGTGGGCGATATTGCCGAAGTCAGTGGCGACATGATGACGGTCATCAAACAGCGTCCCGATCCGAAAGACCTGACTCGTCTGTTGCCAGTAGAAAATGAAGACCAGGCCAGTGCGTTGCTGCGATTCAAAAACGGCGCGCATGGGGTGTTTGAAACCTCGCGCATCGCCTGCGGTAGCAAAATGGGACTGACCTACGTGGTAACCGGCACCAAAGGCACGCTGCGTTATACCCAGGAGCGTATGGCGGAGCTGGAACTTTATCTCCACGATGACCCGGCAGGTCGGCAGGGATTTAAAACCATTCTCACCGGGCCCGCTCACCCGGATTACGCCAACTTCTGCGTTTCTGCCGGACATGGCATTGGTTTCAACGATCAGAAAACCGTGGAAATTCGTGACCTGATTAATGGCATCGCGGCAGACGATCGCATGTGGCCTGATTTTGCCGAAGGATTACAGGTGCAAAAGGTGCTGGAAGCAGTGGCGCTGTCGGCAGTGGAACGACGCTGGATGACGGTGTAACCCTGGAACGTTAATCGTAGCGGCGCGATTTATCGCGCCGCTACGATCTGAGCAGTTCTGTGGTCACTCTGCTGACATCTGCCACCACAACTTATCCAGTGCATAATACCGGTCGCGTTCCATCTCAGGCTGATACAAATCACGCTTCCAGGGTTTCGTCAGAATGTAGTGCAGGTTTTTCACCTCTTCAGACTGCCACATCTGCGGATGCTGAAAAGGTAAGGTTTTCAGCGCATTGTAGATATAGGACAGTGGCAGCCAGCGCCCGGCAAAAACCTCATTGAGTAAATCCTGCTCGGAGAAAGGATAACGGCGCAGATCGTCAATCGCGGCGATTTTATCCTGCAACTGCTGAAAAACTGCCATATCGGGCTTCAGTACCAGAAATCCGCCGTTGAGATAACGATCCAGCTCTGGCGGGGGCTGCTGGTGGCGCTCCTGCCAGGTATAGTGACAATTCTCCGGCTGCCAGCTGGCAGGGTAACTGGCAATCTGATTCGGGTTACAGCGGCAGGCATGGCAGGCGGCGAGGGCGTAATCACCCAGATCAAGGGTGAAAAGCTCGTCCATATTGCGAAGTACCAGCATATCGGCGTCGAGAAAAACCACGCGTTCACAGCCGGTGAGCTCCCAGGCGCGCAGTTTGCTCCACACCTCACCAAACTGCGCTGAAGCGTAGTGTTGATCCAAATCGGCACGGGGTGTCAGCGGCGTCACGGGGTGGAGCACGCAACCATCAGTCTGCAACGCTTCACGCGTGGCGACATCAATGGCATTGGTCACCATTACAATCAGTGGCCATTGGGTTGCGCTTTTTTGTAGCGAACGATGCAAAGCTCTCACCCCGACCAGGTAATCGGGTTGTGTTAATAAAGTGACCCAGGCAAACATACTTTCCTCTCGTCAGGCTTAATCGAAAAGGGCGGTAACGTAGTCATTGCTGAAACGGCGATACGGATCGAGCTGCTGGCGCACGGCGCGAAAAGCATCCCACTGCGGATAAATATCACGCCAGTGATAGCGTCGGGCATCGTAATATTTGCCCCAGTGTGGGCGTCCCCCCTCGGCTGCCAGCAATTTTTCCACTTCAGTGAGAAAGTGCAGCCCATCCTGCGATAACGAACCATCATCGGCGTAATACACCACAAAGCCGAAAAAACAGGTGGCTTGCTGCCAGGCCGGACTCAGCCAGGCTGAAGAGGGGCCGGTGCAGCGCAGAATGATCGGGTAATGCATATGGGGATGATTGGCCGCATACCAGGCTTTGATTTTGCTGATTATTTGCGGAGTCTTGTCCAGCGGGACACCAATCTCAACATTAATTTGTGGCACCGCAATGCCGCGACAAAATAGCTGGTAAATATCGCCGCTAATATCGGTGAAGTCACGAAAACGCGTGACCGTGCGGAATTGTTTGCCGCCTTTGCCCTGGATCTGCGTATCCCGATGCATCTGCGCCAGCGTTTGATCGATAGTGTCATTCAGGCTGCTGTTGGTTTCTTCGCCATGCTCAATCACTTCACGCTGACTGGCGTAATAACGTTGCTTGTCCTGCTCACTGGCCTCTTCGGCATTCCAGACATGTATCAGATTGTCATCAACAAACCACCAGGCTTTGCTCAATTCGTATTGCTGGTTCCAGTTCAGCAAATCCTGTTCAAGGTTATCTGCGGACACGGCATTCTTGTGGCAGGTAAACAGGCGAAAAGGCTGGGTACGCAGCGTGACGGCGGTAACAATGCCCAGTGACCCGAGCGCGACCTGGGCGGCAGGGAAATCGGCATCGTCGCGGGTAAATTCCCGCAGGCTGCCATCGGCCAGCACCATACGGATCCGGAGCGCTTCGTCTGCCAGTGAACTCTGATCCAATCCCTGGCCGTGGGTACCGGTGGACATGGCGCCAGCCAGTGTTTGTACCGCAATCACGCCCGGAGATGAAGCCAGCATCAGGTTCATGGCAGTGAGCGTGGCATAGACCTGCTCCAGCCGGGTGCCCGCCCCAAAGGTGACGCTGACCTCATCGCTGGCGATCACCCCTTGTAACGCGCTGAGATCCAGCAACACATCCTGCTCACCGACCCGCAGCATTCGTCCGGGTGACAGACGGCTCCCCAGTACGCGCACTTTGCCCTGCGAATGGCGCAAAATATGCTGCAGTTCGGCTTCATTCTGTGGTCGCAGTAACTGGCTGCGCTGGCCGACGACGGCATTTTGCGCCCAGTTCCATAGGGCAGTGGCATGATCGATGCTGGCGGTGTGACGTAATGGATAAAGGTGGGAATCTTTCACTACGGCGTTCCTTAGTCTGAGGTCTGTGACGGTCCCATTTCACTAAAGCGTAGACCATCACAGCGCAGCCGCAGACTAAGGGGCTTTACGGATATAGCGCAGCGTGGCGGTGACGGCCAGCTGCCGGTTGCGGTGGATACTCTCCTCTTCACTCTTATCCGGGCTAAACAGCGCGTTAAAGGTGTAGCGGTTCGAGACATGATGTACGCAGATACTGCTGATCAGGCGATGCACATCGATGGTATTCACATCGGTGATAAAGATGCCCTGCTGTTGCCCGCGCAACAAAATATCATCGAGCAAATCAAGGGCGCTCTTGTTCAGCGCTTTTATCCGTTCCGACTGGGTGATGTAGCGACCACGTAACAGGTTTTCGGTGCAGACCAGTCGCATAAAATCGGGGTGGGAGACGTGGTAATCAAAGCTGGCTTCGACCAGTTTGATCATCGCTTCTTCCGGAGCCATCGCCGCCAGATTCAGCCCGGTTTCATGCTGACGAATTGCCTGATAAACCTGCTCCAGCACTTCGATATATAGCTTTTCTTTATTACCAAAGTGGTACACCACCATACGTTTGGTGGTCTGAGCGTGCTCGGCAATCTGCTCCAGCCGTGCACCCTGCATACCGAACTCGGCAAAGGTTTTCAGTGCGCCAGCGAGGATGCGTTTTTTTAGCCCTTCAGGGTCATTCTTACGTTTGGTGGTATCCGACATAGTGCTCAGTAACAAGGTACAAAAAGAGGATGTTAGCACAGCATAACGCGTGATCACGCAGTGGCTGTGCGCTTTATATGCATTTTGTGAATAACAATGCTGAAATCGAGATTAAGTGATAATAACGCGCTGCGTATACTGCGCTGATTCCCGGCCCGTTAACCGGGCAGTGCTCAGCCGATGCAGGATGACCCATGACACTACTCTTTCCCCATGACATTTCAATATCGCGCCGTGCGGTCAGCGATACGCAGGATCGCTTGCACCCCTCACCCGTGGTAGTAAGCGTACGCGATATTTCACGCCGGTTTGGTGCCACACATGCGCTACGCAAGGTTTCACTCATGGTAAACCAGGGAGAAATCCTCGGCATCATTGGCCGCAGTGGTGCCGGGAAATCCACGCTGATTCGCTGTCTGAACGGCCTGGAACAACCTGATGAAGGTGTGATTGAGATTGAAGGGCGCGCTATCAGTGATTTATCAGAGAAAGCCTTACAGGCGGTGCGTAGCCGGGTAGGGATGGTGTTCCAGCACTTCAATTTATTGTCAGCAAAAACGGTGGCACAGAACGTGGCGCTGCCGCTAAAAATCGCCGGGGTGGCCAAAGCACAGCGGCAGCAACGTGTTGATGAATTATTACAACTCGTGGGATTGGCTGACAAAGCGGATCACTACCCGGCAGCCCTGTCAGGGGGGCAGAAGCAACGCGTGGGGATTGCTCGTGCACTGGCGGCAGAACCAGCACTGCTGCTGTGTGATGAAGCCACATCGGCACTCGACCCTGAAACCACACGCTCGATTCTCGCGCTGCTGAAATCACTTAATCAGCAGCTCGGCATCACTATCCTGCTGATCACCCACGAGATGGAGGTAATTAAAACGGTTGCTCATCGGGTGGCGGTGATTGACGGCGGCGAAATTATTGAAAGTGGCCCGGTGTGGCAGGTATTTGCCCATCCACAAACCTCATTAACACAAACATTATTACGTGGTTTGCTGCCGCAGCTGCCGGAAAGTCTGGCGGCACGTATCCAGCCGCAACCTGACGGAGAAGCGATTTTTCGCGTCAATTTTGCCGGTGATGATGCTCAGGGGGACCTGCTGACGCGGCTCGCCAGTCAATGGCCTGGCGCATTTCGTCTGTTACAGGGCGGGGTGGATCATATTCAGCACTACGCGGTCGTCCGTTTCTTTATTGCACTGCCACACGCGCAGCAGCAACCGTTAATCAGCTGGCTGCAACAGCAGCAGGCGCAAGTGGAGTTAATAGGTTATGTCGCCAGTCATGATTGATTTATTGCTTAACGCCATTGGCGAAACGTTACTAATGACGCTGGTTTCTGGATTGTTCTCTTTGGTAGCAGGCTTACCCTTAGGCTTAATTCTGGTGGTCACCAGTCCGGGTGGAATTGCCGAACATCGATTCATCAATCGGGTACTTGGGGTGATCATTAATGGCTTTCGTTCGCTGCCGTTTATTATTCTGCTGGTGGCGTTGATTCCTTTTACCCGTTTTCTGGTTGGCACCTCGCTTGGAACCTGGGCCGCAATTGTTCCGCTTTCAATCACCGCGACACCGTATTTTGCCCGGGTGGCGGAGGTGTCATTGCGTGAGGTGGATCGTGGCCTGATCGATGCAGTACGCGCGATGGGAGCCAGCAGATTACGCATCGTCTGGGAGGTTCTGGTACCCGAAGCTCTTCCGGGTATCCTGGCGGGGTTTGTTGTCACCCTGGTGGCGCTGGTGGGCGCGTCGGCGATGGCGGGTGCCATTGGGGCCGGTGGGTTAGGGGACCTGGCGATTCGCTACGGTTATCAACGCTTCGAAACCAATGTCATGCTGGCGGTGATCGCGGTACTGATTATCCTGGTATGTGGCATTCAGTGGCTGGGCGATCGTCTGGTTGCGCGCGTGGACAAGCGGCGTTAAGCGCCCGTTTTCTGTCCAACCCACCGGAACTGGCTGGTAAGCATCGGAAAAACTCGAATTCATTTCTTTCTCTTCACATTTCAGATGGGCGTTTATTTTCAATAATCAGGTGAAATCCATTATCTGATGGGATAAACGTCTCATTTGTACGGTTTTGTAAGTTTTTTAACCTTCATGTCGCCCGTCACTGCAGTTTTCACTCATTCTTCCCTGAATCAGATCCATTATTTGTATGAAATTTTATGAATTTTCTATGTACGAAATCTCATCATAAGTGATTATTTTCTTATGTTTCTAATCATTTTTTGGGAGCATTCTTATTTAAACCCGGTAAATTTGGCTGAATTTGCATTAGTTTTATTTGTTAACTTTTATTTAAGTATATTTCCAGGATAACATCGCGTTGATATTTCGTCAGGGTTATGTAAACCTTTGGCAATTGTTAACAATTCGATTGTGATTTTGTGCTCACGGGCGGGTGTTACCTGGCTCGTGCGGTAGCCATGCTGGCGCGAATGTTTTTAACATATTGATTTAGATCGATTATTTTAGCGTAATTAACAGTTAAAATTCGTCATTGCTATTACCCCCTGATTCAATACTGTTTAACCAGTCTCATTGAACAGGGTGATTTTCAGACCGGGAATGTCATAAGAAAATCTTGTGATCGCTGATTAACCTCCTTTGAGTTGCAAATATTGATCATTTTGATGAATGATTTGTCCGCCACTCAGAAACTCCCGCCTGGTCTCTCGTTTCCTTTTATTGCATCTTAAATACTTAATTATAACTGATCAGTTGTGAGCATCTTTTTGCTTATTTCTGCCACAGGAATCTTGTGGTTAATTTTTTTAAATGGTCCTGTATTGCAGTATGCATAACTGCAACCAGTGATTTGTTTTGCCAACAACCGGCCAATGGCCATTTTTTAGAGATTAATGGAACTAAACATGAAGAAAATGGTGAATCTCCGCATTGCGTTAAGCCTGCTGTTTGTCTTTGCTGTTGCAGGTTGTAAAGCGCCACCGAAAATCACTGATGACACTATGGTCACCAGCACCGTCGATGGTGTGACCCTGATCCATCGTCATGCCGTAACCCCCCCTGCGCAGTTAAGCCCCATCAATGAAGAATATCGTGCGCTTTATCCGGCGTCGGTCATGACCCGCCCTGACTTCGGCGGCAAAGTCGTCACGACGTTACAAACCGGCGGAAGCTATACCGTGCTTGGCATGGTAGAGAACAACTGGCTGGCTGTGGGCGAACAACCTCAGCAGGCTGCAGCGCCGGATGCCGATGCGAAGAAAACCGCAGATTCAGTACCTCAGACGACGTCGCATCCAGCTCAGCTAACCGGCTATGTGCCGTTCCGCGCGCTGGTGAAAAGCGATTTGTATGATCAAACCCTGAAGGCTGACCAACCTAAACGCCGTGCCCGTACCAGTGCGAAGAAGAAAACCTGCGTGTCGGTCGATGGTGACAGCAAAGCCTGTCAGAACGGCAATAGCGGGACCTGGATCATCAACTAAACACGATGAACATGGAGGGACAGAAGATGGCATTGACGCTAACAACATTCCGACTGAGGCAGTGGCTGTGGCCGCTGCTGGTCCTGCTGCTGACTGCCTGCAGCAGTAGCCAGACCCTGGTGGCGCGTTACAACCTGAACTTTCAGGCGCACCCGCAAATCAATGCCGGTGCGCCGCTCAAGGTGCGGGTGATGCTATTAACCTCTGATGCGGCATTTATGTCTGCGGATTTCTATTCCCTGCAAAACCAGCCGGCCACTGCCCTGGGCAACTCACTTCTTAATACGCAGGAATTCTTCCTGCGATCAGGACAACTCAGCAAAACTCTCACCGGCAAGAGCCTGCCGGAAGCGCGTTTTATTGGCGTTATGGCTGAATATCAGACGCTGGATGGCAAGGTATGGCGTCTGGCATTGCCCTTCCCGGATGGTGACAACAGTTCTTTCTGGCAATTCTGGAAAAGTAATGATGGTGAGCTTAACGCCCGCATTGTTGCTGATATCAACGGTCTGCGCCCGGTTAAGCAGTAAAGGATGATTATGAACAGAGCCGAAAAGGTGGTGTGGACAGAAGGTATGTTCCTGCGCCCGCATCATTTCCAGCAGTCGGAAAACTTTCTGCACAGTACGCTGCGCGAATGGGGGCAATCCCAGCGCGTCTATACCTGGGGTTTTTTTGACGTCGAATTTGATGAAGCCTTGCTGCGTCAGGGCAAACTGGCGTTGAGTGCTGCCAGTGGTTGTCTGCCAGATGGCACCTTCTTCTCCTTCAGTCAGCCACAGCAGGGCCCGGCACCACTCGACCTGCCAGAAAATATTGATCGTGCCAAAGTGGTGCTGGCGATTCCGACACGGCGCAATGGGCGTGAAGCGGTGGCCTTTCAGGATTCACAGGACTCGCTGGCGCGCTACCTTGCCTGGGAAACCGAGGTGGAAGATGACAATGCGCTGGCTGTTGGTGCGGCAACGGTGCAGTTTGGCAAATTACGCCTGCGCCTGATGCTGGAGCAGGATCTTACCGCCGAATGGACCGCGATGGGTGTTGCACGGGTGGTGGAAAAGCGTAGCGATAACCATATCCGCCTCGACAGTGACTACATCCCGCCGATGCTGACCCTCACCGGTAGTCATGCTTTACAAAGCATGATGAACGATCTGCACGGGCTGATACAGCAGCGTAGCCAGCAACTGAGCCAGCGTGCACCTAACACGGGCCGTTTTAATAGTGCCGACATGGTTGATTTCATGCTGCTGGCGCTCCTGAATCGCCAACTCGGTTTGCATGCCCATCTGCAACATTTGCCGTTGCTCCACCCCGAATCGCTGTACTGCCATTGGCTGCAACTGGCGGCCGAGCTTTGCACCTGGCTACCGGCCCGCACGCCGGATATTTTTCCCCGCTATGACCATGACGATTTGCGCGGGTGTTTTACCCGCCTGGCGCTGTTGTTACGCCAGGGGCTATCGCAGGTAATGGAGGAGAGCGCGATCCAGTTGCCTCTGACGCAGCGTTCACATGGCCTCAATGTCGCGACCGTGCCGGATAGCAGTATGGTGCGCGAGTTTGGTTTTGTACTGGCGGTGAAAGCCAGCGTCCCGGCCGATGCCTTAAAAACCCATTTCCCGGCGCAGATGAAAGTCGCACCAGTCACCAAAATCCGCGATCTGGTGCAGCTGCAACTCCCCGGTCTGGCGCTGATTGCCATGCCTGGTGCACCGCCGCAAATCCCGTGGCATGCGGGTTACAGCTACTTTGAACTGGATAAAAACAGTGAGCTGTGGAAGGAGATGGAGCGCTCAGGAGCCTTTGCACTACACCTTGCCGGTGAATTTCCGGGCCTGAATATGGAGTTCTGGGCCATTCGCAGTCAGTCAGAATAATCAAAACTGAGCACGCATGATGCAGCCACAACCAAAATCGAATAGCGATGCCGCGACGCCAGACCTGAGCCACCAGAATATCCTGGTGGCAGCGGCGAATCCGCTGATTAACGCCATCCCTCAAATCCGCCATTCTGTATCTCACGACGACCCTGCGCGTCTGCGTCAGCAATTGATTGATCAGATTCGTCGTTTCGAGCTGAGTTGTCAGCAATCGGGTCTGAGCTATGAAGTGATCATTGGTGCGCGTTACTGTCTGTGTACCGCACTGGATGAGGCCGCAGCGCTCACGCCGTGGGGCAGCCGGGGAGTCTGGACCAGCAACGGTCTGCTGGTGACCTTTCATAACGAAACCTGGGGCGGTGAGAAGTTTTTCCAGCTGCTGGCAAAACTTTCACAGAATCCACGTCAGCATATTTTGTTGCTGGAGTTAATTTATTTCTGCCTGCTGCTCGGTTTTGAAGGGCGCTATCGGGTGCTGGATAACGGGCGCTCGCAACTTGAAACCATCAAACAGCGTCTGTTGCAGATGATCAGAGGCGTTCGTGGCAGCTATGCGTCTGCACTGTCGGTGCATCCTACCGATCAACCGGTGCTGCGCAAGCTGTGGCGTCCCATGATCCCTCTGTGGGCCTGCGCGGCAGTGGCGGCGTTGGGGGCCTGTCTGTTTTACATCATTCTGAACTGGCGGCTGGGGGACTACACCACCCCGGTGCTGGCCAACATCTATCAGACATCGCTGCCAGAAATCCAGATTCGTAATCCGGCACCGCCACCCCCTGCGGCACTTAACCTGAAAACCTTCCTCAAACCGGAAATTGATGCGGGTCTGGTAGCGGTACGTGATGAAGCCGATCAAAGTGTGGTGACGCTGAAAGGTGATGGTTTGTTTACCTCCGGTGCAACGACGGTACGTGGCCGCTATGAAGCGGTTATTCAGCGTATTGCGGCGGCCATGAACAATGTCAGCGGCAAGATTCTGGTGGTGGGATATACCGATAACGTCCCGATCCGCAGCGCCCGCTTTGCCTCCAATTATGAACTCTCCCTGGCGCGTGCGCAGTCAGTCCAGACCCTGCTGCAACAGCAGCTGGCGCAGCCGAATCGGGTGAAGGCCGAAGGGCGGGGCGAAAGCAATCCGCTGGTGCCGAACTCCAGCGCCGCAAATCGCTCCCGTAACCGCCGCGTAGAAATTACGCTGCTGGTGGCACCGGATGCGACTCAAGCTGAACTCAACGGCCTGGCGAGAGGGAACTAATCCATGCTGAATATGCTTTTTGCCGTGCTGACCAGCCGCCTTGCCTGGGGGTTTGTCGGGATCACTGCACTTTCTTTCATTATCTGGGTCATTGGCCCGGTATTCTCTATTGTTGACTCCCGGCCACTGGAGCCGGAACAGAATCGTGTTATCAGCATCGCTTTGCTCTATCTGGTGTGGGGCCTGAGTCAGGCGATTCCCCGCATCTACAATATGTGGCTCAACCGTAAACTGATGTCGAGTCTCGAAACGTCACCGGCGGATGTTCCAGAGCAGGATCGCAAACGCCTGACCAACGAAGAACAGGTGCTGGCGAGCCGTTTTAGCGAAGCGACCGACATGCTCAAAAAGGCGCATTTTCAGCGCCATAACAGCAAAGGCACACCATTCTGGGCGCAGCGTTTCAGCCGTCAGTATCTCTATCAGCTGCCCTGGTACATGATCATCGGCGCACCGGGTGCCGGAAAAACCACGGCGCTGGTGAACTCCGGTCTGCAATTCCCGCTGGCGGACAAGTTTGGTAAGGCGGCGCTGCGTGGCATTGGCGGGACACGTAATTGTGACTGGTGGTTTACCAACGAAGCGGTGCTGTTGGATACCGCCGGACGTTATACCACCCAGGAAAGCCAGCAGGAGCGCGATGCCAGCGAGTGGCATCATTTTCTTGGGCTGCTGTGTAAGTACCGTGGTCGTCAGCCGATCAATGGCGTAATCGTCACCCTCAGCGTGGCAGATCTGTTGAGTCAGACGCCGGAAGCGTTGCGTAATCAGTCGCTGGCTTTACGTCAGCGACTGATGGAATTGCACGATCGTCTTGGTATTCGTTTCCCGGTGTATGTGCTGGTCACTAAGGCGGATTTGCTTAAGGGATTTCGCAGCTACTTTGGTGGGCTGGATAAAGCACAGCGGGAACAAATCTGGGGCTTCACCTTTCCCTGGGCGCAGGCCTCAACGGCTGAATTTGAACTGAGTAGCCAGTTCCAGCAGGAATACTCACTGCTGCAGCAACGTCTTGATGCAGGCCTGGCGGATACCCTGCCGTTGGTCAGTGATGCGCAGGGACGTGCTGAAAGTTACCTGTTCCCGCAGGAGTTTGCCGCCTTGCGTCCCCATCTGGCGGAAGCGTTGGATACGTTATTTGCCCGTTCGGATTTCGAGACCCAGTTTGCGCCGCGTGGCATTTATTTTGCCAGCGGCACCCAGGAAGGTTTGCCATTTGACCGCGTGATGGGGGAGCTGACCCGTGCGTTGCACCTGCCCGGACAACGGGACGGCGAGTCAGGCAATTGGGACCAGGTCGGAAAAGATGCACCAATTCCGCCGCCGAAGGGACAAAGCTTCTTTCTCAAAGACATGCTCGAAGACGTGGTGTTCCAGGAGTCAGGATTGGCGGCCAGCAATCGCTGGTGGGAACTGCGCAACCGTGCCGGTCTGTGGTCTGGCTATCTGGCATTACTGGTCATCGTGTTGATCGCCGGTGCGCTGTGGCTGACCAGCTACAGTAAAAATAAGGCTTACCTACAGGAAATGGCGGCAAAAACGCCTGAAGTGGAAAAACTCGGGGCGCTGCTGCAACGGGAAGGAACGGGCGATCTGTTTGCGCTGGTGCCTTATCTCAATACCATTCTGCACCTGCCAGAAAGCAATGACTTTTCGTTGCAGGATCCGCCGCTGACACGCCGCATGTGGTTGTACCGGGGTACTGAAGTCAGTGACGCCACCCAGGCGCTGTACAACAAGGCTCTGAAGCAACTGCTGATGCCACAGGTGGCGCAGCATATCACTCGCTGGTTACGTAATGACAACGGCAGCGATGCTGACTACAGCTACGAAGCGCTGAAGGCGTATCAGATGCTGTATCAGCCGAAGCACTACGACGGCAAGTTCCTACAGGCGTGGCTGATGCTGAACATCTCGCGTGAACTGCCGCAGAACGTGACGCAGCAGGAAGTGAAACAGCTGGCATGGCATCTGCAACAACTGCTGGAAACGCAAATTCAATCCTCGCCCTATGCGAAGGATGATGCGCTGGTAAAGCGCGAGCAGGCGCTGATTAATCAGATGCCGCTATCCCAGCGCGTTTACGGACGCCTGAAGCGTCTGCTGCAACGTGATGGCACCTTACCCCCGGTGACGCTGGCAGCGCTGGGCGGTCCGCAAAGTGAACTGGTCTTTTCCCGTAAAAGTGGCAAATCGGTGAATGATGGTGTGTCCGGCCTGTATACGCCGGAGGGATACTGGCAGCACGTGGATAAACAAATAGCGCCGGTAACCCAGGCGCTGTTTCAGGATGATATGTGGGTACTGGGCGGCACCAGCCAACAGGAAAACAGCCAGCAGACCGATCTGGCGGTGCGTCAGCTGTATATGCAGGATTACATCCGCCAGTGGGAGCAATTCCTTAGCGATATCCAGCTCAATAGCAGCGCTGATCTCGCGCAACGCATTAACACCGCGCGTCTGCTTTCCGGCAACCATTCACCGCTGCGTCAGCTGGTGGTGAATCTCAGCAAAATATTGACCCTTACGCGCGCGCCGACGGATGACAAAACGGCGCAAAAGCAGCCGTCTTCCTCAGATAACAGCGCAACACGTACCTTGCAGGCGTTGTTTAGTACGCCGAAAGCCAATGCGGCACAAAGCCAGGGCAGCCCTGCGCCGGAGCAGGTGGTTGGCGCGCACTTTGCGGCCATTATCGAACTGGCGCAGCCGTTGCAGCAGGGCAGCAAGGTGCTGGCAGTGGACGATTTTCTGCGCCAGATTGACGATCTTTATCGTTATCTCACCGCAGTACAGGATGCGGCTAACAGCGGCATGCCGCCGCCTTCAGGTGATGCGATCAGTCGTGTGCAAGCCAGTGCCGGACGCTTACCGGGTTCGCTGCAAAATATGGTTTCAAGTATGGCTGTCGGGGCCAGCAGTGATGCACAGCAGCGTGACATGGAAAATGTGCGTAAGCGTATCCGCATGGAGGTAGGCAGCTTCTGTCAGCAGGCCATTGCCGGACGGTACCCGCTGGTACGTAATGGCCGTAATGAAGTGACGCCGGATGATTTAGCGAGAATGTTTGCGCCTGGCAGTGGCCTGATGGATAGCTTCTTCCGTGACAATCTGGCGAACAAAGTGGATACCACTCATGCGGCCTGGCGGTTTACCCCGGGCATTGATGGCAAAACCCTGCCTGGTGGTGAAGCGCTGTTACGCCCGTTCCAGCAGGCCCAGTCAATCCGCGATGCCTTCTTCACCAACGGTGCCACCACGCCGTCATTCCGCGTCACGCTGCGCACGGTGAGAATGGATAACGACATCCTCAACCTGACGCTCGATGTGGACGGGCAGATTCTGCGCTACAGCCACGGTCCGCAGGCAGTGCAAATGGTGAGCTGGCCAGGAACCGGTGGGACCAGCCAGGTGCGTATGCAGCTCGGTTTAACCAACGGTACGACATCAACGCTGGTGACCAGCGGCCCCTGGGCACTTAACCGCTTTTTTGACCGAGCCCGACTGACGGACGCAGGTGGTCTGACACGCGAAGCCAGCTTTAATGTTGAGGGCCATCAGGTCACGCTGTCGTTCACGCCCGGCAGTATTCGTAACCCGTTCCAGCTTCCCGCTTTTAGCTGCCCCTGAATTGGAGCCTGACAATGACGCAATACGCAGCACCCGGCTGGTACGGCAAACTGCCCGATGCGGGTGATTTTGTGAAGCGACGCTTTCCCGACACCTTGCTTCGGCAATGGTCAAACTGGTTTCAGGTGGGTTTGCACCACTGGCAAACCAGCACTGAAGGGGAGAGCGCCCCTTCGCGTGACTTTCTGAGCGCACCGGTCTGGAATTTTGTGGTCCCCCCGATGCTGGGGAGCCAGCTCATCCAGATGGGCAGCCTGACCGCCTCGCGCGACAGCGTGGGCCGTCACTACCCGCTGTGCGCCTTGCGCCACTTCAGTCCTGCGGAATGGTCACCTGCTTTGCTGGCCCATTCCGGTGACTGGTATCAGCAGGTCGGCAACACCTTGTTGCGGGTGGTGAGGGATGGCAGCACAGTGGAGCAACTGGATCAGGCGCTGCTCAGTATTCCGCAGCCACAGCAGCAGGCGAGTGGCGAGCCCTCGGACATTCTGGCGATTATCGGGGAGGGGGGAAGTGTCTCGACCCTGAGCTGGCAACTGCCTGCCGACAGCTTTGACCCACAGTTTTACACCAGTTTCTGGTGGACAAATCAGAGCGACGGATTCCCGCTGTACACCCATGTGCATAGTGGCAACTTCACTGCGCAGCTGTTTTCGCTACTGTTTGATCCCGCTGGCGGCGCGAAGCCAGGACGAAACGGACTTTATCCCCCTATGTTTGAATCCTGAGGTGTACCCGCATGACGATCAATATTCAGGAGTTGCTGGCACCGGTCAGCAATGACCATCCCTGCGGTGAAAACCTGGAATACCACGCAGATTATCAGGCGATGGAGCAGGCCAGTGCCGGTAAGGCGGAACAGCAATTTGGTGACACCATCATCCCGGCGGAACCGGCTGACTGGAACCGGGTAGAAAAACTGGCGACTGAGTTGCTTAGTCGCAGCAAAGACTTGCGCGTGATGCTGGCACTGACGCAGGCGTGGGCCAATCTCCAGGGTCTGCCGGGGTATGCCCGGGGGCTGACACTAATTGAACAGGCCCTGCTGTTGTATTGGGAACCGCTCTGGCCCCGTCTGGAAGAGGATGGCGAGCAGGATCCTTTCTACCGAATAAACGCGCTGGCGCTGCTGGGTGATCAATCTTCTCTGACAGCGGCGGTACGTCAGGCCTGGCTTTTACGCCATGCTTCCGATGGCATCATCTTGCGCGATGCCGCCGCCCTGTGCGACGGCAGCAAAGCGGAAATTGCTGATTACCCCGGCGGCATGGCGCGCTTGCGGGATGAACTGGCACAGCCAGGGCAACCTGCGGCTGAAGCCGTGCTGAGTATTCATGTGCGTCTGCAAGCTATCCGCGAAATCCTGGTGGAACGTCTGGATGAAACCGCAGCGCCAGATATGGCGCAGTTGCAGAAAAGTTTTGCGCTGCTGGCGGGGCTGGCTCAGCCCGGTGATCCGGGAACGATGCAACCTGACACTGCCAGTGAGCAGGCCGCAGATGAATCTTCCCCTACCGCTGTCCCTGGGACCACACGCAATACACCTGACTGGCGCAGCGCGCAACTCAGCACCCGCGCCGATGCGCAACTGATGCTGGAAAAGGTGAAGCAATACTTCAGCCAGCACGAACCTAGCCATCCGGCACCGCTGATGATTGATCGTGTGCAACGGCTGATCGAGCTCGACTTTATGGACATCATCCGTGATCTGGCCCCGGACGGGGTTCACCAGCTGGAAAATATTTTCGGACGCCGTAACTAACGCGCGTTTACCTCTTCATCACGCAGTGAGACCTGCGCCTTTACCCGCGCATCATTTATGGAGAAAACCATGGCCACAATGAAATCCAGTGGGCAGAAATTTATCGCCCGCAATCGCGCGCCTCGCGTTCAGATCGAATATGACGTGGAGATCTATGGCGCGGAGCGCAAAATCCAGCTGCCGTTCGTCATGGGCGTGCTGGCAGACCTCGCAGGCAAGCCGCTGGAACCGCAGGCAGCCGTTGATGATCGTAAATTCCTTGAGATCGATATTGATAATTTTGACGAGCGCATGAAAGCGATGAAGCCTCGTGCGGCGTTCCAGGTGGACAACACTCTGAACGGCGAAGGCAAACTCAATATCGAACTGACTTTCGAAAGCATGGATGATTTCTCGCCCGATGCGATTGCCCGTCATGTTGAGCCGCTCAACAAACTGCTGGAAGCGCGCACTCAACTCGCCAACCTGCTGACCTATATGGATGGCAAAAACGGTGCGGAAGAGTTGATTGGCAAGATTCTGCATGATCCCACGCTGTTGCAGGCGCTGACGCATCTGCCAAAACAGACTGACGCGGCAGAAGGGAAGGAGGAGTAATCATGAGCCAGAGCACCGAACAGCAGCCAGTACAGGGTGGCACCAGCTTCAGCCAGGATGAGTTTAGTGCGTTACTCAGTAAAGAGTTCCGCCCGAAGAACGATCAGGCACGAGAAGCGGTAGAAAGCGCGGTAAAAACTCTGGCGCATCAGGCGCTGGAAAATACCGTGACTATCTCGAACGATTCCTATCGCACCATCCAGTCACTGATCGCGGAAATTGACGAGAAATTATCGCAGCAGATTAACCAGATTATTCATCACGATGAGTTTCAGAAACTGGAAAGCGCCTGGCGTGGCTTGAGTTATCTGGTGAATAACACCGAAACGGATGAGATGCTGAAAATCCGTTTTATGAGCATCTCCAAGCAGGAATTGGGACGCACGCTGAAGCGTTACAAAGGCGTTGGCTGGGATCGTAGCCCGCTGTTCAAGAAAGTCTATGAGCAGGAATATGGTCAGTTTGGTGGTGAACCCTTTGGTTGCCTGGTGGGCGATTACTACTTCGACCACGGCCCGCAGGATGTGGAGCTGCTGGGTGAAATGGCGCGTATTGGCGCTGCCGCGCACTGTCCATTTATTACCGGTGCAGCACCGGAAGTGATGCAGATGGAGTCCTGGCAGGAACTGGCCAATCCACGCGATCTGACCAAGATCTTCCAGAACACGGAATATGCGGCCTGGCGCAGCCTGCGTGAATCGGAAGATTCACGTTACCTCGGCCTGGTGATGCCACGTTTCCTGGCGCGTCTGCCGTATGGTATTCGTACCAATCCGGTCGACAGCTTTGATTTCGAAGAAAAGACCGACGGTTCCGATCATAACAATTACGCCTGGAGCAACGCGGCTTATGCGATGGCGGCCAATATTAACCGTTCGTTTAAAGAGTACGGCTGGTGTACCTCCATTCGCGGTGTGGAATCGGGCGGGGCGGTAGAAAATCTGCCTTGCCATACCTTCCCGAGCGACGATGGCGGCGTGGATATGAAATGTCCAACCGAAATTGCCATCAGCGATCGCCGTGAAGCCGAGCTGGCGAAAAATGGGTTTATGCCGCTGGTGCACCGTAAAAACTCTGACTTCGCCGCCTTTATTGGTGCGCAGTCGTTACAGAAACCGGCGGAATATCACGATCCTGACGCGACGGCCAATGCGCGTCTGGCAGCTCGTCTGCCGTATCTGTTTGCCTGCTGCCGCTTTGCTCATTATCTGAAATGCATCGTGCGTGACAAAATTGGTTCTTTCCGTGAGCGTGATGAGATGGAGCGCTGGCTGAACGACTGGGTGATGAACTACGTAGACGGTGATCCGGCTAACTCATCTCAGGAAACTAAATCACGCAAGCCGCTGGCGGCAGCCGAAGTCAATGTTGAAGAACAGGAAGATAATCCGGGTTATTACGCGGCGAAATTCTTCCTGCGTCCGCATTATCAGCTTGAAGGTCTGACGGTATCACTGCGACTGGTATCAAAACTGCCGTCGCTGAAATCGAAAGATAATTAATCGTTGCGAATGATTCAGAGAATCTGAATTTTCAGGTTCTCTGCACCCTTTTCTTATTGCGTTAATGCGTAATAAGAATCCCCTCTGAATAACACATGTAGCGCTATTCAGAACACGAGGCAGAGGTAAAATATGGACTGTTTTATTCAGCCCCATGCTTTCCTGTTTGCCATAACGATGCTTGTTAAAAGCAAAGCGTAAATCAAACAAGAGAAGAGAATTATGGCTATAGATATGTTTTTAAAAGTTGATGGTGTGACGGGTGAGTCAAAGGACTCTAATCACACCGGCTGGACGGATATTACCTCCTTTAGCTGGGGGGCGACTCAGCCTGGCAATATGGCAGTAGGTGGCGGCGGCGGTGCCGGTAAAGTGAACTTTAATGATCTGAGCGTGAATGCCCTGATCGACAAATCCACCTCCGCTATTCTGAAGTACTGTGCGAACGGTAAACACGTGACTAAAGTGGAACTGTCCGTGTGCAAAGCCGGTGGTTCTCAGGTTGAATATGCGCGTATCACGCTGGAAGACGTGCTGGTTTCTCGTCTGGATTACACAGGTGCTGCCAATGGCGACACTCTGGCTGTGACCTACGGTTTCCAGGCAGCGAAAGTGAAACAGCAATACTGGGAGCAAAGTTCTTCTGGTGGTAAAGGTGCTGAGAGCAGCGCTGGCTGGAATATTAAAGAAAACAAAGAGTCGTAATTGTTTTATAAGGCGGCCTTACGGGGCCGCTTTATGTGATATTAAAAAATAACTGTATTTAATAGCAAAAGGATATTGTGATGAGCGGAAATAGCATGGTTGAACCGGGTTTTTGTGTGGTGCAACGTCCCGGCAGACTGACAGAGCAGGCGATGTTTCTGTTCGGAAACCGCAATATTGCGGCGGCCAATTACTTTTTGCAATTAAATGCGGATGTCGCCTGGGCGAAACCAGGGCAGATACTGATAGTGGCTGATCCCTACGGTCATAACAGCCTGGCAGCCATGAATGCGTTGAGAGCAGCAAAAACTGCGACCAATAACAGCCTGGATCATCTCTCTGCAGATGAAGCCAGCTTTTTTCATCAGCATTACGCTTCGATTGCAGCAATCACCAACTTTATGGACAAATCATCGGGTGTTATCGGGGATGCCGGAGAGAAATATTTCGCGGAGATTGGTAAAAAACTGACCGCCATTGAGGTCGCTTACCGCAACCAATACCTGACTGCGGGTACGCTTATCGGCGAGCAGTTCTTTGTTGAGCGTCGTCGTTTGTTTGGCGAACTGGATGTGCTGTTAAATAAATTTTCCCGTCTGGTACTGAAATTACAGCCTTATCAGAAGTTAAAACACGCTTTAAACCTGTCAAGTTCATCGATCGTACACGACTGGGAGAGTGCAGGGGTTGGTGCAATTCGTGGTTACTCCACCTACGTTGATGGTGCCGCGAAGGCCGCAAAGTTTATGAAAATGGGTGGCTGGGTATCGATTGGATTTAGTGCGTTGAATACGACAAATGATGTTTATGATGCCTGCACCGTAGACCGCAGGGATGAATGTGCTAAGGTTGCGGTAAGTAAATACACCCAGTTTGCTGCCAGCACTGCGGCAGGCATTTATGGTGGCATCGGTGCGGCCCTTGCCCTGAGAGGGGCATGTCTTGCGGTTGGAGCAGTTACTGGACCTGTCGGATTGCTAACGTGTACTATAGTCAGCTCTGCTGCTGGTGGAATAATTGCAGCAAAAGGTGCAGAAGTGAGTGTGGGTTCTTTAATGGATAAGTTATTATGACATTGGCTGATTATTTCCTATATTTATCTCTGGTGTTATATTTTATCGCATTCTCTTCACAGTTAGTCGCTTATTTTGTTTTCAAAAAAAATCAAAGTAAGTACGAGTCTTTATTGAGTGACTTCAGACAGCACGGTATTCAGTTGGATATCATCACGAATTTTGCATCTTTTCTTGGTCCAATATTTAATGCGCATAAAATAGCTTATTTTGTTGATGTTTATCACGGAAAGAAAATTTATCTGGATAGAAATAAATCCGTGAGTGAAGAAGCGAACTTGTTTGTTAAAAATCAGCCGCTGAGCAGAATTTCCTGGATATTGAGTTTGCATAAGTTAAATGTTGCCAGTTTTACGGTGCTGTTTCTTGCTGTTGCATTAAGTTTTATATCCAATTCTTTTCTGAAGTAGCTCAATGGTGGTGTGGTAGGTACTATCGTGGATAAATACGATGCCTTTTATGATTTCCTGCTTTTCTTACAAGTTTTTTTATTACTTCTTACTTTCAGTATTCATATGTATGGAGTCTTCCTGTTCAAAATTAATGCCAGAATCTATGATTCTCTATTAAAGGATTTTGGTAGTAAAGGCTTGCAATTGGATATAATAACCAGCATCTCCACTCATTTTGGAAGTTTCTTTAATGAGCTTAAAATCATGTATTTTACCCGCCTCTACTATGGGAAGACTTGGTATTACAAGAAAAATGAGGTGGTGAGTGCGGAAACATATCAGTTTGTTCAGGAGCTCCCAAAGGATAAAATTGGCTGGATTATTAAACTTCATCGAGTAAATATGTTTGCTTTCGGTATGGCTGGGTTGTTCGTTGTAGTCGCTTTGATCTGGAGATTTTTGTATTTTTGAATTATCAAGGATGAGTCAGGTTAATATGTGTGATTTTTTTATGTACGGAAGCGTATTTTTGTTCTTTTTGATTGGATTTTTGCATATATATGCGAACTTTGTTTTTAAAAGAAACAAAAACAAATATGATGATTTTTTAGATGAGTATGAACAAGCAGGGCTGCAGTTAGATCTTACCACCAAAGTCTCTAGTCATATGGGTTTCTATGCTAATTATCAGAAATTGGCTTTTTTATGCGATTGTATCGTTGGGAGAAAATACGATTTTCGCGTAATGAGTTTGTCAGGAGGGAAGCGTATGAGTTTGTTCAGAAACAACCAAATGATAAAATAGGTTGGATGAAAGGGTTGTTGAGTTTGTATAGGGTGATTTATTTTATAACGGCTTTATTTTTTTCTTTTATGGTGATTTTTATTCATGTGTGTAAGTGACTTGTAGATTTAACCCGCCTGTAGTCGAGTTGGTTTCCTCAAAAGGAGAGGGAAGCTTATGGATAAAAGAGTAGCAATAGCATCATTACTGGCTCTGTATCAATGTTATGCCAATGCTCAGAATGTATGTAGCCATGCGGTAAGTGATAGTGAAAAGTATGCCTGCCGTAAAGAAGAGAAACTTAAGTCTGAACAAGCCTTAAATACGGAATACCTTGCGGCGAAAAAAAGAATAGAAGATGAATACAAATCTTCACCTGTAGATCTGAAAAATTACCTCGATATTCTCATCAAGTCCCAGAGAGGATGGCTTGTCTATCGTAATGGTCAATGTAATCTTGAATCCTTTATCGCCGAGAAAGGCACCATTGTTCACAATACCCTTAATGATACATGTATCTCCCGAATAGATATGGGACGTGTCGAACAACTTAAAATCATACCTTATAACTGACTTTACCGGTATCAAACCATTCTGGCTTTATAAATTAAACTTCCCCACTCAAAAAATCAGCTCCCTATATCCCGCCCCTTTCCTCCGAGAGGTGCGCAATATAGATGCCGAACAGCTAACCGCAGGAATCCGTTATGCGCTTTACGATAATAACGACTAAACCCGGCCATCAGCCGCCGCAAGCCCTTTTTGACTTCTTACCACCTGGTGGCACCATTGGTCGTGGTGTTGATAACAACCTGGTGTTACCCGATGACGACCGGACCATCTCCCGTTTACAGGCGATTGTCCATATTACCGTTGACGGTGAATGTCGCCTGACGAATCGCGGCAACGTCACGCGTGTGATGCTGAACGATATTCCGCTGGAACGTGGGCGACAGGTGGAATTACAGGACGGCGATATTCTCGGCATTGATGACTATCAGCTGCTGGTTAATGATATTAACGCACAGCAACCCGCTCAGCCGCCGAAGGCCCCATCCCAGTCGGTGACCGAACCTGCTGTGATTGCTGATGAACCACCCGCAGCAGTGGCCAGCGGTACCGCTGCGATCCCGAGTGAGATCTGGGATAGCCTGGCGAAGGAGTTCTCCATCTCCGATGATCTCTCGAAGCCAAACAAAGTGACACCCGCAGCGCCAGAAGTGAACCCGTTGACGGCCCCCGCATCGCCCGATCGTAACCCGGAAGATCCGCTAGCCTCACTGATTAATGATGCCCCGCTGGATATTGGTCAGCAGCCTCAAAATAACAGCCTGTTTGATGCCGGTGACGCCCTGTTCGCCCAGGACAGTATTTTCGACGATGCAACGCCGAGCGCGCTGGCAGGGCAGAAAAGCGTCGTTGCAGCGGCACCGCCCGAAGCGAAGCCCGCGGAACTGGACCCGCTCAGCCTGTTTGGCAGCCAGAGCGCTCCCGATCCTCGTATTCATGACGATCCGCTCGGCCTGATGATGGGAGGGGCGGTTCCGCTGGCACAGCCGGAGCCACAGCCAGCGCAAGTCATCAGCATCACCCAACCTGAGCCTGAAGAAGAAGCCTCAGACGTCAACTTGGCTGATCTGAGCAGTTCACCGCTGTTTGACGACACCGAAACTCAACCAGCCGCTGAATCTGTGCCATTGATTGATGAGGCCGTGGAAGCCAGCCCGGCAAGCCAGGTTGAATACGGCGGCATCACCCTGCCTACACCGCAGGCGGTACAACGCACGCCATCACCGATACCGAAAGGTCGTCTGCGTATTGACCCGGTGGCCTCCAGCAGCCAGAACGGTGCTTCAGCCCAGAGCAGTGGCGACGCGTTAAAAGGCGAATTGCTGGATGCCTTGCTGGAAGGCATGGGGTTGCAGGATTTACAGCCCACGCCGCAGTTTGATCGTGAACAGATGCGCCAGTTTGGTCAGATGCTCAGCATGTTCTCACAGGGGACGGTGGCGCTGCTCTCTTCACGTTCGATTCTGAAGCGTGGCGTAAAAGCGGATATGACGGTGATTCTCGACGACGCCAACAATCCCTTCAAATTGCTGCCTTCGGGTAAAACTGTCCTGATGCAGATGTTTGGCAGCCGCATGCCGGGCTTTATGCCACCCCGTCAGGCGGTGCGTGATGCACTGATCGATTTGCAGGCACATCAGTTGGGAATGATCGCCGGAATTCGCGCCATTATCGCTTCGATGCTGCAATCCTTTAATCCGGATCAGCTGGAAGAAGAGGCGCGTCAGGCGGGATCGGTATCGCGTCTGGGGCTGCCCGGTAGTCGCAAGGCGGCATTGTGGGAACATTTTGTTGAGCGTTACGGTGAAACAGCCGGAGAAATCGAAGACGACTTCCACACCCTGTTCGGCGAAGCCTTCCTGCACGCCTATGACATGGAAGTTAATCAGTACAAAGACTCACAAACCCACACGGATGACGCATGAATATCACCATTGCTTCCACGTCGAATCAGGGCGACCGCGCCAGCAATCAGGATCAGACCGGTGAAATCATCGGTGAACGTTCAGCCTGCTTTGTCGTTTGTGACGGCGTAGCGGGCTTTCCCGGCGGTGAGGTGGCGGCCACCATCGCCCGCAGCAGCCTGATGGATGCTTTCAACGGTGATAGCCACCTGAATGCACAGTCCATCCGCAATTATGTTAATCACGCCAATCACGCGATTCGCCAGCAGCAGAAAGCCAGCAGCGAGCACAGTCGTATGGGTACGACGCTGGTCAGCCTGTTTATCGATCGTGATTACGAGCTGGCCTACTGGGCACATGCCGGAGATAGTCGTCTTTATTTATTTCGGCGTGGTTATCTGTATCACGTCACGACCGATCACAGCCTGGTCCAGCAAATGAAAGATGCTGGTCATCAGACGGAAGGGATCAATACCAACTTGCTTTATTTTGCCCTTGGTATGGGGGATGAACAGCGTGATGCCAGCTATAGCGATGTGGTGGAGATTGAAGATGGTGACGCCTTTTTATTGTGCACCGATGGATTCTGGCACGGCGTCACGCTGGAGCAGATGCAGCAATCGTTGCATATGGTCAATACGCCACAGGAGTGGCTGACGCTGATGCAACAAATCATCAGAAACGACCAACCGGAAAAAGGTCAGCAGGATAATTTCAGTGCGCTGGCTGTCTGGGTTGGTTCACCTCAGGACACCACCTTACTGCACTCGCTGTCAGATGCGGCGCAGTTTTTCCCTCTTCGCGATTGAGAACGCCAACATGAAATATGGATTACTGGGTCTGGCTGCGTTGCTGCTGAGCACACACGCTTTTGCAGAGAACTATCGCATTGTTCAGTCCCCGGCACAGAAACTGGATGTCTGGATTGATGACGTAAAAGATAACCAGCTGGCAAGCTGGTGCCAGAAGAGTGTGGATCTGCGCATCGTCACCAAAGGTGAAAAAAATGCAGCGGTACTGGATGGATTCCTGCCGCGCGTGGCGGGGCTGATGGCTTCCCAGTGTAAGTCGCTGCAACAGCTGCATTGGCAGCTGGAGGATGAGCAAGGTAACGCACTGGCAGAGGGCAGTGCCGAACAGACGAAGAACTGGCAGCCCGTCATCACGCCACCGCCACCCGTCGCTGCCCCAGCACCGGCGGCGCCGGTGCTCAATTCACCCCCTGCGGATACCACGCCCTGGCAGCAATTCAGTCTGCTGGATGGGTGCCATTTCCGTACCTGGTGGACTCAACCGGCACATTCCAGCGCGATTTTTGTCCCGTCGAAACAGGGACTGATCTGCGCTCAGGATGGCTGGCTGAGTGGTCACAGCACCCTGACACAGATGGGGAATGGCGCAGCAAAATCGGTGGAAGTCACGTTCCTGCAGGGATTTCCGGTTGCCGGGCTGAATAGCAAACCCTCACCCCGTGAACTGACGATTACCACGGTCAACCGTGAGCGCATGGTGCTGAGTAACGAGAAATCACCAGAAAGCTGGCTGGTATTGCCGTTTAGCCCACAGTTTAACGGCTGGCAGGCACCTGATCAGGTGGTGGTACAAATGCCAGCCAGCGATGCTACGGATGAAAGCGCATTACGCGCCCGGCTGCAGGAAGTACGCAAAGTCTGGTCGCCGTGGCTGAACAATGCATCACCGCTGAAAATTCTGCTGGTGGAACAATTGCATCCGGAACTGAAAGATCCGGCTGCTGCCGTTTATCGCACCGTTAACTAACGCAAAGGAGCATGCATGGACAGGTTACAACAGCGTCTGGCTACCGCATCACTGGCGGAAAATCTTGCCAGCATTACGGCGCAGATCCAGGCGAATCCGGCTGATGCCGATTTGCGCGCTGCTTTTGTTCAACTGCTGTGTCTGGCTGGCAACTGGACGCGAGCGCAAATCCAGCTGCAATCCTGGCTGGCATTGACCCCGCAGGCGCAACCGACAGTCACGCTGCTGCAACAGGCGATTGCCGGTGAACAACAGCGCGCTGCGGTATTGCAGGGTGAAGCTCAGCCACACCTGCCGGGCAGTGCCTGGATGTGGTGTGAAACCTTGCTGGCTGCGTTGCAGGCTGACATTGCCGGAGATGTTGCACATGGCACCGAACTGCGTCAGCAGGCACTGGAAAACGCTGCCGCGAATCCGGGTTTGCTGGAGCAGCAGGACCAGCAGATGGATTTCCCCTGGTTGATGGATGGTGACAGCCGTTTTGGTCCGGTTTGTGAGGCTCTGGTTAACGGGCGTTATTACTGGATTCCGTTTGCCGCCATTCGTGAAATGCAGTTTCAGGCACCGACCAGCGTGACGGATCTGGTATGGCGTCACACGCGGGTACAACTGGTGGATGGCAGCGAGCAGGTCTGTCAGCTTCCGGTGCGTTATCCTCTCACGGCAACGCCTGAAGAGCGCTGGCTGCGTAGCAGCGTCACCGAATGGCAACCGCTCGGCAATGACGACAGCCAGTTTATTGGTCACGGTCAGAAAGTCTGGCTGAGCGACAGAGCTGAATATCCGCTGCTGGCGCTGCAGCGCCTCACGTTCGATCTCGTCGAGTCGTCTTATGAGCCGTGATTATCCTGCGCAACAGGACGGCTATGCCCAGCTGCATGGCGGCTATCGTGCGCGTAAAAATCGCGACACCCTCACTTCGCGTGACAAGTTGCAATCATCGCTGCTGGATCGTCTGACCGATGATGCCCCCGACAAACGCACGGAGCCTGGCAACAGTATCCTGATCAGCCACAGTACTTTGCGTCGCCATGTGCTGCGTGATTTGCAGTGGCTGTTTAACACCATCAACAACGAAGCGCAGCAGGATCTCGACTGCTTTACCCATGTGCAGCGCTCGGTGTGGAATTTCGGCGTCGCACCGCTGGCCGGGCAAAATATGTCCGATATCGAATGGCAGGATGTCCAGCGAAAAATGACCGATGCCATCCTGCATTTTGAACCCCGTATCCTGCCGCAGGGTTTGCAGGTGCGTTGCGTTAGCGACCTGGCTTCCCTCGATCTGCACAACGTGTTGTCACTGGAGATCAAAGGTCGCCTGTGGTGCGTACCTTATCCGCTGGAGTTTCTGTTCCGTACCGAGGTGGATCTTGAAAGCGGCCATTTCGAACTACAGGATGCGGGGTAATCATGGACAGTAAACTGCTCGACTACTACAACCGTGAGCTTGCCTATCTGCGCGAAATGGGAGCGGAGTTTGCTGCCCATTACCCCAAAGTGGCGGGGCGATTGGGGATGCGCGGCATTGATGTCGCTGATCCTTATGTTGAACGGTTGATGGAGGGGTTCGCGTTTCTCACCTCCCGCGTGCAGCTGAAAATGGATGCAGAGTTCCCACGCTTCTCGCAGCGGCTGCTGGAAATGATTGCACCGGGTTATCTGGCACCCACACCTTCGATGGCGATAGCTCAGTTAACGCCGGACAGCCGTAAAGGGGATATCAGCAACGGCTTTCTGGTGCCACGCGGCACCATGATGGAAAGCCAGAGCCTGAAAAAATCCGGCGTCACCTGCAGCTACACCACGGCACACGACGTGATGCTCCATCCCTTACGCATCAGTGAGGTGTCACTGGGTGGCGTCCCGGGTGATATCCCGTTGGGTGAACTGAAACTCAGCGGACGTGGTGCCAGTAGCGCGTTACGGGTGCGTATCGAGTGCGAGGGGGTTTCCTCTCTCAGTCAGCTGAATCTCGATGATTTAATGCTATACCTCAGCGGGCCGGATATTCAGGCGCTGAAGTTACTGGAACTGCTGATGCAGCATCGGGTTGGCATCCTGCTGCAATCGGTGGAGGCCCAACCGCAGCGCCAGGTGCTGGCAGATAGTGCGCTGCAACAGCAGGGCTTTGCACCGGAGCAGGCATTGTTGCCGGACGATTTGCGCAATTTCGATGGCTATCGGCTGTTGCAGGAGTATTTTGCCTTCCCGGCGCGTTTTCAGTTTATCAGCCTGCACCAGCTGGCGTCGTATCTGGCGGGATGCCACAAAGCACAGGCATTCGACATCATCATTTTGCTCGATAAGGCCGACCCTGAGCTGGAAAGCGTGGTGGATCGCAGCCATCTGGCGCTGCACTGCACACCGGTGATTAATCTGTTTCCGAAAACGGCTGAGCGCCTGAAGGTCAGCGACAGTCAGCATGAATATCATCTGGTGGTGGACAATATCCGCCCGCTGGATTACGAGGTGTACTCGGTGCAGCGGCTGTTTGCGATGGTAGACGGGCAACGCGAGGAACAGGTTTTCCGCCCGTTCTGGAGCACTTTCAGCCCGGATAGCGGCGACTACGGCGCGTATTTTTCTTTGCGTCGTGAACAGCGCACCCTCTCGGAACATGCGCAACGTTACGGCACCCGCACCGGCTATATCGGTTCTGAAGTTTTTCTCTCACTGGTTGATGAACATCATTCGCCGTGGCGGGATGACATGCGTTTCTTCTCCGCTGAAGTGATGTGCACCAGCCGTGATTTACCGCTGATGTTGCTGCAACAGGAGCAGGGCAACTTCGTCATGCCGGACTCTATCCCGGTAAGCCAGCTGACGCTCTGCAAAGGGCCAACACCGCCGCGTCCGGCGCTGGCTGAAGGGTTATCCTCCTGGCGGCTGATTAGCCATCTGCAAATGAACTACCTCAGCCTGATGGACAGCGCTGACGGCGAAGGTGCTGCTGCATTGCGTCAGTTACTCAGCCTGTATGCGAATCTGGCTGAGGCACCGGTGGCCCGCCAGATTGAAGGTATCCGCCATTGCCAGCTGAAAGCAGTGCATCGTCGTGTCCCTGAGCCAGGGCCGGTGGTGTTTGCTCGCGGCGTGAGTATTGCGCTGGAGGTGGATGAGCAGGTGTTCTCCGGTGCCAGCCCATGGTTGTTTGGCAGCGTGCTGGAGCGAGTCTTCTCGCGGCTGGTGGCGCTCAACAGCTTTACCGAATTGACCCTGAGCAGCCAGCAACGGGGCGAAATTGGTTACTGGCCGCCACGTATGGGCCAGAAGGCACTGCTATGAGTGATGTCGCACAGGTTATTCCGCTGCAACGCGCCAGTCGTCTGCCTGATGATTTCTGGCAGGCGGTGATGGCTGCGCCCTGGCGCTACGATCTTTTCCAGCTGTTGCGCAGGCTGAATGCGCAGAGTGGTCAGCGTTATAGCCTGGGGCGTGCGCCACTGCCGAAGTTCGAAGCCGTCCGTCTCGGCCAGACGCCTTCACTGGCGTTTGCTCCGGCGACGCTGGCTAAAGTCAGCGAGCGCGAAGAGGATGGACGTCATGATGTCTCGATCTACAGTTTTGGCCTGTTTGGTCCAAATGGTCCGCTCCCGACGCATCTGACTGAATACGTGCGCGAGCGCATCAGCCATCATCAGGACCACAGCCTTTCAGCTTTTGCCGACCTGTTCCACCATCGTGCCACGCTGCTGTTTTATCGCGCCTGGGCTGATGCGCAGCCGACCGCCTCGCTGGATCGTGGTGACGATAAACGCTTTCAGGATTATCTGGCGTGTCTGGCGGGCATTGGTTTTCCGGCGCAACAGCAGGCCAGTTCGCTCAGCCTGCATGCCCGACTGATGCTGGTGGGCCATCTCAGCCGCCACGGACACGATGCAGAAGGTTTAGAACGCATTCTGCGCCTCTATTTTGGTGTGCCAGTGACGATGGAGCAAAACGTACCGCAATGGCTGACGCTGGATCACCGCGACCAGGCCCGACTCGGTGCCGGAAGGCAGATGCCCCGTCTGGGAGAGTCCGCCTTTCTTGGGATCGCGGTGCGTGATGTGCAGCATCGCTTCCGTCTGCGTTTTGGCCCACTTAGTGCTGAGCAATATGCGCATTTCCTGCCCGACGGGAAAGGGGCATGCGAGGTGCGCGACTGGGTGCGCCATTATCTCGGCATCGAAATGCAATGGGATCTCAGCCTGATTCTTGCGGCTGAAGATGTCAACGGCGTGACTTTAGGGGGTAATGCCCGTCTGGGTTATACCAGCTGGCTGGGACAGCCCGACCAGCCTGTCGATCGCGAAGATTTCGTTTTTGAGGTTGAGGCCGCTTCGCTCTAGCCCAACCCCTTTTCCCTGCCACATAGCCAGCTTCTTCATATTACAGGACCCGATATGTCTGAAATCAGCCGAGCCGTGTTATTCGGTAAACTGGACACGCTGTTATTTTCCTCGCTGGAAAGCGCCACCGCCTTTTGTAAGCTGCGTGGCAATCCCTATGTTGAACTGGTGCACTGGCTGCACCAGCTGATGCAGCAACAGGAGGGGGATTTACAGCAAGTCATCAGCCATTTTTCACTGGATGAAAACGCGCTGACGCGGGATATCGTGGCGGCGCTGGATCGCCTGCCGCGCGGTGCCAGTGCCGTCTCCGATCTTGCCGAACACATCGACAGCGCGGTAGAACGCGCCTGGGTTTACGCCTCGCTAAAATACGGTGCAACACGCATCCGTGGCGGTCATCTGCTGATCGGCATGCTGAAAACCTTCAACCTCGCCAGCGTGCTGAAAGGCATTTCATCGCAGTTTGCGCGTATTAATGCCGACATGCTGCTGGAGCAGTTTGACACCTTACTTAGCAACAGTAAGGAAGTGCAGCAGGCGCTGACGCAGCCAGATGTCTCCGCACCCGCGGCGGCCGGTACCAGCACCCTGGCGCAGTATGCGCAGGACCTCACCGCCCGGGCGCGCAGTGGCGCGATCGATCCGGTGACGGGGCGTGATGAAGAAATCCGCCAGATGGTGGATATCCTGATGCGTCGCCGCCAGAACAATCCGCTGCTGACCGGTGAAGCCGGTGTCGGGAAAACGGCGGTAGTTGAGGGGCTGGCGTTGCGTATTGCGGCAGGCGATGTCCCTGCACCGCTGCGCGATGTGCCGCTATGGCTACTGGACATTGGCATGCTACAGGCCGGTGCCGGGATGAAAGGCGAGTTTGAGGCGCGGCTCCAGGCGCTGATCAACGAGGTGCAATCCAGCCCGACGCCGATTGTGCTGTTTGTGGATGAGATCCATACGCTGGTCGGTGCGGGCGGTCAGCAGGGCACCGGCGACGCAGCAAACCTGCTGAAACCGGCGCTGGCTCGCGGGCAACTACGAACCATCGGTGCTACCACCTGGGCCGAATACAAAAAATATATTGAGAAAGACCCGGCGCTGACCCGCCGTTTCCAGACGGTGCAGGTACAGGAGCCGGATGAGGCGAAAGCCATCCAGATGCTGCGCAGTACCGTGAGTGCGCTGGAAAAACATCATCAGGTGTTGTTGCTGGATGAGGCGGTGAGTGCGGCGGTTAAGCTGTCCCATCGCTATATCCCGGCACGCCAGCTGCCGGATAAAGCTGTCGCACTGCTGGATACCGCCTGCGCACGTGTGGCGGTCAGCCAGGGGGCGCAGCCCGCCGCGCTGGAGGATTGCCTGCACCGGCTGGCGGCGCTCGATATCGAAGCGGAAATCGCGGATCGTGAGGCAAAAGTTGGGCTGGGTGCACCCGAGCGTCAGCAGGAAATTGCGGTGTTGTATGCTGAGCTGTCTGCCACCCGCGATGCGCTTACGGCTCGCTGGCAGCAGGAGCGGGAGCTTGTTAATCAATTGATCGCCTTGCGGGCACGTTGTGTCAGCGAGGGGGAGGCAATGCTGCGCAGTGAACTGGACGCCACACAGCAACAACTGCGCGCGCTTCAGGGGGAAGAACCGCTGCTGTTTGCCGCAGTGGATGCCAGCGTGGTTGCCGCCGTGGTCTCGGACTGGACAGGTATCCCACTGGGACGCATGGTGAAGAACGAAATCGATGCGGTACTGAATCTTGCAGATACTCTGAATCAGCGGGTGATTGGACAGCGCCATGGTCTGGATCTGATTGCCAGACGGGTACGTACCGCGCGCGCCCGGCTGGATAACCCGAATAAACCGGTGGGCGTGTTTATGCTGTGTGGTCCGTCGGGGGTAGGGAAAACCGAAACCGCCTTGGCGCTGGCGGAATCCCTGTATGGCGGTGAACAAAACGTCATCACCATCAATATGAGCGAATTCCAGGAAGCGCACACCGTCTCCACGTTAAAAGGTGCGCCACCGGGGTATGTCGGTTACGGCGAAGGTGGAGTCCTGACCGAAGCAGTGCGCCGCCGTCCTTACAGCGTGGTGCTGCTGGATGAAATCGAGAAGGCCCATCCCGATGTACACGAATTATTTTTCCAGGTGTTCGATAAAGGCTGGATGGAGGATGGCGAAGGACGCCATATCGATTTTCGTAACACCATCATCATTCTGACTTCCAATGTCGGTACGCAGCTGATCAGCGCGCTCTGTGCCGATCCGGAGCTGTTGCCCGAACCTGACACGCTGAGTACCGCACTGCGCAAACCGTTGCTGGAGGTTTTCCCTCCGGCATTGCTGGGACGCCTGCTGGTGGTGCCTTATTACCCGCTGAGTGATGCGATGCTGGCGGAGATCGTTCGCTTGCAGCTGACGCGCATTGTGCGTCGTCTGGCAGAGAATCATGGCATTGAGGCGGATATCGAAGACTCGGTCGTCAGCCAGATCGTGCAGCGTTGCACCGAAGTGGAATCCGGTGGCCGCATGGTCGATGCCATTCTCACCAATACCCTGTTGCCGCAAATGAGCCAGATGTTGCTCAGCGCCCATGCCCGTGATGAACGTTATCGCCGGGTACAGGTGCGCTGTGAGCAGGGCGAGTTTGTTTGCCAGTTTGATGTCTAAAGCCGTTCGTTATCAGAGAGTTTTCGTCTATGTCGGAACACGATAATCACCTCAATGTACCCAACGCATTACCGCTGGGTTACCGATTCAATGAGTTTGAAATTAAGGAAGTCATCGGCGGTGGCGGCTTTGGCATTGTCTATCGCGCCTGGGATCATCAGCTGGAACGTGACATCGCGATTAAAGAATTTATGCCTGCCTCGCTGGCGGTGCGCAGCGAAGGGCTGAATCTGGTACTGCGCAGCGAGCGTTTTAGCAAAACGTTCGCTGCGGGTTTGAACAGTTTTATCCAGGAAGCCAGGTTGCTGGCGCGTTTCAACCATCCTAACCTGCTGCATGTGCTGCGCTTCTGGGTACAAAACGACACGGCCTATATGGGCACTGTGTTTTACAGCGGTACCACGCTCTCCATCGTGCGTGCGCGCAATCCACAACAGATTGATGAAGCATGGATCCGTCGTCTGCTGCCACCCCTGCTGGGGGCAATTAAAACCATTCATGATGCGGGCTATCTGCATCGTGATATTTCGCTCGATAACATCCAGATCCAGAGTAACGGCGAACCGGTGCTGCTGGATTTCGGTTCGGCACGTAAGACCATCAGTAACCTGTCTGACGAAAGCGAAACAATGCTGCGTCCAGGTTATGCGCCGATTGAGCAGTACAGCGACAACGATGAAAGCGAGCAGGGGGCCTGGACAGATATCTACGCGCTGGGCGCAGTGCTGCATACGCTGATCACTGGCGCGCCACCGCCGGTAAGCGTGGTGCGTAGCATCGAAGATAACTACCAACCGCTGGCCCAGCGTCGTCCGGCAGGATTCTCCCCGGCGCTGCTCAACGCTGTCGATGCGGCTCTGGCGCTGAAAGCGGAAGACCGTCCGCAAAGTATCGATGCCTTCGCTGAACTGATGGCATTGCCGGAAAGCACCACAGAGATCCCGCTCGCCGCCAACGTCAGTGGGCCAGGGACCATGCTGGTACCGGTTGAGGAAGTAGAGGAAGACGCGGTACCTCTTTCGCCGGTTAAAGCCTTGCTGCGTCATCGTTTCGCGCTACCGGGATTGGTGGCGGCAGGTGTGGTGCTGGGGCTATGTGTTGGCCTGCTGGTGGCGGGTGGTGGGGATGATGATGTGCAGGCTCAGTCACAGCCTCAGCCGGAGTCTGCCCCGGTTGCTGTTGCCAGCGCGGCACCTGCGGTCCAGCAACAATCCTCTGCTCCAGCAGAACCACAACCGGCACCGCCGCCTGCGCCGGTCGCGCAGGTATATATCAGGTTACAGCCGGGTGAACAGGTGCAGGTGAATGGTAAACAACAGGCGCTGGTACCGGCTGCCAATGGCTTCGCCGCATTGCAACTTGCACCGGGTCATTACACATTCTCCATTCACAGCCAGCATGGCGCACGTGAACAGACGCTGACCATCGGTGATGAAGGCGTCTGGCTGCTCGATCCTCATAGCTAACTACAAGGGATTTGCTTATGTTTTCACGCATAACCGTTCAGCTGCCCATGGAGGGCTTGCTGTTCTGGAAACTCAACGGGTCTGAAGCCCTCTCGGAATCATTTGTTCTTGACGCGGAGCTGCTTTCCACCGATGCGCGCATCGATCGTCAGTCTCTGCTGGGAAAACCGGTCACCTTTACGCTACCGACAGAGCATCTGTTGAGTACGCGCTATATCAACGGCAAAATCACCCGCGTAGCGGTACGCAATGAAGAGCTGAACGGCACTCGCTACGCGGTCTATGTGTTGAAAGTGGAGCCGGACCTGTGGCCAATGAGGCGCGATCGTAACCTGCGTATCTTCCAGAGTCAGACGGTGCCGCAAATTGTGCAGACGCTGTTGAAGGAGTACAGCGTCAACGTGGAATCGCGACTCAGCAGCAGCTATCGGGTCTGGGACTATTGTGTGCAGTACCAGGAAAGCAGCTATGACTTCATCAGCCGTTTGATGGAACTGGAAGGTATTTACTACTGGTTCCGCCATGAGGCTGATAAGCACACCCTGGTACTGTGCGATGCAGCGGATCAGCATCAGCCGTTCAGTGGTTATGAAACCATCCCTTATCACGTTGCGCCGTCGGGCGGCAGCGTAACGGAAGAGGGCATCAGCCAGTGGTCCCTTGAGGAGAGCGTGACGCCGGGGATGTACAGCACCGACGATTATGACTTCCGCAAACCAAACGCCTGGATGTTGCAGGCGCGCCAGAATCCGGTAGCACCGAGTCCCGGCTCCGTGGATGTTTATGATTGGCCGGGGCACTTTGTGGATCACAGCCACGGCGAGTTTTACACCCGCATCCGCCAGGAAGTATGGGAGGTGGAGCACCACAGCATAAGCGGGGTGGGGACGGCGACGGGTATTGCACCGGGCTACACCTTCGGTCTGCTCAATGCGCCGCACTTCAGCGACAACGGCAAATATCTGACAGTAACAGCCGAATATTCTTTCGAGGAAAACAGCTACGCCAGCGGGGATGTGACCACCACGCACAACATTCGTTTTACTGTGCTTCCGGCATCCATCACTTACCGCACGCCGCCGCTCACGGCATGGCCGAAAACGCACGGTCCGCAGACGGCGAAGGTGGTGGGACCAAAAGGCGAATCGATCTGGACCGATCGCTATGGTCGCGTCAAGGTGAAGTTCCACTGGGACCGGCTGGCAAAAGGGGACGACACCAGCTCGTGCTGGGTGCGCGTTTCCAGCGCCTGGGCAGGACAGGGATTCGGCGGGGTACAAATCCCGCGCGTGGGTGATGAAGTAGTGGTGGATTTCATCAACGGCGATCCGGACCGCCCACTGATCATTGGTCGTGTTTATAACGAGGCGAGCATGCCACCGTGGGCGCTGCCAGCGGCGGCAACCCAGATGGGCTTCCTCAGCCGGACCAAAGACGGCACCGCAGATACCGCCAATGCGCTGCGCTTTGAGGACAAGGCAGGCGAGGAACAGCTGTGGATTCAGGCGCAAAAGAATATGGATACCAACGTCAAAAATGACGCCACCCATACTGTCGCCAAAAACCACAGCCACTACGTCGGCGTTAATGAGTTATATCGGGTTGAAACCAACCGTGTACACGGCGTGAAAGGTGGTGAAGAACTGCTGACCGGCAAAGGAAAAATCGATGCGGCGGTAGAAACTTATGTGCTGGGGTCAGGCACAAAATTGCGGCTGGAATGCGGTGAAAGTGCGATAGAACTGAACGCCAATGGGCAGATCAATATCGTCGGCAAAGGGTTTAATCTCTTCGTGCAGGGTGACGGAAATATCACCACATCGGGCGGCAAACTTAACCTGAATACCGCAGGTGCACAGCCCGGAACAGGTGCGCCGGGAAGTAGCCATAAGCAGAATATTACGGAGGCGGTGACGAATCTATTCCCGGCAAAAAAGGGGGGTAAGGGGGAAGTAAAATCAAACGTGGTCTTAAGCCAACCATCGGCTGCTGTTATACAAAAAGCTCAGGTGGCAAAAAGTAATAAACTTTCAGATAATATGATTCGTTCAATCATGAAATCTGAAGGAGTCTCAGGCGAGCAGGGAGGAATCCCTGAAGTATACGGGTTTCGTAGAGGTTTTGGGCCGGCTTATGATGAAGTGGTAGCTGCTAGAAAAAAATATGGTTTGGGGAGTGATGAGGAGTTTAAGGTGGTTGCAAAACACATGAATCAAGAAGCCAAACATGCTGGGGCTCTGAACTTTACCGATCCTGGAAAGAGGGCCGCTATAATTTCACTAACTCATATGAGAGGACGTGGGGGGGCGCAGGCTATACTTAATTCAATGAGCAGTGGCAATATTGTCAAATCTTCTAAGCTTACTAAACAATCCATTGATTATATTGAAAATATGACTCCATCTGATTTTCAGTCTGACCTCGTTAAAGCTCGCCTCAATTATGATAAAGTTATATATGGTTCGGGTACAACTACGAAAAATGGTGTTAAATATAACTGGTGGGAATACTATTCTAATGGGCTGAGTAAGCGTTATGTTAGAGAAGCAGCGGAATTCTCGAAGTTTTCAGGTGAATAAAAATGAAGTTAACTGTTAGGTTTTTTGTTTTTTTAATTTCTTTATTAATTTTTTTTGGTGTTGTCAGTCGCGCAAAAGCAGAGCAAGATTTTTCCAGTTATGAAACTCTTGAAACAGTTTCAAATATCTTTAGCGATGCAAAGGTAGTTTCTGGCTTGAAATTATTATTAGGGACAGATTATGCCATATTTAGTGAAAATTTTGATGTGTTTGGGCAACCACATAAGACAGATGAGGGGGGCATTTTTGTCGAAGGCTGGTTGAAGGACTTATACCTTGAGCAGGCGTCGGCATTTGTTATACAGCCTAATGGTAAGATTTATGTTGGCTGGATAGTTCCAAATGATAGTAAGGTAAATTATCGTAGTAATGATGATGCCACCACGGATATGCAAAAAGATATCAAAGTATGGTCAGTACGTTTTAAAAACACGGCTATTACTGATGATTATTCAGTAGTGGGTCGAGTTAACACGACAGATAGATACTTTGAAACTAAGAGATTTCGGGTGAAACTTACTGCATTATGTCCTCCCGATAATGAGAACTGTAATGATGTCGCCTATGAAGGAATCAGAAAATCGGATGGAGCCGTGCTCAGATTAACTGGAAAGGCGACTCGGAGTGAATGTAGGGAAAAAGTATGCCCAATCTTGAGCTATAAATTTCATAACCATGATGCTATTTATATTGTCAATGCTCTCATTAATAATCTATCAGTGATTGTAAACAATAAAATGGTGTTAAGTGAAGATGGGATATGGATGGACAAGCCATTGCTAAAATGAAATGGTTTCAAGGTGGTTAGTTAAAATGCTATCTGCCTTGAATAGAAAATTTTGATGTATGTATTGTACTGGAGGGTATCATATATAAATTCACTAAGAGAATCGATTTTTAATCTATGACTTAATTGTTTTATATGGGGGTTGTAATATTTCACAATTAACTATTCTTCCTGAGGTGTTAATTAAGATATGCTAATAGTGAGGCAGTCTTTAGCAAGGAGGTTTTTAATTTTTTTATTTGTAATGCTCTCGGTTCAGCCTGTATCTGTTTCATCTTCGGGAAATCTATCAGGTCAGTGGAGTGGCGTGATTAATAATGAAGACGGTTCTTCTTATTCAGTATTGACTCTTAAAATAAGACAGTCAGGTGATAGGTTGACCGGGGTTTATTGTTATGTTACGAGAGGTGGGAATAGAATTGACTGTCCGGATGAAGGTGAGAATAATCTTAGAGGTGATGTAGGAAATAGTAAAGCAATAATAGAGTTTGATTCAAGCTTTGGAGGGAGGAATGGCAAGGCTGAATTAACATTAAATGGTGAAAAACTTTTGTGGCATCTTATCAAAGAACCACAAAATGGTGATTTTTATGCTCCTGAAAATTATGAGTTAGATAGGCAGGATGTTAAAAAGATAGCGATGCAGAAAGCAAGGAGTTTTAAAACTCAATCTTTTATTATCATCCTTGTTAACAATTGTGGGGATTTTTTTGCTTCATGTTCTGATGTGAAATACTACGGAATGAGAAATAGTGACCAAAGACAAATTGTTCTCGCTGGACATACTATTGATAATTCTGCGTCAGGTAAAATTGACGGTATGTTATTTAAAAATGATAATATTGAATATTCAATTAATTTTGAACCGCTAAAGTTAAAAGTCTCTCAGGGAGCTAAAGTACTGGTTGAGCAGGATGGACATTGGGAGTGATTTTTTCACTTCCGATCTGTGCAGTCAGAGTTGGGCTGTTATTCAATATGCAATGCTGCCCTGATTTCAACAGAAGTAAAAAGATGCTTACAGGGAATCACCAGTCATTAAATTCAGATGTAAGTGGTTCTAATTATGATGATGGGTGTTTTTATATTTTCATTTCAGGGAGTGAGAAATGAGATTGTTAATATTTTTTCTTTTCATTCCGTTTATCGTGTCCGCTAATGATTCTTGCCAGAATTTAGATAAGAATGCGATTTCTCAGGGTGCTCGCTTTAGCAACACTCAAAACATCTACAGAGTAGGCGGCGAAGGTCGGTTGCAATTTTATTCTGCACCTGACAGAAAATGTTTAATTGACCATGTTTTTGTCATCCCGGGTGACTCACTCATCGCTTATATTGAATATGAAGATTTCTACCGGGTTATGTATTTTGCCCGGAACAATGAACAGATAAGTGGGTGGGTAGAAAAGAATCGGTTGAGAGAAACGCATCAGGGAATTGCACCTGATTATGACTTCCCATATCCAACAAAAATCAAACCGGTAGCGAAAGCTTCAGATGTTACCGTTATTCTTAATAAGCAACGCATTTCACTGAAAAATGGGATGAACAAGTAAGAAAAAGAGCTGGCACTCAAATTAGCGAGACTTTCATTGGAGATATACCAACTGGTGAAAACTATTACAAATACTACCAACATAATTATGATGGTTTTGAAGTTTACACGGCAAATATTTTTTGGCAGAAAGAGCATCGTGATATCGATAGTTATATCATCTCCCAGATCGTGCTTGATAAGCCAGGTTTTCTGACATCCCGAGGCATCTCGGTTGGTGATTCTCAGCGGATGGTGATTGAAAAGTATGACCAGGGTAAAGTGGATAATAGTGATAATCGGCACTGGCTTTACTACGATGGTGATGGAATACGCCTTTCTTTTCAGATCAGCAACGATAAAGTGAGTCGTATCATGTTGGTATTGAATCCTGATGAAAACGGTATCTGATATGCAAAGACATCCCGGCATCCCGGCATCCTTGCTAGTGTAATGATGTGTTTTTATATTTACCCTCACACAGCAGTGTCGGACGAAACAATAAAAAGCAATGAAGATTTCGCTATTTTAGTGGTGCATCAGGCAATCAGAGACCATCAGTTATCACCGTTACGTGACCAATGCCTGGCGTATAACCATGATGAAACCTCAGATAAAGATTTTTTATCGTAGATGTAAGAGAAGATAAGCGCTATGCCATTTGCGGTGGTGATCCAGAAACATCTGTCCATCTTTTTACCTTCAAAGTTAATCGAAAAGATCATTCGCTAATGACGGATGCGGATTCGAATAGTGGTAATTTTTACATTATTAAAAAATAAAATGTTATCTGCAATTCACACAAGGATGAGTAAATGAGATTTGATACGTATCTATGATTGGGGTATGTGTTTTTATTTCTCCCCACTCCGCAATCTTTCGAAACGCTGAATCGTACAGGCTAAGAATTAATCCAACCACTTTTAGCAACTCGCAGCGAAAATATGGCGAAACCTCTCGCCTCTACACCCCGATTTAAACCCCCAGAACGGATAACCAACATGCACTACCAATTCAATGAGGGCGCGTTTTCCCTGTTTCCGGCTGCCTGGCAGGATACCACCATGAATATCCTGCGTGATGAGGCCAGTGGCCTTGCGCTGATTGTCAGCCGTGGTCCTATCCCGGAAGGCAGCGACTTTGAACAGGAGTTTCAGCATCAATGGGACGCGCTGCGTCAGCAGATGGGGGAAATCCATCAGAGTACCTTTGCGCATGTCACCGCTGGCGCAGACCATGCCCTGCACGCCATTGAAGTGGAAACCGCTTATGAACGCAATGGTCAGGCACTATGGCAAAAGCAACTGGCCGCCGAAGTACCCGGAACCCGTACCCTGATGGTTTTTACCCTCTCCGCCCTTCGGCCCTTCAGCGAAGAGGATACTGGACGCTGGAACGCATTCCGGCAGAGCCTGGCGTTACATAACCCACGGAAAGCATAAGGCATGGATAACCGCGCAGCCCGGCAGGGCGATGAGATCATTCATTCCAGCATCCTGGCGGATATCACCAGCATCGTCGCGGAGGGCGTGACCTATGCGGCAATGGGGGCAATGGTCGCGGGGGCGGCCACCTTTGCCGGTCCGGTCCTTGGTATCGGGGCACTGACTGCGCTTGGCAGCAGCTGCCTGCTGAGCGGGATTGTGGCGGGTGTGGCCGCCAATGCCACCGGACTGAGCAGCAAAATCAGCGCAGGCGCGGACGAAATCGGCAACTTTCTGTTCCCGCCATCCCCGTCCGGGGTGATCATCAGTGGCTCAGACGATGTGATCATCAACGGCCTCGCCGCTGCACGTGCTGCCGGGACCCTGACGTCCGGCGATACCCCCGCGCCGGAACCGCAGTCCCCCGCCAGCTTTGCCGATTACGGCGGTATGCTGCTGGCGGCGGCAGAGCAGTTCGGCAGCGCCATGTGGCAGCCCGGTGTGGCGTCTGCCGCTGCGGGTACCTCGCCGCTGATGCAGGACAAAGTGCTGTGTGAAAAGCACAGCGGCCCACAGTTTCTGGCGGAAGGCTCCAAAAGCGTCTTTATCAACGGCCAGCCTGCCGTGCGGGCCAAAGACCGCACCACCTGCGAAGCCACCATCAGCGATGACGTCTCGCCTGATGTCATCATCGGCGGTGAGACGCTGACGGTACGCGATATCAAAAGCGGCAAACAACCCGGTCTGGCGCTGGCAATGATCGGGCTTTCGCTGATCCGTGGTCGTCCGTCGCAGATCCTGAAAAATATGCCCTGTGCGCTGGCGATGGCCGGCGGCGGTATGCTGGCGGACATGGCGATCAACGCCGTGTTCTCTTCACTTCATCCGGTGCACGCCGCCACGGGCGTTAAAGTCCTGAACGACGACGCCGAGCGCGACTTCGTCCTGCCGGGACACTTCCCACTGCGCTGGCAGCGCAGCTACAACAGCCTGACGCAGCGCGCCGGACTGTTTGGCACCGGCTGGGCCACGGTGTTTGACAGCTACCTGATGCTGGAAGGGGAACAGGCTACCTGGTTCGATGACTCCGGCCGCGAGCTGACGTTTACTCTGCCCGGAGATCAGGCGGTGCTTTACAGCATCAGCGAAGGGCTGATGATCCGCCGGAATGCGCAGGGTGATATCGCCATTGCCGACGATGATGGTGCCGTCTGGCGGTTGTACAAACCGACGGCGGCAGACCCGCAGCAGCTGCGGCTGGCTTCACTGAGCGATGAGTATGGTAACGCGCTGGAAACGGGGTGGGATGCGCAGGGGCGTCTGGTGCGCATCCACGATGAGCCGCTGGCGATTGATGTGGCGCTGCATTATGACGATCCACGTCATCCGCAGCGGGTCACCTCGGCACATCACTTTGATGGTGAACGGCACTGGCCGCTGATGCGCTGGACATATGATGCACAGGGGCAGCTGGCTGACGTCACCGATGCGGCGGGCGTGGTCACCCGTCGGTTCCGCTACAACGCAGACGGGTTGATGGTCTGGCATCAGCTGGCGGGCGGTGCGGAAAATGAATATCGCTGGGAAAAGTTCGACCACTGGCGCGTGGTGGAAACCCGCAGCAGCAGCGGTGACGGCTGCCGCATGCATTACGATCTGTCCGCCGGGATCACTCGTGTCTCAACCTATGATGGACAGCAGCGGGAACACCACTGGAATGCACAGGGCCTGATAACCTGTTTTATCGATGAGCGCGGCGAAAAATGGCGCTATGAGTGGAATGAACACGAGCTACTGACGCGGCGTATTGACCCGCTCGGCTATGCGGTGAGCTTTACCTATGATGACTACGGTAACCGCGTGGAGGAACAGGATGCGGACGGCGGCGCACAGGCGGTGCAGTGGCTGCCACATCGCGCATTGCCGGTGGCGGTCACCGCGCCGGGCGGCAGCGTGACGCAGTATTTTTACGACAGCCATCACGGGCTGGAACGGGTGGTGGATGCGCTGGGTCAGAGCACGTTTTACCGGCGTGATGAATACGGGCTGGTGACGGAGGAGCAGGACGCGGCGGGTAATATTTACCACCGGGGTTATAACGATGCCGGGCAGGTGATCCGCGAGACGGACTGTTCGGGGCGGACCACGCGTTACCGCTACCATGCGCGGGGCTGGCTTAGCTGTGTCATCACCCCGGACGGTGAAGAGACGCACTATGAATACGATGCCGCCGGTCGCCCGCAACGACTGGAGCGCGCGGAAGGCTGGGAAGAAAACCTGAGCTGGAACGAAGAAGGATTACCTGTTGCCTGGCACGCCGCCGACGGCCAGCGTAGCCTGTTTCGCTATGATGACCAGGGACGCCTGATCGCCACGCGCAACGCGCAGGGCGAGGAAGTGCAGCGCAGCTGGGACAGCCGCAGCCGCATGACGGCGCTGACCAATGAAAACGGCGAAAGTTATCACTTTGAGTGGGGGGCGGACTCGCTGCTGCTGGCTGAGATTGGCCTGGATGGCGTGGCGACGCGTTATGAGTACGATGCGGCGGGGCAGACGCGCTCGCGTACTTTTGCCGCCGGGCACCCGGCTGCCATCACGCACCGGTTCAGCTGGAGTCCGGCGGGGCAGCTGGTGGACCGTACCACCCCGGAAGGCCAGACGCGCTACCGCTACACGCCGGAGGGGCTGCTGGCCCGCATCACCCGGCATCTGCCGCTGTCGGACACGGCCTGGAGCCGCGAGGCGGAGCAGGAAATCACCTTCCGCTACGATGCGCTGGGGCGGGTGACGGAGGAACAGGGCGGACAGGGGCGTCTGACATGGCAGTATGATGCGCTGGGCAACTGCACCGCGCTGACGCTGCCGGACGGACGTCAGCTGAAGCAGCTGTACTACGGCAGCGGGCATCTGCTGAGCATCGCGCTGGACAGCCTGACGGTGAGCGAATTCACCCGCGACACGCTGCACCGGGAGCTGAGCCGCAGCCAGGGCGGGCTGACGACGCGTACTGAGTATGACCGCCTGGGCCGTCTGGTGAAAAAGGATGTGTTTAACGGCGATGCGCAGCGTCCGGCCCCGCGCTGCTGGTCACGCCGTCGCGATTTTGACTACCGCAACAACCTTATCCGCGAAGAACGGGACGACAACCCGTTCAGCCAGACGCTGTGGCAGTATGACAGCGCGGGCCGCCTGCTGGGGCAGGAGGGTGTGCAGCCGGGGAATGGTCAGTGGCGCTGGGACGCGGCGGGGAATCCGCTGGAGCGCCATGCCGGTGCGGTGCCGCATAACCGGGTGACGCAGCTGAACGGCATCCGCTGGCAGTATGACGTGCATGGCCGCACCACGGAGAAGGACAACGGGCAGGTGCGCTGGCGCTACCGTTACGACGGTGAACATCGTCTGACGGAGGTACTGAGCGAACCGTACGACCGCAACCGGCCACCAGTGCGGGTGAGTTTTCAGTATGACCCGCTGGGCCGCCGTATCAGCAAAACGCGGCAGCCGCTGGTGCAGGGCAGGCCGGTCGGGAAGGCGGTGACCACGCGCTTCGTCTGGGAAGGGTTCCGCCTGTTGCAGGAGATTCAGGATGACGTGCCGCTGACGTATGTGTACAGCGGGGCGCAGAGCTTTGAGCCGCTGGCGCGTATCGACGGCACGGAGAACCCGGAAATATTCTGGTTCCACTGTGCAGCAAACGGCATGCCGGAGCGGCTGACGGACCGTGAAGGGCGCATCAGCTGGGAAGGGGTGAACGGTGCGTGGGGCAAACTGCTGCGTGAGTCGTCCCTCCAGACCCCCGGTTTCGCACAGAACCTGCGGATGCAGGGCCAGTACCTGGACCGGGAAACAGGACTGCACTACAATCTGTTCCGGTATTACGATCCGGACAGCGGACGGTTTACGCAGCAGGACCCGATAGGGCTGGCGGGGGGGATTAACCTCTATCAGTATGCACCGAATGCGCTGGGGTGGGTGGATCCATTAGGGCTTAGCAAATGCTCACCAGATAGAGAATTTTGGAAAGATAACCCTATTGATTTTAAAGGTAATAAGGTTTATCAACGCGATGATTTGTTTGATCCAAACCTCATGACAACTTGGCGTGACAAAGGAAAAGTATTCAAAGGGACAAATATTGAACGGATGGCAACTGGTCGTGCTCCTGTTGGATATGATGGTAAAGCAGTTAACTTGCATCATATGCTTCAGTCTCAGGATGGGCCAATTGCAGAAATGAGTCAGACATTCCATAAAGTTAATCATGGAATTATTCATATTAATCCAAATACGATTCCTTCAGGAATAAATAGAACCGTATTTAATGCCTGGCGTGAAGATTACTGGGCTTTCAGAGCGAGCGAATATCAATGAACAGGAATGAACTAATTAAATTGATCGATAATCATGAAGATGTTTGTAACTTCGGAACCTCAGAAGATGCTCCATCTGTGGAGTGGATCCAGAAAACCGAGAAAGCTTTGGGTGTTCAGTTACCAGATGATTACAAATGGTTTCTGAATACTTATGGTGGTGGTGAAATTAGTGGTGAAGAGATCTATAGTATTTATTGCGTGCCTTTTGATGAGGCCATTGGTGGCGATATTACCTATCAGAATATCATCTCCACAAATAATATCTCATTGGGGAAGATTGTTTTATCTAATACGGATTTCGGTGAGGAGTTTTATTTTAAAATAGATGGTAGTAATCAAGTCTACCTTGAATTGGGTAATAAAAATGAACTGTATGCACAAAATTTTATTGAATATATAGAGAAAAGAATAAAAGCTTATCTTTGATAAAAAGCCGGAGGCGAATCAGTGATTCCTCCGGCTTTTTATTTTAGCCGCCTACCGTCAGGGTAAGACAACCCGCCTCCACCCGGACGGTAACCGCCTGACCGGTCTCAAACCCCGCTTCAGCCAGCCACTTGCCCGCGATACTGACCTGCGGCGTGCTGCGGTCACCGCCCTTTGGGCGATAGCCCACAATGCAGCGCCGTTCCGTTTTGGAACTCTTCTGTTCTGCCTTACCATCGTGGCCAGCCATGATAACTACCTTACCTGGTTGTTATGGTCAGTGGCGGTGGGACGCAGCGGGAAACCCGCTGGAGCGCCATGCCGGTGCGGTGTCGCACAACCGGGTGACGCAGCTGAACGGCATCCGCTGGCAGTATGACGTGCATGGCCGCACCACGGAGAAGGACAACGGGCAGGTGCGCTGGCGCTACCGTTACGACGGTGAACATCGTCTGACGGAGGTACTGAGCGAACCGTACGACCGCAACCGGCCACCAGTGCGGGTGAGTTTTCAGTATGACCCGCTGGGCCGCCGCATCAGCAAAACGCGGCAGCCGCTGGTGCAGGGGAGGCCGGTCGGGAAGGCGGTGACCACGCGCTTCGTCTGGGAAGGGTTCCGCCTGTTGCAGGAGATTCAGGATGACGTGCCGCTGACTTATGTATACAGCGGGGCGCAGAGCTTTGAACCGCTGGCGCGTATCGACGGCACGGAGAACCCGGAAATATTCTGGTTCCACTGTGCAGCAAACGGCATGCCGGAGCGGCTGACGGACCGTGAAGGGCGCATCAGCTGGGAAGGGGTGAACGGTGCGTGGGGCAAACTGCTGCGTGAGTCGTCCCTCCAGACCCCCGGTTTCGCGCAGAACCTGCGGATGCAGGGCCAGTACCTGGACCGGGAAACAGGACTGCACTACAATCTGTTCCGGTATTACGATCCGGACAGCGGACGGTTTACGCAGCAGGACCCGATAGGACTGGCAGGGGGGCTGAACCTGCATGCGTATGCGCCGAATGCGTTCAGCTGGATAGATCCGCTGGGGTTGAATAGATGTAGTAGCAAAGAGGCTAATGCTTATTCCACAGCCTATGAAATGAAACTTGCTAAAACATCTTATCCTGGCGTCTCACGCGGCCGACATTTCCAGGAAGCAAACGAATCTTTATTAAAAGCAATGGAGTCAGATAAGACCTTTGCTAATAATATGAAAGAGTTGGGTATTAATCTGGAACGCACACCTACAGGGCTGGCTCCGAGAAAACCACCGGAAGGCTGGACTTGGCACCACGAACTTGATGAAGGATCTATGCGATTAGTTCCTCGTTCTCAGCACACTCCAGGAAGTGAGTTCTGGAAAGTATTACATCCTGATGGTTACGGCGGATATGCCCTATGGGGGAAATGAGATGACCTTGAATGATGTTATAAAACAGCTGGATAGCTTAGACGATGAAAATACTATCTATGTGAAGAAGCCATGGAGTCCTGACTCAGAGGCCATTGTTGCAACAGAACCTGATGAGGGGGGCGTGCCGGATGAAGCAGCAAAAATAAATGCAGAATATTTTTTAGAGATATTCTTGGCTAATGAGTTTTTAGAAGGTTGGTTATCAAATCTGGATCAGGAACCGTCAGTTAAAGATCAGTGTCTGCGCTTGATCAAATATGCTGAAAATGATGCCTGATGCCTAAATAAGCCGGAAGCGATCTGAATGATCCTTCCGGCTTTTTTACTTCAGCCGCCCGCCGTCAGGGTGAGACAACCCGCCTCCACCCTGACGGTGACCGGCTGGCCGGTCTCAAACCCCGCCTCAACCAGCCATTTTTCCGCGATGCTCATCTGCGGCATATCACCATCGGGCGCTAGTCAACGATAATGCGCCACTGCTTTTTGGATATTCCCCGTACTGACTTAGATCGTGCTCAGCCATAATCAACTCCTCCGTAGTTGCCTGTGGTTAGCGGTTAAAGCGGGGATGCAGCGTACGCGGGGCAAAAGTGCGCGTCGGGGTCTGCGTGTTAACGGGCGGCTGAATGCGGAAAAGGCCGCCCATGAAAAGATAATGACATCAGCAGGTTAACCCCGCTAAAGAGTATGACGGCACCGGAATCGTCCCTATGACCCGATAGGGCTGGCGGGGGGGCTGAACCTGTATGCGTATACGCCGAATGCGCTGGGGTGGGTGGATCCGTGGGGATTGAGTAGATGTAATATCCACTATGGCGAGTTGGACCACTTGGGACGCCCAACGGGTGTCAGCGCAAGATTGAATGCAAGTGATATAAATAAAGGCACTCATGCAAATCCGGCCATTCAGCCACCAAGGTTTATAACTGGAGCAGGTTCCAACCGCGCGCGTGGACATTTGCTGGGAAGGCAATTAGGGGGATCTGGTGATGATGTACGAAATCTTGTTACCATCCAGCATCGCCCAGTAAATACTCCTGATATGAGTAGTGTTATAGGACGTATAAGGAAGGCATTGGAACGTGGATAGACAGTTGATGTGGCTGTAACGCCAATTTATAAAGGCCCTTCAAGAATCCCGGCAGGGATTACGATTAATGCTGAAGGTAGTGGTGGCTTCTTTGAAAGCTTGACTCTTCTTAACCCTCCTGGAATGTAATAGTATGACAATATCTCATTTGAAAAATATTCTAATTCCTCCTCATTCACAAAACGAAAATGGTGCAGGAGAAACATGGCCTTTGATTGATGGTCAAATCACATTCCCCACGGATTATATTGAATTCATTGAGTCCTACGGTACTGGAAGAATAGCTGATTTCATTGCGATTCTAAATCCGTTTACAAAAAACGAAGACATTAACTTTTTTGAGCAAAAAAAATTAATATTAGAAGATTTTAATTATCTAATTAATGAAGATTCAAGTTATTATAAGTATAACTTATATCCGAATAAGGGAGGGCTTTTACCAGTAGGTATTACTGATAATGGTGATTACTTGTTTTGGGTAGTATTTGACGCTGAAAAAAGTGATGAGTGGGGGACGGCCATAATTGCGTCAAGATCACCTGATGTTGAATATTTCAATGAAAAAATTACATCGTTATTATTAGGGGTTTTAGATAAAAAAATAAAGCCAGCTTCTTTTCCTGATGCATTTCCTTATAAGAAAATCACATTTGATAAAATATAATTTAATTAATAAAATCAGAAATAGATTCGATGCATTTCTGGTTTTATTTAATGTTTTTTTTAAGGTTAGGTGGCAATCATCCAATCGAGAGAAAGCTACTCAGGTGATTGAATAGAATAATGCACTCTGAAATAAGATAAAAATGCATATATGAATCTTGATGAACAAGTAGTTAATGCTATCTTCAAAGAGTTATTTGAAGATAACTCAGAGCGTTATAAGCAGTCTCTAAGCAAACCAGTAAATAATGATACTGATACCTATGGTAAAGCAAGAAATGCTCTGGCTAATTTAAGTCTGGCAGAAAGGAAATATATATTTAAATTTATTGATCTCGCGATCGCTGATAGCGCTTCGGTAATATTAGGTACTCTGGATGGGTCTCATTACTCTGATAATATTGATGGTGATTTTATTGTGACCTATAAAGATGATGAAATTCAGGGAAGTCTGCAAGATATATTTATAGAAAAAGCTGAAAATAAAGGTATATATAAATAAGTCGGAGGCGATCTTGACGATCCTTCCGGCTTTCTATTTTAGTCATCCACTGAGGTGTTTTGGCCATGACAGAATATAGTCACGAACAATTAATTTTAGATTCCTTAGCACCAAAGGTGTTACGGCAATACGTTGATTTTAATAATGTTAGAAATTTATTTTTGACAAAAAAGGATAGACAAAGGGCATTTGAAGAAATAGATATTCATATTGAAAATGTTAGAAAGAATGGAGGCTATATTATAGGCTATTCATCGCTCATTAATAGTCTTAAAGCAAGTGTCAATAAGGATATCTATATATTAAGTGGCTACGATGATAAATATGGATTTGATTTATACCTTGATGAATCAAAAACTAATGTTTTAGGTGTTTCAATAGTAAAGATTAGAATTAAAAGTGAAGAGGAATTAATATGGGAAAAGGAAGGATTAGGTATTAGGCACCCATGATTTAAAGCCGGGAATGATCTGACTGATCTTATCATTTTTTTAATTGTATATATTATTTGTAGTGGTTAAAAAATTTAATCAATGAGATTATCTCAAAAATCAATTAATAGAATCAGTAATATTAACTGGTTTGCAAATGTTGGGGTAATGCAAAATATCCCTGATATAATCGTTGAAAATAGCCTTTCAGAGGCAGCTTTAAAACTATCTGAGTCTCAGTGGGAAGATACAACACTTGAAGCATCAAACAGCATTTCTGCTTTCGTTTCAGTTAATTTTCCAAAGCTATTTGATGACTGGAACATAGTAGCGCAAGAAGCAAGGTTATTTTTTGATGCTAAAATTACCTCATCTATTCCTTCCATAAATGGTATTGATAATAATCTGCTGATTCACTGTGTCAGTTGGGATATTACGCATTATTTTATTGAGGATTATTACAAAGAGTGTTTGCGTGGTGATTTATTCTTTAACAGGCTTGTTTCTGTATATGAGTCCGGTCATCTACCCTGTGGTTGGAATGGCAAGTGGCCTTCAGGGAAATTGATAATCTATTGATCTTTTGACTGGAGGATGATTTTTTAGTAACTTTGATCGGGAAGTAACTTCCTAATTCACCGGGTGAATTTTATCGAGTTATCGATTTAATTTTTAAAACGAGATAACATATGCTTATTCTTCATGGTTTTGATGAGTTACTAGAGAAATGTCATGAATTACCAGATGTTGGTTGGATATATGTTGAGGCGTCTTTTGACTTAGAGTCAAGAGATGATATAAAAAGTGGAAAATACTACTTAGCTGAGAATGAAGACGAAGAGATGGGCTTTGAGGAAAGCTTTGGCACTTTTTTAGAAGCACCAATTTTTAAGGATGTTATCGAAAATAAATTAAATCATAACCCTGGATCATCCAAAGATGATCTATTGGATGCAGTTGTTTATTATCTTGAGAAAGATGATTTCTTAGATTGATAAATAAAATAAATATGGATTATAAGGTTATTTCTGGTTTAATTATCTGCTTCCGTATGCTCACGGCATATAATATTCTGGATGCCATTTTTCTATTTAAAAGCTACAACCTAATCAGAATTTATTGGGTAAGAAGCCATCTTACTGACTATTACAACATTGATTAAATGATAGAAAATCATATGAAATTACCATCACCCTTACGTGGGAGTCGTCTTCTGTGGATAAATATAAAGTCTTAGAAGAGTTAAAATCGATAGAGGAAAAGCGAAGTATAATCCTTCCAGTTGCTTATAAGAAATTTTTATCTGAAGAAGTACAAGATGTAGGAACCTATGAGATAGAAAATAAGCAAGGTGATCCTATTTATATATTTAACTTCATGGATGTCGTTGAGAGAAATGAAACATATACTATTCAGGATGCTGAGCCTGATTATTTTTTAATTGGCCAAGACGGTGATCTTGGGTATTTTATCTGCTTAAAGAATAACAGTGATAAAATTTACAGCTTAGATCTCGGAGCACTTGGTAGTCTGGATATGGATGAAGAAACAAAAGATCTATATGAATTACGAGCATAGTCATTATTAGCCAATGTTTATAAATAAGCCGGAAGTGATCTTAAAGATCCTTTCGGCTTTTTATTTTAACCGCCCGCCGTCAGGGTAAGGCAGCCCGCCTCCACCTTGAGCGACCTCTCTCTACCCCCCCCCCCCTCATTCAGCCAATTACCCGCGATGCTTACCTGCTGATGCAGTAAGCATATTCTGATATTTCACAATAGATATAATTAACCACAAATGGTGAGAAGGTATTTTCTTTTACCTGATTTTCTCAGGAAATCCTCCGTGAATAAACGTAGTTTTTACCGTGTTCAGAATGGTACTTTTACAGGGTCTGATACGTAAAAATCATCAACCAGACAACCATAACATCATATCTGTTCGTAGTTTATTTCACTCCCTCGGAAACAGGAAGTCTTACAAGAAAATTAGCTCCTCAAAAAGATAGCAAGGTTAATTAATCATATCCAAGGATGATCAGATGATATTAAATAAATATCGTGTTGTGAGCGTACTATTCATTGCTGCGGTTTCGATATCTGTACAGGCTGATATTGAAGTGAACGATGTTCCATTCAGTGTTAATTTGTCGGGTACTCCGGCAGATATTCGGCTACAGCAGCGGGCTTTATTCAGTGATCTGCTGCTGAAAGCCGAAAAGGTCTACACCATCGACATGGATCCTGAACATCTGCTGACCTTTAGCAAAGGGCAACCGGTGCAAAGCCTGACGGTGAACTTCAAAACTCAGTCGCAGTTAGATAAAGCCGTCAAAAGCACCGAACTGAAGATTATTCTGCCTGAAGGCGTTGTGCGCTCAACGCAGGGCGATATTGAGGTGCGTTGTTCACAGCATGCGGATTGCAAGCCTGAGTTCGATAATAGCTGGACAGGTAAAGGAGGACATCAGCTGCTTATCCGTGGGATGGATTTGCAACCAGGTGAAAGCTACAGCGTGACCATGCCAGTGACGCTGGAGAAAACACTTCCCGCCGATCTTGCGTCTGTCGAAGCGACTATCGGGCAGTCAGCGAGTGTAAAAGAGGATTCCACGGACCGGATAGTTGCACCGAACAGCGTGATTAGCGTGAAAAAAGCCGTGAAGGTTGAAACGCGGGTGACGATTCATGCACTGAAGGCGGCGGCGCAGAAGATTATCAATGCGAAGATCTTTAGCGCGCATGTCGTTGCCGAGGGGATGGAATCGACGGACAAACTCAGTCTGACGGACGGCACGCAAACCTGGCCGATGACGTTACAGCCCGAATGCGATGTCAAAGATGCCAGCTGTTTTAGCGCTGAGCTGCCTATTCCGAGCAATCCCTTTACCTTCAGCCTGACGGCGGTGGTCATCGCGCAGAATGAAGAGTTAAACCGGACACAGCTGGTCACGCCGCTTAAAGACGATTCCACCGCACCTTTTATCTTCCTTGTACAATGCTCGCAGGACCCTCTTGATGACAGGCACCCTTGCACACTAGGCTGGGGCGATGAAAACCGTCCTGCACCGATACCTTACCTGGCTGACGATGGCTGGCTAACGCTGAGCAACATCTATAAACATCGCCGGATAACGGCGGAGTCTTATCAGGCCATTAATGAGGCGATTAAAGAGAGCGGTCCACTCAAATTACGTATTACAAATGTGGGCTGGAGCCCGCTTGATCCGTTCAAAAACCAGCAACAAGCCCCGACAATAAACAGTGAGCGCATGGATACCGATGATAAAGATGTACACGGTCTTCTCACTCCGGGAGGCATTCTCCCGCAATATGGCACGTTGTTTTTCTTCTATGATCTGTAATCGCAGCTTCGTGCGGTCGTGGCAAGCAAAAAAAAAGCAGCCTTTTCAGGCTGCTTTTCTTCGAATTTGGCTCCTCTGACTGGACTCGAACCAGTGACATACGGATTAACAGTCCGCCGTTCTACCGACTGAACTACAGAGGAATCGTTGGAACGAGGCGCATATTAGCGATGCCGATCCCCGTTGTCAAAGCCCTCCTGCACACTTCTGGTTTAAGTGCGCGGAAAAGCAGCGGATTGCTGTTTTTCTGCCTTGAATGATCACAATTCAAACTGCCAGCAAGATCTCACTTTAAACGCAATTCCTCGCAGATGTTAGATGCGTGTCAAAGTTTTGTTATTTGCCGATTTTAAAACAACTGTTTCAGTGCTTTTATGATGAAAATTTCAAATGGCGTTAAGATGGAATAAATGAACTGCTTATCATCACGGGTGGAACAACTTTTATAACCCGAAACGCCGTTTTGAAAATAACTTGTTGATAAGGAACATGTTGCAATGATGAGTTGTTGAAAACCGATAACGTTAAACCAGAAGCCTTACCTCTACAACCAGATAAAAAACGCCAGCGACGTTGAATGAATGTAAAAGAATTTTTTCATTCGCGGTATCAGCCAACCTGAGCATGTTAACGATAAAGAAGGGTTACCTATGAACATTAAAAAAGCGTTAGTGACTTCCCTGTTAGCTTGCATGTTACCTGCCGCTGTAATGGCAAAAGATATCCAGGTCGGTGTCTCTATGGCGTTGTTTGATGACAACTTTCTGACCATCCTGCGCACCGCGATGCAGAAAGAGATGACTAAAGACAACGTCAAAGGCCAGGTCGAAGACGCAAAAGGCGACGTATCTCAGCAGCTGCAACAGGTGCAGAACTTTATCGGTCAGGGTGTGGACGCCATCATCGTTAACCCGGTAGATACCAACGCGGTGAAACCGGTCATGGATGCGGCCACCAAAGCGGGCATCCCGTTAATCTTCGTTAACCGTAAACCGGCCGGAGAACTGACGGACAAAATGGCCTACGTCGGTTCTGACTCCGAGCTGGCAGGGCGTCTGCAAATGGAAGCGCTGGCCAAAGCGATGAACGGCAAGGGCAACGTCGCGATCCTGATGGGTGACCTGGCGAACGAATCAACCCGTGACCGCACCAAAGGGGTGGAGGCGGTAGTCGCCAAATACCCGGGTATCAAAGTGGTACAGAAACAGACAGCCAAATTTATGCGTAATGATGCAGTCGATGTGGTGAGCAACTGGCTGACCGCAGGTGATGATATCCAGGCGATTGCTTCTAACAACGACGAAATGGCGATTGGTGCTCTGCAGGCACTGGGTAAAAACCCGAACCACATCCTGATTGCTGGCGTTGATGGCACGCCTGACGCGTTGCAAATGCTGAAGAACGGCAAGATGGTCGCCACTGTATTCCAGGATGCGAAAGGCCAGGGTGAAGGCGCGGTGCAGGCAGCCATCAAGCTGGTTAATGGCGAGAAAGTTGAGAAGGTCATCAACATCCCGTATCAGCTGATCACCAAAGACAACATGGCACAGTTCGAAAACCGTAATCAGAAATAAACCGATCCCGACAAAGCCGTACGGAGGTGATGTATGACCGCTTTTGCGCTTGAAGCCGAAGGCATCAGCAAGTTCTTCCCTGGAGTGAAGGCACTCGACAATGTCTCACTGCGCGTTAAACCGGGGTCGGTACATGCCCTGATGGGCGAAAATGGCGCGGGCAAATCCACTTTAATGAAATGCCTTATCGGGATGTATCGTCCCGATAAGGGCACCATTCGCATTAAAGGGGAGCCAGTGCAGTTTCAGGACACCATGGATGCTCTGCGTTCCGGGATCTCCATGATTCACCAGGAACTGAATCTGGTGCCTCATATGACCGTAGCTGAAAACATCTGGCTCGGTCGCGAACCGATGAAATACGGCTTTGTCGATCATGCCTTGCTCAACAGGCAGACACAGGAATTGTTGAACAAACTGAATATCCGCCTGAAAGCCGATCGTATGGTTGGTGAGCTGAGTATCGCAGCCCAGCAGATGGTGGAAATTGCCAAAGCCGTGTCGTGGAACTCCGACATCGTGATTATGGACGAACCGACCTCTGCGTTAACCGAAACAGAAGTTTCCCACCTGTTTGCACTATTATTCGTGACCTGCGTGAACAGGGCAAAGCCATCATCTATATCAGCCACAAAATGGATGAAATCTTTTCCATCACTGATGAAATCAGCATTTTCCGTGACGGTGCCTGGGTGGGCAGCAACAGCACTACGCAGTTTACCCGTCAGTCGCTGATTACCCAGATGGTGGGACGTGAACTGACTCAGCTGTTCCCGAAATTTAACAATGCGATTGGCGAAGACGTGCTGACTGTGCGCAACCTCAACAGCAAAGGTCGCTTTAAAGATGTCAGCTTCACGCTGCGCAAAGGAGAAATTCTTGGTGTTGCCGGGCTGGTGGGTGCCGGCCGCAGTGAAGTGATGGAAAGCCTGTTTGGCATGGAAAGTTTCGACAGTGGTGAAGTGCTGATCGACGGCGTGCCGGTGAAAATCGACTCACCCTCCACGGCAATTGAGAAGGGCATGGCGTTCCTGACCGAAGACCGTAAAAAATCGGGGCTGTTTCTGGTGCTGTCGGTGCTGGAGAACATGAGCATCGTCAACATGCCGGATTACATCGGCAAAAGCGGTTTTGTCAGCCATATGAAGATGGCGCAGGACTGCATGGAGCAAATCCGCAAGCTGAACATCAAAACGCCGACCATGGACCAAATCATCAATAACCTCAGCGGCGGTAACCAGCAGAAGGTGCTGATTGCCCGCTGGCTGCTGGCTCAGCCGAAGATTCTCATTCTTGATGAACCGACGCGTGGTATCGACGTGGGTGCCAAAGCAGAGATCTATCGTTTGATCAGCGAACTGGCGAACCGTGGCGTCGCCATCATTATGGTGTCCTCGGAGTTGCCGGAAATTCTCGGCATGAGTGACCGCGTGATGGTGATGCATGCAGGACGTATAACCGGCATCCTCAATAAAGAAGAGGCCGACCAGGAAACCATTTTGTCGCTGGCATCTGAGTAAGGCGCGAGGCAACTATGAGCAACATGAAAGTTACAGCCCCCCAGGCAACGGAACAACAGACATCCTTTTTCAGCAATTTGCGCCACAAGATGCCGAAAGATACCGGTATTTTTGTGGTGATGCTGGGTATTGCCCTGATCTTTGAAATTGCGGGTTGGTATGTCCGCGATCAATCCTTCCTGATGAACACCAATCGTCTGGTGCTGATTGTGTTGCAGGTGGCGATTATCGGTATTATCGCGGTGGGGGTGACTCAGGTCATTATTACCACCGGCATCGACCTCTCATCCGGTTCGGTCATTGCGCTGACGGCGGTGGTCGCGGCCAGTCTGGCACAAACCTCTGACAGCCTGACGCCGATGTATCCTTCGCTGGTTAACCTGCCAGCTGCCATTCCGATTGTTGCGGGTATTGGGGTGGGGCTGGTCTGTGGGCTGGTCAACGGGGTATTGATCACCAAAACGGGTATCCCGCCGTTTATCGCCACCCTCGGTATGATGGTATCCGCACGCGGTCTGGCGCAGTACTACACCCAGGGCAACCCGATTAGCTTCCTGTCTGATGGCTTCACCTCGATCGGTCAGGGTGCGATGCCCGTGGTGATCTTCCTGGTGGTGGCGTTCCTTTTCCATATCGCACTGAAGCACACCCGCTACGGCAAATATGTCTACGCCATTGGCGGCAACATGACCTCCGCTAAAGTCTCGGGCATCAACGTCAATAAATACCTGATTATCGTCTACACCATCGCCGGTGCGCTCTCGGGCCTGGCCGGTGTGGTACTGGCGGCGCGCGTCAGTAGCGGACAGTCAAGTATGGGCCTCGCCTATGAGCTGGATGCTATCGCCGCAGCAGTTATCGGCGGCAGCAGCCTGATGGGCGGCGTGGGTCGTATTACCGGCACGTTGATCGGTGCGGTGATCCTTGGTCTGATTAAGAGTGGATTCACCTTTATTGGTGTGGATGCCTACGTGCAGGACATCATTAAAGGCATCATCATCGTCGCGGCAGTGTCCATCGATATGCACCGCAACCGCAAAAAACGCTGATACGCTTCATACTTCGCACTTTAGCTGCGTGGTCTGCGCTCCCTCACCCCGGTCACATAGTAATCTATGCTCCCGGGGCTGAGGTCGCTTGCCGCCTTGCTTCAGTACGAATTATTTCGCGTATCGCTTTGGATGGCAGGTGATAAGTTTTACTACTGGCTTTGTCATATAACCTTCATTTAACCCCCTGATTTTCCCTGTCTTTACCCATGCTGACGCCATTCAGTGCACTAAAAAGAGTCGCCGGGTCATCACTTTTTTGCACACCTGCCTCGCATTTTCTGCACTTATTTGGTGCGTTGCGCGTAATCTTTCAACAATCCGTGCCATGTGCTGCGCTTATTAACTCTAAAGTGGTAATCAGAAACGCTTATTTTCCGCGTCGTTAGGAAAAATCTGGTAAAGCTTTTACGTGTTTTGATAAAACCTGGCCTGCATATTGCAACCTATATCACCACAAGCCAGCAGGCTAAGAGCACCAATAATTATTGGGCATTCGGGGATCCGTGACGGAGGCAAAATGAACTTAAGACGACTGAAATACTTTGTAAAAATCGTCGATATCGGCAGCCTGACTCAGGCAGCAGAAGTGTTGCATATTGCGCAGCCCGCGCTTAGCCAGCAGGTGGCGACGCTGGAGAACGAGCTGGATCAGCAATTGCTGATTCGTACCAAACGCGGCGTAACGCCGACGGAAGCCGGTAAAATTCTTTATGCCCATGCACGCACCATCCTGCGTCAGTGCGAACAGGCGCAGACGGCGGTGATCAATGCGGGCCAGGCGCTGAATGGCCAGGTTTCGATTGGTCTGGCACCGGGTACCGCAGCATCATCGCTGACCATGCCGTTGCTGCAAACCGTGCGCGAACAGTATCCGGATGTGCTGGTGTATCTGCATGAAAACAGCGGTACCTCTCTGAACGAGAAAGTGATGAACGGCCAACTGGATATGGCGGTGCTGTACGACCGCGCACCGACGGCTGGCATCAACAGCATTCCGCTGATGAAAGAAGAACTGTATCTGGTCGGTGCGACCGACTGTCCAGGAGCCACGGTGGATCTGGCCGATGTGGCACAGATGAACCTGTTCCTGCCACGCGATTACAGCGCAGTACGTAAGCGTGTGGATGAAGCCTTCTCCCTGCGTCGCCTGAGTGCACGTATCATTGGTGAGATTGAATCGATTTCTACGCTGACTGCGGCAGTATCAAGCGGTATGGGCGTGACCGTACTGCCGGAATCGGCTGCGCGTGCGCTGGTCAGTTCTACTCATGCCTGGATGGCGCGTATCAACAGCCCATCGCTGAATCTGCCGCTGTCACTGAACGTGTCTGCGCGTCTGCCACTGTCGCCATCAGCGCAGGCGGTGAAAAATATTCTGCTGTCGCTGCTGAATAAGCCGATGGTGGAAGATCGTGAATTAATGCTGGTGGGTTGATTGCGGTCGGGGGCGACCGGTCAGGCTGCGCCCGACACCTACTACGAGGTGATTTCGTTCGCTATGGCGTGGTTTCGTTCGCTACAGGCACTGGCAGTTTCAGTTCGCCGGTGCGGCGACCGAGAAAAGGGGACCTGGTCGTCCCCTTTGCATTCTCCGGCCTTGCGCCGCCTGCCTCGCCGCTTCGCGGCTTTTTCGCGCGATAAATCGCGCCGCTACACACCACCTTCCGCCGCATCCATGCGGCTCATCCTGGAATCGTTCCCGCGCTCAGCGAGTCCGGATGGTGCTCACCCCATGGCTGCCCCAGCCATGCCCGTCCGCCTGCACGGGCGACCCTGAAACTGCCCGAAGCCTGGCGGGCGGAACCTTCTCAGAGCAGAACCGCTGCCGCCAGCGGCCGGCGAACAAGATCGCCACCGCCCCAGCCCGGTCTGGCTCCTCCCCCCCTTATTACCATTCCGCATAACAAACCGTTTTTTATTATTTGTTGTACTGCCACCAACTTCATAACATGGATGAAACAGGGGCAGGAACAAGGAGAAAAGGTGTGAATTTCCAGCAACTTAAAATTATACGTGAAGCAGCCCGTTGCGAGTTCAACCTGACTGAAGTCGCTAACACGCTCTTTACCTCGCAATCCGGGGTCAGTCGCCATATTCGCGATCTGGAAGATGAACTTGGCGTCGAAATTTTTATCCGTCGTGGTAAGCGTCTGCTAGGGATGACCGAGCCAGGTAAAGCGTTGCTGACCATTGCTGAACGCATCCTTGATGAAGCGGGCAAAGTCCGCCGCCTCGCCGATGTGTTTACCAATGAAACCAGCGGGGTGCTGACCATCGCCACCACCCATACCCAGGCGCGTTATAGCCTGCCGCGGGTGATCAAAGCTTTTCGCCAGCTCTACCCCAATGTACGGCTGGAGCTGAATCAGGGATCGCCGCAGGAAATTGTGGCGATGCTGCTGGCGGGGGAGGCGGATGTCGGTATCGCCAGTGAACAACTGGTGAATAACGCCAGCCTGGCCGCCTTCCCGTGGTTTAGCTGGCATCACTCGCTGCTGGTGCCGCACGATCATGAACTGTTGCAGACGGAGCAGGTATCGCTGGGTCAGTTGAGTCGCTATCCGCTGATCACCTACCGCCAGGGTATCACTGGTCGTTCACGTGTTGACCGCGCCTTCCAGGCTGCCGGGTTGAAGCCGGATATCGTGCTCAGCGCCCAGGATTCTGATGTGGTAAAAACCTATGTCGAGCTGGGTCTCGGCGTCGGCATCCTCGCCGACCAGGCTTGCGATATCTATGATGGTGAAGATCTGGTAAAAATCGATGCCCGTCATTTATTCGATGCCAACACCGTCTGGCTGGGCCTGAAACGCGGCCAGCTGCAACGTAACTATGTCTGGCAATTCCTCGAACTCTGTAACGCCAACCTGTCGCTGGAAGAGATCAAGCGTCAGGCGCTCTCCTACGAAACCGGCGAAGAACCCGCCATCGACTTCCAGATCTAACTTCCCGCGTGCGGCTCGTTCGGGCCGCGCAGCATAAAATTTCTTTTCCCGCCACAAAACGCGTAGCTGTGTCATTTCGTTCTCGCAGAAAAACATCCTGCGCTGTGCCGCCGCGTTACAGTGAAATGACATAGACACAGGGGAAAAGCATGTCGCGAATTCAACTGAAAGATACGGAATTACTGCGCCAGCAGGCGTTATTTGGCGGGCGCTGGCAGGATGCGCACAGCGGCGCGACGTTGCCGGTTGTCGATCCTTCCACTCAGGAAACGCTGGCGACCATCCCGGCACTGGGTGCGGTAGAAACCGAACAGGCAATAGATTATGCCGAATCGGTACGCATCAGCTGGGGTAAGACGCCGAATGCCGCCCGCGCGGCGTTGCTGGAAAAGTGGCATCAGCTGATCCTGGAGAATGCGGATGACCTGGCGATCATCATGACCGCCGAACAGGGCAAACCGCTGGCGGAAGCCAAAGGCGAAGTGCTGTACGGTGCCAGTTTCGTTAAATGGTTCGCGGAAGAGGCGCGCCGTATCTATGGCGATACCATCCCGGCACCGAGCGAAGATCGCCGCATACTGGTGTTGAAACAACCGGTGGGGGTGGCTGCTGCCATCACGCCGTGGAACTTCCCGATTGCGATGATCACCCGCAAAGTTGCTCCGGCGCTGGCAGCTGGGTGCCCCATCATTGTGAAACCTTCCGAACTGACGCCGTTATCCGCACTGGCGCTGGCGGTGCTGGCCGAACGCGCAGGCTTCCCGAGCGGCGTGCTTCAGGTATTGACCGGTCTGCCTGCCGATATCGGCAGCACGCTCACTGCCAGCCGCACGGTGCGCAAAATCTCCTTCACCGGTTCCACGCGCATTGGGCAGTTGCTGATGCAGCAAAGTGCCGACAGCGTGAAACGTTTGAGCCTGGAACTGGGCGGCAATGCACCCTTGATCGTCTTTGACGATGCCGACCTGGAGATTGCGATTGCTGGCGTGATGGCGAGCAAGTTTCGTAATGCCGGACAAACCTGCGTCTGCGCCAACCGCATCCTGGTGCAGCGTGGTATTTATGAACTTTTCAGCGCCCGGTTGCTGGCAGCGGTGGCGACGTTAAAAGTCGGCGACGGCTTTGATGCGCAAAGCACCATCGGTCCGTTGATTAACGATCGCGCGGTTGAAAAGGTGAATAGCCATATTGATGATGCGCTGAGCCAGGGGGCAACCCTGCTGACGGGGGGTATCAGCCAGCCCAACGGCACTTTTGTTCAGCCAACGGTGCTCGGTAATGTCACCAGCCGCATGCGTATCGCCCATGAAGAAACCTTTGGCCCGGTTGCACCGTTGTTTATTTTTGATGAAGAAGAAGAAGCCATCGCTATGGCGAATGATACGCCTTATGGTCTCGGTGCTTATTTCTTCACCGAAAATATTCGGCGGGCGTGGCGCGTAGCAGAAGCGCTGGAATTTGGCATGGTGGGATTTAATACCGGTGCCATTTCATTAGATGCCGCGCCATTCGGAGGAATTAAATTATCCGGCTTAGGACGTGAAGGATCACGCTACGGAATTGAAGAGTATCTGGAGCAGAAAACTTTTCATCTTGGCAGCCTCTGATTAAAAATTAACAAACGAATAGCTCAGCGCCTGTTGCCTTTGGTAACAGGCGCTTTTTATTTTGTGCGCAATGTCATGTTTTTCCCGGCATTCGCTGTTTTAGTGCAAGTTTCATGCGAGGTGCACCAAAGGGATGCACGTATTTTGTGAAGTAAATCATCTGTTTATTGCTTCGGCAATTCCGCAAAATTTAGCTCGCCAATACGGCAGAAAATTTTTTTGGGCTGTTTTTTACGCATTATTATTTTTTGGTGGGCTGGCATACTTTCTGCATTAGCTTATTAACAGCGCAGATAACTGTGGCAAGAAGTTTTAATTAGCACGCTAATGACGGGTGTAACAAATAAGGATTTTTCCATGTTAAGTTTCGACCCTGAAAAAGTTTCTTTACCCGCTGGACATTATATTAATGGTCAGCATCAACATACGCAGGGCGAGTCTTTTGCGGTTAAACGCCCCTCCGATGGCAAAGTCTACGCCAGCCTGAATGAAGCCACCGCAGAGGATGTGGATAGTGCGGTCACTATCGCTCACCACGCATTAACTGCCAGCGGCTGGTGCAGCTGCCCACCGCGTGAACGCGGCAAAGTGCTGCGTCGCTGGGCGGATCTGATTGAGAGCGACCTGTTGCTGGCGCAGCTGGAAGCGCTCGGTTCCACCCGCCCGATCAGCGACGTGGTGCAGCATGAAATTCCGTTCACCGCTGAAGCGATTCGTTTCTACGCCGAGTGCGCCGACAAATACAGCGGCGACCTGTTCCCGACCAAAGAAAGCAGCCTTGGCATGCTGATCTCTGAACCTTATGGCGTCATCGGCGCCATCACCCCGTGGAATTTCCCGTTATCGATGGCGTCATGGAAATGCGGCCCGGCGCTGGCGGCGGGCAATGCCGTGGTGCTGAAACCCTCCGAGCTGACACCGTTCTCCACCGTACGCATGGCTGAGCTGGCTGTGCAGGCCGGTTTACCGGCGGGCATCCTGAATATTGTGCAGGGTAGCGGGGCGGTGACCGGCCATGCACTGGTCACGCACCCGCTGGTGCGCAAAGTCTCCTTTACCGGTTCTACCGTGACCGGTGCACGCATCATGAGTGATGCAGCGCAGCACGGCATGAAGCCGGTCACGCTGGAACTGGGTGGCAAAAGTCCACAGCTGGTGTTCGATGATGCAGGCGATATTGAGGTGCTGGCGCAGCGCATCCTGCGCGGCTTTACCGCCAATGGCGGCCAGGCCTGCGTGGCCGGTACGCGTCTGATTGTGCAACGTGGTATCGCACAGCCGTTGCTGGATCGTCTGGTGACGCTGTGCCAGCAACCGCGTCCGGGTGTCACCTGGCAGGATGACAGCCGTTATGCACCGCTGATAGACGAACGCCAGGGCCACAAAGTGGCGTCGGTGATCGCGGCCGCGAAAGCGCAGGGGGCGGAGGTGCTGGTAGGTGGCGAGCGTTTTGCCGACACCGCCGAAGGCTGGTTCTGGCAGCCAACGCTGTTATGCGGCGTGGCACCTGATAATCCGGCGGTGCAGCAGGAAATTTTTGGCCCGGTACTTACCGTGCAGGCGTTTGACGACGAAGAGGAAGGCCTACAGCTGGCAACGCATGAAACCTATGGTTTGTGCGCCGGAGTGCACACCCTGAGCCTGCCACGGGCGATGCGGGCAATGCGTGCACTGGAATCCGGCACCGTGTGGATCAACCGCTATGGCCGTTCCGGCGATTTTATTATCCCCACCGGCGGCTTCCTTGGCTCCGGTATTGGCAAAGATCTGGGGCGTCAGGCTTTTCAGGCCTGTCAGCGCCAGAAGAGTGTATTAATCGATTTTTAATTTCCGTTTCAGACAACGACGAGGTCGCGTCATGGCACTGTTTAAACCGAAATACATCACCTTTGATTGCTACGGCACCCTGATCAACTTCGATATGGCAGGAGCGGCGGAACGCTGCTTCAACGATCGCGTGGCACCGGAAGCGATGCGGGCGTTCACCACCGATTTCGCCCGCTACCGTATGGATGAAGTGCTGGGCGCATGGAAACCCTATTACGACGTGGTGAGTCACGCGCTGCAACGCGCCTGTAACAAGTGGGGCGTGCAGTGGGACAAGGCCGACAGCGACTTTATCTACACCGACTGCGCCACCTGGGGTCCGCATGCGGATGTGCCTGCTGGCCTGGCGAAAGTGGCGCAAGAATTCCCGCTGGTGCTGCTCTCCAACTCGATGAAAGACCTGCTGCCACATCATATTCCGCGTCTCGGTGCGCCGATCCACATGGCGATCACCGCAGAAGAGGTCGGCGCATACAAGCCGCAGATGAAAGGCTTTGAATACATGCTGGAAAAACTTGACTGCCGCCCGGACGAAATTCTGCATGTTTCCTCCAGTCTGCGTTATGACCTGATGACCTGCCATGACATGGGGATCACCAACAAGGTGTGGGTCAATCGTGGTCACGATCCTGCCAACCCGGCTTACGGCTACACCGAGATCAAAGATATCGGCGGTCTGCCCGCTGTGGTCGGACTCTAAGCCCGGAGGGCAGCGCAATGAAACTCGAATCTTTCTGGCAGGCCACCGCCCCGCAATTTACCGGCGCAGCCACGGGTGCGCTGCCCGCCACGGCCAGCGTGGTGGTTATTGGCGGTGGTTTTACCGGCGTCTCGGCAGCGCTCAACCTGGCACGGAGCGGCATCGATGTGGTGCTGCTGGAAAGTGGCGACATCATGAGCCAGGCCTCGGCGCGCAACGGCGGCCACTGCAATACCGGTGTCTCACAAAACTTTGCCGCACTGGTTGCCAGCCAGGGGCTGGAACAGGCCAGCCGCTTCTATCGTGCTTTCGATGGGGCAGTGAGCTATGTCGAGCAGCTGGTGCATGACGAGCAGATCGATTGCGACTTCCGCCTGTGCGGCAAACTGAAACTCGCCAGCAAGGCCACGCACTTCCCCGGCTTGCGCAGCGCCTGGCAACTGATGCGCGATACCGTGGACCCGGAGATCGAGCTGATTAGCAAAGATGACATACGGCGTGAAGTGGGTAGCGATGCCTTTCACGGTGGCCTGCTGCAAAAGCGTGGCGGTCAGATGCATATGGGGAAATTTGGTGTCGGACTGGCAGAAGCGGCTGCTCGCAGCGGGGCGAAGATTTTCCCGCATCACGCGGTTACCGGGCTAACCCGTCTGAACGGCTATCGCCACCGTATCACCACCACGCAGGGCGAAATCGTGGCCGACAAGGTGTTGATGGCCACCGGTGTTTCAAACGAAGGGCCATTTCCGTGGTTCCAGCGCCGCATCGTGCCGGTGGGCAGTTTTATTGTGGTGACAGAACCGCTGGGCGATGAGTTGCTGCGCCAGATCCTGCCGCAGGATCGTACCTACGTCACCTCGCTGAATATCGGTAACTACTTCCGTACCACTGCCGACCGTCGTCTGGTGTTTGGCGGCCGCGCCCGCTTTGCCGTCAGCAATCCGACGTCAGACTCGCGCAGCGGCGAGGTGTTACGGGCGGCGATGACCGCGCTGTTCCCGCAGCTGGGCAAGGCCGGCATTGATTACTGCTGGGGCGGCATGGTCGATATGACCGCCGACCGGCTGCCGCGTGCCGGTGAGCACGACGGCGTGTTCTATTCCCTCGGCTACAGCGGGCATGGCACCCAGATGTCAACCTGGATGGGGCGGGTGATGGCCGATGTGCTGGCCGAAAAACGCAATGATAACCCGTGGCAGCGAGAGGCCTGGCCTGCGTTGCCCGGTTACCACGGCAAACCGTGGTTTTTGCCTCTCGCGGGCTTGTATTACAAAGCTAAGGACCGGCTCTCCTGATCATCTCCTGCGCCTGTTCGCGCGATAAATCGCGCAGCTACGGCGGGGTGCGGTCTGTAGCGGCGCAATTTATTGCGCAAAACGGCAAGGCGCAGGGTGTCAGTAACGATTATCAAAGCAAACAACATTTCATATTGAGGGTGTGCAGATGAGTAAATTTAAGAAAGAATCTGACGCTGTGAATCCGGCTCTGACGCGTGCATTGACCGAAGGGTCACTGTCCCGTCGCAGCCTGATGAAGTTGTTGTCCGCCGGTGCGGTGATGAGCACCGGCCTGATCGGTTTTCCGGAAATGGGTTTTGCGGCGGAAACGCCGATCAAAGGCGGTAAGCTGCGCGCGGCGATGGCCAACGCCTCAGCCACCGATACGCTCGATCCCGCCAAAGGCAACAACAGCGGCGACTACACCCGTCAGTTTATGGTCTACAGCGGTCTGACTGAACTGGACAAAAACCTGCAAATTCAGCCGGGGCTGGCGGAATCGGTGGCATCCAGTGATGGCATTACCTGGCAAATCAAACTGCGCAAGGGCGTGACCTTCCACGATGGCAAACCGCTCACCGCCAAAGATGTGATTTATTCCCTGAGCCGCCACAAAGATCCAGCGGTCGCTTCCAACGCCTTCAAATTGGCCGATCAATTTAAAACCTTCACCGCCGTCAATGATAACGAAGTGCAGCTGGTGCTGAGCCAGGCTAACTTTGACGTTCCTTATATGCTGGCGGCGGCACCGTTCCTGATCGTGCAGGATGGTACCAAAGATTTCAGCAAAGGCATCGGCACCGGGCCGTTCAAACTGAAAGAATTCAGCCCCGGCGTGCGTACCGTGGGCGTGAAGAATCCCAACTACTTCAAACCCGATTTACCACATCTCGACGAGGTGGAACTGCTGGGCGTGACCGACCAGGCCGCGCGCGTCAATGCGCTGATGTCGGGTGACCTGCATATCATCTCCACCCTCAGCGCTGCCGATTGCAAACGTATCAAAGCCACCAGTGATTTCGGCGTGCTGGAGAGTAAATCCGGCATGTACACCAACCTGATCGTGCGCACCGACATGAAGCCCGGCAGCAACGAAGATTTCGTGCTGGGGATGAAGTATCTGCAACCGCGCGAAATGCTGGTGAAAACCGTGTTGCAGGGATATGGCGACGTGAGTAATGACACGCCTGTACCGCCCTGGCATCCGCTGTACAACGCGGACCTGAAGCCGCGTCCGATGGATGTGGAAAAAGCCAAATTCCACTTCAAAAAAGCCGGCATGGTCGGGGCCAACGTGGAAATCATCACCACACCGAACATCGAAGGGGCTGTGGAGGGGGGCCAGCTGATTCAGCAGGTGGCGCGCAATACCGGGGTGAATTTCAAGGTGCGTCGCGTGCCGTATGACGGCTACTGGTCAACGCACTGGACCAAAGATCCGGTCGGCTACGGCTCCATCAACCCGCGTCCGACACTGGATATGCTGTTCTCTCAATTCTATCTCTCCACCGCGTCGAACAATGAATCCGGCTGGAAAAATGATCAGTTTGACCAGCTGGTGGTGGCGGCAAGGGGTGAGCGCGATCAGGCGAAACGCAAGCAGATGTACGGCGATATGCAGACGCTGATTTACGACCACTGCGGCACCATCATCCCCACCTTCATCAGCTCCACCGATGGTTACAACAAGAAGGTGAAAGGGGTGGAGGCGTGGCCATCAGGCATGATGATGGGTTATCGCTTCCATGAGTTTGCCTGGCTCTCTGCCTGATCACTAACCCTGAGAGGAGTACGCCGATGAACCGATACATGATGTTCCTGATTGCCCGGCGCGCAGGCGCGGGCGTCCTGACTTTACTTATCGTCTCGGCGGTGGTGTTTTTTATCACCAGCCTGCTGCCCGGTGATGCGGCGCAGATGATTCTGGGGCAAAACGCCACACCGGAAACGGTGGCGGCGTTACGCCAGCAGCTCGGGCTGGATCAGCCGCTGCTGGTGCGTTATTTCAGCTGGCTGGGTGGCATGCTGCATGGCGACTTTGGCATCTCGTTCGCCAGCCATTTACCGGTGGCGCAGCTGGTGGCGCAACGCATTCCGGCCACTTTCGAACTGGCGGCGATCACCACGCTGATCTGCGTACCGCTGGCACTGGTGATCGGCATTGCGGCGGCGATGAACCGGGGTTCAATGATTGACCGATTCCTTGTGGTCAGCACCATGGCGACGGTGGCGGTACCGGAATTTCTGGTGGCAACGGTGGCGGTGCTGATTTTCGCGGTGAAACTGCATTGGGTATCGGCAATGTCATTCGGCAGCCCGGATATGAGCCTGCTCAGTTACCTGAAATCCTATGCGTTGCCGGTGCTGACGCTATGCTGCGTGCTGGTGGCGCAAATGGCGCGCATGACGCGTGCTGCCATTATCAATCAGCTCGACAGCCCCTATCTGGAAATGGCGCGTTTAAAAGGCGTCTCGCCGCTGCGCGCAGTTTTGCGTCATGCGTTGCCTAATGCCGTCGGGCCGATTGCTAACTCCATCTCGCTCAGCCTGTCGTATCTGTTTGGTGGCGTGATCATCATCGAAACCATCTTCAGCTACCCGGGTCTCGCCAGTGCGCTGGTGGATGCGGTCAGCAACCGCGATCTACCGGTGGTGCAATTTTGCGTCATGCTGTTTGCCGCCTGCTACCTGCTGTTGTTGCTGGCAGCCGACATCCTCACCATCGCCTTTAACCCGAAATGGAGGAGCTGATGAATAGCTTGCTACTTCCCTGGCGCTTTTTTCAGTCGCTATCGATCTCCGGTCGTTTTGGCCTGCTGATCTCGCTGTTCTGGGTGTTTATGGCATTGTTCGGTACGCAGCTGGCTCCGCACAGCGTCGAAGATATTGGCGGCGGCCCGATGCTGGGCGGCTTTACCGCAGATAACTGGCTGGGTACGGATTATCTTGGCCGTGACATCCTCAGCCGCATTCTGTATGGCGCGAAGTTCTCCATTGGTCTGGCGCTGAGCGCGGCGATCGGGGCCAGCCTGATTGGTACGCTGCTGGCATTGCTGGCGGCCGTCACCGGGCGCTGGCTGGAGGAACTGCTGGGACGCGTCAATGATGCGCTGCTGGTGCTGCCCGGCAAAGTGCTGTCGCTGATGATTGTGGCGGTGTTCGGTTCTTCCCTGCCGATGCTGATTCTCACCGCAATCTTCACCTACTGGCCGGGTGCCTTTCGTATCGCGTTTGCCATGGCGAGCAGCCTGCGCAATATGGACTACGTACGCGCTTCGAAGCTGCGCGGTGAAAGCCGCTGGTACATCGCCATTCATGACATCCTGCCGAATATGGTGCACCCGATGCTGACCGATTTTGGTCTGCGTTTTGTCTACATCGTGTTGCTGCTCAGCGGCCTGAGTTTCCTTGGTCTCGGCGTACAACCGCCGTATGCCGACTGGGGCACGCTGGTACGTGAAAACATCCAGGGCCTGTTTGATGGTTCACCTGCGGTGCTGATGCCTGCGGTGGCGATAGCCAGCCTGACCATTGGTGCCAACCTGTTTATCGACAGCTTGCAGGCGATGCGTCCGCTTAGTTTTGCGAAGGAGGGAGCATGAACGTGACACCGCACACCGCGATGCCGGTGATCGCCGTCGAGAATCTGCGCGTCACTGCGCAGACCGACAAAGGCGAAGAGATCTCACTGGTTTCCGACATTCGTTTTACCGTGCAGAAGGGAGAAGTGCTGGCGCTGATTGGTGAATCCGGCTCCGGCAAAACCACCATCGCCATGGCACTGATGGGCTATGCGCGTCATGGCTGTCGTATCGCGGATGGCATGATCCATGTGGCTGGCACTGATGTCCGCAGCCTGTCGCCTGCCCAGCTGCGCGAGTTTCGTGGTAACAAGGTCGCCTATATCGCGCAGAGCGCGGCGGCGTCGTTTAACCCCGGTATGCGTATCCTCGATCAGGTGATCGAGCCGGTGGTGATCCACGGCAGCATGAAACGCAAAGCGGCGAAAGAGAAGGCTATCGCACTGTTTCGTGAACTGGCGTTGCCCAATCCGGACACCATCGGTGATCGCTTTCCGCATCAGGTATCCGGCGGCCAGTTACAGCGTTTAATGACGGCAATGGCGCTGATTGGCGATCCGGATGTGGTGATTCTGGATGAACCCACCACCGCGCTGGATGTGACCACCCAGGTGGAGGTACTGAAGGCGTTTCGCCGCGTGGTGGCGCAGCGCGGCGTCACGGCAATCTACGTCAGCCACGATTTGGCGGTGGTGGCGCAAATGGCCGACCGCATTCTGGTGCTGCTGCGCGGCCAGATAGCGGAATACGGCACGACCGAACGCCTGATCGGCGACCCGCAGGCGGAATATACCCAGTTGCTGATGGATGCCGCACGTCAGACCGAGCGGCCCAGCAGCTGGAGTTGTGCCACGGCAGAGATGCAGCCTTTGCTGGAAGTGCGCGATCTCTGTGCCGGCTATGGTCCACGCGGCAGCGATGGTCAGCCCAAAATCCGCATCCTCGAAGACATCAATCTGAAACTGTGGAAAGGCCAGGCGATCGGCATTATTGGCGAATCTGGATCCGGTAAAACCACGCTGGCGCACGCCATAGCCGGGCTGAATGCGCCGAGCCAGGGACATCTGTTATTCAACGGTCATTACATCAACGGTGACATGCACAAGCGGCCCGATAACGAGTTGCGCCGTATCCAGTATGTCTTTCAGATGGCGGACACCGCGCTGAATCCGGCGCACAGCGTTGAACGCATCCTGTCACGGCCGCTGGCCTTATTTCACGGCCTGAGTGGGGCGGCACGCGAACAGCGGCTGCATCAGTTGCTCGACCTGGTCAAACTGCCGCGCAGCGTGTTATGGCGGCGTCCGTGGGCGCTCTCCGGTGGGCAAAAACAGCGCGTTAACCTTGCACGGGCGCTGGCCGCCGAGCCGGATCTGATCCTGTGTGATGAAGTCACCTCGGCGCTCGACACCGTAGTGGCGGCGGCGGTGCTGGATCTGATCAGCGAACTGCGGCGTGAGCTGGGGCTGTCTGTGCTGTTTATCAGCCACGACATGCACGCGGTGCGCGCCGTTTGCGACGATATCGTGGTGATGAAAAGCGGCCGCATTGTCACCCAGATCGCCCGAGCGGATTACGATAAACCCACCAGTGAGTTGTATTTCGAACGCCTGAAACGTGCCGTGCCGGAGCTGCGTCAGGGCTGGCTCGACGAGCATGAAGAAGTGTTGAAGGCGGAATAGTGTGTCGCCATTCCCAGGTCGGCATTCATGCCGACCAACGTCAAAACAACAGAATATCGAGGTAGCAACGTTATGCCTGCGCCGATTCGTTATGTACAGGACAGTGCTGATTTCCCTGAGTCCGCCGATGTGGTGGTGATAGGTGGCGGTATCGCCGGCTCTGCCGCCACCTGGGAGCTGGCCCAGCAGGGGTTAAAAGTGGTGTTGGTGGAAAAAGGGCTGGTGGGCGCGGAACAGTCGAGCCGTAACTGGGGCTGGTGTCGCCAGCAGAACCGCGACGAGCGCGAACTGCCACTGATTATCTATGCGCTCCAGCGCTGGGGTGAACTCAATGCGGCCACCGGCGAAGAACTGGGCTTCCGCCGCAGCGGCCTGGTGTATGCGACGCGTAACGAAGAAGACATCGCGGCCTGGGAAAAATGGGGACGGATGGCCAAAAACTACGGGGTACGCAGCGACATGCTCAACGCGGAGCAGGCCAAAGCGATGACGCCTGGCAGCACCACCCCCTGGCTCGGAGGGGTGTCCTCACCCACTGATGGCCATGCCGAGCCACGACTGGCTTCCGCTGGGCTGGTGATCGGTGCGCAGCGTCTTGGCGCGCGGGTGTTCCAGCAATGCGCGGTACGTGGCCTGGACATTGCGGCAGGCCGGGTCTGCGGCGTGTGGACCGAGCGTGGCCTGATCAAAACCAGCCGGGTGATTTGCGCCGCCGGGGCCTGGACATCGATGTTCTGCCGCCGACACGGCATCGATCTGCCACTTGGCAATGTGATCGGCACTGCCTTCCGCACCCAGCCGATCGAGCAGGCGATTGCGATGCCGCTGTACACCCCCGGCTTTGCCTGCCGCCCGCAGATTGACGGCAGCTATACCGTCTCGGTGTCCGGTCGCGGTCGTCTTGAACCGGGTGCGCAGGGCATTCGCTACGCACGCCAGTTCTATCCGACCTTCAAAAGCCGCCGCAAAAACCTTAAATTCAATCCTGGCATCAGACCGTTCTTTTCTGGCCCGGAAGCGCTGGGCAGCTGGGAGTTTGATCGCCAGTCGCCGTTTGAACGGGTACGTATTCTCGACCCGGCAGCGGATGCCAGCATAGTGGAAGAAGGGCTGGCGGCGATGCGCAAAGAGTATCCGGCGCTGGCCAATCTTAAGCTGGCGCAATCCTGGGGCGGCATGATCGACAGCACCCCCGATGCCATTCCGGTGATCTCCACCGTGGCGAAACTACCGGGACTGGTGATCTCAGCCGGGTACAGCGCACACGGTTTTGGTATTGGTCCGGGGGCCGGGCGGCTGGCCGCCGATCTGGCGACCGATGGCACGCCGGTGGTGGATCCGACCCCATATCGTTATTCCCGTCTGGTTGATGGCAGTGGCCTCGACGCACCAGGCATGATGTAAGGAGCACAACATGAGTATCACACTACGCGCGATGACGGCGGACGACATTGAACAGGGTTTTGCCATGACGCAACACCTGAAGTGGCCGCACCGGCGCGAAGACTGGTTGCAGGCGCAACAACTGGGCGAAGGCGTGGTGGCCGAGGAGGACGGTGCTTACCTCGGCAGCGCCATCGGCTGGCGCTGGGGGGAGCAGTCCGCCACCATCGGGCTGGTGATCGTCAATGACCAGTTCCAGGGGCGCGGTGTCGGCAAACAGCTGATGCTGGCGTTGCTGGAGAAATTTCCTGGCTGCAACGTACGCCTGCACGCGACGGAAATGGGCAAAGGGCTGTATGCGAAGCTCGGTTTCAACGTTACCGGCCATATCCAGCAGCACCAGACGCGTGCGCTGGCAGCGGTACCGCAGGTGGCTATCCCGACCGGGATGACGCTGCGTAACGCCAACCCGGCGGATGCGGATTTGCTGACCGAACTGGATCACCAGGCGCATGGCATGTGGCGTCCGCGTTTGCTCAACCAGCTGATTACCAATAGCCAGACGGTGATGTTGCAGGACGCGCAACAGCGTATCCACGGTTTTGCCAGCCTGCGGCGTTTTGGTCATGGCTGGGCGATTGGCCCGGTGATTGCGCAAAGCCTTCCGGTGGCTCAGGCGCTGGTGGCCGCGCTGATGCAGGGGCTGGGCGGCGAATTTGTCCGCATCGATACCGATGGTGCACAGCCGCTGGCCGCCTGGCTGGTTACGCTGGGACTGGATCAGGTCGATGCTCCTACCACCATGATACGGGGAACGCCGTGGTCACCGCAGGTCGGTGAGATGCAGGCGTTCGGGTTGATGACCCAGGCGATGGCCTGATGCACATCGTTTATAAATCGGACCCGGTGCGCGGGGCGCACTGGCAACGCTGGCTGGCGCAGCATGCGCCGGATATCCGGCTGCATATCTGGCCAGAGATCGGCGATGCCGCGCAGGTGGAGGTGCTGATTGCCTGGCAGCCACCGGAAGATGTGCTGGCGACCTTTCCAAACCTGCAAGCGCTGCTGTCGGTAGGCGCGGGTGCTGACCAGTTTGACCTCAGCACGCTGCCGCCGGATCTGCCGGTGGTGCGCATGATTGAACCCGGCCTGACCCAGGGCATGGTGGAGTACGTCACTTTTGCCGTGCTGGGACTGCATCGCGATATGCCGCGCTACTTCCAGCAGCAGCGTGAACAGCAGTGGCAAACCCACAAAATACATACCGCCGGGGAGCGCCGGGTCGGGGTGATGGGGCTGGGTGAACTCGGCCAGGCCTCGTTGAAACAGCTGGTATCGCTCGGTTTTAATTGCGCGGGCTGGAGCCGCACACCTCGCGAAATCGATGGGGTGCGCTGCTGGCATGGTAGCGATCAGCTGGATGAATTTCTTGCCCATAGCGACATCCTGGTATGCCTGTTGCCGCTTACCGACAGTACGCGCGGGCTGCTCAATGCCGAACTTTTTGCCCGGCTGCCCCACGGTGCGGCGCTGGTGCAGGCAGGACGTGGGCCGCAGCTCAATGACGATCATCTGCTGGCGGCACTGGCGAGCGGTCAGATCAGTGCGGCGGTGATCGACGTGACCGATCCTGAGCCGCTGCCTGCCGGGCATCCTTTCTGGCACCATCCGGCCATCTGGCTGACGCCGCACATCGCCAGCCAGACGCAAACCGACAGCGCGGTGGCGGCGTTGCTCGACAATCTGCGTCGCTATCAACGCGACGAACCGATGGTCGGTGTTATCGATCGCAACCGGGGATACTGAAAGCATTTCCCTGCTGAAAGGCTGACGATTTTAACAGGAAATGCCGCTGCTCCGGCAATTACGGCAGCGTGAGAAACCAATGGGTTGCGATACTTGAGCCAACCGAACGTTACGTGGATGAGGGTTAAAAATGCAGAATGTCATGGCGGAACAGCAAACATATTCCGATAACAGCCTGTTACTGGACGCGCGTGAGCAGCATGTGCCGCGTGGCGTGGTCACCGCACATCCGCTGGTGATCGAGCGGGCAAAAGGCAGCGAAGTGTGGGACGTTGAGGGCAATCGCTACCTCGATTTCGTTGGCGGCATCGGTGTCCTTAATGTCGGCCATAACCATCCGGCGGTGGTTAATGCCGTCACCCGCCAGCTGGGCCTGGTGTCGCACGCCTGTTTCCAGGTGGTGGCCTATCCGGGCTATATCGAGCTGGCACAGCGTCTGAATCAGCTGGTGGGGAATGGTCAGCCGTTCAAAAGCGTGTTTTTCACCAGCGGCGCGGAGGCGGTAGAAAATGCGGTGAAAATTGCCCGTGCTCATACCCAGCGCTCTGGCATCATCGCCTTTGACGGTGCATTTCATGGTCGTACCTTGCTGGGGTGTACCCTGACCGGGATGAGCCAGCCTTACAAACAGAATTTTGGTCCGTTCCCGGGCGAGGTGTATCGCCTGCCATTCCCGAACGCGTTTTATGGCGTGAGCGATGAAGATTGCCTGCAAGCGCTGGATCAATTGTTTGCGGTGCAGATTGCGCCGGAACGCGTCGCCGCGATCATCATCGAACCGGTGCAGGGCGATGGCGGTTTCCTGCCTGCCGGTGCCAGTTTTATGCAGGCACTGCGCCACGTTACCGAGAAGCACGGCATTTTGCTGATTTGTGATGAAGTGCAGACCGGTTTTGGTCGTACCGGCAAAATGTTCGCCTTCCAGCATTCGGGTATCACCCCGGACCTGATCACGGTGGCGAAAAGCCTCGGTGGCGGTCTGCCCATCTCCGGCGTGGTGGGTAAAGCGGCGATGATGGATGCACCGTTACCGGGTGGTCTGGGCGGCACCTATGGCGGCAACGCGCTTGGCTGTGCGGCGGCACTGGCGGTGCTTGATCTGCTGGAAAATGACAACCTGCTGGCGCGCAGCAATCAATTGGGTGACAAGCTCAGTGCGCATCTGCACCAGCTGGCGGAAAAATATGCCTGTATCGGCGATGTGCGCGGCGTCGGCTTTATGCAGGCGGTAGAAATTATCGATTTCGAAACCAAACGCCCTGACGCGGTGATGACGCAGAAGATCCTCGACTGCGCCTGCCAGGAAGGATTGTTGCTGATTAAATGTGGTCTGCACCGCAGCACCATCCGCTTCCTGGCACCGCTGGTGACGACGGATTCGCAGCTGGAAGAAGCGCTGCATATCTTTGATATCGCGCTGGCACGCGCCAGTGGCCGACTCGGATAAATCCGGCTTCCTCATTGATATTGCTGAAATTATTCTCAGGCTTCCCGAAAATCGTGGCGTGCGTCAGTGCTGGCGCAGCCACATTAAAGCGTGATATACCATCGGGATAACCTGCACAGTTGGTCAACAATGAGGGGTGCTATGAACGGCTTAATGAAACTCGACCGCATCGATATCAACATCCTGGTGCAACTACAAAAAGATGGCCGTATCAGCAACGTCAACCTGGCCGACGCCGTTGGACTTTCACCCAGCCCCTGCCTGCAACGGGTGAAACGTCTGGAGCAGGCGGGTTTTATCACCGGCTATGAAGCGCATATCAATCTCACCAAAATTACCGATTCGGTGACGGTGTTTACCGAAGTGACGCTCTCCGGCCATCGCCGCGAAGATTTTATGAAATTCGAAAACGCGGTGCGTGATGTGGATGAGCTGATGGAGTGCCATCTGATCACCGGCGGTTACGACTATTTGCTGCGTTTTATTACCCGCAGCATTGAACATTACCAGGAAGTGATTGAAAAGATGCTGGATGCACAAATCGGCATCGATAAGTATTTCAGTTATATCGTGATTAAGTCGCCGATTATGAAAAGCAGCGTGCCGTTGAGGTCGCTGATCGCGAAGCAGAATTCGGTTGAGTTTGGGGTGTAGTTTCGTTTGCAACCCGGTGTTTTTGCGCGATAAATCGCGCCGCTACAAATAACAGCACGCTGTCGTAGCGGCGCGATTTATCGCGCATGGTCATTAGATCCGAAACCTACAGCATAAAATTTCTTTCCGGCACAAAATTCCCTTTATCTTAGTTGTTCAGGCTCCGGCTTCAGCCGTTATGCTTGCCCCGACGCCTTTAAACTCAATTCACCCCTTTACAAGGAGTTGCCATGGACGCCTTAACCATCCCCGCTCAGCAGTGGCAGCGCGATGACTTCACTCTCTCCACCGAACGTCAGCGCCTCGATATAGACTGGATTCATGATCAGCTGGCGGTGCGTTCGTACTGGGCAAAGGGACAGCCGCGAGCGAAAACCGAGCGCTCGATTGCCGGGTCGCTGCCGTTTGGCCTCTATCATCAAAATCAACAAATTGGCTTTGCCCGGCTGGTGACTGACTACACTCGCTTCGGCTGGTTATGTGACGTCATCATCGATGAAAACTGGCGCGGCCACGGCTTGGGTAGCTGGCTGGCGACTTGTGTGCGGGAGCACCCGGAGTTACAAACGGTGCGCCGCTGGATGCTTTCGACGAATGATGCCCATCAGCTGTACCAGCGCCTCGGCTGGCGTGTGGTGCAGGATCCGCACAAGCTGATGGAATTTCCGCTCTCCTGATAATGGGAAAACACCATGGGTTACCGCGTTGGCGTAGATATTGGCGGCTCCTTTACTGATTTCGCCGTCCTGAACGAGCAGACTAATCAGATTCACACCTTGAAAGTGTTATCGCGACCGGATCAGCCCGGCAGTGAGATTCTCACCGGGCTGGCGCAACTGGAACAACGCGACGGCATCGCACCACGGCAAATCGACTACTTCACCCACGGCACCACGGTGGGGATTAACGCGGTTATCCAGCGGCGCGGTGTCAAACTGGCGCTGTTCGCCACCGAGGGTTTTTGCGATGTGCTGGAGCTGGCGCGTCTGAAAATACCGCATATCCACGACCTGTTCTCACGCCGACCAGAGCCACTGATTTCCCGTGACCAGGTGTTTGCCATCAAAGAACGTACCGACCGTAATGGTGCCGTGTTGCAGGATGTCGATCATGACAGCGTGCTGGCGGGGATTGCTGGCGCGCGGGCGGCAGGGTGTCAGGGCATTGTGGTGGCGCTGCTGCACAGCTACCGCAATCGCCACAACGAAGCAGCGGTGAAAGCGATTATCAATGACCAGGCACCAGAATTGCTGACCTCCTGCTCAGCAGATATCTGGCCCATCATCCGTGAATACGAACGCACCATCACCGCCACCATTAATGCCTATGTTCAACCGATGGTGATCCATTATCTCGAATCCTTTGAACACGCCCTGAACACCATGGGAGTGACACCGCCGCCGCGTATCACCAAATCCAACGGCGGGGTGATGGGAGTGGAACAGGCGAAAAGCGAATGCGTGCAGATGGTGCTGTCCGGCACCGCATCTGGCGTGATGGGTGCCAGCTTCCTTGCCAGCGCCTGCGGCTTTGACAAAATCCTTAGCCTCGACATTGGCGGCACCAGTGCTGATGTGGCGGTGATCATCGATGGCCAGGTGGCACAGGGTAATGGTGAAATCATCGGTGATTTCCCGATCTATATCCCCTCGGTGGCGGTGACATCAGTTGGGCAGGGCGGGGGGTCACTGGCGTGGATCGATAATCAGGGCGTGCTGCACATGGGGCCGGATAGCGCCGGCTCCCTGCCCGGGCCGGTGTGCTTCCAGCGCGGCGGTACACAACCAACCGCCACCGACGCCTTTGCCGCCTGCGGCATGATCGGCCACGGCGATCTGGGCTACAACGCCGTCAGGGTGGACGTTGCCGCTGCACGCGCTGCCTGGCAACCGCTGGCGGAAACCCTGGGTATCCCGGTGGAGGAGACGGCGGAAACCGCTATCCAACTGGCGATTTCCAGCATGTACAGCGATACCAGCGGCCTGCTGTCGCGTTTTGGCCTCGATCCGCGTGAATTCTGGTTTCTCGCCTTTGGTGGTGCCGGTCCGATGATGGGCTGCTTCCTGGCGCGTGAACTGAATATGAAAGGGGTGATTGTGCCGCCGACGCCAGGCGTACTGTCCGCGCTGGGTGGGCTGGTGGCGGATATCCGCAATGATTTTATCCGTACCTTGTACAGCGATCTGGATGCCTTACTGGCGGATAAACTGGCGACAGAAGCGGAAGCGCTCAGCTTGCGCGCCCGTGGCTGGCTGAGTGATCAGCACGGTGGCGCGATGCCGTTCACCCTGCACTACAGCGCCGATATGCGCTATCGCGGTCAGTCATTCGAAATTGAAGTGATGCTGGAGGAGTCCTGGCTGGCGCAGGCCAATGTCAGCGCCTTACATGATGCCTTTGATCGCCAGCATAAACAGCTGTTTGGTCATTGCGATGCCAGCGCGCCAGTGCAGATCATCAATCTGCGGCTGGTGATCGCCTCGCCGACCCCCAAACCCACGCTGAATCGTCTGGCTGTGGCCAGCGGGCCGGTAGCCGTGGCGCAACAGACCCGCGCGTGGATCGACGGGGCAGAACATCAGGTTGATGTGGTGCTGCGCGCCAGCCTGCGTGCCGGACATCAGCTGACCGGGCCGGTGATTATTGCTCAGGATGACTGCACCACCTGCGTGCCACCGCACATGCAGGTATTGGTGGATGAGTTTGGCAACTTACTGATTACTCCACGGGAGGCGCACTAAGATGGCGATTGACGGACGTAACCTGCAAATTCTCGCCAACTATTGTGCGGCAGCGGCCGACGCGATGGCGTTTACCCTGATGCGCACCGCGCACTCCACTTTTGTCAAAGAGACGGAAGATTTCTCCTGCCAGATTGTCAGCCGGGACGGGCTGGCGTTTGCCTCACCGCGCAGCTTTGGCGCGCCCTGGTATAGCGGGATTGATTACGGTCCGGTGCTGACCCTGATTGACCATTATGACGAGGGAGATATCTGCATCACCAACGACTCCTACGCGGGCAACGTGGCAACCCACTCGCCGGATATCCATATCTGGAAACCGGTGTTTCATCAGGGGGAAATTGTCTGCTTTGTGGTGGGGCATATTCACAATACTGATGTGGGCGGCGCAGTCCCGGCTTCGCTGTCGCGTTCCCTGACCGATATCGTGCAGGAAGGCATCCGCATTCCGCCGCTAAAAATCATGCGTAACGGTGAGTTAAATGAAGAAGTAGCGCGCATTATGCGGCTCAACGTGCGTGTACCTGAGCAGAACTGGGGCGACTTCAAAGCCCAGCTTGCTTCGGTGAACGTGGGTGAGCGTAAAATCCACGAGATTATCGCCCGCTTCGGGGTGGTGGATTTTCTGCAAGGTATCGAGGGGATGCTGGAGTACGCCGAACGCCAGGCGCGCAGCATTATCGCCACCATTCCCGACGGTGAATATTTCTATGCCGACTTTGCCGACGAGGATGGTGAAGGGGGCTTCCCGTGCCGGGTGGCGATCACCCTGCGGGTGCAGGGGGAAACGCTGGAGCTGGATTACACCGGCAGCGATCCACAGCTGGCTTCCTCGCTGAATATGCCAACCGGTGGACGCGAACGTCACCCGCTGGCGCTGGTGGGTGTTACCTATGTGCTCTCCACGCTGGACCGTAACCTGTTGCTGAACGCGGGGACGCTGCGCCCGACGCGCGCCATTCTGCCACCGGGGACGGTGATGAACTGTGAAGCACCGGCGGCAGTGGGCATGCGTTCGCTGACCTGTGCTCTGTCGCAGATCGCCACCATCGGCGTATTTTCCCAGGCGATCCCCGAACGTCTGCCTGCCAACTCGCCGGGTGGCAACTCCATCATGAATATTCGCACCAGCGATGAAGCTAACCGCAGCGTAGTGGCATCGCTTGGTCCGGTGGGCGGTGGTGCGGGCGGTACGCCACGTCACGATGGCCCGGATGGATCCGGTGGTTTATCCGCCTTCCTGAAAAACACGCCGATTGAGATCAACGAAGCGGAAGTGCCAATCCATTTCCATCGCTATGGCCTGGTGCCTGACAGCGCCGGTGCCGGACGTTATCGCGGCGGCTTAGCCAGCGAGATGGTGTTTGAGGTTTTTGCCCCGGATACGCTGGTCACCGCCCGTAACCGTAATCGTTCGGTATTTGCCTCGGCGGGCGTGCTCGGCGGCGCACCGGGCGGTTTGTCACACTTCCGCACCCTGCGTGATGGCGACACCCTCGAACATGGCAACACCGATGTGATTCGTTGCCTGCCTGGGGATGTGATCGAGGTGTGTGGTCCGGGAGCGGGGGGCTACGGTCTGGCAGTGGATCGTGATGTGCAGGCGGTGCTGCGGGATGTGCGCTGCGGCTTCGTCAGTCTGGCGGCGGCCCGTGAGCAATATGGCGTGGCGATCGTTAATGACCAGGTTGACGAGGTCATGACCGCTGAACTGCGTCACGCCATGCGCCAGCCTGCTGCCGGACACTTTGATCACGGTGCGGCGCGTGACGCGTTCGAAGCGATATGGACACCGCAACGCTATCAGTTGCTGACCACCTTCCTGGCGGCTGCACCGGTTGGCTGGCGTCATTTTCTTAAGCATCAGGTGTTTAAGGCGGTGGCAGCGGATAGCCAGCCAGAGACGGGCATGGCGACGCAGATGCACGCCATCTTCAGCCAGTTGCGCCAGCGTTATCCTGCGATGATGATTTGATGACGCACAACACGCTAAAACCGTTGCGACTTTCCTGCCATGCTTAACCTCTTTGCCCGATGGCAGGTTCATTGGGCGTCTGACCTTTTCAGGAGAGTCTCAGCATGGCAACAGCAAAACATCCCGTATGGTTTATTTCCGGCTGCTCCACCGGCTTTGGTCGTGAACTGGCACAGCAGGCGATTGCGCGCGGTTTCCACACCGTGGTGACGGCACGCGATCCGGGGAAAGTGCAGGATCTGGTTGAAGGGCACAGTAATGCGCTGGCGGTGGCGCTGGATGTTACGCAGCAGGCCAGTATTGATGCCGCGGTAGCCAAAGCGCTGGCGACGTTCGGCACCATTGATGTGCTGGTCAACAACGCCGGATACGGTTATCAGAGTTCGGTAGAAGAGGGCGAGGATCAGGAAATTCGTGCCCAGTTTGATGCCAACGTGTTTGGTTTATTTGCTCTGACTCGCGCCATCCTGCCAGCGATGCGTCAGGCGCGCAGCGGGCACATTATCAATATCACCTCGGTGGCCGGATTTATGGGGTTTGCCAGCTCGGGTTATTACTCGGCCAGCAAACACGCGGTGGAGGGCTGGTCGGATTCACTGGCGCTGGAAACCGCCCCGCTGGGCATTCACGTCACCTGCGTCGAACCCGGCCCGTTCCGTACCGACTGGGCAGGGCGTTCACTGCATCAGACGCCGAGCAAGCTGCCGGAGTATGCCGAAACCGCCGCTGCGCGTATGAAAGCCACCTCCGAATATAGCGGCACCCAGGCGGGCGATCCGGCGCGCGCCGCCAGCGCGATGATTGCCATCACCGAAAACGCCACCCCACCGCGCCATCTGGTGATGGGGGCCTGGGGTTATGACGCGGTGACCAATAAGCTGAAAGAACGGCTGGCGCAGGTCGAGGCATGGAAACAAACGTCGATTGATACGGATTTTCCGCAATAATATTTAATATTTAGCGCGATAAATCGCGCCACTACAAATATGTGCAAAGTACCGTAGCGGCGCGATTTATCGCGCAATTGAAAATCACACCATCCTTTCAATTTCCTCGATCGGCACGGCCTGGCTGAACAGATAACCCTGCAACTGATTACAGCCGGCATCGGCCAGCGCGCTCATCTGGCCTTCGGTTTCCACCCCTTCGGCGGTGACCATTAACCCCATGGCGTGGCCGAGGCGTACCACCGATTCAATAATCGCGGCCGAATTCTGCGCCACCCCTAATGACTGCGTGAAGGAGCGGTCGATCTTGATTTTGTCCACCGGGAAGGTGCTGAGGTAATTCAGGCTGGAATAGCCGGTGCCGAAATCATCCAGTGCGATGCGGAAACCGGCATTGCGTAACGCGATGATGTTGTTGCGCGCCTCATGCTCATCCTCAATCAACACCCCTTCGGTAATCTCCAGCTCCATGTGCTGCGGATCGGCCCCTTCGGACTGGACAATTTCAATCATCCGCTCGACAAAGCCACTGGCGCGGAACTGCACCGGAGAAACGTTAACAGCGACGATCAGCTGCGGCATGCGTAGCGAGGTTTTGCAGGCTTCGCGCAGTACCCATTCGCCCAACGGGATGATCAAACCGGTTTCTTCTGCGATAGCAATAAACTCCCCGGGAGCGACCTCGCCGCGTGTGGGATGTTGCCAGCGTAACAGCGCCTCCAGGCCCACCACACGCTGGCCGCTGATCTCCATCAACGGCTGATACCACACCGCCAGACCGTCGTAATGCAGCAGCGCCTGGCGCAGATCGGCAGCGATTTGCTGGCGGGTGCGCAGCGATTCATCCATCGCCCGCTCAAACTGGCGATACTGACCGCGTCCGCCGTTTTTCGCTTCATACAACGCGATATCCGCTTTGCGCATCAACTCCAGGCGATCCAGCCCATCTTTTGGTGCCAGTGCCAGACCGATACTGGCTCCAATCCAGGCTTCACTGCCGAACAAATGGTAAGGCTCACTCAACGCACCGATGATGCGTTTCGCTACTGTCTGCACCTGGCCGATATTCTCCACATCCGGCATCACGATAATAAATTCATCTCCGCCGATGCGGCCAACGGTATCGCTGGCGCGCACCAGACCGGTCAGCCGATGCCCGACTTCGATAATCAAATCATCGCCCGCGTGGTGGCCGTAGGTATCATTGATATTCTTAAAACGATCGAGATCGATCAGCAACAACGCCACGCGGTGGTCATAGCGTGCCGCCATCGCCAGTGCCTGGCTGAGCCGGTCCTCCACCAGCGACCGGTTGGGCAGGCCGGTGAGCACATCATGAAACGCCAGATGCTGCGCCTGCGCTTCGCTGGCCCCCAGCCTGAGCAGGGATTGCGACAGATTCAGTGATGAGGTCCAGATACGTCGGACCATAAACAGACAGACCAGGGTAATCATCACCACCGAAAGCAGGGTGGACGGACCGATGGTGCGCAACATCTGCGCGCCGGGGCGGTCTGGCTCCCAGCTGATATAGCCCACCGGATCGCCTTGTTGCGAGTTCAGCAGATAGTGCGCCCGGTCATTGGGTTGCGGTGTGCTGCCGCTGAAATGCAACTGGCGCAGCTGGCTGCGCGTCGCCAGACGGTTCAGATAACCGTCATCGAGATATTTCACACTCACCAGCCGGTAGCGCCCAGCCAGACGGGAGTCACGGCTGATATCACCCACCGCAACTGAGGCGGCGCGATCGCCTATACGCACAAAATCGGCGCGATCTGCGGAATGGTCACTGGTGTGCAGCAGCGTACTGTCGAGCATCGCCTGCACCTGCTGCCCCACCTGGCGATCCGGCACCTGCTGGCCATTACGCCACACCTCAACCAGCTGATTATCCTGCCCCAGGATCAGGACCAGCTCATGGTCGAACATTTCATACAGCCAGTTGCCGACATTCTCATCCAGCCAGCCCTGATCCGGCTGCGGCAAATCCAGCTGATTAGCCAGCGGTGCCCAGCGCGTCAGGCTGCGCAGCTGGCGCAAATGTTCCGTCAGACTTTGGTCAAACGAAGCCTCAATCATTCGTTGCTGCTGTTCCTGGGCTTCGTTATTGGTCAGACGGGTGCCCCAGAACAGGCCAGCACCGGCACCGGCAAAGGTCAGCACCAGAATCGCCACTAACGGCAGGATCACTTCACGCACAAAGTTGCGCCGAAAACCGTCTGACAGTTTGATTGCATTAATCATTTTAAAGTTCGCGTAACAAGGAGGTGTCATGTTTTAACTTAGCAGAAGTCTGAAAAGCTGCATTGCACAAGGGTGGCGTAAATGGAGTGAAAATAACCGGTATTTTTTTGAGCAGCGTCACAAAGGCAACAGTTAAAAATTTTTTATTAAATTCCCGCCTGAATCACTCGCATCCTGCTGCCTTAAAGCAAATTCATCAGTGCGTCACTGAGCCGTCACGGAGTTGTCATTTGCCTGCGTCAAGGTAGTCGCCATCCCGCAGCGTCTCTGGCTGCGATTCCACAACCTTACGCGAGCGAGGTATTGATGGTGATGGAGATATCCAGACATCCGACCACTGTGTACCAGGCGGTCGCCGCCCAACTGGAGCAGGCGCTACAGGAACACTATCGCTGCGGCGATTACCTGCCTTCCGAACAACAGCTGGCGGCACATTACGAAGTCAATCGCCACACGCTGCGCCGTGCGGTAGATGAGCTGGTGAATAAAGGGCTGCTGCAACGGCGTCATGGCGTCGGCATCCTGGTGCTGATGCGTCCGTATGACTACCCACTGCATGCTCAGGCCCGTTTCACTCAGAACCTGCTGGAGCAGGGCAGCCATCCCACCAGCGAACGTCTGCTGGCGGTGCTGCGTCCAGCCAGTAGTGACGTCGCCAGCGCCCTCGGCATCAGGGAAGGGGACAGCGTTATTCACCTGCGTACCCTGCGTCGCGTTAATGGCGTACCGGTCTGCGTCATCAACCATTACCTGTCTGAGCTGAGCTGGTGGCCGGTGCTGCAACAGTTCCACAGCGGTTCGCTGCATGACTATTTACAGCAGCATGCCGGCCTGCAACTGACCCGCGCGCAGACCCGCATCAGCACCCGCCGTGCACAGGCCAAAGAGTGCCAGCAGCTGGAGATTGCTTTGCAGTCGCCGGTGCTGTGCGTACGCACCCTGAATAAAAACAGCGACGGCCAGGTAGCGGAATACTCCGTCAGCCTGACGCGTGGCGACATGATTGAACTGACCCTGGAGCACTAATGAAACAACCTACGGCCCGTCAGCACTGGATGTCGGTGCTGGCTCACAGCGAAGCCAGCCAGCTTGACGCTCACTGGCAACCGCTCCGACTCAACCCGAGCTTTGAACGGGTGCGTCCGGCAGAAACCGGTCTGACCCGTTTGCAGGCGCGCATGGGGGGCAGTGGCAAGCGCTTTGTGATGGGCGATGCCACGATGACGCGTGCAGTGGTGAAACTGCACGATGGCACCCTCGGGTTCAGCTATGTGCTGGGACGCGATAAAGCCCATGCCGAGCGTTGCGCCTTGATCGATGCCTTATTACAGCAGCCGGAAACCCAGGCGCTGATCGAAGAAAAAATAATTGCCCCGCTGGCGGCCCTGCGTGAAGAGCAGCGTCAGCTGCGCGCACGCGAAATCGCCAGCTCCAAAGTGGATTTCTTTACGCTGGTTCGCGGAGATAACTGATGACATTACTGGCAAGTTTTAACCATCCGGTGGCTGATGCGCAGCGCGCTTTCCGTCGCATTCTGAAAGCGATGAGTGAGCCGGGCGTGATGGTGGCATTGCCGCTGGCCCAGGGCTGGGGCGATCTGTCACCGGCGGCAACGGCGGTGCTGCTGACGCTGGTCGATCAGGAAAGCGCCCTGTGGCTGGATGAGAAGATTGATAACGAGATCCTGCGCAGCAACCTGCGTTTCCATACCGGCGTACCGATTGTCAGCGAGCGCGATGCTCCCTTTGCCCTGACCCATGCCAGCGCCAACCCTGATCCGGCGCACTTCGCTGCCGGTGACAACCTGTCACCAGAAAAAAGCACCACGCTGATTATTGAAGTGCCATCGCTGAACGGTGGCCTGACGCTGCGTCTGTCTGGTCCGGGCCTGCGTGAACCGCGTGCCATCGCCCCTCAGCTGCCTGCGGCGATTCTTCATTACCTGCGTGAGCGCCCGCATCCGTTCCCGCAGGGCGTCGATCTGATTTTCACCTGTGGCGAAGCGATGATGGCGTTGCCGCGCACCACTGACGTGGAGGTGTGCTGATGTATGTGGCGGTGAAAGGGGGCGAAAAGGCGATAGCCAGCGCCCATCAATTACAGGCCGATTTACGTCGTGGCGATCGTGCGTTGGCGGAGCTACAGTGTGACCAGCTGGCAGAGCAGCTGGGTCTGGCGGTGGATCGCGTGATGACCGAAGGCGGCATCTACGATCCGCAGCTGGCGGCGCTGGCGATCAAGCAGGCGAGCGGCGATTTAGTCGAAGCGATTTTCCTGCTGCGCGCCTATCGCACCACGTTGCCACGCCTGGCGGACAGCCTGGCGTTAGACACCGATGCGATGCGTATTGAGCGTCGTATTTCGGCAGTGTACAAAGATCTGCCCGGTGGCCAGGTACTTGGCCCAACCTATGATTACAGCCACCGCCTGCTGGATTTTACCCTGCTGGCGAACGGTGAAACCCCGTCAGCCGCACGTGACGACCAGGTGCTGCCGCAGCATTGCCCGCATATGTTCAGCATGATGACCGCCGAAGGGCTGGCCATGCGTGAGGAAGATGATGGCAGCGAGCCGTGCGATATCACCCGTGAACCGCCATCTTTTCCGGCATCGCGCGCCGCGCGTCTGCAACAGCTGGTGCGCGGTGATGAAGGTTTTCTGCTGGCGCTGGGCTATTCGACCCAGCGTGGTTATGGCCGCAACCACCCGTTCGCCGGTGAAATCCGTACTGGCTATCTCAGCGTCGCCATCTGCCCGGAAGAGCTGGGTTTCGAGATTGAGATTGGCGAAATCCTGCTGACCGAATGTGAGATGGTCAACGGCTTCGCCTCTCAGGACGATAACCCACCGCAATTTACCCGTGGTTACGGCCTGGTATTTGGCCGTACCGAGCGTAAAGCGATGGCGATGGCGCTGGTGGATCGCGCGCTGCAAACCCGCGAGTACCAGGAACGCATCACCAGCCCGGCGCAGGACGAAGAGTTTGTGCTGGCCCACGCCGACAACGTTGAAGCCGCGGGCTTTGTCTCGCACCTGAAGTTGCCGCACTACGTCGATTTCCAGGCGGAGCTGGAGCTGCTCAAGCGGCTGCGCCAACAGCATCAGGAGCAGAATGATGAGTGAACTGAGCGGCTATAACAGCGGCTATCTGGATGAGCAAACCAAACGCACCATCCGCCGCGCCATCCTCAAAGCGGTCGCCATCCCGGGTTATCAGGTGCCGTTTGCCGGACGCGAAATGCCGATGCCCTATGGCTGGGGTACCGGCGGGATTCAGATCACCGCCAGCATCATTGGCGATCAGGACGTGCTGAAGGTGATTGACCAGGGCGCAGACGATACTACCAACGCGGTGTCGATCCGTCGCTTCTTCCAGCGTGTCAGCGGTGCGGCCACCACGGAACGCACCGTGGATGCCACGCTGATCCAGACACGTCACCGCATTCCGGAGACGCCGCTGGAGGAAGATCAGGTGCTGATTTTTCAGGTGCCGATCCCGGAACCGCTGCGTTTTATCGAGCCGCGTGAGACCGAAACCCGCACCATGCACGCGCTGGAAGAGTACGGCATCATGCAGGTGAAACTGTATGAAGACATCGCCCGCTACGGCCATATCGCCACCACCTACGCTTACCCGGTGAAGGTCAACGATCGCTATGTGATGGACCCCTCGCCGATCCCCAAATTCGACAACCCGAAGATGCATATGATGCCCGCGCTGCAATTGTTTGGTGCCGGGCGTGAGAAACGCATCTATGCGCTGCCGCCGTATACCAAAGTGGAAAGTCTCGACTTCGACGATCACCCATTCAGCGTACAACAGTGGGATCAACCTTGTGCGCTGTGCGGTTCACGTCACAGCTATCTCGATGAAGTGGTGATGGATGACGCCGGTACGCGCATGTTTGTTTGCTCCGATACCGATTTTTGCCACCAGCAGCAGGAACAACAGCATGCACAGTGAACAGCCGCTGCTTGCGGTCAATAACCTTACTCACCTTTACGCGCCTGGCAAAGGCTTTGAGGAGGTCAGCTTTGAACTTTATCCCGGCGAAGTGCTGGGGATCGTCGGCGAATCCGGCTCCGGCAAAACCACGCTGCTGCGCAGCCTGTCAGCGCGTTTAGCGCCGCAGCAGGGCAATATTATTTATCGCAATCAGGACCTGTATCAGCTGAGCGAGAGCGACCGACGTCGCCTGCTGCGCACCGAATGGGGCGTGGTCCATCAGCATCCGCTCGATGGCCTGCGTCCGCAGGTGACAGCGGGCGGCAATATCGGCGAGCGTTTGATGGCGGTCGGGCAGCGTCATTACGGCAATATCCGCGCCGAAGCGATGCGCTGGTTGCAGGATGTGGAGATCCCGGCTGGTCGCATCGATGACCTGCCGACCACCTTCTCCGGCGGGATGCAGCAGCGTTTGCAGATTGCACGCAACCTCGTCACCCAGCCCTCGCTGGTGTTTATGGATGAACCCACTGGCGGGTTGGATGTGTCGGTGCAGGCGCGTCTGCTGGATTTACTGCGCACCCTGGTGCGCGAACTCAATCTGGCGGTGGTGATTGTCACCCACGATCTCGGTGTGGCACGCCTGCTGGCGCATCGTCTGCTGGTGATGAAACAGGGCAGGGTAGTGGAAAGCGGCCTCACCGATCGGGTGCTGGACGATCCGCATCATCCTTATACACAACTGCTGGTCTCTTCGGTGCTCAACTAATGGCGGAGTCAACCATGAATACGCAATTGCGCGTGGAGAAGCTGTGTAAGACCTTTGTGCTGCACAACCAGAGCGGCGTGGCGCTGCCGGTGTTGCAGGACGCCAGTCTGGAAGTCAACACGGGCGAATGTGTGGTGCTGCATGGCCGCTCCGGTAGCGGCAAATCAACGCTGTTGCGTGCGCTGTACGGCAACTACCAGGCCAACAGCGGCCATATCTGGCTGCAACATGCCGGGGAATGGATCGATATGGCGCAGGCACCGGCGCGCCAGATCCTTGCCATTCGCCGCAACACCATTGGCTGGGTCAGCCAGTTTCTGCGTGTCATCCCGCGCGTACCGACGCTGGAAATCGTGATGCAGCCGCTGCTGGAGCGTGGTGTGGAGCGCGCCTTCTGCGAGAAACGCGCCAAAGAGCTGCTGACACGCCTGAATGTGCCACAACGCCTGTGGTCACTGGCTCCGTCAACTTTCTCCGGCGGTGAGCAGCAGCGCGTCAATATCGCGCGTGGTTTTATCGCTGATTATCCGGTGCTGCTGCTGGATGAACCGACCGCTTCCCTCGACAGCGCCAACAGCGCGGCGGTGGTGGAACTGATTGAACAGGCGCGCGCCCGGGGTGCGGCCATCGTAGGTATTTTTCATGACGAAGCGGTGCGCAGTCGCGTGGCCGATCGCCTGCACGTCATGCAGCCGGTACAAACAGGAGCAGAAGCATGATCGTCAATAACGTCCGACTGGTGCTGGAAAATGAAGTGGTGGCCGGATCGCTGGAGATCCGCGAGGGGCGTATCGCCAGCTTTAGCGACAGCAACAGCCAGCAACCTGGCGCGCTGGATGGCGAACAGGCGTATCTGCTGCCTGGGCTGGTGGAGCTGCATACCGACAACCTGGATAAATTCTTCACTCCGCGTCCGAAAGTGGACTGGCCTGCCCATTCGGCCATGAGCAGCCATGATGCGCTGATGGTTGCCAGCGGCATTACCACGGTGCTGGATGCGATTGGCGTGGGTGATGTGCGTGACGGCGGTCATCGCCTCGATAACCTCAACAAGATGATCGACGCCATCCGCGACAGCAATCGCAAAGGGTTGAACCGCGTCGATCACCAGCTGCATCTGCGCTGTGAACTGCCTTATCACACCACGCTGACGCTGTTTGAAGCGCTGGTAAGCACGCCGGAACTGTCGCTGGTGTCGCTGATGGATCACTCGCCAGGCCAGCGTCAGTACGCCTCCCTGGAGAAGTACCGCGATTATTATCAGGGCAAATATCAGCTCAATGACGCACAAATGGACGAGTTTGAACGCGAACAGCTGGCGCTGGCGGCCGAATGGTCACAGCCGAACCGCAACGCCATTGCGGCGATGTGCCGGGCGCGTGGTATTCCGATTGCCAGCCACGATGATGCCACGGCGGCGCACGTGGCCGAATCTCACGACGTCGGCAGTGCGATTGCCGAATTCCCCACCACGCTGGAAGCCGCTGCCGCTTCACGTGCCTGTGGAATGCAGGTGCTGATGGGCGCGCCCAATATTGTGCGCGGCGGTTCGCACTCCGGCAATGTGGCAGCCTGGGAGCTGGCGAGTGCCGGTCTGCTGGATATTCTCTCCTCGGATTACTACCCAGCCAGCCTGCTGGATGCGGTGTTCCGCCTAACGGCGGATGAACGCAACACGCTGGAACTGCCGCAGGCGGTGGCGCTGGTGACACGTAATCCGGCGCGGGCCATCGGTTTGCAGGATCGCGGCACCATCGCCGAAGGACTGCGTGCTGACCTGGTACTGGCGCACACCGATCACGGTCATCCGCATATTCGTCATGTATGGTCGCAGGGCAGGCTGGTGTTCTGATGGCGCGCCTGATCTGGCTGACCGGGCCATCTGGTTCGGGGAAAGACAGCCTGCTCAACGCGCTGCGTGAAGCACCGCCGGAGCGTCTGGTGATTGCCCATCGCTACATTACACGCCCGGCGGATGCCGGGGGTGAGAACCATGTGGCGCTGAGCGAAGCGGAGTTTCGGCGGCGTGAGGCGCTCGGGTTGTTTGCCCTCAGCTGGCAGGCGCACGGTCTTAGCTATGGTCTGGGTGAAGAAATCGACCACTGGCTGGCACGCGATCTTAACGTGCTGGTCAATGGTTCGCGGCTGCATCTGCCGGTGGCGCAGCAACGCTACGGTAGCCAACTGCTGCCGCTGGTGTTGCAGGTGTCACCCGAGGTACTGGCGGCGCGTCTGCGGCAGCGTGGACGCGAAAGCGAGGCGGAGATCGCCCGCCGCCTCGCCCGTGCCGCTGAGCCGCTCCCGGCCCACAGCTTTCCGCTCAATAACGATGGCGCGCTGGCGGATACGCTGCGGCAACTGCGTTTGCTGCTGGAAAACCCCGCGTGATGAATCACGCCGCTACAAATCGCACCCAACCGTAGCGGCGCGATTTATCGCGCTGTTAGTGGGCACGCTGTCACGGTTTGATCATTTTGCTGTCATCAAGTGTTCATCCCGTTTGGCCGTAATAAGCGGGCAATTCACACCTCAGATGAAACGGAGCGGAATATGGCACAGGCATTACTGAAAACCGTGGTCGACAATCCTTATGTTCCGCACCTGCAGCAGGGCAACAAGGTGTTGTCGGTGCAGGGACTGTGCAAAGCGTACGGCGAAAACCGCGTACTGGATAATGTCAGTTTCGATCTGCATGCGGGGGAACTGGTGGCGGTGATTGGCCGCTCCGGCGCAGGCAAATCGACATTGTTACATATGCTGAACGGCACCATCTCAGCCAGCGAGGGTTCTATCCTCACCCAGCGTAGCGGCGAAGCGGAACGCAACGTGGTGGCACTGAACAGTCGCCAGATGCGTGAGTGGCGCAGCGAATGCGGCATGATTTTCCAGGATTTCTGCCTGGTGCCGCGCCTCGATGTGCTGACTAACGTGCTGCTGGGGCGTCTCAGCCAGACCTCCACACTGAAATCCTTCTTTAAAGTCTTTTCCGAAGCTGACCGCGCTCAGGCCATTGAGCTGTTGCAGTGGATGAACATGCTGCCGCAGGCGCTGCAACGCGCCGAAAACCTGTCTGGTGGTCAGATGCAGCGCGTGGCGATTTGTCGCGCGCTGATGCAGAACCCGAAGATTCTGCTGGCGGATGAGCCGGTAGCCTCTCTCGACCCGAAAAACACCAAACGCATCATGGACGTGCTGCGCCAGGTCAGCGAGCAGGGCATCAGCGTGATGGTCAACCTGCACTCGATTGAACTGGTGAAAAACTACTGCACCCGCGTCATCGGTATTCAGCGCGGCAAGGTGCTGTTTGACGGACATCCTTCTGAGTTGACCGACGGCCTGCTGCATGAGCTGTACGGCGACGAAATTAACCAGCTCCACTAACTCCCACGGCAAGAGAATAACCACCAATGAAACTGACCTCTTTAGCTTTACTGACTGGCGCTTTGATGGCTTTTGGCGTTAACGCAGCGGATGCCCCTAAGCAACTTAACCTCGGGATTCTGGGTGGCCAGAACGCCACGCAGCAGATTGGCGACAACCAGTGTGTGAAAACTTTCTTCGACAAAGAGCTGAATGTTGACACCCAACTGCGTAACTCTTCTGACTACTCAGGCGTGATTCAGGGCCTGTTGGGTAACAAAATTGACCTGGTACTGAGCATGTCACCGGCATCGTATGCCTCGGTCTACCTGCAGAACCCGAAAGCGGTCGATATCGTTGGTATCGTGGTGGATGACAAAGACGGTTCACAAGGTTACCACTCGGTGGTGATCGTTAAAGCGGACAGCCCGTACAAAAAGCTGGAAGACCTGAAAGGTAAATCCTTCGGCATGGCCGACCCGGATTCGACCTCTGGCTTCCTGATGCCGAACCAGGCATTCAAGAAAGAGTTTGGCGGCACGGTGGATGATAAGTACAAAGGCACCTTCTCTAACGTGACCTTCTCCGGCGGCCACGAGCAGGACATCCTCGGCGTGCTGAATGGTCAGTTTGACGGCGCGGTAACCTGGACTTCACTGGTGGGTGATTACAACACCGGTTACACCTCAGGTGCGTTTGGTCGTTTGATTCGTATGGACCACCCGGACCTGATGAAACAGATTCGCATCATCTGGAAATCACCGTTGATCCCGAACGGCCCAATCCTGGTGAGCAACAATCTGCCAGCCGACTTTAAAGAAAAAGTGGTGGCAACCATCAAGAAACTGGATAAAGAAGATCACAGCTGCTTTGTTAAAGCAGTGGGCGGTGAGCAGCATATCGGCCCGGCAACTGTCGCTGACTATCAGAACATCATTGATATGAAGCGTGACCTGATGAAGGGCAGCCGCGGCTAACGCTTTCTCTGCGCGATAAATCGCGCCGCTACGAAATCGTGCACACTGCCGTAGCGGCGCAATTCATTGCGCGTTAAATCGCATCGTTATGGTACGCATTCCAACCACAGGACCTCCCCTTTGACCGATTTCGAACACTACTATCAACGCATCCGTCGTCAGCAAAAGCGTGACACGTTGCTGTGGTCGCTGTTGCTGGTGGCACTGTATCTTGCTGCGGGCAAAATCGCGGAATTCAACCTGGTCACTGTCTGGCAATCATTGCCACATTTCTTTGATTACATTGGCGAAACCATGCCGGTGCTGCATTTTCCGGTGCTGTTTGCTGATGTGAAAACCGAAGGTTCCTTCGCGTATTGGGGCTATCGCCTGAATATTCAGTTGCCGCTGATCTGGGAAACCTTACAGCTGGCGATTTCATCAACGGTGATTGGCGTGGCTATCGCCGCCGGGCTGGCCTTTTTCGCCGCCGACAATACACAATCTCCCGCTGGCGTGCGTCTCGCCATTCGCGCGTTTGTCGCCTTTTTGCGCACCATGCCGGAACTGGCGTGGGCGGTGATGTTCGTGATGGCCTTTGGCATCGGTGCCATTCCCGGCTTTCTTGCGCTGGCATTGCACACTGTTGGCAGCCTGACCAAGCTGTTCTACGAATCGATTGAAAGTGCTTCCGACAAGCCGGTACGCGGCCTGGCCGCCTGCGGTGCCAGCAAATTGCAGCGCATGCGTTTTGCCTTCTGGCCGCAGGTCAAACCGACCTTCCTCTCCTACAGCTTTATGCGTCTGGAGATTAATTTCCGCTCCTCCACCATTCTGGGTCTGGTAGGGGCAGGGGGTATCGGCCAGGAGCTGATGACCAATATCAAACTCGACCGTTACGATCAGGTCAGCATTACGCTGCTGCTGATCATCGTGGTGGTGTCGCTGCTGGATACGATCTCTGGCTGGCTGCGCCGTCGCGTGGTGGAAGGAGAACGCGCATGATTGCTCTGGCCCCGGATATCGGCAAACTGAAGCAGGAACACCCGGCGCTGTTTGCCGCGCAAAAGCGTTATCTGCGCCGCATTGCGCTGATCGCGCTGGCCGTGCTGCTCTACTACATCTTTTTCTTTGAAGTTTTTGGTATCGAATGGAGTCGCCTGTTGATTGGCTGCCAGCAGCTGGGACGTTATTTCCTGCGCATGTTTGTCTGGCAGGATTTCGCCAACTGGCCATTCGGTTATTACCTGTCGCAGATTGGCATCACGCTGGCGATTGTGTTTGCCGGTACCTTCACCGCGACGCTGCTGGCGCTACCGATTTCCTTCCTGGCGGCGCGTAACGTGATGCACGACCCGCTTACCCGCCCGATTTCGCTGCTGATGCGTCGTGTACTGGATATATTGCGCGGCATCGATATGGCGATTTGGGGTCTGATCTTTGTGCGCGCGGTCGGCATGGGGCCGCTGGCCGGGGTGCTGGCGATTGTGATGCAGGACATTGGCCTGCTCGGCAAACTGTATGCTGAAGGACACGAAGCGGTGGAGCGTTCGCCGAGCCGTGGCCTGGGAGCCGTCGGGGCCAACAGCCTGCAAAAACACCGCTTCGGTATTTTCACCCAGTCGTTCCCGACTTTCCTCGCCCTCAGCCTGTACCAGATTGAATCCAACACCCGCTCGGCGGCAGTGCTGGGCTTTGTCGGCGCAGGTGGTGTCGGCCTGGTGTATGCCGAGAACATGCGCCTGTGGAACTGGGATGTGGTGATGTTTATCACCGTGATCCTCGCGGCGATCGTGATGATTATGGATGTTGTCTCCAGCCGTCTGCGTAAACGTTACATCACCGGGAAAGCGGTGCCGCTGTGGCAGCCCGCCGCGCGCGACTGAGCCGTTCACTGCGCTGCCAGGCGCGTTCCAGCGCCTGCACCAGCTGCGCCTGATGCCAGGGTTTTGCCAGCCGCTCACACAGCGGCAGCATCACCGGCGTCTGGCGCAAATCCTGTCCACTGATCAGCAGCGTCGCCAGTTGCGGCCACTGCTGCTGCGCCTGGCGGATCACATCGGCACCGTTGAGGTTGCCGGGTAGCATCAGGTCACTGATCAGCAGTTCGATATCTGGCGTCTGGCGCAGCAGCGTCAGTGCGCTTTCGCCATCGCCACACTCCAGCGTCAGGTAGCCCAGCTGATGTAAATGTTCGCACAACGTCTGGCGCACCGACGGTTCGTCATCCAGTACCAGCACCAGCCGGTCAGCACTGGCGCTCAGCAAGTGGGGCGCAACGACGGATGCGGGCTGTGCCACATCAGGAGCACGCGGCAGTAACAGGCGCACCGTGGTGCCCTGGCCGGGCGCGGTTTCCAGTTCGATTTGCCCGCCGGACTGACGGACAAAGCCATACACCATCGACAACCCCAGCCCGCTACCGCTGCCAATCGCTTTGGTGGTGAAAAACGGTTCGAACACCTGCGTCTGCACCTCGGCGGACATGCCGCATCCGTGGTCGATCACTTCAATGGTGACACGGTCGCCTTCGTCGCGTTGCTGATGCCAGACGCGCAGACGGATGGTGCCGCTCTGTTTTTCCATCGCATCGCGCGCATTGACCACCAGATTCATCAGCGCATTCTCCAGCTGCCCGGCGTCGATCCACGCGGGCCAGCCGGGGCGCTCGGCCTCAATCACCAGTTGCTGGCCTGGCAGCAGCGAGTGCTGCAACAGGCCCTGCAAATTATCTACCAAATCGACCACCGACACGGCGCGTGGGTAGAGTGCCTGCTTGCGTGAAAAAGCCAGCAGACGCTGGGTGAGCTGGGCGGCTCGGTCAGCCGCTTGTCTTGCGCGTTCGATACGACTGGCGAGGCTGCCGGGTGGCAGTTGATCCACGGTAAGGGCCAGGCTGCCAATAATCACCGCCAGCAGATTGTTGAAATCGTGGGCCAGCCCGCCGGTGAGTTGTCCAACCGCCTTCATTTTCTGGCTATGCAGCAGCGCCTCTTCCAGTGCTTTGCGTGTGGTGCGTTCCAGCACGGTGTTGACCATGCCACGCCGTGGCACCGGGCTGAAACGCAGCTCCAGCGTGCGACCATCTGCCAGCCGCACTTCCTGGGCCTCGCCCAGCCCGTTCAGTTCAATCTCCAGCCGTTTCAGCAATTGCTGATAATGCAGGCCACGATGCAGTTCACGCGGCGCGATGCCCAGCAGTTGCGCGTATTGCGCATTCCACACCACCAGCCCGCCGCTGTTGTCGAACAGGGCAAAACCATCACGCATCGCCAGAAAGGTGGACTCCAGCTGGTTACTTTTCTCTTTCAGCAGACGCGAGGTGTGTGCCAGCGAGGCGGTATTGCGCGCGAACACGTTAAAGGCACGCGCCAGATCCCCCAGCTCGTCACGTCGCGCCAGCCCGGGCACATTGACGCTTTTCTCCCCCTGCGCCAGCAACGTCATGGCGTGGGCGATGGCCGTCAGGCTGGAACCCAGGTTGCGATAAATGTAGTAACCGGCATACCCGGTGATCAGCAGCGCCAGCAGCATAAACAGGCCGATAAAGCCGATGATGGAGTCCAGCTCCTGATGGGTGGCCTGGCTGCGAGTGTCAGTTTGCTGCGCCACCAGCTGCACGTAATGGGTGATGTCATCGTTAAGCATGGCCACCAGCGCTTTGATGCGATAGGTGGCGTAGGCAATGGTGATATCGCTCTGATCCAGCTCGGTGGCAACCGGCAGTAGTGCACGTTCGGTGCTGACCAGTTGCTGCACTTTATCCGCCAGTACCCCCTGCGTTGGCAGCGCTGACCAGGCATCGAATAGCGTATTCAGCTGGCGTACTGCTGCCTGTGGCGTAGTGGACTGAATGGCGACGGTGAGCAGGCGGGTCGTTTGCTGGCGCAGGTCGGGGGAAAAGGGCTGCTGCACTGCCAGGCTATCGATATGGTTGAGCAGCAACTGAGCCTGCCACAGGCCACTCAGCATCCGGTTGCGTTGCAGATGGCGCTCATGGCCCTTGAGCAGCAGCTGATTGATGCTTTGCTCCAGCATCTGGCTGCGTTCACGGATGCGTTGCAGCAAGACCGGTTGCAGCAACGCCAGCGGTGCACGCGCCAGTTGATTCAGCGAGTGCTGCAACGCCTGCTGGGTTTGTTGCAGGCGCGCCGATTCACTTTGGTACTCCAGTGCACCCACCACCTGGGAAAGCCGTACTGCGGCGGTTGCCACGTTGGCGGTGTCGCGTGCCAGCGCCAGGCTGCCGCTCATATCGGCGAGGGTTTGTGCCTGCGCCTGTTCCTGAATGTGACCGGCGTGGCGAAATCCACTAATTGCCACCAGACCCACTGCCAGGGTGACGCACACCACCAGCAGATTAAACAGCAGCAGGCGACCGCGCGCGCCCACCTGCCAGTGCAGACTTCGACTCATGCTGCGTCCTCCAACCGGCCCTTTTCTGCGCGAGTATAGAAGTGCCAGGTCGGCGCTTTATGACAAATATGAATGGTGGCTGACATTTTCCATTTATCTGTCATTGCTTAACTCGCTGCACGATTTGCCAGCAGGAGCGAACCGATGGCGGCCACACCGATTCTGGAAATGCGGGAAATTACCCGGCGCTTTGGCAGTTTCTACGCGCTGAAAGGGGTGGATCTGACAGTCTGGCCCGGCGAGGTGCATGCGCTGATGGGGGAAAACGGCGCGGGCAAAAGCACGCTGATGAAAATTCTGGCCGGGGCATACACCGCCAGCAGTGGGGAAATCCTGATTGATGGTCAACCCTATGTCATCAAAGGGCCGAAAGACGCGCTGGCGGCAGGCATCACCCTGATTTATCAGGAGATCAATCTGGCCCCCAATCTGACGGTGGCGGAAAACATCTTTCTCGGTAGCGAAATCACCCGCGTAGGTCTGGTCAAACGTCGCCAGATGGCGGAAGAGGCGCAGCAGGTGATCGATCGCCTTGGTGCGCAGTTCAGCGCCACCGATCTGGTCAGCCGTCTCAGCATTGCCGAGCAGCAGCAGGTGGAGATCGCCCGCGCGCTGCATCGCAACAGCCGCATCCTGGTGATGGATGAACCCACCGCCGCGCTCTCCAACCGTGAAACCGAGCAGCTGTTTGCCTTGATCAAACGTCTGCGCAGCGCGGGGATGGCGATCATCTATATCAGCCACCGCATGGCGGAGGTGTATGAACTCTCCGACCGCGTCAGCGTGCTGCGTGATGGTCAGTACGTCGGCAGTCTGACGCGTGATCAACTCAACGCCAGCGAACTGGTGCGTATGATGGTTGGGCGTCCGCTCAGCGATCTGTTCAACAAAGATCGCACCATTCCCTTCGGCGAAATTCGTCTCGCGGTGAACCATCTGACAGACGGCAAAAAAGTCCATCCCAGCAGCCTGGCGGTGCGCGCCGGGGAGATTGTCGGGCTGGCGGGTCTGGTGGGGGCCGGGCGCAGCGAACTGGCGCAGCTGATTTTTGGTGTACACAAATCGAGTGGCGGCGAGGTCTGGATTGACGGCGAGAAGGTCAAAATCCACTCCCCGCGTGAAGCCATCGCCCACGGCATTGGCTTTCTCACCGAGAACCGTAAAGAGCAGGGGTTGTTTCTCGAACTGGCCGCCCAGGAAAACATTGTGATGGCGACGCTGGAACGTGATGCCAGCTATGGCCTGCTTAATCGCCGCAAAGGCCAGAAGATCGCCAGTGAGGCGATCCAGACTCTCAACATTCGTGTTCCCCATGCCCAGGTGCGCGCCGGTGGCCTGTCCGGCGGCAATCAGCAGAAGCTGCTGGTGTCGCGTTGGGTGGCGATTGCCCCGCGCATCCTGATCCTCGATGAACCCACGCGTGGCGTGGATGTCGGTGCCAAAAGTGAAATCTACCGCATGATGAGCCAGCTGGCGCAGCAGGGCGTGGCAATCCTGATGATCTCCAGTGAACTGCCGGAAGTGGTGGGGATGAGCGACCGGGTATACGTGATGCGCGAAGGCACCATTGCCGGTGAACTGAGCGGTGAAGAGATTAGCCAGGAAAACATTATGACACTGGCCACCGGCGCACAGCCGGTCGAGCCTTGAGGAGACGCGGATGACCAGTGAAACCACCCGTATGAAAAACCCGACGCTGAAACGTGCGTTGATGGCGGATCTGTTGCAGACCGTCGGCATCCTGCCAATTTTGATTCTGATCGTCGCGGTGTTTGGTTTTGTTGCCCCCAACTTTTTTACTGAAGCCAACCTGCTGAACATCACCCGTCAGGCATCAATTAACATCGTGCTGGCGGCAGGCATGACCTTTGTCATTCTCACCGGCGGCATTGATTTGTCGGTCGGTTCGATGCTCGGCACCACGGCGGTGGTGGCGATGGTGGTCTCGCTCGACCCGGCGTTTGCCAGCCTGACCATCCCGGCGGCGCTGGGGGCGGGCCTGATCATGGGGCTGTTCAACGGCCTGCTGGTGGCCTGGGCCGGACTGCCGCCGTTTATCGTCACCCTCGGCACCTACACCGCCTTGCGTGGCGCGGCTTATCTGCTGGCGGACGGCACTACGGTGATTAACTCCGACATTAACTTTGAGTGGATAGGCAATGGCTATATTGGGCCGATTCCGTGGCTGATTGTCATTGCCTTTGCGGTGATTGCCTTGTGCTGGTTCATTCTGCGCCGCACTACGCTTGGGGTTCATATCTACGCGGTGGGCGGCAATATGCAGGCGGCACGTCTCACCGGCATCAAGGTCGGGGCGGTGCTGGCGTTCGTCTATGCCGTCAGTGGCCTGCTGTCCGGGCTGGGCGGGTTGATGAGCGCCTCGCGGCTATACAGCGCCAACGGCAACCTCGGGGTGGGCTACGAGCTGGACGCGATTGCTGCGGTGATCCTCGGCGGCACCAGCTTTGTCGGCGGTATCGGCACCATCACCGGCACGCTGATTGGTGCGTTGATTATCGCCACGCTGAACAACGGCATGACGCTGATGGGGGTGTCGTACTTCTGGCAACTGGTGATTAAGGGGGGAGTGATCATTATCGCCGTGTTGATCGACAAGTACCGTACCCGGCATCACGTCGGTTGAAAGAGAAAAAGACGCGCGATAAATCGCGCCGCTACGGGATGGCGCACGATTTTGTAGCGGCGCGATTTATCGCGCAATGCAATACCAACAAAAAAAGCAGGAGAACATCGACTATGCGTTTTAATCCGATTATCACCGGACTGCTGGCGGCCACGCTTCTCAGCGCACCGCTGGTCCAGGCCAAAGAGTTAAAAGCCATTGGTGTCACCGTCGGCGACCTCGCCAACCCGTTCTTCGTGCAGATCACCAAAGGGGCGGCATTGGAAGCACGCAAGCTGGCGGGAGATGACGTGAAGGTGACGCTGGTCTCCAGCGGTTACGATCTCGGCCAGCAGGTGGCGCAAATCGACAACTTTATTGCCGCCAAAGTGGACATGATCATCCTCAACGCTGCTGACTCGAAAGGGATCGCGCCTGCCGTTAAACGCGCCCGTGATGCCGGGATCGTGGTGGTGGCGGTGGACGTGGCCGCTGAAGGTGCCGATGCCACCATCACCTCCGATAACACCGCAGCAGGGGCGATGGCCTGTAAATACATCTCTGACCGCCTGAAAGACAAAGGCAACGTGGTGATCATTAACGGACCGCCGGTTTCAGCGGTGCAGAACCGCGTGGAAGGCTGCATGAACGAGTTCAAAACCCACCCGGATATCAAGATCCTGTCCTCCAACCAGAACGCCAAAGGCAGCCGTGAAGGTGGGCTGGAAGTGATGACCGGCCTGCTGTCGGCTAACCCGAAAATTGATGCGGTGTTCGCCATTAACGATCCAACCGCCATCGGCGCGGATTTAGCCGCCAAACAGGCGCAGCGCCACGAATTCTTTATTGTTGGCGTCGATGGCAGCCCGGACGGTGAAGAGGCGCTGAAACGCAAAGGTTCACTGTTTGTCGCCACCCCGGCGCAGGACCCGCAGGTGATGGCGGCGAAAGCGGTGGAGATCGGTTATGACATCCTGCAAGGCAAACCTGCGCCGGATAAGCCAGTGCTGATCCCGGTGTCGATGATCGACCGCAACAATGTCAGCAGCTACAAAGGCTGGACGGTGAAATAACCGACGCGGGCGGTGCGCCATGGGCCGCCCCCACTTTCCACTGACCGGAGACGCAGTGATGCAACGTTCGGAAGTGAATACCATTCTGCAACTCACCCGTGAATTCTTTATGCGCCAGGATGTCCATCTGCCCAGCTGGGCCGATTACGGCCTGAGCCAGTGGCGTGCGCTGGATAAGCCAGCGGCCGACGAGCTGCTGGCGCTGCACCTCGGCTGGGATGTCACCAGCTTTGGCGCGCAGGATTTCTTTCAGACGGGTTTAACCCTGTTCACCCTGCGTAACGGTTCGCGCGGCGGCAAGCCGTGGGCGAAACCCTACGCGGAAAAGATCATGCATGTGCGGGAAGGGCAGGTGACGCCGATGCACTACCACCCGCAAAAGATGGAAGACATTATCAATCGTGGCGGCGGCAACCTGATTGTGACACTGCACAATCGTGATGGCGATCGGCTGGCCAACACACCGGTGAACGTCACCCTCGATGGCATCCGTCAGACCCATGCTGCTGGATCACAACTGCGCCTGTCGCCGGGGGAGAGCGTCACCCTGGTGCCGGGTATCTGGCACAGCTTCTGGGGCGAAGAGGGTTATGGCGACGTGCTGGTGGGGGAGGTTTCCATGCCGAACGATGACGAGCACGACAATGTTTTTCTTACCCCGCTGGCGCGCTTCAACCCGATTGATGAGGATGAAGATCCGCGCTGGCTGCTGTGTAACGAATATGCCCGCTGGCTGGACTGAAGGAGCAACGATATGGCACTGATCTCACTGGCGCAGGGCCTGGCTCATGCGCAACAAAACGGTTATGCCCTCGGCGCGTTTAACGTGCTCGATACCCACTTTCTGCGTGCCCTGTTCCATGCGGCAGAGCAGCAGCGTTCGCCGTTTATCATCAATATCGCCGAAGTGCATTTTAAGTATGTCAGCCTCGATCATCTGATTGCGGCCATCCGCACAGAGGCGGCATTGCACGATATTCCGGTGGTGCTTAACCTCGATCACGGCCTGCATTTCGAGGCGGTGATGCAGGCGATCCGTCTCGGTTTTACCTCAGTGATGTTTGATGGTTCCACCCTCAGTTATGACGAGAATGTGCGCCAGACCCAGGAAGTGGTGAAGATCTGCCACGCGCTCGGGGTGTCGGTGGAAGCGGAACTCGGCGCGGTCGGCGGGGATGAAGGTGGTGCGTTGTTTGGTGAAGCGGACAGCGACAAATTTACCGATCCCCGACTGGCGGCGGAGTTTGTGCGCAGCACCGGCATTGATTGTCTGGCGGTGGCGATTGGTAATGCGCATGGCAAATACAAAGGCGAACCGAAACTCGATTTCGACCGGCTGGCGGCGATCCGCGATGCGACGCGCGTGCCGCTGGTGCTGCACGGTGGTTCCGGCATCAGCGATGCGGATTTCCGTCACGCCATCAGTCTGGGTATCCATAAAATCAATTTCTACACCGGCATGTCTCAGGCGGCGCTGGGGGCAATTGAGAGCCAGATTGCCCAGCGTGAAGCGCGCTACGATGCCTTTGCCGAACTGCTGATGGCAGTGGAGCGCGATATCGCCAACGTGGTGGCGCAGCAGATGCGGGTATTTGGCAGCGCCGGGAGAGCCTGAGATGGTGGCACGCAGCGGCATCTTAGCGGCAGGCAGCATGCTGGTGGATCATGTGCAGCGTATCAGCCACTGGCCGGAGCAGGGCTGGCTGGCCGAAATCCACCACAGCGAAAAATGTAGCGGTGGTGCGGTGCCGAATGTGTTATTCACCCTGGCACGTATGCAGATCAACCTGCCGCTGGCGGCTGTCGGGATGATTGGTGAGGACAGTGACGGCGACTACCTGGTGCAACTGCTGGACCAGCATCATGTTGAACGACGTTTTGTCCAGCGTATCCGCAGCGTGAATACCGCCATGACCCAGGTGATGACCACGCCCGATGGGCAGCGCACCTTCTTCCATGCGCGGGGAGCCAATGCGCAGCTCGATCTGGCGCAGTTTGCCACGGTGAATACCGATCATCGCATCTTCCATCTGGGGTATCTGCTGCTGCTGGATGCCCTCGATGTGCCGGATACAACCTGGGGCACGCGCAGCGCACAGTTGCTGGCGCAGATGCAGCAGCGCGGTTATCTGACCTCACTCGATCTGGTGTCGCGTGCCGGGGAGTATCAGGCATTGGTGGTGCCCGCGTTACGCTGGCTCGACTATCTGGTGATTAACGAACTGGAAGCGCAATCGCTCACCGGTATCAGCCTGCGCAGTACACAGGGACTGGCAGCGCCCGCCAGCTTTGCTGCCGCTGCCCGTTGGCTGGCGCAGCAAGGGGTGCGTCAGCGCGTGGTGATCCATGCCCCCGAGGGCGCATGGGGGTTGCAGGTCGGTGGTGAAGGGCACTGGCAACCGGCGTGGCAGTTACAGCCGGAGGAGATTGTCGGCAGCGTTGGCGCAGGGGATGCCTTCTGTGCCGGGGTGCTGTATGCCAGCCACCAGGGCTGGCCGATGACCGACACCTTAAAGCTGGCGCATACCTGCGCCTGTTTCAATTTGCAGGCGGCCAATGCGCTGGACGGCACCCGCCCTTTGAGCGAGATGCAGCGCTGGATGGGTCAGGCGATTTGCGTGACCAGCGCTACCGACGCCGGGCGCATCACATCAGCGGAAAAAACATAACCGAGGCCGCGGATGGTGCGAATCAGGCTGGGCTGGTGCGGATTCATTTCAATCTTGCGCCGCAGCCGCATAATCAACACATCAATGGTGCGATCAAACACATCCAGGGTTTCGCTGTGGGTGAGTTCCAGCAATTGATCACGCGTCAGCACTTTGCGTGCATGGCACACCAGCGCGCGCAGCAGCGCATACTCGCCCTGGGTGAGCGGCACACTTTCGCGCTGGGGGTTGAACAACTGGCAACGTGCTTCATCCAGCCGCCAGCCATTAAATTGCCAGCCATCATCCTGAAGGTTGTCCGGTTGCGCCAGCCGTCCGCAACGGCGTAACGCGGCACGGGCGCGTGCCACCACCACGCGGGGATTGAAGGGTTTGGCAATATAATCGTCCGCGCCCATTTCCAGCCCGACCACCATATCCGCTTCCGATCCCATGCCGGTCAGCATGATCACCAGCAGTTCGGGCCGTTGTCGTTGCATCTGCTGCAACACCAGCAGGCCGTTGGTGTCCGGCAGCATCATATCCAGCATGACCAGCGAAATTTCCGGATGCGCCGCCAGTAAGGTCAGCGCGTCTTTGCCCTGGTGGCAGCTATAAACGGTAAAAACATGTTCACTCAACACATCATGCAGCAGTTCGCAGACGGCACGATCGTCATCCACTACCAGAATTGCGGGCTTCATTACGGGCCTCTTTTGTTATGGAAGAGTTAACGGAGAGTGTATACCGACCACTTTTGCCTGCTGCATCAGGCAACAGAAACGTGAGCGACATCGCCTGACAGAATGCGAAAGCGTGCGTTACCGCAATCTTTTTTCATGCCCTCATTGACGTGTGGGAAAACGATTGCGCGCACATAGTGCAATGCACCATAATCGCGCCTCGTTCTGGTTCAGAATAGTCTTAGCCGGTGCTGTGATTGAGAAGGTAAACGATTGCGTCCCGGCATGGCATAGCAATTGCTATGAGGACTGAGGGGAAAGGAGTTTGACTACAAGGCGGATCGATGGCAGAGCATGCAGCCCCGTCTGCTTTTTCCCGAAACAATAACGCGCATGCACACCCCATTGGCAAGAGAACGCACGTCAGTGACGTCTCCCCATCACGAGAGATGATGATGTTAGAAAAACTATTCAAGCTAAAAGCGCACAACACAACGGTCCGCACCGAAGTTATTGCGGGCATAACCACCTTCCTGGCAATGGCCTATATCCTGTTCGTTAACCCAAGCATCCTCGGTGCCACTGGCATGGATAAGGGTGCGGTCTTTGTGGCGACCTGTCTGGCGGCGGCGATTGGCTGTGTCCTGATGGGCCTGATTGCCAACTACCCGATTGCGCTGGCACCGGGTATGGGCCTCAACGCCTTCTTTACTTACACAGTGGTACTGCATATGGGTTACACCTGGCAAATCGCGCTGGGTGCGGTATTCCTCTCTGCCTGTATCTTCTTTGCTTTGTCGGTGTTCAAAATTCGTGAATGGATTATTGCCAGCATTCCGTTGCCATTGCGCGCCGGGATTGCGGCGGGTATCGGCCTGTTCCTGGCGCTGATTGCGCTGGAAGGGGCGGGTATCGTGGTGGATAACCCGGCGACGCTGGTGGGTCTGGGTGATCTGACCAAGCCGGGTCCACTGCTGGCACTGCTGGGCTTTGTCATCATCGTGGTGCTGGAAGCGCGTCGCGTTACCGGTGCGGTGCTGATCGGTATTCTGATCGTCACCTTCCTGTCGATGGGCATTGGCCTGACGCCGTTTGGTGGCGTGTTCTCTGCACCGCCGTCAATCGCCCCGACTTTCCTGCATCTGGATATCGCGGGTGCCTTTAACGTCGGCCTGGTGAGCGTGATTTTTGCCTTCCTGTTTGTGGACGTGTTCGACAACACCGGTACGTTGCTGGGTGTGACGAAGCGCGCCGGTCTGGCGGATGAGCAGGGTAACGTGCCGAAAATGGGCCGTGCGCTGATTGCCGACAGTGCGGCAGCATTGTTTGGTTCACTGCTGGGTACCTCAACCACCACCAGTTATGTGGAATCGGCAGCGGGCGTCAGCGCCGGTGGCCGTACCGGTCTGACGGCGATTGTGGTTGCCATTCTGTTCCTGCTCAGCCTGTTCTTCTCGCCGCTGGCGGGTAGCGTGCCGGTATTCGCAACGGCTCCGGCGCTGCTGTTTGTCGCCGTACTGATGGCATCCGGCCTGGCGGAGATTGACTGGAAAGACATCACCACTGCAGCCCCGGTCACGGTGACTGCGCTGACCATGCCGCTGACTTACTCCATCGCCAACGGTATTGCGTTTGGTTTTATTACCTGGACGGTAGTGAAACTGCTGAGCGGTCGTACTAAAGAGGTGAATGCGGCGCTGATTATTATGTCGATCCTGTTTGTGATTAAACTCGGTTGGTTGAGTGCGTAATCGGGCATTGAGGCGGTTTGGTTCGCCTCAGGCTGATATCGTTTCAGTTCACCGGTGCGGCGACTGAGTAAAGAGGGCCTGGCGGCCCTCTTTGCATTTCCCGGCGTTGCGCCGATTGCGGCTTCTTTGCGCGATAAATCGCGCCGCTACGTTACGTGCGGTCATGTGTAGCGGCGCGATTTATCGCGCAATTCAGCACGGCGGTCCTGAAATTGCCTAAAGTCTGGCGGGCGGAACCTTCTCAGGGCCAGACCGCCGTTGCCGTAAAATTACCTGAACGGTGGTTCATTAAAAGTACGCAATTTGCGCGAATGCAGCTTATCCCCCTCGGCGCGCAGCAGCTCGACCGCACAAATCCCAATCTGCAAATGTTCGGAAATCGCTCCCTCGTAGAAACGATTCGCCTGACCAGGCAGTTTGATTTCACCGTGTAACGGCTTATCCGAAACGCACAACAGCGTGCCGTAAGGCACCCGGAAACGATAACCCTGGGCGGCGATGGTGGCGCTTTCCATATCCACCGCTACCGCGCGGCTGAGATTAAAGCGCAGCGCAGAAGCGGAATAACGCAGTTCCCAGTTGCGGTCATCTGTCGTCACCACCGTTCCGGTACGCAGGCGTTGTTTGACCTCTTCACCGGGCATGCCACTCACCGCTTTGGTGGCGTCGTAGAGCGCGCGTTGCACCTCGGCGATGCTCGGAATCGGAATATCCGGCGGCAGTACGCTGTCCAGCACGTGATCGTCACGCAGGTAAGCATGTGCCAGCACGTAATCGCCAATGGTCTGGCTTTCACGCAGGCCGCCGCAGTGCCCTATCATCAGCCAGGCATGTGGGCGCACCACCGCCAGATGATCACAGATGGTTTTGGCATTGGAGGGGCCCACGCCAATGTTGACCAGAGTAATGCCACGGCGATTGGGTGAGGTCAGGTGCCAGGCCGGCATCTGATGTTTCTTCCACGCCAGATCCGACATCATCGCTTCCGGGTCCTGGGTATCTTTGGTGATCACCACATCACCGGCGCAGGCGAGGCTGTCGTAGGAGGTGTTGGGATCCTGCACCTGTTCAATTGCCCAGCGGACAAACTCATCAACGTAACGCGTGTAATTGGTAAACAGTACAAACGGCTGGAAGTGCTCCACGGCGGTGCCGGTGTAATGACGCAGACGCGCCAGCGAGAAGTCGGTACGCAGTGCATCAAAGTGTGACAGCGGGAGCTGCGCGTCAGCATGGAACAAACCATCGGCGGTTTCATCACCAATCTGCGACAGTTCGGTGGTGGGGAAATGGCGTGCAATGCTGGCGCTCATCGAGCGGTCCAGAGACAAATCGGAACCGTCAATCACATAAGGGTAAGGAATTTCCTGCTGCGAGGGTCCGACTTCAATCACCACCTCGTACTCTTTCTCAATCATCAGCAATTGCTCACTGAGATAGTGACGCAATAACGCCGGGCGCGTGATGGTGGTGCTGTAGCTGCCAGTGTGGGTAAAACGGCCCCAGGCACGGGTACGATTACGTTGCGGACCCTCGCCAGCCCAGGTAATACGCAGCTCCGGATAGACAAATAACCCTTGCTGGCGCGCTGCCTCATCCGGCAAACGTCCGTTTTTAGTAAAGTCGCGAATCGCGTTGCGTAACGCCTCTACCGCGTTGGCGTATAACCGCTCAAGTTCATCCAGCGCCTGCTGGCTGCTGATGCCGTTCCGTTGTGTATTCATAAGTTCTCCCGCATCAATTTTGGGCCGATTTGGCTATAGCATAGCGGGTAAACCCCTCAGCACCATGAAGAATCTGTGATCAACCGCATTCTGCACCAACAGAGTGCTGGTGCGTCTTAAAACGCTGGCTATGGTTAAGATCAGCAGACGCGTTCCCTCCCGCTTTGGCGCGATGCCGGTGCAAAAACTTGTCACCAATGCTTACCTTTGGCGAGCTTTTTGCTTGATTGTTAACCGTGGCCCTGCTGGTCACAGACTGCACATCGTTAAGTTTCAGAAATTGATTTCTCCCAGGCCGTGGTATGGCTCCGTTCCTGACCCGTTGAGGATTGAAAGCATGTCTTTGAAATTCATAAAATTACCATTGAAGGTTGTGATTGCAGGTTGCCTGAGCGCGGCATTTTATGCCCAGGCGGATATTAAGATTGGGGTGGCCGGTCCGTTCTCAGGCCCCAACGCCACTTACGGCGCACAGTACTGGAAGGGCGCGACTCAGGCAGCCGATGACATCAATGCGGCCGGAGGGGTGAATGGTGAAAAAATTGTGCTGGTGCAGGGGGATGATGCCTGCGAACCGAAACAGGCCGTCGCCGTTGCCAACCGCCTGGTAGACCAGGACAAGGTACTGGCCGTGGTGGGGCACTTCTGTTCCTCTTCCACCATGCCCGCTTCCGAAGTGTATGACGATGCTGGCGTGCTGGCGATTACCCCCGGCTCGACTAACCCGCAAATCACCGAACGCGGCATGAAAACCATGTTCCGTATGTGTGGCCGCGACGATCAGCAGGGGGCGATTGCCGCTAACTACATCATCGATAAGCTGAAAGCCAAACGCGTGGCGGTGATCCACGACAAAGACACCTACGGCCAGGGGCTGGCCGATGCCACCAAGGCTGCGCTGGAAAAGCGCGGAGTCAACGAGGTGCTGTATGAAGGTCTGTCGCGTGGCGAGAAAGATTTTAACGCGCTGGTGACCAAAATCGCCTCAGTCAAACCGGATGTGGTGTACTTCGGTGGCTGCCACCCGGAAGCCGGTCCGCTGGTACGTCAGATGCGTGAGCAGGGTGTGACGGCGGCCTTCTTCTCCGGTGACTGTATCGTGACTGAAGATATGGTGACCGCAGCGGGCGGCCCGCAATACACCAAGGGCGTTTATATGACATTTGGTCAGGATCCGCGTCAGATTCCTGACGGCAAAGCGGTGATCGCCAAATTCCGCGCCGGTGGTTTTGAGCCGGAAGGCTATACCCTGTATGCCTACGCTTCAGTGCAGGCGCTGGCCGCCGCTTACAAAGCCGCAGGTAAAGATAACGCCAAAGCCAGTGAGTGGCTGAAGGCCAATAGCGTTGATACCGTGATGGGCAAAAAAGCCTGGGACGGCAAAGGCGATCTGAAAGTCTCGGATTATGTGGTGTATCAGTGGGACGACAAAGGCAAATATCACCAGCTGTAAGCTGACACGCGGCCCCGCGTGTTGCGGGGCCATTCGCGATTGGGCGCGAAGTTTGCGCTCCCTTTAAGCACGGGACTTGCATATGGAAGCCTTCTTTCTCCAGCAGCTGGTGAACGGCCTGACACTGGGCGCGGTTTACGGGCTGATTGCCATTGGCTACACCATGGTTTACGGCATCATCGGCATGATCAACTTCGCCCACGGCGAGGTGTATATGGTCTCTGCCTATCTTTGTGCCATCGGGCTGGGGCTGCTCAGCTTTTTTGGCATTCACTCCTTCCCACTGCTGATCTTCGGCACCCTGATCTTCACCATTGTGGTGACGGCGGTCTACGGCTGGACTATCGAGCGCATCGCCTATCGTCCGTTACGTAACTCCACTCGTCTCGCACCGCTGATTTCTGCCATTGGTATGTCACTGATTTTGCAAAACTACGTGCAGATAAGTCAGGGTCCGAACCAGCAGGGTATCCCCACCCTGATGTCCGGTGTATTGCGCATGGAAGTGGGCGATGGCGTGGTGCAAATCACCTGGACCAAAGTGTTTATCCTGATTGCCGCGTTGTGCGGCATGGCGTTGCTTACCTGGATTATCCAATACACGCGGCTGGGACGGATTTGCCGTGCGGTGCAGCAGGACCGGCGCATGGCCGCCATTCTTGGTATCAACACCGACCGGGTGATTTCGCTGGTGTTTATGATTGGCGCGGCGATGGCGGGCCTGGCCGGGGTGCTGGTCACCCTGAACTACGGCACCTTTGATTTCTATATTGGCTTCGTCATCGGCATCAAAGCCTTTACTGCGGCGGTGCTGGGTGGCATTGGTTCGTTGCCGGGGGCGATGCTTGGCGGCCTGTTGCTTGGCGTGGCAGAAGCGCAGTTCGCCGGGCTGGTGAACTCCGATTACAAAGATGTTTTTTCTTTTGCCCTGCTGGTGGTGATTTTAATCTTCCGGCCACAGGGGCTATTGGGACGACCGCTGGTTGCCAAAGTATGAGGACGCCAAAATGAGTGCAATGACGCAACGAATTGATCTGCGCCAGTCGCTGCTGGATTGTCTGATGGCCGGGTTGGTGGCGCTGGTGGTGTTTGGCCCGATTGTCGGTGTGGTGCTGGATGGCTACAGTTTTCATCTTTCGCCGCAGCGTGTTGCTGTGCTGGTGGCGGTGGTGATGGTGGGCCGTCTGCTGTTTAGCTTGTTTCAGCAATCCGCTGCCGGGCAGCGCTTCGCGCGTAAATTCGAAGGCAATGATGATGGCGTGTACGTGCGCGAACCGGGCCATCGTTCACGCCTGCGCTGGATCCTGCCCTTGCTGCTGGTGGTGGCGCTGGCGTTTCCATTCCTCTCCAGCAAATACCTGCTGACGGTGGCGATTCTCGGGCTGATTTACGTCTTGCTTGGTCTTGGGCTGAATATTGTGGTGGGTCTCGCGGGGCTGCTTGATCTCGGTTATGTGGCGTTTTACGCCATCGGTGCCTACGGGCTGGCCCTCGGTTATGAGTATCTCGGCCTCGGATTCTGGAGCATGTTGCCGCTCGCGGCGCTGATGGCCGCCTTTGCTGGTGCGCTATTGGGTTTCCCGGTGCTGCGGATGCACGGCGATTATCTGGCGATCGTCACCCTTGGCTTTGGCGAAATCATCCGTCTGGTGCTGAACAACTGGCTGACATTTACCGGCGGCCCCAACGGGGTGTCGGTGCCGTCTCCCACCTTTCTCGGGCTGGAATTTGGTCGCCGTGCACGCGAGGGCGGGGTGCCGTATAACGAGTTTTTCCACCTCGACTACAACCCGAACATGAAGTTTATCTTTATCTACGTGGTGCTGGTTCTGGTGGTGCTGCTGGTGTTGTTTATCAAACATCGCCTGACGCGCATGCCGATTGGCCGCGCCTGGGAAGCGCTGCGCGAAGATGAGATCGCCTGCCGGGCGATGGGGCTGAATCACGTATTGGTCAAGTTGTCGGCGTTTATGCTGGGCGCGTCAACCGCCGGTATCGCTGGAGTGTTCTTTGCCAGCTATCAGGGTTTCGTCAATCCGACCTCGTTTACCTTTTTCGAATCGGCACTGATTCTCGCCATTGTGGTACTGGGCGGGATGGGTTCGACGCTGGGTGTGGTACTGGCGGCGTTTGTGCTGACCGTTGCTCCCGAGCTGCTGCGCAGCTTCGCCGAGTACCGGGTGCTGCTGTTTGGCGTGCTGATGGTGCTGATGATGATCTGGCGGCCACGCGGGCTGGTGCGAACCGCACGCGTAGGCGTGCCGCTGCGTAAAGGAGTACGCCATGAGTGATGCTATTTTGCAGGTGGATAACCTGATGATGCGCTTTGGCGGCATTAAGGCGCTTAATGACGTCAGCCTGGCCGTTGAACGTGGTTCGGTGACGGCGCTGATTGGCCCCAACGGCGCGGGAAAAACCACGGTATTTAACTGTTTAACCGGCTTTTACCGGGCGACAGGTGGGCGCATCACCCTGAATGCCAGGCAGCGATCTACCGACGTGATTCAGGTACTGGGGCAGAAAATTCACCCCGCTGACTGGCTGCATCCGGCGCGGCTCGGTTCGCGCGTCTGGTACAAAATGTTTGGCGGTGCGCATCTGGTGAACCGTGCCGGTCTGGCGCGCACCTTCCAGAATATCCGCCTGTTTCGTGAGATGTCGGTGATTGAGAACCTGCTGGTGGCGCAACATATGCAGGTTAACCGCCAGCTGCTGGCGGGCATTCTGAATACCCGCGGCTATCGCGAGGCGGAAAATCGCGCGCTGGATCGGGCGTTTTATTGGCTGGAGAATGTGGACCTGGTCGGCAGCGCCAATCGACTGGCGGGCACCTTGTCTTACGGCCAGCAGCGACGGCTGGAAATTGCCCGCGCGATGTGCACGCGACCGGAGCTGATCTGCCTCGATGAACCGGCTGCCGGACTCAACCCGGTGGAAACCGAGGCGTTAAGCCAGATTCTGCATCGTCTGCGCGCTGACCATCGCATCAGCGTGTTGTTAATCGAACACGATATGCCGATGGTGATGCGCATCTCTGACCATATCGTGGTGCTGGATCACGGGGATGTGATTGCCCAGGGCACCCCGCAGCAAATCCGTCATGACCCGAAAGTGATTGCCGCCTATCTCGGCGCGGAAGAGGAGAGTGATCATGGCTGAACCGATGCTGAGTTTTGAAGGGGTGGATGTGTTTTACGGTCCGGTACAGGCTTTGAAACAGGTTTCCCTGACAGTGAACGAGGGGGAAACTGTGGCGCTGATTGGGGCCAACGGGGCGGGCAAATCCACGCTGCTGATGTCGATCTTCAGCCAGCCGCGTATCGCTGCCGGGGAGATTCGCTTTCGCGGCGAAGCCATCAGCCACAAATCGACCCATGCGATTGCCGCCAGCGGCATTGCCCAGTCCCCGGAGGGGCGGCGAATTTTCCCCGATATGACGGTGGAGGAAAATTTGCTGATGGGTACCATCTCGCTTGGCGATCGTCATGTGCGCGAGGATAAGGACCGTATGTATCAGTTGTTTCCGCGCCTGCTGGAACGGCGTAAGCAACGTGCGATGACGCTGTCCGGTGGCGAACAGCAAATGCTGGCGATAGCGCGTGCGCTGATGAGTCGGCCAACGCTGCTGCTGTTGGATGAACCAAGCCTCGGTCTCGCACCGCTGGTGGTGAAACAGATCTTCAGCATCCTGCGTGAACTGACACAACAGGGCATGACGCTGTTTCTGGTGGAGCAGAATGCCCGCCATGCGCTGCAACTGGCCGACCGGGGCTATGTCATGGTCAACGGTGAAATTCTGCTGCGCGGCAGCGGCGAGGAATTGCTGCATAACGAGGATGTACGCAGTGCTTATCTGGGCGGTGCGGTCGATCCTGCGGCCCCGGGAACAAAAAGTTTGTAATAATGATTAAATGTTGACGGGAAACACTTTGCATAATTGTTAGCGGCCTATCATCATTATTCTTCTTGTCCAAAGTGATTTGGTATTCCCTTGCAAAATCCTGGCGTAGCAGTGATGCGGGCGATCAGAAAAACGGCGTGGTACCCAAAACGCCGTTCTTATCGCACGCTGTTGTGGCGTGAAATTACGCCTCTGGCCGTGCCCATCTTTATCGAAAACCTCTGCGTGATGCTGATGGGCGTCCTCAGTACCTTCCTGGTTAGCTGGCTGGGTAAAGAAGCGATGGCGGGCGTAGGCCTGGCCGACAGCTTCAATATGGTGATCATCTCATTCTTTGCAGCCATCGATCTCGGCACCACGGTGGTGGTGGCGTTCAGCCTTGCCAAACGTAATGGCAAACGCGCGCGTGCGGCCACCCGTCAGTCGCTGGGATTGATGACGGTACTGGCATTTTTGCTGGTGATCGCCATTGAGATCTGGGGTCACCTGATCATCGATGTGATTGCCGGGAGCGCCGAGCCCCAGGTGAAGGAGCTGGCGCTCAGCTACCTGCAAACTTCTGCGTGGAGTTATCCGGCAGCGGCGATTGCGCTGATCGGTAGCGGTGCTTTGCGCGGGGCGGGCAACACCAAAATCCCGATGCTGATCAACGGCGGGATGAACATCCTCAATATCATCATCAGTACCGTGCTGATCTATGGCTGTTTTGGCTGGCATGGCCTGGGTTTTATCGGGGCCGGTCTCGGGCTGACCATCTCACGCTATATCGGCGCAATAGCGGCGATTTACGTGCTGTATCTGGGTATCAACCCGGCGCTAAAGATCTCCATCCAGAGTTACTTTCGGCGCTGGAATTACGGCATCCTGATGGAAGTGCTGAGCATTGGTGTGCCTGCCAGTATCGAATCGGTGTTGTTTAACGGCGGTAAGCTGCTGACGCAGATTTTTGTCGCCGGGATGGGTACCAACGAAATCGCCGGTAACTTTATCGCCTTCTCGATTGCTACCCTGATTAACCTGCCCGGTAACGCATTAGGCTCGGCCTCGACCATTATCACCGGCAAGCGGCTCGGGCGTAATCAGGTGATGCAGGCCGAACGCCAGATCAAGCATGTATTCTGGCTGGCGATGATTGGCCTGTGTAGCCTGGCGGCGATCACCGTGCCGATTGCCGGGTTGCTGGCAAAGTTCTATACCCGCGATCCGGAGGTGATCACGGTGACCAAACACCTGATCTGGCTGAATGCCGCTTTTATGCCGATCTGGACCGCCTCCTGGGTGCTGCCCGCCGGGTTGAAAGGGGCGCGCGATGCCCGTTACACCATGTACGTTTCGATGTTCAGTATGTGGGGCGCACGCGTGGTAGCCGGTTATCTGCTTGGTATTGTGCTGGGTATGGGGGTGATTGGTGTGTGGCTCGGCATGTTCCTCGACTGGACAGTGCGCGGCATTTGCTTCTGGTGGCGTCTGACCAGCGGCACATGGCTGAATAATTATCGGCGAATGCTGGCGAAAACCGGGGGGTAAGTTCCCTTTAATGATGCGCGATAAATCGCGCCGCTACGGTATGTGCAATGAATTGTAGCGGCGCGATTTATCGCGCGGATAAGTCAAATGCGAAATAAGTAAAAACTATTATTTCCCCGCCGCTAATCTGTGCCATTTTCCCTGCTTAACTAAAAAATTAAATTCATCTGCTGGTCAATTCCGTTAATTAACCGCTGGCTTCGATACCGAAAAACTATTTTTCAGTGCAACCAGGAGCGTCAATATGGAAAACCCTGACAACATCGCCCCGTTATTTTCTGTGCGCCAGCTTTCTGTGGCGTTACCTGCCGGCATGGACCGCCGTTTTGCGGTGGAAAACCTCAGTTTTGATCTCTGGCCCGGGGAAATTCTTTGCATCATTGGCGAATCCGGTTCAGGTAAATCCGTCACCGCCCATGCGGCGATGGGGTTGCTGCCGAAGGCGCTGCGCGTGCAGGGCGGAGAGATTCTGTTGCGCGGTAACAACCTGTTGCAGCACAGCGCCGATCAGCTGCGTCAGTTGCAGGGCAAGACAATCGCCATCATCTTTCAGGACCCGTTGTCGGCGCTCAATCCGCTGATGACCATTGGTGAGCAGATCGCCGAGGTGATGCTGGCGCACAACGTCGGCACCCCCGCGTCACGCCAGCAAAAAGTACTGGCGCTGCTGGAAGAAGTCGGGTTGCCGGAACCGGATAAAATCCAGCATCAGCACCCGTTTCGCCTGTCCGGCGGGCAGCGTCAGCGCGTGATGATTGCCATGGCGCTGGCGCTCGACCCCGATATTCTGATTGCCGATGAACCCACCACTGCGCTGGACGTCACCACCCAGGCGCAAATCCTGCAACTTATCCGTGGCCTGCAACAGCGCAAGGCGATGAGCGTGATGTTTATCACCCACGATTTTGGTGTGGTGGAGGAGATCGCTGACCGGGTCATCGTGATGGAAAAAGGCCATATGGTGGAGTCTGGCCCGGCACAGCAGGTGTTAAGTGCGCCCCGACATCCCTATTCGCAGAAGTTGATTGCCGCCGTGCCACGTATGCATGCCGGTGACAAAGATGTGCGTGACACGCCAACGGTATTGCAGGTCAATAACCTGGTGAAAACCTATCGCAGCGACGGTGGCTGGCTGAGCCGCAGCCGTGAGGTGAAGGCGTTAAACAACGTCAGCTTCAGCCTGAACAAGGGCGAAACGCTGGGTATTGTCGGCGAGTCGGGTTCCGGCAAATCCTCGCTAGGCCGGGTGTTGCTGAAGTTGCTGGCGGCGGATAGCGGGGAAATCCTGTTTGACGGGCGCGATATCCTGCCGATGAAAGAAGCGGATTTCCGTCCGCTGCGGCGTTATATCCAGATGATATTCCAGGACCCCTTTGCTTCACTTAACCCGCGCCACACCATCGGCACCATCCTCTCGGCCGGTCCGCTGGCGCTGGGCGGCATGACGCCGCCGGAAGTGGAGCGTAAAGCCAAACAGCTGCTGCAACGGGTGGGCCTGGATGCCAGTGCCTGGCAGCGTTTCCCGCATGAGTTTTCCGGTGGTCAGCGCCAGCGCATTGGCATCGCGCGCGCGTTAATGTTCGACCCGGTGCTGCTGGTGGCGGATGAATCGGTCTCCGCACTGGACGTGTCGATTCAGGCCCAGGTACTGGAATTGCTGCGTAGCATTCAGCAGCAAACCCAGGTGGCGATGATTTTTATTACCCACGATCTGCGTGTCGCCAGCCAGATTTGTGACCGTATCGCGGTGCTGTTTAAAGGAGAAATTGTCGAGCAGGGCACGCCGCAGGCGGTGTTTCGCCAGCCGCAGCATCGTTATACACAACAACTGGTTAGCGCCATTCCTGGCCATGCGGAAGAGCGGGTGGTGTCTTAAGTTAAATTGGAAAAAGCTATGACAAAAGTCGTTGTCATTGTCCACTATCTCGCCAATACTTGATTAAAGTTTTGACTGCCTTAATCCCTTCTTCTGAGACGTTTTTTTTCAGTAATGTGGAGCGCAGAATGATAAAACCAGCTGTTCCGCAACAAGCCGTTGACGTGGATTTGGGACCGCTTGGCAATATGCTGAGTTTTTACATTCGTAGCATCAACATCGCCGTGTCGCGTGACCTTGACCAGCAACTGGCTGGACTCGAAGTGGCGCGCGGCACCGGCAAAATCAGCACGCTGCTGGTGGTGGATCGCCACCCCGGTATCCGGCCTTCGGTGATTGCCGATGTGATCCAGCGTGACCGTTCGGCCATGGCACGTCTGCTGGAGCAGATGGAGCAACAACAGTTGCTGACGCGCGAGGCCGACCACAGCGATAACCGTTCACAGGCGCTGTTTCTTACCGATCACGGTAAGGCTCTGGCGCAGCGCGTGCGCGAACTGACGCAACAGCAGGAAGATCGTTTTTTTCAGCGGTTGACGGCCAGAGAAAAACACACCGTCATCCGTTTATTAAAAAAAGTCTTACAGCCGTAATGCATGAATAAAAGCAGCATATTTCTGTGGGTGAGAAATTAATTTCACCTGCACGGCGAACTGTTTTCGAAATATCTCTGATGGCGTCTGATGGCAGACTGAAATAATGATGACAAAACTGCGGGAATTATTATGCCTGGTCCGTTTGTTGTGCCGGTTCACGGCGATGTGACATTGCCGGAGAAAGTCGATGTGGTGGTGATTGGCGGCGGCATTATTGGTTGCGCCACCGCGCTGGAAATTGCCGAACAGGGCGTCAGCGTCGCGTTATGCGAAAAAGGCGGCATTGGTCAGGAGCAATCCAGTCGCAACTGGGGCTGGGTGCGGCTGGCGCGCCGCGACCCGCGTGAAGTCCCGCTGATGGCCGAATCACTGCGTATCTGGCAGCAACTGGATCAGCGGGTGCAGGCGGACACCGGTTATCAGCGTGCTGGCATCACCTTTAACTGCGCCACTGACCAGGAATTCAGCGAGCTGCAAAGCTGGTCGCGGCATATGGCAGGCACCGGCTTTCGTGCTGAAATGCTGGATCGCGACGGGGTGGAGAAACTGTTCCCCGGCCACAAAATTCAGGGTGTGGGTGCGCTCTATACCCCGGATGATGGGCGTGCTGAACCGCAGAAAGCGGCTCCGGCGATTGCCGAGGCGGCACGCCGCCACGGTGCGCATATTCTGACGGAATGCGCGGTGCGCGGTATCGAAACCAGCGGTGGGCGTATTTCTGGCGTGATGACGGAACGCGGTGCGATTGCCTGCCAGAGCGTGGTGCTGGCCGGAGGTGCCTGGTCAGGGCTGATGGCGCAGCGCTTTGGTCTGCGCCTGCCACAGCTCAAGGTGCTGAACAGCGTGGTACGCACCGAGCCGCTGGCGGGAGGGCCGGAAGCGGCGTTCTGGGCGCGCGATTTTGCTATTCGTAAACGTCAGGATGGTGGCTACACCATCGCCTCCGGGCATGAAAGCGAAGTGGATTTCGTGCCCGACACTTTTCGTTTTGCCCGCAATTTCCTGCCGGCACTGCGCCATGAATGGGGATCATTACGCCTGCGTCTCACCGGACGATTTTATGACGAGTGGCGCATGCCACGTCACTGGCATCTGGATGAACCCAGCCCGTTTGAATATTGCCGCGTACTCGATCTGCCGCCGTCAAGAAAACTCACTGACAAGGTACTGGAGCAACTGAAACAGCAACTGCCTGCACTGGCCGGGCTGAAAGTCGCGCAGCGCTGGGCAGGCTGCATTGATGTGCTGCCGGATGCCATCCCGGTAATTTCCCATATCGAGCGTTATCCCGGCCTGGTGATGGCCACCGGTTTTTCCGGCCATGGCTTTGGTATCGGACCCGGAGCCGGACGCCTCACCGCTGACCTGGTACTCAACCGCACGCCGGTAGTGGACCCCAACGCTTTCCGTTTCTCCCGTTTCACAGATGGTTCAAAGATCGAAATTATGACCGGCTACTAACTCTTATTGCCGCAGCGCGGCGTTGTGTTTCTGTTCACCTGAGGAATAACAATGAGCGATAAGTTTACAGATTCCCTGCCAAAAATTTCCCGTCGGCAGGCCCTGGTTTATCTGGCCTCCGGCACCGCAGTGATGGCATTGCCGGGGCTGTTCGGCAGCAACGTGGCGCGTGCCGCAATGACCGGGGCAGCGGGAAGTGGTGGACAGATGGTGGTGGGGTTCTCCCAGGAACCGACGGTGTTTAACCCGCTGATGCCCCATATCGAGGTAGACGACGGCCTGCATTTCAGCTTGTTCGATCCGCTGTTTGGCATTGATGAGAAAGGCAATTTCACCCCATCCCTGGCGACAGAAGTGCCGACGCAGGCGAACGGCGGTATCTCCGCCGATGGTCTCAATTTCCATCTCAAACTGCGCGAAGGGGTGAAGTGGCACGATGGTCAGCCGTTCACTGCCGAAGATGTGAAATTCACCCTGGAACTGCTGGTAGATCCGAATTTCCGCAGCTGGAGCCGTTCCGGTCATGAGCTGGTGCGCGACATTACTATCGTCTCGCCGACCGAAATCAAATGGCGCATGGAAAAACCCTATTCGCCTTACACCTCGATTCTTGCCGCCACCTTTATTGTGCCGAAGCATGGCTTTGCCAACGTGCAGGACAAAAACACCGCGCCGTTCAACAGCGCGCCGGTGGGCACCGGGCCGTTCAAATGGCAGCAGCGGGTGCCGGGCGACCATATTGAACTGACGGCCAACAAAGATTACTTTGGCGACGGCCCGAAACTCGACCGGCTGATTTATAAATACATCCCGGATCTCAACGTGATGTACACCCAGTTTGTCTCCGGCGATATCGACATTGCCGGGTTGCAGTGGATCTCGGCGGATCATTACGACGAGGCGAAAAAGCTGCCGGGTAAAGTGGTGGACGTGTTCCAGAGCGCCACCATTGAGAACTTTGCCTTTAATCTGGCGCGTCCACAGTTCCAGGACCCCGCCGTGCGTGAAGCCCTGTATTACGCCATTGATAAACAAACCATTATCGATGCGTTGTATTACGGCCTGCCGAAGCCGACCGAAACCTATATGCCGCGTCAGTCGTCATATTTTAACGCCGACTTACCGGCCCATGAATTCAGTCTCGATAAAGCCAAAGCGCTGCTGGATAAGGCAGGCTGGAAGCCCGGTGCGGGCGGGATACGCGAGAAGAATGGCGTCAAACTGTCGTTCACTAACTCCACCACCGCCGGGAACCATCTGCGCGAACAAATGCAGCAGTTTATGCAGCAAAGCTTCCAGGAAATTGGCGTCGAGATGAAGATCTCCAACCTGCCGCCTGCGGTGATGTGGGGCGATTACTGGATGCTGTCGAAATTTGATAGCGCCATTGTTGGTCTGAATTACCTCACTGGCTCCGATCCCGACACCGCCACCTACATGCGTTCCGATGCCATTCCGGCCCTGGGTGGGGCGGGGCAGAACGTATTCCAGTACAAAAATCCCGGGGTGGACAAGCTGCTGGCGCAGGGCAGTGCCGAATTTGCCCCCGAGCAGCGTAAGGCGGCTTATCTGCAAATCCAGGCGCTGGTGCGCAAAGACCTGCCGTTCCTGACGTTGTTCAGTTTCGCCAATGTGCGCGGTCACAAGCAGGGTGCGGAAAATATCATTCCCAACATCAACGTGCGCATCGATAGCTGGAACGTCAACACCTGGTACTGGAACAAAAAAGCCTGAGTCCATTCACAGATCGCGTGACGTGATCGCGCGTCACGCCGGGGAGGAGAGCCATGGGCGCATTTTTGCTACGACGTGTTGGCCAAAGCATCATTTTGCTGTTGCTGGTGTCGATCATCGGCTTTGCCGCACTGAACCTGGCACCCGGTGGGCCACTGTCGCAATATGCCTTAACGCCGGGGATGACCCAGGAAGCGATGCAACGCATCGCCACCCAGATGGGACTGAACCGGCCTTTGCCGGTGCAATATTTTGACTGGCTCAGCCATTTGCTGCGTGGGGACTGGGGGCGATCTTACCGTGATGGTCAGCCGGTACTCAGCATCATCTTTTCGCATCTGCCTGCCACTTTGTTGCTGATGTGCACCTCAATGGTGTTTTCCATCGCTATTGGCGTGTGGATTGGCATTCAGAGCGCCATCAAACGTGACAGCCTGTTTGATCGCATGGCGACCATGGGGGCGATGGTGGCGCTGTCGATTCCCACCTTCTGGTTCGGCCTGGTGGCGATTTATTTCTTTGCACTGAAGCTGCAATGGCTGCCCGCCGGAAATATGTACACCGTGGGGGACGGTTCGCTGCTGGATGTGTTGCGCCATCTGATTCTGCCGGTGCTGGTGCTGACTTTTGTCGATGTGGCGATCTGGAGCCGCTACATGCGCACCGCCACGCTGGAGGTAATCAACCAGGATTTCATCAAAACCGCGCGTGCGAAAGGTGTTTCCCCACGTCGCGTGCTGATGAAGCATGTGGTGGGCAATGCGCTGCTGCCGATGATTACCCTCGCGGGCATGCAACTGCCGACCATTCTCGGTGGCGCGCTGGTGGCGGAGACGGTGTTCACCTGGCCGGGCATGGGGCGTCTGTTCCTCGACAGCCTCGGCTACAGCGATTACCCGGTGGTGATGGGGTTGCTGATGTGTTCGGCCATTCTGGTGCTGATTGGCAATCTGCTGGCGGATGTGATCACCGCGCTGGTCGATCCGCGTATTCGTCCCGCTTAAGGAGGCAAGATGGCATCTTCCGTGATTACGCCACCGGTCGCCACGTCACGCTGGCGAGGCAACCGTACGCTGCAACGCTTTTTGCGTCACCGGCTGGCCTGCACCAGTCTGCTGCTGATTATCCTGATGGCACTGGCCTGCGCATTCGGCCCCGCATTGCTGCCGTTTGACGATCTCCATATCGACCTGCGCGCGCGTTTTGCGCCGCCGCTTACCGGCTGGCACTGGCTGGGCACCGATCCACTCGGGCGTGATTTGCTGGCGCGACTGTTGATGGCCGGGCGTATTTCGCTGCTGGTGGGTTTCTTTGCCATGTTGCTCAGTATCATGCTGGGCACGCTGGTGGGGATTGTGGCTGGCTATTACGGCGGACGTGTTGGCGCGCTGCTGATGCGCGTCGTCGATGCGTTTCTCGCTTTTCCCAGCGTGTTTTTGCTGCTGGCGCTGGCGGCGTTTATTAAACCGGATCCGGCGATGATTACCGTGATTATCGCGGTGACCAGCTGGATGGAAGTGGCACGCATTGTTGAGGCGGAAGTACGTTCGCTGCGTGAACGTGAATATATTCTGGCGGCGCGCATGCTGGGTCTGTCCGGGCGCTGGATTATGTTCCGTGAGCTGCTACCCAACGTGGTCGGGCCGATTATTGTCGCCGCGACGCTGACGGTGGCACGCGCCATCCTGCTGGAAGCCTATATCAGCTTTCTCGGCTATGGCATTCAGCCACCGCTTCCGAGCTGGGGCAACATGCTCAACGGTGCACAGCAGTACCTGATTCGCGCGCCCTGGCTGGCACTGGTGCCGGGCATCGCCATTACTCTGGCGGTAACCTGCTTTAACTTTATTGGCGATGGGCTGCGCGATGCGCTGGACGCCCGCAGCGAGAAAGAGTGAGGTGACTCATGGCCCGGTTCTCCCCGTTTGAAGATTCGCTGTGGTTTGCTACTGCGGCTACCGCGCCGCCATTGCCCCCGTTGCAGGGCGAGCGCCAGGCCGATGTCTGTGTGGTGGGCGGCGGTTATACCGGCCTGACCACGGCGCTGACGCTGGCAAAGCAGGGGGTAAAAGTCATTCTGCTGGAGGCACAGCAGGCGGGTTTTGGTGGCTCAGGACGCAACGCTGGTCACTGTACACCCACCTTCACCCATTTTTCCCTGCCGGAACTGCGACGCTTGTTAGGTGAACCCTGGGCGGAACGATTGATTACGCGTCAGACCCAGGCGAATCATCAGGTCAGCGCGATGATTCGTGATTACCAGATTGACTGCGAATGGCAGCAAAACGGTTATCTGCAGGCAGCGGCACGGCCCGGAGCCATGAAACTTGTCGAAGAGAAAGCCCGTCAGTACAACGCGGTGGGGGCGCATACTGAAGCGGTAGATGCCGCGCAGGCGGAACGCATCAGTGGCAGCCCGCGCTTTTATGGTGGCTGGTTTCATCATGAAGGGGGGCACCTCAATCCGTTGGGCTATGCACGCGGCCTGGCGCGTGCGGTGGTGCAGGAGAGCGGCGAGATCTATTGTGAATCGCCGGTCAGTGAGGTGAAAAAACAGGGTACAAAATGGCAGGTGATGACGCCGCAGGGTGCCGTGCTGGCAGATAAAGTGATTTTCGCCACCGGCGCTTACACCGTTGCGGGGTGGCCGCAGCTGGCACAAAGTTTTCGTATCATGCGGGTGTTTGTGGCGGCAACCCAGCCGCTGGATGAGGCGTTGCGCCGCCATGTACTGCCCCTGAATACCACCCTCCATGACGGACGCGGTGATATCTACGTTTATAAATACAACCAGCAGGGGCGTATTGTTGCCTCGATGTTTCCGATGGGGCGGCGCGGGCGTGAGATGAACTATACCCATCAGGTGATGAGTGACCGACTGCGCTGGCTGCATCCGGCTATCGACCAGCCGTTACGCTGGGAATATTTCTGGTATGGCGAGCTGGATATGCAGCAGCGCACTATCCCGCGGCTGTATCAGCTGGCACCCGGTGTGGTGGCGCTGACCGGCCTTTCCGGGCGAGGCGTGCCCACTGGCAGTATGCTGGGCGGTATTCTGGCCGAATGGGCGCTGGAGGTGCCGGAGAGTGAGCTGGCGCTGAAAATTGAACCGCTGCATAAAGCCCCGTTCTGGATGGGCTTTGGCCCACAACTGACGCTGCGTTATTACCGTGCACGGGATTGGTTGCGCTGCCGCATGGAAGGTGCCGCGCTGCCACCTCATGCCTGATGTTATATGCAATTTGCGGCAATGAAGCGCAGAACTAATTGTTTTGGTTATAAGCCGGGGTGCGCTTTACTGACATGGTCAATCATTTCTGGAGAACAGCCGATGAAAAAGTTACTACAGCAGTGGTTTAATCGTTTCAATCAGCCGCAGAACGCGGTGCCGCAACAGCGTGACATCGATGTCGCGAAACATATTGAGCTGCTCATCCCCATCAGCCAGCTGTATGGCATTGAATTCCATCCCTCGGTGTATCGTTACTATGAAAGATGAACGATTCCATCTGGTGATGCGCTACAGCTACTGGAATGAGCTGTGCGCTGTGACGGGTAATCAGTAGATCACCGGCATTTTATCCAGGTCAGCCCGGTAGGTGCAGGTATTGGTGTAACGGCGCGATTTATCGCGCTTTTTTTATGCGCCCAATCTGACGAATTTCTGCACATTGTTTAAATAATTCTTACAAACCCTGCTTGATTCGTTCAACTGTATTGATTGTGTAATAAATGCGTAAAGAAATGTTTTTCTTTACCGTTGCGCTCGTGTAAAAATACGAAAGTAAATGATAACCATTCTTTTTATCGTTTAAGGGATCAGGCCAGACCTGCGTGAAATTTCCCCTGTGGCCTGATGTGCGCATCAATAACAACAATCAAACCCACACGTTTAAAAATGGATAAAAATCGCAATCTGCCGTTTGGCAGCTTTAACTCGCTGACCTTGTTCACCGGGCTGTGCATCGGTATCTCTCCAGCGGCAGCGCTGGCGGCAGACAATACCGGCAAAAAAACCGACGATACCCTGGTAGTGGAAGCGCAGACCCCTTCGCTCTATTCACCAGGCGTTTCCGCCGATCCGAAATTCACCCAGCCGCTGGTGGATACCACACGTACCATCACGGTGATCCCTGAACAGGTGATTAAGGATCAGGGCGTCAATAACCTCACCGATGCGCTGAAAAACGTACCGGGTGTGGGGGCGTTTTATGCCGGAGAAAACGGCAGCTCGTCCACCGGGGATGCGGTGTATATGCGTGGTATCGATACCTCGAACAGCATTTACGTTGATGGCATCCGTGATATCGGTAGTGTGACGCGCGATACCTTCAACACCGAGCAGGTTGAGGTGATCAAAGGCCCGTCAGGGACCGACTATGGTCGCAGCGCACCCTCTGGTTCCATCAATATGATCAGCAAACAGCCGCGACTGGATACCGGTCTTGATGCCTCAGTCAGTGTTGGCAGCGCCTGGATGCGTCGCGGAACACTGGATTACAACCAGGCCATCAGCGATAACGCCGCTTTCCGGCTTAATCTGATGGGAGAAAAAACCCACGATGCCGGGCGAGATAATATCCAGAATGAACGTTATGGCGTGGCACCGTCGCTGGCGTTTGGGCTGGATACTTCAACCCGCCTGTATCTCAATTACCTGCATGTGCACCAGAACAATACCCCGGATGGCGGCATTCCGACCATCGGCCTGCCGGGTTACTCCTCACCAACCGCCGCAACCTCCGCGCTGAATAATTCCGGTAAGGTGGCGACCAGTAACTACTACGGCACTGATTCGGATTTCGACAAATCGACTACCGATACCGCCACGATTCGTTTTGAACATGATCTGTCGGATAACACCACCATCCGTAACACCACGCGCTGGTCGCGGGTGAAGCAGGAGTATCTGCTGACGGCAGTGATGGGCAGCACCATTGGCATGCCGGACCCGAATGATGTGGGCACCTGGACCTGGACGCGTAACGCCAACCTGAAAGACGTCAGCAACCGTATCCTGACCAACCAGACCAATATCACCTCGAAGTTTTATACCGGTTCGGTCGGGCATGATGTTAGCGCCGGGGTGGAGTTTACCCGTGAAAACCAGACCAACTATGGTGTGAATGCGATTACCGCGCCAGCGGTCAATATCTACCATCCGATCAGCAGCATATCGGTGGGGGGATTGGATCGTAATGGCGCGAACGCTAATGGCCAGACCGACACCTTTGGCATCTACGCCTTCGATACCCTGGCGATCACCAAAAACTTCGAGCTGAACGGCGGCATTCGCCTCGACAACTATCACACTGATTACGACAGCGCCACCGCCTGTGGCGGCACCGGTCGCGGTGCGCTGGCCTGCCCAGCTGGCGTGGCAACCGGTACGCCGGTCACCACGGTGGATACGGCGAAATCGGGTAACCTGGTGAACTGGAAAGCGGGTGCGTTGTATCGTCTGACTGAACACGGCAACGTATATGTTAACTACGCCATCTCCCAGCAACCGCCAGGTGGCAGCAACTTTGCACTGGCGGCCGGTGGCAGCGGCAATAGCGCCAATCGTACCGATTTCAAACCACAAAAAGCCAAATCCAGTGAAGTGGGCACCAAGTGGGAAGTGCTGGATAAACGTCTGCTGCTGAACGCGGCGCTATTCCGTACCGATATTGAGAACGAAGTGGCGGAAAATGATGACGGTACTTATTCGCAATACGGTAAGAAACGTGTAGAGGGTTATGAGTTGTCGGCCACCGGTAACATCACGCCGGACTGGCAAATCATCGCCGGGTTTACCCAGCAACATGCCTCGGTGACTGAAGGTGACAGTGTAGCCCAGGACGGTTCTTCTGCGCTGGCCTATACGCCGAAACATGCCTTTACCCTGTGGACCAACTACCAGGCGACGGATGCGCTGTCAGTCGGTGCCGGTGCGCGTTATGTCGGCAGCCTGCGTCGTGGCAGTGATGGCGCAGTGGGCACGCCGGACCATACCGAGGGGTATTGGGTGGCCGATGCGAAGCTGGGCTATAAGGTGAATAACAACCTTGATCTGCAACTTAACGTCTACAACATCTTTGATACCAACTATGTTGCCTCGATCAACAAGAGTGGTTACCGCTACCATCCGGGTGAGCCGCGGACTTTCCTGTTGACCGCCAACGTCCATTTCTAACCGACTGTAGCGGCGCGATTAACTGCGCGCGATAAATCGCGCCGCTACGGAATGTGCCAGCCTCACTTTTTTAAGAGAGAACAACGCGATGATGTATCACATTCCTGCCGTGCTGACGCCGGAAGAGGTCGCCAGTTTTACTTCCCTGCTGCAACAGGCTGAATGGGTCGATGGCCGGGTTACTGTCGGCAGCCAGGGGGCGACGGTCAAAAACAACCAGCAAATCGATACCCGTACCCCCTTATACGATCGGTTGCAGGCGGCGGTATTGCAGGCACTGAACAACAATCCGCTGTTCTTTTCCGCTGCGCTACCGCGCACCATTTCCACACCGTTGTTTAATCGCTATGAACAGGGGGAAACCTACGGATTTCATGTGGACGGCGCAGTACGTCACAACGGTGCGGCGGGCTGGATGCGTACCGATCTTTCCGCCACGCTGTTCCTGTGTGAACCGGACAGCTATGACGGCGGCGAGCTGGTGATTGAGGACACTTACGGCCAGCACAAGGTCAAACTTCCCGCCGGGCATCTGGTGTTGTATCCCTCCAGCAGCCTGCACTGCGTCACACCGGTGACGCGCGGTGCGCGCGTGGCGTCCTTCCTGTGGGTTCAGTCGATGGTGCGCGATGATAAACAGCGCGCCATGTTATTCGAGCTGGACCGCAATATTCAGAGCCTGAAAGCGCGCCACGGCGACAGCGAGGAGCTGCTGTCGCTGCTGAATATGTATCATAACCTGCTGCGTGGCTGGACAGAGGTGTAAACCAGCTCGTTAGTGCTCAAACTCGCACTCCGTCATGGCCTTTTTGCCCTTGATCACGCCAATGAACAGCAGACGAAATTCATTGAATTGATGGGTAATAATGGTCTGATTATCGGCCGAGCGGAACGTCTTCACCATAAAGGAGGGGACACTGCGGGTGTGGTCGTAAGGCTGATGCTTAATCTGCACCAGCGAGAAATGCTGATTAAGCATATTGATACTGTCCGTTCCCACCTGGAGAGAAACCAGGGTGTAGGCGGTACCGTTGGCCGGGTCCGGGATATTATTGAAGCCGCAACGGTAGGTACCGGTACGGATAATCACACGACCTTCTGGCATGATGCGGCTCACACCCGTGTTAGGCGGCGGCGTGTAGGGTTCAGGTGTGACAGAACCTGGCTGGTAAACATAATGAGCCGTGGTGATCGGCTGCTCTGGCGCAGGTTTCGCCGGCGCGTGTGGCGCATCCGCTGCGGGTGCTTTGGTTTCAGCCATAGGGGAAACCGCTGCGGTGTTAAGTGCCGCGATGCGTTGCTGGTATGCCGTCTGTAATTGGGCGGCATCGGTGCCGCGGCTGCGCAGTTGTTTCAGCCAGTCACGCTGCGATTGTTTTAACTGCGCTGCATCGTTACCGGTAAGGCCAGACATCTTGTTGCGATAAGCGGCGGCTAAAGTTTCATCCAATGCCGAGAGCTGCGGATTCTGGCAAATCAGTTTTTCCTGCGGCGTGCTGGCGCGGGTGCAGTCAAAAGAGGCGGCCATGGCCGGAGAAACTGCGCCGAGTAACAGCATGGAAGCCAGGATAGTTCGCTGGAGAGGCATCATTATTCCCTGATTGATGGATTCTCTCCGTTATATCGGCGGCAGGCAGGCAAACTTTACTTCAGGCTTTACGCACCCTTCTTTTTGATTTCATCCAGGTAGTTGTAAATGGTGTAACGGGTGACACCGAGCACTTTGGCCGCCTTTTCTACACCACCGCGTACGATAAACATTCCCTTGTTCTGCATCTGCCGGACGATTTCAACTTTCTCTTTTTTACTGGTACCGGTTCTGAGCTGCCCGGTGGGAGGGATACAGCTGCGGATGATCTCATCCATCTTTTCTTCCAGCCCGGCCTCGCCCCCATCTTTGCTGCTGCTCTGCGGAAGGAGCATAGCCAGCGCATCGCGCGCCGCCTCTATCGCATGGTTGTCAGCGTTGAAACACAGCGCCAGTGCGGGTTTGCCGTTTTCATCTTTAAATAATGCGGTTGAACTGCGCAGTGGGCTGCCCTGCAGACTTGCGGTCGGGTAATTGGGAAAAACCGTGGGTTCAGTGCTGGACGGCAGAGTATCCAGGTTCAGCAGGCCGAGAAATCCGCGATCATTCTCCGGGCCATCCAGCAGGGAACTGCCTGGCTTTCTGCCGGAGACATGACCATTAATGATTTTTACCACGGAGGATTCAGGCTGCGTCAGATCGTGCAGTACCACCTCAACATGATGACCTGAGATCGAAGCAAAGGCATCCATAACCGCACTCAGTTGCTGTATCAGGCGTGATTTTTCGTGATCGTTTGTCATGCGCCAAACTCATGGTGTAAGAGCAAATTTTGCCTGCGAGTATAAACAATTTGTTGAAATAGAAACATGATTACCGCTACGACTTTTTCAACTCAATGTTGATATTTAAACTTTTCGTTGTTATTTTGGGTTATCCATTGAGCCTGTCCATGCGGGGGCAATCATGAATCCAGCCATTAAAAATTATGCCAGCAGTTTGCCGTTTCCTTTTGCGGCGGCGACAGAAACAACGGTGTGCTTTATCTTTCCGGCCGGGTGTCGATGACGGCGCATGCAGAGCCGCTGTACGGCGATATTGCCACGCAGACCGCCAATATTCTTGCCAGTATCCGGTACACATTGGTGGAGCTGGGATCCAGTCTGGAGAGTATTTTTAAGGTCACGGTCTGGTTGTCGGACATGAAGCATTTCGCTGAATTTAATCAGGAATATGCAAAGTGGTTCCAGCATGGCTATCCGGCCCGTTCGGTGGTCAGTAGCAAGCTGGCTTTTGACCTCGATGTAGAAATCGAAGTGCAGGCCGTCGCCCAAAAAACCTTAGCAGAACAGGTGAGTTAACATGCCATTACACCTCAACACGCCATTGTTGAATTCCCGTCCTTTGAGCCAGCTTACCGGCAGCCAGGCCTGGTTAAAGATGGACGCGCTGCAACCCTCGGGTTCATTCAAGATCAGAGGCGTTGGCCTCGCGTGCCAGCGCTATTATCAACAGGGGGCGCGTCGTTTTATCTCGTCCTCCGGCGGTAATGCCGGGCTGGCGGTGGCTTACGCAGGCCGAACTCTGGGCATCCCGGTGACGGTTATCGTGCCGGAGTCCACCCCAATCCGCGCCAGAGAACTGCTCAGGCTGGAACAGGCCGAGGTGATCGTCCATGGCGTGTCCTGGCAGGAAGCGAACCAGTATGCACAATCGTTGTTAAGCGCAACCGATGCCTTTATTCATCCTTTTGATGATCCGTTGCTGTGGCAGGGACATGCCACGCTGGTCGATGAGGTGGTGGCTGCCGGTGTACGCCCCGACGCGGTGGTGTTGTCGGTGGGTGGGGGTGGCTTGTTATCCGGTGTCATTACAGGCTTGCAACGCAACGGTTTGCCGGATGTGCCGGTGATTGCGGTGGAAACCGCAGGTGCAGCATCGTTTCACGCGGCCATCAGGGCAGGGCATGCGGTTGAAATCGACCGCATCAACACGGTTGCCACCAGCCTCGGCGCGAAAAAGGTCTGCGACCAGGCAGTAAAACTTGCCGGGGAGCATCCGGTGATCAGCGAAGTGGTGACAGATGAAGAGGCATTGCGCGCCTGTCGCCTGTTTATCGATGACCATCGGGTGCTGACCGAACCCGCCTGTGGGGCGAGCCTGGCCTGTTTATACCAGCAAAAAGCAGTGATGCAGCCTTACCGCAACCCGCTGGTGGTGGTGTGTGGCGGTGCAACGCTGTCGCTCGAACAATTGCTGAATGCCTGACTACTGCGTCAGCTCGCGGGCAAACTGGATAAAATCATGTAATGCCTTATTTTTTATCTCCTGCTGCCAGCTCATGGTCAGCGTGGAGGTGGCGTGCTGATCCTGCAAAAAGCAGTAGGCTACGTCCGGTATCATCACCGAACGCTGGGTCTCAGGGACCAGCGTCACCCCCATCCCCATTGAAACCAGGCCAATGGCCACCGAGACGTCACGGGTCGGCTGGATTTTCTGCGGCACAAATCCTGCCTGCTGGCAGGCGTTCAGTGCCGACCAGCCCAGCCCGACGCCTGGCGGGTCTTCCTGCATCAAAAACGGTTCAGTAGCCAGTTGCGCTAACGCAATTCGCGGCTGGCAGGCCAGCGCATGGCTGCGCGGCAGCACCGCAATCAGGGGACGGGTGGCAAGATCGAGATAGGCCAGATGATCATATCGTGGCACCGGTGAACGAACCAGCGCGACATCTATTTGATTAGTTAACAAAAGTGTAAGTTGTTCGTGAACATTACGTTCTTCAATCACGATATCGATGTCCGGTTTCCGCTTACGATAACCATTAATTAACAGCGTGAGTGCCGGATCGAGGATGGAAGACCCGACATAGCCGAGCTTAATTTGTCCGCGATAGCCCAGGCGTAAGCTGCGGGCATTGTCGCGAAACTTAACGTAGTGGCTCGATGCAATGCGCGCTTCTTCCACCAGCTGTTCGCCTTCAAAGGTCAGTGCTACATGCCGCCTGTCACGGGTGAATAGCTCGAATTCCAGCTCCTTTTCCAGCGCCTTAATGTATTGACTTAACGCCGGTTGGGCGATGTTGAGGCGCAGTGCCGCCTTGCCAAAATGCAGCTCCTCCGCCAGTACCACGAATGCGTGTAAATGCCGGTAATCCATCGGTTCTCTCCTGATTTTTCCTGATAATAACTCCTTATCAAAACCGCCGGTATTATTATTGGACTCTTATCACCGATCCTCTAAAACTGTGGGGGCAACGACGGGAGGTGCCGGTTCTATGCCACTGAATTCACTCCTGTTGTTCTCAAGGTGTGCCTGCGTTTGTCTGCGCCGTTGCATCACCGATTACCACGACTAAGAGGGACATTGAGATGTCTGTTAAGCAAACGAAAGTCACCGATTTGCGTTCCGCACTGGAAGTGTTAAGCCAGTACGATGATGAATTGATCTACACCGATGAACCGGTAGACCCGATTGCGGAGCTATCCGGGGTTTACCGCTATGTTGGTGCGCACGGCACTGTGAAACGCCCAACGCAAATCGGTCCGGCTATGATTTTCAACAAAATCAAAGGCTATAACGATATGCGGGTGCTGATTGGCCTGCTTTCTTCACGTAAACGTGTGGCGCGCCTGTTTGGCACCACCCCGGAAAACCTGGCGTTTATGTTGAAAGATTCCGTGGCTAACCCGATCGCGCCGATTGTCATTCCCCGTGAACAGGCAGCTTGCCAGGAAGTGGTTCATCTGGCCAGCGACCCGGATTTCGATATCCTGAAAATTCTGCCTGCGCCGACCAATACCCCGGAAGATGCCGGTCCGTATTTCACTCTGGGTATGTGTTATGCCGCCGACCCTGAAACCGGCGAGCACGACGTCACCATTCACCGTTTATGCGTGCAGAGCAAAGACGAAATCTCGATGTATTTCGTGCCGGGCCGCCATCTGGATACCTTCCGTCAGAAAGCGGAAGCCGCCGGTAAACCGCTGCCGATTTCTATCAGCATCGGTGTCGATCCAGCGATTGAAATTGGTGCCTGCTTTGAGCCGCCGACAACGCCTCTGGGCTTCGATGAACTGTCCATCGCCGGTAGCCTGCGCAACCAGGCGGTTGAATTGACCGAATGTGTGACCGTGAATGCGCGTGCCATCGCCAATGCTGAAGTGGTAATCGAAGGTGAACTGCTGCCAGGCGTGCGTGTGCGTGAAGACCAGAACACCAACTCCGGTAAAGCCATGCCTGAATTCCCGGGTTATACCGGTGCAGCCCAGGCTGAAGTTCCTGTGATTAAAGTGAAAGCCATCACCCATCGTCGTTCCCCGATTCTGCAAACCTGTATCGGTCCAAGCGATGAACACACCAATATGGCTGGTATCCCGACCGAAGCCAGTATCCTGCAAATGGTTGAACGCGCACTGCCTGGCTTTGTGCAGACCGTGCATTGCCCGACCCCAGGTACCGGCAAATATCTGGCGGTGTTGCAGGTGAAAAAACGCACCCCGGCTGATGAAGGACGTCAGCGCCAGGCGGCTCTGCTGGCTTTCTCCGCCTTCTCCGAACTGAAACATGTGATGCTGGTGGATGAAGACGTGGATGTGTTCGATATCAACGACGTCGTCTGGGCGATGACTACCCGCTACCAGGGTGATGTGGATACCGTATTTATCCCCGGCGTGCGCTGCCATCCGCTCGATCCGTCTTCCGATCCGGCCTACAGCCCATCGGTACGCGATCACGGTATTGCCTGCAAAACGATTTTTGACTGCACCGTGCCTTATCACCTGAAAGCCAATTTCCATCGCAGCGAATTTCTTGAGGTGGATGTAAATCGCTTTATCCCAGGTTTTAACAAAAAATAAGGAGGCAGCATGTCAGGGTCTGTAGTTCGCAACAGTGGTAAACCTCGGGTGATTGTGGGCATTAGCGGTGCCTCCGGTTTTTCTTATGGCGTACAGGCATTGCGCTATTTACGTCAGCTGGATGTGGAGAGCCATCTGGTGATCTCTCCGGCGGGGCATCTTAATCGTGAACATGAAACCGACCTCAGCGCAGAGGATGTGGCGGAGTTAGCCGATGTGGTTTATCCCATCCGTGCCGTAGGGGCGGCGATCGCCAGCGGTTCATTCCGCACCCTCGGCATGCTGGTGGCTCCCTGTTCGATGCATACCCTGGCGGCTATCGCCAACGGCCTGACCGACAATCTGCTGACGCGTGCTGCTGATGTGGTATTAAAAGAGCGGCGCAGGCTGGTCCTGATGGTGCGGGAAACTCCGCTCCATCTGGGACATATCCGCAATATGCAACAGGCGACCGAATCCGGCGCGATTGTTTTCCCGCCGGTGCCTGCGCTGTATGCCAGGCCGCAAAGTGTGGAAGAGATTATTGCGCATAGTGTTGCACGTGCTCTGGGGCTGATGGATTTGGATTGCGCCGATCTGCCGCGCTGGGGAGAAGACGTGACTTTAATGACCAGGAGTAATAAATCGTGATTATTGGACCCTATATTAATGGCTCTGCGGTACTGATTGGTGGCATTGTCGGTGCGCTGCTCAGCTCACGCTTGCCCGAGCGTATCAGAACCTCCATGCCGCTGATCTTCGGCGCCGCCTCGATGTGTATGGGGATTGTGCTGGTGGTGAAAGTCAGCCATATGCCGGTAATGGTGCTGTCGGTGATCCTTGGCGCACTGCTCGGTGAGTTGTGTTATCTCGAAAAAGGCATTGGCAAGCTGGGCAGTAAGGCGCGCGGGCTGGTGGAGATGTTTGTCAGCTCAGGTGCGCAGGATCAGGAATCGCAGGAACAATTTCTGCAAAGCTATGTGGCGATTATCGTGCTGTTTTGCGCCAGCGGCACCGGGATATTCGGTTCAATGCACGAAGGCATGACCGGCGATACCAGCGTCCTGATTGCGAAATCGTTCCTTGATCTGTTCACTGCCGCAATCTTTGCCACTTCACTGGGTTTTGCCGTGGCAGTGGTGGCGGTGCCACAGCTCATTATTCAGTTGCTGCTGGCCTATGGTGCGGTATTTATTTTACCGCTGACCACCCCAGCGATGCAGGCTGATTTCTCAGCGGTAGGCGGCGTATTAATGTTCGCTACGGGCTTCCGTATTTGCGGCATTAAAATCTTCCCGGTGGCAAATATGTTACCTGCGCTGGTTTTAGCCATGCCGATCTCTTCGTTGTGGACCAGTTTCTTTTAATAGAGGGAGGGGTAAATAACACGTTAAAAATGGGATGGAAATGTTATAAATCCAGGGGCCGGAAACGGGTGCTTCACTTTCCGGCATCTTAAGCAAGATCGGAATTTATCATGATTAAAAATAAAATTACTTGCGCAATAGCCTTGCTATTGCCATTGGCATCATACGCAGCGGATAACGCAACACAGGGTCTTGAAGTACTTCAGGTTACTTCTCCAGCTGACGATGGCAGCAATGGTACGCTGCGTTGGGCACTGGAAAAGAATAATCAAAATCCTGGTCATTATCGCATCGAATTACATTCCACTAACAACCAGCCACTGATTATTAAACCCAATAAACCACTGCCGGAAATTAAAGGACCGGTGGATATTATTAACAGCGATTTCCTCAAAAATGGCAGCTATGTGGCTATCGACGGTTCGGGTTACATTAAAGGCGTCGATCCGCGATCCTGCCCGGGAGCCGTTAGCGGCCAGTATGGCGCGAATGTTCGTACTACCACCATGCCGGGCCTGGTGCTGCGCGATACCCATGATGTCACCCTGCAAGGGGTAGAGGTGCGTAATTTCTGTATCGGCATTCTGATCAATCGCGCCAAAAATAACGTCATCGAAGATAACCGTATTGTCGGTAACCACGGCGGTGCCGGTATTATGATGACCGGCGATGATGGTAAAGGCAACTCCACGGCAACCACCACCGAACGTAATAAAATTATCCGCAATACCTTTATTAACAACGGCGATGCAATGGAAGCCACTCGTGGTGCTTCATTCAATCTGATTGCGGATAACTTTGTCACCACGGATAGCGTACATAATCAGGAACCGTCGCAGGGCCTGGAAATGTTATGGGGTAATGACAACGAAGTGATTCATAACCACTTTGAAAATTATTCTGACGGTGTACAGCTGAACTGGGGTAATCGTAACTACATCGCCGATAATACCTTTACTAATCTTTCTTCAGCGGTAACGTTAAGCGGCACTGGCAACGTGGTGGCGGGGAATATTATGACCGGCAACCGTGTGGCAGTTTCCGTTCGTCCGCAGGGGGAGCCAGGTAAAGATGGCAGCTTTGGTATTAACCGTATTACCGGACCAGCCGTAAACCGTATCACTGAAAATATTATGGTCGATAACGGTAAAGAAATTAAACGTTGCTTTGCCGGTGGTAGCTGCCTGCCGGGTTATGCCGGAGCGATTGTATTTAATGTACCAGGTCTGGAACACGCGGCCTTTATCGGTAATCGTGGTGGTGGTATCAGCGATGACACCAGCAAACTGGAAAAAATCTGCGCTATTGATGGCAACGTTGCCGGTTGTGAACAGACGCCGAATAAAGACCAGCATGCCCCGGCGATTACCCGTGTCGTCCGTAACCAGAACACGCTGACCGTAGACGGTAATGTGAAAGGTGAAGCAAATACCGAATACCGTATTGAGTTCTTCTCCAACAGCAAACCTGCCATGGATGAAGCTGAGCATTTCCTTGGTTATGAAATGGTGGCAATTAATGCGCAAGGCAATGGCACCATTCATTATCAGACCCCGCTAAGCGCTGATTTGCAGGTTGCGAATGTGACCTCGACAGCCACCACCAATGACGGAGCAACTTCACCGTTAAGTAAGCCTGCCCCGATGCAATAACTCTTTCCTGGATAAGCCTCGACATCGCATTACCTGACAGCATTCACCTGAAATTAAAAAAATAATCCGACCGGAAAGAGACGGTATTCGTGCCGCTCTCATCCTGTCAGGTGTGTCATTAGCGAAACAGGAACAACCCATGAACTTGCGTAAAAATGTATTAGCGATTTCTCTGCTGCTGGCCTTGCCGGGCGTGACCAACGCCATCGCTGCCACCAGCGCACCTGCCGCCGCAGTTAGTGTGCGTCACGCAGAACCGATTGTTATCCGCCAGACCGCGATTGGTGAAGGCATGCCGAAAGTCATCATTCCGACCACGGGTGCAACAGCCGACCAGGTTTTAGCACAGGCGAAAGCCATCGGTGCCAACCCGGATGCCGATCTGATTGAATATCGTATTGATTACCTGAATTTTGCCACTGACGCCGCCGAGGTCGGTGCGCTCGGTAAACAGGTTGCCGCAGACGTACAAGGCAAACCGTTGATCCTGACTTTCCGTACTCAATCCGAAGGTGGCGCGAAAGCCATCAGCGATAAGGATTATGGCAAGTTATATCTGGCGCTGATTAAAGACCATTTCATCGATATTCTTGATGTGGAAATGTTCCGCGATCCAGCGGTGATTCATCAGGTGGTCACTGCGGCCCACCAGGCAGGGATTAAAGTGGTGATGTCCAGCCATGATTTCCATAAAACCCCATCAACCAGTGAGATCGTCGCCCGTCTGCGTAAACAGGACAGCATGGGTGCCGATATCCTGAAAATCGCGGTGATGCCGCATGATTCCGGCGATGTGGTGAAACTGATCGATGCGACTGCGCAGATTCGTAATCAATATTCACGCAAACCGCTGCTGACCATGTCGATGGGCGGATTGGGTGCCATTTCCCGTTTGTCGGGTGAAGTGTTTGGCGACGATCTGACTTTCGGTATGTTGGGCACGGCTTCAGCGCCGGGTCAGGTTGATGCTGCACAGCTGCATCAGGTATTGAAAACCATCGATGTTGCGCTGAACGGTCATTAATTCCCGCCTGTTAAATGCGCCTTCCACGTTTGTCGTGGAAGGCGTTTTCTTTTAGAACTTCACTTTGACCTGCACACCCGCTACCCAGGTATCTTTAATCTCTTTATTCGAGAAGGCACCCGGTTCTTTGATGTACTGCACGCTCGGGCGCACGGACAGCCACGGCGTTGCCTGCAGGGTATAGGTCATTTCAACCAGTTGCTCACCAATATCCAGACCGCTCACCATGGCAGCGTCTGCTAATTCACCTTTGGCGCGCAGACTATCGACGGCATTATCACGGCTGTGCTGGTTATACACCGCACGACCATAACCAATCGCAATTGCATCATTTGGACGCGATTCAAACGGACCATTCAGCACCAGACCGGCGGAGTACCAGTGACGGAAGGGGGAAGTGGCTTCGTCGGTGGTGGTGGCCTGACCAAATACATGCAGATTCTGGCTGCGTGAGGAAGTTGACTGCCAGATGGTTTGATCCGCCAGCAGATAAGCACCCCAGCGTTTATTCGCACGGCGATCCGGTTGGTCAATACGCGCGACGTTGGAGCTGTCGTAGTAATAACCTAACTTGTACTGACCGGGCAGGGCGCTGTTGAAATTGTAAATCAACTCAACGGGCACGATATAACCGGTGGTACCAGGTACGAAGGGTTTAAATGCGTTTGATGATTCGCTGTTTTGCTCCGGGTTAACGTTAAACACGGCGGTTTGCAGTGCCCAGCTATCATTGAAGGTGTACTTCAGCTCACCCCCCAGATGCGCATTTGGGTAGTTGCCCCAGCCGCTGCCACCTGACATGGAAAGCGGGTGGGCGCAGAATCCGGCGTTCATAAAGTTAGTCAGAATCGACAGACCACCAAAATCATTGCCCATCGCCAGCCAACCCAGTTTGTACTGCAATTGCGGTGTAAACAGGGTGTTGGTGTAGCTGAATTCGCTCAGACGGGTATATTCCCCACCATAAACTTCCTGAATCGGCAGACGGTTGCCCACCAAATCGGCAGAGGTGCTGCGTCCACGACGGTCGTTGATGCTGAGCTGGATCGTACCGGCATGTTCAGCATTAAACAGACGATTCAGATCAAAAGTGGCACCGAGGCGAATTTGCTGCGCATAGCGGGTGCCGTAAGACTGGCCACCATTGAGGACACCGGCGGTTTCAGAAACATAATCGCCGGTTAAGTTGATGCCATGTTGCGCCAGGTCGGTACGTGCACCACCCCAGTCGCCAGTCATCGTATCCTGATGGAAAAAGTCGGTTGCCTGTGCAGCAGGCATGGCCAGCGCACAAAGTAATGCTACAGGCAATGGCCTGATTTTAAAACGAATGGTATTCATGATGTGTAAATTGTGATTAGTGAAAATGCACCCTTATTGTACCGCTCGGTTCGTTTGAGATCGCCGTTTATTGACGTTTCATGACAAACTAAGTGTTTCCACTTTTTTTTAACGGTAACTTAAGGTTTCAGCGGTGTTAGCGGGAAGAAAGACGATGAATAAAGAAAAATACGCTTACGGTATTACTATAAAAATGGCATTTTCTGGCAATGATTTGGTTAAATATTGCTTGTGGAAGTAGGATGTTTCTGAAATAGAATCTGTATATTGATATCCTTTCCACATTAAACCACTCGTAAGGAAACAGAGATGAGTGCACTTTCCCTCAGCATTGAACGCTGGCGCAATATTGTTGAACAAACGTTCGACTTCTCTCTGCAATATCGATACCGATTTGATGAAGGCCAGCAAGAGATTAACGTTGAGTTACGTGATGATGCCGTTCCTGAACAATTTTTTTCTGGAAATACAGAGGTGGTGTGTCTCACCGGTAAGAATGGTAGTGGCAAATCGGGCGTAATGGGCATACTTAACCTTACTGGCACGTCGTTAAAAATCGGGCAATCCGTGGAAGGCGGAACCGATGCCAGTACCTATGCCTTCACCTATATTTTTACCCGGTTTGACTACCTGTATGTGGTGAAAGTGACTCAGGGAAAAGTGTCTGGCTTATGGCAGACAAGAGATAAGTTTCGTGCTGATAAGATCATGCGATTAAGTTGTGAGCAGATAAAAAGTACACCCATAGTAGATACCTGGTATTATGCTTCCAACAATCTCCAGCTGAGTTTCTCCGGGAATAAGAACTCACGACACGATCTATCGATTTCACATCGGCGGCGTAATAAAAGTCACGCAGGCCACGATGAAATATTTTATTGCTATCAGGTTATGGGACATCTTGATCTGAGAGAGCGAATGGCATCGCGTTTGTTTACGTGGAATGTTCAGCGTTCATGGTATCAAAAATTCGGTAATATTGATGTTAAGTTGCCAGAGGATACATCATTACATTATAAGAAAAAATATGTGGCAACATTAGTTGCACTCAGATTGTTATGGGGTATAGCACGTTCCTATGAGGAAAATGATTATTTCTGGAGAACGGTTAATAAAGATAATCCGGATGTCAGGTATCTAATTCCTGGGAATGACTCATTGTTGGAAAACATCAGTCAGATTAGCTCGGAAGAGAGTGCTTTTAAGCTGCTTAATGAGTTCTCTCCACTATGTCATTATTTCTTTTCAGTTGAACCTTACATGCTGGTAAAGTCTCTGTATTATATGCAGCGTAGTAATTTCACCCGAAATGGAACGGTGCGTTATGAGTGTTCTCCTGACAGACAAAATGATGAACCGTTTCACAGTATTCTGTCGGTTATGGTACAAATTAAAGAAAATGTCAGTGAAAGTCGTTTTACCATAGAGCCTCCATTTAGTACTGGAGAATGGAAACTGATTGATCTTTATGCCACATTACAGCGAAAGGCGAAAGAATCGCGGGCCAGGGCAAATAACATGCAGTTGCTGCTTGATGAACCCGATTCAGATTTGCATCCCGACCTGCAACGATGTTTGATTAAATCGATGCTCGATTTATTAGCAACTCATGCAAAACAGCGTATTCAGTTGATTATTTCCAGTCATAATCCGATCGTTATTTCCGATCTGCCTTCTGCTAGTGTGATAGCGGTAGACTCTTCTACTGATATATTAGGGAAAACGTTTGGCAGCAACATTCACGATTTGTACAAGCATCGCTTCTTTGTCGAACGCTCGGTAGGTGCATTTGCGAGCAGCAAAATCCGCGAGGTGCTGGATAGCGAGGAGATTGATGACGAGATGTTGCGTTTTCTGATTGCTGAAACAGGAGAGCCAGTTGTGGTTTATGCCTTGCAGAATAAACTCAGGACAACAAAAAATATGGCAGATCAGGAGATAGATCAATTTCTTTCAAGGCTAACGGATCAGCAGCGTGCATTGTTAAGAGGAAAACTCAATGAGGGATGATTCGGCTTTTTTCGAGTGGTGTGTGCGGGTCAATTATTTCTCCGAATTCAATATCACGTTACCTTCTAATAAAAACTTGAGAACGGCAGTCGTAACTGTATTTTTCGACGGAAAAATTAATGATTATAATAATTTTAATAGCGATATTGCCAGACTGGAACAGATTGAGACAACAAAAGCAAAAATCGATTCACTGCGCCGTTTCCTCAATACACCACATGCTGCGTTTGTTAAAGCCGCTTTTATTAGTACACCATGGCAGAGAAAAAGATTAAACGCGCGAAGTCAGGCTTTTGAAGCTGCATTATGTCGCCTGACACCCCGGCAGCGTCTCGACTTTGATACATGGATGGAAGCAAGCTATAAGCGCTTCAGAAATTCAGTTTCGGCACCTTGTTTTGCTAAGTCGCTAAGCACGGTGGTGTGCCCTTACTGCGATAAGGCGTTTCTGGATGTGGGAAAACAGTTTTATGGTGAACTTGACCATTACCTGGATAAATCGACATACAGTTTTTATGCCCTGAATATTCATAATTTTGTAGCTGTGTGTGGTGTTTGTAACCGAAAAAAGAGTAAAAAGAGGTTGCAACATTTCAACCCGATAGATGATAACCTGGATTCTGTATTTTACTTTTATCTCTCGGATCAGGATAAACACAATGCATTGGTAAACTACCAAACATCAAATGTAAAAATCCGGCAAAATTACATACAGGGGAAAAAGAATCATTTGAAGGAGCTAAATGATACATTTGCATTGGACGACCGTTATGAAAATATGACTGCTGTTGTTGATTATCTTACTCAGCTTAAACGGATCTACACACCTGAATGGATGGATGAATTAGAGACGATTTATGGGATTAGATTTTCCCGGGATCAACTCAAACAATTACTATTAGGTCAGTTCAGTTTTCGCAACCCGACGGCCCGCCTGCAACCTTTAACCAAGTTGATTGATGATTTGGTCCAGGATTTAGATGTATTTAACGAAAAGCCGTGATGGCGGCTGATCGCGTAGGGTGATCAGCACAGAAAAGCAAAAAACCCGCTCAGGTTTCCCTGAGCGGGTTTCTCTAAATATGGCTCCTCTGACTGGACTCGAACCAGTGACATACGGATTAACAGTCCGCCGTTCTACCGACTGAACTACAGAGGAATCGGTGTTGATGGCGCGAATATTAATGGCCACTGGCAGATGTGTCAACAGCTAAAAACACATTTGTATTCAATTGGCTAGCATTAATACAAAGCGATCACGCTTTAAGCAGATTCCGGTGGCGTGGGGGCTAAACGCGCCAGCGGATCCTGGTGGTAAAACTGTTGCAGATGCTGGTACATGGCGGGGAAACGGTTCGCCAGTAGATCCGGCGCGCTAAAGAAATACTCGGACAGCACCGCAAAGCATTCGGCAGCATCGCTGGCGGCGTAAGGATCGATAGTGGCGGCCTGCTCACCGACCAGCTCGACCTCGGCTTCAATTTGTTCCATCGCATGCAGCAAATCTTTCTCCCAGCTGGCAACATCGCGCAGCGCGATGGCCGGGATACCGCTGGTATAGCCGCTACCGCGTGCATCCAGCTTATGCGCCACTTCGTGGATCACCAGGTTATAGCCGGAGAGATCGAACGAATCCTGAATATCCAGTGCGTTTAACACCACCGGGCCTTGTGTCCAGCTCTGACCGGCGTGCACGGCTGCCGCCTGGTGCACCAGACCGCTTTCATCCTGCCAGTGGTCATCCACATTAAAGGGCTCAGGATAGATAAGGATCTCGTGGAAGCCGTCAAGCCATTCCAGACCGAGTTTTAACACCGGCAGGCAAAACAATAACGCCAGTCGCGCGGTGCGCAGCTCATCCAGTTGCAAACCCTGAAGTGGAGTCATCTTTTTCTGTTGCAGGAAGCGCTGGGCCAGGGCGATCAAGGCTCGGTGCTCATCCTCCTCTAGCAGAGAGAAGATAGGCTGCGCCAGCGCCTGTTGCCACGGGAACGCTGCAACGGAAGATTCAACCTGCGCTTGCCACGGCCATTTGAACATTGCATCACTCACTCTTCAGGGCGGAAGACGGTATCGTCGCGCGGTGCAGAGAAAATTACCAGCGCGGATTCAAAGCTGTCTATTCAACCTCTTAGCGAGGATTTTGTCTGTGACTGGGATTACAAAGGTGAGAGTTTTCCTCTCCCGCAGGCGGGAGAGGAGGGAGGATTTATTCACGTTCTACGCGCTGGAACTCGATCACCCATACCCAGGGGTTAACTTCCCAACTGGTAGCACCGTATTGCTTTTGCCAGGCCTTGCGGTAGGCCTCTTTCGGTGATTCAGCATTCATATTCATGGTGAAGAAGTTATTCAGGAAGTGCGAGTCGGTCTGGACGCCTTCTGCCATGATGTCGTCTTCACTGATGTCCTGAATCTTCTCCGCGCGCACTGAGGTAATTTCCAGGTCGATGCGACTGGCCCAGCGCGGCATATGGATGGCCGTCTGCCAGCCAAATTGCTCGGCGTCCTGCATGTTCTCATCCAGTTGCCCCAGTTCATTGCTGTCGGCACGGTACTGGCAGAACGACGGCAGGCGGAACGGGATAGGGTCACGCTCGTATTCTGTAAGCTGATCTTCGGGGACAATCGGTCCACGCCAGGTCTCGCGTACCCACAGACGATCGCCGGGTTTGCCATAGGGGCAGTGATAACTGATATCAGCCATCGACATGAGTTTGTAGCCGTGCAGATGGTTCGCGCTGACATCAAATGCGTGCACACCTTCGTGGTGATCCTGACCCGGACCAAATGCCTGAGTCTTCATAATGCGCCGGGTCTGTGTTTGCTGGCCAACCAACAGGGCGCGTACCCGCTGTTCGGAAAAAAGAATCGGCCGTTCTTTCATGATTTACCTCTTGTTATGTCACGAACCCGGAGAATCTGCTGCCTCATTCGCGTCTGCGGATGTGCAGAATTAGCATAATGGGTTTAAATAAATTTGCTTAATAATTTGTCGCCTTATAGTCAGGCCATCCGTGCGTTTTCAGTTTTAAAAATGGCTCATAAGCAAAAAGCATGCTTGTTTGGCTTAGACGGAAAAACAAAATCACATTTTTCTCAGATACAGTACGTTATAACGGACAAAATGGGAACTCTTTCAGAATATGCCGTGGGTGATCGCTTTACCGAAACGTTTTTAACTAGCGGGTTAAACCAGAATAATTGATTAACACACTATATCTGTATGGCTTTAAAACATTATGGCTGCTAAACAGAGTCGTTTAACTGAAACGAGGATGAGGAAATACCGAAAACATCCATGACGCTGGGAAAGCGGAGTTAACAGCGCTATAACAGGATCAGGATCCCATTTTTTCCTCATGGCTTATGCAGGAGGGGTGTAAAGATAGTGTCATCAACGGGCCGCTATGATGTCCGCAGGAGTAGCACCCTGAGCCTGGCGGTGCTTTATAACAGCAATAACAGGAGAAGCACGATGTCGCTAACTGGTTGGCAAACACGATTCGAAAACTGGCTGCAGCAGAACTGGCTGCATGATGATAAAGCCCATGATATCGCCCACCTGCGACGTGTCTGGATGAGCGCGTCGCGCATTATGCAGCAGAGTGATGCTGATCCGCTGGTGGTGCTCACCGCCTGCTACTTCCATGATGTGGTCAACCTGCCGAAAAACCACCCGGAACGCCATCTGGCCTCGACCTACGCCGCAGAAGAGACGCGTCGTATTTTGCAGCAGGACTTCCCTGATTTTCCCGCAGATCATCTTGATGCAGTTGCCCATGCGGTACAGGCGCACAGCTTTAGCGCCGGAATCGCTCCCCATACGCTGGAAGCGAAGATTGTGCAGGATGCGGACCGGCTTGAATCACTGGGGGCGATTGGACTAGCGCGCGTCTTTTATACTGCGGGTGCGTTGGGTCGTCCGCTGTTTGATAGCGACGACCCGCTGGGTAAAGACCGCGAGCTGAATGATGTGCAGTGGACGCTGGATCATTTTCAGAAGAAGCTGTTGCGCCTGCCCGAAACCATGCAAACAGAGGCCGGACGGCAGCTGGCAGAATACAACGCTGACTTCCTGGTACGTTACATGGCCAAGCTCTGTGCGGAGCTGCAAGGCAACCTGACATCCATTGATGAATCGGTATTAAGAGATTTCAGCCCTATACAGGTTTAATATTAAATTTTTATGACAGCCTGTTAACTTTCGGCATCTTCCGCTACGTTGATGAAAATCAAAAAGGAGTAACAAGATGACCGAGACCGTTAACTTAACCATTAAAATTGATCCTGCGCTGAAAGAACACATCAAACAGCTGGCTCTGGACAACCAGATTTCCATGAGCCAGGAGATTGTTAATCGCTTGCAGGCGAGCTTACTGGCACCGTCTCAGGACGCAATTGATAATCAGGACACAGAGGAAGCACCGGCTGAACAGCTGAGTGCCGCGGAACTGAAACAGATCCGTACGCTACTGAAGAAGCAGGGTAAGAAGAAAAAATAAGATTAAACCCGTCGCCCGACGGGTTTTTCTTTTGAGACATTTAAGCGTGTTCCACGCGAAACTGCTGCGCGCGCTGCGCCAGGCGGTCTGAAAGATCACGCAACTGCGCAGCCGCGTCCACCTGCTGCGCGTTAAGCGTTTCATTTTTCTGGAGTTGCTCGCTCATCGCCACCACTTCCTGGGCAATAGTGCTGACACGACGGCTCTGGGCCGTGGTATTGGTTTGCAAATCGTCCAGCTGTTGTACCACACCCGAAACCGCGTGGCTTATTTGCGCAAACAACGTTTCCAGCGTTTTCACCTTATCGAAACCGTCGCTGACATGCTGGCGCGTATGCTGAATCAAACCATCGATCTGCCGTGTTGACTGGCCGCTTTGCTGCGACAACAACCCAATTTCTTTCGCTACCACCGAGAAGCTGCGGCCATATACCCCGGCATGCGCCGATTCAATTGCCGCATTCAGTGCCAGCAACCGGGTCTGCAGCGACAGATTATCCAGCATATCGACAATCCCGGCGATATCGCCGGAAGCGTTGACGATCTGCTGCATCTGATGTTCCATGTTATCCACCTCCCGCGCGCAGTTACGCATTAACGTATCGGCAGACTGGGCTTCCTGAGTGGCCTGCTGTGAGAAGCGCGCGCCATTTTCCACTTCTTCTGATACCCGATGCAGACGCTGTGACAAGTGATGGAAGCTGGCGTTTTGCGCCTGATGTTGCTGCATCACCTGCTCGTTATGCTGTTTGCATATGTTCGGCACCGGCCGCAACACTCACCGCGACGGTATTGATATCGCTCACGATCTGCTGCAACCCCTGGCGCATGGTATCGATTGACTGGAATAACTGGCGAGTTTCCAGCGACTGGCGACCGGCTAAAGTGTGGCTGGCAAGCAGGTCACCGGTGGCGATTTGTGCCAACTGGGCATTGGCGTGACGCAGTGGTCGTAATACACCACGAATCAGCAGCGTCGCCGTCAGTAACAACAGGACCATTAACAGCGCACTGACCAGCAAGGACAGGTCCCGGCTATGTTTCAGGGTGCTGAGGGTGCTCTGATTCACGCTGCTAAGTTGATGGTTGGCCTGCTCGATTTCGCTGAACCAGGCATCGTTGAATTGCTGCTGAAATGCCTGCATCGGCACCATAAAGAAGGCGTTGATATCATTGGCGCTGAGACCTTTGAGCTGCTCCTGCAACCCGCCAGCCAGTAAAGCGAAACCCTGCGCAAGCGGGCTATCGGCTGCCGCATGATATTGCGTAAACAGCTGCTGTGCCTGATTTAACGAGTCCTGAGCGGCGGCGGCAAGACTTTTCCAGCTATCCACTGAGCCGCTTTGCTGATCCTGCATCAGATAGATGGCCGCCCCATGGCTATTATCACTGGCGGTGAGTAACTCAATACGGGCTTTATCCAGCAGGGCCAGTCTATCCCGGAGCAGGCTGGCCTGTTGCAGCGAGGTTTGGGTCTGATTCACTTTACTGTTAAGCAGCATCACGCCTGCCGATTGCAGCAGGCAAAACAGCACCATAAACAGCAAAAACTGGCTGCGCAGACTGGTGAGCCACAAAGGTATGCGCAGGGAAAACCGGGCGCGCAGCCGCGCTGGCAGAGAGATAACGGAAAGGAGTGACATCAAACGCCCCCAAAAAATAAAAAGCAGTATTGGCAGGGCGTGTGACAGTTTGGTGACAGAGGAGTGACTGCCCGGGAAAACAGCAGAACACGCGTACCTAAAGGAAATTCTGGACCGAAATCACTTATTGTTGTGCGTGTATTGCTCAATCAACGGCAGCAGCAATTGCGCGACAGCAGCAAATACCGGCACCACCACCGAGTTGCCGAACTGTTTATAAGCTTGCGTATCGGAGACCGGAATGCGGAAAAGTGCTTCACCGGGCGCTTCAAATCCCATCAGGCGCGCGCATTCCCGTGGTGTTAAACGCCGCGGACGGCGCGCCATATTTCCGGGATGCTGAAAGTTCTGCTCGCCTAATGCGCTATCCCAGCCGCGATCGATAAGAATTTCCGAACCATCCTTGTAATAGCGTGCCGACAGAGTACGCACACAGACCGCAGGATTACGCGGATCGTTCAGGCCGAAACCGAATCCATTACCTTTGGCTTTATGTTTTTTAGCGTACTGATAGAGATAGTTCCACAGCACCGGGGAGAGTGTGTATTTGGCATCGGGCTGCGGCTCCAGCAAGCTGTTTAGCGCGGGGATCGTTTTTGGGTAAAGCGTGGAGAGTGTGCGCAGTGAGAAACCCTTACTGAGCGCGGTATCTCGCCGGATACCCACCAGCACGATACGCTCGCGGTGTTGTGGCAGGAAATGGCGCGCATCAACGATTTTGGCATCCGGCAGTCCATCGTCATGCGCATTAGCCACGTCATAGCCAAGTTCATCCAGCGTCGCCATGATGATGGCAAAAGTGCGGCCTTTATCGTGGCTCTTGAGGTTTTTGACATTTTCCAGCACAAAGAATGGCGGTTTTTTCGCGGCCAGAATACGTGCCACATCGAAGAACAGCGTGCCCTGCGCTTCACATTCAAAACCGTGTGCTCGCCCCATGGCGTTCTTTTTGCTCACGCCCGCCAGCGAAAACGGCTGGCAGGGGAAGCCGGCCAGCAGTACCTGATGGTCAGGGATAGTGTTGGCGATGTGCTGATAAATTTCCTGTTCATCAGTCAGTCCCGCCGGTTGTGTCACCTGACGGATATCACTGTTAAAACTATGGGTCTGCGGATCGCAATAATGATTGGCTTTGTATGTGCGAACCGCCTCTTTATTCCACTCACTGGTGAAGACGCACTGGCCACCGATCTGCTCAAATCCACGGCGAATGCCACCAATACCTGCGAACAGGTCAACAAACTGGAAGCGGGGCGCATCGTAATGTGCGGGTCGGCTGGGTAACAACGCCCGCAGGCTGGTGACTTCCGCGCTGCTTAGCGCCGGTGCTGCCATCTTGCCCTGACGTATCCGGTTGAGACGTGTTACGTTCCAGTCACGACCACCGGCGTTGCTGAGTGTGATGACCAGATCACGCGCGGCATAAATCGCCAGTACCTGTTGCAGCAGGTTGCTGGCATCGTCATGGGTGGAAACAGTGAGCGGGGAGGGTGAGGCAGTCGCGGCGGTCTCTTCGGCGTGCATGCGTTTTTCCTTAACAGTGAAGCGACTATGCTATCACTCATCACGCCATGAAGAAATTGGCCCGCAGAATCAGCAACAGGGGAGGCTTTCGCTTTTGCCCCAAACCGCTAAAGTTGAAGGAGCCACAAGAAGAAGGAAACGTTATGGCCGACGTCCATTCCCGTGATGTGCGCAGCAAAAATATGCGCGCGATTCGCAATCAGGACACTGAGATTGAACAACGTATCGCTTTGATATTAAAAGACCGCGGCTTTATCTATCGGGTGCAGGATAAAGCATTAGCAGGTCGTCCTGACTTTGTTGTGCCTGCCCAGCAGGCGATTATTTTTGTTCATGGCTGCTTCTGGCACCGCCATCACTGTTACCTGTTCAAGATGCCCGCCACGCGCACCGAATTCTGGACCGGAAAAATTAACAGCAATGTTGAACGCGACAGGCGCTATGTCCGCCAGCTACAGGAGAGTGGCTGGAAGGTACTGATCATCTGGGAATGCGCGCTGCGCGGTAAGCTGCGTCTGAATGATGAAGCGCTGATCGAACGGCTGGAGGAGTGGTTACTGGCAGCCAGCCATAGCGGTGAAATTGATCATGCCGGTTTGCATCATTATCGTGCTGAATAAGGGTGATTGTTGCTTTTATACGCCATAACGGTTTAGATCTCCCCTTTCTCTGGGACGCGGAATATAGCCATGAGCAGCATTAAACTGACGGTCAAACGCCTGTACCAACTTCGTGACGAACGGATGATCAACACCCGAGCCACCGCACGTATCTATCTGGGAGATACGCTGGTGGCAACCGAAGAGATTACGGGTATGACGGAAAGTCCGGTGAGCAAATATTTGCACGCGGGAGATGTGGCAGGGCAACCATTACGCGTCGAGTGGGATTGTGCGGGCATCGCCGATATGTCGGTAACGGCGGTTGAGCGTTGCCCCTGTTGTCAGGATCACGAACCGGAATAAGGATAATATTTTGGCAGGAACCAGCTTACTGACGCTTCTGGACGATATTGCAACGTTGCTTGATGACATCTCGGTCATGGGCAAGGTGGCAGCAAAAAAAACGGCGGGTGTCTTAGGAGATGATCTCTCGCTCAATGCGCAACAGGTTACCGGTGTAAAAGCCAATCGCGAATTGCCGGTGGTGTGGAGTGTTGCCAAAGGCTCGTTTATTAACAAATTGATTCTGGTGCCGCTGGCGCTGCTGATCTCCGCTTTTGCTCCCTGGCTGATTACGCCGTTACTGATGGCGGGTGGCGCGTATCTTTGCTACGAGGGGGTGGAGAAAGTGCTGCACAGCCTGAATCATGATAAAGCAGAAAAAAGCCCGGAGGCGCGGCAGCAGCGGCTTGAGCAGCTGGCACAGCAGGACCCCCGGGAATTTGAGAAGAATAAAGTGAAAGGTGCGGTGCGTACCGATTTTATTCTTTCCGCTGAGATCGTGGCGATTACGCTTGGCATCGTTTCTGCGGCACCGTTGCTGAATCAGGTGCTGATTCTGGCGGGTATCGCGATTCTGGTCACCGTCGGCGTCTACGGTATTGTGGCGATGATTGTGAAAATCGACGACCTCGGATACTGGCTGCGGGAAAAGTCATCCACGCTGGCGCAGGCGATCGGCGGGCTGTTGCTGGCGGCGGCACCGATCCTGATGAAAATTCTGTCGGTGGTGGGGACGGTAGCAATGTTTTTGGTCGGGGGTGGCATCGTGGTGCATGGGATTACGCCGCTGCATCATGCCATTACCGAGTACAGCGGCGGATTTGGCCCGCTGATCTCTGCGCTGCTGAGTAACGGCGCCAATCTGGTGCTGGGATTCCTGATTGGGTCGATCGTGCTATTAGTGGTGAATCTGGTTGCCAAATTGCGTGGATAATCGTTATAAAGCGCAGGAAATTTTTAATCACGGGTCAGGAGAACGATGATGAACGACGATATGTTTGAATTTGATATCGATGCACAGCTGGAACAGGCTGAGGCGAAAGCAGCTGAAAAAGCGCGCGAAGTGCCGACCGATCTGAGCGATGAAGCCGATTGCGAAGGCTGCAAAATCTGATTTTCCCACCCGGGAAACGATTTCAAAGCGGATAATAATTTTTATCCGCTTTTTTTATTTTCCGCATTTTTAACTGCTTATTCCTAAATTGCAGTTGTAATCACAAACTCTTATAGGCAAAAACATCCCCCACCTGCTATACCTGATGAGGTTCATTCAACGGTAGAAGGGAGGGCGCGTAATGACCTTTGCGATCAGTGACGAAGTTCAGCATAAACAGGGCGGACCCACTATGGTGGTGACCGGCTACGCCAGCGGAATGGTAGAGTGTCGTTGGTATGATGGCTATAGCGTGCGCCGTGAGGCGTTCCATAGTGACGAACTCTGTCACTTATCCGCAGCGCGTCAGCTGGCCAGCTAACCGCCTCCGGGACGGTTTTTTGCCGTCCCGTGTTATTCAGCGAACTATCTGATTTTCATTTAATTCCCGCCTGTACGATTTTTCTCCTGCTGACTACACTGTTTTCATTCGCCTTTTTCCGGAGCATGGTTGCTGATGGCACAATCGCCACTTCCCCGGCAGTCGGGCAATCCTTTTTTACCGGTTCACCTGTGTTTTTTTGCGGTTTTCCTTTTCTCCGCTTTTCTCACGGTTCATGAAGCGCTGGAACTAAAAACCAGTTATGAGGACCGTCAGCGTGCGCAACTGTCCGAAATCCAGAAAAATCTCGACAGTCAGTTTCAGGAAAGTGTTGATGAGTTGGTTTACTACGAGAAAATGCTCAGTTATGCCTTAGGGCATCCACTCGATTCCGATAATGCGCGTGAAGCAATAACACGCTTTCGCCATCTGCGTGTGCAGCCGCAATGGCAATTGCAGCTGAATAGCCCGCGCAGTATGCCACTCAATGGGGTGAGCGATGCCTGGATGGCACGCGATTCGCTGTTACAGCGCGATCCAGTGCGTATTGACGAGGAAATTCGAGCGGCGCTGGAGTTCAGCTTTATTATGCAGTTCAGTGATCCCGACCACGATTTTCATTCGCGCTTCTGGTACATCTCACGCGCCGGGTTTTACATCAGTTCGCGTCCGCCACAAAGCGCGCAGGAGCTGGAGCTGAGTTACGCCACTATGGTGCAGCGTAACTATTTCCGCGCGCTTGCCCCGCCACAAACACCTGCCAATCGCCTGCGCTGGACCAGCGGTTATCAGGGATTATTTAATGAAGGCCTGATGCTGACTCTGAGCACACCGATTATCAGCAATGGTTACTGGTATGGTGTGTTGTCGATGGATTTCCCGCAGGCACGGATTCGCGATCTGATGGCGAAAACGCGCCATACGTTGTTGCAGGGCAATATGGTATTCCTGGACAGGAAAATGGATGAAATCGCCCGCCTGCATGCGCCGGATGAAGTTCCCCTCAACCCTGAACAACGGCAGCTATTATTAGGTCGGATGCAACACGAACCGAGTGGGATTCTGCGGCTTGGGACGAAATTTGCCAGCTGGAGCAAACTGGAAAATGTAGATGGTTATATTATCAATGTGCAAACTCTGAAGCAGGGGATGCAGCAGGAGTTAGGCCGCGTCTCTTTGTTCCTATTTGGCATGTGGATATTGTTTGTGCTGCTGTTGGCGGTGGCGCATCAGGTGATTTTTCGCCTGGTAAGGCGTATGGACGATCTCTCTGCGCGCCTCACCTGGCGTGCCAACTATGATGGGTTAACCCGCCTGCTTAATCGCAATGCCTTCTTTGAACAATTCGTCGCTCAGGCAGCCCGTTGCCAGCAACAGGGACAGCCGATTTCGGTGATTCAGTTAGATGTCGACCACTTCAAAAAAGTGAATGACACCTGGGGACATCACGCAGGTGACCAGGCGCTGATTCGCGTCGCCAGCGTCATCAGTCATACATTGCGTAAATATGATAGCGCGGGGCGTATCGGCGGGGAGGAGTTCTGCATTGTGCTGCCGGAAACCCGGCTTGAGGAGGCCTCTGCGGTCGCAGAACGTATCCGGGCACGGCTGGCGGCAAAAACCATCCTGGTTAATGCCAGCACCACTTTCAATATCACCTTATCCGCCGGGGTGTCCAGCAGCGAGGAGCAGGACGATTACCACGCCGAGAGCCTGCAGGCCAGGGCTGACAGCAGGCTCTATCTGGCAAAAACCAGCGGGCGTAATCGCGTGTGCAGTAAAGATTAGACTTTACCGTCGTTATCCTCTTCCACTGCCTGATAAATCCGTTGCAGGATATCGGGAAATGCGGATTGCACGCGGCTCCAGCTGGGGATAAAAGGTTTGTCATTCGGGCGTTCAATAAACGCCTGACCGGCGTCGAGAATCGCCTGGGTGAACATTTCCACCGCCGCTTCTTCGATATGCTGGTCGAACTTCAGGCCGTTCATGGTGGCTTCGTGGTTGTAGATTTCCATCATATCCAGCGCATTGCGGTAGTAGGTGGCTTTCAGCACCCGGAATGAATCGCTGGTCAGAGGAACCCCCATCGTTGCCAGTTTACGCAGCAGCGACTGCACAATGTCGTTACTCATGCGTTTCAATCCACCGGTACCATCCTCTTCCGACAACGGCTGATGCTTATGATCATAGTTATCGGCGATCTCAACCTGACAGCTCTGGCGGGTGGTATAATTGCGATAAATCTCCGACAGCACCCCAATTTCCAGTCCCCAGTCACCGGGAATCTTGATGTTATTCAGCACATGGGTGCGCATGGCAAATTCGCCGGAGAGTGGATAGCGGAAGCTGGCGAGGTAATCGAGATACTCCGAATGGCCGTAGACTTTTTGTAATGAACGCAGCAACGGACCGACCAGCAGACGGCCAACACGCCCGTTCAGTTTGCCCCCCGCGACGCGCGCGTAAAAACCTTTGCAGAACTCATACTGAAAAGCCGGGTTAGCCAGCGGATAGAGGAGACGGGCGAGCATGCTGCGTTCATAGGTGACGATATCGCAGTCGTGCAGGGCGACACAGCTGGTCCGGTCAGAGGCCAGGGTGTAACCGGTGCAGAACCACACGTTGCGGCCTTTGCCTGGCTGGCTGGGGGATAAGCCTTCTTTATCCAGCTCGGCATCCAGCGCCTTTAGCCGTGGTCCGTCATTCCACAGAATTCGGTGGCGTTGCGGCAGGCGGGAGAAGAAGTCACGGGCAAACAGAAACTGATCGCGGTCGGCACGATCAAGCCCAATGACGATTTCATCGAGGTAGGGCACTTTCGCCAGTTCGTTGACGATATTATCCAGTGCCGGACCTTCCAGTTCGGAAAACAGCGACGGTAAAATCAGCCCCATTTTGCGTTTACGTGCAAAGCGCACCATCTCTTTTTCCAGCGATTCAACGCTGCGGTGGGTGAGATTATGAAAGTTAGTAATCACGCCATTCTGGTAAAAATCACTCATCGCCTCATCCTTCTGATTAGCTGTGCGGCCCGTTAATCGGGTTGGGCAAGAAAATAATCCAGACCTTCACGCCAGCCCTGCGGGCCAACATGTGCGGTGTGGTAGACGTTTTCATCATCATCGCGCTGCAGGATGACCGGCGTTTTACTGAATCCCTTAATCACCACGGCATAATCGACACCTTCCAGCATCGGCGCATCATTGGGACCATCGCCTAAGCCAATGGTGATACGCGTCTGGCCTTCCCTGCGGGCAAGATGTTGTTGCAGACGTTGCAAGGCGATGCCTTTACCACTGCCTTGCGGCATAACATGCCAGAAACGCCCCCCCTGGGTTAACGCCAGCCCGAGTGGTGCCAGTGCGGCGCGAAATTCTTCAAGACGGGTGGGTTCATCGCGCCACAGCACGACTTCGGATGCCTCGCGCAACCGACTCTGTCGCGCTTCGGCAGGCGTCAGCCCGGTGAATTTCGCCACCTCCATGTCGCTGAAATCATGAAAGCCAGTGAAGTGAAATCTTCTCTGCAAGGTTTTCAGTTGCTGGCAGAGATCGAGATAGTCACGGCTCGGGTCTTCGGGCAGGGTTTGTTCACCGCCCCAGGCGAGACGGGCACCGTTTTCAGCGATAAAGGGTGCCCCGGCAATGCCGAGTTTCTTCTGTAACGGGATAATCTCGGCAGCGGTTTTGCTGGAACAAATCACCAGCGGGATTTGATGTTGTTTCAGGCGCATCAGCCATTCGCTGGCAGCATCCCAGCGATAATCGTGATGGTCCAGTAGCGAACCATCGAGGTCGGTGACAATCAATAGCGGTTGGTCAAGACTGACCATCATCACACTCCTTACCCCCTCGGGTATGCGTAAAGCGAGGAATTATCAGTATAATAGCGTAATCGTGATCACAGTTTTTCGCCTGTCAGCGTGCAACGGGGCTGAGAATAATCCGAAAACGCAGTGATAGCAGAATTGTGCATGCTGGATGATTGTGCAGAAAAAAGGCAGCAAAGGCGCGGTGTTTTCGGTAACAACCTGCGTGGCAAACGCGCATAGCGTTGCATCTCCAGTAAGTGCTGGCTCTTGTCTTATTCAGACCAGCGCGTAATCTGGCTGCTGTGTTAGAGATTTTCCTGGTGTAACGAATTTAACGTTTTATCTTTACCCGGCCATCCCGCCGGGTATTTTTTTGCCGCGAAGGTTAGCGGTTGACTTCGGTGATGGTGTAATCGCGGATATCCAGTTCAAAGGCCTCCGCCAGCTCGGTATAGGAGTCGAAAGATTCACCGCCCACCTTTACGCGGTGCGCGTGCTCGGGTTCCATATACTCTTTCACCTCACCCGAGGTTTTTTCCTGAATAGCCTGAAGCAACGCTTCAACATCGATATTCACTTCACGCTGAACGTTATCGCTGTACTCTTTTGCAGTTGCCATCATCAGCCTCCTGAAAGGCGCAAGGGGTCTTAAAGCAGTATAGACGGCAGTGAGAAATAGGCGGGCGGCTTATTGACAGGTAAAAAAAAGCCCGCGCTGCGCGGGCAAAAATCCTTGTTACTTTTAGGTTGACTGCGCCTTTGGGGTTGGTGCAGTGCTAAAAATTCTACGCGCTGAGGGCGTCAAAAGTCTCGCCACTAAACGTTAAGAAAGTGAAAATCCCTTACCGGGCACATCGTTAGTCGTTCTGACGTGCGAATCATCTGATGCTGATCGCGATCACGCAGTTGCCCATTTCTTCCGTTACACTGTGTCCGAGGCACTATTTCTGGAGAGTAATCAATGAAGGTCAATGACCGCGTGACGGTAAAGACAGACGGCGGTCCACGCCGTAGCGGGACAATCCTGGCGGTGGAACCCTTTAATGAAGGGGTGATGTACCTGGTGGCGCTGGAGGATTATCCGCTGGGTATCTGGTTCTTTAATGAAAGCGATCATGCGGAAGGGATATTTGTCGAGCCGTATGCAGGGGATTAATGAGTAGCCCCCGTAGCGGGGCGATAAATCGCGCCGCTACGGGATATGATGGATATCTGATGCTTAAAACGTTTCCCAGTTATCGTTACTGGTTGCGGCCAGTGCCGGACGTGGGTTAAACGTTTTTGGCATGGGTTGCACAAGTGATGTGGGCACCAGCAATCCCGGGCTGTCATTTAAACGGAATGCCGCCACGGCCTGCGTCAGTTTGCCCGCCTGATCTTCCAGCGATGCCGCCGCCGAAGAGGCTTCTTCCACCAGCGAGGCGTTCTGCTGCGTCACGTTATCCATCTCAGTCACTGCCAGACTCACCTGCTGGATGCCACGGCTCTGCTCATCTGAAGCGGCGGCAATTTCCGCCATAATATCGGTTACCCGACGTACCGCCTCAACAATCTCGCTCATGGTGGCACCCGCCGCGCCGACCTGGCTGGAGCCATTGCTGATCAGATCAACCGACTCGCCAATGAGTGACTCAATCTCTTTCGCCGCCTGGGCGCTGCGCTGTGCCAGGCTGCGCACTTCGCTGGCGACCACAGCAAAACCGCGCCCCTGTTCACCGGCTCGCGCAGCTTCAACCGCAGCGTTCAGTGCCAGAATGTTGGTCTGGAAGGCGATGCTGTTGATCACATTGGTAATCTCAGCAATTTTCTTTGAGCTGCCGGAAATGTTGTTCATGGTTTTCACCACGCCGTTAACCAGCTCACCACCGCTGCGCGCTTTGCCGGAAGCATCCGCTGCCAGCTGGCTGGCATGATGGGCGTTTTCTGCGTTCTGCTTCACCGTGGCCGTCAGTTGTTCCATGCTGGCCGCCGTTTGCTCCAGCGCAGAAGCCTGTTCTTCGGTACGTGAGGAGAGGTCGGTATTACCCGCAGAGATTTCACTGGACCCCTGATAAATCGCCACTGCCCCTTCACGGACCGTGCCGACGGTACGTACCAGCGAAGCCTGCATCAGTTGCAGATTATGCAGCAGGCTGCCAATCTCGCTGCGGCCCCAGTGCTGTTCTGGCGCGGTCAGGTCGCCCTGCGCGATGCGTTCAATGCGCGCCACGGATTGACGCAGCGGGTTAATCACCACGCGGCGCAGGAACAGGAAGGTCAGTAGCACCAGCACCAGCGCGGCGGCAAATGCCGCTGCCATCGCGATAAAACCGATGCGGGATTGATGTGCGGCCATGGCGTTAATGGCATCTGCCCGGTCGGTGCGAATCTTAATCGCCTTCAGTAACACCGCGTTATACGCATCATCCAGCTTGCGCGTTACGTCGGTTTCCTGCGCGATAATTCCTTCAAAGCTGCCTTGCTTTGCCGAGTCGATCATCGGCTTCAGTCCTTTATCAATATAGGCATTGAAGCGTTCGGTTAGCGGTGCATCCAGTGCCAGGTCTTCTGCGGTTTTGGTTTTACGGTCCATATACAGTTTGAAGCCCGCACGAGCCTGTTCAATGCGCTGCTCGGTGCGTGCCAGATCGGCACGGTAGCCATCCATCTCACCAATACGTGCTGCCGCGCCGGACTGGATCACATTCAGACGGGCGGTGCGTAAGTGGTTGGAACTGTTGGAAATCCCCATGCGGATTTGAATTTCATCCGTGGCGTCATTCAGCGACGTATTGCTTTGAATCAGAAAGTAGCTGGCGAGTCCAATGCACAGGGCAAAAAGCAGCAGAATGCCACCAAAGATCATGCTGAAAAGAGGCATCAGGCGCAGGTTCTGCCAGATGCTGAGCTTATGTTGCTCATCAATCGATGCTGTTTTCATATCCTTGCTCTCAGTTAGGTAGGTGTGCTGAAGCTAACATCGGCAAGGCAGGAGAAAGGATTAGATGGCAGAGTGGGATCTGCATCGCAAAACGGATAAAACGCAAAAAGGGCTAATCTGCTGATTAGCCCTTATTTTTACCGTGTGAAATTATCGCACGTTGACATAGATGCCAGAAGTAACATTATCCGTCAGACGCACAACATGGTAAATAACCTGTTTATTGTGGGTCTTAATTTTGCGTTTAATATTACCTTTGTGTGACGAAACTGTTTTCGCCTTAATTTGCATCTTATCTGAAATCTGAATGGTGTCGTGGCCTGACATCCACATTTTCAGCATGTTCGATTCCGTCTGGCTTAATGTCAGAGGGTGAATATCAAGTCCAGCTGAAATTCGCGGCGCTGCATTGAGTTTCTTTTGCAGATAGGTGCCAAGTAAAGAGTCCAGGGTCGATGTTTTAATCGATTTTGATGTAATAATCAGGTTCTTACGAACGTAGAGATATTCCTCAAAATGGATGTTTGAAATCGCCATGAAGATGAAAAATAAGGTGTCAGGGTGCTGCATGATAATACCGCGAATACGATCACTGGAATCGGATTCATGAATGAAACACTCTTCGTTAATAAATACTACTCCGGGTTTGAGCTGTTCACAGCGTTGCTGCAATTGTTCGATATCCGACACGGAAGTAATATTTTTCTTTTTAACTCCTTTTGCGGACATATAGTCCGATAATCCCAGGCGTGTGTAGTTGCATGAATCCATAATAATCGTTGGCATGTTAGCGACCCTCACCAAATTTGTTATCCGTTTAAATCAACGATGAATTACGCGTTTGCGGTACGAGAGAGATTTCCAAAGACACTTTTTTATTCTGCTCAGCAGTCTGGCGACTCGTACGCCATAATGACTCTTCCCTGACCCGTCCTGCGAAGTTTGTTGTGTTACTTCACGTCACTCTTGTCCCCGCGATAGTGGGAATCGCCGGGAAGTTGCCTTAAGTACTTAGATCGCACTGTTTTTGCGAGCCATGTCACTATCGCGCATGTCACAGACAAATCTGATAGGACAAATCTTAAAAACATTTGAATTGCGAAAGTGTGACGCTTCAGCGAGTGTTGACAATGCCGTAAAAAAAGAATTCTTACAAGAAAAATCGCTGTTAAATTTTTTTTGTTCAAAAACAATCTTTTGGGCATTTTCTCAACGAATCCACACGTTTAGGCATCGTAGGATTCGTCTGACTAAAATACTTGAAGCGTCGTTTAATAAGAATAATTTTCACCATAAATGCGCATTTATCAGAATATCCTCAGTTGATTTCTGAGAAATATGGTTCGAAAAATGCACAAATAGATTTTGAATCCTTAACTATCACTTAAGAACGGCTACAGAATCGTTAATCATCCTTGCCGGGAGAGTTCTGACATGAACTGAGCGAGCAAATCAAAGACTTCGCTGAAGAGATGTTCGCAGAAGGGGGCGAGCAGAGGCATCATCAGACCCAGGCTGAGGATACCCACAGATAAGGTTATCGGGAAGCCCACCACGAAAATTGATAACTGTGGTGTAACACGGTTTAACAAACCCAGGGCCATGTTGATCGTGAGGAGCAGAACTATCAAAGGCAGCGCTAACATCATGCCGTTAAGGAAAATTAATCCCGCTGCCTTCACCAGCGCCATAAAAGCGTTGGCGTTAAGGGGGTGATCGCTGATCGGCATGGTGTGAAAACTATCGACCAGCATCGAGATCAACCACAGATGACCGTTAAAAGTCAGGAACAGCAGCATCGCCAGCATATCAAGGATACGCGCCAGTACCGGCATATTGAGGCGACTGGCGGGATCAAAGAACGTCGCGAACGACAGCCCCATCTGCAAACCAATCACTTCACCCGCCATGCGCACCGCACCAAAGGCAAACTGCATGGTCAGACCGAGGCCGACACCAATCAATATTTGCTGCAGCAGCAGCCAGAAACCGGCAGCGCTAAATAGCGTAACGTTAACTGAGGGCAGCAGCGGCATCAAAATCCAGGTGGTGAGCACTGCCAGGCCAATTTTGACGCGGTTAGGAATGCTTTTTTCACTCAAAACCGGTGCGCTGGCAAACAGTGCCAGCAAACGCACCATCGGCCAGAAAAACTGGCTGACCCAGTGGACCAGTTGGCTGCTGTCGAGGGTAATCATTAACCGATGATATAGGGCAGGTTGCTGAACAGGTTGCGCATGTAATCCAGGATCAGATTCAGCATCCACGGGCCAGCAATCACGGCGGTGGCGGCAACGGCGAGAATTTTAGGGATAAACGACAGCGTTTGTTCGTTAATCTGCGTAGCGGCCTGCAACACGCTGATGATCAATCCACTGACCAGCGCCACCAGCAACATCGGGGCGGCCATCATCAGCGCGATACGCATCGCTTCCTGTCCCATTACCATTACCGATTCGGGTGTCATGTTGCGCTCCTGTGTTGAGAAAAGTGGCGAACGACGCCACTCAGGAATAGAAACTTTGTGCCAGTGAACCCACCAGCAACTGCCAGCCATCCACCAGCACGAACAGCATCAGTTTGAACGGCAGCGAAATTGAGGCCGGTGGCACCATCATCATCCCCAGCGCCATCAGCACGCTGGCAACCACCAGGTCGATAATCAGGAAGGGGATAAAGACCGAGAAACCAATCTGGAAGGCCGTTTTTAGCTCGCTGGTCACATAGGCAGGCAGCAGGATGCGCATCGGCACGGCTTCCGGTCCCTGAATCGGTGGCGTGTTAGCCAAACGGGCAAACAAGGCGAGGTCGGCTTCGCGGGTTTGGCGCAACATAAAGTCACGCAGCGGCTGGGCACCTTTATCAATGGCGACATCCATGCTGATCTTGTCCTGACTGAACGGCAGATAAGCATCGGTATAAATTTTGTCGAAGGTCGGTGCCATGATGAAGAAGGTCAGAAACAACGCCAGACCGACCAGCACCTGGTTCGGCGGGGCTGACGGCGTCCCCAGTGCGTTGCGCAACAAACCAAACACAATAATGATGCGGGTGAAACTGGTCATCATCAGCAACACTGCCGGAAGAAACGACAGAGAGGTGATAAATACCAGCGTCTGCACCGGCAGCGACCAACTCTGGCCACCGTTTGCCAGCGGATGGCTTACCAGACCTGGCAGTTGCGCATGGGCAACCGGTGCCAGCAACAGCAGTGGCAGAAGGGGAAGCAATCGACGCATCATTGGGGTTTTCCGGGGCGTTTAACTAAAGTCTGTAGCAGCTGACGAAAATCCTGCGCGGCTGCCGGGGAAGCCGAAAGCTCTTCCGGTGCAATCGGCGGCAGGCTGTGCAGATGGGTAATTTGCTGCGCGGTCACGCCAAGTACCAGACGGGCATCCGCGGTATCGACAATCACCACCCGCTCCTGTTTGCCGACCAGCACGCTGGCGCTGACTTTCAGTGCCTGACCGTTGACCGTTTTCGGCGCAAAACCGAGGCGGCGTGCCAGCCAACCGCAGGCGAGGATCAGCAGGATAATCACTGCCAGCACGCTGCTGACCTGGCCTACCACCGAACCGGTTGAAACCACCGGTTCGCTATGGATTACCGGCTGACCGGTTTGCGCATCTTTTAACATTATTAGCGGCTCAGACGACGCATACGTTCGGATGGGGTGATGATGTCAGTGATGCGTACGCCATATTTGTCGTTGACCACGACGACTTCACCCTGGGCAATCAGGTAGCCGTTGATCAGGATATCCAGCGGTTCACCGGCCAGTCCATCCAGCGCCACCACTGACCCCTGGGTCAGACGCAGCAGCTCTTTAATGGTCATCTTGGTGCGACCCAGTTCCACAGTCAGTTTGACCGGGATATCCATGATCAGATCGATGTCCTGCAATGAACCGCTGGCCGCACCGCTTTCGAGCGATTTGAACACGCCATCGCTTTGCTCCGGCGCACTGGTTGCCGCCTGCTCGTTCATTGCTGCAGCCCACAGATCGTCCGCGGAGATGTCGTCATCGGACGGTTTCTTGCTGTCACTCATTGGGCTGTTCCTCATTCAGCGAATTCAAAATCGGGTTAATCAGGTGCTCGACACGCAGCGCATACTGGCCATTTAACGTGCCGTACTGGCTGGTCAGCACCGGTACGCCATCTACGTGTGCGATGATGCGATCCGGCTTCTCAATGGGCAGGACGTCACCAGGTTTCAGTTGCAAAATACGTGACAGACGCAGCGATACATCGGCGAAGTGGGCAATCAGCTCCAGCTCCGAGTGCTGCACCTGTTTCACCAGATTGTCACGCCAGTGGTTATCTTCCTGACGGGAGTTTTCCAGCGGGGGATTGACCAGCAGTTCGCGCAGCGGCTCAATCATTGAAAACGGAATACAGATGTTGAATTCACCCACCAGGTTTCCAATTTCTACCTGGAACGGGGTATTCACCACGATGTCGTTCGGTGAAGTGGTGATATTGGTGAACTTCACCTGCATCTCGGAACGGACATATTCCACATCCAGCGGATAAATCGCTTTCCATGCATCGCTGTAACCTTCCAGCGCCAGCTTCAGCATGCGGCGGATTACGCGCTGCTCGGTATGGGTAAATTCGCGGCCTTCCACTTTGGTCGGAAAGCGGCCATCACCACCGAACAGGTTATCCACGGCGATAAACACCAGACTCGGCGAGAACACCACCAGCGCGGTACCGCGCAGCGGTTTCAGGTGGATCAGGTTCAGGTTGGTCGGCACCGGCAGGTTGCGGGCAAACTCATGGTACGGCTGAATCTTGATCGCCCCAACGCTGATATCCGGGCTGCGACGCAGCAGGTTAAACAGCGCCATACGAAAGTGACGGGCAAAACGCTCATTGATGATCTCCAGTGCCTGCAAACGCTCGCGTACCACGCGGCGCTGGGTATTGGGATCATAGGGACGAATATCACCATCGCCCCCGGTGGAACTCTTCTCTACTTCCGCGCTGTCACTGTCGCCATTGAGCAGCGCGTCAATCTCAGCCTGGGAGAGAATGCTATCGCCCATTAAATCACCTCAAAATGAAGGCGGTAAACAGCACGTCACTGACCACCTGCGGAGGTTGACCCTTTACCAGCGGCGGTGACAGCACCTGTTTGATTTGATCAACCAGGGCCTGTTTGCCTTGCTCCGATGCCAGTGAACTTGCGCTCTGGCGGGAAAGCAGCAACAGCAGGCGGCTGCGCACTTCCGGCAGGTAGTCATTCAGCCGACGACGGGTATCCTCATCGGGCAGACGCAGCGTAAAGCCCACGTACAGCACACGGTCAGGATCGTTGTCAGGATTGACCAGGTTAACCGTAAAAGTATCCATTGCAAAAAATACGGGGGCGGGTGGCGGCTCAACTTTCGCCACTTCCGGCTTAGCGCCCTCGTGTTTATTCATCATTCGCCAGACTGCATAGCCTGCCACGCTGCAAGCGGCCAGCGTCACAATCAGTAACACCGGAATTAATATTGAACGTTTGCGGCCTTTAGCTTTCGCGTTATCAGACATGTTTGCAGTTACTTCCTGTGAATTATGGGCAAGCCTTTCGGCTCGCCTGGACAGATTATCCCGCGTCTTAAGTCAAACAATGGGAAGAAAAGACGCGGGTTTTACGCTTACCTTCAGCGTTAGCCGCTGTCAGGCAAAGATATCGACAGCGCCGTTGCCGGTCGCGCGCGCCTGGAGGGCTGCCGGGACGGCAATAGGCGTTATCTCGTTTTCACTGTCCTGGGAGAGGGTAAAGCTACCGTACTGTCCATCACGGCGACCTTCCTGCTGGCCCTGATAATTCTGGCCCTGTGCGGAGGCGTCGCTGCTGACATTACTCTGTCCCAGGTTGATGCCACTCTCCGCCAGCGCCGTTTTCAGCTGTGGGAGAGCCGCTTCCAGCGCGGCCCTCACATGGCTGTGGCTGGAAACCATATTTAACTGTGCCTGATCCTTATCGAGGGTCAGGCTGATCTGAATTGCACCCAGGTCCTCCGGGTGCAGACGCAATTCGGCGTTTTGCTGCCCATTGCGGCTGAACATCACAATCTGCTGACTCAGCGCCTGCTGCCACTCTGCGCTGCCGAGTTGCGCGTTGAGCATCGGGGTCGATGGCGTAGCGCTGGTCGACGCGGTGCTGCTGGTCAGGGTACTGGTACTGCTTAATGGCGCGCTGGTGATCGGGGTGGTCGCGTCGCTGCTGTTGCTCAGGTCACGCTTATCATCCGTCTTAGCCAACGTGCTCAGCACCTGCTGGAAACTTTCATCCAGCGTCAGGGCTGTGCTGTTCGTGCTACTGCTACTGGCCGTGCTGCTGGTGGCCGCTGTGGCGCTGGTCTGCGTGGTTAACGCATCCGCGACATCACTGGTTTTCTTCGCTGTCACCGTTGTGGTGGCCGCCGTTGTCTCGGGCTGTTCATCCTTCATGGCGCTGGCCAGCGAATTGAGTAACGAGCTATTCAGGCTGGCGTTTTTATCGCTGGTGCTGTCACTCAGCGCGCTGGTTGCTGCTGTCTGCGTGGTCCGGTTTTCTACCGCAGCTGGCAACATGGCGAACAGGGCCTGAACATTCTGTAAGTCGCTGGCGCTTAACGAACTTGCCTCACTCTTATCCTTATCATCGGCTGATTTCAGCGTGGCTTTAATATTTTCCGGTTGTAAAAGTGCGTTCAGGGTCTCTGGTTTGTCCAGTGCCTCCATCAGCGTACTCAGAGAGACACCTTTGCTGGATTTTTCATCGCTTTCTGTTGATGAATCAGCCGATTGCGTGCTGGTGCCTTGTTGTTGCGCCAGCGTGAGCAGCTTATTTCCCAGCGCGGTGACGAAGTCCTGCGGCAGGTTTTCCACCCCCTGCAGAATGTCCGTCGAAACTGAAGTGTCCGCATCACCCGCAGTCAGGGTTTGCGTCACCACTGTTGGCAGCGTAATCATTCGCCTTTCCTCAATGCAGCCCGTTGGGCGTATTCATCCATCCGTTTCTGGTCGAGACGGTTTTCCTGTCGTAAAGCGTTTTCGGCAGCGCGGGTGATTAGCGTTTGGTAGGCATTGAGCCGCTTTTGCTTTTCGCGCCAGTTGTTGAGAGCCTGATCGAGACGCTTTTCCCATTGCTGCAGTTGTTGGCGATGCTGTTCAATGGCTTTTTCCAGCGTCTGAATAAATTGGTGGTAGTTGGTCCAGCGGGTGCTGGCGATGCCACCTGACATGTCCTGATTTAACTTGTTGCGATATTCATCCTGGTAATCGAGCAGCATATGCAGCTGCTCGTCCGCCTGTTGCTGACCGCGGCGCATATCACCGAGATGAATAACCGCTTTTTCCAGGTCCTGTTCCGCCAGATCGCGCAATGTATCAATAGCATTGGCCGTTTTCATTGCATTCCCCTTAACACCGGGTTAACCGAACATCGCCTGTAAATGCAGGCAGGCATCGTCGTAGTCGCTGCGTTCGAAAATCCCCTGTTGCAGGAAAGCCTCCATTTGTGGATAGAGCTTGATGGCCCGATCCAGCATGGGATCGCTCCCTGCGGCATATGCCCCCACACTCACCAGGTCACGGTTACGCTGGAAGCTGGAGAGCAGTTGCTTAAACTGACGCACGCGCGCGTAGTGGTTTTCATCGATCAGCGCCGTCATGGCACGACTGATCGAGGCTTCAATATCAATCGCCGGATAGTGTCCGGCTTCTGCCAGACGGCGCGATAACACGATATGGCCGTCAAGGATGGCACGCGCCGAATCGGCAATCGGATCCTGCTGATCGTCGCCTTCGGTCAGTACGGTATAGAAGGCGGTGATGGAACCGCCGCCGTGGGTGCCGTTCCCGGCACGTTCCACCAGCGCAGGCAGTTTCGCGAACACCGAAGGCGGATAACCTTTGGTTGCCGGCGGCTCGCCGATAGCCAGCGCGATTTCACGCTGAGCCATGGCGTAGCGGGTGAGAGAGTCCATAATCAGCAACACGTGCTGACCCCGATCGCGGAAATCTTCGGCGATACGCGTGGCATAGGCGGCACCCTGCATACGTAGCAGCGGTGAGACATCCGCCGGTGCGGCAATCACCACTGAACGGGCACGGCCTTCTGCACCGAGAATGTTTTCAATAAACTCTTTAACTTCGCGACCACGTTCACCAATCAGCCCCACCACAATCACATCGGCTTTGGTGTAACGTGCCATCATGCCGAGCAACACGCTTTTGCCGACACCGGAACCGGCGAACAGGCCCATACGCTGGCCGCGACCGACGGTGAGCAGGGCGTTAATGGCGCGCACACCGGTATCCAGCACATCTTCGATTGGGGTACGTTGCAACGGGTTGAAAGGCGCGGTGATCAGCGGGGCGCGATAGCCGGTTTCCGGTGAAGGCAGGCCATCCAGCGGTTTGCCGCTGCCATCGAGCACGCGGCCCAGCAGTTGCGGACCGAGCAGCAGCTGTTTACCGCTGTGGGCGTTATCGCCGGTGACGCGGGCATAAACGCGGGCACCGGGCAAAATGCCGTCCACTTCTTCCAGCGGCATCAGAAACAGTTTCTGGCCGTTAAAACCGACCACTTCGCTTTCCACTTCGGTAATATTCGCGCCATCGTGGCGTTCAATCACACAGGTGGCTCCGAGCGGCAGTTGCAGGCCAGTGGCTTCCAGCACCAGGCCGGTGGCACGAATCAATCGACCATAACGGCGCACGGTCTGGACCTGAGAAATACGATCTTCGAAGGCGTCCAGCGCCCCGAGCCAGCGATTGAGGCGCGTAGTCATCAGAACTCTCCCGGTGCCGCCAGGCGGCACAATTCCTGCCAGCGCGTTGCCACGCTGGCATCGAGATCGCCATCCTCTGCACTGAGCTTACAGCCGCCGGGGTGCAGGGTACTGTCAGCCAGCAGACGCCAGCCGTGCAGATCCAGTGTCGGGCCGAGTGTCTGCTCGATACGTTGTAAATCGTCAGGATGGACGCGCAGTTGCGGTTTGCCACTGAACATCGGTTCCTGCTGGATCAGCTGCTGGATCTGGCGCAGCAGGGCGCTGCCATCGACCGTGGTCGCCTGGCCAATCACCGTACGGGCGGCTTCCAGTGCCAGCTGCATCAGTCGCGCGGCTATCACGCTATCGAGGGATTCCAGTGTGTGCTGGAATTCCGTCACCAGTTGCTGCATACGCGCCTGCAAAGGAGCCTGCTGCTGCTGGGCATCGGCTAATCCCTGCTGAAAACCGGCGTCATAACCATGCTGCTGTGATTCGGCATGGCCTTTCTGGTAACCCTCACTGTAGCCCTGGGTTTGAGCTTCTTTGCGCATCTGCTGTTGCAGACGTTCCAGCTGTTGCTGCTGCTCATCTTCGGGACTCAGCTCTTCGTCGCTGATAGATTCCAGCGGCAACGGTTCCGGTTCCACATCAAACGAACGCCCTAAATCATCAGGCTGCCAGGGCTGCCACGGACGGGCGGAAAAGGCATCAGACATAGGTTTCCTCGCCACCACCAATTACCATTTCGCCTGCTTCTGCCAGACGGCGTACCACCAGCAGGATGGCTTTCTGTTCGTTTTCCACCGCCGACATACGCACCGGGCCACGGTTGGCGAGGTCGTCGCGCAGGATGTCGGCCGCACGGGCGGACATGTTTTTGAGGAACTTCTCGCGCAGCGGCTGCTCGGCGCCTTTCAGGGCGATCAGCAACTGCTCGGATTCCACTTCCTGCAACAGACGCTGGATGCTGCGGTCGTCCACTTCCACCAGGTTTTCGAACAGGAACATCTCGTCGATGATCTTCTGTGCCAGCTCGCCATCGAAGTCGCGAACCGCTTCGATAACCGCTTCTTCCTGCTGGGTTTTCATCAGGTTGATAATTTCTGCTGCGGTTCTTACGCCGCCCATCTTCGCGCGCTTGAGGTTGGTACCATCCAGCAGGCTGTTGAGCACTTCGGTCAGCTCTGCCAACGCCGCTGGCTGTACGCCGCCGAAGGTGGCGATACGCAGCATCACATCGTGACGCAGACGCTCGTCGAACAGCGCCAGAATATCCGCCGCCTGGCCACGTTTAAGGTGGACCAGGATGGTGGCGATAATCTGCGGGTGTTCGTCGCGGATAAGGTCCGCAGCTGCCTGCGGCTCCATAAAGTTGAGGGTTTCCATCCCGCTGGTGGTTTCACGCGTTTCGAGAATGTCCTCCAGCAGGCTGGAGGCGCGTTCTTCGCCCAGCGCTTTGACCAGCACCGTGCGCAGGTATTCATTGGAGTTGAGACTCAGCGCGGCAAACTGCTCGGCATTCATCTCAAACTCGCGTAACACCTCGGTCAGCTGCTTGTGCGAAATCTGTTTCATGCTGGCCATCGCCGCACTCAGATGCTGCACTTCGCGCTGGTTGAGGTGTTTGAACACCTCAGACGCACGATCCTCGCCAATGGTCATCATCAGAATGGCGCTTTTTTCAGTACCGGTCAGACTCATAGTTCGTTACTCATCCATTCACGGATCACCAGCGCAACAACGCGTGGATCGTTTTCAGACATATCGCGGATGCGCTGGCTCAACACTTCCGCGCTCATGCGGTTAGTTGATTTACGCTCCTGATCCACTTCATCTTTGCTGAGCTGCACGTTGTAGGCCTGCTCTTCTTCCTGCGCAGCGGCGCGGGCGGCAGCAGCTTCAACGGCAGCCTGTTCCTGTTCACGTTTACGCAGCAACTGCGGACGGACCAGCTTGCGGTAGAGGATGAAGGCAACCAGCGCGACCAGCAGCCAGCGACCGGCGGTCATCAGCTGATCAAAGAACGACTGCTGTTGCCAGAAGGGCAGGTCGCCACCGGCAGGCTCAGTCATGTTGAACGGTGAGTTCACCACGTTGATGCTGTCGCCACGGGTCTGCGAATAGCCCATCGCTTCACGCGTCAGGTCTTCAATCTGCTTAATCTGCTGGTCGTTAAGGGCAACAGGTTTGCCTTTGTCGTCAGCGCGATAGTTCACCACCACGGCAACCGACAGACGCTGTACATCACCGACATTCACTTTGGTGTGACGGATGGTGCGGTCCAGCTCGTAGTTCACCGTGTCGTCACGACGCGAGTTGCTCGGGCCGCTGTTCTGGGCGGTGCTGGTGGTACTGCCATTCGCCGCGTTGTTCTGCCCATTGGCGTTCTGGCCGTTGGCATTATTGGCTGGCGGGTTGGTGACCGGTGCCGTATTGGCCGGTGCCGGCTGATTAGACAATGCACCCGGTACGCCACCCGGATAAGGGCTGCCGTTTTGCTGGCTGGTACTGGTCTGGCGTGAGCGGATTGCCGAGTTATCCGGACCACCGTTCGGCTGATATTTCTCGTCGGTTTGTTCGCTGCGATCAAAGTTGAGTTGCGCCGTCACCTGCGCATGCACATTGCCCTGGCCAACAATCGGGTTGAGGATAGCTTCGATGCGTTGTTGATAACGTGCTTCCACTTCGGAAGTGAATTTCAGCTGGGCATCGTTAAGATCGCGACCTTCGCTGTCAGAACGGGTCAGCAGGCGACCGGCCTGGTCCACCACCGTGACGTTACCCGGCGGCAGACCGGGAACGCTGCTGGAGACGATATGCACGATGGCCTGAATCTGGCCTTCATCGAGCGCGCGTCCTGGTTGCAGGTTCAGGGTGACTGAGGCAGAAGGGGCTTTCTGTTCACGGACAAACAGCGTCGGTTTTGGCATTGCCAGATGGACGCGAGCACTTTTGACGGGGCCGAGCGTTTCGATGGTGCGCGCCAGTTCACCTTCCAGAGCGCGTTGATAGTTCACCTGTTCGCTGAACTGACTGATGCCGAATTTCTCTTTATCCATCAGTTCAAAACCGACCGAACCCCCTTTCGGCAACCCCTGCTCGGCAAGACGCAGGCGCAGTTCATGCACCTTTTCTGCAGGCACCATCAGCGCACCGCCAGTCTCTGAGAACTGGTAAGGGATGTTCATCTGGGTCAGCTGGGTAACAATCGCGCCGCCGTCCTCATCGGAAAGGTTGCTATAAAGGACGCGATAATCCGGGGTTTTGGCCCACAGTACCAATGCAAAAACCACTGCGATAGCCGCAGCGGCAGCGATAATTAAGGGAATTCGCGGATTGGCGCGCAGGCGGGCGATAAGGTCACTGAAGCCTTTCTTTGTTGTATCCTGTGTAGCGGCTGCACTCGCATTCATGACCGATTCCTGCCTGACATAATTGACCGGGTGTGTTGTGGTGACAAAACTGACTCCCTGAAACGTCGAAAAATGAAATTCCACTCCAATGCTTTGCATTATTTTCTGAATCGCGAAATTTGATGGCTGAATAAGCCGGGTTTTTTGCAGTCATTTAGCGCCTTTGTCTTATTGACAGTGTGCTAACTTTTCCATCGTGAAAATTCGGATCAACTTCAACGAGGTAATGGCATGTCGATTCAGGCAATTGATGGTGTTCTGCAGCAGCTCCAGCTGACATCGGTGCAGGCCAGCGGTCAGCAGAGTGACACCACACAGCAGGTGGATTTTGCAGCCACCATGAAAGCCGCGCTGGATAAAATCAGCGACACCCAGAACAACGCACGCACCCAGGCGCAGGATTTTGAGATGGGTAAACCAGGCGTCGCACTGAACGACGTGATGGTCGATTTGCAGAAATCATCGATTTCAATGCAGATGGGAATTCAGGTCAGAAACAAGCTGGTCTCGGCTTATACCGACATCATGAATATGTCGGTGTAGAAACAGAGTTAATACCCGAAACATACTGTTTTCAGGCTAATAATAAACTTAGCAACTATTGCTAAGTTTTGTTGGGAATAATCTGAGATGATTGTTCTGCCCCTTCAAGAGCTAAGCCAATTACGAGTGCCGGAGATAAGCGCCGGGTGGGGCATTAATTTCAAGACAGGCCACCTGCGGGTGGCCTGTCTGCTATGGCATCATAAAACCTATTGAATCTCCGGCCAGGCCACGGCAGGAATGCCGTTCAGCTGCGGGCGGGCAAACAGGAAACCCTGGAATTTGCTGATCCCGGCAGCTTCCAGCCACATCCACTCTTCAGCTTTTTCTACCCCTTCGGCAATCACTGAAATCTCCAGTGAGGAGCAGCACTTAATCATGGCATGCACGATAGCCTGCTTCGGGCCGCTTTTGTGTACGTCTTTGATGATGCTGCGATCGATTTTGATCTTATCGGGCTGAAATTTTGCCAGCAGCGACAGGCCAGCAAACCCGGCACCAAAGTCATCCAGCGCCACGCTGATCCCGGCGGCCTTTAATTGTTTAATTGCGGCGGCGAATTCATCGGCACGGGAGATGGCTTCATCCTCGGTCACCTCCACCACTATCTGCTCAGGCACCAGGCCACTGGCCCGAATTTCAGCCAGCAAATAATCCACGGCGTTGGGCACCATCACCAGCGACATCGGTAACAGATTAATCGACAGCGTCAGTTCCGGAATGCCGAACTGTTTTGCCAGCTTAAAGGCCTGGCTTTTACTTTTGAGATCGACCTCATAGGCTTGCTTGCGGCTGTAGGGAGCAAAGAACTTTTGTGGCGGTCCGCCATCCGCGCTGCGAATTAGCGCCTCCAGCGCCAGGACTTCGCGTGAGAACGGGTCGATAATCGGTTGAAAAGCAAAGTGGCACTGCGTGGTGGGATCGGGAATCACGTCGATAAGCACCTTTTCCCCGCTATCAGCGATAAATTCCCAGGTGCTGGCCGGCGGAATTTCAAAATAGTTTTCTTTTTCTCTGGCTTCGACAAAGGTACGCAAAAAACGTAACGCCCGATCTTCAAAGGTAAGCTGATACTTAGATGTCCCCTTGTTCAGCACTGCCTGCAACACCGTGGCTTTATCATGCTCGCGCAGGTCAAACAGCTCCATACCGGAATTGCCAAAACGGCGGGCGGGAGCATAGTCATGCAACAATTCAACCAGGTTCTCATGACGCGCGTCTTTACAGATCCGCTCATAGATAGACTGCACGGCTTCAGGCGGTCCCTCCAGCAGCTGGAAAAAATGCAGACCATCAAATAACAAAATGCCCGTTACATCCGATAATTCATTCTTTTTATTGGCTTTATCAACCATATCTTCCAGAGTTTTTACCGGAACATGGTCGCACAGATGGCTGCGATAAAGGACGGTTGAGAGCATGGCAGGTTCCACAGCATTATTTTTGTGTGACCTACATTAACAGAGCGATGACGGAAAAAGACGATATGACAGATGATTTATCTTTGCCGTTGCTTTCCTTTCTTTCACCGGCTGGAACGTGCCGATGGGTTTACGTCAAGTCGGATTCTTTCTGCATCAGATTGTTACTCGCTTATCGATAAAAAAATTAGATTGAAACGACAAATAAAAAGCGTAATGTAACCTTCGTTAACGGGAGGTGAGTACAATGTTGCGTGATTATTTGAAGATTGATGATAGCGATCGCTTAGTAGAACAGGGTATGCAAAGGCTTAACAATCGCGGTCAGGAAGATATTACTGAATGGCGCATTATCGGTGCGAATGGCGAACATAAAGGGCGGGTGTCCCTGTTTGATAAAATGTGTATCCAGCGTTCCTGGTGCGTCAGTTATCGCATTACGCAAACCGATGTAAACGGAAGGGTTGTCGTCGATCACTTGACCGACGTGTTGTAATTTTTGCCGTAGTTTTGTCTTATTTGACCCGCCACTGTGCGGGTTTTTTGCCCGATATTGATCTGCAATCAGTTCCGATTATTCCTAAGGCGTTACCGCTATTTTCTACTAACTTTAATCATTCGCACGTTATTAAAACTGGCAATTTTTAGAAAAAGGAAAATAGCATGAGTGATTCAGAGGCAATCAAAACCAAAACTGACTACCTGCGTGATGTCACCTCACAGCTAAAAGAGATGCGTCATTACGCGCAAACCAATACTGAAACGCTTTCCAGTCACTGGCTGGCCTTTGATGCGGGTGAATATAAAGATAAAGAGTATGCCACCCGGTTTGATGGGTTGATCAACAGGCAGGGAAAATTGCTGGATGATATTGATCAGGCGATTCAGGATCTGGAAATCGCCATCAATCATAGCGAGCAGGAAAGCTAAGCCGATGGAGCTGGTGGTTAATCAGCCACCAGCCACATATCAGCCTCATCGAACATCTCTTCGATGATACGTGCCAGGGTGGCTTTCTCGTTTTTACTCATGTCGGTTTCGATGGCATTGCGTTCCATCGGCTTAACCCGCACTTCAATTTCCGGAAACACCCGCTGCACACGTTTTTCCAGTTCCTGCAAAATCATTTCGCGCGCGCCGGGCAATCCCGCTACGTTGCGCTTGTCGTAAATCAGCTCCACAAACATCAGGGCATTCCATTTAATGAATCAGAGCGTCATATTACTGTAAATAAAAACAGTATCAAGCGGCGGGAAGGGATAAGACGAAAATATTATCTTTGATCAGGATACTTTACATTCCAGGGGGTAAACATGCGGCAATTGGTCATCGATATTTTGCTCAAGATGGCAAAAATGGATGTGGAAGCAAAAGAACTCATGGCACAGGTGGAAGCACAGTCGCTGCTGATTGCTGCGCTGCTGATTCAGGCCAAACAGGATAATTCGCTGACCATCAGTGACACGGTGCAGGACGCCATTGTGACGGCATCACGCTCATCACAGGAGTTCTTGCAGTCAGATGTGGATCTGTTGCTGACGCACATTAACCGTCTGCTGGCCGTGGCGCGTTATGTAGAAGTGAAGGCGATTGAACGCGAAGAGTAGCAAAAAAATTTTACCTCTGGAGGTGGAAATCCAGCAACACCTCCAGAGGCGGTGCAAAGGCACCATTCGTTCAAGGACAATCTACGACCGAAGTCGTGAGATTAAGTTATACAACTTTTATTGAGTTGTACAACTTTATCCTGATCATTTTGAGCTTTTTAGGGCCAGATGAAATCGTGCTGCGGAGTCAGAGTTCGTTTTTGATGCAGAACTCTTCCCACGTCATTCCCAGCGCCGTAGCGTGTGATTTCAGATAAGTTTCGATAGCGGTTGCCGCCACTTCCTTGTCTGGCTCGGCGAGTTGAATGGAAAACAGCATACCGTCGAGATTTTTTTGGCGGAGAAATGCGGCGTAGATACGCTCCGCGTGCCACTGGCGCAGGGCGGCTAATGCCATGCTCGCCTGCTGGGCATCCTGCTCCGTCAGTTCATCCAGTGCGGACTGGAAATCAGGGTGGGCGGCAAAAAACATCTCGCGCGCCTGGGCGTAATATTGTTCTGGTGTTTTCATGCGGAATTCCTGCTGATCGACTCGGCGCGTAGTGTAACGTGCCGCAGCCGGGTTGTCGCCCGGGCGCGCTTCTATGACGGAAAAAGAGCGTGATACGAACAACCAGCGCGCAGATAGCTTGCGAAACTCACTGGAAAAATTATAACGTAGCCGCCATTGAAGCGAGTGTAGGGACCGAAGATGAAAAAGTGGATGATACTGGCGGCGCTGGCGCTGACCGGTTGTGCGCAGATTAACAACTATGAAGCCGCCGTGAAAACCCCGCCTCCGGCAGAATTGCAGGGTTACTGGCAAACCACAGGGCCGCAGAGCAAGCTTATCAGTGACCAGGCGATGGCGAGTCTGATCATCGGTGCTAAAGGGGATACGCTGGATTGCCGTCAATGGCAACGCGTGATCGCCAAGCCGGGCAAACTGACGCGTTTTGACGATCAGTGGGTCAACGTGACGCGTCTGGTGCGCGTGATGCCGCTGCGACTGCAAAATGGTGAGCTGCGTTACGATGGTCTGCGCATGCGCAAAGTGGAGCGCCCGACAGTTGAATGTCAGCAGGCCTTACATGAAGTGGCGGCGCGGCCAAATGAAGCGGTGATTCAGAATATTGAGCCGGAAATTTTGCGACCGATGCAGAGCGTCGCTCAGCAATAAAAAGACGCAGCGGCGGGGAAATGTCTTTCTCTGCCGCTGCGTGAGGGTAAAACTTACACCGATTCGCGCGGCACCAGTACGCTGCCTTGCTTGCCGTAAGCGCCCATCACCGACTTCTGCCGTGATGTCTGCCCTACCAGCTGTGCCAGTTCATCCATACGAGCCTGCAACAGACGTCTGACTTCACTCTCGTTGTCGAGGATATGGCGGAGTACCGGGCGCAACTGTTCCTGGGTTTGCAGCGAAGGTGCAGCATCCTGCGTTGATCGGGCTAGCTGTTGCACCGCACTGACATACTCCAACTCCTTTTGAATCAATTCATCCCATTCGCCATCTGCGGCAAGGCGCAGCATTCCCTGGCTGAGATCGAGTAACTGTTGGTAAATGGCAATCAGATGCGGTGCGATAGTCATTAAACGGCGTCCTGAAGGTGTTGAGGTTGAGCGACTTCTTTCCAGGCATCAGCGATATTACGCAGAAGGCCTTCAACTTCTTCGATGGCTTCCACGTCATTACGCAGATTAGCCTGTAACAGACGGCGAACCATGTAGGCATACAGCCCTAACAGGTTATCGGTGAGCTCATCACCGTTGCTGTCTGCCAGACCCTGTTTGAGTCCGTTTTCGATAATGTTGATCGCATGTGAGAGCGAGCGGCCTTTGCCCTCCATATTACCGTCCTGTAAAAACAGGCGGGCGCGAACCAGCGCACTGAGCGCACCGTCAAACAGCATCACCACCAGTTGCTGCTGGCTGGCGCTCATGACGGCGCTTTCAACGCCGATTTTGGCATAGGCTTTTGTGCCATTTGCGCTATACATGAATCACTCCTTATGAGGATGAGCTACTGCTGGATGACGTACTGAACTGTTGAGTCAGGTAAGTACTGGTGCTATTCAGCGAGCTCATAGTGACGTCGAGCTGGGTAAATTGCGTTTTATAGCGCGCAATCAGGTTATCAATACGCGTGCTCATGTCGTTGTACTGATCGGTCAGGTCGTTCAGGGTCTTACTGACACCATCAGTTGCTGATTGCACAATACCGGTAGTCGAGAGCCAGCTGGTCAGGTTGGTAGCAATGGTGGTGGTAATACCCGTGGTTTTACCGTCGCCGACAATCATCTCTTTAACGCCAGCGGCATCGGTGCTCAGTGCGGTTGACAGTTTGTCGGAATCCAGCTCCAGCTGACCTGATGTCGGATCGGTGGTGATGCCAATCTGTGCCAGGGTTTTATAGGTAGATGAACTCTGCGCATTGGTCAGCATGCTTTTCAGCTGGGTCTGAATGGTACGCAGGGTACTGTCGCCGAGCAGTGCGCCGTTGCTGGAGTCCTGTGAATCTGAACCCACATCCACCGCGGTATATTTGGTCAGGGTGTCGAACTGCGTCAGCAGGGCGTTATAAGCACTCACCCAGCTGGTGATTGCGTTATCTGCTTTCGATGAGTCTTTAGTGATGGCCAGCGTTTGGTTGCCGGTGGTGGTATCGTTCAGATTAAGCGTAATCCCTTCCAGCGCATCACTGATGGTGTTGCTGCTGTTCTCAATCGCCACGTTATTCACTGTCAGTTTGGCGTTCTGCGCGGCAACGCTTTCTGTCATGACGTTGCTGCTGGCGCTGGCGTCATAGCCGACGATACCCTGCAACGTATCATCGCCTGTCACCGTGATGCTGCTGACGGCATTATCGCTGCCGGTTTCAGTTGAGGTCAGTGACAGACGGTAGCTGCTATCGCCGGTTTTAATAATAGTGGCGGTGACACCGGCATCGGCGCTGTTGATGGCATCACGCATACCGGTCAGCGAGGTCTGATCGCTGGTCAGGGTGATGTCTTTACTGGTGCCATCCACCAGTTTAATCGTCATGGTGCGGCTGCTGGCCGAGCTATCGCCTAGTGCAGTGCTGTTGCTGGTTTGCGTGGCGGAGGTCAGCGTCTGTGCCTGGGCCAGCTGAGATACGCTGATAGTGTAATTACCGGCGACAACGTTACCAGACGTGGTGGCGCTAAAGGCGCTGGAAGTGCTGGTCGCGGTTGTTGCAGTAAACAGGTCAGCACTGTTTAACGCGGTATTGGCTGTCTGGAACGTCGTCAACGCACTTTTCAGCGTGCCATAGGCACTCAGTTTAGCGGTGTACGCCGTCTGCTGATTGGAGATCGGTGTTAATGACGCTTTTTCGGCGGTTTCCAGACTATCCAGAATGCTACTTAAATCAAGGCCTGAACCGACACCCAGGTTAGTAATCGTTGCTGCCATGTTGTTTCCTTATTTATGTCGACACGGAGAGTGAATACCGGGGTTATCGGCTTAGGATGGTGAAAGTTTAAAAGTATTTACCTTAGAGTAATAAAGCGAATAGCGCATATAGAGAAGGGTATTTCTGACGCTAGAAAAGTGATCATTCAGCACTAAAGAAGTGCAGGACCTGGGCGATAAAGATAAGCGTGACAGGCTGAAGTGAAAAATTTTTGCCTGGTACTAAAAAAAATCTAAAGGTTGTTTAAAGGCAGACGATAACAACTTTGACGGCGCTGAAGCCGGCGGGTTGAAGCCCACACCTTAACCGAAAGACTTGATTAACAGGAATATTTATCATGGCCCAAGTCATTAATACCAACAGCCTCTCGCTGATCACTCAGAACAACATCAACAAGAACCAGTCTGCTCTGTCTACTTCTATCGAGCGTCTGTCTTCTGGTCTTCGTATTAACAGCGCTAAAGATGACGCAGCGGGCCAGGCGATTGCCAACCGCTTCACCTCTAACATCAACGGCCTGACTCAGGCAGCGCGTAACGCCAACGACGGTATCTCTGCTGCGCAGACCACTGAAGGCGCACTGTCTGAAATCAACAACAACTTACAGCGTATCCGTGAACTGACCGTACAGGCACAGAACGGTACCAACTCTGATTCCGACCTGTCTTCAATCCAGGACGAAATCAAATCACGTCTCGACGAAATTGACCGTGTGTCTGGCCAGACCACCTTCAACGGCGTGAACGTGCTGTCTAAAAACGGTTCAATGAGCATCCAGGTCGGTTCTAACGATGGCGAAACCATCGATATCAACCTGCAGCAGATTGACTCTTCTACTCTGGGTCTGAGCGGCTTCTCCGTCTCTAAAAACTCTCTGGATGTGTCTGACTCTATCACTCAGGTTGCTGATACCGGCACCGGCGTGATGAAAGATATCGACCTGACTGACGTAGCAAGCAAACTGGGCGTGAGCAGCGGTACTCTGTCTCTGCACCAGATCTCTGGCACCAGCGAATACGTGGTACAGTCTGGCAGCGATTACTACTCTGTATCTGTTGATACTGATGGAACAACTGGCAGCAACGCAGGTAAAGTTGAACTGAACACCGTTGACGTTTCTTATGATGACGCAGCGAATGGTCTGTCGAGCGGCAGCCCGGCGACCGTGAGTGGTCAGTTGATTAAAGTGGGTACCGACAGCAGCGGTAATGTGACTGCTTACACCACCCTGCAAGACAAAAACTACGCAGTAAGCGGTACCGTGCTGGCGAACAGCAATGACGCCACTCAATCAACCAGCGGTACTATGGCCATTCATCTGAGCACCAGCGGTGCAACCACCGCGACTGCAGAATTCGCTGGTGCATCCACTGCTGACCCGCTGGCACTGCTGGACAAAGCTATCTCTCAGGTTGACACCTACCGTTCAAGCCTGGGTGCGGTGCAGAACCGTCTGGACTCTGCCATCACCAACCTGAACAACACCACGACCAACCTGTCAGAAGCACAGTCCCGTATCCAGGATGCGGACTACGCGACAGAAGTGTCGAACATGTCTAAAGCACAGATCATCCAGCAGGCGGGTAACTCCGTGTTGGCGAAAGCTAACCAGGTTCCGCAGCAGGTTCTGTCTCTGCTGCAGTAAGTTTCTAATGGCTTGCAAACCCCGCTCCGGCGGGGTTTTTTTATGGCTGAATAACCACAAAATCGTGGCGCTGCTTGGCGGATTGAATTCGCTGGTAACCCTTAGGATAAGGAAAAATCGTCTTGCTGCGTGCCGATGACGGTTGACGCAACCATTGCCAGAGAAGGGCCATCATGAACCACTCCCCACTTGTCAGCATTATTATCACGGCGCATTTTCCCGTTTGGCTGGAAGCGGCACTCAACAGTGCGCTGGCGCAGGATCACCCCAACTGTGAAATCCTGGTGGCTGACGTCAGCGGTACGGAATTTGTCGCACAACTGCTACAACCTTATCTGAATCAGCCGGGTCATCCGGTTCGCCATCTGGTCTATCCGTCACGACATCCTGAAGTGATTGCCGAAGCGATTCGGGAAGCGCGGGGTGAGTTGATTAATGTGCTGAGTTATACGGATCTGTTGACCAGCAACGCCATCAGCACCCTGGTCGGAGCATTAGAGACAGCACCTCAGGCGGTGCTGGCACTCGCAAAACGCAATCGGATGGATGCAGCCGGTGAACCGTTGCCAGATATCCTCTCCACCGCCGCGTTTCTGCCGGAGCCGGGGGTGATCAAGGGTATGGACCTGTTGCGTTACCAGTGTCGTCTCGGCTACAACCTGCTGGGTGATCTCAGTGCTGCGTTGATGCGTCGGGAAATGTTACTGGCGCTGATGCCAGATAACGGTGCGTTATTAAGCATTGAGGGTGAGGCGCTGCCAGAAATTGGTGCGCTGGTGCTGTACAGCAAACTACTGCCGCAGGGGGATGTGGTGTGGTTCCCACAGGCGCTGTGCACGGTGCGCGTGTCAGATTTGTATGTGCAACCGCATATGAAAGAGGGGGAAGATCACATCCGCATTCCCCGTGAGAAACTGATTCAGCAGTTGCGCAAAGCGGCATGGTATATCAATGCTAAAGGTCCGTCGGATATCGTCAGGGTGACCTCGTTGAGGCAACCGGCTCAGACGACGCAATACAATATGCGTCAGCAGCAGTATCAGGCGCTGAGCAACAGCACCCTTAACCACTGGAATACGGTACGTCAGCTGACTCCGGCTCACCAGGTGGCGCTGATGCAATTGAGCGCGGAAGTCGCGCAACCGGTTTGTGTGGCGGTGGTGATCAACGTCACCCCGGATAATGCGGCCCTGCTTGATGAAACAGTCACATCGCTGGCGGCGTTTTCTTCCCCATTACTGACGCTGCACCCAATGCTGGTCGGTGCGGTAAGCGATAATCAGGCAGGCGTGCTGGCGTTTCCGGCCGCAGCCGATCAACGTTTGCCGGTGATTAATCAACTGATCAACGATCAGGATGCCCACTGGTTTATTTTTGTTGAGGCAGGGACGCGTTTTAATGCCTCTGGCCTGATCGC
>NZ_JAPWKD010000009.1 GCF_028283705.1 Pantoea sp.
AACGCCAGAGGCGTTTTGGTTGAGAGACCAGAGAAGATTTTCAGCTTGATTCATCCGGATAGATTCGTGCGGCCTGAGAGGGCGGTGCGGATAGACAGAATTTGCCTGGCGGCTGTAGCGCGGTGGTCCCACCTGACCCCATGCCGAACTCAGAAGTGAAACGCCGTAGCGCCGATGGTAGTGTGGGGTCTCCCCATGCGAGAGTAGGGAACTGCCAGGCATCAATCAAGTGAAGAAGCCCTGAACGAAAGTTCAGGGCTTTTTTACGTCTGAAAATCGCCCCACAAACCTCTTCCCGGTCACATTTTGTCATTCGGATATTTGCCCGCTTCACCTGACGGGCCAACAAATGCTTTACTCAATGCTTTGGCGTTTATTATCCGCAAGGAAAAGAGGAAAGCATGACAGACTCTCTACAACAAAAAGTGGTACCACACGACACGACGACCATTAGCAAACAACGCATCTGGGCGATTGTTGGTGCTTCATCAGGCAACCTGGTGGAGTGGTTCGATTTCTATGTTTATTCGTTCTTCTCACTCTATTTCGCCCATATCTTTTTCCCATCGGGCGATACCACCACGCAATTACTGCAAACCGCAGGTGTATTTGCCGCAGGATTTTTGATGCGTCCTATTGGTGGCTGGTTATTTGGTTATATTGCCGATCGCCACGGACGAAAAAACTCCATGCTGATCTCAGTTTGTATGATGTGTCTCGGTTCGCTGGTGATTGCCTGTCTGCCCGGATATGGGGCAATTGGCATTGCCGCGCCCACGATTCTGCTGCTGGCGCGCATGTTTCAGGGGCTGTCCGTGGGTGGAGAATATGGCACCAGCGCAACTTATATGAGTGAAGTGGCGCTGGAAGGACGCAAAGGGTTCTACGCTTCATTCCAGTACGTGACCTTAATCGGTGGGCAGTTACTGGCAGTGCTTACCGTGGTGGTGCTGCAACAAATTCTCAGTGATGAACAACTACATAGCTGGGGATGGCGTATCCCATTCTTCCTGGGCGCTATTCTGGCAGTTGTCGCACTCTGGCTGCGTCGCTCGCTCAATGAAACTTCAGAGAAAAAACACCGCGAACATCGTGATGCTGGCAGTATCCTTGGTCTGCTGCGCAATCACTCTCGTGCTTTTCTGATGGTGCTGGGTTTTACTGCCGGTGGTTCACTCAGTTTTTATACCTTTACTACCTATATGCAAAAATACCTGGTCAATACCGCCGGGATGGATGCACGCAGCGCGAGTGCATTAATGACCGGGGCGTTGCTGGTATTTATGTTGATTCAGCCGATTATCGGCGCGTTATCCGATAAAATCGGCCGCCGTGCATCCATGATAATTTTTGGTGCGGGTGCAGCGATTTGTACCGTACCGATTCTGACGCTGCTACAAAATGTGCAGAGTGGCTGGCTGGCATTTCTTCTGGTGATGGTAGCGTTGGTCATCACCAGCTTCTATACCGCTATCAGCGGCATACTTAAAGCAGAGATGTTCCCGCCGGAGGTGCGAGCACTGGGTGTCGGCTTATCTTATGCAGTGGCAAATGCTATTTTTGGCGGTTCTGCCGAGTACGTTGCGTTGCTGCTGAAAAAAGAAGGCGTGGAAACCAGTTTCTTCTGGTATGTGTCAGCAATGGGCGCATTAGCATTTCTGGTGTCACTGATGCTGCATCGCAAAGGGAAGGGGATTAAGTTATAAAATGGCTGGCCGCTCCTCACTGAGCGGCCAGGGTCTCACAGCAGACGGCTGATAAGACGATCGATCCGGATCCGCCGCAGACGACGAATCAACTTGCGCACTTTTGCCGGATAGTCGGCAATGCTCTCCAGCTCACGGAAATGCTGCACCACCGTGGTATGTGTACGGATCAATGCCAGTTCCCGCTCACGTTGTTCAGCCAGCTGATTCATCGGGTCATGGATCAACACCGCATTTTCCAGATCGAGCCGCCAGGCGCGTGGATTGAGGTTATTGCCGGTGATCATCATCCATTCATCGTCCACCCAGATGCCTTTCAGATGGTAGCTATTTTCACCATCTTTCCACAGGCGCACCGTCAGCTGACCATTGTTGACGTAATATTGCAGGCGGCTGAGGAAACGGCGCAGGTTAATCTCGTAGAGATAAGGCAACGCACCGATAATCTTAAAGGGCTGCTCAGGTGGAATATAAAAGTCGTTGGCCGTTTTGTCCCCGATGATGATCTCAACCTCTTTTCCCTGACGCAGTAAATGGATCAGGTTACGCACCAGGATAGCGGGCAGATTGAAATAAGGCGTACACAGGGTGAGTTTACGCTCGGCACAGGGCATTAAATGGAAGATGGTTTTATTCAGCAGGCTACGTTTGCCCAAGCCCACCAATGGTGTGACTGTCAGCGTTTCGTTGCCCGCATTACCGGTAAACTGATAGTTGAAGCCACGCAGATCCTGGCGGAACTGGCGGGTTTCATTTTTGATTTCCGGGCTTGAAGGGCGTTCGGACTGATCAAGACGGTGCACCGCATCTGATTGCTTCAGATTCTCACAGATCCACTGATACATGGTATCGGCCAGCTGCGGGTTGCGGATTAGCTGATAGCGGTCATAACGGTATTTATCATGCTGATGCAGATAGACATCGTTCAGGCTGGCACCGCTATACAACAGCGTGTCATCAATGATAAAGCCTTTCAAATGCAGTACGCCCAGCGCTTCACGGGTGTTCACCGGAATACCATACACCGGAATGGCGATATCCGGATGCTGCGTCGCCATCTCGCAATACCAGTCGGCATTGGTGAAGCCTCGTGCTGCGCCGATGCGGCCACGTTGCGCACGATGCCAGTCCACCAGAATACTGATATCCAGTTCAGGATGTGCCTGACGCGCAGCATACAGTGCCTGCATAATGCCACGTCCACCATCATCATTTTCCAGGTAAAGCGCAGCGATACAGATACGTTTTTCTGCAGCGGCAATTTTCGTCAGCAGGGTTTCGCGAAATTCAGCGGGCGAGTAAAGCGTGGTCACATCCGACACGGATTGTGACAGTTTAGGCAGCTGTGCGAGGTGTTGTTGGTGTTTATTGCGTTTGAATTTAGACAACATCACGGTGCACTTCTTCTCTGTTCATTGCATGGCCTTTTGCCATCAAATCATGATCCTAACGCGCGATAATAACATCAACCGGCGGGCCCGGGGGGATTTTTACCTTTCTCTACAAGGTTAGTCGATGCCATCATTTAAGGGTAAATTGAGGCTGACAATTCCGTCATCCAGTTGAATATTCACACGAAAGTTAAGTTTTCGTGCCAGCGTAATCATGCCGGTATTGTGTGGCATGGTGATACCGTTCAATTGTTGCAGACCGTGATCGCGGGTATAGCGAATCATCTTCTCCAGCAGGCGTCTGCCCATGCCCAGCCCTTTGAGATCTGAACGCACCAGGACAGAAAACTCAGCATCAATGTTATCGGCATCAGAAATGGCACGCGTCACCCCAATAATCTCTTGTTGATTTGCCTGCTGACGCACCGCCACAATCGCCATTTCTCGGTCATAATCGATCTGCGTCATATTGGCCAAATCCTCATGAGTGAATTCGTTGATCTCACTGAAATAGCGGTAGTAGAGATCTTCTTTGGTCACCTGCGCAATAAAGTCACGCAGCAGCGGTTCATCTTCAGGCAGGATGGGACGGAACAGGCAATGCTGACCATCCTTCAACGCGAACTGCTCCTCAAGGTGATGAGGATAGGGGCGAATCGCCAGCCGGGCTTCGTTATCGCCGTGGAAAGGGGCCAGCTGGAGCGTGACATCCAGCAACGTAAATTCCTCCCCGGCGGCCAGTAGTGGGTGAATATCCAGTCGCTGAATCTCCGGGCAATCCACCACCAGGTTAGAAACCTGCACCAGTAGCTGACTAAGCGCCGGAATATTTAACGGCCGCAGGGCGCTGCGGCTACGCACTTTGCCACTCTTCATCGCCTGGATCACCAGATAACGCGCCAGCGTCATATTGAGTGGCGGCAGGGCAACGGCGGCCTGTTTATCTGGCTGCCATTCAACGCCGCCTTCGCCCAGCAAAATAATCGGGCCAAACAGCGGATCCTGTTCGACCACCACGCGCAGCTCCTGTGCACCGGCGCGATTCGCCATGCTCTGTACCAGCAGGCCATCAATACGCGCGTGCGGATGGGTCTGGCGCACGCGGTCAAAAATGGCTTCAGCAGCCTGCTCCACTTCTGCGGCACTGCGCAGATAAAGCATCACCCCCTGCACCTCGGATTTATGCGGGATATCTGGCGAACGAAGTTTGAGTGCCACGGGATAGCCAATCTGCCCGGCAATACTGGCTGCCGCAGCGCTGTCAGCTGCAATCCAGGTCGGCAAAGTTGCCAAACCATAGGCTTCCAGCACGGGCTGCACCTCGTGGGTATCCAGCGTGGTGATGCCTTGATCGAGCGCCTGCTGAATCAGCTGGTGCGCCTGCGCGCTATTCTGCGTTAGCCCTGGTGGTAGCGCGGGCGTTTCACGCAGTTGCTTCTGATTGCGACGATACTCCACCTGATGCATAAACGCGGTGACAGTCCCCTCCGGGGTGCGCCACGTGGGGATGCCCGCCCTGGTGAAGGCACGCCGTGCGTCCTGCGAGGAGAACTCGCCGCACCAGTTAGTCAGCAATGTCACCTGTTTGCCACGCGGATGGCGGGTAATTGCCTCAATGATTTGCGCAGCAGTTTCGCTGGCAGGCGATACCGCGCTCGGCGCGTGGATGATCATCAACGCATCCAACTCGTGGCTATCAAGCAGCTTCTCAATGCAGGCGACATAGCGTTCCGGAGTGGCATCATCTTTCAAGTCAAGAGGATTGCCGCGTCCCACTCCCTCCGGCAGCAGCGCCGCCAGCGCCTGCAAGGTCTCTTCGCTCAGTGTCGCCAGTTTGCCATTGCGCGCGTAGAGCTCATCCAGCGCCAGGGCTGCCGGGGCGGCACCATTGCTGATGATCATCAGACGATCGCCGCGTAGCGGACGCATATGGCTGAGTGATTCGACGGCAGAAAACAGTTCATGGGTATCCTGCACGCGCAGCAGACCAGCACGCTGGATAGCCGCATCCCAGGCGGCATCCAGCCCGCTATGGGTGCCAATCATCGCCTGGGCCTGATGGCTGCGGCCACTTTTGATCACCAAAATGGGTTTATTACGCGAGGCGCTACGTGATGCAGAAACAAAGCGGCGCGCATCGCTGAGATGTTCCAGGTACAGCAGAATGGCGCTGGTTTTGCCGTCGCGCGCGAGAAAATCGAGCAGATCATCAACATCAATATCAAGACTGTCACCGAGGGCAATAAACCAGGAGAACCCAAGGTTACGCTGTTGTGCCCAGTCGAGGATGGTGTTCGACACCGCCGCCGATTGCGAAATAAAGGCGATGCGGCCTTTCGCGATCGGCACCGGGGAAAAGCTGGCATTCAGACCTTGCCAGGGCGCAAGCAATCCAAGGCTGTTGGGGCCGAGCAGGCGGATCTGCCACTGGCTGGCGCAGGCTTTCAGTTCTTCCAGCTGGCTGGCCGGTGCAGAGAGGATAATGCAGGCTTTACAGCCTTTTTCGCCCAGTTGTTGCAGCAGTTCGAGGTTGCGTCGGGCATGGGTGCAGATGACAGCAAGATCCGGGGCGAAGGGCAGGCTGGCAATGTCCGGCCAGGCCAATACACCGCTCACGGCTTTATATTTGGGCGTCACCGGTAATACCGGGCCGCTAAAGCCCCCCGCCAGCAGGTTGCGCATCATAAAGTAACCCGCACGACCGGGTTTCACCGAGGCACCAATTACCGCAATGGATTTAGGTCGTAACAGCGCTTCCAGCCCGCGTTGGCTCATCATGCACTCCTGACATGGGGATTTGCATGATTGTAAACGCTTTTGGTGCCGTTTGCCGATTCACCGATCGCAGTCTGCTACAGGGCTTCGTCCAGCGCGTGTACAGGATGATGCGGCTTTCCGGCCAGATACGCCTGACGGAACTGTTCGAAATGCTGTTGCAAAGCGTTGGCCGCTGCTGCATCACCCGCCTGCTCCAGCAGGGCGGCGGCGACTTCAGCAGTGCAGTGCTGGCCTTCACCATGTGCTTCACGCAGCGTGTAACGCGAAGGCGTGGTGACATTCAGTGACATCACCGGAAATGCATCCAGCCACGGGCTTTTGCGGAACATTTTGCGGGCTTCAGTCCAGGTACCGTCGAGCATAATAAACAGCGGTGGTTTGCCGGTGGTTGGCGGTTCGGTCAATACCGCACGGCCAGGATCGGCATAGGAAGCGGGGAACACCACCAGAGGCTGGTATTCACTCATCTGCACCGCCTGTAATAATGCTGCATCCGGCTCGGTACGCGACCAGCCGAATGCCAGCGTATCTGGCAAGATGTCGGCGATAAGGCGTCCGGTGTTGCTCGGCTTCATTGGTTCGGTATCAAACATCACCAGACAGAAACGGCTACGCGCGGTTTGCGGTTGTAAGCTGGCACAGACGCAATGTTTATGCGGCAAAAGACAGCCCTGACAGCGGATAACACGATTTCCTCGTGCCAGAAAGGGGCGCGTGGCGCGGGCAAGGCGTTGCGAACGCAAACGCAGGACAGCATTTTCAGACATAACACTCAGGCGGGCAGAAAAAACACAATTGTAATGGAATTGCCGCAGAAAGGTAATATGGCCAGCGCAAGGCTGGCCAGGGGCAGGATCACAGCGATTCGTCGAGCCATTCATTAAAGGGTGCTTTGGGCATGGCACCATTGAGCATATCGACCATTTCACCGTTCTTAAACAGCATGATGGTGGGAATGCTGCGAATGCGAAAACGCGAGCTGAGTGCGGGTTCTGCTTCGGTATTAACCTTCACAAAACGCACTTTACCACGACGCTCATCGGCGACATCTTTGAACACCGGTGCGAAGTTGACGCAAGGACCACACCACGGTGCCCAGAAATCGACCACTACCGGCAGATCATCCTGCAAATATTTATCCAGCGTCGCGGCCGTCGCGCTGACCACTTCACCGTTGAACAACTCACCGCCGCAGCGGCCACACTTGGCTCCATCGGCAATGCGTGCATCGGGCACGCGATTGGTTGCCTGACAGGAGGCGCATACCGTATTCATAGTTACCTCAACCGGACCTGTAAAACTTACGATTGCCGAGCATTATGAAAGGGTTGAGTGCTATGCTCAATCTGGATTGCCCAATAGGTTCAATAGTTGATAGCTAAGCGCCTACACATCAGGTAATCTTCGCGCTCTCAATGCTGGAGGAACAGATGAACGACGAATTTAAAGGCAAAAGCGGCAAGGTAAAAGTGATGTATGTACGTGGTGAGGATGAGGGCCAGAAAGGCTCGCGTGCGCCAAACCCCCGTACCGGCAAAGGCGGCCGTACTGCTGCGCGCCAGGAAGATAATCGTCGTTCCGGGCCTCGTAGCGGACGTAATAATGAAGAGGGTGGCCGTAACGCCGGTCCTCGTGGCGGACGTAATAGTGAAGAAGGTGGCCGCAGTGCCGGTCGTCGTAACGACCGCGAATCCTCGCGTGGCTATGAAGATTCACCGTGGCGCACTGTTTCGCGTCCACCGGTTAGTGAAGAAAGCCTGTCTGATGAGGCGGGTAGCAGCAAGCCTGCTATCGATCCGGAGCAGATTCGCCGTCAGCGTCAGGAAGAGACGCGCGTTTACGGTGAAAATGCCTGTCAGGCATTGTTCCAGAGTCGTCCTGAAAGCATCGTACGTGCCTGGTTTGTGCAGAGCGTGACGCCGCGCTTCCGCGAAACCTTGCGCTGGCTGGCGGCCAATCGTAAAGCCTATCACGTGGTTGAAGATGCCGAACTGGCGAAAGCCTCAGGCACTGAACATCATGGCGGCGTTTGCTTCATTATCAAAAAACGCATGGGCATGGCGGTTTCTGAATGGTTAAGCCAGGCCGAAGCCAAAGATTGCGTGCTGGCGCTGGAAGATGTCAGCAACCCGCATAACCTCGGCGGCATCATGCGTAGCTGCGCGCACTTTGGCGTGAAGGGCCTGCTGGTCAATGACGCATCGCTGCTGGAATCAGGTGCAGCGGTACGTACCGCAGAAGGCGGTGCCGAGCATGTCCAGGCGATCAGCGGTGAGAGCTTCTCCGAGGGTCTGGAAGCGTTCCGTAAAGCGGGCTACACCATTGTGACCACTTCAAGCCATGAAGGTACGCCGCTGGCGAAAGCTGAATTACCGGCCAAAATGGTGCTGGTGCTGGGTCAGGAGCGTGAAGGTCTGTCCGACAGCGCATTCCAGCAGGGCGACATGAGCCTGTCGATTGGCGGCACCGGCAACGTGGAAAGCCTTAACGTGTCGGTAGCTACCGGCATCCTGCTCGCCGAATGGTGGCGACAGAACGCATAAAAAAACGGGCCGAATGGCCCGTTTTGCTTTCTGGCTTAGTGTGCACCGCCGCCGCCACCGCCGCCCGCCCCAAAAGGCGGACGCGCGAACCAGATCAACACCAGCAGAATGATAAACACCCCGGCTGAGGCCCAGAAAATCTCGTTGGCTGAGATTATCAGGCCCTGGTTGGTGATCTGCTGCGCGATATACGCAGAGGCCTGCTGGTGGGTCATCCCGAGACTTTCCAGCTGATCGTACATCTGCTGCGAATTGGCGTTGTACGGATTGACCGACTCCGACAAATAGCTGTGATGCATCGATTCGCGATCGGTCCACATGGTGGTGGTGATCGAGGTACCGATGGAACCGGCCAGCGTACGCACGAAGTTGGACAAACTGGACGCTGCCGCCATACGTTCCGGCGGTAAGCCCGACAACGTGATGGTGGTCAGCGGCATAAAGAAACATGCCACTGCGAAGCCCTGAATAAACTGCGGCCACGCTGACGCACCAAAATCCATCCCCGGCTCAAAGGTATACGCGCGCCAGTAGAAACAGACGGCATACATAATAAAGCTGAAGGTCACCAGACGGCGCATATCCAGCTTATGCGCAAAGCGCCCAATAATCGGCGACAGGATCACCGGAATCACCCCGACCGGTGCTGAGGCCAGCCCAGCCCAGGTGGCGGTGTAGCCGTACACCTCCTGCAATAGCTGGGGCAACAACACGATCGAGCCGAAGTAGAGCATGTAAGCGAGGCTGATCGACAAACAACCGATGGTGAAATTACGCGATTTAAATAGCGAAAGATCGACTATCGGATGGTCATCGGTCAGTTCCCACACCAGTAGCACCAAAAGGGAGACCACGGCGACGACCGTCAGCACGATAATCTCCGTCGAGCTAAACCAGTCCAGCTCTTTGCCACGGTCCAGCATCACCTGTAGACAGCCAATACCTACCACCAGCAGCACCAGACCGACCATATCAATCGGCCGGACGGCGGTTGCGGTTTCGCGACCACGCAGGGTTTGCAGCGTCAGTATCACCACCACCACGCCAATCGGCACGTTGATGAAGAAGATCCAACCCCAGTGATAGTTATCGCTAATCCAGCCACCGAGTATCGGTCCACAGATCGGCGCGACGATCACCGTCATTGCCCATAACGACAGCGCCACGCTGCGTTTTGCGGGTGGGTAGTTGTTCAGCAGCAGGCTCTGGGACAGAGGAATTAACGGGCCTGCCACGACCCCCTGGATGATACGGAAGAAAATCAGCATCGACAGACTTTCTGACATACCACACGCCCAGGAGGCGAGGGCGAACAAAATGGTCGCCCAGGTAAACAGCTTCACTTCACCCACGCGTTTCGCCAGCCAGCCGGTGATCGGGATCGAGATGGCGTTTGCCACCCCGAAGGAGGTGATCACCCAGGTGCCCTGTGAGTTCGAGGCACCGAGATTACCGGCGATGGTCGGAATCGCCACGTTGGCGATAGTCGAGTCGAGTACCTGCATGAACGTCGCCAGCGACAGGGCGATGGTCATCAGGACTAACGGCGCGCCTTCAAGCGGTTTTTGTGCCATAACAGCCTCCCGCGTTATCAGCCGGCGTTGGCACGAACGATGTCAGTGATCATCTGGTTAACCGGTGTCAGGTCGATTGCCAGCGCATTACTTTCATAAGCGGCCTGAGCACGTACGCTGCTGGCCAGGGTTGCACCCTCTTTATTCGAAGTATCCACTTTCACCAGGGTGGACAGACCGATACGCAGTGGATGATCCGCCACTTCTTTGGCATCCAGTTCGATACGCACCGGCAGACGCTGAACCACTTTGATCCAGTTACCGGTGGCGTTCTGGGCTGGCAGCAACGAGAAGGCGCTACCGGTGCCCATATCGAGGCCCACCACTTTCCCCTGATACACCACATCATCACCGTAGATATCACTGACCACTGTCGCAGGCTGTCCAATACGAACGTCTGCCAGCTGGGTCTCTTTGAAGTTAGCATCCACCCACAAATTGGTGGCCGGAACCACCGCCAGCAACGGCGTGCTGGTGGAGATTTGCGAACCTACCTGAACGCTACGACGGGAGACATAACCATCCATCGGGCTACGAATATCGGTGCGTTGCAGTGCCAGCCAGGCATCGCGCAGTTCAGCAGATGCTTGTTTGACAGCGGGCTGGTTTTCCAGCGAGGTGTTGAGGATCATCGCCTGATTCGCGTTGAACTGCTGCACCGCCACATCGAGCTGTGCTTTGGCGGTTGCCACAGCATCGCGGGCGTGCTGTAACTCTTCACGGCCAATCAGGTTAGCCGCACCCAGCGGCTCACGGCGTTTCAGGTCCGCCTCCGCCTGTTCCAGCGCAGTTTTCTGCAATGCAATGGTGGCCTGATCCTGCTTGCCGGTGATCATCAACTGATGCGTCTGACGAACGCTGGTGGCCAGCGCCGTCTGGGCTTTCTCGAATGCCTGTTCGGCATCGGTTTTATCGAGCGATACCAGCACATCACCTTTTTTTACGAAGTCGGTATCATCGAACCAGACTTTATTCACGCTACCAGAAACCTGTGCCATCACCTGCACCTGGTTACCGGAGACATAAGCATCATCGGTTTCCTGAAAATGCCGCAGTACCACCCACCAGTAAGCCAGGTATGCCACACCAATTAATACAAACACGATTGCCAGCAGGATCAGCACACCTTTGCGCTTCTTCTTTTTATTTGCTGGCTGTTGCGGGCTTTGGGCTTCCGCTGTCGCACTCATTTGATTCTCCACGTTTTCCATTTTTTCGGGATGTGCTGATCCATCAACACGGGGTCCCGAGTCGAAAAAAGCCAGCGTTTAACACGCTGGCCGGATAAAAGGGGATTAAAATATCGGTTTCGACAGGTGATTGTGTCGCACTTCTTGCTATTAGCGCGACAGAGAGGCGATGAGTTGGTCTTCGTCCATTTTGTCGAGGCGGTTAAGCAGCTTACGGGTAATGGCTTCCAGCTGGCCCTGCTCGTCTGAGGAGAGGGAGGACCAGAGATATTGCAGGCTCTGGTGCTGCGGTGGCAGCAGCTGACGTAAGAATTCGTTACCTTTTTCTGTCAGGTGCAGATGCAGGCAACGGCGATCGTTATCGCTTTCACGACGTTCAATCCAGCCGCGTTTTTCCAGTTCGTCAGCAATACGCGTGGCGTTGGTACGGGAAGAACCCAGTGCGGAACTCAGTTCTGATGGCTGGATGCTCTGGTTTTCCTGCGCGTCCAGGGTGATCAGCGCCATGAATAAGGTTTCGTTAATTCCCTGCGCCTTCAACATTTTGTTGCGATTATCCAGCAGTTTGCCCTGCATATGCATGCACAGACGCGTCAGGATGATTTCCTGCAGTGGAAAATCTTTGTGGCGAGTAGCACGGATGTTTAGCATCTGCTCAATGGGAGTAAACGAACTTTCCATTCTAAAAAAACCTCACTAGTTGCAACTGGTATAGTAATGATGGTGACAGATTAAGCGTAGTCATAATTCCCGCATGTGATTGTTAGCAGGATCACACTGTCAACACCAGGCGATTCGAGGCCGCTCCCTGACCCCGGGCACATGGCCCGATCCGATGGCTACAGATTCGCAGACAAGGGATGCTATCAATTCGCCTCGCGAAATCTTTTTACTGTTGAATAATTTCGCGAGAAAAAATAACCCTGATGAATAACTCTCTGGCTAACCATAACAAACCCAATCATTGATGAACAGTATTGCTCATTGATTTGGTCCGGTCTTTACGTTTTCTAAACACTTTCGAAACGCGCATTACGCCACCAAATCAATAGGTTAATTACGGTGAACAGCACACCAGCCCCACAAACGCCATACCAGCCTGCATGATGAAATGCGTTCGCTGAGATGATGGAACCCAGTGCGCCGCCAATAAAATAACTGGTCATATAACCGGCATTGAGGCGATTACGTGCCTCGGGTTTGTGGCGATAAATGACGCTTTGGTTGGTGATATGCACTGCCTGAACAGCTAAATCGAGCAGCAGGATACCGACAATCAGCGCCAGCAAATGCTGTGCGCCCAGTGCGGTCACCAGCCAGGCCACCAGCATAATCAGCAATCCGGCGCTGGTGGTGAGTTTGGCTTTGCCCTTATCGGCGAGGCCACCCGCCTGACGTGCCGCCAGCGCGCCCGCCGCACCGACCAGCCCCAGCAGGCCAATTTCACCTTCATTAAAGCCATAGGGTTGGGCAGATAGCAGAAACGCCATTGAGGTCCAGAGCATGCTGAAGTTGGCAAAGCTGAGGCAGCCAGTTAATGCGCGGGTACGGATCACTCGATTACCGGCATACAGGCTAAAGATGGAGCGCAGCAGCTGCGGATAATTCAGCGGCACATGCTGTTTATAGCGTGGCAGAAAGCGCCACAGCGCCAGCGCCATTAGGATCATCAATACGCTGGCAGTCCAATAGACGCAGCGCCAGCCGCCCAGTTGTGCCAGTGCCCCTGCGGCGGTACGTGCCAGCAGGATACCCAGCAGCAAACCACTCATCACCGTCCCGACCACCTTGCCGCGTTTTTCGGGCGCAGCCAGGGTGGCGGCGAGGGGCACCAGCATCTGCGCCACCACGGAAAATAACCCGGTGACAACGGTGCCCAGCAGCATGAAGGGCAGAGAAGGTGAGAGCGCGGTGATCATCATGCCACCGGCGGCCAGCAGGCTCATCGACACGATCAGGCTACGGCGTTCCAGCATATCCCCCAATGGCACCAGCAGTAGCAGGCCGCAGGCATAACCCAGTTGGGCAGTGGTGACGATAAAACCGGCAAGGCTGACGGAGAGATTAAACTGGTGGGCGATGGTATCCAGCAGCGGCTGGACATAATAGTTACTGGCGACGGCAAGGCCAGTCGCGACCGACATCAGTGCGACCAGGGCAGAATTGAGGCCCTGATGGGAAGCATTCATAGCGGGATGAGCAGGCAAATAATCATAATAGGGTAATAGTAACCCAAAAAACTATTTCATTGTTGTGTTAATTAACAGGACGTACCAGTACGCTATAACGTCCGAATCGATTGGGATTATGAATCCTCCTTAGGTGACTCTTCTTTTTTGTCGTGGTGCGATTCACCGCACCATGACGAATTCAGTAACGGGTAAGGATCATTTGCCAGCACCACCTTTACCTCATGGTCACCGGGTTCCTTACTCAGGTGAATTTCATCGCCAGGGCACCGGTTGCCATCCAGCCAAAGTTGATAGTCGGACTCACCGCGGACCACATTGATATGATAAGTGGCATGGCCCTCTTTGTAGATGATCATGACTTCCGGCCAGGCCGCAGGCAGGCGTGGTCGCAGCGCCAAACATTCCCCGTGTCTGACAATCCCCAATAAACTCCCGGTAATTAACTGATAAGTCCATCCCGCAGAGCCGGTGTACCACGTCCACCCTCCTCGTCCAGCATGAGATGCTGCGGCGTAGATGTCGGCGGCCATGACATAGGGTTCAACTTTGTAAACGGCCATTTTGCTGGCATCCAGGCTGTGATTCACCGGATTAATTAATGCCAGCAGTGACCATGCCCGCTCAATGTCACCCAGTTGAGCAAATGCCATAATCGCCCATAATGCACCATGGGTGTATTGTCCGCCGTTTTCTCTGATACCAGGCAGGTAACCGCGGATATAGCCAGGATTAGGTCCCGCACCGTTAAACGGCGGAGTGAGCAATTTAATCAGACCCATTTTCTCATCCACCAAATGGGTATCCAGCGCCGCCATAGCTATCCGGCACTTTTCTGCATCGCCTGCACCTGACAACACCGCCCAACTTTGAGCGATTGCATCAATCTGGCACTCAACGCTACTGCCTGACCCCAGTTTTTCTCCGTTATCAAAGTAACCGCGCAGATACCAATTCCCATCCCAGGCTGAATCATTCAGAACGACCCGTAATTTTTCCGCATGCTGCCGACAGAATATGCCAGTGGCATGATCCCCGATCCGATCCGCCAGGGTGCTGAAATGTGTTAATACGCTGTAAAGAAAGAAGCCCAGCCAGACGCTTTCGCCTTTACCACCGATGCCAACTGTGTTCATCCCATCATTCCAGTCACCTGAACCCATCAGCGGCAGACCATGTTCACCAAAATTTAAGCCGTGCTTAATCGCGCAGATGCAGTGCTGCCACAGCGTTTCTGCGGTCTGGCTGATATCCGGTTTTTCATAGATAGACTCTTCGTCGGCATCCAGCAGCCGTCCTTCCAGATAGGGAATCACTTGCGACAGCACCGTCAAATCCTTTGTTGCCTCGATATAGCGGCAAAGCGCAAAAGGGAGCCAGAGATAATCATCGGAACAGCGCGTCCGTACCCCTTTTCCACCCGGCATATGCCACCAGTGCTGGACATCACCTTGCAGAAATTGCCGTGAAGCACAAAGTATCAGCTGATTACGTAATGTATCCGGTGAGCTGTGGGACAGCGCCAGCGTATCCTGGAGTTGATCGCGAAAACCGTAAGCACCACCCGATTGATAGTAGCCACTGCGAGCCAGCAAGCGACTGGCGATGGTTTGATATAGCAGCCAGCCATTAGCCAATATGTTTACGGCAGGATCTGGCGTCACTATCTGAATTTTATCGAGCAATGTCTGCCAGTGTGTTTTGACCTTCCCGAGTTCCAGTTCGACATTTTCGCTGACCAGATAGTGTTCCAGCAGTTGGCAGACATCAGGCAAATCTTTGCCAACGCCCAGCACGAAAACAAAACTACGGCTATCACCATGAATAAGTGTGGTGACACTTTGCAATGTTGCGCAGGGATCGTAACCCGCCCCGGTAGTACCTGATAAACCACGCTTCTGCATCATCGCCGGCTGCCTGACCGTGCCATTAGGGCCAAGACATTCAAAGCAGTTGGCACTTAACGCTATCCGGTTGCCAGTCACGGCGAAAAACGCACTACGTGCAGCATCTGTACCGCCGTAATAATTGTTTGCCAGAATGGCACTCCCTGCCGTCGGGGTAATCGAAGACGTCACAATATGGCTTGCGGATTTACTCGCTAACTCACCCAGTACCCACTGGACATAGCCGGTAACGGATAACTGACGGGACCGGCCAGAATGGTTCCTGATCGTCAGCAGAGTCAGTTTAACGGCGGCGGATTCCGCGACGAACACGGTCATCGCGCTGGTAATCCCTTGTTGCGTATGATCGAACGTGCTGTAACCAAAACCATGTTTGATCAGATAATCACCCGTACCACGTATCGGCAGTGGCATGGGTGACCAGACCTCGCCGCTTTCTTCATCACGAATATAGAAAGCTTCGCCAGAAAGATCGCTGACCGGATCGTTTTCCCAGGGCGTTAAACGATATTCATGCGCATTTTCATAAAAACTGTAAGCCTGTCCACTTTCGCTGATGACTGAGCCAAATAATGGATTTGCCAGTACGTTGCACCAGGGGGCAGGGGTCTGCTGTCCGGGCTTCAGACAGATTTGATATTCACTTCCTGTGGTAGTAAAACCCCCGATGCCATTGAAAAAACACGCAGGTTGAGTCGCTAAAGATGGGGCGGGCTGGTCAGGGAAGGGGGAGGACGTCGGAATTAATCGCGTTGATACCGGGTGCACTGGCCTGAGGATCATACTGAGCTGATCGGTCAGGCTGCCGTTGCTGCCTCGCAGTACCACAGCGGCAACGCTCATTAATAATCGCAGATCTTCCACTGTAAACGTTTCTTCTTTACGGAGAAAAATGCCTCCCGGTTTATCCACCAGCACTGATGCTTCATGTGAGGTAAGCAGCCCAAGTATCTGACTGTGCAATGTCTGTTGATAGCCGCCATGATCCATGTTCAGGATGACCAGATCGACGAGTAACCCTTTCTGCCGCCAATACTGATGCGCCTGGATTAAAGACAGCACCAAATCCATCTGTTCGCTCTGATCAACCACCAGTACCACGATGGGTAAATCACCCGACAGCGAATAGCGCCATAAAGCTGACTGCCCAAGACGGTTTTGCTGAATAGATTTTGTATCCCCCCATATTTCAGGGCACAGGAAGATCACGGCGCTGGCGAGCTGATTAAACAGGCTCGCATCTTCCGCCGTAACATTTAGCTGCCGTAAAACCACCTGACTGTGTGACCAGGCCAGCTCAAAGATGCGGTTGGCGTTAGTTTGATTGCGGTATTTTTCAATCAGCGACAGGCTGGTGTCACGTTGCAGAGTGACGCCATAAATCATATCAATGACCACCGATTCACCTGCTTTCAGACGAAATGCCTGCCTGATGGACAGCACAGGATCCAGCACCGAGCCATCACTATTAGAAAGCACTGCGGCCGGAGCAAGCGCCTGGGGGGTGGCGACGCTGTTTCCCCGACCAATAAAACGCGCCCGATCAGTCTCAAAAGAGGTGCTTCTTTCAAATGCGCCATGTATTACCATGGCATGAAACATCCACGGGGTGGCTTCATGGGCAGTGCGTGGACGACGATGCGCCAGAATGGCTTCAAGCCCGGCCACGATCTCGGTCTGCACAAAAAGGTTGCTGAAGGCCGGGTGCGCTAAATCCTGATCGGCTGGTGCCAGTACCACTTCGGCGTAAGTTGTAATATCAAATTCTCCGGGATGACGTGAGCGATTCGTTAAAGTTATCCGTCTGATTTCAATGTCATCCTCGGGTGAGACAACGATGTGAGTCTGCGCGCTGATTGCGCCGTCCGTACCGTGAAATTCCACGCCAGCATCACGGAAATGCGTGTGGTAATCAGCGCGATCGTTATTGACTGGCTGCAAGACATTGCTCATTACCGTCTCAGTTTTCAGGTCGCGGATATAACAAAATATGCCCTGATTATTGCGACTGGCATCGCAACGCCAGCGCGTCAGTGCTAACCCCTGCCAGGCACTATAACCGACCCCCGTTTGCGTGATCATTAAGTGGTAATCAGCATTAGAAAGTAACTGAAGCTGCGGTACTCGGGTGTCGCCTTTGCTAAATTCACGCTCACCGCTTACGGCCCTGGACGATTTGTTTTCCGAAGTGTCAACGAACTGACGGCGTGGGGTATATAGCTCGATGTCATCGGGAAGCCGTTCCTGCATCAGCAGACGAGATGACTGAAACAAGGCACTTGACATGAAACGCTCTACCATTGGGGCATTAAATAGCAGATGTGATACAGCCAGTAACCCCATGCCCTGGTGATGAGCCATATAGGTTTTTACCGGGGCGAATCGTTGCCCATTGGTTAAGCGCTGCGGGGTAAAATCCAGCGCTTCATAAAAGCCATACTCTCCAGTGGCCCCTAACGTTTTCAGGCGATAAAGGTTATCAATCGCTGCATGAGGGAAGACCATTAACGCCAGCAACGTTGCATAGGGGGCAACGACATGATCTTCATTCAATCCGTTTTTCAACCCCAGTTCGGGTGTGCCACAAGCCTTGTACTGATAGTTATGGTTGGCATCAAAACTGGCATAAGCGGATTCTGACACCCCCCATGGTGTTCCTGATGACTTGCCGGACGCGATCTGTTGCCTGACTGCGGACCTGGCCATCTTCTCAAGTAGTGTCTCGGGATAAAATGGCATCACCAGATGCGGCATCAAATACTCAAACATGGAACCGCTCCAGGACATCACTGCGGGTTGTCCGTTCAGCAGGGTGAACAGCCTGCCAAGAGTAAACCAGCTCTTCATTGGGAGTTGATTTGCTGAGATGGCGTAATAATGAGTCAGGCGGACTTCCGAGGGGAAAAGGTCGTATTTGCTGCTGTCCGGCAGACCGCTTTCGCAGTTGTGCCCGACGCTCAACAATGCGGTTGAAGAATGATACAGGAAGCGAAAATCCATTTTGGCATGATCGCGTAACCGGGTTTCCAGCTCGATTAACGTGGCCAGCCGCTGACGGGCAGCCCACATCACCGGCTGGGTTTGCTGTGAGGTTAACTCCGGTCGGTGTTTTGCCAGGTTGGCCAGCCAGAGCAGTGAACAAGGTTCAGCAGGCCAGTACTGGCTTTCCGATAGCCAGTCAAAGAACAGTGCCCATTCGTCACGAAAATCATTCAACTGGTGGAAAAAAGCTTTGAGCCATTTTGTGCCAGACCGGCTACGGCTGATAGCTTGCGCGTTCAGGGCGGCAAGTTTTGTCATTTCAGCGGCAACGAGGTTTGGGCTACAGGTTGCAATGATATCTAATTGTGCATGCAACCTGGCAAATACACTCAGTTCAGTGGGTGAGCATTGATATTCAGCCAGATAAAGCGTGTCCCTGAGCCCGGGCACCATACTGGAGGGTATGAATAGTGGCTGGTTTTTCCATTGCGATAATCCCGCCTGGAGGGTTATCAGATGCGCAGCTAAATTGCCGCTGTCCACGCTGGAAACATAACGTGGATGCAGCGGGAGCAACGTCAGAGTGTCATACCAGTTGTAAAGATGACCGCGAAAGTGCTCCATTTTATCCAAAGCATCCAGCGTGGCCGTCGTTCGGGCCAGCACTTTCCTCTGCGTCAGGTAGCCAAAATCCCAGGCCGTCAGGGTCGCCAGCAGTGACAGACCAATATTGGTCGGGGATGTGCGATGTGCCACAGTAGCTTCAGGTATCTCCTGAAAATTATCCGGGGGTAAGAAGTTCTCCTTTTCATTGACGAATTCGTCAAACCACGCCCAGGTTCGCCGGGCAGTAAGGCGTAAAAAATGCTGCTGCTCAGCAGAAACTTTCGGCTGTCGGGACGGTGCCGGATGGCTGATGCGCCTGACCCATTCCGGTGTGATGATCCAAACCAGCGCCAGAGTTAATGCAATCAGAATGAGTGTGGGCATCATCAGGCCAGTCAGAAGCAATAAGGTGATTCCGGCCAGTGGATTAATCCACATTGCATGAAAATAATGACGTGCCGAAAGTTTGGCACCGGCTTTTATCTGGGAGGCATTTGCCCATTCGCTCAGATTGCGATGGCTGATATTCAGTCGCCATAACGTCACGATGATGGCTTTCAGGGACCAATAACTTTCATAGGGGAGTGTTGCCAGAAATAGCCCGGATCGGCAGAGGCGGGACAATCCGTCATTAAGAACGATGCGATAATGCTGAGGCCAGCTGCGTTGTTTCCCTTTCCTGATCACATCCATTAGCAAGGCGCACAAGGCTGGCAGAACAAGGAACAGGACTATCCCCCCCAGCCATAAGCCCGGATTAGGCATGATGGTCAGGCTGAAAAAAATGACCAGCAGCAACAGGGGGGCCACCAGGCTGCGGCGCAAATTATCGAAGATTTTCCAGCGTGAAAGGGCGCTCAGCGGATTGTTCTGTCGGGTACCATCCTGCAAATTTACCCGCAGTCGTAACCAATTAAGGAGTTGCCAGTCTCCCCTGATCCAGCGAAAGCGGCGGGCTACATCACTGAGGTAATCTTCAGGATACTGCTCATAAAATACCACATTGCTGGCCACACCGGAGCGTGCATAGCATCCCTCAAGCAGATCATGACTCAACACTAAATTTTCCGGGCAGGCATTCAGGGTTGCCTGGGTGAAAGCGCTGACATCATAGATGCCTTTGCCAACAAATGACCCTTCACCAAATAAATCCTGATAAATATCTGAAGAAATGGATGAATAGGGATCATTACCAGGTACGCCGCTGCACAATTTTGCATAAATGCTCTGACCGTGGCGCGGAATTTCTTCAGCCAGTCGGGGCTGAAGAATCGCATACCCAGCCACAACCCGTTGTTTATGCTGGTCAAACACTGGCGTATTGAGCGGATGCGCCATCATCCCGATCAGGCGGTGGGCCGCTTCACGTGGTAACACGGTGTCACTGTCCAGGGTAATAACATATTTGACGTTGCTAAGCTGCGCCTGTGTTGCCCCGCTAATAATGCTGAAACTGTCTGATCCTCCGAGCAGCCAACGGTTCAGGGCATTCAGTTTCCCTCTTTTGCGTTCGTAACCCATCCAGATTCCCTGCGCTTCATTCAGCTCACGGTTGCGGTGCAACAGGGTGAAGCGGGGGCAGCTTTCGTCAGGGGTCATATACCGCCGGTTGAGTGCTGCGGTTTTCAGCACAGCGTAATCAACCAGCAGGCTATCGTTCTCCGCGTTCTCTGCAATATTGTCTGTGAGATCGGTGAGCAGTGCGAAAACGATATTCGGCAGGGCATTGCCTAAATAACAGACCTCCATCGAGCGGAGTAAAGCATCTATGCCACTGTGACTTTCCAGCATGCAGGGGATCACGACTAACGTCCTGGCTTCATCAGGGATGGAACTTTCGTAATTGAGGCGGGGAAGCGAGGCGGGAACACGACTGCGGGTGGTCACCTCACTCAGCAGCTGGACAACCAGCTGACTACTGATAATGACGACCGGAATAAATAATAGCCATATCCACATGTTCATGCCGGCCTGGCGGGTTGCCAGCAGCATCTCTGCGCTACAGGCAGTTGTCAGCAATAGCAGACTCCCCAGCCAGGAAAGGAGAGGGGTTTGATTCAGACGATGCCGCAGGTGATTCAGCAGTGAGTAGCGCGTTGCCAGATGTTGTTCTAACTGCGCTCGTCCCTTATCCAGCAGAAAAAAACCAATATGCTGCTGACGTCTGGGAAGTTCAGGCTGGCTGGACAGCGCCAGTACTTTCTGAGCGACTTCCTGCTCCGAAAAGTGACTATGGCGTGCTAATTGTTCAATGATATGGCGATAGCTATCACGGCTGTCAAAATGCATGCGGGGATAAATTTCCGCTGGATCCTGACATAAAACGGTTTCCACCAGACTGAGTGACTCGATAAATGCCTGCCAGTCTATTTCCCCTAACTGACGTAATCCGGTGATGCAGTTACTGACGGAAAGCTGACTCAGCGCCAGTTGCCGATTAAACTGCTCGATCACTTTCGCCACCGTTAATCCCATCGTCTGAAGATGTTGCTCGATCCAGGTTAACGTCAGCGTAGGGTTCTGGCCACTCAGCCGACGAGCCAATTCAGCCACAAAAGCACCCGACGGCATGGGGTTTAATCTTGCCATTTCGGCCACAACCATAATGGCTTTTGCTGCGTCGTTTTCCCTGGTGATGAGAATTTTGTCAATCCAGGTTTCGGCTCTCAGTCTTTCCTGATGTGTGGCCGCCACTTCTTCGACAATCCCGGCAAGATGGGTAATGAGCGCAAAACGTAGCATCGTCGGCAAAGCCCATAACTCACCCAGCATGAGCGGCGTAACGCGTTGATATGAAGAGACAAGCCGATGGAGAATATTGCTTTCGATGCGCCCATCACTATGCTTCACCATTTCGTCTGCAATTGCCTGAATTCTGAGGAAGTGGGCAGGGTCACTCAATACGGGTAAACCCTGACCAAACTTTGCCGGCAATAACTGGCGGATCAAACGGATCTGCTCCTCAATAATGTAGAAATTATCCAGCACCCACACTCCGGCGGGGGTAAGACTTCTTTTATCCCCCACACACAGAATTTCTGCATTTTTGATCAGTGATTTTTCGCATTGCGCAAGTCGTTGCACGAGACGATAAGCCCCTTTGTTACCCGAGAGGGAATGGGTATGCGCCAGTTTTTCACCGTAGCTTTCCATCTGTGCTTCAGTGAATATTTCGGGTTTTACTGCCTGATAAACAGCATCCTGTGGCAAAAATGCAGGCTGAATGACAGATGCAATGGCAATATCACCTTCCTTTTGAGGCCAAAAATTAATTCCGGTTTTCATTTTATTACCCCTGATGAAGAAGAAATAACGTAAGGCGGGAAGAAAAGGCGATGTTCATTCCGGGACGTCATTTTGACGGTGGGATTAATCTTAATGATCGTGATAGAAGTATAGTCATTCTCAAAATTTAAAACGTGCATGCGTGGCAGAAAAATTAAAAATATCAATTTATCTTTAAAATTAGCTCGTGGCTTAGTGATGAAATTTAAATTATATGCAACGTTATGAGCCTGTTAGTAATTCGCAAGCGCATATATGCTTATTTTTCGGCCCCTGTTAACAAGGTGTGTTATGATTGAATTCCATAAAGAGGTAAACATTATGAACTGGCTAAATCGAACTTTAGACGCCATGCGGCACAAAGATGTTAATTCTCAGTGTCCGGAATGCAAAATGATATCCAGACAATCCTTTATAAAACAATCACGTGGACAGGTAATGATTTGTCCGCAGTGCAAGGCATTGTTTATAGATAAGAAATAAATATTTTCAGTTCGGCTAAGATAAATCTCTCAGCACATAGTTCTGGGGTTTTTTGTCACTTCAATGTCCCTGCCTATTTAAAAGGTACGCGTTATGCGACATATACTTGAATGGATTGATATTAATGAGCAATCCCCGGGTTTTAAACAGGAATGTATTATCCAGTTAGAAAATGGCGAGGTTGAAGGCGGCTGGCTTTACAGTGGTAAAACACGTGTTGGTGAACATGTTTTTATCGAATCTCACGCAGATTACGAAATGACGATGGGTGTCATATTTTGGATGGCGTTGCCGCCGGCAATTAAGTTAGTTTCGTCGTTACGTGACTTTTGAGAAAAGAGCAGGGGAATGTAATGAGTGTGGAATTATTTCCAGATGTTGTTTCATGCCAGCATCTGCCGTAGCGACACGATAAATCGTGCCGCTACGCAGCGTGCTTTAAATGGCCTTCCTGTGCAATTACTTCGCGGCGGCCAGTGCGTCCTGCACCCACTTATCGAATTCAGCCTGATGACCTTTGATCCAGCCGTCGACGTGGCGGTTGATGTCATCTTCCGAAGCTTGTCCGCTATGCATGGCGGCGTTTTCCGCATTGATATCGGCGATCGGCAGCTTCATTTCTGCAAACAGTTTCGCCGCTGCCGGGTTTTTCTCAGCCCAGGCTTTGTTGGCGACGATATGCATGGTGTTCACCGGGAAACCGTAGTTGGCACCGTTTGCCAGCTTCGTATCGACATTCTTCTGCTCACCCGGCAGTGATGAGAATGGCACCTGTAGCCATACCACATCTTTACCCGGCTTTAGCACGTCACTCACCCAGTACGGCGTCCAGGTGTAGTACAGAATCGGTTTACCCTGCTTAAAGCGGGTGATGGTATCGGCGATCATTGCCGAGTAGTTACCCTGGTTATGTTCCACGGTATTGCTCAGGCCATAGGCGTTGATCTGATGATTAATCACTGCTTCGCAACCCCATCCCGGCGTACAACCGGTCAGGTCCGCTTTGCCGTCACCATTGGTATCGAACAACTTCGCAATCTTCGGATCTTTTAACTGGGCAAAATTGTTGATGTGATATTTTTCTGCAGTCTTTTTGTCGATCAGATAGCCCTGTGCCGCGCCAGTCACGTAGGTGCCTTCACGGTAGAACTTCTGGTCGCCACCGGCGGCTTTGTACATATCATCGTGCAGCGGCTGCCAGTTCACGGCGGTAAAGGTGGCATCACCTTCGGCAATTGAGGTGTAACCGACGTTGTAATCGACCTCACTTGGCTTATCTACGGTGTAGCCCAGTTTTTCCAGCGCGCGGCTCACCAGCAGCGTCTGAAAGGTTTCTTCTGAGATGGTGCTCTGCACCGGCTTAACGGTAATGCCTTTACCCGGCAGGTCGGCGGCGGACACGTGCGTCACGGCGAACGTCGTCAGGACGGCAGCGAATAGAGCTGTCTTGCGCATAGTCATTCCTTATTTTACGTGTTGCGTCGGAGACGGGCGGCCACAAGGTGCCGCCCAAATGGATTACTTGTTTTTACTGAAAGGGCGCATCAGCAGGCCGATCGGGCCGGTGCTGTACCAGTGGCGATTGCCACGGCTGCGGCTGTCACGTCCGACTGACTGGGTCAGACGGTCGAGAATAATGGCGAGAATCACGATACCGACACCGCCGACAGTGGCGAGGCCCATATCAAGACGACCAATCCCGCGCAGTACCATCTGACCAAGACCACCGACGGCAATCATTGAGGCGATCACCACCATCGACAACGCCAGCATCAGCGTCTGGTTAACCCCGGCCATAATGGTCGGCATTGCCAGCGGCAGCTGCACTTTGAACAACATCTGACGCGGGCTGGCGCCAAAGGATTCACTGGCTTCAATCAGATCAGCCGGGACTTGTTTGATCCCCAGAATGGTCAGACGCACAATCGGCGGCAGCGCAAAGATAATGGTCACTACCACACCCGGGACGTTACCGATACCGAACAACATCACAATCGGCACCAGATAGACGAAGGCCGGTGTGGTTTGCATCGCATCAAGCAGCGGCCGGATGATACGGGCAGCACGTTCGCTGCGTGCCAGCCAGATGCCGAGTGGCAAACCAATAATGATGCAGAACAGCAGGGCGGTGAGTACCAGTGCCAGCGTCACCATTGCCTGCGACCAGGCGCCAATCGCGCCAATTAACACCAACGAAATCAGGGTGGCGATACCCATTGCCGGGCTGGCGATCTGCCAGGCAATCAGCGCAAACACGATAATCGCTACCGGAGCAGGCATCCCCAGCAGCAGTTGCTGGAAGGCGCTGAGAATGTAATCCACCGGGACGCGGATGCCCTGGAACACCGGACGGAAGTGGTTAACCACCCAGTCGATGCCCTCGGTCACCCAGCTGTCGAGGGGGATCATGGTCTTATGGAACGGGTCCATGATATTAAAATGTTCGGGCTGCGGCGCAGGCGCACTGCTCAGCCAGTCGCTGCTTGCTGCACTGCTGGCCGCGTCATGACCGCCGCTACTGGCAGCGGCAGCACCGCTATCGGCGGGCGTGCTGCTGGCACCGGTTGACCAGGGATCGCTACTGCTGGCCGCCGCGCTGTTATCAGGGGTTGCCTGGCTGGCGCTATCCCACGGATTGCTGTTTTGTTCACTCATTCTCAGGCTCCTTCACGATCTAAAGCGCGCAGCAGCGTGCTTTTCGAAATAACACCAACATATTGATTTTCTTCACCCACTACCGGCACGGCACAAGGTGCCTGAGCCACATGGGAGAGCAAATCATTCAGTGAGGTGTCCGCAGGAACCGCAGCAATGTCCAGCAGCGCGCTGTCCAGCCCATCGCCAGCCGCTAACGCCGCTTTCAGCGAATCGGTCGAGACCACGCCAATAAATTTCTGTTTTTCCAGCACATAACCAAAATCGCGATCTTCATCCTGCAACAGCTTAATCGCTGAGCGCGGACCAAGACCGGCCGCTTTACGGATCAGTGCACCGGCAGTACGACGCGCAATATCTTTGGCACTAAATACATGGCTGATATCGACACCACGGAAGAAGGTACGGACATAATCGTTGGCCGGATTATTAAGAATTTCATCCGGCGTGCCGACCTGCACCACTTCGCCGCCCTGCATAATGGCAATGCGATCGCCAATACGCATCGCTTCATCGAGATCGTGGGAAATAAACACAATGGTACGCTGATGTTTTGCCTGCAATTTCACCAGCTCATCCTGCATTTCAGTACGAATAAGCGGATCGAGTGCGGAGAAGGCTTCATCCATCAACAATATATCGGGATTGATTGCCAGTGCGCGGGCTAATCCAACACGCTGACGCATACCACCGGAAAGCTCATCCGGGTACGCATGGGCATAATTTTCCAATCCAACCTGACGCAATGCTTCCAGCGCTTTTTCCTGACGCTCTTGCAATGCGACGCCCGCTAATTCCATGCCGAAGGCGGTATTATTTAATACCGTCATATGTGGCATCAGGGCAAATGACTGAAATACCATGCTGATTTTATTTCTGCGCACTTCGCGCAGTTCGGCTTCCGATATTTTCGCAATATCGACACCGTCAATAATCACCTGGCCGCGTGTCGGCTCGATCAGACGATTGAGAAGGCGAACCATGGTGGACTTACCTGAACCTGAAAGCCCCATGATGACGAAGATCTCGCCTTCTTCAATGGCCAGACTGGCATTCTTAACGCCGAGAGAGAGTCCGGTTTTCGCCAGGATTGCCTCTTTACCCTCACCGTTATCAATATGTTTAAATGCCCTTTCCGGGTGATCACCAAATATCTTATATAAATTCTTTACTTCGAGTTTAATTGCCATGCAGTAATTAAATTCCTGGTTAATTGATGTTTCGCTATTTCTTGTTGTGGCCCTGATTAAAATTAAGCGGCCTATACCGTAACATAATGAGAATATCTGACAACCCTTGCGGCCGATATTCGTTGCGCGCTGCTGGATGAAATGGCGTGCAATTCCAGTGCTCACAAGGGATGAGGGGGGTTCAATTTTTTCGTATTTTTTTACGAATTTATGCCGTCTGGACGGAAATAATTGTCTGAAAGGTGATAAATCACGCTTTAGCTGGCGATATATGGACCATTTGAATGACGATAAAATGACAATAGAATGAAGTTATAAAGGGTAAATAACGGGGAAATAACCAACAGCAGCAAGGGGAAATATCGGGCTGAGGCCAGCCCGATATGAAAGGATTAAAAGTTCCAGTCTTCGTCTTCGGTTTCTACCGCTTTACCCATCACGTAGGAGGAGCCAGAACCCGAGAAGAAATCGTGGTTTTCATCGGCATTCGGTGACAGCGCAGACAGAATCGCCGGGTTGACGGTGGTCAGCTCCGCCGGGAATAACGCTTCATAACCGAGGTTCATCAGCGCCTTATTGGCGTTGTAATGCAGGAAAGTTTTCACCTCTTCCGCCCAGCCAACATCGGCATACAGCGCTTCGGTATACACCACCTCGTTTTCGTACAGGGCCAGCAGCAGTTCGATGGCGAATTGCTGTAACTCTTCACGGCGTGCATCATCCACATTTTCCAGCGCTTTCTGATACTTATAACCGATGTAATAACCGTGCACCGCTTCGTCGCGGATGATCAGACGAATCAAATCGGCGGTGTTAGTCAGCTTACCGCGGCTTGACCAGTACATTGGCAACCAGAAGCCGGAGTAGAACAGGAACGATTCGAGAAACACGCTGGCAATTTTCTTTTTCAGCGGATCGTCAGCGCGATAATGCTCCAGCACAATTTTCGCTTTGTTTTGCAGCGCTTCGTTTTCTTCACTCCAGCGATAGGCGGCATCCACATCCGCCGTGTTGCACAGGGTGGAAAAAATCGAGCTGTAGGAGCGCGCATGCACCGCTTCCATAAAGCTGACGTTGGACAGCACCGCTTCTTCATGTGGCGTCAGCGCATCTTCCATCAGCCCTGGCGCGCCAATCACGTTTTGAATGGTATCGAGCAGTGTCAGGCCGGTAAACACGCGAATGGTCAGCTGCTGCTGCTGTTTATCCAGCGTCTGCCAGGCGGGCAGATCGTTAGATAACGGCACTTTTTCCGGTAGCCAGAAGTTGCTGGTCAGACGGTTCCACACCTCAAGGTCTTTCTCGTCCTGAATGCGGTTCCAGTTAATCGCTTGAATTTGATTTAATCGCATAGTTTTCATCACAGGGCGCAGGAAACGCAGCCCTGCACCTCTGTGCCTTGAAGCGCCATCTGGCGCAGTCGAATGTAATAAAGCGTTTTGATGCCTTTCTTCCACGCATAAATCTGCGCTTTATTGATATCGCGCGTGGTGACGTCATCACGGAAAAACAGCGTCAACGACAGCCCCTGATCCACATGCTGCGTGGCTTCAGCGTAGGTATCGATAATCGCTTCCGGACCGATCTGGTACGCGTCCTGATAGAAATCCAGATTGTCATTGGTCATAAACGGTGCCGGGTAATAAACGCGTCCGGTTTTGCCTTCTTTACGGATCTCAATACGCGACACAATCGGGTGAATGCTTGAGGTGGCGTGGTTGATATAAGAGATGGAACCGGTTGGCGGGATCGCCTGCAGGTTCTGGTTATACAAACCATGCGTCATCACGGCATCACGCAAAGCCTGCCAGTCGGCCTGGGTCGGCAACGCGATACCGGCATCGGCAAACAGCTGTGCCACGCGTGCGGTACGCGGCTGCCAGGCGCGTTCAGTGTACTTGTCGAAATAATGGCCGCTGGCATAGGTTGACTGCGCAAAACCATCGAAACTTTGTTTACGCTCCTGCGCCAGCAGGTTCGAAGTACGTACCGCGTGATAAGTGACGCAGTAAAAATAGAGATTGGTGAAGTCCAGCGCCTCTTCCGAACCATAGGCCATCCCTTCACGCGCCAGATAACCATGCAGGTTCATCTGACCGAGACCGACCGCATGTGAACGACGGTTACCTTCCGCCACTGACGGCACTGAATTTATTTCGCTCATATCGGATACGGCGGTCAGCGCGCGTACCGCCACCTCCACCGTTTGCGCCAGATTGCGGGAATCCATGGCATGGGCGATGTTGAGTGAGCCGAGGTTACAGGAAATATCCTTGCCAACGCGGCGATAGCTGAGGTCGTCGTGGTACTCACTGGCGCTATTGACCTGCAAAATCTCCGAACACAGGTTGCTCATATTGATGCGACCGGCGATTGGGTTACTGCGGTTTACGCTGTCCTCATACATGATGTAGGGATAGCCGGATTCGAACTGAATCTCCGCCAGCGTCTGGAAGAAATCACGCGGTTGAATAAAGGTTTTGCGGATACGGTCATCGGCCAGCATTTCATCGTAATGCTCGCTGATGCTGATATCGCCAAATGCCTTGCCGTAGATGCGTTCCACGTCATAGGGTGAAAACAGCGCCATCTCGCGGTTCTCTTTCGCCAGACGGAAAGTGACATCGGGGATTACCACGCCGAGCGACAGCGTTTTGATACGGATCTTCTCGTCGGCGTTTTCGCGTTTGGTATCGAGGAAACGCAGGATATCCGGGTGATGGGCGTTCAGCCATACCGCTCCCGCCCCCTGACGTGCACCCAGCTGATTGGCGTAAGAAAAGGCATCTTCCAGCATTTTCATCACCGGGATCACCCCGGAAGACTGGTTTTCGATGCGCTTAATCGGTGCACCGGATTCACGCAGGTTTGACAGCAGGAAGGCCACGCCGCCGCCGCGCTTGGAAAGCTGCAACGCCGAGTTCACCGCGCGACCAATCGATTCCATATTGTCTTCGATACGCAGCAGGAAGCAGGAGACCAGCTCACCGCGCTGCTGTTTACCGCAGTTAAGGAAGGTGGGCGTTGCGGGCTGGAAGCGGCCACTCAGCATCTCTGCCAGCAGTTCACGCGCCAGCTGCTCGTTGCCGCGTGCCAGCGTCAGCGCCACCATGCAGGCGCGCTGTTCAAAGGTTTCCAGATAACGTTTGCCGTCAAAGGTTTTCAGTGTGTAGCTGGTATAGAACTTCCACGCGCCGAGGAAGGTATGAAAACGGAAACCCCAGGCATCGGCTTCGTCGTGCAGCTGGCACAGGAAGGTGAAATCGTACTGATTCAGCACTGCCGCTTCGTAGTAGCCTTCGGCCACCAGATAGCGCAGACGCTCCGCCGCAGAGGCGAAGGGTACGGTATTTGGCTGAACGTGTTGCAGGAAAAATTGCTGTGTGGCTTCGTGATCTTTATCGAACTGGATGCGGCCATCAGCGTCATACAGGTTCAGCATCGCGTTCAGGGCGTGGTAATCAAGCCCGGTGCCGTTGAGGGTGTCTGTCGTTGCCAAAATTGGGTTACTCCCGCTTTTACATTAGCGATATCGTCGGGGGTTCCCATCAACTCAAAGCGGTAGAGATAGGGAACCTGACATTTCTGCGCAATGATGTCGCCTGCCAGGCAGAACCCTGCACCAAAGTTGCGGTTACCGGCAGCAATCACCCCGCGAATACCGCGTCGGTTAGCTTCATCATTGAGGAACTGGATCACTTGTCTGGGCACCGCACCTCGCGTGCTGCCGCCGCCGTAGCTGGGCACCACCAGGATATAGGGTTGGTCAATATGCAGTTGCTGCGTGCTATCAACGGGAATGCGTTGTGCAGGCAGGCCCAGACGGGTGATGAATCGGTGCGTGTTCTCCGACTGGCTGGAAAAATACACCAGTGGAAACATTGCCTTATCCCCCGACAGCAGCGAGCTGGCGCAGGCTGGCGATTTTATCGGGACGGAAACCACTCCAGTGGTCATCCTGGGTCATCACCACCGGGACCTGGCGATAGCCGAGGGATTTCAGGCTGTCGATGGCTTCAGGTTGTGCGTCGAGGTTAATCAGCTGGTAATCGATGCCATTACGGTCCATGGCATTTTTTGTTGCGTTGCACTGGACACAGTTGTTCTTGGTGTAAATAATAATGCGCATGATTCGTATTTCCCTCTGGTTATGGTCAGGATGCGAGATACGAAGCAAAAATCCTTCTGCTGCGAGCCTCATCCTTGCTGACATCTGGTAGCGAGTTGATGGAGTGAATACTAGATGTAGTGGTTGTGGCGGTCAAGCCCACCAGATATAGGGTTTTGTGATTTCGAACCTCAGATTTCGCCTAAGGCCAGGGATCATGCGCTTTCCCGGCTAAAAAATAATTTTGTAAAAGGGCAGGGCACGGCATTTAAGGCAAATTCAGGCTGGAAATTGAACAATCAATGGGGAGCCACGCGCGATCGCTAAACACAAAAAAGCCCCGCGAGGTGCGAGGCTCTCTGAAGGGATGTGATGGTTAGCGGCGGGATACCAGCAACGCCCCAATGACCAGGCCGACGGCGGCACCGATGCCGATACCGTGCCAGGGTTTATCATGAACATAAGCATCAACCTGATAGCTCGCATCACGCGCAGCCTGTGAAACCCGGTTGTTGCCATTCAGTTTGGCGCGGGTCTGTTTCAGCAGTGACTGGGCTTTGCTGCGCGCGCCTTCTACCTCATCTTTGGCTTCGCTGCCGTAAGATTTCAGTAACGCTTCCAGCGAATCTGCCAGCTCGTTCACATCCTGATTGATATCAATGTCATCGTTTTTACTGGTTCGATTAAACATTTTTCGCTCCCTTTGATTTAAAAAGTAATACTTAGTGTAGACGAGTCATCATCAAACGCTGGTTTTCGCCTGGCTTTATGGAAAATTCCGAAAGCCTTGTGCCACACGGCTGTTGTAAGGTTGCGAGGCTAGAGCAGAGAGGAGCAAGCATGTATTTACGACCGGATGAGGTTGCGCGCGTACTGGAGAAAGCAGGGTTCGAAATGGATACCCTGACGCCGAAAATCTATGGCTATCGTCGTGGCGACAACTATGTTTACGTCAACCGTGAAGCGCGTATGGGGCGCACGGCACTGATCATTCACCCCACGCTGAAAGAGAAAAGCCTGAACTTCGCTGAACCGGCATCAGAAATGAAAACCTGCGATCATTACACGCAATTTCCTCTCTATCTGGCGGGCGATACTCAGGAACATTACGGGATTCCCCACGGCTTTAGTTCACGCATCGCGCTGGAGCGCTATTTGCAGGGCGTATTCGGTGGCTGACGCAGTGCCCCGCCCGTGCGGGGCCGCACTCACCTGATAAAATCCTTACCTTTTGCCACGTTGCATTTCCCGGCGCTGGCGCGTATAACCCTGTATCCATGTAGATGTTTAGACGTCCATATGGATAAAAATAATGCAATCCGAGCAAAATCCTCCGCAGGAAAACTTTAAACGCACCATGAAAGTGCGGCATCTGGTGATGCTGTCGCTGGGGGGCGTTATCGGCACTGGTCTGTTCTTTAATACCGGCTACATCATCTCAACCACCGGTGCCGCTGGTACGCTGCTGGCCTATCTGATTGGTGCGCTGGTGGTGTGGCTGGTGATGGTGTGTCTCGGTGAGTTGGCGGTGGCGATGCCGGAAACCGGGGCTTTCCATGTCTATGCTGCGCGTTACCTCAGCCCGGCCACCGGCTATACCGTTGCCTGGCTCTACTGGCTGACGTGGACGGTAGCGCTGGGTTCCAGCCTCACCGCAGCCGGTTTTTGCATGCAGTACTGGTTCCCGACCATCCCGGTCTGGGTGTGGTGTCTGGTGTTCTGTATCGCCATCTATTTGTTGAATATCGTCTCGACCCGCTTCTTTGCCGAAGGGGAATTCTGGTTCTCGATTATCAAGGTGGTCACCATTGTCGCCTTTATTATTCTCGGCGCAGGGGCGATGTTTGGTTTTATCCCGATGAAGGACGGCAGCGCAGCGCCCGGCCTGCATAATCTCACCGCATCGGGCTGGCTGCCGCACGGCACTTTGCCGATTCTGATGACGATGGTGGCGGTCAACTTTGCCTTCTCGGGCACGGAATTGATCGGTATCGCTGCCGGGGAAACCGAGCAGCCGCAAAAAGCCCTGCCGCTGGCGATCCGTACCACGGTGGCGCGTCTGATCATCTTCTTTATCGGCACGGTGCTGGTGCTGGCGGCGCTGATCCCGATGGATCAAGCCGGGATCGTGAAAAGTCCGTTTGTGCTGGTGTTTGAGAAGATCGGTATTCCCTGGGCGGCTGATATCTTCAACTTCGTGATTCTCACGGCGATCCTGTCGGCGGCGAACTCCGGGTTGTATGCGTCGGGCCGCATGCTGTGGTCGCTGGCTAATGAGAACACCCTGCCGCGCTGTTTTGCCCGGGTGAATCGCCGCGGCATTCCTGTACTGGCGCTTACCATCAGTATGATCGGCGGCCTGCTGGCGCTGTTCTCCAGCGTGATTGCCCCGGATACGGTGTTTGTTGCGCTGTCTGCCATCTCCGGTTTTGCCGTGGTGGCCGTCTGGCTCAGTATCTGCGCCTCCCATTATGTTTTCCGCCGTCGCCATCTCCAGCAGGGGGGAACTTTAAAGGATCTGGTGTATCGTGCGCCGCTCTATCCGCTGACGCCAATCCTCGGTTTCCTGCTGTGCGGGCTGGCCTGTGTCGGGCTGGCTTTCGACCCGTCACAACGGATTGCGCTGTGGTGCGGGATTCCGTTTGTTCTCTTCTGTTATGCCGCATACCATGTCACGCAGCGACGTAAATCATCTTTGCAGGCTGAGGAGGCCAACGATGTGGCGTAACCCGATAGCGCAGGCGCTATCTCAAACCGACACCCTGATCCTTGATGGTGCACTGGCAACCGAACTGGAAGCACGCGGCTGTAATCTGGCCGATGCGTTATGGTCGGCGAAAGTGCTGATGGAAAATCCTGAACTGATCTATCAGGTCCATTACGATTATTTTGCTGCCGGTGCCCATTGCGCCATTACCGCCAGCTACCAGGCGACGCCACAGGGCTTTGCCCAGCGTGGCCTGGATGAGACTCAGGCGCTGGCGCTGATCCGCCAGAGTGCCACGCTGGCAAAACGTGCGCGGGATGATTATCGTGCGGCGTCTGGCAGCCGCGCGCCACTGCTGGTCGCCGGGTCGGTGGGGCCTTATGGCGCGTTTCTCGCCAATGGGGCGGAATACCGGGGCGATTATGCATTGCCTGAAGACGAGATGAAGGCGTTCCATCGTCCACGCATCGCGGCCTTGCTCGAGGCGGGCGTCGATCTGCTGGCCTGTGAGACGCTGCCGTCGTTTGCGGAAGCCGAGGCGCTGGTCAGCCTGCTGGCGGAGTTCCCGGACAGCAGTGCCTGGTTCTCCTTCACGCTGCGTGATGCGCACCATATTAGCGATGGCACACCGCTCAGCAAAGTCGCGACGCTGCTCAATGCGGCCCCGCAGGTGGTGGCGCTGGGAATCAACTGTGTCGCACTGGAGAGCGTCACCCCGGCGCTGAGTAGCTTGCAGGCGCTGTGTGATAAGCCGCTGCTGGTCTATCCGAACTCGGGCGAACAGTACGATGCCAGCAGTAAAACCTGGCACTCGGCACCCTCGGGCTGCACGTTGCATGACAAATTCCCGGAGTGGCAGCAGGTCGGTGCCCGTCTGATTGGCGGCTGCTGTCGCACCACGCCGCAGGATATCGCGGCGATTGCCGCCTGTTGTCAACCGCAATAAGACGCCGAAAAGCGCCACTGATAGCGCGATTGAGGCGAGTGAAAAGGGCGGAAGGGCAGTTTAGACTGTTCCTTCTGACCCTGAAGCGGACCTGCTATGAACCTGCGACATCTCCTTCCTGCCTGCGCGCTGCTGTTAAGCGGCTGTGCGACCATTGTTGGCACCCAAACGCAATCGGTAAGAATTGACTCCGTGCCACAGGGCGCGCGTTTCACCGTGCAGGATGAGACCGGGCATGCCGTGGCGCAGGGCTTTACGCCCCAGACCATTGAACTGGCGAAATCCACCGGCAGCTATTTCGGTAAGAAACACTATCTGGTGATGCTGGAGAATCCGGGTTATGTTCCGGTGACGATGCCGATCGAAGGCAGCGCCAACCTGTGGTATTTGCTGGGGAACATTCCGCTGCTCGGTTTTCCCGGCTGGTTGCTGGTCGATCCGTTCAACGGCGGCATGTATGACCTGAAGCCTGAGCACCCCAAAGCATTTCTTAACCGGGTGGGTGCACGCGGGTAAACCCCAGAGTCGGGCTTATTGCGCGGTTGGCTTCACCATCGCTCCTGGCGTTTTATGCTGCGCCAGATATTGATGCTGAAAGATACACATGCGGATGGTGTTACGGTACGCACCGTTGATGAAAAACTCGTGTTTCAACACGCCTTCCACTTCAAAGCCCAGTTTGGTGTAGATGTGGATGGCCTTCTCATTCTCCTGATCGACAATCAGATAGAGCTTGTAGAGATTCAGCACCGAAAAGCCATAGTCCATCGCTAACTTCGCCGCCTGGGTTGCCAGTCCTTTGCCCTGATGAGCCGGATCGATAATGATCTGAAACTCAGCGCGGCGATGTACGTGATTAATCTCGACCAGCTCCACCAGCCCGGCTTTCTGTCCATCATGCTCGACCACGAAACGACGTTCGGTCTGGTCGTGAATATGCTTGTTGTACAGGTCCGACAGCTCGACAAAGGCTTCATACGGCTCCTCGAACCAATAACGCATCACGCTGGCGTTGTTATCTAACTGATGCACAAAGTGCAGATCTTCCCGCTCCAGCGGACGTAATTTAACCGTCATACGGCATTCCTTCTTCAACTAAGATGCGGAGAGTATAACCGCACCAAAGTGGTTAATGCGCTCCCAGGCTTGCTCCGCGACGGTGCAACGCATTTTCCGATCATCGCGTGCGCTGCCGCACAGTCTCGATCTGCTTTCTGGCACAGCCATTGCTTTGCTTGTATAGATAAGCCTATACAACTGTAGTTTTTCATCACTTTTTGACAGGAGTGGAAGATGGGTAAGCCAGTGCAACATGCAGTTCGTGCGTTAACCGTAGCCGTTATGTTGGGGTCTGCGCTCGGCGCGCAGGCTGCGGATACTAAAGTGGCGATCGGTATTTCCGGCTGGACCGGATTTGCTCCGCTGACGCTGGCAGATAAAGCCGGTATCTTCAAAAAGCATGGCCTTGATGTCGATGTAAAAATGATCCCGCAAAGCAGCCGTCATCTTGCGGTGGCTTCCGGCACCATTCAATGTGCGGCCACCACGGTCGAAACCTATATTTCATGGAATGCGGCCGGTGTGCCGATCAAGCAAATCGTCCAGCTGGATAAATCCTACGGTGCTGATGGCCTGGCAACCCGCAGCGATATTACCAGCATCAAAGATCTGAAAGGCAAAACCATCGCCGTCGACGCGCCGGGCACGTCACCATACTTCCTGCTGGCGTGGATGCTGGATAAAAACGGCCTGACCATGAAAGACGTTAAGCTGGCGACGATGGCACCCCAGGCGGCGGCCCAGTCGTTCGCTGCCGGGCAAAACGATGCGGCGGTGACCTATGAACCTTATCTGTCCGTGATTCGTAACCAGCCGAAAGCGGGCAAAATCCTCGCCACCACGCTGGATTACCCGATGGTGATGGATACGCTCGGCTGTACCCCAACCTTCCTGAAAGAGCATCCACAGGCGGCAAAAGCGCTGGTGGCCAGCTACTACGATGCGCTGGAGATGATCAAACAACAACCGGATAAATCCAACGAAATCATGGGTGCAGCGGTGAAATCCACCGGCAAAGAGTTTGCCGAATCCGCCAGCTACCTGCGCTGGGCCGGTCCTGAAGAGAACAAAAAATTCTTTAGCGGTGAAATTGAAACCTTTAGTGATGAAGCGGGCAAACTGCTGCTGCGCGCGGGCGTGATTAAAAAAATGCCGGACGTGAAGAGCCTGTACGACGCCAGCTTCGTGCAGTAATCAGGGAGACAGGAGATGGAGATGAGTAAAAGCCAACCCGTAACGCCGCCCGAGGCGCTGCCAGATGCACCACGCCGCTGGCACAATCCGCTAATGGTGCCGTTAAAAGCGATCTCAACCCGGTTGCGTATCGGCCTTGGCGTGGCTTTCTTTGTGCTGTTCGTCGCGGTGTGGGCGCTGGTGACCTTCAGTGGCATGGTATCGCCAACCTTCCTTGCCGATCCCATCACCATGCTGCAACAGGGCGTGTCACTATTCACCGAATATAACTTTTCGCTGGATATCGGCATGACGGTGATGCGCGTGCTGGCTGGGTTCCTGCTGGCGGCCCTGATCGGGGTGCCGCTGGGCATCATGATGGGCGCGTACAAAATGTGGGAAGCCTTTCTCGAACCCTTCGTCTCCTTCTGCCGTTATCTGCCTGCATCGGCCTTTGTGCCGCTGCTGATCTTGTGGGCCGGTATTGGTGAAATGCAGAAAATCCTCGTCATCTTTATCGGCTCCTTTTTCCAGATTGTATTGATGGTGGCGGTGACCGTCAGCAGCGCGCGGCGTGATTTGGTTGAGGCGGCCTATACGCTGGGCTGTAGCAATCGTTCCATCGTGCGTCGGGTATTGATTCCCGGTGCCGCTCCCGGCATTGCCGAGCTGCTGCGCCTGGTGTTGGGCTGGGCATGGACCTATGTGATCGTTGCTGAGTTGATCGGCTCGGAAAGCGGTATCGGCCATATGATTGTCGACAGCCAGGCGCTGCTGAATACCGGGCAAATTATCTTTGGCATCATCGTGATTGGCTGTATCGGCCTGGTGTCCGATTATTTGTTCAAAGTCGCCAACCGGCGCTTGTTTGCATGGAGTAACCTGTGATGAAACACAGCAAGCTGAATGTGCGCGGGGTGGAACGCGTATTTACCGGGCCGAAAGGCGAACAAACGCTGGCGTTGCAGCCGATTCATTACCAGGTGGAGGAGAATGATTTCATCACCATTCTCGGCCCCTCCGGCTGTGGCAAATCAACGTTGTTGCGCATCATTGCCGGGCTGGATACCCCGACGCGTGGAGAGATCTGGCTTGATGGACAGCCGGTCGATGGCCCCGGTGCTGACCGCGGCATGGTGTTTCAGAGCTATACGCTGTTTCCGTGGCTGACGGTGGAAGAGAACATCCGCTTTGGTCTGCGCGAACGTGGCCTGAGTGCTGCACAGCAAAAGGAGCGTAGCGATTATTATATCCAGCAGGTGGGGCTGCGTGGCTTTGCCCAGCACTATCCACGCCAGCTTTCTGGCGGCATGCAGCAGCGTACCGCCATCGCGCGTGCGCTGGCGAATGACCCGAAAGTGCTGCTGATGGATGAACCCTTTGGTGCCCTGGATAATCAGACGCGGGTGATGATGCAGGAGTTGTTGCTGTCAGTGTGGGAGCAATCGCGCAAGACGGTGCTCTTCGTTACACACGACATCGATGAGGCGATCTTTATGGCAAATAAGGTGGCGATCTTCAGTGCCCGGCCGGGTCGCATCAAACAGGAAGTGGCGGTGAATTTTAACAGTGGCCGTGATTACACCATTAAAACTTCACCGGAGTTTATGACGCTGAAGGCGGAAATTACCGAGTCGATCCGCAGCGAAACATTGCAAACGATGGCGCATTAACGGATTGCGCGATGAATCGCGCCGCTACAAAAACTGGCCTGATCGTAGCGGCGCAATTTATTGCGCGGTTTTAAGCACTTAACTGTTCAACAATCCTGCCCTGTGCCATGCGAACGGCGCGATCGCACATATGATCGATCACGTCAGGATCGTGGCTTACCAGCACCATCGTCAATCCATCATCACGCTTCAGCTCGTTCAGCAGGTTAAGGATCTCCGCCTGCACTGACATATCCAGCGCCGAGGTTGGCTCATCCAGCAGCAGGATCTTCGGCTGGAGCAGCAGGGCGCGCACAATGGCGACGCGCTGACGCTGGCCGCCCGAGAGCTGATGCGGATAGCGATCTGCCAGCGCCGGATCAAGGCCCACATGGCGAAATCCATCGTTGATGCGATCGTCGATATGGTCTTGTTTCAGCATCTTTAACGGCTCGGCCAGGGTGCGACGCAGGCGATGGCGCGGATGCAGCGAAGCGTAGGGATCCTGAAATACCATCTGCACATCACGCCGCAACTGGCCGGTAAAGGGTTTACCCGGTTTCACGGTGGTGCCCGCCAGCGCCATGCTGCCGGACCAGTGCGGGTTGAGTCCGGCCATCACCCACAGCAGTGACGATTTACCGCAGCCAGAGGGACCAACCAGGCCAAAACACTCGCCTGCCTTCACGTTGAGGTTGACGTCATGTACCACGGTGCGCAGTTCGTAGCCCTGCTTATGGGATACGCTCAGGTCGGATAACTCAATCATGGTTCTGCTCCAGGGTGGCACGATCCAGCACCGGTAGTGCTGCGCCGTGGGTGGCCTTGCTCGGACGGCAGGCCCACAGCGTGCGGGTATACGGATGGCTGGCGTTGGACAACTCCGCCGCAGGCAAGGTATCCAGCAGACGGCCTTTATACATCACCATCACCCGCTCGCAATGCTCCGACACCTGTTGCAGATCGTGGCTGATCAGCAGCAGCCCCATGTTGCGTTGTTCCACCAGACGACGAATCAGCGCCAGCACCTGATCACGCATCGCATGATCGAGCGCTGAGGTCGGTTCATCGGCGATCAGCAGCTCGGGATCGGTGATTAAGGCAATCGCCAGCATTACACGCTGGCCCATTCCCCCGGAGAGCTGATGCGGATAACGTTTCATCAGCTGACGGGGATCCGGCAGGCCGACGGCATCGAGCATGTCGCACACTTTCTCTTTGCGCTCGGCGCGGCTCAGACGATGGTGCAGCACCAGCGGTTCCTCCACCTGCCAGCCAATGGTACGCGTTGGGTTGAGGGCGTATTTCGGGTCCTGCATCACCATCGCGACCTTGCTGCCGCGCAGGCGGCTCCAGTCGCGTTCGCGCATCTGCAACGCATCCTGACCCACCACCTGCAGACGATCCGCGTGCAAATGCAGTGACGGTGACAACAGCCCCATCAGGGTGCGGGCGGTGAGGGATTTGCCCGAACCTGACTCACCGACCAGTGCCACGCGTTCGCGCCCGAGCTGAAAGTGGATGTTATCAACCAGCAACGCGTCGTCGCTGCGAATCACCAGCCCCTGAGCATCAATTAACAGATCATTTGGCATGGCGGGTATCCAGTTGGTCACGCAGGCCGTCGCCTGCCAGGTTAAAGGCCAGGCTGGCGAACAAGATGGCAGCACCGGGGGCTGCAGCCACCCACCATTGGTCGAAAATGACTTTGCTGCCTTCGGCCACCATCGATCCCCATTCTGCGGTGGGCGGTTGCACTCCCATGCCGAGGAAGCCGAGACCGGCAGCGGAAAGAATAATGCCGCCGAGACTCAGCGCCGCACGCACCACCGCGGTAGGCAGGCAAAGCGGCAGAATATGGCCGAACATCAGACGCAGGCCGGTGATGCCCTGCATCCGTGCTGCGGCGAGGTAATCACTACGGCGCAGCGCCAGCGTCTCGGCACGCGCCTGACGGGCGAATGGTGGCCAGCTGGTGAGTGCCAGCGCCAGCGCGCCGTTCATCAGACCTGGGCCGAGCATGGCGACAAACGCCAGGGCGATAACCAGATTAGGCAGCGAGAGAAAAATGTCGGTAATGCGCATCAGCACGCGCTCGGTCCAGCCGCCAACATAACCGGCGGTGATGCCGACCAGCAGACCTACAGGGATGGTCAGTACCAGAATCAGCGCCACTAATAGCAGCGTCGGACGGGTGCCATAAATCACGCGAGACAGCAGATCACGACCAAAACCATCGGTGCCAAACCAGTGGGTTGCCGAAGGCGGCAGCAGGCGCATACTGATGGTTTGCACATTCGGATCAAAGGGGGACAGCAGCGGTGCAAACACCGCCATCACCAGCAGAATCACCACCAGCGTTAAACCGATGCTGAGCGAGGTGATGCGACGTCGGCTGCGACGTGGGCGCAGCGTTTCCAGTTCGGAGAGTTGTTGAGTCATCGGGTTCTCGGATCGGTTAACCAGGTCAGGGCGTCGGCCACCGCGTTAAGCAGAATAAAGCAGCTGCCAATCAGCAGGGTCGCGCCGAGAATCGCCGGAACATCGGCGGAGAACAGCGCGTTAGTCATGTAACGACCCACGCCGGGCCAGGCAAAAACGGTTTCCGTCAGCACCGAACCTTCCAGCAGGGTGGCCCAGGAGAGGGCGATAACGGTAATCAGCGTGCCGAGCACGTTGGGAAAGATATGACGCAGCAGAATGCGCGTGCGGCCAGCACCTTTGGCGCGCGCCAGAATCACATACTCCTTGCTGCTCTCCTCCAGCAACGCGGCACGCAGCAGGCGTGTAATCCCGGCCATCACCAGCATGCCAAGAATCACCACCGGCAGCCAGATATGGGCGATCGCATTGCGGAACATCTCAGGATCCCCGGACAGCCAGCTATCAATCAGCACAAAGCCGGTTTTCGGCTCCAGCGTATATATCCAGATATCATCCAGCTGACCCGGTCCGGCGGACCAGTGCAGCACGGCGTAAAACAACAGCAGACCGAGCAGACCGAGCCAGAACACCGGCACGGAATAACCGAGCAGCGAAATAAAACGCGCCACGTTATCGATGATGCTGCCTGGTTTCCAGGCCGCCAGCAGCGCCAGCGCCACACCGAATACCGCCGCAAAAATGATCGAACAGGTCGCCAGCTCAATGGTCGCCGGGAAGGTGCGCATCAGGTCGGCGCTAACCGGTTGATTGGTCAGATGGGACAGGCCGAGATCGCCGTGGGCCAGATGGCTGATATAACGCCAGAACTGCACCAGCACCGGTTGATCGAGACCGAGATCGTGACGCACCTGCGCATAAGTGGCCTCACTGGCGTGATCGCCTGCGATCTGCTGCACCGGATCGACCGGTGACAGGTGCGATAACATAAAGGTAAAGGCCAGCAGGCCGAGCAGCGTCACCAGCAGCGACAGCAGGCTGGTGATTAATCGGCTGGTGCGTTGCCAGAGTGGCCGGGCGAACCCGGCCTGTGGGGCTGATGCCGCCATTACTTGGTAACCTGTGAGTAATACACCATATCCGGGTTGATGCCCTGAACGTAGCCTTGCAGATTGTCGCGCAGCGCAATCAGGTTACGTGCCTGCAGGCCAATCACATAAGGTGAGTTCTTTAGCACTTCACGCTGCATCGCCTGGTACATTTCCACACGCTTGTTGCTGTCGCTCTCGGCGGTGGCTGCCAGCGTTTGCTTGCTCAGCTCTGGGATGTGCCAGTCAGAACGGTAAGCGATGGTTTTGCTGCCATCTTCCGGGTTGTAAGCAAAGGAGGCGGCGTTGGTGTTGGGATCGAAGTAGTCAGCACCCCAGGCATTCAGCGTCGCCTGATACTGGTGCGCTTTAACCTTGGTAGACACTTCAGAACTGAGTCCCGGCTGCACTTCAACCTTCACGCCACCTTTGGCAAAGCTGCCTTGCAACGCCTGTGCGATGTCGAGATACGGCGGCTGATTGCTGGTGGAGAGGGTAAAGCTGACGTTGGTCAGACCGGCCTTCTTCAGAATCGCTTTGGCTTTTTCCGGATCGTAGCTGTACGGGGTATCGTTCAGGGCACCGAGGAAACCTTTTGGCAGGAAGGTCTGATGCACTTCGAACTGGCCTTTCAGCAGGTCGTTGGCGATACCTTTATAGTCGAACAGGTAACGCGCGGCTTCCCACAATGCCGGGTTTTTCAGCACCGGATTGGCACCCACGTTGAACTGGATGTAGTAAAGCGAGGCCATCGGGATGGCTTCAGTTTTCACGCCCGCTTTGCCTTTCAGCGCTGCAATCTGGTCGGCACCGAGATTACGTGCGATATCCACATCACCCTGCTCCAGCAGCAAACGACGCGCAGCCGGTTCCGGTACGTTTTTGATCAGGATGTTCTTCAGCTTCGGCGCGCCAGCCGGAGAGGTGGGGTTAGCCGTCAGCAACACCACTTCGTGTAATACCACTTTGCGGATCTGATAAGGGCCGCTGCCCGCCGAATGGGTGGCAAGCCATGCGTGACCAAAATCGCCATTGGTCGCGTTTGCCTGCGCGGTTTTCTCATCAACGATTGAGGAGACGGGCGCAGATAGCAGGCTCAGCACATAGGCCGGACTCACGTTGGCGCTCCAGCTGATTTGGACATGGTTGTCGTCAACTTTTTTCAGGAAGCTATCAACGTTGTCCTTGTTCCAGCCGAGCTGAGTAAGGATAAAGGAAGGATCGAGGTTTAGCTTCACCACACGGCTCAGTGAGAAGATCACATCTTCCGGACGCAGTGGGTTGCCGCTGGCGAATTTGGCATCTTTACGCAGTTCAAATGTCAGGCTGCGGTTGTCACTGCCTGGCTGCCAGGAGGTTGCCAGGGTGGGTTTCAGGTCGGTCGGATTTTGCGGGTCGGACTGGACCAGGCGTTGGTAAATGTTGGTGAACGCCTGGACTGTCGTCAGCTCAAAGCCCTGAGCCGGGTCAAAGCTGTCGGCATCGTCGGTGGATTGGGCAATCACCAGCGTATCTTTCGGCGTTGCGGCATTAACTGAGAACGCGGCTACCATCGATAACGCCAGCAGGGAGGGGATTATTTTTTTCATGAGAATTCCTTGCCTTAAAAAAGTAACGCGAGTTTACGAAAGCGTTGTAATGAATAATAGTCAATTATCAGATATAGATATGCCTTAAAGTTCTAAGGCTAACCTTATGGTTATAAGCCGGTAAACATGGGGTGAACAGATTTGCGGAACCTTAACATTAGCTCAGGTATGGATCGGTTGAAGTCAGGGGATTTACAACAGAATTTAAACGGAAACCGATGGCAGAATAATTAACTTTACAATACATGTGCCGGGAATATAATGGCCGCAACTTCAAACAGGAGAATTCAGTTGGACAGTCACCCTTATTTAACACAACACAAGGCAAGCTGACGCACGAATTCTTTTGTTGCTGCTTGCCGGAACCGGCAGGTAGCAATCCTCTCTCTTTTCTGACGATTGTTCCCATGCTTTAACTTTTGTACGGGCTACTGCCCAGGGGATAACGTCATGCACATGATTTTACACGCACTTTTCCCTCCACCTCGGTGCGCACACTGATCTTCAGTGTGCTGGTTCTTCCTGCGCATCTGGCGACAGAACGCGGGCATCGACATCGTTGAATATTCATTACTTACTGTCGCAGTGAGCGGGATAACTTATTTTCTCTTCCCGTAAACAGGCATGAATATTTCGTGTGTGTCGTTTTTTTTAATAACGCTTTGCCGTTAATTTATTTCCCAATAATGCATGCCAGACATGCAGGGATATTTATCGCCGTAAAAAAAGAGGAGTGTCACGATGACTGACATGAAACTCAATAAAGAAAAAAGAGCACTGAACATCGCACGTCAGCCGCGTCAGAAAACCCCACGCTATCTGATTGAAGAAGAAGCTGCTTTCACCGCCAGTGAAACCCTGGCTCGGGTGCATAGCGATGCGCAGGGACTGAGTGCCAGTGAAGCTGAAGCGCGTCTGGCGGTATTTGGTCACAATCAGGTGGCACATGATAAAGCGCCACCAGCGCTGGTGCAGCTGTTGCAGGCGTTCAACAATCCATTTATTTATGTCCTGATGGTGCTGGCCGGCGTGAGCTTCTTCACCGATTACTGGATACCGGCACGCCATGGCGAGGAGACCGATCTGACCGGTGTCATCATCATTTTGACGATGGTAACGCTCAGCGGTTTGCTGCGTTTCTGGCAGGAGTTCCGTACTAATAAAGCGGCTCAGGCACTCAAATCTATGGTGCGTACCACCGCGACGGTACTGCGTCGCGAATCGGCACAGCAACCCGCGTGCAAACAGGAAGTGGACATTACCACCCTGGTGCCGGGCGACATCATTTATCTCTCTGCCGGGGATCTGGTGCCTGCCGATGTGCGCCTGCTTGATTCACGCGATCTGTTTATCAGCCAGGCGATTCTGACTGGCGAGTCGCTGCCGGTGGAAAAATATGATGTCACCGGCAACCTCGCCAGCAAAAGCATGGCTTCCAGTGAACAGGGGGCTTCTCTGCTGGAACTGGGTAGCGTGTGTCTGATGGGAACCAACGTCTCCAGCGGTACAGCGAAAGCCGTAGTGGTGGCGACAGGAGAGGAAACCTATTTTGGCAGCCTGGCGAAATCCATCGTTGGCAACCGTACGCAAACGTCGTTTGACCGTGGAGTTAACAGCGTTAGCTGGTTGTTAATCCGTTTTATGCTGGTGATGGTGCCGGTGGTTTTGCTGATTAACGGCCTGACCAAAGGTGACTGGCTGGATGCTGCATTGTTTGCCCTGGCGGTGGCGGTGGGCCTGACACCGGAAATGCTGCCGATGATTGTCAGCTCCAACCTGGCGAAAGGTGCGATCGCCATGTCACGCCGCAAAGTTATCGTGAAACGTCTGAATGCAATTCAGAACCTGGGTGCGATGGATATTCTGTGTACCGATAAAACCGGCACGCTGACCCAGGACAACATTATTCTGGAGCACCATCTTGATTGTGCAGGTGTGGAAAACTCACGCGTACTGATGCTGAGCTGGCTGAATAGCCACTATCAAAGCAGCACGCCCAATCTGATGGACCGCGCCATCCTGCGCTACGGTGAACACCGCGTCAGCAGTGCTGTGGCGGATTACTACAGCAAAGTGGATGAGCTGCCGTTTGATTTCATCCGCCGCCGGGTATCGGTGGTGGTGGCAGACCGTCGTCTTGGTCAGCAGTTGCTGATCTGCAAAGGCGCGGTGGAAGAGATGCTGAGCATTGCCACGGCAGAACGTGAAGGTAAGCTAATCCAGCCATTGGATGCGAATCGTCGTGCGGAACTGCTGGCACTGGCGCATCAGTATAACGAGCAGGGCTTTCGCGTGCTGCTGGTTGCCAGCCGTGTTCTGCCGGAACCCGGCTTACAGCATGCGCTGGGTGTGGCAGATGAGCAGGGGCTGACGATCGAAGGGTTGCTCACCTTCCTCGATCCGCCAAAAGAGAGTGCTGCGAAAGCCATTACTGCGTTGCAGGAAAACGGTGTCAGCGTCAAAGTGCTGACCGGTGATAACCCGGTCGTGACGGCGCGTATCTGCCAGCAGGTCGGTATTGACTGTGGCACCATCGTCACCGGCGATGATATTGCGGCGATGAGTGATGAACAGCTGGCGACAGTAGCCGCGCAGAGTGCGGTATTCGCCAAACTGACGCCATTGCAGAAATCACGCATCCTGCGAGCGCTGCAACAGCAGGATCATACCGTTGGCTTCCTGGGGGACGGTATCAACGATGCACCAGCCCTGCGCGATGCGGATGTGGGGATCTCTGTTGATAGCGCTGCGGATATCGCGAAAGAATCATCTGACATTATCCTGCTGGAAAAAGATCTGATGGTACTGGAAGCGGGTGTGATGAAGGGCCGGGAAACCTTCGGTAACATCATTAAGTATCTGAACATGACCGCCAGCTCTAACTTCGGCAACGTCTTTTCCGTGCTGGTAGCGAGCGCCTTTATACCGTTCCTGCCAATGCTGGCGATACATCTGCTGATTCAGAACCTGATGTATGACGTTTCCCAGCTGGCACTGCCGTGGGACAAAATGGACCGTGAATTCCTGCGTAAACCGCGTAAATGGGATGCGCGTAATATCAAACGTTTCATGTTGTGGATTGGGCCGACCTCTTCCATCTTTGATATCACAACCTTTGCCGTCATGTGGTATGTGTTCGCTGCCAATACTCCGGCAGTACAGTCGCTGTTCCAGTCTGGCTGGTTTGTAGAAGGGTTGCTGTCACAGACGTTGGTGGTGCATATGCTGCGGACACAAAAAATTCCGTTTATTCAGAGCCGTGCGGCATTGCCGGTGTTGCTTGCCACCGGCTGTGTGATGGTGGCGGGGATTTTGCTACCGTTCTCGCCACTCGGCGCGATGGTGGGGCTGGTACCGCTGCCGTGGGCCTACTTCCCGTGGCTGGTCGCGATTCTGCTGGGTTACTGCGTGCTGGCGCAGGGCATGAAAACGTTCTACATCAAACGTTTTGGTCAGTGGTTCTAAAACCAGGGAGGCGATATGCGCAAACTGGATAAGGTGGTGTGCCATCTACTAATCATGATGGCAGTGATCGTACTGTTGACGGTAGTGGTGCGTTAACGGATTTAACGATTTGGGCGGTTATAACAGCAGCGTTTTCCCAGGAAGCGCTGCTTTTTTTTGACCAGAAAACGCAAGGCTTGACACGGGTTTATCGTACGCCGGTACGATGAAAGTCTGTTTTTGGAGTGTTTAATTAGTTTTATGTTATTTTATAGATAATAATTTCTAATTTTGTACGTTGTACGGTATTTTAATGGGCTATACTTGTTCAATTTTAATGAATAAGTCTGTCAGGATGACAGGGTTATGTTTATCTGACCATCGCTCTACCATGCGCTCCAGCATTTCCCCCCAATTGGAGCAAATATGAAAACTATCCTTGTAAAACTGATGATGACCGGTGCGCTGGTCTCCCTGAGTGCTTCGGCGTTGGCTGCCACTGAAATTGCGTCTCCGGGAACGCAGCAGGTGATCGGGCATATCAGTGCCAGCGGTGCCAGCAATCTTGACGATCTGGTTGCAGCGCTCGCTCAAAAAGCTGACCGCGCAGGTGCTCCGGCGTTTCATATCACTTCTGCCAACGGCAAGAACACCTTTTCAGGCAGTGCACAGCTGTTGAAATAAGATGAGTCAGATGATGAGTGTCGGGAAGAGAGCGATGCGCGCTGGCGCTGAGCAGATGCGTGACAACATTTTGCACTGTGCAGCGGCGATTATTCGCCGCGACGGATTACATGCCTGTACCCATCGCGCGGTGGCAACAGATTGTGATATCTCGCCTGGAACCGTCACTTATCATTTTAAAAATCTCGATGAGCTGCATGCGGCGGTCATCGAACGGGCGGTGGAGAATTTTACCCGGCAAACACAAGAGTGGTTTCTCGTGGAAGCAGAAACGGACATCCCACGGCAGCTAACCCGGTTCTTGTTCTGGACGCTGGATGCGCGGGCCAGATTAATTTGTGAGTACGAATTGTTTGTTGCTGCGGTTTCACGCCCTCGTCTGCGGCAGGCAGCAGCGGCATGGATTACCAGTCATCAGCAAATACTGCAACAGCAACTGGCGTTGACTTCGCAGCAGGCAGAAGCTGCGGTAGCGTTCACTGATGCGTGGCTGCTGCGTTCCATTATTCAGGAAGGCAGGCAGCCGGATGCGACGATGGTTCAGCGGTTTTTCACCAGCATTCTGCAGAGCTAGTCTTCATCAGGCTGGTAATACTGCACGCCAATTTCGATGCGTTCCCGACCACTGGCGACGCGATGGCGGTTACTGTCGCGTAATGAATAGATGCAACCACAATATTCCTGCTGATAGAAACGCTCGCGCTTGCTGATTTCGATCATGCGTGCGGAACCCCCACCTTTACGCCAGTTAAATTCCCAATACAGCATATCCGGATAACGTGCGGCGGCACGTACTCCACAATCGTTGATTTGCTGCATATTCTTCCAGCGCGAAATACCCAGTGAGCTGGTGATGACCGGGAAACCATGTTCGTGGGCATATAATGCAGTGCGTTCGAAGCGCATATCAAAACACATGGTGCAGCGCACGCCGCGTTCCGGCTCCCACTCCATACCGCGGGCGCGTTCGAACCAGTTGTCTTTGTCGTAGTCGGCATCGACAAAAGGGACACCAAACTGCTCGGCAAAGCGGATATTTTCTTCCTTCCGCAGTTCGTATTCTTTCAGTGGATGAATGTTTGGGTTGTAAAAGAAAATGGTGTAATCGATACCGGAAGCCAGCATCGCTTCCATTACTTCACCGGAGCAGGGCGCGCAACAGGAATGCAGCAGCACTTTGTTGTGACCGTTTGGTAGGGGAAGTGGCTGGCGGATGAAGGTGTCAGACATAAGCGTGTTTAATGGTTTTTGAAGGAAAACAGCAGTGTAAGGGCTATGCAGCCAGGAAGCAAAGAATGGGGTTTGTTAAGATAAAGAAAAGGCCGCATTTGCGGCCTCTGAGTTAACTTATTCGGTGACTTTTTTCTTCACGTCGCTGGCACCTTCTTTGGTTTTGTTCCAGCCTTTCTGAGCACCTTCTTTGGTGGCATCCCAACCTTTTTCAGTCCCTTCTTTGGTTTTATTCCAGGCCTTTTGTGTGCCTTCGCTCGCCTTGCTACTCAGGCTATCGCTTTTACCTTCAGCAGCATGTTTAGACTTGAGCTTCAGTTCAGACCCTTCATCCTGAGCCTGATGCAGTTTCTCTTTTGCGGTATTCGCGCCTGCCTGTGCATTGGCTACGGTTTCATCGGTTGCATGTGTGGTAGCGGCAAAAGCCGACGAAGCCAGCAGAAATGCTGATAAAGCGATAATTGTCTTTTTCATGAATATTCCCTCATCAAAGTCATTAATGTTCTGACCGTAGTTAACAATGGCACGCTCAGTAACATCTGGCTTTAGGAATAAACTGTAAATGAATCATCGTGTTCTGACCGGCTTTATTTTTACTACTGGCGATTTCAGGGCATTTTGCCAGTAAATTTGCCATGCCGTACCAGCCACTGATACCAGCAAAAAGCAGACCCGCGCCGACAAAACCGGATAGTAAAAAGAATCCCTGATGCAGATTATACCCCGCAATAACCCCCACCAGAACCACCGTTCCGGCAGTGATCTGCACCTGTCGCATCAGGGGGAGAGGCTGTCTGGCGTTTTTTACTATCGGAAGACCCGCTTGTTTCCAGGCATTGATCCCACCCTCAAGCAGGACGAATTCGCCACCATCGACGGTTTTTGCCAGCGCTGCTCTGTTCTGTTGGGTACGCGAGCCTACCTGACAATGAAAAATCACGGGACTCTGTGCTGGGAAGGTGTACAGCGTGTTGCCAGACTGTATCTCACTCAGAGGCCATGGAATAGCTCCGGGGATGTGCTTGCGGCGAAACTCATCTTTTTCGCGAATATCAACAATCACGGCCCCTTTTCCCTGAGTTGGTTGATTTCATTGGGTGAAGCTGTGGCGTGGCTCATCATGTATTCTCCGGGCAGAAAATCGCTTTTAAGGTCGCTACCAGCTTTTGTACTGATTCATCTTTAATAGAATAATTAACGCGCTGCGCCTGTCTCTCGCTCTCAATGAGGTTTTCCGCCCTCATGCGGGCAAGGTGCTGGCCATGCAGCATAAAAAAGGGCTGATGACAGCCCTTAAATTAGGCTGCGATGTTAAGTTTGGTCGCGGACATCAGCTGAGCTACCATTCTGCTGAACGGATCTGATGCCATTTTGTGCGGCTTGCTTAGTGGAGTACATTTCGCTGGTGGCGATAGTTTCGCCATTGCTTGCCTTCAACACAAAATAATACTTCTGGTTCTGTACGGTTTTGGTACTTTTCTTGAGAATGTAATAGCCCATGAGATATCTCCTTATTGAATCCCGGAGCCTCTTGCCCCGGCGACTTAATATTCCTCATGGATAAATATTGATCAATTCATCTTTCTCATGATTTTAGGACGTCGTTCACTTCCTTCTCTGTAGCTAGCAGGAGTTACAGACACAAAAAAGCCCGCAAGGCTTACGCTGTGCGGGCTTTCAGGACTTCTGCGGATGGCTCTGGAACCATCTTTGAAGAATTTTGGTGGGCTGGCGGAGTCTGAATTTTTCTCGCAATTGATTGTTATTTATTGTTTTTATCGAATTCATCTTTCTTTTGTATACCTAAGCGTATACCAATTCAGTTAGGTAACTTTTTATTAGGCTGTATTTATTACAAGTTACTGCATCATTGAAATAGCCGCTTTAATGTACTCATACTGAGGTTTAAACCTCGACATATGTCGAATGCAAATGACAGGAACGGTTTGGGCTTTGAACTTCCCAATGAAGCCAAAGGTTGTGTAGTAACCATTGGGATGGGAATACTTCAGGGTATCTTTGTTTCCAAAATGCTTCAGTAACAGACTCGCAGCGGAGGGAGATGACAGTCCATTGCTATGTGCAATAATCAAATCCGGATTACATAAAGGCAGTGTTACTTCTTCAAAGAAAGACATTGAACTTTTTATCAGCCCTTCCATTGTCTGGTTATGCTCAATTGCTTCTTTTTGTAGTGATGCCGCGTTTACGGAGCACATCATTAAAGCATT
>NZ_JAPWKD010000010.1 GCF_028283705.1 Pantoea sp.
CCCTCGTGAACACGGTGATGGTCTTCCTGGCGACCGGGTTTTTCGCGTTTAGTTTGGGTTCGAATTTGCCGCACCGCTGCTTTTTGCGCTTACCGCCTTCTGGTGGTTGCCGTGGCTGCTGTTTACATCCGTACCGCCGCCTGCAATGACGGATACACTTGAGGCCAGACTGAGGGAATTCAATTGCGGGCAACCTGATGTGCCAGCATCCTCCGAAAAGCAGGGACCTGGCACAGAGGTTATCAGAAGTTGCAGCGAATACGGCACCACGCAATAAACTGACCAGCGAGTGAGGGCGACGGTCGCGTCAACGGCACGAATTCAGCAGAAAGAAGAAGGGCGGTCAGCGCTTTCCGGAACTGCCCGACGTCCAGCATCTGCTCGTTGACGGTTTTCCGGAATTCAAGCGCTTCGATTCCGTTGCGGGTCATTCCTTTCATATCACGCATGGGTTCGCCGGGCATGGATATCATCATGAAGTCGTTCAGTGTACCAATAAGAGGAAGCACGACCTGATCCCAGCGGAGTACCTCATCTGGTCGGTGAAAAGCCAGCTGATGCCTGCAATGACGCAGCCTTGCAGGATCTACGGTCCGGTTACTTTCGTCAATCCAGTGATCCAGAGCTGATACCGGAATGCGAAGGTCAGACGGTGTCATCTCCATACCGTACGCTTCGCCTGCCATCCTGAATTGTATCTCAACCTGATGCGCAACGGTTCCCGCGTAATTCAGAAGCTCCGTCAGTACATCGCTGCATTCGGCAGCAATACTCTCCAGCCTAGCGGTGCGGATTTCCAGTGCCTTTTTGCTTATCTCATTGCGTAATGTAAAGCGTGCTGCAAGCGTAACGAGTGGTGTGAGCACATCCTTTAAATCCATTATCCGTCCCTCTGATTATCATTTTGCTCTGACATCCTGGCCTGGCGGGCTATACGCCTCTCACTTCTTCGCAGTCGGATGCTGAAACCATCATGGTACTGCAGTGTTTTTTCTAAAAGCGTTTCCCGTTCCCTGTGCCTCACGGAAGGAGGCATCAGGTCATATTCTGCTCGCAGATCACGGGATAGCAGCGTCGCACGAAATCCCAGTTCTGCAAAGACACGCTGCCTCTCTGCAAAGTATTCATCCAGGGCACCGAAATCCCCCTCAAATGCCTCCTGGAGAACGTCTGAAATATCATTCTGCCTGTGTTCGATGTCCCGTACGCCGTCTGTGTAACGAAGTGGTAAAAGATTCCAGCCCGGAATATCCGGGAGAGCCAGAACCGGATCCGCACACTGTTCTTTTCGGTTACGGTAGTCATTCTACTAGGGGTTCGCCCCCGGCAAGTAACCGTCATCTGATGCAGCAGCACAGTCCCTGACATACCTGTCCAGCACACTGACTAACTTCGAGGCAGCCTCAGCCGTGTGTCGTTGTAGCTGCTTTCTGTTGAGACAGTAATCGAGCAGCTTACCCATAGCAGAGAATACTGATGTGAGAATTCTGGTTGCATCCATATGCGTTCCTGCCAGATACGTCGTTGTGAATACAGGAATTATGCCGAAAAGTGACGTTGTAGCGAAGCGCCTGAGAAGGTATTCAGTTTCATGCAGAAGGCTTAAACCTGCAATGCCCCCGAATTCTGCAGGTAACTGAATACTGTCCTGATGTGCATCGGTTGGGCTCTCCGGCATTTTATGGCAGCGTAAATGAGTCCGGATTGAAGCGAACTGGAACATTGCCAACACCGAATACCCTGGTGAAGCAGGGTCATTCGCTAATGACGTCTTTTATAAAAAAGTAGCTATGATGCCAATGATAACAGATACCTAATTGATGGTGAGTGCTCACTTATTATCACAATCCTCCATCAGACTTCCTGCAAAAGGTATTCACTTGCATGTAAGGGTATTTACTTTCATGCACAGACAGACAAATACGTTCCTCAGCCAATTTAGGGTATTCACTTTCATGACACGACAAGAGCCACTGGAGGAAAAGGTATCTACTTGCATGTAATACCCCTCCCGTTGAGAGATTAAAGGTATCTACTTTCATGGAAGCCATACTCCGGAAAGTAGTCCAGCATGAAAGTGAATACCTTTTCCACCAGGCCTGCATGAAAGTAGATACCTCAGATTCGATAAGCATGAAAGCAGAGACCTACGGACGGGGTCTGCATGAAAGTGAATACCTTTTCGGGAGGGGACAGGAAAGTGAATACCGTTGAAGAGATCAGTGACCGGGTAACGCCTGGAGTTTGGGAGAACGGCTGTTGATAACAAACTGGATCTCACGTCCCTTCTTGAGTTCTGTGAAGTCTATGTAGCCTATCTTTTTAAGATCGGCCATTGCACGCCGTATGATGGAGTTCTGCAGCTTAACGGGAGATCCCATCGCCAGACGCTCCCTGAGGCGCTTCATTGAGATAAACAGGGTACCTGCAGGCATGCTTTCAAAGTAAATATAGAGTGACTGCGCAGCCTCTTTACGGGAGAGTTCAGAGAGAGCCTTCAATCCCAGCAGTACTTTGTGATCGTACCGATACAACTCCCAGAGGTTCTTGTCGGCCGTGATCTCAACGGTATCGGTATTCATGTTGAGCACTGCGCTCTGCACCAGGTGGGAAAACATTGATTTTTTGCCGTCTTTACTGCTGAAGGCAAGCGTCACACTGGAAATGCTGAAGAGGGAGTCATGCAGGCGTTTACGGGATCGGGCATTAAGATCAGAGGATTTGATGCCACACATTTTGGCGAATTCGGTAAATGGCAGACGGATGGTTTCACTGCTGTAACCATATGTTGTAAATGCCATTATGATCCCAATCCATGTCTTGAAATCAGTGGACATGCTCAGTTTTGCGCCCTGGATCTTGATGTCCGTATAGCCTTCGCGCCGGGCAACCTCGAGACTGGAGAGTTCTTCAGAAGCGTCGATCAAAAAGTCACGTTTACCTTTTTCCTTCGGCGCAACGGGCGTGAAGACACTAAGTCGCAGCAGCGCAACCGGCTGAACGGTCTTATTGCTGTTCGGCTCCAGTAGATAAACTGTTTCTGAATCCTTTTTGACAATGGAAAAAGGGTGATTTATGTCTATGACTTTATTGTCGTTTCCCACTTATCCACATCCCCAGGTCTGAAAGATCGAGTATTCATGAAAGTAAATACCCTTATAACATGAAAGTAGAGACCTTTTCCATGAAAGTAAATACCCGACTCATGAAAGTAGAGACCTTTTCCATGAAAGTGAATACTTTAATCATGAAAGTAAATACCCGGAATGACTGTTTTTTATTGAATATCATAGGGATATAAGCTCAGTGATCTTTTAGGATCTTACATTGTCCTCTTATTGATCTCTTATGAACTTAAAAGAAATGATCTATCCAGTGGATATGTTGATAAAAACAGAGTAAGCCACACTCCTGTCTCACTGATAATATAATGGTTCAGCACATCACTGCCCCACTTGCAGAAATGAAAGTGTCCTGATCATTGTCCGGGACGTACTGAACTGAAACATGACCTACCTGAAGCTCAAATAGGTTAATCATCCTCCTGCTTCGTAATGGTTATCTTTAAGCCTCTATGGCTTGCACCAGGAATTTTAATCAGGAAATGGAGGTACAGATTCACCATTCGGGTCAGCATATGCATCCCAGTACCACCAGTGGCCCGGGCCGTATTCTGCATCATAATACGTTACCTTTTCCTGCCTGCGCTTAAGGTACTCTGGTGTGCTCAGTCCGAAAACTTCCATTGGGAGAGCATCGTTTCCGCATACATCAGTCAGAATAAAGTCAGGAAAAACATCGGCTTCACCGTCATAACGCAGTGGCTTTATAAAAGCACGCTGATCCTGCCATAACCGTTCCTCGATCAACCCCTCATAACCTGAATCCAGTGGAATATAACGGTGACTTACCACCATCAGAGCTGCATCGATAACCCTGCAGCTGCTGTGCGGAACGTTACGTCCTTCAATACGTGTAAATGTAGTTTCCGGTGGCTCTGTTTCGCAGATAACGATAACCCGGGCCCCCCGACGCCAGCTTGCGAGCTCGCGCGCATAGCTGTATTTCAGACGCGATAGCACATCTTCCGGCAGTTCCAGTGCCGGGAACCCGGAAAAGAGTCCCAGAGGCAGAGTGTGCTCAATACGTTCATCTGCTGCGTCGCTCCAAGAGGCCAGCTGCGAGATAATTATCAAACGACGTAAGGATTTCTCTGCTGCCCGTACACGCTGACGGTTGTCATCAGCCTGCCGGGTGTTATTCATGGACATCAGCAGCAGCGAATCCTTCAGCGGTAGTCGCCCTATACGGATTCGGGTGGCCGTTTCATTCAGACGCCAGCTGACCCAACCAGAATTACGCTTCTTCCTGTCAAAAGCCGGATGCCAGACATTAATGCCGGATTGTTCCCACAGCAGGTGCAGCAACCCGGTCAGCTGCATTGAGCTTTGCTTCCGTCGTTTACCGGGAATGGTTTTTAGCACTTCCTTTTCAGAACCACTCTCAGGAGCTACTTTTTTCTGAAGGCCGGTAGGTAAACGTATAACGAGTGTGCCGTCTGTCGATGACTTCACCACGTCTGCGGTGTAAATGGCGGCCTGCTGATCATCTGGCCATACAGAGTAAAAACGACAATCCGGTGCATGTTCGTATCCGGTAAACGAGTATGATGAGAGCCAGCACTGGTCTGTGCTCTGCGAAAGGTGCACCTTCAACCTCCGCCGAACCACATCCGTTTCTTCTGGCAGGCAGCAGCAGGTTACCATTGTGGTTGTCTTGTTATCACGCACGTATTTCAGCCAGCGTTGCCATTGCTCGCTGTGTTCCGTTCTGAAGGACGCATCACAATACGTGGTGCCGCGTCGCCCGGTAAATCTCACCGGGTAAATCTGCTTTCCGGCCATTATGAATCTCCTGTGGCATCGTTATTAACACCAGTTTTGGATGAAATAAAAATAAATGAAAATGATTTATATGGATGCTGATTTTTTCCTGTATCAAGGTCAGTAGTTATAATTTTTGCAGGTGACCGGTACCGATTCATTCCATAGACGTTTAAATTTCGTCTGATACTGTGAATATATTCCTGGCTCACCGGAGATCACAACAGCATTTTCCGTATTCCGTTTTTCTGCTGATGATGTGAAATTGAAAGAACCTGTTTCAATTCTGTTATCATCGGCAATAATGAACTTATTATGCATAATACTGAACATACTATTTATTCTTACATTCACGCCTGACCAGAGGCCGCAACTTTTCTTTTCGTCAGCCACAAGCCGGACTGCCACACCATGCTCAGTCGTGTCTGACAGTGACTGCGCGACAGGGACGCTGGTGAGATCATAGGCAGCAATATCGATTGTCGTGTCTGCACCTCTGATGAAAGTCAGTACCAGATCAAGTGCGGTTCCTCCGGGTGAAAATCCTGCAGAAACAGTCGCAGATACATGGTATGAAAATGCGGAAATCGTGATCGTGGCAGATATAATTAACCTTTTTCTCATATTATTAAGAATGTCAAAAATCAGGTGGTTATTATAGGTGTTAATTGATGTTAACAGGTTATTTAGCTACGTTGTCATTAATAAATAATAACATATTTGCACTAAAAGATTTATGAGTACTGCCGATTTATCTCCAGTCAGATAAAGGAGCCTGTTGAATGAATAAGTTTCATGAAATAAATATCCTGACGTCCAGGGGAGATATTCACGGTGCATTTGCACTGATTCGGGGATGGCACGAAGGCGTCGCGCGGAAAATAATGAAAAAAGCAGGTTACAGCGTAACACCGCATACAGGTCGGGCTTTCTGGTTATGGGTGCAGCAGACGTTGTTACAGGCAGCACGGTCCCGCAATAGTGGTTATCAGGCACGGGCAGAGAGAAAAATCCCTGTTCGCAGACATCCGCAGCAGATGCAGGAAGACTGGATAGCCTATGAGGAAATGATGGCGTCACCGGCGCAGTCAGGCCTTATCCCGGAACGGAATGAGTTGCCTGTCAGTAGCAGTCCTGACGTAAGCGCCGGAACTGTCATGAACGCAGAACATCCGACTGCGGAGGATGGCCAGCCTGAGTCTGATGGAAGTGGTACATCCGGAAAACCCGAGCCCGGCGTTGTAAGAAATGCCGATGTCATAACTGATGTGCTCCGGTTTTACATCATGTCTGTCCGCCAGTCAGTTCCGGGTCTGCGGGTTGAGAGAGAACAGGGCAGTCCGGGACGTTTTTTTTCAGATACCTGTCGGCATCAGCAGCACTGCGTGAAGAAGATAACCGGTGATATTGCCTCCTTCCTCAGAAGAGAAACGCTCCGTAACACCGGCATTGTGGTGAGGTGTTCACTGTACTCAGCGTATGCAACGAAGAAGCTAAGATTGCTTAACGACCGAAATAAAGCGGTCATAAGAAGTTATAAAAAGGACTGTGCCTGCGCAGCCGGATACCATCGCAGAAAAGACACTGAGCCGTAGCCCTGATTCAGAATCAGTAAGTGGTGCCGGAAAATGCATCACCGGAAAGCTGTGCACTAAATCGAATGCCGCGGGGCAACTCAAGGCTTACCGGTTTTCCGACCGATAAAGAAACCTTCCGCAACGGTACAGGGACTGATTTGACGACGTCACCCGTTAGTAAACCATTCACATAGTGCTGAGTGTCGTAATAATTAATCTCGCCGCTGATTTCAGCGTTATAACCAGTTTTGTCCTCAACCAGGTCGATATACATTGTGGCGGCAGTGAGTTTTCTCTCGAGGTTATCCTGGAAAGTTTTACACGCCTGAGGTTTCAGTGTGTAAAGCCGTACATGGCGGATGTCGCTTTCCCTGAGCATGTCAGCTACCGGATCGCTGTACCCTGCCAGGCCGGATACAGAAGACTGCATTGCTGTTTTCAGGTAAAGCGTTTTGTGATTAGCGGACTGTGAAGAACAACCGGCAAGAACAAGACCCGCCACAAGAGTAAGACCAGTTAACGCTTTCAATCCTTTTTTCCTTATCAGGTTTCTTACATGTATCCCTGGTATCGTCCATATTGAGAATAAGTTGATGACATTAATGAACAGAGTTCCTGTCAGGCTGGCGAGCAGTGCGCAGCCTGTCCCTGAATGCCGCGTCAGCGGCATGGAGGTGCCAGAAACTGTTGAGGACAGCTCTGAAGTCAGCCGGCACCGGTGACCCGGCAAAGCCGGTCACAGACCCGATGGTTGCGAAATTCACCCCATCTCCTGCCTGACGCTGTTTAAGCAGCGGCCTTTAAGCGGTTAATTTGTCAGATGGTCGAAGACAAAAGAACTGTTCAGCGGTCCGGAATAACAGCGGCTAAAAGTCATAGTTACAGCATCCGTTATGACAGCCACACCAGTTCCGGGCCAGAGGCCCGGGGCGGGGGCGGCTTTTCAATGGAAGAGAGGGGCAAAAGGTATCAGACTTACTCGAGTAAGCTGTTTACAGTGACTTAATGTTTGTTGTAACTAAATACTCTGCCCGGGACCCGCCATCGGCGGGGGCTACTTCTGATTCTGAGCGGCACGGTCGTCTGCGACCGTTGCGAGCGAAGGCATTATTTATCAACGTGAGGAGCCTGAATGAAAACCTTATTTATCTTTTTGATAATTTCTTTCTGACGTAAGTCAGGAATATCTTGCGGGTAGTAAGGGTTCTGTCTGCAGGTAACATCAAGATATTGATTGCGGGTAACTGTGAATAAAAAAATTCAGCGACCTCCGGAGCAGTCACTTTAGTCGTTTCGGCAGGAAAAATACCAGGTTTCAGCGTTCAGACATTCGCATTCGGGACTCGGCACAAACACCTTTACCGCCAGTCAAGGCGGTCTATATTGAGATGGTGCTGTCAGTGAACTAAATCGGGTATGTCACGGGGTACAGGTTCATAGTCCAGACCCAGATCCAGCTGCCGCAGGCATTTCCATACCAGCCGGTCGAAATCTTCCGGGGGAAGATGCATCCACTCACGTGCCGGGCGGGCCCGCAGCAGCTTGGCCATCGCATTGCGCCTGTCGTCAATCGACAGTTTTCCCAGACGTTTACGGCGCTTCTCTTTAGACGCTTTTTCCCGGCGCTTCAGTAACGTGGCCATGCGCATATTTTCGTACCAGCGCCGGCGGGCAGCACGAACGGAATCATACGTACCAGGCTCAATGATACCATCAGCCTCAGCAGCAAGGCGGACGTTACGCTCTGCCAGGAATTTGTTCATGTCGATGCCGCACAGTTTCCAGAACTGGTCTGTCAGCACAATATGTCGCGGCATGCAGTAGCCCGTCACCGGGTCCGTTTCCAGATCCGGTCTTTCAATCAGCCCGAAACGCTCCCATTCCTCAAACAGGCGGGAGAGCCGGCACGGCTCAACGCGCGTTTCAGGAACAACGTCACCGTTTTCATCTTTCGGACTGAGCTCATCAGCCAGCCTGCTGCCATTGAACGTTACGACTGACGTGGCCAGATCGGCACGCTGAACGAGCAGGGGGGTTATTGCGTCATAAAGCGCCTGTTTTTCCGGCCGGAAATCCCGTTTACGTCCGGCGATGTCACGCAGCTGAACAAAGTAAGGATGACGGGACATTCGCTGGCGCAGCGTCATTTTACCGGTGCGCTTGTCTCTGATAACGAGGCGGCTCATGGCATAGCCCATCTGCCCTGGCAGACGCTTGTAATCATCAGGCGCAAACCATTCAGGATTTGTGCATTTACAGGCAACGGAATGATCGCCGCGATGGCGTCCGTCTTTTCCGGAGGTCGGGAGATATAACCCGATTAAAATCTGGTCATTCACTCTGTCCCGGACTTATGGCGGGCAGAGCTTGTCTTATGAATTGCATGCGTTATAATCCTTCACAGGCCAAAGCCTGCTTCGTAACCCCTCGATTCTGACTCTTCCGCCAAGTTGATGACAGAGTCGGGGGGTTCTTGCATTCAGGGTCCGGTAAAACCGGAAGACCCTGTACCCTGGACGTTTTACGGATACGTCCCATCCACGTAAATCTTCCCCGCGCCGCGCATGTCCGGCCACAGGTTTCGCACATCCCTATCGTCAACCACCACAGTATTCCGATAGGGATTAAATTGATCGCCGCCCGGCGAATGATGAAAATCATACCCACCTGATACGGTTAAATCCAGCACAGATTATCCCTGAATGAACTCAGGTGATTAAAAAAACACGCCATTTACAAAATTTGGTCCCGGTTTTACAAGACATATTCACCTTAACCCAAATTCTGACTCCCGGCCTGACTGAGACTGATCCCGTTCATAAGAGAAAATATGATTATTAAAACGGTCTGCCCTTATTTTAAAGCAACGGGCTGTGCGTTCAGGCTGAGGCGTACCGCAGTAAAGCGAGGAACGAACAGCCTGAACGCACAGTCCGCTAAAACAGATAAAAAGTGACCTGTTCAGATCCGGTGTGTTTATGACGCAAAGGTCTTACCAAACGGACGACTTTATTATTGTCAGCGCGACTGCAATTCATCTGTCGCGCAGATTAGGAGGGATATACAGTCCCGCAGCATGAAGAATATACAAATTGGAGGGCATCATTGCCTGCTCAGCAGTTCAGATACGGAGTGCTTCTTCAACCATAGACTCGTCTGCGTTATTTATTAAGCATCGCAATTGCCTGTGTCGCGCCACGATTACCGTCCTGGTTTAAGGAAGAAGCAGTCTGCCAGCTCACCCAGTGGCGTTATTACGTTGCCGATGTTTCCGGACGCCAGGCCGTTTGCACCATCCGTCTGCAAATGGCTCCGCTCTGTCAAACCCGGAGCAAGCGGACAGCACACGCAAGGCATGCGTGGCGAGACAGTCTTTGGCCACCCGCAGCTGCGCGGGTACCGGTTTCGTTTAGGCAGTGAGCAGATTTAGAGTTTTTAATTTACAATTTCCGCCATTTTTTGTGACACTCGGCCGGTGATCCTGTCGGCCTTTGTACCGTCTATTTCGGAAAAATCGTGATTTCCGCTTCACTGAAAGTGCAAATGTTTCGGCTGATGAAAGACAGCGGCGGAATCACTCCATGGCAGCCTTTTCATGCTCGCGGCCGACCACCACATCGATACGGAAATAGCACATTTGTCAGCCAGCCGCTCCTGCATCCTGAGCTTCAGCGTCAGACCGGGACTGATTTACCCGTATGCTCCATGATGATGCCCCCCATAGACTGTGCTGTCCTGCTCTTTGTTGACCAGGATTCCCCCCACATTTCTCACACGGTCGGCACGAGCATTTTTCCTTGTGAGCATCCAGAAAATTCAACAAGAGAGATGTGTGCAGAATGCAGCGCCTCAGACAGGATTGCGACCTTCATTATATTTCGGATTCGGGTAATGCTATTTCATAAAAATACCCGACGAGAGGCTTTTGTGCGCATCAGCCGCAGTTTCACTGGCCATGCCCTGAAGGAATGGAATTCTGTTCCTGAATAGCACGGGGTTCGGGGCAGTGTCACAGGATAATTCATTCCCGGGACGTGCATCAGCGGGCAGTTCAGTCAGCCTCATCGTCTATGCTTTAGGTTCACATGACCTGAAGAAGGAAAAACCATGATGAGCATGAAAACCAGCGACTTCTTTGTTCAGCGCCTGAAAGAGTGGGGTGTTACTCGCATATATGGTTATCCTGGCGACGGTATAAATGGCGTGCTGGGGGCTATTCAGCGTGCTAATGAAAAAGGTAAGGGAATCGAGTTTATCCAGGTACGCCATGAAGAAATGGCGGCCTTTATGGCTGCCGGACACGCCAAATTTACCGGTGAACTGGGTGTTTGCCTCTCTACCGGAGGCCCGGGAGCAACGCATCTCCTGACGGGATTGTATGATGCAAAAATGGATCACGTTCCCGTGCTGGCCATTGCGGGTCAGGCAGAGGCTACAGCCAGAGGTGCCAGCTATCAGCAGGAAATGAATTTAGATCGCGTTTTCTCGGATGTGGCGAACTTCGTACAGGAGGCTGCCTCATCTGCCCAGGTACGTCACCTTATCGATCGGGGCGTGCGCATTGCCAAAGCGCAGAATGGCGTGGCGGTAGTGATTATTCCTAAAGATATTCAGGATGAAGAGTGGCTGGCTCCGCCACATCTTCATGGATTCACTCACTCCGGAAGCGGATACCAGCGGCCAAAGGTCATTCCCTATGACGCAGACCTACAGCGTGCGGCAGCGGTACTCAATGCGGGGAAAAAGGTTGCAATCCTCATTGGCTCAGGTGCGCGTGGGGCCGCCGTTGAGATTGTACAGGCAGCGAATGTACTGGGCGCTGGCGTAGCCAAAGCTTTACTAGGCAAAGATGTCCTGCCGGATGATGCGCCTTTTGTCACAGGCTCAATTGGTCTGTTGGGTACGAAACCTTCCTGGGAGATGATGCAGCACTGCGATACCCTGCTGATGGTTGGCAGCGGTTTCCCCTGGACAGAATTTCTGCCAAAAGAAGGACAGGCGCGTGCCGTGCAGATTGATATCGATCCAGCCATGCTTGGATTACGTTACCCCTGCGAGGTCAATCTCCACGGTGATGCTGCGGAAACCCTTCGCGCATTGTTACCTCTCCTGTCTCATAAAGAAGATCGCAAATGGCAGGAGAGCATTGCACTACAAGTCCAGGAATGGTGGAAACAAATCGAGGAGCGTGCGTTTGCCGCCGCTAACCCTGTTAATCCTCAGCGTGTCGTCTGGGAGATGTCTTCGCAGCTGCCTGACAACACCATTGTCACATCAGATTCCGGTTCCTGTGCCAACTGGTTTGCGCGCGACTATCGCGTCAGGCAGGGACAACGTGCCACATTGTCAGGCGGTCTTGCCTGCATGGGGGCTGCTGTTCCCTATGCCATAGCGGCAAAATTTGCCCATCCTGAACGCCCGGTCGTGGCACTGGTAGGGGATGGGGCGATGCAGATGAATAACATGGCGGAACTGATCACCATCCAGAAATACTGGCAGCAGTGGGCGGATAAGCGCCTCATCATATGCGTGTTTAATAATCAGGATCTGAATCAGGTAACCTGGGAGCAGCGCGTGATGGAAGGTAATCCCCGTTTTGAAGCCACACAGCAGCTGCCTGACGTTAAATATGCCGAGTTTGCCGAGTCGCTGGGGCTGAGAGGCATCTACGTTGACGATCCGGAGCAACTAACCAGCACCTGGCAGCATGCCCTCAGCGCTGATCGTCCTGTATTGCTCGAAGTTAAAACGGATCCGGAAGTGGCTCCTCTGCCGCCGCATATTACTTTTAAGCAGGCTAAAGCGTTTATGTCATCCATGGCTAAAGGCGACCGCGGTGCATCTCAGGTCATCCGGGACACTGCCAGCCAGTTGTTCTCAAAAAAACGGGATCAATAAGTGCATCGTCTCCGGAGCTGGCTGGCAAAAAATAGTAAACCGCCTCTCGGCGGTTTAACAGTCAGTCAGGTTGTTTGTCGCCTGACTCCGGTGCATTTTTTTCATCATCTTTTAGCTTTTTATCAGGCGATTCTTTACGCGGATTGTAGTCCGGGTGGTCACCTTCAACAGGACGATCGGTCATAACGCTCACCTCCTATAAGCTGAATGAAGGGTATGTCAGCCAGGTTAAACCATTAGCTCTTACCGTTTTGCTTCTACTCCAGTCTCTTCACCTCTTATCAGAAATTGCTGAGTGAGTTCAGGCAGATAACTGACCAGCCAGTCCGACATAGCCAGTTCCTGTTCGCATATTTGCTTCAGGAGAGGAATGCTCTCATCGTCACCCACCTGAGCTGCCGTCTCGATAAGGCTCATATAGCTTGCTATTTCCGCATTTTCAAAAACATACCCGCTTATTGCACCCTTCACTACCTCATCCTCGGTAAAAATGCCGCCAAAAGCCTGTCCCATCGCGGCCATTTTTCCCATTACATCCTTAATACTTGAGTGGGCAATACCCTGGCGATCAAGAATAGTTTCAAGCACAGCCTGCTGCTGTCGGGTTTCTTCCAGATGCTGTTCAATGCGAACCCTCAGTTCAGGGTAGTTTTCCAGACGTTTAGCCATTTGCTCAAGCATGGATTCGGCCTGCTTTTCCATTGCATGCGCATCTTTCAGCCAGTCATGATAATGAGAAAGTGAAGAAGACATAATTTACTCCTTGTTAGCAACAGATTAATGCTGCTCGGCTATTTCAGTTAATTTAACATCCGTACTTTTTTCTTCTTCAAGCGTTTCAGCAAGTAAAGTAGCTGCTTTGTTCAGACCCAGTTTTTTGGCCATCGCGATGAGAGTTCCATACGTAGCAATCTCATAATGCTCAACTTTTTGCGCCGCACCAATAAGACCGGCATCCCTTACCGGACCTGCAACAACACTTTCAATAATTTCCTGTGCTTCTTCGGCTAAACCTTCGAGCGCATGGCATTTCATTCTCGTGATGCGCAACTCTTCATGGCTTTCGACAACGTTATCAAGGCGTTCAATGTGTCCCTGCGTTTCTTCCAGATGCAGCTGAAAAGCATTAATAAGGTCGGGGTCGGTTGCCGCTCGCGCCATCTTAGGTAAAGCGCGTGTAATTTGTTTTTCAGCGCTGTAGATATCTGAGAGGTCATGAATGAATAGTTCTATTAATGTTTCCACTTTCATAATAAACGACTCCAGAGGAATAAGCAGAAATGGGAGTGAAGATGGTTTGTTTCCAGGGCTAAAGTGTCTTTCACGATAGATAATGATATGTTTTTAATTTATTTCAAGGTATTGAAAATTATAGTATTTTCATATGACTTTCAGCATCCCTGCCGAAATCTGAACATTACCGGAGCGGTAATTTTATTCAGGAGCCGCGATTACTGTTCTGGCCGCCTTTTTTACCGGCCTCAGAAGCTTTTTCACGGTCGTTTTTGAAATTACCCCCGCTGTGCTGTCCGCCTTTTTTACCCGCTTCAGACGCTTTCTCTTTGTCTTCTGCGAAATTTCCTGAACCGCCTCTGTGCTGAGTCATAATAATACCTCTTCATGAGTATAATATACATGACAATAAATACTCTCTTTGTTGTCATGCGCGTCGTTCAATTTAAAGCCTAACCAGGAAATGATAATACGCAAGTGAAATACCTCATTTATTTTGTTTGTTTTCCATATTATGCCATGCTTGATTTTTAATAGGTTGTGTAAGCAGTATTTTTACTTTGTAAAGATCTTCGCTCCGCTTGTTAATTTATAACGCTGATTTTATTAAATCATCCTGTGAGGAACATAAACCATGAAAGCAATTGTCTATAACGGGCCTTATGACGTAACGGTAAAAAATGTACCGGATGCGAAAATTGTTCGTCCAACGGACGTCTTAGTCCGTATTACCACCACCAATATTTGTGGTTCCGATCTTCATATGTATGAGGGAAGAACCAGCTTTGAAGAGGGAAAAATTTTCGGTCATGAGAACCTCGGCCAGGTCGTTGAAATTGGCAGCGGCGTTGAAAGGATTAAGGTGGGCGATTATGTTTGTATGCCTTTCAACGTAGGTTGTGGTTTTTGTGAAAACTGTGAAAAAGGGCTGACCGGTTTTTGTCTCACGGCGAACCCCGGTTCCGCTGGGGCGGCTTATGGATTTGCTGAAATGGGTCCCTGGGACGGGGGGCAGGCTGAGCTATTGCGTGTGCCTTTTGCTGATTTCAATTGTCTGCTGCTGCCACCGGATGCGGTCGAAAAGGAAGAGGACTATGTCATGTTGTCTGACATTTTTCCCACCGGCTGGCATGCTACCGAGCTGGCAGGGTTACGTCCTGGTGAGAGTGTGGCGATTTATGGTGCCGGACCCGTTGGTTTAATGGCTGCACATTCAGCCATGATCAAAGGTGCTTCGCAGGTTTTTGTGATTGATACCCATCAGGACCGCCTGGCCCTGGCGGAAAAAATGGGAGCCATTACGATTAATGCGCCAGCAGAAGAAGCCGTACAAAAAATTCTGGATCTGACGGAGGGGCGCGGTACCGACTGCGGCTGTGAATGTGTGGGATATCAATGCTGCGATAAACATGGGCATGAGAATAATTCGGTGACAATGAACTGCCTGGTTGCCTCAACCAAAGCCACCGGCGGGATTGGCGTGGTGGGGGTGTTTGTTCCTCAGGATCCCGGCGCGACAACTGAGCTGGCAAAACAGGGTAAAATGCCGTTCGATTTCGGCAGCTTCTGGTTCAAAGGGCAGGCCATTCGCACCGGCCAGGCCAATGTTAAGGCGTATAACCGCCAGCTTGCCCGGTTGATTTCTCAGGATAAAGCGCATCCGGGGCAGATTATTTCCCACCGGCTGGCGCTGGCTGATGCACCTGAGGGTTACAGGCATTTCGATGACCGCTCTGAAGGGTGGACCAAAGTGATCCTTAAACCATGATCAGTTCCTCAGGCGGTCGCTGCTATTGGTCGTGACCGCCACAACATTATCACCCCAGCATCTGCCGCAATTCCTCCAGACAAAAAAGTGTTGCCTGATGGACTACCGCTTCGCTGCTTCCTTCAAATTGTCGGCAGGCGGTATGGACCTCGTCACCGGGTAAGTGCCAGGCAAACCAGACAGTACCTGGCGGGGTGCCATCTTCACCGCCGTCCGGCCCCGCATAGCCACTCACTGCTATCCCGATGTCATCACCCGCGCGCTGTTTTGCCCCCTCAGCCATCTCCCGGACGACCTGTTCACTCACGGCGGTATAGCGGCGCAATGTTTCGCTGCTCACGCCCAGCAGACGCTGCTTCGCCCGATCGGAATAGGTAATAAATCCGCTGCTGTAAAAACGGCGACTGTCAGTCACCGCGGCCAGCGATGATCCTACCCAGCCGGAGGTGCACGACTCTGCGGTGGTCACTGTCAGCCCGTGGGATAAAAGCGTTTTACTTAAGGCCGTTGCAGCATTGATTAATTCCTCATTCATAGTTCACCGAAATAATTTCCCTGTTACCTGTTCGTAAGCAAATTATAGATAAAAAATGAAGCCGGACACTGAAATAAGCGATGCGGTAAATCAACAGATTATTCTTAGTTATCATTTTAGCAACATCTCGTTACTTTCGAATTTTCTTCTTCTCATTTCATAACGTTAAGAGAATGACCGTCAGACGAAATAAAACAACCGGAATGGCCTGGCTGGAAACGCGATTTATTACGACTAAAATCATAGGGTCCACATTAAATAATTAAGATATATGCCAGTCTGCTGGCCTTTTGCATTGTCGTGATGAGGCATTCAATGAGCGAATTGAGTTGCAGTATTTTATTCAATGGTGAGCGATTAATGGGTAAGGCAAATCAACCCTTAATTGACTTTTTGCAGGCCAGTGGGAAAAAACTTCCTCACATTTGTTATCACCCGGCATTACCTCCACTCGAAAGTTGCGATGTATGCTGGGTGGATGCCAACGGGGAACGTGTCCGGGGATGCACCCTGACCACTTATGATGGTCTTGTCATCACCAGTGAAAGTGAAGAATTGCGGGTGGCGCAGCAGGAAGGAATGGATCGCCTTTTAAACCGGCATGAACTTTATTGCACGGTATGCGAACACAATACGGGTGACTGCACGTTACATAATACCGTCGCAGATATGCATATCCCGATTCAGTATTATCCCTACCAGCCTAAGCCTGACGATAAAGACAATTCCAATCCGTTTTATACCTACGACCCGGATCAATGTATTCTCTGCGGCCGCTGCGTTGAAGCCTGCCAGAATGTCGAGGTCAACGAAACGCTGTCGATTGATTACACCGACGCCCATCCACGGGTACTGTGGGATGGCGGCACGCAGATTGCCGGGTCCAGCTGTGTCAGTTGTGGTCATTGCGTCACGGTATGCCCCTGCAATGCATTGCTGGAAAAAACCATGCAGCCAGACGCCGGACCCTTTACCGCGATGGATGAAGGGTTAAAGCGTCCCCTGATCAATTTCATTAAAACGCTCGAACCCAGCATTGGTATGGAACCGATTACCGGTATTTCCCTGATTGATAATGCTCTGCGCCAGGCGGAGATCAGGAGAACCAAAACCGTCTGCACCTATTGTGGCGTAGGCTGTAGTTTTGAAGTCTGGACGCGCGACCGGCATATACTGAAAATACAACCCGTGGCGGAAGCGCCAGCAAACGGTATCTCTACCTGTGTAAAAGGCAAATTTGGCTGGGATTTTGTCAACAGCCCCCATCGCCTGACCACACCGCTGATACGTGAAAAGGGCCGCTTCCGTCCGGCATCCTGGCAGGAGGCGCTGCAACGCGTCGCTGAGGGGTTACGCAACGTTGAACTGCGTTATGGCGGGGATGCCATCGGTTTTATTGGCTCAAGTAAGGCCAGTAACGAAGAAGCCTATCTGACACAGAAAATAGCCCGCTTAATCTTCGGCACCAACAATGTCGATAACTCATCGCGTTATTGTCAGAACCCCGCCACCGAAGGGTTGTTCCGCACCGTGGGGTATGGGGGTGATGCCGGGACCATCCGGGATCTGCAACAGGCTCAGCTGATTATCAGCGTTGGCAGTAACCTGGCAGAAAACCATCCTGTTATTGCGACCCGTATCAAACAAAGCCACAAGCATCACGGGCAAAAGCTGATGGTCGTGGATCCGCGCCGCCATGAAATGGCAGACAGAGCAGACTGCTTTTTGCGTATTCGCCCCGGCACCGACATGGTGTGGGCATCGGCGATGGCGAAATATATGTTTGATCACGGCTATGCTGACCAGACCTTTCTTGCACAACGCGTCAACCAGGTGGATGAATACCGGGCTTCACTCACGCCGTTTACGCTGGAGTTCGCCAGTGAAATCACCGGGCTGACGCTGCAGCAACTGACAGAAGCAGGGGAGATGATTGGGCAGGCGGGCAGCGTCTGTCTGCTCTGGGCGATGGGCATTACGCAGCATAGCCACGGTGCGGATACCAGTACTGCGCTTTCCAATCTGTTGCTGGTCACCGGTAATTATGGCCGTCCGGGCACTGGCGGCTACCCTATGCGCGGTCACAATAACGTGCAGGGAGCCAGTGATTTTGGCTGCCTGAGTAACGTTTACCCGGGGTACGAGAAAGTCAGCGATTCGAGTATTCGTGATAAGTGGGCAAAAGCCTGGGGTGTTGACCCTCAGGCCTTATCGGACAAGCCAGGCGCGGATAACTTTATGATGGTGCAGCATGCGCATGAAGGGAAGCTGCACGCGATGTATGTCATTGGTGAAGAAACCGCTTTTTCAGACGCGGATGCAACCAAAGTTCACGAAGCCTTCAGTCGCCTGGATTTTATGGTGGTGCAGGATATCTTCATGAGCCGTACGGCGGAGTTCGCCGATGTGGTGTTACCCGGGTGTCCGTCCATTGAGAAAGAGGGCACCTTCGTTAACACCGAACGGCGAATCCAGCATTTTTTACCCGCGATGAGTCCGCTGGGTGACTGCCGACCCGACTGGCAAATTCTTACCGAACTTGCGGCGCAGCTTGGGCATGTCTGGCATTACCCGAGTCCCGGCGCGATTATGGCGGAAGCTGCGAGCATCGCGCAGATTTTTGCAGGTGTCAGTTATGAGCGTCTGGTGGGTTGGCAATCGCAAATCTGGCCGGTCACGCCACAGGGCGAGAGCACGCCACTGCTGTATACGAAACAATTTCACTTCCCCGATGGCAAAGCAAAACTCCATCCGCTTGAATGGCAGCCGCCCATGGAGCAGGCGGATGAACAATACGATTTGATACTGGATAACGGGCGTATGCTGGAGCATTTCCAGTCGACCAATCAGACCGGGCAGGGTGGGCGAATGATGTCTCTGTCACCTAACTGGTTTGTCGAGGTCTCCCCCGGACTGGCGGAGCAGAGAGGTTTACAGCAGGGAGACTGGGTGCAGCTGCGGTCCCGCCGGGGCGAGCTGGATGTGCCGGTGGTAGTGACAACACGTGTTAAAGGCAATGTGCTGTTCATACCCATCCATCATGGTAAGCCCGGCATTAACGGCCTCACCGGTGAACATCATGATCCCGACGTGAATACCCCTGCTTATAAAGAAATCGCGGTCAGTATGACCAGACTGTCACGCCGCCCCCAGCCTGATCCCATTCCTCAGCACAATTTTCGCAACGGCAGCCGCACGCCACTTGATCATCTGCCCATCGAGGATAAATGGCAGCAGGAAGGCTATTGTCCGCCCCCGTATCACATCGATCACCCGGAGAAATATTAATGGCTGAACGACTTGAGTATCAGGTTCCGCCAACGCGAACCGAAGCCACCGCACAGGAAGCGCTAGATGAACTGATTGAAAACCTGCATCAGCATGGTTTTCTGCGTCTGGCCAACGATGCGGTCAAGGCTAACAGCGACATCGGGAAGATTCTGGTTGCCGGACTGAACCGGCCAGCGACACAAAACGTGGTACAAAACCTTTCGTTGCTGCTGATGGCGATCGGAACCCTACCGCCGGAACGTTTTAACCATATTTTGCTGGCATTACGCGAGGCGGTAATGGCACTCAAACCCGCCAGTGATGAAGCGAAACAGTCGGAAGCCGCACCCGGCGTTCGCGGTGTTCTGAAGCTGCTCAATGATGAAGCACTGTGGCAAAGCCTGAGGCCATTTTTCGCTGCCGTCGAAACCTTCAGTGAACAGATGCGCCAGGATGAGCAGCCGCCGGTGACACGCTACAGCGGTAAACGTACCCATGAGTAGCGCTGACTGGGTGCTGTTAATTGCACGCGTTCAGTTTGGGCTGACCATGAGCATGCATATCACCCTGGCAGCGCTGACGCTGGGGCTGGCTCCCTTTCTCGTCTGGTTTGAGGCCCGCTGGTTGTGGGGAAAACAAAGCGGTGCCCGTGAGGCGCTGCACTTCTGGTTAAAAATCTTCTCGCTGACTGTCGCGGTGGGAGCCGTGTCAGGCGTAGTGATGGAATTTCAGTTTGGCACGCATTGGGCTGGTTTTGCCCGTCAGGTGGGAGGCATGATCGGCCCGCTGCTGTTCTATGAAGTCCTGGTGGCTTTTTTTCTGGAATCGGCACTGACCGGCGTAATGTTATTTGGCATGGGAAAGATCCCGCCGAAACTCCATTTTGCTATCACCTGCCTCGTTGCCTTTGGGGCTTTTCTGAGCGCGTTCTGGATCCTTGCAGCAAACTCATGGATGCAGACGCCGAGCGGGTTTTCCAGGGATGATGCCGGGCATTTTTTACCACTGAATGGATGGATGCTGCTGGCAGCCCCTTCTTTCCCCTGGCGTTTCATGCATATGGTACTGGCTTCATTAATCGGCGTGGCTTTTTTGCTGATGGGGGTGGCAGCCTGGCGGTTACTCCAGTCACCTCAGGAATCCGCATCCCGTCTTATGCTCTCCGGTGCACTGGCACTCTCGCTCTTTGCGTTGCCATTGCAAATGGTGACGGGCGATCTGCATGGAGAAAATACATTACGCTATCAACCCGCCAAACTCGCTGCTATCGAAGGGGCCTGGCATCCTCCGGGCAACGGTGAAGGTGAACCACTTCGGTTATTTGCTATCCCGGACCAGCAATTACAGAGCAACCATTTTGAAGTCAGCATCCCGGATATAGGTTCACTGTATCTGCGGCACAACCTGACTGGCCACATCAAAAGCCTGAGCGAATTTCCCCGTGACCAATTGCCTCCGGTTGCCCCGGTTTTTATCGCCTTTCGGCTCATGGTTGGACTCAGCCTGGTCATGCTCATGACCAGCTTCGTTGTCGGGTTACAGCGCTGGCGGGGAAAACTGTGGCACGCCCGCCGCATGCTACGCGTGCTGGTGTGGATGTCACCGGCGGGGTTTGTCGCTTTACTCGCGGGATGGATGGTGACAGAAATTGGCCGGCAGCCATGGACGGTCTACGGCATGCTGCGTACCAGCGACAGCGTCTCTCCACTGTCGCTCAGCACCACCCTCGTCATCTTTCTGCTGGTTGTGATGACCTATGGTCTGGGTTTTTCACTCGGGCTGCGCTATCTCCTGCGGCAGGTGGCATCACCGTTACCTCAGGACGATGAAACGGTGGTACTGGTCCTGAAAACGCCAAACTGAGGAGAAAAAACATGCAACCTGCCGAGCTCTCTGCCCTGTTGCTGTGCTTTTCTCTGCTGATGTATGTGTTACTGGACGGCACCGATTTAGGGGTGGGAATGCTTTTCTTTTGGTTCGGTGAAGAAAAGCAACGAGAGCTGATGTCCCACAGTATTCTCCCAATCTGGGATGCGAATGAAACCTGGCTGGTCCTGTTTGCAGGGGGCATGCTGGCATTATTCCCTGCCGTGTATAGCCTTGTGTTGAGTTCGCTCGCAGTGCCGGTATTTATTATATTGCTGTCATTGTTTGGACGGGCACTGGCGCTGGAGTATCGCGCTGAAGCTACAGTCAGGCTGCGACGCTGGCTTGATCGCCTGATGGCAGTGGGTTCGGCACTGGCTGCCTTCACTCAGGGCTGGTGCGCTGGGGTCATCATCACCCCGCAACCGGATGGAAGCATAAATCTTGCTGCCATCATGAGCGGACTTGGCGTCATGACGATTTATATGTTGCTGGCGAGCTGCTGGATACGCTGGCGGATCGGGGATTCAGTGTTTCCTCTGGCAGGCGCACATGCCTGGATGTGGTGGATCATAACGTTACTGCTATCTATCGCTCTGTTGCTGCTCAACCCGTCACTGTGGTTGCAGTGCTGGCAGCGCCCGTTCGGTAAAGTAATCATTATCATGATGGGGCTGTCCTGGGCTTTACAGCTCTTCACGCTGTGTCGCGGTAATGCCCTTTGGCTGTTAATCATGACCCTTACGCTGATTACCACGACGCTGGCCGGTGTCATCTGCGCTGTTTATCCCTGGATAATTCCAGGTCAGGTTAATTTATATCAAAACGCGTCTTCCCTTGTTACCCAACAGGTCATCCTGATCGGGGCTGCAGTCATGATCCCCCTGACGCTGATTTATCACACCTGGTCGTTCTGGATCATGAAAGGCCAACATCCGAAGTAAAACATCTTTAACGTTCACGAGGTTTGTACCCTATGAATAAAGATGAATTCAGCAGCCGGGATTACCCGATAAAAGAAAACATCGTCTGGTTACGCAGAGAGTCATTGATACAGCGCATCGGAGAATATGTGCTCATTATCATTGTCATTCTGGGGGCATGTGGCTTGTTTTCTAAAGGGTTTCTGAGTAATGGCCTGGCGCAATCACCTGATGGCTCGGTAAAGGTTGAATATGAACGCTTTGGTCGGGTACAGAGCAATATGGAAATGAGTATCAGGATTGATGCGCCGCCCAATGAACAATTTACTGTCACGATAGGAAGCGGGGCACTTGATACCTTGCAGATACAGACATTACAGCCCCAGCCAGTCCAGGCCCTTTCTGACGGAAGTGATATGCGGCTGACGTATTCATCCCGCAATACAGGAGAGAGCCATACGGTATGGCTGGGACTTCAGCCACAGCAACCGGGACGGGTAGCAATCAGTGTCAGCGCTGATAACCATCAACCGGTCCACTTTACCCAGTGGATATACCCCTGAAGGAGAGTGATATGGAAACCGTATTGCGAGCGGCTGGCATCTACCTGGTCCTGATGGTGGTTTTTAAAATCGCGGGCAGACGTACGCTTTTGCAGATGACCTCCTTTGATCTGATCCTGTTACTGATAATCAGTGAAGCCACTCAGCAGGCGTTGCTGGGCGATGATTTTTCCGTGACGGGTGCTGCGCTGACTATTATTACCCTCGTTACGATTGATATTTTACTCGGCAAACTTAAAACGCGTTTCCCCTCGCTGGAGCAAATGGCAGAGGGCGGTCCGATTATTCTGGTTGAAAATGGTCACCTGCTGGAAAAACGCATGAAGATGGCGGGAATTAGTCAGGAAGATATTCTGGAATCTGCCCGGTCGTCACAGGGGCTGGAGCGATTAGACCAGATAAAATATGCCGTATTTGAAGTTAATGGCCATATTTCCATCATACCTGCGGCAGAAAAATAAATTGTCTTATGATAAAACGTGGCACCGGTACAGAATGCCCGGTAATTATCCGGGCGCCTGCATTCAGGATTGAGGTTGTCCAACAGGACCGGAACCCAAAGTACCACCCGGTGTGGCCTGCCCGCTCGGCGCATGAGGACGTCCATCATCGCGGACGGCTTCACTTCGGTGCATACATCCTGTCAAAGCGGCAATACTCAATGCGATACAGGTGACTTTAGTCAATAATTTCATATGTGCTCCTTTACGGTGAATGAATGAAAAATAATGTTTACCTGTGAAATCAATATATTTTACAGGATATCGATCTGTTGCAATTTCCGAAATTGTAGTCCATGCATGACGATTATTATTTGGTCTGGCCGATTTGACGCTAAATTTCATCATTATTCAGTGCATTCTTACGGCGAAATAAGCGAGTCCGCTGAGATGAATTTCAGGTCATTTACGGTTATTTGGCATTTCAGCGCTTACTTTTGACGTGATTGCTCTACAGTTAATAAGGTGATAATTCACTGGAGACTTTCGCAATGTCAAAAGATACAGAAGGAAAAAAACTCACCCACCGGGCACCCCATAAAGGGCCTGAAACCGCCAAACCCGGCCTGGGGGGCCTGGCCCCGGCTGATGGCTCACATCAACCGTCAGCCAAACCGACGCCACCGGGTAAAGAACCTACTGCGCCGGGCAGTCTGAAAACACCCGACACCCGAACCCCGAAAATCGATCAGCTGGATCCCTTTAGAAAAAATGGCACGCAGCAGGACCTGACCACCAATCAGGGCACCCGTATCGCCAATGATCAGAACTCACTGCGTGCCGGTACGCGCGGACCGACCCTGCTGGAAGATTTCATCATGCGTGAAAAAATCACGCATTTTGACCACGAGCGGATTCCCGAGCGTATCGTGCATGCCCGTGGTTCAGCGGCACACGGCTATTTCCAGCCGTATCATTCATTAAAAGCGTTAACCAAGGCGGGATTTCTCAGCGATCCGGATACCGTCACCCCGGTGTTTGTGCGTTTCTCGACGGTGCAGGGTGGGGCCGGCTCAGCTGATACGGTGCGGGATATTCGTGGCTTTGCGACCAAGTTCTACACGGAAGAGGGCGTATTCGATCTGGTGGGGAATAATACGCCAGTGTTCTTCATCCAGGACGCCCATAAATTCCCGGATTTTGTGCACGCGGTGAAACCGGAACCGCATAACGAAATGCCACAAGGTCAGAGTGCACACGACACCTTCTGGGATTACGTTTCACTGCAACCGGAAACGTTACACAACGTGATGTGGGCGATGTCCGACCGCGGTATCCCCCGCAGTTATCGCACCATGGAAGGCTTTGGTATTCATACCTTCCGTCTGATTAACGCGGAAGGTAAAGCCACCTTTGTCCGTTTCCACTGGAAACCGGTGGCCGGTAAAGCCTCTCTGCTGTGGGATGAGGCGCAGAAACTTACAGGTCGTGACCCGGATTTCCATCGACGCGACTTGTGGGAGGCCATCGAAGCGGGTGATTTTCCTGAGTATGAACTGGGACTTCAGCTCATACCCGAAGAGGATGAGTTCAGCTTCGATTTCGATATCCTGGATGCCACCAAGCTGATCCCTGAAGAACTGGTGCCGGTAGAGTTGGTGGGCAGGATGGTGCTGAACCGTAATCCCGATAACTTTTTCGCTGAAACCGAACAGGTTGCTTTTCACCCCGGTCATATCGTGCCGGGGCTGGATTTCACCAACGATCCGCTGTTGCAGGGGCGACTTTTCTCCTACACCGATACCCAAATCAGCCGTCTCGGTGGGCCGAATTTTCATGAAATACCGATCAACCGGCCGGTCTGCCCGTATCATAATTTCCAGCGACAGGGCATGCACCGGATGGAGATTGATGCCAATCCGGCCAACTACGAACCCAATTCAATCAACGATAACTGGCCACGGGAAAGCCCCCCGGCTGCGGAAAAGGGAGGGTTTGACAGCTATCAGGAAAGGATTGAAGGGCAGAAGGTTCGTGAGCGCAGCGACTCTTTTGGTGAATATTATTCCCAGCCAAAACTGTTCTGGCACAGCCAGACACCCGTGGAGCAGCAACATATCATCGGTGCTTTCTCATTCGAGCTGAGCAAGGTGGGTCGGGCCTATATCCGTGAACGGGTGGTCGATCATTTGTTGCATATCGATCCTGACCTGGCGCAGGGCGTGGCGGATAATCTCGGCATTGAATTTACTCAGGAACAGCGGAAAGTTGTCACCGCCAAAGAGGTGAATGGGCTGACAAAAGATGACAGCCTCAGCCTGTATGCCGTGCCGGGCGGTGATATCCGGGGGCGGCAGGTGGCATTGCTGGTCAGCGATGGTGTGAAAGCGGCTGATGTGCTGGCGGTGTTGCAGGAACTGAAAGCCAGAGGCGTACACGCCAAACTGCTGGCGGCGCATATGGGACAGGTCCGCGCCGATGATGGCTCGGTGTTACCGATCGATGCGACGTTCAACGGTCTGCCTTCCCTGACGTTTGACGCGGTGCTGGTGCCGGACGGTAACATCGATGCGTTATTGCTGAGTGGGGATGCGCGTTACTTCCTGCTGGAAGCCTATAAACATCTGAAGGTCATTGGTCTGAGCGGAGATGCACGCCGCTTTAAAGCGCAGTTCAGCCTGAAGGACAGTGAAACGGAGGAGGGTCTGGCGGAAGGGAACAAAGCCGAGGGAACGCTAATGGCGGATTTTCTTGCCGCAATGGCGGCCCATCGCGTCTGGTCACGCAGCCAGAAAGCGGCAACAGTGGCGGCATAGCCCTGCAGGCGGACTTCGGTAGTCCGCCTTACTACGGGGTCTTCCCTGACCACTGCCAGTGACGCACTTCAGGAACATCTTCGCCATATTCCCGGACATAGCGGTGATGTTCCGCGATGCGTTCCTGCAGATCATCGAGCAATTCCGGGTGGCGATCGGCAAGGCCAGGGACGCGTAAAATGGCTTCCTGCGCAAGATGATAACGATCCAGCTCGTTCAATACCGTCATATCGAAAGGGGTAGTGGTAGTGCCTTCTTCATTAAAGCCCCGCACATGGAAGTTGCGGTGGTTGTTACGTTGATAGGTCAATCGATGAATCAGGCTCGGGTAGCCATGAAAGGCAAAAATCACCGGTTTATCCGCCGTGAACAACGCATCGAATTCAGCGTCGGATTTACCATGCGGATGCTGCTCACAGGATTGCAGTGCCATCAGGTCCACCACGTTTACTACACGAATACGCAGGCCTGGCAGAGAGCCACGCAGTAAATCCACGGCAGCCAGTGTTTCCATTGTCGGAACATCGCCCGCACAGGCCATCACCACCTCAGGGTCCTCGCTGGTGCTCGCCCAGCGCCATTCACCCATGCCCGCCTCACAGTGCGCAATCGCGCTTTCACAATCGAGCCACTGCGGCGCAGGTTGTTTGCCTGCCACAATCACATTGATGCGATCCCAGGTCTTCAGACAATGATCGCCAACCCATAGCAGGGTATTGGCATCGGGTGGCAGATAGATACGCACAATGTCAGCTTTTTTATTGGCGACATGATCAATAAAACCCGGGTCCTGGTGACTGTACCCGTTGTGATCCTGATGCCAGACGTGTGAGGACAACAGGTAATTCAGCGAGGCGATGGGCTGCCGCCATGCCAGTTTGCGCGTGACCTTCAACCACTTGGCATGCTGGTTGAACATCGAATCGACGATGTGAATAAAAGCTTCATAACAATTGAAAAGACCATGTCTGCCCGTGAGCAGATAGCCTTCGAGCCATCCCTGGCATTGATGTTCACTGAGGATTTCCATCACGCGCCCGTCGCGCGCCAGCTGTTCATCAAAAAGTTTGATTTCTCCCATCCAGCTGCGGCTGGTGACGTCAAACACCGGTGACAGCCGGTTCGACGCGGTTTCATCAGGGCCAAACAGGCGGAAATTATCCTTATTCAGCCGAAATACCTCACTGAGATAATGGCCAAGACGTTCCGTCGCCTGGGCGCTGACAGCACCGGGTGTGGAAATATCTATCGCAAATTCATGGATATCAGGGACGTTTAGCTCGCGGCGCAGCAGGCCACCATTGGCATAAGGTGAAGCCCCCATCCGTTTATCCCCTGCCGGGGCCAGTGCTTTCAGTTCCGGTTTCAGGCAGCCAGCGGTGTCAAACAAATCGTCAGGCTGGTAGCTACGCATCCACTCTTCGAGAATCTGCCGGTGATCTTCGTTTTCCCGGCAGGCTGAGACGGGGACCTGATGGGCGCGCCAGAAATCCTCAACTTTTTTACCGTCCACGGCTGCGGGACCCGTCCAGCCTTTCGGGCTGCGCAAAATGATCATCGGCCAGCACGGTACAGCGTTGTCAGCCTGTCCCGTGCGTGCACGCTGCTGGAGAGCGGCGATTTTATCAAAGGCAGTGTCCAGCACGTCTGCCATCTGCACATGCATGTTGTCCGGTTCATGACCAGTGACAAAAAGCGGTTCGTAGCCATAGCCGCTAAACAACTGTCGGAGATCGTCATCGCTGCTGCGCCCCAGCAGGGTTGGACTGGCGATCCTGTAGCCATTGAGATGCAGAATCGGGAGTACCGCGCCATCACGTTGAGGGTTGAGGAATTTGTTGCCGTGCCAGCTGGCTGCCAGCGGTCCGGTTTCCGCTTCACCGTCGCCAATCACGCAGGGCACAATCAAGTCCGGGTGATCGAAGGCTGCACCGAAAGCATGGGAAAGCGAATAACCCAGTTCCCCGCCTTCATTAATCGATCCCGGCGTTTCTGGCGCCGCATGGCTGGGGATGCCGCCCGGAAATGAGAACTGCCTGAACAACCGTTGCATTCCTTCGGCGTCTTCACTGATGTGCGGATAAATCTCGCTGTAACTGCCTTCCAGCCAGGTGTTAGCCACCATGCCGGGGCCGCCATGACCGGGACCACAAACGTAGATAAGATTCAGGTCACGCTGGCGGATGATGCGATTAAGGTGAGCATAAATAAAGTTGAGCCCCGGTGTGGTGCCCCAGTGCCCGAGCAGGCGAGGTTTGATATGTTCCGCACGCAGGGGTTCACGCAGCAGTGGATTATCCATCAAATAGATTTGCCCGACGGACAAATAATTGGCCGCGCGCCAGTAGCGGTCGAGGAGGGTGAGTTCGTTAGCGGCAGTTAGTGAGATCATGCAGTGTCCTCCAGCGGCGAATGCGTGTGTTTAAACCTGGCTCCGGCGACGAGCGAAAAGGGTCAGACTGACACCAGGCATGCAACGGTATCTTTAAGAATGGATTGATCAGGGCCGCATAACATCACCGGGTATCCGGATTCACGTTCGGCAAGATACTGACTCATCCTGCTGCTGCTGATGCCCGCGCCACACCACATCAAATGATGTTGATGATGTTCCGCAGGGAGCTGCCCTATGTTGGTACCGGAACAGACCTCGACGCAGAATCCCTGCGCGGTCAGACGAATAGCTTCCAGCCAGATTTCGTTACGATCTTTTGTGCTGACAGCTTCAAGGTAAAGCGGGATGGAATCGTTTCGCTGAGAGGCCCGGCTGGTCGTTTCAGCATGAAACCGGACCGAGTCATGGAAGCGCTGATGACGCTGAGGCGACGTTCTATTAGCATCCTGCATCAACCAGCAACTTAACGGGCGCATCAGGCGGTTAATAAAATCATCGCCACTAAAATCACCCGCCAGACTGCGAACGATACGTGAAAGCGAACGCAGGGATCCGTATTCGAGTTCAAATAGCACTTCTCCCCGGCGTGCAGACCAGCCTCCGGTAACCTGGGAAATCCCCTGTCCGATACTGATCGCTAACTCACCGGGTGTCATACCGTTTGCGGTGGCAGCCAGAATGCCCTGTACCTGCTCCATATGGAGGTTATCCCATACTTCGCCAGGGTGCTGCAGAGAGAGTAATCCACTTCGATTCCAGCGACGAAGATTTGCCGGGTGTGCTCCGGTGAGAGAACAGAGTGTGTCCGTTGTATAGAAAAGCATACATGCCCCCTGATGGGGAAATTGATGGTGTAAATACAAAGAGAAAACAAGAAGATCGGCTATCCGATTGCTTTCGCCGCTGTTGATGAAAACGTAATAAATAACGTGATCAGGGAGCTAAAATTCGCGTTTGTCACTCAACGAAGATTATTGAGGTTGTCTTTCCACTATGGGAGGGACTTTCTTGCCAGATTTGATTTTGCTACTGGCGGCGATATCTCTTTCCAGATTATTCTTAAAGCCATTCTTTCTCTCCCTGATTTCAGCACGATTTTCATCGCTTAACAGGGCGGTTAAGTCGTTTAAATTTCCCGCGTCTTTTCTGTGATTTTTCATATGAAATTCCGGATACATTAACTTAATGAATTTTAAAAGTAACATCTAAAATGTAGCTTATGATTTCATTAATGCAAGCGGCAGGGGTAAATAATGCTGCCTTTAAAAAAGTTGCAGAATTTAATTTATTCCGCGCTTCGATTACCCTAGATAATAGTCATTCATGATTTGTCTGGTTGCTATTCGGATAATCAAGGTTAAACTTAATTTATTCGCAATAAATTTTCCATGCGGAGGCGACTGTGCAGAGACGAACGCTTATTTCCCTAATCACCATTCTCGTGACGATATCATGCCAGGGATACGCTGCTGAAAAGGGTGGATTTAATCCTGATGGGCAGCCCCCCGCGCCTCATGAGCAAAAAAGTGGCTATCGGGGAATTACTGATGGACAGCAACAGATAACGACAAAAGAACTGGAAAAATTACCTGACCGGACATGGGTATCACTGAAAGGAAATATCATTAAGCAAAACCAGAAGAATGAGTACCTTCTGCGTGATGAGCAGGGGAGTATCGCTTTAATTATTAAAGATAATGTCTGGCAGGGGCAGGAAGTGAAACCCGATGATCTTGTCTCCGTAAATGGTCAGTTGATGCATGAGCAAACGCATTCAAAAATCATCGTACGGGAAATTCGACGACTTTAAATATCGATTTAGCCGGTTGGTTGTAATTTACCTTCACAGTGCTCTCCGCCTTTCTGTGGAGATTTTTTTTGTTAATTTTCAGGGTCGTCAGGCGTGCCTGCCACGACAATCTCTAAAGCGTTACGTAGTGCATCCTGCTGCAATGCATCATGACTGGTTTCGAGTTTAGCGATTAACCACAGAATAATATCTTTATTCGTCGCATGCTGGCGCGCGGTTTCAATAGACAAAACTGCCGCATCGATCCATTCCGTTTCGCTCAGTACAATGTTGGGGTCTGTCTGATGAAAAAAAGCCTGGAGATTGGTTTCGACTTCAGGTGCCTGAGGCATAGAAAGGTTTCCTGCTATGGCAATCGCTTGCACTGTTGAGGGTTGAGTGAGGTTGCATATAAAATACAGGGTAAGTATCCACCATTAACGACCAGGAAGCAGACCAATCAGCTCCCGATATCTTCTTTCCTCTTCAGCACTACCTGAAACTTCAAGACGATGCACCAGCTTGGTACAAATCGTCTTCCGGTTAAGTCTTTTTCCAGAGCGCAATATTTCAGTCACAATCTGCCCCAGCATTTCGTGTTGCGAGGGCAGAGAGGATTCATAAAAATATCGTGTAATATCGTGCGACGGTGAAGATGACAGATTGTGCTGACGCATAATTAAACCCTATGAAAAAATTGAGGTTATAAAATGTGCAGTTCAAATGTAACTTAATCTTCGTGATGAGATAAAACTGTACAAAAAAAATTGTTAGCGCGCTTATGATTTTTTATCTTTTCATGCTATTCTTTTAAAATCAGTTAGATAAGGGGGGGGCGATCGGACATGTAAGTTTATCACGCAGACTTAAATTATGCCTTATGAATGTTTTTACGCCGATAAATTATTTCGAAAATGTACTCCCGGGCATATTATTTCTGAACGCGAAATTATTTTTAAGAATCATCTGTATTAGGGTGAATTTAACTAAGAACATTGCTTAGATCAGCTTATCGGTTAGCGTTTTTACAGGTATGAACTATAATAAACTGTTCATTTGAAATAATTAGTGCTCAAGCTGAAATTAAAGAGGTAATTATGTCACATGCCACTGGAAATAATCAGCCACATCTGCCAACTCCTCCTTTTAAAGAACAACCGCAAAATGCTCCTGGTCTGGCATCCGATATGATCCCTGTTCCGGATCACGGTGAAACCAGCTATCAGGGGCATGGCCGCCTTAAAGGCAAAAAAGCGCTGATCACCGGCGGTGATTCAGGTATTGGACGTGCTGCGGCGATTGCATTTGCACGCGAAGGGGCGGATGTGGCCATTGGTTACCTGCCCGCAGAGGAAAAAGATGCTGAAGAGGTGATCAAACTTATCCGTGCAGAAGGGCGTAACGCCGTCGCTCTGCCTGGGGATATCCGCAGTGAAGCATTCTGCACCCAACTGGTGGAAAAAGCCGTAAACGAACTGGGTGGGCTGGATGTTCTGGTGAACAATGCGGGTCGCCAGCAGTTCTGCTCATCCATCCACGAGCTTACTACTGAAGATTTTGACGCGACATTCAAAACCAATGTTTATGCCATGTTCTGGATAACCAAAGCGGCACTCAAACACCTGAAAAAGGGTGCCAGCGTTATTAATACGTCATCTGTGCAGGCTTACGAACCGAGCGCTATTCTGCTGGATTATGCGCAGACCAAAGCCTGCATCGCCATCTTTACCAAAGCGCTGGCGAAACAACTGGCTCCGGAAGGAATACGTGTTAACGCCGTTGCGCCGGGTCCTTACTGGACGCCGCTACAACCTTCAGGCGGGCAGCCACAGGAAAAACTGAAACAGTTTGGCGAGCAGGCTCCACTGGGCCGTCCCGGTCAGCCGGTGGAAATCGCTCCTCTGTATGTGCTGCTGGCTTCTGATGAAGCAAGTTACACCTCCGGCCAGGTCTGGTGTTCTGATGGTGGCACCGGCACAGTTTGATTTCATCATAGGTGGCCTCTGACTACGGCCACCGTGTTTGAAATGAATGGCCATTCTTACGTTTACTCCCCATGCTGCCTTTATCAAATTTTCATTGAAAAAACATCGGCTATAAGTCAAGGATTTCCCCGGGGAAGTCTATCCGTTCTCCAATAGACCAATTTTTTTTACCCAGTATATGCTGTGGTGTTTTGTCAGGGACATTAAAATAATAATTATTAATTAAGTCAACTTTGTCACCTGGATCTTCGTGAATGTCATTTTGGCTAATTCCTGTTTCTCTTAACTCTTGTGCAGTAAGATCAAGATATTGTGCTAATGCATCAAGATTCATAAAGTTCCTCCACTCTCAGCCCATATTATTAGTTAAGCACTTATCCATGCTTTTTCCATCTCCTCCTTGCGCAAGAAAATGCCGTGGCGAACACTACCGGTAAATTTATTTGATTTTCATCGTGATAAAAGTTTTATAATTTTCCTTTCATGCTATAGTAAAGAAAATCGTTACAGATATGCGTCTTACCTTATGAGTTATTCTAAAACAGATCGAACAGGTTTAATCGGATGCGCTATTGGTGCAGCAGTGATCACGATCGTAGCAAAAGGGCTTCCGGTAAACAGAGACAACATCATCTATGAGTTGGACCGCATGAAGGCTTCATCCGGTCACTTGCCTGTCAGAGCAATTACTCACGATGCCGCTAAACTACTGCGCAAGACCCGCGAGGGTTAATGTTATCAGGTGAATAAATTGATTTCTTGCTTTGCCCATTCTCCTGCCAGTAAACCTGACGCAAATGATATGCTTTTGTATGGTGACGCTACGCCTTAGCACTCAATGGGCAGAATCATCATGAATAACCTTAATATTTCTCGCCTTGGCTGCATTCTGCTATCTTAAAGAAACAGAGCCGTTATGAGAAACCAGGTTCGCTTCATTATCCCTTAAAGCGATCTTACCTAAGTTATTCTTGGCTGGAAGCTTACAATAAACACAGAGAACCGAACTCACAGGGAAGAGAACGGTACCGCCACGCAGTTTTTGAGAAAGGCTCAGATAAGGGCTGATGGATAGTTGTTTGAAAACCGACAGGAATTCTCTGCGGCTGTACTGAAATAATTTCAGCTCAACGATTCCCTGAGTAGTTTCTTACCTAAGTGCTACAGCGATAAGCCCGGATTCGGTCTCGAAAATGATGACAGAGACTGCCTACAGAATTGGGATAAATCATAACATAATTGATAGAGAACGTCTGAATAGTCATTTGTTAGCTATAATGACTTTGACACCAAGTAATGTTGGAGGCTTATATGACCAATCAAGAAGGTAAAAAAGGGAGTGAAGGAAGCGCTTCTACACCTGGAAAACTTCCGACAGGCAATAAAGAATCAGCCAAGGAAAAAGCGACAAAAAGAGACAGGAATTCAAAGGAATAATAAAAAGCCACCTTAAGGTGGCTTTTTATTTCATGTTATTACAATAACGGTTTGTGTAGACGATATTCATAAAAAAGAAAGGGGGGAGTCTTCTTTATTCTCTTTACTACGCTTAAATCACGCATTCGTTATAATGCTCATAATTATAATCATAACAGCGCTAGAATTTAGATTACCAGTTACGCAACATGGAGATCAGTATGTCAGAACGTCCAGATGATGTTGAACCGCTGCCTGATGAAGGTGAGGTTCATGACAGCCAGTTCCCGGATGAAGATGATGATCCGGATGCAGAGTTTCCTAATGACGAATCGCCTAAGCGATAAACTAATAACCGCCTTTCGGGGCGGTTTCAGTTTTATTAATCTTTGCCACATAAACTAACTGCGCGAATAAAAAAAGCCCCTGAAGCAGGGGCGAAAAGTCCAATGAAAGGAAATAGGATCTTTTTGTAACACCATTTAAAGCATAGCACTCATTGGTAGACATCGTCGGGTGTTTGATCAAGAATCATTTGTAGTGCCATTCGATAAGTATCAAGTAAGTACGGCTCTTTTTCTGACTCAAGCATTACCACTAATTTCTCGATAATTTTTTTATTGCTAATCATATTGTTGGATAACCATAAATCATTCTCAACTTTGATAATCACAGCTTTAGCTTTAACGTAAAGTGGATCGATACTTTTGATATAAGAATCGATTTGCGCCTCGGTTGGGTGTGTAATTGCCATTTAGCTACCTCAGAGGAATGATGGATGTTCAAAGATGAAAGAGCGTTATGCTAAGTCACCTAACACAAGATTAAAGTCAAAAAAAACCTCTGAATAATGGGGGCTTTAGCTTCAGAGGTAGTGCAAAGCACTATTTTATAACAGGGAGTCATCAGTCAGAGTAAGTATGGTCAATATCATGATCTTTGCTTCCATTATCTGTTTGTGGCACCTGCTTTGTGACCGCTGTCGCTTATGCGGCTACTGTTCCATAATAATTTCTCATTCAACACAACCACTCTCAGCGGTATTTTTTATTATGGCGAATGATGTTCCATTAATTCCTAGAGTTTGCCGTAAGAATGGTTGTTCTGGGGTTTGAGTTTTAAGATTTACGGGGTGTTGACAGCGATCCGTTAGGCCATCACGTCATCACTCTGTGCAGATGTGTGAAAAAGATATCACCCCGAGCAGCGGACATTGGTAGTATCAGCAGGTAGCCCAAGCGGTCACTTCAGTTTTGCCAACTTATCTAAATATGATATATTTCAGATAATTGCAAAAGATCGTAAAATGGAAATTATGTTAAATTAGGTACCCAAACACACCCCAGACCGCACCTCGCCCGTCGCGGCGTGATTTATCACGCGGGTGTTGTTCATCTGAATCAATAGGTAATTCTCCCATACCAAGACAATTGTCATGACCGTCAGTCTTATCAAGGCGCTGAGTACATTCTCAACTCAGCGTCTGGATGGGTGGCTGGGTACTTAATGACGCTCCTATGTCAAGAGCGGGCGATTGGCATAAGCGAGGTCCGATAAAATCAATGGATAGAGTTCACGGACAATGTAGCGTTTTAGGCATCTAAGGATCTCTTTGGTCGACAGCCCTTCACCAGTCCGTCTGTCAACATAGATTCTTGTGCGCGGATCGCTACGCATACGCACAAGGGCAATTGTCCACAGGGCGTTGTTTGCTTCACGTGACCCGCCACGGTTTAATCTGTGTCTGACTGTTTTTCCTGATGATGCTGGTAACGGATTTACGCCACAGAGCGATGCCAGAGCCGCTTCATTTTTTAAACGTTCGGGGTTATCACCTGCAACAGCCAGCAGTGTTGCAGCGGTCTGTGGTCCTACCCCAAACTGGCTACGGAGGTTACTGGCATATTTGCGAGTCAGTTTATTCAATGATTCGTCCAGTTCATTCAGTTCTTCAGTCACAGACATCCATCGTTTTGCAAGGCTTCGAAGCGTGCCACACAGGGCTATCCGCAATGGAGAGTGCTCTGACACTTCGCTGTTAATGCAGGCGACTACGCATTCGTGCGGTTTCGATTTCCATAGTTTGTCGCGAACATCCTGTGGGGCACTAACCAGCAACGCACGAAGCTGATTAATCGCCTGCGTGCGGGCTTTTACTGCGCTGCGTCGGCAACACTGATAATTCGGAGAGCTTCACACGCGCCGGACTGCATTTTTGGTATGGCCTTGCTGCTCCCAAAAAGAACTGTCCGGGCAGCATTTACTGCATCCAGGGGATCTGACTTCCCTGCAAGGCGACGTTTTGAGCGATCTGGCCGGTTAACTTCAATCACATAGATTCCATTCTTAATGAGATAACATGTTAATGCTGCACCATAAGTACCAGTTCCTTCGATGCCTGCTCGTTCGAGGATTCCTAAAGAACGTGCCCAGTCAAGTAGTTCCAGATAACCAGCTTGATTTGTTTGAATAATGTGAGTTCCAAGCAGTTTACCTGCCTGACTGATAACAGCACCGACATGAATATCAAGGTGTGTATCGACACCCAAGATCACGCTTTCATAAGATTGGTGGTCGTTTTGCATGGTTTGCCCCCAGATATTGGTAGCACAACCATCCCCACCGCAGGACAGGACACTCGGGATGCAGCACAAAGCTACTATCAGGTCACAAACGCTGGACCCGGTTATGCCCGGGAAATACCAGAATCAGACGACAGGTCAACACAAAGGCATCTGAGCCAATCCCAGCACGGGTCAGTCCGATCCGGTATTTGAAAGTATATTAGAATGAGTGTCCCAACAATACGGGATAATCCAGATTAAACCTTTACAATGGTCAGTCGGTCGCCGTATTGAGTACGCTGTTTAACGGGATGCATATCATCGGTAATGATCATATCGATTTCATCCAAATCGCAAACATAGGACAATGCGCGATATCCAATTTTGCTGCTATCAGCCAGAACCACAGTTTTTTCCGCTGCATGAATCATTGCCTGCTTAACCGGAATTTCAACGGTGTTGATGTTGGTCAGGCCACGTTCATGATGGACTCCTTCGGCACCAAGGAATGCCCAGTCAACATGCATGCTATTAATTTTGCTGATGGTATCCTGGCCGACTAACGTATAGACGTTTTCCAGCATCAGGCCACCTGCAACATGCAAAGTGATTCCGGGATAATGGCTAAGTGTAAAGGCTGTATTGATATCATTAGTCAACACCGTGAGATTCTTCTTTTCCTTCAGCGCCAGTGCCAGTTCAAATACGCTGGACCCATTGTCCAGAATTAGCGACTGACCATCCTGAACCAGACTGGCAGCGTGATGCGCAATAGCGCTTTTCGCTTCACCGTTCATCTGCCGTCGGACGCTATAAGGAGAATCTGCATGCGCTGCGGAACCTACGACAGGTAACAATCCGCCATGAGTTCGCATCACCTGCCCGCTTTGCTCCAGCCGTGACAAATCCCGGCGAATTGTAGAACTGTCCACACCGAACTGGGCCGATAGTTCGCTGGCGTTGAGATACCCTTTCTCATTAATCATTGCAAGGATCTGTTTACGTCGTTCCGTAGCTGACACAGACTTACCTCATAATTTGCACGAATTCGGGCAAATATTATCTTTTTTTTCAAATCACGTCACCTTATACACGTATAAATTTGTTCATAAAATTCATCCCATAACTTTTTCACATGATATCGCGCATTGACCGCACGATTTCGTGTAATGTATTTTGATGGCTATCTAACACACATAGGAAAATTTCGATGATTACCCGCAGTGAATATGAGAAGGATATTTTGCAGCAACCCAATGCGCTCAGTGAACAGTTGCACTATTCACTGCCTGCCGAATTAAGCGAGCTGGATGTACGAAGCTATGAACGCATTGTGCTGGCTGGGATGGGGTCGTCTGACTATGCATTAATCCCGATTGAGCGTCGGTTAATCGAACTTGGACTGCCCGTCTGGCGTATTGATGCAGGTCGACTGCTCGATATGCCCGCACTGGTCACTGAAAACACGCTGCTGTGGATGACCTCACAATCGGGTATGAGTGGAGAAGTGGTTCGTTTGCTCGACTGCATCTGCCAACCACGCACCTTAATTGGGGTGACTAACGATATCGACAGCACTCTTGCTCAACGTGCCGACATTTTGGTCGAGTTGCGCAGCGGCGAAGAAGCCACAGTGAGTGCCAAGAGCTATCTCAATACGCTGGTGGCCAGCTATCGAATTCTTAATGTGCTGACGGGTGAAGCAGAACAGCCTTTGTTGGATCGGCTGTATAACTGCCTTGGTGACATCGCAACCTTGGTTACTGAAACAACATCGGCACAATCGCTGGCTGATACCTTCTTCTGTCGCACTAAGCCAAGACTGGTAATGATCGGTATCGGGGCCGATGCTGCAACCGCGATGACTGGTGCGCTGATCACCAAAGAGTCTTCCAAAGTCAGTGCTGAAGGTTTTATTGGTGGAGAATTCCGCCACGGTCCGATGGAGACTTCTGGTGAGCAAATGACTGCTCTGCTGTTTGGCGATGGTAGCGAACCCACTCTGATACAACTTTCACAGGATTTGAACAGTAATGGCACCCAGGTCATTACCGTTGGGCCATGTGCTTATCCCGGTAGTCAGTTGCTGACCACCCCCGGTGATGATGAGCTGGTACGGTTAATTTTTGCCATGCTCCATGTCCAGCAACTGACGGTCACGTTAGCACGCGGCAACGGTATGGTCCCTGGTGAATTTCTTTACGGCAAAAAGATCACGGTAACGGTATGAGTGATAAACACCGCCCTCTGCGTGCTGGTATTGATATGGGCGGTACCGGGACGCGTTTGATACTGATCGACGGACTTCAGGAAGTCGCTGCGCTCACGCTACCCACAGCTGACTTTGCGGCACTGCCACAGCAGCAGCGCAGTGTAGCGCTGGTTGCTTACCTAAGGCAGATCTGTCCCGTAGACGGACACATTATCAGCCTGGGAATAGGAGCCAGCGGACCGGTTAATAACAAACACGGCGTAATTGAAAATGGGGATACGCTCGCTTGCTTCTCTCATTTTCCACTACTGGAAGAGATGCGACAGCAATTGCAGGTACCTGTCAGCATCGACAACGATGCGGTGACGGCAGCTCTGGGCGAACTCCATGCCGGGGCGGGTACCGGTAGCAGTCGCATGTTGATGGTGACGCTGGGTACCGGTATCGGTGTGGCGATGCTCGATAAAGGGAAACCTTTACGTACTCATGATGGCCGTCATCCTGAAGCGGGCCATATACCTGTCTCTGGTGATTCAGATCGCTGCTATTGCGGTATTACCGGTTGCTGGGAGATGTCAGCATCACGCAGCTGGCTTCAGCAGGCATTAAAACCATTGCTGCCTGATCTTGAATGGCAACAGCTTAGTGTTGAGCTGTTACTCGAAAAAAGTGAGCAGAACAGCCAGTTAGCAGAACTATTCCGACAGTATGGCGAGCGCGTCGGTCGCGGCCTCTCTACCCTGCTGACTCTCTATGGTCCGGAGATCACTGTTCTCAGTGGTAGTGCTGCAGGCCTGCTGCCGCTATTCCACAGTGGACTTCAGCATGCGCTTCAGCGCGCAGGTGGTTACGCATTACATCCAAATATCGTGACTTCATCTCTCGGCGATTCGGCGGGATCGCTAGGAGCAGCTCTGCTGCCAACACTCGGGGAACCCGCTATGCATTATTAACAACTTATAACTGCACAGCCATGTGTATGTGCAGCACTTTCACATAAGCCATTATCTCACCTGTATGGAGAGTCAGAATGAAAAGACGAGTAACTTTGCAGCTCAGCAGCTGTCTTGTCACGCTGCTGATTTCCGGCTACGCCAGCGCAAAAACGGAACTGAGTGCACTTTTTATGTCGCAATCGGCTTATAGCGAGAGCGACATCCGCGCCATGACTACCGATTATGAAAGGGCACATCCTGATGTACAGATCAACCTGGAGTTTGTTCCCTATGAAGCACTGCACGACAAAATAGTTGCAGCCCGTGGCGCCGGCAGCAACGGTTACGATGTCGTGTTATTTGATGATATGTGGCCAGCCGAGTTCAGCAAATTCAACATGCTGAAAGATGTTTCCAGCCATTTTACACCTGAGCTGAAAAACAAAATTTTTGCTGGTGCGCTGAACACTGTCACCTGGAAAGATAAGCAGTATGGTATGCCGTGGATCCTCGACACCAAATATCTCTATTACAACAAGGCGATGTTGGAGAAAGCAGGTATTTCCACACCTCCACAAAGCTGGAAGCAAGTAATGGAGCAGTCACAGATCATCAAACAGAAAGGTATCGTCAAATATCCTCTGGTGTGGAGCTGGTCGCAGGCCGAGGCTCTGGTTTGTGATTACACGACTATGGTGTCGGCATTTAAAGGTGGGTTCAATGACAATGGCCGGCTCACTTTTACGGATCCCGGCGCGCTGAAGGCAATTACTTTTATGAAAGCGTCGCTTGATAAAGGAGTGACGAATCCAAACTCTAATGAATATCTGGAAGAGGATGTGCGAAAAGTCTTCTCCAACGGCGATGCAGCCTTCGCCCTGAACTGGACCTATATGTATAACTTGGCAAACGATCCAAAGAAGAGCAAAGTCGCCGGTGAAATCGGCATTATGCCTGCACCAGGTGATACTCCAGGCGAAGTGGCTTCAATGAATGGTTCTATGGGGTTAGGTGTCTCACAAACCAGCAGCCATCCCGATCAGGCGTGGGATTATATTACTTATCTCACCTCGCAGCCGGTGCAAAACAAATATGCACGTCTGAGTCTACCTATCTGGAAATCCTCCTATCAGGATCCGGCGGTACGAAATGGTCAGGAAGCGCTGATTGATGCCGCAGACAAGGCTCTTGGAGTCATGCTGATGCGTCCAATTATTCCAGATTACTCCCGCCTCTCGAATATGCTACAGCAGCATCTGCAACAGATCCTGCAAGGTCAGGAAACGCCTGAAGCGGGTATGCAGGCTCTGACCAAAAGCGCTGCGCGACTGCGGTAAGGAAAAAAAATGCTCAGTTTGCAACAACGTGAGCATCGTCAGGCATGGGTGCTGCTGGCACCCATGCTATTGATGATGTTTCTTCTTACTGCCTGGCCGCTGTTTCGTACTGTCTGGCTCAGCTTTACCGATGCGGCACTTATTGCCGGAAGCGGTGAGCCAAACTGGATTGGGCTGGATAATTATTTCTACGCGCTGACCGATCCGGATTTTGTCGCCGCAATAGGCCGCACACTTTGGTTTACCATTGCCTCAGTGCTGATTGAGGGGGTCTTGGGTGTGTTGGTCGCTCTGCTGCTTAATCAGCCATTTTATGGCCGTAACATGCTGAGAGTACTGGTCATTCTGCCATGGGCGCTGCCGACAATTGTGAATGCCATGATGTGGCGCCTCAATTTCAACCCAGACTATGGCAGCGTCAATGCCCTGCTGACACAACTGGGGTTGCTTGATCACTATCGTAGCTGGTTGGGTTCTCCTGACTCAGCGCTCAACACTGTAATGCTGGCGGACATCTGGAAGAACTATCCTCTGGTGACTTTGCTGGTGTTGGCGGCGATGCAGTCAATCCCGGAAGATCTCTACGAGGCAGCACGGCTTGATGGTGCTTCGGCATTTAGACGTTTCAACGCTATTACATTGCCTGCTATCGCCGGACCGCTCAGTGTGGCCCTCGTGCTGCGTACCATCGATGCCTTCAAGATCTTTGACATCATTTATGTGATGACGCGCGGTGGTCCGGTAGATAGTACCAAGACCCTGAGTTTCTTTGTTTATCAGGAATCGTTCAGCTATCTGCGTGCGGGAAGCGGTGCCGCCTACGCTATCCTGATGACCTTGATGTGTAGCGTCCTTATTGCGCTGTATATGTTAATGCTGCTACGCCAGCGTCGCCGGAGTAAAGTCAGTGAAACGTAAAATTCGTCTCATCCCGCGCTATTTAGCCGCACTGCTGGTAGCGCTGTCGATACTCACGCCCATGATCTGGCTATTTCTGATGAGTGTGAGCTCGACGGCAGATCTGACCCGAATCCCCCTGGAGTGGCTTCCTCGCCAGTGGGACTTCTCCCGCTACGTCCGTCTGGTATCGCTTGCTCCTGGACAACCGGGTGAATTGTTCTTGCATGCATTGTTAAACAGCCTACTGGTTGCATGTGGCGCAACACTGGTATCACTGATGCTGGCAATCCCTGCTGCGTTTAGTTTTTCACGTTACCCCGGTCGCGATGGTTGGTTATTCGCAAGTCTCGCCATCTATATGGTGCCGCCGGTTGCGTTTGTGCTGCCTCTTTACTTTGTGCTGCAACAACTCAACCTGCTGAATACTCACCTTGGGCTGATTCTGGTCTATTGTTCGCTGATCCTGCCCTTTTTGACATGGATGCTCAAAAACCAGTTCGACACGCTTCCTCAGGATATTGAACAGGCGGCACGGTTGGATGGTCTGCGCTTCTGGCAGGTATTGCTGCGTATCACGCTACCGCTGGCGAAGCCAGTACTGGGTGCTTCAGCACTATTTGGCTGGTTACTGGCATGGGATGAGTTTTTTTACGCGCTTCTTTATACCAGTAATATTGAAGCACAAACCCTGCCGGTAACGATTGCCGGCTTTACCGCCGGGCGTGCAACTGACGATGGTTTAATCGCGGCAGTCGGAATACTTGCTTCGTTACCGCCTCTTCTTATCGCTATCTGGTTACAAAAGTCATTAGTGAGTGGTCTCGCCAGCGGCGGGAGCAAGGGTTAGCAATCCATTTCTGGAATCAATAATTATGGCAAGCATTGAACTGGTAAAAGTTTCTCGCCGTTATGGCAAACAGGTGGTATTGCAGCCGCTGGACCTGACCATCCCTGACGGGAGTTTTACGGTATTAGTTGGGCCATCAGGCTGTGGCAAGTCGACACTGCTGCGTTTGCTGGCAGGTCTGGATGCAGTTTCAGATGGGGACATCCTACTAAATAATAAACAAATTAATGATCTTGACCCTGCCGACCGTGATATCGCTATGGTGTTTCAAAGCTATGCACTTTATCCACACCTGACGGTGGCGGAGAACCTGGCATTTCATATGCAAGTACGCAAAGTTAAACGCGAAAAACAACAAGAGAAAATTTCCCGGATTGCAGCCATACTCGGCATCGACAAACTGTTAACGCGCTACCCCCGCGCGCTATCTGGCGGCCAGCGCCAGCGTGTAGCAATGGGGAGAGCGATGGTTCGCAATCCGCAGGTTTTTCTCTTTGATGAGCCCCTTTCCAATCTGGACGCTCAGCTAAGAATGGAATTACGCGCCGAAATAAAATCACTGCATCAACGTTTCGGAACCACCATGGTCTATGTGACCCATGATCAGGTAGAAGCTATGACGTTAGCTGACCAGATTGTGGTAATGCGGGAAGGTGTTATTGTCCAGCAAGGGAATCCTCTGGAGATTTATGATCGCCCGGCCAATACCTTCGTCGCGCGATTTATTGGTTCCCCTCCTATGAATTTGCTAGATAGCCAACTCACTACCCGGGACAGTGTACCTGGCGTCTCCTGCGGTGATTTCTGGCTCCCTTTACCTGACGAATGGCATCATGCAGCATTACATCAGTGTGATAAAAAAGTCACTCTCGGTGTTCGCCCACATAACTTTTTAATTGACGAGAAGTCAGGAAGTCCAGCGATGGTCAGATTGGTGGAGATTACAGGCGAATCAAGTTTGCTACATCTTGACTGGCAAGGGTTTCCACTGCATGTGCAGGTGAGCAGCCGGGTTCTGGCTCAGCCGGGTGACAGACTGTTGTTGAGTATCGACACCAAACATCTGCATTTATTTGATAAAACCAGCGGTGCACGGCTGTAATAGTCGCTAATCACGACGAAATGATGCCTGATTTATTCACTCCCCGCCGGTGTTTAAGGATGCCGGTGGGTTCGAGCTAAACGCCGCATATTGATGCATATTCCGGGTTTGAATTTTTATTGCCTGAAAGTTGTCATTCTTGTTGAATCGACAAGAAATAGATCGCTATTAAGTTTGACATACATCCACTAACATCTCATCTTAGCCCGACACTCTGGTGAGCCGATTTTGTCATGCTTGCGATGTGGAATCTGTGATTCAAAGGATGTTGCCTATTCCATGATAATATTTTCGTGGAGGGGAACGGATGTGAATATGGGTGATTCAGTTGTGCTCCTGCTGTAATGTACTCAGTAGCGTTTTCATTTTATTCATCTAATATCCCGTAACTTTCTCAGATCCCAGCGTTCTGTCAAAAACCTCCTGCGGAGTGAATGTAAGCCCACTTATGAAACGCTGGTGATATTTTCATGACCAACATCGAGCGCCGCTCAGTTCTTATGAAAGAAAACCGGGCAAGCGTCCGGTTCTGCTTCAATAATTAGCATCTTGCAGTTTACGCCACAGAAAACTGTTTCTGTACGGCTAAACCGGTACGGCGGAAAGCACGCCTTTTTCATCAGACAGGTGCGCATGCTGAGACGGGATCATCAGCCCGACTTCATTAAGATTAAGCCAGAAAAGATCATTTATCATAAAGATCAATATTCCACAAACCAGGCCAATTTGTCTGTACTTAAAAGAAAATGAGTGAGCTATTATTCCTATAACAGGATTTTCATATTACTAATCCCCATCATCTAAACGAGACCGCCGAAAAGAGTTGCGTTCTAAATACTCATCTTCAATTTTTCGCAACTCCTAAGGACCTAAGACGCCGTTAAGCACTGCTTTTTAAGGTAATCAATCTGCTGGCAACGGATTCGGCAGCACGTTTCCCGGCAAGAAATGCATGATCCGAATTATAATACTCCCACTCGCTGTATCTCCCGGAAAGCGTTATATCCTGTTGAAGCAACCAGTCGCGTATGAGTGCCACGTTTTTCCTTCGCTGATGGTCATACACAACGTAAGCGTAAGGCATATCCACCTGATTGGCGCAGATCACCTTATCTTCTGAGGTAAATAGTCCAACGCGAATACAGTCTTCGATGCAACGCTGAATTAATGCCTGGCCTTCAAGCGCCAATGGATAGCCGGGACAATATGTCATTTCGCAGGTCAACCCGAATCCACCATCAGGGTTACAGTGTGGGCTGGCATTCCCCTGAAGAAAAATTCGATGGAATATCGTATCACCTGGATAGTAGATCCAATGCTTATCACTTAAAGCTGGTCGATTAATTCCAAGATTAACGCAGCGCACGGATACATGACGTAGCGTCTGTGCTGCCGCCCTAATCGACGGTGGCGCCTCACCGCCAATCAGCCTGACCAGTTCTGGTAGCGGCAATGTACTGATCAACTGCTGAAAATGGTATTTGTGGCCATTCGCCAGTACCACCATATGCTCACGCGGAAAAATGTTGACGATTTCCGCATCAGTACGTAACTCACCTTTCATATGAGGTAAAAATCCATCCATTAAAGCCTGGAATCCACCTTTAAGGGGATAACCGAACCGCGCGTTTGGCCCCAGCTGCCTGCCCAGAGGGGCCAATGCGCCAGTAATAATCTGGTTCAAATCGGGTAACGGTACGCGTCCACCAAGCCATGATGTATCCATCTCTGACAGTGGGACCTTCCACAGCTTCCGGTTGTATGGAATGGCAAAATGTTCAGCAATTCCTTTACCCCACGTTGAGTAAATAAATCGCTCAAAATTTTCTGTCGGATGTATGTCCGATGTCAGGCGGCACTTCAGTTCGTTCATGCCACCATCCGCACAGCAGTCCTCATGTGCTAACTCATCAGCTTGGCCGGGGTCTGGCTCTGGCTCTGGCTCTTTCGCTTCAACTAAACCGTAACGCGCTTCGATTGCGCCTAAAATACACTCGCTAATGACCTTCGGGGGTAATCCAAACAAAGCAGACTGAAACGGATAGCGTGTATAAACTTCGTGACTATAAACCCAGGCTTCACGCACCTGCCAATGCTGGTTGCTTCCCAGCAACAGGTCATAAAGCTTCAGTACATAAGGATCGTTGGTAAACATAATATGGCCAGCATGGTCAAAGGTGAAACCCCGGTCATAAATAGACCGGCACCAACCCCCGGTATGCGCATTTTTTTCCAGCAAAATCGTATTTTTACCATAATGGTAAGCAGCACTGAGCCCGGTGGGCCCTCCGCCTAAAATCAGGCATTCAACCGTGTTGCCTTCAGGTAGTGAGACACTGCTTCCGGTAATCTTATCAGTAAATGATTCCACACTTTCCGATTCACCACTCAGCACCTTTTTCGAAATTAATTCAAACATGGCGTTGGCAGTTTTGTCCCAGGAAGTATTTGCTAATACCGACGCCATGCCATTAATCATGGTCTCCCGCGCTTGCGGTGTCAGTTGTAAAGCCTCAGCACACAATGTAATAAAACGATCGTGCGAATCGGCAATACTGACCAAATTTGAATAATGTTTTATAACATCGGGGATGGCGCTGCTAACAATTGGCAATCCGGCAGCCATATATTCCAGAACTTTCGTTGGGCTGATATAACGTGTCGCATCGTTTAACGCGAAAGGCATTAAGCAAACATCCCAGTCTGCGAGGAAATGGGGTAAAGCAGCATACGGTTGCTGACCAAACCAGTAGATATTATCACGCTGCGGCAGCGTCGACGGGTCAATTTTTACTATCGGGCCGACCATGATGACCTGCCAGTCAGGATGCATATCAGCCAGTTTTGCGATTAACGCCATATCTAATCTTTCGTCAATAACGCCGTAATACCCGAGCCGCTGGGAAGGCAGCATTTTCTGTAAGGGATGACCATTGCTGCGATCCAAAGCCTGTTCAAAATGCGCGGTATCAACGCTGCTGGGGAAGCAGTATACAGCAGAGTGTCTGGCTTTTTTCGCTTCGTATAAACTACTGCCACCTGTGAACACCAAATCAGCACAGCCTAACAATGCTGATTCACGCTGACGCATCTGACGCGGGGCTTTATCAAAAGCTGATAGCTCATCCATACAATCATAAATAATGGCAGCAGGTTTATAGCTTGTCAGCAGCGGTAAGGCCATCGGGGTATAAAACCAAACCACCGGACGGTCATGTGGCTCTATAAGACCTGAAAATAAGGGCTTTAAAATGGAAATCTGGCTGTCATGGAACCCACATGCGTCAATATTTGAATGCGGCACGATTACATTTATATTTGGTCCTGCCTGATATTGATTTAAATAAGGTTCTCCGCTGTCATACACGGGTTCCTCAATAAAAATGATACGGAAGTATTGCGCCAATCTGGATAAAATATGTTGAGGACGCTGATAAACAAACCCCCAACGCAGATGACTGAACACGATCAAAGTATGATGATTCATGGCTAACTCCTTCTTTTGTTCAGCCCTGATGACAAATCGCTGAAAATGTCGTAGCTGACGCTGACAATTCAATAGGGTATGTGCGTACGAGGCATGCAGAATCCTGGCATGAGCAGCGCCTTCACCAGATGTTACGTCCCAAAGTCCAGCCTGCGGCCAGTGGTCTGGATTTTCCCAAAGCGGCCGATCAATAACTGGATACAAACAGATGCCTGAAATCTCGACACCGTTGAGCTGTGCCTGTGCAACCTGAGCGGTGATATCGTTTAACCATGCAGACCTTCCGCTGCCAAAATGGCTGGTTTCAGCAAGCAATACCGGAGTGTTGTAACGTTGATAAACTTTTTTCAGAAGGGTATGTAACGGCAAGCGACGGGGGTCGCCTAAATGCCAATCCAGCGGTAGCCCCGAATCCGCTTCCCATTGATTACTGTGATAATAATTTGCCCCAACCATATCAAGTAAATGGGGCGCTCCGCCTAATTCAGGATTCGTTCTGCCTGAAAGCATATCCCAGGCCTGGAACTGAGCCTGATTCATTGCTTTTGCATGTTCATGACATGCGGCAGACGATTGGTCAACGACGAGATTAATAATGGGATCGCAGTGCAGAAATCGTGCCCTGTTATCGGCATCTAATATTGCGTGGCATGCTGCCAGAGCAGCACGTACGAGCTGCTGCTTTACCAAATCAGGATCCCTGAGGCGCGCATCATGACCTGCTGGAAATAAACCAACCGAGATCCCCCAACTGAGGAATGAAATCTCATTTATTGGCGAATAGATGGGTGACTGAGTGTAATAATTCTTCAAATAATCAGCTATTTTAAAGCTCCAGTCTGCAAATCTGGAGATGAAATCAGATGAGAAAAATGTGATATGCTCAGGAAATCCGTAATGACATAACGTCCAGTTAATTTGAATGTTATGGTTTAAGGCTGCATGCATCTTCTCCCTGAGAGTTTGGTATTGTGCTTTATTATTGACAGCGGCAATACGCCAGCCAACACTTTCCCGTATCGTATTTATACCGAAACGATTCAGGTTAGCATAATCTTCGGCAAATCGGCTTGCGTGACCGTTTACCTCATTCATTGAAAGCCGGATCCCATGAGGGTTTATATGATCCGCACCTTCAAATCCACCTTGCCAGAAGCTACGAAATGTCGCCATGTTTCCTCCCCCGCAAACAGTAATATTCTCTTGAGAAACCTCAGGAAAGGCAGAAGCATGACAACTTGAACCGGCTGACCTTAAAATAAACAGAGCAATCAGATCCTTATAATTCCCCGGGAGATTATCAATCATCGTCAGCTTCAATATATTAACACTCTTAATAACAGTATATGCATGAAGCTAAAAATAGCCAGAAGGTAAAAAATGAACTTTTACTGCTTTGAGTTAGTCATAAGCCTTTTTTGAAAACTTCCGCATCCCTTTAAAAATCGAAACTCATTCACAACAATATAAAGTGACTGTCGGTTAAAAAATATTGGCAATAAAATTCAGTGTGTTAGGTGAAAAACAACACTCATCTCTAGTTTAAAACGACAGCAACAAAAAACAGGTCCATTTCATAATAAAAAACGCTGACCTAACTGACATTAAGCGCATCATTTAAGTAACCGAAGCGATTTTTACAGGACTGTGCCGTGGTTAAATTATTTATTCCGACTACGCTAATCAATAAGGGCTTTTTGATACAAATTTTACGTTTGGTGGTAAGAGGAGAATGAGGATGATAAGCGAATCATTGGTGAATGATGGCAGACACGGAAATGAAAGCGGGACGGGATTGCCGTTAAAACGCATTTCATGGAGTGCAGTTTTTGCAGGTGTGATAACTGCGCTTATTATAACAATTTTACTGAGCCTATTAGGGACCGCGATAGGCATGACCTTAATCGATCCGCAACAGGAACAAAACGACATTAAGTTATTGGGAACCAGTACATTACTGTGGGCAGGCCTTAGCATGATTACCGCGATCTCGGCAGGAGGTTACATCGCAGGCCGGCTTGCACAACGCGAAGGTGCATTACATGGGCTCATGATGTTCGGTGTCAGCACCCTAGCTACTCTTTGGTTAGCTATATATCTGACAAGCAGCATTATTGGGGGTACGTTTAGCATATTAGGCTATACCGCCAATGCGCTCGGAAGCGGAATAAGTACTGTCGCACCATCAGTAGCAAATATGGCTAAAGAAAAACTCGGAGAAAACCAGATTAATATGAACGACATCCAGAGGGAATTAGAAGCGACTCTGGTTCAGACTGGTAAGCCTGAGCTCCAACCTGAAACTTTAAAAAAGGATGCTGCTAATGAGAAAAATAATGCACAGAATCAGGCTGCTAATACCGCAGCAAATCTTAATAATGCCGATAGTGATATCACAAAATGGATTCAGGGTGTGGCCACCCGCCATGAAGATACTTTACAAGCCGTTGACAGGGATGCCCTAAAAAATATCATCAAAGCGCGAACCGGCAAAAGTGATGAAGAGGCAGATCAAATCGTAAACAAAACCGTTCAGAGTTATGAAAAAGCTTTAACTGAATTCAAAAAAATCAAACAACAGGCTGAACAGAAAGCAAGAGAGGTAGCACAAAAGGCTGCGGCCGCTACCGCCAGAGCCAGCTGGTTTACTTTTTTTATGCTGTTAATCGAAGCTATATTAGCAGCTGTGTTTGGTCGTATCGGCAGGCGAACGCAGCCCCGTCAGGTATTGACCACCAATGCTCACCACTGATATCAATCCCCATCCGCTTAGTTCTGCTGCAGCCAGCAGAATTAACCGGGAGGGAAAAGGAAAATGAGTTTCTTTCCGAGCATTTTAAATCTTTAGCGGCAGTTAGACCCGGTTTGGCCGGGAGGCTGACAGGAGTTGCTCCCGCCCTGGATTCAACCGCCATGAAGTGATGTCGGTTTGTTCCGCGTCGGGCCTTCCGTTTCGTCACTGTGCTGCCTCCTAGCAGAGGATAGCTCATTGATGAAGGTTGACGGCAGTCGGTATAATTCTGCCTCAGGTCATTCATCATTTTTCTGGCGTGACGGGTGGCAATGAATCCGTTGTTATTCAGACATTCTTCATAAAAGTCGCCATAAAAATCTTAAGAAGCCTTTCCCGTGTTGAGTTTACTTGCATAAATCTTCGTTCAGCGTATTCCTCAAAGTACCGTTGCTCATGCGCACGTCAGCTAAATTCGGTCTTCTTAAAGCCCAATATAGCCACAAACAGTGAAATTCTATCTGGAATGCGTAGTATGTGAGAGTCCCCACTCCCAAAGCGGGCGATGATCAGCCACTATGCTTTTTACGCCAATATTTCTGAAGGTTCTTTGACACATCAAGAAAGTTAAAAAGGGAGTGAATAAAGTGCTTCAACACCTGGAAAACTCCCGACAGGCAGTAAAGAAGCGGCCAGGGAAAAAGCGACAAAAATAGTTAGAAACTCTAAGTAATAATATTCATCCGCCTCAAGGTGGCTTTTCATTGCCTGCTTTTTGAAAAACGATCTGTGTAGACGACATTCATAAAAAAGAAAGAGGACTCGAATCTTTAATGTCTTTACTACGCTTAAATCACACATTCGTCTGGATGCTGATACCTATAATCATAACAGTGCTAAGTTTAAATTACCCGCTACGCAACATGGAGATGATTATGTCAGAACGTCCAGATGATGTTGATCCGCTTCCTGATGAGGGTGAGCTTCCTGATAGCCAGTTCCCGGATGAAGATGATGATGATCCGGATACAGAGTTTCCTAATGACGAACCGCACAAAAGATAACTTCATAACCGCCTTTCGAGGCGGATTCACTTTAACAAGCCCCTGGTTTTTAAGTTTCTGCGTATTGATTAACTTTGCCAGTTAAAAAAAAGCCCCTGAAGCAGGGGCGAACAGTCCAAACGAAAGGAAAGAATCTCTTTTTTTCATCACCATGTAAAGTATAGCACTTATTGATAGACATCGTCGGGTGTTTGCTCAAGAATAATTTGTAGTGCCATTCGATAAGTATCAAGTAAGGAAGGATCTTTTTCTGATTCCAGCATTTTGACTAATTCCTCGATGGTTTTTTTATTACTAATCATTTTGTTGTATAAAAGTAAATTATTTTCAACTTTGATAATCACTGCTTTGGCTTTAACGTAAAGTGGATCGAGGCTTTTGATACAATCATCGATTTGCGCCTCGCTTGGGTGTTTAATTACCATTTTAGATACCTCAGGAGAATGATGAATATTAAAAGATGACAGAGCGTTATGCTAAGTCAGTTAATCCAGTAATGATAAAAAATCCCTGAAAAACGGTGGATTCTTTGGCTTCAGGGGCAGAGCAAAGCACTCGTTTTTAACAGGGAGCAAGCAGTTACAGTAAGTATGGTCAATATCGTCTTCTTTGCGATCTTTTTATATGGCGTTCAGTTTGTGAACTCTGCCGCTTATGACCAGACTGCTTCATCGATTATGTCCATAAATTTAGATGGGCAAGCTCGTTGCCAGACAGGAAAACTTTCATAATACATCGAAGATGGTGCGCTTACAGCTTTTGATATTTTATTCCAGAGACAGACAGCACCAAAAAATGCCTCCGCAAAGGGAGGCTTGAAAAGCGTGACATTAAAAGACGCCGCTCAGTCATCTGAGCGAAGCAGACCGGCAAATAATTCAGCACCCTCTTTATATTATGTTAACGTTTTTAACACAGATCCATTGGGGATTTGTTCCCGTACAAACGTTACGGGGCGTGGCTACACGACTAGATTAGCCCCTTAGATCACCAGACACTTCGCCTCTCTTATAATAAGAGGTAGTCTTGGAACTATGTTTAACACCAGTCAGAATAATAAGATGGTTGAAGTGTTATCAGGACCGGAGCGGCGTCGGCGCTATTTTTTAGGCGGTTTTTTCACAGGTCGTTGCGCTGCTGCTTCATTTTCGATGGGCGGAACGGCACCAATATCGGTTCCCGTCACCGGGTTTACCTTCGCATCGGAAGCCGTTCGTGCCGCAAGCGCATCAATTGCCGCCTGTTGTTTCGCTGGCAGCTGAACGCTCGCCGATCCGTCTCCCCCGTCAACGGCTGGCGACGGATCGGCGACATAACTGAAGTTTTCGTCAGAATTCCAGCTTCCACGGACTTCTCCGCCAGCGGACATGTTGTAATAGACGCCCGCGTATTTTTCAATCGGCGGGAGTTTCCCCGGCGGAAAATTATTCTGAATAGAATAAAGCGCCTTTTCGAATGAAATCTGGTGCGCGACTTCCCGGGTCATGAGGAATCCCAGCGCGTCCTTTACCCCCGGGTCGTCAGTCATGTTTATCAGGCGTTCATACAGGATTTTTGCGCGCGCCTCGGCAGCAATATTAGAGCGAAGGTCGGCAGTGACTTCACCAATGGTGTCGACGTAGGCGGCTGTCCAGGGTACGCCACCGGAATTTGTTAAAGCTGGGCCTCCCCCATACAACAGAGCTGTCAGATGGCTGTCGTTACCGTTGCCGGTAATGCTACGGTACAAGTCGCCTTCTTGTTCAGTACCTTCTGCCAGATCCCCTTTTGCGCCTTTGTTGAGCATGCCAACCAGTGAACCGATAATCTCCAGATGGCTCAGTTCTTCGGTGGCAATATCCATCAGCATGTCTTTACGCCCGGCGTCTTCATCGCCCAGTCCCTGAGTAAAGTAGCGGCATGCAGCTGCCAGCTCGCCCTGGGGGCCCCCAAACTGCTCAAGCAATAAATTAGCGAGCCCCGGATTAGGCCCCGCAACGCGTACTGTGTACTGCAGTTGTTTAACGTGTCTGAACATCATTCACTCCTGTTAACCAGTTTTACGGGCGTAAAAATGTCCGCCTTAAGCGGGTTTTAAAGCACAGCTTTATTTTTTTGCTTCCACGCCAGGCGTGGCAGAGCGGATCATAAATTGTTCCGTCACGTCGGGAAGGTGCTGCAGGCACCATTCGGCCATGGCTATTTCCTGCTCGCGGATTTGAGAAAAGATGCGCACGCCCTCCGCATCGCCGACAAGTTTTGCGGAGGCAATCAGGGACGTATAACTGCCGATTTCGAGGTTCTCAAAAACGTAACCGCTGATGGCGCCTTTTACCACTTCATCATCCGCCATCATGCCGCCCATCGCCTGTCCCAAAGCCGACAGCTTGCCCATCGCATCCTTGAGGCTGGAACTTGATGTGTCATAACGTTCAATAACGGACTGGACAAGGACCTGCTGTTCACGCGTTTCTTCAATATGCTGATCGATGCGCGCTTTGAGGTCCGGATAATGTTCAAGCCGGCCGGACATTTTCTCCAGCATGCTTTCTGCCTGCTTTTCCATTGCGTGGGCATCTTTCACCCAGGCCAGATAGTTCTCTTCATGCGTCATGGTGTACCTCTCAGGTTAACGATGTCCCCCTGATCCGGAATCAAGTAGGGTTCAGGGCCTGCGGACCTGATTACTTACCCAGGCTCTGCTCAGTAAGCGTTACGTGCAATGTTCAATCACATGAGGAAATCAGAAAGCGCTAACAGCCTATTGCTGCTCCGCGATGATGGTCAGTTTTTCGTCGGTCGCTTTCTCTTCCTGCAGCGTCTCAGCCAGCAGGCGGGCCGCCTCTTTATATCCAAGCTTTGTGGCAAGCGCTTGCAGGGTGCCGTAAGTGGCAATTTCATAGTGCTCAACCTTCTGCGCGGCACCTATCAGCCCGGCGTCACGTACGGAGCCCGCCTCGACCGAATCAATTATTTCCTGCGCTTCTTCAGCCAGGCCTTCAAGGGCATGACACTTCATACGTTTTATCTTCACGCCTTCGGTGCTCTCTACCAGCTGGTCAATTCTTTCAATCTGCCCCTGGGTTTCTTCCAGGTGCTGCTGAAACGCGGCAATCAGCTTCTCATCCGTAGCTGCCCTGGCCATTTTCGGCAGGGCGCGGGTGATTTGCTTCTCTGCACTGTAGATATCAGACAGATCGTGAATGAATAAATCTTCCAGAGTTTTAATCGTCATAATAATCTCCCAAGACGTATTGTTAACATTGCATAAAATATTTTTCATCCTGACAAATTTTAGACCTTTATTTAAATTCAGGCGCACATCAGGAGGTTCAATTAATCGATTAGGAATAATCCTAGTGGAAGATCATTACAATAAAGCAGGAAAATACATGGAAGACCATACAATTTAAGAAATAGTTAAAGCCTGCAATCACCGGACGATGATTGCAGACTATGGTTAAGCAACTCAGTGCAGCTGACCGGCATTCTCTCGCGTTACCGCTTGGCTTCGGTGGTTGTTCTGTCAGCCTTTCCAACCGCCTTTAGACGCCTTTTCGCGGTCTTCGGAAAAGTTGCCGGAATTACCACAATGCTGAGTCATATTAATGTCCTCTTCGTGTCATAATTTAACACCTCAAATATTTCTCATCTAATCATGATAGCGCTTAGGTGTGCCTTATGCAGTGTTAATGCTAGCAAGAACTTCAAGTGTTCAAATAGGTTATGGAACCTAACATCATTTCGAAAATAATCTCTAATCGCCCGCTTCGTTTATTTTCCACTAATGAGTTAAGTGTGTTTTTTAACAATAACAGGGGGGAGGTATTCACGCTGATGATGCAGGCACCTTTCTGGATTAATATCTCTAAACGATTCCTGCTGGTCAGAACAGGAGGAATAGGCCCCATGCACTGGCTGCTGCGCGGGCAACGCTTTTAGTCATACCGTTGCGCTGGAAGCAGCCATGCCCGGAACGAGTATCACTTTCCGACATTCTTCCTGACGTTTCTCAAATATTTCATACCCGCGGGCGGCATCTTCGAGGGGAAGATGGTGGGTGACGATTTCCTCCGGCTTAAGATGTCCCTGCTCAATAAGGGCAAGAAGATCCGGCAGATAAGCATGCACATGCGTCTGCCCCATTTTGAACGTTAATCCCTTATCGAAGGCGTCTCCAAACAGGAAGCCGTGTATGAACCCTGCATAGACGCCCGGGACGCTGACCGTTCCGCCTCGGCGCACGGCGGCAATACACTGACGCAGCGCTTTGCCACTGCTACCTTCAATTTTCAGGGTCGTCATGATGGTTTCAGTCATGCTCCCCTTGGCTTCAAAGCCCACCGCATCGATAACAGCGTCCACACCCCGGTTGCCACGGGTGTTCTCGATAATCCACGCCGCCGGATCGTCAACTTTGTCAAAGTTAACGGGAATGGCGCCGTAGCGATCACGGGCAAAAGTCAGGCGATAATCGTTGTGATCTATCATAAATATCTGTTCAGCGCCCTCAAGGCGTGCACACGCGGCGCTTAAAAGCCCCACCGGGCCTGCGCCAAAGATGGCAACGCTCGATCCTTTCTTCACCTCTGCGTTTTTAACCGCCTGCCATGCTGTCGGCAGGATGTCCGAGAGAAAGAGCACTTTTTCATCTGACAACGTATCCGGCACCTTAAACGGCCCCGTATTGGCTTTGGGGACGCGCACATATTCTGCCTGCCCGCCGGGGATCCCCCCGTAAAGATCACTGTAGCCGAACAGCGCAGCCGGAGGCGTCATATGCTTAGGGTTAAGGGCTGCGCCGTTTCCGCTGTTAGTCTTCTCACAGGCAGCGTACTGGCTTAGATGGCAGAAAAAACAGTCACCGCAGGCAATCACAAACGGGATAACCACTCGGTCCCCCTTACTGACTGCCGTTACCGCCGCCCCGGCTTCGACCACTTCGCCCATAAATTCGTGACCGAAAATATCGCCATGGTGGGTTCCCGGAATTTTACCCCGGTAGAGATGAAGGTCAGAGCCGCAGATTGCGGTGGCTGTCACGCGCAGAATAATATCATCAGAAGCCTGTATTCCGGGGTCAGGCATGGTGTCTACGCTGACTTTATGCGGGCCATGATATGTAAAGGCTTTCATATTTCTCGATCCTTTCTGAGGTTTTCCGGGCGACCACGCAACCGTGAGTGAGAGATATACCGCTGAAGTCTGCCGAATGGCTGCCTGAAAACGTTATGTCATTAAGGGAATCCTCAGGTATCCAGACTGAACCGCCTGAGTAATCGGGGATATTAATAGGGACTTTACAGCGCTCCGGTACCGCCATCACTGCACCATGTCAACACCACGACTGGCTGGCCGTTTTGGGATGCGGACGACTTTCTGGACTTTCAGGAGATGAATTATGTTTCCCGAAGCGGACCGCAACCTGCCGTGCGCAGCGGATATATCCCCCTTAAAAACCGGCGCGTCACCGGTTTTTTATAACTGACTTACGTTGTCTACCATTTGTACTGATTAGAGTCTTCCCAGTCCTGAAGCTCTTTTTCCGCCTGCTCCTTGCCGTAACCGTAGCGCTCCTGGATACGGCCAACCAGCTGGTCACGCTTCCCTTCCGCCACGTCCATATCGTCATCGGTGAGCTTGCCCCACTGTTCCTTCACTTTGCCTTTGAACTGCTTCCAGTTTCCGCTGATGCGATCTTCGTTCAGGTTGGTCTCCTTTTTTAACTGGCGGGTTGCCACCGGGCAACCTGTGTACAGAGCTTTATGCTAATCAGTATGGTTCAAGAGGATCAACTTTCCTGCACAAAGTCACATTTATGGATTTTCCTTAAGTAATGCCAGCCGAAACGGCAGGATGGCCTTACGGAAAGACTACCTTTCCGGCCGCAGGCCTTTTCCGCAACCGGCATCACTCGCTATACCCACCATGGCGCGCGGAGGAAAGGTGCTCTGCGCGGTTTATGTCTGTTATATTACTTTTCTTTCAGGCAATTAAGGAGTTCAGCTCCGAGTCAAGCCATCAGGAATAGGTCCCCGATAAAATTAGAAATCATCCCTTTATTAGCTGGTTCATCAGCAGCGTTATACTGGTTATGCTGTCGGTCGGTATGACCTGGATGGTACTGAGTGCCACCTCGCTGGGTGAAATGTAGGTGCGAATCGATGTGCGCTTCAATGGAATAGTGCCCCCACAGTTGATGAACTTTGACCCGGGGTTTAATCTGCCCTCTCTAAAAGGGAGAGCTTATAGTCACTTTCGAGAACGTTATGGAAATTCAGATTCTTCATAAGCGGGAAATGAGCATCCGCAGTATTGCTACTCAGCTGGGTGTTTCCCGTAATACCGTAGATTAATACCTTATAAGCCTGCCGGTGCAACCTGTCTATACACCACGTCCGCCGGCAGCGAGTCTTCTCGACTTTTACCGGGATTACATCCGTAAACGGATTGCCGACTCCCTTCCTTACCGGCTTCCGGCTACGGTGCTACATCGGGAAATAAAGTCTCAGCGCTATTCTGGTTCGTTGTCATTATTGCGACATTTTTTGCGTACCGAACCCAAGTCGTTACCTGCCGGACCTGTGATCCGTTTTGAGACCGACCCCGGCCATCAGATGCAGGTCGACTGGGGCACTATGCGTACCGGGCACTTCCCGCTTCACGTCTTCGTTGCCGTCCTGGGTTATAATATCGAGTTCACCGATAACATGCGCTATGAGACGATGAAAAGCTGTCATCGTAATGCCTTCAGGTTCTTCCAGGGCATGCCTCAGGAAATCCTGTGCGACAACATGAAAACCGTGGTGATCCAGCGGGATGCATATCAGACCGGTTATCACCGCTTCCATCCGTTACTGTGGCAGTTCGCGAAAGAAATGGGCTTCACGCCCCGGCTATGCCGACCGTTCCGTGCGCAGACTAAAGCCAAGGGGGAGCGGATGGTGGGTTATACCCGGCAGAGGGCAAAGCTTCTATATCCCATTGATGACCCTGCTCAGGCCCGCAGGTATTGCCGTCGATGTTGAGACAGCTAACCGGAAAGGCCGGCGCTAGCTTAGCGAGGTTGCTAACCAGCGGATGCATCAGACCATCCACTGTCGCCCATACGAACGTCGGCTTGAAGATCATCAGGCAATGCTTGCCCTTCATCATGAAAAGCCTGTCGAGCAGTTTATGATAAAAGAAGACATTCACTTCTTTGACCAGAATCCGCTGCACCATCCGCTTTACATCTATGACATGTTCTGTCCGGGAGCTGCATGATGACAGAGTTACAGCATCAGCGGATAGTTGCGCTGGCAGAACAACTTCAGCTGGAAAGTCTGGTTGGTTCTGCTCCCGCACTGAGCCAGCAGGCCGTCAGCCAGGAATGGTGTTATCTCGATTTTTCCGGAACATCTGTTGCCGGACGAATAACTGGCTAGTCATCAGCGCAGACAGGCGATGTACACATATGGCAGTCTTCCCGGCGTTCAAAACCTTCGAAGAATATGACTTTATCTTTGCTACGGGTGCACCATACAAACAGCTGCAGTCCCTGAGATCTCTGAGTTTTATCGAACGGGGTGAAACGTGATACTCCCGGGACCTTCAGGGGTGGGCAAAACACATCTTGCCATCGCACTAGGATACGAGGCTGTGCGGGCTGGTATCAAAGTTCGCTTCACAACTGCGACTGCTCTGCTGCTGCAACTGTCAACGGTACAGCGGCAGGAGCGTTACAAAAATTCGCTGCATCGTGAGGTTCTGACACCGAAACTGCTGTTCATTGACGAAATAGGTTATCTACCGTTCAGTCAGGAAGAAGCAAAATTGTTCTTCCAGGTTGTGGCTAAACGGTAGAAGAAAAATGCAACAATCCTCACCTCTAACCTGCCGTTGGGGCAATGGGATCAGATGCTTGCAGGTGACGCAGCACTGACTTCATCCATGCTGGACAGGATCCTGCATCACTCACACGTAGTCCAGATAAAAGGAGAAAGCTATCGACTAAAACAGAAACGAAAAGCAGGGTTAATAACGGAGCCTAATCCTGAGTAATCAGGTGGGGCAAATTACAACTGCCGTTGTTAAACAAAGGTGGGGCAAAGTTCAACTGCTGTTGATGACAGGCAGATCTCTGGAAGAAGCTGCCCTTCTTTCCAGCTCATACAGGATATTGCCTTTCGTTATGCTTAAACCCTTTGCGGTGAGCGCTATCACTGCTGTTCCGATAGCATACCCAATCATTCCGGCTATTTGTGATTGCATCTCTCTCAAACCCAAGCTACTGAGGGATAGTTTTACTTAAGGATAAAAATAGAAAGAAAATCTGAACTTTCAAGTCCTACTATTATCTTAACTTTTAGGGAGATTATCCCTTGTAACGAAATTCACCCGCTCAGGCGGGTATTTTTTTACCCGTTACGCGTCAAAATGGCAGCACATCTGTTGTATTCATCGTCATCACTTCATGCGTCACGACCCCTATCAGAACAAATAATAGCAGACAGCTTATTGGGAATTATTCTGAACGCATGCCCGCAGCGTTCATCATCAATCTGAAAAGAGAAGCAACAATCCCCAACACCAACACGCTGGTTGAGTAAATGACTATCAGCCAAAACAGCCGCTTCCACCATGCTTTAACGTCGTGGGTGGGCTGTTCGTTCTTTTGACGTGGCAACATTTAATGGTACCCCTCGCCCATACGGGTTTTTCCACGAAAGACGTAATAGCTCCACAAGGTATATCCGAGGATCACCGGGATAATCAGTAAACTGCCAACCAGCATGAATGCCTGGCTCTGCGGGGGCGAAGCGGCTGCCCAAATCGTTATGGAAGGGGGAATGATGTTTGGCCAGATACTGATGCCCAACCCTGAGAACCCTAAAAAGATCAAACCGAGCGTTAAAAGGAAGGGCGAATAGTGCGCTTCACGCTTAACTGCACGCATAATTCCCCACGCGCATACCAGAACCAGCACCGGTACAGGTAAAAACCAGAATATATTAGGCACGCTAAACCAGCGGTGCGCAATAGGGTCATGCGCATAAGGCGTCCACAGGCTGATGCCCCCGACCACAGCCAGCAGCAAATATAATAGCGGTGTGGTTAGTGATGACATTTTTTTATGGAGGTCATGCTCGGTTTTCATGATTAACCATGTACAGCCGAGCAAGGCATAGGCGATGATCAGCCCCAGTCCGCAAAACAGTGTGAACGGCGTCAGCCAGTCCATTGCTGATCCGGCAAAGGTTCGCTCTTTGACTGGAAAGCCATTTAGGATGGTGCCTACGGCTACGCCCTGACTAAAGGTTGCCAGTAACGAACCACCGATAAAAGATTTGTCCCAGAATGCGCGGTGCGCTTCCGTGGCTTTGAAGCGAAATTCGAAGGCCACACCGCGGAAAATCAGTCCGATCAGCATGAGCGTCAGAGGGATAGCCAGCGCGTCCGCGATGACCGCATAGGCAAGCGGGAATGCGCCATAGAGTCCAGCCCCTCCCAGCACCAGCCAGGTCTCATTTCCATCCCAGACTGGCGCGACGGTGTTCATCATAACATCGCGCTCTTGAGCGCTTTTAATAAAGGGAAACAGAATACCAATCCCCAAATCAAAACCGTCCATGACGATGTACATCAACGTGGAGAAAACAATAATGGCAAACCAGATCACTGAGAAGTCAATCATGACTTGTCCTCCTGTGTGTCTTCTAAACTTTCATGCGTTGCAGAAAGGGGACGTGCTGGCGTTTTATCCTGTCCCGGCCCACCTTGCCGGACAGTTTTACCCTCCCCGGTCCGCGGTCCCTTCTTAATAAGCTGCATCATATAGATGTACCCCACCCCAAAGACTGAGGAATAGACCAAAATAAAGGCCAACAGGCTGAGGCTCATCTGCAATTCTCCGTGCGTTGAGACCGCATCTATAGTCCGTTGAACGCCATAGACCACCCAAGGTTGTCGCCCTATTTCTGTGGTGAACCAACCGGCCAATATGGCAATAAGTCCGGATGGGCCCATCACAAGCGCAAACCACAGAAAAGGACGAGATGTATAAAGACGTTTTTTAAAACGTAGCCAGAGGCTGATCACTCCAAGGCTGATCATCAAAAGCCCCATGGCGACCATCACTCTGAAGGACCAGAAAATAACGAGAGAATTGGGTCGATTCTCCTTAGGAAAGCTCTTTAACGCGGGTACCTGCTTCGTCAGTGTATGAGTAAGAATGAGGCTGCCCAGGTAAGGCACCTCGAGAGCATACTTGGTTCGCTCTTCTTTCATGTCTGGAATGCCAAATAACACCAGCGGCGTAGCTTGCCCCGGCGGGTTTTCCCAGTGACCTTCAATGGCGGCTATTTTCGCGGGTTGATGTTCAAGTGTATTGAGGCCATGCGCATCCCCCACCATAGCCTGGATGGGCGCCACCAACAGTGCCATCCATAAAGCCATTGAGAACATTTTTCGGATTGCAGGGATATCATTCCCCCGGAGCAAATGCCATGCACCAGAAGCCCCGACAAAGAATGCACTGGCAAGAAAGGCCGCGATCGACATATGGAATAAGCGATAGGGGAAGGAAGGGTTGAAGATGATTTTGAACCAGTCCTGTGGTACGACGATGCCATTTTCGATCAGGTAACCCTGCGGCGTATGCATCCAACTGTTTGAGGCCAGAATCCAGAATGTTGAGATCAGCGTGCCGAGCGCCACCATACAGGTCGCGAAAAAATGTAATCCAGGTCCTACCCGATTCCAGCCAAATAACATCACTCCGAGAAATCCGGCTTCCAGAAAGAATGCCGTCAGAACTTCATAAGCCAACAGGGGGCCCGTAATACTGCCCGCAAACTGTGAAAAACCGCTCCAGTTAGTGCCGAACTGATAGGCCATAACCAGTCCTGACACCACGCCCATACCAAAATTGACGGCGAACACTTTGGACCAGAAATGGTAGAGATCGCGGTAGGTTTCATTACTTGTTCTGAGCCACATCCCCTCAAGCACAGCGAGGAAACTCGCCAGTCCAATGGTTATCGCCGGGAAAATAATGTGGAACGATACCGTAAAAGCAAACTGAATACGCGCCAGATGAAAGGCATCAAGTCCAAACATTGTCTATCCCCAATCGCGGTAAAGATTATTGAGTATAGTTGCTTGAAAATAAACCATCACTTTTATGATGCGACATAAAGAAAACAATTCGCATTGTGACTCACATTATTACGTTTCTCTTCACATTACCCCCTGAAATATCGAAGCAATTTAAATAACAGTCTTCCAAGAGTTAAATTTAACAATTGTGATGAAACAAACCAGCACCAGCAATAATCCTAACAATTTTGTTCATCACAACCCCATCATGACTCCGCTCATTAACGGAAAGCCAAGCGACAGGGAATAATATTCGACCAACCTCATTGTCGCTGCCGATATCTCATTATTTTTGATAATGTTCTTATTCTTCTTTTTACCAGACTACCACCTTCTGATTAAGGTGCCATTACAAGATTACGTGACATTCTCAATGCATGCTTTTCAGCCTTTTGCTGTGAGACGTTGAATTTTTTACATATATACAGGAGGAAACAAATGAATAATGATGTGATTGAAGTAGCTTCCGAATGAAAGAAATAACTGATTCAGAAAAAACTAACCATCGCTACGGCTGAATCCTGTACTTCAGTCTGGATCGGTATGGCGCTGGCGGCGAGAGTGAAACTAGTCTTTTTTACAGCAGTGGCTTTATCACTTATACCAACCCGACCAAACACCGAGCGTTGAACGTCAGCATGAAAATCCTCGAACGATATACGGCAGTCAGTGAGGCTGCGGTCAGCGAAATGGCCTGAGGCAAAGCCCTTTCTGATGATGCGACAGGCATTGCCGCCGGCGGTTATGCCGGACCTGAAGATGGAGAAAGACAGTACGATTAAAGGTACAGTCTGGTTCGCATAGCGCCTTCCTGAGGGTTGTGTTCATACCAGCCCTAAGTGTTTTTCAGATCAATGCGAAGAAGCGATGAAGAAAACCACTCATCACTGCCTGACTGAATTACTCCTGATACTTGAAGGTTAATCCCCCCTCAGTTGATTATCCATAGTGGTTATTTTACAGTCCAAAGCGATATTTTTTCAAAATAGCCATGAGCTTCTTATTCTTCCCATCGAAATGAGTGGTTGGTGATAACAATCCTTATACTCAGCACAGTTAATAGCTTCAAGCGAAACGAATATAACGGCAAGAAAGAATGCACCCTTATTAAAGCGCAGCGTAAAAACGTCAACTATCACGTTTGTGGCATTTAAGTATTACTCTAACCTTAAAGAGCACCACACACATAGAAAATAAAAAGTTCATGTATTTCGTTTCACAAAGAGTAAATATTATGACTGGACATCGTGGCGAGCTAGATAATTTCACAGAAAACAAACACAAAGCATCTATCTGAAGCAGGAAAAAATGGCCAGAACAGTCACTGCGGCTTCTGATAAACCTTTTTAAGAAGGATCAGCAGGAGCAGGGAAATCTCAGCAGCCATCATGGCTGTATCAGATGATTTTTTCTTCTTGCCATAACATTTGTAGCCAAAATATTTGCTACTGGGTAATTGGCTTTAGGATATTTAAAGACCATTACGGACCGGGCGCAAGGCCCGCTGTAAACGAGGATCGGAAGTTTGCAATTGTTATCATCGTCGAGGGGGACTTTACTAGCACAACCTTATGTTAATCAACGGGGAGCAAGTCACAGTGGCAACTTCCATAACAATCCGGAGCGGGCTTTCGAGGCAGGCCGTAAGGGCGGCAAAATCAGCAGGCGGGGTAAAATGGAAGAAACCCTCGATTAAGCCAGACATTTTTGGGCACCCGAGCGCTATCCTGTATTAATGAGCCTACGGGTATCCATATCGGCCTTATGTGGTGCAAGCTGAAAACTCTTCCCGGACGAACCGTTCGGGCGATTCCCCCGGCTAAGGGGTTATTATGCTCTCTTTAGCGAGCTGAAGCCGCGCTCTATAGCTTCGGTTGTACGCCCTTAAATTGTTGAGGCAGAAGGATGTTGCGGGCAGGCTTACGAAGCATGACCACTTTCGCGTTCAACTGCGAACGCGTCTGATTCAAGGGGAGGACAAAATGCAGCAGGGATTTTACTGGGTTCAGCAGAATGAACAGTATCCACAGGTCTGGTATTTTGCTGATGGAGAAGGCGGCGGCTGGTATCAGTCAGGCCAAGATCTGCCGGTACATCAGGATGATTTTGACAGGCAGGGATACCACGTCGTGAGCGAAAAGCTTGAACCGCCAGGCAGCTAAGATTAGCTTCGGGCGGTTCAGTCAGCTGATTTTGAACCAGCTTTATTAAAATAGTGATTCAGTTCACGCAGCCTGAACAGATAGCTGGCGGTAATTATGACCTCAATAGATTGACTAACAACTATAGTAATTTCCGCTTTTGCCCTTTACCGGATCTGATGCAGGGCACACAGAGTGATCCGGCATTTTTGTATACGGATGTATTCCCTTTTCCGACAAAAAAATGAAACTGCGAGGATGTAATACAAACAACTACACAAGGCCTATTATGCACTCAGTGACTAAAATTTTGCACTCGCTGCTTACCGGCGGACATGACCGGGCGGTAAAACAGATGGAAGAAGACGACGACGGGCGTAAAGAAGTCACCTCAATCCGGCTGAAGCCACAGACCCGCGCCTACCAGCAGGCGCAGAGTGAGACGCTGGGGATTTCAGTTTCGCAGTGCATCAACATCATCGTGGACGGCGTGGTTAACATTGAAACCTCGCCGCATCAGATCCACATCGAAACCATGTACGATCGTCTGATGCTGCTGTTCGAAAGCCACGGCATTGAACCACTCCAGATGAGACGTAGCTGGCTGGTTATGGGCTCACGCTGTCGAGGCTGAAGTCCCGTGACGCCACCCTGGACCTCATCATGCCGGACCTCATTACGGACGTCAGCAACTGGTTTGTCAACGCTAGGATATTTTTAATGCAGTCACCATTCTGGTTGCCGCTATTCTCCAGTGAAGTGGCCAGTTTCTGCCATTTCACCTTCGTTGATTGGCGCTGAGCTTTTCACCAGCACCCCTGCTTTACGTTTCTCTTTCAACCGGTAGCTTTCTCCTTTGATATTCAGTGTTGTTGAGTGATGCAGCAGCCGATCCAGGATCGCCGTTGCCAATACGTTATCCCCGGACATTTCGCCCCAGTCAGCGAACCTCTTGTTTGACGTCAGGATGATGCTGGCTTTCTCATAACGGCGATTCAGCAGCCGGAAGAACCGGCTCGCTTCTTCCCCGTTCATCGGCAGATAGCCGATTTCATCCAGGATCTGCACCCGCGCGTAGCTCAGCTGCTGCAGCTGTCGGTCCAGCCGGTTTTCCTGCCGCGCTTTCATCAGCGTACCAACCAGTCTGTCCAGTGGCATGAACAGCACACGGTGCTCCGTGTCTGCAGCTTTCACACCCAGCGAGACCGCCAGGTGCGTTTTCCCTACGCCGGGCGGACCCAGCAGGATCACGTTCTCGCTACGCTCAACGAACGCCAGCCCGGCAAGCTCGCGCACCACTTTACGATCGATGCCCGGCTGGAAGCTGAAGTCGAACTGCTCCAGCGTTTTCACCCACGGGAAGCGCGCCTGCTTCAGCCGGGATTCCATTCCCCGCTGGTGCCGCCCGCTCCATTCCTGCTGCAGTGCCATACACACGAACTCGCGGTAGTTCAGCTCCGACTTTGCTGCCTGCTCCAGCAGGCTTTCAACGTGATAGCTCAGGTGGTCCATCTTCAGACGGCTCAGCAGCGACTCCAGCTCGTGCATCACAGCAGATCCTCATAGGTGCTCAGTGGCCGGTGCTCCACGCGACTCACCTGCTGCCACAGCGGGGCGTGATGCTCCGACACCGTCTGCCATCCCGCGCCGGGGGCCGCCAGCCGGTGCGACGCGAGCAGCATCTCGTTACCATAGATGCGCAACTCATCGTCGAGCGTGATGCGGATAGAGACCGGGTGCCCGCACCAGGCCTCCGGCACGCTGTATCGGCTGCCCCCTGACTTCGATGTAACCGTCCCATGTCACGTGACGGATGTCGAAGTAGCTCGTGTCGTAGTCCGTAGCTGGTAGCGGCTGCAGATGGGGCTGCTCCTCTGCGAACCGCTCCGCCGCCGTCTGACGGAACGGGCGAAGCTCACGCTCATCGGCCACCTCTGCAAGCAACTGTTCCAGCTGCTGATTGAGATGAGTGAAGCTGTCGAAGCGGCGATAGCGCACGAAGAAGTTCTCTTTCAGGTACTTCACCATGCGCTCCACCTTGCCTTTGGTACGGGTCCGCCGCGAGCGGCAGGCCCGGGGCGTGAAGCCGTAGTGGTCCGCCAGAAGCTGGAAGCCGGCGTTGAACAGCACATGTCCGTTGTGGTTCCGGAGCATCGCTGCTGTCTGGTTGTCGACCAGCACGGTTTTCACGCCGCCGCCGAAGTAGCGGAAGGCACGCACCAGCGACTCGTAAGTATGCTCCGCGTCCTGATTGTCGTTGGCCCAGGCGTGGAAGCGTCGGGAGAACCCCAGTGTATTGACGGCGAAGTTAACGCGGCATGGCTGACCAGCAACCTTCGCTTCGATGACGCCCCAGTCGTGCTGAAGCTGATAACCCGGCTGGGTTTCAAAGCGCACCGTTTTCCGGGAAGGCCGCATTTTCCGTTTGGGCTGGATGTAGTAGCGCAGCATGGAACGTCCCCCGGTCTAGCCCTGCGCTCTGATTTCCTGGAAGATGATTTCGGCGTTCCAGACGTTTTAGCCCAGCCGCATGTCGATGTAATCCATGTGCGGCTTCAGTTTGGCCATCTTATGGCGCGTCTGGCGTGCCGGAGGCTCGGGATACTGCAGGCAGCGCCGTACGGTCCTTTCGGAGCAGCCGATTTGCGCGGCGATATCGACAATGTAGACGCCCTGCTGGCGCATTTGCTTTATCATGTAAAAGTCCTCTCAGCTCAGCATGATGATTTCCTAAAAGGTGTGGTAAACATCAGCAAACACCATGTTGCGTGGAGCGGACAACATGAATGGTGATTAAAGTCTTATATCAGTGGTGCCGACAGAACGAACATGCTGAAAGATCTGACCGTTAGAAGTGTTAAGGACTCAGCTGCTTTTACCGATCCTAATCTAGTGTGACGTAAATAGTCATCTATGTATAACCAGTATTGCTGGTTAGCCCGACAAGTTTGCCGGGCTTTTTTTTTCAGCCTTTTGCTGCACGGGCTATTGCCTCTTGCAACGCCTTATCACCCGCCATCCCTGGAAACACGGTGGTATTCGCAGCCGTAGCATTCTCTGCCGGCATCACGATAATCCCCGGCGTCCCGGTCAGACCCAGCATTTCAGCCAGCTCATCATTGCCTTTAATCAGGGCATCTGACTGACTGCGCACGCTGACATTTTCCGCTCCCGCACCGGCGGCAGTGGCCACGCTTTCAATATCCTGAGCAGTCAGATGCCCCTCATTATGCCCTGTGCGGTAAATCCCGTTGTGATAGGCCATATAAGCATCAGCCCCCTTCTGCCGCCAGACATCCAGACCGCGGTGGGAAGCCATTGTGGATTCCTGATAACGTCCGGCAAAGATAGTCCAGTCACGGAAGGCAAAACGCACATTCGGATTCGCGGCCATCACTCTCTCCATAATCGGGGCCATTGCGCTGCATACGCTGCATTCATAGTCAAAAAACTGCGTCACAATCACGGCAGATCCAGAAGGACCTTTCACCGGTACGCCATCGAGCTGCATCAGCAGGCGATGGCTGTGTAACACGGCGGATACCAGGGCCTGCCGCTGGAGTTCAGCCTGGCGGGCCTGCAATTTCCGGCTCACTTCAATCAGCACATCGGGGTGGGCTACCAGGTATTCTGCCGCAATCTCACCGATTCTCGCCTGCTGTGCCGGCGTGAAATCAGCCTTCTCTGCTGCAAAAGCATCTGCCGTGGCAAAAGACGTACTCAGGACCAGCGCAAGCGCTGCCGCTTTAAACATTGTTTTCATGGCAAGTTCTCATAATCCGGCATTCAGCCGTAGGGGGTATGTTGACTGCCGGAAAGGGACCGGCAGAGGTGATTAGCGTTCTTTCTGAATATTTCTGGCCCTGTCATGGGACAGTTCTTCCCGTTCGGACTGGCGGCCTCTTGTTTCCGTCGGGATCTCAGGCTGACGCTGTCTTTCCATTTCCCGTGCTGCACTGGCCAGCACTTTTTCTGACAGGTCATTCTGCATATTTTTTAAATGTGCCCGGTTCCGGTCCTGTTCTTCCTGTACCTGTTTCAGCACACCAGGCGGGATCGTTTCGCCAGGGCTGGCGTCAGACGACCAGCGTAAATCTGAAGGGATCTGAACACCTGAAAGCGCACTCAGTACTGCCTGCACAGCAGCACTGTCCGGCAGGTTGTTTTCGCCTGCAAGAGCAGCGGAAGCCTGCCGGACCAGCGATGCATAGTCCGGCTCTTTTTCTCCCGGGAGGGATTGCAGCTGCTGCTTTATCACGTCTGCGATGCGCGTGGTCAGAGAATTCCGCACCTCCATGATGCTACTGATATCAGCGGTTTCCTTCTCTGATGACTGTTCTTCTGGTCTCTTCAAATCCGGTACAGCCTGAGATGTTTCCACTGCATTAAGCGCTGCGAGCAGCGCAGTTTTTTCATCAGGTACAGAAGCATCAACCGGCAGGCCACGAAGTATGTCCTGCAATTCTGACTGTACCAGCCGCAGAAGCGTTGCATCAGGACGCAAG
>NZ_JAPWKD010000002.1 GCF_028283705.1 Pantoea sp.
AAAGCGAACCAGCGCGGAACCCCAGGTGAAACCACCACCAAAGGCTTCCAGCAGAATCAGTTGTCCGGGCTTGATACGGCCATCACGTACAGCTTCATCCAGCGCGCTCGGTACGGAGGCAGCAGAGGTGTTACCGTGACGATCCAGCGTCACCACCACTTTATCCATTCCCATACCCAGTTTTTTTGCTGTGGCGCTAATAATGCGCAGGTTAGCCTGATGAGGTACCAGCCAGTCGAGCATTTCGCGATCGAGATTATTCGCCTGCAATGTTTCATCCACAATATGTGCCAGCTCAGTCACCGCCACTTTGAAGACTTCATTGCCTGCCATAGTGAGGTAGGCTGGCTGATCCTGCTGTTCACGATCCTGATAAGGCAGAGTCAGCAATTTGCCGTAGCGACCATCCGCGTGCAGATGAGTTGAAATGATGCCCGGTTCGCTGCTCTGACCCAGTACCACAGCACCCGCGCCATCACCAAACAAAATGATGGTGCCACGGTCCGCCGGGTCCAGGGTCCGTGCCAGCACGTCAGCCCCGATCACCAACGCATGTTTCACCGCGCCATTTTTGATGTATTGATCGGCAACGCTCAGCGCATAGGTAAAGCCCGCGCATGCTGCCGCAAGGTCAAAAGCGGCGCAATCGTCGATTTCCAGCATTTGCTGGATCATGCAGGCTGAACTGGGGAATGCGTGGCTGGAAGATGTCGTCGCGACAATAATTAAGCCCACATCACTGGCTGCCACACCCGCCATTTCCAGGGCGCGCTGTGCTGCCGAGTAACCCATGCTCGCTACTGTTTCATCCGGCGCAGCAATGCGGCGCTCACGGATACCGGTACGGGTGACAATCCACTCGTCCGAAGTCTCCACCATTTTTTCCAGATCCGCGTTGCTGCGCACCTGGCTAGGCAAATAGCTGCCCGTACCGAGAATTTTGGTAAACATCTACGCTTTGTCACTCCTGGCTAATACAGTATCCAGACGCGCCGCAATCCGTTCAGGGACTTGCCGCCGCACCGCCTGCTCTGCCTGTTCTATCGCCACGGTAAAGGCGCGTTGATTCGCCGCACCATGGCTTTTGATTACCGTCCCGCGCAATCCTAACAGACAAGCGCCATTGTACTGGTCGGGGTTGAGATGACCGAAACGCTTTGTCAGACGCTTTAGGATCCAGCGCCCCAGCCATTTCAGCCACCAGGCCCGTTTTTTTCCTTCACCTGACGACTTGAGCAGAGAAAGAAACATTCTTACCACGCCTTCCATGGTTTTCAGCGTGACATTGCCAGCAAAGCCATCGCAAACCAGCACATCCGTTTTGCCAGTGAGGAGATCGTTCCCCTCAAGATAACCAATATAGTTGATTTGCGGCGATTCCCGCAGCACCGCAGCTGCCATACGGATAGTTTCCAGACCTTTGGTCTCTTCCTGTCCGATATTAAGCAATGCCACACGCGGTTGTGTAATGGCCAGCACTTCTTCGGCCACCACTGCACCCATCACAGCAAACTGCACCAGCATTTCACTGTTGGACTCAACATTCGCGCCCAGATCCAGTACGACCGTTTTACCCTGCTGCTGGTGCGGCAGAACGGTCATCAACGCCGGACGTTCAATACCTTCCAGCGGCTTTAATAATAACTTGGCTAGCCCCATCAGTGCGCCGGTATTTCCCGCACTGACACAGGCTTGAGCCTGACCCTCTTTCACCAGCTCCAGCGCGATACGCATTGAGCTACCGCGACTGTTACGAATCGCCTGAGAAGGTCTGGCATCACTTGCAATAACCGATTCGGCAGGAATAACCCGCAAACGCTCCAGTACAGAGGAATCCGCTTTGGCAAGTAATGGCGTGATGATGTCGGGATTGCCGACCAGAAGGATAATCAGGTGCGAATGAGAGGCCAGTGCCTGCAAGACTGCAGGCACTGTCACGCAGGGACCGAAGTCCCCGCCCATGGCATCTATCGCCAGGGTCAAACGTGTCAAAGTATCGCCTTGCGTAACCGCAAGAATTACTTAGCGATTACCTTGCGACCGCGGTAGTAACCATCCGCAGTGATGTGGTGACGCAGATGAGTTTCACCAGAAACTTTATCTACAGACAGAGTGGTGGTGGTCAGAGCATCATGAGAACGACGCATACCACGCTTAGAACGGGTGGGTTTATTCTGTTGTACGGCCATGGACCTTACTCCTATTACTTACGCTTTAAACTGGCTAATACGGCAAATGGGTTTGGTTTTTCTGCCTCTTCAGGCAGCTTTCCAAAGACCATGTCCGCGTCGGACACTTCACAGTGTTCAGAATCATGCACCGGAACCACCGGCAGTGCGAGGATGATTTCATCTTCGATCACCGCCAACAGATCAATCTCGCCAAAATCATCGACATCGACCGGTTCGTAGGCTTCCGGCAGTGCCTCGGCCTGCTCTTCAGTAGAGACAGGACTGAAGCAATAGCTTACGTGAACCTGATGCGGAAACGGCTGGTTGCAGCGCTGACATAACAACGTTACCTGCACATCCGCTGTTCCTTGCAGAACGGCGAGGCGCTGGTTGTCAACCGCAAACGACATGGCACATTCCACATCACTGTCCACACTCACGACCGAGTCGGCCACGCGCGCCACCAGTTCAGGTGAATAAACGCCATGATAATCAAGGCGTTTTTGCGCGGCGCGTACCGGATCGAGCGTCAGGGGTAATTTTACCTTTTGCATAGGGCGCGAATATTAACTTTGTAACGTCATAGAGTCAAAGAAAAAGGCCGTTTCACGGCATCTTTCACCCGTTAGTCGCATCCAGTGCGGCGCACAGTTTAAAATGACTGTCACCTTTACGCTATCTATTCTGAAAAAAAATGATGACACCGCTGGTTTTAGCCTCAACTTCTCCGTTCCGTCAGGCTTTATTGAGTAAGCTTGGCCTGCCTTTTATCTGCGCGGCACCGCATACCGATGAAACACCACTCCCCGGTGAGACGGCAGAAGCGTTGGTGCAACGGCTGGCACTGGCAAAAGCCAAGGCGCTGGCTGAACAATACCCGGATCGCTGGATCATTGGTTCCGATCAGGTATGCGTGCTGGATGGCAACATCACCGGTAAGCCACATACGGAGGAGAACGCACGATGCCAGTTAGCTGCCGCCAGTGGTAAGGCAATCACCTTCTATACCGGTCTGGCGCTAATTCAGCCACAGAATGCACAACAATTTTTATGCTGTGAACCCTTTACGGTGCATTTTCGTGCCCTGAGTCAGGCAGAAATCGCCGCTTATGTCGCAAAAGAACAACCTTTGCAATGTGCAGGAAGCTTCAAAAGCGAAGGTCTTGGCATTTGTTTGTTTGAAAAGCTGGAAGGACGTGACCCCAATGCGTTGATTGGCTTACCGTTGATTGCGCTGAATGAGATGCTACGCCAGGCAGGTATCAACCCGTTGAGTTGATACCTGCCACGGTGATCAGGCTTTTTTCTGGCGTAACTGCGCCAGACAATGCTTTAAAGCGCCGTCAAGCGGCGCTTCCATGCGCAGCGTCTCACCGGTGTTCGGATGAGTAAAAGTCAGTGCAGCGGCATGCAGGAACAGGCGGGAAAGCCCGGTTGATGCCAGCTGACGATCAAATTCACGTTCACCGTAGCGATCATCAAAGGCAATCGGATGGCCCGCATGCAGCGTATGAACGCGAATCTGGTGGGTGCGGCCGGTTACCGGGCTGGCTTTGACCAGCGTGGCAAAACCAAAGCGTTCCTCAACTTTAAATCGCGTCTCGGAGGGTTTGCCCTCCGCACTGACGCGCACCACGCGCTCGCCGCTTTGCAGAATATTTTTCAGCAACGGTGCCTGAACCACTTTCAGGTGTGAAGGCCAGTCACCCTGCACCAGTGCCAGGTAATCTTTTTGCATTCCCTTTTCACGCAGTTGTTCGTGCAGGGAACGGAGTGCTGAACGTTTTTTCGCCACCAGCAAAATACCGGAGGTGTCACGATCCAGTCGATGCACCAGCTCAAGGAAGCGTGCCTCCGGACGCAGCGCACGCAGCCCTTCAATCACGCCAAAGCTCAGACCGCTGCCACCATGCACCGCTGTGCCGGAGGGTTTATTCAGCACCAGTAAATAATCATCTTCATAGAGGATGGCATCCGCCAGCGAAGCCACTTTTTCCAGCCTGGGTGACAATGCCTGTTCTTCCCGCTCCGCAACGCGGACTGGCGGGATGCGCAGTTCATCACCCTCTTCCAGTTTATATTCGGGCTTGATGCGCTTTTTATTTACCCGCACTTCGCCTTTACGCAGAATGCGATAAATCATACTTTTCGGCACCCCCTTCAAATGGGTGCGCAAAAAGTTATCAATGCGTTGTCCGGCATTTTCAGCCGTAATGGCGACAAATTGTACGCCTGGATTCTCAGTTTTCATGGTCGCGATTCTAAATAGTGTCCCTGGATAGCGCCACCCCTTTTTCTGTGCTTAACTCTCTCAGGTCGCTTGCTGAAACGGACGAAATGCTGTCTTTTTCAGCGTTGCGATGATTAGCCCTGCAAATGAACAGGTTAAGGATGAATAAACTTCACAGCTCGGCAAAAGTCGCCTTGCTATATGAAGGCTAGCAATGGAATAATGCAGGGGTTTCTGTCCTGGAAAGATTCAGGCTGGAAAAAGAGCGAAATAAGTCATTTTGCCGGATTAAACGGACACGCAGCAATGGCGTAAGACGTAATGTTAAATCAGGCACTTAGCGGGCTGCGGGTTGCAGCCAGGACGACAGACTGGGATGTGTGGATTTTTGAATACTCGAGTAGCACTTCCACCTTCAGGCGCTGGATTTCCTTATGAAAAACAGGCCACCGACAAGATTTGCGCCCCTTTAGCCGCCGACAACCGTGAGGTTGACGTCAGTGCATTAATGACACGGGGCCATCGGTTGATTCTCGTCCAGGGTAACGATGCCCGCAGCTTTGTCACTCATGAGAGAATAACGAGTAAGTCAAGATGAAAAGAATGTTAATTAACGCAACTCAGCAGGAGGAGTTGCGCGTTGCCCTGGTTGACGGTCAACGTCTGTACGATCTGGATATCGAAAGCCCCGGACACGAACAGAAAAAAGCCAACATCTACAAAGGTAAAATCACCCGTATTGAACCCAGCCTGGAAGCTGCGTTTGTTGATTACGGTGCTGAGCGTCACGGTTTTCTCCCTCTGAAAGAAATCTCCCGCGAATACTTCCCCGCTAATTACAATGCGCACGGACGTCCCAACATCAAAGATGTGCTGCGTGAAGGCCAGGAAGTTATCGTTCAGATTGATAAAGAGGAACGCGGTAATAAAGGGGCAGCACTGACAACCTTTATTTCGCTGGCCGGTAGCTACCTGGTGCTGATGCCGAATAACCCGCGTGCGGGTGGTATTTCGCGCCGTATTGAAGGTGACGATCGCACTGAACTGAAAGAAGCGTTATCAGCCCTGGAACTGCCGGAAGGCATGGGTCTGATTGTGCGTACTGCGGGCGTGGGCAAATCTGCCGAATCGCTGCAGTGGGACTTAAGCTTCCGCCTGAAACACTGGGAAGCGATCAAGAAAGCAGCGGAAAACCGTCCGGCCCCCTTCCTGATCCATCAGGAAAGCAACGTGATCGTTCGCGCCTTCCGCGACTATCTGCGTCAGGATATCGGTGAGATTCTTATCGATAACCCGAAAGTGCTGGAGCTGGCACGTCAGCATATCGCTGCCCTGGGTCGCCCGGATTTCAGTAGCAAAATCAAACTGTACACCGGTGAAATTCCGCTGTTCAGCCACTACCAAATCGAATCGCAAATTGAATCCGCCTTCCAGCGTGAAGTGCGTCTGCCATCCGGCGGTTCTATTGTTATCGACAGCACCGAAGCACTGACTGCGATTGATATCAACTCCGCACGCGCCACCCGTGGCGGCGATATCGAAGAGACGGCTTTCAATACCAACCTGGAAGCCGCCGACGAAATCGCTCGTCAGCTGCGTCTGCGTGACCTTGGTGGCCTGATCGTGATCGATTTTATCGATATGACGCCAGTACGCCATCAGCGCGCGGTAGAAAACCGTCTGCGTGAAGCCGTCCGCCAGGATCGCGCACGTATCCAGATCAGCCATATTTCTCGCTTTGGCCTGCTGGAGATGTCACGTCAGCGCCTTAGCCCGTCACTGGGTGAATCCAGCCATCACGTGTGCCCGCGTTGTAGCGGTACTGGCACTATTCGTGATAACGAATCGCTGTCGCTGTCGATTCTGCGCCTGATTGAAGAAGAAGCGCTGAAAGACAACACCAAAGAAGTTCATGCCATTGTACCGGTGCCGGTTGCCTCTTACCTGCTGAACGAGAAACGTGATGCGGTAAGCGCGATTGAGAAGCGCCAGGGTGGTGTCCGCGCCATTATCGTGCCAAACGATCAGATGGAAACCCCGCACTACTCCGTGCTGCGTGTACGTAAAGGCGAAGAAACTCAGACGCTGAGCTATCACCTGCCGAAGTTGCATGAAGCAGAAATGGCGCTGCCTTCGGAAGAAGAACAGGCCGAGCGTCGTCGCCCTGAGCAACCTGCTCTCGCTGCCTTTGTGATGCCGGATGCACCACCTGCACCGGTTGAAGCGAATGAAGAAATCACGCCGGTAGTGAAAGCCGAACCGAAAGCCAAAGCGACAGCCACCGTCGTCGCACCGGCAGCCTCAACCGGCTTTATGGCGCGTCTGCTGGGTGGTCTGAAGAAACTGTTTGTCGGTGACGCACCTGCTGCAGTGCCGGCGGCCAGCGAGCAATCGGAAAGTAAAGCTGCTGAAGGTGAAAACACTCAGCCGCGTGGCGAACGTCGCAACAACCGTCGTAATAACCGCCGTGAGCGCACACCGCGCAACGGTGAGAATGCACCGGTACGTGAAGCACGTGAACAGCGTGAGCCACGCGAAGCGCGTGAGACCACGGAAAATCGTCGCAACAAACGTCAGAACGAGCCGCGTGAAGAACGTAGCCCGGTACAGAGCGAAGAAGCTCGCCAGCAGCGTGAAGAACAGCAGCAACAGCGCCGTGAACAGCGTGCAGAACGCCAGCGTCGTCGTCAGGAAGAGAAACGTGCCCAGCAGCAGGAGCAGAAAGCCGCTGAGCCGATCGTTCAGGCTGATGTCGTTGATGAATCTGTTGTCCAGGAAGAAGAACGCGTTCAGGTAATGCCGCGTCGTAAACCCCGTCAGCTGACGCAGAAAGTGCGCTTTGGTGACGAGAACGTAGCAGAAACCGTTGCGCCGCTGGTTAGCGAAACACCGGTTGAAACCACGCCGCGTGCACCGCTCAACGAAGAACCTGAAGCGGTTAATGATGACCAGGATGACAACGAAAATCGTGATAACGCCAATATGCCGCGCCGTTCACGTCGTTCGCCGCGTCACCTGCGCGTCAGTGGTCAGCGCCGTCGTCGTTATCGTGATGAGCGTTATCCGACCCAATCCGCCATGCCGCTGGCTAGCGCCTCTGCATCGCCGGAAATGGCTTCTGGTAAAGTCTGGGTACGTTACCCAGTGGCTCAGGCCATTGAAGAACAAGTCACTCAGGATGTTGTGAGCGAGACGCCAGACTATAGCCGTGAAGAAACCGCCGCAGCCGTAGCCCTGCCAGTCACTGCTGGAGTGGCACCAGAAGAAGTGGTTGCCGAGCCGGTTGCTGAAGCTGTCGTCCATCCGGCTGAACCGCAGGCGCACACTGAAGTGCCGGTGGTGAATACCGATGACACCAGCCCGATTGACACGCCGGTTAATGAAGAGCCTGCGGTAATTTCAGCGGCAGATGAAGTGGTTGCGCAAGAAACAGCAGCGCAGGCTGAACCTGTGGTTGACGTTGCCGCCGAAGTTGACGAAGCCGTAACCAGCGCAGCTGTGGCCCCAGCTGAAGTGACGCCAGACGTTGTCGCTCAGGTGGAAGACGTGCTGGCTGCACCGGTCGCAGCAGACGAACCGCAGCAACCCGTTGCGGAACCTCAGGCTCCGGTTGCCGCTCGCGATGCCGCGTTGAATAACGCTGAAACCCGCTGGAAGCACTTTGCTTCAGCACCGATGACCAAAGCACCGGCACCGGCATGGCAACCTGAACCGGTTCGCCACAGCGACTGGGTGCGTCCGCCGTTTGAGTTTGCCGGTCGTGGCTCGGCTGGCGGGCATAGCGCCACGCATCAGTCTACCGCTCCGGCAACCAAGCCAGAAAGCGTCTAAGCGAACAGCTCTGAAACCAACCCCGGCCAGTCCGGGGTTTTTTATTGCCTTTTATTCAGCAAGAATTACAGGCAAAAAAAATCCCACGGCCCCGGAGGGCTGTGGGAAAAAACAAGCGCACCCGGTTTAAGTACGCTCAAATTTTCAGGTCAGTTACGCGTTCAACTGGAACAGTGACATCTTCGACATCTGGGTAAACACGGTGTAGGACGCCTGCAATGCTGTTTGTTGCATGGTGTAGCTGGAGATCGCTGAGGTGTAATCCACATCCACCAGGTCGCTCATCTGCGAAGCCATAATGGTATCGCGGGTATCACCCTGCGCATCAAGCGTGTCCAGGTTATCCATTTTGATCCCTACCGCAGAAGTCACAGCAAGCACATTATTCAGTGAGTTGCTCAGACCACGGTTGGTCTTATCCATCGCATCCTGGAAGGTTTGTTTGGTGGCATCGTCCGCATCATCCTGCGGCACTTTCAGCGCGGCGATGGCACTGTCGAGCATATTGAATAGGTTGGTTTCGCTGGCACTACCGTCCGGCTCCGCTTTGGCGTTGCTGGTAATTGACATAAATACTGAGGTACCGGTATCGCCCACTGTCATCGTCCGGCTGTCGTCCACTTTCTGACTAATCGCAGTAGTGCCGCCCACATAGGTAACACCTGAGCCGGTATCGGTAAAAGGTGCAGTATCAGTTTTATAACCGGCAAAAATGTAGTTGCCGTTACTATCCTTGCTATTAGCCTGCCCAAGTAACTGCGCACGGATTCCTTCAAGAGAGGTTGCTATCGAGGCTCGGTCATCATCACTCAGCGTACCGGTTGAACCCTGAACAATCAGGGTCTGTGCATCCTGAATACTGCTGGTTATGCTTTGCAGTGTGTTAGCTTCCAGAGACAAGCTCTGATTGGCAAAGTTGCGCGCAGTGGCGTATTGGGTGCTTTTCGCCTGTGACTGCGACAGCACCACCGCGCGTGAGGCGGCGATCGGATCATCAGACGGATTGCTGACGCGGCGGCCACTGGAAAGCTGCTCACCCACTTTAAGCCAGGAGGATTGCGAATCTGTAATGCCGCGCACCTGCTGGTTGAAAATCATATTCGTGCTAAGACGCATGGTTATTTATCCTCTCTCTGCTTAGCTGATACTGCTGATCAGCGCATCAAAGATGGTGCTGGCAGTTTGCAACACCTGCGCGTTGGCAGTGTAATATTGCTGATATTTGGTCAGGTTGGCGTATTCCTCGTCGAGGTTGACGCCTGAGATTGACTGCTGACGATCGGTCAGCTGGTTCACCACGTTTTCCTGGGTGGTGCTTTTAGTTTCCAGGTTGCTGGTTTTGTTACCCACTGTACTCACCAGGCTGGCGTAAGCCTGCGTCAGGGTGGCGTTGCCATTCACCAGATTGGCATCCTGCAAATCCATCATTTTCTGGGCGTTGGTGTTATCACTTTCACCACCGTCTGCGGTACCCGCAGCGGCAATCTGTGATTCATCGGTGATGGCAACAGACATACCGCCAATCACGTTCTGCACCGGCTTGACCAGGAAACTGTCTTTGGCGGCTGGCGTGCCACTTACCGTCAATTGCAGACCATCAAAACTCAGCGTGGTGTTGCCATCGGCATCGGTACCCTGAGTCGGGGTGACGCTGACGTTGTCCGAATTACGTATTACCGACCAGTTGCTGCCGTCATAGCTTACGGTATAGTTCGAGGCCTTCACCGCGCTGGTATCGGTCCAGGCAGCTGTCACGGTGGCGCTGGAGGTGTTTTTGGTGTTGCTCAACACTTCAGGGCTGCCGATGGTGAAAAAGTCAGTCCCCTGATCCCCATTGCTATCGTAACCGGCTGTCTGTACGGCGTTGAAACTGGTGGTAAACGCTGCCGCTAACTGACCGAGCTGGTTCTGAGCGGTGTCCAGGTCCTGAGAACGGAATGCCAGCAGACCACCAAGTGAACCGGTTGTCAGGGTTTTCTCAGGAATTTCTACGTTGCCCGCCAGCTTATCAACATAACCGACAGTGATACGGGACGGGTCGCTGGTTGACGGCATCGCCACCAGCGTGGTGCTGTTTTTGCCATTCACCAGGGTGGTGCTACCCATGGAGACGATATAGCTGCCATCCTGCTGGGAAACGCTCACGCCAACGATATTATTCAGACTATTTACCAGCTGATCGCGCTGATCGAGCAGATCATTCGGTGCCGAACCACCACCGGTGGTCAGTTTGGCAATCTGGGTATTCAGATCGGCAATCTGACTGGTATAGGTGTTGATTTGGTCAACACTGGAGGTGATATCGGTATTGACGCTGCTCTGCATGTTGGTCAGGTATTGCGAGGTGGACTGGAACTGGTCTACCAGACCATCTGCATAACTCAGCAGCGACTGACGTGCAGAAGGATCATTAGCATTGCTGACCACGTTCTGTACGTTAGTAAAGAAACTTTGCAGCGAATCGGACAGGCTGGTTGTCGAGGTTGACAACAAATCGTCGATATTCGAAACCTGAGAATATTGCGTGTTGGCCGCCTGATAGGTGGCACTGGCACTACGCAACTGCGCGGTGATGAATTGATCATACTCACGCTGTACACCGGTCACATTGACACCGTTGCCATAATAGCTGCTCCCGCTCAGGGTGCTGTTCGCCTGCGCCAGAATGGTGGTCTGACGGGTATAACCTGCCACGGTGTAGTTACTGATGTTGTTACTGGTGGTACTTAATGCGGCCTGTGCGGCGCTCAGCCCGCTCATCGCTGAGTTGATTATACTGGACATCTCGGTTCCTTAATTTCCCGTTCACCGGGCTGGCTGTCATCAGTGCGGTTACCAGGGCGTCAGGACGCCCAGGGTCTATGAAGGTTATCGGCGTGCTTAAGTGAAACTTGAGGCAAAAAAATCAGAACAAATTGGTTAAATCCTGGCTGTAGGCCTTCACCACTTTTTCGCCCATGTTTTTGAATTGCTGGATCATTCCCACCAGTTTCTGGGCATATTTCGGGTCAGTGGCGTAACCGGCAGCCTGTAAAGCTTGTGCACCCTGCTCCGCCGTCTGGGCATTCGCCACCGCCGCATAGCGTGGGTTGCTGGAGAGCAGTTTGACGTAGTCAGTCAGTGCTTCGAGATAGGAGCCATAGACGCGGAAACTGGCGCGCACTTTTTTCGCTTCGCCATGGTCGTATTCGGTGGTCATGATGTCGGTGGTTTGACCTTTCCAGTCACTGCTGGCCTTGATGCCGAACACGTTGTAACTCGGCTTACCATCACGCGTGAGGATCTGGCGCTGACCCCAGCCGGACTCCAGCGCAGCCTGTGCCAGAATCAGATGGTGCGGGATGCCGCTCTCGTCACTCGCCACTTTGGCGGGCTGCGCCAGCTGGGCGATGAAGTCGCTGCTGTCGCCAGACAAATTGCCCGGCGACACCGGCAAACGTGGCACCGCCTTGCGTACCATTTGCTCCAGCTGGAGCGGAGCCATGGCGCTGACAATAAAGCTGTTATCCAGCTTCATTGGCACCGTACCCGCACTTTCATCCGGTTCCTGCGCGGGTTGCATCTGTTTAACGATGGTGTCCGCCAGGCCGAGGCCGCGTTTCCCCATTTCCTGCGCAATCTGCTGGTCGTACATTGAGGTATAGAGACGCGTTTGATCGTTGCTCAGCAGGCCATCCTGCGGCAGCGCCTCACGCATACTCTTCAACATCATTTGCACGAACATCCCCTCAACCTGTTTCGCAACCTGCAAGGCCTTACCTTTCGGATCGAGGCTGGCCTCACGTTTCAGGTCATTGAGCGAGCGGCTGTCATAAGCCGCATTCATCAGCGATTGCGTATCACTCATCAGATAATTTCCAGTTTGGCGCGCAGGCAGCCCGCACTCTGCATTGATTGCAGAATCGACATCAAATCAATTGGTGTCGCACCCAGCGCGTTAAGCGCACGCACCACGCTGTTGAGGTTGGCGCTGGCGTTGACGTGTTGCAGTGCCCCGCCACTCTGGCGCATATCGATCTGCGTCTGCGTGGTTGCTACCGTCTGCCCACCGGCCAGCGGCGTATTCGGCTGGCTGACGTTCTGCTGCTGATTCACCGTCACTGACAGATTACCCTGTGCCACCGCACAGGTGCTCAGCGTTACTTCGCGGTTCATCACCACCGAACCGGTACGTGAGTTGATGATCACTTTGGCGTCTTCCAGCGGGACGGAAACGTCGAGGTTCTGGATATCGGCCAGTAGACGGACCTGAGAGCTGTTATTCGGTGACACCCGAATCTGCACGGTACGGGCATCCAGCGCCTGAGCGTAACCGTAGCCACCCCGGTTGATGGCGTCCGAAATGCGCTGCGCCATGGTGAAATCTTCGTTGTTGAGTTGCAGGTTGATGGTGCTCTGGCTGCCAAAGTTGCTTTGCAGTTCACGCTCCACCGTGGCTCCACCGGTAATCCGACCACCATTCAGCTGGTTGACCTGTACGCTGCTGCCGCCAGCGGCCGCACCGGCACCGCCGACCAGAATGTTACCCTGCGCCAGCGCATACACCTGGTTATCGACCCCTTTCATCGGCGTCATCAGCAGCGTACCGCCGCGCAGGCTTTTGGCGTTGCCCAGTGACGACACCACCACATCAATGGTTTGTCCCTGACGTGCGAAGGCAGGCAGCGAGGCGGTAACCATCACCGCCGCGACGTTTTTCAGCTGCATATTGGTGCCGGTCGGCACGGTGATCCCCAGCTGTGACAACATGTTGCTGACGGTTTGCGTGGTAAACGGCGTTTGCGTGGTCTGGTCACCGGTGCCGTCCAGTCCCACCACTAAGCCATAGCCAATCAGCTGGTTGTCGCGCACGCCCTGCACGGTGGTCAGATCGCGGATGCGGTCAGCATGCGCAATAAGGCTGAAGCCGAGCAGCATGCTCAGGCCCAGACGCAGCAGAGTGTTCATTTTCATCGTAACCTCTTACATCGGCGAGATGTTCAGGAAGAAGCGCTGGAACCAACCCATGGTCTGCGCCTCATTGATATAACCATTACCGACGTACTCAATACGTGCATCGGCCACTGCGGTTGACAGCACCGCATTGCTGGCGCTGATGGTGCGGGGGTTAACCACACCGGAGAAACGAATAAATTCGGTTCCCTGATTAATTTCGATCTGCTTCTCACCCACCACGCGCAGGTTGCCGTTAGACAACACCTGATTAACGGTGACGGTGATGGTGCCGGTAAAGGTGTTGTTGGCGGTGGCGCCTCCTTTGCCGGTGAAGTCGTTTTTGCCTTCGCCGTCGAGACCCACTTTTTCGCCACTCGCGCCGACCAGACCATTCAGTCCGGTTGGTACCGTGGTCAGGCCAAAGCTGCCACTGCCATCGCGGCTGGCATTCGCGGAAGAGCTTTTGCTGGCGCTGACGTTTTCCTGCAGGGTAATCGTCAGGGTGTCACCAATATTACGTGGGCGGCGATCTTCAAACAGCGGCTGATAACCGTAGTTAAGCGGCGCAACACCCTGAAAAATCGAACCATTGACCACCGGCGGCGCAGAAGGCGTTGGCTCTGCCGTTGTCGAGCCTTGTACCAGTGGCGTGCGTGGGATCAGCGCACAACCGTTTAATGTCAGCAGCGATAACGCTACCAACCAATGACCAGGCTTGAGAATCACTTGCTTCGCCACGGGGTTCTGACCTTATTCATGTTCTTAATCAGGCCAGCCAGGCTGGCCCAAAGACACCAGATTTATAACTGGGTTAACTTCTGCAGCATCTGATCGGAGGTGCTGACCGCTTTGCTGTTGATCTCATAAGCACGTTGCGTCTGGATCATCGACACCAGTTCTTCCGCCACGTTAACGTTTGAGGTTTCCACATAGCCCTGATACAGCAGACCGGCACCGTTCTGACCCGGCGTGCTTTGGGTCGGCGCGCCTGACGCCTGTGTTTCCTGGTAGAGGTTTTCACCCAGGCTGTCGAGACCGGCATCGTTCATAAAGGTGCTGAGCGTCAGCTGGCCTACCTGTGTCGGGTTGGTCTGCCCCTGCACCGTCACATCCACCACGCCATCGCGTGAAACCGTAATGGCGGTGGCGTTGGCAGGAATGGTGATGCCCGGCTGAACCGGATAACCGGCGTTGGTCACCAGCTGACCATTCTGATCCACCTGGAATGAACCATCACGGGTGTAAGCCGAGGTGCCGTCTGGCATCTGCACTTCAAAATAGCCCTGACCGTTGATTGCAAGGTCTTTTGAGTTGCTGGTCTGCGACAGGTTGCCCTGGGTGTGCAGACGCTCAGTGGTCACCGGACGCACACCGGTACCGATCTGCATACCCGACGGTAAGGTGGTTTGTTCGGATGACTGCGTACCAGGCTGACGTACGGTCTGATACATCAGGTCTTCAAATACCGCACGCGAACGCTTAAAGCCGTTGGTGCTGACGTTCGCCAGGTTGTTGGCGATGACGTCCATGTTGGTTTGCTGGGCGTCAAGGCCGGTTTTCGCAATCCATAAAGAACGAATCATTGTTTTATCCTCGGCCTTAACTGCTCATATTGAGCAGCTGGTTGGCTTTTTGTTCGTTTTCATCGACGTTGGAGATGACCTTCATTTGCATCTCAAAACGTCGGGCGTTGGCGATCATATCGACCATGGTTTCCACGGGTTTGACGTTACTGCCCTCAAGAACCCCGGGTGATACCTGCACCGTGGTGTCTTCTGCCAGCGCTGCCCCGCGTGTTGCCTGGGTTTGTGCCGTGGGACGGAACATGCCGTCGTCACTGCGTTGCAGCTCCTGGCCGGTGGCGGTGACCAGCTTCAGACGACCAATCTGCACCGTCGCATTGGGGGCATCACCTGGGTTACGCGAGGTGATGGTGCCATCCGTTGCGATAGTCAGCTCTGCGCCCTGCGGGACCGCAATCGGCCCGCCATCGCCCATTACGGGATTGCCCTGGATTGTCAGGATGCCAGTGGAACTGATTTGAATGTTGCCGTTGCGGGTATAGGCTTCGCTGCCGTCAGCGGTGCGTACCGCCAGCCAGCCGTCCTGCTGCACCGCCACGTCGAGCGCGCGACCGGTATTGTCCATCGCCCCTGCAGTCATATCGGCACCCGGTGTAGAGGCCGTCACCAGGGTACGCGTCGGCAGCGACCAGCCATTGACCGGCACCGCGCGGTAGGCTTCCAGCTGGGCACGAAAACCCGGGGTGGAGGCGTTGGCGAGGTTGCTGGCCGTGACGGACTGCTGCTCCAGCGTCTGGCTGGCGGCTCCCATCGCGGTATATATCGCGTGATCCATAATGCAATCCCGTTAGTGAATTAACGTAAGTTGACCAGGGTGTTGAGGATCTGGTCCTGGGTTTTGATGGTCTGCGCGTTCGCCTGATAGTTACGCTGCGCAACAATCATATTTACCAGTTCATTACTCAGATCCACGTTAGAGGCTTCCAGCGCGCCTGCGGTCAGCGAACCAAAGGTGCCGGTGCCTGCGGTGCCGATGGCGGCCTGGCCCGAAGAACTGGTGGCGCTCCAGACGTTGTCACCTTCTGACTGCAAACCTTCCGGGTTAGAGAAGCTCGCCAGTACGATCTGACCCAGCAGCTGAGTTTGCTGGTTCGAGTAAGTACCGGTGATGGTGCCGTCGTCGTTAATGGTGTAGGTGGTCAGGTCGCCCGGCGCATAACCATCCTGAGTCGGGTTGCCGAAGGTGGTGGTGCCGGTGTTCTGCTGCAGACTGCCCTGCATGCTCAGGGTGATGCTCTGAGCGGCCGCAGCACCATTGGAGCCATTAATGGTCAGCCCGACGGTAGTGGCACCGGCGACACCGCCCACGCTGGTGAGATTGCCGCTGGTATCAAACGTCAGGTCAAAATCGCCCGCTGAAGTACCGGTGGTCGAGTCAACAGCGTGTACAGTCCAGGCGTTATCACCGGTTTTGACGTAGTACATATCGAGGGTGTGATCGTTACCCTGCGAGTCGTATACCGTCATGGTGCTTTTGGCGTTGTAGCTATCGACATTAGACGCATCAAAGGTGGTGACGGTCGGCGTGGTGCTGGTGGAGTTAAGGTTAGCCACCTGCGTTGCGGTGGTGGTCGCACGCGCTGACATCTGCGTGGTAGGAATGCTCAGCGCTACCGGGTTAGCACCGGTCTGAATGGTGGCCGGTGAACCGCTCGCCGGATAGCCAGTGACGAACAGGCCCTGGGTATTCACCAGGTTACGGTTTTCGTCCAGCGTGAACTGGCCGTTACGTGAGTAATACACCGCGCCACTGCTGTCGGTCATACGGAAGAAGCCGTTGCCGCTCAGCGCCACATCCAGACCACGGCTGGTGGTGGTGGTGGTGCCGTCGTTAAAGTTCTGAATGACCGCAGCAACTTTGGTACCCAGGCCCACGTTAGAACCGGCAAACATGTCGGCAAACGCGATGGTGCTGGATTTAAAGCCCGCTGTGGCGGAGTTGGCGATGTTGTTACCAATCACGTCAAGGTTACTGGAAGCAGCACCCAGGCCGCTCACCGCTTGGGAAAAAGACATATTAATTGCTCCTGGTTACAGGTTTATCAGAGGATCTGACGAACATCATCAAGGGTCGCGGTCCCCATGGTGCCGAGGTCCAGTGTTGCGGTGTCATCCGTTGTGCTGACGCCACTGACGTAGGCGTAATTCAGCGGCTGAGCCACCAGTTGGGTGCTGCCATTGCTGGCGGCAATGGAAACGGTATATTTGCCGTCCGGTGCCGTAGAGCCATCGGTCAAGGTGCCATCCCATGAGAAGGTGTGAACACCGGAAGACAGCGCACCCAGGTCAATGGTACGAACCGTGGCACCACTTGAATCCTTAATGGTGGCGGTGGTAGCGGTTGAGGCCGTGGTCAGTGACACACCAAACGGCGTGGTTGTCCCGCTGCCCACCAGGATCTGGCTGCCATCCACCATCACACCATGACCAATCAGCGTGGAGCTTTGCAGGTTCTGACTGGTGCTGATCTGCCCGGAGATGGAACCCAGCGTGGTATTGAGTTTTTCAATGCCGCTCAGGGTGTTGATCTGTGCCAGCTGTGTGGTGAGCTGGCTGTTATCCATCGGGTTGGTGGGGTCCTGGTTCTGTAACTGCGTCACCAGCATGGTCAGAAACTGGTTCTGTAAATCCTGCGCACTGTTACCGGTGCTGCTACTGGAGGAGCTGAGGACTGTGGGGTCCAGATTTTCGTTAACGCCTACCGCGATACCCATTGTGTTTCTCCGTTACTGACCCATAGTCAGCGTTTTCATCATCATTGATTTCACGGTGTTCAGAACCTCAACGTTGGCCTGATAGCTACGTGAAGCCGACATGGTGTTCACGGTCTCGGCCACCACGTCCACATTGGGCATCTTGACGTAACCTTTCTGGTCGGCCATCGGATTGCCCGGGTCGTACACCAATTTCGCCGGGGAAGGATCGTCCACCACGCCGGCCACTTTCACGCCACCGGTCGCCATACCCTGTGCAGCATCGGTCTGGAATATCACCTGTTTCGCCACGTAAGGCTGACCATCCGGCCCGGTGACGCTGTCGGCGTTGGCCAGGTTACTGGCGCTGACGTTCAGGCGCTGCGATTGCGCCGTCATAGCCGACCCGGCGATATCAAAGATATTTAGCAATGCCATGTTTATTGCCCCTGCAGAACGCTCATCATGCCTTTGATCTGGCTACTGATGAGGGTGAGATCGGTTTGATATTTCAGGCTGTTATCGGCGAACTGCGTACGCTCCCGGTCCATATCCACGGTGTTGCCATCCGCGGCAGGCTGATCGGGAATGCGGTACAGCAGGTCCATCGACGGCTGCGCGTTACTCTGGGCTTCAATGTGACGTGCTGATGTCACATTCAGCGCCAGGCTGCTGCCCTCAGAGCGACCATTTTCCATCACCTTGCTGAGCTGGCTGGCAAAGTCGATATCCCGGGCCTGGTAGCCTGGGGTATCGGCGTTGGCAATGTTGGATGCCAGGATTTCCTGACGCTCCGCCCGCAGGTTGAGGGCTTCTGTACCAAATCGCAGCGCGGCATCGAGTTTGTCGAGCATGCTTCCTCCGCGAATGAGAATTTCGAGCTGACAGCTTAATTGGGTAAAAGCAAGGGCTATCGTCTGAATAGCGCCAAAAACATTGGCTATTTTTGACATTGAATTTTTCGCGCGAGGAGTAGACTCAGGGCCATCTTCAGTCAGGAGGCGTGTGATGCGCAGATTTCCAACCTTACTGTCCTCACTTTTGCTGGTGCTGGCGCTGCCCGGTCATGCCGCGCAACTTGACGCGCAATTGACGCAATTCTTCAAGGCACGCGATCCGCAGCACGCGGCAGGCATCAATGTGGTCATTCGTACGCCAAAAGAACAGTGGCCAGTCTGCGATGCGCCGCAGTTTCTGTTGCCCGGCAATAGCCGTCAGTGGGGTAATATGAGCATCGCCACCAATTGCGGACAGAACCGGCGTTATTTACAGGTTCAGGTGCAGGTGACCGGACAATATCTGGTGGCAAATCATCAGTTGATGCGGGGTACCAGCGTCAGCGCCAGTGATTTCCGTCTGCAATCCGGACGGCTCGATTCCCTGCCGGCACGCACTCTGTTCAGTGCAGCCAGCGTGGCCGATGCTATTGTGATGCGTGACATCACGCCCGGACAGCCGGTCACCGCCACCATGGTGCGCCTGCCGTGGCGGGTGAAAGCCGGGCAAAATGTGCTGGTCGTTGCCAGTGGTAACGGCTTTGATGCCAGCAGCGAAGGTCAGGCACTGAATAATGCAACCACCGCGCAGATGGTGCGGGTGCGCATGGGAAATGGTCAGGTCATCAGCGGGCGAGTTGGCGAGGATGGGAATATTCTTATATCGCTATAAAGCGCTAAAGAACCCTGTTTTTCTGCCGATAGTGAAAGCAACAATGAAATTACCCTATGCTGACTCAGTTGGCTCATCCCCAACTGACTTTACAGGAGCAAGACCATGAGCATCGACAGAACCCAGCCATTACAACCGGTTAGCACTGTTCAGACCCGTGACAGCAATGACAACAGCAGCAAAGTGCGTCAGAGCAGCACGGCAAGCACCGCCAGCACCAGCGAGAGCGGTTCTCAGGTGAAACTGAGTGCAGCCCAGTCACAACTGATGCAGCCAGGCAGCAGTGATATCAATACCGCTCGCGTTGAGCAGCTGAAAACCGCCATTCGCAATGGCGAACTGAAAATGGATACCGGCAAGATCGCCGACGCGCTGATCGCCGATAACAAGGCGTATTTAGAGGGTAATTAATCCCGATGAACAATCTGTTGACCACCTTAGATAAGATGCAGGAAGTGCTCTCCTCACTGAGCGAAGTGATCAATGAGGAGCAGCAACAGCTGGGTGCCGGTCTGATTAACGGCAACCTGTTGCAGCGCATTACCGAAGATAAGAGCGCGCTGCTCTCGACGCTGAACTATCTGGACGAAATGCGCCGGACGACCGAGCAGAGCAGCGGCATCCAGGCACCTTATCGTGGTCATAATGATATGTCTCGCCGCTGGAACAGCATCCAGCAGCATACGCAACGCCTGCGCGATGCCAATACGCACAATGGCTTGCTGTTGCAGCAGCAAATTCGCTTTACTGATGAAGCGTTAGCCGTATTGAAACCCCATCAGACTCAGGCATTTTACGGCCCGGACGGATTGGGCAAAGGTCAGGCGACACTCAGTCGTAAAGGGTAATTAATTGATATTGCGCGATAAACCACGCCACTACCATGTGTGCAATATTTTGTAGCGGCGCGATTTATCGCGCCGTTTGATACTTTAAGCTTGGGTACGACGCGCAAAATCGCGTGGCCGGAAACCCAGCGCGCCCAGCATCACAAAATAGGCACCACCGCCGACCGCACATACCGCCGCCAGACGCAGCAAACGCCACCACATATGCCCCTCTTCCCAGGCAGGCATCACATACAGCAAGCCCAGCAGTGCCGCAGCCATCGCCAGCACGGCAATTAACAGACGCAGTAAAAAGCTAAACCAGCCCGGCTGTGGGTGGAAAATCTGTTGTTTACGCAGTTGCCAATACAGCAGCGCCGCATTCAGACAGGCTGCCAGGCCAATCGACAGCGACAGCCCCGCATGCTTCAGCGGACCAATAAACGCGAGGTTCATCAGCTGCGTCATGATCAGCGTGATAATGGCGATCTTCACCGGTGTTTTAATGTCCTGACGGGAATAGAAACCCGGTGCCAGCACTTTGACCACAATCAGGCCCATCAGCCCGACCGAATAGGCCACCAGGGCGCGCTGCGTCATGGCGGCGTCAAAGGCGGTGAATTTACCGTACTGGAATAACGCAATGGTCAGCGGACCCGAGAGGATACCAAGCGCCACGGCACTGGGCAGCGCCAGCAGACAACAAAGACGCAGGCCCCAATCCATCAGACGGGAATACTCATCGTGATTGCCGCTGGAAAAACTTTTCGCCAGTGACGGCAGCAGAATGGTACCCAACGCCACCCCTAACACGCCGGAAGGAAACTCCATCAGGCGATCGGCGTAGTACATCCAGGAAACCGAACCGGAAACCAGAAAAGAAGCGAAAATGGTGTTGATAATCAATGAAATCTGGCTGACTGAGACGCCCAGAATCGCCGGGCCCATCTGGCGCATCACACGCCAGACGCCCGCATCGCGCAGGTTAACGCGCGGTAGCACCAGCATGCCAATTTTCTTCAGGTGCGGCAGTTGATAGAACAACTGCAACACCCCGCCCACCACCACGGCCCATGCCAGCGCCATCACCGGCGGATGGAAGTGCGGCGCGGCAAAGAGCGCAAAACCAATCATACTGATGTTCAGCAATGTTGGCGCAAAGGCAGGCACGGAGAAACGGTTCCAGGTATTGAGAATCGCCCCGGCCAGCGATGCCAGTGAAATCAGCAGGATATAAGGAAAGGTGACGCGCAGCAGCGAACTGGTTAAGGCAAATTTGTCCGCAGTATCGGCGAAGCCCGGAGCGGTAATCACAATCACCCAGGGCGCGGCAACCATCCCCAGCACCGTGACCAGCGCCAGCACCAGCGTTAATAACCCGGAAACATAAGCCACAAACACGCGTGTAGCTTCATCGCCCTGCTTGCTTTTGTATTCAGCCAGAATAGGCACGAACGCCTGAGAAAATGCCCCCTCAGCGAAAATACGTCGCAGCAGATTCGGCAGTTTGAAGGCAACAAAGAAGGCGTCAGTCGCCATCCCGGCGCCAAACACCCGCGCCACAATGGCATCGCGGGCAAAGCCCAGCACGCGGGAAAACAGGGTCATTGAACTGACCGCTGCCAGCGATTTCAACAAATTCATAATTGGCGGCGCATCCTGAAAAGTGTCCGATAAATGAGCAACTTAGCGCGGACATCCTCAGATGCCCGGCGATAGTCTACTGCCACGACGGGAAATGACCAGCATTGAGTGTTACAAGGAATTATTCCCGCTCAGCATCGCGCCACAATTTCTCCACCAGCCGCTGCGCCACCAGCGCCTGTTCACCGCTGGTTTCAGGCATCGTCTGATTTTGCACGCACTGAATAAAATGGTGGGCAGCGCCGCTAAATCCACGCTGGGTAAGATGGCTTTGCCACGCGGCAGGCGCCTCCAGACGTAAGCCCGTGCGGTTCTCCTGTTGCCAGTCACGCATTTCGGCGATCTGGATATAATCGCCGTCGCAGACAGCCGTCACCACTTCACGCTGGGTGCCCGCGCGACGATGCATACTGGTGGTGATTTGTAAGCCCCCGGCAGAGAAGTGATGTTCGGCATACAACATTGCGCCCTGCTCATTGGTCTCAATATGACCATGCTGACGTGTCAGCTTGCCACCCGCCAGCCACAGCGCGGTATCAACCACATGCAGATAATCATCCAGCAAGGTAAAACGTAAATCCTGCGGCCCGACGCTGTCAGCACGGTGTTTCTCAATACGCAGTGACGCTGCACCTGCCATCTGCGCCTGCAACTGCTGATAACGTGGCGCAAAGCGACGATTAAATGCCACCATCAGTTTACGCTTGCGCTTTTCCGCCAGTGCCACCAGCGCTTCCGCCTGTTGCAGGGTTTCTGCCAGCGGCTTATCAACACAGACATCTTTATCCGCCAGCAACAATGCTTTCACCACCTCATAATGCGAAGCGGTGCTGCTATGGACGAACACCGCATCACTGGCTGCGGCCAGCGCATCCAGCGTGGCAAAATAAGGTATGCGGTAGCTGTCGCAGATGGGCTGTGCTTTGGCCTGATTGGGGGAAAAGGCCCCGGCCAGCTGCCAGCTTTCTGCCTGAGATAACACGGGCAGCCAGGCTTTTTGTGCAATGCCACCCAAACCCACGATCCCGATACGCAACGTCATGTTAATGCTCCTTGTGCAGCAGCTGTTCGAGCTGCGCCTGCAATAGCGCCACGGTCTCTTCCAGTTGCGTAACCCGGGCCTCAAGACCCGGATGGTCTGATTCGCCTGCCGGTTCGGCTGTGTCCACCACATCCCCGCCGAACAGATGCATATACCGACTTTCGCGCTTACCTGGCTCACGCGCCAGCCGCACCACCATCGGGCCATCTTCCCGGCTGAGCAAATCATTCAGGGTCTGTTCAACTTCATTCATGTCACTGAATTCATGCAAGCGGCCACTGCGGGTGCGCAGCTCCCCGGGGGTCTGCGCACCGCGTAAAAACAACAATGTCAGCACCGCCACCTCGGCGCTGCTGAGTTGCAGATTGCCAAAAGCTGAGTTGCAGAATCGTTGTTCATATTTACTGACGCGCTGGCCGAAACCGTTGTTCGAGGTGACCAGATGTTTTTTCACCAGCTCGTCCAGTTGTGACTGAACATCGCTTTCGCTCAGGTTCATCACCGGTTCGCGGTTGGATTTCTGGTTGCAGGCAGTCACCACACCGTTGAGTGACAGTGGGTATTGATCCGGGGTGGTCACCTGCTTTTCCAGCAGACAACCAATCACGCGCAGCGCCTGCGCTGATAAAGCCATTTTCATCGCATTGTTCCCTTTTATTATCCGCGGCGATCCGGGGTCCACTCGCGCCAGGTCAACGCTGTCAGAACGTGATCCTGCCAGCGGCCATCGATCAACAGGTAATCTTTGGCATACCCCTCTTTTTCAAAACCCAGTCGCGCCAGCAGATCACCGCTGCGCTGATTATGCGGCATATAGTTAGCCATAATCCGGTGCATATGCTGCTGACGTTGCATATAGCGAATCGCGCTCTGCAATGCTTCAAACATTAGCCCCTGCCCCTGCCACTTTTCACCCAGTGAATAGCCAAGATAACAGGCATGGAACGAACCGCGTAGTACGTTGCTAAAGTTGGCAACACCCCGCACTTCACGTTCTTCCTGATCCATCAACACAAAATAGAATGCCGAGCCTTGCTTATGCATGTCGGCAATCAGTCCCAGACGCGCCTGCCAGCCAGACGGATAACAATGGCTTTCATCACGTACCGGTTCCCAGGGCTTGAGAAACACGCGGTTTTCCGCGTAGTAATCAGCCAGCCGCCAGGCATCACGCTCATGAACTAAACGGACCACCAAACGATCGGTAGTGAGACGCACGCGCGGCCCAGCAGAACGATAGCCAAACATCTTGACTCCTGAAATCCATGGCTTAAGAAGGAAGTACGCCAGCGGCGTTATATCTCACTATAACCGCCACCCCGCCTGCGGTAAAACCCCGCATCCTGTTCCCGGGAATTCATCCTTAATCAGGATAAATTTTCTTACGGCTTCGATGAAAAAATATCATCCTGATAATCCTGTTTTTCTGCCGTGCAGCGACGGAAAATAGACCAACTGGTCTCCTTTTTCCTTTCTTACTTGCTCAGGATTTAGCATGTCTCGGGTTGCGCGGGCACGACGCCTCGGTAAAACATTTTTATTAGTGGATAACATGCTGGTGGTGTTGGGTTTTTTTGTGGTATTTCCCCTCATTTCCATTCACTTCGTCGAACAGCTCGGCTGGGCTGCGTTGATGGTCGGCATTGCCCTCGGTCTGCGCCAGTTTGTGCAGCAGGGTTTTGGCATCTTTGGTGGTGCCATTGCAGACCGTTTCGGCGCACGTCCCCTGATCGTCACCGGCATGTTAATGCGTGCGGCAGGCTTCGCCTGTATGGCCCTCGCCCACGAGCCCTGGCTACTGTGGCTGGCTTGTTTGCTGTCCGGACTCGGTGGCACGCTGTTCGATCCGCCACGCAGCGCTATGGTGGTGAAACTGGTGCGAGCGCGTGAACGTGGCCGCTTCTTTTCACTGCTGATGATGCAGGACAGCGCGGGCGCGGTGCTGGGCGCACTGATTGGCAGCTGGTTGCTGGCGTGGGACTTCCGTCTGGTGTGCTGGGTGGGCGCGGCGGTATTCGTCAGTGCGGCGTTATTTAATGCCATCTGGTTACCGGCCTGGCGTATCTCCACCGAGCGCATTGCCATGCGTGAAGGCATGCAGCGGGTCTGGCAGGACAAACGTTTTCGCCTGTATGTCCTGACGCTGACCGGTTATTACATTCTTGCGGTGCAGGTGATGCTGATGCTGCCAGTAATGGTCAACCAGGTCGCAGGCGCTCCGGCAGCAGTGAAATGGATGTACGCCATCGAAGCGTTGCTGTCACTCAGCCTGCTCTATCCGCTGGCACGCTGGAGCGAAAAGCGTTTCCGTCTCGAAACTCGCCTGATGGCCGGATTGTTGCTGATGACCATCAGCCTGTTACCGGTTGGGCTGACCAGCACCTTACCGTCACTGTTCTTTCTGATCGCCGTGTTCTATCTCGGCTCAATCATCGCGGAACCGGCGCGTGAGACCCTGAGCGCCTCGCTCGCCAGCGCCCGCGCCCGCGGCAGCTATATGGGTTTCAGCCGCCTCGGGCTGGCTTTGGGCGGCCTGATTGGCTATTCCGGCGGTGGCTGGATGTTCGATTTAGGCCAGCAACTGTCGCTGCCGGAATTACCCTGGATGCTGCTCAGTACCGTGGGTGGCGTGACGCTGCTGGCCCTGTGGTGGCAATTCCAGCCACGCGCCGTCGCTCCGGCGCTGTACAGCAGCTGATTTGCCCCTGCCGCCTTTCTCTCCCATACTTCCCGCACGCCGATAGAAAAGGGGTGACGTCAGTCACCCTGATAATCACAGGAGAAACGGGATGAAACTCTACATCTACGATCACTGCCCTTTCTGCGTCAAAGCACGCATGATTTTTGGGCTGAAAAATCTGCCAGTCGAACTGGTGGTGATGCTCAATGACGACGAGAACACACCGAAAAAACTGATTGGTCAGAAGATGGCTCCCATCCTGCAAAAAGCCGATGGCAGCGCGATGCCGGAAAGCCTGGATATTGTTCGTCTGGTGGATAAACAGGACGGTGAACCTCTGCTGAATGGCAAAGCCAATCCGGCCATCAGCGAATGGTTGCGTCGCGTCAATGGTTACGTCAACAAGCTGCTGCTACCCCGTATCGCTGACGCGGCTTTCGCTGAGTTCGCGACACCGGCAGCACGCCACTATTTTCGCGAGAAAAAACAAGCCAACATTGGCGACTTCAGCGAGCTGCGTAAACATGCCCCCGGGCTGATAAAAAACATCAGTGACGATTTGCGTCAGCTGGATAAGTTAATCGTTAAACCGAATGCGGTGAACGGCGAACTTTCGGAAGATGATATCCATCTGTTTCCGCTGTTACGTTCCTTAACGCTGGTTGCCGGTATTGAATGGCCCAGCCGCGTGGCCGATTATCGTGACAACATGGCGAAGCAAACCCAGGTTAACCTGCTCTCTTCTATCGCCGCCTGACTTCTGACAATGAGAGGCGCGCAGGCGCTTCTCATCTCTCTCCTGGTGACACCTGCCCCTGATTCAGGCACGCTATGCCACGTTTGGCGTATCGTTCAGGATGAGGAAAGTATGAAGAAGGCTTTTTCCGGGCTACTGGCCCTGCTGTTTGCCGTGCTGCTGACCGGCTGTAATCAATTAACGCAGTACACCATCAGCGAGCAGGAAGTGAATCAGGCGCTGCAAAAGCACAATAACTTCGAGAAAGATGTGGGTGTCTCCGGTCTGCTGAATGCACATATTGTGCTGAGCGATCTAAGCAGCCAGATTGGCCGTGAAGAACCGGGCAAAATCACCCTGACAGGCAAAGCCACGATTAATGTCAGTTCTTTATTTGGCCCACAGCAGGCCGAAATGCAGCTCAAAATGAAGGCGCAGCCGGTATTCAACCCACAACAGGGCGCGATTTACCTGCATGACCTGGAAATTGTTGATGCCCAGGTGCAGCCGGAAAAAATGGCGTCGATCATGAAAACGCTGACGCCCTATCTGAATGAGTCGCTGAAGCGTTACTTCAATGAAAAACCCGCTTATGTGCTGAGTGAAGATCGCAGCAAAGGTGAAGCGCTGGCGAAGAAATTCGCGAAAGGTCTGGAAGTTAAGCCCGGCCAGCTGGTGATCCCTTTTACTGACTAATCCCCACCACCGCGCCTGCCAGGGCGCGGTTTTGCTTCTGGTGCATAAAATCCCGTGCAAACGGTTGCCCAAATCCTTATGCTTACTCCCCGGCCTAAACGTGCCTTTCGTTTTCTACTCAGCCGGAGCCTTTTGAATGACAGCCCAACCCCAGCAAATCACGATTCGCCGCCCTGACGATTGGCATATTCATCTGCGCGATGGCGCGATGCTACAAGCCGTGTTGCCTTATACCAGTGCGGTAAATAGTCGTGCCATTGTCATGCCAAACCTGGTTCCGCCGGTGACCAGCGTCGATGCTGCCGTGGCCTATCGCGATCGTATCCTTGCTGCCTTACCCGCCGGGCATGCCTTTACACCGCTGATGACCTGCTATCTTACCGACTCTCTCGATCCGGATGAGATCGAACAGGGCTTCCGTGCTGGCGTCTTCACCGCCGCAAAACTTTATCCCGCCCACGCAACCACCAACTCCAGCCATGGCGTAACCAATATTGCCTCTATCGCTCGCGTGCTAGAGCGGATGCAGCAGATCGGTATGCCGATGCTGGTACACGGTGAAGTGACGGATGCGCACATCGATATTTTTGACCGTGAAGCGCGTTTTATTGAAACGGTACTGGAACCGCTGCGCCAGCAGTTCCCGGGCCTGAAAGTGGTGATGGAACACATCACCACCAAAGAAGCAGCGGAATATCTGGCGGCGGGCAATGAACTGCTCGGCGCCACCATTACGCCACAGCATCTGATGTTTAACCGCAACCATATGCTGGTCGGTGGCGTACGTCCGCATCTGTATTGCCTGCCAATCCTGAAACGTAATATCCACCAGGAAGCGTTACGTAAACTGGTCGCCAGCGGCAATCGTCGTGTATTCCTCGGCACCGATACCGCTCCACACCTGCGTCATCTGAAAGAGGCCAGCTGTGGTTGTGCCGGTGTATTTAATGCCCCGACCTCTCTGCCCGCTTACGCCACCGTGTTTGAGGAACTGGATGCGCTGCAACATTTCGAAGCGTTCTGTTCCGAGAATGGCCCGAACTTCTATGGCCTGCCGCTGAATGAAGGGACACTGACGCTGGTGCGTGAACCCTGGACGGTCGAACAAAGTGTGAATGTCGCTGACGATAAGCTGGTGCCTTTCCTGGCCGGTGAGACTCTGAACTGGCGCGTAACCGCCTGATGTGATGATGCTTGCCTTCGGAATAAATATACTGTACAAATAGCCAGTATATTATTCCGGAGGTGTTTATGCGTGTTGAAATTACCGTAGCAAAAACTCAACCCCTTCCTGCTGGCGCCCTGGATGCGCTGAGCGCCGAACTGACCCGCCGTATCAGCCGGGATTTTCCCGACGACGAACATCATGTCAAAATCCGTTACGCCAGCGGCAATCAGCTCAGCGTATTTGGCGGCTGCAAAGAAAATCGCGAACGTATCAGTGATATTTTGCAGGAAACCTGGGAAAGCGCTGACGACTGGTTTATTACCGATTAACCGCCACTGCGCAGTTTTGCCGGGTTTCGCCACCCGGCTTTTTTGTTTTTATTTCTCCCTCGCCAGACAAAGTCGCTGCATCTAAAATCATCATTAACGCCCCTCTATTCTTGCACGCGCCAGGCTAACAGGAGATGTTTTACCCATGACTCACGATAAACCGGAAGAGGCAATGACATTTGGCGAATTGCTGGCGTTAATTGCTGAGCAGCAACGCCGCTTAACTGTGCTGGAAAATGCCTTTGCCAACCTGACGTTCTGTCTTGATGAACGTGCCAGCCAGTTACTGGTACACAATCTTTTACTTGAAGCGCAAAACCAGAACCACGACACGCAGTTACAGCAGCAATTTGCCCATCTGGCCGAAGAAATTAAGAAATGCAGCGGTGAAAAACCGGATGATTTACAGGGTTAAAATCAGCGCTTAATCGGTTCCAGAGTTCTCCTAAAGTCAGGTAACTTTGCTGCCGATAACCTGATTAGTGCGACTTTACATTCGCAGCTTCAAATGCCCGCCCACGCGGGCGATTTATTATTTTTTAAAAGCGTATTTTAAAAGCATTTATTTTTGCGCAGATTTTGAGCACCACATTTTTTAACTATTGTACCGTTCGTTTCATGTTATAATTATCTCGCTAGTGCAAGAACAGCCGCATTGAACCTCAAGAAGCACTTCGTTTAACGAGTAAAAAGGAGGTTATAATGGACAGAAATAAAGACGTCATCCAGACTCATCCATTAGTCGGATGGGACATTAGCACTGTAGACAGTTATGACGCCATGATGATCCGCCTGCACTCGCTATCATCGCAGGATCAGAAAGAAGAAGACGCAGATGTTGGTCCTACCTACTGGCTAACCACCGATGTGGCGAGACAGTTTATCTCCATACTCGAAGCTGGCATTGCAAAGATAGAGTCCACAGAGCAATACCAACGCGATAACCAAAAGCATTAATTTCTTCAATCGCGTGAAAGGGCACCCCAAAGGGTGCCTTTTTCATGGGCGCTATCTTTTGCTATGCTGCTGAAAAAATTCACCGTTTTTCAGGAGTGATGTCGTATGGTTTATGATCTGATTGTGGTTGGCAGTGGTTCCGTTGGCGCGGCTGCCGGGTTCTATGCAACCCAGGCGGGCTTATCGGTATTAATGATCGATAGCGCTCACCCACCGCATACTCAGGGCACCCATCACGGTGAAACACGTTTGATCCGTCACGCCTATGGTGAAGGTGAACGCTATGTCCCGCTGGTGCTACGTGCCCAGGCATTATGGGACGAACTGGAACGCCAGAGTGGTGAACGCATCATGCACCGCAGTGGCATTCTCAATCTTGCTCCAATCTCGTCCACCTTTATTCAGAATGTCATCGACAGCGCACGCGCCTGGAAGCTGGATGTGCAAATCCTGCAGGCAGATGAGGTGCGCAAACGCTGGCCTCAGTTCACCGTGCCAGAGGGTTATATTGGCGTATTTGAACCCCATTCCGGTTTTCTTAAATGTGAACAGGCGGTACGTAGCTGGGTACAGCTGGCAGAACAGGCAGGTTGCGCCCAGCTGTTTAACTGTCCGGTGACACAAATCGGCCGGGATGGCGACCTGCAACAGGTCACCACCAGCGAGGGAGAGTTTCGTGCACGCAAACTGCTGATCAGCGCCGGTACCTGGGTCAGCCATCTGGTGGCGGATTTACCCGTTACGCCCGTGCGCAAAGTGTTTGCCTGGTATCAGGCTGACGGTCGTTACAGTGAGAACAACCAATTTCCTGGCTTTACTGTAGAGATGAATGACGGCAGCCATTTCTACGGTTTCCCGGCAGACAATAACGCACTCAAGGTAGGACGTCATGATGGTGGTCAAATCATGCAGACGCCTGCCGATCGTAAACCTTTTGGTAGCGTCGCCGCCGATGGCAGTGAAGCTTTCAGCTTTTTACGTCATTTCCTGCCGGGTATCGGCGTCTGTTTACATGGCGAAGCCTGTAGCTACGACAATACACCTGACGAAGACTTCATCATTGATACCCTGCCTGATGAACCCAACCGTTTAATCATTACTGGTTTAAGCGGACACGGTTTTAAATTTGCCAGCGTGTTAGGTGAACTGGCCAGTGAATTTGCCCAGGACAAACCCTTTTCCTTTGATATTACCCCCTTCTCTCTGGCGCGTTTTTCCTGACTGAGCGAGGCCGCCGCAGCCACTGTGGCGGCCTGACTGACATCCGCAGACATAAGCTGACAAAAGTTTAATCTTCGCACCGAATAAAAGCGCAAAAGGTGTAGTAATTCAAGCTGACTCTTTCACCTGTCCGCTTCACCATGAAGTTATTCAATATTTCTGAGTGGCAGAGATTAATAACGCCATAATTCCCGAACAGTTATTTCTTTGTTTATAGAAAAGTAAGTCTGATTGATCTTCTATTTCAAAATATGGATTCTCATTGCTACTTATTTCTGATTTAGGATTTCAGAAGATGTGGCGTAATTCTCCACAGCGGTTTGGTGCCGTCTCCATCTTATTACACTGGCTAATGGCTCTGGCCATCTATGGCATGTTCGCGCTCGGATTATGGATGGTCGGGCTGGGTTACTACGACGGCTGGTATCATACCGCCCCCGAAATTCATAAAAGCATTGGCATCCTGTTGTTCAGCGCGTTGTTGATCCGTCTGGCCTGGCGCTTTCTGTCACCGCCTCCTGCCCCGCTGGACAGTTACTCCATCCCGGTGCGTCTCTCTGCCATAGCTGCGCATTGGCTGTTATATACCCTGCTACTGGTCATTATGCTAAGCGGTTATCTGATTTCCACTGCGGATGGCAAGCCGATTTCTTTATTTGGCTGGTTTGAAGTGCCCGCGTTACTGGCAGGGGCGGCTGAACAGGCTGACATCGCCGGTGATGTCCACCTCTGGCTAGCCTGGGCGGTGGTGACGCTCTCGGTGTTACACGGACTGGCTGCTCTCAAACATCATTTTATCGATCGTGATATCACGCTGAAACGGATGCTGGGTTACCGCATCCCGTTAACCTCTGAAAAGGAAAAGTAACATGCTTAAAAAAACACTGCTGGCGCTCACAGGTGCTGGTTTATTGGTTGCCAGCCTGTCGGCCAATGCCGCCGAGTACAAATTTGATAAGCAGGGTCAGCACGCGTTTGTGCAGTTCCGTATTCAGCATCTCGGTTACAGCTGGTTGTACGGCAGTTTTAAAGATTTCGATGGCAGCTTTACCTTTGATGAAGGTAATCCGGCGGCTGATAAGGTCAATGTCACCATCAATACCAACAGCCTCGATACCAACCATGCCGAACGAGATAAACATCTGCGCAGCGCTGATTTTCTCAATACTGGCAAGTTTCCACAGGCCACCTTTGCTTCCACTGCCGTCAGTAAAGAGGGCAAAGCGTACAAAATTACCGGCGATCTGACACTCAATGGGGTGACGAAACCGATCACCCTAGATGCCCGCTTAATCGGTGAAGGTAAAGATCCCTGGGGCGGTTATCGTGCCGGATTTGAAGCCAGCGGGGAGATTGTGTTGAAAGAATTCAATATCAATAAAGATTTAGGATCCGCTTCGCAAAAAGCAGAATTGATTATTTCTGTTGAGGGTGTACGCCAGTAGCACACAGGCAGCCTGCGCACAGGGCAGGCTGCCACTGGATTATTTCTTCTCTGGCTGCGGAATCGCCATGGTCATATTCAGCAAACCGCGCGATTTGTTGAAGACCTTGTTACCATTTTCGCGACCAGCGCGGCGAGCACGTTGTTCCTCAGGCGACAATTTTGACTCTTCCATGCAGACCGGGCTGCAGCAATTGTGGAATTTTTCGGCACAGCTCGGACACTGAATAAACAGCAGATGGCAGCCGTCATTGATGCAGTTGGTATGGGTATCGCAAGGCACACCACACTGGTGGCAGTTAGATAACACATCATCAGAGATACGCTCGCCCATACGCTCATCAAAAACAAAGTTTTTGCCTTTGAAACGTACCGGTAAGCCTTGCTCGCGTGCACGGCGGGTGTATTCAATGATGCCGCCTTCAATGTGATAAACATCATCGAAGCCGTTGTGCTTCATCCATGCACTGGCTTTTTCACAGCGAATGCCACCGGTGCAGTACATGACGATCTTTTTGTCTTTCTGATCTTGCAGCATATCAACCGCCATCGGCAGCTGGTCGCGGAAGGTATCCGCAGGCACTTCCAGCGCATTATCAAAATGCCCCACTTCAAATTCATAGTGGTTACGCATATCGACAAATACCGCGTCCGGATCGTCCAGCATGGCGTTAACATCGGCAGCTTTCAGATAGTTACCCACCGCGCTGGCATCAAAGCTGGTATCGTCAATACCATCCGCCACAATGCGATCACGCACTTTCAGGCGCAATACCCAGAAAGATTTACCATCATCATCCAGCGCAATATTCATCCGCAGGTTATTCAGCGCCGGATCGAAACCATACAGAAACGCTTTCATGCTTTCATACTGGCTGGCGGGTACGCTGATTTGCGCGTTAATGCCTTCCTGAGCGACGTAAACGCGGCCAAACACCTTGAGTTTGGTTAACCCAATATATAAAGCATCACGGAACGCTTTAGGATCGGCAATCTGGAAGTATTTATAAAAAGAGACCGTAGTGCGCGGCTCGGTTTCAGCCAACATGCGCGCCTTCAGCTCTTTATTGGAAACAAGGTTATGTAACACTGGCATGGTGTTCGTTCCTGTTATCAATCGGGAAAAATGAGCGGGCACATGATACCTGAATTCATCACAATGCAAAGCCTTTGCTGCGAATATCCACTGAGAGTGACCAGAGGCGCAAAACTGCGCAGTAATTATATTTTAATGCGCTTGCCAGATTTCTCTTATCCCCTGGAGGTCTATGCTTGATTTCAGTCAGAGAGAAAAAATGGCACAATAGCGGCAAATAACAGGAACCGGTACCTCTGGTACAAGACGCAGGATACTGACATTTCAATGACTCAACTTCCCCAATTTTCCCGTGAACTCCTTCATCCGCGCTACTGGCTCACCTGGTTGGGCATCGGCCTTCTCTATTTACTGGTGCTGCTGCCCTACCCGGTTTTGTACGTTATCGGTTGTGGTTTAGGTCGTATTGCTATGCGTTTTCTGAAACGTCGCGTCAAAATTGCACAGCGTAATCTGGAGCTTTGCTTTCCCGATATGCCGGTAAGTGAGCGTGATGCCATGGTGAAACACAATTTCGAATCCGTTGGCATGGGGCTGATTGAGACCGGCATCGCCTGGTTCTGGCCAGACTGGCGCATTCGCAAATGGGTGAGCAGCAGCGGGCTGGAGCATATTGACTCCTCGCTGGCTGCCGGACGTGGCATTCTTTTGATCGGTATGCATTTTCTGACCCTGGAACTTGGCGCGCGCGTCTTCGGTATGCACAACCCAGGGATTGGCGTGTACCGACCGAATGACAACAAATTGCTCGACTGGCTGCAAACCTGGGGTCGGATGCGCTCCAATAAAAGCATGCTGGACCGCAAAGACCTGAAAGGCATGATCCGTGCGATGAAAAACAACGACATCATCTGGTATGCACCGGACCACGATTACGGCCCACGCAGTAGTGTTTTCGCCCCCTTTTTCGCCGTTAAGGATGCGGCCACTACCACGGGTACGCATATGTTGATCCGCCTCGGGAATCCCAGCGTAGTGCCATTTTTGGTGCAGCGCCTGCCAAACCGCCGTGGTTACGAGATGAAGATCATGCCGGATATTCGCGACAAATTCTCTCTGGAGAACGAACTCGACACCGCAATTTGTATGAACAAGGTAGTTGAGGAGAGCGTGTTACTGGCCCCGGAACAATACATGTGGCTGCATCGTCGTTTCAAAACGCGCCCGGAAGGTGAACCTTCACGCTATTAATGTGAAGCGGGACACACTGCGTGTCCCGCCTCGCTTATAATCAAATTTGCCTTAATTCATGATATTATCCGCCAATATCCGGCGAAAACTGTACCAATCTTAATTAAAGCCCACGCATATTCTTAGGCCATTTCAATCTGGAGTCAGCGCTGACTAAAACAAGTGAATGATGATATTGGGTGAAGCCTGTGGGCTATTAATAAACGCACTTGCTTCCATCTTATTGATTTTACCCCCAACATCTAAAGAAAATCTTATCGATTGCATTATAGAACCACGGATCTGATTTTTTCTGATTCCAGGCATATTCCTATTTAATATTGTTGAATTCTTTGAGTTCGCTAATCAATACAGAAAAATTAACTTAATTTACAAGGCATTATCTTACCACTTTCCTTACTTATTACCTTTCTAAAAAATATACGCTATCCTTATATCTTTCTGGAATTTGTCCGCAAAATCGATTCCAGTTAGTTTCATTTATGAGAGTTAGTTCATTAACTACTCAAGAAAAATAAAAAGATTACACACAGCAAATATACTGCAGGAACCCATAATATGAATAAAGGCATCTACTATTATGTGACGGTCAGTACCGATCAGGATAATTATCACCTGTTACACCGCAAAGAGTGTAAACGTCTGCCGGAAAAGGAGGATATGGTTTTTATCGGTACACTCTATAATTTAAATCAGGCTTTATCGATTGCGCGTATTAATTTTAAAAAGGTGAAACCCTGTATTAAGTGCTGTATTCGTTACTCTGCTCCTGTTATTCGTGAATCTGTACGCCCTGTGCTGCATTTTCCACAGAAGATGCACTGACCCGTCCGGGCGGATGTTTCACCTCATCCGCCTGGACGTTATTCCTCCCTTCCCCGTCAGTTTTTCGTCTATCCTTCTCTGAAATCCCTTTTCAACAGGCAAGGAGAATCGCGATGAGCATGTTTACCACCTTAGAAGAAGCCATCGAAGCAGCACGTGAGGAGTTTCTCGCCAGCCAGCCGGGGCTGGATGCGGGAGATGCGCTCGTCAGCCAGTTTGCCCTGCAAAAATATGTGATGCAGGATGGCGACATCATGTGGCAGGCCGAATTTTTTGCCGATGAAGATGAGCAAGGTGAATGCCTGCCAATCCGCAGTGGCGAAGCGGCTCAGGCGATTTTTGACGGCGATTTCGAAGAAATCGAGTTACGCCAGGAGTGGCAGTCAGAAAATACCCTGCACGAATGGGATGAAGGAGAATTTCAGCTCGATCCGCCGGAGGATACCGAAGAAGGGGAAGCCGCAGCGGCTGAGTGGGATGACGACAACAGTGACTCTGACCGCTGGGCGTAGACCTTACTCGTAGGGACCGTGATGGGCATCCACGGGTAAGAGTAGCGTGTCCATCACTAATGACAGCGGCAAGTCGAGGATGGTCAGCATGCGCCATGCACCATCACGCACATCCCACTGCACACCCGGGTAGTATTGATTACCGTGTCCCTGACCGGGCACGGTACGACTGATGATGCTGCCACACCCACTTAGCAAAATGATGGCGGCACCGACGACAGTTAATTTAAGGAAACGATTCACAACAATTACTCACAATGGACTGGCGTTATTTTAACCGTCAGCGCAGGTGAATAACTACACCTGATAGCGTAAAGATTGCGTTAGTCGGAACAGTCTTGCCTGTTAATCGCACTGCAACGATAAAAAAAGCCGCTATCGCGACACGATAGCGGCTTTTATCTTGCGGGCTTAATCAGCCAGCATCACGCTTCATCCATGCTGTTGTAGTGCCAATGGGTTTAACTTCAGCTTCTGATAGCTTTCCACCCACTGATGATATTTCTCAGCACTTTCCCACAAGCGCGTATGGACACGCGCCAGCACCACCGGATCGCTAATCAGCTGCAGGCGCTGTTCGCGATTCAGTTTTTCTGGTGTATCACTTAACGCCTGATCAACACGGCGATCGCGTGCGTGATCCAGCAAGGTGCTGTGTAAATGGCGAGAGGTCGCCATAGCCGTCGCCAGCGCGTTAAATGCCGGGTTAAACAACGCGTGCATAAAGCCGTTTTTCAGCGCACGTTCACGATTCAGTTGCAGATAGTTATCGGTGTCCACCAGCTCTTTTGGCGGATCATACTCTTCCGGGATCAAGAACAACTTCGCACGTTTGCTCTTCAGACCGATGGTCGCGCGGCTCGACATCACAGACACGAACGGCGACAGAATCAGCGAGAAGACAATCGGCGACAGCCACCACAAGAAGTTCAGATCCAGCAGGCCCATGCCCGCTGCCCAGACAATACCCAGCAGCATCTGCGAACCGTGACGGCGGAAGGCTTCGCTCCACGGCGTAGCATCATCGTCGCGCTGCGGAGAGTTCCACACCACTTCCCAGCCAAGGAACGCACTGACCACAAACACGGTATGGAACAGCATACGTACCGGTGCCAGCAATACCGAGAATAGCATCTCCAGCAATAGCGAGAAAAACAACCGCACTGCCCCGCCATACGGTTTTGCGCCTTTGAACCAAATCAGCACCACGCTGAGCAGTTTTGGCAGGAACAGCAGAACCAGGGTGGTGGAGAACAGCGCAATCGCCAGGTCCGGACGCCACTGCGGCCACACCGGGAACAACTGCCGCGGTTGCAGGAAGTAGGTCGGTTCCATCAGCGTATGCACCACCTGCAAAGCGGTGGAGAGCGCCAGGAACATAAACCACAACGGAGCCGAGAGATATGACATTACACCGGTCAGGAACACCGCGCGATGCACCGGGTGCATCCCTTTCACCAGGAACAGGCGGAAATTCATCAGGTTACCGTGACACCAGCGACGGTCACGCTTCAGCTCATCCAGCAGGTTCGGCGGCAACTCCTCGTAGGACCCCGGCAGATCGTAGGCAATCCATACGCCCCAACCGGCACGACGCATCAGCGCCGCTTCAACGAAGTCATGCGACAGAATTGAACCGGCAAAGGAACCCTCGCCCGGCAGCGGTGCCAGCGCACAGTGCTCAATAAAGGGTTTCACACGAATGATGGCGTTATGGCCCCAGTAGTGCGATTCCCCCAATTGCCAGAAGTGCAGACCCGCAGTAAACAACGGGCCGTAGACGCGGGTAGCGAACTGCTGACAGCGCGCATACAGCGTGTCCATACCAGACGCTTTCGGTGATGACTGGATAATACCGGCCTTCGGATTCGCTTCCATCATGCGCACCAGACCGGTGAGACATTCCCCGCTCATCACGCTGTCAGCGTCCAGCACCACCATATAGCTGTAGTTGCTTCCCCAGCGGCGACAGAAGTCATCAATGTTGCCGCTCTTGCGTTTCACACGACGACGACGGCGGCGATAGAAAATCTTGCCCGCGCCCCCGACATCACGTACCAGCTCCATCCAGGCTTTCTGTTCCGCAATGGCGATATCGGCATCGTAGCTATCGCTGAGGATGTAAACGTCAAAATGTTCCGCATTGCCGGTGCGCTTGACCGATTCCCAGGTCGCACGCAGGCCTGCGAAGACACGTTCCACGTCTTCATTACAGATCGGCATGATCAGCGCCGTGCGATGCTCCGGGTTCAGCGGTTCATCGCCTGACGTTGAGTAAGAGATGCTGTACTTATCACGGCCAATCAGTAACTGCAGGAAGCCCATCAACGCGGTCCAGAAACCGGCGGAGACCCAGCAGAACAGTATGGCGAACAGGAACAGAATGCCGGTCTGCAAAATGTACGGCAGAATCAATTCCACCGATTGCAGCCAGTTTTGGTTGAACAGCTCCATGGGATCGAGCAGTGTCCAGCCCTGATACGGCAAAATGGTTTTCATGTACCAGGTGGCGATCACGGTCTGCAGCAGCGTCAGAATCAGCAGGACGTAACGACGCATCGAACCCACGTGACGCCACTTCTCTTCCACTTTCTGCTCTTCGTCCGTGGTGGCGCGTGGCGCAGACTTACGCCCGCGCATCGAATCCCAGGCACGGGCTATCGGGTTGGTACGCCAGGCTTCCGGGAACATCAGCGAACGCTTAACCTTCGGCATCGCCTTCAGTATGGTGCGATCGAGATAATCCTTGCCCAGTTGCTGGCCGTCAGCCAGTGAATCTGGCCAGGCCATCTGCACACGGGACGACACCGATTTTAACGGTGCGTCATCCGGGCGCTCACTGGCGGCAACATCATGCCCCAGTGACGTATGAATAGCGTGGAACGCCTGGGCATTTTGTAGCGATGCACTCAGGCGGGCACGACCTGCCGCATCGAGCGGCAGGGCTTCCACGTAAGATTGAGGTGTAAAAGTCGAGTTATTCATTGGCAGGTAACTGATAGCTCCAGGTTTCCGTCAATGTCTTGTCACCGCTAACCAGCGCCGCACGCATTTCCGTCGGCTGCTTGTTATCTTTCACACGCAGGCGCAGTACCAGACGCCAGCCTTTGGTCACCGGGTTGTAACGTACGCTCTGTTCAACCACTTCGGCGTTATTACCAACGCTGACCTGCGGGGCAACCTGAGTGTTTTCCGGCAGTTTACTCATCGCTCTGCCGACAAAATCGACGGTAAAGGCGATGCTGCCATCCGGCTGTCGTACAAGGTTTGACTGTTTCACATCACCCGCAGAACGCAGGGTATCTTTCACCCAGGCAACATCGTCGGAATGCAGCAGGTTTTCGTCACGGGTAAAGTGCAGACGATACTGGAAACTCATCTCTTTGCCCGGTTCTGCCAGTTTTTCTGGCGTCCAGAAAGCCACGATATTGTCGTTGGTTTCATCGGCGGTGGGGATCTCCACCAGCTCGACATGGCCTTTGCCCCAGTCACCTAACGGCTCTACCCAGCCGCTCGGGCGCAGGTCATAGCGATCGTCAAGATCCTGATAATGGCTGAAATCGCGGCCACGCTGCAGCAAACCAAAACCTTTCGGGTTTTCGATGGTGAAAGTACTCACTGCCAGATGTTTCGGGTTATTCAGCGGACGCCAAATCCACTCGCCGTTACCGGCATGGATGGAAAGCCCATTAGAATCATGCAACTCCTGACGGAAATTGCTCACCGGCGACGGCTGATTTGCGCCAAACAGGAACATACTGGTCAGTGGCGCAATACCCAGCTTGCCGACGTTGTCACGCAGATAAATTTTTGACTGCACATCAACGGTCGACTCTTTACCCGGACGCACCACGAAACGATACGCACCTGAAGCGCGAGGCGAATCCAGCAATGCGTAGATCACCAGCTGCTTGTCCTGCGGTTTTGGCCGCTCGATCCAGAATTCTTTAAAGCGCGGGAACTCTTCGCCCGATGGCAGCGCAGTATCGATTGCCAGGCCACGCGCCGACAGGCCATACACCTGGCCCGCCCCGATCACGCGGAAGTAGCTGGCACCGAGGAAGCTGGTAATCTCGTCGTTTTTACCCTTTTCGTTCAGCGGATAAAGCACTTTAAATCCGGCAAAACCAAGGTTTTTCACCGCGTCAGCGTCATGCTTGACGTTGCCGAAGTTGAAATAGTCCGGGTTGTACTTGATTTCACGTACCGTATTGGCTGTTACTTCGTTGATTTTCACCGGCGTATCGAAATACATACCCTGGTGATAGAACTCCAGTTTAAACGGCGTACGCAATTTGCCCCAGTAAGCTTTATCGTGGTTAAACTGGATCTGCTGATAATCAGCATATTTCATTTCACGAAACTGAGAGGGTAAGTTGCTCTTAGGCGCTTCAAAGCTTTTCCCTGCCAGGGCCTGAGCCTGTTTTGCTACATCATCAAGGTTGAACGCCCAGCTATTATTTGCGTACAACGCCAGCAGAACTGCTGCACCAACCCAGCGCATCTTCATCAGTCCGGCTTTATTTTTCACTATATTCAGCACATCCCCCCCTTTCGTGTGCTTAGATCAAACCCGCATATCTTAAAGGATTATTCGTTTTTCCGACAGCGTATGTAAACGAATGTTCCCTCTATTTGTAAGTGGAAAATGCGCTTTTCGGATTATTAAACGATACAGAATCTACTGATAGTATACCCTGTTTACAGCCGGTAGAATTTTACTCCGGCATAATCCGGTTTCAGGGCGAAGCCGGCCAGGACACAGACAATTGGATGCTTATGACTGCAGCAAAATCCGAACGCGAATATTTTCTCGATTCGATTCGAGCTTATTTAATGTTATTGGGCGTGCCTTTCCACGTTTCCCTGATTTACTCCACACAAAGATGGTCAGTAAATAGCCAGGATGCCTCGATGTGGCTGACGGTGTTGAATGATTTCATTCACGCCTTCCGCATGCAGGTGTTTTTCGTCATCTCCGGCTATTTTTCCTACATGCTTTATCTGCGCTATCAGCCACAGCGCTGGCTGAAGGTCCGCCTGGAGCGCGTGGGTATACCGCTGCTGACCGCCGTGCCGCTCATCACTTTGCCGCAGTTTTTTATGCTAAAAAATCTCACGGACAAAGTAGGAGATTGGGACAGCTTCACCCTGTATCAGAAATACAATGCGCTGGTGTGGGACCTGATCTCCCATCTGTGGTTTCTGGTGGTGCTGGTGATCCTCACCACGCTGGGGATGATCACCTTCCGCTGGCTGCGTAGCCAGCATCGTCAGATTGATTATAACCGGGTTGGCTGGGGCAAACTGACGCTGGCCCTGCTGGCGTGGGCACTGTTGTGGTGTGTTTTCCGTCGTCTCATTTTTACCTTCCAGCCCAACTGGCTAATGGATGGCCTGTTCAGCACCGCTGTGATGCAAAGCCTGTTCTTCCTGCCGTTTTTCATGCTGGGCGCGCTGAGCTGGAAACATCCGCCACTCAAGGCGTTATTTGTTCGTTTTAATCCGGTGATGTGCTTTGGGGCAATCGCGGTGTTTGTCGCCTACAGCCTGAATCAACGCTTTAGCAGTGGTGATGGCTGGCTGTATGAAATCGACGACGTGATTTCTACCCTGATGGGCTTGTGCATGCTGAACGTCTGCTTCTGCTTCGGGCATAAACTGCTGAACAGCCACTCACCACGCATCATGTATCTGGTGAATGCTTCACTGTTTATTTACCTGGTGCATCACCCACTCACTCTGCTGTACGGCATTTTTATCACTCCGCTGATCAGTAATGACACCCTGGGCTTTTTCCTCGGCTTGTTGATGGTGTTTGGCGTGGCATTTACGCTGTATGAAATCCATCTGCGTATTCCGTTGCTGCGTTTCCTGTTCTCCGGGAAACCGCAACGCAAATAACCGCCGGGCCAGTTTAGCTGGCCCGTTTTATTTACAGCAACCACTCAATCGGCAAGCGCCACACCAGCCGTACCAGCAAACGCTGTACCCAGGTGGATTGCGGCTCATGGATATGCACCACCTCACCCGCCTCTTCCGGATATTCCACCCAGTTCACCCGGCCCCAGCCATCAAGCCGTAAGGTCCAGGCGCGATCGCGCATCCCCTGAATAAAGCGCTGATGGGTGCGTTGCGCCAGCTCATCACTTTCAATCACCAGCCCCATTTCGGTATTCAGCACCGCAGAGCGCGGGTCGAAATTAAACGAGCCGATAAAGACTTTACGATTATCCACGGTAAAAGTTTTGGCGTGCAGGCTGGAGCCAGAGTTACCGGTCAACCCACGGTCATGCGGTGCCTCGCTGGCATTGGCCTGCGGCTTCAGTTCATACAAAGCAATGCCGTGCCGCAGTAGCTTCTTGCGCCAGCGCGCATATCCGGCATGCACCACGCTGACGTCATTGGCAGCCAGCGAGTTGGTCAGCACGGCGATTTTCACCCCGCGCCGCTTCAGTGCCAGTAACTGCGCCACCCCGGCGCGCGTCGGCACGAAATAAGCCGAGATGATGTCGAATTGCTGTTGCGGCGTGCCAATCACCTCCAGCATACGCTGTGGCAGCAGGGAAGAACGCTTCGCTTTCCCCAGCCCTTTGCGTGGGTCATCGCTTAATAAACGCGTGGCCGCCCAGGTCATACTCAGCGTCCCTTCCGCCATCTGGCTGACAAAAGAAGAGTGTTCCAGCCGGGCCATATAACGCAGCACCGCTTCACTGTGCTGCCAGGCGGTGGGCAGCCGTACCGCCTGACGTCCATCGTGATCGACTTCCACCACGCAGTGCAACGGTGACACCGCTTTGCTGTGCCAGTAACGGTTGAAATCGTGCCCCACCTCCTCCACCACCGGGCCGATCGCCAGCACATCCAAATCGGTAAACAAGGGTTCATCGCCGGTGCCAAAATACTCGTCGCCGATATTACGCCCCCCGACCAGGGTCGCGGCACCATCCACCGTCAGGCTTTTATTGTGCATACGGCGATTCAGCCGGGCGAAGTCGGTCAGATAGCCGAGCATACGTAACGTGCGAAACGAGAAAGGATTGAACAGCCGGACAGAAATGTTGGGGTGGCGCTCCAGCTCGGCGAGGGTCTCATCCAGCCCCGGGGTATTGTTATCATCCAGCAGCAGGCGCACTTTAACGCCGCGCTCCGCTGCGTCCAGCAGTGCGCTAAACAGCAGACGGCCCGACATATCGTTATGCCAGATGTAATACTGCACATCCAGCGTACGCCGGGCCATGCCCATCAATAAATAACGTGCGGCAAATGCGTCCAGCCCATCATTGAGGGGATGAATACCACTCATGCCCGGATGTGGCGCACAGCGAGCATCAATGATGTCATTGAGCCAGTTTTGGTCATTTTCCACAGAATCACGCGGTGCGGCTTCGCTCATACAGGCTCCCTGAAACTCATCATATTCTTATTGTTGGAGGCCGCAGCGCGCATCGCAATCAGAGGCGTCCGGTAACAGTTGCTGGCCCGCTGTTAATTTAGTCTAGACTTAGCGAAACGTTCTGCATTCGGCGTGCCCCGTGAGGAGAGGAAAATGGCGCAGCACCCCCTTGTTCCCCCGTCCCCGCGCTATCAGCCCCGGCTGTTTCGCAGTTTTTTTCAGGGCAGTTTTCCCTGCTCCAGTGCCCGTCGCGCCGGAGGAAGACGCCTCGATATGGTGATCAGTAGCGGCCATGACATGCTGCTGGACAAAGATTATGCCGCTCTGGCGCAGGAGGGGTTACGGACCGCACGCGATGGCGCGCGCTGGTATCTGATTGAAGCCACCCCTGGCGAATATGACTGGCGATCTTTTCTGCCGATGGTGCACGCTGCCGCGCGTCATGATTTGCAAATCATCTGGGAACTGATGCATTTTGGTTATCCCGATCATCTCGATATCTTCCATGCCTCATTTGTCGATCATTTTGAACGCTTCGCGCGTGCGATGGCGCAGCTGATGCGTAATGAAGGCGTGGAGCAGCCGTTCTTTACTCCCATAAATCAGATCTCTTTCTGGTCGTGGGCCGGTGCGGATGTGGCGTGGCTCAATCCTTACGCCAGCGATCGGGGTAAAGAGCTGAAGCGCCAGCTGGTGCGGGCGTCACTGGCGGCGATGCATGCGATTCGCGAGGTGTATCCGCAGGCGCGTTTTGTGCTCACCGATCCACTGGTGCAGGTGGCCGCCGATCCTGCGAATCCCGATAGCAAACCCTATGCCGATGCGCAGCATCAGGCGCAGTTCGAAGCCTGGGACTGGCTGGCCGGGCGTGATGCGCCGGAGCTGGGTGGCAGCGAAGATTTTCTCGATATTCTTGGCCTGAATTATTACCCGGATAACCACTGGTTTTTCCCCGGTGACCCGTTGCCGGATGACCATCCCTCACGCCTGCCGCTGCATCGGCTGCTGTTGCAATGCTGGCAGCGCTACCAGCGACCGCTGCTGCTGGCAGAAACCGGGGCGGAAGGTGACGCGCGTACGCCCTGGCTGCACCATGTTTCTGCAGAGGCGATGCTGGCACTGGAGCAGGGGGTGGCGCTGGAAGGCATTTCACTTTATCCGGTGGTGGAGTATCCGGCATGGGCTGACGATCGCCGATCGCCAGGGCCGTTATTTGGTCTGGGGGATCCGAATGGCAATCGTACGCTACATGAAGCGTTGGCGCTGGAGTTACGCAGTCAGCAGATTAAGTGGCAAAAGCGGCGGCAGGATTAGGACTGCTGGGTTTCGGCGTTTTTCGGGCCGCAGGTTTGCACATCGAGAGAACGGTCAGCAGGATGGCGCACATCGGTGAGCCAGGTCATGGTAAACAGGAATACCACGCCAATCAGACAGGCCGAAAGCAGGCCAATTATGGCGATCAGTTTGTCATCTCTGGATTCCATCGACATCTCCTTGCAGGCTTCCGATACCCGTTGCAACAAGCCTTAGCTCATCCATAACGTCATCATCAGGACAAAGATTATAAGGGTAACCGAGGTCACTGCAAGTACCACAATGGCAAACTGCGCATCGTCCAGCGGCTGGCGCAAGGGTTCGTCGTGATCGTCGGGTGGAGCAGGTGAACTCATGTGAACTCAACAAAAATAAGGGAAACCAGCAGCAACGTTACCGCTCCGAGTGTAATGGAAAGCGGCCAAAGATGAAGAATTATTTCAGCACGAAATGAAAACGGGGCGCAATCGCGCCCCGCTGAGAGATTAAAAGTCGTAGCTCATGCTGACTTTTAAGGTGCGCGGATCGCCCTGCGTCAGGTAGGTCCCTGAGTAGTCGATATTCGCCCAATACTTCTCGTTGGTGACGTTTTCCACCGCCACGCGCCAGACAACATCGTTTTGGTTGATCTTCGTGCGATAACGCAGCCCCAGATCCAGCGTGGTGTAAGCATCGATACGTTTGGTATTGGCAGAATCCGCCCATTGTGAACCGGTATGGTTCAGCAACGCGGTGGCGGTCAGCCCCTCAACCGGTTTGATATCGTACTCTGCACCCAGCGCATAGTTATAACGCGGTACGCCAATCGCCTGTTTGCCGTCGTACTGGCCTTTTGCCGTTTTCACCATTTCCGGATTAATCCAGGTGGCGCTGGCGTTGAGGCGGAAACCGAGTACCGGCTCACCGAACACATTCAGCTCTGCGCCACGGTGGCGCTGTTCGCCATTCATGGCAAAGACGTTGTTGCTGTCGAGAATGCCCGATGGCTGTTTGATTTCAAACAACGCCAGGGTGCCCCCTACGCGGCCAAAGTCACCTTTGACACCGATTTCATTCTGCTTCGAATGCGCAATCCCGGTCACAGCACCATAGTTGGTGGCACTGGTAGGGGCTGTTGAACCCGGCTGCAACGCCTCGGTATGGTTGGCGTAGAGGGAAACGGTCTGCCACGGCTTATACACGATGCCGTAAGTCGGCATCCAGCGGCTCTGGGTATAACGCGAGCTGACGTCTTCTTCCTGAGTGTTGTAGTCGTAGTTACGTACCCACACTTTCTGATAACGCGCGCCCACGGTGAACAACAGCGTGTCATTAAACGCGCCGAGAGTATCACTCAGCAGATAGCCCTGAGTACGGGTACGCGCGGTGGTTTTCGGATCATAAAACTCACCACCGGCATAGGTCGGATCAGGACGAGACACCTGCACCGGATCGTAGATGTTGTAGTTGTAACCTGACAACGACATGCGATACGCGTTTTTCGCATTGGTGGTCAACGCGGAGTAACCAACGTTCACTTTATGCGAGATCGGCCCGGTATCGAAGTTGCCACGTACCCCGAGCATACCGCTCATATTGTCCTGACGGCGGTTGGTTTCGAAGGTGTTGATGGACACATCACCTGCGGTATTCAGCAGTTTTGGCGTGGCATAGTTGCCGATTTCATGGGCATGCTGCGCCCCCAGCGCGGCATACGCGGTCCAACTATCGGTAAGGTCATACTCTGCTTTTGCCATGCCCCATTCGTTTTCAATATTGCTGAAGACCCAGGGCTGGCTGTAGTTAGTGGAGTTAGAAGGCACCGCCGGCAGCGAGTCAACGCCGCTGATATTGACGCCCATACGACCATCATGGAAGGTCTTTTTCTGGTAGCCGAAATCCAGCGAGGTACGCAAACGCTCGCCACGGTAATCGAGACCGATGGACGCCGCTGTGGTGCGTTTTTTCTCACCATCAACCCCGGTTTCACCTTCGCGGTTAACCGCGTTGAAGCGCACGCCAAACTGGTTGTTATCACCGAAACGGCGGCCAATATCGAGGCTGCCACCCACCTGCGAGGACGAGGTGTAATCAACCCCCACACGGGTCAGCGGCGCATCATCCGCATGTTTCGGTTCAAGGTTAATCAGACCACCGACGCCGGTGCTGGCGGCACCATTCAGCAGGCCGTTAGCCCCTTTGAAGATTTCCACGCGATCAATCAGGGAAGCATCCATCACCTGACGCGGTACAACGCCCGGCAAGCCGCTAAACGTCATATCATCGCCATCGAGGCGGAAGCCGCGAATACGGTAACTTTCTGCGAAGTTGCCGTAGCCTTTGACGTTTTGCACCGTGGCATCATTACGGATGACGTCGGCAATGGTTTTTGCCTGTTGATCCTGAATCGCTTTCGAGGTGAAGCCAATGACGTTGAACGGGACATCCATCGCATTTTGCTCACCCAGCATGCCAAGACGGCCGCCGTGCGCGATCTGCCCATCAAGATAAGCCGGGACTAAATCGTTCCCGCCAGGTTTGAAGTCATTCTGCGGTGTCGCCACTACAGTCAGCGTTTTCTGTTCTTTTTTCGCCGCATCTGCGGTGGTGTTGGTGGTAGCAGCCATCACTGGCAAACAACCGGCACTGACCATTACAGCCAACAGCGTCGGTTTCAGTCCGGGATTGAAAGGCATTCTGCGCATGGATATCCCCTAATGCAAAATCAACTGATAATCATTATTATTGCGGTTTGCGATTATGCGGACAGCGGCGCTGAATGCAAGAAAATTCCTGGCATTTCTTTACAAATTCCAGAGGTAAGGGAGGATTTCCGCGGGGGTTCTCAGCATGGTGCACATCATTGCACGATAAATCGTGCCGCTACGGTAGTGTGCGATTCGTAGCAGCGCAATTTATTGCGCGGGGTTTCCGCTATGTGCCCTGCCAGCGGCGAAACACCAGCGAGGTGTTAATGCCGCCAAAGGCAAAATTGTTCGACTGGACATACTCCGTCTCAATATGGCGCACGTCATCCATGATGTAATCCAGCGCACCACACTCCGCGGCGGGCTGTGTCAGGTTGAGAGTCGGAACAAACCAGCCTTCACGCATCATCTCAATACTCATCCATGCTTCCAGCGCACCGCAGGCTCCCAGCGTATGACCAAAATAACTTTTCAGCGATGAGATCGGTGTGCTGGCACCAAACACCGCTGCCGTGGCCTGGCTTTCGGCAATATCGCCGCGATCGGTAGCGGTCCCGTGCGCATTAATATAGCCAATCTGATCCGGCGTCAGCCCGGCACTTTGCAGGGCACGTTCAATGCAAATCTGCATGGTTGCCTGTTGCGGTTGCGTGATGTGAGCCGCGTCGCAGTTGGTATGAAAACCCATCAGCTCGGCATAAATGGTGGCGCCGCGCGCCTGCGCATGTTGCAGCGATTCCAGAATCAGCGTGCCCGCCCCTTCGCCAATCACCAGTCCATCACGCTGTTGATCGAACGGTGCAGGCGTGGTGTGCGGCGCGTCATTGCGCTGGCTGGTGGCAAACAGCGTATCGAAAACCGCCGCTTCCGACGGACAGAGTTCTTCCGCCCCGCCCGCCACCATCACCGTCTGATAACCGTGACGAATCGCCTCCCAGGCATAACCAATCGCCTGGCTGCCGGAAGTACAGGCGCTGGAGGTGGGGATCACCCGCCCGCGCAGACCAAAAAACAGTCCGGCATTGACCGCTGTGGTATGCGGCATCATCTGCACATAGGTGGTGCCGGTGATATTGTTGGTGTGTTTTTCCGTCAGCATGGTGGCAAATTCACTGACCGGCCCGGTGCTCCCCGTTGAGGAGCCATAGGCAATGCCGGTTTCACCATTGGTCAGCACCGGGTTGCCAATCAGTCCCGCCTGCTCCAGCGCCAGCTCGGAGGCCCGCGTCGCCAGCAGCGATACGCGTCCCATGGCGCGGATCCGCTTGCGGGTGTAGTGCTCAGGCAAGGTAAAATCATCCACCGGCGCACCCAGCAGAGTATGCAGACCAGCGTAAACCTGCCATTCCGGCATGTGACGCACCGCATTTTTGCCCTGCTTCAGGCGCGCAGCCACGGCTGCCCAGCTCTCGCCAAAGGCGGTGACGCCACCCATTCCGGTTACCACCACACGCTGAATCACAGCATCCCCCCATTGATTGAAATCACCTGGCGCGTGACGTAACCGGCGATGTCCGACATCAGATAACCTGCCAGCCCGGCCACTTCTTCCGCTGCCCCCATGCGTTTCATCGGGATTAGCTTCAGCGCTTCATCAATCACCTGTGGTTCCAGCCCGGCCATACCGGTATCGATCAGTCCCGGCGCAATGCAGTTAACGGTAATTTTGCGTTTCGCCAGCTCAATCGCCAGCGCTTTGGTAGCACCGATAATGCCTGCTTTTGCCGCGCTGTAGTTCACCTGGCCGCGATTCCCCATGATGCCGGAGACCGACGATAGAGTGATAATACGTCCCCCCTGGCGCAGTCCAATCATCGGCATCACACAAGGCTGGATGACGTTATAGAAGCTGTCGAGATTAGTATGAATCACACTGTCCCACTCCTCATCAGTCAGTGCCGGGAACGCCGCATCCCGCGTGATTCCGGCATTGCTGACCACACCATAGTAAGCACCATGCGTGGCGATATCCTGCTCCAGCGCGTCCCGTGTCATCTCCCGCTGCGCCACGTCAAACTGCAACGTCCGGCCAGATCCCCCCGCTGCAACAATCTGTTCCAGAGTGTGTATCGCACCGCTGGCATCACGGTGATAATGCACCACCACATGGAAACCATCCTGCGCCAGGCGCAATGCAATGGCGCGTCCAATTCCCTTACTCGCCCCGGTCACTAACACGCTACGCGTCATGGTGTTCTCCTTGTGCTAATAATCGTTGTAATTCGTCATCATCCGGTTGCCAGGTATTCAGCCGCCCACTGGCCAGGCACAGGTCTCCGTGGCGGATTTCCCCTTCAAAACTGCCAAGGCGCTCATCGCGCATCAGCAAATGCATCACCACCTGCAAGCTCGCACCGGCCGGAAAGGTGGCTGCCGCCGCGCGATAGCCGCGTCCACCCAGCAGCATGCCGGGGCGAATCTGCGTCACGCCTTGCTCGCGGGCATGAAATCCTGACCACACCCCCACCGTCTGCGCCATGATCTCCACACCAAACCAGGCAGGCAGTTCACCCTGTGGGGTAAGAAACGGGGCCAGCACTCCCTCGGGATCAATGGTCACCTGGCAAATCACGCTATCGGCGGTGACGCTGAAGACACGATCCAGCAATAACATTGGTGCGCGATGCGGCAAATACGCCTCTGGCGGCAAAAAATCAGCCATCGATTCGTCCTGTAATCAGGCAGGTATTGTTCCCGCCAAAAGCAAAAGAATTGGAAGCAATCACCGGCCGCACCAGCAGGGTCGGCTCGCTAATCAGACCGCAGTCCGGCAACGTGGGATCGCGTTCGGATTGTGAAAAATCCTGCGCGGGCAGCAGCAGCGGCTGTTCCAGCAACAACAAAGACAGCGCGGCCTCAGTGGCACCGGCTGCACCCAGCGTATGGCCAGTCAGATGCTTGGTAGAACTACAGGGGACGCGCTCGCCAAACAGACGATGAATCACCGCCGCCTCGACCTGATCGTTAAGCGGTGTGGCGGTGCCGTGCAGGTTGATATACCCCACCTGTTCAGGAGATAGCCCCGCCTGCTGCAAAGCCATGATCATCGCACGCTCGGCGCCGATGCCCTCCGGATGCGGGGCCGACATATGCCAGGCATCCGATGATTCGCCCACCCCCAGCAATGCCAGTGGCTGTGGTTCCCGCGTTAGCAACAGCAGCGCTGCCGCTTCACCAATCGAGATGCCATCACGATCGCGGCTGAATGGCGCACATTGCTGTTCCGATAACGACTCAAGGCTGGCAAATCCATTAATAGGCATACGGCTCAGCGAATCGGCCCCCCCCACCAGCGCCACATCCGCCAGACCAGCGGCTATCAGGCGTTCACCGCTGATAATCGCCCGGGCGCTGGAAGAACAGGCGGTGGAAAGGGTGTAGGCCGGGCCATCCAGCTGCAACAAATCGGCCAGGAAGCGCGAGGGATCGCCCAGTTCCTGCATCCGGTAGTCATAACCGGCTAAGCCCACGCTGACCTGGCGATCACCTTCATCCACTCCCGAGGTGCTGGTGCCGAGCACCACCGCCACCCGATCGCGGCCATATTGCGCAATTGCGGCCTCCAGCGCCGGGCGAATTTGCGCCAGTGCCGCCAGTAGCAACCGGTTATTACGGGTATTGTGCGCCGCCAGCGCCTGCGGCATGGCGGGTAGCTCGCCCAGCACCTCCCCCAGCCAGCAGCGTTTACCTGCCTGCAACCAGCCGTCGCGCGGTTGCATCCCGGGGGCCTCGCCCTGCTGCAATTGCGCGGCGATCTGCGCAGGGCTGTTGCCCAGTGCGTTGACCATGCCGTAAGCCGAGATATAAATCATGATGCGTCCAGGGTTTGAATCTGAATCTGATAACCAAAAGCCCGTTGTTCGATGCTGATGGGGTCACGTTGTCCGCCACGTTGCTGATAATGAATCAGCGTCACCACCGTGCCGGAGGGGTCGCGCAGCTCGCGCCGATCGCCGATATCCTGCAACTGCCAGCCGCTGGGTAACTGCGGCTGCCAGGCGCTAATCGGCCAGTGGCTGAGCATAATATCGGCCAGTACCTGGCTGGCTGGCGGCATCTCCGGCAACGCCATCATCTGTTGAGTATGGACGCCACTGGCGTCATACGTGACGCTGAACAACCGAATGCCGAGCGACGACAATCCGGCGAGGCTGATGTGATGCTCATCCGCCGCCAGCAACACCAGCAGCGATTGTGTTTTGCCCTGGTTATGGCCGGTTAGCAGCTGTTGCTGCTGAAACGCCGGAGAAATGCCCGGAGCAGGCAAGGTGACGCGGACGCCCGGTTTGAGCCAGGCGGTTGGCCGGTTGGGTTGTGCCATCTGCTGCGCACAGCCGCCGAGCAGCAAGCTTAACAGCAGTAAAATCAGGCTTTTCTTGATCATGGTTTTCTTTTCCCTGCGGCCAGCGGGGCCAGCAAAAATGCGCAGAAGATGCCGCTGCACAACACCGTACCAAAGCTGCTGATCGCCGCTGTGCTGCTGAATACCAGCATGCCCAGCGTCAGCAACGTGGTCATCATCGCCAGCGTCACCGCTAGCATCGAGGTCAGCGGCGTACCCCGTGGATTGCTGAAAAACAGCGTGTAATTGATACCGATCCCAAGCACCAGAATCAGCGCCAGTAAGGCAAAAAGGTTGAGCGTGGCACCGATCCAGCCGAGTGTCGCCAGCGCTGCCGCCAGCGACAGCCAGGACGGTAGTGCGCTGCGCAGACCCGCTTTCAGCCCGAGGCGGATCAGGTAGCTCAGGGTAATCAGCAGCAGCGCCAGCGCCAGCAAACCGCTCAGCAGGGTGCGCCAGAAGGCAAACAGCTGATCGTAGCTGGCTTTGCGATCAACCCAGCTGACTCCCTTCTGCTGCATGGCCAGTTGCTGGAGCGCGCCACTGTTGCGTACCCCTGACACCGGCACCAGCACACTGCTACGACCATCCGGCAATGACAGCCAGAGCAAACGCCAGCCCTCGCTGAGCGGGCTTGCCAGCCAGTTTTCCGGCGTCACCGGCATAGCACGCAGATCGGCCTGCGCTGGTGTGACGCCCGCCTGTTGCAGGCGGGCTGCAATCGCCGGGGCCGCCTGGTGCAACAACGCCACATCCTGTTGCTGCTGCGCCAGCGAGTTGAGCGGCAGCAGACGATAACCGGACATATCGCCGCGTTGCTGCGCCTGTTGCAGCGCGGGTGACAGCGCGCTGAGGCGTTGCAGGGTTTGCTGGGCATTATCGCCCCACACCACAAACCAGGTTTGATCGGCCTGCTGGCCGGTGAGTTGCGCCAGCTGGCGATCCTGCGCCAGCAACTGCGCCGGAGCGCTTTGCAGATGAGCAATATTATCGTCCACCCGCAGTTGCAGAATGCCGGTCAGCGCATACATCGCCACCAGCGCAGGCAGTCCCCACATCAATGCGCGATTGCGTCGCCACGCCGCCAGCCAACGCGCCAGACACACCCTACCCGGTACCGGGCGCACCGGCAGGCCACGCACCAGCCACGGATAAAAGCAGATCACCGTCAGGCAGGAGGCGCTCAGGCCACTGGCGGCAAACACCGCCAGCTGCCGCAGGCCGGGAAACGGAGCCATTAACATCAGCAGCCAGGCAATGGCGGTGGTGACAAGCGCCAGCAGCAACGTGGCACGCACTTTAGCCAGACTTTGCCACGGTGTGGATTGGTTGCCATGCACCATGCGTTCGGTCAGATAATAAAGGGTATAATCCGCCGAGATCCCGACGATGCTCAGGCTCATCACCAGCGTCGTCAGATGCAGTTCACCGAAGCACAGTAAGGTCACCACCGTGCCCGCCATCGCGCCAATCGCCACCGACAGCGCGCACAATGCCAGCGGACGCAGCGAGCGGAACACCAGACAAATCAGCAGCAGCAATCCCCCCAGCGTGACGCTGCCGAGGGTCTCCACATCGTGTTGTGCACGCTGGCTGGCATCATTGCTAAATAACACCGTGCCGCGCGTCAGCAACCGGGCATCTGGCCAGCGGGTTTTCAGCTGCTGCTCCAGCTGCTGGAGCGCCGTTACCAGCTGATGGCTTTGCTGAATGCTGAAGGCATTGCTCGCCAGTTCGCCATGCAGGAAGTACCAGCGGCGCTGCTGCGGGTCACTCACCGTCAGCCAGCCATTACGCAACACCATTTTGCTGGCATTTTGCTGCAAGGCCAGCTGCGCCCCGCGTACCAGCAGCAGCGGATCATGTTGTAATTCCTGGCTGCTGACACCCGCAAAGGCGGAAAACAGTTGTGCCAGAATCCAGTCCGCCTGGGCGGTGCCGCCATGTTGCAGACGCGCACGCGTGGCCTCGTCGATCAAGCCATTACGATGCTGCCAGGCGAAACTGCCCCAGCGTTGCAGCTGCTGATCGTCCATCGCGCCACTGACCTGAGCCAGCATCGGCAGCGCCTGCAACTGCGCCTGCCACCAGGCTGCCGCGGCCTCACCATCCTCACCGTCGGTGCTAACCAGCCACACCAGTTGCCGATCAAGACGCTGCATAAACGCCTGCTGGATCTCTGCCGGGGCCTGGCCGAGATTCTGCTGCGGTAACAGCGCCAGCACGCTGCTATTGATCTGGCTGCGTGGTAATAACAGCGCCAGCGCCATCGTCAGCGCCAGGCATACCACCAGCCACAGCCGCGCGAGGTTTTTTTCACGGTGCCACAGCAAAACGCGCGCGCTCCTCATCGGTCAGATGGCCGGGTTCGGTACGGGTATCGCTCAGGGTGATTTCTGTCTTATCCCCCTGCTTGTCATCGAGGCGGATTTGCTGAAGAAACGCGCCCCCCTGCAAATCGATGCGGTTAAAGATTTTATTCAGCGGCGCTGCTTTCGGTATCAGACCGAGCTGCCAGTTATCCTTACCCTGTGCCTGAAATTCGAGGGTGAAATTCTCCCGCAGCACTTTCTCATCGGCCTGAAATAACGCACGCAGCAGATGGTTAAACTGGAACATCTGCGGGTTGCTGTCGGCGGTGATCACCTGGGGCGGCTGGCCGCTGATGCTCTGCACCATGCGCCGGTCATCCAGCAGCAGCGTCATGGGAAAAGGCGTGTTCTGCTGCCACCACAGCCCCTGCTGCTGCGCAATCAGCAATTGCCCGCGTGACACCAGCGGTTGCGCCATTCCGGCAATGGTCCGCACCTGAACGAAGTTGGCGCGGATCACCGGCTGGCTGGCAAAGCGCTGTTGTAGCTGGTCGAGCGTCACCGCACTGACGCTGGCACTGCACAGCAGCAGCAACATAGTCATAAAAAAACGTTTCAAGGCTGGACTCCCAGGCGTTCAAACAGAATGGCAGGCGAGACGAAACACATCTCCTGCGTGGTCTGGTCCACCGCCACTTGAATAGTGTGCGCTTTGGTGGTCACCTGTCCCACGGCGTTACGAATGATGTAATCAATACGCAGGCGGTTCTCATATTCAGTAATCGCGGCGCTGACGCGGAGAATCTCTTCACAGCGTATTGGCAGACGGTATTTCACCCGTGCATCCACCACTGGCCAGACATAGCCGCTGGCCGCCATTTCGTTGTAGCTATAATTCACGCTGCGCAGCAGTGCCTCACGTGCCGCCTCAAAAAAACGGAAATAATGGCCGTGCCATACCACGCCCATCGGGTCACAGTCATTGAATGAAACCACTATCTCCACCTCGGCGCGGTGCTCGATCTCACTCATCGCGGTTCTCCTCAGCCGGTAACGTCCAGAAATCGTAAAAATTAAACCAGTCCAGCGGGGCCAGAAACGCATAGTGCTGCAAGCGTCGGGCATAACGATCCACCGTCTGTTGCAGGGCCTGCTGGCGGGTGGCACGCGGCAGAACTAACGGGGAGGCAAAGGCCTCACAGTGCACGCGCAATCGCCCCTGTTCACGCAAGGCAAACATCAGCAGCACCGGACAACGTAACGCTGCTGCCAGTAAAAACGGCCCCTGCGGAAAGGGGGCTGGCTGGCCGAGAAAGTCGCTCCATATCACGCGTCGTTCACCGCCACGCTGGCGATGCACAGCAGTACGATCACCGACAATCGCCACCCATTCCCCTGCGTCCAGCTTCTGTTGCAGCAGAATCGCGGTGTCTGGCCCGATATCCGTCACCGGCATCAGATTGACACCGGCCTGCGGTGCAATGCTTTCCAGTACCGCTCGAAAACGCTGGGCATTGTCGGTAAACACCAGGGCATTGATCACCAGACCACTCACCTGCTTCGCCATGGCACGGCAGGCTTCGATATCACCGAGGTGTGAAGCAAGGATCAGATGGCCCTGACCTTCAGCCGCGCGGATCACCGCTTCAGCACCGGGAGCAAAATCGATATCGCGTCCCCAGCGCAGGTCACCACGCCAGCTCGCGACCTTATCCAGCATGCTATAACCAAAACGCAGGAAATGACGGTAGCTACTGAGTGGCGCGGGCAATGCCTGATTTTGCTGCTGTGCACAGTGCTGCACCCGTGCCAGCCACTGCTGCGATGCCGCGCGTGCCCGTCGCCCGCTAAACCAGTAGAGCGCCACCACCGGCCATAGCAGCAGCACAAATGGCAGCCGTCCGGCGTGGCGATAGAGCCACAACATAAAGCGCAGCCCCCATTGTCCGCGGCGTTCCGGCGTTGACGACCAGTGGCGCGCCTCACCACGCTGACGCAGCAACTGCGGGCTACGTGGCAACATGCCGAAGAACAGACGGGTGTGCATCCATGAGATGCGCAGGTTGTCGCGCAGCGCATCAAAATGCGAGACGCCGCTCGGCGGATAAGTGACGCGCGTTGTCAGGAAACGACTGGGGATACCCTGCCAGTAGAGACGCACCATGATTTCGGTATCAAAATCCATCCGCTGCCCCAGCGGCTGGCGATTGCACAGGGCCAGCGACGGCTCCAGCGGATAAACGCGGAAACCACACATGCTGTCTTTCAGCGACAGGGAAAGGGTCTCGATCCACACCCAGACATGGGTGATGTAGCGGCCATACAGGCGCGATTTGGGAATTGAGTTATCGTAAAGCGGTTGCCCGGAAATCAGGCACTGCGGATGGCGGCGCGCTTCGTCCAGCATCCGTGGCGTATCTTCTACCTGATGCTGGCCATCGGCATCCAGTTGCAGCGCATGGCTGTAACCCGCCGCTGCTGCCACGCGCATCCCGGCGATCACCGCAGCCCCCTTCCCCTGGTTCTCAGCTAAGCGGTGAATACGCAGCTGCGGGGCACTGAGTGCGTCGATTTGCTGCCGGGTCTGCGCATCGCTACCGTCATCAACAATGATGATCGGCAAATTAAACGGTGCCAGGCGTTGCAGCACCGACGCCAGCATCGCACCGTGGTTATAACAAGGGATTAGCACGCAGGGGGTAAAAGGCACATTCAGCACAGGCGGATCTTCCCACTGCTGGCTACCGGCATGGCGTCATCGGATAACAACCGATATTGAAAGCTGAGCACAGATTTCTCCGCCTGCCAGTTGATATGCAGTTCCAGCTCGGCGTCCGGCAGCACCGGTTGCTGAAATTTTATGTTCTCGATCGACGCAAACGCCTTACCCGGCACCAGGCGCGTCAGACCGTAGTACAGCACCCAATCGAGTTGCGCTACGCCAGGCAGAATCGGCAGGGAGGGAAAATGACCACGAAACCACAGCAAATCGGCAGCCACATGCAGACGCAGGGTCAGTGCAGTAGCCTGCTGTTGAGCATCAAGTTCAACCGGCAACATGAAAAAGCTCCTCAATTTGCGGCCAGGCGCGCTTGCTTTGCGCAGTAACCGGAATGGTTGTGACGACCCGCCAGTAACGCGGCATGGCTACCGACTCCAGCCAGGGGTGCAGCGCCTGTTTCCATTGTTGTTTACGTTGCGCCAGCGTGGCCGGATCAGGCAGTTGCGCTAACGCCAGCACCACGCCTATCGTCTGGCGTCCATGGCGCTGAATCACCAACGCGGCGGCATCCTCAATCTCCGGCAGAGCCAGCAAACGGCGTTCAATCTCACTAAGCGACACGCGTTTATCTTCAATCTTCACCACACGATCCTGACGCCCCGCCAGCTGAAAATGGCCGGATTCAAGTTGTATCAGGTGATCGTCCAGCAACCAGCCATCCGCAAGCTCCAGCAATGGCGAAAAGACACGCCAGCGCACGTCATCCTGCGGCTGCAAGCGCACCTGCGGAAAACATTGCCAGGCCACCTGTTCCGCATCCAGCTGACGCCAGGCAATGACGCCGGTTTCCGTGCTGCCATAAATTTCATCCACCGGGCAACCCAAACGCTGTTGCGTATGACGGGCATCAGCCCAGGCTAATGCGCCGCCCGCAGAGATAATCAGCGCACAGCGCGGCAAATTGAGTGACGGGTCCAGCCGACGTAAAAAGGCCGGGCTGCTGATAAAGGTATAGCGGTGCGCCGGGGCAAGGTCCGCCAGCTGTTCACTGTACAAAAGTTGCTGCGCGGCAAAAGGTAAACCGAGCGCCATCGGCAGCACCACGCGAAACGTCAGGCCATACAGATGCTGGTGACTGACGGAGGCAACCACATGGCACAACCGCAGACGTTCTCCCCAGAGCGCCGCCAGCCACTGTGCTTCGGTGTCCAGAGCCCGGATTGATTTCACCACGCGACGCGGGGTGCCGGTCGATCCGGAGGTAAACAGCACCAGCGCGGCATCCGGGGCGATGTCTGCCAGTTCAGCTTCAGCCTCTGCACCATCCCAAAGCAGATGCGGCAGCGTCAGGGCCAAGGGCATATCGCTGATTACCCCGTCGAAACAGCCCGTCATCTCCTCCAGTTGCGCCGCGCGACAATGGCCAGGAATGACCGGGGTTTTCCCGGCATGCCACACCGCCAGCAGCGCCACAGTGAAGTGGTAACTGTTGTCAAAGCACAGCGCCCACTGCAGCCCCGGCAGCGCCCGCAGCCGTGTACACAACGCCATCACCTGCCGCCGCATGCTGGCTAACCGATGTTGCTGCGCGCCTTGCCAGGCAACGACGCGATCTTCCGCGTGCAGCCAATGCGCGATGGCCTGAGCTTTCATGCCTGTTTCCTCATCCGCTGACGCAGCAACCATTCGCTCCCCATCAACGCCCCCATCAGCAGATAGCTGATGCAACCATTCCATAACGTCCAGAGCCGGAGATCCGCCAGCAGGCAGGTCATCAGCGCCACGCCGCCATTGAAAATAAAAAAGCCGCACCACACCTGGGTCACCCGTCGGGTATAGTGCACCGCGCGCGCCGGGAGCTGCGGTTCATGCAGGCGCGCAATGCGTTCCACCAGCGGCATCCCCCGCCACAACGATGACGCAAACAGCAGCAACAGCAGCACGTTAACCACCACCGGATACCACAGCAGCAGATGCTGCCCACGTAACAACAGGCTGGCGAGGCATAACACGCTGCCGATCAGCGCCATCCATAACCCGATACGTGCCATCGCACCGCGCGAATGACGCAGACTCCAGCCACGCAGCACAAACAGCAAGGCCAGTAGCAGCAACAGCAGACGCCATTGCGGCCAGGTCAGCGCCAGCCACACCAGCAACGGCCAGGCGAGCAACGTAATACCGTTTAGCAGACGCAGCACCGCGTGCATTGCGTCCTCAGTCTTCGCGCGTCAGTTGTGCCACCGCATCCACTACATCCTGCACGGTACGCACCGAGCGGAACATTTCCGGGCTGAATTTGTGGCCGCTGCGCTTTTGCAGATGCACCACCATATCGACGGCATCTATGCTGTCGAGTTCGAGATCTTCATACAGACGCGCATCCGGGCGGATGTCGTCAGGTTCAATTTCAAACAACGAGGTCAGCAGCGCTGCAACTTCCTGGTAAATCTCATCTTTATTCATCATGCTTACCGCTCTCAGGCTTGCTGTTGTTCAATAAACGCGGCCAGCGTGGCCACGGAAAAGAAATGCGCGCGCAGTCGTTCGCTTTCTGCGGATAACTGCACGCCAAAGCGATTTTTCACCGCCAGGCCGAGTTCCAGCGCGTCGATGGAGTCGAGTCCCAGACCCTCACCAAACAGCGGTGCATCGGTATCGATATCGTCCACACTGATATCTTCCAGATTTAGCGTGTCGATAATCATGTGTTTAATTTCGTTGATCGTGGCTTGCATAGCTTAGTTGGTCTCTTCAGGGGTCAGAGCCTGTTGCAGGTGACGCGTCAGGTGACGTGCCGCCAGTGGCTGCGCATCTTCATGCGCTTCATAAAAGCGCTGGCTGGCAATGCGTGATTGTACGCGTACAGTAAATCGCGGTTTAACCGGTGGAATCTGATACCAGCGGCTCTGCTTATCCAGCATACGTTGGGTGCAGCTGATATGAACCACGCGCAGATCGCATCCGGCACGCACGGCGATATTGGCCGCGCCCCGTTGTAATTTTAGTGGCTCGCCGTAACGAGTACGGGTGCCTTCGGGAAAAATCAGAATGGTATCGCCACGTGCCAGACGCTGCTGGCTCTCGGGCAGCAGCGTGGCGGCCTCGCTGTTGATCAGATAATCCGCAGCACGAATCACGCCACGCAAAAAGAAGTTATGTTGCAGCTCGGCTTTCACCAGGCAATCCATCTCGGGTAACACCGAGGCAATCATCACGTAATCGATAAGCGAAGGATGGTTGGCAACAATCAGGCAGCCTCGATCCTGTTGCAGCAGCTCAGCCCCGTCGATGTGATAGTCATAGACGCCAACCCAGCGGCAAAAGCGCAAAAAACAACGGAAACTGCAGGCGATGCTGCGCCGGGCGATCTGACGGCGACGTGCTGCATCACGCTGCACCAGCAGCAACAGGTTGAACCAGACCAGCGACAGCAACAGCCCGCCCACGCTGAACAAAGTAAAGCTGACGGCCGTCATCAGCAGCCGCCAGTAATAATTCCAGCCGCCGCCACTGCGCTTAATCATGCGCACGCTCCCACAACCATTCATGCCGTTCTCCTGGAACATAAAAGGCGTACTGCTGTCCGAGCAGGCCATGCAGAAACAGTAAACTTTGCGGCAATGATGCAGGATGGCTTGGTCGTTGTGGCCGTGCCCGACAACGCCAGTCGTCACCACGACGCAATAACAGCGCCACCGCATAAGGGGCATTGAACGGCATCTCTGCCAGCCAGGGGCGATAATATTCCGGTACGAGGCCGTCGAAATCCACCAGCATCACCTGCTGATAACCGGCCTGATGCAGTGCCGCCACTTCCAGCAACCCCTGCTGGAAACTATCCATCCCCGCCGCCAGCGAGGTGGATACCAGAGGCTGACGTGCTGCAATGGTCAGGCTACCGACGGCAGAGTTATGGACAGACATGGCGAAATCGGTGGGGGAAAGCGCCTGCTGCTGTGCCAGGGCTTCAAGTATGCGCAGGTTGCGTTCCAGTTCACCGTGACGGCTGGTAAACACCACCGCATCCACCTGCTGACGCGCCAGCAATGCCAGGCCGCACTCCACCGCTGCACGGCTGCCGCTGCTCAGACGGCGCGCTGTCATCATCGGCAAAAATTGGGGTTTCGCCATCGGTAGGGTGGCATCAATGTGCGGAGCCTGGCCAGCCCAATGCTGCCAGGCGCTGAGGGTATCAAGGCCAGGTGCCAAAGCGTGCCAGTCGATGAGTGTGTAAGCGAGTTTCATACCTGCATTCTTTTTATAAGCCAGAGGGAAGGTCAGATTTTGCTGGTGCGGCATCCCTTCCCTGCCTGATTCCGGTCATCCGCGGTGACGGATGTCTGCCGATTAAAGAAGGCGGGCAACTGACTAATTCTATAACCTGGTGGCAGACCTGCACACAGACGCGCTTATCGCGTCGCCAGTGCCGCCAGACGCAGCTGGATGTCCTGATCAAGGTTATGTACCCAGCGATTGTAATTACGATGGATCTGACCCTTAGCCGCTAACAGGTTCTGGCTGCCAACGTATTGAATACTGTAGGTTTGCGCGCTGTAGGTCACCCGGATTTCTGCGGTGTGGCCACGTTGTGTCAGGCGGCCATTGATCACCCCCGGCCCTGCCGACGTCATCACCCACTGACGGCTGAGACCCGCTTCAATAATGGTGTTTTTCATCTGGTTGTCGCTGTAGCGCTGGCTCAGCGTTTGATTGATCGCCGCGATCGGCGCGGTACGAGAGACACAACCGGTTAACAACGTCGCCGTGACCACCAAAGCCACGCCCCATGTTTTTATCATCATTTCCCTTTTTTCCCCTGTTATGAGCAAACCCTTCGCCCTCTGGCGCGCTGAGAGTAATGCCGCATGGTGCAAAAACAAGAGAAAAAAGCATAAATCACTTTATTATCAGAATGTACTCACGGAATATCAGATAAGTCTGTGATTAAACCGGGATATCCACCACAAAATAGCGTGGATACATGATGATCAACCTTTCCAGCCACCGCCAAATGCGTCACGATGATCGCTGAGCTTAAATCGTTGGCCAGCTGATGAAAAAACGCTACCAGCACAGTGACATTACACCATGACCCAGGCCTGGAAAAATACGTCGCAGTGCTGGTGGAGGGCATACCACTGAAGGGTTTCCCTGAAGAGTACGCAGCCACCCGTTACCCATTCAACTATGATGGCGACGCCGTATATGTGACTAAGAAATAGGGAGCAACTATCGAGACGGTTAAGCGCCGCGACGATTAGACAAGCCAGAACGTGATGGCGATGACGATAACCGCGAAAGTCGCCGTCGAACCCCAGGCAATTGACGGCCAGAACGTCACTGCCAGCATCCCAAACCCAATAATCAATACAACAGGAATCAGGGTGCTGGCAAAGTATCTCACTTGGCTCCGCAGCCATCTCTTAAAGAAATTACTCATCTGATTATCCGCATAATGGCGTCAGCAATGTCATCATCTGACGAGGGAGAGGAAAGAAGGTGGGCATTTTTGATGATAATCGGCTCAACTATAAAATAGAGCATCTCCAGCTTTTCAGAATACAACGCGTAATAATAGGTAGAATTGCGTTGTTTTAGCCGGTTGGCTGCATCAGCAGCTTCCTGGACGTACCCGTAGTAGTTCACAATGGTCACAGCGGCGGCACTTAATTTTGCCAGTTTTGAATTCAACTCAACCCTGGCCCCAAAGCTGCCACTGACAGCCCGCACAACAGCATACGACAGCGCCTGGCTAGTCAACGTACCGGTTGCGATATTGGCCCCTCTGCGCATCAGTAGCGCCTGAATGCGTCTTATATCGTCAGCCATCATTCCATGCAACAACTGATTCACGTATATCTCAAGCATTCTGGAGAGGACATCATGCTGTTTCACCAGCTTTACTAACGCCTCCATAAAGCGCACATCTTCGTTTTTCTGACCAGTGCACACGTCCTAGTAATTGTCCGTAAAGCATGAGGCATAATACACAAGGCGAGTGGCTCCGAGCTGCATTCGGCTAGCTTGTTCCAGCATAGTGTCTTTCACACCCACCAGAGCCTTCTCAAGACGCACTGCAAGCAGGCTATCGGCCTGCATTTTGGTGATAAGAATTGAATTGCCCATCATTTTTTCTGACTTCCTTTTCCTGAAATTCCATTTTTCAAGCCCGGCTCAAGTCTAATCGATATTCCTGATACATAAAACCTGAAGTCAGGCCGCAACAATCCATGCTGGTCATATGCCAAACCTCGCAACCTCCAGCATAAAGATATTTCATACCGTTATCACTTTACGATATCCGATCATCACCTATTCAGCAGTCATATCAATACGGGAATGATGCAAAAAAATAAAAAAAATCTTACGCTAACAGAAGACAATATACCTTTTCTAATATCGCTCCGTCTTTCGGCATTAATGGGCTCATCTCACTTCCAGAAACCACGGCTCAGGCAGCGTGATGCCGAAGATACGTTTGGCTGGCGAATGCAGTGGCGTGGAAGGCGACCCCGGCAGCATCGGTTTCTCATGTGGCAACCATTCACGCTGGGCATAGGGATTGCGCGTCGCCACCGTTATAACGTCCCCAGCCGCGTCAGCAATTGCTGCAACACGTGCTCAGTGACCGCCAGCGCCTGCGGGTCGATATCCGCCAGCAACTGGGCGCGTAGCGTATCGGCCTGAGTTTTGACCTCGGCGAAAGCAACGTTACCCTGCTCAGTCAGCATCAGCAGGCGCTTGCGACGATCCTCCTGGGGCTGGACGCGCGCCAGGAGTTGCTGTTTCACCAACCGATCCACCAGTGGCACCACACTGGCTTCTTCCAGGCCCAGTAGTTGCGCCAGCGCTTTTTGCGTCGGTGGTTCATTGGCCGTTGCCACCGTGGCGATGGCCATCCAGCTACTCATACTCAGCCCGCTTTCTTTCAGACGACGGTCAACCGCCAGCCGCCATGCATGCGCGGTGAGATGTAATAAACGGGAGAAAGGTTGTGGATAGTCAGTCAAAAGATAGTTACCTAATGGTTAGGTGCCTAACTAAAAAGTAGCGTTATTATACGCAGACCCGGTTGCGAATGAAAAGTACCGACTTACACGCCAGAAACCCTCATCAATTCATGCCAACCATTGTTGTGCGAAATCTGGCATATCCAGTGAAGCTGTACAGCCTTGCTGTATAGGTTTTGCGAGGTAACTATCTATTTATCTGGCGGAAAGTCAGAGAATAGCACAAAATGTTCACAATTACCTTGTACAGATTGATAGTCATTGTATAAGTTTATTCCCCAGGGACTGGTTAACAGTCCTGTAACGAATAATGCACGTTGTGCCGCCTCTGAAGGTGTTGTGGATTTCCACCTCCAGAGGTGTCTTTTTTTGAGTGAGATGACATTGGGTCTTTCACGCCTGTCCGCGTGAGAGTTTTATCATCGCCGGTCTGATACCCCTTATCAGACTGAATTCAGGACTTTACACATGCAAAACGCCGTAATAAGCCGCGATCAGGCCATCGCGCACTATTTCAATCTGGCGAGTGAAAGTGCAGATAAGCAAATGGCCGTGTTTGGTCAAATCGTTGCTGAAATTCTGCAAACCGGAATGCCGGTCACCAATAAGGCGATCATTTATGCCCTGATTGCCCGGCTTGAGCAGGAAAATGATGTGGCCCAACTGGATATTTATCGCCAGTTGCTGGAGATCGTCGTGCATAAAACACCGGATGATGTCTCGGTCTGAATTACGATTCCATGGATGGAATCCCCCCGCCTGACGACAGATTTAGTCTGGCATCCTACTGCATTGACCGGTAACATCCTTTTCCCTGTCTGTTTCTCATCTGGTCACTGCCTTACCGCGTTCGGTAAGCGCAACATAATAAAAGAGCCTGCACAATTTATGAGCCATCTAACCGAAGATCTCACGGTAAGCCGCGTATTGCGCTCGCCTGCTCTTCTCACTCGCGAATGCCTGGCCGGGATCATTACGGCACTGGCCCTGATTCCTGAAGTCATCTCTTTTTCCGTGATTGCGGGTGTCGATCCTAAAGTCAGCCTTGTGGCGTCAGTGGTGCTGTGTCTGACATTATCCCTGCTGGGTGGCCGCCCGGCGATGGTCACCGCTGCCGCGGGATCGGTGGCGCTGGTGATAGGCCCAATGGTCCACGCGCACGGCGTAGAATATATCCTGCCAGCCGTGGTGATGGGTGGCGTGATTCAGATTCTGTTTGGCTTCGCGGGCATGGCGCGCATGATGCGCTATATCCCGCGCTCAGTGATGATTGGCTTCGTCAACGCGCTCGGGATTCTGATTTTCTTTGCGCAGGTACCCCATGTCTGGGGCCAGTCCGGCCTGGTATGGGGGCTGTTTGCCGTTACGCTGGCGATTGTGTTGTTGCTGCCGAAAGTGCTGAAAAGCGTTCCCTCCCCGTTGGTGGCGATTGTGGTAGTGACCGCTGCTGCGCTGCTGCTGGGTTATCGCGTACCTGATGTGGGTGATGAAGGCCCGATGACGGCCGGATTACCGGGGTTCACCACGCTGCTGGTGCCGCTTAACCTGCAAACGCTGCAAATCATCTGGCCGACAGCGCTCAGCATTGCCTTTGTTGGCCTGATGGAATCACTGCTGACAGCGAAACTGGTGGATGATATTACCGATACCCCATCCAGCAAACGTCGCGAGTCCTGGGGGCTGGGTATCGCCAATATCCTGGCCGGTTTTTATGGTGGGATTGCCGGTTGTGCCATGATCGGCCAGACCATTGTGAACGTGGAGCTGGGTAAAGCCCGTACCCGCGTCTCCACCGTGGCCGCCGGTCTGGTTCTGCTGCTGCTGGTGACCGGCCTGAGTCGTATCATGGCGCAAATCCCGATGGTGGTGCTGGCGGGGATTATGATGGTGGTGGCGGTGAAAACCGTGAACTGGCATAGCCTGCAACCTACGACACTCAAACGCATGCCGTGGTCAGAAACGCTGGTCATGGCGCTGACCGTCGCCGTGACGGTATCGACCGGTAACCTGGCGCTGGGCGTGTTAGTTGGGGTGATCCTTGCCATGATGCTGTTCGCACGCCGCATTGCACATGTGATTCACGCCGAACGTCAGCTGAGTGAAGAAGGTGACCAGGTACATTACACCGTGCGTGGCCCGCTGTTTTTTGCCAGCAGCAACGACCTGTTTGAGCATTTTGACTACGCGCACGATCCAAAATCAGTGACGATTGATTTGACCCATGCGCAGGTGTGGGATGCTTCCAGCGTCGCAGCACTGGACGCCATTGAATATCGCTATCAGCGTCATGGTGCTACTGTGACCTTTGTCGGACTGGATAACCGTAGCAGTGATTTTCATCGTCGCTTGACGGGAACGCTGGGCTAAATTTTCTGCCCCATAAATAACCGGGGTCAGACGTGTTACCACACTGGCCCCGGGCGTTTTAGGCTGCGATTACAGGATGGTGACGTGGATCCTGTCTTCAATCAGCACTTCAGATTGACCGCTGCTGTGGTAATCATGATAAACCTTGCCATCAATGGTGACGGTGCCGTTATCCTGCCAGTGATCCGCCCCACCACTTAGCTCAACGTTGCCATTTTCGCCAGTGACGAACAGGGCATCATGGTTTTCGCCCTCCACTTTATCCAGCGTCTGGTTATCCACTTGCAACGTGTTATTGCCGTTGGACATATCAATGTGATGCATATCCTTCAGCGCATCCACCAGGTTTGCCAGATCGACGTTCTGATGATCGCCATCCAACAGCAACGCAATACCGTTGTCATCGCGATGAGAGGAATCGTCAACACTGAACGCGCGGGCAGCTGGCGTCGAATCGTCCGCCACCGGTGCATCATGGCTGTTATAAATCACATACACCTGACCATTCCATTGATCATTGTGGACTTCAGGATTTTTATTGGTGAGCGACACACCCAGCTGCGAGGGTGCTCCCACAATCAAATCCGGCTGTCCATCCCTGTTCATATCGACGACATCCACCGACCAGCCAAAGTACTGATTTTCAACGCTGCCGTAATGCACTTCTCCCCAGCCTTTATCGAGTATGGTCTGAATATCGATCTGCCCATGGTTGGCTTTCAGCGCCTCCTGATAGTCCGCCTCATGGCCGCCGTAGACGATATAAACCGCACCGACAACTTTGTTGTTATTGACGGCCAGCGGGTCGCTGATCACCAGATCGTTGACACCATCACCATTGAAGTCATAACCGCCTATCACGTTGAGACCAAAACCCTGCTGGCTGCCGGGATGATTGGTACTGATGATGCCGTAACCATATTGGGTATCGAAATCCTGGACAATCCCGTTGACCCCAATATTGATATCGCCATGGATCTTGTTGGTGTGCAATACCCATACCTTGCCATTGGTTTGACCAAAATTATCGGTACTGGAACCAATCGCCATGTCCGTATCGGTGCCATTGCTGAAGCTGCCAAGATTGGCAATATTATGGTTGTGCGGTATTTGTTCAGCCCCACCGCCATCGGCAATCGGGTGTGCGTTGATTTCATTTAACTTACCCGCACCGATGTTATGGATGCGGATCAACTGACTCGGATCCACATCAGAGATTTTGAAGCTTGCAGGTAACCCCCCTTCTGGGATTTGGTACAGATACCAGGTGCCTTGCCCGGTACCAGCCTTCACCATGGCCTCCGCATCCTGAATGGCAAGGTACTGATGATGATCACCCAAAATATCCCCCAGCATCTGAATATCGGAGCCGAAGTTATAATTCTGAGTCGAACCTGCTGCGTTGGTGTAATCTTCATAATCGATATTACCCACCACCATGCCATCCGGTGTGGTAATCGGCACCCACGAGGCATGTGCGGTTGCATTTTTCGGGTCGGGTTGCAGCGTGATATTGCCCCATTTACTGTGTTCAGGATCGAAGGTGACGGTGGTAATCACCCCCTGCTCGGTCCGCGGACCGGCGATATCACCGATCATAAACGTCAGCGTACCATTCGTGTTGGCGACAGATCCCACGTTGAAGCCAAAATATCTCCCCCAGTTATTATCGGTCATCATAAAACCATAAGCGCTATGACCACCTTCAGCACTTGAGATATCGTTGAGATCGAAATTATTCGGCAGCGGTTCTTTTACGAAGAACACTTTGTCATTCCAGTGGCCATAAATCGCCACCCAGCCACCATCCAGTGCCTTGATGCCATAGCCCATAAGGTCACCGGCATCTCCGCTGGGTGTATGAACGGCACTGTGGTTGGTAATAATGGTGCCAATTTCTTGATGGTCTTTAAACAGCGCTTCCATGCTGGTACTTTCGGTAATCATCCAGGCATACTGTTTTGCGACGGCGTAAATTATCCCTTGATTATTTGCGGCGTTAGCTGAGGTCAGCCCGCCTCTCGGTGCAGTGATATAAAGGAAATCTTCGCTAGTGGTAATCGCATAGCCAAAGTTGTCCCCGCTTCCCTCTCTCTCCTCAGTAAACAGAACCACCGGCTCCGATGGCAATACTGTCCAGCTGCCGTCCGAGCTGCCATTGAGATAACCCGCTTCCGATTCGTTAGTTGCCTGATCCACCACCACCGCGCTGATATGATGCGGCCCAGTATCGAGCGGATGATCCTTATCAGGTGTATAGTTCCAGCTCCCATCAGGATTCACTTTAACGTCACTGGCAATAATCTGGCCCTTATCATCCTTAATGGTGACCGTCACTGTATCGTACGTGTCATCATCCTTGAGGGTGACCTGCCCGCTGAACGTTGGCGTTGCATCGGTTTTCTCTGAATCAGTGACGATGGTGGTGCTGCTGTTGTTGATGGTGTCCACAACGAACACCGGGACAGCTGTTTCGCTATGATTGCCTGCCGCATCCACCACATGAACCTGCATGTGATCATAGCGGCCATCAGCCAGATCAGGCACCTCGGTGCGCCATGCCCCCTGATCATCTGCTTTCACAGATATCAACACCTTGCCATCCTTATCGAGGATGTTTACCGTGCAATTGGCTTCCGCATTGCCGCTGAGCGTCGGTGATTTATCGTTGGTCACCCCATTAGCAAGAATGACCTCGTGAGTCTGGTCATTGGTAACCACGATATCGGTCGCTGGCGCTGGCGGAATGGTGTCCTGGGTGTATTCCACCGGGCCGGTAGTTGAGCCTAAGTTCCCCGCGGAGTCGGCGACAGTGGCGGTGATTTTGTGGCCACCATCGCCCAACGCAGGCTGCGGGGTAAACTGCCAGTCGCCGTTTTCGTCTATTGCAACTTCACCCAGAATCTTACCGTCGTCCCGGATGATCACTTTATCCCCCGCCTGCGCACCGTCTACGTGGCCGCTGATATGCGGAGTGCTGTCGTTAGTCGGCTTTGAGCCATCAATCGTCTCATTGGCATCATTGGTGATGTGGATGGTGCTGACGCTGTCCGGGGGCGTGGTATCGACAGTGATGGTCAGACTGGAATCCGTGCTGTTACCAGCAGGGTCTGTTACCTCCACCACCAACTCATTTCCGCCCTCGCCCAGCGGCGCATCCGGGGTGATCTGCCAGTCGCCGTTGCCATCCACCACCGCAGAGCCAATCACCGTATCGCCATCTTTGATGGTCACGGTGCTACCCGGTTCAGCCTGACCGTGAACCGCTGGGGTGCTGTCATTGGTATCCGTGCCGCTATTGGCGTTGCCGTCCCTGTCGTCCACCGTGATATTGTGCGCCGCGTCCGGGGGAGTGGTATCAACCTGCAGATCAACTTGTTGTGATGCGCCACTGTTACCCACTGCATCCTGCAATTCAGCAGAAAGTTGATGCTGGCCCTCACCCAGGTCATGATCTGGCGTATAGGTCCAGTAACCATTGGCATCAATGTCCGCATAGCCCAGTACCGTACCGCCATCCTTAATGACCACACGATCACCCGCCTCTGCACCCGCGACAGTACCGGTAATCGTCGGCGTGGCGTCGTTAGTGATGCCATTAGTAATCACTGATGGATTTCCCGGATCATTGTCATTGATCAACTGCAGATCAGACAGCGTGCCTGGTGGTGGCGTGGTATCCACGTTGACCACCATATCCGATGTGGTGCTGTTCCCCTCGGGATTGGTGACATCCACCTGCAAATTGCTGCCGCCTTCTGCCAGCGGGACATCCGGGGTGATTTGCCAGTCACCATTCTCATCCACTACGGCAGAACCAATAACATTGTCACCGTCTTTAATGGTGACGGTCATGCCGGGTTCCGCTTTACCCTGAATGGCCGGGGTCGCGATGTTAGTGGTATTTCCGGCAATGCGATTTCCGTCTTTATCGCAGATTGCAATGTCATAGGCAGGATTTGGCTGGTGAGCGCTGCTGTCGTTGCCTGAAGGATTGCCCGATCCGCCACCATGATGCGCAGCTGCCATCACCCCTCCAGCAATCGCTGCAGTAGCGAGACCGGCCGCCACCGCCGCCCAGCCGCCGGACATGCCGAATAAACCCGCGGCGCCTTTATCGTCGTTATCATCCTGCTGATCGGCCGCTGCTTCACCCTCTGCTGTCTGGGCTGAAAGGCTGCTATCACCTTCCTGTGCTGGCATCGCTTGCCGGGTACTGCTTTCGCCCTCTGTCAGCGCGCTGACCAGCGAAGCATCACCGTTTGATAACCAGCTATAGCGATGCCCCTGATCGTCAATACCGTAGATTTCCGGCGGTGTCTCCTGCGCATAGTAACCTTCAATCAACACCACGGGATGCTCACCGTGATCGGTAAAAATTTCCAGATCATTACCATGACGAATAAACTTCAGGCTTTTGATAGAAGCGATGTCTGCGCCTGCTTTTATCCCAATCTGACCATGCGGTGGCGACTGGATAGTTAATTGCGTTAACGGCTCAACTTTGATGATAACGTTATTTTCGCTGGCGTTAATATTCGCTGCACGATTCAGTAAGTCGTCCGTTGACGATGAATATGTCATATTAATTTCCCGGTATTGTATTTCAGCATAATTTCTGTGCTAAAGCACAGGATTAAGTTCTGTCTGAGATGTCGCTTTATTAAAGGCAGGCAACTCGGAGGATGATAGATGTTGAATTAACACAAATATATATCCCGGGGCAGCTATATATATGAAACAATCATGATAAAACCCTGTCACCTAACTTAACGAAAAATCGCACAAAAAAATCAAACAATTGAAATAAAACAATATTTCACAAAAAGTCAGACTTGAAATCAGATATCACTAATTAATCACAGGAATAAAGCCAGACTCCCTATTATTATCCCCCGCCAATCTTTTCATCCCGTGCCAGTACAACTTAAAAAATAAAAACATAAAGAAAAGAAAAAATAAAGGCGGATGACATTACCATTACCCAGGAATAGAAAACGTCATTATGAAAGAAAATTGTAACCCGTCATCTTCTGCACATCAGGCGCAAGATACCTTACTTTGTGCCATCCGCTGGCTGGTCAGACACCATGGAAAAACCGCCAGCGAAGATGTGCTCTATGCAGGTCTTCCCCGGAGTGAACGCCTGGCTCCCGATATTGCGATGCTGATGCTGGAACAGACCGGGATTCAGGCGGGATGGGTGGAGAGAGATATTCTGACGCTATCTGAATCGCTTTACCCGGTGATCCTCGCCATGGCAAGCGGTGAATACGTAGTCCTGCTGGAAAAGCATCAGGAACAATACAGTCTGCTGACACCCATCGATGGCACCTTGCGCCATGTTTCACCAGAGACATTGGCTAATGAAGCCGCAGGTTTTGCTTTGCTGACAAAGTTAAAGGTTCAGCCCGCCGCCCGTGGCGACCAGGATATTTTGCCTGATAGCGATCGTTCTGGACATTGGCTCTTTTCCAACCTCTGGCGCTTTCGCCAGTATTTCTACAGTGCAGCACTGGCTGCGCTACTTGCCAATGTGCTGACGTTATCGACCACATTTTTCACCATGAACGTCTATGACCGGGTGGTGCCAACCGGGGCTTATGCCACGCTCTGGTCACTGGCAATCGGTGTGCTGATTGCTATTACCTTTGAATTTATTGCGAAACAGATAAGAACCTGGCTGGTCGATTCCGCCGGAAAAAAAGCCGACCTGCTGGTGGGATCACTGCTGTTTCGCAAAACGCTGGCGATACGCATGGAGTGCAAACCGCGCTCAGCCGGTTCATTTGCCAATCAGCTACGGGAATTTGAATCAGTCAGGGATTTTCTCTCTTCGGCCACGCTGGCGACACTTTCCGATCTCCCCTTTTGTCTGCTGTTCCTCAGCATCATGTTCGCCATCGGAGGGCCGCTGGCAATGATTCCGTTGCTGGCAATACCGGTGATTATCATTGCCGGCGTCGCGATCCAGTGGCCGCTGTCACGGTATATGCAAGAGAACATCAGTGAGATTTCGCAGAAACAGGGATTGGTCATCGAAACCATCGTCGGGCTGGAAACCCTTAAAGCGGTGAAGGGTGAGTGGGTGATGCAAAAACGCTGGAATGATTTCAGCGCGCTGGCGGCGGCATCGTCCATGAAAACCCGCTATCTATCGAATCTGACCAGTAATTTTGTCAGCTACGTGCAGCAGGTCTGTACCATTCTGATCGTGCTGTGGGGCGTGTATCTGATTCATGCCGGGGAAATGACCATGGGGGCACTGGTCGGGATGGTGATCCTCTCAGGGCGTTCGTTATCACCGTTGGCTGCCGTGGTTGGCCTAGCCATTCGCTTCCAGCAGGCAAAAACAGCCTTACATTCCCTGAATCGACTGATGGCGATGCCGACAGAGCGCGATAAACAGACGCACTTTTTACCGTCACCGCCGCTCAAAGGGGAAATTGCACTACGCCACGTCGGTTTTCATTATCCCAAAACCGGTCTGCATGATCCTCAACCCATTCTGCATCCGTTAAATATCAACATTCGACCGGGTGAACGCGTCGCCATTTTAGGCAGTATCGGGAGTGGCAAATCGACGCTATTGAAAATTCTCGCCCGCCTCTATTTGCCCACCCAGGGGCAAATGACGATGGCTGCGCTCGACGTCAATCAAATCGATCCCGCCGACTGGCGTTCCGCCTGTGGCTATGTTTGTCAGGACAATCGCCTGTTTCAGGGAACGTTACGGCAAAACATCATTATGGGAAATCCTGCCGTCAGCACTGAACACTTTTTGCAGGTGGCGACATTAACGGGCATTGATGCTATCGCCCGCCGTCACCCTTCCGGGTACGACATGCCGGTTGGTGAAATGGGGCAAGGATTGTCAGGCGGGCAAAAGCAACTGGTTTCTCTCGCCCGCTGTTTACTGCTTAATCCCACGATTTTACTGATGGATGAACCCACCAGCTCAATGGATAGCACGTCGGAAGCGCAGTTTATTGCGCAATTGAAACAGGTAATCCAGCAGAAAACCCTGGTGATTGTGACCCACCGCGCGGCGGTGCTAAGTCTGGTTGAACGCATCATTGTGCTGGAAGATGGAAAAGTTCTGGCTGACGGCCCCAAGGCACCCATTCTGGCCAGACTTTCTCAATCGTCACTACCGGCCAAAGCCGGGTGCAAGGGGGCGACCCATGCGTAACAAAACGCCTCTTCAACCGGCTGATATGCCGTTTCTGGACGATTTGCAAAGCGCCATTATTCTGCAGAAAACTCCCAAGAGCATGCTGGTTTTATGGCTGCTGTTATTCGTGGTCGTCACAGCGCTGGTCTGGGCGCATTTCGCCGTGGTTGAAGAAGTGACCAAAGGTGAGGCCAAAGTGATCCCCGCCAGCCATGAACAGATCATTGAAAGTTTTGAGGATGGCACGCTGGAAGCGCTGTTTGTGAAAGAAGGCGACCTGGTGGAAAAAGGTCAGCCTCTGCTCAAGCTGGATTCGACACGCTCAGAGGCCAATTATCAGGAAGAGTTGTCCAAATCACACAGCCTGAAAGCGGCAATCGCCCGCGCCAGGGCGGAAGCCTATGATTTACCGTTAACTTTTCCCGAGGGAATAAATGAATTTCACACCCTGATTCAGGATGAAACTCAGGCTTATCAGACCCGCCGAAAATTGCTGGAGGAGAGCATCAGCTCCCTTTCACATAACCTGAGGCTGGCGGAAGAAGAGGTAAATTTGTCAGAACCGCTGGCGAAACGCGGATTGATATCAGATATGGAGATCCTCCGCCTGCGGCGGCAGGCAAACGATCTCCGGCTACAAATAGCCGACCGCACCAATAAGTACCATTCCGACGCCAACAGCGAGTTGACCCGGATGGAGTCCGATCTGGCCCAGGTCGAGGCGCGGCTGATTGGACGCAAGGATGTGATTAAGCATGCTCTGATTACCGCCCCGGTCAGAGGGACGATCAACAGTATCAAAGCCACGACCATTGATGGCGTTATCTCGCGCGGCGAACAGATTATGTCTCTTATCCCGTCAGAAGATAATTTGCTACTGGAGACCCGCATCAAACCCACCGAAGTCGCCTTCTTGCGCCCTGACCTGCCCGCTACGGTAAAAATCTCCGCCTATGATTTCGCCATTTATGGCGGACTTGACGGCGTCATCGAGAGCATCAGCCCCGATACCATTATTGATGAAACCAAAGCGCGTTCCGGGCGTGAGGATGCAACCTATTACCGTGTCTATATCCGCACCCACGGCACGAATTTACACGTCAAAGATAAAAGTTTCCCCATTATTCCGGGGATGACCGCCAGCGTTGAGATCAAAACAGGTGAAAAAACCATCCTGTCTTATCTGCTTAAACCGGTTTTGAAAGCGCGCGAAGCGTTCAGGGAGAGATAAAAACATGCACAAGGCAATGATTACGCTATTGATGCTGACCCTCAGCCGTGCGGGTATGACCGCCCCCGTTACCCCTCCCGTGACGCACGACACGATGATGAGCAATGCCACCCGCTTCTGGCTGGCGAAGACGGTCAATCAGGCGATGGATTTCAGCCCTGAAATCCGGGTTGCTGGCGCTGACAAACAAGCCGCCGATTTCGATATCGACCGGGTGAAAGGTGCGCGCTGGCCCCAGATTCAGCTCGGCACGACGGCACCAATGGCCTCTTTTGGCAGTGGCAGCCACACAGGGAATAATCGTCTGGATGACAGCAGCCTCTCACTGAATGTCACCACCACGTTGTTTGACTGGGGGAAGAATCGCGAAAATATTGGCAGCGCCACACAGCAGGCAAATGCGGCAACGTACCAATATGATTATCAGCAACAACAGATTGCTTACAGCACGCTGAGTCAACTGATCGAATTAAGCCGCAACCAGCAAAATCAGAAGATTACGCAAGCTTATGTGAAACGCATGCGCACCCTGGTCAATATGCTGGTTGAAATTACCCAAACCGATGCAGGAAGGCACAGTGAGTTAGTACAGGCAAGAGCAAAGCTTTTAGCGGCAGAAGCAAGCTTGCAGCGGGTCACTGACCAGCGCAAACAGGTGGAAATCACGCTGTTCCGTCTTACCGGAGAACAAGTCAGTCTACCGGATAATTTCGACTGGACAATGCAACCCATCCCCACTTCACTGGTGATCAGTCGGGTGGAAAAGCACCCAACATGGTTAAAAGCACAGGCAGAAGCTGAATCCGCCGCGCATGATGTGGCGGCTGCGGAGGCCAGTACGCTGCCACAGCTTAATTGGGTGATTGCTAAAAGCACGGCCAAAGACAGTTATGGCAACCCTGGCCAGTGGTACACCGGGCTGAATATCCAATGGAATGCCTTCACCGGCGGAACGGAAAAAGCCGCCATCCAGGCAGCATCGGCGCGGGCGTCGGCCAGACAATCGCAGTTCACCCAAACGCATATGGATATGGAATATCAAATCCACAATCTCAGCCAAAGCCGGGATGCTGCGGAGATACAAAGTCGCGAATACCAAAAGCTCAGTCAGGAAACCGATATGGTCAGCAAAATTTACTACGAGCAATGGTTACGCTTGGGAAAACGCACGTTACTTGATGTGCTAACAGCGGAAAATGATTGCTACAACAACCATATCGCGGCGGTAAATGCCCGGCATGATGCTTACAGCGCTAACGTTAAGCTGGTAACTACAGCCAGTATGACCTTTGAATGGTTTGGCTTGCGCGCAAATAAGGGCGGAAGAAACTGAATTGTAAAAGGGGGAATGCCAGCTTTTCGTTCCTGGTAGCGAAAGTGAACCAGGCTGACATCCATTGGATCCAAAAATGTTATACAGAGGTTCAGGAATGGAAAAAGCTTATCTAAACAATAGTTAATGAGGGGGATTGAACTAAACTTAGTTTGATCATTCTGTTTACTCTTTGAGCCAATGCCGCCCGGCCTTAGTGGGCGCTCAGGGCGAGAAGGTCAGTTTCAGTAATTTCTATTTCGAAGATAAAGGGTTGAACCATGATTCAATCAGCCAGTGACATTCAAAAACGCAGCGACGAAAAACGCGGTATTAAACCTAAAACCTATAAGCTCCCTTTGAGTACCATCGCGCGGATAGAATCGCTCGCGAATCTGAAAGGGATTTCTCAGGGTGCAATTATTACTGCAGCCATTGATATTTACGATCAGTCGCTAAAAAGCTAATCACAGGCCGCCATTGTGCGGCCTTTCTGGCAATACTGACGTTTCCCACGGCCTCGTTAGCCACAACGATAATTGATTTCTTCGCTGACTAACCTCCGGCCTTCTTCCGTCAGTCTTACCTCGTAATAACGCGTAATATCGGTTGGATAAAAAACAAATTCCACCAGCCCATCCCGTATCAGGGGAGCCAGACTGCGACAATTAACCTCCCTGTGTTTATGGCTTCGGATATCGTGCCTGACTTCATACCCCATTGCTTTATCACCGCGTAACAGGAACTTCGTTCCCTTTTGCATGCGGTGCAGGACGATCATTTTCTCCTGAGAAATAATCATTGAGTTCCCCTGGCAAAAGTTGCACATAGCGGTCAATCATGTTTCCCAGCAATACCAGCACTCATATCACTGGTTTGAAACAGTGCGATGTGTGACACGTCATCGTGTTGTCGTAATGTGTAACAATATTGTTGCCGCATATTCCGCAAAAAGGCCAGGGTACCCCCCCTCGTATTTGGCTGATAAATCATTAGGCATTTTCCTGGTTATTTGTAGATGTCAGTTACGGGGAGGGGGGGTTGATAGATGAGCTATTTTGCGAAGTCAGGTCATTAGACAAACGTGATCGTCGAAGAGAGTGACCCCGATAGGCCCAGCGAAAGCGCAATTACGCGCTAATGAACGTGATCTGCAGCATATCATTCCTGCGCTTTCCCCCCAATCCTGATCCCGCGAAGTGGGTTTTTTCATCATCTGCAAAATTGCAGTAGTCGCTGCGGTGGGTAGTCAGAAAAAGAACAGCGAATATCAGGAAATCCGAAACAAAAAAACCGCCCTTGGGCGGTCACGACATCACTGCTTATTGCTTTGATTTTATTCGGTTTGAATCGGTATTCAATATGGTGCCCGGGGCGGGACTTGAACCCGCACGACCTTACGATCGAGGGATTTTAAATCCCTTGTGTCTACCGATTTCACCACCCGGGCAGGGTGTAAAGTGGAGGCGCGTCCCGGAGTCGAACCGAGGTGGACGGATTTGCAATCCGCTGCATGGCCACTCTGCCAACGCGCCTTTCAATCTGATGTGCATTCCGTTACGAACAGAGTGCTAAATCTGGAGCGGGAAACGAGACTCGAACTCGCGACCCCGACCTTGGCAAGGTCGTGCTCTACCAACTGAGCTATTCCCGCATTATCATCGAACTTGCTGATTTTATTTATCTTTTGGCAGATACGCTGCCGTTCGATGCGATGCATTCTACTGAACTGGCGCAATGAGTCAATAAAATTATCCTCACAGTGCGTCCGTTTGCTGCTTTTTAAATCGCATCGATCACCGTTCGAACAAATCACCCCGCGCTGCGTTCAAATACTGGAACATTGACCAGAACGTCAGCACTGCCGCGATATATAAAGCGACCACACCCACGCCAATCACCGTGGCATCAGGACGCCATAACAGCGCCACCAGCGATAGCATTTGCGCTGTGGTTTTCACTTTACCAATCCAGGAGACGGCCACACTGCTGCGCTTACCTATTTCCGCCATCCATTCACGCAGCGCAGAGATAATGATCTCACGGGCGATCATCGTGGCAGCGGGCAGTGTAATCCACCAGGCGTGGAAATACTCCGCCACCAGCACCAGCGCTATCGCCACCATCACCTTATCGGCTACCGGATCAAGGAACGCACCAAAACGCGTGGTTTGTTTCCAGCGACGCGCAAGAAAGCCATCGAACCAGTCAGTTACTGCTGCAACCACAAAAATGAACGCCGTAACAAAAGGTGCCCAGTGAAATGGCAGGTAGAAAGCCAGCACAAAGAAAGGAATCAGCACGACCCGAAACAAAGTAAGACATGTAGGAATGTTAAATTGCATATGCCAGTAACTGTCTGGTATGGGTAGAATTTAACGTATGTTCCTACATTGCCCCCCCTGTTTCAATGCTAGTGTTTCAGTGAATAGAAGATTTTTTCTGCCAGCGCGAAGGAAATGCCCGGAACCTTCGCTATCTCCTCCACACTGGCATTCATCAACGGTTGCAGGCCACCCATGTACTTCAGCAGCTGTTGACGGCGTTTCGGCCCGACACCTTCGATACTTTCCAGTGCACTGGTGTTCTTAACTTTGGCCCTTTTTTTCCGGTGGCCTGAGATCGCATGATTGTGAGAGTCATCACGAATATGCTGAATGACGTGCAGTGCTGGCGAGTCCGGCGGCAGTGAGATGCCCTCACCTTCCGCTTCGAAAAACAGCGTCTCAAGACCCGCTTTACGATCGCTCCCCTTCGCCACCCCGAGTAAAACAGGACGGTCTTTGTCCCATGGCACATCCAGTTCGGCAAACACCTGTTTAGCCTGCGCCAGCTGACCTTTACCGCCATCAATCAGGATGACGTCAGGGATTTTATCTTCTTCCAGCGCTTTACCGTAACGACGCCGTAATACCTGATTCATCGCTGCATAATCATCACCGGGGGTAATGCCCTCGATATTGTAGCGGCGGTAATCACTACGCAGCGGGCCATTGCGATCAAATACCACGCAGGAAGCAATGGTCTGTTCACCCATGGTGTGGCTGATATCAAAACACTCCATACGATTGATCTGGTCCAGTTCGAGGAACGTCGCCAGTGCAGCTAATCGCTGCTGTATCGTGGAATGCTGTGACAGCCGCGTGGTCAACGCGGTAGCGGCATTGGTTCGTGCCAGCTTGAGGTATCGGGCTCGATCGCCTCGCGGTTTGCTCTGGATATTCACCTTCCGCCCGGCCAGCTCGCTGAGCGATTCAGCCAGCAACTCGCGTTCCGGCAGGCTGAAATCCAGCAGGATATCGGTGGGTAAAGTACGCGCCTCACTGCCCTGCAAATAAAATTGGCCGAGGAAGGTTTGTACCACCTCCGCCAGTTCAGTATCCGCCGGCACCTTCGGGAAATAACTGCGGCTACCCAGTACTTTCCCCTGACGAATAAACAAAACATGCAGACATGCCATGCCGGCATCGTAGGCGACGCCCATCACATCCAGATCATCACCCTGATTGGAGACAAACTGCTTCTCGGTAATGCGACGCACCGCCAGAATTTGGTCACGCAATCGAGCGGCTTCTTCAAAACGTAGATCCTGGCTGGCGGCTTCCATTCTTTTGACCAGTTGATTCAGCACCTGGTCATCCTTACCCGCCAGAAAGAGCCGCACATAGTCGGTTTGCTGCGCATACTCTTCTTCAGTGACCAGACCCGCTACACAGGGGCCGAGGCAACGACCAATCTGATATTGCAGACATGGCCGTGAACGATTGCGATAAACGCTGTTTTCGCACTGACGAATCGGGAACACTTTCTGCAGCAGCGCCAGAGTTTCACGTACTGCATAACCGTTCGGAAACGGGCCAAAATATTCGCCTTTGGCATGTTTGGCCCCACGGTGCATCGCCAGCCGCGGATGGGTATCTGCGCTGAGAAAGATGTAAGGATAAGATTTGTCATCACGCAGCAGCACGTTATAGCGCGGCTGATACAGCTTGATGTAGTTATGCTCCAGCAGCAACGCTTCGGTTTCGGTATGCGTGACCGTGACATCGATTTGCTGGATATTGCTGACCAGCGCTTCGGTCTTACGGCTACCCACCTGGGAACGGAAATAGCTGCTGAGGCGTTTTTTGAGGTCTTTGGCTTTGCCAACATAGATCACCGTGCCTGTCGCGTCATACATACGGTAGACGCCGGGCTGACTGGTCACGGTGCTGAGAAAGGCTTTGGAATTGAAAACGTCACTCACTACTGATTAACGGCTCCGCATTATACAGGCCATGTCGAATGGCCAGATGCGTTAACTCCACATCGCCACTGATGTTCAGCTTGCTGAACATACGATAGCGGTAGCTGTTAACGGTTTTCGGGCTAAGACTAAGCTGCTCGGAAATTTCCGTCACCTTCTGCCCTCGGGTGATCATCAGCATAATCTGCAATTCCCTTTCCGACAAACAGCTAAAGGGGGATTCGGCTTTCTGCGGCTCAATCTGGCTCAGTGCCATCTGTTGCGCAATATCAGATGCAATATAGCGTTGTCCGGCGTGTACCGAACGGATAGCGCTTACCACTTCCTGCGGCGCGGCACCTTTGCTGAGATAACCCGAGGCGCCTGCCTGCATGACTTTGGCTGGCAGTGGGTTTTCGGTATGAATAGTCAGCATGATGATGCGAATATCCGGGTTGTAACGCACGATTTTGCGCGTTGCTTCAAGACCGCCAATGCCGGGCATGTTCATGTCCATCAGCACGACGTCCACCGGGTTGTTACGGCACCATTTCACCGCATCCTCACCACAGGCCACTTCCCCGGCAATTACCAGTCCCTTCATATCTTCCAGTATGCGACGAATGCCGGCGCGTACCAGTTCATGGTCATCAACAAGAAGCAAGCTGATCAACGGGACGTACTCCGCAGGTTAGTGATGGGGAATATATTTTCAGGAGGCTTATCTTACCGGGTTTTCCGGGGAAAGAACATCGCCCGCCGCAGATAAATCCCGCTTCAAATGATACAAATCAAATAGAGGTTATGGACCACTCATTTTTAGTATCCGGCAATAACACGCGAGAATAAAAAAGTAAAATAGCCACCAATATCATTAAGTTATAATTTATAACATGCTTCGCTTTATGCTCATGACACGCAAAATAAATAATGCTTTCCGTCATTTTTTATTGACGATAAATACAGCAATTTCTCATTTCGTTTTTAGCATGAATTTCTGATTTCAGCGCGAATAAATTGCTCTGACAACCATATGATATACTCTGTTTTTTGCGCACAGGAAGAATGTGCCTGGATCATGTAACACAACCAGGGAGTCGATTATGAGTGATGAAGACTTTGTAACCTCGCAGGAAACGCAGAAGCTGGCAGATGAAGTTGCCTGCCTGAAAATGATGGTCACACTGATTCTGAAAGGCATGGGTCAGGCGGATGCCGGGAAAGTGATCATCAACATGGAACGCTATGTGCAAACGTTAGGGGAAAAACCGCAGGCGGAAGTATTCAGCAACACCATTCGCCAAATCAAAACCGCCTACCGTCAGTAAGCGGCCTGCCCCGCGCCGCACGCGCGGGGACATCAGCTGTGTGATTGCCAGTTAACGGAAACACCCAACGTCGGCAAGACTTCTTCCGGGCTAAACCGCCGCGTACCGCGGTATTTATCAGCCAGGGCCGGTTGGTGCACAGGAATGCGAATGGCGAACAGGTTATCCTCAGACTGAATCAATCCTGGCGACAACGGTTCATAAATCACCTGATGCTGTTCAAACATCTTTTCCAGCATCGGCGTAGCGGAGCTGATCAAAAACTCCATATTACTTAATTCTGCCAGCTGCACCGAGTGCCACAGAATGTTGAGCGGTAGCTCCGCATCCACTTCCAGTCGGGCAGAAAAGCGTGACATTTCCCACACCTTTTCATGGCTGAAAGGAAGCACCAGACCTTCGGTGACTTCGGGTTCCTGCCATGGCATCAGACGGGAACAGCCGCAAATCCCGCGCCGAGGATCCCAGGCAATCATCCAGGTCACATCCGAACGATCGAAACGGTCATACTCCTGACCCGGGGTGCTTAATCGAGGTGGAATGGACCATCCCTCACCACGCGCAAACACGCTGTAGCGATACGTCCCCAATTCCGCCAGCAGTGAGGACGGCATATCCTTTAACTGGGTTTGAATTATTTTCATCATGCGCCCCTGACATCCCCATGTTTGCAATGATTTCTATGCGCCAGCCTGGCAAAGTTCCGGCGCAGGGTAGACAACTGGCTTCGGGCTGGGAACTACTAAAGTTAGTAGTTGCCTTTTCGCTAAATCAGACCAATTGCTGCGGCATAACAGGCAATTTGCGTTTTATTGGAAACATTAAAGCGCTTTTGCATATTTTTTTGGTGAAAATTCACCGTGTGTTCAGAAATCGCTAAAATAAGCGAAATTTCCGCTGAGGTTTTTCCTTCCGCCGTCCATTTCAGAATTTCCAGCTCGCGCTGACTAAAATCATTAGATAAAACCGCCATCGAGCTATCATTGAGACGCCCCAGCGCGCGCAGACTCAGTTCCGCCAGGAAGTGAAGTTTTACCTCCAGCTCAACGCGTAAGTGTCGGGTCTTACTCTGTTGCTTAGACGCAATAGATAATATACCAATGGCACGATTTGATGCCATTGCGGAGCAGGAAAAACCACTCATCAGGCCATAAGCATTAGCTTCAGCCCATAAGTTGCCGGCCCCGGTAAACAGGTCATGCGTCCACTCCACCCCGTGGCCCGGTCGTTGACAAAGTAACAGCACCGGATCGACCGCATAATAGTTCTCACTTTCATACCGGCTGACCCAGTTTTCAGGATAAGTGCTAAACAAAAAGATCCTCGGTCGGGTGAAAGGCACCGGATGCTGGATCAAAAAGGCAAAGTAATCAAATCCCAGTGTTTCTACGTGTTTTTGTATGAGCGATTTCAATTGCATCACTGCGGTAACAGCCTGAAATTGAATTTCGGTCTCGCCTCGCCAGACGAAATAATTATTGGTCGTCATTATTGCCTCAGCGCGGTTTAACGCTCTTGCACCTTGTTATTCGAACTGATTAACACAAAAATTAAATTAGTTAGAGAAAAAATATTGATGGAAAAGAGTTCCAGCCGTCAGAGCACAATCATAAACATCCGGTTGTCAATGCGTTACCGTAATGGAATGGATTGGGCATATCGTCTTTGTTAACAACATCACAATTTTCACTGATGCTGACGATTAGAATAGGATTTTTCTTATGTCGTTTCAATCTCTCTGACCATTGAAAATTTTCAATAGTTTGATAAGTATTCAGCATCATCATTAAATGAAATCTATTCTTTACAGTGTTTTAACCTCTCCTTCCAGGTTAATTTATGCCACATTTCCGCCTCACCTTATTCTTTATCTCATTTATTTCTGCTATCCGTTCACTTTTTCACCCCTCGCAGTGATTCCCGTCAGGCAGGTTTCCAGCTACTCTTAGCAGTGAGCGGCGTAACACGCAACGGTGATTTGCAGGGGAAGACAATGCCGCAGCCGGGCTGACCGCATTGTCGCGCGTATTCGAGAAGCTAAGCGGGACTGACTATGTTGAACCAGTTGGCATTACCCTTCCTTGTTCTGGGTGGCTGTACCGCCCTGATGATTTTAAAAGACCTCTTCCGTCACCCTCATCCGGTCGCGGTGATGAATATTATCTGGCCATTAACCGGGCTATATATGCCATTCATTGGCTGGCTGGCCTGGTGGTATCTGGGGAGAAAACCCTCACGTCAGGTAAAACTTGCCCTGCTGGTTCCGCAAAAATTACATCGTAACGCTGGCTGGCAAACCATTTTTATTTCCACTTCATTATCCGCCGCTGCCTGTATATTTGGCGACATAATGACACTCCCGATAATCACCCTACTAAACCAATTTGCGATTAATCCGACATTATGGATCGAGGCAATTATTTGCGTTTCTATTTCGTTATTAATGGGGTTATTTTTCCAGTTTCTGGCAATTCGCCAACGTGAAAAACGTTCATTCGGCAGCGCGTTATTATTAGCGCTAAAAACTGAAATTTTTCCGCTGCTGATTTATCAGGCAGGAATCTTTCTCTTTATGGGGCTGGCCCTAAAATTCGTGTTAAATCAGCAAATCAACCCACTGCTGGTCGGATTCTGGTTCATGCTTCAACTCGCGATGATAATAGGTTTTCTCTTCTCCTGGCCCGCTAACCATTTCCTCATCAAACGCGGACTCAATCCAGCAGTATAATCTCAGCGCCCCTGGCCGCTAACGCACATGCCGAAATGAAAATGGCTGGCATGTGCGGCGGTGCCATCAGGACCAGGGCTAACCGCAATCTTCATCCCCTGATCACCTTTACCCCATTACCGCTTAAGCGCCCTTCCTGCTGAAATTGCTTAATTTTCACCCGCAATGGTGAAAGATTGCGCCATGTAAATATTTACTGACAGCGCAAAGCATGCAAAAGGTCGCAGATGTTAAAAAACAATTACCGAGAGCTAGCGCTATTCCACTATCTTATGCCACTTGCCCTGTACAACAGCAGGTTAATTAACAGCCAGCAGAGCTGACACAACATCGAAACAGGAAAGAAATCGTTATGGTTGATCAATCCAAAGAGGCACTCCTCACAACGGAGCAACCGGAAAAACTCCGGCGCAATCTCCACAACCGCCATATCCAGCTTATCGCCATTGGGGGTGCTATCGGCACCGGGCTGTTTATGGGATCCGGCAAAACCATCAGTCTGGCCGGACCGTCGATCATCTTTGTTTATATGATCATCGGTTTTATGCTGTTTTTCGTGATGCGAGCCATGGGGGAGTTACTGCTCTCCAATCTGGAATATAAATCCTTCAGCGATTTCGCCGCTGACCTTCTTGGCCCCTGGGCCGGTTATTTCACTGGCTGGACCTATTGGTTCTGCTGGGTCGTGACGGGCATCGCCGATGTGGTGGCGATAAGTGCTTACTTCCAGCTCTGGCTCCCGGACTTCTCCATCTGGATGAGCGCCCTGCTGTGTGTCGTAGTGTTCCTGACGCTGAATATCGCCACCGTGAAGATGTTCGGCGAAATGGAGTTCTGGTTCGCGATTATCAAAATTGTCGCTATCGTCGCGCTGATTATTACCGGCGTCGTACTCGTGACGATGCACTACCCTTCACCGGGTGGCGGTACAGCTTCGCTGAGCAATATCTGGGACCATGGCGGTATGTTCCCGAAAGGATTGAGCGGCTTTTTTGCCGGTTTCCAGATTGCGGTGTTTGCCTTTGTGGGAATTGAACTGGTGGGAACTGCCGCCGCAGAAACTCACGACCCGCACAAAGTGCTACCGCGTGCCATCAACGCCATCCCGTTGCGTGTCATTATGTTTTATGTACTGGCGCTGATGGTGATTATGGCGGTGACCCCGTGGAACCAGGTGCTGGCCGACCGCAGTCCCTTTGTTGAGATGTTTGTGATGATCGGCCTGCCTGCTGCCGCCAGCATCGTCAACTTTGTGGTGCTCACCTCCGCAGCGTCCTCTGCCAACAGCGGCATTTTCTCCACCAGCCGCATGCTGTTTGGTCTGGCAGAACAAGGAGTGGCACACAAGGCGTTTGGCCGACTGTCGGCCCGTGCCGTACCGACCACCGGTCTGTTTTTCTCCTGCCTGTGCCTGCTTGGCGGTGTGGCGTTGATTTATCTGATCCCGGATGTGATGACCGTATTCACGCTGGTCACTACAGTATCAGCGATTCTGTTTATGTTCGTCTGGACCATCATCCTGTGCAGCTATCTGGCCTACCGTAAACAGCATCCTCAGCGTCATGCGGAGTCAACGTTTAAGATGCCTCTGGGTAAATTTATGTGCTGGGTATGTATGGCGTTTTTCGCCTTTGTCCTGGTGCTGTTGACCCTGCAGGATGACACCCGCCATGCCCTGATGGTCACACCGCTGTGGTTTATGATTTTGACTATGGGCTGGCTGCTGCGTCGACGTAAAGCCTGATCGCTCTAAAAGTATAAGGCCCGCTAGCGGGCCTTATTTTTTATATCCTTTCGCGCAATTTTCTCCACGCTTCTGCCAGCGTAGGCCGTAACGACGGTTCCCGTGTGGGGGCGGCATCCGGTGCATCTGGCGCACCGAGATTAAAGGTAAAGGTGTAATTCGGCTCCTCGCCCATACGCAGATCGGTAATCAGTGTATCGCTCCCCTGCTGGCGCATGGCATAAAAACCATGACTGAACCAGGCGACGCGTTCGGCCAGCCATTGACCTTTAAAAGGTGTGAACAAAGCTGGCTGGCGATCATACCAGTGAATCTCTAGCGGACGATTCGGTGACAGCAGCGACCAGTAGGCTTCACCATAACGTTCCGGTGTCATGATCACCGTACGCCATACCAGGGTGTTAAACGCGGTAGGCGTCACCAGCAGTCGCTCAGGTTGCATTCTCTGTTGAGCCAGCTGCTGGCCAATATGCTGCGTTGCCATACTTTGCGCCACCATACTCCAGCCAAGATACAGGGTGCTTACCACCAGCCCGACCTGATTCCAGCGCAAGCCGATCCTGTCGCGCCGCCCCAGTGCCACACCCAGCGCAACCAGCAACGGCAACGTATACAACGGGTCGATGATGTACATACTTCCGACAGCATAGGGGCAATCCGTCAACGGCAGACCGAGCTGCGTCCCATAGACCGTCATCAAATCAAGTAACGGATGGGTGATCAGCGCCAGCCAGATAGCCAGCCACCAGGCAACCCAATGCTGGCGCTGACGGAGTAAACCCGCCACCAGCCAACTCAGCAACGGAGAGACCAGGGTAAGCCACAGCAACGCATGGCTTTCGCTGCGATGCAGCGTCATATTGCGAATGGCGTCGCCGTGATCAATAAATACATCCAGATCGGGTAAGGTACCGATCACCGCACCGACCAGCGCTGACTGCCACACCGGCACGCGCCGGCCCATCACCGCCACGCTTACCGATGCACCTAATGCCAGTTGTGAAAGCGAATCCATGCAAACTCCTGTGCCAGCGAGGGATTAACGTACGCGAATCCCTTCAATAATCATGCGCTGCACGTTATCTACCGTCTGTTCAAAGAACGCGGGATCGCTCAGCGTCTGTCCGGTAATGGCCTCAACCTGCGAGGCGAAATCGGCGTAATGCTGGGTGGTGGCCCACAGCAGGAAAAACAGATGCTGAGGCCGTACACCCGCCAGCCGCCCTTCATCGATCCACTGTTCGATGATCGCCGCCTTTTCATCCACCAGCGTTTTAAGGTCTCCCGCCAGTTCTCCCTTCAGCAAAGGCGCTCCTTGCAGCATCTCAAGGCAGAACAGACGCGATGCCTGGGGATGATCACGTGAAACTTCCAGTTTCAGGCGAATATAGCGACGGATGGCCGTCAGCGGCTCCTGATCGTGACGCAGTGCGCGCAGCGGTGCCAGCCAGACATCCAGAATCTCTTTCAGCACTGCAATGTACAGTGCCTCTTTCGAGGGGTAGTAATAAAGCAGATTGGTTTTTGACACATCGGCGCGCTCCGCCACTTTATCGAGGCTGGTGCCGTGAATACCAAATTGCGAAAAGAAGGTCAGCGCCGCTTCCAGAATCGCTGCCCGTTTTGCCGCTACCGCACGAGAGCGACGCGTTGGCTTTTTTTCATCACTTTTCACACTGTTACCTCATCCATTGTGCGTACGCGCATCATAACAAAGCCCCCCGCTCCTGCCTAATACCGCCCCTGCACCTTTTTTGACCACTGACGCATGAAAAATGTGCAGCTTATTTTGACCATCCGGTCCAAAACGGACCATTTACTCCGTTTTTTCTTATCCCGATTTTTTAACATCATGTTGTATAAGACATTTAAAAATGTGGCACAGGCTTTGCAAAATTGTGACGGAGCGCCGCCGGCAGGGAGCGAGCAGGACGCAGCGCAGCGCGTGAAACAAACCCGTTATTTGCTGAGAGGTTTCACATGAAAATTGGCGTCTTTATCCCGATTGGTAACAATGGCTGGTTAATTTCCACCCATGCTCCACAGTACAAGCCGACGTTTGAATTGAACAAAGCGATTGTGCAAAAAGCTGAGCATTACCACTTCGACTTCGCACTTTCGATGATCAAACTGCGTGGCTTCGGCGGGAAAACCGAATTCTGGGACCATAACCTCGAATCATTCACCCTGATGGCCGGGCTGGCAGCGGTTACCTCGCGCATTGAAATCTATGCCACCGCCGCCACGCTGACGCTGCCACCCGCGATTGTGGCGCGCATGGCCTCCACCATCGATTCTATCTCCAATGGACGCTTTGGCGTCAACCTGGTGACCGGCTGGCAAAAGCCGGAATATGAACAGATGGGACTATGGCCCGGTGATGACTACTTCGCCAGCCGCTATCAATACCTGACCGAATACGTCACCGTGCTGCGCGATTTGTGGGGCAACGGCCAGAGCGATTTCAAAGGTGAATTCTTCACCATGAACGATTGCCGCCTCAGCCCCCAGCCGCAAAGGCCGATGAAGGTGATCTGCGCCGGGCAAAGTGATGCCGGTATGGCGTTTTCGGCACAACACGCCGATTACAACTTCTGCTTTGGCAAAGGCGTGAACACACCAACCGCCTTCGCCCCCACCGCCGCACGCATGAAACAGGCCGCCGACAAAGTGGGTCGGGATGTCGGTTCTTATGTGCTGTTTATGATCATCGCCGCCGAAAGTGATGAAGCCGCACGCGCCAAATGGGAGCACTACAAAGCGGGTGCCGATGAAGAGGCACTCGCCTGGCTGACGACCCAAAGTCAGCAGGACACCAAATCCGGTAGTGACACCAACGTACGCCAGATGGCCGATCCCACCTCCGCCGTGAACATCAATATGGGTACGCTGGTGGGTTCCTGGGCCAACGTGGCACGAATGTTGGATGACGTTGCAGGGGTAGAGGGTACGCAGGGCGTGTTGCTGACTTTTGACGATTTCCTGCAGGGGATCGAGGACTTTGGTCAGCATATTCAGCCGCTGATGCAGTGCCGTCATGCTTTGATTGAATCGCAGAAGGAGGTTGCCTGATGACTGCCGTTGTTTGCGCCCATACATCGACCTTAGCGCAGGTCACCCTGCCCGCACGCCCGGAAGCCATTGCCTTCCCGCCCGCGCAAAGCGCCCTGATTGTGGTGGATATGCAAAATGCCTATGCCACCAAGGGCGGCTATCTCGATTTGGCCGGTTTTGACGTCTCTGCCACCAAACCGGTAATCGCCAAAATTCACCAGGCCGTGACGGCCGCCCGCGCCGCCGGTATCCAAATCATCTGGTTCCAGAATGGCTGGGACGATAAATACATCGAAGCCGGTGATGCCGGATCGCCCAATTTTCATAAATCCAATGCCCTGAAAACCATGCGTAAGCGCCCCGAACTGCAGGGCACGCTGCTGGCGAAAGGCGGCTGGGATTATGCTCTGGTGGATGAACTGGTGCCTCAGCCGGGTGACATCGTCCTGCCCAAACCCCGTTACAGCGGCTTCTTCAACACGCCGCTCGACAGCATGTTGCGCAGTCGTGGTATTCGCCACCTGATATTCACCGGCATTGCCACCAATGTCTGCGTGGAATCGACGCTACGCGACGGATTCTTTCTGGAATATTTCGGCGTGGTGCTGGAAGACGCGACCTACCAGGCCGGACCGTCATTTGCGCAACAAGCAGCAATCTTCAATATCGAAACGTTTTTCGGTTGGGTCAGCGACACCGACACCTTCTGTGAAACGCTAACATACTGAAATCACGACCGTTATCACCTGCAAAAACAACGAAAAGGAAGCTCAAGCCATGCCTAAAAGTGTCATTATTCCGCCCGGCACCACCACACCTATCGCCCCTTTTGTGCCCGGTACCCTCGCCGATGGCGTAGTCTACGTGTCCGGTACCCTGCCATTCGATGCGCAAAATAATGTGGTGCATGTAGGCGATGCCGCAGCACAAGCCCGCCACGTACTGGAAACCATTAAAAAAGTGATTGAAACGGCAGGCGGCACCATGGATGACGTCACCTTCAACTCCATCTTCCTCACTGACTGGAGTAACTACGCCGCCATTAATCAGGTGTATGCCGAATACTTCCCTGGAGATAAACCTGCTCGCTACTGCATTCAATGCGGGCTGGTGAAGCCGGATGCGCTGGTCGAGATTGCCACAGTGGCACACATCGGCAAACAGGAGGCGTAATGCATCTTGAGATTCAGGGTTTACAGACGAAGGATGCACCGACGCTGGTGCTCTCCTCCGGCCTGGGGGGCGTTGCCGGTTTCTGGCAGCCGCAACTGGCGGCACTGGGGCAGCATTATCGCGTGGTGACCTACGACCAGCGCGGCACCGGGCGCAGCCCGGATACGCTGCCTGAAGGTTACAGCATGGCGATGATGGCCGCCGAGCTGGCGGATGCGCTGGAGCAGCAGGGAATCGAGCGCTTTGACCTGATCGGCCATGCACTTGGCGGGCTGATTGGCCTGCAACTGGCGCTCGATTATCCGCAGCGTGTTGGACGCGTGGTGGTGATTAATGGCTGGCTGTCACTCGATGCCCACACCGGACGTTGTTTCCAGGTCCGCCAGGATCTGCTGCTCAATGTGGGGGTTGAGGCTTTTGTCCGCGCCCAGCCACTGTTTCTTTATCCTGCTGAATGGCTGGCACGCCATCAGTCGCGGATTGAAGCGGAAGACGCCCATCACGTGAAGCATTTCCAGGGTATGGAAAACCTGTTACGCCGCTTATACGCGCTGAAAAGTGCCGATTTCCGCCCCTATGCGGCACGTATCACCCAGCCAGTACTGGCGATCTACAGCCAGGATGATCTGCTGGTGCCGTGGAGTTGCTCCCCGCAACTGGCGGCCGCGCTACCCAACGCCAGCCTGATCGAAATGACCTGGGGCGGGCATGCGATGAGCGTGACCGATGCGGAAAACTTCAACGCGCTGTTGCTGCAATGGCTGGAGGACAGCCGCTGTCAGGAGGCCAAAGATGAGTGTGCATGAAATCTCACCGCCCGTTGAACGCCAGACGTTTCGCGATGCGATGTCGCGTCTGGGTGCTGCCGTCAACATCATCACCACCGACGGTCCGGCAGGCCGTGCCGGTTTTACCGCCTCGGCGGTATGCAGCGTGACCGATTCACCGCCGACGCTGCTGGTGTGCCTGAACCGTTCAGCCTCGGTATGGCCGGTGTTTCGCGACAACGGTTACTTATGCGTGAACACTCTGGCCGCCGGGCATGAAGATCTCTCCACGTTGTTTGGTGGCAAAACGCCCATGGCCGAGCGCTTTCTCGCCGCCCGCTGGCATACGCTCACCAGTGGCTCACCGCTGCTGGACGGCGCGCTGGTGTCGTTTGATTGCAAAATCACCCAGGTAGTCAGCGTCGGGACTCACGACACTTTATTTTGCGAGGTGCTGGCGCTGGTGCGGAATGAAGAGCCGCACGGCCTCGCCTGGTTTGACCGCGGATATCATCACTTTTCACGGCAGGAAGCCCGCTAACGCCGCCTTGTGCGGTCCGGTTCCACAGACACTCTGGAGAAGACGATGGCGAGTTCCTGGTTTCCCCGCTGGCAGAAAAAGTCAGCCTTGACTGAAAATGGACTGATTGCACCGGATGAAACGCTGCCGCTCGGGCAGACCGTGATTCTGGGCCTGCAGCATGCTGTGGCAATGTTTGGTGCAACGGTGCTGATGCCGTTGCTGATGGGGCTGGACCCAAATCTGGCAATTCTGGTTTCCGGGATGGGTACCTTGCTGTTCTTTGTCGTCACCGGGGGGCGCGTGCCCAGTTATCTCGGTTCCAGTGCGGCCTTTGTCGGTGTGATTATCGCCGTCACCGGCTTCAATGGTCAGGGACTCAACCCCAACCTGGCGCTGGCGCTGGGTGGGGTGATCGCCTGTGGTGCTCTGTACACGCTGATTGGTTTTGTGGTGATGAAAGTGGGTACTGGCTGGATCGAACGCCTGATGCCACCGGTAGTCACTGGTGCGGTTGTCATGGCAATTGGGCTGAATCTCGCACCGATTGCGGTACATAGTGTGTCATCGTCAATGTTCGACAGCTGGATGGCGGTGATGACAGTGCTGTGTATTGGTCTGGTGGCGGTGTTTACCCGAGGCATGGTGCAGCGTTTGTTGATCCTGGTCGGGCTGATTGTCGCCTGGGCCATTTACGCCCTGCTGACCAATGTCCTGGGGTTTGGCAAGCCGGTCGATTTCACTGGCGTTGCCAACGCCGCCTGGTTTGGCCTGCCGCATACCACCACGCCGGTGTTTGATATGCAGGCGATCGTGATGATCGCACCGGTGGCCATCATTCTGGTGGCGGAGAACCTTGGGCATATCAAAGCCGTGGCGGGGATGACCGGGCGTAATCTTGATCCCTGGATGGGGCGAGCTTTTGTTGGTGACGGCCTGGCGACCATGCTATCGGGATCGATCGGCGGCAGCGGTGTGACCACCTACGCGGAAAACATTGGCGTGATGGCGGTAACAAAAGTCTATTCCACGCTGGCCTTTGTCGCGGCGGCGTTGATTGCTTTGGTGCTGGGCTTCTCACCCAAATTTGGCGCGCTGATCCATACCATTCCTAGTCCGGTGATTGGTGGAGCATCGATCGTGGTGTTTGGCCTGATTGCCGTGGCAGGTGCACGTATCTGGGTACAAAATAACGTCGATTTCAGCCAGAACAGCAATCTGATTATGGTGGCCACCACGCTGGTTCTGGGTGCCGGGGATTTCGCGCTAAAAATAGGTAACTTCACCCTGGGCGGCATCGGCACCGCCACTTTTGGTGCCATCATTCTTAACGCTATTCTGCGCCGTCGCGGTACCAGCCTGGGTGAAAACCAGGCGGCACGCCAAAACAGTTAAGGCTCCTGCATCTCCTGCGGTGCCAGCTCAGGCACCGCTTTTTTGCGCCGGACACGTAATTCACTGACGATCACCCCGCAGACAATTAACGCACCGCCCAGCAGCGCCGCCGCCGGTAAACGCTCACCTGCCAGCCGTCCCACGACCCCTGCCCATACCGGTTCACCGGCGTAGATCACCGTCGCACGCGTCGGTGAGACACTGCGCTGCGCCCAGTTCATGGTGACCTGAATCAGCGCGCTGGCGGCACCGAGGCCCAGCGCGCTCAGCACCAGCGGCGTGCTGAATGTCGGTAACGTTTCTCCATTGGGGATCATCAACACGAAAGCACAGGCCGATGCGACTGCCAGCTGGATCAGCGTCACACGACGCACATCAACCTGACCAGCAAACCGGCTGATCAGAATGATTTCAGCGGCAATCGCCAGGGTGCTCAGCAGGGTGGCAATTTCACCGGCGTTTAGGGCGAAACGGCCATCCTGCGGACCCGCCACCAGCAACAAGCCAATAAACGCCAGCAAAATCCCCAGCCACGCCATCAATCCGGGTGGACGACGTAAAAACAGCCACTGCAACAGCGGTACCACTGGCACGTAAAGCGCAGTCAGAAAGGCTGACTGGCTGCTGGAAATGGATTGCATACCCCAGGTTTGCAGGCCATAGCCTCCGGCGATAGCCACACCGATCAACACCCCCGCCTTGCACTCCAGCCAGGTGGTTTGCTTCAGGTAACGGCGAAAGAAAAAAGCCAGCAGTAACGCCGCTGTAGCAAAACGCAGACCGACGAAGAAGAATGGGCCGGAGTGAGCCATTGCCCGATGCACCACCAGAAAGGTGCCGCCCCAGACCATGGTAATAAAGATCAACACAAGTTCCTGACGCGTCAGGCGCAGGGAAAGATGAGAAGAAGCTGAAGACATAAAGCACCACGATGTGAATTCGGGCGTCATTTTCGCAGAGTCAGAAGGCATTGTCACCGCCGGGCGCTCCCGGCGGCGGAGGGAATTACTGCACAGCCGGATTATTTCTTACCGCGACTGCGTCCCCCTTTTTCACCTGCTTCGGAAGCGCGCTGCGGGTCGTTTCTGAAATTCCCGCCGCTATTCTTACCGCCTTTACGGCCTGCTTCCGCGGCTCTTTCGCGATCTTCCGCGAAATTACCCGATCCTCCACGATGTTGGGCCATCATTTCCTCCGAGAGAGTTTTCACATCTGTGGTCAGGACTTTTCACATGCAAGGGGTGAAAAGCTCAGGTGACACGTTTTTCGGGCCACCCGATTAAAGAATAGCCAATAGCGTTGCGTTTATGGCTGATATTTATACTTTGAAACACATATTCTTCTTTATTTTTCCACTAAACCGGAATTTTGCGCCAGATGACAAGCGCTTAGCGGAGTATTAAGCGAAGCCGCAGGTAAGCGGCTGTGCTGTTCAGCGGCAGGTCACGCAGGCTCTTCTATACTTCAGGTTACGTGTTCAAACCCCGCAGGAAGAAAAAGATGGCGAAAATTCTGGTGCTTTATTATTCCATGTACGGACATATTGAAACCATGGCGCAGGCTATTGCTGAAGGCGCGCGTCGTGTGAACGGTGCAGAAGTGACGATATTACGCGTGCCGGAAACCATGGACGCCGAACGCTTCGCTCAGGTCGGCGGCAAGGTCAATCAGCCAGCCACTGAGGCAACCCCCGAAGATCTCCCGCAATACGATGCCATCATCCTCGGCACCCCCACACGTTTCGGTAATATGGCGGGGCAGATGCGTAACTTCCTCGACCGCACTGGCGGACTGTGGGCCTCAGGCGCGCTGTACGGCAAAATTGCCAGCGTGTTTGCCTCCACCGGCACCGGCGGCGGCCAGGAGCAAACCATCACCTCAGTCTGGACCACCCTCGCCCACCACGGCATGGTGATTGTCCCCATCGGTTATGGCACCAAAGAACTTTTCGATATCTCTCATGTGCGCGGCGGCACCCCTTATGGGGCTACCACCATTGCAGGGGGCGATGGATCGCGCCAGCCTTCTGCAGAAGAACTCGATATCGCCCGTTTTCAGGGCGAACATGTCGCCGGTCTGGCGGTAAAACTGAAAGGATAAATCCACAACAGGAGACCTTTATGGCAACAGAACAGTCTAAAGCTCACCACGTGGGCGAATGGGCCAAACTACGCCACACCTCGACCGAAATCGCAGAAGCGATATTTGAGGTCGCCAACTATGACGAACGCCTGGCAGAAGAAATCTGGCGTCAACAGGGTAGCGATGAAGTGCTGTTTCGCGCCTTTGATAAGACCGATCAGGACGTCCTGACGTGGGATGATAAGACGGTTGAGCGTAAAAACATCTGAACCTCAGGCGGGCCAGTCCCGCCTTTGTCGTCTTAATTGACCAAGGAGCGTTGTATGTCTTCCTACCAAAGTATCAATCCCGCCAATAACCAATTGCTGAAGAGCTGGACATCACATGATGATGCTTATGTGCAGCAGGCGCTGGAGACTGCCGATCGTCTTTACCACTCCGACTGGTGCAAAGGAGATATCCAACCGCGACTGCAGGTACTGAAACGTCTGGCAGATCTGATTGATGCGCGCGTTGAACAACTGGCGACCATCGCCAGCCAGGAGATGGGCAAGCTGATAGGTCAAAGCCGTGGTGAAGTCAAAATTTGTGCCCAAATCGCCCGCTACTATGCCGAACACGCGGCAACACTGCTGCAACCGCAAGCCTATCCCAGTGATGTGGGGGACGCCTGGCTGGAATATCATCCGATTGGCGTGATTGTGGCGGTGGAACCCTGGAACTTCCCCTATTACCAGCTGATGCGTGTGCTGGCTCCGAACCTGGCACTCGGCAACCCGGTGCTGGCAAAACACGCCAATATCGTCCCGCACTGCGCCGATGCCTTCGAAAAACTGGTCCATGAAGCTGGCGCACCGCCGGGAGCCTGGACCAACCTGTATATTTCGAATGATCAGGTAGCGGATTTGATCGCCGATGACCGTGTTCAGGGCGTAGCGCTCACCGGGTCCGAACGGGCGGGCAGCGCGGTGGCACAGCAGGCCGGCAAATACCTGAAGAAATCGACGCTGGAACTGGGTGGCAACGATGTGTTCGTGGTGCTGGACGACGCCGACCTCGATGAGGCGGTGCGCCAGGGGGCACAGGCGCGCCTCAGCAACTGTGGCCAGGTTTGTACCGCTGCGAAGCGTTTTATCGTACATGAGAAGATTGCCGGGCCCTTTATGGCAAAATTCAGCGCCGCGCTGCAATCGGCTGTCGCTGGCGATCCGCTGGATGAGAAAACCACCCTCGGTCCGCTGTCGTCACAGGATGCGCGTGAGCGTTTAATCAAACAGGTTGATGAGGCCATCGCACAGGGTGCTAAGGTCGAAATAGGCGGGCGTGCCATCGACGGCGTCGGCAATTATTTCCAGCCGACGATTCTCACCGGCCTGACGCCTGATAATCCGGCCTATTATCAGGAATTCTTCGGCCCGGTGGCTCAGGTCTATGTCGTGGCTAGCGACAGCGCTGTCGTGGCACTGGCGAATGACTCACATTATGGCCTCGGTGGCTCGGTATGGACGCGGGATATTGCTCGCGGGCGAAAAATGGCGGCACAAATCGAAACCGGCATGGTGTTTATCAATTCACAAAGCGATACCGCCGCAGAACTTCCTTTTGGTGGCGTGAAACGCTCAGGCTATGGACGGGAGCTGTCTGATCTCGGTCTGAAAGAATTCGCCAACCAGAAACTGGTGGTGGTGGCCGGATAAATAAAAAACCCCGCCTCGGCGGGGTTTTTCACTGCTGGCAGCTTAGTTGCTGGCCGCCGGGGCAGGCGCCTCGCTCTTGTCTGATTTAGCTGGCGCATCCGCTTTGGCCTTTTCAGCCGCCGCCGCATCCGCTTTCGCTTTCTCTTCCGCCGCTTTCTGGGCTGTTGCTTTCTCAGCTTTCGCCTTCGCTTCCGCCGCTTTGTCGGCTTTTACCTTCTCTTCTGCCGCTTTGGCATCTGCCGCTTTCTGCGCAGCAGCTTTATCTGCCGCCGCTTTATCTGCGGTGGCTTTATCGGCAGCGGCCTGATCTGCCTGTACCTGCGCATCATCGCTGGTCGTCGCTGGCGCGGCAGCTTGTTCTGGTTGCGCAGCAGCCGGTGCCGGAGCAGCAGGCTGCAACGGCGTGCCCTGCAAGGCAGCATTCAGCACGCTGGCGAATTGATCCCAGCTGCAATACCCATTGGCATCGGCATCACAACCCGCCAGCTGCAACGTGACGCGTTTCGGCGGGTTTTTCAGGCTCAGCACATCAGCGTTACGCAGCTGATCGCTGGTCTGGTAGACATATTCCACCTTCAGCAGATCTTTGTTGTTTTTCGCATCGTGCCAGCGTTCAAACACCACCTGGCCACCAATCGGCGTCTTCTCATCGTTACCCGGCAGCTCATACGGCTTCACCTGCAACGCGCTGAGCAGCGAAGCGATATTCGAATCATGTCCCACCATCAACGTCACTTTCGGCGCGTTGGCTTTGTCCTGATCGATCAACTGGCTGCGTATGTAATCCACCAGCGGTGCCGCCACTTCGCGTGCCACATCTGGTGAAGTAAACAACGCGTCCTGATAACCATTTTTAATCGCGGCCAGCTCTTTCCACTGCTCAGGCGTTTTGATCTGTCCCCAGGCCACCTGATCCAGCGGGAAACCCTCGTAATATTGCAGGGTGAAAGCATCGATCAGCGAATTTCCGACCTTCAGCGGGCCATTGACGTTCGGTTCTTTACCATTGTCGGCGCTAAAGGTGTTCTGGCCACTGCTCAAATCACACTGCTTCTTGCCGTTGCAGGCTGGCGAGGATTTGTAATCAACAATTTTTTCGAGGTACTGGTAAGCGGGTTTTAACGCCAGCTTTTCGTTGGCCGCGGTCATTGCCGTCAGGGCTTTTTTGTTGAAATCGTCGCTGCCATCAGTCACCACCGGATTGAACACCGGATCCATGGTCCCCATGGCATCCTGATGCGTCACGGCGATGTCACATCCAGGGAAAGCACCATTCACGAAGAACTGAGCCGTTGCCACGGTACGTTGCAGGCTGTTGGCATAGACAAACACGTTGCTGCTATCCGGGCAGACGCCGTTTTCGACCAGGCCCTGCTGAGCCAGCCACTGACGGGTGTAGTTACCCATGTAGACTTCCAGCACCCCACCTTTGGTGGTGAGCTGCCCACCGGGCACATCCCATTGCGGCCAGCTTTTTTTCGTTGATTGCTCCAGCACGCTGCCGGTGTTCGCGAGCGGTGCGCGTAGATTGTGACGGCTCAGCATCAGTACCTGCTGCAGCTGCATGTCCCCTTCCGCAGCCTGCGCTGCCATACCCATCGGTAACGCAGCGATGACTGACAACGCGCAAAGACTCAGTTTCTTGATCATTGTGCCTATTCCATAATTCATCAGTGAAACACTCTGGCATTCAAACGATTAGCTCGGCCACAGAGCGAATTGCCCCACAGTGTAACCCAGCTTGCCTGGGAAAATCGCCAGATGTTTGCAAAAACCGTGAATGGACTATAGCAGACCAGAGCCTCGCCGTAGGCTTAAGGCAGCAGATTGAAAAGCAACGGGATGTTTTTCAGAATCTCTGAAGTAGAAATGCAAAAAGCCCGCATCGCTGCGGGCTTCTTTAATTTGGCGGAGGAAGAGAGATTCGAACTCTCGGATGGTTTCCCATCGGCGGTTTTCAAGACCGCTGCCTTAAGCCGCTCGGCCATCCCTCCTGATAAAACAAATATACTTAACCCTGAGCAGGTTAAGTGGCGGAGGAGGAGAGATTCGAACTCTCGGATGGTTTCCCATCGGCGGTTTTCAAGACCGCTGCCTTAAGCCGCTCGGCCACCCCTCCGCAATGACGCGCACTATAAACATCCCCCCCGAAGATGTAAAGCCTGCTGCGATTCATTCGCCTGAAAAACAGCCAAAAACTATTTATTCGCTGCCATAATCGCCATTCCGCTCAGGGAAACAGCAATTTATCGCGTAAAGAAGGGTAAAACGCCTTTTCTGTCCCAGCACCGCTGCGTATTCTTTCCGCAGATTTGGTGTTCTTTCACTTTAAGGAGCGCATGATGGATAGAATTATTACGTCGTCGCAACGACAGTCGCTAATCAGCACCCATAAAGTGCTGCGCAATACTTATTTCTTACTTGGCCTGACCCTGGCATTCTCCGCCGTTACCGCCACACTCAGTACCGTCTTCGCTCTGCCTGCGCCCGGTCTGATTCTGATGCTGGTCGGCTTTTATGGCCTGATGTTTCTGACTTACCGCCTGGCGAACAGCCCGACGGGTATTCTGGCGGCCTTTGCCTTCACCGGATTCCTTGGTTACTGCCTGGGGCCAATTCTTAACTCATTCCTCTCGGCGGGTATGGGTGATGTGATTGGCATGGCGTTGGGCGGAACCGCGCTGGTGTTCTTCTGCTGCTCGGCCTACGTCCTGACTACCCGTCGCGATATGTCATTCCTCGGCGGCATGATGATGGCGGGCTTTGTGGTGCTGCTGGTAGCGGTTGTCGCTAACCTGTTCCTGCAGCTGCCAGCCCTGCACCTGGCAATCAGCGCGCTGTTTATCCTGTTCTCAGCGGGTGCCATCCTGTGGGAAACCAGCAACATCATTCACGGCGGCGAAACCAACTATATTCGCGCCACCGTGAGCCTGTATGTATCGCTGTACAACATCTTTGTCAGCCTGCTTAGCCTGCTGGGCTTTGCCAGCCGCGATTAGCGTACAGTCAGTACGTCATAAAACCCCGCTCCGGCGGGGTTTTTGCTTTTTCTGGCCGCCCCGCCCTACAATACGCGCAAACTAAACCTGAGGAGTCACCGTGATTTTTGCCGGTAAAGAGATCGCCACCGATGCGGAAGGCTATCTGAAAAACAGCACCGACTGGAGCGAGCCGCTGGCGCAAGCCATAGCAGCAACCGAGAACCTCACCCTGAGCGAAGCGCATTGGGAAGTGGTGCACTTTGTGCGGGCTTTCTATCTGGAATTTAATACCTCACCGGCGATTCGTATGCTGGTAAAGGCAATGGCGCAAAAATATGGCGAGGAGAAAGGCAACAGCCGCTATCTGTTCCGCTTGTTCCCGGAAGGCCCGGCAAAGCAGGCGACGAAAATTGCCGGATTGCCAAAACCGGCGAAATGTCTGTAATCAGCCTGTGGTGAAACGGCTGGGTGGTTCTGCCGGTTGATGGGGTTCCACCAGCACTTTTTCCACCCGTGCACTGCGTGGACCGCCCGCCTTTAACCAATCAATTAATGCCATGACCTGCGCTTCCTCACCCCAGGCCAGCACTTCCACGCTGCCATCACTCAGGTTGCGGGCATAACCTTTCACGTCCAGCTGTCTGGCCTGCGCCTGCGTGCTGTAGCGAAATCCAACGCCCTGCACCAGACCGTGCACCCAGATTTTGAAGCAGGTTGTGGCCATTGCGCTCTCCCGTTACTGTTCATTGCATTTTGCCGCCATCCACCGGAAAATGACGCCTCATTTTTTCAGGTAAGCATAGCAAACTATGACTGTTCGATTGATTCTCGCTAAGGGACGTGAAAAATCCCTGCTCCGTCGCCATCCCTGGGTGTTTTCGGGTGCCGTTGCCCGCATGGAAGGTAAAGCCCAGTCCGGGGAAACCATTGATATTTGTGACAGCAATGGCAAATGGCTGGCCCGTGCCGCTTATTCACCGCAATCGCAAATTCGGGCGCGCGTCTGGTGCTGGCAACAGGATGAGTCAATCGACATTGCCTTCTTTGTCCGCCGCTTTACCCAGGCACAGCAGTGGCGTAGCTGGCTGGCTCAGCGCGATGGTCTGGATAGCTATCGTCTGATCGCCGGTGAATCTGATGGCATGCCTGGCGTGACCATTGACCGTTTCGGTGATTTCCTCGTGCTGCAGCTGCTGTCTGCCGGGGCTGAATATCAGCGCCCGACCATTGTTTCCGCCCTGCAGCAATGCTTCCCGGAATGCGCGATTTACGATCGTTCCGACGTGGCAGTACGTAAAAAAGAGGGACTGGAGCTGGCACAAGGTCCGGTGTGTGGTGAACTTCCGCCACCGCTGCTGCCGATTACCGAACATGGCATGAAATTGCTGGTGAATATTCAGGGCGGCCATAAAACCGGCTATTACCTCGATCAACGTGATAGCCGCTTTGCCACTCGCCGTTATGCCGATAATGCGCGCGTGCTGAACTGCTTCTCTTACACCGGTGGCTTTGCAGTATCAGCACTGATGGGCGGTTGCCGCGAAGTGATTAGCGTTGATACCTCGCAGGATGCCCTGGATGTCGCAAAACAGAACGTGGAACTTAATGGCCTGGATGTCTCCCGCGCCCAGTTCCTGCGCGATGATGTATTTAAACTGCTGCGTCGTTACCGTGACAGCGGTGAAAAGTTTGACCTCATCGTGATGGACCCACCGAAATTCGTTGAGAACAAAAATCAACTGGCCGGTGCCTGCCGTGGTTATAAAGACATCAATATGCTGGCGATGCAATTGCTGAACCCCGGCGGTATTCTGATGACTTTCTCCTGCTCAGGACTGATGGCGACTGATTTGTTCCAGAAAATCATTGCTGATGCCGCCGTTGATGCCGGTCGTGATGTACAATTTATTGAGCAGTTCCGTCAGGCAGCCGACCACCCGGTGATCGCCAGCTATCCTGAAGGGCTTTATCTGAAAGGTTTCGCCTGCCGCGTACTGTGACTTGAAAAAGCTGCCTCTGCCTCCATATCTTGAGCAGGGCAGTATTTTGGGAGGTCACTATGATTGCCAGTAAATTTGGAATTGGACAGCAGGTCCGACACCGTCTCTCCGGGGTGCTTGGCGTGATTGTGGATGTCGATGCGGAGTATTCGCTGGATGAACCTAAGCTTGAAGAAGTGGGTGCCGCAGAGAAACTGCGCGCAGCGCCCTGGTATCATGTGGTGATGGAAGATGAAGAAGGCGAGCAGGTTCATACCTATGTCGCTGAAATCCAGCTTGCTGGTGAAACCTCATTTGAACACCCGGAACAACCTTCCATGGACGAACTGGCTGCGTCAATTCGGCAGCAGCTACAGGCACCACGCCTGCGTCATTGATCAAAAACGGCGACCTCAGGTCGCCGTTTGTTTTAATGCACCGATTGCGAAATGCCCAGTCGCGGTATCTCAATTTTCGGGCAACGATCCATTATTACCGTCAATCCCGCATCCTGCGCCAGCACGGCGGCTTGTTCATTGATCACGCCGAGTTGCAACCAGAGTGTCTTCGCACCAATCGCAATGGCCTCCTGTGCCACTCCCCACGCCGCTTCGGCATTGCGAAACACATCTACCATATCAATGTTGCCCGGAATATCGGCCAGGGTGGCGTAGGCTGTTTGTCCCAGCAACTGCTGACCGGCCAGTTTTGGACTGACCGGCACCACGTCATAGCCCTGGTCGAGCAAAAACTTCATCACGCCGTAGCTGGGGCGATCAGGACGATCGCTGGCACCCACCAGCGCAATACGTTTGGTGTGGGTCAAAACATCACGAATGGTTTGATCGTTCATGCATCTCTCCTTTTTTCACTCGCCTGAGTGTAAATGGCATCAGCTGACCTCGCCCCCTTTCCATAGCGGAAAAGTTTGCGCGGCAGCACGAATAAGTATGTTAAAATGTAAACTAACTGCCATAATGTAATAATTTGCTACACATCACTGATTTGCGCCCAGCTCACGGGAGTTGAAATGAAGCTGTTTTTGGCTGTTACGGGTTTGATAATGCTACTCGTATCGGCATCCTGCCATGCCATTACCCTGAAACTTGATCCGGAAATCGATCTTCTGGTGCTGGATGGGCGCAAAATTTCCGGCTCACTGTTGAAAGGCGCTGACAGCCTGGAGCTGGAACGCGGACAGCACCAGTTTCTGTTTCGCGTGGAAAAATCACCTGATTCATCACCTCACAACAACCCGCATTATCAGTCGGTACCGATGATTGTGACCTTTACCGCCACAGCCAAAACCGTCGCGATTCGTCTGCCCGCGCTGGATAACCGCCGTGAGCGCTCCACCTTCGACAGAACTCTCAATTTCCAGCTGGTCGATGAGCAGGGTAAAGAAATCGCCAGTATTCGTGACCGTCTGCCGCAGCCGGATGGTGGCGATCTTGAACAGGCAATGCTGAAGTATAACCGTAATGGTCAGGCCGCTTCCGTGCCGCGTTTTGCGGTGCAAACCAGCAGCATGTCTGACACTCAGATAAACGCAGATTTCGCCTGGCAGGACGTCAGTGATCTGCCTTTATTACAACGTTGGTTTGAGCGTTTTGATGCCGCCACCCGTTTGCGTTTTCTCAGCTGGATGAAAACCTTACGCGCAAGTTGATAGGAACGAAACGCCAGGGGTAAACTCGATGTATTACTTACATCGACCGCTAAGAATCAGGAAGCCCCATGGAGCAAACCGTTCGTACCCTCAATATTCAGAAACATATCGCCCTCGTCGCTCACGATCACTGCAAAGCCTCATTGCTGGATTGGGTGCAGAAAAACCAAAGCGCGCTGCAGTCACATGTGTTGTACGCCACCGGTACCACCGGCAATCTGATCAATCGTCATACCGGTCTGGACGTTAACGCCATGCTGAGCGGACCGCTGGGCGGCGATCAGCAGGTTGGTGCGCTGATTTCGGAAGGTAAAATTGATGTGCTGTTCTTTTTCTGGGACCCGCTTAACGCCGTACCGCACGATCCCGACGTTAAAGCGTTGCTGCGCCTGGCGACAGTCTGGAATATCCCGGTAGCGACAAACCGCTCCACCGCGGATTTCCTCATCCAGTCGCCGATGTTTGCCCGTGAAGTGGAGATTCAGATCCCTGATTACCCACGTTATCTGGCAGAACGCCTGAAAGCGTAATACATCAGGCTTTCCGGTTCTGCGGCACCCCTAAATCGCGGAAATGCCCGACAAATACGGAAGGCCGGTCCTTATCGAACAGCAACCAAACCTGCTGACGCGCACGCGTCAGCGCCACGTAGGCTAATCGACGTTCTTCCGCATCCGGAAACGCCTCTGGTTGCGGTAACAACCCTTGTTCCATGATGGATTCCCGCGCCGCAGCCGGAAATCCATCACGTCCCTCATGCAAGCCCAGCACGATAACATAGTCTGCCTGTTGCCCCTTGCTGGCGTGGATAGTCATAAAATCCAGTTGCAGTTTTGGCCAGCGGGTTTTGGCTTTATCCAGCAGCGCCGGACGTAAATGATGGTAACGTGCCAGCAGCAGGACGCGCTCCTCCGGTTTAACGTAACCACTTAACTTATCAAGTAATGGTTCAAGTTGTTCCTGTGCCAGTAACGTAACCGACTTCTTATTCCCTTTGGTAAGACTATTCAGTGGCTTGCGCAGCTGATGTGGGTTTTGCTGCACAAAACGATTGGCAATTTCACCAATACGATCGTTAAAACGATATGTGGTATCCAGCACGCAGCGATCACCTTCGCCAAAATAATGATGGAAGGCCGTCGTGAGACTCATCTCCGCACCGCTAAAGCGATAAATGGCCTGCCAGTCATCACCCACGGCAAACAGCGCCGTACGTTTGTTTTGCTGACGCAATGCGGTCAGCAATGCGGCACGTTGTGGAGAGATATCCTGAAATTCATCCACCAGAATATGCTTCCACGGGCTGATAAATCGCCCTTTCTCCAGGATAGCAATCGCCTGATGGATCAGGCCTGAGAAATCGACAGCCCCCTCCTCTTTCAGCGCCGTTTTCCACACCTTCAGGAGCGGAGCCATCAACTTAATACGTTTGCTAAATTGATCGCGCTGTTCTTCCGGCACATCCGCAATCATCGCGGCCTGAGCACCGCCGTGCATCCGCATCAGTCCCAGCCAGCGTTCCAGACGAGAAGCCAGACGCTGTGCCAGTTTGTCATCCTGCCAGAACGGCCCTTCGGCAATGTCCCACTCCAGCTCGTCCTGGAGCCACTGACGCCAGCCGTTGGCCTGTGCTTTTTTACTGCTGCATTCTTCACGCCAGGCCTCAATCAGCAATTGACGGCGGGCTTTGCTGTCACTTTCCAGTTTGCTGATAACCGGCTGCTTATTGCTGCCCTCGCGAATAATATGCAACGCCAGCGCATGGAAGGTACGCGCCTGAATCGCGCTTTTGCCGAGCCGCGCCTGAATGCGATCGTTCATCTCATCTGCCGCCTGACGACCAAAGGCCAGCAGCAAAATTTGTTCCGGCTGTGCCAGTTTGCGTCTTAATAACCAACCAGCACGCGCCACCAGCACCGAGGTTTTGCCACTGCCGGCACCCGCCAGCACCAGCAACGCATCTTCACCGTTAACCACGGCTTCGCATTGCGAAGGATTCAGTGGAGTCGTCTCAACCGTGGAAAAGAATTCCTGATACTCCTGAAGAATTTTTGCGGTCCATTCACGATTACGCTGACGAATAGCAGCGTCACCCTGCTCCAGCCATTGCTGGCAGAATTGCCACAATTCACGGCAATTTTCGAACTTTTCGAGACGGGATGTCGGCAAAGGTAGCGCGGAGAATTGCCGGGTGATATTTTCCTTCACCGCATTCAGCTCGCTGCGTTTCAACCAGCGGTCCTGTCCGGTAAAGGCAAAGATTTCCTGTTGTAAGTGGGTCAACACCTCAACACAAACCTCACTCATCTCCTGGCTCCAGCGTTGCCAGGCTTGTTGCAGGTAATGAAAAAAGCGCTGTGTTTCCTGCCACTCAGTGCCGTGCAATCGCACCACTTTGTCTTCAGGCAGCAAAAATTCCAGCTCACCCCATACCAGTCCACGCTTACAAACAATATCTAATAACTGATTGAAAGGAATGAGGTATTCATGACGATCGCCGCTGACTTCAACTCCTGCAGCCAGCAGACGTACACGATTATAAGGGTGCTGTGCCAGACGTTTACCCATTGATGTTGCTTTTAGTTCCATGTCTGCACCGTCTTCAGGAATAGGATTATCGCGCAGTTTACCTGCCAGACCCTTGACGCTCCAGCCTTAAAACAGGCTAAACTTGGCGTCACATATTGCGGATTGCAAAAGGAAAATCGTGTTATGCGCACCGTGCTCAATATTCTCAACTTTGTACTGGGTGGCGTTTTTACCACCCTTAGCTGGCTGCTGGCGACCCTGATCAGCATCATACTTATCTTCACGCTGCCATTAACACGTTCCTGCTGGGAGATAACCAAACTCTCACTGCTGCCATTTGGTAATGAAGCGGTGCACATTGATGTACTGCGTCCGGACAGCAAAAACCAGGTGATGAACGCGGGTGGTACCTTTCTCAACATCTTCTGGCTGGTGTTTTTTGGCTGGTGGCTGTGCCTGATGCATATTTCTGCCGGTATCGTACAGTGCCTGACGATTATCGGTATTCCTGTTGGCATTGCCAATTTCAAGATAGCTGCCATCGCTTTGTGGCCGGTGGGACGTCGCGTGGTGTCGGTGGAAGAAGCTCAGGCAGCGCGGGAAGCCAATGCCCGCCGTCGTTACTAAGGCTGCACCATGATATATGATGCTTTACCTGGCTGGCGTCGTTATCTGTTTAACAGCAGCCTGCGTTACTTACTGCGTATTTTTTTCGCCCTTGCGGGATGCGCCGCCGTACCCTGGTGGCTACAGCAGATTGAGTGGACGATCCCACTCACCCTGGGTGTAGTAGCGGCAGCACTGGCCGATCTCGACGATCGTCTGGCAGGACGCCTGCGTAATCTGCTGATTACCCTTATCTGTTTTTGTGTCGCTTCGGTATCCGTCGAGTTGCTGTTCCCCTATCCCTGGGCCTTTGTCATCGGTCTGGCACTGTCAACCTGGGGATTTATTCTGCTGGGGGCGCTCGGACAGCGTTACGCCACCATCGCCTTCGGTGCCCTGCTTATTGCCGTCTATACCATGCTCGGCACGGGTCTGTTTCACCAATGGTGGATGCAGCCCTCCCTGCTGCTGCTGGGGGCCTTGTGGTACAACCTGCTGACCTTAATCGGCCATCTGATCTTTCCAGTACGCCCGGTTCAGGAACAGCTGGCAGCCAGTTTCTCCCAGTTGGCGCGCTACCTGGATGCCAAGGCCAGCCTATTTGATCCCGATGGTGGTGATCTGGATGATGCCGCTCTGATCGCCACTGCCATGGTGAACAGCCAACTGGTGGCCCAGCTAAACCTCACCAAAAGTACCATTCAAAGCCGATTGCGTGGTGATCGAGGCTCCCGCAGTACCAGGCGCAGCCTGCACTATTATTTTGTCGCCCAGGATATTCATGAACGCGCCAGCTCATCCCATCTGCAATATCATCAACTACGTGACGACTGGCGCTACAACGAAGTGCTGTTTCGGTTTCAGCGTTTGCTGAATATGCAGGCACATGCCTGTCGTCAGTTGGCTGAGAACATTTTATTGCGCCAGCCATGGCACCACGATACGCACTTTGAACGTGCTTTTGAGCGGCTGGAAACCGCGCTGGCGCGCTTGCAGCAAAGCGCTCCCGATGAAGCCAATATCCGCGCCCTGTTCTGGCTATTACGCAATTTGCGCGCCATGGACGCTCAACTGGCGTCGATTGAGTCAGAACAAAAGCTGGCACAACCCGCCGCATCAAGCGATGACAACCTTTCCAGCGATGAGTTAAGCGGCTGGGCGGATATCCGCTTGCGTATTAGCCGTCATCTCACACCGACTTCAGCGCTATTCCGACACGCAGTCAGAATGACACTGGTGTTATGCGTGGGCTATGGCTTTATTCAACTAACGGGCTTACACCGTGGCTACTGGATTCTACTTACCAGCCTGTTCGTCTGTCAGCCGAACTACAATGCCACACGACGTCGCCTCGCACTGCGCATTGGTGGCACACTGGCGGGGATAGCCATCGGTTTGCCGGTATTGTGGCTGGTACCTTCAATAGAAGGACAGCTGATATTGATCGTCCTTAGTGGTGTGCTGTTTTTCGCCTTTCGGCAAATACAATATGCCCAGGCGACCCTGTTCATTACGCTGCTGGTACTGTTGTGCTTCAATCTGCTGGGTGAAGGTTTTGAAGTCGCGCTGCCGCGTGTCATGGATACACTGCTGGGCTGTGGTCTTGCATGGCTGGCTGTAGCCTTCGTCTGGCCGGACTGGCGCTTCCGTCAGTTACCCGCCGTAGCCGAGCGCACCCTGAATGCCAACTGTCGCTACCTTGATGCCATTATGGAGCAATATCATCAGGGTAAAGATAACCGTCTGGCTTATCGCGTGGCTCGCCGCGATGCACACAACGCCGATGCAGAACTGGCCTCGGTGGTTTCCAATATGAGCAGCGAAGCCCGTTATCAGCAATCATTACGTGAAAATGCCTTTCGGCTGCTGTGCCTGAATCACTCCTTTCTCAGCTATATTTCGGCGCTCGGGGCGCATCGCGTCGGGCTGAGCGACCCGACGTTACTGGCTTTGCTGGATGATGCGGTATGCTTCGTTGAGGATGTTTTGCAAATTGAACGGGTCAGCGATGCTGAGGCCGCCCGGATGCAGCAAGACCTGCTCCATCGTCTGGCCGGAATGAAAGCCAGTCCGGAAACGCAGGCACCGTTAGTTTTACAACAGCTGGGATTACTCATCGCCCTGCTGCCGGAAATTGCGCGCCTGCGTCGCATCCTCGTGGCGGCTTAAAAACGAAACGCTCTGCTATCTCACTAGCGGAGCGTTTTTTGATACCACGCGCAAAGCTCTGCTCGCACCTCACTCGGCAGCGCCGCCTCATGATGTCCGGAAATCGCTCCCTGTAACGCCAGCAGTGTTTTCAGGCCAATATGCTTATTCACCGTCCGCAGTTTTAGCCAACTCTGCTTTGCGCCGATTTCATACAAATGTTTTACCGAACAAATACCGACCTTATGCAGCAGCATCTCCATGCGCATGCTGAGATTGGGTAAATCCTTTAACCGCAACGAGACATATTTGGTCTCAAGCTCATCGCGCGCCGCCCGTAAAGCGCTGGCAGACAACCGCATCAACCGTTCTGGCTCCTGCCAAAGCCATTTATCAACTTTGAAATAGTTCAGGACCACAGGTATCCCACGTTTGCGATAAACCAGCGGCTCCATGGGGCGTTCAACTGCATAATCCGTCACCGCTTCACAGGCACGTAAGTAGAGTGAATCGTCATTGATAAACGCAAAGACCACCTTTTCCACGGTAAGCGCATAACCACCAAACTGCGTGCGAGATTCAATTTTTCCCAGTGCCGCCAGCCGCACTTTTGATTGCTCAACAACCGGATGAGTTTTTTTCATGCTGACACCTTCCTGAAGTCCTTTTACCAGAAAAATCCTAATAAACATCCATTTATTCATCGAGTTAGAAGATATGAAAAACGATCTGGCTGTTCAATGAATAAATGCAGTCAGAGCAAAAAATGTGCAGAATTTGCGAGACGTTTTCAGAAATTGAGGTTGATCTTTATCCAGGAAGCTATTACTGTATATTCATACAGTTCATTACTGAGTGATTAAATTATGCGTACTCAATTCTCTGGCACCGCTGATCGTTCTCACCGTTTTGCAACTTCAGGTGTAGCACAACCTACTCTGGGTGGCATTACAGAGCTGCGTTACAGTGAACAACCTGGCATGATGCAACTTATGCTGTTGCCAGTCCTGCAACAATTGAGCCTGCAATCACGCTGGCAGCTGTGGTTAACACCAGCACACAAACTGAATCGCCAGTGGATGCAGCAGTCAGGTTTGCCGCTGGAAAAGAGTATGCATATCACCGAAAGTGAACGTTACAGTACGGTAGAAAGTATGGTCAAAGCCCTGCGTACCGGGAACTATAGCGTGGTTCTGGCATGGATCCCTTACGAGCTTAATGATGAAGAGCGCTGGGAACTGAAACAGGCGGCAGCGGAAGGTGAAGCTTTGGGGCTGGTTATGCGTCCGCAAGGGTACGAAGCTGTTTTGTCGAGACAACCGTCTGCGTCAAAAATTCCCTCAGATTTGTTTCATTAAGTAAAATTAAGATTTTTCTCACAACGTTTTTTGCGGAAGTTAACGCTAAGCCACTGATTCTTGTCCAGCCAGCTTAGACAATGGCTTAGCCGTTTTTTTCATTTCTGATCACGAAGATTATGCCATGTCAATTGTTAAAATGTGTGTATAAACCCCTGTTTTTTTATCGCCTGGCGTCACATCATACTTGTAAGTTTCCAATCTCGTTGTAGACTTTACCTCGCCAGGGTGCTCAATAACCTCCGTTTTTTTTCGGTAGAGTCATAAGCGAGCATGTTGACCCGGCGAAGGATTGGATTACAACCAAGAGCAAACATTTTTGCTCATTGCCTATTTGGATGATAACGAGGCGCAAAATGAAAAAGACAGCTATCGCAATTGCAGTGGCACTGGCTGGCTTCGCTACCGTAGCGCAGGCCGCTCCTAAAGATAACACCTGGTATACCGGTGCTAAACTGGGCTGGTCTCAGTACCACGACAAAGGTAACTACGGTAACGGTTACGTGAACAACGACGGTCCGACCCATCAGGATCAGCTGGGTGCAGGCGCATTCCTGGGCTACCAGGCTAACCCGTACCTGGGCTTCGAGCTGGGCTATGACTGGCTGGGCCGTATGCCTTACAAAGGCAACAACATCAATGGCGCATTCAAAGCACAAGGCGTTCAGCTGGCTGCTAAACTGAGCTACCCAATCACTGACGATCTGGACGTTTATACCCGTCTGGGCGGCATGGTATGGCGTGCTGATTCAACTCAGAACAACAACGGCGTTCGCATCAGCGATCACGACACCGGCGTTTCTCCGCTGGCTGCTGTTGGTGTTGAATACGCACTGACCCAAAACTGGGCTGCTCGTCTGGACTACCAGTGGGTTAACAACATCGGCGATGCTGGCACCGTTGGCGCACGCCCTGACAACAGCATGCTGAGCGTCGGTGTTTCTTACCGTTTCGGTCAGGATGAAGCTGCTGCCCCGGTTGTAGCTCCGGCTCCGGCTCCGGCTCCGGTTGTTGAAACCAAGCGTTTCACCCTGAAGTCTGACGTTCTGTTCAACTTCAACAAAGCTACCCTGAAACCAGAAGGTCAGCAGGCTCTGGATCAGCTGTACAGCCAGCTGAGCTCACTGGACCCGAAAGACGGTTCAGTCGTTGTTCTGGGCTTCACCGACCGTATCGGTTCAGAGCAGTACAACCAGAAACTGTCTGAGAAACGCGCTCAGTCTGTTGTCGATTACCTGGTTTCTAAAGGTATCCCGTCCAACAAGATCTCTGCACGTGGTATGGGCAAATCTAACCCGGTTACTGGCAACACCTGTGACAGCGTGAAAGGCCGCAATGCCCTGATCGACTGCCTGGCGCCGGACCGTCGCGTTGAAATCGACGTGAAAGGTATCAAAGACGTGGTAACTCAGCCGCAGGCTTAAGTTCACTCGCGCTAAAAACCCCGCCTGGGCGGGGTTTTTTATTGCTGTTTATCAGAAACGAAAGCTATTCGTTCTCTGCGCCATCTTTTCCCAGAATTGCCTGTAAATCCTGCTTCAGCGTAGACATCTGGCTGGCATACTTCTCTTTACGCTCCGCATCTTCAATCAGCTGCACAATAGTGTCAGAAAGGGTACTACTACGACGTTGTGCTAACCCTGCCAGACGCTGCCACACCAGATATTCCAGGTCGATGGATTTCTTCCTGGTATGCTGATGCTCGGCATTAAAATGGCGTTTCCGACGTGCCCGGATGGTCTGCTTAAGACGATTATCCAGATCGGGATGAATATGCTGGGCAATCCATTCGTTGACCTCTACCGGGCTATTTTCCATCGACAGCAAGGCATCGACCGCGACCTGGGCTGCACTCAGTTCCAGATGACGGGTGATCAGCTCACCTTCCCGATGCTTTTTCACCAGGTATTTCCACTTCCATCCACTTTCAAGATTTTCGAGTTGCTGGTATTTCATCGGAATCTCATCGTGATCACGTAACAAACTAAGAATAACAGCTTTTTTCCCGGATGCAGCAAGGAAAAACATGTTGCAACCGTCACAATTCGGGCCGGAACTCCGCAGTGCTTAACCCAGTTGATTCCTGTATAATCGCGCTTTTCCCGAATCTGACGAATGGAATATTTTGACCAGCTCTCAACTCACGTGGCAAGCCCTGCAGCCGGATAGCACCCGCTACCAATCCATTTTCTCTGACGTCTCACTGGAAGATAGCGATAGTCTGGCTGCGGTCCAGCCGCGTCTGCTGAATGCGCTGGCGCATTTGCATCATCAGCAACAAGGATTACCACTGCTGTTGTTACGCAGCCAGGAAAATAACGATTACCTCGCCTGGATTGCCAGTGCTGCGCAGCGTTTCCAGCCAGAAACGGCAACCCTTACGGGGGGTGATTATCTGGTTATGGGCGACAATGTGAGTCTGCTGCCGCCGACTGACAGCAGCCGACCTTTTACCAGCCGGGGCGGCGTGCATTATGCCGACTGGATTGAATTTGAACAGCTTTTCGGTTGCGTGCGTCAGTATAAAGATCGTATGCAGCTGGAGCCGGGGTTATTGCATCGTGCTAACGGTGGCACGCTTATTCTGAGCGTAACCACGCTGCTGGCACAGCCATTGATGTGGTTACGCCTGAAAAAAAGCGTCGAATCAGGCCGTTTTGACTGGTATTCGCAGGATGAGCGCCAGCCATTGCCAGTCGCTATTCCTCCTCTGCCCCTCCGGTTGCGCCTGATTCTTTGCGGCGAACGTGATGCACTGGCTGATTTTCAGGCGCTGGACACAGAAGCGCATGAGATGGCGCTTTACAGTGAGTTTGAAGAAAACCTCCAGGTGCTGGATGAAGAAGACATGACCTCCTGGTGCCAGTGGACACTAAACCTGGCACGTCAGGCCGGCCTGCCCGATCCGGAAGAGGACTTCTGGCCGCTGCTGATCAACGAGGCGGTACGCAACACTGGCGATCAGGATACGCTGCCACTTTGTCCACGCTGGCTGCGCCGCCAGATGCAGGAAGCGGCGTTGCACGGTGACGCACTCAATGCCGAAGCGCTGAAAGACGCACTGGAAGCTCGCCAGTGGCGGGAAAGTTTCCTCGCCGACCGTATGCGTGATGAAATTCTGCTCAATCAGATCATGATCGAGACAGAAGGTGAAGCGGTAGGTCAGATCAATGGCCTTTCGGTCATTGAATTCCCGGGGCATCCGCGTCCGTGGGGCGAACCTTCCCGTATTACCTGTGTGGTGCATCCGGGTGATGGTGAATTCACCGATGTCGAACGCAAAGCAGAATTGGGTGGCAATATTCATGCGAAAGGCATGATGATCATGCAGGCCTATCTGATTGCAGAACTGGAACTGGAGCAACAGCTCCCCTTCTCTGCTTCACTGGTGTTTGAACAATCCTATTCTGAGGTTGATGGCGATAGTGCCTCTCTCGCCGAACTGTGCGCCCTGATCAGTGCACTGGCTAATCAGCCGCTGAATCAGCAGATCGCCGTTACGGGTTCTGTGGATCAGTTCGGCAATATTCAGCCGGTTGGCGGCCTTAATGAGAAAATTGAAGGTTTCTTCAGCATTTGTCACGAACGCGGTCTCACCGGCCAGCAGGGCGTGATTTTGCCCGCCAGCAACGTGCGCCACCTGAGCCTGAATACCGCGGTCGTTGAAGCGGTAGAACAGGGCCAGTTCCACATATGGGCAATTGAGCGTGTAGATGAAGCCCTGCCATTGCTGACAGGCGTGGAGTGGCAAAGTGAGAGCGGTGATTCACTGCTAAGCACCATTCAGGAACGTATCGCTCTGCTTAACCAGCATGAAACACGTCAGCGTCCGTGGCCATTACGTTGGCTTAACTGGTTTAACCACAGCTGATAGCATTGCCCAGCGTACAACTGTTCGCTAATATTCGGGCTTCACTAAATAAGGCTTATTGAGAACATGGTAGATAAACGCGAATCCTATAGCAAAGAAGACCTGGTTGCCTCAGGTCGCGGAGAACTGTTTGGCGAAAACGGACCGCCGCTTCCATCAGGCAATATGTTGATGATGGACCGCGTGGTCAAAATGACTGAAGACGGCGGTAAATACGACAAAGGCTTTGTCGAAGCCGAGCTGGATATCCGCCCCGACCTGTGGTTCTTTGATTGCCACTTCATCGGTGACCCGGTGATGCCGGGCTGTCTGGGTCTGGATGCTATGTGGCAGCTGGTTGGCTTCTATCTGGGCTGGCTGGGTGCTGAAGGTAAAGGCCGCGCACTGGGCGTGGGTGAAGTGAAATTCACCGGACAGGTACTGCCGACAGCAAAAAAAGTGACTTACAAAATTCACTTCAAACGTGTCATCAACCGCAAACTGGTGATGGGCGTGGCTGATGGCGAAGTATTTGTCGATGGCAACCTGATTTATGCTGCGACAGACCTGAAAGTGGGCCTCTTCAAAGACACCACCGCTTTTTAGTCCTCCTGACTTTCCCCTAAATACTTTGAGTTGCAGGAAGGCGGCACGCGAGTAAAGCCAACGCCCATGCAACCTAAAGTATGACGGGGAAAACAAAAACCTCCGCACTAAGCGGAGGTTTGTTCCTTACTCGATGAACATCCGGCAGTGCTAGGCCACCGCCGACCTGTCCTCCATGGCCTGTCGCCAACCTCCCAACCAGTGAGACCGTGCGTCGATCATTTGGTACGGGCAAATCTCTTTTGAGCGTCCCGTAATGCCGGCCTGATAGCCACGTGAATGTGCTCGTTCCAGGCGGTCTCTTTTCTGTCTCTTCATACCTCGTTTCCCTCATTTCAGGTCTGGTGGAATCTGGTGGAAAGATAGAGTGGCGAATTAATGTTCAACCACTCTAACGTTCTAACCCCAGAGGCGGAAAAGATCAATGCGCAAAATTCACGCCAATGTCATAAATTTGACCTGAAACCGACATCACAAAATGAGGTAAATTTTCAGAAAAATCGCTTATCTGGCTGATTAGGCAATAAAAAAGCCCCTGATTTTTTTGCCACACGTTGATGACAAATCAGGGACTTAGCATAAGCTTCAAACAAATCTTAATTTGGCGTGATCGCACTATTCGCAATTTGCTGAGCAACCTGCTGCCAGCCGAGCGCCAATGTGCGCACCAGCGCATCGTAACCGTCTTCCGTTTGCGGCAACGTCAGATTAAAGCCGTGTTTGATAAGCCGTCCTTGATGTTGCAGCACCCATTCACCGCTCACAATCGCCTTGCCATCATAACGTCCCTGGAAACCGGTCACGTTCACCGTCAGCGTGTCGTGCGTTTCACCCAATGGCGTACCGGATACCAGGCGCCCTGGCAATGCGCGGCTCAGATTATTGATCAGCGTTTGCTGCAATTGCTGGTCGAGCGGACTGGCCCACAGATTATTAGCGGCAATAACGTATTTCACGTCGCTGGTCTGGTACACCAGGCCATTACCCGCCAGATAATCCGGAACACTGACCTGTTGCACCCAAAGCATCGGTTGCCCACTGCTGGCATCGGTGCTGACAGGTGCCATACTGGCACCCGCAGGCAGTTGGTAGTAAGTGGTTTCAATGGTGCTGCTGCAACCTGCCAGCAGCAGCATCGCCCCAATCATCAGCCCTTTCTTCACTGTTTCGCCCTCTTCGGCTGTGGATCCTGGCCCGGTTTGGCTTCAAACACCAGCGCGTTGCTTTTGCTATTCAAGGTCTTCAGCACCGGCTGCAATTCACGCAGCACCTGGTCCAGTCGCTGCATATCGCCCACCAGCTTGTCATAGGCTGGCGATCCCGGCTGCAGCCCTTTCATGCTGCGGTTGAGTTCACGCAGCGTTTGCTGCATATCCGCTGGCAGCGTCTTCATCGCCGGACTACCGGTGATCTGATTGAGGTTGTTGAGCGTTTTCTGCAGCTGCTGCAGCGTGCGCTGGCTCTCCTTCAGGGTGCCGGTTGCCTCATTGATCATCGGATTGAGCGGCAGGTTGTTGATCTTATCGAGCGCTGCCAGCAGTTTCTGTTGAATCTGGCTCAGACCACCACTCACCGTTGGGATCACTTCAAGCCCGGCCACTTTTTCCGGCCCCTGATAAGGCGCAACGTTGTCGTAAAAATCCAGATCGACATATAACGCACCCGACAACAGGTTACCGGTTTTGAGGGTGGCACGCAGACCGCGCTTTTTCCCATCCTGCAAATGCTGTTCGATATTGAAATCACCACCAAGACGACTGATAAAGCGATCGGGTTCGATGCGGATCAGTACCGGTACACGATAATCCGTGTTCAGTGCCTGGTTAACACCAGGGATGGTATAAGGCACCTGCGCCACCGTACCGAGACGAATTCCCCGGAACTCCACCGGCGCACCGACTTGCAGGCCACGGATCGAATCCGTAAAGAACATCAGGAAGTCGATATGGTTGGTATACAGCGAATCCTGGATACTGCGCTGATCGTCAAACAGATGATATTCCGCTTTATTCTCCGCCGCCTGCCCCAGTTCCCAGCCATCCGGTACATCAAAGCTGACGCCACCGCTGAATAGCGTCGTGAGTGACCCCATTTCCACACGCATACCCGAAGATGACATATCCACCGCAATCCCGCTGTCCTTCCAGAAACGGACATTGGTGGTGACCAGCCGGTCATAAGGCGCAGAGATAAACAGCTGATAGGTCATCATGCGTTTTTCCGTATCGAAAGTGCTGGTTTCGACCGTACCGACACGATAACCACGGAACAACACCGGATCGCCCGGATTGAGTTGCCCGGCTTTTTTGCTGTCCAGCGTGACACGAATGCCTTTGGCATCCGGTGGAGCCAGTGGCGGCGCATCCAGCAATTGATAGGATTCCGGCTTATCACCCTTAGTACCCGGCTGCAATTCGATATAGGCGCCGGATAGCAACGTACTAAGACCAGTAACCCCCTCACGGCCAATCTGCGGTTTGACCACCCAGAAAGCGCTGTCGCCGTGCAACAGTTTATCCATACCGGAATTCAGCCGCGCTTTGATCTCCACATGATGCAGATCGTCAGTCAGTACCGCGCTCTCCACCACGCCAACATCCACGCTGCGGCTCTTGATGGTGGTTTTACCCGCTTCTATACCCTCGGCATTTTCGGTAATCAGTGTCACTTCCGGCCCCTGATGGCTGAAGTGGTAAAAAAGAATCCATCCGCCGATTAACAGCGTGACAATGGGTACAATCCAGACCGGCGACCAGCGTTTAATCTGATCGACGTTAGCAACTCCCTGATGATTGTCCGTCAAGACGCGGCTCCTTACGTTCGGTTTTCCGTACACGATCCCAGGTCAGACGCGGATCAAAAGCCAGCGCTGCAAACATGGTGAGAATCACCACCATGGCAAATAACAGCGCGCCTGGCGCCGGGTAAACACTCATCAACCGCCCCATCCGCACCAGTGCAGAGAGAACAGCGATAACAAACACATCAATCATTGACCAGCGGCCAACAAACTCCACCACCTCATAAACCAGGTGCATCTTCTCGCTATCATGCTGCCCGCGTCCACTGGCATCCCAGCACAGCCAGCCAATCGCCAGCATTTTGAGCGAAGGCACCATGATACTGGCGATAAAAATCACCAATGCCACCGGCCAGGATCCGTCACTCCACAGCAAAATCACCCCTGCCATGATGTTGGAGGGATACGCCGTGCCCAGCGTCTCCGTCACCATAATCGGCATAATATTTGATGGGAGATACAACAGCAGAGAGGTTACCAGCAACGCCAGCGTCCATTGCAGGCTGTGAGGCCGTCGGGCGTGAGCCACCACACCACAACGGCTGCACGCCTTACGCTCGATGGGCATGATGGCGGTACAACATGGACAGCGGCGCATCCCCTGCTGTATACCGCTGATACCCGCCTTTGGCGCGTGTGGTAAGGCAGGCAATGGCGCAATGCGCTGCCATACCCAGCGGCGGTCCACACACTGGAAGGCTCGCAATTGCAGCACACAAAACAGGCACCACGCCCAGAAGCTGCTGCCGAGACCAATCTCGCCATAGGCCATCAGTTTGACAAAACTGACCAGAACGCCTGCCATGAAGATTTCCGCCATGCCCCAGTTACGTAACTGGAACAAAATGCGCGCCAGCACCAATCGCAGGTGGTGTGGCATTCTGACCTTATTCACCAGCAGAATGATGGTCACCATGCAAAATGCCGGAATGCCCTGAACAAACAGCAGGAACAGGCTGGCGAGGCTGCTGTAGTCCTCGCGCACCATGACATTCGGAATTTCCGGCAGTGAGATCTCACTGCTCAGGCCTGCAACGTGCATATTGACGAAAGGAAACAGATTGGCCAGCACCAGCATAAACAAAGCCGCGATCGCATAACCGGTAGGCCGCTTACGCGGCTCATGCCAGTTCGCCGTTAATGTGGTGTGGCAGCGCGGGCAACGCGCCCGGCTGCCTACCGGCACAACTGGCAGTTTTACCGTTAAATCGCACTGTGGACAGAGTATCCACGACTGCGCATCATCCGCTGCACACATGCCGGTTTCCTTCTGCATTAAGCGCCGTTTTTCAGCGCTTCCAGTTCTTCCCAGCGTTCAAACGCCGTTTCCAGTTCCTGCTCGGTCTGCGCCAGCGCATCCAGCACCGGCTGCGTTTTGTCATGTGGCTGGCTGAAGAAATCCGGATGGCTCATCTGCGTCTGCAACTCGCCAATACGGGTTTCCAACTGTTCCAGCTTTTGCGGTAACTGCTCCAGCTCACGCGTCAGGTTATAGCTTAGCTTGCCTGAACCCCGTTTGTTGGCATCATTTTTCTCAGCCGTTTTTTCAGCGCTGGCGCTGGTTTTCACCGCCGACGCGGTTTTCAGCTGCTTATACGCCGCACGCTGTTGCTGGGCATCATGATAACCGCCCACAAAGGCACCAATCTCACCGTTACCTTCAAAGATCCAGCATTCGGTGACGGTATTATCCACAAACTGACGATCGTGGCTGACCAGCAGCACGGTGCCCTGATAGCCGTCAATCAACTCTTCCAGCAACTCCAGCGTTTCCACATCGAGGTCGTTGGTCGGTTCATCGAGAATCATCAGGTTGCTGGGCTTGAGGAACAGGCGCGCCAGCAGCAGGCGGTTACGCTCACCGCCCGACAGCGCACGCACCGGCGTCATGGCACGTTTTGGGTGGAACAGGAAGTCCTGCAAATAGCCCAGCACATGGCGCGGTTTACCGTTCACCAGCACTTCCTGCTTACCTTCAGCCAGGTTATCCATCACGGTACGGTCCGGATCGAGTTCCGCGCGATGCTGGTCGAAGTACGCCACTTCCAGCTTGGTACCGGAATGCACACGGCCGCTGTCTGCCTTCAGCTGTTGCAGCATCAGGCGCAGCAGCGTGGTTTTCCCGCAGCCGTTAGGGCCAATCAGCGCAATCTTGTCGCCACGCTGCACCTGCGAAGAAAAATCCTTCACCAGCACTTTGCCATCGACGGCGTAGTCAACATTTTCCAGCTCAAAGACGATTTTGCCGGAGCGCGAAGCTTCACCCACCTGCATATTGGCTTTGCCCATCACGTCACGGCGTTCAGAACGCTCACGACGCAGCGCTTTCAGGGCGCGAACACGGCCTTCGTTACGGGTACGACGCGCTTTGATACCCTGGCGAATCCACACTTCTTCCTGCGCCAGTTTGCGGTCGAACTCGGCATTTTGCAGTTCTTCTACACGCAGCGCTTCTTCTTTGCCCAGCAGATACTGATCGTAATCCCCCGGCCACGAGACCAGCTTGCCACGGTCGAGATCGACAATGCGTGTCGCCATATTGCGAATAAAGGAGCGGTCATGCGAAATAAACACGATGCTGCCGGTAAAGGTTTTGAGGAAATTTTCCAGCCAGTCGATGGTTTCAATATCGAGGTGGTTGGTTGGTTCATCCAGCATCAGCACACGCGGATTGCTGACCAGCGCGCGACCCAGCGCCGCTTTACGCAGCCACCCACCCGACAGCGACGACAACTCGGTATCGGCCTGCAAACCAATTTTTTCCAGCACATCATTGATACGGCTTTCCAGCTGCCACAGGTTCTGGTGATCAAGAATCGCCTGCAGACGCGCCATTTCGTTGAGATTTTTCTCGCTGGGATCTTCCATCACCACATGGGAAATGGCGTGGTAAGCCTTCAGATGCTCGGCCTGTTCTTCCACCCCTTCTGCAACAAAGTCATACACCGAGCCGGTAATATTGCGTGGCGGATCCTGTTGCAGGCGCGCCACGACCAGGTCGGTTTCATAAATAATGCGGCCATCATCCAGCGGTTGTTCGCCGTTAATGATTTTCATCAGCGTGGATTTACCGGCACCGTTGCGCCCCACCAGACAGACGCGCTCGCCTTCTTCAATATGCAGTTCGGTATTATCCAACAGCGGCGCATCGCTGAACGACAGGTAAGCGCCATGGATACTGATCAGTGACATAAAACTTATTCCTTACCGGCGTGGCTGACCAGCCAGCAGTTGTGAATGTGACGGTTGCGGGCAAAATCCTGCGACTGGGTTTTCTGGGTGATATCCTGCGCTTGTAAGCCCAGGCGCTGCAACCCGTCGAGATCCATTTTGAAGCCGCGCTTGTTGTTAGAAAACATAATGGTACCGCCGCGACGCAGCAGACGCTTTAGGTTCTGCATCAGCATCAAATGATCGCGCTGCACGTCAAAATCGTCTTCCATCCGTTTCGAGTTGGAGAACGTGGGCGGATCAATAAAGATCAGATCGAACTGTTCATCGCTTTCGCGCAGCCAGCTCAGGCAATCCGCCTGCATCAGGCGATGCTGACGCCCCGTCAGGCCGTTGAGACGCAAATTGCGCTCTGCCCATTCCAGGTAGGTACGGGACATATCCACCGTGGTGGTGGATTTCGCGCCACCCAGACCGGCATGCACACTGGCGCTGCCGGTGTAAGAAAACAGATTGAGGAAATCTTTACCCTGGCTCATTTTACCCAGCATCTGACGTGCGATGCGGTGATCGAGGAACAGGCCGGTGTCGAGATAGTCCGTCAGGTTAACCAGGAAGCGCGCGTTAAATTCCTGAACTTCAAAGAAATCACCCTTCTCACCCAGTTTCTGATACTGGTTTTTGCCTTTCTGACGTTCGCGGGTTTTCAACACCAGACGATTTGCCGGGATCTCCAGCACGCTGAGCGTCGCGCTGATCACATCAAACAGACGCTGACGCGCTTTGCTCGCATCAACGGTTTTTGGCGGCGCATATTCCTGAATCACCACCCAATCGCCGTAGCGATCCACTGCAACGTTATATTCCGGCAGGTCGGCATCGTACAGGCGATAACAATCAATATTTGACTGACGCGCCCACTTCTCCAGCTTTTTCACATTCTTGCGCAGGCGGTTGGCATAATCATCAGCAATCTGTGCCGAACTTTCGCCACTGCTGGCCGCCAGCTGATAATTTTTCTGCACACATTCCAGCGGACCGTTTTTCGCTTTGAACTGGCGATCGGCACGCAATGACAGGCAACTCAGCAGTTCTGGCGAGGCACTGAACAACGACAGGTTCCAGCCACCAAATTGCTGCTTCATGATGCGGCCCAGCTGGCTGTGCAGCGCAATCAGCGCAGGCTCACTTTCCAGACGCTCGCCATATGGCGGGTTGCTCAGCACCGTGCCGGTCACATCGCCTGACAGCGGATTATGCAGCTTCAGGACGTCCTGCTGGGCAAAGGTAAAGAGATCGGCCACACCGGCGCGGCGCGCATTGGCTCGCGCCCACTCCAGCACGCGGCCGTCGTTATCGTAGCCAAAGAAACGGGCACTGGTCGCTTCCGTTCCCAGACGCGCACGTTGCATCGCTTCGCTACGCAGTTCCTGCCACAGAGTTTGATTGTGTTTTTTCCAGCGGTTAAAGCCCCAGCGTGAACGCAGCAAGCCCGGAGCGCGATCGCAGGCGATCAACGCCGCTTCAATCAGCAACGTACCGGAACCGCACATCGGGTCGACAAGCGGGGTGCCGTTTTGCCAGCCAGAACGCAGCACAATCGCCGCCGCCAGATTCTCTTTCAGCGGAGCCTGCCCGGTTTGCTGGCGATAACCACGCTGGTGCAGGGCATCGCCACTCAGATCCAGTGCGATGCTGACGCGATCTTTATTCAGCCAGGCGTTGATACGAATCCCTGGCTGCTCACGATCAACATTCGGACGCGGCAAATTCTGGCGGGTAAAACTGTCCACGATGGCATCTTTGATACGCAACGCGCCAAACTGACTATTACGGATCACCTCGTTGGTGCCGCTGAAATGAATGGCAAAGCTGGTCTCGCTGTCAAAGATGTCGCACCACGGAATGCTCTGGGCGCCGACGTAAAGATCGAGATCGCTCCAGACGCCGAATTCTCCCAGCGGCAGTAAAATACGTGAAGCCAGGCGGCTCCACAGCAGGCTTTGGTACATCACGCGGTCGTCGGCCTCAAAATGGACACCGCCCTGCACCACCTGCAAATCCTGCGCACCCAGCGCGTCCAGCTCAGTTTTAAGCAGTTCTTCAAGCCCGCGCGCCGTACTGGCAAACAGAGAATTCATATCGTCACTTCTACTCCTGATAAAATTGTTGCGCATTATAGCGAATCAGCGTCCTATGTCATAAAGTTAGCTTCTTTTTGTCCAGCATGACGGCTTTCAGGGAGTGGTGATGATTACGTTGTCCCGTCTGTTTATCCATCCGGTAAAATCAATGCGCGGTTTGCAACTGTCGCATGCCCAGGTAATGGAGAGTGGCCTGGCCTTTGACCGCATCTTTATGGTTACCGAAACCGATGGCACCTTTATCACTGCCCGGCAGTATCCGGAAATGGTGCGTTTTACCCCTGCGCTGCTGCCCGATGGCCTGTTTTTGCAGGCACCGGACGGTAGCCAGGCGTTAATCCGCTTTGCTGATTTTGCTGCCGTAGACGCCCCTACTGAAGTCTGGGGTAACCATTTCACCTCACGCATCGCCCCGGCAGAGATCAACCAATGGCTGAGTGGCTTTTTCCCTCGCCCGGTCCAATTGCGCTGGACCGGATCGCAGCCGACCCGCCGGGTAAAACGCTTTGATCAGGTGCCGCTCAGTTTTGCGGATGGTTTTCCTTATCTGCTGGTCAATATGGCTTCATTGCAGGATCTGCAACAACGTTGCCCGGCCAGCGTTCGTGTCGAACAGTTCCGCCCTAACCTGGTGGTCAGCGGCGCGCAGGCGTGGGAAGAAGACAGCTGGAAAAAGTTAACCATTGGCGATATCACTTTTGAGATGCCGAAGCCCTGCAGCCGCTGCGTGTTTACTACCGTCGGCACCGAAAGCGGGCAGAAACATCCCCAGGGTGAACCGCTGGCCACGCTGCAACGCTTCCGTAGCGCCCAGGATGGCAGCGGTGATATCGATTTTGGTCTGAATTTGATCGCCCTGAACAGTGGCGTGATCCGCGTTGGCGATCAGGTCACCATCATTGAAAAACAGTCCGCACGCCGCTACGGTGCCGGTCAGGTAGTGGAAACCCTGGCCCCTGTGACCAGCAATCTGAGCAACGTCACCATTGGCTATCAGGGCACCGAATTTACCGGAGATAATCAGCAAGTGCTGCTGGAACAGCTTGAAATGCAGGGTTTTCGCATTCCCTACTCCTGCCGCGCCGGTATCTGTGGCAGCTGTAAAATGACGCTGGTAGCAGGTGAAGTGAAAGCCTTAAAGAAAAGCGCAGTGCGTCAGGATGGCACCATCCTGAGCTGTAGTTGTATTCCGGCTGGCGATATCGAGCTGGCGTAACGCGTCACACCGCCCGGGCAAACTGGGCGGAAGATTCGGGCTTACAAGGTTGCAGACGATCGTTCATCACTTTGATCGCATCCCCCAGCACCATGCCTTTACCGGCTACGGTCAGCGCATGTTGTGCCAGCAAACAAAGCGCGGCATTTTCTCCGCTTTCCACCACCAGCAATTGCGCCTGTTCACCGCTGTCTGCCAGGGTCACTGCCACCATATCGCCTGTGACGGGTTGCCAGCTGTGGGCATGGCTGGTGAAGTGCCAGCTTTTCGGCATCAGTGGTTTCAGAAAACGGCTGGCGACCAGCGCATTTAATACCAGCTCGGCGCGATGATCGCTTTTTAATCCACTCTGACGACAACGTTCTTCAAAGGTAAAATAAAGCGCGGCGTCATCAACGCAAAAACCGCTTTCATTAAAGGCATCCGGGGTCAGCATTTTGCGTGAGAAGCGCGAGCGAAATAACATGCCATCGGCCAGATCAAGCATCATCCGGTCATGCTCCGCGTCAAAATACCAACGCCAGTTGTCATCGGGTTTGATTTTCATGATGTGCCCTGTGGTTCATCGCTGCGCAAAATTACGCTTCACAGCAAAAGGAAAATAACGCTAAGGAAAAAGCTGAAAAATACACCAGCAGGACAAAATATAAACGAGCCAGAGGGATAAATAAACCCCCTGGCGCGGGAATGTGGGAAATGTCTTAGAGATGGGTCACGATATCTTTAATTAAGCCAGGACCTTTATATATAAATCCGGAGTATATCTGGACCAGCGTGGCACCTGCGGCAATTTTTTCCCGTGCCGCCACCAGCGAATCAATACCACCCACACCAATAATGGGCAGACGTCCCTGCAACTCCTGTGACAGGCGGCGGATGATTTCGGTGCTGCGATTCTGCACCGGGCGACCACTTAAACCACCGGCTTCTTCGCCGTATTTCAGGCCGCTGACCAGTGAACGGTCGAGGGTGGTGTTGGTCGCAATTACACCATCAATTTCGTGGCGAACTAAACTGTCAGCAATCTGGATCAACTCTTCTTCAGAAAGATCCGGCGCGATCTTCACCGCCACGGGAACATATTTAAGATGCCGTTCCTGCAACTCTTTTTGTTTTAATTTGATGGCTGCCAGCAGATCATCCAACGCTTCACCATATTGCAGCGTGCGTAATCCTGGGGTGTTAGGTGAGGAAATATTGATGGCAATATAACCCGCGTGGGCGTACACCTTTTCCATGCAGGTCAGATAATCATCTTTCCCCTGCTCGACCGGCGTATCTTTATTTTTGCCAATATTGATACCAAGAATTCCTTTAAAATGCGCCTTTTTAACGTTCTCAACCAGGTAATCGACACCCTGATTATTAAATCCCATACGGTTGATAATCCCTTCCGCTTGCACCAGGCGGAACATACGCGGCTTATCATTACCGGGTTGCGGGCGCGGTGTGACGGTACCCACTTCGACAAAACCAAAACCCATCGCACCAAAGGCATTAATGCATTCTGCATTTTTGTCGAGGCCGGCTGCCAGTCCAAGGGCATTGGGAAACGTCAGCCCCATGCAGTTAACCGGACGCGCGGGTAAAGACTGGCGGATAAACCCTTCCAGCGGGGTGCCGCTGATAAAACGCAGTTGATGCAAGGTGAGTTCGTGCGCACGCTCTGGATCGAGCTTAAACAGCGCCGGCCGGACGATAGGATATAACATGCACTCTCCTGAATGGCGGAAGCTTCGTGAAAGTCGGGGTGCACGGGAAATTGTGCGCCAGAATGGTAATGGCCTCTGGCACAAAAGTAAATTGCAGCGCGAGGAAACGCAGGCCGAATTGACCTGCATCATCATTAGCTTGCGGCGTCTTTAATTGGTGTGGTGGTGGCAGAGGGATTACGCAGATACTCACGCAGAATCCCGTGGCGAGCCATCACCCAGAAAATCCCGACGCAGACGAGGAATTCGGCAATCACCATCGACCATGCCGCGCCTATGGCACCGTATTTCCACGCCAGAAAGGCACAGACTGGAATATTGATGACACCCGGGCCGAGCATCACCAGCATACGCTGACGCGCCAGGCCATGGGGGATCAACACCTGTAATCCTGCCGGGTAAGCAATGTTGCCAAACAGGAAACACAACACAAACACACGCAGCACGTCAGCCGAGGCAACAAATTCCGGGCCGAGCAGGATACGGACCACTTCATCAGCGAAGAAATACGTGAAGATCACAATCCCAAAGCTGAGCAGAAACGAGATCAGCAAACTTTTGCGTGTCGCCGCGATGGCTGCTGCCTTATCACGCGCAAACAAATAACTGACACGTGGAAAAAACGCGTTGCCAATCTGTTCCGGCACCGAGTTGGCTGCCTTACGCAGGCGATCGGCCCCGTTATAGATCCCGATGGCATAATGCGAGGTAAAGGCGGCCAGAATCACCACGTTGACGCTGTTAAATAAATTCGCACCGGCGATGGCGATAAAGACGTGCACGCTGTCTTTCAGGCGTTGCATGATTTCACTGGGTTCGAAGCGGTAGCGACCAATCACCTTCATCTTCAGCACAAACCGCAGGGTAATCAGCGCGCTGATAATTGACACCACACCCGGAATCATCGCCGCCAGCCAGGTATCGTTCGGGGTTTTCACCAGCAGAAACGTCAGCGGGATGGCGCAGAAATTGCCAAAGGTGGCAATCACCGCCGTTTTACCGAGCTTCTCAAAGCCCTGCATCAGCCAGCCAAAGGAGAACAACGACCCCAGCAGCGTGGTGCAGTTCGCCAGTACTATCCAGAACAGGAAATGCCAGGACGGATTTAACCAGGTAGCGAGTAACAGCACGCCGCTGGTTGAAAGCATCAGCATCAATTTTGCATTGAAAGTTGACCAGAATATCTGCGTCACCCGGACTTTATCCTCACGATGGTGAGCAATGTCCTTGGTGGTATAAACGTTAAAACCCCAGTCTGAAATGGTGCTGCAATAAAGCACGCAGGCGATGGCCAGCGCCAGCACCCCCATTTGATTGACGCCGAGTATTCGCGCCAGATAGGGTAAGGTGACTAAAGGAAAGAGAAATGACGCTCCCCGATAGGCCAGCAAAGATAAAATATTAATTACTAAACTCTTATCGAGTGTTTTTGCCATGACGCAACAACCTTAATGCTTATACCAGTAATGACTTTCGCACTTATCCCAGGTGCAATCAAACCACCGGAACACTTTTCGGAATAAGGCTGTTTTTCTTCAGCTCTTTAATCACTTTGTAATTTTGCAGACGGATAAAAAGTTCCGGATGATTCAACAGCAACCACTCTTTAAAACCGGCTGGTTTGATTTCACGGCCAAGAAAACGAATAGCATTAATCACGTAATAAGGCACTGGCGTGCGGTTATAAAGCGAGAGGTAAATCATCAGGCGGAAAGAATGTAACAAATATTCTTTTTGTAACTGATTGCGCCGGTTATTTTTTTCAAGTGACGTCATTAAATCGTGATACGCCTGCATAAAAGCGTGGTAACGCTGCAGAAAATAATCACTATTTTTATGTCCATGGGTTAATGACCCCTGACGGACACGTTGCTGATAATAACTTTTCTCACTGACCCAGGCATGGCGACTTTTCAGAAAAGCGCCAAGGCTGAAACAGTGATCTTCATGCACCCGGTGCTGGAAGCGTAGCTGATATTTATCGATAACCGAACGTTTCAACAGGTAGTTCCACGCCGCTGAGGTATAGGTTCCATTGCGTAATAAAGAGGAAAACACCTCGGATGCAGGTTGCAGCCCCGTCAGCTCATGTTTCACTTTTGCTGAAACGCGGTGTGGCAGGTCATGGTCGAACGCCACTGAATTAAAACAGAACAACTCTACCTGCGGATGCGTTTGCACCACCTGCTGTAATTCGCTGACCAACCCCGGCGCCACGCGATCATCCGGGTCACAGAAAAACAGAAACTCCCCCTGCGCCAGCTCAATACCTTTATCACGCGCTAACCCAGCCCCGCCGTTGGGCACGGTAATAATCTGAACCTGTGGCAGGTTGGCATAATGCTGGTTAAGAAGATGCAGCGTGTCATCGGTAGAACTGTCGTTAACGATAATGATTTCATTAGGCGCGGATATTTGCTGTAACAGAGAATCCACACATTCAACAATATATTTTTCTACGTTATAAGTCGGGATGATAACGGAAAGTAGTTTCTCTGACATAAGCACTCTCTTTTTTAACAACCTGGTAAAAAGAAAAACAGCAATCACATCCATGTGCGCCAGAACGCACGGAATGCATCATCAAAAGAATCATTTAGCGCTAGCTTAATCAGAGCTCTGGCGTTTTGACAGTTCCGTTTTTTTCCCGTACCTGACAGCAGGCAATTAAATGATTACCAGCCGTGAAGAATGCAGTTTTTATTTTTATTCTGTTGAGTTGTGGTTTACTTCCTGTTTCGGGCTTAAATCTTGCCATTTGTAATTTAAGACAAAAATACGTGAATATTCATCCCAGACACTTTTTTCTCAGACCAGGAAAAAATGGATGAATTTGATACCAGAAGAAACAAAAAGACATAAGTGCAACACAGAAGGTATCAGTTTGATGATTGTTTTTATGGGAGATTCTCACCAGACTCTTTATATTGTCATGTTTCAATCTGGTATGGTGCAGACATCCCTTCTGCGCGGTGCCGATACACTTTTTATCCTTCTGTACACTAATAAAACCGCCAAAGCGCATTTTATTGCTTAAACGGAATGAATCATTTCTATTTTGTGACCGCAGGGTTTTCGGAATAGTCGTATCGCTCCTCTGCCATCCAATGATTGATAACCCGCCCATTTGCAGATTCCGGCTTACCATTACCGGATAAATCATTTAAGCCCCGCCCCCCGCTCTGTCAGGATTAAGTCATCAGTTCTCAATATCAGATAATCAATAACTTTTAGTTATAAGGAGTGACTATGCGGGTTATTACGCTGGCAGGCAGCCCTCGATTCCCTTCCCGTTCTACGGCGTTGCTGAGCCTGTGCCAGCACGCGCTGGAAGCGCGCGGTGTCGAAGTGATTCCCTGGAATATTCACAACTTTCAACCGGAAGATCTGCTCTATGCACGTTTCGATTCCCCGGCACTGCAGGCACTGAAAGAGGACCTGGCGAGTGCCGAGGGCCTGATCGTCGCCACCCCGATTTATAAAGCTTCCTTTTCAGGCGCGCTGAAAACGCTGCTCGATCTACTGCCAGAGCGTGCACTGGAGCACAAAGTGGTGCTGCCACTGGCAAGCGGCGGAAGCGTGGCCCATATGCTGGCGGTGGATTACGCCCTGAAACCGGTACTGAACGCCCTGAAAGCCCAGGAAGTGCTGCACGGCGTCTTCGCCGACGATAACCAGATTAGCCATTATGACCGCCAGCCCGAGCTGGACCAATTGCTGGCCGCACGCATTGATGAAGCGCTGGATACCTTCTGGCATGCGTTGCATCGCCGCCATCAACCTTATGCTCAGGCCGTATAAAAGGAAGAGATATGAAAAGGACGCTATCGCGCTGGCTGGCTGGCCTTGCAATGGTATTGACGCTGAATGTCAGTGTGCATGCCGCAGAGGCACCCGCCCAGTTTCGTATTGGTTATCAAAAAGGTTCGGTCAGCATGGTGCTGGCAAAATCGCACCAGATGCTGGAACAACGTTTTCCGCATACCCAGATCCAATGGATTGAGTTTCCCGCTGGCCCGCAAATGCTGGAAGCGCTGAACGTCGGCAGTATCGATCTTGGCAGTACCGGCGATATCCCGCCGATTTTTGCGCAGGCGGCCGGTGCCGATTTGTTGTATGTCGGAGCGGAACCGCCCAAGCCAAAAGCCGAGGTGATTCTGGTGCCGAAAGATAGCCCGATCCACAGCGTGGCCGAATTGAAGGGCCATAAGGTGGCGTTTCAGAAAGGCTCCAGCTCGCACAACCTTTTATTGCGTGCGCTGGCGCAGGCCGGTCTGAGCTTCAAAGATATCCAGCCCACTTATCTGACACCTGCCGATGCTCGTGCCGCATTTCAGCAGGGTGATGTCGATGCCTGGGCGATCTGGGATCCCTATTACTCAGCCGCGCTGTTGCAGGGCGGCGTGCGCGTGCTGGCGGATGGCAGCAAGCTGAATCAAACCGGCTCGTTCTATCTCGCCACTCGTAAATTTACCGCAGCCAATGGCAATTTTGTGCAGCAGGTACTGCAAACCTTCAGTGACGCCGATGCTCTGACCCGCAGCCAGCGCGAGCAAAGTATTGACCTGCTGGCACAGGCGATGGGGCTGCCAAAACCGGTGATTGCCAGCTATCTCGATCATCGTCCACCCACCACCATTACGCCGGTCAGCGCCCATACGGCGCAGGCCCAACAACAAACCGCTGACCTGTTTTATGCCAATCATTTGATGCCGGTAAAAGTGAACATCGCCGATCGCATCTGGCAGCCACAGTCCGCCCAGCCTTAAGGAGTCAACAATGAGCGTATCCGTATTCTGGTTTCTTCCTACTCACGGTGATGGTCGCTATCTCGGCACGGCCGAAGGTGCACGTGCGGTTGATCATGCTTATCTGCAACAGGTGGCGCAGGCTGCCGACCGCCTTGGTTTTGGTGGCGTCCTGATTCCGACCGGGCGCTCCTGCGAAGACGCCTGGCTGGTCGCGGCGTCACTGATTCCGGTCACGCAGCGTCTGCGTTTTCTGGTCGCGCTGCGCCCAGGGGTGATTTCCCCCACGCAGGCCGCGCGTCAGGCAGCGACCCTCGATCGCCTCTCCAATGGTCGCGTGTTGTTTAACCTGGTGACCGGTGGCGACCCGGAAGAACTGGAAGGTGACGGCGTGTTTCTTGATCACCGCGAGCGTTACGTTGAGTCCGCCGAATTTACCCGTATCTGGCGTCGGGTACTGGAAGGCGAAACCGTCGATTATGACGGCAAACACGTCAAAGTCCGCGGTGCTCGCCTGCTGTTTAAACCGGTGCAACAACCGCGCCCACCGTTGTGGTTTGGTGGCTCCTCCGATGCCGCGCAGGATTTGGCCGCAGAACAGGTTGATGTCTATCTCACCTGGGGTGAACCACCGGCACTGGTGAAAGAGAAAATTGCCCAGGTACGTGCCAAAGCCGAGGCGCAGGGCCGCAAAGTACGTTTTGGCATTCGTTTGCACGTTATCGTGCGTGAAACCAACGAAGAAGCGTGGCGGGCAGCCGATCAGCTGATTTCTCATCTGGATGACGCCACCATCGCCAAAGCACAGGCAGGGTTCGCGCGTTACGATTCTGTCGGCCAGCAACGGATGGCGGCGCTGCACGGTGGCCGCCGTGACAAGCTGGAAGTCAGCCCGAATCTGTGGGCCGGGGTTGGCCTGGCGCGGACCGGTGCCGGTACGGCGTTAGTCGGTGATGGCCCGACAGTGGCCGCACGCATGCAGGAATATAGAGATCTCGGCATCGAGACCTTTATTCTCTCCGGCTATCCGCATCTGGAGGAAGCGTATCGCGTCGGTGAGTTGCTGTTCCCGCATCTTGACCTCGAAGTGCCGCAGATTCCTCAGCCGCGTAACATTCAGCCGCACGGTGAAGCCGTAGGGAATGACTATATGCCGCAGAAAGTCGCGCAGCGTTGAGGAGCACATAATGTCCAGGAAACAGCTCAGTAACGCCTTCCTGCCGTGGTTGCTGCCAGTGCTGCTGGTGGTGGTCTGGCAGCTGGCATCACAAATCGGGCTACTGTCGACGCGTATCCTGCCATCGCCGGAGAATATTTTGATCACTTTCTGGCGTCTCACCGCCAGCGGTGAATTGTGGCAGAACCTCGCCATCAGCAGCTGGCGCGCGGCGATTGGTTTCGGTATCGGCGGATCCATTGGCCTGGTGCTGGGTCTGATTACTGGCACTTCGCGCCTTGGGGAGCGCCTGCTCGATACCTCAGTGCAGATGCTGCGCAACGTGCCGCACCTGGCGTTGATCCCGCTGGTGATCCTGTGGTTCGGCATTGATGAGGCGGCAAAAATTTTCCTCGTCGCGCTCGGCACCATGTTCCCCATTTATCTCAACACCTACCACGGTATCCGTAATATCGATCGTGGTCTGGTGGAAATGGCGCGCAGCTATGGCCTCTCCGGCTGGAGCCTGTTTATTCAGGTGATCCTGCCCGGCGCGCTACCTTCCATCATGGTAGGCGTGCGTTTTGCGCTCGGCCTGATGTGGTTGACGCTGATTGTGGCCGAAACGATTTCCGCCAACTCTGGCATTGGCTATCTGGCGATGAATGCCCGTGAGTTTTTGCAAACCGATGTGGTGGTGGTCGCCATCATTCTGTATGCCCTGCTCGGCAAACTGGCCGATGTCGCGGCACAACTGCTGGAACGCGTATGGCTGCGCTGGCATCCGGCTTATCAACTGAAGGAGGCTAACGCATGAGCACTGCAACCCTCACCCCGGCGCGCCTGAACAGCGGCACACCGGTGGGCGTTAACGGCGTCAGCAAACAATATGGCGACCGTACCATCCTGAATAATATCGACCTGCATATCCCGGCAGGACAATTTGTCGCGGTTGTGGGTCGCAGCGGCTGTGGCAAAAGTACCCTGCTGCGCCTGCTGGCCGGGCTGGAATCCACCACCCGCGGTGAATTGCTGGCGGGAAATGCCCCACTGGCGGCCGCGCGGGAGGATACCCGCCTGATGTTCCAGGACGCCCGACTGCTGCCGTGGAAAAAGGTGATCGATAACGTCGGCCTTGGGCTGAAAGGCCGCGCCTGGCGTGAAAGTGCACGGGAAGCGCTGGAGGCAGTAGGCCTGGCGGAACGCGCCAATGAATGGCCGGCGGCGCTCTCTGGTGGTCAGAAACAGCGGGTGGCGCTGGCGCGTGCGTTGATTCATCGTCCCGGCCTGTTGTTACTGGACGAGCCTCTCGGGGCGCTGGATGCGCTGACGCGTATTGAGATGCAAGGATTGATTGAATCGTTATGGCAGCAACATAATTTCACGGTGCTTTTAGTCACCCACGATGTCAGCGAAGCAGTCGCCATGGCGGATCGGGTGTTGCTGATTGAAGAAGGCCAGATCGGACTGGATTTAACGGTTGATCTACCGCGCCCACGCCGTCGCGGCTCTGCCCGGCTGGCCGAGCTGGAAGCGGAAGTGCTGGATCGGGTAATGAAGCGCAGCGCCACCGAGCAACCGTTGCGGTTTGCGCAGCAACGTTAATGGAACCTGTAGCGGCGCAATTTATTGCGCTGTTTTAAAAGGCGCGCGATAAATCGCGCCGCTACGGTTAATTACGCATTCAGAGCTTTGGTGATCTTCTCGTACAAATCCCCGGACAGTTTATCCAGCCCTTTCAGCGTCTCCAGCGCCTGACGCATCAGCGCCTGGCGGCCTGCATCGTAACGTTTCAGACGAATCAGCGGCTCGATCATGCGCGCAGCAACCTGCGGGTTACGCGTGTTGAGGTCGGTCAGCATCTCCACCAGGAACTGATAACCACTGCCATCTTTGGCATGGAATGCCGCTGGATTCGCCGAAGCAAACGCACCAATCAGTGAACGGATACGGTTCGGGTTGCCCATGGTGAAAGAACGATGATGCAACAGCGCCCGCACTTTGCTCAGGACGTCAGCCGCCGGGCTGGTGGCCTGCAACACGAACCATTTATCCATCACCAGGCCATCCTGATGCCAGCGCTCGTCATACGCCGCCAGTAACGCATCGCGGCACGGTAACTGAGCGGCAACCGCCGCAGACAACGCAGCCAGTGCATCGGTCATATTGGTGGCCTGCTGATATTGCGCCTGCACCAGCTGGTCAGCCTGTTCCGCATCGGCAAACGCCAGATAGCCCAGACACACATTCTTCAGCGCGCGCTTACCGATTTCCGCATGCTCGATGTGGTATGCGCTGCTCTGATTGGCACGATAAACCGCCAGCAACTCATCACTCAGTTCTTTGGCCAGGGTGCGTACCAGCGCTTCACGGACTTCGGCAATCGCCTGTGGATCAATCACCTCAAACAACTCAGCGATTTCATTTTCTGACGGCAGTGACAGGATCAGCGCCATCAACGCCGGGTCACCCTGCTCATCAAGCAGTACCGCACGGAAAGCATCGGCCACATGCAGCGGCAGCGACAGCGGTTGCCCCTGCTGATGACGCGCCACATTCAGACGGATGTAAGTCGCCAGCAGGCTCTGCGCCGCATCCCAGCGCGAGAAATCGTTACGCGCGTGACGCATCAGGAACGTCAGTTGTGCATCGCTCCATTTATAGTCGAGCTTCACCGGCGCAGAGAATTCACGCAGCAGTGATGGCACCGGCTGGAAATAGACGTTATCAAACACGAAGCTCTGGAACTCTTCGGTTACGTTCAGCACATGGTGCACCGGATGGCCATTATGTTGCAGCGGGATAACCTTGCCTTCGCCATCGTAAAGTTCGATATCCAGCGGGATATGCAGCGGCAGCTTTTCTTTCTGCTCGGCGGTGGGCGGCGTGTGCTGGGTCACATGCAGCGTATATTGCTCCAGCTCCGGGTTGTAATCATCACGCACCGTCAGCACCGGCGTACCCGCCTGGCTATACCAGCGGCGGAACTGCGACAGGTCGACATTGGAAGCATCTTCCATCGCCTGAACAAAATCGTCGCAGGTCGCGGCACTGCCATCGTGACGCTCAAAATACAGCTGCATCCCCTTCTGGAAATTCTCTTCGCCCAGCAGGGTGTGCATCATACGGATCACTTCAGAACCTTTTTCATACACCGTCAGGGTGTAGAAGTTGTTCATCTCAATCACCTGATCCGGGCGGATGGGATGTGCCATCGGGCTGGCATCTTCAGCAAACTGCGCACCACGCATCACGCGGACGTTATCAATGCGATTGACCGCTCGCGAGCCAAGGTCAGAGCTGAATTCCTGATCGCGGAACACCGTCAGCCCTTCTTTCAGGCTGAGCTGGAACCAGTCGCGGCAGGTGACACGGTTGCCGGTCCAGTTATGGAAATATTCGTGGCCGATCACCGCTTCAATGCCGAGATAATCTTTGTCGGTGGCGGTTTCTGCTTTCGCCAGCACATATTTAGAGTTAAAGACGTTGAGGCCTTTGTTCTCCATTGCGCCCATATTGAAGAAATCCACCGCGACGATCATAAAGATATCGAGGTCGTATTCGAGGCCAAAACGCTCTTCATCCCACGCCATGCTGTTTTTCAGCGAGGTCATCGCCCAGTCAGCACGATCCAGGTTGCCGCGATCGACGAAGATCTCCAGCGCCACATCACGCCCTGAACGGGTGGTAAAACTGTCGCGCAGTACGTCAAAATCACCGGCCACCAGCGCAAACAGATAGCAGGGTTTTGGGAACGGATCCTGCCATTTCACCCAATGACGGCCATCTTCATGGCGACCGCTGTCCATCTTGTTACCGTTGGACAGCAGGAACGGATAGCGTGCCGCATCCGCAATAATAGTGGTGGTAAAGCGCGCCAGCACGTCCGGGCGATCCAGATACCAGGTAATGTGACGGAAACCTTCCGCTTCGCACTGGGTACACAGCGCTTCACCCGACTGGTACAGCCCTTCCAGGGCAGTATTTTTATCTGGATGGATGTCATTGATGATGGTCAGGGTAAAGTTGTCTGGCAGCTGGCTCAGCACCAGCGCGCCCTCTTCCTCACGATAATGCGACCAGGCATTACCATCTACCGCCAGTGACACCAGCGTGAGGTCTTCTCCGTCCAGACGCAGCTCGGCCTGGCTATTCCCTAAACGCTTCACCTGGCTTACGGCAGTGACGCGCGTGGTGGCCGCATCAAGCTCAAACGTCAGATCGATATCGGTGATGGTGAAATCAGGCGCACGGTAGTCGTGACGATATTTAATTTGCGGCTGTTGCGTCATAAATCCTTCTCGCATCGTTAAAATGTTTACCCGTCAAAGTCTAAGCGTGTTGTGCCTCAGTTGCCACGCACAATGCGTGCCTTAGCAGAAAATGCTACAATTTATTAACAATGGCACAAATGACCCTCGACCCGCTACCCGCAAATATGGTGTGATCGCGGTCTATTACTGTTTTATACTCCTGCGTCTTTATGACTTTGTTGAACACCGGGCTATGCTCCGCGGAAGAGGATGCTGAAACGCACCATGACAGGACACGCTTCCCCGATTTTGACCACGCTGCTTGATACCGATGCCTACAAGCTTCATATGCAGCAGGCCGTATATCATCGTTATTACGATGTCCCGGTCACGGCGGAGTTTCGCTGCCGTGGCGCTGAGTTGCTCGGCGTCTACGCGGACGAACTCCGTACCCATATCGATGCGATGCAATCCCTCGCCCTGAGCGAAGAGGAATATCGTTACCTTTCTGCCCTGCCCTTCTTTGACGCCGACTACCTCAGCTGGCTGCGCGGTTTCCGCTTTAATCCCGGCCAGGTTGTGGTGCGTAATGACCACGGCAAACTCGCCATTCAGATTAGCGGTCCGTGGCGTGAAGTGATTCTGTGGGAAGTGCCGCTGCTGGCGCTGATCAGCGAAGTGGTGCACCATCATCGTACGCCGGACATCGGCGTAGATCAGGCGGTCACGCATCTGCAGCATAAGCTGGCTGATTTTCGGCAGAAAGTGGGCGATCTGGATATGTCCCGATTCCATCTGATGGACTTTGGCACCCGTCGCCGCTTTTCACAACCGGTGCAGGAAGCGATTGTCAGCACGCTGAAACAGGATTTCCCGTGGCTGGTTGGCACCAGTAACTATGACCTGGCGCGCCGTCTGCAGCTCAACCCGGTCGGCACCCAGGCACATGAATGGTTCCAGGCGCATCAGCAGATTAGCCCGGTTCTTGCCAACAGTCAGCGCGCGGCGCTGCAATCCTGGCTGGACGAATATGATGACCAGCTCGGCATCGCCCTCACCGATTGCATCACCATGGATGCATTTCTGCGTGATTTTGGCCCCGGCTTTGCTCACCGCTATCAGGGCTTGCGCCATGATTCGGGCGATCCGGTGGAATGGGGTGAGAAAGCCATTGCGCATTATCAGCGGCTGGATATCGACCCACGCAGCAAAACGCTGGTGTTCTCGGACAACCTCGACCTGGATAAAGCGCTGGCGCTGTACCGTCATTTTGGCCAGCGCGCCAATGTGGTGTTTGGTATCGGCACGCGTCTGACCTGCGATATTCCAGGGGTGACGCCGCTGAATATCGTGATCAAGCTGGTGAGCTGCAATGGCAAACCGGTGGCGAAACTTTCCGACAGCCCAGGTAAAACCATCTGCCAGGATAAAGCCTTCGTACGGGCGTTGCGTAAAGCCTTTGACCTGCCGCTGGTGAAAAGAGCCAGCTGACCTTTATACAGCAGGGTGCCCGCACCCTGCTGTTCTGCAACAAATCTCCCTCTGACCCGGCAATTTTGCTTGTTTCCTGATGGCTCACAAGTAACATAGCAAAACCCCAAATGGGGGATTACATTACTTCATCTATATAAAGAGAGAAATTTATGAGCGTAGTGCCTGTAGCGGATGTACTACACGGCCGTGTCGCGGTTGACAGTGAAGTCACCGTACGTGGTTGGGTGCGTACCCGAAGAGATTCCAAAGCCGGTCTTTCCTTTATCGCCGTTTATGACGGTTCCTGCTTTAATCCCGTTCAGGCTGTCGTCAATAATTCTCTGAATAATTATCAGGACGAAGTGCTGCGTCTGACCACCGGTTGCTCGGTCATCATTACCGGCAAAGTGGTGGAATCACCGGGTGAAGGCCAGGCGTTTGAATTGCAGGCCACCAACGTGGAAGTAGTTGGCTGGGTTGACGATCCGGACACCTACCCGATGGCGGCGAAACGCCACAGCATCGAATACCTGCGTGAAGTGGCGCACCTGCGTCCGCGCACCAACCTGATTGGCGCAGTCGCGCGTGTCCGCCATACCCTGGCCCAGGCACTGCATCGTTTTTTCCATGAGAATGGTTACTTCTGGGTTTCCACGCCGCTGATCACTGCGTCCGATACCGAAGGTGCTGGCGAAATGTTCCGCGTTTCGACGCTGGATCTGGAAAACCTGCCACGCGATCCGCAGGGCAAAATTGACTTCGATAAAGACTTCTTCGGTAAAGAAGCCTTCCTGACGGTATCCGGCCAGCTCAACGGTGAAACCTACGCCTGTGCGCTGTCGAAGGTCTACACCTTTGGCCCGACCTTCCGTGCCGAAAACTCCAATACCAGCCGCCATCTGGCCGAATTCTGGATGCTGGAGCCGGAAGTGGCATTTGCCACCCTGGATGATGCGGCAGCGCTGGCTGAAGCCATGCTGAAGTACGTGTTTAAAGCGGTGCTGGAAGAACGAGCCGACGATCTGGCGTTCTTTGCCGAGCGCGTAGACAAAGATGCGATTTCGCGCCTGGAACGTTTTGTTAATGCAGATTTCGCGCAGGTGGACTACACCGATGCCATCGAGATTCTGCTGAAAAGCGGCCAGAGCTTCGAAAATCCGGTCGCCTGGGGCGTGGATTTGTCGTCAGAACACGAACGTTATCTTGCCGAGCAACACTTCAAGGCTCCGGTGGTGGTGAAAAACTATCCGAAAGATATCAAAGCCTTCTATATGCGTATGAACGAAGATGGCAAAACCGTTGCGGCGATGGATGTGCTGGCGCCTGGCATTGGTGAAATCATCGGGGGTTCACAGCGTGAAGAGCGTCTGGATGTGCTGGATGCCCGCCTCGCTGAGATGGGTCTGAACAAAGAAGATTACTGGTGGTACCGTGACTTACGTCGTTACGGCACCGTGCCGCACTCCGGTTTCGGTTTAGGTTTCGAACGATTAATCGCCTATGTCACCGGCGTACAAAATGTAAGGGATGTTATCCCCTTCCCGCGTACTCCGCGTAACGCCAATTTCTAAAATCCGCGATTAATTATAAGTAATTCATATATATAACGAGGTCGGCTTTGCCGGCCTTTTTTTATTTTTGTAAATTTAGAGTTCTCTCACAAAGTTCCCGATATTTTACATCTTGTAATACATATTTTCTTTTTGATACTTAATTGCGAGATTAGTAGCATTTTCGAGGTAGAATTACCAACCCCGGGATGGAAAGATGCGTGCAGACACAGGAGACACCAAACTTCTTTCAAGGTTCCCGTAAAGGTTTCTTGACGGCAGTGGCAGGTGTCCAAATAACTCCAATGAGGGTAATAAAAAATGATGAAGCGCAACATTCTTGCAGTGGTTATCCCTGCTCTGTTAGCTGCTGGTGCAGCAAACGCAGCAGAAATCTACAACAAAGATGGCAACAAATTAGACCTGTACGGTAAAGTTGATGGTCTGCATTACTTCTCTGACGACTCAGGCAACGATGGCGACCAGTCTTACGTGCGCTTCGGCTTCAAAGGTGAAACTCAGATCACCGACCAGCTGACCGGTTACGGCCAGTGGGAATACAACATCCAGGCTAACAACTCTGAAGGCGGTTCTGACGCGCAGTCAGGCAACAAAACCCGTCTGGGCTTTGCTGGTCTGAAATTCGCTGACGCAGGCTCTTTCGACTACGGTCGTAACTACGGCGTAGTTTACGATGCAATCGGCTGGACCGATATGCTGCCGGAATTCGGTGGCGACTCCGGTTACTCTGACAACTTCATGGCTGGCCGTTCTACCGGTCTGGCAACCTACCGTAACACCAACTTCTTCGGTCTGGTTGATGGTCTGAACTTTGCTCTGCAATACCAGGGTAAAAACGACCGTACTGACGACCCGCGTCGTGCAAACGGTGACGGCTGGGGTACTTCAGTTTCCTATACCTCTCCGATCGGTATTGGCATCGTAGGTGCTTATGCATCCGGCGATCGCACTAATGCGCAGAACACAATGGCTTACGGTAGTGGCGACAAAGCTCAGCAGTGGGCTACTGCGCTGAAATATGACGCGAACAACGTATACCTGGCAGCGATGTACAGCGAAGCACGTAACGCGACCTACATCTCTAACAGCAACATCACCCTGGCTGACGATAGCAACCCGAACGGTTTTGCTAACAAATCTCAGGTTATCGAATTCGTAGCTCAGTACCAGTTCGATTTCGGTCTGCGTCCGTCTGTCGCCTATGTTCAGTCTAAAGGCAAAGACATCGAAGGTATCGGCGATGCTGACCTGTACAAATATGTTGATGTGGGCGCTACCTACTACTTCAACAAAAACATGTCTACCTACGTAGACTACAAAATCAACCTGCTGAACGATGACAACCCGCTGGGTCTGAACACCGACGATATCGTAGCAGTAGGTCTGGTTTACCAGTTCTAATCTGTCGATTAGCACCGTGTAATACCTTAAAACGGAGCCTTATGGCTCCGTTTTGCATTTCAGTGATCCGCTTCAAAATAAGCAGCATTAATCCCCACCATTGTATTATTTCTTTTTCGTCTCAGCGGTTGGCAAGCGTGCCATCTGACGCTAACCTGATAGCTCATTTTGCTAAAGTTCACGCAACTGGACCTCACTCATGTTTGAATCGATCTCTGCCGCACCCGCCGATCCTATCCTTGGTCTGGCCGACCTGTTTCGCGCCGACGACCGCCCGAATAAAATCAACCTTGGCATTGGTGTGTATAAAGATGAAACCGGTAAGACCCCGGTACTCACCAGTGTAAAAAAAGCTGAGCAATATTTGCTGGAAAACGAAACCACCAAAAATTACCTCAGCATTGATGGCCTGGCTGATTTCGCGCGTTGTACCCAGGAACTGCTGTTTGGCAAAGAGAGCACGCTGGTGACCACTGGGCGAGCCTGCACCGCTCAAACACCGGGTGGTACGGGTGCGTTGCGTGTAGCGGCAGATTTCCTCGCGAATCAGACCAGCGTGAAGCGTGTGTGGGTGAGCAATCCAAGCTGGCCGAACCACAAAAATGTGTTTAACGCAGCGGGCCTCGAAGTCTGTGATTATCAGTATTACGATGCGGCCAACCATACGCTGGATTTCGACGGCATGGTCGCATCCCTGCGTGAAGCCAAAGCGGGTGATGTGGTGCTGTTCCACGGCTGCTGCCACAACCCTACCGGTATCGATCCGACAGCAGAACAATGGCAGCAACTGGCTGCGTTGTCTCAGGCTAACGGCTGGCTACCGCTGTTTGACTTCGCCTACCAGGGCTTTGCCCGTGGTCTGGATGAAGATGCAGAAGGCTTACGCATTTTTGCTGCTTCCCATCAGGAGCTGATTGTTGCCAGCTCTTACTCGAAAAACTTTGGTCTGTACAATGAACGTGTCGGTGCGCTGACACTGGTGGCCGCTAGCAGCGATGTGGCAAAAACCGCGTTCAGCCAGGTGAAATACAGCATTCGCGCCAACTACTCCAACCCGCCTGCCCACGGTGCAGCCATCGTGGCGACCATCCTCAGTAACGATGCCCTGCGTACCATCTGGCAGCAGGAGTTGACTGATATGCGCCAGCGTATTCAGCGCATGCGTCAGCTGTTCGTCAACACACTGGCTGCGAGCGGCGCACAGCAGGATTTCAGCTTTATCATTAAGCAGAACGGCATGTTCTCGTTCAGCGGCCTGACAAAAGATCAGGTGGTGCGTCTGCGTGAAGAGTTCGGCGTGTATGCGGTGAATTCCGGTCGCGTTAACGTCGCCGGGATGACGCCAGACAATATGTCGGCGTTGTGCGAAGCGATTGTGGCAGTGCTGTAAAGATTAACCCGTAGCGGCGCGATTTATCGCGCATGTTTTACCAACATCGCGTGATGAATCAGGCCGCTACGGTAATTTTATTGCAGGAACGGATTACTGATACGTTCGCGGCCCAGCGTGGAAATCGGTCCATGCCCCGGTACGAAGGTCACATCATCGCCCAGCGGCAGAAGTTTGGTTTTAATCGCCGCGATCAAATCGCTATGGCTTCCCTGGGGGAAATCGGTCCGGCCAACGCCACCGTTAAAGATCACATCCCCGGAGATCAGCAGACGACCGGCGCGATCGAAAAATACGATATGGCCCGGCGTATGACCAGGGCAATGCAGCACTTCCAGCGTTACCTCACCGACCTGCACCGTTTCACCCTCTTCCAGCCAGCGATCGGGTGTCAGGGGCGCACATTCCGGCAAACCGAACATCTGGCTCTGCACCGGCAATCCATCCAGCCAGTATTTATCGCGTAACTGTGGTCCGATAATCGGCACCTGAAAATGGGCCGCCAGCTCGGCCGCAGCGCCGACATGATCGAGATGTCCATGCGTCAGCAGTATCTGTTGCGGGGTAATGCCACGCTCTGCCAGCACCGCGATAATGGTGGCGGCGTCGCCACCCGGGTCCACCAGCGCGGCCTGCTGGGTATCATCTCCCCAGATAACTGAACAGTTCTGGGAAAATGCCGTGACCGGAATAATGAGGTAGTTCATAGCGCTCCATGACCGACACACGCAGCGCTGCCGGTATCAGGACCAGTGCCTTACAGGACCAGTGTCAATGTGAACAAAGTTGCTGCGCGGGTAATATCCTACACCACCTGCACGCAGAGATAACGCCGCTTTGCGAACATTGTTCAGGGCAATGCCTTCGATATGAAAATCCATCGCCTGGCCTTTGGTGTGATAACTGTGTTTCGCCACCCCCGGACCGGATTCGCGCAGCATATTGTTGGTGGCGATGGTGCGGTAACCCGACACCAGCTGAATCGGTTTACGGGTACCCAGCAGCGCCTGCAGGCGATAAATCTGGTCAAACAGATGCGGGTCAATCTTTCTCATCTGATTGGCACGGTAGTCACGGAAAAAGTGATTTAAGCGAGCTAACTCATCCTTGTCATAACTCTTGCCGTTAAAAAACTCTGTTTTAAGGCTTTCACCGGTGTGAAGGTTATTGAGCGTCAGAATTCGCGGACGGGAGGTGGAAAGCGAGGCCAGTGCTGAGCCAGGCAGCAGTGACAGGCCTGCGGCTGCCCCTCCGATCAGGAGCAATTTACGACGCTGAGAATCAAAATTAGCCATTAAGCGGGTTTACCTGAGATTAAAGCGATAAAAAATGTGTAAAAAGCACACAAGGCCGAACATTAACCGCAGCAGTAAACTCAGTCAACCCGTGGCCGGGAACAGAAAGGCCAAAACCAGCCCGACATCACTTATTCGGAACTGGTTTTGAAATTTTTAGATAGCGGGGAGTATTGATAAATCAATCACTAGAGCAGCAACTGCCCGGCTTTCACCAATACCTGGCTGCCAGAACGCGCTGGATTATCATAATTGTAAATATCTGTACGATACTGCGGTTGACCATCATCCGCCACCCAGGCCGTCAGATAGTAAAGGTTAACCGGGATCCGGTGGCGAATCGGCACATATCGCGTGTTGCCCTCCTTCAGGGTGTCGGAGATGCGACTGTCATTCCAGCCCGCGTCCTGCAACAACAAATCAGCCAGCTCCGACGCCTTATTCACGCGAACACAGCCGGAACTGAGGGCGCGGATATCACGCTGGAACAGGTTATGGTTTGGTGTATCGTGCAGATAAATCGCATCCGAACTGGGCATATTGAATTTGTAGCGACCCAGCGAATTCATCGCCCCGGGCGACTGCCGTATGCGATACGGAAAGCTGGCAGCCGATACCATTCTCCAGTCGATCATCGACGGATCGATCACCTCAGCATCCTCACTCCAGCCAGACAGCAAGATAAAGCCATGCTTGTAGAGATAGCTCGGATCCTGTTTAACCTTCGGCACAATGTCCTGACGCACCAGTGAGGTTGGCACATTCCACGGCGGATTCAGTACCACGTTATTCAGCGCGCTGCGCATCAGTGGGGTTTTACGATCGGGACGGCCGACAATCACCCGTGATGACAGGATGGTGGCACCGTTGTTGTAGTAGGTCAGCGAATAGTTGGGGATATTCACCATGATGCCGTTATGCATATCATCCGGCAGCAGGCGTAAACGCTGGATATTCAGCGCCAGCAGCGCAGCGCGCATTTGCGGCGACACATTGAGCCATTCACGGGTACGTGGACCAATCGCCCCATCATCAGCCAGTCCCTGCCAGTGCTGGAAACGTTTTACGCCGTCTACCAGCGCCGTATCATAGACATTATTGGTGGACTGCCCCGGGTTTGCCGCTACATTGCCCAACGGCTGCGGTGCCTGGGCGGGCAAATCATTGACGCTGGTAGCCGAAGGGCTGACAGCGACCGGCTGCTCGCTCTGGCTCACCGGCACTGGTGCAGTAGGCACCGCATCGTCTGCTGGCGTTGGCGTCGCGCTATGGCCGGTCAGCATACCGGTACGTTGCAAAATCTCGCGCAGCGCAGGGATATCATTGCTGATCTGGCCGGGACGCAGCGTGCCGCTATCGCGCAACTGCGGCCACGGGCGATTGTCAGTCAGCAGGGTTTTCAGCGCAGCATGCATCGGCCGGTATTGCGGATGCTGTGGCTCCAGCGACGTCACAAAGCTGCGGCTACCACCACCGTTCACCGCATTCTGCCATTGATTAATTACCGCCACCGTCGGCATGGCCATTTTGTAAGGCACGTTGCTGTATAACCAGGTCTCACCCTGGGTGGGGACATTCGAGACAAATTGCAGATAGCCCAGCATGGCATCGCTTAACACAATATCACGCGCCATCCCTTTGATTTCCGGGTTGGTTAACAGTCCCACCCAGCGGGTAAACTGCGGCTGCACGCCGGAAAGTGCCACTTCCGCCAGCTGCTGCTGGAACGCCTGCACGGCAGCCCGGTCCTGCCACAGCGGCGCCATATTACGCGCTGCATAAATGCCTGCCAGACCGGGCAGATAGAACGGTTGTTCGCTGGGGCTGAAAGCCTGCTGAATCTGATGCTGACTGGCCGCAACGGTCATGGTGCGATGCGTTGTGCCGGGCAGCGCCGCGATAATCGCCGCGTGGCTGGTAGCCAGTGGCGACAATACCAGTGACAAACTGAGTGCTATTGCAGCACGATTGAATCTGCTTTTATTATTCAGCAACATCCCTGCCCCCTTCTCGCCTAAGTCACAGCCGACTCGCTTATGCTGTGTACGACCTTATACATATTTTTGAGTATACAAATAAAAACGGCATTTGCATCAGGCTGCAAATGCCGTTTACACATTAACCGTAGCGATGAATTTTAACCAGATTCAACGTTAGGAATTTTCTGTTTCCAGGTCGATATCACTGTTCTCGCGTTTTACCGGTGCCGGATCAGCCGAGAAACCGCGCAGGCCCACCACATGGACATGCTCGGTGTTGTTGAACACCTTACGCACCAGTTTATAGGTAGTCCCTTTTTCCGGGCTGATATTTTCCGGCGCAGCGATCACCAGCTGCATCTCCAGACGCTCACACAGCTCAAACAGAGTGGCGATGGATCGTGCATCGAGACGTGCCGCTTCATCAAGGAACAGCAGACGGCACGGCGAGATATCTTTACCGCGCAGACGGCGAGATTCCTCTTCCCAGCTCTGCACCACCATCACCAGAATCGACATCCCGGTACCGATGGCTTCACCGGTAGAAAGCGCGCCACTTTCCGCACGTAACCAGCCATCGGAGCCACGGTTAACCTCAACTTCCATCTCCAGATAGTTGCGATAGTCGAGCAGCTCTTCACCGATGGTTTGCGGCGTACGCTGGCCCATATCGATCTGCGGATTCAGACGCTGGTACAACTTCGCCAGCGCTTCTGAGAAGGTCAGGCGATTGCTGTTGAACAGATCCTGATGCTGTTCGTGTTCTTCCGACAGCGTATCCAGCAGCATGGAATGGGTTTCGCGCACGTTAACGTTAAGACGCACGCTGCGCACCTGACCGAAGCTGACCGCCTGCAGACCCTGGTTAAGCTGACGAATACGGTTCTGTTCACGCTGAATGGTTTTACGGATGATATTGGCGACGCTGCGCGAACTGATCGCCAGCGTCTGCTCACGCGCCATCAGTTCTTCCGTCAGACGATTCAGCTCAATCTCCATCTGCTCGATGGCTTCCACCGGATCATCAGTACGAATGATGTCCTGACGGATACGCTCGCGCAGATGCTGATACACTGCAATAAAGAACTGAATTTTACGTTCCGGGCGTTTGGGGTCTTCCGACATGCGCAAAACATCGCGCAGATGTTCGTTATCCGCCACCGCCAGACGCAGCGCACCCAACGCTTTATCCGACATGGAACGCAGCTCATCACCGCTCAGGTAGGCCAGTTCACGACGATGCAGACGGCGCTCGACGCCATTTTCTTTCACCAGACGCAATACGGTACACCAGCCCGCTTTGGCGCTCACTACCTGCTCGCGCATCTGATGATAATCGCGCTCCAGCTTACGCAGTTTCTTCTGCAGTCCGTCCATTTCGGCTTCGCAGAACGTCAGCTGTTTTTCCAGCTGATTACGACGCGCACGGTTATGGCTCAGCGCGGTATACAGTTCATCGCGACGGGCGCGGGCGCGTTCTTCCGCGCTGGCATCCGCATGAACACCGATGTCCTGCATCTCCTGTTGCAACTCTTTCAGCATGTCGCGCTTGGCGTCATAAGAGCTTTTCAGTGATGCCAGCACCTGAGAGTACTGCGTCAGCTGCGTCTGATGCTCGCGCAGACGTTCACGGGCGCGGCTGCGCTCGCCTTCCGCCTGCTCAAGACGCTGACGCAATTTCTCGTTCAGGTCGCTGTTGCCGGTCAGCATGCCCGCTGAATCGACATAACTGAAGTGAGCACGACGCTGCACCACTTCGGTCAGCGCAAATGCCTGCTGGCGTGTTTCGCGCTGCAACTGCTGCGCCTGCTGATAGTCGCGCTCCAGCTGATCGTGCTGCTGCGGATCGCTCTGCAACACCGCCACCAGCGGTTCCAGCTTCGCCAGTTTATTACCGTGCTGATGCAGGAAACGTGCGGCCTCCTGGGCTTCATCAACGCGCTCACGGATCTCTTCACAGCGGTCAGCCAGCGTATCGTCCAGCAACAGCGTAACGCGCGGCAACAGGCGATTCAGCTGGGCCACGCCCTCGCGCGCCTGCTCGTACTGCATACGTTGCTGCTGGTTGTTGTTTTCATGCTGACTCAGCGCGCGTTCCAGTTCGCCACGACGGCTATTGAGCTGGCGAATCAGCGCTTCCGGGTCTTCATCAAACGCCACCGCCAGATGGCTGCCGATAAAGCGACTGAAGGATTGGTGCAGACGCTGGGTTTTCTGTACATCAAACGACAGCGTGGCATAGCGTTCCGCCAGCTGATCGCGTTCGTTATTCAGCAGTTCCAGCTGGTTTTCACGCGCAGCGCGGCCAAATAACGGCACTTTCGGGAAGCGAGAGTAGCGCCACTGACGTTCCGCCACCTTCACCACTACCGCGTTTTCCAGCTCATCAACGCCGAATACGCTGTCATCAAATGACTGCGGGTCCCCTTCGATCAGATAGAGATCTTCCGGGCAATCTTCCAGACCATTCAGCAACTCGCGTACCAGTGACAAATCCGGTACCACGATGGCATGGCGTGACGGACCATACAGCGCTGAGAAGTAAGGCGCATCATCCAGCGTCACATCATCATAAATTTCCGACAGCAACACGCCGCCAAAACGCTCGGCCAGCTGGGTCAGACGCGCATCTTCCGCACCGCCAGGCTGGCTTAAGCGTTCGATTTGTTTCTCGATTTCACGCTTACGCGCCGCCACTTCATCACGTTCAACGGTGGTTTCACGCTCGCGCTCCAGCAGTTGCTGCATAAATTCGGTGATTTGCTGGCTGCTGGTCAGCTGCTGGCCGGTTTGTTCGCTGAGCTGGGTCAGGATCTCCTGCGCTGCCAGCCAGTGCGGCGCACGAGCGGTTAACGCGGTGATGCGTTCACGCAGTTGCTCCAGCTCCTGACGCATCAGCATGCGGCGTTCACCGGCATCGGCGACACTGGTACTCAGCTGTTCAATCTGCGCTTCCAGCTCACGCTGCAAGCCTTCCAGCGCATCAGCATCATATTGCTGGCCCTGCCGCTTACAGAATTCCGCCAGCAAACGCTCCGCTTCATTCTGCTCACGCAGGCGCTGCTCCAGTTCATTGAGGCGCAAACGCAGCGACGAAAGTTGTTCCGCATGATGGCGCTGGTTAGCGGCATCACGCAGCAATTCACGGCCAACCTGCCAGGCATCCTGACGGTTTACCTCACCGGCAATGCTGGCGACCAGCGTCAGCGCCTGCTCAAACTGGCTGTGCGCCGCTTCGGCAACGTTCAGCTTCTGTTCCAGGCGCAGCAGTTGTTCCGTCGCTTCTTCTTCACGCGCCTGGAAGGTTTCCTGCCATTCAGCGGCATTGTCGATGGTCAAATCGGCAAGCTGGCATTGCGCACGCGCTTTTTCCAGCGCCTGCAAGGCCTGCTGATACTGAATGGCACGGGTTTGCTGCACATCAAGCGCCTGCTGGAAATCGGCCAGCTGGCTTTTCAGCTCATCGACTTCCACTTCCGCTGCTTCGGCACGCGCTTCATTTTCTTCATGCACTTCACGTGCTTCGGCCACCACCTCATTCTGTTCTTCGAGGCGGTAAGTCAGCTCTTCCAGATCGGCATCGTAGCGCTCGATCTTTTCCTGCTGACGCATCGCCGTCTGTACCAGATTCAGGTGATCGCTGGCAGCCTGATAATCGGTTTCCAGATCGCTTTCGGCACCCGTGTGTTCCGACAACTCGCGCGCCATTTCAATGTGGCGATACTGTTCCGAAGCCAGCTGGTTACGGCTGGTAAACAACTCGTTACGCAGCTGCAAGGCACCATCAAGATGGATGCGACGTTCGTTGGCGTGACGCATGTAGTCCGCTGAAACGTAGCTGGTGGCTTCCGAGATCAGATGCTTAAACAGGTCGCGGTCAGATTGGGTGACGCGAATCGCTTCCAGCGTCATGCGGTTTTCACGCAGTGCGGCTTCCATATCCTGGAAGGCCTTACGCACCCCGCTGTTTTCCGGCAGCAGGTAATCACGCAGCGAGCGGGTAATGGCGCTGGAGATACCGCCGTACAGCGAGGCCTCAATCAGACGATAGAACTTGCTGCGATCGCCAGCAGTACGCAGGCGACGCGGCACCACGCCAAGCTCAAACAGCGTGGCGTGGTAATCGGTTACCGAGCTGTATTGACGGAACTGCACACCTTCCTGCGCTTCCACCCGATCTTTCACTTCCGCCAGCGGCAGGACACGCGCCTGACGGCTACCGAGGATCTCGGTGAGCATATCGGTCGGCTGAGTATCGGTGGGTAAGCCATGAATGCTGAACGGCTTGATATCCACCTTCTTATCACGCCCGGCCACCTGTTGCAGACGCACCCCAACCACCACGCGCTGATGGCGTGAATTGACCACATCCAGCACCGCATAGCAGACACCGGCCCGCAACTTACCGTGCAGACCTTTATCACGCGAACCGGAGGTTGCACCGGCCTCGGTGGTGTTACGGAAATGCAGCAGCGTCAGGTCCGGGATCAACGCCGTGACAAACGCCGCCATGGTGGTCGATTTACCGGCACCGTTACCGCCCGATAGGGTGGTCACCAGCTCATCAAGATCAAAGGTACGGGCAAAGAAGCCGTTCCAGTTAATCAGGGTTAGCGAACGAAATTTACCGCGTTCAATCATGCCTGCTCATCCTCCGCGTTATCACTCGCTTCGCTCTCGGCGTCGTTATCGTTTTCATCGCTGTCCGGGGTGGCGCTGGCGTTTTCCAGCGTCATGGCTTCGCCATCGCGAATCAGACGCAGCTGCGCTTCGCGGGCATCATCACCACTGCGCACATCGGCACCGAAGCGAAACACCGATTCGGTAATGCGAAATTTGCTGCTGTCATTGCCCATAAACCACACCATGCCGAGACGGCGCAGGCGGTTGAGCGATGCGCGCATCTTCTCCTGCAATTTTGCACGGTCAAGGTCAGAGCCGGTGGATCGCTGGTTAACCAGCTTGAGCAATTTGCTCTCGTCCGCCAGCGACAGTAGTTCGTCGTACAATTCCTGCTGGGTGAAGATGCCTTCATTCGCCAGACGTTCCGGGCTGAGATAGAGGAAACAGAGGATTTTCCCCACCATCATATCCAGCTCGGACAGCACCGAACGCGGGATCAGCGTGGTCGAACGCGGGCGCAGGTAGAAAAATCCTTCCGGCGCACGAATCAGTTCCACGTTATAACGCGCGTAAAACTCTTCCAGATATTCCTGGTAATCCATCAGGAATGCATGATTATCCAGCTCTTCGATGCCAATGTGGCGTCCCGCGCGTAACTGGCTATCGAGCGCGGGGAAAATGGGATTTGCCAGTGCCTGAGCCAGTTTGACTGGCATCACTTGTTCAATATTTGTCGATGACATGTGCCTGCACCTTGGCTCCGTATTCATTAATGGTCTGCCATTCCGCAGGCAGACCGGCTAAATCGGCTTCGGCCACGCCGAGGCGAACCGCCTGATCAATCACGATGCGCGCCAGATCAAAGTGGCGGGCACGCGGATATTGCGACAGATAATCGCGCATCACCGTGGCGAGGTTGAGTGGTCGCTGCTCCTGCCGGTACACCTGCAGAGCTTCTTCAATCATTGCGGCCAATTGCTCACGAATTTCGTTAAATTCTTCGTATTCCAGCTCGGGCGGTAGTTCCCCCATCACCTCGTCGTTGCGCAGCGTCATCTCTTCATCACGCATATCAAACAGACGGTCGGCGTTGGCGTAGGTCAGCGCCCACGGCTGGTCGAAATAGTTTTGCACCGACAGACGCAAACGCTGCGCAAATACGCGGTTTTTGTCCATGTCGATGGCAGTACGAATAAATTTATGGACGTGGCGATCATAGCCAATCCACAGGTCAATAGCCTGCTGGCCCCAGCTGATAATACGGTCCAGCTTACTTTGCAGATCAAATACCAGCTTATCGACAAAGCCCAGGTCCGGGCTGCTCAGGGTGGCGTCCTGAATACGCAGCAGATTGGCCTGTAACTTATCGCCCGCCGCTTCCAGCGTATCCTGCAATTCACGCAGCGTGCCGGAGGTTTCTGACAGCAGCATTTCACAGCTGGAAATCGCCGCACGCCAGTCTTTGTTCAGCAGATCGGCGATATCGGTTTTCACCGCCTGCTGCTGTTCATCCATCAGGCGCTGCGTCATATCGATGCTGTCGAAAATTTCCGCCACCGAATATTTCAGTGGCGCAAATACGTTACGGTGCCAGTGAAATTCATCACCATCCTCTTCCGCAGCATCGGCAGCGCGTTTCAGCTCCTGCGCCACAATCGACAGCTGCATCGAAAGACGCAGAGTCGAAAATTCGCGCTGGCGGATGTAATAGTCGGTGATGCCGATGGCCAGTGGCGTCAGACGGTAAATAGCATTACCTTCCGTCAGTTCGCTGGTAAAACGGTTAAGCAGACGCTGCCGCACCATATCGTTGATGGCGTTGTTGGCACGCACCTGTACGGTTTCGTGGGTTTGTTCGAACGCTTTGCTGACATGACGAAATGCGTCAATCAACTCACCTTCACTCATTTCGCCATCCATCCGCTCACCGTTTAAGGTGGCGATAGCCAGCAAAAAGGCCAGACGTTCTACCGGCAGCGCAAGTGAAAAATCGTTCTTGCGCGCCCATGCCACCAGTTCGGGCACCGTCTGGGAAAATTCGCTCATAGTTGGTCCTTCTACCTGGGTTTGCGCGCGGTCACGTGGATATAGCGCCCTAAACTCAAAAAGGGCTCCTGGCGACAGTAGCGCCGTTCCATCTCAATAATGGACTCAACGTCTTTCAGGGCGGCGGCCTGCTCTTTCATGTAGTCACAAAAGACGCGAATGCCAGCGCGCTGTTCAATCTCAAAGCCGCAGTCTGTCAGCCAGCGATACACTTCTTCAGGATCGCGGGGATAATCAGGCGACAGCGTGCGCTTTTTGCGTTTGGACATATTGGCCTGCAGATAGCCAAAATTGCCGAGGGTGAGCAGGCGCAGAGTTAAGGCATGGCGATTAAAAAACATCAGCGACAATACCCCACCCGGCTTCAGGGTGCGCCATAACGCCTGTAATACTTCCTCGGGCTGCGCGACCCATTCCAGCACAGCGTGAAACAATACCAGATCAACTGGCTTATCCAAATGTTCGCCGACCTGTTGTGCGCTAATTTGTTTGAATTGCATGTTGTGGCTCACACCCTCGGCAAGTGCGTGCGCCTCAGCCAGCTTCAGCATCTCGGCAGAAAGGTCGCACAGGACTACCTGATGCCCGCGTGCGGCCAGCCCGCTGGAGATTTGCCCTACACCACCACCCGCATCCAGCACCGACAGCGGCCCAGCGCGCAGCGTCGGCAGTAGCGCATCCAGCTCATCCCACAGGATCGCCTGGCGCACCATGCCTTTTTTGGTGCCATAAATATTCTTTGAAAATCTCTCCGCGAGATCGTCAAAGTTACGATCCTGCATGCTGGTCGCTCCGCTCTGCTGCATTCAACTTGTGCTATTTTGTCACAGGCTCAACAAGAATGAACCTTTCATCCCGTGGTTAGTGTCTGGCTGCTGTTTTTTCGGCCAAAAGGAGCAATTTTCGATGTTTTTCACGTTAAAAAAAGTGATCGGTGGGATGTTACTGCCCTTGCCGCTGCTGCTGTCATTCATGGCAGCTGGACTTTTATTGCTCTGGTTCAGCCGCTGGCAGAAAAGCGGCAAAATACTGATATCAATCAGCTGGCTTCTGCTGCTGTTACTCAGCCTGCAACCGGTGGCCGATCGCCTGTTGCTGCCGCTGGAAAACCAGTATCCGACCTGGAACCGCAGTGAACACGTCGATTATATCGTGGTGTTGGGCGGTGGATACACCTTTAATCCTGCATGGGCACCCAGTTCGAACCTGATTGGGAATAGTCTGCCTCGCGTGGCCGAAGGAGTACGCCAGTGGCGACGTTATCCGCAGGCGAAGATGATCTTTACTGGTGCGGCGGCAGGAGATAATCCGATGAGTAACGCCCGCGTCGCGGCGCAGGTGGCGGAGAGTCTCGGCGTTCCGGCTGATGCCATTATGGTGCTGGATCAACCCAAAGACACCCGAGAGGAAGCACAGGCGGTAAAAATCGCCGTGGGACAGCATCCGTTCCTGCTGGTCACCTCAGCGAATCATCTGCCGCGCGCCATGCATTTCTTCCAGGCCGCCGGTCTAAATCCCCTGGCAGCACCGGCGAACCAACTGGCTATCACCTCACCACTAAATTGGTGGGAGCGAGCCATCCCCTCTCCCTTATGGCTGAGCCATAGCGAACGGGCGATTTATGAAACGCTGGGACAGGCGTGGCAGGCAGTCCGCGGAGATGATATGACCTCACCCCAGCCAGGGGAGTAGCTGTTCCCGTGCACGATCGAAACGCGGGCGATCAAATTGCCCGGTATTTACCAGCGTTTCGATGCAGTCCCATAATTGATACAGCCAGCGCCGCCAGAGGAAACCTTCCGCCACTGGCGCGCGCTGCAAATAGTGTTGCAGCAGTGACGCCTCAGCACCGTTATCCCCCAGCCGCATCAGCTCAAACTCACGTGGTGCCCACAGCACATTGCCGGGCTGGGTCATCGCCACCAGTTGATCGCTATGCACATCCTTCATAATGCTCGCGAGGCGCAGGTTGCCATGAATCAGCACACAGGGATCGTCAAATCCTTCCAGCAGGCGGGGCAACTGCTGACGACTGCGGAACAGAATTTGCCGATCGTCGAGAGTAAAAGACGGGGGTGACAGATACCCCAGGGTTGACCACAGCACTTCAACCCGCTGCTGATACCAGGCGGGCCAGCTGTTTTCCTGAATGCTGTCGATATTACCCACCAGGCCGTGGCTATCAATACGATGCCAGGCCAGCAAGCCCTCAATCACCTGTTCACACAACTGCTCCCAGCGTGCGGCGGTGCGCGATGGCGCTTCGGCAGAAACACCATTGAGGCGGGCCATCAGTAACATTTCATGCACCGGTTTTTGCTGACTCAGCACCAGGCCAAACACCGCAGGAACGGCAATCAAACCATCACGGCCCAGCATCGCCAGCTTTTTGGCTTCCAGCGCGGCGCGCCCCTGATGACGGAAATACTTCGCCACCACCGGCATCGGTTTATCGGCGGCATCGTACAGGGCGTAAAGCCGCGATTGTGATTGTTCACTAATGGTTTCGAGACGGCCGACGCTTTCTCCAAGCACCAGCGCGAGTTCTGAACGGAGCTGTTCCATGCGTCATCCTCCCCAGTCAAAGTGACTTGATTATCCTGGAGGTCACTGCAGCGCAGAGTGATGCGCCAGATCAAAGAACGGCAGAGCCAGCTCGTAACAAGCTGGCCTCTGCGGGATTACCCCTGCATCGCTACGCGCACGCGTTGCAGGTCTTCCGGGGTATCAACACCCACGCTCGGCACGGTTTCCGCCACCGCAACGTGGATTTTTTCGCCGTACCACAACACACGCAGCTGCTCGAGCAGCTCAATCTGCTCAAGCGGGCAAGGTGCCCAGGCAATGTAGCGACGTATAAAGCCTGCACGATAAGCATAGATGCCAATATGACGCAGCAGCGTATCGCCAGCCTGTTCACGCGATTTCGCGTAACGTTCACGATCCCAGGGAATAGTGGCGCGTGAGAAATAGAGCGCATAACCCCGTGCATCAGTCACCACTTTTACCGCATTGGGATTGAAGGCTTCTTCTGCATCGTGAATCGGCACTGCCAGGGTCGCCATCCCCGCTTCAGCCTGAGCGAGATTTGCCGCAACCTGACGCACAATGGCAGGCGGGATCATCGGCTCATCGCCCTGGACATTGACGATAATAGTGTCATCCGGGAACTGATATTTTTCAATCACTTCCGCCAGACGCTCGGTACCTGAATGATGGTCAGGGCTGGTCATGCAGACCTCACCACCAGCGGCTTCGACAGCGGCTGCCACGTCCGGATGGTCGGTGGCAACAATGACACGATCCGCACCGGATTCGCGTGCACGCTCCATCACATGCACCACCATCGGTTTACCGAGAATATCCACCAGCGGTTTACCCGGCAGACGCGTTGAAGCATAACGCGCCGGAATAATGGCGACGAAACTCATGGATGAATCTCTTCAACAGACAAGGTGCGTGCTTCGGTTTCCAGTAATACCGGAATGCCATCCCGCACCGGGAACGCCAGCCCATCAGGTTTGCAGATCAACTCCTGCTGCTCTTTGTTGTAGTACAGTTTTCCATTGCAAACCGGGCAAGCCACAATCTCAAGTAAACGGTGATCCATAATATCCTCCAGTGGATCGATGCGTCAGGCGGTTAGCATACCATAGCGCAGCGCCAGGCAACGTGCCGCAATCCACTACTCGGTTAATATCCAGCGATCTGACCAGGCGGCGCGTAACGCTGCCGGAGCCTGCTCGATCACCACTTCACTGGCACCCTGCCAGTGCGCAAACCGCGAGATGGCGCGCTTTACATCGCTGATAAAGCCAGCCGTCACACGCACACCCTCTTCCAGCCAAAATGATCGGATCACCAGTTGCTGCGCCTGGCGGTCCATTTTTGCATCCAGCCGCCCTTTCAGGCTGCCGCGATGCAAAATAGGCAACACGAAATAACCGTATTTACGCTTTTCTGCCGGGGTATAGCATTCGATACGGTAGTCAAAATTGAACAGTTCCAGCGCCCGACGGCGATCCCATACCACCGGATCAAAGGGTGACAACAGCGCGGTATGGGTCGCAGGCTGCGGTTTCTCCAGTTGTGGCAAGAGATCACGATGCAACCACATGTCGCCCAGTTGCTCAACCTGTACTGGCACGATATCGCCTCGAGCCTCAGCCTCCGCCAGCCAGGGTTGTAGCGCTACGCGTTTCAGACGGTAATAATCGGCCAGCCACGCGGGACGGAAAATCCCCAGGCTGCGCGCGCTGTGGTTCAGCATACTTACCACGGCATCGTCTTCACTCAATGCATGCTGTCCATCATCCCAGTCCGGCATCACGCGCTGGTGCAGGTCATACACCCGCTGAAAATTACGCCGTTCCACCACCATCAGTTCACCGGCGCTGAACAAATTTTCCAGATGGCGTTTATGCGGTTTCCACGCCCACCAGCCCGGTTTACTCTGCTTATCCGCCACAAAATCGGCGGCGCGTACGGGCCCGTTGGCATTGATATGCTCCAGCAAGTCCGAAATTTCCTGCTGATGATCCGCTACCCACTGCGCATTGTATTTCCAGCCCAGACGTGAAGGATCAAGCATGCGATGGCGCAATAGCGAATAATCTTCGCGGGGAATAAAACAGGCTTCATGCGCCCAGTATTCAAATAGCGCCCCCGCAGCCAGCGTCTCTTCCAGCCAATTAATCGGGTAATCGCCCAGCCGGCTAAACAACACCAGATACGGGCTGCGCGCCACGACATTGATGGTATCGATTTGCAGCAGCGACATCTGCCGAATGGTGGCGTGAATATCGGCAAAACGCGCCCGGCGTTTCGGCGGCCTTAGCAGGCCCTGGGCGGCAAGATGAAGGTGACGGGCAGTGGCTAAAGAAAGGGAGTCCGCGTGGGTCATAACTCAGTTTCCCTCCAGAAACTAGCGCGGCTGTGAATGACGCGCTGTGAGACAAAGCTGCGTAATGTCATCCAGCAGCGCGGGCAGCGCCGCGCCGGACAGATGGGCATCAACGGGTAAATACCACCAGTTTTCACCGGCAAAAGTCCGGCACTTAACGGCATCTTTCTCCGTCATCAACAGACATTGCCCTTTCTGGATCAAACTGTTCAGTTCCGCCTGGCTATAGGCATGATGATCGGCAAAGGCCACTTCGGCAATCGGCTGTAGCCCCTGTTGTTTCAGGGTAGTGAAGAAACGCGGCGGATGTCCGATACCGGCCATCGCCACCACCGGAGGTAACTGATCCAGCGTGGCGCTTTGTCCCGTGACCAGATTAATGGCCATGCCGGGTTGCAGCGTCATGGCAATTTCCCGCCCTGTGGCTTCTCCACCATTGACGATAACCGCATCAACCTGCTCAAGACGCGAAGCGCGCTCCCGCATCGGCCCGGCCGGTAACCACCAGCCGTTACCAAAGCGGCGCACACCATCGACCACCACCACCTCACGATCGCGCTGCAAGGCGTAGTGCTGCAAACCATCATCGGTGATGATCACATCCAGCGATTGTTGGGCCAGTAACGCTTCAACGGCAGCACGCCGCTGCGGGGCTACCGCCACCGGTACCTGGGTGCGTTGCGCAATCAAAACCGGCTCATCACCCGCCTGCCCGGTGGGCGTTTCTGCGCTGACCAGCAATGGATAGCTTTCTGCTTTACCACCGTAACCACGGGAGACTACACCCGGACGCAGGCCACGTTGTTGCAATGCCTGCACCAGCCAGATAACCACCGGTGTTTTGCCGTTGCCTCCTGCCGTCAGGTTGCCAACCACAATCACCGGACAGGGCGCACGCCAGCTTTTACGCCAGCCGCGCTGGAAACTGAGGCGAATCAGCCAGCTGATGGCCCCATACAACAGACTGAGCGGCCATAACAGCAGCCATAATGGCGATCGCCCACTCCAGATGCGTTCAATCATTGGCCAAACTGGAGCTTGTGAAGTTGGGCATAAGCACCTTTCTGCGCCAGCAGCACCTCGTGCGTACCACGCTCAACGATACGGCCATCTTCAACCACCACAATTTCATCGGCTTTTTCGATGGTAGAAAGGCGGTGGGCAATCACCAGTGAAGTGCGATTTTTCTGCAACTCGTCCAGTGCCGATTGAATCGCGCGTTCGGACTCGGTATCCAGTGCCGAGGTGGCCTCATCGAGGATCAGGATCGGACAATCACGCAGCAAAGCACGGGCAATGGCGATACGCTGACGCTGACCACCGGAAAGCAGCACCCCATTTTCACCGATAACTGTATCGAGACCGTTATCCATTTTCTTAATGAAATCCATGGCATGGGCCATCGTCGCCGCACGCTCAATCTCTTCACGGCTGTATTGTTCATTGCGCGCATAAGCAATGTTGTTGGCGATGGTGTCATTGAACAGATGGACATTTTGCGACACCAGCGCCACCTGATTACGTAATGAACTCAAGGTGTACTCCCGCAAATCGTGACCATCCAGCAGGATTTCACCTTGCTGAATATCGTAAAAACGGGTCAACAGGCTTGCCATGGTGGATTTACCAGACCCAGAGCGGCCAACCAGCGCCACCGTTTTTCCCGCAGGCAGCGACAGATTGATATCGCGTAACGCCGGAATATCACGGCCTGGATAAGTAAAGGTCACGTTGCGGAACTCGACATCACCTTTAGCACGACCCAGTTCACGCTTGCCGTTATCACATTCCTGCTCGCTATCGAGAATGCTGAATAATGTCTGGCAGGCTGCCATACCACGCTGGAACTGCGCATTGACGTTAGTCAGTGATTTCAGCGGACGCATCAGCGCGATCATCGAGGAGAACACCACGGTGATGGTACCGGCGGTTAACGTCGCCATGACGCTTGGGAAGCTGGCGGCATACAGCACGAATGCCAGAGCCAGAGAAGCAATCAGCTGAATAACCGGATCAGAAATAGATGAAGCGGATACCAGTTTCATGCCCTGCTGACGCATCTTATTGCTGACACGGCCGAAACGCTCTGACTCCACTTCCTGACCACCGAAAATCAGCACTTCTTTGTGCCCTTTGAGCATCTGTTCTGCACTGGTCGTCACCTGCCCCATGGTGTTCTGCATGGTTTTGCTGATATTACGGAAGCGTTTTGAGACGTTACGAATCGCGAATGACACAATCGGCGCCAGCAGGATGAGGATCAAAGACAGCTGCCAGCTGTAGTAGAACATCATAATGAACAGGCCAATGATTGACGCCCCTTCACGCACCACCGTGACCAGCGCACTGGATGATGATGAAGCGACCTGCTCAGAATCATAGGTAATACGGGACAACAGCGTACCGGTGGATTGCTGGTCGAAGAAGGCAACCGGCATCCCCATCATATGGCTAAACAGGCGACGGCGCATATTCATCACCACATTGCCTGAAACCCATGAAATACAGTAGCTTGAAATATAGCTGGTCACGCCGCGGATAAGCATTAAGCCAATTACCGCCAGCGGCATCCACAGCAGTACGGATTTGTCAGCTTTACCGAAGCCATCATCCAGTAAAGGTTTCAACAGGGAGAGCATTAAAGTATCGCCTGCCGCATTGAGTATCAGCGCCACAGCAGACACGAATAAGCCAGCTTTGTGGGGCGCAATCATCGGCCAGAGTCGGCGAAATGTCTGCCACGTTGAGAGATCTTTGTCTTGATGCATCATTTATTCACGCTGTTTGAAATAGCCGCTCATTCTACCTGGATTCACGTTTGACGCCAAACCACTGATGATACCAGCGGGGCATTATTTGCTCTCTTAAACCCTTAATCTGCCAATCACCTGCATTAATCGCGATGTGAATCTGTCCTGATTGCGCAGTGTCATACCAAAGATATCCATTCTGGCGGTAAGCATCGACTACCGTTTTGGCTGGCATTCGCCAGGCGTTGTAGCGCGCCACCGAGGCAATCGCTACCCTGCCTGCGACATTGCGTAACAGCAACGCACTGGAGGATGTGCGGCTGCCATGATGCGGCACTTGCAGGATGGTCGAGGCCAGCGCCTGCTTTTGCTGCGTCACCAATTGTCTTTCCGCTTCCAGCTCAATATCCCCGGTTAACAACAGGCTGACTTTGCCATCATCAACGCGCACCACACAGGAATCATTATTTTCCCCCCGGGTGGCCCCCCGGGGTGGCCATAACACGTTAAAACGTAACTTACCCCAAAGCCACGTCTCCCCCTGAAAACAGGGGAGATGGTGAGTCTCGGGCAGAGCGCTGCGCACCGATGTCTCAGGCATAGCGGCAACAATCGAGTCCAGTCCACCACGATGGTCCAGATGCTTATGACTCAGCATCACTGCACGGAGCGTTTTGTTTTTACGCTGCAGCCAGGGAAGTATGACACGATTACCGGCATCGCCCTGGTTCCAGCGTGGTCCGGTGTCATACAGCACCGCTTCATCCCCCTGGGTGATAACCACCGCCAGCCCATGCCCTACGTCGATCATGTCAATTTGCCATTCTTCACGCGGCGTATTGCTACGCCAGATCAATAGAGCAACCGCGATGCTGCAACACTGTACAGGTGCGCGATAAAGGATCCCGCTACGCCAGGCTAATGTCCCGCCCCATAGCAAACCCATCGCTGGCAATGCCTCTCCCCAGGCCAGCCAGCCCGGAGGAAGCCACGCCAGCCCCTGCATCACCTTATGAACCGACTGGTCAGCCAGCCACCACAAACTACTGGATAACGGTACTACTGGTACCAGCATCGCCAGCAATATCAGCGGCACAGAGATAAAAGAGATGACTGGTACAGCTAGCAGATTTGCCAGCAATGCACTGATACTGATGCCCTGAAACAGAAATATTTGCAATGGTGCCATCAGCAACATCATGCCCAACTGCAAATGCAGCAGCTGCAACACTATCCAGCGACGCCGGGTGCGGAAACCCACCGGTAATGCGAACCAGTGATACCAGATGAGCAATACCGCTACCGCCAGTGCTGAAAGCCAAAAACTCTCGGATAAGACGGTGAGAGGATCAACAAAGAGCAGCAGCCCAACGCATAATGTCCATACCTGCCAGCCATTTAACTGCCAGCCTACAATACGTAATACTATCCAAAGTGTGAGAGCCAGCATCGCTCGTTGTGCAGGGGGATGACTGCCGGATACCCAGCAGTAAATTGCCGCCGTTAACCCACTCGCTATCAAAGGAAACATATAGTTAATGCGTCTGGCGGGGAAAAAAATCTGCAGCATGCGTGCAAGTATCCAGCCGACACTCGCCGCCAGCGCGATATGCATACCCGAAATAGCCATCAGGTGCGCAGTTCCCGTCTCGCGCAATAACCGCCGCTGTTCTTCGGTCATCGCATCGCGCATACCAAATGCCAGAGCCTGCACAATGGCTGGGGACTTCATCTGCGCGAATGCGGGCAAGTGGTATTGAATCAGGCGTGATCGCCAGCTACATGCCTTGTTCATTTCCTGACGCCGAATGATGGTTCCCTGCAACGGCGTATGTTGTGCTACGGCAAAACGTTGTAAATCAAACTCTCCCTCATTGAGCCGGGCATGAACAGGGCGTAAGCGAAGCTGCATCTGCCAGCGCTGTCCTGCACAGAACGGCTCTCCCTCGCCATTATCGTTAAGTGTGGCGAATATCGGGGGAAACTGATAGCGCCCATCAATTTGCAGCAATTGGATCTTCAGCTGTTTGTTGTCTTCACGCACATCGGTGACCCGCACAATAGCATTCACCGGTGCCCTGGTCAGAAGGTCAATACTGGCAGTCATCTGACGGGCTTCGGCCAGCGCCCACAGCATCAGTAGCAAAACGGGTGCAGCAATGCGCAATGAAGGGAGCGGCTGCAACCTTAGCAGCAAAGCAGCCATGGCTATCACCAACAGGATGCCATCACCTGGCAGTTGTGGCAGAAAACCTAAAGGCAACGCAGCAGGGATCATTAACCCTGCCAACACAATCCATGTGGTCGGCATCTTTCTTCTCCGTGAAAGGAGAAAAGAGTGTGCCAGAACTGGCGGTTTTTCTATTGAAGTGAATGGGTGTTTTCTGCGTCAGCTTCCGGGAAATCGTCGAGTTTGCAGCGGTATGACATCTTTTCTGAAGCGCGCTCGCCGGAGCTATTCAGGCAAAAAAAAAACGACACCAGAAGGTGTCGTTTTCAATGTTCGGTAACGGCTTAGCCGTAAATGTTCGCACGGTCACGCAATTCTTTGCCCGGCTTGAAGTGAGGAACGTATTTACCTTCCAGATCAACTTTGTCACCCGTTTTCGGGTTACGTCCGGTGCGCGGTGCGCGGTAGTGCAAAGAAAAGCTGCCGAATCCCCGGATTTCAATGCGCTCGCCCTGTGCCAACGTTGTGGCCATATGCTCGAGCATCTCTTTGACCGCATCCTCAACGACTTTCGCCGGAATATGAGTATGCTGGCCAGCAAGTCTTTCAATCAGTTCTGACTTGGTCATGTAACCTCCGGTTAATCCCTGTTTGGAAAGGTATGACAGCTTTTACCGAAACCGGGTAGCTTACGCCACCCGGTGCCTCGGGTCGATTACTCGCCTTTAGCCGCTTTGAACGCTTCAGCCATAGCGTTAGAGAAGTTGCCTTCTTCCTGTTTGGTGTTAACAGTGTTGATAGCTTCTTTCTCATCAGCCTGGTCTTTCGCACGGACAGACAGACTTACAACGCGGTTCTTACGGTCAACGCCGGTGAATTTAGCTTCAACGTCGTCACCAACACTCAGAACCAGAGTTGCGTCTTCGATACGGTCCAGTGAAGCTTCAGAAGCGCGCAGGTAACCTTCTACGCCATCAGCTAATTCTACTGTAGCACCTTTCGCGTCAACTGCAGTGACTTTACCAGTCACGATAGCGCCTTTCTTGTTCAGGGTGATGTAGTTGTTGAACGGATCTTCAGCCAACTGTTTCACGCCCAGAGAGATGCGCTCACGCTCTGCATCAACCTGCAGTACAACGGCAGCGATTTCGTCGCCTTTTTTGTACTCACGAACGGCTTCTTCGCCAGTCGCGTTCCAGGAGATGTCAGACAGGTGAACCAGACCGTCGATGCCGCCGTCCAGGCCGATGAAGATACCGAAGTCAGTGATTGACTTGATTTTACCTTCAACGCGGTCACCCTTGTTGTGGGTCTCAGCGAACTGCTGCCATGGGTTAGATTTGCACTGCTTCAGACCCAGGGAGATACGACGACGCTCTTCGTCGATGTCCAGAACCATAACTTCAACCACGTCGCCCACGTTAACAACTTTAGACGGGTGGATGTTTTTGTTGGTCCAGTCCATTTCAGAAACGTGTACCAGACCTTCAACGCCTTCTTCGATTTCTACGAAGCAGCCGTAATCAGTCAGGTTGGTTACACGACCGGTCAGCTTGGTGCCTTCCGGATAGCGCTTAGCGATAGCTACCCACGGATCTTCGCCCAGCTGTTTCAGGCCCAGAGATACACGGGTACGTTCGCGGTCGAACTTCAGCACTTTAACAGTGATTTCGTCGCCCACGTTGACGATTTCGCTCGGATGCTTAACGCGTTTCCAGGCCATGTCAGTGATGTGCAGCAGGCCGTCAACGCCGCCCAGGTCCACGAATGCGCCGTAGTCAGTGAGGTTCTTAACGATACCTTTGACTTCCATGCCTTCCTGCAGGTTTTCCAGCAGCTGATCACGTTCAGCGCTGTTTTCAGATTCGATAACTGCGCGGCGAGAAACCACCACGTTGTTACGTTTCTGATCAAGCTTGATTACTTTGAATTCAAGCTCTTTGCCTTCCAGGTGCAGAGTGTCGCGAACCGGACGTACGTCTACCAGTGAACCCGGCAGGAACGCACGAATACCATTCAGCTCAACAGTGAAGCCACCTTTAACTTTGCCGTTGATAACACCGGTAACAGTTTCAGCGTCTTCGTAAGCTTTTTCCAGCGTGATCCAAGCTTCGTGACGTTTAGCTTTTTCACGGGACAGCAGGGTTTCACCGAAGCCGTCTTCTACTGCGTCCAGAGCAACGTCAACTTCGTCGCCCACCTGGATTTCCAGTTCGCCAGCTGCGTTCTTGAACTGCTCTGCAGGGATTGCAGATTCAGATTTCAGACCCGCATCAACCAGGACTACGTCTTTGTCGATAGAAACAACGACGCCACGAACGATGGAACCCGGACGGGTTTCGATTTCTTTCAGGGACTCTTCAAAGAGTTGAGCAAAAGATTCAGTCATATTGATAATCTTCAGGATTCTTCAATTTAACGTCCACCTGACGTCATTGTCGGATGGGGTTGTTTCACATGCCCGGCACCGGATCCGTGGTACAGGGTTATAACAATTCGGTTGCCGAAAAGATTAAATGCCCAGCTTCTGGCGGGCATAATCAAGTGCTTTTTCAATCACTTGCTCAATGGACATACTGGTTGAATCCAGCACCAGAGCATCATTTGCAGGCACTAAAGGGGCGATGGCGCGGTTACGATCGCGGTCGTCGCGTTCCTTTATCTCGGCTAAAAGGCGATCAAAGTTAACACTAAAGCCCTTCTCCTGCAACTGTAGCATACGGCGATGAGCACGCTCTTCTGAACTGGCATCAAGAAAGATTTTTACTGGTGCATCCGGGAAGACAACGGTTCCCATATCGCGACCATCAGCAATTAATCCAGGTTCCTCACGGAACGCCCGTTGACGACGCAACAGCGCCTCACGCACACGCGGAAATGCCGCCACACGTGATGCCGTGTTGCTGACTTCCTGGGTGCGGATTTCCCCGGTGACATCTTCCCCTTCAAGGATCACTTGCATCTCACCCTCAACGGAGAGAAAGCGCACATCAAGATGCGCAGCCATCGGTACCAGCGCTTCTTCAGACTCAATATTCACCTGGTGGTGAAGCGCAGCCAATGCCAGTACGCGGTAAATAGCGCCAGAATCCAGCAAGTGCCACTGCAACGACTCCGCCATCGCTTTGCACAAGGTCCCCTTCCCTGCACCACTGGGCCCATCGATGGTAATAACCGGGGCGATTGCCGTCATTGTCTTCTCCTGTTGCTGGATGCGTATTTTCAGCCTGCACGGCTGTCTGGATTGCGCGGCATTATACGCTGCCCGCGCGAGGTTCGTTACCCCTTAGCGCAGACAGTGTTATAAATTTGAACAGAATCGGAGGAATTTGTGGCAACTCAGGGCCAGCAGAAAGCAGAGTGACCCGGTACATGATGTACCGGGTTGCTACGCATCAGGCCTTGTGACTGATTTTCGCCAGTTGCTGAAAATAGTCGGGGAAGGTTTTCGCCGTACACCCCGGATCCAGGATGGTCACTGGCGTGTCCGACAACGCCACCAGCGAGAAACACATCGCCATACGGTGGTCGTTGTAAGTCCCAATGTCCGCGTGCTGCAACTGAGACGGCGGCGTGATACGAATAAAATCGTGGCCTTCTTCAACTTCAGCACCGACTTTACGCAATTCAGTCGCCATCGCTGCCAGACGATCCGTCTCTTTCACCCGCCAGTTGTAGATGTTACGCATCAGGGTGGTGCCCTGCGCAAACAGCGCCGTTGTAGCGATAGTCATGGCGGCATCGGGGATATGGTTCATATCCATATCGATGGCATTTAATGCACCGCGCGTGCAGGCGATGTAATCATCCCCCCACTCAACCACCGCGCCCATTTTCTCCAGCACATCCGCAAAGCGAATATCGCCCTGCACACTATTACGACCAATGCCGGTGACACGCACAGTGCCGCCTTTAATCGCGGCTGCCGCGAGGAAATAAGATGCGGATGATGCATCGCCTTCCACCAGGTAATCACCCGGTGACTGATACTGTTGTTGACCTTTAACGACAAAGCGCTGGTAATTCTGGTTATCGACTTCAACACCAAAGCAACGCATCAGATGCAAGGTAATGTCGATATACGGCTTCGATACCAGTTCACCTTTAATGGTGATCGTGGTGTCCTGCTGGGCCAGCGGGGCCGTCATCAATAACGCCGTCAGGAACTGGCTTGAAACGCTGCCATCGACACTGACTTCACCGCCATTGAAACCACCATTAAGGCGCAAAGGTGGATAGTCCGTCTGCTCCAGATAATCAATTTTCGCTCCGCCCTGACGCAGTGCATCAACCAGATGTCCAATCGGACGTTCCTTCATGCGCGGTTCACCGGTCAACACAATGGATTGCTGACCCAGGCACAATGCCGCCGCCAGCGGGCGCATAGCCGTACCTGCGTTGCCGAGAAACAGCTCCAGGGGTTGGTCTGAATGCAAAGGGCCTGCGTTGCCGGTCACGATGCAGACCGTGCGATCCGCAGACAGCGTGTAGCTCACACCCAGCGCTTTCAGCGCGTTAAGCATATGCTTAACATCATCGCTATCCAGCAGGTTGGTGAGGCGCGTGGTGCCTTTAGCCAGCGCAGCCAGCAGCAGCGCGCGGTTAGAAACGCTTTTTGAACCCGGTAAATTTACCGTGCCATCAACGCGGGCAATCGGTTGTAAAGTCAGGGAGTCCTGCATGTGAAACCAAATCTCCAGAAAAGACGAAACCCCGTCCGAAAACGGGGCCTGAAACCAGTCAGACTGGTACTAATAAATCATCAGCCGTGGCGACGTTCAAAATCGACCATAAAGTCGGTCAGAACTTTAACACCTTCCAGCGGCATCGCATTGTAGATGGAGGCACGCATACCGCCAACCACGCGGTGGCCTTTCAGCGCATGCAGACCCGCTTTCAGTGACTCTTCAAGAAATACTTTGTCCAGCGCCGCATCAGCCAGCTGGAAAGGTACGTTCATACGTGAACGGTTTTCAGCGGCAACATCGTTACGATAGAAGTTGCTGTTATCGATCACGCCGTAAAGCAGGTCCGCTTTCGCCTGGTTCAGCTTGTCCATTTCCGCAACGCCACCCTTCTCTTTCAGCCATTTGAACACCAGGCCGGAGAGATACCACGCGAAGGTCGGTGGGGTGTTAAACATGGAATCGTTTTCTGCCAGCACCTTGTAATCAAGGATGGAAGGCACATAACTGTGAGCTTTGCCAAGCAAATCTTCACGCACGATAACCAGAGTCAGGCCAGCCGGTCCGATATTTTTCTGTGCGCCGGCATAAATCACACCATAACGGCTGACATCAATCGGACGAGACAGGATGGTTGACGAGTAGTCAGCCACGACAACTTTGTCACCAAAATCCGGCTGTTCATCAATCGCGATACCGTCAATGGTTTCGTTCGGGCAAAAGTGGACATAAGCCGCATCATCGCTCAACTGCCATTCACGCATTGGCAGAATGGCACGTTTGCCGTCGCGGGTGGTTTTTACATCGATGGTATTCGGCGAGCAGAATTTCTCAGCCTCTTTGATGGCGCTGTGCGCCCAGTAACCGCCATCGATGTAATCTGCGCTTTTCGCTGCACCAAGCAGGTTGCCGGGGATGGCAGCAAACTGTGCACGCGCACCGCCATGACAGAATAAAACTTTGTAGTTGGCGGGGATTTTCAGCAGATCGCGAAAGTCCTTCTCAGCCTCTTCCGCGACCTGAATAAACTCTTTACTACGGTGACTGATTTCCATCACCGAGGTGCCTAACCCGTGCCAGTTTGTCAGTTCTTGTTCTGCACGACGGAGCACTTCAACCGGCAGCATCGCTGGACCGGAGCTAAAATTGTAAACCTGCGTCATTTCCCCTCACCACTGTCATATCGAACGGTTATGAATACCCTACCGGTTTTATCATTGCCTCCGGGTGGCTGCAATCACTAATCCATCCGCGATCACATTTCCAGAGCCAGCCCGGCGACAGCTTATGTCATAAATGCAATCCGCAATGGAATATTGTGAGGTTTATCGGCGAACTAAAATCGGATGACAGCCAGCACACCTGAAGCCTGTAATATGCGGGTATAGCGCTGGCCGCGCAAAACCCGTACTATTGCGCGCTTTACGCCCACCTCATTGACTTAGAGAGCGCCATCATGACGCAAACTTTTATTCCAGGTAAAGACGCCGCACTGGAAGACTCCATTTCACGCTTCCAGCACAAATTGCAGGATTTAGGATTCAACATCGAAGAAGCTTCGTGGCTGAACCCGGTCCCGCATGTATGGTCAGTACATATTCGCGATCGCGACTGCCCGCTGTGCTTTACCAACGGTAAAGGTGCCAGTAAAAAGGCAGCGCTGGCTTCCGCGCTGGGCGAATACTTCGAGCGCCTCTCAACCAACTACTTTTTTGCTGACTTCTGGCTGGGTGAATCCATCGCCAACGGCGAATTTGTTCACTACCCAAACGAGAAGTGGTTCGCGCTGCCAGATGACGATAGCCTGCCAGAAGGTATTCTCGACGCCCGTCTGCGCAAATTCTATGATCCTGACGATAGCCTGAGCGCCAGCGAACTGATCGATCTGCAATCCGGTAATGCGGAACGGGGTATTTGTGGGCTGCCCTTTACCCGTCAGTCGGATCAGCAAACGGTCTATATCCCGATGAATATTATCGGCAACCTGTATGTTTCAAACGGCATGTCAGCGGGTAATACCGCAAACGAAGCCCGCGTACAGGGTTTGTCAGAAGTTTTTGAGCGTCATATCAAAAACCGCATCATTGCTGAGTCCATCAGCCTGCCGGAAATTCCTGACGCAGTGATGCAGCGTTATCCTGGTGTGATCGAGGCCATCGCGCGCCTGGAAGCAGAAGGCTTCCCGATCTTCGCCTATGATGCGTCACTCGGCGGTAACTATCCGGTTATTTGTGTCGTATTGTTCAACCCGGAGAATGGCACCTGTTTCGCTTCTTTTGGTGCACATCCTGATTTTGGCGTCGCGCTGGAGCGTACCGTTACCGAACTGTTGCAGGGCCGCAGCCTGAAGGATCTCGACGTCTTCACTCCGCCGACCTTTGATGACGAAGAAGTGGCGGAACATGCCAACCTGGAAACCCACTTTATCGATTCCAGTGGTCTGATCTCCTGGGATATGTTCAAAGACGAAGCGGATTATCCGTTTGTTGACTGGAGCTTCGCCGGTACCACGCAGGAAGAATTTGACACCCTGATGGCGATTTTCCGCGCTGAAGATAAAGAAGTGTACATCGCGGACTACGAACATCTGAGCGTCTATGCCTGCCGCATCATCGTACCGGGCATGTCGGATATCTATCCGGCTGAAGACCTGCTGCTGGCCAACAATAGTATGGGCGCTCCGCTGCGTGAAACGCTGCTGGCACTGCCGGAAAGCCAGTGGGAACCTGAAGCCTATCTGGAGCTGATCACCCAGCTGGATGATGAAGGCCATGATGACTTCACCCGTGTGCGCGAACTGCTGGGTCTGGCGACCGGTAAAGATAACGGCTGGTATACGCTGCGTATTGGCGAACTGAAAGCCATGCTGGCACTGGCCGGTGGTGACCTGGATCAGGCGCTGATCTGGACGGAATGGACGATGGAATTCAACCAATCCATCTTCAGCGCAGAGCGTGCTAACTACTACCGCTGCCTGCAAACGCTATTGCTGCTGGCGATGGAAGATGAACGCGATCCTGTGCAGTACCATCGTGCATTCATTCGTATGTATGGCGAAGCTGCCGTCGACGCTGCTTCTGCTGCCATCAGCGGTGAGGCACCTTTCTATGGCCTGCAGGCAGTAGACCTGGATTTGAAAGCCTTCCCGGCGCACCAATCCCTGCTTGCTGCCTATGAAAAATTACAGGCTGCTAAGCGTCGTTACTGGTCGGCAAAATAAATATCATTATTTTGCAATAAACACCGGCTAACAGATAAAAAGGCACTGAATGAAATCAGTGCCTTTTTTGTAACCGTCGACAACGGTTAATTTCTCTCCATCACCAAGTCACATTTTCGTATCCCTGCAGAGGCTCAGCGATAACAATTTCGTATCATTCCAGATGTCATCTTCAACAATAGTTGTATATTTTAAAAAAAATTTAAACAAATAAATTCAATAAGTTATCTTAATTTTCATCGTTAAAAATCACTTCAGGTTGCCTGGTCTCCAGGCAAATATGATCCACATCAATTCCTGACCTATACTCCTTTGTTAGTATTAATCCCAGATAATTCCTGGAGAGCGTTAGTGTGAAAACTGACAACCCGTTTAATTCATTATTACCGGCTGCAATGGCAAAGGTTGCTGAAGATGCCGGGGTCTACAAAGCAACAAAACACCCCCTAACCACCTTCTTTCTTGCCATTACCGCTGGCGTATTCATTTCTATCGCTTTTGTGTTCTATATCACCGCCACCACCGGCAGTGGTGCTATGCCTTATGGCATGGCAAAACTGATTGGCGGTATCTGCTTCTCTCTGGGATTGATGCTGGTGGTCGTTTGTGGTGCGGACCTCTTCACCTCAACCGTGCTGATTGTGGTGGCGAAAGCCAGTGGTCGTATCACCTGGGGCCAGCTGGCCCGTAACTGGCTGAATGTGTATGTCGGCAACCTGATCGGTGCGATATTTTTTGTGGTTCTTATCTGGCTCTCTGGTGAGCACATGGTTGCTAACGGTGCCTGGGGTCTGAATGTGCTGCAAACTGCCGACCATAAAATGCACCATACCTTTATTGAAGCAGTCAGCCTTGGCACCCTTGCCAACCTGATGGTCTGCCTGGCCGTGTGGATGAGTTATTCCGGCCGCAGCCTGCTGGACAAAATGGTGGCGATGATTTTGCCGGTAGCCATGTTCGTTGCCAGCGGCTTTGAGCACAGCATCGCTAACATGTTTTTAATCCCGATGGCTATCGTCATCCGTGATTTCGCCAGTCCTGAGTTCTGGCAGATGGCGGGCGCCAGTGCATCACAATTCCCGGCGCTCAGTGTCGGTAACTTTATTGTCGACAACCTTATTCCTGTAACCATTGGCAACATCATAGGTGGTGGGTTGTTAGTCGGTTTGACCTACTGGGTTATCTATCTGCGTGGTGATGACCCGGTGCATTAAGCAAGAAATTAGTACGGGCGCGCATCGCGCGCTGAACGTCAAAGTCTCCCTAAATAAGGCAGGTATATCATGACCGAACTGAATGAAAAAATGGCGTCAGCCTGGGAAGGATTTAGCGCGGGCGAATGGCAGAACAATGTCAACGTACGCGACTTCATCCAGAAAAACTACACCCCCTATGAAGGCGACGAGTCATTCCTCGCAGGTGCAACTCCGGCAACCACTAAACTGTGGGATAACGTGCTGGAAGGCATCAAAATCGAAAACCGCACTCACGCACCTGTCGACTTTGATACCGACCTCGCTTCAACCATCACTGCGCACGATGCTGGTTACATCAACAAGTCACTGGAAAAAATCGTTGGTCTGCAAACTGAAGCGCCGCTGAAACGTGCCATTATTCCGTTTGGCGGCATCAAAATGGTGGAAGGCTCCTGTAAGGTTTATGGCCGCGAACTGGATCCATCACTGAAAAAAATCTTCACTGATTACCGTAAAACCCATAACCAGGGCGTGTTTGATGTCTATACCCCCGACATTCTGCGCTGCCGTAAATCTGGTGTTCTGACCGGTCTGCCGGATGCCTATGGTCGTGGCCGTATCATTGGTGACTATCGTCGTGTCGCACTTTACGGCATCGACTATCTGATGAAAGACAAAGTTGCACAGTTCAACTCTCTGCAAAGCGATATGGAAAACGGCGTCAATCTGGAAGCCACTATCCGTCTGCGTGAAGAGATTTCTGAACAGCATCGTGCGCTGGGTCAGATTAAAGAGATGGCAGCGAAATATGGTTGCGACATCTCTGTGCCTGCCACTAATGCGCAGGAAGCCGTACAGTGGACCTATTTTGGCTACCTGGCTGCGGTTAAATCACAGAACGGTGCCGCCATGTCGTTTGGCCGTGTGTCTACCTTCCTCGATGTGTACATTGAACGTGACATCAAAGCTGGCAAACTGACCGAAGATGAAGCTCAGGAACTGATTGACCATCTGGTCATGAAACTGCGTATGGTGCGTTTCCTGCGTACTCCGGAATACGATGAACTGTTCTCTGGTGACCCAATCTGGGCAACTGAGTCTCTGGCTGGTATGGGCGTTGATGGTCGTACTCTGGTGACCAAAAGCACCTTCCGTTTCCTGAACACGCTGTACACCATGGGTCCATCACCGGAACCTAACATGACCATTCTGTGGTCAGAAAAACTGCCGATTAACTTTAAAAAATACGCGGCCAAAGTTTCCATCGATACCTCATCACTGCAATATGAAAATGATGACCTGATGCGCCCTGACTTCAACAACGATGACTATGCCATCGCCTGTTGTGTTAGCCCGATGGTTATCGGTAAACAAATGCAGTTCTTCGGTGCCCGTGCTAACCTGGCAAAAACCCTGCTGTACGCAATCAACGGCGGCGTTGATGAAAAACTGAAAATGCAGGTTGGCCCGAAAGAAACGCCAATCACTGATGACGTGCTGGAATTCGATACCGTAATGGCGCGCATGGATCACTTCATGGACTGGCTGGCAAAACAGTATGTCACCGCCCTGAACATCATCCATTTCATGCACGACAAATACAGCTACGAAGCCTCACTGATGGCACTGCATGACCGCGATGTTTACCGTACTATGGCATGTGGTATCGCTGGTCTGTCTGTGGCTGCTGACTCCCTGTCTGCCATCAAATACGCCAAAGTAAAACCGGTGCGTGATGCTGACGGCCTGGCTGTTGATTTCGAAATCGAAGGTGAGTATCCGCAGTTCGGTAACAACGATGCCCGCGTCGATGACATGGCCTGTGACCTGGTTGAACGTTTCATGAAAAAAATTCAGAAACTGGCAACCTATCGCAACGCCGTACCGACTCAGTCTGTGCTGACCATTACCTCTAACGTGGTTTATGGTAAGAAAACCGGTAACACCCCGGATGGTCGTCGTGCCGGTGCACCGTTCGGACCGGGTGCTAACCCGATGCACGGACGTGACCAGAAAGGTGCAGTGGCTTCACTGACTTCCGTCGCGAAACTGCCGTTCGCCTACGCCAAAGATGGTATCTCTTATACCTTCTCCATCGTGCCGAATGCGCTGGGCAAAGACGACAACGTACGTAAAGCTAACCTTGCTGGCCTGATGGATGGTTACTTCCATCATGAAGCCAACACCATTGAGGGCGGCCAGCACCTGAACGTTAACGTGATGAACCGCGAAATGTTGCTGGATGCGATGGATCATCCGGAGAAATATCCGCAGCTGACCATCCGTGTTTCAGGTTACGCAGTACGTTTTAACTCGCTGACTAAAGAGCAGCAACAGGATGTGATTACCCGTACTTTCACCAAGTCCCTGTAATTCAATCCCGGTAATAAAAGGCTCCTGCGGGAGCCTTTTCTCCAGGTCGTTTTGCCAGAAGGCTTATCTCAGGCACGCTGGCAAAACCGACTTAAACCTCAGAGCACAACAAAGATTGTGCCGCCTGATTTCAGGCTAACCGGAGAACTCATCGCAATGTCAGCCATCGGTCGTATCCACTCCTTTGAATCCTGCGGCACCGTTGACGGCCCAGGCATCCGCTTTATTACCTTCTTCCAGGGCTGCCTGATGCGCTGCCTTTACTGCCACAATCGTGATACCTGGGATACTCACGGTGGTAAAGAGGTGACCGTTGAGGAGCTGATGAAAGACGTGCTGGCGTACCGGCACTTCATGAACGCCTCTGGCGGCGGTGTCACGGCATCCGGCGGCGAGGCTATCCTGCAGGCAGAGTTCGTGCGTGACTGGTTCCGCGCCTGTCGGGCCGAGGGAATAAATACCTGTCTGGATACCAATGGTTTTGTGCGTCGCTACGATCCGATCATCGACGAGTTACTCGAAGTGACCGATCTGGTGATGCTCGACCTGAAACAAATCAATGACGATATTCATCAGATTCTGGTCGGCGTTTCCAACCACCGTACGCTGGATTTTGCCCACTATTTGCAGAAGAAAGGAATCCGCACCTGGATTCGCTTTGTGGTGGTTCCCGGCTATTCCGATGATGACGATTCAGTCCATCGGCTGGGAGAATTTACCAAAGACATGGATAACATTGAAAAGATCGAACTGTTGCCTTACCACGAATTAGGTAAGCATAAATGGATTGCCATGGGTGAAGAGTACAAACTGGAAGGGGTAAAACCGCCCAGCAAAGAGACCATGGAACGGGTGAAGAATATTCTCACCGGCTATGGGCACCAAGTGATGTATTAAATCGTAGCGGCGCAGTCAATTGCGCCGCCACAACGTATGCTTTAGGCGTGGGCCACCGGCGTGGCATGATGATCCGCCTTACGCAGCAACATCACCAGATAAACCAGCGCGACCACTGCAATCATCACAAACAGCAGACGGTCAGAGTAGCTTTGCATCAGCATCGCCGTCATACCCGGCCCCACCAGGCTGCCAATGGTGTAGCTGAATAACAGCGCCTGGTTCATTGCCACCAGTTCATGATGCGGGACCGTTTCACACGCCCAGGACATTGCCACCGGATACAGCGTAAATCCAGCCAGACCCAACACGAACAACGCCGGAGCCATGGCGGCATCGCTGAGCATGGCAATCGCGCCCAGAATCACCACAAACACCTGAACACGCAGCACCAGCAGACGACCGAAGCGGTCGGCCAGACGGCCAACCGGCCACTGCCCCACAATGCCTGAACTCACCAGCAACGCCATCCAGTACCCGACGGTTGCATCGCTCATGCCCTGATGAGCAAGATACAGCGGCATCAGGCCGTAAAGTGAACCCAGCACAATACCGGAAATAATGCAGCCGTTAATACCGAGGCGGGAGCTGCGGCGACGCAACATTGGCCAGATGCGACCCGGTGAAGCGTCTTCGCTGGCAGCACCGGCATTGACGCGCACAAACACCACCGGCAGCACCGCACACAACACCAGCGCCGTGACCCACGGAATGACATGCAGCAGTTCGGTCGATACCCGGCTGACCAGCAATTGTCCGGCAACGGTGCCAAGATAATAAATGATCATATACGCAGCCAGCAGCTGGCCGCGATTGCGCACCGTGCCGCTGCACAACAAGGCGCTTTCAACCACTACCCACATCAGCGCACAGCCAACACCCGCGACAAAACGCAGCAGAGTCCAGCTGTAGAAACCATCCAACAGTACCATCCCCACCGTCGCAACGGCAAACAGCACGGTCGCCAGATAGTAACAACGGTTAAAACCGTAATGCGTGATCAACAAGCCAGCGAGCAGAGTGCCCGCCAGATTACCGGTATAATACGATGAACTGACCATCCCCACCTGCCAGGTCGGCAGTTGATCATGCGTCAGCCATAACGGCACCAGCGTATTAAGCACAGCAATAGACACCGTCAGAAGCAGCAAACCGCAAAGCAGTAGCAGGACGGGGCGCGACCAGGTTGACATAGGGATAAAAACCAAAGAATTGGAGAGAATTGCGCGCAGTTTGCCATTCGCTATTTTAAAGTCAATGTGCAAAAAAAAACCGCCGCACATTTTGCTGCTGAACAATTTAATTTTTTTATCTTCAGTTAGTTAGAGTACGAAAGAACATTCTCTACCGTTTGGCTATCTCTATGAATTTGCATATTTTTAGGCAACAGAGGCGGGATAGTATCGATAACGTTTATTTCTGATTAATCCGCGGCAAAGATTAAACCGCTTTGTACTTAAGAAATAAAAAAACCCGGCATAACCGGGTTTTTAAATACAGCGGAAGATTAACCAATAAATTCAATGCCGCCCATATAAGGACGCAGAACTTCAGGCACTTCAATACGACCATCCGCCTGCTGGTAGTTTTCCAGCACCGCGACCAGCGTACGACCTACCGCCAGGCCAGAACCGTTCAGGGTATGGACCAGACGAGGTTTCTTCTCTGTCTTACTGCGGCAACGTGCTTGCATACGACGCGCCTGGAAATCCCACATATTGGAGCAGGAGGAGATCTCACGGTAGGTATTCTGAGCCGGTAACCACACTTCGAGATCATAGGTTTTGGTGGAACCAAAGCCCATATCACCGGTGCACAGCAGCACTTTACGGTATGGCAGATTCAGCAGTTGCAGCACTTTCTCGGCATGACCGACCAGTTCTTCCAGCGCCTGCATGGAGGTTTCCGGTGCCACAATCTGCACCATCTCCACTTTGTCGAACTGGTGCATACGGATCAAACCACGCGTATCACGGCCATAGGAACCCGCTTCAGAACGGAAGCATGGCGTATGTGCAGTCAGTTTAAGCGGCAGGTTTTCTTCTTCGACGATTTCATCGCGGACCAGGTTGGTCAGCGGCACTTCCGCCGTCGGAATCAGCGCGTAGTTGCTGCTGCCCGCTTCTTCATCCAGCGGTTTGGTATGGAACAGGTCTCCACCAAACTTCGGCAGCTGACCAGTGCCATACAGCGTGTCCTGGTTAACCAGGTAAGGCACATAGGTCTCAAGATAACCGTGCTGCTGGGTATGCAGATCAAGCATAAACTGGCTCAGGGCGCGATGCAGACGGGCAATCTGACCCTGCATGACCACAAAACGTGAGCCGGTCAGTTTCACCGCCGACGCGAAATCTAATCCTTTCGCCTGCTCACCCAGCTCCACATGATCTTTGACCTGGAAATCAAACTTGCGTGGTTCACCCCAGCGTGCAACTTCGAGGTTTTCGGTGTCATCTTTACCCAGCGGGACTTCGTCTGCCGGCAGGTTTGGCAGTGCCAGCGCAAAATCACGGATTTCGTTCTGCAGGGCATCCAGTTCTGCTTTAGCAGCATCCAGGCGTTCGCCCAGCGCGTTCACTTCCTGACGCAGCGGCTCGATGTCTTCCCCACGGGCTTTGGCCTGACCGATGGATTTGGATCGGGAGTTACGCTCAGCCTGCAGATTTTCTGTTTCGACCTGCAATACTTTACGACGCTCTTCATGGGAGCGCAGCGTTTCCAAATCCAGTTTAAATCCCCGGCGTGCCAGTTTTTCTGCGACTGCGTCTGGCTCGTTACGCAGCAGATTGGGATCGAGCATGCTTATCCTGTGTAATTAAGGTTGATTGAACGAATGAAGGGATGCATCCCTCTGGAATGCATTGAATTCCTTGCTCACCTTACCGTAACGTCTTTAGGAGCGGTAGCGTTTTATCGGGCTATTTTGATCCTGTTCAGCCAGCCAGGCGAGTTTTTCGCCAATTTTCCCTTCAAGCCCACGGTTGGTGGGATGATAGTAGCGTGTTTGTGCCATTTCCGGTGGGAAGTAAACTTCACCTGCGGCGAACGCATTCGGTTCGTCATGGGCGTAGCGATACTCTTTACCCAGCCCCATCTCTTTCATCAGCCTGGTGGGTGCGTTGCGCAGATGCTCAGGAACATCGTAATCAGGGAACTCACGCGCATCATGCATCGCCGCTTTGAAGGCGGTATAGACAGCATTACTTTTGGGCGCACTCGCCAGATAAACAATGGCCTGGGCGATGGCCCGCTCGCCTTCGGCTGGTCCTACGCGGGTAAAACAATCCCAGGCAGCAATCGCCACTTGCATCCCTCGTGGATCGGCATTACCGACATCCTCTGAGGCGATCGCCAGCAGGCGACGCGCCACATACAGCGGATCACCACCGGCGGTGATAATCCGCGCATACCAATACAATGCCGCATCCGGCGCGGAACCCCGTACCGACTTATGCAAGGCGGAAATCAGATCATAAAAACGGTCGCCTTTATTATCAAAGCGCGCAGCCCGCTCACCCGAGACCTCATTAAGTAGCTGTGGCGTCAGCTCGCGTTGGCCCTGAGCATTGATCTCCGCCATATCGGACATCATCTCCAGCGTGTTCAGAGCCCGACGTGCATCACCATTCACCAGCTCGGCAATCATGCGCCGGGTATTGTCCGGCAGCAAAATGTCGCTGTTGCCATAGCCTCGTTCCTTGTCCTGCATTGCCTGCTGCAGAACCTGCTCAATATCCGCCGTGGTTAACGATTTCAGCAGATAAACACGCGCCCGCGACAGCAGCGCCGAGTTCAGTTCAAACGATGGGTTTTCCGTGGTGGCACCAATAAAGGTGATGGTGCCATCTTCGATATGCGGTAAAAACGCATCCTGCTGGCTTTTATTAAAGCGATGCACCTCATCCACGAACAGGATAGTGCGACGACCGACCTGACGATTTTGCCGGGCACGTTCAATCGCTTCGCGAATCTCTTTCACCCCGGAGGTCACCGCAGAGATACGCTCGACATCGGCTTTGCCGTAATGTCCGATAATCTCTGCCAGTGTCGTTTTCCCCGTCCCTGGCGGCCCCCACAGAATCATCGAATGCAGATGGCCCGCTTCAATCGCGCGCGGCAGCGGTTTACCGGGTGCCAGTAAATGTTGCTGACCGATGTATTGCTGCAACGTCACCGGCCGCATACGCGCGGCCAGTGGCTGAAATTCATTACTGGAGGAGAAATCCAGGGAAAGGTTACTCACCGTGACCTCACTGACGTTGATCGTCTACCGTTACCCCTTTAGGCGGCGTAAAGGTGAATTTGTCCGGGCTGATAGCACCATTGGTCTGGCTTTTGAGCTGATAGCTGCTGCGCTGGCCATCCTGCTCAATCGCGCTGAACTGATTAATAGTGCCTGACGGCGTTACCGTAATGGTGAATTGCTTGAGATTACCGTCGCTGCTTTTTGGCGTCAGCTCAAAATTATCGCCCTGCTGCTTAATGTTATATTGCTTCCAGTCACTCGGCTGGTTACGGGCAATCAGCATAAACGGCGTGTTGCTGGTGGCATTCTTCAACCAGCTGGCACTGACCTGTTCCACAAAGGGATTATAGAACCACAGCGTTTTACCATCGGAAATGATCACGCTCTCATCCGGAGCCGTCATATGCCAGTTAAACAGGCTCGGACGTTTGACCCACAGTTCGCCTTCTCCATCCTGCACATTCGCACCGCTACCATCGGTGACTTTCTGGCTGAAACTGGCATGGAAGCTGCTCACTTTATTCAGACGCTGCTGCAAATCACTGGACGCATCCGCCAGCACGGAAGCAGAAAGAAAAGAGGCCAGCAGACCACAGGCAATAACGCGTAATTTCATCTGATTCGATTCCTTATTCATTGTTTCCCGACACTTACTGCATAAACGTAGTTGCCGCACTGTCTGTTCGACAGGAGAAAAAGCCGAAAACTCCCGTTGATATGGGGATCGACTGCCAGATAAACAATGGGCCAGTAAATACTGGCCCGGGATTAACGCTGGTACTGCATCGGGTTACATCTCATGCGGTGGTGGCGACAGCACCTCACGGTTACCGTTATGTCCAGGTTCGGACACAATGCCCTGCGCTTCCATCTGTTCGATAATGCGCGCAGCACGGTTATAACCGATACGGAACTGGCGCTGGACACCCGAGATCGAGGCACGGCGTTTCTCCACCACAAAAGCCACCGCCTGATCGAACAGCGGATCCAGCTCTTCGTCACCTTCCAGACCAGCCCCACCACCTTCACTCTCTTCGCCCGCGGTAATGCTATCGATATACTGCGGTCGTCCACGCGCTTTCCAGTCCTGCACGACAGCATGCACTTCCTGGTCGCGCACAAACGCGCCGTGGACACGCATCGGCAGCGACGAGTTAGGCGGCATATACAGCATGTCACCCATCCCCAGCAGCGATTCTGCACCGCCCTGATCGAGGATGGTACGCGAGTCAATTTTACTCGATACGGTAAAGGCGATACGTGTCGGGATGTTAGCTTTGATTAACCCGGTAATCACATCCACCGACGGACGCTGGGTTGCCAGCACTAAGTGGATGCCTGCCGCACGCGCTTTCTGAGCCAGACGGGCGATCAGTTCTTCCACTTTCTTGCCAACCGCCATCATCAGGTCAGCAAATTCATCGACCATCACCACGATGTAAGGCAGTTTTTCCAGAACCGGAGGCGTGATATCCATGCTGTCGCCCGGTTTCCAGAACGGATCGGGAATCGGACGCCCCATCGCTTCAGCCTGCTCGACTTTTTCGTTGTAACCGGCAAGGTTACGCACGCCAAGCGCCGACATCAGCTTATAACGCCGTTCCATCTCACCCACACTCCAGCGCAGCGCATTGGCGGCGTCTTTCATGTCGGTGACCACTTCCGTCAGCAGATGTGGAATACCTTCGTATACGGAAAGCTCCAGCATTTTCGGGTCGATCATGATAAAGCGCACTTCTTCTGGCGTGGCTTTATACAGCATGCTGATGATCATGGCGTTAACGCCGACGGATTTACCCGAACCGGTAGTACCGGCTACCAGCAAATGCGGCATTTTAGCCAGATCGGCCACCACCGGCTGGCCGGCAATGTCTTTCCCCAACACCACCGCCAGTGGCGAAGGATTGTCGCGGAATTTGGCACAATCCAGCACTTCGCGCAGATAAACCGTCTGACGATGTTTGTTCGGCAGTTCCAGACCCACATAGGGCTTGCCAGGAATCACTTCCACCACACGCACTGCCACAGCGGAAAGCGAACGGGCCAGATCGCGCGACAAGTTGGAGATACGCGCGGCTTTAACGCCCGGTGCCAGATCCAGTTCAAAACGGGTGATAACCGGGCCAGGAGAGATCCCCACCACTTCCGCTTTGACGCGATAATCGGCCAGACGGGCTTCCACCAGGCGCGCCGTCTGTTCCAGCGCAAACATATCCACCGGCTCCTCTTCCGCTGGCGGCTGCGTCAGCAGATCGAGGGTCGGCAGCGGCGTAGAAGGACGCTCCAGCGGCTGTTCATGGCGAACCAGGAACGGATGGAACAAGCTATCCTGCACCGGTTTCGCGGGTTTTTCTTCCACAGTGGGTTCAGGCTCAGCAGCGGACCACGGGCTGCTTTCCTCATCAAAGGAAGTCTCCACCTGTGGCTGCGGCGCAACCGGTTGTTGCCACTGTGTGGGCGCAGGAACTTCGGGTTCCGGTGTCGCCGCGATGGTGAACAACGGCTCAGTTGGGCTGTCATCCACCAGATCTTTCATCGGTGAGAAATCAAACGCTGACGAGGTATCGAGGTTAAATACCGGTCCGTCATCAGGCTCAGGCGCTTTTTCTTCCCCATAACGCTGTTGCTGCTGCTCAGCAAACTGGCGCGCCAGCTGTGCCTGTTGCAACGCTTCTTCGTCTTCCGCTGCGGCTTCCGTGTGCCAGCTTTCGCCATAACGCTGCTGTTGCTGCGACTGGAAAGCATCACGCAACTGCGCCTGCTGCAAAGCTTCTGCATCATCAGCCGCAAGCTGATCCAGCACAGGTGACGACACCGGCTGCTCTGTCTCTCTGGCTTTCTCTTCCGCCATCCGCTGCGACGGCAGTTTGATACCATAGGATGCCAGTTCACGTCGTGTCGGCAGTTTCACCGGATTCGGACGAGGCAGTTCCGGGCCAATACCCTGTTTAACCTGCGGATTGTAATCACGCTCCGGCACCACATCGAACGCTGGCATGTAAGGCGCACTGGATGATGCGGCCTTGACCGCTCCGGCAGCCAGGGCGGCGCTGGCCGTGGTGTTCAGCGCTGACGGGACCTGCGCAGCATCCTGCCAGTTACCCATCTGTGGACCATCATCGTCATCCACCGGGGAGAATGCGGGTGTCTCAGCAGGAACCTCAAACCGATACAACGGCGGCTGAGGTGCTGCAACGGGGACGACCGGAGCAGGCTGCGTCGGCTGCACGGGTTGCGTCACAGGCTGCGGCGCAGCTGTTTCTGCTGGCTGGAGCGGAGCCGCTGGCGCAACCTGCGGCTCCTGCAAAGCGGCTTCACTGCTCACGGCAATGGCGGCAGCCGTCGCGGCACTGGCTTTCGCCAGCAACGGATCATCCTGCACATCGGCCAGTGGCGCTTCATTCACCTTACGGGGTTTAGCCAGCAGAACATCATCGTCATCAGACGCAGCGGCACGCAGCGGGGGAACAACGTCATCCGCCTGCTGATGTTCATCTTCGTCCTCATACTCATCATCTTCCTGCCAGGGTTCATCATGACGGGAGCGATTGCTGGCAAACGTCAGCACCCCCATCACCACGCCACCAATTCTTTCGGCAATCGTCAGCCATGACCATCCGGTATAGAGCGTAATGCCCGCAGCCCACACGCACAGCAGCGTTAAGGTGCCGCCTGCCGAGCTGAACCAGGGCGCCATGGCGTTGCTGATCAGACTGCCGATCACGCCACCGGAGGCGAAATACCAGATATCGTCAGCATTTAGTGCCGCCAGACCACAGGTGGTGACCACCAGCGCCAGCACGCCAATCAGACGTAGCCCAACGGCAAAGTAGTCGATGTAGTCGTGGCGATCGCGCTGGCGGAAGGTTATCCAGCATAAGCCGATGATCACCGGAGGAATGGCATAGGCCATCACGCCGAAGATAAACAGCAAGGTATCAGCCAGCCATGCCCCCACGCTGCCACCCAAATTATGGATAGGCTCGTGCCAGGCCGTCTGCGACCAACTGGGATCGGAAGGGTTAAAACTGACCAAAGAAACCATCAGATAGATGGCGAACAAGGCCACAAGGATGAGCAACGCTTCAAGCAGCCGACGTCCGCTGCTCAGCGGTTGTAATGAAACGTCTTTGTCTTCTGTATATTCCTGGCTCAAGAGAACTCTCCAGGTGCCTGTAAATTAAGAAGGCAACAGCGTCGGGCACGCCCGACGCTGGTCCTGTATGAATTCACAGGAGTGTACCGAAATCCTGCAAGTTTTGCACCTGCCCTGCGTTAACGGGTTTTGATCACCAGACGATTGCTCTGTTTGACCTCTTCCATTACCACATAGGTGCGGGTGTCGTTCACGCCTGGCAGGCGCAGCAAGGTTTCGCCCAACAGTTTACGATACGCTGACATATCCGGCACACGGGTTTTCAGCAGATAGTCAAAGTCACCGGAAACGAGGTGACACTCTTGAGTTTCCTCAAGTTTTTGCACGGCGGCGTTAAATTGCTCAAACACATCGGGCGCACCACGATTCAGAGTAATCTCAACAAACACCAGCAGTGAAGCATCGAGATAATGCGGGTTGAGCTGTGCAGTATAACCAAGAATGAAACCCTGACGTTCCAGGCGGCGAACACGCTCAAGACACGGCGTCGGCGATAAGCCCACACGTTTCGAAAGCTCAACATTGGAAATACGACCATCCTTTTGCAATTCGTTGAGGATGTTGCGGTCGATTCGGTCCAGATCTTTTCCGGGGCGCTTCTTATTGTCTACCATTATTATTGTCTCTCTTAATTCCTTCCCTTAACCTGCCACACCCTGAAAACGTTCATTGTTCAGGGCCTTACTCGAAGTGAAGACCATAAGCCTGTGCAGTAATGCGACCATCCGTATGACGCATGTTGTCTGTCCACATCATGCGTCATTACCAATGTCAGGCTGAGTTTATTTGGCGAAACAAACCAAAACAGGCATGAAATTCTGTTTCGAATCGCTAAATCTTCTCTGCTTCTGATAATGTTTTCGCAAATGCGCAGGCGATTGTCAAAGTAAAACATCCAAATTCAGTACAAGATGCCATACAGAGTGCTGGGTTCCTGTTTTCTAATGAGATTTTTTATACAGCTGCACCACAAATTACCGAGCATTGCCCCCTTTTGGCGCAATCGGCGTGCAGAATCACCACTCATCGTCTACGCCGCTTGCAGCGATTGTTAACAAAATCGCTCAAGACTTTTTTTGCGCCGGTAATTTCCCTACAATCATTCGCTATGTTGTCAGACAAGAAACTGAGGAACACATGAGTACGGCCAAACACAGTAAGCTGCTCATTCTGGGCTCCGGCCCTGCCGGTTACACTGCGGCAGTCTATGCCGCACGCGCCAACCTGAATCCGGTCTTGATTACCGGTCTGGAAAAAGGTGGTCAGCTCACCACCACCACTGAAGTGGAAAACTGGCCGGGCGACCCGCACGATCTGACAGGTCCATCGCTGATGGAACGTATGCATGAGCATGCGGAGAAGTTCAACACCGAGATCATTTTCGATCATATTCACACCGTTGATTTGCAGAACCGTCCGTTCCGCCTGACCGGTGACAGCGGCGAATACACCGCGGACGCACTGATCATCGCCACCGGTGCTTCTGCCCGTTACCTTGGCCTGCCTTCTGAAGAAGCGTTTAAAGGCAAAGGCGTATCGGCCTGCGCCACCTGTGACGGTTTCTTCTACCGCAACCAGAAAGTCGCGGTAATTGGCGGGGGTAACACCGCCGTGGAAGAAGCGCTGTACCTGGCGAATATCGCTGCTGAAGTTCACCTGATTCACCGCCGTGACAACTTCCGCGCCGAGAAGATCCTTATCGATCGTCTGATGGAAAAAGTGCGCAACGGCAATATCGTGTTGCATACCGATCGCACCCTGGATGAAGTGGTGGGTGATCAGATGGGTGTGACCGGTTTGAAACTGCTGTCAACCAAAGGTGAAGAGCCAGCATCGCTGGAAGTTGCCGGTCTGTTCGTCGCTATCGGCCATAGCCCTAACACGGCGATCTTCGAAGGTCAGCTGGCGCTGGAAAATGGTTACATCAAAGTTCAGTCCGGTCTGCACGGCAACGCCACCCAAACCAGCATCCCGGGTGTCTTTGCCGCCGGTGACGTCATGGACCATATCTATCGTCAGGCGATCACCTCCGCCGGTACCGGTTGTATGGCAGCGTTGGATGCTGAACGTTACCTTGATGGTCTGGTTAAAAACGATAAGTAAGTTGTTAATAACTTGATCATAATTGCCGGAGGCGACCTGTTTTGGTCGCCTTTTTTATTACCTGCGTGCTACAGTTCATGCGCCTGACCTTGCAGAGGTTTTCCCCTCTCCACGGCTTCTTATCTGGATCATCGAACGGCTTCGCATGAACAAATCGCGACAACAGGAACTTATCCGCTGGCTTCGCCAGCAACGTCATCACGGTGCACGCAGCCTGCGTCTGGTTTCTCTGCTGGGCTTTGCCAGCGCCCTGGTGATCATTGCCCAGGCATGGCTGCTCGCCACGCTGTTACAGGCGCTGATCATCACTCATCTACCCCGCGCTGAACTTATCAGCCAGTTTGCCCTGCTGCTGCTGTGTTTTGTACTGCGCGCCGCACTGAACTATGGCCGTGAGATGGCTGGTCAGCGCGCGGGGATGGCGATCCGCCGGGCGCTGCGGCAGCAAGTGCTGGACCGACTGAATGCGCTGGGTCCGGCCTGGATTCAGGGTAAACCCGCCGGCAGCTGGGCGACGCTACTGCTGGAGCAGATTGAGGAGATGCAGGAATATTACGCCCGCTATCTGCCGCAAATGTCGCTGGCGGTTTTTATTCCCTGCGCCATTCTGGTGGCGATTTTCCCGATTAACTGGGCAGCCGGATTGATTTTGCTGGTCACCGCCCCACTCATTCCGCTGTTTATGGCGATGGTCGGTATGGGCGCTGCCGATGCCAACCGACGTAATTTCCTCGCGCTGGCCAGACTCAGCGGGGATTTTTACGATCGCCTGCGTGGCCGCGAGACGCTGCGCCTGTTTGATCGTGCCAGTGCCGAACAACAGGCCATCAGCCGTACCACCACCGATTTTCGTCAACGCACCATGGAGGTGTTACGTCTGGCCTTCCTCTCGTCAGCGGTGCTGGAGTTTTTCGCTTCACTGGCGATTGCCGTAGTGGCGGTGTATTTCGGCTTCTCCTACCTTGGCGAGCTGAATTTTGGTCATTACCACAGCGGCGTCACGTTGTTTGCCGGTTTCCTTGCATTAATCCTCGCCCCGGAATTCTTCCAGCCACTGCGTGATTTAGGCACCTTTTACCATGCCAAAGCCCAGGCCGTGGGCGGGGCAGATGCACTGGATCGTTTTCTTCAGGACAGCCCCGACACACCCGCATCAGCAGGCGCAGTAGTCACGTTTTCCGCGCCTCTTGAGCTGGAAGCCAGCGATCTGGTGGTGATGACCGCCCGCGGCGAAGCGCTATCTCAGCCGCTGACCTTCCGCCTCGCAGCAGGAAAACGCGTGGCGCTGGTAGGGCAAAGTGGCGCGGGCAAAACTGCCCTGATGAATGTGTTGCTCGGCTTTCTGCCTTATGCGGGATCGCTGAAAATCAACGGTACGGAGTTGCGTGACATCGATCGCGCCAGCTGGCAGCAACAACTGGCCTGGGTGGGGCAAAACCCGCACTTACCTGCTGCCACTCTGCGTGAAAACGTGTTGATGGGACGCAGCGTCACTGAGGCAGAGCTGGAGCGCACGCTGGATGATGCTGGCGTCGCGGAATTTCTGCCACGGCTGCCCCAGGGGCTGGATACGCCTCTCGGTGATAGCGCGACAGGCTTATCCGTCGGCCAGGCTCAGCGTGTGGCGGTGGCCCGTGCGCTGCTGAAACCGGCGCAACTGCTGTTGCTGGATGAGCCGGGATCAGGACTGGATAGTCAGAGCGAACAACGGGTGATGGCGGCCCTGAAACAAGCCGCGACACGACAAACCACCCTGATGATTACCCATCAGCTCAGCGACCTCGCCAGCTGGGATGAAATCTGGGTGATGCAAAACGGTCAGTTGGTGCAGCAAGGTCACTGGCAACAGCTGCATCAGCAGGAAGGGCCATTACGCGAGATGGTGCAGCATCGTCAGAAGGAGATTGCCTGATGCATAGCCTGATGCCTTTTTTACGTTTATGGCGACGTCATCCGTGGCGTCTTGGCCTGGGAATGGTGCTGGCGATTGCCACCCTGCTGGCGAGCATTGGTTTGCTGACCCTGTCCGGCTGGTTCCTGGCTGCCTCTTCGGTGGCGGGCGTTGCCGGTCTGTACAGCTTCAACTATATGTTACCCGCCGCCGGAGTACGAGGTGCAGCGATCATTCGCACCGCAGCGCGTTATTTCGAACGTCTGGTCAGCCACGATGCCACCTTCCGCGTGCTGCAACATTTACGCGTCTTCACCTTCAGCAAATTAATCGCGCTGGCCCCGCAACAGCTGGCGCAGTTTCGCCAGGGGGACCTGCTCAACCGTTTTGTTGGCGATGTCGATACGCTCGATCACCTTTATTTGCGCGTGATCTCACCTCTGGTGGGGGCTGCCGTGGTGATCGTTGCTGTGACCCTCGGCTTAGCCTGGCTGGATGTGCCGCTGGCGCTATTGCTTGGCGGCATCATGCTGGCAACGCTGTTAGTGATACCGCCGCTGTTCTGGCGTTTTGGCGCCAGTGCGGGCCAGCAGATCGCGCAGCATCAGGCTAACTGGCGTTTACAACTCACGAACTGGCTCACCGGACTGGCTGAACTGCAAATCTATGGCGCGGCCCCGCGCTGGCGGGCACAGCTTGACAGTGAGGAGGTCGACTGGCAACAGGCCCAGCGCAAGCAACATCGTTTGCAGGCTGTGGCGCAAAGTCTGTTGTTACTGATTACCGGTGTCACCGTGACGCTGCTGCTGTGGATTGCGGCTGCCGGTGTCGGCGGGGACAGCGCCCCAGGGGCATTTCTCGCCCTGTTCGTCTTTTGTGGCCTGGCGGCGTTTGAAGCGCTGGCTCCGGTTGCCGGGGCATTTTTGCCGCTCACGCAGGTCACCAGCGCGGCACAACGGGTGCAGGAAATTATCGATCAACCTCCGGCTATTCGTTTTCCACCAGCCAGGGTCAACACGCCAGCGGGCATTAGCCTGACGCTGGAAAATATTCAGTTCAGCTACCCGCAGCGTCCGGAAGCCGTGCTGCATAACTTTTCCCTGAGCCTGCAGACGGGTGAACACCTGGCGTTGCTTGGGCCTACCGGATGCGGCAAATCCAGCCTGCTGGCATTGATCACCCGCGGCTGGGAGGCGCAGCAGGGTAGCATCGCGCTGAACGGGATCCCGCTGGCGAACTGGGACGAAACCTCGCTGCGCCAGCGCATCAGCGTCGTCACACAGCGGGTTCATCTGTTCAGTCAGACGTTACGGGATAACCTGCTGCTGGCCTGCCCCGCTGCCAGTGATCAAGAACTTACCGCCGCCCTGCATCAGGTGGGGCTTAGCCATCTGGCTGAACACAGCGAGGGGCTGAATGCCTGGATGGGAGAAGGTGGTCGTCCCCTTTCCGGTGGCGAGATGCGCCGTCTGGCGATTGCACGGGCCTTGCTGCACGGTGGAGACCTCTGGCTGCTTGATGAGCCAACCGAAGGGCTGGATGCCACCACCGAACAGCAAATTCTGATGCTGTTGCAGCAAGTCACCCAGGGGAAAACACTGATAATGGTGACACATCGCCTGAGTGGGCTGGCGCAAATGGACCGTATTTGTGTGATGGATCAGGGACAGATTATTGAATCTGGTTCTCATGACGAATTAATCTCAAAAGAAGGACGTTACTGGCGTTTCCACCAACGCTTTGCGCTATAGTCTTAGCGAACTGCCGTAAGGGTAATTAACGCAATGAGACTGGTACAACTGTCACGCGATTCGCTGCATTTTCCGCCTCCGGAAATGGCGCTACGTGAGCCGAACGGCTTGCTGGCGATGGGTGGAGATCTTTCCCCTGCCCGTTTGATGAATGCGTACCAGCGTGGCATTTTTCCCTGGTTCTCACCGGGCGATCCGATTCTCTGGTGGTCGCCCGATCCCCGCGCCATTATGTTGCCGGAATCTTTCCACCTCAGTCGCAGCATGGCGCGTTTTCACCGTAGCTCCCCCTATCGCGTCACCATGAATCAGGCGTTCGCCCAGGTACTGGAAGGCTGCGCCAGTCATCGTCAGGAAGGTACCTGGATCACTTTCGAGGTGAAGCGTGCCTGGCTGCGCTTGTATGAACTGGGCCATGCCCATTCGGTCGAGGTATGGCATGAACAACGGCTGGTTGGGGGATTATATGGTCTGGCACTGGGCCAGATTTTTTGTGGCGAGTCGATGTTTAGCCGTGAAGAAAATGCCTCAAAAACCGCGCTGTGGGTCTTCAGCCAGCACTTTCTCGGCCACAACGGACGGCTGATTGATTGCCAGGTACTCAATCCCCACACTGCCTCTTTAGGTGCAGTCGAAATTCCGCGTGTCGATTATTTGCAGTATGTACAAACACTGGCGTGGCAACCGGTTTTACCCGGTTGCTGGCAAACACAAACCCTTTTTTGACGGCCCGCGCAGATGTTTTGCACACAATACGCGGCAAAAGTGATATAATAAGCGAGTTTGGTATGTCGTCCGCGCTTCGCTGTGGCGAGCCGGAATTGCCAGGCTGGGAAAGTGACTGTTTTCCCGAAGCTGTTTCAGTTGTGCGCCCGATGCCGATTGCTACAGATTCTTAGCCCGCTAATCCCCCGCAGACGTCAAAAACACCCGAATTTAATCCGTAATGCACGCGCATTGGCGCGACGCACGGCGAAGTGTTGGCAAAATCACCAACGTTTCTTTACATAAATCATGGAATTCGGCATTATCTTGCCGGTTCAACAGTTTGGTAGTTCACCCAGAGGATTCGATGGCCAAAGAAGACAATATTGAAATGCAAGGTACCGTACTGGATACGTTACCTAACACCATGTTCCGCGTAGAACTTGAAAACGGGCACGTGGTTACCGCTCATATCTCCGGTAAAATGCGCAAAAACTACATCCGCATCCTGACGGGCGACAAAGTGACTGTCGAGTTGACCCCGTACGACCTGAGCAAAGGCCGCATTGTCTTCCGTAGTCGCTAAGACGCTACTCATCTCACGCGTTTTCTGAACGCGATAAAAGGCCGGATTCGCATCCGGCCTTTTTCATTTGGTAACGATAAAAAAAACCCCGGTGCAATGCACCAGGGCTTCTAAGACTATACAAAGGGTTTAACCACAACCTGATTAATGCACAGTCCCTTCGGTTTTACGTTTTTCCGCACTGAGGAAATGGTAGGTCAGCTGGTTTTTCTCTTTATCCAGCGCGACGGACACTGAACCCCCATCCACCAGTGAACCAAACAGCAGTTCGTTGGCGAGCGGTTTTTTCAGGTTTTCCTGCACGGTACGCGCCATCGGACGCGCGCCCATCGCTTTGTCATACCCTTTCTCAGCCAGCCAGTCACGCGCATCATCGCTAACTTCCAGCGACACGCCTTTCGCATCCAGCTGTGCCTGCAACTCGACAATAAATTTATCCACCACCTGATGAATCACCTCCGCAGACAGGTGACGGAACCAGATAATGTTGTCGAGACGGTTACGGAACTCCGGCGTGAAGATTTTTTTGATCTCTTCCATCGCGTCGGTGCTGTTGTCCTGCTGAATCAGGCCAATCGACTTACGTTCAGTCTCACGCACACCGGCGTTAGTGGTCATCACCAGCACCACGTTTCGGAAATCCGCTTTACGGCCGTTGTTATCCGTCAGCATGCCGTTGTCCATCACCTGCAGCAGCAGGTTGAACACATCCGGGTGAGCTTTCTCGATTTCATCGAGCAGCACCACAGCGTGCGGATGTTTGATCACCGCATCGGTGAGCAAGCCCCCCTGGTCAAAGCCCACATACCCCGGAGGCGCACCGATCAGACGGCTCACCGTATGACGTTCCATATATTCCGACATATCAAAACGCAGCAACTCAATGCCCAGCGCTTTCGCCAGCTGCACCGTCACCTCGGTTTTACCGACACCGGTTGGACCGGCAAACAGGAAAGAACCAACCGGTTTACGATCCTGGCCGAGGCCTGCACGGCTCATCTTGATGGCTTCAGTCAGAGCTTCAATCGCATTGTCCTGACCAAACACCAGCATTTTCAGACGATCGCCAAGGTTTTTCAGCGTATCGCGATCGGTCGCCGAAACGCTTTGTTCCGGAATACGAGCGATACGTGCTACCACCGTTTCGATGTCAGACACATTGACGGTTTTTTTACGTTTGCTGGCTGGAACCAGACGCGCACGTGCACCGGCTTCATCAATCACATCAATCGCCTTATCGGGCAGATGACGATCGTTGATGTATTTCACCGCCAGCTCCACCGCCGCACGTACCGCTTTGGCAGTGTAACGGACATCATGGTGCGCTTCGTATTTCGGTTTCAGACCATTGAGGATCTGCACCGTTTCTTCCACCGACGGTTCAGTGATGTCGATTTTCTGGAAACGACGCGCCAGCGCCCGGTCTTTCTCGAAGATATTGCTGAATTCCTGATAGGTTGTGGAACCCATCACGCGGATTTTACCGCTGGAAAGCAATGGCTTAATCAGGTTTGCCGCATCCACCTGGCCACCCGACGCCGCACCCGCACCGATAATGGTGTGGATTTCGTCGATGAACAGAATGCTGCTGTTATCCTGCTCCAGCTGTTTCAGCAGCGCTTTGAAACGTTTTTCAAAGTCACCACGATACTTGGTGCCTGCCAGCAGTGAACCGATATCCAGCGAGTAGATGGTGCAATCTTTCATCACTTCCGGCACATCGCCCTGCACAATACGCCAGGCGAGGCCTTCTGCGATGGCGGTCTTACCTACGCCCGATTCACCCACCAGCAGCGGGTTATTCTTACGGCGACGGCACAAGACCTGAATGGCACGCTCCAGCTCTTTCTCGCGGCCGATCAACGGGTCGATCCCGCCGACGCGAGCAAGCTGATTAAGATTGGTGGTGAAGTTTTCCATACGTTCCTCCCCGCCTGCCTGCTCTTCGTTAACCGGATTTTCCGTATTCTGTGCCTGACCAGGCTCGTCTTTACGCGTACCGTGGGAGATAAAGTTCACCACATCGAGGCGGCTCACTTCATGTTTGCGCAACAGGTAAGCCGCTTGCGACTCCTGCTCGCTGAAGATGGCGACCAGCACGTTTGCGCCAGAAACTTCACTGCGCCCGGATGACTGGACATGGAAAACCGCACGCTGCAGCACACGCTGGAAGCTGAGCGTTGGTTGGGTATCACGCTCCTCTTCACTGGTGGGCAACACCGGTGTGGTTTGTTCGATGAAGGCTTCGAGTTCCTGCCGCAGAGCCACTATATCCACCGTACAGGCTTCCAGTGCCTCTCTGGCCGACGGGTTGCTGAGCAGAGCCAGCAACAGATGCTCGACGGTCATAAACTCATGACGGTGCTCACGCGCTCTGGCGAAAGCCATGTTTAAACTGAGTTCCAGTTCTTGATTGAGCATTAGGCACCTCCCCCAATTATCGCTCTGACGACCTTTCCCCTATATGGAGACGGTTTCAGGCTTTTTCCAGCGTACACAGCAACGGATGTTCATTATCTCGTGCGTAATTGTTCACCTGGGCAACTTTGGTTTCCGCCACTTCTGCAGTAAATACACCACAGATTGCCTTTCCCTGGTAGTGAACTTTCAACATCAGTTGCGTTGCACGTTCAACATCATAAGAAAAGAACTTTTGCAGAACGTCAATAACAAATTCCATAGGTGTATAATCGTCATTATTCAGAATGACTTTATACATCGAAGGCGGCTTTAACCCTTCGCGTACTTTGTCTTCGGCCAGATGCTCAAAGTTAAGCCAGTCGTTTGTGTTTGCCATAATGTTCCGTCGAAATTCTGCGTTACGGTTGCGCGCAATTCTGCGCCCACACCTAAAGTTTAACATGCCTGTCAAGCCACTTTTCCCTCATGAAAAACTGGACCTGAAAGCGCATGCGCGACCTGTATCACAAAATTTGCAATAGCGTTAACTGCCTCAAATTTTGATGAATTTCCCCCTGCGCGCTCGGGTCGTTTGCTTGACGATAAGGACCGTTTCTCTACATTCTACTTACACAAGCTGATTGAGTTTTAAACAAGCTCGACTCACAGCTTCAATGACCTCACCTACTTATCAAAATGTCTTGCGAGGGAAGTAAAAGCATGGAGACGGGTACTGTTAAATGGTTCAACAACGCCAAAGGCTTCGGTTTTATCTGTCCGATTGGCGGCGGCGACGATATCTTCGCACACTACTCCACGATTCAGATGGAGGGATACAGAACGCTGAAAGCCGGCCAGCAGGTTCAGTTCGATGTCCATGAAGGGCCGAAAGGCAACCATGCCAGTTTGATCGTGCCGGTGGAAACATCGGTCCAGGCATAACCCTGCGCTTCTTCATCCATTCTGACCACTCCCGAAAAAAAATGCCAGCCAGTGATGCTGGCATTTTTCTTTTGAGAATTTTACGTCCTTTGGCGGCAAGATTTTTCTATAAAATCAATCGGCCTTACCACGCGCCAGCCACATCACCCGCGAGAACAACGTATCCAGCAGTGGCGGAACCGCCCCGGGCCCACGTTCAGCGGCGGCCAGGGCTATGGCAATCGCCAGTTCCGGCTTCGAACTGTGATGAATGGCTTTGGTTATAATACGCCTGGCATTCATCGGTACGTTTAACGGCAGGTGCGCCACCTGATGATAGACATCACTAAATCCCTGCTTATAGAAGAAATTCTCAATATCCAGCGCGGGTAATTGTGTCAGATGATCGTTTTCATGTTCGTGCGGCTGTAACTGGCTACGCGCGGTGGCGGCATACTTCTTACCGGCATCGTCGCCGTCAGTCAGCACATGCCAGGCGATGCCCATACGCCGGGCGAATTTCAGCAGAGGTTTCAGTCCCGACTGGGCAAACTCAATCACTTTGACCCCTTCAGCGGCAAAGTGATGACCGCGCTGACGCGCCAGTTCGTTAATGATCCACACCTCGGTCTCCCCTTCCACCAGCAACCAGCAGCGGGCAAACAGGGCCGACGGACGATTGACGCGAATGTGGAAACCAATGCGACGGCTCTCCTCGGCGCTTAACCCTTCCGGACCAATGCGCCAGGCAGCAAACCCGGCTCGGCTCACGTACCAGACGACACACATGCTCCACCGGCACCTGCGACAGAAGTTCACCCGAGTTGGTGGTGGCAATCTTTTGTACCGGCATCAGATCCAGCAAATTCCACGCCACCGCCAGCATGATGGGATGCAGACGGGTTTCCGGGTCTTCCACCAGCAACAGCGGCCGCGCCCCCGGCGGCAAAGGGGCGCTACCATGCGCCTGAATCAGCAGGGAGAACATACGCAACAAAATCACCTGACGGCTACGTGATTCGGTACCAGCGATAAGATGATTGAGCTGATCCAGCGAACGCCAGCCCTCGCTGCCGTCCCGGACCTCTGGTGCCACCCGCGCCACACTGCCCCCCGGTTGTTGCACCAGAAAATAGTGTTCCAGCAATTGCTGCATGGTGTGCAACCCCTGGCGTAGCAATTCGTCGCTGAGCATTTGCGGCCGCGCGACCAAATCGCGCGTCAGTTTATCCACTTCCAGCGCCAGTTCACTCATAGTGCTGGCGCGCCGCGCCGGATCGTTTTCTGTCTGACGCGCCCGCCGGCTAAAACGGGCATCGCGCACGCGCAACACCGGGTACCAGGTACGCAAATGGGCCAGCGCCTGTGCCGTCCCTTCCAGCGGCAGCACATCCCCCTGGGCATCGATAAAGCGGTGGGTGGTTTTTACCCCCTGCTCCCTGCGCTTGCCGCGTGCGCTGAAGCTGATGTAACGCCCGGCGTTATCACGCTGCCAGAAGGGCTCCAGTAAAGGTTCGTCTTCATGATTTTCGGCACGAAAGCGGAACACCAGTTGAAGCTGATGCATACGCGCTTCAAGGTCGCCGGGGGGAAAATGGAAATCATGTTCGGTGAATAAATAGGATTCGGTCGCGGGTGCCAGCAGTAACGTGAGCGCATCGAGCAGGCTCGATTTACCCCAGGCATTTTCCCCGATCAGCAGATTGGTGGTGGTCAGCGGTAACGAGAGCTGATTAATCCCACGAAAACCATGAATATCGATATGTTCCAGAATCATCGCAGCGTTCTTCCTCTTCTTTGCCTGAGCATGGTCGCCCGCGTTACGTTGGTCAAGTTATCTGGCGGGGAAAAGGTTTACACTTCAGATGTTTTTGGTTAGCGTGACGCCTCTTTTCTCAGGGACGAACTGCCTCATGATGTATACCGGACTGATCATTATCCTGCTGCCGCTGATTATCGGCTGGTTGCTGCCGTTCCATAGCCCGCGTTTGCTGAAGTCGGTCAACCGTCTGCTCGGTAATATCGTTTACCTGATTCTGTTTTTGATGGGGGTAAGCCTGGCGTTTCTCGACAACCTCGGCAGCAATCTGCTGACCATCTTCCACACCGCGTTGATCAGCATGTTGTGTATTCTCGCCTGCTCGCTGGGCGCACTGTGGCTGCTGGAAAAACGCTACCCGTGGCAACACAACCATCGTCCACAAACGCTGCCCTCCCGCTGGCAGATGGCGCTGGAATCGGTGAAGCTGTGCGCGACCGTAGCGGCCGGTTTTCTGCTGGGCCTGACCCATGCCTCGCCGTTGCGACACGCCGCCACCGCCAGCGAGTACGCGCTGATCCTGATGCTGTTTCTGGTGGGCATTCAGTTACGCGGCAGCGGCATGACACTGCGCCAGGTGATGCTGAATCGCCGTGGCATGCTGGTGGCGGCGGTCTCACTGGTAAGCGCGCTGGCAGGCGGCGCACTGGCTGCCACGCTGCTCGGCCTGCCGCTGAAAACCGGGCTGGCACTGGCGAGCGGTTTCGGCTGGTACTCCCTCTCCGGCATCCTGATGACGGAAGCCTTCGGCCCGGTGATGGGCAGTGCTGCTTTCTTCAATGATCTGCTGCGTGAATTATTTGCCATCATGCTGATCCCGCTGCTGGTCACCCGCCATCGCTGTACCGCATTAGGGCTGAGCGGCGCCACCTCGATGGATTTTACCCTGCCGATTCTGCAACGCGCAGGCGGGATGGAAATTGTCCCGGCCGCTATTGTGCATGGCTTTATCATGAGCCTGCTGGCACCGATCCTGATCGCCCTGTTCTCAGCCTGATCCCTTCCCCTGCGGCGTAGCGCATTTTTTCACGGCTACGCCCGGATTCCATCGTCTACCCTTTCTCACTGACGTTAAATTCCCGGAAAGGAGTGTTCGATGAAGCAAACTGTTGCGGCGCTGCTGGCGAAAACGCTGGAAAATGCAGGTGTGAAGCGCATCTGGGGCGTTACCGGTGATTCACTGAATGGATTAAACGATAGCCTCAATCGTATGGGCACCATTAAATGGATGCCCACGCGTCACGAGGAGGTCGCCGCCTTTGCCGCGGGTGCCGAAGCGCAAATTACCGGCGAGCTGGCCGTTTGTGCCGGTTCCTGTGGGCCGGGCAACTTGCACCTGATCAACGGCCTGTTTGATTGCCATCGTAACCACGTACCTGTGCTGGCGATCGCCGCCCATATCCCTTCCAGCGAGATTGGCAGCGGCTACTTCCAGGAAACCCATCCGCAGGAGTTGTTCCGCGAATGCAGCCATTATTGCGAACTGGTGTCGAACCCGGAGCAGTTGCCGCAGGTGCTGGGCATCGCGATGCGCAAAGCGATTCTGAATCGTGGCGTGTCGGTGGTGGTGTTGCCGGGCGATGTAGCACTCAAACCGGCACCAGAAGGCGCACGCGCCGAGTGGTATCCACCGCAGCTGCCGCAGGTGCTGCCCTCCGCCAGTGAAATCAGCCGTCTGGCCGCCACGCTGAACGAGGCCAAAAACATTACCCTGCTGTGCGGCAGCGGTTGTGCTGGCGCACATACTGAAGTGGTGAAGCTGGCTGAGACGCTGAAAGCGCCGGTGGTGCATGCGATGCGTGGCAAAGAACATATTGAGTATGACAATCCCTACGATGTCGGCATGACCGGCCTGATTGGTTTTTCATCCGGTTTTCACGCCATGATGAATGCCAGCACTCTGGTGCTGCTCGGGACACAATTCCCTTATCGACCGTTCTATCCCGCTTCCGCCAACATCATTCAGATTGATATCAATCCTGCCAGCCTCGGCGCGCACAGCCACGTCGATATGGCGCTGGTGGGCGATATCAAAGCGACATTGCAGGCATTGCTGCCACAGCTCAGCAGCAAGAGCGATCGCCACCATCTTGATAGTGCGCTGGAACATTATGCAGAAGCGCGCAAAGGGCTGGACGAGCTGGCCAGCGCCAATGATAAACAGGCGATTCATCCGCAATACCTGGCGCAGCAAATCAGCCATTTCGCTGCTGACGATGCCATCTTTACCTGCGATGTCGGCACCCCGACCGTATGGGCAGCGCGTTATCTGAAGATGAACGGTAAGCGGCGGCTGCTCGGTTCGTTCAACCACGGTTCGATGGCCAATGCCATGCCGCAGGCGCTGGGGGCGCAGGCGATCGATCGTAATCGTCAGGTGGTGGCGCTGTGTGGCGATGGCGGTTTCAGTATGCTGATGGGCGATTTCATCTCGGTGGCGCAACTCAAGCTGCCGGTGAAGCTGGTGATTTTCAATAATAGCGTGCTGGGCTTTGTGGCGATGGAGATGAAAGCCGGGGGTTATCTGACCGATGGCACCGAACTGGAGAACCCGGATTTCGCTGCCATCGCCACCGCCTGCGGCATTAAAGGCATTCGGGTCGAAAAGGCTTCGGAGCTGGATAACGCGCTGGAGCAGGCGTTCGCCCACGACGGCCCGGTGCTGCTGGACGTGATTACCGCCAAAGAAGAACTGGCCATCCCGCCACAAATCAAACTGGAACAAGCCAAAGGCTTCAGCCTGTATATGCTGCGGGCGATTCTGAATGGCCGCGGCGATGAGATCGTGGAGCTGGCGAAAACCAACTGGCTGAGGTAAAACGGGACAGGCAAAAAAATGCGATGCGGGCGCTCAGCCCGCTTTTTCTTTCAGGAGAGCGACGTGATCGATTTACGCAGTGATACCGTAACCCGCCCAAGTTCCGCCATGCTCGACGCCATGATGGCTGCCGAAACTGGTGATGATGTCTACCGTGACGATCCCACCGTCAATGCGCTGGAAGCCGAAGCCGCCTGTATGAGCGGCAAAGAAGCAGCGTTGTTCTTCCCCACCGGCACCCAGGCCAACCTGGTGGCGCTGCTGAGCCATTGTCAGCGTGGCGATGAATATATCGTTGGGCAGCAGGCACATAACTACAAATATGAAGCCGGTGGCGCCGCCGTGCTGGGCAGCATTCAGCCGCAGCCGATCCTTGCCGCAGAAGACGGCACTCTGCCGCTGGCTGATGTGGCTGCCGCGATTAAACCGGACGACATCCACTTTGCGCGCACCCGTCTGCTCAGCCTGGAAAACACCCATCACGGTAAAGTGTTGCCGATCGGCTATCTGGAACAGGCATATCAATTCACGCGTCAGCACCAGCTGGCGTTGCATATCGATGGCGCACGTATTTTTAACGCCGTGGTGGCGCAAAATACCACGCTGGAAGGCATTGCCCGCTACTGCGATACCCTGACCATCTGTCTGTCCAAAGGCCTGGGTACGCCAGTGGGTTCGCTGCTGTGCGGCCCGGCAGCCTACATCGAACAGGCGCGCCGCTGGCGTAAAATGGTGGGTGGTGGAATGCGTCAGGCAGGCATTCTGGCTGCGGCGGGCTTATATGCCCTGCAACATAACGTGACGCGTTTGCAGCAGGATCACGACAACGCCGCCTGGCTTGGTGAACAGCTGAAGAGTCTCGGTGTGGCAGTAGTGAGTCAGCAGACCAACATGTTGTTTGTTAAGGTGCCCGCGCAGCAGATTGACGGGTTGAAAGCATGGCTGAGCGCACGTGATGTGTTGATTAGCGTCGGTCCGGTAACGCGTATCGTGACCCATCTGGATGTCAGTCGTGAGGACCTCACCCAACTGGTCGCACACTGGCAGGCATTCCTGCAACAGGCATGACGGAACGGCGCTATTGCGCCGCGCCGTATTTCGCCAGCAGGGCGCGGGCAATCGCCAGCGTCTCCGCATCCGCCAGGCCACGGTAATCCCGTGGCCTGAAATGCATCTGAAACGCCGTAATAACCTTACGCTGCATCGCTGGAGTACTCGCCGCTGCAACGTCATAACCATAGCGTTGCAGAGCATCCAGCAATTCATCCTGATCAACCGGTGCATCTGCCGCCTCGTTACCCAGATAACGTTGTACCGTTGCGTCATCAGGCCAGGCGCCTAACCCCGCCAGCGCCAGCTGCCGCCAGGGAAACAACGGCCCCGGATCCTGTTTGCGTTGCGGCGCGATATCGCTATGCCCCACCACATTTTCCGCTGGGATGTCGTAACGCGCGCTGATGTCTTTGACTAACGCCTCCAGCGCCGCGATTTGCGTCGGGGTAAACGGCTGCCAGTGCAGCCCCGTCAGGGTACGCTGATAACCGCTGTTCACCAGCTCAATACCAATTGAGGTGTCATTGATCCGTGTGGCTCCGCGCCAAAAACTCGGCCCGGCATGCCACGCCAGCTGGCTTTCCGGCACCAGTTGCCAGACGACGCCCTGCCTCCGGTGCTGCGGCGGTTGTGCCGGAATCAGATAATGGGCGCTGACCTCACGATCGGTGAGCGTCGCCAGCGAGGAAGGAAAATCTTCCGCAGTGTAATGGATCACCACAACTTTGATACGCGGCCTGGCGCCCTGCGCCGGATGCGCGGTATCGACCCAATAACCGTGGCGCGCTTCAAGGGTTGACTGGCAGCCGCTCAGCAACAATAACCCCAGCAACAGCCCACCACGCAGCAAACGAAACGCCATTGCTCTCTCCTTTAGCTCGTACGGCGTAAATGCAAGGCTATACTTTATGCTAAAAATGGTCCTTTGCCAGTGAACAACAAGGAAATAGAGATGAGAAACAAAGCCTTTGCGCTGCTTGTTCCCGCTGCTCTGCTGCTCAGCGCCTGCACCACCGTTGAGCCAGTGATTAAGGATAATGGTCCGCGAACCGCGGCCTGCGTCGATGGCGGTCCGGACAGTGTAGCTCAGCAGTTCTACGATTTACGCGTCAGCCAGCCATTGCAGGGATTGCCGGATAATTCGACGCTGGCAAAATACCGCCCTTATCTCAGCGATCGTCTATATCAGAAACTGTTGCAGGCTAACGGGCTGAGCAATAAACCCGCCGACTGGCGCACTGGCGACCTGTTCTCCAGCCTGGCCCAGGGTCCGACTGCTGCCGAGGTGGCAAGTGCCTCCAGTATCCCAAATCGCGATGCACGCAATATTCCGCTGCGCGTCGATTTAACCCGTGGTGACCGCAAATGGCAGGACGAAGTGTTGATGATCCGCGAAGGCACCTGCTGGGTAGTGGATGATGTGCGCTACGTCGGTGACTGGCCGCGTGCGGGGGGCGGTTCGCTGCGCCAATTGCTGGAAGAGAGTAATTAATTGGAACAGCGCCGCCTGGGCGGCGCTGTTTGTTAATTTCGTATGAAGAATTTGCATCCCATCGGCCACATCGGCCTTGCCTGCCGCGATATTGTGCTACGCTTTTGAGGTTTAACTGCTCTTTAATAAATTTTAACCCACCTCAATTGCATAACTATTCTGGTGACGTTAAGATTCGCGGCATCAATTGCTATTCATTTATTGCGCATGAGTATTCAACTAACCGGCATTAACTGTTTTTACGGTGCCCACCAGGCGCTGTTCGATATCAACCTGGCCTGCCCGCAGGGGGAAACGCTGGTGTTGCTCGGTCCGAGCGGCGCGGGTAAGAGTTCACTCCTGCGCGTGCTCAATCTGCTGGAGCAACCGCGTTCCGGCAGTTTGCAGATCGCCGGTAATCATTTTGACTTCAGCAAAACCCCGTCAGACAGTGCGATCCGCGAATTGCGGCAGAACGTTGGCATGGTGTTCCAGCAATACAACCTGTGGCCGCACCTGACGGTGTTGCAGAACCTGATGGAAGCGCCCTGCCGTGTGCTGGGGTTAAGCAAAGATCAGGCCCGTGCCCGGGCAGACAAACTGCTGGATCGTCTGCGTCTGACGCCCTATGCCGACCGTTTCCCGCTGCACCTTTCCGGCGGCCAGCAGCAACGCGTGGCGATTGCCCGCGCCCTGATGATGGAACCGCAGGTGTTGTTGTTTGATGAACCGACTGCGGCGCTCGACCCGGAAATTACCGCGCAAATCGTCAGCATTATTCGTGAGCTGGCGCAGACGCAGATTACCCAGGTGATCGTCACCCATGAAGTGGAAGTCGCGCGTAAAACCGCCAGCCGTGTGGTGTACATGGAAAACGGCCACATTGTGGAACAGGGCGACGCCAGCCACTTTACACAGCCGCAAACCGAAGCGTTTGCCAACTATCTTTCGCACTAAGTCAGGATGTCTCTAATGAAAAAAGTCGTACTTGCTGCACTGCTTGCCGGTTTAAGCCTGAGCGCTTCCGCTGCGCAGACCCTGCGTTTTGCTACTGAGGCTTCTTACCCGCCGTTTGAGTTTGTCGATTCGGACAACAAAATTCAGGGCTTCGATGTCGACCTGGCAAATGCGTTGTGTAAAGAGATTGATGCAACCTGTACCTTCACCAATCAGGCCTTTGACAGCCTGATCCCGAGCCTGAAATTCCGTCGTTTTGATGCGGTGATGGCCGGCATGGACATCACACCGGAACGTGAAAAACAGGTCCTGTTCACTAAGCCTTACTACGACAACTCCGCGATTTTCATCGCGCAGAAAGGCAAACTGGCGGATGTGGCAGCGCTGAAAGGCAAACGTGTTGGCGTGCAGAACGGGACGACCCACCAGAAATACCTGTCTGACAAACATAGCGACATCACCGTGGTGCCGTACGATAGCTATCAAAACGCCATCCTCGACCTGAAAAATGGCCGTATCGATGCGGTGTTTGGTGACACCGCTGTGGTAAACGAATGGCTGAAGCAGAACCCGAACCTGGCCGCGCTGGGTGACAAAGTGACCGACAAAGCCTACTTCGGCACCGGTCTGGGTATTGCGGTGCGCATGGGCAACACCGAGCTGCAGGAAAAATTCAACACTGCACTGGATAAAGTGAAAGCCGACGGCACCTACAAAACCATCTACAACAAATGGTTTCAGCAGTAATTCCTGATGAATGAAATAATTCCGCTCGCAAGCGCCGCCGGTATGACCGTCGGCCTTGCCGTTTGTGCCCTGATCGCCGGCCTTGCGCTGGCGATGATTTTTGCTGGCTGGGAATCGGTGCGCTGGCAACCGCTCGCCTGGGTCGGCACCGCGCTGGTCACGCTGATCCGTGGCCTGCCGGAAATCCTCGTGGTGCTGTTTATCTATTTTGGCGCATCGCAACTGTTGCTGACGCTATCGGATGGCTTCCATATCAATCTCGGCCTGTTCAGCATCCCGGTGCAGGTACAGATTGAGAATTTCGATGTCAGCCCGTTTTTGTGCGGGGTGATTGCGCTGGCGATGCTCTATTCCGCTTATGCATCACAAACTCTGCGCGGCGCGCTGAAAGCGGTGCCCGTTGGACAGTGGGAATCCGGCCAGGCGCTTGGGATGAAAAAATCGGCGATTTTCTTCCGTCTGATCATGCCGCAAATGTGGCGTCACGCCTTGCCAGGTCTGGGTAACCAGTGGCTGGTGCTGCTGAAAGATACCGCGCTGGTGTCGTTGATTAGCGTTAACGATCTGATGCTGCAAACCAAAAGTATCGCGACCCGGACCCAGGAGCCGTTTACCTGGTATCTGGCGGCAGCCGCCATCTATCTGATTATCACGCTGTTCAGTCAGGCGGTGCTGCGTCGTATTGAATTGCGCACCACGCGTTTCGAGCGGGGGGCCTGATATGCTGCAATATTTACCTGAGCTGCTGAAAGGGCTGCACACCAGCCTGACGCTCACCATCGCCTCGCTGATTGCCGCGCTGGTGCTGTCGCTGCTGTTCACCGTGTTGCTGGCACTGAAAGTCCCGGTGCTGAACACCATCGTGAAAGTGTACATCACGATATTTACCGGTACGCCGCTGCTGGTGCAGATCTTTTTGATCTACTATGGACCCGGGCAGTTTCCCAGCATCCAGCACGTGCCGTGGTTATGGCATCTGCTGTCTCAGCCCTGGCTGTGCGCCATGCTGGCACTGTCGCTCAACAGCGCGGCGTATACCACCCAGCTGTTCTTTGGCGCGGTGCGAGCCATTCCCTCCGGCCAGTGGCAGTCCTGCGCGGCGCTGGGGATGAATCGCAAAGATACGCTGCGCATTCTGCTGCCTTATGCATTTAAACGCGCGCTTTCCTCGTACTCCAATGAGGTGGTGCTGGTGTTCAAAAGTACCTCGCTGGCCTACACCATCACCCTGATGGAAGTGATGGGCCACGGTCAGCTGCTGTATGGCCGTACTTATGATGTCACGGTGTTTGCCGCTGCCGGGCTGGTTTACCTGTGCGTCAACGGCCTGCTGACGCTGATGATGCGTCTGATTGAACGCCGCGCGCTGGCATTTGAACGCAGAAATTAATATCCAGGCGGGTCATCCCGCCTTTTTTAATTATTTATCCAATAATGTTGCATAAAGATTCATTCGATGGCATCTTGTCACGCGTTCGTCCTCAGAGCGTTAGTGATTTACAGGAGTCTCAAAATGAAAAAATGGATCGTTGCTGCGGCACTGGCAACTCTGGCAATGAATGCCTCGGCAGCGGAAAAAATCCGCTTCGCTTCCTCTGCGACTTACCCTCCGTTTGAATCTCTGGATCGTGAAAATCAAATCGTCGGTTTTGATATCGACCTGGCGAAAGCGTTATGCCAGCAGCTGAAAGCCGAATGTACCTTCACCAACAACGCGTTTGACAGCCTGATCCCATCGCTGAAATTCCGCCGCTATGACGCCATCATCTCGGGTATGGATATCACCGACGATCGCAGCAAGCAGGTGGATTTCACCCAGGCTTATTACGCCAATTCGGCAGTGGTGATCGCCCGCAAAGGCCAGTTCAGTGATTTTGCCCAGCTGAAGGGCAAACGCATTGGCATGGAAAACGGCACCACGCACCAGAAGTACCTGCTGGAACAGCATCCGGAAGTGGTCGCGGTGGCCTATGACAGCTATCAGAACGCGATTCTCGACCTGAAAAACGGTCGCCTGGATGGCGTGTTTGGTGATACCGCAGTGGTCAACCAATGGCTGAAGACCAATGCCGATCTGGCACCGGTCGGCGCGCATGTCACCGACGCCCGCTATTTTGGCACCGGGTTGGGGATTGCGGTACGTAAAGGCAACACCGAATTACGTGATCAGCTGAACAGCGCGCTGGTGGCGATCAAAGCCAATGGCACGTACCAGCAAATCAATCAGAAGTGGTTCCCGGAATAAAATAATGGGTCGGCGCAGTGCGAAGCCTGACAGGTTCTGCACTGTCCTCAGTTCAGGATGAACGCTGCGCCGCCCCACCCTGCCCGCGTTTAGTCAGTAGCGTCAGTACTTCAAAATGGGCGGTATGCGGGAACATATCGAACAACTGCACCCGGCTGACATCGTAGTCGCTGAGACGCGCAATATCCTGCGCCATACTCTGCGGATTACAGCTGGAGTAGAGGATGTAATCCGGTGCCATCTGGCTCAGATAATCACATAACTCCGCACCAATCCCACGACGTGGCGGATTCACCAGCACCAGCTGCGGCACCTGATCGCGCCCAGTAGCGAACTGCGTGGAATCCAGCGCGGCAAAACTGACCTTATCCAACCCCAGCTGCTGTGCCGACTGACGCGCACAGGCAATGGCTTCGGCGCTGATTTCAATACCGGTGAGCTGCATCTCCGGGGTGGCGCAGTGCAGGCCAAACCCACCGACACCACAAAACAGATCCCACATGCTGTGCACATCCAGCTGCGCCACCCAGTCGCGCGCCGTGGCGTACAGCGCGGCAGCCACCTGAGGGTTTGTCTGGAAAAAACTTTGCGGACGGATATACAACGGCACGTTGTTGAAGCTTTCCGCTAATGCCTGGTCGGGCGTCAGCGCAATTTCTTCATCACCTTCCAGAATCGCCATATGCACCGGCTGGATATTGGCAGAAATCACCGTCAGCTGCGGCAGCTGCTGTTGCAGCCACGGCAGCGCCGCGCGCAACTGTTCCAGCTTGGCGCTGGAACGCAGTACAAAACGCAGCATCATGCCGCCCTGGGTGCTTTCGGTAAGCAGCAGAAACTTCAGTTCACCACGCTTGCGCGCCACGTTGTACGGCGTTAAACCGGCACGGGCGATAAAGGGTTTCAGCACCGCAAACACCGGGGCAAAGCTGGCGGGATACAGCGGGCAGGCACAGAGGTCGACAGCATCGCCCTCGCGCGACAGCATACCTAATACCGGACGCTCCACGCTGCCACTGACTACCATTTTGGCTTTATTACGAAACCCCTGCTCGGGCGAGGTCACCGGCGGACACCACTCGCTCACCGCCTGTTGCGCCAGCAGTTGTTCCAGCAGCGATTGTTTCTCGTTCAGCTGTTGTGGGTAGGGTTTTTCCAGCCACTGGCAGGAACGGCAGCGACCGGCATCATAAAGCGCGCAATGCATTGTGGAGCCTGTATTCAGAATCGGGAGAAAAAACGGGGGCTGATTGTATCACCGGCGACGGAAAAAAGCGCGGCTGCTGGCCGGGACAAACAACAGCAGCAGCACCATCGCATCCGGCAGTTTCTGAAGCAGCGTATGATGGATGATCTGAGCATTGCTCTCACCGTGGATGCTGAAGATTTCCGGGTATATCCACCCCATCGACGCCAGCAGCATATAGCCCAGCACCACAACCTGGGTGGCGACATAGCCCCAACGGCCCCGGTTACTGCCACGCATCAGGGTAAAGGCGCAACGCAGCTCAAATAAGAAAATCAGTTGGCTGGCGACGAAGATGAGGGTGGAATCCCAGGCCTGGGCACTGCGGTGCACAAAGTTGACCAGCTCGTCATAACCCAGCTCATTGGCGAGCATCAGCACGCTGATGCAGCGGGTGGCGATAATGGCGATCCCTGCCACCGTGACCGGCGCTGGGGTTATAACGGGGACATGCTTCAGGGTTTCCGACATCGACCAGACTCCAAAAGAAAAGCTGGCATCGCCAGCTTTTCTTATATTGGCAAATGTTATGGATTTCAGCCACGTCTTGCTTTCTGAATATCACGCAAACGTTGTTTTTCTTCGTGTGCCATAAAGCGCCAGGCAATAAAGCCCACCAGCCCGACCACAAACAAAATCAGCGACGCCAGGGCGTTGATCTCCGGGTTCACCCCACGACGCACGGTGGCAAAAATTGCCATCGGCAGCGTCGTTGCCCCTGGGCCGGTGACAAAGCTGGCAATCACCAGGTCATCCAGCGACAGGGTAAACGCCAGCAGCCAGCCGGTAATAATCGCGGGTGCGATCATCGGCACGGTGATGACAAAAAACACCTTGAGTGGCGTAGCCCCGAGGTCCATCGCCGCTTCTTCGATGGAGCGATCCAGTTCACGCAGACGTGAGTTGATCACCACCGCCACATAAGCAGTACAGAAGGTCACGTGCGCCAGCCAAATGGTCAGCATGCCACGATCGCTCGGCCAGCCGAGGGTATTCCCCATTGCCACAAACAGCAGCAGCAGCGACAAACCGGTGATCACATCGGGCATGACCAGCGGGGCGGTGAGCATAAACGCAAAACCGTTATGGCCCCGGAAGCGACCAAAACGCACGATAATCACCGCCGCAATGGTACCCAGCACCACCGCCATGGTCGCAGACAACGCCGCGATGGTCAGACTAAGCACCACCGCATCGATCATCGCGTCATCCTGGAACAACACGTGATACCAGTGGAACGAGAAGCCTTCCCACACCGTTACCAGCTGTGAGCTGTTAAACGAGTAGGCCACCAGCAGTAACATCGGCGCATACAGGAACATAAAACCCAGCACCAGGATCGCGGTGCGCCACGGAGAGCGGATTGCAGGTAACTGATTCATTCCTTCTCTCCCAGCTCACGGTTTTGATGTTTGTGGAACCAGACAATCGGCAGGATCAGGATCAACAGAATGATCACCGCCAGCGCTGAAGCCACCGGCCAATCGCGGTTGTTAAAGAATTCCTGCCACAGAATACGACCAATCATGATGCTATCCGGGCCACCCAGCAGTTCCGGGATCACGTACTCCCCTACTGCCGGGATAAACACCAGCATCGAACCGGCAATAATCCCGCCTTTGGTCAGCGGCACAATGACGCTGAAGAAGGTCTTCAGCGGACGCGCGCCGAGATCAAGCGAGGCTTCAACCAGCGAGTAGTCGATACGCGTCAGCGCGGTATAGATTGGCAGCACCATAAATGGCAGATAACAGTAAACAATACCGATATACACCGCAGTGTTGGTGTAGAGGATCACCAGGGGATGATCGATGACCCCCAGCCACATCAGGAAACGGTTCAGGATGCCGTTATTGTTCAGCAGCCCCATCCAGGCATACACGCGTACCAGGAACGAAGTCCATGACGGCAGGATCACCAGCAGCAGCAAAATGGAACGCATCGACGGCTTACTGTGTGCCACCGCCCAGGCGAGCGGATAGCCAATCATCAGACAGATGATGGTGGAAATGGCCGCCACTTTCAGCGATTGCAGATACGCATCGGCATATAACGGATCGTCCGTCAGTTGCAGATAATTCCCCAGATTGAGCACCAGATTGAGCTGATCGTCAGCCCAGGTGATCAAATCAGTGTATGGCGGGATCGCACGCGCAATATCGGCGAAACTAATTTTCAGCACAATCAGGAACGGCAGCAAAAAGAACAGCACCAGCCACACATAAGGCAGTGCGATCACCAGCTTGCGACCATGCTGCATCTTGATGCGCGTGGCCCAGCGTTGCAGCGGCGTGCCCGGCTGTTCGGCTTCCGGGGTGCCGGGTTGAGAAATCTGGCTCATTCCGCCTCCTTAAACCGTCAGAACCACACAGCTGTCAGCATCCCAGCACAAACGCACTTCGTCGCCCCAGGTTGGCGCACCTTTGCGGTAGCGATGGGCATTTTGCAACTGCGCACTGATCATCTGGCCACTCTTCAGACGCACGTGATAAATCGACAAATCACCGAGATAAGCGATATGCACCACTTCGCCCACGGCAAAGTTGCAGCCGTCGGCAGGCACGTCTTCACACAGCATCACTTTTTCCGGACGCAGCGCAACGTGGACCGGGACGTTATCGACGATGGAGACATCGGTCTGCACTTTCAGCGGATGGACCAGGCCAGGGCAGTCAAGTACCAGACCGTCTTCACGCCGCTCACGCAGCAGCCCCTCAAACACATTCACCGAACCGATAAACTCCGCGCTGAAGCGATTGGTCGGATGCTCGTAGATCTCCTCCGGCTCGCCAATCTGCGCGAATTTTCCGCGATTCATAATCGCGATACGGCCCGCCATGGTCATCGCTTCTTCCTGGTCGTGGGTCACCATCACGCAGGTCACACCGACGCGTTCAAGGATATCCACCACCTCCAGTTGCATACGGTCGCGCAGCTTTTTATCCAGCGCCCCCATCGGTTCATCCAGCAGCAGCAGCTTCGGACGTTTTGCCAGGCTACGTGCCAGCGCCACACGCTGACGCTGGCCGCCAGAAAGCTGATGCGGCTTACGTTTGGCAAATTCCTGCATATGCACCAGGGCCAGCATTTCCGCTACGCGGCTGGTGATTTCGTCTTTTGGCAGTTTGTCCTGCTTCAGGCCAAACGCGATGTTCTGCTCCACCGTCATGTGCGGGAACAGGGCATAAGACTGGAACATCATATTGATTGGCCGCTGATACGGCGGCACATGGGAGAGATCCTGCCCATCCAGCACAATTTGACCGCTACTCGGCACCTCGAAGCCCGCCAGCATACGCAGCAGCGTCGATTTGCCGCAGCCCGAAGGGCCCAGCAGAGCAAAAATCTCACCTTTGTAAATGGTCAGACTGACATCATCCACGGCGTGCTGGCCGTCAAAGGACTTGGTCAGATTGCGGATTTCCAGCAAAGGCGTTAACGCCTTTGCATTTTTATTTTGGGGGCGGGGAATCGCGTCGCTCACTAACATATCTCCAACGCTTAACGGCCTTAACCTCAGCCGCTAAAAATGGCACAACAGAGGCCATCACCGCGCCTCTGTTGTCGTCCTAATACAAGTGAATCCGTTCAGAACGAATTACTTACCACTTTTAACTTTAGTCCACGCACGGGTGCGTACACGATCCAGCTTCGGATCCTGGACTTTCAGTACAAACAGCTTGGACATAATATCCGCAGGCGGGAAGATGCCCGGGTTGTTACGTACATCCGCATTGATCAGCGGCAGTGACGCCTTGTTGCCGTTGGCATAGTTCATCTTGTTAGAGATGTCGGCGATCACTTTCGGATCCATGATGTAGTTCAGCCACTGATAGGCTTCGTCGAGATTTTTAGCATCTTTCGGAATCGCCATCATGTCGAAGAACGCCAGAGCGCCCTGCTTCGGTACGCTGTACGCCAGGTTCACGCCGTTTTTCGCCTGTGCCGCACGATCTTTCGCTTGCAGGATGTCACCAGACCAGCCGATCGCCACACAGATGTTGCCGTTAGCGAGGTCATTGATGTACTGCGAAGAGTGGAAATATCGAATGCTCGGACGCAATTTCAGCAGCAGATCGGTGGCAGCGCCGGAATAGTCTTTCGGATCAGAGCTGTTCGGATCTTTGCCTAGATAGTTCAGCACGGTGGCAAAAATCTCTTCCGGCGCATCGAGGAAGGAAACACCACAGCTTTTCAGTTTTTCCAGGTTTTCTGGTTTCAGCACCAGATCCCAGCTATCCACTGGCGCATCTTTGCCGAGGATCGCTTTCACTTTATCGACGTTATAGCCGATGCCAGTGGTACCCCACAGATAAGGGATGGCGAACTTGTTGCCTGGATCGTGCTGTGCCACTTTGGCCATCAGCGCCGGATCGAGGTTTTTGTAGTTTGGCAGCTTGCTCTTATCCAGTTCCTGGAACACGCCGGATTGCAGCTGACGCGCGAGGAAGCTGGAAGATGGCACCACCACGTCATAACCGGTGCTGCCTGCCATCAGTTTGCCTTCCAGCACTTCGTTGGAATCAAACACGTCGTAAACGACTTTAATACCCGTCTCTTTCTCGAAATTCGGGACCGTATCCGCCGAGATATAATCAGACCAGTTATAAACGTGCAGCGTTTTATCTGCGGCCAGCGTACCAGCTGAAGCTGTCATCAGCACACCAGCAACCACACCTGACAACCATTTTTTACGTTGGTTGAACATGTTTTCCTTCCTCCTGAGCGGGTCATCACAACGCTGCATACACGCGATCCGGTCGTTGTGTTTTCTGTTAATACACAGACACACAATGAATCAATATTCAGCGGGAGTTTAATAGTAAAAACCTATACCTGCGCTGAGGTTGCACGTCTCAAGCAGCCCCGCAAGAATAGCCGCCCCGCTTCACCTGCACCAGATCCCAGCGTAAAAAACGCCTTTTAGCGATAAGTATTGCATGTTTCTGCTATGGGGTTCGGCAAAGACGGCATAAAGCACGAGAAATATCTGGCAATAAAGGGCAAAATGCAGAATAAAAAGTGGTGGGGACAAAATGAAAACTGCCGCAAAAAGCGGCAGTTAAGAAAGCGGAAAAATCAGTGCAGCATGGCGCGGCCAACCGAGCTGGGTTGCCGGTCCTCTTCCTCGCCCATCATCAGCAAATTATTGGCGAACGCTTCCATAATCACCATGGAAACCTGTTCCTCGCTTTGCTTCATAAAATACGAGAACTGACCAAAGGTTAACCCTGCGCTGGTACTGAGGGACTGACACACAATCAGCTTCGGCAGATTGTCATCCTGAATGTCGATAAAGGCCTTTACTGTCAGGGAACTGGCGTTGATTTGCGATAAGTCCCCCACCAGCGGAATCAAAGCCGTCGGCTTGACTTCAGCCAGCGCGGAAAACAGGATCACGCCATCCACAAGGTCGATTTTTGCATCAAACACCCCGTCAAAATTCTGCATATGCGGCAGATGCAAAGCCTGGCAGGCATCGCATTCGAACCAGGTGATATTTTGTTGATCCAGCCAGCGACGCAGCACGTCGATGTCAGGAACGACCAGTGAATCCATCGTCATGTCCCGTGGGGTGAAGAAATAAGCGCCTTAGCTTACGGAAAAAATGCAAGCGATGCCATGAAAAACGCTGAAAAGCGCGCCTCAGCCGCCAGTTTTAAGCTTAAAGCCAGGCAGTGCGTGCTGTTCTATCCAGTCAATCATCATGGAGGCGATATTCAACCCGGTGGTGCACTCGATGCCTTCAAGGCCAGGGGAAGCATTGACCTCCATCACCAGTGGTCCGCGTCCGGCACGCAGGATATCGACCCCCGCAACCTCCAGCCCGAGCGTACTGGCCGCTTTCACCGCGATTTCGCGCTCCTGATCGGTGATGGTTACCGGGTGCGCCTTGCCGCCGCGATGCAGGTTGGAACGAAAATCCCCCTCCTTCGCATGGCGCTCAATCGCCGCCACGACCTCACCGCCAATCACCAGGCAACGAACATCGCGTCCCTGCGCTTCCTTGATAAACTCCTGCACCAGAATATGTGCATTGAGACCGCGAAACGCGTCGATCACACTCTCTGCCGCCTGACGCGTTTCCGCCAGCACCACACCAATGCCCTGCGTGCCTTCAACCAGTTTCACCACCAGCGGCGCTCCGCCCACCATGGCAATCAGGTCATCGGTGTCATCCGGGGATGAAGCAAAGCCAGTGACCGGCATATCGATCCCTTCCCGCGCCAGCAGTTGCAGGGAACGCAGTTTGTCGCGCGCGCGGGTGATCGCCACCGATTCATTCAGCGGATAGCTGCCACACAGTTCGAACTGGCGCAGCACCGCGGTACCGTAAAACGTAATGGCGGATCCAATACGCGGGATCACCGCATCAAAGTGCCCCAGCGGTTCACCACGATAATGTATCGCCGGAGATGCCGGGTTGATGTTCATATAACAGGAGAGCGGATCAATAATCTGCACCTGATGGCCACGCGCTTCCGCTGCTTCACGCAGGCGTTTACACGAGTAGAGCTGCCCATCACGGGAGAGAATGGCCATTTTCATCGCAGAGTTCCTTGTGCTTAACGGGTTGCCCAGCCCTGCTGATGCAGGTAGTCCAGCATAAACGGGCGCGTTTCTTTAATGATCAGGCGTTGAATCAGTTCGCTCCAGGTTTCCGCGCGCTGATTGGTATCACGTTGCTGATAATAGATGCTGGTGCGGCTGTCATATTCCGCCAGCACCGCAGCATCGACCGGCTGATAACGGTTCTCATGCACCAGCATCGCCTGTGGAATACGCGGTTTCACATCCGGCTGCGCCGCAGGATGTCCGATACAGAAGCCAAACAGGGGCAGCACAAATTTCGGCAGGCCAAGCAGCGTGGTAACGTCGGCGATATTGTTACGAATACCGCCAATAAATACCCCACCGAGACCGAGTGACTCCGCCGCGATCATGGCATTCTGCGCCATTAATGCCGTATCCACGCAGCCCAGCAATAGTTGCTCCGCGCGCCCAAGTTGCGCATCCGGGCAGATTTGCAGATGGCGATTAAAGTCCGCGCAGAACACCCAGAACTCAGCCGCCTCTCCGACCCACGGTTGGCCGCCAGTCAGTTTAACCAGTTGCTCACGTTTTTCCCGGTCGGTGATACGAATAATAGAGGAGCATTGCAAAAAGCTGGAGGTGGATGCCGCCTGAGCCGCAGCAATAATGGCGTTGCGCTGCGCCTCATCAATGCCCTGTTCGGTAAATGCGCGAATGGAACGGTGGCTGCAAAGTAAATCAATGGTCGGCGTCATAATCCTCTCCGGTTACTTCTTTTTGTCGTGTTGATTGAACAACTGTGGGGCCATCGCTTTGGCCGTTCGCCACATCATCAGCCAGGCAGCAGGCAACATCATCACAATGCCGGTAAAAAACAGCACCGTCGCCAGCCGTTTGGCGCTAATCGCCGCAGGTGCGTCGATCCAGCCATTAATCAGCAACAACGCGCCAATCACAGCAATAACGCCCACTGCCTCCAGCAGTAATACCGGTTTCGGTAATCTGGCCAGGTTATTCATGCGATGGCGTTCCCCCCTGTTCAATCCGTTAAGCCGTCTGTTATAGCGAACCCTGTCGCACTTGCCTAGCTGTGATCCGATTTCCTGACCTTTTTCCATCGAATGATGGCCCCGGTGCCACTCACCCCCGATCTCGGCAGCTTCTTATACTGGCTCAACAATATTACCGGAGGAGTTAAAAAATGAATCTGACGCAAATTCGTAACGCGACCCTGAGGCTGGATTTTGCCGGCACCCGTTTTCTGATCGACCCGATGCTATCGGAGCAGCATGCCTGGCCAGGCTTTGCCGGTACGCCGCGCTCGCATCTGCGTAATCCGCTGGTGCCGCTGCCGGTTGCCATCGACGCACTGCTGGATGTGGATGTCATCATCGTTACCCATACTCATGAGGATCATTGGGATGAAGCAGCCCAGCGCCTGATCCGCAAAGACCAGGTGATCTATACCCAGCATGATCGGGACGCCGCGTTGCTGCGTTCACAGGGCTTCACCCAGGTTCACGTACTGGCAGAGAAAAATAGCATGGGTGGCATCACCGTCAGCAAAACGGAGGGCCAGCACGGCAGTGATGAGGCTTACGCCATTCCGCAAGTGGCCGAGCGGCTGGGGGACGCCTGTGGCCTGGTGTTCAGCCACGCACAGGAAAAAACGCTCTATATTGCTGGCGATACCATCTGGGTTAAACCTTACGAAGATAGCCTGAAAACCTATACGCCCGAGGTGATTGTGCTGAATATGGGTTACGCCAATATTGACGGACTCGGTGCCATTATTATGGGCAAAGAGGATGCGCTGCGGACGCATCAACTACTCCCTTCGGCTGCCATCGTCGCCTCGCATATGGAAGCCATTAACCACTGTCTGCTGAGCCGTGCAGAGCTGCGCGCTTTCGCCGCTGAGAACGCTCTTGAACAACAGCTGTGGGTGCCGGAAGATGGTGAAACGCTGCGCTTTTGACCAGGGTAAGAAACGATGTCCGCTTTACAGGTTGTGGTAATTGCTACCGAAGGTTTCAGCCCCTTCCACTTTTCGGTGCCATTAATGGTATTCGGCAAAGCGATGCCGCAGGATGGATTTTTCCGGGTGACGATTGCCGCTGAGCAGCCGGGGATGATTGCCTCTGACAGCGGACTTTCCATCAGCGTGGAGCACGGTCTGGAGTGCCTGACCGGAGCCGATATCGTGATTGTCCCGTTCTGGCAACATCCCTCACAACAGCCATCAGCCGCATTATCAGACGCGTTGACCCAAGCCTGGCAACGCGGTGCGGAAGTGGTGGGATTATGTCTCGGGGCCTATGTGCTGGCGTATAGCGGATTGCTGAATCGTCGCCGCGCCGCAACGCACTGGGAGTTTGAAAAGGATTTTGCCGCACGTTTTCCGCAGATTCATCTCGACAGTAACGCCCTGTATACCAGTGACGAACGTTTGATTACATCCGCGGGGACGGCGGCCGGTATTGATTGCTGCCTGAACATCGTTCGCGAGCATTACGGTTCCGCACTGGCGAACCGGGTCGCCAGAAGGATGGTGATGCCGCCCTACCGCGAAGGCGGCCAGGCGCAGTTTATTGAGCGCGCAGTGCCCGACACCACGCGTGACAGCCAGATTAACGACCTGATCGATTATCTGCGGCGCAATCTGGATAAACGCCACGATCTGGCTTCGCTGGCTGGCATGGTTAACATGAGCCGACGCACCCTCACCCGTCATTTCTCCCGCGCCACCGGCATGACGCCAGGGGAATGGCTGAGCGCCGAGCGACTGCAACGCAGTCAGGAGCTGCTGGAAACCACCGACCACAGTATCGAAGCAGTGGCAACGTTGACGGGTTATCAATCCCCTATCTCATTCCGGCAGAGTTTTAAGGCACGTTTTAACGTCAGTCCCAGCGAATGGCGTCGCACCTTCCGTGGACCGGCAACGCTGCTTTAAGCCTGCGCACATCGAAGCAACAGGTAATTCCTTCTTTATTTAGCGGGCATGCCCGGGCATCATGTGTGGCATTATTCACGCTGTGATGTGACATTCATCACAAAACAGCAGCGGAAAGGAGAGAAGCAATGTTTGCAGTGATTTTTGGTCGTCCCGGCTGCCCTTACTGCGTGCGCGCCCAGGAACTGGCCGCCAAACTGACCACCGAGCGTGACGATTTTAATTATCAATACGTTGATATTCAGGTGGAAGGCATTACCAAAGCCGATCTGGAAGCCCGCGCGGGTAAACCGGTTACTACCGTACCGCAGATTTTCCTCGACCAGCAGCATATCGGCGGTTACACCGATTTTGCCGCCTGGACCAAAGAGAATCTGGATTTCGCCGTATAAAACATGGGCCGCTCTGGCCCATTTTTCATTTCACGATCGCATTGCCAGCATGATGCGCAGCAGACGCACCAGTAAGGCGCCGCAACCCGCCCAGAACAGCGCACTCAAACCCCAGATAATCAGCCAGCCGCTATGGCTCAGGTTCAGTGCCAGCACTACCCACAACGTCCCCAGCACAGTGCCCGCCACGGCGACCCACAGCGTGCTTTTTAACGGGCTCTCCGGGCGCAGCAACGCTACGACGATCCCCGGCAGTAAAAACAGCAACAACTCCGGTTGACCGCCCACAGCCTGCGCGCCTGATGAGGCCCAGAAGTGATGAGCAAAAATAAACATCAGCGTATATAGCATCACACTCAGCACCGATGCTGGCCAGCGATTAGTACGCTGCGACATAACCATCCTCAACTTCACCGTTAACAATATTGAAACTTTTACCGACCCTGGACACCTGAGTGGAAATAAAAAGAAACAGCTGAATGCGGAAGGAATGAAAACTGCCGATAGCTGAGGGTGCTAATTATGATTAGAATGACGCCGCTTCAAAATTCAGTCCCTGCCATCCCGGCAAAACGGGCACCTGCGGTCGGCACAAGATAGCGAAAAACAACCTTTTCATCAACATGTTACAGGTAAATAAGAAGTTAAAGCGTGAATATTAACGTCGCAGAATTGTTAAGCGGAAATGACGTCCTGTTATTATTTGTTGTTTTAGCACTCGGCCTCTGCCTGGGTAAATTACGTCTTGGTTCTGTCCAGCTGGGAAATTCTATTGGCGTATTAGTCGTATCGCTAATTTTAGGTGACCAACATTTCGCCATTAATACCGCAGCACTGAGCCTGGGTTTTATGCTGTTTATTTTTTGTGTTGGCGTCGAAGCCGGTCCTAACTTTTTTTCGATCTTTTTCCGCGACGGTAAAAACTATTTTATCCTCGCCATCGTCATGGTCGGCAGCGCCCTGCTGCTGGCATTGCTACTCGGCAAAGTGTTTGGCTGGGATATCGGCTTAACCGCAGGCATGCTGGCGGGAGCCATGACTTCTACGCCAGTGCTGGTGGGCGCCGGTGACACGCTCCGGCATAGCATCGCTGACAGCCAGCACCTTACCCTGATGCAGGATCATCTCAGCCTGGGTTACGCCATTACCTATCTGGTGGGACTGGTCAGCCTGATTTTTGGCGCACGCTACCTGCCACGCCTGCAACATCAGGATCTGCCAACCTGCGCACAGCAAATCGCCCGTGAACGGGGTCTGGATGCCGATAGCCAGCGCAAAGTGTTCCTGCCGGTGATTCGTGCCTACCGCGTCGGACCGGAACTGGTGGAGTGGAGCGGCGGCAAAAATCTGCGCGAGCTGGGCATTCATCGCCAGACCGGTTGTTATATTGAGCGCCTGCGCCGTAACGGCATTCTCGCCAGCCCGGATGGTGATGCTCAGCTGCAACTGGGTGATGAAATTTCGTTGGTGGGCTATCCCGATGCCCATGCGCGCCTCGATCCCAGCTTCCGCAACGGCAAAGAAGTCTTCGACCGCGATCTGCTGGATATGCGCATCGTCACTGAAGAGATTGTGGTGAAGAACCATAACGCAGTGAATAAACGTCTCAACCACCTGAAGCTGACGGATCACGGCTGTTTCCTCAACCGCGTGATCCGCAGCCAGATTGAGATGCCGATTGATGACAGCATCATGCTGAATAAAGGTGATGTACTCCAGGTGAGCGGCGAAGCGCGTCGCGTGAAAAGCCTGGCTGACCGCATCGGCTTTATCGCCATCCACAGTCAGATGACCGACCTGCTGGCCTTTTGTGCCTTCTTCATTATTGGTTTGATGATCGGCATGATCACTTTCCAGTTCAGCAATTTTAGCTTTGGCATTGGTAACGCTGCCGGACTGCTGTTCGCCGGGATCATGTTGGGTTTCCTGCGCGCCAACCACCCGACCTTTGGTTATATTCCGCAGGGTGCGCTGACCATGGTAAAAGAATTCGGCCTGATGGTGTTTATGGCGGGCGTCGGCCTGAGTGCCGGTAGTGGCCTGCAACACGGGCTGGGTAGCGAAGGTGCGCTGATGTTGCTGAGCGGCTTGCTGGTCAGCCTGGTGCCGGTGGTGATTTGCTATTTGTTTGGTGCCTATGTGCTGCGTATGAACCGTGCATTATTGTTCGGCGCGATTATGGGTGCTCGCACCTGCGCACCGGCGATGGAAATTATCAGTGACACGGCGCGCAGCAATATTCCGGCGCTGGGCTATGCCGGAACCTACGCCATTGCCAACGTTTTACTGACCCTCGCGGGTACGTTGATCGTCATTATCTGGCCGATTTTGCCTTTATAAAAATTTTTTGGCGGAGTCCAGAACTTTTTTTCCGGGGTGCAGTCTGAATTATTGCCACTGCTTTTCTTTGAAATCCCCAAATTGAGGAGCCCGCCAGTCTCTGACTGACGGGTTTTTTTATGCCTGTCGATCGTGGCTTAAGGTTCTCTTAAGCGCAGACTGACACCCTGCCACCCTGGTTTCGCTCTGTGCAAAAAATCATGCAACTGTCATCCAAATTAAACAATTCAACAACCCACCTCATGATTAAGAACCCTGCTATTTACCCGCTGTCACGACGCTTTTACGCTATCAACTTTATTTTGCTGGCATTTTTAGCGTCTGTGTTCCTGCTGTGGTCGCGCCATGAAAGCCTCGATATCGCCATCAGCCAGTTTTGGTTTGATCCGCTGACGCAGCGCTTCCCGTGGCAGCACAACCGCTGGCTGGACCTGATCAACCATCGCCTGTTGAAGGATGTGATCATCGTCGGTGCCGTGCTGATGCTGTTACGTGGGATTCAGCGCCGCGATGGACGCCGGGTGCTGGTGGCCTTGCTGTTCGGTCTGGGGCCACTGGTGGTCGGAATTCTGAAGGCGCACAGCGCGCACTCCTGTCCATGGGATCTGGCGATGTTTGGCGGCAAAGCGGTGAGCTTTCCCTTACTGGATGCCGTTCCGGCGGATAGCGGTCCCGGTCAGTGTTTCCCCGGCGGGCATGCTTCAAGCGGTTTTGCGGTAATGGGACTGTTTTTCCTGTGGTGGCCGGAGAAGCCACGCCGTGCCCTGCTGGCACTGCTGGCTGGCATCGCGCTGGGCTTGCTAATGGGTTATGGCCAGGTGATGCGCGGTGCGCACTTTTTCTCCCACAACCTGTGGGCGGGCTGGTGGGTCTGGCTGACTCAGATGCTGATTTTTGCTGGCGTTTCTTTTTGGGTAAACAAGACGAGGAACCAGAGAGCGTAATGGAAGAACTCAACCGCACCCTCTTTTTATGGATTAACGCCACACCGGATTCTCCGCAGTGGCTGATAAAACTGGCGACCTTTATCGCCCAGGACCTGATCGCCATTGTGCCGCTCCTGATCGTCGCGTTGTGGCTGTGGGGACCGCGTGAGCAGGTCAGTTCGCAGCGCGCGCTGGTATTGAAAACCGGGATGGCACTGATTTATGCCCTCAGCATTGCCTGGTGCATCAGCCAGCTGCTGCCTCATCCCCGCCCGTTTGTCATCGGCCTGGGACATCAGTTTCTGGTGCATGTCGCTGACGATTCCTATCCCAGCGATCATGGCACTACGATTTTCACCTTTGCCCTGGCGTTTATTTGCTGGCACCGTCTGTGGTCGGGGGTGATTTTACTGCTGGTCGGCAGCGCCATCGCCTGGTCGCGCGTCTACCTCGGCGTGCACTGGCCGCTGGATATGCTCGGCGGTTTCCTGGTGGGTATGCTCGGCTGTCTGGCGTCGCATCTCGCCTGGCAGTTGTATGGAGAGCGCATGCTGGCACTGACGCATCAGATTTACCGCGTCTTGTTTGCGATGCCGATTCGTAAAGGATGGATTCGCGAGTAACGGCGACAACGATAACGGCGCACTAAACCGCGCCGTTATCGCCGCAGATGTGACAATTAGCTAAACCACTTTCCAAACCAGCCGTTGAATTTCATCATAATGAAATCCCAGATACGGCCAATGAAGCCCCCTTCCGCAACATCCTCCATCGCCACCAGCGGACGTTGTTCCACCGTTTTGCCATCCAGCTGAAAATCGATGGTTCCCACCACCTGATTTTTCTTTAGTGGTGCTTCCAGCTGCGGCGAGGTGAGCGTGAAACTGGCTTTCAGGTTTTTCATCTGCCCTTTGGGAAGGGTGATGGCGGCATCCTGGGCGACACCGAGATTGACCAGGCTGCGATCGCCAAACCAGACACGTTGCTGCGCAAAAGGTTTATCCGACTTGATCGGCGTGACCGTTTCATAAAAACGAAAACCCCAGGTGAGAAGCTTTTCACTCTCGCGGAAGCGGATGGCATCGGTCTGCGCCCCGAGCACCACCGAAATCAGACGCATATCGCCGTCAGTGGCGGACGCCACCAGGTTATTGCCTGCTCCCGAGGTGTGACCGGTTTTGATACCGTCCACGTTGAGATTGGTGCTCCACAACAGCCGATTGCGGTTCATCTGCTTGATGTGGTTAAAGGTGAACTCTTTTTCTTTATTCAGCGCATATTCATCCGGCACATCGCGGATCAGCCGCTGACCAATAATCGCCATATCACGCGCAGTACTGTACTGCCCGTCGGCATCCAGCCCATGCACCGTCATAAAATGGGTATTTTGCAGGCCAAAGGCTTTGGCGTAGTTATTCATCAAACCGATAAACGCATCCTGACTGCCCGCCACATAATCGGCCAGCGCGATACAGGCATCGTTACCGGATTGAATCACGACGCCTTTATTTAGCTCGGATACCGGAATGCGATCGCCAGGTTTCAGGAACATCAGCGATGAACCGCGCAGTTTCGGGTTACCGGTGGCCCAGGCATCCTGACCAATGGTCACCAGATCGTTATTGGTGATTTTGCCCGCTTTCAGCGCCTGGCCCACCACATAGCTGGTCATCATTTTGGTCAGACTGGCGGGGTCGAGGCGTTGATCGGCATTCGATTCGGCCAGAACCTTGCCACTGTTATAGTCCATCAAAATCCAGGCTTTGGCATCCAACTGCGGCGCGGCGGGTGCGTCTTCAGCCAGAACGGTAACCGGAACGAGCAGTAATAATAAGGAGGATGCAGCCAAAGGCCGCCAGGCAGGGGTGATAGCGAATTTTCTCATGAGCATGACCAGATGTTTGTCCTTGTTAAATATCGTGGTTCTTTGCCAGCAAGACGCACGTAAACCAGAACGCTAACGGTTCGCGCCGGCGAAAAAAACCGTCTGACCGTAAAGTTTTATAGAGTTTATTAGAGTAACCCTGGCACCAACGCCGCCTCGCTGCCAGCATTGATCTGTCGCCATCTGTGAAAAATTGCGAGAAATTCCGATTTTTCGCAGATCAGTTAAGCCAGTCACAAATTTCCGCTAACCTGATTTCAGTCAGCCTGAGGAGAATCATGATGGACTTAGCCGTGTTCGATCTGGACGAAACCCTGATTTGTGAAGACAGCACCAGCCTGTGGCTACGCTGGCTGGTTTCACAGGGTTTTGCCCCCGCCGATCTGATTAGCGAAGAACAATCGCTAATGACCCAATATCACGCCGGTACGCTATCAATAGAAGAATATATGAACACCACCCTCGCCCCGTTAGCCGGTATGGCCACCATGACGGTATCCGGCTGGGTGCGCCGTTTTATCCACCGCGACATTCTGCCGCGGGTCTTTCCCGCCGCGCGCGAACGCATCAACTGGCATCAGCAGCGTGGCGACACGGTGATGATCATTACCGCCAGCGGTGAACATCTGGCCATCCCGATTGCTGAACGCCTTGGCGTCCACGGTGCGCTGGCGATTGGTGTCGAAATTGTCGATGACCGCTACAGCGGCCAGACCTACGGCACCATGACCTACAAAGAAGGTAAAGTGGCGCGGCTGGGCGACTGGAAAGCGCTACAGCAGGACCATCGTTTCGATCGTACCTGGGCGTACAGCGACTCAATGAATGATTTGCCGCTGCTGGCCCATGCCGATCATGCTTATGTGATTAACCCGGACGCACTGTTGCAACAGGAAGCACAGCAGCGCGGCTGGGAAGTGTGTAACTGGGTACGTTAATTACCCGCGTGGTGCGCTGGCGCTCTCCGCCAGCCCCACTTTCAGCAGCTTGCCGTTGGCCTCATCGGTCAGCACATACAGAAAGCCATCCGGTCCCTGGCGGACATCGCGAATACGTTCACCGCGATCGGTCAGCAAACGCTGTTCTTCCACCACTTTCTCGCCATTCACCTGTAAGCGAATCAGGCTTTTTTCCTTCAATGCGCCAATAAATAACGAATTCTTCCATTGCGGAAAACGTGCGCTGTTGTAAAACGCCATACCGCTAATAGCCGGTGAAACTTTCCAGTAAAACACCGGTTGTTCGGTACCCGGAACCTCGCCACCTTTGGCTTCCGGGACTTTTTGCCCGCTGTAATCTATGCCCCAGGTCGCCAGCGGCCAGCCGTAGTTTTTGCCTTTTTCCGGGATATTCACTTCATCGCCGCCGCGCGGGCCATGCTCACTCTCCCACATCTGCTGCGTCCAGGGATTGAGCGCCAGCCCCTGTGGATTACGCACGCCATAGGCCCAGATTTCACCACGCGCCCCCTGGCGTCCGACAAACGGATTATCCGCCGGAATATTGCCATCGGCAGTCAGACGCACAATTTTTCCCGAGAGTTTATCGAGGTCCTGCGCACTGCTGCTGGCGAAATTGTCACCGAAGGCAATCCACAAAAAGCCCTGCCTGTCGAACGCCAGCCGCGTTCCCAGGTTGGCCCCACTGGAGAGCTTCGGGGTTTGCTCCAGCACCACCTTAAAATCGCTCAGCTGCCGGTTATCGTCGCTCAGGCGACCAAACCCCACTACGCTCCCGGCACGTCCGCCAGCGTCGGCAGTGGTGTAGCTGAGCCACACGCGGCGACTTTGTGCGAAGTCCGGTGCCAGCACCACATCAAGCAGACCGCCTTGTCGATGTGCCCACACGCTGGGTACGCCGCTGATAGGGGCAGATAAGCCTTTGCCCGGCTGCCAGCTACGTAACTGGCCCGATCGTTCGGTCATTAACAGGGTGTGATTATCGGGCAGAAAGGCCACCGACCAGGGGTGATCCAGTTTATCCTGCAAAACCTGAACCTGGACATCCGCCGCCAGTGTCGGCAGGGAACAGCTCAGCGCACCACCGAACAGCAGCGCAGCTTGCAACAATCGCATAGGATTCTCCTTTTTAACCGTCTGCCGTTAAGGGTAGTCAGTTGGTAAAAAAGGATGTGCAGGATTTACAAAACATTAAGCCCGGCGCACCGGGCAGCGTTTTACGGGGCGGAAAAGGAAACTGCATCACGCACCATCTCATCAATGCCTGGGCGGATGTCATTAAGGGTGATAGGGGTTTCACTGTTCGGCAGCGTGCGGCCAAAGGCTTTACGTACCACCTTGATCAGAGGCTTGCCGGTTTGCGCATCGGTGGCTTCCACCTCAAGGTACAAGGCGCTGTTCTGGGTACGATGCCCGGTCGCCGCCATGGTTCCGGCAATCACTGCCCCAACCGGTATGACTTCATAGAACTGTACGCCCTCGTTTTCACCCGCCACAGCGGTGATAGCCGCCCTCACCACCATGGTATTGGGGCCTTTCTGCGTGACGAGATTTTTATGTACGGCTATCCCGTCTTTCAGCTTCTGGTCGGCATATTGTCGTATCTGATCCAGCGTCTGCTGGCTGATACGCTGCGTGGGATGCGCAGCCGGGTAATAAACGATGGGGGTATAAACGACGTTCGGATACTTCGCGCCATGATAGTCCGGCGATATCCAGCGCATCGTCGGTTTACCACTGGCCGACTCCGCCATGGTTAGCTGGCTATAATCGCCGAGAAACCCGGAATATTGTTTAGTATCAGTAACATGAGAGGTACAGCCCGCCGCCAGAAAAGCCAGCGTCACTAATGGAATACCTAGATGTGATCGCATACGAGAGCCCTTATGTTTAGTCATTGCTTTTCAAGCATAGTTAGGGCAATTACGAGCAGTAAGAAAAATTGAAGAAATGTGAATAGCCACCGCCTGGGTTACTGGCGCAACACAGGCGGGCTGAGGGATTATTCGAAGCAGGTTTCAGGATTATCTGACAGGGAAATGAACTCGTCCCCCCCTTTGGTCAGCGCCATAATTTTGCCACTCTCAATATCATAAACCCAGCCATGCAGGCGCAGCGTTTTCTTACGTAACGCCACTGCAACAGACGGATGTGTTTTGATATTGTGCAGCTGCGCGATGACGTTCTCTTTTACCATCTCGGTCAGCTTGGTTTCCGGCGTATCGTACTTTTTGTTTTCCACTACCGCACGTGCGGCATCGGCATAACGCAGCCAGTGCTCCACCGCAGGCATGGTATCCATGCACGAACATTCGGCGATCGCTTTCATCGCACCACAGTTGGAGTGGCCGCAAATGATGATTTCGCTGACACCCAGCGCCACGACCGCATATTCAATCGTCGCAGAAACACCACCCGGCTCCGGTCCGAACGACGGCACAATATTACCGGCATTACGGATAACGAACAGCTGGCCTGGCTCCTGCTGCGTAACCAGTTCCGGCACCAGACGGCTGTCTGAGCAGGAGATAAACAGGGCTTTGGGATTTTGGTTGGACGCCAGGCTTTTGAAAAGATCCTTCCTTTCAGGGAACACATTCTGTTGAAAACTCAGAAAACCTTTGATGATCTCTTTCATTTCTCTGCTCTCACATTATCCACTTCGGCCCTGGCAGTGAGGGATTCACCGTCAGCGACGCACATTTTTTCTAATATCGATAATCACTTATAAATTCCAACCGGGGATTTAAGCAAAATAGCCTGGGGAAGACAACCCCGCCAGCGCTGCGGTTACCCTCGCCCAGCCCGCGACATTGCCCACATCCCGCGTGGTAAGCCGCTTACATAGCCTGGCAAAAAGCCTGACAACTGGCTATACAATTTCCCCGCAGACACCTGTACAATCGCCCCCCTATCCACACTAATGATGATGAATTTTTATTCTTATGAGCCATGTCACCAATCCTCCACGCGTGGGCTTTGTCTCACTCGGCTGCCCAAAAAACCTTGTCGATTCAGAGCGCATCCTGACGGAGCTGCGTACTGAAGGCTATGACGTGGTCCCACGTTACGATGATGCGGAGATCGTCATCGTCAACACCTGTGGATTTATCGACAGCGCCGTGCAGGAATCACTGGAAGCGATTGGTGAAGCGCTGAACGAAAACGGCAAAGTGATCGTGACCGGCTGCCTGGGTGCCAAAGTGGATCAGATCCGCGAAGTTCACCCGAAAGTGCTGGAAATCACCGGACCGCACAGCTATGAGCAGGTGCTGTCGCATGTGCATCACTATGTGCCAAAGCCGGAACACAACCCGTTCCTGAGCCTGGTGCCGCAGCAGGGTGTCAAGCTGACACCGCGCCATTACGCTTACCTGAAAATTTCTGAAGGCTGTAATCATCGCTGCACCTTCTGCATCATTCCGTCCATGCGTGGCGATCTTGATAGCCGCCCGATTGGTTCGGTTCTTGATGAAGCCAAACGTCTGGTGGAAGCGGGTGTGAAAGAGCTGCTGGTAATCTCCCAGGATACCTCCGCTTACGGCGTGGATGTCAAGCACCGTACCGGTTTCTGGAATGGCTCACCGGTGAAAACCAGCATGGTTAGCCTGTGTGAGCAGCTGGCAAAACTCGGCGTCTGGGTACGTTTGCATTATGTCTATCCTTACCCGCACGTAGATGACGTCATCCCACTGATGGCGGAAGGTAAACTCCTGCCATACCTGGATATTCCGCTGCAACACGCCAGCCCGCGCATTCTTAAGCTGATGAAGCGCCCGGGAGCGGTAGAACGCACGCTGGAACGCATTAAACGCTGGCGTGAAATTTGCCCGGAACTGACGCTGCGTTCGACCTTTATCGTCGGTTTCCCTGGTGAAACAGAAGAAGATTTCCAGATGCTGCTCGACTTCCTGAAGGAAGCACGCCTTGACCGCGTCGGATGCTTCCAGTACAGCCCGGTTGAAGGAGCCACTGCCAACCAGTTGCCGGACCCGGTACCGGACGATGTGAAGCAGGAACGTTTCGATCGCTTTATGCAGCTACAGCAGAAGATTTCTGCGGAACGTCTGCAAGAGAAAATGGGTCGCGAAATTCTGGTGATCATCGATGAAGTGGATGAAGAAGGTGCCGTGGGCCGCAGCATGGCCGATGCACCGGAAATCGACGGCGCGGTGTACCTGAATGGTGAGCGTCAGGTGAAAGTCGGTGATGTGGTGCGCGTCAAAGTCGAGCACGCTGATGAGTACGACCTGTGGGGTAGCCGCATCTAACCTCCCCCTCCTCCCCCATGCCCGTCATGGGGGAATCATTTTCCGCCGAAATTATTTTCTGCCGACAGTAAAGCGCCTTTCTTTTACACCGATAACCTCTGTACACGCCCCTTTTTGCGCAGAGATACCAGGATGCTTAAAAGAATGAAAGTCGTGACCGCCATCATCATGATTCTGGTGGTGTTCACAGCCATGCAGGCCGTTTCCGGCTCCCTGTTTTTAACCTCATTAATTTCAGGACAGCGAAACTTCACCACCAGCGATCAACTCTCTCACCAGCAACGCGAACTGGCCGACGGCTGGCAAACGCTGGTCAAAACCCGTGTCACCATTAACCGCGTCGCCATTCGTATTCTGAAGAAGCAAACCGATGCCGCCTCACTGGCTGCCATCGACAAGTTGTTAACCGCCGCCGGGGCGTCACTGGATGAAGCGCAGCAGCACTTCACCCAATACAAGAATCTGCCACGCATCGCCGGGCAAAGTGATGCCGCAGCGACGCTGGTGGACGCGAAGTTCACCGCAATGGCCAATCTGTTGCAGCAGTCCGCGGTATTCCTGAAAGCTAACGATTATCCTTCCTATGGCAATCTGGATGCCCAGCAGGCGCAGGACGATCTCGAAGACGCCTACAAACAGTGGCGGGCGCAGAATGTCGAGCTGCTGGCGCAAGGCAATGCCCAGAATGAAAGCACTTATCACCGTATGATGACCATGGTTGGCGTGATGACACTGGTGGTGCTGCTGATGCTGGTGGCCGTATGGGTGCTGGTGCGCCGCATCCTGCTGACACCGATGAAGTTGCTGCAACAGCAGATGGAACGCTTCGCTGAAGGCGATCTTTCCGGCTCCTTGCAGGTGGAGGGACGCAGCGAAATGGCCGCGCTCGCCACCAGCCTGAACCATATGCAGCAGGCGTTGCTGAGTACCGTCAGCAACGTGCGTGACAGCGCCGACGCGATTTTCAGCAGTGTGACCGAAATCGCCACCGGTAATAACGATCTCTCGGCGCGTACCGAGCAGCAGGCCGCTTCACTGGAAGAAACCGCCGCCAGTATGGAGCAGCTCACTGCCACGGTGAAACAGAACGCCGATAATGCCCGTCAGGCTTCACAGCTGGCGAAAACCGCCTCCGACACCGCTGATAAAGGCGGTAACGTGGTCGAGGGTGTGGTGAAGACCATGCGTGATATCGCGGATAGCTCGAAAAAGATCGCCGATATCACCAGCGTGATCGATGGCATTGCTTTCCAGACCAATATTCTGGCGCTGAACGCGGCGGTTGAAGCAGCGCGTGCCGGAGAGCAGGGACGCGGTTTTGCTGTGGTCGCCGGTGAAGTGCGCAACCTTGCCCAGCGCAGTGCGCAGGCGGCGAAGGAGATCAAGCTGTTGATTGAGAACTCCGTGCAGCGCGTCGATCTCGGTTCGCAGCAGGTCAGCAGCGCCGGTGACACCATGCAGGAAATTGTCAGCGCGGTTACCCGCGTCACCGACATCATGGGCGAGATCGCCTCCGCCTCGGATGAGCAGAGCCGTGGTATTGATCAGATCGGTCAGGCGGTGAATGAGATGGATCGCGTGACGCAGCAGAATGCCACGCTGGTACAGGAATCGGCCAATGCGTCGGCGTCGCTGGAGCAGCAGGCCAGCCGTCTGTCAGCCGCCGTGGCACGCTTCAATACCGGCGCTCGCCAGGTGGCTGCTGCGGTGCTGGTACGTCCGACAGCGCCTGTTATTGCCCCACGTGCTGCGTTGAAAGCACCCACCACCAGCAACGATAACTGGGAAACCTTCTAAGCTGAAAAACGCGCGATAAATCGCGCCGCTACAAACCGCATCCGACCGTAGCGGCGCGATTTATCGCGCTGTTGTGATGCGGTGCGCATTTATACGCACCGGCTTACATTTTCAGTTTCGGATCCAGCGCGTCGCGCAGTCCGTCACCCAGCAGATTAAACGCCAGCACGGTGAGGAAAATCGCCAGGCTGGGGAAAATCGCCACATGCGGGGCAATCACCATATCGGCACGGGCTTCGTTTAACATCGCGCCCCATTCCGGCGTCGGCGGTTGTGCCCCCAGACCGAGAAAGGACAGGCTGGCGGCGGTGATAATTGACGTACCAATACGCATGGTGAAATAGACCACAATCGAGGAAACCGTACCCGGCAGGATATGGCGCAGGATGATGGTCCCGTCCGATGCGCCGATGCTGCGCGCCGATTCGATATAAGTCTGATGCTTCAGGACCAGGGTGTTGCCACGCACCAGCCGCGCAAACGCCGGAATACTGAAAATGGCTACCGCGACAATCACGTTACTCATGCCGCTACCCATAATCGCCACCACGGCAATCGCCAGCAGTATGCCCGGAAAGGCAAACAACACATCACATACGCGCATGGTGATACGATCCCACCAGCCTTCGTAGTAACCCGCCAGCAGGCCCAGCACGGTACCGATCACCGTGCCGATCGCCACCGAGAAGAAACCGGCAATCAGCGAAATACGCGTCCCGACCAGCACCCGGCTAAAAATGTCGCGCCCGAGCGAATCCACGCCAAACCAGTGCACCAGCGACGGGCCTTCATTCAGCCGGTCGTAATCAAAATAGTTTTCCGCATCGAACGGAGCAATCCACGGGGCGATAAACGCCACCACGATCAGCAGCAGCACAAACAATCCGGCTAGCATCGCCACGTGCTGACGACGAAAACGCCGCCAGAATTCGCGCCACGGCGTGCGTACCCGATTCTCCGTCATCGTCGGCATGATTTTCAATGCCGCTTCGCGTCGCCAGTTTTTCATTGCGACTCCTTACCTGTAGCGAATAGCCGGGTTGATCGCCGCGTACAGCATATCGACAATCAGGTTAATCAGAATGAACTCCAGCGAAAACAGCAATACCTCGGCCTGAATCACCGGATAATCACGCATCTCCACCGAATCCACCAGCAGACGGCCCAGACCGGGCCAGTTGAACACCACTTCCACCACAATTGAGCCGCCGAGCAAAAAGCCAAATTGCAGGCCCATCATGGTCACCACCGGGATCATGGCATTGCGCAGCCCATGTTTGACCACCACCAGCGATTCGCGCACTCCTTTGGCACGCGCGGTGCGCATATAATCTTCCTGCATCACCTCGACGAAAGAGGCGCGGGTAAAGCGAGCCATCACTGCCGCCACCGCCGCGCCGAGGGTGATGGAAGGCAAAATATAATGCTGCCAGCTGTCGGCACCGACCGTGGGCAACCAACCGAGATCGACGGAAAAGATTTGCATCAGCAGCATGCCGAGGGCAAACGCCGGAAAGGAGATGCCAGATACCGCCAGCGTCATACCCAGACGGTCCGGCCAGCGATTACGCCAGACGGCCGAGACGATGCCAATCGCCATACCAAACACCACCGCCCATACCATGCTGCTCAGCGTCAGCCACAGCGTGGGGAGAAAACGCGTGGCGATCTCCTCGGAAACCGGGCGTTTCGACACCATCGACTGACCAAAATCCCCCTGCAACGCATTCCAGATAAAATGCCAGAATTGCTGGATCAGCGGTTGATCCAGCCCCAGTTCCTGGCGCACCAGCGCCACCACCGAGGCATCTGCTTCCGGTCCGGCAATCAGCCGTGCCGGATCACCCGGCAGCAGATGGACAAACAGGAACACCAGCACCGCCACAATCAGCAGCGTGGGAATCAGTCCCAGTAATCGTTTGAGAAAATAATTCAGCATGCGAAATCCTGCACGGTATGGCCAGCCGTTACAGGCTGGCCATAAGGGTTACTTCAGGTCGGCCTCATCAAAATTAAATGAGGTATCAGGCATGACGTAAAAACCGCTCAGGTTTTTGTTATTGGCAGAAAGCAGCTGTTCCACCACCAGCGGGATCCACGGATGATCGTTCCAGATGCGGTCCTGGGCATCTTTATACAGTTTGGCTTTCTGGGAGCGATCGGTGGTTTTCAGCGCATCGGCCAGGTCTTTATCCACCTGCGGATTACTGTAAAACGCAGTGTTGAAGATTGCTGGCGGCCATGAGCTGGTAGCAAACAGCGGCGTCAGCGCCCAATCTGCTTCACCGGTAGAGGCTGACCAGCCGGTGTAGAACATGCGTACCCCACTCTCTTTCTGGCCTTTGCTTTCCACTTCCGCCGCACGCTGACCGGCATCCATCGCCAGCAGTTTCACCTTCACACCCACCTGTGCCAGCTGCTGCTGCGTGAACTGCAACACTTTCTGCGCGGTACTGTGGTTGTGTGAAGACCACAGCGTGGTCTCGAAACCGTTGGGATAGCCCGCCTCTTTCAGCAATTCACGCGCTTTGGCCGGATTGTAGGCGATCGCGGGATAGGTCTGCGCGAAGTCGATAGCCGGGGGCACAATGCCGGTCGCCGGGGTGGCATAACCGGCAAATGCCACTTTCGCCAGTGCCTGACGGTTGATGGCGTATTCCAGCGCCTCACGCACCTTCGGGTTGTCGAACGGTTTTTGTGTCACGTTCAGGCTGATATAACGCTGCATAATCGAAGGCGTGGTGACCACATCGAGTTTGCTGTTTTTCTCCAGCAGTTTGGCCTGCTCAAACGGCACCGGGAACGCAAAGGTGGCTTCGCCGGTCTGCAGCATCGCCGCGCGGGTGTTGTTATCCACCACCGGACGCCAGGTGATGCTGTCGAGCTTCGGATAACCTTTTTTCCAGTAGCCATCCCACTTCTTCACTTTCACGAAGTCGGTCTGATTCCAGGTGACAAATTCAAACGGACCGGTGCCCACCGGATGGAAACCGATGTCCTTGCCATATTTCTGCAACGCAGCAGGAGAAATCATCACCGCCGCCGGATGGGCAAGGTTGTTGATAAAGGCGGAGAACGGTTGCTTCAGCGTGATTTTTACCGTCAGCGGGTCGACCACTTCGGTTGAAGCCACGTATTTAAACAGGTTGTAGCGCTTGAGGTGATTATCCGGGTTGCTGGCGCGATCGAGGTTGACCTTCACCGCTGCGGCATTGAAATCGGTGCCGTCCTGGAACTTCACGTTGGGACGCAGTTTGATGGTGTACGTCAGGCCATCACTGCTGGTTTGATAACTTTCAGCCAGTACATTGGTCAGCTTCATATCTTTATCGAAGCCGAACAATCCCTGATAGAAGGATTTCGCTACCGCCTGCGACAAGGTATCGTTGGCATCGTAGGGGTCGAGGGTGGTGAAGGTGGAGGCCACGGCAATCACTGCATCTTTAGCCGCCCAGGCCGGTAACGCCAGCGCCGAACTTAACAACCCGGCAGTGATAACCCCTTTACGCATAATATTGTGCATCGTTATCGTTCTCCTGTAGTCCCTGTCTTAACGCGACACCGCCCGGTGACGCGGATGAGTTGCTGCTGTTCAGGTGCCGCTGATGGCGTGCCGGGCAACAAAATGTCCCGGAGCCACTTCCTGTAAGGGTGCCACTTCCGGCTCTGCACCGAGCGGGCGAATCGGGCTGGGGATCTCATCCACCATTAACGCCCGCTCACGGCGACGGTGTGCCGGATCGGCAACCGGCACCGCGGCCATCAGTTTTTTGGTGTACGGATGACGTGGCTGCTCAAACACTGCCTGACGCGGCCCCATTTCCACGATCTGTCCCAGATACATCACTGCCACGCGATGGCTGATGCGTTCCACCACCGCCATATCGTGCGAAATAAACAGAAACGCGATGCCAAACTCGCGTTGTAAATCGAGCATCAGGTTGATGATCTGGGCCTGAATCGACACATCCAGCGCTGAGACCGACTCATCAGCAATCACCACTTTGGGGTTGAGCGCCAGCGCACGCGCAATACAAATGCGCTGACGCTGGCCGCCGGAAAATTCGTGCGGATAACGCTGCGCATGTTCCGGCAGCAAGCCGACGCGCTCCAGCAACCAGGCAACGCGCTGCTCTGCCTGGCGTCGGCTCATCGTCTGATGCACCAGCAGCGGTTCTATGATGGAAAAACCCACCGTCAGACGGGGATCGAGCGACGCATACGGATCCTGAAAAATGAATTGAATATCGCGACGCAACGCAGCCAGCGCCCGCCCTTCGAGGGCATCAATGCGCTGACCATCAAAGGTGATGGTGCCGCCCTGGCTGGCAACCAGCCGCAGCAGGGAACGGCCCGTGGTCGATTTACCACAGCCGGACTCACCCACCAGCGCCAGGGTTTCTCCGGCATACAGATCGAAGCTCACCTTCTCCACCGCATGCACGCGTCGTTTCACCCGGTTCAGCAAGCCGCCGCGAATATCGAAACGTGTCACCAGGTCGCGCACCTGCAAAATCGGTGGCACATCCAGCCGTACCGTGTCCTGCGGCGTTTCCACTTCGGCACGACCATCACGGTGAATTAACGGAAATTTGGCAGGCAGCGGCTGACCGTGCATCGCCCCCAGTTTGGGTACAGCGGAGAGCAACGCGCGGGTATAGGGTTGTTGGGGATGGTCGAATAACTGTTGTACCGGTGCACGCTCCACCACATCACCGCGATACATCACCTGCACCCGGTCCGCCATTTCCGCCACCACCCCCATATCGTGGGTGATAAAAATCACCCCCATCTGCATCTCTTTTTGCAGCACACGGATCAATTGCAGGATCTGCGCCTGGATGGTGACGTCCAGCGCCGTGGTCGGTTCATCGGCAATCAACAGCGCCGGTTTGCAGGACAACGCCATCGCAATCATCACACGCTGACGCATCCCGCCGGAAAGCTGATGGGGATAGCGTCCCAGCACGTTTTGCGCTTCCGGTATGCGCACCAGATCCAGCATGTGCCGCGCTTCAGCCAGCGCCTGCTGATGGCTTTTTCCCTGATGCAGACGGATCGATTCGGCGATTTGCTCCCCCACCGTGAACACCGGGTTGAGCGAAGTCATCGGTTCCTGGAAGATCATCGCCATATCGGCACCGCGTACCCGCCGCATCTGACTGGCGGAGGCGCGCATCACGTCCAGTAATTCGCCGTTACGCCGCCGCAGGGTGATCTCACCACTCACGTCTCCCCCCGCCTGCTGAATCAACCGCATCAGCGCCAGCGAGGTGACCGATTTCCCCGAACCGGATTCCCCGACCAGCGCCAGGGTTTCACCGCGATGCAGATCCAGCGACAACTGACGCACCGCTTCGGTGATGCGTCCTTCATGCTGAAAACTCACGTTCAGGTCACGTACCGCCAGAACCTGCTCTGGCGTTAACTGCAGCTGCCGATCCGTCATGCCTGCTCCTTAGCTGTCGCGGTAAATGGCTACCTCAACTTCACCACCAACGTAAGCGAATCCCCGGTACATCCCTTCGCTGTTAAATGGCAGGGCCACGTTGCCGTCACAATCCACCGCAATCAGCCCGCCACTACCATCCAGCTCCTGCACTTTATCGTGTATCACGTTGGCGCTGGCCTGTTGTAACGTACGTCCGGCGTAACGCATCTGCGCTGCCACGTCATAGGCCGCCAGCGTGCGAATAAACACTTCGCCGGTGCCGGTACAGGAAACGGCTACGCTGTCGTTGCTGGCGTAGCAGCCCGCTCCCACCAGCGGTGAGTCACCCACACGTCCGGCCTGTTTGTTGGTCATGCCGCCAGTGGAGGTGGCCGCCGCCAGGTTGCCGTGAAGATCGAGGGCTACAGCGCCCACCGTGCCGAATTTACGATCGGGGTCGAGCGGATCGTCGCTGTGACTCTGCGCCGCACCGTCATGATCCAGCACCGCCTGCTGGCTACTCAGCGCACGCTGTAACTGTTCCCAGCGTTCTGGCGTCGAGAAAAAGTCGGCTGCCACCATTTCCAGCCCCTGCTGCGTCGCAAACGCCTCAGCACCCGCGCCGATAAACAACACATGCGGGCTGACTTCCAGCACCGCGCGCGCCGCAAGGATCGGATTGCGGATATGGTTAACACCGGCCACCGCCCCCACTTCCAGCGTTTTGCCGTCCATAATGCTGGCGTCCAGTTCGTGCGTACCCTGGTGGGTAAACACTGCCCCTTTACCGGCATTAAACAACGGACACTCCTCCAGCAGACGGACCGCTTCGGTAACCGCATCCATCGCGCTGCCGCCGTCGGCGAGAATTTGCTGACCGGCTGCGACAATCGCCGTCAGCTGCTGACGATAATATTGCTCTTTTTCGGCGCTCATCGCCGCGCGGGTGATCGCGCCCGCTCCGCCGTGAATGGCGATAACTGCTTTAGTCATACCCGTTACCCTGTCAAGGAATCAGAACCAAAAACACTGATTTAGAATGGTTTTCATTATTTTTTGGCAACTTTCGACTATAGAAAGGCCGTCCAGCCTTGTAAAGCAGAAACTGTGCTGCCGGGTCATAACCTTTTATTGTGGTTTATGCCTTTAAGTTTGACAAAAGCGTGAGCCGCGCCCGGTAAACCGATGGTGGAACACTATACTCACAGCAACGAGGCTACGGGAATCAAGCATGAACACCTATACCCACGCCCTGGTGCTGGTTCAGGGTCACGAAGATGGCTCCCTGCTGCTCCACCAGGCGGTGGTACTGGCGGAGGCGCTGGCGATGAAAATCACGCTGGCGCACATTAGCGACGACTTCAGGGAGATGAACTACGTTTCTGACAGCCTGATGAATGATGTGGTATCCGAAGATATTATCCGGGTGAAATCGCTGATGAGTAAGCTGTCAGCCAGCGTTACTCTGCCTATCAAATGCCATCAGCTGGTCACCGTGCGTCGCTTCGAAGATGTTGAAAAATGTATCGCTGAACAGCACATCGATTTACTGATTGCCGGACATCGCAACCGCTTTATGGGCGTGCTCACCTCCAGTTCGCTGGAGTACATCAATCGCTTAAACATTGATGTACTGATCAAACATTTGCCACAATAATCTGACCAGCCGCATGTGACTCGACAGCTATTTGCCACCATAATAGGCAGCATCTGACACAACCAGGCTGATATGGACATGGAACCCTTTACCGCAGGCTTAATCTCCCTCGAAGACGCACAGCAAAAAATGCTGGCACAACTCTCCCCGATTACCGACTCCTTGCAGGTATCCTTATTTGAAGCTGCTGGACGCATCACCGCCGCGCCGGTGTTATCCCCGCTGGATGTGCCGCCGTTCGATAACGCCGCGATGGACGGTTACGCGGTTCGGCTGGCGGATCTCGCCTCAGATCGCGTGTTGCCGGTGGCGGGTAAAGCCTTTGCAGGTGTGCCTTTCAACGGTGAATGGCCCGCAGGCAGCGTGATCCGCATTATGACCGGCGCGCCGGTTCCCGCTGGCTGCGACGCGGTGGTGATGCAGGAAGAGACCGAACAACGTGATGGTGGCATTGTGATTACCGCGCCGGTGAAGGACGGACAACATATCCGTCGCAGCGGTGAAGATATCCAGACCGGCAAACAGGTACTGGATGTCGGCGTACGCCTCGGGGCGGCCGAGCTGCCGTTACTGGCCTCACTCGGTATCGCCGAGGTCAGCGTGCTGCGCAAACTGCGGGTAGCGATCTTCTCCACCGGCGACGAGTTACAGGCCGTGGGCACGCCGCTGGCGGCAGGACAGATTTACGATACCAACCGCTTCACCGTTTCCCTGATGCTGAAACGCCTCGGCTGTGAAGTCATCGATCTCGGCGTGATTGCGGATGACCCGGAGCAGTTACGCCAGGCATTTAGCGAAGCGGATCGCCAGGCCGATGTGGTGATCAGCACCGGTGGCGTCTCAGTGGGTGAGGCTGATTTCACCAAAGCGATGCTGGAAGAATTGGGTGCCATCACCTTCTGGAAGCTGGCCATCAAACCGGGCAAACCTTTTGCCTTTGGCCGCCTGGCAAACAGCTGGTTCTGTGGCCTGCCGGGTAACCCGGTCTCTGCGGCGGTGACCTTCTATCAACTGGTACAGCCGCTGCTGGCGACCCTCACCGGGCAGAAAACGGCGGTGATGCCACCGCGCCTGCGCGCCAGAGCCGCACAGCGCCTGAAAAAATCACCGGGCCGCCTCGATTTTCAGCGTGGCGTGTTCAGCCGTGGCGCAGACGGTACGCTGGAAGTGCACAGTACCGGACCGCAGGGCTCACATGTCTTCAGTTCATTCGCGCTGGCGAACTGCTTTATCGTGCTGGAACGCGAACGCGGTAATGTTGAAGCGGGTGAATGGGTGGATGTTGAACCCTTTAACAGCCTGCTGGAGGGATAAATGCACGCTGAGCTGAGCGATGAGGAGATGCTGCGTTACAACCGGCAGATCGTGCTGCGTGGCTTCGATTTTGACGGCCAGGAAAAGCTGAAAGCCGCGCGCGTGCTGGTCATCGGTCTGGGTGGTCTGGGTTGTGCCGCCGCCCCTTATCTGGCCGCGTCAGGTGTGGGACATCTCACCCTGCTCGACTTCGATACCGTGGCGCTCAGTAATCTGCAACGTCAGATTCTGCATCGCGACAGCACCATCGGCATGGCAAAAGTGGATTCCGCCGCGCTTCAGTTGGCAGCCATCAACCCGCATTGTTTGCTGGAACCCCTCAATGAGCAGCTCGATGACGATGCGTTGTCAGCGCTGATTGCGCGCCATGATGCAGTGCTGGATTGCAGCGATAATGTCGGCACACGGGAACAGGTCAATCGCTTGTGCTGGCAGCACCAGGTGCCGCTGATTTCCGCTGCCGCCATTCGCATGGAAGGCCAGCTCAGCGTCTTTACCTGGCAGCCCGGTACGCCCTGCTATCGCTGTATCAGCCGTTTGTTTGGCGAGCAGGCGCTCAGCTGCGTCGAAGCCGGAGTGATGTCACCGCTGGTTGGGGTGATGGGTGCCATGCAGGCAATGGAAACGCTGAAAGTATTGACGGCTTTTGGTACACCGGCCAGCTCACGGTTGCTGATGTACGATGCGTTAAGCGCTGAGTTTCGCAGTATGAAAGTGGCGCAGGACGCGCATTGTGAGGTGTGCGGTAAGGGATAATGGGCACATCAACGTCGCGGCGCGATTTATCCTTTGCTGCGGGTAAAAAAACAGCGCGATAAATCGCGCCGCTACACTCAAGGCCAGGTGCGCAAAATGCGCACCTGGTTTTATACAATACCCTGACTACGCAGATAATCTTCGTAGTTGCCGGTGAAGTCCACCACGCGGTCGCCTTTAAATTCCAGCACGCGGGTCGCCAGCGAGCTAACAAACTCACGGTCATGCGACACAAAAATCAGTGTGCCTTCATACATTTCCAGCGCCATATTGAGCGATTCGATCGATTCCATATCGAGGTGGTTGGTCGGTTCGTCCATGATCAGGATGTTCGGCTTCTGCATCATCAGCTTACCAAACAGCATGCGCCCCTTCTCACCACCGGAAAGAACTTTGGCTGGCTTTTTGATATCGTCCTGGCTAAACAGCAGACGGCCCAGAATGCTACGCACCGCCTGCTCATCGTCGCTTTCCTGCTTCCACTGGCTCATCCAGTCAAACACCGTCAGGTCATCGGCAAAATCGGCAGCGTGATCCTGCGCGTAATAACCAATGCGCGCATTTTCTGACCACTTCACCGTACCGCTTTCCGGCGTCAGTTCACCCACCAGCGTTTTCAGCAAGGTGGTTTTACCAATACCGTTGGCACCCAGCACCGCCATTTTCTCTCCCACTTCTAACAGCAGGTTGAGATTTTTAAATAACGGACCGTTATCAAAACCTTTGGTGATGGCTTCCACTTCCAGCGCATTACGGAACAGTTTCTTATCCTGGTCAAAACGGATATAGGGGTTCTGACGGCTGGAGGCTTTCACTTCATCCAGTTTGATTTTATCAATCTGTTTCGCGCGTGAAGTTGCCTGACGTGATTTTGAGGCGTTAGCGCTAAAACGACTGACAAAAGATTGCAGCTCGGCAATTTGCGCTTTCTTTTTCGCGTTATCCGATAATAAACGATCACGCACCTGGGTCGCTGCGGTCATATATTCGTCGTAATTACCCGGATAAACCCGTAGCTCACCGTAATCCAGATCTGCCATATGGGTGCAAACCATATTCAGAAAATGACGGTCATGCGAAATGATGATCATGGTACTGTTGCGTTCGTTCAGTACCTGCTCCAGCCAGCGAATCGTATCAATATCCAGGTTGTTGGTCGGTTCATCGAGCAACAGAATATCCGGATTAGCAAACAGCGCCTGCGCCAGCAGCACACGTAATTTCCAGCCGGGAGCAATTTCACTCATCGGTCCGTAATGCTGCTCCACCGGAATACCCACACCCAGTAATAATTCCCCTGCGCGGGATTCGGCACTGTAACCATCCATTTCACCGTATAGCACTTCGAGGTCGGCCACTTTATAGCCCTCCTCTTCGCTCATTTCCGGCAGAGCATATATCCGATCACGCTCCTGTTTGACGGTCCATAATTCCTGGTGACCCATAATCACGGTATCGAGCACGCTATATTGCTCAAACGCAAACTGGTCCTGACGCAGCTTACCGATACGTTCGTTAGGATCGAGGGAAACATTTCCCGCCGATGGCACCAGGTCGCCGCCCAGTATTTTCATGAAGGTCGATTTACCGCTGCCGTTTGCACCGATTAAACCGTAACGATTACCACCGCCAAACTTAACGGAGATATTCTCAAACAGCGGCTTACTGCCGAACTGCATGGTGATATTGCTGGAAACTAACACGGCATTGACCTTTGTTACGCAGTGGAGGAAAAAACAGCGGGCATTATGCCAGAAGCAGGCCCCAGGACGCCACCACTGAGCCTGTCAGCTTGTGCGGTTGGCCGGTAGCGTATTGTTGCTACGACAGAAATAAAAAAGCCGAAGGTGCATGCCACCTTCGGCTCCCATCGACAAGGATTGTGCAGATTATTTGATCAGGAAGCTGTCGAGGCTTTTGCCAGCATCCAGCGCCTTTTTAATCGCTGCCGGAGTACGACCCTGACCTGTCCAGGATTTCTCTTCACCGTTCTCATCAGTGTAAGAATATTTTGCCGGACGCGGTGCGCGCTTAGCGCGTTTTTTACCGGTATCCAGCGCACCCAGTAATTCGTTCGGATCGATACCATCAGCCAGCAGCATTTCGCGGTATTTAGACAGTTTCTCTTCTTTTTCGCGATTCTGTGCTTCTTCCGCTTCAACTTCGTCACGACGCTCAGTCACTACCACGGTTAATTTTTCCAGAATCTCTTCCAGATCGGTCAGCGGCAGTTCACGAGCCTGCGCACGTAATGTACGAATGTTGTTCAGAACTTTAAATGCGTCACTCATCACAATGTCCTTGCTTAAGGGGTTTAAATAAACTGTAGCGGCAAGACTACCCAATTCAAATAAAAAAACAAATTAATTTTACATCGCGGATAATTCTTAAGTGATGACAATATTGATCACGCGGTTGATTAAATCTGTGAAGCCGCTTTTATTAAACCTGAATTAACCCTATAACTTGTACCACCTGCTGGAACTTGCATCGATTTTAAGCCAGCACGTTGTCTGCTGCAGAAGTGAACACAAAGGTAAACAAAGATTAATAGCCTGACAAAAACATGTTTTACGACGGCATTTTTTATTTATGTAATGGTAACGTCGCCCCAGTCACCTCCGGTTAATTTGCCAGGACAATGTCAGCGATGTTATTTCATCGGAGAGAATACCGCAGATAAAAACCCGCGGTCAGCAGGAGTTATTTCACCGTGGTTGCCGGACCAAACACTGAATAGTCCGGCAAGTTGATGTTCTGATAAGGCTCCCAGCCCCCGCCGAGGGCTTTATACAGCGCCACCAGATCCAGTGCCGTTTGCATCCGCGCCTGGGTTAATTGTGCCTGCGCCTGCGCCAGCTGACGTTGCGCATCCAGCACGTCAAGGAAAGTCGAAATGCCCTGACGATAGCTGTCGGTGGCAAGGTCAAAAGCATGTTGCAACGCATCGGCGGTTTCAGTCAGCGCGGTGACCTGCTGCTGATCGGCGCGGTAACTGACCAGCGCATTTTCCACGTCCTGCAATGCGGTAAGCACCGTCTGACGATACGCCAGCGCCGCATTGGCCTGCTCTGCACGCGCCAGTTTCACGTTCGCCACCAGCTGTCCGCCCTGGAAAATCGGTATCGATAACGAGGGGCCGATGCTGTAAAAGTGGCTGCTCCAGTTATCGAGATAGCTGGCATCGGTGTTGCGTACCCCGAGTTGTCCGGTGAGAGACAGACTGGGGAAAAGTTCGGCCACCGAGACGCCAATGTTGGCCGTTTGCGCGTGTAAGGTGGCTTCAGCCTGACGGATATCCGGGCGACGGCGCGCCAGCGTGGAAGGAATGCCGACCGATACCAATTTGGGCAGCACCGGCAGCGGCTTATCGTTCGCCAGTTCGTTATCCAGCGATCCCGGCGTTTTACCCAGTAACACCGCCAGACCATTCATCGCCTGATGTTCCTGCGCCTGATACTGCGGCAGCTGCGCATTAAGCGAAGCCAGTTGCGCACGGGCATTCTCCACATCGGTGAGCGGAGCCATACCATTGCGCTGCTGGCTTTGCGTCAGCTCAGAGGTTTGCTGTGCGATAGCGATTTGCTGTTGCAGCGTTTGCAGCACCGCCTGCGCGCCGCGCAGTTGCAGATAAGCCCGCGCCACTTCCGCCTGTAGCGACACCAGCGCATCATTGCGTTGCTCAATCGCCGCCTGCTGCTGCGCATTGGCCATTTCCATCTGCCGCCGTACTTTGCCCCACAGATCCAGTTCCCAGCTGGCATCGAAACTGCCCTGATACAAATTCACCGAGTGAGTCAGGCCATTAAGCTGATCTGCCACATCGCTGTCTACCTGATTGTAAACTCCGTTCGATTCCAGCAACCCTTTCAGCCCAAGCTGCTGACGCGTCACCTTCGCGGAACCGCTTAAACTGGGAAATAATCCTCCACGTGCCTGCGCCAGCTGTTCACGCGCCCCGGCAATGCGCAGTACCGCCTGTTGTAGCGTCAGGTTATCGGCGATGGCACGCGTAATCAGACTGTCGAGCTGCGGGTCATTAAAGGTTTTCCACCACAGCGGATTGGTGGCGGCGGATAGCGGTTTTGATACTTCCTGTGACGCTAAATCGTGGTAACTGCCCGGCGTTTGCGCATGGGGTGGCTGATAATCGGGACCGACCGCACATCCCGCCAGCAGCAGCGCCAGAGCAGTCAGTGACGGTGCGAAGCGCAACGGCTTGTTCATTTTAATGTGCTCCTGCACTGCCTTCGCTCTTGATCGGCGAAAGCAACCAACAAAAAGGAATCAACAGCAACGCCACGATACTCAGCCCCATAAACACGTCGATATAGGCAAGAATGCGCGCCTGGGCAATCATCTCCTGATAAAGCTGACCGCTGGCAAGTTGCAGCGGATCACCCACCGCAGTGGTGTAATCACGGATGGCCTGCGCCCAGTGTTGCAGCGTCAGGTTAAAGGGTTCGTTCAGTGGCGTCATGTTATGCACCATATTGGCCGACTGCGTCTGCATACGCTCGGTGATCGCGGCGGTCGAGAGCGAAATGCCAATCGATCCCGCGACGTTACGGAACATGGTAAACAACGCCGCCGCATCAGCATTGAGACGCTGCGGTATGGTGACAAAAGCGATGGTGGTCAGCGGCACAAACAGGAAACCGAGGCCAATCGACTGTGCGCTGCGCATCATTACCAGGGTGGTGAAGTCCACATTCGGAGTCAGTCGGGTGGAATAGAGAAACGCCAGCGTCAGACAGGTGAAGCCAAAGGCGATGATGTAACGCGTCTGCACGATTGGCATCAGCTTTAGCACCAGCGGAATGGTGAGCACAATCAACACCGCCCCGGGCGACAGTACTAATCCCGACCAGGTGGCGGTATATCCCAGATCCTGCTGTGCCAGCTGTGGCAACACCACCGAACTGCCGTACAGAATCATCGCCATACCCGCCATCAGCAGCCCGGCAACCCAGAAGTTGCGATCCTTCATCACCGTCAGATCCACCACCGGTTTGCGCACGTACAACAGCCAGTACACAGCCCCGACAATGCCGACCACCGCCAGCCCGGCGAACAACCGGATAAAGTGGGAAGCGAACCAGTCTTCATCTTCGCCACGATCCAGCATCACCTGCAAACAGCCCAGCCCGATGGTGATCAACCCGATACCGATATAGTCGATCTTCAGGCGACCTTTGCTCCACTTGCTTTCCCACGGTGGATCTTCCAGCAGCTGGTAAATCGCCAGCACCGTCAGAATCCCCACCGGAATATTGATAAAGAACACCCAGCGCCAGCTGTAGTTGTCGGTGATCCAGCCGCCCAGCGTCGGGCCAATCACCGGTGCCACGATGATCGCAATGGAGGAGAGGCCAAACGCCTTGCCGCGATCGGATGGTTTGAAATAGTCGAGCAGCACCGATTGCTGCGTCGGCTGCAAGCCCCCGCCGAAGAAGCCCTGTAGCACCCGGAACAGAATGATTTGCCACAGTTCAGTGGCGATACCGCACAGGAATGAACAGACGGTGAACATCACGATGCAGATCATAAAAAACTGCTTGCGGCCAAACAGGCGGGTAAAGAAGGCCGAGATCGGCAGTACGATGCCATTCGCCACCAGGTACGAGGTCAGTACCCAGGTAGATTCGTCATAACTGGAGGAGAGCGATCCCGCGATATGCGGCAACGCGACGTTAACGATAGTGGTGTCGAGGATCTCCATAAACACCGCCAGCGTGACCATGATTGCGACCAGCCAGGGATTGCTGGCCGGTTTCCAGCTCTGGCTGGCACTCATTCCACCGTCACCCTGGGTTCAACCGACAGCCCAAGCGGCAGCGGGTGATTGGCATCAAGACCTTTATCGATGACAATTTTCACCGGGACGCGCTGGACAATCTTGACGTAATTCCCGGTCGCGTTCTCAGCCGGGAAGGTCGAGAAACGTGAGCCGGTGCCCATTTGAATGCTGTCCACATGCCCCTCCAGCTTCAGGCTCGGCCAGGCATCGACACTGATAGCCACTTTATCGCCCGGATTCATGCGTTCAAGCTGCGACTCTTTAAAGTTGGCAATAATCCAGATATCCGGTGACACCAGCGAGAACAACGCCGTCCCTGCCTGCACCAGCGAGCCAATATGGACGTTACGTTTGGTGACGAACCCATCATAGGGCGCACGCACCTGGGTATAGGAAAGATTCAGCTCTGCGGTGTTCAGCTGCGCCTGCGCCTGTTCCACCTGCTGCTGACGCGCTTCAACGTTGGTTTCCTGTGCTCGGATCTGCAAAGCCACCTGTGACGCCACTTCTACCTGCGCTTTCGCGCTCTGCAGCTGTGCCTCAGCAGAACGTAATTGCACCGTGGCGGTATCGATATTGCGCTGTGAGGTAGCACGCGGATCGACGCCGCGCTGGCGACGATAATCAGCCTGCGCATTGAGCAAATTCGCCTGAGCTTTGGCCTGATCGGCCAACGCCTGGTCGCGTTGCGCCGGGTACTGCACGCGTGACAGCGCCAGCTGCGCCTGGGCCTGATGCAGTTGCGCCTGCGCCAGTCCGAGCTGCGCCTTAGCCTGATCGCGCTGCGCGATGTTATCCCGTGGGTCGATTTCCACCAGCAAATCCCCCTGCTTCACCCGCTGGTTATCCCGTACCAGCAGTTTCACCACATAACCGGCGGCTTTGGGCGCGATCGTGACCGCATTGCCTTCGGTAAAGGCATCATCGGTGGTTTCAATATTGCGGTTGCTGAACCAGAACCAGAAAATCACCAGCAGCATGATTACCGCGACAATCGCGAGGATGATCAGTGGCTTTTTGCCGGGGCGTTTACGTTCCGACTCATTGTTTTCTGACGATTGGGAGTTGGTTTCTGCTGCCTGATGCGGATCCTGCGTGTTGCGCGCTGTCGGCTGATTTTCGTTATCACTCATAAGTTGTCATCTTAATCCTGGCCCCGATCCCCGGGCGTAAACGGTCAAGTTAACCTTAGATAAGAAATTGACAAATTCCAGTGTTTCTTTACAAAACGGCGAACGCGCGCATTTTCGGCAAAAATGCGCGATAACATACTGAATATGCGACGGCTAACCGCGCTATGGGAAGAGAATTCGCTGGGTTAGCGCAGCCACTGGAGCAACAACCAGCCACTCAGCATCGACCACGCCAGCATTGGCAGTGAGAACAGATGGAAGCGCCACCAGACGCGGCTATCCTGCGCCATACGCAACGCGATCAGATTTGCCAGCGAGCCAGGCAATAAACCAAAGCCACCGATATTCACCGCCCAGGCCAGAACGTCAGAAGGCGGCACTTTCTGTAGCAGCAAAATGGTTGAGGGGACATTGCTGATGATTTGCGACAGGCCAATCGCCAGCAGGTATAACCCGCCTTCGCCCAGTTGACCAATTTCCGCGAAATACGACTGTAACCACGGCAGGTGCATCAGCAGAAAGACGTCGATAAACATGGCGACAAACACCAGCAGCAGGCTCCAGTCGATGCTGACCAGCACCTGGCGTGCCAGCAGCAGGAAACATCCCGCCACCAGCAGCAATGCCCAGCCGGTGAGTTTGAGTTCCAGCGCCACCACAAACACCAGATACAGCACCACGCTGAGGATAAACAGCGGCTTTTGCCACTGATGTGCCTCAGTCTGGGCATGTTTCTGGATAGTCCGCGCGGAAAAACTCCACCATGTCAGCGCCATCAGCGTCAGCATCAGCCAGGCCGCAAGTGGCAGCATTTGCAGAATAAACCCCGACACGCTCAGCGTGCCGTGGCTCCACAACAAAATATTTTGCGGGTTGCCCACCGGAGTCAGCAGCGAACCGGCATTCACCGCCAGCGCTTCAAAGATGATCAGGCGCGAAATCGGCAGGCGGGAGAACTTACGTAAAGTCAGCGTCAGTGGCACCAGAATAAACAGCGCGACATCATTGGTGAGAAAGGTGGAGAGCAATGCGGCAGCGCATACCATAAACAACGCCAGCGCACGTTCATGGGAAAAGCGCTGGATCAGGCGCGCGCCTAACACATCAAAATAACCGCTGTTTTCCAGGCCTTTGGTCAACATCAATAGCCCGGTAAGCGTCATGATGGTATGCCAGTCAACGGCACCGGGTAACTGCTGCCAGTGGAAATCCGCCATTGGCAGCAAAATCACGCCCAGCAACAACAGCAAATGCAAAATGCGATCACACATTAACGAGCGAAGCACGATGGGCATGGTGGCGGAAGGCCTTAAAAAAAGTTAGCGACTCTCGTAAAACTTCTGGAAAACAGCGAGGGTTTCATCACTGACATGATGTTCAATACCTTCCGAATCACGACGAGCCGTTTCCGGGCTGATGCCCAGCGCCAGCAGGAAAGTTTCCACAATATGATGGCGTGCACGGCTCTCTTCTGCCAGTTTTTCGCCTTCACGCGTCAGGAAAACCCCCCGGTACGGCACCTGTTCCACCAAGCCGGCACTGCCAAGACGTTTCAGCATTTTCGCCACGGTGGGTTGCGAAACACCGAGGCGGGCAGCCATATCGACCTGACGAGCTTCGCCAAATTCACGAATTAAATCAGAGATTAACTCAACGTAGTCATCAATTAATTCACGACGATGCGCTTCGCGCACCTGGCGAAATCCTTCGACATGCTCCTCAATATCTTTAAGCGGTCCCTGTGGCGGGGTGATGGCGCTCTTGGCACGACGACTCATTCAGCTTCCTCTTTATTATTTGCCGTACCAGAACTGCGGTACGGGCTGGCTGCGCTCATTGTAAACCAGGCACAAATAAGCACAAAATTTTCCTAAATAGCATTGGCTAAAGGGTATAGCCGATGCTATATTCGCTGATAATGTAAGCAGCAATGCTCACAAAGGAGGCAAAAAATGCATGAACCCTATTTGCTGTTGCTCCTTTTCCTGCTGTTCATCGCAGGGCTGTGCTTACTGTTACGTCGTCAATAATCGGGAGGTGAACATGACCACCATGAAAAGCTGCCTCGACTGTGGCAAATGCTTCCAGGCGGAAAAAAGCACATCGGCTTTCGAGCTGAAGTCACTGCTGTGCCTGTTGAGCCGCTCACCGTTTGCGCTGCGTCTGATGCTGATCGAAAAGCTCACCGGCAAAAAAATCGCTGAACGTCCCTGCCCGAATCTGATCTGGCGCGGTTAAGCACTCCCACTGACGTACATTTTCCGACGGCGCGATTATCGCGCCGTTTTTGTTTATCAGCTGAAAAATGCCGGATTAATCGCACCGCGACAAGCATAAAAAAACGGCCCATCGGGCCGTTTTTGTTTGCAACTCTGGTCTAAGCAAAAACTTAGAAGCTGTAACCTACGCCAGCAATCCAGGTGCCTACGTCGACGCTGCGGATGCGGCTCTGCTCGTAGCCCACGTCCAGTGCAACGTTCTGAATCGGGTTGAACTGCAGACCGGCACCGTAAGAGAAACCTACGTCGCTGGTGTCAGACTTCTGACGGTCAACACCGTTAGCCTGGAATTTACCGTAGCCGATACCGACAACACCGTAGATGCTCGCCCAGTCATTCAGACGGTAAGCAGGACCACCGGTAATGCCGTAGTACTGGCCTTTGTTGTACACGCCAGCGTCAGTACGGTTTTTCTCGGTATAGGTGAAAGAACCGATCCAACCCAGCGGGTTAGTACCATCTTCGTAACGGTATTTCAGGTTGAAGCCGTTAGCTTTGTTGGCAACACCCTGCATATCGCTCTGAGCGTAACCACCGGTAACGGTGCTCTGAGCCATGGCAGAACCTGCGGATACTGCCAGTACACAAGCCAGTGCTGAAAGACATGCAATTTTTTTCATAACCACCTCAAATGTGATAAAACTTCTCTCCTGACAACGCTGAAAATATAACAAAAAATAGCGCGAAACTCTGCCGCTATTTTGTTGTCTAACAGATTGTTTGGTGTAACAGAAAGTTAATGAAGTTTCCTATGTCATTCATTTTTCTTATAAAAAACGTCATCTTTTTGCAATGAATTTTCTGTCTCCCAGTTACACCTTTAAGTAAATTCCTAAACTAATCTGACATTTCTTTACTTAACTGGCCCTGGATTTGGCTATTTTCGCATCAGTCGTTTCGCTTATTTTTACCTGCTGTGCGCCTCCTTATTTGCCCTCAATTCCTTTACACTGCTGGCTGTTACTTTGATGTTAATAACAGCAGGAATTGATTCCAGGATGTCCGCACCTCTGACTGCCAAAAAACTGACGCCGGTGTTTTTCCCCATCGCGGTGTTGCTGATTGCTATGCTCTCCCTGCAAGGCGGCGCATCTTTGGCAAAATCGCTGTTCCCCACCGTAGGCGCACCGGGTATCACCGCGCTGCGTCTCGGGCTAGGCACCCTGATCCTCTGCGCCATCTTTAAACCCTGGCGTTTGCGCTTCACGCGTGAGCAGCGCATGCCGTTGCTGATGTATGGACTGGCGCTCGGCTGTATGAACTATCTGTTCTATCTCTCTATCCGCACCGTGCCGCTTGGCGTGGCGGTTGGCCTGGAATTTACCGGCCCGCTGACGCTGGCGCTGCTGGGGTCACGCCGCCCGCTGGATTTCCTCTGGGTGCTGCTGGCGGTAACCGGTCTGTGGTTTCTGTTGCCGATAGGCGAAGGGATGAGCCACATTGATCCGCTCGGTGCGTTGCTGGCCGTCGGTGCCGGGGCCTGCTGGGCGATTTATATTCTGGCGGGACAACGCGCCGGGGCCGAGCATGGCCCGGCTACGGTAGCGATGGGTTCACTCGTCGCCTCGATCATTTTTGTCCCACTCGGATTGACCTTTGCGCATAGTGGCATCTGGCATTGGGAAATTTTACCACTGGCGCTGGTGATTGCCCTGCTCTCCAGCGCTATTCCCTATTCGCTGGAGATGATGGCGTTAACCCGCCTCCCTGCGCGCATTTTTGGCACGCTGATGAGTCTGGAACCCGCCATGGCGGCATTATCCGGCATGTTGTTCCTTGGCGAATTGCTGACGCTAAAACAGTGGGTTGCTTTGCTGGCGATCATTATCGCCTCAGCCGGTTCCACTCTGACCATGAAACAAAAAGCAGCGCAAATTAATGAAGTCGATTTAAATCCGCCACAGTGATCGGCCCTATATTCAGCTGGTCGACGGGTCAGCTGAATATATAAACCGTTCTCATTATCACTTTTTAATTGTTACTTCGACCATTCTGTTATTATTTTGCAACATTGATGAACGATAATTAACAGCCATATTTTATCTGACTGATAAAATTGAATTTTTCCACAAACCCTTCTCGCCAGCGTTTTATCCATTGCCGATGATCAATTTGTGTTTACCTATTCCTGATATTGACTGAATCAATCCTGCATCACAGAGAAGTGCTGCTATACTTAGTCCCGTGCTTGATTAGGACAACCCATCAACGAGAGGACTTTAATGATGAGTACCGCAAAACTGGTTAAAACAAAATCTTCCGATCTGATTTACACCCGCAACGACGTGGCTGATAGTGAGAAGAAAGCCACCATTGAGGTTCTCAACCGTCTGGTCGTGGAGTTTATTGACCTGTCGCTGATCACCAAACAGGCGCACTGGAACATGCGCGGAGCGAACTTTATTGCGGTGCATGAAATGCTGGATGGCTTCCGTACCGCAATTACCGATCATCAGGACACCATCGCAGAGCGCGTGGTACAGCTGGGTGGCGTTGCCCTGGGTACGACCCAGGTTGTCAATGACAAGACACCGCTGAAAAGCTACCCGCTTAACATTCACAGCGTGCAGGATCACCTAAAAGCGTTAGCCGACCGTTATGCCATCGTCGCCAACGACGTACGCAAGGCGATCAGCGAAGTGAGTGACGAAGACAGTGCGGATATTTTCACCGCGGCTTCACGTGATCTCGATAAGTTCCTGTGGTTTATCGAATCCAATATCGAATAATCAGCAAATTCCTAATAAGGCGGGTTCTCCCGCCTTTTTTTATGTCTGTGTAACATTCTGGTGCTTTTTTTGACACCGTTAACAATTTCTTCATCCTTGCTTTCCCTGCCCTGCGCTCTGGTGCAAACTGAGATCTGCACCACAACAGCACTGCGCACTATTTTGGTGCCTCACATTGGTGCAAATTCTTCTATACAAGCAAAATCGTGTCAGCCATGCTATGCAAGCTGCTGATTTCGCGACAAATGAAAAGTTGGCATAGTTTTTTCATATGATTAGCCGCAAATCAGGCCAGCTGGTCTGGAAGGTAATAAGGAAAAATGATGAAGTCACTGATTAAAGTCTCCGTGGCAGCCCTGGCGCTGGCCTTCTCCCTTTCATCCACCGCAGCAGACAAAAAACTGGTTGTCGCCACTGACACCGCTTTCGTTCCGTTCGAATTTAAGCAGGGCGACCAGTACGTCGGCTTTGATATCGATCTGTGGGCAGCTATCGCTAAAGAGCTGAAACTGGATTACACCCTGAAGCCAATGGATTTCAGCGGCATCATCCCGGCACTGCAAACCCGTAACGTGGATCTGGCGCTGGCGGGTATCACCATTACCGATGAGCGTAAGAAAGCCATTGAATTCTCAGACGGCTACTACAAAAGTGGTCTGCTGGTGATGGTGCGTGAAAACGAAAACAACATCAAAAGTATCGATGATCTGAACGGCAAAGTCGTGGCAGTGAAAAGCGGTACCGGTTCTGTTGATTACGCGAAAGCGCACATCAAATCGAAAGATCTGCGTCAGTTCCCGAACATTGACAATGCTTACATGGAGTTAGGCACCAACCGTGCTGACGCTGTGCTGCACGATACCCCGAACATCCTGTACTTCATCCACACTGCGGGCAAAGGTCGCTTCAAAGCGGTTGGCGAATCTATCGAAGCTCAGCAGTACGGCATCGCTTTCCCGAAAGGCAGCGACGACCTGCGTGAAAAAGTGAACGGCGCGCTGAAAACCCTGCGTGAAAACGGCACTTACAACACCATCTATAAAAAATGGTTCGGCAGCGAGCCTAAATAATTCGCATTTTGCTCTATTTTTATCTTTGAAGCAGGGCTGATTCCGCCCTGCTTTTTCCATCGCAACAGATTCTGGAGTTCCACCATGGAGTTTGACTGGAGCGTCATTTGGCCTGCCATCCCGATTTTGCTGGAAGGCGCCAAAATGACCCTGATTATTTCGGTCCTCGGCTTGATCGGCGGTTTGATTATCGGCCTGGTCGCCGGTTTCGCCCGCGCTTACGGCGGCTGGATCGCTAACAACATCGCACTGGTTTTCATTGAATTAATTCGCGGTACGCCGATTGTGGTGCAGGTGATGTTTATCTACTTTGCCCTGCCGATGGCTTTCCCGGATTTACGTATTGATCCGTTCACTGCTGCGGTGGTGACCATCATGATCAACTCCGGTGCCTATATCGCGGAAATCACCCGTGGCGCAGTGCTGTCGATCAACAAAGGCTTCCGTGAGGCCGGTCTGGCGCTGGGTCTGTCGCGCCGCGAAACGCTGCGCTATGTGATCATGCCGCTGGCGCTGCGCCGTATGCTGCCGCCGCTGGGTAACCAGTGGATTGTCAGCATCAAAGACACCTCGCTGTTTATCGTCATTGGCGTGGCAGAGCTGACCCGTCAGGGCCAGGAGATCATCGCCGGTAACTTCCGCGCGCTGGAGATCTGGAGCGCCGTTGCCGTTATCTATCTGATTATTACGCTGGTGTTGAGCTTTGTGCTGCGCCGTATTGAGAAAAGGGTGAAAATCCTGTGATTGAATTTAAAAACGTCTCTAAAAATTTCGGCCAGACGCAGGTACTGCACGACATCAACCTGAAGATTAATCAGGGCGAAGTGGTGGTGATTATCGGCCCTTCAGGTTCCGGTAAATCGACGTTGCTGCGTTGCATCAACAAGCTGGAAGAGATCACCACTGGCGATCTGATCGTTGATGGCATGAAAGTTAACGACCCGAAAGTCGATGAACGCCTGATTCGTCAGGAAGCAGGCATGGTGTTCCAGCAGTTCCACCTGTTCCCACAAATGAGCGCGCTGGATAACGTGGCCTTTGGTCCGATCCGCGTGCGCGGTGCAAAGAAAGAAGATGCGCAAAAACTGGCGCGTGAACTGCTGGGTAAAGTGGGGCTGGCGGAACGCGCGCACCACTTTCCGTCAGAATTGTCCGGTGGTCAGCAGCAGCGCGTGGCGATTGCCCGCGCACTGGCAGTGAAGCCAAAAATGATGCTGTTCGATGAGCCAACCTCGGCGCTTGACCCGGAACTGCGTCATGAAGTGCTGAAAGTGATGCAGGATCTGGCCGAAGAAGGCATGACCATGGTGATCGTGACACACGAAGTGGGCTTCGCCCAGAAAGTGGCTTCACGCCTGATCTTCATCGACAAAGGCACCATCGCCGAAGATGGCAACCCAGACGAGTTGATCACCAACCCGCCGAGCGACCGTCTGCGCGAGTTTTTGCAGCACGTGTCTTAAACCGGCCATTATCGTAGCGGCGCGATTTATCGCGCCGCTACATGCTGGTATACATCCCCCCTTTCAGACTCATCTCCCTCCTGCGCTGTCTATACTTTTCCCTTGTGCCAAAATCAGGGAGAAAGCCATGTCGTTTGCCAGCCCACCATGGCGTCGTGCCATCAGCTGGAGTCTGGGTGTTATTTTCCTGTTGCTGATCACGGCTGCCCAGGCCGTCACCCTGCCACAGGCCGCTGTTGCCGCGCAGCAGTCACCGCCACCCGCCGCAACCACCAGCACCGCGCCAACGCTGGAGGATAAAAAAGCCGCCTATGCCGCGCTGGCTAATATTCTGGAAAATAACGATTCCCGTCAGGAGCTGATTGATCAGCTGCGTCAGGCAGCCAATAGTCCCTCCACCAGCCAGCAACCGATACTGGCCCCGCCGCAGGCGGAAGCAGAAGATCCGACGGTGCTGGAAAGCGTCACCAGCGTCACCCGTGAATATGGCGGAGCCGTCGCATCCCAGTTTGTCCGGCTGCACGACAGCATTGCCAACGCACCACACAAGGCCTTCAACCAGCAAACTTTCCTCAATGCCCTGAAGCATTTTGCCGGACTGGCCGCCGCCGTGTTTGCTTTTTACTGGCTGGCGCGACGCCTGATGGGGCCCATCTGGCAACGTATGGGGCGCTGGGGCCGTAACCACAATCTGGAACGCAGCAAATGGCTGCATCTGCCCGCCACCATTGTGCTGGCTTTTATCATTGATTTACTGCTGCTGGCGTTGACGCTGTTTCTCGGCCAGATCATCAGCGACAATTACCACGGTGATAATCGCACCATCGCCTATCAGCAGGGCCTGTTCCTGAATGCCTTCGCGCTGATTGAGTTCTTCAAAGCGGTGCTGCGCCTGATTTTTTGCCCACGCTTCCCTGCCCTGCGCTTTTTTCATTTGTCCGATGCGCGCGCCCGCTACTGGAACACCCGCCTGAGCTGGCTGAGCGGCATCATTGGTTATGGCTTGCTGGTGGTGGTGCCGATTGTGTCCAATCAGGTGAATATGCAGGTCGCTGCGCTGGTTAACATGCTGGTGATGGGGATCATGACGGTGTGGGCGCTGTGGCTGATTTTTCGTAACAAGCGCAATATCCATGAAGAATTATCGCGGCTGGCTGACCGCAGCCTGAGCTTCTTCGCGCTGTTTATCCGCGCCTTTGGCATGGTGTGGCACTGGCTGGCGAGCGCGTATTTTATCGCGCTGTTCCTGTTCTCCATTTTCAATCCCGGCGACAGCCTGAAATTTATGATGTCCGCCACGGTCCGCAGCCTGGCGATCATCGGTATCGCCGCGTTGATTTCCGGCATGCTGACGCGCTGGATTGGCAAAACCCTGACCCTGTCACCGGACATGCGGCGCAACTACCCTGAACTGCAAAAACGCGTCAACGATTGGGTCAAGGCGCTGCTGAAGCTGGCGCGGGTGATCACCGTATTTGCCACGCTGCTAATGCTACTCAATGCGTGGAATCTGTTTGATCTCTGGCACTGGCTGACGTTCGGTGCCGGACAGAAGATGGTCGATGTAATGATCCGCATCGTGATGATCGTGCTGCTTTCGGCGATTGGCTGGACGCTGCTCGCCAGCCTGATTGAAAGCCGTCTGGCTTCCGATTCTCATGGCCGTCCGATGCCCAGCGCCCGTACCCGCACGCTGCTGACACTGTTCCGTAATGCGCTGGCAGTGGTGATCAGCACCATTACCATCATGATTTTACTGTCCGAAGTGGGGGTGAATATCGCCCCGTTGCTGGCTGGTGCCGGGGCGCTGGGGCTGGCGGTGTCGTTTGGTTCGCAAACGCTGGTTAAAGACATCATCACCGGCATCTTTATCCAGTTTGAGAACGGCATGAATACTGGCGATCTGGTGACCATTGGCAGCATCACCGGCACTGTGGAGCGAATGTCGATTCGATCGGTCGGGGTGCGTCAGGATACCGGTGCGCTGAATATTATTCCGTGGTCATCCATCACCACCTTCGCCAACTTTGTGCGCGGTATCGGCTCGTTTGTTGCCAACTATGATGTCGATCGCAGCGAAGACACGGCGAGAGTGAACGCTACCTTGCAGGCCGCAGTGAAGGAGTTACTGGAAAACCCAGAAATTCGTGGCATGGTAATTGGCGAGCCGAGTTTCGCCGGGCTGGTCGGGCTGACCAGCCAATCCTTTACCGTCCGTGTCTCCTTCACCACCCAGCCCCTGAAGCAGTGGTCGGTGAGGTTTGCGCTGGACGACAAAGTGAAGAAACATTTTGACGCGGCGGGAATCAAAGCGCCGCACCAAACGGTAGAGGTGATGCAAACCGGCAACGACGTGGCATCCGCCGCCAGCTTTCCGGCGCTGCCACCGACGCCGTGAGTTTAGCGTTTCAGCCGCTGGGCACGTCCGGCCTCCGGCAGGAAGGTCCAGGCGAGGAAACGGCTCTGTTTCTGGCCCTGCGCCATTTCGATGATGCGGACCTCGTACGCCTCCGCATCACGCAGCTGGTCGCGCAGCGCGGGTAGATTCTCTTTGCGTGAAACCAGCGAGGTGAACCACACAATGCGGTCAGCAAAAGCGACGCTTTCATCGATCATCCGGCCAATAAACCGTCGTTCGCCGCCGTCACACCACAATTCGTTATGCTGACCACCGAAGTTCAGCGGCGTATTTTTCTTTAAACCGAGGTTGCGCACTTTACGCTGGCTGCCCGCCGCCGCTTCTTCTGCCGATGCATGGAACGGTGGGTTACACAGCACCGCCTGGTAGCGTTCATTTTTGTGCACCACACCGGCGAAGATCGCCTCAGCCTGCTTCTGCCGACGCAGACGAATCCCGCGCTGCAAACCCGGATTGCTGGCAACGATATGGTTAGCCGCCGTGATGGCTTCCGCCGTGATCTCGGTGCCGGTAAAGCGCCAGCCGTATTCCGCGTGACCAATCAGCGGATAGATGCAGTTGGCACCGCAACCTATATCCATCACATCCACATCGCGCGGGATCACGCCGCCATTATCGGTGGCCAGCAAATCAGCCAGCGCATGGATATAATCCGCTCGCCCCGGCACTGGCGGCGTCAGATAGCCTTCCGGCAGCTGCCAGTTAAGGTTGTAGAACAGCTTCAGCAGTGCCTGATTGAGCAACATCACCGCCTGCGGATCGGCAAAATCTACCGACAGCTCGCCATAACCGTTCGGGCGCACTTTGTCCGCCAGCGGCGGATGCGCTGCGGTGAGGGCAGCAAAATCATAACGGCCCTGATGGCGATTGCGGGGATGAAAGGGATTGGCGGCTGGCTTGTTCATAGGATCTCCGATAAATAACGCGGCGTAAGATACCCTTTGCCGGACAAAAAAGAAAATCTCTGCTGATGTAGAGTCAGGATGCTAAATTTGTCGCTGCGCAATTTATTGCGCACTTACCCACGCCAGGAGAGGTTATGACGCGTCAACGCTATTCTTATCAACCGCGTGCCGGTCACGGTTTGCCGCACGATCCCCTCAATGCCATCGTCGGCCCACGCCCGATTGGCTGGATCAGTTCGCAAAGCACCAGCGGCCTGCGCAACCTTGCGCCTTACAGTTTTTTTAACTGCTTCAACTATCATCCGCCGATTATCGGCTTTGCCAGCAGCGGCTGGAAAGACAGCGTGCAAAATATCAGCGAGAGCAAAGAGTTTGTCTGGAACCTGGCGACCCGTCCATTGGCGGAAGCGATGAACGAAAGCTCCGCCTCAATACCGCCGGAGCAGGATGAATTCGCGCTGGCGGGGTTAACCCCGATCCCGGCCTCACAGGTAAAGGTCAGCATGGTGGCGGAAAGTCCGGTCAATTTCGAATGCCGCCTGACGCAGCTGATCCGCCTGCAGGATGTACACGGCAGTGAACTGGAGAGCTGGCTGGTGCTGGGGGAAGTGGTGGCGATTCATATTGATGAGCATCTGCTGGAGGACGGCATCTATCAAACCGCCAAAGCGCAACCCATCCTGCGTGCCGGTGGCCCGTCGGCCTATTACGGTATCAGTGAAGCGTCGCGCTTTGATCTGGTGCGGCCGGATGCGCGTCGTGGTTAAAAACGGGTCGCTTTGAGGACCTGCACGGCTTGCGCCATTTCCGGTGCCAGCCAGCGGTCCTCCTGCCAGTTGGCTACTACCGCCCGCAGGCGACGCAATGCCTGCTTTGTGCCGTCTGCCAGCTGGTTTTCCCCGTGGAAATCCAGCGCCTGCGCCGCCAGCAGATACTCAATCGCCAGAATCTGCCACACATTGCCCGTAAGCTTCAGCAGCTTCAATGCCGCGCCGGTGCCCAGGCTGAGATGATCTTCCTGCAAACCGGAAGTGACAAAGTTATCCAGCACCGCCGGTTGCGCCAGCTGGCGGTTTTCCGCACACAGCGAAGCCGCGACATATTGCGCAATCATCATGCCGGAATTCACCCCCGGCTGGGCCACCAAAAACGCCGGTAGTCCGCTGACCAGCGGATTGACCAGCCGATCCAGCCGACGCTCAGCAATGCTGCCCAGCTCCGCCATGGCTATCGCCAGCAGGTCGCAGGCCATGGCTACGGATTCACCGTGGGGATTAGCCTGTGACACCACGCGCCAGTTATCCGCCGTGCCGAGTACCAGCGGGTTATCCGTACAGGCGTTGAGTTCAGTATTCACCTGGCGCTGCGCATGTTCGAACTGATCCCGGCAGGCACCGTGCACCTGTGGCATTGAACGCAGGCTGAGAGCGTCCTGGGTGCGCACGCCGAGGCTGCTCTGCAACAACGGGCTGTCGCTCAGGAGCTGACGCAGCCGTTCACCGCTGCGCTGCATACCCGGGCTGGCTTTCAGCGCGATGATCTCTGCATCGAACGCCGCCAGTTGCCCACGCAGGGCTTCAAAACTCATCGCTCCGGTCATATCGGCACAATCCAGCAGGCGTGCCGCATCGTCCAGCGCCAGCGAGGCCATGCCGGTCATGCAGGGAGTGCCGTTCACCAGGCTCAACCCTTCTTTTGCTCCTGGGCGGAACGGGGCCAGACCGGCCAGCGCCAGTGCCTGTTCGGCAGGCATCGTTTGCTGCTGATACGTCACCTCGCCTATACCCATCAACGCCAGACCGATATGCGCCATATGGGTGAGATAACCGACCGATCCCTGTGACGGGACCTGAGGAATAATCTGTTGATTGAGTAGCGCCAGCAGTTGCTGCACCAGCGCTACCGATACGCCAGATTTACCGTGGCTGTAGTTGGCGATGGCGGCACAGATAATGGCGCGCACTTCATCCGCTGGCAGCAACGGCCCGACACCACAGGCGTGGCTCAGCAGCGTATTGCGCGAGAGCTGGCTGAGTTGCTCCTCCGGCAAGGTGATGTTGCACAAGGCGCCCAGACCGGTGTTGATACCGTAGGCGATATGGCCGCTGGCGACAATATCATCGACGATTTCACGTCCGCACGCGATACGCTGCCAGGCAGCGACGCTCAGGCTGAGCTCAGCGCCGTGGCGCGCCACCTGTACCACATCCTGCCAGCTAAGGGGGCTGTCGCCCCAAATCACCGTTCCGCTCATGCCGGTTGCTCCGTGCGTTGATGGCTGGAGATAAATTGTTTAAAGCGCAGCGAGCCTTGCTCGCCAAACATCGCTTCCGGGGGACCTTCGCAATCAATGGTGCCCTGGTGCATAAACACCACGCGGTTCGATACGTTGCGGGCAAACCCCATTTCGTGGGTAACCACCAGCATGGTGCGCCCTTCCTCCGCGAGGCTGCGCATCACCTTCAGCACCTCCCCCACCAGCTCCGGGTCAAGCGCGGAGGTGGGTTCATCAAACAGCATCACTTCCGGGTCCATCGCCAGCGCGCGCGCAATGGCAACGCGCTGCTGCTGACCACCCGATAGCTGCGCCGGATAGAAATCTTTGCGATTCAGCAGTCCAACCCGATCCAGCAGCTGTTCCGCCTGGGCAATGCAGCTTTTTTTATCGCGCTTCAGGACATAATGCGGCCCTTCAATCACGTTCTGTAGCACCGTCATATGCGACCACAGGTTGAAACTCTGGAACACCATGCCAAGCCGGGAGCGCAGGCGTTCAATCTGTTTCGGATTCGCCGCCAGCTGATGCCCGTGGGCATGGCGCTTCATTTCAATGGTTTCACCGCCCACGCTGACCACACCGGCATCCGGCGTTTCCAGCAGGTTGATGCAGCGCAGCAGCGTACTTTTGCCGGAACCGCTGGCACCGAGAATCGAAATCACATCGCCTTTGCGTGCCTGTAAATTGATGCCTTTCAGCACCTCCATCGCCCCAAAAGATTTATGGATGTCGGTGGCGGATAAGGTAATCGGGGGTAAATCGTGCATATCACTCTCCGGCAATCGGTTTAACGGCGGGCAACGGCTTTTTTTCGACGCGATGCACCGGGGTCAGGCGGCGCTCAAGCAGCGCATACAACTGGACGATAATAAAGTTCAGAATCAGATAGATAGCCGCTGCACACAGAAACACTTCCATGGTGCGATACGTACGCTGAATAATCTGCTGCGCCACGCCGGTGACATCCCACACCGTCACCAGGCTGGCGAGCGCGGTGGATTTCACCAGCAGAATCGCTTCGGTGGAGTACGCCGGTAAGGCATAGCGCAGCATGATGGGTGCGATAATGCGCCGCAGTAACAGGCCGCGAGACATACCACAGGCCAGCCCGGCTTCAACCTGGCCCGGCGGCACCGCCAGCAACGCACCACGCAGAATCTCAGCGGTGTACGCGGCAGTACACAGCGCCAGCGCCAGCACCGCGCAGGTAAAGGGTTCGCGCAGAAACGGCCAGACAAAACTGTGGCGAATCACACCAAACTGGCCGAGCCCGTAATAAATCAAAAACAGCTGGATCAGCAGCGGTGAGCCGCGAAACACCAGGATGTAGCCGCGCGCAAAACCACTCAGTAGCCGCCAGCGGCTCATACGCAGCGTCAGAATGCCCAGCGCCAGCACCCCGCCGCACAGGAATGAACTGATAAACAGGCCGAGCGTAACCGGCAGCGCGGCGCTCAGCTTGAGAAAGGTGTCAGTGAGAAAGGTAAAATCGAACATCGCGCTGCTCCTTAATGCTGTGCCGCAGTGCGACTTTGCCAGGCACGGCCGAGGCGCGATTCCGCGCGACGAAATGCATGGTTGGAAAGCAGAGTCAGTACCAGATAACAGGCACCGCCCACCATATAGAAGGTGAAGTAGTCACGGGTAGATCCGGCAGCCACCTGGCTGGCTCGCATCAGTTCGACGATGCCGGTGACGGACACCAGCGCCGAGTCCTTCAGGCTCATCTGCCAGACATTCGACATGCCGGGCAGCGCATAGCGCACCACCTGCGGCAGCAGAATGCGCTGGGCGATGCGAAGCCGAGGCATCCCGATGGCGACAGCAGCTTCGATCTCGCCTTTCGCCAGCGCCAGCCGCGCCGCCCGATACACTTCCCCCTGGTAAGAACCTGAGATAAGCCCGATAGCCAGTGCCCCAATCAGAAACGGCGGCGCTTCAATAAAGCCATCCGCCCCGAACATCTGACCGACGAGGGTGATCAAACCGGAGCCACCGAAGTAAAACAGGTAGATCACCAGCAGTTCCGGGATGCCACGAAACACCGTGGAATACGCCTCTCCCAGCCAGCGCAGCCAGCGTTGCGTGGAGAGTTTAGCCGCCGCAACACCCGCACCGACCAGCGCGCCGATCATCAATGCCGCCAGCGAGAGCAGCAACGTGGTTAACGTGGCGCTCAGGATCAGGCGGCCCCAGCCGTCTGCAACAAAACTCAGCAGGCTCATCATGGTTGACCTCACTTACGGGGTTACGTCAGTTTTAAACCACTTCTCACTCAGGGTTTTCACCGTGCCGTCAGCCAGCGCAGCCTGAATGGCGGCGTCGAGTTTGGCTTTCAGATCACTATCGGCCATGCGCACGCCCAGCGCTTCCCCTTCACCCCAGATCGGGCCGCCAAGCTGCGGGCCACTGAAGGTCAGGTTGCTGTTCTCTTTCCGCGCCAGCATCGATTGCGCGAAGGTGACGTCATCAAACACCGCATCGATACGACCGGCCTGCAAATCGAGGATCGCATCGGCAGAGGTGGTGTACTCACGCACATCGGCGACATCTTTGAAGTATTTATCGATAAACGGGGTATAGACGGTGCCGGAGGCGATGCCGATGGTTTTACCTTTCAGCGCGGCCTTCAGCTGCGCAATCGCCGGTTCGATCTCTTTGGCATCATCGTGCAGCTTGATGATCTTGCTATCCGGCGGCAGCAGCGAATCTTTCACGGTGATAAAGGTGGCAGGGGTGGATGCATACGGCGTGGTGAAGCTGACCACTTTTTTGCGATCCGGGGTGATGACGATGGCATCCATGATCACATCATATTTGCCGGCATTCAGTCCGGCGATCATCCCATCCCAGTTCTGCACCACCAGCTTGCACTGAATGCCCATGCGTTTGCACAGATCGGCCATCAGCTCAGGTTCAAAACCGCCCAGTTTGCCGCCCGGCAGGGTCAGGTTCCAGGGTTCATAACTGCCTTCGGTGGCAATGGTGATCGATTTCCATTCTTTAGCCTGGGCAGTCACACCGCAAAGCAACAGGCTGGAAAACAGGGTCGTGAGGCAAAAACGGCGTACTGTGGTGCGGTGCGTCATGCGGCTTCTCCTGGTCGATAATCGTTGTGTGCTGTCTCGGCGATTTTTCGCAGATGACATTTCATGTATATACAAGTTAGCCTGCGCCAGATCATTGTCGGCTTGAGTTTTTTGTGAGCCAGACAGAATAAATCATTAAAATTGCCACGCGGTCTGTACTTGTACATACAACCTAGCAAAGGCTGTGCCAGCTCGAGGTGACGGGGAGAATCAGGGGGATACAAGGGAAGCGGTGCCGGATTGCACCAGAAGGTGGCAGCGAACGCACCAGGTTGTAGCGGCGCAGTTTATTGCGCAGGGTTTACCCGCACCCTGCACCGAATGGCGCGATAAATCGCGCCGTTACGGGTCACTGCGGTTTACCCTGCTGCAAATACGCCTGGAGCAGTGGTTTCAGCACCTGCTGCAACTGCGCAGCACGTTCCTGCTGCCACGCGAATGGCGGCGTTTCGTCCATGTAATTAATCTGTGCCAACTCCAGCTGTACCGCCTGTACGCCCTGTTGTGGCTGACCATAGGCGCGAGTGATATAGCCGCCCTTAAAGCGCCCGTTAATCACCCAGCTGTAATCATCCTGCGCTTCACAGACCGCCTGAATCGCCGCCGTCACCGCTGGCGTGCAGCTGCCGCCGTCGTTGGTGCCGATATTCAAATCCGGTAGCTGGCCCTCAAACAGACGCGGGATTACCGAAGCGATGGAGTGCGCATCAAACAGCAGTGCATAACCATGCTGCGCTTTCAGACGCGCCAGTTCCTGCTGAAGCTGCTGATGGTAAGGGTGCCAGATGTGATCCAGATAGCCCTGACGCTGCTCTGCCGTCGGCGTTTTGTCGGGTGCGAAGGTCGGCGTGCCATCAAACAACGTTTCCGGGTACAGCCCGGTGGTGGCGGTGGTGTACAACGGCTGGTTGTCCGGCGGACGGTTGAGGTCGATAACAAAACGTGAGTAATGCCCGATCAGCACGCTGGCCCCCAAATCGCGTACAAAATCATACAGTAACGGAATATGCCAGTCAGTGTCCGGCAGACCACGGGCCGCATCGCTTAATCCGGCATCGACTTCTGGTGTCAGTTGCGTTCCGGCGTGCGGAATGCTGACCAGTAACGGCAGCGTCCCCTGGGTAAAATGAAACGGTGTCATTGCGCTTCTCCACGATAGATAACCTGGCACGGCAACTCGCCGCCCAGCCAGTAAACCAGTTCCGCCGGACGTGCCAGCGGCCAGTGCACAAAATTTGCCACTTTACCCGGCTCCAGCGAGCCGTGTGTATGCTGTAAACCCAGGGCCTGTGCACCCCATAAGGTCACACCCGCCAGCGCCTCTTCCGGTGTCATGCCAAACAACGTGCAACCCATATTCAGCATCAGACGCAGCGACAGCGCCGGTGACGTGCCCGGATTGGCATCACTGGCAAGCGCCATCGGCACGCCGTACTGGCGGAACAACGCCACCGGCGGCCGCTGGGTTTCACGCAGCAGATAAAACGCCCCCGGCAGCAGGACCGCAACGGTGCCATGCTGTGCCATCGCCTGTGCATCGCTTTCGGTGGCGTATTCCAGATGGTCAGCCGACAGCGCGCCATAACTGGCCGCCAGCGCTGCGCCACCCAGCGAGGAAAGCTGCTCGGCATGCAGTTTGATCGGCATGCCCAGCGCTTTGGCTTTATCAAACACCTGGCTCACCTGCTCCGGAGAGAACGCCAGATGTTCACAGAACGCATCCACCGCATCCGCCAGACCGGCGGCATGCACCTGCGGCAGCAGACGCTCACAGATGATATCCACCCAGCCCTGCGGGTTGTCTTTAAACTCAGGCGGGAAACTATGCGCTGCCAGACAGGTTGCCACTACATCAGCAGGCACGTTTTGTGCCAGTTCGCGGATGGCACGCAGCATGGTCAGCTCGCTGGCTTCATCCAGCCCATAGCCGGATTTGATCTCTACCGTCGTCACCCCTTCCGCCAACAGACGATCCAGCCGCCAGCGTGCCGACGCCACCAGTTCTTCCTGCGTGGCCGCGCGGGTAGCGCGTACTGTGGAAAGAATGCCACCGCCCTGCGCAGCGATTTCGGCATAGCTGACACCGTTCAGACGCTGCTCAAATTCCGCGCTGCGATCGCCGCCAAAGACCAGATGGGTATGGCAATCCACCAGCCCCGGGGTGATGATGCCGCCATCGAAATGATGCTGCTCACGCGCGTGAAATTCCGGCAGTTCACTGCGTGGCCCCACCCACACCAGCTGGCCCTGATCGACTGCCAGCGCGCCGTCGGCAATCAGGTTGTAACGGCCTTCGCGCATGGTCACGATATCCGCGCCCAGCCACAGGCTGTCGATCTGCTTCACTTCTGCCATCCCCAAATCCCCTTACCTTTCGCGATTTACACTGCTCATCAAAGTATGTATATGTATATACAACCAACCGCCGCTAAGGATCAACCATGGCAACTTTTTTTGCCCCACGGGCACTGCTGGCCGATGGCTGGCATGACCAGGTGCTGATAACTATCAACTCTGCCGGGGTGATAACCGCGTTAACCCCCAACAGCGAACCTGGCGAAGCGATTCGTCTGGCAGGATCGGTGATCCCGGCGATTGCCAACCTGCATTCCCATGCGTTTCAACGTGCCATGGCCGGACTGGCCGAAGTGGCGGGTGATCCCCAGGACAGTTTCTGGACCTGGCGCGATCTGATGTACCGCATGGTGCAGCGCCTCTCACCGCAGCAGGTGGGTGATATCGCCGCAATGTTGTATATCGGGATGCTGAAAGGCGGCTATACCCAGGTGGCGGAGTTCCACTATCTGCATCATGACCCCCAGGGCAAGGCCTATCCGCACGATGACATGCTGCAACAGCTGATGGCAGCGGCGGACACCGCCGGGATCGGCCAGACGCTGCTGCCGGTGCTGTACAGTTACAGTGGCTTCGGCTCGCAACCCGCCAGTGACGGTCAGCGCCGTTTTATCCAGCAGACCGAAGCTTACCTGCAACAACAGCAGCGACTGAACCACTGGGTGGCCGACAAACCGCTGTTCAATCACGGCCTTTGCTTCCACTCGCTGCGCGCGGTGAATGAGGCACAGATGCGTGAGGTGCTGGCGGCCAGCCCGGACCATTTGCCGGTGCATATTCATGTGGCCGAACAGGAGAAAGAGGTCAACGATAGCCTGGCATGGAGCGGCGAGCGCCCGGTGGCCTGGCTGATGAATCGTTTTGATGTTGATGCCCGCTGGTGCCTGATCCACGCGACCCACCTTGATGAAGACGAAATTGCCCGTCTCGCAACCAGTGGTGCCGTGGCCGGATTGTGTCCAACCACCGAGGCTAATCTCGGCGACGGCATCTTCCCGGCAGTGGAATATATCGCCCGTGGTGGACGCTGGGGCATCGGTTCCGACAGCCATGTCTCCCTGAGCACGCTGGAAGAGCTGCGCTGGCTGGAGTACGGCCAGCGTCTGCGCGATCGCCGTCGCAATCGCATCACCACCGCTGATCAACCCTCCGTCGGTGACCTGCTGTGGCAACAAGCAGCCCAGGGTGGCGCGCAGGCCTGTGGTATCCAGAGCGGCGAACTGGCCGTGGGTAAACGCGCTGACTGGCTGGTATTGCAGGAGGATGCCTGGTTAAGCAGCGTGGACAGCGCATCGTTGCTCAATCGCTGGCTATTTGCCGGTCAGCGTGAACAAATTCGCGATGTTTACGTCGCCGGTCAGGCAGTGATCGAGCAAGGGCAGCATCCGGCAGAAGAAGCCTGTGCGGCACGCTTCGCTGCTGCTATGAGGGCGCTGCGATGAGAACCCGTTTCGACTACGACGCTTTACCCGTCAGCCGCTGGCGTAACGGTGGCGGCGAAACCCGTGAAATCGTCAGTTATCCGCCGGGGGCGGCGGATTTCGCCTGGCGCGCCAGTATCGCCACCATCGCCGCTGACGGCCCCTTTTCCCCCTTCCCCGGTATCGACCGGGTGATCACCCTGCTGCATGGCGATAGCGTGCTGTTGCGCCACGCGCAGGGCGAACAGCAGCTGCAACCGCATCAGCCCTGGCCGTTTCCGGGCGAATGGGCGATCGATGCAAAAATTGGCGACAGCGCCTGTCAGGATTTCAACATCATGACACGACGCGACAGCTGGCAGGCGCAGGTCGCGGTGCATAAACAGCCGATCGGCAGCGAACATGGCGTCGCCTGGGTGCTGGCGGGCAGCTGGCAAACGGCGGGAGGTGAGGTCTTCACGGTAAATCAGGGGATGTGGTGGCTGGATGAGGTGACGCAGCTGGCACCGCGCTCTGCCGATGCCAGCCTGTTGTTTACCACGCTTAGCCGTGTCCTCTGAAGCGGCCCAGCAACTTGTAGCGTGAGCCGGGATAGAGCAGGCGCGCATAGGTCACGATTTTGTTGTCGCTCCACGTCTGGCGACGGATCAGCAGACAGGGTTCGTGCTCATCCAGCGCCAGATGCTTACGCTGGCGCAGGTCCGGCAGCACCGCTTCGACAATATGCTCACCGGCGGTTAACGGCGCAACCCGCATCAGATAGGTGTAAGGCGTCAGCTGATGGTAATCCTGGCTAAGGTAATCCGGTGCCACCAGCGGGTTTACCAGACGATCTTCCAGCTGCACCGGCAAATCATTCTCGTAATGCACGATCAGCGAATGGAACAGCATCTGCCCGGTGGATAACCCCAGCACCGCCGCCTGCTCCGGGTCCGCCTTCATCTGCCCGAGGGAGAGAATTTTACAGCTGTGGCGATGACCACGCTGGGCGATTTCATCCGCAATGTTGTGCACTTCCAGCATCGCGGTGTAGCCCTTCATCTCAGCGACAAAGGTGCCGACACCCTGCATACGCACCAGAAAGCCTTCGCTGGTCAGTTCACGCAGCGCACGGTTGATGGTCATGCGGCTGACGCCGAGTTCATTCACCAGTTCGCTTTCCGAGGGTACACGTTGATTGGCCTTCCAGTGACCTTCACGGATCTGGCTGATAATCGCCTGTTTCACGCGCTGATAAATCGGCGCAGGCTCATCACCCATGGCCGCGGCCAGTTGTGCTATTGCCGTCTGCTCAACCATATCCTGTTCCTTTTCCTGATAGTGCCCAAAGTTTACTGTCTCAACGCGTAAATGTATATACATCCCGCTGTGCAACAGTCCCGCTTCCTGTGCAGCATTTGCCTTATTACAGTGCAATGCCAGCGGCGATCCGAAGGCCAGGAGGCTCTGCCGCGCCCTGCAAAGAATGTGATCAATCTGGCACAGTGCTTGCTACTTGTATAGACAAGAATAGACACTTATGCTTCACTCGCATTATTCATGGCATCTCCCGCAGCACTTCCACATGCCAGCATCATCCGGGATTGCCGTTTTACTTGTATAGACAGGAGTAGACTATGTCAGGTTCGGTTCAGAATATTCGCCTCGTTCCCGGTGAAGTGGACCTCGCCACACTGCGCGCGATTTACCAGGGTGGCGTCGCATTGACGCTGGCTGATGAGGCACGTGCCGCCATCGATCGTGCCAGCGCAACTGTTGATGCCATCGTCGCCTCAGGCAACGTGGTGTACGGCATCAATACCGGCTTTGGCAAACTGGCGCAGACGCAGATTCCGGCTGGCCGCCTCGCCGAACTGCAACGTAACCTGGTGCTGTCGCACAGCGTCGGTCTCGGTGAGTTGCTGCCTGATAACGTCACTCGCCTGGTGGTCGCCACCAAAATCATCAGCCTGGCGCGTGGCCATTCCGGGATTCGTATTTCCCTGATCGAAGCGCTGCTGGCGCTGTTCAATGCCGGTGTGATGCCATGCATTCCTGAAAAAGGTTCAGTTGGCGCATCCGGCGACCTCGCCCCGCTGGCGCATCTCTCGCTGATGCTACTGGGTGAAGGCAATGTCCGTGTTGATGGTGCATTGATCCCCGCCACTGAGGGCCTGGCACGCGTTGGTCTGACACCGTTTGTATTGGGTCCGAAGGAAGGTCTGGCGCTGCTGAACGGCACCCAGGTTTCTACCGCGCTGGCGCTGCGGGGCCTGTTCGAAGGGGAAAACCTGTTCGCTGCCGGACTGATGGCCGGTGCGCTGTCGCTGGAAGCCATCAAAGGCTCGATCAAACCCTTTGACGCCCGTATCCACCTGGCGCGCGGTCAGCAGGGGCAAATCGCGGTAGCAGCTGCGGTCAGCTCGCTGCTGGAAGGCAGTGAGATCCTCAGCTCACACGCCAACTGTGGCCGGGTGCAGGACCCCTACTCCATCCGCTGTGTACCGCAGGTGATGGGTGCCTGTCTTGATAACCTCAGCCACGCCGCCCGCGTATTGCAGATTGAGGCCAACGCCGCCTCGGACAACCCGCTGGTGTTTAGCGACACGGGCGACGTAATTTCCGGTGGTAATTTCCACGCCGAACCGGTGGCGTTTGCCGCCGATATCATCGCCCTGGCCGTGGCCGAAGTTGGCGCGATTTCCGAACGTCGTCTGGCACTGCTGCTGGATACCGGACTCTCCGGCCTGCCGCCTTTCCTGGTACGTGACGGAGGCGTCAACTCCGGCTTTATGATCGCGCAGGTCACCGCCGCAGCACTGGCCTCAGAAAACAAATCGCTGGCGCATCCGGGCAGCGTCGATAGCCTGCCGACGTCCGCCAACCAGGAAGACCATGTATCGATGGCGACCTACGCTGCGCGCCGTCTAGGCAGTATGTGTTTCAATACCGCCGCCGTGGTGGGTATTGAAGCCATGGCCGCTGCCCAGGGGATCGAATTCCACCGTCCTCTGCAAAGTTCCACCACTATCGAGCAGGAGATGAGCCGCATTCGCGCTCAGGTCGCCTTCCTCGATCAGGATCGTTTACTGGCACCGGATATCGACACCATGCGCCAGTGGGCCAGCAGCAATGCCTGGCCGGAAGCCCTTTCTGCGCTGCTGCCGAGCATGCGCACCACCCAATGTTGAATAAAGGAACTGATGATGAGCGAAACTCTGACCCAGGCAGTTGCCCGTGAAATCCGTGCTCCGCACGGTTCTGAACTCCACTGCGCCAACTGGTTGATTGAAGCGGCTTACCGCATGATCCAGAACAACCTCGATCCCGACGTGGCTGAACGCCCGGAAGATCTGGTGGTGTACGGTGGCATCGGTAAAGCGGCACGTAACTGGGAATGCTTCGAGCAGATTCTGCGTTCACTGCGCGCCCTGCAACCGGAAGAAACGTTACTGATCCAGTCAGGTAAACCGGTTGGTGTATTCCGTACCCATGCTGACGCGCCCCGCGTGCTGCTGGCGAACTCCAACCTGGTGCCACATTGGGCCACCTGGGATCATTTCCATGAGCTGGATAAAGCGGGCCTGATGATGTACGGCCAGATGACCGCCGGTTCCTGGATCTACATCGGCGCTCAGGGCATTGTGCAGGGCACGTTCGAAACCTTCGTGGAAGCCGGTCGTCAGCATTACGATAACGATCTAAGCGGACGCTGGATCCTCACCGCTGGTCTGGGCGGCATGGGCGGCGCACAACCGCTGGCAGGCGTGCTGGCCGGTGCCTGCGTACTGGCGATTGAGTGCCAGGAATCGCGTATCGATTTCCGTCTGCGCACCCGTTATGTCGATCACAAAGCCTATACCCTCGATGAAGCGTTACAGCTGATCGACGAAGCCACCAAAGCGAAGAAAGCCATTTCTGTCGGCCTGCTGGGCAATGCAGCGGAAATTCTGCCAGAGCTGGTGAAGCGCGCCAAAGCGGGCGGCATGAAGCCGGATATCGTCACTGACCAGACTTCAGCCCACGATCCGGTGAACGGTTATCTGCCGATTGGCTGGGATCTCGATCGCTGGCAGGCTGAGAAAGTCAGCAATCCGAAAGCGGTAGAAAAAGCGGCGCGCGCGTCAATGGCGACCCACGTTCAGGCGATGCTCGATTTCTGCCATATGGGTATTCCGACGGTGGATTACGGCAACAACATCCGTCAGGTGGCGCTGGATGAAGGCATAACGAATGCTTTTGATTTCCCGGGCTTTGTTCCGGCTTATATCCGTCCGCTGTTCTGCGAAGGTAAAGGTCCGTTCCGCTGGGTGGCGCTGTCAGGCGATCCGGAAGATATCTATAAAACCGATGCCAAACTGAAAGAATTGTTCCCGGAGCACAAGAACCTGCATCGCTGGCTGGATATGGCGCAGGAGCGTATTGCATTCCAGGGATTACCGGCGCGTATCTGCTGGCTGGGTCTGGGCGAGCGTCATAAAGCCGCGCTGGCATTCAACGAGATGGTACGCAACGGCGAGCTGAAAGCCCCGATTGTCATTGGTCGTGATCATCTCGACTGTGGCTCAGTAGCCTCACCGAACCGTGAAACCGAAGCGATGAAAGATGGTTCGGATGCGGTGTCTGACTGGCCGCTGCTCAACGCCCTGCTGAACACCGCAGGCGGCGCGACCTGGGTGAGCCTGCATCACGGCGGTGGCGTGGGCATGGGCTTCTCGCAGCATGCCGGAGTGGTGATCGTCTGTGACGGCAGCGCCGAAGCGGATGTGCGTCTGGCACGCGTATTGTGGAACGATCCGGCCACCGGGGTGATGCGTCATGCTGATGCCGGTTACGAGCAGGCACAGGCTTGTGCGAAAGAGCACGGACTGAATCTGCCGATGCTGAAATAACCTGTATGGCGGGCGTCAGGCCCGCCATTTCCCTGACCGAGATTGCGTAATTTATCGCTTAGCCAGACCCGCTAAAATTGGCGTGACTCAGGAATTGAGCTGTTGTAAATCGCCTTCGCTCAGACCGGTGAATTTCATGATGGTTTTAACATCTATGTTATCCCGCAGCATACGCTGCGCCACCTGTAATTTAGCCTCCTGAATCCCCTGCTGAAGACCTTCCTGACGCCCTTCCTGACGTCCTTCCTGACGTCCTTGCAGATGAGATTCCTGCCGCCACTGCTGTTCAATCGTCATAATCTGTTCCTTAAGTTGTGGTCTGGCTTGCATCAGTATCTCAACAACCTTATCCCGATCATCAGTATCTCCATGTCGCAGCAGATAGAAGATGACGTCGATGGAAAGATTATCATTGTAATCCACCGACAGTAACGTGGCTATCGGGTCTATGTTTTCCAGTAGATCGCGCAGGCGTATGGCTTTGTGTGCCATTTCCATGCGCGCGATATCACGATGCGCCATGATCTCCTCGTCCGGGATCACCGTGACATCGACGAGCGGAAAAGGATGACAGTAGATCTGCTTTGCCAGCGCCGGAGCACGGAATGAATCAAGCCAGTTCATTGAGTAAGGATAGGGACTGATTTTTCCCTGATAGAACAATACAGGTACCACAATCGGTATTTCTTTATGACCCTCGTCGAGGTGACGCTGCATGGCAGCAATGGTATAGCGCATCATGCGTAAAGTCATATGCCTATCAGGCGTGCTTTGGTGTTCAATCAGGGTATAGATGTACCCTTCGCCGCAGTCCGTCCTCATTGAAAACAACACGTCGGAATAAAATGCGCTGAGGTCCCGTTCAATAAAGGAGGTCGGCACCAGTTGCAACGTATCCAGATCACAGTGCTGGCGTATTGTTGACGGCAAGTGAATGTCCAGAAACTGCCTGGCGAGAGGGGGCTGGCTCATAAATTTTTTGAATAGGGCATCATGTGGCGTTGCGGTGGCGCGCATTAAGCTTACCTGCCATGGGATGAGAGTGCCCGAACGTTACCACAGAGGCTATCCATCTGATATATAAGGAAAGAAAACATCAGAAAACATTAAGAAATTCATGATATTTTGATAAAACAATCAGATTTCGCCGTGCATTGCTGCCTGCAACGAAGGTCTTCACCCCCAGGAATACAATTTGTCTTACAATGGATAAACCTCTTTATTCCATTTAGCTATACGCTATAGCCAAATTCTCCCGTTCTGCGATAGACGCCACCCCGCGCTTGCCACTACAGTGATAACTCAATTTCCTGCGGTATCGGTTTACGGAGGTACTGCTGCTGATGGAGAATTCTGCCTTATGACCCTGCCTGCCGCCCTGCTCGACAACGCCCTGCGCTGGCGTCGTCAGCTACACCAACATCCGGAACTGGGTTACCAGGAACAACGCACCAGCGAAATGGTGGCGCAGGTCCTCAGCGATGCCGGTTTGCAGGTGTTTCGCGGCCTGGCAGGCACCGGGGTGATTGGCACGCTGGAGAACGGTCCGGGGCCGGTGATTGGTCTGCGCGCCGATATGGATGCGCTGCCGATTACCGAAAAAGGCAACCCAGTGTGGAAATCCAGCCAGCCCGGCGTGATGCACGCCTGCGGACACGATGGTCACACCGCAGTGCTGCTGGCGGCTGCCTGTCTGCTGGCCGCCACGCGTCAGTTCAGCGGCACGGTGCATTTTATCTTCCAGCCCGCCGAAGAAAATCTGGGCGGCGCGCGCAAAATGGTGGAAGAAGGCCTGTTCCAGCGTTTCCCAATGGATGCGGTCTATGCCATGCATAACTGGCCCGGTTTGCCGGTCGGCTCACTGGCGGTCAATGCCGGGGCAATGATGGCCTCGCTCGATTCGTTTGAAATCACCCTCAACGGCAAAAGCTGCCATGCGGCGATGCCGGAAAGTGGTGCGGATCCGATGGTGGTGGCGGCTGAACTGATTCTGGCGCTGCAAACCATTCCGTCACGTCGCTTATCGCCTCTCGCGTCGGCGGTGGTGAGCGTCACGCAAATCCACGGCGGCGAAGCGATTAACGTCATCCCGGAGCAGATCGTGTTACGCGGCACGGTGCGCTGCCTGCAAACTGACGTGCGCGATCGGGTACGTGGGTTGATTGAGGATTTTGTCACGACGCTACCGCGCCCGTTCGGCGTCAGCGGCGAGATTCACTGGTATCCGGGCTATCCGGTCACCGCCAATCATGCTGAACAGGCAGATCTGGTGCGCCAGGCCGCCGTCCAGTTACTGGGTGAACAGCAGGTACACTGGCAGGTCAATCCGTCGATGGCCTCGGAAGACTTCGCCTGTATGCTGGAAGCCTGTCCGGGGGCTTATTTCTGGCTGGGTGCCGATGGTGCTACGCCTTCCGCACCGCTGCATAACGCCGGTTACGACTTCAATGATGAGCTGCTGCCGATTGGCATCACCTTCTGGCAGCAGTTAGTGGAAAGCACGCTGGCGAAAGCCTGATCCCTCAGAGCCCAGCCTGGCTGAGACGCGTTTCGGCCGCTGCCAGGCTGGCACTTTCCCCGCTCGCCACCAGGCAACAGGCCAGTTGCAAGCGCAACGCCTGCGGCACCGCACGTTCCCCTGCCAGCACTGCACGAATCCAGCCCGCTGTATCACTGGCGCTTTTTGACGCAGGAAGCTCGACTTCACACTCGGGCTGGCGATCAATCCACACCTCAGACTCACCACCTGCGCCCTGAATATAGTTAATCGCCGGGCAGCGCTGCGGACTGGCGTACACCTCGCCCTCAGTGCCATTAAGCAAAATCGCCGGGGCATCAATATCCTGAAAGAATTTACCCACCCGCGCGACGTATTCGGGATGAGAGACGCTGGCAAGGCGCAGCGCCGCACGTTCGGCAAAGGGTGTCGCCAGTTTTGCCAGCGTGTGGGCGCTATTCCGCACCCCCATACGCCAGCGCAGCGACAGTTGTTTCGCCATCGGCGGGCACAAATTATCGATGGTGATAAACGCCAGGACGCCGCTGTCTAGCGCGGCCTGCGCCTGCTGCGCGCTGGTGACCGGTTGGATCCCCAGCGCCGCCAGCACTTCTTCGCTGGTGACGCGCGTCGGGTCGTCACTGACGCCGTGCATCAGCACCGGAAAGCCGAGTTTTACCAGCAACAGTGCCAGCAGCGGTGTCAGGTTGCCCTGACGGCGTGCGCCGTTGTAGCTGGGGATTACCATCGGCATCGGACGCCCGACCGGGGGTTGCAAACGCATCATTTGCTGCTGCATCGCCTGATAGAAGCCGAGCATCTCCGCTTCCCCTTCCCCTTTGATGCGCAACGCAATCAGCACACCACCCAGTTCCAGGTCCGGCACGTCACCCGCCAGTATGGCGCTGTACAGCGCCACGGCGGTGTCGAAATCGATATCACGCGCGTGATTTTTACCACGCCCGATCTCTTTGATGATTTTATTCAGTTCCATCAGGAGTTTCCGCTTCCAGTGTGCGCCGCATCTCGGCGGCCAAAGAGGTGTTCTGCTGTTGCTGCAAACCGTCTGCCACCTGCTGGCGATCCGTCAGGCTGCGGTTTTGATTGAGTTTCCACTTACCTTCGCGTTGGGTCACGCGAATCTCGATACCCACAATAGCTTTGATCATGCTGTCGATATACGGCGCTGGCGCATCGTTGACCGCCCACGGCTGCGGCATACCCTGCTCCTGCTGTGCGGTCAGTCGCCCGACCTGTTCCCGCAGCCAGTCAGCATTATCGTGGCGCGTCAGCGCGCCACGGCAGTGCAGCGTCAGGTAGTTCCAGGTCGGCACCGCTTTGCCGCTGCGCGCTTTTTCTTCATACCAGGCCGGGGTGATGTAACCCTGCTCCCCCTGGAATACCACCAGCACGGGGGCGTCCTGTTCCAGCGCCTTCAGGTGGGGATTAGCCCGCGACAGATGCCCCTGCAACACCCATTCGCCCTGCGCATCAACCTGCAATAAAAACGGTAACGGGGTGGCGAGCGGGCCGGCTTCGCCATTGGAAATCAGCAATCCCAGCGGATGGCGCAACACCAGTTGACGTTGCGCTTCGGCATCCGGCTGGTTAAACGCCCGGGGCGTGTACAACATGCTCAACTCCTTCTGCTGGCACGCCGTTTGCGCGGCGTGGCCGGTTCAGTGGTGGCCTCGGGCATTGGCGGTTGTTCAATCGGGAACACCGGTAATGCCGCCAGCAGGCGGCTGCCATACGGCTTGCTGATTAAGCGTCGATCATAAATGACGATCTCACCGAAGCATTGATGGCTGCGAATCAGACGCCCTACCTGCTGGATCAGGGTAAAGGAGGCACTGGGTAAACTTTGCACCTCAAATGGGTAGCGTCTGAGGCTCTTCAGCCACTCCCCTTCAGTCAAAATTACCGGACTGTCCACCGGGGGAAAAGCAATTTTGTGGATATGCACCTGCGACAGCAAATCCCCTTTCAAATCCAGCCCTTCGGCAAAGGATTGCAGCCCCACCAGGATGCTGGTTTTACCCTGTTCGACGCGCTGACGATGTAGCTCCACCAGCCGGTAACGCGGCTGATCGCCCTGCACCAGCATCGACAAACGCAGGTCGGTGACATGGGTGAGAAACTGCTGCATGGCACGCCCGCTGGCAAACAGCACCAGCACCCCTTTGTGTTTTTCCTGCGCCATTTGCGCGCGGAAGAAACGTGCCATCTCGGCGATATGCTCCGTCTCACTGTTCATCAGCGGTTCATAACGCATCTGCGGGATCACCAGCTTGCCCTGATCGACATGCTGGAAAGGCGAGTCGAGCGCCACGAAGCGGTCGCCGGCTTTTTCATTCAGCCCCGACATCTCCTGCAAGCGGTTAAAGCTGTTGAGCGAACGCAGCGTAGCGGACGTCACCACCACATGGGGGACTTTGCGCCACAGCAATTTTTCCAGCTGATCGCTGACGCGAATGCCCGCGCAGTGAAACAGCAAATGTGCCTGACCATCGCGCAGTTCGCGCGTTATCCATTTGGATACCGGGGCGTTGGAGGCTTTTTCCAGCGCTGCCAGCCGCCATAATTTACTGATGGATTCGAACCAGCCAAAGTGGCGATTAAGTTGCAAAATCGCTTTATGCAGCCGCATGATATCGGCCTTGCCGGTCTGATCGCCAAGCTCATTCAGCAAGCCTTCCGCCAGGCCTCGCAGCGCGTCGCTGAGTTTGAACAGCCGCGCGCACATCGTCAGCAACTCTTCCGGCAGCTCCCCCAAAACAAAGCGGAATTCGCCCGGCAGGTTTTCGGCAGGCAGCAGCGGATTGAGTGCATCGCACAGTATCTGCAACAGTTCACGCATCTCGTCGCAGTGGCCTTTCAGCCGTTCGGGATTGGTGAGCGGAGGCGGTGATTTCGGACGGAACTGCGCCATGATGGTTTCCACCAGCCGCACAAACAGATCGAGTTGCAGACTGCTCCAGCCAGGGGTGATCTCGGCACTCATCTCCAGTGCGTCGCGCGCCACTTCCGGCAGATGATGGCCTTCATCCAGCACCAGCATCAGGTGTTTGGCGGGAGGTAGCACCGATTCGTTCTCCATCGCCGCCATCACCAGCGCATGGTTAGCCACCACCACATCCGCCTGTTCAATCTCGCGCCGCGCCACAAAGAACGGGCATTCACGATACCAGCGGCAGTGATGCCCCAGGCAATTGGCTTTGTCGGTGGAAAGGCGCTGCCACAGGCTGTCATTGATGGCGACATCGGTGTGGTCGCGCAGCCCATCCCACTGGTAGCGGCTGAGCTGCTTTTCCAGCCCGGCGCATAATTTCTGTTCCTCTTTGGAACCAGTCACCGTCTCATCATCGAGATACAGCAGCAGATCGCCCTGCTGATCTTCGCTCGCCGCCAGTGCCGCGAGGTTGCGCGGGCAAACATAGCGTCCGCGCCCAAAGGCAGCGGTAAAGGTGAGGTCGGGAATGATTTTCTTCAGCAACGGCAGGTCCTTGCTGAAGATTTGATCCTGTAACGCCACGTTGGCGGTACTGATCACCAGCCGCTTCTCTTCCGCGCGGCTGACGGCAATGCCGGGGATCAGATACGACAGGGTTTTCCCCACGCCGGTGGGGGCTTCGATCGCCAGATGGCGGCCTTCATCACCGGCAAGGCTTTTCGCCACTTCGGCGATCATCTGCCGTTGCGGCGCGCGTGGGATAAAGTCAGGAACCTGCTGTTGCAGCGCCTTATACCATTGCGCAATCTGGCTTTTTATCGCTGCTGTCAGGGCCATTATCGTTACTGTTTCCGGGAAAATGGCCTGTATTTTTACACAGTATCGCCACAGCGTCAGCTTTCGCTGCTATTTTTTCGCGCTGGATTCAGGATTTCGCGCATCGCGCGGATCAGCGTTTCACGGGCGCGTCCCCGCCGGAAGGCAAAGGAAAACGGCGCGCGGAACTGAAAATGTTGCGGCAACAGACGACACAGCACCCCCTGCTGTTCCCAGCTGCGCGCGTAATGTTCTGGCAGATATCCAATAAAGCGTCCGCTGAGGATCAACGTCAACTGCGCTTCGATACTCTCCACCGAGGCGTTGCTCTGGCGAAAGCCCCGTTTGTTGAGCTCCTGCTGATTCCAGTAGCCGCGGGTGACCATCCCGGTTTGTTGCACAGTGCGCATATCAGGCGCACCCTGCGCCAGCGGATGCTGCGGGCTGCAATACAGCCAATGCTGCTCCTCATACAGCGGGATGGTGACCAGATTGCTGGCGCGCAGCGGAAAGTGTCCAATCGCCAGGTCGAGTCGATCCTCCAGCAGTTGCTGCTGTAATTCGTTCGGGTCGCGCACGCTGAGGTTAAAAAACACCGCCGGAAAACGCTGATTAAAACGCGCAATGGCGGCAGGCAAATCCAGCGTGCCGTCGGTGACGGTCGCGTCTACCACCCCCAGCGAGAAGGTGCCGCCCTGTGCGCTTTTCAGCGTCTCCACCTGTTCCTGCCAGCCCGCCAGCGTCGCCAACATCTGCTGACTGTAGCGATAAAACTGTTCCCCTTTGCTGGTGAGGCTAAACCCGCCGCGCCCACGCTGGCACAGGATAAACCCGAGCTGGGTTTCCAGCTCACTCATATAGGCGCTGATGGCGGGTGTGGTCATGTTCAGCGCCTGCTGAGCGCGTGAATAGCCCTGATTTTCCACCACGCTAGCAAACACCTGTAGCAGTTTGAGATTGGGTAAAGGTTGCACCGTTTTCCTTCAGAGATTGCTGGCTAAAGTTAAGTAATCTCTGAAGTGATTATCTGCTGTCAAGGATTTTTCCCGCAGGCGAGGCGGGTAATGATGTCAGTCTATTCAGTTTAAGGAGCCGGTAATGACCCAATTTCCCCAACCGCAGGGCGGCAATGAGATGCCGCGTTTCGCCGGACGTGGCACCATGATGCGTTTACCGGCTGCCGAGTCCCCCGCCGATCTGGATGTTGCCTTTGTCGGCATCCCGCTGGATATCGGCACTTCGCAGCGCAGCGGCACCCGTTACGGACCACGAGCGATTCGCGCCGATTCAGTGATGATTCGCCCCTACAACATGGCGACCGGTGCCGCACCGTTCGATTCCCTGCGCGTGGGCGATCTTGGTGATGTGCCGATCAACACTTACAGCCTGCTGAAATCGGTAGATATTATCGAGGATTACTACAGCGAGCTGAATCGCTGGCCACTGATCCCGCTGACCCTCGGTGGCGATCATACCCTCACGCTGCCGATTTTGCGGGCACTGGCGAAGAAACATGGCCCGATGGGGTTGATCCATGTCGATGCCCATACCGATACCAACGACGACATGTTTGGCGAGAAGATCGCGCATGGCACCACCTTCCGCCGTGCAGTAGAAGAAGGTTTGCTGGATTGTCAGCGCGTGGTACAGGTAGGACAGCGCGCGCAGGGGTATGCCGCCGATGATTTTCAGTGGGGCGTCGATCAGGGTTTCCATCTGATCCCCGCCGAGCAGTGCTGGCACCGATCGCTGACGCCGTTAATGGCCGAGGTGCGCCAGCGTATCGGCAGCGGGCCGGTCTATCTTTCCTACGATATCGACAGCTTCGATCCCGCCTGGGCACCTGGCACCGGAACCCCGGAAGTGGGTGGCCTGACCTCCATGCAGGGGCTGGAGATCGTGCGCGGCTGTCGTGGGTTAAATCTGGTGGGAGGCGATTTGGTGGAAGTGTCACCGCCCTATGATCACAGTGGCATGACCTCACAGCTGGCGGCCAATATCCTTTATGAGATGCTGTGCGTGTTGCCTGGCGTCCGTTATACAGAGAAGAAGCAATGACACAAATGAATCTGGTGTTTCCGGCGCGCGTACTGCGTGGTGCGGGCGTAATCAATCAACTGGGTGAGGTATGCGCCAGTCTTGGTAAACGCGCGTTGTTGATCGGTGGTCATCAGGCGCTGCATACGGTAGAAAGCCAGGTCCGCGCCCAATTGCTGGCGGCCGAAGTGACGCTGCTGGCGCAGGAGTGGTTTGGTGGAGAGACCTCAATCAACCATATCAACCGGCTGGCAGCGCTGGCGACCGAGTTGCAGGCGGATGTGATTATCGGGGTTGGCGGTGGTAAATCTCTGGATACCTGCAAAGCGGTTGCTGCACAGCTGGGCCTGCCTATCGTCACCATTCCAACTATCGCCGCCACCTGTTCAGCGGTGACGCCGCTGAGTATCCGTTACGACGATAATGGCAACTTCTTTGACATTTACCCGCTGCCGCAGGCTCCGGCAGCAGTGGTGATCGACAGTGCCCTGCTGGCAAAAGCGCCGCCGCGCTGGCTGGCTGCCGGGCTGGGCGATACCCTGGCGAAATGGTATGAGTTCCGCGCCGTCAGCACGCGTCACCCGGCACGGGAAGGCAATGCCCTGTCGTCACTGGCGCACAGCAAGATTTGTTATGACGTGATTGCTGAACATGGCCCGGCTGCCTATGCCGCCGTGCTGCGCAGCGAGAGCAGCGCCTCACTGGATCAGGTGCTGGATGCGATCTTCACCTGGGCGGGGTTAACCTCGCTGATGAGCAACGGTGCACATGCCGCAGCCTCCCATGCAATCTATGAAGGTTTTACCTTCTGCGATAAAACCCGCGAGTTTGGCCATGGTCTGCTGGTTGGCTTTGGTAACCTGTGTCTGCTGGCGCTGGAGCATCGCAGTGATGAAGAAGTGCTGGAAGAGATGCGTCTGGCACGCGATTGCGGCGTACCGCTGCGGTTGTCTGAAATTGCCGAACTGGATGCGGCCGAACTGGCGCTGATTGTGCGCGAATCGGTTCATGCGCCGGATATGGAGAATATGGCAGAGGCGGTTACCGAAGCACGTTTGCTGGCGGCAATCGCACGGGTTGAGGCGCTGGCCGGGCGGGTATAAAAAAAAGGTCGCCAGCAATGGCGACCCTACAACCTATGACGAGCGGGTCGCTAATAACGCCGTCATCTCACTCACATCAATGATCTCATCCAGCCCCAGACACAACGTCTCCAACAGTACCACCTGTTCAGCCGGCAGCACACGCACGGCCAGGCTGCGGTACTTCGCGACCAGTGCTTCCAGGCTCAGCGGATTGGCAGGTGCACCGGACGGCACTGGCACATGTTGCTGCCATTGCGCCCCCTGCACCGTCTCCAGCCGTACCCAGGGTTCGGCATCCCGGCTCTGTTCAGGATCGATCACCAGTTCGATGCGCGCCATCAGCGCTTCGGCATCCGGATGCCGGCGTTTCGCATCATCATAACTGTCCAGATCCGCTGCGCCATACAGCGCCCGTGCGGTCAGCGCATAAGGCAAACTCATCTGCGCGGCAGCGAGGCTGGCAACGTCACGGGTGCCGCACATTTCCAGCAGGAACGGATTCAGTCCCACCACAATGCGGGCGATATCCGCCGTCGCCACCGCCTGCTGTTGCAGCATGATGCCAAGCGCATCAACCGCCGCATGAGTACCACGACAGGCAGCATAAGGTTTAATCGAACAGCGAGCCAGTTTCCACACCACGCCAAGATCGGCGACCAGCGCCTCTGGCTGCTGCGTCTCAGCCGCCAGGGTTTGCAGGAAACCACCCCAGCGCGCTTCAAATACCGCCGAAGGACCGCTGATACCGCGTTGCGCCAGCAATGCCGCCTGCACGCCGCCTTCTGCCGCCCGCGCCGCATGCAGTTTCTTGGTGTGGGAACCGTCGTGAATAAAGCCCCACAACCCGCCGCTGAAACTGGCCGCGATACCCAGTGCCGACGCACACTGCGCCGGGCTAAGTTGCAACAACGCGCACACCGCCGCCGCCGCGCCGAATACTCCGCAGCTGGCTGTCGAGTGCCAGCCCGCGCCGTTATGTGCTGAATAGCCGCCACAGGCTTCCAGTACGCGGCGGCCAATGTCATAGCCGATGACCATTGCGGTGAGTAGCGCTTTGCCACTCACCGGCGTTGCTGCCAGCGGTAGCACCGCCAACAGCGCCGGGATCACCACCGCACCGGAGTGATCGCAACCGCCGGTATCATCCAGCTCATACATATGCGCCGCCACACCGTTCAGCCACGCCGCCTGACGCGCGTTGACCTGCCCGGCACTACCCCACACCTGTGCCTGCGCGTATCCACCCTCTTCCTTTACCAGTGCCAGACACTCACGCCAGATCGGACTGTCGCTGCCAGCCAGTGCCGCACCGAGCGTATCCAGAAAGTGACGTCTGGCCTGATCCACCAGCGCCTCCGGCAGTTGCTCGAAGCGGGTATCGGCGATAAAACTCGCCAGCTGATTAAGCATTGATCTCTCCGGTAACACGGGTGAACACCTCTGCCGGATGATCCGGCCCATTGTCCGGCTGGCTTTGCCAGTGCGCGGCCACCTGTTGCGCGGTGGCGATCCAGACGTTGTGTTGTTGCAGCGTTTCCAGCAGCGTTCGCAGCAAGCCGATACGTCCGGCGGTGCCGATGATTTCCGGGTGCAGCCGCAGCAGGTAGCACAGACCAAAGCGATGAAAACCGTGGAAATCCTGCGTCAGGTTGGCCAGGGTTTCAGCATAAGGGGCGATACGGGATTGCCCCGGCGGAATGGCCGGGCTGAGGTTAAAGGCAAAATAAGGTTCATCTTCCAGCGTGTAGTGCATCGGCAGTTCCACCAGCCGGGTGCCGGGGTGGAAATACGGCAGATCGTCACCGCGCCAGCTCGATGACCAGCGGATGCCCAGTTCGATCAACGCCTGTGCCAGCCCGGGTTTCCATTGCCCCGCCGGGGTGCGAAAGCCGGTAACCGGCTGGCCGGTTACCGGCGCCAGTTTGTCGCAGCCGCGCGTAACGCTGGCGATCTGCTGTTCCAGCGTCAGGCTGGAGAAATCTTCATGGCGATCGCCGCTACAGGCAATTTCATGGCCGTCGGCGACCATACGTTGCACCAGCTCCGGCTGCTCTTCCGCGACTATCGCCGGTAAGCACCAGCTGGCTTTCAGCTGTTTTTCCGCCAGCAAATTCAGCAGACGATCGACCCCGCGCAGCGTGCCATAGCGCCACACCGACAGGGTTTTATCCCTTCCGGCCACCGCCGGTGCCTGGGTGAGAATGCCGTGAATATCGTTAAAATCGATGGTGAGGATCGCCGCCGACTGGAATCCCAGCGGCCAGCGGGAAGATTCAGTCATGTTGCTGCTCCTGCAAATACCACTGCGCCACCGCATCACAGCGCGCAAACCACACATCATCACGCGCCATCATATGTTCAAACAGCTGCTCCAGCAGCAGCAGACGTCCCGGCTGGCCGGAGATTTTTGGATGGAACAAGGTGGTCAGGCAAAGCCCCTCATCCATCGCCCCATCAAATTCCCGCTGCCAGTTATCACGCGTATGGGCATAGCTGCTGATACGGTCGCCACCTTTCGGGAAGTCAGGCTGGCGCGTATAGGCCAGCGAAGCGTAATCATCCATCTCCCATTTGCCCGGGATCTCCACCAGTGGCGTGTGCCCTGCCACCGCAATGCTGTAGGGACGATCGTCGCCACGCATACTGCTGGAGTAAATCACTCCGGCTTCACGCAGGATCTGCGGGGTTTCCGCATGCCAGTCGCCTGATGGCGTGCGGAAGCCACAGGCGGTGATGCCGAGATATTGTTTAAAAATCGCGGCCGATTGCGCCATCACCGCCCGTTGCTCCTCGGGGGAAATCGCCCAGAAGGATTCGTGGCGGTAACCGTGATAGGCCACTTCATGGCCCTGCTCAACAATCGCCTGACACTGCTGCGGCCACTGCTCCACCACCCACGCGGGAACAAAAAAGGTGGCGGGCAGTTGAAACGCCCGCAGCATATCGAGCAAACGCCCGAGCGCACGGTACGGACCGTAAGCGCCAAAAGTAAAATACTCTGGCGTGGACCACAGGCTGCCATTTAACATGGCATCGCCGGTGGGACCGTCAAGGTCAAATGCCAGCGCCATACAGCCGCGCTTCCCCTGCGGCCAGCGCACTGCGCCCGGTTGTTGCATCGAAGGCCTCCTGTTAGCCCTGGTTCACCGTGGCCTGTGCCACGCCATTGTCGTTCAGACCCCATTTGCTGAGGATCTTCTGGTAGCTGCCATCGGCGATCATCGCATCCAGCGCAGCCTGTACCGCTTTGGTCAGATCCCCGGCATCTTTGCCGATCGCCATGCCGGTGTACTGGAAGGAGAAGGCTTTATCGAGTGGCTTAAAGGTGCCTTTTTCCAGGTTCATGATGTACGGCAGGGTTTCGCTGCCCTGCACCGCGCCATCCAGACGACGCTGACGCAGCTGGGTACGCGCATCCGCCGTCCCTTCTGCACCCACCACGATGATGGCAGGCTTACCAGCGGCTTCGCAGTGCGCCTTGCTCCAGTTGGCGATCTCCTGCGGAAAGGTAGTCCGACGGCTGGTCCCGACGCGTTTGCCGCACAGATCCATTGCGCTGTTGATGTCGTTACGCGCGGATAAGGTGTAGAACTGTGGGCCGGTTTTGAAGTAATCGATAAAGTTGACCACTTTCTGGCGTTCTTTGGTGTCGGTCATGCCGGACATCACCATATCAACACGTTTGGTGACGACCGCATTGACCATCTGTTCAAAGGCAATTTCCTGCCAGTTGACCTTCACGCCCAGCTTCTGCCCAATCGCCATACCGAGGTCGTAATCGACGCCGGTCAGCTGGTTGCTGGCCGGATCTTTGAAGTCCATTGGCGGGTAGTTCGGCATAATCGCCACGGTCAAACCTTTCTCTTTAATTGCCGCTGGTACGGCGATGTCGGCAGCCCAGGCCGTCGATTGCAGCAACAGCGCGGCGCTGATGGCGCTCAGTAACAACTTTTTCATTTATTTCACCCCGGTAGTTAAAGAAGAATCGCGTTGATAAAGTTTTTCATCCGTGGGTTTTGCGGGTTCAGCAGAATGTCTTCTGGCGCGCCCTGCTCGATAATGCGTCCCTCATCCATAAACACCACCTGGTTCGCCACCTCACGGGCAAAGCCCATCTCATGAGTGACCACCAGCATGGTGGTGCCTTCTTTTGCCAGTTGACGCATCACCGCCAGCACTTCACCGACCATTTCCGGGTCGAGCGCCGAGGTGGGCTCATCAAACAGCATTAATTTCGGTTTCATCGCCAGCGCACGGGCAATCGCCACGCGCTGCTGCTGACCACCGGATAACGACTGCGGGTAGTCATGGGCCTTGTGTGCCAGACCAACCCGATCCAGCAGCGCCATGGCTTCTTCGCTGGCTTCACGCTTCGGACGCAGCAGCACCCGGCATGGCCCTTCGATAATGTTTTCCAACGCGGTTTTATGCGGGAACAGGTTGAAGCGCTGGAACACCATGCCGGTTTGCAGGCGCTGACGGGCAATCTGCTTGTCGCTCAGCGGATAGAGTTTGTTGCCATTAATGCGGTACCCCGCCAGTTCGTTATCGACCCAGATACCGCCCTGATCGACCTTCTCCAGCTGGTTAATACAGCGCAAAAAGGTGCTTTTACCGGAGCCGGATGGGCCGAGGATGCACATCACCTCGCCGTAATTCACTTCGAGGCTGACATCCTTCAGCGCGTGGAACTGGTCGAAATATTTGTTCACCTTGACGGCGCGCACGATGTTTCTCATCTCGGACTCTCTTAGTGATGACGGCGGTGGCCGCGTGAGAAGTAGCGTTCCAGCTGGCTCTGGCCGAACGACAGCACCGTCACCACGATCAGGTACCAGATACCCGCCACGAACAGCAGTTCCATGACGCGCGCATTGGCGAAGTAGATGTTCTGGGTGTTGTAGAGCAGTTCGGAGTACTGAATCATGCTCGCCAGACTGGTGGTTTTGATCATGCTGATAAATTCATTGCCGACCGGCGGCAGGATGACGCGCATCGCCTGCGGCAGGATGATGCGTTGCAGCGCCTGCAAGCGCGGCATGCCGATGGCTTTCGCCGCTTCGTACTGGCCGGTGTCCACCGACAGCAATCCGGCGCGCACCACTTCAGAGGTGTAAGCCCCCTGATTGATACTCAGACCCAGTAATGCCGCGAGGAACGGTGTCATAACCGTGACGGTCTGCACGCTAAACACACCCGGTATGCTGATGGTGGGAAAGACCAGCGCGAGGTTAAACCACAGCAGCAGTTGCAGAATCAGCGGCGTGCCACGAAAGATCCAGGCGTAACCGACCGCGATGTAATGCAGCACCGGGTTGGGCGACATATACATGATGGCAGTGATCACCCCAAACAGGATGCCAAAGCCCATCGCCAGCACGGACATGATCAGAGTGTTTACCACCCCGTCGAGAATCGCTTTGGCGGTAAAGAACTGGCCAACGAACGACCATTCAATATTGCCGTGGGCGAACGCATTCACCAGCAACGCCAGCAGGATCAGGATCACCGCCGAAGCGGTGATACGGCCGTAATAACGACGCGGCACCACCTGGTAGCGATCCAGATCGTAATGTGGCTGGCTACTGCTGTTGTTAAGTACAGTCGGTGTCGATTGCGACATAAGCGTCTCCTCAGGCACGCGGGCCAGCATAATCATCAGCCCACTGCTGCTGGGCCTGCATCAGGGTTTGCAGACGCGCCAGTTGCTCGCGCACGCGTTCTGGGGCCGTACCGCCGTAACCGTTACGCACCGCCAGCGCCGACTCCAGCGTTAACGCGCCGCGTACTTCGGCGGTGAGACGACTATCCACCGCCTGAAGTTGTGCGTCGCTGAGGTCCGACAGACCACAACCTTCATGCTCACACAGCTGCACCAGCTGGCCGGTGATTTCGTGGGCTTCACGGAACGGTACGCCGCGCATCGCCAGCCAGTCGGCCACTTCAGTTGCCAGCGTAAAGCCATCCGGTGCCTGCTCGCGCATCACGTCGGTATTGAATTTCAGTGTTGCCATCATGCCCGCCATCGCTGGCAGCACCAGCAGCAGGGTATCAACCGCATCAATCACGTTGCGTTTGTCATCGCTCAGATCACGGTTGTAGGAAAGCGGCATGGCTTTCATGGTGGTAAGCAGCGCCATCAGGTTACCGACCAGACGACCGGAACGACCACGCGTCAGCTCGGCAATATCCGGGTTCTTTTTCTGCGGCATGATCGAGCTGCCGGTGGCGTAGCTGTCGTGCAGCTCCACCCAGCGGAACTGGCGCGAGGCCCACATGCATACTTCTTCGCACAGGCGCGACAGGTTGATGCCAATCATGCTGGTGACAAACAGGAATTCCGCGGCGTAGTCACGGCTGGCAACGGCATCAATCGAGTTCTCGCACGGTGCGAGGTAGGCCAGATCCACCGCCGCCAGTTCCGGCTGGCGCGCAATCGCCGAACCGGCCATTGCGGCTGCGCCAAGCGGGCAGCGTGCGCTGCGACGATCCCAGTCCTGCATACGTTCGATATCGCGGGCGAAGGATTGCGCATGGGCCAGCAACTGATGACCAAACACAATTGGCTGCGCCTGTTGCAGATGGGTAAAGCCCGGTGCCACACTTTCGGTGTGCTGCGCTGCCTGCTCAACCAGCGCCTGTTGCAAACCCAGCAGCGCGGTCACCACCTTACGTCCGTTGTCGCGCAGATAGAGGCGCAAATCGTTGACGGTCTGATCGTTACGTGAACGACCGGCACGCAGCTTGCCACCCAGCGGCCCCAGGCGCTCCGTCAGCGCACGTTCGATAAAGGTATGCACATCTTCGTCAGCGGCGATGGGATGCAGCTGGCCGGCGCGGAAGTCAGCATCCAGTTGATCAATCGCGGCCAGCATGGTGCTCAGTTCTGCGTCGCTCAGCAGGTCACCACGCATCAGTTCGCGAGCATGGGCGCGACAGCCCGCTAAATCGTAAGGAGCCAGGGCAAAGTAGTAATCCGGGCTACGAGACAGCGCAGTTAAACTGGCGGCAGGAGCCGCTTTAAAACGCGCACCCCATAACAGTTCGGCTTTATCAGACATGCAATTTCCCCTTACAGATAATCAATAGCGAGATGAATGGCGTGCCAGCGATAATAAAAACTTATTTTATTTCCGTACTGGTAAACGTGGCACATTTCAGGTTCACTACACTTTCACCGCAATAATTCCGGAGTTGAATAGCAAAGATGGAAAGTAAAGTTTCCCAGTCTGGAAACAATGCAATCAATCGCAGCGATAATGCGGTGCTGGCATTAAGTAATATCGATTTAAAATTGTTGCGTGTATTTAAATGCGTGGTGGAAGCCGGTGGATTAACCGCGGCCAGCCATGAGCTGAATATTGGTCTGGCGGCGATCAGTAAGCAGGTTTCCGATTTGGAAATTCGTCTGGGTATGACACTGTGCAGCCGCGGGCGAGAAGGCTTTGAACTGACGCAGTACGGCATCAATGTCTATCAGGCGACGCTGGAGCTGTTTGTCTCCCTCAATCTGTTCCGTGAACGCCTGCACAACAGCCGCAACGAGCTGCTGGGCGACATCGCCATTTGCGTGGTGGATAACACCATTTCCGATCCACAATCGCCGGTCACCAGCGCGGTGCAGCAGTTGCACCAGAATGCACCAAAGGTGCAAATCCGGCTGCAAACGGCGCAATTAGATGATATTGAACGCGGTATTAGCGAAGGACGATTTCATTGCGGCATCGCGCCAGTTTATGAAATGAAAAGTGATTTCGATTACTTCCCGTTATATAAAGAATATTCGAAATTATATTGTTCCGCGAGTCACCCGCTTTATTCCGGCAGTCGTGATCATAAAATACCAGTGGAATTATTACGTGAACAAAAAGTCATAAATCATTTATATGTCACACCACGTGATGCACGCCGCCTGATTCCATTACACGACAGCGGGGTACAGGCCGTTCAGGTTGAATCCGTTGCCATGCTGATTCTGACCGGACACTTTATTGGTTATTTACCTGAACACTACGCGGCTGCGTTTATTGCGCGCGGTCAGCTGTGTGAATTGGGTGATGAATCGATACGCATGGAAAATCCGTTCTGCCTGATGATGAAGAAAGGCCGCAAAATAAACCCGATTATCCGGCTGTTTATGCAGGCACTGGCGATCCCGGAGACGGAAGCGACGCACTGAAATGGTGCAAAAGCGCGCGATAAATCGCGCCGCCAGGGTATGAGCAGCCCTTTATGACCCCGTAAAAACCTTGCCGAGACACTGCGCCATCTCGTTGCCGACATAATGTCCGAAAGGGGCAATCGGCTGATAACCCTGACGGGCATAAAACGCCAGCGCACGCTGATTCACTTTGCGCGTTTCCAGCCACATCGCCTGATAACCCTGCGCCCGCGCCTGCTGTTCCAGAAACTGCAAAACCGCTACACCGATGCCCTGCCCGCCACTTAACGCATACATCCGCTTCAGTTCGGCGATACCCGGTTGCAGCGGACGAAACGCGCCACAACCCACCGGCCTGCGCTGAGCATCGCGCGCAATGGCAAAGCAACTGCCGGGTTGCTGCATCGCGTCCGGGTCAAAACTGGCGCGCCCGCTGCTGCCAGTGAGCTGCGCCAGCGTAGTGGATAAGCGATCCAGCAGCCAGTCGGCATCCGGCTGTTGAATCGACTCCTGCGCCACCACAATCATGCGGGTGCCCGCAGCGTCTTAAACATCACGGTAGTGGCATCCAGTACGCCTTCCGTGGACTCGGCATAGTACGGAATGGAACCGGCAATCTGCCAGTCAAGCGACAGATAGAGGGCCGTCGCCACATCACCGCTACGCGTATCCAGCACCAGCAAGGTTTTCCCTTTATCTGCCGCCAGTTGTTCTGCCTGCTGCATCAGGCGTCGGGCAATCCCCTGACGACGAGCACGCGGATGCACCAGCAATTTGCTGATCTCGGCACGGTGACGACCATTGGGCATCGCGCTATAGCCCACCATCACCGTCGCCACGATCTCTCCGTGCAGACGCGCCACCAGCAGCTGATTATCGCCACTGGCAAGGCTGAAAATTTTGTCCTGCCAGAAACGCTCAATCACCGCCCGATCGCTGGCGTCGATAAAACCCACGCTGGCCCCATCTGCCACGCAGCCCTGCAAAACATCACACAACGCGCCAATTAAGGGTTGCGCCTGGCTGGCACTAAGCTGTTCGATCTCAATCATGGTTTGCACACCACCAGAATGTAACGTGCCCCGCCCTGCGGGTGCGCGGTAAAGGAAGATTTGCCGTTCAGATGGAAACGCAGGCAGTCACCGGCCTGTAAGGTCCAGCTTTGCGATTCCATGGTGATGGTCAGTTCACCGGATTGTAACCAGATATGCTGCTCCAGCCCCTGCACCGGCGGCGCGTCATAATCGATACGCGACCCCGGTTGCAGCACCGCTTCCACCATTTCTGCTCTAAAATGAGAAGCAGGTGGCGAAACGTTACGGCGCTGAAAGCCGCTCTGCTCATCCACCCATACCGGCTGCTGTTCGGCTGTCAGCAGCAGCAGCGCGTCCTCCTCGACCTCACTCAGTAAACGCGACATGGTGAGACCGTAGGCAACACAGAGCCGGTTAAGCAACGCTGCCGTTGGGCTGGTCTCCGCGCGCTCAATGCGCGACAATGTCGCCCGACTGATGCCGGTGGCCATCGCCAGTTCATCCAGCGACCAGCCGCGTTGCAGGCGTAATTCCGCCAGACGTGCGGCCAGACGGTCTTCGGTATCCGGTTCAGACATGATAACCTCTCATATGTGGATTTTATTTCTCATATGTGAGATAAAGCCTGAAAACATGACCCGCGTCAACTTGTACAATAAAAAATTCATTGTACAAGTTTGCAACCACAGTTATGGTGAGGTATCGCAGGTCAGTAGATTGAGGAAGATATGGCCTTATACAGTATCGGTGACGTTGCCGAACGCTGTGGAATCAATCCGGTAACACTTCGCGCATGGCAGCGACGTTACGGTCTGTTAAAGCCCCAGCGCACCGAAGGCGGTCACCGACAGTTTGATGATGAAGATGTTCAGCGCATTGAAGAGATCAAGCGCTGGATAGAAAGTGGTGTGCCCGTAGGTAAGGTGAAAGCCTTGCTGGAAGGGGAAAGCGTCAATGTGCATGATGGCTGGAACACGCTGCAGGAAGAACTGATGAGCGTGTTGCGCCATGTCAGACCTTCCAAGCTGCGGGCCAAAATCGCTACCATCGGGCGTGAACATCCGGTGGATGCGCTGATCGATCACGTCATTGTGCCGGTGCGCCAGCGTCTCGGGCTGGATCAGAATACCGCACGTACCATGTGCAGCCTGCTGGATGGCGCGTTAATTGACTACGTGACGTTTTGCCTGACCGGCTCACGTAAAAAAGCCGGGAAAGATGCGCTGATGATCGGCTGGGGCGTGGAAGATCGCACACGCATCTGGCTGGAAGCCTGGCGGCTGTCGCAGCTGGGATGGCGGATGGATGTGCTGGCAGAACCGTTGGAACTGCCGCGCCCGGAGTTGTTTCCCGGTCAGAATCTGTTTGTCTGGACAGGAAAAAAACTGACCCGCCGTCAGCATGAGCAACTGGAACACTGGCAGGCGCAGGGCTTTAATATCCACCTGCACGATCCGACGCAGTAAAAACGCACACATCGGCCTTTGCCTCAGCGGATGTGCGCGTTATCATGCCGCCCTCCATGACTTTTTTCAGGTTTCGACATGAACTGGCAAAAAATCTTCATCTCCACCCTGTTTGCCGTGATGGCGCTCGGTGGTATGGGCGGCCTGATGCTGGTTGGCTACAGCCTTATCCTTCACGCCAACTAAGCCAGCGCTGCAACCGCTCCAGCGCGCGATCGCACACCAGCGCCAGCAACGCCACCAGCACCGCCCCCTGAATGATGTAGGCGGTGTTGAATCCGCTCAGGCCGATTATCACCGGCGATCCCAGACTTTCCGCACCAACCGTTGACGCAATCGCCGCCGTACCGATGTTGATCATCACCGAAGTACGAATCCCGGCCATGATCACAGGCGCAGCCAGGGCCAGCTCAATTTGCCATAAACGCCGCCATGGCCCCATGCCAAGACCGGTGGCGATTTCGCGATTGCTGGCGGGTACGCTATCCAGCCCGGCGAGGGTACCCTGCAAAATCGGCAGCAAACCATACAGAAACAACGCGATCACCGCAGGCAGCGTGCCAAATCCCATCACCGGCACCGCGATAGCCAGTACCGCCACTGGCGGAAAAGTTTGACCGGCGGCGGCCAGTGTTTCCAGCAATGGGCGAAAGGGCCGTCCGCTCTGGCGCGTGGCAAACACCGCGCAACTCACCCCGACCACCATCGCCAGTACGCTGGCGCTGACCACCAGCCACAAATGCGCCAGCGCCAGTCGCCAGAAACTGTCCTGCTGATATAAAGGCCGCTCCAGCTGCGGAAACCAGGCGCTAAACAGCGGCGCGCTGTATGGCAATCCCCACAGCAGCAACAGAAATAGCGCCAGCAGCCAGCTCAGCGGATCTTTGAGCCAGCGCATCAGCCCGCCTCGCGCTGGTGCAGCAGATCGCTAAAATGCAGCACCCCAAGCGGTTGCTGATGCTGATCGACCACCGGCAGCTTGTCGGTACGTCGGGCAATGAACTGCGACAGCGCCTCGCGCAGCGTGAGCGCTGCGGCGATCGGCTCCGCCTCCAACCATTCCCCGCGCCGTACTGCGTTCCCGGCCCGCCCCAGTGCCAGCAAACGCACACCCAGTTCACTGTGACCAAAAAATTCGCGCGCAAAATCGCTGGCGGGCTGAGTCAGCAGTTCGATCGGTTTGCCCTGCTGCACAATCTCCCCGCCATCCATCAGCACCAGATGATCTGCCAGCGTCAGCGCCTCGTCGATATCGTGCGTCACCAGCACGATAGTGCGGCCGGACAGCCGATGGATGCGCAGCATCTCCTGTTGCAACGCCTGCCGGTTCACCGGGTCGAGCGCACCGAACGGCTCATCCATCAGCAATAATTCGGGATCGGCGGCCAGCGCACGTGCCACGCCGACACGCTGCTGCTGCCCGCCAGATAGCTGATGCGGATAGCGGGTGGACAGATGCGGGTCCAGATTCAGCAGCGCCAGCAGTTCCGCCACGCGCTCGCGAATGCGCGCCTGCGGCCAGCCCAGCAACGACGGCACGGTAGCGATGTTTTTCGCCACGCTCCAGTGCGGAAACAAGCCGATGGACTGAATGGCATAGCCGATGCGCCGCCGTAACGCGCGCGCATCCATGCGTTCAATCGCCTCACCGGCGAAGCGAATTTCACCGCTATCATGCTCTACCAGCCGGTTGATCATTTTTAGCGTGGTGGATTTACCGGAACCAGAGGTGCCAATCAGCACCGTAAAGCTTCCCTTTGCAATCTGCAGCGACAGGTTGCGCACCGCCGCTTTACCGTCGAAGATTTTATTTACCTGATGAAATTCAATCATGTTGCCTCTCCAGCAGTGCCGCCACTAAACGTAGCAGCGTATCGGCGATGACCGCCAGCGCAACGACCGGGATCACCCCCAGCAGCACCAAATCCAGGGCGCTACTCAGCAACCCCTGAAACAGAATGGCACCAAACCCCCCCGCGCCAATCAGCGCCGCAACCACCGCCAGCCCCAGCGTCTGTACCACCACCACCCGCAACCCGGACAGCCACACCGGCAGCGCCAGCGGCAGTTCCGCATGCCAGAACTGTTGCCAGCGGCTCATCCCCATACCGCGCGCCGTTTCCCGTACCTCTGGCGGCACCTGCTGCAAACCCGCCACCACGCTGCGCACCAGCGGCAGCAACGCGTACAGCACCAGCGCAATCAGCGCCGGTGCCATGCCAATACCGGCAATGCCCCAGCGCCCGAGAACCGGGAAATGGGCAGCCAGCCCGGCCAATGGCGCAATCAGCAGGCCAAACAACGCTACCGAGGGGATGGTTTGAATCAGGTTCAGCACGCTAAAAGCCGCCTGCTGCCCGCGTGTGCGTCGGGCAATGAGGATGCCGAGCGGCAGGCCAATCAGCAGCGTTGGCAGCAGCGTGCCACCGAGCAAGGCCAGATGCTGGCTGAAAGCCGCGTCAAAGGTCGCGCTACGGTTGGCATACTCTTTTAACAGGGAAAGTTGATTGAGATGGCCGCTCAGCAACAGGCCAAGTGGTAACAACCACATTTGCAGATTGAGCAGGATGCGCCATGTGGTTTGCGGGCTGAGCTGACGAATCGCCTCTGCCGCCAGCAGCAGTGCCAGTGCCGCCACGCTCCAGAAACCGCTACCAAAAGCGGTGCGCGCCAGCCGGCTGCCACTCTGCGCCAGGATCGTCGCATGATGTCCACCCAGCCAGATCAGCAACGTAAACAGGCATTCGGCACTCACCAGCAGCAGCAATGCGGTGCGGCGGCCGGGCTGGCACCACAACAACAGCCAGAGTGCCAGCAAAGGAAGCAGCAGCCCTCCCCCCAATGGAATCTGCCACAGCAACAGCGGCTGGCCTGACACCAGCCGATTGGCGGCATAACTGAGCAGCGGCAGCGTGGCAAACGTCAGGCTTAGCAGCACCACCAGCAGCAGAATCACCGGTTGCTGGCGTGGCCTTTGCGTGATCAATGCCACGCGTTACAGCAACTTATTCTGCTGTAGCCACGTTTTAGCCACCTGACTGGCATCCTGACCCTCCACCGCGATCTGCGCGTTAAGCTGTTGCAGCGTCTTTTCGTCGAGTTTGCTGAACACCGGCTGTAGCCAGCTGGCAATCTCAGGATATTGCTTCAGCACGACATCGCGGATCACCGGGGTGGGCGCGTAAATCGGCTGTACTCCTTTCGGATCGGTCAACGTTTGCAGCCCCAGCGCCGCGACCGGGCCATCAGTACCGTAAGCCATCGCCGCATTCACCCCGGAAGTTTGCTGCGCCGCCGCTTTGATGGTCACCGCCGTATCGCCGCCCGCCAGCGACAGTAGCTGTGACTGATCAAGTTTGAAATCATAGGCTTTTTCAAACGCCGGTAACGCATCGCTGCGCTCAATAAATTCTGCCGAAGCCGCCAGTTTGAAGGTGCCACCTTTTTTCAGATACTGGCTCAAATCCGCCAGCGAGGTGAGTTTGTTTTTCTCAGCGACATCGCTGCGTACCGCGATGGTCCAGGTGTTGTTGGCGGGTGCAGGGGTCAGCCAGACCAGATGATTTTTCTCCGCATCCAGGGTTTTGACCTTCTCATAACCCTGCTGCGCATTCTTCCACGCCGGATCTTTCTCATCATTAAAGAAAAATGCCCCGTTACCGGTGTATTCAGGATAGATATCCAGCGCTCCGGCGGTAATGGCACCGCGTACCACCTGGGTGGTGCCAAGCTGAATTTTGTTAACCGTGGGCACCCCGTGCTTGTTCAGCACCTGTAAAATAATATTGCCGAGCAGCGAACCTTCCGTATCAATCTTTGAACCCACCCGCACCGGATCCGCCGCCTGCGCTGCGCCAACACTCATTGCCAATGCTATCAGTCCCAGTAAACCCTGCTTAATCATGCCGTTCACCCTCGGTATTGTTATCGTATGTTGAGTTACAAGCGTAGCCTGGCGAACCGGGATGGGCGCGGTCAAGTGCGCCAGGGGCTTTCACTTCGCTCAATTTCTGCTAGCCATTTCAAATCAGTTATAATCAATTCGCAGTTCATATAACCAAATGGAATTTTTCAGCAGCGAACTGAGGATGTTCGGCATCAAAGATGTTGCACGCGAGTTAAGCTCATGCTCACCAGCACCGGAATGGTGGTGGTAGCGCATTTAGAGGTGATTAGGCCGTGATCTGAAAAGCGTTCAGCGTGGCGGGAATACGCGCGAAGGTGTAGAGAAACCATGGAGTGAACTGAGCCGGTTGCTGGGCGATTTCCTGCTGGATTTGCGCCACGGAACGGTAGCACCAGGCGTCGGCTTCTTCCGGGTTTAGCTCGGGCTGCTCATCGCTGATAGCAAAAAACACGTGACCATATTCATGTTCTGTCAGGCCATTGCTGAGTGGCAGGTTGTAGCTCAGTTCAAATACCGGGGTCAGCGTCAGCGTCAGCCCCATCTCTTCGCGCAAGCGGCGTTCCGCGGCAGCGCGCGTCGATTCCTGTGGATAGGGATGACCGCAACAGGTGTTGCTCCACAATCCACCGCAGTGATATTTACCACTGGCACGTCGTTGCAGTAGCAGTTCATGCCGCGAGTTAAATACGTAAACCGTTACCGCACGATGCAGTAATCCTTTTTCATGAACTTCCAGCTTTTCCATCTTGCCGGTGGGACGATCGAGGTGGTCAACGAGAATAACTTCTATAGCGGACATGACAACTCCTTCAGAAAAATCTCAACCATTGTACACAATCACCACGCAGCGAGCGGCAAAAATTGCGTACATTCCGTGCGTTTCCGTAACGGAACGTTAATCTTAGCAGCCAGCATAAAAAATGGGGAATTTCTGCTTCGAAAGGAGAATCGGCAGCCCGGAATGAGCTGCCGTGCCAGGTAAGGTTAGAGTTTAAAGCTATGCACCACCTGCTCCAGTTGCACGCTCTGTTCTTCCATCGCACGCGCCGCAGCGGAAACCTGTTCAACCAACGCGGCATTTTGCTGGGTGCTGCCATCAAGCTGGGTAATAGCGACGTTAACCTGATCGATGCCCAGGCTTTGCTCGCGGCTGGCAGACATGATTTCAGCCATCAGGGTGGTCACGCTGCTGACGCCCTGCATCAGTTCATCCATGGTCTGCCCGGCCTGTTCCACCAGCTGGCTGCCGGTATCGATATTGGCGACTGATTCCTCAATTAGCTTTTTAATCTCACGCGCCGAGTTCGCCGAGCGTTGCGCCAGATTGCGCACTTCCGATGCCACCACGGCGAAACCACGTCCCTGCTCTCCAGCGCGCGCAGCCTCCACCGCAGCGTTCAGCGCAAGGATATTGGTCTGGAAAGCGATGCTGTCAATGACGCTAATGATATCCACCACTTTGCGCGAGGAGTGGTGAATCTCGCCCATGGTACTTACCACCTGACGCACCACGTCGGTACCGCGTGCCGCCACCTGCGAGGCCCCATCAGCCAGCTGATTGGCATGGGTGGCATTATCGGCGTTCTGACGTACCGTACCGGTTAACTCTTCCATCGAGGCAGCCGTTTCAACTATCGAGCTAGCCTGCGATTCGGTACGCGCGGAGAGATCCGCATTGCCACTGGCAATCTCGCGCGAAGCCGCGGTGATGGCCAGCGCACTGTCGCCCACCTGGCGCATCAGTCCCTGCAAATAGGCGATAAACTGGTTGAAACTCTGCGCTACCGCGTTGAATTCCGGGCTGTTGCTGGCCGGCAAACGCTGGGTCAGATCGGCCCCCCCGGTTGATAACGCTTCGATATTGCGGTTCAGCAGGCTGAGGCGCTTCATCATGGCGCGCACAAAACCGAGCAGCACCAGCAGCAGGATCACCGCCAGCGGGATTTGCACCAGACCAAGGCGCGTCAACATGCTATGGGTTTGAGCATCCAGCAGGCTCGACGGAACATCACTGGCCAGATACCAGGGGCTGCCAGGAATCGCTTGCAGGAACAGGGTATGTTCTCCGTCATCACCTTTGTAGCTGGCCTGGGTCGGCTGCGCCCCCGCTTGCGCCAGTAAGGTTTTCAGGGTCGCTGCCAGCGGCAGTTGAGTGTCTGCCAGATTTTCCAGTTTTGGCGTCCCCTCTACCAGCGCGGCATTACCCACTACTTTGCCATCAGCCTCGACGATCAGCACGCGCCCCTGGATTGCTTCGCCCATTTGCTTCGCCAGCTGGTTGAAAAAGCCGAGAGTGACGTCAATGGTTGCGACGCCCCAGGCCGTGCCATTGCGATAAATCGCCATCGCACAGTTGGTACGCGGCTGCGGGCTGGCTGCATCCTGGTAGGCTTTCGCCCAGGCGCACTGCCCTTTGGCCGCAGCCATGCCATCTTTGTACCACGGCTGCTCCCAGTATTTATCGGCAGCATCGGAGTTCCAGTAGGTATTCACCTGCAGCTGATTACTGGCGTTGCGCGCAAAGAACGAGCTGTCTTTTTCTTTGGCGGGATCGCGGCGATTGGGTAACGGCCAGATGCCGCCGCCAAACACGTTGCTATCCTGATATTGGTTCACCAGCGCGGGCAGCAGCGTATCAATGCTGGCGCTGTCCATCACTCCGGCTGCTTCGGTAATGGCGCGTTGCTGCGCCTGTACGCGGTTCATCTGCTCAACGATGCGTCCGGCCAGGCCGTCCACTTCGTAACGTACCAGTCGGCTCTCATTGTGCGTGAGTTGCGGCGCAATAAACTGGTTGATCACCATCACGGTGACCAGCATCAGGACAACGAAAAACGCGATGAGGGTCGCGGTGAAACGTGATTGTGTGGTTTTTAACATTGGAGTGCCCTTACCCTGGAGTGGCGAGATGCCTGATCCGGGTTAACGGCTTGTTAAGAAGGAACTTGAGGTGCGCGCGATCACAAAGCAATAAAATAGTTGATGCGGGTAATGATCCAGCGGCGCGACGTCTCACGCCGTCAAAGAGGAAGGGGCAAAACTTGTGGTATTCAGGCATTCAGCTGCTGAACGTCACTCTCGCTCAGGCCAGTGAATTTCATGATGGTTGCAACGTCTATTTTGTCCAAAAGCATGCGCTGAGCCACCTGCAATTTACCCTCCAGGAGTCCTTCCTGACGCCCTTCCTGACGCCATTGCTGTTCAACAGTCATAATCTGTTCCTTTAACTGAGGTTTGGTTTGTATCAATGTCGCAACGAGCTTTTCCCGATCATCGGTGTCTCCATGCCGTAGAATATAGTAGATCACGTCGATAGAGAGATCATCATCGTAATCTACCGACAATAGCGTGGCTATCGGGTCAATGTTTTCCAGTATGTCGCGCAGACGAATGATCTTATGTGCCATCTCCAGCCGCGCCACGGCGCGGTGCGCCATGATCTCCTCATCCGGAATTACCGTGACATCAATCAATGGGAAGGGATGGCAGTAAATCTGCTCAGCCAGTTCCTGGTTGCGGAATGAAGCCAGCCAGTTCATAGAGTAAGGATAGGGACTGGTTTTTCCCTGATAGAACAGCATTGGCACCACAATCGGTAATTCGTTATGGCCTTCATCAAGATGGCGCTGCATGGCAGCAATAGCGTAGCGCATCATGCGTAAGGTCATATGTTTATCAGGGGAACTTTGGTGCTCAATCAGCGTATAGATATACCCATCACCACAGTCAGTTTTCATTGAAAGTAAAACATCGGAATAAAAAGCGCTGAGATCCCGTTCAATAAACGTGGTTGGTATCAGTTGCAACGTATCCAGGTCGCAGTGGCAGCGTATTGTTGACGGCAGGTGAATTTCCAGGAACTGCCTGGCAAGAGGGAGCTGACTCATAAATTTTTTGAACAGGGCATCGTGCGGTGTCACTGTGGCGCTCATGAAAACTACCGGCCAGGTTAATGGGAAAGCCCTGACGCTACCATAGAGGCTATATCACTGATATCTAAGGAATGAAATTATCAGGAGGATTTAAGATATTCAGAATAACGTGATAAAACCATCAGCTTTAAACCCTCTCCATCTGCTCTGGCTACGTAAGTTATCTGTGCCTGATGGGGGCTCTCGCCCCCAGACGGTAGCTACCTGACACGCGGGGAAGGTTCTACCACTTCCTGACGAGGGCGAAAAACGTGGTCATTCCCTTCAGCCAGCAGGCGTTGCACCAGCTGCTGGCCGCCGCGTTCGTCGGCTTGTGCGAACTGGCGCTCAGCCTCGGTAATCGGCGTGGACCACAGTAAATTCACCCGATCGCCTTCGCGCTTTGGCAGACGGAACTGCGCGGGTTCCGGGGCCAGTCCATTTGCCAGCAGGAAACTTTCAAACCCCACCGGGGCCACTTCCGACGCCAGCGTATGCCCTTCTCCCAGCCAGGTCAGGCGCGCCCACGGCAGATGGGCAAACTCCGCCAGCGCGCTAGCCATCTGCACCGCGTTGGCTTCGTCCATCACTTCGCCGTCCACCGCCATCGCCAGTTCGATCCGCCGATACTGCGGGGCCAGCTCATCAAACAGGTAATCCACCTGCGGCATCGGACGGATGCACATCCCCAGGGTGAGAAAATACCAGACGCCCTGATGCCAGTGCTGCGAAATCGCCATCGGCGGCCAGTTGCCCTGATCGATGGCGTAATACTTCACTGACTCGCCAAATTGCGCCTGATAGCACTGCATCAGCTCACGCTGCACCGCATCCCACTGATGGCCGTCGTGCCAGTCTCGCCAGAAATGACGCTGTTGTTCTGCGCGCGCGTAGTAATCATTGGTTGATGCGGAACCGAGCGGTGCCGTCAGGCGATTGGCTTTGATGCAACCTGCCGAGAAGCTGACCTGTTTGTCCTGATACAGACTCCAGCCGGGGATCACCGCCAGCAGCTGGCCGTAATACCACAGCGCCGCACCCTCATCGCCCGGCTCCCATATCACCTGTAAACCCGCCGGATCGAGCATCGGCTCGGCTTCCAGCGTGCGGCAATACTCAGCGCTGAGCAGCGGCGCGATACCCTGCTCCATCGCAGCACGATCTTCACTGGCTGGTGCGGGCAGCAGGTTGCGTAGCCAGCACCCGCGCACCGCATATTGGCTGCGGAACAGGTCACTCGGCCAGATGTAAAAATAGGCCGTGCGCGCGTCCTGCTCGACGATGGCCGTTAATGTGTGTTGCTGATTAGGCACCTCAGCAATCAGAGGTTGGTGTGTCATAACGCCTCAACAATGCCTGGAGGGATCCATTTCCCCCGAGAATAGAGCAGGATCGGCACTCGCGCCATGTGACACAAGGGTAAAACTCTCAAAGTGATGCCGGGAAAGGTTGAGGATTGTTGATGTTTCGCTACGGGCATCGCACTCAGACATCAAATTATTTCGCGATTCATTTACTGCTGCGCATGCTATTGTCGCCCCATTCGCATCAAAGGAGTCGCCGTTATGGTGCTGCAAAATCTGGATTTGAACCTGCGTGATGTGGTGATTTTCGCCCTGCTGGTATGGTTGTTTATCCGCTACACCTGGGTGATGTCAGCGCTGACGTTGATCGTTGGCGGCATTGCCTTGCTGGTGATCCTGCCTGCCGATCTTTACTACAGCCTGATACCGCTGGCGCTGATCGGCTTCGGGCTGGGCATGTTGATCCACCACTATCAGTTGCGGCAGTTAACCCTGCGCCGCGAAGCCAGAACGCCACGTACTTACACCAAAACCGGAGATGGGTTTCATCCGTGATGAATCAGCGGCCCATACGTTTCATGGCGCGCGCATAAGCTCCACGCTGGATGGACCAGCGCAACAACCCGGCAATCAGATGAATTTGTCCATCCACCAGCCGTTGCTGCACAGGAGTGATGGTTAGGCCTGCTTGCTGCTGCGCCCAGTCGGGCAGCAGACCCGTCCCCGCTTTCAGCATCACCTTCATCACCGGTTTCGCCTGCCAGCTGGGTGCTGGCGCGTTCATCAGCAGTTGCGTTACTTCACGTGTGCGTTCATCGCACACCAGCTGTGGACGCATCGCCTGCAAATAGTCTTCCACCGCCGCGACACTTTGCGGCACCTGCTCTGCCCCCAGAGATTCAGCAATCAGCGCCGCTTCCTGATAATAACGATCCTGCTCCGCCAGGCTGAGATGGGGATTTTTGTAGCGCAGGTGGGCAGCAAGGAAGCGGCTGGTTTCCGCCACGTGCACCCAGGTCAGCAACTGCGGGTCGCTGGCGGCATACGGATGTCCGGCATTATCAACGCCAGTCACGCGCAGATGAATCCGTTTGACGCGTTCAATCAGCGTATGGGCATCCTGCCGGTTACCAAAGGTGGTGACGGCGATAAACTGACTGGTGCGTCGTAGCCGCCCCATCATGTCTTCGCGGAAGTTGGAGTGATCCCATACACCGGCCAGCGCCGCCGGATGTAGCATCTGCAACAGTAAGGCACTGATGCCGCCGCACATCATGGATGCAAAATCACCGTGCACACGCCAGATAACGCTGTCTGGCCCGAACAGGCCCGGGTCGCCTGGTGGTTGCGAGATGTCGAATTCATTGAGCGAGAGGCCATTCAGGCGAAAGACTTGTTGTTCGATGCGGTTGCGGATGTTCATGTTTTTGTGGTTGTACAGTGGATAACCAGGTCAGCATGAATGCTGCCCCTACGAACGCATAAGCATAACATCGCAGGGGCGGCATTTATGTCAACCTGGTGCGGAACAACAGCTAATCAGAGATAATCGAAACTTGCGTCCTGGGTGCGCACCGAATCCAGCCCAATCATCACATTGAACTTACCTGGCTCTGCCACCTGCTGCATTTTTTGATTCCAGAACTTCAGCGCATCCACATCAATCTTAAAGCTCACCGTCTGCGATTCACCCGCCTTCAGCATGATGCGTTTAAAACCGCGTAGCTCCTCAACCGGGCGGCTGATGCTGGCAACCGGATCGTTAAGATACATCTGCACCACAGTGGCACCGTCGCGCTTGCCGGTGTTGGTTACCGTCACGCTGGCTTCTACCGATCCGTTACGCGGCATGGTTTTCGCGGACATTTTCACCGGCGAGACGCTAAAAGTGGTGTAGCTCTGACCATAGCCAAATGGATAAAGCGGCCCATTGATGGCATCGTAGTAATGCGAGGTATATTTGTTTGGCTTCTCGAAGTTATACGGGCGACCCGTCGGCAGATGGTTGTAATAAATCGGGATCTGCCCCACTGAACGGGGGAAGGAAACCGGCAGCTTACCGGATGGGTTGTAGTCGCCAAACAGCACATCGGAAATCGCGTTACCGCCTTCCGTGCCGCTAAACCAGGTTTCCAGCATCGCATCCGCCTGGCGATCTTCGTTCACCACATTAAGCGGACGGCCGTTCATCAGCACAATCACCAGCGGTTTGCCGGTGGCTTTCAGCGCCGCCAGCAATTTCTGCTGGCTTTCCGGTATCACCAGATCGCTCCGGCTGGAGGCTTCGTGCGCCATACCCTGCGCCTCACCAACCGCCGCTACCACCACATCGGCCTTCTTCGCGATAGCGACGGCTTCATCGATCATCTGCTGTGGACTACGTGGATCGACGGTCACCGCTTTTTCATACAAATTCAGGAAGTTCTGAATGCCTTTGTTATCGGTGATATTCGCCCCTTTGGTGTATAGCAGCGTGCCTTTGCCAGCCATCGCGTTGCGCATGCCCTGCAACAGGGTGATGGATTGACTGGCGACCCCGGCTGCGGACCAGCTGCCCATAATGTCACGCTGGCTATCGGCCAGCGGGCCGACCAGCGCCACCGTGGCATTGCGCTTCAGTGGCAGCGTCTCATGCCAGTTCTTCAGCAGGACGATACTCTTGCGCGCCACGTCACGCGCTTCAGCACGGTGTAACCGGCTTTCGGCGTTGGTATCCTGCGGATCGCTGCCTTTTGGCCCGAGATGGCTGTAGGGATCGTTAAACAGCCCCATATCGTATTTGACGTTCAGCACATGGCGCACCGCATCATCAATTTCCTCCATGCTCACGACACCGCGTTTCACCAGCCCCGGCAAATATTTGCTGTAATATTCATCGCTCATACTCATATCGATGCCGGATTTCAGCGCAATGCGCACCGCGTCCTGCGGATCGCTGGCTACACCATGTTTGATCAGCTCTTTGATCGCGCCATGATCGCTGATGGTGATGCCTTTGAATTTCCACTCGCCACGCAGCAGATCTTTTAACAGCCAGCTATCTGCCGTCGCCGGGGTACCGTTAATTGAGTTGAGCGCCACCATCACACCACCGCTGCCCGCATCCAGCGAGGCTTTATACGGCGGCATATAATCCTGGAACATGCGCTGCGGGCTCATATCCACGGTGTTGTAATCACGCCCCCCTTCCACTGCGCCATACAGGGCGAAATGTTTTACGCTGGTCATGATCGAGTAGCGATCCGCCGGGCTTTTGCCCTGCATCGCTTTCACCAGGGTGCTGCCCATTTGTGAGGTCAGAAAGGTGTCTTCACCAAAGCCTTCGGAGACGCGCCCCCAGCGCGGTTCACGACTGACATCCACCATCGGTGCCCAGGTCATGTTCAGACCATCATCGGCCGCTTCATAGGCAGAAACCCGTCCGACTTCCGCCACCGCATCCAGATCCCAGCTTGATGCCAGCCCCAGCGGAATCGGGAACACAGTGCGCTGACCGTGTACCACGTCATAAGCAAAGAATAAGGGAATTTTCAGGCGGCTGAGCTGCATCACCTGATCCTGCATGGCGCGAATATCCGGACGCGTCACGGTATTGAAAATCGCCCCGACCTGCCCGTGCTGAATCATGTCACGGATGGCTTCTTTTGGGTTATCCGGCCCCACGCTGATTAAACGCAGCTGACCAATTTTTTCATCCAGCGTCATCTTGCCGAGCAGTTGGTTAACGAAGGCGTCACGCGCCTGTTCCGTCATCGGATGGTTACCAAACATGTCGTCCGCCAGCGCGGGTTGAATGGCGAGGGATACAGCGAGGCTAATAGAGCAAATCCATTTCATCAGGTCAGGTTCTCTTAAGTGACTGCGCAATATAAAAATAGCCAAGGAAGTGTGCCATAAGATGAGGATAGCAGGTAGCCACCGATGTCACATCGCCACCGCTTCGCCCCAGGCGTGCTACAGTATTTTTCGCAACGTTAATGACAAGGATAAGCCAATGACCCTCTCTGATTCGAACCTGCTGGGTGAGCTGCGCCGCCTGGTCGGCTCTGCACAACTGCTGACCGACGCCGAACAAACGGCGCGCTACCGCAAAGGCTTTCGCTCTGGCGAGGGTGAAGCGCTGGCGGTGGTGTTCCCTGGTACACTGCTGGAGTTATGGCGGGTATTGCAGGCGCTGGTGGCGGCCGATGCCGTCATTCTGATGCAGGCCGCCAATACCGGGCTGACGGAAGGTTCGACGCCAAACGGTAACGATTATGAGCGTCCGGTGGTGATCATCAGCACGCTACGCCTGGACAAGCTGCAATTGATTGAAAGCGGCAAACAGATCCTGGCGTTCCCCGGCAGTACCCTGTATCAGCTGGAGAAAGCGCTTAAACCGCTGGGACGTGAGCCTCACTCGGTCATTGGTTCCTCCTGCATTGGCGCGTCGGTGATGGGAGGGATCTGCAACAATTCCGGTGGCTCCCTGATTAAACGCGGTCCGGCTTACAGCGAGATGGCGCTGTATGCGCAGATTGATGCCGAAGGAAAGCTGCATCTGGTGAATCATCTGGGTATCGAACTCGGTCATTCGCCGGAAGAGATGCTGGGACGCCTGGATGACGATCGCTGGCAGCAAAGTGATGTTATCTGGGACGATCGCCACGCATCGGATCATGAATATGCCGATCGCGTACGCGATATCCACGCCGATACCCCGGCACGTTTCAATGCCGATGCACGTCGCCTGTTTGAAGCCTCTGGCTGTGCCGGCAAGCTGGCGGTGTTTGCCGTGCGTCTCGATACCTTCACCAGCGAACCGAAACAGCAGGTGTTCTATATCGGCAGTAACGATCCCGCTGAACTGGGGGAAATTCGCCGTCATATCCTCGAGAATTTCCACAACTTACCGGTGGCCGGGGAATATATGCATCGCGATATTTTTGATATCGCCGAAGTGTATGGCAAAGATACCTTCCTGATGATCGACCGGCTTGGTACCGACAAGATGCCGCTGTTTTTCACCCTCAAGGGACGCCTTGATGCCTGGCTGGCGAAGCGTAACTGGATCAAGCCGCACTTTACCGATCGCCTGTTGCAGCGCCTGAGTACCCTCTTCCCAGCCCATCTGCCGAAACGTCTGAAACAGTATCGCGACAGGTATGAACATCATCTGATGCTGAAAATGTCCGGCGATGGCGTGGCCGAGGCGCAGGAATATCTGCACGACTTTTTCCGTGAAGGTGGCGGGGAGTTTTTTGCCTGCGATGCCAAAGAAGGCGCGCATGCGTTTCTGCATCGTTTTGCCGCCGCCGGTGCCGCCGTGCGGTATCACGCGGTCCATGCGGAGGAAGTGGAAGATATTCTGGCGCTGGATATTGCGCTGCGCCGTAATGACCACGACTGGTTTGAGCGTCTGCCACCGGAATTCGATAACGATCTGAGCCATCGTCTCTACTACGGTCACTTTTTCTGTCACGTATTCCACCAGGATTACATCGTGAAGAAAGGCGTGGATGCCCATGCGCTGAAGGAGAAAATGCTGGCGATTCTCAACCAGCGTGGCGCGGAATACCCGGCGGAGCATAACGTCGGGCATTTGTATGCCGCGAAGCCGCAGCTCCAGGCGTTCTATCGCCGCCTGGACCCCACCAACAGTTTTAATCCGGGGATTGGCAAAACCAGTAAGCAGAAAGGCTGGGCAGTGAAGGTGTAGAGAGACAAGCGGTGGCCATAAATGGCCACCCTACGGGATTGTAAGGTCGGGATTCATCCCGACCAGGGTTAAGACAACGGTTCGCTATCACCTGCGGCGGCCTGCTGCGCGCGGCGTTCGATGATCATCGTCTGCGGCGTTGACAGCACAATGCCCTCTTTGCGCAGACGCGTGAGAATATCGAACAGCAAATCACTTTTGGCACCGGAGATCTGACGCTGGCTGGCAACGTTACCGGTTACGCTCAGCACGATTCCATTAGGTGACAGCTCCTTAAACGACACCGACGGCGCGGGCGATTCCAGGATGCGCTCATTCTCCTCATAGACTTCCAGCAGCAGTTCCCGTACCCGCACCGGATCAATATCCAGCGGGAAGGTCAGCGGAATGGTGACCACGCCCTGCGCGTTACCCATGGTAGCGTTGCGCACGTTTTGTGAGATGAATTGCGAGTTTGGCACAATCACCGTCGACTTATCGCTGAGCTGGATCTCAGTGGCGCGCACATTGATGCGGCGGATATCCCCTTCAATGCCGCTGATGGTCACCAGATCGCCCACTTTAACCGGACGCTCGGTCAGCAGAATCAGGCCGGAGATAAAGTTTTTCACTATCTCCTGCAAGCCAAAACCGATACCTACCGACAAGGCGCTGACGATCCACGCCAGTTTGTTCCATTGCAGGCCCATAATCGACAGCGTCAGCAGGATAATCAGTACATAACCGACATTGCTGAACAGCGTCACCAGCGACACGCGCATGCCGGCGTCCATGGTGGTCTTCGGCAGGAACTCTTTATCCAGCCAACGGCGCACCGCGCGCAGCACGTAAATGCCCACCACCAGACACAGAATGGCGTTGACCAGATGAGCAGGAACAATGTTCAGCGACTCCAGCCCTTTACCACCCCAGAACTCAATGACTTTCTGGATCAGTTCAATCGGTGTCGACGAAGCAAAGGTACCGTTAAGCAACGCCAGGGCGACAATGCCAATCAGCGCAGTTTTACCCAGCGCACCGAGCAACGTGGCCGCCTGTTGCAGGTGACGCTCATCAATATTGAGTGAACTCTGAATACGTTTGCCACTGCTGTTTTGCGTCGAAAACAGCGTGTCACAACCGTCGGTGATCAGCTGGCTGAGGAAATAGAACGAACCAAACAGAATTCCACACCAGATCAATTCATAGCTGAGGAAACGCGCCAGTGCGACATAGCCAATAACCAGGAATACCAGGATGGCGAGCGCCGTCAGCGTCAGCCCCATCTGAATCAGGCCTACCAGGGTGGAACGTGCTTCCGGCGGGTTACCCGCCTGCACCATACGGCGACGCACCCGGTTGGTACGCATGCTGATCGCCAGTCCGGTACCACCAATCAGCAGCGCCGTCAGGCCGTTAGCAAAGATGGTGGTATTGAGGCTGGTGCCCACGCTGTAGTTGAATGACTCAACCGTCTGGAAAATAAACACCAGCGCTGCGGTGATCGGCGGGAAGGGTTTCAGCGCCTGCGCCACTTCATTCGAGATGCTGGGTAAACGCCAGCTGGGACGACGCGTTGACAGGAAAGCCCGTCCTAAGCCAGCAATCAGGCCGCAGTAAACGCTGAGCTGTACCAGGCGCAAGATAAAATCCTGCACATCAGCCGACACTTCATCACGGCGGGCAAACGCCAGCGCAAAGAAGTTGAAGGTCAACACCACTGCCGCCAGGGTAGTCAGCGCAATGGCGGTGGCGAGGAAGCTCCGACGCAGACGCCCTTCCGGCATTTTGTGGATACTCACCCACGCGAGAAACTCTTCACCGTAACGACGACCGAGGGTCATGACCAGCATCGCGGCGATCAGCCAGCTAATGGTGCCGAAGCGCCAGCCTGGTTCCCATGACAGCGCAGCGGTATCCTGCAATTCACTCAGGAAGTCGCTGATTTTCTCGCCATCGAGATCCTGAGTGCTGACCAGCGGTGACCAGAAACGCGGGCCGAAAATACTGCCGGAATTCAGCGCCAGCTGACTTTTCAACTGGTCACGGCGCAGGTTAACGATTTGCGACGACAACACCAGCGCACCGTTTTTGATGCCTTCCGCCTGCTTGATTTGATCGTCCAGCTTACTTTTCTGACTCTCAAGCGTGCTGCGCTTACGCGTCACTTCCGGCGTTTCTTTCACACCACTATCGGGCTTCGGTGCCGGACCAAGTACCGCCAGCTGGGCATCCAATTGCTGACGCTGAGGAATCAACGCCTGTCCGAGCGTATCGGCATTGCCGGAGAGTTCCAGCGCCATCTCGTTGAGTTGGTTGAGCTGGTTTTCATTGGTATTTCCCGACACCTGACCTTTTATCTTGTCGAGAATTTTCTGCATTTTAGGCAGCTCGACCGAGGCGTTAACCTTCGGCGTCGTATCCTCTTGCGCAGGCGCGGCAGCACTGTCATCAGCCAGTGCCATCGCCGGTACGGCCAGGGCCATTAACAGCAGGAAAGGAGCAAACAGAGATCGAAACGTAAACATAAGAGTGAGATTCCAGCGCAATAACAGTCTGCAGACGCATCTGATTGTGAGTCTGTGGCGGCTAGTGTAGGCCTTTGGCAATCGTGAAACTATAGGAATGAATGCGTAAAACATGGGTCATAACGATAAGATTTTTTGCAGATGCCACCCGGTCGGATGGCATCTGCGACAGATTATTCGACGTTCTGTCCCTGAGCGCCGTTGCTCGCGGTTTGGGAGGCTTTCTGTTTTTTATACGCCAGCGCCGCCGCCGGTACTGGTGCGGCTTTGCCGGTTTCCAGCCAGTCGCGCAGACGATTGGCATCCGCGAAGTGGGTGTATTTGCCAAAGGCATCCAGCACCACCAGCGCAACCGGGCGATTGTTAATAAAGGTGCGCATCACCAGGCAGTGGCCCGCTTCGTCGGTATAACCGGTTTTGGTGAGCTGAATACGCCAGTCATTTTTGTACACCAGGTGGTTGGTGTTACGGAACGGCAGCGCATAGTTCGGATGTTTAAACACCGCGGTATCTTCTTTGGTGGTACTCAGTTCACCAATCAACGGATACTGACGCGTGGCTTTTACCAGCTTGATCAAATCTTCCGCGCTGGAAACGTTTTGAATCGAGAGCCCTGTCGGTTCCACATAGCGGGTATGGGTCATGCCAAGGGAGCGTGCTTTGGCATTCATCGCGCGGATAAAGGCATCGTAGCCACCCGGATAGTGGTGCGCCAGGCTGGCAGCAGCACGGTTTTCCGATGACATCAGCGCCAGCAACAGCATGTTACGACGGCTGATTTCGCTGTTCAGCTTGACGCGGGAAAACACGCCGCGCATCTCCGGGGTATGGCTGATATCAACCGACAGCATTTCATCCAGCGGTTGTTTGGCATCCAGCACCACCATCGCCGTCATCAGCTTGGTGAGTGAGGCGATCGGACGGACGCGATCGGGATGGCTGGAATACAGCACTTTGCCGCTATCCAGATCGACAATCATCGCACTGCCAGAGGCAATTTGCGGTTGTGCGACAGGTGCCAGATTTGACAGCGCAGCAGGCGCGGCCAGAACAGGTGTAGTCACTGCCGGTGCGCCGATCATCAGCGCCAGCGACAGTAAAGGAATACGCATTTTTACAGACATCGTGTCAAAAAAATCCGGTGAGGAGTTTTGTGCTGTGCTATCGCACAGGCCGCGCGCATCAGGCCAGATGGAATGCGGGCTGGCGACAGCATAATACGTGGTTCTCTGCGAAATTTCCTGGAGAGATTGTTTCCGGGCGTTAAAAATCAGGATGGGATCAAAAAGGGCGGCACAAGGCCGCCCAGGTATGCAAGTCAGAACAACTTCGGTCCGTAGCCCCACAGAATCACGGTTAACGCCAGCAGCACTTCAAACACCAGCACCCCAATCGCCAGCGTCGAGCCGGAGAAACGCAGGCTCTCTTCTTTATCGATATTGAGGAATACCGGGATACCGACGAATAACAGATAGCCGGTGTACACCAGCGCCAGCGTCCCTACCAGCAGGCAGAGCCAGACCAGCGGATAAAGCGCCACCAGGCCGCTCATAAACAGCGGTGTCGCTACATAGCCCGCAAACACGGTACAACGCTGGATGCTGGGGCGTTGCGGATAATTACGCGCCATCCAGTGGATAACACGTCCCATTACCGCCACCCCACCGAGGATGACGAGATAAAACAGAATGCCGAGACCAATACCGGTCAGCATGTTGAGTTGTACAAATTGCCCCTCGCCCAGATTCCAGCCCAACTGTGTGGTGCCGATAAAGGCGCAGATCACCGGGATCGCCGCCATTAGCAGAACATGGTGGGTGTAATGGTGCGAGACGCTCTCGTTTTCCTGCTTGATGTCGCGCATTTCCTGATTAGGATGCGCGATAAGTCCCCAGACATGATTCATAAAATCACTCCTCTGATGCGACGGGCTGCCCCCAACGCTCAGGCTGACCAGCGCAGGCAGCTTCACTTCAAGTATAATCGGCGCTGTCGTTTTTGCGGCAAGCGGCACAAAAAATCACCTGCGGGTGTAGACTGTTACAAGGGTTGATAACAACAGGGAGGACGATTTGCATCTTGATATCAACGGATTAATTAGCCAGTACGGCTACCTGGCGCTGCTGATTGGCTGTATCGCCGAAGGGGAAACCTTTACCCTGCTGGGGGGGGTGGCAGCTCATGAAGGCTTGTTGCACTTCGGCGGCGTGGTATTGGCCGCGATGGGGGGCGGCATTATCGGTGACCAGCTGCTGTTCTGGCTCGGCCGTCGTTTTGGCACCCGTATCCTGCGCCGTTTTAAAAAGCATCAGGACACCATCCACAAAGCCAGCCACCTGATTCAGCGTCACCCCAGCCTGTTTGTGATTGGCGTGCGTTTTATGTACGGTTTCCGCATTGTCGGGCCGATTATCATCGGCACCAGCCGTCTGAAACCCCTGCGCTTTCTGGTGCTGAATGTGATTGGGGCCGCGCTCTGGGCGCTGATCTTTGTCACCCTTGGCTATTTTGCCGGGGAGATCATCACCCCGTGGCTACATAAACTCGATCAGCATTTCAAACATCTGTTGTGGCTGGTGGCGGCGGTGGGATTTGCCATCCTGTTGCGCTACGTCATCCGTCGCTGGAACCGCCGCCGTGTCGATTAATTGTGATACCCCTTAAACTGCGGATTCGCCAGCATAAAGCCACCATCGACAATAAACGATTGTCCGGTAGTGTAGGTGGCCCATTCCGAGCACAGCCAGGCCACTAAACTCGCCACTTCGCGCGTGTCTCCCGGTCGCCCGATGGGGATTTCTGGCATGCGCGTACTGCGCGCCTCCTCGTTCCGCAGGTGATTCATCGGTGTCGCTATCGCGCCCGGTGCCACCGCGTTGACCAGGATATGGTGCGGTAGCAGGCTGAGGGCCATCGATTTGGTCAGGCCGCCAAGGGCATGTTTTGCTGCGGTGTAGGCCGCCGCATCGGGCAATGGCGTGTGTTCATGCACCGAGGTGATGTTGATGATGCGCCCCCCATTACCCTGATCCACCATATAGCGGGCGGCAATCTGACCACAGACAAACGCCCCGTCGACGTCGACACTGAAAACCTTGCGCCAGTCTTCAAAGGTGACATCGAGAAAATCCGCTTTGGTCATCACCCCAGCGTTGTTAACCAGCACATCAATCCGTCCGAGCGATGCAATCAGCTGCACCAGCTGCTGCCCACCGGCCTGGGGATCGGAAAGATCCAGCTGCCGTACCTGTGCCTGCTGACCACGGCTTTCAACCTGCCGCGCGGTCTCATGCGCCCCCTCTTCGTCCGAACGCCAGGTGATACCGAGGGTATAGCCCGCCTCGGCCAGCATGAGTGCACAGCTGCGCCCAATGCCTGAATCGGAAGCGGTCACCACCGCCACTTTCTGTTTTACCAGCGCCATCATGTTCTCCTTTTTGTCGGGTGTCTCCTCAGTATAGAAGTTATCCTTCTGTGCCTCGCCGCAGCCATAAATACCGCTTCGGCTATAGTTAACAACGGAATAGCGTAAAGGAGGCAGGATGAGCGAGATCAAACGCAAAATTGATGACCACGGCGTAATTGGCGATTTACGTACCTGTGCTCTGGTCGCCAGCGATGGCACCATCGACTATCTGTGCTGGCCGGAACTCGATAGCCCGTCCGTGTTTAGCGCCCTGCTCGACAGCGACGAAGCGGGTCTGTTTTCGCTGGCACCGCAGTGGAAAAATGCGCGCCAGCAGCAACTCTATCTGCCTGATACCAATATCCTGCAAACCCGTTGGCTCGGCGATGAGGGCGTGGCGGAGATCACCGATTACATGCCGATCTGCGACGACAGCAGCAAGCTGCCGCGCGTGGTACGCCGGGTGAAAATGGTACGCGGTTCCGCGCGTTTCAAATTGCTGTGCTCACCACGCCACGATTACGCCCGTGCAGAAATCCGGACCGAAGTACGCCCCGGTGGTATCGCCTTCCATGCCGAAGGCCAGCCTTCGCTGCGTCTGAGCGCCAGCGTAGTGATGACGCGGGAAACCCACGCGGCCACCGCCGATTTCACCTTACAGGCGGGCGAGCACGCCGAATTTGTGTTTGGCAGCGATGAAGATCCGCATCTGGACAAGATTGCCACCGAGCACTGCTTCCGTGACACCCTGCACTACTGGCGGCGCTGGAGCCGCCACAGCTCCTATCGCGGACGCTGGCAGGAGATGGTGACGCGTTCCGCGCTGGCGCTGAAAATGCTGACCTCCCACCAGCATGGTTCAATTGCCGCTGCCGCCACCTTTGGCCTGCCGGAAGAACTGGGCGGTGAGCGCAACTGGGATTATCGCGCCTCCTGGATCCGTGATGCGTCATTCAGCATGTATGCCCTGATGCGCCTCGGTTACGTCGAAGAAGCGAAACACTTTACCCACTGGGTAGGCCGCTGTGTTGAACATAGCCATGACGACAGATCGCATTTGCAGGTGATGTATCGCCTGGACAGCAGCACCGAACTGCACGAAACCGAGCTGCTGAATCTCTCCGGCTATGCCAACTCGCGCCCGGTGCGCATCGGCAACGATGCCTGGCGGCAGACGCAGCTGGACATTTATGGCGAACTGATGGATGCCATCTATCTCGCCAACAAATATGGCGAGGCGATTTCCCAGCGCGGCTGGCAGCATGTGGTCAACATGATCAATTACGTGTGCGATCACTGGCAGCAACCCGATGCTGGGATCTGGGAGATGCGCGGCGAGCCGGAGCATTTTCTCCATTCGCGTCTGATGTGCTGGGTGGCGCTGGATCGCGCTTTACGCCTTGGCCTGAAACGTTCACTGCCCATGCCCTACGAGCGCTGGGATCGGGAACGCAGCGCCATCCGCGCCGATATCTGGCAAAACTTCTGGAACCCGGCGCTGGGCCACTTTACCGCCACGCGTGGAGGCCGCTTTCTTGATGCGTCGATGCTGCTGATGCCGCTGGTACGTTTTGTCGGTGCCACCGATCCCGACTGGATCGCGACTCTGGATGCCATCAAAGTCCAGCTGGTGAGCGACGGACTGGTACGGCGCTACAACATCAGCGAAACGCCCGCCGATGCATTGAAGGGTGGCGAAGGTTCTTTTGCCGCTTGTTCGTTCTGGTATGTGGAGTGTCTGGCGCGCGCGGGACGGGTGCACGAAGCGCATTTCGAGTTTGAAAAGTTGCTGAGCTATGCCAATCCGCTGGGGTTGTATGCCGAGGAATTCACCCCGCACGGCATGGCGCTGGGCAATATGCCACAGGCGCTGACCCATCTGGCGCTGATCAGCGCGGCGTTCTTTCTCAACCGCAAACTCAGCGGGGAAGTGACGCTATGGCAGCCCTGAATGCAGGCCAGCGAAAAATAACACAGAAGGGTTATTACAGCTTTTTACGTAAAGTATCATCAACCTGTTAAAATCGTGATTCCCATCACCGCTTCTATGCACATATAATGCGCAGCGGGTCAATAAGACCAAGATGGGTTCGACACACTGACATGCCTGAAACACGGCTATAACGACTTGAAAAACATGAAAAAGAGCATTCGCGCGTTCGCTTCACTCGCCCTCGTACTGGCGGCGTTCAGCCAGTCGGCCTTTGCGGTGGTTTATCCGCTACCGCCTGCTAACAGCCGTCTGATCGGCGAAAACATCCAAATCACCGTGCCTCAGGACAGCAGACTTCCGCTGGAAGCCTTTGCGGCGCAATACCAGATGGGCCTCAGCAACATGCTGGAAGCCAATCCGGGTGTTGACGTCTATCTGCCGAAAGCCGGTACTAACATGGTGATCCCGCAGCAGCTGATTCTGCCTGACGCTCCGCGCGAAGGTATTGTGATCAACAGTGCTGAAATGCGTCTTTATTACTATCCGAAAGGCACCAAAACCGTGGTAGTGCTGCCAATCGGTATCGGTGAGCTGGGTAAAGATACCCCGATCAACTGGACCACCAGCGTACAGCGCAAAAAAGCAGGCCCGACCTGGACACCGACCAAAGCGATGCACGCCGAATACGCGTCACGTGGTGAAATTATCCCTGAAGTGTTCCCGGCAGGCCCGGATAACCCGATGGGCCTCTACGCGCTGTACATCGGTCGCCTGTATGCCGTCCACGGCACCAACGCCAACTTTGGTATCGGCCTGCGCGTCAGCCACGGTTGCGTGCGCCTGCGTGCGGATGACATCAAATGGCTGTTCGACAACGTGCCAGTCGGTACGCGCGTACAGTTTGTTGACCAGCCGGTGAAAGCCTCCGTCGAGCCAGACGGTTCACGCTACATCGAGGTTCACAACCCGCTGTCAACCACTGAAGAACAGTTCAACTCGCGCGAAATCGTGCCGATCACCCTGACTGCTGCGGTGACCAAAGTGATTGCCGATGCCAGCACCAATCAGGATGCAGTGAACAACGCGATCCAGGCCCGTAGCGGCATGCCGACCAAAATTAATGGTCCGGCAGGTGAAGCGCAGCCTGCACCGATCCCGGTACAGGAAACGCCAGACGCGATGCCGAAAGAGGAGCCGATGACGCCGCAGGGCGCCGTGATCCCGACTCCGGCTGCGGCCAATACCGCCACTGCCAATAATAATTCTTAATCCTGACGGATAAGATCAAGCCAGCCTGCGGGCTGGCTTTTTTTTGCCCGCTGCCAAAAAACGCGCGATAAATCGCGCCGCTACGGTTGTGTGCGGTCTGTAGCGGCGCGATTTATCGCGCAAATCCTGCTATCACCGCGGCCGTCGCAGCGCCAGCCAGCCGGCCACCAGGGTAAATGCCAGCACCACCAGCACCAGCAGCAAAAAACCGTGCGGATTACTCGCCAGCGGGATACCGCCGACATTCATACCAAAGAATCCCGCCACGATATTGATTGGCAGCGCCAGTACGGTAATCACCGTCAGCAAAAACAGCGTGCGGTTGCTCTGCTCCATCAAACGGGCGGCAATCTCCTCCTGCAACAGGCGAATACGCTCCATCAGGCTGGCGAGATCGTTTAACGCCACGCTGAACTCTTCGGTAAAAATTCGCAGCTCGCTCAACTGCTCCCGCTTCAGCCAACCCGGTGGCCGGTTGAGCAAACGAAACAATGCCGCCGGTTCCGGTGCCAGCAAGCGCTGAATACGCAGCAACATCCGCCGCAGACGTCCCAGCTCGCTGCGGTTGGCTTTGATCGCCGGACTGAGCAGACGTTCTTCTATGGCATCCACCGCCGCGCTGGAACGGCGCACCACTTGCTCCAGCTGTGCCTCCTGTTCGCCCAGCAACCACAGCAGCAGCGCATCAGGCTGGCGGAACTGCAAGCGATCCAGTTGCTGGTGCATACGTTCAATCATCCCCACCGGCCGGTAACGCGCGCTGACAATAATCTGCTCACGACACCAGATCCACAGGGTGGCGTTCTGCGCACTGCGCTCTTCCTTGCTAAAAGTCACATCATTGAGTACCGCCAGCAGCGCATCATTTTGCTGTGCCAGCCGGGTGCGAGGCGAGGCGGAATGGATCTCATCGAAGAAATCGCTGTCTACTGCAAAATGGACCTGAACCCAGCGCTCAGCCCGGGCGTGGTTAAGGTTGATATGCAGCCAGAGAAAGTGGGCTTCCGGTAACGTCTGACGTGCCAGTTGCGCCGCTTCGCGTGCACTGAGTCGCTGGGGTGGCAGGTCAGGGGTGAACAGGTAACCATGAATCAGCCCGGCCACTTCATTATTGAAGTCGGGCAACGTAGTGAGCGGCAGAACAGGCTGGAGCATAGCGATCAAAAAATCCGGCTGCGGACAGACCCACAGCCTGCGTCAGCAATATGACAGAACGATGACAGCCAGCCCGCGACATCATCATTCTGTCATACAAAGCAGGTATCACACTGCGGGTAACGGTTGCCATTCGGCACCGTCATCCACCATCGGGGTGTGTTATGAGTGATAACAGTTTACCTGCATCAGCGTCATCAGGCGCTGGACGCCCGAATCTGCATCAACGCGGCGGTCGTTTTTCCCGCTCGCTGTTTCTGCTGCTGGTGCTCGCCGGTCTGGCTTTCACCGCCGTCAACCTGTTTAACGATGTTTCCGATACCGGCGCGCCGGTCACAAGTTATACCCCTTTTCTGCTGCTTGGGCTGGCGCTGCTGATCGCCCTTGGATTTGAGTTCGTCAATGGCTTTCACGATACTGCCAACGCGGTGGCTACAGTGATTTATACCCATTCGCTCACACCTGGCGTGGCGGTGGTCTGGTCCGGTTTATGTAACTTTCTTGGCGTACTGCTCTCCAGCGGCGTGGTGGCGTTCGGCATTATCTCGCTGCTGCCGGTGGAGCTGATTTTGCAGGCCGGGAGCGGCAACGGCTTTGCCATGGTATATGCGCTGTTGTTCTCAGCGATTATCTGGAACCTCGGCACCTGGTATTTTGGCCTGCCCTCTTCCTCCTCGCATACGCTGATTGGTTCGATTATCGGCGTCGGCGTGGCCAATGCCCTGCTGCATGGCCGCAGTGGCACCAGCGGTGTTGACTGGGATCAGGCGCTGAAAGTCGGCTACTCGCTGTTGCTGTCACCCGTTGTCGGTTTTCTCTGTGCCGCCCTGCTGATGCTGGCGATGAAGGCGTTAATTCGTAACCGTCAGCTGTATGAAGCGCCGAAGAATGACCAGCCGCCGCCGGTCTGGATTCGTGGCTTGCTGATCCTCACCTGCACTGGCGTGTCCTTTGCTCACGGCTCAAATGATGGGCAGAAAGGCATGGGGCTGATTATGCTGATTCTGGTCGGCACTATGCCCATCGCCTACGCCCTGAACCGGTCGCTGCCGCCTGATCAGATCCCACGCGTCGCTGCTTTAACTCAGGTAACCGAGCAACAACTTCTGTCCCTGCAACCGACGCCCGCGACCATGCCAGCACCGCGTGACGTGCTGACCGAGTTTGTGCGCACCGGACAATCGCGCCCGCAGGTACTTCCGGCGCTGGGCATGATGCTGGGAGATATTGGCGATCAAATCCGGCGCTACGGTTCGATGGAAAACATCCCGGCGCAGGCGGTCACCAACACGCGTAATGACATGTATCTGGCATCCGAGTCCATCAAGCATCTGCAAACCGCCAAAGTCGCGCTGCCGGAAGAGACCGAGCGCAATCTGACGGCGGTGAAACGTGAGCTGGACAGTGCCACCCGCTTTATCCCGATGTGGGTGAAAGTGGTGGTCGCCATCGCGTTGGGTCTCGGCACCATGGTGGGCTGGCGGCGCATTGTGGTGACGGTGGGCGAACGTATTGGCAAAACTCACCTCAACTACGCCCAGGGGGCCAGCGCCGAACTGGTGGCGATGGCGACTATCGGGGCTGCCGACGGCTTTGGTCTGCCGGTTTCCACCACCCATGTGCTCTCGTCAGGCGTGGCGGGCACCATGGCGGCCAACCGTTCGGGCTTACAGCTCGCAACCCTGCGCAACCTGGCGATCGCCTGGGTGCTGACGCTGCCGGTTTCTATTCTTCTTTCGGGCTTGCTTTACGCCCTGTTTATCCATCTTTAACGGTGACTGGATATGGCCACACACGACAATACTTTTCAAAGCGAGACCTTCCACCAACGCCTGCTCCAGGAGTTCTACGATAGCTACGACGAAGAACTCGAAATGGAACTGGACGACCTGCGTTTTGGCGACGGCCAGCCACAGGCCGATGACGAAAAGACCTGGCGACGCCAGTATTTCCGCGAACTGCTGCATTTGCAGGGCGAACTGGTGAAGATGCAGGATTGGGTGATGCGCACCGGGCATCGCATGGTGATTCTATTTGAAGGACGCGATGCTGCCGGTAAAGGCGGGGTGATTAAACGCATCACCCAGCGCCTTAATCCGCGCACCTGCCGGGTCGCGGCGCTGCCTGCCCCAAACGATCGTGAGAAAACCCAATGGTATTTTCAGCGCTATATCGCCCATCTGCCTGCCGCGGGTGAAATGGTGCTGTTCGACCGCAGCTGGTACAACCGTGCCGGGGTGGAGCGCGTGATGGGTTTTTGCAACGATGATGAAGTCGAAGAGTTTTATCGCAGCGTGCCGGAGTTTGAAAAAATGCTGACACGCAGCGGGATTCAGATCGTCAAATACTGGTTTTCCATCACCGATGAGGAGCAGGAGCTGCGCTTCCTCAGCCGTATTCACGATCCGCTAAAGCAATGGAAACTCAGCCCGATGGATCTGGAGAGCCGCCGCCGCTGGGAAGAATATACCGAGGCGAAAGAAGAGATGCTGGCACGTACCCACATCGACGAAGCGCCGTGGTGGGTGGTACAGGGTGTGGATAAGAAGCGTGCTCGTCTCAATTGCATTAGCCATCTGCTGCAACAGGTGCCTTACGAAGAAAGCGAGCAAAAGGCGATTGTGTTACCGGTGCGCGAGCGTCATGAAGACTATCGTCGGGCACCGGTGCCGGATCATATGATCGTACCGGAAAAGTATTAACCCGAAGTTGGCACGGTCGTGCGGCGACCGTGCTGCTGTTGCAGACGGAGCGTAATCAGAAATGCGCCGAGCACCATCAGCGCTGCCGCCAGGTAGACCGATTGCATCCCCCAGTGACTGATCAGCAACCCCGCCACCGGGCCGGTCAACCCCAGTCCCAAATCCAGAAAGGCGGAATAGGTGCCGAGCGCCGACCCCTGATCCTGCTGCTGCACCCGTTTGACCGCCTCCACCCCCAGCGCCGGGAAGATCAGCGAGAAGCCTGCCCCGGTGAGGAAAGCCCCCAGATCCACCAGCCAGGCACTGTCTGCCTGCCAGATCAACAGCAGACCGGCACATTCCAGTACAAAGGAGACCAGCGACACTTTCAGGCCACCGAAACGCGTGATGTAACGGCCAAAGCCAAGACGCACAATGACAAAGCCGAGGCTGAACACCGTCAGCGCAAAGGCTGCCCCGCTCCAGTCACGGCTGGCAAAATAAAGGGTGATAAAGGTGGAGATCACCCCAAAGCCGATAGTGCCGAAACCGAGCGCCAGACCGAACAACCATACGCGGCTGACCACGCGATGGAACGGAATACGCACGCCCGCCGTCACGCTGACCGGAGGTTTTTGATACGCCAGCACAAAACCTACGATGCCCATCAGCACCACCAGACCGGCAAAACCGCTGATACCAAACCATTGATTCAGCAGCACACCGAGCGGCGCACCAATCGCCATAGCAAAATAGGTGGCGACCCCGTTCCAGGAAATCACCCGCGCCGTCTGCAACGGCCCGACAATATTCATTCCCCACAGCGTCGAACCGGTGCTGCTGAAGCTCTCCCCGACGCCGAGAAACACCCGTCCCAGTGCCAGCAGCAGCAGGCTAAGCACCGGCAGGTCACGGCATAACGCGGCGACAATCGACAGCACACCACTCATGCCACAGCAAATCAAGCCAAGCATCACCACACGTTTCGGACCAAAGCGATCCGCCAGGCGACCAGAATGCGGACGGCTCATCAGGGTGGCGAAATACTGAACGCTGATGATCAACCCCGCCATAAAGGAGCTGAAACCGAGCTGGTTATGCACAAATCCCGGCAGCACCGCCAGCGGCAGCCCCACGGAGAGATAGCAAAAAAAGGTGAAAATCAGGACGGAGACAATACGTTTATTTAACTGAGCATTACTCAGTACGGCGGCGTCAGACATGAGCGGTGGCGTAGCGTAACTGGGTGAAGTTGAAGCACTACTATACCCTTAGCCTGCTAATGGGTCGCGCTTTTTTTACCCTGGATTAACCAGTGGTTACTGTTTCCATTTGATAGAAACAGTCGCTGCGCTCTGACGAGTTAATCGAACGATGAATTACCCTCACTTAGCCAAACATGCAAGTTGCTGAGCTAAAGTGTGGCTCATCTCATAAAAACAAAATCCTCCTCCTTCCGGCGATAAAAAAATCCATCCTCCGTGTTATTGTCACCATGAGAAACAAATGGACATTCGTACTTATGCGACATGGAAGGGTAAATATGAACAGTTTATTTTTAAAAGTAGAGGGTGTTGCTGGTGAATCAAAAGATGCATCCCATCCAGGTTGGATCGACATAAAGAATTACAGCTGGGGTGCATGGCGTTCCGGTAATGGTCCGGGGATGGGAAATTACCGGAATCTTATCGTACATACACAAATCGATAAAGCGACACCCGCATTGATTCTGATGACAACCAACGGAAAAAAAATACGCAAAGTTGAGATGTCTGCCTGCAAAGCCGGTTTTAATCAGGCCGAGTATTATCGCATCACTCTGGAAAATGTTCTGGTCTTTGAAGCCCAGCTTCGGGATGACAGCCACACGACCCATGTTGAGTATGAGTTTCAGGCCGACATCGTCAAAATTCAATATTGGGAACAAACATCGGCAGGAATTAAGGGCGCTGAAACCCGTTCTGGCTGGAATATTAAGGAAAACAGGTCAGAATTTTAACAGGGAAGTTAAATGATGGAAATGCTAAGCAGCCCCATCGGACTGTTCAGTTCGAGAAATAAGCGCAATGATTATCGCGCTGACGATATGTTTTGCGGAGATTTAACCACCGAAGATTGCATCAAAAAATATAATCTGCGGGATATTTCTGTTCATCTGAACCCTTATACTCGTCAGCGGATCGGTGCACTCGCTAACACCCCACTACCAAAAGATGAAGTGAATCGGATTCTGTTTAATGAGTTTAGGGAGTTGTCAAAATTATATGCATTTTACGGACCTTATAAGGAAATAATCATTAGGTTGATTGATCATATGCAGGAGAACAGCGGCAGACCCTATGAATCATCACTGTTAAACTCAGCGTTTCGGGAGTTGATTTTGGATGAGCAGGGAGAAAAAAGCATGTACCAGGCAATAAAAAAAGAATTAGTTGATAATTTTCGCGACCTCAACCGTCAAAGAATTAATAGTTTAAAGGGAGAAATTATGGACAGAAGGATGCCAATGTTTGCCAGAAAAATTGACGCATTTAATGGCATGGGCATCAGTATTCATCAAATACACTCAGTCAACATCACATTAGAGTCAGTCAAAATTTCCGCTCAGCGTTTCAATGCAATATTAAAATTCAGAGCTCAGGACCACTTTGGTCTTGATGAAAGAGACATAATCCATCCATTCTATAAGCAATTTAGAATATTCAGAATTTGGTTTATATTACAGCGCCATAGAGATTATGCGTTTAAACCGTTCCTTACCAATATGGATGCCACTATTCATGTTAATGAACAGTAAGAAAAAGAAAACCCTCCTCTGTACAGCGTTGCTTTTTTGTGTTTATAAATTCGTACAGCCATTTTTTCTGACACCCGTAATAATCGACAGCTTTTACGTTGAGGGCGTTCTGAGAATCATTATTAAAAACCCACCACCTACAGCTAAAACCTTCGTTTCATGGTGGATGAAAAATAAAGACTCAACCCTAAAAAAACACGCCATTTCTGAAATTAAGCAATTGAGATATATAGTATTTATTGATTATGGAGAAGGATTTGTTGAACTTCCTGGCACTGAAAACTTTTTTACCGGAGCAAGCGATAACGACTATTTCTGTTTTGATGAAATTAAAAATAAGAAAAATTGTTTATATCGAGATTTCCCTTTGAGAATTCATATTGAAAAACAACAATATCGTATAATATATCAGGGTGATAAAAATTATCTTATTGATTTAAAATCAGAAAAAATCGAAAGGGATGATAAGTAACCTCCCCCCTTTAATCATATTTTACCCAGCGTCCTGGCATGACGCTCAATCGCCGTGGCAATCTCTGCCGAGACTTTCAATGTGCGAATTTCGCTGAACAGCCCATCGGCCTCGTGATACGCCTTACGCAGATAGCCCAGCCATTGCTTAATTCGTGCCACATGATACAAACCGGTATCGCCCTGCTTTTCCAGCTGAGTGTATTTCTGTAACAGCGTCACCACATCCGGCCACGCCATTGGGGCTTCGTTATACTTCACCACCCGGCTCAGGTTCGGCACGTTGAGCGCGCCGCGTCCCAGCATCACTGCATCGCAACCGGTGATACGCAGACAATCCTGCGCATCCTGCCAGTTCCAGATTTCACCATTGGCGATCACCGGAATGCGCAGACGCTGACGAATTTCGCCAATCGCCTGCCAGTTGATGCTTTCGGCCCGGTAGCCTTCTTCTTTGGTACGGCCATGCACCACCAGTTCGCTGGCACCCGCCTGCTGCACCGCATCGGCGATTTCGAAACAGCGCTCGCTGGAGTCCCAGCCGAGACGCACTTTGACCGTCACCGGCAGATGATCCGGCACGGCTTCCCGCATCGCTTTAGCTCCGCGGTAAATCAGTTCCGGATCTTTCAGCAGCGTAGCGCCACCGCCGCTGCCGTTAACCAGCTTTGACGGGCAGCCACAGTTGAGATCAACCCCCCAGGAACCCAGCTCCACCGCACGCGCGGCGTTTTCTGCCAGCCACTCGGGATATTGTCCCAGCAATTGCAGCCGCACGCGCGTACCAGACGGCGTACGGCTGTGGTATTGCAGTTCCGGACAGAGACGATAGAAGGATTTTACCGGCAGCAGCTGATCGACCACGCGCAAAAACTCGGTGATGCAAAGGTCATAATCATTCACTTCCGAGAGCAGCTCGCGCACCAGCGAATCGAGCACGCCCTCCATCGGCGCCAGTAACACCCTCATGGTCTTAGACGTTTCCGCTTTTCTTCGCTGCCGGGCGACGTGAACGAGCCGGTCCCTGACCCTGGCCTGCGCTCTGTCCCTGACGACGCGGTCCACGGTTTTCACCCTGCGGACGCGGCGGACGGCCTTCGCCCTGCGGACGTGGGTTACCACCCTGCCCCGGACCACGGCCACGACCGCGCTGCTGTTGCTGCTGACGACCATTCTGGATCGGCTCCGCTTTGATGTTCGGATCCGGTTCAAAGCCTGGCAGCGCAATGCGCGGAATTTCGCGCTTCAGCAAACGTTCGATATCACGCAGCAGTTTGTGCTCGTCAACGCAGACCAGCGACAACGCCGCGCCGGTTGCCGCCGCACGGCCGGTACGGCCAATACGGTGCACATAATCTTCCGCTACGTTAGGCAGCTCGTAGTTCACCACGTGCGGCAGTTCTTCGATATCAAGACCACGCGCCGCAATATCGGTCGCTACCAGCACACGAATGCCGCCGGTTTTAAAATCGGCCAGCGCGCGGGTACGTGCGCCCTGGCTTTTGTTGCCGTGGATCGCCGCAGCGGTGATGCCATCTTTATTCAGCTGTTCTGCCAGATGGTTAGCACCGTGTTTGGTACGGGTGAACACCAGCACCTGCTGCCAATTATCGCGACCGATCATCAGCGACAGCAGCTCGCGCTTGCGTTTCTTATCAACAAAATGAACCTGCTGCGAAACCTGCTCAGAAGCGGTATTGCGGCGTGCCACTTCCACCTGCTCCGGGTTGTTGAGCAGTTTTTCTGCCAGGGCTTTGATCTCGTCCGAGAAGGTGGCGGAGAACAGCAGGTTCTGACGTTTAGCCGGCAGTTTTGCCAGTACACGACGAATATCGTGGATAAAGCCCATATCCAGCATGCGGTCCGCTTCGTCCAGTACCAGGATTTCCACCTGGGACAGATCAACCGCATTCTGGTGCGCCAGGTCGAGCAGACGGCCCGGTGTCGCCACCAGCACATCTACGCCGCCGCGCAGTTTCATCATTTGTGGGTTAATGCTGACGCCACCAAATACCACCAGCGAACGCAGGTCAAGGTACTGGCTGTAATCACGTACGTTTTCACCGACCTGAGCAGCCAGCTCACGGGTAGGTGTCAGGATCAGGGCGCGTACCGGACGACGTCCGCGTGCCGGAGCCGCTTTCGCGGACAGACGCTGTAACAATGGCAGCGTAAAACCAGCTGTTTTACCGGTGCCGGTCTGGGCGCTCGCCAGCAGGTCACGACCAGCCAGCACCACGGGAATTGCCTGACGCTGAATTGGCGTCGGTTCGCGATAGCCCTGTTCTGCTACCGCACGCAAAATATCGGCGCTCAGGCCGAGAGAGTCAAAAGACATGCAGGTGTATTACTCCGAACCGCCCTGATCGCCGCAGGCGATGTAGTTTTCAGGGGGGATATGACGCAAGCCTGAGGCTCACGTGTGAAAAGGGCACAAACTACCATGCGTAAGGGCGCGAGTGTAGCAGCTTTGCGCCAGCAGCGCGACCCGCAAATAGCCATACATCATCGGCATAAAAAAAGGAGCCATCAGGCTCCTTTTCGTCAGAAGTGCGCAGTTAGCTGCGTTTCTTCTCCACGTGCTGCGCGGGCTCTTTGGCCAGTAGCGATACCAGCGCCGGTCCCACCAGCATCACCACACCCAGGCAACCCAGCAACAGGTTGTTATGGATGATGCGTGAAACCAGGAACAACGTCAGCATGGCTGCGCCGAAGTAGTAAGTGGTAGTCACCTCTTCCAGAGAATCGCCAAGCATACGCAAACGGGCACTACGCTGCGTGACCAGCATGGTGATAAACACCACAACATAAGCCGCCACCAGGGTACTGCTCACTTCAACCAGCGCCTTATGTTTCCAGCCCCAAACCAGCGCAGCAATGACCAGCAGATGCATGGCAATATGAACACAGGTTTGTCCGGTAACAATCTGAACACGATTAGACCATTTCATTCTCTTCTCCTGGCAGACCCAACAGGTCGCCCAAGTGTATCTGGCGCTAGCCAGACGGATTTCCTCAATGTAAAGCAAATTTCGGATAACGCCCTAATTTTCTGCTCTTTTCGCCACCCATTTGTGACAAAGACTACACTTTATTCTGTTGATGAAGAAAAGGAGCGCGTCCGAGTATGCCACAAAATGCGCACAGATTTTCATTTAAAGTCCTGACGATCAATACCCATAAAGGGTTCACCAGCTTTAACCGCCGCTTTATCCTGCCGGAATTACGCGACGCGGTACGTGCCACCTCGGCGGATATTGTCTTCCTGCAGGAGGTGATGGGCACCCATGCCATCCATTCATTACATATTGAAAACTGGCCGGAAACCTCACATTACGAGTTTATCGCCGACAGCATGTGGCACGATTATGCCTATGGTCGCAACGCCGTCTATCCCGAAGGACATCATGGGAACGCGATATTGTCACGTTTTCCGATTATTGCGTACGAAAATCGCGATATTTCCGTTGCTGGTGGTGAAAATCGCGGCATGTTGCACTGCAAAATCAGCCTGCCAGGGCAACCGCTGCCACTGCACGTCATCTGCGTCCACCTTGGCCTGCGTGAACCGCATCGCCGGGCGCAGATGCGTATGATGAGTGAGATGATCGCCTCGTTGCCGCCCGATACCCCGCTGGTGGTGGCCGGTGATTTTAACGACTGGCAGGTTCGCGCCAATAAGTTTCTCAAACGCCACGCCGGACTGGACGAGGTATTCAGCATTAAACATGGCCGTCCGGCGCGGACTTTCCCGGCGCGTTTCCCGCTGCTGCGGCTGGATCGTATTTATGTGCGCAATGCTTCCATCAGCCAGCCGTGGGCGTTACCAGTGCGGCCCTGGTCGCATCTTTCCGATCATGCACCGCTGGCCGTGGAGATCTCCCTGTGAATTTCAACTGGCGTGATGGCAATCAGCTACGCCTGCTGGAGAACGGCGAAGCCTTCTTTCCCCGCGTGATGGCAGCGATTCAGCGTGCTGAACGCACCTTGCTGCTGGAGACGTTTATCCTGTTTGAAGATCAGGTGGGTACGGCGCTCCATCGCGAACTGCTGGCGGCGGCCCAGCGCGGGGTCAGGGTCGAGGTGATGGTGGACGGCTATGGTTCGCACGAACTTTCCGCCAGCTACATCAATAGTCTGACCGCTGCTGGTGTGCGTTTTATCTTTTATGATCCCCGCCCGCTGGTGCTGGGGATGCGTACCAACGTGTTTCGCCGTCTGCACCGCAAAACCGTGGTGATTGATGAAACCATCGCCTTCGTCGGGGGGATCAATTTCTCCGCCGAGCACAATAGTGACTATGGACCGGAAGCCAAACAAGATTACGCCGTCGAAGTGAAAGGACCGGTGGTGCTGGATATTGCCCGCTATGTACAACAGGCTATCGGCAGCAAGCAGGTGACCCGGCGCTGGTGGGGAACGCGCTCGCATCGTCCGGCTTTGAATGCCCTGCCCGGCGATGCGCAGGTGTTGTTTGTCTTTCGCGACAACGATGACCACCGCGATGATATCGAACAGCATTACCTCGATATGCTGCGCAAAGCGAAACAAGACGTGATCATCGCCAACGCCTACTTCTTCCCGGGTTATCGCCTGCTGCGCGAGATGCGTCACGCGGCACAACGTGGCGTGCGCGTGCGGCTGGTGGTGCAGGGAGAGCCGGATATGCCGATTGTGAAAGTCGGCGCCGAGCTGCTTTACAACTATCTGGTCGATGCTGGCGTGGAGGTGTACGAATATTGCCGCCGCCCGCTGCATGCCAAGATTGCAGTGCAGGACAGCCAATGGTCAACGGTGGGGTCCAGCAATCTCGACCCGCTCAGCCTGTCGCTGAATCTGGAAGCCAATCTAATGATCCACGATCGCCGTTTCAATCAGACGTTGCGCGACAACCTGGAACAGTTGCTGCAACAGGATTGCGAGCGGGTACGCGATGATAAGCTGCCGCCGCGTACCTGGTGGCAACTGACCAAAAGCGTGATGGCGTTTCACTTTTTGCGCCACTTCCCGGCGATTGCTGGCTGGTTGCCCGCCCATACGCCACGTCTGGCGCAGGTTGCTCCCCCGGTACAACCGGAGCTGGAAACCCAGGATCGGGTAGAAACCGATAACGAAGGAGCCAAGCCCTGATGAGTAAAAAACATTCTCGCTGGCAGCGGGTGAAGAAAATTCTCACCTGGCTATTTTTCATCGCGGTGATCGTGCTGCTGGTGGTGTACGCGCGCAAAGTGAACTGGGACGACGTTATTGATGTGATCGTCAATTACAACCGCACGGTGATCCTCACTGCCGTCGGGCTGGTGGTGGTCAGTTACCTGACCTACGGCGTTTATGATTTGATTGGTCGCGCTTACTGCGGGCACAAGCTGGCCAAACGCCAGGTGATGCTGGTGTCGTTTATCTGTTATGCCTTCAATCTGACGCTCAGTACCTGGGTCGGTGGCGTGGCGATGCGCTATCGCCTTTACTCGCGGCTGGGTTTACCGGGCGGCACCATCACGCGGATTTTCTCGCTGAGCATCGCCACCAACTGGCTGGGTTATATCCTGCTGGCGGGTGTGGTATTTGTCGCAGGGATGGTTCCGATTCCCCAGGGCTGGTTTATTGGCGGCCAGACGCTGCGCATCATTGGCGGTTGTCTGCTGACTGGTGTCGCGCTGTATCTGTGGGCCTGTGCCTTTGCCAAACGACGTCGCTGGACGGTAAAAGGTCAGCACCTGCAACTGCCTTCACTGCGTATGGCGCTGTTTCAGTTCGCGGTATCCTGCGCCAACTGGATGGTGATGGGGGCGATTATCTGGCTGCTGCTGGCGCAACGGGTTGACTATCCGGTGGTGCTGGGTGTGCTGCTGATTAGCAGTATCGCGGGGGTGATTATCCATATTCCGGCCGGGATTGGCGTCCTGGAGGCGGTCTTCCTCGCGCTGCTCAGCGGACAACATGTGTCGCACGGCACCATTATCGCGGCGCTGCTGGCTTATCGCGTGTTGTATTTTATTTTACCGCTGCTGCTGGCACTGGTGTTGTATCTGTGGCTGGAGAGTCGCGCCCGGCATTTACGCCAGCAGAATGAACGTCGGATGGCGGAATCGACACCCTCGGAGAACGGCACCTGAACCCAGGTGCCGTTTTTGCCTAGCGGCGGTTACCGAAAATCCGTAGCAGCATCAGGAACAGGTTGATGAAGTCGAGATATAACGTCAGCGCGCCCATAATTGAGAAACGACGCAGGTTCTCTTTATCATCCACGTTGACCGTCTCACCAATCGCTTTCAACTTCTGGGTATCGTAAGCAGTCAGGCCAACAAACACCACCACGCCGATATAGGTGATGGCCCACATCAACGCCGGGCTTTTCAGCCAGAAGTTAACCAGCGACGCCAGCAAAATACCAATCAGCGCCATAAACAGCAGGCTACCAAAACGGCTGAGGTCACGTTTGGTGGTGTAGCCATAAAAACTCATGGCACCAAACATCCCGGCAGTCACAAAGAAGGTGCTGGCGATAGACGAATAAGTATAAACAAGGAAAATGCTGGCGATCGTCAGGCCGGTAAGCGCCGAATACAGCATAAACAACGCGGTTGCCACCGCGCCGCTCAGACGATGCACCATCCCGGACAGCACAAACACCACTGCCAGCTGCACAATGATCAGGCCAAAGAAGGTGATGCGGTTAGCAAACACCAGCTCCATCACTGCGGGTGTGCGAGCGGCGAACCAGGAAACAAACGCCGTCAGCAGCAAACCACAGGTCATCCAGCCATACACCTGCGCCATATAGGTTTGCAGCCCGGCCGAGGCCTGCTGCACGATTGAATCGTTACGTGGATATCGGTCCATGATGCACCTCTTAGTAGTTAGACAAACTCTGTAAGTGTGGAGCTTACGCCCCGCCGCGTCAACGGCGCGTCAAACACTGTTGATAACGGCTATCTACGCGCTGGGCAAACCAGGCGGTGGTGAGATTACGGGTAATTTTCGGGCTTTCCAGTTTAATGCCTGGCAGCATTTCACGCGGCAGACGTTTGCCCGCCATTTTGTCCGCCAGGGTGAAGAGCTGTTGCCACAGCACGCTGTCGCTGAAGTCGGGTTGCTCCCCCTTCTCCAGGTCGCGGCGAATTTCGCGGTTGCTCATATCCAGCTGCTTACTCAGCGTGCGCACCGCCAGCTCGGTTGATCCGGCCGCATCGCTACCGTATTGAATCAAATCACCGTCCAGCGCCAGTTTGATGCCGCTGGCGCGTGCCACTGCTGCCTGGAAAGCCGCGTTGCGGCTGGCGTACCATCCGGCATTGAAATCGGCAAAGCGGTACAGTGGCGCGGAGTAATCCGCCGGATAGCCCAGCAGATGCATGATGCCAAAATACATGCCACCGTGCCGGGTAAAGACTTCGCGACGAATTGTGCCATCCACCGGCCACGGATAACCTTTGGCGTGCGCCTCGGCAAAGGCGATGCTGACCTGCATCGGCCCTCCGGTGTGAATCGGGTTGAGGTTGCCAAACAATTTCTGGCCCATCGGCACCATATCGATAAAGTCATCAAAAATAGCGCTGAGCTCTTTCTCGCTGCGGACTTTGTCGAGACGCGCGGCATAGCTTTCACCGCTGGGGGATTTAATCAATAACGCGGTACGCACCACAAAGGCCGGAATATGTAGCTTCGCCGCGCGGCGATCGATTTCGCCCCAGGCGATTTTCGGCAGCCCCGGAACATTGGCATCCGCGCTAAAGTTGGATTCCTGATCGGCGATGGCGATCACCGCACACAGGTTACTGACGCTGGGATCCAGTTGCTGCGTGCGAAAGGCCGTATAGATATCGTCAGCCCAGTCGGCTTTCTGCGTGACATGACTGGGCAGCAGCTGGCGGATTTGCGCCTTGACGTCCGTTGGCTGGCGTACCGGTGCCTGCGGTGGCTTTTTGGTGCTACAACCCGCCAGCACCAGCAAGGCCAGTAACGCGGCGCGGTTGAGGATCACAGTGGTTTTCATCTCGTTCCCTGACGCAAACAAAAACCTTACCTTAACGTTTTCAGTGGCCTGCCGCCATCAGAGCCGGATGGTTTTGCGCGTTACTTCCAGCGCTCCGCTGCCTGATGGTCGCTATCACGCGCATCCACCCAGCGCTCACCTTCGGTAGTGGCTTCCCGCTTCCAGAATGGCGCGCGGGTTTTCAGGTAATCCATGATGAATTCTGCCGCCGCAAAGGCGGTGCTACGATGCGCACTGCTGACACCGACAAACACGATTTCGTCGCCAGGGAAGAGCGCGCCGACGCGATGAATCACCGATACCTGTTGCAGCGCCCAGCGCTGACGGGCCTCATCGACGATTTCCTTCAGCGCTTTTTCCGTCATGCCCGGATAATGCTCCAGCGTCAGTGCTGCCACGCTGTCGCCGAGATTGTGATTGCGGACTTTGCCGGTGAAGGTCACCACGGCGCCATCGCTGTCATGCGCCGACAACCAGGCATACTCCTGTGCCACGCTAAATGCCTCGTGACCGACACGAATGCGGGTTTCCATCATTAACCTCCGGTCACCGGCGGGAAAAAGGCCACTTCATCACCGGCGCGCAGCGGGTGGCTCATCGGCACCAAGGTTTGATTGACCGCCGCCAGCAATTTGCCGGATTCCAGCGCCAGCGCCCAGCGATCATTTTTCGTCGCCAGCGCATGGCGCAAAGCCGCCACATCAGCATATTCAGGCGTCAGTTCCAGCGCGCTGGTGCCGGTCAGCTCACGGACCTGAGCAAAAAACAGCACCTTAATCATGCTGCACCGCCTGAAAATCACCGGATTTGCCGCCGCTTTTGCTCAGCAGGCGCAGCTGGTCGATGACGATATCTTTTTGTACCGCTTTGCACATGTCATAGATGGTCAGGGCCGCGACCGACGCAGCGGTCAGCGCTTCCATTTCGACACCGGTTTTACCGGTGAGACGGCAGCGCGAAGTGACGCGCACCCGGCTGTGTTCCGACTCAGCCACCAGCGTCACCTCGACTTTGCTTAGCATCAGCGGATGGCACAGCGGGATCAGTTCCCAGGTGCGCTTGGCGGCCTGAATACCTGCGATGCGCGCAGTCGCGAACACATCGCCTTTATGGTGGCTGCCATCGATGATCATTTGCAGCGTTTCCGGTTTCATCAGCACCAGCGCTTCCGCCTGAGCTTCACGCACCGTTTCGGATTTGCCGGAGACATCCACCATATGGGCTTCGCCAGCGGCATTGATATGAGTTAACGAGGACATGCTTACAACTTCTTCAAATGAGAGACAAAATTACAGGGACGGGTACGTGCATCCAGTTGATCGACAATGATGCGTTCCCAGGCACTGCGGCAGGCGTTGCTGGAACCGGGTACGGCAAAGATCAGCGTTTGATTTGCCATACCCGCCACCGCGCGTGACTGTAAAGTGGCGCTGCCGATCTCTTCGTATGAGATCATGCGGAACAGCTCGCCAAATCCTTCGATTTCGCGATCAAACAGCGGCAGCAGCGCTTCTGGCGTACTGTTTTTGCTGTTAAAACCGGTGCCACCGTTGACGATCACCAACTGGACATCGTCGCTGGCAATCCAGCGCGACACCGTGGCGCGAATACGATAACGGTTATCCGGTACGATCGCGTGATCAACCACCTGATGCCCAGCTTCAGTTAGTGCTTCACGCAAATAATCACCTGAGGTGTCGGAACCCGCATCACGGCTGTCAGAAACGGTCAGCACCGCAGCGTTGATGGCAACAAAGTCGCCGGAAGATTTACCCATGGCCATAACTCCTTTGTTAGCCACCAATGAAGGAAAGATTTTGCGTAATACCGGTGTTGCCCTGATGCAGAAAATGCGTCTGTTTTTTCTGCCCAAGGCTGTAGGCGATGCGTGCCTGTAGCTCGTCCTGCTGATCGTCGGATGCCAGCAGATCACGCAGCGGGACCCCGCCGTCGCCAAACAGGCACAGATGCAGGTTACCGATCGCCGACACACGCAGGCGATTGCAGCTGGCACAAAAATCTTTGGCGTACGGCATGATCAGACCGATCTCGCCCTGATAATCGGGATGGCGAAACACCTGCGCCGGGCCATCGCTCCGACCGCGCGGCTGGCGCTGCCAGCCCTGCATAATCAGCTGGTCGCGGATCACCTCGCCCGAGATATGATGACGGCGGAACAGATCGCCGCCCTCGCCGGTTTCCATCAGCTCGATAAAACGTAGCTGGATCGGTCGGGTACGAATCCACTGCAAAAAGGTGTCAAGGCTGTGGCTGTTGACATCGCGCATCAGCACGCTGTTGACTTTCACCTGCGCAAAACCGGCCTCAAAGGCGGCATCAATGCCCGCCATGACCTGATGAAACTTGTCCTGCCCGGTGATGGCGTGAAACTGGCGGGCATCAAGGCTATCGACGCTGACATTAAGGGCCGTCAGCCCGGCAGCACGCCATTCGCGAACATCACGCGCCAGACGATAGCCGTTAGTGGTAACGGCTATCTGACGAATGGCGTCATTTTCGCGCACTGCGGCAATGATGTCGGTGAAATCACGACGTAAGGAGGGTTCGCCACCCGTCAGGCGCACTTTTTCAGTGCCCGCGGCCGCAAAGGCACGCGTCACGCGACGGATTTCATCAAGCGAGAGAAAACTTTTATTGCGCGTCCCCTGAGGTTTGTAGCCCTCGGGCAGGCAATAGGTACAACGGAAGTTACACACGTCCGTGACCGACAAGCGCAGATAATAAAAGCTGCGCGCGTAGCTATCTGTAAGTTGTGACACCTGAACACCTTTCCAAATACGGGAGATGCAGTCATTTCTTTCTGCACCCTGGCAGCTCTGGGCTGCGGCCTGGGCACCGTATCCGAAGACTTAGGTACACAGGCTAGAGTGTATGTTGCGACTCAAAGCAACACGGTTGCATGAATGTTAGCGCGATTTGTTGTTCGCTTCCATCAAGGATTTTCGCTATATATATTGATACATAACGTTTTTTCACCGCATTTTCGCGACAGGATACGTTAAAATAGCCGACAGATTTTGATACATATCAGTTTAACTGCTGCTCAACGGTTGAGCGTCAGTCATAAGGAGCAACATGAATCGTACCCTGGCAGATTTGGATCGTGTGGTGGCGCTGGGCGGCGGCCACGGTCTGGGTCGTGTGATGTCGGCGCTGGCACCGCTTGGCTCGCGTCTGACTGGTATTGTTACCACCACCGACAACGGCGGTTCGACCGGACGCATCCGCCGTTCAGAAGGCGGTATTGCCTGGGGCGATATGCGTAACTGCATCAACCAGTTGATCACCGAACCGAGCGTCGCTTCGGCGATGTTTGAATATCGCTTTACCGGCAATGGCGAACTGGCCGGTCACAACCTCGGCAACCTGATCCTGAAAGCGCTTGACCATCTCAGCGTTCGTCCGCTGGAAGCCATCAATATCATCCGCAACCTGCTGAAAGTGGATGCATTTTTGATTCCAATGTCCGAGCAACCCGTCGATCTGGTAGCCCAGGATAACGAAGGCAATATGGTGTACGGCGAAACCGCAGTTGATGAGATGAAGCAAGCCCCGCAGGAGTTGATGCTGCATCCCAACGTCATACCCACTCGTGAAGCGCTGGATGCGATTGGCGAAGCGGATTTGATCCTGATTGGTCCCGGCAGTTTCTACACCAGCCTGATGCCGATTCTGCTGATGGAAGAGATGGCGCGCGCATTGCGTCGCACCCCGGCAACCATGGTGTTTATCGGCAACCTGGGCCGGGAACTCAGCCCGGCCGCCGCCAGCCTGACCGTGGCGGACAAACTGGTGATCATGGAAAAAGCGATTGGTAAACGGGTGATTGATGCAGTGATCGTCAGCCCGGCGGCGGATATTCGCGGCGTAGAGGAGCGTTTAATCGTGCGCGAACCGCTGGAGGCCGCCGACATTAAATACCGACATGACCGCCAGCTGCTGCGCGTGGCGCTGGAGCATGCCATCCAGGCATTTTGACCTGAAAATTGCGCGACAAAAGGGGGCTCCGGTTATCAGGAGGCAGCGATAAACAGCTCGCGTAGTTCATGCAACTGGTCGCGTACCCGCGCTGCCTCTTCAAACTCCAGATTCTGCGCGTGCTGCTGCATCTGCCCTTCCAGCTCATGAATTTTCTTCTGCATCGCCTGCGGCGTGAGCGCCAGATAGCTGGCCTCGGCTTCAGCGGCGGTGCGCGATGCCGTTTTACCCTTGCCACGGGTTTTGACCACGTTTTTACCCAGTTCGAGAATATCGGTGATCTTTTTGTTCAGCCCCTGCGGCACGATGCCGTTTTCTTCATTGTAGCGCTGCTGTTTCTCGCGACGGCGTTCTGTCTCCCCAATGGCGCGAGCCATCGACGGCGTGATCTTATCAGCGTACAGAATTGCTTTACCATTGATGTTACGCGCAGCACGGCCAATGGTCTGAATCAGTGAACGTTCGGAGCGCAGGAAGCCTTCTTTATCGGCATCAAGAATCGCCACCAGCGACACTTCCGGCATATCCAGCCCTTCACGCAGCAGGTTAATCCCTACCAGCACGTCAAACTCACCCAGGCGCAGGTCGCGAATGATCTCCATACGCTCCACCGTGTCGATATCCGAGTGCAGATAACGCACCTTTTCGCCGTGCTCTTCCAGATACTCGGTCAAATCTTCCGCCATGCGCTTGGTCAGGGTGGTGACCAGCACACGTTCATTGATCTCTACGCGCTTGCGGATTTCCGACAGCAGGTCATCCACCTGGGTGGTCACCGGACGCACTTCGAGGATCGGATCGAGCAGGCCGGTCGGACGCACCACCTGATCAATCACTTCATTACCGGATTTCTCCAGCTCGTAGTTACCCGGCGTGGCCGAAACATAGATGGTTTGCGGGGCCAGCGCTTCAAATTCTTCAAAGCGTAGCGGACGGTTATCCAGCGCTGACGGCAGGCGAAAGCCATATTCCACCAGCGTCTCTTTACGCGCGCGGTCACCGCGATACATGCCACCAATCTGCGGAATGGTGACGTGGGATTCATCAACCACCAGCAGGCCATCGGCCGGGAGGTAGTCAAACAGCGTCGGCGGTGGCTCGCCCGGCCCACGTCCGGAGAGATAGCGCGAATAGTTTTCGATACCTGAGCAGTAACCCAGCTCGTTCATCATCTCGAGGTCAAACTGGGTACGCTGGGTAATGCGCTGTTCTTCCAGTAATTTATTGTTTTCCAGCAGCACCTGACGGCGTACCACCAGCTCCTTTTTGATCTCTTCCATGGATTGCAGGATGCGTTCGCGCGGTGTGACATAGTGGGTTTTGGGATAGACGGTAAAACGCGGCACCACCGAAACCACCTGGCCGGTGAGCGGGTCAAACAGTGACAGCCGCTCCACTTCTTCATCAAACAGCTCCACGCGCAGCGCGATATCGTCAGATTCGGCCGGGAAGACATCAATCACCTCGCCGCGCACGCGGAAGGTGCCACGCTGGAACACCTGGTCGTTGCGGCTATATTGCAATTCCGCCAGGCGGCGCAGAATACTGCGTTGATCAATGATCATGCCGCGCGTCAGATGCAGCATCATTTTCAGGTAAAGATCGGGATCGCCCAGGCCGTAGATCGCCGAAACCGACGCCACCACAATCACGTCACGCCGTTCCAGCAGCGCTTTGGTGGCCGACAGACGCATCTGCTCAATATGCTCATTCACCGACGCATCTTTTTCTATAAAGGTGTCGGAGCTGGGCACATAAGCTTCTGGCTGATAGTAGTCGTAGTAGGAGACGAAAAACTCCACCGCGTTATCCGGGAAGAACTCCTTCATCTCGCCGTAAAGCTGAGCCGCCAGCGTCTTGTTAGGAGCCAGTACCATGGTAGGCCGGTTAAGATCGGCAATCACATTGGCCACGGTAAAGGTTTTTCCCGAACCGGTCACCCCCAGCAGCGTCTGATGCGCCAGGCCATCCTCCAGCCCCTCTTCCAGACGACGAATCGCCTCAGGCTGGTCCCCTGATGGTTTAAAAGCGGAGTTGAGTTTAAAGGCTTTACTCATGGTTTTGCGGTTCCTGCTGGAGAAGTCGGCGGGCAGGCTGCTAATTCTACTCTGCCAGCGCGAATTTGCCAGTAAAAAATACTGGATATATTTACATATATGCTGCACGATTACGGGGAGGCGTGGCGACTCGCCGCAGTGCAATTTTAACAAGGACAGGTAACACCTTGTGGTACAAGGTTATCCCCAGAAAGGAGATGCTTTTAACATTTGTCAATAGAGCGTCATAAAATTGCAGTCTGATGACGAGCAAGATAATTCTCAGGCTTGATTTTAACTAACATGTTGATTTGTCAAATAATCGCTAAAAAGCCCAGTTTCTCAGCATAATGTATGCAGGCCGCGTATTTCCTCGCTTGCGCTCTGTTTTCAGTCTCTAATACACAAGGTTATCCACAGGAATAGTGGATAACTGATGGCAGCCCCGCCCCCATCGCCTGTGCATAATTTTCTCCGGCTTGTCCTGACGTGCGAAAAATTTTTTTTTGCGTTTATTTTTCTCACAACCCGCGCGGCATTAACTATTCTTTTTCCGTGCTGTGGGGGGGCTGCTGGATGAAATTTCCAGTAAATAAGGCCACTTATTCCTGCCGGTTCTGCCTTATGCCAGATCGGCTGCACCAGAATCGTTAAGCATTCAGCACCGCTAAAGTGCAGCCTTTTTATCACTCCGTGGAATTGTTAAGCGTTACTCAACTTTTAAGCCTGATTTTTGCCCGCCATTGATGCATTTTTCATCGCATCGGCAACCTGGCCTGAGAATTGCAGGTTTATCGATAGAGCATTTGTAACAACTCACTGATGGTGAGAGTGGCAATGATGAATCGTGTTTGACTGTTTGCCAGACGACACAGAGCGGAAGCATTCAGGCTAATTATCTGGAAGGAGAATGTCAGATGCTGAGTTTACGTTCGGTGAATCAGTTTTACGGTCAAAACCATATTCTGTGGGATGTGGATCTGGATCTGCCGCCCGGCACCTGCACTGGCGTGCTGGGGAGTCCGGGGATGGGGAAAACCACGCTGGTCAACTGCATTATGGGGCGGCTGCCAATCAACAGCGGCTCGATGACATGGCAGGAAGATGGCTCGCCACCCGAAGACTTATTGCTGCAACCGGCGGAGCAACGTGCACGCATGGGCATAGGCTATGTGCCTCAAGGACGTCATATTTTCTCGCAGATGAGCGTAGAAGATAACCTGCTGATTGCGTTGATGGCGGCGCAGGATGAGCGCAGCCGCGCTATCCCGGAAATGGTGTTTGATTTGTTCCCGGCGCTCTACTCACTGCGTCACCAGCGCAGTGGCGAGCTGCCGATGGATCAACAACAGCAGCTGGCTTTGGCACGTGCGCTGGTACTGCAACCGAAGCTGTTAATCCTCGACGAACCCACTGAAGGGATGTCACCCTGGCTCGAAGAGGAGATGGGTAACTTAATCCGCCGTCTGAACCGTGATTATGGCCTGACCATCCTGCTGCTGGAGCAACACGTCTCCTTTATTCGCCGCGTCGCTGACTACTTTCTGTTGCTGCATCGGGGTCGTAATGTGGCACAGGGCAAAGTGGCACAGCTGGATGATGTCACCATCAACAAATGGCTGACGGTGACCTGAGGGTTTTACTGTGGCAGTGTCAGGAAACGTCCGCACTCTGCCTGCTGAGCGTCATCCGTCAGGTACGGAATTTCGCCCAGGCAGGGTGCATCAATACGCTGACGCAGGGTTGCCAGATACTCCTGGTGACGTTTGCCCGGTGGCTGAATATCATTAGCGATCCAGCCGGCCAGCGATAAGCCACTGGCGCGCACGGCTGCGGCTGTCAGCATCGCATGGTTGATGCAGCCCAGTTTGATTCCGACCACCAGAATGACCGGCAGTTGTTCAGCGATCACCCAGTCGGCATAAGTCTGGGTGGCGGACAACGGGGTAAACCAGCCGCCAGCTCCCTCTACCAGCACCCATTCAGCCTGCTGCTCCAGCTGGCGCAATCCCGCTGACAGCTGAGCGAATTCGATGGGTCGCCCCTCTTCCGCACTGACGATATGCGGCGACGTTGGCTCGATAAAGGCCAGCGGATTGACCTGCTCATAACGCAGCGCCAGCGAACTGTAACGCTGCAAAGCCAGCGCATCGCTGTTACGAATCCCCTCGGCGGTGACCTCGCAGCCGGAAGCCACTGGCTTGTAGCCTGCGGTGTTCAATCCGGCTGCACTGGCCGCCTGCAACAGCGCCCCACTGGCCACCGTTTTTCCTACTTCGGTATCGGTGCCCGTAATAAACCAGCGTTTCATGGTGTTAATACTCCAAACATCAGGTGATAGCTGAGGCGATAACCCGCCTCATCTTGCGGCCAGCCCTGCTCCAGCCGGGCCAGTTGCGTGCGCGTCAGCAATCCTCCCGGCCGCCCGTCATGCAAATGGGTTGCGCCGATGCCCTTCAGTGAACGCATCGCGCTGAGCGCGCTGGGAAAGTGCAGCGTGATGGTCTGCTGCTGGCGTTTAAGCGAGAGATCGTGAGTGGCAGCGGCAATCTGCGTTGCACTGAGGAAACGGTTGGCATGCTGACGCCCATCCAGCTGCGCCCACGCCTGATGCACCTCGTGCAATGAACCGGACAACAGCGTGGAAAACAACACCGTGCCGCCCGGTCGGGTGACGCGTAAAAATTGCTGCAAAGCGGTGCGCAAATCGCTGCTCCACTGCACCGCAAGATTGCTCCACACGCCATCAACACAGGCATCCGGCAGCGGTAACGCATCAATATCGCCCTGCACATAATGCTGCGCCGAGTGCTGCTGTGCAGCGCTATCCAGCATGGCTTGCGACAAATCAAGCGCGGTCACTTCGCGCCCACGGTCACGCCAGTACCGGCTGTACCAGCCGGTGCCACATCCGGCATCCAGCAGGTGCGGACCAAACCCGGCCGGGGCCAGTGCCAGCAACGCATCGCCGCTCTGGCGTTGCAGTTCAGCATGCTGTTCATAATGCTGCGCTGCACGACCAAACGCCTGCGCAACCGCCTGTTTATTGACCTGTAGCGTCATACAGCGCCTCCAGCAGACGATCGATATCATCCGGGTGATGCGCGGCGGTTAACGTGATACGCAGCCGTGCGGTGCCCGGTGGTACGGTTGGCGGACGAATGGCGCTAACCCAGCACCCCGCCGCCTTCAGTCGTTGTGATAACGCCAGGGCTGCGCTGTTCTCACCCACCACCAGCGGTTGGATAGCGCTGGCCGAAGGCATCAGCTGCCACGGTAAATCGGCTGCACCGGCGCGGAAGCGAGCGATGTTGGCGTGCAGACGCGCGCGTAGTTCATCACCCTGTCGAATTTGCTGCAATGCGGCCTGCAACGCGCAACATTGCGCCGGAGGCATCGCCGTGGAATAGATCAGATGGCGGGCAAACTGTTCAACATAATCGGCAGTGGCGTCATCGCATAGCAACGCCGCGCCGCTGACGCCGAAGCCTTTGCCAAAGGTGACGATCAACAGTTCCGGTCGCACCTGCTGCTGCCAGCAGCTGCCGCGCCCCTGTTCGCCGGTGACGCCGATACCATGCGCATCATCCACCAGCAACCAACCGTTGCCACGCCGCGTTTCCGCTGCAATCTCTGCCAGCGGCGCGCTGTCACCATCCATGCTGAACACCCCCTCCGTCACCACCAGCGTGTTGCCCCCAACCGGCGTTGCCAGCATTTTTGCCAGGCTTTGCGGCTGGTTATGGGCGAAACGACGCAACAGCGCCGGGCTGTGGCTGGCAGCATCCAGCAATGACGCGTGCGCCAGCTTGTCGGCAAGGATGCGATCCGGTTTTTCCGCCAGCAAATGGATCACCGCCTGATTCGCGGCAAAACCGGAGATAAACAGCAACGCACGCCGATAGCCCAGCCAGTCGGCCAGCTCCTCTTCCAGCTGCGCATGATGGCGGCTGTAACCGGTCACATGGCCTGATGCCCCTGCTCCCGCACCCGACTCCGCCGCCCCCTGCTGCCACGCGGCAATCACCGCCGGATGCTGGCTCAGGCCGAGATAATCGTTACTGGAAAAGTGACAATAGCGCTGTCCGGCGACCGTCAGTTCGCGCACGCTGTTGTGCTCAACGCGCACGCGCTGACGCCAGCCATCAGCGGCGCGTCGCTCTGCCAGCGCCTGTTCGATGCGTTGCAACCAGCTCATTACACCGCCGCGTTGTAGAACTGTGGGGTATCAGCGTGCAGCAGTTGCTCACTCAGCTGAGACTGCTGTTCGTTATCACCGGCAGTGGTGGCGGTATGCTCCGGATTCAGCCCCAGTTTACGGAACAGAATCAGGTCTTTGTCTTCTTCCGGGTTCGGCGTGGTGAGCAGCTTGCAGCCGTAGAAAATCGAGTTCGCCCCGGCCATAAAGCACATCGCCTGGGTCTGTTCGCTCATCTGCTCACGGCCTGCCGACAGGCGTACGTGAGAAGATGGCATCATGATGCGCGCC
>NZ_JAPWKD010000011.1 GCF_028283705.1 Pantoea sp.
CCTTCGCGCGCGGCAAACACCACTTCAGGTTGCCGCGCGCGTTGAAAAGGGCGCAGAATGGTGCTAGCTTCAACAGCCAAGGAGGTCGCCATGCTTACGACCATATCGATTGACGACAAGTTGCTGGCCGATGCCAAGGAATTTTCCGGCATCGCAGAAACTGCGTCCGTGGTGGAGCAAGCGCTGACGCTGCTTGTTCAACACGAAGCGGCGCAAAAGCTCATTGCCCTGGGCGGCAGCCAGCCGGGACTGAAGATACCGCCGCGGCGACGCTGGAACGAGGATGGCACTTGGGAGGGAAATCCTGATTGATACTGGTTGATACTTCCGTCTGGATCGACCATTTGCGGAGTCGTGAAGACGCCGTCGAATTTCTACTCAAGCGCAAGCAGCTCTTGCTGCATCCCTTCGTTATCGGCGAAATCGCTCTCGGCAATCTCAAAGACGGCGATGCGATCTTGGATATGCTTTCCAAGCTGCCGCAAGCCGCCACGGCAAGTCAGGAGGAATTTCTGTTCCTCATCAGGCAATATTCCCTGCTGGGAAGCGGCATCGGTTTCGTCGATGCGCATTTGCTGGCGACAGCCAAATTGAAACAGCAGGCGCGGGTCTGGACCCGGGACAAACGGCTGGCCAAAGTCGCCCTCCGTCTCGACGTCGCATACGAACCCTAATTGGGCCGCCGCCGACAGCCCTCCAACAAGGCCATCAGAATTTCGGATAGACTGCCCCGCCAGCAGGTGCGGCTCGCCGCGCGGACACCGATCACCCAAATCGCAGGATCATCGCCACCCGACGCTCGGCACCCATGCCGTGTCCGACTTCCGTAGCCAGCGCCTGGCGCAGCGCCGGCAGCGCATCGCTGGTCGTGATCTCGGTAAAACCGAGCCTGGCGTAAAACGGCGCATTGAACGGCACGAAGCGATCGGTCGTCAGCGTCACGCCGCCGAGCCGGCTGGCGCGGGCGGTTGCGATGGCCGTCGCCATCAGCCGCCGGCCGACGCCCCGGCGTTGCCAGACGCGGACGACGTCGACCTCGTTGACATACAGCGTCCCGTCGCGCTCCATGCCGGCCAGAAAGCCGATCGGCTGGTTGCGGCCGTCAGCGGCGACGAAAAGCAGCTCGTCTTCCAGCGACTGCCGCAACACATCCTGCGGCAAGGCATGCGGCTCGCCGTCGCCATCGCCGCCACGGGCGTCCGCCAGCGTTGCGAAGGCATCCAACTCGATCTCGGTCAGGCGCGGAAACTCCTCCAGCCGGGCCAGCCGTATGATGTAACCCTCGGCCGCAGTGACCGTCATGCCGTCACGCCTCACATGTTCGGATAGACCGGCCCCTCGCCGCCCTGCGGCGGCACCCAGTTGATGTTCTGGTTCGGGTCCTTGATGTCGCAGGTCTTGCAGTGGACGCAGTTCTGGGCGTTGATGACGTAGGTTTCCTCGCCATCCTTCTCCACCCATTCATAGACGCCGGCCGGACAGTAGCGGGTCGACGGGCCGGCATAGATGTCGTGTTCGGAGGATTTCTGCAGCGCCATGTCCTTGACCTTGAGATGGACCGGCTCGTTTTCCTCGTGGTTGGTGTTCGACAGGAAGACCGAGGACAGGCGGTCGAAGGTCAGCACGCCGTCGGGGCGCGGATAGTCGATCTTCTTGTGCTTGGACGCCGGCTCCAGCGAGGCGGCGTCGGTCTTGCCGTGGCTGACGGTGCCGAAGAAGGAGAAGCCGAACAGCGAATTCGTCCACATGTCGAGGCCGCCGAGTGCCACGCCGAGCACCGTGCCGAACTTCGACCACAGCGGCTTGACGTTGCGCACCCGCTTCAAATCCTTGCCGATATCGCCGGCGCGCCATTCGTTCTCGATCTCGACGACTTCGTCATTGGCGCGGCCGGCGGCAATCGCCGCGGCGATATTGTCGGCCGCCAGCATGCCGGACAGCACGGCATTGTGGCTGCCCTTGATGCGCGGCACGTTGACGAAGCCGGCGGAACAGCCGATCAGCGCGCCGCCCGGGAAGGTCAGCTTCGGCACCGACTGGTAGCCGCCCTCGGTGATGGCGCGGGCGCCATAGGAGAGCCGCTTGCCGCCCTCGAAGGTGCCGCGGATGGCCGGATGGGTCTTGAAGCGCTGGAATTCCTCGAAGGGATAGAGATAGGGGTTCTTGTAGTTCAGGTGGACGACGAAGCCGACGGCCACCGTATTGTCCTCCAGATGATAGAGGAAGGAACCGCCGCCGGTCTTCATGTCGAGCGGCCAGCCGAAGGAATGCTGGACGAGGCCGAGCTTGTGGTTCTCCGGCTTCACCTGCCAGAGCTCCTTGATGCCGATGCCGAATTTTTGCGGCTGGCGATCCTTGGAGAGATCGAACTTGGCGATCAGCTGCTTGGCGAGCGAGCCGCGCACGCCCTCGCCGATCAGCACATATTTGCCGAGCAACTCCATGCCGCGGGTGAAATTCGGGCCGGGCTCGCCATTCTTCTCGATGCCCATGTCGCCGGTGGCGACGCCGATGACGGCGCCGGCGTCATTGTAGAGGACTTCGGTGGCGGCAAAGCCGGGATAGATCTCGACGCCGAGGGCTTCCGCCTTCTCGGCCAGCCAGCGACAGACGAGGCCGAGCGAGACGATGTAATTGCCGTGGTTGTTCATCAGCGGCGGCATCAAAAAGTTCGGCAGGCGGATCGAGCCGGCGGGGCCGAGCAGCATGAAATGGTCGGCGGTGACTTCGGTCTTGAAGGGATGGCCCTCCTCCTCGCGCCAGCCCGGCAGCAGCCGGTCGATGCCGATGGGATCGACGACGGCGCCCGACAGGATATGGGCGCCGACTTCGGCCCCCTTCTCCAGCACGACGACGGTGAGATCCGGGTTGACCTGCTTCAGGCGAATGGCCGCCGACAGGCCGGCCGGGCCCGCCCCGACGATCACCACGTCGAATTCCATGCTTTCGCGTTCCGGCAGTTCCAGTGCGTCGGTCATTCCGTCGTCTCCGCTTGGCCGTGCGCGCGGCCTCGTCCCCGTTTTGTCTTCTCTCTTGTCAAAACGGATCGGATTGTCGAGCCGGGATGCGACGCCCACTCCTCCAATTTGCACAATTGACGAAACGAAGGCTTTTCCTGCCGCGCCATCCGGCGCTGGCGGCGCGCGGCCGTCGTTTTCGCTTCAATGCCGCCGGCCGCCGCTCTATATCAGCGCAGACCGCATCGGCAGCTCAAACGAAGGACGCAGACAATGGATCTCGGCATCAAGGGAAAACGCGCACTCATCCTGGCATCGTCCAAGGGGCTCGGCTACGGCATTGCCGTCGCCCTGGCGCGCGAGGGGGCGGACGTGCTGATCTGCGGCCGCAGCAGCGAGCGGCTGGCCGCCAACTGCGCGACGATCAACGCCGAGGGCAAGGGCAAGGCCGACTGGCTGCAGGCCGACCTCAGCCACCCCGACTTCGTCAGGACGGTGACCGAAGGCGTCGCCGAAAAACTCGGCGGCCTCGACATTCTCGTCAACAACAGCGGCGGCCCGACACCCGGCACCACCGAGGACATGACGGCGGAAAATCTCGAAAGCTATTTCGTCTCGATGGTGGCGCGCATCATCACGCTCACCAACGCGCTGCTGCCGGCGATGAAGGCGCAGGGATGGGGCCGGATTCTCACCGTCGCCTCCTCCGGCGTCATCGAGCCGCTGGCCAATCTGGCGCTTTCCAACACTTTGCGCCCGGCGCTGGCCGGCTGGAGCAAGACGCTGGCAACGGAAATCGCCGGCCATGGCGTGACCTCGAACATGCTGCTGCCGGGCAGCATCGCCACCGATCGGCTCGACGACCTGGACGGCGCCGCCGCCAAGCGCACCGGCCGGCCGATGGCGGACATTCGTGCCGAGAAGCAGGCCCGCATCCCCGTCGGCCGCTACGGCCGCGTCGATGAGTTCGCCGCCACAGCCGCATTTCTGTGCAGCGAACCGGCCAGCTACATCACCGGTGCAATGATCCGCTGCGACGGCGGCGCCGCCCGCTCCGTCTGATCGCCAGGCAAACGGAATTGGCCGATCCCGGCGGAATCAGTCGGGATCGGTGCGAGAGGTGAAGGCAAGCCCGGCCATCGATCGCTTGCGCCCCCACCGCCGTGGAGGGGCTGCTTGGCTACCTGGAGTAGAAGGCGCGAACGCGTCATGCCGAAAACTGGCATTTTGTTACCGTTTGGTACTTTTCCGTGGCCAGCAGGTCTCCAAAGCTTTCCAAGTGTTAATTTTTCCTCGGAAATATCTGTGCTAGATTGGCGGCTAATCTTTCTGCATCAATCCTAAACTACATTTGCTCAGCGTTAGCGGTAACAGAAATGTGAAGTGTTGCGACGACGCTGGTGATATCCGCGTTGCTTTCCTCCGCATTTGCCAAGCCGCTTACTTCCGAAACAGCGTTCGCCCGGTATCACACATGAAGAAATTCTGGCTTAGCCTCTGCCTTCTCATCGTCGCCGGCGCGGCGCTCTGGACATACCGGGAACGCATACCTTTTGTCTCTGCCTTGGTCGACAAGGCGTCCGCGGCGCCCGAGAGCACCAGCGCGGCGAAGACCGGCGGCCAGAAAAAACCCTCCGCCCCGATCGTCGTCAAGACCGTGGCCGCCGTCCAGACGACCTTGCCGCTGGACGTCACCGCGACCGGATGGGTGGTGCCGATCGACCAGACGACCATCGCCGCCCAGGAGGCCGGCATCGTCACCCAGATCGTCGCCGAGGACGGCGCCACGGTGAAGGCCGGCGACCTGATCGCCAAGCTCGATCCGCGCACCGCCCAGGCCGCCGTCGACAAGGACAAGGCCTTGTATGCCAAGGACCAGGCAACGCTGGCCGAAGCCGAATCGGCATTGACCCGCGCCCAAAGCCTGCTGAGCGGCAATGCCGGCACGCAGGCCACCGCCGACGAGGCCCGCGAGGCGCGCGACGCGGCCGTCGCCACCGGCGATGGCGACAAGGCGCAGCTGGCCGCCGACCAGGTGCTGCTCGAGCACACCGAGATCCGCGCCCCCTATGACGGCCGGCTTGGCGACGTGTCGCTCAGCCTCGGCGCCTATGTCAGCCCGGGAACGGCCATCGTCACGATCGCCAAGTACGATCCGGCCTATATCAAGTTCAACATGCAGGAAAACAACCTGCGCGAACTGCAGGAGGCGCTTGCCGCCGGCCCCGTTCCGGTGACCACCGTGCCGCGCTCCGACAAGGGCAAGGTTCGCCAGGGCCAGGTCAGCTTCTTCGACAACACGGTCGACCAGACATCCGGGACGATCATCGTCAAGGCCAAGTTCGACAATGCCAATGGCGCCCTGTGGCCCGGCCGGTCGGTCAATGTCGCCGTGCATTTCTCCGATACGGAAAGCTGACCGTCGTGCCGACGGTCGCCGTCAGCCCCGGCCCGGACGGTTTCATCGCCTTCGTCGTCAAGGACAACAAGGTGCATGTCACGCCGGTGACCGTGGCCCGCGCCAACGGCGACAGAACCGCCGTCGCCAAGGGCCTGTCGGCCGGCGACCATGTGGTGATCGAGGGTCAGTCGCAGATCAACGACGGCCAGACGATCAAGGAAGAATTCAGTGATGGCCCGGCGCAGAAAGTAGCGGCGGCCGATGGCGGCAAGACCGAAACGATCGCAGTCGGAGCGCAGCCATGATCCCGAATTTCTGCATCCAGCGTCCGGTCGCCACCACGCTCCTGGCGATCGGCGTCGTGCTGGCCGGTCTGGCCGGCTACCAGCTCATTCCGGTCGCCGCCCTGCCGCAGGTCGACTTTCCGACCATCAACGTCTCCGCCCAGCTGACCGGCGCCTCGCCGCAGACCATGGCGACCTCGGTCGCCACGCCGCTGATCAAGCAGTTCGAGACGATCCCGGGCATCAGCGAAATTTCCTCGACCAATTCGCTCGGCAACACCAGCATCGTCCTGCAGTTCGATCTCAACCGCAGCATCGATGCCGCCGCCGCCGACGTCCAGGCGGCGATTTCGACGGCAACCCGCAAACTGCCGAACAACCTGACGACGCCGCCGAGCTACCGCAAGACCAACCCCGCCGACGCGCCGGTCATGCTGATCGCCGTGCAGAGCGACACGCTGCCGCGCAGCACGCTCGACGACATCGCCGAAAACATCATCTCGCCGTCGCTGTCGACGCTGCCGGGCGTCGCCGAAGTCACCGTCAACGGCGCCCAGACCTATGCCGTGCGCATCTCCGTCGATCCCGACAAGCTGATCGACCGCGGCATCGGCATCGATACCGTCAACACCGCCGTGGTCAACGCCAACAGCCAGGTGCCGGTCGGCACGCTGCAGAACTCGGCGCAGAGCATGACGATCAACGCCGACACGCAGCGCATCAATGCCGCGCAGTTCCGCTCGCTGGTCATCGCCCATCCGAACGGCGCGCCGATCCATCTCGGCGACGTCGCCAACGTCCAGGACAGCGTCGAGAACCAGAACATCGGCAGCTGGTACGACGGCAACCGCGCCATCATTCTGGCCATCCAGCGCCAGCCCGATGCCAACACCGTCGACGTCGTCGACGCGATCAACAAGACGCTGCCGAAACTGCACGCCGAAATGCCGGCCTCGGTGAAGACCACCGTCATGAACGATTCGGCCGCACCGATCCGCGAAGCCATCTCCGACGTCAAGTTCACGCTGCTCCTGACCGTCGGCCTCGTCGTCCTCGTCATCTATCTCTTCACCGGCCACGTCATGGCCACCATCATTCCCGGCCTGGCGGTGCCGCTGTCGCTGATCGCCACGTTCGGGATGATGTATGTGCTCGGCTACAGCGTCGACAACATATCGCTGCTCGGACTGACGATCGCGGTGGGGCTGGTGGTCGACGACGCCATCGTCATGCTGGAAAACATCCTGCGGCATATCGAGAACGGCATGCCGGTGCGCCAGGCGGCCATCCAGGGCTCGGCGGAAGTCAGCTACACCATCATCTCGATGTCGATCTCGCTGATCGCCGTGTTCATCCCGATCCTTTTGATGGGCGGCGTCGTCGGCCGCATCTTCAACGAGTTCGGCATGGTCGTCGCCATCGCCATCGTCTCCTCGGCCATCGTCTCGCTCACCGTCACGCCGATGCTCGGCTCGCGGCTGTCGAGCGGCCACAGCCATCCGCCCTGGCCGGTCCGCATCTTCAACCGCGGCTTCAACTGGACGGAAGGCAAATACGACAAGGGCGTCGCCTGGTGCCTGCGCAACAAATTCGTCGTGCTCGGCAGTTTTCTGGCCTCGGTCGGGCTGTCGATCTATCTGTTCATGACGCTGCCGGCGAGCTTCTTCCCGACCGAGGATATCGGCCGCCTGCAGATTTCCACCCGCACCCGCCAGGACATTTCCTACACGGCGATGCGCGACCTGCAGAACCAGGCCGCCGCCCTGATCCAGAAGAACCCGGCCGTCGAGCATGTCATGTCGGTGGTCGGCGCCAGCGCCCGGCAGACGCTGAACAGCGGCACCATGTATGCCCAGCTGAAGGACAAGCATGACCGCGAGCCGCTCGACCAGACGCTGCGCGAAATGCGCGCCGCCGTCGCCACCATCCCCGGCATCCAGGTGTTCATCAATCCGCAGCAGAGCCTGCGCTTCGGCGGCCGCCAGACGGCCAGCCAGTACCAGCTGGTCATCCAGGCGCTCAGCGCCGACCTGACCAACACCTGGGCCAACAAGCTGCTCACCGAGATGAAGAAGGATCCGAAATTCACCGACGTCACCACCGACGCGCAGAACAAGGCGCTGCAGGCCAACGTCGTCATCGACACGGAAAAGGCGGCCGCCTACGGCATCAACAACAACCTTTTGCGCACGACGCTGCAGGAAGCGTTCAGCGACTATGCCGCCGCCCAGATCCAGTCGACCGGCGACAGCTACGACGTGATCATCGAATATGATGCCAACCAGCCCTGGGACGACCAGAAACTGTCGCGCATCCGCGTCACCTCGTCGAGCGGGGCGCAGGTGCCGCTGTCGAGCTTTGCCCATATCGAGCGCAACACCGGGCCGGTGACCATCAACCAGACGGGCCAGCTGGTGTCGACCACCGTGTCGTTCAACCTGCCGGCCGGCGAAGCGCTCGGCGATGCGACGGCGACGATCGACCAGATCAAGAAGCAGATCAACATGCCGGCCGACGTCTTCACCTCCTATGGCGGCACGGCGCAAATCTTCCAGCAGTCGCAGGGCTCGACGCCCTACCTGATCCTGGCCGCCGTCCTGACCATCTACGTGGTGCTCGGCGTCCTCTACGAGAGTTTCATCCACCCGCTGACCATTCTCTCCGGTCTGCCGGCGGCGGCGCTCGGGGCGCTGCTGGCGCTGAAACTCTTCGGCTTCGACCTGTCGATCATCGCCCTGATCGGCCTGTTGATGCTGATCGGCATCGTCAAGAAGAACGCCATCATGATGATCGACGTGGCGCTGGAGACGCTGCGATCCTCGGACGGCGTTTCGCCGGCCGAGGCGATCCACGAAGCCTGCGTCCGGCGTTTCCGGCCGATCATGATGACGACCTTCTGCGCCCTGCTCGGCGCCCTGCCGATCGCCATCGGCGGCGGTGCGAGCTCGGAGCTGCGCCAGCCGCTCGGCATCGCCGTCGTCGGCGGTCTCGTCGTCTCGCAGATCCTGACGCTGTTCATCACCCCCGTCATCTTCCTGGAGATGAACCGGCTCGACAATTTCGTCAAACGCCTCGGCCGCCGGAAAGAGCCGGTTGCCGAGGAACACGCCCCCACCGCCATTGCGGCGGAATGACCATCGGCCGGCCGCGGGCGATTTCGCGGCCGGCGCCATCTTGCACAGCCAGCCTGCCTATGCGATGACGCGCCCTCTTTGATCAGAGGGCGTTTCGCTTTCAGGCGGGACTTTGCCCCATCCAGACATTTTCGGCAGACAGGAGTGCGAGCATGGCTCAGGCGCTGGGTTTCGACTTCGGCACGACGAACAGCGTGATGGCGCTGGCCGATGGAGCGTCGACCCGCTCCGTCTCGTTCACCAGCACGGCCGGTTCGGCCGACAGCATGCGCACGGCGCTGTCCTTCATGAAGGACCGGCATCTCGGCGCCTCGGTGCTGAAGGTCGAGGCCGGCCATGCGGCGATCCAGCAGTTCATCGACAATCCCGGCGATTGCCGCTTCCTGCAGTCGATCAAGACCTTTGCCGCCAGCGCCCTGTTCCAGGGCACGCTGGTGCATGCCAAGCGCCACAGTTTCGAAGACCTGATGGAAGTCTTCATCCGCCGCCTGAAGGCCTATGCCGGCGACAACTGGCCGTCGGATGTCGGCCGCATCGTCACCGGCCGGCCGGTGCATTTCGCCGGCGCCAATCCCGACCCTGATCTGGCGACGGCGCGCTACAACGAGGCGCTGACGCGGCTCGGCTTTCCGGAAATTCATTATGTCTATGAACCGGTTGCGGCGGCTTTCTACTTCGCGCAGAACCTGAAGAGCGATGCCACCGTGCTGGTCGCCGACTTCGGCGGCGGCACCACCGACTATTCGCTGATCCGCTTCGAGACGTCAGGCGGCCGGCTGACGGCAACGCCGATCGGCCATTCCGGCGTCGGCGTCGCCGGCGATCATTTCGACTTCCGCATCATCGACAATCGTCGTCTCGCCAAAATCGGCAAGGGCAGCCACTTCAAGAGTTTCGACAAGATTTTGGAGGTGCCCTCCTCCTATTACGCCAGCTTCGGCCGCTGGAACCAGCTGTCGATCTTCAAGACCTCGCGCGAATTTCCCGAGCTGCAGAAGCTGGTGCGCACCGCGCTCGAGCCGGAAAAGCTGGAAACCTTCATCGACCTGATCGAGCACGACGAAGGCTATCCGCTCTACCAGGCGGTGTCGGCCACCAAGATGGCGCTGTCGTCCGCCGACGAAGCCGAGTTCAACTTCGCGCCGCTCGGCGCCGCCGGCCGGACGACGGTGAAGCGCAGCGATTTCGACGGCTGGATCGCGCCGGAACTGGCCCGCATCGAGGGCGCGCTCGACGAGGTGCTGGAAAAGACCAACACCGCGGCCGGCAGCATCGACAAGGTGTTTTTGACCGGCGGCACCTCCTTCGTGCCCGCCGTGCGCAAAATCTTCACCGAACGCTTCGACGAGAGCCGCATCGAGACCGGCGGCGAACTGCTGTCGATCGCCCACGGCCTGGCGCTGATCGGCGAGCGCGACGATATTGCCCAGTGGACAGCCTGAGGCGGGGATGGCTGAGACAGGGCAAGGCCGGCCTTTGGCCCTTCCCTTGGCTGGGCCGCTTCGCTAGAGTTCGGCGATGATCTCCGTCCAAGACCTTTCCCCGGCCGAACTCGCCGCGCTTTTGCATTTCCATGCGGATGCCGGCGTCAGCTGGCTGCTGGAGGAGGAGCCGGTCGACCGTTTCGCCGAATTCGCGGCGATGAAAGCGGCGCGGCAGGCGGGCCGCCCGGCGGCCGCGCCATCGCCGGCCCCATCGGCCGCCAGCCAGGTGGCGAACGCCGTCGACCGCCGGCCCACAGCACCCGCCCTGGCTGCGCCACCGAGCGCATCGGCCCGGGCGCCGGCCATTCCCGACGAGCAGGCCATCGACCAGGCGCGCTTTGCCGCCGAGAGCGCCCGCTCGCTGCCGGAACTGAAGGCCGCCCTCGAGGCCTTCAACGGCTGCAACCTGAAGAACAGCGCCCGCTCGACGCTGTTTGCCAGCGGCAATCCGGACAGCGGCATCATGGTCATCGGCCCGATGCCGGGCGCCGACGACGACCGCGAGGGCGCCGTGTTTGCCGGCCGCTCCGGGCTGCTGCTCGACCGCATGCTCGGCGCCATCGGGCTTGCCCGCGACGACATCCTGCTGACCAACGTCATCCCCTGGCGGCCGCCCGGCAACCGCGCGCCATCCATTCCGGAAGTGGATATCTGCCGGCCGTTCATCGAACGGCAGATCGCGCTCGCCGAACCGAAAACCCTGCTGCTGCTCGGCAATTTCACCGCCCGATTCTTTTTCGGCGGCAATGAGACGATTCACGCGCTGCGCGGCCATTGGCGCGATATTGGCGTCGGATCGGGCAGTGTTCCGGCCATTGCGACGCTGCATCCGCAGGACCTTCTGACGGCCCCCATCAATAAGCGCTTGGCCTGGCAGGATCTTTTGGCCTTTCGGCGACGTATTGACGCAGACGCGTAATCGTCTATTTTTTTGGCAATAAATACTTTTTGTGAATTTTGATATGTGATTTTTGCATATCAGTCCGTGCGGCAGCATGCGTTGTGGAATCACGGCTGCACTGCGATATTCAGCCTGCGTCTTGGGAGGAACCGCCATTAGGAACCAAGGCCATGACTATTCGATCGCGTCCCATCCATTGTGGGTTTGAAACCCTCCGCCACGCCAGCGAAATTGCGCGCACCACCCGCGGCTATCGCAGCCTCGAGCCGACCAACGAACAGATAACGGCGCGTGCCACCGGCACAATGTCGCGCCTCGTTCGCCCGACGACGATGTTTGCGGAATTTCGCACCCACTGATCGGCCTGCGCGCCCCGCATGGCTGGGGCGCAACAACGGTGATTGCGTCGAAGCGCCGACAGGCAGAGTTTGACGCAACTCAGCCGAACCACGGAAATCCGATATGTCCCTGCCCTTTGCGCGCTTTTTCAGCCTGTTCGAAACCACCCGGCAGATCGACGCGGCCGTGCGCGCCGCCGCGGAATTCGAGCGCGCCCGCAGCAGCCGCGACCCGGCAAGCGACGACGATCGCGCCTCTGCGGCCGTTCCGCTTTAGGCGGCAATTCCGGGCGGGATTGTCCGCCTATCTCATCCGACAGGGGATAGCGGCTTTCTGCGGCAGGCGGTGTCGCGATTGATTGCGCCTCGATCGTGGGATAGAGGACAATGCATCGTCCGCCTTCCCTCCCAGCCAACACCCGGAATTTGCCATGCTGGCCAGCCTGATCTCGATCGCCAGCCTGATGCTGTCGACCCTCCTGATGATGGTCGGCCTGGGACTGATGAACTATGTCGTGCCGATCCGCTCGGTCGCCGAGGGCTGGTCGACCTTCACCATCTCCTTCATCGCCACCGGCTATACGCTCGGCTTCACGATTTCCTGCATCATCACGCCGATGTTCGTCAAACGCGTCGGCCATGTGCGCGTCTTCGGGGCGCTGATCTCGCTGCTGGCGATCGGCATCCTGCTCTGCGCCCTGCTGGTCGACTGGCGCGCCTGGGTGGCTTTCCGCTTCATCAGCGGCTTTGCCATCGCCGGCGCCTATCTGATCATCGAGAGCTGGCTGAACGAGCGCGTCACCAACGCCAATCGCGCCACCATCTTCTCGGTCTACATGATCACCTGCCTGGTCGGCTCGATCGGCGGCCAATATCTGGTGCCGCTCGGCGATCCGAAGTCGACCTCACTGTTCATCCTGTGCGGCATCATCTTCGCGCTCGCCATGCTGCCGACGGCGCTGTCGACGGCAAAATCGCCGACGCCGATCGCCCAGGCGAAATTCGATCTGCCAAAGCTGTATCGGCTTTCGCCCGTAGCCTTTGTCGGCTCGCTGCTATCGGGCGCCCTGTCCGGCACCTGGAACAGCCTGGGCGGCGTCTATACCCAGATCGTCGGCATGAACACGGCGCAGGGCGCGACGCTGCTTGCCTGCGTGCTGGCCGGCGGGGCGATCTCGCAGATGCCGATCGGCCGAGTGTCGGACATGGTCGATCGCCGCCTGGTCATGATCGTCTGCGGCATCATCGGCGTCGTCGCCTGCGCTGTCATGACGCTGTTCGACGTCCATTCGATCATCGCGCTTTATGTCGCCGCCTTCTTCGTCGGCACGGTGCTCTATCCGGTCTATGCGATCAACGTCGCCCACGCCAACGATCGGGCCGCCCCGGACGAATATGTGACGATCTCCAGCGGCATCATGATCCTCTACGGCCTCGGCACCGTTTTCGGGCCGCTCCTGGCCGGCGCGATGATGCAGGTCGGCGGCACCTCGGGCCTGCTGTGGTTCCTGGCGCTGATCTTCGCGCTCTACGCCGGCTATGCCGGCTGGCGCACGGCGATCCGCAAGGTCGGCGAAGGGCGTATCGACAAGACCGATTTCAAGGGCATGCCGATCCCGGTGCGCGGCACCGAAACATCGGTGCGCAATGCCTCGCCGGACGATCGATCTGCCTGAGATACTCGGGCGACCTGCAAAAATTCAGGAATTTTAAACGGCAATCGCAAATTGCCGCGATCGGAAGTTATGGCTTTAACTTTAGTTCAGATTTTAATGTAATCATATTGAATAAAGTTTCTCTCGAAGACGCCTGCTCCCCTGCGGACCGTGCGCCGTCCCTAACGTCCATTTAGGAAGTCCCATGCGCACTGATATCGGCCAGATCGTTCATTTGGCAGACTACCGCCCCACCGATTTCGTTCTGGAGCGCGTCGATCTGACCTTCGAGCTCGATCCGACCGAAACCAAGGTGGAAGCACGGCTGATCTTTCACCGCCGCGAGGGCGTCGAGCTGTCCGCGCCGCTGGTGCTCGACGGCGACGAACTGAGCCTGTCCGGCCTGCTGCTCGACCAGAGCGAGGTGCCGGCAGGGCAATATACCGCCACCGACAAGAGCCTGACCGTCCGCGACCTGCCCGCATCCCTGCCCTTCGAGCTGACGATCACGACGATCATCAACCCGACCGCCAACACCCAGCTGATGGGCCTCTATCGCACCGGCGGCATCTATTGCACCCAGTGCGAGGCCGAAGGCTTTCGCCGCATCACCTATTTCCCGGATCGCCCCGACGTGCTGGCGCCCTACACCGTCAACATCATCGGCGACAAGGCCGCCAATCCGCTGCTGCTGTCGAACGGCAACTTTTTGGGCGGAGCCGGTTACGGCGAAGGCAGGCACTTTGCCGCCTGGTTCGACCCGCATCCGAAGCCGAGCTATCTCTTCGCGCTGGTCGCCGGCGACCTCGGCGTCATCGAAGACAGCTTCGTCACCATGTCGGACCGCGAAGTCACCCTGAAAATCTACGTCGAGCACGGCAAGGAAGCCCGCGCCGCCTACGCCATGGATGCACTGAAGCGCTCGATGAAATGGGACGAGGACGTGTTCGGCCGCGAATACGACCTCGACATCTTCATGATCGTCGCCGTCTCCGACTTCAACATGGGCGCCATGGAGAACAAGGGGCTGAACGTCTTCAACGACAAGTATGTTCTGGCCGATCCGGAAACGGCGACGGATGCCGACTATGCCAATATCGAGGCGATCATCGCCCATGAATATTTCCACAACTGGACCGGCAACCGCATCACCTGCCGCGACTGGTTCCAGCTCTGCCTGAAGGAAGGCCTGACGGTTTTCCGCGATCACGAATTTTCCGCCGACCAGCGCTCGCGCCCGGTCAAGCGGATCGCCGAAGTGCGGCACCTGAAGTCGGAGCAGTTTCCGGAGGACAGCGGCCCGCTCGCCCATCCGGTCCGCCCGACGAAATACCGCGAGATCAACAATTTCTACACGACGACCGTCTACGAGAAGGGCAGCGAAGTCACCCGGATGATCGCCACCCTGCTCGGCCGCGACCTGTTCAAGCAGGGCATGGACCTCTATTTCGAGCGTCATGACGGCGATGCCGCCACCGTCGAGGATTTCGTTGCCTGCTTTGCCGAGGTCAGCGGCCGCGACCTGACGCAGTTCTCGCTCTGGTACCACCAGGCCGGCACGCCGCTGGTGACCGCCTCCTGCGCCTATGACGCCGCCGCCAGGACGTTCACCCTGTCGCTGGAGCAGATGGTGCCGGCAACGCCCGGCCAGTCGGCCAAGGAGCCGGTTCACATCCCGCTGCGGCTGGGCCTGATTTCCGAAGACGGCCAGCCGATGCTGCCGGGATCGGTCGAGGGCGCCGAATTCACCAAGGATGTGCTGCATCTGGTCGAGCGCTCGCAGACCGCCGTCTTCCACGACATTCCGTCGCGTCCGGTGCTGTCGCTGAACCGCAGCTTTTCGGCGCCGATCAACCTGCATTTCGACCAGAGTGCCGGCGACCTGGCGCTGATCGCCCGCTTCGAGACCGATCATTTCGCCCGCTGGCAGGCGCTCACCGATCTGGCGCTGCCGATCCTGCTTGCAGGCCGTCCGCGACACGCGCAGCCGTGCACCCGTCGTCTGCGACCCGGCGCTGATCGAGGCGCTGCTGGCTGCCGCCGCCGATGAAGCCCTGGAGCCGGCCTTCCGCGCCCAGGTGCTCAACCTGCCGAGCGAAGCCGACATCGCCCGCGAACTCGGCGCCAACAACGATCCCGACGCCATCCACGCCGGCCGCCAGGCGATCCTGTCGCAGATTGCCGAAGCCGGGAAAGCCATCTTTGCCGCTCTCTACGACGGCATGGGCACGCCGGGGCCGTTCAGCCCCGATGCCGCCAGCGCCGGCCGCCGCGCCCTGCGCAATGCCGCGCTCGGCTTCCTGTCGCTGTCGGACAAGGCCCCGGCCCGCGCCAAGGCCGCCTTCGACGCCGCCAACAACATGACGGACCTCAGCCAGGCGCTGACCATCCTGGCGCATCGCTTTCCCGACTCGCCGGAAGCCACCGAGGCGCTGGCCGCCTTCAAGGCCCGCTTCGAGGACAATGCCCTGGTGGTCGACAAATGGCTGGCCATCCAGGCCGCCGTGCCGGGCGCTGCGACGCTGCAACGCGTCCAGGCGCTGATGCAGGACCCGCTGTTCACCCGCAGCAATCCGAACCGCGTCCGCGCCCTCGTCGGCACCTTCGCCTTCGGCAACCCGACCGCCTTCAACCGCGCCGACGGCGCCGGCTACCGCTTCCTGGCCGAGGAGATCCTGACGATCGACCCGCGCAATCCGCAGCTCGCCGCCCGCATCCTCACCTCGATGCGCTCCTGGCGGTCGCTGGAGCCGGTGCGCGCCGACCATGCGCGCGCCGCGCTGATGCAGATCGAGCTCGGCGCCGAGCTGTCGACCGACGTTCGCGACATCGTCGACCGCATTTTGAAGGACTGATTTGCGGCGGGAAAGCAGGTGATTTGCGCGGCAATTTTCGGAAATCTCCGAAAGGCCTTTGCCGCCGCGCCGATTGGCTTGCCAAAAAACCTGCAATAGCAAATAGTTAAGAAAGTTTTATCAGGCCCTCTGGACAAGCCGAATCGCGAATGATTCATTGGCGCAGGTTCGAGCGAGCGGCGCGCGAATCACACAAGGTTCAGGGCGCAATATGGTGGACGTGCGGCGGGCAACTGCGGCCGAAGGGCGGCTGCGTGTCAATTTCGACGACTTGAAATCCTGGCACGACGGTCTCGTCGATCGCGCCGGCGCCGGCGTCACCCGTGTCTCCCGGCAGTTTTCCAAGGCCGAGCATATCCTCAAGCGGGCGATCCCGATCCTCATCCTCGCCTTCCTGTCGGTGGTCGCCGCCTCGCACATCGTCTCGATGGTGATGGAGCACGGCCGGATGGAATCCGCCGCGCGCCATTCCACCGCCCTGTCGGCCTCGGCCGTGTTCGCTGCCTTTGCCAATGATGCGTCGCTGTTCGAAACGGGCGACCGCAGCGCGGCGGAAGCCAGGCTCAATACCTATCTGCCGCAGGACCGGCTCGACAGCGGCGACTTCGTGCTGATGGTGCAGGCGAGCGGCCGGGTCTTTGCCGCGTCGGTCGACGGCATGCGCTATGTCGGCCTGACGATCTCCGATTTCTTCCCCGAGGTCTCGACCATCCGCCGCTTCGGCGATGGCGGCGGCGTCATCGAGACCAAGATCGGCGGCCTGCCCTATTACGCCTCGATCGCGCTGGTCGGCGACAAGGGCGGCTTCATCGTCTCGGCCGCCTCGCTGGAACAGATCGGCCGGCTGTGGCGCGACGAGCTGACGCTCAACGTCACGCTGTTTGCCGGCATATCGTCGATCCTGCTGGTCATTCTCTATGCCTATTACATGCAGGTCCGCCGCGCCCGCGATGCCGACGAAACCTTTCTGGAATCCAACCTGCGGGTCGAGACGGCGCTGTCGCGCGGCCGCTGCGGTCTTTGGGATTTCGATTTCGCCAACCGTGAATTCTTCTGGTCGCGGTCGATGTACGACATGCTCGGCCTGCCGGCCTCCGACAAGACCCTGTCCTTCGGCGATGCCGCCCGGCTGATGCATCCGAACGACAACAGCCTCTACGAGCTTGCCCGCGCCGTCGCCAAGGGCAATGCCGGCCAGATCGACCAGATCCTGCGCATCCGCCATGCCGGCGGCCATTATGTCTGGATGCGGGTGCGCGCCCAGGTGATCCGCAACAATTCCGGCCAGGTGCACATGATCGGCATCGCCATGGACGTCACCGAGCAGCACCGCCTGGCGCAGCGCTACGCCGAGGCCGACCAGCGGCTGGCCGACGCCATCGAATGCACCTCGGAAGCCTTCGTACTGTGGGACAAGAACGACCGGCTGGTGATGTGCAACGCCCATTACCAGCAGGCCTATGGCCTTCCCGACAACGTGCTGATGCCGGGCACCGAGCGTTCGACGGTGGTCTCGGCTGCCGCCCGTCCGGTGATCGAACGGCGGATCGCCGATGCCGATCGCTCCGGCTACTCGCAGACGACGGAAGTGCAGCTTGCCGACGAGCGCTGGCTGCAGATCAACGAGCGCCGCACCCGCGACGGCGGCACGGTGTCGGTCGGCACCGACATCACCCTGCTGAAGCGCCATCAGGAGCGGCTGCGCGAATCGGAACGCCGCAACAATGCGACGATCGACGATCTCTCCGCCTCGCGGCAGATTCTCGAGCGGCAGAAGGCGGAGCTGTCCGTCGCCAACACCAATTACCTGGCCGAAAAGGACCGCGCCGAGGCCGCCAACAAGGCCAAGTCGGAATTCCTCGCCAACATGTCGCACGAGTTGCGCACGCCGCTGAACGCCATTCTCGGCTTTTCGGAAATCCTGCAGAACCAGATGTTCGGCCCGCTCGGCTCCGGGAAATACGACGAATATGCCCGCGACATCCATGACAGCGGCAAGCATCTGCTCAACGTCATCAACGACATTCTCGACATGTCGAAGATCGAGGCCGGCCACGTCAAGCTGTCCTGCGAGACCATCGACCTGGTGCCGCTGATCGAGGAATGCCTGCGCTTCACCTCGGTGCCGGCGGCCGCCAAGAACATTCGCGTCGACCAGCGTTTTGCCGCCGGCCGCACACTGACCGCCGACCGGCGGGCGATGAAGCAGATCCTGCTCAACCTTTTGTCCAACGCGGTAAAATTCACCAACAGCGGCGGGCGGATCGCGGTGCGCATGCGCGACGTCGGCGACGGCGTCATGCTGACCATCGCCGATACCGGCATCGGCATCCCGAAGGCGGCGCTGACCAAGATCGGCCAGCCGTTCGAGCAGGTGCAGAATCAATATGCCAAGAGCAAGGGCGGCTCCGGCCTCGGCCTCGCCATCTCCCGGTCGCTGGCCCAGCTGCACAAGGGCAGCATGAACATCCGCTCGCGCGAAGGCGTCGGCACCGTCATTTCGGTCTATATCCCGGATCAGCCCGATGCGCCGCCAAAGGCCCTAACGCGGCAGAAGCGCGTCGAATATGCCGCGCACAGCTTCGCCTAGGCGGCGGAGTTCGGCTTCCAGCGTCGTCACGTCCGGGCAATCGCCGGCGCGCACCACCAGATCGATCAGCCCGGCCGGCGCCGCGGCCGGATCGAACAGGCCGTCGATGCAAAGCCGGATCAGTTGCGACAGCTCGGTATAAAGCGCCAGGGCCTGCCGGCAGGTGGCCAGATCGTCGAGAGCCATGAAATCGGGGCCAAATCGATCCAGGGCCTCGACGGTACTTAAGCCGATATTCGCTTCCGTATCGCCCTGCGTCGGTGCGGCGAGGCGCAGGTATTGGGCGATGAACTCGATGTCGATCTGGCCGCCCCGCGCATGCTTCAGATCCCAGAGGCCGGCCGGCGGCTTTTCCGTATCGACCAGCGTGCGCATCTCGGCGACGTCCTGGGCGATCTTCGCCCGATCGGCGGGCGCTGCCAGCACGCCGGCGACGATGCGTCCGGCATCCCCGGCCAAGGCCGTGTCGCCACAGATGACCCGGGCGCGGGTCAAGGCCATGTGCTCCCAGGTCCAGGCTTCCTCGCGCTGGTATTTCTCGAAGGCGTTGATGCGTGTCGCCACCGGCCCCTTGTTGCCAGAGGGCCGCAGGCGCATGTCGACCTGATAGAGAATACCCTCTGCCGTCGGGGCCGAGAGCGCTGCGATCAGGCGTTGGGTGATGCGGGCGAAATAGCGGGTCGCATCAAGCGGCCTGGCACCATCGGACTCGGTGGCGTCGTCATCGTAATCGTAGAGCAGGATGATATCGACGTCGGAGCCGGCGGTGAGCTCGAAGCTACCGAGCTTGCCCATGCCGATGACCGCGATCCGACCGCCGGGGAAATCGCCGTGGGCGGCACGCAGTTCGTTGCGCACGGCGTCGAGCGCGGCGGCGATGACGAGGTCGGCCAGATGGGTGAAGGCCCGGCCGGCCATCGCCCCGGAAATCGCCCCGGTCAGCAGTCGGATGCCGATCAGGAAACGCTGCTCGGCGGCAAAGATGCGCAGCCGATCGAGGATATCCTCATAGTGCCGGGCCGGCTGCAGAAAGCTGTCGAGGCGGGCGGCGAGATAGCTGCGCGTCGGCAGCTCGGCCATGAGGCCGGGATCGAGCATGCCGTCGAAGACGTGCGGGCGGGCGGCGATGATGTCGGCCAGCCGCGGCGCTGCCGCCATGATGGTGACGATGAGGTCGAGCAGGACGGGATTTTTGCCGAGCAGCGAAAACAGCTGGATGCCGGCCGGCAGGCCGGAGAGGAACTGGTCGAAGCGCAGCAGCGCCTCGTCGGCCCGCGTGCTTTCGCCGAAGGCGCGCAGCAATTGCGGTGTCAGCTCCGTCAGCCGCTCGCGCGCCTCGACGGATTGCGTCGCGCGGTAGCGGCCGTAATGCCAGGTGCGAATGATGCGCGACATGTCGGCGGCGCGCTCGAAGCCGAGCCGCTGCAGGGTCTGCAGCGTTTCGGGATCGTCCGCCTGGCCGGTGAAGACCAGATTGCCGGCCTCGCCGGAAAGCCGCGTCTCATGCTCGAACAGCTGCGCATAGCGCCGTTCCACGGTTTTCAGCACGGCCACCAGCCGTTCCGAAAAGCCCTGGACGTCGGCAAATCCCATCATCAGCGCAATGCGCTTCAGCTCGGCATCGGTTTCCGGCAGCAGATGCGTCTGCTCGTCGCGGACCATCTGGATGCGGTGCTCGACATCGCGCAGGAACCAGTAGGCATCGCTCAGCTCGTCGCGCGTCTCGGCATCGATCCAGCCGGCCCGGGTCAGTTCGATAAGCGTCGCCTCGGTGGCGCGGCCGCGCAGCGCCGGCATGCGGCCACCGGCGATCAGCTGCTGCGTCTGGGCGAAGAACTCGATCTCGCGGATGCCGCCGCGGCCGAGCTTGACGTTGTGGCCGCCTTTGACGGCGATCTCGCCATGGCCCTTGTGGACATGGATCTGGCGCTTGATCGAATGGATGTCGGCAATCGCCGCGAAATCGAGATATTTGCGGAAGACGAAGGGGACGAGGTCGCGGATGAAGGCGGCGCCGGCCGCCCTGTCGCCGGCGACGGGACGGGCCTTGATGAAGGCGGCGCGCTCCCAGTTCTGGCCGCGGCCTTCGTAGTAGATCATCGCCGCGTCGACCGGCATGGCCAGCGGTGTGGCGCCCGGATCGGGCCGCAGGCGCAGGTCGGTGCGGAAGACGTAGCCGTCGGCGGTGCGCTCCTGCAGGATGCGCACCAGCCGGCGCATCAGCCGCGGAAAGATGTCGATGGCATCGTCCGGATCGGCAACGATGCCGGCCATGTCGTCGAAGAAGATGACGAGGTCGATGTCGGAGGAATAGTTCAGCTCCTCGGCGCCGAGCTTGCCCATGCCGAGAACGATCAGGCCGGAGCCGGCGCCGGGTTGGCCGCGTCCTTCAGCACCAGCTTGCCGGCTTCGTGGGCAGACAGGAGCAGATGATCGATGGCGGCGGAAATCGAAGCCTCGGCCAGGGCGCTCAGCAGGCGCGCGGAGGTCCGGGCGTCGAACAGCCGGCTGAGATCGGCAAGCGCGATGAGAAAGGCCGCCTTGCGCTTGATGCGGCGCAGGCGCCCCATCAGCTCGCCTTCCGATACCGCCGCCGCGTCCGCAGCCGGCAGCCAGGCCTGCCGTGCCGCGTCGATCAGCCGTTCGATCTGCGGCACCAGGGGAGCGCCGATCGCCGCAGCCAGCAAGGCGGGATCGAGTTCGGCGGTATCATGCAGATAGGGGGAGAGGGTGAAGACAGCGACGATGAAATCGCGCAGCGGCGTATCGCCGTCGATCAGCGCCGCGACCGCCGCCTGCCGCTTGCCGATGGTTTTCAGGTCGGCCAGCGCCGTCTTGGCCGCGGCCTGGTTGAGCGGTCGCAACAGGCCGCGGGCAACGGCGTCCAGTCGATCGTTCGGTGGGGTCAAGCAGCGCTCCGGCCTGTTCAAGCGGTCGTGGTCAGACGCCCCGCCGGATAGTCGCGAAGCTGGTCACGGGCCAATCTAGGCTGAAGTGCGGCCAACGCCAAGGGCTGGCACGCCGAACGCGGCCATCGTCGTCAATTCCTGCCGGCGTTCGGAAACACCATCGTCGCCGTCAGCCCATGCGCCTCGGCATTGTCGGGATCGGTGTCGGCCAGCTGCAACTTGCCGCCGTGCAGCTCCATCACCGCCTCGACCAGCGACAGACCGAGCCCGGTGCCCGGCTTCGACCGGCTCTCGTCGAGGCGGAAGAAGCGCTTGACGACGTCCTCGCGTTTTTCCGCCGGCACGCCGGCCCCATGGTCGGCGACGCAGAGGCTGACGCCATCGGCAGTGCGGGCGAGCTTGAGAACGACATCCGGCCGGCCGGAGCCGCCCGGCGCATATTTGAGGGCATTGTCGATCAGGTTGAACAGCGCCTGGCCGATCAGTTCGCGGTTGCCCTGGATTTCCAGGCCCGGCTCGATGTCGGCGGTGAGGACGAGCCCGGCATCCTCGGCCACCGGCTCGTAGAGTTCGGCCGTATCGGCAACGATGGCCGACAGGTCGACCGCCGTCATTTCCGCCGCCACCGCGCCGGCCTCGACCCGCGAAATCATCAGCAGCGCGTTGAAGGTGCGGATCAGCTGGTCGGATTCGGCGATGATGCCTTCGAGGGCGATACGGCGGCGTTCCTCATCGCCGACATCCAGCGCATCGACCGCCTTGTTGCGCAGCCGGGTCAGCGGCGTCTTCAGGTCGTGGGCGATGTTGTCGGAGACCTGGCGCAGGCCTTCGTTGAGCTTTTCGATGCGCTCGAGCATGGTGTTCAGCGAATCCGACATGCGGTCGAATTCGTCGCCGGAGCCGCCGACCGGCAGCCGCTGCGACAGGTCGCCGGCCATGATCTTGCGGCTGGCATCGGTCATCCGGTCGATGCGGCGGAGCGCATTGCGGCCGATGCCGAACCAGATGACCAGCGCACCGACGCCCATGATCGCCAGCGCCAGCATCAGCGCCTGGCGGACCAGCAGGCGAAACCGCTCCGGCTCGCCGAGGTCGCGGCCGATCAGGATGCGCAGGCCATTGTCGAGGGTGAAGATGTTGGCGATCGCCAGGTGATGACGCTCGGCGGTGGTGTCGGCATAGCGCTCGTAGATGAACGGCAGCTCGGTCCAGCCCTGGTCGTCGAAGGTGCCCGGCTGCACGGAGGCGACGTTGCCGGCGAGGATCTCGCCCGTCGGGCTGGCGATGACGTAGAGATTGGCGCCCGGCTGGCGGGCGCGCCGCTCCATGGTGCGCAGCAAAAGGTTCAGGCCACCGTTTTCATAGGCATGCTTGACCTGGCTGACTTCCAGGCTGACGGCATCGCGGATCTGCTGCGTCAGCAGCCGCTCCGACATCGACGTGACGTAAAACACCAGCGTTGCGGCGCAGAGGGCAAAGAGCAGGATGTAGAGGGCGGACAGGCGGACGGCGGTGGACTTGAAGAGGACGCGGAAGCGACTCATCCCTCGTCCTTGATCATGTAGCCCGCGCCGCGGATGGTTTTCAGCAGCGGCATGTTGAAATCCCGCTCGATTTTGGCGCGCAGGCGCGAGACGTGGACGTCGATGACGTTGGTCTGCGGATCGAAGTGGTAATCCCAGACGTTTTCGAGCAGCATGGTGCGGGTCACCACCTGGCCGGCATTCTTCATCAGATATTCGAGCAGCCGGAATTCGCGCGGCTGCAGGACGATCTCCTTGCCGGCGCGGCGCACCTCGTGGGAGAGCCGGTCGAGTTCGAGATCGCCGACCCGGTAGAGCACGTCCTGGTCCGGCGTGCCCTTGCGGCGGCCGAGAACCTCGACGCGGGCGAGCAGCTCGCTGAAGGCATAGGGTTTCGGCAGATAATCGTCGCCGCCGGCGCGCAGGCCGGTGACGCGGTCGTCGACCTGGCCGAGCGCGGACAGAATCAGCACCGGCGTGTGGATCGCCTTGCGGCGCAGCTCGGCAATCACCGACAGGCCGTCGCGGCGCGGCAGCATGCGGTCGATGACCATCACGTCATAGGTGTTTTCGGTGCCCATGAAGAGGCCGCTCTCGCCGTCACTGGCGTGATCGGCAAGGATTCCGGCCTCGCGAAACGCCTTGGTCAGGTAGGCGGCGGCTTCGAGGTCATCTTCGATGATCAAAATCTTCATGTGGGTGACATTACTCGCCGGCGGCACTGCTGCACAACCGGAATCGGTGGCGTCGGATTTTGGCTGGCTACCGCTGGTCATGGTCTCACCCATCGTTGCTCGTCGGGAAACAAAGAAGCCGTGCAAGCGGCGGCCTGCACGGCTCCGGTCTACATTGCTGCGTCAGCAATCAGCCCTGGGCGGCGAGCGGCAGCGCCACGAAGCGGCTGCCGTCGTCGGACTGGATCTGGAAGAGCGCCCGGGTGCGGCCGTCCTTCTTGGCCTGGGCGATCACCTTGGCGATGTCCTGGGCGTTGGCGACGTCCTGGTTGTTGACGGAGGTGATCTTCTCACCTTCCTTCACACCCTTGTCGGCCGCATCGGAGTCCGGGTTGACGGCGGTGATGGCGACACCCTTGCCGTCATCGGACGGACCGACGGTCAGGCCGAGATCGGCCAGCGCCTTTTCGGAGGCCGGCTGCTGCGGTTCGGCCGGCGTCTGGTTGTTGCCGTCGGCAGAAGCCTTCTGTTCGGCCGGCAACGTGCCGAGTTCGACGGTCAGCGGCTGCGACTTGCCGTCGCGCCAGATCGCCACTTCGACCTTCTTGCCCGGCGCCATGCCGGCGATGCGGCGGGCGAGATCGCGCGGATCCTTGATCGGGTCGCCGTTGACGGCGGTCACCACGTCGCCGTTCTTGATGCCGGCCTTCTGGCCGGGCGAGCCTTCCTGCGGCGAGACGACGAGGGCGCCGGCCGGCTCGGACAGGCCGAGCGATTCGGCGATGTCCTTGGTCACCGGCTGGATCTGCACGCCGAGCCAGCCGCGCGACACCGAGCCGGTCTTGATCAGGTCGGCAACGACGTCCTTGGCGGTCGTCGAGGGAATGGCGAAGGCGATGCCGACGCTGCCGCCCGACGGCGAGAAGATGGCGGTGTTGATGCCGACGACTTCGCCGCTGAGGTTGAAGGTCGGGCCGCCGGAATTGCCCTTGTTCACCGAGGCGTCGATCTGCAGATAGTCGTCATAGGGACCGGAGCCGATGTCGCGGCCGCGGGCCGAGATGATGCCGGCCGTCACCGTGCCGCCGAGGCCGAAGGGATTGCCGACGGCAACGACCCAGTCGCCGACGCGGATCTTGGTATCGTCAGCCCATTTGACGTAGGTGAACTTGCGCTTGTCGTCGACCTTGAGGACGGCGAGATCGGTGCGCGGATCCTTGCCGATCAGCTTGGCGTCCAGCTCGGTGCCGTCGCTGAGGACGACGACGAAGGCGGCGCCATCGGAGACGACGTGGTTGTTGGTGACGAGATAGCCGTCGTCGGAGATGAAGAAGCCGGAGCCCTGGGCGACCGGGCGCAGGCGGCCCTTGTCGGCGTTCGGCTTCTGCGCCTGATCCTGCGAACCCTTGCCGTTCGGCTGCTGGCCGAACTGCTTGAAGAATTTCTTCAGCGGGTGATCGTCCGGCAGTTCGTCGAAGCCGCGGCCGAGACCAAAGCTGTCGTCCTCATCGGCGACCGGATTGACGCGCGACTCGACACGCACCGACACGACGGCGGGAGACACGGCGTCAACGACATTGGCAAAGCTCGGAACCTGCGGCGCCTGGACGGTGACGGCATCGGCATAGGAACTGGAGATTTCGGCAGGGACGCCGGCTGCCAGGGCGGCAACGGCGATGCCGGCGACAGCGGAAGCCTTCAAAGCAGTGCTGCGCGTCAGGCGGCTTTTGATGGTCTCGAACATGTGCGTACCTTTTCTTTTCTTCTGGACTGGCGCCGTGGGGTCAGCGGCGAGCAGTTGATGAACAAGATATAGGGTTTTGCACGTTACGGCGAACTGTCCGGTCCATGAAATGTTGGTAATGTTGCAAATTGTTTCCGGCAAGGTGAAGGCTCCGGAAATATTCGCCGCTATTCGCCAAGCAACGCGTCGAGGCGCGCCTGTTCCTCGCCGGTCAGGCGGGTGCCGGTCGGCTTGCCGCGGCGGCGGCTGGCAAACACCGCCATGGAAATGGCACCGATCACCAACAGGGCGATCGGCGCGCCCCACAGCACATAGGTCTTTTCGCTGAGGCGCGGCTTCAGCAGCACGAATTCGCCGTAGCGCGAAACGATGTAGTCGAGCACCTGCTGATTGCTGTCGCCATCGACGAGGCGCTTGCGCACCAGCAGCCTGAGGTCGCGGGCGAGATCGGCGTTGGAATCGTCGATCGACTGGTTCTGGCAGACCATGCAGCGCAGTTCGGTGGAGATCGCCCGGGCCCTTGTTTCAAGCGCCGGATTGGACAGCACTTCGTCGGGATTGACGGCGAAGGCGGACATGGGGAGCAAAAGGAGAAGCGCGAAAAGCAGCCGTGCCAGGATCGCCACTGTCGGTTGGCGGCGCTGTGCACCTCCTCCCCTCATTCCTGTGCTTGTCACGGGAATCCAGCCACGGCGCTTCTGCGCCGTGAATGACTCGCGGGCATGAGAGGAGTCCGCTCCGCCCAAGGACTTGGGCGGGCTGGATTCCTGTGACAAGCACAGGAATGAGGGAAGCATAAGCCGCCTCATTCCGCCGGTTCCATCGCCACCCGCGCCGCCTTGGCCCGCCGGCTGGGCGCGCCGACGCGCAGGCGGCGGTCGCTGAGCGAGACGATGCCGCCGAGCGCCATGATGATCGCCCCGCCCCAGATGCAGACGATCAGCGGCTTCCACCAGATGCGCACGACGATGCTGCCGTCATTGCCGGCGTCGCCGAGCGAGACGTAGAGCTGGCTGAGGCCGAAGGTCAGGATGCCGGCCTCGGTGTCGTGGCGCTCTTGCGGGCGGTGAAGATGCGCTTGGCCGAGGACACGGTGGCAACGGCGACGCCGCCGCGGCTGACGGTGAAGGTGCCGCGATCTTCCGTAAAGTTCGGGCCGACGCCGGGCTTCATGCCGTCGAAATGCAGGCTGTAGCCGCCGAGCGCCGTGGTGGCGCCCGGCTTCATGTCCAGGATGTTTTCCGTCTGGAAGGTGCTGACGGCGACGATGCCAAGCACGGTGACGCCGAGCCCGGCATGGGCCAGCGCCGAGCCGAAGGCCGAGCGCGGCAGGCCGGCGAAGCGCCGCCAGGCGACATTGGCGGCACCTTGCCGATGCCGGCCCTGAACCACAGGTCGGTGGCGGCGCCAAAAATCAGGAACAGGCCGGCGCCAAGGCCGAGGATGGCCATGACAGGACCGCCATGCTGGACATAGAACAGCACCAGCGCCGCGACGAAGGCAAGACCGGCGGCGGCGTAGAGCCGCTGGAAGGCGCCGAGCAGGTCGCCGCGCTTCCAGGCGAGCAGCGGGCCGAAGGGCACGGCCACCAGCAGCGGGATCATCAGCAGGCCAAAGGTCATGTTGAAGAAGGGCGGGCCGACGGAAATCTTGTCGTTGGTCAGCGTTTCCAGCGCCAGCGGATAGAGCGTGCCGGTCAGCACCGTGCCGCAGGCGACGGTGAGGATCAGGTTGTTGAGCACCAGCGCGCCTTCGCGCGAGATCGGCGCGAACAGGCCGCCGGCCGTCAGTTTTGGCGCCCGCAAGGCAAACAGCGACAGGGCGCCGCCGATGAAGATCAGCAGGATGCAGAGGATGAAGACGCCGCGCGTCGGATCGCTGGCGAAGGCATGCACCGAGGTCAGCACGCCGGAGCGCACCAGGAAGGTGCCGAGCAGCGACAGCGAGAAGGTGAGGATGGCGAGCAGCACGGTCCAGATCTTCAGCGCATCGCGCTTTTCCATCACCAGCGCCGAATGCAGCAGCGCGGTGCCGGCCAGCCACGGCATGAAGGAGGCGTTCTCGACCGGATCCCAGAACCACCAGCCGCCCCAGCCGAGCTCGTAATAGGCCCAGTAGGAGCCCATGGCGATGCCGGCGGTGAGGCAGGTCCAGGCGGCGAGCGTCCAGGGGCGCACCCAGCGCGCCCAGGCGGCATCGATGCGGCCTTCGATCAGGGCGGCGACGGCAAAGGAGAAGCAGACGGAGAAGCCGACATAGCCGAGATAGAGCAGCGGCGGATGGATGGCGAGGCCGATGTCCTGCAGCACCGGATTGAGGTCCTTGCCCTCGGCCGGCGCCGGATCGAGGCGGGTGAAGGGATTGGAGGTCAAGCAGGATGAAGATCAGGAAGGCGACCGAGATCCAGGCCTGCACCGACAGCACGTTGGCGCGCAGCGTGTCCGGCAGGTTGCGGCCGAACACGGCGACGAGGCCGCTGAACAGCGCCAGGATCAGCAGCCAGAGCATCATCGATCCCTCGTGATTGCCCCAGACGCCCGACACCTTGAAGATCATCGGCACCAGCGAATGGGAATTCTCCCAGACGTTGACGACGGAAAAATCGGAGACGACATGGGCGTAGGTCAAGACGCCGAAGGAGAAGGCGACGAGCACGAACAGCGCGATCGAGCCCGGCCGGGCCACATCCATCATCGCCTGATCCTGGCGCCGGGCGCCGATCAGCGGGATGGTCGAGACGATGATGGCGGTGGCCAGCGCCAGAACCAGTGCGTAATGTCCAAGCTCGATGATCATTTGCTGGCTTCCTCGCCGCCCTTCCAGGTGCCGTCCTTCTTCAGGCGATCGGCGACCTCTTTCGGCATGTAGCGTTCATCATGCTTGGCAAGCACCGTGTCGGCAACGAAAACATCGTCGCCCGGCTCGAAGCGGCCTTCGGTGACGACACCCTGCCCCTCGCGAAACAGGTCGGGCAGGATGCCGGTATATTTGACCTTGACGGCGGCAGCGCTGCCGTCGGTGACGGCAAACTGCACCGTCGTCCCCTCGCCGCGCACCACCGTGCCCTCGCCGACCAGGCCGCCGAGGCGGATCAGCGTGCCGGGACTGACCGGCTTCTTGGCGAGATCGCCGGGCATGTAGAAATAGGCGACCGACTGGCTGAAGGCGAACATCACCAAAAACACCGCGACGACGATAAAGCTCATGCCGCCGCCGATGACGGCCAGGCGTTTCTGCTTGCGGGTCATGGCTGCGTCGCCTCCGTCGGAAGATCGAGCTGCTTGGCAAGCGCCACCAGCTGCTGGCCCTGCTCGCCGCTGGCCGGGAAAGGCCGCCAGGCCGCGCTTCAGGGCATCGGCGGCCTTATCCTTGTCATCAAGCACGGCATAGGAGCGGATCAGCCGCATCCAGCCTTCGAAATTGTTGGGATCGTCCTTGAGCTTGGCGTCGAGCGTGTCGACCATGCCCTTGATCATCTGCTGGCGGTCGCCGCTGTTCATCGTCTGGGCGGCGGCGACGTCTTCGGCGTCGGGGGCGCCGAGCGCCTTCGGATCGGCGGCAGGCGGTGCGGCCGGGGCGCCGCCGTTCTTGGCGATATGCTGGTTGACCAGCGGCAGCCAGGGCGCATCGGCCGGCGATTCGCTTGCCAGCGCCACAAAGGCGTTCTTGGCCTCGTCCGCCTTGCCTTCCTGCTCGAAGGCCAGCGCCAGGTAGAATTTGGCGCGCGGATTGTTGGGGTCCATCTGCACCGATTGCTGCAGCGCCTCGCGGGCCTCGGCCGTGACGACGCCGTCGGAAGTGGCCATCAGCGTTTCGGCCAGGCTGCCCAGCCGGTCGGGCGTCGGCCCGAGCAGGCGGATGGCATTGCGATAGGCGACCTGCGCATCGAGGAAGCGGCCGGTCTTCATGTAGATCGGCGCCAGCACGGCCCAGCCTTTGCCGTCATCGGGGTTTTCGGCCAGATGATGCTCGGCCTTGGCCACCAGGATGGCCATGTCGTTGCCGGGGTGTTCGAGCCGCGCTTCCAGCGGCTGCGACGGCAGACCGGGATCGCCGGTCCGCAAGTACAGACAGAGACCGAGCACCGGCAGCAGGAGGATGATGAAGGCCTGCGTCAGGCGGTGGGACTTTCGGCCAACAGCCCTTGCCGGCGCCTTGTCCGGCGCGGCGGCGACCGCCAGCAGCCGCCGGCCGATTTCGGCCTTGGCATAAACGGCCTGCTCGGCGGTAATCAGCCCGCCGGCCAGGTCGCGATCGAGTTCGGCCAGCTGGTCGCGGTAGACGGCGGTTTCGCCGGCACGATCGAGCTCTGCCGCCTGCGCGCCGCGCAGCAGCGGATAGAGCAGGACGGCGCCGACACTTGCCGTCAGAACGGCAACGATGATCCAGAACAACATAGACGCCCAATACGTTAACGCTGCAGGCATTCCAACTGCGAAAGCTTAAATGACGAAAATTTGAGGCGTTTGGCCGCAAGGCCTCCAGCACAATCTACACTGGACGAGCCGGCTGGCCTACCCGCCGCCCTCCGCGCTACTCGAGCGGCGTCCAGGTGCCGTTGTCGTTGCGGCAGGCAGAGCCGCGCGCAACAGTCTGCTTGCCGTCGACGGTGACCGTATGGGTATATTGCCGGCAATTCTGCGAGCCGACCTGATAGGGGGCGGCGGCCACCACCTGGCCGCTGATGCCGCGGCCGCTCCAGACCACCGGCTGGCCGCCGGGGGCGGCTTCGAGCGCGCGGTACTCCGCTTCCAGCGCCCGCTGCTTGTCGCTGTCGCCGATGGTCAGGCCGGTATGAGCGATGATGCCGCCGTCAAGGGCGGTGATGAAGGGTGCGGACGGGTTGCTCTTGATCGGCGAGAGCCTGGCCAAAGCGCCTTTGGCACTCGTCGTGCCGCAGCCGGACAGGGAGACGGCGACCAACAGGACGGCGACGATCGAAGAGGAAATGCCAAGCTTCATGCAACCGAACCAGGATTAACTGCCCAAAGACGAAAAAACCGTCCTGCGATCCACGAAGGGCATCCCCATGGCGCATTCGATCTTTCTGGCATCATGCCGCCGCTCACGCAACATCCTTTGCAACGCCCGGCAGAATTAGGCAGGCCCGCAGCCCGCCCGGGGCGCCGCGCGACAAGGTCAGCCGGCCCTGATACTCGGCGGTGATCTCGCTGACGATCGACAGGCCAAGGCCGGTGCCCGGCTTGCTTTCGTCCAGCCGCCGGCCGCGTTTCATCGCCTCGCGGATCTGGTCTGGCTCGAGGCCCGGCCCGTCATCCTCGACGACCAGCTCGACCCAATAGCGGCGGGCCGGATCGAGGCCCTTGACGTCGGGCGCCGCCTCGACGGCGCTGACCACCACCTTGTGCCTGGCGAAGCGGGCGGCATTTTCCAGCAGATTGCCGACGGTTTCCTCGAGATCCTGCTGTTCCATCGCCAGCGCCAGGCCGGGGCTGACGGTCAGCTCGAAGGCGATCTCGCTGTTCAGCCGCCGCATGACGCGCACCAGCCGCTCCAGCGCCGGCTCGGCATCGGTGCGGGCCAGCACCGATTCGCGCTGGGCGGCGATGCGGGCGCGGTTGAGATAGGACTGCACCTGCCCCTGCATCGCCTCCGCCTGGCCCTTGACCAGATCGCCATGCGATTGATCCAGCACCCGCGATTCGTTGAGCAGCACGGCAATCGGCGTCTTCAGCGAATGGGCGAGATTGCCGACCTGCATGCGGGCCCGCTCGACGATGCGGCGGTTGCTGTCGATCAGCGCATTGACCTCGTTGGCGAGCGGCAGGATTTCGCGCGGGAAATCGCCCTGCAGCCGCTCGCTCTCGCCGGCGCGGATGCGCTCCAGCGCGCCGCGCGCCTGGTCGAGCGGCCTGAGGCCGTAGAGAATGGCCAGCGCATTGACGATCAGGCTGCCGATGCCGAAGACGACCAGCGCCAGATAGAGACTGTGGGAAAAGGTGCCGACATCATCCTCGATGACGCCGATATTGCCGGTGACGCGGAATCGCGCGGCGCGGCCGTCGGTGTCGAGCACGACCTCGGTCTCGGCCACCTGGACACGATTGCCGAAGGAATCCGTGACGATGTAGTAGCGCTCGTAATTCTTGTCGAACGGCGCCTCGATCACCGACAGCACCGGCAGGTTGGCCGATCCGAGCGACGGCGAGACCAGCGGGTGCTGCGGTATAGGTGCCGAGCGGCTCGACCATCCAGTACCAGCCGGTCTTCGGCTGGGCGAAGCGCAGGTCGCCGAGCTGCGGACTGCCGGCCAGCGCCCCCTGGTCGCCGATGGTGACGGAATTGATGACGTTGTAGAGCTGCGCCCGCAGCAGATCCTGAAAGCCGCGCTCGGCGCTCTTGCGGTAGAGCGTCGAGATGACAAGGCCGATGACCACCAGCGCCACGGCCGACCACAGCGTGGTCAGCAGCAGGACGCGGGCGGTGAGCGACTTAATTGGCATTGGTCGGCGCTTGAATGCGGTAGCCCAACCCCCGAACCGTTTCGATGAGGTCGACGCCCATCTTCTTGCGCAGGCGACCGACAAACACCTCGATCGTATTGGAATCGCGATCGAAATCCTGGTCGTACATGTGCTCGACGAGTTCGGTGCGCGACACCACCTCGCCCTTGTGATGCATCAGATAGGCCAGCAGCCGGTATTCGTGCGAGGTCAGCTTCAGCGGCTTGCCGTCGACGCTGGCCTTCGAGCTCTTGGTATCGAGCCGCACCGGGCCGCAGATGATTTCCGAGGAGGAATGGCCGGCGGCGCGGCGGATCAGGGCGCGGATGCGGGCGAGCACTTCTTCGACATGGAACGGCTTGGCGACGTAATCGTCGGCACCGGCATCGATGCCGGCGACCTTGTCGCTCCAGCGGTCGCGGGCCGTCAGCAGCAGCACCGGCATGCCCTTGCCGGCCGTCCGCCACTTTTCCAGCACGGTGATGCCGTCCATTTCCGGCAGGCCGATATCGAGGATGATGGCGTCGTAGGGCTCGGTATCGCCGAGATAGTGGCCTTCTTCGCCGTCGAAGGCGACATCGACGACATAGCCGGCCTCCTTCAGCGCGTCGGCCAGCTGGCGGTTCAGATTGACGTCGTCTTCAACTACGAGAATGCGCATGTTTCCGCCCAATTCCTAACGATTCGCGATGCCTGGTCAGGCTGCTCCTACATCGGAACCTTTACCGTCACCTTACGCGGGCGCTCGCCATTGCCCTGCACCAGGACGGTGATGACGCAGCTGTCGCCGGAAGGCTGCACCGACAGCAGCTGGCCGCCGGTCTTTTCCACCACCTGGGCAGCGGCATCGCTGCAGTCCGACTTTGCGCGCGCGACAAGCGTCGGCGTGGTCACCGGCAACACAGCCGACCCCGCCATCATGGCGACGACCGCTGCTACGCTCAAGGATGATGCCATGCCCATTAACTTTCATGGTGATACGAACTTGAGGGAATAGTTACCCAAACCCGTCTGAATGGCAAATGAATGGGTGGTAATATCCTTCGCCCATAGGCTGCGGCGGAATGCCATTCCCCCAAGGTAGCGTGCGCTAGTTGGATTTGATCGCCGTGCTTGCGGTGACCCGCCCATAGACGGCCAGCAATCCGCCGACCGCGCCGGCGATCGACACGGCGGAATCGGCGATGGTTGCCTGATCGGCCGCACCGATCTGCACCCCCCTGATTTGCAGGGCCGACGCCCCGACCGCCAAGAGCGCACCCCAGATCGTTTTCGAATAGTACCAATGCTTTGCGTCTTCCATGATCAACTCCTCTGGTTGGAAGCTAGACGGCAACGATGGCGGCCGCCGGGATGCCGACCGGCACCCTTTGCCCCAGTTGCGAAATGATGACTTGAAGTTGCGATTGCGCGGCGCCGAAATCGGCGATCTCGTCGGCGGCGGCATAGGTCCAGGTCGGCGCGTCGACCTCCGTTCGCCGCCTCAGCACGCCGTCCTGCATGAGATCGACGCGATAGCGCTCGGTCGGCTCGTCCAGCGGAATGTCGGCAGCTATCCAGTTGTCGGCGTCGATCCGGCCGCGACGGATCCAGGTGAAGACCACCGCCCCTGCCGCATTGCGGCTGCCGCGGATATGCACCGGCGACAGCGGCGTCTGCGCCCGCACGCCGCCGGCAAAGGCAAGGGGACCGGCGCTGTCGCCCGATCCGGCCGCCTCGGCGATCCAGTTGAGCTGCAGGCCCATCTCCTCGCTGGTGAGCCCCAGCGATTTGACCGCATCGTCGAGCATGACGAAAGCCGCCCCGGCGGCGATCCCCGCGGCCATCGCATCTTCCGTCCCGGCCAGGCCGCGCAGCAGGCCGGACAGCCGCCAGCGGCCGGCGGCAATTTCCTCGGCCTGGGTGAACGCGCCGACCTCCCAGCCACCGCCGATGCTTTGCACGGCATAGCGGTTGGCACCGTTCAGCAGCGAAAGCGGCAGCGCCGATTCCAGTCCGCCATAGGCCAGGTCGACCTCGATCGCCTGCGACCAGTCGAAACGGCCGCTGACGCCCGGCGACAGCGGCGCCGCAAGCGTGCCGATCTGCGCCGGACGATCCAGCAGCACCCGGCTGCCATAGGCTTCCGCCGACGCCGAGGCGGAGAGCACCGTCGTCCGCCACGGCCGCGCAAATGCCGCGCCGCGGGCAAAATCGCTGGCAGCGCCGCTTTCGAACTGCGGCAAATCCAGCAGTTCGACGACCGGCGCATACACGGCGGCGGCCGTCCCACCGGCGGATTTCGTCGGCGTCGGGGTGACGACGGCGCCGCCGATCAGCGGCGCGAACTCCCGCGCCTCGATCCTGCGGGCGGCACCATCCTCGATGCGGGTGACGAGAAAACGGCCGGCCGGCCCCTCCGCCACGGAAATCACGTCGCCGGGCTGGACGCCAATGGCCGTCGGCGGCAGCGACAGGCTCAGCGCGCGGCGCGCGACGCGATTGTCGCGCAGCAGGTTTTCGGCCGCCTGCAGCGCCGCATCCTCCGGCAAGATTGCGCCGAGATCGTTGCGCAGCACGCGGTTGGATGCCGACGGCGCGCGACGGGAGCGGACGCTGGCCTGCTGGTAGTCATCGAGCGGATCGTAGAAGGTGACGATGGCTTCCGCGGCAAAATCGCTGTCGTGGCCGCGGGTTTCCTGCCAGAGCGGCTGATCCTCGGCATCGACCACCGCCGCAATGTCGATCGCCGGCAGGCTGGCGGCCGGCCGCGAGCGGAACCGCAGCACCGGGCCATCCTCGATGACGTCGATCTGGAAGACGTCGAGCAGCGGCGCCAGCAGGTCGCGCGCCGAGGCGACGTCGCCCTGGGCATAGCCGGTCAGGTCGCCGCTCACCTGCGAGACGTCGAAATCGAAAAAATTCTGGTCGCGCAGGATGGCGGCGATGATGTCCGCCAGGGTGCCGGCGCCAAGCCGGCCGTTCAGCCAGTGGCCCGTCCGCCAATTGGCGCCGTCGCTCCACAGGCCGGTATCGGTCGGAAAGGCCGGATAGGGCCGCGCATCCCAGGTCCAGACGAAGATGCGGCCGGGATCGACCATGCCGGACGCCGCCCAATGGTCGTGATGGGCTTCGAGAAAGCGACGCTGGACGCTGTCGGCCCGCAGGCGGTTGGAGAAATAGGGCGCCGCCGATTCGACCGACTTCGGGTCGAGAAAGACATTCGGCTGGTTGCCGCCCTTGTCGATCGCCGGGCAGCCGAGTTCGGTCAGCCAGATCGGCTTGGCGCGCGGCGTCCAGGCGGTCGGCGTGGCGCGCTCGGCGCCGCCGACACGCTCGTGATGGGCGTTCGACCACCAGCTTTCGATATCCTTGTAGCGGAAGACCCAGGGCTTTGCGGCCAGCCCGTCGCTGATCGGCGACCGCCGCCGGTTCACCCGGTCGGCGCTGCTGGCATAATACCAGTCGAACCCCTCGCCGCCGGCAATCGCCGCCGTCAGGCCGGCCAGATCGTCCTGCAGCCGGAGGCCGTCGGGGTTCGGCGCCGAGAGATCGTCGTCGCGCCAGTCGGACAGCGGCATGTAATTGTCGATGCCGACGGCATCGATCTCGGGGGCGGCCCACAGCGGATCGAGATGGAAATAGACATCGCCGCTGCCGTCGTCCGGATGGTAGCCGAAATACTCGCTCCAGTCGGCGCCATAGGTCAGCCTGGTCGCCGGCCCGACGATGGCGCGGATGTCGGATGCCAGCGCCGCCAGGGCCTGCACGAAGGGAAACGCGCCGGCCGCATCCCGCAGCTGCGTCAGTCCGCGCAGCTCCGAGCCGATGATGAAACCGTCGACGCCGCCGGCGGCAACCGCCAGATGGGCGTAGTGCAGCAGCATGCGGCGATAGCCTTCGTCGCTGCCGTGATAGGCGACCGATGCGCCGTGGACGGAGAAGTCGGCCGCCGCCGCGGTGCCGCAGAAGGCAGCGATTTGCACGGCCGCGGCCGCCGTCCGGTCGGCGGTCCCGGGCCGGCCGATCGCCGGGAAGGCGGTAATCCTGCCGCGCCAGGGATAGGGCGCCTGTTCGGCCGCCCCTTGCGGATCGGCGAGACCGTTGCCGACGGGAATATCCATCATCACGAACGGATAGAGGCAGACGCTCAGTCCCCGGCTCTTGAGATCGGCGATCGCCTGCAGCACGCTGGCATCGTCCGGCGTGCCGCCATAGGCGGGGCCGCCGTCATTCCGGCTGATCAGATGGGCATCGCCGCGGCCGATCCCCGACACCGACCAACGGCTGCTCTCGCCATCGCGCGTCAAAGTCTCGACACCGGGGACGATGCGGCATTCCCCGGCCCGCAAATCGGTTCCGAACCAGGCAACGACCAACGCCACGCTGTCGAGATTGGGGCAGAGCGCCGTCAGTTCATCGATCGAGGCCTGCCAGTCGGTCGCCGCCGTCAGCACGTTGCGGTTCATCGCCCTGGCGCTGCCGGCGCCGGTCTTTTCGGTGACGCGCACGGTGGCGTAGCCATGTTCCGTCGAGCCCGGGATGATGGTGACGGCCCGCAGCTGGCTTTCGAGCCGTCCGACCGGCCGGACCACCTCGAATTGCAGCAGCGGAATGCGATTGCCGTAGCTGTCGAGCGGCAGCCGTTCGAAGACGACATAGGCCAGGCCGCGATAGGCCGGCGCGTTGCCGGCCCCTTGCTTGGCCTCGATCAGCGGATCGGGCAGCTGGCCCTCGGTGCCGGTATAGACGCGCATCTCGATCCCGGTCAGGTCGATTTCCTTGCCATCGGCCCAGACCCTGCGGATGCAGGCGATCGGCCCGTCGCAGAGGCCGATGGCGATATTGGCGAAGTAGCGGAAGGTCTCGACCCGCGGCCCGGTCGCCTTGCCGCCCGAGCGCTCGCGGGACACCGTCTCCTCGAAGCGCGTCGCCCAGATCAAGCGTGCCGCCGAGCCGGGCCGTGCCGTAGAGGCGGGTGACGGCGGTGCCCTCGTCGGCGCCGGAGATCCGCGCGGTCGACAGCCGGGCGCCGGAAATGGTCCGGCTGCCGTTGATCAGCGCCTTGTCGACGACGCTGCCGGCCAGCGCCCCGGCCGCCCGGCCGATGATCGCACCGAGCGGCCCGAAGACGCCGCCGAGGGCCGCACCCGCCGCCTGAAAGAGGATGGTTGCCATGAACGTCTCGCCAAGGATTGGACACGGGCATCGGCGCAGGGGCAAAAGCCCGCGCTTGAAAATACCCTTTAAAATTGTATTATTCGCAAATATCGAGAGCAGAAGCAGTGGACGCCGCGCCAGCCGGCGTGTCGGCGAGGACGGGCCCCGCCGACCCAGGCAAGGGCCTTGCTCTCGATCATGGAGGTGAGGTTATGTGGCTCTTGCCATTTAGCATCACGCTTGCGGTGAGAAAGACCCGGACGAGCTGGTCAATGACCGTCCGGGTCAGCATCATAGTATAAGCAAACGGTGAGCGAGGTTACCGCCTCGCTCACCACTCCAAAATACTAAAGGTTGCGCCATTTTGCAAGGCAGCCGAGCTGCCCCATGGACAGCAGGGAGCGGAAAAGTCGCCGCCGGCGCTCCCCGGAGCTTGAAAACACCCTCTAAAATTGTATCGTTACTGCCGGTCGAGAGCAGAAGCAGCGGGCGCCGCGCCAGCCGGCGCGTCGGCGAGGATAGGCCGCGCCGACCCAGGCAAGGGCCTTGCTCTCGAACATGGAGGTGAGGTTATGTGGTGGTTTCCACTTAGCATCACGCTGACCGTGAGAAAGACCCGGACGAGCTGGTTATTGACCGTCCGGGTCAGCATCATAGCTTAGCAAACGGTGAGCGGGGCTACCACCTCGCTCACCACTCCAAAATACCCAAGGTTGCCGTCTTTGGCAAGCCCGGCGCTTTTCACGCAAGCATCGGAAAGCCAAAGGCGCCGGCCACGCGGCGTCGCCAGGAGGGCACGAGCGCCGAGCGGATCACCGCCGCCTGTTCGTAGGCGTGGATGAAATGCCCGGCATGGTCGAGAATGCCCGCATGTTTGGCCGCACAGTCCGGCCGCCAGCGAAACAGGATCAGGTCGCCGGGCCTCGCCCGATCGAGGCCATGGGACGGCCCGAAATGGCGCCGGGCGGCGTCCATCAGCCGGTCCTCGCCGCTGCGCTCCGCCCAGTCGCGGGCATAGGCCGGCGGCAATTCGGGATCCTCGCCATAAAGTTCGCGCCAGATGCCGCGGATGAGGCCGAGACAATCGCAGCCGATGCCGCGGCTCGATCCCTGATGGCGATAGGGCGTGCCGATCCAGCCCGCGGCGATCGACAGCACCCGTTGGGCCACATCCTCGCTCATGGAAACAACGGACTGCCGTCGTGCAGACTGCTGCCGTCGGCATAGGTGTAGGCGAAATCGGCGCCCGGCATGTGCGGAAAGCCCCTGAAATTGGCGGGATTGGCGAATTTGGCGCGGCAGGTGGCAAAGCCCTTGTCGCATCCGGCCGTCAGCGCCACGCGGTCGCCGACGTCGGGCAGCCGTGCGAGCGGCAGCCACAGGATCACCTGCGTTGCCGCGTCGACGATGGCATGGCTGTCGATATCGACCGACAGGCCGGCATTGGCGCCATCGAGAAAGGCCAGCCTGCCGCGGTCGAAAAAGCCGGCGGCAAAGCCGGAGATGCCCGACAGGGTCAAGCCGGTGGCATCGTCGACGGAGGCCACACGGCCCTCGGCGCGGTATTGCGGCAGGTTGAGATCGACGCCGCATCTGGCGTCGCCGAGCACGGCGTCGCAACGGCGGTTGTAGATCCGGCCCTGCGGCTCCGCAAGGCGGGCGGCAAAGCTGCGCAATTCGGCCTGGAACTGCCCGGCCTGGCGGGTAACCTCGCCGATCTCCTGGACTTTCAGCAGCAGATGCTGGCTGGGCGTTGCCCAGTTGACGAGATAGACCTCCACCCGCGCCCCGTCGTAGAGGCCGGCCAGCAGATCGGCCTCGGCAATCGCCGCGCTGGAAAAGCCGCCGGCGACATCGCTGGTGCTGGCCGGCAGGCCGGTTTCCTCCTCGCTGCTGCTGGCGGAAAAGCCGCTGGCCGCGAGGAAACGGGTGGCCACGAAGTTCAGGTCGCGATCGTGATCGGTGAAGCCGAGGACGATGCCGTCGCGGCGGACCAGCCGCCAGCCATGGCACAGCGTCGTGGCGTCGCCGGCCAGATGGGCGGCAAGCGCCGGGTCGATGGCTCTCATGGCAGGATCTCCACCAGCGGGATGGACGGGATGCGGCCGGCCTCAAAGGCCGACAGGCTGACGTCGATGCGATCGGTGGCAAAGCGCACCGGGACGTCGAAGGCGAAGCCGGCGGTCACCGGCATGCCGGCCGGCGGAATGGCGTCGGCCGCGAAGGTGACGACGCCGGTCGCCGGGTCGCAGGCCCATTTGCCCGGCTGGCACGGTGATCCCGTTGACCGCCACCACGACCGTGCCGGCCACCGGCTTGGCAATGGCGCGCTGAGACTGTCCGGCAAGGTCGGCATAGGTCTTGCGCAGGGCAAATCGTGCCGTCGCCCCGTCGCCTGTGCCGATTGGCTGATCCACCGGCGTCACCGCCGCGCCGGGCGCAGCCGATGCCCAATCGACGGGATCGCGGAAACGAAAACCGTAAAGCTGGCCGCTGCGCGCCTCGAAGAATTCCAGCACCGCGTAGAGATCGGCGACCGAACGGATGCCGGAGCCGGCGTCATAGCTGCGGCGGGCATCGCGCCAGCGGCTGTTGCGATTTTCGCGGCCGTTCGACAGGTTGACGATATCGGTGCGCCGCACCGGCCCGCCGCTGGTCGCCAGCGACAGGCGCAGCGGAAAGCGGATGTCGTGAAATGCCGTTGTCATTGCGGCCCTCAAAGATTGCGTTGGCCACGCAGCGCCGTGCGCGCCAGCATGGCGGAAATCTGCGCCTGGCTCTTCTGGAAATTCTGGACATCCGGCGTGGTGATGTTGAAGACGATCGACGATCCATTGCTGCCCGAACTGGCCACCCCCAGCGATCCGTCCGCGCCGCGCTTCAGCGGCAGGATCGCCTCCGACCCCGCCTCGCCCATCAGCCCGAGATCGCCGCCCATCGGAAAATAGGTCGGCGCCGCGACGACGCCGCCATCGGCAAAGGCCGTCACCCGCCCCGGCACGCCGCCCTTGGCAAAGCCGAACAGTTTGCCGATGCCGCCGGTCAGGCTGTCGGCCGCCCCGCCAAGTGCCGTCTCCAGCGGCTTCAGGCCGGCCGACAGGGCGATGTTGGTCAAGCGGTTGCCAAGGCTCTGCAGCACGCTATCGAGCCCCTTGCCGCCCGCCGTCGCCGAGGTCAGCGCGCCACCGAGCGCCGTGCCGAAGGAGCGCGAGCGACTGTCGAGATCGTCGAGGGTCTGTTTCAGCGCCTCGGCCTGGGTGTTGGTGTCGGAAAGGTCGGTCTCTTCGGTCATCGGATTTTTCCTGCGATCCTTGCCAGGGTCGGCAAGGCGGGGCGAAGTCCCCTCTCCCCGTCAAACGGGGAGAGGGAGAGGGAGCGTGAGGGGCAACCTGCGAGGGACACGACCAAGAGAGGACCAAGCCAAAAATCCACCCTGCGTGCCCGCTCATTGCGTCAGGCCGACAACGATGCGGAAAACAAACTTTGGTCCGAACTTCGAAACCGTCGCTTGAACGGACTGAAATTCGTCCGACAGCTCCCCCTAGGTCCCTATTTCGCGACTTTGCTTGTCGTGAAAAACATCGTATCGAGGTGGATGGCAGCCAGCATGTCGGCAATGCACAAGACAGGCGGCGCGATGAATTCATGAATGCAAACGGGTGGAGCGTGGTGCGTTTCTGGAATGTTGACCCGCTCACCAATTGCGCCCGTTCACGATGAAAAAGCTCGCGATTTGCGATGGCAGACTGGCCGAACGCGTGGACGCGCAGGATCTTAACTTCAACCCTGCACTCGGGAAATATGCCCCTCACCCCAGCCCCTCTCCCCGCAGCGGCGGAGGGGAAAGCGTGAGGCCAGCGGCCTCGGGTAAATCAGAGAGTCGCGAACATGGGCAGTCCCCTCTCCCCGCGGGCGGGGGAGGGTTAGGGTGAGGGGCACTCTGGGACACTGTCGGTTGTCTTTTCGCAGCAGCCATCCGAGAGAAGAAACCGCGTCACCGTCCTCCCCGAGCAGCCCGCCCCCCTTTGCGAAAAATCGCCGAGCCAATCTTGCCCCCCTCCTCAATCCGGAAACCGCGCCATCATCGCCGCCAATCCTGCCCGATCGAGCGCGGCGCCGGCGGCGACAGGCCGCCGGCCATGGCGTGGAATTCGATCGGCGTCATCGCCCAGAAAATGTCGGGTGGAAGCCGCAGCAGGCAGAGGCCGACATGCAGGGCGCGGCGCCAGGGAAAGGCCGTCGGCCTCGCCTCGCCCGGCCCGTCGGCGGCTCTCCCGGCTGCGGCTAGCGAGGGTCCGGCGCGGGTCCCACCCGCTCCCCGAGGAACGTTGCCGTCAGCAGCTCGCCGACAATCGCCGCAGTTCCGGCAATGCCGCCGCTGATGCCGGCCGCCGCCACGTCCTCGTCGGAATAGACATTGCCGCCGCCGCGCAGGCCGGCGCCGAGGATGCGGATGAGATCGGCAGCCTTCAGCCGGCCGGCCGAAAAGCGCGTCGCCAGGCCGGCGAGATCGTCGGCGGCAAAGGCGGTTTCCAGTTCGGCCAGGGCGCCGAGCGTCAGGCAGAGGATGCGGCGCTCGCCGTCGATTTCCGCCTCGATCTCGCCACGTCGGCGGTTGGCGCGGGCGCCGATGCCGGGGCGCAGCATCACAGCGCTCCGAAGGCGATGGCGCCGGCCGATTCCAGCGCGATGTCGAAGGTCACCTCGCCATTGTGGGCGCCGCCATACTCCAGCGCCGTCACCTGGAAGGCGCCGCTCACCGTGCCGAAATCCGGAATGACGATCTGCCAGGACAGGATCGCCCGCCGAAGAAGGCGGTGCGGATCAGCGCGTCCGACGCCTGGTCCTTGAACAGGCCGGAGCCGGACAGCGAGGCACGCTGCACGCCGGCGCCGCCCAGAAGCTCGCGCCAGCGCCCGACGCTCTCGGCATCGGTGATATCCACCGTCTCGGCATTGAACGACAGCTTTTTGCTGCGCAAGCCGGCCACCGTTTCGTAAGCGCCGCCATTGTCGATCTTCAGCAGCAGGTCCTTGCCCTTCTGCGCCACCATCGGAATTCCTTTCAAAGAAAAAGGCGCCCGGAGGGGCGCCTGTGCGATTGGATGACGTCTTGCCGGCCTGTCGCGCGTCATGCATCCCGGGCGTCGAATTCACGCCGGGAATCCTCGATCGCCGGCCAGTTCGACCGGATCCAGTTGGTAAAGCCTTCGAGCGCCGGCAGCATGCTCTTGCCCATCGGCTGAGCTCGTATTCGACGCGCGGCGGCACCTCGGCGAAATAATGGCGGACGAGCAGACCGTCCCGCTCCAGATATCGCAGCGTCAGCGTCAGCATGCGCTGCGAGATGCCGCTGATGCCGTTCTTGATCTGCGAGAAGCGCAGCCGGTTGTCGGGAGCGATGGCCAGCAGCGACATGACCAGCGTCGTCCATTTGTCGCCGAGCCGGGACAGCACATCATGCGGCGCGCAGGGCTCCAGCACCGGGCCGCGGGCGGTGATCTCGTAACGTCGGCCATGGATGGTTTGCGACACTGGTTCTCTTCCTGTGACCGACGCACATTCCTGTGCCGTCTTGCGACACCTTTCTAGCGGTATATATGGGTAACCATCAAGAGTTACCGATGGAGACTATCGTGGACAGGCAAGGCAAAACCATTCTCGTTTTCGGCGCGACCGGCCAGCAGGGCGGTGCCGTTGCCGCGGCGCTGCGCGCCCAGGGCTGGCCGGTGACCGCACTGGTGCGCGATGTCGACAGCGCCAAGGCGCGGGCTTTGGCAACCAGCGGCGTTGCGCTTGCCAGAGGCGATCTTGCCGACAGGAGCTCCATCGAGGCCGCCATGGCCGGTGTCTACGGCGTCTTCAGCGTGCAGCCCAGTTCGGGCCAGAGCGTCGCCGACGGCGGCGTCACCGATGCCGAGGAAATCCGCTACGGCAGCGATATCGCCGACATCGCCAAAGCCAGCGGCGTCAAGCATCTGGTCTATACCTCCGTCAACGCCGCCGGGCCGGAAAAAACCGGAATGGGGCATTTCGACAGCAAGAGCCGGATCGAGGCGCATATCGCCGGCCTCGACATCGCAAGCACCATCATCCGTCCCAGCGCCTTCATGGAAATCCTGATGCTGCCCGGCATGGGCCTCGACCAGGGCATGTTCAGCTTCGCCATGCAGCCAGACCAGCCGATGCAATTCATCGCCGTCGAGGACATCGGCCGGATCGTCGCCGGCATTTTCGCCGACCCCGCGACATTCACAGGGCGGACGATCGAGATCGCCGGCGATGCGCTGACCGGCAATGAACTGGCCGGCCGGCTGAGCCAGGCGGCAGGACGTCCGATCCGCTACCTGCGCTTTCCCGACAGCCTTCTGGACGACAACCTGTTCCTGGCCGGGCTGGTCGCGCTGGTCGACGACGGCCGCCTGGCCGGCAATGCCGATCTGGCCGCGCTTCGGCGCGATTTTCCCGGCCTGCTGACCATGGAGCAATGGCTGGAGACGACCGGCAAGCCGTTGTTGCTGGCGGCCATGGAGGCGGATGGCGGCCCGATCGCGCTGCGCTGACAGGCCGTTGCGGCAGCAAGGGCCGGCGCGGCGGCGCCGTCGTTACCTGCAGCAAAGGGCGGCGCCGACTTGGGCGGAACCATCCCGGCCAGTCGGACGGCGGCTCTCCCGAGCGCGGCCCGGCCGACCGGCGAGGCCGCCTGGCATCCATGCGATGATGGGCCCGGCAATGGTCCCTTCCGCCTTGGCGGCGCCACCGGAAAGACGCTGGCAAAACCTCCCCTTGCTGTCATCGAGATGTCACTTTCAACCAGACGGCGAAACTGTTACGGACAACGATACAATCCTTCGAACACCGCCGCTTTTTCATGACCAAATCCTTTTCACTGCGTTCCGCGCAAACGGTTGCCGTTCTCAGCATCACGCAGATCATCAGCTGGGGCACCAGCTTCGATATGCTCGGCGCCATGGGCCGCATCATCGCGCCCGATCTCGGCCTGTCGAACGAGATCGTCTTTGCCGGCCTGACGGTGATGATGCTGATCACCGGGCTCGTCAGCCCGGCTATCGGTCGGGCGCTGGCGCGCCACGGTGCCGCCCGGGTGCTCACCGCCTCGTCGATCACCTTTGCCATCGGATTGCTGCTGCTCGCCGCAGCCAGCGGTCTCGTGCTCTATACCCTCGCCTGGCTGGTGATGGGACTTGCCGGCGCGATGGGCCTGTCGGCGCCCGCCTATGCGGCGGTGGTCGAGCGCGAGGGACTGAACGGCAAGCGCATCATTACCATCATGATGCTGTTCACCGGCCTGTCGACGACGCTGGCCTGGCCGATCCTCACTTTACTGGACGCGTATTTCGGCTGGCGCGCGACCTTTCTGATCTGCGCCGGCCTGCATCTGTTCGTCAGCCTGCCGCTGTACCTGTTCGCACTGCCAAAGCCGATCGCCGCAGCAAAGGGCGATGCCGGCCACCACGCAGCGCCGATCCCGCTGTCGGCGGCCGGCCGGCGCAAGGCCTTTGTGCTGATCGCCGCGGCGACGACGATTTCCACCTTCGTCACCTTCGGCCTGTCGCCCTCGATGCTCGAGATTTTTCGCCAGTACGGCGCCTCGCCGGCGCTGGCTCTGCAGCTGGGTTCGGCGCGCGGCGTCATCGGCATTTCGGCGCGGCTGATGGACATGCTGCTCGGCCGGCGCGGCAATCCGATCCTCAGCGCCGGGCATCGGTATCGGACTGATGGTGATCAGCTTCGTGCTGCTTCTCGTGGCCGGCGCGTCGACGGTGCAACTGGTGATCTTCACCCTGCTGTTCAGCTTCGGCGGCGGCGTCATGGCGGTGGCCCGGGCGCTGCTGCCGCTGGCGCTGTTTTCGCCGGCCGAATACGGCCTGCATTCGGCGCGGCTGGGGCTGCCGCAGAACCTTGCCAACGCCATCGCGCCGGTGGTCTTCACCGCCATCCTCGACCACGCCAGCGCTCCGATCGCCCTCACCGTCTGCGCCGTGCTGGCGGCGCTGGCGCTGGCGCTGATCATGGCGCTCGGCCTGCTGGTGCGGCGGGCGGCCACGCCGGATCGGGCGGCGGCCATCGCCTGAAGCAGAGACCGACATCCAGGCTTGCCGCGACTATTCGGTGACCGCCCGGAAGCGCATCTCGGCGCAGAACAGCCGCGTCTGCGGTTCGCGCCTGGCTTTCGTCGTCACATGCTGCAGGTTTACCAACACGCCGGCTGCAAGCGGCAGGTCGCCGTCCTGCAACAGGCGGCGGACGAGCGTGGCGATCTCCTGGGCCTGGCGCTGGCCCGCCGCATCGGACCAGGCCTGCAGCGTCAGAAAATGCTCCTCGCCCGGCTCCGTGGACGTCGAATAGTCGTTGCTGACCAGCTCGGCGATGACGATGCAGGGCAATTGCCGGCCGGTCACCAGCCGATCGCGGATGCCGTCGGCGCCGATCAGCGCCGTCAGCCCGGCGTCGGCGGCGAGCGCCGCATGGATCGCCTGCAGCAGTTGGTTGGCGGCAGCACTCATCGGCGACTGCCTTCGTCGCGCTGCCCGCAGGGTCGCTCACCGGGTCGCTGGTTTGCCGGGGTTGGCCGGCCGATGGCCGACAGCCGCGTCAGCAGCAGCGTCAGATCGGGCAAGGTATAGATCGACAAGGCATTCATGCAGCTGTCTCCTCGCAATGGCAGATCAGGTAGCGGCGACTGTCATCGGGGTCCTGGGTGCCGCCGATCCAGAAAATCCGGCCGCCCTTGCGCAACCGCATGCCGGCGGACACGTCCGGGCGAAAGCGCAGCCAGATGCGGTGCGTCCGCCGGAAAATCTCTGCCGACGCCTGCTCCTCGACGCTGTCGCTGACCGGCTCTATCAGCGCCCAGGCCGATGCCGTCTCGACGAAGGTTTTGGTGACGCCACCCTGGCCGTCGGGCGTTTCGACCGCGGCTTCGAGAGTGAGCCGCGCGGTCATCTGGCCGGGATCGAAAAAGCGCGAGCGCATGGTCAAAGGCTCCGGATGAGGAAAGGCGCCAGCAGCCGATCGTAGCCGGGCGGGATCAGGGCCGGCTGGTCTTCGGCGGCAACGACGCCGCGGCAGGAAAACATCTGTGCCACATGGCTGAGCATCGCCCGCTTCAGCGTGTCCGGCACGTCGGTGGCGGTCGCACCGAAGCCGGCCGTAAAATCGATTTCGATGCCGTTGACGGCGCGGCCGGGCCTGACCGGCTTCGGCAGCATCAGCCGCGCCGGACGCCTGAACCCGTCCAGCACATGGCCGTCGAGCGAGAGCGCCGAAGGGCTGCCCGTCTCGTCGTAAACCATCACGCTTTCAATGGTTTGCACCGGGCCCCTGGCAATCGGGATGACGCCGTCTTCACAGATTGAATCAAGATGGAGCCGCCAGCTCTGGTTCATCAGGCAAAGCCCGGTGCTGCGCTCGAGATGCTCGCGGGCAACGGTGATCAGGCGGGTGACGAGGTCGTCTTCGTCGGTCGTATCGAGCCGCAGATGCGCCTTGGTCTCGGCAAGCGCCAGCGCCTCGGCAGCGGGCGGCGTGATCAGGGCATAGGTCATGGGGTCTCCTGTGCGGCGATTTGGGCAACGGGTGAGAAGATGGGCGTGGCAGGCCATTCGCTGCTTTCGACCGAGATGCAGGCCGTGCGGCAGACGAGCCTCCCTTGCGGGGGGGCGATGACGGCGTGGATGGAGGGGTGTCGGGCGCGGAACAATTTCCCGCGTAGGCGACGGGAAAGCGACAGGATGGATTTCTGGCAAGTCACTGATCGAATGCCGGCTCCCCGCCTTCCCTCATTCCTGTGCTTGTCACAGGAATCCAGCCACGGCGCGTCTGCGCCGTGAGAGGACTCTCTTCCGCTCACCAAAAAGTCTTTCGCGCCCGAGGACTTGGGCGCACTGGATTCCCTGTGACGAGCACAGGGATGAGGGTGGAGAGTCTTGTGCCCTCCAACGCTCCCGCTGAGGCCCGAGGCCAAGATGGCGCCCCGACGGGGCGGCAAAAACGCCCCATCGGCTGCGGTTGCCGGCATGTTCGACGCGGCATTTTCGCGCCGGCACGGCAAATGGCGCCTCAGCTGACCGCAAACTTGATCAGCTTGATCGCCTCGAAATCCTGCACCCCGCCGCCGACCCGCTTGGTGGTGTAGAACAGCACGTAGGGCTTGGCCGAATAGGGATCGCGCAGCACGCGGATGCCGGTGCGGTCGACGACCAGGTAGCCGGCGCGGAAATCGCCGAAGGCGATGGCCGGCGCATCGGCGGCGATGTCGGGCATGTCCTCGGCTTCGGTGATCGCAAAGCCCATCAGCGCGGCCGGCTGGCCGGCTCCGGAGGGCGGCTGCCAGAGGTAGTTGCCGTCGGCATCCTTGAATTTGCGGATCGATGCCTGGGTGCGCCGGTTCATGACGAAATTGCCGTTCTGGCGATGGCCGGCCTTCAGCGCATAGATCGTATCGATCAGCACATCGGCCGGGCCCGCCGTCTTGAAGCCGCCGGCTGCCCCCGTCGCCACATAGCCGAGATTGCCCCAGCTCCAGGCGGCATCCGCCACCGCCGTATAGGCCAGAAAACCCTTCGGCTTGTTGACGCCGTCGCCGGTGACGAAGGCGGTGCCTTCCTGCTCGGCAAAGACGATGTCGACCTCGCTGGAGATCCAGCTTTCGATATCGACGGCGGCATCGTCGAGCAGCGCCTGGGTGGCGGCCGGCATGGCGTAGAGTTCCATGGTCGGAAAGCTCAGCTCGGCGAGCTGCGGCGCATTGGTCTGCGGCCGGGCGGCGGTTTCGGCCACCCAGCCGGCGGCAAGCCCCTGGGTGGTAAACGGCTTCTTCAGCACCGAGCCGGACACCTGGCGGACGGTCGCCAGCGACCGGATCGGCGAGACCACCGACAGGCGGCGGCCGATCTCGGTGTCGGTCTGGTCGGGCACCAGATAGCCGCCATCGCTGTTCGAGCCGACCGACAGCGCCTTGGCTTCGAGCTCGCGCAGGCCGGCCTCGTCGCCGCGGCGGATATAGGTTTCGAAGGCGGCCTTGTGCTCGGCGGCGTCGGCCGAGCCGGGGGCGCTGCGGCCGAGCGGCGGGCGGGCCTTCTTCAGCACCAGCTGGTCCAGAACCTTCTTCTGGTCGTCCATCGCCTTGTTGATGCGGTCGACCTTTTCGCGGGTGACGACATCCGACGTCAGCTTGCCCTCGATCTCGCCGAGACGGCGGTCGTTGACATCCTTGAAGGCTTCGAAGGCCTCCATGAATTCCTCGAAGGCGGCGCTCACCGTATCCGGCACCGTCTTGATTTCCATGGTGCCACGCGGCGCCGTTGTTGCCTGCTCGCTCATGCGACTATCCTTTTTCAAAGGTTTCTGTCATCAACTTTCGCGCCGCCCGCCTTATATGGCGGACGAGCTCGGTTTCCCTGTCGCGGAACCACCGCGCATGCTTGACATTCTGGACACGGGCCGAAGGCAGCATCGGAAAGGTCACCACCGAGATTTCCCAGAGGTCGGCCTCCAGAATGCGCCGCACGCCGGACTTGGCATCGGTCTTTGCCCGCACCGTGCGAAAGCCGATCGACAGGCCGTCGAGGGCGGCGTTCTTCAACAGCTGGTGCACTTCGCGGGCGCGGGCGACGCCCGCAGCCAGCTGTCCTTCGACATAGAGGCCGCGGCTGTCCTCGCGGATGGTTTTCCAGGCGCCGATCGGCTCGGAGGGATCGTGCTGGAACAGCATGCGGACCCCCGATGCGCCCCGTTCGCCGAGCGATTTTCGGAAGGCGCCGGGTTCGACGCGGTCCTTGCCGAGATCGACCTCGCCAAAAACGCTGGCATAGCCGGAAAAGCTGCCGTCGCGATGGAGCGCCTTGAGTTCGAGGCTGGCGAATTTGCAGGTATCGACGCCCATGGGAAATCGCGCCGACGCGCGGGATGCGGTCATGGTGAAAGGCTCCGGATTGTACTGATGTTTCGATCGGCGGCGCGGGGGAGTGGTAGTGAGTAGTGAGTAGTGAGTAGTGAGTAGTGAGTAGTGAGTAGTGAGTAGTGAGTAGTGAGTAGTGAGTAGTCATTTTGTAAAATGCAGTAGGCAATAGGCAATAGTAAATCATGACTATCTGAATATAGAGGCCGCATGACGGAGTATGTCGAAAATTACTATTTCCTACTGCCTACTGCCTACTGCCTACTCGCTAATCACTAATCACTACTCACTAATCACTCACTGCCCCGGCTTCTCGCCGTAGCGATCGGCCAGCCGCGACAGGATGCCGAGCCCCCACCAGGCGCAGAGGCTGGCAGCGGCGGAGCCGGCAAGCATCACGTCGACGGCCGACAGCACCGGCGACAGATCGAGCCGCTCCGCTCCCCAGACGCCCGTCGGGCCACCGAAGATCAGGCCGCAGGACAGGCCGGTAAAGAAGCGGCCGGCCGCCTCGCGCCGGTTCTTCGGCAGCAGATAGATCAGCGACACCGCGGCCCCGGCCGAAGCGCCGACGATCTTTGCCGCCCACAGCCCGGCGTCGCTTGGAAGATGCGCCATTGTTAATCTCTCGATGTTAGGATGGGGATCGGCAAAAGGCTGCGGCTTGCGGCAATGCGCCTGCGTTGCGGCGTCACGGTCGCAATTCAGCGTGTGTTTTGAATCGGTTCGGGCCGATTTTTGGCGAGTTGAGTCAGGCCATTGAGAGGTTGAGTCAGCGAAATGGGGCTGGCGCTCGAGACTTCCATCAAAGCACTGTTAACCTTGGTTTTCGGCCTATTGACCTGAAACAACCTACTGTTCGCCATCAATCACGAGCGAGATGTCCTGCCTGCCGTGATGGATGAGCAGGATGACCAGTTCGGTCGGATGGATTTCATAGTCTATGACGTAAGGCGGCGTGACGAAGCGCCGGACATCACCCCGCGCCATAACCGGCGTGCCAACATTCGGATAGTCGGATAGTGTCTTTGCAGCCTGACGGAGTTGCCGCGACACGCCGGCCGCGGCTCTCTTGTTGAACCGCGCAAGATACGCTCTTTCTGAGCGGATGAACGCGGCGGCGCGTGTCGAAATCCGCACCTTTGTCATGCAGCGTCATCTTTGATTGGCCTGGTTTCGCCATCGGCATCGAACTCCGCCAGCAGATCATCGAGGTCCATGACGTTGCCGGCTTCGACATCCGCTTGCGCTGCCATGATCTGCAGGACATCATTGCCCTCCTGCATCAGGTAATATTTCAGCGCCCGGACGATCACCCAGCTGCGGTTGCGATCGGAAGCCTTGGCGATCGCCTCGATATCCGCCAGCATGTCCTCGGGAATGCGCAAGGCGATCGGGTCGGATAAGACTGGCTTGGCCATCGAAAAACTCCTTGATTTGTTATACGCCGTATAACAAATTTTCGAACCCGCCTCAATATCCCACCGCCTGACGCTTCTCCGCATCCGTCAGGAAATCGGCCGCCCCGACCCGCGTCCACAGCTGGTCGCGCTCGGCCGCCAGGCCGGCGATGGTGTCGAGGTCCGGCTCCAGCCGCAGGCCGTCGCCATAGGCGCCGGCAAACCACAGCGACAGCGCCGAGGCGGTGCGGGCCAGCAGCGGCAGCACCGTCAGCCGGTAGAAGGCGCGGTTGGCCTCCTGGTAGTTGGCATAGGTGTTGTCGCCGGGAATGCCGAGCAGCATCGGCGGCACGCCGAAGGCGAGCGCGATGTCGCGGGCCGCCCCATGGCGCGCCTCGACGAAATCCATGTCCTTCGGCGACAGGCCCATCGACTTCCAGTCGAGCCCGCCTTCGAGCAGCAGCGGCCGGCCGGCCCGCATCGGCCCGGAATAGCCCTCGTCCAGTTCCTGGCGCAGCCGCTCGTACTGGTCCGGCGACAGGTTGCCGCCCTCCTTCGGCTGGTAGACCAGGGCGCCGGAGGGCCGGGCCGAATTGTCGAGCAGCGCCTTGTTCCAGCTGGCCGAGGCATTGTGCAGGTCGAGCGCCACCTGGGCGGCGGCCAGCGGCGGAAAGCCGAGATGGTCGTCGAGCGGATGGAAGAGTTTCAGGTGCAGCAGCGTCAGCCCGTCGACGTCTGCGGCAAAGCGGCGGACCAGGCCGCCGACGCGATACTCGTAAGCCTCCGGCCAGCCGTCGCGGCCCTCGACGATGGCGACGCGGTCCGGGCGCAGCAGATGCATTTCGCGCAATTCGCCGCCGATCGACAGCGGCTCGACATAGGCATTTCCGGACAACAGCAGATGGCCGTGCAGCGCCTCGAAGAAATCCGGGCCGGCCATGCGGCCGTTCGGCCGGCGCATCAGCGCCAGCAGCGGATGGTCGCCGATCTCGCGGTCGCCCTCGTAGAGCAGCCAGGAGACCGACGCCGCCGCCTCGGCGATCAGCCGCACCGAGCGGTGGGCGACGGGATTTTTCATGAAACCCTCGCGGGCGAGCGCCGCGTAGGAACGGCCGGTCCAGTGGGCCCGGGCGTCGGTGGACAGCGCCAGCAGCGCGCCGGTGGCCTTTTGCTCGGGCACGGTTTTGCGGCCCGACGTGGCGGGACGCCACGGCAGGGGAAAGGGGAGTTTCATCCGGATGTCCTTGGTTGGTGGCGCTGGCGGCGGCGGAGAGGCCCATCATTTTCAAGGGCTTCTCAGCAGGCCGGTGGGCCGCTATCCATTATCCCATCATCACGCCGGCGGTCATCGCCGTCGGCATCGACCTGTCAGCGAGGCAGCCATGCACCGTGCCGTCACATTCATTACCATGGCCCTGCTCGGCGTGTTGCTGCTGGCGCAGGTCGGCGAGGCCCGACCGGCGTTGATGAAACAGTCGTCTCTCGACGCGCTGCGGGCGTCGATCCAAAGCCACTGGTTCCCGTCTTCCGAACTCCACGATGCCGTGGGCGTGTCTGCCGATATCAGGCTGCATCTGGACCGCAGCGGCAACATAGTCGGCCGACCTGCGGTGCGGGTGCGCGGCGGCACCACCGTCCAGCGGCAAATATTGTTGCAAACCGTCAGCAGAGCGGTCGTCCGCAGTGCGCCCTTCACCATGCTGCCGGCCGACCATTACGACGCCTGGAAAACCGTTGTCGTCAGCTTCGCGATCCGGCGCTTCTGAGCGGCTGACGGTCGCCGCACCCCGGCCGAAGCCGTCGGTGGCCGCGCCGCGGCGCGGCGCGACAATATCGGCGCGACCGGAGCCGGCTACAGCGGCTGCCGTCGCCGCCGTTGCGCTGTCGTAATCCGCGGCGATCCGCATCTCGCGCAGCGGCCGCACCCGCTCGATCGAGATCTGGTAGTTCGGATGCGCCTTGTAGGCGGCCAGCGCCGCCTCGTCGTCGAATTCGCCGTAGACGACGAGATCGACATCGGTGCCGAGCTGGTCGGTCTTGACGTTGGTGCCGATCTCCAGCAGCCGGGCATGGGGGATTTCGGTGAGGATCGACAGGCCGGCCCGCACCGCTTCGAGATTGGCCCGATCGGGGACGTTGAAGAAGACGATATGACGGATCACGCGCGGCACTCCTCGGCAAGGTTGTCTGCCGCAGCGGTTAGCATGCGGGGCAGCGGGGTTCAACCGCGGCACGGTGGCGTCTCGCAGGTGCACCCGACACCGGCTTTTGGCGCACCCCGCCTTGACGAAAACGGCAGCCCGAGGGCTGCCGCTTTCATCCGGAACGCGGCTTCAAACCGCCTCAGTTCGTCGAAGCCCCGTCCGAAACGGTCAGGCCGACAGTGCGGCCGGGGAAGCCGGCGGCGTCGAAATACCGGGTGTCGCCGACCGTCTGCAGGTCGACGATGGTCTTCAGGCCATTGGCGGCCGGCGCCGACACCAGCATCTTGGCTGCCACCTCCGGCATCGTCCCGCCCTTCATCGCCTCCGATAGGACGCGGCCGACCAGCTTGCCCTTGTCCTCGGTCGGAAGATCGAGAATGCTGGCGATGGTCTTGCCGACGTCGGCATTGCTGGTCGGGGCGGCATCGGTAAAGCCGGTCTTGAAGTCCGGGCCGATCATCGCCTGGAAATTCCAGGTGTCGGCGCGGCTGAACGAGCCGTGCATGCCCTGGCCCTGCTGCAATCCGCTGTCGGCAACCTCGGCGGTGCAGCGTTCCGGCTGGCCGCAGATGGTCGAGAACGAGCGGAAGTTGACGGCGATCGCCGGCATCGGCGTCACCGCCGTGCCTTCCAGCGCAATGTCGTCGAGCGTCAAAGTGCCCGGAAAGGAACCGAGCGACTTGGCGACGAAGATGCCGCTGACATAATCCTGGGCGAGCAGCGCGTCGACGACGCTCTTGGCCATCGCCTTGTCGCCGTCGGGCAGGTAGATCAGGTCGGAGCCGCCATTGGCGGCGACCACCACCTTGGGATGATCCTTGTCGCCGCCGATCAGGCCGTCGCCGCCCTTCGGATGCTGGCCGGCGTCGATCGGCTTGTAGTCCTGGTCGGGATCGATCAGCGGCAGGCCAAGCGCCTTCGACAGGTCGAGCGCCAGGAACCCGACCGGCAGCAGGCCGGGCGTCACGTCGGCATAGCTCGCCTTGGCCGCCTCGCTGGTCTGGCTCTGCTTGGAGATCGTCGAAAAGCCGTGGTCGGCGGTGACGATGATGTCGGTGGTGTCGGCCAGCCCCTGCTCCTGCAGCGCGGCGCGCAAACGGCCGAGATCGTCGTCGGCATTGCGGATGGCGGCAAGCGACGTCGGGCCGTTGATGCCGGGCACCAGCTTGCCGAGGCTGTCGCCCTGGTTATGCTGCGTGCCGTCGGGGTCGCGCGACCAGAAGACCATGACGAAGGGCTTGTGCCTGTCGGCCAGTTCCGGCAGCACGGCGCGGGTGGCGGCGGCGGCGAAATAATCCTGCTGGATGGTGTTGGCCGATTTGGTGCCGGCGGTCTGGAAATCGCCGGATTTGCCGTTCGGGCCGCGCGCCGGGGTCGCCAGCGGCAGGCCGGCCGCCTTCAGCCGCTCCTGGGTTTCGGCCGACAGCGGAATGCCCTTTTCGGTCCCGGTCGAATCGTCGATCAGCACCGTCTTTTCGCCGGTCCGCTCGGTATGGTCGAAGATCAGCGCCGGGCCGAGCTTGCCGATCGAGGCGGTGCCAAAACCCTTTTTCGCGGGCGAGCTGCAGGATGGTCGCCTCGTTCAGATAATTGCCGGAAAAATGCTCGTCGACATCGCCGAGAACAGGATCGCTTTCGAGAAACGGCGTCAGGCTCTTGCCGGCGCCGGGCACCTGGAAGCCGGTATAGATGGTGTTCGAAAAGTCGCCGGTGTCGCCGAGCATATGGCCGGTGGCCATGGCCGAGGCATTGGCGGTGGTAAAGGTCGGGAACAGCGAATGGCTGTTGCGCAAGTAGACGCCGTTGCGGGCGATTGCCGCCATATTCGGCGCCGTCGTGTCGTCGACAACAGGGCTGCGCAGTCCGTCGGCGACGAACAGGATGACATTGTGCGGCTGGTCGGCCGCCGTCGCAGCGGACGCGGTGGTGAGGCCGGCAACGCCCGCAGCCAGCAGGGCAGACATAAGTTTCAACGTCATAGCAATCTCCAAGCATCCGAATGCCGGCGACGCTAGACCCGCTGCTTGACAGTTTCGTGACAATCCGGGCTTCGGCCACGGAGGTGCGTTCGGATGCACGCGGTCGGCCGGCGCTGGCGCTGCGGCGGCCTTGACAGGGCGGACGATGTTCAAAGCAGCAGCCATATGGCATATTGTGCTGAACACGACGTCTCCCGATCGGCTTGCAAGGAAACCTGGCATGATCGACACCGTGGTTGAAAAGCTCGAAGGCGAGGTTCGCGGCGAACTGGTTGTCGGACCCGGCGCCGCCACGACCGGCGTCGTTGTCCTTGGCGGCTCCAGCGGCAGGGTGGATGTCGGCCGCGCCCAGCTGTTTGCCGAGGCCGGCACCCGAGCCCTGGCGCTGCAATGGTTCGGCGGCACCGGCCAAGCGCCTGGCATCTGTGAAATCCCGCTGGAGACGTTCGTGTCTGCAACGGACCATATGATGGCGATCGGCTGCCGGCGCATCGTCTTCGTCGGCACCTCCAAGGGGGCCGAAGCCGCACTGCTGACGGCCATCCGCGATCCACGCGTCAATGCTGTCGTCGCCATCAACCCGTCATCGGTCGTCTGGGGCAATATCGGCCCAGGCATCGACGGGATCGCCTGGCCGGAACGGTCCTCCTGGTCCTTCGGCGGCGTGCCGCTCGATTTCGTGCCTTTCATCCCCGGCTACGCGCCGGCCTATCGGCAGGACTTGGTGTCTTTCCGCGGCCTCTTCGAGCATTGCCTCCGCCATTCCAGGGACGACCGGAGCGAAATCCCGATCGAAGCGGCAGCAGCGGATATTCTGCTCATTGCCGGAGGAGACGACGCGGTCTGGCCAAGCGCGCATTTTGCGCAGGCTCTTTCCAGGCGCCGAACCGACCATGGCAGGCCGGTGGCGCTGATAGCCGATACAGAGGCCGGGCACCGCGTCCTGTTTCCCGGCGAGAAAACCCCACGGTCGATCGCCCATGCCCATGGTGGCAGCGACGCGGCCGATGCGCGGCTCGGACAAGCCGCCTGGCCGCAGGTGCTGGCGTTGCTGTAACAGCCGACCGACAGCCTTCATGCGACGATCCGGGGCATAGCCGGCTTTTTGCCGCCCGATATCCGCGCCCGATAGCCGCGGGCTGATGAAACGCTTGCCATGACGGCGCTGCCGGTATTGAATCGCCTGCGGCTATCCCCACCTATAGGAAATGTCCATGCACGTTCCGCCGACATTTGCGCATCACATCACGATTTCCCCCGGGGACATCGATCACATGGGGCATGTCAACAATGCGGTGTACCTGCAATGGGTGCAGGAAACGATCGTCAACTACTGGAAAGACATCGCGCCGCTCGAAGCCCGCGCCAGCCTGCTCTGGGTGGCGCTGAAGCATGAGATCACCTATCGCGCCCCGCTGTTTCTCGACGACGACGTCGACGCCCTGGTGACGGCCACCGAAACCCGCGGCTCGCGCGCCTCGTTCAAGACGATCTTCAAGCGCGGCAAGGATGTCTCGGCCGAGGTCGTCAGTTCCTGGTGCTGCATCGACGCCGCCACCCGCAAGCCCCGGCGGCTCGCCCGCGAGATCGTCCGGAAATTTTTACCGGACTGAGGCTGGCAGTTTCGTCGGGTGCTGGTGGGTCATCCCTGCCTGGTGGGCAAGCCTTTTGCAAATGGCAACCGCTGTTAAGGTTCGGCGCCATTCTCCCCTCCCTCGCGGCTGTCGTGGGCGGCGGCCGCAACGCCGGGGACAAACCTCGAGGGCGCGTATTTCGTTTCCCGGTGATGATGCCGGCTGCGCTCGATCGACCCCATCGTTCGGGCATGCCAGCCAATTCCTTTCGGCTCAAAATTTGCCCGGCAGCGCCTAGACCGTATAGCTCAGCGCCGCATAATATCCCCTTCCGTAACCGGCAATCGCGTCGGCGCGGTCGAGGCCGTTGATGATCTTGCGGGCGTTGACCCAATCCGCCGTGCTCCGGTTAAAATAGTTCGCCAGCTTGTGGCCGGTAAAACTGCCGTTCAGCATGCCGTAGAAGATGACGTCGATCGCCACAGTCATGGTCAGCGCCAGCGCCGGATTGGCAACCAGATTGACGCCGATGGCATGCCCGAGCTTCTGATAATTCGTCTTGAAGGTCAGCTGCACCAGGCCGCGGCCGAACCAGAAATTGCCGCTGGCGTCCTGGCGCCAATAGGGATCGTGGACCCAGCGCAACTTGCCGGCCTTCCACGCCGCCTCCAGCCGCTGCGCCGCCTGCAGGTCGCTGTTGGCCAGCGTTTCGCGCACCGGCTGCATCGTGTGGGCCGATTCATGGTAGGCGGTCGCCAGGATATAGGCGAGCCAGCGGTCGTCCTCGCCGGCATATTCCTTTTCCCAGGCGTCGAGCAAAGCATTGTGGCCGTCGAGCTGCGATTGGACGAGGCCGTTCGGAAACAGTTTTTCGCGAAGATGGTCGAAGAAAAAGTCGCGGTTGATGGTCATGCGCCCTCCCCATGCCCCGGCCTTGCCAGGGGCCAAAGCGTCGCCACTGTCGGCGCCGGAAGGGCACCGCAGTTCCTCTTTGTCGTCGAACTGCCCTGAAAACGGACAGCCGTCATCGCCGGTGCAACGCGGATTAAACCACGTCCGATTCGAAATTGCATCCGGCTTCTCGATGCAACCTTGGGATATTTCCGCGGCCGAAACGCGCCGCCGGCTTTCCTCCACAATTTTAATCGTTTTAAAATAATTTCAATCGTTTAAAGCGAGTAAGCAGCTGATTTACAATTGCTTTGTCATGTGGAACCATTGTCGTCGCAGCGACGTTATGCGCCCTGTCAACGTCAAACGAGGTCCACGATGTCCAATTCCGCCCTGTCCACCAAGACCGTTCCGCAGCACCTGCTTGAGCGCCACGAGAACGAATGGCGGCAGATGCAGGGCCGCGAACCGGCACCCAAGCCTGTCACCCAGCCAGCCCGCGGCTGATCCCCTCAGCCGGAGCGGACCGCGGCACGCCCGACCGGCGGCCCAGGGCCGCGGTCTGGCGAGCGCACCACGTCAGACGCCGCGCACCCGCGGTTCGCTGAGGCCTTCGAGCATCAGCGCCGTCAAGGCCCAGACCAGCGCATCGAGCCGGTCGGGCGAGCGGCCCGACGACAATCCGTCCGGTCCGAAATCGCACATCTGATCTTCCAGCGCCGAAAACCGGCCGGCATGGCCGACGCGGCCCTGCTCGTAGAGCGCCGCCACCGGCTCGGCCCGCAAGAACTTGCCGCGCGTCGCCCGCACCGTCGTCACCGGCAGATTGGCATCGACGCTGCGCAGCATCGCCGTCACCATGTCGCCACCCTGGTTGATCTCGGCGACGATGCGGTCGGCGTCGAAGCGGCGATAGGCCTTGACGACGGCCAGGGCCCAGGCGGCCGGGCTTGCGCCTTCCACCGAACAGTCGGCCAGCACCACCGCCCGGCCCGAGGCTTCGAGGCCGGCGACGACGATGCCGCAGCAGGCCTCCGGCCCGGCCGAGGCCGGCGGATCGACGGCCACGACGATGCGCCGCAAGGCGCCGGTGAATTTCAGCGTCAGGGCGGCAATCGCATCGCGCTTCCACAGCCCGTCCTCGCGGTCCTCGATCAGCTCGCCGTCCAGCTCCTGGCGCCCGAGCCGCGTGCCGCCATAGCGGGCGGCCAGTGCCGCGATGAAACCCGGCGCCAGATTGCCGGCATTGGACAGTGTCGACAGCCGCGTCACCACCGTGCCGGCGTCGGCCATCAGGCTTTTCAACAGCGGTACCGGCCGCGGCGTCGTCGTCACCAGCTGGCGGGGATCGGCGCCGAGGCGCAGGCCGAACTGCAGCATGTCGAAAGTATCCTGGGCGTATTTCCATTTGGCCAGCTCGTCGCACCAGGCGAAATGAAACTGCGGGCCGCGCAGGCTTTCGGGATCTTCGGAGGAAAAGATCTGCGCCACCGCGCCGTTCGGCCAGACCAGCCGGCGGCGGGAGATTTCGAACTCCGGGCGCTTGCGCCGGGCGATCCGGCAGATGCCGGAGATGCCGTCGATCATCACCTCGCGGGCATCGCCCAGCGTTTCGGCGACCAGCGCGATGCGCAGGTTCGAACGCTCGCCGGCACTCGCCAGCCCATGCACCCATTCGGCCCCGGCCCGCGTCTTGCCGGAGCCGCGGCCGCCGAGCAGCAGCCAGCTGTGCCAGTGTCCCGGCGGCGGTTTTTGATAGTCGCGGCCGACGATGTCCCAGTCGCGGTCGGAGCGGGGCGTCTGGGCGAGGATATCCAGGGTGGCGGCGAGCGTGTCGGCCGTCGCCGGCGGCGCGGCGGAAGGTTCGTCTGCCAGAGTACCAGCCCTCGCCTTCGTCTCGCGGCTGAATGCGGCGGCGGCCGTTCGCCCCGGCTGAGTGGCGGCCGCCATGTTTCGACGGGCCTCGTCCAGCGCCGCCATCAACCGGACGTAGTTTTTCAGCAGCGCGTCGAAGGTCCGCAAATGCCGCTGCAGCCTCAGCACGGACAGCCGCCCGAGCGGCGCCGATCTCTGCCCGTACGGCAGGCGGCTCGCAGGGGGCCAAGGCCCGGACATGGCTGAGGACCGTAGCGCGTCGGTATCGTCTTTTATCCGGAGGCCTGCCCCGGAAAGCCGGCCGCGGCGCGTCTGCGCCATGAGTAGGCTCCTGCCGGTTCGCAAGGTCCGTGCCGCGCCAAAAGCGTGTCGCATTCATGCTGCCTCACACTTTGCAGAAGCGGCATCGTGCCTTTCGGCGCAAGATCGCCCCTCTGCCGCAGTCGGCGCCTGCCGCCTACCCGCCCCTGTCACCGGCGACGGCATTTACCCCGCCGCCAAGACCATCGGCGCCTGGCGGCCCTGTGGCGTCGGTATTTTCGGCGCCATCGCGTCCCCGCCCGGCGAGAATGGCCTCGACACGGTCGTTGACCCGCTGCTCGATGATGACGAGAAGCCGCGCCTTGGCGGCCTCATATCCGGTCTCGTCGGCATTGCGCTCGCTCTCCAGCTCCTGGTCGCGAACGATCTGCCGCTGCAGCGCGTCGATCTTTTCCAGGGTGCGGATGATCAGCGACATGGCATCCACCGCGGCCTTGATATCGGCGCGCGCCAGCCTGGCGGCCGCCTCGTCATCGCCCTGGCTCACCGCTTCGGCCGCCGTGCGCAGCCTCTTGAACAGGTCGAACTGGGCGCGCATTTCGGCGGTCATGTCGTTGAGCAGCGCCCGCAACTGCTGCTGCGGGTCGCCCGACTTGGTTTCCAGAAAGACCGTTTCCACCGCCAGCCGGCAGTGCTCGGCACTCCAGCCGGAACCGCCGCCAGGGTCATAGGCGGCAGTCTGCGGCCACGCGCCGAACAGCGTCGTGTCGAAACTATCGAGGTCGCGCATGAAAATCTCGCATGGCAAGCGCCGCGGCAGAGCCGGCGGGCGGGAACGGCAACAAGGGTGTTGGTTTTTCATCAAGGTGCAGCGTTCCGCCAAGGCACTGGCGGTCACCGGCGCGGAAGGCGGAAGGCGGAAGGCAGAAGGCAGAAGGCAGAAGGCAGAAGGCAGTGTTGCGGGGCGCTCGTTCAAAGCGCCAAATCAGGCTCTCTGCCTGCCGCGACGTTCATTATCGCATTGCGCGAAGGTCTTGAAGCTGCATTAATCGTAGGTATTATCGCCGCTTTCTTACGCAAAAATGGCAAACCACTGACTGCCATGTGGGTGGGCGTGGTATGTGCTGTCATTCTTTCCCTTGCTGTCGGTTTTGTGCTGAACCTGACTGAGAATGCCTTACCGCAGGCGCGTCAGGAGATGATGGAATCCATTATCGGCCTGGTTGCGGTGTTCTTTGTTACTGGCATGGTGATGTGGATGAACTCCCATGCTCACAACCTGAAGCGTCAGCTTGAAACCGAAGCTGCAGAGGCGATCACCCGTTCCAGTGCGATGGCGCTGGCAAGCATGGCCTTTTTGTCGGTGCTGAAAGAAGGGTTCGAGACCAGCGTCTTCTTACTGGCAACCTTTTCTGCCTCGCAATCGGCAATCTGGGCGGCGGTTGGTGCGATTCTGGGCTTGCTGGTGGCAATTCTGGTGGGATGGGGCATTTATGCCGGTGGGATTCGTATCAATCTGTCCCGTTTCTTCCGTTTTACGGGTCTGTTCCTGATTCTGGTTGCCGCCGGATTAATCATCTCCGCCTTACGCAGCGCCCATGAAGCGGGCTGGCTGAATGCGGGGCAGCAGCGCGTTGCTGACCTCACCTGGCTGGTGACGCCGGGTACGATTCAGTCTGCATTGATCACCGGCGTGCTCGGTATTCCGGCCGATCCCCGACTGGTGGAGTTTGCTGGCTGGCTGATTTACATCGTCGCAGTTGCGGCACTGATCTACTGGCCAGCACACCTGCGACCGGCACCCAAACGTGCGGCGCAATTCACCGCCGTGACCGGAGCAGGCCTGGCGCTCACCGCTCTGCTGCTGTTCCTGGTTTATCCGGCACCGAATGCCGATATCCCTGATGAAATTCCGCTGGTGAGTCGCACTTCGCAGCAAACCGTGGGCCATATCAGTAGCCAGCCTGCTACAGGCAAACCCCAGTTTGCCGTTACCCTTGAGGGGCTACCTGCCGCAGCGCTGACGGTGCCTGATGATCAGTTAAGCAAAGTCACCACTTCGGGTAAGCAGGAGTGGCAGGCGGATTACAGCTATGAGCCAGCCGATGCCAGCTCGCCACTGACACTGGACCAGGTGATGGAAGCCTATGGCAACCGCATTCCGGTGGGATTAAGCCCGGCGCAGCATCCCGGCCCTTATCAGGCGAAATGGACGGTGAATTGCAGCGTGGATGCCACCATGCTGCGTGGCGTGGTGGTGACCGCCGAATCGCACTCATCAACCTATATCACGTTATCCGGCAGTGGCCTGCAATCGCCCCGTACCATCAGCGCCCGCGCCCGCAATGCAGAAGCGGGCTGTGACTGGCAGATCAGCCCGGCGTTTTCACAGGATATCGAGCAGCGCCTGCGTGATGCGGTGGCTGCGCAGGATGTCTACCACTTCTGGGCCGTTATTTTACCTTCGCTTTTTGCCATTCTGGCCTTCACCTGCTTTTTCTCAGCCAGTCGTCAGTTCAGACGGCTAAAAGGTGATCGTGCCCGAGGACGCAGCAAACAGGGACTGCTGGACAGTTCAACTCACCAATGACATTGCCTGAAAAACAAACAGGAAGGCACGATGAAGACAAAACCGTTCACCAAAAAATACGCGCTCATTGCGGCAGGGATTTCCGCGGCTCTGCTGCTTTCGGTTGATGCGCAGGCCGCAACGCAGGCACCTGTGAAAAACGGTGTTTCGCAGGTCAATATCACCATGACCAGTGAAGGCGATGGCACCTGCCATATCGACCACACCACCGCGAAAGCGGGCCCGGTTACCTTTACCGTCGTGAACAAAACTGCGACGTCACTGACTGAGCTGGAGTTGCTGAGCGACAACCGTATTCTGGGTGAAAAAGAAAATCTGGCACCGGGCCTGCCAGCGGTGAAATTCACCCTGACGCTGGACGGTGGCACTTATCAGATTTATTGCCCCGGCGCGAAGCAGGAGCTGACTAACTTCACCGTGACGGGCAAGAGTGCGGCGGCACCATCAGGTAGCGCGGCGACCTTACTTAACGAAGGTGCGAAAGGTTATGGCGCTTATGTCAGCGGCGTGGTCGATGCCATGGTGGTGGCGGTCGATCGTTTGAAGGCGGATATCGACGCGGGCGACCTGGAAAAAGCCAAAGCTGACTACGCCAAAGCGCGTCCCTTCTATGAACGTATCGAATCTGATGTCAGTGGTTTCGTGTTGCCGGGCTTTAAAGCCACCGATAATGCGGGCAACCTCGACTATCTGATCGATATGCGCGCGTCTAACCTCGATCCGAAAGTGGGCTGGCACGGTTTCCATGCGATTGAACGCGACCTGTTTGAGAAAGGCGCTATCACTGCAGAAACGAAGCAAACTGCGGCGGAACTGCAGGCCAATGTCGGCAAACTGGACAAACTGATCAAATCCATCAACTTCAAACCGGAAGACCTGGCGAACGGCGCCGCGGATCTGCTGGAAGAAGTGCAAAGCACCAAAATCAGCGGGGAAGAAGAAGCGTTCAGCCATCTTGATCTGATCGATTTCGCCGGTGATATCGAGGGTGCCGAGCAGGCATTTGCCTTCCTGAAACCGGGTCTGGAAAAAATCGATCCCGACCTGACCAAACGCGTGAGCGAGCAGTTTGCTGCCGTGCATGCGTTACTGGAAACCTACCGCGATCCAGCGATTCCGGGGGGGTACAAATACTACACCGCCGAGCTGAAAGCTTCCGATGGCGCAAAACTGAGCCGTGCGGTGCAGGCGTTGCAGGAACCTTTATCAAAAATCGCTGAAAAAGTCGCAACCAGCGGAAAATAATCGATGAGCGATAAGTCAAAACCGGCCAGGGAGGCCGGTAATTTCACCCGACGCGATTTGCTGAAAGGGGCGGTGGCCAGTGCGCTGGCTGTTCCGGCCATCAGTGTAGCGCATGGACAGAATGAAGCGATCCACAACCCTGAGGATCGTGTTGATCTTTCTCGTGAGCATGCTTTTTATGGCACTGCGGGTCAGGCGGGCATTGAGACGCCACCGCAGCGTCATATTATGTTTATGACCTTTGATTTAACCTCGCACAATCCGCGTGATTTGCAGGTTTTGCTGGCACGCTGGTCATCCGCCATTGCGCAAATGATGCGTGGTGAAACCATTGGTCAGGTAGAACCGACCCGCACCAGCGGCGTGGGCAATGATACCGGCGAAGCGATGGATCTGGGACCCGCCTCGTTGACCGTCACCGTGGGCCTGGGGCCGCGTATTTTCAGTGAAGCGATGGGGCTGGCGGATAAAAAGCCTGCGCTGATGCGTGAGTTGATTCAGCTGCCAAGCGACAACTTCAGCCCGGAACTGACTGGCGGTGATCTCTCCATTCAGGCTTGTGCGGATGACCCTCAGGTGGCTTACCATGCGGTACGCAACCTGGCACGTATCGCCAAATCGACAGGGACAGCGGCCACACGCTGGTCGGTATTGGGCTTTGGTCGCGCCTCGGCAGGGAAAGGGCAATCCACGCCGCGTAACCTGTTTGGTTTCAAAGACGGCACGCGCAATATCACCGAAAAAACCGATTTTAACCGGCATGTGTGGATCAAAGATGATGGCCCGGCCTGGCAGCAGCAGGGTACTTACCAGGTGGTGCGGAAGATTCGCATGCACATTGAAAACTGGGATACCGACCGCGTCAGCGATCAAAACAATGTGTTTGGACGCCATAAGCTTTCTGGCGCGCCGCTCAGCGGGCACAAAGAGTTTGATCAGCCTGATTTTGCAGTGAAAGATCAAAGCGGAGAACTCGTTATTCCGGCAACGGCGCATATCAGCCTGGCCGCGCATGAGAATAACAAGGGAATTCGGATACTTCGTCGTTCCTACAATTATACCGATGGTCTTAATAACCTTGGCTTGCTGGATGCGGGGCTGCTGTTTATCAGTTATCAGAATGATCCGGCGCACTTTGAAACATTACAGGCCAAACTGGGCGCGGCAGATGCGCTGAATGAATATATTTCACATATTGGTTCCGGCATTTTCTTTATTCCACCGGCACCGGCTGAAGGTTCCTATATTGGCGCTGAGTTATTCAGCTAAATAACGACACATCGCCAGGGGATGCGTACCTGGCGATGTGTCTCACGCGCGTTAGCCATATGCCACTTTGTCATTGATGTGATACAGCGTTGCGGTGGCCGCCATCACATGCTGACCATCATTGCCGGGTTTATGGGAATCCACATTGGTGATGTGGTAACCCACTGCACCGGCTTCCAGGGCCTTTTTCACAAAGGCGTCGTTGAGTTCTTCCATTGATGTCACCCAGCTCACGCTGGTCACGCCTACGGGGTGGATCGACGCAATTTCACGGTGAGATAATCCTGAGCGGACCAGTACCGGATTAATTGTCTTCTCGGTAAAAATGGAAATGATGTCATTCACTAATGCTTTCATATCTGACTCCTCAAACGCTACTGTTAAGCCAGTTATACGTATGGTATCGGGTTGTTGTCGTTTAATCTTCGTTGATAAAAATCGACGGTTGCGCACGGCAGGTAATCACCACCGTTAGGAATAATAAATACCTTTTAGCCGGATGACTTTTAGCTTTAACTGCTAATTAACACGCAAGCAACCTTCTGCCACAACTCAATTAACTTTGTGCGAATATTTTTTCATTTGATTACAATTAGCGGCGGCGACAGCGCCCAATAACATCACTTCGCACCATATTATAAATAAGTTGTTAAGCATTGGTTTAATGTGGGTTTGCCTGATGAGAAGTATGTAAATATTTCTCCATGCCACATCATAATAAACATTCTCTACGTCCGATTAGCCCAAAATGAATTTGGGCTTTTTTTTAGGCCCTGCCTGTTATGCGGCGCTTTTTATCCGTCTTTTCCTCAGCCAGCATGATGTGTCTGAGTAAACTTTGCGTTACAAATTGTTATGATATAACATTTCCATTTTGACCAATGGAGAGTGCAGTTGTGATGGGTAAATTTAAAAAAATAGCGTTATCTCTGGGACTTATGACCATCAGCGTTCAGGCGTTTTCACATGGCGATCATGCGCATGGTAAGCCCCTGACGCAAAAGGAGCAGCAGGCGGCGGATGGAGTGTTTGCTGATCATGACGTGCAGGACAGAACGTTATCGAACTGGGAAGGGGTGTGGCAGTCGGTTTACCCTTTGCTGCTTAATGGCGACCTCGACCCGGTGCTGCGCAAAAAAGTGGAGAAGGACAACAGCAAAACCTTCGCCCAGATCAAAGAGTATTACCGCAAAGGCTATGCCACCAACGTAGATACCATTGGTATTGAAAATGGGGTGATGGAGTTCCATATCGGCGATCAATCCAGTTCCTGCCATTACGCCTATGATGGGCACAAAATTCTGACCTATGCCTCGGGCAAGAAAGGCGTACGTTATCTATTTAGCTGCCAGGATGCCGCCAGCCACGCTCCCAAATATGTTCAGTTCAGCGATCACATCATCGGCCCACGTCAGTCGTCCCATTTTCATATTTTTATGGGCAACACCTCACAGGAGGCGTTGCTGAAGGAAATGGACAACTGGCCGACTTACTATCCGTGGCAGATGCAAAAGGCTGAAGTGGTGGACGAGATGTTGCACCACTAAACCAAACGCGATAGCCACTTTTCATACAGGCCCGGCCACGCCACGGTAGGGGTGCCGGGCCGTCCCATACCAAAGCCATGCCCGCCCCGGCTGTAACGATGTAACTCAACGGCAACGTGCTGTCGTTCACAGGCGTGTTCCATGATCAGGGTGTTTTCAGGGTTTGATACCGGGTCATCCTCTGCCTGTACCAGAAAAAAAGGCGGTGACTGAGGACGCACATAATTTTGCACTGACCAGGCGGCGTTCTCGGTGGCGGATGCATGCGGGCCAACCAAAATCCGGTGGGTGGAGGTGTGGGTGTAGGGTTGCTCAAGCGTGATGATGGGATAAATCAGTGCAGCCCGGTCAGCACGGGCTGGCAGCTGATCGAGATCGTCCTGTGGGGCATAGGAAGGAAAATCAGGGCGGGTTGAGGCCAGCCCGAGAAGGTGAGCGCCCGCCGAAAAGCCCAATACGCTGACCTGTTTTTCGCGTTTCCGTACCATCCGCAGCGCCCGTTGCGCATCCTGTAGTGAAACCCTGTTGCCATCTTTCCATCCTTCACCCGGCAGACGATAGCTAAGTACATAGGCAGTGATACCGTGTGCTACCAGCCACTCAGCGGCAGGCCACGCCTCTTTACCCATCTCAATTCGTTTATAGCCACCGCCCGCAGCAATCAGCACGGCCTGACCACGCGGAACCGCAGGCCTGATCACCGTCAGGGTGGGCAGGGTGATATTGCGCTGAGCACCGGTTGCGGAAATGATCAGGTTGCCAGTCGGCCCGCCACCGCCGGGCGGTTCCCCCTGCCACAGGGGAATGACCGAGCGTGAAACTGTCGGTGCGGCGAAAGCCAACCGGGTATGCCCCGCAACGAAAACGCTGGCAGCAAGCCCGGTCAGAAAGTGGCGACGATCCATAGCAACTCCTTGTTAATGCGCTAAACCTCTATCCCGCCATACAATCCGGGAGAAAAGATGAAGTATTCAGCTCGCTGTGTAACAAAATGAATCGCGGATTGATTGTGGTACTTATTTGTTACTCATTCGTTGCTTGTTAATTAATCGATTTCACAATAGGTTATCATTTAGTGCTATTCTCCCTGCGAATATGAGGTGTTTTATAAAAACCTGATAACAGTTTTGAAACTTAACCGGTAGGATGTTACCCGTAACTTTATTGTTCCTTTCGCATTAACATCAGGTAACCCATGAAACGACAAATTCCGGCTGAAACCGTTTCTGTAACCAAAAATGGAACCGGTTCCACCCGCAGAGAATTTCTCTTTGCGACCCTTGGTTTGACGCTCACCGGCGCGGTCGCCACCCTGCCGGGCAGGGCTTTCGCCGCCAGCGTCCTCAGTGCCAGCGATGCAGTGAAGCAGTTCATCAGCATCTCCCAGGCCATCACCGAACATAAGCATCTGGATACTGTGCTGGCCGCGCGTTTTTTTCAGGCATTCAGTCAACGTGATGCGCAGTTTGGCCCGCGTCTGACCCAGCTGGCGCGGCTGCTGCAACCCGGCATGAGCGCGCAGCAGTTGCTGGATCAGGCCGATAAAGCCGGTCTGCACGATTTCCTCTACCAAATCGTTACCGCCTGGTACACCGGTACGGTGGGGAATGACTACCACGGCACCCTGGTCGCTTATAAACAGGCGCTGATGTATCAAACCGTCAGCGATGGCCTGATCGTGCCGACTTATTGTGGTAACGGTCCGATCTGGTGGACCGCACCGATTCCGGATGAGCACAGCAGTCTGATTGACTCGCTATAAATTTCCCTTTCATAAAAAACGACGAAAATCATGAAAAAACCGATTTTTTCTGCGCAGGGTGATGCTGCAGCAGACATTGTTATTGTTGGCTCCGGCGTGGTGGGTGGCTTGATGGCGAATGAGCTGGTCAGCCAGGGCTATTCCGTACTGGTACTGGAAGCAGGTTTACGTATTGATCGTGCACAGGCAGTAGAAAACTGGCGCAACATGCCATTTGCAAACCGTGCTGGCTCTGATTTTCAGGGGTTATATCCGCAATCTAAATTTGCCCCGGCACCGCTCTACTTCCCACCGAATAATTATGTGAATGTTACCGGTCCGGATGCTGGCAGCTTTCAGCAGGGTTACCTGCGCACCGTTGGTGGCACGACCTGGCACTGGGCGGCATCGTGCTGGCGTCATCACCCCAGCGACTTTGTGATGCAGTCAAAATATGGCGTGGGTCGCGACTGGCCAATCAGCTATGACGAGCTGGAACCCTGGTATTGCCGTGCGGAAAGCGAAATTGGCGTGGCAGGTCCGAACAATGTGGCGATGCAATCGCCGTCGGAGCGTAGCCAGCCTTACCCGATGGATATGGTGCCTTTCGCCCACGGTGATAATTATTTTGCCAGCGTGGTTAACCCGCATGGTTACAACCTGGTACCCATCCCCCAGGGACGCAGCACGCGGCCGTGGCAGGGGCGTCCTACCTGTTGTGGGAACAATAACTGCCAACCCATTTGCCCGATCGGAGCGATGTACAACGGTATCCACCATATCGAACGTGCGGAGCGTGCCGGTGCCGTGGTGCTGGCCGAAGCCGTGGTTTACAAAATTGATACCGACGGTAATAACCGCGTGACAGCCGTGCACTGGAAAGACAGCTCCGGCGCGTCACATAAAGCCACCGGCAAAGCGTTTGCGCTGGCCTGCAACGGTATTGAAACGCCACGTCTGCTGCTGATGGCGGCGAACGGCGGCAACCCGAATGGTATTGCCAATGGTTCGGATATGGTGGGACGCAACATGATGGACCACTCCGGCTTCCATTGTTCATTCCTGACCGAAGAACCGGTGTGGCTGGGTCGTGGCCCGGCACAAAGCAGCTGCATGGTGGGCTATCGTGATGGCGACTTCCGCCGCGATTATTCTGCTAACAAAATGATTCTTAACAATATCTCACGCGTAGTTTCTGCGACGCAGCAGGCGTTGAAGAAAGGGCTGGTCGGGAAAGCGCTGGATGAGGAAATCCGTTACCGCTCGATCCACAGTGTCGATATTTCTATCAGTCTCGAACCGCTGCCAGACCCGGAAAACCGTCTGACCCTAAGCAAAACCCGCAACGACCCGCATGGCCTGCCTTGCCCGGATATCTATTACGATGTCGGCGATTACGTGCGTAAAGGCGCTGAAGTTTCCCACGCCCAGCTGGAACATATCGGTCAGCTGTTTAATGGCAAGGAGTTCGCCATCAGTAAAGGACTGAATGCCAACAACCATATTATGGGTGGCGTGATCATGGGTAAAAGCGGCAAAGACGCGGTGGTGGATGGTAACTGCCGGGCATTTGATCACGAAAACCTGTGGCTGCCGGGTGGTGGGGCGATCCCTTCCGCAAGCGTGGTCAACAGTACCCTGACGATGGCGGCGCTGGGCCTGAAAGCGGCCCAGGATATCGCCCAGCGGATGAGGACAATGGCATGAAAACGCTCATTGTCACCGGCTTTGCGGCTTTGGTCACCTTTGGCGCGCAGGCTGATTCCCTTGATACCAACCTGCTGAAGCAGGGTGAACAGGTTGCCATTGCGTCAGACTGCCAGGCATGCCATACCGCGCCGGGGAGTAAAACCGCGTTCAGCGGAGGTTATGGTATTGCTTCACCGATGGGGGTGATTTATGCCACCAACATCACGCCAGCCAAAAGTGGTATCGGGGATTATACCGAAGCCCAGTTCTCGGCTGCGGTCCGGCATGGTGTACGGGCTGATGGCGCACAGTTGTACCCGGCGATGCCTTATACCTCCTACAGCATGATGACCGATGCGGATCTGCACGCCCTGTATTATTACCTGATGCATGGTGTACCCGCTGTCGAGCAACATAATCCGCAGACGGATCTGCCATTCCCGTTCAGCCTGCGTTTTAGCATGCGTTTCTGGAACATGATGTTTGCTAACGACAAAATGTGGCAAAACGATGGCAGCAAAAGTGCGGAGTGGAATCGGGGTAACTACCTGGTTAACGGCCTGGCGCACTGTAATACCTGTCATACACCGCGTGGTTTCCTGATGCAGGAGCAACAGGATCGTCCGCTGGCTGGCGGACCGCTTGGTAGCTGGTATGCGCCAAATATCACCTCAGACCCGGTGAGCGGTATCGGTGGCTGGAGTGATGACGAGCTGGTGCAGTACCTGAAAACCGGTCGTGCCGCGGGTAAAAATCAGGCGGCAGGCGGGATGGCAGAAGCGGTTGAGCATAGCCTGCAATATCTGCCGGATAGCGATCTGCACGCCATTGCGGTTTACCTGAAAGGCACGGCACCGATTCGTGATCAGGGTGAAACGCAACCGGCCTACAGCTGGGGCGCACCGATGGATATCGAAAATAGCGTACGTGGTCGCAACCCCAACAACGCCAATCTCTCCCTGACCAACGGTGAGGCACTGTTTAGCGGCAATTGCGCCAGTTGCCATCAGCCTGATGGCTCGGGCAGCGCCAATCAGGCTTATCCATCGTTGTTCCACAATACCGCCACGGGCATGCGCAATCCGAACAACCTGATTGCTGCGATTCTGTTTGGCGTGCAACGTGATACCGCCGATCATCAGGTGCTGATGCCAGGCTTTAGCTCACCGTCGTATGTTGATAAGTTGAACGATCAGCAGGTGGCAGATATCAGTAACTTTGTGCTGAAAAACTACGGCAATCCGAATGTGACTGTCACTGCCGGAGATGTTGCCTGGGTTCGTAAAGGTGGCCATCCGCCACTGCTTGCGCGCCTGCAACCGCTGATGATGCCAGCCATCATCGGGGGGATTATCCTGGTGCTGGCGATTATCGGCATCATTTGCCTGCTGCGACGAAAAGCGAAAGCGCAGTAATCATGCGACAGGCCAGGCTAATACCCTGGCCTTTTTTATGATTACATGTTTTTATCCCGGCACTGGATAAAGAGGAATTACGCACGCTTATGCGGAAAACAGATCATCTCGGCAGCATCACCGCCTTCGTTACCACGGCGCAATTAGGTAGCTTCACGGCGGCGGCTGAACGGCTGGGATTAACCAAATCAGCGGTGGGTAAAAGCGTCAGTCGCCTTGAGGAGCGGCTCAGGCTGCGGCTTTTCCAGCGCTCCACGCGCAGACTCAGCCTGACACCGGATGGTGAACGTTTTCTCTCCAGCTGCCAGAGTGCCATCGATATCCTGGAGCAGGCCGAGGCCGAGCTGACGTCCCATATTTCGCAACCTGCGGGCAGATTACGCGTCGATCTCCCGGCCGCTTTTGGGCGGCAACGTATTCTGCCTATTCTGCTGCAAATTACGCATGACTTCCCGGAGCTGGCGCTGACGGTGACATTCAGCGAGCGCTTTGTTGACCTGATTGATGAAGGCATTGATCTGGTGATCCGCATTGGTGAGCTGGCGGATAGCAGTGGGTTGGTAGCGCGCAGGTTGACCACGCAGAAGCTGGTGATTTGTGCTGCGCCGGATTATCTGCAACGTCAGGGGGAACCGGCTGCGCCTGCCGAACTCAACCAACACCAGTGTGTGGTCGGTTTCCGTCGTAATCAGCCTATTTCGTGGCTGCTGAAACAAAGCAACGGACAGATGCTGCGTTTTACCCCGCCCGCGACGCATGAGTTGGCGGATGGGGATGCCATGCTGGCGGCAACATTAGCCGGATGTGGGCTGGCGCAGTTACCGTTGTGGCTGGTAGGAAAATATCTGGCCAGTGGTGAGTTGCGTGAGGTGCTTTCCGGGCATTCCGGCGGGGAAGTGCCCATCAGTGCGTTGTGGCCGAAAAGCCGTCAGCTGCTGCCGCGCATCCGTTATGTGGTGGATACGTTGGTGAAAGCGGCAGAAGACGGCTTGCTGGATTAATCAGGTTACGCCAGTTCCTTTACCAGCACGCTGGCGTGGTCGGCTCGATGTTTTATCACGATGCTTAACAGCGCCAGAACGGTGAAAATCACGCTACTCAGCACCACAGCATGGGTGCCGAGGTGCGCAATAAACCAGCCGCCCGTCAGCGAACCGATGGTGATGCCCAGATTTGAGAAAGACATATACAGGCTGTTAGCGAATTCCGGCGCTTTGCTGGCTTCGCGCATCAGCCAGGTCTGACTGATCACTAATCCCGAGGAATGGAACGCTCCCCAGAAAACCGTCAGCAGACACATACTGAGCGGTGAGAAACCAAATAACCACACTAGCAGAAAAATCACGCTAAATAACACCGGGTAGAGGTGGGTGGTTTTTACCACATTTTTCTGCAAAAAGTGGCTAAAGACGAAATTGCCGATAAAACCACACGCACCAAATAAAATAAGCATCGCGCTGATGGCATTGTTATGCAGTTGCGTAATGTTTGACAGATAATCGGCGACATAACTGAAGCTGGAAAACATGGCGGCGAATATTGACGTCACGGTGGCGATAGTGAGCCACAATTTACCGTTACGTAATACCGATAATTGGCTGGCGAACGATACTTTCTGTGTGGCGGGCATGGAAGGCATGAGAAACAACACGCCAGCAAAGGCCAGCATGCAGGCGGCAGCGCCGAAATAAAAAGCCGCAGCCAGAGAAATATGATCGGCAATTAACCCACTGAGCGGTACGCCCAGCACCAGACCGATCGCGACACCGGCAAATACACGGGCGGTGGCATGCGCGGCTTGTTCTTTGGGCACCGAACTGGCGGCAACCACCAGCGCTACGGCGAAGAACACCGCATGGGCGAGAGCGGGCAGGATGCGGAACAACAGCATCAGATTAAATATATCGGTAGTGGCGTAAATCAGGTTGGAAATAATGAACACGCCCAGAATGCTCAATAATACTTTTTTCTTATTAAAACCGGATAACAGCAGCGTAATAAACGGACCGGTAATCGCGACAATTACCGAATAGATGCTCACCAAAAAACCGACCTGAGTGGGTGTAACATGAAGTTGTGAAACTAATTTTGGCAGCAAACCAATAATCGCAATTTCTGTGGTTATCACGCCAAATACGGCGACAGAGAGAGCCAGTAAAAGCAATGTGCTTTTATTTTGCATAGAACACCCTTACGAAAAAATCGCAAATGAAATAAAGGGAAAGCGGAATATGGAACCTGACCTTTCCGGGGTGGATATCATCCTTAACTTTTAGCTGCGGGGAAACAGGCCTCTGGATGTTACTGAGGAGACATAAATTCAACTATCGATGGGTGTTGATGAGCAAATGCAACATTGTTGTTACAACCTGATGTTACAACTCCTGTGATAGAGCGCTGATTCTGCGTGTGAAAGGCAGCCGGAACGCGTGCTGTCAGGTTGTTTTATTTTGTTCCCGCCTCTCGCCGGGCGTTTAACCACGCGCTTTCCACCGCCACATCACGCTGTGTGTAACAGCTTTCCTTAACACGATTTGCAGTGATTCAGATCGCAAAAATAATATCCAGACTCTCTTTAATAGATAGCAGAACAACGAATCTACACGAAGGGGGCATTATGCAGGACCGTATTCCCGGAACACGTTGGTATCGCGTTATTGCGCCGATTTTGATCGTTTGCATCGTCTCCTTCATGGATCGCGTCAATATCAGCTTTGCGCTGCCTGGTGGTATGGATCAGGACCTGGCAATCACCAGCCAGATGGCAGGTATCGTCAGCGGTATTTTCTTTATCGGTTATCTGTTTTTGCAGGTACCGGGTGGCCGGACGGCGGTGAACGGCAGCGGTAAACGTTTTATCGCCTGGTCGCTGGTTGCCTGGACGCTGGTCTCCATCGCTACCGGTTTTGTCACCAATCACTATCAATTGCTGGCGTTACGCTTTGTACTGGGCGTATCGGAAGGGGGGATGTTACCCGTGGTCTTAACCATGGTGAGTAACTGGTTCCCCGAGAAAGAGCTGGGTCGTGCCAATGCTTTCGTGATGATGTTTGCTCCGCTAGGCGGCATGTTTACCGCACCGATCTCCGGCTACATCATCAATGTACTGGACTGGCGCTGGCTGTTTATTATTGAAGGCTTGTTATCGGCGGTGATCCTGCTGATCTGGTGGCTGGTGGTCAGCGACCGTCCGGAAGAAGCGCGCTGGTTGCCTGAGAAGGAAAAAACCTGGTTGCTCGGTGAGCTGGGACGTGAACGTGCGGCGGTGCGTGCCGTCGCGTCAGTGACCAAAGCCCCTTTAAAAGCGGTGTTTCGCAACCGGGGCCTGATGAAGCTGGTGGCACTGAATTTCTTCTATCAAACCGGGGATTACGGCTACACCCTGTGGTTACCGAGTATTCTGAAAAACCTGACCGGATCGAATATGGCGGGTATTGGTTTGCTGGCGGCCTTGCCGTTTGTCGCGACCATTCTGGGTATTTATGCGATTTCATGGTTAAGCGACCGCACTGGCAAACGTCGTCTGTGGGTGATGGTGTCGTTGTTCTGCTTTGCGGCGGCGCTGCTGGCTTCGGTGATCCTGCACAGCAACGTGGTGGCGGCCTACATCGCGCTAGTGGTGTGTGGTTTCTTCCTGAAGGCTGCGACCAGCCCGTTCTGGTCAATTCCTGGCCGCATTGCCGCGCCGGAAGTTGCGGGCAGCGCGCGCGGGGTGATCAATGGCCTCGGTAACCTGGGAGGATTCTGCGGGCCTTATCTGGTCGGGATTATGACCATGCTTTATGGACAGAATGTCGCGGTCTGCTGGCTGGCGGGTTCGCTGGTGGTAGCCGGTCTGCTGACCACCACGCTGCCCAAAGCCTGTGACCTGAAACCTTCAGAAGGGTTGGGGGATATGCAGCAGGATAAACTCGCAACGTATAAGCATTAACTGCATCGGCTATGGCGGCGCAATAAATTGCGCCGCCATAAAATTACCAGCCTTTAATGATGTCGCCTTTATAAATTTCGTTAGCTTTATTAAGCACTTCCGGTGACTGGAACGCTTCTTTCAGCTTCTGAATATTCGGGCTGTCTTTATTATCTTCACGCGCCACAATCGCGTTCACATACGGGGACGCTTTTCCTTCCATAAACATGCCATCACGTGAGGCGGAGAGATTCGCCAGCGCCGCGAAGTTATTATTGATGATGGAAACGTAAACCTGCGGATCATCAAGCGTACGAGCCAGCTGCGGTGTGTCCACTTCAACAAATTTAAGGTTTTTCGGGTTAGCGGTGATATCCAGTGTGGTTGGCAGCAGACCAGCTTCGGGTTTCACGCTAATCAGCCCCTGGGCCTGCAACAACAGCAGGCTGCGTCCGAGGGTGGTGGCTTCGTTAGAGATAGTGATAGTGGCACCATCAGGCAGATCTTTTAACGATTTGATTTTGCGTGAATAGCCAGCGATGGGGAAAACAAAGGTGTTGGTGATCACCGCAAAATGGTAACCACGCTCTTTTGACTGCATTTCCAGATAAGGCAGGCTTTGGAAGGCATTCGCATCGACATCTTTGTTGAACAGAGCTTCGTTAGGCTGCACATAGTCATTGAAGGCCACCACATCGACATCCAGATGATACTTGTCATGGGCAACCTGCTTGACGGTATCCCACAGCGCCTGATCGGGGCCGGTGTTGATCGCCACTTTGACGCTGTTGTTACTGTCTTTATTGCAGGCGCTGAGTAGCGTCACTGAGGCAGCCAGCAATACGGAGACTAATTTCTTATTCATAACGAAGTTCCTTTCTAAACATCTGATGGTCTCTCCCTGCGTGGCAGGTCGGGTACAGGGAACGCACTATAATCTACATCTGGACGTCTGTACATCCAGATGGAAACTGTTTGCTGGAATTTGCAGCGTAACTGGCGTCGGATTTCGCCAGTTTTGAAAAGTCGCTGACATGTTTTTCGCCGATAATGGCACGCTAAACTTTGCCTGATTCCCAGGGATATCACGATGTTTCACCTGATTTTCAGCATACCTGGCTGGTATGTCATCGCGCGTTTCATTGCTCCCCTGGCGTTGCCGCTTGGGGTGAAGATTCTGTTCTCGGCCGTGGTGTTGCTTGCCACGCAATACCTGTTTTTCAGTCGTTTTACCTCCGGCAGCATCATGTCGCCGGAAATGCCGCGTCCGGTGATTATCCTGTTCAACTGGGCATTCTGTGCGGTGCTGTTTCTCGCCATGCTTCAGGTGGTCATCGATGCGGTGGGGCTGATTGCGCTGCTGGTCGGGCATCCGCTGGTCATTTCCCCCGAGGTACGCTATCTGGCTGGCGGGATCGCCATGTTGCTGGCCGCTGTGGGTGTGCATCAGGCGATACGCGTCCCACCGGTGAAAGATGTGGTTTTCAACATTAAGAACCTGCCTGCTGAGTTTGAAGGTTATCAGTTGTTGCAGCTGACGGACTTACACATCAGCAAACTGTTCAATGGAAAATGGACAGCGAAGATGGTGGAGAAGGCGATGGCGCTGGAGGTGGACCTGATTGTCGTCACCGGTGATGTGATTGATGGCACGCTGAACAATCGACGCAATGATGTTGCGCCCTTGCAGGGCCTGAGCGCGCCTGATGGCGTGTTTGCCATTACCGGCAATCACGAATATTTCTTTGAACAGGCGCGCTGGACGGAACATCTCGCCGCGCTGGGGTTGAAACCTTTACTCAACAGCCACACGGTTGTGACCCGCGATGATGCCAGCCTGGTGATTGTTGGTGTGACCGATGCGTCGGCCCCTGGCCGAGGTGCTCCGGGGCCGGATTTGGCCCGCGCACTGTCGGGTGCGCCGCTCAATGCACCGGTGGTGTTACTGGACCATCAACCGCGCAACGCGCGCCAGAATGCGGCGCAAGGGGCGGATGTACAGCTATCCGGCCACACCCATGGCGGCCTGATTGCCGGGTTTGATCGCCTGTTTGCTAAACCGAATGGCGGCTTTGTTTCCGGCCTTTATGCCGTAGAAGGTATGCAGCTTTACGTGAATAACGGCACTGCGTTGTGGCCGGGCATGGCAGTGCGTTTAGGACGTCCTTCTGAACTGACGCGCATTACGCTGAAAAGAGCAAACTGAGTGATGGGGGCGCGCAGCCCCATCACTACTTCGCGCGATAAATCGCGCCGCCACTGTGATATCGTTTCCACTGAAGCTCCATTTCATCAACCCCCCCATATCGAAAACTTCAATTCAGAAAGAAGTAATAACAATTAATTATCTGATAAATAAGGTAACTTTCAATATTTGGAAGAAATTCGCACAGAATTATAATGTAAAAATCTTGTGATAACGTTTACACTAATGATGTAAATTATTTACAGTTGTCACGTTTTTTCCTTCAAGGTTAATAAAATGTCACGGGCATCCCGAATTTTAAATTTGTTAACACTCATCTTTTCAGTGCTTTGTGCTGCATGGTTGCTGATTGGTGGTGTCTGGTTGCTGTCGCTGGGCGGCAGTGCTTATTACCTGATTAGCGGTCTGGCAATGGCGGCGTTTAGCTGGCTGTTGCTGAAGAAAAAGCGCAGCGCGCTCTATCTTTACGCCGCGATTCTGTTGCTTACCGCTATCTGGGCCTGGCATGAAGCCGGGAGCGATTACTGGACGCTGGTTCCGCGTCTGGATATCTGGGTGTTGTTGGGTATCTGGTTGATCCTGCCTTTCAGCTATCGTCAATTCTCCACCGATAACAAAAAGCCGCTCGGAGCGATGCTGGTCGCCTTGCTGGCTAACGTGGCGTTGCTGGCGGGTTCTGCGCTGCACGATCCGCAGGAAATCAACGGCGAACTGCCGCTGACCGATAAAGCACCAGCTGCTTCTACGGTTCCGGCGGAAGACTGGACTGCGTATGGCCGTACACAGGAAGGGGTGCGCTATTCACCGTTGCAGCAAATTAACGAGCACAACGTTAAAGATTTGCAGGTTGCCTGGCAGTTTGAGACCGGCGATCACAAAACCGCCAATGACCCAGGTGAAATCACCAACGAAGTGACGCCACTGAAAGTCGGCAATATGCTGTATCTCTGCACCCCACATCAGATCCTGATTGCTCTGGATGCGGCGAGCGGCAAAGAGAAATGGCGCTTTGATCCCAAACTGAAATCGGATCCGACCTTCCAGCACATTACCTGCCGTGGCGTCTCTTATCATGAAATGCCGACCGCAGCCGAAGGCAGCACCAGCCAGCCTGCCAGCTGTGCTCGCCGTATCTTTCTGCCAGTGGATGATGGTCGTCTGTTCGCGCTCGACGCGCAAAACGGTGAGCGTTGCCAGACTTTCGCTAATCATGGCGAACTGAATCTGCAACATCAGCAGCCGAATGCCTATCCGGGTGGTTACGAGCCGACATCTCCGCCGATCGTGACGGATAATATGGTGATTGTGGCGGGTTCGGTGACTGACAACCTGTCCACACGCGAACCTTCGGGTGTGATCCGTGGTTTTGATATCAACAGCGGCAAACTGGTGTGGGCCTTCGATCCGGGCGCGAAAGATCCGAATGCGCTGCCAGCAGATGGCGAAACCTTTACCGCCAACTCACCGAACTCCTGGGCTCCGGCAGCTTACGATGCCAAACGTGACATCATCTATCTGCCGATGGGTGTGTCCACGCCAGATATCTGGGGTGGCAATCGCACCGCTGACCAGGAACGTTTCGCCAGTGGGTTGTTAGCCCTGCATGCCTCCACCGGTAAACTGGCCTGGTTCTATCAGACCGTACACCACGATCTGTGGGATATGGATTTGCCTTCACAACCGACGCTGGCGGATATCACCGACAAAGACGGCAACACCGTTCCGGTGGTGTATGTCCCGGCTAAAACCGGCAACATTTTTGTTCTGAACCGCGAAACCGGCAAGCCAGTGGTCCCGGCCCCGGAAACTCCGGTTCCGCAAGGTCCGGCCAAAGGTGATCACCTCAATCCAACCCAGCCATTCTCTGAGCTGACATTCCGTCCGCAGCAGAAATTGCAGGGCAAGGATATGTGGGGTGCCACCATGTTCGATCAGCTGGTGTGCCGCGTGATGTTCCATCGTCTGCGCTACGAAGGGCCGTTTACGCCGCCTTCTGAGCAGGGCACGTTGGTATTCCCGGGTGACTTCGGCATGTTTGAGTGGGGCGGTATTGCGGTGGATACCGATCGTCAGATTGCCATTGCCAACCCGATGGCAATGCCGTTTATCTCCAAACTGATTCCGCGTGGTCCGGGCAACCCGATCGAGCCGGGTGCCGATGGGGCTGCGGGCTCCGGTTCTGAATCAGGTGTGCAGCATATGTACGGCGTACCTTATGGTGTGGAACTGAATCCGTTCCTGTCACCGTTTGGTCTGCCATGCCTGCAACCTTCATGGGGCTTTGTTTCCGCGATCAACCTGCAAAATCATCAGATTGTCTGGAAAAAACGTATTGGTACGGTGCGTGACAGCGCTCCGGTACCGTTACCGTTCAAAATGGGTGTGCCGATGTTAGGTGGTCCGGTTACCACTGCCGGTAACGTGTTCTTCGTGGCGGGTACGTTGGATAACTACCTGCGCGCCTATAGCGTCCGTGATGGTCAGTTGCTGTGGCAGGCTCGTCTGCCTGCGGGTGGTCAGGCAACACCGATGACCTATGCGGTCGATGGCAAGCAGTATGTGGTAATCATGGCAGGTGGGCACGGTTCATTCGGCACCAAACTGGGCGATTACGTTATCGCTTATAAGCTGCCGTAAACCTGATTAGCTCTGTCAATCTCGCCCCCGTCGGGTTCTCCGGCGGGGGCGATTTCGTTTAGTTTCCGGATAATTCGGTGGTTCTGCGCAATGCCGCCAGCACGCTTTGCTGTAATCCGGCAGCAAAATCACTTTTGTTCAGTTCAAATATGCCGTTGATACCGACGCCGCCCGGGGAATTGTTGATATCCATCAGCTGGCGCGGGTGGCACTGTTTCAGCTTCAGCATCTCCACTGCGCCGATAAGATTTTCGTACACCGCCTGGGTGGATTGCGTGCGCGTCAATCCCGCCAGTACGCCCGCATCCGCTAACGATTCAATAAAGTAATAAACGTAGTTCACCCCGGCCACGGCAAAGGCGGTGAAGGCATCAATCAGACGTTCCTCCAGCAGCATTACCTTGCCGAAACTTTCGAGGAACGGCAGCAGTGGGCCACGCTCAACCTGCTGATTAAACGCCACACCACTGAAGCCCTGTCCGGTATCGGTGAGGGTATTGGGGATAATGCGTGCGATAGGACGCGTGGCTCCCAGCAGCGCCGCCAGTTTCTCCAGTGTCACCCCGGCGATGATGGAGATCACGGTGGTATTCGGGGCGGCATACTGATTAATCTGCGCGGCAACCGCTGCCAGATCATCCTGGGGGCGGATGCCCAGCACAATATAGTCGGCGCTGGCCAGCGCTGCGGGTTCCGGCAGGGTGCTGGTGAGTTGATAACGCGTCTGGAGCAGTGCAATACGAGCCGGATCGATGTCCGAAAGGGTGACACGGCTGGCAGATAATGTGTGACGTTGTAACGCTGCGCGGATGATGGCTTCTGCCATCTGTCCGGCACCAAAGAAGTGGATGTGGCTCATCGGGGCATCTCCTGGTCAGAAAAACGCGAAGGTAATGACCGTTCCACCAGTGAAACCCACAAGCCGATACCAGGGGCGATCAGGTCATCATTGAAATCGTAATCCGGGCTGTGCAGCGAAGCGGACGGCCTCGTGCCGTCAGCACCGAGCCATAAATAGGCTCCGGGGCAGGCCTGCAACAGATAAGCAAAATCCTCAGCCGCCATTGAGGGACGCGGATTGTCATGCACGCAGGTGATAGCTGGCGTCGCGAGGGCGGCCTGGCGCAATGCGTCAGCCTGGTTGGCGTGGTTTTGGGTGACCGGGTATCCATAGGCCCACTCGATGCTCCCCGTGACACCCAGGGCCTGCGGGACAGTGCGGGCATAGTCGTCAATCAGCTGCCAGCAACGCTCGCGCGTCGCGGTGCTCAGGCAGCGCAGCGTGCCAGCCAACGTCAGGCGATCCGGGATGACGTTAATAGCTTCCCCGGCGTGAATCTGCGTCACGCTGATAACACATTGCTCCAGCGGCGACAGGCGGCGCGCGGCGATGGTCTGTAACGCCAGCACCAGCTGCGAGGCGGCGATAATCGGGTCAGCGCCCCGTTCCGGCATGGCAGCATGGCAGCCTTTCCCCTGTAGCGTGATGGTGAAGTTATCCTGCGATGCCATCATCACCCCGGGACTGATAGCGCATTCACCCAGTGGCAGGCCGGGCCAATTATGCAGTGCAAATACCGACTGCATCGGAAAACGGCTGAATAAACCGTCTTCAATCATCAGGCGGCCACCTCCGGCATTCTCTTCTGCGGGCTGGAAAATAAAACAGACGGTGCCGCTAAACTGGCGCGTTTGCGCTAAATGACGCGCGGCCCCGAGCAGGATAGCGCTGTGTCCATCATGGCCGCAGGCGTGCATCGCTCCTGCATGGATCGATTGCCAGTCGCAGCCAGTGCGTTCCTGCATCGGCAGCGCATCAATATCTGCGCGTAGCCCGATAGTGGGACCTGGCCCGTTGTGCAGGACCGCCACCATACCGGTCCCGGCAATACCACGATGGACTTCCAGACCAAACCCGCTTAATAACTCAGCGATCTTTTCTGATGTTTTGATTTCCTGTAAACCAATTTCCGGGATGCGATGCAATTCCCGCCGCCAGTCAATCGCCTGACGGATCAGCTCCTGAGAAATATCTCCCATAGCGCCCCGCAATATGATAGGTAATAACATGGCGGTGTGAATAACCGCCGCTAATTAATGATTCAAAGACTTAAATATATCCGCGCCAGGCCTTCTTTGGTCACCGCCACAGCATGCTCTGAACTCAGGGAAATATGTTGTTCCATTAAGCGGACGCCTTTATCAATATCACGGGCGCGCAGGGCGGCAATAATTTCCACATGTTCATCGTAAGCGTTATTGCGGCGTACCGGGGCTTCCAGATCGATACGACGGAAGAAGCGGCTGAGGGAGTTTAAACTCTCCAGCATCTCGTATAGCCGGGTATTGCGGGCGATACGGGCAATCTCCATATGAAACAGCTCATCCACTTGGGCAATGCGCGCCCAGTAGTCGGCATCCTGCAACTCGGGGGGATGAAGGGTGACGTTTTCCCAGATGGCGGTAGTACGCGCAATATCTTCATCGCTGGCGCGCAGGCAGGCAAAGCGAAAGGTGGATTGCTCAATCACCATGCGCACTTCATACAGTTCACGCACACCGTCTGGCGTCAGATCGCGCGAGTAAAAACCCCGGTTCGGTACAAAGTTCATAAAACCTTCCTGCGCCAGACGGTTCAGCGCCTCGCGCACCGGGGTGCGGGAAACCCCCAGCTCCGCCGCCAGCTCGACTTCATTGACACGTTCGCCAGGACGAAACTGGTAGTCAATTGCCAGCAGCTTAACCTTCTCGTACACCTTTTCTACGCTGTCGGCACTGCGGATTTTCTTTTTTGCGATGACCAATGCTGTCCCCTTAATTCCCTGCTGCATCGTGACTACCGCAGCGCTATTTTTAAATTGTTAGCACAGTCCCGGGGCGCAACTCAACAAATAAATGCATACACTTCTGCGTGCATCCTCTCGGGCAATCCCGCTTTATTTAAGACGCCATGCTTATGTTTATTTGCACCATGAAATGACAGCGCTGCACCAAAATAGACTTAAGTGTATTCACTTGTGCATTACGATAAATCCTGCCTGATTGGTTTTTTAATCCCGTGATCGTTTGCCAGGTAAAATTATTTCTGCGGTCACTGGCGTTGTATTTGTTGAGTATTTTCTCACCAGCGGCAGAAACCCGCTGCTTCTTCATGCCTGCCATTGTGGCGTATGGCACAGCCCTTGCTTAATACACAAGTGTATGCACTTCTGCATCGACTTTGCTTCACCTCGCCAACATCAGGGCCCCTTTATGGGGATAGATACCGGCCTCAGAGCCGGAACTTATTGAAAACTGGAGAAAGATCATGAAAAAGATGTTCCCCTTTTCGGCTGTTACGGGTGTTTTGTTGTCACTGGTTGCACATAACGCACTGGCGGATATCACGCTGGGGGCGATTTTGCCGCTCACCGGGACCAGCGCCAGCATTGGTGAAGATCAGCGTCGTGGTATCGAACTGGCGGTGAATCAGATCAATGCTGCGGGTGGTGTAAACGGTGAAAAACTCCAGGTGATAGTGGAAGACTCAGCAGGCAGCCCGGTGACGGGCCTGAGTGCAGTGCGCAAGCTGACGCAGGTCAACAAAGTGCCGCTGGTCGTAGGGGATTTCTCCTCCAGTGTCACTATCCCGGTGGGGCAATACCTGGTGAAGAACCAGCTGCTGCATATCAATATTTCCGGCACCAGTGCCGATATCCGCAAAATCGGTAAAACCTCGTGGAGCGTGATTGGTCTTGATGATCTTTCCGCGCGTTTCTCAGCCGCAGATGTGCGCAAACTGGGTTACAGCAAAGTGGCATTTGTCGCACCAGATGGGGCCTACGGCCAGGGCATGGCACAGCAATTCACCAAAGCGTTTGAAGCCGCTGGCGGCAAAGTTGTGGCAAAGGTGCTGTATACCAGTGGGCAGCCTTCTTACCGCCGTGAACTGGAGCAAATCTCCCGCGCTCAACCCCAGGCTTACGTGTATACCAGCTACGGTCAGGATGCCATCGTCCTGAATCGTGAGGCGTGGGAACTTGGCCTGCACAACACCCCGTGGTACGGCATGTATTTGACGATGGCGATTGCCGACTCTCCTGTGCAGTACACCAATGGTCAGCTTGGTATGGAAGTGGGCGGAGCCAGCGGTAATCAGGCGGCAGAAGCCTATAACCAGCAATATCAGGCACAGTTTAAAGAGAAACCGCGTTCCGTCTACGGTAGCTATGCCTATGACAGCATCATGCTAGCCGCAGCTGCGATCAAGCAGGCACACAGCAGCGCACCGGCAGCCATGATCACCGCCATGCAAACCGTCGCACCAGGTTTTAACGGCCTGACCGGCAAACTCGATCTGGATAGCGATAACCAACGCCAGAGCCAACCGTATCTCAACGTGAAAGCGCAGAACGGTGAACTGGTGGCGCGCTAACCCGTGCCTTTACGGTCTTGATTGCAGGAAAACGTTATGTTGCCGTTTATGCTCGATACGCTAATGCGCACTGCCGATTTATCGCTGGTGGCGCTGGGATTAAGCCTGGTTTATGGGCTGGTGCGTTTTGCCAATATCGCCCATATGCAATACGCCATGACCGGCGCGTTTCTTACCGCCGGTGGTTTGCAACTCGGTATGCCGCTGTTGCTGGCGATGCTGCTGGCCGCTGTGTTGTGCGGCCTGTTGTCGGTGCTGCTGCATCACTGGGTGTTTCAGCCATTGCTGAAGAGTGGCACCGCCAACGCCATGATTGGCTCGCTGGCGGTGTCGATGGTGATTATCGCGGTGATGCTGGGGGCCGAGGGATCGGCACCCGTCAGCTTTAATCTGCCGATGGGCAGCATGTGGGAGTTCGCCGGTGCGCGTCTCTCCAGTGACCGGTTGTTCAGCCTGATCATTACCTTGTCGCTGATCCTCGTCTTTGCGCTGGTGTTGTTCTGGACGCCGCAGGGGCGGGCGGTGCGCGCGCTTGCCAGCAATCGTGAACTGGCAGCGGCATCGGGGCTTAACGCCACTGCCATCGTGCATGTGGTGAATCTGGTGGCCGGGATGCTCGCTAGCCTCGGGGGTTCGATGATGGCGATGCAGGGCAGTGCCTACATTAATCAGGGCAATGACCTGATGCTGCCGGTGCTGGCGGCCGCCATTCTCGGTGGGTTGGGTAACCCGCTCGGGGCGGTGTTTGGTGCGTTGCTGATCGCCATCACCGAAACCCTTATCACCAATGTCGATTTCGGCAGTCTGATTGACGGGCAAATGGCCTTTGTGCCGGTGACCTGGGTCAATGCCTGCTCGTTTGTCATGCTGCTGCTGGCTTTATGGCTGCGTCCTTTTGGCTTGTTTAACCGTGAGGTGCGACGTGTCTGAGTTTCTCCTGAATATTTTCTGCCTGGCGGGGATCTATGCGGTCATTGCACTGGCGCTCAATCTCCAGGCGGGTTACGCCGGGTTACTCAACTTCGGCCATATCGCTTTCGTCGGTATCGGCGCTTACGCGGTGGCACTGAGCAGCCAGTTCGGCTGGTCATTGTGGTTTGCCTTACCGGCAGGTATCGCTATTGCCATGTTAGTCAGCCTGCTGATGGCAACGCTGGGTCGTCAGCTGGCAGCGGATTACTGGGGCATCGCGACGCTGGCGCTGGCGGAGATCATCCGCATTGTCATGACCAATGAGGATCAGATAACCGGCGGCGCACAGGGGATTGGCGGTATTAGCGCACCCTGGAACGGCGGGCCACTGCTGTTTGGCGGAGTGATTTTGCTGGCCGTGGCGTTAAGTACCGTGGTTTCCCTGCGTTTTGCTGCCAGTCGCTTTGGTCGCGCGCTACGCCTGATGCGTGAGCAACCGCAGCTGGCAATGTGCATGGGTTACTCGCTGCCGTGGCTAAAATGCCGGGCGCTGATGAGCAGTGCGGTGATGGGTTGCCTGGCAGGGATGTTGCTGGCCTGGTACACCAACTACGCCAGCCCTGATTATCTGCTGTCATCGGAAACCTTCCTGATCTGGAGCATGGTGATGATTGGGGGGCTGGGTAACGTGCGGGGTGTGTTGCTTGGCGTACTGGTGGTGGAGGCGCTATACAACCTGATTCCGTTTGCCAAAGACTACTTACACTTCAGCGCTGATCTGACCGGCGCATTACGTCTCGGTCTGGTCGGATTCACCTTGCTGCTCTGCCTGCTGCTGCGTCCGGCGGGGCTGCTGCCGGAAAAATTGAGGGTTTTATCATGACACCCATTTTACAGGTCACTGACCTGAGTAAAGCCTTTGGCGGTAACAAGGTGTTGACCTCCGTCAGCTTCACGCTGGGGAAGGGGGAAATCCTCGGCCTGTTGGGGCCGAATGGCTCAGGCAAAAGTACGCTGCTGAACACCATCTCTGGCTTTACGCCTGCGGACAGCGGCAGCATCCGTTTTGCAGAGCACACCATTGACCGTCTGCCCACGCATCGCATTATTGCTGCCGGTATCGCCCGTACTTTTCAGTTACCGGCGATGCCGGAAAAAATGACGGTGCTGGAAGTGGTAATGGCTGCCGGAACGCGCGCCCATGGCTTGTGGAGTGGTCTGCTGGCCTTGCGGCAGGCACGGAAAATCGAACGGCAGGATAAAGAGAAAGCATTGCATCTGCTGGAAGTCATGTTGCTCAGCAAGGTGAAAGATTTGCCTGCCGCGGCGTTATCGGGCGGGCAGAAGAAATTGCTGGGTATTGCCTGCGCGCTGATGGGCAATCCGCAGGTGCTGATGCTCGATGAACCGATGGCGGGGGTGCATCCGCATCTGCGCCAGCAACTGGCAGAGACGCTGCTGACGCTCGCGGCACAGGGGATTGCGTTGCTGGTGATTGAGCATGATATGCATTTTATCGCCAGCCTGTGCCAGCGCTGCATTGTGCTGGATCGCGGACAGATCGTCGCCAGCTGCCGTCCGGATGAACTGGCTAACAATCAACAGGTGCTGGAGGCCTATCTCGGCCACGGCACAGCTGCATTAAAGGAAGCAGTATGATCACGCTGAATGAAGTGGTGGCAGGATACACCCCAGGCATCGATATCCTGCACGGTATTTCGCTTGAGGTTAACGACTGTGAAATCGTTACGCTGCTGGGTCCCAACGGTTGCGGTAAATCGACGCTGTTAAAAACCATTGCTGGCTTTCTGGCTCCGCGTCAGGGAAGTGTCACCATCAATGGCCGGGAAACCGGCGGCATTCCGGCACACCGCAAAGTGCGCGATTGTGCGCTGGGGTTTGTTCCGCAGTTAAATAACGTGTTTAACAACCTGACCATTGCGGAAAACCTGCAAACCGGCGGACAGTTTCTCGCCCCGGAACAGCGACGTCAGCGCATGGCCAGCCTGGCGGAAACCTATCCGGTGCTGAAGGCCAAATGGCGTATGGCAGCCTCAGCGCTCTCGGGGGGAGAACGACAAATTCTGGCGCTGGCGCGTGCGTTAATGCCCGCACCAGAGGTGTTGTTATTGGATGAACCTTCTGCTGGCCTGTCACCGAAAATGCTGAGTGACGTATTCAGCGCGATTCAGACTATCCGTCATCAGGAAAAAGTGACGGTGTTGATGGTGGAGCAGAATGCGATGGAAGCACTGCATATCTCGGATCGTGCCTATGTGCTGGCGCTGGGCAAGGTCGCCATGAGTGGCACCGCAGACAAATTACTTAACGATCCGCAGATGCGGGAACTCTACTTTGGAGGTCGGGCAGCATGACTTCTCCGCTCAAACCACGTTTTGATCACGCGGTGATTAACGTGAATGACCAACTCGATCAGGCCTGTGATCGTTTTACCCGGATGGGGTTTCAATTGCTGGCGCGCGGGCATCACAGCATGGGGTCCAGCAACCATCTGGCGATTTTTGGCGAAAACTATCTGGAACTGCTGGGTTATGAACCGACGCGCGCCACTGGCAGCCGGGGATTGTGGCAGGTGACGATTGGTCTGGCGGGACTGGTGTGGAAAACTACCGATGCCCGGCAGGCGTGGCAGATACTGAAGGCGCTGCACCTGGAGGGGGAACCACCGACGATGTTCTCTCGCGAAGTGACCCTGCCTGATGGTGAACATTGTGATGCCAGGTTCTGTATTACCCGGCTGCGTGCCAGTGCAGTTGCCGGAGGGTTCAGCTTTTTCTGCCAGCACCTGACACCACAGGCGGTATGGCAGCCGGAGTGGCAGCAGCATCCGAACGGGGTGAAGGACATCACCGAGTTTGTGCTGGCTGCTGACAATCCCGGAGCCGGGATGGCACTGTATGCCCGTCTGTTTGCCAGCGAGCCGGTGCTGGATACCAGCGGTGCGGGCTACGCGTTGCAGGGGGGACGGACGCGCATCCGGGTGATTACCCCGCAACAGGTGAACAGGGAGTTTGGCATGACGCTTACCGCACCTGAAGCCCGGATGGTGGCGCTGGTGTTTGCGGTAGAATCCTTATCGGTACTGCAATCCTGTCTTGATCAGGGGGAAATACCGTTTGTCATGCGTGACGGTGCTGTGCGGGTCAGCGCTGAGGCATCAGGGTATTTGCCGCTGGTGTTTCGGGAAGCTACTCATCAGCCCAACTCCTGATCCCGAGGCCATTTCAGTTGCTGTTCTGACCCGTCATACCACTGTTCCAGGGATGGAATCGGTGTCGTCTCCAGGGCGGCAAAATGGAGGGTTGCTCCGGGCTTTGGCACACGGTGGTTAAGGTTCCAGTTCCTGGTCCAACTGCCATTTCCACTCCTGTTCCTTAACAGGGAAAAGTTCGTCTTGCCCTGGTAACTGAAATCGGACGGGTGAGGCTGGTTTTGCAACAGGAGGAGGGGGGCTCATCGCTGACTCAGGTTCCAGATCGATAAGCTCAGGAACCGGGTCATCAGGGTCAACGACAACACCATTACGTTGTTGCATGACCATACTGCGTGCATGACCTATGATCGCCGGGCAGACATACTCGTCAATTTCCCATAGCAATCGCACCACTTTGCCAGGTGTCATGTCATCCAGATCCTGATACTGGTTTAGCAATTCCACCATTTGCATAAATTGCGGCACTTCTTTGTTGATGCCCGGCCAGACTCTCTTTATCCACGCCACATCAGCCTGGGTGAACCTGACCCGCGCCGCGGCGGCGGCATGTCCCATCGCCGTGGAGTTGACCTCGACATTGCCTTCTGTCAAGGCAACCATGACTTCAACCGGTTGCAGGCTGGACTTGTTTTCGAGCCGCAGCAGCAACCTGATCAGTTGGGGCACAATGCTGGTGGTGTGGCGATGGTCAAGGCTATGCCAGGTATCATTCACTAACTTAATCTGCACCTGGTTGATGTTGACCGTCATTGCCGCCAGCATATTACGCACCGTTGTCATTCCCGTAGGCTGAGCTGCGTTATAAAGCAATAACCAAAGTTCAGGTGGCTTGATAGGGGGTCTTCCTGGCTGGCTGAGCAGGCTTCTTAGCCGTTCCTTCTTAGATAAACCGCAGGCCTTTTTCCAGTTGCCATCAAACCATGTTTGCTGCGTATCGGTGATTTTTGTTCGGTGTGCCAATTGAGCCAGCTTCACTATGTCATAACTCACGTTCATCCCCACTCGTTTCAGGAGGCGTGTCAGAGTCCTCATGCTACAGCCCTGATACCCCGGCATTTTTTGCAGCGCTATCAGTTTATCCAGCGCAGTCTTCTTGCCACCGACAGCCTTCAGGTTTGTCCTGAGCCAGTCAATTCTCCAGCGTTCATATTCTTCCGCACTGTCCGGATTATTTGGATAAGCAGCGCGCGGGGACATTGTAAAATTCAGGGGGCTTTGGCTGACAAAAGCAATCTGCGAAGAGAACCCCGTCTGCCAGAGCATCACAGGGGGCGTTGCCGTTGGTACAAGGGGGGAGATCAATAAGGTTGTCTGGCTATTCATAAGGATTCCGTGCCTGGTGGAGGAAAAATACCCGCGTCAATGCAGGATAGTGGTTATTCCGTGGGTTCAGTCTCGATCAGGTTAACCGCCATGCTCTCAGTGGCCGTGCTGAGCGCCAGGCTAACGCTGCCGAATCCCAAAGTCACGCCTGCTTCCCATAATTGGACGTACCGATAGGGTTGGATTGATATCCATTGGAACTCCGTTTCACGATGGGCATTAACTGGCGTTAATTATATGACTTATTGTCAGATAAAAGCGCTGCATGCCGCGCAGTTTCAAACTTGCCATCGTAACGGATGAACATCGGCCCAGCAGGCAAATGCCAGCTGGACCGATTTTTTATCTGCGTGATCTCACAACCTGATAGCGACGGGTAAAATATTCCACTGGTGCACTCCACACGTGTACCAGGCGGGTAAACGGGAACAGCAGGAAAATCGTCATACCCAGCACCAGATGAACGCGATAAATCCACTCCACCCCGTTGAGATGCTCAGCCGCATTGCCACGGAAAGTGACAATCGCCTGCGCCCAGCCCACCAGTTTCATCATGCCTTCCCCGTCCATATGCTGCATCGAGAACAGGATAGTGGTCAGCCCCAGTGTGCATTGGATCACCAGAATGGCGAGGATAAGCACATCGGCATGGGTCGAGGTGGCCCGGATGCGCGGGTTATACAGACGACGCTTTAACAGCAGCAAGCCCCCCACCAGCGTCATGATGCCAAACACGCCGCCCGCCGCCATCGCCATTTTCTGCTTGGCGGCAATGGAGAGGAATGGCTCGTACACCCAGTGCGGTGTCAGCAGGCCAAACAGATGTCCAAAGAAGATACCGAGGATACCGATATGAAACAGGTTCGAGGCCAGGCGCATGCCTTTTTTATCCAGCATCTGGCTGGAGGAGGCGCGCCAGGTGTACTGACCGTAATCGTAACGCAGCCAGCTGCCGACCAGAAAAACGGTGCCGCACAGGTAGGGATAGATATCAAAGAACAACAAATTGAGATAGTGCATTAGCGTGATCCTCCCGCAGAGAGATCGAGATACTGGGGTGAATGTTCATCCCGGAAGCGTCGTTGATGTTGCTGCTGCGCGCTGTTATCACAGGCGTTGTCATCAATAAATTTCACCTGTTCTTCCTCCCAGACCGCATCCAGCGCGGCATGGGTGTCATCGCGAACTTCGCTGGCAACCTGGCTTGTGACGCTGTCACTGCGTAACGGACTTTCCGCCACACGCAGCATCGCATCAAACAGCTGGCAAAAGTTGCTGTCGCGCTCCTTCAGCCGTCCACCGATCAACGCCAGAATTGGCGCGATATCCAGCAACCCCTGACGCGCCTCACTGGCAGGCAACATACTCAGATATTCGAGATACAAAGGCAGGTAATCGGGCAGTTCACGGCAGTTAAGTTGCAATCCGGCCCGTTCATATTGCGCCAGCAAATCCACCATCGCCTGGCCCCGATCGCGTGACTCCGCATGAACATGCTCGAACAGCAGCAATGAGGTTGCCCGGCCGCGTTCAAATAAGGCACACCAGTCGCTCTGCATATCCAGTGGTGGGGTGGCGAGATACTGCTGCACAAAAGGCAGCAATCCCGGCTGCTGTTGCGCGGCCAGCGACAGCACCTCCTCCTGATGTTGCCAGACCTCCTCGTCGGGATACTCCAGCAGGATGCCGATGAGTTTAAGAATCTCCATCATTCACCTCCCGCTTTATCGCCAACGTTGATGGCATCAATTCGGCGACTGTTAAACAGGTTGAATTTGGTATCGCTGCCGTGGCAACCATCGCCAAAGCTGAAGCCACAACCATTGCGTTCCGGGAACGCTTCACGCGCCAGTTCGCGATGGCTGGTGGGGATGACGAAACGATCTTCGTAATTGGCGATAGCCAGATAACGGTACATTTCCTCCACCTGGGCTTCCGTCAACCCGACTTCCTCCAGCGCGCGGGTATCGGTGACGCCTTCTACCGTCTGGGAACGTTTGAAATGACGCATCGCCATCATGCGTTTCAAGGCGCGCAACACCGGCGCGGTGTCGCCTGCGGTTAACATATTGGCAAGGTACTGCACCGGAATGCGCAGGCTTTCGACATCGGGTAGCACGCTGTCATTGTTTTCCAACCCACCGTTATCGGCGACTGACTGAATGGGAGACAACGGCGGTACATACCATACCATCGGCAGCGTGCGGTATTCCGGATGCAACGGCAGCGCCAGTTTCCAGTCCATCGCCAGTTTCCACACCGGTGAGGCCTGAGCCGCATCGATCACATTTTGTGGGATGCCTTGCTTCAGCGCTTCCTCGATCACCCGTGGATCGTTGGGATCTAAAAACACTTCGCACTGGCGTTCATACAGTTGTTGCTCGTCTTCGGTGCTGGCCGCCTCGGCAATTTTATCGGCGTCATACAGCAACACGCCAAGGTAGCGGATACGGCCGACGCAGGTTTCTGAGCAAACGGTCGGCATGCCCGATTCAATACGCGGATAACAGAAAATACATTTCTCGGATTTGCCGCTTTTCCAGTTGAAATAGATTTTCTTGTAAGGGCAGCCACTGATGCACATACGCCAGCCACGGCATTTGTCCTGATCGATCAGCACAATGCCGTCCTCTTCACGCTTGTAGATCGCGCCGCTGGGACAAGTAGCGACGCAACTGGGATTCAGGCAATGCTCACATAAACGCGGCAGATACATCATGAAGGTGTTTTCAAACTGCCCGTACATCTCCTTTTGCATCGAATCAAAGTTCTTATCCGCCGAACGTTTACTGAATTCACCACCCAGTAACTCTTCCCAGTTGGGACCGCCGGTGATTTTATCCATACGTTCGCCGCTAATCAGAGAACGCGGGCGTGCCGTGGGCTGGTTTTTGCCCGCTTTCGCGGTATGCAGATGCTGATAGTCGTAGGTGAAGGGTTCGTAATAATCATCAATGGCCGGTAGCACCGGGTTGGCGAAGATTTTGGATAACACCGAGGTGCGATTACCGAGACGCGGTGCCAGGCGGCCGTTGATTTTACGGATCCAGCCGCCGTGCCATTTTTCCTGGTCTTCCCATGCATAGGGATAGCCCTGTCCCGGTTTGGTTTCGACATTGTTAAACCAGGCATATTCCATGCCTTCGCGGCTGCTCCAGACGTTTTTGCAGGTGACTGAGCAGGTATGACAACCAATGCATTTGTCCAGATTTAACACCATACCGACCTGTGAACGGATTTTCATTTCGCACCCTCCTGCACCTGATCGCGGTTTTCGTCATCGAGCCAGTTCACCTTCTTCATCTTGCGCACCATGATGAATTCGTCACGGTTGGATCCAACAGTGCCGTAGTAGTTAAAGCCATAAGCCAGCTGCGCGTAGCCACCAATCATATGGGTGGGTTTTGGACAGACGCGGGTCACCGAGTTGTGGATACCGCCACGCATCCCGGTGACCTCGGAACCGGGGATATTCATCAGACGCTCCTGCGCGTGGTACATCATGGTCATACCGGCGGGTACGCGCTGGCTGACCACCGCACGCGCGGTTAAGGCTCCGTTGGCGTTGAAGGCTTCAATCCAGTCGTTATCCTCGATACCCAACTCTTTGGCATCGGCTTCGCTCATCCACACGATGGGGCCTCCACGCGACAGCGTTAGCATCAGCAGGTTCTCGCTGTAAGTGGAGTGGATACCCCATTTCTGATGAGGGGTAAGGAAGTTAAGCGCCTTCTCCGGGAAACCGTTCGACGGGATATGGCTTAAATTCGCCACGCTGCGCGTATCCACCGGAGGACGATAGGCCACCAGGCTTTCACCAAACGCGCGCATCCACGGGTGATCCTGATACAGCTGCTGGCGTCCACTCAGGGTGCGCCACGGGATCAGCTCATGCACATTGGTGTATCCGGCGTTATAGGAAACGTGTTCATCTTCCAGTCCTGACCAGGTCGGGCTGGAGATGATCTTGCGCGGCTGAGCCTGAATATCGCGGAAGCGGATTTTTTCCTCTTCTTTCGGCTGTGCCAGATGCGCGTGGTCGCGACCGGTAAACTCGCTAAGCGCATTCCAGGCTTTTACCGCCACCTGGCCATTGGTTTCCGGTGCCAGCGTCAGGATGACTTCCGCCGCATCAATCGCGCTGTTGATCTGAGGTTGCCCCTTTGCCGGTCCTTCAGCTTTGACGTAATTAAGACGACGCAGCAGATCCACTTCTTTGTCGGTATTCCAGCTGATCCCTTTGCCGCCATTCCCCAGTTTTTCCAGCAGCGGGCCAACCGAGGTAAAGCGTTCGTAAGTGGCCGGGTAATCGCGCTGCACGCTGATGATATGTGGTGCGGTTTTACCGGGGATCAAATCACACTGGTCTTTTTTCCAGTCGAGAATGTCACCCGTCTGCGCCAGCTCGGCCGGAGAATCGTGCTGAATCGGCTGCAAGACCACATCGGTCTCCTGACCCAGGTGCCCCACGCACAGCTGCGAGAAGGTTTTGGCGATGCCTTTGTAGATTTCCCAGTCGCTTTTGGATTCCCAGGCGGGATCAACGGCAGCGGAAAGTGGATGAATGAACGGATGCATATCCGAGGTGTTCATATCATCTTTTTCATACCATGTGGCGGTTGGCAGGACGATATCGGAGAACAGGCAGGTGCTGGACATGCGAAAATCCAGCGTCACCAGCAGATCCAGCTTGCCTTTAAGCGCTGCGGTTTGCCATTCCACCTCTTCCGGCATCAGCGCTTCATCATCCTCGGGTTCCCCCTGAATACCGCTCTCGGTCCCCAGCAGGTAACGCAGCATATATTCATGGCCTTTTCCTGAAGAACCCAGCAGGTTGGATCGCCAGATAAACATATTGCGTGGATGGTTGTTGCCACTATCAGGTTGTTCGCTGGCCATGCGCAGATCGCCAGCCTTCAACGCCGCAGCGGTCCAGGCTTCGGCCGACTGACCGGCCTGCTGCGCCTTTGTAGCGATGTCCAGCGGATTGATATTGAGTTGTGGTGAAGAGGGCAGCCAGCCCATCCGCTCAGCGCGAACGTTGAAATCGAGCAAATGCCCGGAATACTGTTGCGGATCCGCTAAGGGTGACAGCAACTCTTTTACCTGCAGTTTTTCAAACCGCCACTGGCTGGCGTGGTTATAGAAAAACGAGGTGCTGTTCATATGACGCGGAGGACGGTTCCAGTCCAGCGCGAAAGCCAGCGGCGTCCAGCCGGTTTGTGGCCTGAGTTTTTCCTGTCCGACATAATGCGCCCAGCCGCCCCCGGTCTGACCGACGCAGCCACAAAATACCAGCATGTTGATCAGGGCGCGGTAGGACATATCCATGTGATACCAGTGGTTGATACCGGCACCGAGAATAATCATCGAACGACCATGCGTTTTATGCGCAGTGCTGGCAAACTCACGGGCAATTTTTTCGATTTGGCTGCGTGGTACGCCACAAATCTGTTCCGCCCATGCCGGGGAGTAGGCACGAACATCGTCATAATCGCGGGCGCAGTTGCTATCATCCAGCCCGCGATCGATGCCGTAGTTGGCGAGAGTCAAATCATAAACAGAAGCCACCGGCGTCTGGCTGCCATCAGCCAGCGTCAGGTATTTCACCGGCAGTTTATGCCGCAGCACCGACTCCTGCTCCACATGGCGGAAATGCGGGCTTTCCAGTCCACCAAAATAGGGGAAAGCCACATCCAGCACCGCATCGCGCTGCTCAATCAGGCTCAACGCTAATTGCGTGATTGCGCCTGCTGCTTTTGGCTCCAGATTCCATTTACCTTTCTCACCCCAGCGAAAACCAATCGAACCATTGGGCACCACCAGTTCACCGGAAGCATCACAGGCCACGGTTTTCCACTGCGGATTATTTTCTTCACCAAGGTTATCGATCAGATCAGCCGCCCGTAACTGGCGACCCGGGGCAAAACTGCCATCTTCACGCGGTTCCAGCACCACCAGCATCGGCATATCGGTGTAGTGGCGCGCGTAGTTGATAAAGTAATCGCTGGGGCTTTTCAGGTGGAACTCATTGAGGATCACATGCCCCATTGCCAGCGCCAGTGCGCTGTCGGTGCCCTGTTTCGGGGCCAGCCACTGATCGCTCAGTTTGGCGACTTCGGAGTAGTCGGGAGTAATGGCAACCGTTTTGGTGCCCTTGTAGCGTACCTCGGTGAAAAAATGGGCATCCGGCGTGCGGGTCTGCGGCACATTGGAACCCCAGGCAATGATATAGCTGGAGTTGTACCAGTCTGCCGATTCCGGTACATCGGTTTGCTCGCCCCAGGTCATCGGCGAGGCCGGTGGCAGATCGCAGTACCAGTCGTAAAAACTCAGACAGGTGCCGCCAATCAGCGACAGATAACGTGTGCCCGCCGCATAGGAGACCATCGACATGGCGGGAATCGGGGAGAATCCGGCGATACGATCCGGGCCATAATTTTTGATGGTCCAGATATTGGCGGCGGCAATCAGCTGGTTTAACTCCTGCCAGCTGGCCCGCACAAAGCCGCCACGGCCTCGCTGCGTTTTAAAATGCTCACTCCTGGCGCTGTCGGCCATAATCGTTTGCCAGGCAATCACCGGATCGGCGTGCTGGCCCAATGCTTCGCGCCACAGCTCCAGCAGCGCTTTGCGAATCAGCGGGTATTTCAAACGATTGGCGCTGTACAGATACCATGAGTAACTGGCCCCACGCGGGCAACCGCGTGGTTCATGGTTAGGCAGGTCAGGGCGGGTGCGAGGATAATCCGTCTGCTGTGTTTCCCAGGTGACCAGGCCGTTTTTGACATAGATCTTCCAGCTACAGGAACCGGTACAATTGACGCCGTGGGTGGAACGCACAATTTTGTCGTATTGCCAGCGCTGGCGATAGCTGTCTTCCCAGTCACGGTTGGTGTGATATACCTGACCATGTCCATCCGCAAAACTTTCACCTTTCTGTTTGAAATAGCGAAAGCGGTCAAGAAGTTTACTCATGACGCTTCTCCAGTAATTATTCGGTGACCGCTTTACGACGGCCGTAAAGAATCCAGGTGATAAAAAAACAAACGAGATAGAACAACAGGAATATTTTCATCGCGCCGATTGGTGAACCGGTTATTTCCAGCGACGTACCAAAGGCTTTAGGAATAAAAAAGCCCCCGATAGCACCTAATGCAGAAATAAACCCCAGTGCAGCGGCGGTGTCGGTAATGGCTGTATGGCGGGCAGTTTCAGGACTGACTCCCTTTGCCAGCATGCGCTGCTGGGTGAGCTGTCGGAATATCACGGCAATCATTTGATAGGTGGAACCGCTACCCAAACCTGCGGTCAGGAATAGCCCCATAAATACGATATAAAAACTTAAAAATGAGGCCCCTCGCGCACCGGGTAAGGTTAAAAACAGCAGCGCAGAAAAGAACGCCATCAGCAGGAAATTCACGGTGGTGACGCGCACGCCGCCCAGCTTGTCCGATATCATGCCGCCTGCTGACCGAGCCAGCGCCCCCAATAACGGGCCAAAGAAGGCGAGATGGATAATGTTGACTTCCGGGAATTGCGTTTTAGCCAGCATGGCAAAACCGGCGGAGAAGCCGATAAAAGATCCAAAAGTCGCGAGATACAACATGCCCAGAATCCATAAATGGACACTTTTCAGCACCGGGAGCTGATCACGTAATGATGCGCGCATCCCGGCGATATCGTTCATACCAAACCAGGCGGCAAGCGAGGCGATAATCAGCAATGGCACCCAAATCCATGCGGCGTTCGCCAGCCACAAGGTGCTGCCATCCTGTAGGGTGATGCCGCCGACGAAAGGCACCACAATCACCAGCGGGGCCAGCAATTGCATGACGCTCACCCCCAGGTTGCCTAATCCACCGTTGATGCCCAGTGCTGCCCCCTGACGTGCTTTAGGGAAAAACAGGCTGATATTGCCCATGCTGGACGCGAAATTTGCCCCGGCTAATCCGCACAGCAATGCAATGATGATGAACACCGCATAAGGAGTGGCTGGATTCTGCACAGCAAAGCCCAGCCACAGGCAGGGAATTACCAAAATCGCCGTGCTGATGACTGTCCAGCGTCTGCCGCCGAGTACCGGTACGATAAACGAGTAGGGCACACGAAAAATCGCGCCGGACAATGATGGCAGGGCGGTTAATAAAAACAGCTGGTCAACAGAAAAATTAAATCCGGCCCGATTGAGATTTAGCGTAACGGCACTAAAAAGCATCCAGACACAGAACGCCAGTAATAACGCGCTGACGGAGATCCACAAATTACGTCGTGCAATATGCTGCCCTTGCTGTTGCCAAAAACTGGGGTCTTCAGGAGTCCACTGCTGTATTAATGATTTTTCAGATGGAAGCTTTTTTACGCTCACATATTCCTCCTGGTCTTGAAGCCTGACTGCATGGGTTTCTTTTTATTAAATCAATAACAGTAGGTTAAAAACTTTGATCCAGAATCATCTTATGTGTCGATCGTAATACCCCTTTGGAGGTATATTTGCCTGTGAGGTGAGAAACTCATCATGAAGGGTTATTTTTTCATAGAAAGAAATGGAGAAATAAGCAAGCCAGATATCCCTTCAATATGTAAGGGCAAGTTTCATTTCTAATTAACCAGTTGTTTTCATAATTATTTAAATATGTACCTCTGCAAGGTGTTTATTGCCATTCAATGGATAATGATTATCATTTAAATGGCAGCTGCCGCTTTGCTTTATTTTTTATTGTTAATTACACAATTGATGTCGGTAAGACAGGTCAAATAGACAACCTCCCTCAGGAGGGAACGGTATTATTCCTTTAAATACAGGGGGCTGAAATTGGCATGTTACTTGCCTTAACCCGCTTAATGGTAATGGCGGATTGATAAGGAGTTGATATGTTGGTTGAAGAAAAAAGGGATCCAAATTTAGTGGTACACAATGCACCTTCCTGCACTTGCAGCCGTATGGTGTGGCTGGGTAATCACTGTGAGGCTTTTCAGTTGGCACTGGCCGAAAAGCCGCATAAATCTATGATAACGGCAACATTGGCAGGCATTACGGTGAAGACTGATTTTGCTATCGATGATTTACGTGAGGTGGTGGGCGAGGTGTTCTGGCAGATCTGGCATAGCTGGACGCCAGCAGCGGGTAGTAAAGTGGAGTAAGGTCAGCGTAAAGCCGCATTTTAATGCGGCCCTGGTATATATGTCATTTAATCACCCCGCCGCGCGTTAGCCATTTATGACGTTGTGCAGCAAGTTCATCCTTTTCCTGATCTCGCATAAAAACGGCCTGACGTAGGCGTTGCTGGGCTGCAAATCGATCTTCACGACTCAGCTCAGCATCTGAACTCAGCTGTCCGAGCAATTCGTTCATCTCCCGGATGACATTGTTGTGGACTGCCGCCTCGACCTGGGCAAAAACTTCATCACGATGCTTCATAGTAGGTTCACCTGTTATTTAGCGAGCATATACTTTTCTCGCATGATCCATGCCAGTTTGTAATTATATGATCTTAAACATTAAACTCTTTCTGATTTGTCAATATTACAATGCATTGCTATTGTGTTTTTAACATTATCTGGCGAGTAAACAATGATGGCCCTTTCCTTTGACGGTATTGCCGCTCTGGCAGTTGAATTGCAGAGTGGGCTATCAGGGCATGATCGCTTTAGTCGCATCATCCACAGTATCCACCATCTGTTTAGATGCGATGCTACCGCGCTGCTGCGTTACGAAAATCTCGGCTTTCGCCCCCTGGCCACGGCGGGGCTGGCACCTGATGTGATGGGGCGTCGTTTTAGTCTCGACGCACATCCCCGGCTGGAAGCGATTGCGCGTGCGGGTGATGTGGTGCGTTTTCCTGCGGATAGTGATTTACCCGATCCCTGGGATGGGCTGATTCCCGAAAATACGGAGCTGCATGTTCATGCCTGTATTGGTTTACCGCTGTTTTATGGGCAAACCCTGATCGGAGCACTAACGCTGGATGCTTTGCAGGCGGATCATTTTGCCGCCTTTCGCGACCGGGAACTGCGTTTTGTGGCGAATCTGGCTGGCACTGCGCTGAACAATGCGCTGTTACTGGAACAGCTGGAAAAAAACACCACGTCCTTCGCCTCCCTGCAACGGGAACATAATGAATCTTCGGTCAGTGAAATCATTGGTGAATCGACCACCATGCTACAACTGAAGAAAGAAATCAGCATTGTGGCGCCTTCGGATCTCAATGTGCTGATAACGGGAGAAACGGGGACAGGGAAAGAGTTAGTCGCTCAGGCTATTCACCAGCAATCAACCCGCCGGGCTAATGAGCTTATCTATCTGAACTGTGCCGCGTTACCGGAGACGGTGGCGGAAAGTGAATTATTTGGTCATGTGAAAGGGGCATTTACCGGTGCGGTGCATAAGCGTGCCGGTAAATTTGAGCTGGCCGATAACGGAACTTTATTTCTTGATGAAATTGGGGAGCTGCCACTCGCCTTACAGGCGAAATTGTTGCGCGTTTTGCAATACGGTGATTTGCAGCGCGTTGGTGAGGACAGGGCGTTGAAGGTGAATGTCAGGATTATCGCTGCCACCAATAAAGATCTGAAACAGGCGGTGATTGACGGTACTTTTCGTGCCGATTTATATCATCGTCTGAGTGTTTTTCCTTTGTATGTACCCGCGCTGCGCGATCGCAATGAAGACGTCATCTTACTGGCTGGGTTTTTTAGTGAACGATGCCGGATCAAATTTGGGTTGAAGCGAATCTCGCTTAACGCCAGCTTGCGCGCGTTGCTGATGTCATATGACTGGCCAGGTAATGTTCGTGAACTGGAGCATGCCATTTATCGCGCGGCGGTCATTGCCAGAGCTGATGCCAGTAATGATGAAATTGAACTGCTGCCATCTCATTTTTCATTACATGCAGACATGACACTGCCGTTAACTGAAACTACCAATCATTATGCACCCAATACAAGCTTGCAGGAGGCAACGCGGGAATTCCAGCGCGAATACATTTTGCGGGTGTTTAATAGCAATGGAAAAAAATGGTCGACCTGCGCCAGAATTCTCGAGGTCGATCCGGGGAATTTGCATCGTCAGGCTAAAAAGCTGGGAATAAAGTGACCCGGCATCTCCGGGTCACTGGGAGTTATTTATTGTTGCTATTGGTCATATTTTCGAAATGTGTGGTCAGATAACTACTCGTGCTGTTGAGTGAGCTGAGCATTGTGTCCAGATGAGTAAATTGAGTTTTATAGCGGGCAATAGTATTATCTATTTTCTGACTGGCTTTATTATAGTGATCGGTCAACGAATTGAGTTTTTTACTGATACTATCCGTTGCCCCCTGGAGCACCCCTTTGCTGCTCAGTATTGAAGTCATGCTGGTGGCCAGCACCGTCGCTACCCCGGTAGTTTTCCCATCTCCGGCAAAAATATCGCGGACAGCCTCCGGGGTGACGGAGAGTGCGCTACCGAGCTTGTCCTCATCCAGTTTGAGTTTACCGCTCACGGGGTCGGAAGTGATGCCCGCCTGGGTCATAGTTTTGAACGTGGTGGAGCCGGAACTATTAGCCAGAATACTTTTTAATTGCGTCTGGATAATGCGCAGCGTTCCATCTCCCAGCAAAGCACCATTTTTACTGTCCTGATCCTGACCCGCATCTACCGGTGTGTATTTGGTCAGATTTCCTATTGTGTCCTGTAGCGAATTATACGACGTGACCCAATCAGAAATTGCGGTTTTTGCTTTGGCACTGTCACTGCTAACCGTGAGGACCTGGTTGCCAGTGGTCACATCATTTAATTTAAGCGTGACACCTTCAACCGCATCCGTAATGACATTACTGCTATTTTCAATGCTGACGTTATTAATGCTGAACAGCGCATTTTTCGCAGCGACATTTTGTGTCATCCCGTTACTATTGGCAGCGGCATCATAACCAATAAAGCCATGTAACGTATCATCACCCGTGACCGCAATGGATTTCACCGCATGTCCGGTGCCGGTTTCGGTTGATGTTAACGACAGACGATACTCTTTATCAGAGACACGAATCAGGCTGGCTGTGATACCCGCATTGGCCTTATTGATGGTATCGCGTAGTGCTGAAAGTGAGGTTTGGTCTTTGCTGAGGGTAATGTTGTGCTCTTTGCCATCCTCCATGGAAATTTTTAGCGTCCGGCTATCCGCATCACTGCCGGCTGGCAATTTGGTGTCATTTTTTGCCGCGCTGGTGAGGGTCTGTGCCTGCGCGAGTTGCGTAATGCTGACGGTATATTTTCCCGGAATCGCTTTGCCGTCAGAATCTGCGCTAAACGCTGTGGAGCTGCTGACTGTGTTGGTCTGGGTATAAAGCCCGGCTTCCTGCAACTTACTGTTTGCTGTCTGAAAATTCTGGATTGCTGTTTTCAGCGAACCATAGGCAGAAAGCCTGGCAGTCGCTGCTGATTGCTGCTTTGAAATAGGGGTTAAAACCTGTTTCTCCGCAGTGGTTAACTTGGTGAGAATCTCATCAAGTTTTAACCCCGAGCCTATACCTAACGTAGAAATCCCTACCATTTTCTCCTCCTGTTAATATTTTATTACATCTGTTGCCTAAAAAATTACAACAAGGTGGGATCTTATGATCGATAAGATTACGCAATCCTTACGTTAAGGCGCGTTTTTCAGGGCATTTGTACTGATGGATTGATCGGAAGGTCAAAAAATAAGCAGCAAGAAAAGGGCGGCTGTCAAAAGCCGCGCGCCTTTCCTGGTTTGATTGACTAACTTCAGGAAGAAGTTGCGGAAGATTTCAGGTTAATTGCGTCTGGCGGCACGTTCATATGTTTAAGCACCGGTCCCATGATCTTGCCGAAAATGGGGGCCGCGACAGAACCACCAAAATGATCGCCTGCTGTGGGGTGGTTAACCATCACGACCAGAGCCACATCCGGATGACTGGCAGGCGCAACACCCGCTGTATAGTTGATGTAACCACCATCATATTTACCGTCGGTACCCATTTTTTCCGCCGTACCGGTTTTCGTTGCCAGGCGGTAGCCAGGTACTGCCGCGCGTAATCCTGACCCCCCCGGTAAAACGTCACTCTCCATCATATGAACGACGATTTGGGCTGTGGCCTGATTAGCGACCCGAACACCCATCACCGGCGGTGTCACTTTGGTAATTGAAAGCGGTCGATAAATGCCGAAGGAACCAAGCGTTGCATACTCACGCGCAATCTGCAGTGGCGTGACCCGCAGACCATAACCAAAAGAGAATGTCGCACGTTCTATATCAGCCCAACGCTGGCGATGCAACGGGAAGTAACCCACACTTTCACCCGTCAAACCTAACCCTGTCGGTTTACCCAAGCCAAACGCCTGATAGGTATCGACAATGGCCTGAGCAGGCATCGCCAGCGCAATATGAGAAGCCCCGGTGTCACTCGATTTCTGCAGTATTCCTGTTATCGTCAGGCGCGGCCAGTGCCCCACATCACGTATGACATGGCCGTTAACCACATAGGGGGAGGTATCGATAACCGAATCCGGATTAATTAAATGGCGTTCCAGCCCTTCAAGAACGACCAATGGTTTGACCGTTGAGCCCGGTTCATAACTATCGTTGATGGCGGTGTTACGCATATCAGCAGGGGAGGCGCTCTCATAATTATTCGGGTTAAATGAGGGATAAGAGGCCATTGCCAGAATTTCACCGGTGTCAATTTTTACCAACACCGCTGCACCCGAATCGGCTTTATTCAATAGCACGCCATCACGTAACGCGCTGTAGAGAGTATATTGATCGAATTTATCGATGCTGAGTTGCACCGTTGGCGGTGACTGTGGAGGTTCATAATCAATCATTGAAATGATATGACCATCACCATCCTGGCGATATTCCTCTTTACCAGGTTTTCCCTCAAGTACGGCGTTATAGCCTTTTTCCAGCCCATTCAGACCGGTATTGTCGGCCCCGACGATACCTAAAAGCGGCGCGGCGGCTTCACTCATGGGATAAAAGCGGCTGTCATCGTCCACAGAGCTAATACCTTTAAGGTGCAGCTCTGTAATATCTTTGGCAATGCCCAGTTCGATTTTACGTCCGAGGTAGAGGAAACGTTTGTCTGGATTATCGGTAATTTCCGCACGTAATACTTCAGGACTCAGATTAAGTGCAGTTGTCAGATAGCTCCACTTGGCATTGGTGAAATCGGGGTTAGCTTGCAGTACGCGTTTGGGATCGGCAATGATGTCACGCGATGGCACGCTGAGGGCCAGCGCCTCACCATCCCGGTCAACCAACGTGCCTCGATTGGTGGGCAGAGTGACGGTTCGTAGCGAACGCTGATCGGCTTCATGTTCCAGCATCGGATGATTCAGCAACTGTAGATCAGCAATACGAGTCAGCAGCAGTCCCAGACAACCGAGTACGCCCACACATATTAAGTTGTATCGGTAACGATTAAATGAGGATCGGGACGAATCCGTTCCCTGGTGTTTTTTTTGGGGGGGCATATTATTCCGCTATGATCATCTAAATTCCCCAATCACTTATAAATAAATAATTTACCTGACGACAGACAAACTATGTGTCAGTTCGTTAAGAATCTTAATCAGAAGATGTACCTATAACATCTATGTAGCATAGGGCGCATTAACTGAGCTGATTGATGGTAAAACGGGCGGAACCGTCCAGGAGAACATCCGCATCTCCCAAGGGTTGCTCGTCGGATAATGCGGCGTGCGAAGGCTTCTTCGGGCGGGTCAAAAATGAAATGTACTATGGCAGAAACTGGGCGGGCACATCGCTGGAAGATTTTATGTGCTTCCTGGACAGGTACATACGCTGGTATAACGAGAAGAGAATCAAAATATCATTAGGTGCGATGAGTCCGGTGAAGTACCGGGAGCATCTGGGGATCACAACATAGCAGTCCAGGAAAACATCCGCATCTCCGCATCTCCCATTAGCGCTTTGGAGTAACAGTTAATGTCTATCCACATTGATAATGTCACCCTGATTTCCCGGTTTTGAATGTCACTTTCTGCTGCTTTCTGATGAAGAGAAAAGGGCAGCAGGGGGTTATTTCTTCAGGCCGGGTCTGTAGAGCAACGGCTCAGCCAGAACCGGATTAACTGCCCTGAGCTGCTCCTGAATCTGCGCCCGCCTCCCCGGCATATGCCGGCTGCGTTCCCTTTTCCCTGCCGCTTCCAGCTCATCCTGTTTTTCCTGTGCCAGTTTCAGCACTGCGCCCAGTCTCTTATTATCAACGATACACCCCTGGCTGACGCTGGCGAGCTTATCGAATACCCGATATTTCAACATTCTGCTGCCATAGCGGAAAGCCAGCGTACCGTCCGGATAGTCATATGCCATGATTTTCTCACCGGCAATGCGTGAGTTTTCTTCACTGGGTTCAACCAGATAAAGAATCTTATCGTACTGAAATGTCAGTGATTTTGAGAGCGTGCGCAGCGTCTGCCAGGCAAAGATATCGTCCAGCTCCGGGCGGCTTTCGGAGACGGCGCGGTGCAGGTTTTTCGGATATTTTGCCGGTCTGGCAAAGCGGCGGTTGAAATCGCTGATGAATGTCTCAAGCCAGGCGTTGGCTGTATCAATGCCGGTGATGTTCTCCAGCCGCATCTCCTTAACCAGCCGATCCTGGAGCGTCAGGTTAGCTCGTTCGACGCGACCCTTGGCCTGAGAGCTGTTGGCACAGATAAGCTCGATGTTCAGATCGTGCAGTGCGCGTCCGAACTGCGTCATACCGGTACGTCGCGTTTCGGCCTGGCTGACGTGAAACACCGCGTGCTTATCGCTGTAAAACGCCACCGGCTTGCCGTGTTTATCGATGTAATCGCGCGTGGCCATCATGTAATCGAAGGCCGACTCACTCTGGCAGAAACGCAGGTGCATCAGACGACCGGTCGCGTCATCAACGTAAACCAGCAGGCAGCATTTTGGTGCGCGGCCTTCGAACCAGTCATGGTGTGAACCGTCAATCTGGATCAGCTCGCCCAGGCAATCCCGCCGCTGGCGTGGCTGATAAATCCGGGGCTGACGGCGTGCGTGCGGGATCCAGAGTCCGTCAGCAGTCATCCAGCATCGCAGCGTCTCAACGGCGATCTTAATCCCGTGGCGCTCCTGGAGCTTTTCTGCGGCGAGCGTTGGTCCGAAACCGACATAATTTTCACGCAGCAGCGTCAGTATGCGGTGACGCAGAGCCTCATCAATACGATGCGTGCCGGGCTTGCCGCGTCGTGCGTTGATAAGGCCGACTGCACCAGACTCGCGATAGCGGTTCATCAGCCGCTGAACCTGGCGTTCAGTGAGGTCAAGCTGAAAGGCCGCATCACGGCGACGCAGGCGCTTTTCGATGACAGCCTGAATGACGGGAAGGCGGTGAAGTTCTTTATTCGACATGGTCACCAGCATCAGCAGAGATCTCCCAGAAAAAAGTGGTAAACGCACCGGATCTGGGTGAAATTATGAACTAGATAAAAAGTGACAATATCAAATGTGACCCTCAGTTAATATACGCACAATCATGATTATGTTAAATACGTTATCCGCACACGCCCCGGACCGCACCTCACCCGTAGCGGCGTGATTTATCACGCGTGTTTTCCCTCATCATGGCTGGACGATGCGCGATAAATCGCGCCGCTACGGCAAAATTCCACCATCATTGTGATCTGACTGATAATCCGCGCAATCAGTTGAGCCTGCTGGCCTGAAGGATCAAGGTCTGGGTCGTAGATGGTTGCAGTGATGCCACAACAGCGTGGATTTTCAAATAAGCGATGGCCAATGTGAGTAAGACTTTGCGATGTCAGACCAGGTGAACCTGGGCTATCGACTGCCGAAATCTCTGACTGATCCAGCACATCCATATCAATATGGACCCAATAACGCCAGCCAGGGAAGTCATTAAGACGACGGTATATTCGTGTGATGATTTCGCTGTCACTCAGCTTTAAAGCGTCGAAAATTGTTATTCGTTCAATGTCGGTAGCAAAGATATCTGCCCAGACATAACCCTCATCGAGAGATTCTCGTTCGCCCAGCTGAATCACGGCTCTATCCGGAACCAATGGCCCCTCAATGCCTGGCCAGCTGGTTAAAATGGCTTCTCCTCTGCCAGTCACCAGAGCGAGATCCATTCCGGCAGCTGCAGCTGGTTTTTGGGCCTCTTTGCGGTTCCAGTTTCCGGGATGACGAAAATCGCTGTGACCATCAATATGAACCAATGCCACTGGCCCGAGTTGTCGGCTGCCGGCCAGCGCACCAGGAAGGATTGCGCAATCCCCACCAATAACTATCGGTTTTAAGCCACTGTTTTGAGCTGAACTCACCTCATCGGCGATCCGTATATTCAACTCGCGTAGCTTATGGCCGTTAAGGATGTCGGTTCCCGGCTCAGGAAATGGACTGTACTCGGGCTGTGACATTGTCACAACTTCATATCCAGCGAAGGCTTTTTCTAACCCGTGCGCCATTAACACGTCAGGTGCCTTAAAAGTCCCGGGGATATGATTCTCCCCCAGTGGGTTCAGCCCTAAATTCGACGGAACCAGAATGATTTTTTTCATCAGGGGCTGCTCCTGATTGTCAGATACCTTATTTATTCATAGCCTATAATTCTCGATCCTTTTGCAATTAACATATCTTTTGTATTCATATAGTGACATTTTTTTATTAAAATTTGAATTGTCACTATATAACTACAAAAAAGAGTCTGTTTTACGTTTTTTAGGCCGCTTGACATCCGTGGTTAAAAAAAGGTTGTTGGTTGCCCCGCTTCGGCTCAAAGAATGGCTGATGGACGTGTGCAGCGCCGGGAAGTCAGCGAACAATGCCTGATTTGCCAGCTGATCGCTGATCACATCGGCAAATTGCTCCAGCACATGGGAGGGATTGATAATTTTCAGTTCTCGTCCGAATTTGATCAAACTGGCGCGGTCGGGAAACTGTTTGCTTTTATTCAACTTTAACGCCAGATCATTATCGTTGGTGGGATAGATCAGCGTATTTACCACATCATATAACGGAGAAAGTCGCGGCGACGCCTCACTTTCAGCCGGATAAACCAGCGAAAAGTTCTTCAGATGTGCATCGCCATTGCCGACCATGCAGCTAAACAACACATAGCGCCAGTAAAGCTCAACCTGGGACTGGTCGCGGGTAAACAGACTGACGATTTTCGCGCCAGTTTCATACGAACCGCTGTATTTATGATCGGACGTTCTCCCCGATAGCACACAGAAATCCTCCATCGCCTGCCGCTTATCCCCAGCAATATCAAAACGTTCCATGATAAACAGTTCTTTATTGTCTGAAAGCCAGAAATTGGCGACAGGTAAACCACAGGCTTTTGCCAGAGACATACAGATGAATTCGTTCTCTGCAAGACGGGGATATTCTTCATCACCGGTTTTTGCGATCAGATTTGGATAAAGTACCGTGCCCCGGCTTTCAGTGCTGATCATCACTTTAGGTTGCACACCGGAAATCGTAGTTTGCAGCAGGTATTTATTGAGCAGATATTGAAACGCACTCTCTTTGTGGTCCCATCTCAATAAATCTTCCAGTTTTTCCGGGGATGGTCGTGGTAAATCGATATCGCTGACATAAGAAAGCGCGCCAATACCGGTATCCTGCTGCAGTGCGAGAAACAGCATTTCGGAGATATTACCCACATAACGGCGCAGGCGTTCGGCAATGTGATACCGCACATAGCCTTCAGGTATATTCATCTCAAAGATGTTAAACAACCGGCTGCTGTTATAACTCATACGGTTGTCCGGCAGCATGGTTAACGAGATACGACGGCTGTGCGGCGAGGAATAGGTGAAGTTGTAACTGCCATGCTCATGCAGTAATTTGCCGGTGTATTCCCCCCCGTTGTAGACCTCAATCTGGCGTATTGGCCGGGCAAGCTGTTGCAGATCAGTCATCATCGAACAACGCCTCCAGTTCATCCAGCTGCGGCAAGCCAGCAGTCTGAACCGTTAACATCAGGTCCATGGCCGTCAGATAGATGGTTAAGGCTTTCAGCGATCCGGTATAAACTCCGTTCTCAATTTCAGAGACCAGAGTACGGTGGATTCCTGCGCGTGATGCGGCAACCTGTTGTGTCCACCCCCGCGCTTTGCGTCGTTCACGACATGTTGCTCCAATCGCGTGCATTCCTGGCAACATAGATCCCCCTGCATGATGTATCTATATGGTGACAAAATCGCATATAAATGCTTTTTTGTCACCATATAGATACCATTATCGCAGAAGCATCATTTCGCCGGGAATTAGTGATCAAGATACAGATAATGCATCCAACTGGTCATGCGTAGCAGCACTTTGCGCATCACCGAAACATGCGAAAAGTGATCCGAGTAAACAGCAACCTGGGCAAATATGCCATCTGGCAAGGTATCAACATCAGCATTAGGTATCAGTTCAATTACTGCCAGCACCCCATCACTGCCGGGAGTGATGGTGAGCGATTGCAGCGTGCCCTGCGCCTGATAGGTGCCTCCCGGCACAACAGGAAGAATACTGGTTAATTTTCCCGGAAAAACCTGGCCGGGAAGCGCGGTGAAGACCACTTCAGCTTCATCACCGGCTTTCAGGCGCAACAGAGAATTTTGTCGGAACTGGGCAATGATCTGGCGTTTTTGATCCGGTATGAAAATCATCACCGGCCGCAATGGCAAAGCGGCGGCATAGGTTCCAGGGCGGATAAGCACCTGTGTGGCATAACCATCACTTGGGGCACGAACGACGGTTTGATCTAAATTATATCGGGCCTCAGTCAGCTGAGCTCGCAGGCTGACAATTTGTGATTGTTCCCCATTAACCTGGCTATCCAACTGGCTCTTAATTTGTGCCTGTTCAGCCAGGGAACTTTTTACCAGGGCATCCTGCGCCAGAAAGTTTTGTCTGGCATTATCAATATCCCTTTCGGAAAAAGGATTTACTTTTGCCCTGCTCCCCGCAAGATAACGTTGATAATCTTCGTATAACCTGTCTCGCTCCGCACTGACATGTTGCGTATTGGCGATGGCTTCATCCAGCTGCCCTTTCAGGCTTTGGGTATTGTGAATCGCCGTGGTCAGATCCGCCTGTAATCTATCTACCCGCGCCTGGTAGCGGGTGTTATCAAGGCGAAATAACATCTCACCTTTCTTAATTAACGTATTTTGTTTATTGGTCACTTCACTAACGACTCCGGTAACCTGGGGAGTGATTGGAATAGCAACAACAGCTTTTTGCGCCAGCTCGGTATAAGGATGGTTATAATTCATTAACAATATCAGGGCACCGACGATAAAAACCCCACCCAACGCAGCTGTGGGTACGGTCCATTTGTTTACCGGTATCTTAAATATTTTAAATATCGACCATGCGATAGCAACATAAGTCAGAATAATCAGCAAATCCATAGATTTACTCCGAAGGCGGCTGGTTGATTATACCTTGTTTTCTTTCCAGTTCCGTCACGCGCAGTTTAAGCAGCTCCAGACTTTCATTGGTACTTTGCATTCCCCATCCACGTTCCGGGCGATATAACGTGGCCCAGATCCATAAAAAAGGCCAGATAACATGTAATGTGAATAAACTAACCCAACCGGCAACATGAATAGCATCGGCATGTGGATGGTTACGTGATTTTGCAATAAGGTAAGGGATATCATGAAGAATGATAATCCCATAAAAAATAATAAGAAATACAACGACGAGAACGCCCAGCGCGAAGTAGTTTAGAAACATATCCGCCTCGTTAGCAAACCAGCTTGCTGATAAATATAGACGTTGTGAATAATTGAAGGAAGTATAGCAATAAAAAATTATTCCCTGTCAGAAATGGCTGGCACTACCACTGTTACCTGCCTCGCTTTCAGTATTTAAGCCAGGCGGTAACTCTCTCTTGTTTTAATTATTTCTGTGATGGGGTTTCCGATTGTCATTTTTCATGGGAATCAGATAAGGTAATATTTTCTATAATCAGTGTGACCTCCTGAGTCCTTTTAACACATGCTGATGAGCTGAGTCATAATGGAAAACAATGCCGAGACTACTCCCGTTAATAAGATTAAACGCTGGTCTCCGGTGTGGTTTTTTCCTTTTATCACCCTGGTGATCGGTGCCTGGATTATCTACTATCACTTCAGCCATCAGGGGCCTGAAATCACCCTGATTACCGACAATGCCGAGGGAATTGAGGGGGGAAAAACGGAGATCAAAAGCCGCAGCATTACGGTTGGCCAGGTCGAAAGCACGGTGTTATCGGATGATCTCCAGCATGTCGAGATTAAAGCGCGCCTGCATGAAGGCATGGAAACATTGCTGCATGGCGACAGCCTTTTCTGGGTGGTGAAACCGCAGGTGGGTTTTCAGGGGGTCAGCGGGCTGGGTACTTTACTGTCAGGCGCTTATATAGAATTACAACCTGGAACTGAGGGGCAAGAACCCCCGAGCTATGCGCTGACAGACACGCCGCCCCCCGCCGCCGCCAACGCCCCTGGGATCAGAGTCACCCTTTTCAGTGAGAAAGCTGGCCAGCTCAAAGCAGGGGATCCGGTCCTTTTCAGGCACTATCCTGTTGGTACCGTGGAGAGCAACCACTTCGATACGGACAAGCGCCTGATGTCCTATCAGCTGTTTATCTCGGCCCCTTTTGATCGTCTGGTCACGACGAATGTGCGTTTCTGGAAGGACAGCGGCATTGCTATCGATATGTCGGCTGCCGGTCTGCGGGTGGAGATGAGTTCCCTCACCACCTTACTGAGCGGTGGCGTCAGTTTTGATGTCCCCGATGGCTTGCCCTATGGCAGCCCGGCAAAGAATAAGGCGGAATACCCGCTTTTTAATGACCAGCACAGTATTCAGGATTCGCTTTATACCGAGCACGTGGATTATCTGTTGTTTTTCAACAGTTCGGTGCGCGGGCTGGAAGCAGGCGCACCCGTTGAGTTTCGTGGATTGCGCGTTGGCACGGTCGCGCAGGTACCGTTCTTCTTACCCGGCGTGGTGCAGGATCTGCAACGTAATTATCGTCCTCCCTTGCTGATCAGGATTGAACCCGAACGCTTTGTCAGCAGTATGGGGACAAACTTCAATCTGCAACAACGACTCCAGGAAGCGAAAAAGAATGGCCTTCGCGCCACACTGAAAACCGGCAGCCTGATTTCTGGCTCGCTGTATGTTGATCTGGATTTTTATCCGCAAGCGGAACCGTATACCGGTCTCACCACGCTGGCAGGCTACGAAATTATTCCAACCATGGACAGTGGGCTGGGTCAGATCCAGCAAAAACTGGTGGCAGTGCTCGATAAACTCAACACGTTGCCACTTAACCCCTTGCTGACACAGGCGACGGATACCTTCAAAGCCAGCCAACTCACCTTACGTGAGTCGCAAACGGCGCTGCATAATCTCAACCTGTTTATGGGCAGTGAGGCGATGAAATCCTTACCGGAACAAACACAGCAAACGTTACGGGAACTGAGTCGCAATATGCGCAGTCTGCAACCCGGTTCTCCAGCTTACGAGAAAATGGTGGCGAACATGCAGCGTCTTGATCAGGTTCTGCGGGAGTTACAACCGGTATTGAAGACCCTTAACAACAAGAGCAACGCCCTGGTTATCGCCCCTGCCGTTGTTCAGGATCCTCAACCGAAGGCCATACAATCAAACATACCCCATCATGCGCAGCATTGATTGCGCCTGGTTTACCGCATCGGAGCGATGGGACACCCCCAGCTTCTGATACAGATTTCGAATGTGCGTTTTAATGGTGGTGGCGGCAATATCCAGTTCACCGGCAATCTGGTCATTACTGTAACCTGAGTAAATCAACCCCAGTACCTGCCACTCGCGCTGGGTCAGTGGGCTGGTCCGAATCAGCTCCGGCACGTCAGGGTGACTCAGCAGGCGGCTGACAAAACCTTCATCGAAATGAGCGAACTTATGCCGATGATGTTTATTGATCTCATCAAGAATGCGTCGTGCCCGATGGTTATCCAGTTCATTCAGAATATTGAGCTGAATCAGCTGGCGTAGCTGCTGTGCCATCATCTCGCCTTCAATGACAAAGTGGCAGATGAAACCGGTGCTACGCGCCAGTTGCAGTGCTTCTATTAACGTTCGCTGCGCGTCGGCTTTACGATCGGTCTGCCAATGGATCTGGTTCATCAGCAGCAGGTTGCGATTTAAGTCACTCATCAGCCGCAATGCGCGGGCGTTATCATTTAACTCATCCAGTACCACTTCGGCATGGGTCAGATTGCCCAGCAGAATCTGCGCCCGGGCGATATTGCGCCATTGCCCTTGCAGGAAATGATTATTGGCAAACTCCGGTTTTGCGGTTTGATGCAGCCAGTTGCTGGCGCTTTGTTTGTCGCCAGTCATCTGCCAGTAAATGACTCTGACCTCGTCAGCATTGGTGATCCAGTCACTGTGCCAGTTACCATTGTTCAACAGATTTTCCAGCCGGTTGAGATGACTACGCGCATTATCGAGGTTGCCGCGCGCAAGGGAACATTGCACCAGCAAACCCAGACACTGGATTTGTTGCTGTTGCTGAAAACCTTTCAACACCTTGATACCGCTCCGCGCAGCCTGTTCCGCCTCTTCCAGCCGTCCCCAGGCCCACATCAGCTGAGCGCGGATGCGCAGCAGGAATTCATGCAAAGGAAATTGCGTCAGATGCTGTTCGTGCACCAGCACAAATGCCTTCTCCTGCGTCTCATAGGCATTCTGCAGGTAGCCCTGTGCAAACAAAATTTCGCTTTGCTGAATCAGGCTCCAGAGCGCGTAATGCCAGGCTTCATCACGCCGAGCCATCTGCTCCGTCTGACGCATCAACTGCAATGAATTCACCAAATCGCCTTTACAGTGCATCACTTCGCCGAGCACCGAAGTGGCAACAATACGGCTGTAAGTGCAACTATCGGGCAGGGTTTCCAGCGCCAGCATCGCCAGACGTTCGGCGTCCTCAGCGTTGCCATTATTGATGGTCACCTGTGCGCGCACGGCATTGAATTCACCGCGCAGGGCCTCATCAACCTGGCTACGGCCCTCCTCCTCAAACCTCGCCAGCAGGCTATTCACCTCATAAAACCGATGCTGACTTTGCATCAGCCAGGCCTGAAGCAGCACCAGCCGGGGATTTTCCAGCAACGTTTCCCACGGCAGGGTTTTCAGCGAAGCCTCCAGCAGCGTCAGTTCACTTTGATTGAACAGCGTCCAGGCATGCTCCAGCAACACATCCCTCAACATACTGGTATCACCGGAAGCCAACGCGTGATGGATGGCTTCACGTGGATACCCCTGCGCCATCCAGCTTTCTGCTGCCGCGCGATGGATAGCAGGCAGCTCTGCGGCCAACTCCCGCTTGCAGCGCAGCCGAAGAAAGCTGCCAAATAATGGGTGATAACTAAACCACTGCCCGGAATCGTCCATACGCTGTAAAAAAAGCCCCTGACGCTCCACTTCTTCCAGTCGCATCTGGCCGTTCTCTTCCCCTGTGACACAGGTAATCAGCGCGTCGTTCATCGAACGCAGCAGCGAACTTTTCAGCAGAAAATGACGTGTGGTGACATCAACGTTATCCAGCACTTCCTCAACCAGGTAATCTGACAGGTGGCTGGCATTAATACCGGAAAGACGCCGCGCAGAATCCTGAGCCGCGCTGGCCCCCTGACGGGCAGAAAGGGCGATGAGTTGTAACGCGGTAGCCCAGCCAGCGACGTCATCACATAGCTGATCACTCTCTTCGGATGCCAGCGGAGCCGCGAGCCGACCATCAAAAAACTGTCGCGCTTCCTGATGAGTAAACGCCAGTTGCTGGCTGCTCAGTTCGATAAGTTGTTCGCGCACACGAAGGTTAGCGATACCCAGTTGAGGCAAGTTGCGCGACAGCAGGATCACTGTCAGGTTATCCGGCTGGTGACGTAAAAAGAACCGCATCGCTTCATGAATGGCGGGGTTGGTGATGTGATGGTAATCATCAATGATCAACCAGAGCGGCTTTTGCCATTCCGTCACTTCAATAAATAACTGGGCAAATAACGCATTGAGGTTTACATACTGGCGCTTCTGCGCCAATGCCTCGCTGCGCGAGCAGCCGCCTTGCGTGGCCTGCTGGAGTGCTGCAATCAGGTAATCGGCAAACGGCTCCGGGTGATTGTCTCCTTCGTCTAATGAGTACCACCCCAGATTTGTTTTCTCCGCAGCCCACTGTGAGACCAGCGTGGTCTTGCCATAACCTGCCGGGCTGGTGACCAGCACCAGTCGGTAATTGCCAGCAGCCGTCAGTTTTTGCAGCAGGCGATCGCGCGTGACGGTGCTGTCAAGGCGAACGGGACGACTGAGTTTCGAGGGTATTAACATAGTCGCATGCTCCTCCCTTTACATGTTGCGAATTATTTTTTTACGCTTCGAAATTATTATTCATACACGTTCGATTATTCGTGTACTGATTGCAAGCAAACTCATTAACTAATCTTTACAAAAGCGGCAGTTATCACATTCCTGGCTCGCTTTCAGAATTCCCGCATCCCTCTCCCCCCCGCTACTCCTCCCTGCTGAATTTGTCGCAGGAGGAGGAGCACAGCGGGTCACACGGGCAAACTAACTCGCATATTTTCTCTGGCGACTTACAGGACTAACCCGGCTATGACACAGCAATTTGATCACGCCCGTTTTATCGACGCCCTGACACGGCAATGGCAACGTTTTGGGCTGCGTGATGCACGCGACATGACGCAGCAACAATGGTGGCAAGCCCTGAGCAGTGCGCTGGCTGATATGCTGGCGAACCTGCCAGCCCAGCCCGTCAGCACACAACAGCGTCACGTTAACTACATCTCCATGGAGTTTTTGATTGGTCGGCTGACCGGTAACAATTTGCTCAATCTGGGCTGGTATGACGCGGTTAATGACGCGTTGAAACAATGGGATATCTCGCTCAGCACGGTGCTGGAGTCTGAAACCGATCCGGCGCTGGGCAATGGCGGGTTGGGACGTCTGGCGGCATGCTTCCTCGATTCAATGGCGACCGTCGGGCAGCCCGCCACCGGTTATGGCCTGAATTATCAGTACGGCTTGTTCCGCCAGCGCTTTGTCGATGGCAGACAGCATGAACAACCGGATGACTGGCAGCGTGACAGCTATCCGTGGTTTAGCCATAACGCGGCGCTGACGGTGTCGGTGGCGATAGGGGGAAAAGTCATCAGCGAAAACGGTGTGCCGCGCTGGGAGCCGGCTTTTTGTTTGCAGGGAGAAGCCTGGGATCTGCCCGTGGTCGGCTACCAAAACGGGGTGACCCAGCCGCTGCGATTGTGGCTGGCAAAACATGCTGAACCCTTTGATCTTCAACGCTTTAACGACGGTGATTTTTTACGCGCCGAACAGCAGGGCATCACAGCGGAGAAGCTGACGAAGGTGCTCTACCCCAATGACAACCATCAAGCGGGTAAAAAGCTGCGTCTGATGCAGCAATATTTCCAGTGCGCCTGCTCGGTCGCGGATATTCTGCGCCGTCATCATCAGGCCGGACGCGCCATCGCCACGCTGCCTGATTACGAAGTGATTCAGCTCAATGATACCCACCCAACGCTGGCAATTCCCGAGCTGATGCGTCTGCTGCTGGACGAACATCAGTTGAGCTGGGACCAGGCATGGGACATCACCCACCGCACCTTTGCCTACACCAACCATACGCTGATGCCGGAGGCGCTGGAGCGTTGGGATGTGCGTATGGTCCGCGCCCTGCTTCCCCGTCATATGATGATCATCAACATCCTGAATGCACAGTTGAAAAAACAGGTTACCGCCCGCTGGCCGGATGATGAAGCGGTATGGGCAAAACTGGCGCTGGTGCACAGCAACCAGTTACGCATGGCGAATTTGTGCGTGGTCGGAGGCTTTGCGGTCAATGGTGTCGCCGCCATGCATTCACAGCTGGTGGTGGACGATCTCTTCCCTGAATATCACATACTGTGGCCAGAGAAGTTCCATAACGTCACCAACGGCGTAACGCCGCGCCGCTGGATTAACCAATGCAACCCGGCGCTGGCGACGCTTATCAGCGCTACCCTGCGCCAGCCGTGGATCAACAATCTCGATGCGTTGCAGGATTTAGCCCCGTTTGCCGATAATGCAGAATTCCGCGCCCGCTACCGCGCCATCAAACAACGTAATAAAGCCCAATTGACGCGCTGGATCGGCGAACGCACCGGCATCGTCATCAACCCGGAGGCGATGTTTGATGTGCAGATCAAACGCCTGCACGAATACAAACGGCAGCATCTGACCTTGCTGCACATCATTGCCCTGTGGCAAACCCTGGTGAGCGATCCGCAGGCCAATCTCACTCCGCGCGTGGTGCTGTTTGCCGCAAAAGCTGCACCCGGTTATGTGCTGGCGAAGAACATCATCTATGCCATCAACAAAGTAGCGCATACCGTCAATAACGACCCACGGGTGGGAGACCGTCTGAAGGTGGTCTTCATTCCTGACTACAACATTTCGGTGGCTGAACGGCTGATTCCGGCAGCGGATCTGTCGGAGCAAATATCTACCGCCGGGAAAGAAGCGTCCGGCACCGGCAATATGAAACTGGCACTGAACGGTGCGCTGACCATTGGCACGCTCGACGGCGCGAACGTGGAAATTGCGCAACAGGTTGGCAGCGAAAATATCTTTATCTTTGGTCACACGGTTGAGCAGGTCAACGCATTGAAAACCGAAGGCTACGCGCCTGCGGTCTGGCGCAAAAAAGATCCGCAGCTCGACAAAGTTTTGACTGCACTGGAAGACGGCACCTTTAGCGATGGCGATACACACGCGTTTGACGATCTGCTGCACAGCCTCGGCCCGCAGGGCGGCGACCCCTATCTGGTACTGGCGGACTTCCGCCACTACCTGAAAGCGCAGGAACAGGTGGAGGCGCTGTGGGCCGACGAGGAAGCCTGGACCCGCGCTGCGATCCTCAATACGGCGCGCTGTGGCATGTTCAGTTCCGATCGTTCCATCCGCGACTACCAGCAACGTATTTGGCAGGCTGCACGATGAAACCGCAAAACCTTATCGCCCTGGATTACATCGATGCCCATGGCCAGTCGCAAACGATCTCTACCCTGACCCGCCAGCGTTTGCTGGCGGTACTCAAACCGGCTGCCCCAGGATTATCCCCTCTGCCGCCCGTAAAGGTATTTCGTCACGGTGAGCTGCTGCTGTTATCTCCCACATGTACCCGCCCGGCTGAGTGGCAATTGCAAAGCGAGAACGGACAGATCTGGACAGGGCAATGTGCCGCCGATCAGCCCCTGCAACTACCGTCTCTGCCAGAGGGTTACCACCAGTTGCGCTTAAAGGTGGGTGACAGCAGCTGGCCCTGCTCAATAATCGTGACGCCGTCACGTTGTTATGAACCTGAAGCGCTACGTAAAGGTGCATCACTGTGGGGCTGCTGCGTACAGCTTTATACCCTGAAGTCCGAAAGTAACTGGGGTATCGGCGATTTCGGCGATCTCAAACAGATGTTGCACGAGGTCGGTGAGCGCGGCGGGTCTTTTATTGGGCTGAATCCGCTACATGCCCTGTTTCCGGCCATACCGGAAAGTGCCAGTCCTTACAGCCCTTCGTCACGTCGCTGGCTCAACATTATCTATATCGATGTCCCCTCGGTGCCGGATTTTATTCAAAGCCGGGAAGCACAAGTCTGGTGGCATTCAGACCAGACACAGCAGGCATTACAATTGGCACGCGCGGCAGCATGGGTTGACTATCGTGCCGTCACCGCCTTGAAACTGGCGGCACTGCGTCTGGCATGGCGGCATTTCCGGCAGCGTGCGATGACCGATCCTGCGGTAAAAGCCTTTGAGACATTTGTCACTACCGGGGGAGAAAGCCTGTGGCATCAGGGCGTCTATGATGCGCTGCATGCGGATCAGATGGCGCAGGATGGCAATCGCTATGGCTGGCAGCAATGGCCAGAAGCGTATCAGCATCCTGACAATGTGGCAGTGCGGGCCTTCGCCATCGAGCACAGTAACGAAGTTCATTTTTACCTGTGGTTGCAATGGCTGGCCGAGACGCAGTTCGCAGCCTGCTGGCAGCTGTGCCAGCAGCAGCAAATGCCGATCGGGTTGTATCGTGATCTGGCCGTCGGTGTGGCTCAGGGGGGCGCAGAAACCTGGAGCGACCGTGAGCTGTATTGCTTGCAGGCCAGCGTTGGTGCACCGCCAGATATCCTTGGCCCGCTGGGTCAAAACTGGGGATTACCGCCGATGGACCCGCAGGTGATGCAGGATCGTGCTTATGATCCATGGATCACCCTGTTGCGGGCCAACATGCGTGACTGCGGGGCGTTGCGCATTGACCATGTGATGGCGCTGTTGCGCCTGTGGTGGATCCCGCAGGATGGCAGCGCGGCCCAGGGTGCCTATGTCCATTACCCTATCGATGATCTGCTGGCGATCCTCGCACTGGAAAGCCAGCGCCATCGTTGCATGGTGATCGGAGAGGATCTGGGAACGGTGCCCGCCGCCATTGTCGGGAAATTGCGCGACGCCGGAGTTTATTCCTACAAGGTGCTGTTTTTCGAGCAAACGTCAAAGAATGCGTTCCGCCCGTCGCAGCAATGGATGCGTCAGGCGATGGCAGTCGCCACCACGCATGATATGCCTACGTTGCGCGGCTGGTGGCAAAGTGACGATCTGACGTCTGGCAGCCAGCTGGGGCTGTATCCCGACAAAGTGATTCTGGCCGGTTTGCATCAGGACCGCCTGGCAGCGAAACAGGCCTTGTTGCGAACCCTGCAACAGGCTGGTTATCTGCCAGCAAGCAAACATCCTGTCACGATGAGTAAAACGTTAAACCAGGCGATGCATCGTTTTCTCGCTGATAGCAACAGCGCGCTGCTGGGGTTACAGCCGGAAGACTGGCTGGATATGGCTTCCCCGGTGAATGTTCCGGGCACCACCGATCAATACCCCAACTGGCGGCGCAAGCTACGCGTCACACTGGAAACGTTATTCAGCGATCCGCATATCAACGCCCTGCTGGCAGATATTGACCAACGACGTTAATTGAAAGACCTGGTCGGCATAAATGTCGACCCTACGATTGTAGGGTGCGCATTCAGGTACAACCGGGCGCACCAGGTAATTTAAAAGAGACATAAAAAAGGTGCGCCGTAGCGCACCAGGTGGGGCAACTCAGCATTGCCGGGGTTGCATCACCCCTTGCCTTTAACACTGCTGATAAAAGTGGGCCGTGCGGTGGTTGATCCCAGACGTTCGGCCTCATCAAGCAGCTTAAGTGCCTTATCGATATTGCCCTGTTTCACTGCCTGCTGGATGCGCTGATTAAAGTAACTCTCGGTATCACTCATGATCGGTTCATGTTTCACCGTTGGCTGTGGCGCGGCAACGACCGGGGCCGGTGCGGCGGGTTGGGTGCTGCCAATCGTCACCGGAGCCGGACCAGAGGGTCCAAACAGCGGCCCGACAAGAATTGAGGATCCTGAATTGGTTTTCACCTTCACTTTCAGCTCGCCCTCACGGCTATGTCGGGCAACAGGATCCGGGATGTCGGGGATAGCATTGCTGGTCCCTTTGGCATAAGCTTTGGCCGGATCCAGCAAGGTGGTGGTTTGCGTCAGATCTTTTTCGGTGGTAAACACCAGCAAATAGATCTTTTGCTGCCCCGGCACCGGCGTCAGTTTCATCACCCCTTCCAGCCGGTCGGCAGTCATCACACCGGGTTCCTGATAGGTAAAAAACTGGCTCGGAAACCAGGCTGCGGGACGCAGGTTTTCATCCAGCACCAAAACGTTAGGGGCGTACACCTGGTTATTCTTTACTTCGCTGCTTAACGTCACCGTCAGTTCACCAATACTGGCAGGCAGACTGTAGGCTGCAATCGCTCCGGTTACGCCGGGAGCCGTTAACTGTGGACTGGTGTCAGTCAGGCGGGTGACCTGGTTGCGGGAGGCATCCAGCGGCGTCCAGCTCAATTGTTGCAGACTGCCTGCCGGGAAAGTGGGAGCCGCCGAGAGATCCTGCGGCACCAGGGTGATTTCAGCCTGTGCTGGCAGGGTGCTACCCACCAGCAGCGCAGCACTCAGGCAAAGTGCGGTAAATGTTTTTGTCATTTTCATGGTATTGACCTTAACAGGGTGTCAGGCAGCGGCGTAAACCAGGCAAATGGCCGCCGCTGCCGAAGAGACATTATTCAGAGGTGATGCAGGATCGGCTTACCACCAGATCTCCATCTGTGCACCAAACGTCCACTCATCGTTGTTACCACGACTGTTGGTTAAGATGCCGTTACCGGTGCTATCAGCAGAGGCAAAGGAGGTCAGGTCACCGGAAGAATCTTTGGTGTAGCCCCATTTCTCATCCCATTTGGCGTAAGTAGCGAACAGACGCAGCGCCGGGCGTGACCAGATGCTGTCGCCAGCCTGCCACTGCTGAGCAAGGGTAATTTTGTACTGGCCGTTGCGCTCTTTCGCCTGCTGAGATTTGACGTTGTCGTAGCCGACTTCCAGCAGGGTGCTCATGATCGGCGTCCATTTGTACATCGGGCGCACACCAACGGTGTACCACTCGGTACCACGATCGTTGTCGAGGTCGATGTTCTGATACATGGCGACGTACATCAGGTCCCAGTCATCTGCCAGCGAGATCGCCCCGTGGTCAAGGATGCGATACATGTTGCCGTTGTTATTGATGCTGGTGCCTTGCGGAATGCCTTTGCCCTGTGAAGTCATGGCATCGGTGGCATATTGCAGTACAAACTTGTTGTAGCCTTTCAGCATGCTCTGCGTGTGTTCGGCGGTGAACATCCAGCCATCTCTGGATGCACCGTCTTCCAGATGGTAGCCATCACGTTCGTTGGCACGACCGTAATCGACACCCAGTTCCAGCACCCCGTTCGGGTTGGTTTGCAGGCCAGCAAGACGCACATCGAATACATCGTTGGCGGTGGCAGTGGCGTAATCACGTGTCTGATCGCTGGAGAAGGCGTAAGAACCGCCTGATTCAGATGAACGGGTCGCCGCGAAAGAGAGTTTACCGAAACCGAGGTCGACATCTTCCAAACCGGCACCAGGCCCCGAGATATCCCAGTAGTAGAAGTCGATCATATGCACGTCATGGCGCTGATAGAAGCGTTTACCTGCCCACATGGTGGCGCCTGGCAGGGCATCAATCAGGTTTTTACCTTTGACGTTGGCTTCACGAAAAGCCGGGGAAGTCGCTTCCCAGTCGTTCTGCTGAGAAACCGAGTAAGCCACGTTCGTATCGAAGTAGAAGCTTTTATCGCCCTCCTTCCACACTTCCTGGCCCAGTTTCAGTTCAGCATAGGTTTCGCATTCGTTTCCCAGACGGTATTTGCTTTGCGCACCGGTTGCCTGAAAACATTGCTGTTCGCCGCCACTGCCGGTCCAGCCGATGCCGGAACGGGCATAGCCGGTAAAATCGACCGCCATAGACGGGGCTGAAAGCGTACCCGCCGCGATGGCAACCGCGAGGGGAAGTTTGCGCAGAGTTAACATGTTTATTCTCCTGAGGTCATTGCTTTTCTTGTTTTTACGGGGCTAAACACCAGGCTCCTGATGCAACCTGCGACAAGCGCTCCCGTCCTCACGGAACAGGTGACAACGCTCAGGCGGCAGACCAATGCCCATCAGGGCGCCCTCTTCTACCAGCACTACGTCCTCCTGGCGGTAAACCAGGTTCTGACGAATGGCGGGAATTTGGATGTGAATTTGCGTTTCAAAACCCAGTTGCTCGACCACCTGCACCTCTCCTTCGAGGGTGACATCGGCGATCTCACTGGAAATCAGATGTTCGGGACGGATGCCTAATGACATGTTGCTGCCCACCTGCACACCCGCGCTGTCCACCGGCAGCCACACCAGTTGATCGTTAGGCAGACGCACCTGCACCTGCTCAATGGCGGTGGCGGTCACTTTGACGGGCAGGAAATTCATCTTCGGGGAGCCGATAAAACCGGCAACAAAGCGGTTGGCGGGATAGTGATAAAGTTCGAGTGGCTTGCCTACCTGCGCCACGCGCCCGGCATCCAGCACCACGATCTTATCGGCCAGCGTCATCGCTTCGATTTGATCGTGCGTGACGTAAATCATGGTACGCTTCAGGCGTTTATGCAGACGGGAAATCTCAATACGCATCTGCACACGTAACGCCGCATCCAGGTTGGAGAGCGGTTCATCCAGCAAAAACACCCGCGGTTCCGCCACCAGCGTACGGCCAATCGCCACGCGCTGCCGCTGCCCACCGGAAAGCGCTTTCGGACGGCGATCCAGCAGGTGCGCCAATTGCAACACCTCCGCGACCTGGTTCACTCGCTGCGCGATTTCCGCTTTTTTCACTCCGGCCAGTTTCAGGCCGAAAGACATGTTCTCCGCCACAGAAAGATGGGGATAGAGCGCATAAGACTGGAACACCATCCCAACACCGCGTTCAGCGGGAGGCACTTCATTCATTCGTTGATCGCCAATGCGCAATTCGCCACGGGTGATGGTTTCCAGCCCGGCAATCATGCGCAGCAACGTGGATTTCCCACAGCCTGATGGGCCGACAAACACCACAAACTCCCCTTCGCCGATTTCCAGGTTGATATCTTTCGAGACCTCGGTATCACCCCAGGCTTTGGTGACATTGCGTAACGTGACGCTCGCCATGATGCTTATTCCTCTCAACGTGCTAATCCTTGTCCACGAAACGGCGGACAGACCCCGGCGACCACTATGGGCATCGACGTAGCAGGCAACATCCTCCGCAACGGGCTGATTTATGGGGGAGGAGTTGGGAGGAGGAGGTCAGGTGGACAAACCGTCCAGAAGCGGAGGGCAGACGATTTTTGTGACCGGCAAGACAAACCGGAGCTGACAGTTTTGTGCGCCAGACCGTGATAACCGCCCTGTTTTGCAACGCAGATCACAGCAAGCGGCAGGCAGGCGTAGAACACAGGAGGATGAAAAGTTAACGGAGACAAACAGAATGAAACGACAAGATTACCGTTTCTGCTAACAGGATGGAGTTATGACGATGAATACCGGTGCACGAATTCTGGCCTTATCCGCCCTTACCGCCGTGCTCTTTTCGGCCTCGGCGATGGCGAAGATCGAAGAAGGAAAACTGGTCATCTGGATCAACGGCGATAAAGGCTATAACGGCCTGGCTGAAGTCGGCAAAAAGTTTGAACAGGAAACCGGCATTAAGGTGACCGTCGAACATCCCGACAAGATGGAAGAGAAATATCCGCAGGTGGCAGCAACCGGCGATGGTCCGGACATCATCTTCTGGGCGCACGATCGCTTTGGTGGTTATGCCGAATCAGGACTGCTGGCGGAGATTAGCCCGGACAAGAATTTCCAGGAGAAGATTTTTCCGTTTACCTGGGACGCGGTGCGCTTTAACGGCAAGCTGATTGGTTATCCGATCTCGGTTGAGGCCCTGTCGCTGATTTATAACAAAGACCTGCTGCCAGAACCACCGAAAACCTGGGAAGAGATCGCCGCGCTCGACCAGAAAATGCGTAAGCAGGGTAAAAGCGCCATCATGTTCAACTTGCAGGAACCCTACTTCACCTGGCCGCTGCTGGCCGCAGGGGGTGCCTATGCCTTTAAATACGCTGATGGTCACTACAACGTGAAGGACGTGGGTGTGGATAATGCCGGTGCCAAAGCCGGGATGCAGTTCCTGGTGGATCAGGTGAAAGCCAAGACCCTGAATGCCGATACCGATTATTCCATTGCCGAAGCCGCATTTAATAAAGGCCAGACCGCCATGACCATTAACGGTCCCTGGGCGTGGAGCAATATCGATAAAAGCGGCATTAATTACGGCATCACGCTGCTGCCAACGCTGAAGGGTAAACCGTCGAAAGCGTTTGTCGGCGTACTGAGCGCCGGTATTAACGCCGCCAGCCCGAACAAAGAACTGGCGAAAGAGTTTCTGGAAAACTACCTGCTGACCGACGCCGGTCTGGGTGCGGTGAATAAAGATAAGCCATTGGGTGCCGTCGCCCTCAAATCCTTCCAGCAACAGCTGGAGAAAGACCCGCGTATCGCCGCCACCATGAGCAACGCCCAGAACGGCGACATTATGCCTAACATCCCGCAAATGGCGGCCTTCTGGTATGCCATGCGTACTGCGACCCTCAACGCCCTGAGCGGTCGCCAGACCGTAGACGCCGCGTTAAAAGACGCCCAAGCACGTCTGACCAAGTAATTCCCACTACCAGAGCCGGAATGATCCGGCTCGTCACGGCTGTTAAGGAAAACCGAATCATGTCAGGAAAACCGCAATCGGGATGGCAAAGCGCAGTGCTGAAGAGCCTTCTCGTCGGGATCTGCTGTCTGCTGGTCGGCTATCTTCTGGTGCTGATGTATGCCCAAGGTGAGTACCTGTTTGCGCTGGTCACGTTGATTATCAGCGCAGTCGGCATCTGGATTTATGCCAATCGCCGCGCCTATGCCTGGCGCTATGTGTACCCCGGTATTGCCGGGATGGCGCTGTTTGTGTTGTTCCCGCTGGCCTGTACCGTCGCTATTGCCTTCACCAACTACAGCAGCACCAACCAACTAACGCTGGAACGGGCGCAGCAGGTATTGCTCAGCCGAGAGTACCAGGATGGCGCGGGGTTAAATTTCTCACTGTTTTCGGCGGGTGAACGCTGGCAACTGGTGTTAGCCGATGGGGAGAGCGGGCAAACTTTTGTCTCAGCGCCCTTCTCCTTTGGTGGTGAGCAGTCGCTTAAACTGACTAGCGCCCCTGCGCCTGGCGGTGAACGCGCGACGCTCAGGATCATCACGACCAACCGCCAGGCGTTGAGCCAGATTCATGCCGAACTGCCTGATGGTCGTCAGCTGGTGATGAGTTCTTTACGCCAGTTTTCCGGCACCCGCCCGCTTTACCAGTTGAATAACGATGGGGCGCTGAAAAATCAGCAAAGTGGCGTGCTTTACCGGGCAAATGGTACCAGTGGCTTTTATCAGACCCGCAATATCGATGGCAGCTGGGGTAGTGAAAAACTCAGTCCAGGCTTTACGGTGAATACCGGCTGGAAAAACTTTATCCGTGTCTTTACTGACGCCGGGATTCAGAAGCCGTTTCTGGCGATCTTCGGTTGGACGCTGATCTTTTCGCTACTGACGGTAGTTCTGACGGTGGCAGTGGGCATGGTGCTGGCCTGCCTGGTGCAGTGGGAGGCACTGAAAGGCAAAGCCATCTATCGCGTGCTGTTGATCCTGCCCTACGCGGTGCCCGCGTTTATCTCGATCCTGATCTTCAAAGGGTTGTTTAACCAGAGTTTTGGCGAGATCAATGTGATGCTCAAGGCGCTATTCGGCCTGCAACCGGCATGGTTCAGCGATCCTTTGCTGGCACGATCGATGCTGGTGATCGTTAACACCTGGCTGGGCTACCCCTACATGATGATTTTGTGCATGGGGTTACTGAAAGCGATCCCGGATGATCTTTATGAGGCCTCTGCGATGGACGGTGCCGGGCCGTTACAGAACTTCTTTCTCATCACCCTGCCGCTGCTGCTGAAGCCGTTGATGCCACTGATGATCGCCAGCTTTGCCTTTAATTTTAATAACTTTGTGCTGGTACAGCTGCTGACCAATGGCGGCCCGGATCGGATTGGCACCACCACCCCGGCGGGCTACACCGACCTGCTGGTGAATTACACCTGGCGCATCGCTTTTGAAGGCGGCGGCGGGCAGGACTTTGGTCTGGCAGCGGCGATTGCCACCCTGATCTTCCTGCTGGTGGGTGCGCTGGCGGTGATCAACCTGAAAGCTGTGCGGATGAAATTCGACTAAGGAGACGTTATGGCTATGGTGCAACCCAAATCGCAGAAGCTGCGCCTGTTGCTGACGCATCTGCTGCTGCTGATCTTTATCGCAGCGATACTTTTCCCGCTGATGATGGTGCTGGCAATCTCACTGCGTGCCGGTAACTTCGCCACCGGCAGCCTGATTCCGGATCAGGTGTCGTGGGAACACTGGCGGCTGGCGCTCGGTTTTAGCATTACCCATGCGGATGGCAGCGTGACGCCACCACCCTTTCCGGTGCTGTTGTGGCTGTGGAACTCGATAAAAATTGCGGCCATCAGCGCGCTCGGCATCGTGACGCTCTCCACCACCTGCGCTTATGCGTTTGCGCGCATGCGCTTTGCCGGACGCGCCAGCCTGCTGAAAGCGATGCTGATTTTCCAGATGTTCCCGGCAGTGCTGTCGCTGGTCGCGCTGTACGCGTTGTTTGATCGGTTGGGTCAGTATCTGCCGTTTATTGGTCTGAATACCCACGGCGGCGTGATCTTTGCTTACCTCGGCGGCATTGCGCTGCACGTCTGGACCATCAAAGGCTATTTCGAAACCATCGACGGCTCGCTGGAGGAAGCGGCAGCGCTGGATGGTGCAACGCCGTGGCAGGCTTTCCGGCTGGTGTTATTACCGCTGTCCGTGCCGATTCTGGCGGTGGTTTTTATCCTCGCCTTTATCGCGGCGGTTACCGAGGTGCCGGTTGCCTCGTTGCTGCTGCGCGATGTTAACAGCTACACGCTGGCGGTCGGCATGCAGCAATACCTCAACCCACAGAACTACCTGTGGGGTGACTTTGCCGCAGCGGCGGTGCTTTCTGCCATCCCGATTACGCTGGTGTTCCTGCTGGCTCAGCGCTGGCTGGTCAGCGGTCTCACGGCGGGAGGCGTCAAAGGATAAGTCTTCATCATTGCGTTGCCACTGCTTCCTCAATGTTCACTGCCATTGAGGGATTGAGCGTCTTTGGCGGCCTGCGGGCCGCCTCTTTTCTTTACGAACGCAAGAAATCCTGCCAGCGACGCGTCAGATAATTATGCTCATCCATCACCGAGTTCCACACGGCGATATGGCTCATCCGCTGTTCATAACTGCCGCCATCGCGGCTTTCTCCCTGCGGAATCAACGGAGCACCCCAGGCGTCATACAACATTTCTGCGGCAGGCTTGCCGCCATACCAGAAATCCCACTCGGCCGCAGAGAGATGCGCCTTGCTGCGCTGTGGATTGGAGATGTAATACCCCTGACGCGCCATCACTGCCCCCGGCCAGCCGGATTGCCACCAGTTAAGATACGCGTAAGCGGCATCTTTAATTCTGCCGGTGGCGCAACGAGACAAAGACATGCCGCCATACCAGGCGCGATAGCCTTCGCGCGGATGCGCCATTTTATAGCCACGCTGATGGAAATGATGACGAAAGTAGATCGGTGCCCACAGGCTTTGTACTTCCACCTGGCGGTTCTCAATTAAATCGCACGCCTGCTCCTGGCTGGCCCAGAACGCCGCAAAATGGCCCTGGCGATTCAGACGCGTCAGTTCCTGGGCGAGGGTATCAATTTCTTCTAGTGTCAGATTGCCGGTGTTGGCGAAACGCGCCAGTCCAGCCCCCTGCATCGCCAGCGCGGCATCCAGCCCACCCATGGCGGCATCTTCCTGCAACGCTACCTGGCCGGTAAGTGCCGGATGCAATAACCAGCTCCAGCTCTCTTCCTCTTCGCGCAATGCGGTGGGCAGACGATCGACGTGATAAGCAAAGCTATCGACGTTATGCGTCAGCGGCAGCATACTGATACGGTCGCTCGGCTGGCTGCCGAGATGCAAATCACGCTGCACATACAAACGCTGTGATGGCACGCTGCCATCTGCCAGTACGCCATCATTTTGCAGGGTGCCGGTCTTGGCCAGCGCATTGACTTCGTCCCAGTACGTCAGCCGTTTAATCTCCAGCGGCTGGATGGCACGTGCTGGCCAGACGAAATCGATATTGTGGAACCATTGATCGTAGAGATCGTAACTTTCGGGATGCATGACGGCGATTCGCTGCGCATCTTCCACGCTACGCAACATATATTCGATTTTAATGCCGAGATCCTGTTCCGCGCGCACGCGCAGCATCTCCAGCAACGTGACGGAGGTTCCGAGCACGCGTAAGGTCAGCTGGTCATTGACCACTGCCGCAGAATTCATACCGTTATGGCTCCTCAAACGCCCGCAGGGTGCGACTGAACGCCTGTTGCAGACGATCGGCCTCCAGACCGCGCAAAATAAATACCAGTTTTGAACTCTCCAGTTCACCGGGCCAGTCAGCCAGATGCACCGGCGGATGCAGCGTATGCTGCACGCCATGAATCACAATGGGCGCGCTGCTGTCGCTCACGCGTAAAATGCCTTTCATTCGCAACACCGTACGGCCATGGCAATGTAATAGCATTGACAGCCAGATAGCAAACGCTGGCCAGTTTATCGTCTGGTGCAGGGTGATCACGCAGGTTTGCGTAACCGGATGTGAAGTGCTGTGCGCAACCGGGGTTAACGTGACATTGTCACTGGAGCAAGCTCCCAGCCAGCGGAAGCGTTGCTGCCGTGACCCGCTGGTAACTGTGTGACTAAACAGGCTGAGCGGATCGCGCAGCGCCTCTTCGGTATCGTTCAGTTGTGCCAGTGGATTGAGCTGACGTAGCCAGGCCAGCATGTCTGTACGGGCCTCTTTCGTTACCCTGTCACCTTTACTCAGCAACAACTTATCTGCCGCGCTGACCTGAGCCAGCCACTCGGGCTGGGTATCAGCCTGCAGGGTTGCGTGTTCCGCATCCACCAGCGTGACCAGTGTCCCCTGGGTGAAATGATGTTGCAGCTGGCGATCATGCAGCAGCGTTGACAAAATCGGTGAAGGATCAGCCAGCCCGGTGGTTTCCAGAATCACCTGTTTGAACGGCGGGAGCTGCCCGCGCGCGCGACGTTCATAGAGATCAAGCAGCGCGGTTTTAAGTTCACCGCGAATCTGGCAGCAGACACAGCCACTGGGCAGCAGCACCGTATCGGGCGCGACTTCATTCAGCAAATGATGATCAATGCCCACCTCACCAAATTCATTCACCAGCAGCGCAATATCATTCAGATTCTGCTGCGCCAGCCAGCCTTTCAGCAGCGTGGTTTTGCCACTGCCGAGAAAACCGCTCAGTACATGCAGGGGTAACTTCTCTTCGTATTGCATCAGCCCTCCAGCGCCGCCAGCCAGTTTTCATCGAGTGGATCAATGGGCCGCCGCATCATCTTTTCCGCTTCTTTCCACAACACATCCAGCGAGTTGACCAGCGTTTGCTGACCGGTCGGGCTGGCCAGCAGCCAGCTGTTGTGAAACTCCGTCAGGGATAACCGCCAGGGTTTAAGCGCACGATTGAGCAGCGCCAATTGTTGCAGGCGTAGCTGGCGGGCGGGCAGATCCTGCCGCAGTGGATCGCTCCACTGCGGCCCGTTATCAAGAAGACCACAGACTCCACACATCATTGCCTCCGTTACGGCATCACATCGCCGGAATTCGGTCCCAGCGTCTGGCCGACAAACAAATTGCCGCCCGGCTCGCTTGCCAGCAGCAAGGCCACCGGTGCCACCTCTTCCGCCCGGCCAAAACGCCCCAGCGGCAGTTCTGCCGCCTTCGCCTGCTTCCACGCCTGATTGATGCCATCAATTAACGGGGTTTCAATCGGGCCGGGCGCGATGGCGTTGACCAGCACGTTATCGGCGGAAACCTCCAGCGCCAGAGATTTAGTAAAACCGATCACACCCGCTTTAGCTGCGGCGTAATGACACAATTCAGCACCGCCTTTAATGCCCAGCTGCGAAGCGATATTGATCACCCGCCCCCAGCGCTGGGCCAGCATCGCTGGTAGCGCGCGCTGTGTGGCTAAAAATACGCTGCGCAAATCGACAGCCATCATCTCTTCCCACATTGCCAGCGTGATCGCCGTACAACGTGCCTGGGTCAGCATACCGGCGTTATTCACCAGCACGTCAATGCCGTCAAAGCGCGCAATACAATCGTCCACGCCCGCGGTGGCTCCGGCGATCTCACCGACATCCGCCACCACGCCATGACAATCGGCACCGAGTTGCTGGCAGTGCGCCACCCTCAGCGCGAGTTTGTCGCTGTCGCGATCGGTCAGTACCAGCCGCGCACCTTCGCGCGCAAACAGCTCAGCAATGGCAGCACCAATGCCGCTGGCGGCACCGGTAATCACACAGCGTTTATTTTGCAGTTGCATCACGACTCCTTAGTCCGGCCAACGCACAGTCAGCCCACCATCCACAATCAGGCTTTGCCCGGTGAGATAGCTGCTCTCTTCACTGGTCAGAAACGCGATCGCTTTGGCGATTTCTTCCGGGCGACCCACGCGTCCCAGCGGGATGGTTCCGGCAGCCTTTGCCAGCCCTTCCGGACCCAGTGAATTCTGCTTATCCAGCGACTGAGGCGTTTCGATCAATCCCGGAATAATGGCGTTGCAGCGTACCCCGCGCGCAGCCAGTTCTACTGCCAGAGAGCGGCAGATGCCTGGCACCGCAGCTTTCGCTGCGGCATAGTGGGCATGATCCTGCCAGCCGTAGACACCACCGGCGATGGAGGAAACGGCAACCAGGCTGGCACCGGCGTGCAGATGGGGAGTGGCGGCGCGGAAGCAGCGCATCACCCCGGTCAGGTCAACATTAAGCATGTCGTCCCAGCGTGTATCGCTCATCTCTTCAATCGGCGCACGACGCAAAATTCCCGCATTCGCCACCATATAATCGAGGCGACCAAAGTGCGCCACACCCTGCGCGATAAAGGTATCCACCGAATCCGTTGTGGCGACGTCGAGCGGCAACCAGATGGCATCACCACCCGCGGCTTCCACCTGTGCCGCAGCGACAGCCGGATCGTGCGGATCGGCAGGGTAGTAACCGGCGATCACCCGTACACCACGTTGTGCATACAGCGTTGCCAGCGCCAGGCCAATCCCGCTGGCGGCACCGCTAATCGCGGCGACCGGTTGTGTTGAGACAGAATCTTGCATGGTTATTCCTTAAACTGAAGTCACAGCGGCGCGCGAGCCCGCACGCTGATGCGCGTTAGCCCGCGCGAAGAACATGATGATGCCGGAGATAAAGCACGGCACAGCCCCGAACCACAGTGCAGCATCCTGCCAGTGGCCGCCGCTGCTCAGGACGCTGGTGGTACCGACGCCAGCGATAATCGCGCCGACCGGTCCCATCGCCCCGATCAATGCTCCGGCGGTAGCGCGGATGGCGGTCGGGAAGCTTTCACTGATAAAGAACAGCGCCGCCGCGTAAGGACCGATGAGGAAAAACAGGCCAATGCTGTAGAGAGCGACGATAGTGGCGAAGTTGTCCGGGCAGTAAAGCATGGCAGCAAAGGAGACACCGCCCAGCATCCAACCTACCGCGATGGTGTTGCGACGGCCGAAGCGATCACCAAGCCAGCCGTGTACCAGGTAGCCACAGTATCCGACGAGGTTGGACAGGATCAGAATCAGCAGCGAACTGTTAAAAGACACGTCGTGGGTTTTGGTGATCACGGTAGTACCCAGCACGCTGAAAATCTGAATGGCGAACCAGTTGATCAGCACCGCACCACCCAGCACCAGCGTGGCACGCAGCGAGGGACCACGAAACGCCGCCGCCATGCCCGCGTTATGCTGTTCTTCATAAGAAACCTGATAATCCGCCGCGACCTGACGCGCATCGCTATCGTGACCTGCGGCGCGTAGCTGCTGGATCTTTTTCTGTACCTGAAACTGCGGGGTTTCTTTCAGCTTCAGCGCCAATACGGCAATCACCAGCGACGGCAATGCGGCGAAGATAAAGCTGCCCTGCCAGCCGATAACGGGCATCAGAATCGCGGTCAGCGCTGAAGCCACCAGTGCCCCGACCGGCCAGCCGCCCTGCACCAGGCTATAAACGAAACCTTTGCGTTTGTTGAGTTTTGGATCGTCCAGCGCGGTATACAATTCGGAGAGATAGGTCGCGTTGACGGTTTGCTCGGCATAGCCCAACCCGGCGACAGAGCGAATCGCAGTCAGTGCGCCTTTACCCCAGGCACCGCCCACCGCCGTCAGCAGTGAGCACAGCGCCGCACCGCCCACGGTGATGACAATCCCCATACGGCGACCGAGACGATCCACCAGCGGGCCAATCGCCAGGGCAATCACCGCTCCGCCAACGGCGACCCAGGTGGCGATTTCCGCCTGCTCGACTTCGCTCCAGCCAAAATGGCCGCCGATTTCCGGCAACAGCGTGCCGAACAGGATGAAATCATAAACAGCAAAAACCCAGGCAAAAAAAGCAATCCAGGTGGCAAATTTTACATCCCTGATGGTCAACTGCTGCGGCTGCCAGCCATTTACGGAGATTTTTTTAAAGATGCTCATAGCGCTATCACTCTGTCAGGGGTCAGGTCACCATAAATGGTGACCCTACGGGTTCTTGTAGGGAGCGCATTAATGCGCTCCGGGGGTCAGCGTGGTTGGCGCTGTTTAAAGTCATCGGCGATTTCATCAAAGGTGACGAAACGCACACCTTCATGACTGCGGATGTACTGAATCAGACGCTCCAGCATCAGTAACACTTGCGGGCGGCCTGAAACATCGGGATGGATGGTCATGGTAAAGACGGCGTAGTCATTTTCGCGATAGACCCAGTCAAACTGGTCACGCCACATCTCTTCCAGATGACGCGGATTGACGAAACCGTGGCTGTTGGGCGATTTTTTGATAAACATCATTGGCGGCAGATCGTCGAGATACCAGTTGGCGGGGATCTCCACAAGGTCGGTTTCCGCGCCGCGTTCCAGCGGCTTCATCCAGGCATCGGGATGCTGGCTGTAATCGATTTTGGTCCAGCTATCCCCGACGCGAACGTAATAAGGATGGAAATCGTTATGCATCAGGCTGTGATCATATTTGATCCCTTTCTTCAGCAGTAACTCATTGGTGACATTGCTGAATTCCCACCAGGGCGCAACATAACCGGTAGGACGTTTACCCGCCAGCTGAGTGACCAGTTCGATGCTGCGATCCAGCACCGCTTCTTCCTGCGCCGGTGTCATGGCGATGGGGTTTTCATGGCTGTAACCGTGAATACCGATTTCGTGTCCGGCATCCACCACCGCTTTCATCTGTTCCGGGAAGGTTTCAATGGAATGTCCTGGAATAAACCAGGTGGTACGCAGGTTTTGCTCGGCAAACATCTTCAGCAAACGTGGTGCGCCCACTTCACCGGCAAACAGCCCGCGTGAAATATCATCCGGCGAATCTTCCCCGCCGTAAGAACCGAGCCAGCCTGCAACGGCATCAACATCCACACCAAATGCGCAAAGGATTTCTTTGGCCATATCTGCAACTCCATAAATGTACATTTAAATAAATATCCATTTAGTGTTTGCAATAGGGATGCCAGGATCTTTGTAACGGATGGGGGCTAGTATGATGATTGGATATTAATATAATTTAATCAATGGCTTGAATAATCTGTATAATGATAAATGCCAGGGTAGTGGCGTTTTTGAGATGACATCTTAAAGATGTACATTTGTAGTTATGATCCATTATTGTGCGGATTGCACCAGAACTGTGCCTCAGCGCTCGCGGCTTTGCAGCCCGTCAGGATGTGATAATGTAGCGCGATGAAAACAGGACCGATGAAATGACAATGCGGACAAAAAGCTCCCCGGCAGCGACAGAAGAAACCGCCTCTGCGCGCTATGAAGTTATTCGCCAGCTTTTATATACCGTGCTGAAGCAGAAACGCGTGCCGCAAGGTCTGGTATTACTGGAAGGCCCGCTGGCGCAGCTGTTTGGCACCAGCCGCGTGCCGGTTCGCCGTGCACTGAGTTTGTTACATGATGAGGGGCTGATTGCCCGTTTCGAAGGCCGTGGCTTTATCGTGGCGAAGGAAGCGCAGGAAGTGGAACCGCTGCGCATCGCCCTGACGCGCGAATTACTCGGGCTGGATGAGCAGGAAGCGCTGGTGGATACCCGCAGTACCGGGGAGAAAGTGCTGGAGAACCTCCAGGTCGTGCTTTCCACCGCCATGGTGTTTGGTTGTTATCAGGTGGATGAGCAGCAAGCAGCGCAGCATTACAACATCAGCCGCGCGGTGATCCGCGAAAGCCTGATGCGTCTGCGTGATAAAGGCCTGGTGGAAAAAGAACCCTATTCCCAGTGGCTGACAGGTCCGCTGACCGCACGTGAAATTGCCGACCATTTTGAAATTCGCGCCAGCCTTGAACCTACGGCGTTACGCAAAGCAGGCCGTCATCTGGCGGTGGATTGGCTGACGGCATCACTGGAAAAAGCGCAGAAATTCAAAGGCAAACAATTGACAGCCGCCGAGCTGGAATTGCTGGAGGAAGATCTGCACGTGCGCTGCCTCGAACCGGCAGGCAATAAGCTAATGATGCAGATTCTGCGACAGAATCAATCCCCCTTTATTGTCACCCGTATCTTTTATGATTTGCTCGCCATCCCGGTGGAAACCGCGATGCTGGAGGAGCACAGCCTGGTGTACGAAATGCTGCTGAAAGGCAACTGGGAGCTGGCCGCGGCTTGTCTGCGCGACCATCTCGAACGGGCGCAGGTACGTACCCTGCAACGCCTGAAGGTTCTCTCGGTGCTGCCGGTCCCTGCTCTGCCGTCATTTATGGAGCGTCGTTGAAAATATCCATTTTTGACAGCCCAATAGCGCAATAAATTGTGCCGCTACAACCTGGTGCGATATTGGGCTGTTTTTACTTAAGATGTGATCGTTTTCTCATCAGAGTGCATAACTATTCTTGTATGGTAGTAGAACAAAACTCACCTGCAGGTAATAATTATGTCTTCCTCTGCTGTAACTTCGACCCAGGCTTCTCAGACAACAGATACCTCATTAATTAAACGGGTTGCCGGGGCATCAGCCATAGGCACTGCGGCGGAATATTACGATTTCTTCGCTTACGGTACTGCTGCTGTACTGTTTTTCGGCCATCTGTTTTTCCCCAGCCACGATCCCCTCGTCAGTACCCTCGCCGCTTTCGCCACTTATGCGGTAGGTTTTCTGGCGCGTCCGATTGGCGGCATCGTGTTTGGTCATATCGGCGATAAAGTTGGTCGTAAAAAAGCGCTGGTGGCGACTATTCTGATCGTCGGCCTGGGGACTTTCTGTATCGGGCTGCTGCCAACCTATGAAAAAATTGGTCTGTGGGCACCAGCGTTGCTGATTCTGATTCGTCTGTTGCAGGGATTTGGCGTGGGTGGTGAACAGGCCGGGGCCGTATTGATGACAGCGGAATATTCACAATCTTCACGCCGGGGTTTCTTTGCCAGCTGGGTGCAGATTGGCGCACCAGTCGGCTTTCTGCTGCCGCTGGCGTTGTTTGCCATCCTTAACGCTACGTTATCTACCGATCAGATGATGGACTGGGGCTGGCGTGTACCTTTCCTGTTAAGCGCGCTGCTGGTGATCGTGGGGTTATTTATTCGCCTGCGCATTGATGAATCGCCGGTTTTTGCCGCCATCCGTGCCACTAAAGCAGCAGAGTCACGCCCACTGAAAGAAGTGATTCAGGGAAATCCGCGCCTGGTGATCAACGGCGTGGCGGCCAAATTGATAGAAGCCTGCGCTTTCGCCCTGTTCACGGTGATCATCCTCGCATGGGGTAAAGCTAACCAGATCGATGCCGGTATCCTGATGAATAGCATGATCGTTGCGGTGATTCTGGAAGTGTTCTCGATCCCGCTGATGGGAGCGTTGTCCGATAAAATCGGCCGCAAACCGGTGTATATGATTGGCGCGTTGCTCATCGTGTTATCTATCGTGCCATTCTTCCTCGCACTGTCACAAAACAGTTACTGGCTGACGCAAATAGCGATGATTGTGGCGCTGACGCTGGGCCATAGCATGTGTTACGCCCCGCAGGCCTCCTGGTTCCCGGAACTGTTTCCCACACACATCCGCTGTAGCGGCATCGCGGTGATCTGGCAGGTCGGTTCTTTGATCGGCAGCGGCGTGCTGGGACTGGTGGCGGTGAAGATTCTGCAGGCAACCGGTGGACACTGGTATGGTCTGGCGATTTATGTGGCGGTGCTTGGGGTGATTTCCGTGATTGGCCTGCTGCGACTGCCAGAAACCGCACCGGGTCGGCGCAACGGAGAATATCAGGAGTGGCAGCAACATTGATGTTGTCAGGGCGGCACGGCAGGCACCGCCATAGTGACAACGTCACATAATTACCAACCGATAATACGCGACCAGCTTAACGGCTGGTCATCTTCCGCCTGTAACACCTGATATTGCTGATGCATGGCGGCAGTGGCACAGGCGTGATTCGGCAAAATACGCACGCGTGAACCCACCGGAAAGTCCTGCACGCTCAGGCTACTCCCTGCCGGTAAAGCGATGATGCCGTGTTCCTGGTTGGTGGTGTTGAGGCAAACATCTAAAGGGTTTCCCTGCATATCACACACCAGCCCGTAACCATAATCCACTGGGCCCGCTGCGGTACCACGATCGCGCGACATTGCCATCCAACCGGCATCGACAAAGACCCAGTTTTTCTCAGCGTTGTGACCAATCACCGTGCTCACCACCGACAGGGCAATGTCCTGCTTTTGGCAGACGCCGACGTTATGCATAACCAAATCAAAAGTGGTAAACACACCGGCGCGCACTTCGCTGATGCCCTCAAGTTCTTCAGCGTAATGCGCGGTGGGCGTTGCGCCGATGCTGAGAATCGGACAGGCAATGCCCGTCTCGCGAACCCGGCGCGCGGCGAGATGAATGGCGTCACACTCATTACGCGCAGCCGCACGAATCGCCTCTTCACTGCGACAGTTGTAGGATTCACCGGCATGGGCCAGCAGTCCACGCACCACCGCGCCCTTGCCTTCCAGCTGCTGTGCTATTTGCAACAACACCTCGCTCTCTGGAGGAATGCCACCACGGTGACCATCGCAGTCGATTTCGATAAAAACTGAAAAAATAACGTCATGCTGGCGGGCGAACTCCGTCACCGCCTGCGCCTGTTCGGGCGTATCCAGCAGGATATGCAGATCTACGCCCTGCTGCATCAGGCGCGCCACGCGCGGCAGTTTATGCGGCGCGATACCAACCGCATACAACAGATTGCGATACCCCGCCGCCGCAAAACCTTCAGCTTCTGCCAGGGTGGATACAGTTGCTGGATGTTCATGATCCTTCAGGAGATAAGAGGCGGCAGCCACCGAGCGCAGCGTTTTCAGATGCGGGCGGACTACACTGCCAAGGTTGGTGACACGCTGATATAACCGATCAATATTGCGCTGATAACGCGCTTCGTCGATCAGTAAAAAAGGCGTTTCAAGTTGATGAAGCCAGTCGGGGGTCAATTTCACGGATATCTCCTGCGGAATGCATACGCTGAAGCAACCAGGTCAAGCGCCTGGCCCTGAAATGACAAAATATATAAAGTTAGACAAAAAGTCTATCCCATTCGGGCATCCACGATGCCCGCCTTGAGATTATTTTTTGCCTGGCAGGGAGACGCAAAGCAGACCGGCAACAATCAATCCGACGCCAGCCAGACTGCTCCAGCGGAAGGTTTCGCCAAACACCGGCAATGAGATCGCCGCCAGCCATACCAGCACATAACTGATACTGAGCAATGGATAGACCCGGCTCAGTGCCAGATGACGCAAGGAAAGCATCCAGCACAGCATCGACAGTGCATAGGCGCTCAAACCAATAAACAGGAATACCAGCGGTTGCGGATGCTGCCAGAGTATCGGGGTGAGAACATCCGGCCACGCCGGAAATTGCAGCATCGCGCTACGCATCAGCAATTGCGCCAGTGACACCAGCACCACGCTACATAACGCCAGTCCATAGCCTTTCATAGATGACTTCCCATCAGCGCCACGCCTGCCACAATCAGCAAGGTGCCAAAAATCTGACGCGCGGTGAACGTTTCCCGCCAGATCAGACGGGCGGCGCAGGCGACCAGCACAAAGTTGAGGCTAAGCATCGGATAGGCCACCCCAACCGGAACCAGGCGCAGTACCGCCAGCCAGATCAGCATGGCCACGCCCAGCAGCAGCATGCTGAGCGCAATCCACATCAGTAAACGTGCCTTGCCGTAACGTCTGCCAATATATGCCGCCTGTTTCTGGCAAAGCTGCGCGATGCAGCTCAACAGGCTAACCACCAGGATCAATAAAAGGCTCATGGCAGCGAATTATACCCGTAATAAACCAGTCGCCCCTGGCGATAAACATAATCAGGTTTCGGCAAACCGGGATCCGGGTCAGCATTGACAGACGACATCATCAGCACCAGTGAAACTTTACCGTGCTGACGATGCTCAGCCAGCCAGTTAGCGAAGGCATCCGCTGATACATAACGTTGCTGTGCATCCGGATAGTGCAAGCCGTATTCCACTTCACCCTGCTGATCGTAGAGAAAAATATCGCTACGCTGCACTTGCCATGCCACCGCAGAAGCAACGCCAGGTCCATTAGCCAGAATGTAACGGCTATCGGCCAACTGCCCGGCAACCACATTCATAAAGCTCTGGGGTTGTTTGGAATCACGCACCTTGTCCGGGATGGCAAACCCAATCACCAGCGCCAGTACCAGTGGGCAAAACGCGGCCAGCTGCCAGTTGCGTCGACTCAACGCACCCGCCAGGCCCCAGCCACCAAAGGCCAGCACACCCAGCAGCAGCTTATAATGCTCAGTCACACTGAAAGGAGGACGATGTGCAACGCCCCACGGTGCCAGCACCACAACCAGTGCCAGGGCCGCGATGCCGCCAAACACTATGTTGATCCAGGCATTCGCTTTCAGCGCTTTGATCACCTGCGGCGTCATGCTATGTGCGTAGTGCGCCATCATTAGCGCCAGTGGCGCAAAGCACGAAAGAATGTAGGTTGGCAGTTTACCTTTGGCAATGCTGAAGAACAGCAGCGGCATCAGCACCCAGCTCAGCAGGTAACTTAACCCCGCCTGCTGACGACGTTGACGCCAGCCCTGAATCAGTGCGCCTGGCAGCAGCCCCAGCCACGGCAGTGAACCCGCCAGCAGCACCGGCAGGTAATACCAGAATGGTGCTTTATGCTGCGCATCAGATTCAGCAAAGCGCTGGATGTGTTCAACCCAGAAAAAGTAATGCCAGAAATCACCTTGCTGGCGATAAATCGCCAGTGACCAGGGGGCACTGACCAGCGCCGCGACCAGCACGGTCAGCGGGCCAAAGCGCAACAGTTCGCCAAATCGACGTTGCGCGATGGCCCAGGGCAGAATCGCCAGCACCGGCACCGCCAGCGCCAGAAATCCTTTGGTCATAAAACCCATGGCACAGGCGACACCCAGCAAAACATAGCCGACGAGCCGCTGCCGCGTGTCACTGGCTTGAGCTACCAGCCAGTAACTCGCCATGGCTGCTACCAGCCACAACGTCAGGATCGGATCGAGTACCGCATAGGTCCCGACACCGTAAACCAGCAGCGAGGTGAGGAAAATGATGCTGGCGCTCAATGCCACCGCCCGGTTGGCGAATAACCGGATGCCAAGCCAGAACACCAGCAGTGCCGACAGCGTGGTGCTGATAATGGAGCCAGCACGGACGCCAAAATTCGTATGCCCAAATAGCAGTTGCCCAAGGTTATTCACCCAGTAGCCCGCTATCGGTTTTTCGAAATAGCGCAGGTCAAAAAAATGCGGCGTCACCCAGTTACCGCTGACCAGCATTTCCCGGCTGATCTCCGCATAACGGGTTTCATCTGGTTGCCATAAGGCGCGGAATTCGATGGGGATAAGGTAATAAAGCGCAAATACAAACAGAAGCAGAGCCGTTTTGGTGCCAGTACGCATCCGTGGTTACCTGTATTGTTCTTGCTGGCAGCCGAGCCAGCCTTCGCGTCCGGGAATTTGTCCGCGCACGATGTTGCCAATTGGCAACGTGCTTAAATCGTCAGGTAGCAGTTCACTGAGCGGACAGAATTGAATGCCCAGCTTTTCCGCCCGGGTAAGTAATTCTGCAAACGTCTGATGTCCGACAATCCCTTCCACCTCTGCGTGGATAGTGTAAACCGCGGTATCTCCTGCCTCGCGCAGATGATCAAGCAGATAGTCATTAAAATCAATCGCGCTGACTTTTGGACCAACCACTTCATCCCAGGTGGGTAACGTCACCGGAATCTGCACCGTACCCAGCGTACCGTCACTCAGACGCGGCAGGAATGGTCGGGTACCACGACAATCGCTGTTGTAACGAAAGCCAAATTGTTGTTTTGCTTCGACAACCCGGCTATCCGCACGCCAGCCAGCCACCGCCGAACAAGTGACATTGTCACCTATTATCGCTTCCAGTGCTTGCTTTCCTCGGGCAATCTCTTCAACTAATCGCTGCTCCGGCCACACCCCTGCCCAGGTTTGCCAGGCAAAATGGTCCCAGGCGTGCAAGCCAACCTCATGATGATCCGCCGTCGCGCTGATGATTTCCTCCAGACCACGGCCAATTTGCTTCCCCGGCCAGGCGGTACCAGCCAGCAAAATGTCCCAGCCATACAACGATGCTGCGCGTGAACGCAGCATTTTCCATAAAAAGCGCGGCTTCATAAGACGCCACAAGTGGCGTCCCATGTTGTCCGGCCCGACGCTGAAAAAGAAACTGGCCTGCACCTGATGCAGACTAAACAGTTCCAGTAGCGCAGGTACACCCTGTTGTGTACCGCGCCAGGTATCGACATCAACGCGCAAGCCTACTTTTTTCATGACTTCTCAGCCTGCAACTCAACGGTGCGCAGGAAGAAGTCGAGGGTGTTGTCGATGGTGATATCCATCTGCACTTCTGGCTTCCATCCCAGCAGACGACGGGCGTTTTTGATCGACGGCTTGCGATGTTCAACGTCCTGATAACCTTTACCGTAGTAGCTGCTGCTTTCCACTTCGCGGAAACCGGCAAATGGCGGGAACTGGCTGCGCAGCGGATGGCGTTCAAAGCTCGCCAGCAACTGCTCGGCAAGTTCTTTGATGCTGGCTTCGTTATCCGGGTTACCGATATTGATAATCTGTCCATCGCAATTATTTTGCTTGTTCTCGATAATACGGAACAACGCTTCCACGCCATCACGGATATCGGTAAAGCAACGTTTCTGCGCGCCGCCGTCAATCAGCTTGATCGGCGAACCTTCCACCAGATTAAGGATTAACTGGGTGATAGCGCGCGAGCTGCCGATACGTGCGGCATTGAGGTTATCCAGACGCGGACCCATCCAGTTAAACGGACGGAACAGGGTAAAACGCAGTCCCTCTTTCTCACCATAGGCCCAGATCACGCGGTCCAGCAGCTGTTTGGATACGGAGTAGATCCAGCGCTGTTTGTTGATCGGTCCCACCACCAGATTGGAGTTATCCTCATCAAAATGACCATCGGTACACATGCCGTATACTTCTGAGGTGGAAGGGAAAATGATGCGTTTTTTGTATTTCACGCAATCACGGATGATTTTCAGGTTTTCTTCAAAATCCAGTTCGAATACGCGCAGCGGATTGCGGGTGTACTCAATTGGCGTGGCGATCGCCACCAGCGGCAGCACCACGTCACATTTCTTGATGTGATACTCAATCCACTCTGAGTGAATGCTGATATCACCCTCAACAAAATGGAAGCTCGGGTGACCCAGGAAACGGCTGATCGCATCAGAGCTGATGTCCAGGCCGTAAACTTCGAAGTTGTCATCTTCCAGCAAACGTTCAGTCAGGTGGTTACCGATGAAACCATTCACACCGAGGATCAGCACGCGTGTGCGACGTTTCACCGCAGCAACCGGCTTAGAGTAGAGCAACGCACTCGGCACCATACCGAGGCTTTGCGCCAGCTGGCTGCCGTTCATATAGACGCCGTTCTCGCTCTGTCCGGTGATCACTTCCAGCGCACCCTCACCGCAGGCGATCAGGAAAGGTTCAACCGATAATACAGTGCCTGGTTTGGCACCGTGTGCAGCAGGATGAACGCGCCCTTTCCACACGATAAATTTCACTGTGCCGGCATAACCAAAAGCGCCAGGCCAGGGATCGGTGACAGCACGAATCAGGTTATTGATTTCCTGCGCAGGACGTGACCAGTCGATACGTCCATCTTCCGGCGTGCGGCGACCAACCACCGTGGCTTCGCTCTCATCCTGCGGTTGGGCGTTGATCTCGCCGCGTTTCATCGCTGGCAATACACTTTCCAGCAGCTGGGTGGCGCTCAGCACCAGCTTGCGATGCAGCGTCAGCACATTGTCCTGCTCGTCAATCTGAACACGAACCTGAGACACGATATCCCCGGCATCGGCGCGTTTTACCATACGATGCAGGGTTACGCCGGTTTCGCTCTCGCCATTGACCAGTACCCAGTTCAGTGGCGCACGTCCACGGTATTTCGGCAGCAAAGAACCGTGCAGGTTATAAGCACCGAGACGGGCGCTGTTGAGAATTTCGTCGTTTAGCAGGTTACGGTAGTAAAACGAGAAAATGATTTCCGGCTCCATCGCTTTGATGCGATCAACCCATAACGGATGATTGACATCATCCGGGGCATAGACCGGGATGCCCTGTTCTGCGGCGATACGAGCAACCGAACCAAAGAAGTGGTTTTCATTAGCCGCGTCCGGATGAGTGAAGATAGCACTAATCTCGAAGCCAGATTGCAGCAGGGCATTAATACCTGCACAGCCCATGTCGTGATAGGCGAAGACGATGGTTTTCATTGCTCAATTTCCTGTACAGATGCATCTTTTTGCGGATGGATAACACGTTGAATAAAGTAGCGCGGACGAGCGCGGACATCGTTGTAAATCCGGCCAATATATTCGCCGAGAAGTCCCATGCCGACGAACTGCGCGCCAACAAACATAAACAGCACGGCAAACAGCATAAAAACGCCATCGCCTGCCCAGGCTGCGCCGAGGAATAAGCGCAACACAATCAAAATTAAAGAAAAGGCAAAACCGGCCAGCGCAATTATGCTGCCCACCACACTCAACAGACGCAGCGGCGTGGTGGTCAGACAGGTCACCAGGTCGTACATCAGGTTAATCAAACGCATAAAGCTATATTTGGAATCACCAAATTCGCGTTCAGCGTGTTTAACCGGTAACTCAATGGTGCGGCGGGCAAAGGTGTTTGCCAGGATAGGAATAAAGGTACTGCGCTCGTGGCAATTCAGCATGGCATCAATGATATGACGGCGATACGCGCGCAGCATACAACCGTAATCACCCATGGCTTTGCCCGTCACACGTTGAATTAAATGGTTAATGGTGCGGGATGCCCGGCGGCGAAACCAGCTGTCCTGCCGGTTCTGGCGGACGGTGCCTACCACGTCGTACCCTTGCAGGGCAGCGGCAACCAGATTCGGGATCTCTTCCGGTGGATTCTGTAAATCCGCGTCCAGGGTGATAATCAGATCGCCGCTGACATGGCTGAAACCCGCCATAATCGCGGAGTGTTGACCATAGTTGCGGTTGAGCAACACGCCAACTACGTGACTGCCAGGCATATCGGCAGCATCGGCGATCATTTCCCCGGAACGGTCACTGCTGCCGTCATCGACCAACAGGATTTCATACTCCAGATTAATGGTGTCGCAGGCAGCGTGGGTGCGGCGTATCAGCTCCGGCAGGCTCTCTTGTTCGTTGTAGACCGGGATCACCACGGACACTTTACGAATCGGTTTTTCTTCCAGCATTTCAGACTCCGGCTAGCGTGCGCAGCGCTTTGATGACCCGCTCAACATCATCATCAGTCATATCAGGGAACAGCGGAATGGAGCAGATGCGCTCGCTGTTCCATTCAGTATTAGGCAAGGACAGTTGCGGATACTGCTCGCGATAATATTTGTGGGTATGGGCGGCACGGAAATGCAGTCCAGTGCCAATATCTACAGCTTTCAGCGCTTCCATCAAACCGTCACGGCTGATACCACAACGCGCCTCATCAACACGAATAATAAACAGATGCCAGGCGTGCTGATGTGACCATGTGGGTAATGCCAGCGGCAGGAACGGTGTATCAGCCAGTTCAGTCAGGTAGCGCTCTGCAATGGCTTTGCGACGGGCATTGATGTCAGCCAGTTTTTTCAGTTGTACCAACGCAATGGCAGCACTGATATCGGGCAAATTGTATTTAAAGCCGGGCATGATCACTTCAGCCTGCGGCCTGCGTCCGTGGGTATGGCGATCGTAAGCATCAACACCCAAACCATGAAATTTCAGGCTGCGAATGCGATCTGCAAGGTCGGCATCATCCGTCACCACCACGCCACCTTCGGCGCAGGTAATATTTTTAATGGCATGAAGTGAAAAGATGGCTGTACCGACATGCCCGACATGACGCCCTTTGTAAAGGGTGCCAGCGGAATGGGCAGCATCTTCAATTACCGTAATGCCGTGACGCTCACCGATCGCGCGAATCGCATCGATATCGGCTGGGGCACCGGCGTAGTGCACGGGAATAATGGCGCGTGTGCGGGGTGTAATAGCCGCTTCAACCTGCTCAGGTGTTACCATCAGTGTGTCACGATCAATATCGATCATCACTGGCGTCGCACCCATCAGGGTGATGATGTTAAGGGTTGAAACCCAGGTCTGTGAGGGGGTAATAACTTCGTCGCCTGGCTTAATGCCCAACCCCATCAGGGTTACGTGCATACCTGCTGTGGCGGAACAGACGGCGATCGCATGCTGGTTGCCGGTCAATTGGCAAAAGGCTTGCTCCAGGGCGGCACATTGTGGACCGGTGGTAATCCAGCCGGATTCAAACACCGCTTTAACCGCTGCTAATTCTTCTTCACCCAGCGAAGGGCGAGAGAATGGGAGAAAAGACATGGATTAGCTTCCTTAATGTGTAATGCCTTTCACTTCATAAGGGTAAAAAACATAGCCAGAATGATGATATGAAAATGTTATGTTTAACGGGCTATATCTCTATGAGTTCACCAGATAAACAATTAGTACAGCATGTTAGACTTCGCAAATAATTCTCACATTTTGAAAGCATTAGAGACATTAGGTTGTTTCTCTATAGACCAAAATACGATGGAAAACTTAACGGAACATTAAATAGAGTGCAGATGTAGTCACTTTTCAGACTAACGTTGAAGCTTTGTAGAAAAACCGGAGCCAGATCACGCTGTTTTCTGTTGGGAAAAAATGAGGTGCCATCGGGGTTTCACGACGATTCATCGCTGCGGCTTAGCGATTAAACCGGTATTGATGAAGCTGTGATGTTTCTGAAAACAACTGTTTAGGAGATTAACTATACTGTTCTTAAGGGAAAACTAAGGAAATTCTATTATGCTGATTTACTTAGCTTTTACTTAACCACAGGCACGGAGGTAGTTGCCGTGAAAACCGATACCGACCGTCTCTCACAAGCCGCGCTGCGTCGTCATCATATTGGCGTAAAAACAAAAGGATTGCGCTTCCGCGGTGCGCTTTATGTGTTTCGCTACAACGCCGGGCACTATGATGTATTTCTGGACAATGCACGCGTCATGCAGCTGGAAACCAGCAATGTGCAGGAAGCGATCCAAATGTTTAAGCAACAGCAGTGACCCCGGCCACTGCTTGCTGAAGATTGTCGGACCCGGATCTGAAAACTCTATGTAACTTGCTGTATGCGTGATGTTGTCCTCGCCTTCGCTGCCCAGCTGGAATAGGGTTGAAAAAACAAGGTGAGGAGTTGCACATGGAATGGTGCTATGGATTGATCGCTGGACTGTGCGCTGGCAGCGTTATTAATGTTATTGCTTACCGATTACCACAACGTCTACTTAATCCGGACACAGGTCCTGACCCTTTCCCTTCCCGTTCGCATTGCCCCGGTTGTAAAAACATTTTGTACTGGTACGACAATATCCCCTTGTTAAGCTGGCTATTGTTACGCGGTAAATGTCGTCATTGTCACCAGTCAATCAGCATCCGTTACCCGGTGATTGAACTGATTACTGCTTTATTAAGCCTGGTGATGTGCAGCTTACTGCCGTTTACTCCGCTGCTTTTGCCAGCGTTGTTGTTAAGCTGGACGCTACTGACGTTGTCGATCATTGATATCCGCGACTACTTATTGCCCGATGCACTTAGCCTGCCTTTATTATGGGGTGGTTTACTCCTGCATTGCTTCGCCCTACTCCCTGGTACGTTGGACGCCGCCGTGTCCGGCGCAGTAGCGGGCTATACCAGCCTGGCATTACTGTCATTGGGTTATCGAAAGCTGCGCCATACCGATGCGCTGGGGATGGGAGATGCAAAATTACTGGCCGCACTAGGCGCATGGCTGGGCTGGGAGCCTTTACCGATTGTGCTTATTATCGCCTGTTGTGGCGGCCTTTTATTTGGCTTAATTTCCAGAAGCTTGTGGCAGCGAAGTTTTTCTCACCCCATCGCTTTCGGTCCGTGGCTATCTCTCGCTGGCATAAGTCTTTTTATTAACTCGATTATTTAATAAGCACGTCATACGTCCATGATAAAATAATCGGCCATTTCTTCAGCAAATCCCTGATTCGTATATAGAAGTAATAAACAATTCTAAACAAAATTAATCATTGCCCCCCAGGGTAAAAGGCTCTATATTGGCCGCGTTTTTTTCACAGCTGATAGTTTTTTGTTCAATTAACCAACCGGTGCGCTTTTCCCGCCGTCGGTTGTAGGAGAGATATGATGACGGATAAAGTCCGTATTGATAATTTTGGTGCCAACTCATTCAACGGAAACAACGACGAGTTCTTAGCCCGTCAGGCTGAGTTCGAATCGAATGTCAGGAGTTACCCGCGCAAATTACCTTTAGCGATTGCCAAAGCGAATGGCGTATGGATTACCGATGTTGAGAATAAACAATATCTTGACTGCCTGGCTGGCGCAGGAACTTTGGCTCTGGGCCATAACCACCCGGAAGTTCTGCAAAGCATTCAAAATGTCATTACCAGCGGCTTGCCGTTACATACACTCGATCTGACGACCCCCTTAAAAGATCAGTTCTCTGAATCCCTGCTGTCACTGCTGCCGGGTCAGGGTAAAGAATATTGCCTGCAGTTCACCGGTCCTTCAGGGGCTGATGCTGTTGAAGCTGCACTGAAACTGGCTAAGAAAGTGACTGGCCGTAGCAGCGTGATCAGCTTCTCTGGTGGTTACCATGGTATGACCCACGGTGCGCTGTCGGTAACCGGTAACCTGTCACCGAAAGAAGCGGTTAACGGCATGATGCCGGAAGTCCAGTTCATGCCTTATCCGCATCAGTACCGTTGCCCGCTGGGTCTCGGTGGTGAAGCTGGCGTGAAAGCGCTGACCTACTACTTCGAAAACCTGATCAACGACGTTGAAAGCGGCGTGCGTAAACCTGCTGCTGTGATCCTGGAAGCCGTTCAGGGTGAAGGTGGTGTGAACCCGGCACCGGTTGAGTGGCTGCAGCGTATCCGCAAAGTGACTCAGGAACACGGCATTCTGCTGATCCTTGACGAAGTCCAGGCGGGTTTTGCCCGTACCGGTAAATTCTTCGCCTTCGAACACGCTGGCATTGAGCCGGATATCATCGTGATGTCAAAAGCTGTGGGTGGCGGTCTGCCACTGGCGGTGCTGGGCATTAAGAAACAGTTCGACGCCTGGTCACCGGGTCACCACACTGGCACCTTCCGTGGCAACCAGCTGGCAATGGCTACCGGTCTGACCACCCTGAAAATCCTGAAAGAACAGGATATCGCTGGCAAAGTTGCCGCACAGGGCGAATGGCTGAAAGCGCAGCTGGCTGAAATGCAGAAGCGTTACCCGGTAATCGGCCATATCCGTGGCATGGGCATGATGATCGGTATTGAGATCGTTAAACCAAACGAAGCCGCTGACCACATGGGTGCTTACCCGGCTGATGGTGAGCTGTCTGCCCTGCTGCAGAAAAAATGCTTCGAGGCAGGTCTGATTCTGGAACGTGGTGGTCGTCATGGTGCGGTTCTGCGTCTGCTGCCGTCGCTGCTGATCACCAACGATGAACTGGCGATTTTCCTTGATAAATTTGAGCAGGCGCTGCTGGGCGCTGGCATCAAACCTGTTTAATTCGGAAGAGTTAGATGACTGAAGTAAACCCGATTCTGGCCGCTTCTGCACAAAGCATTGAAGCGTACCAGCAGGCGATTGCGCAGAGCAGCGCCGCGGTTGTGCAGTGGCTGAAGCAGCCTGAGATGTATCAGGGCAAAACGGTTGCCGAACTGCGTGAGCGTATCAAGCTCGACTTCAATCCGAATGGCCTGGGCAACCAGGCCGCGATTGAACGCGCTATTGAATACTTTCTGAAAGACAGCCTGTCGGTGCATCACCCACAGTGCGTGGCGCATCTGCATTGCCCGAGCCTGGTGGTGAGCCAGGCAGCGGAAGTGCTGATCAACGCGACTAACCAGAGTATGGATTCCTGGGACCAAAGCCCATCAGCGACCGTCATCGAGATCAAACTGATCGAGTGGCTGCGTGCACAGGTTGGCTACCCGGCTGGCGATGCGGGTGTCTTCACCAGCGGTGGTACCCAGAGCAACCTGATGGGCCTGATGCTGGCGCGTGATGCGTTTTATGCGCGTCAGGGTCACTCCGTGCAGCAGGATGGCATCACTGGTGATCTGCGTAAGATCAAAGTGCTGTGCTCCGAAAATGCCCACTTCTCGGTGCAGAAGAACATGGCTCTGCTGGGTCACGGCTACCAGTCGGTGGTTCAGGTGAAATCCGATCGTTTCGCCCGTATGGATGTTAACGACCTGCAAGCCAAGCTGGCGCAGGCGGACGCTAACGGTGAACAGATTCTGGCGATTGTAGCCACCGCAGGCACCACCGATGCCGGTGCGATTGACCCACTGCGTGAAATTGCCGGTATTGCGGCTGAGCGCAACATCTGGGTGCACGTTGATGCAGCCTGGGGCGGCGCCCTGTTACTGTCAGAGAAGTATCGTGATTACCTCGATGGCCTGGAGCTGGTGGATTCCGTTACTCTCGACTTCCACAAGCAGTTCTTCCAGACCATCAGCTGCGGTGCGTTCCTGCTGAAAGACGAACGCCACTACGAGCTGATGCGTTATCAGGCGGCTTACCTGAACTCTGAATTCGACGAAGAGCAAGGTGTGCCGAATCTGGTATCCAAATCACTGCAAACCACGCGTCGCTTTGATGCGCTGAAACTGTGGATGGGCCTGGAAGCACTGGGTCAGAAACAATATGCAGCGATTATTGATCACGGCGTCACGCTGGCGCAGGAAGTGGCAAAATATGTTACTGACCTGCCACGTTTCGAGCTGGTCATGCAGCCGCAACTGGCAAGCGTGCTGTTCCGCTTCCGTCCTGAGCAGCTGGCTGCCAGTGGTGATGCGGCAGTTGCGCTGTTCAACCAGCGTATCGGCGATGCCTTGCTGGAATCTGGCCGCGCCAACGTGGGTGTAACCGAAGCGGATGGCATCACCTGCCTGAAGCTGACGTTGCTTAACCCAACCGTTACGCTTGAGGATGTCAAAGTCCTGCTGGCGCTGGTGGAAAAGACGGCGGATCAGTTGCTGGACGCATAATTTTTGCGTGATACAAAAAGCCGGGAACGGGTAACCGCTCCCGGTTTTTTATTGCCAGAACAATGATATGACTATTTATGGATGCGCTTTTCCAAACTTGATTGTTACTCCTGCGGGAATTTCAACACCAGGTCCATATTTGACAATCATTGACTGATTTTTTAAATTAAATTCAAGCCTGGAGGCCTTAGGGTGGTGCTTCTTGAATTGTGCAAAAATACTGTCAAATGTTTCCTTCTTTTCTATCCCATTGAAAGTTATTTTTTGTCCCGTCGTAATATATTCCCCGTTTTCTGCAAAGCTCCTCATCCAGTAAGGAACCGGCTCCCGGCGCAGACCGGGCCAAAAATTTATTTCCGTAATCCCGCTATTAGCCGGAGCTTCGTAAGAAACATAAGATGTGACAGGATGAAGATTTAGTGCGGCCCTGACCTCATTATCATTGCGACTGTAACAAAATGCACCAATAACAACATCGTTTTCGCCCGCATTCGTTATGATATTACCAACCTTGCCATTTGCATATCCAGGCCCTGAAATGTCATGAATTTCAATGCGTTTTTTATATTCTGTGGCCAACGTCTGAGTCCATTCCCAGTCCTGCTGTGAAAACCGGGTTGCACTATCGGAGCCACGCCCCCCATATGTCCGAACGCCATCCGCGTTGCCATGTGTCCCCGTTAATACATGAATCTTACCCTTTCCTGTAGGGTCATGTTTTAAAATATCTAGAATCTTATTCTGTATAATAGTGCCATTGGTTTCATGATTTGTTAAAAATATTCTTGCATTGTTAGCGTTCTGTTCTAATGAGAGAAACTGCGCATTAGTGCAATATTTCTCTGCAGCCGCAGCTTCATTAGGATACATTATAATATCTATCCCATTCCTCGTCGTTTTCTTGGCAGTAAAGTTACGATTACTACGTTGCACCATTTCATCAAGATAATTACTAAATGTTTCCACTTCCTGCTTAGCAGTGGCGGGCCTGCGTTTTATATCAGCGACGGTTTTATTTATTTCTGCCTCCAGCTCACTTTTATTGAAATGCTCCAATGCGCTACCGGCACTGTGCATTACTGCTGTGAGGACCAACGACCATAAGGCTTCGCGAGTATAGGCCTCAGCCAGATCGGGATCGTCAGCCCATTTTGCCTGCACCAGCGGAATAATAACCTGTGCTATAGTGGCAAATGCCGCTAATTCTGGCCCCATTTCCGCGGTAACAGCATTCAGTAGAAACTTCGCTCCCTCCAGATAGTCCTGAACTTTTATCTCCAATGAAGATACCGTCAAATCATCCATATTGGTATAAAGACGCTCCTTCAAACCATTAAATAAAAAATCTTCTACTTTTGTTGTTTCAGCATTACTTTTAGTAAATACGAATTCGATTTTATTTGATCTGTCAAATCTAGCAGATGGGCTCAAGAACTTTATGAGATTTCGTGTAAAACTCGAGTCAGATGAGGGCCTGCCAACCAGTCCTACATCGATCTTTTTCTTTAATTCCGGATTATTTCGAAAAAGTTCATTAACATCGGCACCATACTCGATATCCACTGCTTTGAAAGTCGGATCGAGACTGTATAACCGCCCTTTATTTCCATTGGTTTTATCCGGAATAATAAACATACCCGCCACAGTATGATCACCAAAGACAACCGGCCTTGCCCGTGACAGGTTACGATTAATTTCTGCGGATTTCAGCTCTGGATCATCCGAACGCCGGTTAAATGCAAACGCTAGTTTAGCTCGCGCATTTAAGTTTTTCTTATAGTTGGTGACTTCCGTATAATTATCCATCTTATCAATAAAAGCAACCTGAAAGTCGCTCCACATCCCATTTTCGAGTTCATCTTTTAAACCTTGAGGGTAGTCATCAGGATAATGTACAGTATATTCATTAATACTGAATCCACTTATTTTATGTATTTTATCATGAATATTGTTAGCGGCGAGATCGCCTGGAGCGATCTGAAGTAAATCAACACCATCACTTGAGTTTGAATTGCGTAGACCAGCCAATGGCCAGGCTGCAATATAATCACACTTTATTCTTTCCGGATTAATTCCATATTTCTGGTAAAGCGAGGTAAGCCATTTATTTCTCACAGCAACAGCTCTATCAGTTAAATCAAGCTGAAATGGTTCTGGTGTCCCGGTGAATTTTTCGCTGTGATAGTGTTCGCTATGATGCTTAATCAGCATCTCAGCTCTTCCTTTAAAGATTTTCCTTCTCAGGATGCTTTCATAATCCTGTCCACCGTCTGCGCCAATCTCTTTTAGTATGTCCTGATCTGATATTTCACTGTTCCTCCCAACATCACCATTTTTCTGTAGACGTTTTTGGACTTTATTTTTATCATCAAGAGATAATGCCTTTCTATTCCATTGCGTCTGCAGTTTCTGAAATCCTTCGACGAGATTTTTGTAGTCTTCCAGTTTGAAAAATCTGGCATTATTTAACCTATCATCGTCATGGGAATTTTTATTAATCAATCTCTCCGTAGCGTCCATATCTTTTTTCAGACTATCGTAAAGTGTATCCAGCTCACTTTTATTTTTGATATTAACTTTTTTAAATCCAGGGATTTTAAGTTCATCGCCATTAAGAGCAAGCGCTGCATTTTGCACCGACGACTGATTGCTAGCCAGGGAATTAGGTAATACCCGGAAACCGCTGAAGTTGTTATTTGTCATCTCACTTCCGGTTCTTATATGCACATAAAAGCTTAACCCATCATGGGATATATGCTTACCCGCATGATTCGCGGTATCCCGTTGGACGTATGGAGTGCGTAGATGCAAACCCTCCACGAGGGCCAAATTTTTGCCAGTGTCATTCCATGCGTTTTCCACATTATCCTCCGTCCCCTCCAGGTGTAGCATTTCATGAAGCAGCATGATGCCTACCTCATGTTCGCTATTCTCCAAAGCATCGCGGCTGATAAAAATACGGTTGAGCGGATCACCTTTTACCACACACGCAGCAAAATTATCTTTACCAGGCGCAACCATCACCAGTTGGTTCTGGTTAGCTCCTCCTGTCTGGTAGCTCTGGACTCGCTCGATCAGCGCATTAACTCTGTCGGCAAAATCCTGCGGCTCTATTCCCAACAGCTGACTGAAGTAGGACTTTTCCGCCGGAGATAATCCTTTCTCCAGCTTATTTTTCACATTGTTTAACATGGCCAGCGCGCTTGACAGTCCGTTGTCAATTTTCGTGCCCTCACCGGGCTGCATTGCCGCACGCCCACGGCTGATGATTCTGGCAACGTCGTCAACTTTATCTTCGCCGGAGTCGCCCTCACCGCTATATGACTCATTATTCGTCTGTAGCTGTTCCAGCAATTCAATACCACCAGTAAGAACATCTTTGCCAAACTCCGCTATCATAATGCTGGCGACCGACATCATTTCCTTATTAGCGAAATTGCGTGAAGCCGATTCCAGCGTATAAGCAAAACCGTTTTTGTTAATATCGGATAGCATATTGAACGCATTAATGAGGACTCTGGCTGTGGGGGGTAAAAATTGTTTGCCCTGAGACAGGAAAATAAATTTTGTGCCTTTAACTATTTCTTTTATCTGAGTATTCGATGGTAACGCGCAGCACGGCATTACAGAGGTTTTCATTTCACAGTTACGCTGATATACCTTATTAATGAGTACCGCAATAGACAAACAGCCCCGGACCAGAGTCCACGGGCTGCTGACTAAGCCCCCCATCAGACCGAAATTCATCCCCTCACCGAAGATTTCACGGGCAATAGCGCTAACCGCAGTGTCACTCAGCCCGGCAAGACCGGTATCGGCGAAGAGACTGGCCCATTCCAGCCCCGGTTCTTGCTGGATAGCCCGATAATCACGGGACAGTATCTGTTTACCATCACGTTTCTGCTCGTATTCATGGTAAATCATTTTGGCATACGCTTTTTTGTCAAAGGTAGTGCCGTCATCTGCGGCAATGCGCTCCGCCTCCTTTCTTACCAGATCATCCCTTTGTTTCGGCTTCAGTCCCATCCCTTCGGTGAGGTTCGACAAAAACTTGCCGTGGAATTTCGCCAGCCTTTGCTCAATACCAAAAACTTCAGGTTCCCGATGCGTGACCTTCCGTAGCGCCGACTTTACTGTTCGATTGGCTTTTTCGGCGAGTAGAGGGATTTTGAGCGTGTCTTCTTCGAGTCCGGATAATTTATCCATAGAAAAAGAGAGTGCAGCGGTTTCTGTTGCCACTTTTTCCGCGTCATCAAGTGCTTCTTTATTCTCTGCAAGACAGTGAGGGATATCTTTAGTAATGGTTTGCCACAGCGCGTCCAGTTTTTTATTGTGCTGTTTCCACTGTGCTCTGCCTTGCTCGGATGCGAGATTTTCCTCAGTGCCCTGTTCATTACGCAGTTGCAGCACGTCATCATATTCTTTTTTACATTCTTCCTTAATCGCATTCAGTTCAGCCTGAGTTTCTGCAAAATGGCTTTTGACGAGGGACACGGCATTTTGCACTGCAGCCTGGCGCAGCTTCATTTTGTTACAGGCTGCTGTGCGCTGATCGGATGGGGTACTGAGTGTGCAAACATTTTTTTTCTGCGTCTTTCGGCCGGCAATAGTCCCGGCTTTCTTAGCTTCCCCCTGCAGTATTCCCACATGCCTTTCCAGCTCGTATAAAGAAGTGAGTAATCCGGCACTCTTTACCTCCATCAGGTCATTCAGTTTTTTCCCTTCCGCTGCAGATGACTTCATCCGGTCATACAACCCCACCACCTTATTAGCACCTTTCAGCGTCAGGCCACTGATGGCCGTTCCGGCGGTCTTTAATTGTGATCTCAAGTATCCGTCAAACTCGTACTGATCTCCGACATTCGCATCGCCGCCCGGCTTGTATTCACCGAGTTTTGCAGAAGCGATACTTAGCTGTTGCCATAATTGTTCCGTCAACGCAGCAACCTTATTCCCTTCCGCAAATATCACTCCGCAGGATTTAACGTTTTGCAGTTGCTCAATAGCCCGTTTCAGCACCGCACGCTGGGTTTTTACCTCGTTAATTTTTCCCGGTATGACACCTGCACCTTCCAGTGCGCGATAGGTGGTGACTGCTGCGGTAGCCAGTGGTTTTATATGCTGCGCAAGGTCTTTTCCCTTAAAACATTCTTCGGGGTCGGGGTGCTTTTCCAGATCCTGAGCGAATTGAAGTTTTGGTTCCAGCAACTGGCAGAGTTGCCTGACCAATCCGATAATGATACCCGCTTCGCCCTTAAGTATGTCAGCCTGAACCTTGGCCAATTCTTTAAATTTTTTATTTGCGTTGCGGATACAAATATATTCCCGCAATGTTCCTTCTTTAAGTTCTTTTACTTCTTCTTTCAGGTCAGCCTGTATTGTCTTCCAGTCATTTTTGCAGAATGCGTCAAGAACCAGACGCAACTTTCCATGTTGCTGTGTGAGCTTGTCAGCGGGCAGCATCGCAACCTGTCTGTTTCTTGTTTGCACGCCCTTCAGAGCGACCTTCAGGTTCTTTCTTGCGCCTTCAATTTTATCCAGCAACCAGATTGCATCGTTATCGGTCGCCGCTTCCCGGACAAATCTTTTCGCCTCGGCGAGATTCTCAATAGCGTTAACAACGTCGGTGAGTGCCTCACAGGCGTTCAGTCGCTGCTTTTTCTCATCCCCGCTCATTTTACTGGCGACATCTTCCGAAACCTGAAGGGCATCAGAACATTTTTTTAGCAGATCTGTAGCAACAGCCACCATGCCACGTGCCGTCAGCAACGGTGCCATTTTATCCACTCTATGTTTAAGCGCGATACCGGCATCGGCAAGATACTGGTGATTTTTTCCCCCCAGATTTCTGAATTCATTGGCTGTATTGATGTGTTCTGCATGTTCTTTTGCGCTCACTAAATGCTGGGGTACTTCATTTTTTAGTTGTGAGAATAAATCTGATAATTGGCTATCACTCAGACTGAGCTGGCTGAGTAATTCGTCCAGTTTATCCAGGACTTCATGCTGAAACGCGCTGATTTTCACAGAGGCAGGCTCCGTACGCTTAAATTCACGCTCCTGATGGCAATAATCTTTCAGTACATCGCTCAGTTTCTGCAATTGTTTATCAGTAAGGTGCGTATTTAATCCACCCTGGGTCAATAAACCGGCCTCATTGAGGCGCTGCTTTAATTCTTCATCATGATTCAGGCATAAGTTCAGTAAGTCGGTTGCTGCTGCTCCAGGCCAACTTTTTTGACTTTCTATAAAGCTGCTGAGAGCCGTGCATACCACGTTCGATGTAAAGATTTCCTCGGAACTGTTCGCGTTACTTTTACGATTACCCGAGACAGGGGAGATTGGGTTTACATTCAGTTCTGACGAACTTGAGGGGACGGAGAGCATCGGTACGTTCCTTAGAGAGAGGTTATTAATACCTGGCAATCTATGCCAATGCATCTGAACCTTCTTTCGAAAAAGCACCGATATTTATATGTTATGTCTTTAGAAAAAAAACAGCCCGATAAATCACGCCGTTACACTACACCGCTCCTCTTAACGATTCCGCGCCAGAAACTCACTCAACCGCATCAATCCCTGCTGCAACTTGTCCGTTGACGAAACTGCATGGCACCAGCGTAACCAGCCGTTTCCTTCAGGACCAAACGCGGCACCCGGTGCCAGACCCAGAGCGCTTTCCCGCACCAGCCGTTTCGCCAGCGTGGTGGTATCGTCAAATCCTTCGATGCGGAAGAACGCATACATACCACCACCGCTTTCCGGCACGCTTACGCCCGGTAATTCCCGCAGGCCATTTACCAGAAACTGATAGCTGCGCGCCAGCTCGGCGCGCAGGCTGATGATTCCACTTTCACCGCCAAGTAGCGCCGCCTGGGCTGCACGCTGGCAAGGTTCGAACAAACAACTGGTATTGAACTCAATCAGTTTACCCAGAGCATCAATGATGGATGGCGGAGCCACTACCCAGCCGACGCGAAAACCGGTCATCAGCCAGGCTTTGGAAAAGGTATTTACTGAAATCAATCGATCTTCCGGCGTCGCATAATCCAGAAATGAGGGCGCGTAATGGCGGTCGCTGGCATAGATCAAGCGCTGATAGGCGTCATCGCTGAGAATCCAGATACCGTGTTTACGGCAATGTGCGAGTATCGTCTGAACTTCCTCATCGGTGATGGTCCAGCCGGTAGGGTTACCTGGTGAGTTGATAATCAGCATACGCACATCAGGCGTCAGCGCACTCAGCAACAGGTCCATATCCAGCGCCCATGCGCCATCTTGCACTGTCAACGCCACACGTTCGACAGAGGCACCGAGGATCTGCGGGATCTCTACCACGTTCGGCCACACTGGCGTGATCGCCACCACCTTATCGCCCGGTGACAGCACCGTTTGCGCCACCAGCATCAGGCCGTTAATTCCGGCACTGGTAATCGCCAGCTGATCGCTGCTGATAGTATGACCATGCAGCAGGCTCAGATAATCGGACAACGCCTGACGCAAATAGGGTCGCCCGAGATTCTGGATATAACGGGTCTCCCCCTGCTGTAGCGAGGTGATAGCCGCATCGGTAATAAACTGTGGCGTGGGTTTGTCGGATTCACCAAACCAGAAGGCGAGCATATCGGGACGATCCATCCCTTCATTGGCAATTTCGCGGATGAGCGAGGGTGAAATCTGGCTGATAGTGTTGCGCGAGACGAGGGGAAAAGACGACTGCATGAAAAAACCTCCAACGATTATCCCTGTTTAACTGTTATTTCAATACATAGCACCCACCTGGTATACCACGCAGCGCAAAAGTTCAGGAATAGCAATTTTGTCTGGCTGAGTTGTCATTCAGTTCACGCACATAATCGATAAACGCCTGTAAGGGGGCGGGGATCAGGCGACGATCGTTATAGTAAAGCCATAACCCGGAAAAACTGAGCCACCAGTCGGCCAGAATCGGCTGTAGCTGCCCACAGGCGAACGCCGGTTGTAACCAATCTTCAAACAAATAAACGATGCCCACACCGGCGATGGCCGCCTGCACAGTTAAATCCATCGCCGCCCCAATGCTACAGGTTAAGGGACCATTGGGTTGCAGACGCAGGTTTTCACCGTCGCGGGCAAACTCCCATTCCGCCATCACGCCTGTGGCGTAACGACCGCGCAGGCAACGATGTTGCATCAGATCGCGGGGATGTTGCGGGATGCCATATTGCGCCAGATAACCAGCCGCCGCCGCGGCGGCAAAGCGCTGGGTGCGTGGTCCAATTGGCAGCGCCACCATATCTTGCTCCAGATGGTCGTCATAACGGATGCCAGCATCGCAGCCGTCGCGAAAAATATCCTGCACGTTACTTTCAGCGACGATTTCCAGCTGAATATCCGGATAGCGTTGCAGAAAACCAGGCACAATTCCTGGAAGCACCAGGCGTGCTGCACTAACTGGCACATTCAGGCGCAATGTGCCGCCCGGCGTGTTGCGAAAACGGTTCAATGCATCGAGCGCCGCATCCACCTCATTCATGGCCGGTAGCAGGCGAGCCATCAAGGCCCTGCCCGCTTCGGTCAGCGCGACGGTGCGGGTTGTGCGATTAAACAAACGCACGCCCAGTTGCTGCTCAGCACGTCGCACGGCATCACTCAAACGCGAAGGGTTGCTGCCGGTCATGCGAGCAGCTTCGCGAAAGCCTCCGGCTTTGGCTACCGCCACCACGGCGTGTAATAAGGCAATATCTAATGACATTGTGCGCCACTCCGTACATTGTGTCCTGATTTCACCGGATAGTTGCACAGCCCAACCCCCGTTACAATCTTCAGACACCCTATGACGGAGGTTCTTATGTCTCATCCCGTAATGACTTACCCCCTCGGCGACCGCAGCGTGAATCGTCTCGGCTATGGTGCCATGCAGTTGGCCGGGCCGGGCGTGTTTGGTCCGCCACAAGATGAAGGGCGCGCCTTACAGGTGCTGCGAGAGGCGATTGATGCCGGTGTTAATCATATCGATACCAGCGATTTCTATGGTCCCCATGTCACCAATCAGCTCATCAAAAAAGCGCTCTATCCCTATGCCGGGGATCTGGTGATTGTGACTAAAGTCGGCGCGCGTCGTGACCAGCAAGGCGGCTGGTTACCGGCTTTTACCCCAGCGGAGCTGACACAGGCAGTGGAAGATAACCTGCTCAATCTGGGCCTTGAGGTGATGGATGTGGTGAATCTGCGCGCCATGTTTGATGTGCACGGTCCGGCTGAAGGTTCTTTGGAGGAACAACTCACTACACTTATCAAACTAAAAGAACGCGGGCTGATTCGACATATCGGTTTAAGCAATGTTACGGCGAAACAGGTGGCTGATGCCCAGGCCATGACTCCAATTGCCTGTGTACAGAACCTCTATAATCTGGCTAACCGCGAGGATGATGCACTGTTGGATCACCTGGCAGCGCAGGGCATTGCTTATGTGCCCTTCTTCCCGCTTGGCGGCTTTTCGCCGTTGCAATCAGCACAGTTGACGGCGGTAGCAAACGAGCTGAGTGCAACGCCTTTGCAGGTCGCTCTGGCATGGTTGCTGCAACGATCGCCGAACATCTTGCTGATTCCGGGCACCTCTTCGCCAGAACATCTAAAACAGAATCTGGCAAGCGCCGGGCTGCACTTATCGGACGACATCGTGGCAAGACTGGAGGGACTGGCCGAAGCCTGATCCCTCAGTTTTTGTCTAGCTCTAAGATAAATAAATCTCTTTCAGCCGCTTTTTGAAGGTTTGAGGATCATGCTGCTGGCGGATCCTCAATATTGCCTGCGCTGAGCGCTGGTTGATACTTTCCGGGTCATGCAGGACATCAGCAATATATCCTTTTAGCTGGCTGACCACGGTATTCCTGATTGTCTGTTTAGCTTGCTCTGAATCGACAGTAAATTCATACATATCATTCAGTTTGTAATCAATAAGCCAGCCGGTGGTCGGTGGATTAATTTCTGGTAATGCACGCACATTGGTGGTTATTACCGGACAGCCACACGCCTGCATTTCCAGCACGGAAAATCCGTAAGTGTCCTGCCAGGTGGGAAGCAGGCCAACATCCGTCTCTTTTAATAATGCAATGACAGACGAATTGGGTAATGATCCGGAATGCTGAAAGAAAGGCCATTTTTTGATTAACCCTTCGATTTGACTGTAGAATTCCTCGCGATCCTGATATTGACGGTGGGCTATATTATGTTTGCGTGACAGGTCACCAATGATATTCACCTTTATACGATCAACATTGATGATCCCCTCATTTGCCAGTTCAGAAAACGCCATCACCACTTCGGCCCCACCTTTGCGGTAAAACTCATTGCCGATAAAGGTAAAAGTGACCTTCTCTCCGGTGACTTCACGTCCTTTATCCGTCAGTAAAGGCTGGGGTGGGTGCATCACGCATAGCTTCGCCGCGATAACATCTTTTACCGCCGGGAAGGCTTCCAGCAGCTTCAGCTGGATATTGCTGGTGACTTCGGAAATGGCAATCAACTGGATGCACTCTTTACGGGCCGCAAGCTGCATCAGATTATGAAGTTCGGGATTGTCTGTTTTGGCTATGCCTGCAACCGGCAGGACACGTGGAATTTCGGTTTCGAAGGTCGAGACCCAGCGGTCCGATGTTCGGGCAACTTCATTAAAAAGATGAATGATATCCGCATCATTCGCCGCCAGACCGGGAACAGGTTGAAAGACAAATATCTTATTTTTCTTCAACAATTTCTGACGCAGGGCATTGATGTAAAGATATATGTTTTTCTTTTTCAAATTCACATAATTGTTTTCAGAATCCACCATTATGTTTCTTTTTTCCGGATAACCATCACTACTCACTACAATTTTCATCAATCCTCCTTAACGCTTGACGAGTTTATAAGAATTAAAAAATCGCCAGTAAGACAGTTATAAAATAATTTCGTCATGAGTAAAGGAGTTACGGGAAAATTAGGAAAAGTAGTAGTAATTTGTTTGGGAAGCATTAACAGGATGATAGAACCAAGTGTAAATTATGTTTCCAACGATCAAACAGTGCCAGTAGATAATGTGGAATGTCAGCATAGGCTGACATTCCGACCGGCTTAGCGCCCTTTCTTTTTCCGTCCTGGCTGGGTAAAACGCTTGCGTGATGCCGGATGCGCTTCTGCTTTGTCGCCTTTCTTCGGGCCATTGCTCACGGGTTTGTTCGCGTTGCTGGTCTTTGCCGGGGCTTTTTTCGTTGCCTTATCTTCTGAGGACGAGTTTTCAATCAGCTTAAACAGGTCGATCAATTCATCATCGGTCAAATCGCGCCACTCACCGAGCGGCAATCCTTTCAGATTGACGTTCATGATGCGGGTGCGCTCCAGTTTGGTGACTTCAAAGCCGAAATGTTTACACATACGGCGGATCTGACGATTAAGCCCCTGCACCAGCGTGATACGAAACACAAAGGTCGATTCCTTCTTCACTTTGCATTTTTTGGTCACGGTACCGAGCATGGGGACACCCGCGCCCATACCGGCAATAAATTCGTCTGTGATCGGTTTATCAACCGTCACCACATATTCCTTTTCGTGGTTGTTACCAGCACGCAGGATTCTGTTGACTAAATCACCATGGTTGGTAAGGAAAATCAGTCCCTGCGAATCTTTATCCAGTCGGCCAATCGGAAATACGCGTTTGCTATGGTTGACGAAATCACTGATGTTATCGCGCTCGCCTTCTTCCATAGTGGTGATGATGCCCACCGGTTTATTCAGCGCAATCAACACCAGATCGTCGGCGTCACGAGGTTCAATCAGCTGACCATTCACTTTAACTTCATCACCGACAAACACCTGAGCACCCACAGTGGCACGTTTACCGTTGATAAAAACGTTGCCCTGCTCGATGTAACGATCGGCATCGCGACGCGAGCAAATGCCGCTTTCGCTGATGTATTTATTAAGGCGGGTGGATGAGTTGGTCAGCATGGTTCCTCCGAAAAAAGAAGCGGACTATACAACAACCTTTGGCTTTCTGTGAGTGCTTTACGCAAAAGATGTAACACAGACGCTAACGCTAATCTGTGGCCTGAATCGGCCAAGCGGACTGAGCCTTGATTTCCTTCAGCACAAACATACTTTGCATCTCTTTAATACCCGGCAAGCGCCGAATCACCGACATGGCAAAATCAGCATAGCGATCCATATCGGCAGCGACCACCTGCAATAAAAAGTCAGCATCGCCACCGATGCTGTAACAGGCAACGACGTTATCCAGTGCGGTCACTTCTGCCTCAAACTTTCGCGCCTCTGCCTCGCTGTGGCTGTCGATAGTGACGCGGACGAACACCATCATGCTAAGACCAATTTTCTTGCGGTTAAGTACAGCGCGATATCCCTGAATAACTTCATCTTCTTCCAGCTTGCGCACTTTGCGCCAGCACGGTGACGGGGACAGACCAAGGGTGTCGGCGAGAGTTTGATTGGTCATTCGCGCGTCGCGCTGTAACTGTTCGAGAATCCTGACGTCTGTCTTGCTGAGAGCCATAAGAGAATTATCCTTTCTTCCTTTAATCATATAAGGGCAGATCTTGCCTTAATTTAGGAAAATCCAGGGTTATTCAGCAAGCACTTTTCCGGCCAGCTCACGCACAATATCGCCTTCAGCAAACGCAGGAGTAAAAAATGGAATTCGACGCAAATGTGCATCGTTGCACCCTGGTCATTGATCAACAGTTACCCGCCGGGCTGGCGATGAATGCTGCCAGCGTGATTGGCATCAGTTTTGGCAAATTAATCGGTAATCTGGTGGGGCCGGATATGCGCAGCCAGGATGGTTTCATTTACCCAGGGGTGATTTATGCCCCGCTGCCGGTGTTGCTGGCAGAGGGTAATTATCTGCGCGAACTACAGCAAATCAGTGGCACAGACCCGGAGATCTTCAGTATGCCCTTTAGTGCGCTGGCGCAATCCTGTAAAACTTATGATGAATATGGTGAACGCATCGCCACCGCGCATAGCGAGCAGATTGAGCTGGTGGCGATGGGATTAATCGGGCCAAAGAAAAAAATTACCCGTCTGACGGGAAATCTGAAACTTTATCGCTAAAAGATAGCGGCGTTACGCTTGTAACGCCGCCAATCCGTCACGTTCGATCAGCGTACGCAGCGGTGCAAACAGCGGTTGCGGCAGTTGCTCCGGCGCGAACCAATGCCAGCCTTCGCATTTTTCCGGTTCAAGGCACTGCGGCTCGCCGTGGAGGCTGTGTGCCACCATAAACAACGTGATGTAGTGTTTTTGCACTTCGGGGAAAACATCACTGACGAATGCGCCATTCTGCAAGTCATGCAACTGCAATCCGGTCTCTTCCTCAGTTTCACGGCGTGCACATTCTTCCGGGGTTTCACCAAATTCCAGATGCCCGCCCGGTGCGGACCAGTCACCCGCACCGTGGCTGCCTTTACGTCGTCCCAGCAACAGTTTCCCGTTACGGAAAATCAGCACACCGACACCAATTTTTGGAGACATCATTATTCCCTCTTTAAACGCAGGTATTATTCCACCCCAATCGGTTGATAGCCCTGCCATTCAGGACGGAACGGCGTGCCATTGGCGTCCGGGGTCAGATGCACAAACAAGTTGCCTACTTTATCCAGCAGCAGACAATCATCCACATCCTTAAGATTGTCTTTGTGCTGATGATCTGCCCCCTTCAGCAGGTTTTCCAGTCCTTTTGCTTTGGCCTCTGCGGCATCTTTAGCGACGAACAGATCGAACGCATGCAGCTCCGCGAGATTGGAAGGATGGTAAGCCCCGGCATTAACAAAGAACAGTCGCTGGCTACCGGTGGTGGGTTCCGGCGACAGGGAGATGCGGTAACCATCCGCCCAGGTGATGCGGGCATAACCATCGATATGGATCTTATCTGCATCGCCAAACCAGGCTTCACGCAGTGCGGGCCAGGCCTCCTCAGGTTGTTCTGCAGCTACAAACTGGATGTCATGCACTTCAATGTTGGATTTTCCGGCATTGCCACCGACATAAAACATAAACAGATTCACGTAGTCATTTCCTTGTGCTGAACGTAAATGGAAAAGATGCGTTATAAAGCATGGTATATATCGATACAACTGTTTCGTGCCGATACCATGCCCGGCTACAGCCCAGGTCGAAAACGCAGCGTCATCCCCATCAGCAACACAATCCCCGCGCTCATAAGGATCCAGGCACTGTCCAGCGAAGCTGCGTGGTCACGTACCACTCCGGCAATCAGCGGCATTAGCGCTGCGATCAGATACCCGCCGCCCTGCACAAAAGAGAGCAATGCCCCAGCCTGTTCTGCTGTTTGCGCATGGTCAAGGGTGACAATCAGGGAAAGCGGGAACAGCGCGCCGATACCGAGTCCAAGCAGCAATGTGGGCAGCCAGGCCAGCGTACCACCGAACGTGATCAGGCAAATTAATCCACCCAGGATCAAGGCCAGAACCAGCAACAATGGACGGCGACGATCGGGAAAACGATGGATTAACGCCGAAAGCACAAAGCCTGCAGCCACCTCAGTCAACGTTAACGCTCCCAGGACATAGCCACTTTGCTCAGCGCTCCAGCCATGCTGCTGATAAAACGGCGGCAGCCAGGCCAGTACCAGCGTGTAGGCTGCGGTGCCGATGCCAAAAAACACCATCAACAGCCAGGCGCGCTCGGCATTGATCGCCTGGGGGTATTTTGCCGCCACGACCGGAACCGATAATGGCAACACTCTTCCCCACAACAATAAAGCGACCAATGCGGGCAGTGCCGGTAGCGCCAGCACCAGTGCTAAGCCCTGCCAGGATGCCAGCGGAACGGCACTGACGGCAGCCAGTGTCGCACCCACCATAATCCCGGTGGTAAACAGCGCCATCAGCGTACTGGCTTTGGCGCTGAAGCAACGTTTAATCAACGCAGGCATCAGCGCCTGGATCATACCAATCCCAGCACCGGCCAGCAGCGCGCTGGCAATCAACACAACAGATTGCAGGGCCAGACCGCGCACCAGACAGGCCAGCACCAGCAGAGTCAAGCCGAGAGCGATACCTTTGCTCTCCCCGACGGTGCGCAGCAGGCGCGGCCCAGCCAGTGCAGCAACCCCCATCATAATCACCGGTAAAGTCGTCAGCAGGCTAATCTGTGTAGCACTAAGATGGGCATCCTGTTGCAGGTAAGAATACAGCGGCCCCAGCGCCGCCATCACCGGTCTGAGATTCAGGCCGATGATAAAAACCACTAAAGCAAACAACCCGATTGCGGGTAAGGTACGTTTCACATTGCTTCTCCGCTGATGATTTATCTTAACGTTAAGATAAGTAGCGAAGAAGAAATAGCCCGACCGCACAAAGCAACACAGTAACCACAACAAGTGAGGGGAAAAGTGGCGGATCACGTCGATTTTGTGACACAACAATGGGCCAGCGCGATGCCTGAGCTGGATGCATCATCCATGGCGATATTTGGTCGTATGCTGCGCATCATGAAACATCTGGCGAAAACCCGTGCCGAGGCACTGTCCCCCTTTGGTTTTCGTGATGGGGAGTTTGACGTGCTGGCCACACTACGCCGGGCGGGCTCACCCTTCTGTTTATCGCCGACGCAGTTGTATAAATCGTTGCTGGTCACTTCCGGCGCGATGACGAATCGTCTGAATCACCTTGAAGAGGCGGGACTGATCGCCCGGGTCGCTGACCCGCAGGACAAACGCAGTACCCTGGTCGCACTAACAGTGGCCGGGCGGGAGAAAATCGAGCAGGCATTGCTGGTGCATACGCAAACGCAAAATACGCTGCTGGCCGCACTGGAACCCGCGCAGCGGCAACAGTTGTCAGCCCTGCTCAGCCAGCTGCTGGTCGCCAGCGAGCATGAGACGTAACTAAACTGCTCAGTCATGTGTCAAAATATGAATTCATTCGCGCTTTTATACGGACAGGATATGCAGAATAAATTTGCTCCTTCACAGATTCTTCTCCACTGGCTGACATTTTTCCTGGTGGTCATTGCCTATTGCACCATGGAGTTTCGCGGGCTGGCAACGCGTGGGTCCTGGCAGGGTTTTACGATGATCATCGGTCATTTCAGTGCAGGAAGCTGTGTTCTGGTGCTGATGTTATCGCGCGTGTTGCTGCGTTTTCGTCATCAAAGCCCGGCCATCGTGCCAAAGCCAGAGGGCTGGCAAACCGGTCTGGCGCATTTGATGCATCTGGGGTTGTACCTGTTTTTTATCGCACTGCCGATTCTCGGTATTCTTTCACGCTTTTATCTGGGGCGAACCTGGTGGTTGTTTGGTATTCCGATGCCGGTCAGCGCTGCGCCCGACCCGGATTTTGCCGATATCCTGACAGGATTGCATAAAACGCTGGCACCTTACGGTTACTGGCTGGTGGGAATCCATGCGGTGGCAGCGCTGACCCACCACTATCTGATGAAGGACAACACCCTGCTGCGCATGATGCCGTCCCGACGCTCACGCTGACCTTAGCTGGCTGGCCGGGCGGCCAAAGTAACGCTGAAACGCCACGCTAAAATTGCGGGGATGCTGATAACCGACCTGCCAGGCCGCCTGCGCTACCTGATACCCTTCCTCCAGCAGTCGATGTGCCTTCTGCATCCGCAGTGCCAGTAACTTCTCGCCGGGCGTGCAACCAAAGTGCTGCTGAAAGCCTTTTTTCAGCTGGTATTCACTCAGGCCCGCGGCCAGCGCCAGCGTCGCGAGGGTAACAGGCTCCGCCAGATGTCTCTGCATCCAGTTATGTGCCTGCTCCAGCCGGTCGATATCCTGAGGATGGAGTTTCTTCGCCTGCGCTGCCGCCGGTTGCAGTTGATGGCGATGTAACGCCAGCAGATTCAGCGCCTGAATCTCGCGCAGCAGTGGATCGGGCTGCACCTCGTTAAGTTGTGCGGTGGTGGCGTGACCAAACAGGCGGAACAGATGGCGTTTCAATTGCGGCTGATGCAGCAAATGCTCTGCGGCATCCTCCCCGAGATAACGCTGCACGCTTTCAGCATTCAGCACCAGCCGCAGCTGTTGCACCCGCTCCCCCGCACGATATAACCGTTCGCCACTACTGTGCTGAAAACTGGTGACGGTAAGATGGCCCGCCTGGAACAACACTTCATAACCGGAATCCGCCCGGAAACGTGAGCTGCCCAGCAAACCGAAGGTCAGTACCAGCTGCGGCGTATTTCCGGCTGGCCGGGAGCTTTCTGCCAGCGCTTTTAACGGCTGATAATCAGACTGTACCAGCCGTATCCCACTGACCAGGCTGAACTGCCGCGAACGAAAAACCCCCGCGCCGGGCTGGTGTTCAATCCATGGCTCATCGCCACCTGGGTTCCGTTGCATCGTTTTCGCCTTCACGCAGAGTCAAATCGCCGTTTCGCAGAGCAATGAGAATAAATTGCATTGGCATGAAACGCTAGTCTGTAGCCATCACCGTTGCTTTGGAGACAGCTATGCCATCCCCGTTACCCTTTCTTGACAACCTGCTGGCGCAACACGCCCTGAGTGGCGCAGTGGCTCTGGCCTTTGAACACCAGCTGTTTGATTTTCTGACGCGGAGTGCCGATGCCACTGCCGTCGCGCAACATTTTGGCTGGCAGCCAGAGCCGGTCGGACACTGGCTGCGTTTGCTGTGGAGTGGTGAATTGTTGCAGCAACAGGCGGAGGGTTACCGTACCCACCCCGACGCCCAGACATATCTGTGCCGCAGCGGTACGCGTTATATCGGCGATGCCTGGCGTTATCGTCAGCAGTTGTTGCAGCAGTTTACCCGCCGACTGCCCGATCTGCTGAACCGCAGCACGCCACGCAGGCAGGATCCGCTGGAGATCGACACCGCCTGGGCCGATGCTGCTTTGAGCCAGATTGCGCAGGAACAACGCGCCCTGAGTGGCGACACCGCCTGTGCCATCGCCAGCGATCTGGCTGATTTTCAGCGCCCGGCCCAGCTGCTGGATATGGGCGGGGGTCCAGGATTGATTACGCTGGCGTTAGCAGCGCGTTTTCCGCAGCTCTCCGGTGTGGTGCTTGACCTGCCCAAAACCGCGACCGTGGCGCAACAGAATATCGAACGCGCAGGTTTAAGTGCACGCTTCCGCGCGCTTTCACAGCTGCCGGAAACGCAGCAGGTTGACATCATCTGGTGTTCATCATTGCTGTACTTTATGGAGGACAGTCAGGCGATGTTGCAGCAGTTGTTCCGCCGTCTGAAGCCGGGAGGATTATTGATTAGTGCCCATGCGGAAGTGTCTTCCGACCCGGCCGAGGCGCGTCACATATTGCCGTTTTTCACACCATTGATGATGCGTGGTTACAGTGTCACGAATGAAGGTGAGTTAACGCAGCAATTACAGCAGGTGGGATTTACCATCGAAGCGATTAAGCGGCTGCAACCCTTCCCGATGTCGCCGCTGAATGTCCATCTGGCGCGTAAGCCTAAAACGTCAGACTAAAACTGTCATCCAGCAGCGCGAAGATCTCTTCATCAGGCAGACCATTAGCCAGCGTCAGGCTGAGCCAGTGTTCTTTATTCATATGATAAGCCGGATAGATGCCCGCCTGCTGGCGCAGCGACCCGCTCAGTTCCGGGCGGGTTTTGATGTTCATCACCTGCACCACCGCGCCATCCGGCAGTCCCAGTTTGTGGCTCTCCAGTGGGAAAACCACGGCAAACCACTTACGATGACGCGGATGACGCAGCACCGCGTATTGCGGATTAGTTTTCCAGGGATAATCAGGTTCGACCTGGTATTGCTGGTTAACCCAGTCAAACAATTGCTGGCGATTCATGCTTCACTCCTGTGGGCAAAAAAAGTCGTGGTGCGATGGCCACGACTTTACCCACTTCTGACTTATCAGGCCAGATGAAAGCGCCCTACCGTTTGCGCCAGCTGAGCAGCCTGATCTTCCAGCGAACTGGCCGCTGCTGACATCTGCTGCACCAGTGCAGCGTTCTGTTGTGTGGTGCCATCCATTTCATTGACCGCAATGGTCACCTGGCTGATCCCCCGCGCCTGCTCATCTGAAGCAGTGACGATTTCGCCGATAATAGTGCGCACCGAGTGCACTGCCTGGGTCATCTCCTGCATGGTTTTACCGGCATCCTGCACCAGCTGAACACCGCTGCCCACCCGCTGGCTGGACTCTTCAATCAGCGCGGCAATTTCTTTCACCGCATTAGCACTGCGCTGTGCCAGGTTACGCACTTCTGAAGCCACCACGGCAAAACCACGGCCCTGTTCACCGGCACGCGCCGCTTCCACGGCAGCGTTAAGCGCCAGGATGTTGGTCTGGAAGGCAATGCTATTGATGATGGCGGTGATGTCGCCAATCTTTTTCGCACTGTCGTCAATTTGCGCCATGGTTTGCACCACTTCACCCACCAGCGCTTCACCACGGCTGGCGATGTGCGTGGCATTGTCGGTGAGCGTGGTGGCCTGATGCGCATTAGCCGCGTTGTGTTTCACCGTAGCGGTGATCTGCTCCATGCTGGCGGCAGTCTGCTCCAGTGCGGCGGCCTGTTGTTCGGTGCGGGACGCGAGGTTAAGGTTACCGCTGGCGATTTCCCCCGCCCCCTGACGTACCGACGCGCTGGCATCCTGAATCTGTCCCACAATGTCACGCAGCTGGTTTTGCATGGTGTCGAGGGCATAGAACAGGCTGCTGGTATCGCGTGATTTCACTGCGATAGGGTTATCCAGCTTACCATCGGCAACCGCCAGCGCGATGGTGGCGGCTTCCAGCGGTTCACCACCAATTGGCTTCAGCACTTTACGGCTGAACAGCAGGCCGAGCAGCGCGCTCACCAACAGAATACTCAGCACCATCAGCACTATGGCGTTGATCAGCTGGCGATTGGCAGCGGCCATCACTTCACTGACCGGGGCGACGACACCGAGATACCATTTCTGGTCACTATTGCCGATGACAATGGGTTGCCAGGTCACCAGCGCATCGGCTCCGATGATATCGTCGTGACGCTCAATGACGTCATTACTGAAATTGTTGGTGTTACCTTTCCAGGGCTTGCTGGTGAGGTTTTTGTCTGGATAAGAAACCACGTTTCCGGCACTGGAAAGCAGCATTGCGTAGCCAGTACCTTCCCAGGGTTTGATTTTATTGACCCGCTCCTGCAACGAGGCCAGCGAGATATCGGAGGTCACTACGCCCCACAATTTCCCCTGGCTGACAATCGGTGCCGCGACGGAGGTCAACAGCGTAGGCACACCATTGTAGGCATAGCTATAGGGTTCGATCAGCGTGTCCTTCTGGCTTTTCTGCGGTTGCAGATAATAATCACCCTGCCCTGGGGTCAGATAGGAAGCCAGTGGATGCATATTGAAGTTGCCAGATTGGTCACGATCAACGAACCAGGCATAACGCCCTTTCGGTGCCTGACCCGGTTTATCGGCAAACTCCGCATCACGTCCATCAAACGCATTTTCTTCCATGATCACGGAGACGGAAAGATAGCTGGGATTATCGCGCAGCGTCGATTCCATCATCTTGTCGATGACTTTACGATCCTGCACACCTGCGCCGGGCAGCGCGATAATACTGTGCCCCAGGTTATGCGCCACATCACGCGCATAGCTGAGATCCTGCTGGATTTGCAGCGCCTGACTTTGCGCAATTTGTTGCAGATAATTTTCTGCCAGCGATTTTTGTTCGTGGCTGGATTGCCAGTTAAGTACACCGATCGTAACAGTAAAGCCGAGGGTAATGGTTAAGGCTCCCGTCAGCAGCATTTGCGTGCGGGTGCTCATTTTTTTCTTATCAGACAGTCGTTTGGCCATGCTGGCGCTCCTGGAGTTGACACTTTCCGGTAAAAAGAACCACTCCCTGTGCACACACATTCCTTCGAATAATCTATCGGCGGGGTCTGGGGGAACTTGATGGCCTGGCAGGTCTGATCAGTGGGGGGGAATTGCGCAAGGCGGGAATTGGCGCGGCAAACAACACCGCGCCAACTGTCAAACCTGATTATTTAAAACTGTCACTCGCCGCTTTAGCGATGGCGATTTCATTCGGGTTGGCCGAGCCACTGACGCCCACCGCGCCCAGCGTATTGCCCTTCCACACCACTGGGGAACCGCCGCCCAGCGGGATAACGCCCGGCAACGTGGCGATAGCGGGTTCTTTGCCATTGGCACGATCCATATATTTGTCGGTTGGCGTGCGGTACAACGCCGCAGCACGCCCCTTCAGAATCGATGAATCAATACAGCCGACCGGGGCATTGTCCATACGCTGGAACGCCAGTAACTCACCTGACTGATCCAGTACCGCGATACAGACATTGGCATTCAACGCATGGGCTTTTTCCTGCGCTGCGGCAATCAGCTTCTGCGCATCACTCTCTGTCAGAATGGTTTGCGTGGTAACGGCCTGCGCGCCCGCCGCACCGAACAGAGCGGCACTCAGCAGCGCCAGAGACAGGATCTTTTTCATTTTCAATCACTCCATAATAAGGGAGCCAGATCGCGGCTCCCGTGGATTACCCGCGCCGACGGCGCAGAAGATAAATTAACCACAGCAGTACCATCACCGCGACAACAGCGCCAGCGATAGTTAGAGGTTGGGCGTAACGAATCAGCCAACTGCCGCTCTCACCCTGCAATGTCTGGCTGACATCGGCGCTGGTGATCGCGTGCTGTGGATTGCCAAAGCTGGTGGAGACATAATTCGCCACTTTCGCCAGCTGTTCCTGACTAAACTGAGTACGGAATTCCGGCATAAAGGCGTGCCCGGCGGCAGTATTGCGATCAACCCCTTCGGCGATAGTCATGATCAGATTGGCCGGGTCAGCAGCCAGCACCGCCGAAGATCCCACCAGCGACGGGTAAAAGTGCTGCGCATCGTGCGTACCCCGACCATCGCTGGCGTGGCAGGTGGCACAGGCTCCGTTATAAAGCTGCGCACCGCTCATGGCATCCGCTGAGACATAATCATTGATGTCATCTTTCATGCCGGTTTCAATTGCCGACAGCGGCGTACTGGCAGGGGCAACGGCTGGCGCTTTGCGATCGGCACCGCCAATGGCGGGCACCTGCTTCAGATAGCGCGCAATGGCTTGCAGATCACTGTCATCCATTTTTGAGAACGAATTCTGGACCGCCGTACCCATCTCTCCGGCTGCAATCGCTTTACCATGCAGCGCACCGGTACGCAGGTAGGTTTCGATTTCGGTTACGCTCCAGTCACCAATCCCGGCTTTAGCATCCGGCGTGATGTTCGGTGCACTCCAGCTACCCACTTTTCCGCCGGAGAGGAAACGATCACCCTGTTCCGCCATCATGCCGTTGCGCGGCGTATGGCAGGTGGAGCAGTGCGCCAAAGTGCGAACCAGATACTCACCACGTTCGGCACTGCCCGCAGCGGCATCGCTGCCCGGCACAGCGCTTTTATCGAGGAACATCAGGTTCCACATCGCCATCACCGGGCGGAAAGAGAACGGGAATGGCAGATGGGTTTCCGGTGCCGGATGATCATCTGCAGGAACACCCAGCATCAGGTAAGAATACAGCGCGTGGATATCCTCGTCTGACATGCCGGCAAACGCGGTATAAGGCATTGCCGGATAGAGATAATGATTACCCGGCGCTTTACCCTCACGCATCACCGCAGTGAAATCGGCGAGGCTGTAGTTACCAATACCGGCACTTTTGGATGGCGTGATATTCGAACCGTAAATCATACCCATCGGCGACTGGATGGCATAACCACCGGAAAAAGGCTGGCCGCTTTGTGGATTGCGATGGCAGGCGGAGCAGTCACCGGCGGTTGCCAGATATTCACCGCGTTTCACCAGATCTGGCGAGGCGTCCTGCGCCAGACTTACGCCGCTCAGCAGCAACAGGCTGGCGCTGGCGATGCGAAATAACCTATTTAAGCGCATCGGTCAGATCTCCCTGGCAATGGTGTCGGCCATACGGATCGCCAGAGCGATACCGGTCAGCGTCGGGTTAACGGTTGCCGAAGTGGGCATGACACCCGTGGTGGCGAGGAACAGATTCGGGTGATCCCAGCTGCGGCAATGGGCATCGACCACCGAGTCCTGGCGGTTATCACCCATAATGGTGGTGCCCATGATGTGGTACTGGTTACGCCAGCCGGTGGGAGCCTCAATCACTTCGCCGTTAAACGCCTGCAAAAAGTTGGCAAAGTCCTTGTATGCCTGCGGGCGCATGCCACGCACGTAACTGTCGAGATGATAATTCACCTTGAGCATCGGCAGGCCGATGGAATCTTTACGGTCGTAATTCGGCACCACGCGGTTGGTCGGGCTGGGCAGGGTTTCGCTCATGGTACTGATATTCATAATGCGCGAAGCACGATCGCGGATGGCATCATCCAGCGCCTGGCCCATCATGCCTTGCTTGAGCAACGGCACCGTCACATCAACGTTGGGTACCAGGTTACGCAGCGAATAACGAATGGCGGAATGCTGTGCACGGCTGGCCTCATCGCGACGATTGGCGATAGTGCCATGCTGGACCGAACCACGCCCGGTCCACAGAGGTTCATCGGCCAGGAAGGTCAGGCTCAGCCCGGTGTGGTCCATCAGATTACGGCCCACCTGATCGGAACTGTTGGCGATATCATTCATCAGCAGCAACTTCGGCGTTTCCAGCCCGTGTGCCGCCACCACAAACACCTTCGCGGTGAGACGGGTGTCTTTACCATCGGGCTTGCGATAGGTCAGTGCGACAATTTTATTGTCCGCGCCCTTCTCCAGCTTCCAGGCAACACATTCGGTTAGCAGCTTCACACCCAGCGCTACTGCCTTATCAACATGCATATCACCGGAGTACATCGCACCAATCGGGCAGATCGGCTCGCAGTTGTTATTTCCGGCACAGGCCGGGCGGCCATCGTAAGGACGAGAGACGCGTGCATGAGGTTCATGCACCACCTGATAGCCCATCGGGCCGAGTTTGGCCTGCATGCGCTGCACCATATAAGGTTTCGCTTCCGGCGGCAGCGGATACTCGGCAGATCGCGGGGGATAATGACCACGCCCCTGGCCGCTCTGATCCTCTTCACCGGTGCCCACTACGCCAATTTCACGTTCGGCTTTGACATACCAGGGTTCCAGCTCGCCATATTCAAACGGCCAGTCGCGCCCCACGCCATAGACGCTTTTTAGTTTGAAATCATTGGGTAACAGACGCCAGCAGGCGGATGCCCAGTGGCGGGTACTGCCCCCAGCCACGCGCAGGTAGCTGGTGACATACTCAAAATCCTCATCCCCTTTGGCATCGATATAGCCTTCGGTGTAGGAGTTGGGTGCCCAGGGCAGATTCGGGTACGGTGCGCACCAGTTACGTTTACTGGCACCGTTGCGGTAGTTTTCCACCACTTTCCAGCGTGGGATATAGGGTCCGGCTTCCAGCATAATCACCGACTTACCCGCTTTAGCCAGCTGGTAAGCCGCATTGGCGCCGAGTGCGCCGGAGCCGATGATCACCACATCAGCATCAAATTCGCTCATTTTGTTTTCCTGCTCACGTTTCTTGTTATGTGTTGTTGTGCTGCGCCAGCAACGCCTCGGCTTCCACGAGGGTTTTGGCTTTTCCCTGAATCATTAACAGCCACGGGGCATCCGGTTCTTTGATGGTGCTGGCAGCAACGGGCGAGCGATCGCCCCAGGCGCGGATTTCTGCCGGCATCGCGGGTGCATTAACACCCGGCGGCACTTCGGCCCAGTAATCACCACCGGCACGCGCGTAGGTAGGGCGGATGGTGTGATCGCGCGTGGGTTCGTACATCAGTGCGGACAGAAAGGTGACAAAATGCGCGTCATCCACCGCTTTAGTGGTAGAGGGATGACCGGTGTAGCCGAGATACCACGGTGAAATAATGGTCAGCGCGGTTTTAACCTCGTCATCGCTCAGCTGAGTGACAATCTGTTCACGATCTTCGCTGTGCAGCGCATTCAGCCGCGTCATCAGGCTGGCGAGCCGGGCGGGGAATGTGCTGTCCTGCTGGCACAGTAAGGTCCACAGGCGTTCGGTGATGCCGATATCCAACCCGCGTCGCCCGGTGAGCAACTCACTGGCACGCAGCAGCAAGGCAGCGCCACTGTCCGCGGGAGCCGCCAGCAAAGGCTGCATCGGGATAGCGACAATAACCGGTGTCGCCATCATCAGTTGTAAAAAGCGTCTTCTTTCCATTTTCAGCTTCTCACGCTAGCCAGCATTCAGGGCCGACAGCGCCCCTTTCGCAGCTTCGGCATCAACATTGCCATCCGGCGTACTGACGCCTATCGCCCCCACTACCACACCATTGAGTTTCACTGGCTCGCCGCCAGGCAACGGCACCACCGCCGGATTACCCAGCATCCCGATATTCCCTGCCGCAATCTTCTGCTGGAAGCTGGCAGTCGGTACGCCGAACGCCGCTGCGGAATGGGCTTTTTTCGGTGCCAGCTCGCTGTTCGCCAGCGTCGCACCATCAAGACGGTCAAAGCTAATCAACTGACCAAAGGGATCAACCACCGCGACCACGCCACCAATCTGATGGCTACGGATGATTTGCTCAGCTTTTGCCACCAGCGACTGTGCCTGCTGATGTGTGAGTATGGAAACCTGGTTAACCGGTTGGGCAGCCTGCGCAGTGGCGCAGATCAGTCCGCTGCACAGCAGCGCTGTCGGAATCAATTTCATGATGGGGTCCTGAAATAATGGGTTAAGGGATGTTAAGTATTTTGCCTGGTCAGCTACGGACGAAGCGGCGTTGCAACAGATGGTCGAGGCTCCATTTGCCGCCACCATGCAGGCACAGCAGCAGGAAACCGGCGGCACAGGAGATGTTTTTCAGCCACACCATCAGGTGTGCATGGCTGTAGCCCTGGTAGAACAGGAAACCCGCAACCACGGAGAAAACCGCCATAAAAATCGCTGTGAAACGAGTGAGGAAACCAAGGACAATCGCCAGTCCACCGCCGACTTCCAGCAGGATCACCAGTGGCAGGAAAAAGCCCGGCACGTTGTTACTGGCCATCAGTTGCAGGTTGTCGCTGTAGTGCGCAATTTTGTCGACGCCGGAGGTAAAAAACAGGCCGACGGCCATCACCCGACCGAGGACGGAAAGCAGATCTTTGGACTGATTCATGATGTAACCATTCTGATATGTAGTTGTTAATGAACCAGACAGTACATTTTAAATCTTTACTAACTTTTACCATTTCGTGCTGACACAAACGGGCTGTTTTTTTGCGCGGGCGCGCGAATGGCACAATTTTGTACCGGAGAAAGTAAGCAATTGTTTCTTTTGTAACAGGCGGTTGAGAGCAGAATTTGAAGTCGATCACACTATAGGCTCGTGTCAGAACCTGATGATGTGCTGTCACACAATGCTGATTTCTGAAGCCTCACGGCCCGATTATTTAACAAAAAGCGTTAGCCAATATGCAGGTATTGATGTCATCAGAAAGTGAACAAGTTGTTAACGCAGTATGGCGCGCTGTTTGCCGTGATTTTGCCCACATTTCTCCCGCTAAAAATGCCGATAAATTCCCGACAGGAATGAATTCATAACTAACACAGAATATTTTTTATCAGTCTCCGATGCCAGGATGACGCTAAACCCTATCGGAGAACCATCATGACTTATCGCTTTCTCGTGACGACCACGAGCCTCGGCCAGGGAGGCCGCAACTTACTCGCTGACGCCCATTGCGTCGTGGATTATCTGGACAACGCCAACGATGCGGCGGAAGTGGAACGTCGAATGAGCAGCGTGCCTTATGACGCGGTGATTTCACGTACGGTTGAGTTAAGTGCCAAAGCGATAGCAGCCTGTCCGACGTTAAAAATCATCTGCAAACACGGTGTTGGCGTAACCAATATCGATGTTGAAGCCGCGACCCAGCAGGGGATCCCGGTACTGACGACCCCGGCGACTAACGCGCAATCGGTCGCGGAACTGACGCTGGCGCTGATGCTGAACTGCGCGCGCCGTCTGCCATTCTTCCAGCATGAAGTGGCTGCCGGCCGCTGGACGCGCAGCGGTGACGGCGAAGAGTTGCAGGGGAAAACGCTCGGCCTGGTAGGCTTCGGTGAAATCGGCCGCCGCGTAGCGCGTGTTGCACACGCCATCGGCATGCAGGTGGTATTTTTCGATCCGGCCATTGCTTCCGATGCCGATTTTGCAGGCGCACAGCGCTGTGCATCCCTGGACGATTTACTGCCGCTGGCTGATGTGCTGAGCCTGCATTGCCCGGTGACGCCGAAAACCCGCCAGATGATCAATGTGAACTCGCTCGCACTTCTGCCGCAAGGTTCCATCCTGATTAACACCGCACGCGGCGAGCTGGTGGATGAGGAAGCACTGGCAATGGCGCTGCAAAATGGGCAACTGCGCGCGGCGGCGCTGGACACCGTGGCCCAGGAGCCGCTCGCCGCCGATCATCCCTTCCGCGCACTGCCGAATCTGATCATTACCCCGCATATTGGCGGCTCCACTCCCCAGGCGCTGGACGCAGTGGCGCAAAGCGCGGCTCGGCAGTGTCTGGACTGGCTTGATAACCAACACATTCACCTTCCTGCCTGCGTTAATCCGCAGGTGCTTAACCGGAGTTAACTTATGACGATGCGAAGTGACTGGCCGATTGGCTATTTTATTGGCGAACGTGGCCCACAAATTGATAACGCTATACTTGCAGCCTTCCGTCAGCTGCCGGTGCCCAATATTGGTGACTCAATGGGCCGTAGCGTCGGCGCATTAGGGCTGACGGCCTATCACAACGATCCGCAGCTGGTACTGTGTGGCCCGGCATTGACGGTGAAGGTTCGCCCCGGCGACAACCTGATGATCCATAAAGCGATCGAACTGGCACAACCGGGCGACGTGATCGTGGTTGATGGTTCAGGTGACCTGACCCAGGCGCTGATTGGCGGCCTGATGCGCACTTCAGCAATAGCGAAGAAGATTGCGGGTTTCGTCATTGACGGCGCAGTACGCGATCTTAACGAATGGGCCGAAGGTGGCGTGGCGGTCTGGGCGCGGGGTAACACACTGCGCGGCCCCTCGAAAGACGGCCCGGGAGAAGTGAACACCACGGTGCACTGTGCCGGTCTGGTGATTTCCCCTGGTGACCTGATCGTCGCCGACGCTGATGGCGTGATCGCCATTCCGCATGACGAGCTGAGTGTACTGCTGCCGCGCGTACAACAACATGCGCAGCGTGAAGAGAAAATCCGTGCCAGCAATCTCGCCGGAACCAACGATCCGGAGCGTTTTAACGCGATTCTGCGATGCCAAAGGTTGTCCTGTTTAAAGGCCCCTGAATCATTCAGGCTACAGCCAACGCCTCTGTAGCCTGAAACACCTGCGCGTTCATCATTATAAAAACAGTGGAGTACCCTACCGTGCTTAAGAAAATTTCACTGAGCGAGTCGTTACCGCCACCGATCACCTGGCGTGACAATTTCACACCAGAAGAAGGTAAAGCCTTTGGTGCGCAGCTTTCCGCGCGACTGGAACGATTACCGGCCGCCCGCCCATTATGGCTCATTATCTTTGCGCTGGCCCTTGGCGGCTGGTTCGAAGTTTATGATGTGTTTCTCACCGCCTATATCGGGCCAGGCATGGTACGTGAAGGAATATTCACCCACGGCAGCCATAGCTTCTTTGATCCCAGCAGCCTTGGGGCATTTGTGGCAGCTATGTTCCTCGGCGTTTTTCTCGGTACGTTATTGATTGCCAATCTTGCGGACCGGATGGGACGCCGCAAAGTCTTCATCATCGCCTTGCTGGTGTATGCCATCGCCAGCGGCATTATGGCCTTCCAGCATCATCCGTATGCCATTGTGTTCTGGCGAATTATCTCGGGGATTGGTGTCGGGGCTGAGCTGGTTACCATTGATGCTTACGTATCAGAATTCATTCCGGCACGTCTGCGTGGCCGTTCATACGCGTTTGTGCAGGCGATTCAATACACCTCGATTCCGACTATCGCCTTTTTGTCATGGCAACTGGTGCCACTGGCTCCATTTGGGCTGACCGGCTGGCGCTGGGTGGTGTTATTTGGTTGCATTGGCGCGGTGATTGTCTGGTTAATCCGTATGGGACTGCCGGAAAGCCCGCGCTGGCTGGTAGAGCAAGGTCGCTACAAAGAAGCTGAAGATATCGTACGCCGCCTCGAAGCAAAGGTCGCCAAATCGACCGGCGCGGTATTACCTCCCGTTAACATCGAAGCACTGAAACCGGTCGAGAATGTCCCCGCAGTGAAAAATGAGATGTGGCGTCCCCCCTACCGTCGCCGCACCATCATGCTGCTGGTGTTCAACTTCTTTCAGTCAATTGGCTACTACGGCTTTGCCAGTTGGATCCCGACCCTGCTGGCAGCGAAAGGTGTCACCTTCACCCATAGCCTGTTGTATTCGTTCCTGATTGCGTTTGCCAGTCCGCTGGGACCGCTACTGGCCATGACCTTTGCTGACCGTATCGAACGTAAATGGCTGGTGAGTGGATCCGCGCTAGCGATAGCGCTGGTGGGCACGGTGTTTTCCTGGCAATCGCAGCCAGTGATGCTGGTTACCCTCGGTCTGTTGCTTTCGCTGGCCAGCACCTGTATGACTTTCTCGTATCGCGCCTATCAGGCGGAATTGTTCCCGACTCGTTTCCGTGCCAAAGCGATTGGTATGGTCTACTCAGTAAGCCGCATCAGCGGCATGCTATCGGGCTTTACCATCGCCTGGGTGCTGCACGAGATGGGGGTGGGTTCCGTGTTTATGGTGATCTCCACCGCGATGGCGATTGTGGTATTCACCATCGGCATTTTTGGTCCGCGCACCCTGAATCGTCGTCTGGAGGAGATTGCCTCCTGATGTCAGGTTTGGCAAAAATTGCGCAAATTGCCTGATTTGATCGCAATTAAAACATCAAGGGGATGCTTGCATTCCCTTTTTTGATCCAGCGCAAAAACATTCAGCGCATCTCCTGTCAGCTTATTCCTCACAGGGTCTTCACACCCACATAACAAGAGGATACGAAGATGAGCACTAAAGTGACTTTGGCAGGCGTGTTATTGGTCTGGCTGGTGTATGTCGGCTGGATGGTGAATTACTATGCAGGTACTTTCTCGTTGTTTACCCATTGATTGGTGTAGTGGCGTAATTTATCGTGCGCGGTTTACCCCCGCGCGATAAATTGCGTCGCGACAAAGCGTCGCCAAAAAAACGCCTGCCATTACCCAATTTATCGCATGGTGTTCAGATAAAAAATCGCATCATCTCTCATTTTAAATTCAATTAAGCGTGAAAATTTCAGGCTGAAATCGCCAGTAATGAGTAGTCCCATTCACCTGGCACGGCAGCAACAAGCATATCAAATCGCAATAATTACAATGCCTTTCCCGGTAATTAAGCATCTGAAACAGCCGGATTAACATACTGCGAAAATCAGGGAAAATTCATTACTGAAGCGCAGATGAGTGTGTTTACACTGCTTGAAGTTGAAGAGTTACCGCTCGTTCAACACCTCAGTCAGTGACCAATCAAACATTCATCTACCGAGAGGTTCGTTATCATGCGAATACAAACTCCCTATTCCCATCTGACAGCACATCTGGATAGTGTATTTTTTGATAAGACATCATCGAGATATAAAACAAATCAAACAATTAAGGACTTCTGTAAAAATCTAACAAAGGTTATGAACACTGGCGTAAGTTATAATAAATTATTATCAAATTCATCAAAAAGTCGTATTCGTGGTGATTTCTCGCATATTAAAAAGCTGTCAAAAAAGATTCCCGTGGCAGAAGAGGAAGTTATTGCCAATATAGAAAAAGCAAAGTCTCAGGGTGAGAACCTGACTTTCTTTACTAAAACACAGTCAAAAATATCTGATGATATTAATAAACTTCAGTGTCTAATTAAAATGGCGGATTTTTTGACCCTGGGACTACGTCATCCCGACCCATCCTCTGTTACTGCTCCTGATGGTAAACTTATTACTGCATTAGCTTATTTATACGAATTTATTGATGACAGAAAAGTTTTTAATTATTTCTCGATCCATGGGCATTATCAGCTTCATGCCCCTCGTCTTCCGCAAAATAATCAGGTTGTTAATCGTGTGCTACCCTCTGCCCCTGCCGCTGACGATCATTATTTAATGGGTCATCACAGTGGAATAACCCCTGGTGAAGCCCCTCCCACCTACGAGCAGGCTATACAACAAGGGCAAAATCAACGCATGAATGCCTATGCGAATAGCCATTATCCCCAACCCGGCTGGTCAATGAACCGAATATGATCTACTATTCGACTCAATATATGAGCCGAATAGCCATCCTTATCGGCTCGAATTTCGGGCCGAATAAACATTACATTCAGCTCAAACACCGTAAAATTTGAGGTGGATCATGTGGATATGGCAACAATCCAACTGGCCAGCATTCCACTGGCAGGATGAGATATTGCTGCCCCGGCTCCGGCATTTGCAGCAACAGCGTGGCGTTTTGCTGGGACGAGCCAGTATTGCAGACAATAACGATCACCAGACGCTGGATACATTGCTGACAAATATTCTCTCTTCGTCAGCCATTGAGGATGAGCGGGTCAATGCCCAGTCGGTACGATCCTCACTTGCCCGCCGCTTAGGCGTATCGCTGGACCAGTCCTATCCGGTGTCTGAACGTTCGGAAGGATTAGCCGCAATGATGATGGATGCCATTACCCTGCGCGATCAGCCTTTAACGCTGGCACGTTTATGTGAATGGCATCGCTGGTTATTCCCTGTGAGTGAATGGTCAATTCAACGTTTCAATGTCGGAGGTTTACGGGGTGAGGAGCCAATGCAGGTGGTGTCCGGACGGATTGATCGTCCCACGGTTCATTTTGAAGCGCCACCTCGTGCCGGACTGGATTCACAGCTACAGCAGTTTATCGACTGGTTTAATTACAGTCGGGAAGACGTTTTGCTCGATCCTTTATTACGCGCCGGATTGTGTCATTTATGGTTCGTGACGTTACATCCCTTCGACGATGGTAATGGGCGCATCACGCGCGCATTGACCGACCTGGCTCTGGCGCAGGCTGACAGTCAAAGTATTCGATTATATGCCATGTCGGCATCTATTCTGGCTCACCGGTCTGATTACTACCGCATTTTGCAGGAGACACAACGCGGGGAGATGGATGTGACAGCCTGGCTGGCATGGTTCCTGGAGGTGCTCAACGACAGTCTTGAACAAGCCCTGGTCGTGGTAACCCGTACCCAGCAAAAAGCCCGCTTCTGGCTGAATCATCAGGGAGCCGCGCTCAGCATGGAACAAACGAAGGTGCTTAATCGTTTGCTGGATGGCGGTGAGCAGGGCTTCGTGGATGGCATTAGCGCAGGTCAGTATCAAAAAGTGGCAAAAGTGAGTAAATCCACGGCAACACGCCATTTGAACGAGTTACTGGAGAAGGGCTACCTGGAGAAACTTCCGGGCGGTGGCCGCAGCACTCGCTATCACATCAAACATTAATGCAGAAACAACAACGCCGTCATAAACGACGGCGTTGTTTCATATCAGGCGACCTTTACGGCGCGGACTTTCTTTTCCGGTGCCTCGGCTGCCACTTCTACGGCATCATCCGCTTCGGCTGTTTCAGCTGACGCAGATTCTTCGGCGTTCACCGGTTCTGGCAACTTGCTGGTGCGCAGGATGTGCTGCACCGCGTCTTTCTGCTCAGCCAGTTGCAGGCCCAGAGCCTCCGCCTGGCTTTCATCCATCTCTGGATTATTTCGCAACAGCCAGTCAGTAAAGGCATCTGCCATATCGAGCATCTTGTCCCAGGCATCTGCGTCTTTTTTATTGGCAAACGTCATTTTCTCTTCACCCTTTCTGACCACAACATATTTGGTTTCGACTGCCATGATGCACCTCGTTAACTGTATTTATATACAGTATATTCCGAATTATCGTTGCAGGGCAATGGCTTTTTGCCCGTCAGGCGATCAATTCCTGCAAAAAATCCGCGAGTGCTTTACGCGGATCATCCTCTTCAGAGACGATCATCTCAATCCCCCACTGCCCCAATACCTCTTTTGCCACCGGATTATTACGGTTGGTAAACAGGTAGGATTTGGGCCGTGCTGACGCCAGACCGGTTCGTCCCCACATTTTCGTCAGCCGATAAAATAACAGACGGATATTAAAATCACTGATGCTGTAACCGACAAACAGCACCGAATTCCCCATCACATCATGCGTCAGCTTAATATCCAGCGGGGAATCAAAATAGAGTCGTTCAAAGTAGCTGCTTTCGTCCAAAACAATCGAGGTATCATCATCGAAATCACCGTGTAATTTGATGATATGGCGCTTATCTTCCGTCAATGACACCAGGTCAGCCGCGTTAGCCACTTTGCTGTAAGGTACATTATGCGCTTCGTGCGCCATCTCCAGCCAGCGATCGTAATTGGTGGTGTAAATCCGCGAGAAATTACCCTGAGTGATCATGGTATGAATTTCTGAACTGCGCACATCAATATCCGGGCGATGCCACTCGCGATCCATCCAGCTACGCAGCGGACCCAGTGACCCTTTACGTTGTTTGTAATACTCCGCCAGCGAAAGATGGGTGCCGTAGGTATTGAAGATCTTAGGGTCATAACCGAGTTCATTGGCGAGATGCGCGATCAGCTCATGCCACTCTGGCAACCCCAGGTTACGAGAGATGCCCGCTCCGGCAAACAGGATTAGCTTACCGGCATCATAAGCACGTTTCAGTTCCGGTTTCATGCCAGTCCCCGCGACGTTTTCAGAAAAGTGGCAAAACGATCCAGCGCCAGTCGCCGCATGGAAACCTCATTTTTTAACTCGCCCATTTCAGCAAAAGTTTGTGTATGTCCTTCAGGGATAAATACGCAATCCCACTGGAATTCACGCGGTCCGGCTGCCTCAGCAGCAATGGTGCCACGGACTTCACCTTCAAACAGATACATCTTACGACCATCACAGTAGCCGAGCACGGTTTTGGCCGTCACGCTCTGACTCTCCAGCCCCTGTACCAGTTTGGTAAAGCGCTCCGCCTCCAGGCGGTTCCAGAAGATACGTGTCAACCCGGCAGGCAGGCCGTTTAACCCGTCGAGGTACAAACCGGTATGTTCAACAAACAGCGGGCGGCCAATAATCGAGAACGCCTTGGTGAGCTTATCGCGCACCAGCTCAACCTCGTTCTCTGTCTGGATTTCTTCAATACGGCGCGCGATGGGGAGCACCTCCACGCCCACCGGTTCGAGGATGGTGCGCACCTCGGCCAGTTTATGCTCGTTTGCAGATAGAAAACGTATTTTCATTGCAACCAGTTGATTTCAAATGGGTGAATAGCAGCAAATTATAAGTTTATGCCGCAGGATAGCTGCTTTCGATGACAGTTTATTGTGACGACGCGACTTTAGTCCCACCGTGTTTGTGAGGATAGTGCAGTTTATTCTGAATGCAACCGATTGACGCACAAAGGAGAAAAAGGATGAACGGCGTTAATTATCTCTGGTTTGTCGGGGGCTTTGGCCGGGGCTGTCTTGCCCCGGCGGTGACAATGAGGCTCATCACAACACCCGCGCCAGAAAACGTTTCGTTCGTTCGTGACGCGGCTGGTTCAACACCTGATGGCTGCTGCCCTGCTCAACGATGCGGCCATCGACCATAAACACCACGTTATCCGCCACTTCGCGCGCAAAGCCAATCTCGTGGGTGACGATCACCAGCGTGGTGCCAGATCGCGCCAGCTTTTTGATCACATCCAGCACTTCCCCCACCAGTTCCGGATCGAGCGCTGAGGTGGGTTCATCGAACAACATCACACGCGGATTAAGCATCAGTGCCCGGGCAATGGCGATCCGCTGCTGCTGTCCACCGGAAAGATGACGAGGCCAGGCATCGGCCTTATGGCGTAAGCCAACAATATCCAGCAGTTCACCCGCCCGGATGACCGCCTCCCTGCGGGAAAGCTGACGATGTGCCACCGGTGCTTCAATCAGGTTCTCCAGCACCGTCAGATGTGGGAACAGATTGAAGTTCTGAAACACGTAGCCCACGTTGATACGCTGACGCAGAATGGCGTTCTCTTTCAGTTCGTAAAGTTTATCGCCCCGTCGCTGATAACCGATGTACTCACCATCGATCTGGATAAACCCTTCATCCACCCGTTCCAGATGGTTGATGGTACGCAGCAGCGTCGATTTTCCTGAGCCGGAAGGGCCGAGGATCACCGTGACCGAACCCGGTGCCAGCTCCAGTGACACATCATCCAGCGCCTGATGGCTGCCAAAGAATTTGCTGACGCCGGTGATACTGATGGCACCGGTAGCGTGCAGATTGCGGTAATCAATGGCTTCGGACATGGGAAAGTTCCTCGTTGGCGGCATCTGTTGCCACGCGATTGCGCCGTTGACGCCAGCGCGATGGTTGCGGTTCCCGGCTGACGCTACGTGCCAGCCAGCGTTCCACACTGTGTTGTAACAGCGACAATACGGTCGTGATGATCAGATACCAGGCGGCACCGACCATCAGCAGCGGGATGACCTGCTGAGTGCGGTTGTAGATCATCTGAATGGTATAAAACAGCTCCGGCATCGCCAGCACATACACCATCGCCGTGCCTTTCGCGAGGCTGATCACTTCATTAAACGCGGTGGGAATAATGGCACGCAGTGCCTGCGGCAGAATGATGCGAAACGTACGACGCGAAGAGGATAAACCCAGCGCTGAAGCGGCCTCGAACTGACCATGATCGACGCCGAGAAAACCGCCGCGAATGATCTCCGCACTGTAAGCGCTTTGCACCAGGGTCAGGCCAATCACTGCCGCCGGAAACTGCCCCAGCACGTTAATGGTCTGGAAGTGCCCCCAGGATAACGTGGTAAACGGAACGCCGAAGGACAGCGTGTCGTACAAATAGGAGAAGTTATACAGAATGATCAGTACCACAATCAGCGGCAGCGATCGGAACAACCAGATATAGCCGAACGCCAGTGAACTTAACAACCAGGATGATGACAGGCGTGCCAACGCCAGCAGACCGCCAAATATCAGGCTGAAGAACGTGCCAAAAAGTGTCAGCAACAGAGTTTGCCCTAAGCCACTGAGGATCACTGGATCGAAAAACCAGCGGGCAAACACGCCCCACTCCCAGCGTGGATTAAACGCTACCGAATCAATCACCCCGGCCAGGATAAATAGCGCGACAATGGCCCCGAGAGTCCGAGCCGGATAGCGTGCAGGGACCACGGTTAAACGCTGCTCAGTTTTCATGCGGGTTCCTTAGCTGGCTTCGGCCACGCTATGCACATCAATCACTTTGAGAAAACGCAAACGCCCGTCATTGGGAGGCTGGCCATAGATCTCCATATCATCACGCAGTTCAAACTGCGGCTGATAACCATGGCCGATATACAACCGCACCGCTTCAGGCTGGCGAAAGCCGGTGGTGAGGTAGATACGCTGATAACCGGCGCGCTGCGCACGCCGCTCCAGCTCCTGTAAAATCAGCAACGCCAGCCCCTGGCGACGCAGATCCCCGCGTGTCCAGATACGTTTCAGCTCGGCGGTGTGCTCGTCATAAGGTTTGTAGGCTCCCATCGCAATGATTTCGCCCTCCCGCTCCAGCACGATAAACAGGCCGCGCGGCGGTAAGTACCATTCGGTCAGTTCCACTTCTTTGCTGTTGCGGAAAAAATCACCGTAGCGGGCCTCATATTCACCAAACAATCCGTTCAGGATAGGTTGGAGTTCCGGCGCTTCCGGCGAAACCTCGCGGAAAAAATGCTGGCTCATCTTGCCTCCTTAATCGCCCAGACCGGCCGGATTCACTTCAGAATGATCGATGTGTTCTACACCCTCACCCCAGCGATTCAGCACCCGGAGGTAATCACCGTTCTGCATTACGCCGTTAAGCGCGGTGCTGATCGGTTCTGCCAGGCCGCTACCCTTTTTCACCGTCACCGCGATGTGTGCCGCCTTTGGCCAACCACCATCCACACTGCCGACCAGACGTGTCTGCCCGGTCAGCGCGGCTTTCCATGCACCAATCACATTTGGGCCGAAGTAAGCGTCAGCGCGACCGGATTGCAGCGCGAGGGTTTGTGCCGCGTCGTCTTTGGTATAAATCGGTGTGAATGGCTTCAGCCCTTTGGCCTGATTCTCTTTATCCCACGCCAGCAAAATCGCTTCCTGATTGGTACCGGATCCGACGATGATGCGCAGCCCGGCGATATCTGCGGCTTTGGTCAGGGATTTGATCGGGCTGCTGGTTTTGACATAGAAACCGAGGGAGTCCTTGCGGTAGGTGGCAAAATCAAAGCGTTCTTTGCGTTCTTTAGTCACGGTGATATTGCTGATGGCCGCGTCGTATTTACCGGATGCCACTCCCAGCGGCCAATCTTCCCAGGAGGTCGGTACGATGTTAAGTTTCAACCCGAGGCTATCCGCCACCAGCCGGGCGATATCCACTTCACTGCCGAGTAACGTTTTGTTGTCATCGCTGAATACCGTTAGCGGAGGGGAGTTCTGTGCGGCCACTGCCACGGTAAAGCTACCAGGCACGGCAAAATGGTGTCCGGCGGGGATCTGTGCCACCGCAGCGCTATTTTTCCCGGTGTTAATCGGGGTTTTGTTGGCTTCGAGACTGACCTGCTGACCATTCAGCGCCACCTCTTCGGCGAGGGCGGACATACTGCTGGTCACGAATAACAGGGCGATGAGGGCGATCTTCTTCTGCATAGCGGCTACTCGCTTTTATTGTTGTGTGAACTGGTTTTGCGGATCCGGCAGGGCAAAACTGGCGCGTAACGTGCTGCCCGGGTATTCACGACGCGATAAACCCCGCGCCTGTAAAATCGGTACCACGCGATCGACAAAACGTTCGAAGGTATCCGGCGTGCCGCCCTGAATGATGAAGCCGTCAGTGGCTGCGCTTTCGAACCACAGTTGCAGGCCATCGGCAATCTGCTCCGGCGTGCCGTGGAACAGCGGACGGGGCGTGGCTGCTTCCAGAGCAGCCTGAAGCAGCGTATGACCCTGCTCGCGTGCTTTGCGTTTGATCTCATCGGTGGTACTGCGGAAGCTGTTCTGCCCGATATCACCAATATCGGGAAAGGGTTCATCCAGCGGATACTGCGAGAAATCGTGATGATCGAAGAAGCGTCCGAGATAATTCAGCGCATCGGTGATTGAGACCAGCGCTGCGGTGGTTTGATACTGGCGTTCCACATCGTCGGCATCATCCCCCACAATCACGCTGACGCCCTGGAAAATATGCAAATCCTCTGGCTGACGACCCTGCGCCACCAGCTGCGTTTTCACATCCCGATAGAATGCCTGGGCCTCTTCTCGTGTGGGTTGGTGAGTGAAAATGGCATCCGCATGGCGTGTGGCCAGCTTTTTACCCTCTTCGGATGCGCCAGCCTGGAAGATAATCGGACGCCCCTGCGGCGTACGGGCGATGTTGAGTGGCCCCTGCACCTGGAAAAAATCACCATGATGATCCAGCGTGTGCAATTTGGCGGGATCAAAGAACTGGCCGCTCTCCTTGTTGCGTACAAAGGCATCACCTTCCCAGGAATCCCACAACCCTTTCACCACCTGCAAATACTCATCGGCAATGCGATAGCGCAATGCGTGTTCCGGGTGTTGCTGACGCGAGAAGTTCTTCGCTGATCCTTCCAGCGGTGACGTCACCACGTTCCAGCCCGCACGCCCACCACTCAGATGGTCGAGACTGGCGAACTGACGCGCCACGGTAAAAGGTTCGCTGTAGGAGGTGGAAACGGTGCCCACTAATCCGAGATGCTGCGTCACGCCAGCCAATGCCGACAGCAGCGTCAGGGGTTCGAAACGGTTGAGGAAATGAGGAATCGACTTTTCATTAATAAACAGGCCATCGGCAACAAACAGGAAATCCAGTTTGCCCTGTTCTGCTTTGCGCGCGATATGTCTGGCGTAGTCAAAATTGATGCTGGCGTCCGCCTGTGCCGCCGGATGGCGCCAGGCAGACATATTACCGGATGCGCCGTGCAGAATAGTGCCCAGTCGCAGTTGTCTGGTAGTCATAATCGTTTCTCTCCGTCCATAGCACATGTCGATTAAAAGAGGGGGGTAATTTGTTAGCTCAGGATGACGTCACGACATCGTGCGTTGAGATGTTGCAACGCCTGCTGAGCCAGTTGTGCAAAGTAACTGGCAGCGGGCGCGATTAAGGCTTCATCCGGGTTAAATCCGCCATGATGCAGACCAAAATCACTGGCGCTGCCGATGCTGACAAATGCACCGGGGATCAGTTGCAGGTAAAAGGCGAAGTCCTCACCGCCAAGGTGCAAATCGGCGGTTTGCACCCGATATCCGGCCTGTTGCGCGATATCGCTGGCAAAAGCTGCCCATTGTGGGTCGTTCTCCAGCACCGGCGGACCGGCGTGCCAGCTCAGAGTGGCAGTGGCACCCTGCGCAACGGCGACGCTTTCCACCAGACGTCGTACGCGTTGTTCCAGTTGTTGCCGGACCAGCAAATCGTGCGTACGTGCGGTGCCGCCAAACTCAACTTCTCCCGGCAGCACATTCCAGGTTTTGCCGCCGTCGATGCGGGTAATACTGAGCACCAGGCTGTCGAGGGTATTAAAACTGCGACTGGTCAGGGATTGCAGCGCCTGAATGATCTGGCTGGCGACCACGATGCTATCCACCCCCTGTTCCGGATGCGCCGCATGGGCCCCTTTACCGTTGACGCGAATCACAAAGCGATCGGCATTGGCATAAAAAGCGCCGCCGCGTGTGGCGAAGGTACCTGTCGGCAATCCTGGTTCGTTATGCATACCAAAAATCGCCTGCACATCCTGCAACACACCCGCGCGGATAAATTGCCGTGCGCCGGTGGCATTCTCTTCGCCGGGCTGAAACAACAGACGAATACGCCCTGGCAGCTGTGCTTCCTGCCCTTTGAGTTGTAACGCAGCCCCCAGCATTACCGCGCTGTGGACATCGTGGCCGCAGGCGTGCATCACACCGGTATGACGCGAACGATAGGACAGGCCAGTCGCTTCGTGGATAGGTAAGGCATCGATATCTGCGCGTAACGCAATGACGGTGTCGCCCTGGCCGATTTCTGCCACCACACCAGTTTCCAGCCCATAATCCAGCAAACGTATCCCTGCCGCCTGTAACCATCCTCGCAGGCGCGCGGTGGTCTCAACTTCGTGGCTGGAGAGTTCCGGCCAGCTATGCAGCTCACGCCGCCAGTCAATCAGCTGTTGTTGTGAAAATTGCGTCATGGTTGCCTCCGAAGTGCGTCGTTCAGGCCGCAACCAGACGATGGGTTGCCAGTAGTTCGAGGGATTTCAGACGGGCATGCTCATCCACCACCGGTGAATCAATCACGAACTCGTCGATACCGAAGTTTTGATGCAGTGCCTCAAGCTGCGCATGTACCTGGGCTGCTGTGCCTTTCAGCAAAGAAGGTGTACGCGGTTCAATCACATAATCGTGGTACCCGCCCTGACGTACATAGCGTTCTGCCTGCTCAATGCTACCAACATTGACGCTTTGCCCGTCTTTCACTGTGACGCGATAAAAGCGTAGATTGCTGACCAGCAGATCAGCTTCTGCCGGAGAATCCGCCACCACCACCTGCACTGCCACCAGCGCACGCTGGCCATAACTGAGCTGGTGGTAACGTCCCAGCACCCTCTCCAGCAACTGGCGATCACCATTGAGATGGGCGGCGAACACCAGTTGCCAGCCGAGTTCTGCCGCCAGCTGCGCACTTTCTTCACTGGCTCCCAGCAGAAAACGATTAGCCGGACGGGCGGGCTGCGGGGTTGCGTTAAGGGTTTCCTCATCACTGTGTAACGCGGCGGGTTGTAACCAGCCATCCAGCAACGCCAGTTGCTCAGCAAAACTGCCTTTTTCATCCTGATGAACGCCCAGCTGGAGCGCCCGGGTGGACAGTGGCAACCCACCGGGAGCCTTGCCTACACCAAGATCGATACGACCCGGAGCCAGCGACGCCAGCAGATTAAAGTTTTCCGCCACTTTGTATGGGCTGTAATGCTGCAACATCACGCCACCCGAGCCAACGCGGATATGACGTGTCTGGCCAATAATCCAGGCAATCAGTAATTCCGGTGCCGGGCTGGCCAGCTGGGCCGAGTTATGGTGTTCAGCCAGCCAGAAGCGGTGATACCCCCATGCTTCCGCCTGCTGTGCCAGATGCAGGGTACGATGCAACGCATGAGTTGCACTCTCTCCTTCGGCAATCGGCGATTTATCCAGCAAACTGAGTCGGTATGACATACGCCTTATCCTTTCTGCAATGAATATGGCGGCTAGTGTGGAACGGGGCTTTTATTTCGCAAAACAACAAATTCGACAAAGTGAATTAGAAAAATGGAAATGGTGCGGGAAAAGCTGGAGTTTAACGCCATGTCTTAACTGCTTCGTAGCGACACGATAACCCATGCCGCCAGACGCCAGAATGTTGACAGGTTACAGTTGTGTTGTTGTTGTCTGAATACTTCTGTTTTCAATTATTTTATAAATTTTCTCCAGCTCTGGCTTATATAAAGACAATGATTCGTCCAGACTACGCTCGGAAATTGCAAGATCAATTTTCCCCCAAACGGTTGTTATTTCTCTGAGAGTCGCATCTTCTTCATATTTTGAATAAGAGGACTCGGAAATCAGCAGACTCTTAGGATGGTCACGCAATGCGCGAGGACGTTCAATGAACTGATATCTTTCACCTTTTTCATCAGCACAATGACAAATCTTATGTACTCCGCCCATATTCCTCATTTCTCTTGTGCTCATGTCTTTAATCACATTAAAAACCGGAATTTCTCTACCCACTATTCTCGATGTGTACTCAACACCCGCATCTTCCAGAAAAACCACCAGTTCGTCCTGAAGTTTCATCTTATCAAAATAGAAAGTGATATGTTTTTCAAGATTTTCACTCCCTATATCCGGGTGAATAATTTCAGTCTCAAGAAAAACCGGAGGCCTGCATTCAAATAACGCCTGAAACTTTTCTCCCAGCGATTTTATTTCAATACGTTGTGAGGCTTCGTAACTCAGCGGCGCAGGATAGGCCTGCGGTGGTCTAAAATCACTCGGCCCCGAATAGCCGTAATAGGATGGCGGCGCGACAGGCATCTGCGGATTATTCGATGCAGGTAATAGCGTTAGCTGAGATAATCGCGCAATCGGCAGGCGTGGTGCCGGATGGTTGTTGCCCCGCGTGGCCGAAGAGGTTGCCATATGGACAGAAGGAAAACCGATACGATCGGACATATTTACACTCCCTGGTTTAGATGGTCTTTATTTCCAGCGCCGCTGCCATGAATTATGTGCTTAACAGTAAGCAATATTGATAAAAATAAAATGTTATTGGTTATGATAATTCACTGAAGGTAACATCATAAATATCATGTCATATTTAAAACTGATTTATCTCTGAAATAAATGGCATATCAATTATTTTATGATGACCAAAAATATCATCTGTACAGCGCCATTGGAATAAACCATCATCGGGAACAGCTGAAACTATTCGCTTTTGCTAACCGGAGATTCTGTCTATGTCACAGCATGCTTATAAACCTTTCGAAACACGCCATCCGGTATCTGCCCATGATCGCACGCTTGAACCACAAATCATCGCGGCTATGGACCAGTTGCGAGCGAACTTTTCCGGCACGACGCGGGAAATGTATGACCAGATGCTGGCCGGGACACCCATGGCTCCAGGTATAGTCACCGAACGCATCGATCAGGTTGGGATACAGGGCTGGTGGGTGAAACCGGAGCAGCAAACTGATTCTCGGGCAGTGGTGTTTATTCATGGCGGTGGTTATACGCTGGGCAGTGCCATTGCTTATCGGGGTTTTGCCAGCCAGTTAGCGACACGCACCGGTATTGCCACATTTGTCCCGGACTATCCTTTAACCCCAGAACATCCATTCCCGGCAGCACCGAAGGCGCTTGCGCGAATTCCTGGCTGGCTGGCGACTCAGGGGATGACTCAGCTGGCGTTAGTGGGGGATTCTGCCGGAGGTGCACTGGTGCTGGGATTGTTACAAAACCCACAGGTGGCGGCTGATGTGGCTTCTGCCGTGGTGTTTTCGCCGTATCTCGACCTGGCTTTTACCGGGGACTCCTTTAATAATCCGGCGACTCACGACCCCATTTTCCATCCTGAAATACTGACCCAACTGGCAGGGGTTTATCTCAATGGCACCCCCGCAACCAACGGCTTAGCATCGCCGTTGTACGACGTACCCGAACGCTTACCCCCGCTGGCAATTCAGGTGGGAACAGACGAATTGTTGCTGGATGATGCCACACGTTATGCCGCCGCTGCGGCAGCACGAGGCGGCGAAGTGCGTCTGGATATTTATGAAGGTATGCATCATGTATTTCAGAGCGAAATCGAACTGGAAGCTGCGCGCCATGCGCTGGATGCCGCTGCAGAGTTTATTACCCGCCACTGGCGATAACCAGGCATGCCTGCGTTCTGCCTGATGTGCCATTCGAAGTTAGGAAATTTCTGGTAATAGGTTGTGGGGGAAGTAAATTTTCTAAATACATCAGAAATGTGAATGTGTAAGATGGACTTAGGTTGACTATGGAAACGGTCAACAGGCCGCAGCAACGAGTGCGCGGTGACTGTATCACATCACAAGTACAGGAGTTTTACTGATGCAGATTTGTATGATGGATTATGGGAGATTATCTCCAGATGGAAAGACGCTGAAGTTGATGTGTTACGGCGTAGGTTCTTTTGATGTCCTTTCTGGAATTGAAAAATACATAAACAATCCACACTGTTCCGACAGGGAGAAAGCTGCAATTCCACCCGGAACTTACTGGATAGTTGATCGACCACAGGGAAGTCTTTTTAATCAGATTCGGGCTGAGGCCATAGATATGGCACATCTGTACCGCAATCACCATTCTGAATGGTTTGGCTTGTACAGCAGCAACACGATGAGTGACCATGTTTTTGTTAATGGAATACGTTGGGGCAGTTTCCGATTACACCCGCTCAATTCAGACGGTTCCGGTGTATCCTGGGGGTGTATTACTCTCTATCGATCAAACGAATTCCAGGTGTTGAGACGTGCGTTGCTCAACCGTCCCAAGGTTCGCGTTCCCGGTGGGAATGGATTAATGGCATACGGACGCATTGATGTTCGTGGCATCCCTGATTTCTCTAAATGCAGTGTGAAATGAAAATAATCATCTTTATCGTAATTGTCATTGCTGGAATCGTGTTTATACCTGACACAGTTGTCGGCCATGTTGTGGACAGTCTGGATTTAGCTCAAGGTGACGGCGAGGAGGGAATGAATAATTTCTTTTTTATCATTTTGTTAATCAAGACCGCTTTTTCAGCCGTCATTGCCCTGCTGATTCTACGCAGATATCGGAAGCCTCAATGAGGAATTAATTAATGAAATGGAGATTGAAGTGTACTCACCCTGTGACCTATCTGATTAAAGGACCACATTAAGCTCCGGGCTATTGAGCTTTTACCTTTTTCAGCAAAGCTTAGTGCATTTCCTTGGTTCAACTCCCCGACGCGGCGTTCGATGATAAAAACCGCCCGTCGGGTAATTGATAACAAAGGAATTCACCATCATGAAGCAACGTTTTCACTTGCAGGCATTAAGTTTTGCTCTGCTGACAGGGATATTCAGTGCTCACGCAGCGGACACGCCAGTTAAAGGCGGCACGCTTATTTATCTGGAACAACAACCACATACCAACCTTTATCCTCCGGCGGGTGGTTTTTACCCCAACGGTGGCATCCTGAATCAGATCACCGATAAACTCACCTGGCAAAACCCCAAAACCTTACAGGTTGAACCCTGGATTGCCGAAAGCTGGAGCAGTAACGCCGACAAAACCGAATACACCTTTAAAATTCGTCCGGGTGTCACTTTCTCCGACGGCACACCGCTGGATGCCAACGCGGTGGCGAAAAACTTTGATACCTATGGTCTGGGCAATAAAGCGCTGCGTTTGCCGGTGTCTGAGGTGATTAATAATTACGATCATAGCGAAGTGATTGATCCGCTTACGGTGAAATTTTATTTCACCAAACCCTCACCGGGCTTTTTACAAGGCACCGCCACCATAGGCTCGGGACTGGTGTCCCTCAGCACTTTAAAACGCAGCTTCGATCAGTTGGGTGATGCGCGCCATATTATTGGCTCAGGCCCGTTTGTGGTCAGCAATGAACAGCTGGGCCGTGAAGTCGATCTGGTGGCACGTAAGGATTACCACTGGGGGCCGAAAAATATTGCGCAGCAAGGCCCGGCCAATCTCGACGGCATCAAATTTATCGTCACCCCGGAAGACAGCGTCCGGATTGGCGCATTGCTGGCAGGCCAGGCTGATTTTATTCGCCAGGTGCAGGCGTATGACGAAAAACAGGCCAAACAACAGAACTTCCCGATTTATGCCGCCCCGACGCGTGGCGTCAATGACAGTATCAGCTTCCGCCCGGATAACCCGCTGGTCAGCGACCTGAAAGTACGTCAGGCGCTGCTGCATGCCACCAACGCACAGCAGGTGGTACAAACCCTGTTCTCCCCCAACTATCCGCAAGCGACTTCGGTGATTGCCGCAAGCGCGGCGGGCTACGTCAATCTGAGCGACAAACTCAACTATGACCCGACGCTGGCGAAACAACTGCTGGATGAAGCAGGCTGGAAACCCGGTAGCGATGGGATCCGCGAGAAAGGTGGCGAGAAACTGGTGCTGACGGTGTATGAATCTCCGCCACAGCCGCAAAACAAAGAAGTGCTGCAACTGGTGGCGCAGCAGTGGCGTCAGGTGGGGGTTGCCCTGAGGGTGAAAGCCGGTGATGCAGGCAGCAAAACGCTGGATAACCTGGATCCGCTGAAAACCCCACTGACGGTGTCCGAGGTGGGACGTGCCGACCCGGATGTGGTGAAAAGCATGTTCTATCCCACCAATCGCGATGCGTTGCTGCAAAAAGGCGGCTCAAGCGACAAAGTGAAAAACTTCCGCGACGACAAACTGAATACGCTGCTGGTAAATATCTCGGCCGAAGTTGATGCGCAAAAGCGCCTGCAACTGACCGGTGATGCGCAGCGTTATCTGCTCGACAACGCCTATGTGATCCCGATCTTCGAGGAACCGCAGGTGTTTGCCGGTGCGCCCTGGTTAAAAGGCGTCAGTTTTGAAGCGGTGGGCCGCCCATCGTTCTACGGCGCGTGGCTGGAAAAACACTAAGGCAGGTTGATAATGCAACATTCTCTGCTGCACAGATTGGGGCAAAGCCTGCTGGTATTGTGGGCGGCGTTCACCCTGTCATTTTTGCTGCTGCAGGTGCTGCCGGGTGACGCGATTCTGATTAAGTTTCAGAACCCGGACCTCGGCCTTAGCCCCACGCAAATTGCCGAGATGCGGCTGGCCTACGGTGCTGACAATCCAATCTGGCAGCAGTATGGGCATACCCTGTTTGCCATGCTGCGTGGCGATTTCGGTTACTCGGTGCAGGCGGGCGTTCCGGTCAGCGAACTGATCGCCAGCAATCTACCCGCCACGCTCAGCCTGGCGCTGCCGGGATTTTTACTGGCGGCGTTGCTGGCGTTTGCCCTGGCGGCGTTATCGCGGCTACCGGGTTTACGCCTGCTGCGCACATTTTTACAGTCCATTCCTGCGTTGTTTGTCTCATTGCCGACGTTCTGGCTTGGCATTGCGCTCATCCAGGTGTTCTCGTTCCAGCTGCGCTGGATTCCGGTTATCAATCCTTCGGCGTTGCAAGGGCTGATTCTGCCAGTGATCACGGTAGCGGTGCCCATCTCCGCACCACTGGCGCAGATCCTGCTGCGTAGCATTGATGACGTCTCCACCCAACCCTTCGTGGCGGTGGCGCGTGCCAAAGGCGCGAGTGAAAACCGGGTGTTATGGCGTCACGTATTGCGCAATGCACTGCTGCCTGTGCTGAACGTGGCCGGTTTACTGCTCGGCGAATTAATTGCCGGTGCGCTGATTACTGAAACGGTGTTTGGCCTGAGCGGGCTGGGACAGCTGACGCAACAGGCGGTCAACAATCAGGATGTCGCGGTACTTCAGGCGGTGGTGATGATCTCCGCGCTGGGGTTTGTGCTGATTAATTTGCTGGTCGATTTGTTGATGCCGTTGCTTGATCCCCGGCTACAACCGATCGCGGGAGGTCACTGATGAGTCTGGTGGATTACGCGGCGGGCCGTCTGAGTTCGCGCAGAAAACATCGCTGGCACGGCGTACAACTGCAACCCGGTCTGTGGCTGGCATGGGCGGTGATGATACTGGCGCTGCTGGCGGCTTTCGCACCCGGATTGTTTACCCACTTCAACCCCACGGAAGGCATTGCTGGTGCGCAGCGCCTGCCTCCACAGGCAACTTACTGGCTCGGTACCGACCAGCTGGGCCGCGATCTGTTCACCCGCATCGTTTATGGCGCGTCACAGTCGCTGGCAGCGGCATTTGCTGCGGTGGCGATGGGCCTGATTGTCGGCACGGCACTGGGCGTGATTGCCGGAGCGGTCGGGCGGCGCACGGAAACCTTACTGATGCGGCTGGTGGATGTACTGCTCTCCATCCCGTCCCTGCTGCTCTCGCTGAGCATCCTGATTTTGCTGGGTTTTGGCACGGTACACGCTGCGCTGGCAGTGGGAATTGCCTCCATTGCCAGCTTCGCAAGGCTGGCACGCGGTGAAGTGGTACGCGTGCGGCGTAGCGAGTTTGTCGAGGCCGCTTATGGCAGTGGCGGCAGTTTCTGGACCGTGCTATGGCGGCATATCCTGCCGAACTCGCTGACGGCAGTGATCGCCTTCGCGGCATTGCAATTTGGTCAGGCGATTCTGGCGCTTTCAACCCTGAGTTTTCTCGGTTATGGCACACCGCCACCGACCCCGGAATGGGGACTCCTGATTGCGGAAGGCCGTAACTACCTGGCGACCGCCTGGTGGCTGACGATCTTTCCCGGCATGGTGGTGGTGGCGGTGGTACTGGCAGCCAATCGTATTAACCAGCAACTGGCCGGAGGGAAGAAATGAACACGATCCTTGCAATTGAAAACCTCACCCTGAGCTATCGCCAGCAAGGCGAATGGCGTCCGGTGGTGCATAACGTCAGTTTTAGTCTGCAGGCGGGTGAAATGGTGGCGCTGGTGGGTGAATCGGGTTCTGGTAAAACCACCACCGCGCAGGCGATCATCGGCCTGCTGGCGGAAAATGGCCGCCGCGACAGTGGTCGCATTGTGCTGAACGGTACTGATATCAGCGGCTGGTCCGCCAAACGGCTGGACAGCCTGCGCGGCGTGCGTATCAGCCTGGTGCCGCAGGACCCAGGCAACTCACTCAATCCGGTGAAAACCATCGGTGAACAGGTGGGTGAAATGCTGCAACTGCACCTGCGTATCAGCCGTAAAGAACGTCAGCAGCGGGTGATTGAGCTACTGAGCCGCGTGGGTTTGAGCCACCCTGAGCAACGCGTGGATCAGTACCCGCATCAACTCTCCGGCGGGATGAAACAACGCGTCCTGATCGCCATCGCCCTCGCCCTGCGTCCGCAAATCATCATTGCTGATGAGCCAACCAGCGCGCTGGATGTCACGGTGCAGAAACGCATTCTCGATTTGCTCGATATCCTGCGGCGCGAATCCGGCACGGCGGTGTTATTTATCACCCACGATCTGGCGCTGGCGGCTGAACGTGCTGACCGGCTGCTGGTTTTTCGTCACGGCGAGATCCAGGAACAGGGCGATACTGCGCGGGTGATCAATGCCGCACAGCATCCCTACACCCGGCAGCTGTTGCAGGATGCGGCGCTGGATTCACTGGCTCTGCCGCCGCCCCCCGCGACAGCGCTTGCCACCCCGGCAATTCAGCTTTCCGCCATCAATAAACGTTTCCGGCTTGGGCGTCATCAGCAGTTTCAGGCTTTAAACGCCGTCAGCATCAGCGTGCCGCGCGGCACCACCCATGCACTGGTTGGTGAATCAGGATCGGGCAAAACCACGCTGGCGCGCATTCTGCTGGGCTTTGAGCAGGCCGACAGTGGCCGTGTGGTGATTGACGGTATTGATGCCCACGATCTGAGTAACGAAGCGCGGCGTCAGCTGCGGCGCAAAATTCAGTTCGTGTATCAGAACCCCTATGCTTCGCTTGATCCACGTCAGACGTTGTTTGCCATCATCGAAGAACCGCTGCGCAATTTTGCCCGCCTGACAGCGGAACAACGTCGTCAGCGCGTTACTGCCGTCACACAGCGGGTGGCGTTGCCGCTTGAGCTGCTGACGCGTAAAGCGCGCGAGTTGTCCGGCGGTCAGCGTCAGCGCGTGGCGATTGCCAGGGCGTTAATTGTTGAACCGGCGATTCTGGTGCTGGATGAGGCCACCTCGGCACTGGATGTCACCGTGCAGGCGCAAATTCTGCAACTGCTGCAACAGTTGCAGCACGACCTCGGCCTGACCTATCTGTTTATTACTCACGATCTCGCCACCGTACGGCGACTGGCGCATAGCGTCACGGTGTTACGCGCCGGGGAAGTGGTGGAACAGAGTGACGTTGTCACGCTATTTGCTGCCCCCCGCCATCCCTACACCCGGTCATTAATTGAGGCGATTCCCGCTTTCCGTCCGCTGATTAAGGAGTCTGCATGACGCGTAAACGCATTGGTTTTTTTACCCGCCTGCTCGATGAAGGTAGCGCACAGCTGCGTTACCGGCTGGCAACCGAGCAGATCCAGCACGCGGAACGACTTGGCTTTGATAGTGCGTGGATTGCGCAGCACCATTTTCACGAACATGAAGGTGGCCTGCCATCACCGCTGGTGTTTCTCGCGCATATCGCGGCGCATACCCGCACCATTCGCCTCGGCACCGGTATTATCACCCTGGCACTGGAAAATGCGCTGCGTGTCGCTGAAGACGCCGCAGTGCTGGATTTGCTCAGCAACGGACGCCTTGAGGTCGGTTTTGGTTCCGGCGGCACCGCCACCTCCTTCCTGCCGTTTGGCCTGACGATCGAGCAACGCGCGCCCTTCTTTGCGGAACAACTGCATAGCGTACTGAGCGCCTGGCGTGGCGATACCCTGGCGCATCCGGATAACCATCTTTATCCCGCCGCACCGACGTTATCGCAACGCGTCTGGATCGCCACGTTTTCCGTCGAAGGTGCTGCACGCGCCGGTCAGGCGGGCCACGGCCTGATGTTATCCCGCACCCAGCCACGGCCTGCCGGACAAGCGGACTTACCACTGGATGCGCTACAGAACCCGATGATCGACGCCTATCTGGCTGCGCTGCCAGAAGGAATTGCGCCGCGAATTCTCGCCTCACGCACCGCCTTCGTCGCAGACTCCACCCACCATGCGCGTCGCCTGGCCGAACCGGGTCTGCAACGTCAGGCTGACCAGTTCCAGGCTAGCGGACATAGCATCCTGGGTGCGTCACTGGATGATCATATCCGCCAGTTTGACGCCCATCTCGGCGATCCTGACGCGGTGCTGGCCTCTCTGGCGCAGGATAGCGTGCTGGCACGCGCCACCGATATCACCTTCCAGGTGCATTCGATTGATCCTCCCCATGCCGATATTTTGCGTTCGATTGAACTGATTGCCGACCACATCGCGCCACCGCTGCGCAACGCATAACAGGAGAAATTCATGCCTCAACTCGATGATTTGCTGGCAGCGCTGGCCGATATTGATCCCACCTCAGAGCTGGCGCTGGCACGCACCCAACGCGATGCTGCCACCCGTCACACCCAGGGCAGCTATGAAGTCTTGTTTAGTCAGCATGATGACGATTTTCCGTTACCGGAACGCTTCGCGCTGGCTGCCCAGGTCGCCGCCTGGCATGGCGAAGTGGCTTTACAGGCGCACTACCAACAGCAGGTACAGGATGTGCAACACAGCGCACGCGAAGAGGCGGGACGCGCTTTCGCCGAGCGGCTGAGTTTCCATCCGGTAGAAGCAACACCGCAGCACATTGCCAATCTGCAAAGCGCGGGCTGGACAGCGCGCGGCATTGTCACACTGGCGCAGCTGATTGCGTTCGTCAGCTTCCAGAGCCGTCTGCTGGCCGGTTTCCGCCTGCTCAAGGGCGATGACTTAAACACACAGCAGCACGCCGTAGCCGGAAAATGGCATAGCGCGCCACTGACCTTTAGCGGCAAGAGCGCCCTCACCGCCTTTACCCAGCAGGAACTGGGATGGGAACCCTGGCTGGCCGCCAAACCGCTTGAGGAATTCGACAACGAGGAAAAAGCCACGCTGGCGCGTTTTGGTCATAGTGACTCTGACTATTTCCGCCTGCTGGGACGCAACCTGCCGCTGCTGGAACAGCGTACCCTGACCGATAAAGGCATCTTTTATACCGCAGGTGGCTTGCCGCGCGCCGAGCGTGAACTGGCGGCCACGGTGGTCAGTAAGGTGAATGGCTGCATCTATTGCGCCTCAGTCCATGCGCGTAAAGCCAGTCAGCTAACGAAACAGGAGGCTGCGGTGCAAAAGTTGCTCAATGTGGTACCCGGTGCGGAACTGTCGCACGGACAGTCACCGCGCTGGCAGGCGCTTATCGATTTCAGCGCCGCGTTATCCGTCACCCCGGCCAGTGCCAGCCAGGAACAGTTGCAGGCACTACGCGCTCACGGGCTGGATACCTTGCAGCTGCTGGATCTGGTTCAGTCCACCGCCTTCTTTGCCTGGGCCAACCGCCTGATGCTGACGCTGGGCGAACCCTTCCTGCCTGACGACGCCAAAGGATAACTATGACAACCCTCTCTACCGAACAACTTATCCACTGGCGACGTGAACTGCATCAGCACCCTGAACTGTCTAATCAGGAACACGCCACCACCGCCCGCATCACCCGCTGGTTGCAACAGGCTCATATCCGTTTGTTACCGCTGGCACTGGAAACCGGAGTGGTGGCGGAGATTGGTCAGGGCGATACGGTGATTGCCCTGCGCGCCGATATTGATGCCTTGCCGATTGAAGAACTCACCGATCGTCCGTGGCAGTCACAGCAAAAAGGCGTGATGCATGCCTGCGGTCATGATCTGCACAGCAGCGTGATGCTCGGCGTGGCGCATCAGCTCAAACGGATTGAAGCGCAGTTGCCCGGCCGGGTGCGAATTCTGTTTCAACCCGCCGAGGAAACCTTTAATGGCGCACAGCAGCTGATTGATGCCGGGGCATTGCAAAATGTGCAGGCCATTTTTGGTTTGCACAATGCACCGGATTTGCCGGTGGGTACGCTGCGCACGCGCGGCGGTGCCTTCTATGCCAACGTTGATCGTTTTCAGATACACATTCACGGTAAAGGTGCGCATGCGGCGCGACCTCACGAAGGTGTTGATGCGATTGTCATCGCCAGCCATATCGTCACCGCGCTGCAAAACCTGCCTGCTCGCGTGTTTAGCGCGCTGGAATCGGTGGTGGTCAGCGTGACGCGATTCACTGCTGGGAATAGCTGGAATGTCCTGCCACATCAGGTGGAGCTGGAAGGTACGGTACGTACCCATAACGCGCAGATTCGTGAACAGGTAGTGCATAAAATACGCAATTTGATCGCGGGTATCGCGGCCGGGTTTAATGGCGAAGCTGAGCTACTGTGGCAGCCAGGCCCGCCTTCGCTGGTGAATACGCCCGCCTGGGCCGACTTCGCGCTGCGTGTGGCTCAGCAGCAGGGATACCAGACGGAAGTGGCAATCCCACAGATGGGCGGTGAGGACTTTGCGTTTTATCTGCACCATGTGCCCGGCACCTTTGTCAGTATCGGCAGTGCCAGCACACAGGGTCTGCATCATCCGGCATTCGACCCGGATGAAGCGATGCTTGCACCCGCAGTGGCGTACTTTGCCGCTCTCGCACAACAGGCGCTGGCTGAGGTGCAGCAAGCTCAGGAACTGGCCTCGTGACCGTACGAACAAGGAGAAAACCAATGGCGATTATCGCTCCACTGCCGCAACTGGATCATGTGGTGATCAATGTGGCCGATCGACTGGATGAAGCGCGTACGCTGTATCAGAGGTTGGGCTTTCAACTCACCGACCGCGGCCACCATTCGCTTGGCTCCAGCAATCACCTGGCGGTTTTTGACGAAAATTATCTGGAGCTGCTGGGTTATGAACCGCAACGCGGAAACCTGCGCCAGGATTTGTGGCAGTCCCCACTGGGCTTAAGCGGGCTGGTGTGGAAAAGTGACGATGCTGACGCGGTGTGGCGGTACCTGGAAAGCCAGGATATCGATGGCGAACCACCGGCCAGTTTTTATCGTCCGGTTACCCTGCCCGATGGATCACCACAACAGGCGCGCTTTCGCACCGTGCGTTTACGCCCGGCGCTGGTGCCGAATGGTCGCAGTTTCTTCTGCCAGCATGAGACGCCACAGGCGGTGTGGCAAGCGGCCTGGCAACAACATCCCAATGGCGTCGGCAATATCGTGGAGTTTGTGGTGGTGGCGCAGGATCCGGCAGCCGCCGCGCTGGTGTACAGCCGCTTATTCGGTGCCGGAAGGTTACTGGCCTGTCAGGAAGGTGCTTTCGTGTTAAAAGCCGGGGCTGCGACGGTACGTTTCGCGGCAGCCGACTATGTGCTGCAACGCTTTAATAGCCTGCCAGCAGATTATGACGGCAGCGCGCGCATGGCAGCATTGAGCCTGCAAACCCACGACCTTAGCAAAGTAAAAGCCAGCTTGCTGCTGGGTGATGTGCCGTTTAGCGAGACGGAACACGCAGTGATTGTAGCGGCAGAGCAGGCATTGGGTGTGGCGTTACGTTTTCAGCAGTAACTCATTCCTGAAATAAAAATTCCTGATATCTCATATCATGACTATCCATTTCACTTATATGAGAAATTCGCCCATGCTTGTTACATCAAATCAATACGAGGTGACGAACATGAAAATGAATGCAATTGTATGGCCGAAAGGCTTTGTACCGGGTTTTACCGATAATTACTGTTCGAATGAAGTAATTGTCGCGGGTCTGACTGCGGCAGAAATCTGGCCATTGCTGGTAACGCCGTCGCTGTGGCCGACTTATTACAAAAACTCGGCCAATGCACGCTTCTACGACAACAAAGGCCCGGTGCTGGCACAGGATGACCGTTTCTACTTTGAGACCTTTGGTTTCCCGGTTGAGTCGCGTGTAACAGAGTACGTTGCACCCTCTGCTGGTGAGGCAGGTCGTGTTGCCTGGCATGGCTGGGCAGGCGAGGAAGGTGCCGATGATCGCCTTGACGTGCTGCATGCCTGGCTGGTGGAAGATCTGTCGGACAACCGCGTGCGCATTCTGACCCAGGAAACGCAGAACGGTAACCCGGCGAAAGAGCTGGCAAAAGCGCAGCCGAACCCGATGATTAATGGTCATCAGGAGTGGCTGGATGGTCTGGTGGCGGCAGCCAGAGCAAAAAAAGCGTAATCAAGTAAAAGCCAGTCAGTTTCATCTGACTGGTATAAATTATTGCCGGCAACAGATAGCCTGCCAAAAAAACAGAATTACTTATCTAAAATCCCTCATCACGTCAGCAACCCTCCTCCCTTCATCCTTTATCACGTTGAATTAAGTATATTTTAGTAAAAAACTAAAGTTGGAGATTTTACGGACGATAACAACAGGTGAATTTTTTTTATTGATTTGGGGCTCACTCAAACCACGTACTGATGTTTTTTAATCAAGGAACAGATGTGAATTCACCCTTTGTTAAGAAGGCTGCATCCGTGTTGGTCGCAGCTTCTCTCACCAGCAGTTGCTCATCCATGCATGATTTCGCCCGTGATTACGGCACAGCAGCCGGTTGTATAGGCGGTGCCGCATTAGGCGGTGGCATAACCTATCTCGTTACCCATGACGCTAAAAAAGCGCTGGTCGGTGGACTGGCAGGCGGGATAGCGGGATGCGCGGTGGGTAACGTCTGGCAGAGTCGCGAACAGGCGCTGGAAAAAATCGCCCAGGAAGAAAAAATCCGTATTAGTACTGAGGCTTTGAAGGCACAGGAAAATAGCAAACAGGATCAGGTGGGGTTCGTCGCTCAGGTTGAGGATGGTTCCATGTTTAACAGTGGAAGCGCTGACCTCACCAGCGCTGGACTGCGCCAGGTACAGAAAATTGCTGCCGTGATGAAAAGTGGTCAGCAGGATGACAAGGGTGTGCTATTAGTCGTGGGGCATACAGATGCTACCGGCAGCCCGGCGTATAATCAGCAACTTTCCGAAGCCCGGGCTCATAATGTGGGGCTGGTACTCGAACAAAGCGGTATCAGGGCCAGTCAGCTCTATTTCCAGGGCGTAGGTTCTTCCCGCCCATTGGCCGATAACGACTCAGCCAGCGGGCGAGCGCAGAATCGCCGGGTTGAAATGGTGGCACTGGCCAATGAAGGTCTGCTACGCCAGCGTCTGGCCCTGGAGGATAACAACCCACGTTATTTGCGTTACAGTTCAGCCGCAGAAAGCACAGCGGCTCGCCCGACACCACCGAAAAAGTCTCTGGCTGCCACCAGAAAGCCGCAGATTGCCTCGACGCAAGTGATAGCAACGCCAATGGCAAGTTCCGTTGTGACCAATCCAGCCAACTTTATCGACTTTGGTGGTTCACCGGCATCGACACATTCGACAGGACTCGCCAGTAATCTGAAGCCGTTGTCTCAGGGCTTTAGCCTGATCAGCCAGGCACAGGCCAGCAGTGTCGCGGGGAGTTGTCTGACCGACCTGCCACGCGTCAGTGGAATGGCGAAAAATCTCGCCAGTGGCCAGCCGGTTGAGAAACACGAAACGCAGGCATTCCTGCCGAATATGAATGGCCGGGCCTGGGCCGGATTAGTTAATGGTAACCTCGTCACCCTCACTCCAGTTTCAGTGCTGAAAGACGGGGCAAAAGTGACCAAAAATCCGCAGATAATCATCACGCCTGGCTACGCACAAGGGAAACGCACCTCACTGACAGCCATGTCCGGCATCGCGAATAGCTGGGAAGGTGAGGACAGCATTCTTTACCGTGTCTACATCGAAAACGCCCAACAACAACCCGTTTCCTGTCTTGACCTGTTGTTACCGAAATCCGGTCATCCGGCCCAGCAAGGCCAATTGTTCTACAGCAACCACCGCCAGCCCTGGCTGGCTGAATATGCTCCTCAGCGTGGATAACGGAAAATTATCGAATGGAAATTTTAAATACCTTATTTCAGACTATCGCGACGTATCGCTATATTTTTTGGCCACTTTTCGCTCTGCTGGCATTAACGATCACGGCAATTAAATGGTGGGAACAGGTACGCTACTTTTTCCTTAACCTGTTTTGTTCATTACCGGTGATTGGGACTATCAGCCGTCTCGCTCGCAGCCATGAATCACGCCGCCCTGGCACGGGCAAATTAATCTGGCATCCGGCAGAAGAAGCACTGTGTGGTAAATTTTATCAGTTTCACAGTATTTCAAACCGTGACGCCGATTTTTATCTCCGCTGCGTCAATTATCTCAATAAAGTCGATGAGCGCGGACGTAAACCCACCAGCGTGGTGCTGTGGCTGTGCAGTATCGCCCTGGTAATCCTTGAAGCGTTCATCTTCGCACTGGTCCTGTCACCTTTCATTGCTAACAATATTTCAGCAAACCAGGCTGAATTGTCCGCTATTGTGGTTTCAGTGTTGATTGGCGTGATCCTCGTCCCCGCGACACATCTGATGGGGACACAACTGCACAAAAATACGCTGCTGAAAAAAATCCGCTACTGGCATAAAGAAGCGCATCTTGAAGGCAATGCTCAGGCGCTGAAGAAAGATCCAGAAGTTTCTCTGGAGAACACCCGCATCGATGATGATGCCCCCAGCTATCTGCAAATGCTTAACCGCGTTCAACACGGTATCGGCGCGAAACCTCAGTATGTTCAAACCGTTGTCACCCTGCTGCTGATTATCACCTTTGCGATTGGTGCCTATTTTATTCGCGCTGCCACCATCAACGCTGCTGAAACTCAGGCAGTGAATGGCACGCCTTTTAGCCAGACCAGCGCTGTCAGTACCAGCTCGCCATTTGAACTGCCACAACAGGCCATTGAAGATAATCAGCAAGCCGATCAGCAGGCAGCAAAGGAAGTGACTGACAATCGCGTCTTTGCTTCAAAACTGACGTTTATTATCCTTTCGGTGATCTTTATTGGAGTGCAGCTTATTGGCATTCTGATTGGCTATTATCGCTCACTGGTGGGTATCGAATCCCGGCATGCTGCGAAATACGTCGGTAACTTCAGTGGCTCAGAAGAGTTCGCAGCATGGTATGCCATGCGTCGTGAGCGTGTCGAACGTGATGCCCAGGATAAACTGGCCAGTTTGCAAAATCGTATGGCCATGCAGCGAGCCAGCAGTGCCAGTAACGCCAGAAATGACGTTCGCACCTTTGATGAATATGTTCGTGGTAAACAACGCGACAAAATCGAGGCCGATGAGCATGCTGCATCGCGTCAGTCTTATGTTCCTTCTGCTCATGTTCGCGAGATGCATAAGCCAGAACCGGTATTAGTGGTTGAACCTGCACCCGCGGCCCTCACCCCGGTGGCTCTTGAGCCAAACAGCGCAGATGATAAAGCCCGCATTGCGGAGCTGGGTGATTTAACCGTACTTAACGATGAGGAACTCCTGCTGGTTGCTGAAGACGCTGGTCTGCCTTTTGAGGCTTTGCAGCACCGTCGCAAAGTTCAGCTGGTGTTGCATAAAGCCAGAGGTGGGTAAGGTGAGGCTTATCACAGCATGTCTGTTGCTGCTGGCCGGGGCAAGCGCCCTGGCTCAGGCAGCCGAACGCAATGATATTCCCGGCTGTTATGATTTCACGAAATTAACCCAATACCGCCCAGCCAGTAGTGGTCGTGAATTGGTGGTGATTATCGATCAGACGGTAAAAGTCCCTCTGGAGATCAAGAACGCCAGCTGGCAGCAAATTCTGCGTTTTAGCCAACCTGGCGATCGCGTGGTGCTGTATCAGTTCTCTGCATTGCTGCAAAATAATTTTATGCAGCGATTGTTTGATGGTCGCCTCGAGCCGCTGCTGGTGGATAAGAAAATCCGCGACAATCTGGGCATGGAAAGTCTGAAGCATCTCGACCAATGCCTGGTGGAACAAAAAAGTTTCTTTGCTAAAACCGTTGGCACGTTAATGGCGAAGAGTTTCGCCGAGAAAGGGGACAACATCGCAAAAAGCGAAATCCTCGACAGTCTTAAACGTATAAGCAGCGATCTGCAACAGGATTCGGTTCAATCACGAACGGTGTTCCTGATCTCGGACATGCTGGAAAACAGTGCATTCGATAGCTTTTATCGCAATAACGCGTTGCGTTTACTGTCACCCGAAAAAGAACTGGAACAGGTCAAAAGTCAAAACCTGTTGACCGATTTTTCCGGGGCAAAGGTTTTTGTCGCTGGAGCAGGTTTGATTGATACCGATGCGAAGAATAACTATCGTTCAGGAAAAGTTTTGCAGCAGTTAGAAGCGTTCTGGCGTGATTACTTCACTGCCTCAAACGCTGTGCTGGTCAGTTTTGGTGCTCCAGCATTAAATGTTGATCTCCAGTAAAAACAGAGGGGATGCCAAAACATCCCCTCCTTTTTTCACATCATCAGAAACGATAGTTTGCTGAGATGGAGACGTTACGCGGCGCACCGTACACCGTGTTTCTGCCCACATCAATGTTGTAGGTTTTGTCGAACAGGTTGTTCAGGTTCGCCTGGATTGACAGCTGTTTATTCACGCGATAGCGCGTAAACAGGTCAACCAACGCATAGCTGCCCTGATCGGCATACAGCGTGCTGGTGCCATCCGGACCGGCTACATGATCCCAGGTATGGGTCTGCCAGTTAACACCGCCACCTACCGTCAGATCCTGCAGCATCGGCAAGCGATAGCTGGTGAAGAACTTCAGTGAAGTACGCGGCTGAGTTGGATTCAGCGCTTCACCCTCACCGTCCTTCGCTACATAGCGGGTCGCGCCGAAGGTCATTTGCAGGTTATCCGTCACTGCTCCATTGATTTCAAATTCAATACCCTTGCTGACCGTGCCGTTCTGCTCATAGTAGGCATAATCCGTACCACCATTAACCAGCGCGTAATCCGTTGCTCCCAGGTGATCCTGCTCGATACGGAAAACGGCCACTGAGGCGGTCAGTCGGCTATTCAGCCAGTCCCCCTTAATCCCGGTTTCATAACTTTTACCCGTGACCGGCGAAAGGTAAGCACCATTCACATCGCGGTAGGTCTGTGGTTTGAAAATTGAGGTGTAGCTGGCGTAGGCGGAATACGTATCGTTGATGTCATACACCAGGCCCGCGTAAGGCGTGATGTTGTTCTTTTCCATATTCTGCGTCAGCGTATCGGCGGTGTACTTCGTATAACGCGCACCGAGGATCAGATGCAGCGGATCGGCCAGCGAAATGCGCGTTGCCAGATAAGCTGACTTCTGATTGATAGTATTGTCCTGCGACAGCGACTGAGGGTCCCAGTCTGGCTCCGGGTAATTACCCCACTCATTAAAATCACCCACATCGGCTGAAGTGAAGCTGGTTGATGAACTGAAATAACGATCATTCTGGCGAATCCAGGTCACGCCAGCCATCATTTCATGCTGACGACCAAACAGTTCATACGGCCCGCTGACGTAAGCATCAACAGAATTTTCCTTGCGCTTCGCGGTGTTATAACCGGTGCCGCCGAGCAGGTCATAACCCGCATAAGGCCCAATACCGATACCAGTAGTTTTATCAAAGTAACCATCGATATACAGCAGCTTACTGTCCATGGTGGCTTCGGTATGCGTGCCACTCAGGGTGAACTGCCAGCCGTTGTTAAATTCCTGCTTCAGGCTGGCAAAGACGGATTTCGAGTCGCTATTGTTGTACGCCCAGTCAGGTGCCAGGTTGGTGCTGCGGGAATAATTGGTTTTACTGCCATCAAGATAGAATGTGGGCAGGCCACCCCAGGTCGCGCCCGAGATGTTGGTTTCCTGATAATCGTATCCCACGGACAGCGTAGTGGAATCGGTCAGATCGGCATCAACCACGCCATACAGGAATTTCTTCTGGGTATGGTAACGATCCAGCCAGCTGTCGCCATCCTGATAACCGGCCACTACTCGCCCACGCACATTGCCCGACTCAGTCAGCGGTGCGGAGAGATCGGCAACATAACGCTGATTATCCCAGCTACCATAGCTGGCTGAGACATCGGCTTTAAATTCTTTGCTGTCGGCACGTTTACGGACCATATTCACCGACGCCGCCGGACTACCTGCGCCGGTCATTAAGCCGGTGGCACCACGCACCACTTCGACCCGGTCATAAATGGCCGTATCAGACAGGGTGTCGCCAATATTCCACTGGGAATCAATCAACACCGGGACGCCATCGACCTGATAGTTATCGATCATAAAACCGCGTGAGTAGAAATTGCTGCGGTTAGCGCCGGAATTAAATTCGCTGATACCGGTGGTATTTTTTAAAACATCATTCAGCGTTTCCAGCTGTTGATCCTGCATACGCTGTTTGCTGATGACGCTGATGGACTGAGGCGTATCACGCGCAGTCAGGGCCATTTTGGTAGCCGCACGCGTGACCGGGACATTGTAATCGCTGGCGGCCTGCTGCTGCTGATCGTCGGTGCTGGCGTTTACCGTCAGTGTTTGTTCCTTGCTATCGGCTTCAGCCGCATGAGCAATTCCTGATGCAATCAATAACGCCAGCACAGAAAGGCGCAACGCTGGTTGCGATCCCCTGACCCGCTTAACTTCGAAAGACATAATATTCCTCAATCAACTTATTTTTATTTAGATGACGACACACCCGCTGTACGTCTGCTGGCATCCCGCCGCAAAAGGAGTTGAAGAATAAATGTCAGGTAAGAGGAAGCGCCTGACTGTGCCGTCCGGGCACTCACAGCGCGACAGTAAACATGTCGTTAAGAAAGCAAATGAGAAATATACGCATTAAGATTTCTATTGCAAGAAATTGTTACTCTGCGACCAAAAGTTTCCTGCGGGAAATTCGCTTATTCTTCAATGAGTAATAATACGAAAGAGTTGAGAAAGGTAATTATCACAACAGTAAAACGGTGCGCATTCATGCCGACCAGGCCAATAACAGCACGGATCCGTTGCGACGCGATTTATCGCGCGGGTGTATTCCGGCGATGCTGCCAAAGACGCGCAATAAATTGCGCCGCTACGTGACGTGCTGTTACCAGTGCCAGCGTTTTTCCGCTAACTCAACCAATAAACGCGATGCCGGGGACAACTCACTTAATGATCGGAACTGCCAGCCAAAAGTACGGGGCATGATGACCAGAGGTAACGGGATCTCCACCAGCATGGCGTCATCGCCCTCGCCTTTTAGCAAGCGGCGCGAGAGAAAACTCAGGAGCTGCGTACTGGCAATGACCTCACGCAATGGCGACAGGGTATTACTTTCCATTTGTACCCGTGGTGGCGCATACCCCCCGCTCCGCAGACGGTGCTCCAGCCACTGGCGCGTGGCAACATTCGACGATGGCAATAGCCAGCTGTATTGATCCAGTTGCTCCGGCGTGGGGTGTATATTCGCCAGCGGATGACGACGGCTGGCAGCGATTACCACCGGATCATCAATGAGCGGGCGGGTGACGAACTCACTGTTACCGTCCGGCAAAAAACCGAGGATCAGATCGATCTTGTTTTCACGCAGCAGTTTCTGTAACAGGTCGTTCATCCCTACCGTCACTTCAAGCCGGGCTGTCGGTGCCTTGTGCAGCAAATCACGGGTCAACATAGGCAGCATAAACTCCGCTGCCGTAGCGGCCACGCCGAGCCGAATCACCCCTGCGGTACCGGCCCCCAGCGCCTGCAAATCCTGGCGTGTCACCTGCATCATATGCACCACTTTTTGAGCACGTTCACAAAGTAGCAGTCCCGCTTCCGTCAGTTGCATCCCCCGCCCGACCTTTAAAATCAGCCGTGTGGCATAGAACTTTTCCAGCCGCTGGAGACATTTGGTTAGCGCTGGCTGGGTGATACCAAGGGATTGTGCCGCTTTGCCGAGGTGTCCGGTTTCCTTCACCGCCAGCAAATAATGCAGGTCTTTTAGCTCCATTCATTCCCACCAGGAATTAATTGATAAAAATCAGAGAATATAATTTATCACTGCGGCCTGCCAGGATGAACAGACATTAACAACAGAGCAACAAATAACCTGCAATGTTAAGTAAAAGGGAGAGAAGGATGAAGCATTCACTCAAGGCGCTGGTAGCCGCGCTGACATTAACCGCCGCCGGACAGGTGCTGGCGCAGGACACGTTGCCGGCAAAATTGCCGACGCAACAGGACAGCCGCCTGCAACAGGTTACTACCTCGCCTCGCGTGTGGAATGGCATCACCGTGAGCCATGATGGCCGCATTTTCGCCTCACTGACCCAATCAGAAGGCAGCGGTTTGCAACTGGCTGAAGTGGTGAACGGTCAGCTTAAGGCTTATCCCGACGAAAGCTGGAATCAGTGGCAAAGCCAGGATCCGGAACACCATTTTTACCATGTGAATGCACTGCGGATTGGCCCGGATGGCGACCTCTGGGTAATGGATGCCGGTAATAAGGGCATTGGCACGGGCGATCAGGCGGTACCGGGTGCCGCCAAGCTGGTGCGCATCAACCTGCAAAGCGGCAAAGTGGTGGGCAGCTATGTGTTTAAAGCCCCCACCCTGAAGGCTACCAGCTACCTGGACGATGTGCGTTTCAACGGGGATTTCGCCTATCTGACCGACCCCGGAGCGGTAGGTCTGGTGGTGTTAAATATGAAAAGCGGCAAAAGCTGGCGTGTTCTGGACGACCATCCACTCTCCATCGATCATCAGCCAATTTATGCCGACGGCAAGAAATTGTACCTGCGCGACGGTCGTGAAAAACGTGTTGGCCTCGATCAGCTGGAAGTCTCACCGGACGGTAAATGGTTATACTACCAGGCCATTCCCGGCCCACTGGCTCGCATTGAGACGCGTTATCTGAACGATGAGAAACTTTCAGCAGCCGAGGTAGCGAAACATGCTCATAAAGTCCGTGACACCTGGAGCACAGGCGGCACGGCGATTGATGCTGAAGGTAATATTTATGCTTCGGACATCAATACCCGCAGCATAAAACGTATTGCGCCTGATGGCACGGTCACGACCGTGATTCAGGATCCGCGCCTAGTATGGATTGATGCGATGTGGATCTCCCAAGGTGCGTTGTGGATGCCATCGGCACAAATCAACCGTACGCCTGCCACTACCGGCGGTAAACCTTCTACCGTGGAATACCCGGTAAAACTTTATCGTCTGCCTTTACCGATTGTGCCTTCGCCGCGCGATCACGGATAAAAAGAATCGCCCGACTTCACGCGTCGGGCGGTTTTATTTATCACAGGAATCATTAAGGAGCGGAAATAACACCAGGATAAATCATCACCTTAAGACAATTTATTTTTATTAAAAATAAGAAGTTGCACACATTTTTTACCCGCAATACATCTTGTTATGTCTGGAACACTCTTCAGATAATAGCGTATGACTGTCGAGGGCAAAGAAGGCACTTCTGCACATTAAATAATCATTTTGCTGTTTTTTATTTATACCCGAATATTTTCCTCTGAACAGGATACCTCGCCATGCTGCTAATTCTCAGTGTGCTTATGATCGGCTGTTTCATCGCCTTATTAATGAGCAAAAAACTCTCTGCCCTGACGGCATTGATTATTATCCCAACACTTTTCGCGCTATTTTCCGGGCATGGTGCGGAAATGGGCAGTATGGTGATTAAAGGATTGCGAACCGTCGCACCTACCGGGGTGATGTTGATTTTCGCCATGCTTTATTTTATGAGCGTAACCGATGCTGGGATGTTTGATCCGATAATTAAACGCATTGTCTCTGCTGTCGATGGTGACCCGGTGAAAATATTTATCGGCACGGCCCTGCTGGGGTTTATTGTGGCGCTGGATGGCGATGGCGCAACGGTATATATGATTGTCCTGTCAGCATTTATGCCGATATATGAACGCGTTGGTTTATCTAAATTGAGCGTTGCCTGCCTGTTATTGCAATGTACCGGGCTGGGTAATATGTTTCCCTGGGGTGGCCCCACCGCCCGTGCTGCTACGGCAGTCCATGCCGATGTCGCCACCTTATTTGTGCCCATGTTGTTACCGCTGCTGGCCTGCGTGGTGTGGACCTTCGTGATGGCGTGGCTGCTGGGCCGCAGTGAGCGCAAGCGAATAGGTTTTGATGGCGGGTCATCGGCGACGATTAGCGGCCTGCAGTTTGAAGAAAAACCCTGTGTAGCCTGGCGCTTCTGGTTTAACTGGGCGCTGACCATTGCGCTGATGACGCTGCTGGTGCTGGATGTGGTGCCAATGGCGTACCTGTTTATGCTGGCAACGGCTTTCATGTTTGTCGTTAACTACCCACAACTCAGCCAGCAACAGGAGCAGATGGCACGCCATGCGCCAGCCATCCTCGCCGTGGCCGGTTTAATCTTCGCCGCTGCGGTGTTTACCGGGATCTTCTCCGAAACCGGCATGGCAGATAGCCTGGCAACCGCGATTGTGAATGTAATTCCCCCGGCGCTCGGTCCTTATCTGGCCGTAATTACTGCGGTGATCAGTATTCCGGTGACCTGGATGGTCTCCAACGATGTGTTTTATTTCGGCATGCTGCCGGTGCTGGTTCAGGCAGCTGGACATTATGGTATCGAACCGATTGAAATGGCGCGCGCCGCGCTAGTGGGCCAGCCAGTACATATTCTCAGCCCGCTGGTGGCCTCAACTTATTTACTGATTGGTATGCTGAAGCTGGATTATGCCCAGGCGCAACGTTTCACTCTGCGCTGGTCATTTATTACCTGTCTGGTATTACTGCTGGTTGCACTGATTACCGGATGTTTCCCTTTTTATCGTGATGCTTAAATAACCCCCCATGTAGCCCAACGAGATATCAGGTTGTAATTTCATTGCCTGCTGTCTCGTTATTTTCAAGACAATTCTGCATACACGACAATATTTTCTTTTGTGTCATTTTCCCGTAGAATGTCCTTTTTTGCATGTGTAAGACAATAATCAAGGGTTTTTTATGAGCGATGCACTGAAGGCATTGAACAATCTTCGCACACTGCGTGCACAGGCACGAGATGTTGAGGTTGAGGTTTTAAACGAAATGCTGGAAAAGCTCAGCGCGATAATCGCCGAACGTCGTGATGAAGCGGCTGCGGAAAATGCCGCGCTGCGTGAGAAAGAAGAGAAGCTGGCGCTGTATAAAGAGATGCTGCTTAACGACGGTATCGATATTTCTGAACTGGCGCAATTAACCCAGGGCGAAAGCAAACCTAAAGCGAAACGCGCACCACGTCCGGCCAAATATAAATTCACTGATGAAAATGGTGAAGAAAAATTCTGGACGGGTCAGGGTCGTACGCCATCGCCAATCAAAAGCGTCATTGACGCTGGCGGTTCGCTGGATGATTTTCTGATTTAACAGTAAAGGAGAGTGTCCGTGGCACTCTCCTTTATTAGTATTACCCGTTCCCTGTTGCAACCTTTTTGCTGGCATTACCATCAAGCGGATAGCTGTTCGACACCTTCAGCAACATCAGCATCAGTCACTGCCTTATTTTAATGGGTTACTGACTCAATACGTCCATCGGTTGTCAGGGCGATGTTTTTATCCGGCGACAGTTTCAAACAGCAGACCGCGCAACCAGCGGTAACCTGCATCACGGTGAGTTCGTTCATGCCAGGCAACATTTTTGGTAAAACCTGGAATCGCCAGTGGCGGAGTAATCACCCGCAACCCTTCAGTATTCACCGCTAACCTGCGCGGCACCACAGCAATCAAATCGCTAACCCGCAGAATCTCCGGCAACACCAGAAAACTGCTGACCGATAATGAGACACGACGCTTTTTCCCCTGCGCTGCCAGCGCGTCATCGGTGACACCATGAAACTGACCGCCGTGATAAGACACCAGAGCATGATCAAGAGAACAGAAATCGTCGAGGGTGATGCCGTTACCCTGCGCTGCCGGATGGTCGCGGCGCAACAGGCAGACATACTCTTCATCATATAGCGCGCGGGCATGTAAATCTGGTGGTGTGGTGTCCGGTGTAATCAACGCGATGTCGATATCACCACGCTCGAATTGAAAAGTCAGTTGATCATTATTTACGGGCACGACTGCAACTCGAATACCAGGTGCGAGTTTACGTAATGCTTCCATATAGGGAACCACCACGGCACGAAGTGCGTAGTCGGTCGCGGCGATGGTAAAGGTCATCTCTGCACTGGCCGGATCAAACGCTTTAGGTTGTAGCAGCCCGTTAACTTCAGCAAGGATCTGTTTAACCGGCGCAGCCAGTTCCAGCGCCCGCAGCGTTGGCACAATGCCGCGTTGCGTACGGGTAAATAACGGGTCGTCAAAACACTCACGCAGTCGGGTTAGCATGCCACTGACCGCAGGTTGGGTCAGCGCCAGCCTGTTGGCCGCACGCGTCACGTTACGTTCATCCAGCAATGCATCAAGTGCTTTGAGCAGGTTGAGGTCCATGGTTCTGATATCAATTGACATGATGGCTATCGCAAAAACTAATGGTGAAATTTATTTCAACACGGACTGTGGCATACGGCAAGCGCGGCTGTTATCACCTGTGATGATAACTGAAATCATAAATGCCGATAACGCTGATGGGAGCCAATACCCCATACTAGCGAATCAGATACTTCAGTCGCTAAGGAACCATGATGTCTGTTAAAAAAATACTGTTCGTGCTCACCAGCCACAACAAACTGGGTTCGACCGATGGCGCAACGGGCTTCTATCTTCCCGAATTAACCCATCCTCTTGAACAGCTAGAAAAAGCCGGATTCAGCGTAGATTTTGCTTCAATTAAAGGTGGCAAGCCGCCGGTGTATGGCGTTGAGCTGGAGGATCCCGTCAATGCGCATTACTGGCGAGATGAGACCTTCCAGTACAAGCTGGCGCATACCGCGGCACTGGAGCACGTGGATGCAGCGCTATACGCTGGGGTGTTATACGTGGGTGGACATGGCACGATGTGGGATTTTCCTGAGAGTGCAGCGGTTCAACGCGTGACTCGCGAGATATGGCAGCACAATGGCGTGGTAGCAGCGGTGTGCCATGGCCCTTCCGCGCTGGTCAATGTCACGCTTGATGACGGCGAGCTGCTGGTCGCGGGCAAGCAAGTCAGTGCCTTTACCGATGAAGAAGAACATATTGTGCAGCTGGAAAACGTCGTACCGTTTTTACTGACCAGCAAATTGCAGCAGCAGGGCGCGATTATTGCTGGTGCAGCTGCATGGCAGGATCAGGTTTCGGTGGATGGGCATTTAGTCACCGGGCAGAATCCACAGTCTGCTGCCAATGTGGGGAAAGCAATAGTCAAAATATTGCAGGGATAATGTTCTTCTTATCCATCTCTGATGTCTTTAACGTCAATCCCGGTGCGCACGCCAATTCGCGCCCCGCAGTCATTGGGTCGGCGTCATGCCGACCAGCTCAATAATAGCTGCTCTCGCCATCTGCTTAATCTAATGCGAGCAGAGGAGCCTGGGTTGTGACGTCGTCACACTTAAGTATGTTGTAATTATATTGGCCATCTCCCCTCCTCAGAAACCTTTAAGCATCAAACCACCGCCATATTAGACTAGTTATTAACCAAAAAAGGAGAAAAAAAGGAGATTCCTCATCATTGATATACAATGATAATCATTCTCATTATCATGCGTATTTACTTACAAGTGTTAACAAAACAGGGAGAATGATTAAGTTAATGCAACCAAATGTAACCAAAGGCATCCCATCGCGTTGCTTTTGGCCGGGCTGTTGAGTACGTCAGCTTACGCTGCCAATGAGGAACCCACCGAAAAACTGGCTGACGATGAATCGATGATTGTCACAGCTGAAGAAGAATTGAAACAACAGCCTGGTGTTTCAACCATTACTGCGGAAGACATTCAAAAAAGCCCCCCTGTTAACGATTTATCCGACATCATTCGCAAAATGCCAGGTGTCAATCTCACCGGCAACAGCGCCAGTGGCAGCCGTGGTAATAATCGTCAAATCGATATTCGTGGGATGGGACCGGAAAATACATTGATCATGATAGATGGTGTCCCTGTCACCTCTCGCAACGCCGTTCGCTACAGCTGGCGCGGCGAGCGTGATACCCGTGGCGATACCAATTGGGTGCCAGCCGAAATGGTGGAACGTATTGAAGTGATTCGTGGACCGGCCGCTTCCCGTTATGGTTCGGGTGCCGCAGGGGGTGTGGTGAACATCATCACTAAACGCCCAACGAATAACTGGCATGGTTCACTGTCTCTGTTCACCAACCAGCCAGAAGATGATAAGGAAGGTGCCACTAAACGCGCCAACTTCAACCTCAGTGGCCCGCTGGCCGGTGATGCATTGACCATGCGCCTGTTCGGTAACATCAATAAAACCGATGCCGACGCTTATAACATCAATACCAATGAAAACGGATCCTATGCAGCAGGCCGTGAAGGCGTACGCAATAAAGACATCAACACGGTGTTCTCCTGGAAAATTACCCCATTGCAAGTTGTTGATTTCAGCTACGGCTACAGCCGCCAGGGTAATATTTATGCCGGGGACACCCAATACAGCAACGGCAATATCAGTCCGAATGGCCTGGTTGAATCGCTCTACGGTGATGAAACCAATCGCATGTACCGCCAGAGCTATGGTCTGGCCTGGAATGGCATCTGGGATTGGGGTACGTCAAAACTCAATTTCAATTATGAGAAAACCAACAACACACGCCTGCAAGAGGGTTCAACGGGTCGCGTTGAAGGGATGATCAACAGCGATAGCTACGCTACCAGTCGTCTTGAAAGCTATCGCGTCGGGGGAGAAATCAACTTCCCGGTGCAGTTGCTGGTCGATCAAACGGTCACATTAGGTGCAGAATGGAATCGTGACGAATTAAACGACCCTGCCTCAATGAGCGCAACCGATCAATCCGGTGTCATTATTGACGGCGTATCAGGCGACCCATCTGCACGCAGCAGTAAAAATAGCGCCACCATCAGCTCGCTGTTTTTTGAAGATAATATTGCCGCCACCGACAGTACCGAAGTTATCCCGGGCTTACGCTTTGATTATCACAATAAGTTCGGTGCTAACTGGAGTCCGAGTCTTAATATTTCGCAAGGCCTGGGCGATTACTTCACCTTAAAGGCGGGTATTGCGCGCGCATTTAAAGCACCGAATCTTTATCAGTCCACCGAGGGGTATCTGCTTTCCACGCGTGGCAATGGTTGTCCGGTAGGTCTCACTACTGGTAGCTGTTATTTATTAGGTAATGAAAACCTCGATCCGGAAATCAGCGTCAATAAAGAAATCGGTATCGAATTTAATCATGATGGTTATATCGCCGGGATTACCTGGTTCCGTAATGATTACAAAAACAAAATTGTCGCAGGTGATGACCTGGTGGGTTATGCCTCTAACGGCTATAACGTGTTACGCTGGGAAAATGGTGGTAAAGCGATTGTTGAAGGCCTGGAAGGAAATCTGACGATTCCGCTGGTGCGCGATACGCTGGAATGGCGCACCAACGCAACATATATGTTCCGTTCAGAAAGCAAGAAAACAGGTAATCCGTTGTCTGTTATCCCGGAGTTTACCATTAACTCGCAGCTTGACTGGCAGGTTACCGAGAAGCTGGATGCCAATATTAACTGGACCCAGTACGGCAGGCAGAAACCCCGTCAATATGCTGAAATACGTAATGAAGTCGGTGCAATTTCTAATCGGGAAATTAGTCCCTACTCCATCTTCGGTTTAAACATGAATTACGATATCACTAAAAACCTGCGCGCCAATGCAGGGATCAACAACCTGTTTGATAAACGTATTTATCGTGAAAATGATGGCGCATCGACCTATAACGAACCAGGCCGTGCTTATTATGCCGGATTAACCCTGTCGTTCTGATGTGATTCACCACCCTGCCAGCACTGCGCTGGCAGGATATTTCCCCAATCAGATTTATTTATCTGAAGGATGGGAGATGATGTTAAGCTCGATTGCCAGACTGATAGCATGTTTTGCATTCTTAACACCCAGCTTTCTGACAATATTTCCCATATGGAATTTTACAGTACTGACGGTGATATTAAGTATGCGGGCAATTTCAGGGTAAGTTTTACCGGTACTGCTCCAGTAAAGGATAGAGTTCTCACGGGAGGATAAGGTACTCTCTGTATTTTGTTGCGGTTTGTTTTCATCACGATAGAGATGCAGCAAAAGTTCATGGGTGTCAATTAAAAGGCCCTGTAAATCATTCTTGTGCCTTTTAACTTCTGCATCCAGCTCCGCCATCAGAAACTTATTGATATATAATGAAAGGACAACGAGATTATTATTCTGATCATGTAAAACAAAAGTTTGACCACTGATGATGTTGTAAGACTTTACAGATTCAAAAATCTTATCAACAATCCATAAGTCGTTAACCTTTAGCGAATTATCCCAGATGAGAGGCGATACACGGTTTAATGCATTAACAATGATAGGGTCTATGCTTTGATATTTCTTTTCCTTATAATCATCAATGAAAATACCCGGTAAATTCGTGATGATTAGCATATCATCCATATTGCGTTTATTCATTACGCCGTAGCCGTAATACATTTCACCATATTTTGCTAAGTTTTTCTCCAGATTCTCCTTTACAACTCCGTTTTTTTCTAAATCCGAAAAAAAAGTTCTACTCATGGACTTAATCCTCTACATGCAAACTTATACCACTTAACTATATAAACACAGAAATGGTAGCATCACTCTACTATAAAATACAGGCAGTTACTGCGATGACAGAAGAAGAATCGTCTCCTGATTGTATAGAAGTCGCCCATCCATATACGGCCTCCATACATTACCATTTAGGTGGATGTCACTGACTTATGAGATCGCCCATAAGCGATGAAGTTCAGTTTAAAACTGATGCTATTCATTCAGGCTCGCGCCAGATGGGATAGACTTCCGGAAATCCCTCAATATGCAGTGGCGCACCAACATCACGATAACCGAAACGCCTGACAAAAGTACGTACGCCTAAAGTAGTACATTCGGCATAACAAGGCAATTTTTCCCTGTCCAGCGTGGTATTTAGCTGGCGAAGCAACTTCTCCACAAGTACTCCTCCTCTCCGGCTATAACGCGACACTGCAATAAGAAAGACATAATAATGTGGTGGTGTTCGGGGATGATTACGATCGAGTCCGTCCATAAACGCCACCGCCGTCACATAATCGTCCCCACATACCTCACGTAACTGTCTATCAATGAGTTGGTTATCTTCCTCCTTCATTTCCATTAATTTCGGTCCAAAATAGACCAGAGTCCCTGCATTGTTCTCAGTGAGAACAACCCCTCCTAATTTTTGCGCAAGCTCAACATAAATCCGAAAAAAACCGCGCATTACCTTCATACGCTTTTCTTTATTAGTACCTGTAAAAGCATATTTAAGCACCGGATCGTCATAGAACTCTGATGTAAGAAGATCACAAACGATATCCAGTTCAGCATCGCTGGCAAATCGACATTCCATGTTTATGCTCCTGAATATTCGGCACTGGCATCGTTGATAAAGCGATCCTGCTCAGAAAAGGCATCATTTCGCTGTAACGCTTCAACCAGGCTATCAATCGCTGAGCGTGTAACGTGCGGCATCACTACAATATGTGCCAGATCTCCTCTGCCACTCAGATGGAATGTTTTGAATATCTCTTTTTCGGGGCGAGTAAAAATCACCACCAGCGACTGTGGACCCCGTTCCACGCGGAACGATGGGTGAATAGCTTTGATGGTGGTTAACCGTTCATACGCATAAGCGGCCAATTGCTCGCACTGCGCAGCAATCCGACTCTGCATTGGCTGAGATACAGTATTCACCATATACCAGAGAAATAATGCGGACATGCCATTACGCGTCCCCCCCAGCGTAGTATCAGGAGAATGAATATATTCAGGCAGTGTGGCGGGTTGCATCCGGTACTTTTCTTTCGTCATATACACGCCGGATGCAAAGGGAGCACCGTACCACTTATGGGAACTCATCACTATTGAACTCACAAAGGGAAGACGAAAATCAAACTGGGGCCCCTTAACTTCGCTTATTTTTTTCTGATGGGCCATTTCGAGATAGGGCAAATACGCTGCGCCAAGCGCTCCGTCAATATGGATCCAAAAATCGGGTCTGCTATCACCTGTAGTCTGGACATTGAAATCATGCTGTTCAAGCATGGGCGATAACTGTTGCCAGACTGTCTGCGCATCATCAAATCCGCCCTGAAATGTGGTGCCCATATTCAGTACTATAATCGGTGGATGTCCATGAGCGGCGAAAAAATCAACCAAAGCAGACAACGATTCAGGATTCACCGCACCGTGTTGATCTACTGGCACCCCATGTGGCCATCGGCCATCTGCGGTGATCGGGCACTGACCGGGATAGCCTTTATCCCCCATCTCTTTGAAGGTGGAGATATCCAGAATACTCGCACACTTCTCAAATGAATAATGCGATTCCTGAGAATAATAAAGTACCGGGTGAGAGAAATTTTCCCTTTTTACTTTAGCTGTGGCCTGCGTCTTCCGAAAATACTCTCGCGCACTCCACAGCGCATACATATTCCCTTCAGTGGACCCCATAGCCAGAACGTAACCCCAGAATGACTCTGGCGTTAACGGCTCTCGTAATTCAGCATGCCAGAGCTTACGGAAATACTCGAGCACTTCCTGTTCAAGTTCACGCGTATGCAGCAGCATGGAATTGTTTTCAAAAGGATCGCCAACGTTATTCAGATGAATATTCATAAATGGAGCAATAGCTGAATAATCGAACTTTTGATTTAGTGGATATCCTAAAGATAACTCCTGTCGACTGACGAGATTAGTGTATATTTTATCAATCCGTTTTCTCACCTTATCGGGCACACAAAAGTTGGTAATAGTGAAAGTATGAGGACGTTTTACATGCTTGATAAAAGAATGTGGAATTGCCCTGCCAAACTTTGTCTTCGCGACTACAAATGTTTTGCTTACGCCCAAAGAATTTTCCATATAAACATCTCCATTGTGGGGTGCGGAACGTATTATGTTAGCCCCCATAACAAATCAACATGTTATGGAGGTCATGGCAAACGCGAGTCAGGTAATTTGCCATATTTATAAGACTTATGCTGTGCACTGGCTAACAAATTGACTGTCTAACGTCCGACAGCAAGCTAATGATATAAATCTGGTGTCTCATAAATAGGGGTAACAAAAAAAATTTTTGTACCTTTAGTCAGCCTGCACCAGCACGCGACTCCAGCTCTCCTGCCGCATCAGGTCTAACTCTGGCTGGCTTCGGCGGGGCAATTCTCACGGATAAACAGGTTAAACGGTGTGATGTTGTCATGCAGAGAAAACTCATCGCTGCGATTGAAGTGACGTGCCAATAACGCCAGCGCGCGACGTGCCTCCTCGCGCGGATTTTGATCGATAATCGCCGCCAGTGAGCCTTCCAGCAGTAACAGGCGTCTTTCCGGAGTGAGCTCATGCGTAATCAGTTGCGCCTTTCGCCCCAGCGATTGCAGCGTGGCAACAATATTGCTGTTACCTGACGACGTATTGTAAATACCACAAATACGAGGATTCTCCAGCAACACCTGACGCACCACGTCACCTGCACGCTGTTGATTTTCTGAACTTTCCAGCGTTGCCGCCCAAATGCATGTCGGGAAACGCTCACGTAACACCGCACGGAAACCACGTTCACGTTCCTCGTGACCAATCATGTTATGCATACCCAATACCACCACCACCTCACCACCGCGCTCACCGAGAAAACGCCCCATCAGCTCCCCTGCAGCCCGCCCCATTTGCCGGTTATCGGGTCCGACATAGGCCAGACGGCCACTGGCAGGAATATCGGTCGCCAGCGTTAAAATCGGTAGTTGCCCGGAAACACGCTTAAGTGCATCCGCCAGTTCAGGGTCATTCGGACACACCACAATCAAGGCGTCATGACTGGCGGCGATGGTTTCCACCTGTTTTATGGTCGCGCGAATATTGCCAGGATTGTGGTAATGCATCACGCCATTAATACGCATCTCAGCCATCTCCGCACCGAGATCGGCAAACGCATTGCGTAATCCTTTGTAGAAAGGATTTTTGGGGGATTGCAGCAGAATCGCTACGCGTAACGCACGCAGGTAACCACGGAACAGTACCCGATCAACATTCAGTTTACTGGCCCATTCCAGCACCCGGGCTTCTTTAGCCGGAGAGACCCCACCGCGTCGATTCATCACCCGATCCACGGTACTCAGACTGACGCCTGCGGCGCTAGCTATCTGTTCCAGCGTAGTTTTTTTGCGATTGATCACAGTAATTTTTGCCTGAAGATTTGACGTCAAATATTGAAGGTTTCCCTTCAAATTAGCCATAGCAGCCGAAAATTGCATCCGCTATTTTCGTTCTCATCGCAATCAAGGGTGGAGAAGAAAATGATTAAGGATGCGTTTTATCAGCCCGGACAACCGGCACCTAAACTCGGTGTCAGTCCGCTCTCATGGGTTAATGAGGTGCTGCAACATCTGGGAGCCGACACCAGCGCGCAGCAATGCCTGGAAGAAGCTGCTCTGGCTGGCTATCAGGGTGTGGAGTTGAGTCGTATCTTCCCGCGTGAACCCGGGGCGTTGCGTGCTCTGCTGGCGCAGCACAAATTACATCTGGTCTCCGGCTGGCACGACGGTTTTCTCACCGAACGAAGCGTGCAACAGGAGCTGGAAGCGGTACATCACCATGCCACGCTATTACAGGAAAATGGTGCCCAGGTGATGGTGTATGGCGAATGTGGCTGGATGACCGCCAACGCGCTCGATGTCCCGCTGGCCCAGCGTCGCCTGCTACCGGAAGATCAGGTCCAGGGCTATGCAGAGCGCCTGTCTGCCTTTGCCGAGGCGTTGTATCAGCAATATGGCCTGCGCCTTGCTTATCACCATCACCTGATGATGGTGGCCGAAACCCTGCCAGAAATTCGCGCTTTGCTGGCTACCTGTGCTCCGTCGGTGGGCCTGTTACTCGACACCGGACATGCCACCGCTGCTGGTTTTACTTATACCCAATTGATCGATGAATTTGCCGACCGCATTTGCCATATCCACCTGAAAGACGTGCGACTGGATCGACTCCAGCAGGTGCGTCAGAGCGGAATGACATTTAACGAAGCCGTGCTGGCGGGCATGTTTACCGTGCCGGGGGACGGCGGTATTGATTATCGCCCGCTGGCACAGTTTATCACTCGCAGCGGCTACCAGGGCTGGCTGGTGGTGGAAGCAGAACAGGATCCGGCAAAAGCCCCGCCGCTTGCAACCGTCACGCGCGCGCAACGCTATGTTGCCGAACATATTTTACCTGCCGCCCAATAAAGGAAAGAGAACATGACCGGAAAAAAACTCAACGTTGGCCTGATCGGTTCAGGCTTTATGGGCCAGGCCCATGCCGACGCCTGGCGTCGTGCAGGCTTGCTGTATCGCAATCTGCCGCTGCAACCGGTGCTACATACGCTGGCCGATGCCACCCCGGCACTGGCGGAAGAAGCCGCGCGCCGTTTTGGTTTTCAGCACAGCACGGCGGACTGGCGGGTGATGATCGCTAATCCGGCTATTGATATTGTCGACATCACCACCCCGAATAACATGCATTACGACATGGCGCTGGCTGCGATTCGTGCAGGCAAACATGTCTACTGCGAAAAGCCGCTGACGGTTTCGTTACAGGAAGCACAAACCCTGACGCAGGAAGCAGAACGCGCCGGAGTTAAAACCATGGTAGCGTTTAATAACATCAAAACCCCGGCAGCCCAGCTGGCGAAACAGATGATTGACCGTGGCGATATCGGCACACCTACCCGCTTTCGCGGCTGGTTTGATCAGGGCTTTTTCAACGATCCTGAGCTGCCGTGGAGCTGGCGCTGCTCGCGTGAGCAGGCCGGTTCCGGCTCGCTTGGCGATCTTGGCTCCCATGTGGTGAGTGTGGCGCAATATCTGATGGGGCCGATCACCAGCGTTATCGGCCAGGAGCAGCTGTTTATTGACTCGCGACCGGCTGCCGGTGCCGGTTCTGGCTATGGTGCGCAAGCCAGCAGGGACGCGGCACGGCTGAAGGTTGAAAACGATGATCAGTTTCAGTCGCTGATTACTTTTGCCAACCATGCCGGTGGCGTGATTGAAGCCTCAAGGATTTCGGCGGGAAAAGTGTTTGGTATCGCCTGGGAGGTGTCGGGTACCGAAGGGACTATCATCATGGACGGTGAACGTTTTAACGAGCTGAAAATTGCCCGCTATCGCGATGAAAAACACGATCGCGGCTTCAAAACCCTTTACGCCGGTTCTCAGGTGGAGCAGTTTGGCGGTTTCTTTGGCTTCGACTTTGCGGGCGGTGGCCTCGGCTATTTTGACGTTAAAGTGATTGAAATCTATGACCTGATTAAAGGCCTGAGCGGAGCAAGCGGCTGTTTCCCGGATTTCCGCTTCGGCCTGGAAAATCAGCAGATTATCGAAGCGATGGTGCGCTCCTCTGCCAGCGGTACGCGCGTTGAGATCGCCAGCCTGCGGGCTTAACGGGAAAAAGAGGATGGGAGCGCGGTTATTTTTTACCGGGCTTCATGCTGCGATTCAGATCCTGAATACGCTTCATGGTTTTCACGGTACGCGACGCAGTGGCCGATGCTACCGACAAAATCAGCATCTCAAGGCACACCAGCACCGTGCCATGCAGCGGCATACGGCCATCCTCGCCACCGCGTGGCACATTGATCACCACGTCAGCCTCCTTCGCAAAAAACGAATCGGTGGCGTTGGTCAGCAGAATAATCGGGATACCGAGACGTTTTGCCTCCTTAACCGTGGTGATACCCTCCCGATGCGCCGACTTTTGCGCCATCATGATCAACACATCACCGCGCTGTAGCGCAATCAGTTGCTCAGCCAGCGCCACACCGGAGCGGTTAAGTGCCACCGCCGGGATACCGATACGCACAAATAAGCGGCGGCTGTAATCCGCCAGCACGCCTGACGCATTAATACCAAACAACCCCACCTGACGCGCTTCAATTAATAACGCCACTGCCGCAGAGATTGCCTGACGATTATGCGGTTCAGATAACGCATCACAGGCGCGTTTATGTCCGCCTAAGACAAAATCAATGCCGGAATTAATATCACAGGACAATTCGCCGACCGTGGTAATCATTTTTTCTTCGGAATTCATCGCCGGTCCAAACCAGGCTACCAGCGTTTTTTTTAAATCACGTAATCCGGCAAAACCCAATGCCTGAACGGCACGAACCACGGTGGCATCTGAACTCTGCGTCGCGGCAGCAATTTCCATCGCTGTCGCCTCTACCACCGCCTCACGATTTTCATGGATATAGCGCACCACCGTTTGCAGCTGAGGAGAAAGTCCCGCAGCTCGTGCACGATAACGCTCACCCAACACATCGACCCGGTTTTTTATTTTATTGCCTGATGCCATTTGCTTATCCGAACTAATTGATTTACCTAATATTGTTGATAATTTCACCACAGTTTCTTTATTCGACTGTAGTAACAACTATCCATTATTACTGTAAAAACTACATAAAATGAAGCGGAAAATCATTAAAAAAATCACAGTCAACCCCTTGAAATAACATGTTATTCAACATGTTATATCAATCCATGATTTGCTAACCCCTCCTTAAACTCTGATGTAGCATTTCGATAATTTTTTGCATTTACTACTACATTCTTTCATGTTTGAATGATTCTCAATTACATTGAGGTCGCCTCACAACGGCTTCCTGCGTTAAATAAAATAATAATACCCAGATAATTAGCAATGTTTATCAGAGCAACACATCTGGCCTGATTATTAAAAAGGCCGGCGATTTTTTCATGGATGAAAATAACCAGACAATGAATACCAGGTTTACATTAAATGAATAACAATCAGCCGTTCGCTTTTAAAAAGAAACCTCATCCGGCCATTATTGCGGCTATTTACGGGGTGGCGATTTTTACACCAGGAATCAGTTTTTCCGCTGAGGAAAATAATACTCTCACGGTAACAGCACAGGAAAACAACGACCAGGGTTATAACGCCACCAGCAGTTCGGTCGCCAGTAAAACCCCGACACCCCGCGTCAATGAAGCGCAATCCGTCAGCGTGGTGACGCAGCAACAGCTGGAAGATTACCAGGTCAGTAATCTGTCAGAAGCCATGCGTTTTGTCAGTGGCGTAACCGAGGGTAATACCCTCGCAGGCACCGAGGATGGTTTTGTGCGCCGCGGCTTTGGCAGTAACTCGGATGGCTCCATCTACCGTGATGGCGTCCGCAGCAGCCAGGGGCTGAACTTCGATGCCACCACCGAACGTGTGGAAGTGTTAAAGGGATCAGCCTCGCTACTGTACGGCATTCAGAATCCGGGTGGTGTGATCAACGTGATCAGTAAAAAACCGCAATATGAATGGCACACCAAAGTCAGTGGACGCTATGCCAGCGAAGGCGGCGGTGCAGGCACGGTGGATGTCACTGGCCCGCTCGGCAACGGTTTTGCCTTCCGCTTGATCGCGGAAAAACAAAACCAGGATTACTGGCGCAACTTTGGCGTTGATAAACACACGCTGATCGCACCATCACTGCAATGGTATGGCGAAAAAGCCAGCTTCCTGATCAGTTATGAAGATTATCAGTACGATATCCCTTACGATCGCGGCACGGCATTTATCAACGGTAAGCCGGTAAATATCGGTTATAAGGATCGTCTGGATGATAAAGCCAACCACGCCTGGGGCCACAATAAGACCCTGAATGCCCATTATGACTGGCAGTTCGACGACGACTGGAGCACCCGTCTGACTTTCGGTATGAATCAGCGCCAGTATGACAACAACGAAGTCAGGGTCACGGCCATCAACACCACCACCGGAGCCGTGACGCGCCGTGCTGATGCTAACCGTGGTTTTAACCACAAAACTAAATATGTCTCCTGGGATGTGATGGGAACGCCGGAAATCTTCGGCATGACACACAATCTGGTGGTCGGTACCGATTATGAGATGAACCAGACCTACCGTGCGCATCAGTATCAGGGCAAATCCAACAGCGATTTCAATCTGTATGATCCACAGTACGATTTGCTGTCGCCGGTGACCGATAGCAGCACCGAGAAAACCGCCAACGCCAATCTGCTGAACCGTATTCACAGCCGCTCGGTGTATGCCAAGGACAGCATCTCGCTGACCTCCAACTGGATCGCCGTCGTCGGCGGGCGCTACCAGCATTATGAGCAACGCGCTTCACAAGGCTGGGATCCGGTGGTCGAAACCCTGAACGATGAAGGTAACAAGTTCCTGCCACAGGCCGGATTGATCTACAAACTGACGCCAGATGTGTCGCTGTACGGCAGCGTCAGCAAATCGTTCACCCCGTCAACCGATGTGGATGATGATGGTAACGTCGGTAAACCCGAACAGGGCACCACCTGGGAAGTGGGCAGCAAGTGGCAAATCTCGCCGCGTCTGTTCGCCAGCGTGGCACTGTATCGTATCGATGAGCGCGATATGTCGCTCAGCATCAATGGTGAAACCCGTGCCATCGATAAAGCACGTTCCAGCGGTGCCGAGTTTGAGTTGAACGGTGAAATCCTGCCAGGTTGGGATCTCAGCGCCAACTACAGCTATGACAAGGCGGAAATCGTTAACGATGGCGAGGATTCTGCCAATAACGGCAACCGCCTGCAAAATGCGCCGCGCCATTCTGGTGCGCTATACCTGAGCCATAACCTGACGTTTAACGCAATTCCGGGTGATTTCCGCGTCGGTGGCGGTGCACGTTATGTGGGCGCTCGTGCGGGCGATCCAGAAAACAGCTTCACCATGCCGGATTACATCGTGGCTGACAGCTTTATTGCCTGGAACAATCGTCTGCTGGGCAACAAAACCCAGCTGAAACTGAATCTGAATAACCTGTTTAATAAACACTACTACACCTCAAGCGGCGGCAATCTGCGTGTGCGTGAAGGTGCCACCCGAAACTTTATGCTAGAGGCCAGCGTTGAATTCTAAGGCGATCATTCTCAGGATAGTGACGCTGCTGCTGATGATGCTGAGCAGCGCCGCGCTGGCAAAAACCATCACCGATATCGACGGCAACCCGGTGACGATTCCCGATAACCCCCAGCGCATCGTGCTGGGGGAAAGCCGCATGCTGTACACGCTGGCGATGCTCGAGCCTGGCGATCCTTTCCAGCGCATTATCGGCTGGCCGCAGGATTTGAAAAGATACGACAGCCAGATGTGGGACATTTTCGCCCGCAAGTTCCCGCAGATGCTGAAAATTCCGGTCCTGGGGGCGGGCGGCACCAATGACATCAACCCGGAACAAGTGCTGGCGCTCAAACCGGATGTGGTGATCCTGCCCAGCCTGGCACGTTACGACGATGGGGATTTACGTCTGCTGGCGATGCTGAAAGCAGCACACATCCCGGTAGTGAAGATCGATTTGCGTGTGCATTTGCTAAAGAACACCACGCGCAGCGTGCAGATCCTCGGTGAAGTATTGAACCAGACAGCGCGGGCCGAATCGTTCAACCGTTTCTATCAGGCGCATTTGCAGGTGATTCAACAGCGGCTGGCGAGTTATCACGGACCAAAACCGACGGTACTGCTGCAACTGCACCTTGGAAGACGCAACGAATGTTGCGTCACGGCCGTCAAAGGCAGCCTCGGCGAGTTACTCAATGCCGCCGGTGGCGACAACATTGCCAGCAAAACCGTGCAGGGGGTATTTGGTCGTCTTAGCGAGGAAAGCGTGATTGCCGCACAGCCAGAATATTACTTCGCCACCGGCGCGGGTGATAACGATGCGCAGGGCGTGCTCAAGCTGGGTCCGGCAGTGGCACCTGATGCGGTACAAAGCAGCTTCAGCGCCATGACGGCAAAACAGAATGGTCTGCGCGAGTTGCAGGCATTGCATAACGGCCATGCGGCGGTGATCTGGATGAATTTCTATCTCAGCCCGTGGCACATCGCCGCGACCGAATTTATGGCGAAAACACTCTATCCACAGCTATTTAACGATGTGCAGCCCGAAGAAACGCTAAAGCAAATCTTCCACGATTATCTGCCCATTCCCTATAGCGGCACCTGGTTTCTACCCATGCGCCCGTAGCCCTGCCTGACAATACGGACCCTGCAAATGTGTAGGGTCACCCTTTATCGTGACCTGGTTACATCCCCGTCGTGGTCTATGCTTGACTGTCACAGGTTATTTCCTGACCGGCGAGGCGATAAAATGGAGTCCTGTTTATTTCATAAAAGCTGGGGTGCTGAGTACGCGCCAGATGGCAGTGTGCAATTCCGCCTCTGGGCTTCCGGCCAGCGCCAGGTGACATTACAGCTGGCAGGCGTTGACATACCGATGCAACCCTGCGGCGATGGCTGGTTCGCATGGCGGGAAACGCAGGTCGCACCCGGTACGCCCTATCAATATCTGCTTGCCGACGGCACTCTGGTGCCTGACCCCGCCTCACGCGCTCAGCAGGCCAGGGTGAATGGTCCCTCACTGGTTATCGACCCCACCACCTATGCCTGGCAGCACCGTGACTGGGCCGGTCGTCCGTGGGAAGAGACCGTGGTGTATGAGCTGCATATCGGCACCTTCACGCCACAAGGCACCTTCCGGGCGGCAATAGAAAAACTGCCGCAGCTGGCTGCTCTGGGGATCACCATGATTGAGGTGCTGCCGGTCGCACAGTTTGGCGGCAACCGGGGCTGGGGCTATGATGGCGTGCTGCTGTACGCGCCGCACTCCGCCTATGGCACCCCGGATGATTTCCGCGCCTTCGTGGATGCCGCGCACGGCTGTGGCCTGGCGGTGGTACTGGATATCGTGCTGAACCATTTCGGCCCGGAAGGTAATTATCTGCCGCTGCTGTCGCCGGACTTCTTTGACCAGCAAAGAATGACCCCATGGGGCGCGGGCATTGCTTACAATGTTGATGCTGCCCGCCGCTATATCACTGAAGTCCCGCTGTACTGGCTGACGGAATTTAATCTTGATGGCCTGCGTTTCGATGCCATTGATCAGATAAAGGATCAGACCGAACCACACGTTCTGCTTGAAATTGCCGAGCGCATTCGGCGCGAAATCCCTGACCGGCATATCCACCTCACCACTGAGGACAGCCGCAACGTCATTTTTCTCCATCCGCGCACCTCAGACGGTTCCGTGCCGCTGTTCACCGCTGAGTGGAATGATGATTTCCACAACGCCATTCATGTCTGCGCGACAGGGGAAACCCACGCGTACTATCAGGATTTTGCCGATCAGCCAGAAAAACATCTGGCACGGATTCTGACTGAAGGCTTCGCTTACCAGGGGGAAGTCTCTCCCCACAGCGGCAAAAAGCGTGGCGTCGCCAGTACCGGCCAGCCACCCGTCGCTTTTGTCGATTTTATTCAGAACCATGATCAGGTCGGCAACCGTGCCCACGGCGAAAGGTTGATCACCCTTGCCGGGGCCGCACGAACCCAGGCATTGCTCGCCACCCTGCTGCTTTCCCCCCATATCCCGCTGCTATTTATGGGCGAAGAGTTTGGCGAGACGCAGCCATTTTTGTTCTTCACGGATTTTCACGGCGATCTCGCCAGAGCGGTGCGCGAGGGGCGCGCCCGCGAGTTTACCGGCCATGCCGGGCACGAGGGGGCCAGCGTGCCGGATCCCAATGCGCAGCACACCTTTGAGAAGTCAAAACTCGACTGGTCAAAACCTGGCAGCCCCGAGGGCAGGCAATGGCTGGCGTTGACCAGACAGTTGCTGGCGGTGCGTCAGCAACATATCGTGCCACTGATCCGTGACGCCGACGCCCATAACGGCCGCGTTATCGTCGCAGAGGATGGCTTTATCGCGGTCAGTTGGCGCTTCCCGGCAGGCACCCTGTCGCTGGCGCTGAATTTAAGCCATATCGCGCACCCCCTGACGGAGCTGCCAGGTGAAACCCTGTTTGCCTGGCCGCTGGCGGCAGACCCGCTGTCGCCCTATGGGATGACCGTACGTTTGTCTGCCGGAGATAAGTCATGATTTTGCCAACGGCAACTTACCGTATTCAGTTCCGCAACGGCATGACATTTGATCGCGCTGCCGCCCTGGTGCCCTATTTAAAAAAACTCGGCATCAGCCATTTGTATGCCTCGCCCGTCTTTACAGCGACCCGTGATTCGACCCACGGCTACGACGTCACGCATGCCACACAAATCGATCCCTCGCTGGGTGGCCGCGCGGGTTTTGAGCGCATGGTGCAGGCACTGAAAAGCGCCGGTCTTGGCCTGATACTCGATATCGTCCCCAATCATATGGCAGCCTCGCTGGAAAATCCGTGGTGGCGCGATGTGATAGCCCACGGTGAACACAGCCGCTACGCCCACTATTTTGATATCGACTGGTCACGCCCGCTGACGCTGCCATTTCTGGGCGACACCTTTGCTGAAGCACTGGAAAAAGGTGAGATCAGCGTCCGCGCCGATCCCCATGGCGGCTTACCGACACTCGCGTATTTCGACAATTTTTACCCACTGGCGATCGACAGCTGGCAGGGACTGAATCTCGAGGACAAGGTGGACATTGCCGCCTTGCACGAACGCCAGGCTTATCGGCTGATATGCTGGCGAGATGCCGCAACGGACCTTTCGTATCGTCGTTTCTTTGAAATCACCGGTCTGGTGGGGGTGCGGGTGGAAGATCCCGAGGTCTTTGCTGCCACACATCAGTTGATTCTGGCACTGGTGCACAGCGGAGCCGTTGCTGGCCTGCGCATCGACCATGTTGACGGGCTTGCCGATCCACAGGGATATCTGGAACGTCTGCGCCAGCAGGCAGGGCCGGATTGCTATATCACGGTGGAAAAAATCCTCGGGGCAGAGGAAGCGCTGGCAGCCGACTGGCCCGTTGCGGGCACCACTGGCTACGAATTTATCACCGCGCTGGCTGATGCGCTGGTTGTCAGTGATGGCATCAAGGCCCTGCGCCAGGCCTACCCTGCCAGAAACGATATGGCCGCAGAATTACGTGCAGCAAAAGCGTTAATGGTTGATCGAAATTTTGCCGGAGAATTCAACCGTCTGCTGGCGCTGGCAAAGGATATTGCTCAGGACGCGTTCGCTGAAAACGCACTCCGCAACGCCCTGCGTGAACTGCTGCTGGCTTTTCCGGTTTACCGTACTTACGCCACTGCGGAAGGTTTACCCGCTGCCGATGAGGCGCTGCTGCAAACTGTGACGGCAAACATTGGCGCAGAGACATCCCCCGAGGCCCTTTCTTTTATCACCGGCCTGTTCCACGGCGAAGCCGCTGATAATCAGACCGCGCTATTTCGCACCCGCTTTCAGCAATTAAGCGGTCCTTTAATGGCAAAATCGGTGGAAGATACCCTGTTCTTCCGCCAGTGCACGGCGCTGGCGTTAAATGAAGTCGGCGGCGAACCGCTGCCGCAAGGCTTCTCTCTGGCGCGTTTCCATGCCGCGATGCAGACACGAAAGCAGCATCCACAGGGACTTTCCAGCACGTCCACGCATGATACCAAGCGGGGCGAGGACACCCGGGCGCGGCTTTATACCCTGAGCGAAGCGCCAGAACGCTGGTCTGCCGCCGTCACCCGCTGGCGGCAGATGCATCAGGCGCATATCAAACCCCTGCCTGCAGGCCCGGCACCCGGACCTGCGGTGGAATGGATGATGTATCAGGCACTGGCTGGCGCCTGGCCGGTATCGCTGAAGCTGGATGATGCTGCCGGATTGCAGGATCTGGAAACCCGGTTTGTGGCCTTTGTGGAAAAAGCGCTGCGTGAGGCAAAACAGCGCACCGATTGGGCTGAAAGCAATGAATCATATGAAGAGGCGGTGCGAGCCTATGCCCGCCAGCTACTTTCCCCCGCCAGCCTGGTTTTTTTGCAGGATTTTACCGCCACGCTACAACCCTTTATCCACGCCGGGCTGGCAAACAGCCTGAGTCAGACCATCATCAAACTGTTGGCACCTGGCGTGCCGGATATTTATCAGGGCAGCGAGGCGCTGAACTTCAGCCTGGTCGATCCTGACAACCGGCAACCTGTGGATTTCGCGTTACTGGAGCAGTGGCTGCACAGCCCCTCTTCGCAGCCCGACAGCTGGCTGAGTGGTCAGTTGAAGCAGCAGACCATCGCAACCCTGCTGCCGCTGCGTCAGCAGCATCCGGCGTTGTTTCGCGACGGTGATTATCTGCCGCTGACAGCCAGCAGTAACCATCTGATTGCCTTTGCGCGGGTGCACCCGCAAGCAACGTTAATCGTGGTGGTTCCACGCCTGCCATTAACCGCCTTTGCCGGCAACCTGCCGCAGCCGTTACCGACATGGCAAATTGCCCTGCCCGAGCCACTTGCCAGCCGTCGTTATAACAACGTTATAAACCATGAAGAATTGGCCCTCGCCGATGTCCTGACCAGTGAACAGCCGTACCTGGTGTTGCTGAGCGGCTCAAGTAAGCTGAACCGGTCGGCATACATGCCGCCCCTACATCTATAGGGTGCGAATTCATTCGCACCTGGTGATTTACGGTATCTGAACGTATTTATCGCGCAGGTTTTTACCAGGTGTTTATTTACAGGAGTGGGGAAAAATGTCGCATGCTAAGCCTTTTGTGATTACCGCCGGTTACAGCTACCCGCTGGGTGCCAATTTCGACGGTGATGGAGTCAACTTCGCCCTGTTTTCCGCTCATGCCGAACGCGTTGAACTGTGCCTGTACGATGACAGTGGCCGTCATGAAATCGCCAGATTTGATTTGCCCGAATTTACCCACGAAGTCTGGCATGGCTATATTCCCAGCCTGCAACCCGGTGCGCTTTACGGCTACCGGGTGCATGGCCCCTTTGATCCGGAAAATGGTCATCGCTTTAATCCGCACAAACTGTTGCTCGACCCCTATGCGCGTGACCTCTCCGGGGACATCGCCTGGAACGAAGCGCATTTCGCTTACGATTTACAGCATGACGGCGAAGACAAAGATCTCACCTTTGATACCCACGACAGCGCCGATTTCACCCCCAAATGTCGGGTCATCGATGCCAACGAATTTGACTGGCACGACCAGAATCGCCCGGTCATCCCGTGGTCCAGCGCCATCATCTATGAAACCCATGTCAAAGGCTTTACCCAGCTTAATAGCGCGATCCCTCAGCCCCTGCGCGGCACCTATGAAGGCATGGCGCATAAAGCCACCGTCGATTACCTGAAAAGTTTGGGGATTACCTCAGTCGAGTTGTTGCCGGTGCACTGGTTCCCCGATGATCAGCATTTGCTGGATAAAGGGCTGAAAAACTTCTGGGGCTACAACACGCTCAACTTTTTCGCCCCTGCCGCGCGCTATTTCGGCCCGCGAGGTATTCAGGGCTTTCGTGACATGGTGCGCGCGCTGCATGATGCGGGGATCGAGGTGATTCTCGATGTGGTTTACAACCACACCGCAGAAGGCAATGAACTGGGACCGACGCTGTCGTTTAAAGGCATCGACAACTATTCCTACTATCGCACCCTGGCAGACCAGCATCGATACTACGTTAACGACACTGGCACCGGTAACACCGTCAATACCTCACATCCCCGCGTGTTGCAGATGATTATGGATTCGCTGCGCTACTGGGCCGAATCGATGCATATCGATGGTTTTCGTTTCGACCTTGGGACGATTCTTGGCCGTGAACCTGGCGGATTCGACCCGCGCGGCGGCTTCTTTGACGCCATGACCCAAGACCCGGTGCTGGGGAAACTGAAGTTGATCGGTGAACCCTGGGATATCGGTCCGGGCGGTTATCAGGTTGGCGCGTTCCCGCCGGGCTGGGCCGAATGGAACGACAAATATCGCGATACGGTACGTGAATACTGGAAAGGCGACAATGTCTCCAGTGATTTTGCTGCCCGCCTGCTCGGTTCCGGCGATCTCTACGATCAACGCGGACGCCGCCCCTGGGCCAGTATCAACTTTATTACCGCCCATGACGGCTTCACCCTTAACGACCTGGTGTCGTACAACGAGAAACATAACGAGGCCAACGGCGAAGACAACAATGACGGGCACAACGATAATCGCTCCTGTAATTACGGCGCGGAAGGCCCGACCGATGATCCGCAAATCATTGAAGTCCGTGAACGGCAGAAACGTAATTTTCTTGCCACCCTGCTGTTTTCCCACGGCACGCCGATGCTGCTGGCCGGTGACGAGTTTGGTCGCAGCCAGATGGGCAACAATAACGGCTATTGTCAGGACAGCGAGATCTCGTGGTTCCACTGGGATAACCTGCCCGCCAGTGCCGAAACGTTGCGCGAATTTACCCGTCAGATTATCCATCTGCGCGCCAGCCAGCCGTTGCTGCATCGGGAAAACTGGCGCGATGGTATGGAGATTGAATGGTTCAATGCGGGTGGCGGTCTGCAACAATCGGAGCATTGGGATGAAGGCACCACCCTGGGCATGTACATTGGCCGCCCGGATTTGCAGGACGCCGAGGGTATCTGGCATGACGTGCTGATGCTGTTTAATCCGTTTGAAGGTGAGGTGCCCTTCCGCATCCCGCAATTTGGCGAAGGTGGCTGGGTACTGGAACTCACCACCAGCGATTGCAGCAAAAAGGGGCTGGTGATCACCAAAGAAAAAGATTTCACACTGGAGGGTCGTAGCATCGCCTTGTTCAGACGGCCCTGAGCCGTTGCGGGAATACCTCCATCAGCCAGCTAATAAACACCCGCAGCCGTTGCGTGACGTGGCGGTTCTGCGGGTATACCACATGAAACGGATAAGGTGCGGGACGCCACCCGGCGAGAATCTCCACCAGCGCCCCACGCTGCTGGGCTTCAAAGGTGGCATAGGTGAAAGTCTGAATAATCCCCAGCCCGGCCAGCGCCGCCGCCAGATGCGCGTTGCTTTCGTTCACCCCGATACGATGTTCGATTTTGATCTCGCTCTTTTCACCGTTACGTGCAAAGCGGAACGGGAACGGACGCCCAGTTTGTGGCGACAGATAACTCACCAGCCGATGGCCGTTTTTTAACTCATCAGGATAAGCAGGGACACCAAAAGCTTTCAGGTAACCCGGCGTTGCGCAGGTTATCAGGGTGGCATCGCCAATATGGCGCGCGATCAGGGAGGAATCGCTGAGTGGCCCGCCACGAATCACGCAATCAACGTTGTCGCTGATCAGGTCAACCGGGCGGTCCGATACCCCAAGATCGAGACGAATATCCGGGTAGCGTGCCATAAAATCCGGCAGCGCCGGTATCAGCACATCCCGCGCCGTTGAGCCACCGACATCCACGCGCAGATAACCACGTAACCGGCCACTGACCACGTTAAACGAGGCGTCGATATCCTCCAGATCGCGCACGATACGCAACGCTTTCTCGTAGTAATCCCGCCCTTCTGCCGTCACCGTCACACGCCGGGTGGTGCGTTGCAGTAAACGAATCCCCAGATGGGCCTCCAGCTCCTGCACCATCTTGCTGAGCGTAGCATTGGGCATATCGAGTGAATCCGCCGCGCGAGTGAAATTTCCGGCCTCCACCACGCGTGCAAATGCCTTGATTGCCATCAGCTGGTCCATCGTCTTTCACCTATTATCCACACACATGAATAGTCATTTTCATTTTACACGATTTATCGATAAACGTCGCCACGGTACATTGCCTCCATGCACTACGAAGCCGTTGAAAATCACTTAATCACTTATCTGGAGAGACAAACATGAACACAACACTGAAAGGTAAAATTGCTCTGGTTACTGGCGGCACCACCGGTATTGGTCTGGCTGCAGCACAAACGCTGGCAGCACGCGGCGCACAGGTGTTTATCACCGGACGCCGTCAGGCAGAACTGGACGCAGCCGTCGCCAGTATTGGCGCAGCAGCAACCGGGATTCGCGCCGATGCGGCGATTCTCAGCGACCTCGACGCGGTTTACGCGCAGATTGCCCGTCAGGCGGGTCGCCTTGATGTCCTGTTTGCCAACGCCGGTGGCGGCGATATGCAGCCGCTGGGCAGCATCACCGAAGAACATTTTGACCGTATTTTTGGCACCAACGTACGTGGCGTGTTGTTCACCGTGCAAAAAGCGCTGCCGCTGCTGAGTGACAAGGCTTCGGTGATCCTCACCGCCTCTACCACTTCAGTGAAGGGTACTGCTGGCTTTAGCGTCTACAGCGCCAGTAAAGCGGCCGTACGTAACTTCGCCCGCTCCTGGGCGCTGGATGTGAAAGATCGCGGCATTCGTATCAACGTTGTCAGCCCTGGTCCGATTCGGACCCCTGGTTTAGGTGGCCTGGTCAGTGAAGATCAACGTCAGGGATTGTTTGACGCGCTGGCATCCCAGGTACCCTTGGGTCGTCTGGGTGAACCTGAAGAGATTGGTAAAGTGGTGGCGTTCCTTGCCTCTGATGATTCCAGCTTTATCAACGCCACCGAGTTGTTTGTTGATGGTGGTATGGCGCAGATTTAAGCAGGCAGACAACCGAGGGCCCGTAGCGTTGCCTCTACCGCGCGATCCAGTGGCGTATGCGGTTCGTGGCCCAGCAATGACAGCAGCCTGGCGTTCGACAAACGCACCGGCTGTTGCCAGAGATATTGCATCTCCTTGAGCTCGCGAAAGGTGGTCTGAAACGGGGCCAGTAAATGCACCAGCCACCAGGGAAAGGTGGCGATGCGCGGTGACTGGCTGCTGTACCGGGCCACCACCCGACAAATTGCCGCCGCCATAGCACTCCCATCCTCGTCCCAGTGTCCCGCCAGATGCACCTTTTCCAGCGGGCACAGTTGCGTTCGATGGCCGAGCAGCGCCACCATGGTCGCGGCGACATCCGGCAAGTATGCCCACTGATGTCCTACGCCAGCGCGCCCCGGATTACTCACCGTTGTGATGGTTTTTCCCGGTTTAATCAGCCCCTGGGCAAACCAGTTATTGCCCGCCGCAGGGCCAAAAAAGTCACCGGCGCGCACAATCAGCGCCCGCCCGCCTTCGCTGACGAATTCCTGCAAACGTTGTTCCATCGCCGCGCGAATACCACCCTTGCGCGTTTGCGGCTGCTGGGGAGCGTCTTCGGCAATAACCGGGAAAGTATCTGCTCCAAAATTGTAAACCGTTCCCGGCAATACCACGGTGGCCCCGTGCTGCCGGGCAGCCGTGAGGGTATTCTCCAGCATCGGCATCACCTGGGTATCCCAGTGACGATATCCTGCCGGATTCACCGCATGCACAATCACCTCGCAATCGCGTGCCGCGTGAACAACCTCGGCGCGGGACAAGGCATCGGCCGTAATCCAGTGATAATCCTCTCCTGACGGAGTCCGGCGGGTTAACGCATTGATTTGCCAGCCAGCGGCACGCAGCTGACGTGCAACCTCGCCCCCTATGCCGCCGCTGGCCCCGAGTATTAACGCCCGTGATGGTGTGTTCATGTTTTAACCCCCGTTTGATTTTCCCTGAGTGTAAGTAAGGCCGGGGCTAAATAACATTGACTGGAATGATGGAGCAGGTATACATAAATGCATGGATAAAGATATCAGCTGGGAACTGTATCGTTCCTTCCTTGGCGTACTTAACGCCGGTTCACTCTCCGCTGCGGCACGCGCGTCGGGTTCGACACAGCCGACGCTGGGCAGGCATATCGCTGCGCTGGAGCAGGCACTGAACGTGACGCTGTTTATTCACGCCCCCCATGGCCTGATCCCCACCGAAGCCGCGCTGGCCCTGCAACCTTATGCTGCCAGCCTTGCCAGCACTGTTGCCGCATTGCAACGCGCCGTAAGCGGTCAAAACGATGTCACGTGTGGTGTGGTGCGGGTGGCCGCCAGTGAGATTATCGCGCTTGAGGTCCTGCCGCCGATCCTCGCACAATTACGGCAACGCCATCCGGGTCTGAACCTTGAGCTGGTGGTGTCTAACCAGATGCAGGATTTGCTGCAACACGAAGCGGATATTGCGGTACGTATGGTGCGACCGCATCAGAATCAGCTGGTGATCCGCGCGGTGGGTGAGATTGCACTGGGTATGTATGCCAGCCCTATCTATCTGGAAAAACATGGCACACCAGATTCGATTCAGGCGCTGCGTCAGCACAGCCTGATTGGGTTTGACCAGCCGGACGCCTTTGTGCGCAGCGTGGTGAAGGCGCATCCGTTACTGGCACGGGAACACTTTGCTTTTCGCACCGACAGCGACCCGGCGCAACTGGCGCTGATTCGCGCCGGAGCGGGTATTGGCTTTTGCCAGGTGGGGCTGGCACAGCGCGAACCCCAGTTGGTGCGCATCCTGCCCGAGGCGTTCACCTTGCATCTTTCCACCTGGATTACCATGCATGAAGATCTGCGCACCCGCCCGCTATGCCGCACGGTATTTGATGCGCTGGCCGAAGGGTTGCAGCAATACATTCACCAAACCGCACTATAATCGGTTCGGCATAAACATATAGCTACCGTCTTTGTCATCATGCAGGAGCAAAAAGATGCGTATTCCCGATTACCCATCCGCAGACGCTGAGAAATGGTCTGCCGTTGACGAATATTTCTCCCATTTGCTGGCCCCGGCAGATGCGGGGCTGGAGGCTGCTCTACAGGCAAATGCCCGTGCCGGTTTGCCTGCGCATGACGTGTCTGCCCCCCAGGGAAAGATGCTGGCTTTGTTTATCAGAATGCAGCAGGCCAAAAGGGTCCTGGAGATCGGTACGCTGGGTGGTTACAGCACCATCTGGATGGCCAGAGCGTTGCCAGCGGGAGGCCAGCTAATCTCCATTGAGGCCGAACCCCGGCATGCTGAAGTGGCGGTGAAGAACATCGCCAATGCAGGCGTGTCTGACCGTGTTGAGGTACATGTCGGCGCAGCACTGGATGTGTTACCCACCCTCAAGGCCCCATTCGACCTCATCTTTATTGATGCCGACAAAAAAAATAATCCCCACTATCTGCAATGGGCCTTGCGCCTCTCGCACACCGGAACGGTGATCATCGCCGACAATATCGTGCGCGGTGGAGCGGTAGCCGATGCCGATTCTGCCGATCCTAATGTCGCGGGAGTGCGCGAATTTCTGCGTATGGTGGCAGAGAATCCACGCCTCGATGCCACTGCCATTCAAACCACCGGTGAAAAAGGCTGGGATGGTTTTGCGATGGCAGTCGTCATTGCAGAGCCCCCTCACATCAGTTAAAAACGCCAGGCAAGGAACAGCGCATAGCTTACCTGATCCTTCTGCTGGGTCAGGGGGCTGTCAGCAGCATCACTTTCCAGACGCTGGGCCATCACCCGCGCCCCCACCTGCCATGCCGCGGTCATGTCATAATCCATCCCCACTTCCCAGCCAATTTTTTCCAGGCCAGACCCGGCATCGTAGCGGGAAAAACCGCTGCGGGAGGATTGGTGCACCGAAACGCCATAATGGGTCTGCATATAATCGCTATTCGCCCAGCTCAGGCTCGGGCCAGTGAACAGACGCAGGTCTTCATAGGGTCGCCATGACAGATTGGCGTATGACGTCAGCCGAAACCCCTGCTGATTTCCGCCTATATCCTGAGTCAGGATCACCCCGGCATTAAACAGGTCATTGCGGTAAATCGCCGAGGTAAACGCGTGCGGTGAGCGTTTGATATCGCCCATGCCACGCAGGTAGTCATCATCTGACTCCTCGCGGGGGAAGAGATCCAACCCTGCGCCAACGGCAAAGGTCCAGTGCTCGGTTCGGGCGAACTGCCAGCCCAGCGCAGTCAGGGTATCGACACCACCGAAAAAAAATGGCCCATAGTTCAGCCTGGCCACTGGCAGAAATCGGGTCTCGCTGTGCTTCGAACCAGTGTATTTGGGTTGAACACTGACGCCAGCGCCGAGAAAACCATTGAAGTTTTGAGCAGATTCATCAGCAAAAGCAGGCAACGCGGCGGTGGAAAATAGCAATATCAGCGGAAGGGATTTCGCTGGTGTGAAACGCATGTGACTTCATCCTTATGGTGACGGTTGACCGCCAGCCATTACATCAGCCTCCTGTAACGCCTCTTTTTACCTCAGGTAAAGTTATGTAACAGCGGGATGTGCACGGTAAAGCTGGCACCGCCACCAGAACGGTTATGCACGCTAACCTCGCCGCCATGATATTGGCTGATGGAACGTACCAGCGCCAGGCCAAGTCCGGAACCGTTACCGCTACGCGCCAGGCGATAAAAAGGCTCGAAAATACGCGCCATTTCCGTCTCGGGAATCCCCGGCCCACGGTCATTCACCGTCAGTGAAAAGCCCTGATCTGGCGTGCGTCTGAGATTGACCGTCACATCGCGGCCCGCGTAGCGCAGCGCGTTTTCAATCAGGTTTCTCATTAAACGGCGCATCAGACGGGCATCAACCTGCGCCACAATGTGCTCTGCATTCAGTTCCACTTCAACGCTGGCACACTCCTCGGCGGCCAGTGCGGTGATGTCGGTAGGCAGTAACTCACCGACAATGACGTTATCCGCCATTTCCAGTCGGCTCAGGGTGAGGATTTCCTCCACCAGCGCGTCCAGTTCCTTTACGCTGCGTTGCAATTCATTGCTCGCCTGAGAATGTTCAGCACTTAACAATGCCGAGGCCATCTGAATACGCATCAGCGGTGATCGCAGCTCGTGCGAAGCATTGGCCAGCATGGTTTTCTGCGACTGAACCAGCGTTTCGATCTGCGTCGCAGAACGATTAAAACTGGCGGCCAGCTGTCCAACCTCATCGCTGCCCGTCACCCGCACCCGCGCCGCCAGGTTGCCTTTGCCCAACGATTCCACACTATGTTGCAGTGATTCCAGCCGCGCGGTGAGTCGACGAATAACCGGAAAAGAGATCACCACCACCGCCGCAGCCAGGGCCAGCAGCATCAGGATGAAGGTCCACGGACGTTCAATACGATCAACACTGAACTGGATCACCAGCAAACGTTTATCCTGCAACTGCCAGACAAAGCGCGAGCTGTACCAGTCATCAAAGTAACCCCCGGCTTTCACCTGATGAGGAAAAGGGATCGCTGGCGAGAGCGTGCGGCTCAGCAGCGCGCCGTTGGCTGCAAATAACGCGAAACGGGCATTGGTACGCTGCATCCAGCTATCTATCGCCGCCGACTGCGCCTCAAGCGGAGCGGATGCAGCGGGTAACGTCTGTTCCACCATGCCGCTGAACGTGGCAAAGGCATTGAGGTGGCGATTTTCATCATCGGTCCATAACCACAACGCAATGGTGCAGAGCACCACCAGCGAAATAGCGCTGATGACAGCGAGGAAAATCTGTAAATGCATTGGCAGGTCGGTGATACGTTTCATACGCTTAGCGATCCGCTAAGGCCGAGAAAACATAACCGACACCGCGTACCGTGATGATACGTTTCGGTGTGCGTGGATCGTCTTCAATCACCTGACGGATACGCCCGATATGCACATCTATCGCCCGGTCAAAACTTTCATAACTTTCACCGCGCACCGTCTGCCAGATTTGCTCACGATTCAGAACGCGTCCGGCCTGCCGTGCCAGCGAAACCAGCAAATCGAATTGCAATGATGTCAGAGCACAGGGCTGCTGGTGTAAGGTGACCGTGCGCGCAGCAATATCAATCTCCAGTTCCCCTGAGCGAATCAGGCTGGCATCGCTGGCGCGCAAGCCAGGGCGCATGCGACGTAGCACAGCACGCATCCGTGCCAGCAGCTCACGCGGTTCAAACGGTTTTGGCAGGTAATCATCAGCGCCGACTTCCAGCCCAATAATTCGGTCTGCTGGGTCGCCACGTCCGGTGACCATAATGATGGCGGGATCGTCGTGGCTTTCAGCACGTATCTGTCGACACAGGGCCAGCCCATCGGCATCCCCCAGCATCAGGTCCAGCAGTACCACATCAAAGCTGCGCAGTTTCATGCGCGCCTGTGCATCAGTAGCACTGGCGCTATGCATCACCTCAAATTCGTGTTGTGCCAGATAAGGCGCAATCATCTGCGCCAGACGGACATCATCCTCAATCAGCAATACAGAGGTCATGACTTTTATCTTCCAAAACAATGATGAGTAACAGACAGCGGCGTCCGCTATTAAGTTTCGTCAACGCTGGAAGAGAAGATCAGATGATCAAAATCTCAGCTGTGATCGCTCATTATAAAAACGTCGATACGCCAGGTAGACCGCAATAATAGTGGACAGGCTGGCCGTGCCAATCAACATAAAGGTCACCATGATTTGATATTTGATGGCTTTAACCGGGTCAATTCCGGCAAAGATTAGCCCCGACATCATGCCCGGCAGGCTCACCAGCCCCACGGTTTTCGCCGCGTCTATGGTTGGGATCATCGCGGCGCGAATACTGTCCCGAATCAGCGTGCCTGATGCCAGCTTGATGGACGCCCCCAGACTGAGCATTTCCTGAATTTTCTGGCGGTTATCCGCGAAGCGCTGGTTAAGATTGCTGTAACACAACCCCACCGCCACCATGGCATTCCCGGCAATCATCCCGGAAATCGGGATCACCTGCATCGGCATAAATTCGATCGCGCCACTCAGCACCAGAATCACCAACGTCAACGTAGTGCCGCTGGTAATGGCGATAAACGAAATCAGGAAAGCATGATCAATATTGCGGCTACGTTTACGGGCGTTCAGCGCGGCATTGACGCAGATAAACAACACCATCAACACCGTAAGCCAGTCATTATTGATGTCGAAAATCGACTTCAGCACATAGCCGACAATGACCAACTGCACAATGGCCCGACACACGCTCCAGATGATGTCTTTACCCAGCCCCAGTTTTTCTTTCTGGCTAATCAGCAGCGCGATCATCACCAGCACCAGTGCCAGGACCAGCGAGGTATTAGTGATATTATGCTGGCTCATGGTTTTTCCTCTCCGGGGTTTCCAGGTGCAATACCCGCTGCGCCTGACGAATTTCCGCCGGGTCATGGCTGATCCACACCACAGCCATACCCTTGTCGCTGACGATCCCTTTGATCAGGTTATTAATCAGGCCCTTGTTATCTTCATCCAGTGCGCTGGTCACTTCATCCAGCAGCAAGATGTCCGGCAGAAACTGCAAATTGCGTAATAAGCCGACGCGCTGTTTTTCACCGCCGGAAAGCTGGTCAATTTTTTTATCCAGCATGTCAGCAGGCAGATTCACTTTGGTTAAATCGGCCTCCAGCTTGCTGCGCGTGGGTTTCTGCTGCCGGATTTGCCACGGCAGCGCCAGGTTATCGAATACCGTGTTGCCAAACAGCACCGGGGTTTGAAAGCAGTAGGAAACCCGCTGCCGATACTCTTCCGGCTTGAGTGTTGCTATGTCCTGGTGGCGAAAAAAGATGCGTCCCGCGCTGGGATCCAACAGTGAGGCCATAATCTTTAGCAACGTGCTTTTGCCACTGCCTGACGGACCGGAGAGCAAAACAAAATCACCCGGGTTAAGTGTTAATGAGACCGGAGCCAATAACTCGCGGTCCTCCAGTGAGAACGTCACCCCTTGCACATCCAGCAAAGGAAAATCGGCGGCCATAATTATTTATCCACAAAAATGAGCGATTGCGTTAACGGGCCGCATTGCGGCCCTGCGCATGTTAGCAGAATTGTGAAGCCTCTGAGCTTAGGGTTCAGGGCTGTATTGCAGTAAAAGCATGCGATCGTGGCGATACACCAGATCGGGAGGGGGAATGTCGGTTGGTGTCGTCTCGCCACGACCCAGCATCAGCACCACTGAAACCGTTCCTTGCTTACGGTGCGTCGCCAGCCATTGAGGGAAGTCAGCTTTGCTGACGAAACGCGACTGAGAATCGGGATAGCTCAGGCCATAGCGGACTTCACCCTGTTTATCATAGAAATACATATCGCTACGTTGCAGTGTCCAGGCAATGGTCGACGCGATGCCAGGGTCGTCACTCAGGATAAAGCGACTTTCCGCCAGTTTATCCGCAACGCTTGCCACAAAGACCTGGGGTTGTTTGGTGTTCTGTACGCTTTCCGGGATCGCATTACCGACACAGAGTGCCAGTGCCAGCGGGCAAAGCGCCGCAAGCTGCCAGCCTTGACCTTTCGCTCTGAGGCTGACAAAGCCAGCCAGTCCCCATCCGGCAAAAGTCACAGCCGCCATGATCAACGCGCCCACTTCATGCTGCTGATACAGCGGGCGATGGCTGATGCCCCAGGGCGCAAACACCACCAGTAAGGCGAACAGGCTCAGTGTGCCAAACAGGATATTAATCCAGGCATTCACCCGAAGAATGCGACTCGCCTTGCCCGCCAGCCGATGTCCATAGCAGGCCATCAAAATTGCCAGCGGCGCAAAGCATGGCAGGATGTAAGTCAGCAATTTGCCTTTGGCAATGCTGAAGAACACCAGGGGGATGAGGATCCAGCACAGTAAATAAAACCCACCGGGGGCGCTTTTGCGCTCCGTCCAGCCCTGACGCAATGCGCCAGGCAGCAACGCCAGCCACGGCAGGGAACCGGCGATTAAGATCGGTATGTAATACCAGAATGGCGCTTTGTGCTGGGCATCGGAGTCGGCAAAGCGCTGAATATGCTCTATCCAGAAAAAGTAGTGCCAGAAATCCGGTTGTTGCTGATTAATTGCCAGCGCCCAGGGCGCACTAAGCAGTGCGGCGCACAGTACCGTAAGCGGACCAAAGGCCAGTAATTCACGGAAACGCTGGTTGCAGATGGCCCAGGGAACAATCACCAGTACCGGTACAGCCAGTGCCAAAAACCCTTTGGTCATAAATCCCATACCACAGGCCAGACCAAACAGGATATAGCCCACCAACCGCTGGCGCAGAGTGTCCGCGCCGACGGCATACCAGTAACTGCACATAGCGGCGACCAGCCATAGCGACAGGATCGGGTCGAGAACGGCATAGGTGCCCACGCCATAGACGAGCAATGAGGTGAGAAAGATAACGCTGGCAGTAAGGGCGATCGCCCGGTCAGCATAAAGACGCCGGGCGAGCCAGAAAACCAGCACCGCGCTAACCAGCGTGGAAAAGACAGCGCCAATGCGCACGGCGAAATTGTTATGCCCAAATAACCACTGCCCAATGTTGTTGAACCAGTAGCCGGCAATCGGTTTTTCGAAATAACGTAAGTCAAAGAAGTGTGGCGTGATCCAGTTGCCGTTTTGCAGCATCTCCCGGCTAATCTCCGCATAGCGCGTTTCATCAGGCTGCCAGAGATGGCGAAATTCAAGTGGCACCAAATAATAGAGGATCAGTAACGCCAGCAGTAGCAGCGTTTTTGTTGTTGCGGTCATACGCGATTCCCTGTGAGTTTTTCACACCACACCGAATTTTCCGGCCAGCACATGTTGCCAGGCCTGCTATGCAGTAGTTTCATTAAAGTATCCAGCAATAACAATTTAGCATAAAGTGCTATATATGAAACACCGGCACAGAGAAATTTAAGAATTTATTTCCCCGTTTAATTAACTTCGGGACGAAGAAAATTTCGCAGCCATTAATTTATAGCGATTGGGAGCATAACGCCTGATTCTTAACTGAACATTAAACGGCGAATTTTCATGTCCGTTCTGTGAGCGCAAGGCTGGCTTAAGGTTAACTTAATCTTTGGCGGTAAAAATTGTCGGGTCTGATAATGAGGTTCCCTATGCAATCTATGTTCTCCCGTCCAGCCAGCGAATATGCTGCTGTTATCCTCAGCGCTGTTAGCGTTATTAGTTTTTTGATCATCTGGTTTTCACTGTAATCCTGCGGGTATTACTGGCCGGTAAAGGTCACTCTGGCCCGGCAACCTGGCACACTGCCCCGATTCTCCAGTAAAAATTGCCCTTTATGCAGCTGAACAATACGGGTGACGATACTCAGCCCTAAGCCAATGCCACCAAAACGACGGTCCATCCGGACAAACGCCCGACTCAGTTCGCCAATTTTACTTTCATCAATCCCCACCCCCTCATCTTCTACCATCAGCACCGGAGATGGCTGCTTGCTGATCCGAATAGTGATGCAGGTATCGTGTGGACTGTAGCGATGGGCATTCTCCACCAGATTCCGCAGCATCACCTTCAGTAAAGTCACATCACCGCGAACGACGACCTCCTGCGGCATATTGAGAATTAAGACCTGCTGATGCAGCGCTAACATGGTTTCAAATTCATGTTTCATTGGCTCGACGACATCCCGCACCAGTCTGACATTCTGGTAGCTACCCGATGAAAAAGATTGCCCAGCGCGCGCCAGCTGTAGCAGTTGGGTCACGCTGCTGGTCATTTGGTCGAGGCGCTGCATCAGAGGCTTAACATCGCATTGATGTGTTCTTTCCAGCAGTTCCAGATGGAGTCTGAGACCGGCCAGCGGCGTGCGGAGTTCATGGGCAACGTCCGCAGTAAACATGCGCTCCCGTTCAAGGCTGGCGCTCAGACGGGATACCAGGCGATTGATGGCATGTGTCACCGCATCAATCTCCTGCAAAGAACTGTGATAGTCCACCGAGGTCAGCTTCTCCTCGCCGCGCTCCTCCAGGCATTTTTGCAATTCTGATAAAGGGCGGGTCAGGCTGGTTATCGCCTGAAAACAGAGAAATAACGCCACCAGAATCATGACAATGCTGGGAAGCGCCAGGCTGATGATGGCTTCATGGATTTCTTTTTCCATATGCTGGTGTGGGTTGTGATTATCCAGTGCGGCATTCACCAGCAGCGCGATCTGTTCTTTGCTCTCATGCCATACCCCCCACACACTGATGGTCTGACAAACAATCAGAATTAAGCCAATCACCAGCAATAACCGCCAGCGCAGAGTGCTGTTTTTGCGGGGGCGTAACAGAGGCCAGAACATGGTCAGCCTCTCGCTTCTCTGGGTTTAGTTAAAATAGCTTTAATCCAGGGTGTGAATAATATTCTCATTACCCACAGAGAGAAAATTCGGGCAGAAGAAATCGAAAATTGAATTAATATTAATGGGGAAAGAACAAATAATAACGGATTCCTTACGATCCGCTGAAATAAAGAAAAGGGCATTCTCGATTGGCCTCCTCTAATGATGAAGAGACCAGTTTCTCACCGTTACATTAGGTGATCCTTAAGTTGCTATATGATAATTTTTATTTACGTATTTTGCGGTGTATTCTGACTGTTAATGTTCTCACCCACACGCAATCCTAACTTGCGCGCCAGTTCAGCGCCGTTCATCCGCACGCCCTCTCGGGCTTGTCCTGCCACCACTTCAAGCTGCCCTTCACCGCAGGCAATCACTAGCGGATCAAGGCTTAATACGGTACCGGGTTGGTCGGGTAATTTATCCGCACTGACATGGCTTTGCCAGACAACAAAACGCTGCCCATAGGCCGCGCTGTACGCTCCTGGCCAGGGGCTGGCGAGTCCACGTATCAGATTGTGAATATCCTGCGCGGCGGCCTGCCAGTTGATCTCGCCATCCTCCGGTGTACGACGCCCGAAACGGCTTGCCTGAGACTCATCCTGTTCCCGCTCTTCCAGCTGACCAGCGCACAGCGCGGGTAGCCAGAGGGCCAGCATCTTTGCGCTGGTACTGACCAGCTTGTTATGCAGGCTATGGGCATCGTCCTCAGGCAATATTCTGACCTTTTCCTGTGCCAGAATCGGGCCACAATCAGGACGAGCGATCATACGAAACAGCGTGACACCGGTCTCTGCATCGCCCTTGATTAAGACCCAATTCAGATGTGCCCTGCCACGATGCGCAGGCAGCAAAGAAGCCTGCACGCCAAACGCCCCACGACGAGGGATCGCCAGAATTTCACGGCTGAGTATCTGCCGAAATGACAGGCTGAACAACATATCGGGGACCAGCGTCTGCAACAGCGCTATCCATTGCGGCTGATTGACGTCATCCGGCATATACAGCGGAATATTGCGGGCCTGTGCCATCCGGGCCACCGAGCCATGAAAATGATTTTCGCCCGGTGCATCAGCATGCGTGAACACCGCGCAGATTTCAAAACCAGCGTTTTCCAGCGCTTCCAGGCCAGCACATCCCATATCGTGGTAGGCAAAAATGACAGCTTTCATTGATTTCCTTTGTATCGGTGGTAGCGGAGGGTAAGACGCATCACATGATAGCGGGCGAAAATTAAAATATGCTTAAACACATTACTTTTCACAGATGTCAGGATAAATCCTGCGATTTCTCATAACTCATTCATTTTGCTTGCCGGTTATGCGGCCTAATCTGAGCGTTGAAAACCAGTTTTCACTTGCCGTAACGGCACGTGATTATTATCCTCTGGCAAAAAAAGGGACTCTCATGCCAACTTCAACGAAAAAATGGTTTTTTCCGGCGTTTGCTATTCTGCTTGTCATCCTCGGTGTTTATAAATTCAATGCCTCCCGCAACAAACCTGACAACATCATCACCACCACCGTTCGTCAGGGCAACATCGAAAACGTCATCGCTGCGACGGGTAAAATGGATGCCATCGAACGCGTCAACGTGGGTGCTCAGGTTTCCGGTCAGCTCAAAAAATTGTATATCCGCACCGGTGATAATGTGCACAAAGGTGAACTCATCGCCGAAATCGATGACCAGCCACAACGCAGTGACCTGCGCAATGCCGAAGCAGCGCTCAGTGTCGCCAAAGCGGATTTAGAAACCAAACAAGCCACCCTGGTGCGTCAGGAGGCGCAGTTCAAACGCCTGCAACAGATGCTGAAGATGAATTTAGTGTCTCGTCAGGATTTTGATACCGGCGCTGAAGCCTGGCGTATCGCGCGCGCTGAGCAAACGGCCCAGCAGGCGCGCGTGATTCAGGCGCAGATTGAGGTGGATAAAAAACAGCTCGACCTGAGTTACACCCGCATCATGGCACCGATGGATGGCACCGTTATCGCCATCATTACCAAACAAGGACAGACGGTAAACGCAGCGCAAAGTGCCCCAACCATTGCCAAACTGGCGCAGCTGGCCACTATGACCATCAAGGTGCAGATATCTGAAGCGGACATCAACAATATCAGACCCGGGCAGCAGGCCTGGTTTACCACCTTCTCCGATCCGGATAAACGTTACAACGCCACTTTACGCAGCATTGAGCTGGCACCCGATACAGTGATGAAGGATGACGCGCTGCTGAATAACAGCGAGAGCAATCCCACCAGCGCCACCAATGCTGCGGTGTATTACAACGCGCTGCTTGATGTGCCTAACCCCGATAATTCCCTGCGCATCGCCATGACCGCCCAGGTCAATCTGCTGCGCGACTCCGCCAATAACGCACTACTGATTCCGGTTCAGGCGCGGAAAAAAGACGCTGACGGCAAAAGTTATGTTGAAGTCGCAGATGAAAATCAGCAGCCAGTTAAGCGCTACATCACTACCGGCATTTCTGACAACGTGGATATTCAGGTACTGAGCGGGCTTCAGGTCGGTGAAAAAGTCATTCTTGCCGCCCAGGCTGCTGGCGCAGAGAAGGTGGTGATGTGAATATCATCGAGCTGAAAAATATTACCCGCACTTACGCCTTTGGCTCGCAATCTCTGAATGTACTGAAAGATATCAACCTGAGCATTGCCGAAGGGGAAATGGTAGCGATTATCGGCCCGTCCGGCTCGGGCAAATCAACGCTGCTGAATATCCTCGGCTGTCTGGATGCCGCAGATAGCGGAGAGTATCACCTTAGCGGGCAGAACATTGCCAGTCTGTCTGCCGATGCGTTGGCAAAAGTCCGGCGCGAACATATCGGATTTATTTTCCAGCGTTATCATCTGATGCCGGATCTGAATGCCCTGAGTAACGTAGAGATTCCGGCCATTTACGCCAATGTCGCCGGGAATTCCCGACGTGTACACGCCGCTCAATTGCTCGAACGCCTCGGGTTACATGGCCGTGCACACCATAAGCCGGGGGAACTGTCCGGCGGACAACAACAACGCGTCAGCATCGCTCGTGCATTAATTAATGGTGCGGAAATTATCCTGGCAGATGAACCCACCGGCGCGCTGGATTCTCATTCCGGCGAGGAAGTGTTGCGCATCCTGAGCGATCTTAACCGTGATGGGCACACGGTGATCATTGTGACGCATGATATGAACGTTGCTCAGCACGCTGATCGCATCATCGAAATCCAGGACGGCTCGATTGTCGCTGACAGTGGCCGGTCCGCAGAAATTGTACATTTCCGTTATCAGCCCACTGCGGCGAAAAGCCAGAGCAAATGGCGCGGAATCGGCGATCGATTACGCGAATCCTTACGCATGGCACTGCATGCGATGAATGCCCATCGTCTGCGCACCTCGCTGACCATGACGGGCATCATTTTTGGTATCGCAGCCGTAGTGACGGTTGTCGCGCTGGGGCAAGGCGCGCGGCAAAGCACGCTGGAGAGTATTCAGGGTCTGGGCACCAATGTGGTGACCATTTATGCCGGGGGGGATTTCGTTGAGGATGAAACCCATCCCACGTTAACGCTGGTGATGTCAGATGTACAGGCCATTGCCCGACAACAATTTGTTGCAGCCGTCAGCCCGGAAATGATGTCAACCCAGCCGATTCGTTACCTGTCAAATGCCTCCAAAACCACGGTTTACGGCGTAGGTAAGGATTATTTCCGCATTCAGGGTATTAAACTCACGGAAGGGACGAATTTTTCAGACGAACTCCACGCCACTCAGGAAATCATCATTGATGAAAATACCCGGAACAAACTGTTTGGTGAGCAGCCGGGCAGCGTGACCGGCAAAATGATCATTCTCGGTTCCGTTCCGGTGCGGGTGGTTGGTGTAGCCAGATTGAATGACGGTGCCAATCCTAATCGCCTTAATGTGTGGCTGCCATGGAGCACCATGATGTATCGCATCACCGGCCAGACATCACTGACCAGCTTTAGTATCAAACTGAAAGATGATATCGCCAGTGGCCCGGCGGTCGCTGCGTTGAGTGAGATACTGACTGACCGCCACCGGGGCAAAGATTTCCTGGTGTTTAACCGCGATAAGTATCGCCAGGCTATCGAAAATGCCGCTGCCACCCTGACACTGCTGATTCTGATGGTTGCCGCTATCGCGCTGACCATCGGCAGCATTGGCGTGATGAATATCATGCTGGTGTCGGTTACCGAGCGTACCCATGAAATTGGCGTGCGCATGGCGGTGGGCGCTCGACGCAGTGACATCATGCAGCAATTTATGATCGAGGCCGTTCTGGTATGTCTGGTGGGAGGGGTGCTGGGCGTCGCTCTTTCACTGGCCATTGGCCCGCTGGTTAGCCTGCTCGCAGGTGGATTGCTGACGGCCATTTATTCCTGGGAATCCGCAGCCGCGGCATTTATCTGTTCAACCGTGATCGGGATGATCTTTGGTTACCTGCCCGCACGCAAAGCCGCGCGCATGGACCCGGTGGCCGCACTGGCAAGCGAATAAGCCAAATATCCGGGGCGGCCCCGCCCCTTTAATTTTCCTTTTCACATTGCCACCCTTAAAAGTTCTGCACTAAAGTTTAGGTTGCATTCTTCGCGCGTCACCTTTCGGGAAGGTGGCGATGACCATTTAAGCGAATAAGGAAATTTGCCAATGCAACCTGAAATCAATCTTTTCCCTTCATGCAGCAAGGGGACGGTACTCACGTCTATTGTTACCGGTTATAACCAGGCGATAGGTACACTAAGAAGCATAACCAATACGCCCACTCTCCCCCTTTCCCGAATAATTTATCAATATTTTCCCGCTACTGAACCTGTATTAGACAAAACACCTGAAGACTTCGCGAATGATTCCTATCCTTATAAAACCTATATCGATTTGGTTATAGCGGTAAAAATCATGAGGTCAGAAAAAGTTAAGCGACTTCTGGTCAGATTATATCGACCAGAGAAACAGAAGAACCCATCGCTAAAACAGGCTGCTCAGGATTTTATCGAACTAACAGGGATAGCCTGCGGCATTCCGGAAATCAATCATCCTGTTTTCAAAAAACTCAAACAGGCTCTGAAGAAAGGTGGTGCGCTGCGTAAGCCATCCGCAAATACATTCTCCCCTTCCATCCCACGAGATACGGTACTGCTAAATTTTTTCTCTTCATTTATCGCTCCGCAATTTATTACACTGCCGATAATTAATGAAGGGGTTAAAGCATTAGCCATATCAGGTATATCCCTGTTTTCCCCCACTCTGGCAAGTGCGATTAAATATATAGATACGTTTAATCCAGTTAAATTTCTCTTGCCCGATGGAAACACCCATGAATATTCACGTCGTTTGCGGCGTGAAGCAATAATGGCGAATCATCTACGGCAGCAAGGCAGAAAAAATAGCAGCAAGCTGTCAGCGGCTGATCAGCGTTCACCAGGCAATGCTGTCACTCCTGATGCACCGTTACTCGGAGTGACCACCGCTGTCGCACTGGCAGCTCGAGGCCCAGGAAATGCCGCAGGTATCACTGCTGTCGCCGCGGCGCTGGTAACAGGTTCTTATCTGGCGTATCGGGTTTTCCCTTATCTGGTCAGTGAAAACAAAATAATCACTGAAGAGGATGTCCCTGTTAAAAATGAAATCATAGAAGCACAGCACGATGTGTTTTATGGTCCATTACCACTCAGCCTGAACCTGACTAATAAGACAATACTAGAAAATAGTACTTGTATCAATACCATCAGCATCGTCAGGGGATTATTAAACTCGGCTCAGACCGGCATCAGACTGGTGGATGAATTCAGCCAATACATTCTTGATGAGCATTGTGATCTGAATATTAAACATACGGAGAGTTTACTCAGGCAGATGGGTATTACTTACCTTTCTCCTTACGATCGTGATGAGATAAATGCCATATTAATAGACATTTTTTCCGTACTGCTGACACCTGTAGGCAGGAATAATATTCTTAATCTGAATGCCCTGGTCTTTTCCGTGGGTAAAATGGTGATTAAACTTTGGCGAGAAAATGCCAGTGGATTAGAAGACAACACCATTAGCTATGCGCTTAATAAACTTCGCCTGCATATATCACGCGTCCTTGTCAATACTTTGGGACTTATTGATGAGAGTAAAACTCGCCGATTCGCAAATTATATCATTACTCTTTCCGCACCAGACTTTATACAATTTGAAAATAATGGTCTTGGTCAGGAAAAAATTATCTCAAAAAAACTTAATAACTACTGGGTATGTATGGGGGAAGAATACCCAGGCAACAAGGCTTTGCGTTTTGAAGATTTTTCCCGGGCGTTGCGCAAAGGGGAGCGATTAGTTCATTTTCTAATCAGAGGAAGATTTTATAAGGATATTTTCTCACAAGATCCTGATGGTGAAAGGTTCGAAAATTATACCCGAAGCGTTAACAAAGAAACGATGGAGTATCACGAATTAGATGTCGCACTCGAACGACAACTGTTCCTGACATTAAATGACATCATTATTTATCGATTCAGCCATCTGGGCGTTGACGTTACTCAACCAGTGGATTTTGATCGGGCCACCTTCAAAATACATCGTCATCCTGCCAGACATCTGGATTATCCTTACCTGCAAAACTGCAAAAATTTACTTTGTGCAGTCCGTAGCTTCCCTGATGGCATAAAAGTGGTTTATGACAGCATGCCAAACTCTATTCCTGGACCATTGCGGAATCATAAGTATGACGGCACCACGGTTTTTACACTAAAACCTTACCCAAAGCGTCTTGAATTACAAGGAGAGTATCAGGATATCTCAACAGAAATAGAGGAAGAACATATCGAACTTTATCGACAGGTTATTACACGCTCATTTTCTCTTATAACTGAGAATGATAAAATATTCATAAACGATCCCAATGTCAGGCTTTCGGTCATCAACCTTGATAATCACCGCTTACAACGCATCCGCTTTATGCTGACGCATAAAGCCTTCAAACTCATCCCGGAAATAGCACAGAGGATGTCCTATAATGTGCGCCCACATTGTCAGACGGGTGTCCTTTTTTACGCAAAACATAGTCATAGCCAGGAAACCCGCATTTTCCAGTTAAATATAGAAGCCAGCCGGATTCAACTGCAACTGCCTATCACACGCTTAGCCGTTAATAATACTCATGACATCACCAGCTTAGGAGATAAATTCCTTAACCAACACTATGTCTTTATGGATGGACTTCTTTTCTGGGACCCTTGTGATGACATCATTGCACCCACTGCATCATGGCTCGACCCACCAGAAAAAGTGTGGGATTTCATTTCACAATACTATAAATATTATCGTGCTAAATGGTGCACATACAGCAGACCTGATCATTATATCGTCGCATTTTTTACTGAGAAGGAGCTTGGAACGTCCGATGTTGCTATACCATTGATCATTGATCTGGCCGTCGAAAACCGCAAAAATCTACTTGAGTTGCAAAAAGAAAAAATCAACACTGCAACAGAAACTGAAAGCGAAAGAGATGAAAAGAGAGGATTGTTGGGGATTATTTCTGAATATTTGCCACTGAAAGAATGTTATGAACTCGGTAAAGATGTTTTTTATAATAGAGAAGATACCATTTATACTTCTGCGTCGATTGATTGGTTACGGGTCGGCATCTGTGCGCTTGATGCCCCCTTTCCTCCAGGGGTGACTAAATCTCTTAAAGCACTCGGCAATGGTGTCAGGACACTTTATATACAGAGAATGCAAAAAAAACACAAGTTACGCATTCTGAATGAAAAAATAACCCTTGCTCTGACAATGCCTCATACCAGCCAACAAGATCCTCTCGCAATTTTCGAACCAGCCAGAAAATCTCTGGAGAATGAAATAAACGACTTAACGCTATCACTCAAACAAACACAAGAAAAGGTTGCCAACACATTACTCCAGCTGGCTTCTATTCCAAGTAAAACGATGATCCCCGAGTCTAATCTATCCCCTGACCGGTCGGCACCTCTGGCCATACTTCCGGGTATTTTTGGCAGGTTAAAAAAACATGCACGGGCGCTGTACTCCGACATGGGTGAATTGCCTTTTCAACGCTGGAACGCACCTGAATGGGAAAATAAATATAATATTGAAAATTTTGCAGTACCTATGCCTGCCCGAGTGAATATTACCTGCTTTTCCGATGGTTCCCAGTCTAAAAATATCACCCTGAATGTTTTTGACATTCATCGTAAAAGCCCACCGTTATATGTGGAGATGTTCTTCTCAGCTTTGAGAAATCCGAATGCGCAGGAAATTATTGAAACAGCAATGGATGGTGGATGGCGGATATCAAATGACTATGACCAGATGGCGATGTTTTGCTTCCGATCCTTTACCTTCCCGGTACGGTTATTTGTTAACAGGATTTTAGAACTCAACAGCTATTACAACCTCAATCAACACAGAACGGATATTGATGCAGATTTTTTCTATGACCATTTTCAAAAAAACATTAGCGATAATAAAACATTATCCATTCCAGATGTTGTCCTGACCGCAGAGCAGAATCTTCTTATTGAGCTAGCCATGAATGTGATTAATAAGACATTCAAAAGTAATATTCAGGCTTTTGAAGCCAATTATCTGTTTATGCTTGATGATAGCCTGATGAGAAAAGGCACTGACTCGCTATTACGCCTTATCGGTGAAGGAGAGGATGCGCGGGCGGAAAAAACCCTGACACAGCAGGACATACATTACGAAATGGGGAGATTCACATTATATCTGACACGTTCTTCCGCTCAGGAGAAATTTCATCTGGCGGTTATAAATTTCCTGATTGATTTCATCCGTCAGGCAATAGAACAAAACCCGGCGGCTATCAATTTATTTAGTGCCAGTATTGAAATTTTCAATAGTCGATGTAATGAATATCGTCTTATTCACCCAACAGCTGAAGTCCCTTCACTGGCTGAGTTTATCCGGACCCGATTTCGGATAATGAAAAGGATAGAAGTCATTTATGAAATATTTGCCCGTGTTGAATACAGCGCCAAAGTGCTGGCTGATTACCCTGTAGAAGAGTGGTCTGGCGCTAAAGTCCAGGCTGACTGGCTGGCCGCTTTGCAGGAATACATGTCACCGGATATGTGCTTTCAGGATATGAGGCCATTTCTTGCCGACGTCACCAAAAGGCTGTTGGCCGACTGGCAAAAAGCATTACGTAATGCCACGCTGGCACGTGAAACTCAAATCATTGATGCTGATGAGGTGAGTTCAGAATTTATTGTGCTGGTCAGAAATGCTTTCAGAGAATCCTGTCTGATTCATCACCATTTGTTATTTTGCCAGTATTATCTGGTCGATGAGGGTTGCTGGTTTACATTCCTGACGAATGATTTTATCTCGGAAACCCATTTACGTTCCCGCCGTCAGGTGTACAGTGAGCATCCTTTTGAACCTTTACCCGTCGTCCATGACGAGGAACTGATTGATTCATTTAATGCTCAGACAAAACCCTTATTATCAGCATTGAATCAAAACGGTACGGAGATTTATCAGACAACGCTAAATAATGTCGTACAAAATTTTATCTTTTTTTCACTGCTGCCCTTCCATGACAGATTATATGGCCATCTGCTGACCATCCCGGCAGAGGAACAGATCACGCCAAATGACATCGCATCCATGATCGAAAAACTTATTGATGAGGACGGTGAATTACAATCTGCCGAAATTTTGGTGTTACAGCGTTATCTACCCGCTGGGACGTTAATTGACAACGATCGCCTTCTCAAACTATGTAGTGATACTTTACAACTGGCCGATCCGGCCATCCCGGATCTCTATCTTTATGTCTTTAATCAACTGCAAAAGGTGATGAATTTACCCTGGATAACCCTGGAACAAATTGCGGATGAAAGGTTTCTCAACCAACAATCTATTAATTTTATTCAGGATTATCAAAACATTCGGCCAGATAAACAGGGGCGAATCATCCAGGCAACCACGCGTTTTATCAAAGCAAGCGTGCGCCATCATCTGGCATTTGCCAGCGTGTTAAGCAACATCGACACCGGTCTGCAAAAACTGGTGATTAACGATGCGCCCGCGCAACAGCTTTGTATTGGCGCAATCATCGCTCACCAGTTGAAGGCAGATACCCTTTCTCACGAACATTTACTGAAACTCTACAGCGCCGCTATGCATGATGCGGGTTTCGTTCCAGTGATCCGCTTCCCCCAACTGGCACTGCTTAGCATGTATGGCAACCATTATGCTGGAGATGCGTTGCATTCACTGGCTCGTTGCCTGTCCCATGCTGCTGAGGGGCAAACCCTGGTGCTTGCCTGTGTCACTGGCAGCCAGAAATTAGCACGCGAAATGGCCGAATTCAGTTTCGATTCTGCCACTGCGAACGCCCATCAACGTTTGCTTACTCTCGCTCTCACCACTCTCCGTGACCTGCATAAGCTGATCGCCCACACCCTGCCTGCACAGTTCGATAAGGAATTGCGCCAGGCGCGCGACCGGGGAGAGCTGCGGTTTAGCTGGTATTTGACACCGGGACAGGATGTCACCGTGGCGGGGATCGGCTTTACTACCATTAACCAAAACGATGGATTGTTATTACCCCTCGGTCTGCCGCTGCCTGCCATTGGGCCGATGCGGCAGACACCAGTTTCACGCAATGCTGAAGGCTTAACCCGCGTCTGCTTTGGCGATAAGCGTAAAGCGAGCATGTCATTCACCTTTTACGAACTGACAGCAGAATCCCGAACCTATCCCGCGAACGAAACCATAAGCACCACGCTGGCAAGTCTGGTGGAGTCGTCGCTGCGTCGCCAGTTTCAGCAACTTGCCCAGGCTAAAAATGCCACCGAATTTGCCGCACAGCATAATCAAACCGGAGAATGGCTGGCACGGCATATTCCCTTTTACGCGGCTAAACGCAGCATTGCCGAAGAAGTGCAGTCTGAACGCATCATTCAACTGGCCGCCCATCCCGACATCATAAAATGGAAAAATCGTAACCTGCATAAAGCAGCTAACCAATCATCGGTTGACTTCGTCGGGCAGGCTATTTCCGGGGTGATGGGTAAATTTACTGACTGGCCGATGATCGCGAAGGCATTAAGAACGCGCTGGACAACAGATGAAACGTATTCTCCTGACGCCCTACCCGCAACAGGATTTATGGGCATTTGGTGGGACCCGATAAGTTATGTTTGCTACCTCGGTTTTAGCGTTGAAAATGAACGCTCCCTGTATGCCAGCCTGGCAGGTAACCGTGGGGGGTTATACTTGCTGACAAATAATTATACCCATAGCCGAATCTGGCAATCGCTGAGCCTGCGTACAGAACTTCAGCAGGAATATCAGGCTTTACGTAACGGAACGCTTACGGCGCAAATTTTCTTCGAGCACCATGTGCGTGCAGCATGGCAGCAACAACATGCTACGTCCTGCGAACACTGGCAGCTTATGCCCAGACAAACTGCATCAGCGCTGATCCGGCATGGTGTGTTATATCCCGTTTCCTATCTGCAACCTGAAACCCGGCAAAACGATACTACGTTGAAACTTAGCCCCTACACTTTGCAATTTCATACCGGAGATTTAATTTTTATTTTCAGTGATAACAGTTACCGTGACGTCAATTATCGTTTTCTTGATTCGCAAGGCAAACTTCAGGTATTTCCCATCGGGCAACTCAACTGGCCACGCCAGATACGGAGCGCTCATGGGGCATCCTCTGAAGCGTTATTTGGCTCCACGATGGAAAGTTTTCTTGCACAGGAACAGAGACAAAAGTTACCCGATTTTCTGCCATTACTAACCCGTCAGGAACAACAGCAGATAAAAGCGACGCTGGTAAATGGGCTGGATGCACAGCGGGAATACATTCATTCGATCAGTCATGCCACCTCAGGTATCCCGTTTCGCTTTGAATTCAGTTTAGACGGGCTGATTGAGCTGGATCAGGCTCTGAAACGAATTGGAAGCAGCCTGAACACGGAGATTCACAGACATGGAATGAATGAACGTCCCTATGCAGCACTGGACCATGAAACCTGCAATATCTTTTCCTGGCGCAACGCAGATCTTTATGATGTTGTTAAATGCAACCAGACCCTGGAAGCACTGCACAAAAAAAATGAAACCCTCACCAGACTGGTATTTATCCTGCAAAATCATATTGTGCTACAAGGACAGCCGGAAATCAGCACTTATGGCTGGGTAGAACAAGGCAGTAAAATACTTTCCCACGCCATTACCGCCATCGAATGGTTCAAATCGCGCAGAACACGGCCTGTTGATACTGACGAAGAACAAACACGATTGCACCAGAATTGTCTAACGCTCAATAACTTCTTTAGTTATTACGACGAGCAACCTTTCGTGACACCGGAAATATTCATGGACGAGTGGCAATATCGCCTCGATCAATCCTGGCTGCCCCGCGATTATCAGGCGTGGATGCGGACTTTTGCGCAACTCCGCATGCTGGCAGCGGCCATACCTGATGCACGTCGTGCGAGTGATAATTTTCTGCGATTGAATGAAAATAACTGGCAAGGGCAGAAGCTGCATACGTACGCTGGCCAATTGCAGCAACGCATCAACGGTACGCGCAACTACTGGCAGCAAGTTCATATGCCTGAAAGTCTGCTGTTAATCAGACCAGAAACCTCCCCTCTGGATATCAGTTTGTCTTCAACCAAACATGGGCTGCCGGTACGTCTTATCGTATCTGCCAGGGTGGGCGATGTGACTACCGCAGGCAAGGCACAACCACTACGGCTCAACCCTGAACATCACACGGATTTATTACTGGCAAACTCCGCTCCTGCCACCACAACGAATTCAACGGTTCGCCTCGCAGGTCTTCATAGTGAACCGCAGCTTGTGCATGAATTCGCGGCCTGGGCGAAACATCGACTGGCCGGACCGATATTTATGTGTGAACTTTCCGGGGCAGGTTTTCTGTTTCGTTTGCAAAACAGAATTCATCAGGTGATAGCAACCGAGTCTCAGGGCTGGAATACAGCTGAACAAAAATTTTATGCTGCGACTGAAACCACGCATTTTCTGAAAATGATCGATTTTGGTGGTGCTGAACGTTTCCGTTATCTCGACTTTTTTAAAAATCTCTTTGCCAGCGAAATATTGGTGATGCGCCTGATCATGCCTGACCCTGAGATGGTCTTTGGGTTAATGTGCGACTATGTCAATGGGCAGCATCCGGAACGGGCTAACGAGGATTTTTCAATGGCATGGTTTATGTTCAAAGAAACGTTTGATATTACAGCCGCAGGTGAAGATCAGCGGCCTCCTTATTTAATTGGGATATAGCCGACGAAACATAACTCCCGGTTATTCATGCGTATAGCACGATCCTTGCCATGTTAATTATTTGTTGCCATTGTTGTTACCCGTATCACATAAAGTAAAAAACATAAAACCTGAAAGAAATCCCGCAATTGTTTCATCACGACACGCTTTCTATAACTAACTGTCGGAGCCAGGGAGGGTGTCACTGACCCTTAGCGATTCAAAGACAGGCGGGAATCTTTATGCAAGCAAGGTTAACGATTAAAGAAAAAATCAGTTACGGACTCGGCGATATGGCCAGTCATATCGCCATCGATAACGTCATTATTTTCCTCACCTTTTATTACACCGATGTCGTGGGTTTGCCGGCGGTATTCGTCGGCACTCTATTTCTGCTGGCACGCGTTGCCGACGCAGTGATTGATCCGGCAATGGGTATGGTGGCAGACCGCACCCGTTCACGCTGGGGTAAATTCCGCCCCTGGCTGCTGATGCTCGCCGTGCCATTTGGTGTCAGTTGCATGCTGATCTATGCCGTACCAGAAAGCTTGTCACTCAGCGGCAAAATGGTTTACGCCGCCGTTACCTATAGCCTGATGATGCTGATGTATACCGCAATCAATATCCCCTATTGTTCTATGGGGGCGATTATCACCGCTGATGATAATCAACGCATTTCATTGCAATCCTGGCGCTTTTTTCTCGCGACGCTGGGCGGTGCAATGTCAACCTTCCTGATGATTCCGCTGGCAACCTGGCTGGGTGGCGGCAACAAACTGGAAGGCTATTTCGCTGCGATGTCCATTATGGCGACCCTGGCGACCCTGATGTTTTTCATCTGCTTTCTCAATACACGTGAACGTGTCAATGCTCCAGCCAGCCACAGCCATTTCCTTACTGACCTGCGCGACTTACTGCGTAACGATCAATGGCGTGTCGTCGCGCTGCTGGTGTTCTGCAACATCTCCTTCGGCGTGGTGCGGCTGGGTGCCATGATGTATTACGTCACTTATTTCCTCGGTAACGCCAGCCTGTTTATGTGGCTGCTGGCCGCGCATATCGTGGGGAAAAGCGTCGGCAGTGTGCTGGCAAAACTGCTGACGCGCCGCTTGAGTAAAATCACCGCCTTTACCCTCAGCGCTATCGTGTGCGGTGTGCTGAGTATCAGCATCGTATTTCTTCCTGCCACCCTGGTGTTGCTGGTCGGTATGACCTTTATCGTCTCAGGTTTCTATCAGGTCACCACCACCCTGATGTGGGTGATGATGTCTGACGTGGTGGATTATGGTGAATATCGCCAGGGGAAACGCATGGATGGCACCGTGTTCTCCACCCTGCTGGCAGTGCTGAAAATGGGGATGGCCATCAGTGGTGCCATTGTCGGCTGGAGCCTCGGATTGAGCGGGTATGTCGCGCAGGCTGCGCATCAGCAATCCTCCGCCATGATCGCGATTGTCGCGTTATTTTCTGTGATACCTGGCCTGCTGGCCCTGCTCAGCGCGCTGGCGATGCGAGGTTACAAACTCAATGACGCGCTGATGCGCACCATCAATCAGAACAAAATGACGGCGCAACCTGCCGCAACCGGACCGACTGTCTTACAACCACAGGAGTTGTCATGAGCGAATTACGTGCCGAATCCCAGCGTATTGTCTGGACCTTTGACCGTCAGACACTGGTTATTGAACCCTGGGGGGCAAACAGCTTGCGGGTACGCGCCACCTGCCAGCCGGAATTGATCGACAGTGACTGGGCATTGTTACCTGCCCAGCCCTGTGAGGTTGAAATCCGTCGCGAAAATGAATCGCTCAGTCTGCGCAATGGCAACATCACCGCCACCCTGAACATTCGCGGCCAGTTGGCTTTTCATAACCAGCATGGGGAATTGCTGCTGGAAGAGTTCTGGCGTCAGCGCAGCACCGTCGGAATCGGCGCGACCGAGAAAAGCCAGGATAAATACATCAGCGCCCTGAAACTTGATGGTCGCAGCTTTCGCCCTATTCCCGGCGGTAAATATCAGTTGAGCGTACGTTTCGAAGCGCGCGCGGAAGAGAAGATCTACGGCATGGGACAATACCAGCAGGATTGTCTTGACCTGAAAGGCTGTACGCTGGAACTGGCACAACGCAACTCTCAGGCTAGCGTCCCATTTATGGTTTCCAGTCTTGGCTATGGCCTGCTGTGGCACAACCCGGCGATTGGTGAAGTCACTTTTGGCAAGAACGGTACCCGCTGGCAGGCCGAAGTGACCGACCAGATGGATTACTGGATCACTGCGGGCGATACCCCGGCAGCCATTGTCCGTCAATATGGTCGTGCCACCGGTACTGCCCCAATGATGCCGGGTTTTGCCACAGGTTTCTGGCAATGCAAATTGCGCTATCGCACCCAGCAGGAAGTGCTGGAAGTCGCGCGCGAGTATCGCCGTTTGCAGCTGCCGCTCTCAGTGATCGTTATCGACTTTTTCCACTGGCCGAACCAGGGAACCTGGTGCTTTGATGCCCGCGACTGGCCGGACCCGCGGGCGATGGTGCAGGAGCTGAAAGAGATGGGTATTGAAACCATGGTTTCGGTATGGCCGACGGTGGACAGCCGCAGTGAGAACTATCGCCTGATGAAGTCAAAAGGTCTGCTGGTGAACAGCGAACGTGGCGTCTCAGTGAATCTCGATTTTATGGGGAATACCACCTTTTTTGATGCCACCCACCCCGCAGCTCGTGAGTTTGTCTGGCAGGAGGTGAAACGTAATTACTATGACCAGGGTATCCGCACCTTCTGGCTGGATGAGGCCGAACCGGAGTATCGTGCCTACGATTTCGATAACTATCGCTACCATCTTGGCCCGGTACAGGAAGTGGGCAATATTTACCCCCAGCTGTTTGCCCGTGGCTTTTATGAAGGGCTGCAACAACAAGGCGAAACGGAAATCGTCAATCTGGTGCGTTGCTCCTGGGCAGGAAGCCAGCGTTATGGTGTGCTGGCCTGGTCGGGGGATGTCCACTCCTCATTTCATGCGCTGCGCAATCAGTTTACTGCCGGGCTAAATATGGCAATGGCCGGTATTCCCTGGTGGACCACCGATATCGGTGGTTTCCAGGGCGGGAATATCCACGACCCCGCGTTTCATGAATTATTGATTCGCTGGTTCCAGTGGGCGGTGTTCTGTCCAGTGATGCGCCTGCATGGTTACCGCGAGCCGCAGATTGAACCGGCGGATGCCTGGCGCGAGGGCATTGCCCAGTGCAATAGTGGTTCACCCAATGAAGTCTGGAGCTACGGTGAAGACAATTTTGCGCTGATGAAAAGTTGCCTGTTGCAACGCGAGCGTCTGCGCCCCTACATCGACCAGTTGATGCGTGAGGCTCATGAACTGGGGGACCCAGTCATGCGCCCAATGTTTTATCACTATTCGCAGCAGTCGGAGAGCTGGCAGGTTGAAGATCAGTATTTACTGGGACGTGATGTGCTGGTAGCTCCGGTGCTACATGCCGAGCAGCGTGAGCGTCGCGTGTGGCTACCCGCCGGTGATCAGTGGATTGCCCATAATGGTGAACGTTACCAGGGTGGGCAGCGGATCACCGTCGCCGCTCCGCTAAGTGCCATTCCGGTATTCCTGCGTGAAGGCGGATGCGCCGATGTGCTGGACAACAAATAAAGAACAGCATTAATTGCGAGGATTAGCGGTGCGATTTATCGCGCCGCTACGAAGATGTTAGCGTGAAGTCATCAGCTAAAAACCGTACCGCTTTATATCACCGCGTCAAAAGGTTCCTTCCTCGGTAAAAATCTCTTGCTTTCAATTTAAGCGACTATAGTTATGAATGAGTTGTAAAGGCTCGACCTTATTCCCTGTCGCTAAGTTACATAGCAAATAAGGAAATTTGCCCATGAAAACCGAGATCCAATCTCATGCCGATTCCAATTGTGTTTACTGGTTAGAGAAAACCGTCACTGCCTGTAATTTTTCCATGAAAAAAATTAAAAAAATAATCAATACCCCATCAATTCCTGTCTCGTGTAAAATTCATCAATATTTATTGCCTCTGGTTAAATCCCTGACACCAAAAATCAATAGAGATGCAACATATTTTCGTGATGACATATACCCTTATAAAAATCACCTATATATCTCTATCGCAGTAAAAATAATGAAAAAGAAAGAAAACCAGCAATTACTGGGAAAATTGTATCATAAACCAAATCACTACATTAAATATTTCTTCCTTCTTTCAGGCATTGCCGGGGGTATTCCTGAGGAAGTCAATCAGGATATTTTTCAACAGTTGGTTTCTGTTCTGCAAAATGGGAAGGCCCTGAAACAAGCAGAATCCACGGAGGAAAGCGTCTTCAACTGCATACCGCGAGATATTGTCTTACTGAATTTTTTCTCATCGTTTCTTTCATCTAAAATTTTCACTTTGTCGGTGGTTAATGAAGGTGTTAAAGGTCTGCTAATCTCAGCAATCACCATGGTATCTCCCGGACTTGGGAGCGCGATTAAAATTCTCGATAGTTTTACCCCTCTGACACTACTCTTTCCACATCGCACAAATGATATTGATCGATTACTTCGGGAGGAGACAGGCAGGTATGATTTAACGCAAAAACAACTAAGTCTCAATATCACTTTACTGAAAAATCTGTTCTCTTTAACGCCTGCTGCTGTACGTGATAATTTAACTACTGATCATTATGCCTCATCCAGCACAACAGCAGTGAATACACCGCTGTTGCTCGGAACCACAGCGATAGCCATTGCGCATCAATCAACAGCCCGAGCGAAAACCATAGCAGGAATAACCGCTTTGGGTATGGGAGTTTCCTGCGCAATTTATCGCTATTTGTCTCTTCCGCAGGATTCAAATAGCATCGCCAGTGAAAACTCCATTATTACTAATATTAATAACACTCATATTATCCACAGCGTGTCTTATGGCGAAAAACCACACGGACTGAATCAATTGAATCCAGCAGGACAAAAAGGTACTTGTTATGATATTGAAAAAGCTATAAAAGAGCTGCTTACTTCAAATAAGGCAGGATTAAGATTAGTTGATGAGTTCTGTCATTTCATCTTCAATGAACATGGCGACCTGAATGTCGGACATGCACACAAGTTGCTAAAAAAATGGGACATCACAAATTTTAGCCCTTTTGAGCGTACTGAAATGTCTGTTTTATTAACCTATATTTTATCAGTGCTACTCACCCCTGTTGGTAAGAAAGAAGCTTTTGACTTAAATGAACTTATTTTCTCAACCGGAGAGGAAGTTAATCAAATATGGCTGAGGAATATTAATAAAAAACAACAGGAGAGTATTAACGAAGCACTTCAGCAGACTCGGTTGTATGTTTCAGGACAACTGGTTAAAACACTCGGTGCAATTGATTTGAGTAAAACAGAAAAACTAATTAACTTTATCGTATTGTTATGCGCACCTGATTTAATTCAATTCAAAAATCATAATAAAGGTGACCTGGACGTTGTTTCAAAAGAAACCTATTACTATTGGAATTACCTGGGTAAAGAATATTCAGAAAATAAATACGTCTTACATGATGATTTTGACTTCGCCATAAATGAAGGAAGAAAATATGGATTCTATCTGCGCAGAAGAAAATTTTATGATGGCATACCAAAATTATCACCCATCAGAGAATTATTTGAGAATTTCACCAGCAGCATCAATCGCGATTTTATTAATTACCATGAAAACGATGTTAAACTTGAAAGACTCATTTTCCCAACTTTTGATGATGTGATCGAAGATGCTTACCTGGAGAAAAATATTAATGTGGTTACGTCAGTAAATTTTGATAGGGAAAGCCTGAGAATCAATTTGCAACCCTATATCGATCCACACGGTGAGATAGAGTATTTGCGCGGGTGCAAGAATATTCGTGATGTTATTCGCAGTTTCCCCGATGGTATGGATGTATTACGGCGTCGGCTGCCAAACCTGGTGCCTCACTCGCTACGAAGTTATGCTACAGATGACACCAACTCCTTTGTTCTTCGGCCACATCCAAAGCGAGATGAGTTGAAAGATAAACATGAGAAGATGTATCAACAAGTCTACAATGAACATATAGCGCTGTATAAAACAGTCGTTCGTCTCGCGTTCGAGATGGATCCGAATTATGAATTATTCAACAATCCCCTTGTTGAAATCAGCATTGTAGAACTCGATAACCGACGCATACAAAAAGTACGCACAATGTTGATGCCTAAATCGTTTAGATTTAAAGCCAGTATCATGTATCAGGTCGGTTATAACTCCAGGAGGCATTATCAACGTGGAGCGATTTTTATTGCTGAAAACATACAGACTAAAGAAAGAAAATTTTTCGCGATAAATATCGAGGCCAGCCGTATTTATCGACAACTTCCAATTACTACATTAGCCATAAATAAAACTGAAGATATTGCTGGTCTGCCGAATGATTTTTTAAACAGACACTACAAATTTCACGACGGAAAACCTTTTTGGGATCCCTGTGATGAGGAGAAAGCGTTTAAAGAATCATTAGTTAGCCCTCCAGAGAAAATGTGGGATTATATTACTGAGCGACTGAAATTTGTCAAAGCTAAAGTATGCAAAGCAACGCGGTCTGACAAGGAAATTATTTCTTTATTCTACGAGAAAAAGCTGGGTCGATCTGCGAATGCGGTTAAGCTGCTGCAAAAAGAAATCGCAAACATTCGCGAAAAATACTTGTCTTATGAAAAAGAAGAAATTGAAAGTTCAAGAGAAACGGAAAGAGAACACGATATTAAAAAGGGAAAATGGCAGCTTTTTAAGGAAAAGTTACCTTTGTATAGTTGTGTTGAAATGATTGATGATATGATCATCCCACATGAAGACATTGTTCTGACTTCATTATTAGAGAATGTTTTTCAGGGAGTGTTATGTGCTTCAGATGCTTATCTGTTATCCTCAGTAATTAAAAAAGTAACAGGACTTGAGCACCTCATTAAAAAAGCATCTATACAAAAAATAAAAAAGATGCTGCAACTTGATACTTTAAGACAAAATTTAAAAATATCCATCGCAATTCAGAAACCCTCTCCTGCCCTTGAACAAAGCATAAATAAACTAAGAAAGGAGATAAACCATCTTGATGAAGAGTTGAAATCGACATTTGAAAAAATATTTCTGACTGGACTAAGTGTTGCCTCTAAACCTACTGAAATATTATATCCAATATTCAGTTTTGGTAGTGGGAAGACGTTTATATTTCCATTGGCTGCGGGCATAGGAAAAAAACAACTGAAAGAATTAAAGTCTGGACTAAAATCCTATATTTTTTACCCTTGGGTAAAACCATCAGCAAAGGAACTTGTGGAAAAGGAGCATCACATATTATTAACACTACAGAAAAAGAACATTACCTGTTATTCTGATGATTCACCACCATTGAAAATTACGACCAACATTTTTGATATCCATACCAACAATCCTGAACTTTATCATACAATATTCTTTGCGATGTTGAAAAACCCAGACATTCAGACAATTATCGATGTTGCAGATGCTGGCGGGTGGAAAATACCGAACGACCATGACGAAATGGCCATGTTTTGCTTTAGAAGTTTTATCGCTCCAGTGTGGCATTATGTTGGTGAAATTATAGATCTTGATAAACATTACAATCTTAACCCCAACAGATCAGAATTGAACGCAGGGATGTTTTTTGATTATCTCAATGATAATTTAATCAAGAGAAATCCAATATCAAACATTATACTAACTGCCGATCAAAACCTCCTCATAAGCCAGTCATTTAAAGCGATAAATAGTACCCTTGAGAGTGACTCCGAGGCTTTTCAGTTTAATTATCTGTTTATGCTTAAACAAGTCTTTCTTAGTGAAGATCTTGAGAATTTATTACAAGCATCTGAAAAGGAAAAGAAGAGAAAACATAAAGAGATAGTACAAAACATTCATTATAAACTTGGGAAAACAACCTTATATTCCACACATTCTGCTATGCAGGAAAACTTCCACATTGTGATAATTAATTACTTTACGCAAGCCATGAACCAGACAATAAGAGAACGCCCCGCTGCAATAACGTTATTTAGCGCAAACATCGAAATATTCAATCACCGATGCCAGCAATACCGTCAACATCATCCCGGTGAGGTTGTCCCCACACTGGCTGAATTTATCAGAAATCAAATCTGGATGGAAAATGAATTTGAACGGATTTATCAACCCTTCGCACGCATAGAATACAGCGCCAGGGTACTGGATAATTATACGGAAGAACAATGGCTCAACGCTGATGCACAGGCTGACTGGTTGGCAAAATTCCAGGAATATCTTTCTCCTCAAATGCGCAGCCAAAATCTTGCGCTCTATCTTAAAGATGTGACGAAGAAAATCCTGGCTGGCTGGCAACATGAGCAACGTAGTGCCACTATAAAAAATAGTTTAGAAATTATCATTGCCGATGATGTCAATCCAATTTTTATATCATTAGTTAAAAATGCAATGCAACAATGTTGCGACACTTATCCCACACTTTTATTCTGCCAATACTACCAACTTGATAACGGTAGCAGATTTACTTTTCTGACTAACGACTTTATTTCTGAACCACAACAGCGATCCAGACGTCAGCTGCTGAGTGAGCATCCTTTTTATCCATTACCTTCTCTGAATGATGAACAACTGACTGATGTGGTTATCTCTCCATTAAAGAGCAAACTACCCAGCCAGAAAAAAAATGAAACGCTGTTATATCAACAAGAATTAAATAACATCCTACAGAATTTTATCTATTTCTCTGCTCTGCCCTTTCATGAGCGATTATATGGCCATACTATGAGTATGCTCACGCCAGAAAGAGAGGGCCCGAGTGATGCTGCGACACTGATCAATACAATTCTTGATGAAAATGGCAACCTGATTAATTGTCAGCTTAAAGTTTTGCAACGCAACCTTCCTACAGGAACGATTATTGATGAAGACCGATTGCTACAATTATTAAGCGATATTTTTAAATTAGCCTCGCCAACTGCGCCTGATTTATATGATTATGCGTTTCGACAGCTACAAATTGTGCTTAGCTCATCGTGGATGACATTGGCACACTTAACGAATGCGAATTTTATAAAAGTTCAATCACTGAGTTTAACTCAACAATTTCAGCAACATTCAAAAATAAACTACGGTACAACACTGCAGGCAGTCCGGCGCTATATGACTGCCGCCGTCAGTCATTTTCTTGATTTCACAACACAATTAAAAAGCATGGACGCGGGAATGGCGAGCATCAGGTTAAAAGATGTCTCAGCACAAAAACTTTGCCTCGGGGCGATCATTGCTCAGAACTTGCAGCTGGAAACAGTCAGCCAAGGCGCATTGCTGAAACTCTTTAGCGTTGCAATGCAGGATGCAGGCATCATTCCTGTTGCCGCTCAACAACAAATAGCCTTGCTGACTCGGCCGGGCCGCCACACTGGTGAAGATGCGCTGCACTGCGTGGCCACCTGTCTGGAACATACAGCTACGATACAAACGTACATACTTGCCTGCGTTGATGACAGCCAGGCACTGGCGGCATATCTGACTGAACTTCACTTTGCTACCTCATCATCTGAACAACAACAACGACTGCTTTCTCTATTCAACACCGCGCTACAAAGCCACCAGCAGCTACTCACCATCGCCATGCCCGCAAGCAAAGAGCAACAATTAAGACAAGCACACGCCCGGGGGGAACTGCAATTTACCTGGTATCAGACTGGCGGAAAGAATGAGGGTCCTGATCTCACGGTGGTGGGTATCGGATTCGATATTATAAATAATAATGAGGGGATCTTATTCCCTTATTCTTTGTCCTTTCCCGCGACAGGAATGTTCCACCAGAAACCCGCACCACTCACGGATGAAGCTTTAACCGCCATCTGTTTCGATCCAGCGAGTAAGGATATTATTCATTTTAACCGCACCACAGTAGTACCCGCTCCTCTGGCTAATCGGCAGAATAATAACAGCGTCATAACGACCTTATTCAACTGGATAAAAGTTGAAGTGCAGGAACAATTACACCAGCTCGCTGCGGTACAAAATGAAGCAGATTTCATCACCCAAAAAAAGCGGGCAGTGGCATGGCTGATGAGACATTTCCCCTTTTATATCAAGGATAATATACTTGCAGAGCAACTAAAGTCTGAACACATTATCAAACTGGCGGCACATCCGGCAGTGAATAAATGGAAAACACGGAGCCTGGCCAGGCCGCAAAATATGTCCTCAATTTATTACTTCGATCAGGCCATCACCGAGGTAATGGGAAAATATACCGACTGGCCCGCTGATGCTTCTGTATTAAGAAGCCGCCGGAAATGGGATCATACCCTCTCTGCCGGTGAACTCCCAATGACTGGCTTCAGGGGAATCTGGTGGGATCCGATGCGTTATGTCTGCTATGTGGGTTTTATCAATGAAAACGAGCGTGCGCTTTACGCAAGTCTGCCAGAAAATCGTGAGGTTTTATATCTACTGGCAGACAGGTTTGCACATGCCCGAATCTGGGAAAAACTCAGCTTGTATAGTGAGTTGCAGGCTGATTTTTCCGCATTACGCCGTGGTCAACTTTCCGCACTGGCTTTTTTTGAGCAGTCTATTCCTGTTGCCTGGCGACGTAATACCGGAAATGCAACGGAATCCTGGCATCTGGTGAAAAATGAAGTAGCCAGCCAACTTTTGCGTCAGGGGGTCTTCACACCTGATTATTATTTACAAGCTGACACCAGACGGAATGAGATCAACACCCAATTAACCCCTTACGTGTTGCAATATCATAGCGGTAATATCGTATTTGTTTTCAGTGAAGATAATTACCAGAAAGCCAGATATGGCATTATAGATTCACAGGGAGTTGTGCAGTCTCTTCCTGAAGAATTCACTGACTGGCCGCATCTTATTCACACTTCAGACCAGATTTCTTCAAAACAGCTATTTAATGCCACCATTGAAGATTTTATTATCCGACAACAAAGAGAGTTGCTACCGGAATTTCTCCCCTTACTCACCACCACTGAACTGCAACAAAATAAATCCCTGCTATTCAACGCACAAGCCGCAAGACGGGAACACATACGTTTACTTAGCAATATCACGACAAATATTCCTTTTCGTATGGCAATCGATACCGACGGACTGATTGATATCGATGTCTATTTGAAACGACATGGCCGTTCACTAAATAATGAACTTCAGCAACGTATCCATGCGGATGTCGAACTTAGCGACAGAAACTGGAATGTCTTTACCTGGCGTGACGATGACCTTTATGACGAGAGGATTTGCAACAACAGTATTAAAAACCTGATAAAAAAGCAGGCGATCTTCACTGCCCTCAATGAGTTAGTGACTGATAACCCCTTAATCGCACTGCATAGAACACCTTCTCTGACTTTATGGATTGAGCACAGTCGGACATATCTGTCTCGTGCCATTGACGCAATAGAGTGGTTTAAGTCGCGTGGGAACCGCCCGTCGTTTTCCGATACTGCTACTTCAGCTTTACATCTGGACTCTTTGGCGAAAAATTCCTTTTTTAGCTATTTCGGTGCGCAACCTTATGTAACGCCAGAATTATTCGCAGAATCCTGGGCATTTCGTTTTGACCAACGTCGTTCAACCATTCAATACCACGCATGGCAGCAGGCACTGGATCAGCTGCATCTCCTCGTGATGGGGATACCCGATAACACGCAGGTATTAAATCAGTTTCTTTCCTTACCTGAACACTTATGGCAGGCAGGACATATGCAGACCTGTGCCCGTCAGGTTCACCAGATTATCAATAGCACTCTACATTACTGGCGACAGTCTCATCAGGCACAGCAATTAGTGTTAATCAGGCCGACAGCGCTTATGTCCACCCAATATAATCATCCGATCAACATGATTCTTTCTGCGGTGGCGGGTCATTTGACCAATGAGGAAAAGGCTCCGCCATTGTCGCTCAGCACTGACCAGTTTACCGATTTATTACTCGTCAATCCCGCCCCACAGCCCTCCAATGGATCAGCGATTCGCCTGGCTGGCATTAATAGCGCCCCCCGTACTGCCGCGGATTTCGCAGCCTGGGCTAAAAATCGCCTTGCTGGCCCGGTATTTATGAACGAGCTTTCTGGATCCGCATTTTTGTTTCGATTACAAAGCAGAATCGATGCCGCAATGGTAACCGACTCAAACCAATGGGGACGTGAAGAACGCAACTTCTATGGGTTATCAGATACCACGCGATTTTTGCAACTTACCGATTTTGGCGTTGCAGATAAGCGCCGTTTTCTGGACTTTTTTAAAGCTTTGTTCGCCAGCGACGTGCTGGTTGCACGCCTGATTTTGCCTGATGTAGAAATGGTCTTCGGTTTGCTATGCGATTATTTCAAAGCACAACACCCGGAACGCGCGACAGAGGATTTTTCCATGGCATGGTTTCTTTTCAGCAATACCTTTGGGTTGTGTACTGATGAAGATGCTACACAGCCACTCTACCTGGTCGGTGTGTAAATTAGCCTCTCCGTCATCAGGTGCGACTGCGGCGCGATAAATCGCACCGCTACTAACATTTTGGCGACAGTTTCGCCAGCACCGTACGCCAGCTAAACGGCACCAGATCCTGATATTGCAGCTGATGCGATTTAAGCTGAGCCGGTAATTCCGCCTGGACCTGACGAATAGCCCGGCTAAGCGGCGCTTCCAGCCCGACATCCTGTAAGGTCTTCACCACTTCCTGCATCTCTTCCGCGCGCCTGACACCGTGCTCCGCAACCCGACTGATAAGATAGTCAGGCAGCGCGTCATTCCAGCCCAGCGAGGGAAAGCTGGTATGCAGCGAATTCAGCACCGCCTCTTCGACACCGTAACGTTGTGCGGCAGCCAGACACTCGGTAGTTAACGCCTCCAGACCTTTGATCATCACGCTGCGACACATCTTGATCGCGGACACCGTACCAATCTCCTCACTGGCGGCGCGGGCCTGGCAACCCAGCCCGGATAGCAGTGCAGCAACCGTGGCGGCCTGTGTGCCACCGATTAATAGCGGTGTGCCCAGCCGCTTGGGTGGCACCGGGGCCATGACGGCCACATCCAGATAGCCTCCTTCGCCCTCGGTCACCGCCTGCGCCGCTGCGCGTTTGGTGTCAGGCGCGACAGAATTAAAATCCAGTAAAGTTTGTCCCTGTCGCAGCAGCGCTGCGGCCTGTTGCGCCACCTGCAAGGCGTTAGCGGCGGTCACCAGCGAGAGAACCAGCGTGGCCCCTTCCAGCGCCAGCGCCAGGCTGTGCGCAGCGCGCACCCGCCATTGTCCCGCCATAGCTTTAAGTTGATCTGCCTCGGCGCTGAGGAATTTGTTATCCCACACCGTTACCTGCGCACCCTGCGCCGCCAGATCCTTGGCGTAGATCCGTCCGGCTTCACCAAAACCAATAATGGCGATTTTAGTCATGTTTTTCTCCCTGCCACACTGAACCCGGTACCGCTACCGTTCCGATAAACAGCAGCCGTGCAGTGCGAATCAAGCCACTGCGGGTAACATTCCCAGCGCTATCGCGTTGTAACACCACACTGAACTCCCCGCTCGGATGTTCAACAGCCAGACGCTGCTCTGCGCCTGGATTGAGTTGCGCGATCCCTTCCGTCACTGAACCGGGAATCAGGCAGGCCGTTGCCACGCTGACCGCGCCCAGCACGCCGATCGAAGCATGGCAGCGATGTGGAATAAAAGTGCGGGTGGAAAGCACTCCGCCCTGAGTCGGTTCTGCTATCAGGGTCATTTTTGGCACGGTGCGTAGTGCCACATCGCCCAGATTCATCCGCGGCCCGGCCTGTAAACGAATCGATTCCAGCCGTGCTTTTAACTCGTCGTCATTATCCAGCTGTTCGCGGCTCTCCAGCCCGGTACGGCCCAGGTCAGCGGCGCGTAGTAAAACCACCGGCATGCCATTATCGATGCAGGTCACCGCCACCCCATCAAACTGATCCCTTGCCTGCCCGGTGGGCAGCAATGCGCCACAACTGGAACCGGCAATATCCGTAAAGTTCAGGACCTGTTGAGCCGCGTAGCCAGGTACGCCATCGATACGCACATCTCCTTCATACTCCACCGCGCCATCGGGTGTTGGCAGCTGCGCCTCGGCGATTTGACCGGTGTTGACCATAAAGATACGCACCCGCGTCTCTACGCCTTGTATCGCCACCAGCCCTTTTTCGATAGCAAAAGGGGCCACCGCCGCCAGAATATTGCCGCAGTTCTGACCGTAATCGACCACGGCTTTATCCACATTGACCTGAGCGAACAGATACTCAACGTCAGCATCGGGATGCGTCGAGGGAGAGATGATCGCCACTTTGCTGGTCAGCGGATCAGCCCCCCCGATGCCATCGATTTGCCGCGCATCGGGCGACCCCATCACCGCCAGCAGCACCCGATCGCGCAGCGCCGGATTGGCAGGCAGATCCTGCGCCAGAAAACAGGCGGCTTTGGAGGTACCCCCACGCATAAGTACACAGGGGATCAGCGTCTGTTTCATCGTCAGAGACTCTTCAGTTCTGCCAGCGAATCGACATAACGCAATCCTTTCGCGGCCAGTTTTTGTCGCATCTGGTAAATATCCAGCCCCAGTTCCCCCGCAGCCAGACGCTGGCGCTTGCTTTCTTCGATCTCAACCCGCTGCGCTGCCGCCTGCGCCACCGTTTTGGCATCGGCACGCGGCACAATCACCACGCCGTCATCATCCGCTACCACCAGATCACCTGGATTGACTAACTGACCGGCGCAAATCACCGGCACATTCACCGACCCCAGCGTCTCTTTCACCGTGCCCTGTGCATACACCGCCCGCGACCATACCGGAAAATGCATCTCGCGCAGCGTCTGGCTATCACGAATGCCGATATCGCCCACCAGCGCCACCACACCGCGCGCCTGTAGCGAGGTTGCCAGCAAATCGCCAAAGAAGCCGTCATGGCAATCTGAAGTGGGAGCCACCAGCAGCACATCACCCGGCTGGCATTGCTCAACTGCGACATGGAACATCCAGTTATCGCCGGGGGAAACCAGCACCGTCAGTGCGCTGCCCGCGATGGTGGTACCCTGCTGCACCGGGCGAATGCGCGCATCGAGTAATCCCTGACGCTGCTGCGCTTCATGCACCGTCGCCACACCGAAGGTGGCGAACTGCGCCACCAGATCCGCGTCTGCCCGCTCGATTTGGCGTACCACCACGCCTTTCTGGTTGACCTGGCTCATGACAAATCCTCCGTCACACGCGGGAACAGGCTTTGGTAGCCTTCACCGTGACTGATGACGCGTGACGAGGCGATCCCCACATTGCGTTTCGCCTGCACTCCACGTTGCAGAGCCACACGGGTGTAGTATTCCCACAGATGCTCCTGACCCGCCATGCACTGAATCGCCGCATATTTCTTCTCCCACACCGATGTGATATCCAGCAGCACATCCGGTTTCCAGTTGCATTGTTCCGGCTGATGCGGTTCGAAGCAGTAAACCGGCGGTGCACCGATAATCGGCTCACCCGGACGGTAGCCTTCGGCCTGGGCGATAATGCGCGCTTCCTGAGTCAGATTGGCAGCCAGTGGATGATCGTAGTTGTAGGGATCGGCAACCGAATGGGTGAGCACAAAATGTGGCTGCACTTTGCGGAACACATCTGCCAGCCGGAAAAGGGTCTCTTTATCGGCACGCAGCGGGTAATCACCCAGGTCGAAAAATTCAATCGATGCGCCGAGGATTTCCGCCGCTGACTGCGCTTCACTGCGGCGATTCGCTTTGACAATGTCTTCCGTCATATTGCCTTTGCGCCACAGTTTGGCGGATTCGCCCCGCTCACCAAATGACAGGCAAACCACATGGACGTCATAGCCACGCTCGGCATGTAAGGCGATAGCGCCACCCGCGCGCCAGACAAAATCGGCAGAGTGAGCACTGACAACGAGGGCACTTTTTTTAACGGTGTTTTCCATCTTTCTATCCTGCGGTGGCTGTTTTTTTCATCCTGACATGCCACTTGCTGGCCGGATAATGCCTTTCATTGCGCGAGCTATGATTTTTATTTATGTTGTGATTTCGATCGTCACAGAAGCCGGGGAAACGCCAGCAATGAAAGCCGAAGAAAATGAGATTAAAATCATGCAACTACGCGCTTTTTGCATGATCGCGGAACGCGGGACGGTCTCGGAAGCGGCGGAGAAATTATTTCGCACGCAATCGGCGATCACCCGATCTATCCGTGATCTTGAGCACACTTTAGCCACACCGTTGTTTGAGCGTCATGCCAGCGGCATGTTGTTGACGGAAATGGGGAAATGCGTGCTGCCACGGGCGCAGCGCGCCATCAGCGAGTTGCAGCGTATCCCGGCGACCCTGAGTCGGCTCAAACAGCGCGATTATCACCGTGACGATGCCGAACCCATCTGGTTGTTCAATGTGCGTCGCCTGCAGGTCTTTCTGCGGTTATATCGCCTGCACCATACGCAAAGCGTGGCGAATTCACTCGGCATCAGCCAGCCTGCGGTCAGTGCTGCACTGAAGGTGCTGGAGAAAGGTGCCGGAATATCCCTGTTCCAGCGCACACCGAGAGGGATGATGCCGTCCACCGCCGCGCGGGAAATGGCACCTTTTATCAGCCGCGCACTGAATGAGATTCGCCATATCCCGGAAGACCTGGCAGCAGCAACCGGTATTTTACGTGGCACGGTGCATGTGGGTGCCTTGCCGCTGTGTCGCAGCACCCTGCTGCCACTGGCGATTACCCGGCTGGTGGCAACCCATCCGGGTATTAAAATCGTCACCAATGAAAGTGCCTTCGACGCGTTAGTGACCGAACTGCGCGCCGGGGATATTGATTTCATCCTCGGCGCATTGCGTCAGGATGAGAACGTGCTGGATATTCAAAACCAGGTATTGTTTGCCGAATCGCTGGTATTAGTGGTGCGACCGCAACATCCGCTGGCCGGACGTCAACTCAGCGCAACGGATTTACCCCCTGTGCAGTGGATCTTACCGCGCGTGAACTCGCCCGCGCGCCATCTGCTGGATAGTGCTTTTCAGGCATTGGGCATCAACGTACCCACCCCGATGGTTGAAAGTGGCGATCTCGCCATCGTGCGTGGTCTGTTGCTAAATTCCGATATGGTGGCGGCGGTGTCGTCCCATCAGCTTGAATACGAACTCACTGCGGGGATCCTGCGCCCGTTAGAATTTTCCCTGCCCAATACCCATCGCGAGATTGGTCTAACGCTGCGCCAGGGGGCTTTACACGCGCCAGCGGCCAAGGCGCTGATCCGCTGCATCACCGATGTCGCTACTGCGCAGAATTTGTAACATTCGCTTAAGTAGACACCCGCAAGAACCTCTCTCATTTGTTTCTTTTTGAACAAAAAATGCATTTTCCTGCCCGGCAACTGGCTGTATCGCCGAAAGCCCCTACATTTAACATTTGTACAATGTTAATTATACATAAACACAACACGCAGAGTCTGTGGCGATATTTTCGAAGCTGGAAACACCTTTGTTGCAAATTTGTTCAACTTACAATTAGGAAGCAAAATGAAAAAAAGAGCCAAAACGCTGCCGGGCGTCACGCGACGGCAGGTGTTGACGTGGACGACGCTGGGCGTCGCCGCCACCGTGACGCAAGCGGCTGATGCCGTCTCTCTCAAAGGTTCACCGGGCTGGACGCCCTTCTCCGACAATCCCCCCGAATCGTTTGACCAGCAAGGCTGGCTGTTCTTTACCCCGGAAGAAGCCCAGACCGTTGAAGCCATTGTGGACCGCCTGATCCCTGCCGATGAGCTCAGCATCGGCGGCAAAGAGGCGGGTTGTGCGGTGTTTATCGATCGCCAGTTGCAGGGTTTTTACGGCACCTTTGAACGGCTGTATATGGAAGGTCCTTTCCAGCAGGGTACACCGGAGCAAGGCGACCAGTCGCCGCTGGTGCCACAGCAGCGCTATCGCCATGGCATTGCAGCACTGAATCGCTACGTGCAGCAAACCACGAAAAAGAACTTTGCCGAGCTGACCACTGAACAGCAGGACCAGCTGCTGGAGGCGATGGAAGCAGGCAAGGTGCAGTTCGACGGCTACGACGCGAAATCGTTTTTCCTCGACGTGTTGAATAACACCATGGAAGGCTTCTTTGCCGATCCGATTTATGGCGGCAACAAAGAGATGGTCTCCTGGAAGATGCTGGGATTCCCCGGCGCGCGTTATGACTATCGCGACTATATCGAGCGCCATAACGAGAATCTGGGACTCGAGCCCATCAGCATTGCGCAATGGAAAGCCAGGGGATAACGCATGAAAAAATTACCAAAAACCGATGTCGTGGTCATTGGCCTCGGCTGGGCAGGGTCGATTATTGCCAAAGAACTGGCCGATGAGGGGCTGGAAGTCATCGGGATTGAACGTGGTCCCTGGCGCGATACTGCGCGTGACTTCAATGTCGCCACGGTGACCGATGAATTGCGTTACGTGATGCGCGAAGAACTGATGCTGCGTACCCGGCAGAACACCTGCACCATGCGTAATAACCCCTCACAAACCGCGCTGCCAATGCGCACCTGGGGTTCTTTTCACCCCGGGAACGGCACCGGCGGCGCAGGTAACCACTGGGCTGGCATCACCTTCCGTTTCCAGCCAGAAGAGTTCCGCCTCAAAAGCCATCTCACCGAACGCTACGGTGCCATCCCTGACGAGTTGGTACTGCAGGACTGGGGCACCAGCTGGGAGGAGATGGAACCGCACTATATGCAGTTCGAGCGTGTAGCCGGGACTTCCGGTTATGCCGCTAACGTCAACGGTGAAAAACGTGAGGGTGGCAACCCGTTTGAAGGTATGCGTTCCGGCGATTACCCGACAGCGCCCTTGCGCCAGCCTTACGGACCAACCCTGTTTGCCGAAGCGGCGAAGAATATGGGGTATAAAGCGTTCCCGGTTCCTTCATCACTGGTTTCCGAAGCCTATACCAACCCGTATGGCGTCACTATGGGTCCCTGCACCTTCTGTGGCTTCTGCACCAACTACGGTTGCGCCAACTATTCCAAAGCCAGCGCCATTACCACGGTACTCCCGGCGTTAATGCGTAAAGATAATTTCACCGCCTATACCAACTGCGAAGTGCTGGAAGTGCTGACCGACTCGACCGGGAAAAAAGCCACTGGCGTAACCTATGTGGACTCCTCGGGTGACACATGGGAACAGCCCGCCGACCTGGTGATCGTCGCTGCTTTCACCTTCGAAAACGTGCGCCTGATGCTGCTTTCCAATATTGGGGAAGCCTACGACCCGGTAACCAATCGCGGCACCACCGGACGCAACTATGCCTATCAAACCGCAAACGGCGTGACGTTATTTTTCGATGGCAAAAACTTTAATCCCTTTATCGGCGCAGGCGCTGTCGGCATGGGTATTGATGAGTTTAATAACGACAACTTCGACCATAGCGGTCTTGGCTTCTTTGGCGGCGGCAGCATCCGTGTGACGCCAATCGGTTCTGCCCCGATTGGTTACCGACCGGTGCCGCCAAACACCCCGAAATGGGGCTCCAAATGGAAACGTGCCGTTAAAGATAATTACCTGAGCACCATGTCTATCGGCTGTGAAGCCAGTAGCTACACCACGCGCACCAACTATCTGTCGCTCGATCCTAATTACAAGGATCCGCATGGCCGCCCGCTGCTGCGCATCACCTTTGACTTCGCTGAGAATGACCTGAAGATGGCGCAATACTGTACCGGAAAGGTGGCAGAAATCGCTAAATCGATGAATCCACGCGAGATTGTTTCCAAGCCGATGACCGGCCACTGGAACAGCGTCCCTTACCAATCATCCCATGTGGTGGGCGGTTTTGTGATGGGTGCCGATCCCAGCACCAGCTCCGTCAATAAACATTTGCAGGTCTGGAACGTGCCGAATCTGTTTGTGGTTGGCGCTTCGGCTTTTCCGCAGAACCCGGGCTACAACCCAACCGGCACCGTCGGCGCGCTGGCCTTTAAGGCAGCACATGCCATCCGTACTTATTATCTGAAACGCCCTGGGGAGATGATCACCGCATGAAGACTTTCATTTCTCTCTCAGCTGCGGCATGGCTGGTCGCGGCCAGTTTTAGCGTGCAGGCACAGCCAGAATATGACCAATACAGCCGGGGCAGCTATATCGCTACCCTCGGTGACTGTACGGCATGTCACACCTCCGACCCCAAACAACCTTTTGCCGGTGGCGTAAAACTGCAGACACCTTTCGGTACCCTGGTGGGCGCTAACATCACGCCGGATCGCGAAACGGGTATCGGCAACTGGAGCTACGACGACTTCAAACGCGCCATGACAGAAGGGATTGGTCACGGCGGAAAACGCCTGTACGGCGCGATGCCGTTTACCGCCTATACCAAAATGTCTGACAAGGATTTGCAGGATCTGTGGGCCTGGATGCAGACATTGCAGCCGGTGCATAACGAAGTGGAAACCAATCAGCTGCCCTTCCCGTTCAATATCCGTACCAGCCTGATGGTGTGGAACTGGATCAACTTCGACAAAGGCGAATTCCAGCCCAATCCGCAAAAATCGGCGCAATGGAATCGCGGTGCTTATCTGGTTGAGGGCCTCGGCCACTGTGGGACCTGCCATACGCCGAAAAACCTGATCGGGGGCGATAAAAACGGTCAGTTCCTGGGAGGCGAAGTGGTGGAAGGCTGGTATGCCCCCAATCTGAGTGCCAGCGACCATACCGGGCTGGGCAAATGGACGAAGGAAGATATCGTCAGCTATCTGCGCACTGGCGTAAATCGCTTCGACATCGCCTCCGGGCCGATGGCGGATGCGGTGCGCCACTCCACGCAGCACTGGCGTGATGAGGATTTGCAGGCCGTCGCCACTTTCCTGAAAGAAGGAGACAAAACCAGTGAGAAAGTGCCACAACCGCTGCCTGCCAGCGATGACCGCATGAAACTGGGCGCGCAGATCTATGAGTCAAAATGTTCGGCCTGCCACAGTCCAGGCGGGCGGGGTGAGCAGAACATCTTCCCGCAGCTGAAAGATAACCCGCTGCTCAACCAGCCAGATGCCACTTCATTGATTCGCGTGGTGGCGGCCGGTAGTCGCGGCGTAGATACCGATACGCGCCCCACCGCACCGGCAATGCCGTCGTTTGCCGGTACCCTGGGTGACGATCAGATCGCTGCGGTAGTGACCTATATCCGCAACAGTTGGGGTAACGCCGCAGCACCGGTGGATGCTGAAGCGGTGAAGAAAGTGAAAGAAAGCCTGCAGTAAGGGGGCGTCCGTGCGGTTATCAACCCTGATAACCGCACTGCCTGGAAAGCGCCAACGCCGCACAACGCATCTTCTCCCCCAGCGTCTCAATCAGCCCCGTCTCCGCCTCGCTGCTGAGAAAACTGGTCGCAATCCCGGCGATGGCCCGGCCGGAATGGTCGTAAATCGCCGCCCCGACGCAGGTCATTGCCGCATGAATCTGCCCGTTATCAATGGAAAAATGCCGCTCACGAATGATCGCCAGCTCCTGCTTAAGTTCAGCGAGATCCGGCACGCTGGTCGGCGTCATCGGCGCAGGAAAGTGCGTGGCAAAAAGCGCGGCCAGTTGATCATCGTTTAGCCGGGAAAGCAGCATCTTGCCCGTGGCGGTAAAAGGAGCAGGCAGACGCATACCAATGCGGAACGTATGCCCCAGGGGTTTATCTGAATTTCGGCAGCTGATGTAGACCACCTCATCACGGTCAAGCACAGTCAGCGTGATGGTATAGCCTTCCAGTGCCGAGTCACTGGCAAAATATTCACGAAAAAGCGAGACAATATCCATCTGTGACAGAAAACCGTCTGCCCAGCGCATCAGGTGCGGCCCGAGGCGAAATGTCCCGTCTGCGCTTCTGACCAGCAGCCCCAGCTCCGTCAGGACATTCAGTTGCCCATGCGCGGTGCTTTTCGGCAATGCCAGCTGACGCGTGATCTCTGCGGCAGTCAGCCCATCACCCGACGCCGCAACTAAATCCATTATCGTCACAGCACGACGCAGGGCGGGGACGGTGTCGATATTTTTGCGCGTTTGATCGCTTTTTGTTACGGATTCCCCTGACATACTGCGCCCTCACACTTAGTTCACTATAGTGATATTAGTTCAATATATTGAACTCATCTTATGGGGGAGTCCATGATCCAACTCAAAAATCCATCTCTGCTGCGTGACCGTTGTCTGATAAAGGGTGAATGGGTGAACGCAGGCGATGGCGCGACCATTGACGTGAATAACCCGGCCACGGGTGAAATTATCGCCTCCGTTCCTGCGCTGGCGGCAGAGGATGCCAGCAACGCCATTGTCGCTGCTCAGGCAGCCTTTCGCAGCTGGAGCAAGCTGGCCGCCAAAGATCGCACAGCTCTGTTGCGCCGCTGGTTTGATCTGATTGTCGAAAATGCCGATGACCTCGCCGCATTGATGACCGCCGAGCAAGGCAAACCGCTGGCGGAAGCCAAAGGCGAGGCGTTGTATGCAGCCTCGTTTGTTGAATGGTTTGCTGAAGAAGCCAAACGCGTATATGGCGAAACCATTCCGGCCCCGGCAACCAATAAACGTATTGTGGTGATCAAGCAGCCGATTGGCGTCTGTGCAGCCATTACCCCGTGGAACTTCCCGGCAGCGATGATCACGCGTAAAGCTGCGCCTGCGCTGGCAGCCGGATGCACCATGATCGTCAAACCCGCCGAACAAACACCTCTGACGGCGCTGGCGCTGGGAGTACTTGCCCAGCAGGCGGGCATTCCGGACGGGGTTTTCCAGGTGATTACCGGGGATGCCCGTAAGCTGGGTGCGGTACTCACTGAAAGCGATACAGTGCGCAAGCTTTCCTTCACCGGCTCCACCGAAGTGGGCCGCATTCTGATGGCGCAATGTGCTCCCACCATCAAAAAACTCTCACTGGAACTTGGCGGCAATGCGCCTTTTATCGTGTTTGACGATGCCGATCTGGATGCCGCGGTGGAAGGTGCCATGGCCTCCAAATATCGCAATGCCGGGCAGACCTGTGTCTGCTCTAACCGCATTTATGTGCAGTCCGGGGTGTATGACGCCTTTGCGGAGAAGCTTGCCGCACGGGTTGCCGCTCTCAAAGTCGGCGAAGGTCATCAGGCGAATGTGATGATCGGGCCACTGATTGATGAAGCCGCCATCAGCAAGGTGACAGACCATATCGCAGATGCGCTGGCGAAGGGTGCCACCGTCATCACCGGCGGTAAACCTCATGCGCTTGGTGGCACCTTTTTCGAACCCACGGTGCTGGTCGGTGCCACGCAACAGATGAAGATTGCGCGCGAAGAGACCTTCGGACCGGTGGCCCCGCTATTCCGCTTTACTACCGAAGAAGAAGTGATTGCCATGGCTAACGACACCGAGTTTGGCCTCGCCGCTTACTTCTATACCGAAAATGTTCGCCGCACCTGGCGTGTCGCCGAAGCCCTTGAATACGGCATGGTTGGCCATAACAGTGGGCTGATTTCGAATGAAGTCGCCCCGTTCGGCGGCGTCAAGCAATCCGGCCTTGGCCGTGAAGGTTCCCATCACGGCATCGATGAATATCTGGAAATCAAATACCTGTGTTCTGAGATCGCCTGAATATCGCAACCTGGAAAGAGGAGATGAGATGACTATCAATCCATTCGAGTTTCGTACCGTACCCGCGATTGAAATGAAGTGGGGAGGCGCTCAGCAACTGGGCGTCAGCGTGGCGGCACGTTTTACCCAGCGGAATGTCGGGTTGATTACCGATGCCGGGCTGGTGAAAGCCGGACTGATCGCGCCCATCGTGGAAAATCTCACCACGGCGGGTTTTAACGTCACGGTGTTTGATGACGTGGTGGCGGATCCGCCGGAAGCTATCGTGCATGCCTGTGCGGAAGTCATTAAACAGGCCGGGAGCGACATTATTATCGGCCTCGGCGGCGGTTCCTCGCTGGATATCGCCAAAATTGCCGCCGTGATGGCTGAAGGGGATCAGCCGCTGGCAGAGATGTATGGTATCGGAAAGGTGACAGGGTCACGCCTGCCGCTAGTGCTGATTCCCACCACCGCCGGAACCGGCTCCGAGGTCACCAATATCGCCATCATCACCACCGGCGAAACGACCAAAATGGGGGTGGTTGCACCTCAACTGTATGCTGACTTTGTGTTGCTGGATGCCGAATTGACGGTGGGCCTGCCAAAAATTCATACCGCTGCTACCGGCATCGATGCCATGGTGCACGCTATCGAGGCCTATACCAGTAAGCACAAGAAAAACCCGCTGTCTGATGCGCTGGCGCGTGAGGCTCTGAGACTGCTGGGAGCCAATCTGATCAGCGCCTGTCAAGACGGTAGCAACCGCGCTGCGCGTGAAGGGATGTTGCTGGGTGCCACGTTAGCAGGCCAGGCGTTTGCCAATTCGCCGGTTGCCGCCGTGCATGCCCTCGCTTACCCGCTGGGCGGTCACTACCATGTCGCGCACGGCCTTTCCAATGCGCTGATGCTCGGACCGGTACTGCGCTACAACGCCAGCGCTGCGGCTCCGTTGTATGCCGAGTTGGCGGATGTGCTTGGCGTCGCGGGCAGTGGCGATGCGGATACCCGATCCAGTGCTTTCGTCGGGCATATGCTGCAACTGATGGAACAAAGCGGCGCACCGCGACGACTGCGCGATGTCGGTGTCACCGAGGAAAGCCTGCCCAGACTGGCTGCCGATGCCATGTTACAAACGCGCCTGCTCACCAATAACCCGGTAGAGGTTCTGGAGCAGGACGCCCTGAATCTGTATCGCGAAGCATTCTAAAAGCCTTACCCCACAACAATAAAGTACCCACGACGAACCAGAGGAATGCCCAGTATGAAAGATATACGACTCTACATGCTCCAGTCCGGCACCCTGAAATGTAAGGTGCACAATATCAAGATGAACCAGGGAGCCGGGGCAGATTATGAAATCCCCGTGCCCTTCTTTCTCATCACCCACCCTGACGGCCACACCATTATTGATGGTGGCAATGCCATCGAGGTGGCAACCGATCCCAAAGGTTACTGGGGCGGAATCTGCGATGTTTACTGGCCAGTACTTGGCGAGGATCAGGGATGTGTCGATCAGGTGAAAGCGCTGGGCATCGACCCAGCAGATGTGAAATATGTGGTGCAGTCGCACCTGCATCTCGACCATACCGGGGCTATTGGCCGCTTCCCGAACGCCCGTCATATCGTGCAGCGGGCGGAGTATGAGTATGCCTTTACGCCAGACTGGTTTGCAGCGGGTGGCTATATCCGTAATGACTTTGACCGTCCAGGGCTGAACTGGCAATTCCTCAACGGCACCGACGATGATTTTTATGACATCTACGGCGACGGCACCTTAACCACCATTTTTTCTCCCGGCCATGCCCCTGGTCATCAGTCGTTCCTGGTACGCCTGCCGAACAGCAAACCACTGCTGTTGACTATCGATGCGGCTTATACCGTGGATCACTGGGAGCAAAAAGCACTGCCTGGCTTCCTCGCTTCAGCGGTCGATTCAGTCCGTTCCGTACAGAAGCTCAGAGCCGTTGCTGAGCGTGCTGATGCCATTGTAGTGACAGGCCATGACCCCGATGCCTGGGCTAATTTTAAAAAAGCACCGGAATACTATTCCTGAGTAAGCTGATGAAATCCAGAGGGGTGCCATACCCCTCTGCGAGTTGATTTTCATGTGCCTGCGGATAAATTAATTACCATAATATCCCCTTCTTTTTCGTCGAAACTTCTGGAATATTAACTTTAGTCCCCACCGGAAGGACGACGTTATCAGGGACCGTCTTCTTATCTGCCAGATGAGGATTGAGCTTTCTTAACGCATTAATACTTGTCTTATTTTTTGGGTGTTGCGAGTTATATTCCATCATAATATCCATCAGCGATTCGTTAGGTTTTGACAAATATTCCTGGCCCGCCATCACTTTAGTCGATGGAACCGGAAGTCTTGATGTCGCAGGACTCAGTTCACGCAGCGATGACGGTGTCTTGCGCTGGATATTTCTCAGCCATTCACTACCATCCGGGGTGACATGTGATTCTAACGGTGGGATGCCAAGTGCCTTGGTAATAGCTTTATCATTACGACTGTGACAGAAAGCGCCGATAACGGTATCACCTTTCTGCGCGCCCTTGATAATAGCTGCGATTTCCTCGTCAGTTTTTCCTGATATATCAATAATCTGCACATTTGAATTGAGCGCATTCGCTCTTACATCGCTACGATAAAAACCGCGCTCGGTAAATGTGTCATTTCTCACGCCATTGGGACTACCATGTGTTCCCGTTAAAACGATAATTTTTCCTTTTGGCGATGCGCCAGAAGTACGAATACGATAGTCGGCATCGGTAATTTCATTATGGATAATAGCGCCATTGGTCTCATGAGTGGTTAATCTAATTTCAGCACCATTTTGATTGGTCTGCGTGTAGAATTGCTGCGCATCATCGACATAGGACCGACGCGCTGCCGGGCTGTCAACATAGTGATTTATCGTCACGCCCTGGTCTTTTGTCACACCGACCTGGAATGTGTCATGCAGGCCTCGGCTGCTGATCGTACCGGGGGTATTAACAACAGGCGTCGCGGATGCCTGGCCATTGATTCTTGCCACATCTGACTCAGGCACCAGGTTCAGGTTTGCAGGTCTCGATGGTTTTTTAGCCAGGCTCAGTGCCATATCGGAGAAGTCATACAGAGGAAAGGCTTCGCGCAACGGTGCCTTCACCATGCCTTTAGCCGCACCTTGCATGATAGGCGCCATGCCTTTAAACATATGCAATTTAAATGCCTTGCCTTTCAGACCCATCTCTCTGGCTTCTCTCACCAGTTGCAGTGCCTTTTTGATTCCCTTGATACTTTTAACCGTGGAGCCGTAACCGAGCGTCGCGATGGCGATGCCTAAATCAACATAGGCTTCCGCTATGTCTTCGTCGGTTGGTTTATAACCGGCATCTTCCAGCCAGCGGACATAGATTTCCAGTGGTTTAAAAACAGCGAGGTTAAAATCCTTGGCCTGGCCCCAGGTGATACTCAGGGCACGATAAAATCTCTTTTGCAGTGAAAGGCTATCCCAGTCAGCAGGTTTAGTTCTACGATCAAACGAGGAGAAGTTTTTCTTCTCTTCTGCCACCTGCTTATTGGTTTCCGTTGCTTCATCAATCATCAACTGACGCATGCTTTTATTCGAATTAGTGCGCACCGGACCCGTTTCTTTGACTTTAAAATAGCGTTGATCAACATGCACCTTAATGACAGGCTTTGAGATGTCACGCCCTGCGATGGCTTGACCCAAACGATATGGTGCTAACAAGACGCTATCGGCTCCACTCGCAAGAGTCGCATATGCCGTGGTTGTTTCCGGGCGTGGTAATAAATCTTCATCGACCCCGGTATCTCTGAAAAATCTTTTGACCTGTTCTTCATTATCGAAAGAACTTAGATTCTCATAGCGGGAAAAAATGTCAGCATTTATCTTTGTCAGCTTCTTGTTATTTCCCACTGTCGTCAAAGCCCAGTAATCACCGGACCTGGTCTGATACAACGATACTGTTCCTTTCTCTGTTTCATAATGGTTAAAATCCCCTTTAAGGGTTTTACTCTCGCTGAACCTGACTTCAGTAACCGGCACTTCCACCTGAAAAGTTTTGACAGCAACGGGGGGGGTCAATACATCTGACGGATAGACTCCCGAAGAGAGTTCCAGATAATGGATATCATCAGTAGCTTCATTTTTTGCATGATTATTTTTGTAGTCGTCAATATCAGCATAATATTCGCTATCTGTTTTATTCCAGTATTCTGAAATAGGTTGCAATTCATTCAAACCCTTATAAGGAGATGCCGGAGATGACAGGGTTTGACTAAAGGTATCAAATACATCTTCAGCTGACATTTTGACACTGACATCAGAAAGATTTTTATAAAAATCATTCGCATCCAATTTGATATGTCGATTTCCGGTCCATTCTGGCCGGTGATAGCCAATATAATTAATCAGCATATGCGCATTCGCCAGATCCTGTGCTTTTTCGGGATCGGCATCTTTATTCGCTAATATCCGCAGTGCGTCCTGATAAATTTCTTTATCACGGAATCCTTCTGCCCCTTCCGGGTATTTCATCTTATAGGCGACAATAAGTGACTGCCGCATACGCTCTAATGGTTCCTCTGAGAAGGTGATGCGTTGCGATTTCAGAGCGTTAATGGCTTCATTGGTATCCTGTTCGAGAGCAGTATAAATATCGTACTCATTTTTGATCAGGTCGATTTTATTTTGTATAGTCTGGTTATACTCATAACCTTTACCAGGGTCTATCTGTTCATATTGTTTATAAAACATGTCCCGATGAGCTTGCCGGACCTCGGTGAAACTTGTTTTATCTGCAATCGCACGATTCAGCTCATTTTTAGTATCCTGTATCGTGTTCCATGCATCCCATGATGATGCAGATAGCTCACCCGATTGAATCAACTCAGGCAGTTTCTTAGGATCACCATTTGTCATATTATAATATGCAAGGGTGCGATCGAAATTTAACCTATCCTGTGTGATACGATCTTCAAGTGGAAGCGTTTTATTTGCCTGCACATAAAAATCCAAATCATCAACCACTCTTTTTGCCAGATAATCATCGCTTCTGATTATTTTGGAAACGTCACCATTGGTATTGTTTAACACGTCCTGTAATTCACCCGTACCTTCTGTACCGTCGGTTTTTACATATACCAGGCGGGATTGTGATATGTTTGCACCATTATGTTTGAAATTCATATAGGCAACCCACTGCTCGGGTGTCATCTGCCTTGCGATAAATGTTATTTTATCGCGATGAAAATTACGCTTTGAATAACTATCGAACTCGTTTTGTACTGACGTTAATGTACCTGTTGGATAACGGATATTTAAAAATTTATTGTCTTTATTTTCCAGTGCTGTTTTAAGATCAACTGTTATCGTGTCATAGGTTGGATGCCCCTGATAAACCTCAACCTTGGTATTCACCGAGAAGGAGCCACGACTCCGAGTATTAACTGCCGCAATCTTGTCTTCGGCACTGACTTTCGTCCCCGTCTCCGTCGTAACACCTCTTTTACCTCTGAGTTTGCGGGGTGATGACGCATCCGCCACAGCGGCATCCCCTTGCATCGCCTCGGTCTCTGCCACAGAGCGTGGCTGCTTCTGCCCCGCAGTGCGAGTATCACCCTGGGCTAAATCGGCTAATGCTTGCTTCTGCAACCTGGCGAGGTTCCATTCATAGACATCAAGCACGACCTCTTTCGCACCTGCCGCAACGCCCTGAAGCAACATGGCTGATGGCAATTCGGTCTTGAATTCTTCCCCTATTTTTTTAAATGTCGGCATAATGCCGTCACGCTTCATCTTCACCCCGGTTAATGCCACTTGCGCTACCGTCTTCGCACCCACGCTCACTCCCTCAGGCATCGGAACCAGCGCACTGATAATCTCAGTCAACGCTGACTTAAGCAGCCAGTCATTCAGCGCATCCTTATGAATTTGCCTGACGCATTGCCCCGGCTTAACTGAGTTTTCAAGATTTTTTTTCTGGTCGTAATACTGAGCCGTGATAATGGCCAGTTTGACGACCGTCTTTATCGCCTTCGCAGTGTGTACCATCACGTCCCCAAACATACTCGGCAACGTTGCACTAAACATGGCTTTAGCCGCCTCGTACGCTAAACCTGACACCATTTTACTGGGAGATTTTTCGACCAGTTGCTGTTCCCAACTCAGGAAGAATTTCATCACCTCTTCAGCCGTCTTCGGCACCACATGCATGTTTTCCCGTTGGCGATCCACTTCGGCCAGCACGCGTCGGGCAAAATCTTTTCCCTGCGGATCGGTGGGTTTAGCGAAGCAACGTCCCATCTTACGCGCCACGACGTTCACCAACGCTCGTCTATCTGCACGCTCATCTGCCGTGGCATCCGCAGGCATCATGGCTTCGAAGGCGAACAAACTTTCCGCCATCGGCCTGATAATGCGTGCGTCATTGGAAAACAGATCAAAACACTTCCCGGTAATCTTCGTCGTTGCCATTGCCACAACATTCATGGCTCCGCGCATCTCGGCCAGAGCCTGCTGAACAACACGCTGCGCATTTTTATAGTCCGCCTTATCACGCAGTGCAGCACCCGTCAGCTTCTCTCCTGCTTTTCCCCCAGGTTGAACCAATTCGTCCAAAACCCCACTCGCCCGCGTTTGTGCTTTCTGAAAGGTTTTCACCGCCCTGGCACAACATCCACGCAGTTCATGAATATTCTTCTGCTGTGCATCCTTTGGAAAAGCATCCAGCATCCGGTCCAGATCCCTTTTCAGCCTGTCCAGCGACATCCCCAGTTTTTCCATCTCGGCGCTGGAGTTTTCCTGCTTCAGCTTCAGAGCCGCCATCTTTTCTTCCCGGTAGCCCTTCATCGTTTTCGCTGGCGCATCCTCGATTAACGGACGGTTTTTGTCGGTCGCCAGTCGCTTCACTTCGGGGTTTTTCGCTGCCGCCTCAACCGCCGCAGTCGACAAATCCTCAGTTGCATTACATACCCGGTACATAACGCTCATCGGACCGGTGATAGCCCCCCTGATTAGCTGATTAAAATCACTCTGCATCGCTTCAGTGGAATAATGAGCGCAAGCTTTCCGAACCCCCTGACAGCCTTTCACCCCCAGCCGCCACAGTGCTGACAATGAGTCTGCTGTTTTGTCATCGGTATTACCCAGTTTGCGTGCCAGCCGGCTATGATCAAGACTGCGCAACAGGAAATCGTCCATACCTTTTGGCAGCGGTTCCTTCACGGCCTGCCGATTCACTTCCATTTGTTCCGTCAGAAGTTTTATTTCGCTGCTGAGTTTGTGGAACGCGTCACTAAATTCCCCTTTTTTCAGGCCGGGGACCTGCGCGCCAGCCAGTTTTTTTTGGTGTTCCGTCAGCTTTTTTAGCGCTTTATTCAGTGCATTACTTACCGTATTTAGCGCCTTCTCTGCCAGCGCACGGACTTCTTTTTCTTCTCCTGCCGTTTGTCCCTTCTCCACCAATGGCTGAATGGCATCGGCGTTTTGCAGCGCCGCTGATAGGTCACACAAGTCACCGGAAGATTGTCGCATTGCCAGTATCACGTCATCTTTGCATGCACCGGCTTCAGACAGCGCTACCGACATCTTCTGACACAGGCTATTCAGGGCCGCCGCCGACTGCGAAACCAATGGATTGCTACTGAACTGGCATGCTTTGATGACATCGTCCGCTTCCTGCTGCAGCCATTGCTGCTCGGTGCGTGTCGCCCGCAGATAATGCGGACGCTCGGCCTGAATCGCTTTTACCGTCAGGCTGCAACCTGCCTCTAAGGAATTGAAGGTGTCATCCAGTAGCTTATGCAGCGACTTATCAAATGCAGCGATATTTATTGGGATATCCACTGCCCGCCACAGCGGTGCAAATTGCAACTCCGCCCACGCTCGTTGTAACTCTCTGATCGCGGTTTCTGCCCCAGCGGGCAGAACCTCCTGGTCTCCGGTGGCCTTGTACTCAGCTAACCCAATCAGTAACGTGTCGGCCTTCTCCAGCGCCTGCGCCAGATTGCATAACGACAGTATCGAATCCCGCATAGCGACATTCTGATCACCTATGTTCTGTGCTTTCATAAGCGCTTGCTGTTTCCCGTAATGGGTTAAAAGCTGCTTACAAATAAGATGCAGCGAAGCTCCCGCATGCAGGGCATCTGGCGTCCATTTCCGCTCTGCGAGATCCAGCGTCGTTTCCTCCAGACGCGGTACATCCACCTCCAGATAAACCCGGTTTTCCCCCAGGCGACGGAATTCCTTCAGTCGGGCGACACTCGCTTTCCAGTCCGGGAGTACCACCGGCTGTGCTACCGGCTCCTCCTCTTTAACGTGCGGGCAATTCTGTTCCAGCTTTTGCAATGCCTCAAGCAGCTTCGCCTTCTCCGGCCCGTCCAGCTGGGTGCCCGCGCCATAAAAAAGTGTCGTCAACGGAGCAGGCATGCCATCCGGCTGAGGGACCGGGGGGAAATACCTCAGCCCGGTCTGCTCAAGCAGCCAATCGGCAACCTCTGGCGTACATAGCGCCTCGAAATGCGCACCAATGATGCGGTTTTTACACCAGTCCTCATTTCTTTTAGCGGTAAAGCTGGCGCAGTCGAGCAGCGTTGCCAATGCATTCTTATCGCATGCAGGGTAAGTCTGCTGGGTACTGTCACTTTGCGAGGAAGTGGGTTCCGTGGGGCTTATGTGATTGATAGGTTTAGTATATTGGTAAGAAACGAGCTGATTCATGGGATATCCTGATGTCGATAGTATTATTTTCAGGAAAGATTACCGGTAACATCCGATGCAAATTTTCGGAAAAATACCTGAACTATCGTCTTTAAACTTACAGAGGTGATGTAATTTCAACGATGATTCTGGTCCCGTGTTACCCATGTTGATCGCGTTGGCTGTCTCAGCAGCCTGCTAAACGAAATTCATACTTAACCTTTACTTTCCCTGCGGACAACACCATCTGCGGGCTGTTTCTGCACGCGCTGAGTTTGTCAGCCAGCTCACAATATAAATCTAACTCATACCCTTAAAAGCCTTTTTTGACAGACACTGCCTGTCGCCATGCTTAAGGTGTGATCGGATTGTTAAATTTCTCTCATCATGACAATAGCCGTCTGACACGGCATAACAGAGAGCGTACCCATGAACACAAACAACCTGGTCGATATCAAAGCGTGGATCGACGCCCGGCCGATTTCGCCTTTCCAGTGGCGCGTATTATTCCTCTGTCTGGTCATTATCATGTTCGACGGTTACGATGCCGCCGCAATGGGGTTTATCGCTCCCGCGCTGATTGAACACTGGGGCATTTCCCGCGCGGCGATGGGGCCGATTCTCGGTGCTGCAATGTTTGGCGTTGCCATCGGCGCGTTAATTGCAGGCCCGCTCTCGGATCGTTTCGGTCGCAAACGCATTATTTTATTATCGTTTCTGATGTTCTCCGCCTTCAGTCTGGTGTGCGCGTTTGCCACCACGCCACTGCAAATGGCGTTGCTGCGGTTTATCACCGGCCTCGGGCTGGGTGCGGTGATGCCTAACTGCGTGACGTTGCTGTCGGAATATATGCCAGAACGCCGCAAGGGGGTGATGATCACCCTGATGTTCAGTGGTTTTAATATCGGTTCGGGTCTGGGTGGGTTTATCGCCGCGGGTCTGCTCAGCCTGTATCACTGGCAGGCAGTGTTGATTTTTGGCGGGGTCGTTCCCCTGCTGATGCTGCCCTTCTTCGCCTGGCTGCTGCCGGAATCAGCACTGAATCTGCTGGTGCGCAAAGCACCGCGTCAACAGATTGCCGCGCTGCTGAACCGCATGGGCGGCCATTTTAGCCACGAAAACAGCTTTGTACTGCACTCACCACGCGTCAATGGCCATAGCCCGATTGCCCAGCTTTTCCGCCACGGTTTTGCCCGCGGCACCATCATCCTGTGGCTGACCTATTTTATGGGGCTGTTCGTGATTTACCTGCTGAACGGCTGGCTGCCAACCATTATGCGTTCTGGTGGTATTTCACTGGAGCAGGCCGCGATCCTCGCCGGGTTGTTCCAGCTCGGTGGCCCGTTAGGCGGCATCATTGTTGGCACATTGATGGACAAACTGAACGCCAAATATGTCATTGGCGTGGTGTATCTGCTGGGCTGTCTCTGCCTGGCGGCGCAGGGCATCTTTGGTTTCAGCGGCGTGGCGCTCGGAGCCTTCATCTTTATTATCGGCATGTGCATCAATGGTGCGCAGAACGGCTTGCAGGTCTACTCACCGGCTTACTACCCCACGGAAATTCGCGCCACCGGGGTGAGCTGGATGCATGGCATTGGCCGCACCGGGGCGATTCTCAGCTCCTCGGTGGGTGGGCTGTTGATGGGGGCGTTTCCTGACCAGTCATCCATTTTCTTCATCCTCGCCCTGCCTGCCTTGCTGGCAGCGCTGAGCATCGTTTTGCATCGCACAGTACCTCTGACCATGAAAATAAAAGGCGCGGGACTTGCCGACATCCCCGCGCTGTCACAAACCTTAAATAACCGATAAGTGGAGACATCCCATGGCGAACATCATTGGCGGCCTGGCCGTTTCTCATACCCCGACCATAGGTTTTGCTGTTGACCATGATAAACAGCATGAAGGTGCCTGGGAGCCGATTTTTGCCAGCTTCGCACCGATGCAGCAGTGGCTGGAAGAAAAGAAACCCGATGCGCTGGTCTATATCTTTAATGACCACGTCACTTCATTCTTCTTTGACCACTACTCTGCCTTTTCGCTGGGCATTGATAACCAGTATCGGGTGGCTGATGAAGGTGGCGGCCCACGGGATTTACCGCCGGTGAAAGGCGATGCCGCGCTGTCACGTCATATCGGCACCAGCCTGATGAGCGACGAATTTGATATGTCATTCTTTATGGACAAACCGCTGGATCATGGCCTGTTCTCCCCGCTTTCCGCGCTGCTGCCGTTTAAAGACGGCTGGCCGACCAGGGTGATCCCGTTACAGGTCGGCGTATTACAGTTCCCCATCCCGTCGGCGCGCCGCTGTTATAAGCTCGGTCAGGCATTGCGCCGGGCGATTGAAAGCTATCCCGAAGATATCAACGTCGCGATTGTCGCCACCGGTGGGCTTTCCCACCAGGTACACGGGGAGCGCTGTGGTTTTAATAATGTGGAATGGGATCAGCAATTTATGGATTTGCTGGTTAACGATCCCGAGCGTCTGACGGAACTGACTATTGCGCAATACGCTGAACTGAGCGGTGTAGAAGGGACGGAGGAAATAATGTGGCTGGTGATGCGCGGTGCGCTCTCCGCCAATGTGGTGAAAAAACATCAGGGTTACTACCTGCCTTCCATGACCGGTATCGCCACCCTGGTGCTGGAAAACCAGGCCGGTGACGCCCCGCTGGACACGATACAACAACATCGCGAAAAAATGGCACGGGAACTGGCGGGCATCGAAAAATTGCCAGGCAGCTATCCCTTCACCCAGCAACGCAGTCTGGAGAGCCTGCGTCTCAACCGCTTCCTGCATCAGCTAATCCAGCCGGGTCCGCGCGAGCGTTTTCGTCACGATGCTGAAGCCATGTTCGATGCCGCGCAATTGAGCGCGCGCGAATGTGAAATGATTCGGCAGCGTGACTGGCGCAGCCTGATTCAATACGGTGCCAGCTTTTTCCTGCTGGAAAAAATGGGCGCGGTGATTGGGGCTTCCAATCTGGATATTTACGCGGCGATGCGAGGTATCTCACTGGAGGAATTTATGAAAACCCGTAATCAGCAGGTGACCTATTCGGTGGCGGGAAAAGAAGATCAAACCGCTAAGTAATCTCTTTGCGCGATAGAGCCGCCCCGCTTTGTCCACATTCCGGGTGCATATCCGTGGCAAAACCCTGTGGATAACCTTCTGCGGGCCACGCCCGGCGCACCCGGGCAAGAGCGCGGTCAATTATTGACCGCGCACTACCGTTCTTTTCCTTAGCGCAGAAAGGCTTCCGTTAGGCACGCCCAGTAAGTTGCCCCCAATGACAGGCTCATAAGCACATATATCGGGAAATGACTCCTCCCCTCTTCCTGTTTTCTCATAGTGGACCTAATGACAGTTCTTTACACTTCAGCGTCATTATTTAAATAAGAGAAGGACTCTCCTGAGGGACTCTATGATAACTAAAACCCGTATTGTTGCTGCCAGCGTGTTGGGGCTTCCGTTGATGGCATCCGCCCACATTAAATGGTTTGTTGACTATGACACCACCAAAGCTCCAGAGTCTCTTGCCCGGATTGCAGGAGCTCAGGACTTCTGGGCGCTACTCTTTCTTTCCATTGCTATCATTTTTGCCACTTCGGTACTGGATCGAAAAATCCCCTCTTTTACCGATCGCCCACAGCTCCATGGTTGGTTAGAAAAATCGCACAATGCAATACCGGAAATTATGCGTTGGGGGACCGGTGTATTTTTCCTGACTCTGGGAATATTTTACCCTCATGTTATTCTTACCCCGGAACTTATTATTGAGAATCCCTGGCTGAAATACCTGCATTTCGTCATCGCATTTACTGCCTTCTCAAAAAGATCAAGCTTTATTGCTGGTTTTGGCATCCTGTTCTTATACTGCTATGCCGTTCAGCTTTATGGCTTGTTCCATATGTTGGATTATTTTGTTTTTGTCGGTACGGGTGTTTATTTAATCACGCAGACAATATTGCCGCGAAGAACTTACGGTACTGAGCTGGAATTGCTTCGTTTCGTACTTTGCTATTCTTTCCTCTGGGGAGGTATAGATAAGTTTATGCAGCCGGCCCTTTTCTACCAGCTGCTGAACGACCATAGCTATCTGGCGATGGGGCTGAACTGGGCGTTTTTTGTTCGGGCCTGTGGTTTCGTTGAGTTATGCCTGGCATGGCATATCTATACAGGAAAAATGGCGGGCTATGCGAGCATTGGGGTGCTTGCCACCATCGTGGTGCTGGCGTTTATCCCATTTGGTTTGACGGATTTTATCGGCCACTTCCTGTTCATCATTCCACTGGTTGCCGTGTTACTGACACCGCGTAAGACCTTTATCTTCCGTTCAGCGATGACCAATACCGTTGGTTTTGTCATGATGTTGGTGGCTCTGACTCTCTTTGGTTACCTCAGTTACTACTTCCTGCATTTCCATTTATATACCCACCTCTGATTCGCTCCCTTTGCTCAAAACTCCATGGGCAGAGGGTAAGCATCATCTGGCACTGCCGTGACTGTTTTCTGCTCATCCGTGGTGATTATCCAGGCCAGGTCAAAATATTGCGCATATAGTTATTGCAAGATCCAAAGCATTAACTTCAGGGAAATAACGAAATGAGCTGGTTTACGCCGTGGCCACAGTTATCGCGTGTACTGATTTTACTTGCCTGTCTGACATTGATTTTGTTCGGACTGCATCTGTCCTCTCACCTTATTAACCAGGTTCTGTTGGCGATGCTGCTTTCCATCATGCTGGACCCGCTCGTAAGTTGGTTCGAGCATAAACGCATCCCGCGCATTCTCTCCTCGCTGCTGATTATCTCGGTATTGCTGCTGATCATCGTGGTGACCATTATCAAACTGACCGTGTTAACCCCGGATTTGATCCTGCTGAGCCGCCAGACGCCGCTGTTGCTGACGGCAAGATTGCAGGAGGTGACTCAGGCCCTGGATCACATCGGCATTGCCCTGGCACCGGACGAAATGCTGGCGTTTGTCGATGCCGGTGCTATCGTTCGCTGGGCCACCGCTTTCCTGACTCAAATCCCCGGCGTGCTGTCATGGTGGGTGATGGTTTTCCTGATGCTGCTGTTTATGCTTTACGAGCTGCCGTTACTGAAAAATGCGCTGCACAAACGCGCGCAGGGCGACTCACCGGCGATTTATCTGGCGCTACAGGAAGGGATTCAGAGTGTCATTGTCTATGCCAGGGTTAAGACGCTGACGGGAATCTTCGGTGGTCTGATCGTCTGGGGTGGCGCGCAGTTACTGGGATTAAAATTCGCCTTTTTCTGGGGCGTATTGATGTTTGTTTTCAATTACGTGCCGGTGCTGGGTTCCTTTATGGCCGCCATTCCGCCCGTGGTACAAAGCTATCTCGCCTTCGATCTGGAAATTGCCCTGGTGATAGCGGGATTTTTTGTGGTGTTAAACCTGACACTCAGTTCCGTGCTGGAGCCGCTGATGGTGGGTAAGCGGCTGGATATGTCATTAACCAGCCAGCTGCTGGCTTTTTTGTTCTGGCAGGCCGTGCTGGGCATTACCGGCGCTATCCTGGCGATCCCTCTGACCTACCTGATTAAAAAAGTCCTGCTGGCCAGTTTCCGGCAACAGCAGGACTCCGCATTATCGAACTCAGGTCAGTGATTGGGTTTTCACCCCACGCCATGATCGTGTCAGACGTTTTTCTATCTCAACCACAATAAAGATAGCGATACTGACAATCAGTGAAATAAACCAGTAATTAATCGGTAACGGACGGGTGCCGAACAGCGTATTCATCAGTGGGATATAAATGATGATCGCCTGAAGCACGATCAGCACCACCGTCACCAGCCAGATACCCTTGTTCTTCATCAACCCGCTGTCGAGGGAGAAGCCTTCCGAATTACGGCAGTTGATCATATAGGCCCACTGCGCCGTCACCAGCATTTGCAGCAGCACGGTACGAATAAATTCCGGGCTGTAGCCACGCGGTTGTAGCCAGGCTTCCAGCACAAAGGCGCTGATGGAGATTAACAAGCCGACAAAAATGACACGCCAGATGGCATATCCATCCATCACATGCGCCTTCACATTACGTGGGGGACGGCGCATGGCATTGGCTTCTGCCGGTTCAAATGCCAGACCAAAAGACAGCGTGGCGGAAGTCGCCATGTTCATCCACAGAATCTGCACCGGAGTGAGCGGCAGCAGATTCCCCATCAGAATGGCGATAATAATCAGTAAGCCCTGCGCCAGGTTGGTCGGCATGATAAACAGGATGGTTTTCTTCAGGTTGTCATACACCCGCCGCCCTTCTTTGACCGCGGCGGCAATAGTGGCGAAGTTGTCATCCGCGAGGATCATATCCGCCGACTCTTTCGTCACCTCGGTGCCTTTGATCCCCATGGCGATACCGACATTGGCCTGCTTCAGCGCTGGTGCATCGTTCACACCGTCGCCGGTCATACCGACGATTTCGCCGCTCGATTCCAGCGCTTTTACCAGGCGTAATTTATGCTCCGGGCTGGTACGGGCAAAGATGTCATAGGTTTTCGCTGCCTGCGCCAGTTCCGCGTCGTTCATATGCTCAAGCTCATAGCCGGTGACCGCTGATTTGCTGTTGCCAATACCCAGCATCTGCCCGATAGCCATCGCGGTTTCCTGATGGTCGCCGGTGATCATTTTGACGCGAATCCCCGCCTGCTGGCAATCGTGAATGGCCGAGATGGCCTCCGGACGTGGTGGATCCATCATGCAACCCAGCCCCAGCAGTACCATGCCGTTATTCAGTTCATCATGATCGAGCGAAGTAACCGGCTCTAACATCGGCTTCCACGCAGCAGCGACAGTACGTAACCCCTCACTGGCGTAGGTGGTGATCGCCGCTTCCCAGTAAGCGAGGTCCAGCGGCTCCACGCCATTGGGTGTCTGTTGCTGCTGGCAAAGCTTCAGCAGCACATCAGGTGCGCCGGTCAACACAATGTAAGCTTGTCCGTCCGCAACACAACTCACTGACATGTATTTATACAGCGAATCAAAAGGAAGTTTGCTGATCACCTCAACGGATTTTTTCTGCGCAATACCTTTTGCCGCCAGCACTTTCATCGCACCTTCGGTGGGACCACCGACGATCACCCAGTGCCCACTGGCATCCTGTCGCAGCTGACTTTCGTTACAGATATCAACCGCATGCAGAAATTGCTGGAACAGCGGATCAGTTGCGGCATTCAGTCCACTGGCCCCTTCCTCTGCCACAATTTCGCCTTTCGGTTCATAGCTGTTGCCGCTGACGCGCCATTTGCTTTTTGCCAGCACCACCGCTTTGACCGTCATTTCATTCATCGTCAGGGTGCCGGTTTTGTCAGAGCAAATGACCGACATCGCACCCAGCGTCTCAACGGTAGGTAATTTACGGATAATCGCCTGTACGCGCGCCATTGACTGCACGCCGAGTGAAAGGATGATCGAGATAATGGCCGGTAAGCCCTCCGGCACCGCCGCCACCGCCAGGCTGATAACCGAGAGCGCCAGTTCAGGGAAGGGAATATCACGCAGGATGTAACCGAAGATAAACAGCGCAACCATCATCAGCAGGATGATGAAAAATATCGCTTTGCCGAGTTTATCAATCTGGACCAGCAGCGGAGTTTTCACCTCTTTCACAGAGCTTATCATCTCGTTGATATGCCCCAGCTCGGTGTCGCCACCGCTGGCCACCACCACGCCCGCAGCGGTGCCAGAACTGACAGTGGTGCCTGAAAACGCGAGGTTAAGGCGGTCGCCCAGTGATTTTTCACCGGACAACGCATCAACATTTTTAGACACCACGGTAGATTCGCCGGTGAGAATCGCCTCCTCCACCCGCAGGTTATGCACGTCAAACAAACGCAAATCTGCCGGGATTTTATCGCCAGGACGCAGCATCACCACATCGCCGGGCACAATATCCTGGGTAGGTACGGTGATTTGTTTGCCGTCGCGCACCAGGATGGCTTCGCTGGCTAACATATTCTGGATACTTTTCAGTGATTTTTCGGCATTACTTTCCTGAATAAAACCAATTAACGCATTGATCACTGCCACACCGATAATAACAAATGTATCCACCCAATGGCCCATCACCGCCGTGATAAGCGCTGCGGCAAACAGGATATAAATCAATACATCTTTGAAATGCGCGATAAATTTCAGTAGTGCTGACTTCTCAGGTTTTTGTGGCAGCGCATTGGGGCCGTACTTTTCCAGGCGCTCATTGGCTGCAGAAGAAGATAAGCCAGACGGTGAACTTGCTAAGTTTTGGAAAGTTTCCTCTGTAGTGCACTGATACCAGGGCTGCCCAGCTAAAACAGCACCCTTATCCTGACCTTGAACATTTTCCATATGGACCCCTAGCTATTAAGCTATTGTTAAAATGAGTTTTTCAACAAAACACACACAAACTGAGGTAATTAGATTTTTAAGACACTGACCGACACTTTCGCCTGAAAAAAAATAATCCAGCTAATGATTTGAATGAGATAAATTAAATCTAATCTATATTATCAGAATGGCAATGTTAGCTTGCCTGTACGTACCGATTCTGGCTTTACACGTCTCTTGTCACCATCAACGGCAGAGAGAAAGGGAAATAATAATGGAAATACAGATGGTTAAGTTGGTTTTTGGCTTCGTCATCATGGCAGTTGTCGCCACCACTCTGGTGGGACTGCTAACCTGGTTCGTGGTATCACATATCTCCTGATAGCTTTTCTGAACTGCAACACAAATGTAGTAATGCTTAAAATTGTTCCTTATTAACTGATTAATCCATGGCGCGGTATTTTCGGGATGAGGGAAAAATAATGATAAAATACAAGGCAATGCTTTTTCTGCTTTGCTGTGTTCTGCTTACCGGTTGTGATGAAAAAAAAGAATCCCCACCACCGCAACCTCGTGTAATTAAGGCGTTTACCATCGCCGCTGGCAATGCTTCCAATATCCGCATATTCCCGGCACGTATTCAGGCAGGTGATAACACCGACCTCGCTTTTAAACGCGCGGGGCAAATCACGCAGCTGGATTTACGTGATGGGATGACGGTTAAAGCCAATCAAACCCTCGCGACGCTGAATGATACTGATGCACGTCTGCGCGTGAAGGATCGGCAAAATACGTTCCAACTGGCAGATCGGCAATATCAGCGCTTCCGTTCACTTTCCAACCGCAGCGCCGTGTCGCAGGCTGATATGGATGTGCAGAAATCCAATCGTGATGCTGCCGCCACTGCGCTAAGAATTGCTCAGGAAGAGTTGCAATTTCTCACCCTGCGCGCCCCCTTTGATGGGGTGATTGCCAGAGTTCAGGTCCGTAATCATCAGGTGGTGGCCGCAGGACAACCCATTGCCTTGCTAACCCGCGCCGATGTGCTGGATGTGATCTTCACCGTGCCGGAAAGTTTGTTTACCAGTCTCGATATCCAGAACGTCAGCTACCAGCCGGAGGTGCAATTTAACGCCCTGCCCGGCAGAACCTTCACCGCCAGCTACAAAGAACACACCACGCAAACCGATGCCGCTACCATGACCTGGCAAGTGGTACTGACCATGCCGCGTCCGGCCGATTTACCCAATGTGGCAGGGCTAAGCGGGTCGGTACGGGTCCAGTTGCATAACCTGCCAAATGCGCCAGCGCAATCACGCGTGGTGGTACCCGGTGCTGCGGTGTTCAATCCCGATCGCAGTCCCACCAATCAGCCCCATGTCTGGTTGATTGTCGGCGAGGGCAATGATTTACACGTTAAAGATCAGCAGGTAGAAGTTGGCGATGTCAGTGCCGCAGGCGTTGAGATTATTTCCGGACTCAAACCTGGCGATCGTATTGTGTCAGCAGGAACCGGCGAGCTACGCAATGGCGAAGCGATCCGCATCTGGACCCGTGAGCGGGGGTTATAATGCGGATTTTAGACAACTTTATTAATAAACCCATCCGCATCTGGATGGTCATTCTGCTGCTTGGCGTTGGCGGTATTTATGCGCTGCTCAACATTGGCCGACTCGAAGATCCCCTGTTCACCATTAAAGCCGCGGTGATTGTCACGCAGTATCCCGGCGCATCGGCACAGCAGGTGGAAGAGGAGGTGACGTTACCGCTGGAGAACGCGTTACAGCGGCTCCCTTCACTCGATAACGTCACGTCCATCTCCAGTAACGGCCTGTCGCAGATCACCGTTTCGATTCATACCAGCTACCTGGCAAATCAGCTGCCACAAATCTGGGACGAACTCCGGCGTCGCGTAGGTGATGCCGCGCTTCAGTTTCCGCCGGGGGCGCATACCCCGTTTGTGAATGACGATTTTGGCGACGTCTATGGCTATTTCTTTGTGATTTATGGCAAAGATTTCACTAACGACGAACTGCGTAACTACGCCGACCAACTGCGGCGTGACCTGGTGCTGGTGCCCGGCGTGGCCAAAGTGGCAGTGGCGGGTGTGCAGCAGGAGCAAATCCGTATCGCTCTCTCCAGTACGAAAATGAGCAGCTACGGTATTACCACAGCGCGGGTGGCTGATTTGCTTAGCCGAAGCAACGTCGTCTCAAACGCCGGAAGTATCCGTATTGATGGTGAATCCATCCGTTTTAACCCCACCGGTGAATTTCAGTCGCTGGAGGATTTAGCCAACCTGCCGATATCGCGCCCCGGCACCACGCAAACCCTGCATCTGCACGATATCGCCACCCTGTCACACGGCGTGACCGACACCCCGGATAATCTCTACCATGCTGATGGGCATGAGGCGCTGGCGATTGGCGTCTCCTTTGCGCCCGGCGTTAACGTGATTAACGTCGGTGATGCGCTGACGCAAAAGCTCGACGCTTATCAGCAGGACAAACCGGCAGGCATTTCACTGAAGGTGTTTTATAACCAGGCGCAGGAAGTGAAACAGTCGGTAGATGGATTTATCCTTAACTTCCTGATGGCACTGGCGATTGTCGTCGGAACGCTGCTGATCTTTATGGGGGTACGCAGCGGCATCGTCATCGCCGCATCGCTGGCCTTCAACGTGCTGGGTACGTTGCTGGTGATGTATTTGTTCGGGCTGGAACTGCAACGCATCTCGCTGGGCGCACTGATCATCTCGCTCAGTATGCTGGTGGACAACGCCATTGTGGTGGTGGAAGGCATTAAGATCGACCAGCAGCGCGGGAAACCGTTGCAGCAGGCCACCACGCAAATGATTCAACGCACGGCGTTGCCGCTACTGGGCGCAACGGTGATTGCCATCATCGCTTTCGCCCCGATTGGCCTGTCTCAGGACTCCACCGGTGAATACTGTAAATCCCTGTTCCAGGTGCTGCTGATCTCCCTGCTACTCAGCTGGGTTACTGCACTGACGCTGACGCCAGTGTTTATCAAATGGAGCGAAGCGCGGCGTAAAGAATTAAAAATGCCGCAACAGGACGATCAATCCCCTTATCAGGGCATTGTGTTTCGCGTCTACCGCCGCACACTGACCGCATTGATTCGCGTGCGCTGGCTGACAATTACAGTGATGGTAGCCTGCCTGGCCGCATCCTTATATGGCTTCACCTTTGTTAAACAGAACTTCTTCCCCTCCTCCAACACGCCGATATTTTTCACCGATCTCTGGCTGCCCTATGGCACCGATATCAACCATACCGCCGCGACCGCCGCGCAAATCGAGCGTTTTATTAATCAGGAAGAGGGGGTAGCGGCTACCGTCACCACCATTGGTCAGGGCGCGATGCGTTTTACCCTGACTTATGATTCCACCCGTCAGTACACCAATTACGCGCAAATCATGGTGCGGGTGAAAGATGGCCGCCAGCTGGAACGTATCGCCTTAGCGACTGAGCATTATATTCAGCAGCAATATCCGCAGGTGAATGAACGCATTAAACGTATTCAGTTCGGCAGCGCCAGCGACAGCGCGATCGCCCTGCGTGTTATCGGTCCGGATCCTGATACGTTGCGCCACATTGCCAGCCAGATCGATGGCATTTTCCAGGCCGATGGCACCACGTTCCCGGTGCGTAATGACTGGCAAGAGCGTAGCAAAGTTATCCGCCCACAATACTCGGCATTGCGCGGGCAGGAACTGGGTATCGATAAACGCGATATCGATCAGGCGTTACGCATGAATTTCAGCGGGGATGCGGTGGGTATCTTCCGCGATGGCTCGCGGCTGATCCCGGTGATGTTGTATCCGGCGGATGATGAACGCCAGAATATTGATCACATTGCCAACATTCAGTTGTGGAGCAACTCATTACAACACTTTGTTCCGCTCAGCAACGTGGTGTCGGATTTCCGTCTTGAGTGGGAAGACCCGTTGATTATGCGCCGGGATCGTATGCGCGTATTAACGGTGCAAACTGACCCGGACCCCGCCCTGGGGTTCACTGCGGCACAGGTGGTGGCGCGGGTGCAGCCACAAATCGAACAGCTGAAGTTGCCGCCCGGTTATCGCCTCGAATGGGGAGGCGAGCTGGAAAGTTCACGTGAAGCGCAAAGTGGGTTGCTGAGTTCGCTGCCGATTGGCTTCCTGGTAATGTTTGTTATCACCATCCTGATGTTCAACTCGCTGCGCGATGCGGTGGCAATCTGGATCACCGTACCGCTGGCCTTAATCGGCGTCACCTGTGGCTTCCTGCTGACCGGTATTCCGTTTGGCTTTATGGCGCTGATTGGGTTGTTGAGTCTCTCGGGAATGCTGATCCGCAATGGCATTGTCTTGCTTGAAGAAACCCGCCAGTTCCGACAGCAGAAATCGCTACAGGACGCGATTCTGGATGCGGCGACCTCGCGTTTGCGACCGATCCTGCTGACGGCATTTACCACCGTACTGGGTCTGTTGCCATTGTTGCGCGATGTCTTTTTCCAGAGCATGGCAGTGGTGATCATTTTCGGCTTAGGTTTCGCCACGGTGCTGACTTTGCTGGTGCTGCCGGTACTGTATCGCTGTTTCCATGCAAAGGAAGCTGTTGATGAATAACACCGGGCTTAATCTGTTGAAGACGCTGGCCTGCATGACGGCAGTGTCTTTTTTCACCCTGTATCAGAGTTATGATCGCTATAACTACAATTACAGTCTGGCCCTCAACATTCTGAGTTTTATTTCCACTATTGCCACACCGCTCTACTTTTTACTGAGCGGTTATATCGACAGCGGGCAGAATCACAGCCCCAGCTGGCAACTGGATAAGATTCGCCGCATTTTGTTGATTTTTCTCTTCTGGTTTACCTTTTTCTGGTTCGCCGGGGTGCAGAACAAAGGCTATCTGATTCAGCCGTGGTTTATGATTTCACTGATTTTAATTTACGTGTCACACCCCCTGATTGACCGGTTAATGTTGTTTCCCGGCAGAACGGCAGCGATTATTTTTATCCTGTTACTGGCAGCATTTTTGTATGACATTCTCGCGGTATTGTGGCCGGACAACCGGGCGTTCTCACTGCTACCGCAATACCGCATCTGGACCTGGGTGCTCTATTACCTCTCCGGCCGTCTGATGGCGTTGCCGATGGTGAAACAAACGCTACAATCGGTGCGGGTGGTGCGGCTCAGCCTGCTGTTGCTGCCCGCGGTGTATCTTTTTACCTGGCTGTATGAACGTTACTACTTCATCGCCCGCTTTATCTCTACCGGCAATGATTTCGTCCTGACAGGGTCGCAGGTCTATTTTCTGGTGATCTTGATAGCCATCAGCGTTAACGGCATCACGCTGCCTGCGCACTGGAAAAAGCTACCGGCGGTCTTCGCCACTCTGGGTAAAACCATGACCGGCGTCTATATCCTGCATTATCTGGTTTTCAATATTCTGGCGTGGGCCATCAGCATCCGATCGGTGGTGGATAAGCTATTGGTCATTGCGCTGACGGTAGCACTGGCAATGCTGATTTCGCTGGCAATGCTGCAAATTCCGGGCGTCAAAAAATTGATTAGTTTGTAATGGGGATGGCTGGCGGCACGCCGCACAGCCAGCAGGGCCTTGTCATTCATCGAGCAGCGGAGCGAAACCGCCATAAATCATGCGCTTGCCATCAAACGGCATATTTTCGCCCATCTCTTTCATCCGCGGATCGGCCATCAGTTTTTTATTAGCCTCATCACGCACTTCTTTCGAAGGGTATTCAATCCAGCTAAACACCACCGTTTCGTCCTCTTCCGCTTTTACCGCCATGCGGAAGTCGGTGGTTTTACCGTCCGGTACATCATCTGCCCAGCATTCAACGATGCGCGTCGCGCCAAACTCCTTAAACAAAGGTGCGGCTTTGGCCGCCATCGCCAGATAAGCCTCCTTGTTGTCTACCGGAACCGCCACAACAAATCCATCAACATAGGACATAGGTGATCCTCCGTCGTCAACTGCGCGATCGGTGATGATCGCGAGGTTCAGTGTACGTGAGCCAGGTAAACTGGATTTGCGTGATGGGCCGCAAAACTTCTGAATGCCTTCAATGGCGGTGAAATTACCTCAGGCATGCCACGTTTATATTCACCAGTCCCTTTAACCTGCTCAATGCGTTAAACTTTCACCCACCTTCGTTAAGTCACACGGAATTTTATGCGTATTACAATCGAACAGGCCGATCAGCCCTTTATCCATAGCTTTTTTGGCGAGAAAATTGACAGCATTGATGCGGATTCTGCGCAGGCAAACCCGCTACGGCAGGCGCTACAGGTGGCGCGTCAGCAGGTAAACCAGGAAGCAGAGCTGAACTGGAAGCGCGGTGCGATATTTCTTGTGCTGTTTATATTTCTCTACGCGGCGCTGGGTGCATCGCTCACGCTGGACCTCAGCACCAAAGACACCAGCCATAAAAGCATCGCGTACGCACTGGAAGCGGTGCCGGTCTTAATCGCTTTTTCTGGCTTTTTCCTCTCGCTGCTGTTTCTGTTCTTTACCCGCAGCAGCGCACGTCGCGCACGGAACTGGGAACGCAGCGTTGTGTTGCTGGAAAAATATACCGGCACCAACCTGAGCCAGCAGATTAATGCGATGGGTGCGCGCACCACACATTATTCCTTCTCAGCGATCATGACTTCCCTGGCGCTTTTTATCAGCCTGACCTGGGTGGTGATGTATAACTTCTTCACCTTTACCACCAGTGGCGTGATCGGCAGTGTTATCTCGCTGTTTATTACCACCATGACCTATGTGATCCTGGATATTCAGCTGTTGAAATCCGGTAAGCAGAGCGAGATTGATGAACCTCTCGTCCCCGCTGACGATGATAAAGAACAGCCGTAAGCATGAATCGCCCTTTTAGATTCAGCACGCTTCCGCTATCACCTCCACCAGGATTAAGGGACAACGCTTCACCCGGCAAGCCTGGGAATACGCCAGTGAACATACCGAACACAGGTCCCGCACCTCAGACTGGTATTGATATTCGGTGAAGTAACGGAAGCGGCCACTGTCAGGCTCAGTACGCCAGAAACGTTGTGGTTCGAGAATTTCATCAAGCTGCCTGAAAGTCAGGGCTGAAGGGTTATGAAACCCCACTCTTACGCGATAGATAGTCATAACATGATTATTCGCACCCTGCCCGCTACCAGCCAGACGTTATTGGTTTTCAATGCGATAGACTTTGCTTATCAGCTTTCCTGTGGTGCAGGTGACATCCCGCACCACGAGCGCTAAAGTGGTTCTTTTGTTTGATTTTACGAGGGAAAATGAAACCTTTATTTGTCTACGGCACGCTATGCCCGGGCCGTTCCAATGCGCATATTCTGGAAAACATCGGCGGCGACTGGCTGGCGGGTTACGTGACTGGCACCTTCTTCGAACGTGGCTGGGGCGCAGCGGCAGATTTCCCGGGTATCGTGCTGGATAAAAACGGCCCGCGCGTGGCGGGTTATTTGTTTTTGTCAGACCAGCTGGATGCCCACTGGCCGATGCTGGATGAGTTTGAAGACGGCTATGACCGGGTGGAGGTTGATGTCACGACGTCACAAGGCCAGCAGGTGACCGCGTGGGTGTATCAGTTGCAGCCGCGTAGTGAGTAACATTTTGCATGGGTCGTAAAAATTACGGTTGACGAAAATATAGACCTTATTGATAATAAAAAACGGCGGCACAGTGGGTATGACCGTGCCGCCGGAAAAACTACTTTTTACGTTTGTGGTTTATCCTGGGGGGCCGACGTTGCAGCGTTTGCCCCCTTAGTTTTTTCCACAACCGCCGGACCATAAGTCCGATCAAAACAACAACCACAATAACGGTATATTTCCCCGCCTGTGTTGCCGCCCCTGTCCAGCAGTGCTGGATCAGCGCTTCCGCATCACCCGCAAAGCCAGCCAGTTCCAGCAGTTTTAATACTAAATCGCACATCATTGTGCCCTCTTTAAAGCCGGGAAGCCCCCGACAGGGAGAGAGCGGCACAAATTTAGCGCAAATATCTTATGTTGAATGATAACGTCACGCAACTATCGATAACCTCTTAATATGTAAGTTGACTCCACTGTTGATCATCTGCTGAGGTAAGTGCCATGACCGATGAAGATAGCCGTCTGCATCCGCTGCTGCGCCAGCGTGACGGGCACCATGCCCGTGTCACCTGGGAAGAACTGTTTTTCGATCTGGTTTACGTCTTTGCGGTAACGCAGCTCAGTCATTCCCTGCTGCACGACCTTAGCGCCAGCGGCATGCTGCATACGCTGATTCTGTGGTTTGCCGTCTGGCTCGGCTGGCAATACACCTGCTGGGTCACCAACTGGTTCAGCCCGGAAACCCCGCAGATCCGCACGCTGTTATTTGTCGTGATGGCGGCGGCGCTGATCATGGCCGCCGCCCTGCCGCAAGCCTTCGGTGATAAGGCGGGTTATTTCGTTGCTGCTTACGTGATTATCCAGGTGGGACGCACAGCCTGGATTGTCTGCCTGCTTGGTCAGCACCATGCGCTGACCGCCAACTATCGTCGCATGCTGGTATGGTTGCTTATCTCGGCGGCGTTATGGTGTGCCGGGGCGCGCAGCAACGACAGTCTGCGTACCGCATTGTGGGCGTTAGCCGTGTTATGTGAGTACCTTTCACCCATGAGCGGATTTGCCTTTCCCGGCATGGGGCGATCCTCCACACGCGACTGGACCATTGAGGGAGGACATCTCACCGAACGTTGTCAGCTGTTTGTCATTGTGGCATTGGGAGAAACACTGCTGGCAACCGGCGGCAGCCTTGCCGCCAGTGATGAATGGACGTTTCCGGTGTTGTCGGCAATGGCGGCGACCTTTCTGTCGGCTATGGCAGTGTGGTGGCTCTACTTTGGCACCTCCGGCGAACAGGCGACTCAGGCCATCACCCATTCCACCGATCCGGGCAGGATGGGCGCGATGTTTCATTACGTCCATGTGATCCTGGTGGGCGGCATTATCGTCATGGCGGTGGGCAATGATCTGATTCAGGAAGACCCGGAACAAAGCGTCACGTTCCTGCACGGCGCGGTGATCTGCGCCGGTTCGATCATCTTCCTGATTGGCAGCGCCATTTATAAACGGGTGGTGTACGGCACCATCCCGCTGACGCATATTGTCGGGGCGCTGGTGCTGTGTCTGGCTGTGGGGATTGTGCAACAACTGACGCTGGAACAGGCAGGCTGGCTCACCACCGTCATTATGCTGATTTCCGCGTTTGCCGAATCCCGGGTACATCGCAGCCGCATGATTAAAATGAAAGGTGTATCATAGCCAGCGAATTCATTTTTAAGCCTTTATCCATGAAACTCAATTTCGATAACGACCTGACGGTGCGTAAGCTTTTTATCTTCTGCACCTATATGGAAAGCGAGAATCTGGCCCGCACGGCAGAAACTCTCGGCATTAGCACCGTCAGCGTGCATCGTGCGTTACATACGCTGGAGGAGAGTCTGCGCTGTCCGTTGTTTGCCCACAAGGGGCGCAATCTGGTGGCGTTACCTGCCGCCTGGACGTTGCTGGAATACAGCAATGAAGCGCTGCAAACTCTGAGCCAGGGGCTGGAAGAGACGCGACGCACGGCGGGTATCGGGCTGGGTCATCTGCGGATCGGCACCCTCTATTCATTGTCGCTGGATACCGTGCCGCGCCTGATTATGAATATGAAGCTGCGCCGCCCCGAGCTGGAGCTGAACCTGACGATGGGGTCGAATCAGGTGCTGACAGGCATGCTGCAAAACAATCAGCTGGACGCGATGATCATCTCGGTGACGGCAACCGAAATCGACCAGAGGGTGTTTGAGCAGGTGGGTTTGTTTCAGGATGATATCTATCTGGCGGTGCCCACTGCCGAGCAGCGCGATTCAACAGCAGATATTGATCTGCGCGACTACAGTGATAAGCCGTTTGTCTCGCTGGATGAAGGATTCGCCACCTTTACCGGCTTCCAGGAAGCCTGTCATGTCGCCGGTTTCGAACCCAATATTGTCACGCGGGTGAATGACATCTTTTCCATGCTGAGTCTGGTGCAGGCCGGGATGGGCTATTCGCTGGTGCCGGGCCGCATGCGCAAACAATACGAACACGATTTGCAGTTTCTTAAACTGGCCGAGCCGTATCAGATGCGCCAGCAAATCGCCATCGTCTTTGCCCGCAACCGCGAGCACGATCCCAACCTGCTGGCGCTGGTGGCAGAAGGTCGAATGTATGCCTTAAGCCTACAACATAAGGCTCAGCGCCCCTCGTCCTGATGCAGGCGGGCATAGAGATGATGCACCAGTTCCATGCTGCTGCGTTCCAGCGCCAGACACTCACCCTGCGGCTGCGTGCTGCGGGTGAGCCCGGTCAGCACGCCGCCTGGCGGCATTTCAAGCACCAGCCGCACTTCGCGCTCCTCAGCCGCGACCATCGCCTCATGCCAGCGTACCTGGCGCGCCATATTCAGCGCCAGATCATCCGCAATACGCTCCGGCTGCCACAGCACACGAGCGCTGTTGCCACTCAGGTAAGCACAACGCGGACGTTGCAGGGTCACCCGTTTCATCGACGCCACCAGCTTACTCGCCGGTTCAGCCAGTAATGCGCAGTGGGAGGGTACGCTGATCGCCAGACGTCGGACACAACGCGCCCCGCGCGCGCGCGCCGCATCACCGGCGGATTGCATCGCCTGCTCGCTACCAGCGATCACGATTTGTGTTTCCGAGTTGATGTTGGCGATAAAACTGTGCTGGTTATCCACCAGCGGTTCAACCTGCTCCAGTGGCAAACCGTTGATCGCCGTCAGCCCATAGCCGTGCGGATACGCGCTTTCCATTACGTCACCACGCAGGGCAACCAGCCGCATGGCATCAGCAAAATCCAGCGCCCCAGCAATCACCGCCGCCGGATAAGCGCCAATCGACAGACCACATACCATATCCGGCTCGATGCCCTGGGCTACCAACCGTCGTGCGGCTGACACCCCGGCAATCAATAACGCCAGCTGCACTGCCCGGGTGTGCTGCAACGCTTCGTGGCTATCCAGTGTCGCCAGTTCATCACCCAGTATCTCCTGCGCCAGCTGCCATGTTTCATCGCGCGGCAACTCAGCTAACATGCCCGGCCTTTGTGCACCCTGGCCGGGGAAAGTAAATAAGGTTTTCATGGCGTCTCCTCTGCCCAGGGGTTAGCCGTCAGGCGCGGCCCGCGCGCAGTTTTCAGCAATACCCGTCCGCTACGCAACCACTCATTCAGGGCAAAACCACCCTGCGGCGTCTCTATCTGGGTATCAGCGCGACAGGGCAACGCCGCCAGCGCCTGTTGCCAGCGGGCAAAATCTACGGGCTGCCGGGGTTGTGGTGCACGAATCAGCAGATCTAAATCACTGTCCCGATGCAACACCGGCAAAGCGGTTGCCAGTGCGAAGCCGGTACTGCCGGTGACGCCCCATTCCCACGACCAGGGGTGCTGGCGCAACATCACCAGCGCCTGCACCGTCGGATGGTCATTTAACTTCGCCGGGACGACCAGCATTTCGGGTGAGATGATGTGAGTGACATCATGCGGTGCGACCCAACCCGCAGCCCGCTGATGGCGTGCCTGACCACGCACGCCAACCGGAATCAGTCCATCCTTCCTCACATCACGCCGCACCACCACCGGTTGCTGATGGTTCCACAGTTCCGCCACCCAGGGTTCTGTCACCCCAAGTAGCGCTGCATCATGGCGCAGCCAGAGGAGGTCATGTGGACGTGCGGCGAAGTTCATTTTCAGATTCCTGCGGTTAAAGAGATAAACAGCGGCAGCGACAGAATCGACAACAGCGAGCTAAGCAACAGCACAGCTTCCGCATCCGGTGACTGCACGCCAAAACGGTTGCCGAATACCACGCCAAAGAAACCAGCAGACAGCGCAATCATCAGAATAGCAGTGACCGCGACGGTGCCGTGTAAACCGAACACCAACACAATCCCCCAGGCTATCGCTGGTTGAATCAGCAACTTAGTGACGGTAGAGCTAATCACCATCGTGTTGATTTTCAGTTTACGCGCCGAGAGGATCACCCCGGTCAGGAACAAGGCGGCAGCGGTGGCTGACAGGCCCAGCGGCTTAATCGACGCCAGCAGCAGGTCAGGCATTTTCACACCAAATGCTGACAGCACCACACCCAGCAACGGTCCCCAGACAATCGGTTTTTTCACTGAACGCCACATCAGTACCGGCAGCATGGCCAGCGTTGAGCGTTGTGTTTCACCGGCAGCACGCGCTTTCTCACGTTCGAGGATCAGCAGGCAGAACGGCGTCATCAGCACGGAGCCGCAGGCGATGGAAACCGCCACCGATAGCGAGGTAGCAGAACCTTCACCCACCACGCTGCCGAGAATCGGCAGCCCGAGCGCGGCATAGTTGGGCAGCGCGACGGTCAGCGTCAGCACGGCCGCATCCTGTGGAGACTTTTTAAACACACCGACAGCAATGAAATACAGTGCTGCATAGGCAATCCACATCGCCAGGGTCAGCACCACAATCAGCGGCATCTGCGCAACGATACCGCTCCAGGGAGTTTGCACCGTGGCACTGAACAGCGCCGCCGGTAAGGCAAAATCCATCACAAAAATATTGAGCAGTGAGACGTTCTTGTTATCGACCATCCCAGCCTTGCCAGCCCAGAAACCCAACAGCATGATGACAAAAATGGGTGCAAGGGCATGAAGAATCACGTAAGTCATAAATCACCTGTTATTAGAAGAGTGAATACTGACGCGATGGTGTTCATTTAACAGATGCTTCAGGTCACCGGGCGTGAGTCACACACCCGGTCCTGTCGCTATCCGGCAGGTAAGTCTTTGTTATTTTTTTATTACCAGGCGGCACGCATACGTTCGCGTACCTGCGCAGAAGCCTGGCGATTGGCAGCTACCTCACCGGAACCACGGCGTGGATCACGGCGAGCATCCTCAATCGCGGCAGCCAGCGTGTCACGCACCCGCTGGAGGTCGCTCGCGCCCGGCGCATCCGGGTCGGCAATGTTCAGCAGCGAAGAAAGCAGGCCCAGGGTGGCGTAATTACTGATGTCGTAGGCCATCGGCGGCACGGTCGCCGCCAGTTTTTCCAGCGCTTCCACGGTACGCAGCGTGATGCGGGCGGCAGATTCTTTACCCATTGCGTGCACCAGCACACCGGCATCATTAAAGGCAATCAGACGATTGGCCTGATACCCGTGCGCCAGAAACGCCCCGGACATTGCCTTACCGACAATCAACCCGATGACCGGGTGTCCGGCCAGCCGGGCCTGGGCATAGGCACCCGCTGCGCCCGCCAGTGCCTGGTGAATACCGAAGGCTTCTTCACGGCGGCCATACGCCTGGCTGGGGACATCAATCACCGCGACAATCGGGCGTTTGGTCGGTTTATCGGCATCGGCGGCGATGGTCTGGTGCACCACTTTCGCCAGCGTCCAGCCTTCCAGTAACCCCACTTCCCCTTTGGCGGCACGCGGGTAGCGATTGTGTGCATCCGGGATCACGGCGATATAGCGGACACCGTCGGCATCAGCTGCCAGCACCGAGGGGCACAGGCCCAACATTCTTTCTGCTCCGGCGGTCAGCTGGTTAAACCACAGTTCACCACGGCTGTTAATTGCGCTCATTTGTTCACCTCCGGTGCAAAGACCTGTTGAATCACGGCCGTGCTGGCCTGTTGCTGCGTATCAAAGCGGGATAAACGATCCAGATAGAAGGCATAGTTATCGCTGCGATGCTGCGCCGGTACGCCCTGCGCAATCGCCGTGTCCACCGCTGCCTGCACCGCATTGACGCCATCACCCACCAGCGCTTCCACCAGCCCGCTTTGATAACGAATTTCACCGCCGGTCATGCTCCAGATAAACGGACGGTCGCGCGAGTCGTACTCTTCAATGCCGGCTTCCTGTTCGATAACCTGCGGACCGTTCAGGCCCAGACGTGCTTCGCGAGTGACGATCAGATAGCTGCATAGCGCTGCGGCAATCGACATACCACCAAAACAACCCACCGTACCGGCGACGATGCCGATCACCGGGGTGTAACGCCGCAGGTCAACGATGGCCGCATGGATATCGGCAATCGCTGCCAGGCCGAGGTTGGCTTCCTGCAAGCGCACACCGCCAGTTTCGAGGCACAGAATTGCCTGAGTCGGAATGCCTTTACGGTTGTCTTCGGCAGCCAGTTCCAGTGCAGCGGCCATTTTGGCCCCGGACACTTCGCCCATGCTGCCGCCCTGGAAAGTTCCTTCGATAGCGACCACCACGGTAGGTTTACCGTTGCGGGTACCTTTCATTACCACCATGCCATCATCGGCCTGCGGTACGATGCCCTGCTTTTCCAGCCACGGCGACATCACGCCTTCGAAAGGATCGAGCAACTCGCGGATGCTGCCTGCGTCGAGTAACGCCAGCGCCCGTTGCCGCGCCCGTAACTCAATAAAACTGCTGTCGTTACGCATGAGCGACCTCCTCAAACACCTGTTCAATACGAATACGTGCGACACCCGGTGTAGCGCCAAAGTCATGAATCACCAGCTGGCCCGCAGGCAAATCAGTGAGCTGGGATAGGCGGTTAAACAACGCTTCCCAGCGCGCCTGACTGTTGTTCACCGACGTGGTAATCGCGATATTCAGGACGTTTTTATCGTCAGCTGAAAACAGCACCTCCATATCACCCGATCCCACAACCCCCGCCAGCGCCTTACCGCTGAGCGTGCGGCTGGACGGGTATGACAACGTTATGTGTTCCATAGCTACCTCTTATTCATTGAGTGGCAATGCGTGAGCGCCCGTCATCCGGTCAAGAAACAATGTGGCGGCCAGTAAATCGGCGGCCCCGCCCGGTGAGGCGTTGAACCCCAGCATCGCGTTATCCAGTTTTTCCAGCGCCCTGCGCCCTGCCGGTTGTGCATAGCCCCCGGCGGCCAGGACCTGACGCGCGCCGTTCTGCAGGGCGCGCAGCGCTGGCAACCCGGCCCGGTGCAATACGCAGGTATCGGTCAGAGAAGTCAGAATGGCCATCAGCGCATCAATGCGCGCCGCCGTTTCATCGGCCCCGTTACGTCGGCTGGCCTGCAACTGCGGCAGCGCCAGTCGGGTGATATGGGGAAAGCCCTGCTGTGCTTCTTCGCGTGCACCGGGAACCCGGAAGCGATGCACCACCCGTAACCCTTTGCTGAAGGTTTTCGGCGCGGCGCGATCCGGCAATGTTGCCAGCTGAGCGGCCAGCTCACAGATGTGCTGGCTGGTGCCAACCCCTGCCTGCATGGCGCAGGCACTGACCAGCAATCCCAGTGCCCAGATGGCACCGCGATGGGTATTCACCCCGGCGGTCACCATCATCATTTGTCTCTCACCTTCACGCCCCAGTTGCCCGATGGTTTCCCGCAGAGCGATATCCGCCGGACGTTGCCAGCTTTGCTGCGCCAGCGCGTAGAAAGTCGGTGTCAGGCTGCGGGCGGATTGCTCCATCAATGCCAGCGTGAGATCGTGATGTGCACCACTACCGCGACGATCAACCAACCCAGGCTTGGGCGTGAGGTTCACTTCTTCAATCAGGCAATCGGTCGCCACCTGCGCCAGCCATTGCAGGCGATGTTCAACCGGTGTGGGTGAGAGTCGTTTCATTACCAGCTCCGGAATTTCGCGGGCGGGTTGTACAGGCCGTCTGACCATTCAACCAGGTCAGCGACGCTACCGGCCGCCAGCAGAGAACGGGTGGCATCTGAACGACGAATACCGATATCTTCCGGGAACACCACTTTGCCGCTGCGGCGCAGTTCGGCGACGCGTTTCGCATCTACGCCCAGACCGATATCGGTGATACCCGCCACCGCCGCCACCATCGCCCGACGTTCTTCAAGGCTGGTGGCGCGATACAGGTAAGCGATACCCTCTTCCGTCAGTACGTGGGTGACGTCATCGCCATAGATCATCACCGGAGCCAGCGGCATACCGGCGCTTTTCGCCACATCAACTGCATCCAGTTTTTCCACAAAGGTCGGTTTCACCCCGGCCTGGAAGGTTTCCACCATCTGCACCACCAGCTTACGGCCACGCTGGAGCGGATCAGGCTCGTTGATCATTGCCAGCCAAGCGGGTGTGGCGTGACGACGGCCATGTGGATCGTGGCCCATGTTAGGTGCGCCACCAAAGCCCGCGAGACGGCCACGGGTAACAGTGGAGGAGTTCCCTGAGCCATCAACCTGCAAGGTGGAGCCGATAAACATATCGACTGCGTACTGCCCGGCAAGCTGGCACATGGCGCGGTTGGAACGCATGGAACCGTCAGCACCGGTGAAGAAAATATCGGGACGAGCGCGGATGTACTCTTCCATCCCCAGTTCACCGCCGAAGCAGTGCACACTTTCCACCCAGCCGCTTTCGATAGCGGGAATCAGCGTGGGGTGCGGGTTGAGGGTCCAGTGTTTACAGATTTTGCCTTTCAGGCCGAGTTGTTCGCCGTAGGTTGGCAGCAGCAGCTCAATCGCCGCCGTGTTGAACCCGATACCGTGATTCAGCGACTGCACCTGATGTTCGGCGTAGATGCCCTTGATGGCCATCATCGCCATCAGGATATGTTCCTGTTTGATCAGACGTGGGTCACGGGTAAATAACGGTTCGATAAAGAAGGGTTTATCTGCCACCACCACGTAGTCAATCCACGAGCCGGGTATATCAACGCGTGGCAGATCGCATTCGTCATCCACCAGTTCATTCACCTGAGCAATGACAATGCCATCGTGGAAGGCGGCGGCTTCCACCAGCGCCGGGGTATCTTCGGTGCTGGGACCGGTGTACAGATTACCTTTACGGTCGGCTTTATAACCGGCAATCAGCGCGACGTTGGGCGCTAAATCGACATACAGACGCGAGTACAACTCTATATAGGTATGGATGGAACCGATTTCGAGAATGTTATCTTCCAGTAACTGGGAGATACGCAAGCTCTGCGTACCGGCAAAAGAGAAATCGAGCTTACGGGCGATCCCTTTCTCAAAAATATCCAGGTGTTCACTGCGCCCAACGCTCGGCATGATCATATGCAGATTGTTGACCTTAGCAGGATTGACCTGCGCCAGCATGCGTGAGAGGAAATCGGCCTGTTTCTGGTTATTCCCCTCCAGCACCACCCGGTCACCTGGTGAAATCAACCGTTCAAGCATTTCTACCAGTTGATCGCCCGGAAGCACTTTGCCCGCTACCGGTACGGATGCCAGTCTCCGCTGTTTTTCGATGCGCCGCGTATTCCAGACACGCGGCGTATTCTGTCCTGATGACATGACTAACCTCCTGAATTAGCGAATCTCAATGATTGCTGCAACTGGATTGAGTCTGGTCTTCAGGGGCAATTTCATCAATCAAGCCCGGGAGCAAATCGTTAGCCTGAGAGTAATGATTAAATATTAAAAAGTTTGATGTGGGTCAAAGACGCGGACGTTTTTTCTCACTCCGTAGCAGCGAAATTTATTGTGCGTCTTTTTACAATGCCGAAAATGAAACAGCGCGATTAATCTCGCCGCGACAAATTTATGCCAGTCATTAAGCGAAGCGCTATATTTGCTTTTTTACAATCATTCACAGATCCAATTATTTATTGTGTCTAAAGATGTTCAACAGGAAATATAATACCTCTTAAGAGGTATGATGATCGCGATCAATTAACCGATAGATTAATAAAGCATGATAGGGGCGTATTGATGTTCTGTTTACAGTTCCCCCGGAGAGTATGAAATATGCGATACACCACAGATGAAGTGTGCCGATTAACCCATCTTTGTCCTGAGATTCTGCGCAACTGGCATAGAAACCGCCTGATAAAAATAGATTTCTCACAACAGATTAGTGAGGCCTGCCTTGCTGATATCCGTGTCATTAAGGCGCTGACGTCATCTGGCGATACGCTGGAAGAAATTAAACAACTCCTCAATGATTCATGGTGTTACCGACCCAGCGGCTGGCCAGCCCGGCGAAAAGAGTTGCAGGCATTAATAGATAACCATAGCCGCTTCGCTATTAATGATCACCTGAGAAAACTGACCAGGACTTATTGTTTTTATGACCTGACAAAATATTTATTTCTCCCGTTGATTCATCAACCTGCTTCGGCAATAAACCAACCGGAGAACCATCAATTTGCTGTCGCAACGATCAGAGCGCTGGCCTGTATGACTGACTATCCCTGTACAGTACAGAAAAGATTGAAACCATTACAGCAACCGGCATTCTCATTTCACGGTAGCATGGAATTAAAAACAAATGAGTTTACTTCTCATCAGGTTAATAACCCTGGCACATTTAATCGTGTGACGACTGTTTTACCGGGCTAAGGGTATGATATTCAGCCAAAGAAGGAGGTTCCGCAGAACCTCCTTGTCATTTATCTTTTCTGCCAGAATGATTGTTGCAAGCCAAAGATTTCGGGTTCCAGCGCAGGAATCGGTCCAATAAGACGCACATCTTTCTGCCCATGCGCAAAAACCTCACTCGCTGCCAGGCTCATGGTTGGGTTTTCCTCATGGCTGCCGGTGCATTCCAGCAAGTGCGCTTCGCTCATGCCAAACACCACCCGCCCGATATTCGCCCAATAGATGGTCCCGGCACACATACAGCAGGGTTCGACTGCGGTATAAAGCGTGCATTGCCATAAATACTCGGGAGAAAAATTCGTTGCCGCGTTACGCGCCAGCGTCGATTCCGCATGGTTCACGCTATCGATATTGCATTGTGTCAGCAGCACGGTTTTATTGTCTGGAGCCACCAGTACCGCACCAAACGGATGTTTTCCCAGCGCAATCGCACGTCTGCCTACCTCATTGGATAAGCGGATAAATTCAACATCATAATCATTAAGCATGGGAGCGCTCCGTTTGCGAGGCATGGCGATTCAGTACCGCGTTCAATAACACAGCGGTGAATCCACCCAGGAAGATTCCACTGTCGAAGACCAGCTTTAACGACGGAGGCAAGGCATGGAAAATTGCCGGAAAAGCCATCGGCACGATCCCCACCGCTATCGAGACAGCGATAATTAATATGTTCTTTTCATTATTAAAATCTGTGTTCTTTAGCTCCTGAATCCCGGCGCTGATCGTCATACCAAACATCAGAATCCCTACCCCGCCCAATACCGGGCTGGGAATGGCGGCAATGATGGCACCCAGCTTAGGAAACACGCCAAGCCCCACCAGAATGGCTCCCGCCGCAATCAGCACCAGCCGACTGGTCACTTTTGTCAGCATGATCAGCCCGGCATTTTGCGAAAATGCATTGTAGGGAAAGCTATTCAGACAGCCTCCGAGCATAGTGGACAACCCATCAGCGCGAATCGCATCCGCCAGACGGTGTGAGGTCGTCGGTTGGCCAATCAGTTTGTCGATTAACAGAACATTGCCGGTGGTTTCCGTCATCACAATCAGCATCGAGAGGCACATCACCAGTATCGGCGCAAAATGAAACTCGGGCAGGCCAAAGGCGAATGGCATGCTCAACCCCACCCACCCCGCACTGGAGACCGCAGAAAAATGGGTCATGCCCATCATCCAGGACAGCGCGGAACCACAAAACAGGCCAAAAAGAATACTGAAATTACGAATCACCCCTCGCGTCATGCAGTAGAAAATCAGGGTAATGATCAAGGTTCCGGCACCGAGCAGCAGCTTATCGACGCTGGCAAAATCCGGGGCGTCAGGATTGCCGCCTCCCAGCCAAATCGCAGCGGCGGGCATTAGCGATATGCCGATTAGCGTGATCACGCAACCAATCACCACGGGAGGGAAAAACCTCACCAGTTGACTGAAAACAGGTGCAACCAGCAAGGTAAATAAGCCACAGGCAATCGCGCCACCAAATACCGAGGTAATGCCATATTGCTGGCCGACCATCAACATCGGCCCTAGTACCACAAAAGAGCACCCCTGGATCAAAGGCAGGCGCGCACCGAAACGCCCTACCCCTAGCGATTGCAAAATAGTGGCTAACCCCGATGTCAGTAAACAGGCATTAATCAACACGATGGTTTCGCTGCCCGGGAGTTTTAGCACCGATGCCAGAATCAGCGGAACCGTCACGGTACCTGCATACATCACCAATACATGCTGGAATCCCAGCGTCAAAATACGCCTTAAGGTCAACGGGTTATCCGCCTGCCCGCTATTTAACACGCTTTCCATACTGCCCCCTGAAAAATGAAAACGTTGACTGAACGACCGTTCGACTATATGTAATTAAAAATGGCAACCGATAATCAGCTGCTTTCAATAAAACTGAAAGGTGAGGCATTACGTGAAGTATTCATTAGATCAACTTATGACCTTCGAACAAGTCGCAAAGTCAGGTTCATTTTCAGCAGCAGCCCGCGTGATGAAGCGCTCACAATCTTCGGTCAATATGGCGATGAGTAATCTTGAGGACGAGTTCAACCTCAGCCTTTTTGTTCGCACGCCGCGCCAGATAAGCCTGACTCCGGAAGGCAATACCTTGCGTGAATATGTCAAAACCGTTCTGGAACAATGCAATGCTCTGGAGCAGCGAGTCAGTGCCTTCAACATTGAAACCGAAGCGCATGTCAGCCTGGCAATCGAAGTTCCCTATAAGACGGTCGCCACCGTGCTATACGAATTTGCTATGCATTTCCCGCAAGTAGATATTCATGTCCGTGAACCCTTTCAGGGTGATGTGGAAGCGATGGTGCGGAAAAATGAAGTGGATGTCGGTATCTCCATGTCGCGTCCGGTGGACAGTGATGCCATTGAGTTCGCCCAGTTAGGTAAGCTGATCATGGTGCATGTGGTCAGTTCAGAACATCCGCTCGCGAAACGTCTGCCGGTGTCATTTGCCGATTTGCACCGCTGGCGACATATCACCTTTGGCGAACAACAGAAAACCATCCCCAGTACCGAATATCTCGGCAGCCCGCTGGTCTGGCGAGTCGAGAGTTACAATGCAATGATCGATGCGGCCCTTGCCGGACTCGGCTGGGCTTCGGTTCCACGCATTTTTGTACAGCGCGAACTGGAGACAGGGGTATTAACTGAGTTACGGCAAAAGGAGTATCCGCATACGGACTGGATTGTCGGAGTAGACCTGTTGTGGTCGCGAAAAAAACGCGCCGGACGCGCCATGAGCTGGTTGATTGATCGTTTACTTAAAAATAAAATTTTCGAAAAGGATCATGCCGGAAATAGCACTACGCTTTGAGGGGAATCCACACTATTTACGACCTACACAAGCTTGTCTGTATAATTAGTTACTTTTAGATAAAAAACTAAGACAAAACTACACAATCACTCTACATTGACGTGCAGACATGGCTATTTTTTGTTTTTAATCAACGATTTCAAAAAAATAATTACGATAAACTTCACGCAACAAAAGTCCAATTTCCGTGAAAAAAATCTGCATCCGCCATACGGGTAAGTTAATTATTCTATTTATCATTGAGATACGTTACTCAACAATTAAGTAATCCGTCAAAATGCTTCATGCGGTAGAACGAAATCTCGAAAAAACTTTAGCAAATAATGCGATTTTTTTATTGATCAAAACTTCAATTTCCCCGGAAATATCCTATACCCCTCAGAATCATCCTACCTAATTAGAGTTATGTACTCTTTTAGATAAAGCCTAAATTACGAAAACTCAATAACATCTCTCATTAAATGCCTACGGCTACTTTTAAGAATTTTCCCAGGCCACAAAAACACGAATAATTTTAACCCATTGAATTGGAAGGATTAAAACCTTAGGATTGTCTCAACTCTCTTACGAAGCGGTCGAGATCAGCTTATGAAGAACATAACCAGAGAGGACATTTGCTGCGTCAGTTGTAAGTTTGGTTGTCAGCTTACAGGCGAAGCAACAGACCTGCTTAACCGGTGTCCCCTACAGAAGATCGCCGTATGGCCAGGTAGAAATTACTTCATGACTAAGGGGGTACTTTCTATTGTTAGCGGCCAATACGAAAGTGTATTTTGCAGAGGGTGTGTATTTGTTGATTTTTCAGCAAGGAACCTGCGTTATTTCACCAATAGAAATTGGATAGATTATCTCAGGTTGACAAAACTGAATATTATTCTGATCTGTGACGCCCCTATGGAGGCTCTCGCCCTTTATTGGAAAAGAGAAGATCAGACAATCAGCACCGTAATCACTGGTCGGGAAAGTCTTGAAGAAATTAAGAAGTCAATTAATTACTCCTATTACGGCATAAAGGGAGGGGGAAAGTATAAAGGAAATCCGCTAACTAAAGATGAAGTCAGATTTCTCGATCTGGTCGTTAATGATCGATCACTCATTTCGATTTCCAGAGAATTGATGGTCGAGGTCAAGAAAATTTATAACATGAAAGACTCTATCCGCAGAAAAACCGGTATCAGTCTTAATAAGCTTCTTTCAAGATAATAGAGATAAAGGAACTATTCGATGGCTAACAAAGTAACGAAATCATGTTTGTCACTGATCATGAGCGCAAGTCTGGTTTCGGGTTTTGCGTATTCAGCCTCTGATAACACCATCAGTTTCCAGGGCGAAGTCACCGCTGAGACTTGCTCCGTCACAGTCAATGGCAACACCACGTCACCGGTTGTATTGATGCCTACAGTAAGTACCACTGATTTAGCGGCCAGCGGTGATACTGCCGGTGAAACCACCTTCACCATGGGCCTGACCGGTTGTACTGGAGACTCAACGGCATCAACCAGTGTATCAACCGTTTTTGTCGGTAATAACGTCAGTTCAACCGGCAACCTGACCAACACCGGAACCGCGCAAAATGTAGAAGTTCAGATTCTGGACCCGCAAGACACGGTGATTGACCTGACTGACGGATACACCGCCAGCGGCGACCTCACCCTGGCGACGGGTGAAACCGAATCCAGCGCCAACTATAACGTTCAATATTACGCTACAGGCGTGCCTACAGCAGGTACGGTTGTCGCTTCACTCCAGTATGCAGTGAGCTATCAGTAATATTTTTTGGTGCGTATCGGTTACAGGATACGCACTTTTTCTATTTGAGAACCCAGGTATGTTTGTAAGTCGTAATCTCTCGCTATTCAAAACAGTTCTGACCCTTTTATTGTTGTCATGCTTTATTTCAGTAACGGCTGAAGCCAGCGTCACCATTCAGGGAAGCCGTATTATTTATCCGGCGAATGCTAAGTCAGTTGATGTGCAGTTAAAAAATAATGACAACCTGCCTTATGTTATGCAGACATGGTTTGATGACGGTGATATTGATTCCCGACCGGAACAGACAACTCAGACACCGTTTATTGTCACTCCACCGGTATTTCGTATTCAACCCAAATCAGGCCAAATTGTTCGGGTGATATTCAGTGGCAATCAATCTCTGCCTCAGGATAGAGAATCGGTTTTCTGGTTTAATGTCCTGCAAATCCCACCGGCAAATCGGGCAGGTGCGACACAACAAAATGCGATGATGGTGATGTTACGCAATCGTATCAAGATCTTCTACCGCCCAGCGGCTATCGGTAAGCCGGGCAATATTTTAGACGGGCTCAAAATTCGGCACATCAGGGACAGCAAAAAAGGCAATGGTCTTGAGATTGATAATCCACAGCCGTGGCATGCCTCACTTGTTACCGTATCGCTGAAAATTGCAGGCCAGACATTCCAAGCCCGACCGGACATGGTCGCACCATTTTCTAAACAAATATTTTGGTTTCCGGCTTCGGGTAAACACTTGCAGGGTGCGGGTGTGGCATCGCTAGCTGCTATTAATGATCAGGGAGCAAGGATAAGTGAAAATTATACGGTTGAAGTGCAGTAACGTTAAATTCACTTTTTTCGCTTTAAGTATTTCCACGTATTTCCCAGCCAAAGGTTTTTGTGATGAATATTATTTTGATTCATCACTCTTCAAAGGCTCGGCTTTTGGCCAGAATCTCGAAAGATTTAATGAGAGCAGCACACCTGCGGGAAACTATTTGGTCGATATTTACCTTAACAACCAACTGATCAAATCAGGCGTAAAGGTCAACTTCGCGGCAGGTAATGCCGGGAACAAATCTGAGCCTTGTATTCCTGATTCCATCGCTAAGTTAATGCAAATCAAAGCAATGCCAGATGGCAAAAATGACGATCAATGCCATCCCCTTTCATGGTGGGTGAAAACCGGAAAGTGGGAATTTGACCAGTCCTCTCTGCGCTTGCAATTGATGATTCCAATGGCCGAGCTCCAGAGGATACCCAGAGGATATATTCCAGCTGCTGAGTGGGATGATGGGATGACGGCCTTATTTATTCGCCATAACACCAACTATACCTGGACGGAAAATCCAGGTACCGGTTACAGCTACCAATATCTATGGAGTGGTATTACTGCTGGCACCAATATTGCCAACTGGCAATTTCGTCACCAGGGAAACTTACGCTACCTCCAAACCAGCAGTAGCGGCAGCAGTTATCGCTACAATGTGGTGAAAACCTGGGTCCAGCATCCACTGGAAAGCATCAATAGCCTGATGTCAATTGGGGACAACTATACCGAAAGCTCACTTTTCGGCAGCTTGTCCTTTAATGGTATCAAACTGGCGACTGATGAACGCATGTGGCCACAGGGTCGGCGTGGTTATGCGCCTGAAGTCCGGGGCGTCGCCTCCTCTAACGCACGCGTGGTGATTAAACAGTTAAACAAAGTGATCTACGAGACGACGGTTCCTCCGGGTCCATTTGTCATCAACGATCTGTATAACACACGCAGCCAGGGTGATCTGGAAGTTGAAGTGATTGAAGCGAACGGTAAAACCTCTACTTTTACCGTGCCTTACTCCTCGGTTCCGGATTCAGTCCGTCCCGGAAACTGGCACTATTCACTCGCTCTGGGCCGGGTACGGCAATATTACTCGGTAGATAATGCGTTCTTTGAAGGGATACTGCAAAAAGGTATCAGCAACCGCTTGACCGCCACTGCGGGTTCACGGCTGGCCAAAGACTACCAGGCATGGTTGTTGGGGGGTGTGCTGGCAACCGAAGCGGGTGCGCTGGGTGTTAACACCACGTTCTCCGATGCCAAAGCCGAGCAAAATAAAAATGTCACTGGCTGGCGTGCCGAAGTCAGTTATAGCAAAACATTCCAGACAGGCACTAACCTGGTGCTGGCCGCTTACCGTTACTCCACCAGTGGGTTCAGAGACCTGGAAGATGTGCTGGGCGTAAGGCGCCAGAACCAATCAGGTGTCAGCTACTACTCAGATACTTTGCATCAGCGCAATCGCTTATCGGCCACCCTCAGCCAGTCTTTTGATGGTCTGGGGATGGTTAGTCTGAATGCCAGCACAGCAGATTACTATAATAATCAGTCACGTATTACGCAGTTGCAGATGGGATACAGCAATACCTGGAAAAAGATTAGCTATAGCTTCAATGTCGCACGTCAACGCACATCCTATAACTACGATCGCTACAATGTTAGCGTCAATGATTCCGATGATGACTCCAGCAAACAGAAATACACGGAAAATACCGTCTCTCTGAATATTTCTATTCCACTGAACTGGGGCAACAACCTGTCGTCAGTGGCATACAACTATAACCAATCGAAGGAAACCCGCTCCTCAACCGTTTCATTAACCGGTTCTGCTGGACAAAACCGCGACTTCAGCTATTCAATCTACGCAGGTACCGATCAGGATCGTACAGACGGCAACAGCAATTCCACCACCTTTGGTGGCAGCGTTCAGCAGAATACGCGCGTGGGTAACTTCCGTGCCAATTATGGTCAGGGAAGTAACTATCGGCAGGCAGGCCTGGGGGCATCAGGAACCATCCTGATTCATAGCGGCGGGGTCACCCTCGGCCCTTACACCAGCGATACATTTGCCTTAATCCATGCTGATGGTGCTCAAGGTGCAGCAGTGCGCAATGGTCAGGGCGCGGTAGTCGATAGCTTTGGCTACGCCATTCTGCCCTCTCTGACACCTTATCGTGCCAATACGGTAAGTCTCGATACGCTGAATATGAGTTCGGATGCAGAACTGAGTGGTGGTAGCCAACGAGTTGTGCCCTATGCCGGTGCAGTGGCAAAAATTAACTTCGCCACCATCCGAGGTAAAGCCGTGCTCATTAATCTGACGATGCGTAATGGTGAAGTTCCGCCGATGGGCGCTGAAGTTCGTGATGCTGATAATACATTAATTGGTGTTGTTGGCCAGGGCGGACAGTTATATGCCCGCGTACCCCATGATTCCGGCACATTAAAAGTGAATTGGGGCGAATCAGCCACCCGCACCTGTTACGTCAATTATCAGATTACAGGACGTGATGACGAAGGAATTATTCACCTCAATAGCTCATGCAGCAAGGAATAACCCTGTGCGCTTAAAAATTTATTTCCCCATATTATTTATTTTTTACTTTATTAGCTTCTCAATACAGGCGAGCTGTACCAAAATCACCAGTTCCTCTTCCTTATCTTCTGCCGCGATTGCGGCAGGATATACGGCAACATCCTGGACAGGAGCCTGTGATAACTGCAATGGAAACATAGGCTTACCTGCGGTTATAAGCATCAACAGTGGCAGCACATTCCAGGCTTCTGGCACATTGCTGGCAAGCGCTGTCGGTAACTTCCTGACCTCAGCCAGTAATACAGCGTACACAGCCAATCAGATTTTATATCGCTGTGATGTCGCCGATGCCGATAGTTTATATGAAATGTATGCAACCAATGGCGATGACAGTTACACCGGAAAATATACCACTTCTGAAGTGGACGGGGCATATTACGATCAGGCCAAAAATGTTGCTGTGCGCATGACTAACCTCAGCACCGGAGAATATTACAGCCGTTACTGGAAGCAACGGCAATTAACATCCGATAATTGGTACTCTGATGGTACTTATATTTACATACCCGCCAGCGCCTTCAGTAATGTGCTGTATGAAATGTTTAAGATCGATTCAACAACTTATTATTATAATTCCAGCAACTATTGGCTTGATTCCAGGAGTCAGCCGAGGGGATATATTGCGTTCAAAGGTCCGGGACTGGATACCAATAGCCTTACGGCCGGTATGGATAGCGCCAGCTATTTTTATGGCTGGTATGGCAACTGGCCAGGTACCTGGAGCAGCTACAGTGACGTGACCTATGTGCGTGGAGCACTGTGCGAGGTCAAGGATTATCCTTCCGTGGTCCTTTTGCCTACGGTCAGTATCAGTACACTTTCAGCCGGTGGCAGCAGTCAGGCTCCCTTCTCCGTCAGTATTGAGTGTGAGTCAGGTGCTATTTCCAGCACCAGTACCTCCTCCTCAGGCTCTGCAAATGTCGCGATGGGTTTTTTAGTTAACCAATCAAACGCAGTCACCCAGGCAACGAATCTGGGCCTGGTCACTTCTGGCGGCGGGCTAACCTGGTTGCTTGATACCCATTATGGTAGCAGCGGCGTGGCATCTGGCGTAGGAATCAAAATCTATAACAGTAACGGCACAGCAATAAATCTGCTGCCAGACCTCACCAGCACCGGAACAGGAAATACCCGTGGGTGGTATGCCTATAAAGATCTCACCACGTTGGTTTCATCAGACTCCACCAGCATCTATAGCGGGGATTTCACCGCATCTCTCGAAGCCATCGATGGGCAAACTATTACAGCAGGAACAGTCAATGCACAATTGCAAGTTGTCATCAGCTTTCAGTAAGACAATGATTTTAATAATAACGATGGCTACTTTCACTGCCTCTGCTGTAGTCAATGTTGACAAAACGAGGGTTATTTTTAACGCCTCGGCGAATATGCAGTCGATTAATTTAGTTAACAGCAGTGAAAGCCCAACCATTGTTCAGGTATGGACTGATGATGGCGACATCAATGCCTCGCCAGATCAAAGCAGAACACCAGTGATAGCTTTACCGCCTGTTATGAAGATGTTTCCTGGTGAACTCCGTTCACTGCGTCTGATGTTAACATCAAGGGGGTCTATTCCTGCTGACAGAGAAAGCCTCTATTGGCTAAACATCTATCAGATACCCTCGTTGAAAAGCGATATGAGTAAAGTTGAGAAGAAGGTGGTGTTGCCCTTACGGATTCGGCTTAAGGTGTTTGTACGACCTGCAGGGCTTAATGCACCGCAGATTGCCGACCCGGCAAAAATCCAGTTTATGGCAAAAGACAGGCAGTTGGTTGTAAAGAATCCCACTCCCTGGTACATGAGTATCAATGCCACCATTGGCAGTCACGATAATTTGAAAAATCTCCTTATTGAGCCCCAATCCCAGTTAGTCGTGCCACTCAGCGAGGTGTTCAAACCAGGGGAGAAAGTTAAATATGACGTGATCGATGATAATGGCAATCCGGTAAATTACTCCACCAACATTTTACCTTTGGTGTAACTTTGGGCTGTGCTGTGCCAAATCTGGCGCAGCACAGCGAGGGACACATCATTGCCCTCCTCTTTCTTCCTCTTAACTGCATGATTATTTCAGATGGAATACCAGCGCTGATACATTCGAGTTCATGTGCCAGCAGCGAAAATAGGCCACCGTTTTTGGCCCCTTTTATTAAGACAATTCTCAGAAACAGGCCGGAAATTTAAACTGGCAAACAACAGAAGCCTATCTTATTTTACAATATCAATTAACACCAATAGCGCCATCGCATTAATGAAACGGATATATTTTACAAAAAAATAATCCCTTGCAGCACAGAACATTATGCCAATCCCTTCAGTGAAATCCGTAAAAAAAGCCATTTCATTTTTTTCACCGCTTGCACTAAAGGAATATTGCATTAGGATTAATTGCGTAACACACATGTGATGTGAGTTGGCCGTCATGTTATTTTTTACTCATCAAGAGGATATATTATGGCTGAACATAGAGGCGGTTCAGGAAATTTCGATGAAGACAAACACAAAGCATCCGAAACAGGAAAGAAAGGCGGCCAGAACAGCGGCGGCAACTTTAAAAATGACCGTGACAGAGCGTCAGACGCAGGTAAGAAAGGCGGCCAGCATAACAATCGCGGCTCCTGATCTGCGCTAACTGATTCAGGGATGATAGGCGCTGGAGCAGGGATGCTCCGTTGGAATTTTACATTCTCTACTGGCTTTTAAAATGTCTAAATATTCACAAAAAAGGGGGCTTTATTCCTTCAATTCATTCCATGAACAAAACAAGCTTCCCTTTACTGCTTGTATTAACAAAGTCATAAACCACATTTTAAAATATCACTTCAAATTTCCATTAAGATTATTCACTCTGGATATGAAAGAGCATGAGAACCCCGCTCATTACTGGTGACTGGTCGGCAAGCCGGTGAGAATTGCGGTTTAAACCTGAATATTCCTCAAAGCAAGAGCATCGCGATCGTGCAGGCGATGATTTTGTTAACCGCCTGATGCGGAACGATAGAATGCACTCTCGTTACCTTGCAGCTATCGTCATACTCTCTGATTAAAAAACTAATCATCACGGTCGATTTTCTTCATTTAACATTATCTTTACATCCTTCTGGCCGTTGCTAATATAGCGACGCAAAGCACACACAGCAACGTGCTGCGAACGAGAGTTTTCCTGGTTTCGAATCTGATGCATTTTAACCCGCGATTCGCGGGTTTTTTCTTTCCGTTAACGTGAATGCTGGTCTTGAAAAACGTCGAACTTTCAGTTGCTACACTGAAAAGTCAGCGAGCGGTATTCCTGTTGTTAAAGATTTCCTTCGCTGCAAAGATACCGTTAAGCGCCGCCGGGAATCCGGCATAAATAGCCATCTGTTGTATGACTTCAGTAATTTCAACCGGGGTTACCCCAACATTAAGCGCTGCGCTGATATGCACTTTTAACTGCGGCTGAGCCGTGCCAAGCGCAGTCAGCATGGCAACAATAGTCAGTTCTTTAGTGCGATGATTGATCACCGTCCGGGACAAGATATCCCCGTATGAAAACTCAACCACAAACCGGGCCAGGTCAGGCGCTATCCCCATCAGGCTTTGCGTAACGTTTTTACCCGCTCCGGCACTGATCGCTTCCAGTGCCGCCATGCCAGTTGCGTAGCGGTTGTCAGAGGCAGCTTGCATTACTGGCTGAAAAGAGGAGCCACGTTCGGCTAAAACTTCTTTAGCCACCAGTATGGCGTTCCCGGCGGCAGGAAAACCCGCAAAGACCGCACAGAGCATGATCACTTCAATCACTGCTTCAGGCTCACAGCCTGCATTAAGCGCTCCCGCAATATGATACCTGAGCTGTGGCTGCGCATTCCCCATTGCCGCAAGAGCCGCGACGGTACTCAACTGGCGGGTCTGCAAGTCAAGCTCGCTGCGTGACATGATGTCGCCATAGCAAAATTCCACCGTAAAACGGGCCAGATCCGGTGCGACATCTTTTAATTGATTCAGTGGGCCATCATAGTCGGCTCCGCCAACCTGCTTTAACGTTGCCAGACCTGAATCATAGCGAGTTGATGTTGACATAGTTTTTTCCTGAAATGATTAAGTTGACGAACTCTACAACCCGCGAAAGGATGTGGCGAATACCCTTTCTGTGATACCTTTTCGGTATGAATACTTCTATCGATCTTCGCCAGTTCCGCTACTTCCTTGCAGTCAGTGAGGAGCGTAACTTCGGGCGTGCTGCCCGGCGTCTGCATATTTCTCAGCCACCGCTCAGCAGACAAATCCGGCAATTAGAAGAACAGCTGGGCGTTGAATTATTTATACGCACAGGGAGTGGTGTCACCCTGACAGCGGCAGGAGAAAAATTTCTTCCGGAAGTGAAACGCACACTGGCACAGGCAGAAAAAGCGATTGCGGCGGCCAGATCGGCACAAGACGTGACTCAGGGAAAAATCGTTATTGGCTACACCACTGTTTTTGACAGAAGCGTATTTCCCGATGTTTTTTCCCGCTTTCAGCAACGCTTTCCCCAATGGCAGCTCATCACCAAAGGCAATCACTCCATCAACCTGGTGCGGGATATCAGGAACGGCGTAATGGATGTGGCATTTATTGGTTTACATACCGATACTGCCGATCTTGCTACAGAAGTCATTCACCGAGAATCGATGGTGGTGGCCCTGCCTGCGCATCATGCCCTCACGCGTAAACGCAAAGTTAGCTTCGGCGATCTCAGTTACGAGTCAATGTTTTGGTTTGAGCGTCCGCTGAATCCCGGCTTTTATGATTATTGCCAGTCATTCTTCGATAAAATCGCTTTCCGGCCAACGATGTTGCCAGAACCACCGGATCATCACATCCTGCTTGGATTGATTGCCGAGGGGAAAGGGTTCGCGCTGATTCCCTCCTCATTGAGGAATATTAAACGGCAGGGGGTGGTGTTTCGCGAACTGAAACCGGAAGCCAGCACGCTGTCAATCGGTGTTAGCGTGGCGTTTCTCAAATCCAATACCTCCCCCGCCTTACAGGCATTGCTTGAGATGGTCAGAAGCGCATGATAACGCCCGCCAGCGCGGGCGAATGTTCCCGAACCCGGGATAAATCAGGCACCAAATGCGCCATCGATAGTATGCATTGCCCCGGTGACAAAACCCGCTTCCGGGCCAGCCAGCCATGCGACCATCCCTGCAACTTCTTCAGGCCGCCCATGACGCTTAATCGCCATAAACCCGTGCATCAGATCTTTTAATGGTCCTTCCGCCGGGTTTGCATCCGTATCGACGGGGCCAGGCTGCACCACATTAATCGTGATACCACGCGGGCCGAAATCACGCGCCAGTCCTCGCGCCATGCCCTGCAAGGCAGATTTACTCAGGGCGTAAGACGCCATGCCGGGTATCGGCATGCGATCACCATTTACGGAACCCATGATGATAATGCGTCCACCTTCTGGCATCTGACGGGCTGCTTCGACAGAGGCAAAATAAGGTGCATTGATATTGATACGAAACAGCCGTTCAACCTCGTCAGGATCCTGTTCTAACGCATCGCCGAAGGCAATGATGCCCGCATTGACCACCAGCACATCCAGCGGGCCACTGTCCCTTACACGGGCAATCACGGCGTCGCGGTCTGCGCTATCAGTCTGGAAAGGCTGACTACCCGTTGATTCAGCAAGTTGTCTGGCGGCATCGGGCGACCCGGCATAGGTGAAGATGACGTTAGCACCTTCAGCACAAAAACGCCGGACAATCGCCGCACCAATTCCCCGGCTGCCGCCGAGCACCAGGACAGACTTACCTTGGAAATAAGACATGGGCACTCCTTAGTGATTTCGGGTAGCCGCCATTGGCTACGATGCACTCAGTTTAGCTGACGTTTATTGCGCTATCGCCGCACGTTTCCCGACAAAGACGTAACCTGAAGTTCGCAGATTCATTTTCGTGCCAGCGAAAACTTTATCTTTCAAAATCAGTGCGCCCGGCGTAACCTATATATAAACCATATACGTTTCATATAGGCCATGTGATGGGTATCGTAAAAATCTCCGATCTGATGCACGAGAATCTGCGCGTAGCGAGCACGGCGTTAAGCCGCTCGATCAACGCTCAGGCGGAGCATTGGATGAAAATCGGCATGCTGGCCGAACTCTATCCACAATTAAGCCATCAGGAACTGACACGTCTGCTGATGCGGGTAGAAATCGATGGCGGCTCCGATCTTGCTAAGCTGCTTAACACCTCTTTACTGACACCGCAGGGAACCGCGCAATGAACGACATCAAATTGCATTCACCCCAGGAAATTGAACTGGCACGCGCTGCCGGTCATGATGCCGCCAAAGTGCTGGCAATGATCACCCCTTATGTCAAACCCGGCGTCACGACCGACGAACTGGACCGCATCTGTCACGATTTTATCGTTAACGAATTAAAGGTGATTCCGGCCAATATCGGCTATCACGGTTATACCCGTACCACCTGCACTTCCGTCAATCATGTGGTGTGCCACGGTATTCCGGGGGAGAAGAAGCTGAAAGACGGCGATATCGTTAATATCGACGTGGCGATCATCAAAGATGGCTGGTACGGCGACACCAGCCGGATGTATTTCGTTGGCACGCCGTCAGTGCGCGCCAAACGTCTGGTGGAGATCACCTATGAATCGATGGTGGCTGGCATACGCGTTGTGAAACCCGGCGCAACGCTGGGTGATATTGGCGCGGCGATCCAGCAGGTCGCGGAGAAAGCCGGTTTTTCGGTGGTGCGTGAGTATTGCGGTCACGGCGTCGGTGAAATTTATCATGGTGACCCACAAATTCTGCATTACGGTACAGCGGGAACGGGGATGCCGCTGGAAGCTGGCATGATTTTCACTATCGAACCGATGATCAATGCAGGTAAGGCGGGCACCAGCGTATTGTCCGATGGCTGGACGGTGGTGACAAAAGATCGTTCGTTGTCTGCCCAATGGGAGCATACCGTGGCGGTGACGGAAAGCGGATTTGACCTGTTGACGCCGTGGCCGGACGGCACCGGTGAATACCCGACCATCTGACATGTTGGACGATGGCGCTTTCCCTGCCAGTGATGTAGGGTAGCGCCATCATTTATTTCAGGGTCAGGATATTAGCGTGAAAAGTGAAAGCGCGATTTTTGCCGGTGGCTGCTTCTGGTGCACCGAGGCGATTTTTCAGTCCATCGATGGTGTTATCTCAGTAGAAAGTGGTTATATCGGCGGCCATGTGGCCTCTCCGACTTATGACCAGGTGTATAGCGATACCACGGGCCATGCTGAAGCGGTCAGAATCGTGTTTGATGCCGACATCGTCAGCTACGACGATCTGCTGGATATCCACTTCGCAACTCATGATCCAAGCCAGCCGAATATCAAAGATGGCATTGAACGTTCCCGCTACCGTTCGTCATTGTTCCCCACCTCTGAAGTACAGCGTATTGCCGCTAAACAGGGTATCGCACGCGCAGAAGCTGAAATCGGTAAGCCTCTGGTGACCACACTTGAACCGCTAAGCGAATGGTATCCAGCCGAAGATTACCATCAGAACTTCTGGGAAAAAGAGGGCCAGGAAAATGCCTTCTGCATGATGAATATCCCCGCCAAACTGCAAAAACTGCGCAATAAGTTCCCGAAACAGGCAAAAGAAAACCAGACCTGATACTTCCCGGTAGTTGCTTATTTAAACGGCCAGATCATGTTCAGCCGGCCTATTAAATCCCAACGCCGCTCAGCCACCGGGCGGCGTCATCTCATCAATCACTTCGGTAATGCGCTGAATCACCCGTTGTGCGGCGCGCGACAGCTGACGGGAAGGTGCCGTACACAGTGCCAGCGTCAGGGGGCGCAATACGCTGTTTTTCAGCGGCACAAAGTTCAACTGATTTTCTTCCACTTCACTCATCACATCCAGCCGGCTTAATACGCAGATACCGGTGCCCTGGGCAATCAGGCTGCGGATCAGCCGAATATCGTTGCAGGCGATGATATTATCCGGCTCCAGCCCCTGCTTGCGATACAACGCAGCGACGCGTTCATGCACCACCAGCGACTCACCGGGAATGATATGGCGTTCACCACTCAGCTCACTGAGCGATAACGATGCCTGGCCACTCAGCGCATGTTCTGGTGGCAGCACCACCCCCATATCCAGTTCGGCAAACGCCAGCACTTCCAGCCCGCTTTGTCCGGCGGGATCGAGAATCAGGCCAAAATCAATTTCCGCCTGGCGGATTAACTGGCTGATGGCATGGCTATTGTCTACCGTCAGCTCCAGCCGCAGCCACTGATGTTGCCGGGCGATTTCCGCCAGCGCATCGGCCACCCTGCCTCTGGTCAACGCCTGCACCAGTCCGGCGCTGACATTGCCGCGTTTCAACCCCTGAATATCATCAAAACGCTGGCGAGTGACGCGGAACTCGCGCTGCCAGCGCATCACATCGTCATACAACAATTCACCGGCGGTCGTCATACGCAGACCATCAGGCAGACGCTCAAACAGCGGCGTACCGAAACCTTCCTCTGCCTGCAAAATCTGCCGGTTGATGGCAGACGCCGATACATGCAACTTCTCCGCCGCTTTGCGCAGACTGCCGCTGCGCGCCACCTCGGCAAAATAAACCGCGAATCGGGAAAATGGACTCATGCTTCACCTGTACTAATTTTTGCAACACATAATTGAATTAATGCTGATGGATTTGTACAGGGATAATTATCAACAATGACCAGACAAAAATGAAGTCTTTTAATGTGAGCAACCGACAGGACATCGCTATGAACACCATCACCCCACCCGCCCACTGCACTTTTGAACCTGATGACTGGTTGCGTCTGGCAAGCCAATGGCATCCTGTGGCACGTTCCTGTGACATCGCCGGTGCCCCCACCAAGGCGGTGCTGCTGGATGAGCAGCTGGTGGTGTATCGCATCAAAGGTCAGGTGGTGGTGGCACGCGATGTGTGTCCGCATCGTGGTGTGCCACTGACCCTCGGTTTTCATGATGAAGAAGGGGTGGTGTGTCCTTATCACGGCCTGCGCTTCGGTGAAGGCGGGCGTTGTAACCGCATCCCTTCCAGCCCTGGACAACCGATCCCCGCCAAACTCAACCTGATCAATTATCAGGTGGAAGAACGTTACGGGCTGATCTGGGTGTGCATGGCCCCGGACGCTGACAACCCCGCTCCGCTGCCGGTGATGCCGCACTGGGACGATGCCGGATTCCAGCAGATTAACTGCCCGGGCTTTGATGTTAACGGCTTTGCCGGTCGTCAGGTGGAAGGCTTTCTCGATGTGGCGCATTTCGCCTGGGTGCATACCGAAACCTTTGCCGACCCGGCGAACCAGACCGTTCCGCCTTATAACCCCATCGAAACCGCCTATGGTTTCGCGGTGGATTACTGGAGTTCCGTCAGTAACTTCGCCGCCGACAGCGGCCAGCAGGCGCCGGAAGGCTTCGAGTGGCTGCGTCATTTTGAGATGCACCTGCCGTTCACTGCCACACTGACTATCCATTTTCCCGGCGAGGCGCGACTGGTAATCATGAATGCGGCGTCACCGGTTTCAGCACGTAAAACCCGCATGTTCGCCCCGATTGCCCGCAATTTTGATTTGCACATTCCGGTGGCAGATGTCCATGCCTTTAACCAGCGTGTGTTCGAGGAGGACCGGCTGATGGTGGAAACCCAAATGCCAGAACGCCTGCCGCTTGACCTGACGCTGGAGGCACATATCCCGGCAGATCGCAGCTCGATCGCCTATCGTCGCGGCCTGAAACGTATGGGCTTTGGTGAGTTTTTCCTGGTGTAATGGAGGCGATGATGAGCAACATGTTACGGGTCGTGGTTGATGGGATTTATCGCCAGGGTCGTCACAATCTGGGGATTAATCTGGTGGCAGAAAATGGGCAGCCTTTACCGTGCTGGCAACCAGGAGCGCATATCGATGTCCATCTCCGTGAGGGGCTGGTACGGCAATATTCACTGACCGGACACAGCAAAAATACCGGCCATTACCAGATTTGTATTGCACGTGATAAACAATCGCGTGGTGGATCGCGCTACGTGCACGAGGTGCTGCGCCCCGGCCAGGTGATTGACATTTCTCCGCCACGTAACCTTTTCCCGCTCACCACCGCAGGCAAAGTGATTCTGATGGCGGCGGGTATCGGTATTACGCCGCTGTACGCCATGGCACAGGCGCTGGAAACCGCCGGTGTCCCCTTTATGCTCCATTACTATGTCAGTGAACGGGGTGACGAAGCTTTTTTGCCGGAATTATCCCAACCCTTTCAACACGGTTTCTGTGAAATCTGGCACAGCAGTGAAGGACGCAGTCCGCGTAATCATGTCCCGGCAGAGTTACTGGAACCGGCAGACGATACCCATCTTTATTTGTGTGGCCCGGAAGGGTTTATGGTCCATATGCGTACCACGGCAAAGCAGCACGGCTGGCATGAGGAAAATATCCATATTGAGGCCTTTAAGCCCCTGACGACTGCCCTGACGAGTAGCGACGAAGAGAGTTTTACCGTGACCCTGGCTTCCAGCGGTCAGCAATGGCCGGTGCCGCCAGAAAAGACCATCGCCACGGTATTACTGGAAAACGGCGTCGATGTTCCGCTCTCCTGCGAGATGGGCATGTGTGGTGCCTGTCTGACGCGTGTGACCGCAGGGGAAGCCGATCATCGCGATACGGTACAATCAGACGCCGAGAAAAGCGCCGCAGAGCAATATATCGCCCTGTGCTGTTCGCGCAGTTTGTCGCGCAACCTGGTGATTGATCTTTAGAACATTTCCCACAGGTTATAGCCCACGCCAGCAAGGGCAATCAGCAGCAGAAAGCATTGGGATAACACCTCCAGCCGCCGCTGTTGTTTGCCCGTCACCCAGTGACGTACCACCAGGATGTAGCAAGTCATCACGCTGAAATCGAACACCATCCACACCACTGTCAGCAGCATCAGGCTGGTGCTGACGTGAGGCGTGACGCTGATGAATTGAGGAAACAGCGCGGCGAAAAACAGAATATCTTTCGGATTCGCCACCCCGACCCAAAAACCCTGACACACCCCGCCCTGCATAACATGTTGCTGTCTCGCAGGTGATGCTGACGCGGTTAATCCCCGCCATGCGCCAAAACCGATATAACCGCATCCTACCAGCGCCGCGATGCGCAAACTTAGTGTATTAATCGAAACCAATCCAACCAACATCAGGGTTGCCAGCGCAATCAGCACCAGCGACGCACCGTGTGTGCCCATCACCGTAGCAAAGGCCCGCCGTGTACCGTGGCGTGCAGCGGTGCCGGTTACCAGCGCCACCACCGGACCTGGCGTCGCTAATAGGGTGAGAACGGTCAACATATAGGTACTGAGCAACACCAGGTTCATAAGCGACATCTGCGGAGAAAAAGGAAGCGCCAGTATCCCCCGCTCTGATCCAGTTGAAAAACGGATAAAACTGACGTTGAATATGAGTTTTACTCACAATAGAAGACGATGATGTCGCTTCCACCTCTCTATGCTCTGCGCGCCTTCGCCTGTGCGGCCCGGCTTGGGTCCTTCAGCCAGGCTGCTGTTGTGTTGCATGTCACCCCCGGAGCCATCAGCCGTCATATCCGTACGCTGGAAACCGTGTTTGGCTGTGAACTCTTCATCAGGCGTGGACCAAAGGTGGAAGTCAGCCCGGCGGGAAAAATACTGGCGCTGCAATTGCAGGAGGGATTCGACAACCTTGAACGTGCCTGTGCCGCCTTCAGCCAGCAGGGTAAAGCGTTGCGTCTGAAAGCACCGTCAACGCTGACCATGCGCTGGTTGCTCGATGTATTGCAGGCCTATCGTGAGCAAAACTCTACACAACCCGTGGCAATCACCAGCGTCTGGATGGAAACCGACAGTGTCGATTTCAGCAGCGAGCCTTTTGATTGCGCTATCCTGCTCGGCAACGGTGATTTTGGCCCTGATAGCGAAAGTCGGTTGCTATTTAAAGAGTGGCTGATTCCGCTGTGTGCCCCGGCTCTGAAACACCAGGCGCAGCAGGATCTTGCCAACTGTGAATTAATTCATCCCACGGCCGATCGGCGCGACTGGCGACGCTGGTTGCACGCCACCGGGCACACCCCCGCCCCCAATCTCTGGCAGGGCAAGGTGTTCGACACGCTGGAACAAGGCAATATGGCGGCAATCAGCGGCCACGGTATTTCGGTGGGTGACCTGATGTTGAGTCTCACTGCGGTGCGCGATGGATTGCTGACGCTACCTTTTACACAGGCGGTGGCAACCGGTGACGGATATTACTTTGTCTGCCCGCGCGTCGGTGCCAAAACCTCTCAGACCGAAGCGTTGTGGTGTTGGCTGAAAGAACATGTCCCTGCCGAACTGCCAGAGGGAGTGCAACAGTTAAACATCGGCGCTTAGAACATTAGGCTGGAAATTATTTTGTAGCTATCTAAATCAGCGAAAATAATTTTAACAGCAGAATTTAAACCCGACAAAATTGCAAACTTAGGATTATTCCTAGACCACCATAATTAAAATCACCGCTACAGTTACTCTTGCTTCATGAGGTAAAAGAAGCACGTACCGTTAATCGCCAAATACATCGATGAGGAATAAACAATGACACAACGTCGTGGTGGTTCAGGTAACTTTGCAGAAGATAAGCAGCGCGCGGCTGAAGCAGGTCGCAAAGGTGGTCAGATGAGTGGCGGAAACTTCCGCAATGACCCGGAACGCGCCATCGAAGCAGGCCGAAAAGGTGGAAAAATCAGTCGCCGCAAGTAACGAAAACATCCAAATATTCCATATTCATTTCTGCCTTTTGTGGGAAATCCTTTCCTGACGCACATGTTAAATGCTATCGGAGAGTTATTTTCCCACAAACACCAGGATATTCCCCGCCATCTTATACAAGCAGCCTATTTAATTTGTACAAGGATATTATCTTTGTACAAATTAAAACAAATCCAGAACTGAATATATCTCAATTAATAAATGGACCTGACACTAACTAACCTTATAAAAAGTCGTGATTTCTTGCATTTCTGATGCTACTTTCCTGAAGAATATGTGTTTCGGTATGGCGAATTATGCGAAGTGATACTTTGATAATTTGTACAGAATCACAACATCAGTCGCGATAAATCGCGCCGCTACAATTCCGCAGCGCGTTTTCGCACAGGTTTAACGATTAATGTTCTGCCATTTGCGCAGGCAGCCGCAGTGATGTGCGCTGTTTCGCCACGTCGTCAGTGGTCACCGCGGGCGCAGCATTGCCCCAGCTGTTACGCAGATAAGTCGCTACCGCCGCCACCTGGGTATCCGAGAGTTTCCAGGCAAAGGATGGCATCGCACCGCTGGTAGGATTGCCGGTGGTGACAGCCCCGCGCCCACCCTGCAACACGGTGGTGATGATTGATGACGTATCTTCAGCCATCAGTCCCGGATTCCCTGCCAGGCTGCTCGCCAGGTTGGGTATGCCTTTACCATCACTGTTATGGCAGGCACTGCAGTTGGCCGAATAGACATTTTCACCCATCTTCATTTGTGCAGTATCCGCAGACAGGGGCTGCGGACGCTGCGTTGCTGAAGCCGGTACCGATTTCAGATACACCGCAATCGCCTGCAAATCCTGATTGGTCAGATGCTGAGTCGAGTTGGTCACCGCCTCAGCCATCGGACCCGATGCCACCGCGACATGGTTGCTGCCCAGCTTCAGGTACTGCACGATTTGGTCATTGCTCCAGCCACCGATGCCGGTGTAATCATTCGGCGTGATGTCCGGTGCGTGCCACTCCGCAAGGTTGCTGCCCTGCAAATAATCGCTGGTGTCACCGCCAATCAGGTTTTTCGCAGTATGGCACGCGGCACAGTGCTCCGGCCCTTCCACCAGGTAAGCCCCACGATTCCACTCGGCGGAATGATTCGGATCCGACTGGAAACCGGCATTTTTGAAGAACAAAAGATTCCAGCCCATCATCGCCAGACGGATGTTATACGGGAAACCGAGGTGTGTTTCCGGCACCTTGTAGTGCACCGGCTGCACGGAACGCATATACATCCACAAGTCATGCATATCCTGATCGGTCAGCTTAACGTAGGCGTTATAAGGCATCGCCGGATAAAGGTTCTCACCCTGTTTGCCTTTGCCATGTCGTACCGCGCGGAAAAAATCCCGCTCGGTCCAGCTGCCAATACCGGTTTCCGCATCAGGCGTGATGTTGCTGGCGTAGATGCCACCAAATGGCGTGCTGATCGAATAACCTCCGGCCAGATGCAATTTGCTCTCCGGCATGGTGTGGCACGCCGTGCAGTCACTGGCAATCGCGACATAGCGACCACGAGCGACGGCCGCAACATCATCAGCACCTGGCGGCTGGCTGGTCAGCACATCCTGACTTGCGACATCATCCGCCGATGTGTTCCCGTTTTGCCACAGCAATGCCGCAGCCACGGCGGCGGCCACAATGACCACGCCACCTGCAATCGTTGTTTTTTTCATGTCACACCTTCACCAGCGGGCCAGGGTTTTTCCGGTACTGCTCGATAATGGCTTTCGCCGTCCACAGACTGAGTGCACCAATGGTGCCGGTGGGGTTGTAGCCCGCATTGTTCGGAAAGGACGACGCCCCGAGAACAAACAGGTTATGTACATCCCAGCTCTGCTGATAACGGTTCAAAACGCTGGTTTTCGGGTCGGTACCCATCACCGCACCACCAATGGTGTGATCGCTGGCGAAGTTATAAGGGGAATAGCTACCCGATGCCGAGTTGGTGCCAATCACCTGTTGTGCGCCCATTGCTTTACCAATTTCGACGCTTTTTTCTTCGATGAACTTCGCTGAGCGACGGTCGTTCTCGTTGTAGTCATAGGTGACGCGCAGCAGTGGATTGCCGTTGTCATCTTTGTATTCCGGATCGAGATCGAGGTAGTAATCTTCGTGCGAGTAACTGGTGCCCTGACCGAAAATAAAGGTGGCGTTCTGGAACGCGTGGGTATACGCCTGTTTCCACTCTTTACCCCAACGCGGCGTACCCGGTGGCAGCACATCGGCGTTACCAATCGGTCGCGCACCGCGCGCGACCACCAGAATGCCTGCACCACCGATAAAACCGAGGCCAGTATGGTCGAAGTTATCACCGTTATAATCATCAACCTGCTGTGATAACGCACCGGCCCCGATGTACTGATTAAGGTTCTCATCCGCAAAAAACAAATTGGCACCGGACACGGTCTGGAAGCTGTAGGCACGGCCCACTACGCCGGTTTTGCTCACCGGATCGTAAGGCTTACCAATTTGCGACAGCAGCAGCAGGCGCACGTTTTGCATCTGGAATGCGGACAAAATCACGATATCCGCTGGTTGCTCCCACTCTTTCTTGTTCTTGTCGATATAGGTCACGCCGGTGGCTGTTTTACCATCGGCGGCTTTATTGACGCGTACGACGGCAGAATCCGTCAGCACGGTGAAGTTTTCACGCTGCATCAGCGCCGGAATCACACAGGCGTTGGGGCTGGATTTGGAGAAGTTGCCGCAGCCGTAATACAGGCAGTAGCCACAATAGGTGCAGGGCCCCATACGCACGCCCAGCGGATTGACATAGGCGCGCGAGGCCTGCCCGGCTGGTACCATAAATGGATTAAGACCCAGCTTCTTCGCACCATCCCGGAACAGATCGGTCAGACGCATACTTTCCAGCGCGGGTAACGGATAGTCGCTGCTGCGATTGCCTTCGAATGGGTTGCCATCGGGGATAATTTCGCCATTCAGCTTGCCCGCTTTGCCCGACACCCCGGCAATCTTCTCGAAACGGTCATAGAAAGGTTCCAGTTCGTCATAAGTGACGCCCCAGTCCTGCAAAATCAGCCCTTCTGCGATCTGTTTTTTGCCATAGCGGGTGACAGTTTGTGTGTAAGGTTCAAAATCGAACGGGGTAAAACGCCAGGCCATCCCAGCCCAGTGGGTGCCGGACCCGCCGACGTTGTAGCCCAGTTCGTTCAGGTTCCACTCCCGCGACGGCAGCGCGGTCTGGTTGCGGTTGTTACGGAACGTGGTGGTTTCCACTGCGGGCGGCAGCAGCATACTGCGACGGGTATCCCAGCGCAGTTCATCGGTATCAATCGAAGGGGGGAAGTCAGTCGCGGTTTCAAACCACGGGCCACGTTCAATGGCAACGACATTCAAACCAGCACGGGTCAATTCTTCGGCGATCAAAGAACCACACCAACCCAGACCGACGATGACGACATCAGCTTTTGGACGGACATTATTCATGTTCAGAACTCGTTATTGCGCAGCAGACAAAGAATTAAAGGGTGTTATCGATCAGGCTGGTGGGAATGATGTTGAGCTTCTGCCCTTTCTTCGCCAGCAGGTCACGGAAATCGTAGCGTGCGCCAGGGAAGCCAATCATCTTCCAGCTGGCCATCTCTTTATTGCCACCGTAGATCGGATCAGAAAGGAAGCCTTCGCGGACGTTTTGCAGCAGCAGTTCGAAGAACACCTTCGTCTCCACCTGCTGGCCGAGATCCAGCTTGTTGTTCTCCATGGCCTGTAAAACCACATCCTGCTGCTCACCTGTTAGCGCCACAAACGTTTTGCCGTACTGTTTTTGCGTCGCGTTATCGAGCGCCGTAAGGCCCAGACGATAGTGTTGTGCGGGAGTCAGCGGTGACTGTGGGCCTTGTTCCGGAGTGCCTTTAACAAAGCGGCCAAGACGATAGACCGCCACACCATTGCCGTAATCACCGGCCAGCTGACGATCGATAAAAATGGCGCAACCAGCGTCTTTGCCGCTGATGCTCATATCATCAGCCGGAATAAAACGTTCAGCGATAGCACCTACGGTGTCGAATTCGTGTCGCGTGAGGTATTGCAACCCCCCTTTTTTCGGGGGTGCTGTTGGCGTTTGCACTTTGCCCGGTTCCCACGGCTGCCCGCCATTAACAATGTCGGCCTGTGCCAGCGTGGGCATCGAGGACACCACTCCCAATGCGGTGATGGAGGTGAGGAATTCTCTGCGTTTCATATTTTCCCTGCCAATGAATTTGTCACATTGCTAACCGGGCTAAATAACAGACGTGTTTTAGCCTGGCGATAAACTTGCCATAAAGAAAAGCTGTATGAATTAAATACAGACATGCCCATTGGGCGTTTAATAATCAGAATAACAACGAGGCAATAACCTTTACATTCAAATCAAGGAATTAAATAAAATTTAACAACGTTGCAAAGATTAATTTCTCACCCTGCATTTTGGAAGGGTTTTCTTGATGGTTTCCCATCATTGATTTTTTTAATTGCGGCAACGATAAGTTGTACAGTGCGTTTTTGTTTCGCAACATTTAGTCGCTTGCACGCGATGATCGCCTGAGCATAATACGGCGCAAAAATAAGCCCTGCTGTGATGTAAAACGCAAACTTTGCTGCCGGATGATGCAGCACAATTTTTATACTGGTGCGCTGAGGAAAAAATGAAAAAACTCACCCTGATTAAAGTGGCCGAACTGGCCGGGGTTGGGATTGCGACCGTCGACAGGGTGTTAAATGAACGAGGTGGCGTCCGGCCAGAGACAGCTCGCAAAGTGTTGCGCGCCGCGCGTCAGGCGGGTTTGCAGCGTTTGCTGCCGGAGGAATCACAGCAACCCTGGCAAATTGAGGTCTTTTTAAGCAGCAACAACACCTGGTTTTTCCGTCAGCTGGCGGAAGAATTCGCCCATATTGCCGATCGGCTTGGCTATCGAAAAATAAAATTATTCCGTACGCTGGTGGCGGAATCACAACCGGAAAAACTGGCAGAAAAGATAAATAAAAGTAGTGAGTTACGCGACGGTATTATTGTCTTTGGTCACGATTATTCGGTTATTCACCAGGCATTGTCAGAGTGCCAGCAAAAATCGGTTCCGGTGATTTCACTGGCCAGTGACTTACCCGAATCTCATCGTTTATGTCATGTGGGAATAAATCAATATCAGGCCGGGCGCACTGCCGGTTTATTAATGAGCCGCAGTATGCCAACGGAAGGCGACGTCATTATGGTCAGTGGCCGTTTTGATTTTCGCGCCCATATTCAACGTATTTCCGGTTTCCGTGATGCCATCAGTCAACGCGCCCCGTGGCTGCGGCTGCGTGAAGTGCTGGCCGGTGAAGATGAACGCCACAAAATACGCGCTCTGTTACACCAGACATTACAGCAATCAAACAAGGTGGTCGGCTTATATAATTCCGGCGACAGCAATAGCGATATCAGCGAACTGCTGCGCCTGCATGGTCTGGCTGGTCACTGCTGCTATATCACCCATGAGCTGTATGATGTGACCCACCGTTTATTACAGGAAGACGTGCTGGCCTATACCCTCGACCAGAACGCACGCCAGCATGCTGAACTGGCCACACAGCTCCTGCTGCGTCATCTTGAGCAAGGCTACCAGCCTGATATATATCAGGATGGCAGCGTAGAACTAAGGATTGTCACCGCCGAAAACCTCCCGCACAATCGGTAAAACTCTGCACAGACGATTTATCAGGCTTAAACAGCAAAAGGAGCGACAACGATGGCAGCACGGGAACATCATTATCAGGTGACGGTTCGCTGGACCGGCAATCGCGGTGACGGCACCGCCAGTTACACCGCTTATGACCGCAATGGCGAGCTGCTGGCAAACGGCAAGCCCACCATGCCGCTGAGTGCCGATCCCGCCTTTCGTGGTGATGCCACACGCTGGAACCCGGAAGAATTGCTGCTGGCGGCAGCCTCAGCCTGCCATAAATTGTGGTATCTGCATCTATGTGCGGATGCAGGGATCATCGTTGAGGGTTATGAGGATGCAGCGGAAGGGACAATGGTGGAAGGTACGCGCGGTCGGTTTACGCAAATCACCTTAAAACCGCGCATCACCTTGCGCAATCCGGCAGATGCTGACCGCGCGCGGGAGCTGCATCATCAGGCTCATGAGGCCTGTTATGTTGCCAACTCCTTTAACTTTCCAGTGAACTGCGAACCCCGCTTCGATTAAGTTTCAGGCCGCGCCGGCCAGCGCGGGTTGCCACAAGCGTACCCCGTTCCGTCCGGCGCGTTTCACCTGATATAAAGCTTCATCGGCGTGACGCAACCAGTAGCCGAGCGATTCCGCGCTGGCGGCACCCGCAATGCCAATGCTCACCGAGCAACTGAAATCGGCTGATGCCGGCAACCGCAGCTGCGCAATTTTTTCTTTCAAACGCTCCGCCAGTGCCACCACCGATTCGTCGCAGGCATGGTGCACAATCACCCCTAACTCATCGCCGCCAAAACGGGCCGGGATGTCCTGCAGCCCGACATAATTGCGCAACAACGCTGAGATCTCAGCCAGCAGAAAGTCGCCCGCTTCATGTCCCCAGGTATCATTGACCGCCTTAAAATTATCGACATCGATCAGCAGCAGATAGGCGGAACTGTCACCCCGACGCGTGCTGAGGAATTCACTCTCCAGTCGCCGTTCGAACAAGCGCCGATTGGGGATTTCCAGACCCGGATCCATCAGCGCGATGCGCTCCAGTTCGCGGTTACGTTTACGCAATTGCCAGGTCAGATTGTAGGAAGCTACGCTCAGCGCCAGCATATACACCGTTGCCAGAGGCAGCGTCAGCCAGACTGTCTGGGTACTGAACGCCCAATGGAAACCCGTGCCATCGAACAGCCACACCACCATAAAGGTGCAAAAGAATGCCTGAAGGGCCGCCAGCAGTTGCGCACCACCGCCAGCGGCATAGCGGTCCGATGCCAGCACCGCCATGATGACAAACGACGGCATCGGGCTCATCCCCATCAGCGCCACCCAGATGCCACCGAAGGCGGCATCCAGAGTCAGATTTCGTCTCTCTGTCGCGGTAGAATCTTCTGCCCGTAACGCGAGGCGATAAGCTATCCAGGGCCAGATGAACGCGTTGGTAAACAGCAAACCACAGAATGCCAGACCGCGATTCATTTCCATCAGAACCGAGAGGATCGGGAAGAAACACAGGATCGTGCCAAGCTGGCGCATCAGGAACATGCGACGGACGAAGCGAACAGATCGTCGCTTCAGGTGGTTATCATCAGGTGAGTAGTAATTCATTCACGGGAAATATCAGATCGTCAAGAAATCCAGTTTATCGGAAAAGCACGAATCCGAGCGGACTTTTTCAGATTTTTTCCCTTGCGCATAAGTAACAGAATAAATTTCTGACGATCTGCGAATAAAACCAGCATCGCAGGCCATACAGGCGGCCTGCAATGCCTTTTTTATTTAGCGGGCAGTTCCCTGTAAACGGAACTGTGCCACCAGACGTTCCAGCATAACCGCCTGTTCTTCCAGCGAGTTAGCCGAAACCGACGAAGCGCTCACCAGAGAAGCATTTTGCTGGGTAGTGGTATCCAGTTCACCCACCGCGCGGGCAATCTGTTCAATACCGCGACTCTGCTCATCCGAGGCTGCCGAAATCTCTTCCATGATTTCATTGACGCGCGCAATGCTGCTGAGAATGTGATCCATGGTTTCACCGGCGCGTGCCACCTGCTGATGACCATTGCTGATGCGGCTGACCGATTCACTGATCAACTGTTCGATGTCTTTTGCGGCCTGCGAGCTACGCTGCGATAAGTTACGCACCTCACTTGCTACCACCGCAAAGCCACGACCCTGTTCACCGGCGCGCGCCGCTTCAACCGCCGCGTTCAGTGCCAGGATATTGGTCTGGAAAGCGATGCTGTTGATGACGGCGGTAATATCGGCGATTTTCTTCGAACTTTCCGAAATCTCGCCCATGGTACTCACCACATCCCGCACCGCGACGCCGCCCTGATTGGCATTGCGGGTGGCCTCCGCGGCAATCTGGCTGGCCTGACGGGCGTTTTCAGCATTGTTTTTCACCGTCGCGGTAAGCTGTTCCATGCTGGCGGCCGTTTCGACCACCGCCGCCGCCTGCTGCTCGGTACGCGAAGACAGATCAAGGTTGCCTTGATTGATGGCGCTGGCCGCGTGCGACACGCTGTTAACGCTGCTTAATACATCGCCAATCATGCTGCGCAACCGCTCGTTCATTCTCCCCATCGCCGACGTCAGCTTGCCGAGTTCATCATGCCGATCGGTGGCAAACTGCGAGCTGAGATCGCCACTGGCAATGCGCTCCGCCAGTTCAAGGTTATGAAAGACCGGCTGAGTAATCTGACGAATAATGTACCAGGCCACCAGAACACCAAACAGAATCGCCAGCCCACCAATCAGCAATAACAGCGCAGAAGAGCCGTTAGCCAGTTCATCATTGCGTGCTTTCACAATGGTGATGATTTGTTTGATCGCCGCACTGCTTTTATCACCCGCGACTTTCACGCCATCTTCCGCGCTACGCAGTTGCGTATAAGCCTGTGCTGACTGCAGGCTGAGATCTTTAAAACGCTCGGTGTCCTGCCACAGCGCGTTAAATCCACCCTGCTGTTCCGGCGGTAATTGCGCCAGCAGCGCTTTCATCCCTTGTTCCGCCTGGCTGAAATGGGTTTCCAGCGTTTTGCGCAACGGTTCGCTGACGTTAAACCGCAGCGCCAGCGCTTCTTCGCGCACGTTGCTGATGGCGAACAACTGGTCATAGATTTGGTTGGTGAGTTCCGGGGTGGCAACCGGAGTACGGATCAGTTGCGTGTAGCGTGAGGTGGTGTCCTGCTGGCTGATGCTATCAAGCTGCGCACGCAGGCTATTGAGCTGCTGTGTCGCCTGGGTCATCGCCTTAATACGCTGCTGAAAATCGGCCAGCCATGTACTGATATTGCTGATGATTTCCGTGCCGCCATCTGACCAGTTAAGTTTTTTGGCTTCATCGGTGAGTTGCTGCGCGTGAGTCACATACTTCGCCATTACCGCGCCTGACGCATCATCACCATAGAGATATTTAAGGCGGTTAATTTTCGCCTGGAAGACCTCAATGTTGATGTCATAAATCAGGTTGGTTTTCTGATAGATATTATGGATTTCATTAAAGCGCTGCACACTCAGCCCGGAGGCAAGCGCCACCAGCAGCAGCACGATGCCGAATCCCGCCGACAATTTTCTGGTGATGCGCACGTTCCGCAATCGCGATACCAATCCCATGTTTCCCACTCCTGCGTTTTTCGTTTTTGTTAAGTTTGCTGCTGGAGTTATCGGAGGAATTGCGGAATTGTTTATCGTAAGGCGCACAAAAATGCGCGAGTCATCACACCGCCCGCAGCGGAGCGGCGTGATGTGGGGTGGTTTATCCCAGCCAGCGGCGGAAAATCAGGCTGGCATTAACCCCGCCAAAGCCAAATCCATTGGAGAGTACGTACTCCATCGGCATCGGGCGAGCCGTCAACGCCACTAAATCGAGTCCGGTAGCCGCCTCATCGGGCTGATGCAAATTCAGCGTTGGCGGTGCCAGCTGGTCGCGCAACGCCAGAATGCTGAAAATCGCCTCAACGCCGCCTGCTGCACCCAGCAGATGCCCGGTCGCGGATTTGGTTGAAGTGATCGCCACTGGATTGTCGGCAAAAACGGAACGAATGGCGGCCAGTTCGCCTTTATCACCCACCTGCGTTGAAGTGGCGTGGGCGTTGATATGCTGGATAGCGTCAGGGGTGATCCCTGCCTGACGAATCGCCGTCTCCATCGCCCGGCGAGCACCGCTGCCATCTTCCGGTCCGGCCGTCAGATGGTAGGCATCAGCACTGGTGCCATAACCCACCACCTCCGCCAGCGGCGTAGCACCACGCTCCAGCGCATGATCGAGCGATTCAATCACCAGCAAGCCCGCCCCTTCACCCATCACAAAACCGTCGCGTTGCTGATCAAAAGGTCGTGAGGCGCTGGTGGGTTGATCGTTAAAGCCACTGGAGAGTGCTTTCGCTGCCGCAAAACCGCCAAGGCTGACGCGATGGATTGCCGCCTCGCTTCCACCACACAAGGCAATATCCGCCTCGCCACTGCGAATCATCCGCGCGGCATCACCAATCGCCTGCGCACCGGCGGCACAGGCGGTGACGGGCGCGCCAATCGGACCGCGAAAGCCATGCGCAATCGAAACATGACCGGCCGCCAGATTGGCAAGGAATGATGGCACGGTGAACGGTGATAAACGGCGTGGGCCGCGATTGTTGGTGGTTTCTACTGCCGCCGCGATTTCGTTAAAGCCGCCGATACCGGTCGCAATGATGGTCGCGGTACGCTCACGCAGCGCCTCCAGCTGCGGGAACCAGTTGGCCTGCGTCAGAGCTTCCTGAGCCGCAACCAGCGCGAATTCGATAAAGCGATCCATTTTTTTGCGCTCTTTGGCCGGGATAACCGCCAGCGGGTCGAAACCATGTTGCGGATCCTGTTCAACCGAAGGCACCTGGCCCGCCACTTTGCAGGGAATATCCTGCGCAATAGCTTCAGGTAGCGGGCTGATGCCGGACTGCCCTTTCACCAGGTTACGCCAGACATGTTCCACACCACATCCCAACGGGCTGACAATACCCATGCCAGTCACGACGATGCGCTTTAATGAGATATCCATATGATCTCCGGATAGTGAGACTTAAGTTTTTGGCACTTTCATAAACGGCACCAGCAAGGCGGCGATAAAAAACCCGATCATGATCAGCCAGAAAGCATCCGCGAAAGCCTGAGTTTTGGCTTCGCGGAGCGTAAGTGCCGCAAGATTTTTCAGCGCGGCGGTCTGTGCAGCATCGGGGCTGAAGCCCTGTTTTATCAGTGCTGCGGTAGAAGATTGCATAAATTCGCCTAACGACAGGCTGGCGCTATTGAGATGGTCCGCGAGGCGACTGTAATGCAGGTTTGTTCGATCATTAAGTATAGTGCCGCACAGCGCGATGCCGATGGCACCGCCCAGGTTACGCATCAGATTGAACAACCCGGATGCCAGTTTGAGACGTGCCGGCGGCAGGCTACCGAGGGTGAGCGTCACCGTCGGTGCCACTGCGAACTGCTGGGCCATGCCGCGAAAGGCCTGCGGCAACAACAGTTGTTGCGCGCCCCAGTCGTGGGTAATGGGCACAAAACTGTACATCGACACACCAAAAGCAATCAGCCCCGCTGCCAGCAGCCAGCGCAAATCAACCCGGTTAGCTAACCAGGAATAAAGCGGGATAGAAAGCACCTGAAACAGGCCGGTAGAGAAGATAGCCAGCCCAATTTGCAATGCGCTATAGCCGCGCACCGTGCCGAGAAACAGTGGCGTCAGATAGATGGTGGCAAAAATGCCGACCCCGGCCATAAAGGAAAAATAGCAGCCGAGGGTAAAGGTGCGGTCTTTTAACGCGTATAAATCCATCACCGGTTGCTTATGACGCAGCGTGCGCGCAATAAACAGCACCCCGCAAATCAGCGCCAGCCAGCCGGTGATGGTCAGGGTACTGTCGTCAAACCAGCCCCAGCGCGGACCTTCTTCCAGTGTGTATTCCAGGCATCCCAGCGACACCGCCAGCAGAACAATGCTGAGATAGTCGGCACCGCGCAACAGCGAGGTATCCGGTGAGTCAATGTTTACCAGCGCGGGTACGGCGAACGTGATGTAGATGCCCGGCAGGATGTTGATAAAGAACAGCCAGTGCCAGTTAAAATTCTCGGTGATCCAGCCGCCGACAGTAGGGCCAAGGGTAGGTGCCAGCGATGCCAGACCGCCGATGGTGGCGGCGGCGATCACCCGCTGTTTTCCCTGAAAGAACGCAAACGCCGTGGTAAACACCAGCGGAATCATCGAGCCACCTGCCAGCCCCTGCAACGCGCGGAAGGCAATCATGCTTTGAATATTCCACGCCCAGCCGCATAACACGCTCATCAGGGTAAAACCTGCTGCTGAGGCGGCGAATAGCCAGCGCGTAGACATCACCCGTGCCAGCCAGCCGGAAAGCGGGATGATGATGATCTCTGCAATCAGGTAGCTGGTCTGCACCCAGACAGTTTCGTCATCTCCTGCCGACAAACCCCCGCCGATATCCCGTAACGAAGCGGAGACGATCTGAATATCCAGCAAGGCGATAAACATCCCCAGACACATGGTGGCAAAGGCAATCACCTTCTGGCTGACCGGCATCTGCAATGACGGAATGGCAGGCAGAGCAGTCTGGTTGCTCATGGCAATGGCTTCTCATCAACCGTTACCGTGACTGACAGCCCAGGGCGCAGCAGACCGAGATTCGCTGCATCGCCCTCCAGCGCGATACGCACCGGTACGCGCTGAACAATTTTGGTGAAATTGCCGGTGGCATTTTCCGCTGGCAGGATACTGAAACGCGAACCGGTAGCCGGGGACAGGCTGACAACATGGCCGGTAAAAGTACGCCCCGGTAATACATCGGCAACGATCTGCGCCTTTTGCCCCGCGTGTAAATGTGCCAGCTGGTTTTCTTTAAAATTGGCATCTACCCATAATCCCTGCGCGGGCACCAGCGACAACAATTGCGTACCGCTGGTGACATAAGCTCCCGACCAGGCGCGCCGGTTGCCGATCACGCCGTCAAAAGGCGCTCGTATCTCGGTGTAGCTCAGGTTGAGTTTTGCCATCTCCAGCCCCGCCTGCGCCTGGACCAGCGCCGCCTGAGTCTGCTTTTCACGCGCATCCAGCACCATCAACTGACGTTCTGCCACATTTTTGTCGGCGCGCGCCTTCCCTTCCTGGGCCACCGCCTGGTGATAATCAGCCTGCGCATATTCGCGGGTCTGTGCCGAAACGATAGAATTCAGCGCCAGCGCACCATAACGTCGGCTGTCCCCGGCGGTTTTCTCCGTCATCGCCTGAGCGGCATTCACCGCCGCAGACGACCCGACAATGGTCGCCAGCTGCAATTCACGTGTGGCGGCGATATCGGCAAGTGCGGCCTGTTGCGCATCCACCTCACCGCTGGCCTGCATCAGCGCGGCCTGATAATCACGCGCGTCGAGCCGCACCAGCAGCTCGCCTTTTTTCACTCGCATGTTGTCCTGCACCGCAATATCCTGTACGTAGCCCGCCACTTTGGCGGAGATGGCGCTAATATCGCCGCCAACATAAGCATCATCGGTTGACTCGATAAAGCGACCTGATTGCCACCACCACAGGCCGTAACCGGATGCCAGCACCACCGCTGCGACGGCCACCACCGGGATCACCACGCGTCTGTTCATGGCTGTACGCCTTTTTGCGTCTGCGGCATAAACTTCAGCGCAGCCTCACCCGCGCGTTTTTTCTGCAAATACTCGTAGCGATAGTGGAGGATGGGTGCCGCTGCGGGGGCGGGGATCATGCTGTATTTATCTGACGTGACTGGCTGGCCGGTTGCACTATCCACCATAATCGCCTGCACCGGGCGTTGAGTGGCGGTTTCCACCAGCTGCATCTGACGCCCTTCGGGTGAAAAATGGCGGCTACCCCATTCGGCCAGCGCCAGCATCACCGGCCGGAAATCCCGTCCCCGCTCGGTGAGATGGTATTCGTAGCGCGGCGGCGTGCTGCTGTAGCACACCTTTTCCAGCAGACCATCATCCACCAGCTCTTTCAGGCGACGGGAGAGAATGTTGGGCGCAATGTCAGCGCTTTTCTGGAACTCATCAAAACGGGTAAATCCAGCCAGGGCATCGCGCAGGATGATCATGCTCCAGCTGTCACCAATCCTCCCGAGGCTGCGCGCAATCGGACATGGGGTCTGGCAAAGCGGTTCGTTTTTCATGGTGCTGACTCAGATAAGGTCTTAATGCGCACAGATTTCCATAGTGACTTTCAAAATGCAAGTCACTACAGTCTCGACAGCTCAAAGTGGATAACGACTGTACAAAACGTAGTGGCGCAATTTATTGCGCGTCTTTTGCCCTGGAAAACGCTGAATACTGCGCGATAAATCGCGCCACTACGGGATCAAAGCGGAAATTAAGGTTTCGGAGCGGGTCCGACTGATTCGCGCATAATCAGGTTGGCATTGAAACTTTTGCGCTGGCCGATCTCGCCGCCGTCCAGCATCGAAACCAGCTGTGCAATGGTTTGCTGCACCATCTCCGTCACCGGGATTTTCATGCTGGATAAGGACGGGATAGTGTAAGGTGCCAGGGGGATATCATCAAAACCCACCACGGAAACCTGTTCAGGAATGGCGATGCTGGCCGCAGCAAGTTGTTTCATGGCCCCCACGGCCATTTCATCGTTGCTGGCGATAATCGCCGTGAAGCGGCAACCGCCCGCCAGCAAGGCTTCCACCGCTGCCATCCCGCTGTGCGCATTCCACTTACCGGGGATAATCAGTGCGTCCTGCACCGGAATCTGATGTTCAGCCAGCGCCGCTTTATAACCTGACAGGCGCTCCAGCCCGGTGGGAGAATCGAGTGATCCGGTGATAAAGGCGATATCACGATGCCCGAGCGCCACCAGCTGGTTTACCGCCTGCATACAGTTGGCTTTCTGATCGGAATAAATGCAGAAACTATGGTGCTGCCGCAGGCGACGATTGATCACCAGAATCGGTTGTTTATGCTGAGAAATGATCTCATCCATCTCATCGATGGAGAGAAAACGTGGGTAAATGATGATGCCATCACAACGCAAATCCAGCAGAAACTGAATCGCCGCCCGCTCCTCCGCCGCGCTGTGTTTACCGTCGGCGAGAATTAACTGACGCCCCTGCTGTTCCAGCAGGCGTGCAGAATGGGACATCAGCTCGCTAAAGTAGCTGCCGCTATACAAGGTATTGGTGATCACCAGGCCGATGGTCTGGGTCGATTTAACCGCCAGATTGCGCGCCAGCAGGTTGGGGCGAAAGTCAGTCTCAGCAATCGCCCGCAGCACCCGTTCACGTTTTTCCTGGCTGACATAGCCATTTCCCGACAACACGCGCGACACCGTGGCCTTCGACACACCGGCTTTTTCAGCCACTTCAAGAATGGTTGTCATGGTTTTCTCATCTTATTCAAGACGTTTCGCAGTCTACCTAACATGCTCATTGATTGGGAAATTTTTCGCATGTCCGGCTTTGACACGCAACCACCATTAAGTGATTCAGTTCACAATGTCATAAATCAAATTTTAAATATCTTGCCAGGTTAAAAATACAATTTCATTATTTTGTGAAACCGGTTTCTCATGGCGAGAAACTGAGCAATCGTTCCGCCTCTGTCCCTACAACGGATGTGCGACCGGCCAGCAAGTGACCTTTTGATAAGAGACGAAAAATCCATGTCGAAGAATTATGTCGAAGTCTCCCGCGCCATAGTCCAGGCGTTAGGTGGGCTGGAAAATATCGAAGCCGTAACGCATTGCATGACCCGCCTGCGCTTTGTGGTCAAAGACGGTAATCAAATCAACAACCCGGTATTGAAGGCCATCCCCGGCGTGATGGGGGTGGTGCATAACGATGCGCAATGCCAGGTGATCATCGGCAATAACGTCGGTCTGGCATATCAGGAAGTGTTAAAGCTCGGCACGCCAGGAGCAACCGCCGCCGCGACATCGGTGAAACGAAAAATCACGCTGAAAAGTATCGGCACAGGCATCCTTGACGCGCTGGTGGGCACCATGTCACCCCTGATTCCTGCCATCATTGGCGGATCGATGGTGAAGCTGCTCGCCATGGTCCTGAATATGTTTGGCGTGTTTGCCGAAGGGTCATCAACGTTAGTGATTCTCAACGTGATTGGCGATGGCGCGTTCTTCTTCCTGCCGGTGATGGTGGCCGCCTCAGCCGCGCTGAAGTTCAAAACCAATATGTCGCTGGCGATTGCCATCGCCGGGGTGCTGATCCATCCCAATTTTATTGATCTGATGGCCAAAGCGGCACAGGGGCAACACGTTGAATTTGCATATATTCCAGTGACCGCCGTCAAATACACCTACACCGTTATTCCGGCGCTGGTGATGACGTGGATCCTGTCGCATATCGAACGCATCGTCGATCGTATCACCCCGGCGGTGACGAAAAATTTCCTTAAACCGATGCTGATTGTGTTGATTGCTGCACCGATCGCCATTGTGCTGATTGGCCCGCTGGGTATCTGGATCGGCAGCGGCATCTCCGCGCTGGTTTATACTATCCACGGTTATCTCGGCTGGCTGTCGGTGGCCATTATGGGTGCGCTGTGGCCGCTGCTGGTGATGACCGGCATGCACCGGGTATTTACCCCGACCATCATCCAGACCATCGCCGAAACCGGTAAAGAGGGGATGGTGATGCCTTCGGAAATTGGTGCCAACCTTTCCCTCGGCGGCTCCTCACTGGCAGTCGCCTTCAAAACCAAAAACCCGGAACTGCGCCAGACGGCACTGGCCGCCGCCGCGTCAGCGATTGTCGCCGGTATCTCTGAACCGGCCCTATATGGTGTGGCGGTACGCCTCAAGCGTCCGCTGATCGCCAGCCTGATCAGTGGTTTTATCTGCGGGGCGGTGGCCGGGATTGGTGGCCTTGCCAGCCATTCCATGGCCTCCCCCGGCTTGTTCACCAGCGTGCAGTTTTTTGATCCCAATAATCCGATGAGTATTGTCTGGGTCGGTGCCGTGATGGTGCTGTCGGTGGTGCTCTCATTTATTTTGACCCTGATGCTGGGCTTTGAAGACATTCCGGTGGAAAAAACCGCCGCTACAACCCCGGCAACGGCACCTGAAATCGTAAAACCCGTAAACGCCAATTAATTGAGGCTATTCATGTCTGAACTGACATTTCCAGCAGGATTTTTATGGGGCGGCGCTTTGGCCGCTAATCAGTCTGAAGGGGGCTACCTGGAAGGCGGTAAGGGATTAACCACTGTTGATATGATCCCACATGGCCAGCACCGTATGCCGGTGAAACTGGGCCTTGAAAAGCGTTTTACCCTACGTGATGACGAATATTATCCCAGCCACAACGCCATCGATTTCTATCATCGCTACAAAGAAGATATCGCGCTGATGGCAGAGATGGGTTTTACCGTGTTTCGGACTTCCATCGCCTGGAGCCGCCTCTATCCGAATGGCGATGAGTTGCAGCCCAATCCTGCGGGTATCGCTTTTTACCGCGATGTATTCAGCGAATGTAAAAAATACGGTATCGAACCGCTGGTGACCCTGTGCCACTTTGATGTCCCGATGCATCTGGTGACCGAGTACGGCTCATGGCGCAATCGTAAAATGATTGAGTTCTTTGCCCGCTACGCACGCACCTGTTTTGAAGCCTTTGATGGCCTGGTGAAGTACTGGCTGACATTTAATGAGATCAATATCCTGCTGCACAGCCCCTTTTCCGGTGCCGGGCTGGTGTTCGAAAGCGGGGAAAACCCCGAGCAGGTTAAATACCAGGCGGCACACCATGAGCTGGTCGCCAGTGCCCTGGTGACGCGCATTGCCCATGAGGTCAACCCGCAAAACCAGGTCGGTTGCATGCTGGCGGGTGGCAATTTCTATCCGTGGTCGAGCAAGCCGGAAGATGTCTGGGCGGCGCTGGAAAAAGATCGTGAAAACCTGTTCTTTATCGATGTTCAGGCGCGTGGTGCCTACCCCTCCTATTCCGCACGGGTGTTCCGCGAGAAAGGTGTGAAGATCGAGATGGAGGAAGGCGATAGCGAGATCCTGAAAAACACCGTGGATTTTGTTTCCTTCAGTTACTACGCTTCGCGCTGTGCCTCAGCGGAGATGAATGAACAAAACAGCAGCGCGGCAAACGTGGTGAAATCGCTGACCAATCCGCACATTAAACGCAGCGACTGGGGATGGGGTATCGACCCACTTGGGCTGCGAATCACCATGAATACGATGTACGACCGCTACCAGAAGCCCCTGTTTCTGGTGGAAAACGGGCTGGGCGCGCGTGATGAGTTAACCGCTGACGGCGAAATCAATGATGATTACCGTATCAGCTATCTCAAAGAACATATTTATGCCATGGCGCAGGCGATTGATGATGGTATCCCGATCATCGGTTATACCACCTGGGGATGCATTGACCTGGTGGCCGCCTCGACGGGTGAAATGAGTAAACGCTATGGTTTTGTCTACGTTGACCGCGATGACCATGGGCAAGGCACCCTGAATCGCACGCGCAAGAAATCGTTCTGGTGGTATAAAAAAGTCATCGCCAGCAACGGGCGGGATCTGGACTAATCCCTCGCTTTGTTTGGCGATTTCAGCCTGAAATCCCTGCCCTGACAGCAGGGATTTTGCCGTATTACCAGCGCGTTGCCTGCATATCAATGACGAAGCGATACTTCACGTCACCCTGCAACATACGTGTAAACGCCGCTTCAATCTGCTCACCAGCAATCAGTTCGATATCCGCCGTGATGTTGTGCTCACCGCAGAAATCCAGCATCTCCTGGGTTTCTTTGATGCTGCCAATCGACGAGCCGCTGATACTCAGGCGACGGAACACCATCGGCGTCACATTGGGTGACGGGTGCGGCTGATCGGGAATGCCCACCAGCACCAATTTGCCATTGGTTTTCAGCGTGGCGAGATAAGGATCGAGGTCGTGCGGGGCGGCCACACAATCAACAATCATATCCAGCGAGGTCTGGCAGGTCGCCATCTGCGCCACATCACGCGATACCACCACCTGCTTCGCCCCTAAGCGGCGTGCATCAGCACCTTTCTCCGGCGACGTGGTGAACAGTGTCACTTCCGCCCCCAGGGCCGTCGCCAGTTTCACTGCCATATGGCCTAAGCCACCCAAACCGACCACACCGACGCGGTCTCCCGCTTTGACGTTGAAATGACGCAGCGGCGACCAGACCGTCACACCTGCACATAACAGCGGAGCAACCCCCGCCAGCGCCAGCTGCGGCGGCACTGCCACCACAAAATGCTGATCGACCACCACATGCTGCGCATAACCGCCCCAGGTGCGGTCGCCAGTATATTTATCGATGCCGTTATAAGTCGCGGTAAAGCCGGCTTCGCAATATTGTTCTTCCTGCTGCTGGCAAAAATGGCACTCGCGACAGGAGTCGACCATCACGCCCACACCGACGACGTCGCCCACTTTAAAGCGGGTGACATCGGCACCGGTTGCCATCACGCGCCCGACAATCTCGTGCCCTGGCACCAGGGGATAGTGGCTGACACCCCATTCGTTACGGGCCATATGCAGATCTGAGTGGCACACGCCGCAGTACAGAATCTCAATTTGGACATCCTGTGGCTGCACGCTACGCAGCGCGATCTGGCCGGATGACAAAGGTTGTGTGGCATGGGGTGCGACTAACGCGTTGATTTTCATTGCGCCTCCGAAAGCTTACTGGCAATGGCTGAGTGAAGGCGGCAGACTATAGTGAAGATGGTTCAATATTGATAGTAGTCACCATTTGGTGACCATAAAGCGAGAAACTGACTATGCCTGCCTGGGTTGATGGCAAACTGATGTTCTACGCGGATTCTCCGCCGCGTCGTCTGATGGATCTTTTTTCACTTAAATGGAGCAGCATGGTGCTGCATGCGTTATATCACTGGCCGGGACATCGCGCCCGTACCGGCGAATTACAGAGCAGTTTGCAGGGGATTTCGAAGAAGATGCTGTTTCAGACCTTAAAAGAACTGGAGCAGCGTGGTTTGATCGCCCGCCATGTCTATGAAGTGATCCCGCCAAAGGTGGATTATCGCCTGACGCCCCTCGGCATGACCTTTGCCGCGCCGATTGAGCAGATGTATCAATGGGGCCTGGAGAATCAGGCAGCGCTGGATGAGATGTCCACGCATTATCAGGCCGCTATGGACGAGTCATCAGCCGCGTCATACAGGCATGATCCTGTTCTCGATGCGGATTAAACACTACCAGGCTGAGTCCAGGTTTGCCCTCTACCGCGAAGGTGCTGTACTCCAGTTCCAGCACCCCTTCGTCCGGTAGCCACAGCTGCTTGATACCTTCGCCATGCTGGCTGACTTCCTGCGATTGCCACAAACGGCGGAAGGTTTCGCTCATGGTGCACAGCTCCTCCACCAGCGCTCGCACATGAACGCTGGCACCGGTGCGCGCCACATCAGCGCGGAAATTCGCCACCAGCCCCCGTGCAACGCTCTCCCATTCGGGTAAGCGTTTTTTCATCTGCTCATCGCGGAATATCATCAACAGGATATTGCGTTGTGCAGGCGGCAACTGGGCGTAATCAACAAAGACTTTCGTCGCAGCCCGGTTCCAGGCCACCACCTGCCACGCGGCGGTTTTCACCAGCGCCGGTGTCACGGGCATACTGTCGAGCACCCGTTGCAGCGAAGGTGAGACCGTGACGCCCGCCTGCCAGGTGACACCGGGTAGGCGGTTCTGCGCCAGCAGAAACAGATGGTCACGCTCCGCCGCACTCAGTTCCAGCGCATGTGCCAGCCGCTCCAGCACCACTTCTGATGGCGCACCCCCTCTGCCCTGCTCCAGCCAGGTGTACCAGGTGGTGCTGACGCAGGCGCGGATCGCGACTTCTTCCCGCCGTAAACCGGGCGTGCGGCGACGCTGCATCGGGTAGCCCAGCCGGGCCGCATCCAGCCGCTGGCGGCGTTCACGCAGATAATTGCCCAGCAGATTGTCGTCTTGCATCGTCATGGTTTTATCCTGTTAGTCCCGATACCCGTATAAGCTCACGACTTTTCGTCGCGCCGCAGGCTTTTATCATAGTGCCTGTTACCAGTCAGTGAGGAGCACGATTATGCGAATTTTTGTGACCGGGGCGAGCGGCTTTGTCGGCTCAGCCATTGTGAAAAAACTCCACGCACGTGGATATCAGGTGCTGGGTCTGGCGCGCAGCGACGCATCAGCAGAAAAGCTACAGCGACAAGGCGTGACGGTGATACGCGGCGACCTGGAAGATATCGCCAGCCTGCGCGCGGCAGTGCAGCAGAGTGACGGCGTGATCCATGCCGGTTATATCCATGATTTCAGCCGTATGGATCATGCTGCGGCGGTTGATCAACGCGCCATTCTGGCGATGGGAGAAGAACTGGCAGGCTCAAATCGCCCGCTGATTGTCACCTCCGGCACCGCGCTGGTGGCACCAGGGCGTATGGCAACCGAGCAGGACCCACCAGCAGCGGGCGCGCATCCCCGTTCTGACTCCAACGTCGCCGCGCTGGCGCTGGCGGATAAAGGTGTGCGCGTGGCGTTAGTGCGCCTGCCCCCCACGGTGCATGGCGCAGGGGATCATGGTTTTGTGCCCATTCTAATCAACCTGGCGAAAGAAAAAGGGGCTGCGGTTTATGTTGAATCAGGCGAGAACCGCTGGCCTGCGATTAATCGCTTTGATGCTGCCGAACTGTTTTGCCTGGCGGCTGAAAAGGCCGAAGCCGGTACGATTTTGCATGCGGTGCAAGAGGAAGGCATAGCCTTCCGGCAGATTGCCGAAACCATTGCCAGCGGGTTATCGCTGCCGGTGAAAAGTCTGACGATGGATGAAGCGCAAAGCTGGCTGGGCTGGATGGCGCGGTTTGCTGCCATCGATAATCTGTCTTCCAGCGAATGGACGCGTAAAACGTTTAACTGGCAGCCGAACGGGCCGGGATTATTGCAGGATATGCGCGAGACGGATTATTTTCGTTAACCGAAATGGCGCGATTTATCGCGCCATCAGGTGAAAATCAGGCAAACGGAAATTCACGCGCCAGCAGGCGGGCAATCACATTCAACACGCCGTCGTCATTGTTGCTTTCAGTTTTGTAACTTGCCACAGCACTGACCTGCGGGGCGGCGTTCGCCATCGCGAAGCTGTAACACGCCTGACGCAGCATTTCGAGGTCATTGGCGCTGTCACCAATCGCCAGCACTTCACAATCATCGATACCCCATTTCTCCTGCAACAAGGCGATGCCGTGCGCCTTATGGCATCCGGGGATAATCAGATCAACAAAACCGAAACCGCTGGAAACCGGATGCATAATATTTTCAATCGCATTCAGTTCTGAGTGCAGGCGTTTCAGCAATGCATCCACCCCTTCGTGTGCCAGATTCAGGGAGAATTTAAAGATGGTGTCATCGATGTCGTAGAGATTGTCGCGCTTTTCCAGCCGATGATAATGGTTAGCCAGCATCGCCATCACCTCATCCGGCATTGAGGTATGGACATAGGCACCGTTACGACCACACACCACGGTGCTGATTTCCGGTTCTTTCGCCAGAATATCGAGCACCTGACGCACCGCCTCGGGAGCCAGTTCGCCACAGAAAATCTCTTCGTTGCTGTCTGATACCCAGGCACCGTTTTCCGCCACAAAGGCGATTTCATTTTTGATTTCGGGAAAATAGCGCAGCAGCTGGTAATACTGATTGCCACTGGCGACCACGAAGCGGATGCCTTTTTCTTTTAACAACGCGTACTGGCGCAGAAAACGCTGCTTGTTGTACTGCTTGTTGTCATCCAGAAAAGTGCCATCCATATCCACCGCAATCATTTTCACTGCCATATTACTCTCCCGTATCAGAGTGCCGTCGAATCCGTCCGGCGAAAAGGTTTTATAAAGCTTACTCGTGGTGTGGGTTCTTGAGAATGCGAATTCGCGCTTTCAGAGCTTTCCAGCCCTCTTTTCGTGCATTTTTGCCCCTTTCCCCGCGATCCAGGCACAGAACATGGTTGCCATCTCGCTGGCATAAGCCTGGATTTCTGCCGGGGAGCGTGGCGTTTCCGAAAAATGCTTGCCCACATTCCCCAGCGTGCTGTTAATCAGATCTGCCGCCCGTGCGCATTCATCATCAGGCAAATGCGGCAACATCTCACGCAGAAAATGGCTGACGATATGCTCACCCGCGGCACGCGCCTCATGGACTTCTGGTGCGTCGCGATACAGCGGTGCCGCGTCGTTCAGCGCAGTGCGCATCGCCGCTTCTTCACATTCGGACTGTAAAAAAGCCAGCGTCAGGTCGTGTAATCGCTGCTCTCCGCTTCGTTGCGGGTTGCGTAAAATATCTCCCAGCAGGCTACCGGTACGTTGCCATTCTTCGCTTTGCAGGCGAAACAGAATCGCCGCTTTGTTGGGAAAATATTGATACAGCGATCCAATGCTGACGCCAGCACGTTCCGCTACTCGCGCGGTAGTAAAGCGAGTCGCACCTTCCTGCGCCAGAACCTGAGTAGCCGCCTCCAGAATAGCCGCAACCAGCTCGCTGGAGCGTGCCTGCCTTGGCTTTTTCCTCTCTGAAATCCGTAAGTTACGACCTTCTCCCATGACGATCTCCCGAACGCGAATAGTGAAATGCGACGAATTCATCGTATTCTTATCGCTCAACGAAATCTACCTCTCACTATGGGAAAATCTGATGAATACCTTAACTTCTGCACCACTCGCGCCGCTGCTGGCTTACCTGTTTGAACTGGCGGAAAACACCACCCCAGTCAGCAATAGCAGCCTCGCAGCGCTCTCGGGGGATGAGCAAATCCGCCTGATGCAAAGCAAAACCGAATATCGCCAGCTTTATGCTCAACTGAAGGATATGCCGCTGGCAGTATCGCGTGAAACCGGACGGTTGCTATATATGCTAGCGCGTAGCTGCAAGGCGCAGCATATCGTGGAGTTTGGCACCTCGTTTGGTATCTCGACGCTGCATCTGGCGGCCGCAGTGCGCGATAACGGGGGCGGGAAAATCATCGCCAGCGAGTTCGAGCTGTCTAAAGTCGCGCTGGCACGCAATCATTTTGCCGATGCAGGCGTCAGCGACCTGATTGAACTGCGCGCCGGTGATGCGTTGCAAACGCTGGCGACGGATTTGCCAGCATCGATCGATATGCTGTTGCTGGATGGGGCAAAAGGGCTTTATCCGGAAATTCTGCGCCTGGTCGAACCTCAGTTACGCCCCGGGGCGCTGATCATTGCCGACAATGCTGATTACAGTCCGGAATATCTGGCCCGCGTCCGGGCCGCCGACAGCGGTTACCTCTCCCTGCCGTTTGGTGAGGATGTGGAAGTCTCGGTCTTTACAATGAGAAGCCCGGCATCGTCTGCAGCGCAATGTTAATGAACTCCACCAGCGCCCTGACCCGCTGCGGGATAAACCTCGCATCAGGAAAAACAGCATACAAATAGCGATCCGGCAGGCGATAGTCTGGCAAGATGTGCACCAGCCTGCCCGAATCCAGTGCCGCCGCGCTAAGCGGTAGTTGCACGCCCCCGATGCCAATACCCGCTTCTATGGCCTGCATCAGCACCTGACTGGTGTTAGCCCTGAATACGGTATTCACCGCCAGGGAACATATCCCCTCACTGCCGATTAGAGTTAACGGCGCATCTCTGGCGATACCCCGGAAACGCACATGTGGCAACGCCGTCAGCTGCGTAACATCATTAACCGGCGTGGTCCTGATAAATGCCGGAGCCGCCACCAGTACCGTTTCTACCCGCGCCAGTGAACGCGCTGCCATGGTTGTCGGCGGCTGTTCCGCCAGACGCAGCGATACATCAACCCCTTCAACGACCACATCCGATAAGCGATCGTCGAGCGCGATATCCAGCCTGATCCCCGGATGCTCCCGCTGGAAATTGAGTAAATAAGGCAGGAAAAGCTGACCGATCCCACTTGGCAACTGCATATGCAGATTCCCCTGCAACTGTTGCTGTGCCGGGCGCAGCTGGGTTTCAATCTCATCCATGGCCTCCATCAACGGCAATATCTGCTGCAGATATTGCCTCCCCGCCTCGCTCAGCGCCATCGATCGGGTGGTGCGTCTAAGCAACACCACACCCAGTTCCGCTTCTAATGCGGCGATTTGCTGACTTATCGCCGATTGTTTAAGACCTGCCTGCCGCGCCGCTGCCGAGAACGAACCGGCTTCCGCGACGCGGATAAAGGTGGTGATGGCATTGAGTTTGTTGTTCATTTATTAAATTTCATGATAAGTGCTATCGAATAGATGGGATATAAACACAAAAAATAATAGATGAGAATGCAGCCACAACCTCATGCGGAGACGGTCAAATGCATCATTCATCACACAACAAGGTGGCCCTGGTGGCGGGGGCAAGCGGGATTGTCGGCAGCCAGCTGGTTAACACCCTGCTGGAGCAGCAGTGGCAGGTGATTGGACTGACGCGTCAGCAGGCGCGACAAAATCAACCGATTCCCTATGTCAGCGTTGATCTGCTGGATAGCACCGGGAGTGCGGCGGCGCTGGCACCGCTGACTAACATCACCCACATTTTTTATAGCGCCTGGCTCGATGCTGCGGACTGGTCAGCGATGGTCGAACCGAATGTGCGGATGCTACGCAACCTGGTACAAGGCGTTGAGGCGCATGCCCCACTGCAACACGTTAGCCTGATGCAGGGCTATAAGGTTTATGGTGCACATCTTGGCCGTTTTAAAACCCCGGCGCGTGAAAGCGATCCCGGTGTACCAGGCGCGGAGTTCAATGCAGCACAGCTGTCATGGTTGTCAGCATGCCAGCAGGGGAAAAACTGGCACTGGAGTGCCCTGCGCCCAGGCGTGGTGGGTAGCGCGGTACCGGGTAATATGATGAATCTGGCACTCAGCATCGCGGTTTACGCGTCATTATGTCAGGCAGCGGGGTTGCCGTTACGGTTTCCGGGGTGTGAACTGAGCTGGCAAAGTATGGTGGATCATACCGATGCCCGCTTACTGGCTTCGGCCAGCGTCTGGGCGGCCGAAGCCCCGGCGGCACACAACCAGGCGTTTAATGTTAATAACGGCGATCTCTGGCGCTGGAGTGAACTCTGGCCAGCCATTGCCCGCTGGTTTGAACTTGACTGTGCCCCGGCGGTCGCGTTGTCGTTCCAGCAGCTGTTCCGCGACTTCCGGGATCACTGGCAGGCGCTGGCACAACAGCACGCGTTGCAGCAGGCGGATATCCTGCAACTCAACGACGGCCGTTTCGCTGATTTCGTTTTTAGCTGGGATTACGACATGTTTGGCGACGGCAGCAAATTACGTCGTGCCGGTTTCAGTCAGTACCGCGCCACTGACCAGATGTTTTTTGATCTGTTCAGCGCATTTCGCCAGGCGAGGCTGATTCCTTAACTTCTGATTCGTAGAGGAAATTACACAGCAGCTGCCAGAGATAGCTGGCAGCCGGGGTGAAACGATGATCGGCACTGCGCAACAAATGGCTCTGGCTTTCGCGGGCAATTCGATGATCCAGGGGAATCGCCCTGAGTTCCTGCTGGCGTAACACTTGCGGGATGGCCTGCTCGGTCATAAACGCAATGCCCAACCCGGCCTGACACAGCGACAGCGCACTGGAAAACAGGTTGCAACAATAGGCGGGGGCCAGCACCTGCCCTTCGCTTTTGAAGATGGCGCTGAGATAACGTTGCAGGCCAAAGTTTTCACTCATGGTGATCAATCGGTGCTGGGTCAGTTCAGCAATGCTGATTTTGCTATATCCAGCAATCGGATGGTCCGGGCGCACAATGGCGCAAATGGGTCCACGACGAAAACTGTGGGACTTCAGTCCCGGCGGCCCGGCAGTGCCAAAACCGACCGCCATATCCACTTCGCCGCGCATGATCAGATCCACAGTGCTTTGCATATCACCCGAGCTGATATCGATAAACACACCCGGCCAGGCGACGGAAAACTCCTTCAATACGTTGTTGACCACCTCTTCCACGATGCCCTGCCCCACCCGCAATGTCACCGAGCCACCGCGCATATGCCGCATATCGCGCAACTGCCGTTCCAGCAGTTTGCGCCGTTGGCTGGTCTGCGCGTAATCATCTGCCAGTAACTTACCGGCTTCCGTTAACACCACATTGCGGCCACGCCGTTCCAGCAAGGGTAATTGCAGGCTACGTTCCAGCAATGATAACTGACGACTGACGACCGAAGGGTTGATGCCCAGCGCATCGGCGGCACGCCGTATCCCGCCATGCATCCCGACTTCATACAAATAACTTATCGCTTTCTCCGGATAAGTGGCCGCTGTCATAAGTTGTTCCTATCTGTTGCTCTGAGGTCAACAATTCTAGCATTCCCACCTCATTTTTATACGCAGAGTTTTCTGCGCATACTGCCGTCTGGACTAAGGCAGGAAACTATAAATGAACAACATAAAAAATTACTTACAACAGCATGCTGATGACATTCTGGGTGATATCAAACGACTGGTACAGGCGGAATCACCGTCATTAGATAAGACTGCGGTGGACCGTTGTGGCGAGGTGCTGCAAAGCATTTTCCAGCAGCGCCTGGGCATTGATGCGCAGGTGGATCAGCAGACGGAATATGGCAATCATCTGCGTTTTTCACTCGGAAACGAGGGGCCGCAAACCACCCTGATTGGTCATTTCGACACGGTCTGGGATCACGGTGATTTAGCCTTACGCGAAGAGGATGGCAAACTTTACGGCCCTGGCGTGCTGGATATGAAAGCGGGCCTGGTACAGGCCATCTGGGCGGTGCGCGCCCTGCAACAGCTGGGTTTATTAAGCGGCCAGCGCATTGTGTTCCTGTGCAACAGTGATGAAGAGGTGGGTAGCCCCAGCTCCAGTGACTGGATTGGCCGCAACGCCGCAGGATCACAGCAGGTGCTGGTGGTGGAACCCGCGGTAGCAGGCAGCAACGACCTGAAAGTTGCGCGTAAAGGCACCGGACGTTATGACGTGGTGATTACCGGCCAGGCGGCGCATGCCGGCAACAATCCTGAAGAAGGCATCAGTGCGGTGCAGGAGATGGCGCATCAAATCCACTTCCTCCATGCATTGAATGCACCGGAACGCGGGACCACGGTCAACGTGGGCATCGCCAATGGCGGTAGCCGGATCAATGTGGTAGCCGACCATGCTGAACTGGGCATTGATACCCGTGTCACCAGTGAAGCTGAAGCCCAGCGCATCCATGATGCTATCACCCAACTGCAACCGGTGCTGCCGGGCATTGTGTTGTCCGTTACGGGCGAACAGGGCCGCCCGCCGATGCGCCAGACTCCGGCATCACAGCAGATGCTGCAACACGCGCAGCAGATCGCACAACAGCTCGGATTTGCCGTTGAGGGTAAATCCGTCGGCGGCGGCAGCGACGGCAACTTCACGGCGGCGCTGGGTCTGCCCACCCTTGACGGTCTCGGTGCCACCGGCGCGGGCATTCACGCACGCCATGAACACATTATCGTTGCCAATATTGTCCCGCGTGCCGCCCTGGTGGCAGGCATGGTGCTCGGCAACCGTGCAGCAGAGGATGCGGTATGAGCCAGGTAAATCTCGCGCAGCCAGCAGTGGCACCTGCCGCCCGCCCCGTCGGGCAAAGTCCGTATCTGCTACTGTTTATTATGCTGGTGGTGGCCGCTGTTGCCACCTGGCTGATCCCGGCAGGCGCATTCGATTATGTCACCCGTGAGGGGATTAAGTTTGCGGTGAAAGGCAGCCTGCATGCGGTGCCACAGTCCGGTGTCTATCCGCTGGAGATTTTTACCGCCATCGCTGAAGGCATGGTAAAAGCCGCGCCGATTATCTTTTTGATTCTGTTTACAGGCGGTGTGCTGACGGTGGTGGAATCCACTGGGGCGATTAAAACAGCGCTGAACTCGCTGGCCCGCAGTACCAGTCTGAGTGATACCCGCATCATCCTGATCTTTGGTGTGATTTTCGCCATTCTCGGTACCACTGGCGCGGTAATCAATGCGGTCGTGGCCTTCGTGCCAATTGGCCTGCTGGTAGCGCGTTCGCTGGGGCTGTCGCCGATCCTTGGAGCATCGCTGGTGTACCTCTCCTGTGCTGCCGGGTTTAACGTCTCGGTATTAGGCCCGGCCACCACTGGCCTGACGCAACATCTGGCTCAGCTGCCGATTTTTTCCGGCATGCTGCTGCGCGGCATAACCTTTCTGTTGTTTGCGCTGAGCGCCATTGCTTACCTGATCTGGTCGGTACGTAAAGCGCGTCGCGAAGGTCATCTGCGCCCGCAACAGGCAGAAGAACAGGATGCAACGCTTGTCGTCACCGGTCGCCATAAGCTGATTCTGATCACCTGCGCCCTGGCGCTGATTATTTTCATCAGCGGTGCCGTGCGGCTGCACTGGGGCACCAATGAAATGTCCGCCATGTTTATCCTGCTGGCCATTGTGGTGGGGCTGATTGGCCGCATGTCCGGGACGGATATTGCCAATACTTTCCTTTCCGGCTGTTCTGGCCTGGTGAAAGGTGGCTTTATTGTCGGCCTGGCGGGCGCAGTGTCGCTGGTGCTGCAACAGGGGCATGTGCTCGACCCTATTGTTGGCTTCCTCACCGACCTGCTGGCACCGGTGCCGCAAAAGCTCGCGGCAATTGGCATGTTTATCAGCGCAGCGTTGATTCACTTTGGCATCTCATCCGGCTCTGGCGAATCGGCGGTGCTGATCCCAATCTTTTCTCCGCTGGGCGATAACCTGGGCCTGACACGTCAGGTCACGGTGCAAACCGTGTTGCTGGGTGAAGGCATTGTGAACTGCATCAGCCCCACCTCCGGCGTACTGATGGCAGTGCTGGCGACCGCCGGTATTCCTTTCGGTAAATGGCTGCGTTTTATCGCGCCGCTGATCGCCGTGTGGTTCAGTATCTGCGTGGTGATGCTGTTGATCGGCGTGTCGATTAAGTGGGGGCCTTTCTAAGCCCGAAACGACGTAAACGCAACCTCCTGACACGGCGCGATTTTTCGCGCCGTTTTCTTTTGAGCAAAATTTCCCCTGGGTATCTGTGAGCGATCGCAACATTTTGATGTTGCGCTTTTGTTATTTCCGCTTAATATTACGAATGAAAGTTAATTCAGATTCATTCGAAACAAACCGAACCGACCAGGAGTTGCTATGAACACCTCTTTTACCTCAGTGACCCTACCTGACGATCACAAAGCAAAAATACGGCTGCTGAAACAACAGCTGAGAGCGCAAATTGGCGACGTTGAAGGCTTATTCCTTCAGGTGAAAGCCAAAATCACCCAGGCCATTGCCGAAGCAAAGGAAGATGAAGCACAGCGGGGAACAGCCTGGCCGGTGGTGAGCTGGCGTGATATCGCGGAAAAAAATATCTCTCAGGAGCAAATCGACTTTATAAAGCGTCGCGGCTGCGTGGTGGTGAAGCAAAACTTCGCTCGTGACGAAGCCCTGGCCTGGGATAAGGCGATGCTGGATTACCTCGAACTGAATGATTTTGACAACATCTATCGTGGCCCCGGCGATACCTTTTTCGGCAGTCTGGAAGCCTCGCGACCAGAAATTTATCCCATCTACTGGTCCAAATCGCAGATGGAAGCTCGCCAGAGCGAAGGGATCTCCCTGACGCAGTCCTTCCTGAATCGGTTATGGAAATTTAATAGCGGTGGTGTGACCTGGTTCGATCCTGACGTCAGCATTATCTATCCCGACCGTATCCGTCGCCGCCTGCCGGGTACCACCTCGAAAGGGCTGGGCGCGCATACTGATTCCGGTGCACTGGAACGCTGGTTGTTGCCCGCTTATCAGCAGGTATTCCGCAACATCTTCAATAACCAGTTTGCTGACTACGACCCCTGGGATGCCGCGCACCGTACCGAAGTGGATGAATATGATGTCGCCAATACCACTAAATGTTCGGCTTTCCGCACATTCCAGGGCTGGACCGCGCTTTCAGATATGGAAGCGGGCCAGGGCTTGCTGCATGTGGTGCCGGTGCCTGAAGCCATGGCTTATGTGCTGTTGCGCCCGTTACTCAGTGATGTGCCGGAAGATGAACTCTGTGGTGTGGCACCCGGCAAAGTACTGCCGATTTCGCAGCAATGGCACCCGGATCTGATCGCTGGTTTATCTTCCATTCCGCCGTTGCAGGCAGGTGACTCGGTGTGGTGGCATTGCGATGTGATCCATTCCGTCGCTCCCGTTGAATCACAACAGGGCTGGGGCAATGTGATGTATATTCCCGCAGCCCCGTTATGTGACAAAAATCTGCGTTACGCGGAAAAAGTCGCCAATGCGCTGGATTTCGGCATCTCTCCCCCCGACTTCCCGCGTGAAGATTATGAGCGTGACTGGCAGGATCGCTTCACCACTGCGGATCTGAATGCCATTGGCAAACGTAGCCTGGGGCTTGCCTGATGAAATCTGCCCGGTGGTCCATCGTTCGCCACCGGGCGCACTGCTTTCTGCTAGACTGGCGAGGTTTACCCTAACCGTGCCACCTAAAAACTCTATGAATACCCGACACGAACAGATCATCCAGCTGGTGAACGAGCGCGGCAGCGTGAGCGTGAGCGAGCTTTCGCAGTTGACCGGCGTTTCCGAAGTGACCATCCGCCAGGACCTCAACGCACTGGAGCGCGAAAATTTCCTGCGCCGCGTGCATGGCTCAGCCGTGGCCCCCGACAGCGATGATGTCGGTTCGCGCATGCGTACCCGCTATAAAATCAAGCAGGCGATTGCCGAACACGCTGCGTCGCTGGTTAATGATGGCGAAGCCATTTTCATTGAGGGCGGCAGCACCAACGCGTTGCTGGCGCGTTGCCTTGCCAGCCGCAAAGATCTGACCATCATCACCGTGAGCCACTACATCGCCCAACTGCTGCGGGATTCGCAGTGTGAAGTGATTATACTCGGGGGCCAGTACCAGAAAAGCAGTGAATCGATGGTGGGATCGCTGACCCGCTTCTGCCTGCAACATATCAATTTCCATAAAGCCTTTCTCGGCGTCGATGGCTGGCACCCGGATACCGGTTTTACCGGTCGGGATATGATGCGATGCGATGTGATCAATGCGGTAATGGCCAAACAGACTTACACCATCGCCGTGACCGACTCCTCCAAATTTGGCGTGATCCACCCCTATCCCAGCGCACCGGAACACCCGTTTGATGCCGTGATTACCGATGACGGCATTCCCGCCACCGCACGCGAGCAACTGACGGAAACCGGGGTGCGGTTAGAGCTGGTCGCCCAGCCTAAGTAACGTTATAACGCACAAATTGATCGTTGCCCGTTACGCTGATAAGCGCATGATGTCTTCCTTTGGCATGAAACCAGGATAAACCCATGAGCAAATTGTTTAGCCCAATCAAACTGGGTGCGCTTCAGTTAGATAACCGCATCGTGATTGCCCCGATGTGCCAGTATTCGGCACAACAGGGATGCGCCACGGCATGGCACCGTATCCATTTAGGCCAGCTGGCATTCTCCGGCGCAGGGTTGTTGATCATCGAAGCTACGGCGGTAGAACCGGAAGGCCGTATTTCGCCCCAGGATCTCGGCCTGTGGGATGACACCACGGAGCACGCCCTGCAAACCGTGGTTAACGATATTCGCCAGTATGCTGATATTCGTCTCGGTATTCAGCTGGGCCATGCCGGACGCAAAGCGTCTACCTTCGCCCCATGGCAAGGCGGCACACAGATTCCGCTGGAGCAGCAAGGCTGGCAGACCGTTGCGCCTTCTGCTATCCCGATGCATGAAGGTGAGCGCCCACCCACCGCGCTGACCCATGCAGACCTCGAACGTATCAAACTCGCTTTTGTTGCCAGCGCACAACGCGCGGTGCGTATTGGTTTTGAATTGATCGAGCTGCATGCCGCCCATGGCTATCTGCTGCATCAGTTCCTGTCACCGCTTGCCAACCAGCGTGATGATGAGTATGGCGGCAGCCTGGAAAACCGTATGCGCTTCCCGCTTGAAGTGTTAGCAGCGGTACGCGCTGCCGTGCCGGAGCATGTCGCGGTGGGCGTGCGAATTTCCGCGACTGACTGGGTTGAAGGCGGCTGGGATGTGGTGCAGTCTGCTGAGTTCTGTCAGAAAATCGAAGCGCTGGGCTCAGCCTATGTTCATGTCTCCAGCGGTGGCCTTTCTGCACAGCAGAAAATCACCGTATCAGCCGGTTATCAGGTGCCCTTCGCCCGTGAGCTGCGCAAAATCACCCGCATGCCGGTCATCGCGGTGGGGCTGATTACCGAAGCGCGCATGGCCGAAGACCTGTTGCAGGAAGGCGATGCCGATTTGGTGGCGCTGGCACGAGGTATCCTCTACGACCCACGCTGGCCCTGGCATGCCGCAGCCGAACTGGGAGCCAGTGTCCATGTGCCGCCACAGTATCTGCGCTCTGAACCGCACGGAGTGAAGGGAAGTATTAAGGCCCGTTAACGTTCCTGCGCCCATACGTAGCGGTGCGATTTATCGCACCGCTACTCATGACTTTCTTCAGAACGGTATAAATGCGTTCGTCATTTGACTGCGACACATTAAAGCGCAAAAACCGATCGCAAGTGCCGGACTGGCTAAAGGTGTTGCCAGGGGCCAGTACCACCCCCTGAGACAAACAGGCGCGCGAGACGTCCGCAGCATTCATCCCTTCCGGCAGTTCACACCAGAGAAATAACCCGCTTTGCGGCACCAGCCACGGCCGGATGCCCAGCTGCCCGAGCCGTGAGATGACCTCTGCCCGATTATCCGCCAGACGCTGCTTAATTGCCTCGATATGCCGTCGATAGCCACTGTCCTTCAAAATATTCAACAGCACATCGGCCGCCAGCTGGCCGCTGCTAAAGCCAGTGGCGATTTTAAGATCGGTGAGTTTATCCACCCACGCGGGTTTAGCCGCGATAAAGCCGCAGCGAACCGAGGCGGAAACCGTTTTGGAGAAACTGCCGATCAGCATGACCCGCGACAGGCCATCGAGCGCGGCCAGACGCGGTGCCGTGCTGCTTTCCAGATCAGCGAAAATATCGTCCTCGACAATCACCAGATCCGAATCTTCGGCCATTTTCAGTAGCCGATGTGCCGTCGTCGGGGAGAGCGTGGCACCGGTCGGGTTGTGGATGCCGGAGTTGGTGATGTACAGACGCGGAGCGTGCAGTGTCAGTGCCTGCTGGAACGCATCGAGGTCCGGCCCCTGTGCCGTCCAGGGCACGCCAATCACGTTAACCCGCTGCGCTCTGAGCAGCGCATGAAAATTGAAATAACAGGGATCATCCACCAGCACGCTATCGCCCGGTTCGAGGAAAAAGCGGCAGATCAGATCGATGGCATGGGTGCCGGAATCCGTCAGCAACAGTTGCTCAGGCTTCACCGACATGCCATAACCCGCCAGGCGTCGGGTCAGCAGTTGTCGCAATTGCGGGTTGCCTGCGGGTGTGGCGTAATCGGCCAGCAAGGCGCTTTCGCTACGCGCCGCTTTGCGTAACGCGCGGCGAATTCCCTCTTCGTACATCCAGTCGGGTGGCAGCCAGCCACAGCCGGGTTTCAGCATGTCCGACGTCGCTTCAAGTGCCTGCCGGGTAATCCACAACGGATCGATGTCGCGCTCCACCTGCGGCCCGAGCTGCGCAAGATCCAGCGGCGCTATCGGCCCGGAAACAAAGAAGCCAGCCCCCGGACGCGAGACAATGATATTTTCCGCTTCCAACCGATCATATGCCTCCACCACAGTGGAAACGGACACGCCTGCCGACTGCGCTCTGGCACGCACCGAAGGCAAGCGACTGCCCGGCGTCAGCGCCCTGGACGCGATCTGCTGACGAATATCATCCATCAATTGTTCGATGCGGGTTGCCATATCGCCTCCTGCTGTACTGCCCTGATGACCAGTACAGTTCTTTGAAATCGTACTGGATTGTATCTGGTCTGACCGTCGTTGTCAGTGGTTTACTGCGCAACATTCAGTAAGGAGACGATGATGAAAATTGTATTAAATGGCTGGGTCAGTGGTTTTATTGGTGTGATGATTTTTGCCGGTTCGCTGCCCGCCACCCGTGCCGCCATCACCGGTTTTAACCCGCTGTTTCTCACCTGCGCGCGTGCCACCATTGCCGCCCTGCTGGGGAGCTTATTATTACTGGCGCTGCGCCAGAGATGCCCTGCCCGTGGCGATATTCCGGCACTGGCGATTACCGCACTGGGCGTCGTTGTGGGCTTTCCACTGCTCACCGGCCTGGCTGTGCAGCATATTTCATCAGCGCGTTCGATTGTGTTCCTTGGCTTGCTGCCGATGTCCACGGCAATTTTTGCGGTGCTGCGCGGTGGTGAACGGCCCCGCCCGCTGTTCTGGTTATTTTCACTGACCGGCGGAGCCATCATCGCCGGTTATGTGCTGAGCGGCACGGCGAGCACCATGATGACGGGTGATAGCCTGATGATCGGGGCCATCATCTTATGCGGGCTGGGATATGCTGAAGGGGCAAAACTCTCGCGGCGTCTCGGTGGCTGGCAGGTCATCAGCTGGGCGCTGATTCTTTCCGTTCCGGTTATGTTACCGATCACCGTTTTCACTCGTCCGGTAACCTTTGCCAACATTGCGATGTCTGCCTGGCTGGGGTTCGCCTACGTCTCAATCTTCAGCATGTTGATCGGCTTTATCTTCTGGTATCACGGGTTGGCAAAGGGAGGCATTGCGGCGGTAGGACAATTGCAGTTGATACAACCGTTTATGGGATTTGCGCTGGCGGCCTTGCTGCTGCACGAATCGGTCAGCTGGGCCATGCTGATGGTGGCGTCCGCCACCCTTGTATGCGTATTCGGTGCTAAACGCTTTGCGGGTTGAGACACGTCTGTAACGGCGCGATTTATCGCGCCGTTACCAATCCGTGTCGGTTATTTATTTTCCGGGTAACTCAGCGTGATCGCATCGTCAGGGAAGGTGGTGAAATCTTTAATAATGGTATGGAAATCAGCGACCGGATTGAGATCGCTAAATTGCTGTGGGTAGAGATCTTTCGCCAGAATTTCCATACCGATGATGTTGTACGGATGGTTATAGAAGTGGTGATAAACCCCGTACACACGGCCCTGTTTCACCGGTTCGATCTGCGACAGACCGGTACGGCTCAGCAGTTTCTGGAAGGTGACACTCACATCTTTGGGATCCACACCGTAACCAAACGGCAGCACATTGGTATTCGGACGCTTTGAACCGGTCATGATGTAGACATCCGGCTTCATGGCGATAATTTTTTCCAGTGCGACAAAACCAGAGCTACCTGGCAGCAACGCGGAACCGATATTCTTGCCACCCACGGCTTCAACCAGACCACCCCAGCCATTATGACCGTGAGTAAAGCAGCAATTGTCGCTGTTACCCGCAATCGGCTCGATAAATACCGTGGGTTTCTTGTTAATTTTATCAATCGTCTGCGTCAGCTTTTCCATGTGCTGATGATAGAAATCAGTATAGGCTTTGGCCTGCGCTTCGCGGTTCAGCACTTTACCCAGCAGAGTAACAGACGGCGCGGTGTTCTGAGCGGGGTGCAGTTCGTAATCGACGAACACCACCGGAATATGCAGGTTGTTAAGCGTATCCAGCACACCCGATTGCTTCAGCGCCGGTTTGGCGCGCAGCTGCGCAATCATTAAATCTGGCTTTTGCGCCAGTACACTTTCCAGATTGACCTGTCCCTGATCGTTGAACCCCATATCAACGATTTTCGTCGCTTCCGGCCAGCGTCCTTTCAGCATGTCCCAGGTCTGGGTGTCTTGCTTTTTCGGCAGGTTATTCCAGGCTACCACGCGTTTGAATGGGTCATCACGGTCCAGTAACGCCAGCGTCAGGACATCACGACCATCCTGCAAAATAATGTGCTGCGGTTCTTTGTTGATGGTCTGGGTATGACCATCCATATCAGTAATGCTCACTGGATAGGTGGTGGCCGAAGCCGCCGTTGAAGCCAGTAACCCCATAGCCAGTAACAAGCGCGTTTTCATCGCAAACTCCGTGATAAAAAGAATAGTTATTATTATCAATAACCTTAACACAACTTTAAAACACAAAAAATAAACTGTACTTCAATCAGTTGTGTCGGAGTGTGTAGAAAACGCGAAGGAGTTCAGGTGAAATCAGACAGTCTTTGCCCGGAAACGATCAGTTCCTGCAACAGCATCTGGCGACGCTCCTCAGGGGTATCACGGCTCACCATAAAGCAGATCGCCGCCACCGCTTGTCCGCTACGCGAGCGAATCGGGGCGGCCATACAACAGGTGAAACTCTCCGACAGGCCCTCTGTCAGACAATACCCCAGCTGCCCGGCGCGGTGGATGTCAGTCAAAAACGCCTGTTTATCGAGGATTTGTCCATTCGCCAACTGATAGTCTTCTTCCGGGATCAGATCGAGAATCGCGCGATCGGACCAGTTACTCAGCAGCAAACGTCCCGTGGCTGTCCAGGTGATGGGCACGCGCACACCGATGTCCGATGTGATTTTGAACGGATGCGCATTACTTTCCGACAACACCACGGTGTACTTATCCCCTTCCAGCATACAGAGCTGCACGGTTTCGCCATGACGCGCGACGATTTCTACCATTAACTGATGAGCACGGCGGATGAGATCGTTATGCGCCATGTAGTCTGCACCGTAGTAGTGCATTTCCCGACCAAAGAAAACCGCGCCATCGGCATCCAGTTCCACCAGACCCGCTTCACTCAGCAGGCTGACTAACTCATAAACGCTGGAACGGGGTGCGCCGGTGGCATCGATCAAATCACGCATCGCCATCGGCTGCCGGGCGATATGCAACTGGCGAAAAATGTCGATAACCCGGTCAACGCCGCGCGCCCGTGATGGCTTTTCATCCGGCATAAGCAAATTCTCCTCAGGCAATAATGCGGTGGCTGAACTGCGCCAAAAAGAAAAGCATCATACACCCAGCGCTGACGTTAACCCATCCCTGTTAATTAATATTTTATTTTCTGTCTTTATATTTTCCTGTTCTATTTTGGGGCCTCATTTTAGCGCATGCCGTTTGCTGTATTTTTTAAAACCACGATAAAGGTCACATTCCGATTAAGAAAACTTCAGCTTCATTTTTTTATTTTGCGATCGCGACAACATCACAAAAAATTAAATCCACCCACACATATTGCAAAAGCAAAAATCCTGTGCAAATCTTGCCCTATCCGATATTACAGATACATGTCTGATATACCGGACAACTCAGTAAGGAGTTGTCCTGATCAAAAAGGAGTAGAGTTGCATGACGATCAAACGTTATGGCATTGAGGGTGGCACCGGCACCGGCGGCCAGAAACTGCCGTTCGCACGGGCGGTAGAAGCTGATGGCTGGCTGTATATCTCCGGCCAGACACCGATGCGCGATGGTGAAGTGGTGGAAGGCGGCATCATCGAACAGACCCGGCTGGCGTTCGAAAACTGCCTGTCTATCATGCGGGAAGCCGGTTACCGGGTGGAAGATGTGGTGCACGTCACTGCGGTATTAACTGACGCCCGCTACTTCAGTTCATTTAATAAAGTATTCAGTGAGATATTTAGCGGGAACCCTCCCGCACGTATTTGTAGCGTGCAGGATTTAGTTGTCGACTGCAAAGTTGAAGTCGATATGAAATGTTTCCGTACCGATCGTAAATAACATCACCTCACCAACAACAGTCTGAATTTTTATTTTGCCCACACCAGGGTGTGTCGTTAATAAGTCATGTTTTTTCATGTTGTCTCCATTAAATAAGAGAGCATAAAAAATGAATGCAATTTCGTTGAAGATGAGCGCCAGAATGGTCGCAGGTGCGCTGGTTATGCTGGCCGTGGCTGGCTGTACTCCCACCGAGGAGAAAAAAGAGGCGGGTGCGGCACCACAATCCGCGCTGCAAACCGTATTACAACGCGGCACCCTGCGCGTCGGTGACTGTCTGAGCTTCGCACCTTTCGGCTTTTACGATAAGGACGGCAATCCTGATGGCTATGACGTCGATTTAGCCAAAGCGCTGGCGAAAGAGATGGGCGTCAAGCTGGAAATGGTCAATACCACCAGCGCCAACCGCATCCCCAACCTGCAAACCAATAAAGTGGACGTGGTGTTCTGCAACTTCACCCGCAATCTGGAACGCGCCAAAGAGATCGGGTTCACCAACCCGTATGTGGTAGCGAGTGAAGCGATGCTGGTACGCAAAGAGAGTGGCATCAAATCCGCCCACGACATGGCCGGTAAAACCATCGCGACCGTCAAAGGTTCAACCAACGGTGACGAAGTACGCAGCATGGGTATCGACGTGAAAATCCAGGAATACGACTCTTCACAGGCAGCGATTCTCGCCGTGAAACAGGGCCAGGCCGATGCGATGATCGAGGATAACAACTTCCTTGCGTATCAGGCCAAGCTCGATCCGACGCTGACCGTCACCAACGAAGCGCTGGTGCCGCTGGAATACAACGCCTTTGGGGTGAAACAAGGCGATCAGGTATGGCTCAATTATCTGAACGAATTCCTGTTTGAAATCAATGCTTCCGGTGAGAATGCCACGCTGTACCAGAAATGGTTTGGCAGCAAACCGCGTTACCCGCTGAACCCGCAATTCTGATTGTCTGCGGCGCAGCGCTGCATGCTGCGCCGTCAGAAGGAGTAGGCCCATGAGTTATCAATGGTTAACCCTGTGGAATTATGGCGAAACTTTTCTGGCCGCCGCCTGGCTGACCCTCCAGGTCACCCTGCTGGCTTTTGCGCTGGCCGTGGCGCTGGGGCTGGTGGCAGCACTGGCGAAAGCCTCTCCACTGGCACCGGTGCGCTGGGTAAGTCACTGTTATGTTGAATTTATCCGTAATACGCCCGTCCTGCTGCAAATCTTTATTATCTTTTTCGGGCTGCCCTCTCTCGGCATCACCATGAGCGCCTTTACCGCCGGTGTGCTGGCGCTGGGTATCAACGTTGGTGCGTATCTGTCGGAGACTTTTCGCGCCGGGATTCAGTCCGTGCCGAAAGGACAGCTGGAGGCGGCGTGGATTCTGGGTATTCCGCGTCGTCAGGTGTTTCTCAGCGTAGTGCTGCCCCAGGCCGCGCGCGCTGTATGGCCAGCGATTATCAATAACCTGATTCAGTTGCTACTCGGCACGTCGTTACTATCGGCAATTGCCTTGCCAGAACTGACCGGCACAGCAACGGTGATCAACGCCCGTACCCTGCTCTATATCCAGACTTTCAGCGTAGTGACGGTGGTGTATTTGCTGCTCAGCAACCTGTTTTCCTGGCTCGGCAATCTGGCAGGACGACGGATGTTTCATCCGCCGCTGGTGACCCAGGTAAAAAAGTCCGCCTGGTGGTGGGCAAGAAAATGGCTGACTAACCCACTGAAACGGGAGAACGCGCTATGAGCGACCTGATCATCAGTTCTTTACCGCTGCTGTTAAAAGGGCTGGGTATCACCCTGCTCCTGTCGGTGGCAGCGATTGTTGGCAGCACCTTACTTGGTCTGCTCGCGGCCGTGCTGCGAACCAGCCGATTACCGGTCGCGCGCCAGGTTGCCGTGCTGTATACCGAGCTGTTCCGTGGCACACCGGTGCTGATCACCCTGATGTTTATTTACTTTGGCGTGGCGTATTTCGGCTATGAAATTAACCTGTTTGCCGCCGGAATTCTCGGCCTGAGCATTTATCAGGGCGCGTATATTGCCGAAGTTTTTCGTGCCGGGATCGAAGCCGTGCCGAAAGGACAATGGGAAGTGTCATGGATCCTCGGCCTGTCGAAACGCCAGACCTTTCTTAGCGTGGTCCTGCCGCAGACGCGCGGCATCGTGCTACCGCCACTGGTAGGCCAGTACCTTTCCCTGATTAAAGACACCTCAATTGTCAGCATGATCGGCATGTCGGAACTGATGCATCAAGGTCAGGCGATTGTTGACCGCATCGGCCAGCCGGTAGTGGTGTATGGCCTGGTGGCCGTGCTGTACTTCGTTGTGTGCTTTCCACTTTCCCGTTGGGTTCAACATCATCAAACCAGGAGCCAGTTATCATGAGCAAATCCGCCATTACGCTGAGCCGTATTACTAAATCCTTTGGTGCCACCCAGGTGCTGAAAGAGATCAGCCTTGACGTCTCGCCCGGCGAAGTGCTGGTGTTGATTGGTGCATCAGGTTCGGGGAAAAGTACCGTGCTGCGCATTATGAGCGGGCTGGAAACTGCCGACGGTGGCGAGATCTGGGTCAATCAGGTGCCATTGCACGATCGCAAACGCAGCCGGGAAATCTGTGGTCATGTTGGCATGGTGTTCCAGCAGTTCAATCTGTTTCCGCATAAAACGGCGCTGGGTAACGTGACGCTGGCGTTGATCAAAGCGCAGAAACTCTCCGCAGCGGAAGCCGATAAACGCGGCATGGCGGCACTGACGCGCGTCGGTCTGGCTGAGCGCGCACATCACTATCCAGCGCAGCTGTCCGGTGGACAGCAACAACGCGTGGCAATTGCCCGTGCGCTGGCGGTTGAACCTAAAATTATGTTTTTTGATGAAGCCACGTCAGCTCTCGACCCGGAGTTAGTGGGCGAGGTGATGGAAGTGATGCGCAGCCTGGCACGTGAAGGCATGACCATGGTGGTGGTGACCCACGAGATGGGTTTTGCCCGCAAAACGGCTGACCGCGTGGTATTTATGGACCAGGGCGTGATTGCCGAACAGGGATCGCCAGAGCAGATTTTCGTCCATCCACAAAACCCGCGCACGCAGCAGTTTTTATCACGCGTACTTGAACATTGATCGGGGGCGTTATGTCGATTCAATTTCCGCTGGTAGCGGATGGCAAGCTGGATGCACAACAACACGCACCGCGATTCAAATCGGTCGCCGGTGCGGGTGACGCGCCGCTGCCGATTGGCACCGCCGTGCTCAGCAGTGAACAGGTGTTTTCACCGTTGCTGCTGATGAAGCAATCGGCGCTGGAAAACAATCTGCGCCAGTTGGCTGATTTCTGCCGTGAACAGGGCGTGATGCTGGCGGCACATGGCAAAACGTCAATGTCGCCCGCCATTCTGCGCCGCGCCATTACCGAGGGGGGAGCCTGGGGACTCAGTGCCGCCACCCCGGCACAGGTACGCGCGCTGCGTCAGTTTGGTATTCGCAACGTCTTTCTCGCCAATCAGCTGGTCGATCCTGCCGGTATCCGCTGGATGGGTGAATGGCAAAAACAGCATCCCGACCACGGTTTTCTCTGCTACGTAGATTCACTACAAGGAGTACGCTTGCTGGAACAGCACCTCGGTGACAGCCAGATTGCGGTACTGCTGGAGATGTCGGTCAGTGGCGGGCGCACTGGTTGCCGTACCCAGGCAACTGCACTGGAGATTGCGACAGCAATCGCTGCCAGCCCTGCCCTGCAACTGGTGGGTGTCGCGGGCTATGAGGGCGCATTGGGGGCGGGTCGCGATAGCGCCGGTATCGCCCGGGTACATGACTATTGTCAGATGCTGATCGCCACTGCCGCACGGCTGGCGGAAAAACGGCTGTTCGCGAGCGACCACATTATTCTCAGCGCCGGTGGCGGAGCCTGGTTTGATGTAGTCACCGCCTGTTTTACCGAAGCGCAGCTGCCATTCCCCGTTACCCCGCTGATTCGTTCCGGTGCTTATATGGCGCACGATAACGGGTTATATGCGCGTATCAATCCCTTCTCGCAACCGGGTGCCACGCATCACTTTAATGCCGCGCTGGAGATCTGGGGTCGTGTGTTATCACGCCCGGAGCCGGGACTGGCATTTGTGGATTTCGGCCGCCGCGATGTGCCGTTCGATCAGGATTTGCCGAACCCGATGTGGGTACGTGATGCCGATGGCAGTGCACCTCGTGCGGCTGGCGCGATGCGTATCAGCGAAGTGAACGATCAACATGCGTATTTGCTGCTGCCGGAAGCAGACGAATTAAAGGTGGGTGACTGGGTTGGTTGTGGGATTTCGCATCCCTGCACCGCTTTCGATAAATGGCGCTATCTGCCGCTGGTGGATGATGATTATTGCGTCACAGATTCACTGGAAACAGCATTCTGAGTCATATGTCGCCAATGGCGGCCCTTGATTTATGAACGCCATTTATAGGGGCTAACGACCGAAAAAAGTCTATTCCGCCGCCCACCAGGCGCTATGCTTTTTAGTTCTCCATCGTCACAGGAAAGATAAAAATGCAAAGCGTCCTGTTAAATAACGGCGTCAGTATGCCGATGCTGGGATTCGGCGTTTACCAGATTACCGACCCGGCAGAGTGTGAAAAATCAGTGCTGGATGCCATTGAGGTCGGCTATCGTCTCATCGACACCGCAGCTGCCTATCTGAATGAAACCCAGGTCGGAAACGCTATCCGCCGAAGTGGGATCAAACGTGAAGAACTGTTTATCACCACCAAGCTGTGGTTGCAGGACACCAGCTACGAAGGGGCTAAAGCCCAGTTCGAACGTTCTCTTAACCGCCTCCAGCTTGATTACGTAGATTTGTATTTAATCCACCAGCCGTATGGCGATGTGCATGGTGCCTGGCGCGCGATGGAAGAATTAACCACGCAGGGAAAAATCCGCGCCATCGGCGTGAGCAATTTCCACCCGGACCGGCTGGCAGACCTCATCGCCTATAACCGTATCATTCCGGCAGTGAATCAGATCGAGGTCAACCCCTTTCACCAGCAGCTGCATCCTGTTGCGTGGATGCAAAGCCGCCAGATGCAACCGCAGGCATGGGCACCTTTCGCCGAAGGACGTAATAATCTGTTCGAAAATCCCCTGCTCACCGATATCGGTAAGCGTTATGGCAAATCGGTCGGACAAGTGATTCTGCGCTGGTTATGGCAACGCGGCGTGGTGTCGCTGGCGAAATCCGTGCGCAAACAACGGATGCAGGAAAACTTTTCCATCGAAGATTTCGCGCTCAATGCGGAAGAGATGCTGTTGATTACCGCAATGGATAGCGGCACCAGCGCCTTCTTCTCGCACCGCGATCCCGCTCGCGTTGAGGCGATCACCAAACACAAGCTGGATATTTAAGCCACGCAACTCTGGCCACACCGGGTGGCCAGAGATTCACCTCATTAACCCGGTGTTTGCAATTTTCCTGCGCGCATCGCCGCAATCACACCGCCATCAATCAGTAAATCGCTGCCAGTAACAAATCCGGCATCCGGACCCAGCAGGAAAGACGCCGCAACAGCAATTTCCTCTGGGGGAGCCATACGTTTCACCGGAGAGGCATCGACCATTGCGCGATAGATATCGCCAATTTCGGAGTTGAGTTCATGTTGCGCCAGCGGTGTCACAACCACCCCTGGGCTTATCGAGTTAACCCGTGCACCCTTCTCACCCCAGCTGATAGCCGATGCCTGCACACGAAGATGATTGGCGCGCTTCGCCATCATGTAAGCTACCAGGGTATTCGGGATAGCATCCTGTTGCAGGAAAGGTAAATCCAGCAATTCGTCAGCTGGCGTAAAGGCTAACGCCTGATCCTGTTCCGCTGACAGCGCGGGCATCATATGGCCCGCCATGCTGGAGATAATCAGGCCTGCCCCACCTGGAGCGATAACGTTTTCAAACTCATCAAACACCAGCGCAGCACCGTAGAGATCAACCTCAAGAACTTTGTCTACCGGGGCCATATTCGGTGACAGACCGGCAGTATTGACCACCTGCATCACATTACCCAGTGAAGTCGCGTAAGCAGCCAGCCGTTGTACCGAGTCGCGCGATGTCACGTCAACATCCTGCGTCTCGACGCGGTATCCCGCCGCCAGGAGCTGCTCAGCAGCCTGTTGCAGCGTCTGAGCATTGAAATCGGCCAGCAGCAGCGTTTTGCCAAATCCCTGACGGCGTGCAATCGCCTGACCAATGCCACCCGCACCAATTATTACCACGATATCTTTCGTCATATTGACCTCTCAATAGTTCGTCATAAGGGATTGCCGCCCTGCGGTTCAATCAATGAGCGAAAGTCTATACGCGGGTGATTCAGGTGATAATATGCTTAATAGTTAATGAACTTATATCTGAGATTTATAAATGCTTCGAGATGAGCTGGGCGATCTGGCCGCATTTTTAGTGGTGGCTGAAGAAAAAAGCTTTACGCGCGCAGCGGCAAGGCTGGGTACCTCGCAACCATCACTGAGCCAGACCGTACGACGCCTGGAGGAACGCCTCGGTGTGCGTCTGTTGATTCGAACCACACGCAATGTTGCCGTAACGGAAGCCGGTGAACAGCTGGTAAATACTCTGCGGCCGGCGTTTAGCGATATCGACAATCGATTACAGGCGCTAAGTCAGTTTCGCGATAAACCCGCCGGAACGGTTCGTATCACGGCGGGACAGCACGCAGCAGACACCCTGATCTGGCCCGCCATCAACGAGGTACTGCATACCTACCCTGACATTAAAGTTGAACTATCGCTGGACTCCGCCCTGACAGACATCGTCAGTGAACGTTTTGATGCCGGTATTCGCCTCGGCGAGCAGGTGGAACAGGATATGATCGCCTCGCGTATTGGCCCCGAGTTGCGCCTGGCGGTGGTGGGAACACCCGACTATTTCGCCAGGCATGGCGTTCCTGCATCGCCGCATGATTTAACCCATCATTCCTGTATCAATATCCGCTTGCCCAGTTCAGGTGGCATCTATGTGTGGGAATTTAATCAGGGGGAACGCGAACTCAACGTACGCGTTGATGGGCAATTTATTGTCAATAATATCGTCGCAACGCTGAAAGCTGCCGAGGCCGGGCTGGGATTAGCTATGGTGATGGAAGATATGGTGCAAGCCCAGCTAGAGGCTGGCTCGCTGGTGCGGGTGCTGGAAGCCTGGTGCGAACCTTTTGCCGGTTATCACATTTATTACCCCAGCCGTCGCCTGCTTTCTCCGGCGTTTCAGGTATTTTTACAGACCTTACGCCAGAGAAATGAGGCAGCAGAAAAGCAGCGCAGGGAAAAACGCTTACGCTGAAAGCGCCAGCTTCACCGCATCCTGCGCATGAATCAGCGTGGTATCGAACAACGGCACTGTCGCATCTTCCGGTTTGACCAGCAGGGTGATTTCGGTACAACCGAGAATGATAGCTTCAGCGCCATCAGCCACCAGCTGCGCGATAATCTCGCGATACTGCGCCCGCGATTCATCGCGAATCACACCGAGACACAATTCCTGATAGATGATGTCGTGTACCACTTTGCGTTGCGCAGCGGCGGGCACCAGTACCTCGATGCCGTACTGCTGTTGCAGGCGACCTTTATAGAAATCCTGTTCCATAGTGAATGCTGTTGCCAGCAACCCCACGCGTTTTACCCCTGAGTGACGAATACGCTCCGCCGTGGCGTCAGCAATGTGCAGCAGTGGAATCTGCACAGCCTCCGTGATCTGATGAGCCACTTTATGCATGGTATTGGTACAAAGCACGATGAAATCTGCCCCACCCTGCTCCAGACTGACGGCGGCAGCGGCCAGCATCTCTCCGGCTTTTTCCCATTCTCCGGCCATCTGCATTTTCTCGATTTCCTGAAAATCGACGCTATACATCAGGCTACGCGCAGAGTGCAATCCACCCAGTTGCTGCTTCACCTGCTCATTGATAATGCGGTAATACAGCGCGGTTGATTCCCAGCTCATCCCACCAATCAGACCGATCAGTTTCATTGTGCGTCCTTTGTTTTGTCCGGCCATCGTGCCGTCGGAAATAACGATAACCGAATATTAAATAAATGGAACAGCGGGACAAACAGAGCGCGATCCTGTAACGCCCCCGCCTCCAGTCCCAGCAACAAACGGTTCAGCTCAAGCAACAATGCCGCTTGCGGCTGGGTTTGCAGCGACTTCAGACGCTGTTTCAGGAACAGACTCAGCTCGTGAAACATCGCTCCACTATCAATGTTATGCGCTGCCAGTAAGGTCTGATGACGTGTATAGAAGTCATAGCAATTAGCTCCCAGCCAGGCTTCAGCAATCAGGTTTCCCCCCGCCACCAGGTCCGGCACCGGATCAACGCGTTTACGTGGCAGGATCACATTCACCTTATCCAGCGTGCGTGCCACAAATTGCTGACGCATCGACAGGGTTACGCCATTAAGCCGCATCGCCGAAAGAAATTGCAGCAGCTCGCGGATACCTTTCCGCATCGCGCGTTTCGCCGTCCACGATGGCCGTTTATTACGGATCAAGGCGGTAATCACCACCCCAAAGACGATACCCAGCATGGTCGAGAGCACAGCGTTCACTATAAGCAGCAAATCCGGTTTGAAGTGATGGCTCATGCCGATAAAGCCAGGTATCTGTGTCGCGACGATCAGGCCAATCAGGTTAGTCGAAGGATTGGCGATCACCAAACCCAGCGCCAGCAAGCCCGGAGCCAGACAAATGATCAGCGCTTCAAAGGTGATGGCCTGTGGGATAAGAAACACGATGTACATCAGACTAATGGCTACCGCAATGATCACCCCTTTGAGGAACAACTTCATGGGGGCGATCGGGCTATCCATTCCGGCAAAGAATGAACACAGCACCGCCGCCATCATCGGCGCGGTCGAACCATCCACCCAGCCACTGCCGATCCAGAACAGACAGGTGGCAAAAGTGGCGATAAACGCGGTAAAGGATGAGAGCAGCAACAAACCTTTGTCGATATGCCGATGGGTACGTGCCACGGTTTTTCCGGGTTTCACCGTTGGTGTCCACTCACTCACACGCTCGCTGACGCTGTGGTAAGCATGGGCGATACGCACAAAGTTCAGCAACCGTTCCAGCAATCCGAGCAATAAAATGCTCTCCTCGCTGTTCAACCTACCCTCTTCCCATGCCTGCTTCAGTTGATCCTGCGCCGCCACCAGATTGGCATGCACCGGTTGATCGTCATCACCATTCAGCCACAGCAGGAATTGCTGAAACGCCTGCGCAACATACTCGGGGAAAAGAATGTTCTGTTGTGCCAGCAGGTTAAGCCGCGACTCAATGGCTGTCAGGGTCGGAATCAGATAAGAGAGATGCTGATATTGCACGCTGACCAGACGCACCAGACGACGCGCGGAGTCTCCTTCATAGACACAATGGGTAATCAGCGTTTCCACATTCAGCGGGTAGTTCGCCATCTGAATCAGGATGCCTTCCCGTTCAACCGTCTTCTCGGCTGGCATCGCGGTTACCAGCTCACGGCACAGATTGCGTGCGTTCTGATACCACTGGCTGACGCTCTGCTCCAGCAGATGACGCATCGACACCGGCATAATCAGGCGATGTACCAGGCTGCTGCACACAATCGCCACAGTGATTTCTTCAATACGTGAGATGACGGTGTAAGTAATCGACGCCGGTGACGTCACATCGGGGAACCCCATGATGGCTGCGCTATATCCCGCCAGCATAAATACATAACTTTTCGGCGTGCGGTCGTGCAACGACAGATAGAGGCAGACCGCCACCCACAGCGAGATTGCGAGGCTGAATAGTATCGGGTCCTGCACCGTAGCCGGGTAGATCAGCAGCGTGAACAGACCACCCAACAGCGTACCAAAGAAACGGAAGATCGATTTCGACACCGTTGAAGCGGAGTAGAGCTGGGAAGCAACGTACACTGTAGTCAGCGACCAGGCCGGTTTATCGAGATTGAGTTCCAGAGCAATGTAAAAAGCCAGAAAGGCAGCAAGACAGGTTTTGGCAGAAAACAGCACTGCGCTTTGAGAAAACCACTTCATAAAGCTTAAAAGACCTTGAGCAGGCAGGGAGGAACTCTATCCTGGCAGAAGCCTCTGTGGTTGGCATTTTGATTTGTTATACAAATTATTACCGTGCTAATTATATGGGCATCTATGGAAATTCCGCGCGACGTTTTTCTCACTTTACTGATTACAGTGAATGTGAACAAATCAGCAAATAAAGTTATAAGCGATCAAAAATCGTTATTTATTGGTTATATATGCGCTTTGCTATGGTGGTGAAAAAACCACGAGAGAACAACGATGAAACGTAAAACGCATGTATTAAGCACGCTGGCGTTAAGCCTTGGGCTGCTTTCCGCACACAGCTTCGCGGCGAATCCGCAAACCGTCACTATCGGTTATCAGAAAGCCAATATCTTCGCGCTGCTGAAGTACCGTGGCTCGCTGGATGACACCTTTAAAAAAGAAGGGATTAACGTTCACTGGGTCGAATTTCCTGCCGGACCACAAATGCTGGAAGGACTGAACGTCGGCAGTATCGACCTCGCCGCTACCGGGGATGCGCCACCAGCCTTCGCTCAGGCGGCTAAAGCGGATTTGGTCTACCTCGCGCATTCACCGGCTAATCCGAAAACGGAAGCAATCGTGGTACCCAACGATTCACCGATCAAAAGCGTGGCCGATCTCAAAGGCAAACGCGTTGGTCTGAATAAAGGCTCGGACGTCAATTATCTGCTGGTGAAAGCGCTGGAAGAAGCCGGGCTAAGCTACAAAGATATCAAACCGGTTTATCTGCCTCCCGCCGATGCCCGTGCTGCGTTCCAGAAAGGTGCGATTGATGCCTGGGTGATCTGGGATCCGTTCCTCGCCGAAGTGGAAGCGCATACCGGCGCACGTCAGGTGCGCAATGCCGAAGGCCTGGTGCCACATTACACCTTCTATCTCGCCAGTCGTCATTTTGCGGAAACGTACCCACAAGCGGCGCAACAGGTGGTAGATGAGCTGAGTAAGCTTAGCGACTGGGCTAACCAGCACCAGGATGATGCCGCTGCGATTCTGTCAAAATCAACCGGGCTGGATAAAGCTATCTGGCAAACCACGCTGGCACGCCTGCCCTATGGCGCGCAACGCATGACACCGCAGGTATTTTCTGAACAGCAGGCTCTGGCGGATAGTTTTACCCGTGTCGGCCTGCTGCCGGTGAAGGTGGACGTACGCAGCGCAACCTGGTCGCTGGATAAAAAAGCAACCCAATAATTTGCACATACCTTAGCTGCGCAATTTATCGCGCGGTATTTTCCAACACTGCGCGCGGAATTGCGTGATAAATCACGCCGCTACACCCCGCCGATTTGCCAGATGGCTGTCGGTGGTGTGCCATTCACCTTCCAGTCGCCAATATCGCGTGCTTTGTAGATCACCGGATTGTGGGAAGCCACGGTACGGGCGTTACGCCAGTGGCGGTCCAGCGCTTTGCTCAGACGGGTATCGGACGCCCCCAGCGCATTGAACAATTCTGTCGCGGCACGGGGCACCAGTTCACTGGCAATCACCTGCGCCTGTCCGGCTTCGGCTTCCGCCTCGGCATTGACGGCGTTGATGTAATCCTCATCAGCGCTGATATGCGCTTCATATGCTGATTGCAGTGAATGTGCCGCGCGGATCACCGTCGCCTCCACGGCAAAGGCCAGGCTGGTCACTTCACCGACCACCTGCAACACCTGCACATCCTGACGTGACGCGCTGCCGTTGCTGTGGCTGTAAATCCGCTGGCGAGCCGCCACCCCCTGTGTCGCATCCCGCGCGGCCGCACGGGCAATACCGGCCAGCGTCGCCAGCAATACATGTTGATAGAACGCGGTTTGATAGCGGAAGCGCTCGGCAAAATCGAACACATGCTGCTGCTCAACATAAGCGTTCTCAAAACGCGTGGTGCCGCTGCCGGTTAAGCGCTGCCCGAAACCATCCCAGTCATCTTCACGACTCACGCCGGGTTGATGGGCGCTGACCAGGGCAATCACATCGCCCTGGTTGTCATTGCGCCGTGCATAGACATCAATCCAGTCGGCAAACAGGGTACCGGTGCTGTAAAACTTCTCGCCGTTGAGCGTCCAGCCTTTTTCATCCGGCGTGACGCGGGTAACAACATCACCCAGTTTAACCGTGCCAATTTCCGTCCACCCGCTGCCCACCAGCTCGCCATCGATAAAACGGCGGAACCAGCCATCACGTTCCTGACTATCCGGCTGATTCAGTCGATCTTCGACAAAGGCAAAATGTGCGCGCAGCGCCTGTGGCAGATTGGAATCCGCTTCGGCCAGTTCGGTCAGCAACTGGAACAGCTGCGGGAGTGATGCCCCCCAGCCACCTTTTTCACGTGGGATACGTACCGTGCCAAAACCCGCCTCTTTCAACCATTGCAGGGGGTCATCCGGTAGCGTGCGGTGACGTTCGCGGTCGGCAGCACCCGTCGCGATGCGGGCAAACACCGGGCGGAAATGGGCGGCAAGCTGGGTGTAATCAGTGCCTGTGGCAAGTAAGGTCATGGTTTACTCCTGAGGGGAAAGGTCATCGATATCGTGACGGGTTGGCTCATGGCGCACCGCCAGCAGAAAGAAGATCGGGATAAGCGCGCTGAGTGACACCACCCAGAACATGTTGGTACCGAGCGCCGATTGCAGCATCGGCAGAATAAACAGCGCGAGAGCGCTACCAATGCCAGACAACGCGCGACTGAAGCCAACGCCGGTAGCACGAATCGATGTGGGATAAGACAACGCCGGATAGACCATCAACTGCGCCCCCGGACCAAAACCTTCGGCAAACAGCCACAGACCCAACATCAGCACGGCAAACACGATGCCCGTAACCGCCTCGGGATGACCAATCAACGCCAGCGCAATCAGGGCGAGGAATTGCAGGGCAAATCCAGCGATCGCCACATGACGCGACGGATACTTCCACGCCAGACGCATGCCCAGCAGGCCGCCGGTGAAGGCGAACAACGCATTCAGGCCGAGCGAGGCCGAAATGGTTTCAAATACGCCTGCGCCGAGAAATTGCGCCAGAATCGACGGCAGGAAGAAAGCAATCGCGGTGTATTCAAACGAGATGCAGATGTTCATCACCCCAGCTACGATGGTGCGTTCACGCCACGGTTTTTCAAACAATACGCGGAAACTCACTTTTGGCGCGGCTGATGCCGGAGGCGCTTCCGGTTCCGCTTCATGGGCATGGATGCCGTAAGAATCACGCAGGATACGTACCGCCGATTTCAGGTCACCCTGATTGGCCGCCCACAGTGGGGATTCGTTCATAAATTTGCTGCGCACCGCAATGATCAGCAAGGCAGGTACTGCGCCAAACAACAGCGAAGCACGCCACAGCCAGTCGAGGTGTTCTTTCGGTAACAGGAAATAGAGGCCGAAGATCAGCAGGAAGCAAAGTGTCGACGCGGCATACCACATCGGACACCAGGCGGCGAGCCGGGCCGCTTTGTTGCCTTTCCCGGCGAATTTGGAAAATTCAGCCAGGTACGACATCGCCACGGGCAAATCAATCCCCACGCCAATGCCCATCAGGAAGCGCGCACCTATCAGTACCCAGACATTGGGTGCCAGCCCGGCAGCAATGGCCGACACCACGAAGAACAGCATGTCAGCCATAAATACCGAGTAGCGGCCATATTTATCGGTCAGCCAGCCGCCAATCAGGTTACCGACGATAGTCCCGACCATGATCGATGAGGTCACCAGCCCGGTAATAAAAGGAGAGATCTGGAATTCACGCACCACGTCATCGATACCGTATGAAAGCGTAGTGAGGTCATAGGCGTCGAGGAAGACGCCACCAAGCGCAAGAAACACAATCATGCGGGCATAGTTGTTTTTCTCACTGCGGGTGTTGATCAGCCGCGCGACATCGCTGACCGAACGAACCGGCTCTGAAACCGGCAAGGTGTTTTCTAAAGGGATGGTACTCATAACGCCTCACGATGTTTTTAGTTATGCAGGTGAGGTTGTTATAGGCGTTAAATCCAGCGATGCAAAACAACAAATATGGATATTAATTTGTTATATATCAATAACATAAACAAATAAAAAACACAAAAACCCGGTCACGCTTCGCGTGTCCGGGTAAGTCGGCTAAAATGTGGGTTTAGTCAGCGGATACCGGCACCAAAACACCTTTTACCAGTGGATCATTGGTAGTTTTTAACCATTGCTGTAAGCGGGGGTCAGAAAACGCTTTTTTCAGCTTTTCGATATTCTCCTGCGACAGATACGGCGTGCCGATCACCAGCTGTGAGGCAAAAGTCCGTGGTGCGGGCGGGAACAAAATCCCTTTGTCGCGTGGCACTTTACCGGCATCAAACTGCGATACATAACCAATTGCGGCGTCAACGGAGTTCAGCGCACGCGGCATCGTCAGCAAATCCAGCTCTTTGAACACAAAATTATGCGGATTGCCGGTGATGTTTTTCAGTTTCGCCGTACGGGGCTCGACATTCGGGTCGAGAGTGATCAACCCCTGGCGTGCCAACAGCCACAGCGCCTGCCCCTGGTTCGCCCCATCATCCGGCACCACAATGGTGGCACCCTGTGGCAAGTCTTCTACCGAGCGATAACGATCCGAATAGATACCAAATGCCCACTGGAACAGCGGCAGCGCAGGCGTCAGGGCAAAATTATTCGCATCCACCACCTGCTTCAGCCACCATTGGTGCTGGTAAACCGTGGCGGCGTATTGTCCCTCGGCCACTGCCCGATCGGCCTGTACCGGGTCCTGAACCCCTACCGCCTCCAGCTTCAAACCATAATCTGGCGCGATATGGTCGTTCACAAACTCAATCAGCTTCTGCTCGCCCGCCATCGCCGGTTCATAGTGAATTTTTAACGTGGAGCCAAACACTACTGCTTGTGGTTGCTGGCTACGCCAGAACCATGTCGCCGCCGCGCCAGCAATGACCACTATAATCAGTAGCAGCCACGGCCAGCGGCGGGTTTTACGTAACTCAAATTCCTGTGTTGTCATAGCGATGTCCCCTGAGGATGGCGTAATGCGGTAACCAGGCGGTCACCGAGAAATTGAATCGTTTGAATAAAGGAGATCAGCACCACGATGGTGGCAATCATGATGTGGTTATCAAAACGCTGGTAGCCGTACACCACCGCCAGATAGCCAATCCCGCCTGCGCCGATGGTGCCGGCAATCGCGGAATACTCGATCATGGAAATCAGGTTGAGGGTGATGGCGGCGACGATGGCTGGCAGGGCTTCGCTCAGCTGCGCCTGGCGAATGATTTGCCAGCGCGAACCACCGCATACCAGGCCCACGGCCGTCACTTCTCCCGGCAATTCACGCAGCGCGTTATCCACCAGGCGACCAAAAAATGGCATACCCGCCGCGATCATCGGCACCACCGCCGCCGGAATGCCGATGGTGGTGCCAGTGAGCCAGAAGGTGAACGGGATAATCGCTGCCATCAGTACCAGAAAAGGCAACGAACGCCCCATATTGACGATCCAGCTCAGTACCCGATTTACACCACGATGGGGAAACAGCCCCCGCGCGGAGGTGTTAAACAGCACCACCCCTACAACCCCGCCGCAGGTTACGACAAACAATATCACGATACCGACCATTAACGCGGTTTCACCGATGGCAGGCAGCATCAGCGCCGGGATCTCGTTCCACGGGGTATCCTGACTCATCACCGAGACGCTCATACCGCCTCCTTCAACATCGTTACACCCGCGACCACGCTGGCACTCAACCCCAGCTGTTCCAGCTGGTTGAGTAGATGCGACAGCGACACACGCTCACGCTGGAAATGCACACCAACCTGCAATCGTCCCAGCTGCAGGCCATTAACCTGCTCAACGTGCGCCCCCAACAGATCGATACGCAGCCCGAATTGCTGACTCAACCGCGATATCCAGTCGCTGACGACCGGCACATCGGTGCGATAGCTGAGCTGCAGTACCAGTTCTGACAACGCGGGCTGTGGAGCCAGCGGCAACAACTGCTGTGCCAGGTGTGAATCAGGCTGCGCCAGCAATTGTTTCACCACGCCGTAATGCACAATCTGACCGTCACGAATCTCCGCGACGGCGTCTGCCGCACGGCGCACCGCGTCCATCTCATGGGTGATTAATACGATTGCCAGACGATATTCATCACGTAGCTTGCGCAGCAGGTCGAGAATGGTGACGGTGGCTTCCGGGTCAAGGCCGGATGTCGCTTCATCGGCCAGTAATACCGAGGGACGCAGCGCCAGCGCACGGGCGATACCAATGCGCTGACGCTGCCCACCGGAAAGCTGCCCGGGAAAAGCGCAGGCTTTATGACTCAGTCCGACGTTTTCCAGCAATTCCCCTACCCGTGCGGCGATATCACGTTCAACCACCCCGAGATAACGCAGTGGCAGCGCGACGTTTTCCCACGCTGATTTACGCTGCAATAATGCGGAAGACTGAAAGACTGTCCCTATGGCACGTCGTTCACACCGCAGCACCTCACCACTCAGACGTGAAAGATCGTGACCATTAACGCGGATGCTACCCGCACTCGGCTGTTCCAACAGGCTGATGCATTTCGCCAGCGTCGATTTCCCTGCGCCACTCGGCCCGACCACCGCCGTGATGTTGCCGGGCTGGACTTCAAGGTTGATCGATCTCAGTACCTCGGTCACCCGGCCATCGGGGGCACGATAGTGCTTACTCAGCGCGTCGATTTCGATCATATGACCTCCTGCGGTACAGACTGCACGCGGTAACCGGCCCCGGGATGCGGTGCCTGCAACTGTGGCCCCGCAGCGAACAATTTTTCACGCAGCGTGCCGCTGGCGTAGTCCTGCTTATATACACCACGTTTTTGCAGCTCAGGGATCAGCAGCTCCACCGCGTCCTCGAAGGTTTCGTGAGTCAGCGCATACGCCAGGTTAAAGCCATCGACGTCAGTTTCTTCCACCCAGCTTTGCAGTTCATCGGCTACTGTTACCGCACTGCCGACCAGTAATGGGCCAAAGCCACCAATGCCAACCCACTCCGCCAGCGCGGCAACCGTCCACTGGCGATTGGGGTCAGCCGTTGAGAAAGTTTCAACCGCCGACTGGATGGCGTTGGTGTGCAGATACTTCAGCACCTGATCCGGTTGGTACTGACCGAAGTCGATACCGGTCCAACCTGATACCAGCGCCAGCGCACCTTCGTAGCTCACCCAATTTTTGTATTCCTGCCATTTCGCCTGCGCCGCTTTATCGGTTTCACCGACAATCACCGTTTGCAGGTTAAAGATCAGAATGCTGCGCGGATCGCGCCCCGCTTCTGCCACGCGACGACGAATGTCCGCCACGGTTTTCTTCAGTAGCACTTTGGAGGGTGCAGCCACGAATACGCATTCAGCGTGTTCCGCCGCAAACTGCTTGCCCCGGCTGGAAGCCCCTGCCTGATACAATACCGGCGTGCGTTGTGGAGAGGGTTCGCAAAGGTGAATGCCCGGCACGCTAAAGAAGGTGCCCTGGTGGTTGATAGGATGAATTTTGCGTGGGTCGCTGAAGATACGCCGTTCACGGTCACGCAGCACCGCGTCCGCTTCCCAGCTGCCTTCCAGCAGTTTATAAACAACCTGCAAATACTCGTCGGCATAGTCGTAACGGCTGTCGTGATCGGTTTGCGCTTTATGACCGATATTGCGCGCGCCACTCTCCAGGTACGACGTGACAATATTCCAGCCGATACGCCCTTTGGTCAGATGATCGAGTGTCGAGAGACGGCGGGCAAACGGATAAGGGTGTTCAAACGACAACGATGCCGTCAGCCCAAACCCCAGATGCTCGGTCACCAGCGCCATCGGCGTAATCAACGCCAGCGGATCGTTCACTGGAACCTGTGTCGCCTGGCGAATGGCCGCATCGCCATTACCGTTAAGGACATCGTAAACACCCAGCACATCGGCGATAAACAGCCCATCGAATTTTCCGCGCTCCAGCAGGCGGGCTAAATCGACCCAATATTCCAGGTCTTTATATTGCCAGGAACGGTCACGCGGGTGCGCCCACAGGCCCGGCGACTGATGTCCGACACAGTTCATATCAAAAGCATTCAGGCGAATTTCACGTTGCGATGGCATAGCAATCTCCATAGCGAGGCCGTGATCGCTGTGCGACCCGGCGTTCGTCAGTTAATTTTTTGGGAAATGTTGGGGAATTAAGGGGCGAAAGGGGGACATCGCTCCGCGTGAGTGGGTGGCAGCGATGCCAGAATCTGGCGTGCGACGTCGGCGGCATGATCAGCCACCTGCGGCAAGCCCATCAGCTCACCAAAGCGCGCGCGGGCTGCCGGGCCGACAACGAACAACCCGGCGTTCGGCTGGCCGGATTGCGTCAGCGTATGGGAGTGGCGATCGACATCAATACCAAATCCCAGCGCATCGGCGCGAATGATGCCCTGTTGACTGAGCGACTTTAGCAACGGCTGGCTGGCGGTCAATGCCTCATGGCCGGGGCCGGTCGTGACAATCAGATGATCGAGTTGATGATTTTCCGTCACGCCATGGCGCGTATGCAGCTGAATTGTCAGTTGCTTGTCGCTGGCATCGATCCTGATCAGGCGTGCGGCTAACACGCGCAGGCTGCCCACCTGCTGGCGTTCGGTTATAGCCGCCGCCACCTGTGGCGCGATGCGGTAACGATGGACATCCCACCATGAACGCAGATGACGCACAAAACGTTGCTGTTCGCCTGGCGGCAAGGACTGCCAGATATCCTGTCCCTGCACGCGCACCTCATCCAGCACGCGCTGCCACGGCAATTGTTGTTCGGCGGCGCGTGCTACTTCCGCACGGATATGGTGTAGCCACTGCCGTACGCTCGGTTGCTGCTGCGGAGCAAGCGTCCACTCCGGCCAGTCTCCGCTCAGATTGGCACGCGACAGTTGCCCACGACGTGAGAACGCCAGCAACGGCCCGTGATGCTGACGCGTTGCCAGCGATGCCACCACATCCGCCATACTCAGGCCGGTACCGATAATCGCGACCGAGGCATTCACGGCAATGTTATCCAGCACTCCCGGTAGCCAGGGATTGGCAATCAATGCCGGATGTGCCGCAAAAGGGAGTAAGGCGCGAGGCAGTGCCGGTGGCGGATGGCTGATCGCCAATGCCAGCACATCGCCTTGTAGTGCTTCCCCGTTGCTCAGCAGCAGTCGCTCTCCTTCCCAGGCGATGGCGCTGGCCTGAATGTGCTGCAATACCACCTGTGGATGTTGTAAGCCTGCTTGCGCAAATTGCTCCGCCAGATAGCGACCAAACATCCCACGTTGTGGGTAAACCGCGCCATCAGCGCAATGCGCTACTGAATCCAGTGAACATTCAGGTTGCTGACGATACCAGCGGTCGAAAGCGCCCTGCTCGTCACCGCTCAGTTGCATACGCGCAGCGGGTACGTTGATGCGATGCGCAGGCTCCCGGGTCGAATAAGCCACGCCAGCGCCGAGGCTGTCTCTTGGTTCAACCACTGTCACGCGCAGGGGCGTCGTCGCAGTTCGGGCAAGATGAATCGCAAGCGCCGTACCACTGAACCCGCCTCCAACGATAATCACATGCGGTGTCTGCATCGCCTTGTCCCCATTGCCTGTATGCATTTCCTATATAACTTTATTAAAAAATGAACATTCGGGTGCATTTATTTAGTTATATAGACCATAGCGAAAATCATGCCAGCTTCGCAATTTCGATAAATTACCATTTATCAGTAGGTTATTGTCTGGTGCTGCTATCTGGCCTGTTGCAATCGCAACCGTGCCACAACAGCATTTGTTGCATTTGCAACTCGTTATGCTTTTTTCCTGCTGTTCACAGTGAACGTGCCTGGTTAGCGTGTGGTGATGCTTCACTAAGGATACACACCATGCTGACAACCTATGCTGATTTCAATGATTCACCCCGTCTGGTTGATCCCGCATCACGCGCTTTCCAGTCGTTGCTTGATAAGTTTGCGCCGACTGATGCTACGGTGCTGATCGTCGGCGAGACCGGTACCGGAAAAGAAGTGGTTGCGCGCTATCTGCATCATAACAGCGCACGCCGTCATGGCCCTTTTCTCGCCGTCAACTGCGGCGCATTAGCTGAGAGCCTTGCCGAGGCAGAATTATTTGGGCATGAGAAAGGCGCGTTTACCGGCGCGACCCAGGCGCATCCGGGCTGGTTTGAATCAGCTCAGGGTGGCACACTGCTGCTGGATGAGATTGGCGAACTCAGTTTGCCATTGCAGGTTAAACTTCTGCGCGTATTGCAGGAACGCGAGTTTACGCGTGTCGGTTCGCGTAAACCCATCAAAGTGGATGTCAGGGTAATTGCAGCCACACACGTTGACCTCGCCCAGGCAATTCGTGAACGTCGTTTCCGTGAGGATTTATTTTATCGTCTCAATATTGCTGTAGTCCCGTTACCCCCCTTGCGTCAGCGGCGCGAAGACATCCCGGTGTTGGCTCAGCATTTCCTTAACCTGTATTCACGACGCCTCGGTCGCCCGGCAAGGCGGTTGTCATCCGAGGCACTCGAAGCGTTACTCGAATACAGCTGGCCCGGCAATATCCGTGAACTCGAGAATACATTGCATAACGCGGTTTTGCTTAGCCGGGAGGAAATCCTTACTCCCGCACAACTGCGACTTGCCGGTTACAGTGAACGCCGCTTTGCTGATGTACGAGATTCGTCACTTGATAGCTTTTTACGTCAGCATTTAGCCAATGAACCACATCAGTTGTTTAACCGGGTGATCAATAGCCTGATCAATAGCGCACTTGAATTGACTGATAACAATCAGACCCAGGCCGCCACATTATTAGGTATTAGTCGCCATACCTTACGCACGCATTTGGCCAATCAGGGCGTGATTAAGGGCCGTCGCAAATCCTCTTCTGCTCCCCAGGCATCTTCCCTGATGTCTCCGCCTGGTGAGCGCGAACTTCGTATTGGTTACCAAAAATTTGGCAATCTTGGCGTGTTAAAAGCCCGCCAGAGCCTTGAACAGTGCTTTGCAAAGCAGGGAGTAAATGTACTTTGGAGTGAGTTCCCTGCAGGTCCCCAGTTGCTTTATGCCTTGCAGAACAATGAAATTGATTTTGGCACAACCGGGGAGGTTCCCCCGATCTTTGCACAATCCAGCGGTAATGTGGTGACTTACATCGCCTGGGAACCCCCTGCGCCGAGCAGCGTTGGCATCGTTGTCCCCAGCGAAAGCGACATCACCACACTGGCCGACTTGCGCGGTAAACGCATTTCTGTCAATAAAGGCTCCAATGTTCATTGGTTGTTGTTGCAGTTGCTGGATGAAGCGGGGATTGGTCTTGATGAGATAAAAGTGGTTTACGCTCCGCCAAAATATCCGTTAACCGTAAGCGATTATCTTGCTGTAGATGCCTGGATGATGTGGGACCCATTACTTAGCGCGGCAGAAAGTAACCCCACATTACGTATTATCGCCAATGGAGAAGGGCGCGTTCGGAATCATCAATTCTATCTGGCTCGCCGTGATTACGTGCAGCAGCACGATGACATTGTGCACCAGCTGGTGGAGGCCTTGCAGCAGACCGGGCAGTTTATCGATAGTCACAGACAGGAATCTGCCAAGCTGCTGTCCCAGGAATTGGGTCTCGAAATTCACTCGGTTGAGCGTGCTTTATCTCGTCGCAGTCACCAGACCCGAGCTATGGCTTTTGAAGTTATCAGAGAACAGCAGACGATTGCCGATCGTTTCTATGCGCTGGGTTTAATTAATAAACCGGTTCGGGTCAGAGATGCTGTCTGGCAATTCTCTTCTACATTACGTTTGCTGGCTTGACTTGAGGCTCATAGCAAATTGCTGTGTGATGAAAGTTATCCACTTTTTCTGTGGATAAATCGTTGCATATCATCTGGCTAATTTTGGCCAGTATTTATTATGGCGTCTCGACAGGGTGCATAAATGTGGCGATTTCACCCTGAAATCTTTTTCTAAAAATCATTAGATTCATAGGGATAGGAATGAAATCGGCGTGGCGAGCTTTATAATTTCCCGTCCAGTGCGGCTCCAGACAATCTTAATTTAATGGATTGTCGCCTTCACACCGGGATGGTTAATTTGCCGTCACCGGTTGTGTTCAATGATCGGAAGGATTGTCCGTGATGAGTGAAACCATGGCGATTTCAGCCTGAAATTTTAGACCTCATTACTGATATTTCATGCAGTTAGCGGTGAAATTACGCTGGCGAAAGAAAAGGAGGCAAAAAAAACCGCCCGAAGGCGGCATTGCTTATTGATTGAGGTATTTGTTCAGGGTCTCGTTAATCACCCGATCCAACTCGTCCTGAAGTTCTTTTGACTGTCGATTAAATTCATAGCTGAACATGCGACCACGCATCTTTTTACGTGCGAAGCGATCTTTGTCAGCAAAGGTCCAGAGCGCGGTGGCGACGACTTTATCTTTAGCGGGTGACTGCACCAGTGTCTGGCTGCCATTACGCACCAGACGCAAAATACCGTTCTTCACTTCATCTTCCGCTAATCCGTCTCTGGCACAAACGGTATCAACATCCATACCAATGGCATCAATCAACGCATCAACCGTCTGCCCTGTCTCCTGCAACTTTTCATAAGCCTGCAACAGAGATTTATAATCGGGATAGGTCAGCTCTGAGTGGTTAGGGAATAACGTGATGAGATCGGCAGGCACACTGGCCGCCTGCAATGCGCGTGTCACTTTGGCCTGGGAAAGACCTTCGCTCTGGGCAATCTCTTTTTGTGACAAACCACCATCTTTCAGCGCCAACAGGCGCATGCCTACCTCACGCAGGTTGTGTTCACGGGCTGTCTGAATATCCTGTGCCAGACGACGGGCTTCTTCTGCCGTAATTGAAGCATCGGTAACCAGAACATCAAGACCCGTTTTACAATGCAGCGCAGCAGCACGGCGGCGTGAACCATCGAGAATCTCGATACGGTCATCACGCTTGACGCCAATGGCCGGAAAGAACTGCTGGAGTTTGATGGTACGGATAATGTCGCGCAGTGATTCGGGTGTCAGACCCGATTGGTCACGACCGTTGGTTTCCATCACGACAAAGGTTTTATCTTCGATATCTTTTGCAGCAATGTGCTCCAGCGTGAACTGGGCGCGTTTACCTGTGGACAGGATAAAAGTCTGGGTATGGCCTTCTGATGTTTCTTCTGTTTGCAGCGGTGTCTGGCTAAAAGTTCTGCCAATCGTTATGCGTTTTGCGCTCATAGTAACCTCAGTTCAGGCGAATAAATTCAATGCGATCAAACACGGCTTTGGCAAAATCCTCCGCAGCCGAACGCGCATTCTTCAGGGCTTCACTGCTACCTACGTAGGTAGAAGGGTTGGCCGAAATGACTGTGTCGAACGACTCTCCGCAGCGTTCAAAACCATCAAGCCTCGGTAAGGCGGCATCCAGCATGTCACCGCCAAAAATCTCTTTAGCAAGACTGTGGCAGAGTTTGTGGTCCGCTTTGTTGGAGAGCTTCGACATAAATCCAATATTGCCCTGTAAACGACAACTTGCGCCGGATTCTTCAATGATGCCAATCAGCTCTGGCAGACGCGTCAGATACTTCAGGGTGGAGTGAAAATCGACCTGTGCCGGGGGCACTGGTGTCATCAGCAAGTCAGATGCGGCAATGGCGTTTTTCAGGAATGCGTCGAGGTGAGGTCCACTGTCGATAAAGATGAAGTCATAGTCTTTCTTCAGCTTGGCGATAACATTATCGTGTAATACAGAATGGACATTGTGCTGGGGCAGATGCTCGGCACAAAGCTCATCCCAGCGTGAAGCGATAAACGCATCATCGATGGATGCGGGCAGCACATCCACACCAGGAATAATGGAAGGCACGATAAATTCGTTGAGCAATTCTTCGCGGCTGACATTCTGCAACATCGCCTGTGCCGCGGTGGCTTCAACTAATCCCACTGAACGCTCATGATTGAGGAACATGGTAGCGGAAGATTGCGGGTCAAGATCGATAACCAGAATGCGTAAATCTTCAAATAACAGGTGTGGATGTGCGCGCAGCGCGTGGGCCAGCGAAACAGTAGATACCGTTTTCGACACACCACCTTTCAGGTTACCCACAAATAATGTGAATGCATCACCGTGACGATCGCGATACTTGGGCACACCACGATGATGATAGATGTCGATAATGTTCTGAATCGACATTGCATATTTGGTTGAGCTACCGGCGGCACGCTTATCAAACGGATAACCGTTTTCTTCCATCTCATTCACAGCATAATCGACACTGGCGCGTGTCAGCTTGGGTAACTTTGCCAGTGCCGCTTTAGCGTAAACCTGGTAAAAAGTATTTTCCTGCAACTCTTCTTTTTGTGCCTGAATCTGTTCCGTCAGGCTCATGAGCATTTTCTCAGACCGTTGAGCGACCTTCAGAACCTGCTTTTCATCGTTAGCCATAGTTGCTCCACACATGTAGGATTTATGACTTTATACCGAAATCCTGCACATCAGGCAAATCTATCTCATTTACTCAGAAACAACTGATGTGAACGAAACACCTTGTCCAAGAGGATGTTATTACAAACATTCACTGTAATCAGTGCTGCAATCCTGTGCAGCCAAATGAAATGAATAAAAGATAAGCTGATCATTTTTCGAGCTTACCTGCAAAGATTCACTGTAATCAGTAATGTCGTGGGTAAAAGTACGGAGCAGAGCGAAGGGTGAAGGGTGAAGGGTGAAGGGTGAAGGGTGAAGGGTGAAGGGTGAAGGGGAGACAGATTCACTGTAGTCAGCAAGCTTTACAAGCAACGCAGGCATAAACTCACTGTAATCAGCAAAAGATTCACTGTAATCAGCAGCCCGCACGAAACATTCACTGTAATCAGTAACCGTCTCTCACGCGGATAAGCTAACGGAAGTCTGTTTAACACCGATTGAAGGGACCACTATCATTCACTGTAATCAGTAAAAGAGAACTCTATCCTGAATTCCATCAAACATTCACTGTAAACAGCAGTCGAAATTTGTGAAACCCATAATCGTTCACTGTAGTCAGTAAGATATTTCTCCGCTCCCCGCAAAGGTTCACTGTATTCAGTAAGCCAAATTTCCCGGCATCACCAAACGTTCACTATAGTGAGCAGACTTGGCTATATAACTCTCAACCATTCACTATAGTCAGTACGAAGTGTCATCAGATCGGCAATCATTCACTGTAGTCAGTCGCTGCTTTCTTACTCTGAGCAACCTCGTCTGTTCCTGACTGATGCTTTTACCGCGATATAGGGCAGGGGAACATGAAAACATTCACTGTAGCCAGCAAGATTGAGAGTGCGTTTAAGGGGATTCTCCATGCGTTACGTACCTCAGGCCAAATCAGTAACATTCACTGTAATCAGTAAGTGGTATCCAGGATGAAGAAGTTAAACATTCACTGTAATCAGTAGAGGATGATGAACAGAAGGGGTGATGTTCACTGTAATCAGCAATGGACCACACGAAGTCGATGATGGGTAATAAGCAGCGATATCCCGAATTCACTGTAATCAGTAAGGGGTAGTGTTAACTCCTGAGCCGAACATTCACTGTAATCAGTAATGGGTCACACACAAACCCGCTGACGATGTTCACTGTAATCAGTAGAAAAGAACACCGGCAGCCGCTGACATCCGTGTCTCAGCTGCAGAAACAGAACGTTCACTGTAATCAGTGACACCGTGACGTTAGCTGCGGATGGTTTAATTCATGCTTTCAGGCACCCATCATGCGTTCACTGTAGTCAGTAAACGGGAAAATATTCACTGTAATCGGCAAACGTGACCAACCCTGTCACTTTTTTGTTCCTGAAAATACGTGAGATGCTGATTACAGTGAACACAATGGCTCACAAATAAATAAAGCATTTAAAATCATATAGATAAAAAAACACCCACTGTAATCAGTAAGTTCATCACAACCTAAGCATTCACTGTAATCAGTGGGGACGTACGAGTTGATAGAGTTCACTGTAATCAGCAAAACCCCCTCTGATACTCATCTTTTAACCATGAAGACCATAAATGTAAGCACTCACTATCAATATATAGCAATGATTACTGTCTCTGACACCAATAATATTGATTATGGTTTTGTGAACACAGGTAGGAATGCTGATTACAGTGAACGTTACTGATTGCAGTGAATCTTATGGGCGCTAGCTGATTACAGTGAATGTCAGAAGGGAGGGAAGTGTCACTTTTCGGCTAAAAGTGACACTGCAACGCTTGATGTACTGATTACAGTGAACATGATGACTTAGTCATCAAAGTCCAGATCGTCGAGTGCATCAATGCTCTCGAGATTGCTGATCCCATCGAGTTTTGGTGTCCGGCTGTGGATAATAAAAAACACAGAACGTCCACGTTTCACTTCTGAATAGTCGAGATAACCAATCTCTTTCAATTGCTCCATGGCACGACGTACCACATGGTTCTGGGTGGTGGTTTTCGAACCCAGGTTGAGGCGCATACGCAAACGGGCCAATGAAATAGGAGCAGGGTTTGTTGGCAGGCTCTCCAGATAGGTGTAAAGCGCCTGAGCAGATTCCTTACGCTTAAGCCGCGAGATAGCGCGGAGTTGCAGTAAAACCTTGTGGTCAAAGTTATACAACTCGAACAGCTTAGGATCCGCCTGAATCCGCACCACATCCTTTTCCCGATCGTAATAGGCCGATTGTACCAGGTGGGTATGGTAGGCTTTGCCATTACCTTCAAAGGAGAGGGTATTGGTCGCGATACGGCGTAATGACGCATCTAAACGCTTACGTAAGGCTGCAGAAGAGTTTGCCGAGGGGATCCCGCACATTTTTACAAAATCGATAAACGGCAGCGTCACCGTGTCGCCTTTCGATGGATAACGGGAGAATGACTGAATGATCCCGGCCCAGGTTTTGAAATCATTATCCATATCCAGCCTTGCGCCGGTAATGGTAATCTTTTCATAGCCTTCAGCTTTCACCAGTGAAAGGTTTTTCAGCTCTTTAGTGGCATCGGTTGAAGCCATCGCGCCTGATTTACCACGCGCGGTGGATTTCAGTGTCGGAACAAACAGTCCCAGGCGCATCAAGGCGACCGGTTGTACGGTGTTATTTTTATTAGGGTGTAGCTGAATAACTTCACCGCTGTTTTTTGTCACCGACAGAAAAGGTTCAAGTAACGCCTTGTTTTCACTCTCTTTATCTGCCATAGCCTGAGATCTTCATTCTGTGGATGAAAAGGGTCGGTTTCTGATTACAGTGAACATTAACACTGTTTATAGTGAACATTCTACTGTCTACAGTGAATATAATACTGACTACAGTGAACACTTTGCTGATTATAGTGAACACGATCACCTTCTCAGCCCTTGGCCGGTGCGGCCTGCGACGATCGGGGATCTCTTTGGATCTCTTTTAGATCTCTCTATGATCTTTCTTAGAGATCTAATCACTGTATAACTGGATAACTCTTTAAAAACCCAGTAAGAACGTGGAATAAAGCACGATCGGGAATAAAACACCGGCAACGACAGATTCAGGATCCTGACATTAGCCGCACGCAAGTTAAACCCCATCTGCTTCTCATAGTGAGAACAACTTTGTCATTAATATTCATTTTTCAATAATCCAGCAGCAGCGTAAGGTAAGCTTCATTGACGACACAAACTCTTGATGAAGGTTGTTATGACTGAAAATGTAATCTCACGTAACCCCACCAACGGTGAAACCCTGGCGACATATCCGCTGCAAACACCTGCTGAACTGGAAAACGCACTGCAACAAAGTGCACAGGCTTTCAACAAGTGGCGTAACAAAACATTGGATCAGCGCGTGCTGGTTCTGCGCCAATTAGCAGAACAGATCCGTCAGCGTCAGGATGAGCTGGCCACCATGGCGACTCTGGAAATGGGTAAACCTGTAGCTCAGGCACGCGCTGAAGTACTGAAATGCGCCAACCTGTGTGACTGGTATGCTGAACAGGGCCCGGCGATGCTGGCTGACAAACCGACGCTGGTGGAAAATCAGCAGGCATGGCAGGCATTTCGTCCGCTTGGCGTGATCCTGGCAGTCATGCCGTGGAACTTTCCATACTGGCAGGTACTGCGTGGAGCAGTAAGCATGTTGCTGGCAGGAAATACTTACCTGCTGAAACATGCCCCCAGCGTAATGGGTTGTGCCAATCTGATTACCAGCCTGTTTGATGCGACCGATCTGCCCAAAGGCGCTTTCAACGTCATCAATGTTGATAACGATGGCGTCTCGGTAGCGATAAAAGATCCGCGCGTTGCTGCAGTTGCCGTTACCGGCAGCGTGCGTGCAGGAGGCGCAATTGCCGCACAGGCGGGTGCTGTACTGAAGAAAACCGTGCTGGAACTGGGGGGTGCCGATCCTTTTATCGTTCTCGCCGATGCAGATCTGGACGCTGCAGTGGCTTCAGCGGTCACAGGACGCTACCAGAACACCGGACAGGTATGCATGGCGGCCAAACGGTTCATCATTGAAGAAAGCGTCTCTCAAGCCTTTGAGGCGCGTTTTAGCGCAGCGGTGCAAGCACTGAAAATCGGTGATCCGCTGGATGAAGCAACCTACATTGGTCCGATGGCGCGTTATGATCTGCGTGATGAACTGGATAAGCAGGTGCAGCAGAGCATTGCTGAGGGTGCGCGTCTGGTCATCGGTGGTCATAAGATCGAAGGTGTGGGTAACTACTATGCGCCGACGATCCTGGCAGATGTGACACCGGCAATGACGGCATTCCAGCAGGAGATCTTTGGCCCGGTTGCCGCGATCACCATTGCTCGTAATGCAGAGCATGCCTTAGAGCTGGCAAACAACAGCGAGTTTGGCCTCAGCGCCACGGTCTGGAGCGGCAATGAAGCAGTCGCTAGTGAACTGGCCAGCAAACTGGAAACCGGCGCAGTCTTCATCAACGGAAACGGTGCTTCCGATCCGCGTGTAGCGATTGGCGGCGTGAAGAAAAGTGGTTATGGCCGCGAGTTATCCAGCTTTGGTGTTTACGAGTTCTGTAATATCCAGACGGTATGGAAAAATCGTCGCTAACTTAACCGGGGCACGTGATACTACGTGCCCTTACTTAGCAACCGTCAATGCATATGAACACACCTGGCATCATCATCCTTGCTGCTGGCCTGGGGGCACGGTTTACCCGTGCCGGAGGGCAGGGCAATAAACTGCTGGCACTACAGGAAAACCGGCAACCTCTGCTGGCGCTGACGTTGCAACAGGCACAGGCTTCCGGCTTGCCTTTGCTGCTGGTCACACGTCCTGAATATCACGCGATCCTTGCACTTGCGGAGCAATACCGGGTTCCTGCTATCACCGTTGCCAGTGAAGGCAGTGGCGAAAGCATTGCAGCGGCAGTACGGGAAACGCGAGCCTGGTCAGGCTGGCTGATTCAACCGGGTGATATGGCATGGGTAACGGCACAGGATCATCAACGCGTAGCGAGTCTACTTACCGCAGGAGCGCAACAGGTGCGTCTGTGTTGGGATCAACTGCCTGGGCACCCGGTAGGCTTTGCGGCACGTTATGGTGAGGCACTGAGTCAGCTTAGCGGTGATAATGGCGCACGCGCCTTGCTGGATCCGACGATCCTGCAAAAAATCGGTGCGCACGCCGGGGTGATTCGTGATGCGGATCTTCCCGGTACTACAAACCATTCCTGACACGAACAATATCCGCCAGCGTCGCGAGGGCGATTTCTCCCGGCGTTTTGCTGCCAATCGGCAAACCGATCGGTGCATGAATCCGTGCCAGCGCCTGTTCGGGTAATCCCCCCAGTTCTGCCAGGCGCTGAAAACGGCGCTGGCTATTCTTCGCCGACCCCATGGCACCAATATAAAACGCTGGCGTATTGACCGCTTCCATCAGCGTCAAATCATCGACGCGTGGATCATGGGTAAGACAAAGGATCGCTGTTCCGGCCGAAGCACCCGATTTTTCCAGATATCGCGCCGGATGCTGGCGAAAACAATGCAAATTATCAGCAGGTTGTACTGCTGCGCATAACTGGTCGAATTCGGCATCGCGATGTTCACACACCACCACGCGGAAACCGAGCATCAGCGCCAGACGAATACAATCGTTCGCCACCGCTGAATAACCCGCGATAAACACCGTGGTCACGGCACCAACCGGCAATACCGCACTGTTATCGTCATAGCGCAGCAATGTTTGCGGCGTACCGGGAGCCAGAATCTGCCATTCATGCTCGACTCCCAGCGTGATATAGCGCGTCAGCAATGAGCCACCACTGAGCGCGTCCTGCATGGCACTCAGTAACGCCAGCGAGCGTTCCTGTGGCGCAATACATTCCACCAGCACATCCAGGATGCCGCCGCAGGGCAGCTGTACCGGAGGTGCCAGTCCTTCGGCTCCGTAACGCACCTGTTCACTTGGCCGCGGATAGGCTCCCTGTTGCAGCCGCATCAGGAAATCCTCCTCAATGCAGCCACCCGAAAGTGACCCTACCCAGTTGCCTTGCGCGTCAGCCACCAGCATGGCGCCGGGTGAGCGGGGGGCTGACCCCCAGCTATGCAACACGGTACATAGCCAGATGGTCTTGCCCTGTTGCAGCCACAGCAATGCCTGGTCGATAACGCGTTGATCGAGTGACAACATAGACTTCCTCCGCGTTAGTGGCTGCTGGGATTCGCGCGTACCTGCGCCACTTTTTCCGTTAAGTCAGTCCAGGCTGGCTGGTCCGGGGCATAACGCTGGCGCAGATAGGCCGCAATATCTGCCACCTGTTTATCCGACAAACTGGCAGCAAAGCCCGGCATATAACCGAGTTCATCGGTTGCGGGCTTGTCGATGCCATGCAGCACCACCTGCAACAGATTATCGGGTGTCGCGCTGGTCAGGCTGCTGCTGTTGGCCATAGCCGGACTAACGCCAAACAGCTTCGGTCCGCCTTCGCTGGCGCTGTGACACGCCTGACACGCACCTTTGAACAATCGTTCCCCGGCAGCAGTGTTCCATGCCGGTTTGATTAACGGCTGCGGCACAGGCTCAGGCATGGCTGTCTGACCATTAATATCCGCCAGATAACCCGCCATCGCCCGCACATCCGCTTCCGGCAGCGTAGCCAGATGGCTTACCACCGGAGCCATTGGCCCGGCAGCAACCCCATGTTTATCGTCATAACCGTTCCGCAGATAGTTATAGAGCGAATCCGCTGTCCAGGGTTGTGGCGCTTTGCTGAGCTGATTCAGTGCTGGCGCTTCCCAGCCATCAACCCAGCCACCCGCGAGGAACTGATCGCCGGATTTTTCCGCTCCCATCAGGTTACGCGGGGAGTGGCAGGCACCACAGTGACCGGCCCCGTTGACCAGATAGGCCCCGCGATTCCATTCAGCGCTTTTAGCCGGATCGTTCTGATATTCACCACTGCGCAGATACAGCGTATTCCAGCCCGCCATCAGGAAACGCATATTGAACGGGAACCGCATGTCATTGGGCGGCGGCGTCTGTTCAACGGCAGGCTGCGACATCAGGTACGCATACAATGCCTGCATATCTTCTTCGCTTAACTGGCGGAAAGAGGTGTAGGGAAACGCCGGATAGAGATGATGACCGTCACGGCTGATGCCCTGGCGCATAGCGCGATCGAAGGCGGTAAAAGACCAGCTACCGATGCCCGTTTGTTTATCCGGCGTGATATTGGTGGTGTAGAGGGCACCAAACGGCGTATCCATCTTCAGGCCACCGGCGTTGGTGGCTCCGCCCTCGGTGGTGTGGCACACCGCGCAATCACCGGCAGCGGCCACCTGACGACCGCGCTCCAGCATCTCCATTGACCAGCTACCCGCCTGCGGTGGGGTGACCGGCGCGATAGCTGCACGCCAGGGCAGGGCATTAGTGGCGATGCCGATCGCTGCGCCGAGTAAACCCGCCGCACCACCAAAGGCCCATTTACGGCGGCGGGTGGATTTTTTGCGTTGCGGCGCGGGCAATGCGGGTTCGGGTTGCGGGTCCGGTCCGTTCAGTGCCTGGCGCAGTTTGTCCGAGGTGATGGGCAACTCGCGAAAGCGGATCCCGGTGGCGTCGAACACCGCGTTGGCAATGGCGGCCGCGCTGGGAACCGAAGCGGATTCCCCGGCACCGAGCGGAGGCTCATACGGGCGCGGCATCATCATCACATCGATATCCGGCACTTCCGGGAAAGTGAGGATCGGATAACCCCCCCATTCCTGGCTGGCGATCATATTGCTTTCAATCGTCACCTGTTCTTTCAGCACACGGCTGGTGGACTGGATAACGTTGCCGTGGATCTGGTGCTTCACCCCGGCAGGATTAACCATCATGCCTGCATCGTGACCAACGGTTATGCGCGTCACGGCAATTTCGCCGCTCTGCTTATCGATAGCCACATCGGCCACCCAGGCGGCCCAGGCCGCGCCAAAGCCGGGGAATTTGCTGTGGATATAACGCGCATAGGCGAAGCCGCGACCGCGTAACACGCCGGGTTCGCTGGTGTTTTGCATCGGTTCGGTACGTGGCGTCCAGCCTGCACGGTCGGCGGTGGAGCGGATCAACTCAGCGGCGCGTTCGTCCTGGATATAACGCAGCCGATATTCGACCGGATCGACGCCGGCCGCGTGCGCCAGTTCATCCATATAGGATTCGTGGGCAAAGGTATTTGGCAATGCGGATACGCCACGCATCCATGATGCGCGCACAATCGGAGCCATATCCTCGATGGTGACGCGCATATGCGGAAAGTCGTAAGGTGGGATCGAGGTGCGATCGCCCATCTCGTACGCCAGTGCTACCGGGTCAACGCGTCCGGTCAGCAACAGCGCCAGGGTGGGGGCACCGTTGGAAGGGTAGGAAGTGGTGAAGTCGTAAACATGCGGGTTACCTTCAGCATCGAGGCCGCCATCCACATCCATCAACTGGGCGGTGCCTTTCGGCTCCCAGACGTGTTCCTGCGCGCGCGTCAGCTGCACGCGCACCGGCTTACCGACGGCACGGGAAAGCAGTGCGGCATCCGCTGCCACATCATCCGCGCAGTTGCGGCCATAACAACCGGCCGCCTCCATGCGGTTCACCTCGATATCACTTTCCGGGATTTCGAACAGCCAGGCGAGGTCAGCACGCAGCAGATGAGGATTCTGGGTACCGCTCCAGACCTGCAAACCCACCTCGTCATAAGCAGCCACCGCACAAGACGGGCCAATTGAGCCATGCAGCTGATACGGCCAGACGTAGTTGCGGGTAAAGCGCTGCGTAACGTTCTCCAGCGCCGTATCAACCTCGCCGGTATCATGCACCACACGCGAGGTGCGGGGGTTATCGCGAATCGCTTTCTCGACGTCACGCATATCCGGCAGCATATGCTCCCAGGGCTTCCAGCGAACTTTCAGGGTTTCCATCGCGACGATGGCCTGATCTTCGCGTTCCGCCACCACGCCAACAAAGTCAGCGATTTGCACCACTTTGACGATACCGTCGAGATGGGCAATGGAGCTTTCATCAATGCTTAGCAGCGAAGTGCCAACAAACTGTCCGGTGTCATACCCGGCATAGGGCGGGCGGATCACCCGACCATGTAACATCCCTGGCAGGCGCATATCGTGCACCCAGGTCAGTTCGCCGGTGGCTTTGGCCGGGATATCGACACGCTGTGAGCTGGTGCCGACTAAACGATATTCACTGGCGGGCTTTAGCGGCACATCGTCAGCAATAGGTAACTGGCAGCGCTGTCCGTTGACCAGCTGCGCGAAGCTCAGGGTGGTGCCATCTGCCAGGCGAAACTCCCCGGCATCCAGGATTAACGCATCAGTCGTGACCTGCAAACGCGCTGCTGCCTGCTGGGTCAGCCACTGGCGCGCAACGGCGGCGGCTTTACGCAATGGAACGGCGGAAATCTGTAAGGTGGCGCTGGCAATGGTCGCTCCCTGATTTGGGACGCGGAGCGTATCGCCCAGCACCATCTGCACCTGATTCATGCGCAGATTCAGTTCTTCCGCAACGATTTGCGTCAACGCGGTTTTCACCCCAGTGCCGAGATCAACATGGCCGTTAAACGCCCAGACGTTGCCCGCACCATCAATGGCAAGAAACAACGCCAGTTCTTTCGGTTTCAGGCTCGGCGTTTGTCCTTTTGGCACCAGTCCAGGCGGGGGCTGAATCTCATCAACGATCAGCAACACATTATCGGCATCCAGCAACTGCTGCTGGGTGGGGACAGCGGGATGACTCATTGCTGTGCCTCCGCCTGCTGTAAACAGAGTTGTACCGCACGTTTCACCGCACAGAGGATTTCCTGATGGGTGCCGCAGCGACACAGATTGCCACTCAGCGCGGAGCGGATTTGCTGGTCACTGGGGCTTGGGAGATCGCGCAACAGCGCGGCGGTGGTCATGATCATGCCATTCAGGCAATAGCCGCATTGTGCGGCCTGTTCATCAATAAACGCCTGCTGCACCGGATGCAGCGCGTCACGGCTTCCCAACCCTTCAAGGGTGGTCACCGCGCGCTGCCGCACGCCATATGCCGGAATGACGCAGGAACGTGCCGCAACGCCATCGATCATCACGGTGCAGGCACCGCATTCGCCGAGACCGCAGCCATACTTCGGACCGTTAAGCGACAATTCATTACGCAATACCAGTAATAACGAGGTATCGCGGTAGCTGGTAACTTCCCTTTCTTCGCCATTAACCTTCAATGAATAACAGCGTAAACCTGCAGGTGAAACCGGTGTGGCAGACTGTTGTGCCATCATTTTCATTATTGACCGCCTTACCGAGGCGGCTCACTCGCCCCGGGTTATGGCTGGCTCGTGTCGTCCAGCATTTTCCTGAGCAGATAAACCAGCGCGACTCGTTCGGCTGGGTTTAACTGCCCATACGTCATTTCAGTGATGCGAACCGCGTTATCGGTGGTGTGCTGAATCAGCGTCTGTCCGGACTCGGTCAGCATCACAATTACTTTGCGCTTGTCAGTCGGATCGGGACCGAGGCTGACCAGATCGCGGGCTTTTAAGCGTTCAACCACGCCGCGAATGGTGGCCTGATCGACAGCGGTGTAACGTACCAGGTCGTTCTGCGCACTGGGACCGTGGTCGCGCAGCGCACAGAGGGTAATAAATTGCACCGCCGTAATCTGTGAATCACCCACATGTTGCTGAAAAATCGCCACATGACGCTGGTAAACTTTGCGCAGCAGATGGCCAACCTGTTGGGTGTAGTCGTAATTGTCTTCCGCTGAGGAAGTATGGTCGTGTGACATAAAAAGGTCCTTTTTCCCGGATACTGCCAGGCAGTGTAATGCATTGTCACTGCGCTGACAGCCGCTCCCTGCGTAAGATTAACGCGCGCGCGAGGCTTCCGGTGCCACCACTTCGCCTTCGGCCACCACCAGCAGATCGTCAACTTTGATATCGCAATGGCGCAGAGCGATATCCATATGGCAAGGCGTTTTGCGTTTGCCGCCGACTTCGGTGTTCGGCCCGGTGGAGAACAGGAAATTGCCGTAAAATGCGCGGGCATCCATACACATGCCATCGTTTTTGTCGTGCAGCCCCATCGCTGTCCACTGCGCACGCGGCTGCAATCCCCAGCCAATATGCGAAATGCCGTACACTTCCGGATCGTTGAAGTAGCCCATGTAATCACGCAGATATTCCGCTTCAAAGCCACCGTGGATCTTCGTCACAAAACCTTTTTCAATTTCCAGCGTGATACGTTCACGGGCATAGGATTTGAACGGCAGCAGGATGTCGCCCACCTCCAGTACCAGCACCCCTTCCGCCTGATCTTCATTCGGCCAGGTGAACAGGAAACCGCTCGGCCAGTGGTCCCAGCGGCCGGGTTCATCGGCATAACCGTATTCTGTCACCGTCGGGTACTGCCCCAGCGGTGCACGGAAATCGCTACCCGCCTGAGATTTCACCGTCATCATGCGCGCTTTCTCCAGCACCGCCGCAGCGGCCAGCACACGCGTTTTGTCCTCTTCGGTTGGCAACATTCGTGCCAACACTTCCGGCGGTTCAACAGCCAGCAGGATACGCGTACCGGTTTTCAGTATTTGCTCCTGCTCCGGCGAGTGCAGCAGCATCATGGTATCGACAATCAGGTCCGCCGCTTCCAGCGCTCGCTGGGCCGCGATGTTGCCGGTCAGCGCGGTATCACCGCAGTAGGCGGTCATATCGTTACCCATCGCTGTGGGGTGGTTAAACGATGGCAGTTCAACGCAATACACTTTTGCGCCCAATCGTAGTGCAGCGTCGGTCGCAGCCTGCACAGTGCGTGCATCAGAATAGTGACTTTTCAGAATAGCGACGCTCTGGGTGGCATCGACTTTCGACAGACGTAATACCTGCTCAAACATCTGTCCTAACTGACTCTGATTTACAGCCATTGTGGGTTCCTCTCAGGTTAGATGCCAGATGATATCTGGTGGTTAAAACTTCATCTTTTTATAGCGAATACGCTAGATATATTTGTTATAGACGTGTTGCGAAGAAGAGTGCAAGCATTTCTTTTTGTCATAAGAAAAGCCTATTTAACGCAGTGCCAATGCTGTGATTAACATCATGACATGCAGTTTTCACCACAATAACCATTGCAATTCACAAAAAAATAACGCCAATAATTATAGTGTACACACTCAATAATTTGAGCCGGAGTCGAAACGGATACCGCAGGTGTACCTTCAAATCAGCGTGAGTTTTGAGAGGAAAATATGAGCAATATGAAACGCATCGCCATCGTCGGCGCAGGTCTTGGCGGCCTCGCAGCGGGTTCGCTGTTACAAAAAGCGGGCTTCAATGTGCAGGTTTATGAACAGAGTCCGGCTTTTTCCCGTCTCGGGGCAGGTATCCATATGGGGCCGAACGTCCTCAAGGTGTTCCGCCGTATGGGGATCGAGCAGCAGCTGGAAGATCTGGCGTCACATCCGGACTTCTGGTTCAGCCGTGACGGTGAAACCGGGGAGTACCTGTCACGCATTCCGCTGGGGGAGTTTGCCCGCAAAGAGTACGGCGCGGCTTATGTCACGGTGCATCGCGGTGATTTGCAGGCGATGCAGATGACCAGTCTGGAGCCAGGTACGGTGCACTTCGGCAAGTGTCTCAGCAGCGTTGAAGACAGCGGCAGCGATGTGGTGTTGCGTTTCCAGGATGGCAGCGAAGAACGTGCCGATATCGTGATTGGTGCCGACGGCATCAACTCAAAACTGCGTGAACACCTGCTGGGCGCAGAAGCGCCGACCTACAGCGGCTGGGTGGCGCACCGCGCGCTGATCCGTGGCGAACAGCTGCGTAAATACAACCTCAATTTCGAAGATTGCGTGAAGTGGTGGTCGGAAGATCGTCACCTGATGGTTTACTACACCACCAAATCACGTGACGAGTATTACTACGTTTCCGGGGTGCCGCATCCGGCGTGGGATTTCAAAGGCAGCTTTGTCGACAGCAGCCAGCAGGAGATGCTGGACACCTTCGGCCATTACCATCCGGTGGTGCAGGCGCTGATCGAATGCAGTGAAAACGTCACCAAATGGCCACTGCTGAATCGCCAGCCGCTGCCGGTGTGGAGTGAAGGGCGCATCGTATTGCTGGGTGACGCCTGCCATCCGATGAAGCCGCATATGGCGCAGGGTGCGGCGATGGCGATCGAAGATGCGGCGATGCTGGCTCGCTGCCTGACTGAAACCGGTCTGGAGGACTACAGCACCGCGTTCCGTCTGTATGAAGTCAACCGTAAAGAACGTGCTTCACGCGTACAATCCGTCTCCAACGCCAACACCTTCCTGCGTACTCAGGAAGATCCGGCCTGGGTTTATGGCTATGACGTCTTTGCCGCACCGCTGAAAAGCGAGGGGGCGTGATGAGCACGTTTATCAGTGGTGGACAGGTGCAGGCGAACGGCATTCGCCAGCATTACCTGCGCTACGGTGGTAAAGGCCCGACGCTGATTCTGGTGCCTGGCATCACCAGCCCGGCCATTACCTGGGGTTTTGTCGCAGAAGTGTTTGGTCAGCAGTTTGATACCTGGGTGCTGGATGTGCGCGGGCGTGGCTTATCCAGCAGCGGTGAAGGGCTTGATTACGGTACCGAAAGCTGTGCCGATGATATCAACGCGTTTGCCAGCGCGCTGGGTCTGACGCAGTACCATCTGGTCGGTCATTCGATGGGGGCGCGTTTTATTATGCGCGCGGCCGTCAAGCAACCTGATGGCGTGTTATCGCTGTCGCTGATTGATCCGCCGGTATCGGGACCGGGGCGTCGTCTCTATCCCGGGCAGTGGCCGTGGTATCAGGACTCGATCCGCGAGGCGGAGCAGGGCATGGACGCGGAAGCGATGAAGAAATATTGTCCGACCTGGACCGAAGAACAACGTCAACTACGGGCGGAATGGCTGCATACCTGTTATGAACCGGCGATTCGTCGTGCCTATGACGATTTCCATCAACTCGATATCCATCAATATTTCCGTCAGTTGCCTGCCAAAACCCTGCTGATGGTGGCAGGCAAGGGCGGGGTGATCCTGCCGGAAGATGAGGCAGAGATCCGCGAACTGCTGCCCTCCATTACCATCGTACATGTGGAACAGGCCGGTCATATGATCCCCTGGGATGATTTTTCCGGCTTTTTCGCGGCCTTTGGTTCTTTCCATGGCGCCCCCCTGCAACCGGAGACTCAGTCATGACCCGTCAATACCGTATCGGCCAGATTGTGCCGAGTTCTAACATCACCATGGAAACGGAAATCCCGGCCATGTTACAGGCACGTCAGTTGATTCGCCCGGAGCGTTTTACTTTTCACTCCAGCCGTATGCGCATGAAACACGTCAATAAAGATGAGCTGGCGGCGATGGATAAGGAGTCGGACCGTTGCGCGCTGGAACTGTCGGACGCACAGGTTGATGTGCTCGGCTATGCCTGTCTGGTGGCGATCATGGCGATGGGTCCGGGTTATCACCGCCAGTCACAGCAACGTCTGACGGCGGTTACGCGGGAAAACGATGCGCTGGCCCCGGTGATCACCAGCGCCGGTGCGCTGGTGGATGCGCTGCACATCATGGGTGCGAAAAAAATCGCGCTGGTGGCACCTTATATGAAGCCGCTGACTGAGCTGGTGGTGGATTACATTCAGCGCGAAGGCGTTGAAGTCAAAGTCTGGCGAGCGCTGGAAATTGCCGATAATCTCGCGGTTGCCCGTCACGATCCCAGCAATTTGCCGGGCATTGTTGCTGATATGCCGCTTGATGACGTGGATGTTGTGGTGCTGTCGGCCTGTGTACAAATGCCCTCCCTGCCAGCGGTTGCCAAAGTGGAAGCGCAAACCGGTAAACCGGTGATCACCGCCGCGATCGCCACCACCTATGCGATGCTCAAGGCGCTGGAGCTGGAACCGGTGGTACCCGGAGCCGGTGCGTTGCTGTCCGGAGCCTGGTAAGGAGAAACGTGATGACACAAAGCGCCAGTGACAATTACGCCGGTGTCTGGGGCAACCGTATTGGTTTTGGCAAGCGTCCCGCGCTGCTGATGATCGATTTTCTGCAAGGCTACACCACCGAGGGCGCGCCTTTATTTGCGCCGGGCGTGGTGGAGGCGGTGCGGGAATCAGAAGCACTGCTGGCGATGGCGCGCCGTTGCGGCATTCCGGTGATCCATACCCAGATTCGTTATCACCCACAGCACCAGCGTGACGGCGGTATCTGGGTGCAGAAAGCGCCGGTGATGCGCGACATGGTGGAAGGCAATCCGCTGGCGTCGTTCTGCCCGGAAGTGCTGCCGTTGCCGGAGGAAGTGGTGATCACCAAACAATATGCCAGCGCTTTCTTTGGCACCGCACTGGCATCGCTGCTGGTGACGGAAGGCATCGATACCCTGATCATCGCCGGTTGTTCCACCAGCGGCTGCGTACGCGCCAGCGCCGTGGACGCTCTGCAATACGGCTTTCGTGCCATGGTGGTACGTGAATGCGTCGGCGATCGCCACGCAGCCCCGCATGAAGCCAACCTGTTTGACATCGACAGTAAGTACGGCGATGTGGTGTCCAAAGCCACCACGCTGGAATATCTCGGACAGTTCAGCGCCCGTTAAGGGCGCTTATTCACCTGCACGGAGTGCGCACAAAGAACAGGTTTCGCTGGTAAGCGAAACGCATAACAACATGCCCATCAGGGTTTATTGCGCCCGGAGAAAATCATGACTGTTGCTACAACCCGTCCTGCTGTGCTGGCAGCCGAGGACACTGCCGCGATTTACCGCAAGATCACCTGGAAACTGATTCCTTTTCTCTGTTTGTGTTACCTGGCAGCCTATCTGGACCGTATCAATATCGGTCTGGCGAAGCTGCAAATGGCGAGCGATCTGTCGCTGAGCGAAACCGCGTTTGGCCTGGGGGCCGGGCTGTTTTTTGTCGGTTATATTCTGTTTGAAGTGCCGAGCAACCTGATTCTGCAACGTGTTGGCGCAAAGATCTGGATTGCGCGCATCATGATCACCTGGGGTTTACTCTCCACCGCGACGCTGCTGGTGCAGACGCCGATGCAGTTCTACATTGTGCGTTTTTTACTTGGCGCGGCAGAAGCCGGTTTCCTGCCGGGGGTGTTGTTCTATCTCACCAAATGGTTCCCCTCGTGGCGTCGCAGCCGCATCATCGCGCTGTTTATGATTGGTCTGCCGCTCTCCAGTTTGATTGGTGGGCCGCTTTCCGGCTGGATCATGGGCAATTTTCATGAGGTTTACGGCCTGCGCGGCTGGCAGTGGTTGTTCCTGCTAGAAGGCATCCCGAGCGTGCTGCTGGGCGTGATGACTTTCTGGTTACTACCGAACAGCGTGGAAAGCGCCAGCTGGCTGAGCGAAGATGAAAAACAGGCGGTGCAGCGCGAGCTGGCCGCTGACGAAGGCGAAGCGAAAGGGGTAAAACACCGTTTGCGTGATGGCCTGCTGAATATCCGCGTGGTGATGCTGGGCGGGATCGACTTCTCCATTCTGCTGAGCGCCTATGCGATGGGCTTCTGGATGCCGACCTTTATTAAAAACGCAGGAACCACCGATATCGCGACGATTGGTTACCTGACGGCGATCCCCAGCCTGGCGGCGCTGATCGGGATGCTGGTGATTGGCAGCAGCTCAGACCGGATGCGTGAACGCCGCTGGCATATCATCGTGCCGTTTATTGTTGGCGCAGCGGCGATGGGAGCCAGTACCTTTTTCTCCCATAACGTGATGATGACGGTGCTGCTGTTCTCCGTGGCGCAGGCGATGATCATTGGTGCCGTGCCGGTATTCTTCAGCCTGCCAGCCACCTTCCTGAAAGGCACGGCGGCTGCGGCAGGCTTTGCGCTTGCCTGTTCCATCGCCAACATTGCCGGACTGGTCAGTAATTCAGTGATGGGTATCGCGCTGGATCTCACCGGCAGCGGCAATGGCGCGCTGTGGTTCTTTGCCGTTTGTCTGTTGCTGAGCTGCCTGTTGGTCATCGCCTTACCGGCGAAACTGGTTAACCGTTAAACTTATTCTTTCCTAAATCCTGCGCGATAAATCGCGCCGCTACGGGCCAGTACGTATCCGTAGCGGCGCAATTTATCGCGCATTTTTTGTCTGTTAACCATCGGTTAAAATTATGTGTGGTAGGTCAAACTATCAGCTAATGGTATTATAAAGGTATTGTTACTGGTGTTAGATTGGTTCTACCAACACCGGGGAGTGAGTTCGATGAAAAATACAATGCCAAAACTGTCGTTCATGATGTTTCTCGAATGGTTTATCTGGGGGGCATGGTTTGTGCCGCTCTGGGCCTTTCTGAGCAAAAACGGTTTTACGCCGATGGAGATTGCCTGGTGCTATGCCTGCACCTCCATCGCTGCCATTCTGTCTCCGATCCTGGTGGGCTCACTGGCCGACCGCTTCTTCCAGGCGCAGAAGGTGCTGGCGCTGCTGATGATAGCCGGGGCGATCCTGATGTTCTTCGCCGCGCAGCAGACGCACTTTGCCGGCTTCTTCCCGCTGCTGCTGCTTTACGCGCTGACCTACATGCCGACCATCGCCTTAACCAACAGCATTGCCTTCTCTCATGTCGGCGATGTGGAGCGTGATTACCCCCGCGTGCGCGTGATGGGCACCATTGGCTGGATCGCGTCCGGTATCGCCTGTGGTTTTCTGCCACCACTGCTTGGCTTCGGCGATATCTCGGCGAGTAACGTGCCCTTGCTGATCACCGCCGCCAGCTCGCTGGTACTGGGGATCTTCGCGTTGATGCTGCCCGCTACCCAACCTAAGAGCACTGGCAAGTTCAGCCTGCGCGTGGCGCTCGGCCTCGATGCGCTGCATCTGTTGAAAGATCGCAGCTTCCTCGTGTTCTTCGTTTGTTCGTTCCTGTTCAGCATGCCGCTGGCCTTCTATTACATCTTCGCCGAAGGCTACCTGACAGAAGTGGGGCTGCCACACGCAACTGGCTGGATGACGCTCGGCCAGGTTTCGGAAATCTTTTTCCTGCTGGCGCTGCCGTTCTTTATCAAGCGTTTCGGCATCGGCAAAGTGCTGCTGCTGGGGCTGGTGACCGCCGCCTTACGCTATGTGTTCTTTGTGTTTGGCGGCGATCAGAACCTGCTGACTTACGGCCTGCTGTTTATGGGCATCCTGCTGCACGGCGTCAGCTATGACTTCTACTTCATCACCGCCTACATTTACGTGGACAAGAAAGCGCCAGTGGCGATGCGTAACGCGGCACAGGGGCTGATCACGCTGGCCTGTCAGGGTATCGGCAGCCTGCTGGGCTACCGCCTTGGGGGTTATCTGATGCAGGAGATGTTTGCTTACGACAAACCGCAAAATGGTCTGACATTTAACTGGGCCGGGATGTGGATGTTCGGTAGCGTGATGATTGTGATTATCACCCTCGCATTTATCACGCTGTTCCGCGATGGCAAAAAACGCAGTGAAGAATTAACCGCTTTTGATACTTCAGCAACCGCTGAAAGCCATAAATAAGAGAAGTGAAGATGACAATGACACACCAGGAAAAACGGATTTTGGGCGCCTTTTATGGTCAGGCACTGGGCGATGCGATGGGTATGCCGTCGGAACTCTGGCCGCGTTCGCGCGTGAAACAGCATTTTGGCTGGATCGATCGCTTTTTGCCCGGTCCGGCTGAAAATAACGCCGCCTGCTATTTTGGCCGGGCGGCCTTTACCGACGACACCTCCATGGCGCTGGCGCTGGCTGACGCCATCATCACCCATGATGGTGACATCAACGCGGAAACCATCGGTGCCAATATTTTGCGCTGGGCGGAAGCGTTCGATGCCTTCAATAAAAATGTGCTGGGGCCGACGTCAAAAATCGCGCTCAATGCACTGAAGGCCGGCACACCGGTGGCACAGCTGGAAAATAACGGCATGACCAACGGTGCGGCGATGCGCGTTTCACCGCTGGGCTGCCTGTTACCGGCGCGCGACCTGACTGGCTTTATTGATGCGGTGGCGCTGGCTTCCAGCCCCACGCACAAGTCCGACGTGGCGATTGCCGGTGCCACGGCGATTGCCTGGGCCGTCTCGCGGGCGATTGATGGTGCGAGCTGGGCAACCATTCGCGATGAGTTGCCGTCCATTGCCCGCGCTGCACAGGAGAAGCGTGTGACCACCTTCAGCGCGTCGATTGCCGCGCGTATCGAGCTGGCATTGCAGGTGGTGGCGCAGGGCAGGGGCGTCGAATCAACCATGCAGCAGATTTATGATCTGGTGGGCACCGGTACCAGCACTATCGAATCGGTGCCAGCCGCCATTGCCATGGTGGAACTGGCCGCCTGCGATCCCAACCGGTGTGCCATTCTCTGCGCCAATCTGGGCGGCGATACCGACACCATTGGCGCGATGGCAGTGGCGATTTGTGGGGCATTGCAGGGGATTGAGGCGATCGATCCGGCATTAAAAGCCGAACTTGATGCGGCCAATAACCTCGATTTCACCCGCTACAGCAGCGCGTTCAGCCGCTTCCGTCAGCAGCGTGAGGCCGCCTATGCTGACGCCTGATTGCCTCGCCCGGCTGACAGCTCGTCTGCCGGTCTGCGTCATCGGTGCGGCGGTGGTTGACGTGATTGCTGATGCTTATTCGCTGCCGCATCGTGGCAGCGATATTGAGTTGCAGCAACAGGGCGTCAATGTGGGGGGCTGCGCCCTGAACGTGGCGATTGCCTTGCATCGGCTTGACGTCCCATCGGTCAATGCCTTGCCACTCGGCAAGGGGATATGGGCAGGGATTGTGCGCCAGAAGCTGGCAGAATATGGCATCGAAAGTGTGCTCGAAACCGCGTCCGGTGATAACGGCTGGTGCCTGGCGCTGGTGGAACCGGACGGGGAACGTACCTTTCTTTCGGTCAGCGGCGTAGAAAATCAGTGGGACGCGGCGCTGCTCGATGCCTTGCCACAACCGGAGCATCGCTGGATCTATCTGTCGGGGTATCAGCTCACCAGCAAAAGCGGCGAGGTGTTGATCGCGTGGCTGGAGCGTCAGGCAGCACCTTATCAGCTACTGGTGGACTTTGGCCCACGCCTGGCGGATATCGCGGATGCCGATTTTGCGCGCATCATGGCGCTGAAACCACTGATTACAGTGAACAGGCAGGAGGCGGAACTGCTGTGGCGGGAGCGCCTTGATGCAACGGAAACCTTTGATGCGCAAAGCCTGCTGACGCGCTGGCAGCAACGGTTCGGCAGCGCGATGGTGGTACGGCTCGACAGTGATGGTGCGGGCTATAACGATGGCGAGACGCAGGGCTGGATTCCGGCGCTGAACACCACCGTGGTGGACACCATTGGTGCAGGCGACAGTCATGCAGGCGGTTTACTGGCCGGTCTGGCTTCCGGCTGGACACTGGCTGACAGCGTTGCGCTCGGCAATGCGGTGGCATCCTATGTCGTGTCGCAGCGCGGCGGTGATTGTGCGCCGGACCGCGCGGCGCTGGCGACTTACTGGCAGCAGCGGCTTACTCAGCAATAAACACGTACATATCGCTGCGGCAGTAGCTGATGCTGTACTCCAGCGGATTGCCTTGCGCGTCGAGTGCCAGTTGCTTAATCACCAGCACCGGCACATTGGCGGGCAGGGCGATTTGCTTTTGCAACGCTTCATCCGGCATACGTGCGCTGACGCGGCTCTGCGATTTTACCGGCAGAATTTGCTGCTCACGGAAGTAATCGTACAGCGAGATGCCGATATCATCCGCATCGGCAATCAACTGCGTCGATACCCACGATTCCTCCACGGACACCGCCTGCTGATCGACATAGCGAATGCGCTTCAGCTGCCAAACATCGCTGCCGCTGCTAAGGCCCAATTTCTCTGCAATCTCGGCGGTGCAACGAATTTTGCTTTTGTTGATCCACACGGTATCGGGCTTTTTGCCACGCAACACCGCCTGCTGCGAGAGGCCCTTCGGTTCTTTGAGTGAATACTCGAACTGACTGCAAATTTGTGTGCCATAACCGCGTGAACGAAACACTACGCCATCTTTTTCCAGCTCATCCATCGCTTTACGTACCGTTATGCGCGAAATCCCCAGCGACTGGCTGAACTCACGTTCACCCGGCAGGATCTCCTCATGCACCAGTACACCCTCGCGCACGGCATCTTTAATTGCGGAAGCAAAGCGCTTGTACAGGGGCGTACGGCTTTCATCCGCCAGGACGGATGTAAGCCGTGCAAACAGGGAGGTGTGTTGATTGGTCATACTCAATCCAGAAAACGGCAGATCGGGCTATGATACTGAAAATTCGATGGCTGCGAAGCGGATTTGCAGTGCTAAAGCGTCGTTATGCGGGTGGAAGGGTGCGGTGTTATCTGACAGGCAGACAAGCCGCACCTGAAGTTTTATGAATATGAATCATTGAGGGCCATTATTATCGCTCATGACCGGTAATTCATCTGCGGATTTATCTTTCCACTTATCGCCGGAATTTGAGCAGTTCGAATCATGATTCTGCCCGATTTGCAGACAGACTTCAGAAGAGTAATTCCCGTAAATCGGGGAGTTGTTCTGACAACCTCCTGTCAGGAATACCATGGATGCAGCAATCGCTAAAAACAAAGTTGGTTTCATATCACACCTGGCCTGTGTATTCAGGTTAACGGGAAGAAAAATGATAGGAGTGAGCAGTGCTAATAACGAATTATCTTTGCCGGGATTTAATTAATTTTATGTGATTGATTTATTAATGCCTCGATAATGAGTTTTTAGTGTTGTATCCCTGATGTAATAAAGTGACTATTTTAAGAATCTATTTATCTTATGAAGATTAATGTAGCATATCATTCGGTTAATGCGGTTTCCTTATAAGGACGAGTCTGCATATCCTGGACATCAATCTGGATTTGACGAACAATGTTAGCGTTCGTCTGCCGTGCGAAAGCATACACCCTTCTCTAAGTGATGATCTTAATATCACCTCCCCATCGGCTTCGAGCACTTTCTTTTTAACTTTAAAGGTAAGTTGAGAAAGGTTGTTCTGCGAAGTTACCGCTTCTCTACCGGGCCAGACGTGTTCGATAACCAGATTGGCAGGGACTAGCCTTCCTTTGTGTTGGACAAGCAGGCAATAATAAGAGAATTCCATCTTTGTCATTAATAACTCCTTCCGTTTGAAGTAAATTGATTTACAATAATCATCAATGATTATAAACACATTTTTCTCCTTTAGCGGACGCACATTTGTCCCGCTGTGTAAAGTACGATCTCCTGACCGGATGCGCAATTGACCCTCACTCTAATAATTCACTTATTTGATATGTTGGTAGTATCAAGATGTTGACATTGTTTGTCATGTGCATCCGCTAAAACTTACGACATCAACTAATTAATTCCCTCGGTTGTTCTTTTGATTAATCACCTTACTCTTTTGGGTAATGAAATTAACCGATGTGATTTTTTATTATCTAAACCACTGCGACATGATAATTATATTATTGATTGCTTATTTTAATTTTTCCTTATTGTGAGGGCTGTTTTTCTATCCAATGATATTCAACGCGGCTTTTCATCCGCAATTTAAAGATGACGGATGTCGCTGCTGCAGGTGTGAATAAATCACTTTGAGAGAATCTTAATTAAAGAGGATATTTTATGGGTAATGGATTTGATAACGCCCACAACAATCAATTCGGTGATGGCGATCGCGGGCCAACCGGCGGTGTTAATACGGGTGGCGGTAACGCCGGGTCTGGAAATGCGGGTGACAGGGGCTATGGCTATTGGTCATATAATCCTGGCACACCTGAGATGATCATGGTCAATGGTGAACAACGCATTCAAATAACCGGTGGCTGGAGTTGGGTCAGTGATGATCATCTTCACTGGTCCGACGGTAATGAAGGCGGCAGCAGTAATGACAACTTACGCACCAACGTCACAGCAAAAGTCCCTTCCGGTTATCGTGCTGCGGTCGATGGTTATATCTATATGGTATCAGTGGACGGTAATGACGATATCGTCAACGTCAGCCTCTATTCTCGTCCACTGAATTCCAGCCGACAGGAATGGATGAAAGGAGAATCCGCACGTCAGGAGCAGGCGAAAGCGCTGGCTCAGGAACAGATTAACCTTAAGAAAGCGATGGAGGCGGAAGCTGCACGTAAAGTAGCAGAAGCAGCCGCTGCCGCAGAGGCACAGCGGCAGGCCGAAGAAGAGGAAAGACGTCGTCAGGCTGAGTGGGACGCCGCACATCCCGTCGAAGCTGCGCAGCGGGATGTTAACAACGCATCAGCCGCCGCAACTGCCGCCAGCAACCAAATCAACGCTGATAATGCACAGATCAACAGCAACAATGCGGAGATCAACGCGCGTCAACCCAGATTGGATCAGCTGAATGGCGAAATTGCCCAGTTGCGTGAAGTCTGGGCTTCGATGATGAAGGCGGGTGATACGGTCCGCGCTAATCAGTTCCATAAAGCGCAGATTGATCCGCGACTCAATGAAAGGGAGCCGCTGCAAAGTGCCGTTGAGTCCTTTCAGGCGCAAAATAACGCGTTAAGTCAGGATGTTGCCAACCAGACGGCAACGCTTAACAGCGCTAATCAGCAGTTGCAGGAGGCGCAAAGCCGTTTGCAACAGGCACAGGCTGATGCGGAAGCTAAGCGCCAGGAAGAACTCGCCCGGCAGGCCGCCGAGGAAGCGCGTGTTCAGGCCGAGCGCGAGGCGGCAGAACGTGCCAGAGCCGAAGCGGAGGCACGAGCACAGGCAGAGGCCGAAGCCTCGTCTAAAGCAGCTGCGCTTGAAGCCGCACGCTCTAAACTCGAAGAACCCAATGTTTTTGGTTTTGCTGGATTTCCGGCTGCTGCTGCTGCGGTTGCCCCCCTGACGTTTGCTGAAACCGGATTGGGTGGTTACGCGCTCGGTGAGGCGGCCGCCGCCGCTGCCTGGGGCACTGTCCGGGCGGTTCTCGCGGATTTGCTCGGTACAGTCCTGGCCGGGAGTGGTGTAGGTGCGCTTATCGCCTCAGTCACCTATATTCCGGGCGCGGGCGAGGGCAGCGACCAGGTGCCGGGCCGTGACGATATCAATATGTTCCTGTCGGCAATGCCCGGTGATGCCATTAACCTGCCTGCAGAGCATGAGTTGCTGGCTGCCGCTGCGGCAGATGGCACGGTTGAGATGTCGGTGCGCGGGCGCGTTTACTTTAGCGATGGCCTGTTAAAAACCTATCTGGTCCGCACGATCAATCCGAGTCGGGTCCGGGTATTGAGCGCGACGGTGGATGCAGTGACGGGCTTATATAGCGTCACAATTCCGGCGGAGAGCGGGCTGCCTTCGCGTACCATTCTGGTCTCGCCAGAAGGTGCACCGGGATATCAGGGATTGCCGCCACTGGCTACGCCCGTGCACAACGAAGCGGTGCCCGATAATACCGGCAACACCGATCCTGGCGCGGCTAGCCCAGCGGTGGAAAGTTTTCCGCAAGCCGATGATCTGGATTTTCGCGACGCTATACTTATCTTCCCGGCAGACTCTGGGCTGGATCCTGCCTACGTCATGCTGCAAAGCGGCCGCGATCTGCCGGGTAAAGTCACAGGAACCGGGGCTGATGTGGAAGGAACATGGTTAGCCGGAGCGAGTGAGGGTTTAGGCTCCCCGGTACCAACACGTATCGCTGATCGGCTGCGCGACCGCGAATTTAGCAGTTTCGATGCGTTTCGTAAGGCGTTTTGGCAGGAGGTGGCAGCAGATCCGGAGCTGGCAGCGCAGTTTACAGCGCAAAATGTTGGCCGTATGAGAAAGGGTTCTGCTCCACGAGTTTCAATGAAAGAGGGTGTTGGCGGTCGTCGCTCCTTTGAGCTTCATCACACTGAACTTATCTCGCTCGGCGGTGAAGTTTATAATGTTGAAAACATTAAGGTAATGACACCAAAACATCATATCAATACCCACTCAAACAAGTAAGGTGCTGCATGGAACTCAAAAATAAATATGAAGATTACACGGAAGCTGAATTCACTCAGCTTGTAACTGAAATCTTTACAGTTGAAGGTAGTGAAGCATATCAGGATGAGCTGCTTGAGAATTTTATTGCAGTATCGGAACATCCGAATGGTTCTGATCTGATTTATTACAATCAAGATGAGAATATTACGCCCAGGAAAGTCGTAGAGGAAATTAAAAACTGGCGCGCGGATAACAATAAATCAAGCTTTAGATCCTGACTTATAAATTTATTCGCTGAAATTTAGGTATGTATGGCCGGAATGTGATTTTCATTCCGGCCCTTTTACTAACAATAAGTAATCTGGTTATGTCGAAAAGGTCTTTAGAATGGAACGGAAAGGAAAACTTCAGGATTATACGGAAATAGAATTTACAAACCTCATCGAAGAAATTTTCTCTGCGGATGGTGGTGAGGAGTATCAGGATTCACTCATTGACCATATATGTGAGATTTCAGGTTATCCTGATTGTAATGACCTCATTTTCTGGAGTGACGATGACTTGACACCGCAGGATATCGTGAATGAAATCAAAACCTGGCGCACAGCCAATAACAAGCCAGGTTTTAAATCCTGATACAGATCGCGAATCACTGGCTGGTCGTCAACTCTCTGCTGGCTGCCGGGAAACCATGATTTCCGGCCCGCAGTGCGATGGTGAACGCTGCCAGCAATAGAACGATCAACGCCCAGGGAAAGGATCGGCTACCGACATGTTCCAGCAATAATCCCCCCACCAGACCACCCAGCGCGATAGCGCCGTTCCAGGTCACCACGTTCATGGAAAGCGCGACATCAGCATGTTCACCCGCCGCGTCCGCCAGTGCCGTTTGCAACAGGGTCGCTGCGCCGCCAAACGTCAGGCCCCAGACGCCGATCCCGACCAGCATCACCGCCGGGGATGCTGCTCCGATGGCAAACACCAACGCCACAGCAGCAAACACCGCCAGAGACAACAAAACAGCATTGCGCAGGTGGCTGTCGATAATCCGGCCCGTGATATAAATCCCGCCCAATGCCGCCAGGCCAAATATCAGCAGGACCACGTCAACCCTCGGGGCTAAACCCGCAGGCGTAATAAACGGGGCGATGTAGGTATAAAGAATGTTGTGCGCCAGCATCCAGGTAAGCACCACGCCCAGCACCGAACGGACCCCTGGAATCAACAACACCGCACCGATAGGCATTTTTTGCGTGGCTGAGCTGCCCGGATAATCTGGCACTGCCAGCAGGATCCAGCCAATCAACAGCACAGATAGCCCCGACATCACCGCAAACGTCAGACGCCATCCCAAAAACGCCCCCATCCAGGTACCCGCCGGTACGCCCAGCGACAGCGCAATCGGCGTGCCGACCATCGCCAGCGCTAAAGCCCGTCCCTGCAAAGAGGGCACCACCATTTTGCGTGCATAGCCAGCCAGCAGGCTCCAGGCGAGTCCGGCGGATGCTCCGGCAAGGAAACGGGCAACCATGATCACTGTAATGCTGCCAGAGATGGCGGTCAGCGTATTAAAAAGCAGAAACCCCCCGACGGTGCTGAGCAATACCAGGCGACGTGACCAGGTGCGGGTCATGATGGTCAGCGGGATGGCTGCCAGCAGGGAACCCGCCGCGTATGCGGTAACCATCTGCCCGGCCAGCGAGGGGGATATATGAAGCCCTCTGCTTATCTCCGGCAGCAGCCCGGCGGGGATGGTTTCGGTCAGAATGCAGATAAAACCCGTCATGGCCAGCGCCAGCAGGGCAAGGATGGGCAGGTGCTGGGCCGGTTCAGCCCGATGTTTTTTCTTCATAAATACAGCCTTAGCGGTGATTAATTAATGTATCGATCGATATATATATTGAGATGTAGTTACGGCGATTGTCAATAAATTATGTATCGATTAGTATGTATGTAGTGGAGGAGAGAAGATGAGAACAGGCCGACCAAGACAGTTTGACCGCGACGAAGCGGTGATTCATGCCATGCACCTATTCTGGGAAAATGGTTACGAGTCCACCTCGCTTGCCCAGCTCAAGGCCGCGATTGGCAAAGGGATCACTGCGCCAAGTTTCTATGCTGCCTTTGGTTCCAAAGAGGCGCTTTTTAAAGAAGCGGTGGGTTGTTATCTGCAAACCCATGCGCAGGTCACGGAATCATTGTGGGACGCGGAATTACCGCCGCGCGAGGCTCTGGAAACGGCGCTGATTAGCTCCGCCCGCATGCAATATGAACCCAATCATCCGCGCGGTTGCATGGTGGCATTGAGCGTGATGTCCTCATGTTCGGAGGAGAACCGTCATGTGCTGCAACCGCTAAAGAATTCACGGCGACGCACCAGTGAAGGGATAAAAAATTGCTTTCAGCGTGGAATCCGTGAGGGGGAATTAAGGGATGAAGAAGAGACGTTAGCGCTAGCGGTAAGTTTCAATAGCTTTCTGCTGGGGATATCAACGCTGGCACGCGATGATGTTCCGCTGGCTGAAACGGAACGAGCCATCACGCAGATGATGAAACTGTGGGATGCGGCCAGAATCTGACGCAGCATAATGCCTGCCCGTTTCAGGTAACGGACAGGCAGCTCAGCATCAGTTAGCGCTCATCAAAGGGGATACCGCCCTTCGATTTCATGTGCAACGGGGTTTCTACAATCGACACCACAACTGCGTTCTTGTCGATCTCAAAAGATTCCGACACGGCAGTGGTGATGGCTTTCAGCAGTTTCTTTTTCTGTTCAACAGAGCGGCCTTCCGCGGCATAAACGACAACTTCTGGCATAACGTCTTCTCCTGTAAGGGTAATTTCCGTCATTCAGCATACTCCTGACATGAGCAGAAAGACGTAGCCAATTGTTGCTTTCTGTACCTTTATGCTTCCTCCGGGTTACGTTCGAACCATTCCGGTACGGGATCGGGCAATTTCACCCAGTTTGCCGGGCCTTCAGCCATCTCTGCGGGTGTCAGCAGGGCGTGATCCAGCGCGCTCCGCACCTGGTCTTCATCCATCTCAATCCCGATAAAGACCAGTTCCTGTCGTGCATCGCCGATGCCTTCCTGCCAGTGCTGGGCAATAAACGCCAGCGATTCGCTATCCTGCGGCCAGCGTTCGCGTGGGATGCTGGCCCACCAGTGACCGGCATAGCCCTGACGCGCCACGGCTCCGGCCTGCGACCACATCGCCGCATATTCCGGTCGGCTGGCGAGCCAGAAGTAACCTTTCGAGCGGATCACGCCATCCAGCTGGTGGTTTGCGGCATGCCAGAAGCGCTGCGGATGGAAGGGGCGGCGTGCGCGATAGACAAAACTGCGGATGCCATATTCTTCGGTTTCGGGCTGATGTTCGCCGCGTAATTCCTGCAACCAGCCGGGGGCCTGAGAAGCGGCATCAAAATCAAAGCGGCCGGTTTCCAGCACTTCACTCAGTGACACCTGACCAAACCGGGAAAACACAATGTGCGCGCGAGGGTTGAGGGATTGCAGCATGGCAAACAGCGTTTGCTGATCGTCCGCGTCGATTAAATCGGTTTTATTCACCACCAGCACATCACAAAACTCGATCTGATCGACCAGCAAATCGACGACCGAGCGTTCATCAGCCTCACCCAGTGATTCGCCTCGTGCCTGCAACGAATCGGTTGAGCGGTAGTCGCGCAGAAAATTAAAGCCATCCACCACGGTGACCATGGTATCGAGCCGGGCAAACCGTGACAGGCTCTGGCCGTCTTCATCCTCAAAAGTGAAGGTTTCTGCCACCGGCAGCGGCTCGGAAATACCGGTGGATTCAATCACCAGTTGGTCAAAACGACCTTCCTGGGCCAGACGTTTCACTTCCAGCAGCAAATCTTCACGCAGCGTGCAGCAAATGCAGCCATTACTCATTTCCACCAGCTTCTCATCGGTGCGCGACAGCTCTGCACCACCGTCACGTATCAGCGCTGCATCAATGTTCACCTCTGACATATCATTGACGATCACCGCGACGCGGCGGCCTTCCCGGTTGTTAAGAATATGGTTGAGTAGCGTAGTTTTGCCCGCGCCAAGAAAACCAGAAAGAACGGTAACGGGGAGGCGTGAGTCTGAATCGAACGGCATAGCATTTCCTCTGAATCATAAATTGTTATGTTATAACATAACAATAATAACACAGAAATGACAAGGGAGATTATTCAGGTGGACCAAAGGGAAGGGCGAGACGCCGGGAAACGACCCGGCGATGACGGGTTTAGAGCAAACCCCAGTAGGCACCAAATTCCGGCAGGATATGACCCTGTAAAGCCACCAGCGCACTGTCGTAATCATTGTTGCGCAGGGCGGTCACAATGGTGACGTGCTGATTCCAGGAGCGATGCATATGCTCGTCATTGCTGCCGAGATAGTTACGGATGGTCGCCATGCGCGATGAAATCAGCGTGTAGGCCTGCTCCAGATAAGGGTTCTGGCACCAGGTAAACAGCGCCTGGTGGAACAGGTTATCAAGCCGGATATATTCCACAGTGGAGCCGTTGTTAATGCAGAATTCCATGTTATCGAGAATCGCCGAAATCTCCTGCACCAGTTGCTTCGGATTTTTTTTCAGCGCCAGCTCCATCGCCTTCGATTCGACATAAAAGCGAAACTCCAGCAGATCCTTAAATTCCAGATCGTTGAGGCTAAACACAAAGGTGCCGCTCTTCGGTTTAATCTGCACCAGACCTTCGCTCTGCAAACGTCGTAAGGCATCACGGACCGGGGCTTTGCTTGCCGCTAAGCGGGTGGCGAGGGCCGATTCTGAAAGCTTACCGCCCATTGGCAGCGAGCCATTAACGATCATGTCCTTGATTCGTTTGTACACCACATCTTTCAGAAGATCCTGCGCCATAGTTTTACTGTCTGCTCCACCACTAATCGGAGCAGTATGTATACCAGAAATGAAGCCATTCGGACATGAGGTAAATCCCGCTCTGCACAGCCCGATTAACGCTTAACCATCTGTCCGCCATCCGCATTATGCCGTCGTCCGGCGGCCGCTAACTCAGGACCATAATTTGCCACCAGCACCGAGAACGTTTCCTGCGCTTTGATGCGATACAGTTCCTCTGAGGGGTGAATACAGTCTGGCGATAGCAGCGATTGCCAGTCTTTCATCTGCAAAATACGTTGATATTGCCTGACCAGCGGCACCGATTCCGCGCGTGCCACCGCATCAAGTTTGCTGACATAAGGCGCGATATGCCATTTCTCTCCGCCGCCGCAAATCGGATGGGGCTCCTGAAGAATCACTTCTTTTCCTGCTGCGCGGGCAATATTCACTAATTGCGTCATTACCGTAGTGTATTTATCCGGGCTAACACGATAATCCGGCTCAATATCCCGAAAATGAAAATGACGTGCATCGTTAGTCGCGAAATTTAGCAAAATGATCCGGGCAGGCGATTTTTCCATCTCCTCACGCCAGCTTTTATTGTTTTTATAGAAATACTTTCCATTTAACAGGTCCATCGCTTGCGATGACGAAGCACCTTTATTGACCACAGAAATACCATCGCCGTATTTTTCTTTGAGGAATTGGTTGATCAGGCCTATTTCATTATTTTTTATGAAAACAGGATGGACTTTGCCATTTTCCCGGACTGCCATCGCTCCCTGGGTGCTGGAACCACCGTAAGCTTCAATAATAAAATTATTATTGGTAGTGCCAGTGGCAGAAATCGCTGGGGTGAGTGCTGTACTTAACGAGAAAAACATTCCGATGTGAAACGAGTATGGCTTCATGACGGATGCGCCTTTAGTCACGGGAGATGAAAGAATCTAAGATTGTGAGTATATATGCCATATGACAGCAGCTAAAGTGCCATCAGAGCAATCCTAAAGAAATAAAAAATAAAACGAACTGGGGTGCAATCAATGTAAAGTGTTTATATTGTTTTAAATCAGCATGTTGATTACTTTTTTCTGTTGCATTGTAAGGTGGCTTTATTTTTCTTTTGATTAAAGAATCATTATATTAACTTTATATTTTCATTGCGAAATATCTATAAATGAAGTGATCGTTAAAGGATGGGTAAAATAGCGTCATGTCCGATAAATCATTCGCTTAATGAGTTAATTCCCATCCCGGCAGGTGCCAGAAAATATCAGGGTGTCTCATTTTATCTGATGTGTTTGTTTTCCTCTGCATTAACGATCTTACATGATTTTAATTATATGCAATAGCGATTTTCTTAAACTGTGTAAACGAACTGTCAATGAGAGAGTGAAATGTTAGCATTATTTTGAGTGAGGTCATTTCCCCTTTAAATAATTCATTACTGAAGGTGCGAACGTGAATACACAATCATTTCTCTCTGGCCGAAATATCGGTCTCGACCTGCTGCGCGCAGGATTAATTCTGGAAGGTGTGCTTTTACATGCTTCAAGAAGTCTGCCTGGTGAAAATGGCTGGTATTATGTCGCGCAGCGCGATCCATCCGAGTTATTTACTGCTTTTCTGAGCATGTTTCATACATTCAGAATGGAAGTGTTTTTCTTTCTTTCGGGAATGTTTGCAGCATTAATTGTATTACGTAAAGGGCAAAAGATTTTCCTTGAGAATCGCCGCAAACGGGTACTTACGCCACTGATCACGGCCTGGTTGCTTATTCCCCCGCTAATGTATGTGATTGCCGGACAAATGAAAGGCACGCCCTTATCCCTGACGGGCTGGTTACACAGTTATTTATGGATGCATCACCTGTGGTTTCTGGTTTCACTGTCGGTCATGTCAATGGTGATTCCGGGGCGCTTTTATCAACTCGCCTCGCGGCAATTGGGCAAATTATCGCTGCCAATGCTGCTGGCGACCCTGATCCTGTTGGCCAATGCCTGTTTTTTTCTCAAGTTTCTGGTTAAAGGGCAGGGCGAGTTTATTGAATTGATCCCGGTTACCGCGCGTTTTCTGGTTTATTACGCCGCTGGCTATGCGCTGTATGTCAACAGAGAGAAAATTGTGGCATATGCGGATTGCTGGCTGCTCAATAAGTGGTTGATCGCGGCTATCGCGCTGGCTACCTGGCTGGGATTCTATGTGGTTGCGCATCAGCATATTGCCAGCGCTGTGAAGTATCTTCCGGTGCTGATGGGCAGTGTGTTGTCGGTTGTGCTTTCTTACTGGCTGGTGTTTACCTTCGAGCGTTTGCCGCTGAAAGAAAACCGCTTACTGACAGGGGTAGTGGATTCCGCTCTGGTCATCTATTTGTTGCATTATCCGGTGGTGATTACCTTCTCGTGGTTGATGGATATCTGGCTGCCGTCCAACCTGTCGATCATCTATGTGCTGATTAACTGCGCCACCGGGATTGCGGTGAGTACCCTGTGTTATTGGCTGATAAAACGTTCACGCTTTACCTCAATGTTATTTGGGCTGAAACCGAAGGCTAAGAAAGTCGTGATGCCAGCTGAGGTCAGTTTGTAGCGAAAATGCCAGCCTGCGGCGCTCAGGGGCAGGCTGGCACAGTTAACGTGTTGCGTGGAGAAACGTATCCACCTGAGCGCGGCCTGGGATGGGTGCTACAGCACCATAGCCAGTGGTGGTCAGTGCGGCAGCGGCGTTGGCGTACTGTAAGGCTTGTTGTGGGGCATCTCCTGCCAGTAAGCGAGTGAGAAAAGCCCCGGAGAAGCAGTCCCCGGCACCGGTAGCATCGACGGTTGCTACTTTATGGCCTGCCGCGACTACCCGCTCAGTGGTGCTGGCGTACATCGCACCTTCGCTACCCATTTTCAGTACCACCTGTTTGACGCCGAGATGCAGATAGAAATCGGCGATGGCATCGGCATCCTGTAATCCGGTCAGCAAACGTGCCTCATCGAGGCTTGGCAGGCAAATATCCACCTGGCGTGCGACTTCGTGGATCACTGCACGCGCTCGTGCCAGCGGCCATAACTTCAGGCGTAGATTGGTATCAAATGAGGTGAGGGTGTGATGTTTGCGCGCCAGTTCCAGTGCGGCAAAAACGCTGTCACAGGCGCTGTCGCTGATTGCCAGGGTAATCGCAGAAGTATGCAGCAGACGCGCTGCTGCGATGGCAGTTTCCGGCAGATCCTGGGGGCGCAGGTGTGCAGCGGCGGAGCCTTTACGGTAGAAGGTAAAATGGTGACCACGTTCATCGTGACTAATAAAGTAGATACCGGTAGGGGCCTCGGGATGGCGCCGCACCCAGTCGCAGCGCACGTTTTCCTGCTGCCACAATGCGACAAACTTATCACCAAAGACATCGTTGCCGAGCTGCGTAAACATTGCCACCTTCGCTCCCTGACGCGCGGCGCTGACGGCAAAGTTTGAGGTATCACCGCCATATCCGCTCAGATAACTGACCGGCTGTTGTGCCCCGGGTAGCTGGCTGAATTCGTAGAGCGGTTCACCGAAGGAGAGAATATCCAGATCTTTCATTTTAAAGGTCCTGTCAGGCGGCCACGGCGGGGTGCCGCAGCCGCTTACACGGTTAAATGCGGCCGTATTTGGCCAGCCCTTCACGCAGCGATCCTGACTGGATAATCAGTTTGGCCTGTTCAAGCTCGCGCTGGTCGATGGATTTGGACAGTTCCAACACTGCTGCAACCTGGGCCTGCGGCACACACACCACGCCATCGACATCACCGACAATCAAATCACCCGGGTGAATCGTCACCTCACCCAGGGTTAAGGTGACGTTGGCGTCCAGAGTTTTGAAGCGACCCAGCGTGGTGCCAGGGGTCACGGTTTTGGCAAACACCGGGAAATCGTAATCACGGCGGATCTCGGTTAAGTCGCGCACGCCACCCATCAACACTGCGCCTTCATGTTTATTCGCCACCGCGCCCGCGGTCATCAGGCCACCCCAGACGGCGACGTTCTCCAGTGCCGGGCTGCCGCCAATCACAATCACGGAACCGGCTTCTGACTCATCAATCGCATCCAGCGCGTGCTGAGGCGGTAATTTTTCATCGGTAACATCTTCAAGGATGGTCACCGCCGGGCCGACAATTTTTTTGTCGTTGATACGGTTCTTCACCTCAAACGGCAGGAACATGGTTTTACCCACAATCTGGTCGCAGGCATCCGCAATCGAAGCGGTGGAAAAAATCGCACGGTAACCTTCAATAATCTCTTGGCTGTACATCTTCTCTTCCTCTTGGCAGGGCGGGTGCTTATCGATTCACCCAATTCAGGGGTTTGTTGCCTTCAAAGACACGCAGCACTTCCTGCGCGGCTTTGCGTTGTAGTTCAATCACTGATTCCTCAGTGAACCAGGCGGTATGGTCGGTACAAATCACCTCAGGTAAGGTCAGAAGCGGATGGTCGGCACGGATCGGTTCCTGCTCAAACACATCGAGCCCGGCAGCAAACAGCTGACGTTTTTGCAGCGCCTGGAACAGGGCGGTTTCATCGATAAGGCCGCCGCGTGAGGTGTTTACCAGCACGCAGGTGGGTTTCATCATCGCCAGTTGTTGCGCGCCGATCAGATGGCGGGTTTTCTCTGACAATGGGACATGCAGGGAGATGAAGTCGGCTTCACGGCACAATGTTTCCAGCGAGACGCTGACCACCCCGGCATCTTCAGCGGCCTGCGTATCCAGCAGCGGATCGCACACCAGCAGCGAACGGAAACCGATGCCGCGAGCTTTAACCGCAAGGCAGCGGGCGATACGGCCAAAGCCCACCACGCCCAGCACTTTGCCGCTCATGCGGAACATGGGTTCAGCCTGGCCGATGTTCCACTGGCCCTGATGAACCTGCTGATTGCGCGAGGTAATACGCCGTGTGGCGGCCAGCAGCAAGGCCAGCGCGTGTTCGGCGACGTCTTCTGATCCGTAATCCGGCACGTTGGCGACATAAATCCCTTTTTCTTTCGCCGCGACGAGATCGACGTTATCCACTCCAACGCCGTAGCGCACCACTGCCTGGCATTTATCGAGAACGGCGATCATGCCGCTGTCGAGGCGTGCTTCACGCAGCATCACGGCATCGGCATCCCGCAACTGTTCCAGCAGCGCATCCCGCGCGGTATTGGCAGGGATCACCACAAACTGCGGATGAAAGGCGGCGAGAATGGCTTCTTCTTCACGGTAATGCACGTAACCCGGCTCGAGAACCACAATCTTTTTCATGACAACCCTCTTAAACTGACATGTTAGTTTTGATTGATGTTGACGATTTGTATCCGTATCAGCAATATTAAAGTCTGATATTAGTGATATTCATCACGTTTTATTGATTTAATCTGAAATGTTAGATTAATGTCCTGGCATCGGAGCAGCACTCGGTTCGCGCTGACGTTGCAGCCATTTGATGATCATCATGGTGCAGATCCCCCCCACCAGCATGACGATGCTGAGATAGACCATCGGCGCGGTGGCGCTTTGCATTTGATCGCGTACCAGCGGGATAGTGTTTTGCGCGAAGAAACCACCGAGGTTTGCCAGCGAATTAATGATGGCGATACCCGCAGCCGCTGAATCACCGGAGAGGAATTTAGTCAGATTCCAGAAGCAGGGTTGGATGGCGAACACCGATAACACCACGCCGCAGATAAAGGCAAAACTGATGACCGGCTGGCTGGCAAACCACACCGAACCAATCAGGCAGGCGGCAGAGGTAAACATCGGCAGCGCGACATTGATAAACGGGTTATTGGTACGTTCCGGTTTTTGCGTCAGCCAGCGCAGCATAATCATCACCATCGCCCAGGGGATCATATTGACGAATCCGTTGGTCATATCGGAAACCCCGAAGGATTTCACGATGGTAGGCATCCAGTAGCTGATGCCATAAGCGCCGAAGCAGATAAAGCCATACACCAGCGCCAGTGCCAGCACGCGTTTATCGGTCAGCGACTTGAACAACGTATCGACAGATTTATCCGTTTCCTGACGGCGTTCGTCCTCCAGCCGTTGCGATAACCATTGTTTTTGTTCGGCTGACAGGAACGTGGCGTGCGCCGGACTAATCGGGAACCAGAACAGCACCGGAACGATGAGCACAATCGCCAGCAGGCCGGTGATCAGGAACAGCCATTGCCAGCCTTCGTAACCCATAATGCCGTGCATGCTGAGCAGCGCACCGTTGAGCGGGGCACCAATCATATTGGCGAACATGCTGGCGGTGACGAGGAAACCGACGATACGCGGACGGTATTTAATCGGGAACCACTGCGTTGAGTAATAAATCAGGCCGGGATAGAAACTGGCTTCCGCCAGCCCGAGAACAAAACGCAGGCTGTAGAACATGGTCAGGCTTTGTGTGAAGGCGAGGGCAATAGTGATGATGCCCCAGGCCGCGAGGCTGAGTGCAAACCAACGTTTGGCACCGACCTTCGACAGGATCAGGTTGCCTGGTACGCTAAAAACCAGATAACCAATAAAGAACAGCGAGGCACCGAGGCCAAAAGCTGACTCACTCCAGCCGAGGCTGCTGACCATCTGCAATTTGGCGAAACTGATATTTTGGCGATCGATATAGGCCACCACGTACATCGCCACCATCAGTGGCACCAGCATAGTGATAATTCTGCGGATAGTGATGTGCTCAATGTCGTTCACGGCATTGCGCGTTTTACTCTCTGTCAAAGTACTCATGGCTGCTTTCCTGATTCTTATACGATTGAATGACAGCGTGAGAAGCCGCGAAAAGAAAATGCTCGATCCCTGGTGGGGGGATGCCGAGCGAGGTTGAGGTAATGCCTCGTCAGCTGTTTACGTTAACTTCGCGCTGAATGTCACCGGGTGTTAAATCTGACATGTCACAAATCTATCAGTCGGCAGGAATAAAGTTAGGTGTATGTTAGTTCTTTGCTAAATCGATCACAAAAAGTGCAGCAGATAGTGATTTAATGTGATGGCTGTCACGGGTAAGGGGATTTTGAGCACAGTTCTTGCAGCAGGGTTAAAGTAATCAAAATTACAACTAACATGTTAGATATTTAAACCATTTATATTCATAGAGATAGTTTTAATCTGATGCTGAGCCTGTGGCGCGAAGCAAGCTACGAAAAGCGCTACAAGAATCCAGAACAGAGGTGACGATCACATATCATTCCCGATGATAACCGCCATAACCGCAGATGATGACAGCCATGGATTTTGTGAAGTAACAGGCAAAATCATTAAATCGTCTCTTTATCCGATAAAAGAGGATGCTAGATTCTGACATGTCAGAAGTCGACAAATAACCACAATAAAACCATCCTTCAGGGGTAAAATTATGTTCTATGCATCTTCCTCATATCCGCTAAAAAAGCTTTCTGGACTGCTGCTGTTACTGACGGCGGGAGGGGTCGGATTACCTGCCATGGCGGCGACACAACCCAAACTGGATGTGGTCGCTGAGTGGAATCGTCTGCCTTATGACCTGAGCGACCCTGCTGCCGCTGCGGCATGGCAAAAAAACGACACCAAAGCGATGCTGCATGGCGTCAAAGTTGATGCGCACGGCAACCTGTATGTCAGCACTGCGCGCTGGGGCGGCCCGGAAGTGCCGGCTACGTTGTCAAAGCTGGTGAAAAAGGATGGGCAATGGATGCTGAAGCCGTTCCCCAGCGAAGCGATGAACGATGTGCATAATCCGCAGGGTTTAAAGGCGGTGCTGGGATTTGAGATCGATCGTCATAACGTGATGTGGATTCTCGACCAGGGCCACATTGCCGGTGCGCCGAATAAACCCGGTGATGAAAAGCTGGTCGCGTGGGATTTGAATAAAAACAAAGAAGTGGCGCGCTACACCTTCACTAATGATCAAGTCGATTTTACCTGTTCATTCCTCAATGATGTGGCGGTAGATAATGATGCCGGTGTGGTTTATATCACCGATTCCGGCATTATGTGCCATCCGCTGAAAGGGGGTTTGCTGGTGTACAAAATGAAAACCGGCGAGGCGAAACGGGTACTTTCTGCGCCTGAATGGGTTAATGACCAGCCCGGTTTTACCTTCAGTATTCACGGTGAAAAAGTGCTGAAGGATAAAGACGGTAAAGCCAATCCGATGCTGACCGGTGCCGACGGTATTGCGTTGTCCGGTGATAAGAAAACCCTTTACTGGACCAATCTGACGGGCAATCGTCTGATGAAAGTGCCCACCGCCGTGCTGCGCAACTTCAATAACAGCGAAGCGCAGATCGAGCAGGCGGTCAAAGTGGATACGGTATTACCGTCGAATACCGACGGCATCACTGCGGATCGCCAGGGCAATCTGTATCTTACCGCGCTGATGCTCAATGGCCTGATGAAACGTGATGTGAAAACCGGCAAAGTCACCCCCCTGGTGACCAGCGACGCCATCGCCTGGCCGGATACCATCGGCTGGGGACCGCATGGCGACCTTTACTTCGTCAGTAACCATCTCAACAGCTGGGTAGGGGGGGAGATGAATTTTACTAATCCGCCGGTACCCAATTTCCGCATTTATAAAGTCCATGTGGGGGGTGAACCGTACACCGCGAAATAATTGTTCAGCGGCGGAGTATCACTCCGCCGTTTAACTCTCCTGAGGTTAGTTATTTCGGGCGTCGTCGAGTGCATCCTCGGCATCTGCCAGTTTCTGACGCAGTTCTTTTACTTCACGTTCCCGGCGGCGAATGTCTTCTGCATTACCATTCCGCGAAGCCGAATTACGGCAATGTCTTTTCACTTCGGTGATGGCGCGTTCCAGCCCGGCAATTTCATGCCTGTTATTATATTCCTGCGCATAACCCATCTGGCGCTGCAGCGCTGCTTCTCTTTGTTCACAGCTTTGGGTTTGCTCCGACGCATGGCTGGCGACAGTGAATGCCACCAGTGGCAGAGTTAAAAACATTTTCATCGAGAAATATTCTCTCCATAGATAGTGGCAGGTGTTTCCTGATATTTCGCCTGCGGTTGAATGTTGCTGGAAAACCTTTTCTGGCTCTCTTCAACCCTAATCTAGCGATATTTATTTTTCGGGCTTTCGAATTTGGTTGGTTTCTTCTGTTTATTGCCAATCAGATAAAAAACAGATTGGCCTGTCAGTTGAGCGAAATCCGAAAGTTCAGGTCTTTTTCCGATAATCCCGCCGGACTGTGACCGGTAATCTTCCCTGATTAATTTTTTTTACTTTCTTAATGTCAGGGATCTCCATGCTTACCAAACCACTTCAGGCACACACCGACCGCACCCAGGCAACAGACTTTTCCGGCCCCCAGGGCAAAGCGGGCAGTAAAACGGGGCCGATGCTGCAGCCAGAAACCGCCATCAACTTCATGGATACACTCAGCATTCTTGCAGCTGATACCGGGATTTTCTATGAAACGGGTTCCGCCGTGTTGTTTAGCGGGCTGAAAGAACAGCAGAAAATCCTGGACTGGATGCAGGACGCACACGAAGTGACGCTGGACTTCAGGGACAAGGACGCTTCCGTGGCAACGTGCATGACCAGTAAAGGGGTACCGGTTTCGGAGGACAAGCTTGCTGAGGTGATTGATGGGCTGACGGATGCTGTTGATGACATCCCGGTGCCTGAACATATCAGGAAGAATCAGGAGAAGAAGGTAGAGGAAGAGCCGTTGTTCGGGGTGGAGCAAGACCTGGAGGAGCCGGAAGAGAATCAGAGGGCGCCGGAAGTGTTTGTCCTGCCGGATCTGCGGAAAGAGCGCGGGAAGCTGGTTGAATACCGCCGTCTGGGCAAGCTCCGGGATTACCTTGAAGTTGATATGGAGGAGATGAAAAAGATCCAGACAGAGATGTCGGAGCACAAGTGGTCCCCCGCAGCGCCGTCTCTGAAACAGGCGGGTGATAATCTTTGCGAACTGAGCAAGACACTGGCGGCATTCCCCCCGCAGGACGGCCCTCAGAAAGTGGGGATGATGAACGCGCAGCTGTCGCTGCACGATATCGCGGAGGCGCTGAAGAAAGCCGATACAGTCCTGGCCGGAGTGGCAGAACATCGTAAGAGCGGCGGCGTGGCGGAACTTTCGGAGGGGCCGGAGGCAGTACGGCGTGAGCTGCTGCAGGCGCTGGACAGAGGCCGTTTTCCTTACCTGTGGCAGGCGGTGGAGTTGCCGGAAGAGGTGTGTAAGTGGGAGGAGCAGGCGCTGCTGCATAAGGGCATGGATAAGGCTTACACAGAAATGAAGGCCGACTGCCAGAAAGTGGTCAGGGCGCTGGAGAAAACGCGTGACGCGTACCTGAAGGATGTACGCTCAGAGCTGAAGGGGCTGCAAGAGGAAGAGGTGGCACTGTCTGAATTAGCTAAAGATACTGACGGGGCGGACCCCATGTCGGCGAAAATCCGCGATGCAGCACGGGCGCTGGTACCGGTGTGCGTGGAGCTGGGGAATGCACTGTCAGAGGCGGCAGCAACAAATGACGACACGACGCTGAAAGATCTGAAAAAAGCGACCGCAGACCTGCGAAATATGTCGGCGGCGCTGCACAATGCCGCCATCATCAGCGGAGTGGCAGACGCAGCAGAAAAGACCAGACTGGGAGAGCCGTTACGGGCGCTGGCGAAAAAGGCGCTGGATACGGTGGCAACGGAGGTGGGAAAGGCCCGGGACGAACTGGAGGGGCACCTGAAGCCCGGATTTTTCACCATGAAGGAAAAACACCTCAGCAGGCACAGCCGCACAACCTTCGCTATGGCCCTGAAGAATGCGGACGGCAGGGTGAAAATCGTGAAGCAGGCGATGGAGAAGAGCAGTAATGCCCTGAAGCAGGAAGAGAAGGTGGAGGAGGGCGTGGCGCATGTTTTGCTGCATGTTCTGAGACATGAGTGGACGCTGAAGAAGGCGGGCAGGCAGTGGGACAACGCGAAAGACATGGCGTCGGCGCTGGGGCATCTGGCGGTGAAAGGCTGGCGTGCCGCCCAGACGGGCACGGCGCACGGACTGAACCCGGCCCAGCCCAGCGACTTTCATTGGCAAATCAGGGGGGTGGTATCCAGCCCGCTGGGTATGATGCTGAATATTCACCGTGCGATGGAGGATCTTGCCGAAGCGTCAATGGCGGCGTCAGAGAAGAAGCCGCAGGTGAAAAGAGAGCTGCGTGATCGCGGCAACATACTGACGCCGGATCAGCGCAGGGAAACGTTACATCAGTACCAGGAAGCAAAGCTGGCCGGGCTGGATAAGAAACGGGTGGCGGCAGAGCAGCAGGCAGAGACGCTGGGGCGGGTGATGGAGATGACGGAGCGTGAGCTGGGCGATATGCAGAAAACCTTCCTCATGCGGCAGCACCAGAACAGCATCGGGGTCATACGTACCCTCTGCCGCGCTTCGGCAAAGCGGTGCCGGGATGCGATGGCGGAGATGAGCCGGGAGATGGAGCAGCTGGTTAATCCGGGCGGAAACAGCGGGATACCGGCCTCAGCGCTGCGTGGTAAGAAAGATTACAAACATGCCCAGGGAGCCATTATGAAATGCCTGCGGGCTACCGACGCGGCGATGAAAAAGCTGTCGGCCGAAGTGGCAGAAATCACTCACAAGCAGATTAACCTGTTTTCGAAGGATGCGAAGCTGGTGAAGTATGTTGCCGGGGTGCTGCACGCCAGTAAAGCGCAGATCCCGGAGGATGCGAGCGAGGAGGAGCGGGCGCATCTGCTGTCGCTGTTCGACAGGGTGGTTGATGAGCTGGGTGACGTTTTTAAAACGGAGAAGGACCCGGAGGGTAAAGCGTTTATAGATCGTGTCAGGCGGGAGGGTGTGCTGCTGGAGATGAAGGCGAACCTGGCAGCGGAGACGCCGGAAAAAGCGGCGGCCCACCTGGAGGGCTGGGTGCAGAAGATGACGAAAAAGTCGTCCGGGGCAGTGTCAGGGGCGTTTGCGAAAAGGATGGTACAGACGCTGTTTGGTCAGACAGCGAAGAGCCTGCTGGGGGGGATGTTCCACGGTGCGAAGATACTGGGTTTCGGCTACAGGATAGCGAAAGAAATTGACCGCTTTGTCACGGACAGGGGAAGGCTGGAGCGCGCGCGTACGCCGACGCAGTTTGTCCGGGCCGCTGATTTAGATGCGGTGGAAAACCGGCTGGTGTACGGGATAGTGGAACAGACAGTGAGTTTATTTACGCCTTCGGCGGTGAAAACCGTCGTGAAGGGCGGTTTTGTGGTGGACAAAATCAGGCAGGAGGGTTTCCGGAAGGTGTTGAAGGATACCTGTGGTGGTCTGCCCGGTGACATTGTAATTGAGTCAGGTATTCAGAGTATAGTCTCAACCGGAGTGGCAGGAGTGAATGCGCTGCATAAGGCTGCAGAAACCAGGGCTGAAGGAAAGGCGGGTGAAGCGGAGAGAATTCCGGTGGGTAATAACCGCCCGACAGAAGCGAACCGGATAGCGGAGCCGCAGGTACATAGCCGGGGCAGAAGAAGTACACAGCCCGCCATGGAACAGGCCGCATCGGATGCCCGTGCCGTACAGCCACCGGTAACCGGCTCACCGGCAGTTGCAGAGGCAGCGGCAGAGGACGATGCTCTGGTAGATGCCAGCCAGAACTCGCCTGCTGACAGTACCGACGCCAGCGAATTCACAATGACCGAGAAAGAATATAACGATACGCAAATCGGTATGGATGCCAGGAATAAGGCCGACTATAGAAAATTTATCGAGAATGATATCCAGAAGATTATCGATAAACACCCCGAGGCTCGTGGCAAGATCTCATCACCTTACAGTTACGTTAGCACTATCATCAAGGGACCGCCCGATGTGGTGGGTCGTGCGCGCATCATTGATATTTACACCGGGAACGTTCCGTTCAACGCCGAGGTGTTATGGCACGGTAGCACGGGTGACAAGGATTCAACCGAAACCTATCAGGAATTTCGTAGGGAGCTATTTGGGCAAAAGGGGTATAAGTCAGTCAGAACAGTCCCTCATGATGTCGTGCCTATCACCGATGCCCAGAGAAATCTGGATATAAGGAAAAATCCTGTTATTAAACATTCGGCAGCAAAACTGAGAGAAAGGTGGCCCAATCATCTGCGAGAAATGAGAACAAGAGCGCCAGAGATGGCAACGCTTTACCGAAATATCTTTCAGCTGGGATTTAAAAGAGCTCTGGTTTCGCCAAATTCACATTTGTCTGCGGCTGAGAAAACAGCCATCAGAACGTTCTTAAACGGCGACAGTAGCCACGTGATGACGCTGAAATATAATGGCAAGCCGGTATTAGACGTTATCGCCCTGGAAGTTCCGGGTGATAACCCGGGCGAAAAGAAATTATTAATCATGGATTACGATGGAAAATTGTTGTGCACATCTGCGGGTACGGTCAGCAATGGGAATAGCTTCTCGCCAGGTGCCGACCTCCAGACCTATATTGCCCAACATATGACTCAGGGTGCCAGCGAAGATGCCGCGAAAGTGTCAACCCGAACCGTAACGATAGAGAATACCGGCGATAATTACGACACAAAACTGGTTGAGAATTATCTGACTGCGCAGAACGATGAGTTTTATCATGTAGTGGCGGATCCAAACAAAGAAGATAAAAGCAGGTTGTTTAAAAAACTTGATAAAATAGCGGATAACCTTTCTTTTATGATTGGCATGTCCGGTGCACCAAAAACAACCCCACAGGGAATGTTAGCGTCAGCAGCTGTGACAATAGGTAAAGGAATTATAAAATATACTATCGACTCGGATGCAACGGAGCGTAGAAATATAACTATTCAGACTGCCATAGATACAACGGCAGGGCTTCTTACAGATGGGCTTGGCGGAAGGGTTCTGGGGAAAATAGGTAAGAAAAATAAATTTGTTGGCGATGGGATGAAGTTCTCTAATGATTCAGGTATAACCACACAGAAAGTTGGCGAGAAAATCAATGAGGAAACGACAAAATTAGCCAAAATACTTGGGGTCGAAGTTAAAAGTAAACAAAACGATGCCATATCAGCGCCTAAGGAAGAGCAAGCATTAGCAACTGAAAACCATCTGAGTGCCACCCCTGGAGCCGGGTCGAGAGTATTAACACCGTCAACCCTCTGGCGGCAAGCTTTAAGCGATGTAAGGAAGGGACTTCTTCAGGATAATAAAACCAACACATTATCTACCGAGACCATAAGGTTTCTGGAGAGTGTTGGAGTAGATATTAAAAAACTACTGAATAGATATGGTTCTGTAGAATCACGTCGGCGCGCTACTGTCAATGGTGTGACAGATTATAGCCGGGTAGAATTTGACTCCGATGGTGTAAACGATATCCTGAATGAAGCTGATAAAGCGTACAAAAAATTCGAAAAAGCACAGCTTCAGGAACGGATTGTCAATAAACTGGAGGAACTGGAAAAAATAACCGCCAATGGTGGAAAAATTCAAATTCCCTATCAGCTGCTCAAAGATTTACGCGAGGCAGGAATAGATATTGATGATTATCTTTCCGGCAATGCGCTTGATAATGATAATAATCCTGACACGAAATATGTGGTGCGATATGAGCATTCTATACTGGACCAGTCACGACTGAAAAAATTGCGATTTATGGTCAAAGCGGAAAAACTGGACGAATCTGACATGGAAGGTGCGGTTGATTTAGTAAGAGAAATAAGAGACTCAATGGGTGAAAATGAAAAAGTGAGTATTCCTGATAAAGTAATAAGGATGCTTAAGACACCCACGACCAATGCCAGGATTTACATCCTGACCAATGGCGACGAAACGCCTGCCAAAGCAGCCGCGACACAGAAAGGGCACGCAAATCCCACCAACCATCGATTTGTTTCGGATTATACACTGAACAAAGGCCATCTAAACTCGCTTATTGAGAAATACAGAGGATATTCGATCCCTAATCAGCAAGCGGCTCATACATATTTGACAAAACGCATTGACGACATCACCGCAGAAAATAATGGGATTGGTGATGATGTTCAGATATATACCTTTCCTGAAAAATTTGAAAATGCATTGAAAAAAGAAGGTGTATTTGATTTAAAAACATATCTGGAAGACCATGGGAAATATTCGATGGCTAAAGGCTGTTGGCTGCTCAGCAAAAATCAAATGGATGATTTAGCCAAAGAATTGTATGTGACTTTGCCCGCAGAAGAGAGAGCTAACATTGATGCTAAAAGTACTGCAACTCAATTAACGGCCAACCATCAGGCGCTAGAGAGGAAATGGAGGAATGTCGGACAGGAGCTGGATGCTTTGATCGCCTCCGGAGGAGAAGGCAATTTAACATCAGGAACGATTAACTTCCTGAGAGCACAGGGGATGGATATCAATGGTTCGTTGAAGAAAAATGGTACACCAGACGAAGACGACAATAATAATAGTAAGGTAGATTCGCGAGGGGCATCAGCCATCAAAAAAGATATTGAGCAGTTTAAGCGGCGACAGAAAATTCCCGCAACGCTTAAACAGCTTAACTCTCTGATGGAACGATTGGATAAACATAAACGCCTCAACCTGCCTGAGAGCATAAGAAATATATTGAAGTCTAGTCCTGCTATTGATGACAACGATATTTATATGGAAGATATTAAAACGACACCAGTAAGTAAAGCCGAACTGAACTGGATGTATTGGGCGTTAAAAGCGGAGGCTGATCTGCCTGCGGACAGTACCCCTGAGCAAGCAGCGGCATTTATGCAGGAACTGGAAAATGCCATGGGGACAGGTGACACCATGGCATTACCGCCTCATTTAATTAACCGTCTGAAAGCGCATGGCGTTAAGGTAGATGATTTTGTAAAAGAGCATGGTAATACGACGTTGGCAGAGGAATATGCGGCCAGAAAAGGCACTCCAGGCAACCTGGACACAAGAGATATTGAGATTTCGAAAGAACGTGTCACAGAACTAAGAGGAAAATTGCCTATCCCGCAGGAGCCGCTTGCTCGTACCGCTGATGAGCAACCGGAAAATGAGACACCTGTTACAGCGGCGACTTAAATTAGCAACGCAAGACGATGAATTTTCGTCGTCTTTATTCCTTTGAATTCAATTCTGCTCCGACAGCTGCACCGCCATGGTATTGGGCTCCAGCGCTTCAAACAGGTGCGGCTCGTCAGCGGGATAGCAAATGTAGTCGCCAGGGCCGAGTAGCACCGGTGCATCGCTCGGGCCGACCAGTGCGCGGCCCTGAGCGATGATCACATGCTCAACCGAGCCGGGCGGATGCGGCTTTGACGCCCGCGCAGCGCCGGGTTGGCTGGTGATCAGATAAAGATCGCGACGCCCGCCTGGCGGGCAACTCGCCAGCAGCGCGGCCTGATAATCCGCCAGTTCGGCAGAGATCACCATTCCTTCACCTTTACGAATCACCTGTAACCGCTTCACTTCCGGCTCCATCAGGCGCGCAAAAGGAATATTCAGCGCCACGCACAATGACCACAGTGTCTCAATACTGGGATTGCCATTGCCTGCTTCCAACTGCGACAGGGTCGATTTCGCCACTCCGGCGCGACGAGCGACCTCAGTCAATGAAAGACCGGCGCGCTGGCGTTCACGCACCAGTCCGGCGGCAATAATATCAATCGGCGGGGTCACAGCTACTCCTGTTCGATATAAAGAACAAATTGTTCATCTTGTAAAACGGTGTTGAGGCGTTCATTATAACGGCTTTCCTGTTCGATATGAGATCAAATTGTTATGCGTCTGGGAGCAGTACCTCTGGATAAAGGGGTGATAAAAGCGATTTTTCTCGTTTGTCTGGCCGATGGAATCGTCGGTCTTTCTTATGGCTCGCTGGCGGCAGCGGACGGTTTTCCGCTCTGGGTGCCAATCGCGCTATCCACCCTGGTGCTGGCGGGGGCATCCGAATTTCTCTTTATTGGTATTGTCGCCGGTGGCGGCAGTCCGTTCACCGCTGCGGCCGCCGGGTTGCTCGTCAACGCGCGGCATTTACCGTTTGGCATCGCAGTTAAAGATTTGGTCGGGCAGGGCAGTCGTGCGCTGTTTGGCTGTCATATCATGAATGATGAAAGTGTGGTGTTTGGCATTTCGCAACCGAAGCTGGCCCAGCGCCGTGCCGCCTACTGGATCTGCGGCCTGGGTATTTTTGCCATCTGGCCACTGAGCGTGATCAGCGGTGCGGTGATTGGTCGCTTTATCCCGGATGTGTCGGCGATTGGTCTGGATGCCGTGTTTCCCGCCATTCTGATTGCGCTGATTTTCCCGGCACTGCGCCAGCGACGCACGCGCTTCCCGGCTTCGCTCGGAGCATTGCTCTCGGTACTGGCTACGCCGTTTGTTCCTGCCGGGATGCCGGTGCTGTTTTCTTTATTAGGTTTGCTGAGCTGGCGGGAGCGTAAATAATGGAAAATGGCTTAATCATTGCGGGTATTGCGCTGCTGGCGAGTGGAACGTATCTGATCCGTTTTGCCGGATTTCGTCTCGGCAGCCGCATGCAGATGTCCGAACGCGCGCGCAGCATGTTGTCCGATGCCGCCACAGTGTTACTGCTGTCAGTGGCTGTCACCACCGCGCTGTTTGAAGGCACCCACTTCGCGGGCGTTGCCCGTATCGCAGGTGTGCTGTTTGCCGTCTTCCTTGCCTGGCGCAGAGCACCACTGATTGTGGTGATTATCGGGGCGGCGTTAATGACGGCAATCCTGCGTTACCTTGGCGTCTCCTGATCGCGCCAGGTCTGCGCACGCAATTCATACACCAGGCTGGCGGGAGCGCCGGGAATGTCCTCAACCCGGTCATAACAGCGTAAACCCGCCTTTTCCAGCACCTGCTGAGAAGCCAGATGATCTTCGCGCACCGCCGCATCCACCACCGGTAGCTGGCAGTGATCAAAAGCGTAGGCAATCACCGTGCAGGCAAATTCAGTGGCGTAACCGTTGCCCCATGCCTCTTTTGCCAGCCGGTAGCCAAGATTATTCACCGGCCTGCCGGCAAACTCCCGCACCGTCAAGCCACCAAACCCCAACACTTGTTCAGATCGCTCGCGCAGACAAATCGCCCAATTGCCAAACGGATAGGATTGCCAGTGCGCCAGCCAGCGTGTTAACACTTCTTCTGTAAAGGTGAGATCAGGAAAAGGGCCGGTTGGATTAAACATGTTGGTGCCGGGATCGCCATAAATGGCGAACAGGGTATGCAGATCGCGCATTTCAACCGGGCGCAAAAACAGCCGTGCCGAGAACAGTTGCATGTAACTCACCTTAATTATCTTCCTGATCGCGTTTCTGGATTATAAGCACAGCAGGAGAAACCATGACACCTCGTTTAGCTCGTCCTGATGAAGCTGCCGCGCTGTGGCGTATTCGTAACCTCGCGATTCGCCACGGTTGCCAGGCCGTGTATCCCGCCGATGTGATTGCCGCCTGGACCCCCGACGCATTGCCAGAGGGATACTTTGAAGCCATCCGCGGCAATCCTTTCTTTGTGGTTGAAGACCCTTTGCATGGCGTTGCCGCCACCGGTTTTCTCGATCTGGCGAATGGCAGCGTTGAAGCCATTTTCACGCTGCCATCCTGCCACGGCAAAGGTTATGCCAGTGCCATTATGCAGGCGATTGTGCGGGAAGCACGTCAGCGTGGTTTTCGCCAGCTGACGCTGGCAGCAACCCCCAACGCCTGGGCGTTCTATTTGCGTCACGGATTTAGCGTGGTGAAAGAAAGCCTGTATCACTCGGCGCTGGCCGGTGCGGCTTTACCCTGTGTTGAGATGAAATATGACCTTTAAGACTATGATTACAGGACATCAGCAAAAGAAGGATCTGGATAAGATGGTGATTAACTGCGTGGTCTATCGCCACGGCAAGCGTGAAGAGAATGTCAACATTGCCGACATCAGTGAGGTGCTGAAAGAAGACAACACCTTTGTCTGGCTGGGATTATATCAGCCAGATGCCGCCTTTATGCAGACGCTGCAACAGGAGTTCAGCCTGCATGAGCTGGCGATTGAAGATGCGCTGGTGGCGCATCAGCGCCCGAAAATTGAGCAGTATGGCGAGTCGGTGTTTGTGGTGGTTAAAACCGCGCATCTTGACGGCCAGCAACGTATCACCTTTGGTGAAACGCACTTCTTCCTGGGCAAAAACTTTCTGATCACTGTGCGCCACGGTTCTACCGATGGCTATGGCGGCATCCGCGCGCGTGCAGAAAAAAACCAGGCGATGATGAGCGAAGGGCCAGGCTACGCCATGTATTGCATCCTCGACTGTATCGTTGATAACTACGCCAAAATTACCGCCAGCCTGAGTAAGCGCATCAGCGAAATGGAAGACCAGATGTTCACCACCCGTTTTCATCGCGATACGCTGGAAGAGGTTTATCATCTGCGGCGCGAGTTGCTGTCGCTGCGCAATGCGGCGATGCCGGTCACCGAAATTTGCCCACAGCTGGTGCGTTTCCACGAAAATCTGATCCCAAAAAATCTGCGCGCTTATCTGCGTGATGTGCAAGACCATGCGCATCACGTGATGATCGATGCCGAAGATATGCGCGAAATGCTCACCAGCGCTATGCAGGTAAACCTGGCGCTGGTATCGGTGCAGCAAAGTGAGGTGAACAAGAAGCTGGCCGGATGGGGTGCGGTGCTGATTGTGCCTACCATCATTTTTAGTATGTATGGCATGAACTTCTCTGATATGCCGGAGCTGCATACCCACTTCGGTTATCCGATAGCGCTACTGGTGACCTTTATGATATGTGGTTTTATGTGGTGGCGACTGAAACGTTCTGGCTGGCTGTAATCGGGCACGGCGATTTTTTGGTCAAACGATTTTGTTATCACTGTGCGCGGAAAGGGGGCAACTTGTAGGTTGTCGCACGTTCCGCGCGTTCATCGTTCGATCAGCGCAAAAACTGCTGACCCTACCAGCAACGGTTATTCCGGTAGTTAAATATTCAACCTTGTGTCATTTTCATGACATTTTATGCTCTCTCCCATCATCACGCTTTCCTATCACTCACTTCGGATAAATACAACATATCCCACATTAACAACATAAACCGGTCTTGCATCTCTCCACAGCTATGCCACTATCAGCTCAACAGTTGGTCGGATGGATAGAGCGTGAACATGCAGGTTATGCCGGATTTATTAAGCGCAGCGGCACAGATTCGTCAGGGCGAGTACAGCAGTGTGGCATTGGTGGAGTTTTGTTTGCAGCAGATAAAAAACCACAATCCCACATTGAATGCCTTCGGTGATGTTTATTACCAGCAGGCATTAGCAGAAGCGGAGATCTGCGACCGTGAAAGCCAGCAGGGAAAATTGCGCGGTCCGCTGCATGGTGTGCCATTCGGTATTAAAGATCTGTTTTCCACTGCCGGATTGCGGACCTGTAAAGGCTCCCTCACCGCAGTGGATAATGTCCCGGATAGCGATGCGCCGATTATTGCGCGCTTAAAAGCAGCGGGGGCGATCATTATCGGTAAAACCGCCACCACTGAATTTGGCTGGACCGGCTCCAGTTATTCTCGCGTCTATGGTCATGGTCGTAACCCGTGGGATCCGTCACTGACCAGCGGCGGATCCAGCTCTGGTTCGGCAATCAGCGTGGCGGCGCGTATGGTGCCTGCCGCACTGGGGTCGGATGGCGGTGGCTCGGTACGTATTCCCGGTGCGTTTTGCGGCATTTTTGCCCTTAAGGCATCGCTGGGTCGTATTCCCACCTGGCCGTGGTCCGCGACGGAGATGCTCAGCCATGCCGGGCCGATGACCCGCACGGTGCGTGACAGCGCGCTGCTGTTTGATCTGCTCTCCGGCCCGGATGCGCGCGATCATCAGGCGTTACCGGCGAAAACCGAAAGCTGGCTGGAACGTTGCGATGCACCATTGCCGCCCCTGCGCGTGCACTACAGCCCGACGCTGTTTAATACGCCCGTCGATGCCCGCATTGCCGCCTGTGTTGAGCAGGCCGTTGAGCAGATGGCACATGCGCTGCCGATCACTCTGACTGCCAAACCGCTCAGTTGGCAAAGTCCGTTCGACACTTTCGATACCTTGTGGAGCGGGGGTCGCGGTATCGCTTATGGCGCGGCACTCCGGCAGCAGCTTGACCAGCTGGATCCCGGCTTCGCTGCCTTAATCGAACGGGCGCAACGTATCGGTCTGGCTGATTACCTGGACGCGCAAAAGCAGCGCGCTGTATTTGCCAGCCAGGTCCATGCGCTGTTTGACGAGGTGGATTTACTGATTACGCCCACGCTGCCGATTCTGCCCTTTGCCGCCGACCGCCACGTTCCGCAAGGGCAACCGGAGGGGGACAGTGGCGTGGAATGGGCGCGCTGGACGCCGTTTACCTGGCCTTTCAATCTGAGCGGCAATCCGGCTGCGACGGTGCCGTGCGGCTTCACCCCGGAGGGTTTGCCGGTGGGATTACAGGTGATCGGACGTCGTTATGCCGAAGGGGATGTATTGCAGTTCTGCGCGGCACTGGAAGCGTTGATGCCGTGGGATCAGCATTTGCCCAGCCTGTCGCCGCGCGATTTATAACGTCATGCCGGGGCAGGGCCGTCAATCCGGGTATACTGCGGTTTTCCCCGCAGAAACAGAAGGGTAAGTATGATCAATCAGCCGCGACTCGATGAGATCAAACGGGTACTGAGTCACGATAAACGTGTGCGCGTCACCGAACTGGCGCAGAAGTTTGTGGTATCGGAAGAGACCATCCGCCGCGATTTAAAGTATCTGGAAGAGCAGGGAGTGCTGCGCCGGGTGCACGGTGGCGCAATTTTGCCCGTACCCAGCGAAGAGCAGCCGCTGCAAATTCGCAGCCGCATCAAACCTCGCGCCAAAGTGCGTATGGGGCAACTGGCGAGTGAACTGGTTGAGGAGGGGATGGCATTGTTCCTCGATACCGGCACTTCGACACTGGCGCTGGCGCAGCAGCTGACGCGTTTTGCACGACTGAAGATTATTACTAATTCACTGGATATTGCCACGCTGCTGACGCAGCAGAGCGAGAATGCTGTGACGCTAACACCAGGGCGCGTCCGGCGAAACGATAACGCACTGATTGGCCCCCATACGCTGGATTTTGCCCGGCAGTTTCACTACGACATCGCCTTTATGGGCATTGGCGCGGTGGATCGGGACAACGGCTTTATGGACTACGAGGAGCCGGAGGCGTTATTACGGCGCGTGCTGAGCACGCATTGCCGCCAGAGTGTGATTCTGGCGGATGAAGGCAAATTTGGACTGCGTACCTTTGTTAATACGCTGCCGTTCAGCGCGGTCGACACCTTAGTGACCAATGCGCCGCCACCGGCAGCTTTTGTAGCGAGTCTGGAGAACGCACATGTCAACATCCTCCATCCCGGCACTGCCGCGGATGACCTCACGCGACTATCAGGCATTTGATGCGCTGTTTGCCACCAGTAGTCGCATTGGTGCCACGGCAGCAGGCGGTTTGCATCGTCTGACGGCCAGCGCCGAAGATCAACAGGTGCGCGATGCCTTTTGTACCTGGCTGACCCAACAGGGTTTTGACGTAAAGATTGATGAAATCGGTAATATTTTTGGTCTGATGACGTTGCGCCCGGAAGCCCCCTGGCTGCTGTGTGGATCGCATCTCGACAGCCAGCCGCTCGGTGGTCGTTTCGATGGTGCTTACGGCGTCACCGGTGCAGCCGCCACGCTTGCAGCACTGGCGCGGCAGCTGCGGGACCATCCCGCTGATGCGCAATGCAACCTGGCGGTGGTCAACTGGACCAATGAAGAAGGCGCGCGTTTTCAGCCGAGCCTGATTGGCAGCTCGGTCTTCACTAAAGCGGTAACGCTGGATGAGGCGCTGGCCTGTACCGATGCTGATGGCATTACGCTGGCTACCGCGCTGGCAGAAATTGGCTATCGTGGTGAAACGTTACCCGCCTTGCCGTTGCGCGCTTACCTCGAACTGCATGTGGAGCAGGGGCCGCACCTTGAGCTTCAGGGCAAACAAATTGGCGTGGTGACAGAAACCTGGGCGGCACTGAAATGGCAAGTGACGTTTCGCGGTGAGCAAAACCATACCGGCCCGGCATTGATGAGTCGCCGTCGCGATGCGTTGCTGGCGGCGGCACAGACCATTGTTGCGGTGCGTGCTGAGGCCGATCGTCACGGAGAAATTCTGCACACCTCGGTGGGGCGTCTCGAAACCACCCCCAATTCTCCCAACGTGGTGACGTCTGAAGCCACGGTGTACATCGAATTTCGCTCTGCTGATGAGGCTTTGTTGCATCAATTACGCGATAGCTTCAGCCAGCAGATGCAATCGATTGCTCAGGCTACTTCTACCGATGTCAGCCTCGATCGGGCGCAATTCCGTGCCCGGCAACAGCTGGATGCCGGGCTGGCACAACGCGCGCTACAGCAGGCAGATCGCCTTGGTCTGAGCGCCATGCCGCTGCGTAGTGTCGCCGGGCATGATGCCATCAGCCTGAGTTATCACTGTCCCAGCGCGCTGCTGTTTGTCCCGAGTGCGGGCGGGTTATCCCATAACGAACGTGAATTTACCGCCACTGAGGATCTGCATCGTGGGTTGGATCTGCTGATGGCGCTTTTGAGTGATCTCATCCTGCAACCCGTTCCGGAGGAAACCGCATGATGACGCGCTTAGGACAGGTCCTGGCGGCATGGCAACCCGGCCAGCGCTTTGTTGTCGAACCGGGTTGCGCCGGGGTGGCATCACCACATCGTCTGGCGACGGAGTGGGCAGGATTCCGGCTGGAGAGCGCCGGGCAGCACTTTTACGCCAAAGTGTTATACGACGATCAACGCACGCTGCTGGATGTCCGCCGCAGCGCTGAAATCAGTCGCCAGGCCGGTGAGCTGGGTATTGCCCCTGCACTGTGTCATGCCGATGAACAGGCTGGGGTACTGATCTTCGCGGCGCTGGATGCCGATTTTCGCTGGGCCAAACTGGCCAGCTTTAGCGACCCGGCGCAGTTCGACGCCCTGACACGCACCCTTGACCGATTACACGATGCCGCGTTACCGCTGCCACAGCCTACGCGTCAGCAGGACATGCTGCGACTGCGCCAGCAAATCGGGCAGGCGAACATTGCCTTGCCGCAAGAGATGGTATGGCTCGGTGAATGCGTGGATCTGGCCTGGCAGGCACTACTGGCTGCGCCATTTACGCCGGTGCTGATTCACGGCGACCCGATTGCCAGCAACTGGATGGTCAACAGCAAGGGTGACTGGCGTTTGCTGGATTTCGATTACGCCGCGCAGGGGGATGCCTGGCACGATATCGCCACCTTAATTCATGAACAATTACCCACTGACGATCGCTGGCGCGATGCGATCCGCGCCTGGCGTGGTGAATGCAGCGAAGCTGATGTGGCGCGCTGCCGCCTGTACGCGCTGGTGGATGATTACTACTGGACGCTGTGGGGAATGCTGAACGGCCACACCAGCGCGCGCGGGCTGGAGTTCGCCAAGCTCGGCCAGTGGATGTTGCTGCGCTGCCGTCAGAGTGCGCGCGATCCCCGATTCGAACGTTGGTTAACCCTGACAGCGGAGCAATCCCGATGAGTAAACAACCCGGACAAGCCGAAAGCTGGCAGGAGCAGCGTCTTGAGCAGGCGATTGCTGCGATGCCTGGCTGGCAAAACAAAACCATCCACTATCGCCCGGTACACGGGGGAATCTCGAACGCGAACTGGCATGTGGCGGTTGCTGGCGCGCCCACGGCTTACTTCGTCAAAATTCCCGGTGAAGGCACCGAGCGGTTTATAAATCGAGACACCGCACACGAGGCCAGCGTCAAGGCGGCACAAACCGGTTATGGCGTGCCGGTGGTGGCTTATTTGCGCGAGTTAGGCGTGGAGATATTCGAGTTTATTGACGGCTGGCGTGCTTCATCCAACCTCGATTTTCAACAACCGGCCATTCGCCACCGTGCGTTGCATGCGCTGAAAAGCTTTAATGACCAGCCGCGACTGACCGAGAACAAAACCGTGTTCGATATGCTGAATGAACATATTAAACAGGTACAGGGGCTTAAAGCTCCCTTTTCGGCGGATGCCGTCTGGCTGCATAAGCAGGCGCAACGTGCGCAGCAGGCGCTGGAAGCGGCGGGACTGGATAGCGTGCCCTGCATGAATGACACGCTGGCGGGGAATTTTATGCTGAATGCCAGTGATGAAATTCGTCTGGTTGATTTCGAGTATGCCTCGAATAATGATCGGTGTTATGAACTGGCGTTATGGTTTGGCGAAATGTTTTTTACACCACAAATTGAACTTGAATTGCTGGAGGATTATTTCGGTAAAGTGGATAACGCGATATTTTCCCGCGTACAGATCCACAAATATCTGGCGGATATGAAGTGGTCAACCTGGGCGATTATTCAACATCAGGTAGCGGATATTGATTTTGATTTCTCGAAATATGGTCGCTGGAAAGAATTGCGCGCCCGCAGTGTATTAAATCATCCCGACTGGGAAAACTGGTTGCGCGCATTGTAAGTTTTATCGAATTACACCACAGGGGAAAAGCTGTCTGACAGCAGGTAAAGGAGTGCGAACACCATCATTCTAAATTCCGGAGGGGGTTATGAGTACCATGATCATGGCGCAACAATTGCGCGATCGCATTCGTATTAAAAATAAAATCTTTGCCATCTATCTGCTGGCTTTATTACTGCTGGCGCTCTGTCCGCCGTTATATTTAAGTGTCAGTGGTAGTGGGGAATTATTTCTGGGTATTCCGTTGCCGATTATTTACTGGCTGGCTATTGCGGTATTTCTTGGCGTCGGATTATGGGTGATGTATCTCGCTGAGTGTGCATTTGGCGAAATTCCCGCGGATGAGGAAGTATCATGAAAATTAGCGCCGCAGAACCGCATTATTTAATTACCTTTGGCATGATCGGTTTATTTCTGGCGATCATGATTGCCGTACTCTATGCCACCAACCGTAAAAGTACCTCGTTCTCTGACTATGCGGTCGGGGGGCGCTCTTACGGTCCCTGGTATATCGCCATGAGTTACACCAACTCCTGGTGGCCGGGGGCGACCTTTACCGCGTTTTTTGCGCTCTCTGTTAGCGGCGTGATTGGCTTCTACGGCGCGGTGTACTCCACGCTCGGCGTCACTGCGATGTATCTGATGGCACGCCGCGCCTGGAAATGGGGTCAGCACTTTAACCTGACCACGCAGCCCGATTTGCTGGGGATGCGCTACAACAGCCCGGCTGTGAAACGTGTGGCCTCGATCATTGGCATCATCTGCGTGTTTCCGTGGGTAGTGATGGGTATTCAGGCACTGGCATTGCTGGTGGAGTTTGCCAGCTTTGGTCGCTGGGGCGTCACCACCTGCCTGATCGCGGGGGTACTGCTGATTCTGGTACGCCAGTACTGGACGGTAAGCATGGGGATGCGCGGGTTAATCATGACCGATATGTACCAGGGTATTATCGCTTACGGCCTGGGCGCGCTGGTGTGTGTGGTGCTGTTGTTCAACGGCGATCACAGCTTCGGCCAGCTATCGTCGCTGCCGCCAGCCATGTTACAGATTCCGGGTGCCGAAGGTTCGCATTACGGTTCGTGGTATATGTTCAGCCTGATTTTCACCGGCGTGGTGGGGTCGATGTGCTGGCCGATGAGCTTCCAGCGTATCTACACCGCCAGCGGTATCAAGGCGGTGAAGAAGGGCACGTTATTGACCATTCTGCTGGTGGGCGGTTTCTACGCCATCCTGATGTTGTTTGCTACGGCGGTCAGCCAGGATCCGAATGTACAGGCCAACCCACAGAACGGTTTCTTCACCGCCTTGTTTGATCAGGGTGGCCCGTGGCTGTTGGCGTTAGCGTTGGTGATTGTGCTGGCGGCGAGCATCGGCCATGTCGATGGATGTGTGCAGGTATGCGGCACGCAATTCGCCAATGACCTTGCCACCTGGAACAAACCGCGTAGCGATCGTCAGTTAACGGTGCTGGCGAAATCGGGCATGGTGGTGTTTATTGTCGCGGCAGCGCTGCTGGCGTATTTCACTTTTAACTATTCACGTTTGCAGTTGCTGGCACAGATTTCTTACCAGGGGATTATCCAGCTGGCGGTGCCGCTGTTCTTTGGCATCTTCAGTCGCTTTGGCAATAAGCAGGGCGCACTGCTTGGCATGATGACCGGCATTATCATCGCCATCGTGCTGACGGTTTTCTTCCCTGATGACATTCCGGCCCTCGGCTCGCTGACCAGCGGTATTGTCGGTCTGGCAGGTAATCTGCTGGTGTTTGTCGCCTGCGGCGTACTGGTGCCGGTGGATGCCAAAGAGAAAGCGCGGGTTGAGGCGTTGTTTGCGCTGGCGGAGCGCCCCACGCAGCCACTAGGGAAACCGGTGCTGAATTAACGCTGAGGTAAAAAAAGCCCCATTTATTGGGGCTTTTAATCAGATAGCGAAGACATCCGGCCCCTTTATTGCAATGGTATTGAGTACGCGAAGCGCTGCACCATTGGGTTTTTTCTCACCTCGTTCCCATTTTGAAATGGTCACAACTGACATATTCACGTACAACGCCAGCATCGCCTGGCTTAAGTGGAAACGGTCACGTAAGGAGCGTATTTCTTCGCCATTCATATCCTGAACAACTGGCAGACTGGCACGAAGTTCTCGCAGTTGGACGCGGGCATCGATATGTTTTACCTGGTCATCAGAAACCACGCCGATTTCGTTGAAATCGTGAGCAATTTCCTGCAAGTCTTTAAGATGATTCACCATCACACTTAACCTCTCTCATTTTCCCTATACGTTTACGTACTCGCACTGAATCGTAGCGGCGCGATTTATCGCGCTCTTTAACTGATTCGCGATGCGCGATAAATCGCGCCGCTACAGAATGTGCTTTACAGAGTGGCCTTAAACTCTCTTCACTTCTTTTGCTTATAAGAACTATGATACTAAGTATTATAGTTATATGAAATGAATTTAAATTTAGTGAACCTGGACCAGATGCATCTTCCCCCAAATAAGTCCATGATAAGTCGATGATTCCCAACAGGAGCTGATAATGGCGATGTCCACCCCTTTCAATATTGGTCTGCTGCTTTTCCCCTCTCTGACGCAACTCGACCTTACCGGTCCGTGGGAAGTCTTCGTGCGGATGCCTGGCGTTAATAACTACCTGGTGTGGAAAGATCACCAGCCGGTGATGTCCGACCGGGGTTTAGCCATCATGCCGACGGCGACGTTTGCGGATTGCCCACCGCTGGATCTGATCTGTATCCCCGGTGGTCCGGGCCAAATTGCGCTGATGGAAGATGACGAAACGCTGGATTTTGTGCGGCGCATGGCGGAACAGGCGCAGTGGGTGACCTCGGTCTGTACCGGTTCGCTGGTGCTGGGTGCGGCGGGATTGTTGCAGGGCTATCGCGCCACTTCCCATTGGGGATCGCTCGATCAATTGAGCTTGTTTGGGGCAACGCCGGTGCAGGAGCGGGTGGTGCGCGACCGTAACCGCATCACCGGTGCCGGGGTGACTTCCGGCATCGATTTTGCGCTGACGGTGGCGGAAGAATTGCTGGGCCGGGCAGTGGCGGAAAATATTCAGTTGCAGATGGAGTACGACCCGGCCCCGCCGTTCCACAGCGGTTCACCGCGCAGCGCTTCAGCAGAGAGACTCACTGAAGCGCAGCAGCAAATCGCAGAATTTATCGCCCGCCGTCGGGTGGCGAGCGAGAAAGCGGCCGGGCGGCTTAAGCGTTAAGTAGCTGGCCCAGCTCCAGCTTCAGGCAGCGATCGGCGAGGTGAAAATAGCGATCGTCATGGGTTATCACCAGCACAGTTTTGCCACGCGCTTTCAGCGCGGGCAGCAGCTGGTGATAAAACACCTCGCGAAACGCCGGGTCCTGATCGGCTGCCCATTCGTCAAACAGATAAAATGGCCGATCTTCCAGCCACGCTACCAGCAACGCCAGCCGTTTGCGCTGTCCGGTAGAAAGCGCCAGCGTGGAGAACACCCCATCCTGTAGCGTGACTTTGTGCTTAAGCTGCAATGCTTCCAGTAGCTGTTGTGCTTCATCATTCCAGCGTGCGGCATCAATCCCCTGCAGATCGTCGAACAGGTGGAAATCGTTGAATACCGCCGAGAACAACTGCCGATAGCGTGCGCGGCTGGCATCGGTGATGGCAACACCATCCAGCAGCAACTCGCCACCATCAGGTTGATATAAGCCGGTAATCAGCCGGGCCAGTGTGGTTTTGCCGCTGCCATTACCGCCGGTGAGATACACCAGTTCACCAGCGGTAAACTGCAACGAAATCGGTCCGACCTGAAAACCCTGCGCTGCGCCATGATGGTAGGTCAGATCGCGCAGCTCCAGTCGCTGAAATTCCTGCGGGGTGGCGTCGATGTGGGTTTGCTCGGGCGGCAATTGCAGTTGCATCGCATTGATGCGCTTCAGGGCAACCTGGGTCATAGTCAGCGAGGGCAAGGTGGATAGCGCGCTTTCAATCGGCACAATCATATAAAGAAACACCATGGCGAAACCCGACAACACCGCACCGTGCAAGTCCAGCACGCGGGTCAGCAGAAACATCACCACACCGATAAACGCGAAGAAAAAAACGCTGGCCCAGATATTCGCCAGGGAATACAACACATAACCGCGTGTACGCTCGACGCGTACTTTCTCAATAGTGGTGAACAATCGATTGTGCAGAAACGCCTGCTTGCGCGCGGCGTGCAGTCGTAACTCCTTGGCCCCGCTGAAAAGCGCGTTGACATCGCCGGTCAGGGTTTCTTCCCGCTGGCGCGACTGGCGCATCAGTTGCAACGCGCGGCGATGCACCCAGCTGTAGCCGAGGGAGCCAATCAGCACGGTAACAATCGCAATCCCCATCACGGTGACAGACAGATAACCCAGATAAGCCATGCAGCCTATGATTACCGCCAGCGACATGACAAAAGCCGGGAGCGAAACGAAAAAGATCACTACCTGATCCAGGTCCTGGGTCAGGATGCTGAGTGCGCGCGGCATGCCGTGCAGCTCCAGATCGGCGTAGCGGGCATCCGCCACCTGCTGCACCAGCATGCGCCGCAGCTGGGCTTTGCTGCGCTGGCCCATCGCCATAAACAGCGACTGACTGAGCGTTCGCGTGCCGAGCATCAGCAGCGCCAGCAGACCAAATTGCCACGCCAGTTGCAGGCGCTGCGCGTCCGTGGCGTTCAGCCCCTGGTTGATTAAGGCCAGCAGCGCCGCGTTACTTAAACCACCCACTACGCTACAGCCCAGCGCCACAAAAAATAGCGCACCGGTGGTGCGCAGTAACATCAGGTAAATCGCCACCTCATCTCCTATGAGTTTGTACTATTCAACGGACGCCACAGCAGTAGCGCCAGCCATGGGCCGCCGATCAGCGTTGCCATCAGTCCGGCCGGAATTTGTCGTGGATAAAGTAGATTGCTGCCTGCCCAGTCAGCCAGCATCATTAGCACTGCCGCAATCAGCACCGCCAGTATCAGTTGCCCGAGCGGACGGCGTGCGCCCAGCTGCCGTGCCAGCTGTGGCCCAAGCAGGCCGATAAAGGACAAAGGGCCGACAATTAACGTCGCCACGCCGGTCATCGCCGCCGCCAGCATCATCAGCAGCAGGCGCGCCTGTGTGACGTTAAGTCCCAGTGAGGACGATACCTTATGCAGCGGTAACAGCAGCAATGCGCGGCGCAATAGCGGGGTCAGCGCCAGCAACAGCAGCGCCAGCATCAGCGCGATTGCCGCGGTACTGGCATTGACGTAGTAGGTCGAACCGGTCATCAGCTGACGCAGCATCGCTGCCGCCATGCCGTTGTTACTCATTACGATAGCGGCGACTGACTGAAACAGCGCGGTGATAGCCAGGCCACTTAATAACATGCGTTGCGGATTGAGAGCGTAATGGCGCGCCTGCCACAGCGTGAGCGCCAGCGTCAGCAACGCGCCGATGGCGCTACTGGCCAGCATCAGCATGATGCCACCCAACGGCCAGAGCAACAGTTGTATGGTGATACCCAGTGAGGCACCAGCGCCAATGCCCAGTAATTCCGGGCTGGCCATCGGGTTACGGCTGACCCGCTGGATGATCACGCCAGCCGCCGCCAGCAGCACACCTGCCGACAGTGCTGCCAGCAGACGTGGCAGACGGAACGGCAGCAGGGCATGGAGTTCAGCCAGCGAGTTCCAGTGCCAGCCGTGAATGCCACGCGCAAAATCGAGCGACACCGCCAGCAGCAGAAAAAACAGCGCGATCACCGGCAGCAGGATCATGCGATGGGTGGGAAAGGGTGCCTGAGAAGGTTCACTGACGTCGGGTTGAAAGATATGACGCAGCCGGGGTAAAAACCACAACAGCAACGGTCCACCCGCCAGCGCTGTCATCATACCGGTTGGCAGCAGCAAACCACCGATGCCGTTCAGACGGCTTACGCCCTGATCGGTCAGCCACAGCAACCCGGCAGCCAGCAACGGCGACCAAATCAGTTTCTGGCGCAGATGTTTTGCGCCCGCCAGCATGGCAAGATGCGGGGCGGCGAGGCCAATAAAACCAATCACCCCGACCACGCTGATCACCAGGCTGCTGATCACCAGCGCTGACAGCAGTGCGATGCCCCGCACCAGCCCGGCGGGCATGCCTATTGAATGGGTTACCCGCTCATCCAGCGCCAGCAGCCGCAGAGGCCGCAGGATCAGCAGTACCGGCAAGGCGGCCAGTAGCACTCGCGGCAAGAGCCACCAAAACGGGTTGGCATTTTGCTGGGTCAGGGCACCACCGCCCCAGATAAATACCGCCGCCAGCGAACGGTCATAGATGATCGTCAGCAGCAGATTGACGGAGCCACAGTACAGATTGACCAGCATGCCCGCCAGCGTCAGTGCCAGCGGGGTAAAACCCTGACGCAAACTCAGCAGAAACACCACGGCAAAGGCCAGCAATGCGCCGCTCAGCGCGATCCATTCACGTCCCGCCAGCAGCCAAGCCGGGCCAGCCAGGGAAGCGAGCGACAGCGCCAGCGTGGCACCGGAAGCGATGCCCAGTGTCAAGGGCTCCGCCAGCGGATTGCGCAGCGCCTGCTGCATCACCACCCCGGTAAAACCCAGCGCCAGCCCGCACAGCAACGCCATCCCCTGGCGCGGTAACCACATCTGGCTAAAAATCTGCTGCGCCAGGCTGGGATTGGCTGAGCCGTGCAGCACCTGCCAGATATCTGGCCATGCCAGCTGCTGGCTTAGCTGTAGCAGGCTGAGGAGCATCGCTGTGGCGAACAGCAGGGTGCAGAGCAGGGCAGGATGGCGTGTCATCATGCGTTTGCCTCCTGTAACGCGCTGACCAGGCTCTCGGCAAAACGTACCGCCGTCAGCACTCCGCCCTCAGTGGATAATCCATCGGGCATTACCAGCAACCGGTGACCACCGCGCGTCAGGGTCTGCCACAGCGGGGAGTCAATGATCGGTGTCAGGTCCACCTCCGGCCAGGAAGGCAGCAGTACCAGCCAGCCGGACGGTATTTGTGCCAGTTGTTCCAGCTCCAGCGTTGCCATGCCCTGTGGGCCGACGGCGAAGGGGGGACGATGATCCAGCCCCAGCAATCTCAGCATGTCGTTAAACAAACTCCCCGGGCCGAGCGCCTGCACATGCAGCGTATCCAGTGGATGCAGCAGGTAGATGGGCCGTGGCTGAAATCGTGCGGCTCGTTGCCGGGCCTGGTTGAGCCGTTGCAGCAGGAGTGTCATCACCTGATCCGCCCGGGGACCCTCTCCCGCCAGCTGTGCCATAGCACGCAAATTCTGCTGCGCCTGCTGCCAGGGATGGGGGCTATAAATTGGGAAGTAATGCAACGGCGCGATGCGTGACAACTGCGCTTCGGCCATACGATGTGCGGGGGTGACCAGCAACTGGCTGGGATGCAGTTCAAACAGGGTTTCATAGTTGGGTTGAAACAACAGGCCAACATCGGTCACCTGGGAGGGCAACGGCGGCTGGCTGAACAAGCGGCGATACCAGTCTGGCGCGGCGACACCCACCGGCGTGACACCAAGCAGCAGCGCCATTTCGGTTAATCCCCAGTCGAGGATCACCCAACGTGGCCGGGTTGCGGCCAGCAACGGAAACGAAAACAGGGCAGCGCCTGCCAGCGCGCCCTGGATTACCTGCCGACGGCTAATTACCACTGATAACTCACCGTGGCGATCAATTGCCGCCGCAGGCCAAAGTGGCAACCGAGATCGTTACAGTTGCTGATGTACTGTTTATCGGTCAGGTTTTGCAGATTCAGCGCCAGCTGCCAGTCCTGCCAACGGTAACGCATCATCGCGTCATAAATCATCACCGCCGGTACTTTCAGGCTGTTGTCAGTGGTGGCGTAGTTGGTACCAACGTAGCGTCCGCCACCGCCGATAGTGACGCCATCAAGCAGCCCCGGTAAGGCGTATTCGGTCCACAGGCTGGCAGTCTGCCGGGCGATCGCTACCGGCTGTTTACCCTCGGTATCATCGTTAGCCGAGATCACTTTCGGGTTGGTTAGCGCGTACGAGGCATTCACCAACCAGCGAGACGTGATGTTCGCTTTCGCATCCAGTTCGAATCCCTGAGAGCGGATCTCGCCGGTTTGCACCGAATAATTAGCATGCTCCGGGTCGGCGGTCAGAACATTGGTCTGACGCAGGTCGTAGAGCGCAGCGCTGAACAACGCATTAAAGCCATTCGGCTGATACTTGATTCCCACCTCCGACTGTTTGCCTTTGGTCGGCTTAAAGGGATCGCCCGCCCAGGAGGTGCCGGACTGCGGCTGGAACGAGGTGCCATAGCTGATATATGGCGCAATACCATTGTCAAAGTGGTACATCAGACCGGCGCGACCGGTAGTGGCGTAGTCGTTCAGCTCGGTGCGGGTATCGGTGACCCAGTTCTGTGCGCGGCTTTGCGCTTTGTCATAACGTCCGCCGAGATTGAGGATCCAGTGGTTCCACTTCATGCTGTCCTGGAGGTAAAAACCCAGCTGGGTCATAAAGGAGCGACTGTGGTTATCAATCGACGGGCTTGCAACCGGCGTACTGTAATCCGGGTTGAGATAGCTGATATCAGACGCGGTGCCGTAGCCGCTGTTCTGACGTAAATCGTCGTGCACATAATCCATGCCCACCGTCACCGCATGGTTAACCGGGCCGGTATACAGATTGCCTTGCAGGTTAGTATCGACATCAAACGCATTGAAGGATTCGATCACGCGCATGCTGTCACGGCTTACCGTCGCCGAGCCATCAACCACGGTATTGGTCGGGTAGACCATCTGGTAATCGCTGCTGGTGTGCAGATAACGCAGGTTCTGGTGCAGGCTCCAGCTGTCATCGAACTTATGCATAAAGTCATAGCCGATGCTGGCCTGCTCGCGGCGATAGTAATCAAAGCCCGGCTGGCCGCCGTAGAAGCTGTCGGAGTAATTGCCCTGCGCGAGGTGGATTAAGCTGCCTTCCAGCGGCAGCTGGTTATAAAACCCGGCGTAGGGATCTTTGCGGAACTGCCCGAGCAGCGTCAGACGCGTGTCGTCATTGGGCTGCCAGGTCAGCGCCGGGGCGATGTCATAGTGTTTATATTTGGTGTAATCGACCTGGGTGTCGTTGCGAGACCAGGTGCCGGTAATACGGCCCAGCCAGTGTTCGTCATTATCCAGCGCGCCGGAGAGATCCAGCCCGGTTTCAAACAGATTATGGCTACCGGTGCTGACAAAAATCTGGTGGATAGGTTCGGCGGTGGGGCGTTTGCTCACCAGATTAACCACACCGCCCGGGCTAGCCTGACCAAAGGTCACCGAGTCCGGGCCTTTAACCACTTCGACGCGATCCAGCAGGAAAGTATCGAAATTCGGACGCGACCAGTAAGTCACCGTAGGCAGACGCAGGCCATCCAGGAACTCGTCAGCCGCGAAACCACGAATGTAGATATCATCGAAACGGTAATCTGCGCCACCGCCTTCGGAGCCGATACCGCTGTTATAACGCAACGCCTGGGCCACGTTCAGTGCACCCTGGGAAGCCATCTGCGCCTGAGTGATCACCGAGATGCTTTGTGGCGTTTCGATTAACGGACGGCTGCTTTTGGTGGCAGAATCCGCTTTTTTCGCCACCTGGTTCCAGCTGTCGGCATCGCCGCCATCGGTATCCACGTTATTGGCGGAGACGGTCAGCGTATTGTCATGCGAATTATTATTGTTATCTGCCGCCAATGCTGGTGTGCTGCTGAACAGCACCAGCAGTAAGGCGTTCAGTGGTGTGCGTTGAAAAGTGCGATGACGCAAGATTTTTATCCCCGATATAGTTCAACGGCCATAAATAGTGATACAAATGATAATCATTACTATTTTATTTGATAGCGCCGCGCTGGCGACTTCGCGCGATTGATTGGTTCAATAACGCAAAGCGGACAGCAATCGGCAATCTGACAGGATTGGATGTGATGGTGTTGAACAAACCACGGCTAACCGATGCCAGCCCGACCTTACCCTTATTAACCACGCGGGAAATGCATTATCACGCGGGGCGTGAGGAGCGCTGGCATGCCCATGAAGTGGCGCAGCTGGTGCTCTGTTTGCAGGGGGTGATGCGGGTGCAGACGCACAGCGCATCATGGACATTAACACCGGGCAGGGCGCTGTGGCTGCCGGGGACTTTACCTCATGCGTTAACGGCACTGAGCGATATTCGCAGCCTGAGTCTGTATCTGGAACCGGTGGTGGCTCGCGCCTTCTGGCCGGAAGCTCGCAGCATGATGATTTCGCCCTTGCTCCAGGCGTTAATGCAGACGCTGGTGGAGATGGAACAACAATCTAACCCCGATCCGCTGCGGGTGGAACTGATTACACCGTTGCTGCTGGATGAAATCCATCGCGCACCTGAGGGTCCGGTCTGTGTGCTGCCGTTACCTGCTGATCGTCGTCTGATGAACATTTGCCAGCAGTTGCTGCAAACTCCGGCCAGTAGTGACACGCTGGAAGAGTGGGGCCATCGCGTCGGGGCCAGCTCGCGTACCCTGGCGCGTCTGTTCCGCGATCAAACCGGTATTACCTTTACGCAATGGCGGCAGCAATTGCGATTATCAGAAGCGCTGGTGCAACTGGCACAAGGACAACCGGTACTGCGCATTGCCAGCCAGCTCGGCTATCAAAGTCCCAGCGCGTTTATCTCCATGTTCCGCCGTTTGCTGGGTGATACGCCACAGCGTTTTTTGCGGATTTCAGGGTGAAATCGCCAGCCTGATGATCACCGATGCCCGCCTGTAGTGGGGCATCGGGCGAGGGTATCCGTGCTAATTTCGCCCGTTGATCTTCCCTGTTTCTCAACGCCCGTTCAAAACTATACTGCGTTGGAAAAGCCATTTTTACATAGCATGCGGGACACGCTGATGAGTTGGTGGAGTCCCGATTCTACTTCTGCGGCAGCACTGGTTGCCGGAAGGCGTAACAGGGCTAACAGCGCAGTCTTATCGGCATCCGTTGCCAGCACTACCGGGCTGGAATAGTTAAGTTGCAGGACTCTTTGCAAATCATCTACTGTGTTCGGCAATGGCCCAACAGGACAACACATCTCCAGCGTATGGTCTGACTCATTGAAGTAAATGGTCAGTTCCTCATCAACGATTAAAACCGGGTCATCACCGTCTATTTCCAACCCGAGAGCGTCATAAAGACTATAAATAATATTCGACATAATTCCTCAGCTATAAACCAGTTTTGATAACCCTTGTGTTGCTTTCAATACCTGGTTGTTTCCAATACGCTCATTAAATGACAGATTCATCCCGGGAAGAGGTAAGGACTTAATGACTTTATTACCTGCAACACTGGTGTTATACACCTGAACCTCTGCATTACCACCATTAACCAGGACGTTCTGAAATAATTCCTTATCTGCTTTATTTTGCAGGCGACCCGGTTGACTTAATGGTTTTCCCTGATGCTGGCTTATCACTTCCCTTTTGATTTCTGCATCCAGCATGCCTGTTCTGTCCTTGCCACTTTTACAGTTCCAGCACGGTACAGCACCAATTTCATATGCCAGCATGGCGATGCGTTGTGCTGCCTTGTAGGGCTCACCTCCATCATGATGGTGGGATTTTTTAATAAAGATATCCCTGAGCTGCTGGCTAAGTTCCCGTACTTTTTCTCCATTCTCAGGGTTGGTTTTCAGATATTCGCCGACCATACCTTGAGGTTGCGTAGTGAATTTCAGCTCAGGGCCAAATAGTTGCTTCAGTGCCTGATCATTATATTTATCTGAGGCAGTCCAGCCCAGTTTGAACTTCAGTGCCATTTCGTTAACCCCCAGACTGAATGCAACAACCTTCAGATTGACCTTTATCTGTTTTAATTCGCCCTGTTTATCCCTGATGGTAAGACTCAGAGGCGTTTGTTGGGTCAATGCTTGCCAGGCATGCATTTGGTCAGCGACCATACCATCCTCTTTTCCTGTCTTGCTTGCGGTGGCGAGTGAGGTGGAAACCAGGTTAAAAGGAACTACCTGGCCGGAGAGTGCGCGCTGTAACAAATCTGATTTTGCATATAAAGCTGCAGTTAACACTTCCTTTGCCCGAGTGATGGCACCGGCCTGACGAGCAGGATCGCTCTTTTTCAATCCGTAGGGTGAGAGAATACCGTGGCGGATGCCGTTAAATAACGTCTCAGGGCGACCATCCTTATCGGGAGCCGTAATTTCCGACATCCATAAATTGGTGGCGTGTTGGGTATCAGTAGTAGATGCGCTGCAAACACCTTTATCCAGATAGGATTGTTGGAAGATATCATGGCTGCCAGTCTTCATTTTCCCGGCGGGAGTCAGGGTACTGGTATAATTATGGCCGCCATGTGCAATATTTGTGTTTATTTTGTCCCAGTTATTGCTGTTACGTATTTTTATTGCCGCTGCTTTGAATTCTTTTTTTATGATGCTTTTAACGTCTTTCAGGGGCACTCGATGTTTATTACTGAATGCAGTTGAAATATTATCGATGAGTTTGCTATTTAATTTTTTTGAGGCGTTTATTTGTTCTTTATTGGCTATATCAATGCCTGAGTCTGTCGTTTTTAAAAGCCCTGGCATCAATTGCAACGTGCTTTTATTGAGTTTCAATTTATCCATGACAAATTCTGCAATTTTCAATTGATCAGTCTGGAAAACTAATAGCGCATTGACCGAACGGGCAGGCGGGGAAATATCACCCCCCGCTCCTGGACAGATTGGAGTGGCAAGGTAGGGGTTTGCTGCATTACCGCTGGTAAAAGGCAGCGGATCCTGCGAGGTCCGACGTGGCTGGATTTGTTCTGTGTTCAAATCATACGTTCTAAGTTCTGCATGTGATATTGAAGCCCGAATCACATTAATCTCCTGATAGTAAAACAAAATTTATGAAGCCGTCTTACTAACAACGTGCATCAAATAAACCCAGTTTATTGAATCAGATGAATGGCTTTTATGAATTACCACATACGCTTATGGTTTTGGTATAACAGCCAGATTGCCTAAATATCCAGCAATCGTTCGTTCAGTAACAAAATCAGAAATACTGATGATCCGCAGTCGATTATGAATGTTATGACTGCTTCATTTCCCGCACATGGATTTTTATCCTGCTTTCGCAGGGGATTAGCAAAATATCACGAAAATTCAGCAAGTAACCCGCGAGATTGCGCGTTGCATTCTGCCTGGGGCTGTGAATAAATACGGAGACTTTCTTCATAAAAATGCCATAAAGGCCGGGCGCAAGCCTGAAAAAGATCACCGCAACCATGAAAGACCATCAAGCCACTTTGGCCCGGGAAATCAGTGCCAGAAGCGAAAGCCTGGAAGCACATCTCATCAATATCCGTCGTGATATTCACGCCCATCCTGAACTGGGTTTCGATACTCACCGTACCGCGAAAATCGTTGAGCAGGAGTTGTTAGCTCTCGGCCTGACGCCGAAAACCGGCGTAGGGAAAACCGGTGTGATGCTGGACATCGTCGGTGCTCATCCCGGTAAAACCGTATTATTGCGTGCCGATATGGATGCGCTGCCGATTCACGAGCAAACCGGGTTGCCGTTCAGCAGCAATTATCCGGGCAAAATGCATGCCTGCGGCCATGATATTCATACTGCGACGTTGCTGGGCGTGGCATCCATCCTGCCGCATTATCGTGACCAGCTGCACGGCACGGTACGCCTGATTTTTCAGCCTGCGGAAGAAACGCCGGAAAGTGGTGCGGAAGCGATGATCGCCGATGGTGCGGCAGATGGCGTCGATCTGGCGATTACGCTGCATAACAAGCCGGAACTGGCGGCCGGTGAAATCGGCCTGACACGCGGGGCCAGCACTGCCTCCAGCGATGAGTTTGATTTGGTGGTGCACGGCACCTCAACCCATGCTGCGCGCCCGCATATGGGTACCGATCCGATCATTGCGGCGGTGCATCTGATCACCCAGTTGCAAACTATTGTTTCCCGTGAACTCGATCCGGCTAACTCGGCGGTGCTAACTGTTGGCCATATCCACGGTGGCACCACGCACAATATCATTTCTGATAGCTGCCTGATTCAGGGCACGGTGCGGGCGAAGTCCCCGGCGGCACGCGCACATATCGAGACGGCGTTTAAACGTATTTGCGCGGGGGTGGCGCTGGCGCTGAATACGCGTATCGAGGTCAATTATCAGCGCGGTGTACCACCACTGATGAATGACGATGCGCTGATTGACCAACTGGAAACCATCCTGTCGCATCAGTTTGGTAAAGCGATTATCGCTAAACCCAGTGCCAGCTTTGGCGCTGAGGATTTCTCGCTGTTTACCGAACGGGCACCGGGATGCCAGATCCATATTGGTTCCGGCGCGCCAGGACGCGACGATCACCTGCACAACTCGGATTATCAGCCCGATGAGCGCAGTATCCATGCAGGCACTCAGGCGTTAGCCCGTTTAGCCATCGATTTACTCTCCAGCAATCAATAACAAATCCTGAGGTTTTATGATGATGCGTAAAGGGCTTTTCACCGCTTCCGTTGGCATGCTGCTGCTTGCCACTTCTGCTCTGGTCCAGGCGAAAGATTTTGGCACCCTGAAATTTGCCACCGAAGCGGCTTATCCTCCGTTCAACCAATCCACGCCGAGCGGTAAAATTGTCGGTTATGAGCCGGATATGGTGGCAGAACTGGCAAAACGCGTTGGCTTCAAATACGAGCTGGTGGCACAGAAATGGTCAGGCATGATCCCCGGCCTGGTCGATGGCAAATACGATGCGGTGGTGGATGCGGTAACTGTCACGCCGAAGCGTGAAGAAGTGGTGGATTTCACCCATCAATACACCGTCAGCGTGTCGGGCTTTGTCACCCTGAAAGGCAGTGCGCTGGATACCCTGCCAGGTAACAACGAAGTGGTGCAGGCCGGTGATGAAGCAGGTATGACCAAAGCCATCGACGCGCTGAAAGCGAAGTTCAAAGGCAAAACCATTGCGGTGCAGGTTGCCACCATCCAGGCTGACTTCCTTAACAAATATCTGTCTGATGTGGCGACCATCCGCACCTATCAGGGTGGCCCGGAAACCTTCGCCGATCTGCTGAATGGCCGCGTTGATGCGGTGATGGCGTCACGTACTAACCTCAATGCCTATGTGAAAAAACATGCGGATACCGTGAACAGCACCGGCTATGGTTTTGTTGGTGGTGTGCTGGGCCAGGGTTCAGCGATTGCGCTGCGTAAAAACAATCCGGAGCTGAAAGCCGCGTTGGATGCTGCGCTGGTCTCAATGATCAAAGACGGTACGCTGAAACAGCTTTCTATTAAGTGGTTCGGCGAGAACGTCGCACCTGCGGAGTAATGCCTGACGCTTATGACTATCGACTGGCAACTGTTAGGATTCGGTGACGAAGGGTGGGGCGGCGTGCTGCTTAATGCCGCTACCGTCACCGTGACCGTTTCACTCTGCGCCTGGCTGCTGGGCGCAATTCTTGGCAGCCTGTTGTGCTGGATGCAGATTGGTGGCTCGCGCTGGCAACAACGGCTGGCGGGTGGCTACATCACTTTGTTTCGCGGTGTGCCGGAACTGTTGGTGATCTACCTGTTTTACTTTGGTGGCCGCCAGGTGGTGGGCTTCTTTGGCGCACTGCTCGATTTACCAGGGCCGTTCGATGTGAACGGCTTTGTCGCCGGGGCTATCGCCATCGGGTTGATCTCGGGTGCGTATCAAAGCGGCGTGTTTCGTGGGGCTTATCACGCTATCCCGAAAGGGACGCTGGAAGCTGCTACTGTGACTGGCATGGGGCGTTTGATGCTGTTTCGCCGCATGATTGTGCCGCAGGCACTGAAAACCGCGTTACCCGGTATGGGGAACCAGTGGCAATCAGTGATTAAGGAGTCGGCGCTGGTTTCAGTGACCGGCTTGGTAGAAACCATGAACCAGATTTCTACCGCCTCCAATTCAACGCAAATGCCGTTCTTCTTCTACAGCGTGGGTGCAGTGATTTACCTGATCATCACCACCTGTTCCGATTTTGTCTTCCGTTATGTGGAAAAAGTGGCCATGCGCGGGCAACAACGCGCCCGGTTGTAAGGAGGCCCGATGGATTTTTCCTTTTTGCAGCACACGCTGGTGGCGCTGCTGCGCGGATTACCGCTCACGCTGAATCTTGCCGTCCTGTCATTACTCGGTGGCGGGATGCTGGCGTTATTGCTGAATTTGCTGCGACAAAATTGTGTGGGCAGCTATGTCGCGCGGTTTTATGTCTGGCTGTTTCGCGGTACGCCGCTGTTGATTCAGATTTTCATGATCTATTACGGACTCGGCAGCTTACCGGCGGTGCGCGAGAGCCTCTTCTGGCCGCTGCTGCGTGATCCTTACTGGTGTGGCCTGATCGCCCTGATTCTTAATGATGCAGCGTACACCTCGGAAATTCTGCGCGGCGGCCTGAATGCGGTGAGCGTGCAATCGCTGGAAGCGGCGAAGGTATGCGGCATGTCGCGCTTTACCATGCTGCGCCGCATCACACTGCCGATTGCCGTGCGTCAGGCATTGCCTGCTTACAGCAATGAAATCATCTCGATGATTAAATCAACGTCGCTGGTCAGCACCATCAGTCTGATGGAGATGACCGGGATTGCCGATTCGATTGTGTCCGAGACCTTCCGCGCGCTGGAGGTATTTATCAGCGCGGCGATTATCTACCTGCTGCTGACCGTGCTGGTGAGCAAAGGTGTGGCGCTGCTGGAGCGCCGTTTGTCCCCTTATTACGCTGGAGCACGTTAATGAGCAAACCGACTATCGCCCTGAGCCATCTCAGAAAAAGTTACGGTGGCCATGACGTGCTGCACGACATCAGCCTGACAGCACAGGATGGCGATGTGATTTCGCTGATCGGTGCCAGTGGTTCGGGCAAAAGTACCCTGCTGCGCTGCATCCCGTTCCTCGAAATTCCCCAGGGGGGCGAGATCGCGGTAGGTGACGAAGTGGTCACCATCGATAATCCGCATGAAAAACTGAATCGCGAGCAGCGTAACCGCATCAAGCTGATGCGGATGCAGCTGGGTTTTGTGTTCCAGAGCTTTAATCTGTGGCCGCATAAAACCGTGTTGCAGAACATCATGGAAGCCCCGGTGCATGTACAAAAGCGCAGCCATAAAGAGGCGCTGGAAGAGGCCGAAGCGCTGTTGCACAAAGTGGGTTTGTATGAAAAACGCAACGCCTGGCCGTCACAGCTTTCGGGTGGGCAACAGCAACGTGTGGCGATTGCCCGCGCGCTGGCGCAGCAGCCGAAGGCGATTCTGTTCGATGAACCGACTTCGGCGCTGGACCCGGAACTGGTGGGGGAAGTGCTGCGCGTGATCCGCGGGCTGGCGGAGGAGGGGCGTACCATGATTATCGTGACGCACGAGATGGGTTTTGCCCGCGACGTTTCCAATAAAGCGGTGTTTTTGCATCAGGGTAAAATCGAAGAGTCAGGCTCACCGCAACAAGTGTTCAGCGACCCGATTTCGCCGCGCTGTAAGGCCTTTGTCAGCAGCCATTTGCAACGCAACAGCTAGTCCGCCTCATTTGAGTGTAAGTAGATTTTACACGATGCCTTAGAAATATCTGATTTCGCACTGGTGTGGTGCAAAAAGCAAGACCACGCCAGTGCTGGAGTCAGATAATTATCCTCCCGATGTGCCTGGCGTTCGCAGGATCTGCTGTTTTTTAACCTGGTGCTATTCACACAAATCCCCGACGGAATGCGGCTTTATGGCTGATTTTCGCCGGTGGAGATGTGGCCGTACGCAGACTATTATCAGCGCTCGCATGACGTTTTAGCTGCGGGGTAAATTGATGATTGCGACGGTCTGGTTAGTGGAAGACGACGTATCCGTGAGCGAATCCCTTGGGTTCCTGTTGAAAGCACTGGATTATCAGGTGGTGGACTTTATTGATCTTACCGATTTTGAGGCCGCCACAGCGGGAGCCAGGCCGTTACGGGGTTGTCTGCTACTTGATGTGCCGCTGCCGGATATCAACGGACAAAACTGGCTGGCGGAACATAACCAACTTCATCCATTGTTGCCGGTGATTATTATGGCCGACCAGGGCACACCGGAAGAATATCGCCAGGATGCTTTTGCTTTTTTTATCAAACCGCTCGATATGGAACCTTTACTGGAAAGTATTAAACAGGCGATGGAGGAAAGTGCGCGGCGCGTCGAGCGCTGGCACTCGGGGTAACGAATTTAAACCAGTGCGACTTTCCCCTGCTGCAAGCGGCGCGAGGTGACAAAGCACAGCAGCGGTACCGGTAAAGTAAACAACAACAACAGCCATAACAGTACATACACGGCGTCAACGCCGTCATTTTGCAGGTTGTTGTAGAGTTGCACCGGCATTCCCTGAGGGAAGTAGGCAAAGATCATCACGATACCGAATTCGCCCATGGCACGCACCCAGGCCAGGGCGGTAGCAGAAGCCAGACCCGGTGCCGCCAGCGGCACTGACAATCGCCAGAAACGTTGCCAGGGAGGTGCGCCGAGGGTGCGAGCGGCTTCAAGAATTTCTTTCGGCACGCCAGCGAAGGCGGAACGTGCGGCAGTGACAAAGTAAGGCAACGCGCCATACCATTGCGCCAGCACAAAGGCTGCCGGGTTATTCACCAGCGTCATGCCGAACCGTCCCAGTAACTCGCCGGGCACACTGTAAGGCCCATAGGCACTCACCAGCAAAATCCCCATCGCCAGCGGTGGCGTGAGTAGCGGGATCAACACCAGCAATTCCACGATCAGGCGCGCTTTCCCCCGCGCCTGTGACAGCCACCAGGCCACCGGTAATCCGCTGAGAAAAATCAGCAACAGCGCCACCCCTCCCAGCGCGAGGGAGGTAGCGATGGCATGGCTATCGCCCCATGCCAGCCGCAGATGTTGCCAGTGCGTCACGCCAATCAGCGTGACGAACGGGACAGCCAGCAGCAACAGGGCCGGAAGTGAGAGCCACAACGCGGTGGACTGGCGTTTTCTCATGGCTGGTACAGCACGCCACCTTTCGGTGCCGCATAGCCGTTCTGTTTCAACAGCGTCTGGCCCGGCTGGCTCAGCATAAAGTCAACGAAGGCTTTACCGGCAGCGGTGCCGTTTGGCGCGTTTTTCAGCACCGCGGCGTAATACACCATCGGTTGAGTATGCAGGGTTTTTTCCTCGCCTTTGCTGTCTTTCACCTGGAAGCTGACCGTGTCATACCACTGTTTCGCCTGATCCGGGTTGCTCAGGTTGATTTCATCCGGCAGCGCGATATAAGGCAGATGGGCGGAGATCACTTCACTTTCGTAACCGGCCGCAGCATCAACCTGGCCACTCTCAAGGCGCGCCAGCAGGCCACCTTCCAGATGGGTTTGCGCCGGGTTTTGTACCCCGCCCATGATTTTTTCGGCGATGCCCGGCTGGTGGTAATACTTCTCAGCCAGCAGCAGGGTAAAGACAATGTTCTGGCCTTTCGGATCGTTAATTGGGTCGGTGCGGCCAAATTTCAGCCCTGGCGTTGCCAGCACTTTCAGCCAGCTGGCATCGCTGCCTTTGGCCTGAGCAAACTGCTGAGCGTATTTCCCTTTCGGGCTGTAGGCGATCACCATGCTGGTACTGGCAACCGGCACTGCGGTATCGATCAGTCCGGCATCTTTCAGGATCTGCATCGGCCCTGGGGTGATGGAAACAAACACATCGGCAGTGATTTTCTTACTCGCCAGCAGGCGAGCCATACCGTAAGCCCCCTGGCCTTGTCCCTGGTAATTACCGTTATTTTCTTTAGCAAACGCTGGACCTAACGCCTGGTCCATGACTTTGCCCATCGAACCGGCATAGGTCACACGGATGTCAGTATTTGCCAGGGCATTAAGACTGAGACTCGCGCCTGCGGTGAGCAGTAACGCGCTAAGCAGTTTATGTTGCATTCCATTTCTCGCTATATAATTAGGTAAATAACGATTAACAGGATAAGCATAACGAAGCAAGGAGTAAACTATTGCGAAATATAGCGAAAGGCCCGACGACGCGGGCCTCGGGAGTCAGGCAAGAATACGTTTTGCCCAGGATTCGATCTCATCACCACTGCCAATATCCGCCTGCACCAGCCCATTGACAATAAAGGTGGGTGACACGTGGATACCGTTCTGGCGTGAATATTTGCAATGCCATTTGATTTCATTCTGCAATTCGGCACGGTCAAAAGGCTCGCGTGCATTGACACCGCTGTATTGCTCCAGACGATCGAGGAGCTGGTTCGGCGTGGTATCCATATTGGGGCCGCGGGCGTGATCGGTGAACTCGAACTCTTCGCGGTGATCGGCCACTGCTTTCAGCACCGCTTTGGCGGCGGCTTTGCCTGCGGGCAGGGTGGACGCGGCAAGAATGTAGCGCACAATCAGGCCGGAATACATATGCCACGGCTGTGATTGCAAACAGATTTTCAGCGTCATCTTCTCTTCGCCGACCAGGTTTAATAACGCATCGAACTTATTAAATGCGCGCACCGAAAACGGGCAGGTTGGTTCGAGAAACACTTCAAACACCTTCGGGCCGTGGCCCCAGACCAGTGGATCGGCATGCAATGCGGTTGACTGACTCATCGTGACTCCCTGTGTAGAGAAAAAGTTTTTCTACTTTGACAAAGCGTTGCGGTGGCGACCAGCACAAGCTCAGGCTTTTTTGTTACAAAGCCATTCTCTGGTGTCATAATTCGTGCCAGATAAAAATCAGTTTACAGATCCGCGAGCTACGAAATTGTCAGGCGCGATGCCCTTTGCCAGCTAAATAACCAACTATAGTTATCCTACATTTTCGTTGTTTCAGGCGCTGCAGCCGTCGCGCCTTTTGTATTCATTTGCCCGGAGCTGAGAGAGATAAAAAAGAGGTTAATTGTGCTTGCCGAAATTTCCTGGAAAATCATCCATCAGGTTATCAATCAAACGATTGCGGAGATGGTGGATGAGCAGCAGACGCTGGATGTGTTGACCCTGCGTGGGCGGTTAAGGGAAATGGCCGAAAACGAGAGCGATGAAGAGATGGTGCTATGTTACTGGCAGGCGATGAAAGTGCTGACGCACCTGCCGCCGACGGTGACAGCCAGTCAGTTGATTGAGGCGGCGCGTAACGCCTTTCGTAGCCCGATTAATCATGACCCGCTTTAACGCTGCTTCGCAGCAGGTGCTAACATAATCGTATGATTATTCAGCATAATAATGGGGCATGATTTGATAAACTTCTGTCGTCAGAGACCAACCACTGAGGACAGCAATGAAAATTACGAGCTATGCCGCCATGCAGGCGGGTGAGGCGCTGGTGCCTTACGAATACGAGGCCGGTCCATTGGCTGCCGAGGATGTGCAGGTAGAGGTGGATTACTGTGGTGTCTGCCACTCCGATCTGTCGATGATTGATAATGAATGGGGCGGCTCAACCTATCCGCTGATTGCCGGTCACGAAGTGATTGGGCGTGTGGTGGCGCTGGGGGACGCGGCGCAGAATAAAGGGCTGAGTCTCGGCCAGCGTGTCGGTATCGGCTGGACAGCCAAAAGCTGCCAGCACTGTGATGCCTGTATCACCGGTGACCAGGTCAACTGCGAAAACGGTAAGGTCTCCACCATCAATAACCACGGTGGATTCGCCAGCCATCTGCGCGCTAACTGGCAATGGGTGATCCCGTTGCCAGAATCGCTTGATATTGCTACCGCCGGTCCGTTGCTGTGTGGCGGTATCACGGTGTTTAAACCGTTGCTGATGAACAACATCACCGCGACCAGCCGCGTTGGGGTGATTGGTATCGGTGGCCTCGGTCATATGGCGATCAAACTGTTGCGCGCGATGGGGGCGGAAGTCACCGCGTTCAGTTCGTCTGCCGGTAAAACCGAATCGATTCTGGCGATGGGCGCTGACCGCGTGGTCAACAGCCGTGACCCGGAGGCGCTGAATGCATTGGCAGGACAGTTTGATTTGATTATCAGCACCGTGGCGGTGGATCTCGACTGGAAACCCTATTACCAGGCACTGGCGCGTCAGGGCAAGTTCCACACCGTGGGTGCGGTGATGAAGCCGTTTGAAGTTCCGGCATTTAGCCTGATTGTTGGTGACCGTGCGGTTACGGGTTCTTCCACCGGTTCACCGGGTCAGCTGCGTGCGTTGCTGAAACTGGCATCACGCGTTGATATCGCGCCGACCGTGGAAGAATTCCCGATGTCGAAAGTGAATGACGCGCTCGATCATGTCCGTGCTGGTAAAGCGCATTATCGCGTGGTGCTGAAGGCAGATTTCTGACGCCGGGTATTTAATGATCACGGCGCGATGGCTCGCGCCGTGAGTTAAGGTTTACCCCTGTGAATCATCCTTTTCGCCGAGGAAGAAATACCACAGCGGAATCGACATCAGCGCGGTAAACACCGTGGTGTAGAGCGCGATCATAAAGCCCTGGGTCAGATACATGGTCAGTGACCAGCTGCTGAACGGGATACCATATTGTTCAATCACGCCACCGATAATCGCATTACTCATCACCGTGCCGACAATCAGCGCCAGCACACACAGCCCATACAGGAAGTGACGCATCTCCTTGCGTTTCACGGCAAATCGGGCGCGAATAATGCCAAGCGGCGATTGCTGCGCGGCCAGCAGCACCTGCGCATCAACCGGTGCGCGTTGCTGAGCACGGAAGCGCAGGATATCGACCAGCAAAAACGCCAGCAGACTCACGCCCATTACTGGCAGCGCATAACCGAGCGCCAGTGCCAGCAGCAAACAGCCCCCTTTGGCATAGTGTGGTAACGCCAGCCAGGCGGCTGTCAAAGTCTGGGACGGACTGGCTTCTGCCTGCTGTGGACGACGCAGCCACCACATGCGATAACCCAACACAATCATGGTGCATAAACCCAGACCGAAGGCCGCCAGCAGCAGCTGATTTGCCAGGCCGAACAACACCCCCATGTGCGCATCCACACCCCAGCGTGTCAGCTTCGCCACCAGCGGGAAACGATCGAAATACACATGATCGACGATGGTGAAATCCTGTGGATTCACTGACACGGCATCCACCTGAGTCGGCCAGCTGCGATCGATTTCGCTTACCGTCCATGCCTTATCAGCATTTTTCGGCTGACGTAACTCCAGTTTGGTCGCCGAGATTCCGGCAGCTCGCGCTGCGTGCAACGCGCGATCCCAGTCGCCATCGGCGACATTGACCGGGCCATGTTGTACCGGCATCGCCATCGTCGACATATCCATGCCCGGCATACTTTGATGGTCGGCATGGGGGTCGGCGGCCATCGCAGGTTCATCGTGGTTGAGCGCGGTGTTGACCTGTGGCGTCAGCCAGTTCAGTTCGGTGCGCCAGCGATCAATATTGCCACCTGCCCATTGCGACCAGGTCAGTCCGGTGACGGAGAAAAACAGTAAGCCCAGCAGCAGCGTCAGGCCAAGGGTGATGTGCCAGTGTCGGCTAAAGGCAAAGCGTCCACGTGGCGTTTTTGCCTTGCGGCGTGGACGCGTCCCTAGCCACAGCAGTACACCGCCGAGCGCCGCCACCCACAGCCAGGAAGCTGCCAGCTCGCTGTAGTTGCGGCCCAAGTCCCCCAACAACAGGCTGCTGTGCAGCAGGTCGATGGTCATGCGCAGTGGCAGCACGCCACTGGTGCCATAGACCGTCATATCGCCTTTCACCTGTAAGGTGTAGGGATCGATAAATACCGAACGTGACTGCGAAACACCGAGGGAGGGATCGCTGAACTGCACACGCGTGGTATCGCTGGCACCCGGTGCCGGGCGAACGGCATAGATACGTTGTTTCTCACCAGCATAAGCGCGGGCAGCGGCGATTTGTGCCGACAAGGGTTGTGCGTGGTCACCAGGCTGAACACTTAACGCGTCTTTATACAGCACGTTTTCCAGCTGGGGTGTCAGCACATACAGTGTGCCGCTCAGCGCAGCGATAAAGATAAAAGGGGCGACAAACAGGCCGATATAGAAATGTAAGCGGCGTAGCAAATTAAGCACCGCGCCGCGCGGTGCTACAGAGTGAACAGCAGACAAAGCCGTCTTCCTTGCGATAAAAGAATGCTCAAGCGTCATCCAGCGGGATGCGCTACCGTTTGAATCATGTCAGCAGGAGAGAAGGGCAGGCGGCGCGCGCGGTCGGTGGGTTGCGACTTGACGACGGGTCACCGGCGCGATGACGCAGGGCAGCGGTGGGGCGCGGGAAATTACCAGCATCAGCCAGATGAAGGGGATAAACACCCACATCATCAACGGCACATGCACCAGCAAATCACAGTAGCCACAGGCGAATTCGCCATCGTCCATCATATGATGATCCATGCCCGGCATCGCCATATCCGGCATGGCATCGTGATGCATAGGCATGTCGGCCATCATGCTTTGCATGTGGTTCTGACGTTCCAGCAACGTTTTCGATACCACCGGCGCAACAAACAGCAACAACACCGCCACGATGGCGATGCAGACAGTCAGGCGCTGGCGAATTGCAGACGAAAACATCATGGCGGAAACGGAGGTTACTGATTAAATTGGGCGGAAGTGTAACGCGATTACCTGTGATGGGTTAAAAAAACTGAAGGCATTGAAGAAATAATTCGCATCTTTTGAAAAAAATCACGTAACACCCAGCTTTTGTTAACCTTAATGCAACCTGACAAGATCAATAGAGAAACATTAAAGCGGAGAAGCAATGAAGATTGTCACCCTTGACGGCGATACCCTACCGCGTGCGCCACAACGTCCCCAATGGTGTACCGACTGGCAGTATCGCGCCACCACCTCGCTGGCGGAACTGGTCCATGTACTGCATGATGCGGAGATGGTGATCACCAACAAGGTGCCGTTGCGCGCTGATACGCTGCGCCAGCTGCCCGCCTTACGTTACGTCTGCGTGGCGGCTACCGGTTATGACTGCATCGATCTGGCGGCCTGTCGCGAGCGGGGCATTGTCGTCAGCAACGTACCGGGCTACTCCACGCGCAGCGTGGCGGAAGGGGTGATTGCGGCATTATTTGCCCTGCGACGTCATCTGGTGGACTACGTCAACAGCACGCGTAGCGCCTGGCCTGCCTCGTCGCATTTTTGCGCGCATCGTCAGCCGATCCAGGACATCTATGGTGCGACCCTGGGGATCATCGGAAAAGGCGATATTGGCCGCGCCGTTGGAGAGATGGCTCAGGCGCTGGGGATGAAAGTGTTATATGCCGACCGTAAAGGCAGCAGCGTCTTGCGTGATGGGTATGTGCCGTTTGAGCAGGTACTGGCGCAAAGCGATGTGCTGACGCTGCATTGCCCGCTGACGCCAGAAACAAAGCAGCTGATCAATTTATCCGCGCTGGCGCAGATGAAGCCTTCCGCCCTGCTGATCAACACTGCGCGTGGCGGTCTGATCAACGAAACCGAGCTGGCCCATGCGTTGCGCCAGGGGGTGATTGCCGGGGCGGCACTGGATGTGCTGACCAGTGAACCACCCGCTGCCGATCATCCGCTATTGCAGCCTGATGTACCTAACCTGATGCTGACGCCGCATATCGCCTGGGCCAGCCAGCAGGGGGTTGCCAACCTGTTGCGCGGTATTGAACGCAATCTCGCCGGATTCTGGCAGGGCACTGCGCAAAATGTGGTGAGTTAAGCGCACGATTAAAAAATCGATCGTCCCAGCCGTTCCGTCAGCATCTCCAGCATCACCGTACCGGCCAGTGAGTTGCCCGAGTTATCCAGCGCGGGCGACCACACCGCGATACTCATTTCTCCGGGGATGACCGCGATAATGCCGCCGCCAACGCCGGATTTTGCTGGCATTCCCACACGCCAGGCGAACTCGCCCGCACCGTCGTACATGCCGCTGGTCATCATCAGCGCGTTGACCTGACGTGCATGACGCGGTGAAATTACCGTGGTCTCATCACCGAGGCTGCGTCCATGATTTGCCAGGTAGAAGAAGGTGCGGGCCAGTTCGGTGCAGCTCATCGCCATCGCGCAGTAGTGGAAATAGGTTTCCATCACTTTGCTAACATCGTTGTGGAAATTGCCGAAGGATTTCATCAGCCAGGCAATGGCGGCGTTCCGTGCCGAGTGTTCATATTCGGAGCGGGCCACTACCCGGTCATAATTGATGCCATTGCGCTGCGCCAGATGCCGCACAATCTCCAGCATGCGCTGACGCGGTGCGGTCAGTCGGCTTTCCAGCAGATCGCACATCACCAGCGCCCCGGCGTTGATGAAGGGATTGCGCGGTTTGCCCTGTTCCAGCTCCAGTTGCAGCAGCGAATTAAACGCCTGGCCGGAGGGCTCTTTGCCGACGCGCTGCCAGATTTCCGGCTCGTCATATAACGTCAGCGCCAGGGTCAGCGACAGCACTTTCGAGATCGACTGAATGGAAAAACGGGTATCGGCGTCTCCCGCCTGATAACAGGTGCCATCAGCGACATAAATTGCGATGCCTGCCTGATCGGGTGATACCCCCGCCAGCGCGGGAATATAGTCCGCCACTTTTCCCTGCCGGGTCAGCGGGCGAACCTGTTCGATAATCTCTTCCAGCAACGCGTTACTGAGTTCAGACACTTTTATGCTCCGTGCATAGCCATTCTGGCCGGGAATGATCGTGACTTGCCGCCTACGCGTCAATCAGTGACACAAAAAACTGTGAGCAATCAGGGTGAAGCCTGCGTTACAGTGCATTGATTACGCACCGATGATGAGACATCACCATGTTAACCAATCTGTTGCAGGCCTTCCCTGCGGTGGCCCAGGCAGGCAGTGCTGAAACCTTCGAGCAACTTTTGCAACGTCCCAATCTGCGTATCGAACGTATTGTTTCAACCGGCCAGGCCAGCCCGCCGGATTTTTGGTATTGCCAGACGCAGGGCGAATGGGTGTTGGTCGTGCAGGGAGAGGCCGGTTTGCAGCTTGAGGGTGAAGCCGAACGGCGATTACGTCCCGGTGATTTTGTTGATATCCCTCCCGGCTGCCGTCATCGTGTGAACTGGACGGCGGCAGACCAGCCAACGGTGTGGCTGGCGATTCACTACGGTGAGTTGCCCGATACAGAAGAACAATAAATTTAAAGATAGAGGATGGCATGTCTGTTACACAAGATTCTGCGCAGCCGGAAACGGTGATGCGCGCGGGGCGTTTTCTGTTGCTGCAACGCTTGATGCGGCGCGATAAAACTCCGGTTGCTCTGCTATTACTGGCGGCGCTGGTTGGTATTTTGACCGGCCTGGTGGCGGTAGCCTTTGATAAATCAGTGAACTTTATTTTTCATTCACGGCTGAACTGGCTGGCTGATCAGGCGAGTAATCCGCTGCTGAATGTGCTCTGTGCTTTCTTTGCGGCCGCCCTGCTGGGTGCGCTGGGCTACTGGCTGGTACGACGCTTTGCGCCAGAAGCGGGGGGATCGGGCATCCCGGAAATTGAGGGCGCGCTGGAAGAACTCAGGCCGGTGCGCTGGTGGCGCGTATTGCCGGTAAAGTTTATCGGCGGGATGGGCGCGCTTGGGTCGGGCATGGTGCTGGGGCGTGAAGGTCCGACGGTGCAGATCGGTGGCAATATTGGACGTATGTGTACCGATATGTTCGGGGTGCGCTCGTCAGAAGCGCGTCATACCTTGCTGGCAACCGGTGCGGCGGCCGGGCTTTCTGCCGCATTCAACGCACCGCTGGCGGGGATTCTGTTTATCATCGAGGAAATGCGTCCGCAGTTCCGCTACAGCCTGATTTCTATTAAAGCGGTGTTCGTCGGTGTGATTATGTCGAGCATCGTGTTCCGCCTGTTTAACGGCAATGAAGCGATTATCAACATTGGTCAGCTTAAAGATGCACCGACGTCCACCTTATGGCTATATCTGCTGCTCGGCATCCTGTTTGGCGGCTGCGGCGTGGCGTTTAATCGCCTGATTTTCTGGACCCAGGATCAGTTCCAGCGGCTGCATCACGGACGTACCGCGCCCTGGGTGTTGTGGGGCAGTTTGCTGGCTGGTATTTGTGGTGTGCTGGGATGGATACTGCCGGAAGCCATCAGCGGCGGCATCACGCTGATCCCGGATTTCTCTGCCGGACACTTCACCGCGCTGGGATTATTTGCCCTGTTCGCGTTACGCGTGGTGATCACCATCTGCTGTTTTGCCTCTGGCGCACCCGGCGGAATTTTTGCGCCGATGCTGACACTGGGTACCCTACTTGGTACCTGTTTTGGTCAGCTTTGCGCACATTGGTTTCCTGGTTATCAGCTGGAAGCGGCGACGTTTGCCGTCGCCGGCATGGGAGCGCTGTTTGCCGCTTCGGTGCGAGCACCGCTGACGGGCATCGTGCTGGTGCTGGAGATGACCAATAACTATCAGCTGATCCTGCCGATGATCATCACCTGCCTGGGAGCCACGCTGGCGGCGCAATTCTTTGGTGGCAAACCGCTGTATTCGTCGTTGCTGGCGCGCACGCTGGCGAAAGCCCAGCGCCGCGAAAATGTGACGTAGCAGCTGTCATTCAGGGCCGCTTACCCACGCTGTGGGTAAGCGTGGTCCATTTACGCGCCTGCTCGCTCAAGCTAAAACCGAGGCCGTGGCGGTCAGAAATCAGCATGCGCCCATCACGCAGTTCCAGCTGTTCATTGAATAGCGGATTGAGCCACTCAAAATGTTCCAGCCAGGGTTCAATCGGGTAGGCGGCCGCCAGATGGATATGAATCTCCATGGCGAAATGCGGGGCCAGCTTGCGTCCGTGACGGGCCGCCAGATCCATAATCTTCAGAAACGGCGTGATACCGCCGACGCGCGGTGCATCGGGCTGGACGAAGTCGCTGGCGTTACCGAGGATCAGCTGCTCATGTTCGCGGAAGCTGGTGAGCATCTCACCGGTGGCAATCGGGGTGTCCAGCGCGGCGGTCAGAGCTGCGTGCCCCTCAACATCGTAAGCATCCAGGGGTTCCTCAATCCACACCAGATTGAATTGTTCCATTTTGCGGCCCATGCGAATGGCAGTTTCACGATCCCATTGCTGGTTGGCATCGACCATCAGCGGGAAATCATCGCCCAGCGTCTGACGTACCGCTGCCAGGCGACGCAAGTCTTCTTTGGTATCAGGCTGGCCGACTTTGATTTTAATGCCGCCGATGCCGTTCTCGCGTGAAATGGCGACGTTCTTCAGCACCTGATCGAGCGGGGTATGCAGGAAGCCGCCCGAGGTGTTGTAGCACTGCACCGAATCGCGATGCGCCCCGAGTAGTTTCGCCAGCGGCAGACGGGCGCGTCGTGCTTTCATATCCCACAATGCAATATCGAAGGGGGAAATAGCCTGCACGGCCATGCCGCTGCGGCCCACGGATGCGCCAGCCCACAGCAGTTTGGTATAGATTTTATCGATATCGTTAGGATCTTCGCCGAGTAACGCATCGGCGATTTCGCAGGCGTGAGCATAAATACCCTGGCCTCCGGCACGTTTGGAATAGCTGAAACCGATACCCTCAAAGCCATCACGCGTGGCGATTTCCGCCACAATGATCGCTACTTCGGTCAGTGGCTTCTGGCGTCCGGTCAACACCTTGGCATCGCTCACTGGCGTCGCCAGCGGCAGAAAGGCCAGCGATAAATTGACCCAGACGATACGGTCGCCACTTTCGGCAGCGGTAGCGGCACCCTGCGCTTTGGCATAAGTCACTGCGACGGAATTAACACCTGACATGCGAGTCTCCTGTTAAAATGATTGCGCTAACATTTTTGCTTCGAAAGGAATATGCGCCAGGATGTTAGGTTATTAATGTTCACCTGATCACATTTTCGGCATTGCGAAGAAAAAAATGATAGCCCTAACATTTACCGGGGAACGCCGTTTTACGTTATGCTAGCCGCTGGTTTTCTCCAGGCTAAGTGGCAATGAAACAACGCAATCTGGCGCGCAAAGGTGCGCCGACGCTGGAAGATGTGGCCCGGGTGGCCGGTATTTCACCGATGACAGTCAGCCGTGCGCTCAATTCGCCCCAGCAGGTCCGGCCCGCTACGGTAGAGAAGGTGCTGGCCGCCGTACAGGCCACCGGCTATATCCCGAACGCACAGGCGGGTAGCCTCGCCACCAATCGTAGCCGTTTGATTGCCGTGGTGGTGCCGCAAATTAACAACAACATGTTTGTTGATACCATTCAGAGCCTCAATGACACCCTCAGTGCGCAGGGTTATCACATGCTGTTGTGCGTGACCGGCTATGAGGCCGAGACTGAGGCGGAAACCGTTGCCACGTTGCTATCGCGTCGGCCCGATGGGGTGGTGCTGACCGGTATCCATCACAGCAGCCAGCTGAAGAAGGTGTTGTTGCAGGCCGATGTGCCGGTGGTGGAGATTTGGGATATGACACCGACCCCCATTGATATGCTGGTAGGCTTTTCTCATGAAAAAGTGGGTGCATGCGTAGCGGCCTATCTGGCGCAGCGTGGGTATCAGCGACCGGCATTGATCTGGACTGACGATCAGCGTGCATTGCAGCGTAAGCAGGGCTTGCTGGAGGCATTAAAAGCGCAAGGCATCGCTCTGCTTGTCGATGCACCGGTCGCGCTGCCCGCGCTGATGACGCGTGGTCGTGAAGCCTGCGCTGAGGTATTGGCGGCCTATCCCACGGCAGATGTACTGGTATGCAGTTCCGATACCCTGGCGCAGGGTGCGCTGATGGAAGCGCAGGCGCGCGGCCTGGTGGTTCCCAGACAGCTGGCGGTAATTGGTTTTGGCGATCTCGATTTTGCCGCCGCTAATTTTCCGGCGATTTCTACGGTGCGTATCGATCGTCAGGCAATGGGCAGGCTGGCGGCACAGCAACTGCTGAGCCGTTTGCAGGGCGAAGCAGTGACTACGCCAATTATCGATATGGGTTTTACCATGATTCCCCGTGATTCGGGCTAAGGCACGTGATCCTCATCACTGGTGAAAAATATTTTCCATGTTATAAATTGTGGAAATTTTATTTCATATGGAGAGGAAACCGTTATGTCATTATCGCTTAGCCTTGAAACCCTGTTGCAACAGGAAGCGGAACACCGTCTGCCGCAGTTTGACTTCGATCTGGCCTGGCAAATCGGTCAGAGCATCCAGCAACGTGGCCGTGAAGCGCAGGCACCCATCTCGATTGAAGTCTATGCTTTTGGTCAGGTGCTGTTTCTGGCGGCGTTGCCAGGATCCTGTCCGGATAATCTGGAGTGGATGCGACGCAAAAGGAATACCGTATTGCGTCATGGTCACTCTTCAATGTATGTGGGGCTGCTTAACGAGCAGAAGGGTGAGCGGATGGATCGGCAGGCTTTTATCAGCCAGGCGGATTACACCGATCACGGTGGTTCTTTCCCGCTGCTCAATCCTCAGGGCGCGATTCTCGGCGCTGTCAGCGTCAGCGGTTTACCTTCTGAAGATGACCACGCGTTAGCGCTATGGGGGATTGCCCAGCTGCTGCGCTGATCGGCGATGACCGCGTTTGCGGTCATCAATACCTACAATTACTGCATTGCTGGCGTCTTCAGCTTCTCTCCGGCACCGGTTGTCTGGCGCAGCGTTGCCACATCACTGGCTTTCACTTCTGCCGCCTGATTGCCCCACGAATTGCGCACGTAGTTGAGCACATCAGCCATCTGCTGATCGTTTAACTTCCAGGCGAAGGCGGGCATCCCCGCAGCCGTTGGGCGATCTTCGGTATGTGGCGCACGCGCGCCATCCAGCAGCGCATGAATCATATTGGTGGGATCATTAAGCATCGCTGTGTTACCTGCGAACGCCGGTACCATTCCGTGAATGCCTTCTCCCGCCAGTCCATGACATGCCGAGCAATCCACCTCATAACGCAGTGCTGCCTGGTCATGACGTGGTTTATCCATCACGAAGCCTGTCGGCTGCGGGGTCGCGGAGGCGGGCAGGCTGCGCAGGTAAGAGGCGATGGCGTGCAGGTCCTGATCGTTGAAATATTGTGTCGAATGCTCGACCGCTTCAGCCATCGGACCCGCCGCCACGCTGCCGCCATTGGAGCCGGTTTTCAGGTAATCGGCGATCTCTTCATCTGTCCACTTGCCGATACCGGCATGGGGATTCTGTGAAATATCCGGTGCATACCAGCTGCCGAGATTGCCACCCTGAAGATACTGGCTGCTGATCTCGCCACCAAGGGCATTACGCGCGGTGTGGCACACGCTACAGTGCGCCGGGCCATCGACAATGTATTTGCCGCGATTCCATGCATCGGTCTGGGTACTTTGTGGTTTAAACGCGGCATTATCGAAGAACAACATGTTCCAGCCTGCCATCGCCAAACGAATGTTATACGGGAAATTCATCCCGGTATTTTCGTCGATGGCGTTTTTCACCGGTTGCTGCACGGAAAACCAGGCCCAGAGATCGTGCATATCCTGATCGCTGATTTGCGTATAAGCGGTGTATGGCATGGCTGGATAGAGGAAGCCATGCTCGCCACGTCCCTGGCGCACCGCGTTGAAGAAATCGCGCTCAGTCATTTTCCCGATACCGGTTTCACGATCCGGTGAGATGTTGGAGGTCAATAACGCACCGAAAGGCGTATCGATCTTATAGCCACCGGAAAAATCAGCGTTATGGCAGGCGGCGCAGTCGGAGAGGCGCATGACGTATTCGCCGCGTTTAATGGCGGCATCATCGTTGCTATGAAAATCCGCCAGTTGCACCTTATCGTCTGCCACGTCTGAGCGGTCGCTATCCAGTACCACCCACATTCTGCCGGTCACGCCAATTGCCGCGACCACCGCCAGCGCGGCGAGGGTCCAGCTAATCTTTTTTGCTTTCGCCATGATTACGCTCCCACCAGCGGTGCCGGATTTTTAATGTAGGTCTGGTGGATGGCTTGTGCCGCACGTACCGCCAGCGCACCCACGGTCACCGTTGGGTTGTAACCGCCATTGTTGGGGAAGGCTGATGCACCGACCACAAACAGGTTGTGGGCATCCCAGCTTTGCAGGTACGGATTCAGTGCTGAAGTGCTGGGATCAGCCCCCATAACTGCGCCGCCGATAGTGTGCGAGCTGTGTTGCATATAGGGGTTCCAGCTTTGTTCTGCCTGGTTATCCACCACCAGATGCTGGCCGCCCACTTCCTTCATGATGTTGATAGCGCGATCGGTGACGTATTTCGCCATGCGCACATCGTTTTGGTTCCAGTCAAAGGTCATACGCAGCAGCGGCTGGCCGTGGCGATCTTTGTAGTTGGGGTCAAGATCGAGATACGCCTCGCGCATCGGCATCGAGGTGCCCTGGCAGAAAATGGTGCCCGCGGTCTGATAATCACGCGCATAGCCCGCTTTCCACTCGCTGCCCCAGCGTTTAGTACCTGGACGCAGTCCGTTCATGTTCTGAATCGGGCGGCCATTGGTGGAGAAGCCCATAATTCCGGCACCACCAATAAAATCGAGGCCGCTATGATCGAAGTTATCGCCATTGAAATCATCGATTTGTACTGCCAGCGCGCCGCCGCCAATAAACGGGTTCATATATTCGTTATCGAAAAAGCCGGTGACGCTGGAGCAGGTCTGGTAGTTGTAGTTACGGCCAATGGTGCCGCGTCCGGTACGGGGATCGTACTTTTCGCCCACCTGCGACAGTAGCATCAGGCGCACGTTGTCCATCTGATAGGCGGTGATGCAGACGATATCGGCAGGCTGGAAACCTTCCACTCCCTCTTTGGTGATAAATTTCACCCCTTTCACCGTCTTGCCATCATCATGCTTCACGGCATGCAGCACTTCCGTTTCCGTCAGCAGCGTGAAGTTGGGGCGACGCATCAGTACCGGCAAAATGCAGGCCTGGGGCGAGGATTTGGAGAAGTTGCCGCAGCCGTGGAAGTCGCAGAAACCGCAGTAGGTGCACGGCCCCATGCTGACACCCAGCGGGTTAACGTAAGCCTGCGACAGGTTGCCTGCCGGAACGGTGAACGGGTTGTAACCCATCTTTTCCGTGGTGTGGCGAAATTTGCTCATCCAGTGGGTATCTTTCAGCGGAGGCGTCGGATAGTCGCGCGAGCGGGGTCCCTCGAACACATTGCCGCCTTTGCGGCGCTCGCCATTGAGATTACCGGCGAAACCGGAGGTACCGGCGATTCGCTCGAAGCGGTCGTAGTAGGGGGCCATTTCATCATAAGTGATGCCCCAGTCCTGCAACTGCAATCCCTGCATTTTGTTGGCACCGTAGCGTTCACGCGTTTGTGTCGCGACCTGAAAATCCCACGGGGTAAAGCGCCATGACATCCCGGCCCAGTGCGTCCCGGCACCGCCGACGTTCCAGCCAAACTGAAACGCCGACCAGTTACGCACCGGTGCGGCCAGCTGATCGCTCCGGTTGCGGAAGGTAGTGGTTTCAACGCTCATCGGTTGCAGAATTTTACGTCGGGTATGGAAACGCAGTTCATCGGCATCAATGGAAACCGGGAAATCAGTGGAGGTATCGCGCCAGGCACCACGCTCAATCGCGACGACATTTAATCCGGCGCGCGTCAGTTCTTCGGCCATCACCGAACCGGCCCAGCCCAGGCCGACGATAACCACGTCAGCCTTATTTCTAATTTGTGACATTGACTCAGCTCCGGCGTATTAATCGTTGGGAATCAGACTGACGGGAATCAGCGCCAGGTTTTCGTTGCGGCGCTCAATATAAGGGCGATAGTCATAGCGCGCGCCGGGGAAGCCAATCATCTTCCAGCCAGCCATATTTTTATTGCCACCGTAAATCGGATCGGACAAATAGCCTTCGCGCGCATTTTGCAACATTAATTCAAAGAACGCCTGGCTGTTTACCGTATTTCCCAGATCAATTTTTCCGTCTTCCATCTTTGTCAGAAAGTCATCGACTTGTTGCGCATTTAAAGTATGAAATGACGCCTGATGGTTTTTTTGTGCCCAGGATTCCAGCGCAACCAGCCCGGTTAAATAACGTTCCTTAGGCGTGGAGAGAAATTGCGGACTACCCATAATTTTCTCTTCATTTTCCGGGTGCAGTGGTGCGGCTAAATAAAGCGCCGCGCCGGAGCCATAATCGCCAGCCAGTTGATTATCGAGAAATTCAATACAACCGGCTTCACTGGCCGAGGGGCCGAGGTGATCGGCGGGAATTAAACGATCAAAAATCGCGGCCAGATTCTGGCGATCCAGGGGGTTGGTCAGTACCTGATAGCCCTGCTGCCACGCGGGATACGGCAGGTGATCGGCACTCATTTGGGTTTGCAGCGGGACATCATTTAACTCCTTCGCGCGCAACTGAGGGGCGACGGCAAGCGACGCCACAATCGAGCTGAGCGAAAAGAGCGCTTCTCTTCGGTTCATACATCTTTCCTTTCATCATTCCGTCTGCTGACGGATACGGCAGATAAATTTTACAGAGCACGACGTTCTAAACGGAAGGCACGGCGATGCCGCGCGATAAATAGCGTGCAGGCAACAGCGACGAATCCGTATTCGTTATTATTTTCTCAGAAGGTATTTAAATAGGGCCAGAGCATGCTGATATTTTCGGTACACGTATCCACAGGATGGAATTTCCTGGCCATAAATAATAAAAAATCAATTGATATATTTTTTATGCTGCCAACGCTGCGGGTCCTGACGGCAGCAACTCTGGCAGCAATATTCACGTTGGGGCAGGATAATGGCTCCTCCTTATTACCTTATGGCTTCAGGTGAGAGCGTCGTATATGCAATTCTCCCTGTGTCCAGACGCCACCCGGGGTGGCACGTTCATCAATCAGCCGGTTTAAGGCTTCTTCAATCAACAAATCAATACGCTGACTATAGGTGGTGAGTTGCCAGCCGGGGAGGGCGGCTTCCTCGATACCATCAAAACCCACCACCGCCATATGTTTATTACCAGCGCCCTCGTGCAAGGCTTCCAGCGCACCCAGCGCCAGCGCATCGTTCTCACAGAACAACGCGTCAATGCGATCGGCAGGCGCGTGTGCATTGAGATACTCCGTCAGCACCGTATAGCTGCGCTCCTGGGCGTAGCCACCGGCCGTCAGCATCACTTCCAGCGTTAACCCCGCCTCCGTCAGCGCCAGCTGTAAACCATCAAGACGCTGCAAATGGTTGCTGCTGGTTTCCGGCCCGCGCATATAACCGAAGCGTGTATATCCCTGCGCCAGCAGCAGCTCTCCCAGCTGTTTCCCTGCACGCTGGTCATCGATTTTCACCACATCGATACCCGGAACATCATTGTTGCGACACAGCTGCACCAGTGGGATAAGGTGCAGTTCCTGCGCGATGTCCACCAGTTCTTCCGTCAATACCGTGCCGAGGAACAGCAAACCATCAACCTGCAATTGATCGGCTAGCATCATCACCGATTTATGATTCTCGCTATTGGTGATGTTGAGCAGCAGGGCCATGTAACCGCGTTTCTGCAACTGGTTGGTTACCGTATCAATCAACAGCAGCGAGTGCGGATTCCTCATCTCATCAATCACGACCCCAATAATGTGCGTCTTCTTTTGCGACAGGCTGCGCGCCAACAGGTTAGGGCGGTAGCCCAGCTCAGTTGCCACGGCCAGCACGCGTTCACGCGCTTTGTCGGAGATTGACGCACCTGGCGTAAAGGCACGCGATACCGTCCATTTCGACACGCCCGCCTGGCGTGCAACATCGCTGGCGGTGGCTTTATGGGGTTTTGTGATGGGTTTGCTCATAGCACCTGCATATCGGAGTTAGCGAAAGACCCCTGCATTGAACGTGAAACCCAAGCGAAAATAAACACCCAAAGCGCGTTTGTGCGTCGAAACCTGTCGTGAAATAACCCTGTTTTTATGATGTTGCGATTATGTTTGATCTTTGCACCCGATTGCAATGTTTTTTGCAATCGGGTGCAAATGATTAACATTTTGTGATCGCTTCCGCTGATTTACATTTTGCTGGATTGACTAAATTTTCGGCGTGGTCGACATTTTCGCCAGTACCTCCCCTGAAGATATGACTGTCCGTCTCTTTTTTTTGCTTATTTTGCACCCGGGTGCAAAAAGTGAAAATCAGCAGTGTCGCTCTTCCGGTCGGATCATAACACCATGACCCTACAGGAAATGACCATGAAGACTGTGAAAACGGTAGTTCTGATATTAGGTGCACTGGCCATCGCCAGTGTGCAGGCTAAAACCTGGCAGGTGGGCGTTGCACTGGCCAATTTCGACCTCAATTTCGTCTCGATTCTGCGTACCCAGATGGTACATGAGCTGGATAGCTCAGGCATGAAAGGGCAGTTCTCCGATGCCAAAGGCGATGTGGCCCTCCAGGTTCAGCAGGTGGATGATTTTATTAACCAGGGCGTTGACGCCATTATCCTCAACCCGGTAGATACCCAGGGGGTAAGGCCGATGATGGAGGCGGCCAGACGCGCCAATATCCCACTGATCTTTGTGAATCGTAAACCGGAGGTGAAGCTGGCTGGGCAGATGGCGTATGTCGGTTCCGATTCGGCTCTCAGCGGTAAGATGGAGATGGAAGCGCTGGCGCAACGCATGAACTACAAAGGCAATGTCGCCATCATCATGGGGGCGTTGTCGAATGAAGAGGCGCGTGAACGCACCCGCGCGGTGGAAGAGGTGATTGCTGCGCACAAGGATATGAAGGTGGTGGAAAAGCAAACCGCCAAATGGCAGCGCAACGAGGCGGTGGATGTGGTGTCCAGCTGGTTGCTCAACGGTACGCCGATCGATGCCATTGCCGCCAACAACGATGAAATGGCGATTGGGGCCATCATGGCGCTGAAGCAGGCGAAAAAGGAACACGTATTGGTGGCGGGCATTGATGGTACGCCGGACGGTCTGCAATTTATTAAAAGTGGTGATATGGCGGTGACCATCTTCCAGGACGCGAAAGGACAGGCCACCGGTGCGGTGCAGGTCACCAGGGCGATGCTGGATAAACAGAAAACCGCTCCCTATAACTGGATTCCGTATGCCACGGTGACCCAGGCCAATTACCTGCAGTTTGAACAGAAAAACCAGAAATGAACCCTTACCTCTGACCTCAATTGCACCCGAGTGCAAATAATTAAGGAATGGCTATGCAAAACGGTGAAAAGAAGATCCCTCGTCCTTTACGCTGGGCAATGATTGGTGGCGGACGTTTAAGCCAGGTGGGCTATAAACATCGCTCCGGCGCGCTGCGCGATAACACCGCTTATCAGCTGGTGGCCAGTGCGTTTGATATTGATGCGGAACGTGGCCGTGATTTTGGCGTCAACCTCGGAATGAACGCCGAACGTTGCTACGACAACTATCAGCAGCTGCTGGCAGAAGAGGCGCAGCGTGATGATGGCGTTGAAGTGGTGACCATCGCCACCCCTAACGGCACGCATTATGAGATCACCAAAGCAGCACTTAATGCCGGGATTCATGTTATCTGCGAGAAACCGCTGTTTTTCACAACTGAGGAAGCACAGGAAATTAAGGCCCTGGCGGCAGCGAAGGGGCTGATTGTCGGTGTCACTTATGGTTTCTCCGGCCACCCTTTACTGATGCAAATGCGGGCGATGATCGCCAAAGGCGATATTGGCGAAGTACGCATGGTCGAATTGCAATACACCCACGGATTTAGTGCCAGCGATAGCGCCGACAAATTCAGTGATGCGCAAAAATGGCGTGTTGACCCGAAAATCGCCGGGCCCTCTTTCGTGCTGGGTGACATCTCTACCCATACTTTCTATATCTCGCAACTGGTGCTGCCGCAGCTGCATATCCAATCGCTGTTATGCGATCGCCAGAGTTTTATCCCGTCGCGGGCCCCGCTGGAAGATAACGCGCTGGTGTTGATGCATTACGACAACGGTGCCGTGGGCCGCATGTGGGCGTCATCGATCAACGCCGGTTCGATGGATAGCCAGAGCATTCGCGTGATTGGTTCGCGCGCCAGCCTGGAGTGGAGTGACTACAACCCTGGCGAGCTGAAATATGAAGTACAGGGACAGCCGAACCAGATACTTCATCACGGTATGCCGTATCTCGATGACAGCGCGCTGGCGGATGAACGCCTGGGTGCGCTGCACACCGAAGGGTTGGCGGAGTCATGGGCCAATATCTACCTCAAATTTGCCATTGCCATCAGCGCCACGCAGCGCGGCGATCAGCAAACTCTCGACAGCTTGATCTATCCCGATATTAACGCCGGTCTGGAAGGGGTGCGCTGGATCGAAAACTGTGTCCGTTCGGCGGATAACGGTGCCTGCTGGGTCAACTATCAATAAGGAACCCTCATGAGACTCTCTTTTTGTACTGATAGCCTCGGGCATCTGCCGTTTGCAGCGATGCTGGATAAATTGCTTGAGCTGGGCGTGTATGGCGTTGAAATGACCACCGGGGGCTGGTCATCGGCACCGCATCTGCGCACGGAAGAACTGCTCGCCAGCGCCAGTCAACGTCGGCAGCTGCTCCAGGCGCTGGAAACCCGAGGTATGACGATCGCGGCGTTGAATGTATCGGGTAATCCGCTGGATGTTGGCGAGCTGGGGCAGCGTCATAAACGGGACACCGAACAGGCACTGGCGCTGGCCGGTGAGCTGGGAGTGGAGAAAATTGTGATGATGAGTGGCCTGCCGCCCGCCAGTCCTCACGACACCATCCCAAACTGGATCACTTACACGGTAAGCTGGCCGCCAACGCTGAAAAATTGCCTCGATTATCAGTGGAATGAGGTAGCGATTCCCTACTGGCTGGGGCTGGTGGAGCGGGCGAAAGCCAGCGGTGTGGCACGTTTCGCGCTGGAGAACTTTAGTTCGATGCTGGTGTGGAACCCGGAAACCTTGTTCCGTTTGCGCGATGCCGTCGGGCCGATGGTCGGTTTAAACCTCGATCCCAGCCATCTGTTATGGATGGGAGGTGACCCGATTGCAGCGGCGCGGGCGCTCGGACCGGCGATTCACCATGTACACGGTAAAGATGTGCGACTGGAGCGTGGGCTGGTGAATATCAACGGGCTGCTGGAAACTAAACCGGTGGAGGATGTTGCCAATCGGGCCTGGAACTATGTTGCGGTGGGCTGCGGCCAGGATCTGCAATGGTGGAAGGCGTTCTTCTCGGTGGTGCGCATGATGGGCTACAACGATTGGGTCTCACTGGAAATGGAGGATCTCACCATGTCCGTGGAGGCGGGTGTCACCTCGTCAATCGCCGCCCTGCAACAATCCATCAGTCAGTAAATCCATTAACACGGCGGGCGATAGCTCGCCGTGTTCTGTACATCCCGCCGCGTCTGCCCGATACTTCGTATTTATACGTACTATTGAGAGACAGCTTATGACCAGACATCCACAGCGCACAGAAATTCGGCTGGAGAACGTGCTGGCGGCACTGGGCAACCCGATGCGGATGACGGTGGTTAGCATCCTTGCCGATGGTGGCGAACATACCTGTGGTTCATTGTTGCAGGGGGTGTCGAAATCCACGCTGACTCATCACTGGCGCGTGTTGCGCGACAGTGGCGTGATCTGGCAGCGGCCCTCCGGGCGTGAAAACCTGTTGTCACTGCGCCGGGAAGATTTGAATGCCCGTTTCCCCGGGCTGGTGGAGGCTTTGCTGGCGGCAGCCGAGCAGGATGCACTCACGCGCGCCACCCTCGCTGATTTTCATCCCTGAAGCAGGTTGCATTTGCTACAGAGTGGCAACAACCGCTGTTGCGCGAGCTGGAACGACAGGAAGCGCAAGCTGCGTACTGGCCCGATCAGAGATGGCGCGCCCGGCCTGCCAGGGGTGCCATCACCATTTGTATCGCGGCAATCACCACCAGCAATGTCAGCGGCAGCAGCCAGTTGCCGCTGACGTCGTGCAACATGCCAAAGCACAGCGGCCCCAGCGCCGCCAGACCATATCCTACGCATTGTGCCATCCCCGATAGCTTCGATGCCTGGCGATGATCCTGGGTACGGAGATTAAATAACGCGAGGCAAATCACCATTGATGCACCCGCCCCCAGACCTGCCAGTACCAGCCACAGCAGGGCCAGCGACGGAGCCAGCAGTAAGCCGGTTACCGCAATAAAAATCGCCAGCGAAGCTGCAAAGCCAATGGCACGTTGATCGCGGAATTTTTTCAGCGCGCTCATACAGGCCAGGTTGGCGACAATCGCCACAATTTGATAGACGAACAACATCCCACCGGCTTCCAGCTGGCTGATACCGTTGTCCTGCGCAAAGGGGGTGAACCAGCCAATCAGGGTGTAAAAGGTCAGCGACTGGCAGGCCATAAATAACGACACCTGCCAGCCAATGGCGGAACGCCACGGCGAGCGTGTCAGGGATTGGGCTGATGCGGTATGAGGATGTGCTGCGGTTTTTTTCAGGAGTGGCAGCCAGGCCAGCAGCGCGAAGACAGCGGGGACTAACCAGACGCCCAGGGCCAGATGCCAGCCTGCACCAGTGAGTTGCGCCAGTGGCACCGCCACGCCTGAAGCGATGCTGGCGGTGATCGCCATGGTGGTGGCATAAAGGCCGATATAACGCGCGGTGTGAGCGGTGAAGTCGCGCTTGATGAGCGGTGGCAGTAAGACGTTGGCGGCGGCGATACCGGCGCTGAGCAACAGCGTACCGGCCCATAACGCGTTTTCACTGCCGCTGATACGCAGCAGCGAGCCCAGCGTAATCAACAGCAGCGCCCCCCATAAACTTCGCTCCAGTCCGAAACGGTTGCCCAGCCAGGCCGCGGGTGGGGCGAGAGTGGCAAACATCAGCAGCGGCAGGAAATTCAGCACGCCTGCGGCGCTGGCACTCAGGCTAAAGGTCAGGCGAATATTTTCCAGCACCGGCCCGGTGGCGGTGATCGGCGTGCGCAGGTTGGCCGCAGTCAATAGCAGCAGGAACAGGAAAAAGCCGGAGCGGCGCAGGGCAGGGTTTACAGAGAAAACAGTCTGGGTCAATTTTTCGCACCATAGAAAAAGGCAGAACAGTTCTGCTCATGGTGCGTTGGTTGACGTTAACGCTTACGCAACGGCAGGTTGCCGTTGGGAGTCGGTGATACTAACGAGGCCGGAAGGGGATGTAAAGGATCATCTTAAACATAAATGGCGGGCCTGCACCCGCCAGCGGCCTTGATTATTTGGCCAGTAACGGCGGGATGGAGGGCACTTCCGGCGCATTGTCGATATCACTTTGCGTCATACGGAAGGCTTCCGGGTAATGCTCGCGCTGAGTACGTCGGGCGGGTTCGGTATCGCGCCAGGTGTACAGGCAGTGCTGGCACTGGAATACCGTCCAGACTCCTTTCACCGGAGATGTTGCCATCGTTTCAATATGTTCGTCAGCACAACGTGGACAGATCATTTGTGGCTCCTTATTTGCGATTCGCCAGTAAGGCGGTAAGTTTTTCCACCCATGCGGCGGTTTCCGGCAGATCTTTCACCGGCTGGCTGTAATGACCACGGGTATCCGGCGCAACCGGCGTTGTGGCGTCGATAATCAGTTTGTCAGTGATACCCGCAGGGCTGGAGCCGGGGTCCAGTTCCAGTACCGACATATTTGGCAACTGAACCAAATCACCGGCCGGGTTAACTTTTGATGACAGCGCCCACATCACCTGGGGCAGGTTGAACGGGTCCACATCTTCATCAACCATAATCACCATTTTGACGTAGCCCAGCCCATGAGGAGTGGTCATGGCGCGTAGCCCTACCGCGCGGGCAAAGCCGCCGTAACGTTTTTTGGTGGAGATGATGGCGAGCAGGCCGTGGGTGTACATGGCGTTCACCGCCTGCACTTCCGGGAAATCGGCCTTCAGTTGTTGATAAAGCGGTACGCAGGTCGCCGGTCCCATCAGGTAATCAATTTCTGTCCACGGCATACCCAGATACAGCGATTCGAAGATCGGTTTGCTGCGATAAGAAACCTTGTCGATGCGTACCACCGTCATGTTACGCCCACCAGAATAGTGGCCGGTAAATTCGCCAAACGGACCTTCAATCTCACGTTTACGTCCTTCAATCACCCCTTCCAGAATGACTTCTGAACCCCAGGGGACGTCGAAGCCGGTCAACGGGGCAGTAGCGATGGGATAGGGACTTTCGCGCAACGCGCCTGCCATCTCATATTCAGACTGGTCATAGCGTAATGGTGTGGCACCCATCAGGGTAATAATCGGGTCGTTTCCCAGGGTGATGGCAATCGGCAGGTCTTCGCCACGTTCTTCGGCTTTATGCAGATGCAGGGCAATGTCGTGCATTGGCACCGGCTGTAAACCCAGTTTACGTTTGCCTTTGACCTCCATGCGATAGATGCCGACGTTCTGTTTGCCAAAGTGGTCGGGATCAAGCGGATCGCGTGAAACGACACAGGCTTTGTCGAGATAGAAGCCGCCATCACCGTCGTTCAGTCGAAACAGCGGCAAAATATCGAACAGGTTGATGTCGTCGCCATTCACGGTGTTTTCCGACCAGGGGGCATTTTCCCGACGCTCCGGGGCGACCGGGAGGTGGTCCCAGCGGCGAATAAATTCGTCTATCTGTTGTTTGACTGGCGTATTGGCGGGTAATCCGAGCGAAATCGCATGGTTTTGCCAGGACCCAATGGTGTTCATGACCACGTGCGCGTGGTTGAAACCTTTTATATTGGTGAATGAAATCGCAGGCGCGCCTTCGCCAATCCGCCCGGTGGCATTGGCAGCAGCGGCGATATCAGGTTCGGCCTGAACTTCTTCTTTAATATTCAGTAGCTGCCCTTGCTCATCAAGGGCTTGCAGAAAACTACGCAGGTCATCAAAGGCCATTCTTAACTCTCCTGTTTCAGGACATCTTGTGAATTGGTTGCGCGTAAACCCTGCCAGCGGCGGGCTTTGGGAAACTCAATGCCAAACTGATCGAGCACGCGCGTTACGATGTGGTTAGTGACGTCATCAATGGTTTCGGGATGGTTATAAAAAGCGGGCATCGGTGGCACCATCGCGACGCCGAGGCGAGAAAGGGCCAGCATATTTTCGAGGTGAATGGTGCTGAGCGGGGTTTCACGAGGCACCAGCACCAACTTACGACCTTCTTTGAGCACCACATCGGCAGCACGTCCTACCAGGCCCTCGGCATAACCGGAACGGATACCGGCCAGCGTTTTCATGCTGCAGGGGATAATGATCATCCCATCGGTGCGAAAAGAACCGGAAGAGATGGAAGCGGCCTGATCCGCCGGGCTATGCACGACATCTGCCATCTCAGCAACATCGCGTGCGCTATAGCGGGTTTCCAGTTCAATGGTGGTTTTTGCCCATTTGCTCATCACAAGATGGGTTTCCACCTCTTTGATGGGTTGTAGTGCCTGGAGCAGTGCAACACCCAGGGGAGCACCGGTGGCTCCGGTCATGCCAACAATCAGTCTCATAATATCCTCTGAGAATATTGTTCGTATACGAACGTTGTAGTTAAACTAACAGCCGCAATGGGAGCTATGCAAGCGTTTGGGGTAAAAAAATTCGTATACGAATTTTATGTTCAAAACCGGATAAGCTTAGCGGATTGGCGCTACCAGCACTTGTTGCATTACAATCAATCGCTTAAGCATCTTCATTTCAGCCGCAGGCGACATCATGCAAAAAGAATTGGGTAATGTATTTTTTCATTTGATGCGGGAACTGCTTCAGGAGCACACCGCTTTATGGCAGAAATCGCTGCCGGAATTGACCAAACAACAATATGCGGTGTTGTGTGCAGTTGAGGAACAACCGGGGATTGAGCAACTCGATCTCACCGAGGCCGCGTTGAGTACCAAGGCCACCCTGGCAGAATTACTGGTGCGGATGGAGAAGAAAAACCTGATTGAACGGCAGCAGGGCACCAGTGACCGACGCCGCCGGTTTATTTTCCTGACCTCAGAAGGAAAAAAAGCATTAAGTGAAGCCCGGCCGATTGCGGAGCAAGTAGATACTTTTTTTCTTTCCCGGCTCGGAGAACAGCAGCAAAGCGACGTGGTGATATTGCTGAAAACGATGCTGGGAAAGGAAGATCGAGGTTAATTATAAAATTCAGCAGCGTTATCAATATGAAACGATTTTGTTTCTTCGGATAATTTCGCGACTACCTTCACTATTTCGGATATAAATGCTTGCTGGAATAAGCGAATTTGAGGGAAGGTTATTACAGGAATAAGAACCAGGCGCAATAAGGATGGCCTGAATAACTTTCATCTTCAGTCAGTAGGGTATTTATATTATGCCAGATAATAACGCCATCGTGCCAGTGACTGGGCGCGGGTTTATGCAGCCTTCAGCGCAAATGCGTCAACTTCCTGTTTCCAGAATGACAGGTGCAGTTAATCAGGTTTTCCCTTCGGGCACAGCAATATCTTCATCGTTACCACAGCGAGAAAGAATTTATTCTGATACTACTATTGCGAAGCCGGTAAATATATTATCCCGGAATTCAATGCTTCGGGATGGAACGCTCCTTTCTGAGCAAAAAATATTCCGGAATCATTTTTTAACTAAAGCTAAGAACACCGCTCCTGATGGCCGTAAACCGTCAACAGTCAGCGCTATTCTGGCTGCGAATTCGCAAGGACATCAACGTGGTTTGGGAAAGGTGAAATCCATCAGAATAAGCGCGCAACCGACTCATGAATGGTCGTCAGCATTAGATAAGTCACGGAAACAGTTATCTCGCATTAACATCAGCGATGTAAATGGAGTCATATCTCAGCATCCACCAGTCGAGGGGATTAGAGAAAATGACACCCTGAAAATGCAGTACATGAATAGCGGAGCCAGCACATCGCAACAGCAACTATCCCGCGTCGCAGATACGCCACCGGCAAGTGTTGCCACAGCGAAATTTCCTTACCGAGGTGAGGGTGATCCGTGTGAAATTTATGCGCAACAACAACAGCGCATGGTGATTTTGACCCGTGGTGCGGGCGTGTACGCGCAATTGCCTAATTTGCGACCCGCGCTGGAATTAGTGAATAAAGTTGTGGGTGAAGTTTTCAGGAAAATAAAAAACCCGGAGTATGTTGGAGAAGTGATGGATGCGATTGCATTTTGCACGGGTATCCGTCCTGAAAGGGTTAACTTTGCTATCTATCGCGACTTCTTAGCGCAGGTGCAATCGATGTCGCGCCAGGCCGCCACTTACCTGCCGGGTGAAATCAATGAAAACCAATTCGCGATTGTGGAAACTCCGCCCGGAAGTATTATGGCTGCTGCCACCATACCGCAGGATCCACATAACAGAATATGGTTTGCCCACAATCAATCGACATCCAGCATTGCTGAGTTTTTCAAGAATGTGGTCCATGAAGTGGGTCATATGTTCACAACTGAAAATCCGGCCTTTGATTTTATCTATCTTATGCCGCAGGGATGTAATGAGCAGGAGATTTGTGATGTCGATGAATTGCAAAAAGCGTTGATTAATGAAGTGGCACGTATTGGGCATAACCTTCACGTCCGGGAAGCTTATTTTAATAATACAATGAAAATGCTCAGGGGTAGCTATCCTGAACTACCTTTGAGAAATATCTTCAACGCCACCACTTCTACGGAGGCGGCAGAGTCTGTGGAGAATAATGACTTGCTGCGTTATATGTTAGTCAGCAGAACCTCTGATTTATTAAGTATGCTGGTAATGAAACTCGGCTATGATAAGTTTCTTAAAGGATTGCCACCACAGGCGCGTTCAACGGCTGATCCTGCATCGGTTATGGCTAAAATAGAAGAGATTAAAGACAGAACATCGATTAACCTGCATTTGAATACCATTTGTAATGTTATGAGCGATATTACAACGGACTTCAGGGCTGCCAATGGAATAATGAAAAAACTGGCTAGCATCGCGTTGCCTTATCCTGTCGAAACGGCGCAATGGTTAACATTAATGGGGGGTGAACTTCCCAGGATGATGGATCGGCTTTATCGCAATGAGTCAAAAAACTCTGCACATGTGATAGGCACGATTAACTGCATCTTAACCTGGCTGATGGAGCGAGGTAATCTGCCCGCGACCTATGTCAAAACCTGTATTCTGCCCATTCCCTATACTTATGATTTTTATAACACTAAAAATAATGAAGAAATATGGAAAGATAAGTTGATTCATTGTTGGGTCGATTTATTGCGTAGTTATCTTAGACGATCTTCACCCATCCCACGCCAGGGTGACATCGAACACCTGGTCAGGATACTCGTCAGAAAGTCGATGCACTACAGAAATATCCCCGGATCTGTGGCGTTTTATAAAATGCTGGCAATCGAACTGGTGCAACGTATGAATTGGTTTAATCAGGCAACGACAAATCAGCCAGCCGGGAACGATGAACCAAGAAGTAAAAAGGTAAAAGTGACTCCGGAACAACCGGATAGTCGCCTGGCGAATCTGGCAATAAAACAGGGCTGGTATGTTTCTATCGAAGATGAAAATGGAGAATTTCTGCGTGGCTTCAATCCAACAGGAGTAAGTATTGCAACCCGGCAAGATTTCGATGCGCAGCTAGATGCACCCATTATGCGTGGAACCGTCAGAGTCTTGTGTATTTTGAGAGAATGGCAGGAAAACGAACAGGTTTATTATCATGGTACAAGGCCAGATGGCACATCTATCCGCTGTGAAAATGATGAAAATAACTTAAGCCGGGCAGCAATGGCTTCTTATCTCGGGGAACAACCCACAGAAGAGGAAGTGACCATGCTGGCTAGAGATTTAGCGGCCGGGGAAGACAGCCTCTGACAGAAATCTGGGCTATTTTGAGTAAGGATACTGACCCGTTAACAAAGAAGGACGGATGATGCTCTGGTTATTGAATACGCTAATCCTGCTTTCCACCGTGGTGTTGATGGAGGTGGTTGCCGCGCTGACACATAAATACATCATGCACGGCTGGGGATGGGGCTGGCATTTATCGCATCATGAGCCGCACGACAACAAATTTGAACTCAACGATCTCTATGCACTGGCGTTTGCCCTGCTGGCGATAGTGCTGATTCTGTTTGGCGTGCAGGGGCTATGGCCGATGCAGTGGATTGGAGCGGGTATGACGGTATACGGTGCGCTGTATTTTATGGTGCATGATGGTCTGGTTCATCAACGCTGGCCGTTCCGCTATATTCCGCGCCGCGGCTATCTCAAACGTCTGTATATGGCGCACCGCATGCATCATGCGGTGCGTGGACGCGAAGGCTGTGTCTCCTTTGGCTTTTTATATGCGCCGCCGTTACCTAAGCTACAGGCAGCGTTGCGTCAGCGACAGGGACGAAAAAACCACCTTAAATGATTACAACGCTGCCGTTATTGTCCTGGTCGTTGCCATAGCCCCGCCGGGCGGGTCGCAGGCGAAACCAGCCGCGATCGGATTGCCAGCCCGGCCCCCCTGAGCAGTAACGCCAGTTTCTCCCCATGACTGGTATGCTGGCGCGAATCCCACGCCTGCACGCCTGCCTGCAACACTTTCATGCCAATTTCACGATATACGCCGTGAGCAGTGGCGATCGCCCAGGCTGAACGCAGCGGTAACCCCGCTAACCCGGCGTGCGCTGACTGATAATAAGGTTCTGCTGCCGTCACCAGGCGTGCGGCGAGTGTGGCAATCGCCGCACGATGTTGCACATCGGCCAGATTATCGCTGCGCAAACCCAGCGGTTGCAGCCACTCCTCGGGCAGATAACAGCGGCCATTGCGTGCATCCTCGACGATATCGCGTGCGATATTGGTCAGCTGGAAAGCCAGCCCTAAATCGCAGGCGTGATCCAATACCTTTTCATCACGCACGCCCATGACCCGCGCCATCATTAAACCCACGACCCCCGCGACGTGATAGCAATAACGCAGGGTGTCGTCGAAGCTCAGGTAGCGCTGGTGACGTGCGTCCATCGCAAAACCTTCGAGGTGATCAAAGGCCAGTTGCGCTGGGATCCGGTGCATCAGTGCGACCTCCTGAAAGGCGGCAAACGCCGGTTCTGCCATGCTGGCACCGCTGTAGGCCCGGCGCGTTTCCAGTTGCAGATGCGCCATGCGTGCCAGCGCATCATCGATAGCATGCTGCGATCCAGGCGCTCCCAGAGTCTGACCATCAATAACGTCATCGCAATGACGACACCAGGCATACAGCATCAGCGTGCTGCGGCGCGTTGAGGCATCGAACAGTTTGGCGGCAGTCGCGAAGCTTTTTGAGCCAGCAGCCATGGTATGGGTGGCGTGCGCCATTAACGGCATACTCATCCGGCAAGATCCTCCAGCATCAGTTGCGCAGTGGCTTTCGCCGAACCAATCACCCCGGGAACTCCGGCACCGGGATGCGTGCCTGCGCCAACCAGATATAAATTGTGAATCGCGGCATCGCGATTGTGTGGCCGAAACCAGGCGCTCTGCGTCAGGATCGGCTCCAGCGAAAACGCCGACCCCTGATGGGCGTGCAGCGTGTCGCGAAAATCAACAGGTGTGAACATGCGTTCGGTGACCAGCTGCGAACGTAAGCCCGGCATCTGGTACTGCTCCAGATAAGCAAAGATACGATCGCGCAAACGTGGGCCTTCCTGTTGCCAGTCAATATCCGCTGTGCCCAAATGTGGCACGGGAGCCAGTACATAAAAACTGCCGCAACCCGGTGGCGCGAGGCGCGGATCGCTGGAGCAGGGGGCATGCAGATACAGCGAAAAATCCTGTGAAAGCTGGTTGCTGTGAAAAATATCATCAATCAATCCGCGATAGCGTGGGCCGAAACATACTGTGTGATGTGCCAGCTGCGGATGGGGCTGATTCAGACCGAAATACAGCACAAACAGCGAGTTACTCATACGTTTGCGTTTCAGCGCCGCCGCGCGTTTTGCCGCAACGGGGTGATGCGCCAGCAGGCTGGCATAGGTATGGACCACATCGGCGTTTGAAGCCACCGCAGCGGTGGCAAAATGTCGTCCATCAACCAGCTGCACGCCATGAATTCGATCGCCCTCAGTTTCAAGCCTGCGCACCTGGGCATTCAGCAGTAGCTCGCCACCAAGGTCCTGCAATAACTTCACCATGCCGTTGATCAGCGCGCCGGTACCACCACGCGGAAACCACACACCCCATTCACGCTCCAGTGCATGGATTAAGGTATAAATCGACGATGTGGCAAACGGATTACCACCCACCAGCAGTGAGTGAAAAGAAAAGGCCTGACGCAAATGATCATCCTGCACAAACTTCGCCACCATGCTATAAACGCTGCGCCACGCCTGCAAACGACCAAGCTGCGGTGCAGCGCGCAGCATAGCGCGCAGCGATAAAAAGGGTACGGTGCCGAGTTTCAGATAACCCTCATTAAACACATCGCGTGAATAAGCAAGGAACTGACGATATCCGGCCACATCCTGCGGGTTAAAGGTGGCGATCTGCTGCTCCAGTCGGGTCTGGTTGTTGTCGTAATCCAGCGTGCGGCCATCTTCCCAGCACAGACGGTAAAAAGGCGTCACCGGCAATAGCTCGACATAATCACGCATGGATTTACCCGCCAGCGTGAACAGTGCCTCGATTGCGGTGGGATCGGTAATCACCGTGGGCCCGGCATCGAAGGTAAATCCCTGATCCTGCCAGACATAGGCACGTCCACCGGGCTTATCACGCTGCTCCAGCACCGTGGTCGGGATGCCGGCTGCCTGTAAACGGATCGCCAGCGCCAGGCCGCCAAAGCCTGCGCCCACCACGTAAGTGCGTTTCATGGTTTCTTCCCTGTCTGCGGTTGTGTCGTCAGCAGCGCGCGCAATGCGGCACCTGGTGGGACCGGGGGTTTACCGCAAATAATGCGTGCCTTATCGGTGAGGGTCAGCTGTCCGGCATAAAATCGGCCAATTAATCCGGCATTCAGCTGGTAAAAACGCTGCATCACCCGCCAGCGCTGATCGGGCTGACCAGCAAGAAACAGCATGCGATTCAGCAGACGGAAAAAGCGTTGTTGACGCCACTGTCGCCGGGCAAAGGTTTCGATATGCTGGCTCAGCGTAGCGGCATCGGTGGGCAGCAGGCTGGAAATATGTTCCGCCAGTGTTACCGCCGTGGGTAATGAATAGCCGGTGGTGGCGTGGAATAATCCGGCACGCAGACCGCTGCAGGGTTGTCCACGCTGCTGTTGCCAGAAAGCGTCAATATCTCCGCTCAGGGTGATGGGCAAAGCGCCGCGTTCCTCGCGTATCAGCAGGCTCAGGTGCCAGCGCTGCTGCCGGGCATAATCGGCGATATTTTGCCGGGCCACTTCCTGCGCCAGCAGTGGGGTGTCGATATAGTGGGTATCCTCAATCAACAGCCGGTCGCTGCTGAGTGGCAGGGTGTAGACAAACCGGTAACCCTGATGCTGTGGCACCGTGGCATCCATCAATATCGGTTGGGTCAACCCATGCGGCTGCGCCAGCTGCCATTCCTGCCCGACAAACACCTGATAGCCGAGGGACAGATGCGGGGAATATTGCACGCCACGGCCGTCAATCACCACTGGAGCCTGCCACTGACGGCCATCCGCCAGAGTGACACTGTTGGGGATAATCTGTTGCACGGCACAGCCGGTGCATAAATCATCGCCGAATGTGGCACGCAGCTGGCGGGCAAAGGTGGCCGAAGAGATAGAGAAATAATCACCGGGCAGGCTGCGCTGCAATGCCGGGAAACGCACCTGATAACCCGACCAGCGAGAGGTGATGAGTGGCGCGATCCAGCGATGCTGGTCGGCCTGTAAATCGTCCTGATGAAATGACCAGGTATGGTTGCCACCTGCCTGCGGCTGGCTCTCCAGCAGCAGGCATTTCAGCGTTGGGTGTTGCTGGTGCAACCGCAGAGCGATCAGCCCATTTGCCAGCCCGGCACCCACCAGAATCACATCATAGCGGCTGGTCAGTTGAACCTCGCCAGCTGTTGATTAAACAGGGCGTGCATATACTGGCGGGTGGCCATACCGCGATGGCAGGCACAGGCCAGGTGGGCATCGGCGCTGCGCAAATGGTCACGTAAGCGGCGCTCGGCACCTTCTGCGCCCAGCATCGCTACCAGCGTGGATTTGCCCTGGTCCTGGTGGCGATCTTTACCGGTGTGCTGGCCGCCATCGGCGAGGTCATCAAGCAACTGAAAGGCCTGACCTAAATCCTGCGCAAAGAAACTCAACTTGAGTCGTACCGATGGCGAAGCGTTGGCGGCGATTGCTGCCATTTGCAGCGTGGCGCGAAATAACACGCTGGTTTTGAGTTCATTGGTGAGTTCGATGTCTGCGGTGCTGCGTGCGTGTGCGCCATCATGCAGATCCTGAAATTGCCCCTGCACCAGTCCCTGCAAACCTACTGCCGAGGAGAGTTCGGCAATGGCGGCGGATTTATGTTTTGCTGCCAGGCCGGGTGCCAGTGCGATCACTTCGAAAGCGCGACTGAGTAAGGCTACCGCTGCGAGGATCGCCACATTCTCGCCAAATTCGCGGTGCACGGTGGGGCGGCCCCGACGCATCTGGGCATTATCCATCGAGGGGATGTCATCAAGGATTAACGAGGCGGCATGTACCATCTCCACTGCGCAAGCCAGATCCAGCAGGCCGGGTTGTTGCGTATCACAACCCATATCATGCGCAGCCAGCAACAGCAGCAGGGGACGAATGCGTTTACCGGGAGCGAGCGTGCCTGCCCGCATGGCTGCCCGTACCCGATCAGCCTGCTGTCCGCCGGGCAGCAGCTGCTCAAGGTGTGACTGCAACCGCTGTTGCAGGCGGTGCAATTCGCTGTACGAGTTGGCAAGGGTATCGACACGGGCGGTCATAGCATGTTCCAAAGGTTGTTAAGTCTTTGTGGTTTTTTTAACCGTAGACCGCACAGGGAGAGTTCGCCAGATAAGCGAAGCGATTTGTATAGAGACTCTGCTTATGGCTGGCCCCAAATAGCATATTGGCTAACGTGATCGCTGCGACGAAATACGTAACCACTCGCCGTAACATAACGTTAATCCGTTAGTCTGAGGATCAACCCATTTTTATTGCGGAAAGAAAAATGCCAACCACACAACCTGAAATCCTTATTATTCAGCCGTTGATGCCGCAGCTGGATGAAAAGCTGACGCAACATTTTCACTGCCATCGTTTATATGAACATGCTGACCCGGCGTTATTTTTGCAGCGAAAGGGACAATCAATCGAGGCAATTGTCACCCGGGGTGATGTGGGGGTGGAAAATGCGCTTGTGGCGCAATTACCCGCTTGTAAAGCGATTGCCGTTTTTGGTGTTGGTACCGATCGTATCGATCTCGCTAATGCCGCATCCCGCCAGATTCAGGTGAGTATCACCAAAGATATTCTGACTGAAGATGTGGCGGATCTGGCGCTGGGGCTGACGCTGGCCTTTTCCCGTAAATTGCTGCATTACGATCAGTTTGCCCGCTCCGGGCAGTGGGAAGTGCAGTCTCCGGCGCTTTCCAGCAAAGTCAGTGGTAAAAAGTTAGGCATCGCCGGGCTTGGCGCGATTGGTCTGGCCATCGCCCGTCGTGCAGAAGCCTTTGGCATGGAGGTGGCTTACACCGCCCGCAGTGCCAAAGCGGTGAACTATCGCCGTTGTGACAATATTGAACAACTGGCGGCATTCAGTGACTTTCTGGTGCTGGCCTTGCCGGGCAGTGCGGAGAATCAGCATATCGTCGATAAAACGGTGCTGAAAGCACTTGGCGCTGAGGGTGTGCTGATCAATGTGGCGCGTGGCAATGTGGTGAATGAAGCCGATCTGATTACGGCGTTGCAGCAGGGAATAATTAAAGGCGCGGCACTGGATGTTTATCCGCAGGAGCCAGTTATTAACCCGGCACTTTGTGCGCTGGAGAATGTGATATTAATGCCACATATTGCCAGTGCTACTTATGAAACGCGGGAACAGATGGCGAATAATGTACTGGAGAATTTGTTGTCTTATTTCGCCACCGGAAAAATTGTCACTCCGGTATAATCTTATCTTCTGACTTCAGAAGAAAAACTTATATCTTTTCAATCAATGCGGCTGGCGGGAATTTCCTTTCCGCTGGCAGCGATTGATTATGATATGGTTGATTTTTTTTCAGGGAGCCAGATATGACAGCACAAAAAATTGCAGTAATGGGTGGCGGCGTCATCGGCATGGCGGTGGCGCGTGCGCTGGCCTTGCTGGGCGCGCAGGTGACCATTTTCGAGCAGCAGCATATTGGCGCAGGGACCAGCAGCACCTCATTTGCCTGGCTGAACTCCAATGGCAAACAGCCGGAGAGTTATCACCAGCTCAATGTGCTGTCGATGGAAGAACACGTTAAATTGCAGCTGTCGCATCCTTCTGCTTTGCGCTGGCTGGAAACCTGTGGCACCTGGGAGTGGGCCTCGGAGGCCGGTCAGACCGAACTCCAGCAGCGTGCCGCACGGCTGCAATCCATGGGCTACCCGGCTCGGGAAGTCACGCTGAGTGAATTGCAGCGCGCAATCCCGGAACTGCGCAGTACGGCGGTCAGCGGCAGCCTGTGGCATTTCCCTGCTGAATCACTCCTTTATCCCGCGCTTTATCTGGCCCGGTTATGGGCAGATGCCCGTGCCGCCGGTGCGATCTTACACCAGCATTGCCAGGTGACGGATGTGCAGGAGAGCGCCAGTCAGGTCAGTTTACAGCTGGAGAATGGTGAGCACTGGCATGGCGATCGGCTGGTGGTAGCGACCGGGCGCTGGTCCGCTGAATTTCTGACACATCTCGGCCTGCAACTGGCGCTGACGGATGCCAGCCAGCCCAATAAAATCGGCTGTAGCTTCCTCGCGCGTACTGCGCCGCAGCCGTTATCGCTGGGCACCAACCTGATTTCACCGCAGTTAAATGTTCGTCCGGACGGTGGCGGACGTTTGCTGTTACAGGCACTGGATCTGGATGACCGGGCCGATCCCGCCGCGCCTCCCGCGACCAATAGCGATGTTGCCCGCCAGATGCAGGCACGCTACCGCGAATTGTTTGATGACGCCGGTTCGCTGCAAATCGAGCAGATTGTAGTGGGACAGCGTGCACGTCCGGCCGATGGCTTACCGGCGCTGGGATTTGTCACCCCGCATCAGCGGGTGTACCTGGCGGTGATGCACAGCGGGATGACGTTGTCGCCACTGATTGGCCGCCTGGTGGCAGAGGAGTTAATCAGCGATAGCCCCAGTGCTTTATTAACGGATTTCCGCCCGCAGCGTTTGCTGGGAAAAACGGCGGCGGACTTCCCGACACCGGTGCACTATTTCCCAGCCGCTCAGTAATAATGTTCCGAATATCTCATTTGTGAAATGTTTGTGTTGTTTGCTGGTGTATTTTTGCTACCGTTGCTAATAACGCATCATCAACAACTTAACCTGTTTCACGGAGGGGATATGAGAGTCGGATTAGTGGGTTACGGCACCGGTGGTCAGAACTTCCATGCACCATTTATTTCAGCAGCTAAAGGATTGGAACTCGCAGGTATAGTGGCGCGCGCTCCTGCCACTATTGCTAAAGTCAGGGCTGATTTTCCGGATGTCCCCATTTACCCCAGCCTGACGGCGTTGCTGGCTGCGGGGGTGGATATTGTCACCATCACGACACCACCGCAAACGCGGCGTGAACTGGTGCTGGAAGCGATTGCCGCGGGTGTGGCAGTGATTGCCGATAAGCCCTTTGCCCCGGACGCGAAGACTGGACGCGAACTGGCCGCTGCGGCGCGCGCGCGCGGCGTGGTGCTCGGTGTCTATCACAACCGCCGTTTTGATGCGGATATGCAGACGCTGCGCCAGCTGATTGAACAACAAAAGGTTGGCAAGTTATGGCGCTTGCATAACCGTATGGATCTCGACGAACCACACACGCTGGAAGGCGGGGAAACGGGTGGATTGCTGCGCGATATGGGCAGCCATCTGGTGGACCAGGCAATGTGGCTGATGGGGCCGGTGGTCTCGGTGCTGGCGCATCTGGATATCGTCGATCGCCCCGAAGGGCCGACGGATGCCAGCTTTGTGCTGACGTTAACCCATAGCAGCGGCGCGCATTCTTATATCTCCTCCAGTAAAATCAATCATCTGTCGATGCGTGAGCTACGTTTATACGGTGAAAAAGGCAGTTATGTCGCCCAGGGTTCAGATGTGCAGGCGCGTGAGATCTATGCCGGTAAGCGTCCGCTGGATGACCTGGCCGGGTGGGGATTCGAACCCCCGGAGCACTGGGGCACGCTGCATAGCGCGGCGGGTGCTGAGAAGATCCCGTCGGCGCAGGGGGCCTGGCATGATTATTACGCCGCGTTTGCGGCGGCGGTGCAAAACGGCAGTGCCCCGCCGGTGACGACGGAGCAGGCGATTAGCGTGCTGGAAGTGCTGGATGCGGCGTTTGTTAGCGCGCGTGAAGGGCGGATTGTTAATCTGAACCCGTAACTTGCCAGCAACGTACCGATCGTTCCCCCTCGATCACCCGCAGCGTTTGTGGTTGCCCACATGCTTTCTTCGCCTGTGGGCAGCGATCGCGGAAATAGCAACCCGCAGGCAGAATACGGTTGCCGGGCAGGTCGGTTTTGCGTAACGCAATATGCTCCGCGAGGGGTTGGTGAATATCAGGCACCGAAGCCAGCAGCAACTGGGTATAAGGATGCTGCGGCTCCGACAGCACCTGTTCTGCCTTCCCCAGCTCGACAATTTGCCCGAGATACATCACCGCCACACGGTCGCTCATATGGCGTACCACCGACACGTTATGCGAGATCAGCACATAAGTCAGGTTGCGTTGTTGTTGCAGCGTGACCAGCAGATTGAGGATCTGGGCCTGAACCGAAATATCCAGCGCTGATGTCGGTTCATCCAGCACGATGATATCGGGGCTGGAGGAGAGGGCCCGGGCGATGGCGATACGTTGACGTTGTCCGCCCGAAAAAGCATGCGGCAGGCGATCAAGATATTCCACCCGAATCCCCACCAGCTGCGCCAGTTCTGCCGCCAGCTGTCGCCTGGCTGACTCTTTCAGACGCTGCTGAATCCATACCGGCTCGGTGATAATGCGCCACACCGGCAGGCGTGGATCCAGCGAGGATAGCGGGTCCTGAAACACCATCTGCATGGTGCTCGCAGCCTGCCCGGTTCGCTGGCACTGCCCTTGCTGAGGTTGCAGCATCCCCATCAGCAACTGGGCGAGGGTGCTTTTGCCACAGCCCGATTCGCCGACAATCCCCAGGGTTTCACCGCGCTTGAGTTGCAGATCGAGACCATTCAGCGCATGGGCCTGTTCCGTCACACGGCCCAGCCAGTTACGGCGTAACGGGAAATTGACGTGCACATCGCGCAGTTCCAGCAGCATCTCAGACATAAGCATTCTCCTGTTGCGGATACCAGCAGGCGGTAAACTGGCTGGCGTTGCCGCAGGGTTGCAGCGTGGGGATTTCAGCGCAACGCGGCCCGGCAGCGAAACAGCGATCGCGGAAGGCGCAACCGGTGGGTAAATGCGCCAGATTGGGCACGGTGCCGGGGATCGCGGGTAGCGTTGATCGTGGGACGCGCTGTTCCGGTGCGCACTGCAATAACCCCTGGGTATAGGGATGAACCGGGTGCTGAATCAGATCCTGAGTCGCCCCGCGCTCAATCACGCTACCGGCGTACATCACATACAAGCGATCGCATAACTGCGACACCACCGCCATATCATGGCTGATAAACAGCACCGAGGTGCCGCTGGTACGCGCTTTCTGCTTCAGCAGGCGCAGCACCTGAAGCTGCACCGTCACATCCAGCGCGGTGGTCGGTTCATCGGCGATGATCAGCGTCGGGTCGCAGGAGAAAGCCAGAGCAATCATCACGCGCTGACGCATGCCGCCGGAGAGTTCAAACGGATAACGTTTCATCACCTGCGCGGCATCGGGGATTTGCATCTCCTCCAGCAGGCTGATGGCTTTTTCCTCTGCCGCCTTGCGCGTCAAGGCTTGGTGATGACGGATCACCTCAATAATTTGCCGACCAATGCGCCGGGTCGGGTTGAGTGCCGTCATTGGCTCCTGAAAAATCATCGCCACGCGCGAGCCGCGCCACTGACGCAGCTGTTTCTCGCTGGCGCGTAATACATCCTCCCCGAGCAACGTGACCTCGCCCTGCGGCACACGATAACGTCCCTCTGGCAGCAGGCGCATGGCCAGCATTGCCGTAACCGATTTCCCGGAACCTGACTCGCCTACCACCCCGACAATCTCGCCACGCCCTACGTTGAGAGAAACATGATTCAGTGCGTGAACTTCGCCCTGATAGATCGGGAAACTTAACTGCACATCACGTATTTCCAGTACCGGAGCCACCATCAGTGTTGTCCTCCCGTTTTCGGGTCGAGCAGGTCGCGCAGGCCGTCACCAAACAAGTTAAAGCCAACCGCAGTGATCAGGATGGCTGCACCAGGGAAGGTGCAGTACCACCATTGATCCAGCACGTAATTACGACCTACCGCCACCATCGCTCCCCATTCGGCGGTAGGTTGCTGTGCGCCAAGGCCGATAAAACCTAGCGTTGCCGCCATCAGGATCGCGCTGCCGATATCCAGCGATGCCTGTACGATCAACGGTGGCAGGGCGTTACGCAGGATATGCCAGCTGATCAGATGCCAGCGTGAAGCACCAAAGGTGCGTGCGGCCTGCACATAGGTAAACTGGCGCACGATCAGCGTTTGTCCGCGTGCCAGTCGCACGTAAAACGGGATGCGTACGATAGCAATCGCCAGCATGGCATTCACCAGGCTCGGGCCTAATGCGGCAGCCAGTGCCATGGTCAGTACCAGCGACGGAATCGATAACATGATATCCATTAGTCGCATGATCAGCGCATCACCGCGCCCGCCGAGCACGCCGGAAAAGCAACCCAGCAGCGAACCAATCCCTCCGGCAATCACCACCACCATCAATCCCGCCACCATCGATTGCTGGCTGCCGACCAGTACGCGGCTGAACAGATCGCGCCCCACTTCATCGGTGCCAAACCAATGCAGCGCGGAGGGTGCCTGTAGCCTGGCCGTGAGGTCCAGCGCGTTGGGGTCAAAGGGTGCCAGCCACGGCGACAGCACCAGCAGCAATAACATCAGCAGCATAATCAGCCCGCCCACTAAGGTCAGCGGACTTTGGCGTAGCAGCCAGAAGGTGCGTTTCAGGCTGGCTTGCCAGGCTTTGCTGCTGCGGACGCGCGGTTCAACTTCCGTCATCATCATGCGTCACCTCCACGACCGATGCGTGGGTCGATCCACAGGTAGATCAGGTCCACTGCCAGATTGACCAGCACATAAACAAAAGACACCACCACGGCAAAACCCATCACTGCCGGGAAATCGAGTGCCTGGATGGAGGCCACCACCCACGCGCCCATGCCGGGCCAGGAAAATACCGTTTCGGTCAGCACAGCACCGTATAACAGGTCACCCAGCGCCAGACCCAGTACCGTGACTGAGGGGATCAGCGCATTCGGCAATGCATAACGCAGGATAATAACCCGGTTCGGTAAACCGCTGGCGCGCGCGGTGCGGATATAGTCTTCGCTCAGTTGTTCCAGCATCGCGCCACGAATCTGGCGCGCGACAATGCCAAGATGAACAAAGGCCAGCGTCAGCGAGGGCAGAATCAAATGCTGCACCGCATTGAAAAACACCTCACGGTCGCCTGCCAGCAGGGCATCGATAGTGTAAAAGCCGGTGACACGCGCAGGCGGATCAAGCCAGTCATCCAGTCGTCCGCCTCCGGGTAGCAGTTGCAGATGGCCGTAGAACAGCACGATCACCCCCAGTCCGAGCCAGAAGGCTGGGGTCGAGATGCCGGTGATCGCCAACAGACGGACCAGATGGTCCAGCCAGCGATTGCGATACACCGCCGACAGCACGCCGAGCGGAATGCCAATCAGCAGCGCCAGCATCAACGCGCAGCAGGCCAGTTCCAGCGTGGCGGGGAAAAAGGTGCGCATCTCCTCCAGTACAGGACGACCGGTGCGGATCGAGGTGCCAAGATCGCCATGCAGTAAGGCCATCACATAGCGTCCAAACTGCACCCATAACGGTTGATCCAGCCCGAGTTGCTGGCGGATATGCTGCACAATCGCTTCACTGGCGCGGTCTCCGGCCAGCAGGCGCGCCGGATCGCCCGGTATCAGGTGCGAGATAATAAAGGTGATCACGCACACTCCAGCGACCACCAGGACAAGTCCCCAGCAGCGCTGGCGCAAAATTTGCCAGAGTGTCATCGGCGCTCCCTGACGGCGTCGGGACCGACGCCGTACGTTGAGTTGTTTACTTACTCATGCTGGCGATGTTGAACACCTGTTCCAGCATTGGGTTAAAGACATAACCTTTTACCTGCTTGTTCATCGCCAGCTGGTAGTTCTTCTGGAACAAATAAACGTAGGCGGCTTCGTCGATGACGATCTTCTCGGCCTGCTGATAATCTTTGGTACGAGCCTTTTGGTCGGTGGTTGCCAGCGCGCTTTTCATCAGCTTGTCCACTTCGGCGTTTTCATAGAAGGAACGGTTGCCCGGCAGGCCTTTCTTATCCGACTCGAACCAGTAGTTCATAAACATGTAGGGGTCGGCGAAATCCGGGCTCCAGTTACCGATGGCGATGTCGTAATCCCCTTTGCCAACGCGCTCGCGCATGGTGGCGTTCGCCAGTTTTTCCAACTTCACGTTGACGCCAATCTTGCTCAGGCTGGCCTGAGTCGAGAGGGCAATCGGCTCCCAGTTGGGATCGTTATCCGAATAGAGGAAAGTCAGGCTGGTGGGTTTCTGCGGTACTTTGTCCAGCGCGGCTTTGGCTTTTGCTTCGTCCATGCTGTATTGCATGGCGGAGGCATCGTAACCCCACATCCCTTCAGGAATCGGGCCGCGCATCTGTTTGCCGTAGCCGCTGAGGATGCCTTTTACCATGCCCTGATAATCAGTTGCCCAAGAGATGGCGCGACGCAGATCGACCTGGCTCATCGGCCCCTTACCGTTGTTGAGGTAGAGGTAAGTCACGCGCAGCGAGGGATATTCCGCTACCTCGACTTTGCCTTCCTGTTTCAGGGCGGTGAGTTGATCGACCGGCAGCGAATCGGCGATATCGATATCGCCGCGCGACAGTTGCAGACGGCGCGAGGCGCTTTCACCAATAATTTTTACCGACACGCGTTTAAACGCCGGTTTGGCTCCGGCGTAATACGGGTTCGGCACCAGCACCAGCTGCTGGCCTTTCTGCCAGCTTTTCAGCATAAACGGGCCGGAACCGGCGGTATGCTCCGCCAGATAAGCACGCGCATCATCATCAGGGTGCGCTTTCAACACCGCCGGGTTAATGATCGAGGCACCATCATTCGCCAGGGTATACAGAAACGGGGCGAAGGGCTGGCTGAGGGTAAACGTCACCGTGTGTGGATCGACTACGTCGATTTTCAGGTCAGCCGGATAAGCTTCTGCCGGGCCTTGTTTGATTTTTAGCAGACGTTCAAACGAGGCTTTTACCGCATCGGCAGTGACGGCGCTGCCATCATCAAATTTGGCGTTATCTTTGAGTTTGAAAGTCCAGGTTTTCTGGTCTGCTGAGGCCTGCCAGCTGGTGGCCAAATCCCCTTCCACCTCGGTAGACCCTTTGCCATCCACCGTTTTGTAGCGCACCAGACGCTGATAGGCCGGGTAGGTCACGGTCCAGTCGTTATTATCGATGGTGACCGCCGGATCGAGGGTTTGCGGATCGGCGGCTTTGCCGATCACCAGCATATCTTTTGGCACCGCCGCCTGCACGGCAGCAGGTAAAGCCAGTGCCAGCGCGCTGGTCAAAAGGGCCGGGCGTAACAGCGAACGGAACAGGTGTGTCGTCTTCATCGCAAAGCTCCAGTTAACATTAAAGAAAGGTGTTGTCGTAACAGGAAAAACGATCGTCCAGCAGCGGGTAACGCAGCGCATCTGGTAGTTCGAAATGCCACCATTCGCTGCTCATGCCAACAAAGCCGCCGCCAAACATAATCGCGTTGAGTAACAAACGATTACGCTGTGCGGCAACCGGCACGGAAGGATGGTACTGATGAGAACGTTCATGCATCTCATCAAAACCCGCACCCATATCGAGGATCTGCCCCTGTGGGTCCATCAGCGTGAGGTCAATGGCGACGCCACGACTGTGATTGGAACCGAGGGTGAGATCGGCGACATATTGCGGGTCGGGACAGGCTTGCCACAGCATCGCCTGCGCCTGGCGCGGACGGTAAGCGTCATAGACGCGCAGTTGCAGACCGGCCAGCGCGGCAATGGCGAGGCTTTTTTCCAGTGCGGCAACGGCGTCGGGATGCAGTAAGCAGCGCGCTTCGCGGTAGATGGGGCGTCCGGTGATGTTATCGTCCGTGGCGTATTTCAGATCGATCAGCAGCTCTGGAAAATGCTGTGCGAGATCGACCAGTTCACAATTGTCAGACATAGCAATCCTTAACGTTCAAATTGACCAAATTCCTGCTGCAACTGGCGATTGGTCGCCAGGCGAGTGGCAAGGCCATCGCCCAGTTGATCGACCACACCCGAGAGCAGCAGATTAAACAGGCAGGAAATGGGAGCCAGCGAATCCCAGAAGTGTCCGGTATCGGTTTTCACCTGCAATAAATCCAGCGGATAGTCCCGTGCCCATGGGCACCAGATGTCGGTGATTAACGCCAGTCCCACTTGTTGTTCGCTGGCGACGCGACAGTACTGGCGTGCGATGGCGGAGTAGGCACGCGTATCGGTAATCACCACATAGGGGCGTTCAAAACCAGAGTTGAGTGATTCCACCCAGCTGCCAGACAGCCCCTCGGCGTAGCTGACGCGTGGACGCAAATATTCCAGATGACTGAAAAAGGCGTTGGCGATACCACGCGTGGACTGAATGCCGAGAACAAACACCGCATCGGCGTGGGTGAGTTGCTGCACCACGCGCTGGAAGACTTCGCTCTGCGCCAGTTGATAAACGTGCTGGATGGCATCCAGCTCCAAATCCAGTGACTGTTGCGAACGACGCGGTAAATGATTTTGCTGCTGCCAGGCATCAAGGCGCTCGTTCATGCCCCAGGCCTGATAAGGGATAGCAGGCAGGTCGCGCAGGCTTTTTTTCACATCGTCGAGGTTGCGATAACCGAGTTTGCGCAGATAGCGGCCCACGGTAATGCCGGTTGTGCCGGTGGCGCGAGCGATGCTGTCCGCCGTTTCAAACGGAATCTGCGCGCTGTGCGTCAGCAGCCAGCTGGCAATGCGCCGGGCGCTGGGCGTTTGCTGGCTGAAACTGGCTTCAATGCGGGCGATCAATTCGGGTTTTGCAGTCATCGCGGCCTCCGTGTTAGCGGGCTGTCATCGGCTGACATCCTGTTAGTTGAATAACAATGCAGAACGCGTGCCAAAGCCGCAGAACGCAGAAAACCTGCGTAATGACGCGGTGCGAGTTAACAACAGATCAACATTTGTGCAGCGTAGTTCACTTTTGGTGCAACACGGCAGGAGGTGAAGATGATTCTGTGCGGCGGGTCAGACATTTTTTACAGAGCTCACCTCAAAGCGCGAATTGGTTATTTTTTGTTCCGAATTAAATTCTATTCTGACGCAAATCAATAAAACTTATATCTGATGGCTCAACCATGGAGATCAAATCACAGATGAGAGGAGGTTATGATGCGTAACTCAGTCATGACGTTGCCGGAAATGGCACGCTATCTGGGGGTTCCGCCAGCGACTTTAGCACGGGCGATTTGTAATCGCGGAACGCTGGAGAGACTCCCGCTACCAGAAGCGGTAGACGAAGATGTGCCCCTGTCGCGCCGTTGCTGGTTCCCGCATGACGTAAGGCAATTCCGCCATGCGCTGCAACGGGCAAAACATGGAGGCTAGTCACGCGCAAACATACTCCCGAGTGTTGGGAGCGGGGTGAGGTAAGGGTTGATGTGACCTCACCCTGAAAGCGCCGGAAAACTGCCGATGACAAATCTCTGAAATTCACAACACTTCCCCTGCCTGATTTTTTCCTGACTATTTCCCGGACACCTGTACTTTCATCCTTTCCACTGACAGAACATTGAGTCGGTCAGGGATCGCTGTGTCGTGAGTCCCGGCTGTGGCATGACGCCAGAAACGCAAAAGGAAACCGATCATTATGCAAATGCGCAGCACCTCTCTGCCGTTTATCCTGCTGGGAACGATGTTTACCGCCGGGGGATACGGCGGCACTCTCCTGATTTCTGCCTGGTTCCGTGCCCAGGGGGGCAGTGATATCGATACCGGCAAAGCCCTCAGCCTGGCATTGGTCGGCACTTTGCTGGGTGTCCCTCTGGTCGGCTGGTGTGCTGGAAAAATTGATGCGGCCAGACTGGCCGCAGTAGCCGCATTGCGCCCGGTGATCATGGTCGGTCTCGGAGGGGCGGTGTTCTCCGGAATGATGGCGTTTCAGGTGTCTCTGACGGCAGGAACCCGCGTCAGCGCGGGGACTTTTTTCACTGTACATGCGGTGACCGCCGTAGTCGCCCGTCTGCTGCTGGTGCGACGTTTGCCCACCCGGCCACGTTTGCCACTGATGGTGGGGTTGCTGGGGTGCCTGATTGCGGGGTTGATTTGTCTGCTGGGGCTGGCAATCCATCCCGCATTCCAGATTGCGGCCGGGATGTTGACCGGTGCCGGTTATGGTCTGCTCTATCCGGTGATTCAGACCTGGGCGGTTAACGACTCACCACGCCGCCCTGACATGGTTTGTCGTGTTATATTTTGTCGGCATATTTGGTTTTCCGGCTTTCGGCGGCTGGCTGCTGGTGACCGCAGGCAAAAGCGCGTTTGTCTGGTCGCTGGTGCTGCTGGAACTTGTGGTCGCGGTGGTGAGAAAACCGCGACCAGGGCGCATGCTAACCCTGAGCGATTAACTGCTGCAATGACGCCGCGCTGGCGGCATCGTCAGGCACATAAACCAGCAAACGGTCACCGTTGCGTGAGGCCGACCACCAGTTGTTCTGGCGCAACGTCATTTCACCCACGCTGGCGCGGTGAAAACGCTTCACGCGATTTTCCACTTTACCCAATTCATAACGCTGCCAGGTCCGGCCAAACTCGTCGGAACTGGCGAGCAGGCGGGCAAGAAAACTTTCCCAGTGCGGATCGCCAAGATGCTCGCCCATTTGTCCGCGAAACATCGCCACCATTTGCGGCATCACTTCTTCCCAGTCCGCCATGGCAGCACGCCAGCCGGGATGATTGAACGCCAGCCAGATACAGTTGCGATCTTCCAGGAGGATCTCCGCCATCTGCACCCCCATCAACTTACACCAGGCGGCGTTATAACCCAGAATATCGAAACGCGGTGTTTCGATAATTGCCGGTAACTGGATAGCATCCAGCATTTGCTGATTGTGTTCGGCTATTTTGCAGCAGGCGGCAACCTCGCGCACTGAGGGGAGAATGTGCCCGGCGAGGGAGAACAGATGCTGCGTTTCCACATCATTACATTGCAGCGCTGTGGCGATGGCGGTGAGGGTTTTCGGGGAAGCCTTGATATCGCGTCCCTGCTCCAGCCAGGTGTACCAGGTAACACCCACATCGGCCAGCTGGGCCACTTCTTCCCGACGTAAACCCGGCGTCCGACGATGGCGCATGCGCGGCAATCCCAGCCGGTTCGGATCGAGGCTTTCCCGGCGTGTGCGCAGAAAAGTGCCGAGTAATTTACGGTTGTGATTGGCGGTGTTGCTGGCCAGTTGCGCGGTAATCATCAGCGGAACTCCTGACAAGACGGGTAGTATTTATACCATGATAAACAAGCACTGGTACCCGTTTAATGGTTGGGTAATGCTATGCTCCACTGCACACAAAAACAAGGGCAAAACCGATGCATACATCGCAACTTCAACGAGCAGGATTGGTGGTCCTGCTTTCCGGGCAGCTTCTGCCTATGATCGACTTTTCCATCGTCAACGTTGCGCTTGACGCCATGGCGCATAGCCTGCGCGCCACGCCAATTGAACTGGCGCTGATTGTGGCAGTTTACGGCATTGCCTTCGCCATCTGTCTGGCGATGGGTGGCCGTCTGGGGGATAACTATGGTCGCCGTCGGGTCTTCCTGGCGGGCGTCTGGACCTTTGGCATTGCCTCACTGCTGTGTGGTATCGCCAACAATGTAGGCATGCTGATGTTCGCCCGCGCGTTACAGGGGGTGGGTGCTGCATTTATCGTGCCGCAAATCCTCGCCACCTTACACGTCACCCTGAAGGGGCGGGCGCATGCGCGTGCCATTGGTCTGTATGGGGGTATCGGCGGGCTGGCGTTTATTGTCGGCCAGGTGCTGGGGGGCTTTCTGATCAAGGCGGATATCGGCGGTTATGGCTGGCGCAGCGTGTTTCTGATCAACCTGCCGATTTGCCTCTTTGTGCTGCTGACCGCACGGCGTTTTGTGCCGGAGACGCACAATAACCAGCGCGTCGCCATTGACGTCAACGGTACGCTGCTGCTGGCAGGGGCGGTCGGGTGCCTGATGCTGGCCCTGGCGCTGGGGCCGGTGCTGCACTGGTCATGGCCGTGTATGCTGCTGCTGGCGTTGTTCCCGCTGTTTCTGCATCGCCTGCGTCAAAGTTCATTGCGCCTCGAAGCCGCACAGGGTGCGCCACTGCTACCGCCTTCGCTGATGCGTCTGCCGGGGGTGCGTTTTGGTTTAACTATGGCGGTGCTGTTCTTCTCCTGCTGGAGTGGTTTTATGTTTGCGGTGGCGCTTACGCTGCAATCCGGTCTGGGGCTAAGCGCTTTCCAGTCAGGTAACGCCTTTATCGCGCTGGGGATCGCCTATTTTATCGGTTCGTTGCAAAGCACACGCATGGTCGAAAGGCGCGGTAAACGCGTCACGTTATTGACCGGTTGCACCATTCAGATGCTGGGGCTGCTGGCGCTGATCGCCACTCTGCAATACGCCTGGCCAAACGTGGGCGTGGTCATGCTAATCCCGTCAACCGTACTGATTGGCTTTGGACAATCGTTTATTGTCAGCACCTTTTATCGTATTGGCATGACCGGCGTGCCGCATCATCAGGCTGGCGCGGGGAGCGCGATGCTGTCAACGGTGCAACAGTCGGCGCTGGGGTTAGGGCCAATGTTGCTGGGGAGCATATTTACCCAGCTCTATCTGCATGGCAATCATCTGTCGGCGATTACCGGCACCCTGATTGTCGAATGGGTATTAATGGCGGTGCTGGTGGTGTTAACCAGCATCAACCGTCGCTCCTTCCAGACGGCAGCGGCGGAAGGTTAATTGTTTACCTGGCGTAATTCTTCTGATGTGATTTAAGCAGCGGATTTTCAGCTTATTGTAAAATAACCGAAAATCGGCCTGTCGCAATGAATTTACCATAGGCTTTGCGGTCTTTTTTCCGGAACATAACGCCACTACCGATGGGCTGAACCATGTGTTCAGCCCATTTTTTGTGGTGCGGGAATCAAGGCATTCGCAACAGGCACAGGAATAGCGGCAGGCTCATAGCAGATGAAAAAGATGTTAACCGGGTTACTTTTCATGGTAACCACCACTGCCTTTGGTGCAGATGATTTCACCCTCAGGGATATTCATTTTGATGGATTACAGCGTGTCGCACCGGGTGCGGCGATGCTGAGTATGCCACTGCGCGTCGGCGACCGTGTCAATGATGACGACATCAAAAATACCATTCGTGCCCTGTTTGCTACCGGCAACTTTGAAGATGTGCAGGTATTGCGTGACGGCGACACGCTGCTGATTAAGGTGAAAGAACGTCCGGCGATTGCCAGCATCTCATTCTCCGGCAACAAAGCGATTAAAGAAGATCAGCTGAAACAGAATCTGGATGCGACCGGTGTCCGCGTGGGTGAAGCGCTGGACCGCACCATGCTCTCGTCGATTGAAAAGGGGCTGGAAGATTTTTACTACAGCGTCGGAAAATATACCGCCAGCGTCAAGGCGGTGGTCACGCCGCTGCCACGTAACCGCGTCGATCTAAAATTTATCTTTACTGAAGGTGTCTCGGCGAAAATTCAGCAGATCAATATTGTCGGCAATCATGCCTTTTCCGATGATGAGCTGATATCGCGCTTCCAGTTACGCGATGACGTCCCGTGGTGGAATTTCATTGCCGACCAGAAATATCAGAAAGAAAAACTGTCCGGCGATCTGGAAACGCTGCGCAGTTTTTATCTCGATCGTGGTTATGCGCGTTTTAATATTGATTCCACTCAGGTCAGTTTAACGCCCGATCGCAAAGGGATTTATATCACCGTTAATATTAACGAAGGCGATATCTATCATGTCAGCAGCGTGGTGGTGAACGGCGATTTAGCCGGGCATTCTGCTGAGATTGAAAAACTGGCGCAAATCCCGAAAGGGGGATTGTACAGCGGCGCGCAGATTACCCAGAATGAAAATGCCATCAAGAGCCTGCTCGGCCGTTATGGCTATGCTTTCCCGCAGGTCAGTACCCAGCCAGAAATTAACGATGCGGACAAAACGGTAAAATTGCACGTCAATGTTGAAGCCGGCAATCGTTTCTACGTGCGTAAAGTACGCTTTGAAGGTAATGACACCTCAAAAGATTCGGTGCTGCGCCGCGAAATGCGTCAGATGGAAGGTTCATGGCTGGCAAATAATCTGGTGGATCAGGGTAAAGAACGCCTCAACCGTACCGGCTATTTCGAAACGGTGGATGTCGATACCGAGCGCGTGCCAGGTACCCCGGATCAGGTTGACGTGGTGTACAAGGTCAAAGAGCGTAACACCGGCACCTTCAACATTGGTGTCGGTTATGGTACCGACAGCGGCGTGAGCTTCCAGCTCGGTGTCAGCCAGGATAACTGGATGGGTACCGGGAATACCGTCGGTTTCAGCGGCACCAAAAATGATTACCAGACCTATGTCGAAGTTTCGGCAACCAACCCGTATTTCACCGTGGATGGTGTCAGCCTCGGTGGCAAATTGTTCTACAACGATTATAAAGCCGATGATGATGACCTTTCTGAATATACGCTGAAAAGTTTAGGTGCGGGCACCACCTTAAGTTTCCCGATTAGCGAACATAACAGCATCAATACCGGATTCGATTATGTCTATAACCGCGTCAGCAATATGGCTCCTCAGGTGTCGATGTGGCGTTATCTGGGTTCCGTCGGTGTGCATCCAAAAGTGATCGAAACCGATGACGACGATGATGATGATTACGCAACCAGCTCTAATACTTTCAGCGCCAATGACGTTTTCTGGAATGTGGGCTGGGGTTATAACACCCTTGACCGTGGTTTCTTCCCGACGTCCGGTGTCAGCGCAGGCTTCAACACCAAAGTGACGGTGCCGGGATCAACCAACAGTTATTACAAAAGCACCCTCACGGCCAATGCCTATTTCCCGCTCAGCAGCGATCATCGTTGGGTGTTGATGGGACGGACGAAGGCGGGTTACGCAGATGGCCTGGGTGGCAAAGAAGTGCCGTTTTATGACAACTTCTATGCGGGCGGCTCCAGTTCGGTGCGTGGTTTCTCTTCCAACACCATCGGTCCGAAAGCCGCGTATTACAGTTGTAGCGGCAGCGAAAGCAGCTATAGCGATTGTGCGGTGAAAAAATCGGATGACGCGGTAGGCGGTAACGCGATGGCCATCGCCAGTGCCGAGTTGATCGTGCCTACGCCGTTTGTGAGTGAACGTTATGAAAGCTCTCTGCGGACTTCGGTATTCGTTGATGCGGGTACAGTGTGGGATACCAAATGGGAAAATACCGCTGCGACACGCGCTGCGGGTATTCCTGATTATGGCAATCCAGATAATATTCGTGTTTCCAGCGGTTTGGCATTGCAATGGCAGTCACCACTGGGTCCGCTGGTGTTCTCTTATGCTGTGCCGATCAAGAAATATGAAGGCGATAAGTCTGAGCAGTTCCAGTTTAATATTGGTAAGACATGGTAACTGTCGTCAGTCTGTTAAATAGTGAAAAGGCTTTTACATTTTCTTTAAACAGAGAAGACAGACGAAAGCTGATGAAAAGGTAAAATAGTAAATCGTGCAATGCTCAGGGAAAGAGGGTTCGCGAAAACATCGTTGTTATGCGTTTTTAATTAACTGAATTTTATTTCGCCACCCTCATTTAGAGGGTGGCTTTTTTATTTTCAGCTATTGGCTTCGTTTAAACGATAGCCCGTTTCACTATCAAAAAGATGTATTTTCTCGCTATTAAAGCCAAGCATCAGCGCATCGCCGCTGCTGGCGGTATGGCGTCCGGCAATCTGCATATGCAGCGCGTGTCCATGCCAGTCGAGGTGCAGCAGGGTCGATTCACCGGTGATCTCCACCACGTTAACCTGTGCCGGTGCACCATTACTGACTTCGCGCAGGTCATGCGGGCGTATACCAATGGTGACAATGTCACCGTCACGTTCACGTGCCACACCATGCCAGCGCTCGGGTAACGGCTGCCATAAATCCTGACATTGCACACCCGACACGCCGTCGTGCGCAATCAGCTGCGCCGGTAACAGGTTCATCGGTGGCGAACCAATAAAACGCGCCACGAAGGTATTAGCAGGGCGATCGTAAATTGCCAGCGGGGCACCTTGTTGCACAATATGGCCGGCCTGCATCACCACGATCTGATCCGCCAGCGTCATCGCTTCCACTTGATCGTGCGTGACATATACCATGGTGGTTTTGAAACGCTGATGCAGCGATTTAATCTCGGCGCGTAATTCCATACGCAACTGGGCATCAAGGTTTGACAGCGGTTCATCAAACAAAAATACCTGTGGATTGCGCACCATCGCCCGACCCATTGCCACACGCTGGCGCTGCCCACCCGACAGCGCCCGCGGGTAGCGCTGTAACAGCTGGTCGATGCCAAGAATCGCCGCAATACGCTGGATTTTGCTCTGCTGCTCCTCGCGTTTGACCTTCTTCACCTGCATATGAAAGGCCAGGTTTTCAGCCACCGTCAGATGCGGATAAAGCGCGTAGCTCTGAAATACCATCGCAATATCCCGGTCAGCAGGATCGCGATCGTTGATCTGCACCTGGTCCATCAGAATAGCCCCTTCAGACAGGCTCTCTAGCCCGGCCAACAGACGCAACAGTGTCGATTTGCCGCAACCGGAAGGCCCGACCAGCACGGTAAAACTGCCGTCAGGAATGGTCAGATCGAGCGGATGCAGCACCGACTGCTTGCCGTAGCGTTTGGCGACTTTGATCAGTTCAACACTGGCCATAATTACTGTTCCTTTGCCGAAAATTGGAGTTGTTGCCAGGTGGGGTAACGCCGTGGGGCGGTGCTGATTGCCAGCGCGGCCACCGCGATCCCCCACTGTAGTGCCTGGGCAGTATCCTGCTGATGCAGCAGCGCGGTAAGAAAACCGGCGTTAAAACTGTCGCCAGCACCAATGGTATCGACCACCGTGACCGGTTGAGCTGGCTGGCTCAGGCTGCGATCGTGTAACCAGCAGCGTGCGCCCTGTTCACCGCATTTCACCACACAGCCGCCACGTCCGCTGAGTTGCAGCGTTAACTGCATCGCACTGGCGTCTAACGATTCCGCCGCCCCCAGCCCGAGGGTTTCCACCTCGTTCAACAGCAGCCAGTCGCATTGCGGCAACCAGCGGGCGATATCCTGCTTAACCTGATCCGTCCAGCCTTGTGGCGGCCAGCCGGTATCCACGGCGATCAGGTATCCGCGCTGACGGAGTTCGCACAGCAGGGCAGGATATTCATCGTAAAGATGCAGGCAGAGAAAGGTGCCGCACAGCAGCACGATATCACCTTCCGCCGCTTGCTCGGGCAGCTGTTCCAGCACCTGCTGCGCCGTCAGTTGCACAATATGGCCATAATTACTGATAAACGAACGTTCATGATCGGAATGTGTGACGCCGACGGTGAGTGAAGTTTCGCACTGGCTGCGTGGCCAGTGCGCTGCGCTGTGCGGGAAATAACCGGCGAGCCACTGGCTGAGGCCATCGTCACCCTGGTTAGCAATGGCGCGGTGGCGCACCTGCATTGCTTCCAGCGCCAGTGCGCAGTTGCCCGCAGAGCCGCCCGGGCGCAGTTCGCTGTTTTTGACCATCACTTCGGTCCCGCGCTGTGGCCACTGATCCAGCGTGCCCATAATTAAATCGACGTTAATGTTACCCACCACATACAGCGTGGCGGTGGTAGCCGTTGTGCTGATCATCCCTTACTCCCGCCGCTGGCAAGTCCGCTTACCAGGGTTTTCTGTAGCCAGATAGCAATAAACAGCGGTGGCACCGAAGCCAGAATACCGACTGCCGCAACTAAACCATCATCGGTGGCACGCCCGGCGGTAAATCCGGCAATGGTCACTGGCAGGGTTTGCGCCGCGATATTGCTGGTGAACAACAGGGCATAGAAAAATTCGTCCCACGCCAGCAACCAGCCAAACAGCGCTGCGGCACCCAGCACGGGTTTCGCCAGCGGTAACGTTATCCGCAGCAGCACCTGCCAGACACGCAGACCATCAAGGCGTGCCGCCTGTTCGATATCCTGCGGCAGGGCATCGAACTGGTTTTTTAGCATCCAGGTGAGGAAAGGTAAGATCAGCGAACAATAAACAATGATCAAACCGGGTCGGGTGTTGAGCAGGTCGAAATGCTGTAACAGGAAATAAAGCGGCAGCACAAAGGCGACCGGTGGCACCATGTAGATGGCGAGGGAGGCAAACAACCAGCCGTCGCGACCACGATAGCGTGAGAAACTGAACGCGGCCGGAATCGCCAGCAGCAAACAAATCACCGTCGCCCCGGTGGCGACGATCAGGCTGTTGCCCAGGGCGTGTAGAAACAGGGTGCCAGGCTGATCGGCTGCCAGCGACAGCAGCCTGCCGTAGCGGGTGAAGTCCCACTGGCGTGGCAGCCATTCCAGCGGTATGCGCGTCAGGTCGCTGGTGGCACTGACGCTCATCAGAAACAGCCAACCCATCGGTGCCAATACCGAAATGGCGACCACCAGCGCGGCAAGGTATTTCGCCACCGCGCGTAATTTAGCCTTCATAGGCACTCCCACGACGACGTTGACGCCACAATAGCGACATGTAAATGATGATCAGCACCGCACACAGCAGGGTCATCAGGATGGCGTAAGCCGCACCACTCCCGGCGCGCAGATAACTGAATGACTCCTGGTAGACATAAAAGCTGAGGGTTTTGGTGCTATCGACCGGGCCACCACGCGTCATCACGTAAATAATGTCGAAGATTTTAAAGGCATCGATAGTACGCAACACCAGCGCGACACTCAGAGGGCCGACGATGGCCGGAAAGGTAATCGCCCGGAAACGTCGCCAGGCCGATGCGCCATCGAGTCGTGCGGCCTCATACAGATCCTCAGGGACGGATTGCAGTGCAGCCAGCACCAGCAGCGTGACCAGCGGATAGTTTTTCCAGATATCCGCTAACATCACGGCGTTAAGGGCGGAATCCGGTGAACCCAGCCAGCTGCGATAGCCATCAATAATCCCCAGCTGTGTCAGCAGCGCATTGATGCTGCCATAATCCGGGTTGAAGTTGAGTCGCCACATCATGGCGTTAACGATGGTGGGTAGCGCCCACGGCAGAATCACCAGCACGCGTAAGAAATTACGACCGATGAATTTCTGATTAAGCAGCAGGGCCACCAGTACGCCAATCACCCCTTCAATGGCGACCGACACCACGGTGAAGTAGAGCGTACGCCAGAGCGAAGACTGAAAATCAGCATCGGTGAGGGCAAAAAGGTAGTTATCCAATCCCACCCAGCCGGGCGCTTCACCGCTGCCGATTAGGGCGGCATCGGTAAAACTGAGCCAGATGGTGCGTAGCAGGGGCCAGGCGGTGAGCAGCAGCATCACCAGTAACATGGGTGCCAGCAGCACCCATGCCTGCCGCTGTTCGCGTTGACGCAAACTCAGCATACTGACTCCTTAATGCAGGTGCGCCGCGCTTTTATCCACCGCCTGCATCGCCGCTTCCGGCGTCGCACTGCCCAGCAGCACCTGCTGTAATTGCTGTTGCAGCGTATTAGACAGGCGGGAATAATCGGCGGTTTCCGGGCGAGACAACATCACGTTCAGCGATTTATCGGCGGCGGCAATCAGGCTTTCCTGGTTTTTCAGTACGGCGGGATCCTGATACGAGCTTTTCCAGATAGGCAGGCTCAGGGTGGCGTATTTATTCTGTACCGGCTGGGAAGTCATATAGCTGATGTATTGCCAGGCTTGTTCCGCATGGCTGCTGCCTTTGGCGATGCCCAGACCCATCGAACCGTTAACCGCGCCCACTTTACCGGGGGCATCACCTGGAGCAGGCATAATGCCCACCTGGCCTGCAACCTTGCTCTGCTTCGGATCGTTCGCCATGTTGTACATGTAAGTCCAGTTCAGTGCGAACGCGGCGTCGCCGTTGGAGAAGGATTTACGCACGTCCTCTTCCAGATATTCGCGGGATGCTGGATTGCTCAGACCTTCATCCAGCGAGCTTTTCATCAGTTTCACTGCCTGTAATGAGGCCGGGCTGGAGAAATCGAGTTTGCCATTCTGATAGAACTTGCCGCCAAAACCAGACACCAGCGTGGTGTAATCACACACCAGCGCTTCCGCCTGTGACCAGCTCCACACCAGCGGATATTTGACGATATTTTTCTGTTTGATGGTACGCGCATCATCCATCACCTGTTGCCAGGTCTGTGGCAGGGTGGTGATACCAGCTTTTTCCAGCATGGCTTTGTTGTAGTAAAGATATTTGGTATCGAGGATCCACGGCATGCCGAGGGTTTTACCTTTGAACACCACGGTGTTCATCGCGCCAGGGAAGATTTGTGATTTTTCTTCCGGGGTGATGCGGCTGCTCACGTCCTGCAGTAAATCGAAGCGGGTAAATTCGGCAGGCCAGATGGCATCAAACAACACCACGTCATAGCCGTTACCACCGGCACCGCGTGCCGCAACGATTTTGTCGTGCAACGCTTCGTAAGGGACAAACTCCAGATTAACCTGCACATCCGGGTGCGCTTTTTCAAATTCCTGGGTCATGGCGCGAATGTCATTTTCACTGTAAGCAGCCTGAGTCATAAACAGCGCATTGAGTGTGGTGGCCGCTGAGGCGCTTCCCGCGCTCGCTAACAGCAGGGCTGCAAAACATCCTTTCAGCGTGGGGGTGAATCGGGTTTTCATGGTTTTCTCCGCCTAGATGCAAAAAGAGGGTGTTTAATTAAATCAATTTGATTGATTTAATAACGCGCACAGGTTGTCAGATTGCTGCGGCTGACATCAGTTAGCTAAAGCAAGTGACGTGCCAGGGTAAAAATCCCGGCGACTACTGCGCTTAACTCTGCACAGATTTTTGCATCTGTCAGGTGAACAGCATGGAAAATGTGTGGCCGATCATAGATATTGATGCCGATGCGCTTAAGAGCTAAGGGAGTACGATGAGAACCTCGGGAACCAATCTGGAACATGCGCGTGCGCACAACCGCCGCGTGATCATCGAAGCCATTCGCCTGCATGGCGAACTGACGCGTGCCGAGCTGGCACGGCTGACCGCGTTAACGCCGCAAACGGTATCAAACATCGTGGCGGAACTGGAAGAGGCAGAGCTGCTTGCCAGCCGCCAGCCGCGTAAGCAGGGGCGGGGACAACCAGCCATTCCGGTAACGCTGAACCCGGCCAGCGCCTGGTCGATCGGCATTCATCTCGATCATCAAACTTTATTGATTGTGCTGGTAGATTTGACCGGCGAGATTCACTTTCGTCGCCTTATTCTGGTGCAAAAGCCCCAACCCGGTGCCACCTTAGCGCGCATTGCCGAGGTGCTGGCGGAGATCAAAACCCAGTTGGGTAACCGCTGGCATAAGGTGCTGGGGATTGGTGTGGTGATGCCTGGGCCGTTTGGTGTCGAGGGGATCTCATCGGTAGGGCCGACTACGCTGAATGGCTGGGAACAGGTGGATATTGAGGCTGAACTGGCGGCGATGAGCGGCCTGCCGGTGACGCTGGAGAATGATGCGACGGTGGCCGCTATCGGCGAACGTTTCCACGGCGTCGCGCGCCAGCTCAACTCTTTTATTTACCTGTATATCGGTACCGGACTCGGGGCCGGAATTTTTACCGACGGGCATATTTATACCGGGCATGCGCACAATGCCGGGGAAGTGGGGCATATTGTGATCGAACCGGGTGGACGCGCCTGCTATTGCGGCAATCACGGCTGTCTGGAGCGTTATGTGTCGTTACAGGCGGCCTATGAGTTTTGCGGACTGGATCCAATGAGCGCATTGCCGGACGATTTGCTGGAAGTTGACCCGGCATTATTTGATCGCTGGATAGACAACGCATTAGGGCCTCTGCGGCAGGCAATTAACATGCTGGAGTGCATTTTCGATGCCGAGAGTGTGATCATTGGCGGCATGATGCCTGCTACGCTGCTGGATAAAATCATTCAGCGCCTGCCGCCGTTATATCAATCGGTGCGCGGACGCTATCTGACCGGTTCACGGCTGAAAACCGGGATGACAGGCAGCGATACCGCAGCATTGGGAGCTGCGGCATTGCCGATCTTCGATGAATTTAATCCACAGTTTCAGGTACTGATGAAATAAGGATTAGAAGGTTTCGGCGAACAGCGCGAACATGCGTTTAAATGCACGTTCTGCCACCTGCGGGTGGTACTGCGCGACACCCGGATTGCTTGCCGACGGATCGGTGAAAGAGTGCACTGCTCCGGCATAGCTGACCAGTTGCCAGTCAACCTGCTTCGCACTCATCTCGCGGGCGAATTCGCTCAGTTGTTCACGCGGTACCAGCGGATCGGCGGCACCGTCAAGCACCAGCACGCTGCCTTTGATGCCATCAATGGCATAGTCGCCTTTGGTATCCAGCGTGCCGTGGAAGGAAACTGCCGCTTTGATATCAGCACCGCTGCGTGCCAGCTCCAGCGCGCAGTGACCACCAAAACAGAAACCAATCGCTGCCAGCTTATCCGCTGCTACCGGTGCCAGCGGTTGATGCTGAAGCGCCGCCAGGGCTGCCTGCATGCGCGCCACTTCTGCCGGGGTATCTTTCACCGCCATCATCATGCTACCGGCTTCCTCGCCGTTCGTCGGGCGTTGGCCTTCACCGTAGAGATCTGCCACCACTACCACAAAGCCCTGAGCGGCGATTTTTGCTGCCACATCTTCGGCCAGCGCAGTGACACCCATCCAGTTCGGAGCCATCACCACACCGGGGCGTGGATGATTGATGCCATCCTGATAAACCAGAGAACCGGCTAAGGTTACGCCGTTTGATGAATAAGTAACTGGAGATGTGACGATAGAATTCATAAATAATTCCCTGATAAATAAATAGGTTAAAACCCTATACCGTGCCGGGAAACGGTGATCAATGCAATGGTTTCAGCAGGTGATAGCAGGAAATGTTAACGGAGTCGATGTGCTGAGAATTTGGCTGGAGCGCGACGATTTCGCGGCCAACTTCATAAGCTCACTCCTTTTTTCTGGATAGATACAGTCGTGAAAAACACCCCGACTTGTAAACAAGCCAAATCTTATAACAGCAGTCAAAAATGGCTTATTGAACTTAAACGGAAACAGCGCTAAATAGACGGATGTCAGACTATAAATCCGATAATCACTCAATCGCGAGATAAGGAGTTTCTATGCAGGTATCAGCACGTAATCAACTGGTTGGCACGGTCAGCGCAGTCACCATCGGCGCGGTCAATGACGAAGTCGAATTGACGCTCGCTGGTGGCGTCAGACTGGTGGCGATTGTCACCCACAGCAGTAAAGAAGCTTTAGGCCTGGCGGTTGGTAAAGAGGCCATCGCGCTCATTAAAGCGCCATGGGTCACCCTTGCCACTGAAGAGTGTGGCCTGAAGTTCTCCGCGCGTAACCAGTATGCCGGTAGCGTCACCCGCGTGACTGAAGGCGCAGTTAACGCGACAGTGCATATTGCAACTGACGCCGGGTTTGAAATCATTGCCGTCGTTACCAACGAAAGCCAGGAAGAGATGAAGCTGAATCAGAGCAGTCGCGTGCTGGCTCTGATCAAAGCATCAGCCATTCTGATTGCAACCCGTGCCTGACACGCAGTTTCCTTCTATGTCAGGTAATCAGCGTTCTAACGCAACTTGCGTTCATCGTCATTACCAGGAGGTAGTGAACGCGAGTTGCTGATCAAACCCTGGCTGCCATGCCCAAAATACCCTTTCCGGACGTGATATCAGTGAGCAATACCCATCGTCCTGGCAATAGCTACAGCCGCAGCGAAAAGGCTAATCGCGATGATGCTGATGCAGGTTCCGCAGGTAATGAGCTTAGCAGAACGCCCCGTGCCCAGATAATGCGTCTCCAGAACGATGATATTGGCTGCCGGAGGAAGGAGGCAAAGCAGATAAAGCGTCCCAGGATTTTGTGTTATCAGCCGGAAGTCGAATGTTCTGGCGAGCATTAAAAGCAGTGTGAACAGAATAAACATCACACCACATTTAACCAGATACGGGCGGACTTCCTGGCGGAGATCCTGAAGAGTCAGCTCAATTTTGGACAGCCATATTCCAAGCACGGCCATGCCGAGAAAGCTCATCAGAAATTTTGCGACATCATAGAGATCGGCAAACCACAGTGTGATTTGCTGGCTAAAGGGAATGAGCATCGCCCCGAGGATTAGCGCCAGCACTGGTGGAGTCTGAACCAATTTAACTGGATTAAAATGGTGGCCTGAAAGCATCCCCGCACCGACAGAATTGCCCACAATCGAGCTGCCGACATAGGCGGCGATGATGATTGTTGCGGCTTCATTGCCAAACAGGGCCGTAGCCACAGGCAACCCAAGCCAGCCAATATTAAGGTAACTGAAGCACAGGCTTTTAATGGGATCACGAATAATGTAGCGCGACGCCATCAGCATAATCAGCATACTGATGGCTGTGGTGATGATGATGGTACTCATACTGCCAAAGCGCGTCGATATGTTGAATATGATGACAATCGGAATGGCAACACGCGTTAATATCCAGGACGCAGCTGTTTTGAAGTCCCAGGCCGTTTTTCCCATCAGCCAGCCAGCAAAAAGATAAATCAGCGGAACAAAAATCGTCACAATGTTTCCTTAACAGCGTTTTCGCAAAACTCAACGGCTCACCTTTCTGCCCAATTTTCAGCACAGCGCGTATTGAGTTAAGACGTGATATCCACCTTGTCAATGATCAACGATTCCGCTTAATCATTTGGTGGATTTATATAACCTTATGAAAGCACACAGGTAAAGAAAATTCACAGCAGGCACGGCATAGACTTTAACCCCCAACTGATGAACAATGGCGTAGCGCTTAAATTTTATGGCATCGTGGATAAGTACAAGGCGGAAGTGGCAAAGCCGGTAAGCGAGTCAGAACCTGATGCGCTGGCACGCTATTTTCAGCTGATGAGATCGCCACTTTTCTCAATCACTGGGGCAATGAATAGACGTGAGAGTTGGGGCTGCCCCCAAAATTTTTAAGATGGTTTAGAAGCGAAGATGACAAAACTTACCTTACAAGAGCAAATACTGAAGGCTGGATTAGTGACCAGCAAGAAAATGGCCAAAGTCCAAAAGACGGCAAAAAAATCACGCGTTCAGGCTCGTGAGGCCAGAGAGGCGGTGGAAGAGAATAAAAAAGCGCAACTTGAGCGAGATAAGCAGCTAAGCGAACAACAAAAACAAGCGGCTTTAGCAAAAGAATATAAAGCTCAGGTGAAGCAACTTATTGAGATGAACAGAATCGTCGTTGCAAAAGGCGATATTGATTTTAATTTCACCGATAACAATTTAATTAAAAAAATCAGTGTTGATAAGTTGACCCAAACGCAACTGGTGAATGGGCACCTTGCTATCGCCCGCCTGGTGGTTGATAGCAATGGTAAGAGTGAATACGCGATTATCCCCGCAGTGGTCGCTGACAAAATTGCCCAGCGAGATGCGAGCAGTATTGTATTAAACAGCCCCCTGAGTCAGGAACAGCATGATGAAGATGATCCCTATGCTGATTTTAAAGTGCCTGATGATTTGATGTGGTAATCAGAGCGTTGCCCGTTCAAAACGGGCTATTATGGCGCGCATTGATCCACTCTTCGCTGACTGGATGCACAAAATCCAGCGCACTGGCGTGCAGCATTAGCCGAGGGGCTTTTTCCGTGCCAGGCAGCAGGCGACCGCCATACAGGTCGCAACCTAAAATAGGGTGGCCCAGCAGCTGGCAATGAATACGTAGTTGGTGGGTGCGACCGGTCTCCGGAATTAGCTGCACCCGCGTTAACGGCAGTAACGTCCCATCTTCCAGCTCATGATTGAAACGTTCAACCACCTGATAGCGAGAACGGGCGGGTTTGCCATGGATTGCACAAATTGACATCAGCGGAAAGCGCGCCGGATCTTTGGCAATCGCCGCGTCTATCACCCCTTCATGGTTTTCAAGATGTCCGCACAGCAGTGCGCTGTAAACCTTGGTCACGCTGCGCTGACTGAATTGCTGGCACAGGGCGGCGTTGATCGCCTTATTGCGCGCAATCACCATCAAGCCGGAAGTGCCGAAATCAAGACGGTGAACCAGGGTGCAGCCCGGAAATATTTTTACCAGCCGGTGATGTACGGAATCGATATTTTGCGGATTTTTGCCCGAGAGACTGAGCAGGTTGGCGGGTTTATTGATCAGTACCAGGTGTTCGTCCTGATAGAGCGTTTCTATCTGGTCATGACACGGTGGGGCAATAAAGGTATCAAAAATAACAGACATCAGGTCGCCAGGGGGGAGTGTGGGAGCGGATAATAACTAATTTTTAGCCAACAGGCGAATTTCCTTCCTCGGTGAAATTGCAGCCAAATCCTTTCTGCTGCATCTACAACATGCGGTGCTGGAAATGAGGTTTGCCAGAGCATAAGTCTTAAGTCTCATCATCGAAAACTCCATGACCGTTAACAGCGAGCACGCCGTCGTGTTCAGGTGCTTAATACCTCCACGCTTAACGCCTGGAGGATAATATGGCTTATACCATTCGCGGTTTGGAAAGCAGAGAGTTTGCACATTTATTTGGCCAGGATGAGCGCTATCTGGCGTTACATCTGGCGATACGTAAGCGGGCTGATAGATCCTCGGGTTTTCCGGATCGTATTGCATTACGTGATGTGCCGGAGGGGGAGTATGCGATTCTGGTCAATTACGCCTACCAACCAGCGGCAACGCCTTATTCAGGCAGACACGCCATCTATATCCATGAGGGATGTACCACACAAGGTGTTTATCAAGATGAAGTCCCTGCGTATCTGACAACCCGGCTACTCTCGCTACGAGCCTTTAATACAGCACATATGATTATTGCGGCGGAGGTCACGCAAGGCGGTGAGGCGGAGCCGTTAATTTTGCAGATGTTGCGTCAACCTGAAACCGCATATATCCATGTGCATAGCGCCCGGTTTGGCTGTTATCTGTGTGTCATTGAACGTAGTTGATATAAAGAAAAACCCCGCACCAGACGGCACGGGGTTGAGACTTACAGCGCCATATCGTGTTGCGGCGAGGAAGTTGTTTTAGCCGGTGTGGTGGCCTGCGACTGAGTGGCAGCGGCTGGCATGTTGATCACCGGTGGTTTAGTCAGTTGCAGTGTTGCAGCTGTGTCATCCCAAACCTGCTGAGCCAGTGCCGGGTCGTCGTTCAATTTCTGACCATAGGCCGGAACGATTTGATGGATTTTCTGCTGCCATTCCGGGCTGGCGAATTCGGTCGGGAACAGCTGCTTTATCACGTTAATAGCGATCGGCGCTGCGGTTGAGGCTCCCGGTGACGCACCCAGCAGGGCGGCAACGGTTTTCTGCTGATCGGTCACGATTTCCGTACCCAGCTTCAGCACACCACCTTTCTCTGCATCTTTCTTGATGATCTGTACACGCTGACCCGCCTGAATCAGTTTCCAGTCTTCTTTCTTCGCTTCCGGGAAGTATTCTTTCAGCGCGGCGAAGCGGTCGTCATCGTTCAGCATTACCTGCCCGATCAGATATTTCACCAGGTCGAAGTTATCAATGCCTACGTGGGTCATCGGCATAAAGTTGCTGGTGGTGGTGGTGCCTAACAGATCAAACAGCGAACCATTTTTCAGGAACTTGGTTGAGAAAGTAGCGAATGGTCCAAACAGCACCACGCGCTTGCCATCAAGGAAACGGGCATCAAGATGCGGTACGGACATCGGTGGTGCACCCACGGAAGCCTGACCGTACACCTTTTCCAGATGACGGCTGGTAATCGCCGGGTTTTCGGTGACGAGGAATGAACCGCCCACCGGGAAGCCAGCGTAGTTTTCACCTTCAGGGATACCGGTTTTCTGCAACAGTTTCAGCGCGCCGCCGCCCGCACCGATAAACACGTAACGTGCATCGATGGTGCGGTTTTCACCACTTTTCACATCTTTAATGGTGACGTGCCAGCTGTTATCGCTGTTACGTTTGAAATCGGTCACTTCTGATGAGGTTTCCAGCGAGAAGTTATCGTTCTTTTTCAGGCTGCCAATCAGCTGACGGGTAATTTCGCCATAGTTAACATCGGTGCCAACCGGGGTCCAGGTTGCCGCCACTTTCTGCTGCGGATCGCGTCCTTCCATAATCAACGGCGCCCACTGCTGAATTTGCGCGTGATCGGTGGAGAATTTCATTCCCTGGAACAGCACGGTTTTTTGCAGCGCTTCATAACGTTTCGTCAGATACTCAACGTTTTTATCGCCCCAGACAAAACTCATGTGCGGAGTAGAATTAATAAAGTTATGCGGGTTATTTAATACACCGCGTTTCACCTGCGAGGTCCAGAATTGACGAGAAATCATAAAGGCTTCGTTGATTTCCAGCGCTTTGCTGACATCAATACTTCCGTCCGGACGTTCTGGCGTATAATTCAGCTCCATATTGGCGGAGTGGCCGGTACCGGCGTTATTCCAGCCGTTCGACGATTCCAGTGCCACGCCGTCCAGCTTTTCGACCATAACCTGTTTCCAGCTGGGCTGTAATTCTTCCAGCCAGGTTCCCAGAGAAGCACTCATGATGCCCCCGCCAATTAGCAGCACATCAGTCTTTTCCGGTGTGTCGGCGGCATGAACAGCAGAACTGACAAGCAGTGCAGCGAGCGAAAGCGAGGTGAGTAATGTAGTTGATTTTTTCATTGCGATAACAACGTTTCTTAGCGATGAGTAAAAAGTTCGCAACAAATTTAAAACATTGTTATTGAAATTTTAAAATTTATTTAGTTTAAAAACTATTGAAGCAAAATGGTGGATTTATTTGGTTACAAATGTATTGGGCTATTTCCATGCGAAATAGGCGGTTATTTTGCCGGGGTGTACATAATTTACAACCACTATTTCAGAAAGGGAAATCCTGAGTGAGCGAAATTAATTCCGCTTAAGGAATCGATGTAATGGCAAAATTTGCTGCCCTGAATTATCAATATTTTCTTCGTCTATCCAACGCGTTATCGCCTGATAAATGACAGGCCATTCGGTATCAATAATCGACAGCCAGTCAGTATCACGGTTGCGTTGTTTGCGTGTCATTGCCTGGCGAAAGCGGCCTTCAAACGTGAAGCCGATGCGTTCCGCCGCGCGACGCGATGCATGGTTCAGCGAGTCGCAGCGCCACGCCACCCGACGATAGCCCAGCGTGAAGGCCTGGGCCAGCAGCAGAAACAATGCCTCCGTGCCCAGCACATTACGCTGCATCAGCGGTGACCAGGTTACATGGCCGATTTCAAGCGCGCCATTTTGTTGGTCAATATTGGCGAAACACACCACACCCACCGCCTGTTGGCTGGCATGGCTGATGACGGCATAAGGTACCAGCAAGGTATCAGCGATTTTGTGTGCGACCCAGCGCTGCATCTCTTCCAGCGAGTGGGGTTGTTCGGCACCCAGCCATGTCCAGTCGCGATCGTCTTCAGCCTGAGAAAATGCCGCAAACAGCGATGCGCAGTGTCCGGTCTGTAAAGGTTGCAGCGTACAAAACCGCCCCACCAGGGGGGTGACGGAGGGACGCGCGACGGGCTGCCAGTCCGGCAGAGCAAACCCTACGGGTTGACCATATTGATTAAAATGAGACACACAACATTCCTTGATAAAGTAGCGGGTAGCAATCCTTATAACGTAACGCATTTTCCCGGCACGGCGCACGGGAATGCGCGATAAATCGCACCGCTACGGATCCGTGCAATTTACTGATCCATCACCCAATGCCCGGTGCTGACTTCGCGATAGCGACGTGTTTCCGGCACATAATCCAGTGGCCGGACCGGGCTTTTCAGCTCGCTGACCTCCATATGTCGTCTGAGCTGGCGGCGTGCCGGATCCGGTACCGGCACTGAGGAGAGCAGCTTACGGGTGTAATCATGCTGCGGGTTTTCAAAAATTGCCGCGCGCGGGCCAATCTCGACAATCTCACCCAACAACATCACTGCCACCCGATGGCTGATGCGTTCTACCACCGCCATATCGTGAGAAATAAACAGATACGACAAGCCCAGGTTTTGCTGCAAATCGAGCAGCAGGTTAATGATTTGCGCTTTCACCGTCACGTCCAGCGCGGAAACCGATTCGTCGGCAATGATCATTTTCGGGTCCAGCATTAACGCACGCGCGATGCAGATACGTTGCCGCTGGCCGCCGGAAAATTCGTGCGGATATCTTTTCAGCATCGTTGCCGACAATCCCACACGCTCCATCAGTTCAGCGGCTTTTTGTATTGCCCGGGCTTTGCTGCCCAACCGATGCTGCAAAAAAGGCTCGGTCAGCGCTTCCTGCACTGACATGCGCGGGTTCAGACTGGCGAAGGGATCCTGAAAAATCATCTGCATTGCGCAACGCAGTTTGCGTAATTCGTCCGGGCCGAGACTGAGCACATCATAACCGTCAAACTCTACCTGACCGGATGTGGCGCGGGTCAGACGGGTGAGGGAGCGACCGGTGGTGGATTTACCACAGCCTGATTCACCCACCAGCGACAGGGTTTCACCTGGCATCAGGTCGAAAGAGATATTTTCCACCGCGTGGACCGCACCGGTTTTGCGACTAAACAGTCCCTCATGAATACTGAAGCGGGTAGTGAGATTTTTCACCGACAGCAACGGTTGCGCCGACAAGCGCGGCATCGCACAAGGCGAGTGAGGATCCGAAAACTTACGTGGTCCCGCGATACCGCGCATCGCCCCGAGCTGAGGGACGGTGGCAATCAGCCTGCGCGTATATTCCGCCGACGGGGCGGAGAAGATGGCGGCGGTGGTGCCGGTCTCCACGACATCGCCCTGATACATCACCAGCGTTCGGTCTGAGACTTCGGCCACCACGCCCATATCGTGCGTGATAAACAACACCGCCGTGCCTTCTTCTTCCTGCAGGGTTTTTATCAGATCAAGAATTTGCCCCTGGATGGTGACATCCAGCGCTGTGGTGGGCTCATCAGCAATCAGCAATTTGGGTCTTAACGCCAACGCCATCGCGATCATCACCCGCTGACGCATCCCACCCGAAAAATGATGGGGATAGTCATCAAAGCGTTTCGCGGCGTTGGGGATGCGTACCTTTTCCAGCAAACGAATCGTTGCTTCTCTGGCGGCTCGCGACGAAATTTTCCGGTGCGTGGTCAGCACCTCGGCAATCTGATGACCGATGGTGAACGAAGGATTCAGGCTGGTCATCGGCTCCTGAAAAATCATCGCCACGGCATTGCCGCGAATATCGCGCATGGCGGCTTCGCTCAGCAGCAGCAAATCACTGCCGTTGAGTAGCACCTTACCGGTGATGCGAGCATGACGGGTATTCAGCAGGCGCATGATCGCCATAGACGTGACGCTTTTACCGGAGCCGGATTCACCGACAATCGCCAGCGTTTCGCCAGCGTGAATGTCAAATGAGACGTTATTCACCACTTCGCGCCAGTGATCCTCGTGGCGAAACGCCACTGACAGATTTTCTATGCGCAGCACTGGTTCCTGCGTCTTCATGGCTGCGGCTCTGCCATAAAGCGTGCGGACAGGGCGCTCACCGGCAGGAAATCAAAATCGGTATCAAAAGGATAAGCAGGCTGAGTCTTACGCTTGCGGACCAGACGTTCGACGTACTGATCGACCACGCCTTCTGATAGCGCCATCAGGTTAGGATTGGCCAGCGGTGCCAGTTCGGGGGACAGATAACCGGATTTTACTACCACAATATTGGCAGTGGCCGGATCCAGCCCCAGCAGCGCAAAATCCGCCAGATTATGGTAGGGACGGCGTCTGTCAGCGACCACCACGGTAATGCCACCCGTTTGCAGCAGCGCCTGTTTCGCGACGGATCGTGCGTCATCCACCAGGTTAGTCACCACAAATTGCGCACTGGCCTTGCCACCCGCCGGATCGAGCGTCGCGCCGATGGTCAATGGCAGCGTTGCGCCGACTCCGGCAGCAAAAGCCGCGTCGGTCGCCGGTTTATCAGTAATACCGGCGACAATCACTCCCTGCGCACCCTGGCGAATCAACTCGGCCAGCATATCGCCGCGATCGCCAACACCACCTCCGGTGGGGTTATCACCGGAATCCGCCAGAATCACCGGATGGGTAGGGCTGGCGATCGCCATCCGTACACATTCCTCAGTGCTGCCGGTGACACAACCAAAGCTGAATTGTTCTCGGGCCTGCCAGTACGTCAGCGCCAGTTTTGCCGCCTGTTCAGCCAGCACATCGGCATCGGTACCCGTCATGATGGCTGCCGCCGTTGCGCGCGGTTCATCGGCCCAGACATAACCCACCATCAGTGAGGCATCCCAGATATGATCGATCGCGTTAATGGCGGGCAGGCGGGCATACAGGCTTTTCGCCGGTTCATCTTCGGTACTGGTGCGTTCGCCAGGCAACACTACCGGAATCGGTGCCCAGACAACGCCTGGTTTCACGCCGCTGTGCAGGCTTTTCACCAGCATCGCGACTGAGCGACGCATGGTTTCCTCCACATCGATATGCGGCGCAGTGCGGTAGGTGGAGAACATATCGATCGCATCGATGATGCGTTGCGTGACGTTACCGTGCAGATCATAGCTAACGCTGATCGGGCAATCGTCACCCACCAGCTCACGGGTGGCGGCAATCCAGTCACCCTCGGCGTCTTCCATTCCTTCAACGTAGACCGCGCCGTGCATCGCCAGGTACACGCCATCTACGGGCAACAACGTCGCCAGTCGGCTTAAGAAATCCTGCTTAAAATCTTCGTAAGTGACGCGTGCGACCGGACCACCTGCGATGGCGCGGGCATGAAAGGTCGGCAGGAAGAGGGCATCGTAATCGGCAAGAAAGGCAAAATAAGGACTCGCCGTGAGTTCATCGCCGCGCAGAATACGGAAGTCGTCAGCATAATTCAGCACCGGGTTATAGGTACTGCACTCAGTATGAATACCACCAAAAGCAATGCGCATTGCCGCCTCCGTTACTCGGGTAAATGAATTAAAAAACGATAGGCCGCCACACTGGCAGCGGCTCTGGCCCAGCTTTCGTCGCTGAGAACGATGGTCGAAATCGGCGTCTTACCCATGATGGAAGGTAAGACATTGGCATCGATGGCCTGCATCACCACGGTTTTCAGCAAGCCATCAAACGCGCCGGAATGATGGGCAATCACGATCAATTCCGGGTCGTTCATCTGAATGATATTGGCAATGGCAAGGCCGAGCGCATTACCCGCGCGGTGCAGAATGGCAATCGCCGCACTGCTGCCTTTCACCGCCAGATTTTCCAGCTCCGCCAGGGTTACGGCATCGAGCGCTTTCTCGCGCATGTTTTCGCGGATGGCCGTTAAGGATGCCAGAGTGTCGAGACAGCCGCGTTTACCGCAGCGACAGGGGTGGCCGCCGGGCTCAATGGTGCAATGGGCAATTTCTCCGGCACCACCGTGGGCACCGCGATGCAGTTGCCCCTGAAAAAAGTGCGCTGAACCGATGCCATCGCTGTGCGAAATCAGGGTGAAGTTGCGAACTTTCTTCGCCAGCCCGAAGATCTTCTCACTCACCGCCAGGGCTTTGGCATCATTTTCCAGCGACACCTCCAGCCCGGTTGCCTGCTTCAGCATCTCCGCCAGCGCGACATTTTTCCAGCCGAGCAGGGCTGATTGCACGCAGACTGCCTGGTGTTCATCGACAAAGCCGGAAAGCGTAACGCCAAGGCCAATCAGTTGATCCGGTGAGATACCCTTGCTCTGTACCAGCGGGGGGATGGCTGCGGCAATGGCCTGGATGAGTTGTTGCGGGTCGAGACTCAGGGTCAGCACGCTGCTTGCCAGCACGTGCCCATGCATATCGATCAACACCAGGGTAATTTGTTCACCGAGCAACGACGCGCCAAGAAAATAAGCGCTATCGGCGCGCATTTTTAATAACACGGAAGGGCGACCCTGCCCGGTGGCTTCAGGAATACTTTCTTCCAGCAAACCGGCATTGAGCATCTCTTTAATCAGGGTGCTAATGGCCGCTTTACTCATTTTCATCTTCTGCGCAATAGCCGTGCGGCTCATGCCATGTGAGGCAATAAGCAGACGAATGATTTGTTGCTGATGAGCATTGAGCATTAAGAGTCCTGCGATCAAGGCACTGTTTCACTGACAATAATAAGTCATAGGAACAAATACAACGGCATTTAGTTAATTTTCTGAACCTGGATCGAGATATAAGTAAAATATATGAACTAACCTATTGGCTTTTGTTTGGGAGTTGTGCCTTATATGGCCGGGATAATTCACCAATCGTATCTGAGGGCCTTCATGGAAAGCACACTTAAGCGTTTCAGGGTTATTACTCTCGCGGGCTGCATGATGTCGCTATTTGCCAGCGCCTCTGCGTTTGCCAGCCAACTGGTTATTATGCAGAACGAACCGCCACGCAGCATGGATCCGGGTAATCAGACTGCCACCTTTACCGGTACGGTGCTGGACCCGATGTATGAAGGCCTGACGCGACTGGGTGATGATGGCAAGGCAGTTCCGGCGCTGGCGCTCTCCTGGAGTAGCGATGCCAGCGGGCTGAACTGGACTTTTAAACTGCGTCCCAATGTAAAATTCCATGATGGCACGCCCTTTAACGCCGATGCAGTGGTGGAAAACTTTCAACGCCATCTCGATACCAAACGCGGCCTGGCCGCCAGCGGTAAAATCCGCACCTTTGTTCAGGACGTGAAGAAAAAAGACGATCTGACGGTGGAATTTCAGCTGAAAAAAATAAACCCGGCATTTTTGACGGTACTGGCGTCGGGGCCAGGATTAATGGTCAGCCCCAAAGCGGATAAAGATGGCAGCATCAATAATAAAGCGGATGGCACCGGGCCTTATAAGCTGGTGCAATATAAATCCGGCGAATACGTGCTGGAACAAAAGAACGCGGATTACTGGGGTAAATCATCCGGGCCGGATGAAATAAAATGGACGTGGAGCAGTGAGCCTTCGGTGATGAATATGGCGCTGCAATCCGGCCAGGTCGATATTATTAACCCCGTGCCACCACAATTCGCCGGCATTGTTAAAAAACAATCCCAACATCAATCTGAAACAATCGCCGGGTGCGGCGGTGTTCTGGGTTGATCTTAATACGCAAAGTAAAGCGTTGAGCGATGTCCGCGTGCGTCAGGCGCTGAACTTCGCCACCGATCAGCAGGCGCTGAGCAAAGCAGTGATGTTTGGTTATGCCCAGCCCGCCAACTCGGCGCTGGCACCGGTTGATGTGAACTACGATAAAAGCCTGCATGACTATCCCTTTGATCTGCAAAAAGCTAAAGACCTGCTGAAAGCGGCGGGTTATGCCGATGGCTTTGCCATGTCGATTGCGGTGCAGGCACCGGATGCACGCACTGCGCAGGTATTGCAGGGCATGTGGAGCAAAATTGGCGTGAAGCTGAATGTGCGCCAGATGGAAAGTGGTGTCTGGACCAAAGCGGCCTTCGCTGATGCAAAAGAGAAAGCTTCGCAGGGCACTGATGCGGTGCTGGCTTCATGGTCATCCGGCCTGTACGGTTCTGACCTGCAACTGCGACCGCTGTACCACACCAGCAGCTTCGCTCCGGGTGGCGCCAACCTTGGTTTCTTTAGCGATAAGCAAACCGATGATCTGATCGATACCGCCGCCTCCACCATGGATGATGCCAAACGCAAAGCACTCTACTTCGACACGCAGAAACGCATCAGCGCGCTGGCACCGCAGGTGCTGCTGTTCTACCAGGATGACCTGTATGCAGCGCGGAAAAATATCAGCGGCGTGACCATGCAGCCGGGTGGTCAGTTAGTGGTGCGGGATGCCGTCAAAAAATAACCCAGGCGAGTTGCTATGAAAGCGTATGTCGCGAAAAAGGTGCTTTCACTGCCGTTGATTATATTCGGGGTGTCCATCATCGTTTTTATCGCCATCCGTGCGCTGCCGGGCGATCCGGCACGCCTGATGGCGGGGCCGGAAGCACCGCAGGAAGCGGTGGATAACATGCGTATCCGTCTGGGTCTTGACCAGCCACTGCCGCTGCAATATGTGAAGTTTGCAGCGGAAGCGCTGCACGGCAATCTGGGGATGTCGTTGCAGTCGCAACGTCCCGTCATCAGCGAGATCAGTGAACGGCTGCCTTATACCTTATCGTTGGCGGCACTGGCTTACCTGCTGGCGATAGCTATTGGCGTACCCGCCGGGATGACCGGGGCGATTTATCGCCAGCGCATTCCGGATCAGGTGGTGATGGTGCTGACCATTGCCGGAGCGTCGATTGCCAACTTCTGGCTGGCGCTGCTGGCGATGAACTATTTTGCGGTACAACTCGGCTGGCTACCGCTGCTGGGAGCCGATTCGTGGCGTAATTACATCATGCCCACCGTGACGCTGGCGATTTTGCCGATGGCGATGATCGCCCGCATGACGCGTTCCAGCATGCTGGATGTATTAAGTCAGGACTACATTCGCACCGCCAGGGCTAAGGGGTTGTCGGCGCGCAGCATCCACTGGAAACACGCGTTACGCAACGCCCTGATCCCCATTGTGACCATTGTGGCGCTGAATTTCGGCAGCCTGATTGGCGGTGCGGTTGTGACGGAATCGGTGTTCAACTGGCCGGGCATTGGTCGTTTGCTGGTGGATTCGGTGCGCTATCGTGACTACCCGGTGATTCAGGGTGTCACCCTGGTGGCCGTCACCGGTGTGGTGCTGATGAATCTGGTGGGGGAAATTCTCATCGGCTTGCTGAATCCAAAAATAAGGTTCGACTGATGAACAGCATCGAAACTTCCCTGGTGTCGCGCCGATCGCGCAGCAGGCAGCTGTTGCGTTTCCTGGCGGCATATCCGTCGATTGCCATTGGCGGTGGATTGGTGCTGCTGGTGGTGCTGGCGGCACTGCTGGCCCCGCTGATTACCCATTGGGACCCGATCGAACAGGATTTACTGAATACCTTACAGGCACCCTCCGCCGCGCACTGGTTTGGCACTGACGATTATGGCCGTGATATCTTCGCGCGCGTGATTTATGGGGCGCGTATCTCGTTATTTGAAGTGTGCCTGAGCGTGGCGATTTCGATGGTGATTGGCATTCCGCTCGGTATCATTTCGGGTCTGGCGGGGCGCAAAATCGACGCGGCGATCATGTGGATGATGGACGTGATTTTTGCCTTTCCGGGTATCGTACTGGCGATTCTGATTGTCAGTGTACTCGGCGAAGGGCTGACCAATATGCTGATCGCCATCTCGTTATTCTCCATCCCGGTTTATGCCCGTCTCAGCCGCAATCTGACGCTGGGGCTGAAAAATATGGAGTACATCGAAGCGGCGCATATGCTGGGGGTACGTTATCCGCGCATTATCACCCACTATATTTTGCGCAACGCGATCGGTCCACTGATTGTGCAATCGACCCTGACGGCTGGTGCGGTGGTGTTGTCGGCTGCCAGCCTGTCATTCCTCGGGCTGGGGGTGCAGCCCCCGATGCCGGAGTGGGGCACTATGATGAGCGATGGACGCAACTTCCTCGGACTCAACATTTACGTCTCCCTTTTCCCTGGCCTGGCCATTCTGATTACCGTACTTGGCTTTAACGTGCTGGGTGACGGCTTACGCGATGTGATGGATAAGCGTTTATGAATACACAGCAACCTGCGGTGATCTGTTTCGATTTAGGTGGTTCATTTATCAAATTGGGGATGGTGACGAGCAACGGTGAATTGGCTTTGCTCGGGCAGGAAAACATGCCAACCACGTCCTGGCCGGAGTTCACGCGGTTAATCCGAACGATGATCGACCAGCATCAGCAGCATTTTAGCGCCAGCAGCCCGGTAGCGATTTCCACCGCCGGGATTGTGGCACCCAATAGCGGTGAGATCTTTGCCAGCAATATTCCGGCCTTCCATCAACGCAACCTGGCACGAGAACTGGCTGACGAACTACAACGTGAAGTGATCGTCCATAACGATGCGGACTGCTTTGCTTATGCCGAAGCGCTGGCCGGGGCGGGGCGGGGTCACAGGGTGGTGTTTGGCGCGATCCTCGGTTCTGGCGTCGGCGGCGGCCTGGTGGCGAATGGCCGCATTATCATCGGGCAAAATGGGTTAACCGGCGAATGGGGGCATGGCCCGATCACACTGACGGAAGTTGAGATTGACGGTGAATGGCGACGCCTGCCACGCCAGTTCTGTCCGTGTGGACAACGGGGCTGCCTCGATAGCTACGGTGGTGCGCGTGGCATGGAAAATCTGCATCGCACTTTGCATAATGAATCCGTCAGCAGCCTCGACATTATTGCGCGCTGGCAACGTCAGGAGGCACTGGCCGGACAAACCATCAGCGCCTGGCTACAGTTGGTCAGCCAGCCGCTGGCGTACTGCATCAATCTCACCGGGGCTTCAGTGGTGGTGGTGGGTGGCGGCCTGGCTTCGGTGTCACCTCTGATCGCGGCGCTGGATGCGGCGGTGCAAGGTTATGTGTTACGCCGCAGTGCTCAGCCATTAGTGGTGCCGGGAGCTTTTGCCCATCATGGTGGTATGCTCGGAGCAGCATTGCTGGCTGGAGAAGCGGTGTCTAAAGATATCTCTTTGGATCCTGAAGCTGGCTCAGCACCGCGGTGATCGCAATACCATTTGGGATCACACGATAAAAAATGATGTGTTTGCCACAAGGAAAACTGCGTGCATCGGCGCGTATTTCTTCGCGTTCGATGCCCAGTTGCGGAGATCTTTCCAGTGTTTTCATAGCGAGCTGGAGTTGCAAAATATACTCTATAGCCTTTGCCTTACCCCATTTGTTAACCGTGTAGCGACGAATGTCGCTAATATCCTGCTGCGCTTCCTGCGATAGGATCAGCGTCATTCGTCATCAAACTCTTTCATCAGTTGGTTAAAGAATTGATCACCCTCCATTGAGCGACCATTCGCAATATCGGCTTCAGCGCGAGCCAGTTTTTCGCGTAGCATCTGTAGCTTCAATGTCTCTATCTGATCATATTCCTCAGCGGACATAACGACAGCCACACGCTTGCCATGTTTACTGATCTCAACAGGTTCACGTTGTGCTTTCATAAGCAACTCGCCAAATTGAGTTTTAGCTACCTGAGCGGTAATGGTTTCCATAACGCACCTTTTAATCAAAATGGTCAGAATGATTAATATAGCCAGACCACGGATAAACCTCCAGCCTAAGCTGGCGATAAAATGTGCCGCTACGCCAGCTTCTGTTGCAAAAACGCCATAAACACCCGGTTGACCTCGCTGCGCTGGCGATGCTGCGGATAGAGCGCATTCAGGCTGAGCGAGGAGGGGTGCCAGTCATCCAGCACGGTGATCAGGTCACCACTGGCGAGGGCGGGGGCAACGATAAATTCCGGTAGCAGGATCAACCCCAGCCCGGCAATTGCTGCATCGCGCAGCATTTCACCGTTATTGCTGACCATCGGCCCCTGCACGTTAATCACCTCACGTTTTTCCCCCTGAAAGAGCTCCCAGCCGGTCTGGCTTTCGCGACCGTAGCGCAGGCAGGCATGATCCAGCAAATCTTCGGGGCGACGCGGGGCATCGGCCCCTTGCAGGTAGCTGGGGCTGGCGCAGATCACCCGGCGGAACTCCCCCAGTTTTTTGGCGATCAGCGTTGAGTCGGGCAATGTGCCGATACGAATCGCCATATCGAAGCCTTCGCCAATCATATCGACATAACGGTCCGCCAGTTCGACCTGGAATTGCAGCGCCGGATGCAGGCTGAGAAATTCAGCGATAAACGGCGACAGATGACTGATGCCGAACGACATCGGCACGCTGAGACGAAAACTGCCCTGTAAAACCTGGCGGCGTCCTGACACGGCCAACTCTGCCTCCTGCACATCATCAAGAATGCGCTGTGCATGGCGGGCAAACAGTTGGCCGTTATCCGTCACTGACAACTTACGCGTGTTGCGATTGAGCAGGCGTGCGCCGAGTGTTTCTTCCAGCGCGGCGATGCGGCGGCTGACATATTGTTTGGAAAGCAGCAGCTGTTCTGCGGCGGCGGTGAAGTTGCCGGCTTTAATCACGGCGACATAAATGCGGAGGTCGTCTATCTGCATATTGTCCACTTATTGGTGACGGTCATTGTCAATGCAACACATTGTTGGGCGATTCAGTTTACGTATACTGAGTCACATCAGGAAGCAATATCGTCTTCCGCCAACAAATTTGAGGAGCAGACCATGATTGAACAAAGACTGTCAGCCCAGCGTGGCCTCGGTGACCACGGCTGGTTGAACTCACGCCACACGTTTTCTTTTGCCAACTACTGGGATCCGAAACAAACCGGTTTCTCCGATTTGCTGGTGATTAACGATGACCGTGTTGCGCCGGGACGGGGTTTTGGTGCTCATCCGCACAGCAACATGGAGATCATCTCCTATGTGCTGGAAGGGGCGCTGGAGCATAAAGATTCCATGGGCACCGGTTCGGTGATTGTCCCCGGTGATGTGCAGCTGATGAGTGCCGGAAGCGGCGTAACGCACAGCGAGTTTAACCACTCGAAAGCGGACAACGTCCATTTCCTGCAAATCTGGATCGTTCCGGCAGAACGCGGCACGCAGCCAGGTTACCAGCAGGTATCGGTGGCAGAAAGCGACAAACGTGGTCAGCTGCGTCTGATTGTTTCACCGCAGGGTGATGAAGGTTCACTGAGTGTGCGTCAGGATATCCGAATCTATGCCGGATTGTTTAACGGCGCAGAGCAGCAGACCTTTACGCTGGATGCCGATCGCTACGCTTACATCCATGTGGCACGCGGCAGCATTGAAGTGAACGGTGTGGTGTTCAACGAAGGTGACGGTGCGCGTGTACGTAACGAAACCGCGCTGCAATTCGCCAACGGTAAAGACGCGGAAGTGCTGTTGTTTGACCTGCGTCCGCTGGAAGTAAATCATCCGCAGCGTTAATAAGTAGAAAAGGGGAGGCATGAGTGCCTCCCTTTAGTGGTAGCAGCAAATCCATTACTATCCCCGCGACTTCCTGCCCTTTCACGGGCGTAAGACACACCACAAAATAATCACGCCAAATACGCACACCAGGATGGCGGAAATCACTGAATCAGCACACATAATTTTCCTGCCAGACGTTGTTTTATTAATCCAGATCTCAAGAGCATACCAGGCAATCGTGGAGAAAAGCGCATGATGCTGAAACAGGAGATTTTGAAAGGTTAGGCTTTGTTGCGGTGCTGATGCTTGACGAATTCAGACGACTACAATACAAATAGACGCGTCGGGGGAGTCTCGCCAGAGAGACTGAGAGGCTAAAAGCGCATTGCGCGGCTTAGCGACCCTTTGAACCTGACCCAGTTGATACTGGCGTAGGAAGACTGACAACCTGCATCGCAGGCTGTCTGGCAGCGGGGCGTTTCCGTGCAACGTATGCTATTTCCCTTCTCCTGTATCCGGGTCTCAGTGCAATGACTGAGAGGCCGATATGCAATCTCCTGTTTCTTTTCCGGAATATCCGTTTTGAGTCGCTGGTCGGTGATTGGCGGCGGTGTGACGGGCCTGTGCGTGGCGACCCTGTTAGCGGAACGCGGTGAGCAGATCGAAGTGATTGTCGATGCAAACCGTACTCCGGCATCCTGGTTCGCGGGCGGTATGCTTGCGCCCTGGTGTGAAGCCGAAAGTGCGCCGCGTGCGGTGATTGATCTTGGTCAGCATGCTGCTGCTTGGTGGCAGAAACGGGTCAGCAGCGTCGAACATCAGGGGACGCTGGTGGTGGCACCCGTGCGTGATAGCCAGGAGCTGAACCGTTTTGCCCGCATGACGGAACAGCATCAATGGGTGGATCCGGCCGCAGTGGAACCGGCACTGGCCGGTCGTTTCGCGCGGGGTTTATTTTTCTCCCAGGAAGCCCATCTTGATCCGCGTCTGGCGCTGGCTGAGATGCGTGAAAAATTACAGCAGCGAGGGGTGACGTTCCACAGCGACAAAGCCTCCGGGCAAGTGATTGATTGCCGCGGCATCCACGCTGCCTCTGAGCTGCCGCGTCTGCGCGCGGTACGCGGTGAAATGCTGATTTTGCACAGCGATGAGGTGCAGTTCTCACGCCCGATTCGTCTGCTGCATCCGCGTTTTCCCTGCTATCTGGTGCCCCGCCGTGGCGGCCATTTTATGCTCGGTGCCACTATGGTGGAGAGCCATGATACCAGCGCCATCAGCGCACGTGCCATGATGGAACTCCTCAGTGCGGCTTATACCCTTCATCCGGCGTTAGCCGAAGCCCGCATTATCGAAAACGCCAGCGGTCTGCGCCCGGCGTATCCGGCCAATCTGCCGGAAATCCACTATCAAAATGACACTTTTTATCTGAACGGCATGTATCGCCATGGTTTCCTGCTGGCACCGCTGATGGCGGAACAGCTGATGCAGCGTCTGTCTGAGGAACATCGTTATGAAAATTCAGCTTAATGGTCGCCAGGTGCTGACTGCCGCCAGCACCCTTAGCGAGTTGCTACGTGAGCAGCAAATTGATGCTGCCTGCGTCGCCACGGCATTTAACGGCATGTTTGTGCCCAGAACACAGTACGACAGCCAGCTGCTGGAAGAAGGATGTCAGCTGGAAGTGTTATCACCGATGCAGGGAGGCTAAATCATGTTTTACGGCTTTGAACCACAATCACGTTTTTTACTGGGCACGGCAGGTTATCCCTCCCCGGCGATTCTGCAACAGGCGATTGTCGCCTCGGGCAGTGAAATCATCACCGTCAGCCTGCGGCGTGAAGGTGTCGCCGGTGCGGCATTTCGTGAATTGCTGGCGCAGCTGGATAGGCGCGTGCTGCCGAATACCGCCGGTTGCCATACGGTACAGGAGGCGGTGACCACCGCGCATATGGCGCGTGAATTATTTAACACGCCATGGATCAAGCTGGAGGTGATCGGCCATGCCGATACGCTGCAACCGGATCCTTTTGCGCTGGTAGAAGCGGCACGCATTCTGTGCGCTGAGGGTTTCCAGGTCTTCCCCTATACCACGGAAGACCTGATTGTCGGCGAAAAACTGCTGGAAGCAGGCTGCGAAGTGCTGATGCCGTGGGGCGCGCCCATCGGTTCCGGTCAGGGGCTGCGCAATATTGATGGTTTGCGGGCGATGCGTGCCTGGTTTACCGATATCCCGCTGATTATTGACGCAGGCATTGGAGCACCATCACAGGCAGCGCAGGCGATGGAGCTGGGTTTTGATGCTGTTTTGCTGAATACCGCGGTGGCGAAAGCGGGCGATCCGGTGCTGATGGCGACGGCGTTCCGCCAGGCCATTGAGGCCGGGAAAGCGGCGCGCGACGGCGGACTGATGGAAAAACGCGATATGGCGGTGCCTTCGACCCCGGTTTTTGGCCTGGCGAATCTTTGCTGAGGAGAGTCCATATGGATCGCTATCAACGTCAGACGATGTTGCCGGAGATTGGTGAGCAGGGGCAGCAGCGGCTGGCTGGGGCACGGGCGCTGGTAGTGGGGGCAGGTGGATTGGGTTCGACGCTGCTGCCGCTGCTGGTGGGCGCCGGCGTGGGTTTTATCCGCCTGTATGACGACGATACGGTGGCGCTGCATAATCTGCATCGGCAGACGTTGTTTGATATGCAGGATGTGCAGCAATCGAAAGTCGCCAGCGCCCAGCGTGCGCTGCTGCGGCGAAATCCACAGGTGCAGGTGGAACCGGTGCCGCAGCCGCTAACGGCCAGCAATGTGCAGCAGGCACTCAGCAACATCGATCTGGTTATCGATGCGGCAGATAACTTTGCCGTCACTTATCAGTTATCGGATGCCTGTTATCCGGCGGGGATACCGCTGATCAGCGCTTCGGTTCTGGGGCGTCAGGGCTATGTCGGGGGATTCTGCGGCGCAGCCCCCAGCTATCGTGCGGTGTTCCCGCAGTTACCCACCAGTGCCGCGAACTGCAATACCGCCGGGGTGATGGGGCCAGCAGTGGCGACACTGGGCGCGATGCAGGCGCAAATGGCGCTGAGCGTATTGCTTGGCCTGGAACCTTCACCGCTCGGTTGTCTGGTGAACTGTGATTTTGTGCACTGGCACTTTCGTCAGTTCCGTTTTGATCGGGCTGCGGAGCCGGATCAACCCTGGGTGCCGTTTATTGATACGCAGCTCCTCACGGCGGAGGACTGCATAGTAGAACTGCGTAGCCGCGAAGAAGCGCCGGTCAGTGTGGCGGCATGGGCGCAGCGCATCCTGCCGCAACAGCTTGACGCATGGCAACCCCCGCAAGACCGGCGCATTGTACTGGTTTGCGCCAGCGGTATTCGTGCGGCTCAGGCCGCCACGACGCTGGCGCAGCGCGGTTGTGCGCAGCTGGCCATTCTGGCAGCGAATCGATCATGAGCCAGGATATCACACTGCACGATCTTGGTTTTAGCTGGGGAGCACAGCCGCTGTGCCAGCAGCTGAATCTGCGGCTGCGTGGCGGTAAAACCACGGTGATGCTGGGACGCAGTGGCATCGGTAAAAGCACGCTGCTGCGGCTGGTGGCGGGCTTGCTCCAGCCACAGCAGGGGCGCATTAGTGGCGTTGCGGCCAGTGTGGCCTGGATGGGGCAACAGGATTTGCTCTTTCCGTGGTTATCGGTGCTGGACAACGTGATGCTGGCGGCGCGTCTGAAAGGCGACAAACCCGAACCGGAGCGGGCACAGCATCTGCTGGAGCAGGTGAAACTGACTCAGGTCGCCAATGCCCGGCCTGATACCCTGTCGGGCGGTATGCGTCAGCGCGTGGCTTTGGCTCGCACCCTTTACGCGCAACGGGATGTGGTGCTGATGGATGAACCTTTTGCCACCCTCGACGTGATGACCAAACTCAGCTTGCAAACCCTGACGGCAACCCTGTTACAAGGTAAAACCGTGCTGCTGGTGACGCACGACCCGCTGGAAGCCTGCCGCATGGCCGATGACATTCTGCTGCTCAATGGGCAGCCGTTGCATATTGAACGCTGGTCGGTGCCAGACGGGCAGGTACCTCGTCCGATTGACGATCCCGGCCTGTTGCTGGCGCAGGGCCATCTTTTTACCCGATTGAATCAAGATGAAAAAGAATCTGTTTAGCGCCGTTTATCTGCTGGCAGTGTTGCTGTGCGGCTGGTTGCTGGCGCTGCGCAGCGGTGTGCCCAAATTTCTGCTGCCTTCACCTGAGGCGGTGCTGGAAGCCTTGTGGGTACACCGTCAACTGTTATGGCATCACATGCTGTACACGCTGGCGGAGATTGTGCTGGCGTTGCTGCTGGGCGTCGGTGCGGGGGTGGTATTGGCGGTGCTGATGGCCGCCAGCACGACATTGCGCCGTTTGTTATTTCCGCTGGTCACTGCCAGCCAGGCGATTCCGGTGTTTGCGCTGGCACCGCTGCTGGTGCTGTGGCTGGGGTTTGGCATCGCGTCCAAAGTCGTGGTGGCGGCGTTGATCTTGTTCTTCCCGCTGTGCCTGTCGTTGTTTGACGGCCTGTGTCGCACCCCGCCGGGCTGGCTGGAGCTGGCACAAACCCTCAACTCATCGCGTTTTCGTCTCTTCTGGCAGGTACGCTGGCCAGCCGCGCTGCCGCAGTTCTTTTCCGGCCTGCAGATGGCGGTGGTGCTGGCACCGATTGGTGTGGTGATTGGCGAATGGGTTGGCGCGAGCGAAGGACTGGGCTACCTGATGATGCAGTCCAATGCCCGGCTGGAAACCGCCACCAGCTTTGCCGCGTTGTTGTTGTTACTGATTCTGGCGTTGTTGCTGTCCGGTAGCGTCGCCCTGATGCGCAAGAAAACTCTCTGGCACTTAACCTAAGGATGCACTTTGAACACCCTACGTACTGCGATCACCGCCTTGCTGTTGCTGGCAACCACCAGTGTCGCCCAGGCCAATGAAAAGGTTCGTCTGCTGCTCGATTGGTTTGTGAACCCTAACCATGCGGCCATTTTTGCCGCACAATACAGCGGCGCGTTTAAAAAAGAAGGGCTGGATGTGGAGATGATCGCCCCGGCTGATTCGGCCTCCGTACCCTTGCTGCTGGCGGCGGGTAAGGCTGATCTTGCTATCAGCTATCAACCGCAGCTGTACACGCTGGTGGATAAAGACGTGCCGGTCATCCGCGTGGGTACGCTGATCAATCAGCCGCTGAACACCCTGACCACGGTGTCCCCGGACATTCACTCGCTGAAGGATTTTGCCGGAAAATCGCTCGGTTATGCTATTCCGGGGTTTGAGGATGTGGCAATTCGCAACATGCTGAAATCCCAGGGTGTTGATGCGGACTCGGTCAAACTGATTAACCTGAATATGGATGCGGAGTCTGCGCTACTGACGCACAAAATTGATGGGGCGATGACGGTGTATCGCAACTATGAGTTGCTCGACCTGAAAAATAAGGGCGCGAATCCGGTGGTATTTAAGCCGGAAGATTTTGGTGTCCCGGCTTACGACGAATTGATCATCCTGGCAAACCAGAAAACGGCGGCGCAGGACAAACGTATCCCAGCCTTTTTACGCGGTCTGGATGCCGGTGTCGCCTGGCTGCGTGCCCATCCGCAACAGGCCTGGCAGGCCTTTATTCAGCAATATCCTGAACTGAACACACCGCTTAATCATCAGGCGTGGCAGGCAACGTTGCCGTATTTCGCCAGCCATAGCGCAACGCTCGATACGCAACGCTATCAGGCTTTTGCCGCCTATATGAAAGCCAATGGCTTAATCCAGCAGGTGGCTCCGATGGCAAGGTATTCGTTGCCATAACCTGTTGCTGACTCCCCGGGCGGCGGTAAAATCGCCGCCTTTTTTGCATTGCGTGCGGCGCAGGGGCTGAACGGGGGCGGAATTCGGATAATACTGGAATTGTGTGACTGTCATCACTGATAGCCGCGCGCTAAAATACGCCTTTATCTTTCAGAAAAAGGTTTTTCGTCACGATGCTCTCACGTTACACGCTGGCTGGCCTGATGGCCGCAACATTGCTTACCGGTTGTGCCCGTCATGCTGCTGATACTACGGCTGCTGTCACCGCTGCCACCCCGGCTCCGATTGAGAACGACAACATGGCATCGCCGTTTGATCAAGGCCCGACGGTAATCAATATCACTCACGAAGTCACGCGTACCGATGACGGCTCTGCCATCTATGTAACGGTGGATGGCCAGGATGCGGGTCTGCTGACGAAAGGCGAAGAAAAGCAGGTTCATGTTGCGGCGGGTAAACATAAGGTAGGTGGCTACGTTCAGACGCTGTTTGGCTTTGGCCGCGTGACTATCCAGTCAGTAGACGTCACCACGGACACTAACGGCCCGAAAAATGTGGTGTATTCTGTGTCCAAACAGAAACCCGCGTTCAGCGAAACTGCGGCCAGCAAACCGAATAATTCCTGATTTCAACAAAATTAGCTGGGCGTCGTAGCGGCGCGATTTATCGAGCCGCTTTGAAATGCGACTCAGTTACGGCTGAAGACTAATTTTAGCCCGGCAATGGCAAAACAACAGGCCAGCAGCGCATCCAGTCCGCGTCTGATTTTGCGATAGAACGTCGCCATCGGCGCGGTGGAAAACAGCAGCGCGTATCCACAGAAAACCAACACACAAATTCCAGCGCATCCGGCGATGATCATCGGCAGGGTTGATGATGCCGCTTCTGGCTTCAGCGCCACTGACATAATTGCTACCCAGGTCAGAATCGCTTTTGGATTGCCCACATGCATCAGCAAACCCTGGCGAAACATTCTGCCGTACTGCGCTGGCGTGCCACTGTGCTGCGCAAATTCCGGTGCATCTGGTTTACGCAAAGCCGATCTGCCGGCTTTACTCGCCAGCCACAACAGATACAGGCCACCACCGATTTTTAATATCACCAGCAGTTGAGCAAAGGTTGCCAGAACTGTAAGAACGCCGCAGGCTGCCAGCAACGCCCATAGCATCGAACCGCCAATCACCCCACCCGCCAGTGCCAGCGCAGAACCGCGCCCTTGCTTCATCGCTGTACCCATAATCGCCATGTTGCTCGGACCGGGGCTGGCCGTGGCAACAAAATAGGTGGTGTAGATCAAAATCAGTTCCGTGAGAAAGCGCCATAATTTCCTCTGTGGCCGAATAAGTCCAGATTTAGGGTTATATCGTCAGACGCGACATTTTTCCATGCCGGATCTGTTAATTAGGTGTTAATTCGCTATGCTGTGATTCCACTTAACCAGGGTGCCAGGAAGGAGAGGGACTGTGAATCTGAGCCAGCGCGAGCATATCGCCAACGTGGTCACCAGCGTCGAAAAGGCGGTAGCCACAAATGTGCTGAATCCGCAGGATGATGCGGTACATGCTTCCTGGTTACGTTGTGTCACGCGGCACGGTCTGGATCCTAGCCGAATGCAGGAGGCACGCATCTTACCGGCCCATCAGTTGCGCGAGCACTGCCAGCAACTGGAAGAACTACGTTTTGTGGCGCAGCATGGTTTACAAAGGCTATATCAGCAGATTGCCCCTGCCGGTTATATTCTGCTACTGGCAGATGCGCAGGGCGTGGCGGTGGACTATCTCGGCGATACCCACGCAGAGATTAGCCTGCGTCGCGCCGGATTGTTCCTCGGGGCGCAATGGTCAGAAGCGCTTTCCGGCACCTGCGCCGTCGGCACCGCCCTCGCAACGGGGGAGGCCATCACCATCCATCAAACCGAACATTTTGACGCCACCCATATCCCCCTGACCTGTAGCGCGGTGCCGCTGTTTGATTCACAGGGCGAACTACAGGCGGTGCTGGATATTTCTGCGCTCACCTCCCCACAGCCACGTACCAGCCAGCATCTGGTGATGCAGCTGGCACGGCAACAGGCGCAGCAAATCGAGAACGCCTGGCTGTTGCATCGTCATCGTCACGATTGGGTGCTGAAACTCAGTCGTAATCCGGCATGGGCGGATGTGCAGCCAGAATTCTTACTGGCGTTTGACGGCAACGGCCAGCTGGTGGGACTGAATCCAGCGGCCCGACGCTGGCTGGGAACCGGGCAACTACCATCTGGATTATCGGTTTCGACGTTATTTGATCTGTCGCTTGAGCAGTTGTTGCAGGCGCAGCAACTGGAAGATATCCACGGACCACAACGTTTCTATGCGCAAACCCTCGCGCCGGTGCGGGTAGCCGCTTCCTCCCCGGCAGCGAAGAGTGTGACGATAGCGCCTGAACTGGCGGCGTTAACCGGTGGCGATGCGCAACTGGCGCAGCAATTACGTCGCGCAACGCGTCTGGTGGACGCCCCGCTGCATGTGCTGGTACAGGGGGAGACCGGCAGCGGGAAAGAGTATTTTGCCCGTGCCTTTCATCAGGCCAGCGCCCGCCGCCACGGCCCTTTTATCGCGGTGAACTGCGCGGCAATTCCGTCGAGCCTGATTGAAAGCGAGCTGTTTGGTCATCTGCCGGGAAGTTTTTCTGGTGCGGGTAGCAAAGCGCGCAGTGGGCTGATTCAGGCGGCGCATGGCGGCACGCTGTTCCTCGATGAAATTGGGGATATGCCGCTGGAGATGCAGACGCGTCTGCTGCGAGTGCTGGCCGAGCAGGAAGTGCTGCCGATTGGTGCACGTCAGCCGCAGAAGGTGGATATCCGCGTGATCTCCGCTTCGCACCATGCGCTGGCGCAGCGTGTGGCCCAGGGGTTGTTCCGTGAAGATTTGCTCTATCGTCTCCAGGGGGCCTGCATCATGTTGCCGCCGCTGCGGGAACGTACGGATATTAACTGGCTGATTGATACGCTGCTGGCGGGGCGGGCACAACTCAGCGATCGCGCACGTCATCATCTGGTCAATCACCGCTGGCCGGGTAACCTGCGCGAGTTAAATCATGCGTTGCAGTATGCACTGGCGATGTGTGAGGCAGGGATCATTCAGCCGGGCGACTTGCCCGATACCCTTCAGGCGGTGGCACAACAGCCCGATCAGACGCAAAGCGAGGCGGGGCAACTGATTCAGCAGCTCCGCGCAGTGCATTGGAATATGAGTGAAGCCGCACGCCAGCTCGGCATCAGCCGCATGACGTTGTACCGACGTTTGCAAAGATACGCGATTCAGCTGCCGGAGCGGCATTAAAGGCGGGCCAGCCAGGCTGGCCCGATTAATATCACTGTGGTGGACGTACCAGAATTTTGACCTGTTGTTTTTCTTTCACCAGTGCCTCAAAACCCTGCTCGACCAGATCGGCCAGTTCGATGCGTTTGGTCACCAGCTTGTCCGCCTGGAAATAACCCTGCACCATCAACTCCATCACTGCCGGGAAAATATGGCGGTAGGCGATAATGCCTTTAATGGTACGTTCGCTCAGTACCACTTTGTTTGGGTGGAACGACGCTTCACCTTCCCAGATCGACACGATAACGGTTTCGCCTTCGTAGTTAGTGCTGTCGATACACTGCTTCAGCACCACCGGCACGCCGGTCACTTCATAGGCCACATCAACGCCGCCATCGCTCAGCTCACGGATCTTCGCTACGGCATCTTCTTTGCTCGGGTCGATGACCACTTTGGCACCCAGTTCGCGTGCTTTCTCTGCACGTTGCGGTGACAGTTCCACCACATAGATTTCAGCAGCACCGGCAGCACGCAGCGCTTCGATGACCAGCAAACCAATCGGACCGGCACCAAATACTGCTGCTTTGTCGCCGGCTTTCAGTTTGCTCATGCGTACCGCATGCAATGCCACCGCAGCAGGTTCCACCAGCGCACCTTGCTCATAGGAGAGGGCGTCCGGCATACGATGCACCATATGCTCTGCCACTGTGGTATAGCTGGCAAAACCACCACCACCGCCGGAGAGGCCGTGGAAACCAAGGTCTCCACACAGGTTGTATTTGCCTTCGCGGCAGGCCGGGCATTCGCCACAGGAGAGAATCGGCTCGACCACGACACGGTCGCCGACTTTGACTTTAGTGACACCGGTACCAACCTCAACCACCTGACCTGAAAACTCATGACCGAGAACAATCGGCGCAATGTCATGGCTGATTTTGTGCGGTTTTTCGACCGGGACGAAGATCGGACCTGCGATATATTCATGCAGATCGCTACCGCAAATGCCGGTCCATGCGACTTTAATTTTGACTTTTCCGGCTGTGACCTGGGGTTCTTCAATGTCATCGACGCGAATGTCGCGTGCTTTATACCAACGTGCCGCTTTCATTATGTTCTCCTTGAGGCTGGCATTATTTCTGTCCATTGCCACTTAAGATGGCCGGTGCAGAAGCTCAGCGTGGCTATAGCGAAAACTGTGCCAGTCGGAAGGTGATGGTAACTATATGAATTTAAAAGATTGATGGTTTGGATGAAGTGTCACGGTGTTACAGCTGTAACAGGTGCAGGTGTAACGTTGTGACATAAAAGGCGCGCGATAAATCGCGCATTTGTGACAATTATGCCGACAGCTGCGCAGTCAGCGCCCGCAGATGGGTACGCAGCAGCTGATGCAATGCCCGAATGGCCGGAGAAAATTGTTTGCGATGCGGGCAGATAAGATGCAGCGGGGTGCTTTCGCCAGGCTGCTGTGGCAGCACCACTTCCAGCCGCCCCTCCCGCACGTCATCACACACATCAAGCCAGGATTTATAAGCGATACCCATCCCGGCCACCGCCCAGCGTCGGGCGACATCTGCGTCGTCACACAGCAGACGGCTTTTAACCGTAATCTGGCGGCGCATTCCTTCCTGAGGAAAGGTCCATTTATCATAGACATGGCCATTCATCACAAACAGCAGACAATCATGCCGCGCGATCTCCTCCAGCGTCCCCGGGCGGCCATGTTGATCGAGCCAGGATGGAGACGCCACCAGCACCCGACGATTATCTTCGGCCAGCGGCAGGGCAACATAACTGCTGTCATCCAGTTTGCCGTAGCGAATGGCGATATCCACCGGGTCACGAAACACATCGCTGATTTGATCGGACAGCGAGAGACGCACCGACAATGCCGGGTGCTGACGGCAAAATTCGGTAATCAATGGCAGCACGATATTGCGTCCAATATCGGAAGGCAGGGCGATTTTTAGTTCGCCGGATAACGCATCTTCATGGCTTTGCAGGCTGTCGGCACCAGCCTGCATCAGTGCCAGCATTTCCTGGGCGTAGGGCAGGTATTTTTCCCCTTCAGCGGTGAGACGCAGGCTGCGGGTGGATCGGGCGAACAAGCGTTTATCCAGCTCACGTTCCAGACGCTGAATCGCAGCACTGACCTGGCCTGGCAACAGGTCAGCCTCGCGCGCGGCACGAGAAAAGCTGCCAAGCGCAGCGGAGCGCACAAATAACGTCACATCTTCCAGTCGAATCATTTTATTTCCCCAGCGATAGCGGATTTTCACTCTAAGAGTGAAAGTGTTCCCCTGCAAGTGACGTTTTTCGCAAGGAGAGGGCAGCGTAGGCTAAGTGTCATTCACTAAAACCCTTGAGATATAAGGATCAACCGATGAAAGCCATTGTTTACAGCCAGAATGGTTTACCGATTTCTGATGAAAATGCCCTGTATGATCTCGATGTTGCCAAACCGCAACCAGGCGACCGCGATCTGCTGGTCAAAATCAATGCCATCGCGGTCAACCCGGTGGATACGAAGGTTCGCGCTGGTGCGCCTACCGATACACCGCGCATTCTGGGGTGGGATGCAGTGGGCGTGGTGGAAGCGGTGGGCGAGGCGGTGACGCTGTTTCAGCCAGGGGATAAGGTTTATTACGCCGGTGATATCACCCGCCCCGGTAGCTATGCCGAGTATGGACTGGTGGATGAGCGTATCGCCGCACATAGGCCGCAGTCATTGAACGACGCGGATGCTGCCGCGCTGCCCCTCACCGCGTTAACCGCCTGGGAATTGCTGTTTGACCGCTTGGAAATCGAGGCCGATGACGATTCCGCGTTACTGATCGTTGGCGCAGGCGGTGGAGTGGGTTCGATGCTGACCCAGCTTGCCAGTAAACTCACCCGTTTGACGGTGATTGGCACGGCATCCCGTGCGGAAACGGCGGACTGGGTGCGTTCGCTCGGCGCAGATCATGTGATTGACCATCAGCGTCCGCTGGGCGAGCAACTGGCCGCGCTGGGCATTAGCAACGTGCGTTATGTCGCCAGCCTGACGCATACCGACAGCTACTACCCGCAGCTGATTGATGTGCTGGCTCCGCAGGGCAAGCTGGCGTTGATCGATGATCCTGAAACGCTGGATGCAGTGCCGCTGAAACGTAAAGCGATATCACTGCACTGGGAGCTGATGTTTACCCGTTCACTGTTCCACACCGCCGATATGCAACGTCAGCATGACATTCTGCAACAGGTGAGCGCGCTGATTGATGATGGCACCCTGCAAACCACTGCCGGTGAACATCATGGCACCATTAATGCTGCCAACCTGCGCAAGGCTCATGCCCTGATTGAAAGTGGTCGTGCACGCGGCAAAATTGTACTGAGCGGTTTTTAACGTATTGAAACACAAATCGTTAACCCGTGGGTTAGCGAGGCGGATATCGTATTGCCACATTACCCGTTACTGCTCTGGAGAAAAACATGACGCTGAATGATGCTGTGGTCCGTCGCCACACAGTGAAAGCCTTTGCTTCCGGCAAAAGTCTGCCGGATACCGAGATCGAAACCCTGCTGCATGTGCTGCGCAACAGCCCTTCATCGGTGAATTCGCAACCGTGGCACTTTGTGGTGGCCTCGACGACTGCCGGTCGCGAGCTTATCGCACAATCAACCCAGGGACCCTTTGTTTACAACGGCCCTAAAGTGCTGAATGCCTCTCACGTTATCGCGCTGTGCATGCGGACTGATCTCGATGAAGCGCATTTGCAAAATGTACTGGCGCAGGAAGAGAAAGACGGTCGTTTTCTGAAGCCGGAGGCGAAAGCGGGTCAGGATAAGAGCCGTCGTGGCTATGTTGATATTCATCGTTACGAGCAACGCGATATCCCGCAATGGATGGAAAAACAGGTATACCTGGCGTTGGGTGGTTTGTTACTGGGCGCGGCAATGATGGGTATTGATGCCACGCCGATGGAAGGTTTTGACCAACGCGCGCTGGACCAGGCGCTGGGCCTGCGTGAAAAAGGGCTGACCAGCGTGGTACTGGTCTCGCTTGGCTACCGTAGCGAAGAAGATTTCAATGCGGGGCTGCCGAAATCACGTCTGCCACGCGAAGAGATTTTCACGTTTATTTAATTGTTTGCCGTAGCGGCTTGATTTATCGCATTGTTTTAAAAGATGCGCGATAAATCGGGCCGCTACGGGTTACATAAGCATTTATTAAATCAGAGGGTAATGAAGTTTAATTGCCTTGCTGATCTCAGTGCCCTGTTCACCAGGGATTTTGTAGCTGGCGACCATACCCGCAACAATCGCGGAGCAGGTAAAAGTATCGCTTAATTGCGGCACCAGGCGTTCCTTCCACTCATCCGCATCAGCGGGATTAATTATTCCGGGCCAGAATGTGTTGAGATCATCAATCAAACATCGGGCAAGCTGACGTGGGGCATAGGCCGATTTTTCTTCTTCCGCATAAAAACGGGTGGAAAACAGGTCAGCCAGCATACGTATGATGATCATCCCGGCGATAATTTTTTGCTCAGCATCAGAGAATTTTTTGCGACTCAGCGGCAGCCGATGTTGCGCTAATTCAATCAGCTGCCCGCGCAGTGCTTTGGCTTTATTTCGGTCGTCTTCATTTTCAGCGAGATAGAAAGGGACCAGTATCTCGCTTAACAGAGATTCATCAGCCCCTGTTGTGAGTTTTGCTGATGCATCAACTTTGCGCATCAGCAGGGAAATCATATGGTTTTCAATCTCAGCGGCCCGGTTTTTTTGCCGGTTTTCAAGACCGGGAGCATGGGAAAACAGAAAACGAATCACCGGTGTCATAATGCCCCCGGACCGGCTCCAGAGGGAGTGCAACTTAGGGAAATCTTCCAGTACGCTGCTAAGATCCGTCATTGCTGCGGGGATATCCGTAATGGTTTCTTCCTTATCAGGCTCTGGTTGGTAACGCAATAAGGCATAACGTTCCGGTGTCTGGCTGGAGCGAATCAGATCTCTGAAATCGTTTGCCGGAAGATAAAGCGCGGTCTTATTCTCCTGGTTATAGAAAATATGATGGGGAGCATCCTCATTATCTATCATTATTGTTTTTTCTATAAAGCTGACAAAATCTTTAATCGGCGTTTGCTGATAAAACTTATCCCGCAATTCTGGGTGTGCCTTGATGAGCTGGTTTATTGGGAACTGATAATCGAGTAGTTCTTCCTGCTTCAATTTCATAAACAGTTCAGTGAGATCTGCATGCGGGCTGTCCGAAAGTAATGCATTTCTGCTGTGATTCAATAATTCACGGTCGATAAAGGTTTTGATGATTTCTGAGTTTGTATAACAGTTATTTGTCATCTCTCTAATAAATGAGAGCTTTAATGATGGAGAGTTTTTATAGGTTTCCGCTAACACACCGTCACCATCAAGCATTGCGACCAGTTGCTCAGCAAAGGTGCAGCGGACAGCATTATTGTTTATCGATGCGAGTGTATTGAAAAACAACGCGCCTGTATCAGGGTTGTTAATGCTGTTTAGATGTCTGTCTATCTGGGGGATGCCATAGAACATCTCGGGATCGAGTTTAATAAAATCAGATGCGTCATCACCAAATATCGCGCCGGTTAATTTAGTCCCTTCCAACAGAGAGAGTTTATCGATTTTTGCATTAGTAAAGTCCACATTCTCCAGACAATTAACTCTTTCCAGAACTAATTTTCCCGCCTGAATATCTCTGAAACTAATGTTCCTGAATTTATACTGACTCCTTAGATTATTGGAAAAAGTTATATTTTTCAGCTCACAATTAGAAAAGCTAGTTTTTTCAATCTGGCATGAGGCATTGTCTACGATATGAAGGTCTTTTAGTTTACAGCCAGACATTTCTGCCTGGGATAACTCACAGTCTCTGATAGTACCTTGCTGTCCTTTACATGAACCGTCAATTGTGGTGCCCTCCCAACAGGAATTTTTAAAATTCGACCCATACCAAATTAACTGATCTTGTTCTGCTGTGATTATGCAGTTCTTCATTTCAATGCGGTAGTTAGTGGAATGCCCTCGGAAGTTTAAGTCGGAAAAGTTGTCTCCATTAAATATCAGCGGTTCGTAAAAAGCACCAGGTTTGCAGTCGCGCTCATAGCCAAAACCCAGCCCGCGAAAGGTTCTGGGGCGTTGATCATGGGGTCTGACATTATGCATATAATCGACAAAGGTCTCACCGGTGATAGGTTCCAGTTCAATGATGTTGTCTGCATCCAGGGTATTGATTACGAGTGGTGTATTTGAAGCAGGAGAAGTTGAGATATTATTCACCGCCACACCAGACAAAGACTCGGGTTGAATATTTCCTGGGAGCGTTGCCGTGGGTAAGGATAGGGCATTAACAGAAATATCGGACATGATGTTTCTTCCTGAAAGAGGAGATAAATTAATTAAGAGGATAATAGAGTTTAATGGCTTTATTCATCTCCTGACCGCGATCGCCGGGAATCTGATAGTTACCCATTCTGGTTGCTAATGCAGCAGAACAGGTAAATTCATTGGTTTGGTCTGTCACCAGGCGATTTCTCCATACCGTGGCTTCAGCCGCATCAACGATCTCAGGTGCATAGGCCACAAGGTCATCAATCAGTTTTTTAGCAAGCTGACGAGGCGCATAAGGAGACATATTTTCTATTGAATAATAATGCGTAGAGAAGATATCTGGTAGCATTCTTATGATGATCATAAAAGCAATAATTTTCTGCTCGCGAACTGAGAATTGTTTTCTCTTCAGGCCCAATTGTCGTTGTATCAGTTCAACCAGTTGCCAGCGTAAACCCCTGGCGCGATCCCCTTCAATATAGAAAGGTGCCATTATCTCGCTTAACAAACACGCATCTTTTTCATCTGTAAGTCTTACGTTTTCATCGGCCTGGCGTTTGATGATCAAAATCAAATGATTTTCGATCTCAGCGGCCCTCGTCATTTGTGCAGTATCCAGTTTGTCGCCGTGTTCAAACAGGGAATGAATGACCGGCGTGAAAAGCCCGGCGGCACGAATCCAGAGATTATGTAAAGCCGGGAATGCGCCAAGAACGCGGCTTTGACGTTTAACCGTGGCTGACTTATCAGTAATGATATCGTTCTCGCCAGGTTGAAATTTCAGAAACGAATAATGTTGTGGTGCCTGGTTAGATTCTATTAAATCTTTGTAGTCCGCTGCTGGAAGATATAACGCGGTTTTCCTGTCGTCAGGATGATAGAAAATATGATACAGTGAGTTTTCATCCGGCATCATTATTTTTTCTTCTATATGCCTAATGAATTCATTTATCGGTGTTAGCTGATAAAATTTTTGTCGTAACAATGGGTATTCAGTGATTAACTGATTTACCATAAATTGATGATCAAGCAATTTACTACTATCCAGCGAGCTAAGTACACGATACATCATGGGGCGTAAGTTCGCCGGAATTATGATATCATTATCTTCTTTTAATAATTCATCTCTGATAAATGTCTGGATCTCAGGTGAGGCGGCATAAGCTGGGTTAGCCAAATGACTCATGATGGATTGTCGTAGTGTTATCGAGCTGTTATAGGTGGCTGATAATACCGATTCATTTTTAATCATTTTGATAAGTTGTTCAGCGAAATCACATTTAACCACCAGGTTGGTAATCGAATCAAGGGTATTTAAAAACAGCGCGCCTGATTCATGGTTGTTAATGCTATCGAGATAAAGATCAATTTTCTCTTCCGAGTTAAACATCGCGGGGTTTATCGTGATTGCATCTTTTTGATAATCGCCAAACTCCACGCCGGTTAATTTAGTTCCTCCGGACGGGGTGAATTCTTTTATCTGAGCGTTGGTAAGGTCAACATTTTCCACACAATCTACGGCATCCCACGTGAGATTGATTGCCTGCATGTTACAAAAACGGGTATCTTTAAAAAGATAAAATCTCGTGTAGTCGCAGCTGATGCAACCACTAAAGACCATATTTTCCATAGTGGAATCGCTAAAGTTTGATCGTTCAATCCGATCCGTATCACTATCATATATTTTAAAGTTCTTTAATGTACATTTTGGCATTTGAACATCAGAGAAATAACATGATCTTATTTCTGATCTTGAGCCTCGATATAAACCATCGATTGTCGATCCTTCCCAATTGGTATTTGTTAAATCCATCTTTAACCAGTTTAATTTGTGGCTGGAGGTTTCAATTGTGCAGTTTTTAAATTCTACCACTCCCTTTCCACCGATGTTAAAACAATAAAACTCCACATCGATAAACTTATCGTGGTCAAAGTGCATCGGCCCCTGATATGCATTAGGGTTATATTTCGCAGAGGGGGAATATTTTATATTGCGAAATGTGCGCGGATATTTTTCATGAGCTCTCTCATTCTTCATGTATGCAACATATTTATCGGGGGTAATGTCATTCAGTACGGGCGCATGATCGACATCCATGACATTATCCGTTACCACGGCCATTGACGCTGGAACTGTATCAGTATTATAAATCTCCATCGGGACAGGCTGAGGGAGGCTATTATTCCCTGTAGTAGCAGATACCACAGGAGTGAAGGAGGGGGTTGTATTATTAATCATTTTTTTCCTGTTTGATAAGTCCTGAAAAAATAAAGAAGTATCCTGTCTGATAAAAACGGCGAGTCGCGCTGTCAATCAAGCCAGGGGATAGCGTTCTCTGCTTGCTGCATCGATTTTGTCACCCCTGAACCCAGGACTTTGATAGGCCGCCATCTGGTCTGCTAATGAACCGAGGTCATTGAGGGTGTCGCTATCCTGTAGTAACAGGCGTTGCTGCCACGCTTCACTGGTTTTGTTATCAATAACAGACGTTGTGGGTTGGGTTGCATCCATACATAGCATCGCAGCCAGCATGCGTGTTGGCAGAGGGGACGTTTGGTCAGCACCAAAATGGCGTGAAGAGGAGAGTTCAGTCAGCAATCGTATCATTAGCCGATAAAACACAGCATTCTGGTCGTTTTCCCACAGTCCATAACTGTTTAGTGAAAGATGCGTCTGCATCAGCCAGATAAGTTCCTGACGATGCCTTGACGCCTGATGAGCGCTGGTCTCGTTATCATTAAAAAAAGGAGAAAAGACTTTTCCCAGAAGCTGCTCGTCACAATGCGAGGTAAGATCCATTCTCTGTGTCGCCTTACGTTCCAGCACAGAAATTATGTAATGCCTGATCTCTTCGACCCGGTGTTTCTCTATGTCATTGAGACCCGTGCGCCAGGAAAACAGGAAATTGATCATGGGGATCATTTTCTTTCCGTGTTCTCCCCAAAGTGACTGCATTATAGGGAAGATATTAAGCAGAGGATTGAGTGCCTCATATAAGGAAGGAATGCGCTGAACACGATTATCACCTGTGAAATGTTGTAACAGTAAAAAACTCTCCGGCTTTTTACCGATATTGATGAGTTGCTGGAATTCCTCTGCTGAAATGCATAAGGCGGTTCCTGCCTGGGGATAACAGAAGATATGGCAGCGGGACGCGTCAATGTTATTGACGTTTAAATAATGAAGAAAAGGTTGAAAAGGTGCCTGTTGGTATAATAAATCCTGCCAGTACGGTGAAAGCTTACATACCTGGTAAATCAGGAATTCATATCCTGGTAAGTTATGGGCAAGCGTATTGAAAAGCAGGTAATAGGCTTCGGCCAATTCGGTATCACGTAGTAGGGCATGCTGATGATGCTGGAGCAATGATTTACTGAGAAATTCTTTTACCATTAATGAGGAGGTGAGATAGGGCTTTGTCAGTTCAGTCATCAGTGATTCCTGTAATGACTTTGAGCTAAGAACAACCTGATATAACAGTGGCTCGCTTTTAAACATATCCAGAAGTTGCTCCATCCAGTCTCGCTGGACAGCGTTATTGGGCACTGTATGAATGATTTTAAAAAAGAGTGCACCATGACTTTCATTAAGATAAAGATGAATGTTTTCTTCACAGGAGAAGATGACAGGGTCCAACCCGATGCTGCGAGGTTGATATGCACCAAATATGGCCCCGTCAAACTGGCTGAATTTCCCTGGTATAAATTTATCAATAAAAGTATTGATAAAATAAACATCGTTGACGCACTCGACTGAATCAAACTCTACGTTGATAGCATGCATATTGGTGAAGCGGACATTGCTCAGTTTATAAGGTTGGTTTCGTGCATCGGATAAAGTGATATTCTCCAGAAAAGCATGAGTGAAATCAATATTGTTAATAATTTTGCTATCACAGTTGCTGATAGAAAAGTTCTTTAACGCACCACCAATTAAATTAACGTTCGAGATATCCACGGCTATCATCTTTGATCTTTTTCCATGTCTCAGACCATCAATGATACTTTCCTGCCAACAAATATCCCCCATTTGAAATTTAAACCAGTTTAGGCCTCTTTTTTCTGTTTTTATCAGGCTTCTGATTAACTGACTGCCTTTTTGCAGAAAAAATGCAAAATTAAAATTCATATCGATAAAAGTGTCGCCGTCGAACTTCATTATGTCACGATAAACGCCCGGACTCTTGCTGGTATTGGCGAAGTTAATTTCCCGGAATATTCGTGAGATTTTTTGTTCTTCTTTGTGGTTTTTCATGTAATAGCTAAAATCTTCTCCATGAATCTCTGGGGTGTATTTTTCCTGAGATGAGGTTTCTGGCTTATTTGAAACAGGTTCGGCGGGGACATTTCCTAATTGCAGCCTCGGACGTTGCGTCTGGTTGTTACCCTCTCGTCGGGTTATTTCTAATGACGAAAGGGCATTAATAAAGTTGTCCATTTATTTTCCTTGGCATCATTTTCGGGATAAGCAATTCCCTGTATCTGCACGAGTGAGAGGTTACGTAGATAAATATAAGCGGTATATTATCGCGCAAGGACAAGTTTCATCCTGAAATATGGCTGAAGAGATAATGATAAAGACATGAGCCGGTAGATTATGCCTGTCCTCTGAATGACGGTGGCATGATTGATTGTGCCTGTAGAGAACTGTGGCATTAAGTAAATATTAATGCGGTATAAAGAATTCCCTAACCCATTAAATAATATAAGATTTTGCTCTGGATAGAAGTTATATATTCGCTGGTGGGAAGGCAGGGCGCATGTTATTTAATCTGAGTGTCGTGCTCAAACTCACCTGCATTCCGGAGATAAAAATGAAAAAGAGCTTATCCCTCGCGTTATTGCTTTCGCTTACTACCTTTACCCAGGTAGCACTGGCGCAGCAAACTCTGCGTTTTGGTGTTGATCCCACCTTCCCGCCATTTGAATCAAAAGCGGCTGATGGGTCGCTACAGGGATTTGATATCGATCTGGGTAACGCTATCTGTGTTCAGGCAAAAGTGAAGTGCCAGTGGGTGGAAATGGGTTTTGACAGCAGTATTCCCGCCCTGCAGGCGAAGAAATTTGATGCCATCCTGTCAGCGATGTCGATGACCGATAAACGCCGTCAGCAGGTGGCGTTTAGTGACATGCTGTATAACACGCCAAGTGCGTTGCTGGCCCCCTCAGCCAGCAAGCTGACGACCGACATTGCTTCCCTGCGCGGCAAGACCATCGGTGTGGCGCAGGGTACCATCCAGGAAACTTACGCCAAAACCAAATGGGCACCGGAAGGAGTCAACGTGGTCTCTTATCCCAATCAGATGGAGGTTTATCCGGACCTGCTGGCCGGTCGTCTTGATGGCAGCCTGAGCAATGCCGTCTCCGCTGAACAGGGATTTCTGACCAAACCGGAAGGCAAGGACTACGCCATCAAAGGCACGCTGGTCGATAAAAAGATTTTTGGCGACGGTGTGGGTATCGCGTTGCGTAAAGGGGATGAAGAAAACCTGAAGATGATCAACGCGGCACTGGCGGAGATTCATAAAAATGGCACCTATGATCAGCTGACCAAAAAATACTTTAAATTCAAGGTTTATCCCTGATCATCCCGGCGTGACGAATCGCAGGAGTCTGAATCATATGTTATTACCCCAATACAGCGCCCAGCGGGCGCGCTTTCTGGCTGCTGCTCAAGGCAGAGATGCCGTTGTGACTTCTTATGCACATCCACTTCCTGGTCCGCAGGGGGAGAGACTCTACACAGACGTCGTCCGGGTTGGGCCAACCACTGCATCACGTTTGATGCTAGTGGTTTCGGGTACGCATGGTGTGGAAGGTTACTATGGCTCAGATTGTCAGATCGCCTGGCTGGCTACGCTTGACGAAAAGGCATTGCCTGCTGACACGGCGGTGCTGCTGATTCATCTGCTCAATCCCTGGGGAGCGGCCCATTTGCGGCGCGTCAACGAAGACAATATCGACCTCAACCGTAATTTTCTCGATTTCAGCCAGCCGGCCCCAGTCAATCCGGATTATGCCCAGTGGCATGGTATTTATCATGGTGACCGTGACAGCGCCGATCGACAACTGGCTGAAGCGCTCGGGAATGTTGGCTGGCAGGCAGTAAAACGTGTGGTGGAAGCAGGGCAGTACGCAGCTGCCGAAGGCTTTTTCTTTGGTGGTCATCAGCCGTCCTGGTCGTATCACACCATGGCGGCGATCATCGACCAACATCTTCGGACGGCGAAAACCATCATCAGTTTTGACCTGCATACCGGTGCCGGGGCCTGGGGACATCCGATGCTGTTGTCGATTGCGGAACAGCGTTATGCCGCGCATGACTGGGGTAAGGCAATTTACGGGGAATGGCTGACCTTGTTGTTTACCGGAGCCGGACGTGACAGCACAACGGGCGTCACCGCGACGGCGACGGGATATCTGTCGCAATACCTGCTGACTGTGCTCGCCGACACCCGGATTTTGCCGCTGGTGGTGGAATGTGGGACATACCCGGGGGAAGATATGCATCAGCGAGTGCGGGAAGATCATTGGCTGCATTTATATGGCGACCCCGCCAGTATGGCAGGCCAGGTGATCAAGCAACAACTGGTGGAAGGATTCTGGCCCAGCGATGCGGACTGGCGTGCGTTAGTGGCTTTCCGCACGCAGCAAATCTTTCTGCGCGGCTGGCATGCCCTGGCGGACACGCCCTGATTTCACAGTCTGCCGTAAAATGTCATACGCGCTGTCTCTGATAATGCAATGCCGGGTTGAGTGTTGTAAGCCAGCACCGCCAGCATCCGCGTAACGTCGCCTTCGGTAGGCGTCACGCGGTGCAGAGAATTACGGCCACGAAACAACACCAAATCACCGGCCTCAATCGCCAGCGCTTCCACCGGCTGGCGTTCATCCAGCACCGCCTCAACACCTGCAAAGTTCATCTCGCCAGCGTCGGCATCACGCAGATCCTTCACGTACTGAAACACACCGCCTGCCAGCGGTTTTTGTACTAATAAGGTGATGGCAAAAGAGGAGTTGTCGAAGTGCCAGCCCAGCTCCTGGCCGTGGGGTGCGTAGTGCAGGTTGATAGAGGAAAGAGGGTCAGCGTAGGGGTAGAGCGCTTCTTCACCCAGTACCTCGCACAGGAAACTTTTGAACAGGGCATCATTATAAAGCTGACGCAGCGGTGATTCGGCAGCGATGGCATCATCGGTGATACAGCCTTTGGTACTGATCACATCACGATTGCGTGGGTGCTCAGGGTTGAACGCCTCATCAGGCTTCATCAGATAAACATTATGTTTGCTGAGGGTGTGATAAGCCAGATGGCGCTGCGCAAGGCCTTCATCGATGATCGCCTGTAAGGCTGCGGGTTGTAAAAACTGACGCAGTACCAGCGCGCCAGATTGGTTTAATTGCTCACGACAGCGTTGACGCCAGTCATGATCGGCCAGCGGATGCAGGTCGAGACGAACAAGAGAGCCAGACATAGCAACAATTCTCATGATTAGCAGGTGTGATGTTACTCTAACTGTCACCTGCAAAGCTGTGTAACGATAAATACTTAATACCCTGATAAGGAAGACTTAATGCCTGCCCAATCGCCGCGGTTGCCAAAAATCAGCGTTATCCAGTCATTTAAAGTGGCCGCCGAACTGGGCAGCCTGGCAAAAGCGGCTGCCCAGCTGGCGTTAACACCGGCTGCAGTCAGCCAGCAGATTCGCCAGCTGGAAGAGCAACTGGGTAGTGCCCTGTTTTTGCGCACGCAAAGTGGCGTGATGCTGACCGAAACCGGGAAGGAATATTTGCGCTATGTCACCGAAGCCTTTGATATTTTGCACCTTGGTCAGCAAAATATTCGCCATGCCGCCAGCGCCCCCAGGTTAACGGTGTATGCATTACCGGCGCTGGCGTCGAAATGGTTGTTGCCCCAGCTGGCGAGCTGGCGCGCTTGCTGTTCGGAGATCGATCTGTCGTTGCATGGCACCCATGCCCAGGTGGATTTCACCGCTATGCCCGCCGATTTTGTTATCTGCTTTGGCGAGGATCGTTATCCGCAGCTGGATAAGCAGTGGCTGTTTCATGATGAGGTACTGCCGGTTGCCAGTCCGTCCTTGTTACAACGCTTTGCACCTGAAGAAATCTTCAGCCATGCACCTTTAATTCATCTCGATTGGGGTAACGAAGGGCGTTTCCTGCCTGACTGGCGCAGCTGGTTTCAGGCTAAAGGAATAGACGAACCGCCACCGCAACCTGCATTTAGCTTCAATCTCACCTCGCTGGCGATTGATGCCGCTGTGGCCGGAGCCGGATTGCTGTTGGGGCAGCGGCGACTGATCGCGCCGGAGCTGGCGCGTGGCGAGCTGGTGGTGATTGATGAACTCTGCCTGCCCCTCAGCAAACCCTATTTTCTTGCCTGGCCACAGCGCACCCTGAGCCAGCCAGGCAGTGAAGCGATGATTCACTGGCTACGTGAGTTGGGAGCGGGCTGCCAATAGTTGGTGGCTGTTATCCGGCCTGATATAGTTTGTTTCTTTTCTATTGCGCCAGCCAGGAGCCGTTATGCCAGCCAAAATCGCTAACGCCAGCAGCCAGGACTGGGTCGATTTTCGCCGCGATGACGAAACTGGCATCGAAAGCGTCAATGCCCATTTTTGCGGACACGCTTACGATCCCCACGATCATGATGAGTTGCTGGTGGGGGTGACGCAGCAGGGGTTGCAGCGTTTCAACTGCCACCGCGCATTGCATACCAGCACGCCGGGGCGGTCGATTCTGATTGAACCGGGTGCGGTGCATGATGGTCATGCCCCGGATACCGAAGGCTTCACTTATGTGATGCTTTACCTGCCACAAACGTGGGTGGCACAGATGATGCAGCGGCGTGGTCTGGGTGATATTGCCAATATAGAAGCGGCTTTTCGCTCAACCCTGAACGATGATGCGCTGCTGGCCTGCGCGATTCAGCAGGCATGGTACGCGGTGCACCATGGCGAAGGACGGCTGGCGCGTGACCAAAGCCTTGATCATCTGCTGACCATGTTGTCACGTCACCTCGATACGCGTCCGGGATTGCAGCGAACTGAGACATTGGCACCGATGCAGTTGCTGCGTGATTATCTGCACGATTTTATGGCGGAAGATATTGGTCTCGAGGAGCTGGCGCGGTTATCGGGTATTGATCGTTTTCGCCTGACGCGCCAGTTCAAAAAAGCCTTTGGGCAATCTCCTCATGCTTATCTGGTACGGTTACGGCTGCGTAGCGCACGTAGCCTGCTGGCGCAGGGCGTTGAACCTGCTCAGGTTGCCTTGCAAGTGGGTTTTTCTGACCAGAGCCACCTTGGCCGCTGGTTCCAGCGTGCTTATCGCATGACACCCGCCTCTTATCAGCGTCAGTGCACAAACGTTCCAGACCGCCTGCCTCGCTCCTGTTTATGATAGGGTTTTGACCCGAACGGAGTTGTTGCAGATGTTTGATACTAAAATCGCCCTGATCGTACGTGATGATTTAGCCACCTGGCAGCGCTTAAATGTGGTGGCCTTTCTGGCCACCGGGATTGCCTCGGCTGCGCCAGAAATGATGGGCGAACCTTACGTTGATGCTCGCGGACGTCATTACGGCAATATGGCCGGGCAGCCGATGCTGGTGTTTGCCGGGGATTTGCCGGGTCTGCAACGCGCCCATCGTCAGGGACTGGAACGCGAATTAACCATCATTCCCTATGTTCACGCTATGTTTTCCACGGGTCATGATGCGGCGAATCGCGAAGTCTTCCTTGCCGAGGATGCAGATAACCTGAATCTGGTGGGCATCGCGCTACGGGGTCCGAAGAAAGCGGTTGATAAAGCCATCAAGGGCTTGTCATTACATGGTTGATATTTTTATTTTTTGAAAATTTATATTTTTATTAAGGTTAATATTCAATAACTAATAGGCGTGTCGCGTTGCCCAAATAATGGGCAACGTTCTATCAGTTTATTGACGGTTTTTAAGTCAGCACTTTGCTGCCTGCAACATAACAGTATGATTTAACTACATCGGCTCGCCATACGCTTTCTCGCCATAAGTGCATTACATCGGATTTCCTTACCAGCTTGCTGCTCAAATCATTATGAAAAATGATAATTCAGAGCATATGAAAATCAATATGAAAAAGGAAAAATATTTTTTATCTTAAAAATCATGTAATTAAATTTACACTCTTAACTCAAATTCATAAGTATTTTTTACATTATTTTCTGTTAAAAAATATACCTGCATAATGAAATTTTAAATGCTCTCCTATGAAAAAGGGGGAGTTATTCGTAATCTTCCCTTGCTGAAAATTCCAGAAAAAATCTGAATACCCCATGTTAATTATTTAAATATTTCCTCGCGCAGGCCTGGTAAGGGGGTTTGCACAATAAAAAAATACGATGATAATAAGGTCGTTCCGCTTCGGAACATCGTTGTAAATTGGCTCTGAATACAGATATTGTTATTAACTCAACCTGAAAGGAACAACTTATGTCTTCCTATTCTCTCTCTGTATTAAATTCCAGCGGCGGCGCTGCAAATGTTGCAATTTACCAAACCTATCCTAATCTCATCGCTGGTTTACCATTAGTCTGGCTGCTGCAAACCATCAATGATGGAAATACGAACACCTATAACTGGACCATTGATTGGGCATTAAACTGGGGTACATCGGCACAACCAATCGCGCCCGGTGTGCAGTGGAGTTCTGGTGGGCCAATACAGAATATGAATCCGACTGCCTCGGGTGGAAATAATGCCATGGGTGTGACGTTTTCAAATGGCCAGTTCCAGACACAGCCCCTGGCATTCAACAATGCCAGCGTTGCCAGCGGCAGTATGCTGGTGACAACCGATGCAACATTTACCGTTGCACAATCAAAAGCCATGAGCCTCGCGGTGTATATGAATTCGTTACCGGCATTTGCAATGCAAGGTAAACCCAACGGGAATTTCCTGTTTGATACGCACCCAACCTATTGGATTTGCACCACGGATTCCAAGCAAGGTGTCGCTGTATCAGGTACTTATGTCAGCAGTCCGACCCAGTTCTCCTTTGCTGATGGGGTGACTTCATTGAAATTTGAACTCAATGAAACCTTGCAGTTTGTTCCTGTTTCCTGATATTGCCACTTTTTGCGGTAATTAGTTTTTGCACAGCAAAAGATTAAGAAATCCAATCTGCTGTTTATGCAGCAGGTTGGTTTTCGAATAGGTTTTCTGGTAGAAGGATATCTAATCGTGGCTTATTCGGTGCAGGTGATTAATAACAGCGGTGCAGCGCAATATATAGCGATATTTCTTGCCGATGCTTCGGGAGGGAATGAATCTTCCCTGGTCTGGATGGTGAATGGGACAAATAATGGTGGAGGAGTATCATTCAGCTGGGACCCAACTGATTTTAGATTAGGTTGGGGAAGTACGCCTCAGCCGCTGGATACCAATGTCCTTTTTACTACCGGACAACCACCGGTTGCTGTTTTCCCCTCCACCCTGGGTGGATATAATGTCCTTCCGGTACAACATAACCAGTATGGATTTTCTTCCGGTAATCCTTATAACAAAAGTAGTATTTTTAATAAACTGGAAATTACCACAGACAGCAGTTTTACCGTCTCGGATGCGGCTAATATGGCGGTCGCGCTTTATGTTGAACAATATCCAGCCTTAGCCATGCAAGGTGCGCCTAATACGTTTTATTATTTTGATGTTGCGCAAATATCCTGGTATCTGACGGTCACCGATTTTGCACAAGGGGTGGCGCTGCCCAGGATGAGCAATTCATCAAATAGCCGTTTTTTTTCTGTTTCAGGTTCCAGTATGAGTACGCCGGTTAAAATTGCTTTCGGATCCGGCAGTACGGATCTGAAATATATGTTGAACGGAAATTTAAATTTCCTGCAAATCTGACTCTCAATCACCAGGTAGTCTCGCTTTACAACGTTGTGATGTTGCAACAAACCACTGCATTTATTGCAGATTCCTATCGATGAAAAGGACGTATATCATGCAAACAAAACGTATCTGCTACTACCTGACGGCTGGTGTGATTCTGAGTACATTTTCTGCTATGTCGCTGCCAGCATTCGCCGTTGATCTGCCGTTCAGTGCCAATTGTACCAACTATTCGCAGATTCAGGTTACGGCACCTAATACCGGGATTACTTTCCGGAAAAACCCGAACAGTGCAGCCACCCGCGCGGCCACCGCCACAATTTTCGCTATTCACGGACTGCACAACATCACTATTCCGGCGAATGTCGTCTCCTGTTTCTTCGCGGTGCAAGCACCAAACACGGATAGCTATTGTTTCCAGGCGTCTAATAACGCGGCAGCCTTTACCAATATCAATGCGGTGGCTAACACCAATGTGGCTGGCGCGCCAAACTGCCAGTAATCCGCAAAACGTTGACCATTGCTGCCGTCGTGGCAATGGTCGATACACATACAACCTTACCTGCCGAACTCCGCCATCTGCGCTGCTGCATAGAGCAACAGATCTTCCCGTCCGCGCAATGCCAGCAGTTCCATGCCAATCGGAAGTCCCTGGGCAGTGAAGCCCACCGGGATGCTGATAGCGGGTGCCCCGGTTACCGCAGCCAGCAGGGCGTTGCTGCCGGGTTGTAACTCGCCATGTTTCACCGGGGGATGTTTGACCACCGGATAGGCCAGCAGGTTAATCCTGCGCTGGGCAAACAGCTGGCTGAGGGTTTGATAAAGCGTGCGCTGACGTACCTGCTGGACGGCATAGCTTTCACTGGCCTTACCTGGATGACTGGCGCGTGCGGTAAACACCGCTTTCAGCTGAGGATGATGCCGCTCCGATGCGACCACTTCGCTGAGCGTGCTCACCTCGGCCTGCGGTTTGTCGGCCAGCCAGTCTGCCAGCGCTTCGGCAAACTCCCAGGGAATGATACTGGCATCCGTTGCGAGCGCTTCAAGCTGCGGGAAGGCAATCTCCTGTTGCGTGCCGTTTTCTCCCGTCAGCGCCGCCACCGCAGCACGTATCGCCTGGTTGATTGCCGGTTCCTCTGCGGCAAATCCTTCCAGCCACAAACCGATACGCAGGGGTTCTTCACCACCCACAAACTGCTGCCCGCTCAGGATCTCACTGGCAAGGCGCAGATCGGCTGCATGACGTACCAGCGCGCCGGGAATATCCTGAGTCGGTGACAGCGGCACAATGCCGTCAATGCTGATGGCACCGTGCGTCATGCGCAGGCCATACAGATGATTAAATGCGGCCGGAATGCGTACCGAGCCTGCGGTATCGGTACCGATCGCCAGCGGAACATAACCTGCGGCGACAGCCACCGCCGAGCCGCTGCTGGAACCGCCGGGTGAATGGCCCGCCAGCCAGGCGTTGTCAGTAAAACCACTGAGGGAGGATGCGCCAGTAATCCCTGCCGCCAGCTCATGCATCGCCGTCTTACCCAGCAACACCGCACCTGCGGCACGCAGCGCCGTCACTAACGGGGCGTCCTGTTCGGCAATGACAGCGCGTAACAGCACCGAACCGGCGCTGGTCGGCCAGCCTTGTACCTCGATGTTATCTTTGATCAACACCGGGATACCTTCGAGGCGACCCGGTGATTCACCGTGGCGGCGGCGCGCATCACTGGCATCAGCCGCAGCCAGTGCCTGGTCAGCAAACAGCCAGGTAATGGCGTTATAGTGCGGGCCGCTTTGATCGGCTTCCGCAATACGTTGCAGGGCAAACCCGGTTAACTGGCGAGAGGTGGTGGTGCCTTGATTCAGTGCCTGGGTCAGGTCGCTTAACGAAGCACGAAGATAATCAGCATATTGCATCCGGTTCAGCCTCCAGCGGCATCCAGTGAAGCTGCCCATCGTCAGCAGGTAAAACCCTGCCGCATGAGCTGGCAGAAAAATGGGAACTAAACCAGATTGCCTGATTTTGCAGGCACCAGTCTATCGCCCGTTGCCGCGAACGCACCGCCAGCGCTTTATCTTCACAAAATACCGAGTTCCAGAGGGGGAACTGAAACTGGATTGGATGATGCATCACGTCGCCGGAAAAGAGCGCATGCTGGTGCTGGCTGCTGAGCATGAGTGACGCATGATCGCTGCTGTGGCCGGGAGTAGGCAGATAACGCAGTACACCGGCAAACCGTGGTGAATTATCGACATCAACCGTCTCCAGCTGACCACTGTTAATCAGCGGCAGAATGCTATCGAGATATAACGCCTGCATCGCCGGGGTGTTTTGGCATCGCTCCAGCTCCAGTGCGGAACAGATGTAACGCGCATGCGGAAACATCGGCTGCCAGCGTCCTTCCTGCCAGTGGGTATTCCAGCCGACATGATCAGTGTGGATATGCGTCATCAGTACCAGTGTGACATCCTGCGGCTGCACACCGGCTTGTGCCAGGCGTGCGGCATAATCGGTTTGCAGCTGATGAAACTGTGGCTTATGGTCTCGTTCGCGCTGATTACCAGTGGCAGTATCGATAATGATGATGTCGTCGCCGCTTCTTACCACCCAGCTGTGGATCGACAATTCAGCCGTTTGTTGTGCTATTGCGCTGGACATTTCATGGCAGCTCTCTGGAAAGAGCGCGCTAAACGGAACTGCTGCGGTTTGTTCGGTCACTTTCGCGATCAGGCAGTCGCCTACACGGATTGGCATAATTTGCTCCCGGTCAGTTAATGACGCCACTATACTGAAGCCTGAAGCATTATCTAAATCGATTAAAATCATGAAAATCATCAATGAAAATGATTTAACTCGCGTCGATCTTAATCTGCTGGTGCTGCTGCTGGTGATGTACGAAACGCGCAGCGTTACCCGCGCAGCGCAGCGGTTGTATCTTGGACAGCCTGCCGTCAGTGCGGCACTGAAACGCTTACGTGAGATGTTTGACGACCCGCTGTTTATACGTGCCTCGCACGGCATGACGCCGACGCCGCGCGCGGAACAGCTGATACAGTTAATTGCGCCATTATTGCAGGGTGTACAGCAGGCAATTTTTAGTACGCCAGCGTTTAACCCGCAGGAGGATCGTTACAGCTTTCGCCTCGGCATGAGTGACTGGGTCGAGCAATGGCTGATGCCGGATTTACTGGCGGATCTGATGACAGCAGCGCCGCAGGTGGATGTTACGGTGCTGGCTGCCGATCCCTGGCAGGCCATCCCGCTGCTGGAGAAGCAGCAGGCGGATATGGCGGTAATGGTCGGCAATGAAAGCAGCCGCGATTTGTTGCGTGAAGATATTGCCAGCGCGGGTTTCTGCACCTTGTGGGATAACCGGCAGATTCGGCTGGCTTCACCGCTGACGCTGGCTGATTTCGTTCAGCACGATCATGTGCTGGTGTCCTATCGCGGCGTCAGCGAAAGTGCGCTCGATGAGCAACTGAGACAACAGGGAGTTGCCCGCCGGGTAAGGTTTGTCACGCCGCACTTCTCCGCATTACCGATGATGCTGAACCGTATGCCGCTATTCGCCACTGTGCCACAAGGGCTGGTCAGCAGCTGGTGCAAACGTTATGAACTGTGCGCGGCATCGGTGCCGGTAGCGATGCCTGATTACAGGTTATCGCTGCTGTGGCATAAGGCGGGGAGCGAGGATGCGGCCCATCGCTGGATGCGCAACAAACTCCGTCAGCTGGTGCTGCACAAACTGGGTTAAGGGGGTTACCACGGCACCTCGCGGCCAAGATAATCGAGATAATGTAATCCGGTGCGACCACGCCATGTTTCCATGGTATTCAGCAGGTTGGGGATGCTCTCTTCAATGCTCAGGTGTGCTTCGGGACCACCCATATCGGTACGTACCCAGCCTGGCGCCAGCAGCAGCAGGGTACGCCTATCATCCTGATGACGCGCGGCAAAGCTGCGCATCAGCATATTCAGAGCGGCTTTGCTGCCGCGATAGACTTCGTAGTTGCCATTGGTGTTATTGGTGATGCTACCCTGGCCGGATGACATCACCGCAATGGTGCCGTCAGCGCTGACATTGTCTTTGAAGGTTTCAATCACGCGCAGCGGACTGAGCGCGTTGGTGACCATCACGCGAATAAATTCGTCAGTGGAGACATCGGCAATGGTTTCACCATCCTTATTTTTCACACCGGCATTGACGAACAACATATCGAACTGACGATCGCCCAGGCGCTGCTTGAGGGCGCTAACCTGTTCTGGCAGGGTGATATCCACGCTTTCTACGCTCAGGGTATCTGGATAGCGTTGGTTGAGAGACTCAAGTGATGCGGTGGAATGCTGGCGTCCGGTCGCCACCACATGGTAACTACGCTGAAGCATGGTCTCAGTCAGGGCAAAGCCCAGCCCGCGTGAGGCACCAATCAGTAAAACGCGTGGGGTTGCTGAAGGGGTCATAAGGTTCTCTCCTGTAATGAACGTTACAGCAAGAGTGTAGCGCCGCTGGATAGCAGGCGGAACGCGCAGTATGTGCATTGATAACCTGCAGTAAACGCCTTGTTTCCGCAGCACTAATCAGAGAGGATGAAGTATGACTGAACCCGATCTGAATCTTCTTTTCGCGCTTGATGCGCTGCTGACTGAAGGCAGTGTGACGGGGGCTGCGCGCCGTCTTGGCCTGAGTGAGTCTGCCATGAGCCGTACGCTGGGGCGGTTACGCGCCACCACAGGTGATGCGTTGCTGGTGCGGGCCGGGCGCAATATGGTGCTGACGCCGTACGCCGAGGAAATTCGGCAGCGAACCCAGCATAGCGTCAGTGAGGCGCGCGCGGTGCTGCAACCGGCAGCCACAGCACTGGATCTGGCGACGCTGGATCGGGTTTTTAATCTGCGCACCAATGAGGGATTTGTCGAGGCTTTCGGTAGCACCTTAATCAACGCGGTGGCGCAGGTTGCGCCGCGTGTGCGGCTGAACTTTGTGGCGAAGCCGGAAAAAAGTTCACGCGATTTACGTGAAGGGCGGGTCGATCTGGAGATCGGCGTGCTCGGCAATATGGGGCCGGAAATCCGCATGCAGGCGCTGTTTCGCGATCGGTTTGTTGGTGTGGTGCGCCAGGGGCATCCGCTGGCGCAGCAGGTGACGTTGCGCGAACTGGCTGCCTGGGGGCATATCGTGGCTTCACGCCGTGGTGAACTGGGCGGACCGATCCATGATGCACTGGCGGCAGCGGGCTACACCCGGCAGATTGCCGCCGTGGTGCCTGCGTTTTCCACCGCAGTGGCGATTGCGCAAGGCTCTGATCTGGTGGCGCTGGTGCCTCGTTCGCTGTTTCTCTGTCACCCGCTGATTAAAGCCAGCCCGGCGCTGGTGAGTTTTGAGCTACCGTTCAGTACCCCGGAGATGACCGTTTCGCAGTTCTGGCATCCGCGGCTGGAAAATGATACGGCGCATCGCTGGTTGCGTGGTCTGGTGCGTGATCAGATCCCTCTGCCCTGATAAGGTGCAACCAGGGGGCAGGGCTGGTTTACTGATGATTCACAGTGCAGTAAAAACCCGCTACCTCCCTCACGAATATCAAACTTTTCCCGTTTAAGAATGCTGTCGCGATCGCGAATACATGGCATGGCACTTGCTTGATCCACATTGATTAGCCTAAAGCTATGTAGCACCTTCACCTGACAATATTTCTATAATGGTTTTCTCATGACACATTTCACGCTCAAGCAACTTAAATATTTCGTCACTGTGGTTGAGACCGAAAGCATCGCCGAAGCGTCACGTCAGCTGCACATCGCCCAGCCTTCGATTTCGGTCGCCATCAAAAACCTTGAGGACGCTTTTGATCAGCAGCTATTCATTCGCCATCATGCGCAGGGCGTATCGCTCACCTCCAGTGGGAGGCGGTTCTACGATAAAGCAAAGGAGTTGCTGCGGCTGTCCTATGAGTTTGAGCAAAGTTCACGCGCAGAAAATGAGCTGGTTTGCGGCACCATCGCCGTGGGTTGCTTTGAATCGGCGGCTCCGCTGTATATGCCCAAGCTGATTGCAGGTTTCAAAAAACTCTATCCAGAAATCAATATTCAGCTGTACGACGGTGAACAGCATGAGCTGATGCACGGTTTACATCGTGGCCGTTTTGACATGGCATTTCTCTACGATCTTGACCTGGACAACGCGATTCAGAAAGAACCGCTGAATGCGCCGCATAAACCCTATGCGCTGCTACCGGCGGCTCATCCGCTGGCGAAAAAAAGTGCGGTGACATTACAGGAACTGGCAAGCGAACCGATGATCCTGTTGGATGCGGTACCCAGCAAAAATTACTTTATCAGCATTTTCAAAGAGAATGGTTATTACCCTGAAGTGGCCTATAGCTCACCGTCAATTGAAATGGTGCGGTGCATGGTCGGGCAGGGGCTGGGCTTTTCGGTGCTGGTGACCCGGCCCTGTTCGGATATGACATACGATGGGCAGCGCCTGGTGCAACTGGATATTGTCGATGAAATGGCGGCATCGACGCTGATTATGGCTTATCTGCAAAATAATGAACCCACGCGGCCGACGCGGTTATTTATGGATTATTGCCGCAGCGTTGAATTAACTCCGGCCGTCAGCAGCCATTAAATTGTGGCTCTACCCGTTGCGGGTAGAGCCAACGTCAGTGGTACTTAACGTAATTCAATCCAGGTGGTTTTTAATTTGGTGAATTTATCAAAGGCATGTAAAGACAGGTCGCGGCCAAAACCCGATTGCTGATTGCCACCAAACGGAACGGTCACATCCAGCGCATCAACGGTGTTGACCGACACCGTCCCGGCGTTCAGTTTGCGCGCCACACGATGCGCCTGATTCAGGTCGTCAGACCATACTGACGCGGCAAGGGCGTAAATATGATTATTCGCCAGTTCGATGGCTTCCGACTCATCATCAAAGACTTTTACCGCGAGCACCGGACCGAACACTTCATCACGCCATAAGTTAACGTTTTCACTTTCAATCTCAATCACCGTCGGCAGGATGTAGTTAGCGACTGTCTCGATTTCGCGTTGCTCGCCACCAGTGCGCACAATACCGCCCTGAGTCACCGCGGTTTGAATAAAATCCATCACCTTATCTTTATGCGCAGTCGAAACCATCGCGCCCATCCTCGCATTTGGGTTAAGTGGATGGTCAGGTTGCCAGCTGTGCAACTTCGTGATCAACTTCGCCATAAAGTCGGGATAGATCTTACGTTCAACTAATAATCTGGAGTTGGCTGAACAAACTTCACCCTGATTGAAACAGATACCGAAGGCGGCTTTTTCGGCGGCTAAATCGAGATCCTGGCAATTGGCAAAAATAATGTTGGCGCTTTTGCCACCACATTCCAGCCACACCTGCTTCAAATTGGATTGGCCGGAATAGGCCATAAAGGCTTTGCCCACTGCGGTTGAACCGGTAAAGGTAAGCACATCAACATCGTTATGCAGGCCCAGCGCGGCACCGGCTTCGATCCCCAGCCCGGTAACAACGTTTAACACCCCGGCAGGCAATCCGGCTTCCAGCGCCAGTTCTGCCAGTTTCAGTGCAGTGAAAGGCGAATTCTCCGAGGGTTTCAGGATTACACTGTTTCCAGCGGCCAGGGCCGGTCCGATTTTCCAGGCAGCAATATCGAGGGGGAAATTCCACGGTACAATGGCGGCCACAACGCCGACAGGCTCACGAGTGATGGTTGCCAGCGTTCCTGGACGGGTCGGGGCGACTTCGTCATAAATCTTATCGATACTTTCTGCGTACCAGGCAATCACATGGGCAGCCCCCGGCACATCAACGTTATAGGCATCGAGCACCGGTTTCCCCATGCTGACGCTTTCCAGCAGCGCCAGTTCTTCCCGGTGCTCCAGCATCAGCTCTGCCAGCCTGCGCAGCACCGCTTTGCGTTGCGCTAACGGGCACCCGGACCAGATGCCAGAGGTAAACGCCTGGCGGGCGGAATCCACCGCTGCGTCAATATCCTCAGCCTGGCAAGCGGTGACTTCCGCTAACACCGCATTGGTGGCGGGATTCACTACCGCCCAGGTTTTCTCCGCTTTGGCGATGTAAGGTTTACCCCCGATAAGGGCATGTGTGCTAAAGCGTTGTTGGTTAAGCAGACCTTGCCAGTAATCACGATTATGCATACGCGTTCTCCTTATTCGTCTCGGTGCCAGCTACCGGCGTTCCTTGCAGGATCATGCTTGCCGCACGTTCGCCAATCATAATTGAAGGGGCATTGGTGTTGCCGCTGATAAGCGATGGCATGATTGATGCGTCAGCCACGCGCAAATTTTCCACGCCATACACTTTGAGGGTATCCGGTGCGACAACGCTCATTTCATCCCGGCCCATCTTGCAGGTGCCCACTGGATGGAAAACGGTGGCGCAATATTCTTTGACGTATTGATGCAGCTGTTCGTCAGTCTGAATATGTTTGCCCGGCAGCATCTCTTCACCCCGCAATGCGGCGAATTCCGGCTGAGCAAGAATGTTCCTTGCCACTTTTATCCCCTCAACCAGCACGCTGGCGTCATCAGGGTCGGCGAGGAAATTAAAATCAATGGCAATTTGCCCATCGCGCGTTAACTGCAACGCGCCGATCGATTTCGGGCGTAACACGCAGGTGTGAATCGCGTAGCCGTGGCCCCATTCAAATAAGCGCCCCCGGTGGCTGCGATAACCCGGCACAAAATGGAACTGAATATCGGGTTCATCGCTACTGAGTTTTGTCGCGGCAAAACCACCCGCTTCTACATAATTGGTGGTTAACCAACCTTTGCGGCGAAACAGATAGTTGAAGGGAGAGGTCAGGATCGGTTTCCAGGCGGCGAGGGAAAAACCCAGCGTTAGCGGGTTACCGGACCGCACGGTGACCAGACCATCCAGATGATCCTGAAGATTTTTACCCACGCCGGGAAGAGGGTGCACCTGCGGAATACCTGCGGCTTCAAGTTCGGCGGCAGGCCCGATGCCTGACTTCAACAGAATATGCGGTGAGCCAATGGAGCCTGCTGACAGGATGACTTCCTGGCGGCACAAAATTGACGTGGGGTGATCGCGGCCATGCTCAGTAATACGCACGCCTTTGACCACTTTGTCTTCAATGATCAACGTTTGCACAGTGCAGTCGGTCATGACCGTCAAATTGCTTTGACCAATATGGGGATGCAAAAATGCGCGATAGCTCGATAACCGTTTGCCATCTTTTTGCGTAACGTTATAAATCCCGACACCTGCCAGCGATTTACCGTTAAAGTCGGTGTTCTCCGCTAATCCGACTCGCTTGCCCGCCGCAACAAACAGCGCTGATACCGGATTGGGATCGCGCGGTTTATCAACCAGTAATTCGCCGCTAAAACCATGATATGCCGGATCCTGAGACAACAGATTCTTTTCCGAGCGTTTGAACCAGGGCAGGACATTATTCCAGCCCCATCCCTCACAACCTTGCTGTTCCCAGCGGTCATAATCAGAAGGTAATCCGCGAATATAAATCATGCTGTTCATGGATGAGGACCCCCCCAGCGCCTTGCCGCGCGGGACGTGGAGTTGTCGCCCCCCTAAGCTTTTTTGTGGCGTTGAATAAAAGTTCCAGCTGAACTTTTTGCTTTTATACAGGGTAATGGTTCCCGCAGGCGTCTGGATGCGTGGGGTCTCATCGCGACTTCCAGCCTCAATCAGGCAGATCTTCAGATCTGCCTGCTCAGCCAGCCGGGCGGCCAGCACGGAACCTGCGGAACCCCCACCAATAATGATGTAGTCGTAGGTATTACTATTGTTCATAGTCATTCCGGTAATTATTTAGCAACAGAGGTTTGCGCCACTGCCTGAGTACGGCAGAGGAAATAATAAACAGGCGAGACGATGGCTAAACCAATAATCCAGGAGATATCGGCACCACCTAACATATTTGCCGCCGGACCGGTATAGATAGCCGTTGACATAAAAGGAATCTCGACCACGATACCCAGCAGATAACAGAAAATGGCTTTTGAATTGAAGTAACCATATATCCCACCGTCACGACGGAAGAATGAAGCGACATCATAATTACCGTGGGCCACCAGATAGTAATCAACCAGGTTAATTGCCGTCCACGGCACCAGCACATACAGCAGCATCAGAATAAAGTTGGTGTAATTCACCAGGAAGTTTTCCTGACCATAAATCGCAATCAAGACTTCGATAAGAATGGTGACAATAGAAACAACAATACGGGCGCCAGAAAGCGGCGACCACTTAGGCAGGAATGTCTGGCCGAGGGTCAGGGTGCAGAGCACACCGCAATAGAGGTTCATTGCATTGGTCGCGGCAATGCCTAAGGCAAACACGATAATGACGGTGGAGGATAATCCGCCAGTCATATTAACAATACCGGTGATTAAATCACCATCCACGATGCAAATAGAAACCAGAATGCCAAGAATCATCGGGAACAATGAACCCAGTACGCATCCCAGATAACTACACCAGAAGACACTTTTTTCGCTGATATCTTTTGGCATGTAGCGGGAATAATCGGATACATAAGGCGCGTAGGCCAGCTGCCATAACGCGGCGATAGAAATGGCACCGAGGAATCCGCTGAGATTAAAACCATTACGCGCGAGAAAATCAGTCGGCAGACCATGCACGAAAACAATCCACGCAAAGGCCGCGAGCAAAATAATACCGGATACCCACGACATCACCTTGGTGTAGGCATGAATCAGGTTATAGCCGAAGGCACAGGCCACCAGGCTGAGAACCGCAGAAACCAGGATGCCGGTATCCGTAGAAACCGGTGCGTAGATGGCGTGCAGTGACTGACCGCCCAGCACCAGGTTCGATGCCAGAAAGCCGATATACATGATGACGACTAACGCCACCACCAGCACGGAACCATAAGAACCAAACTGGCCGCGGGTTTGAACCATCTGCGGCACACCTAATTGTGGTCCCTGCGCGGAATGCAATGCCATAAACAGCCCACCAGCAAGGTTACCAATCAATACCGCGATGGTGGCCCACATAAAAGATAAGTGGAAAATACTCACCGCCAGCGCGCCGGTAATCACGGTAAGCAACATGATGTTTGAACCAAACCAGATGGTAAAAAGATCCCGTGGCTTGCCATGACGTTCATGCGCGGGAATAGGCTGGATGGTGCTCAACTCTATTGTGGTTGCAACAGCATTATCTTTTGGGTTGTTTGTCATCATAGTTATCTCAACAAAGTCATTTGCAGGCTTGCCGCATGGCTGCGGTTATAACCACCCAAAAAATTGGGAGGGGTGAAAATAACGTTGATGGGATGTTGCAACAGTTGGCTATTGAGAGAAATGAAGAAAAATATAGCCAACTAATATAAAAAAAAGATGCAATCTCGCTTATGGATTGACTGCCCCAAATTGAGACGTTAAAGAATGACAGGTTAGACCTTTTTGAATCTAATTAACCTTATGATTATTAACATCTAAAATACAAGTCTCTGGCTGAGTGCCTTATTTTGGTGCGCGCCCGCACGTCAATGAAGCATCATTGGCAATATAAAATATCGTCAATTTTGTAAAATTAATAAGTAAAAATGTTGCCTGTGAATCGCGTGGATTTGATTTATCTCAGCACCTTTTTATCTTGCCTGTGCAGTGCGGATGCGGCTTTAACAGGGCTTTGTATTTTATTTCGGCGATGAAGGTTGCCAACAGGTTAAATATTTTCTATCCAGACGCTCACTTTATAATATTTTACCGTCTGCATGCGCTCCAATAGTCTTGGGTCCTTCTTAAGTGGTTAATCCCCTGCGTGATGCGGGATGAAGGACGTTGAAATGACATCATTAAATACTGAAACAGATACGCTGATTATTGGCGCGGGTCAGGCGGGGGTTGCCATGAGCGAACACCTGATGCGTCTGGGTATTCCGCATCTGGTAGTGGAGAAAAACCGTATTGCCGAATCCTGGCGTAGTCGTCGCTGGGATTCGTTGGTTGCCAATGGCCCGGCCTGGCATGACCGTTTTCCGGGCATGGAATTTCCTGGCTGCTCACCAGATAGCTTTGTGGCAAAAGAACAGGTTGCCGATTATTTTGTCAGTTATGCCGCCATGAACCAGTCACCGATTCATACCGGCGTCGAAGTGTTAAGCGCTGAACGCAATCAGGGGCGCAGTGGTTTTACTGTCACCACCTCCGCAGGCGTAATCAATGTGCAGCGTATCGTGGCCGCCACTGGACCCTTCCAGCGCCCGGTTATCCCGGCAATTGCCCCTCAACATAGCCAGATACAACAGCTGCACTCGGCTGACTATAAAAATCCGCAGCAGCTGCCACAGGGTGGCGTACTGGTGATTGGTGCTGGTTCTTCCGGCGTGCAGATTGCCGATGAATTGCAACGATCCGGTAAGCCAGTGTGGTTGTCGGTGGGACCGCACGATCGCCCGCCGCGTTCTTACCGTGGCCGGGACTTCTGCTGGTGGCTTGGTGTGCTCGGATTGTGGGATGCCGCGGCCAGTCAACCGGGCAAAGAGCATGTCACCATCGCCGTGAGCGGTGCACGCGGTGGTCATACTGTTGATTTCCGTCGTCTGGCGGCGCAGGGCGTAAACCTCGTTGGCCTGACGGAAAGTTTCACCGAGAACACCGTTCGTTTTCAGGATGATCTGGCGGAGAATATTGCGCGTGGCGATGCGAATTACCTCGCGTTACTGGATGCCGCTGATGCGTATATCGATCGTAACGGCCTTGATTTACCGCCGGAGCCACAGGCACGTGAATTCCTGCCAGACCCCGCTTGTGTCACCCATCCGCAGCTTTCATTGAATCTGGCAGAGGCCGGGATCACCAGCATTATCTGGGCGACAGGTTACGTGGCCGATTACAGCTGGTTAAAGGTCAATGCCTTCAATGAACAGGGCAGACCGCAGCATCATCGTGGCGTGTCCAGCGAGCCGGGCGTTTATTTCCTCGGCTTACCCTGGCTGTCACGTCGTGGTTCCACCTTTATCTGGGGCGTCTGGCATGATGCCAAATTCATTGCTGACCAGATCGCTATCCAGCGCCAGTACCAGTACCAGCAGTACCGCGCTCCCTCTGACTCGCTTTAAGGAACTGTTATGCCTACTCATCAACGTATTCGTATGTTCAACACCAAAGAAACCTATCCGAATCAGACACTGGACAACGATCTCTGCCAGGCAGTGCGCGCCGGTAATACCGTCTACGTGCGTGGTCAGGTCGGTACTGATTTTGACGGTAATTTAGTGGGACTGGGCGATCCACGCGCCCAAACCGAACAGGCGATGAAAAACCTCAAACAACTGCTGGAAGAAGCCGGTAGCGATCTGAGCCATGTTGTTAAAACCACCACCTATATCATCGATCCGCGTTATCGCGAGCCGGTTTACCAGGAGGTGGGGAAATGGCTGAAAGGGGTGTTTCCGATTTCAACTGGCCTGGTGGTTTCGGCACTGGCGCAGCCGCAGTGGCTGATGGAAATTGATGTGATTGCGGTGATCCCGGATGACTGGGAGGCGAAATGACGCTTTCGATTGCGGCACGCTGTGCGGAGTCCGGCCAGCTTGGTATCGCCATTAGTTCGTCGAGCATTGCCGTAGGGGCGCGTTGCCCGTGGCTGGTGGCCGGAGTGGGTGCGGTATCCAGCCAGAACATCACATTACCGGCGCTGGGGCAGCAGATTCTGGCGCGTCTGGAAGAGGGCTTAACGCCGGAACAGGCGCTAAAAAGCGCACTGGCAGAAGATCGCTTTAGCGAATATCGCCAGGTGACGGTAATTGACGCCAGCGGTCGCAGCGCCGCCTTTAGCGGTGACAAGACGCTGGGTATCTATCATGTGGTGCAGGGCAAAGAGTGCGTGGCCGCAGGTAATATGCTGGCGGAACAAGCGGTGATCGCCGAGATGGTGGCGGCTTTTGAAGCTGCCACCGGTGAGCTTACTGGTCGCCTGCTCACGGCGTTGCAGGCAGGGATCGACGCCGGTGGTGAGGCGGGGCCGGTGCATTCTGCTGCTGTGAAGGTGGTGGATGATTACACCTGGCCGCTGGTGGATCTGCGCGTTGACTGGGCAGAAGAAAACCCATTGGCCGAGCTGCATAAGCTGTGGCTGGCGTATGAACCGCAGATGCAGGCTTACGTCACCCGTGCGCTCGATCCACGCGATGCCCCGAGCTATGGCGTCCCCGGCGATGAGTAGCGCGGTGCGCGATATCCTTGCGGCGCTGCTGGCGTTTGATACCACCAGCCGCGAATCCAATCTGGCCTTGATTACCTGGATTGAGGATTTTCTGGTGCAGCGCGGGATCGCATCGCAGCGCATCATGGATGCCAGCGGGCGCAAAGCCAATCTGTATGCCCGGCTGGGACCGCGCGGTGACGGTGGAGTGATGTTATCCGGCCATACCGATGTGGTCCCGGTTGATGGTCAGCAATGGACGCTGCCGCCGTTTGCCCTGACACAACAGGAAGGGCGCTACTATGGTCGTGGCAGTGCTGACATGAAAGGTTTCCTCGCCTGCGTGCTGGCATCGCTGGATAATTTTCTGGCCCAGCCGTTGCGCCTGCCGTTGCATCTGGCTTTTTCCTATGATGAGGAAGTGGGCTGCCTCGGCGTGCGAAGCATGGTTGACTATCTGCGCGCTTCAGCGGAAAAACCCGCCATGTGTGTTATCGGCGAACCTACGGAAATGCGTCCGGTTTATGGGCACAAGGGTAAAGTGGCGATACGCTGTCAGGTGCATGGCCGCGCCTGCCATTCGGCCTATGCGCCATCTGGCGTCAATGCTATCGAATATGCAGCAAAGCTTATCAACCACCTCGGCGAAGCGGCGCAGCAACTGAAACTGGTCGAGGATACGCGTTTTGAACCACCGTACAGCACGCTCCAGACCGGTGTGATTCAGGGTGGCAGTGCGCTAAATATCGTGCCGCAGGATTGCCAGTTTGATTTCGAAATCCGCTATCTGCCAGAGGCAAATGTCCAGGGGATGATGACCCGGGTTGAGCAGTTTGCCCGGCAGCAACTATTGCCACAGATGCAGGCGGTAGCGGGCGAAAGCGCGATCCATTTTCAGCCGCTGAGCCATTACCCTGGCCTGCTCACCGATCCCCAGTCGCAATTTGCGCAATGGCTGGTGCAGTGGAGCGGTAGCGATGATTTTTCAACGGTGGCGTTTGGCACCGAAGGGGGATTATTTGATGAAGCGGGGATTGCTACCCTGATCTGCGGGCCGGGCAGCATGGAGCAGGGGCATAAACCGGATGAGTTTATCGCCATAGAGCAAGTCGAACGTTGTATGGCGATGCTTGATAATCTGTGCCAGTGGATGCGCTGTTTTTCTTAAAAACGCGCGATAAATCGCGCCGCTACATCAGGGCGCGAATCAACAACCATCATCAATTGATCCTGATGATGTTATGACTTTCCTCTTAACTCAGCTGAACTCACTGGCAGTCCTTCCGAAAAATTCAGATGATGCGCGGCTCCACGCGTATCAATGCCTTTAAGGAAAAAAGCATGCCAAAATTACCGACATCTCTGGTGTCAAATGTCACCCGCAGTTCAGCAGAAAATAAACCAACCCCCGCCATACGAAAAATTGCTGCTCAGAATTCCCAGGCCTCCATGCAGTCAAATACCGTTAAAACCCTGGGTGATTATTTGATGACTAAAGCCGGAGACTTTGCTCATTATGTCGATAAACTCATGAGCACGGATAAGCAGCCACGAAATTTTGTCAGTGTTGAACTTTCAGACGGCAAAGCCACCTCTTATAAGATATATGGTAATCCTCCCTTCAGAATGAGTGGGCATAAATTTACCGATCTTAAAATTATGCATAACCATTTTCCCGCTGGAGTGGAAATGAGTAATTGCTGGTTTAAGGCGACAGAAGACCTGATGAAGTGGGGCGATGTGAGTTTTTCGCATGCTAATCTGGCGGGCATAAAAATTGATGGTGGTTTGGAAGGCAGCCAATCCTGTTTTGATTCAATTGGGTTTTCCTCTGTCAATCTGCAAGATGCTGAGATTAATGATGTTAAATTCACCAGCGGTGATGCTCCTGTTTTTTCTCAGGTCGATCTCAGTAAAGCTAAATTCAATAATGTCTCTTTTAAAGGATGTTTCCACAGTATTTGTGAATTTAGTCGTGTGAATTTGACCGGTTCTGGGATAACGGATCTGACGCTGAGTTACGTTGATTTTCTGGAAAAGGTGAATATCACCGGTAATACCATCAAAGAATTATTAGTGACGGGCCCCTGTGATTGGTCGGGTCTGGAGTGTGACCACTATAGTGACGGTGCTATTAGCTGGAACCGGAAGATGTTTGATAATGCAGAGGGATTGAATAAATCATTATCCCCTGAAAATGGCGCAATTGTTCTCAATATGCTCAACACCATGAAAAAGAACAACGGAGATATCGTGGTGGATTTGATGAGGCAGATGACGGAAATCATCATGCACTCACCTGCGTTGGTGGAGTGTTATCGTAATGAACCGCTACTGCGCGCATTAATTGCAGAACTGCGCGATCCTCTTTACGCGGGTAACAAAGATATTCAGGAATTCAGGGATAAACTGCTGTTTCAACACTATCGACGTGCCCCGCTGAACCCCGGTGAGAAGGAGCTGGCAGAGGCCCGGGGGTTGCTCAGCAAACTGCCTGTGGAAAAACTTTTGCAAGTCCAGGTGGTGGTCAATCAGGTGGCAAGAGAATATCCGCAAATCTGGAGCAGGTTTTCTGAGCACAGAGATCTGGCAGATCTCAGCTGGCTGAGAAAGATAAATGGATCCAATATTCCCCATCTTTTTTTTAATCCGGAAACATGGGAGATTATTTGCCTGTCAAAAATGGATTTCGAAGGTCTGGTCACGTCAAATACTCCGCCACGCAATCCAGAGCAGATAAAATGTGATGTATCAGGCAAGAACATTAAATTTGTGGCGGCTGAGCAAGGCGAAATAAGTCGCCTTCGCTCGGCCTTGCCGCTGGTTAATCGTTTATGGGAGCGCGCCACCATGTCATTGCAAATGGTGATAAACGGCCTGTTTACTTCATATTCATATAGTGACTTGTCTGTTGAGGAGAGAATGGAAGCAGGGGCTATTAACCATCATACGAAGGCACTTCTGGCGCAGCCGTATGGAAAAAAATTGAATCTGACCTTCAGTAATACGGCGAAAATGTTGAAAAAAGTTTTTTCCTCTTATTGTGGGCATAATTCACAGCAAAGTTGCACCGCACTGGTAAAACAAGCCCAACAGCAACTGGAAAATCATCCCAGCTTTCAGGCCCGTCCTCGTGATCAACAACACGCTATCGCGGCGCTGGTCATGGTGAAGGTGCTGCTTGAATTATCTACAAAGCGATATTACGGCACCGAAAGTAGTAGCGTCACGGCTTTCCATGAACCCGCCTCGCATATTTTTTGGAATGCCTGCAAAGCCTGCCCGGGTATGTTCAATGACCGTGCGCGAATCGGCTGGTATAACTCGCTTTCAGGTCCTGGCCTGCAACATCCCGAGCAGGTAGCCGGTTTATTATCCGAAATAAATCAGTATCAGTTCCACGGCCCTGACGGCGCAGCGATCAAAGCCGCGTTTGATGCGGTCTATCCTTTACCGCAATAAGCTACATTAGCGGGGATGCAACATTGCATTCCCGTTGTGACGATGCTGTTATAAAGCTCTTTTCGCGCAATGGGTCCGGATTTGTGTCGCTGAATGCTTCTGAATGGGTAAACCGTAATGGTATTGAATGTTCCCGCGTCACCGCCAGTGACAGTGGTTTTCCACGACATTTACATGATGAATATGTGATTTGTGCCAACCTGAGTGGCCGGGAAGCCATCTGGCTGGATGGTAAAGAACATGAAGCGGTAGCCGGGCAGGTGACGGTTTACAATCCGGCATCGATTCAGGCGTCAGCGTTCAGTCTGGAACCGGTAAGTTTTATTAGTGTGCATTTACCGCAGTCGGTGCTGCGAGAAGTGGTGGCGCAGCATGGCCTGCATAGCACCAGTGAGGCACCAGTGCTGCGTGAAGGGGCGTACTACGATGCGCGGGTGTTTGCCGCGATTTGTCGCTTTGCGGATGTGGCACAGCAGGATGATGAACAGCTGCTGATGTGGTTATGCGGCGAGCTGCTGGATGATCAGGCCAGCTGCCAGCAGGGCGATGAACAGCTTATCGCCCAGGTGAAAGATTTGCTGCGCGCCGATCTGAGTGTAAAACCGCAACTGGATACGCTGGCGCAACAGGTGGGTTTCAGCAAATACCATCTGGTGAGGCGTTTCACCCAGCTTACCGGTATGCCACCGCTGCAATACCATATGCAACTGCGTTTACATCATGCACGTGATTTGTTGCGGCGTGGCGTGCACCCCCAGGAGGCGGCGCTGCAACTCGGTTTTTATGACCAGAGCCATTTTATCAATGCGTTCCGCAAGGTGATGGGCACCACGCCGCACCTTTATGCCCATCAGCTGAGGATAAATTCCCGATAGCCGGAGCTGATCACATAGACAGCGAAGTAACAGAAAATCAGCGCTGAAGCGAGGTAGGAATATTTCAGCAGACGCTGCCCCAGCAGTTTTCCTCCCATGCTGCCCACCAGGCACAATACGCAGGTCCAGAATACCCCGGCGATAAAGAAGCCGCTGAGAAACCATGAGGTAGCACCCGTATTACCATGCCCCATACGTGAAATTAGTGCGCCCCCGACGCTGGCAAACCACAGAATGGCGGTGGGGGACGATAGCGCCAGCATCACGCCACGGCTGAATTCCCGCATCAATGAACGTTTTGGCTGTTGTTCAGACATATTGATCGCCGTGACCGAACGGTATGCCGCCAGCAGCATTTTGATCGCAAACCAGACTAACAACAGCCCGCCACCCACCCACAGCACCCAGCGTACCGCCGCAAACTGCAACACCACCGCCATGCCCGCCAGTGCCAGCAGCGCATAAATTAAATCGCCGATGCAGGTACCAATCCCCAGCCAGAAACCGTGGAAATAACCGCGCTGCATTGCCAGAGTGATCATGGCGATATTCGCCAGACCGATATCGAGGCACAACGACAAACTCAACAGAAAACCATTGGAAAACTGCAACATAATTAAATACGCATCCCGCGCTGGTGAAAGTGGAGGTATTTAACCATGTTGTCGTATAGGGATATTGGAAAGAATTGCGCATTACAGCAGCGGATAATTCTGCTGAATCAGCCTCGCAACTCGCCATCCTTCCAGCCCAGGTGGATGATAGGCCGCCATACGGGAGGCAAGCAGGGCGAGGCGGTTTGCGGGGATGTCCTGCTGTGATGAAAGCAACTCCTTCGAATTGTTGCGGTTTTTTGGGGCAATATCCGGCCACAAGACAATAGCATCGTCAATCAGCCCGATACCGGTATCGCGCAGTGGATAGGGGTTTTGTTCTTCATTGCCGCAATCTGCTGCGGATGATAGCTGGATCATTATTCTTGCCAGGATCACGGCGGCGATGGTTTATTCCTGTTGCGTGGAAAGTCCAGTACGAGTCAATCCCAGCTTTTCACGTGTGAGGTTGATCAGTGCCTCACGTTTTTCTTCTGTCCCGATGTCCGCATTGAACGGTGAGAGCATTTTTCCTGACGTATTTAAATCATCAAACGACGTCAGATCTTTTCTCTCACGGGTTTGCCGGGTAAGCCGTGCAATAATATGGTTTTCAATTTCCGTTACCCGCTGTTGCTCACGGTATTAAGACCTTCGCGGTGGGAGAATAACCTGGTGATCACCTCTGATAAATTCCTGTCACTGGTGGACCAGAGTGAATGCAGGGCGGGGAAAGTGCGCAGCAAATTAATAAGATTTTCAGCAGTGCCAGGTACGGGCCTCATGGTGTATTTCTCCGGGTCATACTCTAACAGTTGAAAATTTGGCGGGATTTCCTGTGCAGTAATCAGGCGGTTAAATTCATCATTTGGTATTGCTAACAATCTCACCACTGTTTCTGATAACGATGGGCTGCTGTTGTGCACGTAATTCACCTTCTTGTGACTTAACGTGGGCGGCTGAGCTCACTGGGTTAATGGGAATGTCTGACATATTATTTCTCCTTAAATAAGGATGAGGTTTTTATGATGCTGGTGGATTTTTTAATTTCGGTAATCATCAGGAAAAGGAGATTGCAAAAATACGGAAAAATAAAACATAGCGATTTTATGAGCAAGATATGAAATCAGAAATTGCAGAGGGATTATTCTGCTTTTGCCACACGTCTTTGAAATAGTATATTCATTCAATCCTTCAGCGCCCGACGTTATCCAAATATATTTAAAGAGATCCATGATATGCGCGTAACTTCGTCAGTACCGCAGGCTGCTAATGACACAATAATAACCCCTAATCAGGTGGCACCGATTGCCAGGATAGATCATATCGGTAATGTGGCCGAGATCCCGCAATCAGCTTCCCATGCCACAACCTCTGTTGCTGCCACCACGACCTTTCAGACGGCTATCAGCTGGCAGCGGCAAGCGGCTTTCGCCTGTTTGCTTGGGCAGCAGACGGGCTATTATCTGGACGCTCACGATCTGTTGGTGGAGGAAAATCTGGCCCGTAGCGCGAGCATTGGGCACGGAAAGCTGCAATGTTATGACGTAAAAATTATGGCTACCGGGCAAAAGTTTGAAGTTTCTACCTATCCTGCCAGCGCCATTATCGCCAGTGGACATGAAGATCGATTCCCTGCCATTGCTAACTGTGTTAATAGCGAGCGTTCGAGGATTGGCATGGTGACGTTGCCCAGTGATAGCGGCCAGGGCGAAGAAAACTTTATCACCGTTTCGTTTAACCGGCAGGGGCTAATTTCGTGCGCGGAATGGCTGGAGCGGCTTAATCATCAACGAGATAATTGTTGTTCGATTGAAGATATTGTCAGTGACTATATGACGCGATTACAAGGTGCGCGTGCGATGCTGGAAGGGTGTAGTGATTTCCATAAAAAGATCATGACCTTTGGTCATTCTGTGGGTATTAAAGCGCATGCCTATCTCAATCCGACAGTTATTTTCTTGTCCGAAAAACCGGAAGCTGCCGATGGTAGCCTTGAAGTGGAGTTTGAACCCTCGGCGTTTTTCTACCGTTTTCTGCAACAGGCCAGGATTAAATCCATGACAAAATCGAGTGGCATAAATTTTTCCTGTTATTTATCACCGGAGGTCAAGAGTAGCAGAACCTATAATAGCAAGGCCGATAGCTATAATCTCGGCGTCATTCTTCAGGAATTATTCCACATCAATATTAATAACCAACAACATGAGAGGACAGCTTTTCACTCTCTAATTGCTGATTTGTTAGAAGCTCAGGCAAAATATCGTCCCGATGCTGAACAGACTCGTAATCAACTGCAACCTCGTTACACATTAACCAGTCTGATAGACGAATTTCTCAACACCGCACCCACTAATAAGCGTGATGAAATAATTCCCCCGGGAAAATTAACGCTAATGATTCAAAAACAAGTCAATTACATTTCTGCGCTTTATTATCATCTTGCCGCCAGCGGGGATGAAGCGAGCCAGTTCCTGATCGATGCGCTGGTTGACTTTATAGTCACCACAGATATGTCACTGGTGGGTATGCAGCGTTATTTTACCTTTTCGCAAGAGATTTCAGGTATTCGGAAACCTGAGGGAGAATTAACGCTACAGCAGCGTGTACAGGAGATGTTGCAGGCAAAATCGTTTGACTCCTGTGCGCTGCTATTTTTGCTTTCCGATGTGAATACTACCCATCTGGAAAATTGCAGCTTCACTGACTGTTATCTTGATAATGTCATTGGTAACGAAAAACCCATATCTACGCTAAAGGGGAGTCAAATCAAACAAACCCCGGAGTCACTGCATAAAAAACCGGCCAGTGTCTGGCTTAAAGATTTTAATATGGAACGACTGGACTTAACCGGCACGGATACCGCCCCGATTCGTTGGTTAGTGCAGTCTCTGGGACACACGACCGTCATCGGTAATAAATGGGAAAATGTTCATATTTATTTAAATCAATGTAACAAAGCAGACAATGCCGAAATTAACTTCAATCAATCACAGCTGAAAAATGTGGTGATGTCATCGCTTCCTGTTAACATTCACCACCAGCAACATCATTATTATCCGTGCTGCGAGATTCTCCAGAGCAATTTTTCAAATGTGGAGGCGGAAAATCTGACGTGGACCGGGCTGACGTTTCGCCGGGGATGTAATTTCTCCGGGTTAAGAGTCAAAAACTTAATTGTTAAAAATACCAGGTTTAATGACACCTTGTTTGGTAATTATGACAAACGGCAGATCACGCTGGCAGCCGAGATGTTTAATAATCATCAAATACGTTCTCAACTGGAACCCGGCACAGGTGAAGGAGGAAAACCTGAATTTCTGCTATTTCTCGAAAGCATTGCCGACCAGCGGGTTAAACAGGATTTTGCGGAACAGATGGCTAGCCATATTATCGCTGGCGGGGGAGAACGCCTCAGTCACCCGGCTCTTTATGCTTTGCTAAATCATTTCTCGCAACAAGGCTATGCCTCTTCCATCGATATCCAGCACTGTTGTGAATGGGCAATGGATAAACTTTATAGTGCCTTGGGCACTCAGCTACTCGATCAGCGTATCAGTATTGAGGAACAGCATCATATTCTTACCCGTTACTTACCCGTCCTGGGAAATAATGCTTTATTGAAATATCAGCTTTGGATCCACCAAAGGTACAATCAATTGCCACCCGCAGTTAAAACTGCTTTTCTGACCATCCCGGAAATCGCTGCCGTACAACGTGAGTTGATCAAACTCATGGTTGTTGACAGCGATGATGGCCAGCAGCTGCCAATTTATGTCTTACCTGATAAGACAAAAGGGTTCTATCTCACCAATGAGCATCAGGATGCGGTGCTGGAAAAGCGAACCGATATCGTTATTAATCCTGAACCATTCGATATTGAACAACAGGATAAGACACTATCAGTGAGTTTTATTGGGAAAAATGCAGCGCGGATTAATGAAATCTTTTCCCTGTACCCCTGGCTGTTTATTCAACAACAACCAGCCGTCCGGCCTGTTTTTGATCCGTTTCAATTCACTGCGCCTGTCTCCGGGCGTGAAGCTGCACGGCTTGAACTCATCAGCAGAAATTTCCAGCGTTGTGTGGCTAAAAACGGTGTCTGGCAAATCGATCTGACCAGCATGGATGATCATCTGCTGTTGACGAAAGTACTGGCTCCTTATTTTTCTGAGGGGAGTTCGCCCAATCAACAACGTCAGAATTTATCAGATGAACTGCTGAGTCTTCTGCGTTCACGCATGATGGATCTCAATGGATGGGGGAGCCAGGAAGAAGCTAAGCGGGCATACAGTCAATTTTTACTATTAAGTCCTAATCAGCAGCGTGCGGTGGCGGCTCTGAGCCTGGCAGAACTCTTTGCACGGTTATCCTCGTCAGAATTTAGCGGGACGCATGATAACTCCCCGCCAGCGTGGCGTAAATTAGCCTGGCATTTTCTGACAGATGTTGAACGCTTCTGGCTGGAGCTGGCTGATTCTTTTGGCAAGTCTTACCATCAATACAGCAAAGCCCACTATGACGAACAACAAAAGAAAATTGTCTATGAAAATACCGTGCAGGAAATCGACACGCTAAAACACTGGCAGGATACATTATGCCCGCAAGTGGGGATACTTACCGGTTATGCGGATTGCACAGCATTATTAAGCTCAGAAATGCGAGTCACCATGAATAAGCCGGGTTATATCGATAATAAAATCTGGGAAATGATGAAATTGTTTTGACCTGCACATTTGTAGCGGCACGAATTATCGCGCCGCTCTAAACCAATCCCTCTGCACCGCCGTGGTGCCAGGCGCTGCGAAAGAGTGCAATAGCACCTGAATGTTCATTCAGACTGGCCCGCATAACCCGCGAATATTCTGAGCAGGCATCAGGGTATTAAGGCTGGCCCGGTTATTGCTTTCTGAAACTATTGCCCCAGCGTTGTGGCAATCACATCTTTTTTCATGCAGACAGCGTTGTCTGCCAGCTGCTGGTTTCACCCTGTCCGGTTCTCCCGGAAACCCATTTTATTGTTCTTACTGACTCATCACTTCATTCAGAGGGTGCTATGGCTATTAGTCGTCGTTCTTTTCTTCAGGGATCTGCATTATCGGCATTAGGTATGGCTGCGGGTGTTGCACCGAAAATCAGTTTTGCGGCGGATAATAAAGACGCCATCAAAGTGGCGACCATTCTTGATCTTTCTGGTGGTCTGGATATCTACGGTAAACCAATGTCCAACGCCATCAATCTGGCGGCCGATGAAATCAACGCGGCCGGGGGCTTGTTGGGGCGCCCGTTGCAGATGATTAATTATGATGCCCAATCCAATATGCAGCTGTATGCACAATACGCGCAGCAGGCGGCGTTAAAAGATAAGGTCTCCGTGGTACACGGCGGAATTACCTCGGCCTCGCGCGAAGTTATTCGTCCGGTACTGGACCGCTTCCGCACACTCTACGTCTATCCGACGCAATATGAAGGCGGCGTGTGTGACCGCAACTATTTCTCAACGGGTTCTACCCCGGCGCAAACTGTGGAAAAACTGGTGCCCTACGCGATGAAGAAATGGGGCAAAAAAGTCTATGTGCTGGCGGCTGATTATAACTATGGCCAGATCGTCTCCGCATGGGTGAAAAAGTCGGTGCACGATAACGGCGGCGAAGTGATGACGGTGGAATTCTTCCCGCTCGATGTCACCGACTTCGGTGCCGCCATCTCAAAAATCCAGAGTGCGAAACCGGATATGGTGTGGTCGGCATTGGTGGGCGGCGCGCATATCTCTTTCTATCGCCAATGGCATGCGGCGGGTATGAGCGGCAAGATCCCGATTGCATCGACGGTGTTTGGTGGCGGCAATGAACACATCATCCTGTCACCGGAAGAGAGCAACGGCATCCTGGTGGCGGCCAACTATATGCAGGAAATCGCCACCCCGGAAAACCAGGCCTTTGTGCAAAAATTCCATGCCAAATACGGTGCCAGCACGCCAAATATCAGCGATCTGGCGATGGGGGCTTATCAGGGCATGTTGATTTGGGCGGAAGGGGTGCGCAAAGCGGGTGATATTGACCGGATGAAGGTGATTGAAGCGCTGGAGTCTGGCATTAGCGTGACCTCGCCAAGCGGCAAAGTCACGGTCGATCCGGCCACGCATCACTGTTCGCTGGATGTGCACATTGCTGAGGTCGAGAACCATCAGATGAAAATCCTCGAAACCTTCACCGATCAGCCTCCGAGCGATACCGCAATGGTGTGCGATTTGAAGAAAAACCCGCGCGATACCAAACAGTATCAAATCGAGCTGTAACAGGAGCCACTATGGATCTGTTAATTATCTACGGCATTGAGGTGCTCAATGCTATCGCGGTGCTGATTATCATGAGCCTCGGTCTGGCGGTGGTGTTTGGCATGATGAAAATCGTCAATATGGCGCATGGCGAATTTATGATGCTCGGTGGCTATAGTGCGATTCTCGCCACCAACCGCCTCGGCCTGCCCATATGGGTAGCCATGCTGGTGGTTGCCCCGCTGGTGGTGGGGCTGTTTGGTATCGTGATTGAGCGAGTGATTATCCGTCACCTTTATGGCCGGATGATTGACACCATGCTGGCAACCTGGGGATTGAGTCTGGCACTGATCGGTGCCGCGACCATGGTATTTGGTAATACCACGCTGGGTATCAGTTCGCCGCTACCCAGCGTCAGCGTGGGCAGTTACAGCACCAGTGGCTATTCGCTGTTTACCATTGTGTTTGCCTTGTGTCTGGTCGGTGGGTTGTGGCTGTTGCTGCGCTTTACCACCCTCGGCCTCTGCGCGCGCGCCACCATGCAGAACGCGCGCATGGCGGCGGCGCTGGGTACCAATCCCGGCAAAATCTACAGCCTGACCTTCGGCCTCGGCGCGGCGCTCTCCGGGCTGGGCGGTGCGCTGCTGGCCCCGATCACCGGGGTGATTCCCACCATCGGCATCAGTTTTATCGCGAAGGCGTTTATCACGGTGATTGGCGGCGGCAGCGCCATTATTGCCGGGACGCTCTCCTCATCCACCCTGTTTGGCACCATCTCCCAGCTGGCAACCTACGCCTGGACGCCAGTATTTGGCGCAGTGGCGTTGTTGCTTAGCGCGATTGTGCTGCTGCGTCTACTGCCGCAGGGCATCACCGGACGCTTCTTCAGGAGGTCGCTGTAATGAAACTGATTGCTGAACGGGTGCAGATTATCGTGGTCGCGCTGGTGGTGATGCTGGCGGCGTTCTGGCTGTCGGGCGCACTGGAGCTGTATACGCTGCTGTCGGTGACAGTATTTCTGGTGATGGGGCTGCTGGCGCTCAGCCTGGCGTTTATCTGGGGTTATGGCGGCATTCTGTGTTTTGGTCAGGCGGCGTTTTTCGGTCTTGGTGCTTATACCTACGCGATATGCGCCATCAACTGGGGCGACTCCACCTGGGCGGTGGTGATGGCGGTGCTGCTGCCGACGCTGTTTTCGCTGCTGCTCGGGTATGTGATTTTTTATGGCGGTGTGAGCGATGTGTATCTTGGCGCGATCACCCTGGCTGTCAGCCTGGTGTTGTTTAACTGGGTAAACTCCACGGCGGGCAGTGAATACCATATTGGTCAGGCGCTGCTTGGCGGCTTCAATGGTATCCCGTCGGTGCCCACCCTTAACCTGCCATTCCAGCCTGATGCGATTTTGTCACCGGAAGCGATCTTTATGGTGACGGCGGGCTGCCTGGCGCTGTGCTATGTGCTGCTGAAATTCATCCTGCTGAGTCGCTTTGGCAAAACGGTGGTGGCGATCCGGGAGAACGAACAGCGTGCCGGTCTGCTTGGATATAACGTGCCAGCCCACAAGCTGGCGACCTTTGCCATCGGTGCTGCCATCGCCGGGCTGGCGGGCTGTCTGTACGTTAACTGGGGCGCATTTGTCAGCCCTGGCGTGTTCAGTATCAGCCAGTCAGCGCAGATCATTATTTGGGTGATTGTTGGCGGACGCGGCACGCTGATCGGTCCGGTGATCAGCTGCATTCTGTTGCAGTGGATGGTCACCCGGCTGGGTGCGCAGCAGACGGTAGACGTCAATCTGGTGCTGGGGGTGATTCTGGCGGTATTTGTGCTGCTGATCCCCGGAGGCATGTTGCCAACGATACAACGGCTGGGGCGGCGTAAGCGACAAGCCACAGAGCAGGCAAACTCACCGCAGGTCAGCGAGGTGAAACAATGAACGCGCCGGTATTGTTACAAACCCGCAAGATCGGCGTCAGTTTTGGCGGGGTCCACGCGGTGAAAGAAGTGGATTTCACCCTGCACGAGGGCGAATTACGTTGCCTGATTGGGCCGAATGGTGCAGGTAAAAGCACCTTCTTCAAGATGCTGAGCGGGCAGGTGACACCGAGCCGGGGGGAGTGCCGCTATCGCGACCAGGTGATCTCCGGTCTGCGTCCGTGGGCCATCGCGCGTCTGGGTATTGGTATCAAGACCCAGGTCCCCAGCGTGTTTGAAGGGTTGAGCGTGCGCGAAAATCTGTGGCAGGCGGCGGCCAATAAAATGGTTAAAGCGGAGGTGCCTGCCGCCATTGATCGTGTGTTGCAGGATATCGGACTGGCGCATCTGGCAGACGTCACCTTAGCGGAGCTGGCGCACGGTCAGCGGCAATGGGTCGAACTGGGGATGATCCTGATCTCCCGCCCGCAGCTGGTGCTGCTGGATGAACCAGCCGCCGGGATGACGCACCACGAGGTGCGTAAAACTGCCGAACTGATTAAAGCCATCAATCAACAAAGTACCGTGGTGGTGGTGGAACACGATATGGAGTTTATCAGCATGATCGCGCAGAAAGTGACGGTGTTTAATCAGGGGGCGGTGCTGGCGGAAGGAAGTTTCCGCGAGGTAACCAGTAACCCACTGGTCAAAGAGGCGTATCTCGGCAACGTGGAGATTAAACATGCTTGAAATTAAAGAGATGGTCTCGGGTTATAACAAGATTCCGGTGCTGCATTTGACTGATCTGTTTGTTGGCGCCAAATCCTTTACTGGCGTGCTGGGGCGCAACGGCATGGGTAAAACCACGCTACTGCGCGCCATTATGGGGGAGCTGCCTGCATGGCAGGGGCGTATTGCGTTGAATGGTATCGATATCACTGCTTATCAGGCGCATCAGCGGGCGGCGGCCGGGATTGGGTTTGTGCCGCAGGGGCGACAAATCTTTCCCTTGCTGACGGTGGAAGAAAACCTGCGCATGGGTTGCGTGAAGCACTTCTCGCGCGCCGGACAAATTATCGAGCAGATGCTGGAGATTTTTCCGCGCCTCAAACGGCTGTTGGCCCAGCCGGGAGGCGCTTTATCTGGCGGTGAACAGCAATTGCTGGCGCTGGCGCGTTGTTTGTGTGGGCAACCACAGCTGGTATTGCTGGATGAGCCAACCGAGGGGATCCAGCCGAATATCTGCGAGGAGATTATTGAGACGCTGCAACGACTGCGGCATGAGATGGATATTTCGATCATCCTGGTGGAACAGGATATTGAGTTTCTTTATGCGTTGTCGGATCAGATCCATGTGATTGAGAAGGGTGAGATTATTCACCACATCGATCCGCAAACCACCTCAAGCGCCAGTATTGCGGAGCAGTATTTAGGGTTTCATGCCTGATGGGCGAACCGGGCTGTCCCATCTGACACAATCTCCGACCGCCACAACAAAGCAGCTACCGTTCGGGTTGCTTACTGTAATGCTTTCCACTCCATGAGGGTGAAGCATGACTGAGCAATCTTTAATGGCGACGCTTGCGGGCGTGCGGCTGCATCTTTTCCATCCTGATGCCCAGAGCGTCCGTGCATTCTGTGCTTCGCTGACGCAACTGGGTTGTCAGGCGCAGCACAGCTGGCCGCTGCCGACCCTCGCACCTGATGATGTGCACCTGGTGATTGTTGCAGTGGAGCCGCATTTTCAGCAGGCGATCCTGCCACTGATGCGTGCCTGGCGGCAGGCAAATATCCCGGTGATCGCCCTTGCTGATTGCCATAATGCCCGGTTATTTCCCTTGTTAATCGAGCTGCAACCCAGTGCTATCGCCGAACGTACCCTCAATCCGTTTGCGTTAATTGTGCAGATGATCGGCACGTTACAGGCTGTCAGACGGCAGGTAAAAGGGAAAAGTGAACGTCTGACCCAGGCGAAAGGCATTCTGATGCGCGAATACGGGCTGGATGAATCGGGTGCTTACCGTTTTATGCGCAGTGAAGCGATGAACACCCGCAGCAGCATGGAATATACCGCCGAGCGGGTGATCAACAGCCTGCAAAAGTAGTCAGCTCTGTGGCTGACGGATCAAACTGCTGGGGGTGTAACCAAAGGCCTTACGAAACGCCAGGCTGAAGTGCGACATATCGCTAAAGCCGTGATCCATCGCCACCTGGGTGATATTGCGTGCTTTGCCTTCGGCCAGCGCTTTGTGGCTGGCCTGTAAGCGCTCCTGCCAGACAAAATTCATCGGCGTGGTGCCATGGGCAGCAAATACCCGGCTGACGGTGCGTGGTGAAACATGATGTGCATTGGCGATTTGCGCTACGGACAAATCATGTTCGTGCAGATTCAGCCGCAAAAAGCTCACCATGCGCGAGAAAAGATCGGGTCTCAGCGCATCATCGCTTTTCTGCAAATTGAGGCTGACAGAAATCATATTCAGCAACGTGTTGGCGAATTGTTCTGTGAGAAAGGCATTCTCGCGCTCGGCGTTAAAGGAGAAGGTTTCGGTAAGCATTTGCCTGAGCGACAGCATGCCCGGACGGGTGAGATCCAGCGCTTTTCCTGCCAGCCGGGCAATCGCCGGGGCCTCTTTTTCAATCATCGGACGTGGCAAATGGACGATATTGATCGCGACATTGTCCATCGCGAAATCAAACGGCGTGGCAGCATCATAAATCACCACATCACCGGCACTGACGTGTGAATGATTGTCGTTCTGACTGAGCGTGCCGGAACCGCTGCAGATATAGCCAAGATAGAAATCGTGATTGGGATGGCGGCGAATGCATTCCCGGGTGCGTTGCCACACCAGCGCGGTACGGGAAATATGGTTGGCGATATCCACATGTCCCAGCATCGAATAGCCAAAACTCCCGGAAAATTCCCCGCTATGGGTTTGTCTGGCCTCGGCTTTGATCAGTCGTGAGCATACTGCATCACGCCAGGCATCGAAGCGATGACGGTTTTCCAGGTTATCGGTGGTGAAATTTTCTTTCATGACAACGTCCCCTAAACATGGCGAAAAGGGCGGCAGTGGGAGAAATAAAGCAATTTTTGGGCCATGAAAGCGACAAAAAAAGCCGCCGCGTCGGGGAGCGCGGCGGGAAACGGAGCAGGTTTACAGGGCCGGATGTTTTTTATGCCAGTCGGTAACCTGCTGATAAGCCCACGCGCCCTGAATCATGGTGGCTTCGGCAAAATGGGCGGCTACCAGCTGAAAGCCGATAGGCGCACCGGCCGCGGTCATGCCGCAGGGCAGCGTGATAGTGGGGTGGCCGCTGGCATCGAATGCACTGGTATAGCGCAGCACGCCGTTAAACAGTGCCTGATTGGTGCCAAAACGGGTCATGGTGTCCCAGGTTAATCCGGCGAAAGCAGTGGCAGGAGCCAGTACCAGGTCCACCTTGCTGAACAGGGCGGAGATATCCCCGCGCAGTGCCGCCCGGCTGAGCAGCAAGCGTTGATATTCCAGTGCGGTAACCTGATGCCCCAGGTCCAGCAACCCGGCGAGACCCGGTCCATATTTCTCTTTCTGTGCCGGATAGGTGTCCTCGTGCGCCAGCGCGGTTTCCACTGCACACAGCGCGCTCCATTCTGCTGCCGCTTGCTCGGTATCCGGCATGGTGATATCGACAAAGGTGGCACCGAGTTCACTCAGGGTGGCAATGGCAGACTGCAACGCGGCGCGGGTGTCGTCATCCACCTGATCCAGCGACCAGGCTTTATCGAGGCCGATACGCAGTTTGCTGACGCCGCGGGTCATCAGTGCCAGGTAGTCCGGCACCGGTTCACTGCTGGAGGTGGGGTCTTTCTCATCCCGTCCGGCAATCGCCTGCAACATGGCGGCGGCATCCGCGGCGGAGCGTGCCATCGGGCCAATATGGTCGAGGGACGCTGCCAGTTCACAGGCACCGTGCCGGGTGACACGGCTCCAGGTGGGTTTGATGCCGGTCAGGCCGTTGGCGTTCGACGGAAAGCGGATCGAACCGCCGGTATCGGTACCTATCGCGCCGTAGCACAGACCCGCTGCGGTAGCGACGCCGGAGCCACTGGAGGAAACACCAGTCCACAACGCGCTACCCCACGGGTTGGTTGGGCGGGTTATCTCCGGGTGGTGATCGGCAAAGGCGCTTTCGGTTTGCGTCAGTTTGCCCATGATTACCGCTCCGGCCGCGCGGAAACGCTCCACCACTGTTGAGTCTTCCGCCGGATAGTGATCTTTGTGGATGATCATACCGTGGCTGGTGGGCGCGTCTTTGGTCCAGATCAGATCTTTCAGTGCGATGGGCACTCCATGTAGCGGGCCACGTAACGTGCCGCTGGCAATCTCGCTATCCGCTTCGGCGGCTTGTTTTAACGCGCTTTCACGCATCAGGTGAAAATAGCTGTGCAGCGTTTTGTCCAGCGTATCGATACGCGCCAGCAGGGCGGTAGTGACCTCAACCGAGGTGATTTCACGCGACTGAATCAGGCGGCCAATTTCCAGCAAACTTTTGTAGTGCAGGTTGTTCATCGTGTGCTTTCCTCGCAGAAAAATGTGGATGAACAACAACGTAAAGCAGACGTGCCAGCCCGGCTTTGTTAAGCCGGACAACCGCTGTGCCAGGAATGACAGGGCGTGTAGCGGCGCAATTTATTGCGCTGTTGCTGTGGTGCGGAGGTTAAAGGCGCGCGATAAATCGCACCGCTACAATTTGGTGCGAAGCTGATATATATATTTTGCCATTACTTAGCGATATTTCTTTTTAAGAAAAATATTATCGTTCTTACTATTAAAATGCATGTGTCTGCGCCTGAAATAAAAGTTATCTCAATAATGAAAAACCTTGTGTGGATATAGCATAACCGCGCTATTTACTTGTTTTATTCCCGCTGCCTATTATCGCTTCCATTCGGTTGTTTCCCCCAGATTCGCCAAAAGTGAAATAAATCATGACGAAAATATTAAGTAATGACGCTGAAGCGCTTGACGCTGCACGCCATCTGGCGGAACAGGCAAAAGCGGGTGCGATCGAGCGCGATCAGCAACGTATTTATCCCACTGCTTTGTTGAATCAATTTACCCAGCTGGGGCTGGGTAGTATCAGTGTGCCGCGCCAGTTCGGCGGGGCTGGTTTATCATTCCGGACCGTGGCGGAAGTATTCCGCCTGATTTCTGCCAGCGATCCGTCGCTGGGACAAATTCCACAAAATCATTTCGGCCTGATTCAATTCATCCTTGGTGAAGGAGCGCCAGAACAGCAGCAACGTTTGCTGAGTGCCGTGGTCAGTGGCAAGCGGCTTGGCAACGGCGGACCAGAAAAAAATACCCGTCATACCCGTGATGTGCAGGCACGGCTAGTTACAACGTCACAGGGGTTGCAACTTACCGGCGAGAAATTCTACTCCACAGGGGCGTTATTCGCTGACATCCTGGTAACGACCGCGATTCATGATCGACAGCCGGTGATGGCGTTTATCCCGCAGCCCGCCGCAGGTGTTGAGATAGTCGATGACTGGTCGGGGATGGGGCAACGCACCACCGCCAGCGGGACGGTCCGATTGCAGCAGGTGGCAGTGGATCCCCAATTGGTGATGCCGTTGCCGGCACCGGAAAAACCCACGCTGCGCGGCGCAGTATCACAACTGATTCAGGCGGCTATTGATGCCGGTATCGCGCAGGGCGCGCTGGATGATGCGCTGTCGTTTGTACGCAGCAGTTCTCGCCCGTGGGTGGATGCTGGTGTCACCCGTAATGCAGACGATCCCTACATCATTGCCGATGTTGGTCGCCTCAGTACCGAGCTGACGGCGGCAAATGTCTTGCTGGCACGCGCTGCGCAGGTGCTGGATAGCATCGATCAACAATCTCTGACGGCGGAAAACTGTGCGCAGGCATCGATAGCGGTCGCTGAAGCCAAAGTACTGACCACCGAGGTTGCGTTACGCGCCAGTGAAAAGTTGCTCGAATGGGGTGGCAGCCGCGCCACTTTGCTGCGGCATGGCCTCGATCGCCACTGGCGCAATGCGCGCACCCACACCCTGCATGACCCGGTGCGCTGGAAAACCCATGCCATCGGCAACTACTACCTCAATGCAGTGCTACCGGCACGCCATGCCTGGATTTAAGGAGCAATCATGACCCAGGTTCAGCCCAAACAACCCGCTGCACACCTTGCTGATGCACAACAGGCGCTGGCGGCAGCGCAGCAACTGGCTGCACAGTACCGACGCGATGCCGCGTTGCGTGATCGTGAACGCCAGTTGCCCCATGCTGAGTTACAGCAGTTTTTCGCTGCTGGTCTGGGGGCGATTACCGTGCCTCGGGCCTATGGTGGCATCGCCATCCCCTCGGGGTTGCTGGCGCAGATTGTTGCCATTGTCAGCGAGGCGGATGCTGCCATCGGCCAGGTACCGCAAAATCACTTCTACGCGCTGGAGGTGCTGCGCGTTAATGGCAGCCCGGCGCAGCAGCAGCGCTTGTATGAAGAAGTGCTGGCGGGCGTGCATCTGGGTAATGCGCTGGCGGAATTTAGTTCCCCAACGGCGCATCAGCGCAGCACGCGCATCGCCGCTGGGCAGCTCAACGGCAGCAAGTTTTACGCCACCGGCGCGTTATTTGCGGACCGTATCCCCACCGCTGCGCGCGGTGATGACGATAAAGAACAATTGGTGTTTGTCCCGCGCCATCAGGCGGGCGTCAGCGTTATTGATGACTGGAGCGGCTTTGGTCAACGCACCACCGGTAGCGGCAGCGTACAGTTTGTTGATGTCGCCGTCAGCGCGGCTGATGTGGTGCCATTCCAGACCGCTTTTGAACGACCCACGACGGTTGGTCCCTTTGCCCAGATCCTGCATGCGGCCATTGATCAGGGCATCGCGCGGGCGGCTTTTAACGACATGCTGGATTTTCTGCGGCAGCGGGCACGTCCGTGGCCGGACAGCGGCGTTGAACGTGCCGTTGACGATCCGCTGACGCTGGATCGCACCGGCCGCCTCGCGGCGCGGCTATCCGCGGGTGATGCGTTGCTGGCACTGGCGGGGGAGGCTGTTGATAGCGCACAACAACAACCCACGGCAGAAAGCGTGGCGACGGCGTCGGTCGAGGTGGCGAAAGCACGGGCGTGGACTACGGAAGTGGCGCTGGAAGCCGGTAATTTGTTGTTCGAACTGGGTGGCTCACGTGCCAGCCTGCGTGAACACAATCTTGATCGTCACTGGCGCAATGCGCGCACTCATACCCTGCATGACCCGGTACGCTGGAAATATCCGGCGATTGGTAACTATCTGCTGAATGGCGTGTTACCGCCGCGTCGGGGGACATTATGAGCCACAAGCAGATTCTGCTGAACGCTTTCAATATGAACTGCGTGGGCCACATCCATCACGGTATGTGGACGCATCCGCAGGATCGTTCCGTCGATTTCAATTCACTGACCTACTGGACCGATCTCGCCCGTCTGCTGGAGCGCGGCTTATTTGATGGCATTTTTATCGCCGACATCCTCGGCGTCTACGACGTTTATCAGCAGGGTATTGATCTCACGGCCAGCGAGTCGATTCAGTTGCCGGTGAACGACCCGCTGATGCTGGTTTCCGCTATGGCGAGCGTCACACAGCATCTGGGTTTCGGCGTCACGGCCAACCTGAGCTATGAAGCGCCATATGCTTTTGCCCGCCGTCTCTCGACGCTCGATCATCTGACGCAGGGGCGCATTGGCTGGAACATTGTCACCGGCTACCTCGATAGCGCCGCCCGCGCGATGGGCCAGCGCCAGTTACTGGACCACGATCGCCGTTACGATCAGGCCGATGAGTTTCTGGATGTGGTGTATCAGTTGTGGGAAGGCAGCTGGCAGGACGATGCACTGGTGGTGGATAGGCAACGACGGCTGTACGCCGATGCGCAGAAAATTCATCAGATAAACCATCAGGGCGAGTTTTATCAGGTGCAGGGCTATCACCTGAGCAGCCCGTCGCCGCAGCGCACGCCGTTATTATTTCAGGCGGGTAGCTCGGCACGCGGGATGCAATTTGCGGCGCGTCATGCCGAATGCAGTTTTGTTAATGCCAGCTCCCCGGCAGTGATGCGTCAGCAAACTCAGCGGCTGCGTCAGGCTGCAGTGGATGCCGGGAGGCTGGCTGAGGATCTACGCATTTTTATGGGTGTCAGCGTGATTGTCGCCCCTACCGAACGCGAAGCGCAGGAGAAGTATCGCAGCTATCTCGCCTACGCCAGCCCAGAGGCGGGGATCGCTCACTTCTCCAGTTCGATTGGCATGGATCTGGCCGCTTTCGGGCTTGATGAGCCGATTACCAGCGGCGACACGCGGGCGATTGAATCAGTGAGCAAAGCCTACAGCGGCTGGACACGTCGGCGTCTGCTGGAGCAACACGCGATGGGCAGCCGTTATCCGCTGGTGATGGGTAACCCTGCGCAGGTGGCGGAGCAACTGATCAACTGGATCGACGAAGGGGATATTGATGGTTTCAACCTGACGCGCATCCTCAATCCACAAAGTTATCAGGATTTTATTGATTTAGTTGTGCCAGAACTTCAGCAGCGTGAACGCTATAAAACCGCCTATCAACCCGGTTCAATGCGTAAAAAGATTTTTCAGCATCAGGACCGTCTGCCCGATCGCCATCCGGCGGCACGCTGGCGGCTTGCGACCAACCTTCGTTAATCCATTGACCTCAGGGAATTGCTATGAAAATTGCGTTAAAACTGGCCGCTGCGTTGCTGGCTGTAAGCTCGGTAGCGAGTGCTGCTAATTACAGCGGCCCGTTAAAAGTCGGCACTACCGCAGCCTTTGCTCCGCCGCTGGAAACCGCCGTTGCTGAAGCAAAAAAGCAGGGGCTTGATGTCCAGCTGGTGGAGTTTACCGACTGGACCGCACCCAATGTCAGCGTGGAAAATGGCGATATCGATGTCAATTTATTCCAGCATAAACCTTTCCTTGAAAACGCTAACAAAGAGGGCGGTTTCCATCTGGTGCCTTACGCGCCTGCCATCATCAATAACATCGGCCTGTACTCGAAAAAGCATACCTCGCTGGACCAAATCCCGCAGGGTGGCACGGTCGCCATCGCCAATGACCCGATTAACGGTGCACGCGGTCTGCTGCTGTTGCAAAAGGCCGGGTTGATTACCTTAAAACCCGGCGTCGGTCTCAAAGCCACCGTTGATGATATCGCCAGCAACCCAAAAGATTTGAAGATTATCGAAGTTGAGGCGGTGCAGCTGTCGCGCTCACTGGATGAAGTTGACCTCGCGCAGGGCTATCCACACTACCTGCGTCTGGCGAAAACCATCGATCCGGAAAAAGCCTTGCTGTTTGATGGCCTGGAACACCCGGAGTATGTCATTCAGTTCGTGATTCGCGACGGTCATCAGGACGATCCGCGTCTGGCGAAGTTTGTCGATATCTACCAACACTCGCCAGTGGTGCGCGCCAAACTGGACAGTTTCTACGGCAAGCTGTACCAGCCAGGCTGGAGCCAGTAAGCATGGTCAGCCTGACGTTGCCCGGCGAACAGGATGCCTTGCTGGAACAGACGCGCGAGGGATCGGGCAAGGCGCATGTGCAGATCCGCGACTTAACGAAACGCTACGCCGGGCAGACGCAGGAGGCGTTGAAAGATATCAACCTGCAGGTTAAGCGGGGGGAGATTTTCGGCATTATTGGTCGCAGCGGAGCCGGTAAATCCACGCTGATCCGTTGCCTCAATCGGCTGGAAGCGCCGACGGCCGGGCAGGTGGTTATCGATGGTATCGACCTTGGCACACTGAGCGATCGCCAACTGGTGCAGTGGCGACGCCGCACCGGCATGATCTTCCAGCATTTCAATTTATTGTCGGCGAAAACGGTACGGGAAAACATCGAGCTGCCGATGAAGGTGGCCGGAGTGCCCGTTGCACAACGCCAGCGCAAAGTTGATGAATTGCTGGCACTGGTGGGGTTGGAACAGCGCCAGCACGCCTGGCCCGCGCAACTTTCTGGCGGGCAAAAGCAGCGCGTCGGCATTGCCCGCGCGCTGGTGCATGACCCGGAATTGCTGCTGTGTGATGAGGCCACCTCGGCACTCGACCCGGAAACCACCCGCGCCATTCTGGCGCTGCTCAGGAAAATTAATCAGCAGCGCCATATCACCATCGTGCTGATCACCCATGAAATGGACGTGGTGCACGATCTTTGCCATCAGGTGGCGGTGATCGATCAGGGTGAGATTATCGAACGTGGTCCGGTGTGGCAGGTGTATAGCGATCCGCAACACGAAACCACCCGCCAGCTGCTCAACCCACAATATCAGGCGCTGCCGGAATATCTTGTGCCATTGCTTACGCCACAACGTCAGCAGGCCGATTCACGTTTGCTGGTACGGCTGCGCTATACCGGGCAGGGCGCGTTACCGGATATCGGTGCACTCAGCCAGCGCGTCGCGGGGGAAGTAACCTTGCTGTTTAGCGCTATTGAGTGGGTGGAAAATAAACCCACCGGCCAGCTGCTGGTGCTGCTGGATGTACGTCATGACGCGCCGAACGTGCAGCAGGCGCTGAACGGCATGGCAGACCAACTGGAGATTGCAGGTTATGTCACTGGGCTTTGAACGTTTGTGGACCGGATTGCTGGATACCTTGTTAATGGTCGGGGTGTCGTCGCTATTCGCGCTGGCGCTGGGGTTACCGATGGCGGTGATCCTGGTGGTGACGGGGCGAGGCGACTTGTTCCCCAATCCGCTGCTGAATCGTCTGCTTGGCTGGCTGGTGAATCTGTTTCGCTCTATCCCGTTTCTGATTCTGATGGTAGCGCTGATTCCGTTTACCCGCTGGGTGGTTGGCACCACCTATGGCGTGTGGGCGGCGACAGTGCCGTTGACGCTGGCGGCGACACCCTTTTTTGCGCGGATTGCCGAGGTCAGCCTGCGTGAAGTGGATAAAGGGCTGACTGAAGCGGCGCAGGCGATGGGGTTTCATCGCTGGCATATTGTCTGGCACGTCTTGTTGCCGGAAGCCCGCCCCGGCATCGTCAGCGGTTTTACTATCACCCTGGTGACGATGATTAACGCCTCCGCGATGGCAGGCGCGATTGGTGCAGGCGGTCTGGGCGATCTCGCCTATCGCTACGGTTATCAGCGCTTTGATATGCAGGTGATGCTGACGGTGATTGTGGTGCTGGTGGCACTGGTTACCCTGCTGCAATTCTTTGGTGATCGCTTATCCCGGCGGCTGAATCATCGTTAACGAATGGGCAACTGACTGAGCGCGCTGAGTAACGCATCCACCTTCGGCAACAATTGTTTGCGGCGCGGCCAGACCAGGGTCAGCGCCAGCCCATCGGGTTGATGTTCGGGCAGGATAATTTCCAGCTCTCCGCGCGCCAGCTGCTCACGCACCAGCCATGAAGGCATCTGTCCAACTCCCAGCCCGGCACAGACCGCCTGTACCTGAGCATCCACATCACCCAGCGCCATGCGATGCGGTACGTTGCGCCATTGCAGATGTCCGTCCTCCGCTTGCAGCAGCCAGGGTTTGGTGCTGCCATCAACGCGTTCATACATAATGGCCCGATGCTGCATCAGTCCGGTGACATCGGTGGGTCGTCCGATACGTGCCAGATAATCTGGCGCGGCGCAGAATACCATTCGTTCACGTCCCATCTGACGATAACCGAGCGAGGCAGGCAAATCCGGGGTATCACCAATGCGCACCGCCACATCAATCCCTTCTTCGAACAAATCGACAAAACGATCGGAGAAACTCAGGCTAAGTTCCAGCTCCTCATGTTGCAGGCAGAAGGGTAACAGCTGCGGCATCACCGCCAATCGGCCATAGGTGTTGGGCACAGCCAGCCGCAACCGGCCGGAAGGAATGCTGCGCTGCGCCGCCAGCACCGCTTCAGCTTCCGCCAGTTCCTCCATAATGCGGATACAGGTTTGATAGTAAGCGGAACCGGCGTCCGTCAGTTTCAGGCTACGTGTGGTGCGTTCCAGCAGACGCGAGCCAAGGCGCATCTCCAGGCGGGTGACGCTTTTGCTGATCGCTGAACCGGTGAGGTGCAGCCGTTCCGCTGCTGCGGTAAAGCTGCCACTTTCCACGCTGGCAACAAACGGGACGATGTCCTTCAGACGTTGATCGTGCATCTATTCATGAACTCAGGTTGTGAATGATGTGAATTAATGCCAGAGATGGGAATTAAATTCTCTATTACGCTAATGATTACGCAAACTGAGGAGAATTGAAATGCAAAAGCAGGCGTTAATTGTCGGGATCAGCGGTGTGATTGGTCGTGCGCTGGCGGAGAAATTGATCAGCGAGGGCTGGCAGGTGACGGGCCTGTCACGCGGACGTGGGGCAGTGCCGGAGGGATGCCGCAGTCTGACGGCAGATCTGACCGATGCGGAAGCGGTTCATACGGTGTTAGCCGGGGTAAAACCGGATGCGCTGTTTTTTAGCGTCTGGTCGCGTCAGGAGAATGAAAAAGAAAACATTCGCGTTAATGGCGGCATGGTACGCAACGTGATTAACGCGCTGGGCGATCGTTTGCAGGGGGCGCATGTGGCGCTGGTAACCGGACTGAAACACTATCTCGGTCCATTCGAAGCCTATGGCAAAGGGGCCGTACCGGTCACGCCTTTCCGTGAGGAACAAGGGCGTCAGCCAGTCGATAATTTCTATTACGCGCAGGAAGATGAAGTCTTTGCCGGGGCGGAGAAATTTGGCTTCCGCTGGAGCGTGCATCGTCCCCATACCATCATCGGCTATGCCCTGGGTAACGCGATGAATATGGGCCAGACGCTGGCAGTGTATGCCACGCTGTGCCGTGAAAAGGGCTGGCCCTTTATTTTCCCCGGCTCGACGGAGCAATGGAACGGTCTCGCGGATGTGACCGATGCCGGTTTGCTGGCGGAGCAACTGCTGTGGGCGGCGACATCTCCTGCTGCGGCTAATCAGGATTTTAATGCGGTCAACGGGGATGTATTCCGCTGGAACTGGTTATGGCCGCGACTGGCGAGCTATTTCGGTATCGAAGCAGCAGCGTATCCGGCGCAGATGATGCCGCTGGAAGGGCGGATGCAGGATGCAGCGGCAGCATGGCGTGAGATCGCGCAGCGTGATGGCTTACGCGAAGCCGATATCAACAAACTTGCCTCGTGGTGGCACACCGATGCCGATCTGGGCCGTCCGATGGAGGCTTTCACGGATATGAGCAAGAGCCGTAAGGCCGGGTTTATCGGGTATCGCAGCACACTGGATTCGTTTACTCAGCTGTTCGATAAACTGAAGGCAGAGCGGGTGATTCCATAACGTTGCATAAGAATCTGTCACGGATCCCAGAACGCAGATAAAACGCGGGTTAGCGCGATCAGATGAGATAAGAATGTGGGATAAGTCAGGCGGTTAGATTAGAATCGCGACGGGTGCTTGAGGCTTTCTGCCTTAAGCATTTGCCAACGGCAGAAAGAGAAAAGCCCCAGTTAACATATGACGTCTTGCAGGACGTTTTACATTAAACTGAGGCCACATTCCAAATGCCACACGCGTTTGGAGTAGCCTCTTACGGACCTTCGGGTCAAGGAGAAGTAGGCTATGAAGCAGCTTACGTTATCGCCACCCAGCGTTTCCCCAGCAACACCGTTAACGCCACAATGGTAACAATCGCTGCCAGATGCATCACAAAGTCCTCTTTATGCAGATGCACCGGATGGCAAAAGGCCAGCAAGGTTACCGCCATGCAGGCAACCCCAAAGCCCGCCATCGTCAGACTGCGCACCGGATGCAGCGCACGGGTACGGCGCAGGCTGGCAATCATCATCACCATCATTGGCGTGCTGACCACCAGCAAAAAGGTGTAGCAGTTGGTGCCATCGCCCACATGTAACGGCGGCTCCACACGCGGAATGTTGAGAATACTCAACGCCAGCCACAGCAAACCCAGAGGCAATAAGGCTTTCCAGCTGATGCTGCGACGTCCGGCAATGCTCATCGTAAAGGCGCTACGAATAGCCAGCGTGCCGAGCACAAAGGCCAGTGCCAGTTGTAGCATTGCCCAATGTGCACCCGGTTGTGACCAGTCAGTGAGGCTTCGTTGCACCAGAAAACTTGCCAGCACGCCGCAGGGCAATGCGCCAGCCAGCCAGGTCAGCACCCGCCAGCCCGTGGCGCGCGGACGTTTGACCGGCTGCACTGATTGGCTGAGTTTTTCAATCAACAGGTTATGATCAGTCATGATGTGCTCCAAAGCGGCGTAGATTGATCAGCGCACGATGCAACAGCGATTTCACCGCTGCGACGCTCAGGTTGTTATGCGCTGCCGCCTCTGTCAGGCTCATTTCACGTAAATGGACATGTTCGACAATTTCCCGCTGGCGTGAAGGCAGCTGACGCAAATATCCCGCCAGCTCTTCCTGTGAATCCTGACGTTGTGTATCCGCCGGGGCGGATGCTTCCGACAGATGCTCCTCTGCCACTTCCCAGCGCTGATGACGTCCCCGGCGGCGCAATGCATCCACGGCGCGCGCTGAGATGATCGCCATCAACCAGGGTAAGAAGGGATAAGCGGGATCATAGGTATGACGGACCCGGTGCACTGTCAGCAGCACATCCTGGATCACGTCTTCGATCAGCGCGTCGTCAGCGAGCTGTTTTCGTACCTGCGAACGAATCACCGGCACCAGTGCTTGCAGCAAGCGTGTATACGCCAGCTGATCGCCTGCCTGCGCCCGTTCCATCAGTGCAGGCCAGCTGTCGCGCCCGGTATCGCTTGTATCCATATTCCGCCTTGTTGGGTCAGGCTTTTTTGTTCGCTGCCTGAGTCAGCGCATCAACCACGATGCCGGGGGTTAACACCTGCGGCAACACTTTTGGCGGTCCGCCATCGGCCGGATACACCAGGTACATCGGCAGACCACCCTGACCAAACTGTCCGAGGGCATCATCGACATCGGGATTAAATTTGGTTGAGTCGGCTACCATATACAGCGTACCGGTTTTCGCCAGTGCGTCTTTAACCGCCTGGGTCGAAAGCGTGGTTTTCTGGTTAACCTGACAGGTTATACACCAGGATGCAGTGAAATCCACAAAGATGGCTTTGCCGTGACCACGCTCTGCCGCAACGGTTTGTGGCGTCCATTTTTCCTGGGTGATGGTTGCTGCCACCTGGTCACCCGGCAGCCCCGCCCCGGATTTGATCATCCCCGGCAGCGGAGCAAGCACCGCAATCACCAGGACGGCAGTGACGGCAAACAGGACTTTGTGGCCTTTTCCGGCGAAGCGGCGTTTTTGTGCTATGCCGTATAACCACCCGGCAAACCCCAACACTACCGAGCCAGCCAGTAAGGTTGCCAGCGCGCCACTACCTGACTGTTGCGCCAGTACCCACACCAGCCAGGCGTAAGCACCGAACATAGGAAATGCGAGGCCGCGTTTCAGAATATCCATCCATGCGCCGGGGCGTGGCAGGAATTTTGCCAGTGCCGGAAACAGTGACACCAGGGTAAAAGGAGCGGCAAAACCCAGTGCAAGGGCAAAGAAGATCACCAGCGCAACGGCAGGAGGCTGGACCAGCGCATAACCGATAGCGCTGGCCATAAAAGGTGCAGCGCAGGGGGTGGCGACAATAATCGCCAGTGCACCCGTCAGGGCCGAACGCACAAAGGCACCGCGTCCGATGTCGATTGCGCCCACTTGCTGCACTGACAAACCGACTTCAAACACGCCAAGCAGGTTGAGTGCCGCCGCAAGAATCACCAGCGCCAGCAGGGCGATAACCAGCGGTGATTGCAGTTGAAAACCCCAGCCAACCGCTGCGCCACCGGCGCGTGCCGCCAGCAGAATACCCGCCAGTGCCATCATGGTCACGACAACACCGAGTAAAAATGCCAGACCTTCACGACGCGCGCTGGCGCTGTTATCGGAATGACGTAACAGGCCCAGTGCTTTCAGTGACACCACCGGAAATACGCAGGGCATAAAGTTGAGAATGATGCCGCCAATAAAGGCGGCCAGCATGGCGGTTAACATCGCTGGCCTCGTCGATTAGTTAGTCGCGGTTTGCGGATGTGCGTCGCTGTACTGTTTCACGGCGGCGAGTGCTTTCTCGATATGGGTGTCCGGGTTTCTGTCAGTATAACTCAGCAGGATGTCGCCATTTGGTGCGATGACGTAGGAGGTACGGTCAGACAGGGTTTTGCCCTTCATCTCCATGGTGGTTTTGTATTCTGCCGCGACTTTGGCACCCGGGTCGGCCGCTACTGTGAATTTATCGCGGCACTCCAGTTTGGAGAAATCGCTGACCTGGTCGGTGTTACCGGCAGTCACGCCAATCACTGTCGCCCCCATTTTTTTGAAGCTATCAGTGGCTTCAGCAAAATCATGCGCTTCAAGAGTACAACCCTTACTGAACGCCGCCGGGAAGAAGTAAAGCACCACCGGACCTTTCTGTAGCGCCTGTTGCAGTGAGAAGGTCAGCGGTTTGCCTGCCAGAGCGCCCTGCAATTCGAAGTTGGGTGCTTTGGCTCCGACGGGTAGTGCGGCCTGCGCGGTAATTGCGGTGGCGGACAGGCCCAGTACGGCAGCCAGGGTCAGGGTACGAACGAGGTTTTTCATGGGTTTCATTATCTGCTCCTGCGGGTTTGAGGGTGTTCCGGTTTTTCGACTCTGTTAATCAGTTCGCTGGATGAGCAGGGAAAGTTTCGGTCAGGTGAAAAGATTTTTACAGGGGTGCGTTAAAGACCCGGCAACAAATGCCGATATCACGGATGTGTACCTTTATGAATTTAATCGGGATATATTTCCAAAGGAGCAGGCATGCAAGGGTTGGTAGTGATCGTCATTTGTATTGCAATCACGATTTTAAGCTATAAGAAGATAGCGAATCGTTGCCGTGATAAAGGCCGTGGAAAATTCAGAACCTTTCTCACCGCAGCGATTGCGAGTTTCTTTATTTTTGTGGTGACGATGGGCGTGGGTGTGGCTAATTTCTTCCCCAAAAATCCGAACTCAGATATTGTTGATGTACCGAAAGTCCCAATGATTAAATGGACAGAAGCGAAGGACATGTCGCTGGTCCATACATTGATTGCGAAGGATATGAAAGAAAATCCTCAGATGACCCAGGAGATTCTGAAAGAAATTTCTACCTACGCTGAAGACTCTCTTGATAGGGGTTTGGCCGAAAGTAATTATATTGATTATGGCGTCAGCAACAACAAATATATGGCAGCAATAGAAAATTCAGATTGTCGCCAGCAATATAAAACACAACTTGCCCCATATAAAGCATGGCGTGATGCGCAGGACTGGCGTCCTTTCTCCGAATTTCCAAAAGAGATGCGGAAGCAGGAGATGTACCGAAGAGACCGGGTAACGAATGATTATCTCAACAAGGCAGCGGAGGTCGGTAACGTCTTAAATCAGTGTGTTTTTGCTCTGATCAGCTCACTCCCTCACCTTTCACGACCCGATGCAAAGCCAATTGTGTTACCACCCTATGAATCAGAAGGGTTAAAGTGCGTGCGCAATAATGGAGGCAATTATAATGCGTGTTATTAATAAAATAATTCTGCCCACCTTGCTGGCGCTGGCATCAGCATCTGCTTTCGCTGCGCCGATTGACGGTGTAGCTGGGGAGCCATTTAAGATTAATAACGAAGTTATCTGTTTGAAAGAAATCCAACAGCAGATGACACCTTATCTTAAATCCTTCGAAGAAGAGAAGGGCGTTAAATATAAATTTATCGTCAAGGCAGGGCTAACTTATAACGATATGGCAGGCTTGCGCCTGGAAGTGAAGCGTGTCGATGCCGGGCTGAACGACCATGTCACCGATATGGATTATTACTGGATTCAGGAGCGCGGTAGTATGTGCCAACCGGCTTATCTCATTCTTGACAGAACTGAAAAATAACATCGAACAGTGATAAACACGCCTCCATCCTGGTGGCGTGTTTATCATCCGATCTGCCTCGCACATCATATCCATTCACTCACGCAATAACGCCGGTTTTACTACCCACTTATAAGATGATTCGTATAACTTAATACGTTAAGGGCTGGTGCGGTTCTGCTCAGGTACGACTAAGCTGATTCTGCCGGATAGAAAATCTATCTATAAAAGGAGTTTCTGATGAAAGAAGGAATTAGCAACTCATCCCTGTTTAAAGTAAATTCGCATTTTAATCAGGTTATTTCTACTTATAATTGGTCAATGAATTGGATCTGTCAGGTCACGAATTCACCTTTTGAACCGTTGTCGCACTCGGTGAATAAGGAGATTTCAGCTGTTTTATCACGTATCATGCCGGAAGTTGATAAAGTTTCTGATGATTATCGTGCAGAAATCATACCCTACGAGCGTTATATTTTTCTCAGTCGGGCGTTACGGCTGTTGAATATAAAGAAAAACCGGGAGTTACTTAATCATTTATTTACACCCTCACCTTTCCCGCCGCCAGAAAAAAAGTCAAATTTGCAACATAAAAAAATTTTTGAAGATTTTTTTGATATCACGGGTGTGGCCATGGCCAAACCCGTCGAGGTGAATCAGGCAATTTTCAAACAACTGGTTGTGGTACTTCAACAAGGGAGAGCGCTGACAAGAGAGGGGGAAGCACTGATGGAGGAGGGGCGAGCCATACTGCCTTGCACACTTATCGCGCCAGAAATTGTACTGCTCAATTTTTTCGCCTCTTTGGTGCCGAATCGAACCGATATCGCCTCTGCCATAACTGTAGCGATTAAAACATTATTCCGGGCAAGGTGCTGCCAGATCATCCCAGCCGCTAAATGGCTTTCTTCGCTCTATGACGGGCTGAATCCGTTAAAGTGGATTGTGGATGATAAGACCGATTTGGGGCTGTTGTTGCGAAAAGCAAAGATGGGACACCATCTCTCTCAGCAGGGGATGAGGGAAGCCGCAAACAGACCACCAGTCATACCTGAACAGACCGCAGGGAATGTGCGTCCTCCTGTGACAGCCGGATTTTGTGTCGAAGCGGCAACCCCTCCAGTCCGCTTCAGAGATTGGGGAGCGATGATGTTGCAGAATAATATTCCTGGTCTCGCCCGGCAAAAGCGTGAAATCACTGCCCCGACAACTGCAGTTAGCACGGTGCCACCCCATGCCAGCCTGATTGAGCAGTCCACCATTAAGATCAATGCCCACAATGGTACAAACTGGCTGGTTGAGTGGAAAACTTACGTCAATATCACCAATGAAGTGATTGATAACTACCAGGATATTTTTTCCTTTGTTTCCACTGAACTGAAAACGTCATTAAAGAAATGCTGTCTTTTAGATCTCGATCCTGACCGTATTTATTATCACCAATTTAAATATGCGGGTTCTTCTACTAAAACCGTCACTGGTTGGGATCATGTCGGGCCACCAGATAAATCGCTAACACTGACAGAAAAGGCAATGGAAAACTTCAATGCCGAAGAGCGGCTGAATGATGACACCCTTAATGGCAGTGACGGGATTTATACAGCAAACAATACAGCAAAATACTATGACGAAAGAAATGAGGTTCGTTTAACCCCCAGGGCTTTTAAAGATGTCGTTATCGGTATTGATTTTTCCAACGAATTTAAACAGAAACAAAAGGACTATTGGAGTAAATATTCAGCGGGAGTCAGGCTATTGGCTAAGGGGCAGGCAATCAGTGCAGCTATGGAGCAGTGCGCAACCGGGAAATTATCACCGGAAGGGTTAAAGCTATTGGATGGCGCAATTTTTGGCAATGTGCTAAAAAATTCAGCTGTCTCGCTGGCAGCACTGAAACAGGAAATGGGTGTCGGTTTGGGGGCTTCGCTGATAACCTTTGATATTAATGGTTATGAAGCCAGTAATATTTTTATCCTGCGAGGAAGTGATGGCAAAATTATTGTCTATCTTCCATCTCTTGATAAATACTATCAGGAATTCGACAATGAAAGTCAGATGAAGCAATGGTTCATCAATCAGATTGCCGACCCGAGAAAATGTGAAACACTGGCGGGGCATTTTACCCTGCTGAACCGTCAGGATGGCATGCTGACGAACGGTGTTCTTTCCGCAATGAGAAAAATACAAGAGGGCAGGTGGGGCAGTGAATGTATTAACATCAGACCAAAAACGATAAATGGTGATCCTTTTACCTGGCTACGCGACAGGATGAAAGAACGTATATTAAGCGACAGTGAGGTGTTGACGACTTCTAATAATGAGGTGCTCAAGCAACAGGTTTTAATGAATTTACAGGCGGCAAAAGGTGTTATCGGATTACTTTTCGTGGTTGCGCCTGCGGTCGGAGCAGTGACTTTCCTTGGCATGGATATCGCCGAAGCGAGCCTCGACCTGGATCAGGCCATTAATGGAGATAGTTATGCTCAACGTAAAAAAGCCATAAAAAACCTGTTTTGGGATGGAGCGGCCATCTTATTTGATGGTATCGCTGCTGTGGAAAGTGTTGGCGTGAAGGAGGGCAATAGTATCAGGTTCGGTAGCCGTTTTGTTTCCGATGAGGTGAATATTTTTAAATATTCACCGAAAATGGAAACAGAGGGCGTCGCGGAAGCGGCAGCCACAGCAGAAGAAGGCGTTAAAGCTGAATCCCTGGTGGATTCAACATCCCCCCGAAGGCTGGAAACGTTAAATCTCTCTTTCTGGCAACGCTATGTAGTTGTGCCAACCAATAACATTGTGACCCTGGCAAAAGGTCTGAAAAAACTCGATAAACTCAGTCATCAGCGCGCACAAATGCTTAATAGCGCGATGGAAAAGGCCATTCCTACTTTGCTGAAGGCTAAAGATGTATTATATACCCCGAAAGGAAGAGAGATTCTCTCTCTTCATTTAGGTTATATTAAACGCACTGAACAGTTCCGTGAAGCCGTGGGCGGATTTAATGGCTTTGAAGATATTGATCTTACTGAGATAAAAAAATATATAAAGCTGGATGAATCAAAGCGTTTTTACATGATTGATGAAACCAAAGTCCCGACAGGTAAAATAGCCTCTGCTTTGGTCAAGGTCAGGAAACTGAAATTGAACGAGATGCGTTCTTTACTGCATGATATTAAAACGCTGGAAAGCTATGACCTTAGCAACAGATTTGCCTCATATCTGGAACAGCTGACCAATGTGGATATCGTCAGAACCGCTGAACGCATTGATGCCTTATATGAGCGTGCGCAATGGGCGTTACGGAATGATAAAAGCATCCGTTATGAGATGCTTACAGAGAAGAGTCGGCAAAATGTTGTGGCTACCTGGCATCATGACGAAAATTATATCGGTCTCACCGAACGGTTCATGCTGTTAGATGAGCACTCACAGAATCAAGCCTGGATGCATGAACTATTTCATCCTAGTGTATTAATTGATGGTAAACCGTCCCCGGATTTAATTTATCCGACTCCCCGCTATGGCGGGACTGGCCCCAATTCACTGATGGGCAGACGCGATAACTCAATTCTTTTTTCCCGGGGAGATTGGGGAAGTGATTTCATTACCGGCGGAGGTGATCATATAAAAAATGGTAAGCTGGTGGAAAGAATTGATCCGCTTTATCATTCTTCGGTGATTACAGATACCCGACTCAGGGAAAATCATGCTTTCAGGCGTGAAATATTTTATGAAAATGCGGACTCATTTACTCTCTGTATTTCCGAGATGGGGGAGGCGATTCCCGGCACAACCCATCCTGATGGTTCGATCAACTCACCTTTCAGATCCGAAAAGTAACAGTGTCTGACAGGACTGAAGAGTTGACCTGATACCAAAGTCTCTCCAGTCAGAATGGATGTATCGGCTTTGGTAAAGATATTCATATAAAACACCTATCTGGCGACAGGCATTTCTTCTTACCCCTCGTAAAAGTAAAGCCGATATAGTCGCCACTGCCTGATTGAATCGCCGAACAGGCGTTAATCGTTCATGAGGGTAATATGAATATCCGGCGTCTGAAGTCCTTCATCACTATTGTGGATATGGGCAGCATTACCCGTGCGGCAGATGCATTACATATTGCGCAACCAGCGCTCAGCCAGCAGTTAGTGGCGCTGGAAGAGCATTTTAAGCGCCAGTTGTTGATTCGCAGTCAGCAGGGCGTGGTGCCAACCGAAGCCGGCAAGGTACTGTACGGTCATGCCAACGCCATGCTGCGTCAGTTTGGACAGGCGGAAGTGGATGTATTGAGCGCCGGGCAGCTGCTATCGGGCCGGGTTTCCATTGGCCTGGCGCCATTTAGTGCGGCGGCAAATCTGGCGGTGCCCTTGCTGAATGAAATGCGCTTACGCCATCCGGGGATATTACTGCATCTGGTGGAAAGTGTCGGGCAGGCCTATAGCGAACTTATCGCCAATGGTCGGCTGGAGATGGCGTTGCTGCATGGTCGCGGTGGCATCAAAGGTCTGCATTATGAACCACTGCTGGAAGAATCTTTCTGTCTTGTCGCCCGGGCTGATGTTGCTTTCGACGCTGATGATGGCGGGATACGGGTTAACCAGCTCGCCGGACTCCCGTTGCTGCTGCCACCTGCCTATAACTTTGTCCGCCGTGCCATCGATGAAGCTTTTTATCAACATCATCAAAGCCTCAATGTTATCGGTGAACTGGAGGCGGTGAATAGTATTGCCCGTGCTGTGTATGCGGGTCTTGGCTGCACCATCATGCCAAAAGCAATAGCAGAACAGATTCAGGTGGGTTCGCCCAACGTGGTGATCCGTACCATTCGCGCACCGGTCATTAGTCAGACTCTGTCCTTATGTATTTCCGATCGCACACCGTTGTCGGAGCCCGCTGCGGCGGTACGTGAGCTGTTGCTTGAACTTACTGCTGGCCTGACTTCGCTGGTTTGATGGTTGCAGGCCGCATCCCGTTACAGAACAGGCTCAGGGTATGCTGCACAATCATTTCGCGGTTGAAAGCAGGATCGCCAGCAAAACGGGTAAACGGCACCAGCACCATACTCAGTATTGAGGTCATCAAAAGCTGCGGCTCCAGGTCAGCATTGAGCAGCCCTTGTTGTTGCCACCCCTCGATCAGACCTTTCACCTTATCGCGTTCCGCATGTCCAAAGCGGGTTTTGATGTGATGTCCTAACCCACCCTGGCCTTCGGTGACTTCTTGCATCCACAGTGGAGCAAACCAGTTGTGGGTCTCAATGATGTCGGCGATCTCGCGGATAAAGGCGCTAAACGTTGTGACAGGGTCACTCGGCTCATGCATAAAATGTCCGACAAGACGCTGTCGCAGCGGCAGAAAACGCTCCTCAACCACCACATCAAGCAGCGCTTCGCGTGACTGAAAATAATAATTCAGCATTGCCGGACTGACACCCGCCTTGCGCGCAATGGCGTTGAGCGATGTCTCGCCAATGCCTTTCTCCGCGTATAGCGCCAGGGTGATATCCAGCAGATGTTCTCGCTGCTGCGCGTTAATCGCGCCACCGCGTGGACGGCCGGGACGACGCGGTTCGGATTTTGCTGATTTTGCGTCTAAAGGGACTTTCTGTGCGGTCATTTTTGCGTGCTCACTTGTTTCCTGCCAGACTACGATCAATATTAATTGTGTATTTAATTAATTTCAACATGGTGTTTCCTATGAAAACCAATTCTCTGGTACAGCCAGTCGCCAGCTCGGATACCAAACGGCAGTCATTTGGCTGGCTGCTGGGTGCGTTGCTGCTGGTCATGTTGCTATCTGCCCTGGACCAAACCATTGTTTCTACAGCTTTACCGACGATTGTTGGTGAGCTGGGTGGTTTAGACCGCCTGTCGTGGATCGTTACCGCTTATATGCTGGCTTCGACCCTTGTTGTACCGCTATATGGTAAATTTGGCGACCTGTTTGGTCGTAAACCCGTGCTGCAAATCTCGGTGATTTTGTTCCTGGTCGGCTCTGCGTTGTGTGGGCTGGCACAAAACATGGAACAGCTGATTTTTACCCGTGCCTTGCAGGGGCTGGGGGGAGGCGGCCTGATGGTGGTCAGTATGGCGGCGGTGGCAGATGTGATCCCGCCTGCCGATCGCGGTAAATATCAGGGTTTGTTTGGCGGCGTATTTGGCCTCGCGACGGTGATTGGTCCGTTGCTGGGGGGATTTATTGTGCAGCACGCTTCATGGCGCTGGATTTTCTATATCAATCTGCCGCTGGGTTTGTTCGCTCTGCTGGTGATTAACGCGGTGTTCAAAACCGACAGCAAACGCAAGGCACATGAAATCGACTATCCTGGAGCCTTTTTCCTCTGCCTGGCGCTGGTGGGGGTCACGCTGTTCACCAGTGAAGGGGGCTCGGTACATGCCTGGTCCGACCCGCAGCTGTGGTGTATTTTCGCCTTTGGCGTGGTGGGAGTGATTGGCTTTGTGTATGAAGAACGTCGGGCGTGGGAACCGATCATCCCACTGACGTTATTCCGTAATCGGAGTTTTCTGCTCTCCAGCCTGATTGGTTTTATTGTCGGGATGTCGCTGTTTGGCAGCGTCACTTTTCTGCCACTGTATTTGCAGGTGGTGAAAGCCTCGACACCCACGCAGGCCGGTTTGCAATTGCTGCCGCTGATGGGCGGTTTGCTGGTCACCTCGATTATCAGTGGACGTGTGATCAGCCACACCGGTAAGTATCGTATGTTCCCGATTGCCGGTACTTTGCTGGCGACCATCGGCATGGCGCTGATGACCACGCTAACGCTGGATGCCCCGGTCTGGCACATTTACCTGTTCTCCAGCATTTTAGGCATGGGAATGGGCATGGTGATGCAGGTTCTGGTGCTGGCTGTGCAGAACACCGTCTCACCTGACAGCATTGGTGTGGCGACGTCTTCGGTGACGTTGTTCCGCTCGGTGGGCGGTTCCATTGGGGTGGCGTTGTTTGGTGCGGTGTTCAGCCAGGTATTGAAATCCGGGCTGACAAAGCTGGTGGACAAGGGCGCTGAACTGCCACACAGCCTCGACCCCGAGGCGATCCACCATCTTGCTATGGATGTGCAGATCCCGTATTTGCAGGCATTTGGTGATGGGGTGCATGCGGCATTTCAGATGGCGGCGGGCGTGATGTTGCTGGCGTTTATTCTGTCGTTGTTTATGCCGGAATCACCGCTGCGTAAAAAAGACGCCTGATCGCTTTTCACACCTTCGCTGATGCGGCATAGTAATGCCGCATCGCGATGCGCCTGGATCAGCAGACAGGCAATAACTGAGCTGGCTAACCCTTATGTTTAACCACTGAGAGGAGCCAGCCATGTGCGCTGCCCGTATCTGGATTAAAAACCCCCTTGCCGTATTTCTCCCCGACAACCTTGATGGCCGTGGCGGCCTGGTCATTGAAGGTTCACGTATCAGCGAAATTCTGCGCCTTGGGCAGACCCCGTCTCAGCCTTGTGACAGCGTGGTTGATGCCCGTGACCATGTGGTATTACCCGGTCTGATTAATGCCCATCATCATTTCTATCAAACCTTAACCCGCGCCTGGCTTCCGGTAGTGAATCAACCGCTTTTCCCGTGGTTGAAAACGCTATATCCAGTATGGGCGCGCCTGACCCCCGAGGCGCTGCATCTGGCAAGTCAGGTGGCGATGGCGGAGTTGTTGCAGTCCGGCTGTACTACAGTGAGCGATCATCACTATCTTTTCCCTGCCGGGATGGAGCAGTCACTTGATGTGCAGGTGGAGGTGGTACAACAGCTGGGCATGCGCGCGCTGCTTACCCGGGGTTCGATGAATCTGGGAGAAGAACAGGGTGGCCTGCCTCCACAGCAGACTATTCAGGATGCCGACACCATTTTGCAGGATAGCCTGCGCCTGATTAAGCAGTATCACCAGCGACACGAAGGAGCGCAGATTCAGATCGGCCTCGCACCCTGTTCCCCGTTTTCCGTGACCACCGATTTAATGCGCGAAATCGCCCGCCAGGCGGAACAGCATGATGTTCGCCTGCATACTCATCTGGGGGAGACGCTGGATGAAGAGGCGTTTTGCCAGCAAACCTTTAGTATGCGCACCGTTGATTATCTGGAACATGTGGGCTGGCTCAGCAATCGAACCTGGCTGGCGCATGGCATTCACTTCAATGATGACGAAATCAAACGTCTGGGTGCCGCAGGCACCGGTATCTGCCATTGTCCGGTATCGAATATGCGGTTGGCTTCAGGCATTTGCCCGACGGTAGATCTTGAGGCGGCTGGCGCGCCGGTTGGCCTGGGTGTGGATGGTTCGGCCTCGAATGATGCGTCGAATTTGATGTACGAGGCACGCCAGGCACTTTATCTGCAACGGTTGCGCTATGGCGCCGAACAGATAACCCCGCAGCGGGTGCTGCGATGGGCGACAGCCGGGTCGGCGCGCTTGCTGGGACGTGCGGATATTGGTGAGCTGGCGGTGGGCAAACAGGCGGATCTGGCATTATTTAAGCTGGATGAGCTGCGCTTTAGCGGCAGCCACGATCCGTTATCTGCGTTGATTTTATGTGGTGCGGAACGGGCGGATAAAGTGATGGTAGGTGGGGAATGGCGTGTGTCAGACGGTGAGATCATCGGGCTGGATGCGGCAGAGCTGATGGTGAAACATCGTGCAGCAGCCAAAGCGCTGATTGCCGGATTGTAATCATCATATCCTGTAACGGCGCGATGCGTCGCGCCGTTACGGATCATGTTACACTGTCACGCCTGCTCGCTGCTGAAGGATTTTCACTGCATCAGCGGCAGCTCGTCCCAGCGCTGGCAAATCGACGCCCGGAATCACATCATCCTGCATGATAATTTTTCCATGGCAGAGCAGCGCCTTGATACGCGCCCGCCCGCCACAGGCAATCGGCCCGATGGCCATATCGTGCAAACCGAAGTAGCGCGGATCGTCGAGCTGATAAATTGCGATATCCGCCGCCATACCTGGAGCAATCACGCCGGTTTGCAATCCCAGCACTTGTGCGCCGCCGTGGGAGCCCCAGCGCACCACATCTTCAATGCTGGCGGCATCGCCACCGCCTTCAAAAGTGCCACCGGCATAACGCGGTTGCGCCAGCATCCCTTTACGGGCGCGTTGTAATTGCCAGGCAGCATGGGTTTCGCTCTGCATATCTGCGGCTTCATTGGATGCCGCTCCATCAACACCAATCGAAACTTTTACCCCGGCCTGCTCGAGAGCAATCAGGTCAGCAATACCGCTGCCGAGGCGGGCATTACTCTGGGGACAATGGGCGATACCGCTGCCTGCTGCACCGAGTAAGGCGATCTCTTCCGGCAACAATTTCACCAGATGGGCGAACCACACATCGCTGCCGATCCAGTCATGCTCGGCGCAGAATTGCAGAGGTGTCATACCAAATTTGGCTTTGGCGGCATCGAGATAATCAACCGTTTCGGACAGGTGACTGTGCAGACGAATGCCAAGCTGGCGCGCCAGCTTGGCACTTTCCCGCAACTCCTGCGGTGTGGTGGAATGCAGTGTGGTGGTGGGTGCCATCACCACCTGACGCATGGCGAAGGCGTTGGGCTGATGGTACTGCGTCACCAGCCGTTCGACATCGGCCATCATTGTCTCGAACTTTTCCGGGCGCAAGGCAGTGGGTAAATCGCTTTCCAGCCCACGGCTCTGGGTGGCACCGCCACGGCATAACACGAAACGTACGCCGAGCTGTTGCGCCTCCTCAAACAAAATCTGCGCGCCATCAAACGGCATCTCAGGCCAGTAAAGATAGTGGTGATCGGCAATGGTGGTGCAGCCGGAGCGCACTAACTCCACCAGACCAATGCGTGCAGCGATGCGGAAAGTCTGTTCATCAAACGCACCACGAAAACGGTAAGGGGTGGCGGCTAGCCAGGCGCCGAGACTTTGGTTCAGCCCCTGCGGCTCGCCTTTCAGCAGTGATTGGAACAGGTGATGATGGGTGTTGACCCAGCCCGGATAGACCACACAATCGCGTGCGTCGATCACCTGCTCATCGGCCTGTGCCAGAAGCGAACCCAGTTCGCTGATCAGACCGTTTTCGATACGGATATCACGCGTGTGACTGCGGGGCTGCTGAGCATCCCCGGTGAGGATGGCCTGGCAATTTTTAATCAGAATTTTCATGCCTGTCCCTTACATGGCTGTCTGACGATAGAACTGGGTGGTAAAGGCTTTTTGCCACGGCGTGGCGGCATCCAGCAACCCGGCTTTTACCATAAAGTCGCGAGTGGTTTGCCAGCGTTTTTCCGTCATCACTCCCAGTCCCTGTTTCGCCGCATCGCCGCCATCAATCAAATGCAGGGCTTTCATCTGCGAGACGCCAAACGCCAGAATCGCATCGGTCATCTGTGGATTTTCTTTTTTGATCAGCGCGTCACCGGCAGCGGGATTAGCCAGGTAAGATTTCCAGCCCTCCATTGAGGCTTCGACAAAACGTTTCATCACATCGGGTTTCTGCTGCAACAGGTCATCGCGCGTCACCAGAATGCCGCCATACGCCGGATAGCCGTAATTGGCGAACAGATAAAATTGGCTGTCCGGCTGCACTTCTTTAATTTGCTGGACTTCAGAGGTGGCGTACGCCTGCTGCGCGGTATTTTTATCGGCGAGGAACGGCTGCATATTGAAAGTATAAGGACGCACCTGGTCGTCGTTGAGCTGATATTTGCTTTTCAGCCACGGCCACCAGCTGGCCTGGCCGCTGGCGGAGACCAGCACAGTTTTACCCTTCAGCCCGGCCAAATCCTTTACATCACCGTGGGTGATAATGCCCTGTGGGTCGAACTGGAAGGGGGCGGCGATGGCTTTGAGCGGGAAGTTACGCTGGATGCCCTGCAACACCTGAAGATCATAGCTGACGATAACATCGGCACGGTTCGCCAGTAGCAGCGTCATATTGTTCAGCTGCGGCCCGCCTGAACGGACTTCCACGTCCAGGCCATACTTTTTATAGATTCCGGTGGCGACAGCCTGGTAATAACCGCCTTGCTCGGCTTGTGCGACCCAGGTGGTTTGCAGCACCAGCTTGTCTGCGGCGTGGGTGAGGGAAGATGCGCCGATAAGCGCGGCAAACAGCGGCAAACGGAAGGACGACATTGACATAAAAACCCCCAAAGCAAACGCAAAGTGTGTTCGTATTCAGGGGATGATGCGGTGTATGAACCTGCTCACGATGCATAGCACCGTCCCCTGACGAGGTACAGCCGAAGCTGTAGAGCAATGTTCCGCATGGCAGGCGCGCCACGCTAACCGCTTATACTCTGCATGGAAAATAGCAAAGCCCATGCCATTTACCATGATTATGTTTATCATTATGAATTTATTAAAATAAATCTCTTAGCGACATTATGGGTTGGTGAGATGTTTGTTAGATTTTGCTCATTTGTGAGTCATTGGTTGCTGGTTTGCATTGTTATGGTGCAATAAAACTGTATTTAACCCGTTGCTGCGCGATTTATTGCGCGTTTTTAAGCCGCGCCACCGCAACAACCGCGTGATAAATGGTGCCGCGACGGTAGCGTGCGATTTGTGGCACAAATATTGCCAGATTGCTATTGAGTAGAAGCTGTCAGCCGTGGTCGTTGCCCGGTGGGTCATTGCTCGATCGTCCAGCCAATGGACGCGGGGATGGCCTGCCAGTTGCGGTACAGGTCATCCGTTATCTCTTTATAACGAGGTGTACCAATGGAAAAGACAACGACTTATACCATGCATGAACTGGCTAAAGAATCACGCATGGGCGCACGCGGCAGTGAAGCGGTGCGCGAAGTGCGTATCATCGATCTCGCTGATTTCGACCAACGTAAACACGAAATCGCCGACCAGCTGTGGCAGGCGGCCATAGACATCGGGTTCTTCCAGGTCTCCGGCCATGATATCCCACTCGACGATATCAACGCCGCGTTCGCCAATGCGGAGCGTTTTTTTGCGCTGCCGGAAAGCGAAAAGGCCCGTCATCCGCTCAGCCGCAATGCAGGTTGGGAATATCGTGCACAAATCCGTCCTTCTACCGGCAAGCCTGATCAGAAAGAGTCGTACCAGATTACGCTGCCACGTATGGCTGGCCTGTGGCCGGATGATGACACCCTGCCAGGTTTTCGTGATGAGATAATGAAGTTCGAGCGTCAGTGCTGGGCGGTGGGGATGAAGCTGCTTTCATGCTTCGCGCTGAAGCTTGGCTTCCCGGAGGACTTCTTCAGCCATGCACATGAACCCTCTCACGCCACTTACCAAAGCACCTTACGTATGCTGCATTACTTTGCTATCACCGGTGAGGTGGATGGCCCGTGGCGTGCAGGTGCACATACTGATTTCGATTGCCTGACCTTATTGTTCCAGCGCGATGGGCAAGGCGGTTTGCAGGTATGTCCGGGTAAAGAGATGGAGGAGCAGGTCTGGACACCAATCGCGCCGCTGGATGGGCTGATTACCTGCAATATTGGCGATATGCTGATGCGCTGGAGCGATGATAAATTGCCGTCCAATTTCCATCGCGTGGCAAATCCTTTACCAGGCGAATCCGTCCCTGCGCGCTACAGCCTGGCGTTTTTCTGCCAGGCGAATGAAGACGTTATTATCGAAGGGCCGGAGAAAAAATATCCACCGATTTCGGCGAAGGATTATCTGGCACAACGTATCAGTGCAAACTTTTCCGGTAAATATTGAGCGAAAATAATACCGCTTCGCTTCGTGAGTCAGCGCTGAATTAATTTTAAGCCAAATTTGTGTGCAGGATGTGCAATACATCCTGCACCTGTCGATTAATTCATCAGAAAGTGATTTAACTATTTACCTGCGGAAATATCCTGGTATTGTAGTGTAAGCCTGAGTAAGTGAAGTGTAAGGTACTGCAAGTCTGAGCGGTTCTGATTTTTCCGGCGTTCATTACTGCGGTATAAACCTGAAACCAACTTCAATGAGTGACACACGACACCATGAATTCCCCTGCAATGTTTAAAGCACTGGCCGCTCTGGTTTTTCTCTCTCTCGCAGGGTGCTCATCCCATTCTGCCCATCGTGACTCACAGGCCGACAATGACAGTGCTCAAAGCCAGGAAGATCTTATTCCGGTTATTGCCGCGTTGCATGACCAGATGCATTCATGGCAGGGAACACCTTATCAATGGGGTGGCACGCAATTATCCGGTGTTGATTGTTCCGGCTTCGTGTGGCGCACCTTAAAGGATCGTTTCAATATTCCGATGGACCGTGTCACCACGCGTGAATTAATTCAAATGGGTGAGCGGGTTCAGCCTGACCATATGCAGCCCGGCGACCTGGTATTTTTCCGCATCAATCATGAACTGCACGTTGGTTTTTATGACACCGATCAACAATTCCTGCACGCATCGGCCAGTCGTGGAGTCATGCGTTCTTCCCTGAACAATCCGTATTGGAAATCAGTATTTATTCAGGCGCGCCGTTTGCACCGGGAATACAACTCCGAAATTACGCTGAATAAAACTACCTGATTTACACTCAGCAGATAAACTGTTTATCAATGCCATCAACGTAAAGGATGTCTGGTGAACAGTTCCCAACCGCAACAACAGAGTTTTCAACGGCGTGCGCTACCGCATGCGACATCTGACGCTGCCTCGTATGTGACGGCCAGTATGGGTATTGCCCGTGCAGCGCCCGGTCTGACTGCTGAGGCGATCATTGCTCTGGCTGATAAGGCGCTGTATCGCGCTAAAGAGCGCGGCAGAAATTGCTGGGTCAGCTGACATCCGGGTCTGGCTTGCGCGCCGGAGGGGTGTACCAGTTTTCCGGCGTGACCAATACGTTTCCCTCCGGCTGCGCAACGAAATTTGGTGACATAATCTGCACACCAAACTCATTAAATACATCCTGAATATGGCTATGTAGTTCAGTTCTGGCGGCGGCCAGAGATCCGCCTGCTGGCAGCCGCACCTGAAGTTCATAGGCGATGTACCAGTCCATTAGCGCCAGTTGACGTACCAGCGGAGGTTCCTGATGTACAATGGCTTGCGTGCGGCTGGCGGCTAGCTCAAGCATACTGTGCACCTGACGCCACGGTGTGTCATAGCCGATCGTCACGCTGGTGGTCAGATTAATCCCTGTGCCTTTAAGTGCGGTGCTGAGATTGGTGATCTTGCCACTGACCACCACCGCATTCGGCACCGTGACTTCATAATTTTCGCGTGTGATGATTTTTGTCGCCAGCATCCCGACTTCAGTGACCACACCTTCATTGTCACTAATACGAATCACATCGCCTTTACGCAGGGCGCGTGAGTAGGTGAGTACCAGACCACTCATGGCATGGTTCATGATACCCGCCGATCCCAGCGTCAGCATCAGACCGAAGAACACACTAATACCTTTGAACGCCAGGGAATTGGCACCGGGCAGAAACGGATAAGCGGCAGAGAGCGCAAACAGCCAGATAGCAACACTGATCAAACGGCGCGTTACGCCGATAGTTTCAGGATGCAGGCCGGGAATATGCATATTTCCATACTCGACCCGACGGAGTACCAGCCGAATAATACGGGTGAAAATGGCGGTGATCAGGATAATCACGGCGACAATAAATAAACCCGGCAATGCCGACAGCACCGCCACGCCGATCTCCTGCAACAGCGACAGCGCATAATCACCCAGATCCAGTCCCCAGATGCGGGTATAAGGAAACAAGCGCAATACCCAGCTTAACCACAGGTAAGTCATGACCAGGCAAAGCAGCCACATTAATGTCTGATACATCCGTAACCGGACTGGCCCGAAAAAAGTCCGCACCGGTGCAGGTAGCAGGTGTTTGCGGCTGGCCGGACGTTTGGCCGCTGCGCGTGTCTGCCACTGATTCAGGTGCCAGCACAGCGCCACCAACAGGACTAACCCCGCTGCGCCAGCCAGGCTTTTCACCAGCGAAATCAGCAAATAGTGCGGAGAATACTGCTCCTTCAGTAAGGCACGTAATTTTTCCAGACGCTGATAAACACGGTCTGCCGCCTGCATCAGCGTTAAATCGTCACCTTCATCCAGGTCGGCCTGGCTGAGTAACATAAATGGCTGATGGTTGACGGAAAATAGCACCCCGGGCTGGTGGTAACGCATCACAGGTTCCATAACGACCGGTTGTTGCAGATCGTCAGCGTTTAGCCCGCGTAACTGTGTCAGGGTACGTTGTACGCGTTCTTCCGGGGTGGTCATGCCAAAACGTGCCTGCAACATCACGACGGGTTGATTCAGCAGCACCAGGGTTCGTGCCTTCTCCTGTGGTGAAGGTGACTGACGCGGTTCAGCGCTAAACACACTTGTCGCGAGAAATAGTAATAGCCAGCAAAGCAGATAAACGCCTGTTTTCATTACGCTCATCCTCGTGCCAGGTTCTGACAGTAATCAGAACTGATAGCTGTAATTCATGCTGAAAAAATAGATATTCGGATCGTTATAGTGACCTTTCACCAGTGGCGATGAAACGGACGACGATTCCATATTCAGGTATTCAAAGGCCACCCCAATATTGCTGGACGTCGTCAGCTGGTATTGCGCACCAACGCCATAACGCCACGCTGCACCCGAGGGCATGGTCATTGAGGTATCATCCTGGTTTTTATAGAAACTGCTGTCATAGGCGATACCCGTGTTCAGACGCCATTGGTCATTCGGGCGGAACTGCACGCCAAGTGCGGTGTGCCAGGTGTCGTGCAGGCGATTGTCGCGCGTCAGTGGTTGGCCGCTGACAGTGATCTGATTGGTACCGTAAGCGCTCCAGTCCTGCCAGCCGAGGTCGGCTAACAGCGACCATTGCTGATTGAGGTCATGTACCGCACTTAACATCAGTTGTGCCGGGGTGTTAACCTGCGCCGATATTGGCAGGTTATAAGAGACATTATCTAACTGCGGGAAGCGTGCTGTGCCATTGATGTTGAAGTGATAATCAGTTTTGCTGGTGTAGGTGAGACCCACGCGCGTTGCATCGGTGACTTGCATGAGTAAGCCGGTACGGAAGTTAAGTGCCCAGTCATGATCCGTGGCTTTTTCATCCTGCCCATCAACATTACGCGTCAATGACAGAAAGCCGTAGTTGATACCGAGACCCAGCCCCCACGACAGTCGCTCATTGATTTTCCACGCGATGGCCGGACTCAGTGTCATCGCAATCAGGGTGCTTTTTTTGATCAAGCGGTCCCCCGCCCAATTGCCAAAATCTAACCCCAGGCCGTAATTGCCATACAAGCCGATGCCCGCTGACCAGCGGTCGCTAAGGCGCTGATGGTAGAACATGCTGGCGCCGGGAAACCAGCCGATAGTGTTGCCGGGGCTGTTGCCCTGTAAGGCGGCATCATTATCCAGTGTATAGGGCGTATCGCCGTATAACGCCTGAAGACCACCAGTAATCATATGATCTGGCAGTCGCGTCATCCCGGCGGGGTTGGTCATTAACGTTGATGCATCCTGTGCCCGTGCGGCCTGGCCAGCACCGGCAAGGCCGGTATCTTCCGTGGCAATTTCATACAGATATAAACCACTGGCATGGGCAAGTAGTGGCGTACTCAACGCCATAATAACAGGACATTGCGGCGCATAACGTCTCCCGACTGGGTAGTTATTTACTGGCTAATCCGGATGGGCAGGAAACATCACTGATTTTTTTATGATACAGCTGCTGATTACCGGCTTTTAATGCATCAGCAGCGGCGATAATCTCATCATGAGTCTCTTTATTATCGGTAAAGTATTTTGTCAGCGCCTGATCGGAAACGGTGGTGCTGACATGGCAGTGCGCACGCAGGTCCTGTAAAATCGTTTGCTCGCGCAAGGCAAAACCGAGGCTTTCATACGGGGATGCTGCCAGATAGTGAAACGGCATCAGCAACAGGGCCAATAATAATAGAGATCGACGCATATTATTCTCCATTCGTGAATTACTCTTTAAGGTCAGTGAGTATTTTTGCGATCTGCTGCAACGCGGGCATAGCGGATGTAAAAAAAGCTTTAATACCCGGACATAAATAATTTAGACCGGATTCGCCATCTGGTGTGAGCACGATACGATTTTTCGGGCATTCCCCCCAGCAAAGCGTCAGATATGGGCAGGTTTTGCAGTATCGTGGCAGAGTATTACGTTTCCCCATGCCGAATTGTTTTTGTCGCTCAGAAAACACCAGCTGTGCCAGTTGATGGGTGGTGACATTCCCCAGGCGATATTCGGGGTAAACATAATGATCGCAGGAAAACACATCGCCATTTTTTTCAATTGCCAGCCCCTTACCACAAAACTCGGCAGTGATGCAGAGTTGAGAAGGCAACCCCATGGTCTGGACGACTGCGGTTTCAAATAAGTTCACTTGCACCCGGCCAAGATCTTTACTGACCCACTCCTGAAAAGTGGCGATCAGAAACTGCCCCCAGTCTTCAGGATCAACCGACCAGTCGGTGACGATTGAGTCCAGATCGCCCGGCCGGGCGCGTCGCGATCCGGTGACGGGAAGGGTGTCATCCTGCCAGAATTGTGGCGCGGTATGTTTAAAATCAACCGGCTCCACGCAGGGATTAAACTGGATATAAGTCGCACCTAATTCCTGAGTCAAAAAACGATAGACTTCAAGGGGATATTTTGCGGAGGTACGGTTCACCACCACCAATGCATTGAAAGGAACGCCGTGACGCTTTAAGGCATCAACGCCTTTCATCACGCGATCAAAGGTGGGTTTTCCACTGCGCGTGACACGATAACGGTCATGTAACTCCCGTGGCCCATCAATGGAAACACCCACGAGGAAATGATGCTTCTTCAAAAATCTGGCCCAATGGTCATTAATTAACACCGCATTGGTTTGCAGATCATTTTCAATCCGCTGGCCGCGGGGTTGGTATTTTTTCTGTAAAGCGACAACCTTTTCGAAAAATTCCAGCCCCATTAATGTCGGTTCACCGCCTTGCCATGAAAAAATAATCTCCTCCCCGTCCTGGCTGGCAATGTATTGACGGATAAAGTTTTCCAGTATTTCACCACTCATACCTGCGTCACGATGTTGATGTAATAATTCTTCTTTATGCAGATAAAAGCAGTAGTTGCAATCCAGGTTACAGGTGGAACCGGAGGGCTTTGCCATCATGTGATAACGACGTTTGTAGTTCACTCCCAGCTTTTCAAAAGTCGGCAGCGGAGTCAGCGGAATAGTCGTGCTATGTTTCATCGGATGCCTCACTGAGATGCCGGGAAGACGGTGTTCCAGTCTTTTTTCATGCTGACAACGGGCCAGCCATGCCGATGCGCTTCATCCAGTCCTTTATCCAGTCGTCCAAAAGCGGATTGACGGTCGTAGGCATATTCACGCTCAGCGTCATCGTGATGAAGATAAAGCACCAGATTGGTTTTAGAGCCAGAGGAGACATATTGCAGCATCGGCAAATCGCCATCGGAATTGCCGAAGGCGAGGATGGGCATCCGGCCAATATAACGATTGATGGCCACCGGTTTATTATCACCATCGTCGATAAAGTTAATGACCCCTTGTTTAATCAGACGCGGTTTGCCATCTTTCCCCATTTCGAATTTGACCTGGTCAGTCGAACCAATCACCTGTTCCGGCGGGATGCCATAGGTTTTTTCTACCCACGGACGCATAAAATCAGTGCCGCCGCCGGAAACGATATAGGTTTTAAAACCGTTGGCGCGTAGATAGCTCAGCAGCTCCAGCATCGGCTGGTAAACCAGTTCGGTGTAGGGGCGTTTGAAGCGAGGGTCGCGCGCAGTCTGCAACCATTGTGTCACGCTGGTTTTAAAGTCGTCGGTGGTCATTCCGGCGTCAGCGGCGTGTTCAATTGCCATCAGTCCCTGATTGCCGGTTGCGGCCACGGCATGCATATCGTTTTCCAGTATCCCTTTAAAAGGTTGCTGGTTTTTCCATGCAGGATGCTGCGGTGCCAGTGCTTTGATACGATCGATCAGGTACACCAGTTGCACATATGCAGGCTGTTCGGTCCAGAGCGTACCGTCATTATCAAATACCGCAATACGTTCCTCTGGCGGCACGTAATCCGCACTGCCTTGCTGTGTGACTTTCTGGACAAAACTCATAATCTTTTCTTTCGACGCAGAGTCATTCCAGGAGGGGAGCTCCGTCGCAGCGTGGACGGCTGGCAAGGCGAAGCAAAACCACAAAATGAATACAGTGATTGAATGCGCGAATGTTTTCATTTCGATACCTTCATGAAGGCAGAAAAAATGGCCCATAAAATATGGGCCAGGCATTAAATACTCAGTTACCGGTTGGTAATCCCAACTGGAAACCTTCTTTATCGAGCTGATCGCGCACATTCTGGAAACGCTGATACTGGCTGATGGTAATCGGACCGGTATAGGATTCACTTTGTGCCGGACGTGGTGGATATTTAATGTAGGTTTTCATCAGGTCACCGATGGCCTGGTTGAACGTCACCAGCGTCCAGGTGTGCTCGGTGTAGTTATTCATAAAGATGTCATAACGTTCCTGCGGGTCCTGCCAGAGATCGAAAATCTGCGGCACAGTCGCCACATAGGACGACGGACCTTTCCAGCCTAAGTTGCTGTCCACCGCCAGCCCGCCAGTTGAGGCACCATTATCGCCGCGCAGATTGAACTCTGCTTTGTAGTGTCCGACCCTGACGGCCCCTGGTGTCAGTTCATTTTCGGTAAAGTAGAACCATGATGTTCGAGGGTCCGGGCCAGTGCCGAACAGTACCGGGGAAATATCGTAACTGTCGAAGATAATGGGTTTTCCTGCGCGGTCATTTTTGGGCAGTTCTTTAATGCCCGCTACAGACGCGAAGGTGGCCATCAAGTCGAGGCCTCCCACGATGTCATGGTTTTTGCTATCGGCTTTGATTTTGCCCGGCATCCAGGCGATGGCTGGTACGCGGCTTCCTCCTTCACGATCGGTGCCTTTAGTGCCACGAAACGGCGTATATCCGGCATCAGGATAAACGTCCTGCCAGGCACCGTTATCGGTGGTGAAGACAACTAAGGTATTTTTATCCAGTCCCAGCGAACGGATTTTGTCCATGATGTGACCGACGCGGGCATCCATTTCTACCATCGAATCGGCATATTTGGTCTTCGCCATTGATTTTCCGACAAAGTCCGGGTCGGGCATATTAGGTTGATGGTTCTTCATAAAATTGATGCTCATGAAAAAAGGTTTGCTGTCTTTCGCATGAGCATCGAGGTATTCCAGTGAGGCTTTTTCTACATAGCGATCAAAGAAAGGAATACCGACTACACCTTCTTTACCATTAATTTCAGGGTATTAACGTACTGACCATTGATCTTGAAATCTTCATGGGGCGCTTCACCGGCTTTTCCTGATAATGCCCCTCGCGTCACGCGGGCGAACATTTCGCGCAGTTTAGGATCCATATCCGGGAACCAGGTCGGATCGGCGTAGGTGTAGGCATTGAGATGGTAAAGCCCGACATAGCGCATCTCGTCATAACCCTGAGCATTCGGCAGGGCATAGTCCGATTCCCCCAGGTGCCATTTGCCGGTGAAGAAGGTGTCGTAACCTGCTGTTTTCAGTACCGAAGCCAGTGTCCATTCCTCTTTCGGTAGCCCGCCGCCCTGGCCCTGGAATGCCACCGTGGTCATGCCACTGCGATTAGGTATACGCCCGGTCTGCATTGCTGCGCGGCCTGGGGTACTGCTCGGCTGCCCGTAAAAACTGAAGAAGGTCATCCCTTCCTGCGCCATTTTATCGAGATTTGGCGTTGGCATACCCCGGCCTTCGCCACCCCCATAGGCACCGAGATCACCGTAACCGGTATCATCGGCAACAATTAAAATAATATTGGGTTTATTACCGTTGCTCTGATCATCCGACACATTTTTCGCGGGTTCTTCCGCCCGGAGATAATGGGGCAGAAGTATCGAACCGGCAGCAAGAGCTAAAACACCAACGCCTTTATAGGATCTGTTCATCGTTTACATCCTTAGAAATAGCGGTTGTTTTGAAAGTATTCACTGCACAGAAAGGTATTGAGATTGTCTTACGTCCATTCGCGAAAAAAATAAAAACAGAATAAGCGTTTTTTTAGGGTGATTCCGGGCTACCCAATGGCTCGGTAGCCCGGTAATTATTACGGCGTCACCATATTGAACCAGAACTCAAATTTATCCATGTAGCCAAGCAACTCATCGACTTTGGCGGGATTACCGCTGATTTTAACTTCCCCCTTATCCTGCGCCTGCTTCAGCGTTTCTTCCTTGAGGATGATGTTGTTCAGGGTGTCGCGGTTGAGGGTGAGGGTAGCATCCGCATTTTGTGCCTGGGCATCAGACGTGTGGTTGAGCACACCATTTTCCAGTTCCAGCTTATATTTGCCGCCATCATCACCCAGATCGACGTTAATCACTGCCTTCGCATTGCCGGCTTTCTCGCCATTGATATGCACCGCGAGGAAATCGAAGAACATTTCTGGTGTCATGGCTTTGACTGTGTCCGGGCTGGCAGTATTTGGCGTGGGGCCTTTAACCACGCCATTACGCAGCTCCTGCGCGCCAGTGAGATAGAAGTTACGCCATGGGCCGGATTCAGCCTGATAACCCAATTGTTCCAGGGCATCGGCTTCCAGATCGCGCGCAGCTTTATTGTTGGGATCGGCAAACACCACTTTGCTGACGACCTGTGCTACCCAGCGGTAATTCCCCTGGTCGAAGTCGGTTTTGGCTTTTTGCAGGATTGAGTCCGCACCGCCCATGTATTCAACGAATTTCTTCGCTGCTTCTTCCGGGGGCAGCTCATCCAGCGTGGCAGGATTACCATCGAACCAACCCAGATAGAGCACATAAGTGGCTTTCACGTCATGGCTTACTGAACCGTAATAACCCCGGTTCGCCCAGGTTTTCGCCAGTCCATCCGGCAATTTGAAGTTGGCGGCGATTTCGTCACGCGTCAGGCCTTCATTCGCCATCCGCAGCGTCTGATCGTTGATGTAACGATAGAGATCGCGCTGGGTTTTCAGCAGGTTGTTGACGTTATCATTGCCCCAGGTCGGCCAGTGATGCTGGGCGATGATAATCTCGGCTTTATCGCCCCAGCGGGTGATGGCATCGTTGATGTATTTTGACCAGGGCAGCGGTTCACGAATCTTAGCACCGCGCAGGGAGTAGGTGTTATGCAGGGTATGGGTGACATCTTCCGCCGCCTCAATCATTTTCTTCTCTTCGACATACCACAACATCTCTGATGGCGCTTCCGAACCCGGTGCCATCATAAATTCATAGGTCAGGCCATCGATGGTGTGCTTCTCACCGGTTTTACTGATGGTGTCCGTTGGGGCGATCAGGGTGACGGTCCCCGCTGAAGTGGTGGTGCCTAATCCCGCGCCGACCTGGCCTTTCGGGTCTGCTTTTAACAGGTTGCCGTACATGTAACTGGCACGGCGGCTCATCACGTTGCCTGCCATAATATTTTCAGCCACCGCGGCCTCCATAAAACCTGCCGGGGCATAAATTTTCACTTTGCCGGATTTCACATCCGCTTCGTCTACTACGCCACGTACTCCACCGTAGTGGTCAACGTGGCTGTGAGTATAAATCACCGCGACCACAGGTTTTTTACCACGATGTTTATAGTAAAGATCCATCCCTACTTTGGCGGTTTCAGCGGAAACCAGTGGGTCGATAACCGTGATACCTTTGTCACCTTCGATGATGGTCATATTGGAGAGGTCAAGATTGCGGATTTGGTAGACGCCATCGGTAACCTGAAATAGCCCGCTGATATTAATTAACTGTGATTGACGCCACAGGCTGGGATTAACGGTATCCGGCGATTTTTCACCCTCTTTAATAAACGCGTACTGGCCCGGATCCCAGATAACATTTCCGGCTGCGCCTTTAATCACAGCCTCGGGTAATGCGGCGATAAATCCTTTGTGGGCATCACTAAAATCGGTTTTATCGTTAAAAGGTAACTGGTTATACAGCGCATCATTGGCTTGTTTAGTTGCGCCAGTGGCGTCTTTGGGATTGGTGTCCGCAGCAACAGAATTAAACGAACTGGTAAGCAGGGCAGCCATTACCAGACAATGCAAATGTTTCCGTTTCATTTAATGACCTCGGCTTGATGGGCTAAAAATAAAAATGAAGCTGCACCTGGTAAATATAAGGCCAGTAAAAAATAGAAACTGTGATGAAAATTATTGGGTTAATGGTTTTAAATTCATTGACATTGTGAAGTAACCCTAGCCGAAGATTTTTGGTAATCAAGCGAAGCGTTAATGATTTTTTTTAGAATTTAGTCCTCGCCAGGTTTTAAATCGAACAGTTGCAATATTTCAAACTCAGTCTAAAAATTTAATTGCTGCAATAATCCGTCCGATTTCAAACATCTCTGAGGTGTGATAATGAAAAAGATCATGGCAGGAGTGATAGCGCTCATCACCGCTTCGTTAATTTGTGGCTCAGCCTTTGCTGCAAAGGAAATCAGCAAAGCAGAAGCGAAGAAATATCATAAAGTTGGCACAGTGAGTTCGACCAAAGAACATACCTCACCGCGTGCCGCGATGGAGGAAATTTCCAAAAAGGCTGATGCAATGGGAGGTAAATATTTTGTCATCACCTCCGGCAATGAAGGTGACAAGGTCCGTGCAACGGCAACGGTATACAAATAAAAACACTGCGCCCTGGTTATCCAGGGCGCAGGCATCGGCTATCAGAACTGATATGACACGCTGACCGAGAAGTTACGCGGTTCACCGTAGACATAGTTATTCATGTAACTGTAGTAGGTGCGGTCGAACAGATTATCGACGTTAGCCTGAACAGCCACCTGTTTGGTGACCTGATAACGCGCAAACAGGTTAGCCAGTGGGTAGCTACCCTGATAGACACGTTGGGTGCTGCCATCGGGTGCGGTGTCATCCTCAAACACACGGTTCTGCCAGTTGATACCGCCACCGATCGTTAACTCTGGCAGCATGGGCAATTGGTAACGGGTGAACAGCTTAAATTCAGTCTGCGGTTGACCCGGGTTGTAACGGCCGTCTGAATCACGCGCCACGTAACGTGTTGCGCCAAAAGTCATTTGCAGATTGTCCGTCAGCGCACCATTCAGCTCAAATTCGGCCCCTTTACTACGCGCACCTTTGGTCGCGGTGTAAGCCTGCTCGCTGCTGTTGTTGACATAGACGCCATTGATTTCCTCGCCGACGTTGTCCTGTTCAATGCGGAAGATCGCCATAGTGGCGGTCAGTCGGCCATCGAACCAGGCTGATTTCAGGCCGGTTTCATAGCTTTTGCCGGTTACCGGCGTCAGGTAATGGCCGCTGGCGTCACGGTAGGTTTGTGGCTGGAAGATTGAGGTATAGCTGGCGTACGCCGACCAGGTATCGTTGATGTCATACACCACACCCGCGTAAGGCGTAATGTTGTTTTTCTCCATATTGCCGCTGCTGCCATTGGTGCTGTACTGCGTGTAACGCGCACCGACAATCAGCGACAGCGGATCGGCCAGCGAGAAACGCGCAGCGGTGTAGGCAGATTTCTGGCGTACCACGTCATCGGCGTTTTGATACCAGTCGCCCCACTCAGGTTCCGCGATATTGCCATTCCAGTGATTGTTAAATATCCCGATATCATCACTGGCAATATCTCCTGCATCTTCATCAGTGATGCCATTCTGGCTATAGGTGCTGTTGTGCTGACGACTATAGCTGATACCCGCCATCAGCTGATGCTGACGACCAAATAACTCGAAGGGACCGCTGGCATAGCCATCCACCGAAGTTAACTCACGTTTGCCCCGGTCCTTACTGCCAAAACCATCGGCACCTTCACCGGTGGTCTCATCCGGGTAAGCCATGTATCCCACATACAGCAGTTTGTCGCTGAAGGTGTTTTCGGCATGCGTGCCGTTCAGACGGAAACTCCAGCCATTATCGAAGTTATGCACCAGGTCGGCGTACACTTTGCGCACTGTGGTGTGGTAGTAAGTCCAGTCGGCGGATGAGTTCAGGCTGCGGCGGTAATGTGTCAGAGAACCATTGCTGTAAAACACCGGGTTGCCACCCCAGGTGGGGTCACGAGTGTCGGCGTCCTGATAATCGTAAGCCAGTGACAAGGTGGTGTTATCAGTGAGATCCGCATCAAGGGTGCCATAAAGGAATTTGGTGTTTTTGTGATAGCGATCCAGCCAGCTGTCCTGATCCTGATAACCGGCAATGACGCGGCCACGAACCGAACCTGATTCATTTAATGGCGCAGAAAGATCAGCGACATAACGCTGTTTGTTCCAGCTCCCGTAGCTGGCACTTACCGTTCCGGTGAAATCTTTGCTGTCGGCATGTTTACGTACCATGTTGACAGACGCCGCCGGGCTACCTGCGCCGGTCATCAGGCCAGTGGCACCGCGCACGATCTCGATACGATCGTAAATCGCGGTATCCGAGGCGGTATCCCCATAGTTCCACGAATCACCCATGGAGGTGGGAATACCGTCAAAGGTGAAGTTTGTCAGCTGGAAACCGCGTGAATAGTAGTAGGCGCGTTCACTGTCATCCTGGCTGCTGGTGATGCCGGTGGTGTTGTTCAGCACGTCATTAATGGTTTGCAGTTGTTGGTCCTGCATACGCTGCTGGGTAACGACGCTGACTGATTGCGGCACATCGCGCGGCGTCAGCAACAATTTGGTACCGGCACGGGTGGTTTTGACCTGATAGTCCTGCTTATCCTGGGCGGTGTTGTCGCCGCTGGTGGTGGCATCCACCACCAGATCCTGCTGAGTATTGCTGCTGCTATCCGCCGCCTGGGCCGTCATCGGGTTGAGAAGGGCGTGTACTGCCATTGCCAGCAATGAAACCGTAAAGGTTTTGCGCATGCCGGACGCGTGAGTATCCCTGCAAATCAAAGACATGATATTTCCCGTCAAAAAGAGCGTGTTTGTTATCGCTTCTGTTTTTTTATTTAGCCGCACCATCCTGCGGCATTTAACGCAAAGAAGCGCATTAATTGAGAAAGCCAATGATAATCATTTGCTTTAAAAATTCTAAAAAGGTTTCATTCAATTATGTAAATATTTGTATAAATTAAGGTAATCATAAGGATAGGGTGTCAATAGACCTTGTAATTACTCAAGTTAACGTTTTTACTGACGTCAATTCACCTGCCAGCTGGCGTATTTTGCAGGGAAATGTTCCGTTTATAACGAGGGGAGTGGGCTTCTTCTAAGCTGTTGTTTAGGGGGGATTTGCTAAGTTTTCGTTAATGCGTATGATTCTCATTCTTTCTACGATCATTTCCGCCAGAGCTTTGTCCTGCCGGAGACCGTTATCCATTGATGGAGTTCAGAATGACATCGTTTTTCAGTCCGCGTCGGGCAGCGCTTGCCGCAGCGGTCATTGCCGCATTTAGCCTGACTGCCTGCCAGGCACCCGCCCAGAAAACTCAGACAGTTGCTGTCGCCGTGGCGGCAAAACCAACCGATAACCAGCTTACCCAGCGTGTGATTGGTGATGGCTTGTATGAACTGGCTTACTCTCCGGTAGCCAATGCGTTGTATGTCGCCAGTGCGCAGAGCTTCAAGGACGTTAACGGCGGCATGTTGTATCGCCTCGACCCGACTACGCTGGCAACCAAAGGGGAAACCCATACCGATCTGAAAAACTTCGGTATGGCTATCGATAGCGAAGGTGGCGTGTTCTACACCACCAACTCGCTGGATGGCGGGGTGTCGAAAGTTGATGCACAGAGCGGCAAAGTGCTGCAACGCCTGATGCTGGGTGGTAAGAAGGATAAAGACGGTGACGTGCCCGGTGCACGCGAGATGTTGCTGCATGGCAACGAACTTTACGTAGGCCGCGTCGCTGATCCGGGCTTTATCTCGGTGGTGGATACCAAAACCTTCAAACCTAAAACCACGATCAAAAATGTCGGTAAATGGGTAACGGGCATCATCTATTCACCGCTGACCGAACGTATCTACGCTGCCAATGGTGCAGGGGAAATCGCGGTCATCAATCCACGTACGCATAAAATTGAACAACGCTGGACGGCAGGAGATGGCAAAGAGTACCTGTTCCTGAATATGGCAGAAGATCCGGCCACCGGTCGCCTGTTCGTTACTGATGATTCCAAAGGCAAGACCACGCTGGTGTTTGACGAGCATAGCGGTAAGGTGATCAAGCGTATCACGGGTGACGCACTGGGCATCAAGTTCAACGCGAAACGCAATGAGATCTACATCAGCCAGCGTGAGTCGAAGAAAGTGCTGCAACTGGATGCCACCAGCTATGCGGTGAAAAACAGCTGGTCGTTCGATACCAACCCGAACAGCCTGCTGGTGTCACCTGATGGTGAAACGCTGTATGTTTCCCTGAAGCAGGCGTTTAACAAAGACAACTCCACTAAAGGCCCGGATAGCGTGGCGCGTATCGCACTAAAATAAAAGAGAAAAATCTGTAGCAGCGCAATACACTATGCTCCCGATTGCGCTGCTACCCAAGGTGACTCTCCGTTATGCCTGGTCAATACTTCTCGCAACATGGCTTCGATATCCGTCTGGAATGGGGGCTTGCCGCCGCACAGCATCTGGCTAAGGATGCGGATTGTGTGATTGTGGTAGATGTCATGTCGTTTTCCACCTGTGTCAGTGTGGCGAATGACAATGGCGCATTGATAGCCCCCTGGCCCTGGAAAGACGCGTCTGCCCAGGCGTATGCCGCAGAGATGGGTGCGCAGGCCGCGAGCATTGATCGGCGCTTCTCTGCTGAAACCTTTACCTTATCGCCCGCCTCATTATTGAATATTCCTGCCGGGACAAAACTGGTGTTGCCATCACCCAATGGTTCCACCATTGCGTTTAAAGCGCGCGAACATGGCGGCGCGGTTTATAGCGCCGGGTTACGTAATCGGCAGGCAACCGCAGCGGCCTGTGGCCATTTTCAACGAATTCTGGTGATCCCCTGTGGTGAGCGTTGGCCGGATGGCAGCCTGCGTCCGGCGATTGAGGATTATGTCGCAGCGGGCGGAATTATCCAGGCATTAGGTATGCGTCTGCGTTCCCCGGATGCGGAGATGGCGGTTGCCGCCTTTCAGGCGGCGCAGCAGCAAAATTTTGCCGTATTAAAAGAGTGTGCATCAGCTACAGAGCTAAGGGAACGGGGCTTTGCAACAGATGTTGAACTGTGTTTGCAGGTTGATGTGAGTGCCAATGCTTGCCAGCTGGCAGGGAAGTTTTTTGTCCCCTGTGTTAATGACAACTCAAAGCCGTGATGGAGTGATAATTACCACGATCACAATTACCGCACTAATTATCAATCATGAAATGATAACTATAGTTACTATAACTTCCATCGAAGGCATACAGCCTTTTAACAAATAAACGAAGGAAGAAGACCATGAAAACCATTAAAGCCATGTCAATCGCCGCTGTCGCTGCTCTTTCACTGATGTCATTTGGCAGCTTTGCTCAGAGCGTTTCCGTTACAGCTTCTACGCTGGACGGTGCTGAAGCGAAAATCGCCGCGCAGGCAGCACAGCAGGGCGCTCAGTACAAAATCACTGAAGCCAACACGAATAATCGTGTGCATATGACCGCTGAGTTATACAAATAACAGCGAGTGATGCCCGGAAGCGCTGGAAAGGGTCGCCGTGGGGTGGCCCTTTTTTTGATGGTATCAATCTTTATCAATTTTTTTGATTTATTTCAGCAAAGCGCTCAGCTTTTATCCGCCGGGTGACAGGTCTATTCTTTCTCACATCGGGGCGAAATGCCTCACAACTTAAAATAATCTCTGAGGAAATGACCATGAAATCTATCAAAACTTTCGTTGCAGTTGCGGCCCTGTCACTGGTTTCTTTCGGCAGCTTCGCACAAAGCATTACCGCTTCCGCCTCAACCCTTGATGGTGCCGAAGCCAAAATTGCCGCTCAGGCCAAACAAGCGGGCGCATCTTACAAAATCACCGGTGCGCGTGTTGATAACGGTGCTTACCTGTCGGCTGAACTGACCAAATAATTATGGTCGCAAAGGGAAGTGCCGAAGAGGGCCGTCCTGGTACGGCCTTTTTCGCCCTTCACCCGTCATGAGGAGTTAATGCCATGCATCACAACCACGAAATCGCAGCCCAGGCAGCGGCATTTGTCCAGTCTCTCAAATCTCATCGCCACGCCAATATGCCCGCTATCCGTTTTCGCCACTGGCCGCAATTTATCTCGACCGTGCGCGAATTAATGGAAAAAAACTAACTTCCTGTAATCCAGATTTGCAAATCCTTCAGATTGTTCCCAGAATTGAGACTCAATGTGTGAGTTTTCAGAAGGATAAATCATGCGAAGTTATCTGGTGGCTTTGTGTGTAACCTTGTTTATCTGTGCGGCTCCGGCACAGGCAGAAGGAACGATTAGTTCAGGGTGGAACTGGTTAACCAACGACATCTCCCAGACCTGGGAACAACCGCAGAATTACGATCTCTATTTGCCATTCATCGCCTGGCATGCACGCTTCGCATACGATAAAGAAAAAACCGATAACTATAATGAAACGCCGTGGGGCGGTGGGTTTGGTGTGTCCCGTTACAATGAAGAAGGTAACTGGAGCACGCTGTATGCCATGATGTTTAAAGATTCGCATAATGAGTGGCAGCCGATCGTTGGCTACGGTTGGGAAAAGGGCTGCTATCTCGATAACGCGCGTGATTTTCGCCTCGGCCTCGGCTTTACCGCCGGGATTACGGCGCGTGATGATTTCGCCAACTATGTGCCGTTACCCATCGTATTACCGCTTTTCTCAGTGGGTTATAAACGCGCAACCGTGCAGTTCACCTATATTCCAGGCACCTATAATAATGGCAATGTGCTATTCGCCTGGCTGCGTTTGGCCTTTTAACCGACGGATGCTGATATGGCGAGAACCCACTTTGATGGCTGGCTGAAAAAAACCGGGTTAACCGTTGCCAGCCTGGCAAAAATCGTCCTGGTGGGTCTGGTCGTCATCATCATCGTTTTCTTTATTGGTCGGATTTATCAGTCAGAACGCGGTGCGCCTTTACATCGCTGGCATACCTGGTCAGCGGATGAAATGAGTGAGAAAGAGATCGACCGCGCCAGTTTTTCTGATTATCAAACGCGGGAAGACGCGATTTTTCTCGATATGAAGCACAGCATTACCGATAAGCTCAGTGACGATGAGAAAACGACACTGAACCGTTACTACGCACAAAGCCGGGTTTATCCTGCCCGTTTTCAGCCTGACTGGAATCGTTCTTTTATTCTGATGCCACAGGGCACCCCGCGCGGCGCGGTGGTATTGTTACACGGCCTGACCGACTCACCCTACAGCATGCGCTATCTGGCGGAAGATTACCGGCAGCAGGGCATTGTGGCGGTAGTCCCGCGTCTGCCAGGACATGGTACCGCACCGGGCGCACTGACCACGGTGAACTGGGAGCAATGGCTGGCCGTCACCCGTCTGGCGGTGCGCGAAGCCACGCGACGCGCCGGACCTGATGTCCCGCTCCATTTGGTGGGTTATTCCAACGGTGGTGCGCTGGCAATGAAATACGCCCTTGATGCTCTCAATGATCCCTCGCTGCGCCAGCCCCAGCAGATTGTACTGATGTCACCGATGATCGGTGTGACGGCTTTTGCGCGCTTTGCCGGGCTGGCGGGATTGCCTTCGCTACTGCCTGGATTTGCCAAAGCAGCATGGCTGAATGTGGTGCCGGAGTTCAATCCCTATAAATACAACTCCTTTCCGGTTAAGGCGGCACGCCAGTCCTGGCTACTGACCCAGGCACTTCAGCAACAAATTTTGCAGGAGGCACGTAATCAGCAGCTGGCACAACTGCCGCCCGTGCTGACGTTCCAGTCGGTAATGGATTCCACGGTCAGTACCCGTGCGGTGGTGGATTCGCTATATCGTTATCTGCAAAGCCGGGGTAATCAATTGGTGATTTTTGATATCAACCAGGCTTCTGATTTGCGCGCGCTGATCCGGCCAGCGTTATACACTGCCGTGAGCAATTTGCTGCCGGCTGCACCACGTCATTACGGCACCACAGTGATCACCAATGCGACGCCAGCAACCAGCGAAACCGTTGCCCGCAACACAGCAGCCGATCAAACCAACGAAACCGTTCAGCCATTAAATATCGCGTGGCCGCCAGGAATGTATTCTCTGTCCCATGTCGCGGTGCCGTTTCCCCTCACGGATTCGCTCTATGGTCTGGAACCGACGGAAAAGAACCAGTCGGGTATTAGCCTTGGTACCATCTCATTGCGCGGTGAAACCAACACGCTGATTGTCGGGCTGGATACCCTGATGCGCGCCAATTCCAACCCGTTTTTTGACTATATGATGACGCGTATTAATCACCACATTGCCTGTAGCAACCAACCTGATGTTGCCGCATGTCTGCAAAGCTGGTGATCGATCGCGAAAAAAATACAATTTTTCCCGAATAGAAATCGCCATTGAGGTGTTTACCACCAGACAAGGTGATTTTTCGGCGTCTTTCTCCCGGTGAACCTTGCCTCTGGTCGGTGTGAAAACACTGGCCGCCTTATTCCATGCCACTTCGCGAGGTTCAATGATGAAAACGATCAACTCTGTTCGCTGGTTGGTTCTGCCTGCTTTGTTACTGGCCCTGCACGTACCCGGTGCATGGGCGATGGGGGATGATGACAGCAACAGTAAAACACCGGATTGTCCGAAAGGTCAGGTGTACGACAGCAAATCGAAAAGTTGTGTGCCGGATAAAACCAGTTCACTCAGCGATGAGGACAAAACCAACTACGCCTACCATCTGGCCAAAAAAGGAGAGTATCAGGCAGCGCTGAATCTGCTGGATACGCTAAAAAATCCCAACACCAAAGAAGCCTGGAATTACCGGGGCTACGCCACACGTAAGCTGGGCCGCACAGATGAAGGGATGAGCTACTATCAACGATCAATCGCCATCGACCCCCATTACGCCAAAGTGCGTGAATATCTCGGCGAGGCCTGGATGATCAAAGGTCGTCCCGATCTGGCGAAGGAGCAGCTTGCCGTCATTAAAACCTTGTGTGGCGTAAGCTGTGAAGAGTATCGCGACTTGCAAGCCGCGATTAATGGGCATCCGGAGTCCTGATAGCGGTGTTTAGCGGAGGGTGGAAAAATCACCAGCACTGAAGTCCGACAGCATCTGGCGACACATCTGGCGCGCTTATGGCGTTACGCCATGGTGCTGTCACGTAACCGTGATGTGGCCGAAGAGCTGGTGCAATCCACCTGTGTGCGGGCGCTGGAACGCAGTGCGCAATTCACGCCTGGCACGCGCATTGATCGCTGGTTGTTTAGCGTGCTGCATTCAGTGTGGATCAATGAATTGCGCGCCCAGCGGGTGCGTATGGGACAGGGTTTTGTCGCCAGTGATGAACTGATCGCCCCGGATCATCAGCAACTTAATGAGGAACGCATGCAGTATCTCAAGGTGATGCAGCGCGTTGGACAGTTGCCGGAGGCGCAGCGCAATGCGGTGTTTCTGGTGTATGTCGAAGGCTTTACTTACCAGGAAGCGGCTGAGACGCTGGCCGTGCCGGTGGGGACGATTATGAGCCGCCTGGCTGCGGCGCGCACCACGCTGGCCAATGCCGTCAATGTCGGGTCTTCGGCACAGGAGAAACGTTTGTGACTGCGATCCGCTTTACTTCACCTTATCCGGATGAAGCTATTGTTGCCTGGCTGGATGGCGAAATGCGCGCGGATGACGTCCAGGCATTTGAGAAGGAACTGAAACGCAGCCCGGCGTTATCTGCCCGTACCGCAGAACTGATGAAAAGCAATCAACCCTTTGCGGAAGCGTTTGGTGTGATGCTGGATCAGGCCCCGGAACAACGTATGCAGCAGCAGCTGGCACAGTTGCTGGCGCAAACGCCAGCGCTGCCCGAGCGGCGATCGGTACAGGTGAGTCGGCGGGCATTAATCGCGGCATCGTTGGGTTTTCTGCTGGTGGGAGGGAGTGTCGGCTATCTGCTGCGTCCGGTGACGCAACCGGATGAAAGCGTAACCATCCGTGAGCTGGAAGCACAATATATGTCGTTATACAGCCCGGAAACGCTGGCGGATGTCGATAACTCACCACAGGCACTGCAACAGGCGCTGGCACGCACCGCGCGCGATCTGGATCTCCATCTGACGCTGACGCAACTCGCGTTACCGGAAGCGGATCTGAAAAGCGTCAGAATGCTGCGCTATGACGATACGTTGATCAGCCAGATTGCCTGGAACCATGCCAGCTATGGTCCGATGGCATTGTGCATTTCACGTCAGGACCCGCAGCCCTCCAGCACACTTAACCAGGAAACACGTCACGGTATGAACCTGGTGTGGTGGTATCGCGACGGTTATCAGTTTGTGTTGATAGGGCGTAATCCGGCGGAGCAGTTGATGAAAACCGCGACCTTGCTGAGTCGCGGTTTGCAGGTGTAAACGTCAGAAACGCAGTGAAAGGCAAGTCAGGCCGCCGTCCATCTTACGGATTTCACTGGTATCCAGTTCAATAATCGGCATATCCAGCGTGCGCAGTTGTGCCAGGGTTGCCGGATAACCCGTCGGGGTAATTAGCGTACCGTTAATCAGCAAAGTATTACCGGCGTAGATTTCTTCGTCGGGAATAATCAGGTGCTGATAGTGGGAGAATTGCGGCAGGCGGGCGAACTTTTCTGTCGAGATCAGGGTATTTTCACCGACATAATTGATCGCCGATTTAAGATGCAAACCTTCGTCAACTTCAACAGACGTGACGCTGTAACCGCAAGGTTCCACCAGACTGGCAAACTCGCTGATACCGGCTTCATTGGTGCGGGTCGTCAGTCCGATATAAAACGCCTTATCGATTAACATGACATCACCGCCTTCGAGCGTTCCGCGCTCGCTCATCACTTTCAGCGGACGAAAATCCTTTAGTACCGCTTTGATTGATTCGACTTCGCCCGCCCGCTGTGGCGCGCCAGGATGGGTGATCACCGCCAGTTCTGGCAGGACCACGGCGGTATCTTCGACAAAGTGCGCATCGGGAAAGTCGGCTTCTGCGGGTAGCAGTGTCACCTTCAATCTGAGCGACAGCATGGCGTTCAGATACTCCCAGAACTGCCTGCGGGTGAGTTCCGCATCCGGTGCGCCGAGAGAGGCGGTGGTCAGCCCTGCCGCGCAATTGTCAGCCGGGAGTCTTGCAATGATTTGAGTAAAAGCCATCTGTCATTCCTTTAATAATGGTTGTGCCTGACAATCAATCTAACTTGCAGGCGACTCACAGTAAATTAAGCCGCGCGTGCAGCACGGCGATGCGATCGCCACTTTTCACCTGTAAAGCCACAACACCGATGCTTGCGGGTCCACGCTGAATCCGAGGCTGTCGAGCAGAGCTTCCGCACGCCAGCGTTCACTCAGTTGCAGCGAGGGGGGCAGTTGTGCCACTACGCTAGCCAGTAGCGTTGCCTGTGCAAGTGACGGTGGCAGGTGTTGCTCAATTCTTGCCAGTAAACAATGGCTGGCCTGCACGATATTACCCCTGCTGACATCCAGTTCGCCGCTGAGGATTTTTTGCAGGGTACTTTTGCCGCTGCCGTTTGCCCCCAGCAGACCAATGCGGTCGCCTTTTTGCAGACTAAAAGTGATGTTGTGAAAAAGGGTGCCGAAGGCATTATCAAAGCTGACAGCCTGTGCTGATAGTAAAGTGCTCATGTGCTTACTCATAAGTTGCAGGCGCAAAAAGTCCTGACGTCAAACAACGCTGACGACAACCCGGTAAGCCGGAGGGAAGGGAGTTAAATTTTCAGTGACTTCGCTCAGGACGCGGATTATCGCAGCACGATACCGGTGACGCCTGAGCACGGCCAATTACTATAGAGGTGTGAGTAAATAAACAATTCACACGTCAGCATAGTAATCCTCCTTAGTTATCAGTGGGTGAAGGGATGGAATGACTATTGATACCTTCTTGTCTCTTTTCAGACAAGGCGTTTTTACTGCTTGATGCACAACCCAGTACGCCCTTGACAACTTCACCCGCAAAATGGTTGTATTATACAACCTTATTTCACGCCGAATGCTAACCATGACCGATCCCACCCTTATCCAGACGATCCGTGCTTCATCGCGCCTGATGGTGCGCGAGCTGGGATTTATGAACACCACCCTGGCGGCGACCGAATATTCTCCCTCGGCGGTGCATACCCTGCTGGAAGTTGCCAGCCATGACGGGATGACCGCCGCGCAGCTGGTGCAAATCCTCGGGCTGGAGAAGTCCAGCGTGAGCCGTATGCTGGGCAAATTGATCAAAGCAGGCGAATTAACCGAAGTGCCATCCACCCAGGATGCCCGGGTGAAGCAACTGGTGCTGACCGATCAGGGAAAAATCACGGTTGCCAGAATCAATGAATATGGCACCAGCCAGGTCATCACTGCGCTGGCGCATCTCACGGGGCAGCAGCAGCAGGCGGTTGCTCAGGGATTAGCGGCCTATGCCGGAGCATTAAAAGCGCGCCGCGATCAGGATGAAGTGGTGCCGGAAATCGCCATCACCACGGGTTATCAGCCCGGCTTGATTGGCCGGGTCGCGGAAATGCACGGTCGCTACTATGCGCAGCAGCATGGTTTTGGCCCGTTTTTTGAAGGCAAAGTGGCAACGGGTCTGGCGGAATTTGCCGGTCGGTTGGATGCGCCACGCAACCAAATCTGGGTCGCCAGCCAGCAGGGCCGTATTGTCGGCTCAGTTGCCATCGATGGTGAAGACCTGGGAAATAATCAGGCGCATCTGCGCTGGTTTATTCTCGACGATGGCTGCCGTGGGGCGGGTGTCGGCAGAAAATTACTGAGTGCCGCGATGGCATTTTGTGATGCGCAGGCATTCTCTGCGGTTCAGCTCTGGACATTCAGCGGATTGCACGCCGCCCGCCGTCTGTACGAATCTTTTGGTTTTACCCTGACACAGGAGTGGCAGGGCGACCAGTGGGGAAAATCCATGCTGGAACAGCAATTTACCCGCGTGACTAAATAACCGTTATCTGTTTTTGCGCCAGTAATCGCGCCATCGCGTCATCAAGCGGGTCATCAACGATCAACGTGCTGGCAAGCGACAAATCGCCAATCGCGAACGCCGAAGCGGAGTTCATTTTCTCTTTCGATACCATCACCACGGTCTCGGCAGCTCTGGCAGCCAGGGCGCGCTTCACGCCAGCCTCTTCATAATCCCCGGTGGTGAGGCCGGCGGTTTTATGCACGCCAGTCACGCCCATAAAAAACAGGTCGGCGTTGATACGTGCGATCGACTCCAGCATAGCCGCGCCAACTGTCACCACCGAATGGCGGAATAAGCGCCCGCCAATCATGATCACCTCAACGCGCGGGTAAGGTAACAGCCCCATGGCAATGCTCGGGCTATGTGTCACCACGGTAAAATCCACATCCTGCGGCAGCAGTTTGATCATTTCTTCTGTGGTGGTGCCACCATCGATAATCACCACCTGGCCGGGCTGAATCAGCTGCACGGCTTTCTGTGCAATCTGCTGTTTTGAGCCGATTTGCACGTTTTTGCGTGTTTCAAAAGGCGCAATGGCTGCCGATACCGGCAAGGCCCCACCATGCACACGCTGGAGTAATCCTTCCGCTGCTAACTCCCTTAAATCACGACGGATTGAGTCTTCAGAAACGCGGAAGCGCTGGCTCAGTTCGCTGGAAAGCACCTGCTTTTCGGCGGTCAGAATATCAAGGATTTGCTGTTTTCGCTGACTGGAGAGCATGCGTTTTTATTCCTGTTTTTTCTTGTATGTGCACGATTATGCATGATAGCGTGATTATTGTCACCTTCAGGAGAGTAAAACATGCAATCAACATCACCACGTGTGCGGCATATCCACGAACAATTGCTATCGAATAACTGGTACACGCTGAAAAAATACACCTTTGAATTTTTACGGGCTGATGGTAGCTGGCAGGAGCAAAGCCGCGAATCATACGATCGTGGTAATGGCGCGGTAGTGCTGTTATTTAATCGCGCAAAAAGCAGCGTGGTGCTAACGCGGCAGTTTCGTTTTCCGGTGTTTATCAATGGACACAACGGCTTTTTGATTGAAGCGGCGGCTGGCCTGCTCGACAACGCGTCACCCGAAGAACGCATCATTGCCGAAGCGCAGGAAGAAACCGGTTTTCGTATTCAGCGTATCGAAAAGGTGTTTGAAGCCTTTATGAGTCCGGGGTCAGTGACCGAGAAACTCTATTTCTTTCTCGCGGAGTATCAGGACAAGGATCGCAGTAGTTCGGGCGGTGGCCTGGCAGAAGAAGGGGAAGACATCGAAGTGCTGGAGTGGCCTTTAGCGCGCGCGCTCAGAGCGATTGAAAGCGGTGAAATTATGGATGCGAAAACGATCATGTTGCTGCAACACCTGGCATTGCGCCTCAATACGGAGATGAAATCATGCTGATTCTTATCGCGGGTCCGGTTCGTAGCGGTACGCAGGGCGATCAGGCGCTGATCCACGCAAACCTGCGCAAAATGGAACAGGTTGCGCTGGCGGTGTATCAGAAAGGCCATACGCCAGTGATTGGTGAATGGCTGGCGTTGCCATTGGCACGGGTGGCAGGTTCGGAAAAAATAGGTGATGAAATCAGTGAACAATTTCTCTATCCGGTGGCGCATCGTCTGATTCATTGCTGTGAGGCGATTCTGCGCCTGCCGGGTACATCGAAGGGCGCGGATAATGATGTGCAGGTGGGATTGGCCGCCGGTCTGACTATCTTCACCAGCGTTGATTCTATTCCGGTCATTGAGGATTGAATTTAGCAATACACAGGAAATAAACGGTTTCCTGTGTATTTTCTAATATCTTATCATTCAGCGGAATAGCGTTTGTAATAATCGAGAAAAATATGCAGAAGTCCCATCGCGCCATGTGCGTAAAAATAGACTTCAATAAAAGTAGTAAGAAATTTATGCCAGTGCAGGATGGAATGGGCGAAAGCAGAAGATGGACCCTGAATAGTATTCACGACAAACCATAATCCGCCCGAAACCGCCACGGCCAGTAAGGCGACTACGCCCAGTCCCTGGATGGTGGCGGCAATACCTCCCGGCAGCGCCTCTGGCAACTTCAACTTTGCCAGCGTGTTGAGATCCTGGCGTATGCCCCTGAAATCAGCCTTTGCCCATGCAAAATACCAGTTAAAGCCGCGTTGCGAGAACATCCACCACAGCAGAACAATCCCCAGCACGATCAACCCAAATCCGGATACGATATGCATCCAGGTGATGGTTGTCTCCAGCGAGTGACCTCCCAGCGCTTCTCGTCGGGTAAAATTAGAATTAATAATCTGTGCCAGAATCAACACTGCAACCAAAATATGTAATAGCCGGAACAACGGCGCATTTTCATGTGGCAAGCTACGCCAGATACTGACCTTCATGTTATTTACCTTCATTGCATCCTGGGTGGATAACATGAATTTTTTCAGAGGAAGATTAATCCAACCTTAACGCTAATTTTAATATTTATGCTGAGAAATACGCTGCAATTGCAACTGATAATATTTATCATCCAATTTTGAGGGTTTTAACTCAACTCAGGAGAAACTTTTTCTCTTCTTCAGTGCTAGATTCCTGTTGCGGGTTGGTTAAAATCAACCTTTAGTCACTGACAGGAGCGCTCCATGCTGGACATCACCCACTTTCCTCTTTTTCTCGCCTCAGTCTTTTTACTTTGCATAACCCCCGGCCCTGATCTGGCCTACGTGGTAGGCCAAAGCGTGGCGAATGGGCGACGTTCCGGAGTGATCTCGGCTGCAGGTGTGGCGTTAGGCAGTTGTACTCATGCGGTTGCCAGTGCCATTGGCCTCACGGCCTTGATTGCCGCCTCGCCGTTGCTATTTACGGTGATTAAATATATTGGTGCTGCCTACCTGCTATTTCTCGGCAGCAAAATGGTGTGGGGGACGTTTGTCAGCCGTAGCGCCGCACAACAGGCTGGTGAGGCTGCCGTCAAAATGCCTGTCAGTGCGCGTAGCCTGTTAACTCGTGGGCTGATTACCTCGGTGACCAATCCGAAGGTGTTGCTATTTTTCATCGCCTTCTTCCCACAATTTGTCGTGGTTGACGGCGATCACCATGCGCAATCTTTCCTGATCCTCGGCCTGACTTACGCCCTGGTGGGTTTAACCACTGATACCCTGTTTGCGTTGTTAGCCGGTGGTGCCGCCAGTGCAGTGGCGAAAAACGCCGCGATGCAAAAGTTACTGGATCGGGTGGTTGGCGTCACCTTTATTGGTCTTGGGATTCGTCTGGCCTTAACCCGTCGTGGTTAAACCTGATTGCAGAAGGAGCCTTTAATGGCAGCAAAGCACAATATCATCGGTATCGTCAGCGATGAGTTCGCTAATCCCAGCAGCGTAAAAATGCTGAATGAAGTGACGCGACAACTGAATGCGCGTGGATGTTTGTCATTGTTGCTCAACGTTAATTCGCGCGAACATTACCTGTCGTTACTCAGTAAGGCGACTGAACTGGGCGTTAACGGATTGATTTTCCTCACCTCCCTTTATCGCGAAGAGGCATCACCATTCCCGGCGATCTGGCTGAGTGGGGAGAACGCGCTCAGGGCGGATAACTATGATGCCGGTGCTGAGATTGGTCGTCTGCTGCTGGCGCAGGGGCATCAACGTTTTGGTGTTATGCACGGCGAAGATCCCGCAATCGAACCGCGTCAGATGCAGGGTTTTGTCGCGAGCTTAGCCGCTGCGGATAAAACCCTCGATCAGCGACTGATTGCCGGTAACAATGATCGTGAACTGGCTTATCAGGCGATGATGGCATACCTGAAAAAAACGCGTGCTGCTGAACGTATCAATGCGCTGTTCTGCGAAAATGACGTGCTGGCTTTCGGTGTCATGCAGGCAGTGCGCGATTTTGGTCAGGGTGTGCACATTGGCGTGGTGGGTTTTGATGATGTCGACGAGGCTCGCTCTCCGACCTGGCATTTGACCAGCTGGGCGCAGCGTGGTGATTTGCTGGTGGCTGAGGCGTTAAATCGCTTGCTGGATAACAAGGCAGATGACAGCGCGGCGTGGCAGCAGGGCGAATTGCAGGTGCGTCATTCGCATCATGGCAAACATGTGCACGGTGAGATGTCAAAGTGCGGCTGTGCCAACCGCCATTGATAACGATTGCGCGATAAATCGCGCCGCTACAAAACCCCCATCGGTCCGTAGCGGCGCGATTCACCGCGCTCTTTTGACCTTACTCATCAAATCGCATCAATCATCCCGCCATCCACCCGCATGATGGTGCCAGTAATATAGCTGGCTTGTTGACTGGCAAGAAACGCCGCAGTGGCACCGTATTCTTCGGGTGCACCATAACGGCCCGCTGGAATGCCCTGACGGCTTTTCTCCGCTACGGCGTCCGCGGTACTGTTTTCACGTTTCGCCTTGATGGCATCCAGCTGGCTGACGCGATCGGTAGCGATACGTCCCGGCACCAGCACGTTAACCGTTACACCATCCGCCGCCACTTCACGGGCCAGGGTTTTTGACCAGCCGAGTAAACTCATACGCAGGGCATTGGACAGCGCCAGATTAGGGATCGGGGCAATCACACCAGACGAAGTCGAGGTGATAATACGACCCCAACCGCGCTGGCGCATGGCGGGCAGCACTTTGTCTGTCAGCTGAATCAGTGAGGAAACCATCAGGGAAAACTGCTGCTGCCAGATACCGGCATCAGTGCCCTGAGCAGTGGCAGGAGGCGGGCCACCCGAGTTGTTGATCAGAATATCAATATCGCCCCAATGCTGGTGGATATCGTTCAATACATCATCAAACTTTTCGGGCGCAGCCAGGTCGAGCTGCCAGGTCTGCGCGGTGCCGCCTTGCTGCTGGATCAGTGCCACCGTTTCTGCCAGCTTTTCCAGGTTGCGGCCGGTCACCGCGACTTTTACCCCTTCCTGCGCCAGAGACAGCGCCATCGCCCGGCCTAAACCACTTCCCGCACCACACACCAGCGCGACCCGTTGTTGTATTTGCAAATCCATAAACCACTCCTGATTGTATTTTCAGGATCATGATGTGCAAAATTGATGCCGATTATTTACGTGGCCGCTTAATATTTACCTGGTCATAGGCAAATTGCAGATGTTGCTGCATCAGGCTGGCGGCCAGTTCCTGCTTGTTTTCCCGTAACGCATCAATGATCGCCACATGTTCTTCACACCATTCTTTGACGCGACGCTTGTTGTGATAACTGCCGAATTCCATCAGGCGGCGTAAGCGGTTTTGCTGCTGAATCGCCTGCAACACAAACAGATTGCCGCTGGCTTCCGCCAGTAGCTCATGAAAGGAGGCGTCGGTTTCGAAGATGTCCTTCGCCGGGACTTGGGTGATATCCGGGTGAGTAATCAGCCACAGATGCTGTGCACGCAGCCGTTTGAGTAACTGGCGATCGACATGTAAATGCGGCGTCAGCAGGGCGGCGGGTTCAATCATCAGGCGGAAACCGTAACTGTTGCGCAAAGCCACATCCGAGTTCAGCGTTTGCAGGAAGCGCCAGCCATGCCCGGCATTACGTGCAATCAGGCCATCTTCCGACAGCTTCACCAGGGTGCGCGTCAGTATCCCGCGGTCCACCTCATAGCGCTGCACAATTTCGGTCTGGGTGAAGGACTCGGGCAGCGTACCGGCAATACGATCGCGGACCAGCAATTCATACAAATTCTGATCATTACTTTTGGGTTGTTCGATACTCAGTTGTTGCAGTTCATCGGCGCTCTTTAACAGAAAGAAACCCTGATTGGGCCGGGCTTCCACCGCACCGAGGCGGGTCAGTTCTTTTAATCCGGCACGTACCGGCGTGCGTGAAACGCCCAGCGCATCGGCAAGATGTTGTTCACGTAAATGATGACCTGGATCGAATCTTGCTTCATATATCAGGTCAAGGATTTGCCGGGCTATCCGGCGACTGCTCGCAGTTGAGTCAGGCTGCATGGAGAACGTTCCCTGAAAGTGTATTGTTGTGGTCTGAATATACAATAACACGGGAAAAGTTTTGCAGCGAAATAAAGCAGGAACTGCACGATAAGCGTGCAAGTGCACCAGGAAGGGACGTGTTTTTGTCATCATGATTGTATTTGTTGATTCATAAAATCCAAAATATTAACCAGGAGACGACTATGTCCAGCTCGTATTTCACTAAAGGCCGCATGCGCGGATTGATGTTCACACTGGCGCTGCTGCCACTTGCCAGCCATGCCGCAGGGGAAAGTGTTACCCCCGGCAAACTGACTTATGGCACCGCCGCCACCTTTATGCCGTTCGAATTTGTCAAAGACGGCAAACTCACTGGCTTTGATATCGACCTGATCACGGCACTGAGTAAAGAACTCAAACTCACGCCTGCGCCGATGGCGATGGAGTTCAAAGGACTGATCCCGGCCTTACAGGGCAATCGCCTCGACATCATCAACTCAGCGATGTACGTCAACCCGACCCGCGCCACCCAGGTGGATTTTGTGCCTTACCTGAAGATCGGCAGCCGCGTGGTGGTGCGTAAAGGTAATTCGGCGGGCATCACCGGTCGTGATATGTCGCTGTGTGGCAAAACCATCGCCGTCACTCTGGGTGGCATTGAAGAGAGTCAGGCGCGGGTGGACAACAAAAATTGCGTGGCCGCCAGCAAAGCCGCCATCAACGTGCTGACCTTCCCGGCGGCCACTGACTCTGCGGTTGCCGTTGCTCAGGGCCGCGCTGATGCAGAATTCCTCTCTACGCCGGGCACCCTGGCGCTGTTCAGCGAGAAACCCGGCATGTTCGAAGCGGTAGGTCCGGAATTTGAAGCCGATACCCATATCGCCTTTGCCGTGCGTAAAGGGGATGCCGAAACCAAAGCACAGCTGGAGAAGGGCCTGCAAAGCCTGGTGAAAGATGGCACCTACAAGCAACTGATTGAGAAATGGAACTTCCCGGATTCCGTTGCCATTTTTTAATGCGTTTCAAGCCGTTAACCGGAGATAGCTATGTCGATTGATTTAATGTGGCAGTACTTCCTTTCCCCTGAGTTTTTGCAGGGTGCGTGGATGACACTGCTCATCACCCTTTGCTCACTGTTGTGTGGCGTGGTGCTGGGTCTGGTACTGGCCCTGCTACAGGAGGCTCCTTTCCGCGCCGGAAAGGCCCTGGCCTTTTTCTACCTGTGGCTGTTTCGTGGCACGCCAGTGCTATTCCAGATCATCTTTGTCTACAACGTGCTGCCAGGCTTCGGCTTACGCTTCTCCGCGTTTACCTGTGCAGTGCTGGCGCTTTCGCTCAATGAAGGTGCGTATATGGCTGAGATACTGCGTTCCGGTCTCCAGGCAGTGAAAAGCGGGCAACGTACCGCCGGTATGGCGCTGGGTATGAGCAACGCGCAGATCATGCGCAAGATCGTGTTACCGCAGGCGGCACGCATTGTACTGCCACCGATGGGTAACCAGATGATCAGCATGCTGAAATCGAGTGCGCTGGTGTCGGTGATTGCGGTGCAGGAGCTGCTGCTGGTGGCGAATCAGGCGGCCAGCGCCAGTTTCCGCTACTTCGAAGCGCTGTGCGCTGCCGGTATCTACTATCTGCTGCTAACCACGCTGTTCATGATTTTCCAGTCATGGCTGGAGCGCACCCTCGACCCGAAACAGCGCCGCCGCAAAAGTCAGAAAGCACAATCCCATGAAATGAAACTGCCTAAACCTGCTCGGGAGGTGTCATGAACCAGGAACGTAAACCGCTGCTGGAAATGATCGGCATCGATAAAACCTTTGGTCGTCAGACCGTACTGAAAAACTGCTCGCTGAGCGTGAATCGCGGTGAAACCGTGGTGCTGATTGGCCCGTCCGGTTCGGGTAAATCGACGCTGCTGCGTTGCGTCAATTTGCTGTCCCCGGCTGACAGCGGCGATGTTTTTTTTGCCCGGCAAAACATCAGCCGTGGCGAAGTTCCGCCGCATCAGCTGCGCCAGCGTATTGGCATGGTGTTTCAGAACTACGAATTGTTTTCCCATCTCACCGCTGCGGAAAACATCATGCTGGCCCCGATGACGGTGCTGGGCATCAACCGCATTGAGGCGCGCAAACAGGCCGAAATGCTGCTGGCAAAGGTGCGTATCAATGAACGCGCCGACCACTTCCCGGATGAGCTTTCCGGCGGCCAGCAGCAGCGTGTGGCGATTGCCCGCGCGCTGGCGATGAAACCCGAACTGATGTTGTACGACGAACCGACCTCGGCGCTGGATCCGGAAATGATCCGTGAAGTGCTGGATGTGATGGCGGAGCTGAGTGCCGAAGGCATGACCAGCATGGTCGTAACCCATGAAATGGGTTTTGCCCGCCGCGCTGCCAATCAAATCCTGTTTATGGAAGAGGGCGAAATTCTCGAACGCGCCAGCGCCCAGGACTTTTTTACCGGCCAGGTCAGCGAACGCGCCAAACGTTTCCTCGACCAGATCTTACATTAATAGCGGAGTACCTATGAGTAGTTACCAGGCAGACAGTGTGCGCATGAAGCGGGATCTTACCGCACTGGTCGCCATCAATACCGAAAACCCGCCCGGTCACGAACGTGAGGCCGCCGAGTGCGTAGCAGGCTGGCTGCGCGAAGCGGGTTTTGACCTCTCGTTCAGCGAGTATGCGCCAGGGCGCACCAACGTGATCGCGCTGCTGAAAAACGGCGACGGCCCCTGTTTTGCCTTTAATACCCACCTCGACACCGTCCCGGCCGGGACCGGTTGGTCGAGCGATCCCTTTACCCTGACCGAGCGTGAAGGGCGTTTATACGGTCGTGGTGCCTGTGATGCCAAAGGCCCGCTGGTGGCGATGGTGGAAGCGCTGCGCATGCTGGCGGCGACCCGTCACAGCTGGTCCGGCACGCTAATGGGCGTGTTCACGGCGGATGAAGAAGTGGCGAGTGAAGGGGCGAAGTTTTATGTGCGCGATCAGCCGCCGGCCATCGACTTTGCAGTGATTGGCGAACCGACCTCCAACGCCACCTTCTCGGCCCATAAGGGCAGCCTGCGTCCGCGTGTGCGGGTGAAAGGCGTGACGGCGCATTCCGGTACGCCGGAGTTGGGTATCAACGCGATTTACCAGTCGGCGAAACTGCTCGGGTTGATCGAGGAGGCCCATCATCAGCAGGTGCGCTGCCGCTGCCACGCGCTGGTGGGTAACGCCAGTTTAACCGTCACCCGTATCCACGGCGGGCACGCCGATAACGTGGTGCCGGATAACTGCGAACTGCTGCTGGATCGCCGCATGGTGCCGGGCGAAGACGAAGCAGAGGTGAAAGCGGAGCTGCAACAGCTGCTCGATCACGCCAGAGAACAATCCGGTGTTGAGGCGGAAATCATCGCCTGGCAACCGACCACCGGTGGCGCAACCGAAACTGACAGCAATGAAGCCATTGTGCAGCACAGCCTGGCGGCCTGCCGTCGGCATGGTCAGCCGGAACCCGGCCCGTTTGGTTTCCAGGGCGGCTGTGATTTGGTGCATTTCCGTACCCTCGGTGCCAAAGGTGTGGTGGTCGGCCCCGGCGCGCTGGCGGTGGCGCATAAGCCGGACGAGTTTGTCCCGGTAGAGGAGTTTATCGCTGCGGCTTACATCTATCTCGATATCGCGCTGGCGATGCTGCCTGCGGAGGCCCACGCGTGAAGGCGCAACTGTGGCACGGCGATCTGCATTACGCCGGGGTGACGCTGCATACCGCGGCATCCGGCGCGGTACATGCGCTCGATACCCTGTGGCTCCAGCTGGAAGATCAGGGTGTGCAGGGCATCGGTGAAGTGCGGCTTAACATTGCTTATCTGCATGGCTACAGCGAACAGCAGGTGCTGAACAATCTGCTGGCGACGCTGGCACAGTGGGACTGGCAGGCCGATGCGCACAGCATGCTGGCTGCCGTGCACGCCGAGGATAGCCCGCTGCTGGCTCCGTCACGCATGGTGCTGGATATGGCGCTGCATGACCTGCTGGCACGTCAGCAGGGCGTCAGCCTGGCAGCCTGGCTGGGTGCACCGACAGCGGCATTGGGTTTCGCCACCAACCAGACGCTGTTCTGGGGCAGCGAAGCGCAACTGCTGGCCCAGGCGAAAGGGTATGTCGGGCGCGGTTTCACCCAGCTGAAACTGCGCACCGGCGTGGCGGATTTCGCCACCGATCTGGCGCGTTTACAGGCGTTGCGCGACGCCTTCGGCGACCAGATCTCACTGGCGATCGACGTTAACGGCCAGTGGTCGCTGGCGCAGGCCCACCAGGTGCTGCCGCAATTGCGTGAACTTCAGCTGAGTTATATCGAGCAGCCGCTGGCCGTCGCTGATGACCGGCATCTGGCGGAGCTGTACCCGTATGCCATCCCGATCATGCTCGACGAAAGCCTTAACAGCAACGCGGCCATCGATCGCCTGATCGCGGCCGAAGGGGCGCTGTGGGGCCATCTCAAGCTGGTCAAATTGGGTGGACTGGCACCGACGCTGGCGGCGGCGCGCCGTCTGCAAAACGCGGCGGTTCCTTTCATGATTGGTCAGATGAATGAAGGCCATGCGGCGACGGCAGCGGCGTTGCAGCTGTGCCGCGTGCTGCAACCGGCGTTCGCCGAACTTTATGGCGCTGATGGTTTAACTGATGACCCGGTCAGCGGTCTCGCTTATGCCCACGGCCAGGTCGCCGTGAACGATTCTCCCGGCCTGGGTGTGCAGTTTTCTGCCGCCGACGCCACTTTCCTTCAGGAGTTTAGTGATGCAACAGCTTAATAATGTAGTCCAGGGCAGTGAGTCCGCCTTCAGCGCGGACGAGTATGCACTGCGTATGCAGCGCACCCGTGAGCGTCTTAGCGCCGCCGGTGTCGATGTGATGATCGTCACCGGGCCGGAAAATATCTTCTGGCTCACCGGTCAGCAAACCCCCGGTTATTACACCTTCCAGGCGCTGCTGCTGCCGGTAGAAGGGGACCCGGTGTTTGTGATTCGCCAGCTGGAATACTTCAACTTTATCGCCAACACCTTTATTTCTGACGCCGCCATCTATCAGGATGGCGATAACCCGGTGGATTTTCTTGTCGGCATGTTGCAACAGCGTGGCTGGCTGAATAAGCGCATCGGGCTGGACAAACGCGGCTGGTTCCTGCCGATTGCTGTCTACGAACTGCTGCAAAGCAAACTCGGTACCATCGCCGACACCGCTGGCGTGATCGAACCGCTGCGTGCGGTGAAGTCTGCGGCAGAAGTGGAAAAAATCGCCACCGCGGCACGTTATGTTGATGCGGGTATGCGTGCCGGTATGGCAGCAATTCGCAGCGGCAGCGATGAAAACGCGCTGGTTTCCGCGATGATGGGTGCCGCCATCGCGGCCGGTTCTGAATATGTCGGGATGGAGCCGCTGGTGTCCACCGGACCGCGTAGTGGTGTGCCGCACGGCACCTGGCGTCGTCGCGTGATGCAGGATAACGAGCCAGTATTTCTCGAAATGGCTGCTGCGCATGATCGCTACCACGCTGCGCTGATGCGTTCGGCGTGGATTGGTCGCCCACCGGCGATTGCGCTGGAAATGGAAAAAGTGTGCCAGGAAGCGTTGCAGGCGGCACTGGATGCCATCCGTCCGGGTGCCACCTGTGCCGAGCCGCATATCGCCTGCCAAAAAGTGATCGATCGCGCCGGTTTCACCGAACATTTCAAAAAACGCACCGGTTATTCCATCGGTGTCTCTTTCGCACCGGACTGGGGCGAAGGCGGCATTCTCAGCCTGTACAGCGGTGTTACCACCGAATTGCAGCCAGGCATGACTTTCCATATTCCACCGGCGCTGCGCATTTACGGCGAATTCACCGTCGGCGTCAGTGAAACCGTGGTGGTCACGGAAACCGGTTATCGCCAGCTTGGCAGTCTCTCTCGTCCATTAACTTTGCTGTAAGGAATTTCCATGAAAGATATCAACGAATGCCGTGAACGCCTGCGTGGCATTTTCAACATCACCGTCACGCCGTTTGCGGCTGACGGCGCTATCGACTTCGCTGCCCTGCGGGAAAACATTGAGCGCGTCATTGGTCTTGGTTATGACGGCATTCTGATTGGCGGGACGTATGGCGAGTTTCCGGTGATGTCACTGGCCGAGCGCCGTGAATTGTTCTATCAGGTGATGGATTGTGTGCAGGACCGTATCCCGGTGATGCTGTGCAGCGCCAGCTCAGACCCGCGTGATGCGCGTGAACTGACTATTCTGGCGGGCGATTTGGGTGGTTTACCGATGGTCACTGCACCGTACGTCAGCGAAATCACCGACGCGCAAATCCTGTCTTATTTCAAAGAGATGGCACCGTTATCTAAAACCGGCATCCTGGTCTACAACGCACCGGGCATTGGTATCACGCTGTCGCCTGCCTTGCTTGAGCAACTGGCGGATGTCACGGGTGTGGTGGGGATCAAACAGGGGGATCTTAACCCGACCGCCATCGACCAGATCGCCAACCGCCTGCGTGGACGTCTGCGTCTGTTCTGCGCCTCGGACCTCGCGTTCTTAGGCCCGATGATGGCTGGCTTTGACGGTATCAGCACCACCAACAGCGGGGCGCTGCCGGAGCTGGTGTTGGCGACATTCCGCGCGGTGGAAAAAGGCGATGCGGGCACGGCTCGCGATCTTCATCAGCTGTGGTACGACTACCGTGCCCTGGCGCGTCAGCACGGTCAGCCGCAGTTGGTGAAAGCGGCAATGGCGTTGCGTGGCTTCAACGGTGGTCGCGTACGTGCGCCGCTGCTGGATATTTCTGCCGAAGCCCAGACAGCGCTGACCAGCGTGATGCACAAACTGGCCAGCGATGCGCGTACCGGCGTTACCCTCGCTGAGTAAGCGCCGCCTGTAGAAACGCGGTGATCAGCGGGTGCGGGGCATCCGGACGCGATGCCAGTTCGGGATGGCCCTGCACCCCTTGCCAGAACAGATGATCGGGCAAGGTTATACCCTCAACGATATCGTCGGTCTGCGCGTTGACCTGCACGCCACTGGCGCTGAGTTGAGCAAATAACTGCGGATTAAAGCGATAACGATGGTTGTAATGCATGGCACCGTCATGAAATGGCAGCACCCCGCAACGGTGATGACCATCGACGAAGGCGACAAAGCTGTGCAGGGCCGCATCGGGGGCGACCTCCGCCAGAATCGCCTGTTCGCACGCTGGCTGCTGGCGCACGGCAGCCGTAGCCATGCTCTGCATCCCGAGACACAGCCCGAGGGTGGGGAGTGGGCGGGTCACTGTGGCTTGCGCGACGCGGATTTGTCCCTGTACCGCCGCCATTGATGATCCACCCGGCAGCAACACGCCATGCAGCCCCTTCAGTTCATCCAGGCTGGCGGAGAGCGAGGCGGGTGGCAGGAAGTGGATGTCGAGCGTCAGATGCAATGCGGATGCAGCATCACCCAGCGCCGCCAGCGTGGCCGGATAAGCCTGACGATGGTCAGCTTCGCGACCAATCAGGCCAATACGCAGCGTGCTGGCAGGTTCAGCGGCTGGTGCGGCAGACCAGCGACCATAGTGGTCGGTATGCAGGGTGAGCAGCGGCTGAGTGTCATCGCGCAGTACCAGCGTCTGGCCGCTGTCGTGGCTGAACAGCCGGGTGCCAGGCAGATCAACAATTTCTGTGGCACGCGTGGTGTGTAAGACGATCACTGCGCCAGCGTTCGGTAGCGAGTCGGCGCTGCTGACTTCCTGTTGCAGCGTATCGCTGCGATACAGGCCGCTGGTGACGCAATAACCGGCGGGAATAACGTGTTGATGGCTATCGGGCACATCGCCGCTAAAGCTGGGGCGCAGGCTCCATAACGGCAACCCGAGTTGATTAGCCCACAGGCTGGCGGTGACACCGTAACGGGCCGGTAAGGGTGAATCATCGAGAATGAATATCAGTGACACGGCAATTTTCCTGCTGATGTTGGATGAATAATTGTATTAGTTGAATCATCAGATACAAAAGAGGATTTATGAATAACAGTCAAACGGCCCGGCGCATGCAGCGGGTACGACCTTCGCCAACCGCGACCATTTCTGACCAGGTACGTGCACTGGAAGCAGCAGGCAAAGCGGTGATCAATCTGGGCGAGGGCGAGCTGGATTTTGCCACCCCGGCGTCAATCAGCTATGCCGGTATCGAAGCCATTGTGCAGCAGCAAACCAAGTACACCGCCGTGGCGGGTACCGCAGCATTGAAGGCGGCAATTGCCGGTAAATTTGCCCGTGATAATCAGTTGCAGTTCGCGCCAGATGAAATCATCGCCGGTAGCGGAGCGAAGCAGCTGATTTTTAATGCGCTGCTGGCGACGGTCGATGCAGGCCAGCAGGTGATCATTCCCGCCCCTTACTGGGTGTCTTACCCGGACATGGTCACGCTGGCGGAAGGTGAGCCGGTGATTGTTCCCTGCGCTGAAGCGGACGGCTGGAAGCTACAACCGGCGCAGCTGGCGGCGGCCCTGATGTCGGAAACGCGCTGGGTGATCCTCAATTCGCCGGGCAATCCAACCGGTGCGATTTATAGCGCCCAGGAGCTGCGGGCGCTGGCAGATGTGCTGTCCGATCATCCGCATGTGCTGATTATGGCCGATGATATCTATGAACCGCTGCGTTATGACCAGACGCCGTTCGCGACCTTTGCCGAAGTGGCACCCCAACTGGCACATCGCACCCTGACGGTGAACGGCGTGTCAAAAAGCCATGCCATGACCGGCTGGCGTCTGGGCTATGCGGCGGGACCGCGCTGGCTGATTGCGGCGATGCAGGTGCTGCAATCGCAAAGCACCTCCAATGCCAGCAGCATCGCCCAGGCGGCGGCGGTGGCAGCGTTGAATCAACCGGCTGATTTTCTGGTGGGCTGGCTGGCAAAACTGGAACAGCGTCGTAACCAGGTGCTGGCGATGATCGCGGCCACCGACGGACTGAGTGCCAGTGCCCCACAAGGCGCATTTTATGTGTTTGCCAATTGCCAGGGGTTGATGGGTCGCCGTACGCCGGGCGGAGAGGTGATCAGCGATGATAAGGAGCTGGCCTCCTGGCTGCTGGCGGAAGCCCAGGTGGCGGTGTTGCATGGTTCGGCGTTTGGGACGCCGGGCTATCTGCGTATCGCCTATGCGGTGGACGATGCGCTGCTGGAAACGGCGTGCCAGCGATTGCTGACCGCATGCGCAAAACTGCGTTAGCGCCAGGTTTTTGGCTTTGCGCGATAAATCGCGCCGCTACAAATGTGGCGGTAGCGGCGTGATTTATCACGCGTTTCAGAAACACTCCCGGTACCACTTTGATTACAACATACTACAACATCGACTAACAAAAACCGGCCACAGCGTCGCTGTATATCTGCTATTTAAGCGAGGCAGTAAATAAATTTTGTCCTGAATAAATACCGCACTGAAATTATCCACAAGTTGAATGATGTTTAATTTAATTGTGATGCTTTGCACACATCGAGAATAATAAACGCAGAAAGCACAACCGCGTGCAGGGGAGTTATTAAGCTTAGAGGCGCAGAGTATGATCCTATGCTCAACGGCGACATTTAAAAATTAATACTTTCTGAAAGGTGCTCACATGTCTGAAAACCGCGGAGTGGTATACATAGGTAATGGCAAAGTTGAAGTCCAGTCGATTGATTATCCGAAAATGCACGATCCCAGGGGCAAGAAAATAGAACACGGAGTGATCCTCAAAGTACTCTCCACTAATATATGCGGATCCGACCAGCATATGGTGCGCGGGCGTACCACCGCCCAGGTTGGGTTAGTGCTGGGGCATGAAATCACCGGGGAGGTGATCGAAAAAGGTCGCGATGTGGAACGCTTTGAGATCGGTGATGTGGTCTCAGTGCCGTTCAACGTCGCCTGCGGGCGCTGTCGTTCCTGTAAAGAACAACACACCGGCGTCTGTCTGACGGTAAACCCGGCGCGTGCCGGTGGGGCCTATGGTTATGTGGACATGGGGGATTGGGTGGGGGGGCAGGCTGAATATGTACTGGTGCCCTATGCCGATTTCAACTTACTCAAGCTGCCGGATCGCGAGCAGGCACTGGAGAAAATCAAAGACTTAACCTGCCTTTCCGATATCCTGCCCACCGGCTTCCACGGGGCGGTGACGGCGGGGGTAGGACCAGGTAGCACCGTCTATGTGGCGGGTGCGGGTCCGGTCGGCATGGCGGCCGCTGCTTCTGCACGCCTGTTGGGTGCGGCGGTGGTGATCGTTGGTGATATGAATGGCGCACGCATCAAACATGCGGCAGAACAGGGTTTCGAAGTGGTTGATTTAAGTCAGGATACACCGCTGCATGAGCAGATTGCTGCCATCCTCGGTGAGCCGGAAGTGGATTGCGCCATCGACGCCGTGGGCTTTGAAGCCCGTGGGCATGGTCACGAAGGGGCGCAGCATGAAGCACCGGCAACTGTTCTCAATGCGCTGATGCAGGTGACGCGAGTCGCAGGCAAAATCGGTATTCCCGGCCTGTATGTCACAGAAGATCCTGGCGCTGTCGATAAGGCAGCAAAAATGGGCAGCCTGAGCATTCGTCTGGGACTGGGCTGGGCCAAATCACACGCCTTCCACACCGGGCAGGCACCGGTGATAAAATATAATCGCCAGCTGATGCAGGCCATTCTGTGGGATCGTATTCCGATTGCCAAAATTGTTGGGGTTGAAGTGATTTCACTGGAAGATGCGCCGCGCGGCTACAGTGAATTTGATTCTGGCGTACCGAAGAAATTCGTTATTGATCCGCATTTCTCTTTCTCGAAACCCTGACCAGATAACCTATATTTTGTGTGGTAATTGCATCAGATAAATTCTAAAAAAACTGCGCCAGCATTAACAAGAGAAATAAGGTGCCGGCGCATCTTTCATTAAGGTGAAATATTTAAAATATCTGACAAACCATTATTCACCATCGGTTGAACGTGTCAGGTTTTCCCAGCGTTTAATATCCTCATTAAAGGTGGTTAATTTATCCTGTACCAGTGCCAGGGCATCACTGCCTAACAACAGATGCGCCGGAGGGTTGGTGCTGCCGATGATCTCCAGCATCGCCACAGCGGCTTTTTGTGGGTCACCCAGTTGCTTACCACTTTTTTCCACGCGCGCCTGGCGGATGGGATTAAACAGCGCGTCGTAATCGGCAATGCTTCTTTCACTGCGCACCATCGAACGACCTGCCCAGTCGGTACGGAACGATCCCGGTGCCACGGCAGTGACGAAGATACCAAAAGGCTGCACTTCTTTGCCCAGCGCTTCGGAAATCCCCTCCAGCGCGAACTTGCTGCCGCAATAATAAGTGATACCCGGCATGGTGATAAAACCGCCCATCGAGGTGATGTTGATGATGTGGCCGCGCCGGCGCTGGCGCATAAACGGTAGCACCGCCTTGATCATAGCGACAGCGCCAAATACGTTGACATCAAACTGACGACGCATCTCCTCCAGGGAAGATTCTTCCATCACCCCTTCATGGCCGTAACCGGCATTGTTGACCAGCACATCAATCGGACCCACTTCCTCTTCCAGTGCAGCAACGGTGCTGTTGATGGCGCTGAAATCAGTCACGTCCAGCAGGCAGGCGGTGGCGAAACCAGGTTTAAGCGCTTCAAATGCCTCTCCGGCGGCCTGATTACGCACGGTGCCGATCACCCGATGACCCTGGTTTAATGCCTGCTGCGCTAAAGCACGGCCAAAGCCGCTGCTGACACCGGTGATGAATAACGTTTTGGTTGATGACATAAGATAGGCTCCTGCTAACAAGTGAGAATGCATAATATTCTTCATTCTTTCTTGTGCTGAGGCCGTATCTTCTGGTTTTATTGCCTAATCTTATGAGTGGGTGATTTTATGAGTGAGCAGATTCAGACCAGCATGGTGGCATTGCTTCGCGCACTGGCACCGGAGGAGGGCTATAACCTGACCGCACTGGAGCAGGTGCGTATCCTGCGATCCGACCGTCCTCTGACACGCACGCCGGTGCTGTACGATCCCGGTATCGTGATTGTCTGCCAGGGGTGTAAGCGCGGTTATTTGGGCGATCGGGTTTATGTCTATGATGCCCAGCATTACCTTGCGGTTTCAGTGCCGGTGCCCTTTGTGATGGAAACCGATGCCAGCCCGGAGCAACCCTTGCTGGCTATTTATCTCCATCTGGATTTCGCCGTCGCGGCGGAGTTGTTGCTGCAACTCGAACAGCAGGGCGGTGCCGAACCGATACCGGCACCGCAAAGCATGATGTCCAGCCCGATGGATGCGGTGATGCAAGGTTCTGTGCTGCGTTTTCTGCAAGCGCTGCATCATCCGCGTGATGCGGCCATTCTCGGGCCAGCCCTGATGCGTGAATTGTATTACCGGGTGCTGACCGGCGCGCAGGGCACTGTAATGCGTTCGGCGCTGACGCAGCAGGGACAGTTTGGCAAAATTGGCAAAGCGCTGCGCCAGATCCATGCCACCTATGCACAGGCGCTGACACTGGCGCAGCTGGCGGCAGAAGCGGGGATGAGCGTGCCCACCTTTCACAGCCATTTTAAAACCATCACCGGTACTGCACCGATGCAATATGTGAAATCAGTACGATTGCATCAGGCGCGGATGTTGATGGTGCGACAGGAGATGACCGCTGCCGCTGCCAGCTTTGCGGTGGGTTATGAAAGCCCGTCGCAGTTTAACCGCGAATTCAAACGCCTGTTTGGCCTGCCACCGGCGGAGGAGAGCCGCAGAATGCAACAGCATTTCGCCGTGCCGCCAGAGCATCGCGACGCGGCATTTGTTTCTTCGCATTGATTACGTGATTGATAAAACGTTAAATCGTAGGGTCGCCATTGATGGCGGCCTGAGATGTCATCCACGCCTCAATCAATTGCCCGTATAAATTCTCTGCCTCTTCCAGCCGTGACAGCAGGCAATATTCATCAGTCTGATGCGCCATCGTTGGTTCACCCGGCCCGAGAATGACGCACGGTGGTGAACCCAGTGCCGGTAGCAGCAGCGACGCATCGGTAAAGTAGGGCACAATCCGCGCAGTCAATGGCTCGGCGTGTAGAGGCTGACATAGCTGAAACACCTGTTGCATCCAGCGATGTTCTTCTGCGCTCAGCACCGCAGGCAAATCGACCAGCGTGGTGATGAACACTCTTTCCCCGAGGGCAGTTGAGAGGCGCTGGCGGATTTCGCCATGTTGCAGATTTGGCGCGGTGCGGATATCGACATCAAAGGTGGTGCGATCGGGCACCGAGTTGATGTTTAACCCACCCTGAATGCGTCCCACGTTCAGCGTGGGTTGCTTCATCAGCGGATGTGACGCGCCAGGCGAGAAGTGCTGGATCTTCCCCAGCGCCTCCGCCGCCAGATAGATAGCGTTAATACCCAGATGCGGCATGGCACCGTGCGCGGTTTTCCCGCGGGTTTCGCAGCGTAACCACAACGCCCCTTTGTGCCCAATCACCGGATAGTTAGCCGTCGGTTCGCCGACGATTAACGCGCCCGGCTGAGGCAACGCGGTGTCACCGATCAGAGCCCGTGCGCCATCGCAGCCGGTTTCTTCACCGCCGGTGAGGTACAGCACCACGCCGCAACCCGCCATGATTGCGGGTTGATGATGCTGGCAGGCGGTGACAAAGGCAGCAATCGCCGCTTTCATATCGCTGCTGCCGCGTCCATAGAGGCGACCATCAATAATATCCGCACCGAAAGGGTCATATTGCCAGTCAGCCACGCCCAGCGGCACCGTATCCAGATGTCCGGTAAAACCCAGCGGCTTGCCGTTAGTCTTGCCCGGTAACATGGCAATCAAATTGGTTCGCCGTTCACCAAAACTATGCTGCTGCACCTGGAAACCCACATCGCTGAGGTAATCTGCCAGCCACGCCATGCATGCAGCTTCGTCACCGGGGGGATTGATGGTGTTAAAACGCAGCAATTGCTGCGTCAGATCGCGTAACGCGCTCATGCGGGTGATCCGGTCAGCCAGTCGAGGCAATTGAGCCACAGCTGGCGAAATCCGGGCCATTGCGCAAATTCCGGTGGCAGCCAGTGCGCAGACATATCACTGGTCCACACCAGCGTGCGTCCCTGCTGATATTCGCGGATTGCCAGCAACGGGTGCGTTGTACCGGTGACGGTCGCCAGCAGCTGCCCTTCGGGTTGCATTTCGACTTCGTTATAGCCCAGTAGCCACGGCATCTCCGCAGGCAGATTTTCCAGAATGCCATGCGTCTGGGTTTGCTCCAGGTAACAGCCTTCAGGGCGCTCAATCCGGTCATCCCAGGCGAGGCACCGTACGGGCAGCGTTTGTTCAACCGCCGTGTTGCGGTAGCGTGCGCCGCCATTGATGCCCTGGAAACTGTAGTAACCGCCAATCATCATCAGCGCCCCCCCCTGAGCAACATAATCATGCAGTAACGTCAGGCGGTTAGCGGTGCGCTGGCTTTTCAGCCAGGTAGCGGGATGCAGCAGCAGGGTGTTAGCACCAATATCCGACAGAATGATCACATCCCATTCCTGTAATGCAGCCAGCGTCAGCGGGAACTGTTCAGGGGCTTCGTGTACCGGCATATGGGTGACCTGATACGCGCTGTCCTGCAACGCCGCGAGGAAATCCACCGCACCGTTGTGCCAGGTGGCGGTCGCGAATTGATCAAAGCCTTTGATATGTGTTGAGGTGCTGGTCCAGGATTCACCCACCAGCAGAACCTTTTTCGTCATGATTTTCTCCATTACGCGCCAAATACCCGCTGTGGGTTGGCGATCATCAACGTTTCTAACTGTTCACCGCTGACACCGTGGCGGCGCAGGCGCGGTACGAAATTTTTTAGGATGTGGCCGTAGCCGTGGCCGCCGTAACGCGTCAGCATGGTTTTGAGGAACACGTCCTGCGACAGCAAAATCTGCTGGAGATAGCCGTCATCGATCAGTGCACAAATCGCGTTAGCATTCTCTTCATCGGAGGGGGACTGTGCCTGTTCATCGGCGTAGTAGTAGCTCATGCCGATCATGTCGTATTCGAGATACGCACCGCGATCGGCCAGTTCTCGCTGATAACTTTTATCCGCATGGCTGGGGTTCATATGGCACAACACGGTATGCCGCAAATCAGCACCTTCCTGGGCCAGAATATCCAGCACCTTGTGGCCAAGACGTTCCCAGCCAGGAAGATGAACCTCAATCGGCACCCCGGTGGCCGCACTGGCGCGTCCCGCCGCCCGCAGTGACTTCTCTTCATCGGCGGTGAAACGACTGGATACGCCAATCTCGCCAATCAGCCCGGCCAGCACCTCAGGTTTTTCCGCCAGTCCACCGAGGTCATAAATCAGTTTTTCCGTCAGCTGTTCCACGCTGGTGGTTTTTACCCACTCCGGGTGCGACGGTTGCAGATACAAACCGGTGCCCATGATGATGTTCAGGCCGGTGAGACGGGCGATACGTTGCAATGCTTTAGGGTCGCGGCCAATACCGATATTGGTGGGATCAACCACCGTTTCCCCACCGAGGGCGCGGTACTTCATCAACTCTTCAATCGCCACATCGACGTCAAACAGCTGGCAGTTATCACGGCTCATCAGCGGATTGAGCGACAATTCACCGAGATTTTCGATGCGTACCGGCATCTCGGCGATATGGCGCTCGCTACAACAGCAGGGCGGTACCCATTTGCCTGAGGCATCCAGCAAAATGTGTTCATGCATCAGCGTGACACCCATCTGGTCCAGCGGCAGCGGGCCGAGGACCGTCATCACATAACCGCTTTGCACGCCAAGCGGCAGCGGTTCGGGATGACGAAAAAGTGAACCTTTCATCAGCTATCCTTTGGCAGAGGCGCGTGCCGGGTTGAGAATGCGTGTGTTGATCCAGATGGCGAGCAGGATGATCGCGCCGGTGGCGATTTGCGTGTAGAACGGTGAAATATGCGACAGAATCAACCCGTTCTGGATAATGGCGATGGAAAGCGCACCCAATAACGTACCGATCACCGTGCCAAAACCGCCGAACAGGCTGGTGCTGCCGAGCACCACGGCAGCGATAACCTGCAACTCAAACCCTTCGCCCTGATTAGAGGAACCGCTGCCGAGACGGGCGGTGATGATCATGCCTGCCAGCGCGGCTGCCATGCCGCTGATAATGTAAACGCGCATCACCACCGCTTTGGTATTGATACCGCTACGGCGGGCACCTTCGGCGTTGGCACCGATGGCAGTGACATAGCGACCAAAACGCATATGGTTAAGCACCACATGTCCGACAATCAGCGCCACAATGCCGATCAGGGCGGGCATCGGGATACCCATCACCCAGGCGCGGCCCATAAAGGTAAACGGGCTATCGGCGGGGACCGGGATCGAGTAGCCCTGGGTGATCAACAGCGCCACGCCCCGCACCACCGCCAGGGTGGCGAGGGTGACGATAAACGCCGGAATCCCCTCGTAAGCGATAAAGAAACCGTTAATCGCGCCGACTAACGCGCCCATTGCCAGGCCGCCAATCAGTACGCAGTACCAGGGCCAGCCCCAGCTGTTGAGGGCAATGGCGGACAACGCGCCTACCAGCGCCAGCGTCGATCCTACCGAGAGATCAATGCCACCGGTGGTGATCACCAGCGTCATCGCCGTCGCCACAATCAGCAGCGGTGCGCTTTGGCGAATAATGTTGAGCCAGTTAGGCGTGGTGAGAAAGTTGCTGGTGATCAGTGAAAACACCACACAGCAGAAGACAAAAAACAGCGCAATGCTGACCACGCCAGAATGGTTATGTAGCAGGCGTCTGGGCAGCGAATGCTGGATCATGCGTGTACCGGAGAGGTTAACCATACTCATACTCGTTCCCTTAATGGGCGTGGGCGGACGGCGCGCTGAACTTCTCGCCGACAATCAGGTTGACGATTTCGCTCAGGCTGGTGTCGGCCACCCGGCGGTCCGCCACGTTGGTGCCCTCGTACATCACCATGATGCGATCGCATACCAGAAACAGATCCTGCAAACGGTGGGTAATCAGGATCACGCTAACGCCACGGGCGCTGACGCGTTTGATCAGCTCCAGCACCGCTTCCACCTCGGCCACGGCCAGCGCCGCTGTGGGTTCATCCATAATCAGCACTTTCGGACCGAACGCTGCCGCACGGGCAATGGCGATCGCCTGACGCTGCCCACCTGACAAATTACGCACCAGCAGGCGGGTATCAGGAATGGAAATCCCCAATCCCTTTAGCATTTCACGCGCATCGGCATGCATTTTTTGTTGATCGAGAAAGGGCACGCCCAGCCAGTGTTTCATCGGTTCGCGGCCCATAAACAGGTTACCCGCGACATCCACGGTGTCGCACAGCGACAGATCCTGATAAACCATTTCGATATGGCAACGTCGGGCATCGGCGGGATTCGCGAAACGCTGCTCCTCGCCATCAATACGAATTGCTCCGCTGGTAGGCACTACGGCACCGGACAGCACCTTGGTCAGCGTGGATTTACCGGCACCGTTGTCACCGACCAGACCCAGCACTTCACCGGGTGCCAGCTCGAGATTCACACCGCGCAGCGAGCGAATCGAGCCGTAGGTTTTAGTGATATTGATCATCTCAACCCGTGCCGGGGCGGCACGTTGCTGCTGTTGCATCTCAACACTCCCCTTGTGATTCAAACGGAGACGTTGCATCAGCGGACGCCTTACGCGGTAAGGGTTTACATCTTGTAAACCGGTTTACCCGATGCGCGTAATACGTGTCGCTGACCAACGCATGTCTTGCAGAGATATTTGTTCGCCACTGGAAAGATAGCAGAGACTGTGCCAGGTGAAAAAATCACCTCATGCAACCTTGTGCAACCTGATGTTTACTTTGGTGAAATATTTTTTTCACTCAGGTAAACCGGTTTACTTGGTGGCGGAGATTTTAAGCGTGATGAGCCAGCAGGGTGCAACGATGCGCTAATTTAGCGCACGTTGTGCAGGGGACTGATGGAGTCGCGCGCAATCCATTCCACCGGTAAACGGGTTTCCTGCGGCAGCGGCAAATCGCCGTGCAGCAGATTCAGCATCTGTTCAACGGCGGCACGCCCCATATCCCGTGCGGGCTGGCGAATGGTGGAGATACGCGGCTGGGTGAAATCGGCATAGCTGGCATCATCGAATCCCACCAGGGACAGGGCCTCCGGCGCACGCAACCCGCGTTCACGCAGGCCATCCAGTAACCCGAGCACCAGATAATCACTGGCGGCGAACACCGCACTCGGGCGTGGTACGCTGGCAAAGAAATGGTGCAGGGCCTGCGCGCCAAAACTGCGCTCGTATTTGCCAAACAACACCCATTCCGGCACCACTGCCAGCCCGGCCTGTTGCATCGCCTGGCAAAAACCCTGGTAACGTTCGCGCACGCTCATCAACGCATCGGGACCGCCAACAAAGGCAATCTGCCGATGCCCGGCGGCAATCAGCTGCTCCGTCGCCAGTTTGCCACCCTGGACGTTATCGGCGAAAACTTTCGGCACGTTGCTGCCGGGAATATCCTCATCCAGCAAGACGATACGCTGTTGGCGCTGGACCTCTTTGCGCAGCAGGCCATTATCCGGGCGGTTGGTGGTGAACAACAGGCCATCCACCTGGCAGGTATCCAGCCAGCGAATAAACTGGCATTCCTTGTCCGGGTTGTTGCGGGTGATGCATAACACCAGGCTGTAGCCACGCTGTGACGCGGCTTCTTCGGCGGCATCGGCCAGCTCGGCAAAGAAGGGGTTAGTAATATCGGGCAGCACCAGGCCGAGTGTTTCGCTGCCGCCTTTGCTTAAGCGGCGAGCCAGCGAGTTGCCGCGATAATCCAGCTGACGGATCGCGTTTTCGATACGCGTAACGGTATCCTGCGGCAGAACCAGCGAATGATTGAGATAGCGCGACACGGTTGCTTTTGACAACCCAGCCAGTTGCGCCACATCTGAAAGTAAAACGCGTTTTTTTGTCATGAGTGCACACCTTTTATCGGCCACAGCATTAACACATTTTTCCCTGCCAGCGACAGACTTTTTACTGCGGCTGCACTTAAAATATTCGCTTGACATTTTATTGCGTTCGGCGAATGTTAATACCCAGTTTATCCGATGCCGTTTTTCCTTTAGCGCTTTTCATCCAGCCACCGAACGGAGTTCGTGACGGAAAAGTAATAAAGGCCGCCAATGCAGGCAGCAGACATTATGTTTGCTGTTACAGATATTTGTCCCGCAAAAAAACTTACCCACCAGGGTGCAGACACTTTTTGATGAGGGCAACGATGATGTTATTTAACACCAGCAAGAAAAGCGTTCTTTCCTGTGTTGTACTTCTCTCTTCGATAATGACTACTTCCGTTATGGCGGCTTCGGCTGATTATGCTTTGGTGCAGATCAATCAGCAGGCCTTATTTTTTAATCAGATGAATAAAGGCGCGCAGGAAGCGGCAAAAGCCAGCGGTAAAAATGTCGTTATCTTTAACGCTAACGATAATCCTGTTTCACAAAATGATGCGATTGAAAACTATATTGAACAGGGCGTGAAAGGCATTATGGTGGATGCCATTGACGTCAATGGCATCATGCCCGCAATTAAAGAAGCGGCAGCGAAAAATATTCCGGTGATTGCTATCGATGCGGTATTACCCGTTGGCCCACAGGCGGCTCAGGTGGGGGTAGATAACGTTGAAGGCGGTAAGATCCTCGGCAAATATTTCCTGGGTTATGTTGATAAAAGTATGGGCGGCAAAGCGCGTGTCGGTATTGTTGGCGCGCTGAATTCTGCCATCCAGAATGAGCGCCAGAAAGGCTTTGAAGACACCATCAAAAGCAATAAAAACATCAGCGTGGCCGATGTGGTTGATGGCCGCAACATCCAGGATGACGCGATGACGGCGGCGGAAAACCTGATTACCGGCAACCCGGATATGACCGCGATTTATGCCACCGGTGAACCGGCACTGCTCGGCGCGATTGCGGCGGTGGAAAACCAGGGACGTCAGAAGGATATCAAGGTGTTTGGCTGGGACCTGACTGCCCGCGCCATCAGCGGTATCGATCAGGGTTATGTGGTGGCGGTACTGCAACAGGACCCGGAAAAAATGGGTGAAGAAGCCGTCAAAGCCCTGAATGCCATCAGCGCCGGTAAAACGGTGCAGAAACACATCCAGGTACCGGCGACGGTGGTGACCAAAGAGAACGTGGGTAGCTATCGCGCCATGTTCAAATAAACCTCTGGTCCGGCATTAACGCCGGGCCAGAATGGTCTGTAACTCTGAGCGGGTGGGAAATGCGCCCCAGGTCCCCCGGCGGCTGACGGTGATGGCTGCCGCCGCAGTGGCATGACGCAATGCCAGCGCGTCCGGCAGGGTCTGACGCAGCAGGCTGGAGGCCAGCATCACGGCAAGGAAGGTATCACCCGCGCCGGTGGTATCGATAACCTCGGCTTTGACGGCGGCGACCTGCCAGCTCTGCTGGTCACGCTGTAATTGCGCACCGGCAGCGCCCAGGGTGGTGATCAGGCTACCGTGCGGTGGCAGCATCGGGAGCAGTAAGGCCGCTTCTCCCTGATTGACGACTGCGATGTCTACCCAGGGCCAGCAATGGGCAAAATCCGGATTCACCGGGGAAGGGTTAAATATCGTGGTCATACCCCGGGATTTAGCCTGCTGGAACAATGCCAGAGTGGTTTGCGGGGAGAGATTTCCCTGCTGTAAAAAAATATCTCCCGGTTGCGCCGCTGTTAAATGTGCGCTAACGCTTTCCGGGGTCAGACTATTTGCGGCGGCATTGCTGGTCATAATGGCATTGTTGCCATCAGCCGTGGTGAAAATAACCGAGTTGTCACTAAAGGTAACGGTGGCCGCAGAAGGTAACAGCGTCAATCTTTCATCACTGGCGCGCTGGCGTAACCATTCACCCTGTGAATCTGCGCCGGTAGCAGTAATTAATGTGGTGGCAATACCACAGCGGGATAATACCATCGCCTGGTTGGAACCTTTGCCACCCACATCACTATGTACTTTATTTCCCAGGGCGGATTCACCCTCGGAAGGAAAATGATCAACCTGCCAGAATTCATCAACGGTAATATTGCCGCATACGTAGATATGCATGGTTTTCTCGAAAAGGTGATTAAGATGGCAGTTATCTCATCAGAAAAGAGTGATGCAATTCAAGAAATATTTTCACGTTCAAAAGCAGTGATAGGGGTTATTCATTGCGATGCTTTTCCTGGCTCGCCAAAATATCACGGCGCACCTGTTTCTGATATTATCGATCGCGCACTGCGGGATGCGGAAAATTATCTGGCAGGCGGGGTGCATGGTTTGATTGTTGAGAATCATGGCGATATTCCGTTTTCGAAACCGGAGGATATCGGCCCGGAGACAGCCGCATTTATGGCGGTGATCACCGAAAAAATTCGCAGCCGTTTTGGTGTACCACTGGGAATTAACGTGCTGGCGAATGCGGCGATCCCGGCACTGGCAACGGCGCTGGCCGGTGGCGCGGATTTTATCCGGGTCAATCAATGGGCCAATGCCTATGTGGCGAATGAAGGTTTGATTGAGGGGGCAGCGGCCAAAGCGTTGCGTTATCGCAGCCAGCTACGCGCTGAGCATATTCGGGTGTTTGCCGACAGCCATGTGAAGCACGGCAGCCATGCGATTGTCGCCGATCGTTCCATTCCTGAGCTCACCCGTGATGTGGAGTTCTTTGAAGCGGATGCAGTGATTGCCACCGGGCAGCGCACCGGCGATAGCGCCACCTTAAGCGAAATCGATGAAATCCGCAGTGCCACCTCGTTGCCGTTGCTGGTGGGATCGGGTGTTACGCCGGGTAACGTCTGCGAAATTCTCGGTCGCACTCAGGGCGTGATTGTGGCCAGCGCGCTGAAACGTGATGGTGTCTGGTGGAATGAAGTGGAACTGGCGCGCGTGAAACATTTTATGAATGTAGCCAAAGCCGTGCTGGAGGAGGAGTGATGTCATTCACCGATCGTCTGTTACAGGAACATCAGGCTATCTGGCAGGAAATGCAGCAACATCGTTTCGTGCTGGATATTGAACAGGATCAGCTCGATGAGGCGGTATTCAATCGGTATCTGGTGTTTGAAGGCAACTTTGTTGCTACCGCTATCGCCATCTTTGCGCTGGGCATCAGCAAAGCGCCCGGCATCCGCCAGCAGCGCTGGCTGATTACGGTATTGAATGCGCTGGTTGATACGCAGATTGCCTGGTTTGAAGAGGTTTATGCGCGGCGCAATATTGATCCGGCCAGTGTTCCGGGCGATCTGCCTGGGGTACAACGTTTCGATCAGGGCATGTTGCACACGGCGCAGCAGGGCAGCTATGCCGACATCATCACCATCATGTTTGGTGCCGAATGGATGTACTACCACTGGTGCGCGCGGGTGGTCCAGCAAACCCAAAGCGATGCAGATGTTCGCCGCTGGGTGGAGTTGCATGCCGAGGAGGCATTTTATCAACAGGCGAGCTGGCTGAAAGCCGAACTGGATGCCTGCACAGCCACGCTGCCGGAAAGCGAACGGCAGCGGCTGTCAAAGCTGTATGCGGAGGTGTTGTGCTGGGAAATCGATTTCCACAGCGCAGCCTGGCTGGATTAACGCAGATTAGCCGGGAAGTCGGCGGGCAGTTCGCTCGCCGCACAGGCAATCACGCTCTCATCATCGGGACCGCAGTCGCGCACAAAGGTAATGGTGGCAAATTCATCAATCACTGTGGTCGGATAAGTGGGTCCCTGTTCACGATACGCCGCCATTTCACTCAGATGATCATTCTGGAAGCAGACGGTTTTTTCCGGATTCAGCATCACCCACTGCGGGAAGAAAATGGTGCCGTGAAAGACAAGGTCAGCGAGGTTGGCGATCAGGCTGACGTCGGTGCCGGTCGGTTCGGTCCAGGAAATTTTATACACCGCGTCGGCGACCCGCACGATGTAAGCCTGCTGATCTTTCACCCAGCGATTTCCCACCAGACCACTGTGAATACGGTAGTCGAGGGTGGTGGCATTTTTCACGTAGATCTCGTAATTCCAGCCATTGTCGTAGGTGTAGACCAGATGTTTACCAACAAAACCGCTCAAATCTTGTTTATCAAAGGTGCTCATTTTTCATCTCCTTCAGTTGATGAACTAACGATACCTCTTTAAAAAATGAATGAATAACGCTATTTTTGGATAGTTTTAATCTAAATAATGGATGTATTCATGTTTAAGACTACGCTGGAACAATGGGCGATCCTGGATAAAGTCGTTGAATTGGGCGGATATAATCAGGCGGCGGAAGCTATGAATCGCAGCCAGTCATCCGTCAGCTACAATCTCTCGCTGCTACAGCAACGCCTTGGGATTTCATTGCTGCGTATTGAAGGCAGGCGTGCGCTGCTGACCCCGCAGGGGGAAACCCTGCTGGCGCAGGTGCGTCCATTGCTGAATGCCTTCCATGTTTTGGAGTCGCGCGCGGCCAGCTTGCATGACGGGGTGCGTACCCAGCTGGAGCTGGTGGTTGACAATATTTTTCCCCGCCAGACGCTATTTCGCGTGTTGCAGCAGTTCCAGCAACAATACCCGGCGACGCAAATTCAACTGACCGAGGTGCTGGAATATGACGATCCGCTGCATCCGGCGGTGCCTGATGCCGATGTGATGGTGATGACGCGCCGCGAAGACGTCTCCGGACGCGGGCAATGGCTGATGAATGTTGATTTTCTAGCGGTTATCCATCGCGACCATCCGCTGCTGAGCTTAGCGCAGCCGCTGACGGAATATGACCTGTCACGCTATCCGCAAATCCGCATCGGTACTTCGCGCTCGCAGGCACCGAATGCCTCGGTGGGGCAATCAGAACAATGGTTTTTCTCGACGGTAGATACGGCGGTTGAAGCGGTAATGCACCAGGTGGGATACGGCTGGTTACCGCAGGAGCGCATCGATGAGGCACTCCGGCAGGGGGTGCTGCAACCGTTACCGCTTAATCACGGTGGTCGGCGCAGTACGCCGATGCATCTGATTGTGAAAAAGGAACTGATCCCGCTGGATGACCAGGTGATTGCATTGGTAGACCTGTTTACCCGCTATTGTTCAGGGCAGGGTACGATCTCCGGGACCTAATTCGCGCTGCATAATCACCGTATCCAGCCAGCGGCCGTGTTTGAATCCCACCGAGCGTAGCGTGCCGGTAACGGTAAAACCGGCTGAACGGTGCAGGGCGATGGAGGCATCGTTTTCGCTGTTGCCTACCACACCTATCATCTGACGATATCCGTGCTGTTCGGCCCATAACAACGCCTGCGCCAGCAATTTTCTGCCGATACCGCGTCCGGTATATCGCTGGTCGATATACACCGAATCTTCGAGGCTAAAGCGATAGGCAAACCGTTCGCGCCAGCGCGATAGATAGCAATAGCCCAGCACCACACCGTCTTCGATTGCCACAAACCACGGCAGCCCGGCGGCGTTAATTTTTTGCAGGCGAGCCAGCAGGGTGGCTTCATCAGGCGGTTCGGTTTCAAAGGTCGCGCAACCGTATAACACATGGTACGCATAAATCTGTTGGATAGCGGGGATATGTTGTTCTTCTGCCAGCAAAATTTCCATGGTACGACTCTCGTTTGTTATCTGCATTCAGGCTAACCTGTTGCCTGAATCTGTGGCAGCCCGTCGCGCTTATCCACGCTATAAGGAATTTTTAGAGATGGCCAGTCTCAATCTCGATCATCTGGATACCTTCCGCCTGGTTATCAGTCGGGGCAGTTTTTCCGGCGCGGCAGATGCGCTGGGCCTTTCGCAACCGGCTGTCAGCCTGCAAATCCGTCAGCTGGAGCAATCACTGCAAACAAGGCTGATTGAACGCACCGGGCGCGGGGTCAGGGCCACCGCAGCAGGGCAGGCGCTGCTGGAGCACAGTGAACATATTGCCAGCGTGATTGCCACGGCACGGGCCGCCGTCACCCAACATGCTGATGAGATCAGCGGTACGGTGACAGTTGGCACAGGTGCGACCGCCTGTATCCATTTATTACCCCCGTTGCTGCAACAATTACGCCAGCAGCATCCACAGCTGAAAGTGGACGTGAGGACCGGCAACACCGCCGCCATTATACGCGCGGTAGAAGAGAATCAGGTGGATATCGGCCTGGTCACGTTGCCGGTTAGCAGCCAAAGTGTGCATGTCAGTCAGTTATATGAAGAGGATTTCAGGTTAATTGTGTCAGGCGAAAGCAGGGAAACCGTTGCAGTACCGGCCACGCCAGCGGCGCTGGCATCATTGCCATTGATCGTTTTTGAGTCAGGTAGCGGCACGCGGGCCGTCATCGATGCCTGGTTCCGCAAGGCGGGTGTGAAGCCCACGCTGGTGATGGAGCTGGGAAGTGTTGAAGCCATCAAACGAATGGTACGTGCCGGGTTAGGCTATAGCCTGGTGCCAGCGATGGCATTGGTGCAGGAAGAAGATCGGGCAGGATTAAGTGTGTCTGTACCACATCCCGTATTACAGCGTAGTCTGGGTATTGTGATGCGCCATGATCGCGTAGTGAGCCGGGGGATGATGGCGGTACTGGATAAGCTGCGGCGGTAAAAAAGGTTATCAATCTATGAAAGCTTCCTGCAATAACTTCTGGCAACCCGGTGAGAGCAAAGCCATATTTCTCCACCAGATATTTTGTGGTTCTTTTTTATTATTGGCTTTAATCGCGTTAATAACCGGGGATACATTCTGATTGTTTTTATGTTGCGTTTCCATTTCGCCAGCGAATAATTGCATTGCGTCATAAGGATGCTGATAAAAAGCATCATTAATCGTGTTTGCCAGATAAGCCAGGACCAATATATTACATTGTTTTTTTTGAATCATAGCATATAAGGCAATGTGCCGCTGTTGCTTATGTAGATCCCCGATAGTTCTGGCGAGTTTAAGCTGGATTTTCTCAAGCGTAGCGTTCGAAGTTTGCATTCTATTCTCAGCGATAAAATCTGAGAGTATTTCGAAGGCATGGCGATTAATCAGGTTGATATGATGGTGCCTGCTGTCATTGAAAGTCTTAATTTTTCGGTTGATGGCTTCAAAACTTTTCTTGATTTTTTCTTGCGATCCTTTTGCATCATCACGATGTAACTTGAGAAGTTGTTTTCTATCCTGGTCGATTTTGATTATTTTCTCATTGTATCTTTTGGCTACAACATCAAAAGTTTTTATCATAATGTTTTTTAGCGCATTGTCTGCGTTGCTTTCGTCTTTGATATTAGCATACTTTATATCCCAGTGAATTCTTCTCACTTTGTGAAAAAAAAGCAAGTTTTGAGCATCCTGAAGTTTTAAATCTGAATGGATGATTTTTTCTTCGTAGGTCAGGTCATTTTCAGGATTGGCTGCGTCTTCAGTAAGGAATGCCCGATCGGCCTGAAAGATTATATCGGATGAAATAATCTTCCCCACGGTGCCCATAAGATGAGAGACAAGAAGTTCAAGGTGGTGTTGATTTAACGTGTTGTCAGAGATGAGAAAATTGATAATGAAACAGAAAGTATTGAAATTATCTATTCTCATAATAAAGTTTTCACTGATCGCATTGATGGCATCACGCTGCCATTCCTGTTGAATATCGGGAAGTTTCTCCAGCAAGGCGCGAGCATTTTCCACGCTTGTCAATTTTGCCGAGTGTTGTAGTAGCTGCGAATAGCGTTCGGGCAAAAGATGTTGCCACGGATGCCCAACCTGCCTTGTCGGGTGCAGTCTCCTGAGAATTTGAATCAGGATTTCTTTAGAAAAAGTCTGTTGCAGTTCATGTTCCAATGAGGAAAGGTTTGCTAAATCATTGTTGATTGAAATCAGATGCTCGCTCATCTGACTTGTGGATTGTTCTGTTGCATTCAGGGGGGTGTTTAAAACTGGCCTTGTTGATGTTGCAGATATAGTATTCATTCTGTCCCTCATTATACATTTCTGATTTATGCATAAAATGTAGCAGCGCGATAAATCACGCCGCTACCAAGTGAAGGCTAGCAAAAATTACTCTTGTATGGCAGATGATTCAAATGGAATCGATATATCCTTTGGCAGTTCAACAACATCCCATACACTATAGGAGCTTCTGTCATGAGTGATTTTCCCACCAGTTTGTAAAATATTAGAAAGTTTACAGGTAATAGCGTTACGGGATTCTTTGGTGTTTTCTAATGAAACCTTGAAAGAAACGCCACTATTTTGTTTGTCGGGAGTAGATTCAATATTATTTGTTAGTGTATTGTTATGAATAACAACCTGATCTTGATCCATAGTGAGACGGAGATGGATGTTTTCTGCTGGAATATTCAAAAAGTTAGCCAGATTGTGTGAGCCAATATTGAGTGCTGAAGCAATTGTTTTCACACTTTCAATATCTTGTGTCTCCCATTTACTGGCCAGGGTTGTAATATTAGCTTCATATTGCAGTTGAAGTGATTTCTCATAGGCCGCCAATGTTTCTGTGGGAATGGACACCTCGGGTGGAATTACCACCACAACGGCTCTCGTGTCGTAGGCCACGAGATTATTTGTGATTTTGCTACCGGAATGGAGAACGTCAGAAAGCTTGCACATTTGAGCAACATGTCCGGTTTTTGCATAGGGGTTACTCACTCTTCTTTCTAAGGAAATCAGCATCGGGACACCACCATTTGGGAAGTATCTTGACCGTTCCACACTCTGACTTTTTGTTATGCAGTTGCTCTCCGTATTATGCTGAGAGGTGGAGCGATGGAGAAAAATATTTTCTGGCGATAAATAAGTCAGTTCGTTAAGCGTACAATTAAGACGGTTTGCAATGATTTCAACGGTATCTATATCCTGTATCCCCCATTTCCTGGCAATATCTGCCATTTTCTCTACGCGATTGGATGGGTGATAGGTATCTTTACGCAGAGGGGAATCCGTATTTACCTGGTGCGAAACAACAAATGATTGCTGGCTAAGGAGACTTTCATTGGCAGTGCCTAAATATTGAATATTATTGACCAGTCCTTCGGTTGATGACTCTGCTGGCTGTGTCGGCAGGAGAACGGTTTCTCCAACGGGTTGAATATTCATGGTTTCTCACTCAATAAAATGGATTGCTCATCCTGGGTGTTGCTGAAAAATCACGCAATGTAAAAAATATGAAGTATCCATGATAATCTAATGATCATATTAGACAGATTATAGATCTTTCGCCAATTCGAATGGAATTGATTCGTTTTCAGGTAATCTGATAAAAATTGCTGCTGATGTAAAGCTATAAGGATCATCAATGATTTTACCGCCGCAGCGTAAAACATCAGCAAGATGGCAGACTAATTCAATAGAATCGCTCTTAGCGTAGGGTTACATTCTTTCTTCTTAAGAGAAATTAAGAAAAAAATCCCATTGCCGGGATAAAAATAGGGTTCTGTTTTATTTGCAATTCTTCTTGATTTTAAGTCAGTATATTTTAATGGCTGTGCACGGTGCAGGTAAATATTTTCATAAGAAAGATCAGATATCCTGAAATTATCGTCCCGATAATAATCAGGCAGGCTTTTTACTATCAGCTTAACAGTAGGAATATCTTTTGTTTCCCATTTTTTTGCCAGTTTTCTTATCTCGGCATTTTCTCTGAATCGGGGATAGATTGACTCCTCAAATAAATCAATTTTGCTTTCATGCGGAGTGCCGTAGAACGGCTGAGTGATCATCGCTATCAGCGTATTCCCTAAACTGCACAAGTTATTCACGAAAGTACTGACTGGCGATGTCGCTTGTGGTGGCAACGGCGTGGTGATTGCCGAAGGAGATGTTGGTGAAATTGGCATCATTTTTTACCTCCGAGAATAGAACCTCAATGCTATGCATAGCGCAAAGCCTGTGCTATGCAGAGAATATGAAGCATCCCTGATAATAAAATGCTCTGAGGAGATCGGATGAATTACCGTGGCGGCAGGCGATACATCTTTTGCTGCATCAACTCTGCCTGGCGCGCATTCATCACCGGCCATGCCTGCTGCGGAAACAAATAAAGCCGCACGCTGGCAAGATGGAACATTGGGGTCAGCAGACTCTCGTCCCACATCGCCAGACGCTCCAGCATCAGCAGCAATGTATCGATCTCATCCAGCAGATCCGGGTGGGGTGTGGTTTGCAATGATTTCAGACGTCGCTTCAGAAACAAACCCAGCTCGTGAAACATCTGTCCGCTGTCGAGATGATATTTCGCCAGCAAATCTTTATGTCGTGCGTAGTAGTCAAAGCTGTTGACCCCCAGCCATACCTCATTCAGCAACATACCCGCCGAGGTCATATCAGGTTGTGGATCGAGGCGCAGGCGCGGCAGCACCACATTCAGCTTATCCAGCATCAGGCCGATAAAACGCTGACGTCCCAGTAACGATGAACCGTTGCGTTCCGTTTCTTTGATAAAACGCAGCAGTTCGCGCAGACCAATGCGTACCGCGCGGCGTGCAGTCCAGGACGGCTTTTTATTGCGCAGGATAGCGGTAAGGATGACGGCAAATAACACGCCAGTCATCGAGGAAATGGCGGTATTGGTGAGTGCCACAAGGTCAGGGCGCAGATGATGGCCCAGGCCAATAAAACCAGGAATCTGAATCGCGACACTCAGACCAATCATATTGGTAGTGGGGCGGGCAATCATCAGTCCGAGCAGGATCAGGCCCGGAGCCAGGCAAATCATCAGCGCCTCAAACGATGTCGCCTGCGGCAGCAGGATAGCCACGTAAATCACGCTGATAAAGATGGCGACGATAACACCACGAATAAATAGCTTCATGGAGGTGAGAGGTGTATCCAGACTGGCGAAAAACGAACTCAGAATGGCTGCCATCACCGGAGCGGATGCACCATCACGCCAGCCCGTCGCCATCCAAAGCAGACAGGAGCCGAAGGTGGCACAAAAGGCGGTGAGGGCGGATAGGCGGATAAGCCCCTTGTCAAAAAAGCGGTGGGTACGTTTGCCGCGCGCCAGCGTGGTATCACCTGAAAGATCGCTCACCAGCCCACCTACGCTCTGATAGGCTCCGGCGATACGCACAAAGTCCGTCAGACGCTCCAGTACACCGATCAGTAATAGGTGGGATTCAGTAGGCAACTCGCCCAGACGCCAGGTTTCGTTAAGTTCCTTCTGACAGGTTGCCAAAGCCTGCTGAATATCGCTGGTTTCACCCACCGCCTCACCGTCATGTAACCACAGCAGGAACTGGCGGAAGGTTTGTGCCACATTTTCCGGGAAGGTGATTTGCAACGCTGACAATTTTTGCAGGCGAATTTCAATCGCGATAAGCGTGGGGATCAGATAAGACAGATGCTGGTACTGCACACTGACCAGACGAATCAATCGACGCGCCGCATCCCCCTCGTACACGCAGTGGGTGATAAGAATTTCTACCTGCTGCGGATTGGTCGCCATGCGGATCAGAATGTCATCACGCTCAGGGGATTTATCCGTCGGGATGCCGGAAAGCAGGTCGCTACATAGCTTGCGTCCATTGAGGTACCACTGGCTGACACTCTGCTCCAGCAGGCTGCGCATGGAGACCGGAAACAACAGGCCATGTACCAGGCTGCTGCACACGATGCCTAAGGTGATCTCTTCAATGCGAGATAACACCGTATTGGTGATCGCCAGTGGGGTGGTGACTTCCGGGAACCCCATGATCGCCGCGCTGTAACCGGCCAGCATAAAGACATAACTTTTCGGCGTGCGATCGTGCAGCGACAGGTACAAACAGACGCTGACCCAGAGCGATACGCACAGGCTAAACAGCAGCGGATGTTCCACTGTCAGCGGAAAGATAAAAAAGATAAACACGCCACCCAACAAGGTGCCCATCAGGCGGAACACCGATTTGGAGATGGTGGAGGCTGAATAAAGCTGTGAGGAAACAAATACCGTGGTCAATGCCCAGGCAGGTTTATCCAGGTTCAGTTCAAGTGCGAAATATAATGCCAGAAAGGCGGCCAGACAGGTTTTAACAGCAAAAAAAACGGCGTTTTTTGAAAACCACGGCATGACAGTAATAAGACCAGGAGGAGGCGCTAAGTGCGGCGTATCCTGCCAGAATTAAAAAACCACTCACCCCGTTAAATATGACAAATTGTTTCGCAATCAAAAATGATGTTCTTACTCTGTGATCAATTCGCGATTAATTATTAAATATTTCTTATGCGGAAAAGGGAAGGAATCGCCGGGAGGAATGCCAATGTGGCGTTATTTTGTTCAGGTTTTGCTGTTTTCCGGGTTTTATCCCGACTCTGCCATCAATATGTTAAATGTGATCTGGATCATGTTTTTGCCAATTCCCACAATTTTCGTGTTGCCACCATAAAATAATTTCGCGCTGACTGACGTGATTCCCTGCGCGAGATCAATCCATTACCGCTAAAAATCCGTATTGCCTGAGAATCTGCTGCGCTGCCGCGGACTGCAGGAAATCGGCCAGCACCAATGCCTGTGGCTGGCACAGCGCCCAGGCATATTCAGCCCGAACGTTATAGGGTGCCGGGATACTCAATACCTGGAGTGCCGGAAAGGATGTCAGGCGAGGGGCGTAACTGGCATAGCCAATAAACATATCGGCGTGATTCCGGGTCAAAAGCCAGCTGGCGGCAAGCTCACCCGGCGGGACGGTCAGGCTGTCTGTTCCGCCGACCAGGCAGCGGGCTTTAGCCTGAATCTGCTGACCTAATCCAGAATGATGTTGTTCAATGTTGGCGAACAGTTGCCAGGTATAGTCACCGGAGGGATCACTGTGCGGTGTCGAGGTGGCGAGCGTCAGATCGGGGCGTGCCAGTAACGAAAGCCAGTTATCCTGTTCGGTGACGCGGTCACGTTTCACTGTCAGGCAAAGCACATTGGCCGCAAAGCGGCCAGTTTTCAACGCCAGCCCACGCTGGAATAAATCTTCAGCGTGGGCGAGATTCGCTGAGGCAAACAAATCACAGCGAACTCCCGCCACAATCCGCTCGCGCAGCAGGCCTGCCGGGCCAAAATCCGTCTCGACATTCAACCCAAACTCTGCCATTAAGGCTGGCCATACCGGTTTCAGGCTACCGGCTGCCAGGATGTGCAGCGTTGTCATGATAATGCGTCCGGTAAAATTGTTGATACCATTGGTCAGCCTGTTTCTGCATATCAATATCGCGGAATTTTTCCGGATAGAGCTTCTTCGCCATCCACAGTTCTCCCAGCCCAATGGCTTCGGGCATCGGATAGCCCCAGGCTTTGGCATATTCCGGCATCAACCATACGCGATGATTTTTCACCGCATCAATGGTCTGCCATTGTGGGTTATGGATGATTTCATCCACCACCTGTGGGTAACGATCCTGAACAAAAATCACCTGCGGATTCCAGGCAATAACCTGCTCCATACTGACCTGTTTAAAACCCTGAATGGTGGAAGCCGCTACATTGAGTGCCCCTGCATGGGCCATCATCAACCCGGTATATTTACCGGAACCGTAAGTGGTGAGGTCCGGGTTTGCCATATAGGCGCGCACGCGCTGCTGCTCGGGAACAGACCGCAAATGATCGGCCACCAGCTGGCGACCTGCAAAGGCAGCATTAATCAGCGCTTGCGCCTGTTGCTGCTTATTCACCACCTCACCAATAAGCGTGATGCCTTCCTTAATACCCAGATTATAGGCCTGTTCTTCATCCTGCATGGAGGGATTGATTTTGCCCTGCTGACCAGCGTCGTCATGCCGCAAAGAGATCGCGATCACCGGAATGCCGAGGGCGGAAATCTTATCGATCATCTCTTTCGGCGCATAGTTGGTCACAAACACCACCTGCGGATGGAGTACCACCAGGCTTTCCACATCCACATGAGTAAGATCGCCAAGCATCGCTTTGTGATTGAGCTCCGGCACCAGCGTGGCGTAGCCGTCACCCAATTGCTGCTTCCAGTTTGCCAGGATGCCGACGATTTTGTCGGTGGCGTTCAGTTGCACCAGCAAATTCAGGGTTTGATGTTGCAGCACCACGACACGGTCCACTTTGTCGGGAATGGTGACCTGGCGACCGATCTGATCGGTGACCACCCGGCTGGCAAAGCTGTGCAGTGAGGTAAGCAGTAAAACGCTGGCTAAGGCAAAGCGGGAAAAAGGGCGGTTCATAATGGCTCCTGATATCGATATGCACAGGATTATATAGCGATATGTGCCATGACTAAATATACGATTGCTCTTTTAAAAATTAACGATATATAATAATTTACATAGCGATAATAATAACCTTACAAAACAATACCATAAATCAATCTTTTTTATTCAGTAAAGCAATGGCCAGGAAATGAAAATTAATTCGCGTAACACACCGGTTATCAGTTTAATTAGCTTAAGCGTACTGATAGCGATTAATGCCAATGCGGCAGAAAACACCACAGAGCAACCTGCTCTAACCGTCACCGCAGCACCCAGTCAAACCCCTTCATCTGTCGATAAAAAAGCCACCTTGGGTAATTTAGGCAGCCAGGAAATACGTAATACCCCGTGGTCGGTTGAGACAGTTTCTCCGCAATTGATGAAGCGGCAGCAACTGAAAAGCATCACCGATATCTATCGCTATATGCCTTCGGTACAGGGGGATGGCGCGCGTCCACAGACGCGGGGTATGCAGGGCAGCGTGGTACAAAACAGTATGATCGATGGGTTGAATGTGGTCTCAACCACCGATTACGCCGCAGAGCAGTTTGATCATCTGGAAGTGCTGAATGGTCTGGCTGGTTCGCTTTATGGCCCCGCCAACCCGGCTGGCTTATTCAATTTTGTCAGCAAGCGTCCAACCGATACACCGCAGCATAGCATTACGGTCGGGGGTGGAACCGGGCTCAGCCATCTGCTGTCTGGTGATTTTAGCGGTCCGCTGGATGATAACGACCGGCTGCGCTACCGCCTGAATATGCTGGATGATGAAGGTAATGGTTACGTAAAAGGCAGTAAGAAACGTCGTCAGTTAGTGAGTCTGGCGCTGGATGCTAACCTTACCGATAAGACGGTGCTGGAGACCAACTTTAGCTATTACCATTTCTATGACAAAGGCTTGCCGGGTAAATTTGCGCTGGGCAGTGGCCTGACATTCCCCGCCGCGCCTGATCCGAAAACTGCGCATCTGGGCCAGTCCTATGCCGGTGATAACAACCATACGCTGACGGCGGGCGTCCATCTGAAGCACGATTTTGACGGCAACTGGCAGGGCGAAGTGGGGGTGTTACGACAAATCGCCGATCGTGAGTCAACGGCAGTCACTAATACCTTTACCGACAATAAAGGCCATTACACCACCACCACGTCCTCGGCCACCGCCAGTCGTTTTACCATCAACAGCTACATGGCGAATCTGAATGGTGAAGTGGATACCGGCTGGATTCATCACCAGATTTCCACCGGCCTGCGCGGTTTTGTCTGGAAAAATATGAATCCGATAGCAGGGGGGACTTCAACGCTGGGCAGTGCCTCGCTGGATAATCCGCAGGCTTTTGCTGAACCTGATTACCCGGATTTCACCGACCGCTACCATTCGGCCACTGCCACGCAACACGCCTTCCTGTTGAGCGATAACCTGTCGTTTTCACCGCAATGGAGCCTGTTGCTGGCAGGAAGCGAAAGTTTGCTCAGTTCGTCCAACTACAACAAAGCAGGCAGCCGTACCAGCGAATCGTCAAACAGTGGCTTTAGCGGTTCTGCCAGTTTGATGTACAAGCCGGTTGACCCGCTGACGCTGTATGTCAGTTACGCGGATAGCCTGCAACAGGGGGATACCGCACCAACCGGATCGAATAACGCCGGGAACATCCTCGCGCCCTACCGCAGCCGTCAGGTGGAGATGGGCAGCAAACTGGCGATTAACAACAAACTTCTCCTCACCGCCGCGGTGTTTCAGATCAAGCGTCCTTACGCCTATACCAATGCCAGTGGCGACTATGCCATCGATGGCGAACAGCGTAACCGGGGTATTGAGTTGATGGCTGATGGCGATGTCACTGATCGCTTACATATTTACGGTGGCATGACGTGGCTGGACCCGCGTTTGTTAAAAACCGCCAGCAAACAGACCGAGGATAAGCAAATCGTTGGTTTGTCGCGCTACGTCGCCAGCCTGTTTGCTGCCTATGACCTGCCGATGCTGAGTGGCACGGATATCCACGGCGGCCTGCATTATGTGGGTCGGCGCAGCACCGATAACCAGAACAATGGCTGGGTGAGCGGTTATACCACGCTGGATGCAGGAACAGCATGGAAAACCCAACTGTTCAATACCGCCACCACCTTCCGCCTGGATGTGACCAACCTGACGAATCGCCACTACTGGACCAATATCGTACCAGGTGGACTCAATGGTTACAGCGGTTCGGGTTACGCCAGCGCCCAGCTGGGCGAGCCGCGTATGGTTCAGGTATCCATGCAGCTTAACTTCTGACGGGAATACACCGATGTTGAAACCGATTTGCCGGTTAGCGCTGGCGCTGCCGTTATTGCTGGCCAGCGCCACTGGCCTGGCGCAAACCGTGACTGACGATCGTGGTAACCGGGTGGAAATCACCCATCCGGTTAACCATGTTGCGGATGCCTGGTTTGCCCATCATTCGTTGCTGATGACGCTGGGGGCGGGTGACCGCATTGTCGCGACGGTAAACCATCCGGCAGATCGGCCGTGGATGTTTAAGGTTCAGCCGTCACTGAACCAGGCTTTACAGGCGCATGGTAAAACCTTCGCCAGTGAAGCGCTGGTGGCGCGCCATGTGGATGCGGTCTTTGTCCCGGCCAATGATCCGGATGCCCAGTCCTACCGCCTGGCGGGCATTCCGGTGCTGGAAATGCAGTTTGATGACTTTGGCTCGATGAAGCGTTCTCTCACCACTACGGCAGCGGTGATTGGCACGCCTGAGGCGCAGGCACGAGCTGTGGCCTATAACCAGTATCTGGATCAGCAAATCGCCAGCATTCAGGCGAAAACTCTGGGATTGACCAACAGCCAGCGCCCGACTGTGCTGCATATTCAGTCGCTCCATCCATTGAAAGTGGATGGCCGCAACACGCTGATTGATACCTGGATCAACCTTGCTGGTGGGCGCAATGTGGCGGCGGGGATTGATGGCAATATGAAGCCTATTTCTCCGGAGGATGTTATTCGCTGGAACCCGGACGTGATTATCATAGGTGCTGGTGCGGGCAATCTGGCGGATTCTGATTACTCCTGGCCCACCGCATTGAAGCCCGCCAGGCCTCCCAGCGCGCCCGACAGCAGCACCGTGCCGGCCAGCAGCCGCCGCATAGCGCGCCCACGGCCGTGGCCACGCTCTCGCTGGCATAGATGAAGCGCAGGTACAGCCCGACCCGGCTGCGTTCCACCAGCCACCAGGCCGCCACCGCCGCCGCCGCCGCGAACACGATGGCGCTGCTGAACCCCGAGACGATGTCGGGCAGGTGGACGAAATCGGGGAACTTGGGCGAATGGGGAAAGGCGTCCTTCGGGTCTTTCCAGGAACCGTAGACCAGGTGCAGCAGGAAGTCGCCGGCCACGTAGTTCAGCATCAGGCTGGAAATGATCTCGTTGATGGATATCTTCAGTTTCAGGAACAGGGGCGGCACCGCCCACAGCAGCCCGCCGGCCAGCGCGGCCAGCACCATGAGCCACAGGCGCAGGCCGGGCGGGCCGACGTCGTCAGGGCCGTGGCGGCGATCGCGCCGAAGATCATCTGCCCTTCCAGGCCGAGGTTCAGAAGCGGGCGGAAAGCCAACGAGGCCGCCAGCCCGATCATCATCAGGGGCGCGGCCTGGAACAGCACGGCGCGCAGGTTCTGGCCGTCGAACAGGGTTTCGAGGATGAACTCGTCGAGCAGGCCGCCGGCATCGACGCCGGCGGCCATGAGGATGCCCGCGCAAATCAGCAAGCCCACCGCCACCGACACGGCCAGGATCGCCGCCTGCCGCCGCACGCCGACCTGCGGGCGCACCTCGAGCGTGTCGCGGCGCGCCAGCCGCGGCGTGCGGCGGGGCTTGGCGCCCTTGGAAACGGAAAGGTCTGTCATGGAAATCGGTTCGGTCATGCGGATTCGGCCTCGGCTTGCGCCGTCGCCACCATGGCCTGGCCCACGGCCTGGCGGTCGGCCGGCGTATCGAATTCGGCCACGATGCGCCCGCGCGCCATCACGCCTATGCGGTCGGCCAGCTTCATGACCTCGTCGAGGTCTTCGCTGATGAGCAGCACCGCCGCGCCGGCATCGCGCGCCGCGCACAGGCGTTCGTGCACCTGGCTGCTGGCGCGCATGTCCAGGCCCCGGCTGGGGCTGTGCGCCAGCACCAGCTTCACGGGGCGGCTGAACTCGCGCGCGATCACCAGTTTCTGCGCGTTGCCGCCCGACAGCAGGGCCGCCTTCTGCCGGGGCGAGCGCACGCCGTGCACGTCGAAATCGCGCACCGCCGCCATGGCGTCGGCCTCCAGGCCGGCGCGGTCGAGCCGCCAGGCGCTGCCGTAGCGGCCGGCGTTGACCTGCCCCACGCCGAAGTTCTCGGCCACCGACAGCCCCCCGGCCAGCGCCAGGCGGTAGCGGTCGGCGGGGATGGCGGCGATGCCGAGCGAGCGCCGCGCCTCGGCGTCGAGCGCGAGCAGGCTGCCGGCTCCCGCCAGTTCGATGTCGCCTTCCTGGATGGGCAGCAAACCCATGATGGCGGAAGCCAGTTCACCCTGCCCGTTGCCGCCGACGCCGGCCAGGCCGTAGATTTCGCCGGCCCGCACCGTCAAGTCCACGCCGTCGAGCGCCGGCTGGCCGCCTTCGCTCGCGGTGCGCACGCCGCGCAGCACGAGCTGCTCGGCGCCCGACTCCGGGCGCTGGCGCTGCACGGGCGGCGGCGCTTCGCCCACCGCGAGCCGCACCAGCTCGGCCTCGCTGGCGGCACCGGGGTCGACGGTGGCCACCGTGCGGCCGCCGCGCATGACGGTGACGCGATCGGCATAGCGTTTCACGTCGGCGATCTTGTGGGTGACGAGCACCACCGCCGCGCCCTGGCGCGCCAGCGACCGCACGGTGCCGAGCAGGCGGCCCGCCTCGGCGTCGGTGAGCACCGCCGTGGGTTCGTCGAGGATCAGGATGCGCGCGCCCGCCAGCAGCACCTTGAGGATTTCCACGCGCTGCTGCTCGGCCACCGATAGCTGCGCCACGCGGCGGTCGGGGTCGATCTCGAAGCCGAGCGCCTTGGCCTGCGCCCGGATCTGCTCGCGCAGGGCCCGCAGGCGCTTGCCGTGCGAACCGCCCTGCGCCGGCAGGCCGAGCAGGATGTTCTCGGCCGCGGTGAACGGCGCCACCAGCTTGAAGTGCTGGTGCACCATGCCGATGTGTTCGCGCGCGGCATCGCTCGGGCCGGCGAAGCGGACCGGGTTGTCGTCGACCAGCATCGTGCCGGCCTCGGGTGCGTAGAGGCCGGCGGCGATGTTCATGAGCGACGACTTGCCCGCGCCGTTCTCGCCGAGCAGGGCATGCACCTCGCCCCAGCGCAGGGAGAAGTGCGCGCCGTCGAGCGCGACGAAGCCGTCGAAGGTCTTGCGTATTCCCTCGAGCCGCAGGGCATCGGGCATGAAGGCTCCGTATCTTGTGGATTACTGCTGCGTGACCACGCCCTTGACGAACCAGTCCATCTTCCAGAGGTCGGCGTCGGACAGCGTCTGCCCGGCGGACACGCGCACCTTGCCATCCTTGTCGGACAGCGGGCCGGCGTAGATCTGCTTGCCCTTCATGATGGCGTCGCGCTCGGCCAGGATGATCTTCTGCTTGTCGGCGGGCACGGCCGGGCCGAAGCCGGCGATGTCGGTGCCGCCGTCCTTCATCTCGATGAAGGCGCCGTAGGGCGACGGCTTCCAGCCGCCGGCGATGACCTTCTTGAGCTCGGGGATCAGGAAGCGGTCCCACACCCAGACCGACGAGCAGACCGTGGCCTTGGGCGCGAACTCGCGCAGGTCGCGGTGGTGGCCGGTGCCGTACACGCCGCGTTCCTGGGCGACGAGCTGCGGGGTGGGCGTGTCGACGTGCTGGCCGATCACGTCGGCGCCATGGTCGATCAGCGCCATGGCGGCCGCGCGTTCCTTGACCGGGTCGTTCCAGGCGCCGGTGTAGATGACGGTGACGGTGGCGTTGGGGTTGATCTTCTGCGCGCCCAGTTCATAGGCGTTGATGGTCCAGTTGACCACGCCGAACGGGTTGGCGGCGACGAAGCCCAGCTTGCCGGTCTTGGAGGCCGCGGCGGCGGCCATGCCGCACAGGTACTGGCTTTCGTAGGTGCGGCCGTAGAACGATTCGAGGTTGGGGCCGTTGGTGGTGCCCGAGCCGTTCAGGAAGGCCACGTCGGGGTGCTTGGCGGCCAGGTCCTTGAAGGTGTCGGAATAGCCGAAGGCGGTGCCGATGACGATGTTGGCGCCGCGCTGGATGAAGCGCTCGGCCACCGGGGTGATCTGCGAGGCATCTTCCGGGATGCTTTCGACGAACTGGATCTTCTGCCCCAGCGCCGCCTCGATCTTCACCCGCGCCTCGTCGAAGGCCTGGGTCCAGCCGCCGTCGTTTTTCGGGCCGAAGTACAGCATGGCGATCTTCGGCTTGTCCTTCAGTGTGAAGCCGTCGGCGTGGGCTGCCGGGGCAACGCCGACGGCGACCGAAGCGAGGGCAATGCCGGTAAACAGCTTTCGGAACATGGGGCACCTTGGAAAGTGAGGTTGGACGGCTAGGAAGAAAACCGTGCGACGCGGAATTTCGTCTTGGTGGCATAACGCAACGTTCGTGCCAATCCGGGCCCGGCGCCGGCTCGGGGAAAACACGCGGGTGCCGGCCGCCCCGCCCCCGCCCGGCGCACTCTTAGCGTGCGCCGCCCGTTCCGTCCAGGCACCAAACTTGACCAATCGCACTTATATGGACCAATTGGTCCATACATGGCTTTCCGGCACCGGGCTCAGCCGCGCCGCGGCAGCACGCCGTCGAGCACCGCGGCCTTGACGTTGCGCACGGTTTCCGCGAAGAAATCGGGGTCGGCCAGGGTGCGTCCGGTCAAGGCCTCGACCTGCACGGCGAAATCGGCGTAATGCTGGGTCGTGGCCCACACCATGAACAGGAAATGGCGCGGCTCGACGTCGGCCAGCCTCCCGCTCGCGGCCCACTCGCGCATGACCTCGGACTTGCGCTCCACCATGTCGCGCAGCGCCATGCCCAGCTCGTTGCGCAACAGCGGCGCCCCCTGGAGCATTTCCAGGCAGAACAGGCGCGAGGCCGCGGGATGGTCGCGCGAGATGGCGAGCTTGTGCTCGATGTATTCCCCGATCGCCTCGCGCGGATCGCGCTCGGCGCCGAAGTCGCTCAGCGGCGCCAGCCAGATCGTGAGAATGTCGCGCAGCACCGCGACATAGAGCTCTTCCTTGTCGGAGAAGTAGTAAAGCAGGTTGCTCTTGGAGACGTCGGCCCGTTCCGCCACCTGGTCGAGGCTGGCGCCGTGCAGGCCGTAGCGCGAGAAGACTTCGAGCGCCGCCGCGAGGATGGCGCCGCGCTTGACCTCGATCTGCTTCAGGCGGCGGCTGATGGCCGCCTCGCTGCGGCGCGCCGGCGCGCGCGGCTTGGCGGCCCGCTTGGCCGCCGGTTTCGCGGCTCGTTTAGCGGCCCGCTTGGTGACCGGTTTCGCGGCTTTCTTCGCTCCCGTCATAGCGTGGCGGGCATGTCGCCGAACAGCGAGCGCTTCCAGCCGCCGAAACCATGCCAGGCCATGGGCACCGGGATCGGCACGTTGATGCCCACCATGCCCGCCTGCACGCGCCGCGCGAACTCGCGCGCCGTGTTGCCGCGGCCGACCTCGCCCCGGGCATCGGAGAACACCTTGCCGTGCTCGGCGGTAATGATGGCCGCCCGTTCGTCGGCATGGCGGTTCATCAGGTCGAGAAAGCGGTTCAGGATGCGCGCCCGGCGCGAGGGCGGCGCATCGGCCCTGCCGGCCTGGGCCGATGCCGCCGACGCGGCGGCGCGATTCACCATCTGCTCGGATGCCAGCGCGACATGCCGGGCGATCCGGCCCGCGGCGGGATTCCAGACCGGCTGGGTGCGCCCGCCGGAGGCGGCGACGCCTTCGCCATGGATGAAGTGGACGACGTTGGCGTCGGACGCGTGGGGGGCGGGAGCGGACATGGCCTTCTCTGCTGGCGTGGAGGTTAGCGGTAGGCGGCCAGGAACTTCAGCATGGCGGCGTTGAAGGCGGCCGTCTCGGTCACGGTATGGGCATGGCCTCCATGCGGCATCAGGTCGAGCGTGGCCTTGGGCAGGCGGTCGGCCAGCAGCTGCGAACAGGTCCAGGGCACCAGGGTGTCGTCCTGCGCCGCGGAAACCAGGACCGGCACGGTGATGCCGGCCAGGCGGTCGCTCACGTCGAAGGCCCGCAGCGCGGCGATGCGCGCGCGCATCGTGCCCTGGTCGGGGAAATGGGCGAAGGCGTGGTCCACCTCGGCCTGCACCTGCCCGGCGTGCTCGGCGGCCCAGGCCGCCGGGTACAAGAAGATCGGCTGCGCTTCCACGTAGGCGCGCGGACCGCTCGCGTCGAGCAGCGTCAGGCGCGCATCGAAGCAGCGCGCCGAATGCGGGTTGGGCCGCGCCCAGGCGTTCGCCAGCACCAGGCTGGACACGCGGCCGGGCGCATCCAGCGCGAGCTGCAGCCCCGCCAGCCCGCCCAGGGCATGCCCGATGAAGTGGCAAGCCGCGGTGTGGGTGGCGTCGAGAACTTCCAGCACGTCCTGCGCCATGTGCGCGATCGAATAGGGGGCGGCCAGGGTGCCCGGGCTGCGGCCCGTGCCGCGCTGGTCGTAGCCCACCACGCGGAAGCCCGCGTCGACCAGGGCCTGGCGCTGCGGCGCCCAGAAATTGGCGGAGCCGCCCAGGCCGGAAGACAACAGGACGGAAGGGCCGTCGGCCGGGCCGTGGACTTCGTAGTAAAGCGTCATCGCCTGCCCTTTCCTCAAGCCTTCTTGCCGACGTGGGCGAAGGTGGCGATCTCCACCAGCGCGTCCGGCTTGACCAGGCCGACCTGCACGCAATAGCGCGCCGGCTTCACGCCGGGGAAATACTCGGCGTACACCGTGTTGATCTTGGCGTAGTCGGCCCAGTCGCGGATGAAGATCTGGTTGAAGGTGACGTCGTCCATCGTGCCGCCGGCGGCCTCGACCACGCCCTTGATGGTTTCGAGCACGTGCCGCGTCTGGGCGGCGGCGTCGCCCACGTGCACCACGTTGTTGTCCTTGTCGAAGGGCAGCGTGCCGGACACGTACAGCACGCCGTCGGCGAGCGTGCCGGGAACGTAGGGGGCGATGGGGGCGCTGGTTCCCGGAGGGATGATGGCTTGCTTGGGCATGATGGGAATGCTCCTGATTGGGAAGGGGAACTATTTGCTCAGGGTCTGGCGGAACCGCTCGACCGACGACACCCAGCCGAAGAAGGTTTCCACGTTGTAGGCGGTGCCGGTCTGGATGGCCGCGCTGCCGAGCTGGTGGGTGGCGTCTTCCAGCAGCACGGCTGAAATATTCCAGGTGGAAGGCGTCGCGCAGCGTGGATTCCACGCACACATTGGTGGCGATGCCGGTGAACGCCAGGCTGCGGATGCCGCGCGCGCGCAGCGTGCTGTCGAGCGCGCTGTTGAAAAAGCCGCTGTAGCGCGGCTTGGGCACCACGACGTCGCCGGCCCGCGGTTGCAGGGCCTCGACCAGTTCGTAGTCCCAGCCGCCCTTGGCCAGGAACTTGCCGCTCAGTTCGGGATGCTTGCGCATGGTCTTCAGCGCGTTCGACTTGTACCAGTTGGGCGAGCCCGGGCCGCCTGCCTCCACGTACTGCGGGTCCCAGCCGTTCTGCAGGAACACCACCAGCACGCCGGCCGCGCGCGCGGCGGCGACGGCGGCGGAGATCTTGTCTATCGTGCCGCGCGCGCCGGAAATGTCGAAGCCGGCCGTGTCCACGTAGCCGCCCAGCGAGGCGTAGGCGTTCTGCATGTCGACCACGATCAGCGCCGTCTGCGCGGGCAGGAAGGCGAAGGGTTCGGGGCGCGCGGGCAAGACCAGGGCGCCCGCGCCGGGCGCGAGCGCTTCGGGCGGACCGACCGGGATGTCGGAAGTCAGGGTGGCGTTGGTTTTCACGGAAGCATTCATCGGGAGTTCCTAAACGGCGGCCGCCTCGGCGCCGGCTTGCGACGGCACCGGCGTATCGGCGTCCACGCGGCTTTTCATGAGCGGCTGGATGCGTTCGCCGAAGGCCTGCACGCCCGCGACGAAATCGTCGAAGGTCAGCAGCACGCCCTCGGTGCCGGGCACCTCGGCCACTTCGTCGAGCATGCGCGCCACGCTGGCGTAAGAGCCGACCAGCGTGCCCATGTTGATGTTCACGGCCGAGGTCGGGTCCGCCATCTGGCGCACGTTGGTGTCGGCGCCCGACTTCTTGTCGGCGGCGCCCTGCTCGCCCAGCCAGGAGATCGCCTCCTGGTCGGCGCCGGCCTTGTAGTGTTCCCACTTGGCGCGCGCGGCCTCGTCGGTCTCGTCGGCGATCACCATCATCAGCACGTAGGAAGTCACGTGGCGGCCGGTCTTCGCGGTGGCCTCGATGAGGCGCTGGGCGGCCGGCGCGAAGGCCCGCGGCGTGTTCACGCCCTTGCCGAAGCAGAAGTTGTAGTCGGCGTACTTGGCCGAGAACTCCATGCCGGCATCGCTCTGGCCGGCGCAGATCACCTTCATCTCGGCCTGCGGGCGCGGGCTCAGGCGGCAGTCGTCCATCTGGAAGTAGCTGCCCTTGAAATCGGACTTGCCCTCGCCCCAGAGGTCGCGCAGCACCTGGATGTATTCGCTCAGGTACTGGTAGCGCGTGGCGAAGAATTCGTCGCCCGGCCACATGCCCATCTGGGAATACTCGGGCCGCTGCCAGCCGGTGACCAGGTTGAGCCCGAAGCGGCCGTTGGAAATCGAATCGATGGTGGAAGCCATGCGCGCGGCGATGGCCGGCGGCAGCACCAGCGAAGCCGAGGTGGCGAACAGCTTGATCTTGCTCGTGACCGCCGCCAGCCCGGCCATGAGCGTGAACGATTCGAGGTTATGGTCCCAGAATTCGGTCTTGCCGCCGAAGCCGCGCAGCTTGATCATCGACAGCGCGAAATCCAGGCCGTAGTGCTCGGCCAGCAGCGTGATGCGCTTGTTGAGCTCGAAGCTGGGCTTGTATTGCGGAGCGTTCTCGGACAGCAGCCAGCCGTTGTTGCCGATGGGAATGAAGACGCCGACTTTCATGGGTGCCTCGCATGGATGGAAAGACAGTTCCAGCCTCCAAGCAGCCTTCGTGCCAGCTTTCTGGCGTCAAATAATTTTCTTTTTAATCAAATAGTTATATATTTTCCAGAGAAAAGTTTTGACCAAATGGTCCAAAGCGGTTCATTTGATCCGTAAAGATCACGCAAGTGGTGCGTCGCGCGCCCACGAATGGCGCAGGCGGAGCGCCCGCCTGACGCGGCCGGGAACGTGTCCGCCTGGCATGAACGTTGCCTCCCCAACCGGGCGATACCCCCATCCCCTGGAGCCTCGTTCCCCATGTCCCTCCTGCATGTACCCGTCATCGACCTGGCACCCTACTTCGAAGGCACGCCCGAAGGACGCGCCAAGGTCGCCCGGGAAGTCGACGACGCCTGCCGCAGCATCGGCTTTCTCGTCATCAAGAACCACGGCGTCCCGGCCGAGCTCACCGACCGCGTCGCCTCGCTCTCGCGCGCCTTCTTCGACCTGCCCCTGGCGGAAAAGCGCAAGGTCGACCGCCCCCGCATCGACGCCGTGCGCGGCTACAGCGCGGTCGGCGAGGAAGGCCTCTCGTACAGCCTGGAAGAAGCCACGCCCGGCGATCTGAAGGAGTCGTTCTCCGTCGGCCCCGCCGGCGTGCCCGACGACGACTACCACCGCGGCCCCGCCGCCGGCGCGCACTTCGAGCCCAACGTCTATCCGACCCTGCCCGGCTTTCGCGCGGCCTACGACGAATACTTCGAGGTGATGAGCGGCCTGTCGCGCTCGCTGATGCGCATCTTCGCGCTGGCCCTCGATTTGCCCGAAACCTATTTCGACTCCCACATCGACAAGCACATCAGCATGTTCCGCGTGCTGAGCTACCCGCCCCAGCGCGAGGCGCCGCTGCCCAACCAGCTGCGCGCCGGCGCGCACAGCGACTACGGCAGCCTGACCATCGTGCGCCCCGACGACGAGGGCCTGCAGGTGCTGAACGAGGCCGGCCAGTGGGTGGACGTGCCCCTGCTGCCGGGCGCGCTGGTGGTCAACATCGGCGACCTGATGATGCAGTGGACCAACGACAAGTGGATCTCGACCATGCACCGCGTCGCCAACCCTCCCTTCGAGCAAGCCGAGACCAACCGGCGCCAGTCGCTGGTGTTCTTCCACCAGCCCAACTACGACACCATGGTGGAATGCCTGCCGAGCTGCCTGGCCCCCGGCGAGCAGCCCAAGTACGCGCCCGTCTCGTCCGGCGACCACCTCACCTCCAAGTTCGTGAAGCAGACCACCTTCGGCGGCACGGTGTAATGGCACATCTTTCCTACGTCAATGTCTTCGCGCGCGACATCGTCGCGCTCAGCGGCTTCTACCAGCGCGTGTTCGGCTTCACTGAAATCGAGGCCATCCGCTCGCCCATATTCCGCGGGCTCGACACGGGCAAGTCCGCCCTGGGCTTCAATGCCCACGACGCCTACGAGCTGCTGCACCTGGAAGACCAGGCCGACACGCGCGGCGTGAAGTTCCTGCTCAACATCGACGTCGACAGCCAGGCCGACGTCGACCGCATGGTGCCCGTCGCCGTGGAAGCCGGCGCCACCCTCCTCAAGCCGCCCTACGTCACCTACTACAACTGGTACCAGGCCGTGCTGCTCGATCCGGAAGGGAATGTGTTCCGCATCAACTACATGATGTAGGGCGTGGGGACCCCCCAGCATCTATCCATGCGATGATTTCCCGCATGGAACAAATCGACCTCGACGACGGCACCGCCGACCGCTTCCTGCTGGACGCCCCCGGCATTTCGCTGCTGGTGTTCACCAGCGCCACCTGCGCCGACTGCAAGCTCGCGCGCGAGCAGTTGCCGGACATGGCACTGCCGCTGGAGCGCCTATGCTGGATAGACGCCGGCCGCAACGGCGGGCTGGTCGAGCGCTACGAGGTCTTCCATCTGCCCGCGCTCCACCTGGTCAGGGACGGCGCCTACTATGGGCCGGTGCAGGCCCAGCTGGCCGCCTGGGACATCGCCCGCCAGGTGGCGCTGGCGCTCGACAGCTACCCGGCCGAACTGCCCTGAGGCATCGGGGCGGTGGGGCAAACCACACCATTCCGGTGCGTTCCTTGCACAAAACCCTCGCCACTCTCGCCACGAAACATTGCCGTCTGCGGACTCTGGTCCGTACACGCCAGAAAACCATACATAGGCATGCTTATTGCTCCGATCGGTGCAGTATCGGGTTTTAAGTGCCTTAGGCGTTCAAATGAGCAAGTCCGTCACGTTTTCATCGCCTGGCGCTACGTTCGCACGCAACGTGGATTGGAACCTGTTCAAGGTTTTCTACGAGATCGGGCAGCGCGGCGGCATCGGTGCCGCATCCCGGTCTTTGAACAAGCAGCAGCCGAGCGTCAGCGCCGCCCTTCAACGGCTGGAAAGCCACCTGGGCACGCATCTGTGCACCCGGACAAGCCGAGGCATCGAGCTGACGGTACAGGGCCACCAGGTTCTCGAAGCCTGCCAGGCCATGTACCAAACCGTGCAGAAAAGCGCCGAGGCGTCGGACTTGGCCCTGCTCACCGGTTCGTTGTCCCTCAAGGTGATCTCGAACCTCTACCTGGTGCCGCAACTGACCGCCATCCTCCAGGAATTCCATGAGCGCTACCCGCGCATCGAGGTGCGTCTCGACGTGGCTCCATGGCGGGATATCCTGCGCGCCCTGAGCAAGTCGGAGGTCGAGCTGGGCATTGGCTTCAAAGACGCCCACGACGACAAGACCATCTACATCCCCATCATCGAACAGCAACAGCAGATCTACTGCGGGCCAAGCCACCCCCTGTTCGGCAAGCCCCCCGTCTCTCCGAGCGCCTTGGAATCCGACGCCTTCGTGGTGACCCATGACGAGCCCACGGCCTACGTCCGCTACAAGCAGGGCCACGGGCTCGGCAAACAGATCGGCGGCATCGCCGACAATCTCCAGGAAAGGATGTGGCTGATCAAGCTGGGCATGGGCATCGGCATGCTGCCCAAGCCCGTGGTCGACGCCTCCAACCTTTCGCAGGAACTCTGGCCCTTGCTGCACGACCATGAATCGCCCCGCTGCACGATCTACATCATGACCAGCGACGAAAGCGTGCACAGCGCCCCCGCGCAGCTTTTCCTCGAAACGGCCACGAACCGGCTGGCCGCGACCGCCTGACAACGGCCTTCCCCCACGGAGGCATCGAGGCGCGTGGCGCTGTTCGCGTCTCATGCCGCAAGCCGTGGCCAGGGGCTGTCCACGTCGTCCGGCGGAATGGCCGCGACGAGGCGCCTCGTGTACTCATGGCGCGGCTGGGACAGCACGCTGTCGACGGGCCCGCTTTCCACCACCTCGCCATCGTGCATGACCAGCACGCGCGAACACAGGTAGCGGACCGCGGCGATATCGTGCGATATCAGGATCAACGATACGTCGGACTCCCGGCGCAGCTTCAGCAGCAGGTTCAGTATCTGCGCTTGCACGGACACGTCCAGCCCCGACAGTATCTCGTCGGCGATCAGGATCCGGGGGGTCTTGCACAGGGCCCGCGCGATGTTGACCCGCTGGCGCTGCCCCCCGGAGAGCTGCGCGGGGTAGCGCGAGACCATGTCGGGACCGAGGCCGGTGGCGGCCAGCAGTTCGCGCGCGCGGACCAGGCGGTCCGGCGCGGCGTGCCTCTCGTGGCCGGCGGTCATCGCGCAGGTCACCAGGCTCCCCAGCGTCCGGCGCGGATTCAGGGCCGATTGCGGATCCTGAAAGATCATCTGCATGCTGTCCACGCGCAAGGCGCGGGTCGGCTTGTCTTCGCCGACGACGCTGCGGCCGTCGACCCGGATCGCGCCGGACGTCGGCGTTTCCAGGCCCACGAGTAGACGCGCCACCGTGGACTTGCCGCTGCCGCTCTGCCCGACGATGCCGACGAACTCGCCGGCCGCGAGCTTCAGGTTGAAATCCTTGACGGCCACGACGGGTGCGCCGGGCCGGAACCAGCCTCCGGCCCGGCGGAATTGCTTCGACAGGCCGCTCACTTCCAGGACCGCGGGAGCGCTTTCCGGTGCGGGCTCCATATGCGCCAAGAGCGGCGGCAGCCGTTCAGGCGCCTCCAGGCCCCGGGCAGGCAGCGCCTTGATGCATCGAACGGCCTGCGTCGCGGAGAGCACGGTCAGGGGAACCGGCGCCGCCGAACATTCCGCGCTGGCCTGCGGACAGCGGCTGGCGAACCGGCAGCCGGCGACGTCCGCCAGCTTGCCCAAGGTGGGCATGTGATCCGGCAGCGAAACCAGTTCGCGCCGCGGGCCGGTGAGCGGCGGATTCACGAGCTGCAGGGCACGTGTGTAGGGATGCGCGGGCTGCCTGTATAAATCGCCCGCCCGCCCGGATTCGGCCACCTCCCCCGCGTAAAGAACCAGGGTCTTGTCGCAGACGTGAAGGGCGAGCTTGAGGTCGTGGGTGATCAGGATCACCGCCGTGCCGTGCTCCCGGCACAGGTCCGCGAGCAGTTTCACGATTACGGCCTGCGTCATCACGTCGAGGGCGGTCGTCGGTTCGTCGGCCACGATGAGCGCGGGCTTGCTGGCGAACGCCATCGCGATCAGGACGCGCTGGCATTGCCCGCCAGAGAGTTGATGCGCATAGCAATGCAGCATCCGGCCCGGGTCGGGCAGCTTGACGGCCGCCAGCGCGTCGCGTGCGACGCGGGTCCGCTCCGCCCTGCTGCCTATCCCCATGCGCTCGAGATGCTCGTGGAACTGCGCGCCTATGGTCATCACGGGATCCAGCGCGGCACGCGGCTCTTGCGGAATGAAACAGATATCGCGCCCCAGCAAGGCCCGGTGCTCCTGGTCGGTCAGCGCATGCAGATCCTGCCCCTTGAACCGCAGCGCCCCCCGCGCGACGCGGAACTGCGGCGGCAGCAGACGGCCGATAAGGCGGCCGATCATCGATTTTCCGGCCCCGGACTCGCCGATGATGCCCAGCACCTCGCCGGGCTCGACGTCGAAAGAGACGCCGTTGAGAGCCAGTACCTCATGGCCGCCGACGGTCACGGCCACGTCGATGTTGCGCGCGGATAGCGTGGTCAATTTTCGAGTCTCCGCGATTGCTGCTGCCGTGGGTCCAGGGCCCGGCGCAAACCGTCGCCCAACAGGTTCAGCCCCAGGACGGTGAACAGAACCGCGGCGAACGGAAAGAACAGGGCCCACGGGTTCTGGTAGACCTGCAAGCGCGCATCCGCGATCATCACGCCCCAGGCGGGCGTATCGGCAGGCACCGACAAGCCGATGAAGCTCAGGGTTGCCTCGATCGTGACGGCCAACGCCATCTCCAGCGTCAGCAAGGTGATGAGCAAGGGCGCCACCGCCGGCAGGATCTCCCGGACCATCACCTGCAGCTTGGTGAAGCCGGCCAGCCTGGCCGCGGCGACGTAGTCGCGCCGCGCCACGCTCATCACGTCGGAGCGCAGCACCCGGGTGAAGCGGGTCCAGTCCACGACGATCACCGACAGCACCACGTTGTTGACGCCGGGCCCCAGGGCGATCATCAGCACCACCCCCAGGATCACCTGGGGAAACGCCATCCACAGCTCGGCCGCGCGGGAAACCAGCCAATCCAGCCAGCCGCCGAGGTAGCCCGCGGCGATCGCCAGGACGGTGCCGACCAGCGCGGTCATCCCGCCGGCCGCGACCGCCACATAGGAAGCTATCCGCGCGCCGTACAGCAGGCGCGACAGGACGTCCCGCCCCAGGGAATCCGTACCCAGCAGATGGGCCGGATCGCCGCCCCCGGCGAACAGCGGAGGCAGGTCGATGGCCAGCAGATCCTGCTCGAGCGGATCGTGCGGCGCCAGCCATGGGCTCAGCAAGGCGCAGAAAAGAACGAGCAGCACCATGCCCGCGCCGACGATCACTCGCCCGGATCGCAAGGCCTGGGGCATCGTCGGCCCGGTTCGGCCGGCACCGGCCGCCGTGGTGGTGGAAAAAAGGCTCATGCGGGGCGCAACCTGGGATCCAGGATCAGGTAGAGGATGTCGATGACCGCGTTCAGCACCAGCGCGACGAGGCAGTAGATCAGCGCGACTCCCTGGATCACCGGCACATCGTGGTTGCGCAAGGCAGCCATCATCAGGTTGCCCATGCCCGGGTAGGTGAACAGCACCTCGATCAGCAAGGTTCCACCGAACAGGAAGGCCGACTGGACGCCCACCATGCTCAGGGCGGGCAATGCGGCATTCGGCAGGGCATGCGCCACCAGGATGCGCCGCTCCGACAGGCCGCGCTGCCGCGCCGCGGTGACGAAGTCCTCCTCGATGGCGTCCAACAGGCTGGAACGCACGACCCGGACGACGAATGGCGCGAAGCTGAACGCCAACGCCAGGGTGGGCAGCGCCAGGTGCTCGAGCGCGCTGGCCAAGGCGGCCCAGTTGCGCGTCAGCAGCGCATCCAGCAGCAGGAAGCCCGTGATGCGATCCACCGACAGATCGCCGTCGAGGCGCCCGATGAAGGGCAGCACGCCCAGGCCCACCCCGAATACGAGGATCATCCCGATGGCCCACAGGAATTCCGGCGTGGCCTGCATGATGGACGCGCCCAGGTCGGCGGTATGTTCGGCCTTGGGCCGTTTGCGCAGGCTGAACATCCAGAGCCCGCCCCCCACGCCCATGATCAGGCCCAGCACCAGCGCGCCGAACACCAGTTCCATGGTCGCCGGCAGGCTCTCGATAATCAGCTCCCGCACCGGCGCCCTGAAGGCCAGCGATTCGCCCATGTCCCCCCCCGCCAACGCACCCAGCCAGCGCAGATACTGGTGCCAGACCGGCAGGTCGAAGCCATAGGCGGCGCGGATGGCGGCGATGTCCTGCGGCTTGGCGTCGGCCGGCAGCAACAGCGCGATCGGATCGTTGGGCAGCAGCCGCAACAACACGAAGATCACGAGCGACACCGCCAGCATCATCGGCACGATCATCAAGAGCCGCCGCGCCGCGATTTTCAGTGCGATCTGAAACATTCAACTCCAGTCGTAGGGCAGCATCCAGCCATTGTTGTACGGAACGAAGTTCAGCCCTTTCCTGTAGACGGTGGTGCTGACGCTTTGCAGCAGCGTCAGCGAGTAGCCCTGCTGCGCCGCCCAGATGTCCAGGTCGCGGTAGCCGCCGATGCGTTTTTCGTAATCCAGTTCCGCCTCGAGCTTGTTCAAGGGCTCGCGCAGGTCGTCGCTTTTCCAGGTCGAGAACGGCTTGTCCGGATGGAGCATGCTGCCCGAGTACATGCTCGGGTCGCCCATGCCGTTCTGCCAGACGTACAGGCACGGCGCGTCGAGCTTGTTGGTCATGCTGAGCGAGGCGAACTGGGACACGTCGATCGCCCGCAGGTCGGCATCGATACCCACCGCTTTCCACATCTGCACGATGGCGCGCGCGATGTCGTAGTCGCTCGGGCCACCGCCGGTCGTGGTGATGAACTTGACCTTGACCGGCTTGTCGGGGGAATACCCGGACGCCGCCAGCAGGCTCTTGGCCTTGGCCTGGCTGTATTCCAGCTTGAAGTCGGGCGCGTAAGCCGGCGTGCCGGGGCCCGAGGGCGTCCAGATCGGCGGCGCGACACCGCCGAAGAATGCCTTGGAAAGCGCCTCCTTGTTGATCGCGTGGTGGGCCGCCAGCCGCACATTCTTGTCGGTCCACGGACCGGTATTGACCATCTGGATGGTGTAGATGTCGGGCGTCGGCTTGATGAGGCCGGTCAGGCCCGGCGCCTTGCCCAGCCGCTCGACTTCACGGATCGGCAGGTTCACCGCGATATCGGCCTTGCCCGCCTGGACGGCCGAAACCCGCGCGGTATCGTCCTTGACGATGTCGACCGTGACCCGCTTGATCTTCGCCGGCCCGCGCCAGTAGTTCTCGTAGGCCTCGAAGACGGCTCGCGAATCGCGCTGGTACTCGACCAGCCTGTAGGGGCCCGCCCCGATCGGCCGCTTGAGGAATTCCTCGCGTCCGACCTGCTCGAAGTACTTCCTCGGCTGGATGAAAGCCGCGGTGTAGGCCAGCCGCTGCTTGGCGGCAGCCATCGGCGTGCCCAGATGAACGATGGCCCGCGTCGGCGACGGGGTGTCTATGCCCACGATCGGCTTCCATATCGCACCGAGCGCGAGCGTCTTGTCGGCCTTGCAGCGATCCAGGAAGGTGAACTTGAAATCGTCGGAGGTAAGTTTGTCGCCGTTGTGGAACGTCACGTCGTCGCGAAGCGTCACCTCGAACGCCAGCCCGTCGCTGCCCAGCCATTTGAAGTCCGTGGCCAGCTCCGGTTCGACCGACCCGGTCGGCGATATCGTGAACGGCTGGGCGTTCATCGATTTCAGCAGCGACATCGCCTGCAGACTCGAGAACGCGATCGCGTCCCAGTTCAGCACATCGACCGGGTAGGCGATCGTCACGCTGTCGCGGGGCGTGGCCGCAAACACCTTGTGCGCGCCGGCGACGGCGCCCATGGCCGCCATGGAGGCATTACGCAGAAACTCTCGTCGTGTATTCATCAGTCACTCCTGAAAAAGTTAGGAGAAAAAAGCGGTTGAAGTGCTTCGCTTGCGGCAGCCCGGTCTAGGGCCGTCCAGACATATGGCGTTCGACTATCCCGGCTTCGCGCACGAAATCGGCAAAGGCATCGATCTGCGCGCGCACCGCCGCGCGGGTCGCCTTGTCGATCAGCATGCCCGCTTCATCGAAGTTCTGGCCGGCCGTTCCTATCGACACTTCCGGCCGCGCGAAAGTGCGGGCATTGAGGCAGACCAGGATCTGGCGCAGATGGTGCTGCATCCTCACCCCTCCCATTGCTCCGCCGGAGACCGACTGAATGAGCACGGGCTTGCCGGCCAGGGGCTGATCGGGCACTCGCGAAATCCAGTCCAGCAAGTTCTTCAGACCGCCCGGCACCGAATAGTTGTATTCCGGCGAAGCGATCACCACGCCGTCCGCTTCGCGCAGGCTATTGGCCAGGGACGTCACCACGCTCGGAAAACCGCTCACCCGCTCGAGGTCGGCGTCGTAGATGGGAACGTCCGCGACGCTCGGCCCGTCGATGAACTTGAGGTCCCCCGGCGCCAACCCCGGCAGGGCGCGGAGCAAGGCGGCGTTGCAGGAGTCCCGGCGCACGCTGCCGCAGAGCGTGACGAGTTCCATGGTGGTTTTTTCTTTCATGAGCATTTTCCTGAAAAGTCGGCGCCAAAGAGTCTTCATGGCCTGACGAATATTCCCTTGGGTTCCGGTTGAATTGGCCCCGTCCAGCGCAACCAGTTGGCCGCGCAGGTAGACGCGCTCGACATACCCCTGGACTTCGCGCCCCTTCATCGTGGTGTAGCGGGCCCGGCTGAACTGCTCGCTGTCGACCACCCGCGTCCGGCGCGCGGCATCGAGAACCACGATGTCCGCATCGGCGCCGGGCGCGATCGCTCCCTTGCGCGGCAGGAGTCCGAACGCCGCGGCGGGATTCTCGGCGCAAATCCGCGCGATGTCGCTGAGCGTCAGGGCCCCCGCGTCGACCAGCGTGAGCATCGAAGCCAGCAAGGTTTGCAGGCCCGGCATCCCCGGCGGGGTGGTCCAGATATTTTCCCAGCCCTGCTCCTTGTCCTCGGCGAGCACGGGGGAATGGTCGCTGACCACCATGTCGATGCCGCCGCCGCCGACCGCCGCGCGCAGCGCGTCGCGTTCGGCGCGCGACCGGATGGGCGGCACGATGATGCCGTAGGGGCCGAAGGCAAGCGCCTCCTCCTCGGTGAACACCAGATGGTGCGACATGACCTCCGTGGAAATCACGGCGGCGCCCTGAAAGCGCGCGACGTGCTCGACGCTCTTGCGCGACGAAAGCGCCCGGAAGTGCAGCCGGGTCCCGGTTTCGGCCGCGACCGTACAGGCCCTGGTGATCCCCAGCGCCTCCGACAAGGCGGGGCGGGTCGCCACGAATGCCTCGATGAGCGGCGGCGCTTTCTGGCGCTCGGTCGTGTAGAGCACTTTCCGATTACGCTGGTAGCCCTTCTGGTCCTTGGTCAGGCGGGCGATCATCGAGCCGGAGTGCGGCGTGATGCCGGCGACTCCGCCCACGTCCGCCACGGCGCCCAGCAAGCGGTGCAATTCGTAATCGTCGTTGCCGACGACGAACTCCGGGTTTCCGCCATAGGCGAGGAACAGCTCGAACGACACGGCACCCAGCGCCGCCATCCGCTCCACGTCGACCCGCTCGCTGCGCGGCGACAGCATGGCCTGGATGGCGAAGTCCACATAGGACTCCCGCTCGCCCGCCAGGCGCTTGCGCTCGAAGTACTCCGGCGTCGCGGTGCGCGGATCGTCCGTCGGCATGAGCATGACCGTGGTCACCCCGCCCGCCGCGGCCGCTTTCGTCGCCGTGTCGAAGTTGTCGAGCCGGCTGGACAGGCAATGCCCCGGGATGTGCACGTGCGCATCGACCAGCCCCGGCAGCAGCATGCGTCCACTGGCATCGACTTCCTGCGCGCCGGCGATGCCCGCGCCCGGCTCTGCCAGCACCTGGACGACGCCGTTCCGAATGCCGACGTCGGCTCGCGTCAAGCCGGCCGAGGCGACGATGGTGCCCCCGCGGATCACAAGATCAAACATGCGCGTCTCCGCTGAAGATCGCCGGCTCAGGCATGCGAACCGGCTTCCCGCGGCAGCGGCCTGGCCTGCGCCTGCTCCAGCCTGGCCAGGCCGTCGCGATAGCGGCACACCATCCAGTCGTTGAGCTGCGAGATCGCGGTTTCGAGGTGCGAGAAGCGGCCGCGCGGCTTGAACTGCGACTGGTAGGCGCGTTGCAGCGCCATCTGCGTCACGGCATCCTGCCCGACGATGACCTTGACCTTCTCGAGATGCTCTCCGCAGATCTGCGGAAACTCGGAGACCTCCGCCGCGGCCCGAGGGTACAGGTTCACTCGGCGCGAATCGAGACGGTCGGCTCCGGTCGGGCTCAGGAACGTGATCGTCACCATGGTCGGCTCCAGCACCGCCACGACACACGGCAGGATGGACACGAAGAACACCCTGCCCCGCTGCTCCTCGCTCAGCCCGGGAATCGACGGCAAGCGCCGGACGTTGGCAATCTCGAAGAGATCGCCGTCGTCCCCGGCAAAGCCGGTCGTGCGAAAGACCTGGCCTTCCTGCGGGTCGATCGGGTAGAAGCGCGTCAGGTTGGAAGGCACGGCATTGTGGTAGCCGCTGTGCACGTAGCTGGTGTGGTAGGGCTCCAGGGCGTTCTCGTGGTGCAGCTTCCAGTTCCATTCGAGGCCCTGCTGGACGAACGTCGACCCGGGCACCAGCTCCGCCAGGCCGTAGCCGCGAAACTCGTCGTCGAGCTTGCCGAGCTTCTGCGCCACCGGCGGCACATCCGCATCGAAGCTGATGAACACCAGGCCGTGGAAGATTTCCATCCGGATCCTGGGCAGGCTGTTGTTCTTCCGCAGCTCCTCCAGCGGTACCGTCTCTTCCATGGACGGGGCGCCCTGGAGGGTACCGTCCATGCCGTACGCCCAGGTGTGGTAAGGGCAGACCAGGCGCCGGGCATTCAGGCACTTCCCGGGCGGCGCATCCTTCACGCCGCCGACGATCGGGTGCCCGCGGTGCTGGCAGACCGCCGACAGGGCATGCACCTCGCCAGCCTCGTCCCGCGCCACGATCACCGGCTCCTCCATGACAGTCAGCTGTATGTAATCGCCAGGGTTGGGAATTTCGTTGACGTGTGCAATGCAAAGCCACTCTTTGGCAAAAATCGCCTGCTTCTCGAACTCCCAAAAGCCCGGGCTGGTATACGCCTCGCCCGGCAGTATCCCGGCCTTTTCCACCGGGCCAAGGGACGCCTCTGCGACAGCGACCACGTCACGCACGTGACGCAGATCGATCGTTGGCTTGTTCATTCGATGGCTCCATTCGAAAACTTCCTGGAACCGATTCTAGGAATGGAAATTCGAACGGAGTAGCCGTTATCGGATGATCGCGGTCATAGATTGGGTTGATGACCGCGGCGGTTCGGGGCGGCGGGCTTCGCACTCGCATCCAGTCTGGAAAGGATTCGCTGACTTGACGCGCCGGTTTCACTTGCCTATCTTATTTGTCAGTACCCATACAAATTTTCCGGAAGCGGCAGTCAGGCCTCGAAAGCCACCGGCCGCCTGGATAGGCAGACAAGACCATGCAAGAACTCGTCAAGGGCCCCGGCGCCGTGCTTGCGCCGGAAGAAGGGGATTCGTACTGGCAGCCCGGCCCGCACTTCGGCCACATGACCATCAAGGTCAGCCCGTCCACCCATCCGTCCAATATGTTTTCGATGGGCACGCAGATACTGCCCGCCGGCTGCCACATCCGCAGCCACGGGCATGCCCGCAATGACGAAATCCTGTTCATCCACGCGGGCAGCGGCCGCGCCGTCATCGACGGCGACGAGCACGGCCTGGAAACCGGTTCGACCGTGGTGCTGGGCCGTTTCGTCGAGCATGCCATCTACAACGACGGCCCCGGCGACATGGAGATCGTGTGGTTCTTCACGCCGCCGGGGCTCGAGCACGTCGTGGAAGGAGCGGGCAAGCCGCGCCGGCCGGGCGAACCGCCGCCGGAGCATCTCGAACGGCCGGCCGACATCGCGCGCATCCTCGACAAGGCCGGCTACGCCACGGCCGAACAAATACGAGCCTCGGTCAAGCCCGGGCCAAGAGCGGCCGAATGAGCGCCCCTCTACGCATCGCCTTCGTCGGCGCCGGACTCGGCGGCCTTGCCGCCGCGATCGCCGCGCACCGCGCCGGCTTCGCTGTTGCCGTCTACGATCAAGCGCATGCCTTCGGCGACATCGGCGCGGGCATCCAGGTCGGCCCGAACGCGGTGAAAGCGCTACGCGCGCTCGGCCTCGAGGCGGGCCTGCGGCAATTCGGCGCGATGCCCGAGCGCCACGTCGGCCGCAGCTGGCGAAGCGGCCGCGTGCTCTTCCGCTCGGAAACGCGCAGCGCCTGCCTCGAACGCTTCGGCGCGCCCTTCTTCCAGGTCCAGCGTTCCGATCTGCACGCTCACCTGCGCAGCGCGCTGCCCGCCGGAATCCTGCGGCCGGGCATGCGCTGCACCGGCGTGGAAACCCGGGACGATACGGCCGTGCTGCGGTTCGCGGACGGTTCCACCGCCCAGGCCGACGTCGTCGTCGGCAGCGACGGCATCCATTCGGCGGTGCGCGAATCCCTGCTGGGCCGCGACGATCCTCGCTTCACCGGAGTCATATGCTGGCGCGGCCAGGTCGCCGCCGACCGACTGCCGCCGGGATTGATTCCCCCCGATTCGCTCAACTGGATGGGGCCGGGCGGCTGCGTGGTGCACTACTACGTGCGCCCCGGCAGCCTGGTGAACTGGATCGCCCACCGCAAGACGGACGCCTGGGCCGAGGAATCGTGGTCGGTCGAAGGCGACAAGCAGGAACTGCTGGATGCCTTCGAAGGCTGGCATCCGTCCCTGCAGACCCTCTTCCACGCCACCGAGCGCTGCTACAAATGGGCGCTGTTCGACCGCGAACCGCTGCCCACCTGGGTGGGCGAACGCATCGCCCTGCTCGGCGACGCCGCGCATCCGATGCTGCCCTTCCTTGCCCAAGGCGGGGCGATGGCGATGGAAGACGGGATCGTCCTCGTCGATATGCTCAAGCACCATGGCGGCAACGTCGGCTCGGCCCTGCGGCGCTACGAACAATTGCGCAAGGAACGCGCCACCCGCGTGCAGCTCGGATCGCGCGCGCGCGCGGAAGTCTGCCAGGTCAGTTCGCCATGGACCCGTTTCCGGCGCGATCTGCGCTATCTCTACGATCAATGCTTCAAGCCCGGCGCGGCCATCCAGCGCGCCGACTGGATCTACGAATACGACGTCGCCAAGGTGGCCGCGTGAGCGCGCCGGAACAGCCGGCTCCCGCCCACTCCGCCAGCGGCGGCTGGTGCGAGCTGCCTTCCGGCAGCGACGCCGGCGACGCCCTCGTGGCCGCGATGGCACACGGCGGCGTGGATTATCTGTTCTTCACGTCGGGCTCGGAAATCGGCTTCTACCAGGAAGCCATCGCCAAGGCGCGCGCGCTCGGCAAGCCCGCGCCCCGGCTCATCACCGTCACGCACGAGCATGCCAGCCTCAACGCCGCGCTCGGCTATGCCGCCGTGAGCGGCCGCCCCGCCGCCACGGCCGCCCACGTCGACGCCGGCACGCTCCATCATGGCGGGGCGCTGCATACGGCCTTGCACGCGAATCTTCCCGTGCTCATCACCGCGGGCTTTCCTCCGACCAGCCCCTCCGGCACCTCCGCCGCGGCGCGCAATGCCGGCGGCCATCTGTGGCTGCAGGAAAACTACGACCAGCACGCGATCGTGCGCCAGTACGTCAAATGGGACCACCGCCTGCAAGCGCACGACAACCCCGGGCTGACGGTATCGCGCGCATTGCAAGTAGCGCTCAGCGAGCCGCGCGGCCCCGCCTATCTGAGCGTCGCGCCCGAGGTGTCGATGCGCCCCGCCGCCGCCCTGCGCTTTCCCGACGCGGCGGCGCTGGGCATCACCCGCTCCGCCTCCCCCGACCCCGCCGGCGTGCAAGAAATCGCCCGGCGGCTGGCCGCGGCGCGCGAGCCGCGCATCGTGGTTTCCGGGTCGGGCCGCGACACGCGCACGGTCGCGGCCCTGGTCGCGCTGTGCGAGGCGCTGGCATTGCCGGTGGCGCATTCCGCCACGCGGCGCTACCTTTCGTTTCCGATGGATCACCCGCTCATGATGGCGGACACCGACCTGAGCCGCGCCGACGTGGTGCTGGCGATCGATGCCGACGTCCCCTGGGTGCCCGGTCCCCAGGCTCCCGGCGCCGATGCCTGGGTGGCCGTGATTTCCCACGACCCGATCCAGCTCAAGATCCCGACCTACGAGTTCACCGCGCACATGCGCCTGGCGGCCGATCCCCTGCCGGCCATCGAGGCGATCGGCGAGGCCGTGCGCGGCATCGTCACCCCCGGCGATGCCCAGCGCCTCGCACAGCGGGCCCGGCGCGTCGGCGAAGCCAACCGCGCCGCGCGCGCGACGCTGAAAGAGCAGGCGCGCGCGGCATCTTCCCACGCGCCGATCGACCCTCTGTGGCTCGGTAGCCAGATCGCCGATTTCGTGGACGACGACGCCATCGTCTTCGACGACACGCTGCCGCACAACCGGCTGTACGAAATGCTGGACTGCCGGCGGCCGGGCTCCTATTTCTTCACCCCCGGCACGAGCGGCGGCTGGGCGCCCGGCGCCGCCTTCGGCGCCAAGCTCGCGGCGCCCGGGCGCGACGTGATCGCCGTCACGGGAGACGGCTTCTACATGTTCGGCACCGCCACGGCAGCGTTGTGGTCGGCTCGCCACTACAACGCCCCCTTCCTCACCGTGGTCTACCAGAACCGCAGCTGGGGCACCGGCACGCGGCGCATGGCGGCGCTTTATCCGAACGGCTATGCGCAGCAAGGAGGTTTCGACGGCGGATATTTCGATCCGCCCATGGATTTCACCAAGGAGGCACAAGCCGCGGGAGCCTACGGAGAAACCGTCCACGATCCGCTACTGATCATGGATGCGCTGCGCCGTGGGCTCGACCAAGTCCGGAAAGGACGGCCCGCGGTTATTTCCGTCTGGTTGGCGAGGCATCTGCTCGCCGACTGAGTTTCTTCCAACGCAAGTGAGCCTACCGTGAATCCATTCCGCATCTTCCTGGCCACCCTGTGCGCGGCGGCCTGCCTGACCGCCGGCTCCGCCCGCGCCGATACCTTTCCCTCCCACCCCATCACGATCGTCGTGCCGTTCTCGCCCGGCGGCGCGGTGGACGCCCTGGGCCGCATGCTGGCCAGCAAACTCACCACGATCCTCGGTCAATCGGTGATCGTGGAAAACCGCGCCGGCGCGGCGGGTTCGATCGGCATCAATTCCGTTGCGCGCGCCACGCCGGACGGCTACACCCTGCTCTACAGCCCGAACAGCATCGCCATCGGTCCGGCCCTGTACCGCAACTTGCCGTTCGACACCGAGAAAGACCTGCTGCCCGTATCGCAGCTCATCGCATCGACCCTGATCCTGGTGGCGCACCCGAAAACCGGCGTCGGCACCGTGCAAGAGCTGATCGCGCGCGCCAAGGCCGAGCCGGGGAAACTCAACTTCGGTTCGTCCGGAGTGGCCGACCCCTTGCAACTGGGTGTGGAAATGCTCAAGACCGCGACCGGCATCGATATGATCGCCATCCCCTACAAGGGCCAAGGCCCGATGTTCCAGGCCTTGCTGGCCGACCAGGTGGATCTGTCCATCGTTTCGCTGCAGCTCGCCCTGCCGCACATCCAATCCGGCGACCTGAAAGCGCTCGCGGTCACCGGGGGCAAGCGCTCGGCGAAACTGCCCGACGTTCCCACCATGGCGGAAAGCGGCGTGCCCGGCTACGACCTGACGAGCTGGCATGGCGTGTTCGCGCCCGCCGGCACGCCGCCCGACGTCGTCGAAAAGATCCACCAGGCGGTCGTCGCGGCGAGCCGGCAACCCGATCTGCGCAAGTTCGTGGAAGATGCCGGCAACGAAGTCATCGCCAACTCGCCCGCCGAGTTCAAGGCCAAGTTCATCGCCGACATAGCCGCGTTCAAGAACGTCGCGCGCGACGCGAAACTGCCTTACCAGGACTGAACGCCGGGCGGCCCGCTCTTCTCTCAGTCGGCCCTGTCCGGCCGGCGCACCGGCGAACGCGACGCATCGTTGAGCTCGCCGGTGATCTGCGTCAGCATCTCGATGAACAACTCGCGCCGCTCAGCCGACAGCGGCGCCAGCAGGCGGTCCGAGGTGTGGTGAATCGCCGCGATGGCCCGGGTCATGACGTCGCGCCCCTTGGCGGTCAGGAACAGGACCTTGCGGCGCTTGTCCTGCGCGGAAACGGCGCGGCGAAGCAGGCCACGGGTTTCCATGCCGCCCAAGGTTTCTCCCACCGTGGCGCGGTCGAAGCCGATAGCCCGGGCAAGCGTAGTCTGGTCGAGGCCCGGCCAGCGATGCAGAACGAATAGAATGCTGTGCTGAGGCGGGGTGAGCCGAAGCTCCTCGCACTCCTGCAGAAAAATGCTGACCGATATCTGGTGTGCCCGACGTAACAGGAACCCCGGCCTCTCGTACAGCTCGGCGTCGGAAAAGGTTTCCGGAGGCTCGCTACCGGCGTCGCGCGGCTTGAGGCGTGTTGCCAATCAATTCTGCCCTTACGGTTCAAGCGCTTGATTTGTTCTTGGTCGGGGCGGCGGGATTCGAACTCGCGACCCTCTGCTCCCAAAGCAGATGCGCTACCAGGCTGCGCTACGCCCCGATGTGCTTCTTCAAAGCCATGGAATTGTACTCGAAGCCGGCACCCCGGCAGGAAACCAAACGCGTCCGCCTCTGTCACATTCCAATAAAGCCTACCGGAAAACTCCCATGCTTACCCCCGATGCCGCACGCATGCTCGCCGACTACAAAAAGTGGGCGAACCAGGAAACCTACGCCATCGTGCTGGCGCTGCCTCCCGAGGAAATCTATAAGGAGCGCGTCAGCCTGTTCAAGAACATTGCCCGCACGCTGAACCACATCTACGTGGTCGACCTGATCTGGCAAGCCCACGTCGAGGGACGGCCGCACGGCATTGCCGCGCTGAACACGGTGACGCACGAAGAAATCGGCGCGCTATGGGAAGCGCAGCAGGCCATGGACGGCTGGTACATGGCCTGGGCGGCGCAGCTGACCGAGGCCGGCCTGGCCGAGGAAAAACGCTATGAGCTGATCGGCGGCAATACCGGCAGCATGAGTTGCGCGGAGATCCTGCTGCACGCGGTCAACCACGGTTCGTATCACCGCGGCTTCGTATCGGACCTGCTGATGCAGATTCCCGCGAAGCGCCCGACGGTGGACCTGCCGGTGTACAAGCGCGCCCGCGCCGCGGCGGCCGCCGCCTGACAGCTGCGATAAGACGCCATCGCGCAGTCCCGCCGCCGGGAACGGAATAAACCGGACGCCTGCCGTGTTCATTCCAATGAACCCACTTCACGGAGGCATTATGGTTCGCAAACCGATTCTTTCCATCCTGGGCACCGCCGCCCTGGCGCTCGCCGGACACGCCTATGCCGCCCCCGGCATGGCCAGCAATGGCGTGCTGGTCGGCGACAAGGGCATGACTCTCTACACCTTCGACAAGGACGCCGCCAACACCGGCAAGAGCGTCTGCAACGGCGACTGCGCCACCAAGTGGCCGCCCTTCGCCGCGCCGGCCAACGCCCAGGCCGACGGCGCCTGGACCGTAGTCACGCGCGACGACGGCAGCAAGCAATGGGCCTACCAGGGCAAGCCCGTGTACTACTGGTTCCAGGACGCGAAGCCTGGCGACAAGACCGGCGACGGCGTGGTCGGCTCCTGGCACATCGTCAAGCCCTGATCCGCGCCATGCCACCGGCCGAGGGCGTGGACCAGGTCCTCGCCCACATCCCCGCGCTGCGCCGCTATGCCCGCCTTCTGGCGGGCGATGCGGCCAGCGCGGACGACCTCGTGCAGGACACGCTGGAACGCGCCTGCGCCAAATGGTCGCTCTGGAAGCCGGGCACGGCGCTGCGCGCCTGGCTGATGACGCTGATGCACAACATCTACCTGAACCGGGTACGCGACTGGGGCCGGGACGACAACCACGACTCCTGGGACGACGCATCGGGTTCCGCCCATGAACCGCCGGCTCATGCCCCGGAACTGCCGGACCTGGAGCTCGCTCTATCGCGGCTCTCGCCCACGCTGCGCACGGTGCTGCTGCTGGTGGGCGTGGAAGAATACACGTATGCCGAAGCCGCGGAGATCCTGCAGATCCCCATCGGCACGGTCATGTCCCGGCTGCATCGCGCGCGCGAGGCAGTGCGGCTATCAATGACCGGCGCGGCCGATGCCTCCGCGCCGACGCCCCTGCATCTGGTGAAACGATGACCGATACCGATGCCTTGGTCACCGACGACGAACTGCACGCGTTCGTCGACGGCCAACTCGACGCCGCGCGGGTCGCGGCCGTGCTGCAGCACCTGCAGCGACACCCCGAGGCCGCGGTGCGCGCGGCCCAGTGGCATGCGCAGCGCCTCGCCTTGCGCCGCCTGCGGCGCGCCGCCGATCCGGGCCCGACGCCCGATGCGCTCACGCAGACGGTCTTGCGCCACCGGCGGTCCCGCTGGAACCCCTGGACACAGGCCGCCGCCGCGCTGCTGCTGGTCGTCGCGGGCGCGGCCGGTACGCGGGCGTGGCAGGCAGCGACCGCGCCCGCGGCAGCCACCGCCGCCGCCACCGCGCCGCAATTCGTGCAGGACGCGACGACGGCCTACGCGGTCTATGCGCCTGAAGTGCGCCACCCCGTGGAGGTCACGGCGCAGGAAGAAGCGCACCTGGTCCAATGGCTCAGCCGCCGGCTGGGCCGGCCATTGGTCGCGCCCGATTTGCAGAGCCAGGGCTTTCACCTGCTTGGCGGCCGGCTATTGCCGGGCGAACCGGCCGGCGCCGTCGCGTCCGCGGCCGCGGCGGGCGATGCCGCGGGCAACCCAGCCGCGCGCGCGCAGTTCATGTATGAAGATACGCACGGCCGTCGCGTCACACTCTACGTGGCGGTCTTTCCGCCCGAGGTCGCGCCGCACGGGACCGCGTTCCGTTCAGTCGCGTCCACCGGCGGCGTAGCCTTCTACTGGGTGGACAACGGCTATGGCTATGCGCTGAACGGCGACCTGCCGGCGGCCGAATTGCAGCACCTGGCCGGCGGGGTGTACGACCAGTTGTTCCCGCGCTAGACACCCGGACAGCGAGAACCCGGTGCTGTGGAACAAGGCTTCGGCCTCGCAGGCGGGGCGCCGTCATGGCCAAGCCACGCCGGGAATGCATAATAGCGGCCACACTCATTCGCCCGAAAAAGGAGAACCCGCATGAAGAACAAGAACATCCTGATCGTTTCCCTGCTCGCCCTATCGCTGTCCCTGGCCGCCTGCGGCAAGAAGGAAGACACGCCTTCGTCCGAACTCGACGCCGCGAAAGCGGCGGCCGCGGCGGCGGTGGAATCGGCCAAGGAGGCGTCCGACCACGCCGCCAACGCGGCCAAGGAAGCGGCCGGCAGCACCGTGGGTACGGCGAAGGACACCGCCAGCAGCACGGCCGATACGGCCAAGGAAGCCGCGGGCAATGCGATCGATGCGACCAAGGAAGCCGCGAGCGATGCGGTCGACGCGACCAAGGCGGCCGCCGGCAGCGCGGTCGAGGCCACCAAGGAAGTCGCCGGCAAGGTCCAGGACAAGGCCGGCCAGGTCTACGACGCGGCCAAGCAAGCGACCGGCGACGCCGTGGACGCGACCAAGAAAACCGTCGGCGGCGCGGTTTCCAAGGCCAAGGAAGCGGTCAGCAAGTAGGCGCGCGGCGCGCTGCCGGGCTCCACGGTACGATACAGTCCTGCCTTTCTCCGCAGGAGCCCCAAGATGACCGATTTCATACGCGTGGACGGCGAAGGCCTGCCGCCCGAGGACGCCTACCGCCTGCTGACCGGCTGCGTGGTGCCGCGCCCCGTGGCCTGGATCACCACCGTCGATGCCCAGGGCCGCGTGAACGTCGCCCCTTTCAGTTCGTACAACTACCTGGCCACCCAGCCCCCCATGCTGGGAGTCAACATCCAGCGCCGCGAAGCCGGCGCGCACAAGGGCGAGGCCAAGGACACGGCGCGCAATATCCGCGAAACCGGCCAATTCGTCGTGAACGTATCCACCGAGGCCACGCTGCAGAAAATGCATGCGAGCGGTTCGGATTTCGCGCCGGGCGTAAGCGAATCCGAGGAGCTCGATATTCCCTTGCTGCCCAGCGCGCACGTAAAGCCGCCGCGCATCGCCATCGCGCCGGTACAGATGGAGTGCCAGCTGGCGCACGAGATTCCGCTCGGCAAGGGGGTGAATACCTTGTTCATCGGCGAAGTCGTCGCCTTTCACCTGTCTCCCGAGATCTACGACGGCAAGCACGTGGACAGCGTGAAGATGCGCCCGATTGCCCGCCTGGGCGGGCCGTTCTACTCGGCCTTGGGCGAGATTTTCAGCATCAAGCGCCTGTATAGCCGACGCCGTTCGGGGCGCAAGGGAACCGGCCCTTGCGCATCATGCGCCAGGGCCCCGCACCGAGCGGCACTGGCGGTCACCAGTGCTTGTTGTCGACCACGAAGGCCCCCGGCGCATCGGACGGCCGCGGGGTATCGCCGGTGTGCTCGATCCAGCCGCCGCCCAGGGCCTGGTACAGGCTGACCAGGTTGTTCAGGCGCTGCAGCTGCGCGGTGATGAGCGACTGCTGGGCCGCGTAGTAGTCGTTCTGCGCGGTGATCACCGACAGGTAGCTGTCCACGCCGTTGCGGTAGCGCAGGTCGGACAATTCCAGGCGGCGGTTCTGCGCATCCGTCAGGCGGATCAGCTCGCGGATCTGCTGGTCGTAGGTGCCGCGCGCGGCCAGCCCGTCGGCCACTTCGTGGAACGCCGATTGGATCGCCTTCTGGTATTTCTCGATGGCGATGCGCTGCTGCACGTTGGCCGACTCGAGCCCGGCGACGTTGGCGCCGCCCGCGAACAAGGGCAGCGTGATCCTCGGCGCGAGCGACCATTGTTCGGTGCCGGAATCGAACAACTGCCCCAGCACCGGCGCCGCCGTGCCGAAGGCGCCCGTCAGCGAGACGGTGGGGAAGAAAGCCGCGCGGGCCGCGCCGATGTTGGCGTTGGCCGCGCGCAGGGTTTGTTCGGCCGCCGCGATGTCGGGCCGGCGCGCGATCAGGTCGGACGGCAGGCCGGCGGGGATGTCGGCCAGGATGTTCTGGCTCGTCAAGGGCAGGCCGGGCGGCAGATCGGCCGGCAGGGGCTGGCCGATCAGCAGGACCAGGGCGTTCTCGGCCTGGGCGCGCGAACGCAGCTGGGCCTGGAAGTTGGCCAGCGCCTGGCTGACCACGCCCTGCGCCTGCGTGAGCGACAGCTCGTTGCCGATGCCGTTGTTGTATTGCGCCTGCACGATCTGCAGCGACTCGCGCGCGGTCTTGAGCGTGCTGCTGGTCACGAACAGCGCGGCATCGTCGGCCTCGGCGAACGGCAGATCTTCGTCGGGATAGGTCGGCAGCAGCCAGGCGAGCTTGTCGGCGCCCACTTTCTGCGCCAGCACCAGCGAGGAGATTTCTTCCTGCAGGTTCACCGAGAGGCTGAAGTTCAGCAGGCTGAAGATCAGCGCCGAGTCTTCCGGCTTCCAGTACTCGGGCTTGTAGCCCGCATCGGCAAGGTCCGATGGCAGTTTGTCGCGGTAGCGGAACAGGTAGGCGTTGACGCCGCGCGCGTACACCTCGAAGAAGCGCTTGAGGCGCGGTGACGAGGCGTTGTACAGATCGCCAGCAGTCTGCTTGAGGTTGGCGGCGCGCATCATGCGGTCCAGATCCAACGCGCCCGGCCCTGCGATTTCCGACAGACGGCCCTGCGCCAACAGGCGCATTTGCACCATTTGCGAGATGCGGTCGCTGGCGTGGACGTAACCCAATGTGAACAGCGCGTCGTGGAAGGTGTTGCTCTCGATCAGCGGCATGCCCAGGTCATTGCGGCGCACGGAAACGTTCTGCGCCAGGCCCTTGATGGCGTAGACGCCGCTGGTGGGCGGCAGGTTGTCACGGTCTTCGCCGCCCAGTTGGCAACCGGCAAGGCTCAACAGCCCCAACATGGCAGCAGCTGTGCTGAGTCGTGTCTTCACGGATGAAAGGGCTGGCGAGGCCATGATGGAGCACCTGCGGGGTAGGCGTTGGAAACGCGCTACGTTAGAGAGCAGGCAGGCGCCACGCAAGCGGGGGCGGGAGTTTATTTCAGGATTTTTCAGCGGATGGGGTGTTCGGGTCTCGATCCTGTAGCAGCACGGCTTGCCGGCGGCAGCGTCTGTGTGATCGCCACCGCCGGCAAGCCGTGCTGCTACAAAGGTCACCGCGCAATCAGGCGCCGTGGCACTTCTTGAATTTCTTGTCGCTGCCGCATGGGCAAGGATCGTTGCGACCCACGTCCTTCAGCGCATTACGCACCGGCTCTTGCGGCTCGTGGTTGCAGTGCGGGCCATGCACGTGGCCGTGGTCATGATGATGGTCGTGGTGGTCGTGATCGTGATCGTGGTTGCAATCAGGGCCGTGCACGTGGGGTTCGTTGCTCATGGGGTTACTCCGGAATCAAATCGCCGGGAATTATGTCGCCATCGCGCCCAATACGCACGCTGTCACCAAATAAAAATCCGGTCTTGAGCTTGCCTTCCAGCCGGTAATGAATAGGCTGCTTGGGTTTACCGAGCATCCGGGTCACGTCCTTGAGGTGTTCCCAAAGGTTGGTGCGGATCGGCACCGAGAAGTTCTTGTGGCCATTGGCCTTGACGATGAACCAGTCGCTGTACTCACCATCGGCGATCAGGATGTCGTTGAGCACGACCTTGTAGCGCAACCCGCGCACCCAGAGGTTGGAGTCGTTGGGGTTGTCGATGCGAAAGCGCAGCTTCATGTCCTGCTTGAGCAGCCGGGCCTTGACCACGTCGACCTTGAGCAGCTTGACTTCAGGGTCTTTGACGTCGCTGCTCATCAATGACGAACACCCGGATACGGCCAGCACCATGAAGAGGCCGATGATTCTGAAAACGCTTGCCTGAAACACCATGGGTTCACTCCCGTCGGGCTTGAGTCTAGCAAGTCGCCCCTGGCGGGCAACTCGCTGATCCGCAGAGCCTGCGCCATACTCACGCCATGTGTCGAAGGAGTATTGACTCATGAAGCTGTACGAAATTGTTTTTTCCGGCCAATTGGTACCTGGCGCACAGCTCGATCGGGTTCAGGCCAATCTGGCGAAATTGTTTCAGGCAGACGCCCAGCGCATCGCGCTGTTGTTCTCTGGGCGACGTCTGGTGTTGAAAAACAACCTCGATCAGGCCGGCGCCGAAAAATACCGCTCCACCCTCGAACGCGCGGGTGCCCAGGCCGAAGTTGTCGAGATGGCAGGGCAGGTGCAGGCAGCGCCCGAGCCGCAAGCTGAGCCCGCGTCAGAACCGATGGAAGTTGAAGAAGTCGAGCTGGCGCCGCCGCCAGATGAACCGACATGGACGCGTCGCGCTGCGCAACCCTCGGCCCCGACGGCGCCGCAACGTGCCGCCGACAAGACCTCGAAGCTCGAACCTCGGGACGTCTATATGGCGGCGTTTGTAGACGTCGAAGCGCCGGACTTCACCCTTTCCGAACTCGGCAAGGACGTGCAGGACCCGAAACCCGCGCCGGTCGCGCCGCGTCTGGATCTGTCAGGGCTGAGCCTCGCGCCTGCGGGCAGTGACATGGGCGAGGTGAAAGAAGAGGAGCATGTGTTGGTGCCGGACATTTCACACTTGAAGCTCGCCTGACACCGCTGTCAGTCGCACGTTGCGCACCCAACCCTGGCAACCGAGCCATCGCTGTAGGAGCGCGCTTGCCCGCGATTGCGTTGTGTCAGTTACCCACGTGGGAACAGACAGCCAGCGATCGCGGGCAAGCGCGCTCCTACGGGAACGGGAACACCAAGTCTGACTCAGGCCATGTAGGCCGAACAGCACTTCTTGAATTTCTGCTCACTGCCACACGGGCAGGCATCGTTGCGCCCGGCCTTGAGCTGCACGGTGGGGTCGATGAAATACCAACGGCCGTTGTTCTGCACGAAGGCCGAACGCTCACGATGACTGTGCTCGCCGCCCGCATCGTGCCAGCGCGCCGTGAAGGTAACGAAAGCATGCTCCGGCTTGCCGCCCAGCAACTGCGCGCCTTCTACTTCAAGCCCCAGCCAGGTGCTCTGCGCACTCCACTGGCTGATCGATTCGCGATCCAGGCCGTTCTTCTGACTCGGTAACGTCGTGTCCAGCAGATAATCCACCAGCCCCAGCACATAAGCGCTGTAGCGCGAGCGCATCAAGGCTTCGGCGCACGGCGCGGGGTTGCCTGCGTGATAGCGACCGCAGCAGCCGTCCAGAAGGTTGCCGCTGCCACAGGGACAAATTGCACTGCTCATGATGCGGGTCTCACCACCAATACTTGCCAAAGTTTTCCGGGTTGGCCCAGAACTTCGCGTTCAGCCAGTCCGGCACCTGTTTGTATTCGCGCAGATCGTAGGTGAAGAGGGTCAGCACCTGTTCGTCCCGGGCGAAGCGTTCGCTGGCTTGCAGGGCCAGCGAATAAAAGTCGGTCGTCTGCCAGCCGCAGGCGTTCATGTCGGCCAGCACGGCGATGCGGCTGGCATTGAGGTTGCGAATCCCGCCGAGCAATTGCAGGCCTGCGCGCTTGGGCATGTGCTCAAGGCAATCGACCACCAGCGCCAGATCAAACCGCTGACCGGCGAGTTCCGCAGGCAATGCGCCCGGTGCGGCTTGAGCCAGCTCGGTGTTCGGATGAGCTTCCTGAAAGGCCTGCAGGGCGGGAAAACTGTCGGCGCCGATCAGCAGCAGGCGTTTGGGCGCGTAGCGGTCGAGCAGCGCGGCCAAGGCCTGTTGCGGGGTGCGGGTGGAAAAACTGTCGGTCATCGAAATCCCTCAATTGAGCCAGCAAGGTTAGCCTGCCGAATCTTTGTGGCCTAGTGCCTGAACTTTTTTATCGCGGCTCATGACAAAGCGTACGGAGTGAAGGCAAAAGGCTATTCCTGAAAAGGCTATTCCTAAAAGAACCTGCCTGCCGCGCGGAAAAGCCACAAAAGCCCCTGTTTGCGGGTGGCAAATGGCCCCAACGGCGTCTTTACTCCATTTCAGTCGGTTTTAGCCGATACCAAAGGAGAAGAACTGTATGAGCATGATTCGGACAGCGTTACCTCTGATTTTGGTTACCAGTGTTTTGACGGGCTGTGCCGGCTTGCAAAAGACCGACTGGCCTTTGTGTGCCGCCGGTGGTGCGCTCAGCGGCGCGGCGATTGGTGCATTCCAGTCAGCATCCGTCGCGGCGGGCTTCGGTGCTGCGGTGGGCGTGATGGCGGGTGCGTATTGCTACGCTCACGGCGATGGCGACGACGACGGCGATGGTGTGCTGAACAGCGTCGACAAGTGCCCGAACACGCCGAAAGGCACGCCGGTGGACGCGACGGGTTGCCCGATCGTGGCGCCAGCACCTGAACCTGTAGCGGCTCCGGTCGTTCAGCCAAAAGAAGAAATCATCACGATCCGTGACGTGCATTTCGAGTTCAACAAGGCCACCCTGACCCCAGCTGACAAACATCAACTGGACGCCGTGGCGACCAAACTGAAAACCGAAGCGCCTAACGTTCAGCTGCATGTAAGCGGTCACACCGACAGTGTCGGCAGTGACGCCTACAACAAGAAACTGTCGGACAAACGTGCGCATTCGGTGACCGATTACCTGGTCAGCGCAGGCATCGCGCGCAGTGCGTTTGTTTCGGTTGAAGGTGATGGCGAGAGCCGTCCTGTAGCGGACAACAAAACCGCTGAAGGCCGTGCGCTGAACCGTCGCGTCGAGATCAAGATCAATCGTTGATCGAGTAACACGCGCCACCAAAAACCCCGGCCTTTGCGCCGGGGTTTTCTTTTTCGGCGCTTGGCTGGATGGATATCTTCACGCAATTGCTCGCGTCCTCTGGCATAGTCACCACCGTCACCGCACTGTGCGCAGGTTCGCATTTGCAGCACAGCCAAAAAAAACAGCAGGGGCGTGTCATGAGGGTGTTTTGGGCGTTGGGGAAAATCTTGACGTTGGGGTTCTGGGCCGTGGTGCTGGTCAACCAGGCGGCGGTGTTGCCGATCCCCTTCGATAGGCTGATCAAACTGGCCGGCTGCCTGTTGCTGCTGACCCATGTGTTGGAACTGTTTCTCTTCAACGGTAGCCTGCGGGGGCGTTCGCATCCCTGGCGTGACCGTTTGTACATTCTGGTTTTCGGTATTTTCCACCTGCAATCTTTCAGTCGCCGTCAGGCGGAGGTTTCGCATGCGTAACGGTTTGATGATCACGGCGGGCCTGGTATCGGCCCTTGGCAGTTCACTGGTGATGGCCCAGACCATTTCGGTGGAGCCGCATTCGCTGATGCGCCTGCCAAGCAACGCCAGCGTGCTGCAACTGGATCGTCTGCAAGTGGCCGATTACGGAACGCTGCTGATCCCTGCCGGCTTGACGGAGGTTCAGGTGGGGCAGTTGGTGATGGGTCATGAGTCGCGTATCGCCATCGTGCCGAGCGCCGAGCCGTTCAAGTTGCAGGTCAAGCAGGGTGAGCTGGCGACGGGCGCGCAGATTACCGCTCGCGGCGCGCCGGGGACGTTCGAGAAGGGCCCGTTGCCGGGGCGCAGTCTGAACCTGCGGGTTGAGCAATTGAACGCTGATGTGCTGTCGATCGATGCACGCGGTGGCGCGGGTTCGCCTGGTTATGTTGGTCTGGACGGTGGCAATGGCAAGGATCCGGGTTGCACCTGGGGTTCGGCAAGCCGAGGGTTTGATGGTGATAACGGCGGCAATGGGCATGACGGTGCGCCAGGCGCGTTGGTGCGTCTTGAGTTGCCGCAGTCGTTCCCGGATGAGCGCGTGAAGGTGAACGTGCAGGGCGGCGCCGGTGGTCTGGGCGGCGAGGGCGGTCGCGGTGGCAAGGGCGGGGTGTCGAAGGGCTGCCTGGTTTATCGCGCTGATGGCGCCAAGAGCGGGAAGAATGGCGAGAAAGGCCAGTCCGGGGCGGTAGGGCCTGCTGGAGCGGTGAGTGTTCGTAAGATTTGAGGTGGTTTTGGGCTCTGCCTAACGGCAGAGCTGTTTCCACAGGTACTGCGTCGAACCCAAATTTTGGGCCAGGCACAAAACCCCTGTAGCAGTCCGGCTTGCCGGCGGTGGCGTCCGTGAAATCGCTGCCGCCGGCAAGCCGGACTGCTACAGAAAAGCGCGCAACGCTCAGGCTCTTGCCCCAGCTTCAGCTTTTGATCTTCTACCGAGAAATCCCAGACGCCGCCAAACGCGACTTGGGTGCAGGCCGAACGCAGGCGATGGTCCGTGGGCCGAGCGGCATGGATGCCGCGAGAGCCGCCCCCGGCCATGGATGGCCGATGGCGGCGGGCCCACGGAGCATCGCCGGAGTGAGGGAACTTCGACGAAGTCGAAGCCCAACCAGGAGCAGGCACCCTTGGTTACTTGGGGTGCTTTTCCAAGTAACTCGCCGCAGGCGAAACGCTTCTGCCGTTAGGCAGAACCCAACGGCAACACTCAAAACCCCGGCCGAGCCGCCGCAATCACCACCACCGCAATCCCCACCAGCAAATTCACCCCCACCAACCGCCGAATCCCACCCAACGCCGCAGCCCCGTCCGCCCATTGCTCCGCGTCCACCGCCTTACGCAACTGCGGCAGATTCAACGTCGAAATCCGCAGAAACAACGCCACCATCACCACATACAGCCCGATCATCACCTGCACATACCGCGGCGCCGTCTGAAACCCGCTGAAATTCATGTGAATCATCCCGACCCCCGTCACCGGCAACAGAATCACCGCACACCACACCCAGACGAAAAACCGAGGAAACACCTGCACCCACAGCTTCAGCCGCGCCGGCCCCTCAAGGGCTGCGATGACCGCTGGTCGCAGAATCATCCAGGCGAAAAACATCCCGCCTACCCACAAAACTGCCGACAACACATGCAACACGTAGACAAAGGCTACAAGCGACATCGAGAACTCCGATCTGCGCAGAAAGAATTAGCGCGGTATGATAGCCGCCCGCTGAGACTACTGAAGATATATCCAGCGGTTTTTTGTGTTTTCATTCAGCACCCGTGACGCCGAGCCAACGACCCAGCCCATGATCAGTACCGAACTCAAATCCCAGATTCAGGGCGCTTATTCGCGTTTCCTCGAAGCCAAGAGCCTCAAGCCTCGCTACGGCCAGCGTTTGATGATCGCCGAGGTGGCCAAGGTGCTGGGGGATATCGACACCGACGAGGAAGGCCGCCGTACGGGCGACCCGGCAGTGGTGGCGGTGGAGGCCGGGACGGGTACCGGCAAGACCGTTGCGTATGCGATTGCGGCGATCCCCACGGCCAAGGCGGCGGGCAAGCGTCTGGTGATTGCCACCGCGACCGTCGCGCTGCAGGAGCAGATCGTCCACAAGGACCTTCCCGACCTCATGCGCAACAGCGGCCTGAGTTTCACCTTCTCGCTGGCCAAGGGGCGCGGGCGCTACATGTGCCTTTCCAAGCTCGACGTGCTGCTGCAAGAAGGCAACGCGCAGAGCGCCACCGCGCAGCTTTTCGAAGAAGAAGGCTTCAAGATCGAGGTCGATGAGGCCAGTCAGAAGCTGTTCACCTCCATGATCGAAAAGCTCGCCGGCAACAAATGGGATGGCGACCGCGACAGCTGGCCCCAGGAGCTGGCCGATCAGGACTGGGCGCGACTGACCACCGATCACAGCCAGTGCACCAACCGCCATTGCCCGAACTTTCAGCAGTGCGCCTTCTATAAAGCGCGCGAAGGCATGGGAAAAGTCGACGTCATCGTGACGAACCACGACATGGTCCTGGCCGACCTGGCATTGGGTGGCGGTGCGGTGCTGCCGGATCCGCGCGACACCCTGTATGTGTTCGACGAAGGCCACCACCTGCCCGATAAGGCCATCGGCCACTTCGCCCATTTCAGCCGCCTGCGTTCCACCGCTGACTGGCTGGAACAGACCGCCAAGAACCTCACCAAATTGCTCGCCCAGCACCCGCTGCCGGGCGACCTGGGCAAGCTGATCGAGCAGGTGCCGGAGCTGGCCCGCGAGATCAAGACGCATCAACAGTTCATGTTCACCGCTTGCGAGCAGCTGGCCGATTTCAAGGCCGGGGAAGACATGGAAGGCCGCGAGCGCCCTCGTCATCGTTTTATTGGCGGCGTGGTGCCTGAGCACATGCGCGAGATGGGCATTGAGCTGAAAAAGGGGTTCGCCCGCCTCGACGACCTGTTCACCCGCCTGACCGAGCTGCTCAAGGAAGGCATGGATGGCGAGGTCAACATTGGCATCGCCAGCCATCAGGCTGAAGAATGGTACCCGCTGTTCGGCAGCCTGCTGGCCCGTGCCCACGGCAACTGGGAGTTGTGGACCGCCTTCACCGCCGAAGACCCGGAAAACAGCCCGCCGATGGCGCGTTGGTTGACCCTGGCCGACAGCGGCTCGCTGTTCGACATCGAGGTCAACGCCAGCCCCATCCTCGCCGCCGAAATGCTGCGTCGCAACCTGTGGAACGTGGCTTATGGCGCGCTGGTGACCTCGGCCACGCTGACCGCGCTGGGCAAATTCGACCGCTTCCGCATGCGCGCCGGCCTGCCCAGAGATGCGGTCACGGCCGTGGTGCCAAGCCCGTTTCATCATGCTGACGCTGGTGTGCTGCGAGTGCCGGACCTCAAGGCAGACCCGCGCAACGCCGCCGAACATACGGCAGCGATCATTCGTGAGCTGCCGGATCTGGTGGAGGGCTCCAAGGGCACGCTGGTGCTGTTTTCCTCGCGCAAACAGATGCAGGAAGTCTTTGATGGCCTTGAGCGCGACTGGCGCAAGCGTGTGTTCATTCAGGGCAACCTGTCCAAGCAGGAAACCCTCAACAAGCACAAGGCGCGGGTCGATGGCGGCGATGAGAGCGTGCTGTTCGGCCTGGCCAGTTTCGCCGAGGGTGTCGACCTGCCGGGCGCATACTGCGAGCACGTGGTGATCGCCAAGATCCCCTTCGCTGTGCCCGACGACCCGGTAGAGGCTGCGCTGGCCGAATGGATCGAGGCGCGGGGCGGCAACCCGTTCATGGAAATCGCCGTGCCCGATGCGTCGCTGCGTCTGATTCAGGCCTGCGGGCGGCTGCTACGCACCGAGAAGGATCGCGGCATTATCACCCTGCTGGATCGGCGCGTGGTCACCCAGCGTTATGGTAAGGCGATCCTCAATGCCTTGCCGCCGTTCCGTCGTGAAATATCCTGACGCAGCTCGGGGATGAAACGCGGTTGATCCGGTCTTATCTCGGTCTGTCCGGGCCTTGGGCGTAAACGCAGGGTTCGGGCTTCCAACGACCAGGGAGCACCCGATCGCATGATTCGCCGTTCATTGTCTGCCGTCCTCGCCATTGCCTGCGCAGGACCTGTGTATGCCGCGCCCGACGGCCAGCAGACGCTGTTCAATTTTGTTCGTCCCGCCGATGTCGTGCAGATCACCACGCAGGACGCGAGCCTGCCTCAGGCCAATGCCGAGCAGACCGCTGAGGGTGAAGTCCTGCGCCGCGTGACCTTCAACCCGGTCGCCAAACCCAGCCTGCGCCTGGCGCCGCAAACCGGCGTCTGGGACTGGAGCGCCGACAGCGCCATGACCCTGCGCCTGCAAAGCGCGATGGACTGGGCGCTGACGCTTTATGTGCAGATCGAGAGCCGCGACGGCAAGACCCTCAACAGCCGCATCGACCTGCCCGCCGGCCCCGCGCAAACGCTGATCGTGCCGCTCAAGGCCAGTTCACCGCTGAGCCAGGGCATGCGCGTCGGCCCGCCAATGCCCTGGACGTACGACGGCCAGCGGGTGTTGCTGGCCAATACCGAGGGTGAGCTTAATGCGAGCCAGGTGACGTCAGTCACGGTGTCCCTGTCCCAGCCCAATGTTGCCCAGAGCGTGCTGATCGAAAAATTCGGCGTGCAGGAAGACGACACCATTCAGAGAGCCGCCTACAGCAACCTGCTTGACGGTTACGGGCAGTACACCCGCGGCAAATGGCCTGAGAAAATCACCAGCGACGATCAGCTCAAAAGCCTCGCCAGCAAGGAGCAACAGCAGCTCAAGGCGTGGCTCAAGGAACGTCCTGCCCACGACAAATACGGCGGCCTGCTCAAAGGCCCGAGCTTCGAGGCGAAGGGTTTTTTCCACACTGAAAAACGCGATGACCGCTGGTATCTGGTGACGCCCGAAGGCCATCCGTTCTATTCGTTGGGCGTAAACGCCATCGCCGCCGACGACAGCCAGACCTACGTCGAAGGGCGTGAGTCGATGTTCACCGGCCTGCCGGGCAACGACGATCCGCTGGCCGCCTTCTATGGCAAGGGTGACGACAACCGCGACACCGGCGCCAACAAGGACCGGCAGTTCGATCAGGGTCGCTGGTTCGACTTCTATGGAGCGAATCTGCAGCGCACCTATGGCGCGCCCAAGTGTGTCGAAGTGGTCAAACCGGTACCGGTAGCGGTGGATGAGGACGTTGATACGTCGGACGCTGACAGCGCGAGTGATCAGACAAATCCACCGCCAGTGTCGGAAAAGCCAGCAGCCCCTGCACCGGTGGTTGAATGCAAACCGGTCATTCTGGACAGCAAACGTTGGGTCGATCACACCCTGCAACGCCTTCAGGCCTGGGGCTTCAATACCATCGGTAACTGGAGCGAGCCTGAGCTGGGCAATAAAGAGCGCGTGCCCTACACCTTGCCGCTGTCCATCGTCGGCGATTACGTCAGCATCAGCACCGGCCATGATTGGTGGGGCGGCATGCCCGACCCGTTCGACCCGCGCTTCGCCATGGCCACCGAACGCGCTGTCGCCATTGCCGCGCGCGATCATCGCGACGACCCATACCTGATCGGCTATTTCGCCGACAACGAACTGGCCTGGGCCGCGCCGGGCGATGACCCGAAAGCCCGCTACGCCCTGGCCTACGGCACGCTGAAACTGACCACGGATGTGCCGGCCAAGCGCGCCTTCCTCAAACAGCTACGCGACAAATACCGCAACCAGGAAGGGCTGTCGAAGGCCTGGGGGATTGATTTGCCTGCGTGGGAATTGATGGAAGACCCTGGGTTCGAGCCGCCGATGCCGAGCCCTGAGCATCCGGAGATCGAAAATGACTTCAAATATTTTCAGCGTGTGTTCGCCGAGACCTATTTCAAGACCATCTCCGACGCCCTCAAATGGCACGCGCCAAACCAACTGCTCCTGGGCGGACGCTTTGGCGTGACCACGCCCGAGGCTATCGAGGCCTGCGCCAAGTACTGTGATGTGCTCAGCTTCAACCTGTATGCGCTCAAACCCCAGGATGGCGTGGACTTCGCCAAGTTGCGCGTGCTCGACAAACCGGTGCTGGTCAGCGAGTTCCACTTCGGCTCGCGGGATCGGGGCCCGTTCTGGGGCGGTGCGCTGCAAGTCCCTCGCGAAGAGGATCGCGGCCCGGCGTACGCCAATTTCCTGAAGAACGCCTTGTCCGAGCCTTCCATCGTCGGCGTGCACTGGTTCCAGTATCTGGACCAGCCTGCGACGGGACGCATGCTCGACGGCGAGAACGGCCATCTGGGCTTGGTGGGCATTACTGACGTGCCCTATCAGGGCTTTGTCGAGGCAGTGCGCAAGGCCAATGGGCAGGTGGTGGATGTGATCGGCAAAGCGCCGGCCAAGGCGCCCTGATCCGCATTCCTACACGCTGCATGGCGATTGGGGCTGTTCCCAAAAACCCCAATCGCTGGAACAATGCACGCCATTTTGTACAGCCCCGGTCCGGAGAGCGAAACCGTGCAGATTCAAGGTCATTTCGAGCTTCAATTCGAAGCCGTGCGCGAGGCGTTTGCGGCGTTGTTCGACGATCCGCAGGAGCGGGGCGCGGCATTGTGCGTGCAGGTGGGCGGAGAAACCGTGCTGGATCTGTGGGCGGGCACCGCTGACAAGGACGGCGCTGAAGCCTGGCACAGCGACACCATCGCCAACCTGTTTTCCTGCACCAAGACCTTCACGGCTGTCGCCGCCCTGCAAATGGTTGGCGAGGGCAAGCTGGATCTCGATGTGCCGGTGTCACGTCTGTGGCCGGAGTTCGCTGCAGCGGGCAAGCAGTCCATCACGCTTCGCCAACTGCTCTGCCATCAGGCCGGGCTCCCAGCGATTCGCGACATGCTGCCCGCCGAGGCCTTGTATGACTGGCAGGCCATGACCGACGCCCTGGCGGCTGAAGAGCCCTGGTGGACACCGGGCCAGGGCCATGGTTACGCCGCGATCACCTACGGCTGGCTGGTGGGCGAAGTGATTCGTCGCGCCGACGGCCGCGGGCCGGGCGAGTCCATCGCTGCGCGGATCTGCAAACCGCTGGGCCTGGATTTCCATGTCGGCCTGCCTGATGACGAGTTCCACCGCGTCGCCCACATTGCTCGCGGCAAGGGCAATGTCGGTGACGAAGCGGCCCAGCGCCTGTTGCAGGCCACGATGCGCGAGCCGACGTCCATCACGGCGCGGGCGTTCACCAACCCGCCGTCGATCATGACCAGCACCAACAAGCCCGAGTGGCGACGCATGCAGCAACCGGCCGCCAACGGCCATGGCAACGCTCGCAGCCTGGCCGGTTTTTACAGCGCGCTGCTCGATGGCAGCCTGCTGGACGCCGATCTGGTCAACGAGCTGACCCGCGAACACAGCATCGGCCAGGACAAGACCCTGCTGACCCAGACCCGCTTCGGTCTGGGCTGCATGCTTGACCAGCAGACAGTACCCAACGCGACCTTCGGTTTGGGTGGTAAATCCTTCGGTCATCCGGGGGCGGGTGGTTCGGTGGGGTTCGCCGACCCGGAGCGTGATGTGGCCTTTGGCTTCGTCACCAACACCCTGGGGCCGTACGTGCTGATGGATCCGCGCGCACAAGGTCTAGTCCGGGCGCTTGGTGAGTGTTTGCAGTAACTATCGCTGATAAGTGCTTGTTCTACCGACTGTCAGTTAAACCGCCCATATCGGAACCGTAGGGCGGTTTCCTTTTCCAACTCAGCGTTTAACCGTGTTATATGGGCGCTGCTTCGTTCATTTTCTGATCAATTATTTGTGTGGGTCACCCATGTCTGCCAACAAAAGTCTCGCTTTTGCCCTGTGCCTCGCCGTCACTGGTTGCGCACAAACCCCTCAGGATCAATCGGCCAGCAACGATCACTGGTGGTCGTTTGGTTCTGGCAAAAGCGCTGATGCCGCGCCCGCTGCCCCTGCGGTAAAACCGGCTGCGAACCCTGCGGTCGCCGAAGTCGCCAAGACCGAAGCAGAAAACGGTACTCACTGGTACTGGCCGTTCGGTTCCGACCACGGCGCCACCGAGAAGAAGCCTGAGGTCGCGGCCACTCAACCGGTCGCCAAGCCAGCCGTCGCCAAAGCCGATGACGGCAGCAAGTGGTGGTGGCCGTTCGGTGGCAGCGATGCCAGGAAAGACGCCGCGCCTGCCGTGCCCAAGGTCGACCCTAAGGTGACCCAGGCCTGGCTCGATCAGTACGAGCCGAAAGTGCGCGAAGCGATCAAGGACAGCAACTTCCAGCTCGAGCGCCGCGAAGACGTGCTGGTGGTGATTGCCCCTGTGGACAGCACGTTCAACCCGGCGCGTCCGGAAATGCTCCTGCCGGTGAACCTGGGCCCGATCACGCGAATGGCCAAGGTGGTCGAAGGTGATCAGAAAACCGCCATTCTGGTGCTGGGCCACAGCGACGTTTCCAGTGACACCAACCTGAAAATCAGCCAGCAACGCGCTCAGTCGGTTGCAGCGATTTTCCGCTTGAGCGGCCTGGAGCGTAATCGCCTGAACCTGCGTGGCATGGGGGCCGATATGCCTCGTGCAGCGGACGACAGCACCGCCGGGCGTGCACTGAACCGCCGCGTTGAAATCATCATGACCCCGCAAGAGACGATGGTCGCGCTGATGGCCAAGTACAACCTGCCGCCTGCGCCAACCATGGTCGCTGTGCAGCAAGCCAAGCCTGCGGTCGCGCCAGCCCCTGCAGCCGCTGCAGCACCGGCCAAGTCTGCAGCGCCTGCGAAGAAGGCAGCCGCCACCAAGGCGCCGGCCGCGAAAAAAGCTGCGGCCAAGAAAGCGGCGCCAGCCAAGGCCAAGGCCGCTCCTGCAAAGGCTGCAGCCAAGAAACCTGCCAGCGACGCGCAGGCGAGCTCCAACTGAGGGTAATATCGACATCCCGCTCACGGATTTCGATTAAGGATGGCAGTGATGAGCCAGCGTCTGGCTGATATGCGTCGCAACTACGCTCGCGAAGGTTTGACCGAATCGCAGGCACCGCAAGAACCCTTTGCGTTGTTCCATCAATGGTTCGACGAAGCGGTAAAGACCGAGCAGGCGCCGGTCGAAGCCAATGCCATGACCCTGGCGACCGTCGATGCAGACGGTCGTCCTCACTGCCGTGTCCTGCTGCTCAAGGGCCTCGACGCCGAAGGCTTCACCTTCTTCAGCAATTACCACAGTGCCAAGGGCCAGCAGATGGTGGCCCGGCCTTTCGCGGCCATGACCTTCTTCTGGCCGACGCTGGAGCGCCAGGTGCGCA
>NZ_JAPWKD010000012.1 GCF_028283705.1 Pantoea sp.
GGCCTACGGCGGTCATGTCGGCCAGGCGGGTGAGATTCTGCACGGGAAAGTCTCGTCAATTACCCATGATGGCATCGGCATGTTTGCCGGCCTGAGCAATCCGCTGCCGGTCGCGCGTTATCACTCGCTGGTTGGCAGCAATACCCCCGCTGAACTGACGGTAAATGCCAGCTATAACGGCATGGTGATGGCTGTGCGCCACGATGCCGACCGCGTGTGCGGTTTCCAGTTCCATCCTGAATCTATTCTGACCACCCAGGGCGCACGTTTGTTAGAACAAACGCTGGCCTGGGCGCTGGCGAAGTAATAGGGAGATAATGATGCAAGCTATTCTGGAAAAACTTTATCAGGCCCAGACACTGACCCAGGCCGAGAGCCATCAGCTGTTTAGCGCCATTATTACCGGCCAGCTGGAACCGACCCAACTGGCAGCCGCGCTAATCGCCATGAAAGTACGTGGCGAGCGCCCGGAAGAGATCGCCGGTGCCGCCTCCGCGCTGCTGGAAGATGCCAAACCCTTCCCGCGTCCGGATTACACCTTTGCCGATATCGTCGGCACCGGTGGCGATGGCAGCAACAGTATCAATATTTCCACTGCCAGTGCTTTTGTCGCGGCCACCTGTGGGCTGAAAGTGGCGAAACATGGCAACCGCAGCGTGTCGAGCAAGTCCGGTTCGTCCGACCTGCTGGCAGCGTTCGGCATCAATCTGGATATGCCCGCAGAACAGGCGCGGCGTGCGCTGGATGATTTGAATGTGTGTTTCCTGTTTGCCCCGCAGTATCACAGCGGTTTCCGCCATGCGATGCCGGTGCGTCAGCAGCTAAAAACCCGCACGCTGTTTAACGTGCTCGGCCCATTGATCAATCCGGCGCGTCCACCGCTGGCGGTGATCGGTGTCTACAGTCCGGAGCTGGTGCTGCCCATCGCCCAGACGCTGAAAGTGCTTGGCTATCAGCGTGCAGCTGTGGTGCATGGCGGCGGTATGGATGAGGTTGCGCTGCACAGTCCGACCCAGGTAGCGGAACTGCGTGACGGTGAAATCACCGGTTATCAGCTAACCCCGGAAGACTTTGGTTTCCGTTATCACGACAAAGAAGCCCTGGCGGGCGGCACTCCGGAAGAAAACCGTGACATTCTGACGCGTTTACTCCAGGGTAAAGGCCAGCAAGCCCACGAGGAAGCCGTGGCGGTCAACGTGGCGATGTTGCTGAAAGTATTTGGTAATGAAGATTTGCGTGACAATGCGCAGCGTGCCCTTACCGCGATTCGCAGCGGCCAGGCATACGAACGCGTTGTCGCCCTGGCAGCGAGAGGATGAGATGAGCATTAAGGGAACCGTGTTAGAAAAAATTGTGCTGGATAAAGCCGTATGGGTGGAAGCGCGCAAAACACAGCAACCACTGACGACCTTCCAGAACAGCCTGCAACCGGCCGAACGCCATTTTTACGATGCGCTGCGCGGCACGCGTACCGCTTTTATTCTGGAATGTAAGAAAGCGTCCCCGTCGAAGGGTTTGATTCGCGACGACTTTGATCCCGCCACCATCGCTGGCGTCTATCGTCATTATGCTTCTGCGGTATCAGTGCTGACCGATGAGAAATACTTCCAGGGCAACTTCGAATTTCTGCCCATCGTCAGTGCAGCGATTACCCAGCCGGTACTGTGCAAAGATTTTATCATCGACCCTTACCAGATTTACCTGGCACGTCATTATCAGGCCGATGCCATCCTGCTGATGCTGTCAGTGCTGGATGATGATCAGTATCGCCAGCTGGCTGCCGTGGCCCATAGCCTGAAAATGGGCATTCTGACTGAAGTCAGCAATGAAGAAGAGCTGGAGCGCGCCATTGCACTGGAAGCGAAGGTGGTCGGCATCAATAACCGCGATCTGCGCGATCTGTCGATTGACCTGAATCGTACGCGCCAGCTGGCCCCCCGTCTCGGCCATGGCGTGACGGTGATTAGCGAGTCCGGCATTCATAACTATGCTCAGGTACGTGAGCTGAGCCATTTCGCTAACGGTTTCCTGATCGGTTCCGCTCTGATGGAAGAAGACGATCTCAATGCTGCGGTACGTCGCGTGCTGATGGGTGCGAATAAAGTATGTGGCCTGACTCGAGCGGAAGATGCCCGCGTCGCGCATGAAGCCGGTGCTATCTACGGCGGCGTGATTTTTGCGGCGGGTTCACCGCGCCAGGTCAGCACTGAACAGGCCCAGGCGGTGATTGCCGCGGCACCGTTGAAATACGTCGGCGTGTTCCGTAACAACAGTATCAGTGACGTTGTCACGCAGGCGACGGCACTCAACCTGTTTGCGGTTCAGCTGCACGGCGATGAAGACCCGACGTTTGTTGCCGAATTACGCCAGACTCTGCCTGCTAATGTGCAGATCTGGAAAGCGCTGAGCATCAAAGACGCGTTACCCGCACGCGACTGGCCGCACGTCGATCGTTATGTCTTTGATAATGGCCAGGGCGGTACCGGCCAGCGTTTTGACTGGTCACTGTTGCAAGGCCAGAAGCTGGACAACGTGCTGCTAGCCGGTGGATTAAGCGCCGACAACTGCGTCGAAGCCGCACAGCTCGGTTGTGCGGGTCTGGATTTCAACTCTGGTGTGGAATCGGCCCCTGGTATTAAAGATGCCAGCAAGATCGCCGCAGTATTCCGCACGTTACGCGCCTATTAATTTCTCTTGCCCGCCGGGAGCGGGTTGGATAAGGAAGATGAGAAGATGACGTTACTGAATCCCTATTTTGGCGAATTTGGCGGCCAGTATGTGCCGCAAATCCTGATGCCGGCTTTGCGTCAGCTGGAGGCCGCGTTTGTCGAGGCTCAGCGCGATCCGGAATTTCAGGCGGAATTTACTGACCTGCTGAAGAACTATGCGGGTCGCCCTACCGCACTGACATTGTGCCGCAACCTGACTAAAGGCAGTAAAACCCGCCTGTATCTGAAGCGGGAAGACCTGCTGCACGGTGGCGCGCATAAAACCAACCAGGTGCTGGGCCAGGCATTACTGGCAAAGCGCATGGGTAAAAACGAAATCATCGCAGAAACCGGAGCCGGTCAGCACGGCGTTGCCTCGGCGCTGGCATGTGCGTTACTCGGGATGAAGTGCCGCATTTATATGGGTGCGAAGGACGTCGAACGTCAGTCACCAAACGTGTTCCGTATGCGTCTGATGGGGGCCGAAGTTATTCCGGTACACAGTGGCTCGGCGACGCTGAAAGACGCCTGTAACGAGGCCCTGCGCGACTGGTCTGGCAGCTATGAAACGGCCCACTACATGCTCGGTACCGCTGCTGGTCCACACCCGTTCCCAACCATCGTTCGCGAATTCCAGCGTATGATCGGCGAAGAGACCAAAGCGCAGATTCTGGAAAAAGAAGGACGCCTGCCGGATGCGGTGCTGGCTTGTGTCGGTGGTGGCTCGAACGCTATCGGTATGTTTGCTGATTTTATCGATGAAACCAGCGTTGGCCTGATCGGCGTGGAACCGGCAGGTCACGGTATCGAAACCGGCGAACACGGTGCGCCGCTAAAACACGGCCGCGTAGGTATCTACTTCGGTATGAAAGCGCCGATGATGCAGACTGAAGAGGGACAGATTGAAGAATCCTACTCCATCTCTGCCGGTCTCGACTTCCCGTCTGTCGGACCGCAACATGCCCATCTCAACAGCATCGGTCGTGCTGAATATGTGTCGATTACCGATGACGAAGCGCTGGATGCCTTTAAGCAGCTGTCGCGTTCAGAAGGTATTATCCCGGCACTGGAGTCATCTCATGCGCTGGCCCATGCGCTGAAGATGATCCGCGAGAATCCGGAAAAAGAGCAATTGCTGGTGGTTAACCTGTCCGGCCGCGGTGATAAAGATATTTTCACCGTTCACGATATTCTGAAAGCGAAGGGAGAGATCTGATGGAACGTTATAATCAGCTATTTAAACGTCTGTCGGCGAACAAAGAAGGTGCGTTCGTTCCTTTCGTTACCCTCGGCGATCCCTCGCCGGAGATGTCGCTGAAAATTATTGATGCATTGGTTGCCGGTGGTGCCGATGCACTGGAGTTAGGCATTCCCTTTTCCGATCCACTTGCGGATGGCCCGACTATCCAGAACGCCACGCTGCGAGCTTTTGCTGCCGGTACCACCACCGCGCAATGCTTCGAAATTCTCGCCAGCGTGCGCCAGAAATACCCCGACCTGCCGATTGGTCTGCTGATGTACGCGAACCTGGTGTTCAGTAAAGGGATCGATAATTTTTACGCGCAATGTGAAGCTGTGGGTGTGGATTCCGTGCTGGTGGCAGATGTCCCGGTGGAAGAATCAGCCCCGTTCCGCCAGGCAGCGATGCGTCACAACGTCGCACCAATCTTTATCTGCCCGCCGAATGCCGATGATGACCTGCTGCGCGAGATCGCTTCACATGGCCGTGGCTACACTTATTTTCTGTCACGCGCCGGGGTAACCGGTTCAGAAAACCGCGCTCACGTGCCGCTGCAGCATCTGATCGACAAACTGCATGAATACCATGCTGCGCCGCCATTGCAGGGGTTCGGTATCTCAGAACCCGGTCAGGTGAAAGAAGCGGTAGCGGCCGGTGCGGCCGGTGCGATTTCGGGATCGGCGATTGTGAAGATCATCGAACGTAACCTTAACCAACCTGATGTGATGCTGAACGAGCTGCAAACCTTTGTCAGCAATCTGAAAGCCGCCACCCGTTAATGCCCTGCCCGCCTTATCCGCTCACGCTGCGGGTAAGGTGGTTTTCCTTTCTCCCGTCATTATGATCATTTCGCGTTTTTTCGCTGTGCTGATTTGACCATTTCCCGTTGCCACACCACACTTTAAGCGCACCGTCACATCGCGGTGAAACATCATGTATGACAGGGAGATAACCGATGAAACTGTTCAAAATCGTTGCGGGATTGCTGATGGCTGCGGTGATGGCGCTGACGCTCAGCGCTTGTGCACCTACATCGACACAGGAAGGGACCGGTGGTTATATCGATGACACCGTGATCACGACGAAAGTGAAAACTGAATTGCTGAAGGATGACTCGCTGAAATCAACCGAGATCAATGTAGAAACCTTCAAAGGTCGGGTGCAGTTAAGTGGTTTTGTCAGTTCACCCCAGATGGCGAACCGTGCGGTGGCCGTTACGCGCAGCGTCGCAGGTGTGAAATCCGTGGTTAATAATATGCAAATCAAATAAGCAATCGGGCGGCCAACAGGTCGCCCGAGTTTTTTGTCCCGATCAGAAACGGTAACCAACACCAAAGAAGAAAACAAAGGGATTAATATTGGTATGGATATTCTGCTGTTCACCAGCCGCTTTAAATTTCACATTGGTATCAATATCCATGTACCACAGTGATGCGTTCAGCATCCAGTCCCGGTTGATTTGATAATCAACACCAACCTGTCCCGCCACCCCCCATGAATTTTTCATTTTGAGATCGCTCAGCCCGGCATCTTGCCCGGTTTGGTTGAAACTTTTATCAAAGAACATCGTGTAGTTAATACCCGCACCCACATAAGGCCGGAATTTACTGTTACTGTCTAAGAAATAGTATTGCGCCATCAGCGTTGGCGGTAGCTGATGGACGGTGGCAATATTACCGGTCGCATTCAGGCCGACTTTGTGTCTGAAAGGCGTAGCCGCCAGCAATTCAATACCAATGTTATCGGTTGCCATGTAGGTGAAGGTCAGACCCATCTGGGTGTCATTGCTGACGTTAAATCCCCCCAATCCCAACACATTTTGCGAGCTTTCTGTGGGACGTACCGTTGCGGTACCCACACGCATAAAGAAATCACCTGCTTCGTGAGCCAGTGCCAGTTGTGGAATTGCCAGTGCCACCAGCAGCGCGCATTTTGCCAGTTTCATATTCACTCCTTTGCCCATTTGTTATTGATGTAGTGACGAAGTTTGTGGCAAGAGATCTATCGCGTTTCTTGACAAATTGCATCTGAATCATTTCAGATAAATCACTTATAAAACAATGAATTGATTCAGATCAATTTTGGCGTTACAGCAGGAAATAAAAATCTGCTTGCGAAAATTTCGCGCCGTGATTACTTTGCTGAACTCTGCCGTTGATTTTGGTTCGATGCTTAGGAGAAGCGGGCGATCAAATGAGCGATTCATCCAACCCTTGTATGACCTGTGGCGCCTGCTGCGCCCATTTCCGAGTGTCTTTCTATTGGGCCGAAGCTGACGATGCTGGCGGTGCGGTACCGGTGGAATTAACTGAGCCTTTAAGTCTGCTGATGCGCAATATGCGTGGCACGAACGCGCGTACGCCGCGCTGTGTGGCGTTGCAGGGCGAAATTGGTGGTTGTGTCTCATGTGGCATCTATCAACAGCGCCCGTCACCCTGTCGTGAGTTTGCGATGTCAGGCGAGCACGGTGTACTGAACGAAGCCTGCGATCGGGCCAGGGCGCGCTATGGTTTGCCCGCGCTTTTTTGCCCATCTTTACCAGACATGACAGAAAGTTATCCTAATGCGGGTGCCAGCATGCCCGCAGAACATGTACAATCGCCGGGTTAATTAACCCGGTTCCTTCAAGGAGTGTACATGTCTATCACGGCAAGCTCGTTATACCGTGACACAGGAAATTTTCTGCGCCATCAGCTGATTACTGTTGTGCTGATGGCGTTGCTTACCTCGTTTATTACCGTGATTATCGGCCATGCCCTGACCCCCGGTGCCGACCAGTTGTCACTGCTGAGTCAGAGTGATGACAGCGCATCCTCGCTGTTTGAGCTGGTACAGAATATGTCGCCGGATCAACAACGCATTTTGCTGCGCGCTTCCGCTGCCGGTACCTTTGCGGCGCTGGTGGGCAACACCCTGCTGCTGGGCGGCATGCTATGCCTGATCCCGATGGTCTCGGCGGGTCTACGTGTCAGCGCCCTGCGTGCTATTGGTGCTTCCGCACCATTGCTGCCGAAATTGCTGCTGCAAACCTTTTTAATCACTTTACTGGTTCAGCTTGGCTTTATGGTGCTGATGGTGCCTGGCGTTCTTTTGGCGATCCTGTTCTCGCTGGCACCGGTGATGCTGGTCAGTGAAAAGATGGGTGTGATGCGCGCCATGCGCGCCAGCATGCGTATGGCCTGGAAAAACGTCAAACTGATCGCCCCGGCCATCATTGTCTGGTTGCTGGCTAAAATCGCGCTGATGTTCTTCTTTTCTTCGCTGACGGTGCTGCCCGCCAATGTGGCTTCTGTGGTACTGAATGCACTGGGGAACCTGGTTTCCGCCATTCTGATTATCTATTTGTACCGGCTCTATATGCTGTTACGTTAAGGATTATGGCGCTCATTGAGCGCCTTAATTGCCGCCCCTGACTGGATATCCTATGAAGCAGTTACTCGATTTTCTTCCACTGGTCGTGTTCTTCATTTTCTACAAGCTCTACGACATTTTTGTCGCCTCCGGCGCACTGGTGGTTGCCACCGGCATTGCGCTGATCGTCAGCTGGGTGCTGTACCGCAAGCTGGAGAAAATGACCATCTTCACTTTCGTGCTGGTGGCAGTGTTCGGCACTCTGACGTTGGTGTTCCACAACGATGAATTCATCAAGTGGAAAGTGACGGTGATCTATTCCCTGTTTGCGCTGGCATTGCTCTACAGCCAATGGTTTATGAAACAACCGCTGATTCAGAGCATGCTGGGGAAAGAGTTGCAGTTACCGGATGGTGTCTGGCGACGTCTGAATGTGGCCTGGGCCATTTTCTTCCTCGCCTGCGGTCTGGCAAATATTTATGTTGCATTTTGGTTATCACAGGAATTTTGGGTTAACTTTAAAGTGTTTGGTCTGACCGGTCTTACCCTGCTGTTTACCCTGTTAAGTGGCGTGTATATCTGGCGACACATGCCGCAACAAGAAGAAAAATAATGAATGATGCCCGGCAATTGCCGGGTTTTTTGGCGCCTGCCGCCATCACCTGCATAAGAACTGAAGCAATGGACGAAAAACACAAATTGCCGCAAGGCGAAATGGTGCTGCGCACGCTGGCAATGCCAGCCGATACCAACGCCAATGGTGATATCTTTGGCGGCTGGCTGATGTCGCAGATGGATATGGGCGGTGCGATTCTGGCGAAAGAGATTGCCGAAGGTCGCGTGGCAACCGTGCGCGTGGATGGTATGAGTTTCCTCAAACCCGTTGCGGTGGGTGATGTGGTGAGCTGCTATTGCCGCTGTATCCGTACTGGCAACAGCTCCATGACCATCAATGTCGAAGTGTGGATCAAAAAAGTGTCTTCAGAGCCGATTGGCCAGACCTACTGTGCCACCGAGGCGGTATTTATCTATGTCGCCATCGACAACACAGGTAAGTCACGCCCGTTGCCACCGGGTAAAGCCAACCTCAGTGATTAACCGCGATAAAAAAAGCGGTCCTCTGACCGCTTTCTCATCTTATTCGATATTCGCGCCACCGTTGATACGGAACACAATATTCATCGTCAGGTTAGTGCCCGGACGTCCTGGCTGATAGCGCCATTTTTTCATCGCTTGCTTCACTTCGCGTTCAAACATGTTGCGTGGTTCAGCCGAGAGAATCTGAATATTATCAACGCGACCATCACTATCAACATCAAACTGCACCCGCACCCGACCTTCCACACGCAGCGCAAACGCGCGTGCCGGATAAGCGGGTTTGCTGACGTTCATCGCTTTCGGACCGTCTGAAACTGATGGCGTTGAGGTCGGATTGGTTTTCGGTGCCGTTGTCGGCCGTGTCTGCGTGGTCGGCGCGTCGGTTTTTACCGGAGCCTGTGGCTTCGTTTCCTCACGCGGTTTTACCTCACGTTTCGGTTCGTGCTTTTTCTCTACCTTCGGCTTAGGTTTTGGCTTAGGCTCAGGTTTTGGAATCGGAATCGGGACCGGCTCAGCTTTAGGGGGTTCCGGGGCAACTTCAGGAACCGGCTCCGGTGTAGGTTCGGGTTCCGGCGGTGGCGGTGGCGTCTGCACTGTCGGCGCAGGTTCTGGCTGCACTTCCGGTGCCACCATGCTTACGCTAATCGGTTGTGATGCTTTAGGAACCTCAATGACCTGATGAAACGATGCATAGAGAATGCCAGCAATTACTGTGCCGTGAAGTACCACGGACAACAGCAGAGAAACGGGGGTACGTTTTGGGAAAGGCGTAGTCAGCGTCGTCATAACAGTCATGTTCATTGAGTGAAGCGAAGATTTTAAATGCAAATAGCAATCAGTTTCAATAAGCAGTGTTAAGTGCGTACCAGTAAATGCCTTTTTTAGCCCCATTTGCGCAGAATGGCGCAGGAAATATCTTTCGTTTGCACTCTGTTTACCGATCACTTAACGTGTTTCGCAAATCTGACCAGTTTAACGGGAGTTCCCAATCGTGCTTTATGTCATTTATGCGGAAGACAATGCTGATTCACTGGAAAAACGTACTTCTGTACGCCCTGCCCACCTGGCGCGTCTGCAACTATTGCAGGATGAAGGTCGTCTGATTGTGGCAGGTCCGATGCCTGCGGTTGATAGCAATGATCCCGGTGCCGCCGGTTTTACCGGTTCAACCGTGATTGCCGAGTTCCCATCGCTGGAAGCGGCACAATCCTGGGCCAATGATGACCCCTATATTGCAGCCGGGGTGTATAAGCAGGTTGCGGTCAAGCCATTTAAACGTGTTTTCTAGATGTGGCGCGCACTTGTTCTGCTGATCATTGTCTTCGCATTGCTTGGCAGAGCACTCTGGATATGGCGTCGGCAGGGCTTTCGCAGCGCCCGTCAGCACATCGTGATGTTGATTGTGCTGGCTGCCGCGCTACAGATGGTAAACCTGACCTTAGTGTTACGCGGCGTTTAACGCCGCGCTTTCCCATCAGGTATTTTGGGTGATGAACAGGATAGAGCGACGGTGTTGCTGCGCAACCTGGTGACGAATGGCGTGAATACGTTTATAGCGCCGGGATTGCCCTTCCAGCCAGCGCGCACGACGGCGCTGTACCTGACGTAACATTCTCCAGCGAGCCACTTCATTTCTGCTTCGTCTCATCACATCCTCTCTGACTGGCTAATCACCGGCACGCATTATAGTGATCTGCCATAAAATGCCAATTCGAATCGCTTATCGATAACCCGTTATGATTAAAGGTTTCGCTACCGTTCATCAGCACGTAAACTTTGCTCATCAAAGCGCGAACGGGACGTCCACTTAATGACCACATTTTATACCCTGATCAGTTGGTTGCTACTGTTTGGCTACTGGTTACTCATTGCGGGTGTGACACTGCGAATTCTGATGAAACGCCGTGCTGTAACTTCTGCCATGGCCTGGTTGCTCATCATCTATATTCTGCCGCTGGTGGGTATTATTGCGTATTTGTCATTTGGTGAACTGCATCTGGGCAAACGCCGTGCGGAGCGTGCGCGCACCATGTGGCCGTCAACGGCCAAATGGCTCAACGACCTGAAACAATGCCGCCATATCTTCGCCACTGAGCACAGCGACGTGGCGCTATCGTTGTTTCAGCTGTGCCACCATCGTCAGGGTATTGCCGGAGTAAAAGGCAACCAGCTCCAGTTGCTGACCAACTCCGATGATGTGATGCATGCCTTAATCCGCGATATTCAGCTGGCTCGCCACAATATCGAGATGGTGTTCTATATCTGGCAACCCGGCGGGCTGGCAGACGAAGTGGCTGAATCGCTGATGGCGGCATCACGGCGTGGTGTGCACTGCCGCCTGATGCTCGACTCCGCCGGCAGCGTGGCCTTTTTCCGCAGTCCGTGGCCCGGCATGATGCGTAATGCCGGTATCGATGTGGTAGAGGCGTTACAGGTCAGCCTGCTGCGTGTGTTCCTGCGCCGTATGGATTTGCGCCAGCATCGCAAGGTGGTGCTGATTGATAACTACATTGCCTACACCGGCAGCATGAATCTGGTTGATCCACGCTTCTTCAAGCAGGACGCAGGTGTGGGTCAATGGATTGATATGATGGCCCGTATGGAAGGCCCGGTCGCCACCACCATGGGCATTGTCTACTCATGCGACTGGGAGATTGAAACCGGCAAGCGCATCCTGCCGCCCGCCCCTGATGCCAATATCATGCCGTTCGAACAGGAGAGTGGTCACACCATTCAGGTGATTGCTTCCGGTCCCGGCTTCCCGGAGGACATGATCCATCAGGCGTTGTTAACGGCAGTCTATTCCGCACGTCACCAGTTGATTATGACGACCCCCTACTTCGTGCCCAGCGATGATTTGCTGCATGCCATTTGTACTGCGGCGCTGCGCGGGGTGGAAGTCAGCATTATTGTGCCACGTCATAACGATTCCCTGCTGGTGGGCTGGGCCAGCCGCGCCTTCTTCACCGAGCTGCTGGAAGCCGGGGTGAAGATTTATCAGTTCGAGGATGGGCTGTTACATACCAAGAGCGTGCTGGTCGATGGTCAGCTCAGCCTGGTGGGCACCGTGAATCTGGATATGCGCAGCCTGTGGCTCAATTTTGAGATTACCCTGGTGGTGGATGATGCCGGGTTTGGCAGCGATCTTGCTTGTGTCCAGGATGACTATATCGCCCGCTCACGCCTGCTGGATGGCACCCGCTGGGCAAAACGTGCCTGGTGGCAGCGCATCGTCGAACGACTGTTTTACTTCTTCAGTCCTTTACTGTAAAACGAGCGGAAATATTTACCGCCGCAGGGCACGCAAATGACCATGGATTTAAATAACCGCCTGACTGAAGATGAAACGCTGGAGCAGGCTTACGATATTTTTCTGGAACTGGCAGGTGACAACCTCGATCCGGCCGATATCATTCTGTTCAATCTGCAGTTTGAGGAACGTGGTGGCGCTGAGCTGTTCGATCCTTCGGAAGACTGGCAGGAACATGTCGATTTTGACCTGAATCCTGACTTTTTCTCTGAAGTGGTGATTGGACTCGGTGAAGCGGACGGTGAGCCGATTACCGATGTCTTTGCGCGCATTCTGCTGTGTCGCGAGAAAGACCACAAACTGTGCCATATTCTCTGGCGCGAATAGGGTCACAAAAGAACGCCGGGCAATCGCCCGGCGTTTTGTTTTACATCGGGTCCACCTTGAGGCAGGACACCGCATGGCGGAAGCTGCCTTCGAGTAATGGTCGTGTTTTCGCGCACTCTGGCCCGGCAATCGGGCAGCGGGTACGGAAGACGCAACCTGATGGTGGATTGATCGGCGACGGCAGTTCTCCTTCCAGCAACTGGATCTGTTTATTCTTTTCCAGATCCGGATCGGGAATCGGCACCGCCGACATCAGCGCACGGGTGTAAGGATGCTGCGGGTTGTTGTACACCGCATCATACGTCCCCAGTTCCACCGCATGGCCCAGGTACATCACCAGCACGCGGTCGGAGATGTGCTTCACCACGGCCAAATCGTGAGCAATGAAGATCAGCGATAACCCCATCTCACGTTGCAGCTGCTGCAACAGGTTCACCACCTGCGCCTGAATTGACACATCAAGTGCCGATACTGGCTCATCACAAATGATCAGTTTCGGTTCCAGAATCAACGCACGGGCGATCCCAATACGCTGGCACTGACCACCGGAGAACTCGTGAGGATAACGGTTGATAAGGTTCGGCAGCAGGCCAACCTTCATCATCATGCTTTTAACCTTATCCTTCACTTCCTGACGTGACATCCTGGGATGATAGGTACGCAGCGGCTCCGCGATAATATCGCCGATGGTCATACGCGGGTTGAGCGACGCTAACGGGTCCTGGAAGATCATCTGGATATCGCTGCGCGCTTTGCGCCACTCTTCCTGACTCTGTCCCAGCAGATCCCGCCCCAACCAGGCAACACGCCCTTCTGTCGCCTTCACCAGCCCGATAATGGCACGCGCCAGCGTCGATTTACCACAGCCGGACTCTCCCACCACGCCGAGGGTCTCCCCTTCATATAAGCGCAGGCTGACGCCATCGACCGCTTTCAGGGTTTTGGCTGGCTGCCAGAACCACTGCTTGCCATCTTTGATATCGAAATGCACCTTCAGATCGGCGATTTCCAGTAACACTTTCTTTTCCGCTACGGTGTTCATACTAATTCCTCCACCGGCTTAAAGCAGGCACGCAGGCGTCCTTCACCAAAAGGTTCCAGCGCCGGGGCTGTGGCACAGATATCCATCGCATGCGGGCAGCGAGGCAGGAATGGACAACCCTGTGGCAGACGCAACAGGTTAGGTGGATTACCCGGAATGGTCATCAGCGACTCGCCTTCAGCATCCAGACGCGGCACCGCGCTCAGCAAACCAATGGAGTAAGGATGCGCCGGTTGATAGAACACATCGCGCGCCCGGCCATATTCCATGGTACGTCCGGCATACATCACCAGTACCTTGTCACAGATTCCCGCTACCACGCCCAGATCGTGGGTAATCATAATGATCGCGGTGTTGAACTCGCGTTTGAGTTCGTTCAGCAACGTCATGATCTGCGCCTGCACTGTCACGTCCAGCGCGGTGGTTGGCTCATCGGCGATCAGTAATTTAGGACGGCATAGCAATGCCATAGCAATCATCACGCGCTGACGCATCCCGCCGGAGAATTCGTGCGGGAACATTTTCATGCGTTTGCGTGCTTCCGGCATTTTTACCGCATCCAGCATGCGCACCGACTCTTCAAACGCCTGCGCGCTGTTCATCCCTTTGTGCAGCTTCAGCACTTCCATCAGCTGTTCACCGACGCGCATATACGGGTTCAGCGAGGTCATCGGATCCTGGAAAATCATCGCGATCTGCTCGGCGCGCAGCTTATTCAGTTGATTTTCCGGCAGGTTGAGAATCTCCTGGCCGTTAAACTTTGCCGAACCACCAATACGACCGTTTTTTGCCAGCAGCCCCATCAGGGCAAAGGCCGTCTGCGATTTACCCGAACCGGACTCCCCTACGATCCCGAGGGTTTCACCGGCACGCAGGGAAAAGTTGAGGTCGTTGACGGCGGTGACGTCACCATCGTGCGTGCCAAAGGTCACACGCAGATCTTTAACGTCTAACAACAGGTTGTTTCCCGCACGGGCCGCCATTGCTGGCTGAAATTCATGAATGGTCATCGGGAAACTCCTCAACGATCTTTCGGGTCGAGGGCATCACGCAGGCCATCGCCGATAAAGTTAAAACAGAACAGCGTGACCACCAGGAATCCTGCTGGAAACAGCAGCAGCCAGGGTGAAACTTCCATGGAGTTGGCACCATCGCTCAGCAGCGCGCCCCAGCTACTCAGCGGCTCCTGGGTACCCAGTCCGAGGAAACTCAGGAAGGATTCAAACAGGATCATGCTGGGTACCAGCAGCGAGGCATACACCACGACCACACCCAACACGTTAGGCACGATATGACGCAGCACGATATTGGTGGTGGATACCCCACCGACCTGGGCCGCTTCAATAAACTCTTTGCGTTTCAGGCCCAGCGTCTGGCCACGCACGATACGCGCCATATCCAGCCACGACACCATGCCGATGGCGACAAAAATCAGCAGGATGTTACGGCCAAAGAAGGTCACCAGCAGAATGACGAAGAACATAAACGGGAAGGAGTTGAGGATTTCCAGGATACGCATCATCACCGAGTCGGTTTTACCGCCGAGATAACCGGCAGCTGAGCCATACAAGGTACCCACCAGCACGGCAATCAACGCAGAGGCAATCCCCACCATCAGTGAGATACGGCCACCGATGGCCACGCGCACCAGCAGATCGCGGCCTGAGGAGTCCGTGCCGAACCAGTGTCCGGAGGTGGTATCCGGCGGCGCGGACATCATGCCCCAGTCGGTGTCGTCATAGCGGAACTGCGACAGCATCGGGGCGAACACCACGAACAGCGCGATCAGCACCAGCACCAGCAAACTCAGTAGCGCAGCACGGTTATGGATAAAGCGACGACGCGCATCCTGCCACAGGCTGCGGCCCTCAACTTCCAGCTTTTCACTGAAGACATCCAGAGCTTCGCTGTTTTTCTTACTTAACATCATGGGCGAACTCCAGCATCAGTAACGAATCTTCGGATCGATCACGGCATACAGCACGTCAACGACCGCGTTAAACACAATGGTCAGTACACCGACCAGGATGGTCAGGCTCATTACCAGCGAGTAGTCGCGGTTAAGCGCGCCATTAACGAACAGCTGACCAATGCCCGGCAGGCCATAGATTGACTCGATAACCATGGAACCGGTGATGATGCCGACGAATGCCGGACCCATGTAGGAGATGACCGGCAACAGCGCCGGTTTCAGCGCATGACGCAGCACGATACGACGCAGCGGCAGCCCTTTGGCCCGCGCGGTACGGATAAAGTTGGAGTGCATCACTTCAATCATCGAACCACGCGTAATACGCGCGATGCTGGCGATATACGCCAGAGACAGCGCCACCATCGGCAGCAGCATGTATTGCACTTGCCCGCCATTCCAGCCACCACCGGGCAGCCAGCGCAGAGTGATGGCGAACACCAGGACCAGCAAGGGTGCGACCACAAAACTCGGTATCACCACGCCGGTCATAGCAACCCCCATCACCGCATAATCCCACAAACTGTTCTGTTTCAGGGCGGCTATTACGCCCGCGGTAATCCCCAACACCATCGCCAGCACAAAGGCCGCCAGACCAAGTTTGGCTGACACCGGGAACGCATGCCCTACCAGATAGTTAACGCTATAGTCCTTGTACTTAAAGGAGGGGCCGAAATCGCCATGCGCCAGCTGAATCAGGTAATCAACATATTGTTTGCCGATGGGATCGTTGAGATGGTATTTGGCTTCGATATTCGCCATCACTTCGGGTGATAAAGTGCGTTCGCCGGTAAACGGGCTACCGGGTGCCAGTCGCATCATGAAGAAAGAGATGGTAATCAAAACGAAGAGCGTCGGAATCGCTTCCAGAATCCGTCGCAGGATGAATTTTAACATTGCCGTACCTACCAGGCTGTTGCTTCACAAAGTAATTGGCGGTGCCGCAGCACCGCCACTGTCGATAGCCTGTGTGCTATTAGTGTTTAATTATATAAAAGTTCTTATCGAGGGTTTTATCCAGCGGATCTTTGCCGGTGTAACCGCCGACATAAGGTTTCACCAGACGCGCATTCACGTAGTAGTAAACCGGCACGATGGTGCTGTCCTTATCGAGGATCTGTTCTGCTTTTTGATAATCAGCGGCACGACCTTTGGCGTCAGGTGCTTTGATAGCATCTTTGATCACCTGGTCATACTCAGCGCTCTTATAGTGCGAGGTGTTACTGCTGCTGTCCGATAGCATGATGTTCAGGAACGACGTCGGTTCGTTGTAGTCCGCACACCAAGCCGCACGTGAAACGTCAAAGTTGCCCTGATGACGGGTATCCAGGAAGGTTTTCCACTCCTGGTTTTCCAGCTTGATGTTCACGCCAATGTTTTTCTTCCAGATCGATGCAGCGGCGATGGCCAGCTTTTTATGCAGGTCGGAAGTGTTGTAAAGCAGGTTGAAGGTCAACGGTTTATCAGCGGTATAACCGGCTTCAGCCAGCAATTTCTTCGCTTCCGCGTTACGTTTTTCCTGTGACCATTTGAACCAGTCCGGCGGCAGAATTTCCATGCCATCGGTGGCCGGCGGGGTGAAGCTGTAGGCAGGCATCTGGCCCTGTGCCAGCACTTTGTTCACCATGATGTCGCGATCCAGACCCAGTTTCAGCGCTGCACGTACGCGCGGATCGGTGAATGGTGCTTTCTGGTTGTTGATTTCGTAGTAGTAAGTACACAGGTACGGGTCAACATGCAGCTCTTTGCCGTTATCACGCTGTAGCTTCTTGAACAGCTCAATCGGCATGTTGTTATAGGTCATGTCGCTGCCGTTCTCAGAGAAGTAACGGTTAACATCGCTCACTTCAGAGCTGATCGGCAGGAAGGTGACTTTGTTCAGCACCGTGTGGGCGTTATCCCAATATTCCGGGTTACGCACCAGCGTAATACGCTCGTTGATCACATGATCCTGCAGTTTAAAGGCACCGTTACCGACCCAGTTTTGCGGCTGAGTCCACTGCTCACCAAATTTCTCAATCGCCGGTTTGTAAACCGGTGACATCACGGAGTTAATCAGCAGTTTGTCGAAATACGGCACTGGCTCACTCAGGGTGACTTCCAGCGTGTGATCGTCCAGCGCTTTCACGCCCAGATCGGTGATGGGTTTTTTACCGGCGATGATGTCATCGACGTTAGCAATATGACCGTACTGCGGATAGCTGGCATACGGGGACGCCGTTTTCGGGTCAACCAGACGCTCCCAGCTATATACGAAATCCTGTGCCGTTACCGGCGCACCATTCGACCATTTGGCATTTTTACGCAGATGGAAAGTCCAGACTTTGTAGTCTTTGTTTTCCCAGCTTTCCGCCACGCCCGGCACCGGTTTGCCATCGCTGTCGCTCACCAGCAGACCTTCATACAGGTCACGCGCCACGTTATCTTCAGGCACGCCTTCGATTTTATGCGGATCCAGTGACTGTACTTCGTCACCATTGCCGCGCACCAGCTCCTGCTTTGCTGCCAATTGAACGCCTGCTGGCACTGTCGCTGCCAGCGCGGCATTCCCTGCCAGCGCGCCAATCGCCGCAACTACACCTAAGGCGATCAGGCTTTTCTTCGTGATGTTGTTCATTATTACGCTCCAGTTTTATTATCGTCACCGGGTCGGTCTGAGCCGCCCGGCGTACCCCGTATCCGGGAATCTCCGCCCTGTCTGGTCAGAGATTGCAATCCCCCTTGCAAGGGTTGCCACGGTAACGTGCCGCCCGACTGTAGCGCCGGATCAGCCCGTTACTCAATGTTTCTTTATGTAATAGTATTTCAGATTAATCAGATCCTGCGGATCCTGCCCGGTAAAACCGCCCACCCAGGGCTTCACCAGGCGCACGCTGACGCGGTAATACACCGGGATAATCGCTGAATCTTTATCCTGCTGATTTTCTGCCTGTTGATAGAGCACGGCGCGTGTCGCTTCGTCCGGTGCCGTCAGCGTTTGCGCCATCAGCCGATCGAATGCCGGGCTGCTGTAGAAAGCGGTATTGATGGAAGCGCCGCTCAGCAAAATATTCAGGAAGGTGGACGGTTCGTTGTAGTCTGCACACCAGGTGGCGCGCACCACATCGTATTGCGCCTGATGGCGTGTCTCCAGCAGCGTTTTCCATTCCTGATTTTCCAGGGTCACCACTGCGCCGAGGTTTTTCTGCCACATTGAGGCAGCGGCAATGGCCTGCTTTTTGTTTTGCTCGGAGGTGTTGTACAGCAGCGAGAAGCGCAGCGGATGCTGGTCGTTAAAACCGGCCTCAGCCAGCAGTTTTTTCGCGCTGGCATTGCGTTCTGCCTGGGTTTGATTGAACCAGGCGGGTGGGGAAAGCTTCACGCCGTCAGTAAAGGGTGGGGTCAGGCTGTAGGCCGGAATTTGTCCCTGCCCCATCACTTTTTGCGCGATGATGTCGCGGTCCAGTGTCAGCTTCAGCGCAGTACGCACCCGGACATCATCAAAAGGCGCTTTTTTGTTGTTGATTTCATAATAGAAGGTGCACAGCAGCGGGCTGACTTTGACCTGGTCGCCAAGATCCTGACGCAATTTATGGTACATATCAGGCGGTACCACGCTGTTGGTCATATCCGTGCCACCGCTGCGATAACGGTTAATATCGCTGTTTTCCGACGATAGCGGCAGATAGACGCCCTCTTCAATCACAGTATGGGCATTGTCCCAGTAGAGCGGATTGCGCTTCACCACGATGTTTTCATTCACAACCCACTGGCTGAGCGTGTAGGGACCATTGCTGACGTAATGTTCAGGCTGCGTCCACTGCTCGCCCCACTTCTCCACCGCTGGAGGATAAACCGGCTTCATTGCGGTATTTGCCACCATGGCGAGGAAATAAGGAACGGGTTCTGTCAGTGTTACCTGAAAATGACGAGCGTCCAGCGCTTTGACACCCAGCTCAGCAGGTTTGGCTTTACCCGCCATGATCGCATCAACATTGGCAACATGCGCCGCCTGCAAATAACTGGCGTACGGAGAGGCCGTTCTCGGATCGGCAAGGCGTTGCCAGCTGTAAACAAAATCAGCTGCCGTGACAGGCTCACCATTACTCCAGCGGGCATTTTCTCGCAGGGTAAAAGTCCAGACGCGCCCCTGATCGTTTTGCCAGCTTTCAGCCACACCGGGGACAATTTTCCCGTTGTTGTCGGTGTTAACCAGACCATCGAGCAGGCTTTGAATCACATTGGATTCCGGTACGCCCTCAATTTTCTGCGGATCAAGGGACGCCACTTCGCTGCCGTTATTAATCACAATACGCTGTGTGGCAGATAATTGTGTCCCTGCCGGGATATCAGCCGCCTGACTCTGGCTCAAAATACCCCACAGGCAGAGGGCAAGAGGTGAAAACGCCGGGGCCTTCGCTACCATCCATTTCATCAAAAGAAATCAACCTTCAACATAAACCTGATAGCGAGTAAGCAAGAACCGTACACATTTTTGACTATCAGATAAAAAAATTGCGATGTTCCGAAAATTATCAGAACAAATGCCCATGCGCCAAAGCTAAACCACAAAAATGTTATCTAATTCTCTTTTATCACGTCTTATTGCTAAGGAAAAGTGTTAATTCTTAACCAAAATTATCAATTAACTTATTGATTTATATCTATTTTTCTATGAATTTTCTGTCATTATGTGCAGAGTTAAATGCAGAATGGATAAAATGTGTTTTATGTCACTGAATAGTATAAAAATGGGATATATGAATAGAAAATTACCAGGATGAGCGAGATTTATTTATATCTTACCCTGATAATCAGAATATGATGCTGTGATAATTATCACAGTAAAATACAGAGAATAGCTAAACGCGGATTAATACAGTAGCAAAATTGATAACCCACCAGTGATGTTAAGCATGATGAATATCAGCACCAATATGGTGCGTAATTACCCTTTATCGCACCATATTGGATCATGAAAAGATGACATGCAGAAAATTAAGGCGATTTTTAACTTAATAAACCAGGGAAAATGGCTTTTAGTCCGGTGACCACAAACTCAATACCCAACGCCATCAGCAGTAAGCCCATAATACGCGTAATCACGTTAATTCCCGTCTGCCCCAGCACTCGGACCATCAGCGGAGCTGCACGGAACAGCAACCAGCAGCAGAAAGCAAAAATGGCAATCGCCAGGGTGAATCCCAGCAGGTTTTGCCAGTTATGGTAGCGCGTACTCCAGACTATGGTGGAACTGATCGCACCGGGGCCAGCCATCAGCGGTAATGCCAGCGGCACGACGCCAATGCTTTCACGGATCGCGGTTTCTGATTTTTCCTGTTTGTTCTGCTTATCTTCCCCCAGCTTACCGCTGATCATCGACATGGCGATGGTCACCACCAGGATGCCACCGGCAATACGGAACGAATCAATGGAGATACCGAACAGGTGCAGAATCGCGTCGCCAAGGAACAACGAGGTCCACAATATAATGGCCACAGCCAGATTTGCCGTCAGGTTGGTTTTATTGCGTTCTACCGCCCCCTGATAGCTGGTCATGCTGATAAAGACCGGAATGATGCCGACTGGGTTCACCAGGGCGAACAAACCGACAAAAAACTTAATATAGCCGGATAGATCAAGTAGCACGGGGGTCACAGTCAGCTCCACAATGGGTCACAGTAAAAATCGCGCATAATGTAGTGCAAATCACTGGCTAAAAACCAGCGCTTTCAGCAGAAATCTATGCTGCTTCCGAGGCAAAAAACCAGTGCATTTATCTGCCGTTAACGTTGGGTTACTGCTTTGCTACTGTTCGGTCCTTATTGTGTGGCGGGCTGCGATTACTTTAATTGCAAAAGTGGGTGCTGAATGGTGTCAGCTTAGGACAAAATTGATCTGCGTCATAATTCTTATACCTCATCAGGGGTAACCTTACCCCATCGAAACAATATCCTGAGGCACCAGCATCCAGAACAGTAAACCTTTTTAGTAAGCAACCGCGAGTTCACTCGCCTTCCTGACCAAACAGCGTTCTATAGCGCGACTATACTTCTGGATCCAGGCTTGTTTACTAAAAAAGTTTAACTTCCTTCAGGAGAGCACCATGGCCGTAACTAATGTCGCCGAACTTAATGCACTGGTAGAACGTGTTAAAAAGGCACAGCGCGAATACGCCAATTTTAGTCAGGAACAAGTTGATGCCATCTTCCGCGCCGCTGCCCTCGCCGCCGCTGATGCACGAATCCCGCTCGCTAAGATGGCCGTTGCCGAATCCGGCATGGGCATCGTCGAAGATAAAGTGATCAAAAACCACTTTGCTTCCGAATATATCTACAACGCTTATAAAGATGAAAAAACCTGTGGTGTGCTCGACACAGATGACACCTTTGGCACTATCACTATTGCCGAACCTATTGGCCTGATTTGCGGTATCGTACCGACCACCAACCCGACTTCTACTGCAATTTTTAAAGCTCTGATCAGTCTGAAAACCCGTAACGGCATTATCTTCTCGCCACATCCGCGAGCCAAAGATGCGACCAACAAAGCCGCTGATATCGTACTGCAGGCTGCCATCGCCGCGGGTGCACCAAAAGATATTATCGGCTGGATTGATGCCCCTTCAGTGGAACTGTCAAATCAGTTAATGCATCACCCGGATATCAACCTGATCCTGGCGACGGGTGGCCCGGGCATGGTGAAAGCCGCCTACAGCTCCGGTAAACCAGCGATTGGTGTGGGTGCCGGTAATACCCCAGTAGTGGTGGATGAAACGGCCGATATCAAACGCGCTGTGGCTTCAATTCTGATGTCAAAAACCTTCGATAACGGCGTGATTTGTGCTTCTGAGCAGTCCGTTATTGTCGTCGACTCCGCCTATGACGCGGTACGTGAACGTTTCGCCACCCACGGCGGTTATATGCTGCAGGGCAAAGAGCTGAAAGCCGTGCAGGATATCATCCTGAAAAATGGCGCACTCAACGCTGCGATTGTCGGTCAGCCCGCGCCGAAAATTGCAGAAATGGCCGGTATTACCGTCCCGGCAAACACCAAGATTTTGATTGGCGAAGTGAAGCTGGTTGATGAGTCAGAACCTTTTGCTCATGAGAAATTATCGCCGACACTGGCGATGTATCGTGCCAAAGATTTCCAGGACGCGGTTGATAAAGCAGAAAAACTGGTGGCAATGGGCGGTATCGGTCACACCTCCTGCCTCTACACCGATCAGGATAACCAGAATGAACGCGTGCACTACTTCGGCGACAAGATGAAAACCGCACGTATTCTGATTAACACCCCGGCTTCACAGGGTGGTATCGGTGACCTGTATAACTTCAAACTGGCTCCGTCACTGACACTGGGTTGTGGTTCATGGGGCGGCAACTCCATTTCTGAAAACGTGGGACCGAAACATCTCATCAACAAGAAAACCGTGGCCAAGCGAGCTGAAAATATGTTGTGGCATAAACTTCCGAAGTCTATCTACTTCCGTCGTGGTTCTCTGCCAATTGCGCTTGAAGAAGTGGCGACTGACGGGGCCAAACGTGCTTTCATCGTCACCGACCGTTTCCTGTTCAACAATGGCTATGCTGACCAGGTCACCCGCGTGCTGAAATCACACGGTATCGAGACTGAAGTATTTTTCGAAGTAGAAGCTGACCCGACGCTGAGCATCGTACGTAAAGGTGCAGAGCAGATGAACAGCTTTAAACCCGACGTCATTATCGCTCTCGGTGGTGGTTCACCGATGGATGCCGCCAAAATCATGTGGGTGATGTACGAACATCCGGAAACCCATTTTGAAGAACTGGCGCTGCGCTTTATGGATATCCGTAAACGTATCTACAAATTCCCGAAAATGGGTGTGAAAGCGCGCATGATCGCTATCACCACCACTTCCGGTACCGGTTCTGAAGTGACACCGTTCGCCGTCGTCACCGATGACGCGACGGGTCAGAAATATCCGCTGGCTGACTATGCACTGACCCCGGATATGGCGATTGTCGATGCTAACCTGGTGATGGATATGCCGCGTTCACTCTGCGCATTTGGCGGTCTGGATGCGGTGACCCACTCACTGGAAGCCTACGTTTCCGTGCTCGCCAATGAATACTCCGATGGTCAGGCTTTGCAGGCATTGAAATTGCTGAAAGAAAACCTGCCAGCCAGTTATAAAGAAGGGGCGAAAAATCCGGTAGCGCGTGAGCGTGTGCACAATGCCGCCACCATCGCAGGTATCGCGTTTGCTAACGCCTTCCTCGGGGTATGTCACTCCATGGCACATAAATTGGGTTCAGAATTCCATATTCCCCATGGACTGGCGAACGCCCTGCTGATTTGTAACGTCATTCGCTACAACGCCAATGACAACCCGACTAAGCAGACCGCTTTCAGTCAGTATGACCGTCCGCAGGCACGTCGCCGTTATGCCGAAGTGGCTGACCATCTGGGCCTGAGTGCTGAGGGTGACCGTACTGCGCAGAAAATTGAAAAACTGCTGGCATGGCTGGAAGAGATGAAAACCCAGTTGGGCATCCCGACTTCAATTCGTGAAGCAGGGGTACAGGAAGCTGACTTCCTCGCCAAAGTGGATAAGCTGGCTGATGATGCCTTCGATGATCAGTGTACCGGTGCTAACCCGCGCTATCCGCTGATTGCTGAACTGAAACAAATCATGCTGGATACCTTCTACGGTCGCGAATTTGTCGAAACCACCGCTGAAGTGACAGACGCAGTTGATCTGCAGCCGGTAAAGTCAGTAAAGACTGAGAAGAAAACTAAAAAGGCGTAAGTCCTGATAACAAAAAAACCCGCTTCGGCGGGTTTTTTTATATTAACTGTTTTTACAGATGGGGTTGATTCGACCCATAAATGGCTTTTAATGAGCCTTCATCAATTGCCTGTTTATAATGCTTACGGCAAACGGATATATAACGTTCATTACCGCCGATCACAACCTGCTCACCTTCACTAAAGGGTTTTCCGTTAGCATCCAGACGTAAAACCATGCTGGCTTTACGCCCGCAATGGCAGATAGTTTTCAGTTCCACTAACTTATCCGCCCATGCCAGTAAGTATTGGCTGCCGACAAACAACTCACCGCGAAAGTCGGTGCGTAGTCCATAACACAGCACCGGAATATCCATATTGTCGACCACATCAGACAACGCTTTTACCTGTTCGCGGGTCAGAAACTGACTTTCGTCCACCAGCACGCAATGTACTGGTTGTCGGGTATGTTCAGCCGCTATTTCTGCATCCAGTTGGGTTTGCGCATTATATAAAAACGCCGGTGAAGAGAGACCAATACGCGAACTAACCTTACCGGCACCGAAGCGATCATCAATTTCGGCGGTATACACCAGGGTACGCATGCCTCGTTCCTGGTAATTATAGGAGGATTGTAGCAAGGCCGTTGATTTGCCTGCATTCATCGCCGAGTAATAAAAATAGAGTTGCGCCATTGGAAAATCTCATCAGAGCCTGAATCAGTTGCGCGCAAGTCTACCATAAAGACAGCATGGCTGTAGCGATGGTTTAATTTTTATCATTTGCTCAAATTACCTACGCCAGACCACTTCGTTTATTGGCCAGGAGGGACCAACACAGCACGAAATGACAAAGTTCCAATGTTTGTTTTTTATTCACACTTATTCTCCTGCCAGCGTAGTTACCTTGCAACCGCTGGTTATAAACCACAAAATTTAAGGGTTAAGGAATACAAAAGAGAGAGTTAAATAGTGTCTGGAGGTTGCTAAAAAAGTCTCATCAGTTTTAATTTACGTTTTACTTTATAATTTTACTATTGCAGTTATTTTTACCCACCACTATTATGAGCGTGCAGAACAACTCCCATTAAATATATTTTGAGATTAGGACAATGAGCGAAGCACTTAAAATTCTTAATAATATCCGTACATTGCGCGCACAGGCTCGGGAATGCTCTCTTGAAACACTGGAAGAGATGCTGGAAAAACTTGAGGTTGTGGTGAATGAACGTCGTGAAGAAGAGTCGCATGCAGAGGCAGAAAATGCTGAGCGTAACCGCAAGCTGGCACAATATCGTGAAATGCTGATTGCTGACGGTATCGATCCCAACGAGTTACTGAATGCGTTATCTGAAACCAAAACTGCAGCTAAAACCAAGCGCGCAGCTCGCCCAGCTAAATATCAATACGTTGATGAAAATGGTGAAAACCGTACCTGGACAGGTCAGGGTCGTACACCAGCCGTGATTAAAAAAGCCATTGAAGAACAAGGCAAACAACTGGACGATTTTCTGCTGTAAATCCCCCAGTGCTTCGAAATGATTGTGACTACACACCCGTTTGGTGAATTCACCAGGTAAGAAAAAGGAAGCCGCTGGCTTCCTTTTTTATGCATCATTATTGCTGGTAAAACTCACGGTACCAGTCAACAAATTGCTGCACGCCCTCTCGCACGCTGGTCTGCGGGCGGAAATTGATCGCTTTCTTCAGGGCTTCAGTATCTGCGCTGGTTTCCAGCACATCACCGGGCTGCAGCGGCATCATGTTTTTCTTCGCTTCCATGCCCAATGCACTTTCCAGTGCTTCGATATACGCCATCAATGTCACCGGCTGACTGTTGCCGATATTGTAGACGTGATACGGCGCAGAACTGGTGGCTGCCGATCCGGTTTCTACGGTCCATTGATCGTCTGGCTGCGGAATCACATCCTGTAAACGCACAATCGCCTCAGCAATATCATCAATGTAGGTGAAATCACGCATCATCTGCCCATTGTTGTACACATCAATAGGTTCCCCTGCCAGCATCGCGCGGGTGAACTTGAACAGCGCCATATCGGGCCGTCCCCACGGACCGTACACGGTGAAAAAACGTAAACCGGTGGTGGGCAATTGATAGAGATGCGAATACGTATGGGCCATTAACTCATTGGCTTTTTTGGTCGCGGCGTACAGCGAAACCGGATGATCAACCGAGTCGCCGGTTGAAAAAGGCATTTTACGGTTCAGACCATAGACTGAACTGGAGGAAGCATAAAGAAGATGGCCGACCTTATGATGTCGGCAACCTTCAAGAATATTGAGATGGCCGATGAGATTGGATTCGGCGTAGATATGCGGATTCTGGATAGAATAACGCACCCCGGCTTGTGCCCCTAAATGAATGACACGATCAAAGCCATGATGTTCAAACAAAGAAGAAATGGCCTGGCGATCTGCCAGGTCCATTTTACTGAAACTGAATGCGGGATGAGAGGCTATCTGATCAAGGCGGGCTTGCTTCAGGCTGACATCATAATAATCATTCAGGTTGTCGATGCCGACAACCTGGTGACCGGCAGCCAGCAGACGCTGACAAACATGAAATCCAATAAAACCTGCCGCGCCGGTAACCAGAAACTTCATACATCCCTCATTTATTACGCAATTTGAATAGAAGCTCCGCGGCCGATTGCATAATAAACGAAGCCGCGTTTGCTGATGCGTTCCGGATCATACAGGTTACGACCATCAAAAATCACGGGTTGTTTTAATGCCGTTTTAATGACATCAAAATCAGGTGCGCGGAAATTCTGCCATTCGGTACAGATAACCAGGCCATCTGCGCCCTGCAGCGCCGCTTCTTTGGTGCCCATGAGTTTCAGATCGCTACGGTGTCCGTAGATACGTTGCGCTTCATCCATCGCTTCCGGATCGAATGCCTGAATAGTCGCACCCGCTTGCCACAGCGTTTCCATCAAAACGCGGCTGGAAGCTTCACGCATATCGTCGGTGTTCGGTTTAAATGCCAGGCCCCACAGCGCAAAGGTCTTACCACGCAAATCATCGCCAAAGTGACGTTTGATAAAGGTGGGCAGTTTGCTTTTCTGTGAGTCGTTAACATCTTCAACCGCCTGCAGCAGACGCGGTTTATAACCGATTGACTCAGCAGTACGAATCAGCGCCTGAACATCTTTCGGGAAGCAGGAACCGCCATAACCACAACCCGGATAGATAAAGTGGTAGCCAATACGGGAATCAGAACCGATACCCTGACGCACTTTCTCAATGTCCGCACCAAGGCGTTCAGCCAGGTTGGAGATCTCATTCATAAAGCTGATTTTGGTTGCCAGCATGCAGTTTGCTGCGTACTTCGTCAGCTCTGCGCTGCGGATATCCATTAAAATCATACGATCATGGTTGCGGTTAAACGGCTCATAAAGCTCGCGCAACAGCTCAACCACTTCATCGTTATCAGTACCGACCACGATACGCTCAGGACGCATGCAGTCACTTACCGCTGCACCTTCCTTGAGGAATTCCGGGTTAGAAACCACATCGAACGCGATATTGGCATCACGGTTTTTCAGGGTTTCCGTCATCACCGAGCGCACTTTATCTGCTGTGCCAACCGGTACTGTTGATTTATCGATAACCACTTTGTGACCATTCATGTGCTGCGCAATGGTACGAGCTACTGCAGTCACATATTTCAGATCGGCTGAACCGTCTTCATCTGGCGGTGTACCCACTGCGATAAACTGCATCACACCGTGGTTTACGCCTTCTTCCGCATCGGTACTGAATTTCAGGCGCCCTGACTCATAGTTCGCCATCACCAGAGGAGTGAGTCCCGGCTCAAAAATCGGGATGATGCCTTTTTTCAGGTTTTCGACTTTATTCGCGTCGACATCAATACAGAGAACGTCATGTCCGACTTCGGCCAACACCGCAGCCTGAACCAGACCGACATAGCCGATACCAAATACAGTGACTTTCATTGAATTATCCTGTGCTTAATGAGTTACTTTTTATTTCCTACTTCGCCTTCAAGCCACTGTGCAAAATCTTTGCCCAGGACCGGGTGGCGAACACCGTACTCAACAAAAGCCTGCATATAACCGAGCTTGTTACCGCAGTCATGGCTCACACCCTTCAGGTGATAAGCTTCAACAGTTTCTTTTTCCATCAGCATCGCAATGGAGTCAGTCAGCTGTACTTCACCGCCAGCACCCGGAGGGGTTTTCGCCAGCAACGGCCAAATATCCGCAGACAGCACATAACGGCCAACCACTGCCAGGTTTGATGGCGCCTCAGACGCTTTCGGTTTCTCAACGACACCCACCATCGGCGCACTTTCGCCCGGGCTGAGATCCGCACCTTTGCAGTCCACTACACCGTATGCGGTCACATCGGCAACCGGCTCAACCATAATCTGGCTACGGCCACTTTCTTCGTAACGCGACAGCATTTCTGCCAGGTTGTCTTTGGTCGGGTCAGATTCGTACTCATCGATGATCACATCCGGCAGAATGACAGCAACCGGCTCATCACCGACCAGCGGGTGTGCACACATTACAGCGTGACCCAGACCTTTGGCGATGCCCTGACGCACCTGCATGATGGTAACGTGTGGCGGGCAAATTGACTGGATTTCGTCCAGCAGCTGACGCTTAACACGTTTTTCCAGCATTGATTCCAGCTCAAAACTGGTATCAAAATGGTTTTCGATCGCGTTTTTAGACGAATGGGTAACCAGCACAATTTCGTTAATGCCAGCAGCAATACACTCATTCACGACATACTGGATCAACGGCTTATCGACCAGCGGTAGCATCTCTTTGGGAATCGCTTTCGTGGCAGGGAGCATACGCGTACCCAGACCAGCAACAGGGATTACCGCTTTTTTTACTTTAGACTTAAAGGCAGACATCAAGATACCTCTCTTATAGGCCGCTCAAGTTAATACTTGATATGTCGGTTTAAAAAACGAAATGAGTATATCAGCTACTCACTGACGGATTTATCCTGGATGGAGTTAATCCGCGGAATTTAAGACTATTACCCAAGTGTAAAGCTTACCCCTGGCCCTGTCTCCAGCCCGCAGAAAATATAAATCTAATCGCTTATTCTTCAGCCGATAACATCAGACGCAACCTGCCACCAGTGCCCCAGACATGGCACTGCCAGGACTCTGCACGCTGACTAATTTGATTGAGGTGGGTACTGCCCATAGTGCCAAGCGGAACCCCATTACTGAGTTGAATTTGATGGGTGTTAATGTGCAGTGTGGCGTTAAGACCTGCCGACACCAAAATAAGATTTTTAAGTTGCCGATGATAATAACCGACCAGCAATGGAAATTGCCCATTCAGGTTTGCCTGACGCAACAACATATTCACCTGACGCAGCAAGCCATTTAACTCCGGCAGGCGCTGTTTCTGTCCGGAAAGTTGTTCCTGCAGCAAGCCGTTAAACAACGCGCGCAACAACAACGCGGCCAACACCCCATTATCCCCGGCACGGGTTACATCAAGACAATAAAACGCCAGGTCTTTATCGGATAATGCGGCAATATCCAGTACCAATCCCGGCTGTTCTGCCATGGTGAGCTGGCGATAATTAATCCGGCAGTTAGCAATAGTTTGCTGCACCGGGGGTTGCAGTTGCTTCAGAAGCTTGGAAGCCGCCAGCGGATCACGCACCAACGCATCCCAATCCTGGAAGAGCTGTTCATCTTCCTCAACCTTGGAGGTAAACATGGAAGGATAAAGGCACTCATACACCGCTTCACGAAAGCGTTCGAGGTTCTTCAAAGGCTTGAGCAGCACATCCTGCACACCAAGGCGTAAAACATGGGCAATATCGGCCATATTTTGTGTTGCTGAGATGATCAGAATTGGCACGCTGTTGCCGCGACTGCGAATTCGCTCGACAAACTGAATGCCTCCCATGCGCGGCATTTCCAAATCGCAAATCACCAGATCAACCGGTTGTGCGGTGAGTAACGTCAGGCCATCGAGGCCATCGCCCGCCTGCATCGTCTGAGCGCCGAGACTGACTAATAAGTTATCCAGCATCGAACGGAAAACGACCTCATCTTCGACAATGAGTATCTTTTTGCCGATTAGTGGTTTTTCCATTCTCTCCCCCTGCGTACCAGATATTTCAATAGTGGTTCATAAAACGCAGTTGCGCCTTTCAGAATTAACTGAAGTAACAACATCTGTGAATGAACAACCTGACTATCTGCTACGAACCAGTGGCAATAGTTCATCCATTTTCTTCTCAACGGCGGCCTTGCCTGCCGCAATGGCTTCTTCAGCACGGTGAAAGTCCAGCGTAGAAATTTGTGGACAGAATGGCTGAATCAGCACATCCGGCGGATCGCCTGCCATACGGTTACGCTTCAGGCGATTTTCCAGTACCTGGATGGAGGTAGACATAATTTCCATCGCACCAGGTGTTTGATTAGCGCGGCGCTGGGCTAATCCCAGCAACCGCTGGCGCAGTTTCTTGCCCCAGCTAAGTGCTTCTGCCGCCGCTTGTTCTTCCCCACTTTGCGGCGTAACCGACAGCAAATCTTGTTGCATCAGGTGCGCATCATGCTGCAAATCAACCGCAATAACGATATCCGCGCCCAACGCCCGGGTGAGCGAAATCGGCACCGGATTGACCACCGCACCATCCACCAGCCAGTAACCATTGTAGCCAACGGGTGGTAATAAGCCTGGCATACTACAGGAAGCACGTACCGCCTGATGCAGGTCACCCTCGGTTAACCACAACTCACGGCCGGTACTAAGATTGGTGGCGACCACGCCAAAAGGTTTGTCGCATTGCTCAATAAAATCATTCGGGATAAGTTGCCGGACGTGACTGAACACCCGATCGCCCCGCAACAGGCCACCGCGCTGCCATGACAGGTCCATCAATCGAATCACATCCCAGTAACGAAAGGCGCTCACCCAGCGTTCCATCATACCCAGACGGCCATTAACGTAAGCTGAACCGACCAGCGCGCCCACGGAACATCCGGCGACTACATCGACCTCGATACCGGCCCGCTCCAGCGCGTTAATCACGCCAATATGTGACCAGCCTTTGGCGGCACCTGATCCCAGGGCCAGCCCGATCCTCACCTTTCTCATCTTACCTCGGGTTTTGCCTGGTACGTAGCATCGCGCCTGACACTCGGCTACCATAGCGCGCGCAATCTTTAACTTTAATCACCCTCTGGAGATGACGTGTACGAAAAGTGCCCCTGCTGCAGCGGAAAGCAGTATAGCCTATGTTGCCAACCCTTTCTGACTGGGCAGAGTTCCCCCGCCAGTGCTGAGCAACTGATGCGCTCACGCTACTGCGCTTACGTGGAGAAAAACGCTGCCTGGCTGGTCGCCACCTGGCACCCCAGCCAGCGGGTGGCCGAACTTGAGACGTTATTATCTGAAAGTTTTTCCGGCACCGAATGGCTGGGCCTGAATGTAACCCGTTGTAATCAGGGAAGCCATGAGAACGAAGCATTCGTGACTTTTTTTGCGCGATTCATCGAAAAAGGACGTACTTCGGCCATCTATGAATGTTCACGCTTTCTTCGTGAGGATCAACGCTGGTACTATGTTGACGGAACAACGCCTGAACTGGGGCGTAACGATCGCTGTCCTTGTGGCTCCGATAAAAAATACAAAAAATGTTGTGGCTGATTTGGACATTCACCCAACGGCTTTACCATTCATCGCTTTGACAGGACTCTGATCGAGATGCAAGCGCAAACCATGCAACGAAAAGTATTACGTACCATTTGCCCCGATGCGAAAGGTCTGATCGCCAAAATCACCAATATTTGTTACAAGCACGAACTCAACATCGTGCAGAACAACGAATTTGTCGATCACCGTACCGGGCGCTTTTTTATGCGCACAGAGCTGGAAGGCATTTTCAACGACAACACCCTGCTCGCGGATCTCGACAGCGCCTTACCGGTTGGATCGGTCCGTGAGCTGAACAGCGCCGGACGCCGTCGTGTGGTGATTCTGGTGACCAAAGAAGCGCATTGCCTTGGCGACCTGCTGATGAAAAGCGCGTTTGGTGGTCTTGATATGGAAATTGCTGCGGTTATCGGCAATCACGAAACGTTGCGCTCGCTGGTCGAACGCTTCGATATTCCATTTGCGCTGGTCAGCCATGAAGGATTGACGCGTGAAGAGCACGATAACCGCATGGTCGAAGAGATTGATCGTTATCAGCCGGATTACGTGGTGCTGGCTAAATATATGCGCGTACTAACTCCGGCGTTTGTGCAGCGCTACCCGAACCAGATCATCAATATTCATCACTCCTTCCTGCCCGCCTTTATTGGCGCGCGTCCTTATCATCAGGCCTACGAGCGTGGCGTGAAAATCATTGGTGCCACCGCGCATTATGTGAATGACAACCTCGATGAAGGTCCGATCATTATGCAGGATGTCATCAACGTGGATCACAGCTACACCGCAGAAGAAATGATGCGCGCGGGTCGTGACGTTGAGAAGAATGTACTGAGCCGTGCACTGTACAAAGTGCTGGGCCAGCGTGTGTTTGTTTACGGCAATCGTACGATCATTCTTTAATCACCCAGACGCTGAACTGTGCAAGGCTTCAGCGTCACGGGCAAAAAGTGGGCAATCGATTCATAAATTTAGCGTAGGCGCTTTACAGACTGAGCGCATTTGGTATTATGCGCCCCGCTTTCAGGCGTAATGATTCAGGCCAGTGGTGGGATTCCCGAGCGGCCAAAGGGAGCAGACTGTAAATCTGCCGTCACAGACTTCGAAGGTTCGAATCCTTCTCCCACCACCATCTGAATCGCCGCAACCTGTAGCCACAATATGTATCATCCCTGGTGGGATTCCCGAGCGGCCAAAGGGAGCAGACTGTAAATCTGCCGTCACAGACTTCGAAGGTTCGAATCCTTCTCCCACCACCATCCAGATATCTCCTGTGTTGATTCCACTCCAGAACATCCATATTGCTGATGGAGAAGGATGAGAAACTTCGACCGAAGTTTCGGGTCGAGCCATGCGAGACAACGCGCTTTAGCGCGGCCCGAAGGGTGAGGCGCAACGCGCCGAATAATCCTTCTCCCACCACCATCCAGAAATTCCCCCTCAGTTATTTGCAAACTCATTTCTGAGTGCCTCGACAAAGCAGCGTATTTTTGCCGTTTGTTTACGTGCCGAGGGAACCAGAACATGCATTGGGCGTGACGGACCTTCGTAATCCGGCAGCACCCTGACCAGATGTCCTTTGTTGATTTCCTCTTTCAGCACATCTTCTGGTCCCAGCGTAACGCCATAGCCTTCCAGCGCCGCATGCATCAGCGCCTTCCAGTCATTGGATCTTAACCGCCCTTCAGGTCTCACTTCTTCCGTTTTCCCCTCTTTGCGGAACACCCAGCGACAGGGCATAGCGGCCGACCACAGTCCATACACCAGACAAGCATGGTGCTGCAAATCTGACGGTGTCAGCGGTAAGCCATACTGTTGAATATAGGAGGGAGCAGCACAGGCAATCAGCCGGTAAGGTGACAGCGGCCATGCCACCATCGAGCTGTCGGCCAGTTCGCCAATGCGGATAATCACCTCGGCCTCTTCTTCGCCAGGATTGATGACTCGGTCACTCAACGTCAGTTCAACCTGCACCTCTGGCCAGGTCGCCAGATAGCGGGTGATAAAAGGAGCAAGTGCGTAAGAGCCAAACGTCACTGGGGCATTCACCCGAATGATGCCGGAAGGCGTCGCCTGCATATTCAGCACTACGGCATCCGCCTCCTCCACTTCCGACAACACCACCCGACAGCGTTCGTAATAGCTGCGCCCGATATCGGTCAGATGCTGACGGCGTGTAGTGCGGTTGATAAGCGCCGTACCTAAGCGTAATTCAAGCGCGGCGATGTGTTTCGCCACCATCTGTGGTGACATTTCCAGTGCATCAGCCACCGCTGCAAAAGAGCCCAGTTCTGCGGCTTTAACGAATACTTTCATTCCCGCCAGCCTGTCCATGATTAACCCCTTTTAGTTGTTTTTAAAACAACAATAGACCGATTTATCTTCTTTTATGAGAGAATCATAGTAGACCACAGGTCAAGTCCCTGTGGAGGAATAATGAAAATTGGAATTATTGGTGCCGGATTCGTGGGCCGTGCGGTCGCTAAACTGGCAATTCAGGCCGGGCATCAGGTCATGCTCAGCAATTCACGTAGTCCTCAGACGTTGTTCAGTCTGCGTCCGATGATCGGTTGTGAAATAGGTACGGCAAGCGAAGCCGCCAGATTTGGCGATATCGTGCTTATTGCAGTGCCACTGACCGCCATCGATGCACTGCCGGTAGATGAACTGAGAGGAAAGCATCTTCTCGATGCCGTTAACTACTATCCTGATCGCGACGGTAACATCGATGTGCTGACAACGCGACAGACCACCACCAGTGAACTGCTGGCAAGCTACTTACTCAACAGCCAGATTACTAAAGCCTTTAACGCTATCCCCATGACCCAGCTGGAGAGTGATGGATTACCGGCGGCAACAGCCGGACGCCGCGCACTGCCGCTGGCAGGCGACGATAAAGAGGGCAAAGCTGTCGCTGCCGCGCTTTACGAAGCTTTTGGCTTTGATACCGTTGATGCCGGTCCACTGGCTGAAGGTTGGCGTTTCGAGCGCGGAATGCCCTCCTACTGCGTGCGGATGACCAGACAGGAGTTAGCAACGGCACTGGCCCAGGCCAGAAAGGACTGATTTACCACCTGCCGCCCGGCAGCACGCGGGCGGCAAGTAAACCTCACGCCTTACCTTTTCTGTCGATTCTGCCCATGACATTTATGACAAAACTCGCTACCATCCCGCCATACTTATCACGGATAAAATGGCTGCCTCATGAAATTTGTCTCATTTAACATCAATGGCTTACGGGCGCGTCCTCATCAACTCGAAGCGCTGGTTGAGCAACATCAGCCAGACGTGATTGGCCTGCAGGAAACCAAGGTCCATGACGATATGTTCCCACTCGAGGAAGTGAGCAAGCTCGGTTACAACGTATTTTATCATGGGCAAAAAGGCCACTACGGCGTCGCTCTGTTGACAAAAGCACAACCGGTGGTGGTCCATCGTGGTTTCCCGGATGATGGTGAAGATGCCCAGCGTCGTCTGATCATGGCAGAAATTCCCAGCCCGATTGGTGATATCACAGTTATCAATGGCTATTTCCCGCAGGGAGAAAGCCGTGACCATCCGATCAAGTTTCCGGCGAAAGAGAAGTTTTATCAGGATCTGCAAAACTACCTGCAAAATCAGCTGGCCGCCGATAAGCCGGTGCTGATTATGGGTGATATGAATATCAGCAGCACCGATCTCGATATCGGCATCGGGGAAGAGAACCGCAAGCGCTGGCTGCGTACCGGCAAATGCTCGTTCCTGCCGGAGGAGCGTGAGTGGATGGATCGCCTGATGAACTGGGGACTGGTGGATACCTGGCGTGCTAAATACCCGGAAACAGCAGACCGTTTCTCGTGGTTTGATTACCGCTCCAAAGGTTTTGATGATAACCGTGGCCTGCGTATTGATCTGCTGCTTGCCAGCCAGCCACTGGCCTCACGCTGCATCGCAAGCGGTATCGACTATGACATCCGCAGTATGGAAAAACCGTCCGATCACGCCCCAGTGTGGTCAACGTTCGGTTTTTGATGATGCCGGGTGGCCTGCAACAGGCCACCCGGATTATTTGATGATCTTCCAGATTAACGGATTGGTACCCATCACTTTCTCATCGCGTGAGCATTGCAGCAGCACGCCTTCCGCTTTGACCACCGCCCCTTCAGAATAACTGCGATTCTCATAGGTGCAGCACTGCAGGCAATTGCTTTGCTGGTTATTTTGTCCCTGCGTCCAGACTTCAGGTGGCATATCAACCACCACATCGGTATTGCCGGTGCGTCCCACCTCAGGGGTGCGATTGGCCTGCGCAGCGCTGCTAAACAGCAGTACGCCACTCAGCAGCACCATCAAATAACGCATCACTCGGTCTCCTTCATTTTGCGCCGGGCGGGTTTGCGTGATCGTTTTTTCTCACTCGCTGTGCCGCTCGCGGCAATGCCACGAAATGCCTGCAACGACGGCTGCTGACGCGCCTGACCAATCAAACCGATTAAGGTGCTGACCAGCGGCTGCATAAACTCATCGTAACGACAGGCTTTTTCACTGATGCGGGTAAGCGTCGATTCCCAGTGCGCCGTCATATCAGGCCGTGCCGCCATTTCGGGTAGCGCGTGAATCAATGCTCTGCCCGCTTCTGTGGAGTGAATATAACGGCCCTTCTTCACCAGGAATGTTCGCCGGAACAATAATTCAATAATTCCGGCGCGCGTCGCTTCCGTTCCTAAACCATCGGTCGCTCGCAGCACTTTCTTTAGATCTTTATCCTGAACAAAACGCGCGATACCGGTCATCGCGGAGAGTAAAGTCGCATCGGTGAAGGGACGCGGAGGCTGAGTCTGTTTCGCCAGTACCTCCCCGCGTTCGCACAACAGCTCATCCCCTTTGCTGACCACCGGCAACGGGGTGCCATCGTTCTCTTCATCTCGCTCTTTACTGCCCAGTAATGCCCGCCAGCCCGCTTCAGCCAGAAACCGGGCTTTCGCGACAAATTTGCCACCGGCAATGTCGAGATCGATCACGCACTTGCGGAACACCGCATCAGGGCAGAACTGCATCAGATACTGGCGTGCGATCAGCCCATAAATATTGGCTTCGTTTTCGCTCAGGTTAACCTTGCTGGAGCGCGCGGTTGGAATGATGGCGTGGTGCGCATCCACTTTTTTATCGTCCCAGCAACGATTGCGCTGATCGGCATTGAAATCCGCCGGGGGCGTCATATCCGGCTGGTGTGCCTGGATGGCGTTCAGTACCGCATGCCGACCCGCAAAATGCTCTTCGGGTAGATAACGACAATCCGAGCGCGGATAGGTAATCAGTTTGTGGGTTTCATACAGACGCTGGCAGCAATCCAGTACATTTTGCGCACTCAGGCCAAAGCGCCTTGCGGCTTCGATTTGCAGACTCGACAGTGAGAACGGCAACGGAGCGATTTCTGATTCCCGTTTATCATTATACCCGGTGACCAACGCGGGCTTGCCGTTGATGCGTTCCAGCACATGATCTGCCAGCGAACGGTTTAGTAAGCGACCTTCTTCATCCTGCCAGGGTTCACAGGCGTCACTTGGCACCCAGCTGGCGACAAAGCGCTCGTCTTTTGGCGTCACAATGTGCGCTTTGACTTCGAAATAGTCCTTTGGAATAAAGTTTTTGATTTCTTCATCGCGGCGGACCACCAGGCCAAGCACCGGGGTTTGCACCCGACCAACCGAGAGTACGCCGTCATAGCCAGCGTTGCGTCCCAGCAGCGTCCAGGCACGGGTCATATTGATGCCATACAACCAATCCGCACGCGCACGCGCCAGCGCCGAGACGCACAGCGGAATAAACTCACGGTTTTCACGTAAACGACCTACCGCACGCTCCACCGCCTGCGGATTGAGATCGTTAATTAAACAACGCTGTACCTTTTGACGTTTTTCCGGCGGCAGCTGGAGATAATCGATCACCTCATCCACCAGCAACTGACCTTCACGGTCCGGGTCACCCGCGTGCACCACCTCGGTGGCCTGCGCCAGCAATCCTTCAATAACCTTCAGCTGTTTTGCCACCGATGGCCGTGGCTGGAGCCGCCACTTTTCGGGGATGATCGGCAGATCGGCAAGGTTCCAGCGGGCGTATCGACTGTCATAGCTGTCTGGCTGAGCCTGCTCCAGCAAATGCCCGACACACCAGGTCACCACCTGGTCATTGCCGCAGGCAATATACCCATCGCCGCGTCGGTGCGGTTTTGGCAACACGTCAGCGATGGCGCGTCCCAGACTGGGTTTTTCTGCAATAAACAAACGCATGAATGGCGTCGTTCCTTAAACGTCAGTTAACTACGGTAATCAGCGGCAGATGGGGTTCTGCCGCAAAAAGCTCGCCAATGGCGGTTGCAGTGACACCCGCCAGCATGGCACAACGCTGAAACTCCTCGATGGCCGAGGGTTGTACCGCCACCAGCAGGCCGCCAGACGTTTGCGGATCACATAACAACGCGCGCGTCGCATCATCCATCGGCGACACATGTCGGCCATAGCTGGCAAAGTTGCGGCCCGTCCCACCGGGGACAGCACCGGCAGCGATATAGGCATCGACCCCGGACAGACGCGGCACCTGCGCGACAATCACCTCAGCACGCAAGCCCGATCCCTGACAGATTTCACTCAGATGGCCCAGCAAGCCAAATCCGGTGACATCGGTCATGGCGGTGACCCCCGCCAGTTGCGCAAACTCTGCACCGGCTTTATTCAGCTGGCACATCACTTCCGCCGCCAGCGTCTGATGCTCAGGACGCAGCAATCCTTTCTTTTCTGCCGTAGTCAGAATGCCAATGCCGAGCGGCTTGGTCAGGAACAGTTGACACCCGGCCTGCGCCGCGCTGTTTTTCTTCACGCGCGCCACATCGACGATACCGGTCACAGCAAGGCCGAAAATCGGTTCGGGGGCGTCAATGGAATGGCCGCCCGCCAGCGCAATACCCGCCGCCTGACACGCCGCGCGACCGCCCTCCACCACCTGCTGCGCCACTTCCGGGCTGAGCACATTGACCGGCCAGCCCAGAATCGCGATAGCCATAATGGGTTTACCGCCCATGGCGTAGATGTCACTGATGGCGTTGGTCGCGGCAATACGGCCAAAGGTGTGGGGATCGTCAACGATCGGCATAAAAAAGTCGGTGGTACTGACCACCGCGCTGCCGTTACCTAAATCGTAAACCGCAGCATCATCACGCGTTTCATTCCCCACCAGCAGATGGGGGTCATGGAAGGCGGTCAGTTCGCTATGCAGGATGGTTTCCAGCACCTGGGGTGATATTTTACAGCCACAGCCAGCACCATGGCTGTACTGGGTCAGGCGAAGAGGTTCACTCATGGCGGGTTCCTTATGCACTGGCAGATAGCGCTATGTTAGCCTGGCTGCCAGCATGTGGTAAGTGTTACGCGGTTACAGTTCGATCAATCGCACACGCGATGTGCAATCCCTGCAACGTCACTCAGCCTGCCGCACCAGCCCGCCATTTGTCTGTCAGAAATAACTGACAAATTCCGCCGTGTCGGGCGGGAGTACGGTGGTGCTGGATTTCAGCTGTGGCGTCCCCAGATAAAGGAAGCCGACGATCGCATCCTGCTCACGGCAACCAAAGGCTTCGCGTACCTGAGGATGGTCCGTCCAGGGTCCACTGCGCCAGATGCCATTGAAGCCCTGCGCGGCGGCGGCCATTTGCATCGCCATCACCGCACAACCAGCGGAAATCAGTTGTTCCCAGCGCGGCACCTTCGGGTGATCTTCGCATCGTGCCACCACGGTGATAATCATCGGTGCGCGGAACGGTGACGAACTGGCTTTCTCTATCGCCTTATCATCCATCGCGCTGGCACGGGCTGCCTGCTCCAGCAGCTGGCTCAGACGGTCGCGCCCTTCTTTCTCAACAATAATGAAACGCCACGGCTGTAATGTGCCGTGATCCGGTGCGCGCATACCCGCGCGCAGAATGTTCTCCAGCACCTCACCCGCCGGTGCAGGATCGGCCAGACGTGAAGCCGAGCGACGATTAACTAACAAATCAAGTGCATCCATTATCTTCTCCCTTGTGTAAAAGCGTTGCCTAATCCTGGCATACGACGATCTTTTGTAACAGTCTGGCGCGATTTCCTGCTGACATTTAGCACGCTGCTCTTTAGGATGAGGGCGACATCGGGGCTGCCAGCGTGCTGGCTGTCTTCGGCTACGTGAATATGGAGAGTCTATGCGCACACTGTGGCGAATTATTGCAGGCCTGTTCCGCTGGGGCTGGCGGGTGCTGAATTTTATCCGGGAATTTATCCTTAATTTATTTCTTATTGTTTTGATCCTTGCAGGTGTTGGGATCTGGTTGCAGGTGAGCGGTTCCGGCAGTAGCGAACCGGTGCAACAAGGTGCGCTGAAAGTAGACCTCACCGGTGTACTGGTGGACAAACCTTCGGTCAGCAATCGTCTGAGCCGTATTGGCCGTCAATTGCTCGGCAGCAACAGCGACCGCTTGCAGGAAAATTCCCTGTTTGATGTCGTCGATGCCATCCGTCAGGCAAAAGGTGACAAAAACATCACCGGGATTGTGCTCGACCTGCGTGATTTTGGCGGTGGCGATCAGCCTTCGCTGCAATATGTCGGGAAAGCGTTGCGCGAGTTCCGTGACAGCGGCAAACCGGTGTATGCCATTGGCGATAACTACAGCCAGGCGCAATATTATCTCGCCAGCTATGCCAACAAGATTTACCTGTCACCGCAAGGCACCGTGGATTTACATGGTTTCGCCACCAACGGGCTGTACTACAAAACGCTGCTGGATAAGCTGAAAGTTAATTCACATGTGTTCCGCGTTGGCACTTACAAATCGGCAGTGGAACCTTTCCTGCGTGACGATATGTCGCCGGAAGCACGCGATGCTGATAGCCGCTGGATTGGTCAGCTTTGGCAGAACTACCTGAACACCGTCTCGGCAAACCGTCAGATCACGCCGGAACAGCTGTTCCCTGGCGCCGCAGGCATCATCAGCGGATTACAGGCTGTGCAGGGCGATACCGCTAAATATGCGTTGAACAGTAAGCTGGTGGATGCACTGGAGAGCCGTGCTGTTGCCGATCAGGAGATGATCAAGACTTTTGGCTGGGATAAGCAAAACAACGATTATCGCAACGTCAGCATTTACGATTACACCGTTAAACAACCGCCGACGCAGCAGGATGGCAATATCGCTGTGGTAATGGCAAGTGGTGCGATCATGGACGGTGAAGAGACCGCCGGGAATGTCGGTGGTGACACCACAGCCGCGCAGATCCGCGATGCGCGTCTCGATCCGAAAATTAAGGCGATCATCCTGCGCGTGAACAGCCCTGGTGGCAGCGTCACCGCCTCAGAAGCGATCCGCGAAGAACTGGCGGCTGCCCATGCAGCGGGCAAGCCGGTAGTAGTATCGATGGGTGGCATGGCGGCATCAGGCGGTTACTGGATCTCCACGCCAGCTGATTATATTGTGGCGAACCCCAGCACCCTGACCGGTTCCATCGGAATCTTTGGTGTGATTAATACCGTCGAAAACAGCCTGAGTACCATTGGCGTGCACACCGATGGCGTTGCCACTTCACCGCTGGCAGATGTCGCAACCACCAAAGCACTGCCACCTGAAGTGCAGCAGTTGATGCAGCTGACCATTGAAAACGGCTATCGTAACTTTGTTGGTTTGGTTGCCGCGTCGCGCCATAAAACGCCAGAGCAGATCAATGATATTGCTCAGGGCCATGTCTGGACCGGTAGCGATGCCAAAGCCAATGGGCTGGTGGATGCCTTGGGTGACTTTGATGATGCCGTCAAAAAAGCCGCCGAGCTGGCAAAAATCACCACACCACAGTTGAGCTGGTATCAGGATGTTCCGGGCATGCTGGATCTGCTGCTGAATCAGATGAGTGCTTCGGCTAGCGCCATCATGCCACAGGCACTGAAAGTGTGGCTGCCGGCACCGATGCTGGATGTAATGAGCGCCATGAAGCAACAGCCTGGCCTGTTCGATAACCTCAACGATCCGCAAAATCGTTACGCTTTCTGCCTCAACTGCGGCAACGTAAACCCTAAATAATTCGCGTCCCCTGGAGGGGCCTACTTTTGGTGCAGGAGGGCGGCAAGCGAGTGAATCCTCAGGAGCTTACTCAGGTAAGTGACTGGGGTGAATGAGCGCAGCCAACGCACCTGCAGCGTGAAGTATGACGGGTGTGAGATAATCTTTACAGTCCGGCCTCTGGCCGGGCTGCTTTTCCCCGGTAATCCCCTTATACTGCGCGTTTTACGGCAAGTCTGAGTTCATTCATGCAAAAGAAAAATATCTACGTCGCCTACACTGGCGGGACCATTGGTATGCAGCGTTCCGCCCAGGGCTACATTCCGGTGTCAGGTCACCTGCAACAGCAGCTGGCCAATATGCCTGAGTTCCACCGTCCGGAAATGCCAGATTTCACCATTCACGAATATCACCCGCTGATGGATTCCTCCGACATGACGCCTGAGGACTGGCAGGCTATCGCCAATGATATCAAACAGAATTACGACCAGTACGACGGCTTTGTGATTCTGCATGGTACCGATACCATGGCATTCACCGCGTCGGCACTCTCCTTTATGCTGGAGAACCTTGCCAAGCCGGTGATCGTCACCGGATCACAGATCCCACTGGCAGAATTGCGCTCAGACGGCCAACAGAACCTGCTTAACTCGTTGTATGTGGCGGCTAACTATCCGATCAACGAAGTGACGCTATTCTTTAATAACACCCTGTTCCGGGGTAACCGCACCACCAAAGCGCACGCTGATGGCTTCAACGCGTTTGCCTCGCCAAACCTGCCACCGTTACTGGAAGCGGGTATTCATATTCGCCGCCTGAATACCCCACCGGCACCGCCAGGCAAGGGTGCACTGATTGTCCATCCGATCACCCCACAACCGATTGGTGTGGTGACCATTTACCCGGGAATATCTGCGGAAGTGGTCCGTAATTTCCTACGCCAGCCGGTGAAAGCCCTGATTCTGCGCTCCTATGGCGTAGGCAATGCGCCGCAAAACGCGGAGTTCCTGGCCGAGCTGCAACAGGCGAGTGAGCGTGGCATTGTGGTGGTCAACCTGACGCAGTGCATGTCTGGCAAAGTGAATATGGGGGGATACGCCACCGGTAACGCGCTGGAGCATGCTGGCGTGATCAGCGGTTTTGATCTCACTGTTGAAGCAACATTAACAAAACTTCACTTTTTACTGAGTCAAAACCTCACCAGCGGAGAAATTCGTGCCAGAATGCAGCAGAATTTACGTGGCGAACTGACAGAAGATTGATACGGAGCGAGATGTAATGAAGCGGGCATTGATAATCATCGATATACAAAACGATTTTTGCCCCGGTGGCCCAATGGCAGTGCGTGAAGGTGACCTGACGGTCGCTGTTGCCAATCGCTACGCACGTGAATTTCGGGCCAGGGGCGAGTGCGTGGTGGCATTGCAGGACTGGCACCCGAAAAACCATGGCAGCTTTGCCTCTGTATCCGGCGAGCCGGTGTATACCTTAGGGGAACTGAACGGACTCGCGCAGATCTGGTGGCCAGACCACGGCATTCAGGGTTCTGCAGGGGCCGATTTCCATCCGGAGCTGGATCGTTCGCTGATTGATGCGGTGTTCCATAAAGGACAAGATGTGGATGTCGACAGCTACAGCGCCTTTTTCGACAACGGCCATCGCCGTAAAACCGAGCTGGACAGCTGGCTGCGCGAACGTGATATCAGCCATTTAGTGGTATTGGGGCTGGCAACCGATTACTGCGTCAAATACAGCGTACTGGATGCGCTGGAGCTGGGTTATCAGGTTGAAGTGGTGGAAGAAGGCTGCCGCGGTGTCAACCTCAACCCCGACGATAGCGCCATTGCCATCGAGCAGATGCGTAATCAGGGTGCGGTAATTATCTGAAAATCAGGGCTGGTGGTCGCCAGCCCTTCAGCAATCAGTGCAGGTTGATACGGGTCACATCGGTTTCGATGCCGAACTCTTCTTTCAGCTCTTTCTTCGACTTCATCACCATCTCACCATCTTTGCCAATGGTCATATGCTGCGGTGCATCGTTGTGACGCGCCTGCCACAACATCACCAGTTGCAGGCAGTTTTCACGCTGCTCCGGGGTCAGCGCTACCCCATCTGGCCACTTCCCCGTCTCCACCGCGGTGGCAAGACGCTGGTAAACTTCTGGCGTCATCGCCGCCAGCATCGCTTCCAGTTCCTGTTTCATGCTTACCCCTGCTGTTGCTTGCCCTGCTCATCAGTGAAGCTGAGCGAAGCGGAGTTGACGCAATAGCGTTCACCGGTCGGCTGTGGTCCATCCGGGAACACATGCCCCAGATGCGCATCACAGTTTCCGCAGCGGATTTCGACGCGGTGCATGCCGTGGCTATCATCTTCGAGGTAACGAATCGCGTCATCGCTGACGGGCTGGTAGAAGCTTGGCCAGCCACAGCCAGAATCATATTTGCTCTCGGAAAGGAACAGCGGCGCGTTACACACCAGGCAGTGGTAGATGCCCTCCTGCTTATTATGCAAAAGGGCGCCGGTAAAAGGAGGTTCCGTTCCGCGATGCTGGGTTACATAGCGCTGCATTTCGGACAGCTGCGCGATTTTTTCCGCAGGTGCGGTGTCTTTAGCCATTTTAGGATTCCGGGATGTCATTCTGAAAAAATCGACTAGTATTCTAACAAACGAATAACATCATCCGGGTCTTTTTTCGTGCGAACGCATCCGTCTCGCAGAGCACAGCACGAATTTGTGATGCCGATCACCCTTTACAATACACATCCCTTTATAGTCGGCGATCGGCACATCTGGCTCTGGAATAATCGCCGTTGCGCAAGCGATTGCGCAACGAATAATTCCTGTCTGTGGAATTGACCTGTCGCAACAATTGACACGATTCCGCTTGACGCCTGGTAAGGTTTTTGTAATTTTACAGCCAACCTTTTATTCACTAACAAATAGCTGGTGGAATATATGACTATCAAAGTAGGTATCAACGGTTTTGGCCGTATCGGTCGCATCGTTTTCCGTGCTGCGCAGCAGCGTTCTGACATCGAAATCGTCGCGATCAACGACCTGCTGGACGCCGATTACATGGCTTATATGCTGAAGTATGACTCTACGCATGGTCGTTTCGACGGCACCGTAGAAGTTAAAGACGGCGCGCTGATTGTTAACGGTAAAAAAATCCGTGTTACCGCTGAGAAAGACCCGGCTAACCTGAAATGGGACGAAGTGGGTGTTGACGTGGTTGCAGAAGCAACCGGTATCTTCCTGACCGACGAAACTGCACGTAAACACATCGCAGCTGGCGCGAAGAAAGTGGTTCTGACTGGCCCGTCTAAAGATGACACCCCGATGTTTGTTCGTGGTGCTAACTTCGACAAATATGCTGGCCAGGACATCGTTTCTAACGCATCCTGCACCACCAACTGCCTGGCTCCGCTGGCAAAAGTCATCAACGACAAATTCGGTATCGTTGAAGGCCTGATGACCACTGTTCACGCGACCACCGCGACCCAGAAAACCGTTGACGGCCCGTCTCACAAAGACTGGCGCGGCGGCCGTGGTGCTTCTCAGAACATCATCCCGTCTTCTACCGGTGCGGCTAAAGCCGTAGGTAAAGTTCTGCCAGAACTGAACGGCAAACTGACCGGTATGGCGTTCCGCGTTCCGACCCCGAACGTCTCTGTTGTTGACCTGACCGTTCGTCTGGAAAAATCAGCCTCGTACAAAGAAATTTGTGCAGCCATCAAAGCCGCTGCTGAAGGCGAAATGAAAGACGTGCTGGGTTATGTTGAAGACGACGTGGTTTCAACTGACTTCAACGGCGAAGTGCTGACTTCAGTATTCGATGCTAAAGCCGGTATCGCGCTGAATGACAACTTTGTGAAACTGGTTTCCTGGTACGATAACGAAACTGGTTACTCCAACAAGGTTCTCGACCTGATTGCTCTGGTTGCTGCTAAGTAAGATAACCAGTGAAATGGACAAGGGGCGACTTAGGTCGCCCTTTTTTTTGGCTAGCTAAAGAGAAGGTCTTTGTATGCAAGAGTCGCTTTTTTCGCTACCCGTGGTGGCACAGATCACGCCATATCTGTCACAACGTCAGATTGGTGATTTGCCCGTCATCGTCGTCAACCATCCCCGCGTCCGCGCAGCCATTACTTTGCAGGGTGCTCATTTGCTTGCCTGGCAACCGAGCGGCCAGCAGCCGGTGTTATGGCTGAGTGACAAAACACCGTTTGCTGCCGGTAAAGCTATTCGCGGCGGCGTACCGATTTGCTGGCCATGGTTTGGTCCGGCGGGTGAACCAGCACACGGCTTTGCCCGTAACCTGCCCTGGACGTTGTCAGCCCATGATGAGAATGAAGAAGGCGTCATTCTGACCTTCGCGCTGGAAAGCAACGCACAAACCAAAAAGCTCTGGCCACACGATTTCACCCTGTTTGCCCGCTTTCGTATCGAATCCCATTGCGAGATCGAACTGGAAGCACATGGTGATTTTTCAGCCACCGCAGCGCTCCACAGCTATTTCCAGATAGCCGATATCGCCCAAACCGAGGTGAGCGGCCTGGGCAACGCGTTTATCGACAAAGTGGACAGCAGCGCGTCCGGCGAATCAAATGGCCGCCAGACTTACCCTGGCCGAATTGATCGCGTATTTACCGCGCCGGATGATTGCAGCGTGATCCATGATAAAGGTGGCAACCGGCTTATCGAGGTTTACCATCATTATCAAAGTGACGTTGTCACCTGGAACCCAGGACCCGAATTGTCATGCAGCATGGCTGATATGGCTAATGACGGTTATAAAACCATGGTATGCGTGGAAACCGCGCGCATTAATCAGCCGTTAGTGAGCGCTGGTGAATCCCCTGCCCGCCTCGCCACCACCTTCCGGTTGCGCAGTAAAGCCTGATACAAGCGGCGCTGATGCGCCGCTAAACCACATCCAGCGGCAGCTTATCCTGCGGCGGTGGAAAAGCCTGGTTCAGCAACGCCAGTTCTTCCCCGCTTAACACCACGTCAAGCGCTGCCACATTTTCCCGCACATGAGCCACACTGCTGGCTTTCGGAATGGCGATCACCCCGTCTTTACGAATCACCCATGCCAGCAGTAATTGCGCTACGCTAATGCCCTGCTGTTGTGCAACCTGTTGCACGCGCGCATCACTGAACAGTGACTGCCGCAGCCGCCCCGCCTGGGCTAACGGGCAGTAAGCCATAATCGGGACATCACGCTGCTGACATTCCGGCAGCAAATCATATTCAATACCCCGCGAGGCAAGATGGTAGAGCACCTGATTGGTCAGACAGGCGCTACCGCCGTCTTCTCCCCACAGCTCCTGCATATCGTCAGTATCGAAATTCGATACTCCCCAGTGCCGGATTTTCCCCTGCTGCTGCAGGGTTTCCATCGCGAGGATGGTCTCTTCCAGAGGGATGTTGCCACGCCAGTGCAACAAATAAAGGTCGAGATAATCAGTCTGCAAACGGCGCAGACTGCGCTCACAGGCATCAATAGCATCGACTGCACCGGCGTTCCACGGATAGACCTTTGACACCAGCCAGGCCTGATCGCGTCGTCCTTTTAATGCCTCACCCACGACAATTTCCGCCCCACCCTCAGCATACATCTCAGCGGTGTCAATCAATCGAAGTCCGCAGTCCAGCCCGGCCTGGATCGCTGCTACTTCCTGCTGGTGTGTCGCCGGGTTTTCCCCCATATACCAGGTCCCCTGGCCGATCGCCGGCAACAGTGATTCCCCCTGAAACTGAATTGTTCTGGTCACAAAACCTCCAAATGCACCATAAATGAGCCCACAGATAGTGCAATGCAGAAAAAGAGCACCATTGCGGTGCGCGGATTCAAAACCAACAAAAAATAGCGCCATGCAGCGTGGTCTGACACTGCGGCTGTCAGGTTACAGAAGGTGTTCCCGCGTACGAAACACACATTGCTGATATGAACCAGGAGCAACGTTTACCCTGTCATCATCACCCAGCAGCACCGGCTAAAAACGGTCCTGCCCATCACGATAAGATGATTCGTCATAAATAACAAAGGCACCATGAGATAAGGGAACTGCACAGGTGCTGCAAGCCGCAAAATATCAGGATCCCGGCACAGTAAGCACTTTAAGTTTGAAATGGTTCACAATTTATTCGGTCTATTAATATAACAATCACACACAGAGTCTAACCAAATTCTGCCAATGGTTTAACTTTTAATGAGGGTGCTTCTCAATCGCAGCAGAATTGTCTCAAATCGACGATACCGGCCCGAAATGAGGGCCTGACTTTCCAAAGCTTATGAGACTTTGTTATTGATATATCGCTAAATAAGGAGAAAAGACGGAGGAAATTTCTTAAATGCCTTCTACAGTTAAAAGTAAGACGAGACTTTTTGTACGAGCAGAGTAACCATAAGAATTGTGTATCCCGATAAAAAAACGTCAGGTTGGCATAAGGGTTGCTGTACTCAATAGAGAATATCTTCCGGGAGCTGCAAGAGCATCTTATTACGCTCCTTTACCTGTGCTAAAAACGAAAGGACGGGCATCGCTATGAATATATTCGATCACTATCGTCAGCGTTATGAAGCTGCCAAGGACGAAGAGTTCACACTGCAGGAATTCCTCGCAATCTGTAAGCAGGATCGCAGTGCATACGCCAACGCTGCAGAGCGACTGTTGATGGCCATTGGTGAGCCAGTGATGGTTGACACTGCTCAGGAGCCACGCCTTTCCAGAATATTCTCGAATCGCGTCATGGGACGCTACCCTGCGTTTGAAGAGTTCTACGGCATGGAAGAAGCGATTGAACAGATCGTCTCTTACCTGAAACATGCTGCGCAGGGGCTGGAGGAGAAGAAACAGATCCTTTACCTGTTGGGTCCTGTGGGTGGCGGTAAATCTTCCCTGGCCGAACGCCTTAAATCGCTGATGCAGCGCGTACCGATTTACGTGCTCAGTGCCGATGGCGAACGCAGTCCGGTGAATGATCATCCGCTGTGCCTGTTCAACCCGCAGGAAGACGCCAACATCCTCGAAAAAGAGTATGGCGTACCGCGGCGTTACCTCGGCACCATCATGTCTCCGTGGGCAGCGAAACGCCTGCACGATTTCGGCGGCGATATCACCCGCTTTAAGGTGGTCAAAGTCTGGCCGTCTATTCTGGAACAGCTGGCGATTGCCAAAACTGAACCGGGCGATGAAAACAACCAGGACATCTCCGCGCTGGTGGGTAAAGTGGATATCCGTAAACTGGAGAACCACGCCCAGAACGATCCCGATGCTTACGGCTATTCCGGTGCACTGTGCCGTGCCAACCAGGGCATCATGGAATTCGTTGAGATGTTCAAAGCACCGATTAAAGTGCTGCACCCCCTGCTGACTGCAACGCAGGAAGGGAACTACAACGGTACTGAAGGGATCTCCGCACTGCCGTTTAACGGCATCATTCTGGCGCACTCCAACGAATCAGAATGGGTCACCTTCCGTAACAACAAAAACAATGAAGCGTTCCTTGACCGTGTGTACATTGTCAAAGTGCCTTACTGCCTGCGTGTTTCCGAAGAGATTAAAATCTACGAGAAACTGCTGAACCACAGTGAGCTGGCCACCGCTCCTTGCGCGCCGGGTACACTGGAAACCTTAGCGCGTTTCTCCATCCTTTCGCGCCTGAAAGATCCGGAAAATTCCAGTATCTACTCCAAAATGCGCGTCTACGATGGTGAGACACTGAAAGATACCGACCCGAAAGCCAAGTCATGGCAGGAGTACCACGACTACGCTGGCGTGGATGAAGGGATGAACGGTCTTTCTACCCGTTTCGCCTTTAAAATCCTGTCTCGCGTGTTCAACTTCGACCATGCCGAAGTGGCGGCTAACCCGGTGCACCTGTTCTATGTGCTGGAACAGCAAATTGAACGCGAGCAGTTCCCGCAAGAGCAGGCTGAGAAATATCTGGAGCACCTGAAAGGTTACCTGATTCCGAAGTACGCCGAGTTTATTGGCAAAGAGATTCAGACAGCTTACCTCGAATCTTACTCGGAATATGGTCAGAACATTTTTGATCGCTATGTCACCTACGCCGATTTCTGGATTCAGGACCAGGAGTACCGCGATCCAGATACCGGACAATTGTTTGATCGTGAATCACTGAACGCCGAGCTGGAAAAAATCGAGAAACCTGCCGGGATCAGCAACCCGAAAGATTTCCGTAACGAGATTGTCAACTTTGTGCTGCGCGCCCGTGCGCAGAACAGCGGACGCAATCCAAACTGGACCAGCTACGAAAAACTGCGCACGGTTATCGAGAAGAAAATGTTCTCGAACACCGAAGAGTTGCTGCCGGTGATTTCGTTCAATACGAAAACCTCAACGGACGAACAGAAAAAACATGATGATTTTGTCGATCGCATGATGGAGAAAGGCTATACCCGCAAACAGGTGCGCCTGCTGTGCGAATGGTATTTGCGTGTGCGTAAATCGTCATAATTCGGTCTGTAAGCTAAACGGCGCCGGTGCGCCGGAAGAGGAAGGTCGGGTTCGCCCGACCTGGCTTGCACTGTAGTTTGGGGGAACTTTATGGCCTATTTCATCGATCGGCGTCTGAACGGCAAGAATAAAAGCGCAGTCAATCGGCAGCGCTTTCTGCGCCGTTACAAGTCGCAAATCAAGCAGTCGATCTCCGAGGCCATCAACAAGCGTTCGGTTACCGACGTGGAAAGCGGCGAGTCCGTCTCCATTCCAATTGACGACATCAACGAACCGATTTTCCATCAGGGCCGAGGCGGCAGCCGCCATCGCGTCCATCCCGGTAACGATCATTTTGTCCAGAATGACCGCGTCGAGCGCCCGCAGGGCGGCGGTGGCGGTGGCGGAGCCGGTCAGGGCAATGCCAGTCAGGATGGTGAAGGCCAGGATGAGTTCGTCTTCCAGATTTCGAAAGATGAATATCTTGACTTACTGTTTGAAGATCTTGCGCTACCTAACCTGCGTAAAAATCAGCATCGCCAGTTGAACGAATACAAAACCCATCGGGCAGGTTTCACTTCCAATGGGGTTCCGGCCAATATCAGCGTGGTGCGTTCGTTGCAGAATTCTCTGGCACGTCGTACTGCCATGACGGCGGGTAAACGCCGAATGCTGCATGAACTGGAAGCCACACTCAGCGAGGTGGAAAAAACCGAGCCTGCGCAGCTGCTGGAAGAGGAGCGACTGCGCAAAGAGATCGCGGAGTTACGCGCGCGCATCGAACGCGTGCCGTTTATTGACACCTTCGATCTGCGTTACAAAAATTTCGAGAAACGTCCTGAGCCTTCCAGCCAGGCGGTCATGTTTTGTCTGATGGACGTTTCTGGCTCCATGGATCAGGCCACCAAAGACATGGCGAAGCGTTTTTACATTCTGCTCTATCTGTTCCTGAGCCGAACCTATAAAAACGTCGATGTGGTATACATCCGCCATCACACCCAGGCAAAAGAAGTGGATGAACAGGAGTTTTTCTACTCGCAGGAGACCGGCGGTACTATCGTATCCAGCGCCCTGAAGTTGATGGACGAGGTAGTGAAAGAACGTTACGACCCGGCGCAATGGAATATCTATGCCGCGCAGGCCTCGGATGGCGATAACTGGGCCGATGACTCCCCGTTGTGCCACGAGATTCTGGCGAAGAACATTCTGCCGGTGGTGCGTTATTACAGTTATATCGAGATCACCCGCCGCGCCCATCAAACCTTGTGGCGTGAGTATGAGCATTTGCAGGCAATGTTCGATAACTTCGCGATTCAGCACATCCGCGAGCCGGAAGATATTTACCCGGTATTTAGAGAACTTTTCCACAAGCAGGTGGCAGAAGCCTGATAAGCATAGCCGGTCGCTGACCGGCTTTTTCTTTCCCGCAACCGCTACATTCCCGCCAGACGATGCTGATTTTGCCGACAAATTTAACTACAGATGCCCCAACACCTGCCGATATTAAAAAATGTGTAATTTTGCGCTGACAAGCTATTGATAAGGCATTATCTTTTGTCTTCATCCGTGTGAAACTTACACACTACATCTGATTTGCCACCCGCCGCAGGAGAATGCCGTTGAATGCCAGCATGGTTTACAGTTTGTTCATTATTGGTTCAGTGCTGGTAGCGGCAAGTATTCTGCTTAGCTCCTTCTCATCACGCCTTGGTATCCCGATTCTGGTGATCTTCCTCGCGCTGGGGATGCTGACAGGGGTTGATGGTATCGGCGGTATCGCTTTTGATAACTATCCGGTCGCTTATCTGGTGTCGAACCTGGCGCTGGCGATCATCCTGCTCGACGGTGGAATGCGTACCAAAGCCAGCTCGTTTAAGGTCGCGCTGGGTCCGGCGCTGTCGCTGGCAACGGTAGGAGTGATGATCACCGCCGGTCTGACCGGACTGGCCGCCGCCTGGCTATTCCATCTCGATTTGATGCAGGGCTTTCTGATAGGTGCCATTATCGGCTCCACCGACGCCGCAGCGGTCTTTTCCCTGCTGGGCGATAAGGGCCTGAACGAACGCGTCAGCGCCACACTGGAGATTGAATCAGGCAGCAATGACCCGATGGCGGTGTTTCTGACCATCACCCTGATCGACATGATTCAGCAGGGTCAAAGCGGTCTGAGTTGGATGTTTGTGGTGCATCTGGTGCAGCAGTTTGGTCTGGGAATTGTGCTCGGACTGGGTGGTGGCTGGGCGCTGCAACAGCTGATCAACCGCATCAACCTGGCACAGGGGCTGTATCCGCTACTGGCGCTGAGTGGCGGGATCATTGTGTTCGCACTGACCACGGTGATGGAAGGCAGTGGGATTCTGGCGGTTTACCTGTGTGGCTTCCTGCTGGGCAATAGCCCGATTCGCAACCGGCATGGCATTCTGCAAACTTTCGATGGTATGGCGTGGCTGAGCCAGATTGGCATGTTTATCGTGTTGGGCCTGCTGGTCACCCCTTCGGATCTCTGGCATATCGCCATTCCGGCGATGCTGCTGTCATTGTGGCTGATTCTGGTGGCACGCCCGCTGTCGATTCTGGTGGGATTATTGCCGTTTAAAGGTTTTACCGGCCGCGAACGCATCTTTATCAGTTGGGTCGGGCTGCGTGGCGCGGTTCCCATCATCCTCGCGGTATTTCCGATGATGGCCGGGCTGGAGAATTCCTCGCTTTACTTCAACATCGCCTTCTTTGTGGTGCTGGTGTCACTGATGCTGCAGGGCACCTCTCTGGGCTTTGCCGCGCGGAAAGCCAAAGTGGTGGTCCCGCCGACCGCCTCCCCGATTAGCCGTGTCGGTCTGGATATTCATCCGGAAAACCCGTGGGAACAATTTGTCTATCAACTCAGCGCCGACAAATGGTGTATCGGTGCCGCGCTACGTGATTTGCAGATGCCGCGTGAAACCCGTATCGCCGCGCTGTTTCGTGACAATGTGCTGATGCATCCCAATGGCAGTACGCGGCTCAAAGAGGGAGATGTGCTGTGCGTGATTGGTCGCGAGCGTGATCTGCCCGCCCTCGGCAAAATGTTCAGTCAGTCGCCACCGGTGGCGCTCGACCAGCGCTTCTTTGGTGACTTTATTCTGGATGCCGATGCACGGCTGCGCGATGTCGCGCAGATTTACGGGCTGGATCTTGATGAAGAGACTAACGATCAGCAATCCCTCGGCCAGCTGGTGATGTCCCTGCTGGGCAGCACGCCAGTGGTTGGTGACCAGGTTGAATGGAACCAGCTGACCTGGACGGTGGCGGAGAAAGAAGACAATCACATTCTGAAGATTGGGGTACGTCCGGCGGAAGAGAAGGAATAATCCGAGTCCAGACCACTCGTAAACCGAGCCAGAACGACTATGATCACAGTTCCACCCAGTGCAAACGGGAGATTCCTATGGGACATGTGGTTAAGATTGGTCGTTACGAAATCATTGATGCGGAACTGAACGCCGAGAAACCCGACACCGTCAGTATCCCCTGCCTGACTAACCCCGGCCTGAGCTATCAGCTTGACGGCTGGGATCATGAAACCAGTGTGCCGGCCTGGATCGATGGCGAACCCGTCGATCTGGAAATTGGCCACTACGATAAGCAACAAGACCGCTGGGTACTAAAGAAACCCGCCTGAGTCATTTTATTTACCGCCATCCGCTGCGAATGGCGGTTATTCCTAAAAACAGTCTCAAAATAAGGCGTTATATAGGATAATTTTTATATTTTATTACATACATTCATCAGGTTATATCACTTCCGCACCAGGCATTTCTTTCCTTTTCAGACTATTTCCATATTAACTCCGTCAGATAACTCCTGCATAATCTTTAACACCGCTACAGAATATTGTGACAATAATCACGTTTTTAGCGGTCTTTTAAAGCGCAACGCTAATGGCAGCACCGACTCACATTTCGCTGAGAAATCATATCTTTCCCTATTCAGCGATTCACACCTGAACGCGTACTTGATTCTGGTCAGGCCATCTTTTACTGAAGAAAAGAGAGCAGGTTTTATGGCAAGTACATTGGTATTGAACAATGCAGCCCGCTCATGGAGCGGCTTGCGAAAAAATCTTATTGCGAAGGTTGCCCTAAGTATTTCTGATTTAATTGCATTAAATCTGGCACTTTTTTTGTCTGCCGCCACCGTCCAGGGTATTTGGGGAGAACTGGACAGCTTTATTCCTCCACAACAGATTGAATATCGTTTTATTGCCCAGTTGGGTCTGTCACTTCTTTGCACGCTGTGGTTTTGGGTGCGCTTACGTCATTACACTTATCGCAAGCCTTTCTGGTTTGAGTTGAAAGAGATCGTCAAAACGCTGTTTGTGTTCTCATTGCTCGACCTGGCGCTGATCGCCTTCTCGAAATGGGACTTCTCCCGCATGGTGTGGGTGTTCAGCTGGAGCTATGCCCTGCTGCTGCTGCCACTGATGCGTGCCGGGGTCAAACGCGCCATCAACCGCGCCGGGCAATGGCAAAAAGAGACCATCATCATTGGTTCCGGTAAAAATGCCATGGAAGCCTACGCGGCCCTGCAAAGTGAAGAAATTCTTGGCTACAACGTGCAGGCGTTTATTGCACTTGAGGATGATAAACGCCCGGAAAGTGTCAATGGCGTTCCGGTCATCACCTGGGAAGATATTAACTGGCAAACCATGGACCGCGATAACACCCAATTTATCGTCGCCACCGAGTTTGAGCAGCAGGTGGTGCGTGATAAATGGCTGAAGTTCCTGTCAAAAATGCAGTGTCGTTCGGTATCCGTCATTCCGACGCTGCGCGGCGTGCCGCTGTATGGCACCGACATGTCATTTATTTTCAGCCATGAAGTGATGATTCTGCGCGTCAGCAACAATCTGGCTAAACGATCTTCGCGCTTCCTGAAACGGACCTTTGATATCGTGGTGGCTTCGCTGCTGCTGCTGTTCCTGGCCCCGGTTTTCGGCCTGCTGTGCTGGATGGTGAAACGTGATGGCGGGAATGCCATCTACGGTCATGAGCGCGTCGGTTTTGAAGGCAAAAAGTTTAAATGCCTGAAATTCCGATCGATGGTGACCAACTCACAGGAAGTGCTGCAAAACCTACTCGCCACCAGCGAGGAAGCCCGGGCTGAATGGGATCGGGATTTCAAACTGAAGAATGATCCACGCATCACCAAAATTGGTGGCTTCCTGCGTAAAACCAGTCTTGATGAGCTGCCGCAGTTGTGGAACGTGATTCGCGGTGAAATGAGTCTGGTGGGGCCACGCCCGGTGATTGAGGCTGAGCTGGAACGCTATGCGGGGGATGTGGATTACTACCTGATGGCTAAACCAGGTATGACCGGGCTGTGGCAGGTCAGTGGCCGTAACGATATCGATTACGACACCCGCGTCTATTTCGACTCCTGGTACGTGAAGAACTGGGCGCTGTGGACGGACATCGCCATTTTGTTCAAAACCGCAGGCGTCGTGCTGCGTCGCGACGGCGCATACTAATACCCTCGACGCGATGTCTGTTGCAGTCTGGCAGACATCGCCTTTTCTCTTTTTACCCCTTTCTTTTTTTCCGCTTAATCATTACCCTTCCCGCTCAATTAACAGGACGTTTCTGGTTCCTAATGCAAAAATTTACCCTACTGCTCTTAAGCCTGGTGCTACTGGCACCGCTCGGCATTGATCTTTATCTTCCGACGTTACCGCAAATTGCTGAAGGGCTGGACAGCCCGGTCAGCCTGATTCAAACCACCATCCCGCTGTTTCTGCTGGTGATGGGGTTGGGTCAGTTGATCACCGGCCCGCTGGTGGATAACTTTGGCCGTAAACCTATCGCCCTGATTGGCCTGGCGCTGTACATCATCGGCAGTGCGGTCGCTGCGACCGCGACCGTCTGGCCGATGTTCATGCTGGCGCGATTAATTCAGGGCTGTGCAGTGTGTTGCACGGCAGTGGTGGCTTTCAGCGGTGTGCGCGATCGCCTCAGCGGTGAAGCCGCCGCACGCGCTTACGGTTTCCTGAATGGCGCACTGAATATTGTCCCGGCGCTGGCCCCATTGCTGGGGGGATTGCTGGCGGATGCCTTTGGCTGGCGCGCGCCTTTCTGGTTCCTGTGCATTTACGCTGTTGTGCTTACGTTGGTCGTGCTGCTGTGGCTGCCTGAGACTCGTCCGGCAAATACTTTGCGCGTTGCCGGATTGCCGCTGGCACAATATCTCGCCATCGCGCGTGAACCGCGTTTTCTTGCTTTTGCCTTTGCCAATGCCGGAGCACTCGGCATGGTACTGACCTATGTCTCGCTGGCACCCCATGTACTGATGACGGAAGGAGGACTTACGCCGCTCCAGTTCTCCTTTGCCTTTGGTGCCAATGGTTTCTGGATCATGCTGGTCAGTGCTTTTGTCAACAAAACCATTCGCAAAGCCGGACGCCCTTTCTGCCTGGCGATGGGTTTTGTGGCGATGCTGGTCGGCGCGCTGCTGCTGACAGCAGGCATGGTGTTGTTGCCGGCTAGCTGGCAAACCCACTGGTCGCTGTACATGATCCCGGTGGCGATCTCGGTCGCTGGCCTGGCGTTCACCGTTGGACCAGCCACCAGCTATGCGCTGGAACCATATCAACAGCAGGCTGGTGTCGCCTCTGCGTTACAGGGATTTATTCAGATGGCATGCGGTGCGGGTGGCAGCCTGCTGGTGGTTGCCTTCCCGCTGGCAGAAAAATCTGCGCTGGCATTAATGATGCTGATTGGTGCAGCGCTGGCGCTGATCGCCTGGCGCTGCAGTAAAGGAATGCACGGTTCTCTGACTGCGGTTAAATGATTTCCACCGGAACGCGTGGTGCCAGGGCACACATCAACTCGTAGCCCACCGTTCCGGCTGCTTTGGCCACGTCGTCGATTTTCACCTGCTCGCCCCACAGCTCCACTTTCGAACCAATGCCAGCCTGCGGGCAGGGCTCCAAATCAATCATCATCATATCCATGGAGATGGCACCGAGGGTGCGGGTTCTCACGCCATCGACCGACACCGGCGTGCCGGTTGGCGCATGACGCGGATAGCCATCAGCATAGCCACAGGCTACTACCCCAATACGCTGTGCAGCTGACGCATGGTAGCGATAGCCGTATCCCACACCATCCCCCGCCTGCAACTGCTGAACACCGATGATTTCACTGGTCAGTGTCATCACCGGTTGCAGCCCGGTACTGGCGATATCCTGCCAGTTGCCACTTGGTGAGGCACCATACAGCACGATACCCGGACGAACCCAGTCAAAATGCGCTTCCGGATGCCACAATGTCGCTGCCGAGTTCGACAACGACCGCGGGCATTGCAGCCCTTCTGCCGCCTGCTCGATGCATTTCATCGGTTCGATCAGTCCCTGCGGGTTTTCCGCATCGGCAAAATGTGCCATCAGCGTCATCTCAGCCACATTCGGCAGTGCGCGCAGAGCCTGCCACACCGCGTTAACCTGCTCCGGGCGGAAACCCAGACGGTTCATGCCGCTGTTCACTTTGACGTAGATATCAACCGGGGCTGATAGCTGCGCCTGCGTCAGCGCCTGGATTTGCCAGTTACTGTGTACGCTGGTGGTCAGACGATAGCGGTCAATCAGTTGCAGATCCTCGGGATGGAAGAAACCTTCCAGCAGCAAAATCGGTTTTTTCCAGCCCTGTTCGCGTAACAGGATGGCTTCTTCCATATTCAGCAACGCGAAACCATCGGTCTCCGCCAGGCTCTGCCAGACACGACGGATACCATGCCCGTAAGCATTAGCCTTTACCACCGACCAGACGCGTGACGATGGCGCCGCCTGACGAACGACGGCCAGATTATGTCGCAGCGCCTGTTGATTAACGGTGGCGACAATAGGACGTGACATACTCTTGCTCTCCCTGAATGCTCAGCGCGCTACGTTAGCATTACGCAGCGGCGAAGTGTTTGGCTCAAAACCCGGCAAATAACGCAATACAGACAAATCGTCAAAGGCGATAGCCGGTTTCTGGCCGGAAATCAGATCGGCCAGCAGCTGACCGGAACCACAGGCCATGGTCCATCCCAGCGTACCGTGACCGGTGTTGAGATAGAGGTTGGAGAGCGGCGTACGTCCAACAATCGGTGTACCGTCCGGCGTCATCGGGCGCAATCCGCTCCAGAAAGTGGCCTGTTCAACATAACCGCCTTCAGGATAGAGATCGCTGACCACCATCTCCAGCGTTTCACGTCGTGCCGGTAACAGTTTGGTGTTAAAACCAACAATTTCCGCCATACCACCCACCCGGATGCGATCATCAAACCGCGTCACGGCGACTTTATAGGTTTCATCAAGAATGGTGGAAACCGGTGCGGCGTCCGGATTTTTAATCGGGATAGTCAGGGAGTAGCCTTTCAGGGGATAAACCGGGATAGAGACAATATCTTTCAACAGCGCGGTGGAGTATGAACCAAACGCCACCACGTAAGCATCGGCTTTGATCACTTCATCGCCGCACTTCACGCCGTAAATACGGTTGCCTTCACGCAGCAGGTGATCAACCGGGGTATCGAAGCGGAAGGTGACACCCGCGGCTTTGGCCATCTCAGCCAGACGCTGGGTAAACAACTGGCAATCACCGGTTTCATCATTCGGCAGACGTAAACCGCCTGTCAGCTTATGCGCTGTCGCCGCCAGTGCAGGCTCTGCACTCGCCAGCTGATGTGACTCCAGCAATTCATAAGGCACGCCTGCTTCTTTTAGCACGGCGATATCTTTGCTGGCACTGTCGAACTGCTGTCGGGTACGAAACAGCTGCAACGTACCGCCCTGACGCCCTTCGTAAGCAATGCCGGTTGACTCCCGCAACGCTTTCAGACAATCACGGCTGTATTCGGCGATACGCACCATGCGGCTTTTGTTTTCCTGATAATGACGCATATCGCAGTTACGCAACATGTTCCACATCCACTCCAACTGGAAGCGGCTGCCGTCAAGGCGGACAGCTAACGGCGCGTGACGCTGGAACATCCATTTAACCGCTTTTAGCGGCACACCGGGAGCAGCCCAGGGGGCAGCATAGCCGGGTGAAATCTGTCCGGCGTTGCCTGCACTGGTTTCCAGTGCCGCACCCGGCTGACGATCAATGACGGTAACCTCATGTCCGGCCTGCGCCAGATACCAGGCGCTTGCGACGCCGACCACCCCACTTCCCAGAATCACTACGCGCATAAGACCCCCGCCACCCCAACAAAAGCATAATTGACCACATAATTCGCCCGGCACAGCATAACCAGACACCTGATAAAACCTCTCATCTGACCATGACATTTCACATGTTTTTTACCATTCTGGTAACTAAAATCATGCCCACACGGCAAAATCAGGATTTTTTATGCTAAAAAATCATTAACCAGCAATTTATGATGCGCCATCCAGTGATTTTCTCTTTTTTCAGGAGAAAGCGCCGCAGTCATATAATGCACTTATAAACAGAATTTTATTCTGATAATTGGAACATTATTGATATTTGGGTTTACGAAATCATCTGCGGGGTTTAATTGAATGATTTTGTGCCAAAAGAATTCGTTTGAGTTCCGGTTTCGGATAAGCGACAGTGGACTATCATTGATGTGTTCGCTCAGTTTTTTTGGGCTGTCTTTCTCAGGATGAAGCCTTAAACGTTCGTGACAGGTGACATTCCGTTACCTGCCACTCTGCAAAACAGAGGTGCGCTATGACGACAATCTTTGACGAGCCAACCAGGAACAGTAAACGACTCAGTGACGGACCTGACTGGACATTCGAACTGCTCGATGTCTATCTGGCGGAAATTGACCGCGTAGCCAAACTCTACGGGCTGGATACTTACCCGCACCAAATCGAAGTCATTACCTCTGAACAGATGATGGATGCTTACTCCAGCGTGGGTATGCCGATCAATTACGCCCACTGGTCCTTCGGCAAGAAATTCATTGAGACTGAGCAACGATATAAGCACGGCCAGCAGGGTCTGGCTTATGAGATCGTGATTAACTCTAACCCCTGTATCGCCTATCTGATGGAAGAAAACACCATGACGATGCAGGCGCTGGTGATGGCGCACGCCTGTTACGGTCATAACTCCTTCTTCAAAAATAATTACCTGTTCCGCAGCTGGACCGATGCCAGCTCAATTGTCGATTACCTGCTATTTGCCCGCAATTACATTACCGACTGCGAAGAACGCTACGGCGTTGAAGAGGTGGAACGCCTGCTGGACTCCTGCCATGCGTTGATGAATTACGGTGTCGATCGTTATAAACGTCCGCAAAAAATCTCGCTGCAGGAGGAGAAAGCCCGGCAGAAAAGCCGTGAAGAGTACCTGCAAAGCCAGGTGAATACCTTGTGGCGCACTCTGCCGCGTAAAGAGAAGGAGTCGGTGCATATTGAAGCGGCCCGCTATCCTTCTGAGCCACAGGAAAACCTGCTGTATTTTATGGAGAAAAATGCACCGTTGCTGGAATCGTGGCAGCGTGAAGTGTTGCGTATTGTGCGCAAAGTCAGCCAGTATTTTTATCCGCAGAAACAAACTCAGGTGATGAACGAAGGCTGGGCCACGTTCTGGCATTACACCATCCTCAATCATCTTTATGACGAGGGGAAAGTGTCGGAACGTTTTATGATGGAGTTCCTGCACAGCCACACCAACGTGGTGTTCCAGCCGCCTTACAATAGTCCGTGGTACAACGGCATCAACCCCTACGCACTGGGATTCGCCATGTTCCAGGACATCAAGCGTATTTGTCAGTCACCGACCGAAGAGGATCGCTACTGGTTCCCGGACATCGCCGGATCCGACTGGCTGAAAACGCTGCATTTCGCCATGCGGGAGTTTAAAGACGAGAGCTTTATCAGCCAGTTCCTGTCGCCGAAGGTGATGCGCGATTTCCGCCTGTTTACCGTGCTGGATGATGATCGCAACAATTATCTGGAGATCGCCGCCATCCATGATGAAGCAGGTTATCGTGCCATTCGTCAGCAGCTGTCTGCACAATACAACCTGAGCAATCTGGAACCTAATATCCAGGTTTACAATGTTGACCTGCGCGGCGATCGTTCGCTGACGCTGCGCTATGTCCCGCAGCAGCGTGCACCGCTGGATAAAAGCCGTCGCGAAGTGCTGAAACATGTACATCGGCTGTGGGGCTTTGACGTGATTCTTGAACAACAGAATGAAGATGGCAGCGTTGAGCTGCTGGATCGCAGTCCGGCACGCGGCCCGGCACTGTGAGATAACGAAAAACGCCATCAATCCGATGGCGTTTTTTTAACTGAAGCATGGGTTAGCGCTTGCTGCCCAAATCCTCCGGCATACTTTTCTGCATGCCATGCCAGATTTCACCACTACGACGACCATAATCACGCACGCAATCCACAATCTGTTCCTGCGTCGGCACCACGCCGCACAGGTTAGCCAGCTGCTGATAAAAGCTGCGAGCTAATTCGCGTGCTTCCGGGTTAGAGAAGTAATGACGACCCACGCGGGTATACAAACCTTTCAGACCATTAAGGATCAGACCATAGATCGGGTTACCAGAAGCAAAAGCCAGACCACGGAACACCCGATAATCCAGCTCGGTGTATGCCTCGGCCTGGTCATCGGAACTGAGCGCCGTTTCCAGCACGTCACGCGCCTTGTCCGGGTGATGACGCAGGGCACGGCTGATAAAGATCGATGCGATGTTGGTGCGCACTGACAGCAGATTATCAATCAACTGTGGCACGCTGTCGTGATCGAGACGCGCCAGCGTTTCCAAAATATTTAAACCAGAGGTTTCCCAGAAATCATTCACACGCGTCGGTTTACCGTGCTGGATAGTTAACCAGCCATCACGAGCCAGGCGCTGCAATACCTCGCGCAGCGTGGTACGGGTTACACCGATCAGTTCAGAAAGCTCACGTTCGGCAGGCAGAATTGATCCCGGCGGAAAACGACTGTTCCAGATGCTTTCAATAATGTACTCTTCAGCAAATCCTGCAGGGCTTTGCGCCTTAATCACCATAGCATTTATTTCTCGTTGCTTTCTTTGTCGTAATTGGACTCATCATACCAGAGGGGCTATAGCGGATATAGCCTGGCAACAGATTAAAAGCGCGCGCTGCCGCAAATTTCAACATCAAAGATTTACCTCAGGGAGAGTCGATGGAACTCAGCTATGCGCAGGCATTCAGGCGCAATTTTCTTGGGCAGTCGCCCGAATGGTACAAACTTACCCTCATTGCTTTTCTGGTGATCAATCCGCTGATTTTCCTGTTTATCAGCCCGTTTTTTGCAGGCTGGTTACTGGTGGCGGAATTTATTTTTACCCTTGGCATGGCGTTAAAATGCCATCCTCTGTTACCCGGTGGTTTGCTGGCCATTGAAGCGATTGCCATCGGTATGACCACTGCCGATCAGGTGAAAGCCGAGCTGGCGGGGAATATTGAAGTGTTACTGCTGCTGATTTTTATGGTGGCAGGCATCTTCTTTATGAAACAACTACTGTTGTTCGTTTTCACCCGAATATTGCTGTCGATACGTAGCAAGGTGCTACTCGGGTTGACCTTCTGTCTCGCCGCCGCATTTCTCTCAGCCTTTCTCGATGCGCTGACCGTGCTGGCTGTGGTCATCAGCGTAGCGATGGGTTTTTACGAGATTTATCACCGTGTAGCGTCCGCTAATTCTGGCCAGCATGATGAAGCGCGCGCAACGCTGGAAAAATTCCGTGCTTTTTTGCGCAGCCTGATGATGCAGGCTGGTGTGGGTACCGCCCTCGGTGGGGTGATGACGATGGTAGGTGAGCCACAGAATCTGATCATTGCCCACGCAGCAGGCTGGAACTTCAGCGAGTTCTTCCTGCGTATGGCACCGGTCACCGTTCCCGTGCTGCTGTGCGGTATTGCCACCAGCATGCTGGTGGAGCGTTTCCGCTTATTTGGCTACGGTGAAACGTTGCCGGATGCGGTTCGTACCATTTTGCTAGACAGCGATCGCCAGGCCAGTGCACAGCGCACCCGACAGGAAACTCTAAAACTCGGGGTACAGGCGCTGATTGGCGTCTGGCTGATTATCGCGCTGGCTTTTCATCTGGCGGAAGTGGGACTTATCGGCCTTTCGGTGATTATCCTTGCCACGTCACTCTGCGGCGTCACCGATGAACACGCGTTGGGTCAGGCGTTTACCGAAGCCCTGCCCTTTACTGCGTTGCTGGCGGTTTTCTTTGCCATTGTGGCCGTGATCATTGAACAACAGCTGTTCCAGCCATTGATCCATTTTGTATTACAGGCCGACCCGGCATCCCAGCTCAGTTGGTTTTATGTGTTTAATGGCCTGCTGTCGTCGATTTCCGATAACGTTTTCGTCGGTTCTGTGTATATCAATGAAGCGAAACATGCCTTCCAGAGCGGCGTCATTGACCTGCGTCAGTTTGAATTACTGGCTGTCGCGACTAACACCGGAACGAATCTGCCTTCTGTGGCGACGCCTAACGGGCAGGCGGCATTTCTGTTTCTGCTCACCTCGGCTCTTGCTCCGCTGATCCGCCTTTCTTATGGTCGCATGGTGTGGATGGCTTTACCCTTTACCCTGGTGCTGTCACTGGTTGGTTTTTTCTGCATTAATGAGTGGCTGGTGCCTGTGACAGATTATTTCATGCAACAGGGTTGGCTTAGCGCCGCACAACTCTGAGGTTTTTTGGCCTGGATCAGGATAAGTCATTTTTCTACATGATTTTTTCCCGCGTCCAGGCTGGCACGCACGCGCTTTTGGTTTACACTGCGATGCATTAACGACTACAGGAACAGCACTATGTTGCGATATTTGAACCAATGTTCGCGGGGACGCGGAGCCTGGTTATTGTTGGCACTGACGGCACTGGCTCTTGAACTGACTGCACTCTTTTTCCAGCACGTAATGGGGCTACAACCCTGCGTCATGTGCATTTATGAACGTTGCGCGCTGTTTGGCGTGATGGGCGCGGGTATTGTCGGTGCCATCGCACCGAAAACGCCGCTGCGCTGGGTGGCGTTGCTGATCTGGCTTTACAGTGCGATTGAGGGGTTAAGACTCTCCTGGGAGCACACCATGATCCAGCTGCACCCGAATCCGTTTGTCACCTGTGATTTTGCCGCACGTTTCCCGAGCTGGCTGCCACTGGATAAATGGTTACCGGCCGTATTTGTGGCGCATGGTGACTGTTCTGAGCTGGGCTGGACTTTCCTTACCTGGAGTATGCCGCAGTGGCTGATCGTGACTTTCGGTGCCTATCTGCTGGTTGCCGTGCTGGTGCTGATTGCTCAGCCGTTTAAAGCCAAACGCCGCGATTTGTTTGGTCGCTAAACAACATAAAACAGGCAGCCTGCGCTGCCTGTTTTTTCTCAGCCATGGCGATCAGGCCGATCAATAATATGTTCTTCCCAGTCTCTCACTTCGCTCTCACGCACCGCGATAAACCGCACTGAAATGCGCTGCGCATGCATCGCTTTCTTCGAACCCGCAATCAGCGGATGCCAGGCGGGCAAGGCTTTCCCTTCCCCCAGTAAGCGATACGCACAGGTACGCGGCAGCCAGTTGAAGGTGGTGAGATTTTCCCGCGTCAGCTTGATACAGTCTTCTTCATACTCGAACCGCCGTTCGTAGTTACGGCACTGGCAGGTTTTGATATTGAGCTGGTTACAGGCCACGTTAGTGAAGTAAATTTCATCGGTGTCCGCATCCTGCAGTTTATTCAGGCAGCACTGACCACAGCCGTCGCACAGCGATTCCCACTCGGCGTCGTTCATTTGGTCAAGGCGTTTTGTCTGCCAGAAAGGCTGTTCGGTCATGGTGGCGGTCCGGATTAACGTAAAGACCGCACCTTATACAAGGTTCAGGTGCGGCGATGCAAGTTTTACAGTACGCGAGTGGTAATACCGTGGCCAGCGAGGGAGATTTCCAGCTTATCGCCGGAACGCATTGGTCCCACCCCTTCCGGGGTACCGGTGAGCACCACGTCGCCTGCACGCAGGGTAAAATACTGGCTCATGTAGGCAATCAGCGGCAGAATTTTGTGGATCATGTCAGCGGTGGTGCCATGCTGGCGCACTTCACCGTTCACCACCAGCTTTAACTCCGTGTTCTGCGGATCGCCACTGAATTCAGAGACCGGGATAAAACCAGACAGCGGACAGGAGTTGTCAAAACCTTTGGATTTCTCCCACGGACGGCCTGTTTTCTTCAGACCGGCCTGCACATCACGCAGCGTCAGGTCCAGTGCCACACCATAACCGGCAATAGCTTTCGCCACATGTTCTTCGCTCGCCTGCTTCAGCGTCGCGCCGATCAGCACGGCCAGTTCAACTTCATGATGCACTTCACCAAAATTGCCCGGAATGGACAGCGGCTGACGCAGATCGCACAGTGCGGTTTCCGGTTTGATAAACACCACCGGCTCGTCAGGCGTTGCACTTCCCATCTCCTTGATATGATTAGCATAGTTGCTGCCAACACAGACCACTTTGCTGGCCGGATAATCCAACAGAGCGCCCTGCCAGTTACGATGCTGATACATGCTATTCCCCTGCTTTGATTTGAGTATGACGCCAGTTGAGCTGGCGCGTTGTGTCTGCTTCAGTGCCGGAACGCGGCAGGCTGAGGGTCAATATATTAAGCTGCTTTGTGGCTAAGGAGTGTGCGTAAATTGTCAAAAGACGTTAATCGATATCGCCATGGGTGGTTGATATTGCCTGCAATTAAGGGTTAGCCACAGGCAAATAAATAAAGCGACCACGCTGATGATTAAATCTGGATATATTTACAGATGAATCCGAATTAATCTTTTTTGTTTTGCTGAAGATGTATGTTCAACAGACTTTCCGGCGGCGGTGGCAATTGTAAATAATAGCCCTGATCGCTCAATGCCTGCTTAACTTTATTGATATCTGCACCCGCCAGTTTGTCGCGTTTTTCCAGCGACAGCACCATAGATAGCTGGGGTTTGCCGAAGCCACGGAGCAATTCTTCTGGCACACGAGAAAAATCGTCTTTTTTTTCAACATAAAGATAAGTCTGGTCACGCTGCGGGCTTCTGTAGATCACACAAAACATATTTTTTACTCGAATTAACTGATGGCGTCACTTGCCTGAATATAGCAGTAACTATAACATGCTTGCTGAACTTCGAATATTGACCGCAGGGTGTTAATGACGATTTTATCGGCGTTCATCTAACGGTAGTGAAAACAGGACGAGTCAGGACAGATGTCGCAAACGCCAATCGAATTCAAGGGAAGCAGTTTTACCCTATCAGTCGTTCATCTGCACCATTCGCAACCTGAGGTGATTCGTCAGGCGTTGCAGGACAAAATCGACCAGGCGCCCGGCTTTCTGAAAAATGCACCGGTGGTGCTGAATGTGTCGGCATTGAACGGCGACATCAACTGGAAGCAGATGCAGCAAGCCATCAGTGCAACCGGGCTGCGCATCGTTGGTGTCAGCGGTTGTAAAGACGATGCGCTGAAAAAGATGATTGCGCGTGCCGGATTGCCGGTGCTGTCTGAGGGGAGCGATCGCAAAAAGCGCAATGATGCGCCAGCGGTTGTTCCCGAGCCAGCCCCCGCCCCCGTGGTGGCGGAGACCGTTAATAAAACCCGCATCATTAATACGCCAGTCCGTTCTGGCCAGCAAATCTACGCCCGCAATGCTGATTTGATTGTCACCAGCAGCGTTAGCGCCGGTGCCGAGCTGGTTGCCGATGGCAACATCCATATTTACGGCATGATGCGCGGTCGCGCCCTGGCAGGTGCCAGCGGCGATCGTGACTGCCAGATTTTTTGCACCAACCTCGCCGCAGAGTTGGTCTCCATTGCCGGGGAGTACTGGATCATGGATCAGATTCCGGCTGAGTTTTTTGGTAAAGCTGCGCGTTTATGCCTCAAAGAGGGCGCGCTCACCATTCAGACACTTAATTAGGCCCCTTTTCTTTCGTTAAGGAAATCAACATTTATGGCACGCATCATTGTAGTTACATCCGGTAAAGGGGGCGTTGGCAAGACCACGTCAAGCGCGGCCATCGCCACTGGACTCGCGCAAAAAGGCAAAAAAACCGTGGTGATCGATTTTGATATCGGTCTGCGTAACCTCGACCTGATCATGGGCTGTGAACGTCGTGTTGTTTACGACTTCGTCAATGTTATTCAGGACGATGCCACACTGAACCAGGCGCTGATTAAAGATAAGCGCACTGAGCAACTGTATATTCTGCCAGCGTCACAAACCCGCGACAAAGACGCCCTGACCCGTGAAGGCGTTGAAAAAGTGCTTAACGACCTGGCGACGATGGAATTCGATTTCATCGTCTGCGACTCACCTGCCGGTATCGAAACAGGTGCGTTGATGGCGCTGTATTTTGCAGATGAAGCCATCATCACCACCAACCCGGAAGTGTCCTCGGTACGTGACTCTGACCGTATTCTCGGCATCATTTCGTCCAAATCCCGTCGTGCGGAAAATAGCCAGGAAGCGGTGAAAGAACACCTGCTGCTGACCCGTTACAATCCGGGCCGCGTGAGCCGTGGTGATATGCTGAGCATGGAAGACGTGCTGGACATCCTGCGTATCCCGCTGGTCGGAGTGATCCCTGAAGATCAATCGGTATTACGCGCTTCCAACCAGGGCGAACCCGTGATCCTCGATACCACCTCAGATGCCGGTAAAGCCTATGCTGATACCGTAGACCGCCTGCTTGGCGAAGAACGCCCCTTCCGCTTTATTGAAGAAGAGAAGAAGGGTTTCCTGAAACGCCTGTTCGGGGGATAACCAATGGCATTACTCGATTTCTTTTTATCCCGTAAGAAGAACACAGCCAACATAGCCAAGGAAAGGCTGCAGATTATTGTGGCTGAACGCAGAAGGGGCGACAGTGAGCCCCACTATCTGCCGCAGCTCAAGCGCGACATTCTGGAAGTGATTTGCAAATATGTGAAAATTGATCCGGATATGGTAACCGTTCAGCTGGATCAGAAAGGGGATGATATCTCGATTCTGGAGCTGAACGTTACGCTACCGGAGACGGAAGAAGTCACCAAATGACGCCAGCGGTTTCCTGATTTTCCCCTGCGCAGTTTGCAGGGGAAAAAATCGCGCTTACAGGGTTTGCAGAATCTCGTCGATGCGCGCTTTCAGCAAATCGCCGCGCCAACCTGTGAGCAATTCCGGGGTGCGCGATGCGGTTTTCAATCCCCAGTACACACTCAGCACCTGATTGATCTGGCGGCGTGAAGCCAGCAATTCCTGACTAAACCCGGTTTCCTCGCTTACCTGCTGCACCAGCGCTTTAATCGCTTTGAATGTCTGTTTGTATTGCGGATGGTCGATCAGATTGCCCAGCGGTTGCGGCAGCGTGGCCTCATCCTGCGCCTGTGCTTCGGCGACCAGTGCCACCATCGCTTTACCGTGGAAGCGAATCTCATGACCGTTCAGGCCGAGATGGTCCAGCTCACCCAGGCTGCCCGGCATAAAACGCGCCACTTTCCACAGATTCTCTTCGCGCACCACAAAGTTAACCGCCATATCTTTCTGACGTGCGGTGTTAAGACGCCAGGCGGCCAGACGCTGCAATGCCGCCAGCTGACGCGGGCGCAGCTGCCAGGCATTGGTGATATCACGCCACGCCTCATTGGGAGCCTGCACATCAAGGCGGCGCTGGCACAGGTTTTCGCATTCGCTACGAGCCGCCGCCATGTTACCCGCCGCTTCAGTTTGCGCCAGCAACTGATGGGCGATGGGCAGCAAATAGGCTACATCGGCTGCGGCATATTCACACTGCCGCTCCGTCAGCGGGCGAGCCAGCCAGTCAGTACGCGCCTCACTTTTATCCAGCTCGATTTGGTCGAAATGCATCACCATCGCCGCAAAACCCCATGACAACGGCTGACCAGCAAATGCCGCCAGAATCTGGGTATCAATCATCGGGTCCGGCAGGCAGTCAAAACGATGCAGGAACACTTCCAGGTCTTCACCACCCGCATGCAGGAATTTCGTGACCCGGGTATCACGCAGCAGGTCGATAAACGGCGTCCAGTCACTGATGTTGAGGGGATCGATCAGGACCAATTGCTCGCTATCAAACAGCTGGATCAGGCCCAGCTGCGGATAGTAAGTACGGGTGCGGACAAATTCGGTATCCAGCGCCACGGCAGCATGCTGGCGTGCTTTGTCGCACACCGCAGCCAGTTGGTCATTTTGGTCGATCAGGGAATAATTCACGTTATGTTTTCGCCGCGACTAACTGCGCGCAGCGCTCCATGTTAAAAGCAATAAAAACGCCGGACATTGCCGGCGTTAACCATTGAGCGAGGTACGCACTACTGCCCTTCCCGCTTCACCTCATCACGCAATTCACGACGTAAGATCTTGCCCACATTGGTTTTAGGCAGCTCGTCACGAAACTCGATAATCTTCGGCACCTTGTAGCCGGTAAGCTGACGCCGACAGTGATCCAACACTTCTTCTTTGGTCAGGCTGGGATCTTTCTTCACGATGCAGACTTTCACCGCTTCACCGGAAAGATCGCTCGGGACACCAATCGCTGCAGCCTCGCGCACCTTCGCGTGCTGCATCAGCACATCTTCGATTTCGTTAGGATACACATTAAATCCCGACACCAGAATCATGTCTTTTTTACGATCAACGATGCGGATAAAGCCTTCGCTGTCCACGGTAACAATATCACCGGTATGCAGCCAGCCATTTTTCAGCACTTCTTCCGTGGCTTCCGGACGTTGCCAGTAGCCGATCATCACCTGCGGACCGCGAATGCAAAGTTCGCCGGGTTCGCCAGGTGCCACATCATTATCCTGTTCATCCACGATGCGCACATCGGTGGAGGGTACCGGTAAACCGATGCTACCGGTGTGGCAGGTAATGTCATACGGATTGACCGACACCAGCGGCGAGCATTCCGTCAGACCATAACCTTCCAGCAAATAGTGACCGGTCAGTTTTTCCCAGCGTTCAGCCACCGCCTTCTGCACCGCCATTCCCCCACCCGCAGACATACGCAGGGTAGAGAAATCCAGCTTATTAAAGTTGGCATCGTTCAGCAGCGCATTGAACAACGTATTCACGCCGGTAATCGCGGTAAACGGGAACTTCGCCAGCTCTCTGACAAAGCCCGGAATATCTCGCGGATTGGTAATCAGCAGGTTCTGCCCACCAAGGTCGAGGAACAGCAGGCAATTCACCGTCAGAGCAAAGATATGGTACAGCGGCAGTGCTGTGACGACGCATTCCTGCCCCGGACGCAGCAGTTTGCCATACGTCGCCTTAGCCTGTTCGAGGTTGGCCTGCATGTTGCCGTGTGTCAGCATCGCGCCTTTCGCCACCCCGGTAGTCCCACCGGTATATTGCAAAAACGCCAGATCATCATTGGTGACATCGGGACGTTGGTAACTCAGCTGTTCACCCTGCTGTAACGCCTGACGAAACGGCACCGCGCCCGGCAGATGGTATTTCGGCACCAGTTTTTTCACGTAGCGGACGATAAAGTTGACCAGTGTGCCTTTGATCGGGGCCAGTTGATCGCCCATGCGCGTCAGCATCACATGTTTAACCTGCGTCTCTGCGACCACTTTTTCCAGCGTGTGAGCAAAGTTCGACACGATAACAATCGCGCAGGCTCCGCTGTCATTAAGCTGATGCTTCAACTCGCGCGGCGTATACAGCGGGTTAACATTAACCACCACCATCCCGGCGCGTAACACACCAAACAGCGCCACCGGATATTGCAGCAGGTTCGGCATCATCAGAGCCACCCGATCGCCAGCTTTCAGCTTCAATCCATGTTGCAACCAGGCGGCAAAGGCGCGGCTTTGCTGCTCCAGCTGGCGATAGGTCATGGGCTGCCCCATGTTAACGAAAGCGACCTGATCGGCATATTGCGTTGCCGCATGCTCAAAAAGATCGATTAACGATGTATAGCGGTCAGCAGTAATTTCCGCTGGTACATCTGGCGGATAGCGTTTCAGCCAAACCTTAGTCAAAGATTCACCCCGAGATTCTTGTTGCTTAGCCATCGCCGCCTCTGCCATCAGTGTTATTAACAATATTTTAACTGATTGTACCAGTTTGCCGGGTTCGACCTGTTCAGGTTGCGAGGCTCATCACTAAATTTCGCGCTTCGGTTGCGTGCGCAATAAAAAAGCCCGGTCGCGAGCGCCGCGATCGGGCCGTAAACAACTGAAATAAAATATTATTCAGTCAGAATGGTTTGTACCTGTGCCGGACCGCTACTGTACATGCCCCAGTAAGGGTTAGGTCCCCAGTATCCTGGGTGATGGCGCGTAGGTCCGTAAAATATCCACGGATCGATGGGCTGTGGTGGCGTCATCACTTGCTGGGTTAAATGCCAGCGCTGATAGCCTTTCACATCAATCACCACAAAATTATAGCTGGCCTGGCCTACGGTGCCTTTTTCGCTACCTTTGATGTTGCCCAGCACCGTGACGTACTGATTATTAACATCGGTCGGATCGACAAATCCGTGGATGTCGGCAAAAATACGGCCAACCGATGCCGAGCCAAGACGCGGACGCCCGCTGTCATCCAGCGGCTGAGTGGCGATTTCCAGACGCGTCAGACCATTCAGATTGGTGACGTTCACCACTTTACCGCCAAAACGTGATTCCTGGCCAACGTAAAGCTGCGGCGCATTCATCACCCGTAATAAATCTTGCTGTGGAAGCGGAGAACTCCCTTTAATGGAATCCGGCACCGAAACACAACCGCTGAGCAACAGCGCGCAGGCTAACAGAGCGCCAGACATCCCTTTACGACTGATTGGCATAAAAGCCTCCTGTTATTTCTCAGATTAGACTGAAAGCGCAGCGATAAGTTGCGTGTTGGCTTAACGTCCCGGCAACTTTTTCCAGGCCACTTCATTGCGCAGATAGACCGGCTCGGCATGTTCCACGGCGACCGTTTCCCCTCGCTGCCAGGCCGCTACGGCCAGCGGCAGCATATCTTCGGCCGCCGGTAAGGTGATTGTGCTGGACAGCAATTGTGCGCCTGACGAGGTGAGCAATTGCGGCCAGGCCTGCCAGCCGGTACCGACGGTAGTCCATTCGCCGTTCAGGCTTTGGATACGTGCCTGGGCCGCTTCTGGCGACAACACCGCTTCGGTCTCTGCACCCTGCCATTCGCCATTGGCATCACGCTGATACTCTGCCCAGTAGACTTCGCCCATACGCGCATCAATCGCCGCCAGTACGCGCGTCGCGCCATTTTTACGCCATGCGCCCTGCGCCATCGTGGCTAAGGAGGAAACGCCAATCATCGGCAGATTCGCCCCCAGCGCCAGTCCCTGAGCAATGCCAATGCCAATACGTACGCCGGTAAAGCTGCCTGGTCCACGCCCAAAGGCCAGCGCGTCAAGCGCGGTCAGTTCCAGCTGCTGCGCCTGCAACAGCTCCTGCACCAGCGGCAGAATGCGCTGCGTGTGGTCACGCGGGGCGATTTCGAAACGGGCATCGATGTGCTGTTGATTCAGCAGAGCGGCAGAACAGGCTTCTGTCGCCGTGTCCAGGGCTAAAATTCGGGCGGACATAACAACCTCGGGAGATTCAAAATGGCGCGCATCTTACCACAGCCTGGCACAAATTAGTGACTCTCCTGCTCGCGGGCGAAGCGGATGGCGCGGTCAAGATCGCGGGTACGTGGCGTGGGAGGCAAACTATTGAGGAACAGCGCACCATAAGGACGCGATACCAGACGCTGGTCGCAAATCACCAGCACGCCGCGGTCGTCGGTATCACGGATTAAACGTCCCACCCCTTGCTTCAGGGTGATGACCGCATCCGGCAGCTGGACATCGTTAAACGGATCGCCGCCGCGGATACGGCAATCTTCCATGCGCGCCTTGAGCAGCGGGTCTTCCGGCGAGGTAAACGGCAGCTTATCAATGATCACCAATGACAGCGCGTCCCCCCGCACATCCACCCCTTCCCAGAAACTACTGGTGGCCACCAGCAAGGCATTGCCCGCTTCAATAAACTGCTTCAGCAGCTGCCCTTTGCTGGTTTCGCCCTGCAACAGCACCGGTAGCGTCATGGAGGCACGAAATTCTGCTGCCAGCTCACGCATCATCATGTGTGAGGTACAGAGGAAAAAACAACGTCCCTTGTTGGCGTCGATCAGCGGTTTCATCATACGCGCCAGCTGACGGGCACCTCCAGGACGGTTCGGCTCCGGTAAGTTGCGCGGCACGCACAGCAAGGCCTGACGGGCATAATCGAACGGACTGTTGAGGATCAGCGTTTTCGCTTTATCGACCCCCAGCCGGCTGGAGAAATGGCTCATCTGTTCATTGACCGCCAACGTAGCTGAGGTGAACACCCAAGCGGCTTTCCGATTATCCATCACTTCCCGGAAGCGTTCCGCCACCGAAAGCGGCGTCAGCGCCAGGATGAAATGTCGGCTGGAGCATTCATACCAATAACTGAACCCCGGTTCGTCGATGGCGCGCAGACGTTTCAGGCGTGTTCGATAGAGGGCGGCACGCTCAAAGGCGGCATCCAGCAACGCGGAGCGTCCCAGCGATAATTTGATCACGTCATAACAAAGCTCCAGCGCATCATCCAGCAAAGTCAGCATGCGCATCACGTTGTTATCGTTCAGCAGATCGCGCAGATTGCCACGGAAGCCTGGGTCCCCGAGCGTCAGGCGGAAATCCTGGGTGCATTGCGCCAACCGATCGGCGGATTTCTGTAGCTGCTGCACATCACGCACTTCGGTACGGTAGGCAATGATGATGTCTTTGACTAAATCGAGCAGCTGACGACTGGAGAGTTGCTGGCCAAAATACTGGCTGGCGATATCTGGCAGCTGGTGCGCTTCGTCAAAAATCATCACTTCCGCTTCCGGGATCAATTCCGCAAAGCCGCTCTCCTTGACCACTAAATCGGCGAGGAAAAGATGATGGTTGACCACCACTACGTCCGCATCCATGGCCCGTTTACGCGCTTTCACCACAAAGCAATCTTTATACAGCGGACAATCACTGCCGAGGCAATTGTCGTTGGTGCTGGTGACGTAAGGCCACACTGGGCTGTCTTCGGCGACACCGATACAGCTGCTGATATCACCGTCAACGGTTTCTGATGACCAGCCGCGCAGGGTAATCAGATCGCCCAGCGCCTGGACACTAAGGTCGCCACCGGTTTGCGTTTGCTGCTCCATCCGCTCAAGACAAAGATAGTTGGAGCGGCCTTTCAGCAGCGCGGTTTTGCCTTTAAATTTCAGGGCACGGGCAATGGTGGGCAGATCGCGGTTATACAGCTGATCCTGCAGGGCTTTCGAGCCAGTGGAGATAATCACTTTTTTGTCAGCGCGCAGCGCGGGGGCGAGATAAGCGTAGGTTTTCCCGGTACCGGTGCCGGCTTCGACCACTAACTCCCCACCGGTTTTCACCGCCTCAGCGACCGCCTGCGCCATCTCGCGCTGCGCTTCACGCGGTTTAAAGCCAGGGATCGCCAGCGCCAGCGCACCGTCAGCTGCAAAATCGTCTGCCACACATCCTCACCGATAACTCAAAAAGTACTGTAATTATGTCAGGATTCCACTCATGCGACCACAACAGATGACAGCACACCAGCCGATGTGTCAGGCTAGCAGCGCGAAAATTAAGGAGAAAATCATGACTATTACGCGTATCGATCCGGAACACCGCATGTCCGAAGCCGTTATTCACAACCAGACCGTGTATTACACCAGTGTACCGGAAAACCTTGATGAGGATGCGGAAGCGCAGACGGCCAATGCGCTGGCGGTGATTGACGCGATTCTCACCCGCGTCGGTTCCGACAAAAGCAAAATCCTCGACGCCACCATTTTCCTCGTCGACAAAGCCGACTTCCCGGCGATGAACCGTGCCTGGGATGCCTGGGTGTCACCGGGCAACGCACCGGTGCGCTGCACTGTACAGGCTGGTCTGATGAACCCGAAATATAAAGTCGAAATCAAGATCATCGCCGCGTTATAACGCGTTTCGGGCGTCAGGCGTCGTCTTCGTCGTCTTCAAAACGCGCCCGAATCTGCTCACCCTGGTGGCTCTGGCGAATTTCATGCGCCACCTGAGCAATCGCCTGACCACTGGCCATACCGCCCGCCATCAGTTCCTGAATACGCTCGACAGCCTGTTGTTGCTGTTCGTGAGATAATGCCGGAAGACCTGAAAACATAACTCGCTCCTGGGAAAAAGGGGACGCATTATTCCATGCGGAACAAACAGGTGCCAGCAGCAAAAAAATATGTCAGGCTAACGCCCTTGTTGCTGTTATCTGATTTGTCTCATGATCGTAAAAACCCTCGCTCTGAATTATACGCCGGATACGCTGCCGCAGCTTTTTTCCTCCCTTGCTCATCAGCCATGGGCGATGTTGCTGACTTCAGGTCATGCCGATCATGCGGATAACCGTTTCGATATCATGACCGCCGATCCGCGCGTAACCCTGGTGACCCGCGGCCCAGCGACAGAAATTACCAAGCAGGATACCACGCTCAGTTCAACCGACGATCCGCTCACGCTGGTACAACGCTACTGTGATGCCCTCGGTGTTCAGCCCGCTTTTACGGCAGACTTGCCGTTCCAGGGCGGTGCGATAGGTTTATTCGGTTACGATCTGGGTCGCCGTTTCGAACACCTGCCACAGCTGGCGCAACAGGATCTCAACACGCCGGATATGGCGGTGGGCATTTATGACTGGGCGTTGATTGCCGATCATCATCAGCAAAAATTGACACTGGTCGCGCTTGGTGATCCTGAGGCACGCTGGCAGTGGTTACAGGCACAAACCGCCCCTGCGGTTCAGCCCTTTGCCCTCACCAGTGACTGGCAATCCAACCTGAGTTTTGACGAGTATGCTCAGCGCTTTGCTGCCGTGCAGGCATATATCCAGGCGGGTGACTGCTACCAGGTGAATCTGGCCCAGCGTTTTCAGGCCAGTTATCGCGGCGATGAATGGCAGGCGTTTCAGCGCCTGAATGAAACGAATCGCGCACCGTTCAGCGCCTTTTTGCGCCTGCCGAAAAGTGCCATTCTCAGCCTGTCCCCGGAGCGTTTTCTTTCTCTGCAACAACGGGTGATTGAGACCCGGCCGATCAAAGGGACCCGCCCGCGTATGGCCGACCCGCTGGCCGATCGTCAACAGGCGCAGGAACTGGCCGACGCAGAGAAAGATCGCGCCGAGAACCTGATGATTGTTGATCTGCTGCGTAATGATATTGGTCGTGTCGCCGAACCGGGCAGCGTTAGCGTGCCGGAACTGTTTGTGGTGGAGCCTTTCCCCGCCGTGCATCATTTGGTCAGCACGGTACGCGCGCAGTTACCGGCGACGCTTGCCGCCACCGACCTGTTACGCGCCTGTTTTCCGGGCGGTTCCATCACCGGCGCACCGAAAATCCGTGCGATGGAGATCATTGAAGAACTCGAACCTCACCGCCGCAATGCCTGGTGTGGCAGTATTGGGTACCTCAGCCTGTGTGGCCGTATGGATACCAGCATCACCATTCGCACGCTGATTGCCGAAGATCAGCAGTTATACTGTGCAGCGGGCGGTGGACTGGTGGCTGATAGTGTCGTCACGGCGGAGTATCAGGAAACGCTGCACAAAGTGAATCGTATTCTGCCCAGCCTGCAGGAGCCATTTTAAGATGAACGGAGCACTGACCCTCGATCAATTCCTGAGCCGTTTTGTGCTGCAACCCCCGGTTGCTGCGCCAAAAAGTGTGATCAACGGCCGACGCGCTGCGGTGCTGGTACCGTTGATTGACGCCGCCGAGCCGGGGTTGTTGCTGACACGTCGATCCACACATCTGCGTAAACATGCCGGTCAGGTGGCTTTCCCCGGCGGCATGCAGGATGCCAGCGATGATTCACTGATCCACACCGCCCTGCGTGAGGCGCAGGAAGAGGTGGGGATTCAACCTGACCAGGTGCAGGTGGTCGGCGTTTTGCCTGCCGTCACCAGCAGCACCGGGTTCGCGGTGACGCCAGTGGTAGGCATTATTCCCGCCGGGCTGCCGCTCATCATCAACGCCGACGAAGTCGAAAGTGCCTTTGCCATGCCGCTGGCCGAAGCTTTGCGCCTCAGTCGCTACAGCGACCTGACACTGCGCCGGGGCCACCGGCAGCATCAGGTGTGGCTCTCCTGGTACGAAGATTATTTTATCTGGGGCATGACCGCTGGCATTATTCGCGCACTCGGTCAGCAAATCGCCCTTCCCGTCTGATTTTCCTCTCTGGCATGGCAGCTTGCCATCCTGTCATTTGCTGTTTTTTTCGCCGACAACGGATAACTATTTCTGTGCTGTATAATTAGTTTATTTCATGCGAAAAGCTGATCCTGTTGCAGCACCTGCGATTACTATTAGCCGCATAAAACGGCCTGCGCCGTACTAAATAAGATTTGTGAGGAGTGTCACCGGTGATTAGTGTTTTTGACATGTTCAAAGTGGGCATCGGCCCATCCAGTTCGCATACCGTCGGCCCGATGAAAGCGGGTAAACAATTTGTCGATCTGCTGGCCGAACAGGGTAAGTTGCAGGATGTCACGCGCGTTGCGGTCGATGTCTATGGTTCCCTGTCACTCACCGGTAAAGGTCACCATACCGATATCGCCATCATTATGGGTCTGGCCGGTGCTGAACCCGCTACTGTGGATATCGATGGCATTCCGGCATTTATTCAGGATGTCGAACAGCGTGAGCGTCTGCTGCTGGCGAACGGCGCACAAGAGGTTGATTTCCCACGTGAAGGCGGCATGGTGTTTCGTAGCGAAAATCTTTCTTTGCACGAAAATGGCCTGACGCTATATGCCTTTGCCGGCGACCTGCTGATTCTCAGCAAAACCTATTATTCCATCGGCGGGGGTTTTATCGTCGATGAAGAACATTTTGGCCAACCAGTGCTGGATCAGGTCTCGGTTCCCTGGCCGTTTCACTCCGCCAAAGAGTTACTGAGCCACTGCCGCGAGAGTGGTTTGTCTCTGTCTGGCCTGGTGATGAAAAATGAGCTGGCGCTGCACAGCCGTGAGGAAATCTACAGCTACTTCGCTAACGTCTGGCAAACCATGCAGGCATGTATCGATCGTGGCCTGAATACCGAAGGCGTGCTGCCGGGTCCGTTGCGGGTGCCGCGTCGTGCGGCATCACTGCGCCGTCTGCTGGTCTCCTCGACCAAACATTCCAATGACCCAATGAATGTTATCGACTGGGTCAATATGTTTGCGCTGGCGGTAAATGAAGAGAATGCCGCTGGTGGCCGCGTCGTTACCGCCCCCACCAACGGTGCCTGCGGCATCGTGCCTGCGGTGCTGGCCTACTACGATCATTTTATTGAAAACGTCACGCCGGATATTTATATCCGCTACTTCCTTGCCTCCGGTGCCATTGGCATACTGTATAAAATGAATGCGTCGATTTCCGGTGCCGAAGTGGGTTGTCAGGGGGAAGTGGGCGTGGCCTGCTCGATGGCTGCAGCCGGTCTGGCGGAGCTGCTGGGGGCCAGCCCGGAGCAGGTCTGCGTCGCTGCCGAAATCGGCATGGAGCATAACCTGGGTCTGACCTGTGACCCGGTAGCGGGCCAGGTTCAGGTGCCCTGCATTGAGCGTAATGCCATTGCCTCAGTCAAAGCCATCAACTCCGCCCGTATGGCGCTGCGTCGTACCAGCGAACCGCGCGTTTCGCTCGATAAGGTGATCGAAACCATGTACGAGACCGGCAAAGATATGAACGCCAAATATCGTGAAACCTCACGCGGCGGCCTCGCCATTAAGGTGCAATGCGACTGATTCCTCTCTGATACGGCAGCTTGCTTCGGTGCGCAAAAAAACACCGATTGAACTTTTTTATGCATCTGCTGCTACCTCCGCCTGGTTAAACCAGATAGAGTGATTTACGCGCGGCCCTCGTTGGCCGCGCTGCTTTTTCAGTACCGCTTTTTTTCCTGAGCCGTGCTAAACCTGGCCGCCGCTATGCCGATAACTTATACGTTACTTTGGCTTTAATCCTGGTCCTTGCAAGGTGGTTACTGATGCTCATAGCCCAGCAATTTGTTGGTCAATTTCGCCGTAAGCGTTTGCTTATTGCGTTAGTGATCGCCGCGCTGGTATTAATTCTTACGCTGACTTTTCGTTATATCGAAGAGAAGTCACGTATTGAGCAGCAGTCACTGGATTTTGCGTCACGCGCCATAGAACGTTTTGATCGCATGTTTTCACCGCTGGATGTCTCCGCCAATAACACCCTGGGATTGGTTGGCGTACCCTGTCCGGAAGTGCGTTTCCCACTGATTGAAAAAATCGCCGCGCTGCAAACAGTGCGTTCAATACAACTGGTGCAGAACGACACCCTGTATTGTTCCAGCATTTATGGTCCGAGTAATATTTCTTTCAGCCAGACTTACCCCGAACTGGCGATTAATAATCAACGCATGATGTTAACCACCGATGATTACCTGTTAAAAGGTTCTCCGGTGCTATTGCTGTGGACACCTAAATCGCTGGATAATCGCGAAGGTCTGCTTCAGATGATTAATATCGAGCTGATGACCAATTATCTGCTGGAACCACAGTTGCCATGGGTGGAACGCGCCATTTTCAACGTTGGCGGCCAAAGCCTGGAGTATGGCAATCCGCTGATCGAACCGACCGTCCCCTCCGATGATGAAGTAGCCTACGATCAGGCATCCCTGCGTTATCCCTATACCATTACCCTCTATGGCCCCTCGCCCGCCCGTCTGGCGCTGAGTACCATGCCCTCGCAGTTACCGCTGGCGGTGCTGCTGAGCCTGTTGATGGGTTACATTGTCTGGCTGGCGACCGCTAACCGCATGAGTCTTAGCTGGCAAATTAGCTATGGCATCACGGCCAATGAATTTATGGTCTACTGTCAGCCGCTGATTAATGCCAAAAGCGGCGAATGTGATGGTATCGAATTGCTGCTGCGCTGGCATAATCCGCGCCAGGGCTGGATCGCGCCCGATGTATTTATTCCACTCGCTGAACGACAAAATTTAATTGCCCCGCTAACGCGTTTTGTCATCGCTAAAGTGGTGGATGAACTCCCGAACCTGCCGCGTTGCCCCTCCTTCCATATTGCGATTAACGTCGCCGCCAGCCATTTCCACGATCGGGCGATCGTCGAGGATTTGCAGCGCATCTGGTGGCCGGCCAATCCACTGCCGGGCCTGGTGGTGGAATTGACCGAGCGCGATGCTTTACCCATCATTGATCAGTCGGTGGTGGCCCAATTGCATGAGATTGGTGTCAGGCTGGCGATTGATGATTTCGGCACCGGACACAGCTCGCTGGCCTATCTGAAAGACCTGAAGCCGGATGTGCTGAAGATCGATAAGATCTTTACCGCAGCCATCGGTACTGACGCAATCAACGCCACCGTGACTGATATGGTGATTTCACTGGCACAGCGTCTGAATATCGCCCTGGTGGCGGAGGGCGTGGAGACGGCGGAACAGGCGCATTATCTGCGCGAACGTGGTGTGGATCATTTGCAGGGGTATTTCTATGCCCGTCCAATGCCGATTGAAGATTTCCCCGACTGGCTGGAACAACATCAGGCGCAATTGAGTGCATAAAAAACGGCACCCGCGGGTGCCGTTTAGCATTATGCTTCTTCTTCCTCATCGTGCGGTCGATCGCGGGTCACACGAACCAGGTCCACCCGATAATCTGTCGCTTCGATAATCTGGAAATGCAACGGGGGGAGATTAATCACCTCACCCGGCACCGGCAGTTGGCCTTTCTGATCGATCAACAGACCCGCCAGTGACGCGTGGTCATCTTCTGCTTTCACCAGCTCATGATAATCCAGCAGCTGTTGCAGGGAGTGCAAATCGGTGCCCCCTTTCACCAGCCAGCCATCACCATCGACGATAATGTCCGGAGTTTCATCTTCGTCAGGGAATTCACCGGCAATCGCTTCCAGCACGTCAAGCGGGGTAATCAAACCCTGCACCACGCCGAATTCGTTAGTGACGATCACGAAGCTGCCTTTGGCACGACGCAGCACGCCTAACAGGTTGATCGGGTCCAGCGTTTCCGGCACTACAATCGGCGGCGTATTGGCGGCGAAAGTCGCCACATCCATGCCGTGCTCCAGCGCGACCAGCAACTCTTTGGCGCGTACTACACCGATGATCTCATCCAGCTCACCACGGCATACCGGGAACAGGCTGTGCGGCGTATCCAGCAATTGAATGCGAATTTCGTCCAGCGGACGTTCCACATCTACCCACGAGATTTCACCACGTGGCGTCATGATGCTGCGAATCGAACGCTGTGCCAGCGTCAGCACGCCGTTGATCATATAACGCTCTTCATCTTTAAAGGCTTCCTGCGGCAATGCCTCCACCAGCGCTGACTCTTCCGTGTTGACGGCTTGCTTACGCTGACGTCCACCCATCAGACGCAAAATCGCTTCTGCGGTACGTTCACGCATCGGACGATGCGCCTGATGACGAATAAAGTTACGACGCGCAATCTGGTTAAACAGCTCAATCAGAATCGAGAAGCCAATCGCGGCATACAGGTAACCTTTCGGAATATGGAAACCAAAACCTTCAGCCATCAGCGACAGACCGATCATCAACAGGAAGCTGAGACACAGCACCACCACGGTGGGATGCGCGTTAACAAAACGTGTCAACGGTTTCGAGGCCAAAAGCATGACACCCATGGCGATCACTACCGCCGTCATCATCACCGGCAGATGGTTCACCATCCCCACAGCAGTGATCACCGCATCCAGTGAGAACACCGCGTCAAGCACCACAATCTGCGTCACCACTGCCCAGAAGCTGGCATAGCTGCGGTTGCCCTGATGCTCCAGATGGCGGTTTTCCAGTCGCTCGTGTAGTTCCATCGTGGCCTTGAACAACAGGAATATACCACCCACCAGCAGAATTAAATCGCGCCCGGAAAAGCTGAAATCGCCTACGCTGAATAGGGGTCGCGTCAATGTCACCATCCAGGAGATGAGTGACAGCAGGCCAAGTCGCATAACCAGAGCCAGCGACAGACCGATCAGACGCGCTTTATCGCGCTGCTTTGGCGGCAGTTTGTCCGCCAGAATGGCGATAAAAACCAGGTTATCGATGCCGAGAACAATCTCCAGCACGATGAGCGTCAGCAAACCCGCCCAGATTGAGGGGTCGAAGAGAAATTCCATCAATGACTCCTTACCAGGGGAATGCGTACACGTGAGCCGGTCTGCGCAATAAAGCGAGACAGCAGATCGTTAACGGTTTGGATAACGCCGGAAGGCGTGAAAGCATGCGCCAGCTGGCGCGGAGAACGTGTGAAGCGACGTCGGTGACGGTCCATAAAGGTGAGCTAAAGCCCGGTACTCCTGAGGAATAAACAGAACGTTAATGTATCAGTTACATTTCTGGCGTCAAAAAATTTTCTTACATTTACAAACAGTAACAGCCTGAAAGGAGGAGAGATAAAAGCACAAATTAACCCCGTTACGCTCTCAATAACTGACAAACATCACATAAATTATTTTTTCACTCACTAAAATAAATCGCGACCTTATCGCTGTGCAGCGGAAAGTTTTGGCTTATTAATTGATGCTTTTCTTCATCTTAGCCCGAAACGATCCACATGAATCAACAACGGTAATTTTCATCGATTCCCGGCGAAGCCAGAGAATCTCTCATGCGAACGGAGGTAGCAAGTGACCATTGCTATTGTAATTGGTACACATGGCTGGGCGGCAGAACAACTGCTAAAAACAGCAGAAATGCTGTTGGGTGAGCAGGAAAATGTCGGATGGATTGATTTCGTTCCCGGCGAAAATGCAGAAACGCTAATAGAAAAGTATCAGGCGCGACTGGCCAATATGGACACCTCAAAAGGTGTACTGTTCCTGGTCGACACCTGGGGTGGCAGTCCCTTCAACGCGGCAAGCCGCATCGTGGTTGATAAACCGGATCATGATGTCATCGCCGGGGTCAACATTCCGATGCTGGTGGAAACACTGATGGGACGGGATGACAATCCCTCACTGGAGGAGTTAATTCACATCGCGGTCGAAGCCGGCCGTGAAGGCGTGAAGGCGCTAAAAACTGAAACGGCAGAACCCGCTCCTGCTGCACCGGCTGCCAAAGCCGCTCCGCAGCCGCAGAAACCGCTGGCTCCTGGCGAGCACATGAAGATTGGTCTGGCGCGTATTGATGACCGTCTGATTCATGGCCAGGTCGCCACCCGCTGGACCAAAGAAACCAACGTCACACGCATCATTGTCGTCAGCGATGAAGTTGCCAACGACCATGTGCGTAAAACACTGCTCACCCAGGTCGCCCCTCCCGGTGTCACCGCGCATGTGGTGGATGTCGACAAAATGATTCGCGTCTGGAACAACCCGAAATATGGCCGCGATCGCGTCATGCTGTTGTTCACCAACCCTACCGATGTCGAACGTATTGTTGAACAGGGCGTGGATATCAAATCGGTCAATATCGGCGGGATGGCGTTCCGTCAGGGCAAAACTCAGGTTAACAACGCGGTCTCTGTCGATGAAAAGGATATTGCCGCCTTCCGTAAACTCAATGACCGGGGTATTGAACTGGAAGTGCGCAAAGTTTCTAACGACCCGAAACTGAAAATGATGGACCTGATTGCGAAGGTAAATCCGTAATTCGCCATCTGCGCCTGCGTACGTGGGCGAAAATTCGTGACCTTTGCTTAGGAGAAATGCAATGGAGATAACCTCGCTACAAATCGTTTTGATATTTATTGTGGCCTGTATCGCCGGGATGGGTTCGATTCTTGATGAGTTCCAGTTCCACCGTCCGTTGGTGGCCTGTACCCTGATTGGTGCGGTGCTCGGCGATATGAAAACCGGCATCATAATCGGTGGTACGCTGGAAATGATTGCACTCGGCTGGATGAACATCGGTGCCGCCGTGGCCCCCGATGCCGCCCTCGCCTCCATCATCTCAACCATTCTGGTTATTGCCGGTGGTCAGAGCGTCGGTGCAGGTATCGCGCTGGCGATTCCGCTGGCGGCAGCTGGCCAGGTGCTGACCATTATCGTTCGTACTATCACCGTAGCCTTCCAGCACGCTGCCGATAAAGCGGCCGAGAAAGGTAACCTGTCGGCGATTTCATGGATTCACGTTTCCGCTCTGCTGTTGCAGGCAATGCGTATCGCGATTCCAGCGTTAATCGTCGCCATTTCCGTCGGCACCAGTGCGGTACACACCTTGCTGAGTTCGATTCCGGAAGTGGTCACCAATGGCCTCAACATCGCCGGTGGCATGATTGTGGTGGTTGGTTATGCGATGGTGATCAACATGATGCGCGCTGGCTACCTGATGCCGTTCTTCTACCTCGGCTTCGTTACTGCCGCCTTCACCAACTTCAACCTGGTGGCACTGGGCGTGATTGGTGTGGTAATGGCAGTGCTGTATATCCAGCTGGCACCGAAATATAACCGTGTTGCCGGTGCTGCTGCGGCCGGTCCTGCGCAAAACGACCTCGACAACGAACTCGATTAAGGAACAGGTGACATCATGGTTGATACAACTCAGTCTCAAAAGAAACTCACCCCCGGCGATGTCCGTGGTGTGTTCCTGCGCTCCAACCTGTTTCAGGGTTCGTGGAACTTTGAACGTATGCAGGCGCTGGGCTTCTGCTTCTCAATGGTGCCGGTAATTCGTCGTCTTTATCCGGAAAACAATGATGACCGTAAACAGGCCATCAAGCGCCACCTGGAGTTCTTCAATACCCACCCGTTTGTGGCCGCACCGGTACTCGGTGTCACCATGGCGATGGAAGAGCAACGTGCCAATGGTGCAGCGATTGATGATGGTGCGATAAACGGTATTAAAGTTGGCCTGATGGGTCCGCTGGCCGGTGTTGGTGACCCGATTTTCTGGGGTACGGTACGTCCGGTGTTTGCGGCGTTAGGTGCCGGGATCGCCATGAGCGGTAGCCTGCTTGGCCCATTGTTGTTTTTCCTCTTGTTCAATATCGCGCGTCTGCTTACCCGTTATTACGGTGTGGCTTACGGTTATCGTAAAGGGGTGGATATCGTTAGCGATATGGGTGGCGGCTTCCTGCAAAAACTGACGGAAGGGGCGTCCATCCTCGGCCTGTTTGTCATGGGGGCGTTGGTAAACAAGTGGACACATGTCAATGTGCCGCTGGTGGTATCACGCATCACTGACCAGACCGGTAAAACCACCGTCACTACGGTTCAGTCGATTCTTGATCAGCTGATGCCGGGTCTGATCCCACTGCTGTTAACCTTTGGTTGTATGTGGCTGTTGCGCCGTAAAGTTAACGCCCTGTGGATTATCGTCGGCTTCTTTGCGATTGGTATTTTCGGTTACTGGATCGGTTTGCTCGGCCTGTAAAAGACTTAGCCGGGAGCATGTCTCCCGGCTGCTTATTGACGTTACCTGAGCGCCAACGTTCAGGTAACTTCTGTTAAGGAATCATCATGTCACTGACTGACGCCCTGATTGTCCTGTTGGTTGCGGGCCTGCTGTTGTTCGCCATCTACGATGAAGCCATTCTGCCGCGCCGTAATGGTCCAACCAAATTGCGGGTGGCGCTGCGCCGCCGCCATAAAATCGATAGCGCTATCTTTATCGTGCTGCTAATGATTCTGCTGTGGAATAACGTCAGCCATCAGGGGCCGCAACTGACCACCACCCTGCTGATGGTGTTGAGCTTTATGGCAGTCTGGCTGTTCTGGCTGCGCAGTCCGAAACTGTTGATGAAAAACGACGGTCTGTTCTTCGCTGGCGTATGGATTGATTATCGCCGCATCCAAAGTATGAACCTGTCCGAAGATGGCATCCTGGTGATGCAGCTGGAGCAGCGGCGTCTGCTGATTGCGGTGAAACAACTCGACGATTTAGAACGTATCTACAACACGCTGGTGGAAGCACGTTAATCGCGCTGCCAGAGCGTCAGGGTGAAATCCGCGTCACAACTGAACTCAGTCGCCTCTGCCAGGGTTTGCCACACGTCTTCACGTGCACGCCAGGCGAAAGGTGTCATTTGCAGCAAGGTGGTTGCCGCTTTACCGCTCAATGTCATGGTATAAGCCAGGTTTTGCTGTTCAACCTGATGAAAACCGGCATACGCCTTCTCCTCCGCCACATGCAGCTGCACTTCGCGATAAATTAACGCTTTAAATTGCTGCAAATGATGCGGACCAGGGGTCACCGTCAGCAGATACCCGCCCTGTTTTACCACCCGGCTTAGTTCATCTTCATTACAGGGGGCATAGATGCGCACAACCGCATCCAGTGAAGCATCGGCGAATGGCAGTCGTTGGCTTGAAGCCACGCAAAACTTTACTGAGCGATAACGCTTCGCCGCCATGCGAATGGCTGCCTTCGCCACGTCAAGACCACAGACCTGCGCTGACGGCAGCGCAGCAGCCATTGCTGCGGTGTAATAGCCCTCACCACAGCCAATATCGAGCAGTTGCGCTGAGGCACCCTGCAGACGCTGCGCCAGCCATGAGGCCAGGTGATCGCGCAGTGGCTGATAATATCCGGCATCGAGAAACTCGCGTCTTGCCAGCAACATTTCCGGGCTATCTCCCGGCTGACGGGAGCCTTTATGCTGAACCGGTAACAGATTGACGTACCCTTCTTTGGCCTGATCGAACTGATGTCCGGCATCACAGCGATAGCTGGTGACCTGCAACAGAAGTGGCTGGTGACAAAGCGGGCAAATCAAAGACATAGATAACTCCGGGTTAGCGATTCGCGGCGCAGTGTAACCTGGTCATCTGGTAACAGAAAGGATAAAGAAAAGCCCCGGTCAGTGACCGGGGCTTTAAGATTCGTTTCAGCGGTGCATGGCACCCAGCCTGGCGACGAAATCAGATAGCAGTGACGTTAACTGCTGCAGGGCCTTTCTGGCCATCCTGGATTTCGAATTCAACGTTTTGGCCTTCGGCCAGAGTTTTAAAACCATTACCCTGGATTGCAGAGAAGTGTACGAACACATCTTTGCTACCGTCAGCAGGGGTGATAAAACCAAAACCTTTAGACTCGTTGAACCACTTAACCTGACCTTTAATTTTTGCCATTTTTGCAAATTCCTTAGAGTGTTTATATTGCCCGGAGGCAGACTTACAGAGAAACCAGAGACGTTACTGCATGAGGCACTAATTTAAGGTTTCGGCAAGGAAGCGGTATTCAACGTCAACGTCTTTACTCGTAACTTCTTTACTGAAGATGCCATACATAAACAGAACTGTACCTCGTTTAACCCACGAATCGTTATCACATATCCGCAAATTAATGGCAAGCCATTTTTAAAAGGTCATCGACTTGCCGCACATAATTGCTAGCCAGGGCACACGCTTTGCCTGTTTCGCTTCCGCCGTCGTTTGCCGATACTGCACAAAAAAAGGTTATTGATCAGTATCATTACAACCAAAAATTGTTATAGTCGAATTAGGGGGAACTGTCCAATTCACCACTATTTAAACAGATAAACATACGCAAAAAATATTGCAAAAATATGGCATGGATAATGTAATCCACCAAAATGTTAACGTCTGACGCAACATATGTGCATAGTTCAAATCCTGTACAATAGTTTTTATTCAGTACAGCTTATTAATAGTTTTGCACCAAAATCAGGAAAATATAAACGTGCCTGCCCCAAATATATGCACAAATTTGATTTGGCATTTATCTCATTTTTTTCTAACGTCACAACAATTAAATGTTAAAAAAACGCACCAGCTGGCGGAATTTAACAAAATGAGCTTAGGACAAATCTGAATCGATATTCGGCGAACTGCGGCTCTCACCTATTCTCCACGGCGAAAAATCGGTTCCCGTCTCTCCTGCAGTGCGCAGTGCCTGTACCAGCACTGCGGGGGGTTCATCCAGCGATTCATCTGCCAGTTCAAACACTCCCCAGTGAATGGGGATGGTTACCGGCCTGCCGATTTGCTGCCACAATTGCACCGCCTGGTCCGGGTCCATATGCTGACCGCGCATGAACCATTTTGGTGCGTAAGCGCCGATCGGCAAGGCGGCAAGGTTAAATGGCCCCAGCTTCTGGGCGATGGTCGTGAGATTCTCACTGTAACCACTGTCACCCGAAAACCAGAAATTTAACGTGGTATTCCTGACCACCCAGCCACACCACAGGGAACGGTTACGGTCAAAGAAAGAACGCATACTCCAGTGACGTGCAGGTACCGCAGTAAAGTGGATACCGGCCAGCTCAATGCTCTGCCACCAGTCCAGCTGAGTCACGTGACGCACTCCCCGACGACGACACCAATCTCCCATACCGAGCGGTACCAGAAAATGCGCCTGCGGAAATTGTCGCGCGATACGCTTCACCGTCGGGCGATCCAGATGATCATAATGATTGTGCGAGATCAGCACGTAGTCGAGATGGGGTAACTGAGCAACGCTAAGCGGTGCCGGGGTTTTACGTTGTGGACCTACAAACGGCAGCGGTGACGCGCGTTGCGACAGGGCCGGGTCAATCAGCAGGTAACGTTGATTAACACGCAGCAGTAAAGCGGCATGGCCCAGCCACCAGATGCGATCATCATCACCACTTAAATCAGCCGGCTGGCACCAGTCACTGATAAATGCCGGATAGCCCGCCTGCGGTGGCAGAGGTAGCCCCTGCTCTTTGCGCTCACGCCGCCAGCGTTGCAAATCCCCGGGATGCCGTAACTCCTCTTCCGGGTTACGGAAGCCCTGCGGCGTGTGGTGCATTTTTGCCGCATCGTACCAGGGATTTTGCCAGGCCATTACCTCTCCACTCGATGATCAACGTTCCGGGATTAAGCGAATAAAATCGCGCTTTTCACTTTCTTCTTCGCTTTTTGTTGCAGTGTCTGGCTGTGCGTCGGCCAGACGGCGCAGTAGCGCATTTTGTTTCTTTTGTTCTTCCAGTAGCGCTTCCAGCAATTGAATCTGTTCGCTGGCCCGCACGCTGGCCCGGTTAACAAAGAACCAGGCGATAAAGGCCACAACGATAATGATGGCCAGTACGCCATAGCTGAACAGCGGACTGGAATTTGCGGCTAACTCATTCATAACTGCCTCAGATTACTGATTAATGTCAAATACTCACTCAGCTGCTGATTCTACGCCTTGCGGCGGCAAAAGATAATGGGCACGAACGGAAAGCAGAATTTCCTGTGCGCCATCTTTCAGTTATCTCTGATCGATCTGGCGAGGAAAGCGAGGCATGCTGCTACTATAGAGATGGCAGCAACATCTGGACAGCTGCGTTATGTATCACATGGAGACAAAATGAAACTATTCATCCGAGCGATAGTGGTCATCGCCGTTATCTGGTTGGCAATGTTATTTACGGGTTATGGCGTGTTAACCGGCAGCAATAAAAACGCGGCCGGACTCGGCCTGCAATGCAGCTACCTGACTGCACGTGGCATGATCACTGCACAGTATCTGCATACCGATAGCGGTATTGTCGGCGTGACAGACTGCCCGCTGCTGAAAAAGAGCGGTGACGTGGTCGATAACTGATCAGTAAACGGGCTGGTAACGCAGCCCGTTTATCGCATCGGTTTAAAAAGGATAGTAGTGATAGCCCATTTGCTCAGAGACAGCACGTGCGGCACGATGCAGCATGGCAACATATTCGTTTTTGCCTTCTTCCGAGAAACGAATCGTCGGGAATGAGATGCTCAGACCGGCAATGACGACGCCAAAGCGGTCAAACACCGGCACCGCAATGCAACGCAACCCCTCTTCCTGCTCCTCGTTATCTTCACCAAAGCCCTGTACCTTCACCTGGTCGAGCACCTTCAGTAACGCCTCAGCGCTGACGATAGTATTGGCGGTGCTGCGACGAAATTCCACTTCACGCAGAATCTCCTGCACCTCGCTACGATCGCGCCACGCCAGCAAGACTTTGCCAATTGCCGTGGTGTGCAGCGGATTACGGCGTCCAATCCGCGAATACATGCGCAGGTTGTAGAGCGAATCAATTTTGTGAATATAAACGATGCTGTCTTCTTCCAGCGCCCCGAGATGGATGGTCTCTTTGGTCAGACGTGACAGCTCACGCATCTGCACATCGGCGCTGCGAATCAGGTCAACATTTTGCAGCGCCTTGGCACCCAGCTCGAATAACTTGAGCGTCAGCGAGTATTTTTCCGTTTCACCTTCCTGTGCCACATAGCCCAGCGACTTCATAGTCTGTAAAAAGCGATAGACGGTGCTTTTTGACATCATCACGCGCTGAGACAGCTCGGTAATGCCATGATCGCGCTCTTCCCCCAGCGCCTGCAAAATACCAAACACCTTCATCACCGAAGAAACGGAATCGGGCTGTTTATCGTTATCAGCGTTCGCCATCGCGTATCCTTTTTTGAGGTTGTTTCAAAAAAAACGGAACAGAAGTGCCAGTATATGCGTTTCAGGCCACAGGCGGCAATGCACAGCACTAAGCGACACATTCACAGATACTTTTTGTCATGCAATACGATGCTTTCCGGCACAGAATTGATTAGCATGATGATATTCACTTACTTCACTTATTCCTTCTATGTCCGCAACCTCACTTCAGGATGGTTTACCCGTTCCACAACGTTATGGCGCAATTATTACTATTGCGCTGGGCATTATGATGGCGGTGCTGGATGGCGCGATTGCTAACGTCGCCTTGCCCACCATCTCACGCGAATTAAACGCCAGTCCGGCTGAATCGATATGGATTGTGAACGCCTATCAAATCGCCATCGTTATCTCGCTGCTTTCGCTGTCGTTTCTCGGTGACATGCTCGGTTATCGCCGCGTCTATCAGGCTGGCCTGGCACTGTTTATCGCGACATCGCTATTCTGTGCGCTGTCGTCGTCACTGAATATGCTCACCCTTGCCCGTGTACTCCAGGGATTCGGTGGCGCGGCGCTGATGAGCGTTAACACCGCACTGATACGCATTATCTATCCACAGCGCTTTCTTGGGCGCGGCATGGCGATCAACTCGTTGATCGTGGCAGTGTCCACCGCCGCAGGTCCGACGGTAGCAGCTGCTATTTTGTCAGTTGCCAGCTGGAAATGGCTGTTCCTGATTAACGTACCGCTGGGGATTATTGCTCTGTGGCTGGCGCTGCGTTTCCTGCCGGATAACCAGCAGAAAGCGAAGCAACAGAAGTTTGACGTGGCCAGTGCCATTATGAACGCGCTGTTCTTTGGCCTGTTGATCTCGGCGCTGAGTGGTTTTGCCCAGGGCCAAAATCACTGGCTGACACTGGGTGAAGTCGTGGCGCTGCTGTTGGTCGGCGTGGTGTTTATTCGTCGCCAGTTAGCGATGCCGGTACCGCTGCTGCCGGTGGATCTGCTGCGCATTCCCATCTTCACCCTCTCTCTCGGCACCTCTATCTGTTCATTCTGCGCCCAGATGCTGGCAATGGTTTCACTGCCCTTCTTCCTGCAAAACGTGCTGGGACGTGATGAAGTGTCCACCGGCCTGCTGTTGACTCCCTGGCCGCTGGCAACGATGGTAATGGCCCCGATCGCCGGTCGTCTGATTGAGAAGGTGCATGCCGGTCTGCTGGGTGGACTGGGGCTGGCGATGTTTGCGGCCGGTCTGTTTCTGCTGGCCCTGCTGCCCTCGCAGCCAGCCGATGCCGATATTATCTGGCGCATGATGCTATGCGGTGCGGGTTTTGGCCTGTTCCAGTCGCCCAACAATCACACCATTATCTCCTCCGCGCCACGTAACCGCAGTGGTGGTGCCAGTGGTATGTTAGGAACTGCACGTTTGCTGGGACAAAGCAGCGGGGCTGCGCTGGTGGCATTGATGTTCAACCTGTTCAGTGAGAGCGGCACTCATGCCTCGCTGATTCTGGCCGGTGTCTTTTCAAGCGTCGCTGCGGTGGTGAGTATGGCGCGCATGACACAATAGCGTGAAACTGCCGAATCTTAAAAACTAAGGGCGCCTGCTGAGGCGCCCTTTTCGTTGTTGCTATTACTTCATATATGCACCGCTGCGTAACGCTTCGATTCGCTTATCCAGCGGCGGATGTGACATAAACAGCTCGCTGAGCGATTTACCTTTACCATTGATACAGAAGGCCATCATGCTACTCGGCTCCTGCGGTTCATAGCTGGTTTTCAAACGCTGCAACGCGGCAATCATCTTCTCACGACCGACCAGCTTCGCTGACCCCGCATCGGCATGGAACTCACGATGACGCGAGAACCACATAGTGATGATGCTGGCGAGAATGCCGAATACCAGCTCCAGCACGGTAGCTACCGCAAAGTAGACCAGCGGGTTGCCGTTACTGCTTTCTTCACCATCGCGGTTGCCCGACAGGAAACCGGAAGCCACCTGGGCAATGATACGTGAAATGAAGATCACGAAGGTGTTCACGATACCCTGAATCAGCGTCATGGTGACCATGTCGCCGTTGGCAATATGGCTGATTTCATGGGCCAGAACCGCTTCTGCTTCATCGCGACTCATGTTTTGTAACAGCCCGGTGGATACCGCCACCAGCGATGCATCACGACGTGCACCAGTCGCAAAGGCGTTGATATCGGGCGCGTGATAAATGGCAACCTGCGGCATAGCAATGCCGGCCTGCTGAGCCTGGCGGCCAACGGTGTTCATCAGCCAGCGTTCCGTTTCGTTACGGGGTTGTTCAATCACTTCACCACCGACTGAACGTAACGCCATCCATTTGGACATCAGCAGTGAAACAAACGCACCGCCAAAGCCAAACAGACCTGCCATAATCATCAGACCCTGAACACTGCTTGACTGGATTCCTGTCAGACTGAGAATCAGTCCGAAAACCAACATCACCGCCAGGTTGGTGATCAGGAAAAGAGCAATACGCATCATAAACGTTAATCTTCCTCAGTTGTGCTCGCGCTTATACGCGGATATACATCCTAGGGTCATTACGCAGCATTTCAAGCAACCTTAATCTTTAAGTGTCTAAAAAGACATAACTTTACATTCAGTAATGTCTCTGCGCCTGGCAAACATTAAGCGGATTAAGGGATAAAAAAAAGCACCGCATTAAGCGGTGCTTGTGATTTACGCCTAACGATTATTTACTGCCCGCTGCCTGCGGCTGGGATTTCTCCAGCTGCGCCAGATCATTGGCAATTTTCACCGTTTCATCCAGATACGGATCCGGCTCTTTGTAATCCTTCGGCAGATCGTCGAGGCTCTTCAGCTGCGGTTTGCCCTCGGCCTGATAACGCGCGTTGATACGTTCCAGACGTAATGCATCTTCATCATGATTCTCTTTCTCGCGCTGGACAAGATTGAGAGACACGATATTGCGTTTGTCTTTAGTCGCGTTGAAGCGCGCAATATCTTTCATGATGTACTGGAACTCGCGATCTTTGGCGATGCGATCGTTATGCTCTTTGGTCAGTTCCGGCACCAGCGGCGTGATATCACCGGTTTTGGTGTAGGTCGCCGCACTGACGCTATCCCACGGTAAGGCATTATCTTCAAACTTCTCACCGGTCTCTGCCGCTTCGACGCCGGTCGGCATCAGCAGATCCGGCGTGACGCCTTTACGCTGGGTGCTGCCGCCATTGATACGGTAGAACTTCTGAATGGTGTACTGGACAGAACCCAGTGCAGGCCATTCCGGACGCAGCATCTGATCATAGATACGGTTCAGCGAACGATACTGCTGCACGGTACCTTTACCGAAGGTCGGTTCACCGACAATCAGCGCGCGGCCATAATCCTGCATGGCGGCGGCAAAGATCTCAGACGCGGAAGCACTGAAGCGATCCACCAACACCACTAATGGGCCTTTGTAGTACACGATGCCGTCATTATCACTGTCCTGACGCACACGGCCATTGTTGTCACGCACCTGCACAACCGGGCCACTTGGAATAAACAGGCCTGAAAGCGATACCGCCTCAGTCAGTGCACCACCGCCGTTGGTACGCAGGTCAATCACGATGCTATCGACATTCTGCTTCTGCAGTTTCTGCAGCTGTACTTTCACGTCATCCGTCAGACCCACATAGAAGCCCGGGATATCCAGCACGCCGACTTTTTCTTTGCCGACGGTCTGCACCGTGCCTTTTACCGCGCGGTCTTCCAGGCGGATTTTCTCACGCGTCAGGGTCACAATGCGGGTTTTGGTCCCTTTGCCAGCAGGCAGGATTTCCAGCCGCACTTTGCTGCCTTTCGGCCCTTTGATTTTGGCTACCACATCATCGAGACGCCAGCCGATGACATCTTCCATCGGTTTACCGGGTTGAGCCACGCCGACAATACGATCGCCTACGCTGATCGATTTGCTCTTCGCCGCCGGACCACCCGCCACCATCGAATTGATTACCGTGTAATCATCATCCATCTGCAACACAGCACCAATGCCTTCCAGTGACAGACTCATCTCGGTGTTGAATTGCTCAGTGTTACGCGGTGACAGATAGTTGGTATGCGGATCGATTTCGTGTGCAAAGGCGGTCATCGCCAGCTGGAACACGTCTTCACTGTTGCTCTGCGCCAGACGACGGATAGCAAAGTTATAACGCTTGGTCAGCGTGTCACGAATCTCTTTGTCATCTTTACCGGTCAGCTTGAGGCTCAGCTCATCAAATTTGACCTTCGCATCCCACAGCGCATTTAGCTCATCGGTGCTTTTCGGCCAGGGTGATTTGCTGCGGTCAATGTCGATGGTGTCATTGCCGGTAAAGTTCATCGGGCGATTTAGCACGCTCAGCGCATACTGATAGCGCTCAAAGCGGCGTTTCTGCGCCAGATTGTATAAATCGTAAAAAACATCCAACTTGCCGCTGCGCAGTTCATCACCCAGCGTGGTCTTCTTATCGGCAAACTGCGCGATATCTGAAGCCAGCAGCACATTGTGGTTGTAATCGAGCAGATTCAGGTAGCGATCAAAAATTTTCGCAGAAAAATCCTGATTCAGGTCGAACTGACGATAATGCGAACGGGTAAAGCGCGAGGTGACGCGTTCACTGACGGTGGGATGCTGTGGTTCTTCGTGTAACTGGGGAATCTGATCTGCGCGGGTAATGTTATCCGCAGCAAAACTGGGGCCTGCCAGCAGCAGGCCCGCGATCATACCGATCTTAAAAATAGTGTTCATGCCAGGGTCAGCCTCCGTTTCAGAACTGCAAATGTTCTGCGCGCACAATCATTGCCATGCCGGAAGCGAGCTGTACCCGAACGCCATCTTTAGTAATTTCAAGAATGGTTGCGTCCATCGCACTTTTGCCTGCTTTAACTTTAATATTCTGGCCGGGTTGCAAAGTTGAGGTATCAGTGATGGGTTTAGCTCGCGGTGGGCGTGGCGCAGCGTTACGTTCAGCAGAGGCGGCACGCGGTGCCTGCGGACGCGGTTTACGCGGCGCATCACCTTCAGCGGTTTTACGCGGAGCCGGTTTGCGCGGACGACGTTCGCCCGTCTCTTCACCTGCTTCACGTTTCTTCGCTTTTTGCTGCTCGCGCTGTACCTGAACACGCGCTTTCGCTTCTTCCAGCTGTTTGCGCGCATGTTCAACATGTTGCTCATCCAGCACGCCACAGGCGTTGCCGTCGAGGTCAACACGGATGGCACCCGCTTTAATGCCGTAAAGGTAACGCCAGCTTGAGGTATAAAGACGTAAGGCCGAACGCAGTTGCGTCTTGCTCAGGCCCATATCGCCCTGAACACGCTCGACCAGATCCTGAAAGATACCGATTTTGAGCGGACGCGCTTCACCTTCGGCGCTAAAGCAGTGCGGAAAACGCTCCGCCAGAAAGGCGATCACTTCTTTACTGCTATTCAACTTAGGTTGATTTTCCATGAAATTTCCTGATTACAACGGGTTTGCCGACCAGAGCAGGCATGAACAGGCGACATTATAATGACAACATCGCCAAATGCTATGTGATCCAGTCGATTAGCTGCGCGTCAGTTGAAGAAATTTTTCAATGTCGCTGCCCGCCAGTACTTCACAAAGCCCGTCAGTAAGGGCCACCAGCCCCGCTTCATCCTCACTATCGAAGCGAGAATAAACCGTACTGTCGATGTCCAGCACACCGACTAACGTGCCATTCACTTTCAGAGGAATCACGATTTCCGCATTACTGGCGGCGTCACAGGCGATATGACCGGGGAAAGCGTGCACATCTTCCACGCGCTGCACTTTCTCTTCTGCAATCGCCGTGCCACAAACACCCTTGCCTACAGCAATACGCACACAGGCAATTTTGCCCTGGAAGGGACCCAGTACCAGCGTATTCGCTTCAGTCAGCAAATAAAAACCTGCCCAGTTGACGCCTTCCAGGCGTTCAAACAGTAACGCGCTGCAATTACCCAGCGCAGCGAGGAAAGAGGTTTCCCCCGCCAGCAGCGCACGCGCATCGCGATTTAAATCCTCGTAAAAGGCTTTTTTGTTCATTGTTTAACCATAATTCGACGCAGCGAAGCCGCGTGTGTCACTCAGTTGTTAAAATAAGCACTAATTATCCAGCGTCACAAGGTGAATCATTGTGTTAGTTACTATACCCTTAGCTTTCTGTGGATCGAACTTCATGCCACCACAGATGTCTCAGCCAGCAACCTGCTGCCTGACATGCCGGTAACTGTAACGAACGATGGGCCACTTGCGTCACCCTATGAAAATTCACGCTATCAGCCAGACGTTGCCCCACGCACGTTATCAGCGTTGTCCGCAATGCGATACCCTTTTTTCCTTACCGGATGTTAAATCGCATCAGGCGGCCTACTGCCCGCGTTGTCACGCTCGTATTCAGAGTGGTTTTGACTGGTCAATGACGCGTCTGACCGCGATGGCGGTCACCATGCTGATGCTGATGCCGTTCGCTTTTACCCTGCCGCTGGTGGATATCCGGCTGCTGGGTATGCGCATTAATGCCAGCCTGCTGGAAGGGGTGGTACAGATGACGCAGCAAGGCGATGTCATCACCGCATCCATCGTGGCGTTTTGCACCATTGGTGCCCCCATGACGCTGGTGGCGGGCATTAGCTATTTGGGCATCGGTCACGCGCTGGGGATGAATCTGCGTCCGGTATTGCTGATGCTGGAGAAGCTGAAAGAATGGGTGATGCTGGATATCTACCTGGTCGGCGTCGCGGTGGCGTCCATCAAAGTACAGGACTACGCCACGCTGGAAGTGGGTTATGGCATGGTGGCTTATATTGCACTGACGGTACTTAGCGTGCTGACGCTGATTCATCTTAATGTCGAGCAACTGTGGGAGCATTATTATCCGCAGGCAGTCCCCACCTCACCGCCTGAGCAATGGCAGGTTTGCCTGAACTGCCATCACACCGGTATGGCAGATGATCGCGGGCGCTGTACCCGCTGCCATACGCCGCTGGATTATCGCCGCCGCCACAGCCTGCAAAAATCCTGGGCATCATTAATTGCTTCCATCGTGCTGCTCATTCCTGCCAATCTGCTGCCGATTTCTGTGGTGTATGTTAACGGGGCGCGGCGCGAGGACACCATTTTTTCCGGTATTCTCGGCCTGGCTTCCGGCAATATTCCGGTGGCAGCGGTGGTGTTTATCGCCAGTATTCTGGTGCCCTTTACCAAAGTGCTGGTGATGTTAACGCTGCTGCTCAGTATTCATTTCAAATGTGAACAGGGGCTGAAAACCCGCATCCGCTTGCTGCGCGCCGTGACCTGGGTTGGTCGCTGGTCGATGCTGGATCTGTTCGTCATTTCATTAACCATGTCGCTGGTCAATCGTGACCAGCTGCTGGCATTTACCATGGGACCTGCCGCGCTCTATTTTGGCTCGGCAGTCATCCTGACCATTATGGCTGTAGAGTGGCTTGACAGCCGCCTGATCTGGGATGCACATGCAACAGGAAACGCCGACTACACCGACTAGCGCAAATCTGCGAAACAAACGCAAGATTTCGCCGTTCTGGTTACTGCCCATTATCGCCTTGCTGATTGCCGCATGGCTGTTATGGACCAATTATCAGGAACGCGGGACCATCATCACCATCAACTTCCAGACTGCGGACGGTATCGTGCCGGGGCGCACGCCTATTCGCTATCAGGGTGTGGAAGTGGGTACGGTGCAGGGTATCGTGCTGAGCAATGACTATCGTAGCATCCAGATTAAAGCCAGCATTAAAAGCGACATGCGTGATGCACTCCGCGACAACACCCAGTTCTGGCTGGTGACACCAAAAGCCTCTCTGGCCGGGGTCTCCGGGTTAGATGCTCTGGTAGGTGGCAACTACATCAGTATGATGCCGGGCAGCGGTAACCCACAGGAACACTTCACAGCGCTGGATACGCAACCGAAATACCGTGTGAATACCGGTGAGTTATTGATCCACCTGCGTGCACCCGATCTCGGTTCGCTGAATACCGGTTCGCTGGTGTATTACCGCAAAATTCCGGTTGGCCGGGTCTATGACTACAGCATCAACAGTAATACTGATGGCGTGACCATTGATGTGCTGATTGAACGCCGCTTCATTAACCTGGTGAAAAAACAGAGCCGGTTCTGGAATGTTTCTGGCGTGGACGCAGATATCAGTCTGAGTGGTGCCAAAGTCAAACTGGAGAGTCTGGCGGCACTGGTTAATGGTGCCATTGCCTTCGATTCTCCCGACGAAGGCCAGCAGGCTGACACCGATGAAAACTACCAGCTCTATCCCGACCTCGCACAAAGCCAGCGCGGGGTGCAGGTCAGCCTCGACCTGCCGAGCGGTGATAACCTGAAAGCAGACAGCACGCCGCTGATGTATCAGGGGCTGGAAGTGGGCACCTTAACCAAGCTGAATTTGCTGCCTGGCGGTAAAGTGACCGGGGAATTGACCGTTGATCCCTCCGTCGCCGGATTGATGCGCACGGGCACCCGCATTGAAATGCGCTCACCAAAAATCAGCCTGACAGATACCAATCTCAGCAGCCTGTTAACCGGCAATACCTTTGAACTGGTGCCCGGAGAAGGTCAGCCGCAGGATCACTTTAGCGTATTACCGGCCAGTGAATCTTTGCTGCAAAAACCGGATGTCCTGACGCTGCAACTTAATGCGCCAGAAACCTACGGTATCGACGCCGGACAACCGGTGATGCTCTACGGCATGAAGATAGGCCAGGTCATCTCACGGGAACTGGACGAAAAAGGCATCAGTTTTGTGGTGGCCATCAATCCGGAATATCGCCATCTGGTACACGGTGACAGCAAATTTATCGTTAACAGCCGCATTGACGTGAAATTCGGCCTTGATGGCATGCAGGTACTGGGTGCCAGTGCACGTGAATGGGTGGATGGCGGTATCCGTCTGGTTCCGGGGGCAAAAGGCAACCCGCAGATGCGTTACCCATTGTATGGCGATGCTGAGCGTGCAGAGGAAGGGATTACTGGCGATCAGCCCCCTGCCACGCTGAAACTGACAGCCAGCAGCCTGCCTGATGTTCAGACCGGTTCTGTGGTGCTGTATCGTAAATTCCAGGTGGGTGAAGTGGTCAATGTTGTGCCGCGCGCCGATGCCTTTGAAATCTCGATTCATATCGAACCGCAGTATCGCAAACTGCTCACCAGCGAAAGCGTGTTCTGGGCCGAGGGGGGTGCCAAGGTGCAGTTGAATGGTAGCGGTCTGACCGTGCAGGCATCACCGCTGAATCGCGCGCTGAAAGGTGCCATCAGTTTCGATAACCTGAGCGGTGCGCAAGCGGCAAAAGGGGTGAAACGGGTACTTTATGCTTCGGAAACCGCCGCACGCGCCGTAGGCAGCCAGATTGCACTGCACACCTATGATGCCAGCAAACTGTCAGCCGGCATGCCGATTCGTTATCTTGGCATTAACGTCGGCCAGGTCGAGTCGCTCTCACTGAGTGCCGACAACAACCAGGTGGTGGCAAAAGCCGTACTGTATCCGGAATACGTACAGGACTTTGCCCGTATCGGCAGCCGTTTCTCGGTGGTCTCTCCGCAGATTTCTGCCGCTGGCGTAAACCATCTTGAGACCCTACTGCAACCTTATGTCAACGTCGATCCGGGCAAAGGTGCCCAGGCGCGCACTTTTGAGCTTCAGGACAGCACCATTACCGATTCACGTTATCTCAATGGTCTGACAATCTTTGTTGACGCAACAGAAGCCGGTTCACTCTCGGTGGGTACACCGGTGCTGTTCCGTGGGGTGGAAGTCGGTACCGTTACCGGCACCTCGCTGGGCAATATGGCGGACCGCGTTCAGGTGGCGTTGCGCATCAGTAAGAAATATCAGCATCTGGTGCGCAACAATTCGGTGTTCTGGCTGGCATCCGGCTATAACCTGAATTTCGGCCTGATTGGCGGCGTGGTCAAAACCGGCACCTTCCAGCAATTTATTCAGGGCGGGATTCAGTTTGCCACCCCGCCAACCGTGCCACTGGCACCGCAGGCGGGTGCGAACAAACACTTCCTGTTGCAGGATGAAGCGCCGAAAGACTGGCGCAACTGGGGAACCGCGATTCCCGACCCCGCACAACCCTAAGCAAATCGGGCAGCCTGGCTGCCCGATTCTCTTTCGCGTGTTACACTTCGCGCTCTGTTTGCTATCCCCGGAAGAAACCCGTGTCCGAACGTTTTCCTGAAGATTTCCTCACGCTGATGCGTGCCAGCCTGCCCAACGATGAAGAACTGCAAGGTTTTCTCGCCATCAGTCAGCAACCGTTACGCCGCAGCTTGCGTGTGAATACCTTAAAAATCAGCGTGTCTGATTTTCTGGCGTGTACCGCACATTACGGCTGGCGACTGACGCCCATTCCGTGGTGCGCTGAAGGATTCTGGATTGATCGCGACGACGAATCGCTGCCGCTGGGCAGCGTGGCGGAACATCTTAGCGGGTTGTTTTATATTCAGGAAGCCAGCTCGATGCTGCCGGTCACGGCATTGTTTGATGCCGCGCCCGATGCGCGTCAGGTGATGGATGTTGCCGCAGCACCTGGCTCTAAAACCACGCAAATGGCGGCGTTGATGCACAATAATGGCGCGATTCTGGCTAATGAATACTCCGCCAGCCGGGTAAAGGTGTTACATGCCAATATCAGCCGCTGTGGGGTCAGCAATGTCGCCCTGACCCATTTCGATGGTCGTGTGTTTGGTGCGGCATTGCCCGAGCAGTTTGATGCCATCCTGCTGGATGCCCCCTGCTCCGGAGAAGGCGTAGTGCGTAAAGATGCCGATGCGCTGCGTAACTGGACCCTGGCCAGCACTGAGGACATCGCCGCCACCCAGCGCGACCTGATTGACAGCGCTTTTCACGCCCTGCAACCTGGCGGCACGCTGATTTATTCCACCTGTACGCTCAACCAGATCGAGAATCAGCAGGTCATCAGCTGGCTGCAGCAACGTTATCCTGATGCTGTCGAAATTATACCGCTGGATGGCCTGTTCGCGGGTGCCGAAAAGGCGCTGACGCCAGAAGGCTTCCTGCATGTGTTCCCGCAAATCTTCGACAGCGAAGGCTTCTTTGTCGCACGTCTGCGTAAAACCGCCAGCGTACCGACATTACCCGCTCCAACTTATAAAGTCGGCAAACTCCCCTTTTCACCTGCCAGCCGGAAATTGACGGCTGAAGTGATGCAGGCAGCAGCAAAAGTTGGTCTGCACTGGGACGATAATTTGCTGTTATGGCAGCGTGATAAAGAATTGTGGCTGTTCCCCGCCGCGCTGGAAAGCTGGCTGGGTAAAGTGCGCTTCTCGCGCATCGGTATAAAACTCGCGGAAACCTTCCCGAAAGGGTATCGCTGGCAACACGAAGCCGTGGTCGCTCTGGCACAGCCAGATAGTTCGCTGGCCTTTGCGCTGACGGAGGCCGAAGCGGAAAGCTGGTATCGCGGTCAGGATATCCATCCGGAGCATCTGCCCGAACGGGATGAGGTGATTGTGACCTGGCAGCAGCAAACACTCGGTCTGGCAAAAAAGGTCGGCAATCGTATCAAGAATAGCTACCCGCGCGAGCTGGTGCGCGATGGTCGTTTGTTTCGGTAAAGGTTACTGCAGCTGCACCAACGTGAGCCGGTTGCCGAATACGGCACCGGTATCGATATAATGTTGATTGGCAGCGTTGAGCGGTTGCTCCAGCGGGGTATGGCCAAAATAAAAATCGCTGGCCCCCTCAATTGCTGCCGAGTTACCGCGCTGATGTCGCCCCAGCCGGTCGCGGCTCCACACCACCTGATGCCAGTCAACCTCTTGCCCCAGTGAGTAGTGACTGGCCGGATAATCCGCATGGGCGATCACCACCACGCGGTCGGCGAGTTGCAGATGCAAAATCAGCGGCAATGCAGCACAACGCTTTAGCGCATGACGCGCTGCAATCACCTCACTGCCGCGCAATTGCCAGAACCATTCACCCCCATTCATCAGCCATAGCATCGGGTCCTCGCCCTGCAACGCCGCGATAGCCATCTGTTCATGATTGCCACGTACACATCGAAACCAGGGTTCATCCAGCAATGCCAGACAACCGGGACTGTCGGGTCCCCGATCGATCAAATCACCGACGGATATTAATAAATCCTGCTGCGTATCAAACTGATGCAGAATCAATTGTGAATCAAGCTGAGTGCGACAACCGTGTAAATCGCCAACTACCCAGATGTGGCGCCATGCTTCCGCATTGACCGTTTGATAAAACATATTGGTCTCCTGAAAGCTGGTTTACTGGAAGTTTAGTGAATCCGGCTTAAAGTATAGCCTGGCGACCTGCAGGCATCGGAGGGAAGCGTGAACAGCCGTAAACAATTTATTGGCGTATTGGTAGTCATTTTTGTCGGCAGCGTATTGCTGCTGGAAACGCTTGCGCGGCTGGTACATTTGCTGGTGGTGGGATAAGGGTGATGTCGCTGCCAGATTCAGCAGCGGCCGCATCCTGCAGCCCTGATGAACGTCCCTTCCGGCGCTTATCTCCGGCACTCATTAAAGGTGTTAGCTCTGCGAGGGACGGCAGCTACTGTAATTCTTCGGAGTATTCCGATCAAGTTAAATGATATTAACTATCATTCTCACTAAAAAATTTAAACCCGACAACTAATCTCTCTATAAATCAAATTGTTAGAATTTGACGATGGACATTGCCAATTGGCAACGGTGAGATGAAATGGTAAGCATCCACAGCCACATCGCCTCCCCGTTTTTTGCCAGGCTTATACAAACGCAGTTTGAGAGGGAGCCGTTTATGAAAGATTATTATAAGATTGATTTGGAAACCTTTATGCAAAATAACAAACTGTTAATTGCTGAGATTAAAAGCAAAGCACCAGTTTATGCTGATGATATGGGTATGGATGAAGTGCAATATATTAACCGCGAAATAAAACGTGCTCATCTGGAATATATTGAAAGTCTGGGTATAAAAGATCCTTACGAGTATTACATTACTCAACACGAAGAAGATCGCTATCTTGCCGACCAACTTATCGCACAACACCGTAAAGCACTGCGCCCCGCTTCTTAACCCCCGGCATGGTTGCCACACAAACAGCGCGGCAACCTGCTGCAGAGGATTAGTCATTAGCTAGCGCGTGATAAAGAAAATCGCGGCCATAAAGCCCAGAAATAATACCGCAAAGGTAATGAAACCCAGTCGTGGCGATTTAGCCCGGCCAACCAGCGCGGAAATAAACACCGATAATAAGGTTAATGTGACAATCATCACCCAGAGAAGGTATTGCGTATTTGCCATGTAGGATCCTTATAAGCAGGCAACATCAATAAAGCGCCATTTTATACCATTTTTTTGCCCGGCTGGCTCTCAGGATATTTGCGGTTGGACAGCTATCTATGATGCATTGTGGCAACGTACTGCTTCCAGCGCCTCCAGTTGCTGCAATCGTTCGGTGGCCTTTTGGTTGGCTCTGGCTTTAGCAATCCCGTTGCCGATACCAAAATCCCCCACAAAGCCAATCACCGTTAACGCATCAAACTGCCCGGTCTTCGCGATCTGCTGCTGAACATCATGGCTTTTGGCTATTTCCTGCTGCAATGTTGCGCAATCATCATTTTTAGCTTCTTCATCACTTACCTTTGCGGATTGTGGGTACTGTTTCAGAGCGCATCCGCTAAGCAGCAGGATGATGAAAAGGCAAGCAGGCTTGTACATTGCGGTTCTTCTCATCTTGATCGACGCCATCTATATGGCTGGTTTGACGTTAAGCTAACATAGCGAAAAGATCCTAATCGAGTGATTAGCATCATCAGACAGGTTTTGTTTATCTCCGGCAGTGTTCCGGGGGCGTCGAACAGGTATCACACAAATCGTGGGTAAAAAAGGAAAAAGGCCGCATTTCTGCGGCCTTTGCCAATAATTAGTACCCCACCCGGCGCTTATCTCCGGCACTCTCTATGGCTTAGCTCTTGAAGGGGCGAGTAAATTATCTAAGATTTATCCTAAAAATATAGCCCCACAACCAGAGTTTTACTCGCGTTCGTGAAGTTAGTCACAACCATTTGGTATGAGGCGTTCCGTCGTTGCTGAAGTGACGATGAGCGGACATGGTTCAAGTGCATCATTATTGACTGCGCGGCTACCATCAGGCTTAGGTCAAAAGGACAATTATCCAGTTGAAGAACGGGTTATCAAAAGACTCAATTCTTAATCCGAGCACGCATTTTATCTATTTCACCTAAATAATATTCCCCGATATTAAAGAAATTAACATCATGTGTCATCGCTTCTGAAATGGCTGAAGCGACGCGTTGTCTAAAGGAGTCTAAAAAGAGAAAATAACCATCCATAGAAGTCACATGATGAATGTTTGACGCTCCAAGTGCATCAAGAATGTAATTATTGAAATTTTTGAAAAAAGGATACAGTGGGACATTTTTATCTATCGTGAAAATTTCATGAAGCTCTGTAAGATTACGAATATATAACTCGCATTTAAAGCTATAGGAATACGTTGAAAACTGAACTTTAGAGAAATCGAAATGACTTGCATAGTTAACCAGAGCAATAATGGTTTTACCGAGACTAAGATTAGTCGTTAAGTTCACCCTCGTATCAACTTCACAAAAAGTACAAAGTGCATTTACCACATCGGAAAGAAACACAAAGTCATTATGCAAGTCAACCACATTCAGTACAATAAACTTACCTGCAAATATGATGTCTCCATCCTTTGCAGCTCTCTCAACCGTTAACATTAGCAGAGAATGGAGAGTAGATATGTCATCAACCAACACATGAGGTGAGTCGATGTATTCTCCTGATTTCATCTTAGAATTGATACTTTCCCCGCAGTTGAGTATATCTTTTAATGATCCGGCTTTCACAGATGTCAAATCTACCTTTGTGTCGCACTGAGAGAACGAGTTATTTGTGAAGATTTTTTTGTAAAAAATCATCCTGGATTTAAATGCAAAGTTATTAAATGCATCAACTTCCGCCTTATCCAGCAGGTCATTAAACATTAACTGATGCATCCTAAACTTTTCAAAATTCATTCTTTCCAGCTGAAAACGCATAAAATTCTCATTCTTTTTAGCCGTTTCCTGATCCGTCATAGATCGTTTTTTTGCCTCATCGGAGAGCTGTCTATTTTGAAAAATTGCAAATAACAGTGCGGCTAAAGCAGCGACTGCACCACTTAAAGTAAATAACCCAGAAAGCAAAGAACCAAAATCTGACCATTTCCCAGAGTCACGAGAAACGCCTTCTAAAGAGAACGTAACAGGTATTCCCGTAACATACTCTCGATATAGGTATAGAACCACCAAAGGGAAAATTAACGTAATAAGTAAAACGAAGCCCAAAATTAAATATTCTTTACGCATTTTATTCCTATTAATGAATTGCTTGCCGATCCACTGGTGGACAGCTCCAGAGTGTATCCATACCTTGTTTGTAATAATGTACTCAATATGCACACATAAGAAAACATTAACGAAATCCTGTGCAAGCTAATCTACATTGGCACCCTTTTCGCGACAAATCTGGCTGATGATTCTCCCAGGTGAGAACGGAAACCGGCGATTATCCGGCGGATACCACGACGTTAAAACCTGCCACCGGCTTTGATAAATGGGACGGGGAAAAGTGGGTAACAGATGCGGATGCGCAGAAACAGGCCGATGTGGCAGAAGCCGATAATCAGAAGATTACGCTCATCAGCAGCGCCAATACCACGATCCAGGCATGGCAGACGCAGCTGATGCTCGGCATCATTACCGATGCTGATAAAGAAAAGCTGACCGAATGGATGAAATATATTCAGGATGTTCAGGCAGTGGTTACTGTCGCCGCCCCAGATATTGTCTGGCCGGATAAGCCCGCATAAAAAAAATGCCCCCGTTATAGCGGGGGCGCTTATGCGCATAGCCGGGAAATCAGAATGTTATTCCGGCCAGGTTATCATTTCATCCAGGCGTCTGAGGATGTCCGGGAAGTGGCTTTCATTAATGCCAAATTCGCCCTTTATCTGAACGCTATCCGCATGTTCTTCAGGGCGCAGAACATATTCAACAATCACTGCATCATCACCTGTGACTTTCCGCAGAACCATATTCAGCTGATTAAGCTGGCTGCGAAAACTGAATGATTTAATTTCCTGCTGAGCCATCACAGCCTTGTAATGCACGGAAAACTGATTGCGCAGTTCCCTGAGTTCGCCGACTGTAAACTCAGTCTGAAACTGTACTTTCACCCCGCTGACGGAAAACTCCACGAAAAACTTAATCCAGTCCCAGAGGTGATTAACCGGGTCGGCTTCGTCATCCACGACACGCTCGAAAGGTGAGACCGCGAAGACGAATTCTTCATTTCTGATATCAAACATGCGTACTTTCCTGCCGGTTAATCAAAATATTTAAAATGGGTAATCGTCCAGTCTGATTCCCGCACCACAACCTCAAGAGTGTACTTCTTATACTCGGTGACATTTCTCTTACGATTCAGTTTATACATCTCAGTTTCGTAGCGAAACATCCCTTCCCCGTTACGAGGATCAGCCATACGTCTACCATAACGGATGGCTTTTTCGTGAATATGTAATGGAACATAGCGCCCCGGTTCGTACATATGCCGGGCGGCTGTTTCAGTCATTTTAATGTTACGGGCAGATAACCCGGTTTTAAGCCGGGCACGGAGAAACATGATTGTCGCCTGGCTGAGTTTCGCGCTGACAGCCGAACGCGTACCCGCTTCAAACAGCACACGCCCCGCACGGAAAATACGGAAGACGCCAAAAGCAATGAGCCCAATATCGGTTGGATCTATCAGGGGTGTTTCAAGAGGGGGCTTCTTCCAGCCTTAGAAAATGTCCCTGCGTGTCGTAAATCTGCCACAGTCCCGGAGCCTGGGCGACTGAATAGCCTATGCACATGCCGCTGGTTTCATCCAGCACGGGTTGTGCATTGTGTGGCAACGTCCGGGGGTGGACTTCAAAAAAGACATCAGCCGGTAAAGGCGACTGGAAGGTGTAATACCTGCCGGGTTCTTTCGTTGCGGTTCCTGCAATCATCATCGTTCCCTCATTTTCAACTGGTTGTTTGTAGTACCAGTGGATATCAGAGCGATAGCTCAAGAGTAACTGCCCGCTGAGCAATCAGCAAACTTCTATCACATGCCCCGCCCCGCCCGGGCTGCCACCCTGAGCACACCTTTAACCAGGAGTGCAACAGATGGCAGATTATCATCACGGTGTCCGCGTCACTGAAGTAAACGACGGCACGCGCACCGTATCCACCGTATCCACCGCAATCGTCGGCATGGTCTGCACCGCTGGTGATGCGGATGCGGCTACTTTCCCGCTGAATGAGCCGGTGCTCATCACCAACGTGCAGGGCGCAGTCGGCAAGGCGGGCGTCAAAGGCACGCTGGCCGCAGCGTTGCAGGCGATTGCCGACCAGTCGAAACCCGTCACCGTTGTGGTGCGCGTGGCCGAAGGCGACGACGAAGCCGAAACCACGTCCAACAGACGGTCTATTCCAGCAAAGCCACGGCCATGCGCGCCGCCAAAGCGAAGTGGGAGAAGCTGCAACGCGGTGTTGCCGAGTTCTCGATCACCCTGGCAATGGGCCGGGCTGATCTTTACCCGAAAACCCCGGTTGCGGTGAGCGGATTTAAATCAGTGATTGATGCACAGCCGTGGCTCATCAGCAAAGTCACGCATAGCCTGAGCGGCAGCGGTTACACCAGGGTGATACAGAGGGCGACAGGATAAGCACCAACTCATTGATTTTACGATAAGTTATTGATGATAAACAGCAGACAAAAAAAGACCGAATACGATTCCTGTATCCGGTCCAGGGAAATGGCTCTTGAAGAGCCGTGCGCTAAAAGTTGGCATTAATGCAGGCGAGGTCGCCTTGCCTTTTAAAGGTAGACCACAGGTGATTATTTTCCAGCCAACCATCACATCAGGGAAGGAAAGCTGCCGACTCTGTGATCGCGACGGCAGAATAGCGCAGGAAGGTGGCGTAGCGGGTTGCCACGCCTCTCAGACAGGAATTACTGACTGCACAGCGCCTGAGCGCGGGCGATAATTGGCTCGAGACTCATCTTCTGTCCCGGGTGGGCTTTGTCTTCCGTCTGAATTGAACTGATGGATTCCGTGGTGCCACGGCCCGATTTCTGGTTTGCTTCGGCTTTGTCATTCAACGGGTACTGCAACAGCGTGCTGGGGTTGATGGCGAACAACGCACCATCCTTCTCACAGCTCAGCATCACTTCTTCACGCGTGAACGGCCATTTGTCTTTGCCAATCTCAAAACGGCTGATGGTAATAATCTGTGCCGCCATCGCCTGGCTGCACAGGGTCAGCAGCACACAAGCTGGAATCAGTTTCTTCAGCAAAATGTCGTCCTCATACATTCAATCGGTATAGATGATTCAGGCTGGAGCCAGCGTGGCAAACACGCTAACCAGCCCGATAACAACAACCGCCAACAGCAGTTCAAACTGCGTCAGGCGAATAAAAATTGTGGCTGCGCGACTGCCCGCCAGGCGAAAACGCGGCACCAGCCAGTAACGGTTGATCACCGCAACGGTCACCATCAACATTACTAACAACACCTTAGCAATCAGCAACTCACTCCACGGCGTTTGGTGCCATTGCAGCGGTGGGCCGGCAATCAACAGGCTATTGAAAATGCCCGTTAACAACGCCAGCGCTACGGCTAAATGCCCATAGCGGGAAAAACGCATCATGCTGCGGATGGCATCGGTGCGGTGCGCTATCTTGCGGGCTTCACGCATCAGCAGCAGCAGTGGCAGCAGGCCCCCACTCCAGAATGCTGCCGATATCAGATGTAATGCATGATTGGTTTGTTGCAACGTACCCTGCCAGCCATCGTGCATCGCAGCATGCCCTACCCCGGCTAACGTGATCAGCTGCAATAATCCGGTCAGCAACAACAATTGCTGTCGCACGTTGCCGCGCAGCAGGAATGCCAGCACGCTGAGTAAGGCAAACAGGATCTCCCAGCGCCACACCTGGCCAAAACGCGTCGCTAAAACCGCCAGCCAGGTATCGCTATCTACAACGTTATGCCAGTCACCACTCATCAGGCCCGTTTGCGTCGCGAGCATCAGCACGGCGCTGAATAAACTTACTACCGCACTTAACTTCAGGATGGCTGACAGGCGTTGCGCCAGTATTGGACGGAAACGCTTCGGTGCCAGCAGTGCGGTGTAGAACGCGCTGCCGGTGAGCAACAACGCGGATAGAAAGTGGAATACCCGCAGGCTGATCCACAGCGTACCCAGGCTCATTATTTCACGCTAAATGTATAACTGCCTTTGGTTTTATGACCATCTACCGAGAGCACGTGCCAGTTTACCTGATAGCTGCCGGCAGGCAGCGGCTGACTGAGCGGAACAATCAGCTGATCATGTTGCTTATCATTGAGCGTGGCCTTATCTGCTGGCACGACCTGATTCTGCGCATTACGGATCTCCACGCCACTAAAAGCGGGTTCAACATCTTCCGTAAAGGTCAGCGTTAGCGCTTGCGGTGAGGTTTCAACGGTTGATTTGTCAGCTGGAACCGGCGTTTTAAGGTGAGCATGGGCCAGGGCAAACTGACTAAATGCCAGCGTGGATGATGCCAGCAACAGCGCCGCAATGCGGGTTAAGGTCGTCTTCTTCATCAGGTCATCTCTTTATTGCGGCAATCCACCGCAGGCGTGGCAGCAGGATACGCTGCTGATCTTCGGGTGTCGAGACCTGCAATGCGATCCCTTTTCCCTTGATCCTTAACGATGAAAACATTACTTTTGCCCCTGTTAACAGGAGAAAAGCATGAGTCAAAACCTTGCCCTGCTGTCGCAGGAAGAGAAAGACAAAGTGAATGTCGATCTGGCTGCCGCCGGAGTGGCTTTCAAAGAGCGCTACAATATGCCGGTCGTCGCCGATTTGGTGGAGCGGGAGCAACCGCAAGCGCTACGTGAGTGGTTTCGCCAGCGTTTGATGCATTATCGCCAGGCGTCACTCAGCCTTTCCCGCCTGCCTTACGAACCGAAACAGAAATAACCTATGTTACGAGTTATCGATACCGAAACTTGCGGTTTGCAGGGTGGCGTGGTCGAGGTGGCGTCGGTAGACGTTATTGACGGACAAATCCTCAATCCGATGAGTGATTTGGTTTGCCCGGATCGTCCTATCAGCCGTGAAGCAATGGCGGTGCATCGCATCACCGAAGCCATGGTGGCGGATAAACCGCCCATTGAACAGGCGATTGGCCGTTATCATGGCAGCGCCCATTATGTCGCGCATAATGCCAGCTTTGATCGTCGGATGCTGCCGGAAATGCCTGGTGAATGGATTTGCACCATGACGCTGGCGCGCCAGCTGTGGCCCGGCCAGAAATATGGCAACCTGGCGCTGCGCCATAGCCTGAAGTTGGATGTGACACCACCCGCTGATTTGCATGCGCACCGCGCGTTGTATGACTGCTATATCACCGCCGCCTTGCTGATTCACATTATGGAAAAATCCGGCTGGGACGCGGCACAAATGGTGAGTCGCTGCCAACCCGCACCGGTCGCCGATGATGTTTTCCCCTTTGGCAAATATCGCGGACAGAGCATCGGTAGCATTGCACGCAAAGATCCTGGCTATCTGCGCTGGGTGCTGGAGAACGTGCGCGATTTGCGCCCACCGTTGCGGCAGGCGCTGCGTAAATACGTGAAGACGGGTCAGTAGTCGCTGTGATCGGGTAACACACCCTGTGCCAGGCCAATCAGGAAACTAAATTCCAGCGCCACCCCTTCATAGGATTTAAAGCGCCCCGACTTTCCGCCGTGGCCGGAATCCATATCCGTGCACAGCAGCAGCAACGTATCATTGGTTTTTAGCTCACGCAGTTTCGCCACCCATTTCGCCGGTTCCCAGTATTGCACCTGTGAATCATGCAGGCCGGTGGTCACCAGCAGATGTGGATAAGCTTGCGCAGCCACATTGTCATAGGGGCTGTACTGGCTAATGGTGTGATAATACTCCGCCTGTTCGGGGTTGCCCCACTCATCGTATTCCCCGGTGGTCAGGGGAATAGAGGGATCGAGCATGGTCGTCACCACATCAACAAACGGCACCTGCGCCACTACGCCGTGGTAGAGCTGCGGCGCCATATTAATCACCGCCCCCATCAGTAAGCCTCCAGCACTGCCCCCCATGGCATACAGCTGTTGCGGGTGACCAAATCCTTTTGCCACCAGGGCTTCCGTCACATCAATAAAATCAGTGAAGCTATTGATCTTGTTGTGCAGCCTGCCATCGTCATACCACTGCTGCCCCAGTTCACCACCGCCGCGCACATGGATAATCGCATAGACAAATCCACGTTCCAGCAGGCTGATGCGGCTGGTGCCAAAGCTGGCGTCCATACTGCTGCCATAAGCGCCATAGCCGTATACCAGCAACGGATTGTTGTCAGGCTGGAAATGCTGGCGATGATACACCAGCGAAACCGGAACTTCGGTGCCATCACGAACGGTGATCCAGTGATGTTCACTTTTGTAGTCGTCAGGATTAAAGCCCGGTACCGGCGTTTGCTTTAACACCCGACGTTCGCCGCTTTCCATATTCAGTTCGAACAGGGTAGTTGGCGTGGTCATTGACGAGTAGCCATAGCGCAACGTATCGCTGTCCGGTGAGGGATTGTAGGCCAGCCAGGTGACATACGTTGGGTCATCAAACGCGATGCCGGTGCTTTCTCCGCTTTCCCAGTGGATCTGCCGCAGGCTGGTAACGCCGCGGGAACGCTCCTCAACCACCAGCCAATGCGTAAACAGCTGAAAATCCTCCAGCACCACCTGCTCGCGCGCCGGGATCAGCGTTTTCCAGCGATGCTCCGCCAGCCAGGCGCTGCGGTATAAACCAAAGTTTTTACCCTCGCGATTGGAGCGGATGTAGAACTGATGATTGTAGTGATCAACGGTGTACTCATGATCGCGTCGGCGCGGACAAAACACCTGGGGCTGTGCATCAGGATACTCCGCATCAATCAGCTGGATTTCACTGGTGGTGGTGCTAAATAACGCGATCAGAATAAAGTGTTCGGAGGTGGTTTTGTGCACGCTAAGGTGGAAGGTATCATCCTTTTCCTCATAAACCAGCTGGTCATCAGATTGTGGATGACCCAGTTCATGACGCCAGACTTGATAAGCCAGCAAGGTTTGCGGGTGTTTGCGCACATAATAGATAGTACGTGAATCATTGGCCCACGCCAGGCTGGACGATGCATCGCTTAACACCTCGGGGTACCAGCTGCCGCTCTGCAGATTACGAAAACGGACTCCGTACTGGCGGCGTGAGAGGAAATCTTCCGCCAGCGCCATCACCTGATTATCAGGGCTTATTGCCAGCGCGCCCATGGTGTAGAAGTCACTGTGCGATGCACGCTGGTTGCCATCCAGCAGCAGTTGCCACTCCGCATCGGTGCCAGCCTCTTTGGGTTGGCGATAATAAGCTGCGTATTCATTGCCGCTTTCATAACGGCTTTGGTAACGATAGCCATTTTTGACATAGGGTACGGAATGATCCTGCTGCGGAATGCGGTCAATGATCTCCTTCAGCACCCGCTCCTGCAGGTGTGTCTGTGATGCCATCATCGCTTTGCCGTAATCATTTTCGGCATGCAGATAGTCGAGCACCTCGGGGTTTTGCCGATCATCGTCACGCAACCAGAAGTAATTGTCCGTGCGCGTTTCCCCGTGCAGCGTCATTTGATGGGGGATTTTTTTGGCCTTGGGCTGATTTATCATTGTTCATTTCCCTGAAGAGACAACATTCTGCAAGCGTGGCACCGATTGAGCGCGAAGCCAAGCCATTAGCTGGCAGGAAAATGTAAACGAAGGCCACTGATGTGGCCTGAGCAGGTTAACTGGCGGGGAGTGTCGCTTTCTCCGCAATAAGATCTTTTTGCATTTCCTCGCGGACATCCTGGGGGATTTTTAATGCATCCCCCAACGCAGAGAGGTAGCTGCGCTCCATAAAATGGTCGAGATCAATGGCTGCGCAGCTGAGGAAGTAGAGTTCCAGTGCCTCTTCCTCATTTTTTACATCCGCAGCCAACCAGTGCGGATCCAGCGGGCGATTCATCGCCTGTTGAATCAGCGCTTCCGCCTGCGCGCCATAGCCAGCCTGCTGAATATTTTGTTCGATGGTCGCACGTTCACGATCGTCAATATGTCCGTCACTTTTGGCCGCAAATACCAGCGCGGTCACCAGACGTGCTGCGCGCTGGTCCAGCGGTGTTTGCAACTGACCATAACCCGCTTCATTCTGATGGCTTTCACTCACCCGCTGTTTGTATTTGTTCCACAGCACGGCACCCGCTGCCGCGCTACCACCAATAATTAACGCTTTTCCGCCGTATTTGGTCAGCAGCTTGCGTGAAGATTTACTCGCGATCAGCAATCCTGCCAGCCCACCTAACGCGCCGGGTGCCAGCATGTCACTGAGGCCACTCCCCTGACCCGCGCCTCCCTGCTTTTTCAGTACCGATTGAATTTGCTGCAGCCAGTTATTCATCGTTTAACTCCTGTTTAGGATTCCAGTTTCACATGCTGCCGCAGAAGATGTCAGGAAATGTCAGAGCGGAGAAAAGTAAGGCAAACCTTATCAGGGGGAAAAGGTGAGAACGCAAACGTTTTCGTATATACTGCGCGCGCATTTTGACTGCTAAGGTGAAATTATGACGACTCTCGGAACCGCGCTGCGTCCTGCCGCAACGCGTGTCATGCTGTTAGGTTCAGGCGAGCTGGGCAAAGAAGTGGCACTGGAGTGCCAACGTCTTGGTGTGGAAGTGATTGCTGTCGATCGCTACGCCGATGCCCCGGCCATGCACGTTGCCCATCGCAGCCATGTGATTAACATGCTGGATGGTGATGCACTGGCCGCGCTGATTGCTCAGGAAAAACCCGATTTTGTGGTGCCGGAAATTGAGGCTATTGCCACGGAAAAATTGCTGGAACTGGAGCTTCAGGGACAAAAAGTGGTGCCTACCGCGCGCGCGGCACGTCTGACCATGAACCGCGAAGGCATTCGTCGCCTGGCGGCGGAAGAACTGGCATTGCCGACGTCCACCTACCAGTTTGCCGATAGCAAAGAAAACTTTGTCGCCGCCGCTGACACCATCGGCTTCCCATGCATCGTGAAGCCGGTGATGAGTTCATCAGGCAAGGGTCAGAGCTTTATTCGTGATGCAAGCCAGCTGGACAAAGCATGGGATTACGCTCAGCAGGGTGGTCGTGCCGGTGCCGGTCGCGTGATTGTTGAAGGTGTGGTGAAGTTTGATTTCGAAATCACCCTGCTGACCATCAGCGCTGTGGATGGCATTCATTTCTGCGCCCCGATCGGTCATCGCCAGGAAGACGGCGATTATCGTGAATCCTGGCAGCCGCAGCAGATGAGCGATCTGGCGCTGCAACGCGCCCAGGACATCGCCGAGAAAGTGGTGAAAGCACTGGGCGGCTACGGCCTGTTTGGTGTGGAGTTGTTTGTCTGCGGTGATGAGGTCATCTTTAGCGAAGTCTCACCACGCCCGCACGATACCGGTATGGTGACGCTGATTTCACAGGACCTGTCAGAGTTCGCGTTGCATGTGCGTGCCTTCCTCGGCCTGCCGATTGGCGGCATTCGCCAGTATGGCCCGGCGGCCTCGGCGGTGATCCTGCCGCAGCTGGAAAGCAACAATGTGCGTTTCGTTAATGTCGAAGCGGCGCTGGGTGCTGGTCTGCAACTGCGCCTGTTTGGCAAGCCGGAAATTGCGGGCCAGCGTCGCCTGGGTGTCGCGCTCGCTACAGGTGAAAATACCGATGATGCCATCGCCCGCGCCATTGCCAGCGCGGCTGCAGTGAAAGTTGAAGGTTAATTCCTGAAGCGGTGAGCCTTGTGCTCACCGCTGTTAACTTTATCGCACGGTTGCCGTAAAATTGCGCACGATGTCGGCGACTTCAGATGCCGCTTCAAGTGGTAACAGGTGCCCTTTATCTGGAAGAATATGCAATGGCGCGCCGGGAAAGTGCACGGCGATTTGTCTTTCCACCACTGTCAGTGGGTCAACCTGATCACGCTCCCCTGTCACTACCACCACCGGTACCCTTATGGCAGAGGCCACCGCGTGCAAATCCTCTTTTGAACTGCTATCGAGCCAGCCACTGACCGCTAAAGGGTCCATACGCAATGCATCCTGAATAAGCTGTTGCTTCGCTTCTGTCGCGATCGGCGAGGCAATCAGAATATTTTCCACTGTCCAGCGAGCCGCTTCTTCACTGGCATAAGCCGTACGCATCATTTCCCTCTGCTCGTCACTGATAGACATGGGCGCAAGTGGTGATGAGGCAACCAGCACCACACCAGACAGTCCCTGCGGGTGGCGGCTGGCAATCAACTGTGCGACTTTTCCTCCCATAGAATGCCCCACCAGGATATAGCGTTGTAATTCCAGAGTCTGAATCACCGCCTGTACATCATCAGCATGATCGCCAGTATTATAGCCACTGGCAGGTGCAGCAGAAGCGCCAGCGCCGCGTGCATCAATGGCGACACAACGAAAATCCTCGCTCAAACGAGCCATGACTCCCTGCCATGTCAAAGACGATCCACCCCAGAAATGCAGAAACACCAGGGCAGTCTCCCCTTGACCATATTCTGTAATATTCAGCTCAACACCGTTCGCAATAATTTTCATTTTCCCTCCTGTTTAGAGAAATGTTCATTTTGTTGCGACAGATCTTGCGTCATTACATTTAAATAGGGAATGATCGTCATGGTTCATAGATTACATACTTAAAATACGCACGGGAAATTATGGATCGCTTCACAGAGCTGGCAGTATTCGTGGCCGCAGTGGAAGAAGGCAGCATCGCGGCGGCGGCAAGAAAACTTGGGTTATCAGCAGTAATGGCTGGCCGTTATCTCGCCTCACTGGAGCAAAGGGTTGCCGCGAGATTGGTTGAACGCACGACGCAGCGGTTAAGTCTGACCGACGCTGGGCAAAAATACATGACCAGCAGCAAACATATTCTTGAAGCCTGGACAGAGGCCAATCGTGAAGCGGCAGACATACAAAGTAATCCAACCGGAACCTTACGTATCGCAGCCCCTGTGACTTTTGGTACCTTGTATCTCGGCCCGTTGATTGCACAGTTTCTGGCCGATTTTCCTGCGGTAAACATTACACTGCAGTTACAGGATCGCTTCATCGATTTAGTGGAGGATGGTATCGATTTGGCGCTCCGTATCGGTCATCTATCCGACTCAGAGTTAATTGCGCGAAAAATTGCGGATTGCCCATTACTGGCCTGTGCCACCCCAGCCTATCTGGCCGTTGCGGGTGCGCCGGCGACACCGGCTGAACTACACAGTCATACGCTGATAGGTTACCTGGGTAACCATAATGCCGCGCCCTGGCATTTTTATGATGATAAACAGGGATGGATTCAGGCAGATGATAAACGACGTTTTCTCGCCAACAATACCGCGATCATGCTGGAAGTCGCGCTGGCACATGCCGGGATCGCTTATGGCCCGGCTTTTGTTTTTAATCGCCATCTTTCAAGCGGTGAGTTAGTCCAGGTTTTACCCGCATGGGCTTGCCCAACGCTTCCAATGCACGCCATTACACCCAATGCAAAGTATGTAAATACCAAAACACGCTTGTTTATTGAACGGCTTAAAACAACGTTTGCCAGCAACAGTGAGAATTGATGTACCGGCAGCGCACTGCCGGTAACGGAGAGCGATTATGGCTTACTTAGTGCCAGCCACCGCCTCTTGCGCCAGGCGCGTAATACGATCCCAGTCGCCTGCTTCCAGCGCATCGTTTGGCACCAGCCAGGAGCCTCCGATGCACAGCACGCTTTTCAGCGCCAGATAATCACGGTAGTTTGCCGGTGAAATGCCACCCGTCGGGCAGAAACGCACCTGCGGGAAAGGTCCGCCGATAGCCTGTAGCGCTTTCACCCCGCCATTCGCTTCTGCCGGGAAGAATTTAAACTCACGCAGACCGTAATCCATACCGGTCATCAGCTCAGAGACAGTGCTGATACCCGGGATTAACGGCACCGGCCCTTCTACTGCGGCACGCAGCAACGGCTCGGTAATGCCCGGGCTTATCACGAACTGTGCACCAGCATCGGTCACTTCTTTCAATTGCTGAGGATTGATAACGGTACCCGCCCCGACAATCGCCTCGGGGACTTCTTTAATCATGGCGCGTAACGCATCCATCGCGACAGGGGTACGCAGGGTCACTTCCAGCACACGCACACCACCCGCAACCAGCGCTTTTGCCATCGGCACAGCGTGTTCGAGTTTGTTCACCACGATGACCGGTACGACCGGTCCGGTTGTCAGGATCTGTTCTGCACTTGTTTTCCAGTTTTTCATCACGTTTCCTAAGGGGGTTTCAGTCAGACCATGAGCCTGGTCTGTGGGATGTTCCTGAGCCGTACCATACAAGATTCGTGTGACTCGCGTCTATTGGCTGCGAAGTATTTTTGAAACCACGGTTCATTCTGCTTAATCACTACAGCGGTAAAATATCGCCGGAATCACCAGACAGCTTAACCACCGTGCCATCCTGATATGCCTGGGTACGCTGTGCGCTATCGATATACACCGGGATGCCGCGTGCGGCTGCCAGCAGTGCCGGGTGGGAATGGACACCAATGTCGGTAAAATAAATGCCCCCAATCCAGGCACTATCCAGCGCCATGATTTCGGAAGGCAACAAATAATTAGCGATAATCAGCGTGGGGGTGTGCCACTGTGGCAAGGTCAATAACGGGTGCCCGAGTAGCAACCGCAGTACCCGTATACCGACGTCATAAACATCCACATATCTTTCGCGTAAATAAGCATCCTCAATGGCCCGGTACTCATCCGCCATCTGGCTGATGGTTGCCAGCCAAAGGTGCTCAACAGGCGCACTTTGCTGGTCCATCTTTTCACACGTCGCATCATAAAGTTCGCTATCTTCCAGCATCATCTGATGCGCGGAGAAAATAGCTGCCTCTTTGTCAGATAATTGCTTTCCCGTGGTGGTGACCAATGCCGCCAGCTCCTGTTGCGCGGCCGTTATTGCATCGCTGAGCCGGGCAAGTGCCTGTGGTTTTGCTTCAGCCGTTAGCGTCGGGAGCTGCGGCTTACCTCGTTCAATACGGCAGACAGTGACAGATAACCACGCTGGCGATTTTTTCTTCGCGTCGTCCACCGCAACGGTCCCCTGCACCTCATCACCGAATTGTGTCGCGGCCAGTGCAGCAAAAGCGTCTATCGCCTGCTGCGCCTGCGGCCCGCGCGCATGCAGGGTAATCACATCGCCACATTTGATAGCCAGTCGTGCCACGTTGTTCATACTCTTCGCGTTGAGCGCGCGATCACCGTTGGCCAGCTGTACATCGGCATCGAATTGACTCAGGCTACGGGCAATCGCCGATGCCGGGCGGGCATGGATACCGGTCGGGTTGGTTATGGTCCAGGAAAAGTGCAAAGGATAGTTGCTGGTGTCGCTCACTGGCGCTGGTGCACCGGCCAGCCAGTCGCTCTGATTCAGCTGGGCATATTTAGCCGCCAGCGACTGGTGTGCTTCGGTGATAACCTGGCCGATGGGCTGACCCGCCGCCGCTGCCACCGCCGCTGCGACAGTGCCTTCCACCAGCGGTGCCGCGCAGACCTGAACCCGCGTCATGGCCTCCTCGCCCAGCAGTTCCATCGCCATATCGGTACTGAGAATCGCGCTTCCCATATCGACCATCACCAATACATCGTCATCCATGACAGCCTCAATGGCCGCCATGATTGCAACCGGGTCAGTGCCTATCGGATTCTCCGGGTCATCCATCCCTGCCGCCACCGCGAACTTCACTTTTCCCTGCGTCATTTGCGACGCCAGCTCAACAACCCCGTCAGCCAGTTTTTTGCTATGAGAAACCACCACAATATTGACCATATGTCATAACCTTATTGAGGACTGCAACTGTTAACCAACAACCTCACAAAGTGTTTTAAACAGCAGATAGCTGGACGTGGCACCTGGGTCCTGATGGCCGATGGATCGCTCGCCAAGATAACTGGCGCGTCCCTTCCCTGCCCTCATCGGAATGGTGCTTTTCATTGCCGCCTCAGCAGCCTGCAAGGTACTACTCAATGCCGTTGCCAATGGCGCTTCCTGCTGGTTTTGCAACGACGTGACAATGGCTGACAGCGTATCCACCATGGTTTTATCACCCGGATGCGCCATACCGCGTGCGCTGATACGATCCGTCCCTTCCCGGTACATGTTGTACAAATCTGTCACCGTCAGTTCTTCTTTCGCCATTACGCACTCGGCGGATTTAATGAAAAAAGTGCCATACAGCGGCCCACTGGCACCGCCAATACTTGATAACAGCACCATGCCGGTATTTTTCAAAATGGTGCCGATATCCTTATCTTCCAGCGTCGGCAGTTTTTCTTTCACCTTTTTGAAGCCACGGTTCATGTTTAACCCGTGGTCGGCATCGCCAATCTCACGATCCAGATTGGTCAGAAACTCCTGTTGTTGTTCAAACACCGCTGCCGACGCATCCAGCCAGTCAATTACCTGTTTCTTGGTTACGACCATTGTTATCCCCCGGAGAGTGATTTCATCCGGTGCCGAAGCGGCCCGTCATCAGCGACCAGGCCGCGACACCGCGTTACATTTTCCAGCGTAGCGCTGGCGTGCTGACCGGAAAATCCCACAACGTCAGCATTTCCTCATCGACTTTCAATAACGTAATCGATACTCCCTGCATGTCGATGGAACTGCAGAAGGTCCCCACCAGATTACGGGCAATATGAATGTTGCGCCCGATGAGTAGCTCTGCCGTTTTGCGATACACGGCATACAGTTCCGACAACGGCGTGCCCCCCAGCCCATTGACCAGCACAATCACACTGTCCTGTTCATTGAGTGGTTCGGTAGTCTGGCTGTTTTCCACCCACTCGCCTTTATCACCGTCCCATTGTCGTAACACACGGCTGTAGGGAGTATTGTCGAGAATTTCGTTAACCATCTCCGTGACCAACGTATCGCAATCGCTGTACTTCTCCCGACGAATACCCGGCTCACCATGAATACCAATGCCAAACTCGATTTCATCATCGGCCAAATCAAAGCTGGCCCTGCCAGCCGCCGGAACGGTACAGGCCGACAACGCCACGCCAATCGACCGTCCCCGGTTGCCAATACGTGTGGCCAGCTGCACGCATTCATCGAGGCTGTAACCTTCTTCAGCCGCCGCCCCGAGTATTTTCTCCGCCAGCACGGTAGTAGCAACACCACGCCGTCCGGCGGTGTACAGGCTATCCTTGACCGCGACATCATCGTCAATCACCGCCACCTGCACCGGAATGCCTTCACCGTGCAGCAATTCAGCCGCAGTTTCAAAATTGAGAATGTCCCCGGTGTAATTTTTAATCAGCAGCAAAATACCGTTATCGCCGTTGACCTTTTGCGCACATTCATACATTTGATCGGGGGTGGGTGAGGTAAAAATATGTCCGGGACAGGCACCGTCGAGCATACCGAAACCAACAAATCCGCCATGCATCGGTTCATGTCCCGAGCCACCACCGGAAATCAGCGCCACTTTCGGTTTATCTGTACGACGACAGACATAGAAAGGTTCGGTATTTACCATTAATTCCGGATGCGCCAGAGCAAAGCCTTCCAGTTGTTCCCTGACCACATCATCGACTTTATTGATCAACTTTTTCATCAATCCTTCCTCGTATGCCCTCCCCCGCCTGGACCTTACGGACAAGGGAGCTGACGGTTAATGGGTGGTAAAGACAGGAATCAAGATTGTGTATAATAATGAGCCAGCCGCGCCGCCGATTAACGGACCGACGATCGGCACCCAGGCATAGCCCCAGTCGGAACCACCCTTATTTTTTATCGGCAACAACGCATGGGCCAGACGCGGGCCAAGGTCACGCGCCGGGTTGATCGCATAGCCGGTAGGGCCACCTAACGACAGGCCGATACTCCACACCAGCACACCGACCGCATAGGGTCCGAAGCCGCCAGCAATACCATTGTGCGAGTTAAAAATGGCCAGCACGCCAAACGTTAGCATTGCAGTGCCGATAATTTCGGTGACCAGGTTCCATTTATAGTCACGAATGGCAGGACCAGTACAAAAGGTGGCGAGGATTAACCCCTTATCGTCGGAAACATCATAGTGGCGCTTGTAGGTGAGCCAGACCAGAATCGCGCCGAGAAACGCCCCGACAAGCTGGCCGATAATGTAAACCGGCACCACGCTTGCAGGAATGCCGCCCTGGAGCCAGACAGCCAGGGTCACCGCCGGATTGAGATGCGCGCCGCTGACCCAGCCGACGGCATAAACAGCGACTGTCACCGCAAAGCCCCAGCCTGCGGTAATGACAATCCAGCCGCTACTTCCTCCTTTGGTTTGTTTTAATACCACGTTGGCCACCACACCGTCGCCAAGCAGAATCAACAGCATGGTGCCGACCATTTCTGATAAAAAGATGTTCATCTTTCTTTCCTTTAATTAACAGGTGATATAGCTGGTCGTCTTATGCAAGAACAAGTTGAGAATAGGAAGGGGAAAAAAGGCTGTAAAAAAGTTTTTTTTGTTCAATCCGGAAACAGTCTTTTTCCGGAGAAGGTTGCAAAAAGAAACATCACGCTGAAGAAAAAACGGGTTATTTGACCGCCATCATACTGTATTCAAAGATGTGAGATACTTCACAGCCCTCCACAGGGAAATTAAAAATCATCTTAAATACAATCAATTAAAAATAAATCTCTCTTGACTAAACTGAGGAAAAATATTTGCCGATCGATGTCACAAATTGCTACGTCCTTTTCCTGGAAAGAACCAAAATACTCTACATATAGCGCTACGTTCGCGTGACAGACGCGTACCTCAATATTAATCGCTGGATCTTTTTCAGCAGGAAGGCAACGCATGCGTCTCAATATGAAAGCGATATGGCGGGCGTTTGTCGCCAAAGATCCCGGCGAGTTTAACAACCTCACCAGTCTGGATCGTCTCGATATTAAACCCTGGCTGAAGGAGTCCTGGCTGCGTTGTCGGCGACAACAGCGGCATGATCACTGGCCACCACAACTTTATGCCAAAGGCATCACCTTCGACTCGCTGTGCCGCAACAAATCGGAGATGCTTAATATCTCCTCACCGATTATCGAGGATATATTCGAATATCTTGATACGCCGGATTGCGCCATCTTCATTACTGATGAAACCGGTTGTACGCTGCGATTTTACGCCACCCCGGCAATGACCACCCGCCTGGCAGCACTGGGGATCCGTGCCAGTGTCTACTGGCGGGAAGGCATGATGGGCAATAATGCCGTTTCCAGCGCCCTGCTGCTGCACGAAACGGTCAGCGTCAGAGGCTATGAACATTTCAACCGGCACCTGCACGCATTTACGATTTGCGCCGCACCGGTTTTTGATAGCGACAGCACCGTGATGGGCGCGGTGGGTCTTGTCCTGCTAACCGGTAATGATACCCTGCCGACACTGGGACTGGCGCTGGTGCACTCCATCGAACAACAAATTACCGCCAGGCTGAATACCGACCTGGTTCTGGCCGAATCCAATCAGCATCTCAGCGAAGTCCATGCGCTGCTGGACGGCGTGGAAGAAGGCGTGCTGGCCTGGGACAATAAAGGCACCATTCTGTATCTCAATATTCACGGCAGCGATTTATTTAATGTTAAAGGGGAAAAGATCCTCGGGAAAAATATCCACGACATTATTAAATTACCGCAAAACATCATTAATGCGATTGAACACAACCGTGAAGTTGATTTGTTTGAAACCGCTATTGAATTTAATGGCAGTTTTATTTCACTGGCGATCTCCCTGAAGATCGTTAAAGGCCCCAATAATAGCTCGGATCGCTATATCGCCCTGCTGCATCCCATCGATCGCATCCGTGAACTGGTACATCGCCACAGTGGTGTCTGGGCGCGTCTGACCTTTGACGATCTCGACTATGTGGGCAGTTCCAATGCGATTCGGCGCGTGATGCGTCTGGCACAGCAGGCAGCGAAAGGACGTGGTTCGGTACTGCTGCACGGAGAAGAAGGGTTGGGCAAGTCGCACCTGGCGCAGGCGATTCATAATGCCAGCGAGCGTCAGGATAAGCCTTTTATCACCATTAACTGCCAGGCAATCCTGCGTGAAGCGATGACCAGCGAGTTTCTCGGCGGCGTTATTAATGGTGACAAGCATGTGATTTCTAAATTCGAGCTGGCTAAAGGCGGCACATTGCTGCTGGAGAATGTCGAATATCTGACGGCAGAAGTACAGACCGCGCTGCTGCAACTGCTGAAAACCGGGCTACTGAGCAAAGCCAACCAGCTGCTGGTACCTCTGGATGTCCGCCTCATCACCACCACCACGGTCGATATCAATCAATACGTCGATGAAAACCGCTTCCGCCGCCATTTACTGTATGAGTTACAGTCGTTTGATATCCATATCCCGCCGTTACGCGAACGCAGCGAAGATATTCCACCGCTGATCAAACGTTATCTGAAAATCATGAGTCATGAGGTAGGTAAAAACGTGTCACTGTCTGACGATGCATTGCAACTGTTAACGCGTTACAGCTGGCCGGGCAATAACCGGGAATTGCGTAATGTGCTTGAACGCGCCTTCAGTTACAGCGATGGCGCCATGATTCGGGCAAAAGATATTCCTTCCTCCCTGATTGAAAGAATTCGCGATATTGGTGTCGAGCCGCCAGCCCATGGTCTGCACAGTCTTAATGATATGGAGCGGGACGCCCTGATTCAGGCTGCCATCCAGTGTAAGGGGAGAGCCATGAAGATTACCGAGGCACTGAAGATCAGCCGTACCTCGCTGTGGAGAAAGCTAAAAGCCTTCAATATTCATCTGGAAGATTACAAGACCTGAAGGGATATTTGCAGATAAAAAAGCCCGCTAAATCGCGGGCTTATCTGTTTCTTACTCGAATTCGTTCCAGGAACGTCCGTCACGGGTGATCATCGCCACGGAGGCGACCGGTCCCCAGGTACCGGCCTGATACGGCTTCGGTGCATCCGCATCGGCGTTCCATGCATCAATGATGGAATCCACCCATGTCCATGCGGCTTCGACTTCATCGCGGCGCACGAACAGCGCCTGAATGCCACGCATGGTTTCCAGCAACAGACGCTCATAAGCATCCGCCAGATGCGACTGATTGAAGGTTTCTGAGTAGCTGAGATCCAGCTTGGTGGTCTGCAGTTTGTGTTTGTGATCCAGACCCGGCACTTTGTTCAGGATCTCGATATCCACACCTTCATCCGGCTGCAGGCGAATGGTCAGCTTGTTCTGTGGCAGTTCAGCGTAGGAATCTTTGAACAGGTTCATTTCCGGGTTCTTGAAGTACACCACCACTTCAGAACACTTGGTTGGCAAACGCTTACCGGTACGCAGGTAGAACGGTACGCCCGCCCAGCGCCAGTTGTCGATATCGACACGAATAGCCACGAAGGTTTCTGTAGCGCTCTGCTTGTTGGCACCCTCTTCTTCCAGGTAGCCTGGTACTTTTTTACCCTGAACAAAACCGGCGGTGTATTGGCCACGTACGGTTTTTTCACGCACGTTAGTCTGATCGATGCGACGCAGCGAACGCAGCACCTTCACTTTTTCGTCACGAATCGCATCGGCACTCAGGTCTGATGGCGGCGACATGGCGATCATGGTGAGGATCTGCAACAGGTGGTTTTGGATCATGTCGCGCATCTGGCCCGCTTTATCAAAGTAGCCCCAGCGGCCCTCGATACCCACCTCTTCAGCCACCGTAATCTGCACGTGGTCGATGGTGCGGTTGTCCCAGTTGTTGACGAAGATCGAGTTAGCAAATCGCAGCGCCAGCAGGTTCAGTACCGTTTCTTTGCCCAGATAGTGGTCGATACGGAACACCTGGCTCTCTTCGAAGTATTTGCCCACGCTGTTGTTGATCTCCTGAGAGGTCTCCAGCGAGGTGCCAAGCGGCTTCTCCATCACCACACGCGCCGGTTTGGCGTTCAGTTTGGCTGAACCCAGACCATCGCAGATAGCACCAAAAGTGCTCGGCGGCATGGCGAAGTAGTTAATGGTGACACGATTTTTCTGGTCGAGCATTTTGCCCAGACGAGAAAAGTGCGAAGTATCGTTTACGTCGAGGTTACAGAAGTCGAGACGGCTGCTGAGTTTGTCCCACAGCGCTTCATCGATCTTCTCTTTCATGAAGGTTTCCAGCGCTTCACGCACCACTTTGGTGTATGCGTCTTTGTCCCACTCCGCGCGGCCTACGCCGATAATGCGCGTGGTGTCGTGAATCTGACCGGCTTTCTCCAGCTGATACAGTGAAGGCAACAGTTTCCGGCGTGCAAGATCGCCTTTGGCACCGAAAATCACCAGATCGCATGCCTGGGCTGTTTGTGTTACCGCCATTTTCCTCTCCTCGTTGCAGGATATACCCGGTCGAGCGTCCTCATTTACCGGGTCCTTATTGTAATTTTCTTACAGCACAATGTACTTTTTTCCCTGTGCCGGAACAACCCGGGCACAGGCTTACGTGTGATAACTCTGAACGCGATTGATGAATAACGTGTGTTGTCACGTGCGCTTTTGACGCTTTTTCTGTTTCTGCTTTTGTCGGGGCAAAACCCATCACGGGTCAAAGTATGACAAAAAAATCGCGTTTACATTTATCCGCAACTGCGTGCGACTGCAGTTTACACGGTATATTGTTGTTAACAGAGCGCCCTTTCATCCATAAATGAAATTGGCAAAAGTGATGAGTGGTCATCGGGTTATCAATATGCTGGAACAGATTCAGGCGCAATTGCAGGCGCTGAGCAAATCGGAACGTAAAGTCGCGGAGCAAATCCTTGCCGCCCCCCAGCAAGCCATGCATTCCAGCATCGCCACGCTGGCCGCAGCCGCCGGGGTAAGTGAGCCCACGGTGAACCGCTTTTGCCACCGCATGGGTACGCGAGGCTTTCCCGATTTTAAGCTGCAACTGGCACAGAGTCTGGCGAAAGGCCCAAACTGGGTCAGCCGGGACGTGGAAGAAAATGACAGCGTTGAGAGCTACAGCCATAAAATCTTTGATTCGGCGCTGGCCGGTCTCAATCGCGTGCGCCAGCAGCTGGATATGGCGGTGATTCAGCAGGCGGTTCGGGCGCTGACGCGTGCCAATAAAATTGCTTTTTTTGGTCTCGGCGCCTCCGCCGTGGTCGCCCATGACGCCACCAATAAATTCCTGCGTTTTAATCTGCCGGTCATCTGGTCGGAGGATATTGTGATCCAGCGCATGAGTTGCATAAATAGTGGACCAAATGACGTTTTTGTTCTCATATCACATACTGGTCGAACCAAAAATATGATAGAACTGGCTCGCCTGGCGCGTGTAAACGCTTCCACCGTTTTGGCTATCACGTCCCCCGGTTCACCGCTTGCGGCAGAAGCCACACTGGCACTGACACTCGATGTTCCGGAAGATACTGATATCTATTTGCCGATGGTTTCCCGCCTGGCGCAATTGACCATGGTCGATGTCCTGGCAACGGGTTTTACCCTTGAGCGCGGCACCTCTTTCCGCGAGAATCTAAAACGGGTTAAAGAGGCGCTGAGAGATTCGCGCCTGGAGAAGCAAGTGCAGACAGAAATCAATGCACGGCAAAATAATTAACATCACATTTACAATGTGAGTCGAATCACAGCCCATCGATCATATAGAATATGTGACCACAACGTGTCCAGATGACAGGGGCACGATACTTAGTCAACGGAGTCCTTCATGTCCAGACGTCTCAGAAGAACCAAGATCGTTACAACCCTCGGCCCGGCAACCGATCGCGACAATAACCTCGAAAAAATCATTGCGGCGGGTGCGAACGTTGTACGACTCAACTTCTCCCATGGTTCCCCGGAAGATCACCAGCTACGCGCCAATAAAGTGCGTGAAATTGCTGCCAAGCTGGGTCGCCATGTCGCCATTCTCGGCGATCTGCAGGGTCCGAAAATTCGTGTATCGACCTTCAAAGAAGGCAAAGTATTCCTCAATGTTGGCGACCGCTTCCTGCTGGATGCCAGCCTGAGCAAAGGTGAAGGCGACAAAGAGAAAGTCGGTATCGACTACAAAGGTCTGCCTGCTGACGTGGTGCCAGGCGACATTCTGCTGCTGGATGATGGGCGCGTGCAGTTGAAGGTGCTGGAAGTTCAGGGCATGAAAGTCTTCACCGAAGTCACTGTGGGTGGCCCGCTTTCCAATAACAAAGGCATCAACAAACTGGGCGGTGGCCTGTCAGCCGAAGCGCTGACCGAGAAAGATAAAGCCGATATCCTCACTGCGGCGAAAATTGGCGTAGACTACCTGGCCGTTTCTTTCCCACGCTGTGGTGAAGATATGAACTATGCGCGTCGTTTAGCACGCGATGCCGGTTGCGAAGCCAAGCTGGTCGCGAAAGTGGAACGCGCAGAAGCGGTAGCGACCCAGGAAGCCATGGATGACATCATCCTCGCTTCTGACGTGGTGATGGTAGCGCGTGGTGACCTCGGCGTGGAAATTGGCGATCCGGAACTGGTCGGCATTCAGAAAGCGTTGATTCGTCGTGCGCGTCAGCTGAACCGCACCATTATCACCGCAACGCAGATGATGGAATCGATGATCACCAACCCGATGCCGACCCGTGCTGAAGTGATGGACGTGGCGAACGCCGTGCTCGACGGTACCGATGCGGTGATGCTGTCAGCTGAAACCGCAGCAGGTCAGTACCCGGCAGAAACAGTTTCGGCAATGGCGAAAGTGTGTCTTGGCGCGGAAAAAATCCCGAGCGTTAACGTGTCCAAGCACCGCCTTGAAGTGCAGTTCGACAACATCGAAGAAGCGATTGCGATGTCCGCGATGTATGCTGCGAACCACCTGCAAGGGGTTACCGCCATCATTACCATGACCGAATCAGGCCGTACCGCGCTGATGACATCACGTATCACTTCGGGCCTGCCGATCTTCGCCATGTCACGTCACGAGCGTACGCTGAATCTGACCGCGTTATACCGTGGTGTGACGCCGGTATTTTTCGACAGCAACAACGACGGTGTTGCCGCCGCTCACGACGCCATCAATCTGCTGCGTGACAAAGGTTTCCTCGTCTCCGGCGACCTGGTGATTGTGACCCAGGGCGACGTGATGGCGACCACCGGCACCACCAATACCAGCCGGGTGCTGCGCGTAGACTAAATACGCCCACTGACAGCGGCTGTAACAACAAGGAAAACGCGACTGCCCCGGCAGTCGCGTTTTATTTTCTCTGACAAGGAGGCCAGATGGCCCGCTTTCAACCCATAACCCAACTCACCGGCCGCGTGCTGTTATTTCCGCTGGCGCTGGTGTTGTTTGAGTTTGCCACCTATATCGCCCACGACATGATTCAACCCGGGATGTTGCTGGTCACCAGTGAATTCAATGTCGGGCCGGAATGGGTTTCCACTTCGCTGACGGCCTATTTGATGGGTGGAGTGGTACTGCAATGGCTGCTCGGTCCACTCTCCGACAAATATGGCCGCCGTCCGGTGTTACTGTTCGGCATTTTGTTTTTTGCCGCTGCCTGCATGCTCACCACCCTGGTACAGAACATTGAGCAATTTGTCACTCTGCGCTTTATTCAGGGCATCAGCCTGTGCTTTATCGGCGCGGTCAGCTATGCCGCCGTACAGGAGGCTTTCGCCGAAGCGCTGGCCGTGCGCATGATGGCGTTAATGGCGAATGTGGCGCTGCTCGCCCCGCTGGCAGGTCCACTGGCCGGTGCGGCCTGGCTTAGCGTCGGTGACTGGCGCAGCATGTTTTGGTTGTTTGCCGCCTGTAGCATCGTGGCCTTTATCGTGCTGTGGCGCATCATGCCTGAAACCGCCGGTGACCGCAGTCACTCGATTGCCCTGCCAAACCTGGCGCGCGGCTATGGTCGTCTGGCACGCGATAAGCAGGTGATGTACGGCTCCTTCGCGATTGGCCTGGTGTTTATCCCGATACTCACCTGGGTCGCCCTGTCGCCGGTGATCCTGATGCATGATGAAGGTCTGTCGCGTCTGCATTACGCCTTGCTGCAATTGCCGGTGTTTTTGGCAATGATCGCCGGGAACCTGACGCTGGGCAAACTGGCGGGACGGGTGCCGATTGAGCAACCGGTGAAATTCGCCGCATGGCCGATTCTGATTGGCCTGAGCATTGCGCTGCTGGCAAACCTGCTGAATAGCCACAGCTATCTGTTGCTGACGGCGGGTCTGAGCCTGTATGCCTTTGGTGCCGGGATGGTCAACGCCGGCTTGTACCGTCTCACCCTCTACGCCAGCAATGAAGGCAAAGGCAGTATTGCCGCGATGCTGGGCATGATCAGTATCCTGACGCTGGCTATCGGCATCGAGCTGGCGAAAAGTGCTTATTTCAGCGGCGGCACACCGTGGTTTAGCGGGATAAACTGCGCCAGCGGTGTGATGTGGTTCGGTCTGGTGACGTTGTTTCTGCGAGAACGCAAACGCCGCAGCCAGGTCACTGAAGTCTGATTAATTAACAGGCGTTGTATTAGATGATCGGATCGGATAATTCAACGCCTGGTATTGGGTGATATTTTCAGCAAAAAATTTACGTTAAAAAAAATGATGAAAAGATTTCATGGGCATCTGTTGAACTTTATTTTTGGCTAATTTATCACCTGTTTTTCTCATAACGCAAATTGCCCATTAATTCGTCGCGCAAATAAAATGCTGTTCTGAATGATGAAGACAAATTAATTCGCGATAAAAATTAATTCTCTCCTCCCAACCGGCATAGCCTCCCTGAATATTAACTTACCTGTTCAACTAACTTATTGCTTAATCGGTAAATTATCCGCACCGCCCTCCACCTTCTACAGGACGATCGATTATTATCGTCAGGACTTAAATTTTTATTAGTTAATTTTGCTGAACTCTGATCGCACGCTTTCTTAGCGAAAAACTTACACTTGCCTGACATTCCCCTGCACATTAGTCTGTGCGCGCAGTTTAAGGATTAGTTTAATTAAACACGGGATATAACATGAACAAGAATGCTGTTGCGGTAATGATGATGGCCGCGCTTTCAGGGACCGCTTATGCGGAGTCTGCGCAATTTACACCAAACTTTTCACCAGAAAGCCTGAGTGTCGCCACCTCGGTGGGGATGCTGGGCGGCAAATCCAAAGAGCTGGTTTATGACACAAGCAATGCGCGTAAAATCAGCCAGCTGGACTGGAAAATTAAAAATGTCGCCATCCTGAAAGGTGATATCTCCTGGGATGCCTGGTCCTTCCTGACCCTGAATGCCCGTGGCTGGACTTCTCTGGCTTCCGGTTCCGGTCATATGGATGATTACGACTGGCAGAATGCTAACCAGTCAGGCTGGACCGATCACTCATCACATCCGAGTACCGATGTGAATTACGCCAATGAATACGACCTGAATGTGAAAGGCTGGTTCCTGCAGGGCGACGATTATAAAGTCGGTGCGGTGGCGGGTTATCAGGAGACGCGTTTCAGCTGGACGGCAACCGGCGGTTCTTATAATTACGATAATGGCGATCTGGTGGGTGACTTCCCGAATGGCCAGGCAGGAATTGGTTACAGTCAGCGTTTCTCCATGCCGTATATTGGTCTGGTCGGACATTACCGTATCAATGATTTCGAATTTAACGCCCAGTTTAAATTCAGCGATTGGGTTCGTGCACACGATAATGACGAACACTATTTGCGTGACCTGACCTTCCGCGAGAAAACCTCCAACTCCCGTTACTATGGTGCGTCTGTAGATGCAGGTTACTATGTCACCGAGAATGCCAAAGTATTTGCTGAATTTACTTACAGCAAATATGAAGAAGGTAAAGGCGGCACTCAGGTTATCTACACGCCAACCGGCGAGTCAGCGTCTGTAGGTGGTGATGCAGCGGGTATTTCTAACAAAAACTACACCGTGACGGTAGGTCTGCAATATCGCTTCTAATCACTAAACCTGTCGGGATGAACCCGACAGGTTCTTTGCGTTATTTGCGGGGATAAAGATCTTTACGCACGTAGGGTTCAATATCCCCCTCTTTGCGCGTCTTCAGCAGCTTGAGAATCCAGGTATATTGTTCCGGATGCGGGCGAACAAAGATTTCCACTTCTTCATTCATTCGACGCGCCAGCGTTTTATCATCCGCTTCCAGCAAATCATCCATTGGCGGCCGCACATAGACTTCAAGACGATGTGTCGAACTGTTATACACCGGGAACAATGGCACCACGCGCGCCCGACACACTTTCATCAGGCGGCCAACTGCCGGTAATGTCGCTTTGTAAGTGGCAAAAAAATCAACAAACTCGCTGTGTTCCGCCCCGTGATCCTGATCCGGCAGATAATAACCCCAGTAGCCCTGACGCACGGAACTGATAAAGGGTTTGATGCCATCGTTACGCGCATGCATACGCCCGCCAAAACGACGACGTACCGTATTCCAGACATAATCCATCAGTGGATCGCTCTGGTTATGGAACATCGCTGCCATCATCTGCCCTTCAGATGCCAGCAGCATCGCCGGAATATCGACACCCCAGCCATGCGGAACGAGGAAAATGACGTTTTCATTATTGGCCTGTAGCTGGTCGATGATGTCGCGACCAAACCAGTCAACACGCTGACGCACCCGCTCCGGGTTGCGTATGCCGAGTTCCGCCATCATCACCATCGCCTGCGGGGCGGTAGCAAACATTTCATCGACGATGGTTTCGCGCTCGGCTTCGCTCAGTTCCGGCAGGCAGTAATACAGATTGATCAACGCGCGGCGACGCGCGCTTTTTGCCAGCTTACCTGCCAGCTTACCCAGGCCACCCAACAGGGGATCACGCACTTTTGCGGGTAACATAGCCATACCGGCCAGCGCACCAATCGCCAGCCAGTTGCCCCAGTATTTCGGCTTCAAAAAAGAACGTTGAAAAACGGGAATAAACTCAATGTTATTTTTTTTACGGGTTTCCATGCACTCGCCTCTGACAATGACCGCTCAATAATAGTGACGATGACTAATTTTGCAATCTTCGTGCGCCAGATAGCAAAAAACCGACGAATAATCCGTCGGTTTTGCGTTTTTGCCCGTGATAATGCGTTACTGCTGCAGTGCCAGTTGCGGCAGGTAAGTTTTCACATCTGCCAGATAGCTGCTGCGATCTTTACCCGTCAGCCCTTCCATACGTGGCAGTTTCGCCGTGAGTGGGTTAACGGCCTGATTGTTAATCCAGATTTCAAAGTGCAGATGCGGCCCGGTGGAGCGTCCGGTATTGCCGGAAAGTGCGATGCGATCGCCACGCTTCACCTTCTGCCCTGGCTTCACCAGCACTTTGCTCAGGTGCATGTAGCGCGTCATGTACTGGCGGCCATGACGGATCGCCACGTAATTACCCGCTGCACCGCCGTTCTTCGCCATCACTACTTCGCCATCACCCACCGCTAATACCGGCGTACCAATCGGCAGCGCAAAATCAACACCGCGATGCGGCGCGATGCGGCCGGTGACCGGGTTCAGACGACGTGGGTTAAAGTTGGACGATACACGGTATTGCTTCACCGTCGGGAAACGCATAAAGCCACGCGCCAGGCCGGAACCGTTACGATCATAGAATTTGCCGTCTTCGGCACGGAAGGCATAGTAATCTTTGCCGCCGGTATGCAGGCGCACGCCCACCAGCTGACTCTGGGCGCTCTTGCCGTCGAGCATTTCGCGCGACATCAGCACGCTGAACTGATCGCCAGCACGTAGCTTGCGGAAGTCCATCTGCCACTGCATCGCCTTAATCACGTTACTGATTTCCGAGCTGCTCAATCCGGCGCTACGGGCGCTGGCAGCAAAACTACCGTGCACTTCGCCTTTCATCACGCTGTTTTGCCATTCGCCTTTTTGCAGCTCCTGCTGCATTTTAAAGCTGCCGTCATACTGGCGCTGATAAGTGCGGGTTTCGCGGCGATCAAGCTCCCAACTGAAGCTCTGCAACTGTCCGTCGGCGTTCAGGGTCCAGCTCAGCTGCTGACCCACACGCAGACCTCGCAGATCTTTATCGCTGCTGACCAGTGCATTGATGTCACCGAGGTCGATACCATACTGGTTGAGGGCGCTACTCAGCGTATCGCCTGCAGAGACCGTATAATCGTGCACGTTCGGATTGTCCGGCACGTCTTTATCGATATCGTCTGCCGGGATGTCTTCTTCCGGTTCTGGCGTCGATTGATCGACCGGCTCACTGTCTTCCGGCAGCAGATTCTGCAATTCGAATTTGTCCAGTGGGACATTTTTGACGATCGGAGTAGAATCATCGGTGGGATGATAAACGTAAGGCCGCCAGACAGCGACGGCCAACGTAATAACAGTTAATGACCCCAGCATAACGCGGTGGGGACGCGGCAAATTATTAAATGCGAGGGCGACAGAGCGGGCTATCTGCTGCACTTTTACCTATTCCTCTATGCTCCATTCAGGCAGCTGGCATACTGGCTCGACAGCTGTGAGAGGAATTTCACGTAGCTGTCTTTGGTTAAGCTGATTCCCATGCCCAATGGATCCAACGTACCTTTACGCACATTCGTCCCCCGTGACACGGCATCGATGACCGCCGGCCTGAATTGTGGTTCAGCAAAAACGCATGTGGCTTTCTGCTCAACCAACTGTGTTCGTATTTGATTTAAACGCTGTGCACCCGGTTGGATCTCAGGATTAACGGTAAAATGCCCTAATGGTGATAAACCGTAATGTTTCTCAAAGTAGCTATAAGCATCGTGAAAAACGAAGTAACCCTTATTCCGCACCGGAGCAAGCTGCGCGCCAATGTGTTTGTCCGTATCCGCTAATTCTGCTTCGAAATGCTGCAGGTTGGCGTCTAGTTTGGCCTTGCTTTGCGGCATAAGTTCCAATAATTTTCCGTGGATTGCAACCGCAGATTGCCTTGCGATCTCTGGGGACATCCACAGATGCATATTAAACTGACCGTGATGATGTTCATCAACGGCGTCATGGTCAGCGGAATCTGCTGCGCCATGTGCCTGATCATGCGCATGATCATGCTCATCATCGTCATCAGCACCGGTAATCAGCAGCGGTTTTACCCCGGCAATTTCGGCAATTTCCAGATTTTTGTTCGCCGGAAGTTCCGCGGCTGACTTGGTCAGAAAGGCTTCCATTTCCGGGCCAACCCAAACCACTAAGTCTGCGTTTTTTATACGTTTTACATCTGAAGGACGTAGTGCATAATCATGCTCAGACGCACCATCCGGCAGCAGCACTTCCACCGGCGTAACGCCATCAGCAATCGCAGCGGCGATAAATCCAATCGGTTTAATTGAGGCAACGACCGCAGCGGATGCTGGCAGAGCAAATGAGGCCGCAATCGCGACCGCAGGAAGGGTAAAAGCAAGGCGCTTTTTATTGTGTAACATAATGCGTCATTCCATCGTGACCAGGTGATGGAATGTGATATTATAACATTCGAAATTCTGTGCAACCTGTAAATATCATGCCTTCACTTGTTACGCTCGAAAATATCTCCGTGAAATTCTCCCAACGTCCAGTCCTGGCGGGTGTCAGCCTGTCACTGGAGCCAGGAAGAATTTTGACATTGCTTGGCCCGAATGGTGCCGGGAAATCGACCCTTGTGCGTGTCGTGCTGGGCTTGCTGACGCCTGACACCGGCAGCGTAAAACGAAGCGCCAGTTTACGTATCGGCTATGTGCCGCAGAAATTGCATATTGACCCTACCCTGCCGATCACTGTCGAACGCTTTATGCGTCTGTCGCGTGGCAGCCGCGCGGACGCCATCTTACCGGCGTTAAAACGTGTGCAGGCCGGGCATCTGCTGCATGCACCTTTACAGAAATTATCCGGCGGTGAAACGCAACGCGTGTTGCTGGCCCGGGCGCTACTCAGCGACCCGCAACTGCTGGTGCTGGATGAACCCACTCAGGGGGTCGATGTGAATGGACAGGTCGCATTGTATGACCTGATTGATCAGCTTCGACGCGAGCTGAACTGCGGTGTGCTGATGGTTTCACATGACCTGCATCTGGTGATGGCAAAAACTGACGAAGTACTGTGCCTCAATCACCATATCTGCTGTTCCGGCACGCCGGAGGCGGTCTCGCAGCATCCGGAATTTATCGCCATGTTCGGTCCTCGCGGTGCTCAGCAGCTGGCTATTTATCGCCATCATCATAATCATCGTCACGATTTACAGGGACGAATTGTTCTGCGTAAAGGAAATGGCCCGTCATGATTGAACTGTTGTTACCCGGCTGGCTGGGTGGTGTGTTTCTGGCACTGGCAGCCGGTCCGCTGGGCGCGTTTGTCGTCTGGCGTCGTATGTCCTATTTTGGTGATACCCTCGCCCACGCCTCACTGCTCGGTGTGGCCTTCGGCCTGCTGTTTAACGTCAATCCCTATTATGCAGTGATTCTGGTGACGGTTTGCCTGGCGCTGGGGCTGGTGTGGTTGGAGCGTCGTCCGCATCTGGCGATCGATACCCTGCTCGGTATTATGGCGCACAGTGCGTTATCGCTGGGTCTGGTGGTAGTCAGCCTGATGTCCGGTGTGCGCGTCGATTTAATGGCGTATCTGTTTGGTGATTTGCTGGCGGTTACGCCACAGGACCTGTGGATGATGGGCGCTGGCGTGGTGATTGTGCTGGCGGTGATGGCGTGGCAATGGCGCTCGCTGCTGTCTATGACCATCAGCCCGGAACTGGCGCAGGTGGATGGCGTCAACATTCAACGCACGCGCCTGATGCTGATGCTGGTGACGGCGCTGACGATTGGTGTGGCGATGAAATTTGTCGGGGCGTTGATTATCACTTCGCTGCTGATCATCCCGGCCGCTACCGCACGCCGCTTCTCACGTTCGCCAGAGCAAATGGCAGGCTTTGCGGTGATTATCGGCATTCTGGCCGTCACCGGCGGTTTGTGCTTTTCCGCGCTTTACGATACCCCGGCAGGCCCGTCAGTGGTGCTCTGCGCCGCCATCCTGTTTATCATCAGCATGGCGAAGAAACCGGCGGCCTGACGCCGGTTTACTGTTCTTCGCGGGTAATCCCGAAGTGACGATACGCATGCTGCGTTGCCATACGGCCACGCGGCGTGCGCTGAATAAAGCCCTGCTGAATCAGGAAGGGTTCAATCACATCTTCGATCGTTTCACGCTCTTCGCCAATCGCTGCCGCCAGGTTATCCAGTCCAACCGGGCCGCCCATGAACTTATCAATAATCGCCAGCAACAGCTTGCGGTCCATGTAGTCAAAACCCTGGCTATCCACGTTGAGCATATCCAGCGCGCTGGCAGAAACCTCACCGCTCATATCACCATTGGCCCGCACCTCAGCGAAGTCCCGCACACGGCGCAACAGGCGGTTGGCAATACGTGGCGTCCCTCGTGAGCGACGTGCGATTTCCAGTGCACCCTCTTCGCTAAGCGCCAGGCCCAGACAGGCGGCGCTGCGGCCAACGATATGTTGCAAATCCGCCACATTATAAAATTCCAGCCGCTGCACAATCCCGAAGCGATCGCGCAGTGGTGAAGTCAGCGAACCGGCGCGGGTGGTGGCACCAATCAGGGTAAAAGGTGGGAGATCCAGTTTGATGGAACGCGCCGCTGGCCCTTCACCGATCATGATATCCAGCTGATAATCTTCCATCGCCGGATACAGCACCTCTTCCACTACCGGGGAGAGGCGATGGATCTCATCGATGAATAACACATCATGGGGTTCGAGGTTGGTCAGCATCGCCGCCAGGTCGCCCGCCTTCTCCAGCACCGGTCCGGAGGTGGTCCGCAGATTGACGCCCATCTCGTTGGCGACAATATTCGCCAGCGTGGTTTTACCGAGGCCTGGCGGGCCGAAGATCAACAGATGGTCGAGCGCATCACCACGCAGCTGCGCCGCCTTGATAAAGATCTCCATCTGCTCTCGCACCTGCGGCTGGCCAACATATTCAGACAGCAGCTTAGGTCGAATGGCGCGGTCGAGGTTCTCTTCTTCGTTAACACTGCTGGCGGAGACCAGACGATCAGCTTCAATCATGCTTTACCTCAAATGGCTGCGCGCAGGGCTTCGCGGATCAGGGTTTCGCAGTCCGCATCGGGTCGGCCAATCTTACTTACCATACGGCTGGCTTCCTGCGGTTTATACCCCAGCGCTACCAGGGCCGCAACAGCTTCTGCTTCCGCATCGTTGGTATCTGGCACGGCAGATGGCGTGGTCAGGGTAAAGGCGTTGTCGCCACCGAACAGATCGCCGTGCATCCCTTTGAAGCGGTCCTTCATTTCCACCACCAGGCGCTCGGCAGTTTTCTTGCCAACACCCGGCAACTTCACCAGCACCGCAATCTCTTCTTTCTCCACTGCCGTCACGAACTGCTGTGCCGACATGCCGGAGAGAATTGCCAGCGCCAGCTTTGGCCCGACGCCATTCACTTTGATCAGCTCGCGGAACAGCGCACGCTCCTGTTTGCTATTAAAACCAAACAGCAGCTGCGCATCTTCGCGCACCACAAACTGGGTGAAGATAATCGCTTCCTGGTTTAGCTCAGGCAGCTCATAAAAGCAGGTCATTGGCATATGCACTTCATAACCGACGCCGTGCGCCTCAATTAACACCAGCGGCGGCTGTTTTTCCAGAATATTGCCTCGTAAACGACCAATCACCTGAGCACTTCCTTAATCTATGAGTAAGCCTGTTTATATACCATAAAAAAGGCTGGATGAATATCCAGCCTTAGGTTTTCATCTAGCCCGACCGCAAACGCCCTCGCGTCAGCACCAGCTTGCTATCACTCATCCGCGCCGCGTTCTGACTGACGTGGCAATGGGTGATGGCGATGGCCAGGGCGTCGGCCGCATCCGCCTGTGGATTGGCCGGTAACTTCAGCAAGGTGCGCACCATATGCTGCACCTGGCTTTTTTCCGCGCTACCAATGCCGGTCACCGTTTGTTTGACCTGGCGTGCCGCGTATTCAAATACCGGCAGATCGAGATTGACCGCTGCCACAATGGCGGCCCCACGTGCCTGCCCCAGCTTGAGTGCTGAATCGGCGTTTTTCGCCATAAATACCTGTTCGATGGCAAAAAAATCAGGCGAGAACTGAGTGATGATTTCGCTGACGCCAGCATAAATCAGCTTGAGACGGGATGGCAGGTCGGTAACGTTAGTGCGGATACAGCCGCTGCCCAGATAACTGAGCTGGCGGCCGGTCTGGCGGATAACACCGTAGCCGGTGACGCGCGAACCAGGGTCGATCCCAAGGATTATCGCCATGATGCGTCTCCGGCAATCTGGGGTTGAGAAAACGCCATTACAGCGTTTCCGCCACCTCATCGGAAATTTCGCCGTTATGGTAAACTTCCTGCACGTCGTCGCAATCTTCCAGCATATCGATCAGACGCAGCAGTTTCGGTGCGGTTTCCGCATCCATTTCAGCTTTGGTCGACGGGATCATGGAAACTTCCGCGCTATCGGCTTTCAGGCCAGCGGCTTCCAGTGCATCACGCACCGCACCCAGTTCTTCCCAGGCCGTGAACACGTCAATAGCACCATCATCGTAGCTCACCACATCTTCCGCACCTGCTTCCAGTGCAGCTTCCATCACGCTATCTTCATCCTTGCCCGGTTCGAAGGAGATCACCCCTTTCTTGCTGAACAGGTAAGAAACGGAACCGTCAGTACCGAGGTTACCACCGGTTTTGGTGAAGGCATGACGCACTTCGCCGACTGTACGGTTGCGGTTGTCACTCAGACATTCAACCATCACCGCAGAACCGCCCGGACCGTAACCTTCATAAATGATGGTTTCCATGTTGGAATCATCTTCACCACCCACGCCGCGTGCAATCGCACGGTTCATGGTGTCACGGGTCATATTGTTGGACAGGGCTTTGTCCATTGCAGCGCGCAGACGCGGGTTGGAACCGGCATCGCCACCACCCAGTTTTGCGGCAGTCACCAGCTCGCGAATGATTTTGGTGAAGATCTTACCGCGTTTCGCATCCTGTGCCGCCTTGCGGTGCTTTGTATTCGCCCACTTACTATGTCCAGCCATAAAAATTTCTCTCCGATCTCAAATCTTATGCAGGGTATCTTTCTAACCTGACTGTTCAATATTTGCGGTGCAGTTCTGTTTGACCGCACCCAATTCATTAAATTTTAATGAATGTGCCGCCAGAAAAACGCGTGGCGGCTGGCATTCAGATAAATTCTTCAATTGCCTGGCGGTTACTCCAGGACTTAGTCAGGGCTGCTGCATCAGTGGGCGTCAGCCAGCGCGCGGCAAGGTGCTCACTCAGGATAACCTCGCGCTCTGCGGGCAGTGCCAGCCGGAACCAGTGTTCGCGGTTGTGGGTGGTGCCCGGCGCGTAGCGATGGCGGTAGTGCGGGAAGATCTCGAACTCGATTTGCTTATGGCAATCTTCCAGCGGCAGCTGTTCGGTTACCACATCAATCGCCAGTTCTTCCTGCACCTCACGCTGGGCAGCCTGAAGCGGGCTTTCCCCGGCTTCAAGGCTGCCAGTGACCGATTGCCAGAAGCTCTCGTCATCGCGGCGTTGCAGCATCAGCACCCGGCCTGAGTCCTGAGCAAAAATCACCACCAGAACCGAAACCGGATGCTTATAGCCCATTATTTATTCTCAAGCTTGTCTTTCTTCGGAGCCAGCTGAATCCCGAGATCGGCCAGCGCAGCCGGGTTGGCTTCGCTGGGTGCTTCCGTCATCAGACAGGCCGCCGCGGTGGTTTTCGGGAAGGCAATCACGTCACGGATGTTATCGGTGCCGGTCAGCAGCATGGTGACGCGGTCCAGACCAAATGCCAGACCCGCATGTGGCGGGGTGCCGAATTTCAGTGCATCCAGCAGGAAGCCGAACTTCTCACGCTGTTCTTCTTCCGCAATACCGAGAATGCTGAACACCACCTGCTGCATTTTGCCGTTGTGGATACGCACGGAACCGCCACCCACTTCATAACCGTTGATCACCATATCGTAAGCATTGGCGATGGCCTGCTCCGGGTTTTCCGCCAGTTGCTCAGCCGTCATCTCTTTCGGCGAGGTAAACGGATGGTGCATCGCTGCCAGACCACCTTCGTCATCCGCTTCGAACATCGGGAAATCGATGACCCACAGCGGTGCCCAGGCTTTGTCATCGGTGATTTGCAGGTCACGACCCACTTTCAGACGCAGTGCGCCCAGCGCATCGGAAACCACTTTGGCGCGATCGGCACCAAAGAAGATCACATCGCCATCCTGCGCGCCGGTGCGCTCAAGAATCGCGGCCACAATCTCAGCGTTGAGGAACTTCGCCACCGGGCTTTGTACACCTTCAAAACCTTTTGCCAGCTCGTTGACCTTCATCCACGCCAACCCTTTGGCACCGTAGATTTCAACAAACTTGCCGTACTCATCAATCTGCTTACGGCTCAGGGTGGCGCCACCCGGCACGCGCAGCGCGGCGACACGGCCTTTGGCATCGTTGGCCGGGCCAGAGAATACCTGGAATTCGACGTTTTTCAGCAGATCCGCAACATCCACCAGCTCCATCGGGTTACGCAGGTCTGGCTTGTCAGAACCGTAACGACGCATCGCTTCGGCGAAGGTCATTTGCGGGAAGCTGCCAAGGTCCACGCCTCGGATATCCATCCACAGTTCACGGATCAGACGCTCCATCACTTCACGCACCTGTTCGGCGCTCATAAAGGAGGTTTCCACGTCGATCTGGGTAAATTCAGGCTGACGATCGGCACGCAGGTCTTCGTCACGGAAGCACTTCACGATCTGATAGTAACGGTCAAAACCGGACATCATCAGCAGCTGTTTGAACAGCTGCGGTGACTGCGGCAGTGCATAAAATTTGCCTTTATGCACACGGCTCGGCACCAGATAGTCACGCGCACCTTCCGGTGTGGCTTTGGTCAGCATCGGGGTTTCGATATCGAGGAAACCTTCGTTGTCCATAAAACGTCGGACAAAGCTGGTGATTTTTGCGCGGGTTTTCAGGCGCTGAGCCATCTCCGGACGACGCAGGTCCAGGTAGCGGTATTTCAAACGTGCTTCTTCGCTGTTGATCTGGTTGGAATCCAGCGGCAGCGGCTCAGCACGGTTAATAATGTTCAGGTCATGGGCAAAGATTTCAATCTCGCCAGTCGCCATTTCGCTGTTTTTATTCTTCTCATCACGCGCACGCACGGTGCCAGTGATCTGGATACAGAATTCGTTACGCAGCTCAGACGCCAGCTGGAAAGCCTCCTGACGATCGGGATCGAAGAACACCTGGACGATGCCTTCACGGTCGCGCATATCGATAAAAATCAGGCTACCCAGATCGCGACGGCGGTTTACCCAGCCGCAAAGAGTGACTTGCTGACCCACATGAGACAGATTGAGCTGTCCGCAATATTCTGTACGCATAACGTATCCTTTTAACTTCGCCGCTGCAGCCAGGCAGCATCAGGCCGCGTAACCTTCTGAGATGCTGCCGCAAAAAAGGCGGCTATTATAATGGAAAAAGCCTGACAGGATAAGTAGAGCCGCGCCAAAGCGCTTAAAACATCTGCTTTTGTCACAGGTTGTTATCCCAGTGTGACTAAAACAGGTTAACCTGTCGCTGATTTTTCCGTATGGGGTTCGTTTTGACGCTACGTATTGGCTTACCGCAGTGGCAGCATGCACACTGGAAACAATTTGGTCTGGCAACGCTGGCAGATTATGCGCAGCTGTTCGATTGTGTCGAAGGCAATACGACGCTTTATGCATTACCAAGACAGGAAGTGGTGCTGCGCTGGCGCGACATGACCCATGACGATTTCCGCTTCTGCTTTAAATTCCCGTCCACCATCAGCCACCAGGCGGCGCTGCGTAACTGCGATGATTTGCTGGCGGAGTTTTTGCGTCTGCTGGACCCGTTAGCCAACCGTATCGGCCAATACTGGCTACAACTCCCCGCCGCCTTTTCCCCGGCGCAACTGAATGATTTGTGGCACTTTCTGGATAGCCTGCCGCATCGCTTCAGTTATGGTGTGGAAGTGCGCCATGCGGCGTTCTTCGCCAAAGGCGAGGCCGAACGTGCGCTTAATCGCGGCTTGCAACAACGCGGCGTGAATCGGGTGATTCTGGATAGCCGCCCGGTACATGCCTCGCAATCACAAACCGCCGTGGCCATCCATGCGCGGGAAAAAAAGCCTCGCGTACCGCCACATGCGGTGCGCACCGGCAACCAGCCGATGGTGCGTTTTATCGGCAGTGATAGTGTTGATGAATCTGTGCCCATGTTTCAGCCGTGGCTGGCAAAATTGCCCGGCTGGCTGGTAGATAGCGATCCGATGTTGTTTATTCACACCCCCGATATGGGTGAGGTTTTTCCACTGGTTGCCGCCTTGTGGCCCCAGTTGCAACAGCTGGAACCTCGGCTGCCTGCACTGCCCATCTGGCCTCAGCAATCCAGCCTGTTCTGACGCCTCGGGCTACACTCATGGGAAACGGGTGCAGCCTGCGGCAGTTTCTGCCAGAATAGCGCCCTTTCCGTTTTCTCTCCGGATATTTCATTATGTCTGACCGCGATACGCTATTTTCCGCACCCATCGATAAACTGGGTGACTGGACCTTTGACGAGCGCGTGGCTGAAGTCTTTCCCGATATGATTCAGCGCTCGGTGCCTGGTTATTCCAACATTATTTCGATGATTGGTATGCTGGCAGAACGCTTTGTGCAGCCCAACAGCAAAGTCTACGATCTGGGCTGTTCGCTCGGTGCTGCCACGCTCTCAGTCCGCCGTAATATTCATGTGCCGGGTTGTGAGATCATTGCTGTTGATAACTCGCCGGCGATGGTTGAACGTTGTCGCCGCCATATCGATGCTTTCCGTGCCGATACGCCGGTGCAGGTGCTGGAGGCGGATATTCGTGATATCCACATCGAAAACGCCTCCCTGGTGGTGCTCAACTTTACGTTGCAGTTCCTGGAACCCGATGCCCGAGTGCTGCTGTTGCAAAAAATTGCCCAGGGCCTGAATCCTGGCGGGGCGCTGGTGCTGTCGGAAAAATTCAGCTTTGAAGATGCTGAAGTCGGCGAGCTGCTGTTCAACATGCACCACGACTTCAAACGCGCCAATGGCTATAGCGAACTGGAAATTAGCCAGAAACGCAGCATGCTGGAAAACGTTATGTTGACCGATAGCGTCGAAGCACACAAAGCGCGGCTTAAACAGGCGGGTTTTTCCCACGCCGAGCTGTGGTTCCAGTGCTTTAACTTTGGTTCGCTGGTGGCACTGAAATGATTGATTTTGGTCGATTCTATCAGCAAATCGCCACTGGCCCGCTTGCCAGCTGGCTGGAAGTGTTACCCGCCCAGGTGGCGGCCTGGCAGCGGGAAAATCTGCACGGTCATTTCCGTAACTGGGAAAAATCGGTTGAGCATCTTCCCGCACTTGTCCCGCAGCAGCTCGATTTACTGCATAGCGTCAGTGCACAACAGGATGATCTAACCGAACGTCAGCGTGCCGGGATTGAAAAGCTGTTACGTAATCTCATGCCGTGGCGCAAAGGGCCGTACTCACTCTACGGCACAGAAATCGATACCGAATGGCGTTCTGACTGGAAGTGGCAGCGTGTACAGCCACACATTTCCCCGCTGGCCGGACGCACGGTGCTTGATGTCGGCTGTGGCAGTGGCTACCACATGTGGCGCATGGTCGGTGCCGGTGCACAGCTGGTGGTCGGTATCGATCCCATGCAGTTGTTCCTGTGTCAGTTCGAAGCAGTACGCAAGCTGTTGGGTGACGATCGTCGTGCGCATTTGCTGCCGCTGGGTATTGAGCAACTGCCTGCGCTACAGGCGTTCGATACCGTGTTTTCGATGGGGGTGTTGTATCACCGCCGTTCGCCGCTGGACCATCTGCTGCAGCTGAAAAATCAGCTGGTCAGTGAAGGGGAGCTGGTGCTGGAAACGCTGGTGATTGAAGGGGATGAGAACGCGGTACTGGTACCTGGCGAACGTTATGCGCAGATGCGCAACGTCTACTTTATTCCTTCCGCTGCCGCATTAAAAAGCTGGCTGGAGAAGTGTGGCTTCGTCGATGTGCGTATCGTTGATTACGCGGTCACCTCGGTGGAAGAACAACGCCGGACCGACTGGATGACCAGCGAATCGCTGGCCGAATTCCTTGATCCACTCGATAGCAGCAAAACGGTGGAAGGCTATCCAGCACCGCTGCGCGCGGTACTGGTCGCACGTAAGCCCTGATCTTTAACGCCGCGACAGCGCCAGCTTCGCGGCGAAACCGATAAATACGCAGCCAGTCAGACGATCCATCACTTTCAACACGGTAGGACGACGCAGGTGCGCAGCAAAGTAGTGGCTGCCACCGATCAGCACCGCATTCCACACCAGACCAATCGCCATATGGGTCAGCGCCATCAGGGTACACCACAACGGTACTGACGCACCGGCCGGGATAAACTGCGGCAGGAAAGTGACGTAAAACACCCCCACTTTTGGATTCAGCATGTTGCCCAACAGCCCACGACTAAAACAGGCGAAATAACGTTGTTCTTTTGTGGTGGTAACCTGCCCGTCATCCGCCTGAGTACGCGGATTCAACAACAACTTCACACCCAGCCACAGCAGATACGCTGCCCCCACCCACTTCAACAGGTTATAAGCCATTTCTGAAGCCAACAGCAACGCACCCAAACCCAGACCCACCATCACGCCCCATACCAGACATCCCAGCGTGACACCGAACGCGGTAGCCGACGCACGTTTCCAGCCCTGTGCAGCCGCAGTACGCAGCACCAGTGCGGTATCAAAGCCTGGTGTCAAGGTAAGGATGGTGATAGCAAACAGAAATGAAATCAGTAAAGTCATGGCGTGCTCCCTGTAAATTTGCCGCTATCTTAACGCTGCAACCAGGGGAAGACGATAGTTACCTCCCGTGATTAACTGAGAATAATTCTCAACTTGCCACCAATGGTTAAATTACCGTCATTTTTCTATGTCAGTTTGGTGCCAGTCTCTTTTCTCACCCAAAGGAGTTATGGCTATGAGTAAGTTTATTTTCTCTTCACCACGGAAATATGTGCAGGGCGCTGGCGTGCTGGATGAACTGGGATCCTCTATCGCAGAGCTGGGTAAACACGCTTTTCTGGTGGCCGACGACATCGTCTGGCAGCTGATTGGCGAGCGGACACAGCAGGCTTTAAAGGCCACCAGCATCGAATTCAGTCGTCAACCGTTTAATGGCGAAGCCTCCAGCAATGAGATCAACCGCCTGGCACAACTGGCGAAATCTACCGGCAGTGATGTGATTGTCGGCCTCGGTGGCGGTAAAACGCTGGATACGGTGAAAGCCGTGGCTGATGAACTCAAACTGCCGGTCGCCATTGTCCCCACCGTAGCCTCCACCGATGCACCATGTAGCGCGCTTTCCGTGATCTACTCCGACAGCGGCGTGTTTGAAAGTTATCGCTTCTATAGCAAAAACCCGGATTTGGTACTGGTCGATACCGCGGTCTGTGCCAGCGCGCCCGTGCGGCTGTTCGCCTCCGGTATTGCCGATGGTCTTGCTACCTGGGTAGAAGCACAGGCGGTGTTACGTTCACATGCCAAATCGATGGTCAATGGCGATCCCACCATCGCCGGACTGGCGATCGCCCGTGCCTGTGAGGAAACGCTGCTGACCTGGGGATTCAGCGCTTACACCGCCGTCAGCGAAAAACGCGTAACACCAGCGGTTGAAGCTGTCGTAGAGGCCAATACCCTGCTCTCCGGCCTTGGCTTTGAGAATGCCGGTCTGGCTGGCGCACATGCCATCCACAATGGCTTTACCGCTATCGACGGGGATATCCACCATCTGACCCATGGTGAAAAAGTGGCTTATGGCACCCTGACACAGATGGTGCTGGAGCAGCGTCCGGATGAAGAGATCGCGCGCTACATCCGCTTCTATCGTTCGATTAATATGCCGACCACCCTGAAAGAACTGCATCTGGAGCATGAGTCCTGGGAGAATCTGGTGCGGGTGGGTGCGCTGGCAAATAGCGAAGGCGATACGCTGAAGAACCTGAATCCGCATCTGGTACCGGAAGACATCGCCAATGCCATTCTGGCAGTTGATGCGTTCAGTAAAACCGTTAAATAATCCAGTCTGCGTAGCGGCCTGAGTGATTGCGCCGCTACGCTGTTGCCATCGCTACTGCTCTTCAGTGGGTTTATCCCAATACTGATATTTGTAAGCCGAACTGAGATGACGCTCGATGGTTCCTTTCTCAAACACTTCGGTTTCGTGCAAATAACTGAGCGTGCAATTTCCTACCTCATCCCACAACTGACATTCATCCACCGATCGGATGGTACTGACCGGTGTGGTCGCCGTGCCATTCAGACGTAACTCACGCCACTGATTGTCATAGGTATAGGTATCTTTGCTGCGTGCGCTGATGGCGCTGATCACCAGCCCCTGTGGATTCCAGTTGTAGGTACTCTCACCGTTAGTCAGCGCATCGCTGCCACGTGCGACGCTTCTTTCTACGCGGAAATGTTTGTCATAACGGTAAGTGGTATCGGTGAAGCCGTTTTTGCCCATACTGGTAAATTTGTCAGAGGAACTGATGATGTTACCCCGCTGCCCCATCTGCCAGTTAATGGTGCCCTGCCGGTTATCCACCACCACTTCTTTCCCCTCTTTCAGGACTTTCACCAGATAGGCATACTCCGCCACCCAGCCGCCCTGCACACGCGCAATATGTTGTTCCATGCTCAGCACGACATTACTTTCGCTTTTATCATAAGTAATGTCCGCCACCATCAAATCACCACAGGGATCAAACTGCCCCAGAATACGTTTCTGTGAATCAACGTCTTTACCAAATTCACCGGCAATCACCTGGCGCACAGCGCCTTTCGCATTCCCCCCCAGCATAATCCAGTTGTTGCTATTGGTGATGTTCTTGCTCAACGGCGGACAGACGGTGCTGACAGCCAGCGCAGCGCCACTGAGCGGAAAAAGCAGCAGTAAAACGGCACAAGGGATGGATTTCATGATGGTTATCCGTGAATAGCCTTAACTTTCAATGTAAGCATCTTTTTTCATGATGCGCTACGGTCAGCTTGCGGAGATCATCACAAAGGGGGAAGGTGGCTCATCACACAACAGTAAAAGACGAATCGCCAGGATTTATTTAAAGTTTGCTTTAAATATTTAACCCCGGTTTATATCCGCTATTTAATGTTAGCTTCTGCCATTGCAGGATTTCATAGATTTTAAAACTAAAAAAACTCTTCTGAACAAAGTCAAGTCTGATTAACCCACTATAGTGAGGCTATTCATGAGATTAAGCCCACTGCCGCCCATTTATAATCCCTAAGGCAATCTTAATGAGAACAGCCGTACCCTACTATCCCTAACTCTACAGAGGGTTTAAGCATGATTCAATCAGCCAGCGACATTCAGAAACGCAGCGATGAAAAGCGTGGTATGAAGCCCAAAACCTATAAACTCCCCCTGAACACCATCGATCGAATCGAGTTGCTCGCGAGTCATTCCGGTATATCTCAGGCAGCCATCATCGCCAACGCTATTGATATTTACGAGCAGTCGCTAAAACGGCAATAACGCACCATATTCTACTCCTGACGCGTAGCGGTGCGATTTAGCGCGCGGGTTATTATTGACGCGAAAAGATATTGCGCGATAAATCACGCCGCTACGTTTCATACTTTATCCATCATTAAAAGTGATGACGGGATGCCATTCCGGATAAGATTATCGTGGCTTACTCCTTATTATCTTCTCACCCTCTTCTGTGAGTCTGACCTCGTAATAGCGTGTCATATCACTCACTACCACAACGAAATCAATTAAACCTTCGCGCATCAATGGTGCCAGGCTCCGGCAAGTGACCTCTTTACGTTTTCTTCGTACATTATCATGTCTGACTTCCACACCGACCGCTTTATCACCTCGTAACTTATAATCCGTTCCGTTTCGCATGCGATTCAGAGTTACGAGTTTCTCCTGTGAAATCATGGTCATATCCATTTACCCCAGCCAAAAGTACTACATTGATGACACACGAATGTTGTGGTTGATAAATCATCCGTGCTTTTAGTTGTAATAAGTTCTTTTCTCTGCACGTCATGGTAATGACAATATGGAGATTATGTGAGTTTAATATTGGCGGGTTGACGGATTTATATTTTTATGATTCGTCATATTTGATACTACGCGCAGTAAGGGGACACCGGCGTGGTATAACCAGGTTTCACTGAGGTTAATGCTTATTTTAGACAAAAAGAACCCCAGCAAGAAAAACTGGGGTTTGGTACTTGCAAACATCACGTCATGCTTTCGGCGTGCTGCGCGGCAAAATTGGCGTGATTTCAGGCTACCCGGACGGTGTTCATCTGCATCATGCTTTTCATGGCTTCCACCACATCACCATCAACACAGTAGCGACTGAATTCATCGGTTTCCGCTTCAGAACACATCGACACCCCAGCTTTGCGGTAGCGCATCGGGGAGGCGACTAAGCGGCTTGCCGAGCTATGAACTTCCTGGATTCCACCATCCAGAAACTTCTGCAGGTTGCTAAGACGCACCCCTGCCCCGGCCATAATGATTGGACCCACGTTTTGCTCATTAAGTTCCCGCAATAATGGAATTCCGGTTTCCGCGCTTTGCTGCTGACCCGAAGTCAGAATGCGCGCAATACCCAAATCACTCAGTACCTCAAGCGCACGTTTTGGGCTATGGCACAAGTCAAAGGCGCGATGGAAGGTCACTGCCATGCCGTCACACAACGCCATAATCTGGCGCATACGGGCGATATCCACGTGCGCATCTTCATCCAGCATGCCAATAACCAGACCAGGGAAACCCAGTTCACGCATCAGCGCCACATCCGATTTCATCACTTCGAACTCGTGGGCGGTATAACAAAAATCACCGCCGCGCGGCCGGACAATCGGATGCACCGGAATTGTCACCTGCCGTCGTGCCGCTTCCAGCACGCCCGCAGAAGGTGTCAGCCCGCCTTCACGGGGTGCGCTACAGAGTTCCACTCGGTCAGCACCGGACAGCTGCGCAGTCATTGCACAGTCGATGCCGTAGCAGCATATTTCCAGTTTCGTCATACTTTTCTCCTTTCACATGACTTCTGGCTCGGGAAGATTGCTTAAGTTAGTCTGCTCAATGAAGACAGTTTACGTGGAAAACTAACTATGGCATTCAATTTTGACCAATGGATAGACCGCCGTCACAGCGATAGTTTGAAATGGCACAAATATGGCGATCAGGATGTACTGCCACTATGGGTTGCCGACACCGATTTTCGCTCCCCGGAATGCGTGATTACTGCGATAAAAAACCGGGCAGAGCACGGTGTTTTTGGTTACGGCGCTACGCCAACCGGATTGATTGATATCACGATTTCCCGTCTGGCGCAGCGCTATGGCTGGCATATCCAGCCGGAATGGATTGTATTATTGCCGGGAGTCGTCAGTGGCCTGAATCTTTCGGTCCGCGCATTTACCGACCCCGCGCAAAGCACCGTCGCTCCGGACCCGATTTATCCCCCGTTTCGCGCTGCGGCGAAACTGGCGGATCGACGTCAAATCCACTTGCCGCTGCACTTAGAAAATCAGCGCTGGCTAATGAATCTGGCGGTGGTCAATGAACAGATGCAGGGTAATGAACGTTTGCTGATGCTGTGCAATCCGCAAAATCCGGGCGGTACCGCTTATCGACGTGACGAGTTGCAGGCACAGCTGGCCTTTGCGCAACAATATGATTTGATCGTCTGCTCTGATGAAATTCATTGCGACCTGATCCTTAGCCCCGGCGTGCAGCACGTTCCTTTTGCATCACTCAGTGAAGACGCGTCACAGCGCAGCATCACGCTGATTTCACCATCGAAAACCTTCAACATTGCCGGGCTGGGCGCATCAATGGCGATCATCCCTAACCCGGAATTACGTAAACGTTTTAATCAGACGCGTCAGGGGATTGTGCCTGCGGTGGACATTCTGGCACTGGTCGCGGCAGAGGCAGCCTGGCGGGAGGGGGATGCCTGGCTGGCAGCACAGCTTGATTATCTGCGCGCCAATCGTGACTGGCTGGTGGAACAGGTTAATGCCCTGCCCGAGCTCAGCATGGTATCCCCGGAAGCGACTTACCTGGGCTGGATCGATGCCAGCAAGCTTGCCGTTGCCAGCCCGGCACGGTGGTTTGAACAGCACGGGCTGGGTCTCTCACCAGGACGCGATTTTGGCGACGATAATTTTGTTCGTTTCAATTTTGGCTGTACCCGCGCCACGCTGAAGGAAGCCGTCGCACGTCTGCAACGCACGGTGGCAACCCGACGTTAAGCCTGTTCGCTGGCGACGATCTCTTCCAGTCGCCACGGATGAAACTTAATGGTGGTTTGCCCATCCGTCACTGCCAGGGTCGGATTGGGCAAACGCTCCTTTTCGCCCTGCGGGGTGCTGGTTTTAAACGAAATTCCCGGTTGCATCAGCGCTTCATCGGCCAGCAGCGCCATCGCCCGCATGCCCAGCGTTTCCGGCTCACCACGCAACACAATTTCCACATGTTCCCATCCTTCATGCCGATAGAGTTTTTCACCCGGCCAGGGCAACTCAATCACCTCAACCTGCCATCCCGCCAGCTGCATGGGCTGATGCAGTTTGAACAAACAAATCGGACGACCATTGATCATAGCTTCAGAGAACTGGCTGCCGATTTGCAACAAACCCTGCTTCCAGCGCTCAGCCGTAGCGTACTGATGGCAGCGAACTGCCACATGATCGGCTTCGTGTTGATCGAGCTGCAATCCCAAACGTTCAGCAAATTGGAGTAACGCCTGTTCAAAGCGCAGCAGGTCCTGTTCCAAATCCTTCAGTTCCGAAGGAAAAATCATCGTCATGCGTCAATCACCTTACGATTAGTTTAGATATTTTAATCAATGCAGACTCTTGCAGAATCTGAATTTCTTCAGGCATAACTGTCGGAATCATCTGATTTCCACGCTAAAAGCCCGTAAAACCGTATAAAACTGCCTTTCAATTCGGATTAATCGCAACCCCAGGTCCAAAAGTTACTTTATGAAAGCACCTTAACCATCTGTTTTTAATAAACATAATTAATACAATGAGATAAGTCTTATTTAGCCTGCAAACAATTGCAGCCTGAAATCCTTTCTTATAAATTTGTGACTACTCAAATAAAAGGAATGGCCCTATGTCTATGCTCATTGTTGTCGCGGTCCTGATTGCATTGATGGGATTTGCAATTTCCCGCCACTGGAAGGTGCGTGAAGACAAAAGCGTTAAAAATCCTCGTCGCTTTACACGGCGCCGTTAACCGGCGCTGCAATTTCCGCTATTGTTCGCTCTGAACCGATTGCTGACGCACTCTATCATTTCACGTATACTTCCCCTCTTATTTTTTCCGTCCCGCCAGCCCGAGAACGCCTCTGCGGGATGACGACAACGGCTCGCTCATGGCAGGCGGGCCATTTCAGCATATGAAGGTAACGCGGTGAATATTCAGGCTCTTCTTTCCGACAAAGTCAGTCAGGCAATGATCGCGGCAGGTGCGCCTGCCGATTGCGAACCCCAGGTTCGTCAGTCCGCTAAGGTGCAATTTGGCGACTACCAGGCGAACGGTATCATGGCGGTGGCAAAAAAGCTCGGTCAGGCACCGCGTCAGCTGGCTGAGCAGGTGATCCAGCATCTTGATCTGCACGGTATTGCCAGCAAAGTCGAAATCGCCGGTCCCGGCTTCATTAATATCTTCCTCGATCGCCAGTGGCTGGCTGAGCAGGCGGCGCAGGCGCTGGTATTACCCCGTCTTGGCGTTAGCAGCGTGGCACCCGAAACCGTGGTGATTGACTATTCCGCACCGAACGTGGCGAAAGAAATGCACGTAGGTCACGTCCGTTCCACCATCATCGGTGATGCTGCGGTGCGTACGCTGGAGTTTCTCGGCCACCATGTCATCCGTGCCAACCACGTCGGTGACTGGGGTACGCAGTTCGGTATGTTGATTGCCTACCTGGAAAAACAGCAGAACGAACATCATGAAGATATCGCACTGGCTGACCTCGAAGCCTTCTACCGCGAAGCCAAGCGCACTTATGACGAAGACGAAGCTTTCGCCGAAATCGCGCGCGGCTATGTGGTGAAATTACAGGGTGGCGATGAATATTGCCGCACCATGTGGAAGAAGCTGGTCGACATCACCATGAGTCAGAACCAGAAAGTTTATGATCGTTTGAATGTTACCCTGACGCGTAAAGATGTGATGGGTGAAAGCCTGTACAACAACATGCTGCCGGGCATCGTTGCCGACCTGAAAGAGAAAGGTCTGGCGGTGATCAGTGAAGGCGCAACCGTGGTGTTCCTTGATGAATTCAAAAACAAGGAAGGCGAACCGATGGGGGTGATTGTGCAGAAGAAAGATGGTGGCTATCTCTACACCACCACCGATATCGCCTGTGCGAAATATCGTTACGAAACCCTGCATGCTGACCGCGTGCTGTACTACATCGATTCACGCCAGCATCAGCATCTGCAACAGGCATGGACCATCGTGCGTAAAGCCGGTTACGTGCCTGAGAGCGTGCCGCTGGAGCACCACGCATTTGGTATGATGCTGGGCAAAGATGGCCGTCCATTCAAGACCCGTACCGGCGGCACCATCAAACTGGCTGACCTGCTGGACGAAGCGGTTGAACGTGCATTGGCGCTGGTCAGTGAGAAAAACCCGGATATGACACCGCAGGAGTTGCAGGATCTGGCGGAAGTGGTGGGCATCGGCGCGGTGAAATACGCCGACCTGTCAAAAAGCCGCACCACCGATTACGTCTTCGACTGGGACAACATGCTGGCCTTTGAAGGCAATACTGCGCCTTACATGCAGTATGCATACACCCGCGTGCTGTCGGTGTTCCGTAAAGCCGGCATTGATGCCGACGGCCTGCAAGGCGAGATCGTACTGACTGAAGAGCGTGAAGCCCAGCTGGCAACGCGTCTGCTGCAATTTGAAGAAGTCATTACTCAGGTTGCTCGTGACGGGACACCACATGTGATGTGTGCTTATCTGTACGATCTGGCGGGTCAGTTCTCGGGCTTCTACGAGCACTGCCCGATCCTGTCGGCGGAAGATGAGCAGGTGCGTAATAGCCGTCTTCAACTGGCGGCATTGACAGCGAAAACGCTGAAGCAGGGTCTCGATACCCTCGGCATTAAAACTGTCGAACGTATGTAATACGAAAAACCCGCCAGAAGGCGGGTTTTTTTATGGGCTAGTGATAATTCACGGTAACTTCACTGCTCACCACGCGCAGGCCAGGCGGCACCGCACCCCGGCCGTTAAATCCAAAAGCCAGGTGCAACGTTTCATCAGCAGCGATGTGCGCCAAACCGCGCGTCGTCCCGCTCGCCCCCTCCAGCAGCACACAACGCTGGCTGGCACAAAGGCGCACCACCAGCCCGGACGGTGCCGGACGGCTCAGCTGATAGCGCCAACTCACCTGTGAAATCGTTCCCTGCACCTTTGTTGTGGCACGCAGCGGCGGAGAAGCCAGCCAGTTACCGCGCGCCCCGAGAGTCGGCCCGCTGGCGCTGGCATGCCACGCACCGTCCGCCGCCACTGCCCACAGGGGTAATAACAGCAACAGACCCGGCCAGACGCGACGCATGTTATTTACCTCCGATGGTGGCGGTCATACGAATCTGGCGGTTATCCGTCAGCTCCATATTAGACAACACCACCAGCTGCGGCAGATTGCGCCGCAGGAAGCGTGCCAGCAATGCGCGCAGTGGATGGTTAACCAGCAGCACCGGCGGCGCACCCAGCATTTCCTGACGTTGCAGCGCATCCTGTGCCTGATGCAACAAGCGATCGGCGAGACCCGGTTCCAGACCGCCGCCGCCCTGTAACGCCTGTAACAACAGACGTTCCAGCGTGGCATCCAGACCGATCACCTGCACTTCCCCGTTGCCAGGGAACCACTGCTGGGTGATGGCACGACCCAGCGCCACGCGAACCACACTGGTCAGCTCCTGCGGATCGGTCTGTACCGGTGCATGTTCGGCCAGCGTTTCGATAATGGTGCGCATATCACGAATCGACACTCTCTCCGTCAACAGGTTCTGCAAGACCTTATGCAACGTGGTCAGGGTGATCACGCCCGGCACCAAATCTTCGGTGAGTTTCGGCATTTCCTGCGTCACACGATCCAGCAGCTGCTGGGCTTCCTGACGACCAAACAACTCGCTGGCGTATTGTCCAATCAGATGATTGAGGTGCGTTGCGACCACGGTACTGGCTTCCACCACGGTGAAGCCCTGAATTTGTGCCTGCTCTTTCAACGCACTGTCGATCCAGATAGCCGCCAGGCCGAAGGCTGGGTCGACAGTCGCCTCACCCGGCAGGGTGCCGGCTGCGGTACCAGGGTTAATCGCCATCCAGCGTCCCGGATAGGCATCGCCGCTGCCAATTTCCACCCCTTTCATCAGAATGCGGTAACGTGCGGGCGGCAGTTCCATGTTGTCGCGAATATGTACCACAGGCGGCAGAAAGCCCACCTCCTGCGCCACTTTTTTACGGATACTGCGGATACGCCCCAGCAGTTCACCATTTTGCAAATGATCGACCATCGGAATCAGGCGATACCCGACTTCCATACCGAGTGAATCTTCCAGTTGGACGTCTGTCCATGAGGCTTCAACCGTGGCAGGTGTCTCCTGACTTTTCACCACGCTGGACGCTTCCGGTTGTTTCTTCGGCTGCATTTGACGGCCACGCAACCACCAGGCCAGACCCAATAGCCCAGCGGTGAACAGCAGGAATACAAAGTTAGGCATTCCTGGCACCAGGCCTAGCAAACCAATCACCCCACCACTTAACATCAGTACGCGCGGATTGTTAAACAGCTGGCCCACCATCTGCTCGCCAACGTCCTGGTCAGTACTGACGCGCGTCACAATAACACCAGCAGCAGTCGAGATGACCAGTGCCGGGATCTGCGCCACCAGACCATCACCGATGGTCAGCAGCGTATAGGTTTCGGCTGCGTGCCCCAGATCCAGACCGTGCTGAACTACACCCACCAGCAGGCCACCGATCACGTTTATCACCATGATCATGATCCCGGCGATGGCATCGCCGCGTACAAACTTACTGGCACCGTCCATCGAACCGTAGAAGTCAGCTTCCTGGGTCACCTCTGAGCGACGGCGTTTGGCTTCCTCTTCGCCGATCAAACCGGCGTTCAGGTCGGCGTCAATCGCCATCTGTTTGCCGGGCATCCCATCAAGGACAAAGCGCGCTCCCACCTCAGCAATACGGCCAGCACCCTTGGTGATAACCATAAAGTTGATGATGACCAGAATGATGAACACCACGATGCCAATCGCGAAGTTACCACCGACCAGAAAGTGGCCGAAGGCTTCCACCACGCGTCCTGCCGCTGCGGCACCGGTATGACCATCCAGCAGGATGATACGTGTCGAGGCGACGTTAAGCGCCAGACGCAGCAACGTGGAGAACAGCAGAATGGTAGGAAATGCCGCGAAATCCAGCGTGCGCTGGGTGAACATCGCCACCAGCAAAACCATGATCGACAGCGCAATGTTAAAGGTAAACAGCAGGTCAAGGATGAACGCGGGTAACGGCAGCACCATCATCGACAGGATCATCATGATCAGTACCGGACCAGCCAGTACCTGCCATTGTGTGTCTTTGAAGTTGCCCGGTAGCCGCAGCTTTTCGGCCAGATTAGCCATCGTTTCTGTTCTCTCCTGGAATGTCCATCTCTGCCGGGACCGACAGATTATTAGGTTTCTTCGGTATCATGCCGCCTTCACGCTTCCAGCGTCTCAGCTGCCAGACCCACGCCAGCACTTCGGCCACCGCCGCATAAAGTGCCCCCGGAATGAACTGACCAATTTCGGTATGACGATATAGCGCACGCGCCAGCGGCGGTGCTTCAAGAATGGGTACGCGATGTTCTTTGCCCAGTTCGCGAATTTTCAGCGCCACGTCTCCGGCACCTTTGGCGATCACCTTCGGCGCACTCATCTTTTTCTCGTTATATTGCAGCGCAACCGAGTAATGCGTCGGGTTGGTGACGATCACATCGGCCTTGGGTACGTCAGCCATCATGCGGCGTCGGGCAGCGGCGCGCATCGCCTGACGAATTCGCCCTTTAACATGAGGATCGCCCTCCTGCTGTTTGAATTCGTCGCGGATATCCTGGCGTGACATGCGTAATTTTTTGAAGTAGCTGTACAACTGCCAAAACACATCGAAGCCGACCATCGGAATCAAACCCAGCATCACCAGCAAACAGCACACGGCGATCATGTTCATGCCATGTTCCAGCGCGTTCATGGGGGATTCACTGATTAAACGCAGCATCTCCGGCCAATGTGACCAGACATACCAACCAGCTACCGCCCCCACCAACACCGCCTTGAGGATGGCTTTCAGCAGCTCAGCCCAGGTTTGTCCTGAAACCATACGTTTCAGACCACTTAACGGGTTAAGTTTGGTTAAATCGAGGCTGAGAGATTTACCGCTGATGACGATACCGCCCAGCAGCATAGGTGCAGCCATCGCCACCAGCACTAAACCGGCCATCAGCGGCAGCACCGCCAGCACCGCCTGGCCAATCAGGGTACTGATATGCGCCACGATCACCTTGTCATCAGTGACCATGCCATGATCAAAACGAAAACCGGTCGCCACCATCGCCGCCAGCCGTCGCGCCATGCTGGTGCCACCCAGCCATAAAATCATAATGCCGGATAACATCATCAGTAATGACGTCAGCTCGCGCGAACGCGGAATCTGCCCATCCTCACGCGCTTTTTCTAGTCGGTGCGCTGTGGGCGATTCTGTTTTGTCCTCATCGCTACTGTCTTCAGCCACGACATACCTCTGCTGACTGGAATTCTGAGCATAGGATGCCAAAAGGCGCGGACGCTAAAGCGTGGATTAAGGGGGGAAAATGTCAGCTTATTTAGCCATAAGGGAAATTACCGCCTGCACTGATGATATCGCGGGGTGTTCAGGAAAGTATCAGCAAAGAGTCATTTCAAAACGATGCCCTTTCAGGACAGGGCATCGCAGAAAATGGCGTGATAAATCGCGCGGCTACACCATAGCGCAATGTGCCGCGTTTGCGACGCTGGTCGCGCGATAAAAGCGCACCACTTCACCCACCAGCAACAACGCGGGTGATTGCGGCTGCTCGCGGGCTACTGTCTCGCTAAGCTGCTCCAGGGTGGTGATGAGTACCCGTTGCTCTGGTCGCGTGCCATTCTCAATGATGGCAACCGGCGTGGTCAGTTCTCGCCCCTGCGCCTGCAACTGTACGCTAATACTGGCGCTCCATTTCAGCCCCATATAAAACACCAGCGTCTGATTGGTGGCGGCGAGGCTATGATCATCCAGCTGCGGCTCGCCGGTTTTACCGTGCCCGGTAATCAGTCGCAGCGACTGGGCGCATTCGCGATGGGTCAGTGGAATACCGCTGGCTGCCGCACAACCTGCAGCGGCCGTAATCCCTGGCACCACCTGACAACCAATTCCGGCCTGCTGGAGAAAAACCATCTCTTCCCCACCACGACCAAAAATAAAAGGATCGCCCCCCTTCAGACGCACCACATTGCGCCCGCTACGCGCCAGATCCACCAGCAGTTGATTGATCTGCGCCTGTTTTAACCCATGACTGCCCGGTTTTTTACCGACATCAATCGCCAGCGTACTAGCCGGTACTTCCGCCATGACATCATCACTGACCAGCCGATCATAGACCACCACATCCGCACTTTTGATCATCCGCAGCGCTTTCAGCGTCAATAACTCCACATCGCCCGGCCCGGCACCCACCAGCCATACCTGACCCTGTGGCGCATCCAATCCCGGCGGGTTAAACAGTTTATCCAGTGTCTCAATTGCCTGGGTCATGATGGCCTCCGCTACTGCGCTACCTGAAGCGCGCTGATAAGTTGTTTCAGCTCCGGAATACAGGAGCCACAGTTGGTGCCGCACTTAAGCGTTGCGCCCAGCGCTGCCGGAGAGTGGCAACCCTGCTCAATGGCACGTCGGATGGCGACTTCACCGACGCCAAAACAGCTGCAAATAGTCCGTCCCTGGCTCTCCCCCTGCGCAGGCCGTCCGCCAAGTAGCGCATGACGTTGTTGCGCCGTTGCTGGATGTTCGCTGAATCCCAACGCGACAAAGGAATGGTCAATCTCTGGTAACCAGGGAGCGGCATAGAATGCCCGCTCCAGCTGACCATTATGCCAGCCCAACAGATGCAACTGCTGACCTGCACGGGCTTGCTGCCATTGCAGCTCAGTTGCACCGGGCTGCTGCTGTAACCAATCGGCGGGTGCTCCCTGCCCGGCCAGTACATAACGCTGTACACCCGGCTGCGGCGCGCGTGACCAATAATCCACATGCTGAGGAGCCACCTGCTCGCGCTGCCACAACCAGCCCTGCCACTGCGGACGCAGCGGTTGCAGACGCACGGCAGTTTGCTTGAGAGCTGGTTGCCCGGAATCCGGACAACAACGCGCCGCCACCAGCCCATCGACATTCGCCTGGGCGCTGAACTGACGCGTCCAGTGCATCGGGATAAACAGCTGTCCACGCGTCAGGCCGTTATCGATAATCACCCGGCCACACCACCAGCCAAGTTGTGATTGCACCCGCGTCAGATCGCCCTGACTCAGGCCATGTGTCGCCGCGTCATGGGGATGCAGCAAGATAAAAGGTTCGTCGTAATGCTGCATCAGCCGCGGCACCGCTCCGGTACGCGTCATGGTGTGCCACTGATCGCGAATACGCCCGGTGTTCATCAGCAACGGATAGTGTTCGGACGATGGGGTAGATAACGGAATGGCTACCGGCAGCAGACGGGCTTTACCATCTCGATGAAAGAAGCGGCGATCGCTGAACAGCCGCGAAGTACCAGCCGGGGCAGCCGGATTAACCGGCCACTGCACTGGCTGCAACTGGTCATACTGTTCACGACTGAGCTCTGCCAGGGCGCTGATATCAAACGCACGACGTCCCTGATTTTCAAAGCCAGACAGTGCTGCATGTTCAATAAAGATTTCATGGGGATGCTGCCAGCCAAAAGCGTCCTCATAACCGAGACGCTGAGCCACCTGAGCCAGCAACCACCAGTCCGGCTTTGCTTCCCCGGCGGGCGCAACAAAACTGCGTTGCCGCGAAATGCGGCGTTCCGAATTGGTCACGGTGCCATTCTTTTCCCCCCACCCCTGGGCGGGCAGCAGCACGTCGGCATAAGCGCTGGTATCCGTGGCCGCACTCACCTCCGAGACAATCACCAGCGGGCAACGCGCCAGCGCTTCAGCCACGCGATTTCCCTCCGGCATCGACACCGCCGGATTGGTGCCCATAATCCAGACCGCTTTTACCTCACCGCGCTCAACCGCCTGGAACAGTTCCACCGCCTTCAGTCCGGGCTGAGAGGCTACCCGCTCGCTGCGCCAGAAACGAGCCAGTCGAGCCACCTCTTCCACGCTAAACCCCATATGCGCGGCCAGTTGATTGGCCAGGCCGCCAACTTCGCGCCCGCCCATGGCATTGGGCTGGCCGGTGAGCGAGAAAGGCCCGCAGCCAGCGCGGCCAATTTTGCCGCTCAGCAGATGCACGTTAAGGATGGCGTTATTATTGTCGCTGCCGGTCTGCGACTGGTTGATCCCCATGCACCATAACGTCAGCACGCGGGGATGCGCGGTGAACAGCTGCCAGAAAGCAAGGATGCTGGCCTGATCCAGCTGGCAGGCATGGGCAACGGCGGCCAGATCCCAGTCAGTACAGGCCGCCTGCGTCGCTTCGACATGGTCGAGGTGCGGCAACATGCTGCTATCGATGCCACCCTCGCTGCTTAGCCAGTTAAGTAATCCGGCAAATAAGGCGCTATCGCTGCCGGGACGCAGGGCCAGGTGCAGGTCGGCCAGATCGCAGCTGGCGGTTCGTCGCGGATCGATAACCACCAGCTTCATCCCGGGCCGCTGCTGCTTCGCCTGCACCAGCCTCTGCCAGGCAACCGGATGCGCCCAGGCGGCGTTGGACCCCACCAGAATCACCAGATCCGCCTGCTCAATATCTTCATAGCAGCAAGGCACCGCATCGGCACCAAAGGCCCGTTTGTACCCCACCACTGCCGAGGCCATACACAGCCGCGAGTTAGTATCGATATTGGCGGCCCCAATAAAACCTTTCATCAGTTTATTGGCGACATAATAATCTTCAGTCAGCAGTTGCCCGGAGGCATAAAACGCCACTGCCTGTGGGCCATGCTGACGGATGATGTCACGCAATCCTGTGGCCACATAATCCAGCGCCTGCCCCATGCTGGCACGCTGGCCTTTTACCTGCGGCCACAGCAAACGACCCTCCTGCCCGAGGGTTTCCCCCAGCGCAGACCCCTTGACGCACAGGCGGCCAAAGTTGGCGGGATGCTGGCGGTCGCCACTGACCGGGGCATCAGGAGCATGGATCTCGACGCCACAACCCACGCCACAGTAGGGACAGGTGGTTTTCATGATGCTGCCGCCAGGGCCAGCAGCGGCTGATTACCCAACCAGACTTTGCCACCCTCAACCCGCACTGGCCAGCAACGTAATTGCAGCTGGGGGTCGTCGAGACTTTGCCCATCACGCAGGCGTATCCGCTGCTTATACAATGGCGAGATCACCACAGGCTCCCCGGCCACATCACCGAGAATGCCGCGTGACAACACGCTGGCCTGAGTACCCGGTTCAATATCCTCCAGCGCATAAATGGCACTACCGAAGCGGAACAAGGCCACACGCTGCTGACCTAGCCGCGCCCCGACACCTGCCGCAGGCGGTATCGCCGCCTCATCACAGATGGCGTGCCACGGTTCCGCTGGCAGGGTCAGGACCGGGATACTGAGGTTATCCGCCGGCTGACGCTGGCCACGTACTTCACTGTAATGCAGGGTTTCGTCCGGCTGCTCGCTGTTGATGGTGGCACTGAACAACGCACGGCGCGACGGGTCGGTCAGCGTGGTGTGCCATTCGCACTGATAACGATCCACCACCCTCTGCATCTCCTGCTCCAGTGTGGCACCGATGCCGAGCGCATCGTCAATCACCACCTCACGCAGATACGCCAGCCCGCCTTCCATGTTGTCCATCCATACGCTGGTACGTTGCAAACGATCGGCAGTGCGGACATAGAACATCAGAATGCGATCGACATAACGGATCAAGGTGTCGTCATCCAGGTCGCTGGCAAACAGATCAGCATGGCGTGGCTTCATACCGCCATTGCCGCACACATACAGGTTCCAGCCTTTATCGGTGGCGATTACGCCAATATCTTTGCTCTGTGCTTCCGCACATTCGCGCGTACAGCCGGATACCGCCATTTTAATTTTGTGCGGCGCTCGCAGGCCTTTGTAGCGATGCTCCAGCGCGATGGCAAAGGCGGTAGAATCCTGCACGCCGTAGCGGCACCAGCTCGATCCGACGCAGGATTTAACCGTGCGCAGCGATTTGCCATAAGCATGGCCAGTTTCGAATCCGGCGGCAATCAGCGCTTCCCAGATAGCGGGCAGTTGATCGAGACGCGCACCAAACAGGTCGATACGTTGTCCGCCGGTAATTTTGGTGTAGAGGTCGTACTGCGCCGCCACTTCACCAATCGCAATCAGGCCCTGCGGAGTGATTTCACCACCGGGTACGCGCGGTACCACCGAGTAGGTGCCGTCTTTCTGGATGTTAGCGAAGTAGCGATCGTTGGTGTCCTGCAACGGCAGATGCGCGGGCTTAAGCAGATAATCATTCCAGCAGGAGGCCAGCAGTGACCCCACCAACGGCTTGCAGATTTCGCAGCCATGACCACGACCATACTGGGCCAGCAACTCATCAAACGTGGTGATCTCACCCACGCGGATCAGGTGATACAGCTCCTGGCGTGACCAGGCAAAGTGCTCGCAAATGTCCTTCTTCACTTCAACGCCGAGACTGGCGAGCTGATGCTCCATCACCTGCTTCACCAGCGCGCTGCAGCCCCCACAACCGGTGGCCGCTTTGGTGCAGCTTTTCAACGTCGCCATATCACCGCAGCCGCTTTGCACCGCAGTACAGATGTCGCCTTTGCTGACATTGTGGCAGGAGCAAATCTGCGCGCTGTCCGGCAACGCGGCAACGCCAAGTGCTTTGGCCGGCGACCCCGCCAGTTGCGGCAGAATCAGGCTTTCAGGCGCTTCCGGCAGCGCCATTTTGTTCAGCATCATTTGCAGCAGGCTGGCGTAATCGCTGCTGTCTCCCACCAGCACGCCACCCAGCAGGGTTTTGCCATCCTCAGACACCACCAGCTTTTTGTAGATGCCTTTCGGGTTATCGATCCATTGATAGTTCTGGCTGGCCGGAGTACGACCATGAGCGTCGCCAAATGATGCGACTTCCACCCCCAGCAGCTTAAGTTTGGTGCTCATGTCCGCGCCGCTGAAGGCCGTCTCTTCCTGAGCCAGTCGTCCGGCCAGCACCCGCGCCATCTGGTAACCGGGTGCCACCAGACCAAAAATTTGTCCGTGCCACAGGGCGCATTCCCCGATGGCATACACATCGCGCACGCTGGTCGCACAGCCATCATCAATGACGATGCCGCCACGTTCACCGAGGGTAATGCCCGCCGCACCCGCCAGCGCATCGCGCGGGCGGATCCCGGCGGAAAACACCACCAGGTCGCTATCCAGCAGGCTGCCATCGGCGAAACGCAGTTGCACGCTGCCGTCCGGCTGGCTCTCAATCGCTTCCGTCGCCTTGCTGGTGTGCACCTGCACCCCGAGGGCGCTGATTTTGCCACGCAGCATTTGCGCGCCACCGTCATCCAGCTGCACGGCCATCAGGCGTGGGGCAAACTCAACTACGTGGGTTTCCAGTCCCAGTTGCTTCAGGGCATTAGCCGCCTCCAGCCCCAGCAAACCGCCACCAATCACCACCCCGCGTTGCGCTCCACGCGCACAGGCGGCGATAGCATCGAGATCCGCCAGCGTACGATAGACAAAGCAACGCGACAGGTCATGGCCTGGCACCGGTGGCACAAACGGCACTGAGCCGGTCGCCAGCACCAGTTTGTCCCACGCCAGTTCGTTCCCCTGGCTGTCGCGCAGGCTGCGGCGCTGCGGGTCAATCGCATTAACTTCGCAACCGCTACGCAACTCAATGCCGTGCTGCTGGAAAAAGTTGTCACTTACCAGTGACAGGTCGTCAGCACTTTTGCCCGTGAAATACTCGGTCAGATGCACGCGATCGTAAGCCATCTGCGGCTCGTCGCCGTACACCACAATATGATATTGCTGATGCAGCTCGCGGCTGACCAGTTGCTCAAGAAAATGGTGGCCAACCATACCGTGGCCCACGACTGCGAGAATGGGTTTGCTCATCATTGTGCTTCCTGCAGCCACTGGCTGCGTCGTATTGTTGTCCAGGCCAAACAGCGCATTGATATCAACGCGTTCGGTCCGTTGTAATCGGGTGAGTAACGTTGCTGCCGGACTGCTGTCACCAAACAACAGCACGCCTGAAAGCACGCCATCACGCAGGAACAGCCGCTGGTAGTGTCCCGCTAGCGGGTCGAAGCTGGTCAGCGAAGGGGCTTCACTCATGTCTCCGGCACTGAACATCTCGATGCCGCTGACCTTGAGCCGGGTGCCGCTCTCCTGGTAATAAAAATCATCCACCGGCTCCCCTGCCAGGCTTCCGGCCAGCACCGCCGCCTGTGCCAGACAGGGTGCGACCAGGCCGAAGGTTTCCCCGTCAATCTCGCAGCATTCACCCAGGGCATAGATACCGGGGATCGCGGTATGCAACTGGCGATTCACCAGAATGCCGCGTTGACAAGGCACGCCCGCCGCCTGCGCCAGCGCAATCTCCGGAATGACGCCGATGGCAATCACCACCTGCTGTGCGGCGATCTGGCTGCCATCGGTGAGCGTCACCTGCTGCGATCCCACCTGCTGCAACGACACCCCGAGACGGCAGTCGATACCACGCGCGGTCAGATGTTGCTGCAACAGTGCCCCGGCGTGGGCATCCAGCTGACGATCCAGCAGCCAGGGACGATGGTGCAGCAAAGTGACTGCGCGCCCCTGCAGGCAGAGTGCCGCTGCCGCCTCAACACCAACCAAGCCACCGCCCAGCACCACCACCGGTCCCGCCTCAGCCTGCATTTTTTCCACATCGCGTAAGGTGCGGAATCCCAGCACATGGGGCTGTCCGATGCCTGGCAGTGACGGCATCCGTGGCTGCGATCCACAGGCAAATACCAGCTTGTCCCAGCTCAGGGTGCGCTGGTCGGTGTGCAGCAGTCGGGCGTCGATGTCCACCGACTCGGCCTCTTCCCCCGCCAGCAACCTGATACCGTTCTCTGCATACCATTGCGGGGAATGAATCAGGGTTTCAGCGAAGGTTTTCTCCCCCGCCAGCACCGGCGACAGCAGCACCCGGTTGTAATTTCCCTCGGGTTCGCGGCCAATGACGGTAATCGCATAACGTCCTGGCGCACGCTGCAACAGGGTTTCCACCATGCGCATCCCCGCCATACCGTTTCCGATAACAATCAGCTGCTGCATACCCGGCTCCTTACGCGACCGCCGTCTGTTTTTCGTAGAGGAAATGCAGGATTTGCTGGCGCAACTGGTGATAACGCGGCTCATCGGCCAACGCCACACGCGAGCGCGGGCGTGGCAAATCAATCGCCAGAATTTCGCCAACCTGCGCAGCAGGCCCATTGGTCATCATCAGCACCCGGTCAGAAAGCAGCACCGCTTCATCCACATCGTGAGTAATCAGCACGATGGTGGTGTTGAGTTCCTGCTGGATGCGCATCACGCTGTCCTGTAAATGGGCGCGGGTCAGTGCATCCAGCGCACCAAAGGGCTCATCCAGCAGCAGCACTCGCGGCTTCATTGCCAGCGCACGGGCAATGCCCACGCGTTGCTTCATGCCACCGGAAATTTCGCCCGGGCGTTTATGCATGGCATGACTCATCTGCACCCTGCCGAGATTGTGTTCGATCCACTCCGCCATCTCGCTGCGACTCATCTTGCCTTTAAAGACCTGCTGCACAGCCAGCTCAACGTTTTGATACGCCGTCAGCCACGGCAGCAGCGAATGGTTTTGAAACACCACCGCGCGCTCCGGGCCAGGACCGGTGATCTCGCGGTTGTCACACAGCAGCACACCACTGCTCGGCGCGGTCAGCCCGGCAATCAGGTTAAGCAGCGTCGATTTGCCACAGCCGGAATGACCAATAAGACTGAGAGTTTCTCCCGGATGGATGTCAAAGCTGACGTTGTCGAGGGCGAGGAAATCACCCTGAGCCGTGGCAAAACGCTGGCTCACCTGCTGCACACGAATGATCGGATTCATCAGAGAGGCTCCTTATTTATCCCAGCTAAAACGACGCGCCAGCAGCATCAGTATTTGTTCGAGCAACAGCCCGACCACGCCGATGATCACAATGGCAATCAGAATGTTTTCCACATTGAGGTTGTTCCACTCATTCCAGATCCAGAAACCAATCCCCAGGCCTCCGGTCAGCATCTCGGCAGCGACGATCACCAGCCAGGCGATACCGATGGACAGACGTACCCCGGTCAACACTGCGGGCAACACCGCCGGGAACAGGATGCGGCGCATCACCGTCCATTCAGACAGTTGCAGCACCCGCGCCACGTTGAGGTAATCCTGCGGGATGCGTTGCACCCCTTCGGCGGTGTTGATCACCATCGGCCAGATGGAGCAGATAAAAATGGTCCAGCTGGAGGCCGGTTCAGCACGCTGAAACAGCAGCAGGCCGATTGGCAGCCAGGCGAGCGGGCTTACCGGACGCAGCAACGCGATGATCGGATTGAACATGCGGGAGACAAAGGTGAAGCGACCGAGCAGAAAGCCTGCCGGAATGCCCACCAGCGCTGCCAGACCAAAGCCCACCGCCACGCGTTGTAACGATGCCAGCACGTTCCAGCCAATGCCCTGGTCGTTTGGACCGTTGTTATAGAAAGGGTCGGCAAACAGGGTCAGTGCTGCCTGCCAGGTGGCGTACGGTGTGGGAAAGCCTTTGCTGGATAACGCGGCGATTTGCCATACCAGCAGCAACAACAGCATGCCGCAACCTGCCGGAATCAGCCGTTGCAGCAGCCAGGGCTGGCGGATGCTGGGGGCCGTTTGAAGCTTGAGAGTGATCACCTGCGCCGTCGGAACGGCGGCGCTGACCGGAGGTTTCAGGGTGCGCGCTTCAGATTTCATGGCAACTCCTCTTAATGGTGAATAGCGAAACTGGCGGCGTAGGCGGCAGGGTTGCTGCCATCCCACACTTTGCCGTCCATCAGGGTGCTGCTGCGCATGACGCCAGTGGGCAGCGTGACATTGCCCACCGCAGCCGCAGCCTGCTTATAGATGTCGATACGGTTGATTTTCTGTGCCACGCCAGGGTAATCCGGATCGCTTTTCAGCATTCCCCAGCGTTTCAGTTGCGTCAGGAACCACATGCCATCGGAAAGCCACGGGAAGCTGACTTCACCGTCGTGGAAGAAGCGCATCGCATGCGCGTCCTGCCACTGCTGACCGAGACCATTTTCGTAATGACCCAACATGCGGCCTTCCAGGGTTTCGGGTTTGGTGTTGATCCAGGCGCGCCCTGCCAGGGTTTGTGCGGTTTCGCGTCGGTTGTCGTCGGATGCATCAATCCAGCGCGCGGCTTCCAGTACCGCAGCAGTAAGCGCACGGGCGGTGTTGGGGTTTTCCGTGACCCATTGCGAGCGGGTGGCGAGGATTTTTTCCGGGTGATCCGGCCAGATTTGCTGTGTGGTTGCGGCGGTGAAACCAATGTTGTCGCTGATGGCACGCTGGTTCCAGGGTTCGCCAACACAAAAACCGCTCATATTGCCGATCTTCATGTTCATCACCATTTGCGGCGGTGGCACCACCACGGTACGCACATCCTCAATGGGATCGATCCCGGCATTTGCCAGCCAGTAATACAGCCACATGGCGTGGGTACTGGTGGGAAAGGTGTGAGCAAAGGTATAAGTGCCTTTGGCGCTGCCCGCGATCAGGGTTTTCAGGCTGGCGGCATCGGTCACCTTCTGACCTTTCAGCTGGTTGGCTAAGGTGATGGCCTGGCCATTGTTGTTCAGCGTCATCAGGTTGGCCATATCGTGCTGCGGACCGGCCACACCCAATTGCAGACCATAGATCATGCCGTACAACGCATGGGCCGCATCCAGCTCACCGGACGTCAGTTTGTCGCGCACTGCCGCCCAGCTGGCTTCTTTGCTGGGTTGCAGGCTGAGGCCATATTTTTTGTCGAATCCTTTCACGGCCGCCATCACCACCGGTGCGCAGTCCGTCAACGGGATAAACCCCACCCGCACTGTACTTTTCTCCGGCGCATCACTGCCTGCTGCCCAGACGGCGTTGCGTAAGCCAGGCAGCAGATAGCTACTGCCTACCACCGCACTGCCCAGCAAAAACTGACGACGGGAAATCGAAAACCGCGTTTTGCTCATCCGCTTTACCCTGAAAAAAAGGAATAAAAAAAGGCGTCCTCCCACATGCAATTGCACGGGGCCGGACGCCTTTATCCAAAGCACTCGTTCTGCCGCCATTGGCAAAACAAATGCGTAATGTCATTCAGGATATTGCAAAGGCTGTGCCAGGAAGGTGAAGGGCGACATTTCAGGCAGTTAAGCGGCTAAGCCTTTATTTCGTTCAGCGGTGCGCACTGCGTTGACGCAAAATACGCACATTGTTTGTGCAGCTAACTCTAATGGGTTATGTCTTTAACGTGGCGGCGACCGCGAGGATCGCCTGAGCGATTTCAAGGATGCGTTTGTTCTGGTTCATGGCGCTTTTACGCAGCGTCTGCCACGCGTCCTGCTCACTGTAGCCATGTTGTTGCATCAACCAGCCCTTGGCCTGATCGATGATTTTGCGCTCATCCAGCGAGGCACGCATGCTGGCCAGTTCATCGGCCTGGGTTTGTAAACGCTGCGCCTGTTCGCGGATCAGCGACAGCACCGAACGGCCCAGTTGAGGGGCCAGACCATTGCTATCCAGCGTGATATCCTGCCCCGCCAGCCAGTTAGCCCCTGCGACATATAAGGTGAAACCGGCCTCATCCGCCAGCACAGGCGCGTGGGTATCATGCTGCTCACTGGCGGCGATGGCGCGTTGACAGCAGCTCATTAACATGGCACTCAGGCCATCTTCTACCTGTTTCATTTTATCGAGACGCGCGGTGAGCAACCGGAACCATTGCAGTACGCCGTTCTCGCCACAATGCGCACCGGTACAGGCGATACGCCGCAGACGTTCAATATCCCCTCCCGCATCAGCCATAGCGCGCCAGCGTTGCAGATTATAGGCATCGGCGAACTGGCTGAAGGTGGCGAAACTTTGCTCCTGGGCTTCAATCAATGCCTGCAACCGTTGCCGCTGCTGCTCACTAAAATGTCCGGCGGCAAAACCCGCAGAGCCGGTGGCGCGTTCCTGCCCGGCCAGTTCTTTCCCCTGCATAAAGCTGAACAGCGCGATCAGCGCGCGTGAAATATCCGGCTCGCTGGCGGTATCCGCCGCTTCAAACACCAGATTGAGTAAGGTGCGGATAATGTGGTTGAACGCTTCCATCGCCTGTGCATGCGCCAGCTGCTGGCTTTGTACCTGCAACCGCAGTGCGGGTAATCCTTCCAGCGCCTGTAAACCCGCCGCGATTAACAGGCAGAAGCGACTGTAGCCTGGTTGCGCATCTGCCGGTGGCAGCACGGCGAGCATGTGCTGTTGACCACGCTGGACATCCAACGCGCGCGCTTCCAGCTCATCACCAAATAAACGTCCGTCTGAACACAACCAGATGTTGCTGACGCCTCTTTCGCGTTGCAACAGATGAATTAACTCACTGATTGCAGTGATTAATTCACCAGTACGCAGCAGCCGTTGCAGGCTGGCAATTTCGCTCGCGCGGCTGGCCTGCAAATAATCCACAGCCTGAGTCATCGCATTCTCCTGGCAAATAACCTTTTCGACTAAAAGACTTAGCAAAAGCCATGCCGGAACTGATATTGCAACGGGCCGAATCAGGGGCGGATATTCTGAAAGTAAGAAAATTGTTTACTGCCGCAATCTTTTTTTACAATAGAAAATAGATTAATCTTATTTACCGTTTATTTTTGGTCCTGACGGGTATCAAAAGCGGTTACGCTGGCCTGAGCGCCGAATAGCATCAAATAAGTTAAATTGGCTTAACTATCCCCACGCGCACAGTTTTTTTATCACCCAACGATCGTCCCGTTTTCCCCGTTAACACGGGATTTCATACGGTGCAATGGTTTGAATTCTCAAAAGTCTTAGGTAGACTGACGGGAGCACTATCTTTCTGTAATCTGTCTGTTTTTTTGATGGCTTTCTCACTGCATAATCCGGCCTCCTGCGCCCGTTAACAGGCACCCGGGACTCCCCATTATGTAGTTAATCTGATGAAATTTGAGGATCATGGTGAATAAGAGTCTTGTGCTAACACTGCTGGCGGTGCTCACTCTGGCGAGTTGTAAAGCGCCGCCGCCGCCAGTCACAGATGACACCCTGGTAACCAGTGAAGTGAATGGGGTTAAACTGGTTCATCGTCATGCGGTGGCAGCACCTGGCGAATTCACGCCGGTCAATGAGAGCTTTCGTGCCTTATATGGCGCATCCATCATGACCACACCCGACTATAGCGGCAAAGTGGTGCGTTACCTGGAAACCGGTAAAACCTTTGAAGTTTTAGGCCGGGTTGAGCATAGCTGGCTGGCGATTGCGGATGAAGCGCAGGGTCAGCTGATTGGCTACGTGCCGCCGAAAGCGGGTGTCGAAAGCAGCCGTTACGATGCCACCGTGCGCAGTGACCGTCCCCGCCCCCGCCGCAGCAAACAGGTCTGTGTAGACGTGGGGGGTGCCAGCAAGGCATGCCGCACCAACGATACCGCGACCTGGATCTTAGACTGATCATGGAATCCGGCGCATATTGCCCGCAGAAGGCTGACTCTCTGCGGGCAGAGAGTTTCACTATTGCCTGGAAGAACACGATTTAATGACTCAGGACGCTCCTGCACGTGATGCGAACGTCACGGGCAATGATAACCTTTTATTGACTGCCGCAGCCCCAATCCTCAATGCCGTCGTTCAGATTCGGCAGGCCGCGACGCATGACGATCCTGCCGGGCTACGTCAGTTACTCATCGATGAAGTTCGCCAGTTCGAAAACCGCTGTAAACAAGCCGGTTTACCGTTTGAGATGATCATTGGTGCCCGCTATTGCCTGTGTAGCCTGCTGGATGAAGCCGCCGCGCAAACGCCGTGGGGCACCCGTGGTGTCTGGTCCGGTAATGGCATGCTGGTCACTTTCCATAATGAAAGCTGGGGCGGCGACAAGGTCTTTCAACTGCTGTCACGCATTTCACAAAGCCCGGAACAACATCTGTGGCTGCTGGAAGTGATCCACTATTGTCTGCTGCTGGGGTACGAAGGCCGCTATCGCGGCAGTGAAAACGGCCCTGCGCAGTGCGAAATCATCCGTAAGCGCCTGGCGCATTTGATTGCCGAAACCCGTCCGGATAACGCTGCCGCGATGGCTCGCCTGGTGGAGGTCCATCCGCTGGTGAGCAGCTTATCCCGTCCGATGGTGCCACTGTGGGCCTGCGTCACACTGGCGGCCCTGGTGGCCTGCCTGATCTACAGTGGCCTGAACTGGCGTCTGGGCAACGCCGCGGAACCCCTGCTGCGCGCCATCTATCAAACACCGTTACCGCAAATTACGCCAGGACGCCGCCCGACATCCCCCCAGGCACTGCTTGACCTGCATCAGCGCCTTAACGATGTGATCGCCGCCGGGCAACTGGAAGTCAGCGATGGTGCATTTGGTAGCAAGGTGATCATCCCCGCCGATAAACTGTTTGCCGCCGACGGTACGGTCGTCAATCAGGTGGGACGCGCCCTGCTGGCACATGTCGCCAGTGCGATGAAATCCGTGAAAGGTACGGTGCTGGTTTCCGTGTATACCGATGACAGTGCCGTGGATGGACGCTTTGCCTCCAGCTATGAATTCTCCTTTGCCCGCGCTCGCGCCGTCGCGCAGTTGCTCAATCCGCAGTTGGCTGAGGGGCACAATGTAAAAGCTGAAGGACGTGGCGACAGCAATCCCCTGCTGCCCAACGACAGCAATGAAAACCGCGCCCGCAACCGCCGGGTGGAAATCACCCTATTCGCGGCACCGGAAACCCTCAGCAATCATCAGGGAGGCCAGTGATGCGCGCATCACTTCAGCATTTATTAACCCACCGCCTGCTGTGGAGCTTTATTGGTGTCAGCGCGCTGAGTTGCGTGCTGTGGATACTCGGTCCGCTATGGAGCTGGGGCGATACCCGCCCGCTCGAACCGGTGTGGCCACGCCAGTTGGTGGTGGGCTTCCTCTATTTTTGCTGGGTTCTGTTCCAGTTTATCCCGGCAATCTGGCGGGGGTGGTTTAACAGTAAACTCCTCACCCGGTTGCAACAGGACAGCAGTGAAGAGTTAACCGATCGCCTGGCAACCGAAACGCTCCTGACACAACGTTTCAGTGAAGCCGCACAGCGCCTGAAGCGTACCCAGTTTGGCCGACGTCCACAGCAAAGCTGGCTGGCACGTTTTCAGAGCCACTATCTCTATCAGTTACCCTGGTATGTGATCATTGGTGCTCCCGGTGCCGGTAAAACCACCGCCCTGCTTAATGCCGGGCTGGATTTTCCCCTTACCGATAGCCTTGGCAACGCGGCAATCCGTGGTGTTGGCGGAACACGCCATTGCGACTGGTGGTTTACCGACAGCGCGGTACTGATCGACACCGCCGGTCGCTATGCATTGCAGGAGAGTCAGCGTGCACGCGATGCCAGCGAATGGCAAAACTTTATCCATTTGCTGAAACGCTATCGCACCCGTCAGCCGATTAACGGCGTCATCATTACTATTAGCGTGGCCGATCTGCTGACCGATTCAGCCGAAGCGCGCCATGCTCAGGCCACCGCCCTGCGCCAGCGGATGGTCGAGCTGCATCAGCAAACCGGCATTCATTTCCCGGTTTATGTGATGGTGACGAAAACCGATTTGCTGAAAGGATTTCTCAGCTTTTACGGTGCACTGACTAAGCAACAGCGCGATGCCATCTGGGGTTTTACCTTTCCGTGGGATCCGGGTAAACCGCACAAGGACAGCTGGCATCGCAGCTTCAATCAGCATTTCCATCTGCTGGAACAGCGCCTGCAACAACAGCTGGCGGGGGTGATGGCGCAGGATCGCGACCTGACGCAACGTGCCGACAGTTTCCTTTTCCCGCAGGAATTCAGCTCCCTGCGACCGCTGCTGAGTGAATATCTCGATGTGGTGTTTTCCGGCCATCAGGATGCGGTCGCCTGGTCCGCGCGCGGGTTGTTTTTTACCAGCGGCACCCAGGAAGGCTTGCCCTTTGACCGCATCATGGGTGAGTTGAACCGCAAATTACAGCTGCCGCTGGCTGGGCAGAACACCATTGCTGCCTGGGATAGTGTCAATCGCAGCAGCCCGATTCCCGGTACCAAAGGTCAAAGCTTTTTTATCCGTAATCTCCTGAGTGACCTGGTGTTTCGTGAGAGCGGGCTGGCCGGGAGTAACCGCCATTGGGAGTACCGCAACCGGTTATTTCACTGGATTGGCTACGGTGCCCTCACTGGTGCCCTGCTGCTGCTTTCCTGTCTGTGGCTGGCAAGTTATCTCCAGAATCAGCGCTATCTGGACCAGGTCGCCGCTCGTATCGCGCCCATTACCCGCCAGAGCCAACAGGTGATTCATCAGCCTGCTGATAATATTTTTGATCTGCTACCCTTCTTAAATAACCTGGTCAAATTGCCGCTTTCGGATCGTTTTTCCCTCGACAATCCACCGCTTACTATGCGTGTCGGCTTGTATCGCGGTAATCAGGTGAGTGACGCGGCATGGGTGCTTTATCAAAACGCCTTAAAGTCTTTATTGTTGCCACGCGTGGCACAGCAAATTACCAATCTGCTGCGCGACGATCCCGGTACCGACAATGAATACAGCCGCAACGCCTTGCGGGCCTATCAGATGTTGTATCAGCCTCGCAATTATGACGGTGAGTTTCTGCGCGGCTGGCTGATGCAAAACCTGCAACGTTCCCTGCCCGCCAATGTCAGCGCTCGCGATTTACAACAACTGGACTGGCATCTCAGCCAATTGCTGGATCAGCAGATTCAGTCTTCGCCTTATGCCAGCGACAATGCGTTGATGATGCGTAAGCTTGCGGAAAATCTGAAAAATGCGGGTCAGAATGGCAATACGCTGACGCTCGTGCCTTTAAAGGCTGCACAGCGATTGACCGGACGCAGTGAGTAATGGTGAGGTAACGATGGCGACCTATACCGCCCCAGGCTGGTACGGGAAATTGCCGACAACCGGTGATTTCCTGCGACAGCGTCTCAGTGAAAATACCGTGACATCCTGGAGCCATTGGTTTCAACAGGGATTGCTGCACTGGCACCCGGAGAATGATGCCAGTACCCAGCAGTTTCTCGCCGCTCCGGTGTGGAATTTTGTTTTGCCGATTTCGCCACTGCGCCAGCAGGTGCAAATGGGTTGCCTGCTGCCCTCGTGCGATCGTGTCGGTCGTGCCTGGCCGCTGTTGGCATTGCACCATTTTCCACTCAACCTGTGGCATCCTGCTCAGCTGGCGATTTCCGGTGAGTGGTTCCAGGAGCTGGGCGCGACGCTGTGGCATGCAGTGCGTGAAGCACAGACAGCGGAGCAGCTGGAACAGTCAATACAGCAGGTGTCACCTTTACTGGTACCGGAAAAACGTCGCTCTGACATCATGGATGTCATCGGTTTTGACGATCTGCCCAGCACGCTGAGCTGGCGTGAGGTGGCAGACCAGTTTGATCCCCAGCAGCATATCAGCTACTGGTGGAGTAATCGCAGTGACGGTTTTGCTCACGCCACGCATAAACACAGTGGCCCGCTCACCGCGCAGCTTTTTTCGTTATTGTTTAACCCGGCGTCTGGTGCGCAGCCGGGACGTAACGGTCTTTATCCGCCGATGTTCGAATAAGACCGCGACGTTTGCCCTCTGAAAACGGGAAGACTCATGGAATTTACCATTGTGCAATGCAATACGGATGTGCCGGCAAAAACGGTGGCGTTTAAGCCTCCCGGTGGCACCATCGGCCGTAGCCAGGATAATGACCTGGTGCTGCCGGATGAATCGCGGGCCATTTCGCGCCTGCAGGCACTGGTACATCTGTCGCCAGAAGGCGAATGCCGTCTGACCAATCAGGGAAGCGTCACCTCGGTGGTGTTGAATGGTGCAGCATTACCCCGTGGCGCGCAGGCGGTCCTGCAGCATGGCGATACACTAAAGATTGGCGATTATGGCCTGGAGGTCCGCGATCCGGTGCGTACAAGTACGCAAAAAGATGATCCGCTGGCGTTGTTTGCTGCCAGCGAAAGCGATCCTCTCGGCATGCTGGATGGCCTGCATATCCCCGCTGAGAATGTTATCTCTGAACCCTTAGTGACACGCTCTGAACGTCATAATGATGCCCGGCTCGGCATCGATCCACAGAGCGATTCCCCCGCCCTGCCCGCCATCATGCCCGGCAGCGATCAGGATAAACTGATTGCTGCTTTGCTGGAGGGGATGGGGCTGAATAATGGCCATCAGACGCCGATGAATGAAGATCAAATGCGGGTCACTGGCCGCATGTTGAGCCTGTTCTCACAGGGAACGGTGGCGCTGCTTTCCTCGCGCTCGATTCTCAAGCGCGGCGTAAAAGCTGATATGACGATGATCCTCAATGAGGCCAATAACCCGTTCAAGATCCTACCCTCCGGCAAAACTGTGTTGATGCAGATGTACCAGAGCCAGATGCCGGGCTTTATGCCGCCGGAAACGGCGGTACGCGATGCGCTGGTGGATTTACAGGCGCATCAACTCGGAATGATCGCCGGGATTCGCGCGATTATTGCGGCGATGCTGCAATCGTTCAATCCGCAACGGCTGGAAGAACAGGCACGACGCGATGGTGCCATGCCGAAAATACCGTTTTCCAATACCCGCAAAGCCGCGCTGTGGGACCATTTTTCCCGTCATTATCAGCGCACCGCCGGTGAGATTGAGGATGACTTCCACACCCTGTTCGGCGAAGCCTTTCTTCATGCCTACGACATGGAAGTCAATCAATACAAGGACTCACAAACGCGGACCGAAGACGCATGAAGATGATGTTTGCCAGTCGCTGCCAGCAGGGTATGCGCGATGAAAATCAGGATCGCACCGGCGCGAAACTTGACGAGCATAAAGCCTGTTTTCTGGTCTGTGATGGCGTCGCAGGCATACCCGGCGGTGACATGGCGGCACAGCTGGTACGTGACACGCTGCTGGGTGCATTGCAGGACAATGATGACTTCACACCGGAAGTCACCTGTGAAGCGGTGAAACTTTGCCAGCGCGTGTTGCTGGACGCGCAGGGAAAGAATCCGAATTTTTCCCGCATGAGTACCACGCTCGCTGCCCTGTTTATTGACCGGGAAAAACAATGCGCGTGGTGGGCACACGCGGGTGACAGCCGGGTTTATCACTTCCGTCACGGTGCGCTGCACCAGGTCACTCGCGACCACAGTCTTGCCCAGCAGTTACGCGAAGCTGGCTATGAAAATACCGGCATTAACAGTAATTTACTCTATAATGCGCTGGGCGTTGAACCGGCGAAACCCGCCACATTTAGCGATGTGATTGCGCTGGAGGATGGCGACGCATTTCTTGTCTGCACCGACGGATTTTGGCTCAACCTGACCACCGAAGAAATGGAACAGGCACTGCGCATGGTGAATGCCTGCGAAGAGTGGCTGGCATTGATGGAACAAGCCGTTAACCGCAGCGTAAAAAGCGACAATCTGAGTGCTCTGGCGATTTGGATTGGCGAGCCACAGGAAGCAACGCTGCTTTATTCCCAGGCTGATGCGGCACGTTTTCTGCCGTCACGTTATTGATGCAAGGATTCATATGAAATTGTGGTTGCCGGGCTTAGCGACCTTGCTGCTCACCCTGACAGCACAGGCCGAAGATTATCGGGTGGTGTACTCGCCAAGCCTCTCACTGGAAGTGTATATCGATGACGTGGCCAGTAATGCGCCGAACGACTGGTGTAAAGAGACGCTGCCGCTGCGCATTGTCTCGGGTAAAAGCACCGACTCCAGCGTACTCACCAGCTTCCTGCCGCGCGTAGGGACATTACTGGCGAATCAGTGTGGCACCCTTGATGTCATTCCCTGGCAAATGACTGATAAAGAAGGCAGCGTACTGGCGAACGGCAGTGCCACCAAATTGCAGAACTGGCGGCCGATTGTATTGAATGACGCCACGGCCAGTGCCAGCAACGATAATGCCGCACCGCTTGATTTATCGCGCCCTGCGGACAGCACGCCATTGCAGCAATTTGCGCTGCCCGGTGGCTGCCATTTCCGGACTTCATGGGATGAGAAAGGGGAATCGTTATTTGTCCCGGAGAGTACCCAGCAGCACTGCTCCAGTGAAGGCTGGCTCGAAGGTGTAAGCGAACTGACGCTGATGAGTGCCGGTCAGACCCGCAGGCAGTCAGTGAATTTTTATCAGGGTTATCCCATCGCCGATCTCAATCTGAACGCGACAGCGTTGCAGGTGGTGGCTGTGAATAATCAACGCATGATTGTGACGCGTCCTGATGCCGACGGTAGCTGGCTGGTGTTGCCGTTTGATGCGCAACAACACCTGTGGCGCTTTACCGGGACTTTGCTGATCAAAATGGATAAGAACGCTGGACAAGATAGTGATGCCGTTAAAAAGCGGGTTGATACCTTACGTGGCGTCTGGACGCCACAGTTTATGCCACAGCAAAAAGTGACTGTGTTACTGATTGACACCCTGCATGCGGATCTCGCCGATCCCGCGATTGGTGCCTGGCGTAACATTAATTAATTAGCGGTCGTTGCCCATGTCATCGCGATGGCCGGGCGCTACAGGACGTGTTCAGAGAGTTCACTATGTCGGCAAACGATAATCAGAAAGTACCCAACGCCCTGCCTGCGGGTTACCGGTTCAATGAGTTTGAAATCAAGGATGTGATTGGCGGCGGTGGTTTCGGCATTGTTTACCGTGCCTGGGATCATCAGCTGGAGCGCACTATCGCCATCAAAGAATATATGCCGGTTTCACTGGCCATTCGTGCTGCTGATCTGTCGCTGGAGCTGCGCGGCGAGCGCTTTCAGAAGCTGTTCAACGCCGGTCGCAACAGCTTTATTCAGGAAGCCCGTCTGCTGGCGCGTTTTAATCATCCCGGCCTGCTGCATGTATTGCGTTTCTGGGAAGAGAACGGCACTGCCTATATGGGGACGCTCTACTACAGCGGCATGACGCTGAAAGAGTGGCAGCTGACCAGCCCGGAAAGCGTCAACGAAGCCTGGATACGTCGCCTGCTGCCGCCGTTGTTTGGCGCCATCAATACCATTCATCAGGCCGGTTACCTGCATCGTGATATCTCACTGGATAATATCCAGATTCAGGAGAACCAGCTGCCAGTGCTGCTGGATTTCGGCTCCGCGCGTAAAGAGATTGGCAACCTGTCCGATGAAACCGAGATTATGCTGAAACCCGGTTTTGCGCCCATTGAACAATACAGCGAAGAAGGTGAAGGCGAACAGGGCCCCTGGACCGACATTTACGCGCTGGGCGCGGTACTGCATAATCTGATTACCGGCTATGCGCCACCGGTTTCCGTGGTGCGCTGCATTGAAGACAACTATCAGTCGCTGGTAGAACGCAAACCTGCAGGCTATTCGCTGCCCCTGCTGCATGCCATCGACTGCGCGCTGGCGATGAAACCCACTGACCGGCCACAAACCATTGATGCTTTCGCCAGCCTGATAGACTTACCGGTAAGCGATGTCGAAGCGCTGGTAGCCCGGTATACCAGCGTCAGCGAAACGCCAGCGGAACCTGAACCAGCGATCATCATTCCTGAACCCCAAATCATGGGAGTTAACCATGCGGCGGCGGCCATTGAACCGCTCACCCCACGCAACGTCCGTCGTTTATCACCCGGACTACTGGCGGTGGCTGCCGTTGCACTGCTGGCGGTGATTGTTGCTGTCTGGAAAGTGAATCATCGTGAAGTGGCGGTGCCGTTAGTGAACTCAGGCACACCTGCACCCGCCGAAGCCAGCAAAACCGTCAGCAATGCACCCGTGCTGGCAACCCTTTATCTGCGTTTGCAGAGCGGCGAGAATATCGTGCTGAATGGGAAAGCGCAGAACGTGAAGCCTGCCAGCAACGGGTTTGCCTCGCTGAGCCTGGCGGCAGGCCAGTATCATATTGAAGTGCACAGTGGCAGTCAGGTTCACAGCCAGACGCTGACCATTGATAAACCTGGCACCTGGCTGATTAACCCCGGCAATTAAGAGGATAAGCGCGCTGTACGCTGTTGCAGCGCTCTGACCTGGCTGGCAAGCACCGTTAGCCCTTCTTCCTGCATACCGCGCTTTGCCAGTTCCTGCTCCAGCGCAAAGAGATACTGCGCGTTGGTGCCCAGCGGGCCGCTGGCCTGGGCAATTAACGGGGCGATAGTTCCAGGGCAGGAATCGGCTTCGAACAGCGGATGGCGCGGATCCATAATAAACACCAGCGCAGATACGCTGCGACCATCGTCCAGCTTCAGCTCACACCAGGTGGGCAGATAGCAGCCAGTGATCATTTCACGCTTCCACAGCAATTCCAGCTCTTCATGCAGACGCGCTTCTGGCAGACGAAACGCCAGCCCACTGGTGCTACCGCCCTCTTTCAGCGCCAGCATGCGGCCAGGGTGCGATGCGGTACCGCGTCCGGCCGTGAGGCGCAGACAGAAAGCACGATGCCAGCCATCAAGATGACCAGACGCCACTTCTTCCGACTCAAAAACCGGGTTCCACATTAGCGAGCCGTAACCGAAAATCCACACCGGACTTTGGTCAGGCCGACAGGCAAGCGTGGCAGCGAGAGAAGCGGCACGTTGCTCACAGCTCCACAGCAGCGTGTCATCAATATCGCCGAATGATGTTTTACAATCCGCTTTTAATAAGAATTCCCGGGTTAGCAATGCGACCTCCTCAACTCCCCTGACATCCTGTCGATTTGGCTCCGCTGAAACTGATTTCATGACCTTTGGCTAGCACAGAGCTGCCAGATAAGAAGACATTAATGCATTTGTCACAATTTTTTCAAGGTTGATGCCGATCACAAAGGGTAAATTGCCCGTAAATAGCATCGGCTGCCTGGCATGATACTTGAGGTGAGAAAGTCAGATGGGTTGAGAAGTGTGAAGCGGGCCGCAAAGACCCGCGCAAATTAATGTTTACGATGCCACTTATTATCGTCGCCCTTTTGGTAATCTTTTTTCACTGCCGCCCAGGCCACTTTATGTGCCACCTTTTCCCGTGAATCATCGCCGCGCCAATCGTCTTCATCCTGATACTGATCCCAGGCGCTGTTAAACGCTTTCTGGTAGATGGTTTGCGCGTGCGCTGGCAGTACATGGCGTATGCTGTCAGGCAGTTGACGTGTTGATGAATAAGGCATAGTTCCTCCCCTGCGAACACACCTTATAAGTCTGGAACAGATAAAGAAAAACGCAAACCACCATTTTTACCTTACAAACAGAATAATTCAGTTATAACATAAATTTCTATTCATAAACTCAAAATTAAATCGCAAAAATCACCATGAAAACCTTCACCATTCAAACATTAACACCATGAAAATATGAAGATGAATTGAGATAACTTTGTTTTTTACCCGAATTGGTCTTGATTTCACTAAAAGTAAAAACGCGTAAAGATGCAACAACGGAGAAGCTGAAAAGTTACACTGCGCATCGCGGTAAAACCACGTATATTTATCAGGCACTGACTGCCTGATTTTGTTCTTTTTTCCGGAGAGGATGGTGAATGGCTGCACAAGAGAAAACCCGACATTCTGAGTATTCCCTGATTTTCCCGATTGTCGCCCTGGCAGTATTGAGCTTTTTTGGCGGGCAAACCAGCCTTCTGGCTGTAGTCGGCATTAACCTGCTGGCGCTGGTTGCTATTCTGAGCAGCGCATTCAGCGTGGTTCGTCATGCTGACGTTCTGGCCCACCGGCTGGGTGAACCTTATGGCTCACTGATCCTCAGCTTGTCAGTGGTGATTCTGGAGGTCAGCCTGATCTCCGCGCTGATGGCAACCGGCGATGCCGCGCCCGCACTGATGCGCGATACGCTTTACTCCATCATTATGATTGTTACCGCAGGCCTGGTCGGCTTTGCGCTGCTGCTCGGCGGACGTAAATTCGCTACCCAGTACGTCAATCTGGTCGGCGTTAAGCAGTATCTGATCGCCATTTTCCCGCTGGCGATTCTGGTGCTGGTTTTCCCCAATGCGTTACCCGGTGGCAATTTCACTACCGCCCAGGCGTTGCTGATTGCGGCGATTTCCGCGGCGATGTATGGCGTGTTTCTGCTGATTCAGACCAAAACGCACCAGAATTTGTTTGTTTATGAGCACGAAGATGAGAGCGATGATGGCGACCCGCATCATGGCAAACCATCGGCGCACAGTTCTGTCTGGCATACCGCATGGCTGATTGTGCATCTGATTGCGGTGATCAGCGTGACCAAAATGAACGCCAATACGCTGGAATATCTGCTGACAGAATTAAATGCACCCGAGCAGTTTACCGGCTTCCTGGTGGCATTACTGATTCTGTCACCGGAAGGACTCGGGGCGATCAAAGCGGTGCTGATGAACCAGGTACAGCGCGCAATGAACCTGTTTTTCGGTTCCGTGCTGGCGACAATTTCCCTGACGGTACCTGCGGTGACCATCATCGCTACGCTGACGGGCCAGCAGCTGGTGTTCGGTCTGGAGCCGCCGCATATGGTGGTAATGAGCGCCGTACTGATCCTGTGCCATATTTCGTTTTCCACCGGGCGTACCAATGTGCTCAACGGCGCGGCCCATCTGGCCTTGTTTGTCGGCTATCTGATGACGATTATGTTGTAACCGAACGCGCAATAAAAAAGGCGTCTTACGACGCCTTTTTTCATCAACCGGCAAATTAATTGCTGGTATCCAGTTCCGGGAAGCTTTTCACCAGATCATCAATGGCTTTCATCTGCACCAGGAACGGCTCCAGCTTGTCGAGCGGCAGCGCTGACGGACCATCACATTTGGCGCTGTTCGGCTCCGGATGCGCTTCGATAAACAGGCCGGCAATACCCACTGCCATACCCGCACGCGCCAGTTCACCCACCTGTGCACGACGTCCACCGGATGCTGCACCGAAGGGGTCACGGGTTTGCAGCGCATGGGTAACGTCGAAAATCACCGGGCTATTGTTGGTGACTTTCTTCATGACGTTGAAACCGAGCATATCCACTACGAGGTTGTCATAGCCGAAATTGCTGCCACGGTCACACAGAATGACTTTGTCATTGCCGCCTTCGGCGAATTTATCCACGATGTTGCCCATCTGACCCGGGCTGACAAACTGCGGTTTCTTCACGTTGATCACCGCGCCGGTTTTCGCCATCGCTTCAACCAGGTCAGTCTGACGCGCCAGGAACGCAGGCAACTGAATCACGTCCACCACATCAGCAACGGGCTGTGCCTGCGCCGCTTCATGGACATCAGTAATGATTTTCACGCCAAACGCCTGTTTCAGCTCCTGAAAAATCTTCATGCCCTCTTCCAGACCCGGACCGCGATAGGAATGGATTGAAGAACGGTTCGCTTTATCAAAAGAGGCTTTGAACACGTAAGGGATGCCGAGTTTATCGGTTACTTTCACGTAGTGTTCGCAGATACGCATGGCGAGGTCGCGCGACTCCAGCACGTTCATGCCGCCAAAGAGAACAAATGGCAGATCGTTTGCGACCTTGATATCACCAATACTGACTACTTTCTGTGTCATGCCCTTTCCTTATTCAGAGGTACGCTTAGTGCAGCGTGACCTGTTTTTGTTCAATTGCGTGGATCTGCACCCGAATCATTTCGCTCACCGGGTCTTCCGGACACTGTTCAACAAAGTAGGTAAGATCGTTCAGCGCGATATGTTCACATTCCAGCTGAGCATAGATCAAACCACGATCGCGGATTTCATACGGGTCGTCCGGATCGATTTGCAACAGCACCTGGCTGACATTCAGCGCCAGCTCCATCTTCTTCTCTTCCATCAGCGCCGCTTTCAGCGTATCGAGCATTTTGCGCATCACGCTGACGGTTTTCGCTTCGTCGAGATCATCCTGATAGAGCTTCGCTGTCGGGCTGATATTGCCCTTCAGCCACACTTCCAGCGTATGGGTATCAAGGGTTTCGCCGTTAAACGGATTGATCAACCACATCTCGCCATCCAGCCAGTCCGCGCGCAGAATCATCTGCGTCGGGAAAATCACCGGCATCAGCGGCAACTCCAGCTCCTCAGCGATATGCAGCAGGATCACGCCCAGTGACACCGCCGTGCCCTGGCGGCTTTTCAGCACCTTATCGATCCATAACGCATCCGATAAATTGTAGACGCCACTGGCACCACCAAATCCCCACTGGCGATAAAACAGCTCCAGCAACTTTTCCAGTTGCAGGTCGGCATCCGTTGCACTGCTGACATAAACGCGCGCTTCTTCAACCAACGCAGCCAGCTGAAGCTCAACGGATTGAGCAGAAAAATCTTCACGGATGGCGCAGGTTGCGCCAATAACCGCTTCACTTAACGGTGTTTGACTGTAATCAAGTTGCTCTGGCGAGGTCATACTATCCCCAATAACGGCACTTTGGTCATCGCCAGCTTAAACACGACCAGCAACGCCACGATAGCCAGCAGACAGGCAATCCAGCGGATACTTATCTTGCGTGGGCGACGACTTAGTGCCACGGAACCTAAGGCGATGTAGATAATAACCCCTATCAGCTTCTCCGTCAGCCAGCTTCCTTGTGGTGAGAACGGGTAAAAGTGCGTAATCATGACCAACAGCACGCCGCTCAACAGTAAAAAGGTGTCGTTTACGTGTGGCGCAATGCGCACCCAGCGACGGTTCAACTGCCCGGAACCGGTACAAAGCCAGTAGAAACGCAGCAAGAACAGGCTAATGGTGATGACCACCGTCAGCAGGTGGAAATGTTTGATCAGTGGATACCAGGTAACCATCTTGCTTCCTTAATCAGAGAAATTGTCCAAGCGTCACGCGCGGATTACCGCCGTAATCGTCCACGGTGTTCACCTCTTGATAGCCGTGCTGAACCAGTAAGGTACGCACCGCCTCACCCTGTTGCCAGCCATGCTCGAGCAACAGCCAGCCGCCCGGCAAAAGCCAATCCGGGGCCGATGCGATAATGACCCGAAGATCCGCCAGTCCGGCATCATCGGCCACCAACGCGCTGAGTGGTTCAAAACGTACATCCCCCTGCTGCAGATGTTCATCGGCGGCATCAATATAGGGAGGATTGCTGACGATCAGGTCAAAACGTTGTGGGGGAAGGTCGCTAAACCAGTGGCTGAGGAAAAACGTTGCGTTAGAAATATGCAGACGCTGCGCATTTTCCTGCGCCAGCGCCACGGCAGCGGCAACACGATCGCAGCCGATAACCTGGCAATCAGGTCGCTCACTGGCCAACGCCAGCGCGATAGCACCGGTGCCGGTGCCCAGGTCAAGTATGTTTGCGGCAGCAGCAGGCAGATGGGTCAGCGCCTGCTCCACCAGCACTTCGGTATCAGGACGCGGGATCAGGGTGGCGTCACTGACGCGTAGCGGCAGCGACCAGAATTCGCGTTCACCCACCAGATGCGCCACCGGCTCACCCCGGGCACGACGTGCCAGCAGAGTATCGAGTTGCTGTAGCTGGGTGTCATCAAGCTGCGCATCATCAAACGCCACCAGCCAGCTGCGGGATTTGCCCGTGACAAACGCCAGCAGAATTTCTGCATCGCGTTTTGGGCTATCGCCACCACGGAGCGTAGTGACGGCCTGCCGGAGCCAATGACGGATTTCCATTAATCCTGTCCAGCCAGCGCCGCCAGCTGATCGGCCTGATATTCCTGCACAATCGGTTCAATCAGGGTATCCAGCTTACCTTCCATGGTTTCGTCCAGACGATAAAGCGTCAGGTTGATACGGTGGTCGGTCACCCTTCCCTGCGGGAAGTTATAGGTGCGGATACGGTCGGAGCGGTCACCGCTGCCCAGCAGGTTGCGACGCGTTGAGGCTTCGGCTTCGTGGCGTTTTGCCATTTCAGCTGCGTGGATACGCGCACCCAATACGGCCAGCGCTTTCGCTTTGTTTTTATGCTGCGAACGCTCGTCCTGGCACTCCACCACAATACCGGTCGGCAGGTGGGTAATGCGGATAGCAGAGTCGGTGGTGTTAACGTGCTGGCCACCGGCACCGGAGGAGCGGAAAGTATCAATTTTCAGGTCGCCTGGATTGATTTCCGGCAGTTCGGCTTCCGGCAACTCAGGCATCACCGCCACGGTACAGGCTGAAGTATGGATGCGGCCCTGCGACTCCGTTTCCGGAACGCGCTGCACGCGATGTCCACCCGACTCAAACTTGAAGCGACCATAAGCGCCATCGCCAATTACGCGGGCGATAACCTCTTTATAACCGCCGTGCTCGCCGTCATTGCTGCTGATAATTTCTACCTGCCAGCGACGCGCTTCCGCATAACGGCTGTACATACGGAACAGGTCTCCGGCAAAAATCGCCGCTTCATCACCGCCAGTGCCCGCACGGACTTCCACAAAGCAGGGACGCTCGTCGTCAGGATCCTTCGGCAACAGCAATACCTGTAGCTGTTGCTCCAGTATTTCGCGTTTTTCGCGTGACGTTTTCAGTTCTTCCTGCGCCATATCGCGCATTTCAGGATCGTCGAGCAGCATCTCAGCCGTCTCAACATCTTCCTGTACCTGCTGCCATTCACGGAAACAGCGGGTCACGTCAGACAGCTGTGCATATTCGCGCGAAAGCGCACGGAAACGGTCTTGATCGGCAATCACGCCAGCATCGCCCAGCATCGCTTCCACTTCTTCGTGACGTTCCTGGAGCGCTTGCAGCTTGGCAACAATAGAGGTCTTCATGTAATTGAGGGTATCCCGTAAAAGGACGTAACAGCCTAATCGAGACCGAGACTGTCACGTAAGATCTGCAGGCGTTCGCTGTCGCCATCGCGCGCGGCCTGCTGTAGTGATTTGGTTGGAGCGTGAATTAAACGGTTGGTCAGCTTGTGTGCCAACTCCTGCAATACTTTTTCCGCATCCGCGCCCTGACGCAATGCTGCCAGAGCACGCTCCTGCAATTCTGCGCGGACATCATCAGCCTGGGTACGATACTCGCGAATGGTTTCAACGGCACTTTGCGCGCGCAGCCAGGCCATAAATTCGCCACTTTCCTGCACCACAATGCTTTCGGCCTGCACGGCAGCGGCTTTACGCTGCGCCATATTCTGCTCAATGATGGCCTGCAGGTCATCCACGCTGTAGAGATAGGCATTAGCAAGTTTGCCCACTTCCGGCTCTACGTCACGCGGTACCGCGATATCCACCAGCAGCATTGGCTGGTTACGGCGTGCTTTTAACGCGCGTTCCACCATCCCTTTGCCGATAATGGGCAGCGGGCTGGCAGTAGAAGAAATAATAATATCAGCATCGGCCAGACGCGAATCAATATCCGCCAGACCAATCACTTCAGCCCCGACCTCATCGGCCAGCAGCTGAGCGCGCTCACGCGTACGGTTGGCGATCATCAGTTTTTGCACATGGTGCTCGCGCAAATGGCGCGCCACCAGCTCGATGGTTTCACCGGCACCCACCAGTAAAACATTGACGGTGCTGAGCGATTCAAAGATTTGACGCGCCAGGGAACAGGCGGCAAAAGCGACGGAAACCGCGCTGGCACCGATTTCAGTTTCGGTACGGACGCGTTTGGCGACAGAGAAGGTCTTCTGGAACATGCGCTCCAGTTCGCTGGTCAACGCATGACCGCGCTGGGAATCGGCGAAGGCTTTTTTCACCTGCCCCAGAATTTGGGGCTCGCCCAGCACCAGTGAGTCCAGCCCGCTGGCGACGCGCATCAGATGGCTGACGGCGGCGTTATCCTGATGCCAGTAGAGACTTTTGCGCACATCTTCTTCGCGCAGCTGGTGATAATCACACAACCAGCGCACCAGCTTCTCCTGCAAATCAGTCTGCTGCTCTACGCTGAGGTAGAGTTCAGTACGATTACAGGTGGAAAGCACCACTCCGCTTTGCACCATCGGTTGGGACAGCAGGCTGCTAAGTGCCTGATCCAGCGTATCCGGCGTGAACGATACACGTTCGCGCAGTGCAACGGGTGCGGTTTTATGGTTGATTCCGAGAGCAAGCAGCGTCATGGTGATTCTGGTTGGGATATCCCAGGTATTGTCATGGTTTTGTGAAGCGCATTCTACAAGATGCCTTAGATCAAGAAAAGCCATACAAAGGCTATGACTGTAATAAGATTAAACTGATCGTGCGCAATAATCCGTACATCAGCATTGACGGCTTAGATGCGGATGGTTAGCGTTACCGGTTACGAAATAAAAACGTGTCTGAGGAGATGACCACGTGATGCACATGCCCCCGCGCAAGCTGTTGCGCCTTCTACCCCTTGCCAGTGTGCTGCTGGCTGCCTGTAGCATCAACAAGCCGCAGCAGGGTCCTGGTCCCAGCACCACCTCACCACAGTGGCAACAACATCAGCAGACAGTGGCGAAAATCAGCCACTATGAAACCCGTGGTGCGTTCGCTTACATCTCTGATCGCCAGAAAGTGTATGCCCGTTTTAACTGGCAACAAACCGCCGCTGACCGCTATCGCCTGTTGCTAACCAACCCGCTGGGTAGCACCGAGTTGCAGCTGGATGCACAAGGTTCAGTCGTTCAAATCGTCGATAACAAAGGCAAGCGCTACGTTAGCAACGATGCTGAAAAAATGATCTCCCAGCTGACCGGCATGGATATTCCGCTCGCCAATCTGCGTCAGTGGATGATGGGCCTGCCTGGCGATGCCAGCGAGTATCAGCTGAACGACCAATATCAGTTGCAGAGCCTGAACTATAGCCGTAACGGCCAGCAGTGGAAGGTCTCGATTACGGATTATGACAGCAAAGTCACACCACCGCTGCCGGCAAATCTGGAGCTGTCTGAAGGTGGCCAGCGCATCAAACTGCGTATGGATAGCTGGACCGTACAATGATCACCACCTGGCCTGCTCCGGCGAAGCTGAATTTATTTCTCTACATCACTGGCCGTCGTCCGGACGGCTATCATAATCTGCAAACCCTGTTTCAGTTCCTTGATTACGGCGATACGCTGACCATCACCCCGGATGACAGCGGCGATATTCGTTTGCTGACACCACTTGATGACGTGCCGGACGAGGATAACCTGATTGTGCGGGCCGCCCGGGCGTTAATGCAGGCGGCAAACCTGCGCGGCACCCTGCCGCCACATGCCGGTGCGCAGATCACCCTGGAAAAGCGTCTGCCGATGGGTGGTGGGCTGGGTGGCGGCTCATCAGATGCCGCTACGGTGCTGGTGGCGCTGAATCATCTGTGGCAAACCGGGTTGAGTGTCGATGAGCTGGCGACCCTTGGCGTGCGGCTGGGTGCCGATGTACCGGTGTTTGTCCGCGGGCAGGCAGCTTTTGCCGAAGGCGTGGGAGAACAATTGCAGCCAGCCGCCCCGGCAGAAAAGTGGTATCTGGTGGCCCATCCTGGCGTCAGTATCGCTACGCCGCAAATTTTTGGCGATCCGGAGCTGACGAGAGATTCACCAACTCGCTCACTTGATGAACTTTTGCAGCTTCCTTTCCACAATGATTGTGAGTCTGTGGCAAGAAAACGTTTTCGTGAGGTTGATGAGCTGGTTTCCTGGCTGCTAGAATACGCGCCGTCGCGCCTGACTGGCACCGGAGCTTGTGTGTTTGCTGAATTTAACACCGAATCCGCCGCTCGTCAGGTGCTGGAGCTTGCCCCGGAATGGATACGAGGATTTGTGGCGCGCGGGCTAAATATCTCGCCGTTGCAGCGTACTCTTTCCGGGATTTAAGCGTATGCGTGACTGTGTCACCCCTGTTCCAGACACAGCACGCGACGCATCAACACACCTGTCTGAACACGCTTTGCGGTATGCGCCGGTTATCGCAGTGTTGTTCATTCGCTGGACGCAAAGCCTGAGGTTCTTCTCGTGCCTGATATGAAGCTATTTGCTGGTAACGCCACCCCGGAACTAGCACAACGTATTGCCAACCGCCTTTACACTAGCCTCGGAGACGCCGCTGTCGGTCGTTTCAGCGATGGTGAAGTGAGTGTACAGATTAACGAAAATGTACGCGGTGGTGATATTTTCATCATCCAGTCCACCTGTGCCCCCACCAATGATAATCTGATGGAGCTGGTTGTGATGGTCGACGCGCTGCGTCGGGCTTCTGCTGGTCGTATTACTGCCGTTATCCCCTACTTTGGCTATGCCCGTCAGGACCGCCGTGTGCGTTCTGCGCGTGTGCCAATCACCGCTAAAGTGGTTGCGGATTTCCTTTCCAGCGTGGGTGTTGACCGTGTTCTGACGGTGGACCTGCACGCCGAGCAGATTCAGGGCTTCTTTGATGTCCCGGTTGACAACGTGTTTGGCAGCCCAATTCTGCTGGAAGATATGCTGCAAATTGGTCTGGAAAACCCGATTGTGGTTTCCCCGGATATTGGTGGTGTGGTTCGCGCCCGTGCGATTGCCAAACTGCTCAACGACACCGACATGGCTATCATTGATAAACGTCGCCCGCGTGCCAACGTTTCTCAGGTCATGCATATCATTGGTGACGTCGCTGGCCGAGACTGTGTACTGGTCGACGATATGATCGACACCGGCGGTACGCTGTGTAAAGCGGCTGAAGCGCTGAAGGAACGCGGTGCGAAGCGCGTGTTCGCTTACGCCACACACCCGATTTTCTCTGGTAACGCAGTGGAAAACCTGCGCAAATCGGTGATCGATCAGGTTATCGTTTGTGACACCATCCCACTTTCTGACGAGATGAAATCTCTGCCGAACGTGCGTACTCTGACGCTGTCCGGCATGCTGGCCGAAGCGATTCGTCGTATCAGCAACGAAGAATCTATCTCTGCCATGTTCGAACATTAATCGAACGAAACCGGGCCTCGTGCCCGGTTTTATTTCTCTCGCCCTGCTATTGCGCCATTTACCGATTAAGCCGCTCCCGGCGCGGGTTCTTGCGCGATAAATTTCGTTAAAATTCACTATTCTCGTTGCCATTCACTGTTTTCAGCCAACACTGACATCCGGACTTTAGCGCTCCCATGTTTAGTGGTATTTTTCACCACACTTTTTTTGAGAACTCCGACCACTATGGCTCTCGACATCTACACACTTTTTGTTTGTGAGCTCTATGTACTGGGGTTTTTAAGCATCATTCTGGTCTTCGCCTGGGTCGGTTCACAATATGATCGCGTACTGGGCTTCACTTCGCTGACCCTGACATTAACCTTACTGGCGGTGTTTCTCAGCAGCCTGCGCGCCGCAGGATTGCACTTCCTGCCGGTCGCAGTCGGAAATGTGGTCATGCTGCTGGCCTATGGCAGTTTGCTGAATGCCTTCCGCGTGTTCGATAACAAGCCACTGGGATTGAGCTGGCTGGCCGGTGCCCTGCTCTGGGCGATTCTGTGTTGCTTCCCCGCCTTTTATTACAGCCTGCCCAAACGCGTGCTGGTGGTTTGTCTGCTGTGTATCTTTTACACCGCAGCCTTAATTCAGTTGCTTTGGCGTGCCCGCGCCACATTGACGGTGACATTCTGGCCCGCGCAAACTCTGCTGTGGATTCATCTGCTGTTCCACGTTGCCCGTATTTTTCTTGATGATGCCGTGGCGACTCCGGTACATGGGGCGATTGGTGGCTCCAGTTTTTCCGTCTACGTCATTCTTGAATCCATTTTGTTCGTGATTGGTCTGGCCTTTACGATTCTGGCAATGGTGAATGAACGCACGCAAATTGCACACAAGCTGGCATCACTGCACGACCCGCTAACCAGCGTGTGGAATCGCCGGGCCCTGTTCGAGCAGGCAGAAAAGATCATTGCCCGCCGATTACGTCAGCAGCAGCCATTCACCGCAGTGTTGTTCGACCTGGATCACTTCAAAAGCATCAATGACCGTTATGGTCATCAGCAAGGCGACCGGGTGCTCATCGATTTTTGTCAGATTGCGCAAGCGTTATTGCCGGAGGAAGGTAAGTTTGCCCGTCTGGGCGGCGAGGAATTTGCCGCCATTCTGCCCGGTGGCAGTGAACTGGCGCAAACAGTCTGCGAACGCATCCGGCTGGCGACTCAGCTGTCGCAACCGAATGATATCAGTTACACCGTCAGCATTGGTTTTGCCACTGCCTGTCAGGAAGATAAACATTTCCCGGCATTGCTGGCACTGGCCGATGAAGCACTCTACCGCGCAAAAGCCACAGGCCGTAACCGCACCGAACAGTATCTGGCGCAGTTACAGCCGTTTAATCAGGCTACGTTGGTGTAGCGTTAAGAATGATGGGTATTGCGGCGGCAACGTTTATCGCCGTAATGCCGCAACCAGAAATAACGGTCTTCTACTTTTTCACGTCCGCTGACGCGTGCGCCAACCAGCCACAGCAGCGCACCGATAAAGATGCTGAACATTGCGCCATGCGCCAGAAATTGCGGCAGATTCAGCGAAGGAATTTGATTAATGATCGAATACCCGACGCCGAGCACCATGGTGAGTAAGCCGAGACACATCAGGCCGTTACCGATATAGCGAGTATGATGACGTTTCATGGTTTACCTCCTTCCTTATGAGCAAAGCTCAGAACAGCACATAACGTTAACTGACCATAAGTTTAGGCAATACCAGGCGGTTAATATGCGTACAGGATCACACATCTTTCACAATTCTGACAAAACTTTACCGCTTATCGGATTGATTTCGATAGAAAATGATAAATAACGAAGCGTCACTATTCTTCAGCCTCGCCCTTTGTCATCTTCTCGGGCACGCAGTAAACTATCGCCCTTTCGTGATCGAGACAGGATAACCATCGTGAGCAGTATTAAACTGATTGTCGGACTGGCGAATCCCGGCGCCGAATATGCCGCCACGCGCCATAACGCTGGCGCCTGGTATGTGGATCTGCTGGCAGAGCGCTACAATCAGTCTCTGAAAGACGAACCCAAATTCTTTGGCTATACCGCCCGGCTGTCGCTGGCGGGAAAAGATGTGCGCCTGCTGGTACCGACCACATTTATGAACCTGAGTGGCAAAGCGGTGGCAGCGATGGCGACCTTTTACCGTATTGCGCCGGAAGAGATTCTGGTCGCACATGATGAGCTGGATTTGCCGCCTGGCATCGCAAAATTTAAGCAGGGTGGCGGCCACGGCGGCCACAACGGGCTGAAAGACATCATCAGCAAACTGGGGAATAACAATAACTTTCACCGTTTGCGTGTTGGCATTGGCCACCCTGGAGATCGCAATAAAGTCACCGGATTTGTGCTGGGTAAACCACCCACCAGCGAGCAGAAATTGATTGATGATGCCATTGATGAAGCGGTGCGTTGCACTGAACTCTGGCTGAAAGAAGACAAAATAAAGGCGATGAACCGCCTGCACGCTTTCAAAGCCGGTTAACGCCAATTCCCGCGCCGCACAGCAGCATTTCTGTGTATAATGCGCGAAATTTTTAGAATCTGTCAGCGTTGCCAGCCAGCGCTGCACCCTCAGTGAGAAAGGTAATCAGACCATGGGATTTAAATGCGGTATTGTGGGCCTGCCGAACGTCGGTAAATCCACCCTGTTCAACGCGCTGACCAAAGCGGGTATCGAAGCAGCCAACTTTCCGTTCTGCACCATCGAACCCAATACCGGTGTGGTGCCTATGCCCGACCCGCGTCTTGATCAACTGAGCGACATCGTTAAGCCGCAGCGTGTTGTGCCAACCACCATGGAATTCGTCGATATCGCCGGTCTGGTTGAAGGTGCGTCGAAAGGTGAAGGTCTCGGCAACAAATTCCTGACCAATATCCGCGAAACCGAAGCTATCGGCCATGTGGTACGTTGCTTTGAGAATGACAACATCATTCACGTTGCAGGCAAAGTAAACCCGGCTGAAGACATTGACGTTATCAACACCGAACTGGCGCTGTCGGATCTCGATACCTGCGAACGCGCTATCCAGCGTGTGCAGAAGAAAGCCAAAGGCGGAGATAAAGACGCAAAAGCTGAACTGGCTGCGCTGGAGAAGTGCCTGCCGCATCTGGAAAACGCCGGTATGCTGCGTTCACTGGATCTGGATGCCGATGAAAAAGCCGCCATCCGTTATCTGAGCTTCCTGACGCTCAAGCCGACCATGTACATCGCCAACGTCAACGAAGATGGTTTCGATAACAACCCTTACCTCGACCAGGTTCGTGCGATTGCTGACGCTGAAGGCTCTGTGGTAGTACCGGTATGTGCGGCTGTCGAATCAGATATCGCCGAGCTGGATGATGAAGAGCGTGCTGAGTTTATGGCGGAGCTGGGTCTGGAAGAACCAGGCCTGAACCGCGTTATCCGCGCCGGTTACACCCTGCTCAACCTGCAGACCTACTTCACCGCAGGCGTCAAAGAAGTGCGTGCCTGGACCATCCCGGTAGGCGCAACGGCCCCACAGGCCGCTGGCAAGATCCACACCGACTTTGAAAAAGGCTTTATCCGCGCCCAGACCATCGCATTTGATGACTTTGTCACTTATAAGGGTGAACAAGGCGCGAAGGAAGCAGGAAAAATGCGTTCAGAAGGCAAAGAATACATCGTGAAAGATGGCGATGTGATGAACTTCCTGTTTAACGTCTGATTTACTTCTTATAAGCTGACGTCGAAAATCAGGCCCATGCAAATTGCATGGGCTTTTTTATTACCGCTATTATTACCCGACAGTTTGTCAATTAGCTTCAATACGGTTTACAGATTGAAGACACTCCAGGGATTTTTCCTCACCGGCTCCAGAATTTTAGGAAATATTGCATCGGGTAGTTCTGTGATGATCACGGTTATTGCCGGCACCCAGTTCCGCAATCTTATCTGGAAAAAAGAACGCGCGAATCTGACCGTTGAAGTCAACATTGAATGATCTGGCTTTAACAATGGCACCAGTACTGCGAGCTCTCCTTCGCGAGCCAAAAACCCACGCAGTTGCGTGGATTTTTCTTTACACATCACCGCTAATTAGTCCCTTTTTCTCGTTCTCCTGCTGTCTTATTCATTGTCGTTGATGAAATAACAACTAAGAAATTTCTGTGATTCCCAAAAGAAAACATCTATCCCACATACTGTTACATTGCCGAACTTTAAGCAGAAAATTATCTTAATATTTAACGCCACTAAGAAAGAGTTTTTTCTATCGAAATTTGCACAAAACAAAATTCAACTAATAATTATCCACTGCCAGATATTCAACACACTTGATTTATTCATGGAGGAGAAACATGAAATATTCTTTTTTTGCCCTGGCTGTAACCACCTGTTTGACAGGCAATGCCTGCGCTATAACACCAGGTGGTGTGGCCGGATGGAACTGGTCTGTCAATGCGGACAATATTACCAGCCTCACCCTGCCGTTAACGGTTAACAAGGCCCCAGACACTGCCGGTTATTATTTTGCAAATCAATTTTCTTTCACTGGTACCAGTGCCGTTGGTTATATTGGTTTGCAACCACACACAACCGAACAATATATGTTGATTTTCTCTTCTTTTATTAACGGAACGGTTGTACTGGACAATCAGCACTGTCGCCTGGGTGCTGATGGCGGTCACGGTGTGAGTTGTTCTACCCTGTATCCGATCAAGACAGGTAAAAAATATCTGTTTGAAGTTCGCCGTGATAACCATGACGCGAATACCTGGTACGGTTTCGTCAAAGAAGAAGGGAGTAAGGATGAAACACAGATTGGTGCATGGCGCCTGCCTGCGGGTTCAGGAACATTAAGGAACAACCAGGCGGGGTGGATTGAGTATTATAAGAATGTTGCAACCTGTTCTATTCCGGAAGTCGCGCAAATCACCGTTTCACCACCCTACGTCACTTCAAACGGGAAACAAGGCGAGCTTACTCATCCGCATTCATATGGACGATGTAATGGTAAATTCAATTATCAGTATGAGTTCGCGGGTAAAGATTTAAAAACCACCGTTGGGCAACCCAGTCACTAAGACGCTGTTCTTTATGATGAAGACTGTTCTTACCGCAATCAAATACGAAAAAATCCACGCGATTGCGTGGATTTTTTATCGCGTAAGATTAATGCGTTACTTCATACCCATCGCATCCCGCAGGGTAAAGAACAGGTCAGTCTGATCTGTCAGACCCACCACATTGGCAGCATGAGGGCCGTAAGCAGCAATACGCAGCTGAGTGCCGGTATGTTCCTGCGAATCCTCTTCTGAATTACCATAGCTGATGGTCATCACTGCGCCATCTTTGGTGTTGACAGCCTGCGTCAGTCCCGGCGCTTTGGTGCCATTTTCGATAATCTGGCTACTGTGAGCGTGGTCCGCAGTCACCACCACCAGCGTGTCACCGTGCTGGCGTGCAAAGGCCAGTGCCTGCTGTACCGCTTCGTCCAGGTCCACGGTTTCACCTATCTGACCACAGGGATTGGCAGCATGATCCTGTTTATCAATCGATGCCCCCTCAACCTGCAGGAAGAAACCTTTGTCATTTTGACTGAGCAGGTCCAGTGCCTTTTTGGTCATCTGCGCCAGTGTCGGCGTAGTTGCCGGGCGATCTTTATTCACTTCACAGGTGACCACCGGCTTATCCAGGTTACCGTGATAGCTGGCTTTTGGCCCCTGCCAGCGTACCGGCATATTGCCTTCCGCAAACAGCCCCAGCACTGGCTTGCTTTGATCTGCCTGCTGCACAGCATTCATACCATCAAGATTATCCACCAGCTGATAACCCATAGCCTGCGCCTGCTCACGCAGGGTTTTGCCCTGATATTCACCCGCTTTCACCACTTCGCTGAAGGATTTCGCTCCGCCGCCCAGCGTGACATCCGCGCGGGTTTTCAGCATCTGTTCGGTAATTGAACCCTTGCCACCCTGCTCCAGCGCATTAGTCGGGCATAGCTCACTGGTTTTTTCCGGGCCATAACATTTACGTGAGGTCACATGGGCGATCAGTGCCGCAGGTGTCGCATCCTGCAATTCCGCCGTAGAAACGTTACCGGTCGCCTTGCCCGCTGCTTTTGCCAGCTCCAGCAGCGTGGTCTGATCTTTACCGTTCACATCAACGCCAATGGCACCGTTATAGGATTTGGTGCCGGTCGCCCAGGCTGTGGCAGAAGCGGCTGAATCCGTGACGTAGTTTGGTTTGTGGGTTTTCTTATCCAGAGAATAGTGGGTGTACTGGCCGGTGAGCGGTAACGCATCGATACCCGGGAAGAAGCCACCGGCCCCCATCGCCTGGTTACGTGCTGCGGTGATTTCTGAATCCCCCATGCCATCACCAATCAGCAGAATCACGTTTTTAGCCGTGCTGTTGCTGAGCGAGGCTTTCAATGCTTCAGTTTGATCCCCCGTCAGACGACGCGCACCGCCGTGCTGCGTCAAATCGCCGGTTGCGGCGCGGGAGTAAGCTGCCTCATCCGCCACCGCAGCCGAAGCAAACAGTGAAGCGATAAGTGGAACCGTAATCAGAGGTATATGTTTCATTTATAAGCATCCTTATTCACAAATATAACCAAATGTTTCCGCGGACAAGTCTGCGACAATTTCGTGACACTTTTGTGACTGACATGCAATATTTTGATGACAGGGTAACCAAAGCGCACAGGGTTAAAGCGATTCGCTCAGGGCTTAAGCGAATAGAAAAAAAGGAGAAAATAGGGCTTGACCCTTTTAGGCGAACTCCCTATAGTAGCGCCCCGTTGACCCGCCAAGGTCAGCAGCAAAAAATGTGGTGAGGTGTCCGAGTGGCTGAAGGAGCACGCCTGGAAAGTGTGTATACGGCAACGTATCGGGGGTTCGAATCCCCCTCTCACCGCCACAATTTTGAAGAAGAGTCTGAACTTACGTTCAGACTTTTTTTTTGTATATTCTTCGGGTGAGAGAGGGTGAGAATCCCCGACGGGGTTCGACAACCGGCACAGCCGGTGGGACAGTTTGGGCGCGCAGCGAACAAACTGCCTGCAGGGCTAGCGAAGCGAGTCAATCCCCCTCTCACCACTCCCAATGCGATCACATTCTCCAGCGCATCAGCTTCGATAATCCCGTCATCAGTCATCAGGTGTTTCGGGTACCACTTCCCAATCATCAGGCATCCATCAATCTGGAAGGCGACCAAATCGCCAAGCCTCACCTTAACCACCTGGTCAACGAGCAGACAGCCCGTCGCAGTTTCAATCATGAACGTGTTTGCCCGATTCGGCATGAATATCTGATTCAGGTCGAGGCGTGGCTCGACATAATCATTCGCCGGTGAAGGAAATCCCATCAGAGCACCCTCCCCATGTTGCGTAAAACATAGGTGCGATCGGCACCATCGCCATCAGTGATGTCCTTGAAGAAAGTCTGCTTGCGGGTAGACCACTCGTTGCAGCGCTGGAGGGACCAGTCATGATTAAGCTTGTGAAGCTCAGCCCGGAACACTGAAGTCGTGACAGTCAGCAAGCCTCTTTGATTACGGATAACTGCAAGCGTGAAAGCGTATGGGATGTCGAGTTCGCGGGGCATGGTGCACCCTCCGATATCTACTGCATATACAAACAGCATTATTGATCGGCGGAACTGATCAAGTGGAAGATGACCGAGATGCCTGAAGGGATTGGCGGGAAAGGGAATTTAGTTGGTTGTGGGAGTGGTGACTACTGAAAGCAAAGTGGTCTCTCTCGGTGTCAATGACTGGTGTTCTTATCTGATTTGAGTGATATCATTTCATTAGATAGCGGTTTTTATCATGGATATTGATTGAGAATTAACATGAAATTACATAAGTACAATATATTTGGCGTGTCCATATTGTTGATTATGGTTTTAGCTTCAAGCCTAATAAAGTATAAGAATATGAAGGACGACAATGGCATCGAAAACATTGAGGCATCATATCACGCTCTGTTAATTGCCAAGTCAATTTCGGAGAGAAACTTTTCAGAGCATCATTTCTTGCCGCTTGTTACATTGGGTGGCACCGTAAATTCTAACATCCCTTGGGGGGCGGCAGTTCCTGACAAATCCGGTGGCTATATCTATACTAGCTTTCCTAGTTTTGGTTTCTTAGTTCCAGAAATGTTCATTAGAGCATTAAATCTTGACTACTCAATACAAAGCCTGTTTTACATAAATTTATTGATATTAATTTCAACATCAATAATATCTTATTCTTTAATTTTAAAATTATTTAAACCTGAACGGTGTTTTGGTTTTGTTCTTGCAGCGATTGCTTGTGCTCCACTCATACTTTCCCGAGAATCACTGGCTAGTTCTGGAATACTTTACTGGCCTCAATCACTAAGCCAGTTGCTTATCTCGGCATTCATGCTCTCAGTTGCATGCAGAATTGAAAGTAAAACTCGCATTTCTTTATTTTTTGTTTTTGCGTCTTGTTTACTGATCGCTTTGACTGAGTGGACTGGCTTTGTTCTGGGTGGGCTTTCATTTTTATATTTCACTCTGAGTAAAGCAAACAGAGACTACAGGCTCGCAATCAGTATCATATCATCTCTTGTTGCCTCCCTGCTCATTTTTGGTATGCAATTATTACTCACCTTGGATTTATCCACCTTTACTTCTGCCTCCCTGGCACGCTTTAGCGTCAGGAGTGGTGAGAATGCAAACTTCACAGACCTCATCTTTGGATACTATGAGTCGTTCTCTTTATTTCTGCTCGTCATTCCTGTTTACATTGCACACAAATTTATAGGTAGAAAGAAATCGAACAATTTAACAAGAATTGCCATCCTGCTCTGCGTGTTTATGCTTGTAGAGAATGTCATACTGGCTCAGCATGCAACAAGCTACACATTCGACAGGTTTAAGCTGGCATTCCTTCTTGCTGTCCTGATTGGAGAGTTGATTGTTTCCGAGGCTCAAAAATTAAGATTAGTAACACTGATAATTATATTAATTTCTATTCCACTATCGATTAACACATACAAAAAAGACATAAGCAAATTCAAGGGCTGGGTTTCAATCCAGAAGTCTAATCATGAATTGGCAAGCAGAATAAAGGAGGTTAATGGATTTGAGTGCGCAAGGATTTTTAACAGCACTCGGGTCAGGGCTTATCTTAACTTAATTCTTAACAGGTCCGTTTGGGAGTATGTCCCTGGCGATAGTGACTTAAGGTCATCAACAGATAGTAAATGCCCCATCATTATAATCAATGGGGATTTACCCTATAAGGACCTGCAGGAGATTTCATCCGCATATGTTTACAGGAACGGTGTTAAAGCCGAAACAATTGAGTAAAGCTTAATTGGAATTTGGAGGGGTTAATTGAACCCTCCAGTGTTTTTATCGTAATTCATTCCAATAGTTACAAACACTCTAGCTTCTATTTTGATGAAGTAGTACCCTTCAATTTCAAACCCATCCTCAGCCACGATAACGTTGATAACTTCCGTATCGCCGGATTTGATCATTGCACAGTCAGGTGTTTCCATTAGGCATACTCCTCGATAATTACATACCCGTGCGCACCTTTTCCTGACGCAAAAGCTGAGCAAGGCTTAGAACCACCCGCTCCACCGCCGCCAGAAAAGCCTCCATCATCACCAGCTGATGCTGAGTGTCCAAGACCACCATAGCTACTAAATGACGCCCCTCAGGTTCCACCAAGCGAAGAACTCACCGCCACTTGGCCTAACTGCCCTGTGAAGTTAATAATGTTACCATTCGTTCCTATCCCCCCTGAAGGGGTTCGACAACCGGCACAGCCGGTTGGACAGTTTGGGCGCGCGGCGAACAAACTGCCCGCAGGGCGAGCGAAGCGAGTCAATCCCCCTCTCACCGCCACAATTTTGAAGAAGAGTCTGAACTTACGTTCAGACTTTTTTTGCCTGGTCTCCGGCAACAGCACAAAAAAACCCGGTCTGAGCCGGGTTTTGTCTACTGTCCTGATTCTCAATGGTTAACTGTAAGCATGCAGCGTGCGCTGGCAGAGTGCTGAACGGACACAGTCGTCTTTAGCAAAACGGACAACCCCAATCATCTCATCCTCTTCGAAGCGCGCCAGCGCATCTGCAAGGCCTGATAGCACGCCACGCGGTAGATCACATTGGGTGATATCACCGTTGACGATGACCGTCACGTTCTCACCAAGGCGCGTCAGAAACATCTTCATCTGCGCGGCGGTGACGTTCTGCGCCTCATCCAGAATCACTACGGCATTTTCGAAGGTGCGTCCGCGCATATACGCGAAGGGCGCGATCTCCACCTTGCCGATTTCGGGACGCAGGCAGTACTGCATAAAGGAAGCGCCAAGACGTTTAACCAGAACGTCATAGACCGGCCGGAAATAAGGGGCGAATTTCTCGGAAATATCTCCGGGGAGGAAACCGAGATCTTCATCCGCCTGCAGAACCGGGCGCGTAACGATGATCCTGTCGATGTCCTTATGTATCAGGGCCTCAGCCGCTTTAGCTGCGCTAATCCAGGTTTTTCCGCAGCCGGCTTCACCGGTGGCGAAAATAAGCTGTTTCGTTTCTATGGCATTAAGATAGTGCGCCTGAGCATCATTTCTGGCCTCAATTGGTGAACGATCGCGTACATCACGCGCCATACCAATTGCATCCAGCCCACCCATCTGCACCAGCGAAGTGACCGATTCTTCTTCACGCTGACGATGACTGCGAGAGTCATTACGAATTACTCTTCTTGCTTCGCGACGCGCTTTGATCACTGCTTTCTGTCTTCCCATAGTGGCACCTTACAGTTGGTTTCATTTATCGCCGCAGGGGCTTTCCTGTTGCGATGACGTGAACGCTTTAGAGGTTTACGTGGCTTCCTTTAGAGCCGTTTCTAGCCATTGAGAAAGGTGTACAACAACGCCAAAACGCTGCCGCGCACCGGTAATGAATTGGGGCATGAAAAAGTCTGAAGATTGAAAAACGAAGAGGAAACTTTCGAGGGAAGAAATCCCCCGCAGTGGACTGCGTATGTTGGAGGGTATTTACCTGTCCTTTGAAGGACCGAATCATGCGCGAACTCCAGTGACCTTAGCCACACTTCTGACAACGCTTATGATTAAAGTGCATCATATTTACGGTCCTTTGCAACAGTAATTTTAACTATCGGCTAACAAAAAGTGACTGCGGCATGCACCCGGCCTGCATCTTAAATTAAATTTAAGATTATTATCAATTAGTTAGTTATTTCGGATTGGTCTGAACTTTTTAGGAGGATTCGGAAATCGCAGGTGCCATGCGAAACTCAGGAAAACCTGACGGGGATGATGCCTGCGCATCTGATGTGGTAAAACGTGCTGTGTGTTTATTAACCAACTGGTCAACAATCGGCAGGTGGGATAATTGTTTTACCCTGGAAAATATATTCACCCTCGGTTGAACACCTCATCTCTATGGCACTGCAATAAACCCGCCCCATCAAATGAGGCGGCTGAGGCTTATTTAGTCTGATACTCGGCTTCTGCCGCCGCGAAACGCAGTTGCGCCTCCTGCGAGGGTGCCCGGTCCATCAGACTCACCACCACAATCGCGATACTGGCAAACAGGAAACCTGGGATAATTTCATACAGATCCAGCCAGGCAAAATGTTTCCACACCAGCACCGTCGCTGCGCCGATAATCATGCCCGCCAGCGCACCGTTACGTGTCATGCGTTGCCAGCACACACCAAACAGCACCACCGGACCAAAGGCAGCGCCAAAACCGGCCCAGGCATAACTCACCAGACCCAACACCCGATTTTCCGGATTTGCAGCCAGCGCGATCGCAATCAAGGCAATCACTAACACCATCAGACGTCCCACCCAGACCAGCTCCCGCTGACTGGCATTTTTCCGCAGGAAACCTTTATAAAGATCTTCCGTCAGCGCACTGGAACACACCAGCAACTGGCAACTCAGCGTTGACATGACTGCCGCCAGAATGGCCGACAGCAGAATACCGGCAATCCACGGATTGAACAGGATGCGCGCCAGTTCGATAAACACGCGCTCACCGTTCTGACTGACACCGCCAGCCTGGTCAGGATGGTTCTGGAAATAAGCAATACCGAAGAAGCCCACTGCCACTGCGCCTGCCAGGCACAGGATCATCCAGGTCATCCCAATCCGACGCGCGGTGCGGATGGAACGATGGGAGTCAGCAGCCATAAAACGCGCCAGGATATGTGGTTGACCGAAATAACCCAGTCCCCAACCGAGTAACGAGACAATCGCCACAAAGTCCAGCCCTTTCAGCATGTTGAGGTTTTCCAGGCTTTTGGCTTCAATCACCGCCAGCGAGTCGGACAGGCCACCCACCGCAACAATCACAATCACTGGCGTCAGGATCAGCGCGAAGATCATCAGGCTGGCCTGTACGGTGTCAGTCCAGCTCACCGCCAGGAAGCCCCCCACCAGGGTATAGAGGATAGTGGCCACAGCACCGGCCCATAACGCCGTCTGGTAATCCATACCGAAGGTGCTTTCAAACAGACGCGCGCCGGCAACCACTCCTGAAGCACAATAAATGGTGAAGAAGATAAGAATGATCAGCGCAGAGATCACCCGCAGAATTTTGCTGTGGTCCTCAAAGCGGCTGGTAAAGAAGTCTGGCAGCGTCAGGGCATTGTTATGATGCTCCGTCTGTACACGCAGACGTCCGGCAACGATTTTCCAGTTCAGCCAGGCACCGATAGTCAGGCCGATGGCAATCCAGCTCTCAGAAATGCCCGAGAGAAAAATGGCACCTGGCAACCCCATCAGCAGCCAGCCACTCATATCCGACGCCCCTGCAGAGAGCGCCGTTACCACGCTGCCAAGGCTGCGGCCACCGAGAATATAATCATCAAAGTTTTTAGTTGAACGATATGCCGCAAACCCGATCAACACCATCCCGAGGATATAAACAACAAAAGTCACCAGCATCGGTGTACTGACATTCATTTTATCTCTCCACTTATTATTCGATTTCCATAAAGGCGCGGTATCCTGCCGCAAAGCGGTGGCCGGCACAATGCCTTTCATGTCGCGCCACAGACGGTTGCACCCAATGAATTTATAACCACTCAAGGTGCAACCCTGGCGAGATTCTTGCAATAAACCTCAGACCAATGACTTAGCGCACAATTAACAAGGTTGCACAAAGTTGCAACATAAGTGATAGTGCAGTTCACACCGGACATCAAACTATTCTTTTTGAGGAACAGGAAAGCATGGGAACCACCACCATGGGGGTGAAGCTGGATGACGCCACCCGCGATCGCATTAAACTGGCAGCGCAGAAGATCGATCGCACGCCACACTGGTTGATTAAACAGGCGATTTTTAACTATCTGGCACAACTTGAGGCCGGGGATTCGCTGCCAGAGATTCCATTGCAATCCAGCGACACTGCGCAGGAAGACGCGTCAGCTGAAGAACCCCTGCAACCGTTCCTTGATTTCGCCGAGCATATCCTGCCGCAGTCGGTGACACGTTCAGCCATTACCGCCGCATGGCGTCGTCCGGAAACCGATGCCGTCCCGATGCTGCTGGAACAGGCACGTCTCCCGGCCCCGCTGGCGGAAAAAACCCATCAGCTGGCTTACACCCTCGCCGATAAACTTCGGCATCAGAAAGGTGCAACCGGACGCGCAGGAATGGTGCAAAGTTTGTTGCAGGAGTTCTCCCTCTCTTCTCAGGAAGGGGTGGCGCTGATGTGTCTGGCCGAGGCTTTGCTACGTATTCCAGATAAACCGACGCGTGATGCACTCATCCGCGACAAAATCAGCAATGGCAACTGGCAGTCGCATCTCGGTCGCAGTCCGTCGATGTTCGTTAATGCCGCCACCTGGGGCCTGTTGTTCACCGGTCGTCTGGTGTCCACCCACAATGAGGCTAACCTGTCCCGTTCCCTTAACCGCATCATTGGTAAGAGCGGTGAGCCGTTGATCCGCAAAGGTGTGGATATGGCGATGCGTCTGATGGGGGAACAGTTTGTGACCGGTGAAACCATCGCGGAAGCGCTGGCTAACGCACGCAAGCTGGAAGAAAAAGGCTTCCGTTATTCTTACGATATGCTGGGCGAGGCGGCGCTCACCGCCAGTGATGCCAAAGCCTACCTGGTCTCCTATCAGCAAGCCATTCATGCCATTGGTAAGGCCTCTAATGGTCGTGGCATTTACGAAGGCCCGGGTATCTCCATCAAGTTGTCGGCACTGCATCCGCGCTACAGTCGCGCGCAGTATGAACGTGTGATGGAAGAACTCTACCCGACGCTGAAATCGTTGACGCTGCTGGCGCGCTCTTACGACATCGGCATTAACATCGATGCCGAGGAAGCTGACCGTCTCGAACTGTCGCTCGATCTGCTAGAAAAACTGTGCTTTGAACCGGAGCTGGAAGGCTGGAACGGGATTGGTTTTGTGATTCAGGCCTACCAAAAACGCTGTCCGTTCGTGATTGATTACCTGGTGGATCTGGCTCAGCGCAGCCGTCGTCGCCTGATGATCCGTCTGGTGAAAGGTGCCTACTGGGACAGCGAAATCAAACGCGCCCAGATCGACGGCCTGGAAGGCTACCCGGTCTATACCCGCAAGGTGTATACCGATATCTCCTACCTGGCCTGTGCACGCAAACTGCTGGCGGTGCCAAACCTGATCTATCCGCAGTTTGCCACCCATAATGCCCATACGCTGGCCGCGATTTATCAGCTGGCGGGTAACAACTACTATCCAGGCCAGTACGAATTCCAGTGCCTGCATGGCATGGGGGAACCCTTGTATGAGCAGGTAGTGGGCAAAGTGGCTGATGGCAAACTCAATCGCCCATGCCGAATTTATGCACCCGTCGGCACCCATGAAACCCTGCTGGCGTATCTGGTACGCCGTCTGCTGGAAAACGGAGCTAACACCTCGTTCGTGAACCGCATTGCCGATACTTCACTGCCGATTGATGAACTGGTGGCCGATCCGGTCACGGCGGTGGAAAAAATAGGCGCGAGCGAAGGGGCGATTGGCCTGCCGCACGCGAAAATTCCGTTGCCGCGCGAATTGTATGGTGAAAAACGCGTTAACTCCGCCGGTCTCGACATGGCGAACGAACACCGTCTGGCGTCGTTGTCCAGCGCCCTGCTGAACAGCGCCAGCCAGCCGTGGCAGGCCCAGCCGCTGATTGACGGTGAACTGGGTGCCGGTAGCGGCCGTCCGGTGCTCAACCCGTCGGCTCCTGCTGATGTGGTGGGCAGCGTGCGCGAAGCCACGTCCCAGGAGGTGTCACAAGCACTGGATGCTGCGGTGAATGCCGGTCCGATCTGGTTTGCCACCCCACCGCAGGAACGCGCCGCCATTCTGGAACGCGCTGCCGAAATGATGGAAGGCCAGATGCAGCAACTGATTGGTCTGCTGGTGCGCGAGGCGGGCAAAACCTACAACAACGCCATCGCCGAAGTGCGTGAAGCGGTGGATTTCCTCTACTACTACGCGGGCATGGTGCGTGATGATTTCGACAATGTCACCCATCGCCCGCTGGGTCCGGTGGTGTGTATCAGTCCGTGGAACTTCCCGCTGGCGATTTTCAGCGGCCAGATTGCCGCCGCCCTCGCCGCAGGCAATAGCGTGCTGGCGAAACCGGCCGAGCAGACGCCACTGATCGCCGCCCAGGCAGTACAGATTATGCTGGATGCCGGTGTGCCGTCTGGCGTGCTGCAACTGTTGCCAGGTCTGGGGGAAACCGTGGGTGCTCAGTTGACCGGAGACGAACGCGTGCGCGGTGTGATGTTCACCGGTTCTACCGCCGTCGCCACCCTGCTGCAGCGCAATCTTGCCGGTCGTCTTGATCCGCAGGGTCGTCCAACGCCGCTGATTGCCGAAACCGGAGGGATGAACGCGATGATCGTAGATTCCTCAGCGCTGACCGAGCAGGTAGTGGTCGATATCGTCGCCTCCGCGTTTGATAGTGCCGGACAGCGTTGCTCCGCCCTGCGTCTGCTATGTGTGCAGGATGATGTGGCCGATCACACGTTGAAAATGCTGCGTGGTGCCATGGCCGAGTGCCGCATGGGGAATCCGGAGCGTCTCTCCACCGATGTGGGTCCGGTGATTGATGCCGAAGCCAAAGCCAATATTGAGCGTCACATTCAGGCGATGCGCAGTAAAGGTTTCACCATTTACCAGGCCGCACAGGAAAATCCGCAGGACAGCAAAGAATGGGCGACGGGCACCTTTGTTAAACCAACGCTGATTGAGTTGGAACAGGTCAGCGATCTCGACAAAGAGGTATTTGGTCCGGTGCTGCATGTGGTGCGTTTCGCACGCAATAACCTGCCGCAGCTGATCGATCAGATCAACGCCTCCGGTTATGGCCTGACGCTCGGCGTACACACCCGTATCGATGAAACCATTGCGCAGGTCACCGCCGGAGCGAAAGTTGGCAACCTGTATGTGAACCGCAATATGGTCGGTGCCGTGGTCGGCGTGCAACCGTTTGGGGGTGAAGGTTTGTCGGGTACCGGTCCGAAAGCCGGTGGCCCGCTCTATCTCTATCGTCTGCTGGCAAACCGCCCGGACGCTGCACTGCGCACGACTTTTGATCGCCAGGATGCCGAGCGCCCGGTGGACAGCGTGCTGCGCACCACGCTGCTCAGCGCCCATCAGGCACTGCAACAATGGGCACAGGACAAACCTGAACTACTGGCCCTGACACAGCGTTATGAACAGCTGACACAGGCCGGTACGGTGCGCGTGCTGCCGGGCCCGACCGGTGAGCGCAACACCTTCACCCTGTTACCGCGTGAGCAGGTATTGTGTATCGCCGATAATGAACAGGATGCGCTGGCGCAACTGGCAGCCGTCACCAGCGTCGGCAGCCATGCGTTGTGGCCGGATGATGAACTTCATCGGACGCTGCGCGCGGCGTTACCTGCGGCGGTTCAGCAACGTATTACGCTGGCAAAAGATGTGCTGGCCGGTGAGTTTGATGCGGTGATCTACCACGGTGATGCCGATCAGCTGCGTAGCCTGTGCGAACAGGTTGCCGCGCGTGACGGTGCGATTGTTTCCGTGCAGGGCTTTGCCCGTGGTGAAACCAATCTGCTGCTGGAACGGTTGTTGATTGAGCGCTCGCTCAGCGTCAATACCGCCGCTGCCGGGGGTAACGCCAGCCTGATGACCATCGGTTGATATTGAAAAGCAAAGCGGCCCTGTAACAGGGCCGCTTTGCAGATCTTATTGCGCGATAAATCGCGTTGCTACGCTGCGGTTTTCTTACGTTTCATACCAATCAGAGTCGGGAAGACAAACAAGGACTGCCCCAAACCACGATTGGTTAATGACCATACCAGTACCGAGCACAGCGAACAGATGGTGACGATCGCTATCGGGTAGAGACATGCCCACAGCACGGAAAACCATGTTTGCTCGAACAGATGATGACGCTGGGCAAACAGAATCGCCGACATACCAAAGAACTCAATGAAGATGCGGTGAATAACGTAAATCTGTAACGTATTACGCCCAATCCAGTTGAGCCAGCTCATACGGAAATGGGCATTCAGCCAGCGACAAATTGCCACGCTGCACAGCACCGCAATCAGGCACATAAACAGGCTGCGGTTCATACCGAAGATCACATGGACACCGGCAATGGCCGCCAGCAGCGCCCAGGGCACGATATTCTCACGCCGCCATTCGCTCAGGCGCAGCATCAGCGGGCTCCAGAATGCCCCCATCAGGAAGAACAGGAAATATTGCGCCAGGCTTTGTGGTCCCCAGAAAGGAATAATCTTCTCTACGGCCAGATAATTCAGCACCACCGCCACCACCAGCAACGCCATTTTCTGCTTACGGAAGATCCTGGCGAGCAGGAAGTAAATGCCCAGACCATACAGATACCAGGAAGTACTCATCGCGAGGAAGGTCAGCTTGAGAAACTCAAGTAAAGAACCTGCATACGCCGCATTCAGGTTTTCGGAAATACGCTGCCCGGTAATTTCAGAGGAGATACCAACAATTGACCACCACTGAATGAATCCCCATAAAATATAGAGATAGAACAGGTTGGTAATCCGGCTGGTAAATACCTGTTTCCACGGGCGATTCATAATCCCGTTCGCCGCCAGCAATCCCGACACAAAGAAAAAGGCTGGCATACGCAGTGGCGACAATACCGTATTGAACTTCACCCATAACTCAGCCGGAATCCATCCTGCCGACAGATACTGCACCGTATTCTCAAATCCGGGTAAGACCGTGTGATAGAGCACAACCAGTAATATGCAGGTCCCTTTGAGGGTGTTTACCCACAATATTTCATCGCTCCTGGTGTTATTCATAAGATTAACTCCCGCTGTGTAGGTCTGAAATGTGAAAAATGTGAGGCAGATAAATGGCGAGTACTTTTTTTGATTAAGGGGCGATTATCGGGCAGGAAAGGTTGCATTACTGTAGCGAAACTCTTAAAAGTTTTTCACTGGTCCTGATATAACAATGCGTTACGTGGTTTTATCTTTATTTGTAAATAAGCAGGCTAATGATTTACTTCATTTATTTAAACGACCAGTAACCACCGTCACTGTCAACAGAATATCAACACCCCTCACAATTAAGAATATTTCACCTACTATTCAGCCAGGGAATAATCGAGTCAGAAGAGTAAAAAACGCCGCAACTGAATTGCGGCGTTGAGGATTATTGACTAAGGAATTTATCGAGAAATTGCCGGGTACGCGCCTGCTGTGGGTTGCTAAACAGCGCCTTTGACGGCCCCTGCTCTACAATGCGTCCCTGATCCATAAAGATCGCGCGATCAGCGACATCACGGGCAAAACTCATTTCGTGGGTGACGATGACCATGGTGCGTTTCTCTTCCGCCAGCGCGCGAATGGTATTCAGCACCTCCCCCACCAGCTCAGGATCGAGAGCGGACGTCGGTTCATCAAACAAAATCACCTGCGGCCGCATCGCCAGCGCACGCGCAATCGCCACGCGCTGCTGCTGTCCACCGGACAACCGGCGTGGGAAGCTCTCTTCCTTACCCTGCAAACCGACTTTCTCCAGTAGCGAGCGCGCGCGCGCAATGGCTTCCGCTTTCGGCTCGCCTTTGACGATTACCGGCCCCTCAATGATATTTTCCAGCACCGAGCGGTGAGGAAACAGATTGAAGTTCTGGAACACAAAACCAACCTGCTGACGCAGACGCCGAACCAACTCTTTTTGCTTGTGGATGCCCAGTGCGGCATCGACCGAGATATCCCCGACCCTGATGCGCCCGCTGTCCGGCACTTCCAGCAGGTTGATACTGCGTAATAACGTGGTTTTACCCGAGCCACTCGGTCCGATAATAGCGACGACTTCGCCGGAAGCCACGTCCAGATCGATACCGTGCAGCACCGTCTGGCCGTGAAATTGCTTCACCAGCTGACGAACTTCAATGGCACTCATTTCACCTCCCGATCCTGACGATTTACATGCGCTTCCAGCCGGTTCTGCAAGGCAGAAAGTACCGTGGCCATCACCCAGTAAATCACCGACGCGGCCAGATACATGGTAAACACCTCAAGGGTACGCGAGGTGATCAGCTGCGCCTGACGGAATAACTCCGGCACCTGAATGGTCGCCGCCAGCGAGGTGTCTTTCACCAGGCTGATAAAGCTATTGCCCAGCGGCGGCAATGCCGTCCGCGCCGCCTGCGGCAGGATCACGCGCCGCAGTGTCTGCCACGGCGTCATACCGATACTGGCGGCCGCTTCCCACTGTCCACGTTCAATCGCCGCAATGGCACCACGCAGCGATTCCGAGGCATAGGCCGCGGTGTTAAGCGACAGGCCAATCATCGCGGAAGGAATCGGGTCCAACTCGATACCGAACTGCGGCAGACCGTAGTAGATCATAAACAGCTGGGCGATCAGCGGGGTACCGCGGAAGATCGAGACATAAATGCGGGCCAGCCAGTTAATTGGCCAGAAGTGGGACAGGCGCATCAATGCCAGCACAAAGCCAAGTATCAGGCCAAAGAACATCCCGCCGATACTCAGCTGAAGGGTGAACACCGCGCCTTTAAGGAGAAATGGTGCTGAATCCAGCACCAGTTGTAGGCTTTCCTGCATTATTTAGTGACGTCCGCGCCGAACCATTTCTCGGAGAGCTTGCTCAGCGAGCCATCTTTTTGCATCTCAGCAATGGCGGCATTAATCGCGTTCAGCAAATCATCATTGCCTTTACGCAGTGCCACACCCGATTCCAGACGGGAGAAGGCCGGACCGGCCACTGCCATGGTATCGCCGGTTTTCTTCACCAGATCCAGCGCAGCCAGGCGATCAACCAGGATGGCATCAAGACGGCCAGAACGCAGATCCTGATATTTGGTCGGGTCATCATCATAGGTGCGGATATCTACACCCTTGACGTTATCGCGCAGCCATTGCTCATAGTTAGAACCGAGGCCAACGCCCACTTTCTTACCAGAGAGATCTTCCGGCTTACTGATGCTGCCCGCGTTTTTCTTCAACGTCAGCGCCTGCACACCGGAAATGGTGTATGGCGTGGAGAAGTCATATTTCTTCTTACGCTCGTCAGAAATAGTGACCTGGTTGATGACGACGTCAATGCGTTTTGAATCCAGCGCCGCCAGCATGCCGTCCCATTTGGTCGGTTTCAGGCTGGCTTTGACGCCGAGATGCTGGGCCAGTTGCTGAGCAAACTCCACCTCAAAACCGGTCAGCTTGCCGTTTTCATCCTGGAAGCTGAACGGTGGATACGTCCCTTCCAGACCCACCAGCAGCGTACCGCGCTCTTTAACTTTATTGAGCAGATTTTCTGCCGCAAAGGTTTTCACGTTGAAGCCAGCGACTAACGCCACCGCCATCACGCCCATCACCAGCTGGCGACGAATCTGTGAGAAAGCCATAATTACCCCATTTATTATTTGTGAGTTGTGTGTTGTGAGGCGGCAAAAACCACATCTGCCGCACTATCGTTATTAGCGCTACTTAACCGGGCAAGTCAAATAACGGCCGGATTATAAACCTTTTTTCAGCCGCGCCTCAGACCGAAGGATGATAAGCAAATAACGCGGGCGCACCGCCGGTATGAACAAATAATAGTGGTCCTTCGCGGCGGAAGCGCTGCTGACTGATACCATCAATGAGACCGGCCATGGCTTTGCCGGTGTACACCGGGTCAAGCATGATGCCTTCCAGCCGCGCCAGCAGCTTGACGGCGTCCATCCCTTCTTCGTTCGGTTCACCGTAGCGCGGGGCAAAATAGTCATCCCACAGGGTAATCGGTGCCTGAGCGGTGACCTCCAGCTGCTGTGCCAGCGCACTGCGGATGCGCTCCACCACTGGCAATTGATCGGCCACCTTACGCGAAACGGTCACCCCCACCAGCTCGCTATCTGGCAGCAGCTGTTCCAGACCAATCGCCAGACCGGCATGGGTACCGGCGCTACCGGACGCGACAACCACCGCAGCAAAATCCACTACCCCTTCGCTCTGATGCGCGATTTCCTGCGCGCACTCGACATATCCCAGCGCCCCGAGCGCATTGGAGCCGCCAACGGGCACCACATAAGGACGGAATCCCTGCGCTTCAAGGCGGATTGCCTGCTCCGCCAGCTGTGCGGTTGGGTTGTGTAACGCCTCCACCATCACCACTTCAACATCCATCAAATCGAGTAGCAGACGATTACCGTTGCTGAGGTAGTTTGCGGCGTGGGTACCAATCGGGTTTTCCAGCAGCGCCACGCATTTCAGGCCGAGACGTGCCGCGACAGCAGCAGTCTGGCGGACATGGTTCGACTGGATAGCGCCAGCGGTCAGCAACACATCCGCGCCTTCGCGCAGGGCATCGGCCGCCAGAAATTCAAGTTTGCGCAGTTTATTGCCGCCGAACGCCATCGGCGTGAAATCATCGCGTTTGATGAAAATATCACGGCCCAGATAGTCAGACAGACGTGGCAGGTGTTCCAGCGGCGTGGGTGCACCGAGTAATTCAAGACGGGGATACTGGTGCAAAAGATGTAAGGACAATGCAGCCTCCATTCGGGCTAAGTGCGATTATTCTTACAGTGTTGCAGAAGATGAGAGAAGTCGCACCCGGAAATCACCGGGTGCGGTCCCTGTTGCTGACGTCTTCGACAACAACAGAGGGGAGGATCACAGTTAACTGCGCTGCCAGCCTAAAAACTGGTCATATTTGCGCAAAGCGATGCGGTAGTTGTTGTTACCGGCATCAGGTAAATCGTTCTCCAGACATTCATGCCAGCTGTTGCCCCGCAAGCGTTCTGCCGGGAAGTTTTTCGCCTTAAGCATGTCATCGAGACGACGTAACCGCACCACGTATTCACGAATGGTGCTGTGACTCATCTCAGTCTGTTCAAAGAGGTATTGTTTGAACGCCATGATATCGAAGTAATTCGGATGAGTATTACAAAAAATATCGCTGCAAAAACGACACAAGGCTGTCAATTCCGGCTGGAGTTTCATCCAGACCTGATCGTCAATCATCTGGTCCATCCGTGCGATGGCCTCTTTATTGATAATCTGGCCACGGAACACTAACGCCATACGGTCAAGAACTTTGCCACAGTGCGAACAATTGCTTTGGCTGTGCTTGTAGTCTTTAAGGTAGCGACTTAAAGGTCTGGCTTTGGATTTGGCTCCCATTGCTGAGTCCCCGGTTTTATTATTTTTGGATCGCCAGGAACTGATTCTGTCAGCGCGCTCCCGTTAATCGGGCACGCAGGCGTTTAATCGCCTGACTGTGCAGCTGGCTGACGCGGGATTCGCCCACTTCAAGCACCGCGCCAATCTCTTTCAGGTTCAGTTCTTCCTGGTAGTACAGTGTCAGCACCAATTTTTCACGCTCGGGCAATGCCTCGATCGCTTCAATTACGCGCTCACGCAGATTCCCTTCCATCAGTTGATGAAGCGGGTTGGCTTCTTCATGCCCTTCCGTCACCAGCTCTGCGCTGTCACCGTGTTCTTCCCGATACTCGTCGTAGGAGAAGAGCTGGCTGTTATTGGTATCCAGCAGAATCTGCCGATACTCTTCCAGCGAAACATTCAATTGCTCAGCCACTTCCTGCTCGGTAGCCGCGCGCCCCATCGCTTGTTCTACCTGATGCATCGCACCCGCCACTTCGCGCGCATTGCGGCGAACGCTGCGTGGTGCCCAGTCACGGCTACGCAATTCATCCAGCATTGATCCCCGGATGCGCTGCACGGCATAAGTGGTAAAGGCGGTACCCTGTAACGCGTCGTAGCGTTCCACGGCGTTCAGTAAACCAATGCCACCGGCCTGCAGCAGATCGTCAAGTTCAACGCTGGCTGGCAAGCGCACCTGCAGACGCAGCGCTTCATGCCGCACCAGAGGAACGTAGCGCTGCCAGAGCGAATGTTTATCCATCACGCCATCGGCGGTATAGAGATCGTTCACGTTGACTACCCTGCGTTAGTAAAGTTATCGGCATGATTATCCAATTCTGTAGGGTGTTTTGATTGGGTGAATAGGCGGGCAAAGCGCGGTTATTTCAAATTTGTAATAGATGGCAGCATCATGAGCCGCCATCCATCGGGAGATTAACGCAGATTACGCAGACGCTGCCGCGTGCCGGGCGGCACCGCATCCCACAGTGCACAGGTTTTACCCTCAAGCAGCTGATAAAAAGGATTAATGTTATCGTCGCTTTCCAGTTGTGATTTGAACAACACCTGGCCGGTTTCCGCATCAATGCTTAACATTCGGTTGATAAACAGCCGTTGTAAGTCACTGCGCAGGAACAAACCGTTGTCCACGCTATTATCGGCGAGAAATCCATCATCATTTTCCTGGGTATCGATATGGCAGGCTTCAACCCAGGGCCAGCTATGGCGCTCGGTCAGCCGGGTACCAGTGATAATGCAGGCACCATAACGCGCCTTAACCGCGGCGCTAAATTCGGCCTGGCTGTCGCGCTGGAAAACTCTGGCTTTAACCCGCCTGCCCACTTCGATGCCAGGCATCACTGCGATCGGTACTTTATGTTGCGGCGTACTCAGTACCACCAGGAATTGCACTTTGCGTGACAGCGGGAAACAAGGGTGCGCCTGTGGGTCGAACAACTGCCAGTATTCATCCTCTTCATTCTGGCGCATCAGTACCAGCTTAAAACCACGGCTCGCCAGCATGTTTTGCGCCTCGGCAGAATGCGGATCGAGCATCGCATAGACCCGGGTTTCCCCCACCACCTTCCAGCGATTTTCTTTCTTTATTTCATCAGTACGACGGAAATAAAGGAAAGCCTGCTGGTTTTTCAGGTAATGCTCAAAACGGCGCAGATAGTTTTTACGTTCGTTATCATCCGAGACAAATAACAGATCTTCCAGCGGGCTATTGATCTCCTGCTGGGCAAACACTGCGCGGATAATCAAATTGCGATAGCTGGTTGACGGGCTCAGCAACCCGCGGGCGGTAAGCTCTTTTTCGTCAGGATGCTGTTGCGTGTAGCGCAATGCGATCTCTTCAAAAGTCAGTAGCTCACCGGGTAACAAGTCATAATTGAAGCGCATAGACACCCCAGAAAATGGAAAAAATAAGGCAATAATTGGTGTGATTCTGAAAGGGGTTATCGGCAGATTAGGCGGGTTCTGTAACAGGATGGTTACTTTTTTTATGGTAGCGGCACGCTGAATCGTGCCGCTGCGGAAAGATAACCTGTCAGACAGAATTTTGGCGGGTTTCCTGCGCTTTATGCAACGCTAAAATTTGTTTAGCAAGACGCTCTAGCGCCTCCCGGTTTTCTGAATCGGTCGGTAAACGACCGTGAGTATCGTAGAAAATCGACGCTTCAGAATCAATAATGGCGCGCAGTGCGGAAAAACCGGTATTTTCAAAACGGAAAAATTCACCGAGTGATACCCCTTCGCCATCGTAAACCTCTAAATAATCCGGACGCAGCAACAGCCAGGGTTCATTTGGCTGATCGGCGGGTGGTATGAAACTGACCACTCCGTTCGGTTGATAATAAGCGACAAAGTCGCGCACCGCGTTTTCCTCAATCACCATCATATTCGCATGCCGGGCCAGATAGCTGCAGAGCTGCGGCCCCGTAATCGCATCAATGGTTGCTTGCAACACCTGAAAACGCTCTTCGAAACTGGCCCGCCTGGTTTTATCCAGCGCTAGCGAGGACACCAGCTTTTTCCAGTCCGCGTGAGGATGATAAGGAGGCTCGCCTTCGGTACGTTCTTCATTGATCTTCGCAGCAATATCAAGGATACCCCTCCCGCCATCCACACCATTTGGGAATAAAAACAGCAGATATGCCAAATCATCCAGTTTCAGTGATAGCCTTTCCAGTGTGTAGGGATACAGTCCATCCTGAATTAACTTCCCAATTTGGTGCTCGTCAAACTTTTCTCCATTAAGTTTTTTGCCAATATTCTTCAATGAAGTTAACAATAATAAACTATCATAGTCGTCGTTTTTCTCAGGATTTCTGAACGCGTGAAATAATAACTCAAGCGAATCATCTCTGAGTTCATCCATCCAGTGAAAATCTATTTTCCCGGTGCGGGTTATTTCCGGGATATGCAGGTTGCTCCAGAGACCAATACGATTGAGACGAAATATTGAGATAGCGAGATTATCTATTAATTCCTCCCTGAGCATTTTATAGCTTAATCCTTTATCCCCATAAGGGATGCCTTCCAGATTCATATCGGTAATGGGCAAACCTTCACCGAGAATAAACGGTGCTGCGATCATATGCTGCCTCAGACTGGCCATACGGGCTGCGCGATTGTTGCTGAGGTGATGCCTGATGCTCTTTTCGCTAAGATTGCCATCATAATACAACCCCCTCTCTTCCGGATTAATAATACTCCTCATCATAAATAACGGACTATTATATTCCGCATTCTCCTGTAGATTATTCATGGGAAGGCGTTGCATATAACGTAGCTCTAACAATCGCCTGTTCCGGTTAGCGACCAAATCCTCTTTAATTACTCCATCCCTGGCGACAACATCATCAAGATTGTCAGTGTAATTATAATTTTCGATGCTATAGTTCTCGTCTAATTGCCGCTCATTCAGAAAGAAATGTCCTTCAAAATCGACGTTATTAACAAAGTGTGCCAGTTCGATCAAATCTTTCTCAAAGCACTCTTTTAAATTCTCTATCTGTTCCTGAACCGCGGGTTCTTTTATGCGCAGGCAATCCTCGGGTAAATCAGGATCTTCTTCCGCATCCCGCACAATTTCCCCCAGGTCTTCCAGTGCGGTTCCCAATAATCCCGTTTTGTGTATCAATGTTGCGGCTTCTGCCTGCTCAAGGAAAGCCAGCAGCTGGTGGGGATTGATTCCGGGTTCTAACAGAACGGTCACGAGATCATTGTTAATGACATCAGCAAAAATCTTCAGTGAACTCATTTCCTTGATTTTTTGCCTGCTAACCTGCTCCTCAAAATCAAGGTTATGCAGACCCTCCTGCGCTCGCTCCATCTGTCGTTGTAAATGACCGAAGATTCTCTTTTGCTCCACCGGGTCATCTATCCAGTTGGCAATAGCTTCCTTTATTCCTGCCAATCTATTGGCATCGTAGATCGATAAAAAATGATGCAATACGTTTCTCAGAATCCTTAGGTCTTTTTCAGTAATGACTTGTGATGGTGTAAGATTTTTCCCGATAAAACTGCATAAATCCTTTTGCAACGACGTTGAGAAATTATCCAGAATAGTATCCTTAACGTGTGGCTTACTTAGCGTAAGATCTGGCAAGAGATCTTCAAGTTTTTTTTCCTGCCCGGTTATATCTGGTGCCAGCTCTAACGGTGCTACCCGAACAAATTCCCGATAAATATCATAGTGATTTTCAATATGATCTGCTGTCTGGCCTCTTAAATAAATCCAGGAGTCTTGATCGCCGTACAACGCCATGGATACTGAGCGAAACAAACAATTGCCATCGGCCGCCACATCATGCACGTAACCTGCATTATCGATAAATTGATAATGCTCATAACCGCGAATCCTGACTCTTTGTAAATTAATGGTTCTCTGTGCATTCTGCTCCTGACCGGCATCAGCAATCATTCCCACATCAGCATCATAGATTCGGATTCGTATATTGCAGGCATTAGCCAGCGCATCCACGGCAATATCGATGGCATCATGATCCCATCTGCCTTCCTCACGAATGCAACTTAATAAATTTTCTTTTGCTTTTTCGCTTTCACTTTTCTCTTTCGTCTGTAATGAAAGTTTTTCCAGCAACTGTGTGGCGTTTTTTTGGATCGATTTTTTTACTTTTGCATTATGTCTTGCTTCACTCCCTGATTTTAATATATCACTCGCGCCCCAGCACGGATCAAAGCGTTTGCTTTTAATTTGCTCTTTGCGACCACGGGTAATCTCCATAACCGAAGACGGTCTTTTCTGCGCGATGCTAAATGGCGCTATTTTTTGAATTGACCGGATAAATTTACTGTCTGCATGGTTGCGGAAAGGGAAAGATTGACTGGCAGCAGAGGATAAATTCCGCTCTGGCCGAAGTGGTGGTGGCATAATACGTGAAGCAATTGTTGTGGTGGTATTATTTAAAGATGCAACCGTTGTTATTTTTTTCAATGCAGGTGGGCGGGTAGATAATGTGGACTGGCGATTAAAATTTACTAATGAATGAACATTATGGAAGTCTGGCATGATATATTCCTTCTTAAGCCTTGATAATCCATCATTTAATCTGACGCCAGGCATATTTGCTCAGCGACATTACAACAGGCTTTTTATATTCCTGGTACGAAATAAAAACACAATAATCTCTGCTCTCTGATGTACCTCCTCTGTTTTTGGCATATTCAGTAGCGGTACGATAAATCGCACCGCTACTGAGTTTTTAGCCTTTATGGTGCGCTAAGATGTTCAGCGCAAATTGTTCTAAAGCCTCCCGATTCTCCGCATCAGTAGGTTTGCGCATACGTATATTCGAAAAACGGATTGCCTCAGTTTCAATAATTGCCCGCAGGGCAGAGAAATTAGTTTGTTCAAAGCGGGAGAATTCGATCGGTTCTGCTTCTCTGCCATCATAGACTTCTAAGGAATCAGGACGCAGCACCATGAAAGGTTGGTCTGGCTGCTCTGCCGGTGGCGTAAAAACAACCTGACCTGTTGGTTCATAGTAAGCCAGAAACTCCTGCGATTCGTCCTCCTCGATAACTATCATATTCCCTTGTCGGGCTAAATAGCGGCAGAACGCCGGAAGAGGAATATGATCAATTTTTTCCTGTAAAACCTGCAAACGTAACTGGAGTCTTTCTCTGAACCTTCTTTCATCGGCCAACGTAGTTACCAGCATTTTCCAGTCAGCGACTGGGCTATAAGGTACTTCGCCTTCCGCACATTCTTCATCGATCTTTGTGGCAATATCAATAATACCCCGTCCCCCGTCTACGCCATACGGCAGTAAAAACAACAGATGGGCAAGCTCGTCCAGGGTAAATGATAATTTCCCCAGATTAAAGGGTTCAAGGCCTTCTTCGATAAGTCCTGCAATCTGGTGTTCATCGAATTCATCCCCTTTAATTATCTTTCCGATGCGAATTAACGATGAGAATAATAACAAGCTATCCAGCTCATCATTATTTCCCGGGTTTCTCACCCCCTGAAATAAGGCCTCGACCGTATCATCCTTTAACTCATCCATCCAGTGAAAATCCATTACCCCGGTTTGGGTGATTTTAGGAATTACCGTATTACTCCAGAGACCAATACGATTCAGGCGAAATATCGAGACAGCCGGATTATCGATCAATTCCCGGTTTAATGTCTCAATACTCAATCCTTTATCACCATAGTTGAGACCATCCAGGTTCATATCCTTAACCGGTTCCCCCTCACCAAGTATAAAAGGCGCACCGGCCATATATTGCTTCAGGCTGGCTAATCTGGCTGCGCGATTATTGTTAAGATGATGCCTGACACTTTTTTCACTGATTTCACCATCATAATACACCTCCCTTTGCTCAGGATTAATTACGCTCCTCACCATAAACAGCGGGCCGTTATAGATTACATCCTCAAAAAGATGGTTAACCGCCACACGCTGCATAAAAAGCTTCTCTAATAAACGCCTGCTTCGGTGAGCAATAACATCTTTTTTATTAACACCTTCCCGGCTCACTACATCATCTAGTTTATCGGTGTGGTTATAATTCTCCGGACTATAATTATCATCTAATTGCCGATCGCTCATAATGAAAAAACCGTCGGCATCGATATCATGATCAAACTGAGCAAGGGCAACAAGACTCTCTTCAAAATCTTCTTTTAACTGTTCAATCTGGCGCTGGACCGAGTATTCCTTAATGCGCATGTATTCGGCTGGTAAATCAGGATCTTCTGCCGTCCCCTGTAAGATATCAGCCAGATCCTCACAGGTGGCTCCGAGCAAACCGGCTTCCTGTATCAGATTCGCGGCTTCGGTTGCCTCAAGAAAGGCCAGCAGCTGATGAGGATTGATTCCTGTACCCACCATAATGCTCACCAGATCATTGCTGATGGCCGTCGCAAAAATCTTCAGTGAATTAACATCTTTGTGTTTTTGCTGACCGGCCTGCTCACGAAACTCCAGGCAGCGCAGGCTATGTTGAGAACGTTCTGCCAGCGTTTGTAAACGCCCCAGCTGTCGTTTTTCTTCCACCGGGTCCAGTTGCCAACGAGTAATGGCTTGCTTTATTTCAGCCAGCTTTTTCACATCATAGATCGATAAAAAGTGATGCAACATGTTTCGTAAAGTTACTTCATCTGCTTTAGCAATGACCTGCACCGGCGTTACGTACCGTCCAATAAAACTGTATAAATTCTCTTTCAGCATTCGCGCGGTAATATCGAGGATGTTATCTTTAATATGCGGTTTACTTTCCGTCAGTTCTGACAAGCGTTCATTTAATGATGTACCTTCCGATGTTTGCTCAATAAATTCTTTATAATCATCCCAATGTTCATTAATATGACTCGCTGTTTCACTCCTTAAATATCCCCAGGAATCTTCATCGCCGTACAGCCCAATAGATACTGTCGTGAACAGGCAATTCCCATCCGCCGCTACATCGCGAACGACGCCGGAATCATCGATAAGTTGATAATGTTCCTGATCATGAACCCTGATCCTTTGTAAATTTATCGTCTTTTGTGGTGTTGGTGATTGCCCAATATTAACAGAAAAACCCAAATCGGCGTCATAAATATTCAAGTGAAGGTTAAATGCATTCGCCAGCGCCGCCACTGCAATATCAATCGCCTGATGATTCCATCTGCCGGGCTGGCGTATGTTTCTTAATATATCCTGTTTAATTTGTTCAGCCTGATTATTCTCATGCTTATTCAGTGAGAGTTTCGCCAGCTGCTGAGCCGCATTTTTCCTGATAAATTTTTTTTCTTTTATAGCATTCTTTATGTTATCCGCAGATTGCAATATACCCTTTACTCCCCAATCACCCGTGATACGCTGTTTTTTATTATTCACATCGCGGCTGCATGCCATTGCCAATACCGGAGAGGGTCGCTGTGAAGTAGGAATTGTGACCGGAGATACCGTACGAATTGATCGGGTAAACTGATTATCCACGTTGCTGCGGGAGGATAACAGGGGTAAGGATAAACTGGTTGCGCGCGATAAAATCCGTGCGGGCATTAACTGTGGCGGTAATGATAGCCGTGCCGAACTATTTGCTAACGATGTGACAGCTGAGGTTCTGATTTGCGAGGTTGCTGGCGTGGATAATGTTGATTGCCGATTGAAATTGACTACCGAATTAACATTATTTGCATCAGGCATAATTGTTTCCTTATCAGGCCGATAATATTCCATCATTAAATCTGACGCGGGCGCGTCAGTTCACCGACTATAGCAGCCCCTTTTTTACCTGAAATCCTGCTCTCCTTCCCTGAGACTTGTTCACAAACCGACCTGCATCACGATTTTATCGTCACGCTGAAGCGTCTTGCTGCCACACCCTGGCAAAACCCGGCAAATCAGGCCAAAAAGCCCGTCTGTTTAAGCCATTGTTCCCCCTGCCTGCTGCATAAAATAAAGCCGTTAAATTTACTCAGGTTAAGGTTGGACGCCATGTCTTCACCCTCACGGGCGCTGCTGCTGGATGCGGGATTCGCATCACTGCCCTTTCTCGATGTGTTACGCCAGCAGGGTTATCGCACTGCGGTCTGTGGCAGTAAAAACCAGGACCCCGGCCATCGCTGCGCTGATGACAGCAGCCCGGTTAACTATGGTGATGTCCAGCAGGTGATTGATTTGTGTCGTGAATGGCGCATTTCTGCCTTGCTGCCCGGCGTCACCGATGTGTCTTATCTCACCGGCTCACGCGTGGCTGACCAACTCGGGTTCCCGGGATTCGACTCTCCCGAGGTGAGTGACACGCTGTTTCAGAAAGACCAGTTCCGCAGTTGGGCACAGGCCAACCATTTCCCGGTGCCTGCCGCTGTTGAGCAGCTGAGTGAGAGCGAATCGCTCCCTTTACCATTAATCGTGAAACCCGTGGATGCGTACAGTGGACTGGGAATTACGCATATCAGCGAACGTGCACAGTTACCCGCCGCCTTTGCTGCTGCCCGCCAGGCATCGCGCAGCGGCGAGGCGCTGATTGAACAATTTATTCAGGGTTCGCTGCACAGCCATTCCGCGTTTATCCGCAAAGGTGAAATCGTCTGTGAATTCTTTGTCGATGAGTTTTGCACCGTTTACCCGTGGCAGGTCAACAGCAGCTCCCTCACCACCCAGCTCAGTAGCGCAATGCAGGATCGGGTCAGTGACTGTCTGGCGACGCTAACCGCACAACTTGGTCTGGTTGATGGCCTGCTGCACACCCAGTTTATGACTGATGGCAACGATTTCTGGTTGATCGAACTGACGCGCCGTTGTCCTGGCGATCTCTACAGCCGCCTGATCAGCCTCTCCACCGAAGTGCCTTACTGTAGCCACTTCGTCGCCCCTTTTATCAGGCTGGACGACCATTTTGATCAGCGCCGTCCGGTACGCCAGCGTTTTATCGCCCGTCATACCGTCTCGGTGGCCCAGCCGACCCGTTTCCCTGGCTTCCATTTCGCGGCGCTGCCGGCACAGATTCTGGATGTGATCCCGCTGAAAATGCCAGGCGACGCGCTGGAGGCCGCACCACGCGATCGCGCGGGTCTGGTGTTTGCCGAATGCAACAGCCTGACCACGCTGGCAGAGCTGACTCCTCATCTGAACCAATATCTCAACCCGTCGATACAACAGGAGAGATCATTATGACCCAGCCACTCAAGCTGGCCTTTCTCGGTGGAGGCATGAATTCCGCCATCGGCCAGACGCATAAAATTGCCTGCCAGATGGATGGCGAGTTCCAGCTGGTCGCCGGTTGTTTCAGCCGCGATGCACAAATTAACCAGCAAACGGCACAGGCTTGGGGGATCCCGGCAGAACGCCTGTATGACCATTACGAGGCTTTACTGGCTGCCGAACATGCCCAACTGGACGCCGTGGTGATTTTACTGCCGACACCCCATCATCTCGATGTGATCGTGCGCTGCCTGGAATACGGCGTCGCCGTGATTTGTGAAAAAGCGCTGGTCGAGTCCGTCGCCAGCGCCCAGCTGGTACACCGTACCCTGCAACGTACCGGTGGCCGTCTGTATGTCACTTATAACTACAGCGGCTACCCGATGGTGCGCGAACTGCGTCAGCGCATCGCGGAAGGCGAGCTCGGCGATATTCAGCAAGTGCTGGTGGAAATGCCGCAGGAAGGCTTTAGTCGCCGCAATCCGGCCGGGGAAGTGGCTCGTCCGCAAAGCTGGCGACAATCCGACGGGGTGATCCCAACTGTCTCTCTCGATCTCGGCGTACATGTCCATCAACTGGTGGATTTTGTCGTGCAACGCCGGGCAACCGATGTGTATGCCATCAATAGCCACTTCACCTCGCTGCCCAATATCATCGATACCGTGCATGCTGTTTCCCGTTATGAAGACGGCCTGGTATGCCAGTATTGGTATGGCAAAGCCGCTCTGGGTTACCGCAATGGCTTACGCATCCGGGTGATGGGTGATAAAGGCAGTGCCGAATGGCTCCAGGTCGAACCGGAGACCCTGAAGCTCACCAACGCACAGGGGCAGGTCACATTAATTGATCGTACCGATAACGCCAACCGCATCGCTAATCTGCCTCGCTACTGCCGCTTCAAAGCCGGTCATCCTGCCGGGTTTATCGAAGCCTTTGCCAATTATTACGTGGATATCGCGCACAGTTTGCGCGGTGAGCATAATGATTACAGCCTGGGTATTGATACCGCGTTGAGTGGCTTAACCTTTCTCGAGAAAGCGCAGCGCAGTGCAGCATTGCATCAACCGGTTACGCTGCTGGATCTGCTCAGCCAGCCGGTTACCGCCGCCAGCTAACCCTGCAGTAATCGCATCTCCCCCGCGTCAGGGGAGATGCTCTCTTCGTCTGTCTTCAGGCTGCCGCGATCTGGCTGGCTGCCAGCACGATATCAATGATACGCGTCTGCTCAGCTTCGGTCAGCGTCGGATGGATCGGCAGGCACAAAACCTGTTGAGAGGTTTCGGTCGCCACCGGCAAGTTGTCGGGATGGGATGAATCGTAGCCTTTGTACATCGGGAACTGTGATATCAGTGGGTAGAAATAACGACGCGCATAAATACCGGCATCTTTCATGCGCTGGTACAGTTCATCGCGCGACAGCGGGAAGTGTTCCGGATGGATAAACAACGGACAGTAGGCATAATTCCACTCGGTTTGCGCATCGCTATACAACAGTGACACACCGGGTACAGAAGCCAGTGCCGCAACGTAGCGCTGATAGATCTGCTGACGCACCGCAAAGGCAGCATCAACGTGTTTGAGCTGTAACATACCAAATGCCGCCTGGAATTCGCTCATTTTGCCGTTGATACCCGCCGCTACCACGGTGGTTTCGTCAGCAAAACCGAAGTTTTTCAGATAATCGATGCGACGTTTGATTTTCTCATCAGGACAGATAATCGCCCCGCCCTCAAAGGTATTAAACACCTTAGTGGCGTGGAAACTCAGCACCGATAAATCGCCATGATTCAGGATGCTGACGCCTTCACGCTTCACCGCGAAGGCATGCGCAGCATCATAAATCACCCGCAGGCCATAGGTATCGGCAATACGCTGAATCGCATCGGTATCGCACGGAATACCGTAGCAATGTACCGGCATGATGGCGCTGGTTTGTGGCGTAATGGCCGCTTCAATTTTGGCCGGATCGAGGTTACAGGTCACCGGATCAATATCGACAAATACCGGTTTGATGCCGTTCCACAGCAGCGAGTGCGAGGTGGCGACAAAGGAATAAGGCGTGGTGATCACTTCTCCGCCGATGCGTAATGCCTGTAGCGCCGTTATTAAGGCCAGCGTGCCGTTAGAGAACAGGCAAATATGTTTGACCCCAAGGTACTCCGCCAGCGCTGCTTCCAGCGCCTGATGGTACGGACCGCCGTTGGTCAGATATTTGCTCTGCCAGATATTCTCCAGATAAGGAATAAACTCTTCCAGCGGCGGCAATAACGGGCTGGTGACCAGAATGTTTTTATTGTCGTAATGTGGCGCAATCTTTTTCATCAAAACCCCCTGTGGGCGGTGTCACGGTCAGGAAAATAGATACCAGCCTGTTGCCAGAAGGTCACAAGCCCGGCTGCTGTCAGCTGATACGCAGGGTCGAGCGCGGGAACCGGCGGCCATTCAGTCTGCTGGTGCCAGTCGCGCAGTGCGGTTATCCAGAGATTCTCTTTGTTACGGATATGGCTCGCCGACCCGCGATGCCGGAGCGAAGCAATGTCGCTGCACAGCACCGGCAGACCCGCTGCCTGGTAATGGAGTAATGACAAATCATCTTTGCCACGGTTTTCGTCCAGATTGAGACGAAACAGCACCGCCATGTTGACGTGCAGGCTGGCGAGTTCGTCGGCCGAAACCGGACCCGGCGCAACGCGATGGATTTCGCAAATCGAACCAAGCCAGCTGGCCGGTGCTGCACCCCGGATCACCCAGTCGATAAATGCTGAAGTTTCGCCCACTACCCGGGCAAAAAAGCGGTTATCCGCCGCGCTCAGCTCACTGGTGTCACACAACACGCGCAGACGTGCGTGACGTGGCGCGCGAACGGGAGTTGTCTCTGGCATCATGACCTGCGACGGCAGCAAAAACGCGCTTTGCTTACGTTTTTGCAGCCAAAGCTGTGATTCTTCGCTCCACACCAGCCAGCCGTTCAGCCAGCTGGCCTGCAACAAATTCGAGCCGGATTGCTGGCTGACACTGGCTTCCGGCAGGACATAGCATTGGCAGCCGCTCAGGTTCACTAGCGACGCAATATTTTCCCGTTGTCGCTCGGCGACGTCGGCGGTAACGATCAACATATCCGGTTGCAGACGCAGCAGCACCCAGGGGGTAAAGGCGTCATAGGTCAGCAGTGCAATCTGTTGCTGCTGTGCCATCACACTCAAGACCTGCAGTAAGCGCGCACTATTGGGCTTATGTTGATCGCCATGTACAAAAGCCACACGGGGAATGTTTGCCTCGCTAAAGGCAGGCCAGGTTTGTTTCAGGCTCTCATCAACGCTGAAAGGATCACCGTGCAACGAGTAATTAAGGGGATAAGCCGGATCGCACAGCAAGTCACGTCCCCAATGCTGGCGCAGCTGACTGGCCTCTGGCGACGAAGGGTTGAATCCGCGCGCATTGCCCTCGGTTGCCACCACACTGTGCGGTGTCCAGATACTGCGATAACCCGCCTGGGCAATTTTCAGCGCAAAGTCGATTTCTGCCACGGCAGGATCGCTATAGCTTTCGTCCAGCCCACCCGCCTGCTGCCAGCAATGCTGCCGGATCAACAGGCACTGAGCATTGAGCAGCCGTGACTGACGATCGCTTTGCAGATAACCGCCCATTGCCGATGAATCCCAGCGTTCGCCGTGACCAATATGTGCCGCCAGCCCGCGATAACCGGCAATAACGCCCGCCGAGAGGATATGCTGTTCGGTGTGGATCAACTTTGGCCCTACCATCGCCACTTCCGGGCGCAGCGCATGGTTCATCAACGCTGCCAGCCAGTTATCCAGCAGGAAGATCAGCTGCGGCTCAATAAAGCATAGAAACTCGCCGGTGGCCTGCGTTGCTGCCGCATTACGCAATGCAACAGGCTGCCAGCCGGTGGCCACCTCAATCACGCGGATGCGTGCTGGATCGATGGTTGCCAGCCCTGCCAGCCAGGTATTCAGGGTGCTGTCTTCATGCTGATGATTCACCACCAGCAGCTCGGTATGCGGCCAGTTGTTATGTTGCAGCAGGCTGGTGATGGCACGCTCCAGCTCTGCCAGCGAATTGCCTGCCAGCAGGATCAGCGAGACCAGCGGCATTGCCGTATGCCCATACAGCAGCTGCAGCGTCTGACCTTGCTGAATATGGACCTGAGCCGCGGGATACCCCATCAGCTGCAGGCCATGCTCCAGCACCCGCCCAGTCTCCAGACTCTCTGCTTCAGTCAACTGCGGTTCAGGCAAGATACACAGCGGGTCCGGGTAATGTCGGATCGTCTCAGCACCTGCGTGTAAGGTGATCTGCTGCATCAGAGCAACTTCAAATGCCTGCGGATATTGCCGTGCCTCACCCTGCCAGCGTTGCAGTGCCTGGCGTGACAACCAGCATCGTTGCAAATATGCCGCAGGTGCTGCACTGAACAGGTCCCAATCCCACTGGGGTTTCAGATGTGGCACCGCTGCACCTGCCGCGTTCAGCCATAGCTCGTCGCTGTACACCGCCAGTGCATCCGCTTGTCTGCTGAGGAAATGGGCCAGTACTGGCCAGCTTTCCGCGCTGTAAAAACTGCCAGCGGGGATGCAATGTAACCAATCATAGGTGGCATCAACACTGGCGTGTTGCAGCCAGTTGAGCCACTCACCCGCATGAATCGCCAGTATGTCAGCAGGCAAGGTAATATCCTGCGCCGCAATCACCACCACCTGCACAAACGCGGGCCGTTGCACCAGCGTGTCTAACGTCAGCAAGAGATGCTCAGGATGGTCGGGATCGTTAAACACCGCCACCAGGATACGCGGCGAGCTGGCTAATGCCAGCCTGTCATGCAGAGCGGGTGTCAGGCTACGTTGCACCAGCCAGTTTTCCAGTCGTCCCTGCCACAGCGCCTGCTGGTGCTGGCGCAGCTTCTGCTGGGTAATATCCACCAGCTGCTGGATCTGCGCCTGCGTCTGCTCACGTCGCTTCAGTAAGGTATCGCGCATCTGCCATAAATTGGCACGCACAGCCTCAAGCGTGGCGGGATGGTCATCCCAGCAGATGCCGACAGCACCATTTTCCGCCAGCGTCGCCTCGGTCAGGGCATATTTTTCGTAACCTGCCGCCCTGAGCGCCACCACTGGGCTGCCACACAGAATGGCCAGCAAGGCGGTACCGGATGACTCAAAGGTATAAAACGTTCGCGCCGTTTTCAGCTTGGCTGCCAATTCTGTCAATGTCAGCGGATTGCGCATCGAGAGGATCTCAATGCCTGGCGGTAAGGCGGAGAAATCAACCGCAGAGAGCGGTACACGGTTGAGATACAGAATGTCGCAGCTTTTCTCTGGCTGATCGTTCTGGAACAAGTCGAGGTCATAGCACTCGATATTGAGCATGCGCGGATTGGCGTGTTTGCCAGCAAATTCCGGGCGATACCAGAAAAACAGGTCATCAGCACCGGCTTCCAGGGCATTGCCGTTAATTACCCCTTCCTGGTTGAGCATGTAACGCACCACCATCGCTGCCTGATGAGGGTTGCCGCTTATCACTTCCGGGTAGATAGCGGTAAACAGGCCACCACGCAGCCGGTGCTCCCGCAGTTCTTTACCGCTGACCACCGGTGTATTCCATGCCGGATTAACGGCGCAATTGACCATCCATGCCTGTCTGCCACTTTCATTCAACAGATGGCACAAGCGATGCATCACCTGTATGCCAGCCGAAGACTCGCGATAATCCGGCGCAATAATGAAATAAGGGAAGTTTTCGTCCTGAATGGTGGTCATCGTTGTGCGCTTCTTCTGTAGCTGATGTAGCCCGGCAAATATTCCCTATACTAGCGACCCCGCTCTGCCTCCAATCCCCAAAACAAAGGGCAAAAACGGGGTATTTACGTCGTTATCAGACAGTCCAGGCTTTTAACCAGTTGTCCAGATGCGTACCGGTCAGCATCCACTCATCCCGCACCAGGGTTTGCAGTGCCAGACCATTGCGTTCGCTGGCATCCGCATCGCTGAGGTGCATACGGATCGCATCCACCCAGTCCTTAAAGCGGTTCTTAACGCGCGTGACCGGCAAATCAGTGTGGCGATAACATTCCACATCGCTACAGATCACGGGAATACCACAGGCACCGTACTCCATCAGACGCAGATTGCTTTTGCAGACGTTAAAGATATTGTCTTCCACCGGTGCCAGCGCCAGATCGAGATTGAGCGCCGCCAATGCCGCCGGATAGAGACTGATGTCTACACCAGCATGATGTTCATGGACGTAAGGACGCAGTTTTTCCGGGCACATGCCCATAAACACCCACTCCACCTCATTCGCCAGCGCCTTCACCACGTCGGCAATCATTTCCAGATCGCCCTGATGGCTGGAGCCACCGGCCCAGCCCACGCGCGGTTTGCGCCCCTGGCCGCGCAGGCTGTGCAGGTTGCCCCACCAGTTCACCGGCAGACGGTTCAGCACCACCTTGATATCGGGATGGAAAGTGGCGAGCGACTCCGCCAGTGGCGGTGTCGAAACCACAAAGCGGTCGAAGTAGCTCAGGCTTTTACGCAGCAGTCCGGAGATCTCCTGGCTGAAATTGGCACGGTTGTAATGCTTCATCGGCAGATTGAGGATGTAATCATCCAGTTCGAACACTTTGAACATATCCGGCATCTTACCCGCACGTTCGATCCACGTATGAAAGGCCGGAGCGTAACGGCGCTGGATGATCAGGCTGTCGGGACGATACTGGGCAACTTCGCTCAGATTGAGCAAAGATAACGAGGCGTTGCCCTGCGCTTTTCCTTCCATTTGCATGGCATACAGCGGTTGCAACATGCGGTAATGACCGCAACCCGCCGTATCAGAGTGATGCAGCAGCAACTGCGGCAGCGCGGCTCGTTGCACCGGACGCCAGCTCATTTCGCTGTCATTGCTGATATCAAAGTGTCGGCTGCGCAGAGACAGATTGGTGTTATAGGCCGGGTCATGCCCCACCAGCGGCAGCCAGCGTTGCAGCAACGTGTCTTCTTCCTGCTGCCTGAGCTGGGCGGCAGTCTTGAGGGTGACACCCGCAAAGGGACTTTTGCGTTCGGCGGCACGCATGATACGTGCGTAAGGCGTCCAGACCGTGAGATACCCCTGTTCGCGCGCGCGCAAACACAAATCCACATCGCTAAACAGCGGCTGGCTTTCGTCGAAACCGTTAAGCGCCGCGAACACGGCAAAACGCACCAGCATAAAATCACCAGACACGGCGCTGTAATTCTGATCGAGATGCAGGCGACCCAGCGCACTGGGATCTTTATCATCATGGCCACGCAACACATCACCGACCACGCCATTGATGCCCAGAATATAACCCGCGTGACGGACTTTATTACTGGCAGAGAGCTGCTTACCGCCAACAATCGCCACTTCCGGACGCAGCCCATGATTGAGCAGATTATCCAGCCAGTCGCCATCGGCAATCGCCAGCTCACTGTGCATAAACATCAGATATTCACCCTGCGCCTGCTCTGCTGCCAGATTGCTCATCGCCCCCTGATGCCACGGATGCGGATAGTGAATGACGCGAATACGTTGTGGATCCACCGTGGCAATGGCACTCAGCCAGTTGTCGCGTTCCGGGCTGTGTTGATCGTCAGCCACAATCAGCAGCTCATAATGCTGATAGCGCGTCTTCTCCATCAGGGTGGTCACGCAGGTAATCAACGCGGGCAAACTTTGCCCGGCGAGGATCACAATTGATACTTTTGGCTGCGCCTCGTGGTTGTAGCGCAGGCGATAGTTGTAGTAATTGTCGAGGGCGATTTCGGCATTGGCGTAACCCCGGTTTTGCAGGTGACGCTGGATAATCCCGGCATCCACCACCACATCGCGTGCACGCAGGTGCGCCGTCACCAGCGGTTCCGCCAGGTGTCCGACGACATTCAATCCTTGTGATTCGATCAATTTCACGATCAAATCCAGCTCTGCCGCCTGCGGATAATTGAGGTCAAACCCTTCCGCTGCCAGCAGTAATTCACGGCGGAACAGCCAGTGCTGGGCCATGGTTTTCGGCGAACTGAGTAGCATGTCGAGGTTAAAATCCGGGCGAAATGCCAGACCTGAGGGTTCACCGTTGATGAAGAAATACTCATCGGTATATAACGCCAGCACATCATCACGGGATGGCAAGGTACTCGCCAGTGCGATCAGGCCAGAGGCATTAAAACGCGTCCCTGCCTCAACAAAAATAAACCAGTGGGCATCCTGATCGTTGATCAGTTGATTAATCACCGGCAAACGTTGATCGGCTGCGGCCGGATTGTCTGCTGTCGGCGACCCGACTGAAGTGCTTGCGATGCGCTCTCCATGTCTACGGTGGCGGCACCCTGCGCCGCGCCGCCTGTTCGCTGCCTAGTTGCAAGTGGTGTTCACAGTGGTACCCAAGTTTGTTGACGTACAGCGGACATTCGGACTGGTCAGGTGGACTGTTTGCGGCTGGCGCGCATTGACCGCCTGCATATAGTTAGCCCATGCATTGGTGCTCGTGACGAACTGCTGGCTTGCAATCTGCTGCGCTTTTAGCTGATGCTCCTAGTCCTGTACCGTTGAGCGCCATAGCCTCGAATCCAAGCTGAAGTTGGCTACTGCTGCACAGCGGGACCTCGGTAGAGACTTCGAGCACCTCCGCGCTCTATCCGTGAATGCTCACGCGTCTCTTGGTTCTTCAGGACCATTGTTCATGCGGTCAAGAAAGGTACAAATCTCCCTTGCTGCCTTTAGAGCATACCGTGCGGTCTGGCCCGTAAGATGTTCACCAAAGCCATGAGCGCTTTTGTTCCTCGACTGATAAAGCAACATGAACTGGAAATTGATGTCTTCCGGCGCAATCGGGCGAATTGTTTTATTAAATACTTGTTGCGGGGAAGGACTGCGTCCGTCCCATCCACCTGGCATCAGCTTTAGCTCAACTGCAGAATACGCTGCCATTACGGCAGTTCGGAATGAGAGCTCATCGCCGCGAGAAATTGCCTCAGCGGAATATGCAAGCAAACTATTGGTACCCGCAGGCAACAAATCTGATATCGCGGGCCCAGCGGCAGGCTGGACGAAGGGTTGTTCATCCAACTGAGTACAAACCCAATCCCACGTATAGATGCGAATCCCGGCGGGGCTCCATAGGTAGGCATCCCGTGTCGAAAAAGCAAATCGCGCCAGACCTTCATTTTTGTCCGCGTCTTCAGCCTTCCCACTTACAAAGCGGTCCTTGCGACCGATGATAATTCCACCCGGTCGTACTTCATCAGTTATGCCAGTCAACCCGAATTTCATCCGAAAATTCGGGCTTGCGGATAGCTCCGCGACATAGTTGACGAGCTGATTCTCTGCGCTATACAAATCGTCGCTCGGCCGAAGGCGATTCGTGGCGCTATCCAGTTGGAATAGATACTTCTGAGGGGCCTTCACTTCCCACACATACGCGTAGCGGCGTCCAACAGCGCCGTTGTCGACTTCGACTGATACAGAAAAGTCAGAATCCCCGGTTCTGCAAGACTCCTCCCTGCCAGTCATCAGTATGTTGTCCGCTGATACCCTGAAGGGCACGAGATGCAACGCGATATCAGGAAGAAATTTCTGACATTCCTTTTCCTTGTTCGTCGTTGCCTTGATTAGGTCTCGGAGTTCCTCGGCTCTTGTCATTGGTTTAGTAAGAAGGTAGATGGCAAATTATGCCCCTTTCTTCGAGTTTGGACCATCTGCCGAACAAGCCAAAGGAGGGCGTAATCGCTTGGCGATGTTCGCGCTCAATGTCCAGGCGGATA
>NZ_JAPWKD010000013.1 GCF_028283705.1 Pantoea sp.
CCCGTGATGGGCTGGGGCAGCCAGTACGCCCGGGAGAACTTATTTCCATACCGATCGCCAGGCTGCTATCTCCCATTCTACCCGGTGCTTACAAACCCATCGAGGCGCTGGCTGTTGTCCGGGCGCTGGCGCAGCAGGTCCCCACCACAACGGGTGTTGTTGTGCTGGCTTCTGATCAGATGATCAAACTGGGGAAATCCGGGCGCGTTTAGCAAGCGCTCTGGCGCGTAGTGCAAGATAGATCCGGTCTGTGTTGAGGCAAACTGGGGGCAGTTCACTTAACGAGGTGCCTATGTTTACTCAGGAAAAGAAAACCGCGCTGGTTACCGGCGCATCGTCAGGTATGGGGAAGGCCATTGCTCGTCGTTTGATCGAGGAGGGTTATCAGGTCTACGTGGCTGCCCGCCGTGTCGGGAAAATGGCTGATCTGGCTCTGCTCGGAGCACAGCCACTGCGGATGGATATTTCCAAAGATGAAGAGATTGTATCCGGCGTAAACACGATTCTGGCGCAGACTGGCGGTGTCGATGTGCTGGTCAACAATGCCGGATTTGGCCTGTACGGGCCGGTAGAAGAGATCGGTATTGACGAGGCTCGCTACCAGTTTGAGGTGAATTTGTTCGGTGCAGCACGGCTCACGCAGCTGCTGCTTCCGGCGATGCGCGCCAGACGCAGCGGGCACATTGTTAACATCACCTCGATGGGTGGAAAGATGTACACCATCCTGGGTGCCTGGTACCACGCAACCAAACACGCACTGGAAGAATGGTCAGACTGCCTGCGTCTGGAAGTCGCCGGATTTGGTATCAAGGTCGTGATCGTCGAACCGGGAGTGATAGAGACGGGCTTCGGTGAGGGTGCCAGTGACAGTATCGTCAAACGTTCGGCCAGTGGACCCTATGGTCAGTTGGTGAAGAGAGTGGCTATGTCGATCAAAAACACTTACGGACAGGGTAAAGGCAGTGATCCGAACCTTATCGCGGAGGTGGTCTCGCGAGCGGTTAACAGCAGCAACCCACGCACACGCTATGCGGCCGGTAAATTTGCAAAGATGTTGATCCGTATGCGCGTCTGGCTGGGTGACCGTCTATTCGACCGTATCATTCTCAGTCAGACCCGCTGACGTAACATTATGACCCAGTCCGGTTGCATCATATCGCTCACCCCGGACTGAGTTTTCTTCATCTGCCCGGCTATGTTAGCCCAGCAGTTCTCTGCGCACGATTTCTGCGCCAGCACTTAACGCATTCAGCTTGCCTCTGGCTACCCGGCGAGATAAAGGCGTCATGCCACAGTTGGTAGAGGGATAGAGTTTATCGGCGTCAACAAACTTCAACGCATTGCGTATGGTATTCGCCACTTCTTCCGCTGTTTCAATGGTATTGGTTGCCACATCAATGGCGCCAACCATCACTTTTTTACCGCGAATAAGCTCAATGAGATCCATTGGCACGCGAGAGTTGTGACATTCCAGCGAAATGATATCGATATTCGATTTTTGCAGTTTGGGGAAAACTTCCTCATATTGACGCCACTCGGTCCCCAGCGTCTTTTTCCAGTCGGTATTGGCTTTGATGCCATAGCCGTAGCAAATATGCACTGCCGTTTCACATTTAAGCCCTTCAATGGCTTTTTCCAGGGCAGCAATCCCCCAGTCATTCACCTCATCAAAGAAAACATTAAATGCAGGCTCATCAAACTGGATAATATCGACACCAGCAGCTTCTAATTCTCTGGCTTCCTGATTAAGAATTTTGGCGAATTCCCAGGCGAGTTTTTCGCGACTTTTATAATGCCCATCATAGAGGGTATCAATCATCGTCATCGGACCTGGCAGCGCCCATTTAATCGGCTGAGTGGTTTGCTGACGTAAAAATTTGGCATCTTCCACAAATACCGGTTTCTGGCGCGCCACTTCACCCACGACGCTGGGTACGCTCGCATCATAGCGATTACGAATTTTAACGATCTCACGTTTTTCAAAATCAACGCCGCTGAGGTGTTCGATGAAGGTCGTGACAAAATGCTGACGTGTTTGCTCGCCATCACTGACAATATCAATACCGGCCTTGAGTTGATCCTCCAGGCACAAACGCAGAGCATCTTGTTTACCGTCAATTAATTCCTCACCCTCTAATTTCCAGGGTGACCACAGTGTCTCTGGCTGTGCCAGCCAGGACGGTTTGGGTAAGCTGCCGGCAGTTGAAGTGGGTAATAACTTTTTCATCACAGGTGACCTTTTATTTTAAGTTAATCAAAGAACGGCAGTAGCAGACCATTGCTCAAGCACAGTTTGATATGGTTTGATGAAGTTCTCTTCAGTAAACTTTCCCTGCTCAATAGCCAACTGGCTACGTTCTTCTCGATCATAAACAATGCGGGTTAACGAATAATCCGGGTGCTTCAGGTTTGGCTGATAGCATTGCCCTGCGGCCGAATTCGCGTTGTAAATTTCAGGGCGGTAAATCTTTTGAAAAGTCTCCATCGTGCTGATGGTACTGATCAGTTCAAGATTCGAGTAATCACTGAGCAAATCGCCAGAAAAATAGAATGCCAAAGGCGCAGCACTATTCGGTGGCATAAAATAACGTGCCTGCAAGCCCATTTTTGCGAAATAATGATCGGTCAGGGAGAGTTCATCTTGCTGGTATTCGATACCCAATACTGGATGTTGATTTCCCGTGCGATAATAAGTGTTTTACTGGAAACACTCAGGCAGATAACCGGTGTTTTATTGAAGTTCTCTTTGTAAGCGTCTGAATTAACGAATTGCTTAAAGATGTTGCCATGCAGATCGCCAAAGTTTTCCGGCGTGGCGAATCCGGATTGGTTTTTATTGTGTTCAGGCAATACGACGCTAAAGTCATAATCGCGCACATAGGAGGAGAAGTTATTTCCCACAATGCCTGCAATACGTTGGTTAGTTTTTTTATCAACGATATTGGTTTTCAGGATTTCAATCACCGGGAAGGCGTCGGCCTTGCCTTCGAGCATCAATATTCAACTAGGCAGTAATGATGTCCAGTTCGACAGCATAACGATTTCCATTAGGGTTATCCCAATGCGCCAGAGAATTGAAACGGTTATCAATCATCACCAGAGTGTTACGCAAGTTTTCCTGGCGTTTCTCACCCCTTGCCAAATTAGCAAAGTTGGTCGTAATACGCGTATTTTCCGAGGGGTTATAATCTTCGTCGAAACGAATGCTCTTAAGAGTAAAATTAAATTTCTTATTCATTGTTATCTGGTGTCCTGGTATCCAATATAAAGCCTGATTTTTTCGTCTTTTGAGTGTTGCCCAATTTGATGGCGGGCGTTCTCAATCAGTTGCCTTTATATTGTTTTGA
>NZ_JAPWKD010000014.1 GCF_028283705.1 Pantoea sp.
TGGCAGCACATTCCGCCAGACTTGCATGCGGAAGATTTGCAGCGACGACATTCCGGCGGCCCGGGCGAGTTTCACGTAGTCTGTCGACAGAATGTCAATGACGGCGGTTCGGATCAGCCGGGCGACAATGGCGATGGCGAGAACCGATGCTGCAAGCGAGGGCAGCACCAGATGGGTAGGAAGGTCTGTATAAGAGCCCCGCAATCGCATATTTCGCATGCCGGAAGACGGTAGCCAATTAAGCTCCTTTGCAAAAATCCATATGAGGATGATGCCCATCCAGAACACAGGAGTTGCGGCAAGGACCTCTGTCACGAACATGGCTGCCTTGTCGTACAGACTGCCGGCTCGGAATCCTGCAATGGTCCCGATCGTTACTCCCACCACGAGCGTTACCAACAAACTTGATAGCGCCAGCCAGAGGGTGTTTTGGTAGGCAGGCAGCAAAATATTGATGGCCGGGACCTGCGTGGCGATCGAGAGGCCGAAGTCCCCATGTATCAAACGCAGTAGCCAGCCGCCATATTGCTGCAAAAACGGGAGATCCAGTCCCATCTTGGTACGAAGGGCTGCAATTTGCTCGGCGGTGGAATTTTGGCCAAGCAGTGTCCGGACAGGATCAGCGGGCGAGGCATAGACGATTATGAATACTACCAGGCTGACAGCCGCCAAAATTATTGAGGCGGCTATCACCCGGCGCAGGAGGAAAGCAAGCATCCTGGCAAACCCCTTGGCCTACTTGTTGGAAAGCCAGACCTTCTTGAGATCATACCAAGCCTGGGCGGGCGAAACGAAGTCCTTTACGTTCTTCCCAACGGCATAGTGGGTTCGCTCAAGGAACAGCGGCAGCTTCCCTACGTCGCTCACAATAATGTCGTTTGCCTCGCGCCAATGGGCCTTTTCATCGGCCGGGTCCGTGGCTGCAATGGCTTTCGAGACTTCGGCATCGAATTTCTCGCTGCTGTATCCGCCGGTATTGGCGCCACTATGGCTTTCGCCAACGATCGACAACCAGTATGGCGTCAGGAAGCCCCATTCCATTGAACTCAAGGCGACATCCGCATCCGGTGTGCGTTCGCGCGCGAGAAAGCTGTTCCAATCATAGGATCTTACCTTGAGATTGATGCCAACCTTTGCAGCGTCGCGCTGAACCCATTCGGCAACTGGCTCACCACCTGCATAGATGTCGATCGTCCCACTGACGCCGCCTTCCAGGCCGGCATCTTTCAAGAGTTGCCTGGACTTTTCCGGGTCATAGGAAAATTTGTTGAATTCCGGGTCGAAGGCGTCGCTTCCGGGCACAAGTATGCTGTAGCCTGGGTTGGCAGTGCCTTTGAGCAGTTCCTTTGCCAGTGCTTCTCGATTTATTGAGTAGGCGAGAGCCTGGCGAACGCGAATGTCCTTGAACGCAGCGTTGGCGAAATTGATGTTGTAATAGTAGATTGAGGGAATGCTGACGTTGGGTACATCGAAGCCCTCCGACTTCAATCGATCGACCGAGTCCCGTGGCGGCCAGGAGATCAGGTCTACTTCGCCCGTTTCCAGCGCCGCGACGCGGGCATTGTTGTCCGGGATCGGCCGGAAAATAACCCGGTCGAGATAGGGTGCCTCGCCCCAGTAGCCATCATAGCGTTCGATCTCGACCGACTGGCCGCGAATTCTTTCAACAAACTTGAAAGGGCCGGTTCCTGTGGGGTGATCAGCGACGCCATCATTGCCGTATTTGCGGATCGACTCAGGGCTTGCGATCAAGCCCGTGCCTCCTGATCCTTGCGCCAGCAGGCGCAGGAGAGGGCTGAACGGCTGCTTGAAAGAAAGGACCACGGTAAAGTCGTCCGGAGTGTCGATCTTGTCCAGATAACGGTAGGTGTTTTTCAGGTTTCCAGCCGTGATCTGATCGTAGTATTGGAATGATGGATCCCAAGCCCGCCGAATATTGAACTCCACGGCCTTCGCGTTGAAATCTGTACCGTCCTGAAATTTCACGCCGTGCCGCAACTTGAACGTATAGACTTTCCCGTCCGGGGAAATGCTCCAGGTTTCAGCCAGATCTGGAATGATCGGCGGAGACGGCACGTCATTTCCAGACTTCGAAAGATCTTCGGTAACGAGCGCGTCGAAGATATGGCGTGTTATTCGAAAAGTTTCCCAGCCACCCTCGCGACCAGGATCCAGCTGCGTGATCTCGGCGTTCTGCCCTATTACAAGAGTTCCGCCGGTTTTTTCGGAATTGGCAGCCGACGCAATGTGCGGCACCAATAGTAAGCTGCTCAGTGCCAAAGCCGATTTGATGCTACGCAGAAGTTGCATATTTTCCTCGTTCTGTGAAGAATGTCTTGTGCTGTCAGATTTTCGTTTGCGCGCACTCTTAAAGACCGGACATATTTGCTCCAGCCATAAATTTATAAAATCGATAGCTATTGTAGATAATTATTTTGAAATATCGGCTGGTGTCTTCTCGGGGCTAAGCTCCTTTGCCAACTGAACAGATTGTCTGCTCGGTCGGCATTCCGAATGTTGGGCGCTCCAGATATGCGGCTATTTTGCCAAAAGCGCTTCGTTTCCTCAATCGTGCCTGACACATCAGATTTGTTCCAAGACGACCGCCGAAAATAGAAGACTAATTGCATAGACAATATTGCATAAAGGCTGCATCGCCGTACCCTTTAGACATTGAAACTGAGGGTTTGAAATGCGTCGTGCAGCACTGCTTAAATCCATTGGAATTTCCGCAACCCTATTGACGACACTCATTGCATCAGCGGCGTTTTCGGAGGATGGCAAGCCGCTGACCGGCGGCACGCTGGTCTATCTGGAGCAGCAGGCACATACCAATCTTTATCCGCCGGCTGGCGGCTTTTATCCGAACGGCGGCGTGCTGAACCAGATTACCGACAAGCTGACCTACCAGAATCCGAAGACACTCGAGATCGAGCCGTGGATCGCCGAATCCTGGACGGTGAATGCCGATGCCACGGAATATACGTTCAAGATCCGAAAGGGCGCGACCTTCTCGGACGGGTCCCCGCTCGATGCCAACGCGATTGCCAGGAACTACGACACGTTCGGCCTGGGCAACAAGGAGCTCAAGCAGCCCGCCTCCGAGGTGCTGAACAACTACGAGCGTAGCGAAGTCGTCGATCCGCAGACCGTCAAGTTTCATTTCAAGAAATCATCGCCAGGTTTCCTGCAAGGTACGTCTGTCATCGGCTCCGGCCTGGTGTCGCTGAAGACGCTGGCGCTTCCTTTTGACCAGCTGGGCGATGCGACGAAGATCGTCGGCTCGGGTCCTTTCGTGGTCGACAGCGAGACAACGGGCAAGGAGCTCACGCTGAAGGCTCGCCCGGATTACAACTGGGGGCCGGCCAAATCCGCCCATCAGGGTCGCGCCTATCTTGACGGCATCAAATATATCATCACGGGCGAGGACAGCGTGCGCATTGGCGCGCTGCTCGCCGGCCAGGCCGATTTTATTCGCCAGCTGCAGGCCTATGACGAGAAGCAGGTGTCGGACCAGAGTTTCGCGATCTACGCGGCCCCGACGCGCGGGGTGAATGACAGCATTGCCTTCCGTCCGGACAATCCGCTTGTGGCGGATGTCAAGGTTCGCCAGGCGCTGCTGCATGCCACCAACAACAAGGAGATCGTCGAGGCGCTTTTCTCACCGAACTACCCTGTTGCAAAGACAGTGATCTCATCTGCGGCTTCGGCGTACGACGACCTTTCCGCCAAGCTTTCCTTCGATCCGGCGCTCGCCGCCCAGCTTCTTGACGAGGCCGGCTGGAAGGCTGGTGCGGGCGGTGTACGCGAGAAGGATGGAAAGCCCCTGTCACTGGCGGTCTATGAATCACTGCCACAACCGCAGAACAAGGCCGTCCTTCAGCTTGTGGCCCAGCAGTGGGCAAAGGTCGGCGTGAAGCTCCAGGTTCTGGCTGGAACCTCGGGAAATGCGGTCACCGACAATCTCGATCCTGCCAAGACGCCGTTGGTCGTTGCCGAGGTGGGCCGTGCCGATCCCGATGTCATCAAGAGCCAGTTCTATCCCAAAAACCGTGATGCATTGCTGCAGAAGGGTGGATTGAATGCCAAGGCGACTTTCACCGATGCCAAGCTGAACGGCATCCTGGAAGATGTCGCCTCGCAAACGAATAGCGCAAGCCGTCTACAGGCGGCGAAGGCCGCGCAGGAATACCTCCTCGACCAGGCTTATGTCATTCCAATCTTCGAGGAGCCGCAGGTCTTCGCGGGCGCGCCTTATGTAAAGGGCGTCGGCTTCGAGGCGGTCGGGCGGCCGTCCTTTTACGATACATGGCTTGCCGAACATTGATGAGCGAGCCCGCCCGGCACCTGGCCGGACGGGCGCTTTCAGAAAGCACGGTTGAAATGAAGACATATCTCGCATCGAGACTGGCACAGGCGCTCTTCGTCCTCTGGGCGGCCTTCACGGCGTCCTTCGTTCTCCTGCAGGCCATGCCGGGCGATGCGGTGCTGATCAAGTTTCAGAACCCCGATTATGGTCTCAGCCCCGAGCAGATTGCCGAAATCCGCTCTGCCTATGGCGCGGACGGGTCGATCCTCCAACAGTATTTCGACACCGCCGGCCGCTTCCTGACGGGGGACTTCGGCTATTCGCTTCAGGCCGGCGTCAGTGTCGCCAGCCAGCTGTCGGCCAATATTCCACCGACGCTGCTTCTGACCGCGCTCGGCTTTCTGGCAGCCACCATACTGGCCTTCGGCATAGCGGTGCTGGCCAACGTTCCGGGTTTGAGACGCATCCGGGGTGTTTTTGTCTCCGCGCCGTCGATGCTGATTTCCGTCCCCACTTTCTGGTTGGGTATCATGCTGATCCAGATCTTTTCGTTTCGGTTCCGCCTGGTGCCAGTTATCAATCCAGGTCCTTGGCAGGGCCTCATCCTGCCTATCCTGACAGTAGCGGTACCGATTTCGGCGCCCCTGGCGCAGATCCTGCTAAAGAACATCGACGAGGTAGTGACGCGGCCTTTCGTGGCTGTAGTGCGGTCCAAAGGCGCTTCGCAGGCCAGGGTTCTCTGGCGGCATGTCATCCGCAATGCCTCGTTGCCGGCACTGACGGTGGCCGGGCTGCTTTTCGGCGAACTGCTGACCAATGCCGTCATCACCGAGACTGTCTTTGGCCTGAATGGCGTCGGTCGACTGACCAAGCTGGCGGTCGACAATGAAGATGTGGCCGTCCTGCAGGCGATCGTGGTGCTGTCGGCTGCTGCATTTGTCATCATCAACCTTTTCGTCGACCTGCTTTACCCTGTTCTTGATCCCCGCCTGAGGGCAACACCGGGAGCCGGTCGATGAGCATTCTTGAAATCGCCGCGCAAGACCGGCAGGGGGAAGACACCGGAGCCGTGTCACAGCAGCCGGCCAAGGATATCGTGAAGGTATCCGCCAGCAGGCGTTGGACCTCGCGCTATCCGCCCGGCCTTATCCTGGCATCCATCATCCTGTTGATCGTGGTGTCGTGGGCGCTCGTTCCTTCCGTCTTCACCGCCTACGATCCGTTGCAGGGAACCCCAAGCGAGCACCTTCGTGCGCCAAGTCTTTCCCATCTGCTGGGAACGGATTCGCTTGGGCGCGACCTCTATGCCCGCATGGTCTACGGCGCGGTGCATTCGCTCTCCGGCGCGCTGGCTGCGGTCGCGATCGGCCTTGTCGTCGGCAGCGTCATCGGCATCCTGGCGGGCTCGATCGGCCGGTGGGTAGATGCCGCGCTGATGCGCTTCATCGATGTGCTGCTGTCCATCCCGGTGCTGCTGCTTTCGCTGAGTGTCATCATCCTGCTTGGCTTCGGAACGGTCCATGCGGCCATTGCCGTCGGCGTTACTTCCATCGCCAATTTCGCGCGTCTCGTGCGCTCCGAAGTGCTGAGCGTGCGCCGAAGCGAATATGTCGAGGCGGCTTTCGGCAGCGGCGGCACGTTTCGCAGCGTCGTCTGGCGCCATGTCCTGCCGAATTCCATGACGACGGTCATTCCCTTTGCCGCGCTCCAGACCGGATGGGCTATCCTGCAGCTTTCCACCCTTGGCTTCCTGGGCTACGGCGCACCGCCGCCCACGCCGGAATGGGGCCTGCTGATCGCCGAAGGCCGCAACTACATTGCCACCGCTTGGTGGCTGACAACGGCGCCAGGTATCCTGGTCGTGCTTGTGGTCGTGTCGATCAACCGGCTCAGCCAGTCGATGAGGAGGGTTCAGAGATGATACAGTCCATAGAAAGGCCACGTCCGGAGGCGCCGCTATCGGCAACCGTGCTCGATGTGAAGGGACTGCGGGTTGCCTATCTTGCGGCAAGCAGTTTCCGGATAGCTGTCGAGGGTGCGGATTTCCGGATCGGCACCGGCGAGGTGGTGGCGATCGTCGGTGAATCCGGCTCGGGAAAGAGCACCATCGCGCAGGCCATCATGGGACTTCTACCGACCAGTGGCATCGTCGAGGCCGGCAGCATCTTGGTCAATGGCCAGGACATCGTCCGTTGGCCGGACAGGCGTTTGCAGGCCATGCGCGGCGCGGTCGTCAGCCTCGTGCCGCAGGATCCCGGCAATTCGCTCAATCCGGTGAAGACGATCGGCAAGCAGGTGGCCGAGATACTGGCCATCCATCAGGGCGCGACGGGCCCCGTTGCCTACGCGCAAGCCATCTCCCTGCTGGAGCGCGTCGGCCTCGACCAGCCGAGGCTGAGGGCCCAGCAATATCCGCACGAACTATCGGGCGGCATGAAGCAACGCGCGCTGATTGCGATCGCCATAGCGCTTCGCCCGGCGCTGATCATTGCCGACGAGCCGACGAGTGCGCTCGATGTGACTGTCCAGCGGCATATTCTCGATCTTATCGATGACCTGCGCCGGGAGTTCGGTACTTCGGTCCTGCTGATCACCCATGATCTTGGCATTGCCGCGGATCGGGCAGACCGGATCATCGTCATGCGCCGCGGCGTCATAGAGGAACAGGGCAGGGCTGCCGATATACTGAAACACCCGGCCAATCCCTACACTAAGCAGTTGTTTGCCGATGCACCGTCGCTAGGGAGCCCGACGGCGCGCGCCCTGCCGTCTCCTGCCTTCGCGCCGGCGCGCGCCACCGACGCCATAATCCGAGTGGAAGGCCTTACCCAGAATTTTCGACTTGCTGGAAAGAATGCCGATTTCCGCGCTGTCGATGACGTCTCCTTCGATGTCGCTCGTGGAACGACCCACGCGCTCGTCGGTGAATCCGGCTCTGGCAAGACGACGACGATCCGCATCATCACCGGCTTTCAGAAGCCGACGGCAGGCAGGGTGGTGATCGATGCGCAGGACATATCGGAATTGCACGGCGAGGCTTTGCGGCAGTTCAGGAGGAAGATCCAGCTCGTCTATCAGAATCCGTTCGCATCGCTCGATCCGCGCCAGAGCGTGTTCGATATCATCGAAGAGCCGCTGCTGAATTTTGAGGCGGTACGGAAAGAGCAGCGGGCAGCGAAAGTTGCGGGCTTGATCCAACAGGTGGGGCTGCCAGCGGATGTTGCCCAACGGCGGCCGCATGCGCTTTCCGGTGGTCAGCGCCAGCGGGTGGCCATTGCCAGGGCACTAGTGCTCGATCCGGAAATCCTCGTCCTCGACGAAGCCGTTTCCGCATTGGACGTCACGATCCAGGCACAGATACTGTCGCTGCTCGACGTGCTGCAGCGCGATCTCGGCCTCACCTACCTTTTCGTGTCTCATGATCTTTCTGTCGTGCGGCAGATCGCGGACACGGTGTCGGTGCTCCATGGTGGAAAGCTCGTGGAGAGCGGGCCGGTTGAACAGGTCTTCGGCAGGCCGGCAAGTGCCTACACCCGCGAATTGATCGCCGCCATTCCAGGCAGGCGTCATCAGTTACCTGGCGTGCCGGGCGCAAACAGCGGAGCAGGATAAGAGCATGGGAAAGACATCTCCAACAAAACGGCTTGGGTTCTTCAGCCGGATACTCGACCAGACCGATGCGGCCAGCCGCTATCGCCTCGTCAGCCAGCAGATCATCCATGCGGAGGCCTTCGGTTTCGACAGCGCCTGGGTTGCCCAACATCATTTCGACGGCGACGAGGGCGGCCTGCCCGCGCCCCTGGTTTTCCTGGCGAGCCTTGCGTCGCAGACCTCGACCATCCGACTGGGCACCGGCGTTATAACCCTGCCGATGGAAAATCCGGTGCGGGTGGCGGAAGACACCGCAGTGCTCGATCTTCTCCTGAACGGCCGGCTGGAAATCGGCTTCGGCACCGGCGGCACGCCGAAGGCGTTCCTGCCGTTCGGTATCGAAAGCGGCGAGCGCGGTGAAATCTACGGCAGGCATCTGCAGACAGTGCGGGATGCCTGGGCCGGGCTGGAGCTGAAAGGCGACAACCGCATCTATCCGACGGCCCCCTATCTGCTGGATCGGGTCTGGCAGTCCACTTTTTCCGTCGCAGGTGGCGAGCGAGCCGGAAAGGCGGGTGACGGTTTGCTATTATCTCGCACCCAGCCGCGCCCGCCCGAAGCACCACATGCACGCCTGTGGGACCTGCAAAATCCGATCATCGACGCCTATTTCGCAGCGCTGCCGGCCGGCAGGACGCCGAGGATTCTCGGCTCCCGCACGCTCTTTGTAGCCGATGACCGCAAGGAGGCCCTGCGTTTTGCAGATCTTGGGCTGCGCCGGATCGCTGAACGTTTTGCGGCCAACGGATTCAAATTGGAAGGCAACAGCCTGGACGATCTGATAAGGGCCTTCGACGTCCATGTCGGCACGCCCGCGGATGTGATTGAAACACTGACCGCAGACACGTCGCTTGCCCGCGTGACGGATCTCGCGTTTCAGGTTCACTCGGTCGATCCGCCGCACGACCACATACTTCGCTCGCTTGAACTCACTGCCAAACTCGTGGCACCGGCGCTGGGCTGGGTGTCGCCAACTGCCATTCGCGATCAGCAGCGCGTGGCCGCTTCTATCTGACAGAATACAAGGAAGATCCCATGGCATCGACAACACCTGACATCATCGACCTGCTGGTCGGCGTGGCACCCGGCTCGCCCATCGATCTCATTCGGGCGGAGAGGCCCGAAACAAAGCTGAATGCCCAGAAAAGCTATCTTGCACTTTTCGAGCCGGCACATATCGGCGATATCGATTTGCAGGAGCGCCACGCCATTGCAGCCTTCGTCACCCTGCTTCACGCCTGCGAAAGAGCTGCGGATTTCTATCGCGAGAGGCTTTCCTCGAATGGCGCCAGCCCGTCGTTTCTAGCCGCTATCCGGGCGGAAAGTGAAAGAGGCCTGACCCGCGGGCCATACGGGAAATTTCCGCCCGGGCCGCTATCGGTCGAGAATACCGAGGGACCGATATTTGAGACCTCAGCCTTCAGCAGTTCCGTCCTCGGCCCCAAACTTGCAGCGGCGCTCAACCACACGCATCTTCTCGTTTTCCGGCCGCGTGATGCAAGCGCGGCGGCACTGCAAAAGCTGCTTGATGCCGGCTGGTCCAACGGAGCGATCGTAACACTGTCCCAGATCGTTGCCTTCCTGTCGTTCCAGATCCGCGTCGTCATCGGCTTGACGGCACTGGCGCAATCCGCTGGGCTTGAGAAGGGCGTGACCGCGCAAAAGGAGATTGTCGCATGAGCACCAAAGTAATCGAAGTCAGCGAAGATGATCGTCCCAATGTCTTCACGCAAAAGGAAATCGGCTGGACGCCTTGGTTGGAGCCTCTTGTCGAAAGCGAGTTGACCGAGCGTCACTGGGCAGGCCTTGTCGACGCCTCGCGATCGAAATCCACCTACTTCATGCTGCTTGCCCGAGATCCTGAAATTCTGGAAGCGCGTACCAAGACCGACAAGGATATTTTCTACAACACCGGCGGCGGCCTGCCGCGTGCCGAGCGCGAGTTGTCTGCGACAGCGGCCTCCCGGTACAATGGCTGCATCTTCTGCGCATCGGTCCACGCGCGCTTCGCTTCGCACCATTCGAAGCGCACGTCGGATTTGCAGACGCTGCTCGACGAGGGCGTGGAAGCCGATCTGGGGCACCGCTGGAATGCGGTTGTTGCCGCCTCTGTCGCCATCACGGCTACGCCGTCGGAGTTCGGTGGGGAGCAGATCGGGCGTCTGCGAGCGCAGGGCCTAGCCGATCTCGAAATTGCCGACCTCATTCATGGGGCAGCATTCTTCAACTGGGCCAATCGCCTGATGCTATCGCTGGGCGAGCCTACGCCGGCTGTCCAGTCTTGAGCAGCTAGAACGAAAGACGACTGTCATGTCCAACGAGGCACTTATCATCATCGACTTGCAGAACGACTATTTCCCGGGCGGCAAGCTGCCGCTGGTCGGGATCGAGGCGGCCACCGCCAATGCCGCGAAAGTAATTGCCGCTGCGCGGGCCTCTCGAATACCCGTTATTCATGTGCAGCACCACGCCGTGAAACCGGATGCGCCGTTCTTCGTGCCTGGGACACCGGGCGTGCAAATCCACGCCTCAGTCAAACCTGAGGAGGGCGAGTCAGTCGTGACCAAGAACTACACGAATTCGTTTCGCGCCACATCGCTCGGAAATCTGCTGGGTGACAAGGGGATCAGGGAGGTCACCATTGCGGGTGCGATGAGCCACATGTGCATCGACGCCGCAACAAGGGCGGCGGCGGATCTGGGCTTTTCGGTAACGGTTCTTCACGACGCCTGCGCAACTCGGGATCTGCATTTTGAAGACCGGGTCGTTGCCGCAGCCGACGTACACGCCGCCTATATGGCAGCACTCGCTGCTTCCTATGCGTCAGTGGTTTCGACGGACAGCTGGCTGGCGCGATAAACGCCCAAACCTGGAAATCGCGCAGGTGGGAAACTCACCCGAGACAGAACAAGAGGCCAAGCGTCAGCCCTGTCACGAGTTGGCGCGAATTATATCGGCACTCGGGCAAGAGATTGGAGATTTTTCAGCAGAGCCGTTTAAATCATATATTCGGGCTCGTTGATCGTCTGTTCCATGCTGATCCCGGGCAGGTCGGAGTTGGGCTTGCCGACGATCCGGGCCGGCACCCCTGCAACCGAGGTATGCGCCGCAACCTCCGACACCACGACGCTGCCGGCACCGACCTTGGCGCCTATTCCGACCTCAATATTGCCAAGGATTTTCGCCCCAGCACCGATCAGGGCGCCTCGGCGGATTTTAGGATGGCGATCGCCGATCTCCTTGCCGGTGCCACCCAGGGTCACATCCTGGAGAATGGAAACCTCATCTTCCACTACCGCCGTTTCGCCGATGACCAGGCCGCTTCCATGATCCAGCATTATACCTTTGCCCATCCGGGCTGCCGGATGGATGTCTATGCCCAGCACTTCGGAAATTCTGCTCTGGATGTGGCGTGCCATGTGAACCTTGTCATGGTTCCACAGCCAATGGCCGATCCGGTGTCCCTGTAAAGCCAGGAAGCCCTTGAAATAAAGAAACGGCGTCAAGATCTCGGCGTTGCTCGGATCCCGGTCTCTGATGGCCTGAAGGTCCAGCTTGGCCGAAAGCAGGATGTCCGGGTCGTTCCCGAATATGTCGCCGATGAGCGAGATGAGTTCCTCCTGGCCGATGTCGGAGTTGGCGAGCTTTTCCGCGATGCGGTGCCCAAGTGCCTCGGCAAAGCTGCGATGGTAGAGGATGGCAAGATTCATCGCGCGGGTGAGGCGGGAATCGTTCTCCACGGCAGCACGCGCTTCGCTGCAAAGCTTTTCCCACATCAGATCCGCGGTGGATCCTGCCCTATCCGCGCTGTATTCCGCGTCTTCCATGTTTCTCGGTTGAACCATTTCCATTGTCCCGGCAAGTCGCGCGTTTCAAACACCAAAGACATAGGGCGGAACGGAAAAATGGGAGAGAAATTATTCCAATTTCATGCCTCGCAGGACAAAATCCGTTCGGCAGCCAATTGACATCTGTCAGTTGGTCCGCACGGCGAAGGACACTGCCGATCTCAAGTGTGGCCGCGAACGGGCGGCTCGCGCCGCCCGTTGATCAGTGCCGGAGATCACCTCGGGTCCGGGACCGCAACGTATACCACAGTGTGACCGTCATAACGGGGAGCGAACCACCGTCCACTGCAGTCCTTGTAGGAAATTCCGCTAACGACATAATTCGTGCATTCCGGCGGGATGGTGGCGACTACGGTGCCGATCGCGATCGCCGTCGCCGTCGCAGCACCCCACGCAGCGGCCGGTCCCCAGTATCCTGGGTAATATGGTCCCGGAGGCGGTGGGGGACCCCAGCCATGCGGGCCTGGTGGCGGTCCGGGCGGACGGGGACCCGGACCCGGAGGATGCGGTCCCGGCCCCGGGGGATGTGGCCCAGGTCCAGGGCCAGGCGGATGCGGGTGACCGCCGCCATTTGGTGGGTGGTGACCGGAGGGATGCGGGGCCGGGCCGTGAGGCGGATGCATTCCGCCGCCAGCCGGATGATACTGAGGCTGGAAATGGGCAGGGCCGTTGAAACCCCCGCGATGGAAGCCGCCGCCACCGAAATTCATGCGAGGCACTCGGCCACCGAAGCCGCCACGGGCCTCGGCGATCTGCGGGACGACAAGCGCGATCCCCAGGAAAGCGCCGATGAAGATGCCGGGCTTTCTCATTTTTTTCTCTCCTCTCCTACAAATCCGATCTTCGCCGATCCTTCCGCCGGCTTATATTCGAACGTGTCCGCAGGAATATCGGCGTTCTCGGTCCAGTGCAGGACCGTGGTGATGCGAGGGCGCGTGTTTTCCTGTCGGTCCACGAGCGATATCTTCAGAGGCAGTGGGCTGCCCTCGGTCGCGATCCAGATTTCCGCGTCCTGATCGGGACCGCGAAATGCCCAATGGGCGGTCTGCTTGCCGTCTACCGCGGCATGGCCCACCAGAAAGCCTTCGCGGATGATGTTGATAGGGGCGTCCCTGGTCCCCCAGGCAAAAAGGTCGGCCAAGGGGAACTGAAGGTTATAGCGTTGCGCCGCCTTTTCGAGGGTTTCCTTGATTGTCGGTGGTGCGGGCACCTGTGCGTATGTCTTCTGGTCGGGAGAGGCGTAGATCAGTGTCTTGCCATCATATACGAGTTGACCGTGCACGACGTCGGTAATGAGATCGATACGCAGATGATCGGGCCGCTTGACCTCGTACGTAGCCTCGCCACCGATTTCAAGCTTCTGCTCGTCGTCGAGAACGACCTCACTCGTGGTATCTGCCTTGATTGTGAAGTTCTGAAGCGTCTGCAGATGGTCTCCCATCTTCTTGAGAGCCTCGATCGATGCAGGCTCAATGCGCGGTTCCTTCGGGGGTCTGTCCTTCGCCATAACGCCTCCCGTGACGAGCAGCATGACCGCTGTCGGGATTGCGAGGCGCGAGCCAAAACTTGCCTTCATCGGTTCCCTTCCTTTCATCCGCTTCGGTGCGGGACTATTTCAGCAAGGCAAGGAATGGGGTCTTACGGAAGTACGTTACGGTAAATTGGTACGTAAATTCGGCATTCCAAAGCGTGTTTCCGGGCAAACTGAGGGCCGTTTTGTACAGCATCCCCGCCATTTCATTGCGTCGGTCTGTGGATTGGGAACTGGAAGTTCACGCCAGCGAAGACCTGCCACCGCGGCGCTCCCGGACCGTCGTTCCAGACTGTATACTGGGGCTCTATGAAGGCGTTCATCGTTACGCCCTTGTCCAGCTGAAAGACCTTGCCTACGCCGAAGCCAACCGGGATATAGGACGCGCCGTTCTCCAGATTGAAGTTCCATGTCGCCGTGGAACGCAGATACCAGCCGTCCTTGAGATTGAGGTTGACGATCGGCTCGAAGGTCAGAAGGCGGACATCCTCACGGTCATGCTGTCCGGCGAAAGATGCCTGGTACGTGCCCAGTCCCGCAAGCAACCCCCAGTCCTGCGGCGCGACAACGATCCCTGCGCCACCCACCTGCCATTTCCCGTTGCCCAGAGTTTCGTCTGTCGCGGTCGGTGCGACGATCAGTGGCCCCGCCCCGAAGGTGACGTCGCCGTGTTTGGGAAGGACGAAGATGTCCATGATCGTCAGGTCGCCAAGTCCCGTAACATAACCGTGTGGTACCTCCGGCGAAGTAGCGACCGGAAGCGTAAACCGGAAGAGCTGGGGCAAGCCGGACATGTCCGAGGGTACGAGGCCACGAAGCAGAAACTGGTTGGCGTGCGGGCGACCGGGCACGTCGATGAAGCTCGGGACGTAGTAGTCCTGAAGATTGATGGTGATCTTCGGCGTCAGCGGGTTGTTGGCATCGTTGACGTCCTGATGTTCCTGCGCAGCGGCGGTCGCCGCCGATCCGAGCACTGCGGCCCCGAAAGCTAAAATCTTCCATCCGTTCATGCGGCGTCCCCCGGTTTTCCCGATGGCGACGTCAGGACTGTCTGGTCCTTCGACAGGATAGCCGTCGCCGTTCGATGCGTTCAGTTCTGGAACGCATAGACCTTCTTCCAGTCGGCTTTCATATCGACGACCAGCCAGTTACGGCGCTCGGCCTCGTCGAGAGCTTTATCCAGCTTGCCGAAAGCCGATTGACGATCATAGGCATATTCCCTGTCGGCATCGGTGTGATGTACCAGCATTGCAAAGCCCGGTCCCTTGGTGGCCGTCACCCAACGAAGCATTTCGTAGTCGCCGTCGGAGTTCCCCGCGACGAAGATCGGTTTGCGGCCAATGAACTTGTTGATGCCCGACGGCTTGCCGGGGCCGTCGTCAATGAAATCGATCTTCGGCAGGCGCTTCAGCACCGGCACGTCGCCGACGATGGAATATTCGGTAGCAATCGTACTGCCGATCACCTGTTCAGGCGGAATGCCATAGGCTTTCTCGGTTATCGGCCGCATGAACTCGACGCCGCCGCCCGAGACGATGTACGTCTTGAAGCCGTTGGCGCGTAGGTAGTCGAGCAGCTCGCGCATTGGCAGGAAGGTCATCTCGTCATAGGGCCTGCCTGTCTTTGGATGTCTGGCAGTCGTAAACCAGTCGGCAACAATCTTTGCAAACTGGTCGGTGGTCATCCCGGCGTGTGTTGCCATGCCAAGGTCGATGATACCCTTTTCTCCGCTCTTGGCGACGCCTTTCATGTCTCCGGCTAGTATCGACTTGAAAGGCTCCTTCTCCTTCCATTCCGGATGCTGGGGCGCGAGCGTTTTTACCCGGTCAAGCATGAAGCCAAGCTGGAAGTAATAGGGCTGCTCCGACCAGAGTGTGCCGTCATTGTCGAAGACGGCAATGCGCGCTTCCGGGGCGACGTAGCCTTCGCCGCCTTCCGTGGTCGTCGATTTGACGAAATCCATGATCCGGCTCTTTGCAGCGGTGTCGTTCCACGATGGCAGAACTTCCTGGGCAATACCCCCGGCCCGTCCGGTGGCTTCGGCTATAACGTGACCAGCTTCGATCCCTATATGTTTGAGCGTATCGAAGTATTACACGGTCCCGCGTCCGTCCTTTATGGGCAGGGATCGCCGGGCGGCGTGGTGAATATGGTCAGCAAGTTACCGCAGAAAAATCAGCTGAATGAGGCAGGCGTACAAACGGGCAGTTATGGTCGTGCTCAGGGCTTTGTTGATGTTGGTGGCGCGCTGAATAATGACCAGACTGTGCTCTACCGCATCGCAGCAGACGGCTTTAATACCAGCAGTCAGACTGATTTTGTTAAGGAACGCCGCTTTTCCATCGCGCCCAGCCTCGCCTGGCAAATAAACAACGACACGCATTTAACGCTGTACGGTAATTATCAGACCGACCCGGATGCCGGATATTACAATTCTGTCCCCATTAATGGGGACATCAAGGTGCCACGCAGCCTGAACCCTGGCGATCCCAGCTTCGACAGCTTCCGCAAGACGCAAGGCGCGATTGGTGAAGAGTTAACTCACCGATTTAATGATGTCTGGTCAGTGAAACAAAGCTATCGCTTCCTGCGTAACAGCCAGAAATTACAGTATGTCGGGAATGACGGATTTAATGCTGATGGGAAAACCCTGAATCGCACCGCCTATCTCAACTATGGCGATGTTGACGCGCATACGCTCGATAATCAGGCACTGGCAACATTCGCCACCGGTGCGGTGTCTCACAAGGCAACGTTTGGCGTAGATTATCAGCACATCCGCTTCAGCCACTGGTTTTACAGCGCAGCCGCACCGTCGCTGAGCATCAGTAACCCGCAATATGGGCAGACGATCCCTACCCCCAATTTCATGTACGCCACCTCCACAGAGACGACGCTGGAGCAGCTCGGTGCTTACGGACAGGACCAGATTGATGTCGGTAACTGGTCGTTTTTATTAGGCATGAGGGAAGACTGGACCAACAACAGTACGCATTCCTTTAAAACGCAGGAGACACAATATCAGTCGGCCCGTGCGTTCACCTGGCGTACCGGTGCGGTTTATCAGTTTGCTAACGGAATCGCCCCCTACCTCAGCTACTCACAGTCCTTCCAGCCGCAGGTGGGAACGGATTATGAAGGTAAGGCGTTTACACCATCGAAAGGCGAACAATATGAGGCTGGCGTCAAGTTCCAGCCGAAGCACAGCAACAGCTTCATTACGCTTTCTTTGTTCCAGATAAATAAAACCGATGTCCAGACCAGCGATCCCGAACACTCAGGTTTTAGCGTATTGACCGGTGAAGTCAGATCCCGGGGAGTAGAAGCCGAGGCACACGCCAGCCTGACAGACCACTTACAGTTAATCGGTAGCTATACCTACACCGACATCACCAATACAAACAGCAACACCGCACAAGGTAAAGCCCCGGTGGGGATTCCACATAATACCGGCTCGCTGTGGGCGGATTACACCCAGTATTCCGGAGCACTGGCGGGCTGGCAGTTCGGGGCGGGTGTACGTTATATCGGTGGTTCTTACGGTGATACTAACAACACCTTCAAAACCTCCTCTGCAACCTTAGTGGACACCGCACTACGTTATGATTTGGGCCAGCTCAGTTCTTCGCTGGAAGGGTGGATGGCGTCACTGAACGCCAGCAATCTGTTTGACCGACACTATATTGCCAGCTGTACCGGTCAGTCTTATTGCTACTGGGGTGCGGGCCGCATGGTCCTGGCGGGTATCAAATACCAATGGTAAGTTCCGAATGCGCATTAGTCAGCCGACGTAATTTTCTGCGGCTGTCTGCCTTGCTCGGGCTGCAATTCACGCTGGCACAGGGAAGTGCTGCTGAGGTGCCGCCCTGCGGGAAGCGAATTGTCGTTCTCGACTGGATGCTGACAGAATCCCTGTTGCTGCTAGGGATCACCCCTGTTGCGGTAGCCAATCCCGATGGATTCCGACAGACTTTTCACGCCGTGACATTACCTGCGGCGGTGGCAGACGTTGGGTTGATTTATCAACCCAATCTGGAGCTGCTGACATTGTTACGCCCGGAACTGATCATTATCACACCTGCTCATGGCGTCATCGCTCCGCTGTTGCAGCGCATCGCGCCCATTCTTAACGTGGGTGAAGCCGATTCCTATGGACGATACTCCTTTGATCAAGCCAGTGCGGCATTGATGACTCTGGGTCATTTTTTCAACCGGGTGGCCATTGCACAGGCGGTGATTTTCAGGGCGCAGCACCTGTTCGAAACCGCCCGCAAACGCCTTGCGATGCTGCCGGGGGCGGCACAGCGAAAAGTGTTCATTGTACAGTTTATTGATGAAGCCTTCGTCCGCCTGGCGGGTGCCGGAAGTCTGTACGGTGATTTGCTTGCCAGGCTTGGGGTGACTAACGCCTGCCATGCCCCCACCGCCGTCTCTGGTTTCGCCACCACCGGCTATGGTGCGCTTTACGCTGAACCTGAAGCTTTGTTGATCGCCTTTTCGCCGATGCCCATCACCGTCAGGCTGATGTTGCAAAATAACCCGGTATGGCAGGCGCTGCCTTTTCGCCAGCCCGGCCACCATCTTTTTATTCCACCCGCACCGGCCAATGGCGGCGTGATGTCGGCAATAGCGTTCACTGACGCACTGGCCAGCGCCATTACCTCAGCGGCCAGCAGCCATGCCGGACCACCATGATCCTGGGTAAATTCATGAAGCGCCCTGTCGCTGTTTTCATCATCTTTATGATCTGCGCGCTGGCCGCTGCGCTTTTCTGGCTCAGAGTGTCCCACTATCTGCCGTTATCGTTATGGTACGCCGCCCTTGTAACCCCCAGGCCCGATAGCATCGGGGGGCTTATTTTTCTTTATAACGATCTGCCACGCCTGGCAATGGCCGGTATCTGCGGGGCCGGGCTGGCTTTTTCCGGCGTGGTCAGCCAGCAGATGTTGCGTAATCCGCTCGCGGAACCCATGACGCTGGGTATCGCCTCAGGGTCTTATCTGGTTCTATCGTTGGTGACGGTATTCTTCCCGGTCCTCTTCATCGCCGGAAGAGAATGGGTTGCTTTTGCCGGGGGCGGGCTGGCGCTGTGTTTTGTCATGCTGATTGCTTTGCGTCAGCGCACCTCGGGGGTCTCCCTGATTCTGGCGGGAATGATACTGAACCTGTGTTGCAGCGCGGTCGGGGTCATACTGGCGATTCTGTACTTCCGGCAATTAAGTTTTATGGCGCTATGGGGTGGTGGCTCTCTGGCACAGTATGACTGGCGCAGTACCACGCAACTCTTCCTGCACCTGCTGCCTTGTATTGGGTTTTGTCTGCTGTTTGCCCGGCCAATGGGCATCTATGGAACCGGAGACGTTCAGGCAAAGAACCTGGGCATTTCTGTGCCATGGCTGCTGGCGGCGACGATGGGTTCGGTGTTGCTGATCACTGCGCTGATTGTCAGCGCTGTGGGCATCATCGGTTTTGTCGGTCTCGGCGCACCGCATCTTGCGCGTCTTGCCGGTGCCCGTCGATTACGGGATCGCCTGTTGTGGGCATCAGTGCTTGGCATGGTCCTTCTGTGGCTGGCCGATGAGCTGGCACGTCGCCTGTCCGGACTGTGGGGGCTGATGATCCCGGTAGGTGCGGTCACGACTTTACTTGGCGCGCCAGTGATACTGGGTTATCTGTCACGCGCTAAAACGTCTGTGATACCGCGTGAAACCCGTGTGCTCCCCACTATGACGCTGCCCGCAGAGAAAAAAAGGTCCCCCCTGGCGCTGCTGACTTCTAATCTGGTATGCCTGCTGGTGCTGAGCCTGGTCTTCCTGGTGCTGGGGAAAGGGTTACATGGCTGGCAACTTGAATTTCCCTGGCATTCCGCCCCACGGGTCTCGCTGCGCCTGATACAGCTCACCGCCGCCATTTCCGTCGGGGTATTGCTGGCGATTGCCGGTGGCATCATCCAGAACCTATCAGGAAACACGATGGCCAGCCCGGACCTGCTGGGGATCACCGCCGGTGGCGCGCTGGGGATCATTGCCACCCTTTTTCTCTCGCCAGCCAATACGGGCAATATCGTGATTGGCTGTGCCCTGGGTTGCGGCGCGGTGTTACTGCTGCTGTTGCTGCTCGGCCGCCGATCCCACTATGCCCCGGAGACGCTGCTGCTGGCAGGTGTATCACTGACGCTTATCCTGCAAGCGGTATCTACCGTGGTGATGGCGAGTGGTGACCTGCGCGTTATGCAGTTGTTTAGTCTGTTAATCGGTTCCACTTATAGCGTCAGACCGCATCAGGCTGAAATTGTGCTCCTCTCGGCTATCGCTCTGGTTGCCATCCTGCCGCTGATTCAACGCTGGCTGGTGATATTGCCGTTGGGCACTCAGGTTGCTTACGGGCTGGGCATCAACATTCGCTTTGCACGCCTGGTGTTATGGCTGCTCAGTGCGTCAGCCACTGCCATGGCGACGATGATCGTCGGGCCTTTATCCTTTATCGGTCTGGTTGCGCCGCATATGGCCAGAATGCAGGGAGCGGATAAACCGCTCCCCTTTCTTCTCACCTCCGCCTCTTTTGGCGCGTTGCTGATGCTGGCTGCCGACTGGATTGGTCGATGGATGCTGTTTCCCAGGGAAATTGCTACCGGGGCAATTGCATCCCTGACTGGAGGGATCTATCTGGTGATTATTATGCTGCGGGGCCGCAGAGCAGCCTGACCTTATTTTTTCGCACCGTAGATCTTCCGATAGACCGAGGGTGTCAGACCGGTCACCTTGATAAAGGCTCTGCGCATCACATCACTGCTGCTGTAGCCACACAAGGAAGCGATGGATTTCATCGGGTTCTCGGCACAAAGAAGCTCCTGGGCGCGGGCAATCCTCGCCCCCTCCAGCCATTCTGCGGTTCCCTGGCCCATCTCCTGATTAAACAGGCGATTCACATGGCGGGGACTCAGATTGAGGTGCTGCGCCAGATGCGCCGCATTTTTGACTTCATCAAGATGGGTCAACGCCCAGCGCTGTAAATCCTGTAACGCAGAACGGCCAGCGAGGGAAGTCTGCTGTTTACGGATAAAATGGCCCTGGCCTGCGGGTCGGCGAAAAAACATCACCAGGTTGGCCGCTACATCCTGCGCGACTTCCCGCCCGACATCTTCCTCGACAAAACGCAGCGCCAGATCCATGCCCGATGTCACGCCTGCCGCGGTACGCACCGGGCCGTCGGCGATATAGAGGGCATCGGCATCAACCCGGGTCGCGGGATAACGCAATGACAGCTCTTTCGCCACCGACCAGTGCGTGGTGACCTGCCGTGCATCCAGCAAACCGGTTTGCGCCAGCAACAGCGCACCAGTGCAAACCGAGCCATACCGGTGACTCTGACGACACAGCTGGGTTATGTCGGCAATCTGTCCATCATCCAATACGTGATCGTGAATATCGGGCGCTCCCGCCACCAGAAAGGTTAATCCCGCTGGCGTTGCAAACGTTGCCAGCGCGCAATCCGTTGCAATCCTGACGCCGGAAGAAGACTGAACGCTCCCCCCGGCCAGTGACATGACGCTGGTTTTATACACTTCACGGCGCAGGATACGATTGGCTTCTGCAAAAACATCCAGCGGCCCGGCAACATCGAGCAATTGCACGCCTGGCACTGCCAGGATCACGACGTGATGCAGCATCCTCTTTCCTCATGACGGTTTATGTCTGTATGTCCGATATTGCCCAACTAATACTATTATAGACACTCCATTTCTCTTTTAGAATGAGCGACAGACATTCAACCGGAGAAATAACATGAGCTTCACTCTTCAGGGGGTCCGCATCCCCGATACGCAAATGACCCGTGATACCACCACCTTTATTCGTGACACAGAATCGGACCTGCTGTTTAACCACTCCAGCCGGGTTTTTTACTGGGCAGCACTGGCGGGCAGGCAGCGGGATATCAAAGTCGACCATGAATTGCTGTATGTGGGGTGTATGTTCCATGACATCGGACTGACTCATGAACATTGCAGCTGCGATAAGCGTTTTGAAGTCGATGGGGCCAATGCGGCACGTGAATTTATGCAAAGTTATGGTGTGAAACAGGAAGATATCGACAAAGTCTGGACCGCCATCGCTCTGCATACCACCCCCGGCATTCCTGAGTTTATGGCACCAGAAATAGCCCTTGTTACCGCAGGTGTGGAAATGGATGTGCTGGGAATGGGCTACGAAACCTTTAGCGATGCTGATCGGGAAGCGGTGGTTATGCAGCATCCTCGCACGCCTGATTTTAAGGAGGATATTATCCAGGCGTTCTACGATGGCATTAAACACAAACCCGCAACCACCTTTGGTAACGTCAAGGCAGATGTGCTGAAAGACAAGGACGCGCGATTTACACCGATGAATTTCTGCCATGTCATTCGTCAGTCGCGCTGGCGGAGCTGAGCGTCCCCGAGCATCGCTGCTGTAAGTTTGGGCAAATGAACATTGCCTGTCTCATGTTCAGCCGGTAAATTTGATAACCATACAAAATGAAAGGACTTGTGCATTAAAACGGAGGTTATCAATGAACCGGTTTATGCTGGCGAATAGCCAGCAATGTATAGGATGCCGTGCCTGTGAAGTCGCCTGCGTGATGGCGCATAACGATGAGCAACACGTGTTAAGCCCCGAGCAGTTTCATCCGCGCATTACGGTGATTAAACATCAGCAGCAGCGCAATGCCATCACCTGTCATCACTGTGAAGATGCACCCTGCGCCCGCAGTTGCCCGATGGGTGCCATCAGCCGCATTGGTGATTCGGTGCAAGTTGATCAGCAAAGGTGCATTGGCTGTAAATCCTGTGCCATTGCCTGCCCTTTCGGCACCATGCAGGTACTGGTCAATCCGCTGGGGGCAGGACAGGTGAAAGCCACCGCGCACAAATGCGATCTCTGCCTTGAGCGCCCGGACGGCCCGGCCTGTGCGCAAAATTGCCCGGCAGATGCACTGCGCCTGGTGAATGACGCGACGTTGACAAACCTGGTGCAGGCGCGCCGCCTGCATACTGCCAGCCAGGAAGCGCAGCCATGGCATAAAGTCGCAGCGGCAATGCCGATGCCTGACGATCATAAAGTGCAGCAAATGCGTAAAACCCCACCGCGTGGCGAACCGGATAAATTGCCACTGGCCGCACGAAAAACGGGCTTTGATGAAATCTATCTGCCCTTTCGTGCCGATCAGGCGCTGCGCGAAGCACAACGCTGCCTGACCTGCGGCGAGCACAGCATCTGTGAATGGACCTGCCCGCTGCATAACCATATCCCGCAATGGGTAACGCAGGTGAAAGAAGGCAACATTGCCGCCGCCGTGGAGCTTTCTCATCAGACCAACTGCCTGCCGGAGATCACTGGCCGTGTTTGCCCACAGGATCGGCTATGTGAAGGTGCCTGCACGGTACGCGACGAATATGGTGCGGTAACCATTGGCAATATTGAGCGTTATATTTCTGATCAGGCACTGGCACAGGGCTGGCGGCCCGATCTCAGCGCAGTGCAGCCGGTGAAGAAACGCATTGCCATTATCGGTGCCGGGCCTGCCGGGCTGGCCTGCGCCGATGTGCTGGCACGTAATGGCGTCAGCGCGACGGTTTACGATCGCCACCCGGAAATCGGCGGTCTGCTCACCTTTGGTATTCCCTCCTTCAAGCTGGATAAATCGCTGCTGGCGCGACGTCGTGAGATCTTCAGTGCAATGGGCATCCGTTTTGAGCTGAACTGCGAAATTGGCAAAGATATCGCGCTCGATAAAGTGCTTAACGACTATGACGCGGTATTTCTTGGTGTCGGGACTTATCGCTCGATGAAGGCCGACCTACCCAACGAGGATGCGCCCGGTGTCTGTGAAGCGTTGCCCTTTCTGATTGGCAATACCCGACAGCTGATGGGCCTGCCGGAGAGTACAGAGCAACCGTTTATCAATACCGCAGGCCTGAATATCGTGGTACTTGGCGGTGGCGATACTGCGATGGACTGTGTGCGCACGGCGTTGCGCCACGGTGCTAACAAAGTCACCTGCGCTTATCGGCGTGATGAGGCCAACATGCCCGGTTCACGTAAAGAGGTGAAAAACGCGCGCGACGAGGGCGCAGCGTTTGAATTTAATGTGCAGCCAGTGCAACTGGAACTGGGCGACAGCGGCAAGGTGTGTGGCATTCGTCTGTTGCGTACACAACCCGGCGAACCGGATGCAACGGGACGCCGTCGGCCGGTGCCGATTGAAGGCAGTGAGTTTGTGATGCCTGCCGATATTGTGATTATGGCATTTGGTTTCAATCCGCATGCCATGCCGTGGCTGGCAGACCAGAACGTGCGCCTGGACAGCCGGGGGCGTATCGCCGCCAGCGTCAACAGCGCGTATCGATATCAGACTACCAATCCGAAGATCTTCGCCGGGGGGGATGCGGTGCGTGGGGCCGATCTGGTGGTGACGGCAATGGCGGAAGGCCGCCATGCGGCACGAGGTATGATGGACTGGCTGGGAATCAAAGCTGTACAGGCAAAAGGGGTTAACGGCTGTGGGAGAGTCATTTTCTGATGAGCTATCCAGCCTGGTTGACTTGATTAAGATGGGGCTGCATAAAAAGCGGAAAGTTAACAAAGTGCCATCTGACTATCCGGTCAGACCTGCTTTTCCAGTAAACGGAAAAACTCGGCAATCTTCTCTTCATCGCGTTTGTAATAGGTCCATGGGCCGATGCGGCGGGAGGTGACCAGTTGCGCACGTTGCAGGGCTGCAAGATAGAGTGACACCGTGGACTGCGACAATCCCACCTTCTCCTGAATGATGCTGACACACACGCCAACCTCATCGGCATCCGCATAGGGCTGATCAAAATGCTTTTTGGGTTCTTTGAGCCACTGCAGGATTTCCATCCGAACCGGATTGCTCAGCGCTTTTAGCACATCATTTAATTTTATTTCAGACATTACCCGGTACCCGTTCTCTTATCACGTCGATATATCACGATATTACAATATCCCGATGGGGGATGCACCATCCCTGCTCATTTATAACCCGCATCATCAGGTTCCTTTGTGTGGCCTAAGAAAACTTCTGTATAAATTCCTGTCTTAATGCCTGAGACATCATCAACCCCTGGCCTATAAACACAGTGAACAATCTCAATGCTTCCTGCTTCGTTATATGCTGACGCCTCAAAGCTTCTTCCAGAATCCCACCATGTCTTGCAACCTTCACTTCTCTTTCTGCACAAATTCTTACCACAGCACCATCAGCTGAAAGGCAAGTTGCGTCATTAAGCTTTGAATAAATTATGCATAAGATATCTGCCGTTTTTAGTGCATTTTTCCTGGCTTTTATCTCTGCCATTTCTATGTAGCTTTCTTCTGTCAGATTATTTGTATAATGGTATGCCAGTCTTTTTTGTTGCAAACAGAGAGCAACATCTATGTCAAATCGCCTTTTCAACTCCTCACAAACGTAGGGATCAATCCATACACCGCCGGTGAATAGCTTCCATATAATCTCTAAGCAGTCGGCCTCATAAAAATCCGATAAAACATTTGTATCAACCACACATCGGTCACAATTAAATGGCATCCTGAGCCTCCAGCTCTCCGTACCACTCTTCTAATAAAGAAGCTAACGACTTCCTGTCAAGTTCTAACAGGTCCGCTATAAATCCTTCAGAAGCAGTGCCGTTAAACCATGCCTTCTGAGATAACTCAAGTATCCTTTTATCATAACTTAATGGTTCGATTATTGGCTCAGGTTCGCTAATTCTCCAATTCCGCAGAGTTGCGTAACCCCATAACTTTCCTGAATTATCCTTAGTGATCAGCTTAGTTGATTCTAACCTGGAAATTATTGATGCAGCTGACACCCGGAAAACTTTTTTTAATCTCATTATGGTTTCAGCATAAGCTTTACCACCGCCGGCATTATTAAACTGTCTTCTGATGGCATCTTTTGGCATTAAAAAACATGCTGCAAAATGGTTGGCAATTTTTTCTTCAGGCGAAGTATTACGACCGCTGGTTTTGTATTTTTTTGAGGGACCATCATATTCGTTACGATGGAAAATGATATGCGCATATTCATGACATATACTAAATATCTGTCGTTCTACCGGGATTGAATGATGGTTATTGACAAAAATCGCCGGGCCGTATTTCTCAGAAAAAAGAGAAAAGCCTGACAGCAAGTCTCCCTCTTCTGCGCTCAGGGAAAAAGGAATAACTCTAATATCAGCTGATTCCAGAACAGATACGATATCACCGACACAAGTTGCATTGCCAATCCCTAAACGATTCCTTTCGCTATATGCCTTATCTTCTACTTCCTGAAGAGTTGACTCAGTGGCTTCAAATATTGGCATAGAACTGGGGTATTCATTGACTTTATTTTTATCAGCCGCCTGCTCTATATCATTTATATTCTTTAGTTTTTCGATTAACCTGTTTTTTAGCTCTGGTTTTAATAAATCAGGGTCATCCGCACGTAAGGCAATACGATAAGAATCAGAACCCGATTCATAAAAATAATCGAGAGGCTTATCAAACAACTTAGTTAAAGTTATCAATTGAGCAACATCAGGCAAAGCCTGAGATTGCTCGAATCGGGCATAAGTTTGGCGCACTAATCCTAACGCGTCCGCTACCTGTACCTGAGTCATCTTCGCGCTTTCTCTTGCCTCTACCAGTCTACCGGCAATGATAGATTTGATATCCATATGTTACCCTTTATTAACTTACTGAACGAAAAATTCAGCATTGGTGTTAGTTTTTGCTAACACTGATTATGTTCGCAATCCTTCACTAAAGATACGCAATATCACCTATTAAAATAATATCAATCGATAGGTTAAAACTTACAAAAACCCGCCGTAACGGCGGGCAAGAATAAGACAGTGTTATCACAGCAGATCACTCGTACTGCGGATAGTCGGTATAACCCTTCGCTGTACCACCGTACATGGTGGCTGCATCGACAGCGTTCAGCGGCCAGCCATTGGCTAAACGCGCCGGTAAATCAGGGTTAGCAATGAAGGGGCGACCAAAACCAAAGATATCACCCCAACCAGCGTTAAGGATGCGTTCCGCGCGTTCTTTGGTATAACGCCCCGCATACATGATGGTGCCACCAAAGATATCGCGGACTTGCTGGTAAAACGCGACTGGCAACTCCGGTGCGTTATTCCAGTCGGCTTCAGCGAGAGAAAGGTAAGCGATGCCAACTTCCTGCAGGATTTTAACTGCTTCAGTATAGGTTTCGTGCGGGTTGTCCTCGACCAGCCCCAGATAGACACGCTCTTCTTTTGTGTCGTTGAACAGCGGCGAAAAACGCACACCCACGCGATCTTTCCCGGCGACATCGGCAACCGCCTGCACCACTTCACGCAGAAAACGCAGACGATTTTGCAAAGAGCCACCATATTCGTCTTCACGCTGATTACTGTGGATGGACATAAACTGATTCACCAGATAACCGTTAGCACAATGAATCTCGACGCCGTCAAAACCGGCATCCAGTGCATTCTGCGCAGCTTTGGCGTACATCTTCACAATGTCCTTCACTTCGCTGGTTTCAAGCGCGCGCGGCACAGAGGCCGGTGCCAGCGTGCCAGTACCCGGACCTGTCTCAATAAAGACTTTAACGTTATCACCCGCAGGGATGGCGGAGGGAGCCACGGGCGCGGCTTCCCCTGGCTGCAATGACGTATGCGAAACCCGGCCTACATGCCACAGCTGGGCAAAAATGATGCCACCACGGTCATGAACCGCGCGGGTGACTTTGCGCCAGCCTGCAACCTGCTCAGCACTGTGGATCCCCGGAGTCCATGCATAACCCTGTCCACGCGGCTCTATCTGCGTTCCCTCAGTGACCATATAACCCGCACTGCTGCGCTGGCTGTAGTATTCCGCCATTAATTCATTGGGAATATTTCCCGGCTGTGAACTACGTGAGCGGGTCAGAGGCGGCAATGCAATGCGGTTTTTCAGGGTGAACGGACCCAGATGGGTGGTGGTGAAGAGAGCGTTGTTATCCATCATGATACCTATATATCTATATTATTAAATATGAATGAGTGATTAAAATCCGAGCAGATCGAATGACATATCAGGGGGATTATCCGCTGCTCCAGAGCAGTTATGTGTCTGGTGTGAAAAGCATGCTAATCGTCATATTGAGATTTATCAATATCTAAATTTACAAAGAGCAAGCATAAATCGTCTTACTCTCTGTTTTTAGGTCGTTTTTTATTTTCCACTGAATGGGGGGCGTCCCCCATTCCCACTAAAGGCCCACTTCTTACTGAGTAACTCGTCCTTTCAACGATGTGATAATCATCGGCTGCACCGGTGCTGTCCAGCTTCCCGACGTTTGCGGCTTACAGTGCTTCAGCCTTCCAAAGGTAATCGTTTTTCCTTCGAGTACAGGCAGCATCTCAATTAAACGATTATCCAGCCAGATTGCCAGATAAGATTGCCGGGGAGTTTTGAGCAAAGTATACGAAAGTGTCTGTGAGCCTGAGTCTAAAGCTGAGAGGATTTTGTTATCCAGATGCAATGACAAAGTCGTCATTGCATCTTTCATTTTGTAGTGCAGGTTCGTTAATCCTTTACTCTCATCGATGAAAACAGAGTCAGCTTCTACTGAATTCGATACATCTTTAACATGAACGCCCGTGCGGTCACGCGACAATACGAAACTGGCGTATACCGTTTCGATCTGTGATGAATCCAGCATCGCGCCCCGGTCGGTATTCGCATTGATCATCTGCTGCAACCGGTTCAGATTGTCACGACGCTGTTGACTACTCTGCGGTTTGACTTCCGCTACCACCTGCTGACGTGAAACTTTCTGCACCCGGTCAGGATCTGGCGCACCGAATAATATATCGAGAAAACCACGGGAATCATGTTTGCCATTTGTTAATGGGTCAAACGTTGTATTCCAGCAATTTCCAGGCATCAGCCCCATCATATAGAGGAACTTCTCGGTCAATACGATATAGAGATCGCCAATACCCTCAGAATAAGCAGCACCAATATCAGAATGCGCCCCAGGCAAATGGATAATATTAAGTCGTTGAGGAAATCCTGCCTGCAACTCTGTGGTACTGAGCTGTTCGGAATCAGGAACAACTTCCACCGTAGGGGTAAAGAGCAGATTACGCTCTTCATCTGTCGCCACAAAATGGACAAGATAATCGAGCGAAACCGGGATACTCAAGTCCAGACGATTTCTTTGGCCCGTGGCAACCGTGTCATAAAAAATGGCATAGAAATGCGGTGATACCGCTGACTGCGGTAATTTATTGTGCCACTCCTTCGTCACCTGATTCATAAACTGGCGTGCTGTCGCAGCCCCACGGCTAAAGCCAGTCACAAAAATGCGTACGACAGCGTGGGGATCGTCCGTTTTCCACTTTTCAGCCTGCCTGAAAAAGTCTTCTGCTGCCTGGTTTGCGACATGTATTCCACTATTGCCAGTGGCGGCATCACGCCGACTAATTTCTTTACCCTGCATCCCTGCCCCAGGATAATAGATGGCGTTGACAGTACGAGCGATTCTCGCCACCAGTGTTTCTCGCTCATCCAGGGGAATTCTCTGGCGATCATTCATAGTTCCATCAAAGGCAACTTTGTAGAGATAGACCGTTTCCCCTGGTTCTGCTGCCGTCAGTAATGGTGCATTCCTCGCGAATGCAGAGGCCTTCTGTATTTCTTTGCGATCCAACGGGCGCACAGCAATAGGTCTGCTACCTGAAAAAAAGCTACTGCAACTTGCTATGCTAAACATAGCGATGATGCTAATAATAACCGGGCGTAAACATTTCATATTCTTCCTTGATGCGTTTGAAAAATAATCAGATATATCCCTCTTTATATCTCCCGACATTAAAATTACAATTCAATTCATTAATTGAACGAGGTATTTATAAAGTTATTTTCTATTCTGCCACTCTGATAAATTATTTGTCTGCCTTAAGTTAAATTCCTGTCACCTTCACTCCATTCAGTTAACATTTCATCAACCAACATCTGACCGATTTTTATCCAGAGAAGCGCCCGGACATTGCTCGAGTGGACAGGAGAAAATGACAGCCAGACTCAGGAAGTCTTATGATATCGAGCCTAAAGCGTCTTTTCGCATAAATTGGTAATTTAGATTAATAAATAACCCCGATGTATGTAATTCAATCTGATAAAGTTCGATACCTCATCATTTCTCGCGCATATTCTCTTCAGGTTAGTCCCGTTACTGATAACTATTCTTATCAATGCTGAGTGATATAAGAATTTTATATATTCAATACATTTCAATCATGGTAAAAATTTCAGCCCGCTTTTTCTAAGCGTTATCATAATAAGAAATGGATACTATGAAAAAACTCACCACATCACTATGTCTCACCACAGCCACGTTGCTGGTCGTAGCCAATTCAGCGCACGCTGAAATAACCATCCTTGAAAAGAACAAGGACAGCAATGCGCTGTTAGCGCCGCTGAGTCTGCAATTTGGCGGCAGTATTCGCCCTGAATTCATTTTTAATAATGGTCCGGAGCCGGGTTATTATAAAAATGGGCATGACGGTGGCACCCGTTTCCGCTTTAGTGGCGATTACGCACTCAGCCAGCATACGTCGGTCATTGCCATGTATGAAGTGGGCGTCGATCTGGCCAAAGCTGCCGGATGGGATAGCCACTATCCTGAAGGTAAACAGCGTGATACGCAGAGGAAACTGTACGCGGGCATCAAAGATGACCGTTACGGTACCCTGACCTACGGCCACCAGTACGGCATTTATTACGAAGTTGTGGGTATGAAAAGTGACGTCTGGGATAACGACGGTCACGCGGGTGGCACCGGTATTGGTATCAACGGCAACTACGACGGCGCAAACAGAGCCAAGAATAGCATCAAGTATAAAAATACTTTTGGTGACCTGACGGTTTATGCCAATTACCTGTTACCAGAAGATAACCTGAATGCCGGGGATGGCCTTTTCTATCGTCGTAATAGCGGCCAGGGTTTAGGCTTCGATTATAATCTGACTAAATCGCTGACCCTGAGTGCGGCTTACAGCATCACGAATGCCACCATGCGTGATAATGATTATAATGAGAAGAAATACCATCAGCAGCTGTCGGGTACTGCGCTGACGTGGCAGCCAGGCAACTGGTATATTGTGGGAACCGCAAGTTACTACAAAGACTTTGTGCCGAGCACGCGTTATTCAACCGTCGATCACTATTTTGCCGGTAGTGGATATGGTCTGGAAAGTTTCGTCGGTTACACCTTCAATATCGATGCCCCGTGGTTTAAATCGGTACAGCCTTATATTGCTGCCGACTCACTGCGCCTCAAAGGTGATGAAGAGTATCATGCTAACCACACCTATTTAGGTGTGGGCAGTAACTTCGGCCATGGCTTATCCTTGTACGTAGAACGCACCATTGCCAGCACTTCAGATAATGAAGCAGACGCAACCTGGATTACGTTATTCTACGACTTCTGATAACGGTTCTGTCGTTAACTAATAATAATGGAGCATCATCGCGATGCTCCATTTTTTTCTCAGGCCAGCACGGAGCGGGCAACTTCCAGCACCTTCGCCGCGGTAAAACCAAACTCTTTGAACAGCAGTTCTGCCGGAGCCGACTCACCAAAGGTAGTCATGCCGACGATAGCGCCGTTCAGGCCGGTGTACTTGAACCAGTAATCTGCGATACCGGCTTCAATTGCCACGCGCGCAGCCACTGCTTTCGGCAGCACGGATTCGCGGTAGGCCGCATCCTGCTTGTCGAACGCATCGGTAGACGGCATGGAAACCACGCGTACTTTGCGGCCTTCGGTGGCCAGCTGGTCGTAAGCGGCTACTGCCAGTTCCACTTCTGAACCGGTGGCGATCAGGATCAGTTCCGGCTGACCGGCACAGTCCTTCAGCACATAACCGCCGCGCGCCACGTTCGCCAGCTGTTCAGCCGTACGATCCTGCTGCGCCAGGTTCTGGCGGGAGAAAATCAGCGCGCTCGGGCCATCCTGACGCTCGATAGCGTATTTCCACGCCACCGCAGATTCCACCTGGTCACACGGACGCCACAGGCTCATGTTCGGGGTGGTACGCAGGCTCGCCATCTGCTCAACCGGCTGATGCGTCGGACCGTCTTCGCCCAGACCGATGGAGTCGTGGGTGTAGACCATCACCTGACGGATCTTCATCAGCGCCGCCATACGCGCGGCATTACGCGCATATTCCACGAACATCAGGAAGGTGGCGGTGTACGGCAGGAAGCCACCGTGCAGCGCGATACCGTTGGCGATGGCGGTCATACCGAATTCACGCACGCCGTAATGGATGTAGTTACCGGCCGGGTCTTCGTTGATCGGCTTAGAGCCGGACCACATGGTCAGGTTGCTTGGTGCCAGGTCAGCCGAACCGCCGAGGTATTCCGGCAGGATTTTACCGAAGGCTTCGATGGCATTCTGCGACGCTTTACGGCTGGCGATTTTCGCCGGATTCGCCTGCAGCTGCTCAATGAATTTCTGTGACTCTTCTGCCCAGTTGGCCGGCAGCTCGTTGTTCATACGACGTTTGAATTCAGCCGCCAGCTCCGGGTGCGCCGCCGCGTAGGCCGCGAATTTCGCATCCCATGCCGCTTCTTTCGCCTGACCGGCTTCTTTCGCATCCCACTGCGCGTAGATGTCTGACGGGATTTCAAACGGTGCGTAGTCCCAGCCCAGCTGTTTGCGGGTCAGCGCCACTTCCGCGTCGCCCAGCGGGGCGCCGTGGGAATCATGGGTACCGGCTTTGTTCGGGGAACCGAAACCGATAATGGTTTTGCACATCAGCAGAGAAGGCTTGTCGCTGACCGCTTTAGCTTCTTCCACCGCTTTTTTGATGGCGTCAGCGTCGTGACCGTCCACGCCGCGCACCACGTGCCAGCCGTAGGCTTCAAAGCGTTTTGCGGTGTCGTCGGTGAACCAGCCATCCACGTGACCGTCGATAGAGATGCCGTTGTCATCATAGAAGGCAACCAGTTTGCCGAGTTTCAGCGTACCGGCGATGGAGCAGACCTCGTGCGAGATACCTTCCATCATGCAGCCGTCGCCCATGAACACGTATGTGTTGTGGTCCACGATGTCGTGGCCCGGACGGTTGAACTGCGCCGCCAGGGTGCGTTCAGCGATAGCGAAACCGACGGCATTGGCGATGCCCTGGCCCAGCGGGCCGGTGGTGGTTTCAACACCAACGGTGTAGCCGTATTCCGGGTGACCTGGAGTTTTGGAATGCAGCTGACGGAAGTTCTGCAGCTCGCTCATTGGCAGATCGTAACCGCTGAGGTGCAGCAGGCTGTAAATCAGCATTGAGCCGTGGCCGTTAGACAGTACAAAGCGGTCACGTGCGGCCCACTGCGGGTTCGTCGGGTTATGGTTCAGAAAATCACGCCACAGAACTTCGGCGATATCTGCCATACCCATCGGGGCACCCGGGTGTCCCGATTTGGCTTTCTGTACTGCATCCATACTTAACGCGCGAATGGCATTGGCCCGTTCCCGGCGTGATGACATAGGATTCTCCAGTGGTAAAGTTACTTCGCCTGACAGACCTGTTCGTAATAACCGATCTTTTCGACTTTCGCCGTCGAGCCTCCCCCTTCAAACTCAGAAGCCAGCCAGGCGTTGACGATGTTCTTTGCCAGTTCCGGTCCAATGACACGCGAGCCCATCGTCATAATCTGTGCATTGTTACTTTTACGCGCACGCTCCGCAGAGAAGGTGTCATGGCACTGCGCCGCGCGCACGCCTGCGACCTTATTTGCCACTATCGCCACACCGATGCCGGTGCCGCACAGCAGAATGCCGCGATCGTGCTCACCCTGCTGGATAGCCGTTGCCAGCGCAAACGCCACATCCGGGTACATCGGACGATCATTCTGCGCATCATTGCTGTAGTCCTGTACATCGTATTGCTTCTCTTCCAGATAGCGTTTAATCAGGTTTTTCAGATCGATGGCCGCATCATCGGCACCAATGGCAATGGTTTTCATACATCTTCTCCAGCAGGTTATGCGCTCAGGCCTGTGATCTTCGCAGGCGATCTACTCTTCTCATACAGCCTGCCACAATATCGTTCATATGTTCAATATTAGTTCTTTTGTTTTTGTCGGGAATGTTGAGTACATTGCGACAACGAAGCCCTTTCAGCTGTGAATCCAGCCGGAATAAGGCCTGAAGTCCGAAATATTGATCAATTTCCTAACATATGAGCCGCCTCACATTTTTCGGAAATGGCGCTTGAGAGCCGCTCATTTATACGTGTAATGTTCATTTGTTCGCTACAGACACTAAAGCACAAGAAGACCCCTGAAGGACTCGAACATGTGTAATCAGCCCTGTATTTCGCCGTTCACTTGCAGCCACTACGCCGTATGCGTCTGGCCAACACCGCTTATCAAGATCAACCACGCACGTCATGGAGGTGCGTTATGAGAAAGCCAAATCTGGCGGCGGTGGAGCAATCCGCTATCCGCAAAATATCCTGGCGACTGGTCCCCTTCGTCGCCCTGATGTTCTTTATTAACTTCCTCGATCGCACCGCGATCTCCTTTGCTGGCCCAAATGGAATGACCCAGGACCTGGGCATCACCGCACTGCAATTTGGTCTCGCTTCCGGGGTGTTCTTTATCGGCTACATCTTGCTGGAAGTGCCAAGCAACCTGGCACTGCATCGTTTCGGCGCACGTCGCTGGCTGGCACGTATCATGATCAGCTGGGGGATCGTGTCATTGCTGTTCACCTGGGTGAGTAGCGTGCAAGGCCTGTATACCCTGCGCCTGCTGCTGGGGATTGCCGAAGCGGGCTTCTTCCCGGGGGCGATTCTGTATCTCAGCATGTGGGTACCCGCCCGCCATCGCAGCAAAATCCTGTCGCTGTTTTATCTGGCACAACCGCTCACCGTGGTATTTGGCGCACCGCTGGCCGCAGGGCTGATTGAGCAGCACGGCCTGTTCGGCCTCGATGGCTGGCGCGTGATGTTTATGGGCGTGTCGATCCCGGCGATCCTGATCGGTATTGCAGCCCTGTTCTGGCTGGTGGATGCCCCACGTCAGGCCAAATGGCTAAACGAGGAAGAAAAGAACTGGCTCACCAGCGAGCTGGAAAAAGAGCATCAGACGAAACAGTACCAGGCACATCACAGCGTGCGTTCGGTGATGGGTAATGGCCGCGTCTGGATGCTGTGCCTGATTTACTTCGGCTTTATTTATGGTCTGTACGCGCTGGCGTTCTTCCTGCCTACCATCATCTCGGGCTTCCAGCAGCAGTTCGGCACCACCTTTAACGTGATGCAGAAAGGGTTGATCACTGGCGTGCCATATCTGATCGCCGCTGTCGTGATGTTCTTCTGGTCAAAAGATGCCACCCGACGCGGCTGCAAAACCTGGCACATCGCCATTCCCGCGCTTGCGGGTGGCGTCAGCGTTCCGATGGCGCTGTATATGGATTCACCGCTGGCCACCATTCTGGTCATTGCGATTACGGCCAGCTCGATTTTTGCTGCCTTACCGAATTTCTGGACCTTACCGACTCAGTTCCTGACTGGTGCTTCTGCCGCCGCGGCTATCGCCCTGATCAATACCCTGGGTAATGTCGCCGGTTTTTCAGCGGGCTATATCACCGGCGCGTTGCATGACGCCACCAGCAGCTATGCCCTACCGATGTTTGTGGTGGGTGGATTCATGCTGCTGTCCGCCATTTTGATGCTGCTGCTCAATCGCCGCCGCTCGCAACCCCTGCATCAGCCAACTTCTCTCGCACAGGAGCAATAATAATGACGTACCTGTTTAACCAACCTTCAGCTTTTGCCGCTGAACTGATTGAAGGATTTGTCGCTGCTAACGCCGACAAAGTTCGTCAGGTACCCGGCGGTGTGGTGCGCAGCACACGCAGCCAGCCGGATACCGTCGCCGTTGTGGTGGGGGGTGGCTCCGGCCACTATCCAGCCTTCGCCGGTCTGGTTGGGCAGGGTCTGGCACACGGTGCCGCGATGGGAAATCTGTTCGCCTCCCCTTCCGCGCAGCAAATCTATAACGTGGCGCGCGCCGCTCACAATGGCGCGGGCGTGTTGCTGATGTTCGGCAACTATGCCGGTGATGTACTGCATTTCGGCCAGGCCTGTGAACGCCTGCGCGCCGAGGGCATTGCCTGCGAAGTGCTGGCGGTGACCGATGATATCTCCAGCGCCAGCGTCAGCGAGCGCGAGAAACGTCGCGGCGTGGCCGGTGATCTCACGGTATTTAAAGCAGCCTGCGCGGCAGCTGAAGCCGGTTATGACCTCGCAGCGGTGCTGAAACTGGCGCAACACGCTAACGAACGTACCCGCTCCTTTGGCGTGGCGTTTTCCGGCTGTAGCCTGCCAGGGGCAACGCATCCGCTGTTTGAAGTGGAAAAAGGACGCATGGCGCTGGGTATGGGTATCCACGGTGAACCCGGCATCAAAGAAGACGATGTTCCACGCGCCGATGTGCTGGCAGAGATCTTTGTCGATCGGTTGCTGGGTGAACTGCCGCCAGACATCGGAAGCCCAGCTGGACAACGTGTTGCGGTGATCCTCAACGGCCTCGGCTCAGTCAAATATGAAGAACTGTTTGTGGTGTATCGCCGCGTCGCGCAACTGCTGGCAGAAGCGCAGTTGCAGGTGGTGGAACCGGATGTCGGCGAGTTTGTCACCAGCTTCAATATGGCCGGTGCCTCCCTCACCCTGATGTGGCTGGATGATGAGCTGGAAACCTTCTGGCGCGCTCCAGCCAATACCCCTGCCTACCGCAAAGGCAGCGTGATCGCCGCCGAACCACTGAGCGCCGCCGAATGTGTGGAAAACGCCGAAGACCCCCTGCCCGAGGCCAGTGCGGAATCACAGGAAAGTGCGCAGCGCGTGCTGCACATGCTGGAGGCAATCGCCGCCATGTTGCAACGCAATGCGCAGCAGCTGGGCGATATTGATGCGGTTGCAGGTGATGGCGACCACGGCATCGGGATGGAACGTGGTTCCCTCGGTGCGGTGGCAAAAGCCCGAGATGTCGCGGCACGCGGGGCCGGTGCAGGCAGCCTGCTGTGTCGTGCTGCGGATGCCTGGGCAGATAAAGCGGGTGGAACCTCCGGGGCATTGTGGGGCGTAGCGCTGACGGCGCTCGGTACTGCGCTTGGCGATCAGCAGGCACCTGATGCACAGCGTGTAGCCAACGGGGTATTGCACGCCAAAGAAGGCATTATGCATTTTGGCAAAGCCCGCCCGGGTGACAAAACCATGGTGGATGTACTGGTGCCGTTCAGCGATAACCTCAATGCCGCCGTCGCCAAAGGCAAGACGCTGACGGATGCCTGGCTGGAGGCGGCCCAGGTTGCCGATCAGGCAGCGCAGGCCACCGCACAGCTGTTACCCAAAATGGGCCGCGCACGTCCGCTTGCTGAAAAGAGCCTGGGTACACCGGATGCCGGCGCGATTTCGCTGGCGATGGTGGTCAATATCGTGGGTGGCCTGCTGAAAGAACCGGCCACGACGACCGAGCAGGGAGCCTGAAGCATGGCGCAACCGACACTCTGGCTCGGCGTCAGCCTGAAAATGTACTTTGGCTATCAGCAGACACTGGCGTGGTGCCGGGATGTCGCCGGGCTGGCACAGCGCCATCCGGCGATCCAGAGCGGTGAGATCGGGTTGTTTGTATTACCTGCTTACCCGGCCATCCCGGCGGTCGCGGAGATCTTTGCCGATACGCCGGTGCGCTTCGGCGGTCAGGATGTCTGCCAGGCCGAAAACGGTGCCTGGACCGGCGAAGTGAGCGCCAGCATGTTGCAGGAGCTGCGCTGCTCACTGGCGGAAATCGGCCACGCTGAACGTCGTCGGCATTTTCATGAAGATAAAACCCAAATCGCCGCCAAGGTGGCGATGTCGTTACGTCATGGCCTGACGCCGGTGCTGTGCATTGGCGAAGAGCATGAGGGTAGCCCCGATCAGGCCATTGCACTCTGCGCACAACAGCTGGCAGAAGCGCTGGCAGAAGCGGAACAACAGGGCCTGCGCGGCAGCCTGTTGTTTGCTTACGAACCCCAGTGGGCGATTGGTGCACCGCAACCCGCACCTGACCACTACATCCGGGCGGTGTGCGCTGGCCTGCGCCAGTTACCCACTCCACCCGGTATTACCTTACAGGTGATTTACGGCGGCAGCGCCGGGCCGGGGCTGATCCAGCGTCTGGGAGGCAGCGTCGATGGGCTGTTCCTCGGCCGTTTCGCCCATGACCCGAACGCGCTGACGCAGATTGTTGATGAAGCCAATGTGCTTTTAAAGGAGATCCGTTAATGAGCCGTATCGGACTCAGTACCTATGCGTTTTTCTGGCGCATGTCAGCAAAAGTCCCTCACCCGCTGACGCTCAGCCAGATGCTTGAGCAGACTGCGGAGCTGGATGTTTCAGTGTTCCAGATTTGCGATTACCCGGCGATTGAAAGCTGGTCAGACGAACAGTTGCAGACGCTGCGTCAACAGGCCGATGCGCTGGGCATTACCCTGGAACTGGGTACCCGTGGGCTGGGTACCGCGCACCTGCGCCGCTACCTGCATATGGCCGCGATTCTCGATGCCCGTGTGGTGCGTTCCATGTTCTACACCGCCGATCATCGCCCCTCTCTGGAAGAGGCCAGCGAACTGATCGCTGCCGTGCTACCGGACTTTGCCCGCCAGCAGGTGCGGCTGTGCCTCGAAACCTATGAGCAGGTCAACAGCGCCGCCATGATGTCGGTAATCAACAAATTCCTCTCGCCGTGGCTGGGAGTGTGTCTCGATCCCGCCAACTGCGTAGCCGGGCTGGAACTCCCTGAGCAGGTGATTGCCAATACCGCCGCGCGCGTTGGCAACCTTCATATCAAAGATTTTGCCTTTACCCGTCGTGATGGCTGGGTCGGATTTACCTTTGCCGGTTGCCCGATGGGGGAAGGACTGCTCGATTATGACCGCATGATCGCCAGCGTGCGCCCGGCGGAAAAAGGTATCAATCAGATCGTCGAACACTGGCTGCCCTGGCAGGACGACGCCAGCCTGACCTGCGAGCGCGAAGCCGAATGGACGCGCCGCACCGTGGAATTCTTACGTAGTAAACAAGATCAGGAGTAATAACCATGAGCAATACACTGAAAACTATCACCGTGATTGGCGCAGGCGGCAAAATGGGCATGCGTATTTCTGCCAATTTCCAGAAAAGCGATTATCAGGTGTTTTATTGCGAAAATTCGCCGAAAGCCCAGGAGCAGGTCACTGCCCAGGGACGTGAGCTGTCGGATGCGGCATCCGTGGTGCCGCTCAGTGACGTGGTGATTCTGGCAGTGCCGGATATCGTACTGGGCAAAGTCTCTGAAGGCGTGGTGCCGCAAATGAAGAAAGGCGCCGTGCTGCTGACCCTCGATCCGGCCGCAGCCTATGCCAACCTGATTGCTCATCGTGATGGCATCGAATATGCCGTGGCGCACCCCTGCCACCCTTCAGTGTTTCTGGCGCGTTATACCAAAGAAGAACATGCCGATGCCTTTGGTGGCGTGGCCGCCGTACAGCACGTTGCAGCGTCCTATGAAACCGGCAGCGATGAACAGAAAGCGGAGCTGAGTAAAGTCATCAGCGTGATGTACGGCCCGGTTGAGCAGGTCCACTGGGTGACCGTGACCCAGCTGGCCTATCTTGAACCGACGCTGGTGGAAACCGTCGCCTGCATGGTCGGTGCCTTTATGAAAGAAGCGCTGGACGAAACCGTCAAACACAGCGGCGTACCGGAGGAAGCGGCGAAAGCGATGTTGTATGGTCATATTCAGATCGCGCTGGCGGTGGCGTTCCGTGCCACCAACCCCTTCTCCGATGCCTGCATGATCGCCATGGAATATGGCCGTGAGAAGATCGTCAAACCAGACTGGAAACAAATCTTTGACCAGAAAGAACTGGATATCGTTATCGCCCGCATGCTGAAAATTGACGCAATCCGCCGTTAACCGTGATGATGATTACGGCTTGCGATGCCGCTGTCTGGCAAAGCGAGCCGTATCAGTGATATAACTCCTCCCTATTGCATATCGACTCACCCAGACATCTCGCTGCCAGGCAGGTTAACCAATGAATAAAAACACGCTATCTCAGGATGCCGAGCTGCTGACGGAAATTGCCGTTGCCTATTATCAGGATGAAATTACCCAGGAAGAGATTGCGCGTAAGTTTGGTATTTCACGTATTAAAGTTGGCCGCCTGCTGAAGCGGGCGCGCGAAGAAGGCATCGTTGAGATCAACGTGCGCTACCACCCGGTGTTCAGTACCCGTCTGGAGCAACAACTGCTGGAGCGTTTTCCGCAGTTACAACGGGCGCTGATTGCGCTGGATCTCCAGGATGCGGAAGAACAACGCCGCCAGGTCGCCGCACTGGTTTCCTCCCATCTGGCACAATCGCTGAAAGACAACACCGTGGTCGCTGTCGGCCAGGGAAGCAACGTAGCGGCGGTCGCCGATCACCCCGGCCAGGTACCGATGCGTAATTGCCACTTCATTTGCGGTATCGGCGGGACGCACCGCCCCGGCGATGCCATCAATGCTGACCATATCAGCCGTCGTCTGGCGAAGAAGTTTGGTGGTACCAGTGAATCCCTGTATGCCCCAGCCTATGTGGAAAACCGCGCGTTAAAAGAAGCGTTTATGCAGAACGGTACCATCAAAGAAACGCTGGATCGCGCGCGCAAAGCCGATATCGCCCTGGTGGGCATCGGTGATATGAACGAAAACAGCTATATGGTGAAACTGGGCTGGTTTACCCCGCATGAAATTATCGACGCCAGCGTGAACCAGGGCGTAACCGGAGACATCGCCGGGTATGATTTTTTTAATGCCCAGGGGCAGCATGTCGATACCGTGATGAACGATCGCGTAATTGGACTGAGCATTGATGAATTGCGGAAAATCCCCTGCGTGATTGCCGTTGCCTCGGAGAACACCAAAGCGATGGCGATTCTCGGTGCGCTGCGTACCGGTGCGATTGATATCATTGCCACCACGGCACAAAACATTCGTACTATCCTCAGCCTGTCGAAACAGTGACCTCCTGGGGCGGTTAAACCATGCCCCTCTTTGCCTTCCTGCCTGGTTCGGTCTGTCGCCTGTTATGTCGGGGGCATGTCACTGGTGGGCTTTATTACCACCTTCTTTACCCCGGAAACCCGTGGCCGCGACCTCTCGTTGATCGAAGATGCTAAATAGCGTTATGAAGGCAGGGGCTGCCGCCCTGCCAATACCCGATGAAACGCTGGTAATCAGAACGTTTTATGTTCAGACATTTTTTAATCCTTCAGAAGTGGAACGGTTTTCCGTTGACGAGGTTGAAGCAGGGCTCTTTATCCGGAACCAAATGGCATACATGGCAGGCAGGAATATCAGCGTAATAATGGTCCCACCCAATGTCCCGCCTATCAGGGTGTAGGCAAGGGTTCCCCAGAACACCGAATGTGTTAACGGGATAAAGGCCAGAATGGCCGCCATCGCCGTGAGCAGTACTGGCCTGGACCGCTGTACTGTTGCCTCAATTACCGCATGGAAGGGTTCAAGCCCTTCCTGCTCGTTATGATGAATCTGCCCGATAAGAATCAGCGTGTTACGCATCAGGATCCCTGACAGGGCAATCAAACCAACCAGCGCATTGATGCCAAAGGGTTGGTTGAAGATCAGCAGGGTTGGCACTACGCCTACCAGTCCCAAAGGTGCGGTCATAAACACCATCACCATTGCCGACATCGAACGGACCTGAAGGATAATGATCAGCAGTGTCATGGCTATCATGATAGGGAATAAAGGAGCCATCGCTTTGGTGGCTTTCCCTGACTCCTCAATAGAGCCAGCCTGTTCAATATGATATCCATCAGGAAGCGTTGTGATGATGGGCTGCAGCTGCTTCATAATCGCAGTGGAAACATCCGGTGGCTGAAGGGATTCGGCAATATCACCCCGCACGGTAATGGTTGGCGTACGGTCACGACGACGCAGCACCGGGTCTTCCATGCGGACTTCAACCTCGCCAACCTGCGATAACGGAACACGCTGCCCTGCAGAGCCGATAAGAGTGAAGCCCGCTATTTTCGCAGGATCAAGCCGGATATCGCCGGCAGCGCGGCCCATGACCTGTACCGAACGGATATCTTCACGCACTGCGGTGACCGGAACGCCCGAAAGCAGGAACTGAAGCTGCTGGGCCACTGCATTTGATGTCAGCCCCATCGCCTGCAGGCGGTCTTGGTTCAGGGTGAAATGCAATGTCGGCACCCGAGAGCCCCAGTCCGTGTTGACCGTTCTCATCAGGGGGCTTGCTTGCATCAACGTTTTCACCTTGTCCGCAATGTCACGTAATACCATCGGATCCGGCCCCATCACACGGAAGGCAACCGGATAGGGTGAGTAGGGGCCAAACACCAGTTGAGTCACGCGAACTCGCGCCTCCGGGGCCAGGCCGTTAGCCGCAGCCTTGCGAAGACGAAACTTGAGCGCCTCACGGGTTTCCTGGCTGTCCGTCAGGACAACAATTTTCGCAAAAGAGGGATCGGGCAGTTCTGGAGCCATGGCGAGATAAAAACGTGGTGAACCTTGCCCGATATAAGAGGTCACGATTTTTGCTTCTTTCTGGCGTTTCAGCCAGTCCTCAATCTTCGTCACGGCAGCGCTGGTTTGTTCAATGGAAGTGCCATAAGGCATCTGCACTTCCACGAGAACTTCAGGCCGGTCAGACGTTGGGAAAAACTGTTTTTTCACCAGAGCCATGCCGAGAATGGCGACGGTAAATACCGCGACGACAGAACCCGCGACGAGCCATTTTCGTGCGATTACCTGTGTCAGTAACTGACGAAACCGGTTGTAGCGTCGGGTGTTGTAGATAGCTGCATGCTCCCCTGCAACCGTTTTGATGTCTGGCAGCATTTTCACCCCAAGGTAAGGGGTAAACACCACCGCCACCACCCAGGAAGCAATCAATGCGATACCCACAATCCAGAACATATTGCTGGTGTATTCACCAGCCGTGGATTGCGCAAAGCCATTGGGCATAAAGCCAACGGCCGTGACCAGCGTACCTGCCAGCATTGGCGCAGCGGTGTGGCTCCAGGCATAAGCTGAGGCTTTGATACGGTCATAGCCCTCCTCCATTTTCACCACCATCATTTCAATGGCAATGATGGCATCATCCACCAGTAAACCGAGCGCCAGGATGAGCGAGCCCAGGGTAATACGGTCGAAGTTTTTACCTGAAGCCTCCATAACCACAAAGACAACAGCCAGCGTCAGTGGCACAGCAGCCGCAACCACCACGCCCACACGCCAGCCCATACTGAGAAAGCAGACCACCATCACTACAAGCAGCGCCACAAAAAACTTGATCATGAACTCGTTGACGGCTGAGCTGATGTTAACTGACTGATCAGTGACTTTCGAGAATGTCATGCCGAGTGGCATGTCCGCATTGATTCTGGCGGCTTCCTTGTCCAGCGCTTTACCCAGATCCAGACCGTTCCAGCCCTCACGCATCACGATACCCAGCAGAAGTGCAGGTTCACCCTGGTTACGCACCATAAAGGTCGCCGGATCTTCTTAACCGCGCTCTACTGTCGCCACATCAGCCAGCTTCAGAGTCCTTCCCTGCGCCACAACCGGTGTTTCACGAATTTTCTCAAGCTTGTCGAACGCCCCATCCAGACGGATAAAAACCTGCGGCCCACTGGTGTCTATCGAACCGCCAGGCGTCAGCACGTTCTGGTTGTTCAGGGCAGCAAAGATGTCCTGTGGAGAGATACCCAGTGTTGCCAGACGGTCATGGGAAAATGAGACAAATATCCGCTCGGCCTGCTCGCCAATAATATTGATCTTTTTCACCCCGGGAACATGTAATAAGCGCTGGCGTAATAACTCGGCATCGCGTACCAATAGCCGCTGCGGCTCTCCTTTTGCCTTCAGTGCAAAGAGCGCAAAAGTGACATCAGAGAACTCATCGTTAACCATCGGGCCAATCACCCCTGCTGGCAGGTTTTTAGCCTCATCGCCAAGTTTTTTGCGGGCCTGATAAAACTCTTCCTGGACTTCTGAGGGAGGGGTACTGTCCAGCAACGAAAGCATGGTAAAAGCCAGGCCGGGGCGCGTGTAGGTCTCTGTGCGGTCATACCATTTAAGCTCCTGGAGACGTTTTTCCAGTGGTTCGGCCACCTGGTCCTGCATTTCCTGAGCCGTTGCTCCCGGCCAGGCAGAGATGATTGTCATCTGCTTGACCGTAAAGGGTGGGTCTTCTGCGCGTCCGAGTCCAAGGAACGAGAGAATACCGGCAACGGTGATCAGCAGGATAAGAAACAGCGTAATTGAACGCTCACGTACGGCGAGCGCGGAAAGATTGAAACGCCCGCGATTCATGGCCGACTCCCAGCGACACTGACATCGCTCTGCTTAGCCAGCCGAACTGTCTCACCGTCATGGAGCAAATGAGCGCCCATAGCCACGACCTGTTCGCCGGGCTTAACGCTGCCGGTCACGCTTGCTACATCATCCCCGAGGCTAATCACCTGCACGGGCCGCCATGTCACTCTGGCGGGGTTGCCTGAAATGCTCCAGACCCCCGGTCCTTTACCCGCGTCAAAAACGGCTGCTAAAGGCACCTGCAGTAACGGCTGAGATGCTCTGCTCTCCGCAATATGGATGGTGACAGTGGACCCCAGAGGTGCGCCAGAAAGTGGGCCTCCTAGCACATACCTTGCCTCGAAAGTGCGCGTCAACGGGTCGGCTGCATCAGAGAGCAACCGCAGTTTCGCTGAAACAGGTTGTTCATCGCTGCCGTACAATGAGGCCAGCGCCGCGCTTCCAACAACCGGACGCAGCGTCTCAGGTAGCTGGACGACCGCTTCGCGTTGCCCTGCTCTGGCCAGCCTGATAACCGGCTGCCCGGCACTGACGACCTGACCCGGTTCGGCCAGCGTATCCATCACTACCCCGTCGGCATCGGCCACCAGGACCGCGTAGCTCATGGCGTTTTGCGCCACATTCGCCTGCGCCAGGGCGGCACTGAGGTCAGCCCTGGCCGTATCTGCTGCGGCCTTTATCTGATCGTATGCGGATGCCGATACAGCACCAGCGGTAACCAGACCGCGATAACGAGATTCATCATCCGCTGTCTGTCGAGCTCGCGCTTTTGCTGCGGCGACGGCCTGTTGCTGCGCCTGAGCCTGCAGGCTCAGATCAGCAGGATCCAGACGCATTAATGGCTGGCCACGTTTCACGGTCTGACCGGTATCAACGAGACGTTCCAGGATTTTGCCTTGTACTCTGAAACCAAGGTCGCTCTGAATTCGCGCAACCACCACACCCGTGAAGGCGCGGGAAAAGTCGGTTGCGTTGATCGCTGCTGCAGACCTGACCAGAGGTGGCAGGCTGCGTGGATCACTGCTATCGGAAGCGTCACCACAGGCCACAAGTGCCAACGGTAACAGGCAAATAGCGAAGGTGACAGGTTTAAGGCCGAGCATGGGTTCCCTTAATTCATAAACAGGACAGGAACCCTATATTCAAACTAGTGACCATTATTGTCAATAGTCACAATGTCAGGGTGACAAACTTCTCAGAATCAGTGATGACAGTAGCGCAGCCGCTGCCGGGGCAGTTTCCAGATTATATTGCAGCTGGACCGGGCTGATATAAGGTCGCATGACCATAAAGATCGCATCCGCAGCCTCGTCCAGTGGCGTTTTTCTTTCGAATTCACCTGCCTGGCGCCCTTCAATAATGATCTTCTCAATGAGCTGTCGCAGGCGCTGCTCATGAGCTTCTGCTGAAGGCCATTTGTCGCGCGCAGCAACCGCAGCGATGTCATACAACTTACGGTCACGAAAAAACAAATCGCTGCCGGATTCTGACAATGCCCTGAATAAGCGTCTTATTTTCTCAGCTGCGGTCGGCGCATCCGCAATCGCGGCGTTGACAATTTCCATAATCATCGCCAGCCGGTTAGAGCAGATCACCTCACCGATCGCCTGCTTGGAGTCAAAAAACTTATAGATATAAGCCTTTGAAAAACCTATTGCTTTAGCAAGGTCGGAGACAGTGGTTTTTTCGTACCCAAAATGGCCGAAATGCTCAGTGGCCGCGTCAACAACCTGATCACGGACGCTGTGGTCGGAAGGTCCCCTTGAAGGGTTTTCGTTCATCTGTTTAGTCATTTTTCCAGCTTAGCTCAATGCTACCCGATTGACAACGAGTGACCATTTGGTAATGTAGTCACAATTCAAATTCGACTCAAGGGTTATCATGATTCCCCTAAATACGCTTGCACTGATTGTGGGCACTTGCTTCCTGGCGGGCTGTACCGTCGGACCGGACTATCATCGCCCTGAGGTGGCACTTGCGGAGCGTTATCAGGCTCAACCGGCCTTACTGCAGCGCAGTGCATCCGAACCTGTCAGTTTCGCAATCTGGTGGGAGAGCTTCGGCGATCCCCTGTTAAGTCAGTATGTTTCAGACGCGCTCGTGCAAAATCTCGACCTCGCCCAGGCTTCCGCCAGGATGGCGCAGTCACGGGCTGGGCTGGGAGCCGCAACGGCGGCACTACTTCCCTCGGGAAATATCAGCGGACAAGCGGCCCGCGCCTTTCAGTCGGTTGAAACACCGTTGGGTCAGGTCCTCAACTCGACGCCGGATTATAATCGCTACGGCAACGCTTATGAAACCGATCTCAATGCTGGCTGGGAGATAGACCTGTTTGGTGGCCTGAGGCGCGGCCGCCAGGCTGCCCTGGCCGATTATCAGGCTTCTGAGGCCGGTGTCGCTGCGACACGTCTTGCTGTCGCAGCACAGACAGCGGATATCTATATCACCTTGCGTGGATTGCAGACCCGTCTGGATATTGCGAATAAACAGGTCATCACACAACAGCAACTGCTGGAAAAAATTCAGCTGCTGCACAGTAAAGGGCTGGCTCCTCAATATCAGGTCAGACAGACAGAAGGCGCACTGGCACAGGTACAGGCAACGATACCTGTGCTGAAAAATGGGCTCGATGCCGCCATGAATGCGTTGGACATTATGCTCGGTACCCCGCCCGGAAGCCACCGGGCGCAGCTCTCTTCGCCGGGTGTCATTCCGCAGACACCAGAAATCACCGCAATGGGCACGCCTGCTGATCTGCTTCGCCGCAGACCCGATATTATTGTGGCCGAGCGTCATCTGGCTGCATCAAGCGCCCGTATCGGCGTGGCTATCAGCGAGTATTACCCAAAGTTTTCACTTAACGCGCTGCTTGGTAGCGCAACGGCAGTGTCAGGCGACAATCTTTTCACTGCCGCCGCCAGCCAGTCGGCAGGTGTGCTGGGGTTACGCTGGCGGCTCTTTGACTTTGGCCGTATTAACGCGCAGATAGATCAGGCAAAAGGCCAGGAAGCAGAAGCACTCGCCGCTTATCGTCTGTCAGTATTACGTGCAACCGAAGACGTTGAAAACGCGTTCTCCGCACTGGTCAATCGCCGGACGCAGGCATTTATACTGACGGGCGGTGAGACCGCCCTGTCCAGCGCCCGGCAGTCTACTTTCATCGCTTTTCAACAAGGAACGGCCAGCCTGATTGACGTGCTGCACAACGATGAAACGCTTCTGCAGGCTTCCGATGCAAGGGCGCAGGCGCAGACAGAGTCTGCTCGTGCAGCAGTCGCCGCATTCAGGGCGCTTGGCGGCGGCTGGCAATCTTCATCATCTGGCGAAATGACAAATAAGCCGGGGTAAATGGGCTCGCTGGCTTTATTAAACAGAGCAAAAATTGTTTATTCAAAAGCGCGCAAACCTACTGACAAGGAAGTTTCTATGCTGGATTCAGGATAGAAAAGTTGAAATTCCAGCTATGGGGCTACTCACGATACCCGCATCCGCTAATGAACTTCTTTCTGGCCAAACGTATAATTTATTTTGACACTGTCGAACCGTTTCTGCTTTGAGGATTCCGATATGACCACCTTTCATCAACTTACCGCCACCAGTCTGAGCGGCCAGCTTATCTCTATGGCCGACTACGCGGGTAAGGTGGTTCTGGTCGTGAATACCGCCAGCCATTGTGGTTTCACGCCACAATACGGCGGCCTTGAAGCGCTCTACAGGAAATACGCCGCCCGGGGCTTGGTGGTGCTTGGTTTCCCCTGCAACCAGTTCGGTAAACAGGAACCCGGTGACGCCGACGAAATCGCGCAGACCTGCCACATTAACTACGGTGTGAGCTTCCCGATGTTCGGGAAAGTCGAGGTCAACGGAACCGCAGCGCACCCGGTGTTTCGTTATCTGAAAAACGAATTGCCCGGCGTGCTGGGTGGGCGGATCAAGTGGAACTTCACTAAGTTCCTGATCGGACGCGACGGCAAACCGCTTAAGCGTTTTGCGCCGATCACCACCCCGGAGAAAATGGAAGCCGCAATCCTTGCTGCACTTGAAATTTAAGTGTTGCAGGTTAAGAGGGTATCTTCTCCATACGTCAGTCAGCTTCGTGCCATTTGCAGACATCACTGTTTTAATTAGAAAATAACAGGTCATAATATGTGGGCCTCATTGACTGCGTTCCATCAATTCAAGCGTCTGACCATCAGGGCTTTGTAAATATATTACTCGGGTTCCCTGCATTGGTCCTGACAACACTGTCTGAGGTTTACCGGGCGTCTTCCAGCCGTAGTCCGATACTTTGCCCAAGAGCATATCAAGATCCTCAACTATAAAAGCAAGGTGAGCGTAGCCTGGGATATAAGGCGCTGAAGGTTCTTCTGGCTGCTCAATGTTATTGTATTGTAGTAATTCAATTTGAATATCAGCCAGTTCAAGCAAAGCCATTCGTACATCAGCTCCCCTTGCACCTGTTACCTCATCGATTATAGGTCCAGACATTTTTCCTTCACGTAATAATTTACCTCCAAGAATCTGAGTCCAGAATAATAATGAGTCTTCAATATTTTTAACTGAAAAACCAACGTGATTAACACTTAATATCATGCGATGACCTGCTGAGTTTTCAAAGTTCATCATCCAACTATATAAAAAGCCTGCTTTATTTCTACACGATAAATGCGCGACCGTTTTACAAGCCTGCATCTTTTATCGATAAATTGCGAATGTCCGCTTTTCGCTCCCAGCGGCCCCTGACTCAGTTAGCTTGCCCGATTTGTTCCAGGGCTGACGTTACCAAATCTAAGAATCAGTCTGTGACTAGCTCACCGAACATACCAGTGTGGCATGATCCCACCACGCGTTGTTATTAACTCTGGTTGCCAGTACTTTAAAATGCTCTTCCTTTATCTCATCAGTTAAAGCCTGGAGCGGTTTTAGCGTACGCCAGGGTTGACCATCTTTCATTATATGATATCTGACTGGATCATAAGCGGTAGCATCCTGAGAATAACCGGGGGTTCCGCACATGGAACTAATCACCAATCGACCCTTGGGTTTAAGCAATCTCCTCACTTCTTTGAAAAAGAGGGCTCGGGCATCGTCAATAAGGCAATGCAAACAACTGCCATCAAAAATCAACTCAAACATTGAGTCCTTGCATTGATGGATATGACAAACATCACTGACAAGAAATTGTGCTGATAGCCCTTCTTTCTGAAACCGGCTTTCTGCCCATCTGATAGCCGTTTCAGACAAATCCACACCCCATACAGAATATCCTCGCTCAGCAAGAGATTGCGCTGCCATCGCACCGTTACCACACCCCATTTCAAGTACCGCCGCTCCTGACCGAGGTAAGTACTGATGTAAGCTGAGCCAATGAAAAATTTTTTCTTGCTGTTTTTTTGCCCTGAGATAGCCATTGCCAGCCCAGGCGACAGCTCCGTTTGCTAGCAACTGCCTGTATTGTTTTTCATAGGGGTTCACAGTGAGTACTCCTTTTCAGCAACAATATCGTGCACTTTATACGCCATTTATCGAGCAAATGAAGTTTATAGCCGAAAAATGGTTGTAATGGGCACGTAACATCGTCCGCTCCTCGCTCATAGTTGCCGTTGAGGCATCAGGGACAGCCTCGTGCCAGCAGCAGACCTTGAAAAGTTACGGCCAGGTCAACCCCGCATACCAAACTGACCTGATCCAACCTTGCAAAAAAATGGTCGTCTGAATTTCGGTTGTGCCGTTTTTACTGAATGCTTAGATTCATTTGCGACTTGATTAAGAGGACGTATATATGAACTTTGCAGAACTCCACAACCAACATAATCCACTACTTATCGCGAACGTATGGGATGCCGTCAGTGCTGTCGCAGCGCAAAAAGCAGGTTATCAGGCGCTGGGAACGTCCAGCGCAGCAATAGCTGCCACATTAGGATATGAAGACGGTCAGAGCATGCCGTTTGATGAATTACTTTATGTGGTTACCCGCATTCGGGCGGTCAGTAACCTGCCATTGAGCGTTGATATGGAAGCAGGATATGGTGATTCAGCTGAGGAGATAACAGCCAATCTCAAACGCCTTGCTCAGATAGGCGTATCCGGCGTAAACCTTGAAGACAGCAGAGTCATTAATCACGTTCGTCAGCTTGATGATGCCTCTGAATTCTCCTGTACGCTAAAATCGGTATGCGATGCGCTCAAAAGTGAGGGTTATAGCCTGTTTATGAACGTCCGTACTGACACATACCTGCTTGCGCATGAAAGAGCGTTACAGGAGACGTTACTACGCGGGCAGCTATATAAAGCTGCAGGTGCTGACGGCCTTTTTGTTCCCTGCCTGACGTCCGAAATAGACATTGGCGTCATTGCTGAATCCATTGATCTGCATCTGAATGTTATGTGTATGCCAGATCTTCCGTCGTTCGGCAGGCTGAAACTGGCAGGGGTAAACCGCATTTCTATGGGTAATTTTGTTCATTCGGCCCTTCGGTCAAAGCTGACTGATTTGATGTCTGCGATCCGCTCGCATCAGACGTTTGAAGGACTTTTTGTCGATGAAAGTTGTAAATAATGATCTGTGTGATGTCTGGTATCAGGCATTACTCGAACGCGCTCCTGAATATACGGGTGTGTTTTTTGTTGGCGTCAAAACGACAGGCGTATTTTGCATCTCGGTATGCCGGGCGCGAAAGCCCAAACGTGAAAACGTTGAATTTTATAAAGATGCTAAATCTGCCCTGGCGGCTGGCTTTCGTCCCTGTAAAGTCTGTCGGCCAGCTGAAAATGCGCACAGCGCGCCGTTATTTGTCGAACAGGCGCTCGCGCTTGTCAGGCGCGATATCAAATCCCGCATAACCGACGCGGACCTTCGCAAACATGGGATCAGCCCGGAGCGGGTGCGACGCTGGTTCCTGCAACATCACGGCATCACTTTTCAGGCCTTTCAGCGAATGCAGCGGGTAAATATCGCCCTTCAGGAGCTGAAAAGTGGGCGTGCGGCAACGGATGTCGCTCTGGATAGTGGCTACGAATCCTTAAGCGGGTTTGGTTACACCTACAAGCGGCTCACTGGCGCAGCTCCGACTCAGACCACGCAGGTCATTCTCATTCACCGGTTTACGACTACGCTGGGCCCTATGTTCGTCTGCGCCACAGATCAGGGAGTCTGCCTGCTGGAGTTTACCGATCGCCGGTTGTTAGAAACTGAGTTTCGCGACATCCAGCGTTTACTGAACGCCAAAATTGTCACCGGAGAAAACAGTCATACACGGCAGACAGTTAAAGAAATCAGCGAATATTTTGCCGGAACGCGCCGGCAGTTTGATCTCATACTCGATACCCCCGGCAGTGATTTTCAACGATCTGTCTGGCAGGAGCTGCGTGCTGTTCCTTATGGACAGACCTCCTGCTATCAGGATATTTCGCTGCGCCTTAATAAACCCGATGCTGTACACGCAGTTGCCGCAGCTAATGCAGCAAACCGAATGGCGATTGTCATTCCATGCCACAGAATTATTGGTAAAGATGGCGGCATCACCGGGTATGGTGGTGGTATTTCACGCAAAGAGTGGCTTATCGAGCATGAAAGGGATAACCGTTAAATGAGTCGGTGCGTAAGACTGGCTGCTCATAACGGGCATTACATTCCTGGAGCTGTCCGCTTCGTGCCAAAATGCAGGATGACTTTTGACGCAAAATAAGGGCCCTTATGAGGTTTTTTCATTGACTGTCATAATAAAGTTCACGGTTATTTCTCCCTGGTTTTCGTAGAAATGCGGAACATCAGTTCTGGCTGTAGCGGAGAATCCTGCCTTCAACTGAAACAGGCTCTCTTTCACGCCCAGCGTTAGCGTCCCTGACTGAACATGCAGTAACTCCAGCGTTCCCGAGGAATGCCCCGGTGATTCAAACTTTTCGCCGGGCTGCATTTCCCACAGCCAGAGCTCGGTCATATCGGGCCCACCTGAGCCAGCAAGAAGCCTGGCGCTCCCACCTTTGTCCCCTTTCCAGAGTTCAGGGATCTCCGTATCAGCAATAATATGGACGTCAGGCTGAGTGCTCACATCAACAAAATCTGCCACTGAAACCCCCATTGCAGCCGCAAGGCGGCATAACAGTGCAATACTGGGGTTGGCTTTACACCCTTCAATCTCTACCAGCATGCCCTTACTGACATTTGCGCGTCGGGATAGCTCATCGAGAGACATTTTTTTTTGTTTTCGGTACTGCTTAATCCGGAGCGATACAGCTTCGTTTACTATGCTGACATCTGCACCGGCATCGGTCACTAAATTGACTTTTTTGGTCATTGGTCGATATTATGAAATAAAATGGTCGTTACAGGATTATCCCGTGTTCACAGTCTCTGCGTCAATTGCCCCTGAAGTCTACGGTATTGCTCCCGGTTTTCGGGCGCTCAGCATCTCTGTGCAGGCTGCGCCTGTAGTGAGCCCGCAGGTTGGGGAAACAGCGCTGAAAGCCGCCTGTGAAGCAGTGCTGGCAGGTGTCCCCGATTGGGCAGAATCCCATCTGGCCGCATGGGCAGATGTATTCCAGATGTTTGGTGCTAAACCAAAACGCACTCCCTGTTCTGCTGATGCGCTGCGTAAACGTGTGCTTCGCGATGGTGCCATGCCAGCTCTCGACCCGGTTGTTGATCTTTATAATGCCGTCAGCCTGCGGTATGCCGTCCCGGTGGGTGGCGAAAATATCTCAGCGTATAAGGGGGCACCCCGCCTGATTGTGGCAGAAGGCACTGAACCTTTTGATACCGTAAAAGAAGGGGAGCCGGCAGTGGAATTTCCTTCTCCTGGCGAAGTCGTCTGGTGTGATGATGTTGGTATAACCTGCCGTCGATGGAACTGGCGACAGGGGATCAGAACCCGCTTAAGCGTGGAAGCTGAACACATGTGGTTTGTTCTGGAAAGTCTGCCTCAGATGCCACTGGAGCAACTTCATGAAGCCGGGAAAATGCTTACCGACGGCCTTGAAGAAATGATGCCAGGTCTGCAGTTTGAAGTAGTCCTCATCTGCGAGTAACGCTTTTACTTTTATTCAGGAGAAGGAGTGGGGGGAATGGGATGAGAGTGAGGTGGTTTTATGAGCTCATAACAAAAGTTACCAATGAGTATATTTAAGCACGAAACATGTCCCAGCATTTCCGCCACACCTTAAAAATCAACTGATTTTAAAGAATAAAAATAAAAACCCATCATCGATACATCCATAAATTCAGCCAATATACGCATTCATTTAAACCTTCCTTTTGAGTAGAAAATCGTCTTTTTTTGTGATTCCTCTGGCAGATTTACACCGTCATACTGGCAGGATGTTACCCGTAGCTTGCACAATAGAATAAATACTCCATATTGAATATATATTCAGAGGTCGTATGCAACAGGTACATAAACTGACTATCAGAGAGAAGATTTGTTTTGGTCTTGGGGATTCCTCGGCCAACATCTTCCTGGGCATGACCATGATGTTCCTGCCCTACTTTTATACCGATGTCCTCGGTATCTCAGCCGGAGCAATGGGGCTGCTGTTTGTGGTGGCGAGACTGGTTGATGCCGTATACGACCCGATTATTGGCAGCGTTGCGGACCGCACCCCAACGCGCCACGGCCATTACCGCCCCTGGCTTTTATGGCTGGCGATACCTTATGGCCTTTCCTGTCTGCTGGTGTTTATCGCCCCCGATTTCTCGCCCAGCGGCAAGCTGATCTATGCCTATGCTACGTATCTTTTCCTGATCCTGATGTATGCCTCAACCGTCGTGCCTTATGTGGCATTGCTGGCCTCGCTGACTTCCGATCCACAGGAACGTCTCAGTGCCAATGCCTGGCGCTTCCCGCTGGCAAAAATGTCATTTCTCATCTGCTCGCTGACCGTGCCGCTTTTCGTGGCCTGGTACGGCAAGGAAAATGAGTCTGAGGCCTACAGGGTGGCCATGAGCATGATTGCCCTGCTGGCGACCCTGTTTATGTTGAGCTGCTTTTTTGGTACCAAAGAACGCGTCACTCCGATCAGACAGGCCAACACCACCTCATTTATGAAACAGGCGAAAGCGGCCCTCAGCGCCCGCCCGGTGGTGATTTTCTACATTTTCAAAATCACCAGCTCGATTGCCTTTGTGATCAAAGGCAGTGTCACCATCTATTTCGTCAAATATTTTCTCAACCGGGGTGACAGTTTTGTCTCGGGTTTGCTCTCCGCCACCGCCATCGCAGGCATCATCGCGCCGATGATTGCGTTGCAGCTTATCAAGCGCAAAAAACTGTCAGCACTGGGCTCACTGAAATTTGCCCAGATGGGCGGCGGCCTGGCCGCGCTGGCACTGTTCTTTGTCAGCCCGGATCAGCTATGGCTCGCCGTCGGCTTACTGGTCGTGTCAGTCCTGTTTGCTGAAATGGGATCGATCATGGCCTGGGCGCTGCCTTCCGATTGTGCTGACTATTGCGAACGCAAAACCGGCATCAAAATGTCCGGATTTATCGCCGCCGGGACGCTGTTTTCGATGAAAGTGGGACTGGCGCTGGCGGGTGGTCTCGTCGGTCTGGTGCTCAGCCTGAGCGGTTATCACGCCGGTGCGGCAGTGGCGCCGCAGACCATGAGCGCCATTATTTTCCTCATTGCCGGAGTGCCCGCAATTTTCCACGGCATCAGCCTGCTGCTGATTATGTTCTTTTCCCTTGAGGACAAAAGTGCCGCGTCAAGAACGCTTCCATCCGCACAACCTTCCGTTGCTCATCAGATTAAGGAACCCTGATATGTTAGTTTCGCCATACACGCTGAATGTTCCGCAGTGGGGACGCGCTGAATTTATTTTTCAGGCCAATGCCGATGCCCGTCACTTCACCGATACCTGGGTTACGGCCATCTTTCGTCACCAGCAGGAAGAGAAAACGGTACGGGGATTTTATGACGATGACGGGCGTTTCCTGATTCGCTTTATGCCTGAGCACGAAGGCCGCTGGACTTTCACCACCACCAGTAACCATCCTGCATTGCATGACCAGCAGGGCGAAGTGATTTGCATCGCGGCCGGCGAGGATGGTACCGGGCCGGTGAGATCCGCTGCGACCTGGCATTTCAGTTATGCCAGCGGGCAGCCCTATTATCCCTTCGGCACCACAGCGTATGTCTGGAACTATCAGTCGGAAGAGGTACAGGAGCAGACGCTGGCGTCACTTGCACACTCGCCATTCAATAAAATCAGAATGTGTATTTTCCCGAAACATTACACCTATAACTTCCGTGAACCGGAACGTTTTCCTTTTCCCGGCGACATCACATCCGGCTTCGATTTCACCCGCTTTGACTGCCAGTTTTTCCGTCAGCTGGAGAATCAGATCGATGCCCTGAAGGCCCGCGGCGTTGAGGCTGATCTGATTATCTTTCACCCGTACGACCGCTGGGGCTTCTCGGAAATGGCTGGGGAAGTGGATAAACGCTATGTCAGTTATCTGGTGGCGCGTCTGGCGAGCTTCAGTAATGTCTGGTGGTCACTGGCCAATGAATTCGACCTGCTGCTGAAAAAGCCGATGTCGTTCTGGGACAGTGTTTTTCAGCAAATCACAGCAGAAGACCCGTATCAGCATCTGATCTCGATCCATAACTGGCACAACCCTCCCCTGCACTACACCAGTAATGCACATTGGTATGATCAGACACAGCCATGGGTCAGCCATGCCAGCATCCAGCATCACGATTTGTGGTTTGTACCCGGCTGGCGCGAAGACTTTGGTAAACCAGTGGTGATTGATGAATGTCGCTATGAGGGGGATGTCGATCTGGGATGGGGCAATATCACCGCCCACAAAATGCTGGACCTCACCTGGCAGGGTGTCTGCCGGGGTGGCTATGTCACCCATGGCGAAAGCTACCTCAGCGACGACGACATTATCTGGTGGTCACATGGCGGGAAACTGAAAGGAGAAAGCAGCCCGCGCATCGGCTATCTGCGGCAACTGCTGGAAGAAGGTGAGCCAAAACGCCTGTCGCCCTGGTTGAGAAAAACCGATTCACACTGGGATGCTGCCATCGGCCATATGGGTGATGATTACTGGCTGATATGGTTTGGTGAGAGCCAGCCGGGTTTCAAGTTACTGACGATGCTGCCGCAAGGTAAGGAATATCACGTGGATATCATCGACGCATGGCAGATGGAAACCCGGCGGCTGCCGCAGACCTGGCGCTCAGGCGATCGCCTGCCCTTGCCGGGTAAGCCAGGCCTGGCCTTGCGTATCATCGCTGCCGGTTAATCACTCACCAGCAGGCGCGCTGTCTGGAAATCGGTTATCAGCACATTCAGATAACCGCCCTTCAGCGCACCCTGAATGGCGGCCAGTTTTTTCCGCCCGCCCGCCAGTCCCACCACCTGCGGGCAGCGTTTAAGCTGCTCCAGACGCATACCGATCGCCGGATCCTCGGATTCCTCCAGCACCGCTTGCCCCTGCGCATTGTAATAATGCAGGCAGATATCACCAACCGCTCCCTGCCCGGCAAGGCGTGTCAGCATATTTTTGTCATAGTAGTTGCCGGAGTAACGTAACAGCTGCGACGGCTCCATATCGCCAATCCCCACCAGCGCCAGCGTAACTTCATCGAATTTTTCCAGCACTTCGCGCACATCTTTGTTCGCGGCGAGTGCGATACGGCTATTAACAGAGCCTTCTATTGACTGCGCCGGTAGCAGCCACGCCTTACACCCGAGCATATCCGCGAGACTCTGCGTCAGAATCGTGGCCTGAACATTACCGTTAACACCCACGCCACCGAGCAGCTGAATCACCCCCGCCGCTTCTGTCGTCAGCGTATGTAGCTCGCTCACCATGGCTTTGATGGTACTGCTCCAGGAGGAAATCCCCACCCACTCCCCCGGACGCAGGCGTGTTTCAAGATAATGCGCGGCGGCGGTACCTATGGCCTGACGAATAAAGGCATCCTCGTCATCTTCTGTGGCATCCACCACAATGGCCTGCTGCAACCCATAACGGCGCTCAATGCCACGTTCCAGCTCAGAAAAGATATTGGGTGGCTGCATCACACTGATTTTCACGATGCCATCTTTAATGCTGCGATTGAGTGCCCGTGACACAAAGGATTGTGAGAGATTAAGGGCGCGCGCAATATCGGTCTGCTTCATCCCTTCGCCGTAATACAAGGTGGCAATCTTCACCACCAGCCTGAGATCATTTTGTTTCAACATTCGTTTTCCCGCATGGTCGTCGTTACCCCCGCTACTCTCCGCCGGACACCTGAATATTTAATCATCCTGAGAAATAAATGTGATTCGAATCCCATTTCCGTGCGGCATACATAGCTGGCAGAACAGAAAACCATCACAATTATGAATATTAAATCGAACATGAATATATATTCAATGACGGTTAAATGCAACGTCATCTGACGTCTGAGTACGTCCGGTGATTTATTGTTACCCCACAGAATAAATATTCAATAAAGAATTTGTATTCAGGAGTGTGTCATGAATCCGTTCGCATTTGAGGTCAGCGACCTGCAAAAAAAAGCACGTGCGATACGCCGTCGGATCATTGAGCTGAACGCCAATAGCCCGGCTGGCGGCCATACGGGTGCTGATCTGTCGCAGGTCGAAATCCTGACCGCACTTTACTTTCGTGTCCTGAACTGTGCCCCTGACCGGCTCGATGACCCGACACGTGACATCTATATCCAGTCGAAAGGTCATGCCGTTGGCGGTTACTACTGCGTACTGGCTGAAGCCGGGTTTATCCCGCCAGAATGGTTACCCACATACCAGCATGCCGACTCTCACCTGCCCGGCCATCCGGTGCGCCATAAAACGCCTGGCATTGAGCTGAATACCGGCGCTCTCGGACATGGTTTACCGGTGGCGGTTGGTATCGCCCTGGCAGCAAAGAAGGATAACAACCCAAGGAAGATTTTTGTCGTGACCGGGGATGGCGAACTGGCAGAAGGGAGCAACTGGGAGGCCGCCCTGGCTGCCGCGCACTATGGGCTGGATAACCTCATCATCATCAATGACAAAAACAAACTCCAGCTGGCAGGGGCAACCCGGGACATCATGAATACCGACCCGCTTGCCGCCAAGTGGCAGGCGTTTGGTCTGAACGTCACGGAATGTCAGGGCAACGATATGCACAGCGTTGTCTCCACGCTGGATTCCCTGCCCGCCAATGGCAAACCTAACGTGATCATTGCCAACACTGAAAAAGGCTACGGGGTTTCCTTTATTCAGGGCAAACCGGAGTGGCATCACCGAGTCCCGAAAGGTGATGAGATAAAACTGGCGCTGAAGGAGCTGCAAGATGAGTGAGAAAAAGCACCTGGCAACCGTGATGGTTGAAGCCTTTATCGATGCGGTTAACGCAGGTATCGATCTGGTGCCCGTCGTGGCTGACTCAACATCCACCGCCAAAATCAGCCCGTTTATCCAGGCGTTTCCCGACCGCCTCATCAATGTCGGGATTGCGGAACAGTCGCTGGTGGGTACCGCCGCTGGTCTGGCGCTCGGCGGAAAAGTCGCCGCAACCTGCAACGCTGCACCTTTTCTGATTTCACGCGCCAATGAACAGATCAAGGTCGACGTCTGCTACAACAATACCAACGTCAAACTGTTTGGTCTTAACGCCGGAGCCAGCTATGGCCCACTGGCCAGTACCCATCACAGTACCGATGATATTGCGGTGATGCGTGGCTTTGGCAACATCGAAATTTATGCCCCTTCCTGTCCGCACGAGTGCCGCCAGATTATTGATTACGCGTTGCGTCATGTCGGCCCGGTTTATATCCGCCTGGATGGTAAAGAGCTGCCGATCTTACACGACGACAGATATCAGTTCGTACCGGGCAAGGTTGACGTACTGCGTGCAGGCGAGGATATCGCACTGGTGGGACTGGGATCGGCGGTGCACGAGATTGTCGCTGCAGCGGCACAATTAAGCGATCTCGGCATCTCAGCCACGGTGATTTCTCTGTCATCCATTCGTCCCTGCGATAAGTCTGCCCTGGCGGCGGCCATGGCTCATCTTCCCTGCGTTATTTCGGTGGAAGAGCACAACATCAACGGTGGCGTCGGCAGTATCGTTGCTGAGGTACTGGCGGAAAATGGCTCCCGTGCCCGCCTGAAACGCTTAGGGGTGGCAGATGGACAATACGCTATCGCGGGCGATCGCCAGACCACACGGGAGCGTCTTGGCATTGATGCCGACAGCGTCAGACGCAGCGCATTAACCATGTTGAAGCGATAAATATCATCCTCTTACCTCACAAAAAAATTACAGTCTGTTAAGGAGAATGTCTGAAATGAATACCTATACCTACCCAAAATTTGGTGCCGGTTTGTGGCACTTTGCCAACTATGTCGATCGTTATGCGGTGGATGGTTATGGCCCGGCGCTGAGTACGCTGGAGCAGATACGTATCGCCGGAACCGTCGAAGATTTATCTTACGTCGATGTGCCCTATCCGTTCACGGAAGGTGTCAGCGTCAGTGATGTCAAAGAAGCGCTGGCAAACGCCGGACTAAAAGCCATCGGCGTCACCCCTGAAATCTACCTGCGCCGGTTCTCACGCGGTGCCTTTACCAACCCGGACCCGGCCATTCGCCAGCAGGCATTCGAACTGATGCACGAAGCGGCCAAAGTGGTACGTGAGCTGGGGGCCAATTATGTGAAAGTCTGGCCCGGACAGGATGGCTGGGACTATCCCTTCCAGGTAGACCATAAGAACCTGTGGAAGCTGGCGGTGGATGGCATGCGCGAACTCGCCAGCGCCAATCCTGATGTGAAATTCGCCATTGAATATAAGCCGCGCGAACCACGGGTGAAAATGACCTGGGATTCCGCCGCCCGTACTTTGCTGGGTATCGATGATATCGGACTGGATAATGTCGGCATCCTGCTGGACTTCGGTCACGCGCTGTTTGCCGGTGAATCTCCAGCCGATTCCGCCCAGTTGATCATCGATCGTGGTCGCCTGTTTGGTATGGACGTCAATGACAACCTGCGTGGCTGGGATGATGACCTGGTGGTGGGTACGGTGCACATGACGGAAATCTTCGAATTCTTCTATGTGCTGAAGATCAATAACTGGCAGGGCGTGTGGCAGCTAGACCAGTTCCCGTTCCGCGAAGACAACGTAGAAGCTGCCAACCTCTCCATTCGCTTCCTCAAGCACATCTATCGCGCGCTGGATAAGCTGGATATTGCCGCCTTACAGGCAGCCCAGGCTGAGCAGAACCCGCTCAGGGCGCAGAAGATTATTCAGAACGCCCTGTTAAGCTCCATCGAGTAACGAGATGATGGCCTTCTCCGTCTTAAGAAGGCCATTTATTACTTTAAAGTAATAATTAATGTTCATACAACCAATAAAAGCCATAACAACCATATAACTAAAGTGACTTTAAAGTAGTTTTAATGTGATGCAGGCATCAAAATCAATTCATGCAGCTGGAGTGATGTTACCCGTACCTCGCAAAATGAATCACCGGGCTTTTATCGAGCTAAACGGATCATTCAGGTAAGGGAAAGATGAAAAAATTCGCATTGAAATCAAGCGCTGGCTGTCTGGCCGTCGTCGCTTTGTTATCTTCTGCATCATTAACACCGGTGCTGGCCGCAGAAAATAGCTATGCCGTGCAGGCCGGAAAAGTCATCCCGTTGCAGGACAAACCCCGCGTGTTCGTGCTGACCGATATTGGCAACGAACCTGATGACCAGATGTCACTCACCCGCTTCCTGCTGTATGCCAATGAACTCAATATCGAAGGCATTGTGGCAACCACATCAACCTGGCAAAGAAACGTCGTCCATCCGGATATGATTAAGCTGGTGTTAGGCCATTACCGGGAAGTGCAGCCTAACCTGCTGAAGCACGATAAAAATTACCCTGATTTTGCCACCCTCTCCCAGCGTGTTGCGTCAGGCCAGGCCGCATACGGCATGGCCGCCACCGGCGATGGCAAAGCCACAGCGGGTTCGAACCTGTTATTAAAAGCCATTCAGAACAGCACCGACCCGGCCAAACCGCTCTATATCTCACTGTGGGGCGGTGCTAATACGCTGGCCCAGGCGTTGATCGACCTGAAGAAAAACGCCTCTTCCGATACCATCGACTCACTCACGCGCAACCTGATTGTCTACTCCATTTCCGATCAGGATGACGCCGGTTACTGGATCCGTTCGCAGTTCCCGCAGATTACCTACATTGTCGATCCCTCGACCGAAAACGGCGAAGATTACGCCCGCGCCACCTGGACCGGCATCAGTGGTGACCGTTATTACCGCAACGCACCAGGGGCGGATTTCACCACGGTTTCTCAGTCGTGGCTGGATAAACACGTCCGGGGCAAGGGACCGATGGGTAAAGGCTACCTGCAATATGCCTTTATCATGGAAGGTGACACGCCATCATTTCTCGGGCTTATCCGCAATGGCCTGAACAGCGATATGAATCCGGGATGGGGTGGCTGGGGCGGTCGTTACATTATGCGCCAGCCACACGGCGAGACCCGCCCGATCTGGACCAGCGGGGGTGACTTTTTCCCGGGCAATCCTAACGCGGCAGACACCGTGAAGGGCACCGATGGCAAACTGTACACCTCCAATCAGGCGACCATCTGGCGCTGGCGTGAAGACTTCCAGCATGATTTTGCCGCGCGCATGGACTGGACAATCCGGGATTATGCCCATGCCAACCACGCACCGATTGCGGTGGTCAATGGCAAAACCGGCTTCGCTAATATTGCCATCACCCTGAAAGCGGGAGAGCAGACTGAACTGGATGCCTCACAAAGCAGTGACCCGGATAAAAATCGGATCAGCTGGCACTGGCAGACCTACCCTGAAGCCACTTCCGCCATTTCCAGCCAGGTGCCGGTGACTGAGGTCAAAGGTGTGCGCGGGGAAGAGATGTTATCAACGCCTGAAGCCGTTACGCTGCTGCAAAGCGAGGGCAGCAAGGTTGCAGTGAAAGCGAATCATCCGGGAACGGAACATATCATTCTGACCGTAAAAGATAATGGTTCGCCGTCGCTGGTGTCCTATCGTCGTATTATCGTCACGGTTAACTAATCCTCTGATTTCAGACAATAAAAAAGGCCATTTTCATGGCCTTTTATTTTTCTCTCTCAGCTATCAGGGCAACGCATACGCCACCACATAATCGCCCTGTTTGGTACCGAAGCTGCCATGCCCCCCTACGGCAGTCACAATATATTGTTTCCCACCTTCAGAGTAAGTCATCGGCGTTGACTGACCACCCGCAGGCAATCTGTCACTCCACAGCTCTTTACCGGTTGTCACATCGAAAGCGCGAATGTAATCGTCCATGGTTGCCGTCAGGAAAGCGACCCCGCCAGATGTGACCATGGAACCGCCCAGCATCGGCATCCCCACTTTAAATGGCAGCGGTAACGGCGTTGCATCACGCGTGGTACCCACCTTGTGCTGCCACATGATTTTGTGAGTACGCAGATCGATCCCGGCAATATAACCCCACGGTGGCGCCGGGCATGGCAAACCAACCGGTGACAGGAACGGATGCAGGTCCACACCATACGGCGTACCGTACATCGGCTGAACACCGATCTCGCTGCCCGGTGGATGAGCGGCATTCGGCGCAGCCGGGTTATCCGGACCGCGTTCGATCAGTTTGGAAACAAACGGGAACGCCATCGGGTTAGCAATCGCGATCTGCCGTTGTGGATCAACCGCAATACCACCCCACTCGAACATGCCCACGTCACCCGGGAATACCAGCGTTCCCTGGGTATTCGGCGGTGTGAACGGGCCATCGTAGCGCATTTTTTTGAACATGATGCGGCACACCATCTGGTCGAACATGGTCGCGCCCCACATATCCTTGTCGGTCAGCTTCTGCTTCGGCTGGAACGTCAGCTCTGAATAAGGCTGCGTTGGCGAGGTGCGATCACCCCGGGCTGCGCCTTGCGGGACCGGGGTTTCCGGCGCAGGTACAATCAGTTTTCCGGTACGCCGATCCAGCACAAATATGTTGCCGGTTTTCGCCGGAGCATACACCGCCGGAACAATCCCCTCCGGGGTCTTCAGATCGACCAGACTCGGCTGAGACGGCAAATCCATATCCCACAGGTCATGATGCACCGTCTGATAGGACCAGATGCGTTTGCCGGTATTGATATCCAGCGCCACCAGCGAGCTGGTGTAACGTTCGCCCAGCGGGGTCCGATTGCCGCCCCAGATATCCGGCGTCGACATCCCTACCGGTACATAGACCATGCCCAGCTTTTCATCCGCCGACAGCAGCGTCCAGGAGTTGGGTGAGTTAGGTGTGTACTGATGCGTCGCAGAAGGCAGCGCGTTTTCATCAGCCGCGCCCGGATCCCATGCCCATACCAGTTTGCCAGTGTAGACATCAAAACCACGCACCACACCCGAAGGTTCACTGGTGGAATAGTTGTCCGTCACTGCTCCGGCCATGATGATCATCTGACGGGTCACAACCGGTGGTGATGTCCCCTGGTAGAAACCTTTGGTTTTCACCGTCATACCGTCTTTCAGGTCAATCTGACCGTCCTGACCGAAGGCATGGCAGACTTCACCGGTCTGCGCATCGAGGGCAAACATACGGCCATCGTTAGTCGGCAGGATGATACGCTGCTTACACTCCGCTGGCGGCACCGCCCCGTCAGAGGTTTTCGCATCAACCGGCGTCTCATGATAAGACACGCCACGACAGGTCAGATGCTGCCAGGTCGGGTCATCTTTCACCCCCGGATCGAATTTCCAGATCTGTTTCCCTGTGGTCGCATCCAGCGCAAACACCCACTGATGCGGACTGCACAGGTAAACCATATGCCCCACCTTGAGTGGCGTCACTTCAAAAGTGGACTCCAGCGGATCGTTTTTACCGATGATGTCATTGGTGCGAAACGTCCAGGCCACCTTCAGCTGATTGACGTTCTGCGCGTTGATTTGTTTCAGCGGCGAAGAGTGATCACCATATGAAGTACGACCATAGGCATGCCATTCTGAGTCAGGAAGTTGCTGGCTATCCCATTGCGGCGTACCGGTCTCCACGGTATCCGGCAATTTCCCTTCAATATCATGATGATTGAAGAAAAGTGATATCACCAGGCTCAGAATTGGCAGCGCAACCGCTGCCCCGAGCAGGCCTCTGCCCGGCCTGTCAGAATCCGGAAAAGATTTCAGCGTAAAAGGCAGCAATAACCAGAGGGCAAACAGCACAATGATGTCAAACCGAGGCGCAAGTAGGAAAAAATCGAACCCGACTTCCCATAGCGCCCAGACGGTTGTCATCAGCACAATAAAACCATAGACCACAAACGAGGAACGCTTACCCCGCCACAGCTGACGCGCAGTGACGAGCAACAATAACCCTGTAACAAAATAGTACCAGGAACCGCCCAGAACCCCCAGCCAGCCTCCCCCCACTGCCAGCGGCAGGCCAGCAATCCCGGCAAATATTGCCGAGGCACGGATAAGCCCGCCGGGCTTATCTTTCAGTGCATGTCTGTCTTCGACCACGATAAATATCCCATTGAAAAGAAAAATCAATCAACAAAGCATTCAATTTTTAGGGTTTTTATTTACAAAACCCCATTTATCTTTACACGGTGGCAATCGCGAATTCCACAAAAACTTACTAATAAGTACCTTTAGTTAGCACATTTCATCCCTGCGGTTATCTGATCAACCCCGCAATCTGGAAATAACACCTTTGTCTGGAGGGGGAGCGAGTGATATCCTGAAAGCAAGTAACTCTCTGATATGTATGAAAATGAAGAAAGTACGTAATGTCACTAAAGGTGAGAAAACACGCCAGCGACTGCTGGATGTTTCAGCTGAGCTTTTTGCTGAGCACAGTTATCATGGCACCCGTGTGAGTGACATCGTCAGTGCAGCGGGTGTCACACAGCCCAGTTTTTATAGCTATTTCAAGACGAAGGACGAGATCTATCAGCTGCTGCTGGACAAATTTGATGAAGAACTCGAAGAGCTGGTGGTGTCGATGTTGATTGACGCCTCACTGCCTAAAGAGGATGTGCAGAAAAACATTACTGCCAGCTTCAGGAAATATCTCGATTTCTTCACCCATCACCATCACCTGACAAAAATCAGCATGTTTCAGCCGCCGCAGAGTGATGCCACACGCAACAAACTGCACAAATGGATTGTGCGCAACATGCATCTGGAACAACAGCGTGGTTTTTTCAGTCAGGAAATCTCGGTAGATGTGCTTGCCGGCTGCTATCTCGGCATACTGATCCAGACGCTACTTGAAGAGCCGGACGTCAGCGAGCTTGACGATATCAGCCACGAGCGCGGCAAGTTTCTCTATGGTGGCCTGACGTATAAAACCGCAAAGTAGCCACCTCCTCTCCTGAATGATTCTGGAGAGGTCGGCTACCCGCCAGCTGGATTTTGCTATTTCTGCATGTTATACAGAGCAAAAACCAACGTACCCGCCACACAGGTTATCCGTCAGTAATAAATAATTGATGGGCTTGTTGTGGAGCTCTGGAGAGATAATGAAAAAATTGAACATCGCCTTTATCAAAGCCAGCTGGCACAAAGAGATTGTCGGCCAGGCATTAGAAGGCTTCCGTCAGGAGTTAACCCAGCAGAATATCGATGCTGAGATCAAAGTGCTGGATGTACCCGGTGCCTTTGAGATGCCATTACTCGCTAAACGACTGGCGGTGACGGGCAAATATGACGCCATCGTCTGCGCCGCGCTGGTGGTGGATGGGGGCATTTATCGCCATGATTTTGTCGCGCAGGCCGTGGTCGATGGACTGATGAATGTGCAGTTAAGCACCGATGTTCCGGTATTTTCCGTCTCACTGACGCCGCATAATTTCCAGCCTGCGGAAGAGTTTATTCAGTTTTATGAAAAGCACTTCGTTAAAAAAGGTGCAGAAGCAGCCCGCGCGGTGCTGGCGATTGCTAATTTGTCTATTGAGTAAAACCTGTCTTTGCGTTTCAGTATTCCTTCATAGTGGCGCGACAAATCGCGCCACTACTGCCCATATCCCTTTAAAATCAGGCAATTCAAGTTTTCACTCTTCATGCCGATAATATCTCCTTTAAAGAAAGATAATGGCAATGAAAGGCTTTGCATTAAAAATCCCTCTGCTGGCAATGATGATATTCCTGCTTTCAGGGTGCGGCACTCTATTAGGCAGCAAGTTTTATGATGCTGAGGTTCATCCTGAGCGTTATAACGATACCCGGGAAAAATTCACCCCTTATACGAATAAAGTTATTCTCTCAGAGAACATCGATGGCAGCTTTAATTTCATTACTAATGGTATAGGCGTTTATCTTTTGGTTGCCGGCACAAGCCATTTCACTAAAGACAACGTACATGAAAGATTAAAACCGTTCTTCGACTTTCTGAAGTGGTCTCAATTGAAGGGTGCAGAGAGAAATGAACAAAGAACAGTTTATAACCAGATGCCAGAAATGAAGAAACGGCATATTGAGTTTCGCTACTTCCCCGATGGTGCCCCCGCTTTTGTTGATACTAACGATGGGAAAATGGCTTATGAAAAAGCGCTGTTCGATAATATCGCGGATTATTACAACACTGAACAGGTTATCAGATTAATATCGATTGCTTACACAGTGACGCATGCCAACATCGATAAATCCACTGATGAATAAAATCAAGGCCCAGCGACGGGGCGACCAGCTTTAATCCAGTGATCAACCTGCCGCAAAGTCAGGCGATAACGTGCGCAATTGTGTACCTGCAGCACGCGCAGTTCATTAAGCAACAGCGTTCTGAACTGCGCTTGATCAGCAGGCTCGATGCCAGCAGATGCAATAACCTCTTCAATGTTTTGTCTTTCAACAACGATATCGCGAATGGCGCTATTTAAATCTTCCCGGTGCAGCAATCTGAACGGATCCGGCACACCCAGTGCGTCTAAAGTGGCTTTATATCGATTAATTGAGCGACGGTATAAATGCTCAAACAAGTCAACAGCCAGAGCGACATTACATTTCTCATAAATACCCATCATGGCGTAAGCGTAATCCGCCGCATCAGCATCAAGAAAAGACAAAGGTGCACTGTTATACATCATCAAAGGAATATTCGCTGCCAGTCGGCTTGTTCTTTTATTTCCGTCTTCAAACGGTTGCAGATAAGCCAGATTCACCCAAAGGAAAAAAGCCGACTCGACCGGGTTTTTAACCTGACTGGACTTAATAATAATTTTTTCCAGCATCTCCTGAAGCAAAACGGGTGCTTGCAGGGGAATGTAAGTTGAACCACTAATATTAACAATTTTGCTTCTGATCGTACCCAATGCTTCGGTGTCTGGCAGAAGATCCTGCATCAGCATTGAATGTAAATTACCGATAACCGGTACAGTGAGCCCATATTCAGGAACAGCGTCCACAAGAAACTCAATGGCTTGCTTATGGTTAAGTAACATCACTGCATCAAAATCACGGGCTTCAGTCCCATTTCTGAAAAGCTCTTCTGTCGCCAGTAATGAATATGTATTTCCTTCCAGTTTTGATGAGGACCATGATAAATCAATCAGTAATTGCTCAAGGACTTTTCGGGCATAGGTACCGGAAGGATGCTGCCCTGCCATCTGCCCTTCAATTCGCAGGGTTTCTGCCAGAGCAGCCGGAAGCAAAGAAGTTTGATTGGGAATATAATCATCAACAAATGATCTCTGGTAGCCCGTAATATCCCTCGCTGCCACAGATGTCTGAAGGTAATTAAGTAATGCATGTGCTTCTAACGGGGTATTAGGGTATGTTGCCTCTTCCTCTTGCAGGCTCACTGCTACTGTACGAGTACCTGTGGTGTAGCGGGTTCCTCTGCCATTACCCACCCTTAATAAAACACCTTCACTCAGCAATGATTCGAGGTACCGCTTCACCGTTGATTTGCCAATATGAAGTGACTGTGCGAGTTCACCTGAACTTAGTGGGATTTTACTGCTCGCGACAATTGCCACAATCTCATCTTTCAAATCCATGAAATCCTCCAATGACGTCTTTTTTCCTGACCAGGAAAATTTACGGCCCAAGGCAAAGCTATTTACGGCCCATCTTACATGATATTTACGGCCCACACAGGCTTTTTACGGCCCAAAATCGAAGTTTACGGCCCACAACAACAGGCCTGGCGTTACAACGCTGAACCTTATCGCTGTTCGGAACGGGAAGCAGGCATGGCGCGGCTGCGGAACCGGATATACAGGCCAGATACCAGGGCCACCAGCGCGGTAAAGCTGAATACCGCGGACAAAGTACCGGGGAAGTAACCCATAAACGCCGACAGAAACTGCCCGAGAAAAATCGCCATCGAGAGGCGGGCCAGATTTCTTCCCCGCTGGTCTGGGTTACTTAACTCAACAATCAGGTGATTAACCAGCGGCACCGAAAAACCAAAACCCAGCCCCAGCGCAATACCACCGAGGACAAAAACCGGCATCGAAGCTGCCAGTGCGAAGGTCAGATGCGCCAGTGTGTAAAAACCAAATGCAGCCGACAAGGTGGTGAAATCCCCCAGACGGTTGACAAGTTTTGGCATCAGCCAGGCACCGGCGACGGCAACCAGCGAGACAAAAGACAGAAAATATCCCGTCTGAGATTCAGTGACGCCCATGCCGTGCAAATGCAGAGGCAGCAGAACGATGGCGGTAAAGAACACAATCATGGAAAACAGCGCGGCGACCCACGTCAGCACCATGGCTGCCGATGGACCGGCATCGTTGTTTCTCTCTGGCACTTCAGCCACCACCGCCCTGCCCGGGCGCGGTACAAAAACCAGCACCATCGCCAGCATCAGCCACGCAAACAGATACAGGCTGAAAGGCCAGCGCCAGCCCACGGCTGCCAGTAAGCCACCGATGAACAGGAAAATCACCCCGCCCAGCTCAATCGACATCCCCTGACGGGCAATCATTTGCATACGCGCCGTGCCGCTATAAAACACCGATATCAGACCGGTACCCGCAGACATGACCAGCGCTGTCGCACCACCCAGTAAAAAGCGATCAGCAAAAACCGGTACATATCCCGACAGGAAAGCCCCGGCTCCCCCCAGCAAGCCGTAGAGAAACAACCCGAGACAAAGGGCCATAAACAACCCAGCTTTTTCAATAAAACGCCCCGCCAGTGGGCCAAATACCACAACGCCCAGCGAAGGAAGTGTGACCAGCCAGCTTTCAGCACCTTTAACGCCCAAAGCGTCCGAGATGCCCGTCAGACCGGGAACAATGACGCATCCCACCATGATGGTCAGACAAGCGACGGCCAGCAGGACAAAACCGCCAACCCGGTTAATCTGTTGCATGTAACACTCTCCAGATGACCACTATTCGGATAACATATCCATATTATGGATAGTATTCGTGTTATAGTCAGAGGATGTCAATGTGCAGAATGTAAACTGAAGCGGGGAGCAACCGATGGACAGTGATTCTGATAATGCAGGATCCAAGGTTATCGCGCGGGCAGCACAGCTGCTCAGAGCCATTGAAGATGATCCTGATGGCGTCACCATTACCGCGTTAGCGCGCCGAACGGGTATGCCTCGCAGTACGGTGCACCGTCTGGTCAGCGCGCTGGAGGCAGAACAGTTGCTGATGAACGGGGCGGGAAAGGTGCGGGTAGGACCCGCGCTGGCGCGTATGGCTGCGTCTGCCCACATCGATGTCGTCTCGTTATCACGTCCGGCTATTGAGACGCTTGGCAGGCGCACACGGGAAACAATCGACCTGAGCGTCTTCAGAGGATCGTACGCCCTGCTTGTCAGCCAGTTTGCTTCAGACCAGGAATTACGCGTGGTTTCCTCCGTGGGCACGGCGTTTCCCTGCCACTGTACCGCGCCAGGTAAAGCGCTGCTGGCGGCTCTGTCGGATGAACAGCTTGAACTGATGTACTCTGCAAAACCTGAAGTCAGAACCGCAAACTCACTCAGTTCCAGAGCGGCCATTTTGCAGGAGATGGAGAAAATCCGGCGTCAGGGATTTGCCATTGATCTTGAAGAGCATGCTATGGGAGTTTGCGCCGTCAGCGTGGCAATCCACTCTTCTTTGAATGAACATTATGCCGTGTCTGTCGCGGTTCCCGCTCTGCGATTCGAGGCCAGCATCGATACCCTGCTGGCCTCACTCAGACAATGCAAAGCGGAAATCGAAGAGTTATTGCACAGCTAAACGGGACTGAGTGATGGATGCAGGGAATCGCTCCATCACTCATCCTCGCATTATTCAGCCGGCTGGCTTGCGACTGACATTTTGACGCTTTTCTGGTCCTTGGGGAAAAATACTGCGGCAATCAGGCTGATGGCCGAAACCGCAAACATATAATATCCCGGCGCAATAACACCCCATGAGTGAGAAAGCCAGGTCACAATAAACGGCGAGAATCCGCCAAAGGTCATGGTCGCGAGGTTGTAGCTGATCGACAGCGAAGTCACCCGGCTTTCTACCGGGAACAGCAGTGTCAACATGGTGGGCATGGTGGCAAACAAGGGATTATCGTCACTGAGAATGCCTATCACGGAAACACCACGGCGGTGATGGAGGTCTCACCATCCGGGCATAACTCCGGGCAACTGCCTGCCGATGTGCGGACGGTCCCGGCACCTCATGCCCGCGAAGGAAAAAGTGGAGGTGTTTATCTGCAATGCGGCAAATCACGGGTGATTTGTCGTCCGGTAGCTTGTTAAGCTTCACCCGTCATCTTTTTCATGACTGCTCTGACCGCTGCATCGATCTCAGCCTGGACCTCAGCGGAGATACGGGAGAACTCGTAGGTGACCAGGCGTTTTTCGGCATCGATCTTTTTACGGGCAAATTGTTTTTTGTCCTTAAAGACGGCCAGATTTTCTGCGACGGGTTTTTTTCCCGGTTTTGGTGTTTTCAGGCGGCTGCTTTCCGCCCGGAAGAACCCAATGATTTTGGCTTTTGTGACAGGGTCATCAATATCAATATCGTCATGCTTTTCGATGCGCTCACGCACACCCGCAACAATATCGCTGATATCAATTTTTTTGGCTTTCGCTTTGTCAGCAACGTCGAGCAGGAACTGATAATCGACGATGGCAAGATCACTGAGCGAAGGGAAAACGCTGATCATCTCATCAGGCACTGACGCCGCCTGAAGTGCACGCGTGATTTTCGCAGGAGATAACGCTTCCGCCTTCGCAATCTCCGTCTGGCTCATATCACTGGGATACATCAGTTCCAGACGTTTACCCAGCTCACGCAAGGTATGTTCTTTCGCGGTCTGGATATCAACGGCCAACTGACGGGCATCGGCGAGATCCAGCTCATCTTTGGTCACCAGCACTTCAAAGGGTGTGCCGTTATAGATACATGCCGCACGACGACGCGAGCCATCGAGAATTTCAATGCGGTCATCTACTTCCCTGCCAATTGCAGGGAAAAATTGTTGCAGCGTTATCGTACGGGAGATATCAGCAACGGACTCTTCAGTCAGCAGTGACTGATCGCGTCCGTTAACGGAGGAGTCGATATAGGTCTGCGTCTCAATATCATCATGCAGCACCTTTGTGAGTACAAACCGGGCTTCTTTTCCAGACTTGAGTACGAATACACGAGCGCCTTCGTTTTCACTCAGCATCTTAGAGAAGTTTGAGTTCCCTAATGTACGCCCCATTTTCTTCATGACTTTGGTCATTTAATTCCCCTCACAAATTCGATCCTTTTAAACACCGCCTGGGTGAATCTCTCCGCCTCTCGCTTGGCATTCTTCAGTGCTTCGGCGCTGCCCGGATAAGATTGTGGGTCAGCGCTTACTATCGTGTCAAAGGTCTCGCCACAACGCTCGAAACCATCAAGACGCGGCAATGCGGCATCAAGGATATAGGATGTAAATACATCCCGCGCCAGGCCATGGGTCATTTCGTGATCACGCTTAGTGGTCATTTTGGACATGAAACCAATGTTGCCTTTAATGCGCGGATTGATTCCCTCCTCTTCCAGTTGCTCGAGCATTTCTGGAAGACGCGTCAGATATTTGAGAGTGGAGTGGAAATCCACCTGCGCTGGCGGCGTTGGCGTTAGAAGCAGGTCACTCGCGGCGATAGCGTTAAGCATGAAAGCATCTAAATGCGGTCCGGTATCAACGAAGATGAAGTCGTAATCATTACCCACACGGTCAATGATATTGCGGCGCAGCACCTCTGAAGGCAAGACACCAGGCAGATGTTCGCGTACTAAGTCATTCCACTGGCTGGCAACAAAGCCATCGTCGATTGAGGCGGGAATGATATCAACACCAGGAATGATGGTCGGCTGAATGATGTCACGGTGCAGCTGATCCGCATCAAGATCGTTCAGCATGGCCTGAGCAGCCGTTTCCATGATTGAACCGATACTGTTGGTATGGTTCAGGAACATGGTGCTGGAAGCCTGCGGGTCAAGATCGATGACAAGGTTACGCAGATCATACTGCAGCAGATCCGGGTGTACGCGCAGCCCATGGGCCAGGGTTACCGTACTGACGGTCTTCGACACCCCACCCTTCAGGTTCACCACGAAAATCACAAAAGGGCCTTTCCCTTCATGAATATCGCGGTATTTAGGCACCTTGCGATGCGCATAGATATCAACAACATCCTGAACAGTCAGCGCGTAATGCCTGGCGTTACCGGCATCCTTTTTTCCAAACTCATGACCAGCAGCTTCCATCTCATCGATCGCCTGCTCTACAGCGCGGCGGCTGAGCTTAGGCATGTTGGCAACGGAATTTCGGGTAAAGGTCTGATAGTAACGATCGAGGCCGAACTCATGACGCTTATCAACTATGTCGTCACTCATACTACGTAGCATTGCATTCGCTCTGCGGGCAGTCTCGTCCACGCCACCGTAGTTACTTTTCATACCCTTACTCCATTGGCAAAATTTTCCCTAAGTGTACATGGCAATTTGCTACGTGCAAGATTTTTCGTTTTTCAGATAAAAGTTGTACGAGCGCAAGCAACCTGCACATATCCTGGACAAATATCTTACGGCAGACGGAGCGGCCTGCTCAAAGAACAGTTCGGGTTTAATGATCCAGCTGTGATCACGGCACAGGATTGGTGAATTTTGAGGCAAAGGTTACCTGTCGTATGCGAGGTCTGTTCCGAATACATGTCGTTATTTTCTGATGATGCTTGTTACTTATCTTTAAAAATCTATTATATTCATAGAGATATTTACAATGTGAGCACTTACAAACATAATCATCTCCCTGAAAGAGTTATCGGTCATATGCTGGTATCGTGACGTGACAGGATCACAAAAAGGATCCTGACACTCTTTTGGCTCAGCAAAACGAAATAATAGGTAAAAGGTTTGCCGTCGTATGCTCGCATTCGCCTCTCACTGCACTTCTGCAGAAAACCAGCTGCTCGCCCCTCCCTACAAACCTGACCGGTTGCCTGGGAAACGCCCTCCCCCGAAAAAGTTATCGGTCGTATGCACGATTGTCTTTCTCTTACTTATCAAGGGAGTAGTAAACTTCCAACTTTTTAGGTTTCCAGTCATATGCTAAAAGTTATCTGTCATATGCAAACAATGTCAGAAAATACGCGCGCTGGAAAATTACTCAATGGCTCAAATTACGATCAAGTTAGGTTATCAGTCGTATGCAAAAAGTTATCCGTCATATGCCGGACCCAGCTTAAGATCCTTTGATCGCTGGCAGAATGAGCATTTATCTGGAGGAAGAGGTTGCCACTCAGATGCAAAGGTTGTCAGTCGTATGCAATGGTTTCCGGTCATATGCCAGATACCCGATATAACCCTGGCGAGGTAATCTGCTGTTTTAAGGAATAAAGATCAGGAAAGGTTTGCAGTCGGATGCTATAAAGTTATCGGTCATATGCTCATTTATTGCAGTGGGTATGCGATTGAGTACTGTGAACTTCATAAACTCTGCAAAAGATAAATTCTTTTATATCATATGGTTAATCTAAATAAATGGGTTTCCATTCACCCGAAATTTGCCAAAGGTTATCAGCCATATGCAGGTATGCTGTTGAAGACTATCCCAATATTAGAAAGTTATCAGTCGTATGCTTTGAGATGCCTGGAGATGTGAAAGGTTATCGGTCGTATGCTGGAAGGAGCAGCACACTAAGAGTAAATTCAGGCTGACTAACCTGAACACAGGGGGGATTTAGATGTTTGGCAGGAAACTGCTTATTCATAACTTACTGAATAAGCAGAGTAAAATAGAAAGGTTTCCTGTCGTATGCAGGTTGGGTTACCACTGATGTGAACTACGCCTTAGTTCGAATCGAGGCTGATGAGGATCTTCGCTATCTCTTCTTCAGTGAAACCGGAATCCTTTAACTTGCTGATCTTTGAAATCATCGCTTCATCGACAATCTGTGGCTCATCGTGAGTCGACCTATCGATCTTTAATGACTTATCCGGGATCAGGTTTGGATTACGCTTCGTGATGTTGAAATAAACCGACCTGCCCCGCTTGGTTTCTGTGTATTCGAGGTAATTAATTTCCTTCAGCTCTTCCAGTGCCTTACGGACGATATGGTTCTGGTAAGCAATACGCGATTTCAGCCTCAAACGCTCTCTGAGGCGTTTCATAGAGACCGGGGCAGGATTCCTGGGAAGGCTCTCAATAAACGTGTAGAGAGCCTGTGCGGACTCTTTACGGGGCAAATGGTCGATAGCTTTGAGTCGCAGGTAGACCTTGTAATCCATCTGATAGAGGTCAGCCAGCCGATGATCGCCCTCGATCTCTACTTCGTTCTTCGCCATGTTGTAATGGGCGCTGTTCACCAGGCCGGTGGTAAGCGAGCCGGTATCATTACGGAACTGGATGGTCACACCGCGCAGGCGCATCAGGGAGTCATCAATGCGCTTCTTCATGTCTTTGTTCGAACGCTTCGAGTCAAAGCCACAGTTCTGCAGGAATTTAGTGAATGGCAGCTTCAGCTTGCCTGCAAACGTACCGTTGTCGTAGATCGAACGGATGATGCCCAGCCAGACCCTGAAATCCGTTGCCATATCGAGTCGTTCAGAGCGAATGGAGATATCTTTGTACCCTTCCCTCTTCACCACTTCTAAATGATAAAGATCTTCGGTCGCATCAACAGTAGACTTAACGGTGTTGACGGAGCCTTTTGCTTTTGCATGATCGGTATTGGGAACAAACAATCCCAGTCGCATCAGGGCAACCGGCTGCACTGTTGCAGTTGACGAAGGGTTTAAGTGGACAACTTCACCCGTTTTTTTATTTACCTCGTCGGTCATACTGTCTAAGTCATTGACTTTCTTAGCCATAAACAAGATCCGCTTATCAACAGTTAAATTTGCCGCTGCATATAACCGATAACCTTACCAGCATATGAGTGGAAATCAAAGAGCACACGACAGATAACCCTTTGCATATAAACAGAAACTTTCTGCATCTGACTGGAAACCTTTTGCATATAACTGATAACCTTAAACTATCCTAGAGCCAGTCATATCAAGGCCTGCAGCGATCCGGGATCGTTTTGGCTTTTATAGGATCGATATAAGATCGTATTAAGATCAAATTATTGGATCCAGCCTGTTAATAACGTGGATAAGTTTCTGAGCGCGATATAACAACGCAGCGGAAGTATGCACAGTACATATCGGCTATCCAGAGGAGAAAATGAGTCGTTCACTTTTGTGACTCAGGGAAAACAGAAAAACAGCAGTAAAATCACGAATCAAGTTTTTCACCCATAATCCGGTTCATTTTTATATAGGTGTTCCTACATAAGACTCTGCATCCCGAAGATGATAACGACTCTCCCATTGGTTTAAGTTTTGTAAGATACTGATTATTATCAATTTAGTTGAATAATTTCAGATTGAAATACCCATCAAATCTTCATAAATTTTAAGTACAAATAACCCAAAATAGAGTATTTTTTCCACATTTAATGATTCATCACATGTCTTCATCAATTCATAACACCTTCCCATGTGACTCCTGATCCTTTCCAGAAGGTATTTTCGTGAAGGCTTCTATGAGTGATTCTGTTGTAATGATAAATTTTGATTTCATCAAAAATTAAGTATCGCCCTTTTACTGAATAAAAATCATGGATGCCAGTGATTTGCTCCCTACTCCATTTTAAATCCGGATAAAAGACCTAACTCAGACCACCATGAGCAAACCCCTCAACTTCATCTTTTTTTGTTTATGAAGTACAAGAATCGCAATAATCATCAGCTGATGGCCAGTTTATGAATGTTGGACCGCGATTTTCCAATTTCATAAAAGATGACCATACTAAAAACATCATTTCTATCATTTGCATAAATGTTCATATTTCACTTACAGATCATCTATTGTGAATATTTCTGGCGTTACTTCAGTATCTACATAGCAAAAACACAAAAATGCAGCCGTCGCTACGTGAAAATTGACAGAGATTACCCCTGCCAATTCGCCAGAATTGCTGTAGCAACGTCAGCGAGTTTACAATTTCATACCATCCAGCGTAACATACTGAATAATATCAATTAATTTTCATGTAGGTATAACATATCATTCGATAAACAACCCTCCTGGTGATCATTACCTTTCTAAATCGAAAATCAGTATCAAACTGGTTTTTTAGAATTTAAAAGCAAGCAGCCTGAAACTGAGAAGTACATGCAAAAAATGCGAACGCATGTCGAATTGCATGTAAGCTGTGACCAGGTGACACAGAATCATTCATTTCTCGCACTTCCTGTCATTTTGAATAATGCGTATCCGGCAGTAAGGTTCGGTTATTGAGGATGGATATTGGATACTCAGGGTGATGAAATGAAGGAAGAGATTTCACAAAAATACTCAAAGAAACCCGACACGAAAAATAACCCAACTTATTGTTATATAAGCATTTATTTTAATTATTTCAATATGAAATTCCCGGGGTAAATTCAGAAGATATCATCTTCGATTGTTCTTCTCCCCTACCCTGCACACGAGGTATTCGTCCAATGCGCTATTGATGCCGCCGTTTTATAACGGCCACTCTCCACCAGTCCCTGGTTACAGGGGGAGCTCAGGCATCTTTGGAAGACACTATGACGAATAAGAATCTCGTACTTAAGCACCTATCCTGCGTTCTGCCAGACGGCAGAGTACTTTTCTCTGACCTGAATGAGCAGTTCGACATGCGTCCCACCGGCCTGGTTGGTCGCAACGGCGTGGGAAAAAATTTTCTGGCACAAATACTCGCCGGGAAACTACCTCCAACCCATGGCAGTTTTCACTATAGTGGTACGGTTCACTACCTTGCCCAACAGGTGGCTTATCCTGATGGATACACAGTTGCTGATCTGGCAGGAATAAAACACATCATTGATGCGCTGGAACGTATCGAGACAGGCAATTCCGCACCAGAGGATTTTGATGTTGTTGGCAATTACTGGGATATACGCCAGAAGCTCAACATCATGCTGCAGTGCCATAACCTGGACCATCTTGAGGCTAATACCCCTGCCAGCATTCTGAGCGGTGGCGAATCAATGCGTGTAGCTTTAGCAGGTGCAATGTTGTCTGATGCCGACTTTTTGATTCTGGATGAACCGACAAACCACCTGGATCGACCCAACAGACAGGCATTGATCGAGCAGTTGCAGAACTGGTCGCGGGGGGTAATTGTGGTCAGTCATGACCGGCAATTGCTGGATTCTATGCAGCGGATTGTTGAATTGTCTTCTCAGACGTTAAAAAGTTATGGGGGGAATTACTCATTCTATGTGGAGACAAGAGCAAACGAACAGCAAACCGCCCAGCAAAACCTGGATGAATTAAGAAATGAACGTCGGCGGCAGTCTCAGGAAATACAGAAGCAGCATGAACGGCAGGAACGACGCAGTGCGCGCGGTAACAGGCAGGGAAAGGATGCCAATCAGGCCAGAATTCTGTTGGGCCGACAGAAAGAACGCAGTGAAAAATCAGCAGGAATATTGCAGAGGAATCAGGCTGCCAGCAAGGAAAACATCACTCAACGAATACGCGAAGCTGAGCGGGTAATTGAAGATGCAGCGCACATCAACCTGCATCAGATACCTGTAAGCCGGGAAATTAAGCGTCGAATAGCAGAATTAAAAGACGTAGTTTTGCCCTATGCAGGGGCTGTGACAGGTACCCTCAGTATGGTAATCAGCGGGCAGCAGCGCATAGGTGTAATCGGACCCAACGGTTGTGGTAAATCAACCTTGCTTCGGATGCTTGCGGGGCGGCAGTTACCTCAGGCAGGGGAAATAAATGTGAATGTTCCAGTCGCGTGGCTTGATCAACGATTAGATAATCTACCACCAGAGAAGACGGTGCTTGAACAGCTGCAGTCAATCAATCCCGCAATGAGTGAAGGTGTGATGCGCATGCGGCTGGCACAGCTGGGACTGGATGCAAAAAAGATCGCAACTCCGGCTGCTTTGCTAAGCGGAGGAGAGCGTCTCAAGGGGGCTCTGGCCTGCATCATCTATGCAGAAACCCCACCGCAGCTGTTATTGCTGGATGAGCCTAATAATCATCTCGATTTGCCCTCTGTCGGGGCATTAGAAGCCATGATACGCGGCTATCACGGCTCTCTGATGGTGGTATCACATGATGACGCGTTTCTGAGTAGCCTGGGGCTTACCGACAGATTAATAGCCACTGAAGATGGATGGAGGCTGGAGACCCTTTAAGCGGAAAAGGCAGCAACCCTGCGTATATCCACTGATTGCCAGCCGGATAACGCAGGAACGCTGCTATGAATGGATGTGCTTAGATGTTGTTGAGATAGTTTTGATACCATTGCGCAAGCTGTGTAGTGACCGGGTTCTGGCTGACATCAAACGTCCGGCCATCCAGTTTCCTTACCGGAGTGATACCGGCCAGTGTGCCAGTAACAAACACCTCATCCGCGGTCAGCGCCTCTGCCAGCGTGAAGGGTTTTTCATAAACAGTCATCCCATTTTGTCGCGCCAGTTCAATAAGCGTCTGGCGGGTGATGCCGTTGAAGCAATACAGGCCGTTCGAGGTCCACAGCTCTCCGTTGCGGACAATAAAGAAATTTGTGGAATTGCAACTGGCGACAAAGCCATGAGGGTCAAGCATCAATGCTTCATCAGCGCCTGCATCGAGTGCCTGAAGTAACGCCTGAATCAGATTGAGACGACTGTGAGAATTCAGTCGAAGGTCGAAAACATCCGGTGTGCTGGTGCGATAGCTGGAAGTGAACAGCGCCAGGCCTCGCTTTTTCGCTTCATAATCCACGACTTTATATTCGGCCACACAAACCACGGTGGCCCCGCCAATAATAAAACGGGGATCCTGATTGGGAGTACGTTTTCTGCCTCGGGTTATCATCAGACGCAGATGCGCGCCGTCTGTCATGCCATTAACCTCCAGCGTTTTGAACATAATCGCCGTGATTTCCTCACGTGTGTGACCAATGTCGAGCTGGATGGCGGCGGCTCCTGCAAACAGGCGATCAAGATGGCGCTGCAGGGCAATCAGTTTGCCATTTACCAGTCGCAGACCTTCCCATACACCATCACCACAGACATATCCGGAATCAAAAATCGATACGGTAGCGTTGTCCCGGTGGACAAATTCGCCATTCACATAAACCTGAACATTATCGTTCCTTGAATCCTGCAAATAGGCCTGGCTGCTTTGACTGGCACTCATGTCGATTCCTTTTTATTAAAATGCACGTTCGGTAAAGCGGGAGAGAAATTCACGGGTACGTGGCTGACGCGGATGTTTGAGAACCTCATCCGGCGTACCCATTTCGTGAATGACACCGTTCTCAATAAAGATCACCCGGTCAGCGAAGTGCCACGCGAAGCCAAGTTCATGTGTCACCAGCAGCAGGGTGCGGCCTTCATCCGCCAGTTCACGAATGGTATGCAACACTTCACCCACCAGCTCAGGATCAAGGGAAGAGGTGGGTTCATCGAACAGCATGATTTCCGGTGCCATGGCTAACGCTCTCGCGATAGCTACACGTTGCTGCTGACCACCTGAGAGACTGCCCGGCCAGGCCTGCTGCTTATGACTCAGGCCGACCTTCTCCAGTTGTCGCTGGGCAATGTTTTTGGCTTCTTCCCGACGCATTTTTTTTACCGATACCAATGCCTCACAGACGTTATCCAGCACGGTGAGATGTGGGAAAAGGTTGAACTGCTGGAACACCATGCCGATGCGTTCACGTACTTCACACAGCTGCTTTTCGCTGTAAATACGTTGATTGTTTTTGCCTGTGCTGCCCAGCACTATCCCATCAAGTTCAATGGTGCCAGCGCTGGGAGTTTCCATAAAATTGAGACAACGCAGGAGGGTACTTTTACCGGAACCGCTGCCGCCGATAATGGCGATTCTCTCTCCCGGGTAAACATCTAAATCGATTCCTTTTAGAACCACCTGATCGCCGAACTGCTTTTGCAGCCCACGGATGCGCATCACGGGTTGTTGATCGGACATGAATTTCTTTCCTTAAGGCAGGGGGCGATAGCGGCGTTCAAGGCGTGAGGCCAGATAGCTGCCGGGCCAAATCAGGACAAAATAGAGCAGGGCAACCACCGTTAAGATTTCCACCGGGCGGTAATAGGTGCTGCTTAACAACCGTCCCTGATACATCAGTTCGTTGACGGTCAGAATCGATGCCAGTGAGGTTACCTTCGCCAGTTCAATCATGCGGTTGGTCAGGGCTGGCAACATGCGACGGAATACCTGTGGCAGGATGATGCGTCTCAGCGCTTTCGCCTGAGACATGCCGAGCGCTTTTGCGCCCTCCCACTGCCCGCGTTCAATGGACTGCAACCCCGCACGAAAAATTTCCGCACTGTAGGCAGCGGTATATAACGTCAGAGCCAGAACCGCTGCGCCAAAAGTAGAAAACTGAATACCGACCAGTACCGGGAAGGCGTAATAAAACCAGATCAGCTGAATCAGTACCGGTGTATTACGGAAAACTTCGACGAAGCTCCGGGTCAGTGCCGTAACCCAGCGCTGTGGACTGGTACGGGCAATCCCCAGTAGCAGCCCGATAACGGTGCCGCTAATGCCTGCAATAAGCCAAAGTTCCAGTGTCACCCCCAAACCTTTTAGTAACACCGGGAAGTTCTGGAAGATTAACGAAAAGTCCCATTGATAGTTCATCTTATTACCTCATCAGCGCGCATCAGAAACCGCAAGACGTTTTTCAATCATCTGGCTGCATTGGCTGATGAACAGCAGCAGGGTGAAGTACATCACGGCAATCAGGGTATACACTTCCAGCGGACGATAGGTCTGGCTGTTGACCTGCATCGCCTGATACAAGAGTTCGCTGTAAGCCAGCGAAGAAGCCAGCGCAGTGGATTTCAGTAATTCGAAAGAGCGTTCAAGAAACGGCGGGATCATCCGGCGTAATGCCTGCGGCAGGATGATGCGACGTAACGCTGTGGCGCGTGGCATGCCCAGCGCTTTGGCACCTTCCCATTGCCCGTTGCTGATTGACTGGATACCGCCGCGATAGACTTCCGCATAAAATGCAGCGGACTGGGCCGACAGCGCCAGCACTGCGGCGGCAAATGGGGAGAGGGTGAGAGGCGATACCACGGGTAACGCGTAGTAGATCCAGAAAAAATGCACGATGGCAGGAGTATTACGGTAAAAACCAATGATCATGATGGCCGGGATTCGTACCAGGCGAAGCGGCGAATTTTTCATTATCGCCAGTATTATCCCCCGCGAGCATGCCAAAAACGATGCTGGTCACACCGATCTGAATCGTTCCCCAAAGCCCCTCAAGTAATAACATCCGGTATGGCCAGATGGCGGCAAAATCCCACTGATATGACATACGACACAACCCCTAAAATACTCAATCCAATTTCAGTACGTTAGAACGGCATAATCTTATCAGTACGAAAATGTGATAAATAAATAATATAAAATGACGCTATTATCTCTTTTTGATATATAAATTTGACCAGGACTGCTATGATCCACGCCACCACTCTGACACTCGAACTGGCCCGATTTGCCTGTCAACTCACTCCAGATGCAATCCCTGCCCGTTGGAAACGGAAAATCATCCTGCATTTTATCGATAGCCTGGGGTGTGGGGTGGCAGCACGTAACGACCAGGTGTTGCAGATGAGCGCTAAACTGGCACGGTCGCAATACGCTGTGGGCAGCAGTATTACGCTGGATGGTGGCTCTCCGCTCTCTTCGAGTGGTGCCGCATTCCTTAATGCTGCCGCAATAAATGCGCTGGATTACGATGATGGGTTTGAAGTCGCAGGGCGGGGGATGGGACATCCGGGGGCGACTCTGGTCGCCGGGGCACTGGCGGCGCTAGGTTCTCAACCTGTCAGTGGTGAGGCCTTGCTGACGGCACTGGTTGCTGCATGGGAGATCAATGGACGGGTGGTTCTTTCGCAGCAGCCAAGCCCGGAACGTTTTCGCGAAGTCTATGGCGTCTGCCAGCATGAATCTCTCGGTGCTGCAATCGCATTCGGTCTGTTGCGTGGCTGTGATGCGAGTGCTCTGGAAAACTGTCTGGGGCTGGCAGCCTCACTCACCCCGCTTCCGTCATTGCACAAATATAACTGGCAGCAACGTCCACTGGTTTCCTTTAAAGACTACAATGCGCCAGCCGCGGAAGCGGGGGTACGTGCTGTTGAAATGCATCTGTCCGGCATTGTCGGGCCGCGTGATGTGCTGGCAGGGGAGCAGGGGTTCTGGCGCATGATGGGTTCTGACATGTTCCGTCCTGAAATCCTCACGGATAACCTCGGCTCCAGCTGGCTATTGCAGCATGCCAGTTTTAAGGCTTACCCGACGTGCCGCTGGATGCATACTGCGCTGGAGTCGTTTGCAGGCGTACTGAAAGCTCTCGCTTCGCCTGAAAAGATCCAGCGGGTACGGGTGTATGGCAGTCAGCTGCTGGCCGATTTTTTTACCGATACCCGGCCTGAGAGCGGCACAGACGCGCAATTCAGCCTGCCTTTAGCCATTGCCTGCCTGGCATTCAATATTCCTCGCCATCAATGGAGTAGTGAAGGGGTGCGAACTTCCGCGTGGCTTCTGGCATTTGCGGACAAGGTGGAGGTGCTGTCCGAAGGGCATTTTGATCAACTGATGCGGGAATTTCGTCGCCCGGCAGCCCGTGTGGAAGTGGTTACTGAGGATGCCGTTGTTACCGGTGACACCATCGATTTTCCCTTAGGCTCGCAGGAAAACCCGCTTTCTGAGCAGAAGATTATTGAAAAGTTTATCGCCAACCTGTCATCACGGTTGCCAACAGAGACAGCGGAAGGGATAGCCGCGCGGTTACTCGATCTGGAACGATGTGAGGATATCGGGGCACTGCTGGCCCCGATGCTGGAATGAAGGTCTTACTGCCACTCTTCCTTAATCACAGACGGAACCTTACTGACATCGACGCCACGCAATTTAAGGGCGTCCTCGTAGAATTGCTTACTCTGGCCGGATTTATAAATTTTAACGAACTCTTCATTCAGGAAATTACGGAAACGCGGGTCGCTTTCTTTGCGTATTGCACCACCGGTACTGATGGCGATGATAGGCTTCGGCAGGATCAGGTTGCCCTTGTGTACTTTGGCCTGCTGCAATGCCAGTGCCGGATGGACGTAAGAAAGTGCATCGACACGGCCCGCATAGAATGCCGCAACGCCTTCATCCATATTAGTGAAGCGGACCAGCTGCGCCTTCGGTAATTTTTTCGTCAGGATAAGGTCAGGGCTGCTGCCGAGGGTGACGCCTATTTTGATGTCAGGACGATTAAGGTCGTCCCAGTTTACCGCAGGAATACCATCGCGGATCAGCACCCCCTGGGCATACCACAGGAACGGTTGATCGGAGAAATCTGCGGCCTTACGGCGTTCATCGGTGGGATCGAGCACCAGCATGGTATCAATCTGGCCTGCCTGCAACGCCGCAATTGCATTACCCCAGGTGGTTTCGACCGGGACCAGTTTTACCCCTAAATCTTTCGCCAGCACTTTGCCAACGTTATAACCAATACCATTCCACTGACCTGTCGCCGGATCTTTGAAGTACCAGGGTTCGCCTTGTGCGACGCCGATACGCAGTTCGCCCGTTTGTTTGATATGGTCCCAGGTCGATTCTTCCGCGTGGCTAAAAAAGGGTGCGACAGCCATGAGCAAAGGCAGAACGATTTTGTGTAGTTTGATTGTCATTTTGATGGTCCCTGATAAGAAAAGAATGAAAAGTGAAATGCAGTACAGGCGACAAAATAGCGAAGTTTTATATAACTGTAATAGTGTTATTTCTATTATCTAATTCCATATGGTTATTAACGGCGCGAGCATGGCGTAGGCCGCAATGACCGCAAAGCACATTTGTGTTAACTATGGATAAACACAGAGAGGTGGCGATGAATTTTCAGCATATGCGTATTGCCAGGCCGGTGCGGGTACTCAACAGAAGCTGTGAAATGTACTGTGACGGACTTGGGCTAACAAAGTTAGGTGAGTTTACCGATCACGATGGATTCAGTGGATGCATGTTAGGCCGGGAGGATTTACCCTGGCATCTTGAGTTCACCCAGTGCCACCACCATCCGGTGATACCGTCCTCCTCACCAGAAGACCTGTTGGTTCTGTACGTCCCGGAAAGGAAGGCATGGGAAAACGCCTGTTCAGAAATGGATCACGCGGGATTTGTCAGGATTGAATCTTTTAACCCCTACTGGGAGAGAAGGGGAGTGACCTTCGAAGATCCTGATGGGTACAGAGTGGTGATCCAGAATATGAAGTGGGGGGCGTTATAATCGAATCGTTAACAAGGATGATCTAATATGGTGACACAGGATATTGAAAAAGCAGTGTTTGATTTGGTAGGAGAATACAACGGGCGAAGGCTATTTACCTTCAAACGTTAACCGCACTTTCCCGAAGACTTTAGTAAAAAACATGATCCACTGACTATTCAGTTATTGATTGATTCAGCAAAGGCTGGAGGTTGGCCAGGTAGAAAGTAAAGGCGAGCTATATTCCTTCTGGGCATATTTTTTTAACTCAAAAAGATGTTATGGATATGATGAAACTTGCCCGACGAAGCGTTAAAACAGTTCTGTTTATTGCATTGTTCTGCCTGTTTGCTCGCTTGATTGATGCTTCAAAGTTTATCAGTCTTGATACAGCCAATGCTTTTTCAACCTGGCTTCATGGTAGTGCTAATCAGGAAAACTATGATGACCTTTGGTTTTTTACTGATGTGCTGCTTTCGTTACTGTCCACTGTGGTTGCTTACCACGTGTTAATCAGGCTGTTCAATCGAATGCCGGAACGGATACGCCAACACGTAAACTGAATAAACGTCATTCGCTCCCGGCTGATCATCTTGCCCCGCTCAAACCGAAACGTGATAACTGGTAATGGCATTGCCGGTAAACCGGTGGACCATCAGCGCCGGTGGATCGTCAGCTGGGGGGATATTTTCTGTCCCAAACCAGACCGGATTAGCCGGGCACACTGACCCGCAAATATAGGCCGGTATTCCCGCAAATATGCCTGCTATGGGTCGATGGACATGCCCGCTGGAAATCGCCAGCAGGTGATGGGGAACGCGCCTGACCAGCGCTGCCAGCGCTCTGGAACCCTGGCACATTGTCTTATCCAGCGTGGGAATGCCGGATGCAAAAACGTGATGATGCAGGAATAACAGTGATGGAGCATCACCGGCATCCCGGAATTGTTTCTCCAGCCAGCCAATATGCCCAGATACATCGCCTGACGTTTGGTTTTCCAGCGTTGAATCCAGCCCAAAGAGGCGAAGCTCACCGAGCTGATGCGCAAAGTGCAGGGAGTCGCCCGATGCATCAGCTGCCCAGCCATGCTCTCCCCAGACTGCGCGCATCTGCTGGCGATCATCAGCGTTGCCGGGTAGCAGTAACCAGGGATACGCCTGCTGGTGCAGACGGTCGGCAATCAACCAATAACCTTCATGCCACTGTTCATCAATCAGGTCACCGGTCAGCACCAGAATGTCCGGGTTGAGATGCGCCAGCCAGGCCAGCACACGATCTAATCGGGCCAGATTGTCATTGTCAGGAGAAACGTGGATGTCCGAAACCTGCGCTATCAGCATGTCTGCCTCATCATGATTCAGGCTGCAAACCTACACATTAGCGGCAAGCCTGAGCCACTGCAAAACTGTCTTCAAACAGACGGAAACGCGTGATCAAGCCGTCATTCACCACAAAATCAAACACAAATTCCGTCTCGATCAGTTTGCCGGTTTTATTCACCCGGGAAGCCAGTTTACCCGGCACCAGAACCCGGTTGCCCTGAGCCAGCATCTCACTGATTTCAAAGTGTTCAGAAGTGATCTGCTCACGAATCTGGCGGAAAAATTCAGCCGCCCCTGCTTTGCCGTGTTTACGCCCAATCCAGGGCACAGTGGCAACATCGCCCGCCACAAACCAGTCAACGTTTTCGCTGACCAGTTCTGCGATGGCAGCAACATCCGCTGCAGACGCAAGGCGATTGAAAAATTCTTTAATTACATCAGCAGGTTGTTGATAAGACATCAGGTGACTCCTGTTCTGTGGCCAAAAAACATATCTATTTCTAGTCTGAATGAAGGGTTTCGGTCAATTACCTTCTACCAGCGTGCTGTTATTCTCCGGCTGCATTATCTTATGCATTATATTTGTAATAGACCGGATCAGGAGGTTAATTCCTGTATTTAACAAAACGATTGCCATTATTTTCAGTTTACTTTGCCTGGGCGGATTTCAATAATTTCCCGGTGATTTATCAAGGAAGCGGAAATAATGAGCCAGTCGATTGAGGTAGCAAAGTCCGACGACGCGGAAGAAATCTTCGCGTTACTCCAGCGCGCCTATGCCGCGCTGGTCGCTTTGGATGTGCATTTTACTATCTCACGCGGCTCGGTGGAGCAGGTACGGCGCACCATTGAGCAGGAAACCGTGCTGGTACTGCGCAAGTGGAAACGTGCCGTGGCGACAGTAACGGTGCGTTTCCCATGGCAGCAGGATGACAGCGCACCTTCATCATTACCTTTTATTCACTGGTTTGCTGTTGACCCGGATTTTAAAGGTCAGGGATATGGCCGGGAAATTATCAGCTGGGCAGAAGAAACCCTGCTGAAAGACACCTTAAAAGCACCGGGTGTTTATCTGGCTACTGCGACCAAGCATCCCTGGCTCAGCGACCTGTATCTGCGTCGCGGCTATCAACCTTTTTATCATCGCACCAATCAATTAGGGGAAGCATTGGTTTTCCTGAAAAAGGAATTTACTGCCAATGCGGAAACCTCACCGGAAAAAAGAGTACGCACTGCCTGATTCAGGCCATTAAAAAATAACACCTGCAACCACCAAGGATAATATGAAAGCGAATTCACTGACTCTCGCGCTGGGTCTGACCTGCCTGCTGGGAAGCGCATTCCATACTTTTGCTGCTGAACAACCGCGCAGCGGTGGCAGCCTGACCTGGGGTGTCGAAACCGAACCCGTGCCGTTTAACCCGCAGCTTAACGGCCAGTCGAAAGCGGAAGTGGTGTTGCGCAACGTCTGGGAATCGCTGCTGGCACGCCGTAATGACGGCAGCTTTGTCCCCTGGCTGGCTGAAAGCTATGAAGCTAGCCCGGACGGAAAAAACTATCGCTTCATCCTGCGGCGTGACGTCACTTTCTCCAACGGTGAGAAACTCGATGCCAATGCGGTCGCAGAGAACTTCCGTCATCTGCAGGATGCAGCCTATTGCGCTGGTAGCAGCCTGTGTGCGGTGGGTGCCCGCATTGAAAGTATCACCACGCCGGATGATCATACGGTAGCGATCACCCTGAAGCAGGGCTATTCCCCGTTCCTGGCCTTCGCCGCCAAATTGCAGATCCTCGCTCCGGCCAGCTGGCACTCATCACAGCTCAAATCCGGCGGCAAAGAGATAGCCGGTACCGGTCCCTTTATTCTCGAAAGTTACGAAAAAGGGCAGCAGGTCACCTTCGTGAGAAATCCCCATTACAACTGGGCACCTGCCACGGCGCATCATCAGGGACCGGCTTATCTTGATCGCGTCACCTATCGCTTCCTGCCGGAATCTTCAGTGCGGACCGGCGCGTTGCTGTCAGGGCAGGTCGATGTGATTGAAGGCATCTCCGGTAATGACGCGGGAGAGTTCAAAGACAGCAGCGACTTTACCTACCAGCATGCGCTCAATACCGGCACACCGTATTCGTTGTTTCTCAACGTGGAATACGGCCCGACCCAGGATGTGAAAGTGCGTCAGGCGCTGTTGCAGGGGCTGGATATCGACCCGATCCTCAAATCGGTTTATCGAGGCGAGCGTACCCGCGCCTGGGGCATCACGTCACCTATCGATCCGCTCTACAACAACGATCTGGAAGGCAAATATGGCAACAACCCGGCTGCCGCCAACAAGTTGCTGGATGAGGCAGGCTGGCAAACGCGAGATGCCGATGGCTTTCGTACCAAAGATGGCCAGCGCCTGAGCATTGAGGTGATTCAGGCACAGGCGACGGTACGTGACCAGCGTGATGTACTGCTGCAGGCGATTCAGGCCCAGGCGCGCCAGCGGCTTGGCGTGGAGTTGAAGCTGCGTTATGTCGATTCCGGTACCTACGTTGATGTGCGTAACACCGGCAAATTCGGCTCGATCGCTAACTCCAATACTGAAACTGACGGCATCGATATCGAAAACCACTATCGCCCGGTGAAGGCGGGTGGACCGATCAACTACAGTCGCGTCAACAGCCCGGCAATAAACGGCTGGCTCGATCAGGCTGCCGCCACACTGGATCTTAATCAGCGCCGTAAATTCTACAGCCAGTTGCAACAGTACGCGCTGCCACAGCAGGCGCTGGCGGTACCACTGTACGAACCGGAAGACCAGATTGCAGCAGCAAGTTACGTACACGGTGTCGGTTTCCGCAGCTTTAAGCAAATGCCTGAAAACGTCTATGACGTGTGGCTGAGCGCACACTAATTTCGGAGGCGAGGATGAGTCTGGAGAGCATCGTAACCCGTAACCCGCGAGCGCCCCGGCCATCGCTATGGCGTAGCGAACTGACGCGTCGTATCACCGGGCGTCTGCTGGGTGGCGTACTGGTGTTGTGGGCTGCCGTCACGCTGGCGTTCCTCGGGGTGCATCTGGCGCCTGGCGATATCGTCAGCCTGCTGATTGGGGAGCAGGAGCGCACACCGGCGATTGAGGCGGCCATCCGCGCCGAGTGGGGGTTGAATCACCCGTTATGGTGGCAGTACCTGCACTATTTGTGGCGCGTGCTGCACGGTGACTTCGGTCGTTCATACATTCTCAACACCGAGGTGAGCCAGCTGCTGGCGACCCAGCTGTGGCCCACCCTGAAACTCACCCTGGCAGCGTTACTGGTCAGTGCCGTGTTTGCCATAGTGATGGCGGTAGCGACAGCGCATCGCCGCTGGGGTCGCCGGATTGCGAATGGCCTGGAGCTGCTGCTGGCTTCCACGCCATCGTTCTGGATGGGAATTGTACTGTTGTTCATCTTCAGTTTTACGCTGCGCTGGTTTCCGGTGGCGGGGGATCGTCATCTTTCGTCGCTGGTACTGCCAGCCTTGTCCCTCGGACTGGCCCAGGGGGCGGTGATTGCGCAGGTCCTGCGGCGTGAGCTGGAACGTGCGCTGGAATCCCCCTTTACCCTGACGTTACGGGCCTGGGGTGTAGGGGAAACCACTATCCGTTTGCGTCATGCGTTACGCCACGCCGCACTGCCTGCGGTGACGTTAACCGGCTGGCTGGTGGGCGGATTACTCAGCGGCGCGGTGATCACCGAACAGGTTTTTGGTCGTCCCGGTCTCGGTAAGCTGACGGTGGATGCGGTGCTGGCGAAAGATCTGCCAGTGGTGCTGGCGGTTGCCGTCCTTTCGGCGCTGATTTACGTGGTGATGAGCACGCTGGTTGACATTCTGGCGCTATGGATCGATCCACGCCTGCGTGGGGAGGGCAAATAATGCAAGCCATCCTGCAACGATTTTCTCTTGCGCTGCCCGTATCGGTGTGGAGCGCATTGTTCTTTCTGCTGCTGGTCGCGCTGGCGGTGGTGGCTCCGCAGTGGCTGACGCACAGCGATCCGCTGCTGGCTGACCCGGTCAACGCGCAGCTGCCGCCTTCGGCACAGCACTGGCTTGGCACCGATCAGCTGGGGCGCGATCTGCTGACCCGGGTGATTTATGGCAGCCGTTACTCGCTGTTGATCAGCGTCGCGGCGATGGCGGTGGCGGTGATCTTCGGCACCTTGCTGGGTCTGACGGCGGCACTGGCACGCGGGGTGGTGGATGAGCTGCTGAGTCGCGCGGTGGATGTTATCTCAGCCTTTCCCGATCTGTTGCTGGCGCTGATGCTGATCGCTTTCACCGGCCCGGGTACCAATAACCTGATTATCGCTCTCGGCGTGGCTTCGGTACCGCGTTTTGCCCGCGTGGTACGCACCCAGACTTACAGTGTTATGACCTCCGGCTACGTGGAACAGGCCCGTACCTTCGGCCTGTCGCGCTTTACGTTGATCGGGCGTCATATTCTGCCACATGCAATGGCGCAGGTGCCCGCGCTGGCCACTCTGGGTCTCGGCACGGCGATTATCGGTACTGCGGGGCTGAGCTTCCTGGGGATGGGGCCGCAGCCGCCGACGGCTGAATGGGGATTGATGCTGGCCGAAGGGCGTAACTATCTGCGTAACGCCTGGTGGATTGCCGTCTGGCCGGGGGTATTTATCACCCTGACGGTGATTGCGGTGAATACCCTGGGACGCTACTGGCAGGCGCGTTTTGAAGGGCGAACGCTATGACGCAACCGGTGATTGATATTGAAAACCTCTCCATTCGCTTTGGTGCCCAGCAGGTGGTGAAGAACCTGAATTTGCAAGTCTGGCAGGGGGAATCGGTGGCGCTGGTGGGGGAGTCCGGTTCAGGCAAGACCCTCACTGCCCGCAGCCTGCTGGGATTGCTGCCGGATGATGCGGTGGTCAGTGCGGATCGTTTTGTCATTGATGGACGTGATATGCGCAACGCTCACCGCCAGGATTGGCGTGTGCTGCGTGGACGTCGTATTGGTTACGTGCTGCAGGATGCGCTGGTTTCACTCGACCCGTTGCGGCGCATCGGTCAGCAACTGGCGGATGCACTGCGTGCCTCAGGCTATCGTGGTGATGTCAGTCTGCAGGAAAAAAGCCTTGAACTGCTGCGCGCGGCAGGCATAGCGGATGCAGAAAGCCGTCTCGCACGCTATCCACATCAGCTTTCCGGTGGACAGCGTCAGCGCGCCCTGATTGCCACCGCCCTGGCGGGCAGCCCGGCGTTGCTGATTGCGGATGAACCCACCACGGCGCTGGATATGACGGTGCAGCGGCAAATCCTGCAATTGCTGGCGCAACGACGGCGTGACGGGCATGGCCTGTTGCTAATCAGCCACGATCTGGCGGTGGTGGCCGAACTGGCCGATCGGGTGCTGGTGATGCGTGATGGTGAAGTGGTGGAGCAGGGCAGCAGCGGAACGTTGCTCCAGCGCCCCCAGCATACCTGGACACAGCGTCTGTTGCGCGCTGTACCGACACCCGCTACCCGGGGGTTACGCCTCAGTGCTGCCGAACCGACACCGCTGCCGCCGCGCCCGGCACTCGCTGCGGTGCCTCTGCTGGAGGCGATCGGGCTTAACAAGGCCTACGGTGAGCGTCAGGTGCTGCATAACATCAACTTCAGCCTGCATGCCGGGGAAACCCTTGGCGTGGTGGGGGAGTCCGGTTCCGGCAAAACCTCGCTGGTGAAAGTGGTGATGGGCCTGGTCGAACCTGACAGCGGCACGCTGCTGCTGGAAGGCAGCCGCTGGCAGGGCCTCAATGAGAAAGCACGTCGCGCCCGGCGTGCACGCCTGCAATTGATCGCCCAGGACCCCTTCAGCTCTTTCGACCCACGTTACACGGTGGAAAAAATTATCGGCGAAAGCCTCGACAGCATCGGCATTTACGGCGATGCGCGCCGTCAGCGGGTGCGTCAGTTGCTGGATGAAGTGCAACTGGGCGATCGCTTTCTGCAGCGTTATCCGCAGCAACTCTCTGGCGGTCAACGCCAGCGTGTCGCGATTGCCCGCGCTTTTGCTCCGAACCCGGCGCTGCTGGTGGCGGATGAGCCGGTCAGCGCGCTCGATGTCTCTGTCCAGGCACAGGTGCTGGACCTGCTGGCTGATATGCAGGCCGAACACGGCACGGCGCTGTTGTTTATTTCTCACGATCTTGGGGTGATCCAGCATCTGGCCGACCGTGTGCTGGTGATGCAGAACGGTCAGGTGGTGGAAAGCGGGGAACTGCGGCAGGTGTTTGCTGCGCCGCAACATCCCTGGACACAAAAACTTTTACAGGCGCTGCCGGTCCTTCCTGACTGGCAGCCCGCAACCGCATATTAAGGAGAAGCGCATGAGTCAGACACAACACCAGCTACGGCTGGGAGCCATTATTCAGGGAGCTTCCGGCAACATGTCGGCATGGCGTCACCCGGATGCGGTGGCCGATGCCAGTATCAACGTGGACTACGTGCTGGACCTGGCCCGGAAAGCGGAACAGGCGAAAATTGATTTTCTGTTCGTCGCCGATGGCCTGTACATCACCCCGCAGTCGATCCCGCACTTTCTCAATCGCTTCGAACCCATCACCCTGTTGTCGGCGCTGTCGCTGGTGACGAAAAACATTGGTCTGGTGGCGACACTCTCCACCTCCTACAGCGAACCCTTTACCGTAGCCCGCCAGTTTGCCAGCCTTGACCATTTGAGCGGCGGACGTGTTGGCTGGAACGTGGTGACCTCACCGCTGGAAGGATCGGCTAAGAACTTCTCGCGCGCTACCCATCCTGAGCATGACGAACGCTATCGCGTTGCCAGCGAGTATTTACGGGTGGTGAAGGGGTTGTGGGATTCGTGGGAAGAAGGCGCCTTTGTGCGTGATAAAGCCAGCGGCCAGTTTTTCGATGCAGACAAACTGCATACCCTCAATCATCAAGGCCAGTACTTCTCGGTGCAGGGACCGCTCAATGTGGGGCGCTCACCGCAGGGGAGGCCGATTGTGTTCCAGGCGGGCGCTTCGGAAGCGGGTAAAGCTTTTGCCGCTGAAGCAGCCGACGCCATTTATACGCGCCAGGAGACCCTTGAGCAGGCACGTGAGTTCCGCGAAGATGTGCGCAGCCGTCTGGTGGCGCAGGGGCGGAATGCCGATGACATTCGCGTTTTCCAGGGTATCAGCGTCATTATCGGAGACAACGAAGAAGAAGCGGAGCGTCGTTATCAGCAGACCGCAGAACTGGTGAGCATCGATAACGCGCTGGAATATCTTGGCCGCTATTTCGAACATCATGATTTCAGCCGATACCCGCTGGATGCGCCTTTCCCGGAAATCGGCGACCTGGGCGAAAACAGCTTCCGCAGCACCACCGATACCATTAAACGCAATGCCCGCGAACGTGGGCTGACCTTGCGCCAGGTTGCGCTGGAAGAAGCGACGCCACGGCCAGCTTTCCTCGGTACGGCGCAGCAGGTGGCTGATGGCTTAGCGCAGTGGTTCATCGCGGGTGCAGCCGATGGTTTTATCGTTCGCGGCGGCACCCCCACCGCATTTGATGATTTTGTGGCGCAGGTGATCCCGCTGCTGCAACAACGCGGGCTTTATCGCAGCGAATATGCAGGCGAGACACTGCGCGAAAACCTTGGACTCCCGGAGCCGGAAAACCAGTTTGCACAACGCCGTCGTCAGCAGGTGGCATGAGATGACGGACACCAGAGCAAAACAACAGACGCTGGAAACAGCCTTGAACAGCATGCTGCCAATTATGTCGCTGTCTCCAGAGCGATCTTTCAGCGCCAGGAAACCGGCTACAAGGAGAAAACCGTGTCACAACCTTATCGTAGAAAACTGAAGACGCTGGTGGGGGCCAGCAGCGTGATCACGGCAGGTAATGACAGCCAGCCAGGGATTGGCATTGCGCGCGCCATTGAACTGGCGAAAATAGCGGAACGTGAAAAAATCACCGGTCTGTTCACCGCCGATCTGTTACAGGCCGATCCTGCCGGGCTGGCGGGCAGTACCGGCAGCCAGGACCCGCTGATTGCGCTGGCGGCGCTGAGTCAGGCGACATCGCAGATTGGTTTAATTGCCACGGTCAGCACCAGCTGGCTGCATCCCTACAATCTGGCGCGCCAGATTGGCACGCTTGACCATGTGAGTGGCGGCCGTGCTGGCTGGAATGCGGTGACCTCATCGGTGGGTGAAGAAAACTTTGGTGAAAACCAGCTGCCGCCGCCGCAGGAACGCTATGCGCGCGCCACCGAATTTATCGAAGTGATGAACGCGCTGTATGACGCTAACGAACGCGAGGCTGTGCAACGGACTGCCAGCGGCGGGATACGTATCGATCCTGCCAGGCTGCATCCGATTGACTATCGTGGCGACTATTTTCAGGTCGCCGGGCCGCTTAACGTACCGCCATCCCCGCAGCGCCGTCCTGTGCAGTTTCAGGCGGGACAATCGGAAGCCGGGGTGACGCTGGGTGCCCATTATGCCGAGGTGATTTACACCTCTCAGCCGACCTTTGACGCCGCTCAGGCGTTTGTTGCGGATGTGCAGCAGCGCGCGCGGCGCTTTGGCCGGGAACACAATCCACCGCTGATCATGAACTCATTCCACGCCATCATTGGCGACAGCGAGGCGGATGTGGTACGCCGCCTGCGTGATAAGCACGAGCGTATCAATTATGAACAGGGACGCCTGCGTGTGGCGGATATGCTGGGGGGTGAGGTGGATCTGCGCGATTTGCCGCTGGATCGCCCGTTACCTGCGGCATTGATCCCGGAAGTGGCACAGGTGCAGCGTCGGCAGGGGCGTGCGGCCATTTTCCGCCAATACGCGCTGGAGGGATTGACCCTGCGCGAGCTGATCATCAAAGCTGAAGAAACCGGCCACTGGTTTGTTGCCGGAACGCCGGAGACGCTGGCGGATGCTATTGAACAACGTTATCAGGCCGGGGTGTTGGACGTGATCTCATTACACGGGCTGGGGCAGCCGGATCAGCAGGATTTGCTGTTAAACGGTTTGCTGCCGGAATTACGGCGACGCAGATTACTGGATACGGATTATCAGGGCAGCGACTTTCGCAGCAGCCTTGAACTGGCCCCGCTGCGGTAGTGGGTTGGCAGGATATGAAACCCGCGTAAGCGGGTTTTTTTACATCTGAAATCAGATTGCTGCCTCAGTGGATATGGCGGATCACCAGCCACGAGAACACAGCTGAAAGAACAATAGAAATGCCGACGTTGGCGTATATCATAAAGTCCAGCACGCTCTCATCACCAAAGATATGCAATGCGTTTGCCAGTGAATAGACAGCGTCAATGGGCATCAGAACAGCAATTGCCTTTGAGATAGCTACGCAACACACCATAAACACCAGGACAAACATAAAAATACGTTTCATCAGTAAACCTTAACTGTTCCATAGGCTTTCAGCTGGCTGCCGGGGATGTGAAGTGTGGGGCCTGAGCGTAAAAGCATGTCACGCAGGTAATCAAACTGAATAGGATACTGCAGCGTTATGCAGCCTTCACTCAAACCACGAGGACCAATTGGATGAAGCCGAAATCTGCCGCGCTGGACGCCCTGAACAAACATTAAACACGGGCTGATTGAAGACGCGCAGGAATTGCATGCCTTGGGGCTTATGAGCGATGAAGAATTACAAAATGTCACCACCTGCGTGAACATGCGCGAGCACCGCAAAAGTGTTGCTGCTGTGAAGAGTATGATAGCACTGGAAAGCAATGCTGTTCATGGTAGGGGGAAATACGATGAATGATCGTTTAAAGCGAATCCAGTCAATGGCTCAGCGCTATAACCGTCTGGGCGTGGTCAGTGATGAGGCTGTTGCTTCCCGTTGAAAGCGTTTCAAAGTGGGAGAGCGAAGAAAGCAAACCTAATCAGGCCGCTATCGGCAACCATAAGGGACGTTATGTCGGACGTAGAAAATCTTGATATCGAGCTGTTGCGCACCTTTATCGCGGTGGCCGATTCACATACTTTCAGCAAAGCAGGGATTCGTTTAGGTCGTACCCAGGGGGCGGTGAGTCAGCAGATGCAACGACTCGAAACCATGGTGGGAACGGCGTTGTTTGAAAAAGAGGGCCGGACCAAACGACTGACACAACATGGTCAGCAACTGCTGAGCTATGCTCGCGACCTGTTGTTGCTGAACGATGATGCATTGCGTTCACTGAAAGATAGTCGTTTCTCCGGCGTGCTCAGGATTGGTTCACCTCATGACGTCGCGGACACTCTGCTGCCGCCACTCCTCAGCCAGATCGCCCGCTGGGCACCGTCACTGAATATTGAGCTGGACGTTGGCCGCAGTCCCTTCCTGATGGAAGCGCTGCACCGGGGAGAAGTGGATATGACCATATCGACCCGTTTCGATCCGCAGCTGGAAGGGGTGTTACTGCGAACTTCGCCAACCGTCTGGATCTGTTCCGCGCAGTATCAGCATCGACCACATTCCCCTCTGCCGTTGATCCTGGCTGATTATCCCAGCATCTTTCGCCGGGTAGCGATAGAAGCGCTGGATGCGGCGCAGGTGCGCTGGTCCCCGGCCTACACTACCTCCAATCTACTGGGTATCAAGGCTGCGGTGAAAGCCCGGCTGGGGGTGACGGCGCGCAGTATTGAATTGCTCGACAGCGATATGCGTGTGCTGGGAGAAAGCGATGGCTTACCGCGCCTGCCGGATACGCAGTTTTATCTGTGGATCCGCCCCGGCACCAGTCAGACGCTGGTTAAACAGGCGTTTGAGTTAGTGGCGAGTGGCTTCAGGAATACCTGAACTTGTATTAGAGAGAGAGAAAAACCTATTAGGGTTCAGGATACTTTTCTGTTGGGGGCGGCCATCCGATTAAAAAATTAATTGATTATTTTCATATAGATAAAATTAAAATCGTGTCAGCGCATTTCCCTATTCCCTGGAAAAGCATAAACAAATACCCAATTCTCATTTCTTCCTGAATTAACGGCTCACTAGTATCGGCCCATCATTTCAACGATAACCGGGCCGACAATGACTTCGCGTTCACCAGGCATTCACGATACATCTCCGGCAGATATTGCGGGCAGTCCGCTGCATGCGGTGCTTCAGCAGCCTTTTTTGCTGGGGCTTTTTCTGCCGATTCAAAGTGGTGGCTGGAGTCCTTCGCAGCTGCCCCGTACCACCAACTGGAATTTCGATTACAACAAACAACTAACGCTCACTGCGGAAGCACAGGGCTTCGACCTGGTGTTCGGTCTGGCGGAGTGGAACCCGAAAGGGGGCTATGGCGGGCAGATTCGCTATCGCGAGCACAGCATCGACCCCTTTATGACCACGGCGGCATTGAGCGCGGTGACGTCACGCATTTTACTGATTTCCACACTGCATATTCTGTATGGCCCCTGGCACCCGCTGCACCTGGCGCGCTTTGGTGCATCACTTGATCTCATCTCAGGCGGACGCTGGGGGCTGAATATGGTAACCGGCAATCAGGACAGTTACGCCCGTATGTTCGGTGCACCACAGATTGAACATGACACGCGCTACCGCATGGCAGAAGAATTTGTCGATCTGCTGAAACGCTACTGGCTCGATGATCAACAGATCAATTTTCAGGGTGAGTTCTGGTCGAGTGAAGCGGGTTGGGTGGCAGCAAAACCCCGCTATGGCCGCCCTCTGCTGGTGAACGCCACGGGTTCGCAGGCCGGGATTGATTATGCTGCGCGACATTCCGACCTGGTGTTTATCACCAGTCCCGCAGGGGCTGAGATTGAGGCGGCGCTCGAGGCGCTGCCTGCGCACACCGCACGTATCCGGGCCGCGGCGGCGTTACAACAGCGTACGCTACGTACCTTAATCAACCCGATGATCATCTGCCGCCCGACAGAGCAGGAGGCGTGGGATTATTACCACGCCATCGTTGCAGCGCAGGATGTGGTTGCCGTGGACAACTTTTTCGCCTCGGCACAAAAACGCGACAGTCAGGCGTTTCTCGGACATCAGCGCGATCAGAAAATTGTCGGTGGCAATATTCAGCTGGTCGGCTCGCCAGAACAAATCGTGCAGTATCTGCTGCGTCTGCAACAGGCGGGGTGCGATGGGGTACAGCTGACGTTTTATGACTACGCACCCGACCTGGCTTACTTTGGCGAAGCGGTACTGCCACTGATGAAACAAGCGGGGCTGCGCCTGTGAAAATCTTCCGATTCAGGCTGCATCCGCTGCTGGCGCGGGTAGTACAGGCGCTGCCTGTGGCGCTTATGGTGGTCATCCTTAATTTTTTCCTGCTGAAAAGTGTACCTGGCGATCTGGCTGATGTGATTGCCGGAGAAGCGGGCGCGGCGACCCCGGAATTTATGGCGCAGCTGCGTGCGCAGTTTGGCAGCGATCAACCGCTGATGGTGCAGTTCTTCGCGTATCTGAAAAACATTCTCAGTGGAGATCTCGGCTGGTCATTCCGCTACAGCGAATCTGTTTCCCAGCTTATCGCCGAACGGCTTTCCTCCACGCTGCTGTTGATGGGCGTCGCCTTACTGATTGCGGTGACGCTCGGCACGTTGCTGGGGGTGATTGCTGCCGTGACCCGCAAGCCTGCCATAGAGCGTCTGATTGGTTTGATCGCTACCCTGGGATTTGCCATGCCGGTGTTCTGGCTTGGTCTGATGGTGGTGGTGGTGTTTACCGTCAGACTGGGCTGGTTGCCTTCCAGTGGCGACAGCACCATGGGTGCCGATTTTACCGGCCTGGCAAGGATCTGGGATGTGACACGCCATCTGCTGATGCCCGCAGGCTGTCTCGCCTTCAGTTATCTCGCCCTGTATATCCGCCTGATGCAGGAGTCCGTCCGTGGTGTGGCATTGCAGGATTTCATCCGCACGGCGCGCGCCAAAGGCTGTAGCCGCTTCCGTTTGATCTGGCGGCATATCATCCCCAACGCGTTGTTACCAGTGGTGACGCTGACCGGCTTGCAATTCGGTGCAATGTTAAGCGGCTCCGTCACCATTGAAACGGTGTTCGCCTGGCCGGGACTCGGCCAGCTGGCGCTCTCGGCGGTGTCAACGCGCGATGTGAATCTGTTGCTGGGGATTTTATTTGTCACGTCGCTGTTTGTGGTGGTGGTGAATCTGTTGACCGAACTGACGCATGCCGCGATCGATCCACGCAGCCGCAGTGGGGGGCATTTATGAGCACGCTCAGTCTGCTAAAACCCAGGGTTATGGCTCATCCGGCGGGCTGGTGTGGCGCGTTAGGTCTGCTGCTGGTGGTTGCCATTGCTTTGCTTGCGCCCTGGATAACCGGCAGTGACCCCACGGCGATGATTGCCCGCCCTTATCTGGCACCGGGTCAGAATGCGGCGCATCTGCTTGGCACCGATACCCTGGGTCGTGACATCTGGAGCGGCATTGCCTGGGGCGCTCGCCTCTCACTCTCGATTGGACTGGCTGCCGGATTGCTGACGGCCGTGCTGGGACTACTGATGGGTAGCTTCGCCGGTTTCTATGGTGGCTGGGTTGATAACCAGCTGATGCGCATCACCGAACTGTTTCAGATCATGCCTTCGCTGTTGTTTACCCTGGTGCTGGTACTGATCCTCGGCCCTACGGTATCAACCATCACCCTCGGCATCGCGGCGACGTCGTGGCCTAACGTGGCGCGCATTGCCAGGGGAGAAGCCCGTCGGTTGCGCCATCTCGATTTTGTGCAGGCCGGTAAAGTGATGGGAATGCGCGATAGTCACATCCTGCTGGTACATATCCTGCCCAACGTGTTGATCCCGGTAGTCGCGATGCTGGCGATGCTGGTCGGCCACGCCATTTTGACTGAAGCCGCGCTGGCGTTTCTCGGTATGGGGGATCCCAACGTCATCTCCTGGGGCAGCATGATCGGCCAGGGCCGAGACGTGTTGCGCAGTGCCGGATACATCTCTGCCATTCCTGGGATAGCGATTTTCTTTACCGTCGCGTCACTCAGCCTGCTGGGCCGGGCCATTAATGACGTGATCAATCCACAACGCGGGAGGCTGCAATAATGGCGCTGTTAGAGGTGGAAAATCTCACCATCAGTTATCGCGGTCAGGATCAGGCGGCCGTTAAGCAGCTGAGTTTCTCGATTGAAGCCGGGGAGACGCTGGCGCTGGTGGGGGAGTCAGGCAGCGGTAAAACCACCACGGGTTACGCATTGTTAGGCTTGCTGCCCGCAGAAGCACATATCACCGCGGACCGTCTGCAATTTGAAGGCCGGGATATCCGTCACCTCAGCGAGAGCGGCCTGTGTCAGTTACGTGGTGGGCGCATCGGTATGATTTTTCAGGATGCACTTTCCGCTTTAAACCCGTTGATGAAGGTGGGGGATCAAATCGCCGAGGCCGTCCGGCTGCATCAGCAGGTCGGGCGCAAAGAGGCCCGGCTCCATGCGCTGGCGCTGCTGCACAAAGTCCGCATACCGATGGCCGATCAGCGCTATGCCAGTTATCCCCATCAGCTCTCAGGTGGCATGCGTCAGCGCGTGGTGATCGCGATGGCGCTGGCGGGGAATCCAGCGCTACTGATTGCCGACGAACCCACTACCGCACTGGATGTCACCATTCAGGCGCAAATCATTCGTTTACTGGCTGCGATCCAGCAGGAAACCGGCACGGCCATTTTATTGATTACCCATGATTTAGGGGTGGTGGCGGAACTGGCTGACCGCGTCGCGGTACTGCGTTACGGGCAATGTCTGGAAACCCAGCCCGCCCAGCGGCTATATCAGCATCCGCAACATGCCTACACCCGACAACTGCTGAACGCACGTCCGCTGGCGGGAGGTCAGTTATGAACAACCGGTTATTGGATGTGCGTGAGTTGACGGTACGTTATGACACGGCCGGCAACAGTTTTACCGCGGTTGATGGCGTCAGCTTCCATATTGATCGCGGAGAAATCCTCGCGCTGATTGGTGAATCCGGCTGCGGCAAAACCTCTTTGGGTAAGGCACTGGTGGGCTTGCAGCGTGCGCAGGAAGGGGATATCCACTTTCGCGATACCAATCTGGCCGCGCTATCTTCCCGGCAATTGCGTCCGCTGCGCCGGGCAATCCAGATGGTGTTTCAGGACCCGTTGTCAGCCCTGGATCCGCGTCAGCGGGCGCAAAAAGCGGTGGATCTGCCGTTAAGTCTGCATAGCGGGTTATCGCGCCAGGCACGTCGTGAAAAAGCCGCACAGCTGTTCAACGATGTCGGGCTGGATAGCGCGCTGATGGATCGCTATCCGCATCAGCTGTCGGGAGGGCAACGTCAGCGCCTGAATATTGCCCGTGCACTGGCAGCGGAACCTGAACTGATCGTCTGCGATGAGCCGGTTTCAGCACTGGATGTCAGCCTGCAAAAACAGATTGTTGATCTTCTCCAGACCCTGCAACAGCGCACCGGCGTTGCCATCCTGTTTATCAGCCATGATTTATCGGTGGTTGAACGCATCGCTTCGCGTATCGCGGTGATGTATGCCGGACAGATTGTCGAGGTTTTGCCGAAGGCGAAGATGTGGAGTCACGCTGCCCATCCCTATACCCGTCTGTTACTGAGCACCATTCCCGGCACCAGTCCGGACCAGCGCCGATTGCGTCAGGCTCCTCCCGACGAGGAATCGCCAGTCAATCCGTATGCCCTGAGCCAGGGCTGCCGTTTTCAGCAACGCTGCCCCAATGTGCAGGCGGATTGCCGTGAACGCACGCCTGCGCTGAGCGGGCAGGGCCAAGGCCATTATGTTGCCTGCCATCATCCTTATGTCCCAGCCGGGCAGACTTTAATCATCAGGAGAGCCGTATCATGACTGCTGCCAATGTAGAGATTCCCGTAACGATAGTGGGCAGCGATGCGCTGCTGGCGGCAACGCATGAACTTTCGTCACGGCTGGCGCAGCAGGCGGCGGCCCGTGATGCCGGACGTACGCTGCCTTTTGACGTATTTGCGGAGATCCGGCAACTGCGCCTCGGTGCGCTGCGTGTCCCGACATCGGCTGGCGGTGCGGGAGGCAGCTGGCGCGACGTGGCACAGCAATATCTGACTCTCGCTCGCGGTGATGCCAGTGTCGCGCAGGCCTTTCTCGGTCATGTGGTTTTCGTCGAGCGTCTGCGTCTGATGGGAACGGCTGCACAGCAGCAACAATATCTTCCCCTTGCGGCAGCGGGTTATCTGTTCAGCGGCGCAGCGGCTGAACGGGGTGGTCAGTTCCGGGGAGAATTACAAACCCGGTTAACCGCAGAAGGCGATCATTTCCGGCTCAGCGGCCTGAAGCATTACAGCACCGGCGCACTGTTCGGTGACTGGCTGAAAATCCGCTGCCTTAACGATCAAAACCAGCTGGTTTCCGCCATCGTACCCGCCAATCGCCCCGGCATTATTCGGCATGATGACTGGAACGGCATGGGGCAGCGCTGCACCGCAAGTGGCACCACGGAACTCAACCACGTCTGGGTGGCGGCGGCAGAAGTGCTGATGATGGAACCCTGGCGTCACCAGCGCCATCACGCTGGCGCCACCGCGCAAATTATTCACTGCGCCATTGATAGCGGCATAGCCCTGGCGGCACTGGATGATGCGCTCGATTTTGCCCGTCAGCATGTGCGGCCGGTGAAAGAAAGTGGCGTGAGCAAAGGGAATGAAGATCCCTATCTGCTGCATACCGTGGGTGAGATGTCTGCCCACTGCCGCGCGGCGGAAGCGCTGGTACTGAGCGCGGCAGACCAGCTGGAAGCGGCCGCGAGCGCCCGATTCAGTCAGCAGAACATTGAGGTTTGCGAGCATCTGGCAGCGCAGGCCTCATTGGCGGTGGCGGAAGCAAAAACCGTCTCAACGCGGGCTTCACTGGCGGTGTCGCAATGGTTGTTCGATATCGGCGGTGCCTCGGCTACGGTGCGCACGCGCAATCTTGATCGTCACTGGCGTAACGCCCGTACCCACACCACGCATGACCCACTGGCTTACAAATACCGCACGCTGGGGGATTTCTACGTTAATGGCGAATTACCGCCGCTGACTTTTTCTTATTAACTTTTATCAGGGGTTTTTGCATGAAATCTGCGGATTCGTTGCATCTTAGTCGCCGTCGTCTGCTGGAGATGATGGCTATCAGTGGCGGTGCACTGGCGGCATCCGGCTTCCTGCCATCTGCGATAGCCGCCCAGGTTGCCAGCCAGTCAGCCGGTGACGGGGTGATTAAAGGTGGCACGCTGTTTGCCAACGTAACGCCTGAACCGGCGGGACTGGTGGCGGGGATCAACATCTCCAGCCCGGCGGTGGTGGTCTCTTCCAGCATCTTTGATGGACTGGTGACCTATGACAAAGATTATCAGCCGCAGCCGCAACTGGCAGAGTCGTGGGAGCAGTCGGAGGACGGTAAATCGATCACCTTCCATCTGCGAAAAGGGGTGAAGTGGCATGATGGTCATCCCTTTACCTCAGCAGATGTGGAATGGTCGATTCTGAATGTGGTGAAGAAAACCCACCCGCGTGGTGCATCCAACTTTGCCAAAGTGACCTCCGTTGAGACGCCCGACGATCATACCGTGATCCTGCGTCTTACCGGTCCGGCACCGGTTATCTGGTCGGTACTTTTTGGTACGGAAACCCAGATTGTGCCGAAACACCTTTATGAAGGCACCAACCCGCTGACCAATCCGTGGAATGTGAAACCCATCGGCACCGGGGCCTTTAAATTTAAAGAGTGGGTGCGCGGCAGCCATATTGTACTGGAACGCAATGAGGATTACTGGGATAGCGGGAAACCCAACCTCGATCGCATCATCTTTAAAATGTTGCCGGACGCGGGTGCGCGCAGCGTGGCACTGGAGAGTAATGAAATCCAGTTTGCTGCCAACAACCCGGTGGCGGAAAGCGATGTTGCCCGCCTGGCTGCCAACCCCAATCTGGTGCTGGATACCGTGGGCTGGCAGGTTCCGGCCCCGATATTCTTTTTTGACTTCAACTTCCGGCGTAAAACCTTCCAGGATATTCGGGTGCGTCAGGCTTTTGCCCATGCTATCGACCGCAAAGGGCTGGCGGACATTGTCTGGTACGGGCTGGCCGATGTGGCGGAAAGCTGCGTGCCCAGCTTCCAGAAACAGTTCTTCAAACCCAGCTTACCGCAGCATGAGTTTTCACCCGAGAAGGCCGAAAAACTGCTGGATGACGCGGGCCTGAAGCGCGGGCCGGATGGCGTGCGCCTGCGCATCAACCATATTACTGAGGTCTCCTACGGTCAGGTCTATCTGCGTGCGGCGGAATATATGCAGCAGCAGCTCAAGAAGGTCGGGATTGAGATGGAGCTGATCAATCTTGAACTGGCGGCCATGATCCGTCGTCTGTTCAGTGATTATGATTTCGATACCGTCTCGCAATGGTATTCCGCCTATCCCGACCCGCAGATAGGTGTAACGCGGCGTTTCTGGAGCAAAAACATCAAACCCGGCACGCCTTCCAGTAATGATTCCGGCTACAGCAATCCCGAGATGGATCGCATCATCGAAGGCATTCAGCAGGAAGGGGATGTGGAGAAACGTAAGCAATACATCTGGCAGATGCAGGAGCTGGTGCAGACCGATGTTGCCTCCATCAACCTGCTGGAACTGAAGTTCTTTGGTTTTTACTCGAAGAAACTACAGGGATTGCGCAAAGGCCCGATGCTGTTCTACTCGACGCTGGCCGATGCCTGGCTGGAGAAATAATCATGAGCACACCCTGTCTGGAACCCGAGTTCTTACTCACACGGGCCAAAGCGCTTGGTGAGCAGCTGGCCGCCGAAGCTGCCGAGTATGATCGGCTCGGCCAAGCTAACTTTTCTGCTTTTGAGCGCATCAGTCATCTGCAACTGGGTGCCTTACGCGTCCCACGGGAGTATGGAGGTGCAGGTGGAACGATGCCGGATTTAGCCCGGCTGGTGGCTACACTAGCTCAGGGCGACTCTTCTGTCGCCCAGGCGATGCTACCCCATTTTGTCTTTGTGGAACGCACCCGCCTGATGGCAACCCCGGCGCAATGCGATCATTTTCTGTCGCGGGTGGCGCAGGGAACCCTGGTGGGCGGAGCCTCAGCGGAACTGGGTGGGCAATATCGCGGCGAAGTGCGTACCCGTTTACGCCGTAACGGAGACGCTTATGTGCTGTCCGGGGAGAAGCATTACAGCACCGGCGCACTGATGGGGCAGCTGCTGAAGGTGCTGGCGCTGGATGATAATGATCAGTCGGTGCTGGTGGTTATTCCCTCTGACCGCGCCGGGGTGGTGCGTCATGATGACTGGTCAGGCATGGGGCAGCGCGGCACGCTCAGCGGCCGCACCGAATTGCATCAGGTGCGGGTGGATGAACAGGAGGTCATGCGCGTACATCCGTGGCAGCAGCAGCGGCACCATACCGGATCGGCGTCGCAGATTATCCATTGCGCTATCGAAGTCGGCATTGCTCAGGCCGCGCTGATCGATGCGGCTGGCTGGGCGCGCAGTAAAGTGCGGGCGGTGCGGGAAAGTGGGCAACCGCAGGGCAATAAAGATCCTTACCTGCTGCATAAAGTGGGTGAAATTGCCGCGCGCACCCATAGCGCAGAAGCGCTGGTATTGTGGGCGGCAGAGCAGGTGGAGCGTGCTGCCGTGGCGCGTTTTTCCGGTGCCACAGCAGAGGAAATGGAACAGCTCGCCATTGATGCGGCGGTGATCACCGCAGAGGCCAAGGCGATTGCCACCGAAGCGGCATTGTTTGCCTGCCAGACCATGTTTGATGTTGGTGGGGCATCGATGACGTTGCGCCAGCATGGTTTTGATCGCCACTGGCGCAATGCGCGCACCCACACCACACACGATCCCATCGCCTGGAAATATCGGGCAATCGGCGATTATCGCGTTAATCACCGCCCACCTCCGATTAGCTACCTCTACTGATTGAAGAACAAGGACTGAAAATGAGCGCTGAAATTAATGTCGCCCAGCTGGAGATCTGGCTGGGAGACGGGCAGGAACTGGCTATTTTTGACGTAAGGGAACATGGTGAATATGGGCTGGGACATCTGTTTTTTGCCGTACCATTGCCTTATAGCCGCCTGGAACTGGATGTCACGAGGCTCGCTCCCAGCTACCGTGCCAGAATTGTAGTGTACGACGATGGATATAGCCGGGTTGCGGCAGCAGCGGTGCGCCGTTTGACGGCCCTGGGGTATCAGCAGGTTTATTTGCTGGCCGGGGGAACTCAGGCCTGGTCAGCCGCTGGATACGCCCTGTTTGAAGGGGTAAACCTGCCCTCGAAAACATTTGGTGAGCAGGTGGAAGCGATACGCCACACGCCCGCCATCTCGGCCCTGGCGTTGCATCAGCATCTTCAACGCCAGGAGCCACTATTGATTGTGGATGGACGCCCGTTTAGCGAGTACCAGAAAATGAGTATTCCGGGCAGCATCTGTTGCCCTAACGGTGAGCTGAGTGTGCGCATCAATGGCCTGCTGGCGGATGAGAGCACACCGATTGTCGTGAACTGCGCCGGAAGAACACGCAGCATTATTGGCGCACAAACCTTGATCGATCTCGGCATTAAAAACCCGGTGTATGCGCTGGAGAACGGTACCCAAGGCTGGATGCTGGCGGATTATCCTCTTGAGCATGGACAGACCCGCCGTTATGCCGATGACACTGCAATAAATCCGGATCGCAGGAGCCACGCCAGCGCGCTGGCAGAAGCGGCGGGTGCAAGCTGGGTTTCACCTGAACAGGTGAAAAGCTGGATAGCGGCACAGGACAGCGTCTATTTACTGGACGTGCGTACGGAAACGGAGTTCCTGGACGGGACATTACCTGGTGCACAACATGCGCCTGGCGGCCAGTTGCAGCAGGCCACCGATCAGTATGTCGGCGTGCGTAATGCCCGACTGGTACTGCTCGACACGGAGAATGTGCGCGCGCCAGTGACCGCGTATTGGTTACAGCAGATGGGGCACAAAGCGTATATCCTGCAGGGTGGCATTGAGGCCGGATTGCGTGAGCAGATCCAGCTCGACCTGAACCCGTCTGTTGCCCCGGTGCTGGCGCGCATTAGTGTGAAACAGTTACGGGAATGGCAGAGATCGCGCCCGTTGCGAATCTGGGATATTCGCAGCAGCCAGGATTATCGCAACGGACACATTCCCGGCAGCGTCTGGATCAGCCGCCCACATAGGATTGATGCCGATGTCAGCGATGTGGTGATCATCAGTGATGATCCACAGCAGGCCGCCTGGCTGGCAGTGGAGGGTCATCCGCTGGGATGGCTTGAGGGTGGCGTTGCTACCTGGCTGGAGGCGGGAGGGGAGGTTGATGTCACGCCAGATTCCCCGCCCGATGCAGAACGTATCGATTACCTCTTTTTCACCCACGACAGACACCAGGGAAATAAAGCGGCGGCGCGCCAGTATCTGGCGTGGGAGCAGGGATTATGGCAGCGCCTGCATCCCTCTGAGAAAAAAGCGCTGAACCCGTTAGCAGTGAAAAAATGGTGATAAGGCCAGCACAAGCGCTGGCTTTGCCAATCGCCTGCCAACCCTGTTGTACAAACACATGCTGTTACCATTCATGAAACAATGATAACCATTAGTGTTAATGGTTATCATTTTTCTGCGGTTTTGTGATCCATGTTAAATTTTATCACCCTATAATGATTGAGGTATTAAAAGATCTTTAGCGTAAATGGCAGGCGTTACCTGGCATTGATGGCTATTGAGTCATAACAACAAATCATAATTGGCAGGAAATTTATGTTTGAGCAATCAGGTCGTGTCTCGCGCAGGCGTTTGTTGCAAGGCATGGGGGTACTGGCTGCGGCTGCGGTTATCCCAGTGTTTCCCTCTTATGCAAGCGCTTCCCCGGATGATGATTTCACCAAAATCTCCACGCTTCTGACCGGAAAAGCGCAACTCCCGGAAAATTTCACCCGGGTTCTCCTCTCCGCTTTCTCCAGAATCGACAGTAACTTCAGCAGTAAAGTCAGCAAACTTCAGCAGTGGATTGAACAGCAGTCTCTGAATGCCAGCGAGATCAGCAGCAAGCTGGCAGCGGACTCTTCCATGGCCGATGTCGCGCATCTTCCCGCCGACATTCTGACGGGCTGGTATCTGGGCATTGTCGGCAAAGGCGATCAGGCCATCTGCGTGGCTTATGTCGAAGCCTTCGCGAATCAGGTTGTTGCCGACGTACTCAGGCCACCGACCTACGCCTATGGCGCGTATGGCAGCTGGGCTGCAAAACCACCGTTAACCATCGGTTAAATCCATCTACTGAGAATAAGTCACTGACATGTCTGAAACTATTACTACTGATGTTGTTGTCATCGGTTCCGGTGTGGTGGGCGCATTAACCGCTCGTAAGCTGGCGCTGGCCGGACGCAAAGTGTTGATGCTGGAAGCGGGTCCACGTATTCAGCGCGATACCATCGTCAGCAATTTTCGCCACTCGGCACGTAAAGACGATTTTATTGCCCCCTATCCCAACTCAAAAATCGCCCCCTTTCCGGATTACAAACCGGAAGATAACGGTTACCTCGATCAGACCGGTCCACAGGCCTACAAACCTGAATATCTGCGCGTGGTGGGCGGTACCAGCTGGCACTGGGCAGCACAGGCATGGCGCCTGGTTCCCGCCGATTTCCGGCTGAAAACCCAGTACGGGGTCGGGCGTGACTGGCCGATCAGCTATGACGACCTGGAACCTTATTATTATGAGGCCGAGCTGCTGTGGGGCGTGTCCGGTCCGGACGAAATGGCAAAATATTCGCCGCGCAAACAGCCCTTTCCAATGCCTGGGGTGAAAAAATCTTATCTGGAACAACGCGTCACGGATCGTCTGGCACCAAAGTATGAAGTGCTGACCAACACCACCGGACGCAATTCGCTGCCTTATGATGGACGTCCTCAGTGCTGCGGCAATAACAACTGCATGCCTATCTGCCCGATTGATGCTCAGTATCACGGCGGTATCGCCGCCGATGCCGCGGAAAAAGCGGGCGTTCAGCTGCTTCCCCAAGCGGTGGTGTATAAGCTGGAGCAGAACGGTCATGGCAAAATAACCGCCGTACATTATTACGACTGGAATAAGCAATCGCATCGGGTGGAAGCCGAGATCGTGGTGCTGGCCGCCAACGCGATCGAATCATCCAAAATTCTGTTCCTCTCCGCCGATGCGAAAAACCCGCATGGTCTGTGCAATAACTATGACCAGGTGGGACGCAACCTGATGGATCACCCTTCCAATTCGGCAACCTTTTATGTCGATGAGCCACTGTGGCCGGGTCGTGGCCCGATGAGCCCGTCTTCTATTCAGCAGTTGCGTGACGGTGCTTTCCGTTCTGAATCTGCCGCGTTCCGTATCGATATTTCCAACTCATCACGGGTTGCTGGTGTCACTGCTGGCGCGATCAAAGAGGGCCTTACCGGGCAGGCGCTGGATGATGCTATCCGTTTCCGTGCTTCTCACGAGTTGAGTATTAAAAACGTTCTTGAACAGCTGCCCGATCCGAATAACCGCACCATGCTGAGCACCTCGAAAAAGGATGCGCTGGGTCTGCCGACGCCGTCGTTCTCCTACTCATTTGATAGTTATGTTGAGAAAGGGATGCAGCACTCTCTGGCGGTGTATGCCGATATTGCCAGGATGCTGGGTGCCACTGATGTGCGTTACTCCACGCCGGGGGTTTACAGTAATAACCAGCATATTACCGGCACGCTGGCGATGGGTTTCGATGAGAAAACCTCAGTGACTGATCATCACGGTAAAGCCTGGGAATACGACAACCTGTATATGGTCTCGACCGGGGTGATGCCGACGGTCGCGACCGCCAACTCCACCCTGACAGCATGCGCGCTTGGCTTACGTACCGCCGACGCCATTCTGGGCAAAATTTAAGGAGAGCCACCATGAAAAAATCGCTTTCTTTAAGCCTGACCGGACTGGCTCTGGCACTGTCACTCAGCGCATCGGCTCATGCCGATGATGATTCCTCAGCCGCGTTAATCGCCAAAGGCCAGTACCTGGCGACCGCCGGAGACTGTGGTGCCTGCCATACCGCGCCTGCGGGTAAACCGTTCGCCGGTGGATTGTCACTACAGACTCCGCTGGGCAGCATTTACAGCACCAACATCACCCCTTCTAAAACCGCCGGTATTGGCGATTACAGCCTGAGTGATTTTGAAAAGGCGGTGCGACACGGTGTAGGTAAGGACGGGGCTAATCTCTATCCGGCCATGCCGTATACCTCGTATGCAAAGATTACCGACGAGGATATGAAGGCGCTGTACGCGTACTTTATGCATGGCGTGCAGCCGGTTGATGACAAAGGGCCGCAGACTGACCTGCCATTCCCGTTCAATATCCGTCTGTCGATGGCGGGCTGGAATCTGCTGTTTGCCGACAGTAAACCGTTCACGCCAGATAGCAGTAAATCTGCTGAATGGAACCGTGGGGCTTATCTGGTAGAAGGGCTGGCTCACTGTTCAACCTGCCACACCCCACGTAATGTGCTGATGGCTGAGCAGTCAGATAAGTCGCTGGCGGGTGCCTCACTGGGGACATGGTTTGCGCCGAATATCACCTCTGATGTGCATGCGGGGATTGGTAGCTGGTCTGACAAAGCGCTGATTTCTTATCTCTCAACCGGTAATTCCGGTGAAGGTTCGCAGGCGGGCGGTCCGATGCTGGAGGCGATTAACAAGAGCTTCAGTCATTTGTCATCGGCGGATCTTAGCGCTATCGCGACCTATCTGCGCGATGTACCGGCCCAGCAAATCAATCCTACCTCTGATAAAGCGCAGCTTCCTCCGGCAAAACCGATGAGTGAATTCGATCTGATGTCAGGTCATGCATCAGAAGGGGCCACGCTGTACAACAACCATTGTGCCACCTGTCACCAGCTGTCAGGGGAAGGGCGTAACGGTTTGCCAGCGCTTTATGGCAACGCGGTGTTCCGCCGTCCGGTGGCGGATAACGCCGTGATGGCGGTTCTGGATGGTCTGGTGCCGGACAAGGGCCAGGCAATGCCTGCCTTCTCTCGTCAGATGGATGACAAGCAGGTTGCGACTCTGGTGAACTACCTGTTCCAGAACTTTGGCGACGCTAAGGTACAGACGACAGAGGAGCGGGTGAAGGAACTGCGTGCGGGTGGCAAACCGTCATCGCTGCTGGCCGTGGCCAAAGGCGGCATGATTGCTGGTGGCGTGATTGTATTGCTGGCCTTGTTGCTACTGATGCGCAGAAAACAACGCAAATAGTTGTAGCGCGTTGACTGTCCTGTCTGGTGTGGTTTGCCAGGCAGGACGGACTCAACTTTCTGATGAATAAGGATTTTACTGCTTCACCCATAACAGTTGATCAACCCGAAAGCCCAGTTTTCGCGCCGTGTTAACGTAATCCTGTTTCACTGCATCCGGGATGGTGGGGGTTCTGGAGAGGATCCACAGATAATCACGGTTGGGGCCACTCACCAGCGCGTACTGGTAATTCTCATCCAGTCTGATCACGTTATAACCGCCATAAAACGGTCCAAAGAATGAAACTTTGAGGGCGGCGGTGGCCGGATCACCGATAAAGTAAGCTTTGCCCTCACTTTCCTGCCATTTTTGCGTCTGTGGATTGTAACCCCGGTTGAGTACGCTGATTCCGTCATCGCTGCGCTTACCATAGGTGGCGGTGACGCGTTCAAGCCCACGTTCGAAGCGATTTTCGAGACGGGCTATCTCGTACCATTTTCCCAGATAACGACTGGCGTCAAAACCGGTGACGGGCGTTACCCCTTTCGGCGGTGTGGGCGATTTGCAGGCAACCAGGCTCAGCGCGATAGCAACACCGGTCACAACATGCCATAGCTTCATAAGAACTCCTTTCATTAGCACTGTTGGGAGTAAAGTGTAGTGCAAACATTCTGTCCTTCAGCCAGATCAATCAGTTAAAAAACTCACACAACTCATCAATGAAAACCTGATAACGGGTTTCGCTGGCGCGGGAAGGGTCATACAGCAGATGCATCGCCCGCTCGGGAATTTTATAGTCCGCCAAAAGTGTGACGAGCTGCCCCTGTTTAATCGGTTGCTCAAGCCCCCTTTCATAACCAATCAGCACGCCCGTTCCCTGGATTGCCGCTTCCAGAATGGCACCCCAGTCGTTAATGGTCAGGCGGGAGTTGATTGTCACACCAGTGAGTCCCTCCGTGCTGAGGAATGGCCATTGATGGGTGAGTCCCGCAGGCCAGGGGGAAAAGCCCAGACACTCGTGATGGTGCAGATCGGAGGGATGCTGTGGCCAGCCATGTTTTGCCAGGTATTGAGGCGCGGCACAGGCAATCAGCCGCCAGGCGGGTAACGGTTTTGCCGCAAAGCGAAGGTTTTTATCCAGATCACCGATACGGATAACCATATCAAAACTCTCCGCTGCCGGATTGATAACTTCGTCGGACAACGTAAGTTCAATGCTCATTTGCGGATAACGCTGGAGAAACTGGCTGAGAAAATTCACTAAGGCATAGCGGCCGAACGTGACCGGGGCGTTGAGTCGCAGCGTGCCCGAAGGGACGTCGGTGGTACCGCTGGCCTCATGCTCGGCGTCTTCAATCGCCTTCAGGATAGCCTCGCATCGCCTGAAATACTGGCAACCCGCAGGCGTCAGGCTTTGCCTGCGTGTCGTCCGGTTCAGCAGGCGGGTCGCCAGCTGCTGTTCCAGCGCGGCGATATGGCGTGCCACCATCTGTGGCGACATGCTGAGTTTGTCTGCGGCGGCGACGAAAGATCCGGTTTGGACCGCAGCGACAAAGGTCCGCATACCGGTAAGTTTATCAAGCATTAACAACCCCTGGTTGTTTCAGAACGCAATGATGGTCTGTTTTAAATACTGTCAGTGCTCATTATGCTGGTTTTTTCCTAATCAACATATCGGAGGTAATGATGGGTATCTATGTGGTCAGAATGGATCATCCGGATGGCACGGAGTGGAATGCCTTTGTTCGTGAACATGTGGTTTATCTGAAGGTATTGATCAATCAGGGGAAACTGCTGGCTTCCGGACCTCTGAAGAACACCCCGTTACGGGCAGGTTTTCTGGTTTTCCAGGCAGACACGCTGGATGAGGTTCAGGCGATGGTCAATACGGACCCGTTTGCGCGTGAAGATCTTATCGCGCATCTGGATATTCAGAAGTGGGATCCGCTGTTCGGCGAGTTGAATAGATTTTCCAGCCGTACCACTGCCAGTGAACTGCAGGATTTGGTTGACTGAAAAAGGTAAGGAGAGACCTTACTGCGCAGGCAGCAGGCTCATCTTTTCCTGCAACAGCGGAGTCAGCCAGTCGGTGAATAAGCGTAAAGGGCGGGAAAGGTGTCGCCGATGAGGGTACAGAATGCTTACAGGCAGCGGACCTGGTCGGAAATCGGTCATTACCTGGCGCAGTGCCCCCGCCGCCAGCAGGTCACTGACGTCATACTCAGGGATTTGAATGATACCCAGACCCGCAACGCAGGCGGCAATATAGGCTTCAGCGCTGTTCACGGTGAGCTGGCTGTTAACGTCGGCATTGAGGATCTCTCCTTCCTGCACCCATTCCCAGCGCTCCCGGCGACCAGTGGTGGGTGAGGCATACCCTACAGCTGCATAGCGGTTGAGTTCACCAGGTGAGGTCAACTCACCAGAACCCGCCATATATGCCTCAGACGCGACGTTAATGATGCTCAGATAGCCTATGCAACGCGATACCATACCGGAGTCATTCAGCCTGCCGACGCGAACTGCACAATCTATGCCTTCTTCAGCAAGATTTACACTTCTGTCGGTGACGCCAAGCTCAATCTGGATACCCGGGTGGCGGGTAAAAAAATCCTTCAGGGCGGGAATAATAATGCGGCTGCCAACCCGCCCGGGCACATCGACGCGGATCTTCCCGGTCACCTCTTTGCTGGTCTGCTTGAAAAGATTCTCCGTCTCTTCCATATCCTGAACCACCACCTGGCAGCGTGCGTAGAAAGCAGTGCCGTCATGCGTCAGCGAGACGGTGCGCGTGGTGCGGTGGAACAGGCGCGTACCCAGCCGGGATTCCAGCTCACGGATCGCCGCCGAAATGGTGGATGCGGGGCGATTGAGCGTTTCCGCTGCCCGAATAAAGCTGCCGTTTTCCGCCACCCGGAGAAATATCTTAAACAGATCAACCGTATCCATAGGCCCTGATTGTTCGTGAATTATGCACAGTGCATGCAGATTATCAGTATTTATCTATTTTTCATTCACATTAAGCTGTTGATTACGGGATTTGCCCGCAAAACCACTGCATCAGGAGCTGAATCATGAGTGACCATGCCATCAGAGGAAAAACTGTCCTTATCGCCGGAGGGGCGAAAAATCTCGGGGGATTGATTGCCCGTGATTTTGCCCGGCAGGGGGCCCGCGCTGTTGCCATTCACTATAACAGTGCCGCTACGCAACAGGGTGCCGAAGCCACGGTGAACGCCATTCAGGCCTCCGGGGTAGAGGCCTGCGCCTTTCAGGCGGATTTGACCTCAGCCGCTGCGATGGAGAAACTGTTCACCGATGTTGTGGCTGCAGTGGGTCGGCCTGACATTGCCATCAACACCGTGGGTAAAGTGCTGAAGAAGCCGATGGCAGACATCACGGAAGAAGAGTTTGATGATATGAGTGCGGTTAACGCGAAGACTGCGTTCTTCTTTCTGAAGGAAGCCGGTAAGCATGTCAAGGATAATGGAAAGATCTGTACCCTGGTGACATCGCTGCTGGGAGCTTACACGCCGTTCTATGCTGCATATGCGGGGATGAAGGCCCCGGTGGAGCACTTCACGCGTGCTGCCTCGAAAGAACTGGGTGAACGTGGTATATCGGTCACTGCGATCGGCCCCGGCCCGATGGATACGCCGTTCTTTTATCCGGCAGAGGGCGCGGAGGCGGTGGCTTACCACAAAACTGCCGCTGCACTTTCCCCCTTCAGCAAAACCGGCCTGACAGATATTGAAGACATCGTGCCATGGGTACGTTTTCTGGTCAGTGATGGCTGGTGGATGACCGGACAGACCATCCTGGTCAATGGCGGATATACGACGAAATAAGCACCAGAAGGGCCTCTTAAATTAACGAGGCCCTGATTTGATGGCGTTATAAAGATAATTATTACCTATGGTAAATGTTAACATTGGTTATCATTATCCGGGGTTTTGTGACAGGTTTATGACAATTCTCTAACTCAAATACGAAATTGAGATTTTTTCATTTTCAATTCAATTCATTGTTTATTAATGAATTAATGATGAATTCACGATTTTTCCTACTTTTCTATGTGACGATTTTTTGACAGTTCTGTCATAAAACTTTCATAAATTTTCTATATGGTGGTCACACAAATCGTTGTGCTTTTGCTGCTTTAGCGATCTATAGGAAATTTTCACTAATGAGCGATTACGTTACGCCTCAGGCTTTGAGTGTTACCGCGACTCCGTTATCCACCTCCGAAGAAGTGAATCAGGGAAACAGTAAAAAACCGTTATTTCTTTTTGGCGCTTTAATCATTGCTGGTCTTATTTTCACTGGAACTCAATTCCTTGGCGATATTCAGCAAACCGGGCTGACATTTAGCAGCTATCTGCCCATCGTTCTTTTAGGTATTGCGCTGCTGGCCGCGCTGGGCTTTGAGTTCGTCAATGGCTTTCACGATACCGCCAACGCGGTCGCCACTGTCATTTATACCCGTTCGCTATCGCCCACTGTTGCAGTGGTGTGGTCCGGCATCTTTAACTTTCTCGGTGTCCTGTGCTCAACCGGGGCGGTCGCCTTTGGCATCATTTCTCTTTTGCCGGTGGAATTAATTATTCAGGGGGGCAGCAGTGAAAGTTTTGTCATGATTTATGCGCTGTTGTTCTCTGCCATCATCTGGAATCTGGCGACATGGTGGCTCGGGTTGCCTGCGTCCTCTTCCCATACGCTGATTGGCTCGATTATTGGTGTCGGTATTGCCAATGCGGTGATGCATGGCCGTAGCGCAATGAGCGGAGTGAACTGGGGCCAGGCGTTAAATATCGGTAACGCGCTTATCCTTTCGCCGATCGTAGGCTTTGTCTGTGCGGCTCTGCTGTTGATGCTGATGAAGCGGTTGGTGAAAAAACCAGAACTGTTTCAGACGGCGAAAGAGAAGGGCGCTCCGCCATTATGGATCCGTGGTCTGATGGTGCTGACCTGTACTGGTGTCTCTTTTGCCCATGGTTCGAATGACGGGCAGAAGGGGATGGGACTGATGATGCTGATTCTGGTTGCTGCGCTGCCGGTGACCTATTCCCTTAACCGTGCCCTCCCGCAGTCTGAAGTTCCGCATATGATTGCGCTGGCAGACAGCAGCAAAACTCAGCTGTTACAGCAAACGTCGGTTGCCCTCTCTGCACCCGCGGCGGATGTGCTGACCACCTATCTGCGTACGGGTGAAAGCAATGCCATGGTGCCAGCCGCGCTGGCGCAGACCACGGGACGAATTGGGGACACGCTGAGCCACTATGGTTCGTTGCAAACCATTCCTGCTGAACAGATGCCTGCTGTGCGCGATGATATGTATCTTGCCGCGCAGACCATCAAACATCTGACAACCGATAAGACGCTGACCTTACCGGCTACCACGCACCAGACTCTTCAGGCACTGGAGAAAGCACTGAATGCGGCCACGCAGTTTATCCCGACCTGGGTCAAAGTGGCCGTGGCGCTGGCGCTCGGGCTGGGCACCATGGTGGGCTGGCGTCGCATTGTCGCTACTCTGGGAGAGAAAATTGGCAAAAGCCACCTTAACTACGCGCAGGGCGTCAGTGCTCAACTGGTCGCAATGGGCACCATCGGGGCGGCTGATGCCTTTGGTTTGCCGGTGTCCACCACACATGTGCTCTCCTCAGGCATTGCAGGCACCATGGCGGCTAACAAAAGCGGCCTGCAGCTGGGGACGATTCGCAACATGGTGCTGGCCTGGGTATTAACGCTGCCTGCTGCTGCACTGCTCTCCGCTGCTCTCTACTGGATGATGGTCTCACTGTAACGCTCGCTTCGACAGGGATATAAGACGATGTCTGCACATGAAATTGATTACAACAATAAATCTGATGCGCGTTTTTTGCAGGAGTTCTTTGACAGTTACGATGAAGCGCTTGAGCTGGAACTGGAGGATCTGGATCCGGCAGCACGGCCTGACCCGCATGAAATGGCCTGGCGCCGCCGTTACTTTGGCGAGCTTCTGCATCTGCAGGGTGAATTAGTCAAGCTGCAAAACTGGGTGGTCCGCACGGGCCATCGTCTGGTGGTGATTTTTGAAGGCCGCGATGCGGCCGGTAAAGGGGGCGTCATCAAGCGCATCATGCAGCGACTGAACCCCCGCTATTGTCGGGTGGCCGCGCTGCCTGCACCCAGCGAGCGTGAACGTTCGCAGTGGTATTTCCAGCGTTATGTGTCACATCTGCCTGCGGCGGGGGAGATCGTGCTGTTTGACCGCAGCTGGTACAACCGCGCTGGCGTGGAAAAAGTGATGGGATTTTGTAGCGACGAGGAGTACGAAGAGTTTTTTCATAGCGCCCCGGAGTTTGAACGGTTACTGGTCCGCAGCGGCATTCAGATCGTGAAGTACTGGATTTCAATCACCGATGAAGAACAGGAGACGCGTTTCCTGAGCCGTATCCATGATCCATTAAAACAGTGGAAGCTAAGTCCTATGGATCTGGAGAGCCGCCGCCGCTGGGAGGACTACACCGCAGCCAAAGAAATCATGCTGGAACGGACCAACATTGAGGAAGCCCGCTGGTGGATCGTGCAGGGCGTGGATAAGAAAAAAGCCCGCCTCAACTGTATTTCCCATCTGTTGCAGCAGGTGCCTTACGAGGCTGAAGAAGGTACTCCAATTACCTTACCCTCGCGCATTCATCATGCTGATTATGCCCGGCACCCCGTTCCGGAGAGTATGCTGGTACCAGACTGTTATTAAATGCGTAGCCAGCTGGTCGGGAAATGATCACCTCTCCGCCAGCTGGCATCCTGCGCGGCATTATCTTTGTTATCCACAGGGTGTTGAGCCGGATATGCACCTTAACTGTGGATAACTGAGTCAGACATCCACTTAATATTCCACTCGATTTTTACCGCAAGAGTAATCAAGATGATTGAGGTCTCCCTGTGGCTGCAAACTCGCTCAGCCACAGGTCTCACCGCATAAAAAAACTAAGGAAGAAGAATGTTTTGGGAATCAGAGCGGTTACTGTACAGGCACTCAACTCCTGCCGATCTCGATGATTTGTTCAGAATATATGGTGACCCGGAAACGCATAAATTTAATCCCCGGGGACCTCATCCTGATATTGAATATTCACGTCATGCGCTGGAACGTACTTTGAATATCTACAGAGAGCACGGCTTCGGTGACTGGACGATATTTGAAAAGTCCAGTCCCGACAAAATTATCGGTTTTGGCGGTGTCTTCGTCAGCCAGTTTGATGGTCGCCAGACGAACAATCTGGGTTACCGCTTTGCCCCCGACGCCTGGGGAAAAGGGTATGCGACCGAGCTTTCCTTAAGAGCGCTGCGCTATGGGTTTGAAGAAGTCGGTCTGGAAGAAATTGTGGGTGTCGTTCGTGAGCACCACCTTGCCTCACGCAGGGTGCTGGAGAAAGCGGGACTGACATTTCTCAAAAAGGTCTGCGATTTTGATGGGTTGCCACCAAGCCTGATGTTTAACATCACCCGTGATCAATGGCACGGAGAGTAATGGTATTGCTGTTCCTCTCCTTTACAGCTTTTCTGGCTGCACCCGGAAATAGAACAGGCGTCACAGTTATTGCGCATGTATGAACCATAAAAAAGGGGCCGCCCCTGTGGCGACCCCTTCTGGTACTGCTAAGTAACATGAACTGTTATTTGTACAGTTCAGCAGTCATATGCACGAAGTTATTGTTGCTGGCTTCAGTAATTTTATAATGTGCGCCCTGTTGTGCTGCCTGAGCAGCGATTTGCGCTTCAGCACCATCCAGAGTTAAGTCAGAAGCAGTGACGCTCTGAGCGAAGCTACCGAATGACATCAGAGAAAGAGTGGCGACAGCGGCGATGGACATTGCTTTGATAGTTTTCATGGTCATTTCCTTAGTTTGTTTGGGTGGGAGACTGTGTGCCTCCGATGGGGATAATGATAACCATGGTTACTATTGCAATATTATCAATAAATGCTGAAATTGTTAACATGCTAACTATCACGGCAATAGGTGCTGCCAGTTGAAACCACCTTATTTTATTACCATGCGTAGGCTTCAGGTGCTTGTCCACCCGGACCCGGCCAGATTTCATCAAGGCAACGCAGCGTGTCTTCAGATAAAGAAATATCTAATGCCCGTAATGATTGGGTGAGCTGATCCGGTATTCTGGGGCCAACAATGGGTGCGGTAACTGCGGAATTATGCAAGAGCCAGGCGAGAGCCACATCTGACGGACGTTCGCCGAGATCATTGCAGAGCGTTTCCCAGGCTTCCAGTTGCTCGCGAAAACGCGCAATTTTTTTCTCCATAGCCGGAGATGCCCTGCGGCCTTCGCGTGTCTTCTGCAATACACCACCGAGTAATCCGCCGCCCAGAGGACTCCACGGAATCAGGCCCAGGCCAAAATGGCGAATGGCAGGGATCACTTCAAGTTCGATGCTTCTTTGCGTCAGGTTATACAGGCTTTGTTCTGATGACAGGCCGAGGACATGACGTGAGATGGCTGAGCATTGCGCTGTGGCAATATTCCAGCCTGCGAAGTTGCTGCTGCCCACATAAGTAATCTTACCTTCGCGGATCAGTTGCTCCATCGCCTGCCATATTTCTTCCCAGGGCGTAGACCGGTCAATATGGTGCATTTGGTACAGATCGATGTGGTCTGTTTTCAGACGCCTCAGACTTTCATCACAGGCACGGCGTATATGATAAGCCGAAAGGTATTTATCGTTGGGTCCGGTTTCCATCGGCTGATAGACTTTAGTCGCCAGTACAATCCGGTTTCGTTTACCACTTCGGGCAAGCCAGCGGCCAATAATCTCTTCAGATAAACCATAACCTTTGGCCATGTCCGGAGATTGTGGACCGCCATAAACATCGGCAGAATCGAAAAAGTTAATTCCAGCGTCGATCGCGGCATCCATAATATTGAAACTGGTTTGTTCATCAGTTGTATCGCCAAAATTCATGGTGCCGAGACAAAGGCGGCTGACTTTCAGTCCGGCACGGCCGAGATGGGTATATTGCATATAAAATTTCCTGTTAACTTAATTAATTCCCGTAACAATGAAGTACGGGAATCAATAAAATGTTAATCCCTGAAAGTTAAACCGGGGAGAGCATGAGCGGCTGATCTGACAGTGGCGGAATAATGCCATCGACAGGATGTGGCACATAAGGTGCCTCCAGCGCAGCAATTTCTTCATCAGATAGCGAAAAGTTCAGTGCGCCAAGAGCGGTTGAAAGATGGTCTGGTTTTGTTGCGCCAATAATCGGGGATGTGATTGCTGATTTTGAAAGCAACCAGGCCAGCGCGACATGGGCGCGCGGCACACCATGATAGGTTGCGATACGCGTGACGACTTCGACGACCTGCCGGTCATGTTCTGCGGTGTTCTGATACATCTTAAGCGCAAAAGCATCGTTCTGGGTACGGAGCGTTGCTTCGCCCCAGTCTCTGGTGAGCCTGCCACGCGCCATTGGACTCCAGGGAATAACACCGACACCCTGGTCTTCACACAACGGCAGCATCTCGCGTTCTTCTTCCCGGTAGAGCAGGTTATATTGCGGTTGCATGGAAATGAATCGTGTCCAGCCGTGGCGTTCAGCGACGTATTGCATTTTGGAAAAACGCCATGCTTCCATTGATGAAGCACCGATATAGCGGGCTTTACCAGCCTTCACAATATCATGTAAGGCCTCCATGGTTTCTTCGACAGGCGTACTATGATCGAAGCGATGGATCTGGAATAAATCGACATAATCCATACCCAGGCGAGTGAGGCTGTTGTCAATTGACTGCATCAGTGATTTCCGCGAAAGAAAGCCAGCATTGGGTGAGTTTTTCCAGGGAAAGAACGCTTTGGTCGCCACAACTATCTCATCACGTCGCGCCATGTCGTTAAGCGCTCGGCCGACAATTTCTTCTGAACTGCCGCCGGAATAGATATTCGCCGTATCAAAAAAATTAATTCCGGCCTCCAGCGCCTGACGGAAAAAAGGGCGTGACGCTTCTTCATCAAGTGACCAGGCCTGTGGCAGACGATTGGGTTCTCCATAACTCATACACCCCAGACAAAGTCGTGAAACCTTCAGACCGCTGCGTCCAAGATTGATATATTGCATAGATGGTCTCCTGAGAAAATATCATCGCTTAATGATTTTTATCATAATTTCTCAGGCACCATGAAACCAGCTATGCTTATTTAACGTCGTGCTGAGTTTTTCTCATCAATCAATTACAAGCCGAGCGGCTGAATTTTTCGTATTAAATCGATTAATAGTCTCAGACCTGTTGGTAACTGGCGGCGACTGGAGTAGTAGATATGAAAACCGGAACCCATTGAGGCCCAATCGGTAAGCACCAGTCGCAGGCTGCCTTCTTTGACGTATTTAGCAATTAACGGCTCAGGGTAATACATCAGGCCCACGCCTTTCAGTACCGCGACAAGCCCGGTCTCAGCCTGATCTACCGTGATTAGCGGCGGTACTTTAATCGCCAGCGATTCGTCGCCCCGGTCGAATTCCCACCGATAGATGCGGTTGTCGCCCAACCGGTTACTGACACACCGATGTTTGTCGAGATCATTCGGGTGCAGGGGAGTCCCAAAACGATCGAGATATTCCGGAGAACCCGCCACCACCCAGCGGATATCAGCGGATAAGCGTTGGGCAATCATATCTTCCGGGATTGTGCCGCCGTAACGGATTCCGGCATCAAATCCTTCTTCCGTCATATCCACGATGCGGTTGGTGGCCACAATATCCAGTTCAACGTCAGGATAGAGGTCGACAAAATCAGGCAGTATCGGGGCCAGCAATAACGTCGACGCTTCAACAGCGACATTCAGGCGAATACGACCAGCAGGCGTGTCACGGAATAAATTAAGTTTCTCCAGTGCCGAATCGATTGTCTCAATGGGTGATTGCACCGTCTGTGCTAAGGTTTTTCCCGCTTCTGTCAGTGTGACGCTTTTTGTCGTTCTGTTCAGGAGACGAACACCCAGGCGAGCTTCAAACCCTTTCAGGGCATGGCTGAGTGCAGATGCGCTGACGCCCAGTTCAATGGCGGCCCGGCTGAAGCTTTGGTGCCGCGCGATGGCGCAAAAGTAGATTAAATCTGCCATATCGGCTCGGTTCATTTGCATAGTGGCGACTCAAAATGTGTGTTCTGGCAAATTATGAATGCAATCACCGCTGTTCCCAGAGACAGGCAAGCGGCCAGAATCAGGCTGATATGGAAACCCGGTATAAAAGACACGGATTGCGCAAGGATGGCACCAAATACGGCAATCGCCATCCCGCATGCTATTGATGCCAGCACAAAAAGGGATAGTCCGCCACCAAGGGCCATGCGCGCACCGATCAAATCACACAGCGAACCAGCAATAAGAAGCAGTGCGGCAAACGCGAGGGTATAGCTGTCCACAATCCACTGGAGATCGGTAATACTTGCCTTCAGTGCCGCCCTTGACTAGGCACCGTGCATCGATTCTATTTTCCAGCAACCGTCGCAAGGTGTTTCTCCAGCGCTTCGCGTGCGCGTTGTGCGGATTGTTCATCGACACGTTCCGCCAGTACCTGGGTCAGATGGCGTAACTGGTCTGCAGATAAACCGGTATTCATGCCGATCCGCATATGGGCCTGTATCTGAGCATCGACACCCTGAAGGGCAGACAACATGCTTATCGTCGCCAATTCACGGCTTTGCCAGTCGAGGTTATCCCGCTCAAAAATATCACCAAATAAATGTGTTCTGAGGTATTGGTTAATCGTTGGTGCAAAGTCGAACAGTGGTCCCTGGACAGGGGCACCAGACAAGCATGTCTGATTGTGGGTACCAGCCTCAAGCAATGCGCTTCCTTCGGGAATAGCCCGCGTCGGTTCATTACCTGGAACATCCTCAATTCCTTGCTGTTTACGTTTTTCCAGTACCTTCATCATCTCGCCAAGAGCATTCAGGCTGCGCGGAAAACCCGCGTAGGCATAGAGTTGAATCAAAACCTCTTTTACTTCATTGACTGTCAGGCCAGCATCCAGGCTTTCGCCCAGCGCGGTATTAAGTTTGTCTATGGTGCCTGCTGCACCGAATGCCGCCACTGGAATAATGGCTTGCTGGCGAGCAGACAAAATATCGGTTTTCACTTGCGTCGGGGAATTATCAGAACTTTGCATTGACTTTTTCTCACTAATGTCAGGGGCTGCATCGCTAAAAGCAGATGTCAAACCAAGAAGTGTAACGATGGCGAAATTTTTAGCGCGGTGATAATTAAAAAGGGAAGCGTTTAACATCGGATTAATTCTCCGTTATTAAATTGCATGACCAGACGATGTAATAAAATAGTGATGCCGCTAATTCTTTTCAGAAATAACAATAAGCTGAGGGGGTGAAAATCCAGCTAAATAGGTTTTGCCTGAATAGTGGAGGGACTATACCTGCAAACAAGGCATTTGATAAGCAACGATAAATTGAAAGTGTTATGAGAATTACTCATTAATCATGCTGCAAAATGTTAAGACTCCGATCGAATCCTGGTGTCAAGTAGAATGGTATCGCGGTTAAAAGTTTTGCCATCTGAACAAGTGAAAGGGGTCTTTTTGGCACGAGAAAATTTGAACGATCTTACGGCTTTTATTGTTGTCGCACGTTTGCAGAACTTCACTAAAGCTGCCGCGCAGCTTGGTATATCGCAATCCGCGTTGAGCCATAGCCTGCGAACGCTTGAAAGCCGGCTTGGTGTGAAACTTCTTACCCGAACAACACGCAGTGTCTCACTCACGACAGTCGGTGAGACGATGCTGAATGATATCGGGCCATACATCGATGGCATTCAGGATAAATTGCTGTCCCTGAAGGATTTGAGTAATCAACCCGCAGGCTGCATTCGTATATCAACATCGGATTACGCCATTAATACCCTGATTTGGCCCAAAGTTGGTCAGTTTTTACGCGATTACCCGGAAATTCAGCTGGAACTTATTGATGACTATACGCTGACTGATATTGTCTCTGGCCGTTTTGATGCAGGAATCCGCTTTGGGGAACAAATCGCCAATGGGATGGTATCCGTTAAGATTGGGCCAGATGTTCGTTTTGCTGTTGTCGGTGCGCCGGAATACTTTGCGAATCATGATAAACCGCAACAGCCTAACGACCTGCTCAAACACAGCTGTATCAATTTACGCTTTCCAACCCATGGGAATTTGTATGCGTGGGAATTTGAGAAAGAAGGTAAGGGGATTAATGTTAAAGTGCAGGGGCAACTCATATTTAGCCGGATCTACCAAATATTAAATGCTGCTATTGAAGGCTATGGCCTGGCTTATGTCCCACGGGATATTGCCCAGCAATATCTCGATTCAGGGGCGCTGATCAGCGTGCTTGACGACTGGTGTCCTTACTGGGATGGCTATTATATCTATTATCCAGGACGCAGACAGCCTTCAAAAGCCTTTAGTTTACTGCTTGATGCATTGCGGTTTTATAAATAATGACATTGAAAAGACCTGCCTGGTGAAATATCTATTTTTAATTTAAATCGTGAGTGTTGACCTTTTTATTCAATAACCTTATGGAGTTTATGATGCTTAAGAACAAAACTGCTGCATTTTCACTATCATTAGGCTTGTTGTTTTCGTTATCGGCACTGGCCAATGAGATGCCAGCGATGACGATTTCTAAAAGTGGCAGCCGTGATTTTATTCAGAGACCACAGGAAAACTTCACCGGCCGGGTATGGGTCGATCCCCTGTTCAGGCCTGCTGCTCCTCAGCGTACGTAAGGCACTGGCATGGCGCAACGTCAACAACCAGCGTTTCCCATATCGCTATTCAGGAAACCAGCAACGAAGGAACCAATGTTAACTGGCTGGAAAAAGTGGGAGACGAACAATATCTCCAGTGAGAGCGTGTATTCACCCGTCATCAGTCACTGGATGGGTTCAGCCACCAAAGGCGTGACTGCACAGGTCAGACACGCCTTGAACCGGTGAGGGTAATTAGAGTTCCTGGCTGGTGGGGCGATAAAGGATTTCGTTAATATCCACTTCCGCAGGCTGACAGATCGCAAATTCAACAACGCGTGCAAAAGAATCCGCGCCTACGGCATGCTGTTGGTAGAAATCACGGATACCCTGGCCAATGTCTTTTTCCGTAATATGATCGGTCAGTTCGGTTGCAACGGCGCCGGGCGAAATAATGGTGGTGCGCAGATTCCATGCTTTCACTTCAGAGCGCAGCCCTTCGCTGATAGCCCGGACGGCATGTTTGGTAGCGCAATACACTGAACCCGCTGGCGTCACTTTATGGCCTGCAACGGATGAGACATTAATGATGTGGCCGCTTTTTTGCGCCTGCATATAAGGCAGCGCGGCAGCGATGCCATATAGTGTCCCTTTTAAGTTCACATCAATCATATTGTCCCATTCATCCGTTTTCAGGCTGTCGAGGCGTGATTGCTGCATCAGCCCGGCGTTATTGAGCAACACATCAATACGACCAAACTTATCAACCGCTGCCTTAAGCAAGGCTTCAACCTGTGCTTTACGCGTCACATCCGTGGCGACGGCGATGGCGATACCACCTTGTTTTTCAATATCGGCAACCAGTGATTGAAGGCGCTCTGCACGGCGGGCACCCAAAACAAGAATGGCACCCAGCTTACTCAGGTGGCGTGCAGTACATTCGCCCAGGCCACTGCTGGCACCAGTGATAACAACCACTTTATTTTTAATACCGTTACTCATTGGTCTATCTCCGTAATCTGGATAATGAAATGGTATCGCCACCATCAATATATTTGGAATGCCATTTCTCAGGATAGTGTTATGAGTAATTATCACAAATGAATGAAATAATAATGATGAACAATGAGTGATTAATAGAGGCGGATATTTATGCTTAATCAGGCTGTCCTTCGACAATATAAGTACGTGAATTACCTGAGCGATGACGGATCGGAATAATTTTCTGATACCCTGCAGAATTGTACCAGTCCTGTGCCTGTTTTAAGCTGTCAAATTTGATGATAACCAGTCGCCCCTGTGCACCGAAGCCTTCTTTGACATCCAGCACTCCGCCACGAACAATAAAGCGTCCGCTATAAGGTTTAAACGTCGATTCAACCTGTTCGCTATAGGGTTTGATTCCTTGCGGATCCGTGGCCTGAAATTCAGCAACATAATAAGCAGGGCGACTCGCCATGGCGTGAGCTGTCATGGACGCCATCACCAGAGCAGACAACATTATTTTTTTTAACATGCGGTATTCTCTTGTTAAGTGAATAAATAATTATCGATTAATTTATGCATGATTCAGAGGCGATATCAGCGCGTCCACACCTGTTTATTGTCTTTAGTCTGAGGCGTATTTTGTGCCATGATGCCGGAAAGGTTATGTGGCAAATAACATTCCTCAAGGAAGATGATTTCTTCTTCGCTCAGGGCGAGCTCCACCGCTTTTACTGCACCCTCTATATGGTGCTTTTTCGTTGCGCCCACTACAGGGGCAGTCACTTTTGTTAATAACCATGCGAGAGAAATTTCCGTCATTGAGATATGATGACGGGCGGCAAGTTCAGCCACGCGGTCAATGATTATCTGGTCTTGCCCGGCGGTTTTATCGTATTTGCCTTTCGCATAATCATCTTTAGTTGCTCGCTGGGTTTGTACGTCGCTTTGGCGGGAAAGGCGTCCGCTCGCCAATGCGCTGTAAGGCGTCATGGCGATATTGTCTTCATGGCATAATCCAGACAGTTCGCGCTCGTCTTCACGCATAATCAGGTTGTAATGACTTTGCACCGAAACGAACGGGGTCAGACCCTCGCGTTCAGCCAGCGCATTTGCTTTGGCGAGCTGCCAGGCATAACAATTGGAAATGCCAATGGCACGGACTTTCCCAGTGCGGACGGCACGATCCAGGGCTTCCAGCACTTCCAGAACCGGCGTGTTATAGTCCCAGATATGGTAGATATAGAGATCGACATAATCCATGCCGAGATTGTGCAGGCTGGTATCGAGTGATTGGGCGATAGCCTGCTGGCCGCTTATCCCGTCGGCAATTTGTTTTTTTGTCCGTGGCAGGAATTTGGTGGCAACCACCACTTCATCGCGTTTAGCCATATCGCGCAGGGCTTTGCCGACATAACGTTCACTCGAACCCAGTTGATAGGCAATGGCGGTATCATAAAAATTGATGCCGTTTTCTAGACCATATCGAATGATATCGCGGCTTTCGGTTTCTCCCAGTGTCCAGTTATGCTGTCCAATGGTGGGATCACCAAAGCCCATACATCCCATACAGATACGGGAGACCATCAGGTCGCTATTACCAAGTTTGGTATATTGCATTGCATAATCTCCGACATTTCTTTCGTTACGCTAGCTGAAATTTCTCCAGATCGGATGAAATCATTTTCGGGATAAATTCACGGATTTCATAATTGGCCAGATCGGGATAATAAGAATCCTCGCTGAGAATAGTCTCCAGCTCACTGTGGCTTTCAGTGCTGGCAATGATAATACCCGCACGTTCCCGATCAGCATAAGGGCCGATCATAACGAACTTGCCTGCATCGAAATATTTTTTAAACCAGGCGGCGTGTTGCGGAAAAAGACTTTCGTGCTGTTCTGCACTGATCTCTGCATTAACAGTTATATTGATGATGTACATTTTATTCCACCATGTAATGGATGTTTATTAATTCAGGCAGCCATGCTTTTGATGAAGCTAATCAAACGCGAGGCATGTTCTTTTGCAACAATCATCTGCTCAGCCGTTTTAGCTTCGTCACGGCCAGCGTAACTGATGCCACAGGTATAAATCGGAGTTTGCAGCTCAAGATTGCACAACGCGGCCGTGGTTTTGAACTGAATTAAATAATCCTCAAGATCATGCCCGAAAAAGCCTTCAGGTGAGTACAGTGACTGTGGAGCTCCCGTGGTAAATGACAGGATGAGTTTTTTACCATTAAGTTGCGCCGTTGAACCATGGGCAAAACCGTGAAGAAATACCTGATCAATCCATAATTTCATTAAACCGGGGACTGAATACCAGGAAAAAGGAAATTGCCAGACGATCACATCTGCTTTTAACAACGCGGCCTGTTCTGCAGCGACATTAATCTGATAACCCGGATAAAGTGTATCCAGATAGCGAATTTCCACTCCGGGCAGGGCAGCGGCAACTTCTTTCAGGATAGTGGCATTCCCGACAGACTGCGCCAGGTCCGGGTGACCGGAAATAATTAACACATTTTGCATTTTTGATTCTTAACAATGAGTTGGTTGAATGGTGTCCAGTATAGGTCGGGTGTGTTCTGTTTTTTAGAGCATCAATAGCTTAAAGACTATTAGCCACTGGCTAATAATCTTTTTACTTAAACTGGCGTCTGTAATACCCGGCCGATGGCATGAGAAAGCGTTAAATCATCGGTTTTTCCCACGAACCACGCGTATCTACGCCGGTCGCAGCCGCAAGCCGCTCAAGCGTGGAGACCTCCTCGGCAGTCAGATGGAGTGATGCTGCTTTTGCTGCGTCGAGGACATGATGGACTTTGGTTGCTCCGATGATTGGCAATGTTCCTTTGAAAATTGCCCAGGCTATTGCCACCTGTGCAGCATTGGCTTCCCGGGTTTCGCCGATGGTCTGCATTGCCGCGGTTAATTTTTCCAACTGCGGTAATATCTTGTTGTAGGTCTCGGCACGGCCACTACCGGAAGGCATAGGGTTGCGGGTATTGTACCGGCCACTCAGGGCACCCTGTTCCAGCACCATATAGGAAAAGAAGGTAATGCCATTCTGGTTACAGTAATCAAGAATTCCCGCATCTTCAGATGAACGATAAAGCAGACTGTAATGATTTTGTACGGCAGACACGGCGAATCCTGCTGCCTTAAGGATGTCATTAGCGCGCATGATTTGTGCCAGACTGTGGTTGGATACACCAACGCGTTGGACCTTGCCACTTTTTAGTGGCGGAATAAGCCCGGGAGTCCATTTTTCAACATCTGCAGGATTATGAATCCAGTAAATGTCGATATCCGCTACGCCAAGGCGCGTTAAGCTTTTGTTCAGCATATCTTCGACGGGATTTATTGCCTGTTGATCCACAATCTGCGGTGTGAATTTTGTCGATAATACGATTTGCTCACGCGGATATTGGCGTACGAGTTTCCCCAGTGCATCCTCAGAACTGCCCATGCCGTATACGGCGGCGGTATCCCATAAATTCAACCCTTCCTGCATTGCTGATTCAAATACGACTTTCATTTGATCGTCAGTCAGGTGGTTGCCAAATACGGTATCGCCTCCGGCAAATCCCGTGCCCCAGGACCGGGTACCTAACGCAATTTTTGGTAATTTTTTCATTTCGCTATTCTCTCTCGAATAAGAAGAGTGCCTGTGATACAGCGGCCCCCACTCCGTGAGCGGAAGTTGTATTTTGCCCGGTGATTAAACGTCCACCGATAATAATATTTTCAGACCAGTTTGGTGACGGGTGATGTTTTGCACCATGTTCAACCAAAGCGTTTTCAAGCAGGAACGGAACGATATCGTTACCTTGAACTTCGTCTTCTTCCCGGTTTGTAAAAGCCGTAACGCTTTTACCGTTCACAAGGTATTCACCGTTACCCAGTTTGACGTCTACCAGGGCTGCCGGTCCGTGACAAACCGCTGACACGTTAGTCACGGGAAGTATAAATTCGCTTTTCCCATAAGATTAGGTCATCCTTGACTCAAAGATTTTTAGCCTGCAGTTAATAATGGTCAGGTGCATTGCATCAGGATGAAGTAATGAACAACGTGATTTATAGCCAGATACGTATTTTCCAGAGCATTGCCCGGGAGGGCAGCATTTCCGCAGCGGCGAGGAAGTTGGGTATCACGCCGCCATCGGTAAGTAAGGCGTTGAAGTTGCTGGAACAATATACGGGGCATCCGTTGTTCATTCGCACCACTCGCCGCATCGAATTGACCGATGCGGGCCAGCAGCTATTGCAGCAGACGTCACAGGCCGTCGAATCACTGGAAACGGCGCTGGAAAATGTTCGGGACCTTAATCAGGTGCCATCCGGACTGGTACGAATCACCCTCTCACGATTTGCGTATGTGCTTATTCTCAAACCCTTTATGGCTGAGTTCTGCCAGTGTTATCCAGAAATACAGCTTGAGATATCCGTGTATGACGGGACGATCAACATCATTGATGAGAAGTATGATTTGGGGATTCGATTTGGCGACATCCTTGATGGGGGCGTGGTTGCCCGCCAGTTGATGAAACCTTTCCGTGAAGGCTTGTACGCTTCGGACGCATATCTTAAGGAATATGGTATGCCGCAAGTCCCTGCAGATCTTCAGCTGCATAAATTGATAGGGTATCGGTTTATCACCAATAACCGTATTCTGCCGCTGATTCTGGAAGAAAAGGGCGAGCAATTAACGGTGGAAATGCCGTTTCAGTTAATGAGCAACGATATTGATGTTATGGCAGATGGAATACGTAATGGCCTCGGGATTGGCAGAATTTTCGAACCCGTATATGAACTGCTCTCTGATAAAGAAAAATTCGTACCGGTGATGAAACCTTTTTGGAGAACCTATCCGCCCGTGTATTTGTATTACCTGAAAAGCGCAGGGAAAACAAAAAGAATCAAAGTGCTGGTCGATTTTCTCTTAAAGAAAATGCATTGAGGCGAGGAATCAAAGCTTCAAACAAAAAAAGGTCGCCCCGGGCGACCTCCTCTGATACTTCTTCTAACAACTCGCTGTTATTTGTACAGTTCAGCAGTCATATGCACGAAGTTATTGTTGCTGGCTTCGGTGATTTTATAATGTGCGCCCTGTTGTGCTGCCTGAGCAGCGATTTGCGCTTCAGCACCATCCAGAGTTAAGTCAGAAGCAGTGACGCTCTGAGCGAAGCTACCGAATGACATCAGAGAAAGAGTGGCGACAGCGGCGATAGACATTGCTTTGATAGTTTTCATGGTCATTTCCTTAGTTTGTTTGGGTGGGAGACTGTGTGCCTCCGATGGGGATAATGATAACCATGGTTACTATTGCAATATTATCAATAAATGCTGCAATTGTTAACATGCTAACTATTGCGGTGATAGGCAACGTCGATTGGCAGCATTAAGGCTGGATGCCATGCGGGGAAACTCCGTTCAGACTTTCCACATCATATTTATAGCTTCCAGTGCTTAAAATATTCTTTAACGTTTTCTGGCGTCGCCAGTAACAACTTTGGCAGCGGGATCTGTTCGTACATTTTTTTGTAGCTTTTTCGGTTTCCGGGAGTGACTAAGGTGATGTGTTTTATCATGTCCCATTTGACATGTTCCCTGCCAATTTTAAGACCACCTACTCTCGGCTTTGCTGAGTAACATCTGTGGATGTAGCGCAGCAGACTAATATGGGTTGGCAAATCAAGCAGAATAAAACCCGTCGCGCGTTCGAGGCGCTCCGGAATACATTTTTTGTAGTTACCATCCATAACCCATTTTTCCTGACTGATTGCATCAGAATGCAGGCGCAGAAACTCTGCATTGTCTCGTGGTACCCAGTTTGAATCAGGCATGTGATGAAGCCTGTCAAGGTGAATGGCGGGCAAGGATGTTTTGCGTGCTATTGCCTCAGCAAGCGTGGACTTTCCGCTGTTTGATGGCCCCATGATACATATGCGTGGGCCGAGCGCTTCTAATGGAATGATTGTATTCATACGTTAACCTCAGGCATTTCCATATGATTTTCTGAGAAATTGAAGACGCTATCGTTGATTTTCGTGCGCGGGATGAGGCCGACTGGTGTTCTCCAGTTCCGGTATCATTTGAACAATAGCAGATGCAGTCAATAACGAATTAGATTTTTTTCTTATTGAAACATGAATTTATAAGGGTAGTAACTGACACGGACTCGCATGATCAACTATGCTGGCAGAAAAGATAAGTGAGGAAAGTATGAGAGACTTGCTTGAGCTGATTGCAGATTTTTTTATCTACTGGCCGACGGGTAAGAAAGATAAAACCTTAAAGAAAAAGAGGACGTCAGAACTGCAACATCGCCCGGTTTGTAAGATCGTACGGACTGAGTTTACCGGCGAGAACGTTAAGAAGCAGGGAGATTCAGCAAAGAATCGATGATCGTCACAGCCGTTATATCGTCCCCAATTGAATGATACGGAAGTATCGGGGCCAATTTCCCGATTAATTTTCATTCAGTTTTTTTGAATCATTTCAGCAAATCCCTCAGCTTTTACTCGCCGGCCTACAGGTCTATTCTCTCTCACATCGGGGCACAACGCTCCACCCACTAAAAATTATCTCTGAGGAATTGACCATGAAATCTATCAAAACTTTCGTTGCAGTTGCGGCCCTGTCACTGGTTTCTTTCGGCAGCTTCGCACAGAGCATCACCGCTTCCGCTTCAACCCTGGATGGCGCAGAAGCCAAAATCGCCGCTCAGGCTAAACAGGCCGGTGCCTCTTACAAAATCACCGGTGCACGTGTGGATAACGGTGCTTACCTGTCAGCGGAACTGACTAAATAAACGGTTAACGCGGGAAGTAATGATTAGCCAGATCACAATGATCGCACTAATTATCAAGAAAGAAACAATAACTATGGTTATTATTATTTCCATCGAAGGCGCACAGCCTTCTAAACAGACAAATTAAGGATTAAGACCATGAAAACTATCAAAGCAATGTCCATCGCCGCTGTCGCTGCTCTTTCACTGATGTCATTTGGCAGCTTTGCTCAGAGCATCTCCGTAACCTCTTCAACTCTGGACGGTGCGGAAGCGAAAATCGCCGCTCAGGCAGCACAGCAGGGCGCGCAGTACAAAATTACCGAAGCGAACACCAATAACCGTGTTCACATGACCGCAGAACTGTACAAATAACGGATGGTCGTACAGGGAAGTGCCGGAAAAGGTCGCCGCAAGGCGGCCTTTTTCGTATGTTTGACTACAGGTCTTCAGGGCAGTGACATTTGAAACCTACTCTCAGGTCTTCAAGGCTAATTTCAGAGAAACGATCCAGGAGTAGTTGCTCAGCCTCATCCAGCACATTGCCCAGCGCCTGATTAACCGAAGCTTCAACCGCGCATTCCGGGTTTTCATCCCCTCCGCCGATGGCAAAAAGATGCTTAGCGCCCACCGCACGATAGATATCAAGCAGGCTGATACCCTTGAGATCACCGGCAATACGCCAGCCGCCGTGGTGGCCTTTTACCGCAGAGACAAAACCCGCATCGCGTAACCCAGCCAAAGTGCGTCTTACCACTGCGCTGTTCGTTCCAAGCATCATGGCAATTTGTTCCGAGGTATACACTTTGTCGTGACACGCCATGTGCAGTAAAACGTGCAGTGTCCGGGAAAGCTTGTTGTCCTGACGCATTTCATTTCTTCTCTCCGATTACATTCATGTATCTTACAATGTTACATGAGATTGACAACGGCAAATATCATGTGATTTTATAAGTTACATGAAAGGGCCGCAGCGTGATGTTCGCGGAAAAAATAGAAACCGTTGATGTAAAAGGAACCAGTCATGACTCCCGAGTTATCTTCAAATATCTCAACCTGCCTGATGATTGCCCTGGCATCTGCCAGTCTGTCGATGACAATTACCCAAACCGAACTTTTTGCACCGTTACGGGCATGGACAGCACGAAAAAATGGCATGCTGGGCCATCTTTTTAGTTGTTTTTACTGCATGAGCCACTGGATGGTTGCGGCGGGTATGTTGTTCTATCGGCCCACACTTTTGCATAGTGACATCGGCCTGGTCGACTGGCTGGTGACCGCTTTTGTCGTGCTGACAGTCGCTACATTTATCAATGGGTTATTGTTTAAAGTTTTTCAGACTGCGGTTCGCACTCATGTGATGAAACATGAAGCACAACAAACACTGAACTCACACAAGTAGAGGTATCATTTCGTTCTTCCGGCAGCTCCTTTTGCGATCTCAAACTGCATTATTCGAGCAACAAACAAAGCATCTTTTCTTGACAGCCAGACCACGCGCAGCTAAAAAGGAAGTGATCATTTCCTAAATGTGGATTAGCGATGAAATCACTTTCCCATGCAGATACTGCTCAACCCTCCCGGGGGCGGCCACGGGTTTTTGACGAAGAGAAATTTCTTGACGGGGCTATTACGCTCTTTCGCAGCCGGGGATTTAGCGGCGTCAGTATCACTGACATTACCGCAGCCACGGGCCTCACGACGGGTAGCATTTACAAAGCCTATCAGGATAAAGAAGGTGTCTTCGCCAGGGCTTTGGAACGCTATGTGTCACTTCGTGAAGAGAGCCTGAAATTACGGCTTGAAAAGGCTGCTAACGGCAAAGCCAAAATTGCGGAACTGCTGCGAGATTATGCTGAGCTTAGCCAGGGAAGAGACGGCAAACTGGGTTGTATGGTGGTTGCCGGTGTCACTCATATCGACCAGCTTGGCGCCGTTGCCGGTAATTTAGAAGGTCAACTTGCCAGGCGCAAGGCTGCCCTTGAGGCCCTGATTGAACTGGGTAAACAGGATGGTTCCGTCGCTATGACAACTAACGTGCATGCTGCTGCTGAAGTGATCCTGGCGTTACTGCAAGGGATGCGTGTGATTGGCAAGGCCTCGACTTTGACCAATGATGGCGACGGCTTCGTGGCTCAGGCACTAAAGCTACTGGAGTAAGTCCTGTTGATGTTCGTCATTGTTGCCATCCTTGCCGGAGCGATGTTGCCGCTCTGCTGCTGGCTGGCAGTGTGCTTTTACTGTAGGAGTCCGTTATGTCTGGTTTCATACCCCCTGATGCGCCCGATGGTTTTAGCCATCATTTTATCCGTGTAGAGGGTCTGCGTTTTCATTATGTTTCTGGTGGACGCCAGGATGGGATTCCGCTGGTATTACTGGCGGGGTTCCCCGAGAGCTGGTTTGCCTGGCGTCATGTGATGCCATATCTGGCAGACAAATATCGGATTGTGGCTGTCGATTTACCAGGACAAGGTGACACAGACAAACCCCTTTCCGGTTACGACACCAGAACGGTAGCCACGCGGCTGCATCGCTTCGTCTCTGCGTTAAACTTAGGCTCTTACTTCCTGGCCGCACATGATGTAGGTGCTTGGGTCGCCTTTCCCTACGCGATGATGTTCGGCGAGGAAATACGGGCTCTCACCTTGATGGATGCGGGTATTCCAGGGGTATCGTTACCGGACAAACTGCCGTCGTCTTCCGACAAATCATGGAAGACCTGGCACTTTTCCTTCCATGCTGTAGCAGACCTTCCGGAAGCGTTGCTCGCAGGACGTGAGCGTATTTATCTGGAATGGTTTTTTCGCGAAAAAACGGCCAATCCTGGTTGTTATGGCGAAGCCGAAATTACGGAGTATGAACGTTTGCTCAAAGCACCGGGTGGATTGCGCGCTGGACTTGAGTTTTACCGGGCGCTCTCTTTATCAGCGACACAGAACGCTGAACTTGCCAGAGAGCGACGCCTGACGATGCCGGTGCTGGGGCTGTCAGCTGACCAGGGGGCCATTCCTGATGTGGCTGCAACTCTGAGAGCATTTGGGGATGATATTCATAGTCAGCAGATTGTGGATTGTGGTCATTTTCAGCCAGAGGAGCAACCCGAAGCCGTTGCCAGCGCCCTGAAACGTTTTTTTGACCAATACAGGAATTGAATCGCTACGGATGAGCCAGAAGCCTCGCTGCTATTTTGGCTCAGCATTGGGGAAGTTGGCCTGTTCCAGAAATGCAAAGGAATGACAGGAAGAATGATGCAAACCACGTAGTCATGCGACTTTTCAGCAACAAATGCTTCTGCTCTCCCAGACTGAACGAAACTAGCGTGCGATTTTTACCATCACGTATCTTTTTTTACCGGAATGTTCGCAGATGCACGTTTCCTGTCATCTTATTCTTTCTCCCTGCCCGCCTAAAAAATAATTAATCCAATAAATATAAATAACTTACAACGTAACAATACCATTTTTTATATGCTAATTAAAAACTGGTCCCTGCTTTGCATTTTCCTCTTGTACATGACTATACGGGCTTTTCTTAATTTTTCTTATCAAGAGGAAGCATCATGACACGCAAGCTGGCTATTTACGGCAAAGGAGGGATCGGTAAATCGACGACGACGCAGAATACCGCCGCCGCACTTGCCTGGTTCCACGGTAAAAAAGTATTTATTCATGGTTGTGACCCAAAAGCAGATTCCACCCGTCTTATTCTCGGTGGCAAGCCACAGGAAACGCTGATGGATGTGCTTCGCGATCAAGGGGCCGAAAAAATCACCAATGAAATGGTGGTGAAAACCGGCGTATTTAATATTCGCTGCGTTGAATCAGGCGGTCCGGAGCCAGGCGTCGGTTGTGCCGGTCGAGGTGTCATTACCGCAATTGATTTGATGGAGGATAATAAAGCCTATACCGACGATCTCGATTTTATTTTCTTTGATGTGCTGGGCGATGTGGTATGTGGCGGGTTCGCAATGCCGATTCGTGACGGTAAAGCGCAGGAAGTTTATATCGTAGCATCGGGCGAAATGATGGCGATTTATGCGGCGAATAATATCTGCAAAGGGCTGGTGAAATATGCCAAACAAAGCGGAGTACGCTTAGGTGGCATTATCTGTAATAGCCGCAACGTAGACGGTGAGAAGGAGTTTCTGGAAGAGTTCACCGCCGCTATCGGCACCAAAATGCTCCACTTTGTACCGCGCGACAACATCGTCCAGAAGGCGGAATTCAACAAGAAAACCGTGACCGAATTCGACCCGAATGCCAACCAGGCGCAGGAATACCGGGAGTTAGGGCGCAAGATTATCGAGAACGAAGATCTGGTCATCCCGCGCCCCCTGACGATGGATCAACTGGAAAAAATGGTCGTCAAATACGGTTTTATGGATTGATGCCCGCTCACTAACTCTGGTCGATATATTTATCATCACTCCCGGAAGAGGGATTCACTATGCCTTATCATGAGTTTGAATGCAGTAAATGTATTCCGGAACGAAAACAACATGCGGTCGTTAAAGGCCCGGATGAAGATATAACCTCTGCACTACCATTGGGGTATTTAAATACCATTCCGGGAACCATTTCTGAACGGGGATGCGCCTATTGTGGTGCAAAACACGTTATCGGTACGCCGATGAAGGATGTTATTCATATCAGTCATGGACCGGTCGGTTGTACTTATGACACCTGGCAGACGAAACGTTATATCAGCGATAACGATAACTTTCAGCTGAAGTATACCTTTGCCACCGACATGAAAGAGAAACACATCGTATTCGGTGCGGAGAAGGTTTTGAAGAATAATATTATCGAAGCGTTTGATGCACATCCCAATATCAAGAGAATGACCATTTATCAGACCTGTGCCTCTGCTCTGATTGGTGATGATATCGCTGCCATTGCGCAGGAGGTGATGGATGAGCGTCCTGATGTTGATATTTTCGTCTGTAATTCACCAGGCTTTGCTGGTCCAAGCCAGTCCGGTGGACACCACAAAATCAATATTGCCTGGGTGAATCAAAAAGTTGGCACGGTAGAACCGACGATCACCAGCGATTATGTCATCAACTATGTGGGTGAATATAATATCCAGGGCGATCAGGAAGTGATGGTCGATTATTTCAAACGGATGGGAATCCAGGTGCTGTCCACCTTTACCGGCAACGGTTCCTATGATGATCTGCGTGCGATGCACAAAGCACATTTGAATGTACTGGAGTGCGCCCGTTCAGCGGAATATATCTGCAACGAATTGCGCGTGCGCTATGGCATTCCACGTCTGGATATTGACGGCTTTGGCTTTGGTCCGCTGGCAGATTCCCTGCGCAAAATTGGCCTGTTCTTCGGTATTGAAGACCGCGCCCAGGCGATTATTGATGAGGAGGTAGCCCGCTGGAAACCTGAGCTGGATTGGTACAAAGCGCGGCTGAAAGGCAAGAAAGTGTGTTTGTGGCCGGGGGGGGCCAAGTTGTGGCACTGGGCACACGTTATTCACGCCGAAATGGGTGTCGAAGTGGTATCGGTTTATACCAAGTTCGGCCATCAGGGGGATATGGAGAAGGGCATTGCCCGTTGTGAAGCCGGTGCACTGGCGATCGACGATCCCAATGAGCTTGAGTCGCTGGAAGCCATGTACAAACTCAAACCGGATGTCATTTTCACCGGTAAACGCCCGGGCGAAGTGGCGAAAAAAATCCGCGTGCCCTATCTCAACGCCCATGCTTACCACAACGGACCCTACAAAGGGTTTGAAGGCTGGGTGCGCTTTGCACGCGATATCTATAACGCTATCTATTCCCCCATTCATCAACTGGCGAAGCTGGATATCAGCCAGGATGAAATCCCCACCCAGCAGGGTTTTGCCACTGCCCGCATGTTGTCAGACGTCAGCCTGAGCGATGAGATACGTCATCACGACACCTGGCGCGAATACACCGGCGGCTACGACAGCGTCAGCAAATTACGCGAGCGTGAGTATCCCGATTTTTCCGGCGCGACACCAAATCAACAGGAGGCGGTATGACACAGGATGAACAGGTGGAACTGATGGTGGATTACATCATGAAACATTGCCTGTGGCAGTTTCACTCCCGCAACTGGGATCGGGAAAAACAGAATGCCGGGATTTTGGGCAAAACACGGCAGCTGCTCTGTGATGAGCCGGTTGAGTTGGGCACACCTGCCGATCGCTGCTACTGGGTGGATGCGGTGGTGCTCGCCGATGCGTACCGTACCCGTTTTGCCTGGCTGCAGGCGATGAGCAACGAAGCGATAACGACATTGATGACGGCGCTGCACCAGCGCCTTGATTACCTGACAATCACCGGTTCGCTTAATGCCGAACTGACGGATAAGCGTTATTAAAGGGGGGTTGACTATGTCTTGTGAATTGAAAGCGAAAGACCGCACTGGGGTGATCAACCCCATCTTTACCTGCCAGCCTGCGGGTGCGCAGTACGTCAGTATCGGCATCAAAGATTGTATTGGTATCGTCCATGGCGGTCAGGGCTGCGTGATGTTTGTCCGCCTGCTCATTTCTCAGCATCTGAAAGAGAGTTTTGAAATTGCGTCGTCGTCGGTACATGAAGACGGGGCGGTGTTTGGTGCATTGGATCGCGTAGAACAGGCGGTCGATGTGCTGCTGATGCGCTATCCCCACGTTAAGGTTATCCCGATCATTACCACCTGCTCGACTGAGGTCATCGGTGATGACGTTGACGGCGTAGTCCGCAAACTCAACGAAGGATTGTTGCAGGAGAAGTATGCCGGGCGCGAAGTACACCTGATCCCGATCCACACCCCGAGTTTTGTCGGCAGTATGATCAGTGGCTACGATGTGGCGGTGCGCGATATCGTCAAATATTTTGCGCGTAAAGGGGAGCCCAACGGCAAAATTAATCTGATCACCGGCTGGGTGAATCCTGGCGATGTGACGGCGCTGAAGCACCTGTTGCAGGCCATGGATATTGATGCCACGGTGTTATTTGAAATCGAAGATTTCGACTCACCGCTGATGCCGTCCGGCAATACGGTGTCGCACGGTAACACCACCATTGCTGATCTGGTCGATACCGCCAACGCCAGCGCGACCCTTGCCCTTAATCGTTATGAAGGGGCGAAAGCGGCGCGCTATCTGGAAGAATCCTTCCAGGTCCCGGCGATGGTCGGCCCCACGCCTATTGGCATCCGCAATACCGATACCTTCCTGCATAACCTGAAAAAGTTAACCGGTAAGCCGATCCCACCGTCGCTGGTGCGTGAGCGTGGTATTGCGGTTGATGCGCTGACCGACCTGGTCCATATGTTCCTTGCCGATAAAAAGGTCGCAATTTATGGCAACCCGGATCTGGTGGTGGGGCTGGCGGAGTTTTGTCTCGATCTGGAAATGAAACCGGTATTGCTGCTGCTGGGTGACGATAACGCCACCTATAAAAGTGATCCACGTATTCAGGCGTTGCAACAACAGGTGGATTACAGGATGGAAATCATCACTAACGCTGACCTGTGGGAGATGGAAAAGCGTATTACTGACGGCGAGCTGGAGCTGGATTTGATCCTCGGTCATTCCAAAGGGCGCTTTACCGCGATTGATAACCAAATTCCGATGGTGCGTGTTGGTTTCCCCACTTATGACCGTGCCGGGCATTACCGGCACCCGGTGGTGGGCTATGCCGGGGCGATTTGGCTGGCGGAGCAGATGGCAAACACCCTGTTTACCGATATGGAATACAAGAAAAACAAAGAGTGGATCCTGAATGTCTGGTAACCCGCTACCCCCGGCTTCTAATCACAGGATAACGCTATGACTCAGTTATTGTTCGAAAGTGATGAACAACGCTTTACCCGTTGTTACGAACATGCGTTTGGCTACCATCGTCGCGCCCGGTTGTTGGTGCAGCAGTCCCGTTCACCCAGTCTGGTGTTTAACGTTGCTGCCATTGCGGTGGAGTGCTACCTGATTGCGCTTTGTTCGTTGCATGGTGAAATGCCGTTCAACCATAACTACCGCAGCCTGCTTGCCAGCGCAGAGGAAAAAAGTACCTTTAGCGAGACGCTGCGCAGCAACATTCTGGCACTGGATACGATTTTTGGTATCTGCTCGGTGGATGACTACCACCATGGAACGCCAGATGAAGATGACAAACTCCGCATTCTGGCGGTGTGTGATGAGCTGGATGCGCTGATTAATCGCGAACGGCACGATGCCACCTGGAGGACGCAGTGATGAGCAGCACACCATTAGCCCATCCGCACGGTGCAATGCGACGCGAAGAGCGGGAGATTACCGATCCAGCGCAGATAGACGCGGTTTTGCAGGAGGGGCGCGTGATGTATATCGCCCTGGCCTGCGAGGATATGCCGTTTTTGCTACCGGTGTTTTATGTCTGGGATGGCACAGCACTATGGTTTCACTCGGCACGTAGCGGCAGCAAGATCGACATGATGAAACGTAACGCCAATATCTGTTTTGCCGTCTCCAGCTATGGCGGAATCATCGAGGATCTACTGGCATGTAATTTTGAGGCGCGGCATCGCACAGTGATTGGTCTGGGTAAAACCCATTTTGTCGATGATGACAGCGAAAAAGTGACCATGCTGCACCGGTTGATGGCGCGTTTTAGCGATAAAACCTTCACCTTCCCAGCCGCTAACCTGACAGCGACGCAGGTCATCCGCATCGATATTACTTCGCTGAAAGGTAAACAACACGGCTATTGAATCCGGGGGAGACCATGAAAATTGCCGTTTTTCTCAATGAGCAGGGTGTTATCGCAGCGCTAACCGAACCCGGTACGGTGATGCTGTACACCCGCGAAAACCAGCACTGGCGTATCTGTCGAGAGATGCCATTTACCCTTGCCGGGACGACATCGCTGGCGGAGATCCGCCAGCACACGCTGGCAATGCTGGCGCTGATGCCGGAGTGCCGCCATTTTATTGCCCGGGAGATCCATGGCGCGCTACTCGCCTGGTTTGATGGCTCGGGACTTACCATGTGGCAATCTGCGGGTACGCCCGAGGTCGCGCTAAACCTCATCGCGCAGCAGCAGCCAGCGCCCCCTGAGCCGGTAGCGCAGTTGCCTCAGGCGTTTGTACATGCGGGACCCAATCCGGGAGAATTTCATGTCGATCTGATTGCTGCCTTGCGCTGTGGCGGCAGTCATACCTCAAAGCAATTGCTGGTGCCGCTGATGCAACAGGAAAGTTTCACGCGCCTGGAAATTCGCTGCGACCATGTGCCGAAGTGGTTCGACCGTCTCGCTGAGTACCAGCTGTTTGTGGTCAGCGACTGTGCACCTGATGGAAATTTGCAGGTGGTGGTCAGCAAAAAGGTTCCCTGAGGTACGAAATACGACATCACTGTTCCAAGAGGAACAACGTTTGCGCTTAGGTGGAACGCATTATTATTTTTTATGTTTATTTATCAAACCGTTATGTATCGCGTTTTTTTATCTGACATGGCGCTGATTTTGCACCATCAGGCAAATGCGGTGATGCCGTAACCGCCTACCTTGCCGCTGTTCGCCCTTGTGCCTGATGTCAGATTTACCGGGAGAAACGTGATGCGCCATGAGAAAAGAGGCCTTGCTATGAGTAGCAGGTTGCCGCCAGTGTTGTCATTCAGTTGTCGTCTGGGAGAATGTCGCTCCGAATTAATGCCGTTGTTGTCGGAAGTGAGCAACGTGGTGAGCGCCGGTGGAAGCTTATCGCGCACGTTAAAGCTCGTGCTGGAATTGATGCAAAAACACATGCAGGTGATTCGGGGCATGATCACTTTATACGATGCCAACAACAATCAGATTTATATCCATGAAAGCTACGGGTTATCACCCGAGGAGGCAGAGAAGGGCGTGTATGCGCTGGGGGAAGGGGTCACCGGCAAAGTCATCGAGACCCGCCAGCCGATTATTGTGTCGCATATTGCTGACGATCCGCTGTTTTTAAATCGCACCGGCAGTTGGGATAAACAGCGCGACGGGCAGCATTCCTTTATCTGCGTGCCGATCATTCGTGGCTCAAAAGTCATGGGTACGATCGGTATCGAGCGGATATACAATAATACCCAGCTGCGTTTTCTTGATTTAGAAGTCCTGCGCGTGATTGCTGCCATTATTGCTCAGGCGGTTGAATTGCACCTGCTGGAACGCGCGCACCAAAAAATCACCCAGGCACACAGCTCGCTGCTGGCCAATGGCCAGTTCAAGCCGGATAACATCATCGGCAACTCGCGGGCGATGCAGTCCGTGTATCGCATGATGGCGAAGGTGAGCCATGCGCGCACCACGGTGCTGATTCTGGGGGAGAGCGGCGTAGGCAAGGAGCGCGTTGCGACGGCCATTCATCAAAACAGCCCCTGTGCCGGAGGGCCATTCATCAAGTTTAACTGCGCCTCGCTGCCGGAAAGTGTGATTGAATCTGAGCTGTTCGGTCATGAGAAGGGGGCCTTTACCGGTGCCATCTCGCGTCGAGCCGGGCGTTTTGAAGAAGCGGATGGGGGCACCATTTTTCTCGATGAAATCGGGGAATTGTCTCCTTCTGCGCAGTCTAAGCTGCTGCGGGTCATACAGGAACGAAGTTTTGAACGGGTAGGCAGCAACGAGACCTTACGCGTGAATGTGCGCATTCTTGCCGCCACGCACCGCGATCTTCATGAAATGGTGGTACAGGGAACATTTCGGGAAGATCTCTATTATCGACTGAACGTGTTTCCTATCACCATTCCCCCGCTGCGCGAACGTGGCAACGATATCCTGATTCTGGCGGATTACTTCAATGCCTGCTTTTCCCGTGAACAGGGCGTGGATCTCCCCGCCATCGCGACACCGGCATTGAATATGCTGCTTAATTACGAATGGCCGGGGAATGTTCGTGAGCTGGAGAATGTTATGGAACGGGCAGTGTTATTAGCGGATGAAGGCATTATTCACAGCTACCATTTGCCGATTAATCTGCAGCCGATCATTGAGCATCTTACCGAGCAAGAAGGACTGGAAGCACGCCTGGCGCAGGTGGAATATGACCTGATTGTGGATGCAATGACGACCTTTCAGGGCAACGTTTCCCGCGCAGCGGCACATCTGAATATCACCCGGCGAGCGCTGGGACTGAGGCTGGATAAATATCAGCTCAACTACAAATCTTATCGCGGCAGAGTGTGATAATGATTACTACACACTTCAGCGCCGTCTGATGCTCAGTTACCGCCATTTCGATAATCCCGGTTATCTCTCACGCGTTTCCTCACTGGATAAAGCTATTGCCACTAAGGTGTTCGTGCGGTGGCATCGCGCGTTTACAACCCGAAAAATCTGGTGATTTACACCGTACTGCCGCAAGAGACGAAATCATGAAGAAGAAGCTGGCCACGGTGTGGCAACTCAGCCGGGCACCCGTCTTTTGCTCCCACAGAGAGCCTATATTGGACAGGGTAAATTGCGTGAGGTTCTTTGCTATCCGTAACAGCCCGATCCTGACTCGGAAAAGCTGGCCCGATATCTCATCACTGATGGCTTACCGGTATCTGCAGGAAAACAGCCACGTTATTGTTGGCGCGCTGGTGGATGGTGCTGCTGGATAATCTCAGGAGCGCAGAAAAATGAATATTGATACCGCAGGAACAGGTTCGCTGATCATTATTCTGGTGATGGCGGTGGTCACTCTGGTAACCCACTGGGCGGGAGTTTACATTATGTCATTGGTGCCGATCGGTGACAGGGGATAACGGTGCGTGCATGGCATTGCTGACTACGACAATTATCATGCTGTTGCTGAAAAAGCCGTTACCGGCGTTCAGTTGCGGTATCGTCGCGGCAGCTTTAATCAGGAACTTTTAGTTATTCTCACGTAATGGGGATCGCAGTGAAGACGTATCCATACTCAATTGTTCTGATACCAGGTTACATGCTGGATGAGACACTATGGGATGAATTCAGGAAACACTTGCCGCAACAATGGTCCGTCTTTGACGCATCACTGGCCGGTGGCAAAACGATCAGGGAAATAGCCCATGCTATTGCCGATCATCTCCCGTCCAAATTCGTACTGATTGGTTTCTCGCTGGGTGGATATATTGCCAGGCAGCTGGCCGCGGATTTTCCGGACCGGGTGGAATCATTAGTGATCATCGCCAGTTCCCTGCGCGAAGATACCGAACAGCAGATGGAGTCAAAACAGCAAGCCATACAAGCGCTCTCCGCATCAACTTTCAAAGGATTGAGCCGTATATCGATCGCCAAATCACTGCATCCGCATAATGCATCGGATACAAAGCTGATTACGCATATTAAACAGATGGGATGCCGTTTGGGTTACCAGGCGTTTGTCGAACAATCAACACTACGCCGTACTGACGTTCCGGCAGCAACCATCCATTGTCCTGCACTGGTTATTGCGAGTGCCAATGATGGTCTTCGCTCCCTGGATGAAGCGAGCGAATTAGTTGCCGCAATGCCCAACGCCTCACTTCAGATTTTTGACAGAAGTGGGCACATGATCCCATTGGAACAGCCTGAAGATCTGGCTCAAACTATTATCCATTGGCTGAGGGTGTCGGAATCGAATCAGGAGAGAGAGGGCATAAAATAAAACAGTTATGTGGGGAGTTAGCCCCACATAACTGTCAGCAATAATTAAGACTGAAACGTAATTAAATCAGGAAGTCATCCAGTGATTTACCGCTGTCGATGGCAGCTTTAATCGGAGCGGGGGTACGTCCCTGACCAGTCCAGTTTTTTTCCTGGCCGTTTTCATCGGTATATTTGTACTTAGCAGGACGCGGCGCACGTTTGGCACGCGGTTTACCAGCGCCTTGCAAGGCTCCCAGTAATTCATTGGGATCAATACCGTCTTCCAGCAGTAATTCACGATATTTGGCCAGCTTTTCTGCTTTCTCACGAACGGCTGCTTCTTCAGCATGGCTTTCTTCACGACGCTCAGCCACAACCACGCTAAATTTCTCAAGCATTTCTTCCAGATCAGCCAGAGCCAGCTCACGTGCCTGGGCGCGCAGTGTACGAATATTATTTAACGCTTTAAGTGACTCACTCATGGAGATCTCCAAAATCTGAGTTGTTAATTGTATAAAGAAGGTATCTTTTAAAAATAGGATACAGCCGTGAACTGAGTATATACATACACAGCATTACTGAAAAGTAAAACATGGAGGTTAATAAAAAAGACGTTAATTTGTGTCTTTCATGCACAACAATATTTTTTAACAACTGCGGAGACTTTGATCATCGTTCGATTTTTCAGACAAATATTAATCTCAGCGCACAAAAAAATATTTACTTTTGTTATTTTCCACCATTTCGCAGAGAACACAGCACCCGTGTAATCGAGCAGATAATTTATGTGCGAAATGATTACATCCCATTGCACTCTGCGAGCCAGGAAATGCTGAATGTCGATGAGCGCTCAATGAGAAAATACTGTGCTTAAAGCTCATGCCGTATTCCTGAGCGGCATAGCGGTTATGCATGTGAAAGCGTTTCTGGCTTCTCTGTGTCTCTTTATGCTTTTCTCATCATTCAATGAGAGAGCGACAAATGAACACATTATTTACCCCCATAACTGCTGGAAAACTGCGTCTTCAGCATCGTGTCGTTATGGCACCGGCAACGCGGATGCGCACCGATATTGGCGGCATCCCCGGTGATTTAATGGTTGAGTATTACCAGCAGCGCGCCAGTCAGGGGGGGCTGTTGATTGCCGAAGCTACCGCAATTTCACCTTTCGCCAATGCGTATGCCGATGCTCCCGGCATCTTCAATGATGCTCAGACTGCGGGATGGAAACGTGTGGTGGATGTCGCACATGCCCGGGGGGCCCAAATTGTGCTGCAACTGTGGCATCCTGGACGGCAATCGCTACCTGAGCTGTCAGAGGGACATCAACCCGTCGCACCTTCTGCTTTGCTGGCGCGCGATACTTACGGCGTGGGTAAAAATGAAGACGGTAGTTATGAGGGCAAATTGTTCCCTGAACCCCGATCGCTGGATACGCACGAAATCTACGAAATCATAGAAGAATTTCGTCTTGCCGCGGTCAGGGCAAAGTCTGCGGGTTTCGACGGTGTTGAACTTCATGCAGCGAACGGATACCTGCCCGAACAATTTCTTCTGGACGGCAGTAACCACCGTCAAGATGAGTGGGGCGGGAGCCGGCCAAACCGTGCACGCTTCCTGCTGGAAGCTGTTTCAGTGCTGACAGACGTATGGGGAGCGGGTCGGGTGGGGGTGCGTATTTCGCCCAGCGGTATTTATGGTGATATGCACGATACCGATCCGGCGGCGACTTTCAGTTATCTGGCCGGGAAGCTAAATGACGCAGGGCTCGCCTATCTGCATATTATCGAGCCTCGGATTGTCGGGCCTGAAGATCGGGAGACGGGTTACTACGCTGAACCCATTGCCAGTCGTCAGCTACGGGAGTTTTATCACGGCATCATTATCGCAGCAGGTGGCTTCAAGCCTGATGCCGCTGAAAAAATGCTGGATGCGGGTGAGGCTGATTTAATTGCGTTCGGCAGGTTGTTTACCTCGAACCCTGACCTTCCGGTGCGAATCAGGAATGGGCATCCGCTGGCACCTTATCAGCGTGATACCTTCTTTGGCGGGAACGCCCGGGGATATACTGATTTTCCAGCTTATGCGAAATAATTAATGAGGGCAGCCCTATGGCTGCCCTTATCTGTGGGCACTACATCTGAGATACCCCTATCGAAGCGCCGCCATCGACATACAGCGTCTGTCCGGTAATAAACCCCGCCTCTTCTGATAACAGGAAATGAATAGCAGCCGCAATTTCATCAGGTTTCCCGAAGCGTTTCATTGGGACACTGGCGAGATAGCGTTGCTCACCTTCACTGCCCGGCGCATTGCTGGCGCGGAACAGCTCCGTCTCAGTCGGGCCAGGTGCGACGGCATTCACCGTTATGCCCCGCGTAGCCAGTTCCAGCGCCCAGCTGCGGGTAAAGCTGACTAATGCAGCCTTGGCGGCAGCGTATGACGTTCGCTGAGGCACGCCGAGTACCGTCAGGCTGGCAATATTGATAATCCTGCCCCAGCCGCGAGCCTGCATACCCGGCAAGGCAGCCTGAGCTGCTAGCAGCGCGGGATGTAAGTTAACCTTCAGTACCTCATCGAGTACGTCAGGTGTCACATCCGGCATTAACTGTGGGCGCACCAGGCCAACGTTATTTATGACTCCGTCGAGAGTAAATTCAGCATTTAAGTCGCGCATCTTCAGCTGAACTGCCGGAGTATCGGCGAGGTCAAGCGTGATGAAATGGCCGGGATAATCCCGCTCAGGGGCGTGACGGGCAATGCCAATCACGGAGTGCCCTGCCGCTGCCAGGCGTTGAGATAATGCGTAACCAATGCCTTTGCTGGCGCCGGTAATGAGAAATGTTCTTTGCGGATTCATAGCATCCTCCAGTAGATGGAACGACAAAACCGGCGCAGTGATCTGCGCCGGGAAAAATGGATCCTGGGATTGAGGTTAAGACGCAGATGCTGCCTGTAAAGCCACATCGGCAGCACTGATCCCTTCCAGCGCCAGACCGTAACCCGCTCCTTCATCAATGATGCGACGCAATTTCTGTGTCAGGGCGATACGGGTATAACGGCTCGTCAGTGGTGGCAGGGCGGCAAGCGATTCTGCCAGCTGATGGGCGCGTGCCAGCAAGGTGTCACGCGGTAAAATCTCATTCACAACGCCCCAGTCTTTTGCTGTTGCCGCATCCAGCTCCTGACGTGTCAGCAGAAAATAGCGGCCACGCACGCTGCCTATCACTTCAGGCCACAGCAGGTTGACGCCGTCTCCCGGCACAATGCCAAATTCGAAATGAGGCTTGTCCTGAAATACGGTATCGGGTGTTGCCAGTACGATGTCAGAGAGCAGTACGTATTCTGAATGCAGACGTACCGGGCCGTTTAATGCAGCGATCACCGGTACTTCAATGTCCAGCAGATTCATCAGTACCTTTTTGCCTTCACGATAGATTTTGTCGTAGCCACGAGGCGTGAAGAAATCGAACCCGTCCGGGCTGATATTTTCCATAAAGGCATTGCCTGCCCCTGTCAGGATAACCACGCGGTTATCCGGGTCGGCACCGATCTGATGAAACAGTTCGACAAATTCTTCGTGCGTATGGCCGTTAAACAGCAAAGCGCCACCATCGGTGTGAAACATCACTTCCAGTACACCGGTGTCTGAGCGGGTAAGGCGCGCATTGTTGAAGCTGTTACGGTAATTTTCGAGACGGGACATAGTCATTTTCCTTCTGGGTTATCAGGATTCGATTAAGGCGTTCAGTTTTGCGACAGCACGCATGACTGCGGGACGTGCAGATACGGTTGAAAACCAGCGGGTGAGGTTAGGTAGTGTTTCGAGACTGACGCCGGCAAATTCACGTCGCCACATCCACCCGTAATGAGCGATATCAGCGATGGTGTATTCATCACCTGCAAGCCAGGGGGTTTTAGCAAGCTGGCGTTCCAGCAGGCTGGTGACCCTGATGGCCTCAGCGTTAAAGCGTTGCTGTGCCAGTGGCTGGGGTTCACTGGCAAGCCGGGTGAAGAATCCGGCCTGTCCGAATGCCGGGCTGACCGCCGAGGCATGGAAAAAAAGCTGCTCAAAAACCCTGGCGCGGGGCAGTCCTGATGAGGGAAGCAGCAAGGCGTGCTTCTCAGCCAGATAAACCAGAATGGCCGCTGACTCACTCAGCACCGTATCGGTATTGTGGTCAAACAGAACCGGTACTTTGCCGTTGGGATTCAGTTGCAGAAAGTCATGATGTTTTTGCTCACCCTGGCGAACGTTAATAGTGTGCAGTTCCCACGGTTGCCCAAGTTCTTCCAGCAGGATGGCGGGTTTAATGCTGTTGGGTGTGGCGAAGGCGTAAAGTTCGTACATAGTCTGGCTCCACATTTGGCGGGTTAGCGGGCTGTTAATTCAGCCGCGTTGTCGTTGAAGTGGAGTATCTGCTAATGTCATGGGGCATGGCAGATGGCCAAAAATCATAATTGCTATTCCTGGGAGGAATACCATGGATCGCTTTCAGGCGATGCAGATGTATGTTCAGGTTGTTGACGCAGGTTCGTTTTCGGCAGCGGCGCGCATACTGGATATTGGTCAGCCCGCAGTGTCGAAGACCATCGCTCAGCTGGAAAAGCATCTCGAAGTCCGTTTATTGCTGCGAACCACGCATGGGCTAACACCAACCGAAGCGGGGCAACGATTCTATGAACGCGTCCGTATTGCTTTGCAGCAAGCGGAAGAAGCGGAGATGGCAGCGCGCGGCGCTGACAAGGGGCTTTCAGGCATATTGCGGGTTGCCGCCGCACCGACCTTTGCCCGGCTTCATGTCATTCCGCACCTGCCAGAATTTATGTCGCAGCATCCGCAGCTGAAAATCGATATCAAACTCGACGACCGCCCTATCGATTTGGTTGCGGAAGGTATCGATATCTGTCTGCGGATGGGAACCCTGCAGGACTCAGGGGCCGTGGCGCGCAAGCTGGCAACCTCACCACGTTCGGTACTGGCAACGACGGAGTATTTAACCCGTCACGGTTACCCGACGCATCCGAAGGCGTTGAATCAACATGAAGCGCTGGTTTTCAGCCAGCTGACTGATGCGTGGCAGTTCAGCCGGGGAAATGAGGTAGAGAATGTCGAGTTAAAAGGGCGACTGCATCTCAGCGCAGCGGAAGGGGTCCGGGCAGCTGTGCTGGCGCATATGGGGATAACCGTTGCGTCAGACTGGATGTTTTCTCAGGAAATAGCCGACGGAACCGTCGAGCGATTGGTCAGCGACTGGACATTGCCAGACATAGATCTGTGGGCAGTTTTTCCTGGCGGACGTATGGCAACCGCCAAAGCCCGCCAGTTTGCGGCGTTTGTTGAGAGCGTGATACAGGGGTAATTTGCGGCGCGTGAACCGCTCCAGAATAGATGGGGCCCGCTCACGCATAAAGCCTTCTCCATCAGGCGTTTTACCAGACTACAGCATGTTGTTTACCAACATCAGCATCTGTTATCTGGTCTTCAGTCATTCTGATGCAGGATGCTATTTACTCCTCCCCAGACACTGCTATCCGTTGATAACACCTCCACTGTGCCCGTGAGACTATTCCGGCGGAATAACAGATTATTTTTACCTGATAAATCTCGTGCATAGCTGACCGTTCCATCTGGTAAAGTCACTTTGGTGCCGGACGTCACGTACAGACCGGCCTCGACAATACATGAATCACCGAGAGAGATACCTATCCCCGCATTGGCACCCAGCAATGAGCCTTTGCCGATGCGGTTTTTCTGTTTTCCACCGCCGGAGAGGGTTCCCATGATAGATGCCCCGGCACCGACATCACTGCCATCTTCAACCGTGACGCCAGGGGTTATTCGTCCTTCAACCATGCACTGTCCTAACGTGCCCGCATTAAAGTTAATAAAGCCTTCATGCATCACTGTCGTGCCCTGAGAGATATAAGCGCCGAGGCGAACTCTGTCGGCATCAGCAATACGAATACCGGAAGGAATGACGTAATCAACCATACGGGGAAATTTATCAATGCTGAAAACATTGAGCTGATGATAGTCCCCGGCGACAAGGTGTCGCAGTCGTTGGACATCATCAGGAAATACCGGGCCTGCCGTTGTCCAGGCAATGTTTGGAAGATACTGAAAGAGCCCTTCAAGGTTAATTTCGTTTGGTTTGTATTCACGTAAAGACAGCAGGCAGAGTCGGAGGTAAGCATCTTCTGTAGATATGATGTCTTTTGAAATATCAATCTCAATTTCAAAAGGTTCGCACCGAATGATGTTATGTTTCACCGCGAGGCAGGAACGATTTTGGAATTCTCCCTGCGGATAATAGGCATCAATCGTTTTATTCGTCTGGATATCAACGTAGCGGTTACCGTTTCGTTTAACTCTATTTTCCATCGTTTTTGTTTCCTGTTCAGGTTCAGCCACTGAAAATTTTGTTCCTTACGGGTAAAAACCTCTGGTTTCTGTAACGACACAATTTACGTCAAAAATTCACGTGGGGTTGTGCCCAGTGTGGAACGGAATGTTGCGGTAAAAGCAGCAGGGCACGAAAAACCGAGCTGATAAGCGACCTGTTTGATGGGAATGCCATTGGAGAGCAGATCGAGCGAAGTGCAAATCCTGGCCCTCTGCTTCCAGGTTCTGAAGCTGAAACCAGTGTCCCGAATAAACAGGCGAGAAAAAGTGCGCTCCGACATGGCCGCGATATCAGCCAGGTCGCTCAATGACGCCTCCCAACGGTGGTTGACAAGTAACTCCCGCGCAGCACGCGACAAACGTTCATCCTGCGGCATAGGCAGCTCGGCTGACAACTGTTCTGCTTCACTCAGGATTTCCATTAACAAAAGGGCCATCGTCCGGTGGCTGGCTGCCTGATACTCATCACTGAACAGCCCGGTTATCAGTTCTTTCACCAACGCCGTAGCCGTAATCACATGCACGTAGCTGCTTTTTGTAAAGCTGGTGCAGGCCTCAATCAGGCTGCGGCTGAAATAAATGGTGCGGAGTTCAGTGTGTGAAAGCAGGCTGTAGCTGTGCTCCTGAAGCGGCGGCAGCCAGAGCGCCCGTTGGGGTGGGATCACCCAGCGGTTCTCTCCGGTTTCAACCAGCATCACCCCCCGGGTCGCAAACAGTAGCTGTCCCTCTACATGGTAATGAGGGAGATCCACCTCACCCCGTCTGTAACTTTTGGCGAGTTTCGACCATCCAATCGCCTCGTCGTGTCTTGGCGCTTTGTCTACATTGTTTGGCATTTCAGATTAAGGCCCTGCAATTATGATTATCCTGCGGTTGACGTCCAGACCGGTAAAACACCGCTATCAGGGACAACTGTAGCAATAAACACAACCTCAAATCGAATCACCTTCATCTGCAAAGAGATATGTATATGGCTTCAATTTCATCCGGCTCCGGTAATACTTCAGCGACGACTGCTGATAAAACGCCCGGGCCAGCTCAGGGTTTTTTAGTCAGCATTGTGGGAGCAACGGCACTGGCTCATGGATGTAACGATATGATCCAGGCAGTGCTGCCCTCCATCTATCCGATGCTTAAAGCCAGTTTTACGCTCTCCTACACCCAGATTGGCCTGATATCTTTGGTTTATCAGTTAACCGCCTCTCTGCTGCAACCCTGGGTGGGACTTTATACCGATAAACATCCCAAACCCTTTCTGCTCCCCGCGGGGATGGGGGTGACGCTTCTCGGAATTGGATTGCTGGCCATTGCCGGTAATTTCATGATGATTTTAGTGGCCGCTGCGCTGGTGGGGGTGGGGTCATCAACTTTCCATCCGGAGGCATCCCGTGTCGCACGCATGGCGTCAGGTGGACGTTTTGGTACCGCTCAGTCTGCCTTCCAGGTGGGTGGGAACGCGGGTTCCGCTTTTGGACCATTACTGGCAGCGCTGCTCATCATCCCTCATGGTCAATTGTCCGTGGCCTGGCTTATGATTTGTGCGCTTATCGCCATTGTCGTTTTGACGAAAATCAGCCGGTGGTCAGTACAGCATGGCCACGCACATCTGGCACGCCACAGTAGCGTGCCTCTGCAAAAATTAACCAAAGGTAAAATGATTCAGGCGCTGGCCGTCGTCGGTATTCTGATGTTCGCCAAGTTTACCTATATCGCATCACTCAGTAATTACTTCACTTTTTACCTGGTTCAGCGTTTTAGTCTGCCGCTGCAGCATGCCCAGATGTGCCTGTTTGCATTCCTTGCCGCTGTGGCTATCGGTACCTTTGCAGGTGGGCCGGTAGGTGACCGCATTGGCCGTAAAGCTGTTGTCTGGCTGTCATTCCTTGGCGTGATCCCTTTCGCCTTAATCCTGCCGCATGTGGATCTTCTGTGGACGATAGTGTTGACCATCGTCATCGGGCTTGTGCTGTCCTCAGCTTTCGCTGCGCTGGTTGTCTACGCCCAGGAAGTGGTTCCCGGCCGGGCTGGCATGGTCGCCGGAATTATGTTCGGCACGATGTTCGGGGTCGGTGGCCTCGCAGCTGCCGGTCTGGGCAAACTGGCGGATATGTACGGTATCGCCTGGGTGTACGGCTTATGTGCTTTCCTGCCGTTACTGGGCTTTGCGACCTTATTTATGCCCGAGACCCGTACAGGGCAGAAAAAAACGGCCTGACCACGATCTTTTTCCGGCTGCAGGCGCGGCCGGGTTAAAGCCGGTAGCAATCGAAGCATTCAATGGAGCAATGGCGGATGCGCATACATTTTATCGTACATGAATATTTTGAAGCCCCAGGAGCCTATGAAACCTGGGCGAACAAGGCGGGACATCAGGTGACTTTCTCCCGCGTTTATCTGGGAGAGACACTTCCGAATGATGTGACTGGCATTGATTTTCTGATTGTCATGGGAGGACCACAGGACCCCGCTACGACACGCGAGGCCTGTCCTCATTTCGATTCCGTCGGCGAACAGGCGGTGATTGCCGCTGCGGTGGCGGCGGGTAAGGTCGTGATAGGCATATGTCTTGGCTCCCAGTTGATTGGCGAGGCCCTGGGTGCCTCTTTCAGCCACAGCCCTGAGAGGGAGATTGGAAAATTTCCTGTCACGCTGACAGATGCGGGAAAAGCGCATCCTCTGTTCTCGCATTTCGGTGATGTTTTAGATGTGGGACACTGGCATAACGATATGCCCGGGCTGACGCAGGATGCGCAAATCCTTGCCTTCAGCGAAGGTTGCCCACGGCAGATTGTGGCCTATAGCGACCGTGTTTTTGGTTTCCAGTGCCATATGGAGCTAACAACGGATGTTGTGGAACGACTGATTCAGCATTCCGAACATGAACTCAGTCGGGCCGCAGAATACAGGTTTGTGGATACGCCAGAGACCTTGCGCAACCATGATTATGATGAGATGAATCAGGTGCTGTACGCGTTTCTGGATAAGGTCTCCGCTGTATACCTCGGCCACTAAACCCGCACAGGCAATATTTGAGTTCAGATGAAACTCAAATTAAAGAGGCGGCCCATGCCAATTCTGCCACTGTCGGTCATGTTCACTTCGCGGTACCCGTGGATGCGGGTTATCCATTCTTTCTTAAGAAAAAGATCCATGAGTGCCGCGCCCGCATTACCGCCCAGATGGAAACCTCTTTCGCTCCAGTCAAGACAAGGACAGCAGGGCTTACGGCGAGAGTGTGAGTTAAGTACCACACCAAGTTTCTCAAAATGGTTTTTGCCTGCCAACGTCAGCGCCGAACCATCAGCTTCAAGCCACTTCTCCCGCAGCATAAACTCATAAATATTCACTGCAAGCTCGCCCGCCAGATGGTCATAGCAGGTGCGAGCATAGCGAAGAGATACCGGCGTGCTGGACGCAGGAGCCTTGGGAGTTTGCATGGATACCCCCATCAGGTTTTCCAGCAGTCCGGCGATATGATGGCCCGCAAGGCTGTAATAACGGTGACGCCCCTGCGTTAGACAAATAACCAGCCGATTGCTGAGGAGCCGACTGAGATGTCCGCTGGTAGTGGATGCGGCAATGCCAGCCACTGCGCTGAGTTCAGTGGCTGTCCACGCGCGCCCATCCATCAGGGCGCACAGAATACTGACCCTTGATGGGTCAGATATCGCAGAAGCAACCATTGCCATTGATGTTTCAAGAGCATCGTCCGGTTCAGAATCACGCTGACTGTTATGGAGATTCATTTCGAAGGTATTGCCCATTTTTGAGTAACTTCAGCCGCCCGAATATCATCATCCGTCACCAGAATGAGTCGGTTACTGTGGTCGCTGTACTGTACCAGAATATTAATACCATGCCTGGCAAGGGTGGCAGCGATTTCTCCCAGCTCTCCAGGCCGTTCCTGAGGCAATTTTCTTATCACAGGTTGCCTGATGCTACTGACGTCAAAGCCAGCATCTGACAGTACCTTACGGGCTTTTTCACCGTCTTCAACAAGGAAATGCGCGTGTCCGGCATCGGGCGCTGAAAATACTCCGCCGCCTTCAAGCCCCACACCATTCTTGCCCAGCACAGTACCAAGTGAAGCAAGCGAGCCCGGGGTATTGCTGAGAATAACGTGAATGTCATACATGCTGATGTGCCTCCTTGTCAGAACAGTAGTCACGGAATGTCTATCCACATTGATAATGTCACCCTGATTTCCCGGTTTTGAATGTCACTTTCTGCTGCTTTCTGATGAAGAGAAAAGGGCAGGGTATTCCCCGCCGTCGCCATGCCCGCCCAGCCAGAACCGAGTTAACTGCCCGAGCTGCTCCGAATCGCGCCCGCCTCCCCGGCATATGCCGGGCGCCAGCACCTCCCGCCCCGCCCGCCCCGCTGTCCGGCCAGTTTCAGCACGCGCCCAGTCTCTAGTATCAACGATACACCCCGGCGACGCGGCGAGCTTATCGAATACCCGATATTTCAACATTCTGCGCCATAGCGGAAAGCCAGCGTACCGTCAAGAGGACATGCCCCGGATTCTCACCGCGGGCATGCTGAACCACGGCCGCTCACCAGACCGCAAGGCATCACCACACCCGGAGCGTCAGCGTGAGCCAGCCCCAGCACGAATATCTCAGCCCGCTCCGGAGGGCACGAACAAAGGCGGGGGGGGGGGGGAACGAATAACGGAAGGGGGGCGGTCACGGAATACACGGGCAATGCGTATTCTGTAGAATGAAAAAATTGACTGCTTACCTTCTTTCTGTGCTGCCTTATGCATAACATTTTGCTTCCATCCGGCGACAGACTCTTCATCTTCCCACCATGACAACGAAAGGATTTTTCCCGGCGTATTCAGGCTCTGAAAGCGCTCAATAGAAATAAACCCTGGTGTGTCTGACAATAAAGGCCTCAGCTCAGCAGCAAGCTGAAAATATCTTTCCTGAGCCTCAGGCAGGGCATCTGCCTCGAAAAGTACCGCAATCATGTGTCCGCTCCATCGTTAATTTCAGGTTAGTTTATTGCTGACGGAGGCAGGTTGCTTCGGTCAGCACCGAAGGATGCATGTGCGTTAGAAGGCTGTCGGGATGGAAAGAGAACGAGGTGCGAGGGACAGTTTTGAAATTTGCAGGCGGCCTAATATGACCTCACCAAATAAGGTGACAGAAAATCCTCTACTTCTTGCTTGCCGATACCTGTCGTATAGCTGATACCTGCATTCTTTAAAATATTGAGTCCTTTCCCCCTGTTTCCTGGATGCGGATCTTCAATAGCAACAGAGATATGTTGTGGCTTCAACTCAGCGAGTGTTAAAGCACAGGAGGGGGTTCTGCCTTGAAAGGAGCAGGGTTCAAGCGTGACAAATATTTCACATTCACCAATTGGAAAGGTTAGTTTTGAAATGGCGTCTATCTCAGCGTGATGGTGGCCTGGAGATTGTGTGAAACCTTTGGAAACCACTATACCTTTATGGACAATCACGCATCCTACAGGTGGATTTGGTCTGCATAGTGGTAACGCCTGACGGGAGTATTCAAGCGCCAACAGCATGAATTCCAGCTTTTCGCTCATACATTTTTTCTGCCTGAGTATGTAAGTCATAGATTTACGATTTTTAAGGTATCAGGCATAAATGTCCATAATTCAGATTAATTAAATAACAGCTATGGCCACGCCCGTCGATTAACAAGGATTGATGCCAGGAATGTCCGCTCCTGGCACTCAGGTGATGCAGGAAAGGCCACAGGCAGCTTTGAGCGAGGAGCGGAAGTTTGACTTATGGGAAAGGTTATTTCCATGGCATAAAACATTACATCCCTTATCTGAACTTCATTCATGAAGCCAGGACTGCGAAATGTTTCCTCACGCTATCCGTAAGCTCAAAAATACAACTGAGATGCGTGCTGCTTTCCACAATGTGACTGCTTAAATTCGAATTTCCGCTACTCTTAAAAAAATCATCCATTTGGCTCACATCAAACAGTTCATCCTGCTCAGCAAGCAAGATTATTACTGGAAACGAGAGCTTTTTAAGTTGCCTTGCAGGGTTGCGGGGGGTCAGGGCATTAGCCATATTTACGCTATACACCTGAACAAAATCAGGTCTTGAGCTAATAATCTCCTGGGGAAAATTAAGCTTCACACCAGCACGATGCCCCCCAAAAAAACCTGCACTGAGCGCATTGAATATGAAAGCCCAGCGGTTAACTGACGCAAAAGGAATGGACAAATCCGTGTGTAAAGCCGGTGGTGAAAAAGGACCAAGTGCAGGCGCGAGCAGAAGTAGACTGTCTACCTTTCGCGATAGGACGTGCTGGGTGAAGTAATTTATCAGCATACCACCGCCGCTGGAGTGCCCAAGCAAGTGAATCCTGGCATCTGTGTAAGAGGTGTGGACATAGTCAATAACAGTATCCACATCCTGCCAGATTTGGCCAGGGCTTAAAGCATCGCCCCTGTGCCCACACGAACGACCGTGCCCGCGAATATCGACAAGACAGACGCAGACGTGTAAAGCATAGCTCAGTTGTCGTGCCAGAATATCGTAACCTGCATCAGAGTTAACCCCACCACCGTGGTACACGATAAGAACTTCATCTACTACCGTTTTGGGCTCATATACCCTGATATACAATCCACTGATTTGTACTTCGCTAATTTTATCCGGGTAAGGTAACAAATCGTTGAGCTGCTTATAGCGCTCCTTAAAGCGGGTGAAGTCAATCACGCCATAAATTCCTTGTTAATAAGGCCCACTGCCTGTGAAGTTGTGAAATGAAGCATGCACTATTTTTTGTAGGTACGGGACAGCTTTTGACAAAAAATACTTACTGGTATTGCCACACGCCACATCAGCGCGACCCTGCCGCGTGCCGTCCGCTCCTGGCACATCGGGGAGCTAATCAAGGAGAGCGATTTCTCCTCTTAGCGAGCAGCCAGCATCTCATTTTACGAGGGCTGAGGCTTCAGCATTAGGATTTGGTTATGAGATGATTGCAGAAGTCGAAGCGGATTTAAAATACAAGGTGTTGTGTCAGGGGGGTTAAGTTTTAATGTGATTTAAGGTTTTTTATAATTGGATAAAGCATGAGTAGTGGTATCGATAATAATCCACAAAGCATGTATACTAAAATAAAAACATTCCATGAGGGACCGTTCAGAGTAAAATAATAACTCCACGTTTCTTTTTTCATTACTATTAGTGCTAACTTATTTGTAACAAAAAAAGAAAATGGGTACGTGACTGCACTTATTGTTAAATAGGCGGCAATATACGGAATATAAGGTATATATGCAGGGAAGATTAATCCATCGTGTAGATCTTTCAGAATGTTGTAAACAAGATATCCGAAACCAATAAAACCCCAAAAACAGTGTCTAAAATAACATTTCCCGGTCATTTCATATGGTTGTTAATTGATTTGTTCAATGGATTTTATCTGAAAGGGATAAGAGTGGCAAGCACGTAAGACAAGCACGCATAAAATTCAAAACCTCTTAAGGTGGCTTGAACTGCTCTCCGCTAACTAACTGAGACTCATGTTAGTAATTTCCGCTTCTGGCACAACTCTGCCAATCAACAGAACAACCTGTCTGCTAAGAGCGTTCAACGAACACGGCCGGTTCAGGCTTATGCCTTAGAAATTTAATGCTGCTAAAAATGAGGATGAGATATCATAATCACAGATAAGGGCATTTGTATCGTAATCAGATAACTAGCAATTTGAATAACCCTATACGCCCTGCAAATTGTCTGGGTAGCTGCTTTAAAAATAATAACTTCACAAGGAAAGTCACATGAAACTTGCAGTAATTTCAGATATCCATGGAAATCTTGCAGCCCTGGAGGCTGTGCTGACGGACATACAGTCTCAAAAAGTCGATCATATTCTGAATCTGGGTGATATCGTGTCGGGAGGGCTATTTCCTGCAGAAACTGCTGAAAGGCTGATGCCTCTTCATTTTCCAACTATACGAGGTAATCACGAACGGCAACTCCGTGAACAGGATTTTTCAGATATGAGCCTGTCTGACAGGCATGCGTTTGAACAGCTTAGCCCTGAACATTGGCAGTGGCTCAAACAGCTGCCAGCGGAGTTAACTTTTAGTGATGATATTCTGATGGTGCACGGCGTTCCGGGTAATGACCTCATTTATCTTCTCGAAGAAGTTACAGCCTCCGGCGTACGACAGTCGCCTGAGGCGCGCGTATTGTCGCTTGTGGCAAATACCCACGCATCACTGATCCTTTGCGGACATACGCACATTCCCCGTAAATTGCAGTTGGCTGATGGTCGACTTATCGTTAATCCCGGCAGTGTAGGGTTACAGGCCTATGATGATGACACTCCCTATCGGCATGTCATGGAAAGCGGTTCCCCACATGCACGTTATGCAATTTTGGAGAGACATAACGGAGTATGGGATGCTGAGTTCAGGGCGGTGGATTATGACTGGGAGTCGGCTGCGACAGTAGCGATCAGAAATAATCGCCCCGACTGGTTGAACGCATTAAAATCAGGGCGAATGTAGAAATACTAAGATTTACTTTTACCGATTCTGGCTCTTTGTGAGTTTCGTTCACCTGCCGTCTGCACTAAGCCGGCTATCTGCTTAGTGAGTCATGGCTTCTGTAATGAGCGAACAGCGGACGTCCACATTTAGTGACAGACGCCGGGATGTGGTGAGAGTGATATGCAGTGGACTGATTACTTAACTCGTTTACCGTCTTCATCAACCACTTTTTCACCATCCTCTTTTGTAAAAGGGCCTTTCTGGTTTTCTGGTAGAATATCCAGCACCGTTTCTGAAGGACGACAAAGACGTGTGCCAAGCGGTGTCACCACCACTGGTCGATTAATCAGGATTGGATGCTGAAGCATAAAATCAATCAACTGTTCATCTGTAAACGTGTTCTCGGCAAGACCCAATTTCTCATAGGGTTCAACGTTCTTACGCAACAATGCGTGCACGGTAATTCCCATATCTGAAATGAGTTTAATAAGCTCATCGTGGGTCGGTGGCGTAACGAGATAATAAATAATATTTGGTTCGTTACCGCTGTTACGGATCATCTCCAGCGTGTTACGTGAGGTTCCACAGGCCGGGTTGTGATAAATGGTAATGTTGCTCATATCAGTATCTCATTACAAAGTGACAGAGAGCCGCCACGCCAGCGCGGCCAGAGTGACAAACAGCACGGGCAGGGTCATGATAACGCCGGTGCGGAAGTAATATCCCCATGTGATGGTCATATTTTTTTGTGTCAGAACATGCAACCACAGCAGGGTAGCCAGACTACCAATAGGGGTGATTTTCGGGCCTAAATCGCAGCCAATCACATTGGCATAAATCATCGCTTCTTTGACGACGCCGGTCGCGGCACTCCCGTCAATCGACAGTGCGCCAATCAGTACCGTTGGCATATTGTTCATCACAGAAGAGAGAAAAGCTGTCAGGAAGCCTGTACCGAACGTTGCGGCCCACAACCCCTTATCTGCCAGAAGATTCAACACGCCAGACATATACTCCGTAAGTCCGGCATTGCGCAGGCCGTATATCACCAGGTACATGCCCAGCGAGAAAATCACGATTTGCCAGGGCGCACCGCGCAGCACTCTCCCGGTATTAATGGCATGGCCCCTCTTCGCCACTACAAACAGCACTGCTGCGCCAGCTGCTGCTATCGCGCTGACAGGTATTCCCAGCGGCTCCAGTACAAAGAACCCTACCAGAAGCAGTAACAGAACAATCCAGCCTGCCCTGAACGTCGCCAGGTCCTTTATCGCACTCGCAGGCTTCTTCAGCAGTAAAACGTCATATGTCGCCGGGATATCATTGCGGAAGAATAAATGCAGCATGACCACTGTGGCTGCAATGGCTGCCAGATTCACCGGGAGCATAATTGAGGCGTACTGCGTAAAGCCCAGCTCGAAGAAATCCGCCGAGACGATATTTACCAGGTTAGAAACAATCAGCGGCAGACTGGCGGTATCTGCTATAAATCCAGCGGCCATAACAAAGGCCAGTGTCGTGCCTTTGCTGAATCCCAGGGCGAGCAGCATCGCAATCACAATCGGTGTCAGGATCAATGCTGCGCCGTCGTTGGCAAATAGTGCAGAAACAGCGGCACCGAGAAGTACTATCCAGGTAAACAGCACACGGCCACGTCCGTTACCCCAGCGGGAAACATGCAGCGCGGCCCATTCAAAGAAACCGGACTCATCGAGCAGCAAGCTGATGATGATCACTGCAATAAATGCCGCTGTTGCGTTCCAGACGATGTTCCAGACAACGGGGATATCATCAATGTGGATGACTCCCGTTCCCAGAGCCAGCACGGCCCCGATACTTGCGCTCCAGCCAATACTCAGGCCTCTGGGTTGCCAGATGACCAGTATCAGCGTCAGTAAAAAGATACTCCCTGCAAGAAGCATTACAGACTCCATTATATATGATTTAACATATGTATTTTGCCATTTCAGCAGGAGGAGCAGGCTGATTTACCCAGCCATTCGCGCACATCATCCCGCAGACACTGCCAGGACGACATGATCGTTTCAGCCGCCCACGCCGGTATGTGGGGTGACAGACGATAGTGGATCCATTTCCCTTCCCGGCGATCAAGAACTAGCTCAGCTTCTCGAAGAATAGCCATGTGGCGCGAGATTTTAGGCTGAGATTCGGTGGTGGCCGCGCAAATATCGCAGACGCATAGTTCTCCAGACTCTCGGAGAAGCATGACAATGGCGAGGCGGGTTTCATCTGACAGAATTTTGAAAAGCTGAACAGGCACTAGCATTTTTTACTCCGTTCCCTTTAGAATATACATATGGTAAATCATATGTATTGAGTTTGAAACTACCAACCCATTCCGGAGGATAAAAAATGGAGCAATTTCCTGCCCTGAACGCTGACTGTTTTGATCATCACATCGCTGAGCGCCTTCATGTACAGGAGCAGCCACGGATCCTGATTTTGTATGGCTCTTTAAGAGAGCGTTCTTACAGCCGTTTTGCAGCGGAGGAAGCGGGTCGTCTGCTGACGGCGATGGGTGCAGAGGTCAGACTGTTTAACCCTTCCGGTTTGCCCCTGCCAGATGATGCCCCGGATACACACCCTAAAGTCACCGAGCTACGCGGACTGGTCAGATGGTGTGATGGGATGGTGTGGAGTTCCCCGGAGCGGCATGGAGCAATGAGTGCAATTATGAAAGCGCAGATAGACTGGATCCCCTTAAGCGAAGGTGCTGTTCGTCCTTCCCAGGGAAAAACCCTTGCGGTGATGCAGGTCTGTGGCGGTTCTCAGTCCTTCAATGCCGTGAACCAGATGCGCATTCTAGGCCGGTGGATGCGGATGTTCACTATCCCCAACCAGTCCTCAGTTGCAAAAGCCTGGCAGGAATTCGATAAGAACGGGCGAATGAAACCTTCGTCCTGGTATGATCGTATCGTCGATGTCGTCGAGGAGTTGTTTAAAATTACGCTGCTGCTCAAGGGACAAACTGATTACCTTGCCGATCGTTACAGCGAACGAAAAGAAAGCCATCAGGAACTTTCATTCCGCATCAATCAGGAAAAAGTATAGAGTTCCCTGTTCTTATATTCACTCCGAATGTATTCAGTAATGTGCGCTTGTGGCACAGGGCAGTAATTACCCTTAATCTCCCAACGACATTGGCCGCTCCCCTCCAGGCGGCAAACCAAACAACCTTCGCACCCAATTGAGAAAAGCCCCATAAGGCCGTCCCAGAAGCAGCATCATTAATGCGGCACCGAGTGTACCGCGAACTAATCCACTGCCAGATGCACCGCTAAAAGCAATGATGACCATATAGATAGGTACCTGAAAACTCATCAGCGCAACACTGTCCCACAGCAGCTTCGAAACCCGGCTCGATCCCGCACATTGCATCACCCAATCGCGCCATAAGCCATAAGGACGAGCTACCGGCACCATCAGAACTGCACCTATTAAACGTGCATGCAGCACCTGTTCCCACGCCATCCCAGCGATCCATCTTTCATTAATAATGCCCGTTGTAGTGAAAAATAAAATCAGCGCAGTGGTATCCGCAAAGAATGCAGTACGGTGCATGCTCGGATCCTGAAGTTTAGGCAAAATACATTTCCTGTTTTGGCATGATGAGGCAGGTTTTATCTACAGCCAGCACACATTCAGAAGTTGACTGGTGCATTTTTTCCGCAGTAAAGATAGTGAAAAATCGAACTCCTTTCCTGCCTATTGATTTGAAATACACCAAGGATTCTTATTGGCACTCCGGTGTCACTGGCAAGAGGGCTGCTAAGAGCGAGCAGCAGACCTTTCACTCATGACGGCTGAGTTTTTTCATTATATTTAACATAGCATTCTGGTTGGGCAATGAGATCCCACAGCCCAAGGGGATTTAAGGTTGTACATTCTGCATAGCAAATGTCGCTAAACTCTGATGATCCAATCGGAAGTACTGTTTTTCTTCTATCAGGGACGCACCGAGGGATAAGTAAAATTCGGCTGCTTTGGGGTTGGTGGTCTCAGCCGTCCAGTCAAATCTTGTGCAGCCATGTTCTATTGCAAAAGCCGCTATAAATCGCATAAGTGATCTACCGACTCCCTGGCCTCTCACTGCTGCTGATGTGAAAAGATCTTTCATATACGCTTGCCCGGAGCACTTTGGCGCAGGGAACATCAGAGTGAACGTAGCAAATCCGACGAGTGTCCCGTTTTTCCATGCTCCCAGTACGGTCACGCCCGAATAGACAGAGAAAACTCGGTGGGTCAGGTAAGAGAACATTTCGTCATAGCTGGCAGCGTCATTACCGAAGTAATACGATTCCATTTCGACAAAAACCCTCGCCAGTTCCGGAATATCCGACGCATCACAGATCTCAATTTTCATACGTTTTCCTTAATTTTTTTATTCGGCTATCATCTCTTCCGTGGCCTGAGCTTCAGGCTGCCAGCGCCTTATTTTAGCGTCTTTAAACCACATGCGATTTGTGTACTGGCAGGGCGAACGGCAGAAAGTGCTTTCATCAGGGGTTCCCGGTTTAATTCAATGATTTTTAGCCAGTTTTAGCGATAAATCATATATTCGGAAAGACAATCGTTATACCGACGTTATAAAGACTTCTTCATAAAGATACGGCTTGTCCCTTCCGGTTTGCAGTCAATACGCCCGAACTCTTCCCAGCCGTGCTTCTTGTAAAAATCAGGAGCCTGAAAGCTTATCGTATACAAAAAAGCAGCAGTGCAGCCTCTTTTACGCCCTTCATCCTCGAAGCGGCTGAGGACCTCTGTACCAATCCCCATTCCCCGCAACTCGGGTGGCAGATAGAAAAGATCTATAAAAAGTAGCCCCAATGAAGAACGCCCTTGCATTCCTCCGAATACTTCACCAGTTTTGCTTGATGTTATTAATACAGATAGTGGCTTACGATCACTCATCCCTGTCATTGAATCATTGAAATGATTGAGTCCTTCTTCAATAGGAAATAATTGTTCCGAATCCGGATTTTCACAGACTTCAAAACTTATCTCTTGAACTGCGCTGCTCATTCCCCTTATCCTTTTTATTGGCATCAGATGACTGTCTAAATATACAGGTGTGGGTCAAAATTGCCAACTTTAAGCCTTCTTGTTTTTCTCTGCTGCTTTTGCCTGTGTGTCATGAACTTCTGCTCCTGACACATAGAGGATCTACACGCAGACAGATGTCCGCAATGAGGGAAAACGGATGCTCATTTATTTTGTCAGGATAGAACTGTAACCGGCACTTTCATTAGCATTTGTATCCACCACTTTACGCTTTTACCCCTTAAGATAACTCGGTCTTCCAGCCTGTCAGACAGAGAAATCATAAGGATCAAACTAATGGAAATAGCTCTCCGGACTCCCCTCATACATTCACTGCCATTAAGTCAGCATTGTGGATGTAATGTCTGGCTTAAAATGGAATCTTCTCAGCCGACAGGATCGTTCAAGCTCAGGAGCGCAGAAAAAATTTGTTGCTACTATGCAGAAAGAGGCGCAACAGCATTCATCAGTTCATCCGGCGGCAATGCGGGAATAGCGGTGGCACATAGCGGCCGCAAACTGGGGTTGCCGGTCACTGTCGTTGTGCCGGAAAGCACATCTGCCAGAGCAAAACAGCTTATTGAGCAGGAAGGTGCCAGTCTTATTGTGCATGGGAAAGTATGGAGTGAGGCGAACGATTACGCCCAGTCACTGGCGACGGATGAAGTCATCTATCTGCATCCATTTGATCATCCACTTTTGTGGGAAGGCATCAGTACAATCGTGGATGAAGTCATCAGCTGCGGGTTAAAACCGGATGCGGTTATTCTTTCTGTTGGTGGCGGAAGCATGTTGTCCGGCATAGCTCAGGGGCTGGAGAAACATCAGATTGGCTATATTCCCGTTTACGCCGTCGAAACCCACGGTACAGCCTCTCTCAACGCTTCGCTTAATGCGGGTAAGCTGGTGCGCCTTGATAAGGTCAGCGGTATAGCCACGACGCTAGCCGCAAGCCAGGTATGCGAAAATGCTTTTAATGTGGCCAGCCGACTGGACGTCAGAAGTATGCTGGTTTCTGATCAGGAAGCGCTGAATGCCTGCCGGCGCTTTCTCGATGACCATCGAGTGCTCACTGAACCGGCATGCGGCGTGTCACTTTCACTTTTGTACGACCACAAAATCAGGTTTACCCATGCTGATAATGTATTGGTAATTGTTTGCGGCGGGGCGTCGGTCACGCTGGAAGGAATCGCGGGCTGACAAAATAAGAAATTGATCATGCCGAAGTTTATGAGCAAAAGAACTGGCGAACTGCCCGGTTAATTAACCTTTGAAGTGATTCAGGGTGTGCGCTTACTGGGTACGAATATTGAGCGAGAATCATGCGATGATCGCCGCTTTTCTTTCGAGCCAGTAGGTGCTCCACGGTGACCATGCGGCTTTTACGACCAGCCCCAACCACGCTCCTCGACCGCGACGGAACGAAAAGCGGGTGTAGGGGCCCTAAGACATGCTGCCGTTGTGCGCGTTACGGCCGCCTCGATGTTAGCCTGCGGCCAGAATGATAAAATCAGCAACGACGAGCGGATGCGACAACATCGGAACATGGCTGGAAGCGACACGTTTGATCGTGGCATTCATGCGCGCGGCCATGCGTTCCTGCTCCACGGGCAAGATTGCCAGATCGTTTTCACCAATCAGATAGAAACTAGGGCGACTACGCCATGCGGCCTGTGTCAAGGCGCTGCCGAGTGCAGCGCCATTGATAGGACCCTGCGTTGCATGCAGTATTGTCTGTTCGATGGGATCGAGATCCTGTGCAAACAGGGTGGCGATACCTTCGGGAGTGAGCGACAGAAAGCCCTCTGCGTCTTGTCTGATCTCGTTGTTGAGCGGAGCTGCTTCAAACTGGGCGAAAAGCGATCCTGCCGACTCTCCCGCGTCCGGTGCAAATGCGTCGATGTAAACAAGCCGTTTTACCTTGGGGTTGTTGCCCGCTTGTCCGATCACTGCACCGGCATAGCTATGCCCTACAAGAACGACATCTCCCTGCGCCATCGCGATTGCACGGCTAACCGCCGCGACATCGGCATCGAAACTGGTCAGCGGGAGTTGGACGGCGGCGACAGCCATGCCTTTGTCGCTCAGCAGCGGAATGATTTTGGCCCAGCTGGAGCCATCTGCCCAGGCGCCGTGAACAAGGATGATGTTAGTGGTACTCATGATACTTCTCCTAATCTGTAGGCCGGTATTCGAAGAAGACCTTGTAGCCGACCCACTCATCTTCGCGGCAACTGTACCTGGCAGCAATCGCCTTGCTACGCTGAAAGCTGCCAAGTGCCTGTGATAAACTGCCAAAGTCCGTTTTAGTGGGTGAGTGACCGGGAATGCGGATCATTTTTGACAAAAGTAAGAGGGCCATGATGGCAAAGAGAGACATTGCACTTGTCATTTTCGAAGGCGTTCAGGCGCTAGATGTTGCAGGTCCTCTGGATGTGTTCACAACGGCTAATGACTTTTTGCCCGAAGAGGACCATTACCACTGTATCCTGGTCGCGGCCAGCACACAGCCCTTGCGCAGTTCCAACGGAATGTTGATGGTCGCTGACCTCACCTTCGAGCAGGCCGAGCGATCTTTTGACACAGTTCTGGTGGCCGGTGGTCCGCACCTTCCCACTACTCTACCCGACACGGCCATGTCAGCGTGGCTAAGGACGTGGGGTGTTGCGGCCCAGCGATATGGCTCGATTTGCACCGGCGCTTTTGTTCTCGGTCATGCCGGGCTCCTCGATGAACAAACTGTCACGACCCATTGGCTGTGTTCCGAGCAGCTTGCAAGTCAGTTCCCCTCAGCGCGGGTCGAGCAAGATCGGATACATGCGCGCGACGGTCGCCTGGTGACATCCGCTGGCGTGACAGCCGGCATTGACCTTAGCCTCGCTTTGGTTGGAGAAGATCATGGACCGGCCATATCGCTTGCATGTGCCAAGATACTCGTCGTTGTGGCGCAACGGCAGGGTGGCCAATCCCAGTTCAGCCCGTTGCTCATTGCAGACCGCCCCCCTGAAACACCACTGGGAAAGGTACAAGCCTATGTTATGGAGCATGTGGGCGAAGCCTTTCCGGTTGAGCGGCTGGCAGATATTGGCGGCGTCAGCGCGCGCAGCATTGCGCGTCTCTTCGTCACTGAATTAGGCATCACACCGCATGAATTCGTGGAAGGAGTACGCCTGGACCAGGCCCGCAACTTGCTTGAATCTACAGAACTGCCCCTTAAGACAATCGCTTTCGACTGTGGTTTTTCCGGTCCCGATCAGATGCGTAATGCTTTTCAGCGGCGGATCAACGTCACGCCTCTGCAATATCGAGGAAGTTTCAGACGCGTGTAAACGACCACTGCCGGGTCATCTTTCACACAGCATGGGCTTATAAAAGGCGGGGACGACGTTTGCGATGGGGCGGTCGTCGCCTGTGATACCAGGTTTAGCCTGTGCTTTGATGGTGGTTTCTGACTCGTCATCCGGCAAGAATTCTTGCTAATTAAGGTGCCTGCTGCCGGCCGTATTTCGTGTACCGGCACGGGTGGCGTCATCATCCGATTTAAAGACGCGGTACAGGGGACAGAACGTGAATTGTTTAGGCAGTACTTAACTCGGTCAATCGTGATAGAAACAGCTTCAGTACCGGGGAAGTATTGGTCTTGCTGTAGCCGATCGACAGATCGATCATCGGCACATCACCGCCCAGCGGACGGCTGGTGACCGACCACGGCATCAGGTTCTGCACATAAGCTGGAATAAGGGTCAGACCGCGCGTGGACGCCACCAGCGACATCACCATGGCAGGGTTGTCAACCTCTTGACTGGGCAATACCTGCACGCCTTCAAGGTCCAGGTAGCGGTCGATTACTGCACGCAACTCGCGCGCTTTTGAGGCCATGCCGATGAACGGCTGGTCCACCAGATCCTGTGCCCGCACGAACGGGCGGGCGGCCAATGCATGGTCACTCGGCATCAGTACCACCAGGGGCTCCTGTGCCACGGTCTGATAGGTCAGGTCGTAATCCGGTTCGGCTCGCATAAAGGCGAGGTCCAGCTTGCCACGCGCGACCGCATCCGCGAGATCGGTCGAATAGTCGCTGGAAACCGTGACGTCTATATTTGGCAGCTCCTCGCGCAGCACCTGCATGGCCTTGGGCAGCCAGTTCATCTCCTGTCCCGTCAAGAATCCCAGCGCAAATCGCTGTTTGGCCGGTAGCACCGCGCGCCGTGCCGCTTCCACTGCCGCATCTACCTGGTGCAGAGCCAGCCTCGCATGGTCGATGAAGGCTTGCCCGGCTGGCGTCAATTCTACCCCGCGAGCACTGCGGTTAAGCAGCGGCGTGCCGACTTGATCTTCGAGATCGCGGATCTGCCGGCTCAGTGAAGGCTGCGAGGTGAACAGCCGATGTTCGGCCGCCTCGGTCAGGCTACCAGTCTCTGCAACTGCGATGAAATACCGTAGATGTCGTAACTCCATATCCCTCCCACGCCCCTGGTCATGCTTTTCAGGCATGCCAACCAGCTTATTAAGTCTTTTTGTATTCTGCCATAAATCTCTAGATTGCCTTCTGCAGCGAACGTTTTTTGTCCGAATCAACAGGAGAGCATCATGTCTGAACATCCCGTCATTCTTATCACCGGCGCACTGACTGGTATCGGCCGTGCCACCGCTGTGGCATTTGCCGACACAGGCGCCCGTCTGGTCGTCTCGGGCCGTCGTGTTGCTGAAGGCCATGCCTTCTGAGCTGAGAAAACTGGGGGCCGACGCTGTCTTCGTCCAGGCCGACGTACGCAAGGAGCAAGAGGTGGCGGCCCTGGTCGACCACGCCGTGTCTCGTTTCGGTCGCCTGGATGTGGCCGTCAACAACGCTGGCACAGAAGGCGAACCGGGTCTGATCGTCGACCAAACTGCCGACACCTACGCCGCTACGTTCCAAACCAATGTGCTCGGCACGCTGCTAAGCATGAAACACGAACTGCGCGTGATGACCACCCAGAAGCAGGGCTGCATCATCAATATCTCATCCACTTACGGGCATGAAGGCGCGGCGTACGCCTCAGTCTACGCCGCCAGCAAGCATGCGGTGGAAGGCTTGACCAAGTCTGCTGCGTTGGAGGTGGCCGCCAGCGGCGTGCGTGTCAACGCCGTGGCACCGGGGCCAACCAACACCGCCATGTTGGACCGCTTCACCGGTACGCCGGATAACAAGGCAAAGCTTGCCGGCAGCGTGCCATTGGGCCGTATCGGCAAACCGGCCGACATCGCCGCCGCCGTGATGTTCCTGGCCAGCCAGGCCAATGACTTCATTACCGGTCACATCCTGACTGTCGACGGTGGTAAGACCGCCGGCTGAGCTCAACATCCTGGAGACGATATCATGAGTAAACTTGAAGGGAAGACGGCGCTGGTAACCGGAGCTTCACGCGGTATCGGCCGCGCCACCGCCCTGGGGCTGGCGGCGGTTGGTGCCCAGGTACTGGTCCATTACAGCCAAGGCGAACGGGAAGCAACTGCGCTGGTAAATGAGATCTGCCAGGCTGGCGGCAAAGCTCAGAAGATCGCGACAGACCTGCGCGATCCACACGGGCCACACGCACTGGCCGAACAGGTGCGCGGCATCGTCGGCTGCCGCCTCGACATCCTGGTCGCCAACGCCGGCATCGCCCGTGCGGTTAGTATCGAAGACACTACGCTGGAAGATTTCGACGATCTGTTCGCGGTGAATGTGCGGGCACCATTCTTCCTGATCCAGCAACTGCTGCCGATGATGTACAAGGGCAGCAATGTCGTGTTGTTGTCCTCGCTGGCGTCACAAGCGGTGGTCGGTACGCTGCCAGCTTACGCAGCCACCAAGGGTGCGGTTGACACGCTGGTACGTCACCTGGCTGTTGCTCTGGGCGGACGCGGGATTCGCATCAACGCCGTCGCGCCGGGCGTAGTACCAACCGAGATGTCTGGTTTCGCCGGTACTGACGACGGCCGCGCCTACACGCTGGGTATGCAAGCCTTGCAGCGTATGGCCGAACCAAAAGACATCGCCGACGCCATCGTGTTCCTGGCATCCGACCAGGCACGCTGGGTCACTGGTGATACCTTACATGTCGATGGCGGCTCCAAACTTTAACCTCGTTAGAAGAGAAAAATCATGTCTATCGAAAATCTGAAATCGTACTGATCTTGCTACCGAGCAGGCTGTTGTGGAATTCGCCATCGCTTTTCCGGCCCATGGCCAGCACCGGACAAGCAATGAGCTGCGTAAACAGGGCGTTTTTATCTCCGGTAGCGGCGTTCGGTCGGTCTGGCTTCGCCACAACCTGGAAAACTTCAAAAAACGGCTGAAAGCGCTGCAGGAAAAGGTGGCACGTGAGGGCATTGAACTGACGGATGCGCAGATAGTGGCACTGGAGCGGAAAGCCAGTAATGATGAAGCCTGTGGGGAAATCGACACCGCTCATCCGGGTTATCTGGGGTCACAGGACACATTTTATGTCGGCAATCTGAAAGGTGTCGGACGTATTTATCAGCAGACCTTCGTTGATACTTACTCAAAGGTCGCTCACTGCAAACTGTATGTCACCAAAACGCCGATTACCGCCGCGGACCCGCAGATGACTCAGTTCACTGATGCGCAACAGCGTTGCATAAGCAGTATGCAGGAATGCCAGCTCACGGAGCTGCATCTGCAATGGCGAACCGGACCAGCGTGCATGTCGGCGCGACTGATATAAGTCCTAAAACGGCCAGCCAGTCGTGGTGTTGATACCGTCGTGGTAACTGTCACGATAACGCGGCTGCAGAAAGCTTTTTCCAGCTACTGAAACGTGAGCGGGTAATGTATAACGCCACATGGCCCGTCATATCTTTATCCACATTCCTATGCGGTCAGATCCCCAAGACTGTGCGAAGTTTCGTCAGCGCCGTCTGGTGTTTATCTGCTGACATTTTTTCGAGGTTTTGCTGTTTCCATCGCACAGCGGGAAGCCTGTCGATACCCTCAAGCCCCAGCAAAGTCCAGTCCGGTTGCCGCATTTTAAAGCTCAGCAGGAACTGGCGCTCAGAGTCAGTTAACGAGGTGTTAAGCTTTTCTATCAGTACCTTACGGGATGTTTCCAGTGCGGCCAGCGGAACATCAACTTCCGCCATATGACGAAACTCCCCTTCATAAATGGCGCTGATGTCTTTCAACTGTGGCTGCAACAGTTCCGCAATCGGGCGTGGGTGGCTGATGATGTACACCAGCAGTGCCTTACGCAACTCTTCTGTGAGTCCTTCATTATCAAGAAGGAATTTTACATCAAAGAGATCCCTGGGATGCTGGCGATCCAGTGCTGCACAGATTTTACCAGCATAAAGGTCCGGAAACGCCACTACAGGCATCTCAGCATAACCGAACTCCTCTTCCACCACTTCGCTGACCGGCATAATGGCGCTGTCATAAACTGTCCCACGTAACACAGGCGAAAGCTCAATTTTTATCATAACGCCATCACGATCGACCGTCAGACGTAGCGCATCCTTTTTATCTTCATAGGACCTGGCGACTTTACTGCCGGGCAGGACTTTCACGGTATCCGTTGCAATCTCATCTAACGCCGTTTTGATCGCAAGCAATGACTCTGCTCGCGCCATAACCGGCAAAAAGACTAAATCAATATCAACCGATAAACGGGGCAGGTCTCGAACAAACAGGTTAATCGCCGTTCCGCCTTTTAAGGCAAAACAGTCGTGTCTGGCAATCACCGGTACCAGTTGCAAAAGAAACTGAACCTGCCGGTAGTAAATATTGGTTCTGTCCATGAATAATCACATCTCCTTTGGTACGGTAATATTCCATGTTTTATCCAGACGACCATCCCGGGCAAGTTCGCGTTTACCGGACCCAAAATCATAGTCCTGTGGCGTCAGATGCTTCAGCCATGCATGCTGGTACCGCTGGGCTAACCACATAAACAGCCTCTTTGATTTGATGCTGGTACTCGCGCGCATAACAACATCGAGTTTGCGCGGTGAGAGCGTTGAAAGTCCCTGCATAAGTTGATCAACGTGCTCAAAGCTAACTGCTTTTGGCACATCAGCCAGTACCTCGATAATGGCTTTTTCCGGTGATGAATAGCGCACGGGGGGCAGGGATTCACGCCAGTGATCCTCGCGGAAAAGTTTTTTATCTGTCATGAGGGTCTCTGGCCACAGCTGACGAGTCCCATGCCACTGGAAACGCCCGATTTCGCAGTCGAGTTTATCCAGCCACGCGGGCAAATGGGCGGCTGAATAAAGATGAACTGACGTCAGCGTTCCCCGCTCCTGATAATGGGCCAGGCCCTCAATATTGAGGGCCGTCAGCCCACCGACAAGGACGGGGAACTCCGCCATGCGCTGTAGCGAGGCGACTATACCTTTCCAGTTGAGTTTAGCCTCCTCTCTGGCATACAAGCCGGGATGAAGAACCCTCAGCATACGTCCTTTCACCGCATTATCGATAAAATGCAGACTCAGCCCCTGCTGCTGCAACCATGATTTTGTGGCTATCAGATCAGCAGGCAGCAACGCTTTCAGTTTTTGCCTGCTTTCATTATTCAGCATCAAATGCACCGGTTTATCAGATAATGGATTTACGGCAATTATTGCCGTGAATTTCATAACAGTCAAACCAGGTATATTTCCTGGTTTGTTATTGTTCTAAATCACGGCGATAATTGCCGTGGATTTAATAAACGAAAAACCATCGGCCAACTGACATGATGCTGATTGTTGCGGAAAACGATATAAATATTGTAGTCAGATGAGGTTATCGTAATCGTATCATGAGCATGACGGTGTTATTTGCAATTCCATATAATCAGCTAAATGGGCAATCACGTAGCCGTCGCACAGCCGGCCGGCCTTTCAAATCTGGCCGACGGTCTTGCAGGAAGCGCAAAACGAGTTCACGTCAACGAGGGCGAACATGATTAGTGGTGAGGTGGGCGTGACAAAATAGAGTCCGCCTTGTGTCATCGTCCACTCTTCCAGCAGATGGACCAGACGGCCATCCCTCAGATATTCCGCGCCATAAATTCTGGCAGTTCGGCAATCCCCAGGCCTGCCAGCAGGGGCGATAGCTGTGCGTCAGAGTTGGTGACCCGTAACCGTCTACTCGGAACGATATCTTCCTGATCACCGGAGTCATGCGTAAAGCGCCATACCTGCCTTCGGGCACGATAGGCATAGCTGAAGTACTGCCGGGCAGTGAGTTCGCGTGGATGTTGCGGCACACTCTATTCAGCGAGATACGCCGGTGAGGCCACCAGAAACTGCGTCACTGCACACAGCTTGCGCGCTACCAGCGAGGAGTCAGGTAATGCGGTAATACGTAACGCGGCGTCAAAGCCTTCGGCTATCAGATCAACCGACGCGTCTGACAGATGCAGGTCCACACTTAGTTCCGGGAACTGGCGGATAAGTTCTGGCATCAGGGGGGCGCCCCAGCGTAAGTCAAACGACATGGGTACCGCTAAGCGCACCTGATCGCGCGGCAGCACCGAGAGTTCGTGGGCTTCACTTTCTACTTCTTCAGCCTGGCGATACATCTCTGATGCCTTTGCCGCCATGCTCTGACCGAACTCCGTTAACGCCAGCTGACGCGATGTCCGGTTAAACAGCCGGGCCGCCAAGCCGCTCCTCCAGGCGCGCCACCGCGCGTGACACGGTGGGAACGGAGACGCCCATCACTCTGGCTGCAGCTGCAAAAGATCCTTCCTCTGCCACTTTCGCAAACATGGCGAGTCCTTCGGAATCGGGGAATCTGTTCATTTCAAATCTGCAATGATGATTTTCAAATCATTCTATTTTGAAAGTTATCCTGCGTCGATATGCTTCTCTCATTGTGACAACAACGGCTGTCGCCAAAAGGTTGACTCATTCATCACAGGAATATAGCCATGAGAACTCAACGTATCGCTTTAACACTCTTCGCCTCATCACTGCTACTGGGCGCTGCCAGTGTTTCCACACCGGCTTTCAGCGCCGAACCGACGCCGCTAGTCACCGTCGCAGGCGTGGATCACGCCGGTATCAACGTGCCGGATCTGGCTAAGGCCATCGCGTTTTTCCAGACCACGTTCGGGGCCAGAGTGGAGTCCGACATAACGCCTGGCGCTATCCCGGATGCGTGGAAAACCGCGTTTAACTGGCATCAGTCCAGTGACCTCAAGCGTTTTGTCATGATGCGCCTGCCTGATGGCACTGGCGTCGAACTGTTCCAGTACAGCGGCGCGCAAATCGGCCATGAACGTCCTCATCAGGATGATGACGCGGCGACGCATATCGCGCTGAAAACGCATGATGTGTCCGCCAGCTTTAAGGCCGTTCAAAAAGCCGGGCTGAAAACCCTGAACGAGCCGGTGACCAACGCTGATGGCACACAGTGGTTCTACTTACTGACGCCCTGGGGCTCGCAGATTGAGCTGGTGGGCAAAGTGAAAACAGCGCACTAAAAGGCACAGAAGTGAAAAAGAGACTCACCCAAACCCTGCTGGTGGCTGCACTGCTAACCAGTACCCATAACGTATTTGCGGAGAATTTAACCATGAACGTAACCACTACCGAGGTGGCACCAGCAGGTCTGCAACAGCTCATCGACCGCCACTTTGCTATCTGGAACAACAGCGATGCTGTTGCACGGGAGAAAGCCTTTACTGCGGTGTACTCCACAGATTTTTTTGTAGCCGATTATGCCGGACTGAACCAGGGCGCAGACCGGGTGAATGCCGCCATCAGTAAAGTCCAGTCACAGCATCAGGGCTTTAGCTTCACACCTGCTCCTGTTGAGTGGAATCACGATATTGCCCGTGTGACCTGGGGCTATGGTCCAAAAGACAATCCGTATCTGGTTCGGGGGGAAGATGTCTTTACGGTCAACGCGGGCCGATTGTCGAGCGCCCGTGTTTTTCTCAATAAATAATGAAGTTAATCAGCCAGTTTTTGATTATCCACCCGTGTGGAAACTGTTTTCCTGATCCGTGCATTTTTTCGTACTGATCAATGACGTTACAGTGCTAACCGAACTCAGCAGTATGGCTTTCACTGTAACCCGATGACTTATAGAACCAATTTATACTTTGATTAAGGAGTCTTACCATGAGTAAAAAACTGACAGGTAAAATCGCGTTAGTAACCGGCGGCAGCTCAGGTATTGGCCTGGCCTCAGCACAGGAGCTGGCGGAGCAGGGCGCGAAAGTCTACATCACCGGCCGCCGTCAGGAAGAACTTGACGCTGCAGTGGCTTTAATCGGGCCATCTGCCACAGGGATCCGGGCAGATGCCTCAGTTCTGGGTGATCTCGATACGGTGTTTTCCACCATCGCCAGCGAAGCAGGGAAACTTGACGTGCTATTTGCGAATGCGGGTGGGGGTGACATGATGCCGCTGGGTGCGATCACTGAAGAGCATTTTGACCGTATTTTTCGTACTAACGTGCGTGGCGTCCTATTCACCGTACAGAAGGCGCTTCCCCTGCTGACCAATGGTGGCTCCGTCATTCTTACCGGTTCGACCGCTGCCGCGAAAGGCACCGCTAGCTTCAGCGTTTACAGCGCAAGCAAGGCCGCCGTGCGTAACTTTGCTCGCTCCTGGGCGCTTGACCTTAAAGAGCGTGGCATCCGCGTCAACGTGGTCAGCCCGGGCCCGATCCGTACCCCCGGTCTGGGCGGTCTTGTACCCGAAGAACACCGGCAGGGTTTGTTTGACGCGCTGGCAGCAGGCGTGCCGCTGGGTCGCCTGGGTGAACCTGAAGAGATTGGGAAAACCGTGGCATTTCTGGCTTCAGATGATGCGAGCTTTATTAACGCTGCGGAAATATATGTAGACGGAGGCCTGGCTCAGATTTAATTCACTATCAGACAGATCTTCTTAATTCTTTATAACAACCACGACATTAATTTTAGTTTTGTCGGCGGATAGCCTTGCGCCATGCACATCAGAACGATGAATAAATGTCAGTCATGACTAAAGGCATTTATTCACTCAGGCATAGCGTTGGGCGGGAATAACCTGCACATTATTAACGGAGAAATAAAAATGAGCTTTATTACCACACCTGACTCGACCCGGATTTTTTTTAAAGACTGGGGTGATAAGAATGCCCAACCGGTTATTTTTTCGCACGGATGGCCGCTGAGTTCTGATGCCTGGGATGGGCAGATGCTGTTTCTCTTACAACAGGGTTATCGTGTCATTGCACACGACCGACGCGGGCATGGCCGCTCCGAACAGCCGGCCTTCGGTAATGACATGGATACTTACGCCGACGACCTTGCCGCGCTGCTGAATGAGCTGGATATTAACAACGCGGTGCTGGTTGGTCATTCGACAGGGGGCGGTGAAGTCGCTCACTATATCGGTCGCCATGGCGTAGCCCGGGTAGCAAAAGTGGTGTTGGTTGGCGCTGTGCCACCCATCATGGTGTCATCGGTAGAGTGGCCTGAAGGCACGGATATCACGGTGTTTGATGGCATTCGTAAAGGTGTCTTTGATAACCGTTCGGACTTTTATCTCAACCTCGCTATCCCTTTCTACGGTATGAACCGCGGGGGAGTCGAGATCAACGAAGGCCTGCGCCTGAGCTTCTGGAATCAGGGCATGGCTGGCTCGATTGTGGGGCAGTACGCCTGTATCAGAGAGTTCTCGGAAGTGGATTACACCGAAGACCTGAGAAAAATCACCGTGCCGGCGCTGGTCATTCATGGTGATGACGATCAGATCGTCCCCATCGCACACTCTGGCCTTTTGTCTGCTGACATTATTCCCAGTGCAGAGCTGAAAATTTATCCCGGCGCTTCTCACGGTCTGGCGGCAACGCATCAGGATCAACTTAATCAGGATTTGCTGGAATTTATTCAGTCGTAGTTCATCCGTGCCCGCCACCTCATTTAATCATGAGGTGGCGACGTTAATTAATTTTGTTTTTTCCTCACGCCGTATTTTCCTTCTCTTTTTTTTGGAATAAAGGCAGGCACGCGTATGAAACTATATCAATTTGTCCCTTTCGTCCTGGTGCTGTTTTATATGGCGGATGTAGAAGCACATGATCACCCTCCCAAGGCTACCCAGCCGGGCACTTCTGAATCCGCATTTATCATGGACAATCAGACGGCAATGGACCGGATGATGACAGCCATGGAGGTTAAGCCTTCCGGCAACATCGATGATGATTTCGTCGCGATGATGACCCCTCACCATCAGGGCGCGATAGATATGGCCATCGCCGAACTCCGCTACGGCTCTAACCCGCAGCTTCGCCGTATCGCGCAGGAAATTATTGTCACCCAGCAGCAGGAAATCACCGCCATGTATCAGGCGCTGAATAAACCACTGCCGCCCGCGCAGGCAGCACCGGACCAGATAGCCCCTGCAAATGGCGTATCGCCATGATGATCCGGTGATGCCTTTTCATCAGTTTTTTCTCTTTTACAGACCCCACTGAACAGGAAGATTCAATGAAAATGTTAGTACGGACAGTGCTGGCTGTTGCTGTTTCGCTCTCTGCTTTGCCCGTGATGGCAGGCCAGGCTCCCTTCAGCGCTTCAGCCGCCGGGATCCCACTCAGTCATCACGACCGCGTATACGCCGCAGAACAGTTTTCGAATACGGTTTCCGTCACCGATCCGGCCAGCAATAAGCTGCTCGGCGTCATCCGGCTGGGTGATCCTCAGCCGGCAAACCTGAGTCCTCTCTATAAAGGCCAGGTGCTGGTCCACGGCATGGGTTTTTCACCCGACCGTAAAACGCTGGTTGTGGTCTCGATTGGTTCAAACTCGGTGAGCTTTATCGATACCGCAACTAACGCAGTCAGGCATATCACTTACGTGGGGCGCTCTCCGCACGAGGCGTTTTTCACCCCTGACGGAAAAGAAGTATGGGTGACGGTACGCGGAGAGGACTACGTTTCCGTGCTGGATGCCAGCAGCGGTGAAGAAAAGACGCGTATTAAGGTGCCGGGCGGTCCGGGCATGCAGATCTTTTCACCCGACGGGCAATACGGCTACGTCTGCTCTTCGTTTAATCCAGAGACCGTGGTGGTTGACGTCAGGACACACAAAATTGTCGGCTCGGTGAAACAGGCCAGCCCGTTCTGCCCGAACATCGCGGCGACGCCAGACGGAAAACAGGTGTGGTTCACCCTGAAGGACACGGGGAAAGTGCAGGTCTTTAACGCAAGGCCACCATTCAACATTATAAAAACGCTGGATACCGGCCCCATCACCAATCACGTCAACATTGTCGAAAACGCGAAGGGCAGTTTTGCATGGGTCACGGTCGGTGGTCTGAACAGAGTCAACGTCTATCGCACTGATGACTTCTCACAGGTTGCCTCCATCCCGGTCGGCAATCTCCCGCACGGCCTGTGGCCATCCGGTGACGGGAAGCGTATTTATGTCGGGCTGGAAAATGCCGATGCGCTTGCCGCTATTGATACAACAACCTACAAGGTCATGGCAACGATCCCGATTGGGCAGGCACCCCAGGCGGTTGCCTATATTCCCGGTGCAGTCCCGGAAGGTAACGGAATGCAGGGTCTGCAGCCTCTGGGGATTGCCGGGCAGGCTGTGCATCTCCAGCTGAGAACAGTGGATGCCGCCAGAAACGCGCAGCCGACAACCACGGTTTCTCTGTTTGAACAGGGAATAACCCAGGTCCTTCAGGCATCGGCGACCGGTTTAAAACCCAAACAATCTTACCTGCTGGCACTGTCATCGCAGGCTGACGGCAGCGGTGAACTGGAACCGTTGACGCGTTTTATGACGAACCCTGCTGGCGCAGCCATTGTGAACGCGGTTGGCCCGATACGGCAGATTGTGGATGCCCGTCATGCAGATGAACGTCGCTACCTTGTGATTGCCCAAAGCGACGGCAATCAGTCGGGGAACGTCGTACAGGTTCAGGTGCGCTGATACCGATCTGGTGCAGTCTATCCTGTCACTACGCGACTGCACTGCTGAAAATCTGGCTCACCCTCCACCCGCCTGAATGGCGGGTTTTTGTCTGGATGTACACACAAAAAATGCACCTGGCTTTTATTCATATTTTTTGAATTTTTTCGATAAATATCTCTGCTATTAAAACCCGGTCGCCTGGCGCTCGATTATTCCATCGAGGCAGATAGACTCACAAACATAAAATACACAGAGGAACAGACCATGAAAACCATCAAAATTTTCGTTGCAGTTATCGCACTTTCCGTTGTTTCATTCGGTAGCTTTGCTAAGAACGCTAACAGCGTCGGCATCGACCCTGGACGCGGCTGAAGCACAGATTGCGGTTCAGGCACATCAGGCCGGTGCTTCATACAAAATCACCGGAGCCCGCTTCAATAACGGTGCCTATATTTCTGCTGAACGTGGAGTGATCTTTTTTGACCGATGATACGGTCTTTGTTCCACGGTGACGTGTTTATACTCAAATCTCCTGCAATGTGGGAGATTTGAGTATGGTTGTCCCTTATGAGCCATGAGTTCAACGGGTCGATGCAACGCTATCCTTAATGCCCCGCGGTATTCGCGGCGCTTAGTCTTTTTACAGCGACGGATGAGAATCTTTCACGGGGCTGACAGCTTCCAGCAGAGAAGCAATGTGGAGAATGACGTACTCATCGTGCCATTTGCCTATAATCTGCACATTGATGGGCAATCCTTCACGACTCTTACCAAACGGCAGCGCTACGCCAGGCAGGCCGGTAACGTTCAGCGGCACCGTGGCACCCTGCAAATAAGTAGCATCAACGTCCTGACCGTCTATAACAAACCTTTCCACGCCGTGTTTATGCGCCGGAATGGGGAGAACATGTGTAATAAGCGCATCGTAACGTGAAAAGTACTCAGCAAACCCGTCACGTAACCTTTCGACGGCCTGCTCTGCATCAATAAAATCAGACATTGATGTATCAGGCAGTGACAGCATGGTTTTTGCCATCCTGTAAAGTTCATCAGCGCTGTGACCGGCCGTTGCCGCCGCAAATACTGGCTTCATCTCCATGACGTGAATCCGGTTGAACACGTCCAATGCGAAGTCCTGCTCCAGCGCTGGAATACCGACATGCTCCACCTCAACGCCAGGTCCCTTAAGCGCGTCTGCGGCAGCCTTCACCACTGCAGCGACTTCCGGGTCAACCGGACCAAAGCCAGGGCCGGTCATCCAGCCAATTCGCAACGGACGTGATGCCACAAGCGGCAGCCCGTTAGAATGTACTGGCGCGGTACTGGAGAAAGCGTCATGACCATCTGGCCCGGAAAGTTGAGAGAATGCCAGTGCAATATCGCGAACTGAGCGGGCCATTGGGCCAGCATGCCAGAAGCGGCGTGGCGCTCGCGGCCAAATGCCTGTCATGGGCACACTGCCGTGCGTGGCTTTCATGGAGGTAATGCCGGTCTGTGCAGCAGGCCCCCGTACAGAAATGGCCAGGTCCGTTCCCAGTCCCAGCGGGGACATACCTGCAGCAATCGCTGCAGATTCACCGCCGCTGGAGCCGCCGGGCGTTCGGGCCAGGTCCCAGGGATTATTCGAGCGTCCAGACAGAAGATTGTCGCTTTCAATCCAGTATGAAAATTCCGGCAGGTTCGTTTTAGCGAGCAGGATACCACCCGCTTTTTTTAGACGCGCCACGCTGGTTGCGTCTTCATCAGGTAGACGCCCTTTGAAAATAGGTGAACCACGCTGAGTCAGAACACCTGCGGTATCAATGGAATCTTTCGCGGTGAAGGGAACACCATGAAGGGGGCCGAGCTTCTCACCCTTCATCACGGCTGCTTCTGCTGCGGCTGCATTTTTCAGGGCGTCCTGTGAAAGCGTTACTACAGCGTTGACATCCGGGTTCGTGGCTGCAATGCGATCAAGATGTGCTTGTATCACTTCAACAGGAGAAACTTCGCGATTACGGATCATGCGGGCCAGGTGGGTTGCGTCTGAATAATAAATGTCTTTGCTCATGAGAAATCCTCGACCCTTAAAATCTAACTAACGATTGGTAGGTGAAATTTAGTCCTGCAAAATGACGCTGTCAATACCTACCTAACAAATGTTAGAATTCTTACTCAGGCTTCCGGAGTAATGAAATAATGAGCAAAACATCCCGCGACGAAATTCTGAACGCAGCACGGCTGGCGGCGCAGGCGCATGGCTATACGGGTTTGAATATCCGTCCTCTGGCAGATGAGGTAGGGATTAAGGCGGCCAGCATTTACTATTATTTCCCCAGCAAGGCCGAATTGGGGGCAGCAGTGGCTCAGCGATACTGGGAAGACACGGCGCATGACCTGGAAGTGATAAGGGAAACTGAGGGCGATGCACTCAAAAGTCTGGGCCGTTATCCGCAAATATTTCGTCGCTCGCTGGAAAGCGGAAACCGGCTCTGTATGGGAAGCTTTATGTCGGCTGAATACGATGACTTGCCAGAACCGGTCAAACTTGAGGTGCAAAAGTTCGCTGACGTCAACATCGACTGGCTGGCAGGGCAGCTTCTGCAAGCGGGGATTACAACATCAGAAGGCAGCAGAATCCGAGCCAGTGCCATTTTTTCTGCCATTGCCGGCGCACAACTGATGGCCAGAAGCCGGAACAACATTAAGCTTTTTGATGATCTCATTGACGGATACAGGCTTGCGGGTCTGCTACCCGCAGCCTGCAACTGAATTTTAAGGAAAACTAATGGGCTGGTGAAATAAGTAGTTTCCGCTCCTGGCACGAAGCGGACAAACTAACTGAGCTAAAGGTCCGCTGTGAGCGAATAACGGACATATAATTTTTAGAAAATGCGCGATTTGACGTTATGCAATAAAGTAAAGTTGAATAATTCCGGTCTGCCCGGCGCGTCTCCGGATATTATTTCCGAATGTGCCTTTTCGTCTAGGTGAAAAAGCACGATTTCGAGCGGCGGCATGGGGGCGGTGGCAGGCTGATGAACGCTATATGTTGTGTTCAGGTCAGTTGCTGTATACACGACATATTGATTATCCACAGATTCTGGGGGTAAGTGCGGGATAACTGGACAGAATTACGGTTGTGTCCAAGTGGGGCGGGAATGCCGTAACAGGGGCTGTCTGCCTGCAGTTACGCGACCGCACTGGTGCAAGATTGTGCAGAAGTTATTCAGATGGCGGTGCAGTTGCATTAATCAGCAGCAGACAGAATTTCCGCTCTGCCAGCAGAGGAGGCTATAAACGTCTCCTGAGTGACAAAAACATCAATATGCATCAGGCAACGGAGCGCTGGTAAGTGCATTAAGGAGTAATGCACATGCACAACGTACAAGGTGAGGATTAGAAGGCCCGCTTTTGAAAAGGTTTCACTCGATAAACAGAACATCAGGCAAATGCACATTATGTTCATTGGATTTTATTGGCCGCCGACACCCAATCATTCAGACGAGGACAGCCACAAATATAATGTCCATGAAATCACGCAGAGGCTCTTCATTGCTATCTGCCCGCATTCTCACCAGCGCCCCCTCCCAGCTGTTCAGAACAAAACGAGCTAATAGCGCTGCCGGTATTGTCGATTTTATCTCACCTTTTAGTTGAGCTTCAGAGATGCATTTTTCAATTTGCTCAGTCCAGGTGTTGAAATGATATGAAATTCTCTGGCGTATTTGTTCGCTGTGATCGGCGATTTCCAGCGAGAAATTGCCAAGCAGACATCCCTGAGAGTATTGAGTTGCGATGAAACTTTCTGCCCGGTTTTGAAAATAGTTTTGTAATCGCTCAAGGGGTGTACGTTCAGGATTTTCAAGCTGACTTTTCAGCTGTGGCAGTGCCTGTTCAAAATAGGTATCAATGATTTGTTCTGCGAACGCTTCTTTGCTTTCAAAGTAATTGTAAAACGATCCTTTAGGCACGCCAGCCACGTCAACTATGTCTTTTATACCTGTGGCGGAATATCCCATTTGATGAAGCATGTTCATGCCTGCTTTGATGAGGTTTTCCTTCGTACCCGGTTTTGGTTTTGGTCCGCGGCGAGCGGACACTACGGTGGTAGGGATTGACATGGTATGGCTCTTGATAATATCAGCTCAGAAATTCAGTAGTCGGCCAGCATAGCGTCTGACATATGGGAGACACAAGGCTGGTTAACCTCCTATGAAGCGCAGTTTCTGATTTGCTGCCCGTGAGGGCAGCATCACAAGGGTAACGGGTTCAGGAACAGTACGTTTCAGAAAAGCAGTTTAATACGCGATAGTAAAACGCTGACGTTCGTGTGCGGGTTGTTCAAGCTCATCGACCAGAGCAATCGCATAGTCTTCAAAAGATACGGTGTTCTTACCGTTGCTGTCGAAGAGGACGTCGTCACCACCCAGGCGGAACTTACCGGTGCGCTCACCTGGTGCAATCATCATTGGCGGACTGAAGTAAGTCCAGTTGATTTCAGATGCGCGCAGCGCACTGAATGCTTTAACATGTGATTTGGCGATCGCAACATAGGGTTCAGGCCAGTAGCCGGAATCAAGTACAGAGACGCCGGGTGAAAACCACAGAGAACCGGCGCCACCAACGACGAGCAGACGAGGTACGCCAGCTTTCTTCACTGCTGAGATTGCGCGTTCAGTAACCCCTACCAGTTGATCGGTATAGCTCTGGTCTGATGTGTAACGGGGATCACTGCTTGAAGGGCCAAACGCACTCACAACCGCATCTGTTCCTGAGATGATCTTCGCCAGACGTTCTGTGTCAGTCAGGTCGTCCTGCACGCATGAGATGTTATCGGGCAAATCTTTAGGTAATTTGTCGAGATTACGGGCCACCGCAATGACTTCGTGTCCTCGGCGGATCAGTTCAGCCAGAGTCGTGCTACCGGCGTTTCCGGTAGCTGCCAGAAGTGCGATTTTCATGATTCAATTTCCTGTATATATAGGTATGCAATCTTTGTCGTGGTGTATGACTTCAAAGGATGATTATTTTTAAGACTGACTTGCCACGTTTTCCAGAGCCGGATAGTCCACATATCCTTCAGCTCCACCGCCGTAGAATGTGGCGCGGTTGTAATGATTCAGTGGTGCATTTACTGCGAAACGGGCGGGCAGGTCCGGGTTAGCAATAAATGAACGGCCAAATGCGATGGCGTCTGCTCTCCCTTCACGGATCGCTTCATCAGCGCTCTCGCTGCTAAATCCCCCCGCCAGGATAAGCGTTCGTTTCCAGAATGGGCGAAGCTGATCAACTGATTGCGGCTCACCGATCTGCATACCTCCACCGCCACGGGCTTCAATAATGCTCACGTAAGCAATATTGAGCTTTTCCAGCTGTGGGAGAACATAGCTGTAAAGGGCTACTGGATCGGAATCGCCAACATCGTTGTAAGTGCCAAAAGGTGAAAGGCGAACACCCACGCGCTCTGCGCCACAGATCGCACTGACTGCCTCTGTCACCTCAAGCAGCAAACGAGCGCGGTTCTCAAAGGAACCACCATAAATATCGGTACGTTGGTTTGAACTGTCATGCAGGAACTGCTCCAGCAGATAACCATTGGCACCGTGAACCTCAACACCATCGAATCCCGCAGCCATAGCATTACGGGCAGCCTGGCAATATGCTTCGATAACTCCCGGAATTTCCGCAAGTGTTAACGCATGAGGAGTTTCATACTCAACCTTTTCCCATTTGGGCGTCAGTGAAGTTTCAGTTGTAATCGGGATAGCTGACGGGGCCACGGGCAGGGTATTGCCAGGCTGAAAGCTGGAGTGCGATGAACGACCAACGTGCCACAGCTGCAGGAAGATAAGCCCCCCTTTTGCGTGAACGGCATCAGTCACTTTTTTCCATCCTGCGATTTGTTCCTGAGAATGAATGCCGGGCGTTGCCGGATATCCTTGCCCGCCTGGCGTTATCTGGGTTGCTTCAGAGATAATCAGGCCCCCTTCCGAAGCACGCTGTCCATAATATTCAGGTGCTAATGCGTTTGGCACGTTACCTTCTCCGGCTCGCATACGAGTCAGAGGTGCCATAACCACGCGATGTTTCAGTGTGTATCGCCCCAGCTCAAGTGGGGATAAAAGTGCATTCAAAGACATTTAATGACCTCAGTGTCTGTTGGACTTTAAGCGATAACTACTGTTAGATACCGCGCATAAATAATAATATGACCGGTCGTCTTGAATAAGTCAACATACCTTCTTGACTCAGTTTGGCTGGTACAGATCCGAAGCAGGAAGATACCGGGTTGATTGGTAATTAGAAGATGAAGCGCTTTTATTTGAGGCAGCTTATGCACCGGCGCATCGATGCCGGATTGTGCCAGCAGTTATTCAGATGATTGCTCAACAGCAGCTGGCGCAATGCCAGCAATGGACAGGATAACCCTTGAAATTCTAAGAGAGCGCAAACATGCCAAAAAATAAGCAACTGAACGTCTGCTCATGGCACACAGCTGACGCAAGTTATCACAAGCTGATGCACCTTCTGCTCTCTGGCTGGTCCCGCTGAACTGCAACATATGAGTTTTGATTTCAGTAGCTGGAATCTGATGGCGAATGGCAAGGTAACTTCAGCGCGAAAAGTATAATGTTCAGAAAAGTTATAACGATTCAGGTGGGATACTACCTTTAATTTGCCTGTCATCAACAGGGTTACGTATGATACCCAGCACCAGCCACTAGAAACATTGCCTTTATACGCAAGGGGGACTCAATAATGAAATCAAAATCAGAAAGCCCCCAAACGATAAAGAAAATCAACCTGTTGCATCCTCAAAACCGACCGTCATGAGCGAACATGACAAAGCCGTGCTTGCCAAAATAGCGCAGTTGCCGGATGACCTTTTCGGTAAATGTGAACGGCAAGTGGACAAAGGCACGAAAACCTATCGCCTTCAGCGCGAATCCCATGGTGGAAATAGCGTCTTTTTCAATCAGGATGGCGAGGACTGTCGTTACAATCTGGTGGATGGAACAACAACAGGCGCGATGTACCTTGCCGAATCCCCTGAGACAGCCTTAAAAGAAGTATTCCAGAACAAAAAGGGCCTTAAAGAGTCAGACCTCGATGATTATTTTATGGGGGTTATCGTGCTGGAAAAAGACATGAAGGTGTTGCAGATTCAGGAGCTGATTAAAGGTTCCCGGCTGACCCTGAATGATGTCACGACGTCAACGCGTGCGGTCACCCAGCAACTTGCGCGGAGAGTACATAAAGCAGGGTTTGATGGCATGTATTATCCGTCGAACGTCACCGGCGAGGAGTGTCTGGTGCTCTGGCACCACAAACCTGCAGGAGAAGGGGTTGCCACCACACTTGAGCAAACCTGTCTGAGCGACTATGAGCTGGAGGGCAGGGAAACGGCTGACATCCTTGTCAATGACCTGGGCATTTCCGTCGAGGAAGGATAAGCGTTATCAGGCCGGATCCTGTGAGCCAAAAAGCCTTGCCAGACGGTGCAGCTCTTCCATCACCATCGGGGCGGGATTGCTTTTCAGCACTTCAGCAACGGTGAAAGGTTTTCCGTTAGATGGATAACCGTCCAGCACCGTATTACGCTCTTCCATAAAGAAAGAATACTGCATACGGTCGCTGAATTTTCCTAAGTGCGCCAGCAACTCTTTCACGCCTTTGAGGACACCGTCTTCTGAGATTTTTTCGTCATCGGTAAACTGAAAAACGGGATAGTAAAATTCCCCATCCAGATCGATGGCGAGCAGCCTGCCATTTTTTCTCCAGGTATTCACCGTGGTTTTGGTTTTACCGAGGGTCGTGGCCGCCTCTGCTGTTGACAGCACACCGCCGTCAGCCGCAAGGGTCTGAGTGAACATGATCTTGCTTTTCAACCGTCGCTGGAGGCGCTTTTTCTCTTTGGTCTGACTCTGGATCGCAAGTTCGGTACTGTATTGCGCAATCAGGTTGAAGGCGAAAACCAGGTCTGTCTGCGCCATGTTTTCCGCGCTGACACTGGTTTTACCCGCTCGGATATTGTCAGCCACTTCACCGATGATGTTGAGCAATCTGTCTGCGGAAGTGACGGAAAAAAGACTGTCGGAGGAGCCAGCATGCGCATGGCGTTTATGCGTGGTTGTGGTCATAAATATTCCCTCCTCTTTTCGATTTTATCTCCTGAATACTACTGCAAATCGAAAAGTTGCGCAACATTTGCTCGCATGGTCTGCCACCAGCGCGATGGCTGGCAGCCGCTTATATCACTCAGGACGAGACTTTGCCGCGCGGATCGTCAATATGCTGTTTTGCCACGTCATAGCGGATGCCTTCCCGATGAAGGATACGCACATTTTTTACCACCGTCGCCAGCGCCTTGAGGAAGGTTGCGGAGTGTTCATGGCGTTCATAGGCTTCAATGTCTGCCCAGCCTTCTGATAAATGGAAGGCGTCGGGATTCACTAAATCCCGTGAAAAGGCATAGAAGACACACCCCGGCAATTGCTGTGCTGCCTGCATTTCAGGCTTAACTGCTTCGATAAATGTCTGGCGGTCATCCGGATGTACGCGGTAGTAAGCACTGACGATGATTTCAGTCGGTTGCGTTTTGTCATGGTCGCCCGTAGATGAGATGCGTGTGTCGATAGTTTGCTGATTCATTTCATGCTCCTGATGATTTAAAAAGTGACTTAGCCCTGTTCACCGGAAAACGCACGCCATGCGGCCAGCGTATCCAGTGATTCCCGCAATAGTTTGATCTTGCCGTCTTCTGCCACCAGACGACCGGCATAGGTCTGTTTATAGACGCGGTCAGTACCTGCAATGCCCGCTTCGACACTGTATTCACCGAACGCCTGGGTCGGCGTATCAATCAGGAACTGAATATTACGGAATTTAAAATCCGGAACCTTGTTCAGCAATCCGGCAATAAAGGCTTCGATTTCCTGCGGACCCTGCACACGATGCGGCAGGCCCAGCGTCTGGAGATAGGGTAATTCCAGCACACCGTCAGCGGCGAAAAGGGCAGCGGCGGTGTGGGGGTTCTGGATGCTGTCGAGATAATTTTGCAGTAGCTGCACGGCTGTTTTCATGATGCATTTGCTCCTGAAGTTGTCATGGTCCGCCCGGTTTCGGCGGTGTGAAATCACAATAATCAACTTCGGGAATTTGCAAAACAGCAAAGAATGAAACCCATCATTTCAATTGTGAATTGATGGGCGTAGATATCAGCCGCGCCAGCGCCAGTCGGGTTCACTCAGATGACGGGCAAAGAAGTCGGAGAGCACTCTGACCTTGAGCGGGCGACTGCGCGAGGTCGGGGTGACGAAATACAGGCCGCCCTGGGTCATGGTCCATTCCTCAAGCAAACGCACCAAGCGACCATCGCGCAGATACTCAGTCGCGATAAATTCCGGTAGTTCAGAGATACCCAGCCCTGCAAGTAACGGTGGGAGCAGCGCATCGGAATTTGTCACCCGCAAAGGGCCGTTCGGCACAATGTCTTCCTGTAAGCCAGTAGTGTGGGTGAAACGCCATACCTGACTGCGTGCGCGATAGGCATAACTGAAACATTGGCGTGTGGAAAGTTCCCTGGGATGACAAGGGGCACCGTGCTCAGCAAGATAAGCCGGGGTCGCTACAAGGAACTGTGTCACCGCGCACAGGCGTCGCGCCACCAGCGAGGAATCCGGCAATGCCGCAATACGTAATGCCGCATCGAAGCCTTCGGCGATCAGATCCACCGATGCATCGGAGAGATGCAGGTCCACACTCAGCTCCGGGAACTGGCGCATCAGTTCTGGCATCAGCGGTGCTACCCAGCGCAGGCCAAAGGACATAGGCACGGCAAGGCGCACCTGCCCGCGTGGCTGAACGGAAAGCTCATGAGCTTCACTCTCGACTTCTTCTGCCTGACGATACATCTCCGATGCTTTCGCCGACATGCTCTGACCGAACTCCGTCAGCGCCAGCTGGCGGGAGGTACGGTTAAACAGCCTGCCGCCCAGTCGCTCTTCAAGACGGGCCACGGCACGTGACACCGTAGGTACGGATACGCCCATCACACGCGCCGCGGCGGCGAATGAACCTTCTTCTGCCACCTTGGCAAACATCGCCAGTCCTTCAAAGTCGGGGAATTTGTTCATTTCAAATCTGCAATGATGAGTTTCAAACCATTCTATTTTGAAGGGAACGATTCGTCGATATGCTTTTTCCATCGCGACAACAACCGCTGTCGTTAATGACAAACAAACATTGAACAGCAAACTGGAAAAAGGAAGACATAAATGAAAATCAACCACATCGCTTCAACTCTCTTCGCCTCCACGCTGTTACTGGGCATGGCCAGTGCATCCGCTCCGGCATTCAGCGCGTCTGCGTCACCGGTGGTGAGCATTTCGGGCGTGGATCATGCTGGCATCAACGTGCCGGACATTGGCAAAGCGATTGCGTTCTTCCAGACCACCTTCGGGGCGCAGCTGGAATCAGATATTACTCCCGGAGCCATTCCCGACGCCTGGAAAGCCGCATTTAACTGGCGTCAGTCCAGCGACTTAAAGCGCTTTGTGATGATGCGTTTGCCGGATGGCACCGGGGTTGAGCTGTTCCAGTACAGTGGTGAGCAGATCAATCATCAGCATCCACATGAAGATGACGATGCCGCCACCCATATTGCGCTGAGAACGGCGGATGTCCTGTCCAGCTATCAGGCCATTAAAAAGGCGGGGCTGAAGACGCTGAACGAACCCGTGACCAACGCCGACGGCACCCAGTGGTTTTACTTCCTGACGCCGTGGGGTTCGCAGATTGAACTGGTCGGCAAGGTGAAAAAAGGCACAGATGTGAACATCGGCACCCAACAGGTTGCACCATCAGGTTTGCAACAGTTAATCGATCGCCATTTTGCTATCTGGAACAATACCGATGCGGTTGATCGGGCAAAAGGATTCGCCGATGTCTACACGCCAGACTTTTTCGTTGCCGATTATGATGGCCTGTTCGAAGGCGCTGAACGGGTCACCGCCGCGATTAATCGAGTGCAGTCGCAGCATCCCGGGTTTATCTTTACCCCGGCCCCAGTCGAGTGGAATCATGGCGTTGCCAGAGTGACATGGGGTTATGGTCCTAAAGAGGATCCGTACCGGGTGCGTGGCGAGGATGTGATGACTGTCAGCAACGGGAAACTGTCGAGCGCGCGGGTATTTCTCAATAAATGACACTGATAGCTGGCAGGTAATATTATCTGCCAGCGAATCATCCTGTTAGTTTAAGGGGTTCTTTCAAACGGACCGGTGTAATCAAAAAAACCGTTACGGCAATCCAGAATAACATTTGCCGAGTATTTTCCTTTTTCACCAAGAACCAGCAGCTCGCCGGACCAACTGTTATCGGCGAAGGTTGGATGAGTAATAAAGGTCACCTTTGAGAATCCAATGGCGTTGGGGCTTTCATCTTTTGCCGCCATGCGAAACCATGACTGAACAAATTCGGTTTTTACCTGCTCAGCATCAAAATTGGGACAGGCTTTCTGAAACTCTTCACTGGCAGGGAAAATTCGGGAAAAAGCCATCATGAGAAAGAGCGCTGAAACTGTCAGAACTACGCCGATAAATATCATCAGTAAACTGTAAGCGATTTTTCTTACCATCCACGAATCTCCCTGTGTGATACACGCTTTTCAACCCTGTACCGGACTGCAGTATGCAGCTCGCCAACATTGGGTAGCGGGTATAATTACCACTCTATTTACACCTTAAACCAGCCTGACAGAGTCACGTATGTAAGGAAGAATATACGATAGTATCTCCCCATTTTGCATCCCAAAGAGATATGACAACCGATGTTCAAACGATAATGCGGTGGATATTCACCACCGCTGTATTATCTTACTGGACGAAATCACTTAACCATTTCAGACCTGCAACGGTCTCAGTCGCAGGGCGATATTCACAACCCACCCAGCCCTCGTAGTTAAGCTCTGTCAGCGCATTGAAAATAAAAGACCAGTTAAGTTCCCCGGTACCCGGCTCATTGCGGCCAGGGGAGTCAGCAACCTGCACATGCCGGATATGAGGGAAAAGCTCCCGCATACGTGCGGTGACATCGCCTTCGCTGCGTTGAACGTGGTAAACGTCAAATAACAGCCCCACGTTTGCTGCGCCGACATCGCGGATAACCGAATAAGATTGCCCCTGCGTCCTGAGGATAAAGCCAGGAATGTCATTTGGGTTCACCGCTTCCAGAACAAGAGTGACATCATTGGCCTGTGCAGCCGCCCAGCGCACATTTTCAACCAGCGTGCTATACGCGGCATCAAAACTGACATCCTGCTGGCGAATCCCGGCCTGGAGATGAATCATCTGGCAATCCATCCCGTTGGCGTACTCCAGCGACTTCAGGAAGTCACTTCTGAATGCGTTGATACTGTCAGGGTGACACGCCTGACCGGAAGCCTTGACGGTACCGGGCTTTCCGGTTGGTGTATTGATCAGCAGCTGCCGCAGACCGCTGTTGTTGAGCAAATCCCGGAATAACGCGATGGGGCGATCATAGGGCCAGGCAAATTCAGCCGCTTTGAAACCTGCCGCTGCCGCAGCATCATAGCGCTGCTCAATAGGTAACTCGGTGAAAAGCCATTTCAGGTTGGCACTGAACTTCAGTGGTGTGGTCATTTCGCCTCCTTATTTACCCTGCAACGTGGTCACGGCTTTGGAAAAGAAGTCGGTAGAGCCGAAATTCCCCGATTTGAGCGCCAGCGCCAGCGGTTTTTCGCCGGGAGATAACAGGGCAGGTACGCCAGTATCAATCTCATTACCGATTTTCAGCTCCCCAAGATGCAACGCACTGACCACCGCTCCCGATGTTTCACCGCCGCCGACAACCAGCCTGCGAATGCCGCTGTCGACGAGGCTTTTCGCCGTCGTACCGAACAGCGCATCGAGTGTGGATGAAACTTGCTCGCGGCCATACGTATTCTGAGCGCGGATGACATCCGCCTTGTCCCCTGAGGTAAATACCAGCGGTGATTTACCCTGATTGGTTTGAATAAAATCGACTAGCTGTGCGGCGTTCACTTTCCCGGTCATCACGTCATCCACGCTAACCATCATCACAGGATGTGATTTGGCATGCTCTGAGATCTGCCGCAGGGTGGTACTGGAACAACTGCCAACCAGTATGGCTTCCGGACCATCAATATGCGGCACATCACTTTGTGAACCGGAAGCCAGACCCCGGGCGATGAAATTATGCGGCAAACCCATGGCAATCCCTGATCCACCGGTAAGCAGGCGCGAGTCAGCACTGGCTTTGGCGATGGTAATCAGATCCTCATCGCTCAGTGCATCAATGATGGTCAGCGTATCGCCATTGGCGGCAGATTTATTCAGTGCCTCACGTAACGCTTCTGCGCCTTGATGCACTGTTTGCCAGGCAATAAACCCCGGCGTGCTGGTGGATTGCTGTTTCAGCACGCGGCGAATATCGGCATCCTTCATTGGCGTCAGCGGATGATGTTCCATACCAGACTCATTCAACAGACGATCCTGGACAAACAGATGCCCCTGATACACCGTCCGGCCCATGGCAGGGAAGGAGGGGCAGACCGGCACCGCTTTTTCACCGAGCAGGCTCGCAAGCGCCTCAGCCACCGGGCCAATGTTGCCATCGGCCGTTGAGTCGAAGGTTGAACAGTATTTAAACACGATTTGCTCGCAGCCCTGGGCCAGTAACCAGCGACAGGCCGCCAGTGACAGTGCAACGGCCTCCGCTGCCGGAACCGAACGGCTTTTAAGCGCAATCACGCCTGCTTCTACATCCAGGGACGCTGCCTGTTCCGGGGTGGTCAGATAGAGTGTCGTTTTGAGGCCACCTTCACCCGCAATGCCTTTTGACAAGGTCACGGCAATGTCGCTCGCCCCGGTAAAATCGTCAGCAATCACACCTATCAGCATGATGTCCCCCCTGTTTGCGATTTCATGAGGTTTACGGCGGCGTCAGGTGCACTCAGAACAGGGACCGACACGTTTTCTTTCACCGCCGCCATCGCACGGGAAGTGGAAAAATGCGCCAGCATGATGACATCACAATCTGCCAGTTCATGAGCGCGCGCCGCAATCAGGCGGTTGTGCGTATCTGCATCGCCCTGACGTAAAAGATCGATAGCATCATCGACCACAATCGTTTTCAGCGTGGCGTCGCTGCCACTCTCGGCGACAAACTCATTGAACTCTTCGGTCATGGTGATCACCGCGGGCGCGAAGGTCGCCAGCATACCAATGCGTTTTCCCTGCTGGAGTGCAGCACGGAACATCGCTTCATTCGGTTTCAACACTGGAATGGGCAACTCAGCGGCCATTTTATCAATCGCCGGGCCAAAGGCGGAGCAGGTTACCAGAATCCCGGCCGCGCCCAGGCTGAAGCCATAGTGACCAAAGCGCACAAAACGGTCGATCAGATTGGCAGAGAGATCGGTTTCGCGGGCACGATCAAGGGTAAGACCATCGTCGAGCAGGTTGACCAGCTCGGCTTCGGGCCAGAGTGTTTTGAAGCTTTGATGAATCGGTTGCATGGCGACAGGTGTGGCATGCAACAGGACAATGCGTTCGGACATAAAATCACCACTCGTATAGGGATGCTGGACGGCAAAAGTTAGCGACACATCAGGCCGTTGCTGGCATAAGCCGCACGACAGGGTTCAGTGAGCAAATAATGGATAAAGGACTGCGCACGGGCCCAGTCGGTGCAATCATTCATCACCGCAATCGTGAACGGCGTCAGATGCTGAAGTTCATCCGGGAATCCAGCCACAATGGTGATGCCCTCCACCATCATCAGTTCGCTCATTTGCTGGACAGCAAGATCCGCCTCGCCTGTCAGCAATTTTTCCCCGGTAAAACCCTGGGCGATTTTCGTCGCTTTCGGCTCCACCAGCTCCAGCACGCCCTGTTCAGCCATAATTTTTTGCAGATAGATACCGCTTGCGCCGCCGAGGGAGTAGGCGACGGAGCGTGCCTGAACCAGCGCAGCCAGAAAGCCTTGTTTGGTGGCAATGTCCGGGGGTGTCTGTCCTTTGGGTACGGCGACGCCGAAATAAGCCGTGGCCAGTTTGAAACAGTTCTCCGGTTTGATTAACCCCTGCCGGACCATGCCCGCAATGGCATCATCGGTCGCGATAACCACATCGGCATGAAGTCCCTCGGAGAGTTTCTTCTCAATAATGGTGGTGGGGCTCCACTCGAAGCTGAGATCGGACTCATGTTGATAGCTGGCTAAAACTCCCCGGTCAAAGGGGGCGCGTACCGCGAGGGTGCTAAAAACTTTCAGTGTCTTAGCGTGGATCATGGGTCACTCCAGAAAGTTAAAATGTGAGGGCTGTGCGTTACCACCGGCAGTCGAACGTATCGAACAGTTCCTGCAGGGCGGCGTCACTCAGGGCGTCGGGTTTCGGATGCGTCATCAGCCAGAGTTTTGCCGTTTCTTCTAACTCTTCGAGGATTTCCGCCGCTTTAGTGACGCTGGGTCCCCAGATGACCGGGCCGAGACGTTCCAGCATGATCCCTTTGACTGTGGCCGCCAGCTGACCGGCCTGAACCGCAACCTCAGGTGAACCCGGGCGACAATAGTTGATAAGCGGAATCTTGCCCACCTTCATCACCTGATACGGCGTAACAGGCGGCAGAATCGCTTGCTGGCTCCATACCTCACCCAACGTCATCGCCACCAGATGCGTTGAATGGGTATGAACGATGCCTTGCACGGCATCGTTGTTGGCATAAATGGTGCGATGTAGCGTTAACGTTTTAGAGGGCTTACCGCCATTAACCCATTCTCCCTCAGCATTCACTTTGGCAATCATGTCTGGCTCAAGTGTACCGAGGCAAATGTCGGTCGGTGTAATAAGCCAGCCGTCATCCAGACGTGCGCTGATATTCCCTGAGCTGCCGACGGTAAAACCACGCTGATACAGGCTACGTCCTGTCTGGCATATTTCTTCACGAATGGTGATTTCATGAGACATCTTTATACCTTCCCGATTTAATTTGCGTGCTTCGTTGCGCCATGCGACGGACGCTGTGACGCGTTCTCATCCGCATCTGATGCCCCTAAACCCAGCGGTTCAATTTTTCCCACGATGAAGATGTAAGAGAGCGCACCGATCAGACAGATAATGCCGGTGGCAACCAGTGGGACTTCATAAGAACCGTTGTTCATCGACAGCATGATCCCGGTGAATGAGGAGCTGATAATGCCTGCCAGGTTACCGGCGAAGTTTTGAATACCGCCGATGGTGCCAACGTATTCGCTACCTGGTGCGACATCGGCAGGCAGCGACCAGACCACGGCGGCCGAAAAGGCAATGCTGGCGTAAGAAATGGAAAGCAGCGTAATGATCAGGGGAATGCTGTCGGTGTATGTCGCCAGGCTAATCACTGACGAGAGCAGCAGCCCCAGAACCAGGCAGGATTTACGGGCGAATGTCAGGCTGAAACCTTTGCGAAACAACCAGTCAGACAGGTAGCCACCTAACATACTCGCCGGAATGCCTACCAGCGGCGGGATCATCCCCAGCGTGCCCAGTTGTTTCAGAGAGAATCCCTGGCTGGCCATCAGATAGGACGGAAACCAGGTCAGGAAGAAGCTGAGCGCAATATTCAGGCAAAAGAACGACAGCATCATGCCCCACATGGTGCGGTAGCGGAACAGGAACAACCATTCCTTCTTGCCACTGCTTTTGGCTTTTGCCGGGCCACGATCCGCGATCAGATTGTCTCGCTCGACTGCGTTGAGTCCTTCTTTCAGTTCCGGTGTGCGGTAAATGATGTACCAGGCGATGGCCCAGATAATGCCGAGGAAGCCCGTGACAATAAACGACATTTCCCAGTTCCAGGTACTGATGATCCAGGCCACCAGTGGCAACGCCAGTGCTGAACCGGCTCGCGGACCGGCATTAAAAATACCGCTGGCGGTGGCACGATCCTTTTTCGGGAACCATGAGTAAACGACTTTGGCACAACCCGGGTGACCTCCGGCCTCGCCAATGCCGAGCAGCATACGCAGGCCCATCATTGAGAGCAGTCCACGACCACAGGCTGTCAGCACGGTGAAGACAGACCACCAGGCGACCGCAAGGGTCAGCCCCAGGCGCTCACCGAATTTATCCAGCAAACGTCCGGCAGGGATTTGCATCAGGGCATAGGTCCAGAAAAATGCCCCCATAATAAAGCCCATACTGACATCATCTAACCCCAGGTCATGTTTGATATGCGGGGTGGCGACGGAGAGGTTAACGCGGTCAATATAATTGATAGCCATGGCAATAAAGCACATGATTATCATAAACCATCTGATCTTAGGGTAGTTACGCATTATAGTTTTCCTGTTGGCTAACGTTTTTTCAGCACGAAAAATCCTGCTGTCTGTATTCTGAAATACAGGCAGTGCTGTTAAATTTTATTAATTAGATATCAACCAATTTCAGTTCTACATTCTGGTTTCTGATTTTTCCCTGCGCTTCCAGAGGAAGATAAGAATCGGTGATAATGGTATCCATCTTGTTTAACGGACAGATGGAATATAAGCCGTACTTGCCGTATTTACTGCTATCCGCGACGAGGATTTTCTTTCTTGAGACTTCAATCACTGCCTGTTTAACTATCGCTTTCTCTTCATAAGGGGTTGAAATTCCTCTTTCAGCATCCCACGAGCTTGAACTGATGAAGGCGATATCGACATTCAGCGTCTTAATAAAATTGGCCGCACTGATTCCGACGGATGAAAAATTTCGTTTATCGACCAGGCCACCAGTATGGAAAAGGTTTATTTGCGCCTTATTCATTAAATACTGGCTGATAGAAAAATCATTGGTAATGATGGTGGTATTGAATTTTTCCCCAAGGTATTTAGCCAGTTCGAAAGTTGTTGTCCCGGCATCTACGTAAATAACCAATCCATCATCGACCAATTCCGCAGCGGCTTTGCCAATAATCTGCTTGGAGCGGTGATGAATAAGGGCTTTATCGCTATAGCGCATTTCATGGCGCAGCACGTCATTCAGCTTGATGCCACCACTTACGCTGACGACCTTGCCCTCATGTTCCAGCAGCTGGATATCCCGTCGTATAGTCATATGCGAAACGTTCATCAGATCCGCCAGTGCATTGATGGATGCGGTACGGTTCTCATAGACATAACGGTAAATAAAGTCCTGCCTTTCACTCGGGATCATGCTGTCACCTTAACGAAACACTCGATATCAATGACATCATGCTCGTGTTCACTGAATGAGTACATTCTCTCCCACATTAATTCACATATGAATGACCTGCGTCACATAACCAGCAGCGCACAAAATGAGTTAACTACATGAAATATAATTAATTTATAGATTAACATCGTTCACATGATTTTGTGAAAAATGTGATGATGTGGAAAATAGTGGTGTGAGTTGTGAAAATCCTTTGGTGTGGATTCTGAATCTGAGGGGGAATATCTTGCTGCATTGGATAATGAGTGATCACGACGACTCAAAACACCCCCCCCGTTCACAGCACTCATCGCAGCTGGGTGAGCGGCAAATCAATTCACCTTCGGCATGCAGGCAACGCTGGCGATAGAAGAATTTTTTCCAGCGCATATTGTTATGATTCATCGCCACCAGCGGGGGAAAGCAGTCGCCCATCAGCTGACGTAGCTCCGCCCTCGAACTCAGTCCCAGGTCTTCCCACAGATGATTAAACGCCAGCGAGACACTGGCGATAATACGATGCATGGGGAACGCATCTGGCTGGAGATATTCCGCCAGCCATAATTCCAGCTGCTGCTGTTCATCCGCGCGCGTTGCGATCAGCTCACTCATCAATTGATGGCGCATCAGTGTGTCCGCAGCCATTGAAGGTTGCTGGACTGGAATCTGGCGCTGTAACCGCGCCCATTGTTGCACACCAAGTCCCATCATCAGGGGATAACTCCCCTGACCCTGCAAATAGAGGGACGCGAGTCGGCACAGCCAGTGATGTTGTGGTGTCATGCGACCCCCTTATTTTGCAGCGGCATAGACTTTTTATTGGATCGCCAGCTCTGCCACCAGCGATGCAGGGCTTCGGTCACCGGTTGCCACGCATCATCAACACAGGGCTGGATGCCGCGGGCCTCCAGTTTTTGCCACGGGGTATAACCCATGCGCACGCAGAACACCGCTTTGACATCCGCCAGCAGATCAAAAATCGCCGCCATGCGTGCCTCACTGTCCTGTTCTGACTCGCAGCTGTCGCTGCCGTGGCAATATTTCGGGGTAAAGCGCTGATTAACCAGCACCACCCCGGCAGCAGACAGGCTGTAGATATAAAAACGATCCGCATGACCGAAATGGCTGTCAATCACATCCCCATGCTTCGATGCTACGGCGACCAGGCAGGCTTCTTCCTCATCCGATTCCCCCTTCGTCGCAATGCTGGCGTGCAGCCTGGCGCGCTGGAACAGCATAGGTAGCCAGGGCTGCGGAGAACGCTCCGGCTCCGGTATCTGCGCAAACTGCTGGCTACGGTCTTCGCCCAGCATCCCAATCGCATCCGCGCGGCACTGGTGGCAGTGCGTCATCTGCGGAATGATCTCACCGCAACGTTGCCGTACGGCAGCGACCATCGCAGCATCAGGTTCTGGCTGGCCTTGCAGACCAAACACCGTGCCATGCTCCGGGCGGGAAATTAGCGGCATGATGTTATGGATAAAGGCACCGCTGGTTTGCAGCATCTGGCTGACATCAGGCAGTGCCTGATCATTAATCCCCGGGATCAGCACCGAGTTGATTTTCACCAGCACTCCCTGCGCAGTCAGACGACGCACGCCCTCCAGTTGACGGGCGATCAGGATTTCTCCAGCCTCGCGCCCACTGTAACGTTCCCCATCCAGCCACAGCCAGGCATATATTTGAGCGGCGATGTCCGGATCCAGGGTGTTGATCGTCACCGTCACATGATCCACACCAAGCGCCACCAGCCGATCAACGGCATCCGGCAGCATCAGGCCATTGGTGGATAAGCATAGCTTCAGGTCCGGAAACGCCTCCCGCACCTGTTCGAGCGTACTGAAGGTGCGATGGATATTCGCCAGCGGGTCGCCGGGACCGGCAATGCCCACCACCGACAACTGCGGAATCGCGGTGGCAACCTGGCGCACCCTGGCGACAGCCTGTTCCGGTGTCAGCAGGGTAGAGGAGACGCCAGGGCGGGATTCGTTACTGCAATCAAACTTGCGGTTGCAGTAGTTGCATTGCAGATTGCAGGCGGGTGCCACGGGCAGGTGCATGCGCGCGAATCGGTGATGCCCGCTACGCGAATAGCAGGGATGCGAGGCAACTTTACCCGCGACCCGATCGGTCAGCGTCTCACTGGTTGGGGCCTGGCAGGCAGAAGAGGAGCAGGAAGTCATGGCGTTACCTTGATGATGTAGTCTGATCTTCCTGCTGCAATTTGTGTACCGCCGCTAATTTATTGAAAATGGTGAGATTTTCATTCGGCATTTGTTGTCATCATTCCCACCTGTAGCTGACAATGTGTTGATCGTCACAATTTTGTGTCAGATACGTGGCATGGTGATGTCCATGGTCTGGATACGATACGCCACCTGGCGTGGCGTCATCCCCAGCAAGCGTGCTGCCTTCGCCTGCACCCATCCGGCTTTCTCCAGTGCGGCAATCAACCGCTGGCGTTCATCAAGGTTCTGATCGAGCCAGCTGTCCTCCCGCGGGGCACTGACCATCAGCGGTTTCGGGGCGACTTCCCGGTGATTAAACAGTATGACCTCACGATCGATTAACCCACTATCCGACATCACCGCCGAACGTTCGAGGCAGTTTTCCAGCTCGCGCACATTTCCCGGCCAGTTGTAGCTCATCAGCAGGCGGATGGCACCATCACTGATACGCAGCGTGCGGTTCTGGTTTTGCCCGATCTTGCGCACCAGAAAATGGGCCAGTTCGGCGATATCGTCCTGACGTTCGCGTAACGGCGGCAGTGCAATCGGCATCACATTCAGGCGGTAATACAGGTCTTCGCGAAAATTACCGACGCGCACTTCTTCCTCAAGATTGCGGTTGGTCGCGGCAATGATGCGCACATTGACCTGCAGGGTTTCATCGCCACCGACGCGTTCCATTTCCCCCTCCTGCAATATCCGCAGCAGTTTGGCCTGAAAGGAGGCACTGCTTTCGCCGATTTCATCAAGGAACAGCGTGCCGCCATCGGCCAGTTCAAATCGACCTTTGCGCTGGCGTACCGCGCCGGTAAAGGCCCCTTTCTCATGGCCGAAAAGCTCACTCTCCAGCAGGGTGTCGGGCAATGCTGCACAGTTAAACTTAACGAACGGTGAGGCGGAGCGGGGGGAGTTATGATGAATCGCGTTGGCAATCAGCTCCTTACCAGTGCCACTTTCGCCACGTACCAGCACCGTGGTATCCCAGCGGGAAACCTGGCGGATAATCTCCAGCGTTTGCCGCATCGCCGGGCTTTTGCCCACCATATTGTCGAAACCAAAATTGTGGGCAGGTACACAGTTGCGCCCCCGCACCGGTTGAACCAGCGTATGGCGAGGTGCTGGCGTGACAGGAGGCGTCATCAGGCGTACCGTCTGCGCCACCAGATTGGCGACTGTTTCCAGAAAACGGGTGCAGGAGGGCAGACGCGTGTCGGTGCGTGCCATCGGTTGTGCTGCCAGCACCCCCAGCGGCTTCGAGTCCGGCCCCATCAGCGGCACAGCAATAAACGGCAGGTTATAGTCATACAGCCCCAGCCGATCGAGAAATCGTGGGTCATCCGCGAGGCGCGGTAACACCAGCGACTGGCCCTGCGCCAGCACCGTTCCCACCAGTCCTTCTCCGGCCCGATAACGAACCCTGGCGCTGTCGCTAAGCTGGGATACATCAGCCTCCGGCAACGCTTCGATCGTCAGCAATTCCTGCTGGCTATCGTACAGACAGATCATCCCGTGCTGCATAAAGGCATCATTGTGCAGCACGTACAACACGTCCTGTAACGTCTGACCTATCTCAGTTGCCCGGCTGAGTACCACGCTTATGCGCTGCATGGCGGTAAATTGCTGGGACAGGTCAAAGCGCCAGACCGTGGTCTCTGATGCAGATTGCTGGGTCATTTGGAGCCTCCGGTCAGTGAAGCAAATAAGGGAAACCGCAGGGTCAGGCAAGAGCCTCCCTCGGACGGGGAGGTCAGTTCAATCGCACCATGATGATGAGCCACCAGCGTCTGGATCAGACGCAGTTCCATGCCTTTGCCAGGCGCGTTTAACGCATTCGGTGCGTGGGTGTATTGCACATGTCTGAGTGGCACGTTGTCGCATAAGTAAAAAGCCAGCCAGCCCTCTTCTTCATGCGCATAGACCTGGGTGTGCAGGTTGAATTCAGGGATCCCGGCAGCCAGGTCGAGAGTGCGATCCAGCCACAGACTCAGACAAGCGAGGATCTGGGTGCGCTGGCCGAAACATACCAGGTGTGGCGAGTCCTGGGTTACCTCCAGGCTGTCTCCCTGTTGATAGCGGGTATGGTACAGCGCGCGCAGATCGGCAAAGAAATCATGCAGCGACCATAGGGCCGCGTGCTCCAGATCCAGCGAAGGCCGACAGCGTTGCAGTCGTGCCATCGCTTCTTCTCCCTCGTGCCAGGCGGAATCCAGCGCCACGTTACTGTGGTCGGCACCGTTCAACCGTCGCGCGGCTGCCAGCATATTGATCGGGCAATTTAGCTGGATCAGCGCCGCATCGAGTGAGTCGCGGATCGCCGCCAGCAATTTGCCGGTAGTCATATGTTGTTTCAGGCGGTCAAGCCGTCCCTGTTCCTGCTGCTGCTGTTGCTGGGTGTGATCGGTGATAACTACCAGCGTGCGCGTGAGGCTGTTATCGACAAAATAACGGCTGGCTTCCTCACTAACGCCCGGCAGCGTCCAGCAATGCACCCGCAGCCAGCGCACCGCGCCACACAACACCATCGGGACTACCGCGCCTGCAGCAAACTCTTTTTTACGGCGGGAGAAATCCAGCTCTGTCAGCAGCTCTTTGCCACCACAATCGGCACATAAGGTTTTGTAGGTCAGGTTGTCCATCACCACCTGATCCTGTTCATCCACCACCACGACAGCGGCCGGGATATTATTCAGCACGGCTTCCGTCAGCGTCATTTGATTGCGCAGACGTTGTTCCAGTGCGTAGCCGGTGCTGATATCACGCTGCATCGCCAGATAGTGTTCCAGCTCGCCGCAGGTATTGATAACCGGGGTGATATCGATTTCCACCAGAAACAGGCTGCCATCGCGACGGCGGTTGATTAATTGCCCGCGCCACGGCTGACGCAGATGCAAGGTGCGCCACATATCTTCATAGATGATGCGTGGGGTCTGTTTGCTGGCCAGCAGGCGGGGATTTTGTTGCAGCAATTCATCCAGCGCATAACCGGTCTGACGGCAGAACGCCGGGTTAGCATAAATAATGCGTGCCTCGGCGTCCGTCAGCGAGATGGCAATCGGTGCCTGTTCGACCATGGTCAGGAACAAACCGGGATGTTGCTGAGAAAGCCCTCGTGCAATAGCTTGCGGTTCAGCGGCATCCATCATCATATGCTCAGTCATCGCACTCTCCGGATTTCAGGTTCGGTTATGTCGCAGTTATGACAATTTGTCCCACCTGCCGACAGGGCGCGCAGACGGTAACGGCTCGAAATAACCATGCAAACTGTAAGCCTTACGTGGGGGCTACCCGCCTTAACCTTGATCCAGATCGGGATTTCGCCGCTTTTCACCGCTTATTTCACGCAGAATGCGCCAGTCACGCGCCAGTGGCCCACCGCAGGCAGGCGAAAAAAGCATCACGCTGGTGCGCAGCGGCTCACGACAGTGCAACGTCGGCATGCCAGATACCTGGCACAGCATTCGCAATAACCAGGGAACTGATACTTTCACTCCACAGGAGCGCGTTATGGCGAACGTCGGTATTTTTTTTGGCACAGACACGGGGAAAACCCGCAAGATTGCGAAGCTGATCCACAGGAAACTGGGGGATGTGGCGGATGCACCGGTCAATATCAATCGTATCTCGCTGGAGACCTTTCTTTCCTACCCGGTGCTGATCCTCGGCACTCCCACACTGGGCGACGGGCAACTGCCGGGGCTAAATGCCGGTTGTGAGGAGGCATCATGGGGAGAATTTATGGCGCAGCTTGCGGGAGCCAGCCTGAGTGGCAAAACCGTGGCCCTGTTCGGGCTTGGCGACCAGGTTGGCTACCCGGATAACTTTGTCAGCGGGATGCGTCCGCTGTATGACGCCCTGAAAAACTGTGGTGCGCAGTTGATCGGCCACTGGCCCAATCAGGGATATGAATTCACCACTTCGGCGTCACTGGAGGAGGGGGCGTTTGTTGGCCTGGTGCTGGATCAGGACAATCAATATGACCTTACCGAGGAACGGCTTGATGCGTGGCTGGATACCATCAGGCCGGTGATGGTGTAATCCAACAGCTTTATATTTTTGCGCGATAAATCGCGCCGCTACAACTCTTTACTAAAACTGTAGCGGCGCGATTTATCGCGCAAATCTCTATCAGTTTTTTTGAATTGTTTCAGCAAATCCCTCAGCTTTTACTCGCCGGTCGACAGGTCTATTCTCTCTCACATCGGGGCACTACACCCCACCCACTAAAAATTATCTTTGAGGAAATGACCATGAAATCTATCAAAACTTTCGTTGCAGTTGCGGCCCTGTCACTGGTTTCTTTCGGCAGCTTCGCGCAGAGCATCACCGCTTCCGCTTCAACCCTGGATGGCGCAGAAGCCAAAATCGCCGCTCAGGCTAAACAGGCCGGTGCCTCTTACAAAATCACCGGTGCACGCGTGGATAACGGTGCTTACCTGTCAGCGGAACTGACAAAATAACATTATCAGGTCGCCGCCAGGCGACCTTTTATCGTCCTGTCAGCCGGGCCGGGGCAGCAGCAGATGCCCCAGCAACTCCACCAGCACATGTGCGGCAAGATAAGATGTCACCCCGGTCGCCACATCCAGCTGCGGGTTAACCTCAACCAGATCTATCCCCACCACGTCCATTCGCCCGATCAGTGCCAGCAATGCCGCCATCAGTTCGTCATAGCGCATGCCATTTGGCTCTGCGGACGCACAACCGGGGACCAACGCCATATCCAGCACATCAATATCAATGCTGATATAACATTTTTCACCCACGGGAAGATGTTCAAACAGCTCCAGCGGTGAACGCTGGCGAAACTGTTGCTGGCTGATAATGGTGCTGCCCTGCGCCGTGGCGTCGCTGAATTCGGAGGGACGCACCCGCAGGCTGCGAATCCCCACCTGTGTCAGGCTCTGTACCTGACTCAACGCCATAATGTGACGAAAGGGCTGACCATTGCTGTAATGCACACCGTTAGTGACCGGGGCAAAATCCAGATGTGCATCGAATTGGACGACATGCAAGGGTTCCTGGATGCCGCGAATCAGTGGCCATGACACGGAATGGTCGCCACCGATCGCCAGCGGTATCGCCTGACGCTGGCGAATCAATTGCGTCATGGCGCTGATATTGTCATGGGTGCCGATCACGTTAGTCGGCAGCACATCCACATCCCCCACATCCACCAGGCGACCCTGGGTTATCACATCGGTGAGAAAGTGCTGCTGGCGCGAAATGTCGAAAAAACCGGTTGGTGCAAAACGCATCGAATGTTCGCGGATACTGCGCGGCGCAAATCGGGTGCCGGGCTGCCAGGGCGAACCTTCATCAAACGGCACGCCAAATACCGCGACATCGGCATCCAGTTCGCTCAGGCTGGGGCAGTAATTGGCACGCAGGAAGGTGGGAATGCCGGTAAATGCGCGGTTCAGACGTTCGCTGCCGCGCAGATTAATGCTCATAGTTCGACCCTTATATGCTGTAACAGCGCACGGGTGCGGTGATGTTGCGGGCCAGAAAACAGCTGCTGTGTCGGCCCCTGTTCTACGATCATTCCGTCTTCCATCACCACCAGACGATCGGCCACCTCACGGGCAAAATTCATCTCGTGCGTCACAATGATCATCGTCATGCCGTCCTGGGCCAGCTGTTTCATCACCTGCAGCACTTCGGTGGTCAACTCGGGATCCAGGGCGGAAGTTGGCTCATCAAACAACATGACTTCGGGCTGCAACGCCAGGGCGCGGGCTATGGCGACGCGTTGTTTTTGTCCGCCAGACAGGCTGGCGGGCATCGCTGCGGCTTTGTGTGCCAGACCCACTTTTTCCAGCAGTTGCATTGCCAGCTGCTGCGCAAACGCCTTGCCTTGTTTCAGTATTTTGTGTGGCCCGATCGCCACATTGTCGAGAATCGACAGATGGGGGAACAGGTTAAATGACTGGAAAACCATGCCTGCCTGACGGCGCAGGAGATTCAGGTCCGGCTCGGCTAACATTTTCCCATTTTGCAACAGATGCTGGCCGCACAGCCGGATGCTGCCTTGCTGCGCCACCTCCAGACCATTGCAGCAACGTAAAAACGTGCTTTTGCCCGAACCACTCGGACCAATAATCACCACCACCTCGCCGCGCGCCACCGACAGGCTGATACCCTTCAGGACATGGTGCTGGTCAAAATATTTTTCGACGTTAACCGCCTCAATGATGGCTGGATTCATTGCACCATCCCTCCCGCACGCAGTTTTTTCTCCACCAGACGCAATAACAGCATGGTGCTGCTGGTCATCAGCAGGTAGATAAAGGCGATCACGATATACACCTCCAGCGAACGATAGGACACGCTGATCACTGTTTGCCCCTCATGCATCAGGTCGTGGATGGTAACCAAAGACACCAGCGCCGAGTTTTTTGTTAACGCAATAAACTCATTCGCCAGCGGCGGCACCATGCGCACCAGCGCCTGCGGCAGGATAATCAGCCGCATCGCCTGCGCACCGGACATGCCCATCGAGCGCGCTGCTTCGGTTTGCCCACGATCAATAGACAGGATCGCGCCACGCACCAGCTCAGAGACGTAGGCTGCCGAATAGCATCCAAGACCGATAATGCCGCAGACAAAGGCGGGAATGACGATATTGAAATAGGGCAGACCAAAGTAAAGGATAAACAGCTGCACCAGCAGCGGGGTACCACGCACGAAAACCACGTAACTGTTGCAGAACCACCACACCAGCTTACGCTGGGGAGCAAGCCTCCCCAGACCGATTAAGGTTCCCAGACAACAACTGATCAAAAGGGCGCACAGGGTGACTTCAATCGTCACCCCGGCTCCTGATAGCAGATCGCGCCAGGCGGCAAACGCCGGCGTAAAATCAAATTCGACCATGCTCACCCCGGCTTATTGCGCTGCGTTGCCAAACCATTTTTTCTGCAACGCGTCATAAGTGCCGTTGGCTTTGATGGCTTTCAGCGCATCATTCAGCTGCTGACGCAACTCCGGTTCACGTTTGCTGACGGCGATACCGTACTCTTCATGGGTTACCGGCTCCGCCAAAATCTGCGTGGTTCCGCGGGTTTTGCTGTACAACAGTGCCGCCGGTTTGCCGGTCACCACCGCATCAGCGCGGCCTGCTTCTAGCGCGTTAAACATCTCTTCGTTCTTTTCCACTTCTATCGTCTTTGCGGTGGGGAATTCATCCGCCATCACTTTGACCGATTTGGTTCCGACCTGCACCGCGACACGCTTACCCGCCAGATCCTGAGGGGTTTTGATCCGCGTATCGCCTTTTTTCACCATTACCACCAGGCCCGCAGCGAAATAAGGGTCGGTGAAATCCACCACTTTTTTGCGGTCATCAGTGATGTAAATTGCGGACAACACAATATCCTGACGACCGGCCAGTACAGACGGCACCATCGCCTTAAAATCCATATCGGTATACACCAGCGGACGCCCCATCTGCTTTGACAGCGCGGCGGCTAAGTCCACATCGAAGCCGGTCCGCTGGTTGTTCTGGATAAACTCCATCGGCGGGAAGGTCGGGTCAATCGCTACGCGGATGGTTTCGGCGGCCTGAGATAACGAGGAAAACAGGAGCGCACTGAGCAGAAGTGAACGAAGAGTCATACGTCCTCCAAAAGATTAAACGTTGCTGTCGCAGTATCCGGCGCGAATCGCCGCGCCAATTAAATTGAGCACCAGACGGCCTGCGGTCATGCAGGAGAGCTGGTGCACGTCTTTTGCGGGTTGAATTTCCACAATGTCCATACCTACCACACGTCCTTTTTTCACTAATCCGTGGATCAGTTTACGCGCCTGAACAAAGGTGACGCCGCCCGGTGCCGGACCTGCCACCGCGGGCATCACCGCAGGATCAAAACCGTCCGCGTCGATGGTCAGGTAATAACGGCCACCCTCCGGGATTTGCTCCAGCACCGCGTCCATACCGCGATCGTGCAACTCATACGCGGTAATGATTTTGGCCCCCCATTCACGGGCGTAATCGGCTTCTTCCTGACGCGCGCTGCCTGAGGCACGCATGCCAATCTGAATGATGTCTTTTACAAACGGCAGCTCAGACGCACGACGCATCGGGCTGGATAAACCATCACGCACGCCATTGACCTCATCACGCCAGTCGAGATGTGCATCAAGATGCACGATGGTGATTGGCCCCTGGTCGTCAAAGGCACGCAGAATCGGGTTGGTGATGCCGTGGTCACCACCTAAAACGATGGGAATGGCTCCCGCCGCGAGAATTTTGCGTACCGCCTGTTCTGCACGGACGAAATGACCACGCGGATCGTTAAGGTCAGCAGGCACGTCACCACAATCGACAAAGCGGACATCATTCCGTCCCTGCAACAGCGGGCCATCAATATCAAAGTCATAGCGCTCAGGACCTCGGATCACCCGGTCAGACGCCTGACGAATGGCGGTGGGTGCACGTACCTGGTCGTTGTTGTAGTCCTGTGGGGTGTAGGCAGCGCCATAAGGCATGCCCAGTACGGCAAAATGTGCTTGCAAATTATCGAGATCGAGGGCTAATTCGGAAAACAGCAGTGATTTATGATTAGTTTGCGGTGGCACTGTTAACGGTAAAGACATAATGATTTCCTGGTATTGGCGAAATACGAACTGAGGCGAGTGTAGGGAGGCGTCTTCACCAGGAAAACTGATCTTATTTGCAATCACGGTTACGGAAACAGCAACCATGAAACCCCGGACACTGAACGAAAAAGATTTACGCGCCCTGAGGATATTCTGCGTTGTGGCGCAATCTGGCGGATTTTCTGCTGCTGAAAAATCTCTCAACATGACCAAAGCGACCATCAGTCGTCAGATTAAATCGATTGAAGAAACACTCGGCACCGCGCTCTGTACCCGCGGACCAAAAGGCTTTGAGCTGACGGCGGCGGGTGAGTCGGCATTGCTTTATGCGCGTGAAGCGCTCGGTGCACTGGATCGCATCTTCCCGGCGATGGATGCCAGCCGGGGCGTGATTTCAGGGCCGCTTGTGATGGGGATCACCGATAATGTGATCAGCCACAGTGCCTCACATCTGCAACAGGCCTTGCGCGCCCTGCGCCAGCGGGCGCCACAGGTGCAGCTGTCACTTAGCGTCATGACGGCATCGCAATTGATTCAGGCCCTGCTCGACAGAAGGTTGGATATTGCCATCAAAGGGGTGATGGATTATCAGAAAACACCTTCGCTGCATTACGCCGAGTTATTTGCCGAGTCGCATGGTCTGTACACCCTTGCGGGTCATGAACTGCGTGCCCGACAGCTGCCGCTGGTGTACCGGGCGCAGCAACCCTTCGTTGAGGACGCGCTGGCCCGGCTGCACCTGAGCCGGGGCCCCGAAGCAGTCGGTATCGAAGCGGTGGCGATGTTGATTGCCGCCGGAGATGTGGTGGGGATTTTACCGCATCATTATGCGCAACTGATGCAGGCGTGTATCCCTCTGGTGAAGGTGCCGGATTCACCGACATGGACCGTGACCCACTATGCGGTCACTCATGCTGCCTATCCGCAATCACCGGCAGCGGAACAAATGATTGCTGAACTGCGTCGGGCACAGCATATTCTGTAAACGCCCGGACGGGGGCTGTCAGTGGCTTTTATTATGGCTGATGCGGCCTCCTTCGATTGTTTCATCATAAATTCATATCAGCATCTGTTGCAGCCATTGCCGCTGCCAGCGTTGCTGTGACGCAATTTGCTGTGCATTTCTCATTCAATTTTTTTGAATTTTTTCAGCAAATCCCTCAGCTTTTACTCGCCGGTCTACAGGTCTATTCTCTCTCACATCTGGGCACAACGCCCCATCCACTAAAAACTATCTCTGAGGAATTGACCATGAAATCTATCAAAACTTTCGTTGCAGTTGCGGCCCTGTCACTGGTTTCTTTCGGCAGCTTCGCACAGAGCATCACCGCTTCCGCTTCAACCCTGGATGGCGCAGAAGCCAAAATCGCCGCTCAGGCTAAACAGGCCGGTGCCTCTTACAAAATCACCGGTGCACGTGTGGATAACGGTGCTTACCTGTCAGCGGAACTGACTAAATAAACGATGGATTACGTGGCGCAATCAATCGCGCCACAAACCAAACAGAAAAATCGGCACAAACGCCCCGCTGTCGTATTTCACGCCATAGTCAGGAAAGTGACGGGCGTTCGGCAGCTAAGGAACTCTGGCTTATCCTTAGCTGTACTGATTAATTTAAGCCCCGTAAGCTCATGAAGTGTATAACCGCAGGATGTAAATAGAGCAGAACTAACACATTTGGACCGGGGGTTCCCTACGGTCTGCCACCGTTAATGCGACAGAACCTCTGCGCGGTACGGTACTTCACCCGTTGCGGAAATCCATAAATTTCCACCGAATTTTGAAAGCCTCCCCTGAATACATTAGTCATCATCACGGGTAACTAATTTTGTATTTATAGGGTTAAAGGTTTTTTTTATGCGCTCATCATCATCTTCTTCTTCTCCTTCTATCTCTCAACGTCTGAGTCTCCATGAACTCAAATCCGTGATTAAGGAACTGAATTCCCCGGCACAGCCCGCACCTGAAAAAATCGGTCACGATACCCTCCGGCAACTGCACGACAGAATGACTAAGGAGGAAGAATGGCAACAGGATGAAAGTGTTTGTCAGACTCTGGATGGCGTCCTGTGCAACGATAAGTTCCAGAAAGAATTTGAAAAAGATACCGGCCTGTCCCTTCCACATAGCGCAAAGCATCTGGATAAAACGCAGGCAAAAAAGCTGATGTCATTTATCTCTGACCAGGTCAGTCCCGCAGCCACAAAATCTGTATTGCCGGGAGAGCCTGCAGAACAGGATTTCTCCGTTCAGGCCAGACAGTCACTGCAAAATGTCATGAAGGACTGCCTGCAACAGAGGGCTCTCGAAATCCTGCTTGAAACGGGTCTGAAACTGACCGGTATGCGCAGGGATGTCGCAGAAGCATTTGTGCCAGTGATTAAGCTGATCCGGGAAGCCCGGGCAATCCTGTTGTCCGGGAATGGAAGCCTGACTGACCACTTAAAGGGACTGACAGAGGAACTGAACATCGCGCGGAACTGCCTGAATCCGGACTCGGTTGTTTTTCGGGTTACCGATATCCTTTGTGATGTGGCGGACGTACTGCATCAGGGGCTGACGTCATCTGACCTGAGTAAGCTGAAAGTACCGGTGGAAAAATTAGGCGCAATGCCGGGGCTGGCCTCTGTCGTAGAGGGCGCGATGCCGTTGTTTGCGCTGGGTGGGCAGTTACAACAGTGGAACAACAATACCATCACTACCCAGGACCTGGTCCGGTCTCTGATGGACAACGTGGTACCTGAATGGATGATGCTTCCACTGAAGGTCGGAGAAAAAATGGCTCAGGGTATAGAGTCCGGAAAGCTGCACGTGGAAGGACTCCCCGCATGGCCGGGAATGGCCGATAAAGTGGCCTGCCTGCAATGGCTGCGAACAGCCCTGACAAATGATTCATTCCGCGAAACGCTGGCAGCAGCAGACAAACAGTGGCTTACGCAGACGCTGGCGTTTAATGCTGAGGAAGCCGAATATGCGCACACAACTTTGCTGCAGTATGCGCAACCTCTGGCCAGGTTCCCTGTTGAGGGTACAGCCGGAGACTGGATGATGGCACTGAAAACGATGCCGGGTCTGTCAGAAATAGTCACCCGAGCAGACTTCAGTCTGAATGATAATCTGGGGGCCGTTGGTTCCCTTCTGCAGGATAATACCACCTTGTCCCGACTGGGAGGGGTAGTGAACGCGTCAGGAACCACAGGAAAAGCCTGGGAAGCACTGAAACTTCTTGATACAGGGAAATCACTGACTGCACTGAAGAATATATCAATTAAAGCACTGGAGAAAACCTGCGGAGTGACCGTGGACGCTGCAAAAGCCATCTGGCTGGTATTGAAAAAAGGGAATGATTTCAGGCTAAGCCCTTATTCAGCCGGACAATCGCTCAATGACCCGGTCAGGCTTTATCGTGATGTGATTTCCTTCATTAAAGAGGATGTGAAAAATAATCCCGCGGATTATAAAAATGCCACAGTTGAAACTCTGCTGGCCACTGTGGCTGTGGTGCTCAAAAGTTTCGGTGGTAATCATGTACCCATTAACTGGAGCGGGAATACCGCAGAGTGGCTGAAAGCGTATTCGGAGGCAGACCCGGCGAAACTGACCGCAGTGGACAAAGCACTGATGCATGCCGTACTGGAGCCACGGGTGGCGCTGGAAATCAAACGTGCAATACAGCAGGAATATAACGTACAGGCCCGAAAATTACTTGAGCCTCTCAGCGCTGCCCTGAAGTCATACGTCGGTGATTCACCGATTCTGCGTCATATAGCCGGTGTTCTGCCCTACATCCCGGCCATGAATAAGGCATGGAATGTAATCCGGACTATGGAGCTCGGTGAACGAACAGCACTGCGTAGTCAGTTGTGCCAACAGACTTTTCTTTTGCGCAGCAGCCTGAATACTACCTCTCCCGAAACGCTGGCATCACGCCAGCAGACAGTCCTGGCCCTGGAGGAAAAACTGACCACTCTGCAGAAAAAATGCGGAACGGGTACTGACCTGGTTGGTACACTGCAGGCCGAACTGGATGTAATGAAGGTTGCCGTGCAGATGCAGCCTGATGAAAAAAGAATTCGTCTTACGGGAGAGCTGGACCTTGCGCAGACTGGCCTGGATAATCTGAAAAATCCGGCTGCGTTGAAGGAGATGACAGAGGAGGATGTGGCGCGAATGCATGCCACTCAGGCTACTCTTCATCAGGATATACGAAATACCCTGTCCAGAGAGGACGTGTCGCCGGCAACGATCATGCAGGCACAGCTGAAGGTCATGACGAAGACCCTGGATGCCCTGCCGATGGATCTCAGGCTGTCGGATATGGGGGCAGTGGGGGATTTTGCGACAGAAGCCTTGACGCAACTGCTAACCAGCAAGGACCCAGCACTGGTGAGCGTAAAGGCTGAACTTGACACACTGATGACACACGCAGCGACAGAGTGGCTGAATGATGTTGTTCACTGGTTGATAAATCAGATGATGAAACTGTTCACGAAGGAAGTGGAGCTGACGCCGGAAGATAAGGAGCAGGGTATATTTGTCATTGAGAGAGATTTGACCGTGGGGCAACTGGCGACGGGGGCTGCTGCAGGGGCCGCGTCGGGCGCGCTGCTGTCGTCGCTGTTCCTGCTGCTTTCCGGTGAGGGTGTGCCGGGCCTGAAGGGCGGTAGTGAACAATTCAGGAAGATGATAATGCACCGGACAAAGCCGGAGAGTGCTACCGGACCGGATGGTGTTAATGCAAAAGGTGGCCCGCAGACAGTGAGACTGTCCCCATCGTATGGCGGTGTATATGGCACCACTTCAGAGCCCTTAAGTCGTGAAAGTAACAATCTGAAGAAATGTCTGATGTTGGCCCTTACGGTAGTGGCAAGTGCAGCCGCCGGGGCAGGGATTGCGGCGGCAGTGAAGCCTGCAATCAGGGAGAAAAAGGGTGAAACGGTTGATGAATCAAACTCGTTTCTGACTCAGGCCGGTACCTTAAGCATCTTTATTGATGAAAACGGAATAGAACAAGGGATAATTCTTTCTCCCGAAGAACACGATAGCTATACGTTAGAGGAAAAATCAGCAAACACTGAACTGCTTAGTCGACCAAAGCGTTCTTTCATGTTGTCAGCGTTGAAAAGACGGATGACCCCAAAGCCTCCAAAAGCACCAACCCCTGTTGTTCAGACAGACTCTGTCGATAAGGTTGAAAAAACCCGGCGTTCGCTGCCCGCAGCAAAAATTAAAACCGCAATGAACGAATATTATCAAAAAATAGAAGCTGGCATGCTTGCCAGACTTGGGCCTGACCTGAACGCAGTGGCATACATAGATAAATATATTACAGATGTTATCAAAAATTACCCGCAGCAAGATGGAGGGTTGACACCTGACACAACAATAAGATTGGAAAAAGAGAATATTGGCGCTTATGCAGGAAATAGTAGCTATTATACTCTTAGAGAGCTGGTGCAGGGGAAAGTTAATTACAATGAGTTTAAAGTTCACTGGCCAAGGAATACGTCAGAACAATTGCAGGATAAATTATTGCCTGGTACTTCCCGTCTTAGACAAACATCTGGCCTGGGGGTAATGGATCAGTTTAACCTCGACATGAATAGAAATAAATCCAACCCTAAATTTAAAGAAAACTTAAAAATTTTCTATAACTTGTCATTCACGTCAACAGCGAATGAATTAAAAGCCAGTACGGCCATTCCTCCAGAGTTTAAAGCTCTGCTGGGGAGTTGTGCGGACGGTACATTACAACCTAAGGCAATAAGTTTTCGTAATGAAGCACTGACGGAAGTAGTGGCATTACGTGTAGGTCAAAAAATATTAGCATGGAATGCATCAGGCGACCACATCCTGTTCAATGATAGCTCTCGCGGTCGCGGTACTGAGAAGATCAAAAAATGGATTACTAAACATCTGCAGGCAGAAACCCAAAATTCAGTTACTGCAGCAAACTTTGGAGATATACGCACATTTAATCGCATGAAAGGTGCTGATGACATACAGTCATCGCTGACACTCACCGATCAGGCAGATATAAATGAACATACTTATAACACCGTTATTACCCGGATGGAAAAAGATATGGACAGCAGGGTTCGAACGAAGGGGGAGAGAATGATTGACTCTCTTATTGATAACACAGCGCTTGCCTTAAATTTTGCAGTGACCTTCGCTCCGGGCTGTGGCATCGTTGCCGTATTAATAAAATCACTTGCACGATTCGGTATTACTTTGCTTAAAGGTGAGGCCAAGGCCTTAAATGCAGATACCTTTGCAGAAAAAACCAAATTTACTGAGGAAGCCCTTAAGAAGGGCCTCAAAGGGTTATTGCTCGATGGGGTATCCCTTGGTACAAAGTTGGTAGAGAGCCATTACTTAAAAGCCGAAGTACCATTCCTTGCCCCTCAGGTTGGCAGAGGTGTAAATATCCTGGAAAACAGATTGCCAGCCTACGTAAAAGAAATTCGGGAACGCACTAATTCGTGAGTCAGGTTCTGTCGAAAAAACAAAGGCAATGACGCACCAGGGCAGCGGTAGCATCAATAAGGGCATTATGGGCTCAAATACCGTATCAGCATCTGCTTCAGCCATTGTCGCTGCCAGCGTTGCTGGTTCTGCTGATGCAGCATTGTCCGAACCTGCGCCAAAGCAGCCTCCCGTTCCATCGGCGCGGGAGGGCGAATCAGTTCACACCACAGCAAATGCCAGCCCAGTGCGGTTTCAATTGGCTGACTCAGGGCGTTGGGCTTCATCTGAAACAGCACGCTGTCCAGCTCGGGGAAGAGCAAGCCCTGGCTGATCCAGCCCATCCGTCCTCCTTCCAGCGCGCTCGGGCAATGGGAATAGCGTTGCGCGAGGGTGCTGAAGGCCTGGCGCGATACGCTTATCTGCTGGTGGAATTGCTGGATCTGGCGCTGTATCGCCGCACCATCATTCTCCGTGGTCAGCAACAGGTGCCAGCTCAGGCGTTGCTCCGGGCGCATGAATTTATCCTGATGACGCTGGTACCATGCCAGTACCTGTAAATCATCCGGCGCGGGTGCCTGTGCGGCCACACGCATCAGCTGCATTTCCATGCGGGCGTGATGGCGGATGATCGAGGCCCGCTCATTTTCGCTAAAAAGCTGCTGTGACAGGGACGTATTAAGTGACGTTGTCACGCTGGCGATAACCGCTTCCGGGATGAAATCATCACCGGTTTCCCTGACCACGGCGTATTCCAGCTGCCGCTGGCGCTGCCACAGCCGGTCAAACTCCGCCTGTTGACCGGCGGGGACCGACTCCGGCTGACATTGCCAGCGCGACTGACTCAGCTGCTGCCGGGAAAAGCGTTCCCAAAGTTCAGCCACGAGTGTTATTCCTCCAGCAACCTGATGGCGCTGGCGGGCACCTGAAACCAACGTTCGCCAAACATCACCGTGTAAATTTCACCATTTTCTCCCTGGTCGGTACGCTCGATGCGGCCGCGTTCTCCCGCCCGGACCACCACCTTACCGTCAGAGGTGAGGATATGGCGTGAGGTGACGCTGTCCCCAAACTGAAAATGGCCCGCGTGCCAGGACGCCGTCGCACTGATAATTTCCTGCTCCCGGCAACCGACAATCATGTCGGTCGCGAGGAAATGGACCTGATAAATAATCTGGTCCATCAGGAAGGTGCCGCATCCACGCACGAAGCCGGTACTGCCGCGCCGCACCAGTAGCTCGCCGGTGGCGTAACCATACATGGTGCCGTCATTACGAATCGCGCGGATTACCCTGACTTCGTCACCTAACGCAAATTTTGCCCTCATGTCTGGCTCCCGTGCGTGTGAAGCTGATAGCTCTCCGTCAGCAAGCGTCGCGCCAGCAGCCAGGGGCCACGTGGTTCCGCTTCCAGATGGTTTTGCAGAGGCACGTTGTCGCGCAGTCGCTGGTGAAAATCGCGTAACACCGGCAGGCAGCAGGGCTTCAGTCGTGCGGCATCGTAATCAACGTCAAAGAACGTGAAAAAGGATTCCGCCGTATCGAGTGCCTCAACCCCTGGGATTTGATAAAACCATTGCATATTAACCCCTTAGCGTTTGGGCGGTTTCTCCACAAAGCTGGTCATAAATGGCGATCAGTTCGTAATCCTGCGGGATGCGTTTCCAGCTTTCGGCGAAACGACGGATGGCGGGCAGGATCAGATCGATTTGCAACGTATCCAGCCGGTAGCCCATTTTGCTGAATACCCCGTCCACTGCCTGACGCCCGGAGTGCTTACCCAACACCAGCCGATATTCGCGTCCCACCAGTTCGGGATCGATGGCCTGATAACTCTCGCGATCGTGCAGCAGTGCGGCGACATGGACGCCGGACTCATGGGTAAAAACCTGGTCGCCCACCAGCGGGTGCTGGACATCAATGATGCGTTGCGCGGCAACCGCCACCGACTGACACAGCGCCGGGAGCAGGCGAAAATTGATACCACAATCCCTGTCCAGGCAGCGACTGAGGCTGAGCGCCACTGTCTCAAGGGCAGCATTGCCCGCGCGTTCGCCCAGTCCCAGCACCGTGGTATTCACGCTGGTGGCTCCAGCCTGCACGGCCGCCAGCGTATTGGCGGTTGCCAGCCCCAGATCGTCATGGGCATGCATCTCGATCTCACCGGGCCAGAAGCTGCGTAAGGTGGTGATACGCGTGGCGGTGGTGAAGGGATCGAGTATGCCGAGTGTGTCGGCAAAGCGTAACCGCTGCGCACCGGCTTCCTGCGCGGCTTGCGCCACCAGCCGCAGATCCTCATCGCGGGATCGTGAGGCATCTTCACAACCGACACACACCTGCATACCGAGTGAGCGGGCGAAGCGAATCAATTCAGCCAGCCTCGGCAGCAGGACCGGCAGAGGCTCACGCAGTTTGTACTGGCGCAGTTTCTCTGAGGTCGGCAGGGAGATATCCACCCAGTTCATCCCGAGCTCGGCACTCTGGCGTATTTCCTCGCGGTTCATCCGGCACCAGGTCATTAACGTCGCCTCGGGCAGATGGCGGCGCACCAGCTGAATACGGGTCCGCTCCTCCTCACCCATGGCAGGCGTGCCGACCTCCAGCGCAGTGACACCCGCGTCAAACAGCGCTTGTGCAATAGCGATTTTTTCACTGGCACGAAACGCGACGCCCGGGCTCTGCTCCCCGTCCCGCAGCGTAGTATCGTTAATCAACACCCTGGACATCAACGTTTCCTTCTTAACCGTAGATCGGCATAAATGAAGCCTGTTGCTGAACCGGCTTACCATCCTGCCAGTAAGGTGACAGCAGGCGCAGACGGGCAATAATTGACGGCAGCGTCTGGATGACGTACTCGATCTCTTTTTCCCGCGTATAACGCGACAGGGAGAAACGAATGCTGCCGTGCGCCGCCGTATAGGGGATGTCCATCGCCCGCATCACATGGGAGGGTTCCAGCGATCCCGATGTGCAGGCGCTGCCGCTGGAGGCGGCAATCCCGGCCTGATTCAGCAGCAACAAAATGGCTTCCCCTTCGATAAACTCAAACGCGATATTGACGGTGCCGGGAACGCGTGGCTGATTACCACCCATCACTTTTACCGAGGGAATCTGTGCCAGTACGCCTTCCTGCAATGTGTCGCGCAGCTGGGCAATGCTGCTCATACCGGGCAGGTGCACCTGCGCCAGTTCGCAGGCCATCCCCATCCCGACGATACCGGCGATATTTTCCGTGCCCGCGCGCCGACCGCGCTCCTGATGCCCGCCGCGCAACAACGGGCGAAAGCGGGTGCCGCGCCGCAGATAAAGGCAACCCACACCTTTCGGGCCGTGCAGCTTATGGGCGGAGCAGGAAAGCATATCGATACTGCTCTGCCCGACGGACATCGGAATTTTTCCGGTGACCTGAACCGCATCGCAGTGAAATAACGCGCCGCATTCATGAGCCAGCCCGGCCATTTCCTCCACCGGAAACATCACGCCGGTTTCATTGTTGGCCCACATCACACTCACCAGCGCTACCCGGTCACTCAGCACCTGGCGATACTGCGCCATATCCAGCGCACCATTACTGTCCACCGCCAGCCGATGAATAACGTATCCCTGACGTTCCAGATGCTCGCACACCTCGAGGGTAGCGGGGTGTTCAACGGCAGTGGTGATAATTTCCCGTCTGTCCGGCTGTGCTTCGATAGCGCTATGCAGCGCAGTGGAGGTGGCTTCGGTGGCACAGGAGGTGAAGATAATTTCACTGCCATGTTCTGCGCCAAGCAGTGCCGCTACCTGCTGATGTGCGCGTTCTAACGCGGCGCGCGACGGCGTGCCAAAATCGTGGATCGAGGATGGATTACCGTAATACTCGGTGAGGAAAGGCATCATCGCCTCAAGCACCATCGGGTCAATACGGGTGGTGGCGTTGTTATCCAGATAAACCTGTTTCATCGGCATGTTTCTCCAGTGAGTCACGACGGCCTAAGCCGCCACCACTTCCATATAACAACCGGTACGTTCCATCAGTTTTTGTTGCAACCAGGCCAGCGTCATATCGGTCATCATGCAGCCGCTGCAACTGCCAGCCAGGCTGACGGTAACAGTGTGATTGGCGACATCAACCAGCGACATATCGCCACCGTCGGCCTGAATGTAGGGACGCAATTCGGTGATGGTCTCCATCACCTCCTGCCAGTGGGGATCTTTTGCACTGCTTGCCGGGGCGGCAACCTGCGGGGCGTTAGCCAGAATGTTGGCCAGGGCCAGCTCAATCTTTTCATGGCATGAGGTACAGCCACCGCCCGCCTTGGTGTAGTTGATCACCTCTTCCAGCGTGGTCAGGCCGTTGGTGAGTACCGCACGGCGGATGTGCCCCTCATCGACGCCGAAACATTTACAGATCAGCGCGCCTTCCTCATGGTCATCGTCGAGACTCAGGCCGCGATAGTTAGCGATGGCCGCATGCAGTGCTTCCTGGCCCATCACCGAACAATGCATCTTCTGCGGCGGCAGGCCGTCGAGATAGTCAGCGATTTGCTGATTGGTGACCTGTTCTGCTTCGGACAGGGTGCGTCCGATAATCAGCTCGGTCAGGGCGGAAGACGAGGCGATGGCGCTGCCACAGCCGAAGGTCTGAAATCCGGCTTCAAGGATGGTTTCATTTTCCGGATCAACCCGCAGCATCAGCCGCAGGGCGTCGCCGCAGCTCAGCGATCCCACGTCACCCACCGCATTAGCGTCATCGACAACACGGGCATTACGGGGATTAAAAAAATGGTCTTTCACCTTCTCGGAATAATTCCACATGCTCTCAGCTCCCAGTACTCAGACGGAAAGCGCCTTGGCGCATCTCCCCGCAGCAATCAACAGCGGGATAACAGAACCAAGCAAAAGCAGTACCAGAAGTGGAAAGTATTAATATTCAGAGAGATAGGGAGTTGTGGTAATAAAAAACCGCGCCCTGTGTCGCGGTTACGTGTGAGGTTTGTCACAGTTGTGTCAGAGAAACGACTAGAGATCGTCTTTATCCTGCCATTCGTGTTCTTGCAGTAGCTGAGCGAAGCGATCCGGATTGCGCTGGCGCTGCTGTTTACGTTGTTCTTTGTCGTACCAGTAATGTTGGATCTCCTGCAACAGCGCGCTGACCGGCGTATTGGCCGGTACCCGCACCGCACGTACGCCAGTCTTTAATAACTGGCTGAACACCTTCTCACCAATCGCCACGCAATACAGGGTGACGCAGTCCTCCAGCGCGTTGATGCGGTAACTTATTTTCTCCTCCTGATGCCCATTGAATACGGAAAAGTCGGCCACCCGCAGCAGCATGGCGTCATCCTGTTTCACCCCGTATACCACCAGCCGCGGAGTGGCACCAAAGTGCTGATCGACGTGGCGGCAATCCGAACTGGCAAAAGCCACTTTCATTGGCCATTCCTCCGCGCAGATGGTGCTGAACTGCCGGTTAACATGATGCATGCTGATCTCCCGGGCTGAATTGCTGACGCAACGGAGAGTGCCATGCCGGGAGGGTGTGATGGTGCTGACTCATCACATTCGCCAGCTCAAACAGGGTATCGCGTATGCCCATATAGCCCTGGCGCACGCGGCGAAATTCTCCCAGCCGGTCATAGATCGGGAAACCGGCGCGAATCAGGGGGATGTCCATCTGCTGCGCCAGATTCGCCGCGTGAGAATTGGCCACCATCAGCGCCGCCGGGTTGTCGTGCAGCTGGTCCTGCATATCTTCCAGATCGCCGATCACCACTTTTCCGACCGGCAAATGGCTGAGTCCCCGCTGGCTCACCGGGGCAATCACCGGGCCGGGCACCATGCCCTGGCTACAGGCAAAATCACACCAGGCGGCCAGCAAATCCCCTTCCGCCGCCATCGCCAGCGGCACCCCCTGCAACCACATATGACAATCGATCATCGCATCCTGTAGCTGCCCGCGTTGGCGCTCAATCCAGTCAGGCACGTTGCGACCGGAAATGACTTTCAGCTGGTTGATAAACTGATCGCACGTTTCCAGCGTCATCAGGTGCGGCAAGGCGATCACCTCACCACGGCTGCGCTGGGCCAGCAGGGTGGCGGCATGTCCCAGCGACACCCCGATAGCCAGGGTGCATAAACTCTGGCCCATCTGCTCGATCTGGGCCAGGGTTGTGCCGCCCTGGGTGACCGGCGAGAAATCACCGCTCGCCAGATGCCCATCGAGGGATAACGACAGGTCTGGCACCACTACCGATTGTAAGCCGAAGGCCTCCACATAGCTGCGCAGCAACTCCACATCACCTGGGGTGAGCAGATGGCTGAGCAACAGATTGACGCGGCGGTTACGCCCGGATGGCAGCGGTTTCTCCGGTATCCATTGCTCGATCATGCTTTCCAGCACCGCGCTGAAGCCATTCTCCAGCGAGCCATAAAAATCTGGCGTGTTAACGGTTAACAACGCCACATGTTTATATCGTGGTGACGCTTCGCGAAACTGACGTACCACGCGTGTGATATCGCTGCCCTGAGCCTCAGACAACCCGGTACTCAGCAGCACAATGGCTTTCGGGTTATTGCGCTGACACAGGGTGTTGAGCGCGGTAATGATATTGTCGTCGGACCCCATGATGGTGGACATCGGGTCCATTGCGGTGGATTGCAGGGGAATGGGATCATGAAAATGCTGGATAAAAAATACCTTAGCGAAGGCGCTACAGCCCTGCGCGCCATGAACCAGCGGGATGCAGTGCTCAAAACCCATGCTGGCAAGGATGGCCCCCAGCGGTTGCCCACTTTTCACCGGGCTGACGGCCAGCGGTTTTTTAGAACGAATGATTTCAGCCATAACCTGCTCCTTCTTTTAGTGCCAGGGTGCGCGGGCGTGCGTTTGTGACCATATCGGGCTTTCCAGCGTCTGGCATAACTGCTGTGCCAACGTGACGATCCCGTGGTAACCCGCGTAAGCATGCTCACGCTCCTGATTGATATCGAGAAACGGTAGCCGGGCTTTATAAGCGGTATACATATTGCGTCCACCGGCGATCATCATGTCGGCCTGATAGCGATAGACCACATCAAGCAGGGTGCGGGCGTTGCCTTCATCCAGCATCAGGGCATCCTCGCCCATCAGTTCCCGGATGCGTTGCTTGTCCTCCTCAGTGGATTTGCGCGTGCCGGTGGCGACCACCGTCATGCCAAGATCCTGCAAGGCCGAGACCACCGACCAGGATTTTACCCCGCCGGTATACAGCAGGGCCTTGCGTCCGCGCAGCCGGTCACGATACGGAGCCAGCGCCTGGTCAGCCACCCGTTCTTCGCGCGCAATCAGGGCTTCGGTGCGCTGCATCAGGTCGTGATCACCGGTCAGCGCGGCCAGCTGGCGCAGGGACTCTGAGGTGGCACGCACGCCATAAAAACTGCCTTCAAACCACGGCGTGCCATAGCGTTGTTCGAGGGCGCGCGCCACGTTGATTAGCGCGCGGGAGCACACCAGCATATTGACCTGAGCACGGTGCAAGGTCTGTATTTCGGCAAAACGCCCGTCGCCGGACAAGGTGCCCAGCACGCGAATGCCCAGCTCATCCAGCAGGGGCTGGATATGCCAGAATTCCCCGGCGATATTGTATTCACCAATCAGGCCGATATCGTGGCGGTGTTCAGGCGGGAAAGGGGTATCCATAGGCCAGGGAGCAGGCTCACGCCCGCCTATCACCTGTTTCACCATCATTTCTCCCGCCAGACGGTTGCCAAGGTTCTTGCTGCCATAGAATCCGGCGACATCGATCGCGATGACCGGTACGCCCGTGGCGGTGGCTGCGGCGCGGCATACCGCTTCAATATCGTCGCCCTCCATGGCCGGAACACAGGTGTTGTAGATGAACACGGCGGCGGGATGGTAACGATTGACGATATGGCGAACCGCGTGAAACAGGCGGCGCTCGCCGTTGCCCATAATCACGTCCTGTTCATTTAAATCGGTGGTAAACCCCAACCGGTTAATCAGCGCCCCCGAGCTGAAACTGCCCCGGTTATCCCATGAGCTGCCAGTGCAACCGATCGGGCCATGTACCAGATGCGCCACATCGGCAATCGGCAGCAGGGTGATTTGTGCCCCATCGAAAGCGCAGCCACCGGCAGTCGCGCCGGGTTTGGGCGCACTACAGCCGGATTTTTGTTTATGGTTATGCTCGCAGGCAGGCTCATCCAGCAGGGCCAGGATTTCATTCCCCTTCATAGGTACCTCGTTGACTGATTGGGTTAGCTGAGTCGTTGCAAATCCCGGACCAGAAAATACTCATTGATATTTAAGGAGAAAATGTTGTCGGCTTTACGACAAAACAGACAACGCAGGAAGGGACCCCACAAGACAAGCCTTGTCTGATGGGGTCAGAACGGATCAGAAAACGCGTGATTCCAGCGGATTGGCGCGGTCAAGGCGTTTTGCCAGCCACGGCGGTAACTGCCCGGCAAACAGCTTTTTGATGTTGTCACACTGGGAGGTGATGGTCAGTCCTGTCGGTACCTTGATGGGATGGATATTGTGGCGGATCAACCGGGCAGCGGCAGGGCCACCAATCGCTTCACAAAATAACAGCTGACAGTCGTGCAGCAACTGCGCCCGCACTTCGTTCGCTTCATCCTGCTGTGGCGCAGAAGGATAACGCCGTAAGCTGTGCAGCCAGTAACCGTCATCATCAAAGGCGTAGACAAAGAACAACCGCCCCTGCCCAAAGTGACCATTGATCATCAACCCATCCTGTGAAGCAAAAGCCACCTGTAACTGCGGTCGGCGTTGGGGAAAGGTTGCCACCCGCAGATGCTGCGGTAGCTCACCGCGCAGGCAGGCTTTTACCCGTGACCAGCGTCCCGGCGACATCAGCACCTCATCGCCAGGAAAAAAGGCTTCCAGCTGGCTTTGCGTATAGGCCGCCAGGCGAGCCGGGGTCAGCGCGTCGTCCTGATCGCGGGTCAGCCAGGCCATGATTTGTGCGGGCTGGAGTTCCGGCAGGCTCTGAAACAGCGCCAGCATGCGCCAGAAAAGAATATCGTGGTCAGACATCTCACTCCCCCTTAATTCTGTGCATCGCGACTGGCGCGCAGGCTGACGGGAAAATCCGGCCGTCCCGGTTGCTCGCTGACGAAGTAGCGGCGTCCCCCTTCCAGAGACACAGCACCGCCCCAGCGATCCGGGGTGTCGTGCTCGACTGCGATCACTTTGGCTTCCAGATCCTGTTTGGCGATATAGCAATACAAATCCGCCCCACGTCGACGAAAGATAACCATCGGCATACTGTCCCCCTGTAGCCCCGCGTCTGGCGGGGCAGGTGTTGGTTAACGGATAAGGTCAAAGCCGTAATCGGTTTTGCCGAGTTTGATGGTGTCTCTGTCCACTTTTTCCAGCACCGCATTCACCAGCGTGGTCAGAATGCTCATCGCCCCTTCGTAACCCCAGGTGGTCTGGCGATGCAGGTGATGGCGATCAAACAGCGGGAAGCCGAGGCGAATCAGCGGCACTTCGAACTGTTCGCCTTTTGCCAGGGTGTCGCGCTGGATGAATTTGGCGTAGGAGTTACCGATCATAAAGTCCGGCTGGCGGGTGAACATCAGGGATCGGAAATGCCACAAATCACAGTTGATAAAGACTTCACTCTCCTGCCCGTAGGGTGACGCCTCCAGCATTTTCTTCATGGCTTTCTGCCAGCGTTTATTGCCGTTATGGCTGAGGATAACGGTGGGTTCACAGCCCAGTTCCAGCAGGAAGCGCGTCAGTCCCATGACAAAATCCGGATCGCCATACAGGCCGAATTTTTTCCCGTGCAGCCAGGAGTGGGAATCCAGCATCATATCCACCAGTCGACCACGCTCCAGCGCCAGCACATCGGGGATGGCTTTGCCGGTCAGTTGGCTGATGGTCATCAGTAACTCGTCCGTGCCCGCCAGTCCCAGTGGGATCTGCACCTCAGTGGCAGGCTGGTTCCACATCTCCTGTACCACTTTTTTGCTTTTCACCAGCTGCCACGGCTGAAGCAGCAGGGTGTCGATGGCATCAGGAGCCTCACGCATCTCCTGCTGCGTCGTGCCGCCGGCGTACATGTGGTAATGGCCGTCAGCCGGGGTATCCAGCACGTCGGAAGGGTCAGATAGCAGGCTGGTGGGCACCTCCATTTGTGCCAGCATGCGTTTCAGTACGCGGAAATTCCCCAGATAGGTTTCAAATCCGGTCACCAGATTCAGCCGGGGGAATTTGCCCGGCTGGGCTACGTGGTCCGCGGTGAAGGTTTTGGCAAAACCTTCAAACATATTGTCCCAGCCGGTGACATGGCTGCCGATAAAACTTGGCGTGTGGGCAAAAGGCACCGGCAGGCTGGCATCGACAAAACCGTCTTTTTTGGCGTTGGCGATGAACGCCTGTAAATCATCGCCGATGACTTCAGCCATGCAGGTGGTGGAAACTGCGATGATCTCCGGCTGGTACAGGGTGCTGGCATTTTGCAGCCCGGTATTCATATTGTTGTTGCCGCCAAATACTGCCGCGTCCTCGGTCATCGAGTCAGAGACGCAGGCCACCGGTTCTTTGAAATGACGGTTAAAGTAGGTGCGGAAATACGCTACACATCCCTGCGAACCGTGGACATAGGGCAGGGTGTTGGCAAATCCCAGCGAGCAGAGCACCGCCCCCAGCGGCTGGCAGGCTTTGGCCGGGTCAATGGTCAGTGCTTCGCGTTTAAAATTCAGCGCTTCATATTCGGCGGTGGTGGTCCATTGGAAGACTTCCTGCACGCGCGCCTGGTCCCAGGCTTCTTCCTGCGATCGTTTGCCACTGAACAGCGTCTGATACTCATCCTGTTCAAACAAGGGATGACAATTATGAATCTTATCAACAGTCTGGCTCATGGTGTTCTCCTCCCGCGCCACAAATCGGTGAACTGACGGGATTGCAAAAGAGATGTCAGGCGGACTTCAGCCAGGGCGCGGTTAACTGGCCCCAGGCGGGATTGTTCAGGGTCATATCCATATCCCGGGCAAAGATGGCGAAGCCGTCATAGCCGTGATAGGGGCCGGAGTAGTCCCAGGAGTGCATCTGGCGGAACGGGACGCCCATCTTCTGGAATATGTACTTTTCTTTGATGCCTGAGCCGATAAGGTCCGGTTTCAGCGCTTTTACAAAGGCTTCCAGCTCATAACTGCTGGCATCATCGAACAGCAAGGTGCCTTCCTTCAGATCCGGCAGGGTACGATCGTAATCGTCGTTATGACCAAACTCGTAACCTGCGGCGATAATCTCCATGCCGAGATCTTCATAGGCCCCGATCAGATGGCGTGGCCGCAGTCCGCCCATATACAGCAGCACTTTGCGCCCCTCCAGCCGTGGGCGATATTTCGCGATGATGGCATCGTTCTGCGCCTGATATCGGGCGATTACCGCTTCGGCATTGGCCCGGATGGTGTCGTCAAACTGATCGGCAATTTTGCGCAGCGACTCAGCCACTTTGGTCGGTCCGAAGAAGTTGTATTCCATCCACGGGATACCGTGCTTCTCTTCCATATGGCGCGAGATGTAGTTCATCGAACGATAGCAATGCACCAGGTTGAGTTTTACGAACGGGGTGTTTTCCATTTCAACCAGGGTGCCATCACCTGACCATTGCGCCACCACACGCAGCCCCATCTCTTCCAGCAGGATGCGCGAGGCCCAGGCATCACCGCCAATGTTGTAGTCGCCGATAATGGCCACATCGTAAGGTGTGGTTTCGAAGGGTCTGCCCTCGCGGTTATCAAGGATCCAGTCGCGGATCACGTCGTTGGCGATATGATGACCGAGGGATTGCGATACGCCGCGAAAACCCTCGCAGCGCACCGGGACCACCGGCTTGTTAATCGCCTTTTCGCTGGCTTTGGCGACGGCAGAGATATCGTCGCCAATCAACCCGACCGGACATTCCGACTGAATGCTGATCCCTTTGGTGAGCGGGAACAGTTCTTCCATCTCTTCAATCAGTTTGGTGAGCTTTTTGTCACCACCAAACACGATGTCGCGCTCCTGAAAATCCGAGGTGAAGTTGAGGGTGACAAAGCTATCGACACCGCTAACCCCAGTGAAGTAGTTACGACGGCCCGCGCGTGAATACTGGCCGCAACCGACCGGGCCATGCGAGATGTGGGCCATATCTTTGATCGGACCAAATACCACCCCTTTCGATCCTGCATAGGCGCAACCGCGCACCGTCATCACGCCTGGCTGCGATTTGCGGTTGGAGATGATGCATTTACCGACGCTCTCCATTTCCGGGTCGGTCACCATCATGTGTTTGCGGCGTTCTTTGCGCGTCTTCTCCGGGTAGATCTCCAGCACTTCCTGGATGATCGCCAGATTACGCTCCGCTGTTTCGTTACTCATGGAGGACTCCTGTTAGGCCTGGGGCATCAGCTCGCGTTTTCTTCTGCGGCGGTTTTACCAATGATGCTGGTGTCTTCCGCATCCATAATGCCGAACTCCATCAGCAGTTCTTCCAGCTCATCCATGGTGCAGGGCGTCGGCACCACCATCATGGTGTTGTTGACGATTTTGCTTGCCAGGGTGCGGTATTCATTGGCCTGGTTGCAGGTGGGGTCGTACTCGATCACCGTCATGCGGCGGATTTCGGCACGCTGGACGATATTGTCGCGCGGAACGAAGTGGATCATCTGGGTACCCAGCTTTTCCGCCAGCGCGATGATCAGTTCATCTTCCCGGTCGGTCTGGCGTGAGTTACAAATCAATCCGCCGAGACGCACTTTGCCGGATTTGGCATATTTCACGATCCCTTTGGAGATGTTGTTGGCGGCGTACATCGCCATCATTTCCCCGGAACAGACGATGTAGATCTCCTGAGCTTTGTTTTCACGGATGGGCATGGCAAAGCCACCGCACACCACGTCACCCAGCACGTCATAGAAAACAAAATCGAGATCGGGTACGTAGGCTCCTTCTTCTTCGAGGAAGTTGATGGCGGTAATGACGCCGCGTCCTGCACAACCAACGCCTGGCTCCGGACCGCCAGATTCGGCGCAGCGCACGTCGCCATAACCGATTTGCAGCACATCCTCCAG
>NZ_JAPWKD010000015.1 GCF_028283705.1 Pantoea sp.
ATGGTCGCAGGTCATCTGACTATCATGTTGGGTCTGCGAGGTCCGAGCATCTCTATTGCCACAGCCTGTACTTCAGGGGTTCATAACATTGGCCATGCAGCGCGTATCATTGCTTACAACGATGCTGATGTCATGCTTGCGGGTGGCGCAGAAAAAGCCAGTACGCCGCTAGGCGTAGGTGGATTTGGCGCAGCGCGTGCGCTCTCAACCCGTAACGAGAACCCGCAGGCGGCAAGTCGTCCGTGGGATAAAGATCGTGATGGTTTTGTGCTGGGCGATGGTGCAGGTATCGTCGTGCTGGAAGAGTATGAGCACGCGAAAAAACGCGGTGCGAAAATTTACGCAGAACTGATCGGCTTCGGCATGAGCAGCGACGCTTACCATATGACCTCTCCGCCGGAAGACGGTGCAGGTGCAGCGCAGGCGATGGTAAATGCTCTGCGTGATGCTCAGCTTGATCCGGCGAAAATCGGCTACGTGAACGCGCACGGCACCTCGACGCCTGCGGGCGATAAAGCAGAAACCCAGGCGGTGAAAACCATCTTTGGTGACGCTGCAAGTCGTGTGATGGTGAGTTCGACCAAATCGATGACCGGCCACTTGCTCGGTGCAGCAGGCGCGGTTGAGTCGATCTACTCGATTCTGGCACTGCGCGACCAGGCGATTCCGCCGACCATCAACCTCGACAACCCGGATGAAGGTTGCGATCTGGATTTCGTGCCTCATACCGCACGCCAGGTCAGCGGCATGGAATATACGCTGTGTAACTCCTTCGGATTCGGTGGAACCAACGGTTCGCTGATCTTCCGCAAGGTGTAAATCGTTTTGCCTGAATAGAGGCCCGCAATGCGGGCCTTTTTTGTTATACCTTATGTCAGCGTAGTCGCGTGTTCCTGATTCACTCCGCCTTCAATACTATTCAAAGCAATGTCAATCTCATTGAGGCCGTTATGATGTGGATAAATGGTGGAGAACAGTCGCAGCTTGCGGCGCGCGATCGTGCCGTACAGTTTGGCGACGGCTGTTTTACCACCGCATGCGGTGGTAAACGGTCATGTTCAGCTTCTTGCCGCGCATCTGCGACGTCTGCAGCTGGGTTGTGAACGCCTGCTGATGGCAGAGCCTGACTGGCAGCAACTCGAAGTTGAAATGTGTAGCGCCGCACAAGGGCAGGAGCGGGCGGTATTGAAAGTTATTCTGACGCCCGGTGCTGGCGGGCGTGGCTACAGTCGGAATGGATGCAGTCATCCCACGCGCATTATCTCCCTCTCTCCCTGGCCCCACCATTATCAGGCACTGCAACAACAAGGCGCAAGACTGGTGACCAGCCCGGTACCGCTGGCACGCAACCCGCTGCTGGCCGGAATTAAACACCTTAACCGGCTGGAGCAGGTGCTGATTCGCCACCATCTTGACCAGACGGAAGCCGACGAGGCGCTGGTGCTTGACACTGAGGGGACGGTGGTGGAATGCTGTGCGGCCAATTTATTCTGGCGTGAGGGCGATAAGATATTCACGCCATGTCTCGATCAGGCTGGCGTTGCTGGCATTATGCGGCGTTTTCTGATGGCGCAGATGGTGGCTACAGGCCAGGCTTGTCAGCTGATTGATGGTAATAGGGATCGCATCCTTGCCGCAGATGAAGTGGTGATATGCAATGCCCTGATGCCAGTTTTACCCGTGCGTAGTATTGACGACGTTTCGTTCACCGCACGTTCGCTGTACCAGCAACTGTTCGCCAGTTGTCAGATTAAATGGAGCAGTCCATGACTCGAATGAAAAAAATTTTCGCCGACGCTCGTGGATTCTGTTGGCCTCGGCTGCGGCCTTTGGTTATTGGCAGATTGAACGTTTCGCCGATGGCACCGTTAACCTTCACCAAGAAACTATTTTCACGCTGCCAGCGGGCACGGGCCGTGTGGCGCTCGAAGCGCAGCTGTAAAGTGAGCATGTGATTGCACCAACGTCTGTGGTTTGGCCGTTGCTGAAGCTGGAGCCTGAGCTGGCGAATTTAAAGCCGGTACCTATCGCTTCACGCAAGGCATGACGGTGCGCCAGATGCTTGAGCTGCTGGCAAGTGGCAAGGAAGCGCAGTTCCCGTTGCGTTTTGTCGAAGGTTCCCGCCTGAAAGAGTGGCTGGAGCAACTGCGCGCTGCCCCTTATCTCAAACACACCCTGCAAGATGATCAATTTGCCACGGTAGCGGCAGCGCTGAAAATTGATGCCAGCCAGCTGGAAGGCGGCTTTTATCCCGATACTTATCTCTACACCGCCAACACCAGCGATGTGGCGCTGCTGGAACGCGCCCATGCGCGCATGAACAAGCTGGTGGATGAGATCTGGCAGAGCCGCATGGACAATCTGCCTTATAAGAAAGAGCAGGATCTGGTGACGATGGCGTCGATCATCGAGAAAGAAACCGGTGTCAGCGAAGAGCGTGCGCGGGTGGCTTCGGTGTTTATCAACCGCTTGCGGATTGGCATGAAGCTGCAGACCGATCCGACTGTGATTTACGGCATGGGCGATAGCTATACAGGCACGCTAACACGTAAAGATCTCGACACGCCAACCGATTACAATACTTATACCATCAGCGGCATGCCTCCGGGTCCGATTGCGATGCCGGGCGGGCTTCTCTGGAAGCGGCGGCGCACCCGGAAAAAAGCAATTACCTCTATTTTGTGGCGGATGGTAAAGGTGGTCACACCTTTACCACCAATCTGGTCAGCCATAATAAGGCCGTGCAGGCGTATCGGCTGGCAATGAAGGAAAAAAATGAAAAGTAAGTTTATCGTCATCGAAGGTCTGGAAGGAGCGGGCAAAACCACAGCGCGTGATGCGGTGGTTTCCGTGCTACGCGAGCAGGGCATTGATGATCTGGTATTCACGCGTGAACCGGGCGGTACACCGCTGGCGGAACAGCTGCGTGTGCTGGTCAAGCAAGGGATTGATGGCGAAACGCTTACCGATAAAGCCGAATTGCTGATGCTCTACGCTGCCCGTGTCCAGCTGGTGGAAACGGTAATTAAACCTGCACTGGCGCGCGGCGCCTGGGTGATGGGCGATCGTCACGATCTCTCGTCCCAGGCCTATCAGGGCGGCGGACGCGGCCTGGATACTCAACTGATGAGTACCTTACGTGACGCCGTGCTGGGTGAATTCCGCCCGGATTGTACCTTGTATCTCGATGTCACCCCGGAAATTGGTTTGCAGCGGGCGCGGGCGCGTGGCGAGCTGGACCGTATCGAGCAGGAATCGCTGCGCTTTTTTGAACGCACCCGTGAGCGTTATCTGGCGCTGGCTGCGGAAGATCCCACCATCATCACTATTGATGCCACGCAGTCGTTGCCACAGGTGACGCAGTCAATCCAGTCCGCCGTACGTCACTGGCTGGCAGGTCAAACGGCATGAACTGGTATCCGTGGCTAAACCAGCCGTATCGGCAAATTATTGCCCGCCATCAGAGCAATCAGGCGCATCATGCGCTGTTAATTCAGGCTATTGATGGCATGGGGGACGATGCGCTGGTTTGGGGCATCAGTCGCTGGCTGATGTGCCAACAACCCGAGGGATTAAAAAGCTGTGGTCACTGCCACGGTTGCCATTTGATGCAGGCGCATACGCATCCTGACTGGTATCGTCTTGAGGCCGAGAAGGGAAAATCCTCGCTGGGGATTGATGCGGTGCGTGACGTCACGGAAAAGCTGTACCATTTTGCCCAGCAGGGCGGGGCGAAAGTGGTGTGGCTGCCTGACGCGGCACAGCTGACCGAAGCCGCCGCCAATGCGTTGCTGAAAACCCTGGAAGAACCGCCCGCCAATACGTGGTTCTTCCTGAGTACCCGCGAGCCGTCACGTTTGCTCGCCACGCTACGCAGCCGTTGTATGACCTGGCATCTCTCGCCTCCTGAGGAGGTTCATAGCCTGCAATGGTTGCAAAAACAGATTTCCCAGCCCGAAGAAACGCTGCGTGCGGCGTTGCGTTTGAGCAACGGGGCACCCGCAGCAGCGCTGGCGTTGTTACAGCCTGAGCGCTGGCAGGTTCGTCAGGCGTTGTGTGACGCATTGTCCGGCGCATTGTCGCAGGATGTGTTGCAACTGCTGCCATCGTTAAACAGTGATGATGTGGCCGACCGTCTGGCCTGGCTGCTTTCGTTGCTGGTGGATGCGATGAAAGTGCAGCAGGGGGCAAATCGCTGGTTAAGCAACGGTGATCGTCCGGATGTGGTGACGATGCTGGCACAACAGCTCAACAGCAGCGCCCTGAATGCCAGCGTGCAGTTGTGGATGCAATGCCGCGAGCAGCTGCAGCAGGTGGCAGCGCTCAATCGTGAATTAATGTTGACCGATCGTTTGTTGAGCTGGAGCCGTCTGCTGACACCAGCGACGCTCAGCTAAGCGTAAAAAGAGAGAAGTATGTTTATTGTCGATTCCCATTGCCATCTCGATGGCCTGGATTACGAAAAGCAGCACCGCGATCTGGATGATGTGATTACCAAAGCGGCGTCACGTGATGTGAAGTTTATGCTGGCGATTGCCACCACGCTACCGGGATTACTACACGATGACGAAGCTGGTTGGCGAGCGTGAAAACATCGCGCTGGCTTGTGGTGTTCATCCACTGAATCAGGAAACGCCTTACGATGTTGAGGAATTCCGACGCCTGGCGGCGGAGGATCGTGTGGTGGCGCTGGGTGAGACCGGGCTGGACTATTTTTACCAGCAGGAAACCAAAGAGCAGCAGCAGGCTTCGTTCCGTGAACATATCCGCACCGGAATAGCACTGAACAAGCCGATCATCGTCCATACCCGTGATGCGCGTGAAGATACGCTGGCGATCCTGCGTGAGGAGCAGGTTGAGAAGTGTGGTGGTGTACTGCACTGCTTTACCGAAGATAAAGAAACCGCAGCAAAATTGCTGGATATGGGTTTTTATATCTCCTTCTCCGGCATTCTGACGTTCCGCAACGCGGAGCAAATCCGTGATGCGGCGCGCTATGTTCCGCTGGACAGGATGCTGGTGGAGACCGATTCCCCCTATCTGGCACCTGTGCCGCATCGCGGCAAAGAGAACCAGCCAGCGTTTACCCGTGACGTGGCCGATTATATGGCGGTGCTGAAGGGCGTCGATATTGAGACATTGGCTGCAACCACAACCAGCAATTTCTCCCGTCTGTTTCATATCCCGATGAGCCGTCTCGGCGGTTAACGCACTTTATTTCAAACTCTGTAATTAATCAGAAATTCATCCGATGTGTTGCGCCCTTAAGGGCGCAGCCAGTGCTTTTTTGCGGTAAATATCAGCAAGTCAGTGAGAATTACCTGAAAGCCAGACGGTGTGATGAGCGAAACGTGATAGCCGTCAAAGTAAGAAAATTCTATTTATTTTACTCTTCGTAATAAATCAAAAGACGCTCAGCGTCATCCCGGTAAAGGGTCCTCCCCCCGTTACCACGCGCACTGCGCGAAATGCACTCATACTCAGGAGCTTCAGGCTATGTTCAAAAACGCATTTGCGAACCTGCAAAAAGTAGGTAAGTCGCTGATGTTACCGGTATCGGTTTTGCCGATTGCCGGTATTTTATTAGGTGTGGGTTCAGCTAATTTTAGCTGGTTGCCTGCCGTAGTTTCGCATGTGATGGCTGAAGCAGGTGGTTCGGTATTTGCCAACATGCCGCTGATTTTTGCCATCGGTGTGGCGCTCGGCTTTACCAATAACGACGGTGTTTCCGCGCTGGCGGCGGTGGTGGCTTACGGCATCATGGTGAAAACCATGGCGGTGGTTGCTCCGCTGGTGCTGCATCTGCCGGCTGCTGAGATCGATGCCAAACATCTGGCCGATACCGGGGTACTGGGCGGGATTATCGCCGGTTCCATCGCGGCGTATATGTTTAACCGCTTCTACCGTATCAAGTTGCCGGAATACCTTGGCTTCTTTGCCGGTAAGCGCTTTGTTCCGATTATTTCGGGCCTGGCAGCTATCGTGCTGGGTGTGCTGCTGTCCTTCATTTGGCCACCGGTCGGTTCCGCCATTCAGGACTTCTCACAATGGGCAGCCTATCAGAACCCGGTTGTCGCCTTCGGTATCTACGGCGTGGTTGAGCGTTCACTGGTGCCGTTTGGTCTGCACCATATCTGGAACGTCCCTTTCCAGATGCAGATTGGTGAATTCACTAACGCGGCTGGCCAGGTGTTCCACGGTGACATTCCGCGTTATATGGCGGGTGACCCGACCGCAGGTAAACTGTCAGGTGGCTTCCTGTTCAAAATGTACGGTCTGCCTGCTGCTGCCATCGCTATCTGGCACTCTGCAAAACCGGAAAACCGTGCCAAAGTCGGCGGTATCATGATCTCCGCTGCGCTGACCTCGTTCCTGACCGGTATCACCGAGCCGATCGAGTTCTCCTTCATGTTTGTTGCGCCGATCCTGTACGTGATTCACGCGATTCTGGCTGGCCTGGCATTCCCGATCTGTATCCTGCTCGGCATGCGTGATGGCACCAGCTTCTCACACGGTCTGATCGACTTTATCGTGCTGAGCGGCAACAGCAGCAAAATCTGGCTGTTCCCGATTGTGGGTATCATCTACGGCCTGATTTACTACACCGTGTTCCGCGTACTGATTGTCAAACTGAACCTGAAAACACCGGGCCGTGAAGATAACGCCGTTGAGCAGAGCAGTGCGACCGGCAGTGAAATGGCGGGCAAACTGGTCACCGCGTTCGGTGGTAAAGAAAACATCACCAACCTCGATGCCTGTATCACTCGTCTGCGCGTTAGCGTGGCGGACGTGGGTAAAGTGGACCAGAGTGAGCTGAAAAGCCTTGGTGCGCGTGGTGTGGTGATAGCCGGTTCGGGTGTTCAGGCAATTTTCGGCACCAAGTCGGATAACCTGAAAACCGAGATGGACGATTATATTCGTAATATGTAAGTCACAGCGGCCCCTGACGGGGCCGTTTTTTTTATAAATACACCCGCAAATATTCCGTCAGACACAGCAGCGCCATCGCCTGACCATAAGGCATTGAGGTCAGCGGGACCTGGCGGTAATAATCCAGATCGCTGCCCATCGCGGTACCAAACGATACCTGTTTCAGTTCTCCGTCCTCGTCAATGTTGGCGATCACCCCGCGCAGGGCTTTTTCTGCCAGCGGCAGATAGTCGCGTGACAAATAACGTTTACGTACCGCCTTCAGAATGCCGTAGGCAAAACCCGCGGTAGCCGAAGCCTCGGGGTAACTGTGCGGATCATCCAGCAGGGTATGCCACAGGCCGCTGCTATGCTGACAACCGGCCAGCGCTTTCACCTGATTCTCCAGCACCTGTTGCAGAAAACGGCGGGTGGCATGCTGTTCCGGCCAGTTCATCATTTCAAGGAAGTCGGGAATGACGATGGTGACCCAGCTGTTGCCGCGCGCCCAGCGCGCATTGGCAAAGTTATGGCGACCATCGAAGTTCCAGCCGTGGAACCATAAGCCACTGTGGCGATCCATCAGGTATTGGGTATGAAGCAGAAACTGATAGCTGGCCTCCTCAACAAACTCCGGGCGCTCCAGCAGCTGACCGATCTTCGCCAGCGCCATCACGCTCATCATCAGCGTATCGTCCCACAGTTGCTGCGTATTCTCGTTGTTATAGACGATATGTTGCAGCCCACCGCTTTCGGTGCGCGGCATATCATACATGACCCATTCTGCCCAGCGCTCCAGCACCGGTCGCCACGCCGGGTTGCGCGTTTCTTCATAGCGGTAAGCCAGCGTCAGGAAGGGGCAGACGGTATTGACGTTTTTGGTTGGCGTCCCCTCAGCCAGCCGGGTACTGAACCATTCGTCAATGATCTGTAACGTGGCCTGATCCCCGGTCTGCTGGTAATAATGCAGCATGCCATACAACCCGATGCCATGTGTCCACTCCCAGCCAGCCCAGCCTTTGGTGTCAATAACGCGACCATCATCGAGGCGCAGCAAAAACTCACCGCTCTGGTCAGTAATATTCACCAGATTCTGCGTAAGTTGATGGATCAACTGCACCAGTTCCTTGCGCGGCAGCAGATACTCCGGCTGGCGTAACAGGTCACTATGCTTTACAGGGAATACCGTCATGATTCATTCCTATCGTTTTGAAGAGGCAGGCAGGGGATGCAACGTGCCCTGCTTACGGGGTAAGGGGGGGCAGCGGGTTGGTGGCGATTGAGGTAGCCCACGTTGTTGTTGCCCCACAGATACTCGTAAGGCATACCGGCGAGAGTTTCGACAATCTCGCGCGCTTCCGGGGTGATGCGTTCCGGTACCACGCGTCCGGCTTCGCGCATCTTCAGCGTCTCGGCGCGCAGCACCGTGTGGGTATGCAGATTGAGTTTAAAGCGCAACGACACCAGAAACCCGCAGGTGAGCACGCAGACGGTACCAATACTGAGGATCGCCAGGATGGTATGACCCACTGCCGGGACCTGGATAGTCTGACCGGAGACAAAACCCGCCAGTTGCAACACGATGCCGACCAGCATCACGGCACCGGCCTGGGACGCTTTACGCGTCAGGGTCATAATGCCAGCAAAAATACCTTCACGTCGCTGGCCGGTGATCACTTCATCCACGTCAGCGATATAGGTGTAGGTATTCCAGGGAACATAGTTGATACCGCCACGCCCCAGCCCGGCCAGGCCGGAAAGCAGCACCAGCAGCGTCATGCTGTTGTTCATCCCGGCGTACCACAGCGCGGCATAGGAGAGGGCGCTAAGGCCGAACAGCACCACCACCAGACGGTAGGCTGGGGCCGGTCCCAGACGGATGCACAGCGGAATCATCCCCATTACCGCAATAAATTGCAGCACCGCCATGGTGCCCATCAGGCTGGAGGCGATTTGCGCGCTTTGCATCAGCACAAGCACCACGTACCAGGTAAAAACCGCGTTAAACACGTCCTGTGCGATATAGCCGCCGAGGTACATGCCGAGATGCTGGCGAAAGAGTCGAATGCGCAGCGTTGAGGCAAGTTCGATATACAGCCGCTTCAGGCTTTGCAGCAGCGTAAGTTGCGCTTTTTCCTGTTCGGCACGTAGCGATTCTGCGGAGAAGTCCTGCGGTTGCCGCTCCCAGGTAAAACGCCACACCAGCGTCAGTACCAGCGCGCAAATCAACGAAAACACCAGGCTGGCATAGAAGAATGACAGTGGGTTGTCTTTGCCGAACCAGCCGATCAGAATGCCGGGCAGAAACGCCGCCAGAATAGCAGACAACTGTGCCAGCGCGATGCGCGCACCGGAAAAGCGGGTTTTCTGTTTAAAATCATCGGTCATCTCCGGCACCAGCGTTTCATAAGGCACCAGAATCATGGTGTAGACGATGTCGAACAGCAGATAGGTCAGCAGATACCACCAGAAATGCATATCGGCTATCCACATCAGGCTATAGCTGAAGACGCAGGGGATACCCAGCAGGATAAAGAACTTGCGACGACCAAAGCGTTTACCGAGCCATGTCGAACCAAAATTGTCGGTCAGGAAGCCCATTAGCGGACTGACCAGCGCATCCAGCACGCGGGCGGCCGCAAAGATAAAGGTCGCTTCAATGGGCGTCAGCCCACAAAACGTGGTGTAGAAGTAAAGCAGCCAGGCAGCGGTTAACGCCGTGGTGCCAGCACCGAGAAAATCCCCGGAACCATAGGCCAGATAGTGGCCCAGACCAATCTTACGAGAGCGCATTGCAGGTTCTCCCTGAGACAAATGTGGTGTACATCCCTCATCACTCCGGACAACTGGCTCGGATTGGTTAGAAAGTAGAGCGGGAAGACGTGCCAAACCTTCGTGATTTGGCAAGGTTGTCTGCACAAGTGGCAAAATCGCAAAGAAACAGCCGTGATAAATCTAATTTATAAAACAGCGTTTCATTTTTTGTTGGGAGATCTGTCAGAAATGCGAAGCAGGCCACATCATGGTGAGCAGGAAGCAAAAAGTGGTGTAAACGCAGCCATTTAATGTAAGAAAAATGGTCCTGAGGTTGAAAGAAGCAGAATTCCTCCCGCATACTGCCTGACTGAACTCCAGGCTTTAAGGAAATGCATCATGGCTGAAGAAACCATTTTCAGTAAAATCATCCGTCGCGAAATTCCCGCCGACGTGGTTTATCAGGACGAACTGGTCACCGCCTTCCGCGATATCGCACCCAAAGCGCCCACTCATATTCTGATCATCCCTAACGTTTTAATCCCCACTGCCAACGATGCGCAGGCCGCACACGAGCAAGCGCTGGGGCGCATGATCACCGTTGCGGCCAAAATTGCCCGTGACGAGGGGATCGCCGAAGATGGCTATCGCCTGATCATGAATTGCAACCGCCACGGCGGCCAGGAGGTTTACCACATCCATATGCATCTGCTGGGCGGCAAACCGCTTGGACCGATGCTGGCTGGCTAACCCTCAGGCGGACCTTGCTATGCGTCAATGGCTGAGCGGCCTGTTATTGCTGACCCTTGCGGGCTGCAGCAGTGACAAGCCGATGATCAATACTTCGCAGTCGCTGGTGATGGAAGCGTCGGTGCTGTCCGCAGGCATTATTACCGATGAGCCAACCCTGGCCTCGCGTGATGGGCAGTTGCGAGCGTCGAGCGTGCTCTATAATCAACGCGAAACGCCGGTTACCCTGCATTATCGTTATTACTGGTATGACGACAAGGGGCTGGAAATCACCCCGCGCGAACCGGCGCAAACGCTGACGGTACCCGCGCATGGCAGCATTGAAGCGGCTTCGCAAATCGGTAATCCGACCGCCAGCAAGGTGCGTCTCTATCTTTATCTCTGAGGAGTAATCCGTGATTCGCAGTTTACAACGTTCCAGCGCGCTGTTATTTGCGCTGATGCTGACCGGCTGTGTGATAAAACAGCAAACCCCGGCCCCGGTGGAACCCACCACACCGACCACGCCGACCCAACCTGTTCCGCCGCCGACGCCGCCGCAACAGCCACCGCAAACCGTGCCACAGCCGCCGAAGTTGAAAACCATCAACTGGAACGCCAGTGTGCAGCCGTTGATTGCCAATATGGTGCAATCGGCCGGGGTGAATCCGGGTAGTGTGCTGCTGGTGGATCGGATGAAAAATAACACCAATGGTTCGCTGCAATCTGACAACGCCACCGATGCGATCCAGAATGCCCTGGCGAATAACGGCAAATTCACGCTGGTGACGCCGCAACAGCTGACTCAGGCGAAGCAGGCGCTGGGTTTGTCGGCTGACGATAGCCTGAACTCACGCAGCAAGGCGATGGGCCTGGCGCGCAACGTCAATGCGCAATACGTGTTGTACAGCACCGCGCAGGGCGATGTGAAAACGCCGACGATTCAGATGCTGCTGATGCTGGTGCAGACCGGCGAAATTATCTGGTCAGGTAACGGTGTCGCACAACCCTGATCCACAGCTGCAATATCTGATTCAGCAACAATGGCCGACGGCGCAAGCTGCCGGTCATTTTTTCACGCTGCCGGGGCTAAGCGGACAGAGTGCGCGTATCACCAGCGAGCAGGGGACGTTACTGGCGCGACGTGCACCACAGGCAGTGATTCCGTTTGTTGAGCGTCAGCGTGAATACCGTCTGCTGCAAAAGTTACAGGTTTCGCAGCTGGCTCCGCGTCCCTTTGGCTGGCGCGATCCCTGGCTGTTGCTGGAGTGGCTGCCGGGTGAGATGCTGCCGGTATCCGCCTTCAGCCAGCAGCGGGCGGCGGTGGTGGCGTTGCTGCAACGTCTGCACCAGCAACCGCTGACCGGGTACCGTCTGACCCTGACGCCGCTGTTACAACGTTACTGGCAGCTGTGCCAGCACAAACACTGGCGTTGGCAGCGTCGTTTGCAGCACCTGATGGCGGTGGGTGAGCCGCATCCGTTGCGCCTCGCGCCGATTCATATGGATGTCCACGCGGGCAATCTGATTGTCACCACGGACGGGCTGCGCCTGATTGACTGGGAATATGCGGCGGATGGCGATGTGGCGCTGGAACTGGCGGCCATTTGCGCGGTCGATCCTCACCAGCAGACAGAATGGGTCGCGGCCTATGCCCAGACCATGCAACTGGCACCAGCCCGGTTGCAGCAGCAAATTCGTCGCTGGCAACCCTGGCTGCACCTGTTGATGGCCAGCTGGTATCAACTGCGTGCCGAGCAGACCCAGGATGAAACTTTACAGCAACTGGCTCGCGCCAGCTGGCAAGACCTTTAATATCGCGCGCTTCATTCGCGCTACAGGATTGATGTTATGACGATGAATACACCCGGACCGCTGATGCTGGATGTCGAGAGCTATGAACTCGATGCCGAAGAACGGGAAATTCTGCAACATCCGCTGGTTGGCGGCCTGATTCTGTTTGCCCGTAACTACCATGATCCGGCACAGCTGGCTGAGCTGGTGCGCCAGATTCGCGCGGCATCCCATACCCGGCTGGTGGTGGCAGTGGATCAGGAAGGGGGGCGTGTACAGCGTTTTCGTGATGGCTTCACCACCTTACCGGCGATGCAATCTTTTGCTGCGCTGCACGAGCTGCCCGCCGCCGGTGAACTGGCGCAGCAGGCAGGCTGGCAAATGGCGGCCGAGATGATTGCGATGGATATCGACATCAGTTTTGCGCCGGTGCTGGACATTGGGCATATCAGCGCAGCCATCGGCGATCGTTCTTTCCATAACGATCCGGCGATTGCTTTGCAGGTCGCACGGCGCTTTATCGCCGGGATGCACGAAGCGGGCATGAAAACCACCGGCAAACATTTCCCCGGCCATGGCGCGGTGAGTGCCGATTCGCACAAAGAGACACCGCGCGACCCGCGCGATGCCGCGACTCTGCGTCAGCATGATATGGCGATCTTCCAGCAACTGATTGACGAGCGCGCGTTGGATGCAGTGATGCCTGCCCACGTTATCTATACTCAGGTGGATCCACTGCCTGCCAGCGGCTCACCCTACTGGCTGAAAACGGTATTGCGTAACGAACTGGGTTTTGACGGGGTGATTTTCTCCGACGATCTGTCGATGGAAGGTGCTGCGGTGATGGGTAGCTATGCCGAGCGCGCGCAGCAGTCTCTAAATGCCGGATGCGATATGATTCTGGTGTGTAATCACCGCCAGGGTGCCATCAGTGTGCTGGATAATTTGACCCCGATCGGGGCGACGCGGGTGGCACAGTTATACCATCAGGGACGATTCACGCGTCAAAGCCTGCAGGAAAGTACCCGCTGGCAGCAGAATCAGCGCCAGCTGAGCGAGCTGCAAAGCCGCTGGCTGGCACATAAAGCGTCGGGCAGATAACGCCACTGCCCGGAACGTTCACCACGCTGAGGATAATCATGATCATCTATTTGCACGGTTTTGATTCAAGCAGTCCGGGCAACCATGAAAAGGTGCTGCAACTGCAGTTTATTGACCCGGACGTCAGGCTGATCAGTTACAGCACGCTCCACCCGAAGCATGATATGCAGTTTCTGCTGAAGGAGTCTGACAAGTTGTTGCAGCAGGCTGCCGATCCGCGACCGCTGATTTGTGGTGTCGGGCTGGGTGGCTACTGGGCCGAGCGCATCGGTTTTCTCTGTGGTATCCGCCAGGTGATCCTCAATCCCAACCTGTTTCCCGAAGAAAACATGGAGGGCAAAATTGATCGCCCGGAAGAGTATGTTGATATCGCCACCAAATGCGTGAGTAACTTCCGCGAAAAGAACCGCGACCATTGCCTGACGATTCTGTCACGCCACGATGAAGCGCTGGATAATCAACGCAGCGCCGCAGCGTTGCACCATTTCTATGAAATTGTCTGGGATGAAGAGGCCAGCCATAAATTCAGGAATATCGCACCGCATCTTCAGCGGATCAAAGCCTTCAAAACATTGGGTTAATCCTGCCTGCGCCGCGCTCTGCGGCGCAATGTTTATGTAACATTCTGATAATGCCGCTGAAAGATTGATGTACATCAATTTTGTTGTGATATCCCGATCCCGCCATGATATTCTGCCCCCAGCTCGCGATTTAACTTCGCCAACCCTATGTTTATTAAGGTTTTTAGTAACCATTAATTAACTTTTGGTTTACAACTTTGAGGGGGTCTTTGTTGACTACATCTATGAAAAAAATCGTTATTGTCGGCGGTGGTGCCGGCGGCTTAGAGCTGGCCACCCAGCTCGGACATAAGCTGGGCCGGAAAAAGAAAGCCGAGATTATTCTGGTTGATCGTAACCACAGCCATTTGTGGAAACCGCTGCTGCATGAAGTTGCCACCGGATCGATGGACGAAGGAATTGATGCGCTCAGCTATCTGGCGCATGCGCGTAACCACGGTTTCCAGTTCCAGCTGGGTTCACTGACCCAGATTAACCGCGATAACAAAACCATCGGGCTGGCCGAAATTCTCGACCCCGAAGGTGAAGTGTTGGTCCCGCAGCGTGAGCTGGCGTATGACACGCTGGTGATGGCGCTGGGCAGCACCTCGAATGATTTCGGTACGCCGGGCGTGAAAGATCACTGCATTTTCCTCGATAACCCGCACCAGGCACGTCGTTTCCACAATGAAATGCTGAATCTGTTCCTGAAATTCTCGGCCAGCGAAGGCCGTCTGGATAAAGTGAACATCGCGATTGTTGGTGGTGGCGCGACCGGCGTTGAACTGTCGGCGGAGCTGCACAACGCGGTGAAACAGCTGCATAGCTACGGTTACAAAGGGCTGGATAACTCGGCGCTGAACGTGACGCTGGTGGAAGCGGGCGAGCGTATTCTGCCTGCGTTGCCGCCGCGTATCTCGGCAGCGGCGCATCATGAACTGACCAAACTTGGTGTCCGCGTGTTAACGCAGACCATGGTGACCAGTGCCGATGCTAACGGCCTGAATACCAAAGGTGGCGAATTTATTGCCGCCGATTTGATGGTGTGGGCAGCGGGTATCAAAGCACCAGACTTTATGAAAGAGATTGGCGGGCTGGAAACCAACCGTATCAATCAGCTGGTGGTGAAAGATACGCTGCAAACCTCGCGTGATGAGGACATCTATGCCATCGGTGACTGCGCTTCCTGCGCACTGCCGTCCGGTGGCTTCGTACCACCGCGTGCGCAATCGGCACATCAGATGGCGTCACTGGCGCTGGAAAATATCCTTGCCCAAATGAAAGGCAAGCCGCTGAAGGCCTATGTCTACAAAGATCATGGTTCACTGGTGTCGCTGTCGCGCTTCAGTACTGTCGGCAGCCTGATGGGTAACCTGATGCGTGGATCAATGATGGTGGAAGGGCGTATTGCCCGTTTCGTCTACATTTCCCTGTATCGTATGCACCAGATTGCGCTCCACGGTTATTTCAAAACCGGTCTGATGATGCTGGTGGGTAGCCTCAACCGCGTACTGCGCCCACGCCTCAAGCTGCACTGATGTATTCCGGGCGGCGTTTGCCGCCCGATCCTCGCTGTATCCACCTTAACCTATTGAAAAACATAAGCCTGTCTGATGGAAGAGGGCGGTTCCCGCTGCTCTCAGAACTCTCTGAAAAGCTGGCCCTGGCGGCTTTGCGCTGCGTTTCCTCCATTAATCTGATGTTGCAAAATCGGGCCATCTGTAAAACTTATCTCAACAGACACGGCGCGTCGCGCACGCCGGTTATGTCCCAGCTGCACAGGATGCTGTGCGCGGCAGGATTGCGCGGTAACAACTTTCAGGAGGACATTCCTGTGAACAAATCAATGTTAGCGGGTATCGGTATCGGCGTAGCGGCGGCCTTAGGTGTTGCTGCTGTTGCCAGCATGGATGTCTTTGACCGTGGCCCGCAATATGCTCAGGTGCTCTCAGCGACACCGATCAAAGAGAGTATCAAGCAGCCGCGACAGGAATGTCGCAACGTGACCCTTACTCATCGTCGTCCGGTACAGGATGAGAACCGTCTGACCGGTTCGGTGCTGGGCGCGGTAGCGGGTGGTGTGCTGGGTCACCAGTTTGGTGGCGGACGTGGCCGCAGTGTGGCGACGGTGGCAGGCGCTCTGGCAGGGGGTTACGCCGGTAACCAGGTGCAGGCAGGTATGCAGGATCGTGATACCTACACCACCACGGAACAGCGTTGTAAAACGGTGTATGACAAACAGGACAAAATGCTGGGTTATGATGTGACCTATAAAATAGGTGACCAGCAGGGCAAAATCCGTATGGAAAAAGACCCTGGCACCCGCATTCCGCTCGACCGTAATGGTCAGCTAATCCTGAATTCGAATCAGGCCTGATTGGGCAAAGACATTTCACAGCGTAAAGGCAGCCTTTAAGGCTGCCTTTTTCATATTCTTTTTCGCGTGATGGCGGGAATGCGTAAATATTATTGACGCTTTTTGTCAAATAATGGCTTAAAAAACAGATTGGTTTTTATCGACGTTCTGGTGCTATGGATGTTTTTATTGTCCTGGGTGGCGGCGGGGTTATTTTTAATATTTAATGGCGGGGTTTTATATATTTTTACGCCTCATCCCTGAGGCTTTGACAGATAATTGATTTTATTATAAATCAGATACCTGAATTATTGGTCAACCCGCTCAGGGTTGCGCCAAGACCACTAACCACTCCGCCAACGGTACTCAGGACAGAGCCAAGCAGGCCAGTAATTGTCGTGGTGAGGCCACCGATGGTGCCACTCACATCAGCGACGCCAGGAATAGAAAGTGCTCCTCCACTAACTTGTGAAATTTCCTGTTCAGATAGCTCACGCATTGATTCGTTCATAGTCAGACTCCAGATTGTCAAAATGGTGGACTGGATAATAACGATCTTCAGGAATCGGCTTTCATATTTAAAAGCCTCATATTCAGGATAGACGGCATTCTCTGGATTAAAAGATGGTACTGAAAAAATAGTTGTTAAGGCATATAACTCTTTGCTGTGTTGATAAAAATAAATTTTAATTCAGGTCCAGCCGTTTCGATATAAGTGACACTGAGGAAACAACTATTCAGGGAAAAACTCAGAGATCACCTGAATAATTTATTTTCCTGCCGGCCAGGTTGCCATATCAATCACCCGGTCTGCCGAGGCTATCGTGGATGGCCGATGGGCAATCATCACACGGGTAATATTCAACGCCCGGATGGCGGCATTTATTCGCGTCTCATTATCCACATCGAGGTGGCTGGTGGCTTCATCGAGGAATAACACCTGAGGCCGACGATATAACGCGCGGGCAATCAGCAGTCTCTGCTTCTGTCCGCCGGAGAGGCTGCTGCCCAGTTCACTGATCAGCGTCTGATAGCCCATCGGCATCGCCAGAATATCATCATGGATTTGGCTGAGACTGGCGCAGGCTTTGATCCACTCCTCGTCTGGCTGGGTATCAAACGCGCAGATATTTTCCGCTACGGACCCGGCCAGCAGCGTATCCTCCTGCAATACGCAGGCGATGCAGGCCTGCCAGTTCGCCACGCCACTGGTGCGGATATTGATGCCATTGACATAAATTTCCCCGGCGCTGGGTTTGAGCAGACCGGCCATCATTTTGAGAAGCGTGGTTTTCCCTCTGCCGGAAGGCCCCGTGATGGCCACGCACTCCCCGGCATCAATCGCCAGATTGACGTCGCTGAACAGCAGGGGACTGAAAGGATCATATTGAAAAGACAGTCCTTTAACCGCGAGTGCAGCGGGTTCGCCGTGGCTGAGCAACGGATGAACGGGCTCGCCGACGGGGGTTTCCGGTTCGGCCAGCACAATATCCGCCACGCGATCCTTATGCAATGACAGCATTCGTAACTGGAGCAACGTTTCCAGCAGGCTGGCGGTGCGGTCAGAAAATTGCCCGCGATAGGTACTGAACGCGACAAACATCCCCAGCGTCATATCCCCGGCAATCACTGCGCTGGCCCCGAGCCACAACAAGGTAATTTGCTGCAACGTGGCGATCAGGTTGTTACCACCGGCAAACAGCATTTCATAGCGTGTTTTGCTTATCGTGGCATTGGCGTTTTCGATATTCAGATTAAGCCAGTGCTGCGCCCGGAGCGCAGGCAATCCCAGCGCCTTAATGGTGTGGATACCGTAAAGCGACTCCATAAAATGCGAGCCGGAACGGGCATTGCGAACGATCTGCTCCTCCGAGGCCTGCCGCCAGGCCCGATAGGTACCCAGCCGGAACAGGCACCACAGCAGGGTGAAGGCCAGCACCACCCATAACAGGCTCCCGCCATACAGCAGCATCATAATCATCAATCCCACGGTCATGATGCCGTCCATGATGCCGCTGACCACATTGCTGGTCAGGGTGGTTTGCAACGTCTCCAGCGAGGTGAAGCGAGACTGAACATCCCCCAGTTTGCGCTTTTCAAACCATTCGGTTGGCAGCGCCAGCAAATGGTCAAACAACCTCGCCTTGCCCTGCACACTGATCAGCGTGCTCATCACCAGCGATGTCCAGCCGCGCAGCGCACTGACGGCGGTACGGAACAGCACAAAAAACAACAGCCCCAGGCAAATCAGCGTCAGCAAGCCGGTATCACTGGCCGGAATGGCATGATCCAGCACCATTTGCATACCGACGGGTAGCAGCAGGCTGGCGGATTCCACCAGCATGGAGAAGCAAAACAGTTTGATGAGGGTGGTGCTCAGGCCGGCAATGCGTCCGGTCAGCGACCAGAGGGAAAGACGGGGGCGGGGTGGTGCGCCTTGTGGTACATCCCCTGTCGGCCAGAGTTCCAGCGCCACACCGGTAAAATGCAGAGAGACCTCCTGCATGCCGAGGACGCGATGACCGGCTGCCGGATCGTGAATCACCACGCGATTACGACGCACCGCTACCAGTACCACAAAATGGTTGAGGTCCCAGTGCAGAATACAGGGCAGCTTGAGCGCACGGAGATTATCCATTTCCAGACGCAACGCGCGTGATTTCATACCGGCGACTGCCGCGGTGTCGATCACCGTACGCAGAGTGGCCCCCCGCGAGGAGATGCCCGAGTGCTGACGTAACAAGCGCAGGTCTGCGGGCAATCGATACCAGCGAGCGATCATTGCCAGGCAGGCCAGGCCGCATTCAGCGGCTTCCGTTTGCAGGATCACCGGCATGCGACGACGCAGGCTGATATGCAGACGGGAGAACAGCTCCTTCATTTCACCGTTGGTCACTAACAGGCCCCGTTATGCTGTTTTTCAGGAAGTAATAGGGAGACAGCATCCACTGGTACAGCGGACGCTTTTCGAGAAAGACCGTGGCCTGCAATTGCATACCGCTGGCCAGCGGCAGATTTTGGCCCTGCCAGCGCAAACCTCGCTGACTCAGCGCCACACTGGCTTTAAACCATGCGCCTGCCAGCTGCCCGTTTGCTAAGCGGGGCGCGCTGCCGTAGCTGTTGAGTTCCCGCAGCGGCACTGGCGCGGCGGACACTGACAGCACCTTGCCCGGAAACTGGCCATATTTTTCCGCTGGATACGCGGCATAGCTGATGTTTATCGTGTCGCCCGGTTTGATATAGGGCACGCTGTCGTTGGGGAGCCAGATAATGAGACTCGGTGTGTCGTCTCCGGCAGGCACCAGCTGCGCGAGGCTATCGCCATCGCTGACCATCTGTCCTGCCGTCACGCTCAGCGATGAGATGCGTCCCGCTGCGGGGGCGGTAATCAGGCGTTCGCTACCGGCATCGGCTTCTGCCAACTGACGTGCGATATCGGCCTGGCGAATGTGGTACTGCGCCAGCTGCCCATCAAAATCAGCGGCACGGGTGACCTGCTGGCTGAGAAGATCGGCGATCTGCATATCCTGTTGCACCCGCTGAGAATTCAGGCTGTGCCACACGCTAAGCTGTTGGTAAAAAAGATAACGTTGATTGTTTTGCTGGTCGGTGGTGATCAGTCCCTTGCGGATAAACCGGCTATAGTCGTTCATGCTGCTGCGCATCACGTCGAGTCCTGCCGTGGCTGAGTCCACCATCTTCTGGGTTTGCTGTCGGGCGTTGCGTAACTGGTCAAGTTGCTGCTGAACGGTGGTGAGCGTCGCGCGGCGGTTTTGCTCCAGCTGGCGCACCATATCGTCCATTTGTTGTTGCTGTTTGATCAGCAATGCCCGCGTGGTGGCGCTGAGATTGCCGGAGGGAGAGACGCGGCTGATATCCAGCGCATACAGCGGGGTACCGGCGCTGACCACCTGGCCGGTGGAGACCAGCAGGCGGGAAACCACGCCCTGTTCCGGCGCGAAAAGGTTGATGGTGTGCGGCCAGGTGATCACTTCGCCACTGACGCTGGCCCGTCGCGTATAGCTGCCCAGCCACAGGAAAAGCAGCAGGCTGGCGAGCAGAATCGAGGTGACGAATAACGTTACCCACACCGGCCAGCCGGTTAACAGCAGAACAGGTCCGGCGTAGCGTGATTGTAAATGTTCGCTGACTTCCTTGCGAAAAAGCATAAACCCACTCTGGTAAAAAATGGACTCATGCAAAGATAGTCAGGAACCGAATAATTATCCAACGCAGAGAAAAAAGGCGCGATAAATCGCGCCATTATGTCAGGCAGAGATGTCTACACGCGATGATTCGCCAGATCGCCAACGAATTTTTGCACCCAGTCCATGCGCGACTTACGTTCGGCTAAATCGCGGGTGAATTTCAGGCGCGTTGGACCATCCAGCTTCCATTGTTTCGGGTCTTTTTGCAGCAGACCAATCAGCCAGCCAGGATCGACATGATTCTGCGGGGCGAATTCAAAGAAGCCGCCTTTTTCGCTGGCCTCAATGCGTCGTACCCCCAGCTCGCGTGCCACTAAACGCAACGCGGCGATATCCAGCAGGTTACGTGCCGCATCGGGTAAGCTGCCGAAACGATCAATCATCTCCACTTTCAGCTCGGCCAGCTCGCCATCATCACCGGCGCTGGCGATGCGTTTGTACAACGACAGGCGCGTGTTCACATCGGGGATGAAGTCATCCGGCAGCAGGGCGGGCATACGCATCTCGATCTCCGTCTGGTTGCTGGTAAGATCTTCCAGCGACGGCTCGCGCCCGGCCTTCAGCGCGTCAACCGCGCTTTCCAGCAGCTCCATATACAGCGTGAAGCCGATGGTTTCCATCTGGCCGCTCTGATCTTCACCCAGCAATTCCCCGGCACCGCGGATCTCCAGATCGTGGGTCGCCAGGGCAAAACCGGCACCCAAATCTTCCAGAGAAGCGATGGCTTCCAGTCGTTTCTGCGCATCGGTGGTCATGGCTTTGGGATGCGGTGTCAGCAACCAGGCGTAAGCCTGATGGTGCGAACGACCCACTCGACCACGTAACTGGTGCAGCTGCGCCAGGCCAAAATGGTCGGCGCGTTCGATGATGATGGTATTGGCGCTCGGCACGTCGATACCGGTTTCGATAATGGTGGTGCATACCAGCACGTTAAAACGTTGATGGTGGAAATCATTCATCACCCGTTCCAGGTCGCGTTCACGCATTTGACCGTGACCGATGGCGATGCGCGCTTCCGGAACCAGTTCTGCCAGGCGCTGGGCGGCTTTTTCAATGTTTTCAACGTCGTTGAACAGGTAGTAAACCTGGCCGCCACGCAGCACTTCACGCAGGATCGCCTCACGCACCACCAGGCTGTCAAACTCACGAACAAAGGTTTTCACCGCCAGACGGCGCGCCGGTGGCGTGGCGATGATCGACAGATCGCGCATGCCGCTCATTGCCATATTCAGGGTTCGCGGGATCGGGGTGGCGGTGAGGGTCAGAATATCGACATCGGCACGCATCGCTTTGATACGCTCCTTATGGCGAACACCGAAACGGTGTTCTTCATCGACAATCAACAGGCCGAGATCGTGCCATTTCAGGTCACTCATCAGCAGCTTATGGGTGCCGATCAGAATATCCACTTTGCCTTCAGACGCCTGTTCGAGGATCTGGTTTTGTTCTTTCGCGCTGCGGAAGCGGGACAACATCTCAATACGCACCGGCCAGTTGGCGAAGCGATCGCGGAAGTTATCGTAATGCTGCTGCGCCAGCAGGGTGGTGGGCACCAGCACCGCCACCTGTTTGCCGTTTTCCACCGCCAGAAACGCGGCGCGCATCGCCACTTCGGTTTTACCGAAGCCAACATCACCGCACACCAGACGGTCCATCGCCAGCGGCTGGCACATATCGCTCAGTACCGCATTGATGGCCTGCGCCTGATCCGGCGTGGTCTCAAATGGAAAACCTTCGCAGAACAGCTGATATTGATCGCGGTCGTGCTTAAAAGCGTAACCGGCTTTGGCGGCGCGCTGCGCGTAGATATCCAGCAATTCTGCCGCCACGTCGCGTACTTTCTCCGCTGCCTTCTGACGCGCGCGTGACCAGGCATCGCTGCCCAGTTTGTGCAACGGTGCGTTTTCGTCGGCTCCCCCGGCATAACGGCTGATCAGATGCAGCGACGACACCGGTACGTAAAGTTTGGCGTCACCGGCGTAGGACAGCATCAGGTATTCCGCCTCGATACCGCCAGCCTCAAGGGTGGTGAGGCCGATATAGCGTCCCACGCCGTGTTCCAGATGCACCACCGGCTGGCCGGGATGCAACTCCGCCAGGTTGCGGATCAGCACATCCGGGTTGATGGTACGACGATTATCCTGACGACGGCGGCTGACGCGCTCGCCCAGCAAATCGCTTTCGCAGATAAAAGCCAGCTGACGTTCGCTATCGATAAAGCCGCGCTCACTGGCACCAATCATCAGGCTGTGCGCGTGCTGGCTGGCGTCCGCCAGACGGGTGATCGGCTGCGGGCGCAGTTTAATACGCGCCAGTAATTCCTGCAGGCTTTCGCGGCGGCCCTCGCTCTCCACCGAGAACACCACCGGACCGGTAAACTGTTCGAGGAACTGGCGTAACAGGTCGAGCGGCGCTTTTGCCTGTGCCTGCACCGTCAACTCCGGCAGCGCTTGATAGCCGAGATTGGTGTTGGCGGCTTTGTCCGGCAGTGTTTCGTGGCTTAACTGGATACGCGGCCAGGCTTTCAGCTCACCCAGCAACGCATCCGGGCGCAACCACAGCGCCACCGGTTCCAGCAGGGGACGCATCGGGTCAATACGGCGATTTTCGAAGCGGGCATTAACGTCCTGCCAGAAACGCTGCGCGCTGCTTTCCAGATCGCCGCTGTTGATAATCAGCGTGTTGGCGGGCAGGTAGTTAAATAGCGTCGAGAGGGGCTGTTCGAAAAACAGCGGTTGCCAGTATTCAATCCCGGCGGGCAGGGTGCCTTTGCTTACCTGCTGATAAACGTGTTCCGGTTCCCGGCGCACATCAAAGGTTTCGCGCCAGCGGCTGCGGAACTGTTCAATGGCGGCTTTATCGGTGGGAAATTCGTGCGCTGGCAACAGATTGATGGCATCGACCGCTTCCAGCGTGCGCTGGGTATCGACGTCAAACAGACGCAGGCTGTCGATCTCGTCATCAAAGAAATCAATGCGGTACGGCTGGTCGCTGCCCATCGGGAACAGGTCGAGCAGTGCGCCGCGCGTGGCGTATTCACCGTGCTCCATCACCTGATCAACATGGCGGTAACCGGCCTGCTCCAGCTGGTCACGCAGGGCATCACGCGAGAGCTGCTGGCCTTTCTGCATTACCAGCGCGTGGCCGTGCAAAAAACTGTGCGGGCAAACGCGTTGCATCAACGTGTTTACCGGCATGATTAGCATGCCATGCGTCAGCGTCGGTAACTGATATAAGGTGGAAAGGCGGGCGGAGATAATATCCTGATGGGGCGAGAAGCTGTCGTAGGGCAGCGTTTCCCAGTCGGCGAGGTTACTGACCGGCAGATCGGTGAACTGGCGAATCTCCTCCTGCAGACGCAGGGCAGATTGCATATCCGGGGTAATCATCAGCACCGGACCTGTATGGCGTTCGGTGATGCTGGCACACTCCACCGCCTGAGCGGCACCTGGCAGTTGACCGAGTTGACGATGGTCACCGGCTTTCGCTGGCAGGGTATAACGACTCTGTTCGGACATGGGGTCTCGACATTCTCTCCTTTTATTCCAGGGCGTCATCATTCCATAATCCGCCCTGAGGATCACCTGTCGCGGTGCTTTTTTCCGGTTGCGTTACTTAATCGATTGCTGTGTATAGTGCATACGCGGGCGGTCAATGTTGGCCCAGGAGAGTTCCTGTTCCAGATGGTAGCTGTGATTACCATCGTCCCACTTCACGTAATAACCGGTTGGCGCATCTCCCTGTTCAAAAACGTTAACAACCTCGCCTTTTATTTCTCCCGATTTATGTTTCACAATACTGCCTTTGGGAAACTTAAACATATGTTGTACCCCCACAATCAACATTACTACATCGTTAAGTTTACCCCAGCGGCTGCTCAATAAACGCACAATTAACGTCATTATTTTGTCACTATTTTGTGCAATGACCTGCAGGGTGACGTATTTTGACGCAACTTTGCCGCAGACTCAGAGGGTTAGAGGTTTCATAAAGGAGACGGCTCCTTTATCATCCCTCTACTTATTTTCAGGCTACTGCCAAGACGGATCTCATGTATCAACCAGTCGCGTTATTCATCGGCCTGCGCTACATGCGTGGACGTGCTTCAGACCGTTTCGGTCGCTTCGTCTCCTGGCTTTCGACCATCGGTATCACGCTGGGCGTGCTGGCGTTGGTGACGGTGCTTTCGGTGATGAACGGCTTCGAGCGTGAGCTGGAAGGCAACATCCTCGGTCTGATGCCGCAGGCGCTGGTCACCAGCGACAAAGGCAGCATCAATCCGCAACAGCTGACGCCGCAAAGCCTTAATTTGCAAGGCGTGACACGCATCGCGCCGCTCACCACTGCCGATGTGGTGTTGCAGAGTGCGCACAATGTCTCCGTGGGTGTGATGCTCGGCATCAACCCGGATGAGAAAGATCCGCTCACCCCGTATCTGGTCAATACCCAGCAGAGCGTGCTCCAGGCAGGCCAATATAACGTTATCCTCGGTGAGCAGCTGGCGGGGCAACTGGGCGTTAAGCGCGGCGATCAACTGCGTCTGATGGTGCCTTCTGTCAGCCAGTTCACCCCGGTTGGCCGCGTTCCCAGCCAGCGTATCTTTACCGTTGCGGGGACTTACGCTGCCAATAGCGAAGTCGATGGCTACCAGATCCTCGTCAACCAACAGGATGCCTCACGCGTGATGCGTTATCCGCTCGGTAACATCACCGGCTGGCGTCTGTGGCTGGATAAACCGCTCAGCGTAGATGCGCTGAGCCAGCAGAAACTGGCCGATGGACTGGTATGGAAAGACTGGCGTGAGCGTAAAGGTGACCTGTTCCAGGCGGTGCGCATGGAGAAAAATATGATGGGGCTGCTGCTCAGTCTGATCATTGCCGTCGCCGCCTTTAACATCATTACGTCGCTCGGGCTGCTGATTATGGAAAAGCAGGCCGAAGTGGCGATTCTGCAAACCCAGGGCTTAACCCGCCGTCAGATTGTGGCGGTGTTTATGGTGCAGGGGGCCAGCGCGGGCATTATCGGTGCGCTGCTTGGCACACTGCTCGGGGTGTTGCTCGCCAGCCAGTTAAACCATCTGCTGCCGGTGATTGGCCTGTTCCTGGATGGTGCCGCCTTGCCGGTGGACATCAACGTCTGGCAGGTGGTCACCATTGCGCTGGTGTCGATGGCCGTGGCGCTGCTTTCCACTCTTTATCCGTCATGGCGCGCTGCCGCCGTTCAACCCGCTGAGGCCTTACGTTATGAGTAACACCCCATTGTTGCAGTGTCGTGACCTGTGTAAACGCTATCAGGAAGGCAGCGTGCAGACCGATGTGCTACGCAACGTGGCTTTCAGTCTCCAGCCTGGTGAACTGACGGCGATTGTCGGCAGCTCCGGTTCTGGCAAAAGTACCTTGCTGCATCTGCTGGGTGGTCTGGATGCCCCGACCTCCGGTGATGTGGTGTTCGACGGCAAATCGCTGAATGCCATGTCCTCCTCCGCGAAGGCCGAGCTGCGTAACCGCGAGCTGGGCTTTATCTATCAGTTCCACCATCTGCTGCCGGACTTCACCGCGCTGGAAAACGTGGCGATGCCGCTGCTGATTGGCAAAAGTGCCAAAGGCGAAGCGGAGGCCCGCGCCCGTGAGATGCTGGCGGCGGTGGGGCTGGAAAAACGTGCGGCGCATCGCCCCTCGGAGCTGTCCGGTGGTGAACGCCAGCGTGTGGCGATTGCCCGTGCGCTGGTGAATCGTCCGCGTCTGGTGATGGCCGATGAGCCGACCGGTAACCTCGATGCGCGCAACGCCGATGCGATTTTTGAGCTGCTGGGTGAACTGAACACCCGCCAGGGCACTGCCTTCCTGGTGGTGACCCATGATTTGCAGCTGGCAAAACGTCTCAGCCGTCAGATGGAGATGCGTGACGGCCAGCTGAGCGAACATTTGACGCTGGGAGCGCTGTAATGACGCCTTCGTTATCCCTGCTGCTGGGGCTGCGTTTTAGCCGTGGCCGTCGGCGTGGCGGCATGGTGTCGCTGATCTCAATTATCTCAACGGTCGGTATCGCGCTGGGCGTGGCGGTGCTGATCATCGGCTTAAGTGCGATGAACGGCTTCGAACGTGAGCTCAACAGCCGCATTTTGGCGGTGGTGCCTCATGGGGAAATTGAGCCGGTTAATCAGCCGTTCCGTAACTGGCAGCCGATGATTACCCCGATTGAGCAGGTGCCGGGTATCGCCGCCGCAGCCCCCTATGTGAACTTCACCGGGCTGATTGAGAGCGGTGCGAAGTTACAGGCTTTGCAGGTCAAAGGGGTCGATCCGCAGCAGGAGCCGCGCCTGAGCGCGCTGCCGCGCTTTGTCGCCGATAACGCCTGGTCGCAGTTTGCCGCCGGTAAACAGCAGATTATTCTCGGTGGCGGTATTGCGACATCGCTGAATGTGAAACAGGGCGACTGGATCACCATCATGATCCCCAACAATGATGGTCAGAATAAGCTGTTGGAACCCAAACGTATTCGTTTGCAGGTGAGCGGCATTCTGCAACTGAGCGGTATGCTCGATCACAGTCTGGCGCTGGTGCCGCTGGCCGATGCGCAGAACTATCTGGATATGGGTGACAGCGTCAGCGGTATCGCGCTGAAAATGAACGACCCGTTCAAAGCGCAGAAGCTGGTGCGTGATGCCGGTGAAGTGACGCATTCTTACGTCTATATCCGCAGCTGGATTGGCACATACGGTTATATGTATCGTGATATCCAGATGATTCGCGCCATTATGTATCTGGCGATGGTGCTGGTGATTGGTGTGGCCTGTTTCAATATCGTGTCAACGCTGGTGATGGCGGTGAAGGATAAAAGCAGCGATATCGCGGTGCTGCGTACCCTCGGTGCCAAAGATGGTCTGATTCGTGCCATCTTTATCTGGTACGGTCTGCTGGCCGGATTGCTGGGTAGCGTCAGCGGCGTGGTGGTTGGCGTGGTGGTGGCGCTCAATCTGACACCGATTATGCGCGGACTGGAGCATCTCACCGGCCATCAGCTGCTGGCAGGGGATATCTATTTTATTGATTTCCTGCCGTCAGAACTGCACTGGCTGGATGTGATTTCGGTGCTGGCTACAGCTATAATTTTGAGCCTGCTGGCCAGCTGGTACCCGGCGCGGCGCGCCAGCCGCATCGATCCAGCCCGCGTATTAAGCGGGCAATAACAGCAAACCAGCGCAACGGCGGCAGAGCGGTTGCGCAGATTAAGGAGCCTTTATGCGCACACTTCGTCGCCGCGTACGACTCGCCCGCTATAAAAAGACGCGTCGCAAAGTGCATCAGCGTTTTCGTCAGCGTATTTTTGAGCGCGACCGGAAAGCGGAGCTGGCGGCGCATCCGTTGCCACATGTGGTGGTGCTGACCGGCGCGGGGATCTCGGCGGAATCGGGTATTCGTACCTTCCGTGCTGCCGATGGTTTATGGGAAGAGCATCGGGTGGAAGATGTGGCGACCCCGGAAGGCTTCCGGCGCGATCCGGCGCTGGTGCAGGCGTTCTACAATGCGCGCCGTCGCCAGCTGCAACAGCCGGAGATCCAGCCGAATGCGGCACACCGGGCACTGGCGGAGCTGGAGCAGGTGTTGGGGGATAATTTCCTGCTGGTGACGCAGAATATTGATGATTTGCACGAACGCGCCGGAAGCCAGCGCGTTCTGCATATGCACGGTGAGCTGCTGAAGGTGCGTTGCGTCAGTAGCGGCCAGGTGATTGACTGGCAAGAGGATATTACCTCGGACGATCGCTGTACCTGTTGTCAGTTCCCGTCACTGCTGCGCCCGCACGTGGTGTGGTTTGGCGAAATGCCGCTGGGCATGGAAGAGATTTATCAGGCGCTGGATCGCGCGAATCTGTTTATTGCCATCGGTACTTCCGGCCACGTCTATCCGGCCGCCGGTTTTGTCCATGAGGCTAAGGTGCAGGGTGCGCATACCGTGGAACTCAACCTGGAACCGAGCCAGGTGGGTAACGAGTTTGCTGAAAGCCAGTATGGTCTGGCAAGTGAAGTGGTCCCGGCGTTTGTGCACACCTTTCTGCGTGGGTTGTATAAATAAGCGGTTGATTTATCAGGTCGGCATGAATGCCGACCCAACATCTTTGTAGGGTGCGTATTTATACGCACCAAATGAAAGACTATTGCCCTGCTTTTAATTTCTGGAACAACGTCTCGTACTGTACGCTGGCATCCCCCACATCATTCTGCCACTCACCGTTTTTAATCACCTCTGCTGACGGATACAACGATGGATCGCTGGCAACCGCCTGCGGCAGCAGTTTTTTCGCCGCCAGATTCGGCGTCGGATAGCCGATGGTTTCCGCCACTTTTGCCGCCACGTCCGGGCGCAACAGGAAGTTAATTAACTTCAGCGCGCCAGCTTTGTTTTTCGCATTAGCCGGGATGGCCAGATTATCCATCCAGAAAATGCCGCCTTCTTTCGGCCATACCACCTGCAACGGTGTACCGGCCTGACGGGCCACATACGCTGAACCGTTCCAGATCATGCCGAGATTCACCTCGCCTTCCATATAAGGGTTGCCAGGGTTATCGGAGTTAAATGCCAGCACGTTTGGCATCAGTTTCTTCAACTCTTCGTAAGCGGCTTCGATCTCTTTCGGGTCGCGTGTGTTGCCCGAATAGCCCAGCTTGCGCAGCGCCATCTGGAAGACTTCACGCGCGTCATCGGTCAGCAGCAGGCTCTGCTTGTATTCCGGTTTCCACAAATCCGCCCAGCTGGTGATGCTTTTCGGGTCGATCGCATCGGTATTGACGCCAATGGCGGTGGCACCCCAGATATAGGGAATCGAATAGTCATTATTGGGATCGAACGGCTTATTCAGCAGGTTCGGATCGAGGTTGTGAAAGTTGCTCAGCTGCGACTTATCAATCTTTTGCAGCATGCCTTCATTGCGCATTTTGGCGATGAAATAGGTGGAGGGCACCACCAGGTCGTAAGCGCCATCTTTCCAGGTTTTCAGCTTGGCATACATGCTTTCATTGGATTCGTAGGTGGAATAAATCACCTTGATGCCGGTTTCTTTGGTGAACTGCTCCAGCAGGCCCGGTGGGACATATTCGGTCCAGTTGTAGAAATAGAGCGTGTTGCTGTCATCAGCCTGCGCACTCTGCATACCCAGTGCCAGCGCCCCAGCCGCCAGCCAGTGAGACCATTTTTTCATCGGTTGTCCTCTATTTGGTTTTATCCCGCAATAACAGCTGGCTGGCTGTCACCAATAGCAGCGACAGCAGCAGCAAAATAGTGGCCAGTGCATTCACCTCAGGTGATACACCGACTTTCACCATCGAATAAATTTTCAACGGCAGAATTTCAAACGTCGGGCCGGTGACGAAGGAAGAGACCACCACATCGTCCATCGACAGGGTAAAGCTCAACAGCCAGCCCGCCGCCACCGCAGGTAGCGCCAGCGGCAGCAGAATCTTGCGCAAAATAGTGATTTCACTGGCACCCAGATCTTTTGCTGCTTCCAGCATCCGCACATCAAAGCCTTTCAGGCGCGAGTAAACGGTGATCACCACAAACGGCAGGCAAAAGGTGATGTGAGAAAACAACAGCGACCAGAACCCCAGCGAGATGCCGAGCAGCATAAATAGCACCAGCAGCGAAATCGCCATCACAATGTCCGGTGACATCATCACCACAAACAGCATGCCGCTGACGAAAGGTTTTCCGCGAAAACGGTAGCGATACAGCGCCACCGCCGTCAGCGAGCCAATCAGCGTGGCGCAGCTGGCTGATAACACCCCCATCAGCAGCGAGTGCTGTGCCGCCTGCAACAGGCTGTCGTTATTCACCAGCAAGGCATACCACTGGGTACTGAAGCCCTGCCAGTTGATGCCGAAGCGTGAGGCGTTGAACGAATTGACGATCAGGATAATGATTGGAATATAAAACCAGGCGTAAATCACCGCCATAAAGCTAGCGCGTAACCAGCGAGCCATCATTGCAGCTCCACTTTGTTATTCAGCAGGCGTGCAGCGCGCCAGTAAAACAGCAACATCAGCCCCATCAATAGCGTCATGACGATGCTGGTCGCGGCACCAAATGGCCAGTCGCGAATATTGAGGAACTGACTTTTGATCACGTTGCCAATCAACAGATTTTTCGCGCCACCCATCAGGTCAGAAACATAAAACAGCCCCATCGCCGGGATCAACACCAGCAGACAACCGGCGACGATACCGGGCATAGTGAGCGGCAGAATGATGCGTATAAAACGTTGCAGCGTATTGGCCCCGAGGTCGCGGGCGGCCTCCAGACAGGCTTTATCCAGTTTTTCCAGGCTGGAGTAGAGCGGCAGCACCATAAACGGCAGCAGAATATAGATAAGCCCCAGGATCACCGCTTCTGGCGTGTACATGATGCGAAAGGGCTGGTCGATGACGCCCAGCCACAGCAGAAACTCGTTCAGCCAGCCCCGGGTGCTGAGAAAAATTTTCAGGCCGTAGATGCGGATCAATGAGTTGGTCCAGAACGGCACAATTAGCAGAAACAACATCAGCGGGCGCAGGCGCTCAGGTAATTTTGTCAGGCACCAGGCAAAGGGATAACCGAGCAGCAGGCAGCACAGGGTGGCGATGATCGCCATATTCAGCGAGTGCAGCAACACTTCGGCGTAGAGCGGATCGAGCAGACGGCTGTAGTTGCTGAGGGTAAACACCATGCTGACAAAATGTGCATCGTCGCGCGTCAGAAAACTGGTGACAAAAATCATCAGATTCGGCAGCAACACAAATAGCGTCAGCCAGCCGACAATCATCACCACGATGGCGCTTTGCAGGCGGTTACGCATCAGCTTCATACGGCAGCACCACCTCCCAGCTCTGCACCCAGCTCACCGCCATTTTCTGGTTCAGCGAATGGTCAAAATCGGGGTCGTCCTCATTGAAAAATTCGCTCACCGTCAGGAGCTTGCCATTTTCCAGTTCAACGGTGGATTCCAGCGTCATCCCTTTATAGTTCCGCTCACGCACGTAGCCCACCAGATGCTCGCTGCGGCTGTCGTGATCGATCTCTTCAACGCGCAAATCTTCCGGGCGCAGCAGGACATGTAATTTGTCACCAGGCACCACCGGGAAAGGGCAGTGGATATCACATTCCCGCCCTTCCACCCTGGCGCGCACGCTGGGGGCGTTGTCACTGCTCACCACCTCAGCGTCAAACACGTTGATTTCGCCGATAAAGCGCGCGACAAACAAATTGGCCGGTTCTTCGTAGATCTCGCGTGGCGTACCGTCCTGCTCGATACGGCCATCGCGCATCACCACGATGCGATCGGACATGGTCAGCGCTTCTTCCTGGTCGTGAGTGACGAACACAAAGGTGATGCCGAGCTTGCGCTGCAACGCTTTTAGCTCGTTCTGCATCTGTTTACGCAGCTTGTAATCCAGCGCGGAGAGCGATTCGTCCAGCAGTAACACTTTGGGGCGATTCACCACCGCACGCGCAATGGCGACACGCTGTTGCTGACCACCTGACAGCTGATGAGGACGCCTGTCGGCAAAACTTTCCAGTTGCACCATGGCCAGCGCGTCATTGACGCGACGGTTTATCTCCGCCGCCGGGGTTTTCTGCATCCGCAGGCCAAACGCCACGTTTTCAAACACCGACATATGAGGGAACAACGCATAGCTCTGGAACACCGTATTGATATGGCGGTGCTCGGCAGGCGTGTCGGTAATGTCATTGCCATCGAGGATGATGCGACCCTGGTCGGCATCTTCCAGCCCGGCGATCAGGCGCAGAATGGTGGTTTTACCGCAGCCGGAGGGACCGAGCAGGGTGATAAATTCACCATGACGGATAGTCAGCTGGAAATCGGAGATGATGGATTTATCATCGAAGGCTTTACTGATGCCAGAAAGCGTAACCAGCGCCTGTTGTGCGCATGTTTGCGTCATTTTAGTCACTCAGTCTGAAAATGATCTGATTACAGCATAGTCGCACGCAGCGGCCAGCCGTGATGAAGGGCGGGATAATACCTGAAAAATGCGCCAATGCCATGTTTCCACGTGGAATTACCTTGAAAAGTCTGAAAAAGAACGGAGTATGCTGTAGCGAGACGAAGCGGCACGGGAAATCTTTCTGCATCCGATGATTGAGCAAATCATCATGACGGGACTAACCTGATGGATAATGATTTGACGCAACAACGCGTCGCCAGTGACCAATGATAATAAATGCAGGTTCTTTAGAGGGATGACCGATGGATCAATTACTTGAGCGCTTTCTCAGTTATGTGGCGATTGAAACCCAATCCAAACCACAGGCACGGCAGGTACCAAGCAGCGAAGGGCAGTGGACGCTGGCGCGTCAGCTCCAGGAAGAGCTGCTGGCTTTAGGTTTTGTGGATGTGACGTTAAGTGACCATTGCTGTGTTATGGGCACCTTACCGGCGAATGTTGACTGGCCGACCCCGGTGATCGGTTTTATTTCGCATATGGATACCTCACCGGATTTCACAGCGAAAAACGTTAATCCGCAGATTATTGAAAATTACCGCGGCGGAGATATTGCCCTTGGCAACGGTGATGAAATTCTTTCACCGGTGATGTTCCCGGTGCTGCATAAGTTAATCGGCCATACGCTGATCACCACCGATGGTAAAACGCTGCTCGGAGCGGATGATAAAGCCGGGGTGGCGGAAATCATGACCGCCATGGCACGCCTCGCTCAGGGGGACATTCCGCATGGTGCGATTCGTGTTGCCTTTACGCCGGACGAAGAGATTGGCCGTGGTCCGTCATACTTCGATATCGAAGAGTTTGCCGCCGACTGGGCTTATACCGTGGATGGTAGCGATCTGGGTGAGTTCGAGTTTGAGAACTTCAATGCGGCATCAGCGACAGTCAAGATTGTCGGTAACAACGTGCATCCGGGTACTGCCAAAGGGGTGATGGTGAACGCGCTGGAACTGGCAATGCGTTTCCACGCCGAAGTACCGGCCAACGAAAAGCCGCAGTTCACCGAAGGCTATGAAGGCTTTTACCATCTGCATACCATGAAAGGCACCGTGGAACACGCGGAGATGATGTATATCATCCGTGACTTCGATGCGGATAATTACGCCAAACGTAAGCAACTGCTGGAAGATATCGGGCGTCGGGTCAGCAAGGGGTTGCATGCGGAATGCACGATAAAAGTCGAGATCAGCGACAGCTACCGTAATATGCGCGAGAAAGTGGAACCGCATCCGCACATTATCGAACTGGCGTTGCAGGCGATGCGTGACTGTGGCATTGAACCAAACGTGAAACCGATTCGCGGTGGCACCGACGGTTCAGCGTTGTCGTGGAAAGGACTGCCGTGCCCGAACTTGTTTACCGGTGGCTACAACTATCACGGCAAACACGAGTTCGCTTCACTGAACGTGATGGCGCAGGCGGTGGATGTGATTGTGCGCATTTCGGCGCTGGTGGCTGAGAAGAAATAAACCGTAGCGGCGCGATTTATCGCGCGTTTTTTCCGATATAACGCACGGAATTGCGCGATGAATCGCGCCGCTACGGCTCAGTGCATGTTGTTAATCAGCGAAGTACCAATAACCGCTGTTCACCAGCGCGGCGACCTGCGCCAGAAGTGAAGGATCGTTCAGTGCTTCACCAAAGTCTTCCAGCGTGAGTACCTGACGATGTGCCAGCGCCGCCAGCACTTCCGGGTGGCTACAGGCCACGCGCTCGCCGTTGACGAATACCGCATCACCCAGCGTCAGCACGCGTAACCCACCGAGGCGCGTCAGGGCATCACCCTGTTGCAGCGCATCATAGATTTCATCTGGCTGATATGGCGGCTCCGGCGGTGCGATATCCAGCTCGTGGCGTGACTGCGAAATAAATTCGCCAAACCACTGGTTAAACTGTTCGGGCTGATTGATCACATCCAGCATCGCGGCACGGATACCCTCCACCTCGGAAGGAAGAATTTGTGACGGACATTCACGCGTCGGCACATCGGGATCGCTATAGCGATAGCTGCCCAGTTCGTGAGCCAGCACGTAGTCGGCAAAACCGCTGATCAGCTCGCGACCGCTTGGCGCACGGAAACCTACCGAATAGTTCAGCGCGTTTTCCAGTGAATAACCTTCGTGCGGGAATCCCGGCGGGATATAGAGGATGTCACCCGGTTCCATCTCTTCATCAATGATGGCGTCAAAGGGTTCCACCTGGAGCAGGTCGGGATGCGGGCAATGCTGCTTCATCGGCACTTTCTCGCCGACACGCCAGCGACGACGACCGGTGCCCTGAATGATAAACACATCGTACTGGTCGAAATGCGGACCCACACCGCCGCCAGGCACGGCAAAAGAGATCATCAGATCGTCAATACGCCAGTCGGGCAGGAAGCGGAATGGGCGCATCAGCGCCGCAGAAGGCTCATGCCAGTGGTTCACTGCCTGTACCAGCAGCGACCAGTTGTTTTCACCGAGATGATCGTAGCTTTCAAACGGACCATGGCTCACCTGCCATTTACCGTTGTCATGGCTCACCAGGCGGCTGTCCACCTCGTTTTCCATTGCCAGACCGGCCAGCTCATCAGGAGAAATTGGGTCAATAAAGTTTTTAAAACCACGTTTAAGCACCACCGGGCGTTTTTGCCAGTAGCGCTGAATAAAGTCGGGCCAGTTAAGATCGAGCTGATAATCCATAGAAGGGTTCCGGTTAGGGCCATGAATGCCTGCAAGTATAACAGCCCGCGCGCCTTTCTACTCGCGACGATGTTCAACTTCCTGACGCTGGAAAATGACTTCCATACGCGCGCCCCCAAGCGGGCTGGTGGTGGCGATAACCTGACCGGCGTACTGCTCCAGAATGTCGCGAACCACGGCCAGACCTAAGCCCTGGCCTGGTCGCAGGGTGTCGGCGCGCTGACCGCGCACGAAGATTAAATCGCGCTTACTTTCGGGGATACCGGGTCCATCATCGTCGATAAACAGATGCAACGCTTTATCGGTTTGCCGTGCACTGACTTCAATAAACTCCAGGCAATATTTGCAGGCGTTATCCAGCACATTGCCCAGCACTTCCATAAAGTCATTCTGATCGCCGATAAAGGTCAGTTCGGGAGAGATATCGAGGGTGATTTCCACCCCTTTACGCTGATAAACCTTATTCAGCGCTGAACACAGGCTATCGAGTAGCGCTGAGACGGAATGCAAATCGCGCTGCAACGGGTTGTGATCGGCCTGCATACTGGCACGATGCAGGTAATAACCGATCTGCTGCGAGATACGGCTGATTTGCTCCAGCATCACCGGCTCCGCCTGTTCCACTGTCAGGTCTTTACCGCTGCGCAGCGAACGCAACGTACTTTGCAACACCGCCAGCGGCGTCTTCAGGCTGTGAGTAAGGTCGGAAAGCGTGGTGCGATAGCGGGTATAACGCTGGCGCTCATTGGTGAGCAATAAATTCAGGTTGCGTACCAGACTGCGCAGTTCCTGGGGAGGATTATCATCCAGATTCTCCCGCTGACCGGTTTCCAGCTCGCGCACCTGAGAAGTGAGATGCCCAATCGGCCGCAGACTCCAGTGCGCGGCCAGCCACAGCAGCGGGATTACCAGCAGCAGATTGGCTGCCAGCACGTAGCTGAACCATGACCAAACCACATCGGAATGCTGGAGTTCCTGTGGGATCGAATCGACCACCACAATGGTCAGCGCCGGTAAGTTGGTGGTGGCGTCATAGCGGTTGACCGCGACCGAGTGGGTAAAGGTATCGTTGCTGTTAGTGTCCAGGGCGTGAAGCTGTTTCTGCGCCACCAGGTTGTTACCCATCGCTGCCAGGCTGGTGCGGTTGCTGGTGTCTATTTCGTAGAAGTCAGGCTTGAGTAGCCACTCGCGCCGAATTTTGCGGCGGATTTCCGGCACATCGCGCTGCTGCCACAGCAGTTTGCCGTGTTCATCGTAGATAAAAACCAGCGTCGGGAAGTTGAGCGTCATACGCTCTGGCTGGGCAATGGTCAGCCGGTTGTCCTGCCACTGCGCAAGGGTAAAGAATAGGTTGCTTTCGCCGCGCATCACACGATAGGTGTTTTTGTCGAAACTCACCACATAACCCACTACCGCCACCATGCCATAGGAGAGCGACAGAAACAGCACAATGGCTGCCGTCGCCAGCAGAAAGCGGGCGCGCAGGGAAAAGGGGCGCAGGCGATGAAACCAGTCCATTGATCAGAGATCGAAACGATAGCCCTGACCGCGTACCGTGTTGATCACTTCAGTCGGGTAGAGCGCGAGAATTTTTTTACGTAAACGACCCATCAGTACATCAATGGTGTGGCTTTCACGTAATTCAGCATCAGGATAGAGTTGCAGCATCAGCGAGTCTTTGCTGACCACTTTTCCGGCGTTGCGGATCAGGGTTTCGACGATGGTGTATTCAAAGGCCGTCAGTTTAACCGGCTCATCATTTACCGTCAGCTCGCGACGCGAGAGATCAACCTGGAACGGTGGCATTGAGATGATTTGCGAAGCATGGCCGCTGTTACGACGCATTAACGCCTGCAAACGGGCTGCAACTTCTTCGATATGGAACGGTTTGGTGACATAGTCGTCGGCACCGGCTTCCAGCGCTTCGACTTTTGCCTGCCAGCCTTCACGGGCGGTAAGCACCAGAATTGGCTGACGAATGGCTTCGCCACGCCAGCGGCGGATCAGTGACATACCATCTTCGTCCGGCAGGCCCAGATCAACCAGCGCGATGTCCGGAATATGCTCCTGGAGGAAATAATCAGCTTCTTTCGCATCTTCTGCGGCATCCACCTGGTGACCCATTTCGCGCAATTGCACGGCAAGGTGATGACGCAGCAGCGCATTATCTTCCACGACCAGAACACGCATAGTTTTTCCTTACTTTCAACTCATTGATGGAGCAAAGTATATGCGAAACCAGCTAAACCGCAGATTAACACAGGCGAGCCGTGACACGCCTGTGTTAACGGGTGATTATTTCAGATCATCAACCATCTGCACGGCACGGCCAAGGTAGTTGGCAGGCGTCATCTGCTTCAGACGCACTTTCTCCTCTTCCGGCAGTTCAAGACCATCAATAAACGCCTGCATACCGGCGGCATCAACGCGTTTGCCGCGGGTCAGTTCTTTCAGTTTTTCGTACGGCTTCTCGATGCCGTAACGGCGCATCACGGTCTGAATCGGCTCAGCCAGTACTTCCCAGTTGTGATCCAGCTCGTCAAGCAGACGGTCACGGTTCACTTCCAGCTTGGATATACCTTTCAGCGTCGCCTGGTAGGCGATCAGCGCATAGCCGACGCCAACACCGAGATTACGCAGTACGGTGGAGTCGGTCAAATCACGCTGCCAGCGCGACACCGGCAGTTTGCTTGCCAGATGCTGCATCACCGCATTGGCCAGACCAAGGTTGCCTTCGGAGTTTTCGAAGTCAATCGGGTTAACTTTATGTGGCATGGTGGAAGAACCGATTTCACCGGCGATGGTCTTTTGTTTGAAGTGATTCAGGGCAACGTAGCCCCAGATATCACGGTCAAAGTCGATCAAAATGGTGTTGAAACGCGCCATGCAGTCAAACATTTCAGCAATGTAGTCATGCGGTTCGATCTGCGTGGTGTACGGGTTCCAGGTGATGCCCAGTGAGGTGACAAAGGCTTCGCTCAGCTGGTGCCAGTCCACTTCCGGGTAGGCGGCGATATGGGCGTTATAGTTACCGACCGCGCCATTGATTTTACCCAGCACTTCGATGTTGCTGAGCTGACGCAGCTGACGCTCCATGCGGTAGGCGACGTTAGCCATCTCTTTACCCATGGTGGAAGGGGTAGCGGGCTGACCGTGGGTACGTGACAGCAGCGGGATGTCGCGATATTCCTGCGCCAGGCCTTTCACTGCCGCAATGATTTTGCTCCAGTAAGGCAGGATCACCTCACGGCGTGCCGTTTCCAGCATCAGCGCATGCGACAGGTTGTTGATATCTTCAGAGGTGCAGGCAAAGTGGATAAATTCAGAGACCGCGTGCAGTGCCGGTACATCAGCCACTTTCTCTTTCAGAAAGTATTCCACCGCTTTTACGTCGTGGTTGGTGGTGCGCTCGATGGTTTTAATGCGTGCAGCGTCGGTTTCGTTGAAATGAGTGACAATCGCATCAAGGAAAGCGTTTGCGTCAGCATCAAATGCAGGAACTTCCTTGATCTCTGCGGTCGCGGCCAGTTTCTGTAACCAGCGAACTTCAACCTCAACGCGGAATTTCAGCAAACCGTATTCGCTGAAAATCGCGCGCAGTGGGCTGACTTTATCGCCGTAACGACCATCGACAGGTGAGACGGCGGTCAGAGAGGATAATTCCATCAGTGCAACTCCTGAATCGTTTAACAAAGCGTGATGCCGGAAGGGCGCTTAATACGCCGTTCCCAGCCGGGATAAAATGGTTTTTGCCTCACGCAGCAAGCGTTGGCGCGAGAACATCAGCTGCAGGCGGCCACCACCAACCTGCTGCCATAATACGGCAGAACGGATGCCCGCCAGCAAGGTGGCGCGTACCCGGTTCTGGATCTGGCTGCTCTGCAATACCTGTGGCGAGCCGGTCACCTGAATGCGCGGGCCAAGTGGGCTGATTACATCAACATAAATGGCGGCCATGGCGCTGGTGATGGTGTCGGATTCCAACTCATAATGCGCCAGCTGACGATCAAGCTGGCTGATGCGCTGGGCCAGGGTGTTGAGTGCTTGTTTATTGCTGTGCAGCTTGCGCTCCAGCACCACCAGACTCAGGGTATAGCGCATCAACTCCGCGCCTGCACCCTGACGGCTGCTGCTGTTCAGCACCGCCATCATGGTTTCCAGACCGAGTCGCAGGTTGGCTTCATCATTGTCATACACCGCCAGCGTTGAGCCAGGATTGAGATCCAGCAGGCTGCGCAGCGAGACATTCAGTGCGGCGTTATTACAATTGCCCTGATGCGCCAGCTGCTGCACCAGATGGGCCGCCTGACACACGCCCGCCAGCGCCAGCGTAATCTCATAATAGTTCTTAGCCACGGCTACTCCTGTATACGCGTCGGCAACGCCGACCTCAGGCCGCTGCCCAGGGCAGACGCTGTTCGATAATGCCGCCACCCAGGCACACTTCACCCAGGTAGAACACGGCAGATTGTCCCGGCGTAACAGCAGCAACCGGCTCATCAAAACGGACTTCAATACGGTCATCACCCAGCGGGATAATTTCGCAGGGGATGTCGGTCTGGCGGTAACGGGTTTTCACCGTGCAGCGCAGTGGGGCGGTGATCGGCTGGCGATCAACCCAATGCAGCTGCTGGGCAATCAGGCCCACGGACATCAGGCGCGGATGATCGCCGCCCTGTGCCACAATCAGGCGATTGCGTTCGACATCTTTATCGACCACGTACCAGGGATCGTCATTGCTTTCTTTACGTCCGCCAATACCCAGCCCCTTACGCTGACCCAGAGTGTGATACATCAGACCCTGATGTTCACCGACGATCTCGCCATCAACGGTTTCAATGGCACCCGGCTGGGCAGGCAGATAACGGCCAAGGAAATCGCGGAATTTGCGTTCGCCGATAAAGCAGATGCCGGTGGAGTCTTTTTTCTTCGCGGTGATCAGATCAAGCTGCTCGGCAATGCGGCGAACTTCCGGTTTTTCCAGCTCGCCGACCGGGAACAGGCTTTGTGCGACCTGCTGGTGGCTGAGGGTGTAGAGGAAGTAGCTTTGATCTTTGTTGCCATCCAGGCCGCGCAGCAGGCGGCTCTGACCATCAACATCCTGACGGCGGACATAATGGCCGGTGGCGATAAAGTCAGCACCGAGATCTTCTGCGGCGAATTCAAGAAACGCTTTAAACTTGATCTCTTTATTACACAGAATGTCGGGATTCGGCGTACGGCCCGCTTTGTACTCTTCGAGGAAATGTTCAAAAACATTGTCCCAGTACTCTGCGGCGAAGTTGACCTTATGCAGTTTGATACCGAGTTTGTCGCAGACGGCCTGCGCATCAGCCAGGTCTTCAGCGGCAGTACAATACTCCTCGCCGTCGTCTTCCTCCCAGTTCTTCATGAACAGGCCCTCCACCTTATAGCCCTGCTGTTGCAGTAACCAGGCGGAAACGGAAGAATCGACGCCGCCGGACATACCGACGATCACTTTTTTCTGGCTGTTGTCAGACATGACACACTCTTAAATTACGATAAAAACAGGCGGCGTATTCTAGCACGCGGAAGCCGGGTGCGCACCCTCGTGAAACGGCCACTGGAACGGTGCGACCAGTTGTAAGGGGTAACGCGCTCCCTGTTGCCACAATCGCACACTTTCAGCCACCAGCGGTGAACGCAGGTTATCCGCAGTGATAATCTGCTCTGGCGTCAACCACCAGCAGCAATCGATGTCATCATCATGCGGGGTGGTAGCGGCACGTTGTGCCAAATCCAGGCCAAACAGAAACCGCACAAAAGGCGTATTATCCGGGGCGATCCATTGCTGTACGCCAAGAAAATAGTGCGGTGCGGCATCAATACCGGTTTCTTCGAATAACTCGCGTTGTGCGGCTTCCAGCAGGGTCTCATCCGCCTCCAGATGACCGGCGGGTTGGTTCCAGGTGGCGCGCCCGCGAATGCGTTCTTCCACCACCAGTAACTGACCTTCCGCCTGCACGATGCAGGCGACGGTGACATGAGGTTTAAACATCGATCCTCCCGGATTGTTAACCTGAAGTTATAAAATTCGGACTAATATCACGCCACTCACCCGGTGCCAGATTATCCAGCTGATGTTCCCCCATGGCGAAACGGATCAAGCGCAGGGTAGGGAAACCAATGTGCGCCGTCATACGCCGCACCTGGCGGTTACGGCCTTCATATAAGGTGATTTTCAGCCAGCTAACCGGAATGGCTTTGCGTTCGCGGATCGGCGGCTGGCGCGGCCAGAGCCACTCCGGCTCTGGTACCCGTTCGACGCCTGCGGGCAGGGTCGGGCCATCATTTAAGGTCACGCCGCTGCGCAGGCGGGATAAATCTGATTCCTGCGGTTCGCCTTCCACCTGCACAAAATAGATTTTCCCGGTGCGTTTGCCTGGCTGGGTCAGCTGCGCCTGTAGCGCGCCATCGTTGGTTAAAATCATCAGCCCTTCGCTGTCGCGATCGAGGCGTCCCGCGGCGTAGACGTCGGTTACCGGCACAAAATCCTTCAACGTCCGGCGTCCAGCCTCATCGCTGAATTGCGGTAAAACATCGAAAGGTTTGTTAAAGAGTATGACGCGCACTGGACCCCGAGGCCGCGTATCACGGCGGACAGGCTTGCGTGACGGGGCGCTGAATCGTTTATCCTGGTGAATTCGTTGGGAAGTTTTTCGCATGGGCTTTGCAGTTGGTGACAATCAGCGCATTATAACGCGAAACTGCGGTGATTGGCGCGGCGGAAATATTCAAGTAGTATTGACGCGCATCTTACAAATCATTAACAAAAAATCGCTCGAAGGAGAGGTTAATGGAAAGCAAAGTAGTTGTTCCGGCGGAAGGTCAGAAAATCACCCTGGATCAGGGCAAACTGGTAGTGCCAAATAACCCGGTCATCCCCTACATTGAAGGTGACGGCATCGGTGTTGACGTTTCCCCCGTGATGCTGAAGGTGGTTGATGCCGCTGTGAAGAAAGCCTACAACGGCGAGCGAAAAATTTCCTGGATGGAAATTTACACCGGTGAGAAGTCAGTAGAACTCTATGGCCAGGATGTCTGGCTGCCGCAGGAAACCCTCGATTTAATCAAAGAATACCGCGTTGCCATCAAAGGTCCGCTGACCACTCCGGTTGGTGGCGGTATTCGTTCTCTGAACGTTGCACTGCGTCAGGAGCTGGATCTGTACGTTTGTCTGCGTCCGGTTCGCTACTACAAAGGCACCCCAAGCCCGGTAAAACGTCCTGAAGATACCGATATGGTGATCTTCCGTGAAAACTCCGAAGATATCTATGCGGGTATCGAGTGGAAAGCCGGTACGCCTGAAGCTGACAAAGTGATCAAATTCCTGCGTGAAGAGATGGGCGTGAAGAAAATTCGCTTCCCGCAGCAGTGTGGTATCGGCGTGAAGCCGTGTTCAGAAGAAGGTACCAAACGTCTGGTGCGTGCTGCCGTGGAATACACCATCACTAACGATCGTGATTCCCTGACGCTGGTTCACAAAGGCAACATCATGAAGTTCACCGAAGGTTCTTTCAAAGACTGGGGCTACCAGCTGGTGAAAGAAGAATTCGGCGGTGAGCTGATCGATGGCGGCCCGTGGATGAAGTTCAAAAACCCGAACACCGGCAAAGAGATCATCGTGAAAGACGTGATCGCTGACGCCTTCCTGCAGCAGATCCTGCTGCGTCCGGCTGAGTATGATGTTATCGCCTGTATGAACCTGAACGGTGACTACATTTCTGACGCCCTGGCGGCGCAGGTTGGCGGCATCGGTATCGCACCGGGTGCAAACATCGGTGATGAATGCGCACTGTTCGAAGCAACTCACGGTACTGCACCGAAGTATGCAGGCCAGGATAAAGTGAACCCGGGTTCCGTCATCCTGTCCGCAGAAATGATGCTGCGTCATCTGGAGTGGTTCGAAGCCGCAGACCTGATTGTTAAAGGTATGGAAGGCGCAATCGCCAACAAAACCGTGACCTATGACTTCGAACGTCTGATGGAAGGCGCTAAACTGCTGAAATGTTCAGAGTTTGGTGACGCGATTATCGCGAATATGTAAGCTGCCTTTTTGGGTGGAATGTAGAACGGGAGCCAATGGCTCCCGTTTTTGTTGGGTTTTGTGACCCAACAATAATTGGTATCGATACCTTGAATCTTATAAGGACTAACATAAATAATATTGGCTAGTAATTATTGTTAATAGCAATAATTCGTATAACGAATTTGCTGCAATCTTTTTTTGTACAGATGCCGCTGTACCATAATTCGCCAGTATCACCGACCATTACACCGATATCTCTTGCAAAGAGGTCTGAATATTTTTTTTCAAGAATTATTTCGCTAAATTTCTTATCAAAAACCTTATCGTACACACGAATGAGATTCTGTGTATTTTTGATATTCGTTTTGCGTTTATTAACGTATACGGTAATTGGGTAATCAACCAATGAAGCGATTGTTTTACTATCTTTATCAGCGACTGCTTTCTGCAACTTATCAAAGAAGTCATGGTATTGTTGATGTGTTCCTTCCCCCATCAACTGGTCAATTCTGACATCCATTTCTGTATCTGTGGCAGCATAAGCGCTGCCCGCCACTGCGAGAGTTAACAATGCACCGGCAAAAAGACTTTTTATCATGATATATATCCATTAATTAAAAGGTACTGATTCTTCAATCCGGCGGTGATAAAGAGGAGCAAGGACCTTAGGTTTTCCCACCTTATCCCCCTTAGCATCATGTTTATATACATAGATGTACTGAAGCATTTTTTCCTGACAGATTCCATATCGCCTTTATCTGCCGACTCCATTATGGAAGAAGGATTTCCGACATTGTAAGAAAAGGAAACCAATGCGACAACTTTATCCGGGTGTCGTTTAGTGATGGCGATCATAACATTACGGCAATCACATGACCGCAAGTGATCTATACTCTACAGCTTTATGAAGTATGACTGATGGGATGTTAAACTAACCGGAAGCAAAGGACATGCAATGTTAAATTTTTATGCTAATGAATATATAAATGAACAGGTCAAAATTTTTTTAGAGAGAAACTATCCGAAGCTTAAAGGTTATAAGTATGGATACTTTATTATAAGCAAAAAGGACTTGAATGACATCTGTATCATTAATAATTACCCTGAGTGGTTTGACTTATATGTTAAACATAGTCATCAAATGGCAGATCCGGTAGTAATGAAGGCATTGACTAGAGTGGAGGGTTTTGGCTGGAGTGAGGAAATCATTATCTCGTCAAAGCCTGCCTTTAAAAAAGTCATGTTGCATGCTATGGAGTTCGATATTAATAGTGGACATACATATATCATTCACGACAATAATGACAATCTCGCTCTGTTGTCAATTTTTAATGATAATGTAATTGATGGGGTGGGATTATATTCATCGAACATTGATCAAGTTCTGTCTTATTTCGTAAAAACGCATCAGAAATTATTGTTTTTATATGATTTGACTAAAAAAAATGACAATAAATATGATATTTTTTTCACAAAAAGAGAAAATGAAATTCTTTACTGGGCCGCGACAGGAAAAACATACAAGGAAATTGCAGTTCATCTGAATATGGCAGTTTCTACTGTAAAATTTCATATGGCAAAAATTGTGTTCAAGTTAGATGCTGTTAATGCAAAACATGCTATAAAATTAGCCTCGGATCTAAGATTAATTCCTGCATCTTCAGATATATAAACGATAATTTCACAAGGGAGTATATGCGACTTTTGTTAGTATTCTGGGTTACGGGGTCATATATGACCCCGTAACAGAATGATTAAACGACACCAATAACGAGTTAGGGTACTGAATAACAGGATGCCTGCTGTCGCACCTTTACTCATTTTTTCATTTGCCCAAATGGTTATTCACAATCATTCCCGTCCTTCAAAACCATCCATATAGGTGCCCGATATTGCCTTGGTCATATTTTCTCGCCAGCGGGGCGATACATTTTCCTTGTATTCTTTACCGGCGAACTGGGATGTGCCATGAATGGATTTTATGAATTCATCACTACGGTAATAATTAACGCGTTGTTGTATATCCGTTGCCGTCAGTCCGGCCTCACGATCTTTTTTCCCCTGTTGCCAGAACTGTTCGAAAAAAGGCGTCATCAGGCGGATTGAATCCGCTTTATTCATTCTGAAATTAGGATCATTGTCATCAATAGTATGAACAAAATGAATAGCATGGCGTTTTGCGCTATTGTCCGATTGGGCGCAACCACTAAGAAAAACCAATGATAGCGCGATGGCGCTTATCGTCAGGGTATTTTTAAGCATGTTATATTCCATTATTTAGGTAAATATCAGGCAAAAGTTTGTGATTATTGCCGTTATTCCATCTGGGGTGTTTGATATATGACTGTAAAGCCGCAAAAAGGGTGCCTGTTTACCGCCCGGATTGTCAATCTTTTCCTTCAGAAAATAATCCAGGGTGATGCAGATAACATTCCCGATAGCTGAACGGTGTTTTTTGTCGGGTAAACCGTTATCGTCAGCGCTCAATGACAGGAGGGGTTATGCAGGGTGTAATGAAATTCATTAAGGGCTGGCTGGTTTTTTCACTGCTATGGGGCATTTTTATGTGGTTTGTTTCCTGGCAAGCGCAGGGAAAAGAACCCGGCCTGGCGATAGTGATGAGCCTGTATGCTGGCCTGATTTATCAGGCGTTAATGACCATGGTGGCGCGCTACAAAACCCGTAAATCACAGGCCTGATTTTTCGCATCTGCTCAAGGCTCAACACGCAGCTTTGCGCTGCACTGACACTAATTTGCAAAGCCTCAGGCAAGCTAGGCGCACTTTTGGATCATTTTGTGGGTGAGTGGATAATGATGAAGATGCCGCTAGCTGCCTGGTTTTTTCTGTTGCTGTCATTTGGATCCTGTGCGCAGCCGGTACCCGCGCCCCCCAGTATGCATGTGTACAGTGGTCGTCACTTCAATGCTGGTAACAACGGTATGGCGGATGTGGCAGAAACGCCGGATGAACATATTCAGGAAAGGCGTGATGATGTGGGATACCATCAGTAATGCTGGCTGGAGCCTGAATGTTGATGAATAAAAAAGCTGCGATCGCAATGATCGCAGCGAAGATGAGTGGTTAACTCTGCAATGTTACTTGTTGTAGTACTTCCAGGCCTGAGTCCAGCTGATACCTGTTTCTGGCTCGTAATGTAACTGAGACCATTCACCGGTCTGGCTACACCAGCCTGCAATGACACATTGGAACAGCTTGCCTTTATGTTGCACCACATCACCGGCTTTATAGTCGCTACCATAAACCCATTCCGGATACCCCGTGGAATCAGAGAGTGCCGGAACGGTGATATCTTTCACCAGTGTGCGGGATTCTTTACCAGCAGCGACGGACACAGTGACTTTCAGGTTCTGTACCTGATTGGTTTTGTTAACCGTAAAACTCTGTGTAGCCAGCCCATTGCTGCCACCCTGGGCACCCGATGGAAGTGTCCATTGATAGGTCGGCACGCTGGTTGCTGTGGCAGAAGAAGACACGCCACCGGCAAAAGTGACGTTGCTGCCGTTGTCTGTGGGGAGGATGACTAATCCCAGAGCATCAATAAATGCCTGATCATGGTTTTGTGCCTCCTGAGTGACTTCAATCGGATGAGTTTGCGTGGCGGAGCGCGCACCTTTCACACTCGAAGCATTGACTTCGACAAGGTAGTTCCCGGCGGCCAGACCAGCTTTAATCTGTCCATTCTGGTCAATACCATTAGCCACAATCTGGGAGCCCTGTTTCAGGGTCCATTGATAACTGGCCTGGTCAAAATTCGCCCTGGCCTGCATTTGGGCCGGATTGGCGGATGGCATACTGTCTGCACCGGTAATCTCGACGTCGGGTTTCACCACGTTAATGGTTACGATGGCTTCGCCGGATTTTTGCTTGCTGTTAGTGGCGGTCAAACGGAATGTTGCTGAGACATCGAACAGTCCCTTGGGTACCACAATTTCAGCGGATTCTTTATCGTAGGATTTAAGCGTAATTTCGCTGTTACCCTCCGTACGTTCCCACTTCCAGCTCACATCCTGCTGATTACTGCTGCCGGTAACCGTATAGCCAAAACCCATATCATTGGTACCGACGACGGAGAGCGTCGTGGTATTCAGCGATACCACCGGGGCCAGACTTTCGTCGGCGCTGGAGGTGCAGAAGTCTTGGCCGTTAAAGTTGTAACTGGCCGGCCCGGAGAGGATCTCATTGACTTTGGTCGGGATACCCTGCTGCGAATCGATAACCCTGGTATCAACAACACCGTTATAGTCTTCGGTAAAGTTATAGTAGCTGCCGTTCGCCAGCTTATTACAAACGGCCGCGTTCATACTATTCAGAATCAAACCATTATCGTTACTGGCCGCCCAGACAAACAGGCCACCTAATTTATATTTTTTAAGCAGGTCACCTTTGGCAATAACTGAACGCTGCGAGTCAAAGGTTTCAACCTGAGCCGTTGGATTACCATTTACCGAGGCAATGGGTTTCCAGATATAGGCAGCTTCAGCTTGTTTATCGTAATAGGTATCCTGCTTCTTGCTGATAAAGGTGTCGTACAATTCGCGATAGTCAGTCACACCATTTTCAAAGGTCCCATTACTGCCAAGCCCTTTACGGCTGACCTCTTCGCCATTGGCAATCCCATGCCAGAAAAGTTTGTCATGCTGCGGTTTGACGCTGACACTATGCCAGCCCCGGCTATAGGCTGCGGCACCTACCACCAGTTTTTCGGAGGGGAAGTCCGGGTTATTATCGAGAATGGCTTTCACTGCGCCTTCGGCACTGAAACCGCGTTGCGCCTGTTCGCCAGTCATATCGTTACCCTGGCCGTCAATAACGATATTGCCCGCTTCGTCTTTGATTTTGTTCTGATTACCTTGTTGGTAATAGGTTCCGGCAATCGGTTTGGCATAGACTCCCGCATGATGGCCCGGGTTACGGGCAAAGGCACCGTACATGTCGTAAGTCATGATATTGATAAAATCAAAATCATCTTTCAGGCTGTTGAAGTCGATTGCGGCGAGTTTAGCGGGTGAGGCGCTGACGGCTGCACTCAGTTGTTTACGTTGCGCGCCGCTATATTGGGTATCCATCGCGGAACGAAGTTGTTTGACCAGCGCTGTATAGTGTTCTCTTTCATTCTGATAACCATCAATCGCCAGGTCGCCCATGGCTGACGTTCCGGTAAAACCAATGAATTCCCAGTCCAGATCGATACCGTCCACGAAAGGATATTCGCTCAGGAAATTCAGAATGGATTTAACGAAAATATCACGTCCTTCTTTGGTTTCTACCATGGCGTGGAACGGCGCACTCATTGACCAGCCGCCGACGGAGAGCATCACTTTCAGCTGCGGGTTCGCTTTCTTCATTCTTTCCAGCGCCTTCAAACCAAAATATGAGGCCTGAGGATCGTAACGAGAGACAGAAAAATCACCCTGCTGTTTAGCCGGTGTATCATTACCCGCCCAGCTGGTTTCTCCGGTCTCAACCGGGAAATTACCCTGGCCGCACATGGCTTTAAGGATTTTTTGCCCGCGCTCGTTACCCTCAGCGATCAGTCCGGTATTGTTGGTCACTGGCAAGGTCACATTACCCGGACGTTGTGCACCAAAATCACAAAGACCGAGGAAGCTCCAGAATATATGAGTAAGGTTTTTCGCCGGAACTAAATCGGCGGTATACGAGCGTTCCCAATAAGCCCACTCATCGAAGTACATGCCGACGATCTTATTGCTGTTGAGCTGAAAGGGAACATTCTTTTCCAGATTCGCTGCAAATCCATTCTCATTTTCACTGAGAATAAGGTTGCTGCTATTCCCTGATGAAGGATAAATATCACCTGGGTTAGCATATTCAACTTTGTAAACCTGGTAATTTTTGGGGCTGTGCGGATGCAGCCCCTCCATATCACTACTCCATGCTTTCCATTGTATTTTTGTTTTCAGTCGGTCACCACGATGGCGGCTTACATCACCTGCGCTACCACTATGATTCTCTGCAATGGTGCCACTTTCGTCAGGTGTGACTTCGACCGCAAATGCATTACCACCATAAATCGCTGATAATGTCGCTATTGCAATTACTGATAACTTCTTCATCCCTAAATCTCCAGTGTTTAATTCCGTAACAAGAATAAACAAAATATGTCAAAAGGAGCTTGAGGAAGTTCTTTGCAATAATAAGAATGAGAGAAGTGGCAGGAGAAATTTCCAGGTCGGGCAGAATAATAAAAATAGACGAACAGTCAGCACGATGATATTTGCGCCTCCATGCGCAACCTGAAATGCTTATTTCCTTCCCAGCAGGAAACCGACGACTATGCCGACACTGGCTGCCAGTGCTAATCCGGTCACCGGATTTTCACGTACGCTTTTAATAACGCAATCAGCAGCATCCTGGGCCGCATAGCTGGCTTTTGCCGGATAACGTCGGGCTGCGCCTTTGAGCTGATGGCGGCGAGAACCAGTGACTTCGCCCACTTTCTCTTCTACTGCCCCTGCTGCTTCATTCAGTTTTGCTTCCGCTTTTCCAGTCATAAATGACTCCCTGATGGTTGTGAATCTCTCTTTCAGCGTAGTCAGGGAATACGTCACCAGCAACCGTGAGGAACAACGGGTTGTAACAGGGGTTTGCAGGAAAGCGGAATTCTGTCCAGGCTTGGTACAGGTAACCAGCGTCAGGAGGAGTGATGAAACGTGACGTATTGAATGAGGACGATTATGACGAAGTTTGCCGGGTGATTGGTGATGCGGTGATTGTGCTGGCGGAATGCGGGCACGAAACCAAAAGAGAAGAAATCACTGACCTGCTGAAGCGAACCCGCCACCATCGCGCCCATGATGAGCGCGATGAGCAACGTATGCTGGAACATGCTATCCGGCTGGTCAAGCCATGATAAAAATACCGGACGTCCGGCCTGATTTATTCCAGCAGCACACCCTGAATCAGGCTGGCTTTCACCACCGTGACATCCTTAATGTCCAGAGCGTGCATATATCCTTCGACCAGCAGCAAATTGCTCACGTCGGTGGCGCGATAATCGCCAGTCAGTTCGCTATCGCCTTTCCAGACCTGTTGCTTTGACGCCTGCTCAAGCGCTGCCAGATCGTATTGATTGCCTCTGATTTTCAGCTGATTCTTAATAGAAAAACCGTGCACACCCCCGATACCGATCACCCGACGGTTGCTGAGGTCCTGTTTAATTTGCGCCGGGACATCGTTGTGGGCATAAAACTCGACAAAACGCAGTACGGAAGGGCGCCAGGAGCCGATGGGATTCGGAGAGGTCGCGGAAGGCTGGTTTTTCAACACATCAACAATGAAATTTTTCAGCGTCACCGAAGCCAGCTTACCCTGATACACATCGGATACCGCTTTCCCCTGCTGTTCGCGCCAGGCTGTCATCTGCATTGAGCCGCCACCAATATCCCACACCAACAGATCTTCATCGCGGACTTTAGGGTCATTGAGGGCCGCTTTAGCGGAGCGGAAACCCAGCTCAGCTTCCTGCTGTTGGCTGATAATTTTCAGCTGCACGCCCGCCTGCTGATTGAAACGATCAATCACCGCCTGGCCGTTACCGGCAGAACGAAAAACGGCAGTCGCAACGCCGCTGATACGTCGTGGATGATAGCGTTGCGCTTGCGTCACCAGCTGTTGTAAGGCATGCAATCCCTGCTGCTGGATCGCCTCATTCAGCTGATTGTTGCCGGAGTGGGCCAGGGCGTCGTTGAAACCAATCGGGCGCTGGTCCTCAAATAATACTTTTCCCAGTTGATGTTGGCAGATATTGACTTCAGTGACGGCAATTTTGGTGGTGCCAGAACCCATATCGATACCGGCTCGCGTTTGCCAGCAATCGTCGGCAAAGGCCAGAGACGGCAGGGTGATAACAAACAACAGCGATACAACACGCACAGCAAATCTCATAGTGACTCCTGTCAGAGAAAAGATAAAAGAAACGTTAACCTGCGACGCACGGCTTACGGGCATGTCCAGGTGATCATGGTGTTTTGATAGGGGTTGATTAGACGGAACTGTTTATCCGACAGTCGTTGGGCGTAATAGCCTTCGGGCGTCACTGCCGAGGGAACATACTGAAAACGGTCAGAGGAGTGCAATCTGCCGCTTTGCACGGTGACATCATCTTTGGTGACAGAAAACGCGTTAACCAGGTCAAAAATACGCGCTTCGGTGTTGCCCATCGCCTGGCCATAAATAGTGGCGACCTCGCCGGGACAATCCACGCCTTTTGGGGTGGAACTGCAGCCAGCCAGTAACAATAAGGTGAGAACTACGGTGATTCGCAACATGGTCCTGTTCCTGATTCGATCCCTGGTTTGCCGTGGCAGCAAAGTCTGCACCATGACCACGATATGCTGATCATAGCAGGTCTGGTGCCGCTTCCCATTTGCTATTTGTGTAATCGTTAAGCGAGGGGAATGTTAAAGGGTGACTTTGCTAGCAGATAAACGGTATTCTTGCCAACATTGCGCATCAGCTTAGCAGAACAAGGGAAAAGTAATGAAAGAAGAAGAAGCCAGTCTAATGATTCTTCAGCACGCCATTGATAAACTCGAAGCCGATCAAAAACAGCAGGTCATGAACTGTGTTTCGGCGCTGCGTGAGGTGATGCAGCAATTCAATCCTGATGACGCCGGTCTGGCGCTGATGTTAGTGGCGGCTGAGGTTGCCGCCGAAGAGTAGGGCCAGCAGCGCGCCGTCAGGTCCACACGGCGCGAGTTTCTTCACTGATTCATTTCTCCCACCAGCCAGCGGTGGATCACCCGCACGATATAATGCTGCTGCTCCATGGAAAGTGGCTGGTGTGCGGCAATACCGTGCCATTTCGCCAGGCAGCCCCGACAACAGGTTGCGGTCGCATGTTGGGCGATAAACACCGGGTGACCGCGCATCGGTGTTTGTTTGCCATCGTTGTGCGGTTCGGCTTCCGCCAGACGACGCGCGATAAAATCCGTAGCGTGCTGGTCGATGATATCCGGTCCCTTATCCAGACAATATTGACGTTCTTTCGCTCCCAGATGGAAGCGACGGCGAAAGGGTGATTGCGCCAGGCGGGCAAACAGCGCGTTTTCATCTCTCATAATATCCTCCGGTCGCAATAATAACGCATTATCGGGTTTTATACTGTGTAAAATCACAGGGATCAGGCATTTCTGCTCCCGACCGGAGGTACCCTTTATTTAAGTACTGGAAGGTCTTGCTGCCAAAATTGAAACGCAGGTAACTTTTTGTGGCGTACCCGTTATATAGTATTCAGCAAACTCATGCTGTGTTGGCGTATCGTCAGGGAAGAGAATAATAACATCTTCATCAGATACGTTGTTCCTGTTGCAATATGCTTCGACGATATTGCAGGCAATTGGCATTTTATATGATCCATATTTGTCAATATAAACAGCATCCTGGTAATGAACATCGATGTTTTTATTATCTACACGATCTGTTAAAGCGTAAGTGAATTGTGGAAATCTTCCCTGTGTTTTTTCTGGAACAGGTTCAAAAAATGTTTCCTTTGATAAGGCATCAGAGAGACCATATTTGGCTAAAAATTCCGGGATATCACAGGCATTTTCGGGTGCGCCAAGTCGGCAGGAAATGACACAGCGAAAGACCGCTCTTTCATTGACTTCCCTGAAACGGTTAATGACAAGCTGCTGTTTGTTTTCATCGGGTGTGCCAACCAGCACCTGACCACCATCAGAGGAGCGTTGCTTTAATGTATTATCATGATCCCAGCAGATAAAAAATAGAGGTGGATTTTTCCCTTCTTTCTTACGTTCTGTAATGATGTCATTCATGGTTTTATCTACGGCATCAAGCGTGGCCATCAGGTGCGCTTCTTTTACGGGTTCGGCATGGATATGAACGCCATCAATTTCGTCATTGTTGGCATTATATTTTGTATAACTTTCCATGTTGATCTGGTCATTATTGCTGACTTTTTTGCAACCCAGCAGGCCACTAAAACATTTTGCTTTGGGTGATTCATCACGGTGAGTGCGATAGAATTCGCCACGGGATATATTGAAGTCGTTCATGTTATTCCTCATTTGCCATTAAATTAGGATGTGTTGCCCTGACGATTCTAGAATGACCAGATAAAGCGGCTTCATGATTATTTCGTGAGTTTTCCCGGACAGGGTTTTCCATATGATCGTCGGATTTCCGGCAGAGAAAAAAGCGGTTGGGGTCACATTAATCCTTATCCTGGTTCGATCGTCCTCCGGCTGTGCTAAACCTGATGATGAGTCCAAAAGGAGGATGAGATGAAAAAGACACTGTTTCTGATTGGTACTTTTAGTCTGGGTCTGCTGCTGGCAGGCTGCGCTTCTGATCATGTTATGCATACCAATGATGGTCAAACCATTGTCACCGAGGGCAAACCAGTGGTGGATAAGGACACTGGCATGATTACTTACAAAGATATCTACGGCAAAGAACAGCAGATAAATCAAAGTCAGATCAAAGACATGTCTTCTGTCGATCAATGATTTAGTCGTGCGATAGCGTTGCGGCCCGCATCTGGCGGGCCATTTAGCGCCACAACGCAGTATTCTGTGATACTCTCCGTAAAACCCCAATGAAATCATCATCTAACCTCAGCGGAGAATCCAATGAAGGCGATAGCTATTGTCGTTGGTCTGCTGGCGTGCCAGGTCGCGCCAGCCTGGAGTGAAAGCGAATTCCAGATCACCTGTCCCGGACGCCCGACCATGACAGTCTCGCGTGCCGAATATGGCCTCAGCATGTTGATGTGGCCGACACACCATTTCCAGATTGCGGCTGGTCAGCAACGTACCCATTTGCAGGATGGTGATAAGGTGGCAATCACTCGCTTCCGCAATGGCGATCAGTTGATCGTCAATAAAAACAACGGCGACACCTTTTTCGTTTACGCCGACAGCGATAAGCTGTTGCCCTGCGATCGCACTGAAAAACGCGATATTGATATCCTCTCGCTGGAGCGTTACGGCGATAACCAGCATCCACCTTCATAATGAACTGCCGCCACAAGGAGCCGCCAATGCAACTCAAGGTTACGGAAAAGGTGACACATCAGGATCTTGATGAAGTTCGACTGGGGCTAACTGCGTTTAACAGCCGCTTTATCAATATTGATGAATTGAAATCGATTGGCGTGTTTGTCACCGATGATGAGGGTAAAAAACTGGCCGGGCTGACAGGCTCCACTGCTGGCAACTGGTTGCGCATTGATATGTTGTGGGTGAGTGATGCCCTGCGTGGTCAGGGTGTGGGCAGTAAATTGATGCAGGCGGCGGAAGAAGAAGCGCGTGCGCGTGGCTGCCGTTATGCCCAGGTGGATACCGCCAGCTTCCAGGCCCGGCCTTTTTACGAAAAACTGGGTTATACGCTGCGTTTTAGCCTGGATAATTATCCGCGCCACCATCAGCGCCATTACCTGAGCAAAACCCTCTGATTAACCTGGCGGCTGCTGGCGTAAATCCAGCGGCGCCTGTTCCGCTTCATCAATGGCCGCCAGCCAGCTTTGCAGCGTCATTTTCTGCCATGCCAGATGACCCCGCGTGGTGCTCATCAACACCACGTCCGGGCGCAATGAACGATACAGATCGAGTGACTGGAGCAGCTCAGCCGGATTGCTCTCCGGCACCAGTACGCTAATCCAGCGGTTATGTTCACGCGTCAGGGTATCCCCCACAAACAAATAGGTACGCCCATACGGAGAGTGGTAGAGATAACTACTGCTGCCGGGGGTGTGGCCAGGGGTGGGTAACAGATGAAAATCGCCGAAATGCGCTTCCTGCTGGCTGAAGGTGTCATCCGGTTCTATCACTCGGCTGACGGGCCCAAGCGCACGGTTGTGACAATATAGCGCGCTATTAAAACGCTGCTGAATCACCAGCGCACCCGGCGCGGCCTCATGCCAGTGGGTGAGATAATGACGAATGACACCGCCAGTATCGGCCAGCACTTCGTGATCGAGCGGGTTTTCAACCCGGCCAATCAGCAGGTTGCCGCGCGGATGGCGCAGCATAAACCCATGCATCATCAGATCACTTTCCGCCTCTTCGGCGGGAAATTCAGGTGTGGAGATCCACAAATCGTCGTATAGCGGCTTCATTGTCGGTCTCCTGCGGCAATGCCGTTAGCGCAATGTCGGGTGGCCGGTAAAGGCGAACTGAGCTTCTCCGTTACGAATCTGCAAACTGGCGCTGGCACCAAGGGGGAGCGTGACGGTGTCGGCTGCATGACCAAAAGCCAAATCGCTGATCACCGGTAGCTGATACTCATCCCGGATACGCTGCCAGACGGTGGCAAAATCAAAGCCGTTGTCGTAGTCAGAAAGGGAGGTGCTGGTGAAGCTGCCGGTAACGATCGCCTTTTGCCGCGCCAGGATGCCGCTTTGATGTAGCTGAATCAGCATGCGTTCAATGCGGAAAGGATGTTCATTCACATCCTCGATCACCAGAATGCCATCTTCAATCTGCGGCAACCAGGGCGTGCCAATCAGCGAGCAAATCATCGCCAGATTGCCGCCCCATAAAGTTCCCTGCCAGCGTCCTTCATCTGGGCTGCTGCTACGCCAGTTAAGATTGACTGTAGGTGATGTCAGCGCCTGCCAAAAGTGGCTAACGGTAAAATCAGATAATGCCTCGGCGCCAAAATTGCCTGCCAGCATCGGTCCGCTGAAAGTGATGAGCCCGGTCTGCGCCAGCAACGCCAGCTGAATGGCAGTGAAATCGCTGTGACCACACAAGGCAACCGGCTGGTTCAGCAACTGGCGCTGTAAACCCACGTAGTCAAGGTTATCCAGCAGCCGTGACGCGCCATAACCGCCGCGTACCGCCAGCACAATGTCCGGCAACGGGCTGAGTGAGGCCAGCTGATTGACGTCGTCCAGCCGTTGTTGGTCATCACCGGCAAAACGCTGAAAACGGCGTGCAATGACGGTTTGATTTTCAAGATGATGCCCCTCAGCCTGCAAACGCGTCACTGCGCGCTGGGCGGCATCCTGATTGTGGCAGTAACCGGAAGGGGCGATCAGACGTATCGAACGGGGGGCAACCATAACTCTCATCCTGCTGTGGGCTGGCTTGCCGATGATGACGAAATGCGTTACGGAAGTCACGATCTGGCAAGGTTTTTTACGTATTTAGGACAAACGGCAATTTTACCTGGTCGTAAGCCAGGTATGATAGCTTGCGCCGAATCTATTGCGGAATACAAAATTCAGTGAAAATCCGACTACTTATGCTCTCTGCGCTGTTGCTGGCGGGATGTGCCAGCGAACCGCAAACCGTTGTGACTCCAGAGAAAAATACACCTTTAACCCAGGCACCACCGTCGAAAATCAATGACGCATGGTCCATGTTTACTGAAGATGCCGCCAGTCATTATGGTGTTGATGAGAAGTTAATCAGCGCCATTATTAGTGTCGAGTCGGGGGGCAACCCCACCGTGACCAGCCGCTCCAATGCGGTTGGGCTGATGCAGATTAAAGCCTCCACAGCGGGCCGTGCGGTGTATCGCGCCCAGGGACGTCGTGGTCAGCCAAGCTCCTCTGAACTCCGCGATCCCGCAAAAAATATTGATATCGGCACCGCCTATATCCGTATCCTGCAGGAATCAGAATTAGCAGGCATCCGTAATCCGCTAACATTGCGTTACGCCACCATTGTCTCCTATGCCAACGGGGCAGGGGCGTTGTTGCGCACCTTCTCGCGTGACCGTGACCGCGCCATTGCGATGATCAATGCCATGAGTCCGGACGAGTTTTATCAGCATGTGCAGAACAAACATCCGGCGGCCCAGGCACCGCGTTACTTGTGGAAAGTCACCACAGCGTATCGCACCATCGGTTAACGTCTGACGATTATCCTTCCAGCAGAAGTCTGGCGGTGGGATAATCGACAATCAGCACATTCACGTAGCCGCCGCGTAATGCGCCGCGAATCGCCTGGGCTTTTTCCTTACCACCGGCCAGCGCCACCACTTGCGGGCAACTTTTGACCTGCGCCAGTTCCATCCCAATCACCGGATCTTCTGCCGTGCTCAGCACCGGTTTCCCCTCGGCATCAAAGTAATGCAGGCATATATCGCCCACCGCACCGCGTTGCGCCAGGGTGCGCAACATCTCTTCGTCGTAATAGTTGCCGGAATTACGCAGCAGCGCCGAGGGTTCGAGATCGCCAATGCCGACAATCGCCAGGTCCACCTGCTCAAATTTCTCCAGTACCACCGCAACATCAGGGTTAACCGACAAGCGCTGGCGATCCTGCACTGAATGTTCAATCGACTGAGACGGCAGCAGCCATGCCGGACAATTCAACAGCGCCGCCAGATTCTGTGTCAGGATAGTGGCCTGCACATTGCCGTTGGTCCCCACACCGCCCAGCAGCTGGATCACGCCGCGACAAGGGGCATTAAGCGGATGCAGCGCATCCACCATGGCGCGGATGGTGCCGCTCCAGGAGGAGATGCCGATCAACTCATCGGCGCGTAAACGGGTTTCCAGATAATGTGCCGCCGCCGAGCCAATGGATTGCTTAATTTGCAGGGCGGATGCCTGCTCCGGCACATCCACCACAATTGCCTGCGGCAGCTGGTAAGCCTGCTCAATGGCTTTCTCCAGCTCGGGAAACACGTTGGCCGGGGGTACCACACTGATTTTAACAACACCTTCTTTCACACTGCGGTTGAGGATGCGTGAGACAAAGGATTGCGACAGTTTCAGCAGCTGCGCGATGTCCGATTGCTTCATCCCCTCAAGGTAATACAGGGTGGCAATTTTCACCATCAGCCGTTGTTCGTCCTGTTTTGCCATGGTTTTTTCCCTCTTCAGATCTGCCTGGTATTGTTAATCACCCGCTGAGAAATAACAACGCAGAACAATTTGTGATCGTTTTCGCTTTTTCAGGATCCGGCATTGGACGACATCCATTGGCGGGTGCATAGTCATTATGCATATAAAATCGCAATTGAATATATATTCAAGCGGAGAAAAAACAATGAACGCGAACCTCGTCAAAGTTACCCTGCTGGCTTCACTCCTGACGTTGTCTGCTGCCTCGCAGGCAGCGGATAAGGGCCTGCTGGCCATTATTACCCCGTCACACGATAACCCGTTTTTTAAAGCCGAAGCGGATGGTGCGCAGGAAAAAGCCAAAGCCCTCGGTTATACCACGCTGGTCGCTTCACACGATGATGACGTCAACAAGCAAAACCAGTTGATCGAAACGGCCATTGCGCGCAAAGCCAAAGCGATCATCCTGGATAACGCCGGGGCGGATGCCACCGTCGGGCCGGTACAGAAAGCCAAAGATGCCGGTATCCCCACCTTCCTGATTGATCGTGAAATCAATAAAACCGGTGTGGCGGTAGCGCAAATCGTCTCCAACAACTATCAGGGCGCGCAGCTGGGCGCAGAGAAGTTCGCTAAATTGCTGGGCGGAAAGGGCGATTATGTTGAGCTGCTGGGTAAGGAATCCGACACCAATGCTGGCGTGCGTTCGCAGGGCTACCACGATGTGCTGGATGATTACACAGACATGAAAATGGTGGCACAGCAGAGCGCCAACTGGAGCCAGACTGAAGCCTTTAGCCGTATGGAAACCATTCTGCAGAAGAACCCGAATATTGTCGGGGTGATCTCTGGTAATGACACCATGGCACTGGGTGCGGAAGCCGCACTGAAAGCCGCAGGCAAAACCAACGTGATTGTGGTCGGTTTTGACGGCAGTGATTACACCCGCGACTCGATCCTGAATAAAGGTAATATCAAAGCCACGGTATTACAGCCGGGCTGGGATCAGGCGCAGATGGCGGTGGAACAGGCGGATTACTACCTGACCCACGGCAAAGCGCAGAAGGAAGAGAAACAGCTGATGGATTGCGTGCTGATCGACGACAGCAACGCTGCGAAGCTGAAAACCTTCCGTCTGGCGCAGTAACGCGGAGGTCGGCATGAAGGGCAAGGCAGCAGGCAGATTGATCATGGCGGCGCTGACGTTGCTGCTGACGGCATGCACCGTGGTGGATCTTGATGCAAACGGCAATCCCATCATGCCGAAAGATCCCCACGCGAAACCGGGTTACACCAATCAGACGCCGCAGCAAATCGCGGAAGAAAGCTGGCAAAGCCGGGTCGCACAGCCAGCAGAAAAACAGGCGCTGAGCTGGGGTGATATGGAAACCAAAAGCCATACGTTGAAAGCGGGCACCAGCGAAAGCGTGTTTGTGCGCGCCGGCGGCATGGTGACGGCGTTGGATAGCAGCAACGATCGCGAGCGCGTCCTGACCGTCACCATCAATGGTAAACCGGTGAAGGTGTTGATCGGTCCGGTGTTGCGCAGCAATGCGATTCGTGATGCGGCGGGCTTCCGTTTCGAAGAGTTCACCAATCAGGTGCAGTACGCACAGCTGACCAAAGCACTCAATCGCCACGCGGTGAAACAGCTACCCACGGTGGATGCCAGCTGGGTGGGTAAACCGCTACAGGCGATTCTGGCGGTCACCATGGGGCCGGGTACGGTGGATGAAGTGGTGGCTGTGCAGTTGCAACAGGGGAACGGATGATGAGCGACGAAATTATCCTGCAGGCGAATCATATCTCGATGTTGTTTCCCGGCACGCTGGCGCTGGATCGGGTGGATTATCGTGTCTGGCGCGGCAAAGTGAACGTCATTATCGGCGAAAACGGTGCCGGTAAATCGACGCTGATGAAAATTCTTGCCGGAGTCCAGCAGCCTACTACCGGCGAAATGTTTCTTAACGGACAGAAAGTGGTGTTCGCGAGTACACGCGATGCGGCACGACACGGCATCGGCATGGTGCATCAGGAGCTGAACCTGTTTGAAAACCTCAGCGTGTCTGAAAACATTTTTCTCGGGCGCGAGATTCAGCGTGGTATCCGCCCGATCAACGAAGCAGAACAGGCGCGCCGCACCGCCGCGCTGATGCAGCGCCTTGATCAGCCGATCTCGCCGCAGGAAAAGGTGGGCAACCTCAAAGTCGGACAGCAGCAACTGGTGGAAATCGCCAAAGCGCTGGCGGAGGACGCCGACATCCTGATCCTCGACGAACCCACCTCGGCGCTGAGTAAAACCGAAGTGGAGATTCTGTTCCGGGTGATCCGTGAACTGACGCGCCAGGGCGTCTCGATTATTTATATCTCGCACCGGCTGGAGGAGCTGATGGCGATTGGTGATGTGATCACCATTCTGCGCGACGGTCGCTTTCAGGCGGAAGCGCAGGTGAGCGAGATCGATGTGCCGTGGATTGTGCGCGAGATGCTCGGCAGCGAACCGGTTAGCAACTTTCTGCCGCCGAATCGCCAGTTTGGCGCGGCGGTGCTGGAGGCAGAACACATCACCTGTGTCAGCCCGAATGGCAACACGCTGGTGGATGATGTCAGCTTCCATGTGCGTTCCGGGGAGATTGTCGGCATCTACGGGCTAATGGGTGCCGGGCGTACCGAGCTGTTCGAGTGCCTGCTGGGTAGCCAGCGTAACTATCTCGGCAAGCTATGGCTCGATAGCAAGCCGTTGCCTACGCGTTTGCCAACCGCAGAACGTATCCGCATGGGGATGAGCCTGGTGCCGGAAGATCGTAAACGTGCCGGGATCTTTCCCATCTCTTCTGTCGCCAGCAATCTGACCATCGCCAGCCTGTGGCGACGCCTGTCGCACCGCATGGTCATTGCCCAGCAGGCGGAACGCGAAGCGGTGAACAGCACGGTGGGCAATCTGGCGATCAAAGTGTCATCGCCGGAGGTGGCCATCAGCGCTTTAAGCGGCGGTAATCAACAGAAGGTGGTGATTGGTCGCTCGCTGTTAACCAATCCGCGCCTGCTACTGTTGGACGAACCGAGTCGCGGCATTGATGTCGGGGCCAAAGCAGAGGTGTTCCGCATGATGGTACGCCTGTCGGAGCAGGGCATTGCGGTGCTGTTTTCCACCTCCGATCTGAAAGAAATCATGGCCGTCGCCGACCGTATTCTGGTGATGTCCGGCGGCAAACTTACAGCCGATCTTCCGCGCGCAGAAGCAGAAGAAGCGGCGCTGGTTAAAGCAAGCGCACAGGGGTTCTGAAGATGAAAAGCAACAGCGCCGTGGCGTTCGCCGCCCAGCCAGCAAAAGCCTTTAACTCACGCGAAGGGCTGATTCTGCTGCTATTAAAACTGCGCACCTTTATCGCGTTGTTCCTGATCGTGGGTTTCTTCTCGGTGACGGTGCCGGATTTTCTCGCACTCGGCAGCATGGTGATTATGGTGAAGCATATCGCCATCAACGCCTTCCTGGCGTTGGGGATCACCTTTGTCATTATCACCGCCGGTATTGATCTCTCCATCGGTGCGACGCTCGGGTTGTGCGGCATGATCGCGGGCTGGCTGATCACCAAAGGTATCGTGCTGCCGATGTTTGGTATCGCCATCTTCCCCAGCGTGTGGGTAATTGTGCCGCTGGTTTTGCTGGCAGGAGCCTTAATTGGTGCCGCCAACGGCTGGATCATTACGCGCTATAACGTCGCACCCTTTATCTGCACCCTTGGCACCATGTACATCCTGCGCGGTACCGCGATGCTCACCTCCGGCGGCGAGACGTTTCCTGGCCTGCAAGGCAATCCGCTGCTCGGCAATACCGGCTTTGACAAAATCGGTGCCGGGTACTTTCTCGGCCTGCCGTGGGCCATCTGGATGATGGTGCTGCTGGCGCTGGTGATCGCCTATATCGCCCGGCGGTTGCCGTTTGGCCGCCAGGTGTATGCGATTGGCGATAACGAGCGGGCGGCAGAACTCTCCGGGGTGAAGGTGAAGCAGGTGAAAATCTGGGTTTATACCTTGTCCGGATTCTGTGCAGCGATCGCCGGGATTGTGGTGTCATCGCAGCTGGTGGCCAGCCATCCCGCCAACGGCACCTCGTTTGAAATGAACGCCATCGCGGCAGTGGTGCTGGGCGGTACTTCGCTGGCAGGGGGGCGCGGCACTATTCTCGGCACGCTGGTGGGGGCCTTCGTTATCGGCTTTCTCGCCGATGGTTTAATCATGATGGGAGTTAGCGAATTCTGGCAAATGGTGATTAAAGGCATCGTGATTATTGTCGCGGTGATCATTGACCAGATGCAAAGCCGGATGCAGCAAAAAGCCGCGGTAGTGGCGCAGAAGGCGCTGATCGAGGAGGGGGGCAGCAACGCAAAAGTTTAATCGGTTGGGGTGCAGGCGGCCCTTGTCTGTCCCCCTTTTTTTGCTATGCAGGAATATATATTCAGATTCGATTTAAAATTCAGAGGTAACCATGAATCCTTTCAAATACTCTGTGGCTGAGCTGACTGCCAAAGCGCGGGCGGTGCGTCGGCGGATTATCCAGCTCAATGCGGGCAGCCCGGCAGGTGGACACACCGGCGCCGATCTGTCGCAGGTGGAAATCCTGACAGCCCTCTATTTCCGCATTCTCAATTGTGCGCCCGATCGGACTAACGATTCGCAGCGCGACATCTATATCCAGTCTAAAGGCCATGCGGTGGGCGGTTATTACTGCGTGCTGGCGGAAGCGGGCTATTTCCCTGGCGACTGGCTGCCGACCTATCAGCATGCCGATTCGCACCTGCCGGGCCACCCGGTACGACAAAAAACCCCGGGTGTCGAGCTGAATACCGGCGCACTCGGCCACGGTTTACCGGTGGCTGTCGGGATCGCGCTGGCAGCGAAAAAGGATGGTAGCAACCGCATGATTTATGTGGTGACCGGCGACGGTGAACTGGCGGAGGGCAGTAACTGGGAAGCGGCGCTGGTGGCGGCGCATTATGGCCTCGATAACCTGGTGATTATCAACGATAAGAACAAGTTACAGCTGGCAGGACATACGCGCGACATCATGAACACCGATCCTCTGCCGGAAAAATGGCGTGCATTCGGCTTAGAAGTCACCGAATGCAACGGTAACGATATGGCGGCAGTAGTGGAGACGCTGGAAAACCTGCCGCGCAATGGCAAACCCCAGGTGGTGGTGGCTGATACCGAAAAAGGCTTTGGTGTTTCGTTTATTCAAAGCAAGGCCGAGTGGCATCACCGGGTACCGAAGGGAGAAGAAGTCGCACAGGCACTGGAGGAGCTGAAAGATGAGTAATGCACAACACCTGGCCAACGTGATGGTCAACGCGTTTATTGACGCGGTCAATCGTGGTATCGATCTGGTGCCGGTGGTGGCGGATTCGACATCTACCGCCAAAATATCGCCCTTTATCAAGGCATTCCCGGATCGGCTGGTGAATGTCGGCATCGCCGAGCAAACCCTGGTGGGCACTGCTGCCGGGCTGGCGATCGGCGGCAAAGTGGCGGCGACCTGTAACGCTGCGCCTTTTCTGATTTCACGCGCCAATGAACAGGTGAAAGTCGATGTTTGCTACAACAACACCAACGTCAAGCTGTTCGGCCTGAATGCCGGGGCCAGTTACGGCCCGCTGGCCAGCACCCACCACAGCATTGACGACATCGCCGTGATGCGTGGCTTTGGCAACATCGAAATCTATGCGCCTTCCTGCCCGCTGGAGTGTCGTCAGATCATTGATTACGCGCTGGAACATGTCGGGCCGGTGTATATCCGTCTTGATGGTAAAGACTTGCCGCAACTGCACGATGAAAACTACCAGTTCCGCCCGGGCCAGATTGATGTATTGCGCACCGGGCGCGACATTGCGCTGGTGGCGATGGGATCGACGGTACACGAAATTGTCACAGCGGCAGAGCAGTTGCAGACGCAGGGGATCGATGCAGGTGTGATCGCCATTCCATCGATTCGCCCTTGTGATACCCAACAGCTGCGCGACCTGTTAAATCACTATCCAGCGGTGATCACCGTGGAAGAACATAACGTTAACGGCGGCGTAGGCAGCCTGGTGGCGGAAGTGCTGGCCGAAGGGGGCTGTGGCATCCCGCTGTTACGGCTGGGTATCCCGGATGGGCAATACGCCATCGCCGGAGATCGCGCCTCTACCCGTGCCCGGCATAGCATTGATGCTGCTGGCGTAGTGAACAATGCAGTGCGCATTTGCGCAGGAGCGTGAACATGGCAGGGCCGTTAATACTGGCGATTGATGAGGGCACCACCAACGCCAAAGCGATAGCCGTGGACCGCAGTGGCACGGTAGTGGCGCGTGGCAGCCAGCCGCTGACGCTGGCCCATCCACAACCGGGGCTGGCGGAGCAGGACCCACTGGCGATCTGGCAGGCGGTAAAACAGGCGGTGACGGATTGCCTGGCACAATGCGGCGGCGCACCGGTAGCCGCCGTGGCGATCAGCAATCAACGTGAGTCGGTGCTGATCTGGCAGCGGCGTGACGGGCAGCCGCTCACCCCGCTGGTGAGCTGGCAGGACCGCCGTTCCGAATCGTTCTGCCGTGATTTGCGCCAGGCGGGCAAAGCGGCACGCATCACCGGCCTGACCGGGCTGGCGGTTGACCCGATGTTTCCCGCCGCCAAACTGACCGGCATGCTGGCGACGCTGCCGGACGGTCTGGCGCGCGCGCAGGCAGGAGAGCTGTGCATCGGCACTGTTGATAGCTGGTTAAGCTGGCAACTCACCGGCGGCGAGTGTTTTGTGACCGACCATGCCAATGCGGCCCGCACCCAGTTGTATAGCCTGCACGCGGGTGACTGGGATGATGAGCTGCTGGCGTTGTTTCATATTCCGCGCGCTGCCCTGCCACAAATTGTTCCTTCTGCCAGTGCGCAGGGAGTGGTGACCCTTGGCGATATCCCCGGTTTAGCACCCGGTACGCCGCTGCTGGCGCGTATCGGTGATTCCCATGCGGCGTTACAGGCACAGCGCAACGGCAGCGAGGAGGTGGTGAAGGCCACTTACGGCACCGGATCGTCACTGATGATGTCGATGGCTACGCCGTTGCTGACGGAAAACGGCCTCAGCACCACGGTGGCCTGGCATGACGGCACTTTGCGTTTTGCCTTTGAGGGCAATATCACCCACACCGGTTCTGGTGCAGCCTGGCTCGGGCGCATGATTGGTGTCAGCGATCCGCGGGAACTGACACGCATGGCGCAAAGCACGCCAGATAACCAGGGTGTCTATTTTGTTCCGGCGCTGTCCGGGTTGGGCGCGCCCTGGTGGGATCTGAAAGCACGCGGCATGTTATGCGGCTTAACCGATGCGGCGACACCTGAGGTGCTGGCGCGGGTGGCACTGGAATCGATCACCTTTCAGATCGCCGATGTGTTTTTCGCCATGGAACAGGCGAGTGGCGTGCAGCTGGCGACGCTGTGCGTGGATGGCAGCGCCACGGAAAACAGCTGGCTGATGCAGCTGCAGGCCGATGTGCTACAGCGTCCGCTGCACCGGGCACCGACGCCGGAAGTGTCGGCGCTGGGCGCAGCATTGCTGGCCGGACGTACGCTGAGCTGGTGGCAGCAGGGCAGTGAAATGGCGGCGTTGCAGGGTGGCAGCGTGATCTATCCACGTGAGGAGCGGGCGAAACAGATACAGGAAAACTATAAAGGCTGGCTGGACGCAGTCTCACGCTGCCGTTATCAGCCCCATTAGTCTGGAACAGTGCGGCGCGGGCAGGCCGCGCCGTGATGGTTACTGGAATCGATTTGCCTTGTCACGTGCCAGGCGTTCCAGCGCAAAGATCACCTGCTGCAGCTGGCGCTCCTGCACCGGTTCGATCGCAGTAAAGCGAAAACTCAGACGCGGGGTGATGCGGGTTTCATTTTTGCTGGTGACGGTGCTGCGCTCGCCAATATGCAGCAGTTGTGCCGTCACCTCAAAATGACCATATTCCCCCAGTTCGACGCGCAGATTTTTAAACGAGTCGCCCTGGCTCAGGCCTTCGGGCAGCTTTTCATCCACCAGCACTCCAATGCCACCCAGCGACAGATCCTGCAAACGAAAACGCACTTTGTTGCCGTCCGGCCATTCACTGTGGCACCAGAATGCCGGCTCCAGTGGTGCGCTGACGCGAAAAAATTCGCGGCGCTGAATTTGCCACACCAGCTCCGGCAAAGGGGCACTGAAGGCAGGCAGCCCTTCATAAGTCACTTGCTGCAAACCACTCAGGCTGAATTCTACCTTCGCTCCCTGGGTTTCTGCCGCGATGTTGACTTCGCCGCTACTTAACGCCAGAGCGTTATCCTGCGCATTGCTGCCGAGGTCGAAGATAACCTGATCTTCGTCCGTTGCCAGCATTCGGCTAATAAACTGACTGTGGGAGACGCTCACCATCAGCGGGGTCTGATAACGTAACAGGTCTTTCATCACATTCAGAACCGCCAATGTGCCTCGTTTCAGATATTGTTCTTTATCGGCTTCTTTCACGTCCTGCTCCACTTTCCGATCGTTACCATCACGCCTGCGCGGCTTTGCGACTGTTATCGGTACAGGATAAAGAAGCTTTAGTCTGCTAACTATTTTTTCCCGTTGCGTTTGTGCAGCAGATCAAAAATCCCGGACTATACTTATCGCTGTGAACACCTTGATTAATAAAGTAAGGAGCAACAAATGGGTATCATTTCATGGATTATTTTTGGCCTGATTGCCGGGATTATTGCTAAATGGATTATGCCAGGTAAAGACGGCGGCGGATTTATTATGACCGTGGTTCTCGGCGTGGTAGGTGCGGTTGTCGGCGGCTGGATCAGTACCCTGTTTGGCTTTGGTAAGGTGGATGGATTTAACTTCGGCAGCTTCGTGGTGGCGGTCATTGGTTCCATCGTGGTGCTGTGGATTTACCGTAAAGTTCGCAGTTAGTTATTACCGAAATCAATCACAGGTGCGCATGAATGCGCACCTTACGCCTGACAGGTCGGCATTCATGCCGACCTGTCAGTTAAAAATCATAACCAATCGTTGCCGTCACGGTACGTTCCGCACCACGGTAGCAATAACCGGTACCATAACAGGCCGCAAGGTATTTACGGTCAGTCAGGTTATTGGCTGTCACCTGCAACCACGCCCCTTTCAGACCTGAGTTCCACGCGCTTAAATCAGCACGCACTGAAGCATCAAACAGCGTCACCGACGGCAGACGCGTGGTGTTTTCGTTATCTGCCCATTGCTTGCCAATGTAACGTATCCCCGCACCGGCACTCAGACCATAATCAAACTGATAATGACCCCAGAAGGACGCCATGCTGTTGGGGGTGACGTAAGGCGTATGACCATCGTTACCATCCACCGAGTCCTTAAAGCGCAGATGGTTCAGGGTATAACCGGCGAGGGTGCTGAAGCGCGGAGTGAGCTGATTGCGTGCCTCCAGTTCGATCCCCTGTGAATGGACCTTGCCAGAAGGCGTATAGGTGCCGGATATCACGTCACGGTTGGCGACATCGTTCTGTGTCAGGTCGTACACCGCAACCGAGTACATATCCCGTGTGCCCACCGGCTGGTATTTCACCCCGGCCTCATATTGCTCGGAGGTGGTCGGTTTCAACTGGTTGCCATTGGGATCGGTCAGCGAGGCTGGCGTAATTGCCTGGCTCCAGCTGACATAAGGCGAAATACCATTATCGAAGGCATACAGCAGGGCTGCACGGCCACTGATATGGTCGTCCTGGCGGCGGCTGGTGCCATTTTCGGAGACGATACGATCATAACGGCCGGAAAGATCCATATGCCAGCGATCCAGCTGTAACTCATCCTGTAAATAGAGACCGGTTTGATAGTAACGGCGCGTCTCTGCGGCCCAGTCATAATCCGGCATGGTACCCACCGCTTCGCCGGTCCACGGATTGAGTGAGCTGGCATAGCCGCTGGCACTCAAAATATCGTTCTTATAACGATGATACTCAGCGCCGAGGGTGACACGATGCTGCAATGCGCCGGTGCTGAAATCTGCCTGCAACTGGTTATCCGTCGCCCACGCTGACAGCGAGGAGCGCTCACCGGAATAATAACGGGTCAGCAGGTCCGGGTTGGTGGCATCCCAGCCAATCTGGTAGACCTGGTCCAGATCAACATTGGAGTGGCTGTAGCTGCCGGTGGTATGCACCGACCACACTTCATTGAAACGATGGGAGAAATCATAGCTATAGATCTGCTCATGACGTTTGAATTGATCGAGGGCACTATCCCCTTCATAGAAACTGTCGCTCAGCTTGCGGCCATTATGGCTGTACAGCGTACCTTCGGCAGGGACGGACCCGTGATAACCACCGGAAGGATCTTTTTGCAGGTAAGCACGCAGAATCAGGCTGGTATCTTCGTCCGGCTGCCACATCAGCTGGGGCGAAATGGCGTATTTCTCTTCGCGGGTATGATCGTATTGCGTGTCGCTGTTGCGGGTGATACCGGTGAGACGAAACGCCCATTGATCGTTGATTGCATTGGTGTAATCAAAGGCGGCGCTGTTGGTGGCATGGGTGCCGGTTGACAGCCGGAAGTGCCCCTCTTCGGCGAACTGCGGGCGTTTGCTCACCATATTCACCAGGCCGCCGGGTACCGTCTGACCATATAACGCCGAGGAAGGACCTTTGATCACGTCGATGCGATCGAGGAACCAGGGATCCACCTGCAACACATTGAAACTGCCGCCATCACTCATCACGCGCAGGCCGTCGAGGAAGGTGTTATCCACATCACCACCGTGGAAGCCGCGCAGCGAGATGGTGTCATAACGGGTGGCGGCACCGCCAAAGTTGGTAAACACGCCGGGAGTGTAATTCAAGGCCTGATTAAGATCGGTTGCCCCCTGGTCTTCCATCTGTTGCCGTGTGACCACCGAAATTGACTGTGGTGTGGTGATGAGTGGCTGGTCGGTTTTACTCGCGCCGCTGCTGCGGGTGGCCAGGTAACCCTGGGTTGGCGAGGTGGCGCTCTCCTGAGGTTGAGCGGTCACCACCAGCGCATCCTCGGCGAAACTGAGGCCGGGTAACGCCAGTGCCAGCGTGCACAACACACGGCAACGATTGAGGGTAAACAGGCGGGTCATGATAAGTCCTTAGACAGAAAAAGGCAGTGGGCTGCCAGAAAGCGTTAATAGAAATAAAAATTAGAGTGAGAATTATTATCTTTTAGATAAGGTCATTTCAAGATGTAAAAAAATCATCATCTCGCTGTGAGGAAAATTAACAGCTGCACGGACTGAAAGGGGGGTGTAGCGGTGCGATTAATCGCGCCGCTACGAGGGCCTGGCGATTAATGTGTGGCAGTCAGCGTCGGCATATTGGGAATATCCCGTGCGCTATTACAGGTTTTATCTTTTGGACAATATTTGTCGAGCAGCATCAGCGTCACGCCATTAGTCCAGCCGAAGCCGTCCTGCAGGGGATATTCACCACCGCCGCCACCACCAAGCTGGGCACCTTCCACCACGTATTTTTCTACCAGCTTGTGCTGTTTGTCATAGGTCATCTGGACGTTTTGCAGGAAGCGCTGACCAATCTGCTGTGCCAGCTGCGGCTGCTTATAATGTTCCAGCCCGGTCACGGCTACCCATTGCAGGGGGGCCCAGCCATTCGGTGCATCCCATTGCTGGCCGTTATTCACCGTGGTGGTCACCAGTCCACCGGGTTTCAGCAGCTGTTTCTCCACTGCGCTAGCCGTGCGATCCGCCTGTTTATCACTGGCGAGCTGTATATAAAGCGGGAACAGGGTGGCGGCGGTTAGCTGCGGTTGCACCTGCTTTTTCTGCCAGTTGTAATCGGCGTACCAACCCTGCTGCTCATTCCACAGATAACGATTAATCGCCGCCTGGCGTTTCTCTGCCTGCGCGGCAAACTGCTGTGCCCGATCGTTGTTTTTCGCCAGCTTCTCCGCTTTGGCTAAGGTCTGTTCCAGATGGAACAGCAAACTGTTCAGATCAACAGGTGCCAGCTGCGTGGTGCGGATCGAGGCCAGATTATGCGCATCAGTAAACCAGCGGGAACTGAAATCCCAGCCGGAGGCTGCACCTGCACGCAGATCGCGGTACACCTGCTTTTTATCGCGTTGCGGTGCCTTCTGCGCGGTGTTGACGTCATCCAGCCAGGATTCGGTACGTGGCACATCGCGATCGTCCCAGTAGCGGTTAAGCAGGGTGCCGTCGCTCAGTTTGATCACCCTCTGGCTGGCCTGGCCTGCGGCGACGTTGTCACTGCCTGCCATCCAGTAGTCATATTCCTTCTGCAACTGCGGCAGATACTTGGTATACACGCCATCACCGTCATGGCTTGCCAGCAAATCAATCATCAGGCTAAAAAAAGGTGGTTGGGAGCGGCTCAGATAGTAGCTGCGGTTGCCGTTGGGGATATGACCGTAACGATCGAGCTCAGAGGCGAAGTTATCTACCATATCCTGTACCCGATCCCAGTGACCGCTCTCCGCCAGGCCGAGCATGGTGAAGTAGCTGTCCCAGTAATAAACCTCACGGAAGCGACCACCGGGAACCACATAAGGTTTCGGTAGCGGCAGCAGCGAATCGTACTGGCCGGTGTTGGGTGTTGAACGCGTCAGGACCGGCCACAGGCCATCAATGTGCGCGCGCAGGCTCTGCCCGGCTGGCGGTACATAGTTATCCTGTGCGGCAGGCAGGGTGAAGTTGGCATCGACGAAATGCTTTAAATCGAAGTTGCGCTGGTTCTTTTGCATCTGCCAGTCGGCAAGAATCGAAGAGGGATTATATTTCGGGACCGCGTCGGCAAAGGTTTTCTGGTCCGGATAAAATTTAGCCTGCTGAACGGCATTGAAGAGGGGGCCGAGACGCACGTCGGGTGGTTGTGGCTGGCTACTGAGCATCCGGTTGTTATCTGCGGCCCCGGCAGTGACGGCTCCCATCAGCAGGGCGGTACTGAGCAACAGGCGAAAATGCCCCGGCGTGAATACGACATTTTTTATCATCGGTTTTTCTCCTTGTCCGAAAAAGTGGTGCGCTAACGCATTGACCACCCAAACAACTTTAGTCGCTATCGGGAGGGATGGCCGCCCGCAGCGCCGGAAATGTGAAGCACCCTGAATTAATCACGGCAGAAATTGCATTAACGCTAAGGTTTTTACTTGCCCTGCGGCGCTATTTCCCTGAGTCTGAAAGAAAAAAAATGGAGAGCAGTATGGAGATCATCTGGTATCACCCATCGATAGACCCCGAGAGCTGGCTCAGTGGGTTACAACAGCGATTGCCGCAGGCGCAGGTGCGTTACTGGCAGTCAGGCGATAACGCTCCGGCGGATTACGCGGTGGTGCGATCGCCGCCAGTGGAAATGCTGAGTGGACGCGCATTAAAAGGCGTATTTGGCATGGGTGCGGGCGTAGACGAAATCCTCAATCAGGTACAGCTTCACCCGCACATGTTAGGAGACAACGTGCCGCTATTCCGGCTGGAAGATACCGGTATGGCGCAGCAGATGCAGGAATATGCGACCTGGTGTGTGCTGGGCTGGTTTCGTCGCTTCGCTGACTATCAACGCCTGCAACAGCAGGCGCAGTGGCAGCAGCTTGATGGTTACACGCGGGAAAATTTCACCATTGGCATCCTCGGCGCGGGCGTACTGGGCCGCAGCGTGGCAGAGAGCCTGGTCCAGTGGGGGTTTCCGGTGCGTTGCTGGAGCCGATCGCCGAAAACCCTGGCGGGAATACAAACCTTTCATGGCGCTGACCAGCTGGCAGCCTTTCTGGATGGCACTCAGGTGTTGATTGACCTGTTGCCGACCACAGCAGAAACCACCCACCTGATCGATAAAAAATTGTTTGCCTGTCTGCCACAAGGGGCATTTTTCCTCAATATTGCGCGTGGTGCGCATGTGGTAGAGGACGATTTGCTGGCGGCACTCAACAGCGGGCAGCTGGCGGCCGCGACGCTGGATGTGTTCCAGACCGAGCCATTACCGGCAGAGCATCCGCTCTGGTCACATCCGCATGTCACAATTACGCCACATAATGCCGCAATGACGTTGCCGCAAGAGGCGATGGATTATATTGCAGATGCCATACTTAAGCTGGAGCAGGGGCAGCAAGCCCCCGGTCTGGTTGATCGTCAGCGCGGTTATTAAATCACTTTGCCGTTTGCCTGTTGCAGACGGCCTGTCAGGAGAAACCGATGTATCCCGTCGATTTACATATGCATACCGTTGCCAGTACCCATGCCTACAGCACGCTGCATGACTATGTTGTGCAGGCGAAACAAAACGGTCTGAAGCTGTTCGCGATTACCGATCACGGTCCGGATATGGCCGATGCGCCGCATTACTGGCACTTCGTCAACATGCGCATCTGGCCGCGCGTGATTGATGGTGTCGGTGTGTTGCGTGGCATTGAAGCCAATATCAAAAATCAGCAGGGTGAGATCGACTGTAGCGGCCCAATGCTGGATGCGCTGGATTTGATCGTGGCCGGTTTCCATGAGCCGGTGTATGCCCCGCGCGATAAAGCCCACCATACCGAAGCGATGATCGCGGCGATGGCTGGCGGCCTGGTGCATATCATCAGCCATCCGGGTAATCCTAAGTTTCCGGTCGATATCCGTGCCATTGCCGAAGCGGCGGCGCATTATGATGTGGCGCTGGAGATCAACAACTCGTCGTTCACCCATTCACGCCCAGGCAGTGAGCCCAACTGTCGTGCTATCGCTGAAGCGGTGCGTGATGCCGGAGGCCGTCTGGCGTTTGGTTCCGATTCCCATACCGCCTTTACTCTCGGTCATTTCGAGCATTGTCTGCGCATTACGCGGGAAGTGGATTTTCCCGAAGATCGCGTGTTAAATGTCACGCCGCGCCGCCTGCTCGATTTTCTTGAACTGCGCACCGGCAAGCATATTGTCGAACTGGCGGATTTTTAAATTTTTTCCTCAAGGAATCCTGTTGTATGAATGAGTTTTCCATTCTTTGCCGCGTCATCGGCTCGCTGTTCAATCGTCAGCCGCAGGACCCACTGCTGATGCCGCTGTTCACTTTGTTACGTGAAGGCAAATTACAGGCGCAGTGGCCGCTGGAGCAGGATGAGCTGCTGACCCGGTTGCAACAGAACAGCGACCCGCAGGCGCTGGCGGCGGATTACAACGCCTTGTTCGTGGGCAGCGATTGCAGCGTGCCGCCTTACGCATCGCAGTGGCCGAACGGGCCAACCGAAGCTGAGGTGCGCGCGTTTCTTAGCTCGCGTGGCATGCCGCTGGGTGAAGCCCCTGCGGATCATTTCGGTCAGTTGCTGCTGGCAGCTTCCTGGCTGGAAGACCAGTCGGCGGAAGATGAGTCTGCCGTACAACTGGCGCTGTTTGATGATTACCTGCTGCCGTGGTGCGGTGCGTTCCTGGGCAAAGTGGAAGCGCATGCCAGCACCGCGTTCTACCGTACGCTGGCGATGCTGAGCCGTGAAGCGATTCAGGCGATGCGCGACGAGCTGGCGGAAAGCGAAGACGACGCGGAGTAACTTACCAGCGGGCGACGCTGCTGCCGAGAGGCACACCCGGTGTCGCCCACAGCTGGGGCGTGCCGGGCAAATATGATGCGGCACGCAGCCTTGCACCAATGCCCCAGTGGGTAATTTCCAGCGCGGGCAGGGCATCGTCCGGTTGCGAGGCGATGCCGGTTTGCTCATTGCCAGGCGCAAAACCGTGCTGCTGCAACAGCAGCGCAGTGCGCGCCAGCGACAAACGCGCCTGCCAGCCGGTGCCGTTACTGCGTCGCTGGCGTAATCCTTCCAGTACTGCGGCAGCCAGCATATAACCGGTGGCGTGATCCAGCGCCTGTACCGGTAAGGGTGTCGGTGTTGTGTTTCCGCTCCACAGCATCCCCTGATGTGCAATGCCGCTCGCCATCTGCACCAGGCTGTCAAAACCGCGTCGGTTGCGCCACGGATCACTCCATCCCCAGGCGTTCAGGCTGACATCCACCAGCCCCGGTGACAGTTGCTGGCGTGTGGCAGCATCCAGCCCCAGTTTCTCCAGCGCATCAGCGCGATAGCCATGCACCAGCACATCTGCCTGGGACAGTAACCTACGTAGCTGTGCCAGCCCGTCACGGCTTTTCAGGTCCAGCCGGGCGCAGCGTTTGCCGCTGGTGATCTCCTCTTCCAGTGTCGGTTCCTGCCAGTCGAGGGGATCGATACGCAGCACCCGGGCACCAAGGCTGGCGAGAAAACGTGTGGCGACCGGGCCAGCTATGATGCGTGTCAGGTCCAGCACGCGAATGCCGTACAATGGCCGCGCCGCACTGAGTGCCCAGCCAGGGAGGGGGCCATCCGCCATGGCCTGACGGGCGAACAACGGTTCCTGGCTGACGGCGATCCCCTGCGGATGTTGTTGCCACTGCTGCACGCTGCGCATTTCGGCGGCGCAGCCACCCGCATCCACCACCGCCTGTTCCAGCGTCCCGGCTGACCACCGCAGCACTTCCGCCGCCAGCGCAGTGCGATCCGCATGCACGCCGAGCACGCTTTCCATCGCCTGCCGATGATGTGACGCGTTGGTATGCAGGCGGATCCAGCCATCTGCGGTGGCATAGTCACCGGCAAACGGGTCCCACAGCGCCGCAGGTGGGCGATTAAGGGGGATAAAGCTATGCTGGAACCAGCGCGAGGCCAGCCGCACATTAACACTTACCGGTGCCGGACGGCCCAGTAAATCGCTCAGCGCCTGGGTGGCGAGGCCGATGCTGGTGGCCGCCAGTTCACTGACGGCGTAGCAGGAACGAAAGGTATCGGGTTGGGAAAAGGCCAGTGGGGGCGCAGTGTCGTCTGCGCCGCGTAATCCCTGCCACATCTGCTGCCAGAGTGCGGCAGCGAGTGAATAATCCATGCGAAGCCTCCGGATAAATCGCGGTTCACAAGTCGCTCAGCGACGGCGCAGACGCGGAAATCGCGCGTGCATGCGCAGATTACGCAGATTAATCACCGCAATCGCCGTACCCAGTACCACCAGAGAAGCGCCCAGGATCTTAAAACTGTTCAGGCTATCGCCCAGAATAGCAATCCCCATCAGCACCGCCAGCACCGGGGTCAGCAGCGAGTAGGGCATGATCAGATTGACGTTGTACTTTTTCAGCAGCGCGTACCACAGGGTATAAGCGACGATCGACGAAGCAAGGGCGCTGTAGAGAATGCCAAACCAGCCACGCCAGCCAGCATGGCTCAGAGAATAAAATTGTTGTGATTCAGTGAGCCAGGACGCCACACCGACAATCGGCACCGCCAGGAACGAAATCCATCCTGTTAGCGTTAGCGGCTTAATTGGCGGGGATTTTTTCACAATCATATTGCTCACTGCCCAGCCGGTGGCGCTGCACAGCAGGATGCAAAGTACCCACCAGGCGGGAATGGTCGGGCTGCCGGACAGAACCACCACGCCACTCAGGGATATCGCGATGCCAATCAGCTGCACCAGGCGTAACTTCTCTTTCAGTATCACCATCGCCAGCAGCATGGCGATCGGGGTGCCAAGCTGCACTACAATCGCACCGGTCCCGGCGTCGGTATAACGCATGCCGACAAACAACAGCGAGAAGTGCATAAAACCAAAGGTGAAGGCCAGAGCCAGCAGCCACGGCAATTGTTCACGGGTGATGCGGCAAAAGGGGATCAGCACAATCGCCACCACCACAAAGCGCATCCAGGTCAGGAACAGTGGCGGAAGCTCCAGTAATCCCCACTTTATCGCTATGTTGTTGAAGGCCCAGATGGAGACCACCATCAGAACCACAAAAAAATGCCGCACCGCCACAATGTCATCCTTCACACAAATTTTGTTTTCACCGGCTAATCATGGCATGAAGCGATGTATTTGGTGCAGAACGGGTAAAAATAATTTCTGTAAATGCTTAACTGCGAAAAATATAAGACATTGCAGGTAATTACTGTCAGACTGGTTTTCCGAAATATGACCTTGCAGAGGACAGTCTTCGGAATGACACAGACCCGCGCGTTACCCCTTGCCTTAATTCAACTTGAAGTCCCGCCACCGGCCGTTGTGGCGCAAATTGGTGAACAACCCGCCTGGTTTATTGATGCTCTGGCATTACAGCCTGCTGATTACGTGATTGTGCGTCCGCACCTTGGCGATGCGCTACCTGCGTTTGACAGCATCAGCGGGGCGATCCTCAGCGGTTCCTGGGCGATGGTCACCGACCATGCCGAATGGAGTGAACGCACCGCCGCCTGGATTCGCGCTGCGCTGGAAGCGGAGTTGCCGCTGCTCGGCGTGTGTTACGGGCATCAGCTGATGGCCTATGCGCTGGGAGGCAAAGTGGCCGACAACCCCAATGGCTGGGAGCGGGGACTCAAGGCGCTGACGCGCCATCCGCAGGCAGAAAATGATCCCTGGCTGGGTGCGCTGCCGGATGATTTCGAGGCCTGGTTGTCGCATCGTCAGTCAGTGATCACCCCTCCGGCGCAGGCGCAGGTCCTGGCGTCCTCTGAACAGGATGGTTGCCAGATCTTGCGTTATTCCGCACAGGCGTTATCGGTGCAATTCCACCCGGAATTCAGCCGCAACATCATGTTAGCCTGTCTGCCAGCGGGTGAGTCTGACGATGGCAGCGAGCTGGTGGGCGAAGATTGGGCGCGGGAACTGCTGCGCAGCTTCTGGCAGCAAACGCGACCTCAGCCGCGCGTGCAGGCTCAGGGCGCGTAATGACGGGTGCAGCGATAGACCCAGGCGGGTGGCACATTTTTCAGCACCCGCTGGCGCTGCCAGGTGAAATAACGTGACAGGCTGGGCTGCGTGAGCGAGGTGTACTGAAACTGCACAAACACGCCATGTGGACCCAGCGCATCATGGACGGCACGCAAAATCGCTTCGCGCGTGGTCGGCGGCAGTGACAGTAATGGCAGACCAGAAAAGATCGCATCATATTCCCCGCACAAATACTCCGCTGAACAGGCGCGAACCTGCATCCGATCATCCGGCAAGGTGCGTAGCGTCTTGACCAGCTCCGGGCTGATCTCAAACACATCCAGCTGCGCCTGCGGTGACATGCGGTCCAGAATCTGCCGCGTCAGTACGCCATTTCCCGCCCCCAGCTCGGCAATACGCAGGCTGTGATCCCAGTTCACGGCATCCGTCATGGTACGGCACAACGTGGCGGAGGAGGGGGTAATGCTTCCCATCTTGCGGGGGTTACGAATGAACTGATGAACAAAGTTTGCTTTGGCGCGCATTAACGTCAGGGCTGAAGCCAACATCTCTTTCTCCTGGTTAGTGTCCTGTTTCATATTGACCCTATTTAAGGGCCATGTTTCGCTTTTTGCTGCGTGGCAGGCAAAACTCAGAATTATCCGTATCGCTCAAACAGATAACCTCGCACCGTTTTTTCCTTCGGCGCGGTCACAGTTTCCCATCGGCAGATCTGACAGCGTGTCTTTGATCGATCAATGTTAATAACAGGTTTCAAAGTTGTTGCATATCACTTCTGTCCCGCAAGGAGAAAACCATGCGTTACGCCGCTCCTGGAGAACAAGGTTCTCTGATTACACTACAACAGCGTTATGGCAACTTTATCAACGGTGAGTTTGTGCCACCGGTGAACGGTAACTACTTCGTTAACACCTCGCCGATCAATGCGTCACCGATTGGTGAGTTCCCGCGTTCTGACCGTGATGATGTCGATAACGCTATCGCTGCCGCACACAAGGCGGCGGATGCCTGGGGAAAAACCTCGCCGCAGGCTCGTTCGCTGGTGCTGCTGAAAATCGCCGATCGTCTGGAGGAAAACCTCGAATACCTGGCCGTCAATGAAACCTGGGATAATGGTAAACCGGTGCGCGAAACCCTCGCCGCCGATATGCCGCTGGCGGTGGACCACTTCCGCTATTTCGCCGGTTGCGTGCGCGCCCAGGAAGGGACGGCGGCGGAAATTGATGAATTCACCGCGTCTTACCACTTCCATGAACCGCTGGGCGTGGTGGGGCAGATTATCCCGTGGAATTTCCCGTTGCTGATGGCGGCGTGGAAACTGGCACCGGCGCTGGGAGCCGGTAACTGCGTGGTGCTGAAACCGGCGGAACAGACGCCGCTGTCCATCACCCTGTTTATGGAGTTGATTAAAGACCTGGTGCCACCCGGCGTGATTAACGTGGTCCATGGTTACGGTAAAGAAGCCGGTGAAGCGCTGGCCTCACATCCCGGCATCGCCAAAATTGCCTTTACCGGATCGACTGCCACCGGTGGCCATATCCTCGAACTGGCGGCGAAAAGCCTGATTCCGTCCACCGTCGAGCTGGGCGGTAAATCCCCCAATATCTTCTTCGAAGACATTATGCAGGCGGAGGAGAGCTTCATTGAGAAAGCGGCAGAAGGGGTGGTGCTGGGCTTCCTGAATCAGGGCGAAGTCTGTACCTGCCCGTCACGTGCGCTGGTGCAGGAATCGATCTTCGAACCGTTTATGGCGGCGGTGATGAAACGTATCAAAACCATTAAACGGGGCAATCCGCTGGATACCGAAACGATGATCGGGGCCCAGGCGTCACAGCAGCAGTTTGATAAAATCCTCTCCTATCTGGAAATTGCCCAGCAGGAAGGGGCACAGGTGCTGCACGGCGGCGGCATTGAAAGCGTGGGTGAAGAGTTTGCCAGCGGCTACTATATCCAGCCGACGCTGCTGAAAGGTAGCAACAGCATGCGCGTGTTCCAGGAGGAAATCTTTGGGCCAGTGGTCGGGGTGCTGACGTTTAAAGATGAAGCGGAAGCCATCGCCCTCGCCAATGATTCCATGTACGGACTCGGTGCCGGTGTCTGGACGCGCGATATCAACCGGGCTTACCGTATGGGACGCGCGATTAAAGCCGGGCGTGTGTGGACCAACTGCTACCATCTCTACCCGGCTCACGCGGCGTTTGGCGGTTACAAAAAATCCGGCATTGGCCGCGAAACCCATAAAATGATGCTCGATCATTATCAGCAAACCAAAAACCTATTGGTGAGCTACAGCACCCAGCCACTCGGCTTCTTCTGATCCTTCAGGCAGCGGGTTCGCCCGCTGCTTTTTTTCCTGCCATGCCCCATTCGGACTAATCCTGTCACTATTCGCTTCTACCCTTTAAGGGCTTTTCCATTTCTCAGACACAGGATGGTGAACCATGCGATATGCGGCAAGGTTGTCTGGCGGCCTGCTACTGGCAGCCAGTTTTACCGCTTTAGCCATTCCCAGCGCCATACCCACTGGCGTGACCTGGTACGATCCCGCGCGCGCCTGGAACGGTTTTGTCTTGTTTCCCGGCAGTGATAACCAAACCCACCTGATCGATATGACCGGTAAAGAGGTGCAGCGCTGGCATTACGAAGGTTTTCCCAGCTGGCCGGTTCCGCTGGATCGGGCCGGTGGTCAACCCGGCCATCTGCTGGTGCAGCTGGAACGGCAGCAAAAGCTGGCAACAGAGGCCAATCCCGGTAACGGGCTGGTGAATGCCAGCGTGGCGGAAGTGGACTGGAACGGCAAGGTACAGTGGCACTACGGTAGCCAGCAGCAGCCGGTGCATCAGCATCATGAGATCCAGCGTCTGCCCAATGGCAATACTCTGGTACTGGGGGCCGCGTTGCGGCAGCTGCCGGGTTATCCTTATCGGATTATTGATAACAGCATTGAAGAGGTCTCGCCGCAGGGTAAAAAAGTGTGGAGCTGGTCGGTGGCCGATCATCTGGATGAACTGGGTTTTTCTGCGGCGCAGCTTTTGATGCTCCGCGACAGCAACGATGCCGATTTCCTGCATATGAATACCGCAGCACCACTCGGCCCGAATCACTGGTTCGATCAAGGGGATCAACGGTTTGCCCCGGACAACATCCTATTTAACTCTCGCAACGGCAATGTCGCGGTGATTATCGATCGTCACAGCGGCAAAGTGGTGTGGCGTATCGGGCCAGATTATCCGGCCCTGAAACTGGATACGCCGCTACCACGCCCGCTCGATCAGATGATTGGTGAACACGATGTACATATGATCGGGCCGGGATTACCTGGTGCTGGTAATCTGCTGATTTTTGACAACCAGGGCAATGCCGGTTTTCCACCCACCCGGCAGGGCTTTTTCTCTGCATCACGCGTGATTGAGGTGAATCCGCAGACCCGGCAGATTGTCTGGGAATACACCGGTGAGAAATCGGGCCAGGCGATCTCGACCTTTTATAGTGCTTATATCAGCAATGCCCAGCGTCTGCCGAATGGCAACACGCTGATCAATGAAGGGCAGAACGGACGGCTGTTTCAGGTGACGCCGCAGGGGCAGATCGTCTGGGAATACGTCAGTCCGTTCTATGGCAAAGCGATGCCGCGCGACCATTATGTATCAAACACCGTTTATCGTGCCTACATGGTGGATTATCGCTGGGCGCCCGCAGGCACGCCGCACAGCGAGCAGGCAGTCGCCGCTGACTGCTCGCGCTATCCGGCATTGCCTGGGTGTCTGCCGTCAAAATAATCCAGGCTGGTCAATCTCTGCACCATTAGCTCACTTTCTGCACTCCGTTGGTGATTCTCTGTTCAACGCGCCAGGCCGCACCAGCCGCCGCCTGGCACGCTATCCCTTGCGCTCTGTGCGCCCATGATTAATTAATCAGTTATTTAAAAACTGGCATAGCGCTTGCAATTCTTCCTGCGCACCATCTTCGTTTTTTGCTTTTTTAAGTCATCAGGGTCTTCAGGCATGTTGCCTTTCTACTGGAGTTAAAAGCATGAGAATGAAAAGTCTGGTTGTTGCTGCATCGCTGTTGGTTTCTATCCTCACGCAATCTGCTGTTCAGGCGGCTGACGCACCGCTGAAAATGCATGCTGACCTGCATGCCCAGCTGCCGGAAAAAATCCGCAGCAGTAAAACCCTCAACCTGGTCACCGATGCCCATTACCCGCCGTGCGAATCCTTCGCCGAAGATAATAAAACCATGGTCGGTTTCGAGCCGGATCTGTGGGATGCACTCGGCCAGGTACTGGGCGTTAAAGTCAAACCGGTGTCGATTGATTTCGCCGGTCTGATCCCTGGGGTGAAAAGTGGTCGCTACGATGTGGCGATGGAGTGCATCTCAGACAGTGACGAACGTGAAAAGCAGGTTTCGTTTGTTAACTATGCCTACGCCACCAGCGAGGTGTACACCCTCGCCAGCGAGACATCCATCACCAATGATCCGCTGACCCTGTGTGGCCTGAAAGTAGGCGTACAGACCGGCACTGACTTTGAAAAAGCCATCAGCGAGATCTACAGCCCGAACTGTAGCAAAAACGGTAAACCGGCGATCCAGCAGGTGACATTGCCTTCTGCGGACGCGGTGCTGCTGGGCCTTTATTCGGGACGCGTGGATTTCGTCCTCAATGATGCGGCCTCGGTCGATGATATTAAGAAAAAAGCGCCACATCCGATCCGCACCGTGCAGATGCCGCTGATGCCGAAATACTACCTCGGCATCGTGGTGGCGAAAGAGAACACTCAGCTGGCGGATGTACTGCTGAAGGCGCTCAACGTGCTGCATGAAACCGGCACTTACGACAGGATCATGGAGAAGTGGGATCTGGAGGCGATGAAGCTGGATAAACCCGGCATCAACCTCACCAGCACGCAGCCATTATGACGGTGCAGCAACGCCAGTGTGATGTGCTGATCATCGGATCCGGCGGCGCGGCGCTGTGTGCAGCGCTGCGCGCGGCGGTCGGTGGCTTATCCGTACTGGTGCTGGAAAAAAGCGCCTGGCTGGGTGGCACCACGGCGATGTCCGGTGGTGCCACCTGGGTGCCTGCTAACCACCATGCGCGCGCAGCCGGGCTGGCAGATTCAGCGCAGCAGGCACTCGACTATCTGCGCGCAGCGGCCCCCGATGGCTGGCAAAGCACCGAAGATGCGCTGTGGCAGGCCATGACGCAACAGGCCGCGTCAATGCTGGCATTTATTGAACAACACAGCGCACTGCGTTTTGCCCTCACTGGGGAGAGCGATCCTCTGTGGCCACTGGCGGGGGCAGTGCAGCAGGGCCGGATGCTGGCACCGCTGCCGTTACAACCCCGGCGGCGGTGGCGCTTACGGCCCACGCCGTTGCCGCGTCTGTTTACCTACCACGAACTGCTGAGCAGCGATCTCTGGCACCAGCCAGTGCGCACGCATCTGCGTCATCTGCCGCAGTTGCTGCGTCGCCAGTGGCGCGGAGAGCTGACCAAAGGCGCGGCGCTGGTGGCTGGTTTGCTTGATGCCTGCCAGGCGGCGGGCTGTGAGTTGATCACTGAAGCGGCGGCGGAGCGATTGCTGATGAATGGCAGCCATCAGGTCAGCGGTGTGCGTTATCTGCATCAGGGGAAAGTGCTGGAGGTGACAGCACGCTGCGGCGTGGTGATCGCCAGTGGGGGATTTGAATGGGATGAACAACGCCGCAGTCAGCACTTTCCCGGTCCGTACGACTTTATCGCCAGCCCGCAGGATAACAGCGGTGACGGACAGCGTATGGCAGAGGCAGCCGGTGTGCAGCTGGCACATATGGATCAGGCCACTATCAGTGGTGGTATCCCGGCGCTGCCGGGCCAGCCCTGGAGTGGTCTATCGATCTTCTTTCATTACGAACCTAACGCGATCCTGGTGAATCGTCACGGCCAGCGCTTTACCAATGAATTTGTCTTCAATCTGGGGGCCGAGCTGGATGCGCGTGATGATCAGGGACAACCGCGACATCTGCCGGTATGGCTGATCAGCGATGTGCATCTGCTGCGGCGTGCGCCATTGCTGCGTTACTACCGCTGGCGCTCACCCGGCTGGATCCGCCAGGCCGCAACGTTGGCACAGCTGGAGCAACAACTGGCGTTGCCGGACGGGGCGCTGCAAGCCAGTGTGGCGCGGTTTAATCAGGGCTGTGCGCAGGGGCTGGATGTGGATTTCTCGCGCCATCTCAGCGCTGCACATGGCAAAGCAGACCGGCGCTTGCAGGGCGGTTTGGCACCGATCTGCCATGCGCCTTTTATTGCTATCCCGTTTAACCGTACCTTCCTCGCCACCAAAGGCGGGCCGCGTACCGATGCCTGTGGCAACGTGTTGCATCGGGATGGCCAGCCCCTGGCCGGGTTATATTGCGCCGGTGCGGCGATGGCGAATCCGATCGGCAGCAAAGCGGTGGGGGCCGGGACCACACTCGGTCCCAATCTGACCTGGGGTTACATCTGTGGCACATCGCTGCTGGCGCGCCATCAGGCCTTAACACAGGAGCCAACATTATGCACAGCGTAAAAACCGCGCTGATTACCGGCGGTTCGCGCGGCGTCGGGCTGCACATGGCCCGCGAGCTGGCGCTGCAGGGCTATGCCATCGCGTTGCTGGTACGCAACGATTGTGATGCGGCGCAACAGGCCGTTGCGCAATTGCAACAGCAGGGCGCTGACGCGGCGTTCTGGCAGGTTGATATCACCGACCGCCATGCGGTGCAGCAGGTGCTGGCACAGGTGGTGCATACCCTCGGTACGCCGTGCCTGCTGGTGAATAACGCCGGTGCCTCGGCTTCGGCACCGTTGCTGGAATTGAGCGACGAACAATGGCAGCAGGTGCTGCATACCCAGCTGACCGGCACCTTTGTGATCAGTGTGGAAACGGTGCGGCTGATGGCACCGGGGGGCGTCATCATCAACATAGCCGGGGCCTCGGCCCATCGTTGTTACCCCAATGCCGGGGCTTTTGGGCCGTCGAAAGCCGGGGTGGTGAACCTCACGGCGCAGATGTCGATCGAATGGGCGTCCCTGGGCATCCGCGTCTGCGGTATCAGTCCGGGGCCGATCCGCGATCCCGATAGCCACTGGGCCACTGACGAACCGGAGCTGGCACGCGAGGTGGCACGGCTACCGCTGCAACGACCGGTGAGCGGGGAGGAGGTAGCGCGCAGTGTCGCTTTCCTCGCCTCGGATGCGGCGGCGTCTTTTACCGGCCAGATGCTGATCCTCGACAGCGGTGGCCTGAATACCTGGTATATGACCGAACAGGAGGCGAGATGAGCAAAACGTTAATGGTGGATGCCCGGCAGGTCACCAAATCGTTTCACGGCGTGGAGATCCTCAAAGGCGTGGATCTCAGCGTTGAGCAGGGGGAAGTGGTGTGCCTGATCGGTCCGTCCGGTTCCGGCAAATCCACCTTTCTGCGCTGTATCAATCATCTGGAGAAGATCGATGGCGGCGAGCTGTGGGTCAATGGCGGCATGGTGGGCTATCGCCTGCAAGGGGACAAGCTTTACGAGCTGAAGGAGGCCGACGTGGCGCGCAACCGCGTCAATATCGGCATGGTGTTTCAGCGCTTCAATCTGTTCGGCCATATGACGGCGCTGGAAAACGTAATGGAAGCGCCGATGACAGTGAAAAAAGTGCCGCGCGCGCAGGCCATGGCGGAAGCCAAAGCGCTGCTGGATCGCGTCGGCCTGAGCCATCGTTATCATTCACGCCCGGCGGCGCTCTCCGGCGGTCAACAGCAACGGGTGGCTATCGCCCGTGCCATGGCGATGAAACCCTCGCTGATGCTGTTTGATGAACCGACCAGTGCGCTCGATCCAGAGCTGGTGGGAGAGGTGCTGGCGGTCATGCGCGATCTGGCACGCGACGGTATGACCATGGTGATCGTCACCCACGAGATGGGCTTCGCCCGTGATGTGGCGAATCGTGTCGCTTTTATGGATAACGGCGCGATTATTGAAGTCTCTGAATCCAGGCACTTTTTCGCCGCTCCCCGCCATCCGCGCACCCGGGATTTCCTCGCCCGTGTGCACGCGGTGAGCGCAGAGTGATTGACAGATGTCGACGCAAACTGTAGATCTTAATTAATCAGTTAATTAAATTTGTCCGGTTGAAACGATGAAGAGAACGCTGATGACGGATAAAACATTGACCTCCCCGCTGAACGCCACAGCGGATCATACCCGCCACGTGGTGGCACAGCGCTATCCAGGCCGCTGGATCTCTGCACTGGTGCTGGCCGTGCTGCTGGCGCTGGTGGCGCATTCGATGATCACCAACCCGAATTTCGCCTGGGGCACGGTGGGCAAATACCTGTTTTCACCCACTATCCTGCTCGGCTTGTGGACCACCTTCTGGCTGACGCTGGTGATTATGCTGCTGGCGATCGTGCTCAGCGTGGTACTGGCGGTGATGCGCCTCTCCAGTAACCCGCTGGTAGTCGGTTTCAGCCGGGGCTGGATTTGGTTCTTCCGGGGCACACCGGTGCTGGTGCAGCTGATTTTCTGGTACAACCTCGCGGCGCTCTATCCGCAGGTCAGTCTCGGTATTCCCGGCCTGTTTACCCTGTGGAGCGGCAGCACTAACGATCTGATTACCCCACTGGCGGCCGCGATCCTCGGTCTTGGCCTGAATGAATCGGCTTATATGGCGGAGATTATCCGGGCGGGCATCTCGTCGGTGGATGATGGTCAGCAGGAAGCGGCGCGGGCGCTGGGTATGACGCGCGGCCAGTATCTGAAGCGGGTGATTCTGCCGCAGGCCATCCCTTTTATCATCCCGCCGACCGGCAATCAGGTGATTGGCATGCTGAAAACCACCTCGCTGGTGAGCGTGATTTCCCTGTCGGATTTGCTCTACTCGGCTCAGGCGATCTACTCACGCACCTACGAAAACATTCCGTTGCTGATCGTCGCCTGTATCTGGTATCTGGCCGCCACCACCGTACTCAGTCTGGTGCAGGCGCGTGTTGAACATCATTATCGCTGGACGCGGGGCTAATTATGCAACTCGGTCTGTTTAATCTGATGTCCTACAAGGACAACCCGCGCGGTGTGCAAGGGGTGATTGAGGATATGCGCAGTATGGTGCTGCTGGCGGAAGAGATCGGTTTCGATACCGCCTGGTTTGCCGAGCATCACTTCACCAACTATTCACTCAGCGTATCACCACTGATGCTGGTGGCACATATGGCGGGCTATGCCCGACGTATCCGTCTAGGCACCGCCGTTGTGGTGCTGCCGTTATATCAACCAATGCGTATCGCGCAGGAGATAGCCCTGGTGGATCGCCTGACGGAAGGACGGCTGGTGCTGGGCATCGGCAGTGGTTACCAGGCGTGGGAGTTTGATCGTTACGGTTTAGATGTGGAAACCCGGGGTCAGCAACTGCTGGCGCACTGGCAGTTTATCAGCGATGCCCTGACTCAGGGACATACCCAGTCGCCGGACCGTTTCGGCCAGCCACTGCGTACCGATTTTCTGCTCGACACCCTGCAAAAGCCGCTGCCGCCGCTTTATCTCACCTCGTCCAATCCGCAGCTGATTGCGCAGTTCCAGAGCTGGCAGGCGACGCCGTTTTTTACCGCGGGTTATCGCGGCAGCCACAAGCTGCAACAGATGGTGGCGGATGCACGCCTTGGCTGGCAGCAGGCGGGTCTGAATGCCGACATGCCAGTGGCGGTGCAGCAGTACATCCACGTCACGGAAAATCGTCAGCAGGCGCATGCCGCTGCCGAGCGGGCGTTGTTTGTGGCCCGTATGATCGCCGCCCTGCGCGAGAACACCAGCGTCAGCGAGCAGGCGTTTATCCATGCGCCGCCGTTGCCGGATGAGCCGTCACTGGAGACGGTGAGTCACAACCTGATGATTGGCGACGCGGAAACCGTCGCCGAGCGCATGTTGGTGGAGATCCGTGCCATCCGCCCCAGCCATTACAACTGTTTCTTCCAGTTTGGCGATATGCCGATTGCCGATGCGCGCCGTTCACTGACGCTGTTTGGCGAACGCGTATTGCCGCTGCTGGAAAAAGAACTTGGTCCATTGACCCTTCGCACCACCAGAGGAGAGTGAAATGTATCGCGAGAAAATTGATGTGGTGTTTGACGACGGTGACAGCATCCTGCAACGCATGCTGGAACAGCAGCGACATGATGCCAGCCGCGCAGAGACGCTGCCGCCTGAGGCCTATAACAGCGACAGCTTTTTCCGCCTCGAAGAAGATAAGGTATTCCGCCAGGACTGGCTGTTTGTCGGCCATGTCTCGCAGGTCGCTAACCTGAATGATTTTTTCACCCTGGATGTAGTGGGTGAGCCGCTGCTGATTGTGCGCAACGATGAGGGTATTGCGGTGTTCTCCAATGTCTGTCTGCATCGCTGGGCACCGATTGCACAGGGCAGCGGTAACAGCCGATCGTTTATCTGTCCTTTCCACAACTGGACTTATAACACCCACGGCAAGCTGAGCGGTGCGCCATCCATGAATCAGGCGCAGGATTTTGACCGGCAGCAGTGCAGCCTGCCAAAGATTCGCCATGAGGTGGTATTCGGCATGATTTTCGTCACTTTCAATGCTGATGCGCCGTCGATGGCCGAACGGCTGGCCCCGATGGCAGAGCGTTTCGAGCGTTATCACTTTGCCGATCTGGTTACCGCCTACACGCTGGATTACGACTGCCCCTACAACTGGAAGATGGCCATCGAGACCTTTATGGAGTGCTACCACCACGCGGCGGTGCACCGCACCACGCTGGAGGACAGCTTCCCCGGTCGCCTCAGCTCCATCATTGATGATGGCCCGGGCTGGACCATCTGCCATCAGCCACTGCGCAAAAATGGTGAGCTGAGCGAGATTCTGACCGAAGGACTGCAACCCTTTAGCGGCCTGAACGAGGAGCAGATGCGTTACAGCGAACTGGTGCTGCTGTATCCCAACTGCCTGATTTCACTCAACCCGGATCGTATTTCCATCAGCGCCATTTTGCCCATCTCCCCGCATGCCACCCAATGGCATCGTGTGGTGCTGGTATCGCCTGAATCCGCTGCGCGTGATGACTTTGCCCAGACTGCCGCGAGTATGAAGCAGGGTAGCATGACCATTATCGATGAAGACCAGTGGATCAATGCCGAGCAGCAACGCGGCAGCCGTTCGCGTCTGGCCCGGCCGGGGCGGTTAAGCCACCTTGAAACCACCGTCTGGCATCTGGCCAATTACCTGAAAATCCGCATGGCGGAGTGAGGAGCAGGCAATGCGTTATGTGAAGCTGGGCCACTCTGGCCTGGAGGTCTCTGCACTTTGTCTGGGAACGGTGACCTATGCGCCACCGGCGCGCAGTGGCCGGAGCTGGACGCTGGATGAAGAGGCCAGCCGGGTGTTGATCCGCGAGGCGCTGGAGCAGGGGATTAACTTTTTCGACAGCGCCAACATCTACGCCAAAGGGGCGAGTGAAGAAATTCTTGGCCGTGCACTGCGGGATTTTGCACAGCGTGATGAAGTGGTGATCACCAGCAAATTATATAACCCGATGCGCAGCGGCCCGAACAGCAAAGGACTATCGCGCAAGGCGATTATGCAGGAGTGCGATCACAGCCTGCGTCGTCTCGGCACCGACTATATCGACCTGTACGAAATCCATCGCTGGGACAACGACACGCCGATTGAAGAGACGCTGGAAGCGCTGCATGACCTGGTGAAGGCAGGTAAGGTGCGTTATCTCGGTGCTTCATCGATGTTCGCCTGGCAGTTCAGCAAAGCACTGCAAATCCAGAAGTACGAACGCTGGAGCCGCTTTATCGCCATGCAGAACCACCTCAACCTGATCTACCGCGAGGAGGAGCGCGAGATGCTGGCGCTGTGTCTGGCGGAAGGTGTGGCGGTGACGCCGTGGAGCCCGCTGGCGCGTGGTCGTCTGGCACGTCCGGTGGATGCGGCGAAAGCCAGCACGCGTGGCGCGGACGACAGCTATACCGATTTTCTCTATGCCGCGACCGTCCAGGCAGACAACGCGGTGATCCGTGTGGTGGAGCAGGTGGCGCAAACGCGCGGCGTGCCGATGGCGCAGGTGGCGCTGGCCTGGCTTTACAGCCGTCCGGCGGTGGTCTCAGCGGTGATCGGGGCCACCCGTACCCTGCACCTGAGCGACGCACTGGCGGCGCTGGATCTGACGCTGAGCGCGGATGAAATCGCCGCGCTGGATGCACCCTATATTCCCCATTCTATTGTTGAACATGACTAAGGCAGGGCATTAATGAAAACCGCGCAACAGATCGCCGAGATCAAACAGGCCCTGATGGCCAAAGGGGTGGAGTATTGCATGGGGGCGTACGTGGATATCCACGGGGTGCCGAAGGGCAAAGTGGTGCCAATTGGGCATCTGGATCAGATGGCGCAGGGATCGGAACGTTATACCGGTTATGCTCTTGATGGTCTGGGCCAGTCGCCGCACGAAGACGAGCTGACCTCGGTTCCGGATCTCGACCATATCATCCAGCTGCCGTGGGAACCGAAAATTGCCTGGATGCCCGCCGATAACCACTTCAAGGGTGAACCCTATGCGCTCAGCACCCGGGTGGCATTGCAGAATGTCATCAAACAGGCCAACGCGATGGGTTTTGGCTTTAACCTTGGCATTGAGTGTGAGATCTACCTGCTGAAACGTGAGGAAGACGGGCGTCTGGTGGTGCCGGAGCGTGATAACAAACTGAATAAACCCTGCTATGACTTGCAGGGCTTTGTCGACCAGTTTGGCTGGCTGGATGAAGTCTCTTCCACCATTAATGCGCTGGGCTGGGATCTTTACTCACTCGACCATGAAGACGGCAACTCGCAATACGAGTTCGACTTTAACTATGCTGACGCGCTGACCACCTGCGATCGTTTTATCTTCTTCCGCTTTATGGCGAAACATTACGCCAAACAGCGCGGGCTGATTGCTACCACCATGCCGAAGCCGTTTGCCGATAAAACCGGCACTGGCGCGCATTTCAATATGTCGCTGTATGACATCAACAGCGGGGCCAATCTGTTTAAACGTGATGCCACCAGCGCCGATGATCCCTGGGGACTGGGGCTGAGCGACACCGGTTATCACTTTATCGGTGGTTTGCTGAAACATGGACGCGCGCTTTGCGCCGCGTTTGCCCCGACGGTGAACAGCTACAAACGTCTGGTGCGCCAGGGGGCAATGAGCTACTTCTCATGGGCACCGGTATTTAACTCGTGGGGGTCGAATAACCGTACCAACGCGGTGCGCGTCCCGGCAGGCGGCGGGCGTTGTGAATCGCGTAATGCTGATGGCGCGGTGAACCCTTATCTGGCGGCAACGCTGGCGCTGGCGGCCGGTCTGGAAGGGATTCGCGAGAAGATCGACCCACGTCAGCCGAATGAAGACAACCTGTATGCCATCAGCGAAGCAGAACGCCGCGAGCGCGGCATCGACTTCCTGCCGCAAAACCTGCTGGAAGCGGTGGAAGCCTTTGATGCCGATCCGTTTGTCGCGGCGACATTGGGGGATGCGCTGAAGAAAGAGTTTATCCACTACAAATTGCAGGAGTGGAACAGTTATCACCTGCATGTCAGCCAGTGGGAAATTGATCGCTATAGCACCATTTTTTAAGCAGCGACGTCGCGGCGCGAGGCAACGCGCCGCCCGCTTTCAGGCATCAAGCCTTTCAAACACAAAATTGCGCATCACGTTGATCGCCTGCTTGTATTTGAAATTGGGGAACATCACGTTGCGGAACAGCACGCCATCCAGATAGGTCGAGATCAGCATCGCCATGTCGGTCGGATTCACCTCGCGGAACAGGCCGCTGGCAATCCCTTCTTTAATGGTGTTCTTCAGAATCAGTGATTCTTTTTCGTAGAACTTTTTGATGGCTTTATCGATGCTGGCGATGCGGCCATTGGTGCTGGAGTAATCGAGGCTGATTTTGGCCAGTTTCTGCAACAGATGGAACTGAAGAATATGGATTTCGATCCACAGGAAGATCAGGTCACGCGGGCCATTGGCGTTGGCTTTGATGTCGTCAAACTGCACAAAAGCACGTTCCACCGCCGATTCAATTACCTTGATAAACAGGTCTTCTTTGGAACCGAAATAGTAATAAATCAGCGCCGAATTCAGCCCGGTAGCGGTGGCGATATCCTTAATCCGCACTGATGAGTAATTCTGGGTAGCAAACAGATCAAATGCCGACGATTGCAGCAACTCTGCCACGTCGCGCTGGGTTTTACGGGGTTTCCTGCTGCCGGGTTCTGCGGCTGGGGCATCCTTCATGGCGACATCCTTATGAAATTAACTAATTAATTAACTCTATCATATCGATAACGGAGAACGGCATGGGTTTATGCGCTTTTTATCGACTCGGCGAGCTGCCGCTGGTTAGCGGTGAAACGCTGCTTGAGACCCGCATCGGCTATCAAACCTTTGGTCAGCTTAACGCCAATCGCGACAACACGGTGGTGATTTTTAGTTATTACAGCGGCACCCATGCCAGCTATCTGCCGTTGATTGGCACCGGGAAAACCCTCGACCCAGCGCGCTGGTTTATCGTGCTGGTGAATAAGCTGGGCAATGGCGTCTCAACATCACCGTCCAATTCAGTTTTACAGCCGGGTGCGGCTTTCCCCCGCGTCACGTTGCTGGATAATCTGCGTGCGCAGGAACGGTTACTGTTTGAACACCTGGGCATTCATCGAATCGCGCTGGCGTATGGCTGGTCAATGGGCGCGATGCAGGCATGGCATCTGGCCGTGGCGCGACCGCAACAGGTGCAGAGCCTGCTGGCGGTGTGTGGTTCAGCCCGTTGCTGGCCGAATAATCAGGTATTTCTCGATGGGGTGCGTGCGGCGCTATGCTGTGACGCGCAGTTTGCTGAGGGTCATTACTCAACGCCGCCGCTGCGCGGCCTGGCGGCTTTTGGCCGGGTTTACGCAGGCTGGGCCTATTCCGCCGGGTTCTTCCGCGAGGCACGCTGGCACGATCTGGGCTTTGACTCACTGGAGGCGCTGCTGGTGGACTGGGAACGGGATCATCAGGCGCTGGACGCCAATGATTTGCTGAGTGCGCTGTATAGCTGGTATCACGCTGATGTCGGTTTGCTGGCCGGGGGCGACTGGCGCGCGGCGCTGGCGCAGATTGGCGCGCGTTGCATCGTCATGCCGTGCGACAACGATCGCTATTTTACGCTGGAAGAGGCGGCGCTGGAGGTGGCGGAATTGCGTCAGGGCGAGTTACGTCCGCTGGTTTCACCTTATGGGCATTGTGCCGGTGCACCCGCTCGATTTGCGGAGGCATCGGCACAGATTGACAGCGCCATGCAGGCACTGCTTTATCTTTAATCGATAATACTGAGTTCGACAATGCGGCCCTGATCGAACCAGGTTTCCAGCCCGGTGACGCGCAGTTCCAGCTTACCTTCGATCACCTGACCGATATAGGAGATCGGCAGCGGCTCGTCAGCTGTATCGTCGCCATACACCACGCACATCTGCTGGCGCGGACTGTAGTAGCACACGGCACCGGTGACTTCACCGTACTGTTCGCGCCGCAGTTTACCGACATCCTGCGTCAGGTATTTGTTTTCCCACGGAGCGACGATCGGCAGGGTGAAGAACACCATGTCGCCAATCAGTTTGCCGTGTTGCAGCACGCTTTTCAGCGGCAGTTTTTCGCGCAACACTTTCGCCAGATTGGGCACTTTGTCTTCCCATACTTCGATGACGCAAATCTTCTTGTCGGCAACATGCATAGCCAGTTTCATGATGTTTTCTCTCCCAGTCAGGCTTTAACGCGACGAAAACCGTCCCCGAGACCCCAGGGAAGAATAAAATCAACCCACATATGCAGGCGGTTAGCCCAGGACAGGGCGCTGTGGGACAAGCGCACCAGATCGCTCAGGGTTTCACACTCGCCAGCCACCTCGACATAGGTGTGCAGCATTCGGGCGGCATCCGGCAGGCTGACGAAGTCAAAGAAGTTGGCTTTGTAACCCATGATTTCTTTGATTAGCAATTGCAGGGTTTTCAGATCCGCTGTCGGGTTGTCTTCCCCGACACGGATCAGCCCCCACAGCATTTCATCCGCCAGCGTGCGGGTTTCCCCTTCGGCAAAAATGATGGTGCTGAGGTACTGACCACGGGCACCGGTGCCGCGTGGCACTTCCCCCCTACCGAGTGCGGCAATTTCTGCCGGTTGTTCAAACCAGATCTTTTCGCGTTGCGCGTCAAACAGCGCTATCGCTTCATCGACCGTCATAACGTTCTCCTGGTGTTGGCGTGAATGTGGCGCATGCCACGAATTTAATTAATCAGATAATTAAATTGAGCAATATTTGTGCCATGAGAAGGAGAAAATTAATCAGTTAATTAATAACGATTTAGCGTAGAGGCGAAGAAATCGCGCGTTCATGTGATCATCCGGCTGCTATGCCAGAGTGCAGCGTGCACCAATGTGTAGCGGCGCGATTTATCGCGTAATTCGGCGGGGGGAGGAAAGGGTGCGCATTGCTGCGCACCTCAGGGAAGGTTACTTCACGCAGGCCGCGCACTGATTATGGATCTGCTGGAAGAAATCATTACCTTTATCATCCACCAGAATAAACGCCGGGAAGTTCTCCACTTCAATCTTCCAGATCGCTTCCATTCCCAGTTCAGGGTATTCGACGCACTCAAGGCTCTTAATGCTCTGCTGCGCCAGTACCGCGGCCGGACCGCCGATACTGCCGAGATAGAAGCCGCCGTGTTTATGGCAGGCATCGGTTACCTGCTGGCTACGGTTACCTTTCGCCAGCATCACCATGCTGCCGCCGTTGGCCTGGAGCAGATCTACATAGGAATCCATACGACCGGCGGTCGTCGGGCCAAGTGACCCAGACGCATAACCTTCCGGCGTTTTGGCCGGACCAGCGTAATACACCGGATGATCCTTGATGTACTGCGGCAGACCTTCACCGTTATCAATGCGTTCTTTCAGTTTGGCATGGGCAATGTCGCGCGCCACGATAATGGTACCGTTCAATGACAGACGGGTGGATACCGGGAACGACGACAGCTGGGTGAGAATGTCTGACATCGGGCGATTGAGGTCTACGTGCACCACTTCGCCTTCGCCCTGCTGACGCAGCGCTTCCGGGATAAAGCGACCCGGATTGTCTTCCAGTTTCTCGATCCAGATCCCTTCGCGGTTAATCTTCGCCTTAATGTTACGGTCCGCCGAGCAGGAAACGCCCATGCCAACCGGGCAGGAGGCGCCATGACGAGGCAGACGTACCACACGGATATCGTGAGCAAAGTATTTGCCACCGAACTGCGCACCGAGTCCCAGCTTCTGCGAGGCTTCCAGCAGTTCCTGCTCCAGCTGCACATCACGGAAGGCCTGACCGTGTTCATTACCTTCGGTCGGCAGCGAGTCGTAGTAGTGGGTGGAGGCCAGCTTCACCGTCTTCAGCGTGCTTTCTGCTGAGGTGCCGCCAATCACAAACGCGATATGGTAGGGCGGACAGGCGGCGGTGCCGAGTGACATCATTTTGTCGACCAGGTAGTTCTTCAGTTTGGCCGGGGTGATCAGCGCTTTGGTTTCCTGATACAGATAGGTTTTGTTGGCGGAACCGCCACCTTTGGCAATACACAGGAACTTATACTCGTCACCATCGACGCTGTAGAGGTCAATCTGCGCGGGCAGGTTGGTGCCGGTATTCACCTCTTTATACATATCCAGCGCGGCGTTCTGTGAGTAACGCAGGTTATCTTCGATAAAGGTGTTATACACGCCCTGCGACAGTGCGGCTTCATCGCCGCCACCGGTCCACACACGCTGACCTTTTTTGCCCATGATAATGGCGGTACCGGTGTCCTGGCAGGTCGGCAGCACGCCTTTGGCGGCGATTTCGGAGTTGCGCAGGAACTGCAACGCGACATATTTGTCGTTCTGGCTGGCTTCGTCATCCGCCAGAATTGCCGCCACCTGTTTCTGATGGGAGGCACGCAGCATAAAAGAGGCATCATGGAATGCCTGCTGTGCCAGCACAGTCAGCGCTTTGGGATCGACTTTCAGTACTTCTTCGCCATCGAAATTTGCCACGGAAACATAATCGCGGCTGAGCAGGTAGTACTCAGTATCATCTTTGGCGAGAGGAAAAGGATTCTGATAGAAGAAGGGTTTATTCGACATGTTGGCTCACTCAGTTATGTGAAGCCCGCCAGCTACAGAGAAGACGGGCTGCATCATTAGCGATTCGTTATAGGTTTTTTCTCTCGCCAGCCCGGCCTGGGGGCTGACTGGCGAGTATCATAGCATTTTAACATTCTTTCGCGGCTGCGATTTTTAACATCGAAGCAACATCATCAGAACATCAGCACCATCCACGGATAAGCAATCACCATCAGCAATACCAGGAACAGTGCGCCGAAGATGGTGCCCAGACGCCAGTAGTCTTTGGTAGGAAGATAGCCGCTACCGTAGTAAATCGGGCTGGGGCCAGTACCGTACGGGGTGATGATGCCCATCACACCCAGTGAGGTACACAGCATCAGACAGAACACCGGCATATTGATGCCTGGGATAGCCGCCGCAATGGTCAGCATGGCAGGCAGCAGCGCGGTGGTGTGCGCGGTGGTGCTGGCGAACAGGTAGTGCAGAACATAGAAGGCAATCAGCAGTACCACGGCGGAAACTTGTGGGTCATAGCCTTGCAGCAATTGGCCACCTTCTTTACCCAGCCAGGCAATAAAGCCAACTTTAGCCAGACCATCGGCCAGCGCCACCAGGGTGGCAAACCAGGCGAAGGTGTTCCATGCGGCTTTATTACTGGTGATGTCGCTCCAGTTCAGTACGCCGGTCCACAGCATCAGCACGATTACCAGCAGGGCGGCCATCGCCGGTTCAATCCAGTCGGTGGCGAAGATCCACATCAGCAGCGCGGAAATCACGAACACCAGCAGCAGGATTTCATTGCGTGACAGTTTGCCCAGTTTCGCCAGCTCGGCAGTTGCCCAGCGTGGCACTTCGTCATTCAGTTTCACTTCTGGCGGGTAGAGCCAGTAAGCCAGCAGCGGCATGGTCAGGATCAGCAGCACACCCAACGGCAGGAAGGCAAGGAACCACATGCCCCAGGTGATATCGAAGCCAATTACGCTTTTTACCAGCGCCAGCGCCAGCAGGTTCGGAGCCAGCGCCGACAGGAACATCGAGCTGGTGATACAGGTGGCGGTGATAGCGACCCACATCAGATAAGAACCAATTTTGCGTGCGCTGGGGTCATTGGGTTTTGAACCATACAGCGGAGGCAGGTTGGCAATAATCGGATAGATGGTCCCGCCACTACGTGCGGTGTTAGAAGGAGTGAACGGTGCCAGCAACAGGTCAGCAAAGGTAATGGCATAACCCAGCGTCAGGCTGCGACGGCCAAGATATTTCACCAGAATCAGCGCCAGACGGCGACCGAACTGGGTTTTATCGTAACCGGCGGCAAACATAAAGGCACCGAAGATCAGCCACACGGTGGAGTTCCCGAAGCCGCTTACCGCCCATTTGAACGACTGGCCGGCCATTTTGAACTTCGGATCGGCCAGTTCCGCCGGGCTGAACAGCAGATACTGACTGAACAACGCGATGACCACCACGCCGGTCAGGCCAATCACTGCACCAGGCAGCGGTTCGAAGATCAGGCCGACAATCACCCCGACAAAGATAGCGAAGAAGTGCCAGGCGTAAGGCTCCAGCCCTGCGGGAGTTGGCACCAGGAGGAGCAGCACAGCGATCACCACCGGCAGGCATAACATAATGAGCCGGTTTTTATTCCCCGGCGCGGCAGGCGGCGCTTTTAGGGGTTCACTCTGGGTAGTTTGTGTTTTCATGGTTTTGGTCTGCAAGTTGTGGAGAATGCGATTAACGTTCCGGGACAACAGGTGTTACCGTTATTAATGCTCAGCTGATACTTTTTTAAGCTGCCGTTACGTCTTTAATGCTTCCTGAATTGCAATATTGAAGAGAGAAGATTGCGTAATGTAAATATGATGCGATTTATTAAAAACTCCATTTTGATCTGGATCAAAAAATCGATTCAGTATTAAATCCTTTTTGTCTTTGTCATATATTTTTACCTTTGCTTAATTCGTTTCTGGTGAAGCCAGAACACCATGAAGCTCAAGGGACAGGGCCTTCCTGCCTAAGATGTGTCTCATAAGGTTATGATTTATCATAAATTAATTTCTATGTAAATGAAAAAATTGATTTTTGACAACCTTTCGCTAACATTTTAAGTGGCGCATATTCAGCTGTTGTGTTTATTTACAGAATAATTTAAAAGTTAAATAACTAAACTTATTAATTATGTAACTAAAGAAATTGGTATATTGTTGGTATGAAATCGGACCTCTTAAATAAATTTGAAATAACTGCGTCTGTCAAAGAATTCGAAACTTTTAAATTTTGGAGTTGTTATCATGAATACGCTCACCCCGATTCTTAATCCACTCACTCTGCCGAAAGGCGCTGTATTGAAAAACCGCCTGGTGATGGCACCGATGACCACCTGTACCGGTTATTTTGACGGCGGTGTGACCAGCGATCTGGTGGACTACTATCGCGTACGTGCGGGCAGCATCGGTACTGTGATTGTCGAATGTTGTTTTATCGACAACCGAGGCCCGGCCTTCCCCGGTGCCATCGCCATCGATAGCGACAACAAAATCCCCGGCCTGGCGAAAATTGCCGACGCCATCAAATCCCAGGGTTCCAAAGCGATTTTGCAGATTTACCACGGTGGTCGCATGGTGGATCCCGCGCTGATCGGTGGTAAAACCCCGGTAGCGCCCAGCGCCCTTGCCGCCCCGCGTGAAGGCGCACCGACTCCCCAGGCGCTAACGGCGGAAGAAGTGGAGGTGATGATCACCAAATTCGGTGATGCGGTGAACCGCGCCATCAAAGCCGGTTTCGATGGCGTTGAGATCCACGGTGCCAACACCTACCTGATTCAGCAGTTCTACTCACCGAACTCCAACCAGCGCGATGACAAATGGGGCGGCAGCCGCGACAACCGCGCCCGCTTCCCCATGGAAGTGCTGGAAATCACCCATAAAATGGCGGACCGCTTTGCGGCAGCTGACTTTATCATTGGCTATCGTTTCTCGCCGGAAGAGCTGGAAGTACCGGGCATCCGTTTTGACGATACCATGTACCTGCTGGAAAAACTGGCGGCGCGCGGTCTCGATTATGTGCACTTCTCCGTCGGCCAACTGCTGCGTCCGTCAATTGTCGATACCAAAGATCCGACGCCGCTAATCACCAAATATCGGGCGCTGCGTTCACCTGTGCTGGCGAAAGTACCGGTGATTGGCGTTGGCGGCGTGGTCAACAAAGAAGATGCGGAGAAAGCGCTGGAGTACGGTTTCGATTTGGTGGCGATTGGTAAAGCCTGCATCGCCTACCCGGATTGGGCCGATCGCGTGATCAAAAACGAACATATGGAGCTGTTTATCGACAGCACCAAACGCGAAGAACTGGTTATCCCGGAGCCGCTGTGGCGCTTCTCGCTGGTGGACGCGATGATCCGCGATACCAGCGATACCGGCCGTAAATACAAAGCGGGCGTGTTCCAGGAAAAAGTGGAAGCTGAAGCGCTGAAACTGAAAATCAACGTGACGCTGGATACCGACCGTATCACCGATATCTCGCTGGTGCCGGATGCCACGCTGGACGTCGATTTCACCAGTACCTTTGAAAGCCTGCGTTCCCGTATTCTGGTAGCGAACAGCCCGCATGTGGATGCGGTAACTGGCGCTACCACCCAGAGTGAGGCGCTGAAAAAAGCCGTCTCGCGTGCACTGGCAACCTCCAGCAAAGAACATGTGATTGACGAGGGCGGTAACCCGAATGCGCCAGTTAATTACGATGTGGTGGTAGTGGGTAGCGGCGGTGCCGGTCTGGCCGCAGCAATCCAGGCGCATGATGATGGTGCTCGCGTGGTGATTATCGAGAAGATGCCGACTATCGGCGGGAATACCATCAAAGCGTCCGTCGGTATGAACGCGGCAGAAACCCGTTATCAGCGCCTGAAAGGCATCGAGGACAGCAAAGAGTTGTTTTATGACGAGACGCTGAAAGGCGGTAAATTCAAAAACAACCCGGTGCTGTTGCGTGAGTTCGTTGAGCAGGCGCCCGGCGCGATTGACTGGCTGACTGATAAAGGCATTGAGTTGTGCGATATCACCATCACCGGCGGGATGAGTATTGACCGTACCCACCGTCCGGAAGATCGCTCCGCTGTCGGTGGTTTCCTGATCAGTGGTTTGGTGAAGAACGTTAACCAGCGCAATATCGAAGTGTTGCTGGAAACCTCAGTGGCGGAAATCCTGTTCGAAAACGGCGCGGTCAGCGGCGTGAAAGTGGTGGATGAGTACAATGACAGCCGTATTCTCAACGCGAAAAGCGTGATTGTGGCGACCGGCGGTTTCAGCGCCAACCGTGAAATGGTAGTGAAATACCGCCCTGAACTGGATGGCTTTGTCACCACCAACCACAAAGGGGCCACCGGTAGCGGTATCGCCATGTTGCAGAAAATAGGTGCGGATACCGTCGATATGAGCGAGATCCAGATTCACCCGACAGTCGAACAAACTACCTCGTACCTGATTTCCGAAGCGATGCGTGGTGGTGGTGCGATTCTGGTGAGCCAGGCGGGCAAGCGTTTCTACAATGAAATGGAAACCCGCGACAAAGTTTCCGCCGAGATTATCGCGCTGCCGGAAAAAAGCGCGTGGATCATGTTTGATGAACAGGTGCGTCAGAACAACAAAGCGGCGGATGAGTACATTGCCAAAGGTTTTGTCATCAGCGCCCCCACTCCGCACGAGCTGGCGGTGAAACTGAATATGGATCAGGAAGCGCTGCAAACCACCCTGAATCGTTACAACCAGTTTGTTGAGCAGCAGAATGACGAAGACTTTGGCCGTAAAACCGCGCTGCGTCATCCGCTCAATCACGGACCTTACTTTGCCATCCGCATCGCCCCAGGGGTGCACCACACCATGGGCGGTGTCACCATCAATACCGACACCGCAGTGCTGGATGCGCAGAAACAGGTGATTCCGGGTGCCTGGGCGGCGGGTGAAGTGGTTGGCGGTATCCACGGTGCCAACCGTATCGGGGGTAACGCGGTTGCTGATATCATCATCTTTGGTATCAAAGCCGGACGTAACGCTGCGGCACTGGCATTAGGCTAAACAACGGCTTACAACAAGCCATTCGTAGCGGCGTGATTTTAAGACCTGCGCAATAAATCGCGCCGCTACACCTGAATGAGGCGATAATGACTACAGACGCAGGCGTTTATGCGTATTCCGCCGTTCTGATGGGGTCGCCCATTCTGCTTAAACTCTTCGAAGATAACCAACCCCTTGCGGCACAGGTGTTCCGGCTGATTAAACAGCAGGAGAATCTGTTCACCGTCAATCGTGCTGATTCTGAAGTGATGGCGATCAACCACGCTGCGGGCCGCCATCCGGTAATGGTCAGTGAGCCGGTGTTTGCGCTGATCAGCATCGCCCACGCGGTCAGCCTGATGCCAGGCAGTGCCTTCAATTTCACCATTGGCCCGGTGGTCAAGCGCTGGAAAATCGGTTTCCAGGGCCATGAGGTGCCCCCTGCTGAGGCGATCGCGGCGTTACTGCCCCTGACCGATCCGCGTCAGGTGGTGCTGAATGAAGCTGAACGATCGGTATTCCTGCAACAGCCCGGCATGGAGATTGATCTCGGTGCGATTGCCAAAGGTTACATTGCCGATCGCGTGCAACGCTTTTTACGCCAGCAGGGCGTGCAGCAGGCGCTGATTAACCTCGGCGGGAACGTCCAGACGCTGGGGTCGCCACCGCATGATCCCGCAGGGTGGGGCATCGGCCTGAAAAAGCCCTTTGGCCGGGAGGATGAGCTGCTTGGTGTGTTACGGGTGCAGGGGAAGTCCGTGGTGACATCGGGTATTTATGAACGCTATTTCGAACGGGATGGCCGCTGCTGGCATCATATCTTCGATCCGCGTACCGGCTATCCGCTCGACAATGAATTGCTGAGCGTCACGGTGATTTCCAATCGTTCACTGGATGGCGATATCTACACCACGCTGCTGTATGGCATGGGGGTGGAGCAGGGGCTGGCGTATCTTGCTGACCAGCCCGAACTCGACGCGATTTTTGTCACGCGCGACAGGGAAATTATCTGTTCTTCACCGCGTCAGTTTCGCTTTGAGCAACTGGACACCGCGTGGCCGCTGCGTTACTGACAATACTGTTGCAGCAGCGAATGGTATTCCGGTTGCAGGCGATAGCGGTATACCGGACGGCCTGTGGCACCGTAATGGATGCTGGTAAACAGAATATTAATCTGCGCCAGCCAGATCAGATATTTACGGCAGGAGACGCGGGAGATGTTCACTTCCGCCGCCAGCTCATCGGTGGAGAATTCTGTGCCCGGGTGGGCATCAATCCACTGACACAGCGTGCGCAGCGTCTGGGGTGTCAGTCCTTTCGGCAGGCGCTTGCTGTCATGCTGCGTCGCCGGGCTACCGTGAATCAGTAAATCGACATCGGACTGCTGATAATAATGCTGGTTATCCATCAGCGATTTTTTCTGCCGCCACTGGGTCAGCGCTTCTTCAAAACGCGGGAACTGGAACGGTTTGATCAGATAATCCACCACGCCATAATGTAGCGAGGTCTTGATGGTGGCGGCATCCGCAGCCGAAGAGATAATGATCACCTCCACCGGGCAGTTGGCTTTACGCAGTTCCGGCAGCAGATCGAGGCCGTTTTCCTGCTGCATATAAATATCCAGCAGCACCAGATCGACCGGAGGTTCGCTGTTGAGGATCTTCTCTTTCGCCTGCTGTAACGTTGCGGCAGTACCACAGCAGGTAAAGCCGGGCACCTGGCCGATATAGCAGCGATTAAGCTCTGCGACCATTGCATCATCGTCAACCACTAACACGTTGATCATGCGGTTTGATTTCCTCCATCCCAGGGTAGCTGAACTAAAAATTGTGTATACACGCCGGGTTCTGACTCCACGCTGACGTCACCGCCCAGGCTTTCGGTCTGCTGCTTCAGCAGGAACAGGCCGACGCCGCGATCGTCACCTTTGGTGGAGAAACCTTTGGCGAAAATGGTAGGCAAAATCAATGGATCAATGCCGGGGCCATCATCGCTCACCTCGCACGCCAGCCAGCCATTCTGATAATGCAACATCACATGGATCTCACCTTCAGTCTGGTCACCCAGTGCATCCAGCGCGTTCTCCACCAGATTGCCAATCACGGTAATCAGCACCGCCATCTGTTGCTCGTTGCCACAGTCGGGCAAAAAGCTGGCATCGCTGATGGTCAGGCTATGCCCGCGATCCGATGCGCGACTGATCTTGCTCAGCAGGAACCCGGCAATCACTGGCGACTTAATTTTCTGCACCAGCGAACCAATTTCGGTCTGATAGTTATTGGCGGTTTTCAGCACATAAGTTTCCACCTGCGCATAATTTTTCATATGCAGCAGGCCGAGGATCACATGCAGCTTATTCATAAATTCATGCGAGCGTTCACGCAGCGCATCGACATAGTTTACCATGCCGCTCAGGCGCTGCATCAGCTGGCTGATTTCCGTTTTATCCCTGAAGGTGCACACCGCGCCGATAATCCGTCCCTGACTGCGCACCGGCACCGTATTGCTGAGCAACACATGGCCGTTCACATTCAATTCCTCATCACGGCGCGGACGGCCGCTTTGCAGTACATCCTGCAAATGGGTGTTGATCACCGAGGCATCGTAAATGCGGTCGGCACTGATGGCGCTGGTGGCGATCTCGGCACTCAGCAGTTTTTGTGCCGCCTGGTTGACCAGCGTGACCTCGCCCTGGTCATCCACCGCCACCACACCTTCTTTCACCGAATTGAGGATCGCCTGACGTTGCTCGAACAGCGTGGAGATTTCATGTGGTTCGAGGCCGAACAGAATACGTTTCAGCACCCGCACCAGAATAAAGGTACCGAGTGCACCCACCAGCGCGCCAATCAACACCGTCCATAGCACGCTCCAGCGGCTCTGGTTTATCTGGTCAGTCACCGCACTGAGGGAAATACCAATCACCACCACGCCAATCTGCTGTTTTTGCGCGTTATACACCGGGGTAAACACGCGCAGGGCTTTGACCAGCGCCCCCTGATTCACCGAGACATTTTCATGGCCACGCAACGCAGGTTCGAGATCGTCACCGATAAAATGCTGGCCGACCAGCTCCGGGTTGAGATGGGAATAGCGAATGCCCTGCATATTGGTTACCACCACAAACAGCAGGTTATTACTCTGCTGGATTTCTGCGGCGATGGGCTGAATTAACAGGACATTGGGCGGCAGCAACAGTGCGCGTTGTACTTCCGGCGAATCGGCCAGGGTGCGTGCCACCGCCATGGCTTTATCTTCCAGCTGCGCGCGCGTGGTGGCACCAATCTGAAAGAAGTAAATAAGGTGGACGCTGAGCAACACCAGCGCGATCACGGTGCTAAGCATCAGCGTGACCAGCGTATTGAGTTTCATCGGTCGCTTACGCGGTGGGAAATCCGGTGGAGAATAGGGTTCTGGCATAGGCAGGTATCGTCGCGGTTTTTTTAGGGGTGCGTGCAAGCACGCACCCGGACGGTCATTCGCTCTGTGGTTTCACGCGGTTAGCAAAGCTTTTTTTCAGCTTCTGCAACTTCGGTGGGATCACGGCGAGGCAGTAACCGTTGCGCTGACCTGCGCCATCCCAGTAATCCTGGTGATAATCTTCCGCCGGATACCATTCCCCCAGTGGTTCGATGGTGGTGACAATCGGATCTTTATTATCTTCCTGCGCGCGGGCGATAGCCGCGATGGCTTCAGCTTCCTGTTCGGCGTTGGCCGGGAAGATAGCAGAACGATACTGGGTGCCGATGTCGTTGCCCTGGCGGTTAAGCTGCGTTGGGTCATGGGTGACAAAGCTGATATCCAGCAGATCGCCGTAGCCTATCTGCGCCGGATCGAAACCGATACGGATCGCTTCGGCATGGCCGGTGGCGCCGCTGCATACCTGCTCGTAAGTGGGATGAGGACGGGTGCCGCCGGTATAACCACTTTCGACTGACTCAACGCCAATCAGACCTTTAAATACCGCTTCGGTACACCAGAAACAGCCACCCGCGATCACCGCGTATTCAATTGCCATGTCTTTACTCCTGTCAGGGCGAAAGCGTTACTGTGGGGGCGCGCTTTCATGAAATCAACCTTGTTCAGATTAACATTTCTGGCTTAAAGTCGCGGTGTTTATCGAGCAACAGATTGCTCATCACGGTAAAACGACCTTCACCGGTATAGTGCAGGGTCGGCGGAAACTCCGGCTTCTCCGCTACATGCGCTTTGACTACCTCAAAGATAAACAGATTGTAGTTATCCACCATCGTATCGTCGTACAGCTGACACTCAAAACTGGCGAAGCACTCCTGAATCAGCGGCGCGTTAACTTTTGTCGCGGGTTCTGCGGTCAGCTTAAAGGCAGCAAACTTGTCGATACGATCGCCGTGGCAGTTACCAATCGCCACTACGCTATCGATTAAATCGGATGAGGGAACGTTGATCACGCACTGGCCACTTTGCCGAATCAGTTCATGGCTGTAATTGCCTCCGGCGATCATACAGCCCACCAGCGACGGCGAGAACTCCAGGACAGTGTGCCAGCCGAGCGTCATGATGTCGTGCTGATCGCCAAACTGCGAGCTGACCAGCACCACCGGTCCTGGCTCCAGATATTTCCGCGCTTTGCTGACCGGAAAATCGATTTTATGCAGATTCTGGTTCATTGTGCTGCTCCTTTTTCTTGAAGGATGTTTTAAGTGTAGCGAACCCTGGACAGGGCTTTACCTGCGCGTCAATTGCAGGCATGGTAAGCCGTCATCTTAAAAGGAGCTGCTTTATGGCGTCTGCGCGCGCGTTAACACAATCCCCCGCCACTTTACATCTGCTGTGCGGCAAAGTTGCTGCCGGAAAATCGACGCTGGCACATCGGCTGGCTCAGGAAACGGGTGCGGTGATCATCAGTGAAGATGCCTGGCTGGCGCATCTGTTTGCCGATGAAATGCGTGAGGTGGCGGATTATGTCCGCTGTGCCGCGAAACTGCGTAACGCCATGACGCCACACCTGATCTCGCTGCTGCGTTGTGGGGTATCGGTGGTGCTGGATTTTCCCGCCAATACGCTGCAAAACCGGCAGTGGATGAAAACGGTGATCCAGACCGCCGAGGCTGCGCATCAGCTGCATTTTCTCGATGTGCCGGATGATCTGTGCAAAACGCGGCTGCATGCACGTAATGCGACTGGTGAACATGATTTCGCTGCCACCGATGCGCAGTTCGCGCTGATCAACAGCTACTTTGTCGCCCCGCAGCCGGAAGAGGGGTTTAATGTAGTGAGCTGGCCGACATCGTAGCCGCGCAGGTTAACGCACCACCGGCACATCAGAAAACCGCGTGGTATAGGCGGGTGACAGCATTGCTCGTTTCATCGACCAGGTTTTCTGCATTCCCTGACCGGCGAACCACAATGCGCCGCGTTGGTGGGCATTCAGACTGTCGATCAGCTGCATTAACTCTTCGCTATTGCGTCGTGGCTGATAGTCGGCGAACAGATCAAACTGCGCCACACCGTCACTGAAAAAATCCCCCAGCATCACACCACCTTTCAGATAGCGTTTGCCGGGCATCCAGATTTTATCCAGACAGCTCAATGCGGCATGGATAATGTCACGGCTATCCTGGGTCGGCGTGACCAGTGCGGTGCTGGCTGAATTGGCATAGTACGGATGATGGGGATCGTGCGGGCTGGTGCGGATAAACGTACCGATATGGCGGCAATATTGCCGTTCGCTGCGTAATTTCTCTGCCGCACGTGCGGCATAGTTGCAGATGGCTTCACGCATATCGCCGTAATCGGTCACCCGGTCGCCAAACGAGCGCGAGCAGAGGATGTTTTGCCGATTGGGGATCACCTCCTCAAACGCCAGACAGGGTTCGCCGCGCAGTTCGCGTACCGTGCGCTCCAGCACCACGCCAAATTGCTTGCGGATCAATGTAGTCGGGGTATCCGCCAGTTGCAGGGCTTTTTCAATTCCCATCAGGTTGAGCTTTTTCGCCAGGCGGCGACCGACGCCCCACACTTCATCCACCGGCACCATCCCCATCAGCTTGCGCTGACGCACCGGGGCGGAAAGGTCCATCACGCTCTCCGCTTTGATCCAGCGTTTGGCAGCCCAGTTCGCCAGCTTGGCGAGAGTTTTGGTCGGTGCAATACCTACGCCGACCCGCAGATGCGTCTCTTTATACAGACGATCGCGCATCTGCCGACCAAACGCTTCCAGTGAGATGCAGTTGTCGACGCCAGTGAGATCGACAAAGGCTTCATCAATTGAATAGACATCAACGCGTGGTGTAATCAACTCCAGCGTCTCCATCACACGTGCCGACATATCGCCATACAACGCATAGTTGGAGGAGAACACCACCACCTGATGGCGCATTAATTCTTCACGCTGCTTAAAGTAGGGCGCACCCATTTTGATACCGAGTTTTTTGGCCTCTTTACTCAGCGAGATGATGCAGCCGTCATTGTTGGACAGCACCACAATCGGCTTGCCGCGCAGGTCCGGGCGGAACACGGTTTCGCATGAGGCGTAGAAAGAGTTGACATCGACAAGTGCGTACATAATGAATTTCATGTTAACTGTGTTTATATACAGTATTTTTCAATTGTATTTCGCAATCAAGGGGTGAGCAGGAGATAAACGCAAAGGCTTTGAAGTTGTGGAGAATTTAGTTGCCGTACCCGCGAAAAATCCGCGTTATCTTTCATTAAAGATTTTCTGTCTCAGGCCGATGCTCATAAGAGCATTTCCTGAATTTTACCCTTTTTCTGCTCGCCATCCCTCTGCGAACAAGGACACCGCGCCAGATATGTCACTCATCACCCATACATTAGCAAACCTCACAAAAGCATTGCGTACTGCGTTGCGTGTCTCAATTGAATGCAATGAGCGCAGCGAAAATACCCATAAAATTTTAAACGTGTTACGTCAGGTTGAGCTGACGCTGATGCTGCATCAACAACCTATCTATGCTATTGCCGGTACGCAGGGCGCGGGTAAAACCACTCTGGCAAAAAGCCTGTTGGGCATTGACGATAGCTGGCTGGAGGCGAATCCGGGGCGGGGCGAGCAGATACCGTTATTTATTGAGCAGCGGCATGATGTGCAGGGTGATTATCCGCAATTTATTTATGTCTGTGCTCACCACAAAACCGGTGAAATTTTTGACAGCCAGCCGCGCAGTGGCGATGAGCTGAAACAGATGCTGCGTGACTGGTCGCAAATGGTGAATCAGGAGATAGAAGGGGGAAAAATCCTCTATCCGAAATTAATCATTAATAAGTCAGACAGTTTTATTGATGAAGAGATGGTCTGGGCACTGCTGCCCGGTTACGAGATCAGCAACAGCCAGAATCATCGCTGGCAGGGCATGATGCGGCATGTCATGGTCAACGCCAGAGGCGTGTTGCTGGTCACTGATCCGACGTTAATGGCAAATACGAACCAAAGCCTGCTGGTGAACGATCTGCGCAGTGTGTTCGCCGATCGTTCTCCGGTGATCGTTGTGACCAAAACAGAAAGCCTGAACGATGCGGAGAAGGCCGAGGTAAAAGCGAGCGCCGCCGCACTGTTTCATGCGACCTCATCACCGGTGGTCGCTGCCGGTGTCGATAATAAAGCGCAGTGGACAGGCGAACTCCGCGCCGCATTTGCTGAAGGTATCCATAATAGCGCCGCTTCCGAAGCGGCCGCGATCGAACGTTTGATGGCTCTGGTCAATGACGATGTTGCGGATATTATTGATAACCTGAATCTGCTGTACGCGGAGCAGGACAGTGGCGAGGAGCGTACCGTTGCTATTCTTGAAGCGTTCGATAAAGCAGCCGAGCGCTATGAACAGCAGCTGCGTAAAGCCATCAAAAGAGAAACGGACGGGCATCGGCAACAAGCCACTGATTATTGCCAGCGTCGTTATCAGGAAGAAGAAGAAGGGCTGACCAATAATTTAAAAGGACTCGGTCGTCGTCTGATATTGCAGGGAGCGGAGATTGATCGTGAACGCAAAAATCGGGTACTGGACGCCTGGCAAGCCCGCTTTGAGCAGCAGTCTCTGGCCGATCACAATATGGTCGCTCTGGAAACGCTCAACCGCCGTGAGTTAAGGCATTACGGTCTTTCTCAGGAGACGCTGTCACCCCAACGGTTGACTTCGCCCGCAGCGACAATGGGATATTTGTCGGTGGCTGAGGAGGATAATTCGTCCTCGCTGGCCCCTTTGCGTCATCTGCTGGGATCGGCTGCAACAAGGGATGCGCCGCCGCAGTTAGACCAGCTTTCCACGCTATTAAAAGTGCTGCCTGCCATGACGATGGAATATGCACGCGGTTGGGTGGCAATAAACCAGGCGATGCCCGCAGCGTCAGAGCTAACCAGCGCGTTGCGGCCACAGCAAATTCTCGACGCGATTTTTAGCGCGCAGAGTAGCATCCACCCGGTGAAGACCGCGCTGATGGCGTTTATCGGTGCCGACGCAGCGGACGGCACACTGGATGGTGAAGTGGGCACACCGCAGAATGAGGATAGCGGCGTATTTACGCCTGTCGCGATAGCAGGCAAAGCGATGCTGGTCGGCGCGGCGGTTTTTGCGTTGTATCAGGTGGCGGGCGTGGTGAGTGAGAGTGATAAAGCCCAGGCCTGGTATATTGAACGGATGATGAAGGAACTGGCGCAATATAATGAAAACGTCATCATCGAGCGTTATCAGGACACGATGGGCGATCTGCGTCAGCTGATTGAAATCAACCTCAACCGTTTATTTGGTGTGCAGGATGTCCTCACGCAGAAAAGCTATCTCTGGTTAGCTATTCAGGGACTCACGACGGTACAGAAGGAAGCCCGGCAGTATGAAGCCAGTATCAAACAATATCTGGCGTGATATTTGCCGTGAGCGCTATCGTTGGGCGGAAAATAGCTACATCAACCTGCTGCGTCAGGTTGATGCCGAGCGGTTAATCCAGCCTCATGCAGACATCTCCCGCCAGATATCGGTGATTGTCTATGGTCCGACGCAGGTGGGAAAAACATCCCTGATTCTGACCTTACTGGGCGTCAGGGATGAATGTTTTAAAGAGCTTAACCAGCTGCTGCGTGGTGGGCAGACATTAGGTAAAGCGTCAACGGCGCGAACTTACCGTTACCGGATATCACGGGATGATGCCTGGTATTTTAGCCACAAAGACCAGGGAACAACCGCTTGGTCGGATGGCGGGGCGGCAGATATTTTCGCCAGCCTGCGTGAAGAGGTTCAGGCGGGCAGACGCGATTTCGACAGCATTGACGTATTTATTCCGCAACATTTCTTCCATCCGCAGCAGCGGCAACATGGCTTGTTAATCCGCGACCTGCCGGGTATTCAGGCTGCGGATGACAATGAAAGGGAATATGTGTCTCAGCTTGCCAGCCAGTTTATTCGTTCGGCGGATGTGATCCTGCTGACCGGCAAGGCGGATTATTTAGGCTTTCTGAAACCCGAGGAGTTGGGCAATGACCTACTGGCTGACTGGTTCTGGCAGCCACATCGCTACAAAATTGTGTTAACCCGGACTTTTAGCAACAGTTCCATCCGGGAAATGTTGCGTCGTGTTTCCCCCGATAAATGCTGGCTGCAGGCTTATTTATTTGGGCAAATCAATACGCTGGAATTGCAACTCCCGGCGGAAATGCGCGAACACATTTATCCGCTCGAATGTGGTCACTCCTGGCAAACCCTGATTGAGGGGGGTGACGATTATGGTGACTATTGCCAGCGGTTGCGCGAGCAGATATTAACCGACCTGCGCCATAATATGCTGCAGGCGGTCCATCCGCTTTCTCGTTTACGTACGGGATACGCGTTACCTGAATTAATTATCCGCTACCGGGACAGGTTGCAACAGCAGTACTCAGAGCTGCACAGCACGCTGGACAAAGAACGGGAATATTACCAGCGTAAACAACAGCAGCTGTCGCGCGCTCTGGCTGAATATGCCCCCTATCTGGCAAAGAGCCAGACACGCCTGGACAGATTGCAGCGGCTACGCGAACGACTAAATAAAAGACAGGCGCGCAGCGCGCATCAACCTATCGCTGTGCCACCGATGGGAGCAAGAAAGGTCAGTGCCTTACTGAAAATGATTGCTGAGGCAAGAGAAGAGATGGCACTTCATCCGGCGTTAAAGCGCCTGCCTGCCCATTTCGCTGCGCAACAGATTAACCACCATGCCTTCACGGCGATTGAGCAAAAGCTGCATGGCTATCATGCGGATAATTATCTCTTTGCCAGCAACTATAAGCATGACTATCAGGAAACGATCAACGCGATCAAACAGCACCTGAAACTGATCACCACATTAGCCGCTAATTTCCAGCGTAGTGAGCTGGAGAGACATATCAATGAACATCGCCGTCGCCAGCAACGTTTACAACACCACGCCACCCGGCGAGACAAGCTACTGACGGCGGTGGCCAATAAACTGGCGCGCATCATTGCGCAGCAACAGGAATTAACGCACAGCCATACGCGTGACGAGGATCATTATCAGCAGCTGATTGGCGAGAGTCGTCGCTTTCAGGAACTGATTAGGGTGGCAAAAAATGAACGGGCCATCCTGATCGAACAACACATTATGCGTACGGATATTGGTCAGGCTGAGCGACTGGCCTGGGTACTCGCGGCCCGTGCGTTAAAGAAAGACTACGAATATGTCAGAGCATTAGGAGAGTAGTGCATGTCTGTGGAACATGACCCGGTTATTGCGCAGGATAATGACGAGCGGATGCTGGATGAATTGGTGCAGGAACTGTTTCTGACCTTGCTGACACGTGAGCTGGCGCAGCAGAAAGCGGTCATTGAAACCATTAATGATAACGTCTCGTATCAGGCTGGCGAGTCATTAAAATCGTTAAAACGGGAGATCAAACTTTCCATCAGCACCCTGGCGGATGCGCAACAGGAATATCAAGAGGAGCAGGCCATCGCCAGGGAGGAATACGAACAGCGACTGGAGAACGGCTTCAGGGAGCAGGGTAAACGTATTATTGCTCACCTGCTGACCTCGACAGAACACCAGACCCGGCTGGAGCAGCAGCTGGCTGCGCAGTTAACAGATTTACAGCAACAGCATGCCACACATCATCAGCGCTCAGGTAAGATGCTGAACAGCATTAAATGGCTGCTGGCAGGGCTGGGGGGCATCAATCTGCTGCTGTTTGCGGTTGTCATCATGATGTATTTTCTGGGGCATCGATAATCACCCGCGCATGCAGGCTTGTCCGGATATGGTGCGTCTGGTGCACCATGACTTTTCTCTGGTACGGATAAACGGACGCACAGGCAGCGCATGACGCGTCCTGATTAAACTGGCACAACTTCTGCATTCATTTCCTCAGGCTTGTATACAAGGCCGCATACCGGCCAATGACCTGGGGGAATACACCTTGCACAACAATGATAAAGAGAAGATTAACGCTCAGCGTCGCCAGATGATGAAATATTCCATGCTGGCATTAGGTGGCGTCGCGCTCAGCGGCATGCTGGGCAGCCCATCCGCTCAGGCGGCAGATGACGAAATCCTGATTGGCTACTGGCCGATTGTGGGTGGTCTGCCGTTATATGCCGGTATTGAGAAAGGGTTGTTTAAACAGGCTGGCGTCAATGTGCGAGCGGTGAAATTTGCCAGCCCGCAGCAGGTGGTGGAAGCGATGATCACCGGGCGGATCCATGGTTGCGCTAATGGCACGGCCACCGGCGCGCTCGGCCTGGGAGCCATTACCAGCCCGGACCTGTTCAAAATCATCTGTTCTAACCCTTCCAATGAAAAAATGGTGCTGGACGAGTTTCTGGTACCCGTCAACAGCACTGCAAAATCCATCAGCGATCTGAAAGGTAAGCGTATCGCCAGCGGTCCGGGCATTCAGAACGTCACCATGGCGAAGATCATCCTGGAAAAAAATGGCTTCACCGATACCAAAGTGATCGAGCTGCCGGTGGGGCAGCATGCGCCTTCGTTAGCCGCCGGACAAATTGATGGCGTGTATACGCTGGAGCCGACCGGCACCGTCGCGCGCATGAAGGGCATGGGGAAAGTGCTGGAAACCGGGGTGATTGCAAAATATGTGCTGGGCGATGCCAGCGCGCCGTGGTTTGGTGGCGCGGCGGCACTCACCAGCAGCTTTATCAAGGCCGATCCGGCGCGGGCGAAGCAGGTGATTGATGCCTATGGTGCCGCGGTCAAATTTATCCAGCAACAACCGGATGAGGCGCGCCAGTATGTGGCAGGTTACACCGGGATTGAGGCCGCGCTGGTGAAAGAGGTGCCGTTGCCGGGATTCGTGATGTATGACCAGTTAACCGGCAGCAACCTGCAATGGTTCCAGAAATTTTATGACGTGTTCACTGAACGGAAAATTTTCAGCAAGCCGCTGCAAGTGGAATCCCTGATCTATCGGGCATAAGGAGAAGTACAATGATGCAGATATGGCGTCGCAGATTGCTGCCGTTGATCGGTCCGTTGCTGTTATTTCTGCTGTGGCAGACGGCGGTTAGCGCCAAATGGCTTAACCCGGTATTGCTGCCTTCACCCGGCGAAACCCTGGGCTATCTGTTTAGCGCGCTGGCTGATGGCAGCATGAATCGGGACATCGGGGATACGCTCTACCGCACGTTGATGGCATTTATTGTCGCCGCAGTGCTCGGCGTCCCTCTGGGGGTGATGCTGGGCAGTAGCGAGCGACTGTATCGTAGCGTCGAGTTTCTGGTGGATTTCTTCCGCTCAACCCCTTCTTCGGCGCTGATCCCGCTGTTTATGCTGATCTTTGGCATTACCGATACCAACAAAATCGCCATTGCCGCTTTTGCGGCGGTACTGGTGATTCTGTTTAACAGCGCCTACGGGGTAATGAACGCAAAGAAGACGCGCATTATGGCGGCGCAGGTGATGGGCGTTTCACGCTGGCATGTGTTTAAAGACATCATGCTGATGGAAAGCCTGCCGCAAACCTTTGTCGGGTTACGGACCGGTGTTTCGATGGCACTGGTGATCGTCATCGTCGCCGAGATGTTTATTGGTTCGGAAACCGGACTGGGACATCGCATTATTGATGCGCAGCAGTTATTCAATATTAAAGATATGTACGCATCGATTCTGATCACCGGTGCATTTGGTTATCTGCTGAATCTGGGTTTTCTGTTGATTGAAAAACGCTGTGTGCACTGGAGTGGCAAAGCATGAACAAACCCGATTATCCTCAGCCCAATACCCATGTGACGATTCGCGGACTCGATAAAAGCTTTGCCGGACAACCGTTATATCAGGATCTCAACCTCGATTTACCGCGCGGGAAGATTGTTTCGATATTCGGCCCCAACGGCTGTGGTAAATCGACGCTGATGAACATGATTGCCGGATTGATTCCGGTCGATCGCGGGCAAATTTTGTTCGACGGTAAAACCCTGGCCGAGACCAATATTGGTTATGTGTTTCAGAACTACCGTGATGCGCTTTTTCCCTGGTTAAGCGCCTGGCAGAACATCGCTTATCCGTTAAAACGGCAGGGGATGAAAGCGGCGGCGGTGAAACAGCGCGTGGCAGAGTTGGCGGAGATGTTTGATATTCGCTTCGATTTGCAGCGTTATCCCTATGAACTTTCCGGTGGGCAACAGCAAACGGTATGCATCATGCGTGCGCTGGCAACCGGACCAGAAGTGATGTTTCTGGATGAACCATTCTCGGCGCTGGATTTTGAGATGACGCTGTTTATCCGCGATAAACTGCAACAGGTCCAGCTGGCAACTGGCGTGACAATGCTGATTGTCTCGCATGATCTGGAAGACGCGGTGTTTCTGGCGGATGAGATCCTGCTGCTGACGCGCCGTCCGACGCGTGTTGCCGAAATTGTCCCGTTTGAGCTACCCCGTCCGCGCACTGCCGAGATGATGAGCCACCCGGAGTTCGTCCGGGTAAAAGCGCATACGTTGGCGGTGTTTAAACGGGAAATGGCTGGTTAACAATGCGTTTTCTGCAGCGACGCAATTTATTGCGCAACACTAAATTGCGTCGCTGCACCGGGCGTTACATTCAACGTGCGGCATAAATGATAAAAGTCACCACGCCAAATATCTCCAGCTGCTCTTCTTCGCCAGGGATAATCGGCGCGTAGCGCGGGTTCATCGGCAGTAACTGCACGCGCGGCACGCGTTGTAACCGTTTAACCGTAAATTCACCGTTGAGCGCAGCCACCACAATGTCGCCATGTTTTGCGTCCAGCGCGCTATCAACCACCAGCAAATCCCCTTCGCTGATATTGGCATCACGCATCGAATCCCCTTCCACCCGGACAAAATAGGTGGCGTTAGGATGCGCGACCAGATATTCATTCATATCCAGTTTGCGCTCAACATAATCCGCAGCCGGGGAAGGGAAGCCACAGGGTACCGCATCCAGAAACAGCGGCAGGTGAAGGACTTTGGCGGTGAGGGCAGGAGAGAGAAACTTCATAATAGACACTCAAAAATACTGTTGTTATATACAGTGTAATTAATTGTGAGTCGGGATCAAGCCGGTACTCACCCTAAATCGTTAGCCGGTTGTTCCACCAGTGAATTTAGTTGCGGCGGAAAGCTCGTCTGACAAAATCCCCATCGCCGTCTACACTTAACTCTGACGATGTTCTTAGTCTGGTTGCTGTGTTGCTAATAAACTTGTTTGTTTGTGGAGCGTTACCCATCGAAATACCGTCCTGCCGGAAAACCCTCCCCGCCGTTTGTGACTTATCACTGACCCTGGCGGATCACACCCAACCTGCCTCCGAACATCGATATTGCTATCAGCCATTGATACAGGAGGAGTGATGTGACCCCTGCGGTACATGAGAACAGCACCCTGCCGTCGCTAAGCGGCGGGTTATATGCCTTCTTTTTTGATGTCGACGGCACGCTGGCGGCAATTCAGCCTCAGCCCGAGTCGGTTTCGATTCCCGCATCGGTGCGCCAGCATCTGCAACAACTCACCAATCTGAACCATGGCGCGCTGGCGCTGGTGTCTGGTCGTCCCGTTGCGCAACTGGATGCGCTGGTTGCGCCACTGGAAGTCCCGGCAGCGGGTGTGCATGGTGCGGAACGGCGTGATGCCAGCGGCAGGATGCATTGCCAGTCACTGCCCGTCGAGATTGCGCAAACGCTGCAACGGGAATTGCAGGAGACCATGGATCAATGGCCCGGCACGCAACTGGAAGTCAAAGGCATGGCGTTTGCGCTGCATTATCGTCGGGCGATGGAGTATGAACAGGCCGTCATCAGTTTGGCTGAAGAGGCGGTGGCACGTTTTCCGGAGCTGGCGCTCCAGCCGGGAAAATGCGTGGTGGAACTGAAACCGCAGGGAATCGATAAAGGCGCGGCCATTCGCGACTTTATGCGGGAAGCGCCTTTTACCGGACGTATTCCGGTATTTGTGGGTGACGATCTGACCGATGAGAAGGGATTTCTGGCCGTTAATGCGCTGGGGGGAATTTCTGTCAAGGTCGGAGAGGGTACAAGCCATGCGCGCTATCGCCTCAGCAGCGTAGATGCGGTGTGGAGCTGGCTTGAACAATTACTATTACAATCAAAGCATGACAACGTCGGTAAGGAGTCTGGGTTATGAGTCGCTTAGTGGTCGTATCTAACCGTATCGCCATTCCTGATGGGACAAAAGCCAGTGCGGGTGGTCTCGCCGTCGGTTTGCTGGATGCACTGAAAACCACCGGGGGATTGTGGTTTGGCTGGAACGGCGAAATCAGTGAGATTTCTGGCGAAGAAGAGGAGGAGGTCAGCGTCAGCGAGTATGACGGCATTACCTACGCTGCCCTGCCGCTGAATCAAAACGATTATGATCTCTATTATTGCCAGTTTTCCAATACCGTTATCTGGCCTGCCTTTCACTATCGCCTCGATTTGGTGCAATTTCAGCGCGAAGCCTGGGAGGGTTACTGCCGCGTCAATACGCTGCTGGCCAATCGCCTGAAACCGCTGTTACAGGAGGATGATATTTTATGGATTCACGATTATCACCTGTTGCCATTTGCCGCCGAGTTGCGCAAACAGGGCATTAATAATCGCATCGGATTCTTTCTGCATATCCCATTTCCGACGCCAGAGATTTTCAACGCGCTGCCGCCACATAAAGCGCTGCTGGAAATGATGTGCGACTACGATTTGCTGGGTTTCCAGACAGAATCCGATCGCGTGGCCTTCCTCGATAGTCTGAGTCAGCTGACGCAGTTGCAGAATAAAGGCGAGAAGAAACATCGCGCGTTCGGCAACACCTTTATGACTGAGGTGTATCCGATTGGTATCGAACCGGACAGTATTAAAGAGATGGCGGAAGGTGCGCTGCCACCGAAAATGGCGGCCATGAAGCGTGAACTGGGGGATGTGCAAAACATCATTGCCTGTGAGCGTCTGGATTACTCTAAAGGCTTACCGGAACGTTTCCTCGCTTATGAGGCGCTGCTGGAGCACTATCCCCAGCATCGCGGCAAAATCCGTTATTCGCAGATTGCGCCCACTTCGCGTGGCGAAGTGCAGGCGTACCAGGATATTCGTCATCAACTGGAGACGGAAGCTGGCCGCATCAACGGCAAATATGGCACCCTGGGCTGGACGCCGCTGTATTACCTTAATCAGCACTTCGACCGCCGTCTGCTGATGAAGATTTTCCGGCTGACTGATGTCGGGTTAATCACGCCGTTGCGCGATGGTATGAATCTGGTGGCCAAGGAGTACGTGGCCGCGCAGGACCCGGATGATCCGGGTGTGTTGATTCTGTCGCGTTTTGCCGGCGCGGCCAATGAAATGACCTCAGCGTTGATCGTCAATCCTTACGATCGCGACGAAGTGGCGGCAGCACTGGACCGGGCACTGTCCATGCCGCGTACCGAGCGTATTTCACGCTATAACGACATGATGACGGTATTACGCCAGCATGATATCTCACACTGGCGTGAGAGCTTCCTGCGCGATTTGAACTCGCTGCCACAGCGCAGTGCCGATCACAGTACTGCGCATAAAGTCGCGACCTTCCCGAAGCTGGCGTAATGAAGGCGTTGCGCCGCTACGATATTTGCACGTATTCGTAGCGGCGCGATTTATCGCGCGTTTTCCGCTGTGCTGTAACACACTGCACAGCGTTTCCACACGCTTATCCTGCTCACTGTCACCCGACGCAATCGACGTTATTTCTTTAACCAGTAAAAATCCTGCCAGACAGGAGATTTGCGCACATCTGGCGAAAAAGTAAACGATCAGGGGCAGAATACGGCTTTTTTTTCGATGCAACCCTAAAGCCTGAGCGTAATGTGCCGATAGTTTGGTTACATCAATGCGTAAGCGCAGCGATTCATTCATATCTCTAATGTAACGCATTGTTACATCCACTGCCGTTCACTAAACACTCCCTACAAACCGTTAACGATAAGTTGCCGCACCGCGCCGACTCTTCACATAATGCTAGCACCTTGCTGTTAGTGCCTTTTCGCAATATTCCCCGTAAGTGATTAATTTGTCAGCGAATAATTCCACTGAGTTTTGGAGTTTTATGCTGTGTATTTTTATCAGATCAGAGAATTGTAGCGACCTAATCGCAACGATACAGATAAAAGATCGCTTTATATTGACATTATGCCGCATAGCTATTTGTAAGCGAAACGACAATGAAATATTAGCGAAATAAAGCAGATCTGCTCAATAAATGAGCAACAGAAAAGCAATGCTGAAGGGTTGAAGAAAAAATTTGCCTTAAAAGTGTGACGTAGATCACACTTTATCTAAAATTTCACACTTATCACGTTGTATGTCGAAATCAGACGATATAGATTTGCCTTGTTTTCAGATTAGTCTTAAAAAACTGTAAGCAGACGTCACGGAAGATGGTTAGAACTCAAGAAAAGATTGGCCTGGAGTTATGACTACTACTGATCAGTGTCCCGGTGGGAAGTGAAACAGTTCAGTACACGTTTGGCTTATGCCTGAATATTTTTTGCCATCTTTAGATTTACCAACCAGCAATCCGAACCATAGAGAAATATTTTCTATGGCCGTATATATGTCGTGTCTATCAGGATGGAAAAAATGGGTACATCAGAATTACTAAAACATATATATGACATCAATCTGTCATATTTACTGCTTGCGCAGCGTTTAATTAACCAGGAAAAAGCTTCAGCAATGTTTCGTCTGGGCATCGATGAATCGATGGCAGATGCATTGGCACAATTAACTTTACCTGAGATGGTAAAATTAGCGGAAACCAATCAACTGGTTTGCCAGTTCCGCTTTACTGACCACAACATTATTAATCGCCTGACTCAGGAATCCCGCGTGGATGATTTACAGCAAATCCACACCGGTATTTTATTATCCAGCCGTTTACTGCGTAACGCGTCGAAAGACGACGTTGGCACGAAAAAGAGGGCGGTATAATGAGCGAAAAAAGTATTGTTCAGGAAGCGCGTGACATTCAGCTGGCGATGGAGCTGATTACGCTGGGCGCGCGACTGCAAATGCTGGAAAGTGAAACGCAGCTAAGCCGCGGTCGCCTGATTAAGTTGTATAAAGAATTGCGCGGTAGCCCGCCGCCGAAAGGTATGTTGCCATTCTCCACTGACTGGTTCATGACCTGGGAACAAAATATCCACGCTTCGATGTTCTGTAACGCCTGGCAGTTCCTGCTGAAAACAGGTTTGAGCACCGGTGTGGAAGCCGTAATTAAAGCGTATCGACTCTATCTTGAGCAGTGCCCACAATCAGACGAAGGCCCGCTGCTGGCGCTGACGCGCGCCTGGACGCTGGTGCGTTTCGTTGAAAGTGGCATGCTGGAACTCTCCGACTGCAAATGCTGTAACGGCAGCTTTATCAACCACGCGCATCAGCCGGTCGGCAGCTTTGTTTGCAGCCTGTGCCAGCCGCCATCACGCGCCGTAAAAAGACGTAAACTTTCTGTCGAATCTGCCGATACCTTTCCACAACTGCTGGATGAACAGGTTAAACACGCCGTTTAAGTTTGTTCGTATCGTGGAAGCCATCCAGCAGCGGTTAATCCGCTGCTTTTTTTTTGCTCTGCGTTTGCGAATAACACCTGCGGCTCTCTGGCTTAACTTCCACCAACACGTTACGGACGTAAGGATTTTTTTGTGCTGATTATTCTGGGTTATATCGTAGTCCTCGGGTCCGTGTTAGGCGGCTACATGTTGGTCGGTGGCCATCTGGGGGCACTTTATCAGCCGTCTGAGCTGCTGATAATAGGTGGTGCCGCGATTGGTGCTTTTTTGGTCGGTAACAATGGCAAGGCAATTAAAAAGACCTTAAAAGCATTGCCCTTGTTAATGCGCGGCTCGAAATATAACAAAGCCGTTTACATGGATTTAATGGCATTGCTCTATCGCCTGATGGCGAAATCACGACAGCAGGGGATGTTGTCGCTGGAGCGCGATATTGAAGATCCCAGCCAGAGTGAAATTTTCGCTAACTATCCGCGCATTCTGGCCGATAAACAGTTAGTGGATTTTATTACCGATTATTTGCGTTTAATGGTCAGCGGAAATATGAACGCATTCGAAATCGAAGCGTTGATGGATGAAGAAATTGAAACCTACGAGCACGAGTGTGAAGTGCCAGCGCAAAGTTTATCCGCGGTCGGTGATGGTTTACCCGCGTTTGGTATCGTCGCGGCGGTAATGGGCGTGGTGCACGCACTGGCGTCGGCGGATCGTCCGGCGGCAGAACTGGGCGCGCTGGTGGCGCATGCCATGGTGGGAACCTTCCTCGGGATCCTGCTGGCTTACGGTTTCATTTCGCCGCTGGCATCGGTGTTACGCCAGAAATGTGCTGAATCCACCAAGATGATGCAGTGCATTAAGGTGACGTTGCTTTCCAGCCTCAATGGTTATGCGCCGCAGATCGCGGTGGAGTTTGGTCGTAAGACCCTCTATTCCACCGAACGTCCGTCGTTCCAGGAACTGGAAGAACACGTCCGTAATGCTAAAAACCCGGCTAAACAAACCTCGGATGAAGCCTCATGAAGCATGGCAATCGCCCCATTGTGCTGGTTAAACGGCGCAAACATAAAAGGCATGAGGGAGGTCATGGTTCATGGAAGATTGCTTATGCCGACTTTATGACGGCGATGATGGCGTTCTTTATGGTGATGTGGCTGCTCTCGATCGCCAACCCGCAGCAGCTGATACAAATTGCAGAATACTTCAGAACGCCGCTTAAAGTGGCGTTAACCGGTGGTCAGCGAAGCAGTGATAGCGACAGCCCAATTCCTGGCGGCGGGGATGACCCGACGAAGAAGCAAGGTGAAGTGAAGAAAGCCGTGGATATGGATGCACAGAAGCGCCAGCTGGATGATATCCGCCTGAATCGCCTGCGCGAAAAGCTCGATCAGCTGATCGAAGCCGATCCACGTCTGAAGGCGCTACGCCCGCATCTGATTATCAACATGGTGGAAGAAGGGCTGCGCATCCAGATTATCGATAGCCAGAACCGCCCGATGTTTAAGACCGGCAGCGCTGAGGTGGAGCCTTATATGCGCGATATCCTGCGCGCCATCGCTCCGCTGCTCAATGCGATCCCCAACAAAATCAGTCTGGCGGGTCATACCGATGACATCCAGTATGCCAACGGCGATCGCGGCTACAGCAACTGGGAGCTTTCGGCGGATCGTGCCAACGCCTCACGTCGTGAGTTGATGATGGGCGGTCTTGATGGCAGCAAAATGCTACGCGTGGTGGGCATGGCTGACACCATGAAGCTGAAAAACCGCGGTGGTGACGATGCAGTAAACCGTCGCATTAGCCTGCTGGTGTTGAACCATGACACCGAAGCGGCAATTGAAAAAGAAAATGCCGAGAGCGATGCCGTTCAGGTGAGCGACCCGGCACAGATCATTCCCGATATTACCGCGCCCGCCGTTCCGGCTGCGCCGACAGCACCGGCAACATCAGCGACACCGGCAGCGCCGGCTGCCACGACGACGCCAGCGGCTCCGGCCAATCCGAACGCCAGTGCGGTGACTACTGACCACTCCTCACAGCCGAGGTGATCCCGTGAGCATGGACATCAGCGATTTTTACCAGACGTTTTTTGATGAGGCCGATGAGCTGTTAGCGGACATGGAGCAACACCTGTTGGGACTGGATCCCCAGGAGCCAGATTCCGAACAGTTGAATGCCATCTTCCGCGCCGCCCACTCGATAAAGGGCGGAGCCGGTACGTTTGGCTTTACGGTTTTACAGGAAACCACTCATATCCTGGAAAACATTCTGGACGGTGCGCGTCGTGGTGAAATGGCGCTCAGCACCGACATCATCAACCTGTTTTTGGAAACCAAAGATATTATGCAGGAACAGCTCGATGCCTATAAAACCGCGCAGGAACCGAATGCAGAAAGCTTCAACTATATCTGCGAAGCACTGCGTCAGCTGGCCCTTGAAGCCAAAGGGGGAGCCCCGGCAGCCCCGGCGGCGGTGGCAGTCGCCGAGCCTGTTGCACCCACTGTCAGCAGCGCGGGTTTACGCCTGCACCTGGTTGATCTGAAAGAGAAAGAACCGGATTTGTTGCTGGAAGAACTGGGCAACCTTGGCACGCTAAGCGATGTGGTGAAAAGCGCCAACGCGCTGGAAGCCACCATTGAAGGTGTCGGCAAAGATGACATCGTCGCTGTGCTGTGTTTTGTGCTTGAAGAAGCGCAGATTCTTTTCCCGGAAGGCAGCAGCGCGCCGGTGGAAACCGCACCAGCAGCACCTGTCGTGGCTGAACCGGTACAAAGCGCCACCGTCACCGAGATCACCCCGGCAGTGAAGCGTGAAAACAAACGCGCGGCAGCCCCTGCCAAAGCCAGCGAATCCAGCAGTATCCGCGTTGCGGTCGAGAAAGTTGACCAGTTGATTAACCTGGTTGGTGAACTGGTGATTACTCAGTCAATGCTGGCACAGCGTTCTGGCGCACTGGATCCGGTGGCGCATGGCGACCTGCTGAACAGCATGGGTCAGCTGGAGCGTAACGCGCGCGATTTACAGGAATCGGTGATGTCGATTCGTATGATGCCGATGGAGTATGTCTTCAGTCGCTTCCCCCGTCTGGTACGCGATCTGGCCAGTAAGCTGGGTAAAGAAGTGGAGCTGACGCTACTCGGCAGCTCGACCGAACTGGATAAAAGCCTGATCGAACGCATCATCGATCCGTTAACCCATTTGGTCCGCAACAGCCTTGACCACGGTATCGAATCGCCGGAAAAACGTCTGGGTGCGGGTAAAAGTGCCGTCGGTAATCTGACGCTTTCCGCAGAACATCAGGGTGGCAACATTTGCATCGAAGTGATCGATGACGGTGCCGGTCTTAACCGTGAACGTATCCTGGCAAAAGCGATGTCTTCGGGTCTGCCGGTGAGCGAAAGCATGAGCGATGAAGAAGTCGGCATGCTGATTTTCGCACCGGGCTTCTCTACCGCTGAGCAGGTCACCGATGTATCGGGCCGTGGCGTCGGCATGGATGTGGTGAAACGAAACATTCAGGAAATGGGCGGCCACGTTGAAATCGCCTCGAAGCAGGGTAAAGGCACCACTATCCGTATCCTGCTGCCACTGACGCTGGCGATCCTCGATGGTATGTCGGTTCGTGTGGCCGATGAAGTGTTCATCCTGCCGCTGAACGCGGTGATGGAATCGCTGCAACCGCGTGCCGAAGAACTGAAGCCACTGGCCGGTGGTGAGCGTGTGCTGGAAGTGCGTGGCGAATATCTGCCGCTGGTCGAGTTGTGGAATGTGTTCGATGTGCAGCACGCCAAGACCGATGCCACGCAGGGCATTGTGGTGATCCTGCAAAGCGCGGGTCGTCGTTACGCCCTGCTGGTGGATCAGCTGATTGGTCAGCACCAGGTGGTGGTGAAAAACCTTGAAAGTAACTACCGCAAAGTGCCGGGTATTTCCGCCGCCACCATCCTTGGCGATGGCAGTGTAGCGCTGATTGTAGATGTTTCAGCCCTGCAATCACTGAACCGTGAAAAGCGTGTGGCCGGTGCCGCAGCGTAATCGATAACGAAAAGGTAAATACAATGACTGGAATGGCAACCGTGACGAAAATCGCTGGCGAAACCGTGGGCCAGGAGTTCTTAGTCTTCACCCTCGGAGATGAAGAGTACGGTATCGATATCCTGAAAGTGCAGGAAATTCGTGGCTACGATCAGGTAACGCGCATCGCCAACACCCCGGAGTTTATCAAGGGTGTGACCAACCTGCGTGGCGTGATTGTGCCGATTATCGACCTGCGCGTGAAGTTCTCGCAGCCGGATGTGGATTACAACGAAAACACCGTGGTGATCGTGCTGAATCTGGAACACCGCGTGGTGGGTATCGTGGTGGATGGCGTTTCTGATGTGTTGTCGCTAACCCAGGACCAAATCCGTCCGGCTCCGGAATTTGCCGTGACCATGTCAACCGAGTACCTGACGGGTCTCGGCGCGTTGGGTGAACGTATGCTGATTCTGGTCGACATCGAGAAGCTGCTGAGCAGTGAAGAGATGGCGTTGATGGACACGCTGCGTAGCGCATAATTGTTGTGTCACGGGCCGGGATGACCGGCCCGTTATCATTTCTGATAGAAATAATTCCTTATAAATCAACATCAAGTTTGCAATTAATTCACTTTTTGCTCTCAATTTCGCCACCCTCTGGCCGATAAATCCACTGCATTTTTTCACTTTTCAGGGCAAGGTATGTTTACGAAAATCCGTGTTGTCACCAGTTTATTACTGGTGCTGTTGATATTTGGTTTTTTGCAGCTGGCTTCTGGCTCGCTGTTTTTCAAAGCGCTAAGCAATGACAAAAGCAGTTTTAATGTTGCACAACTGGCAAGCAAAAATACTGCGGCGATCAACGACGCTTATATGAGTCTTAACCAAAGCCGCGTGTTGCTGACGCGTGTCATGCTGCGTATTGCCAATAGCAAACTTTCGGGTGAGACCGCCGATCTCGCCAGCATGTTTGAGCAGAGCAAGAACTTTCAGAGTAAGGCAGCGGATTTCTACTCATTGTTTAAAAGCATTCCGGATACCCCCGGTCAGGATGCGCAACTCAATAAACATCTGGATGACACCTTTAGTGCCTACAACAAGGCGTTAAACCAGATGCAGGATGCGTTGCAAGCCAACGATATTGAAGGTGCCGGTAAACTGCCTGTTGCCCCTTCGCAGAGCGCATTTCTGGAGGATTACACCCAGTGGCGTGCCGATCAGGACCGCCTGACCGAAGCCGGTGTCACGGCCAACCTCGCCGCCTATAACCATATGCTGTGGCTGCTGGGGGTAGTGATGGCGGTCGTCGTGGCTGTGATTGTGTTGTGCTGGTTTGGTCTGCGCAAAGTGCTGATTAACCCGCTTAACAGCAACATCAAACATATCCAGCACATCGCACAGGGTGATCTGACGCAGACCATCGTGATTGAAGGGCGTAACGAAATGAGCCAGCTGGCGACCAATCTGCACGAAATGCAGCAGTCGCTGGTGCGTACCGTCAGCAATGTGCGTGACGGTTCTGATGCCATCTTCACCGGTGCCAGCGAAATCTCCGCCGGAAATAACGATCTCTCTGCCCGCACCGAAGAACAGGCTGCCTCGCTGGAGCAGACCGCTGCCAGCATGGAACAGCTGACGGCCACGGTGAAACAGAACGCCGAAAACGCCCGTCAGGCTTCGCAGCTGGCGCTCAGCGCATCAGAAACCGCGCAGAAAGGCGGCAGTGTGGTGGATGGTGTGGTGCGTACCATGCATGACATCGCCGGCAGTTCGAAGAAAATTGCCGATATCACCAGCGTGATCGACGGCATTGCCTTCCAGACCAACATCCTGGCACTGAACGCCGCGGTGGAAGCGGCGCGCGCCGGTGAACAGGGTCGTGGTTTTGCCGTGGTGGCCGGTGAGGTGCGCAGCCTGGCACAGCGCAGCGCGCAGGCGGCGAAGGAAATCAAAGGATTGATCGAGGACTCGGTGAATCGCGTCAATACCGGCTCGGCGCTGGTAGGGACGGCAGGGGAAACCATGAGCGATATCGTCAACGCGGTCACGCGGGTGACGGACATTATGGGCGAGATTGCCTCGGCATCCGATGAGCAGAGCCGTGGTATCGATCAGGTCGGCCAGGCGGTGACCGAGATGGATCGCGTGACACAACAGAACGCCTCGCTGGTGGAAGAATCTGCGGCCGCTGCGGCTTCACTGGAAGATCAGGCCAGCCGTTTAAGCCAGTCGGTATCGGTGTTTAAGATCCCCCGCACCCAGGTTGCTCCGGCCGTGACGCGCCATCCGCAGATTGCGCCGAAAGTCGCCGATGTACCACGTAAAGCCGTGACGGCCCCGGTGAGCGACAGCAACTGGGAAACGTTCTGACGTTGTTGTCATTCGTGTTAACTTCATGCGCCTTTTAAAGGCGCATTTTTTTTAATGTTAATTTTTTTAATTATAAAACTCTGCCACAAGAATAAAAGGCAGGATTTTACTTTGTAAAGTGGCTTAAACATCCTCAGAAATTCAGCGGCGCGGTCGATAACAGGGGAGCCGAAAACACCTTTTTGGGGAACCCATGTTAAAACGAATCAATGTAGTCACCAGCCTGATTGCCGTGTTGCTGGTATTTGGTGCTTTGCAGTTAATTTCTGGCGGGCTGTTCTGGTCTGCTTTACAAAAAGATAAGGAGGCATTTGCTGTCGCACAGGTGTCCACCGACAACGTTGCGGCGATGAGTGATGCCTGGATTGAACTTAACCAGACACGCACGGTGCTGAACCGCGCGATGTTACGTATGCAGGGAAGTATGGCTGCGCAGACCAATGGCGGCCAGCTCAGTGCGCTTATCGCGCAAACGGAAAAACAACTTGATGCGGCGTCAGGCTATTTCCAGCGTTATTACAATCTGCCCGCAACGCCCGGTTTTCCGGTGGAACTGCGCGATCGGCTGGAGGCGGACTACGCGGCCTATAACGACGGCCTGAAAGCGATGCTGGAGCGGTTAAAAGCGGATGATTTGCAAGGCATGTTCGCGCAAAACATCGAAGCTAAACAGGTGAAGATGAAAGCCTCGTATGAGGTCTGGCGTACCAAACAGAGCGAGCTGGCGGCAGCCGGGGCAGAGCAGAATCAGCGCGCGTTCGACACTATGATGTGGCTGCTGGCAACGGTGGCACTGCTGGTGATTGCCGTGATTATTGGCTGCTGGTTTGGTTTACGTTCGGTGCTGATCCTGCCGCTGCAACAGCTGCTGTCGCATATCCGCCACATTGCCTCCGGCGATCTGACGCAGCCGATTCAGGTGGAAGGACGCAACGAAATGAGCCAGCTGGCAGAAGGTTTACAGGAAATGCAGCAGTCGCTGGTGCGTACCGTCAGCAACGTGCGTGACGGTTCTGATGCCATCTTCACCGGTGCCAGCGAAATCTCCGCCGGAAATAACGATCTCTCTGCCCGCACCGAAGAACAGGCTGCTTCGCTGGAGCAGACCGCTGCCAGCATGGAACAGCTGACGGCCACGGTGAAACAGAACGCCGAAAATGCCCGTCAGGCTTCGCAGCTGGCGCTCAGCGCATCAGAAACCGCGCAGAAAGGCGGCAGTGTGGTGGATGGTGTGGTGCGTACCATGCATGACATCGCCGGCAGTTCGAAGAAAATTGCCGATATTATTAGCGTGATCGACGGCATTGCCTTCCAGACCAACATCCTGGCGCTGAACGCTGCGGTGGAAGCGGCGCGCGCCGGTGAACAGGGGCGTGGTTTTGCCGTGGTGGCCGGTGAGGTGCGCAGCCTGGCACAGCGCAGCGCGCAGGCGGCGAAGGAAATCAAAGGATTGATCGAGGACTCGGTGAATCGCGTCAATACCGGCTCGGCGCTGGTAGGGACGGCAGGGGAAACCATGAGCGATATCGTCAACGCGGTCACGCGGGTGACGGACATTATGGGCGAGATTGCCTCGGCATCCGATGAGCAGAGCCGTGGTATCGATCAGGTCGGCCAGGCGGTGACCGAGATGGATCGCGTGACACAACAGAACGCCTCGCTGGTGGAAGAATCTGCGGCCGCTGCGGCTTCACTGGAAGATCAGGCCAGCCGCCTGAGCCAGTCGGTATCGGTGTTTAAGATTCCGCGTGCGCAGGAAGCGACCATGATGACGCGCCATCCGCAGATTGCACCGAAAGTACCCGATATGCCACGTAAAGCGGTGACCGTACCGGTCAGCGACAGCAACTGGGAAACGTTTTAACACCATCACCCACTGACGCCTTACCGTAGCGGCGTGATTTATCGCGCGTCTTTTAAAACCCGCGCAATAAATTGCGCCGCTACAAATCGCACCGCAGGGTAGCGGCACAATTGTCACAGCTGGTCCAACCCCTTCCTTTCAACATAAAGATCACACTTCACACGCCGATAACAGAAGCGATCCGCCAACCAATGAGGTGTTTATGTTTAGTCGTATTCGTGTCGTTTCCGGCCTGCTGTGCGTGCTGGTGTTGTTTGCCTTGCTGCAGCTGTTTTCCGGAGGGATGTTTTTTCAAACGGTGAAAGCCGATAAGGACAATTTTGCTTATAACCAGCGCCTCGTCACTCTGCAACGGGCGATGGGCACCTCATGGGTTTCTCTGGTTCAGGCGCGTAACACGCTGAACCGTGCCGGAATCCGTTATCTGCTGGATAGCCAGCAGGCGGGATCGGGCGCAACGGTGAAAGAACTGGTTGCGCTGGCTAGCGAGGAACTGAAGGCGGCCGATCAGGGCTTTGCCGAATTTAACGCCAATCTGTCAGAAAAAGGCAAAACGGCAGAAAACGTGCTGACGTTACAGGCCAACTACAACGCGTTCCACGGTGCACTGGCGGAACTGATTGATTTTCTCAGCGTCGGTAATTTCAAAGGCTTTGTCGACCAGCCGACTCAGGGCTTCCAGGACAAATTTGAAAAGGATTACAACGCGTGGCTGGGTTACAACAAAATCCTCGCGCAGCGCGGTATTGATGACAACCTGGCGGCGTATCACAAGTCCGTCTGGCTGATTGTCGCCCTGCTGGCGGTCACTCTGGTCTTGATCGCGCTGGTCTGGAGTGGCATGCGTGCGGCACTGATTCGCCCACTGAAGCAGAGTATCGAACATATTCGCCATATTGCGCGTGGTGATCTGACGCAGCAGGTTGAGGTCAGCGTCACTAACGAAATGGGTGATCTGCTCAGCTCGCTGCAACATATGCAGCAGGAACTGGCACGTACCGTACGCATCGTGCGTGATGGCTCTGACGCCATCTATACCGGTGCCAGCGAAATCGCCATGGGCAACAACGATCTCTCCTCACGTACTGAACAACAGGCGGCTTCGCTGGAAGAGACCGCAGCCAGCATGGAGCAGCTGACCGCCACGGTGAAACAGAATGCCGAAAACGCCCGTCAGGCTTCCCAGCTGGCGCTGACTGCCTCCGACACCGCGCAGCAGGGCGGCAAAGTGGTGGATGGCGTGGTCACCACCATGAAAGAAATTGCCGGTAGCTCGAAGAAAATCGCTGATATCACCAGCGTGATCGACGGCATTGCCTTCCAGACCAATATCCTGGCACTGAACGCCGCCGTCGAAGCCGCGCGCGCCGGTGAACAGGGTCGTGGTTTTGCGGTGGTGGCCGGTGAAGTGCGCAGCCTGGCACAGCGCAGCGCCCAGGCAGCGAAAGAAATTAAAGGGCTGATCGAGGACTCGGTAAACCGCGTCAACACCGGTTCGGTGCTGGTGGAGAGTGCAGGCGAGACCATGACCAATATCGTCAACGCGGTCACGCGGGTGACGGACATTATGGGCGAGATTGCCTCGGCGTCGGATGAGCAGAGCCGCGGGATTGACCAGGTGGGTCTGGCGGTTAACGAAATGGACCGCGTGACACAGCAGAACGCCGCACTGGTGGAAGAGTCTGCCACCGCAGCTGCCGCGCTGGAAGATCAGGCCAGCCGACTGAAACAGTCGGTCGCGGTGTTCAATATTGGTAAAGAATTTGTCGCCCAGGCCGTTAACGTATCTACAGCGCCAAAATTATTGCATCCGGCGGCGCCAAAAGCACTGGCTCAACCGGCGGGCGTCCGCGCTGACGATAACTGGGAAACCTTTTAAGCCCTGAGGCCGTGGCAACACGGCCCACATACCTGGGTGCGCACTGGCAGCACAGTAGCAACCGCAGTAACCATAATTTAATCAGTTTGTTGCCGGGTGACCTGAGATGAAGAAATCGACGTTATTGGATCAAAATGAAGCGACATCGCTGCTGACGCAAATGGTACAGCGTCTGCCGCTTTCCGATGCGCATTTTCGTCGTATCAGCCAGTTGATCTATCAGCGTGCCGGTATCGTGCTGGCCGACCACAAACGCGAGATGGTTTATAACCGTCTGGTACGTCGGCTACGCATGCTGAATATTGATGATTTTGGCCGCTATCTGGGTCTGCTGGAGCAGGATCCGAACAGCGCCGAGTGGCAGGCATTTATTAATGCACTGACCACTAACCTGACCTCGTTTTTCCGTGAGGCGCATCATTTCCCGATTTTAGCCGACCATGCACGTAAGCGCAGTGGCAGCTACAACGTGTGGTGTGCTGCCGCGTCAACCGGTGAGGAACCTTACTCTATCGCCATGACGCTGGCGGAAACGCTGGGCACCGGGCCGGGGAAATACCAGGTCCATGCCAGCGATATTGATACCCAGGTACTGGAAAAAGCGGTGGCGGGCGTTTATCGCCAGGAGGAACTGCGCACACTGTCGCAATCACAGCTACAGCGCTTTTTCCTGCGCGGCACGGGTCCACATGAAGGCATGGTGCGGGTACGTTCTGAATTGTCCAGTCAGGTGAGTTATGCGCAGCTGAATTTGCTGGCCAATGACTGGTCGCTGCCGGGGCCGTTTGATGCGATTTTCTGTCGCAACGTGATGATCTATTTCGATAAAGAGACGCAGGAGCAAATCCTGCGCCGGTTTGTTCCCCTGCTGAAGCCGGGCGGTGTGTTGTTTGCCGGGCATTCAGAGAACTTCAGCCAGATCAGTAAAGAGTTCTGGCTGCGTGGACAGACAGTCTATGGACTGACCAAGGAAAGACGATGAGCAAAATCACCGTGATGTGCGTGGATGACTCTGCGCTGATGCGGCAGTTGATGACAGAAATCATCAACAGCCATCCCGATATGGAGATGGTCGCGACTGCGCCGGACCCGCTGGTGGCACGTGACCTAATCAAGCAGTACAACCCGCAAGTGCTGACGCTGGATGTGGAAATGCCGCGCATGGACGGCCTCGATTTTCTCGAAAAGCTGATGCGTCTGCGGCCAATGCCGGTGGTGATGGTGTCATCACTGACCGGTAAAGGCTCAGAAATCACGCTGCGTGCGCTGGAGCTGGGCGCAGTGGATTTTGTCACCAAACCGCAGTTGGGTATCCGTGAGGGAATGCTGGCCTATAGCCAGATGATTGCCGACAAAATCCGTGCGGCGGCGCGTGCCAAATTGCATGCCCGCGCGGCAACGCCGCCACCCGTCACGCTGAAAGCGGTACCGCTGCTGAGTAGTGAAAAGTTGATCGCCATTGGTTCGTCTACCGGTGGCACCGAAGCGATTCGTCATGTCCTTCAACCGTTACCGGCTACCAGCCCGGCGCTGCTGATCACCCAGCATATGCCACCAGGCTTTACCCGTTCCTTTGCCGAACGGCTGAACAAGCTGTGCCAGATTACCGTGAAAGAAGCGGAGGATGGCGAGCGCATTCTGCCCGGCCATGCCTATATCGCGCCAGGCGCGATGCATATGGAGCTGGGGCGTAGCGGTGCCAACTATGTGGTGAAACTGAACGACGGACCGCCGGTTAATCGGCACAAACCCTCGGTGGATGTGCTGTTCCGATCGGTAGCGGTTAACGCTGGACGAAATGCAGTGGGAGTGATTCTGACCGGGATGGGTAACGACGGTGCGGCGGGGATGCTGGAAATGCATCGTGCCGGTGCCTGGACCATCGCCCAGGATGAAGCCAGCTGCGTGGTATTTGGTATGCCGCGAGAGGCAATTGCCCTCGGCGGAGCCAGTGAAGTGGTTGATTTAGGCCACATCAGCCAGCACATGCTGGCAAAAATTAGCGCCGGACAGGCATTGCGAATTTAACAGGCCCGTCCTGCCGGGCAAGACAACACAGGAGTAGATATGGCTGATAAAAATATGCGCTTTTTGGTGGTGGACGACTTCAATACGATGCGTCGTATCGTCCGCAACCTGCTAAAAGAGCTGGGATTCAATAACGTTGAAGAAGCAGAAGACGGCGCGGATGCGCTGACCAAACTGCGCGCAGGCGGCTTTGATTTTGTAATTTCTGACTGGAACATGCCCAACATGGACGGTCTGGAACTGCTGCAAACCATTCGTGCCGATGCCACGCTGGGCAAACTGCCGGTGCTGATGGTAACCGCAGAAGCGAAGAAAGAAAACATCATCGCGGCGGCGCAGGCCGGAGCCAGCGGATACGTAGTGAAGCCGTTTACCGCGGCCACACTGGAAGAAAAATTAGGCAAGATCTTCGAAAAACTGGGTATGTAAGGAGATGTGATGAGCGACCTTCCGAAACCAACAGAAGAAGTCTCGGCACAGGATATCATTGCCCGCATCGGCTCGCTGACGCGCATGCTGCGTGACAGCCTGCGTGAGCTGGGGCTGGATCAGGCGATTGCTGAAGCGGCGGAAGCGATTCCTGATGCGCGCGATCGTCTGGATTATGTGGTGCAGATGACGGCACAGGCGGCAGATCGTGCGCTGAACTGCGTTGAAGCGGCGCAGCCGCACCAGGACAAAATGGAAGCCGGCGCTAACCAGCTGAAAGGCCGCTGGGATGCCTGGTTTGAAAACCCGATTGAGCTGGCGGATGCTCGCGAGTTGGTTTCGGATACGCGCGAATTCCTCACCGCCGTACCGGAGCACACCGCGTTTACCAACAAGCAGCTGCTGGAAATCATGATGGCGCAGGACTTCCAGGATCTGACGGGGCAGGTGATTAAGCGCATGATGGATGTTATCCAGGAAATTGAACGCCAGCTGTTGATGGTGTTGCTGGAAAACATGCCAGAAGTGAGTGCCGAGCAGCGTAAGCAAAGCAACAGCCTGCTGAATGGACCGCAGATTCACACCGATGCACCGGGTGTGGTGGCGAACCAGGACCAGGTCGATGATTTGCTGGATAGTTTAGGGTTTTAATGTTGCCAGGTCGCCATGAATGGCGACCCTACATTCGTAGGGTACGCATTCATGCGTACCTGGATCACATCGCCCGACGCTGCGCCACGGCCAGTGGCGGGGCAACCAGCACCTGCACACCCAGCGCTTCAAAGGCAGTGATTTGCGCGGCCGTAATGCCGCTATCGGTAATCAGATAGTGAATATGGCTCCAGTCGCAGGGCAGGGCGAACATCGAAACCTTATCAATTTTACTCGAGTCGGCCACCACGAACACGGTACTGGCTGACTGAATCATCGCCATCTTCACCTTGATGTCGGTCTCGCTGGGGAAACTTAAACCCAGACGAGGAGAGATACAAGCCGTCGCCAGAAACAGCTTTTCGGCCAGCACGTTCTCAAAAAACGAGGCGGCTTTTTCTCCCGACGTCGACAGCGTGGGAAACTTAAACGTCCCTCCGGTCAGCAGGATATTGATCCCCGGCTCCCCTCCCAGTTTCAACGCAATGTTTACCGCTGTGGTGATCACTGACAGACGGCGGATATGGCCAATCGCTTCGGCAATCGCCGTAGTGGTGGTGCCGGAATCGAAAATCACCGTATCACCGTTCTCAACATACTGCGCGGCAAGTCGACCAATTGCTTCCTTTTCGTCCAGATGCGTTTGACGTTCCAGCAACAATGCACCGGTATTTTGCTTACCGGTCATCAGGGTGGCCCCCCCATGATAACGCTGCACATGCCCGGCCTTCTGCAACATGCGCAGGTCGGTACGAATCGTCGCTTCCGTTAAGCCAAAGGTTTCTGTCAGCGCTTTTACCGTGACCGTGCCGTCTTCACGGATCATCTCAAGTATTTTCTCACGGCGCTGCTGCATGTCGGCCAGCTGCTCAGTTTTACTTTTCAATCGAAACTCTCCCTTTTTCCAATCACGGTCTGATCGTTGCGAAAAGAAACCCGAGCTGATTTTACTCTGCGCACAGAGGATTTGCGAGGTGACTCATACAAACATTGATTTTCGAACGAAAATATAAAATCGATATGGAATTGATTTCACAATGACAAAGCAGCATTTTTATCCATGCTGATTTTCGCGTTATTTTATAAATATCAATAAATACATTAAGATAAAAATTATTCTGGTAATTTGTATGAAATTTGATCTCACCCACAAACCATTAACAAACGATAGCTTATATTTTTGTTCGAAAATGAGTGGCGAGTGTCATCCGCTGACCAGCCATAACCAGAGCTATCGACTGACAACCAGGGAGAGTAAGGATGAGTGGGGAATATGATGTAAATCTGCGCTACGGCGTGAATTCAGACCAGGACCTGACCGGTAAAGTCGCGGTGGTGACGGGGGGACTCGGTGGGATCGCCATGGCCAGTAACCAGATGCTGCTGGAAAAAGGTGCCCGCCTGGCGCTGCTTTATCCTCCCTTCGAAAGCGACAAAGTCGCCAGCGTCAGCAGCCAGTTTGATGCTGAGCGCGTGTTGTTGGTCTGCTGTGATGTCACCGATCCGCAATCGGTGGAGGAGGCTTTCTCCCGCGTTGAACAGCATTACGGCCATCTCGATATCCTGGTGAACTGCGCCGGTTACGTGATGCTGCAACCGGTGCTGGAAACCGAGTTTGCCGAATGGCAGAAGCAAATTGCCGTCAATCTCACCGGGCCTTTTCTCTGCTCGCAGGCGGCAGCCAGACGCATGATCCGCGCCGGTCAGGGCGGCAAGATTATTAACATCGCCTCACAAGCTGCGTCTATTGCTATCGATAACCATGTGGCCTACACCTCGGCCAAGGCCGGGCTGCTGGGTATGACCAAAGTGATGGCGAAAGAGTTTGCGCCATATCGTATTAACGTCAACACCCTGTCGCCGACGGTGGTGTTGACCCCCATGGGTGAAAAAGCCTGGCGTGGCGAGAAGGGGGAACAAATGAAAACCCTGATTCCGCTGGGTCGCTTCGCCTACACCGATGAAATCGCTGCGGCAGTGCTGTTCTTCGCCAGCAATGGCAGCGACATGATCACCGGCGCCGATCTGATGATCGACGGTGGCTTCACTATTTGGTAGTTCCGCGCCCGCACCAGAGAAGGCGACAACCCTGCAAACGTAATAATTACAATGAGAGACATCACCATGAAAACCCGTACCCTGCTGTTAACCGCCATTGCCAGCTGTCTGGTTTCGCATGTCAGCCTCGCGGCGGACAAAGGCACCATTATGATTCTGGTGAATTCCCTGGATAACCCGTATTACGCCTCTGAAGCGAAAGGGGCCAACCTGAAGGCGCAGGAACTCGGCTACAAAACCAGCGTGCTGTCGCACGGTGAAGATGTGAAGAAACAGAGTGAGCTGATCGATGCGGCCATCGGCAAAAAGGTGCAGGGCATCGTGCTGGATAACGCCGATTCCACCGCCAGCGTCGCGGCGATCAAAAAGGCGAAAGATGCCGGTATTCCGGTGGTGTTGATTAACCGTGAAATCCCGGTTGACGATGTGGCGCTGGAACAAATCACCCACAACAATTTCCAGGCGGGTTCAGACGTGGCCAATGTGTTTGTGGAGAAGATGGGTGAGAAGGGCAAATACGCTGAACTGACCTGTAACCTCGCCGACAATAACTGTGTCACCCGTTCCAAATCCTTCCATCAGGTCCTCGATCAATACCCCGATATGCAGAGCGTGGCGCGCCAGGATGCCAAAGGTACGCTGATCGATGGCAAACGCATCATGGACAGCATCCTGCAAGCGCATCCGGATGTGAAAGGGGTGATCTGTGGCAATGGCCCGGTGGCGTTGGGGGCAATCGCCGCGCTGAAAGCGGCCGGACGTAATGATGTCACCGTGGTGGGGATTGATGGCAGCAACGACGAACGTGATGCGGTCGAGGCGGGATCACTGAAAGCCACCGTGATGTTGCAGGCACAGGCAATTGCCGCACAGGGCGTGACCGATCTTGATAACTATATCCAGAAAGGCACCAAACCTGAGAAACAGCGCGTGATGTTCCGCGGCATCCTGATCACCCCGGAAAATGCGAAAAACGTTCAGGATTTTAACTACAAATCTTAATTTCACGCAGGTGCGCCCGCGCGTCGGGCGCCAGGGAGAATGTGATGTACAGACGACTCTGGCTGCTGCTTCCTGTTGTGATCCTCAGCGGCTGCCGCATTGTGTCGCAGCAGGAGCTGGCCGACCTGAAGAATCCCCCCAATCCGCAAATGACAAATATTGCGGGCACATGGCAACAAAAGCTGGTGCCACAGGTGGCGCATGACGCGAAGCCGCTGGCGCAACTGATGAAAGAACTGCAATCCGCGAAGGATTTTGATACCGCCTGTAAAACCCTGGGTTATCGCAGTCAGGAAGAGAATCCCTGCGTATTCAGTGTGAGCGTGCAGGGCGAAGTCACCGGCGTTAACACCACTTCACGCAGTGGAAAAATGATGGTGAAAGATGCGTCCGGCGAAACGGTGACGGTGCAGATGGGACCAATTATTCGCGGTACTGCCCTGCGCGATGTTTACAAAGGGGCCAGCTATCAGGACTTCAACGATCAGGTGTTGTTTGGTGACTATGGCCGGGCCATCAATCAACAGGCGTCTAACATGATGCAGACCTTTAAACCGAAAACCGGCGATAAAGTGGTGCTGGCTGGCGTGTTCAGCAGCTGGGATATTCCGCAACAGGCACCGGATATCACCCCGGCGCAAATCACCCGGCAATAAGGAGATGGCGATGCACAATCCTCAGCCCGCCGGACAGCCGGATGTGATTATCGAAACCCGCAATGTCTCGCGCATTTATCCCGGCGTCACCGCACTGGATCAGGTTAACTATCGTGTCTACCGCAACAAGGTTAACGTGCTGATTGGTGAAAATGGCGCGGGCAAATCCACCATGATGAAAATGCTGGCGGGGGTGGAGACGCCCTCGTCCGGTGAGATTTGGCTTGATGGAGCACCGGTCACGCTCAGTTCCACCCATCAGGCGGAACAGCATGGTATCAGCATCATCTTTCAGGAGCTGAACCTGTTCCCCAATATGAATGTGATGGACAACATCTTCATCGCCAACGAGTTTTTCCAGCGTGGCGTGATCAATGAAAAATATCAGTATGCGTTGGCGAAATCCCTGCTGGAGCGACTGGAGCTGGATGTGGATCCCTATGCTCCGCTGGGGGAGCTGGGCATCGGCCATCAGCAACTGGTGGAAATTGCCCGGGCGCTGTCGAAAGACACGCGGGTACTCATTATGGATGAACCTACCAGCGCCCTGAGCCAGTCCGAGGTCAAAGTGCTGTTTAACGTGATTGACCAACTGAAGCGGCGTGGCGTCACCATCATCTATATCTCGCACCGGCTGGAGGAACTGATGGAAATTGGTGATCACATCACCATCTTCCGTGACGGACGTTTTATCAGTGAACGCGAAGTTCGCGATGCCTCTATCCCGTGGATCATTGAACAGATGGTCGGGGACAAGAAAAAACATTTTGATTACCAGCCTGCACCACAGGGCGAGACGGTGCTCGATGTCACGGGGCTGACGGCGTTACATCAGAACGGCGGCTACAAACTGAATGATGTGTCGTTTTCATTGCGCAAAGGTGAGGTTATCGGCATTTACGGTCTGCTCGGTGCCGGGCGTACCGAGTTGTTTAAGGGGCTGATCGGCATGATGCATTGTCAGTCGGGCAGTGTCTGTCTGAATGGTGCCACCCTCGACAAACAAAGCTTTCAGCAGCGGCTGAAAAAAGGCATCACCCTGGTGCCGGAAGATCGTCAGACCGAGGGTGTGGTACAGCTAATGTCGATCACCGCCAATATGACCCTTACTGAACTCAGCCTGCGCGGTTTTCGTCGTGCGTTGCGGATGCTCAATCCGCAGCAGGAGCGGGGCCGGGTGGATGAGATGATCAGTCAGCTGGCGATTAAAGTCAGCGATGCGGAACTTCCCATCACCTCACTCAGCGGCGGGAATCAGCAAAAAGTGGTGCTGGGCAAAGCGCTGATGACCGGTCCACAGGTGGTACTGCTGGATGAACCCACGCGCGGCATTGACGTGGGGGCGAAAACCGATGTCTATCACCTGATTGGCAACCTGGCGCAACGTGGGCTGGCGGTGATGTTCTCTTCTTCCGAGCTGGATGAGGTGATGGCACTGGCTGACCGTATTCTGGTGATGGCCGATGGCCGTATCACCGCCGATCTGCCCCGAAGCGAAGCGACCAGGGAAGCCCTGATTAGCGCTTCGACACCGCATGATTAAGTGAGGCGAACAATGAATCAAAAATATCTGCTGTATATGTATTTGCTGAAGGCGCGCACGTTTATTGCCCTGCTGATCGTTATTGGCTTCTTCAGCCTGATGGTGCCGAACTTTCTCACCACCTCCAACCTGCTGATCATGACACAACATGTGGCGATCACCGGCTTACTGGCCATCGGCATGACGCTGGTGATCCTGACCGGGGGCATTGATTTGTCGGTGGGGGCGGTGGCCGGGATTTGCGGCATGGTGGCCGGTGCATTGCTCACCAATGGACTGCCGCTGTGGGGCGGTAACGTGATGTTCTTCAACGTCCCGGAGGTGATTCTGCTGGTGGCGTTGTTCGGTATCGCTCTCGGTCTGATCAATGGCGCGGTGGTGACACGGCTGGGTGTGGCTCCCTTTATCTGTACCCTCGGCATGATGTATGTCGCACGCGGTTCGGCGCTGCTGTTTAACGATGGCAGCACTTACGCCAACCTGGTGGGGATGCCGGAACTGGGTAATACCGGTTTTGCTTTGCTGGGTTCGGGCACCGTATTGGGCATCTATATCCCTATCTGGCTGATGGTCGGTTTCCTGCTGCTCGGCCTCTATCTGACGCGTAAAACCCCGCTCGGTCGTTATATCTATGCCACAGGCGGTAATGAATCGGCTGCCCGGCTGGCCGGGGTGCCGATCATCAAGGTGAAGGTGTTTGTCTACGCCTTCTCTGGTCTGTGTGCGGCGCTGGTGGGGTTAGTGGTGGCATCACAGTTACAAACCGCGCACCCGATGACTGGCAACATGTTTGAGATGGATGCCATCGGGGCCACGGTGCTGGGCGGCACGGCGCTGGCGGGCGGACGTGGCCGGGTGTCTGGCTCGATTATCGGCGCTTTCGTTATCGTCTTCCTTGCCGATGGCATGGTGATGATGGGCGTCAGCGATTTCTGGCAGATGGTGATCAAAGGTCTGGTGATTGTCACCGCCGTGGTTATCGATCAGTTCCAGCAAAAATTACAAAGCAAGGTGGTGCTGCTGCGCAGACACGAAAAAAAGCAGCAATCAGCCGCCCTGTCTGAAGTCACTCATGGATAACAGGAGGCAATATGACACGCGATTTTAGTGGGAAGACAGTGGTGATTACCGGGGCCTGTCGCGGCATTGGGGCAGGCATCGCCGAACGTTTTGCCCGCGACGGTGCCCGGCTGGTGATGGTGTCCAATGCCGAACGGGTATTTGCCACGGCGGAAAAATTAACGCAGGAATATGGCAGCGAGATCCTCGCACTGCAGGTGGATGTTACCAATGAAACCGAAGTGCAGCAGCTGTATCAGCAGGCTGTTGGGCGTTTTGGCAGCATTGATGTCTCGATCCAGAACGCCGGGGTGATCACCATCGATCGCTTCGACAGCATGCCGAAAAGTGACTTTGAAAAGATTCTGGCGGTCAATACCACGGGCGTCTGGTTGTGCTGCCGTGAAGCGGCAAAATATATGGTGAAGCAGGGGAGCGGCAGTCTGATCAATACCTCATCCGGGCAGGGGCGGCAGGGGTTTATCTACACGCCACATTACGCTGCCAGCAAGATGGGGGTGATCGGCATTACACAAAGCCTGGCGCTGGAACTGGCTCCCTGGCACATCACCGTTAACGCGTTTTGCCCCGGTATTATCGAGAGCGAAATGTGGGATTACAACGACCGCGTCTGGGGCGAGATCCTCAGCAATGATAAGAAGCAATATGGCAAAGGCGAGCTGATGGCGGAGTGGGTGGAGAATATCCCACTGAAACGTGCCGGACAGCCGCAGGACGTTGCCGGGCTGGTGGCATTTCTGGCATCGGATGATGCGCGTTATATCACCGGGCAAACCATCAATGTGGACGGTGGTTTGATCTTTTCGTGAACAACGTGATGGGGCGTCGCAATTAGCCTGAACGTCAATCCACCTGGTGCGAATGAATTCGCACGTGACAAATCCAGGGTCGGCATTTATGCCGACCAGGAAAATATTGCACGAAATCAAATCGGCTATTCAGACAGAGTGACACTGCGGAAATTGAGAAATATGTTAAGGTTATCTTTACGCTGTTTTGTGAGAGACCTCTAATTTTTATCTGAATTGAACCCGATTTCGTTATGTTACCAGCTGTTTTGATACCTCAATTCCTGCGTTTTACCCTCGGTGCTGCGGCACTGCTTATGGCTGTGCCTGCTGCTCAGGCGCTGATGCCTGACAACAATATTTCCGCTACCCCATTTGGTGACGCGGCGCATTTCGTGAAGATGGCCGATGATTTACCCGCCCTTGGTTACCAGGCTGACAGTGAAAACCTCGCGAAAAAGCTGGCAGATATGGCGAAAAGCATCGGCGAGGCGAGCGAGAGCAGCAGCGATACCACTTTTGGCCATCAGGCGGGCGTCTGGGCATTTAACCATTTCCGCGATGAAGTAGCAGAACGGGTGCAGAGCGAAGGACAGTCAATGCTCTCACCTTATGGCACTGCGCAGATTGATTTGAATGTCGATATGGATGGCAACTTTACCGGCAGTGGTGCCGAATTGCTGACACCCTGGGCCGATCGCCAGCGTTATCTCACCTTTAGCCAGCTGGGATTTCATCAGACGGACGATGGCCTGGTGGCCAACGTCGGACTGGGCCAGCGCTGGGTGGCCGGTAGCTGGTTGCTCGGTTACAACGCATTTGTCGATCATATGTTCGATAGCAGTTTGCAACGCGGTTCGCTGGGTACGGAGGCCTGGGCGGATTATCTGCGTTTTTCTGCTAACTACTATTATCCGCTTTCGGGCTGGCACAACGGCGATCCTAATCAGCAGCAACGCATGGCGCGTGGCTATGATTTTACGACTCAGGGGTATCTGCCGTTTTATCGTCAGCTCGGCGTCTCGGTCAGCTGGGAACAGTATCTGGGGCAGGATGTGGATCTGTTTAATTCAGGCACCCGCTATCACAATCCCTCGGCACTGACCTTCGGTCTTTCCTACACGCCGGTGCCGCTGGTTACCGTCTCCGCCAGCCACAAAACCGGCAGTGAAGGGGAGAGTCAGGACCAGTTCGGCCTGCGGCTGAATTATCGTTTTGGCGTGGCCTTAAGCCAGCAGCTGGATGCCGCTAATGTGGCCGCTGCCCGTTCGCTTCGCGGTAGCCGCTACGACACAGTCACGCGTAATTACACGCCGGTGATGGAGTACCGGCAGCGCAAAACGCTGGCGGTATTTCTTGCCACACCGCCGTGGCAGCTGAACGGGAGTGAAAGTTTACCGTTGAAGCTGCAAATCCACTCGGTCAATCCGATCATCGCGGTCAGCTGGCAAGGCGATACCCAGGCGCTGAGTCTTACCCCGCCAGCCAACCCGAATGATCCCCAGGGCTGGAGCATCATTATGCCCGCGTGGGACAACACGCCAGGGGCGAGCAATCATTATCGCCTCGCGGTAACGCTGGAGGACAGTAAGCATAATCGTGTGACGTCTAACTGGATCACGTTACAGCTGCAACAACCGTTCACGCTAAATCAAACCGAAGGCACACGTTTTGATGTGCTGGAGCCGTAAAAGAAAAGGGCAGCTTGCGCTGCCCTTTGGGGCGTCCGGTTGACACGGGCCGGACGACAATGAGGGTAAACCAACTTAGAACTGGTACACCAGACCCACAGCAGTGATGTCGTCGGTAGCCAGACCCAGTGGGTTGTTGTCCTTCAACAGGTTGATGCGGTATTCCGCATAAGCAGACATGTTTTTGTTGAAGTAGTAAGTTGCACCAATTGAGGTGTACTTGATGATGTCCGCATCGCCGATGCTCTCAATGTCTTTACCTTTCGAAGACACGTAGCCCACAGACGGACGGAAACCGTTCAGGAACTGATACTGCGCAACCGCTTCGAAGTTCACCGCTTTGTTGGCGAAACCACCAGAAATCGGCGTGGCATTCATGGTCTGACCGTACATGGTCGCCAGATAGATCTGGTTAGCGTCGTATTTGATACCGGTTGCCCAGTGCTGCGCTTTATCACCGTGACCACGGGTTGCGGCATTCTGTGTCTCAGTACGATCGAGGCTGGCGTAAGCACCAACCAGGCTCAGACCGAAGTCGAAATCGTAAGAAGTCGACAGGGCGAAACCGTCACCATTGGAACGGCGTACCGCGATGGTTGAATAATCGGTGCGGTCGTTTTTGCCTTCGTACTGAGCAGCAACGTTCAGGCCTTTAACCAGACCGAAGAAATCTTTGTTACGCCAGGTCAGCACGCCAGTAGAGCGGCCAGACAGGAAGGCGTCGGTGTAACCTGAGTCACCACCGAAGAACGGCAGCATATCGGTGTAGCCCAGCACGTCATAAACCAGACCGTAGTTACGGCCGTAGTCCAGTGAGCCGAACTCACCATATTTCAGACCTGCGTAACCCAGACGGGTACGGTTACCGGTTTGTGAATCAGTACCGCCTTCGGAGTTGCTCAGGCTGTACTGATACTGCCAGAAACCATAGCCGGTCAGCTGATCAGTAATTTTGGTTTCGCCTTTGAAACCCAGACGGGTGTAAGAGGAAGTTTCACCGTTGTTGTTGTCATCATCAGAAAACAGGTGTGAAACGTTGATTTTCCCGACCAGGTCAAGTTTGTTGCCATCTTTGTTATAGATTTCCGCGGCGTGAGCAGTAGAAAGTCCCAGCAGTAACGGCATTACTGCTGCCAGTAAAGAACGCTTCATCATTTAATTTTTACCCTATGTTATTTTTTAATTGTTGCCCTGCTATGGGGCGAAACGAAAATGACACAAAAGGTTCAAGATCGAAAGTGCAATAAATGTAACAATTTATTTCGTGTTGGCTTTTTGTGCGAATGTCGTTCGCGTATTCCAATATATGGAAATAGTTATTGTTTTTACTTATCTATGAACATAACCGAAATCATGAATTTAAAATAACTAACATAATGAAATTAATCATTTTATTGTTTTTTGACTTTGCCATGTTATTTGATTTTCTAATGTCCGTATATAGGATCTGTCTATGTGATTTTGTTCAATAACATATTAGCGAAGTCACCTAATAGTTAGCCTGATCACTTTTTCTATAAATACGCTGTTTCTGTTTATTTCTGAAATTATAATAACCTTAGTCACTAAAAAACTTTCCATCCTCGCGCCATTCCACAATGGCGAAAATAACCGCAATGGCGTTATTTGTTTGTTAAAATCTGTATTAAAAGTAGCCAGTTCAATGGGGCGTTTTCGCGCACTAATATCGTGCCGTTACGCACCATAAGTGATCATTGCGCCCTGAATTGGTGCTTGTTTTGCCTCGCACTGGCGAAATATTTGCTGGCCGGTCACAAAAGCAATATTTCATTTTGTGAATGCATAAATCCTCTTAAGAATTCTCTGACATATAGACGCCATCAGACTGATATTCACTTTTTATGCATTTAAAGTGAATAATGACATAGTGTAACTCATTGATATTTCGTTGCATGGATCCGTTTATGCATTTTTTCCTCTGGCTGGCATGGTTACTGCAATATACAGTTAAGCCGAGGGTTACCAGTTTTTAACATTTTTAAAACAATGGCTTCACGTTAAGTGGAGCAGGAGAAGGGTTATGTCAATGCAGGTTTCACGTCACGATTTCGATCAATGGATGATGCCAGTTTATGCACCCGCCGTGTTTGTTCCGGTGCGCGCTGAAGGTTCAACACTCTGGGATCAGCAGGGTAAGGATTATATCGATTTCGCCGGAGGAATTGCCGTCAATGCGCTGGGACATGCGCATCCGGCACTGCAACAGGCGTTGCAGGAACAGGCCAGCAAACTGTGGCATACCGGTAACGGCTACACCAATGAACCTATCCTGCGTCTGGCAAAACAACTGATTGATGCCACCTTTGCTGACCGCGTGTTTTTCTGTAACTCCGGTGCTGAAGCCAATGAAGCGGCGCTGAAGCTGGCGCGTAAAGTGGCGCATGACCGCTTCGGTGCAGAAAAAAGCGGTATCGTCGCTTTTAATAACGCCTTCCATGGTCGCACCTTATTTACCGTCTCGGCGGGTGGTCAGCCTGCCTATTCCCGCGATTTTGCGCCGCTGCCGCCGGATATCCAGCACGCGCCTTATAACGATCTTGCAGCGGCAGCGGCCTTAATCAATGACCAAACCTGTGCGGTGATCGTTGAACCGATTCAGGGTGAGGGCGGTGTGGTACCGGCTGATCCCGCGTTTCTGCGCGGCCTGCGAGCACTCTGTGACCAGCATCATGCCGTACTGATTTTCGACGAAGTCCAAAGCGGTGTAGGCCGTACCGGTTCGCTTTACGCTTATATGCACTACGGCGTGACCCCGGATGTTCTCACTACCGCCAAAGCTCTGGGTGGCGGATTCCCGATCGGCGCGATGCTGACGCGTGAGGACCTGGCGCTGGTGATGGGAGTGGGTACCCACGGCACCACCTATGGCGGCAACCCGCTGGCTGGCGCGGTCGGGGGCAAAGTGATGGAACTGATTAACCAGCCCGCCTTTATGGCCGGAGTGAGTGAACGCCATCAGTGGTTTGTTGATGCCCTGGAAGAACTGAATCGACGTCTGCCGTTGTTTAAGGAAATCCGTGGACTTGGTCTGTTGATTGGCGCGGTGCTGAACGACGATTTCGCCGGTAAAGCTAAACAGTTCAATCTGGCCGCAGCGGAAGAAGGTGTCATGGTATTGATTGCCGGTGCCAGCGTGGTGCGCTTCGCCCCGGCGCTCAATATCAGTGAGCAGGAAGCGAAAGAAGGGCTGGCGCGTTTCGCCCGTGCCTGTGAACGCGTGCTCAAAGGAGCAGCATTATGATGGTAATCCGTCCCGTCGAACGTGACGACCTGGCGCAGTTGCTGTCGCTGGCGGGCAAAACCGGTGGCGGCTTGACGTCGCTGCCGGCGGATAGCCATACCCTGCAGGCCCGTATCGAACGCTCATTGCTGACGTGGCAGGACGCTCTGCCGCGTGCCGAACAGGGCTATGTGTTTGTGCTGGCTGACAGCGAGGATAATCGTGCGGTGGGGATTTGCGCGATTGAGGTGGCCGTGGGGTTACAGGATCCCTGGTACAACTTTCGTGTGGGTACGCAGGTGCATGCGTCAAAAGAGTTGAATGTCTATGCCAGCCTGCCAACGCTGTCGCTGAGTAACGACCATACCGGCAGCAGCGAGTTGTGCACCTTGTTTCTCGATCCTGATTATCGCGATGGTAAGAATGGCTACCTGCTGTCTAAATCGCGTTTTCTGTTTATGGCTAATTTCCGCAACCGTTTTATGCAGCATGTGGTGGCGGAGATGCGAGGTGTCAGTGATGAAAACGGCCATTCGCCGTTCTGGGATAGTGTCGGCAGCCGCTTTTTCTCAATGGAATTCAGCAAAGCTGACTTCCTTAGCGGCACCGGGCAGAAAGCCTTTATCGCTGAACTGATGCCGAAGCATCCGTTGTATATCCATTACCTGAGCGAAGCCGCACAACAGGTGATTGGAGTGACCCATCCCAAAACTGCGCCTGCGCGGGCGGTGCTTGAAGCCGAAGGATTTCGCTACCTCAACTATGTCGATATTTTTGACGGTGGCCCGACCCTGGAGTGCGAAATCGACCGCATCCGCGCCATCCGTAAAAGCCAGCTGCTGACGGCGGTAGCCGGAGAAGCCAGCGACGAATGGCCGCTGTGTCTGGTAGCGAACCTCAATTATCAACAATTTCGTGTTGCGCTGTTGCCGGTGGATATCGCCTCTGGTCGCGTGCGCCTCAACGACAGCCAGCGTGATGCGCTGTGCTGTGGCTATGGCGACAACCTGCGTGTTGTGACGCTCGGTCGCGAGGAGAAAAAAGCATGACGCATTTTATCAATGGTCAATGGCTGACCGGTGGCGCAGACGCCTTCAGCAAACAAAACCCGGTCAGCGGTGAAACCCTGTGGCAGGGCAAATCAGCATCGGCGTCTCAGGTCGCCGCCGCCTGCGAAGCGGCGCGTGCCGCGTTTCCGCACTGGGCGCGCAAAACTTTTGCCGAGCGTCAGGCGCTGGTGGAGGCATTTGGTCGCCAGCTGGAAGCCCATAAGAACGAACTGGCGGCCACCATCGCCCGGGAAACCGGTAAACCCCGCTGGGAAACGCTGACGGAAGTGCAGGCGATGATCAACAAAATCGCTATTTCCGTAAAGGCCTACCATACCCGCACCGGCGAGCAGGCTGAAGGTGAAAGCTCGTTGCGCCATCGTCCGCATGGGGTGCTGGCGGTATTTGGCCCTTATAACTTTCCCGGTCATTTGCCGAATGGTCATATTGTACCGGCGCTGCTGGCAGGTAACTGCGTGGTGTTCAAACCCAGTGAACTGACGCCGATGACCGCAGAAAAAACCGTGCAGCTGTGGCAGAAAGCGGGCATCCCTGCCGGGGTACTCGGTATGGTGCAGGGCGGTCGTGACACCGGCCAGGCACTGGCGGCGGAAAGCCAGATTGATGGCCTGCTGTTTACCGGCAGTGCCGCGACGGGCTATCACCTGCATAAGCAGTTTGCCGGACAGCCGGAGAAAATGCTGGCGCTGGAGATGGGCGGTAACAATGCCCTGATTGTTGAGGAACCGGCTGATATAGACGGTGCGGTGCATATCGCCATTCAGTCGGCGTTTATCACCGCCGGGCAGCGTTGCACCTGTGCGCGTCGCTTACTGGTGAAACGCGGAGCGGCGGGTGATGCGTTTCTGCAACGTCTGGTAGAAGTGAGTGGCCGTTTACACCCTGCGGCCTGGAATGCTGAACCTCAGCCGTTTATGGGTAGTGTGATCTCCCCGGCCGCAGCCGGACAGATCTTTGCTGCCTGGCAGAAGCGGGTGGATATGGGCGGGAAAGTGCTGCTGGGTATGCACTGGCCAGATCGCGACAGCGCCATCATCACGCCGGGCATCATTGATATGACCGATGTGCGCGCATTACCGGATGAGGAAGTTTTCGGCCCGTTATTGCAGGTGGTGCGCTATGACAGCTTTGAGCAGGCGATTCGTCTCGCCAATCAGACCCGTTATGGCCTCTCTTGCGGCCTGATTTCACCGCAGCGCGCGCAGTTCGATCAACTGTTGCTGGAAGCGCGCGCTGGCATTGTTAACTGGAACAAACCACTGACCGGGGCAGCCAGCTCTGCACCGTTTGGCGGCGTTGGTGCCTCCGGCAACCATCGTGCCAGCGCCTGGTATGCGGCGGATTATTGCGCCTGGCCGATGGCATCGCTGGAAAGTCCCAACCTTAATCTGCCGGGCAGTTTATCGCCGGGTCTCGATTTTTCTGCGGCGGAGGCCTCTGAATGAATGCGTTCGAAGCTAACTTTGATGGCCTGGTCGGCCTGACGCATCATTACGCCGGATTGTCGTTTGGTAACGAAGCTTCGACGCGCAATCAGCTGCAACCCTCGAACCCGCGTCTGGCGGCGAAACAGGGACTGCTGAAAATGAAAGCGCTGGCGGATATGGGCTATGTACAGGGGGTTATTCCACCCCATGAGCGGCCCAATCTGCCGTTACTGCGTCAGCTCGGATTCAGCGGAAGCGATGAGCAGGTACTGGCCCAGGCGGCAAAGCAGGTGCCACAACTGCTGTCGGCAGCCAGTTCAGCGTCGGCGATGTGGGTCGCCAACGCTGCGACAGTTTCTCCCTCCGCCGACAGCGCCGACGGTCGCGTGCACTTCACCGTTGCCAATCTCAACAACAAGTTTCATCGCGCGATTGAAGCGCCGGAAACCGCCGATTTGCTGCGGGCGATCTTCCGCGATCCGCAACACTTCAGCGTGCATGATGCGCTGCCGCAGGTCGCACTCTTTGGTGATGAAGGCGCGGCTAACCATAACCGCTTCGGTGCGGCTTATGGTGACGCCGGGGTCCAGCTGTTTATTTATGGCCGTGACGGGAAGCAGCCGGGGGCTGAACCGGCGCGTTATCCGGCGCGGCAGACGCGTGAAGCCAGTGAGGCGGTGGCGCGTCTGCATCAGCTCAACGCGGAGCGGACGGTTTTCGCGCAGCAAAATCCGCGCGTGATTGACCAGGGAGTGTTCCATAACGATGTGATCGCCGTCAGTAATCAGCAGGTGCTGTTTTGCCATGAAGAGGCGTTCGTCAATCAGCCACAGCTGCTTGCCGATTTAGCGTCTCGGGTGCCGGGTTTCTGCGCGATTGAAGTACCGGGCAGCAAGGTTTCCGTTGCCGATGCGGTGAATACTTATCTATTCAACAGCCAGCTGTTGCAGCGCGCCGATGGCGGCATGCTGCTGGTGCTGCCGGAAGAGTCGCGTCAGCATAGCGGTGTCTGGCGTTATCTGACCGAGCTGGTGGCGAGCGGCGGGCCAATTCGCGAACTGAAGGTTTTCGACCTGCGTGAAAGTATGTACAACGGCGGCGGTCCGGCGTGTCTGCGTCTGCGCGTGGTGCTGACTGAAGCGGAGCGTCAGGCACTGAATCCAGCGGTACTGATGAACGATCGCCTGTTTGCCACCCTGAATGACTGGGTCGATCGTCATTATCGTGATCGCTTAACCCAGGCGGACCTGGCCGATCCGCAACTGTTACGTGAAGGACGCACGGCACTGGATGAACTGACACAGCTGCTAGACTTAGGCAGTGTCTACGCGTTTCAGCGCTAATGTCGGGGGCGAATATTTCGCCCCTGGCTTTACGTAAGGAGAGAGAATGCAGGATTTTTTACAACAAACATTGTCTGGCCGGGTACCGCAGGAACGTCAGGGGCAAAATGCCCACCTGAGCTGGCAGTGGCTTGATGAGGGCATTCTGTCCTTAACCCCGCACGCACCGACGTCTCAGGCGCTGGTACTGTCGGCGGGGATCCACGGTAATGAAACCGCCCCGGTTGAGATCCTTAACCTGCTGCTCACGCCCCTGCTGCGGGGAGAAAAACCGCTGGCGGTGCGCCTGCTGGTGTTGCTGGGGAATCCACAGGCGCTGCGTAGCGGCAAGCGCTATCAGCAATATGATATCAATCGGTTATTTGGTGGCCGCTGGCAGCAGGTATCTGACGTAGCGGAAGCGCGACGTGCGATGCGGCTGGAACAGGCACTGGAAACCTTCTGGCATAACTGCATCGGCACTGAGACGCGCTGGCATCTCGATCTGCATACCGCGATTCGCGGTTCGTATCATGCCCGCTTTGGTGTGATGCCACAAAATCTGCGTCCGTGGCCGGATGACTTTATGCACTGGCTGGCGGCGGCGGGTCTGGAAGCGCTGGTGTTCCATCGTTCACCTGGCGGTACTTTTACCCATTTCAGCTGCGAACATTTCTCTGCGGCCAGCTGTACGCTGGAACTGGGTAAAGCGCTGCCGTTTGGCGAAAATGATCTTACCCAGTTCAGTGCGGCACAGCAGGCACTGGCGGCGTTGTTATACGGTGATGCGTTGCCGGCGATCGAGGCGTCGCCTCGTCATTATCGTGTTGCCCAGCAAATTACCCGACATGGGGAAGATTTCGTGTTGCATATGGGGCCGGAAACCCTGAATTTTACCGCATTTCCGCAGGGCACCCTGCTGGCGGAGGAGGGGGATACCCGTTATTACGTGCAGCAGGCACGGGAATATGTGCTGTTTCCCAATCCGAATGTCGCACCGGGTTTACGCGCTGGCCTGATGCTGGTGGAAGAGAACGAACAGACACAGGCGCTGGCGTTGTAACGATCGCACCAGGCCGTAGCAGCGCGATTTATCGCGCTGCACCCTTTCGTTTTACCGACAAGAACGTTACACTCCTCCTTAATTCCTGCGCTTTTTACCTTATTTGTCATACTCTTTTGCAATTCCTCACGCATTTCTTCTCAATCTCTCCATGATCGCCTGATATCTGTCTTTTATGCTTTCAGGGCTTTACTCAGCCTCTGAGTAGTTGACGTTCAGCGTCGTATGCTTGTTTCCGAAGACGCGACACAGGCTGTCGTCATGAAACTGAAAAGTAAGGACAATATTATGCGTAAACTGACTTCCCTCTTCCTGGCTACCGCGATGGCTCTCGGTGCTGCCAATATCGTCCATGCTGCGGCAGACAACCTGACGCCTCCGCCAGCCGGCAGCGAGAAACCCATGCATAAGCCGCCGATGATGCGCCATGGTGGCATGGACATGATGTTCAAGGGTCTGAACCTGACCGACGCACAGAAAAAGCAGATGCATGACATCATGCGTGAAAGCCATAAAGACTTTAAACGCCCGTCGCTGGAAGAGCGCCGCGCTAACCACGCCATCATTGCGTCTGACAGCTTCGACCGTGCGAAAGCCGAAGCGCAGGCAGAGAAAATGACCGCCAACGCGAAAGACCGTGCCGTGGCGATGATGGAAACCCAGAACAAACTCTATAACGTCTTGACGCCTGAACAGAAAAAACAGTTCAACGCCAATTTTGAGAAACGTCTGACAGAGAAAGGCCCGCACGACGGTAAAATGCCACCACCACCGGCTGATGGCGAATAATCCATTTAGCCTGACGGTTTGAGACCGCCGACATTGTCCATCGCACCAGGTGCTTTGGGCAGCGTCGGCGGTTTTGTTTTTACAGCGGAATCAATGGGTAATCGCCCGACAACAACGGGCGGCAGAGAATTTTATAGCCGTCGTGATCAAAGCCCTGTGATGCCCGCTGTAGCTGGCGCGCTTCTTCTTCGCTGCTCACCGAACCCAGCCAGAACCAGTGATCAATCACATGGATCTGCGTCATCCCCTCACCACGTTCGACCATGCCGACGGCGCCTGGCCATGGCCAGCACACTACGCGTAAATCCTCCAGCGCCGACTGCAAACGCTGTTGATGTGCGCTGATCGTCTCGTTACCACAGCAGGCTCCGGCACAGCGTTTCAGCGCAGCGCGAAAACACCCCCGACCGCTGCGCAGACTCTCCAGACCGAGCAAGCCGTGGCACAGTCGTTGTTCATCGGCGATGCTTTTCAGTTTTTCCAGCGCCGCATGGCGGCTGCGAAACAGGCCATACAAATTGGGGGAAGAGGAAAAATCGAGATCGCGGGCATAAACCACCTGCGGGGCGGCATTGCTCAGCTGGAGCGAGCAAAGCTGGCGGTTTTTTCGCAGACGTTTATTAAATAACGGCTGTTGCGTTTTGATCATCTGCGCTTCCAGCAACTGCGCGCCGAGATCACCCGCCGTCGGGATCCAGCTGACGCGCCTGGCCTGGCGCAGCATGCTGGCTTCATCGGGGGTGCGGAAATGGGACATCACGCGGCTACGCAGATTGACGCTCTTACCGATATACAGCGGCAGGCTGTCACTCTCGCCGTGGAAAACATAGACGCCGGGCTGGTTGGGTAAACCTTCCAGCCACTGACGTAAATGTTCGGGATATTGATAAATGGCCGCCGCATCAAATTCGAGGCGGCTGCGGGTGGATTGTCTGACCAAAGAACACTCCGATTACTGGTTACCTATCCAGTGTATCAGCCGGGCGTTTTTCTCGCCAGCGACGACAGGCGGCGCGTTGCCAGCCAGCAAACCAGTGAACCCAGGGTGATCATTAACACGCCCTGCCAGAAGGCCAGCGAGGGCGTCAGACCCAGCCACAGCGAGGCCAGCAAGGCAGACAGCACCGGGGTGAAGTAGGAGGCGGTCGCCAGCAGCGTCAGGTTGCCGTGCTGGATGCCGTGGTTCCAGGCTGAATAGGCAACGGCGGTCGATATCCCCATAAACAGCACCTCAAGCGCCGGAATCAGGCTGAAATGCAGCGAACTGAAATCTTCCGTCACAACAAATTTGATCCACAACGCCAGTGCAGTGATGACAAAGAACAGATTGACGCCGCTTTTGCCGCTGGCGTATCGACGCGTCACATTGTTGTACAGCCCCCAGGCGATCGCGGCGATAAATGCCAGCCCATAAGCCAGCGGATTGCTGAGCAGGTTATGTCCGAGTTGGCTGAGTGAACTGCTTCCGCCGCTTTGCAACACCCAGATAATACCCGCCAGTGACAACAGTAACCCCGGCCATAGCCACACACGAAACCGCTGTTGATTCATCGGAATAGCGAACACAATCGTCAGGCACGGCCAGAGATAGTTGATCATCCCCAGTTCCAGCGATTGAGCGCGATCCTGTGCCAGACCAATCGCCAGTGCGAGGCAGATTTCATAGCCAACGAACAGCACCCCGCCACCCCACAGATAACGTGCAGGAAGCTGACGCAAATCCGGCAGGCCGCGCGTCAGGCATAACAATACGGCGGTAGTGGTGTAAATCAATGCTGCCCCGCCCGTCGCACCAAAGGCTTCACTGACGCTGCGTAACAGACCAACGGTGGTGCTCCAGAGTAAAATCGCGCTCAGCCCTACCAGGGTGGCACGCGGTAAATTTGCAGGCATAGCAACGTTTCAAATGAGGCTGAGAAAGGCGTTTTCCGTCCAGGGGTGGAAAACGCCGGATGGGGTTATTTTTTCCAGAAATCGTCGAACACGGTAATCGGTGGGCGGCGTTTGTGTTCAGTTTTCAGATACCAGCCTTCGATGGTTTTAGCCGCAGCGGCATCGATGGTTTTCCCTTCCAGGTAAGCATCAATCTGCAGATAGGTCACACCGAGTGCCACTTCATCCTGCAGGCCAGGACGATCGTCTTCGAGGTCGGCAGTGGGATGCTTCAGGTAGAGATGCTCCGGGCAGCCCAGCAGCTTCAGCAACTGTTTGCCCTGGCCTTTATTCAGACGGAAAATCGGGTTGATGTCGCTGCCGCCATCACCGTATTTGGTGAAGAAACCGGTGACCGCTTCTGCCGCATGGTCGGTACCTACCACCACGCCTTTGGTCATTCCGGCAATGCTATATTGCGCTTTCATTCGTTCGCGCGCTTTTTCGTTGCCGCGAATGTAATCGGAAAGGGTAATGCCCGCGTCCTGCAAGGCGCGCTCACTTGCCAGCACCGCTTCTTTGATGTTGACCACCAGCGAACGGTCCGGCTGGATAAACGCCAGCGCATCCTGACAATCCTGCTCATCTGCCTGCACGCCATACGGCAGGCGCACGGCGATAAAGGTGTAGTCCTGATCCCCGGTTTCTTCACGCAGTTCGCGAATGGCGGTCTGCGACAGGATACCGGTCAGCGTGGAGTCCTGACCGCCGCTGATACCGAGCACCAGGGTTTTGATCCCCGGATTGGTTTTCAGGTACGACTTTAAAAAATCAACGCTAACGCGGATTTCCTGCTGGGGATCGATAACGGATTTAACGCCTAAGGCTTCAATGATTTCCTGCTGCAGTGACATGAACCTCTCCTCAAGTCAGTTGCCGGGCGGCACAATACGAATGATGTCCTAAAGCTAACGCGGCTGGGCCAAAACAACAAGCCGTATGGCTTGTTGTCTCAGTTATTTGCTGGTAAATCAGGCGCTTTTCGGCTTCATTGCCAGCAGGAAAAACATCACAATCGCCAGCATAAAACAGCCGAAAATCGTACCCGTCATACTGATAACCGAGGTGCCGCCGAGGCCGGTGACCGGCACGCTGATGGCACCAAGGGTGAACATCGTCACGCCGATAACCGCTGAAGCACTGCCCGCGCGATGTCCCTGGCTTTGCATCGCCAGTGATGAAGCGGTGGTGGCGATGACGCCGTTACTGGCGATGGTGAAGAACAAGGCCACCAACAGCAGCGGCAGCGGTGCGCCGCTGATGCCTGCCAGCAGCAGGCCGAGTGAGGCGACAAAGGCCAGCACCAGTCCGCCCTGCAACACCCGATACTCGCCCCACAATGGACACAGGCGTGCGCTGGTCTGCGAAGCAATAATCAAACCGACGCCATTCGCAGCGAAGCAAAGGCTGAACGCCTGCGGTGACAAACCATAAATCTGCTGCAATACAAAGGGGGAGGCGCCGATATAGGCGAACATGCCCGCCATCATAAAGCCCTGGGTCAAACAGAAACCCATAAAGGGACGATGGGTAATGACCTGGCCGAGTGCCGCCCAGGCGGAGAACACCGATCCTTTACTGCGTCGTTCCGCTGGCAGCGTTTCATGCAATTTCCAGCGTGCCAGCAGGATCAGCACAATCGCGATTGCGGCCAGCACGACAAAAATACCGCGCCAGTTAAGCAGCGTCAGGAGTACGCCGCCCAGTACCGGAGCGGCAATCGGTGCCAGGCCGTTGACCAGCATCAGCAGCGCAAAAAAGCGCGTCAGTTCGTGACCGCTGTACATATCACGCGCCACGGCACGCGACAGCACTGCACCACCGGCACCGGCTAAGCCCTCAAACAGACGTGCCACCAGCAGCTGGTTAATATCTTTGGCCAGTGCACAGCCAATTGAGGCAATAAACAGCAACACCAGCGAGAGCAGTAACGGGCGCAGGCGGCCAAATTTGTCACTCATCGGGCCAAACAACAGCTGACCCGCTCCGAGGCCGAGCAGGCCCGCTGTCAGGCTTAACTGCGCGGTGGCCGTTTGGGTATGCAGATCCTGCGCCAGCTCAGGCAGCGCGGGGAGATAGAGATCGATACACAGTGGCCCAAGTGCTGCAAGCAGGCCAAGGATGATGGCGTAAACCAGGCGATTCGAATGTGCAGGTGTCATTTATCCTCTGTTTTTATTAAGTGTGAAATCAGGTTCTGATAAAGGTGTTGCAGGGTTACCGCTGACGCTTTCTGTGGCGTTAGTCGGCGCAGAGCGGTGCCATCAAACAGCACCGCCAATACTTCAACGCAGCCATCAACCTGGTCATCGCTGAGTTCCGGATGGCTGGAACGAACCTTCTGTCGGGCATGGTTAAACATACGGGCATCGGCGGCTTCCAGCATGGCGGCGACGCGCGGATTACGACCTGCTTCGGCAGCGACATCCAGCATCAGCAAGTCATCTTCGCTATTCAGGTTTTCACGTCCGGCGAGCAGGGCGGCGAGCTGATCGCTGTCGACCCGATCGCGCATTGCTGCCACGCGCCCATCAACGATGCGTTTTACCATCTCTTCAATGATGGCGTCTTTGCTGGGGAAATAACGGTAGATCTGCCCGACGCTAAGATTCGCCGCGCAGGCTAAGCGCGCCATACTGGCGGCATGGAAGCCTTCCCGGCGGAAACACTCGCGTGCGGCGCGAATGATTTCATCCTGGCGCTGACGGTGGCGCTGGTCTTTGTTTTCGCGTTGTCTGGTCATAACCGCCCTGAAAATAGTTTTGAGAGTGCTTATTCTCATTGGGCGATTATACGGTGGCGTATCGATGATCACAGGTACTTTTACGCAATCCTGACGCTTCGGAACTGACCGAATCCGCAGCCATAAAGTTGATTAATCTGGATTTATGTTCCAGGCTTATAGCTACATGGACAAAGCGATGAGGAACAACAAGATGAATAAAGTGCTGGGATGTATCGTTGCCGCGATGACGCTGGCTGCTCTCTCTGGGTGTACAGCTTACGATCGCGCTGAAAGCTTCGTGACGAAGCCTGTGGTGAAGGATGTGAAAAAAGGCATGACCCGTGACCAGGTGCGTCAGATTGCCGGGCCGCCGTCAACGGAAATCACCATGGTGCATGCGCGTGGGACTTGCCAGACTTATGTTCTGGGTGAGCGCGATGGTAAGCCGCAGACCTATTTTGTCAGCTATAGCGACACCGGTCGTGTAATGAACTACGGTTTCCAGAGCTGTAAAGATTACGATACCGATCCGCAGGCCGCACAGTAAGCGCAGCAAAACAACAAACGGCCCGTCATTGACGGGCCGTTTTTCATTGGGGCTTACAAACCATAAGGGCGGGGAACTTCAGTGTAGCTGCCGTTGATATCGCGCTGGTAGTAATGACCTTCCTGCACGTAATAACGTCTGCCGTTGAAATCGAGTACGCGCATCCCTTCTACCGGCACTGGCTGCGGTGGCTGTACCACCACATAGTTTTCTCCCTGACGCTGATAATAGCTGCCATTGAGCAGATAGTAGGTCAGGCCGCCAATCAACACTGCTGTCGCGGCATCGGGTAAGAAATGCAGCGGGCCGGGTCCTCCCCAGTGTGGTCCTGGACCGGGTCCCCAGGGACCAGGATGGGCGAGGGCGATGGCTGGCGTTAATAACGTTAACGCCAGCACCGAGGCGATAACTTTTTTCATGAGTAGTTCTCCTGCTATGACTGGTAGCAGGATTGGCTTTTCACCGGTAAAACTCAAGCTAAAAGTGGCTGATTTTTCCTCTATTTACCATGTTTAACACTTTCCTGACGGTAGCGCCATGATTGGTAGGGATTAGGGAGGAAAACCTGAGGGGGATTGACCAGATGCGCACTGAGTCGCATCTGGTATCGATGGCTTAACGATGCGCCAGTTCGGCGTGTTCGTCACTTTCCAGCACTTTCTTATCGGTCAGACCGAGCCAGCGGCTGGTCAGTGAACCGGCGGTCATCGCACCGTTGACGTTGAGCGCGGTACGGCCCATATCGATCAGCGGTTCAATGGAAATCAGCAGCGCAACCAGCGTCACGGGCAGGCCCATCGCGGGCAGCACAATCAACGCGGCAAAGGTGGCACCACCGCCGACACCGGCAACGCCCGCTGAGCTCAGCGTCACAATGCCTACCAGCGTGGCAATCCACAGCGGATCAAACGGGTTGATCCCCACCGTCGGTGCGACCATCACTGCCAGCATGGTCGGATACAAACCGGCACAGCCGTTCTGGCCAATGGTGGCACCGAAAGAGGCGGAGAAGCTGGCAATAGATTCCGGCACGCCAAGGCGACGAGTCTGGGTTTCCACATTCAGCGGGATGCTGGCAGCACTGGAACGGCTGGTGAAGGCAAAGGTAATCACCGGCCAGACTTTACGGAAGAAGCGTAGCGGATTGATACCATTAACTGACAGCAACAGCGCGTGCACGCCAAACATAATGGCAAGACCGAGGTACGATGCCACCACAAAGCCGCCGAGCTTGATAATGTCCTGCAGATTAGAACCCGCCACCACTTTGGTCATCAGCGCCAGCACACCGTAAGGCGTCAGCTTCATGATCAAACGCACCAGCTTCATCACCCAGGATTGCAGGGTATCGATGGCAACCAGTACGCGCTCGCCTTTGGTCTTGTCATCTTTCAGCAACTGCAAGGCGGCAACGCCGAGGAAGGCCGCAAAAATCACCACGTTGATGATCGAAGTCGGGCTGGCACCGGTCAGGTCCGCAAACGGATTTTTCGGGATAAAGGAGAGCAGCAGCTGCGGCACCGAGAGATCGGCCACTTTGCCAATGTAGTTGCTTTGAATTGCGTTCAGACGCGCGGTTTCCTGCGCCCCTTGCACCAGACCCTCGGCACTCAGGCCAAACAGGCCGGTTACCATCACGCCGACCAGCGCTGAGATAGCGGTGGTAAACAACAGCACGCCAATGGTCAGGACGCTGATTTTACCCAGCGAAGAGGCATTATGCAGACGCGCTACCGCGCTGAGGATCGAGGCGAAAACCAGCGGCATCACAATCATTTGCAGCAGCTGCACATAGCCATTGCCCACAATATTGAACCAGCTGATCGAGGCTTTAACCACAGGGCTGTTCTCACCATAAAGGGTTTGCAGCGCCAGGCCAAACAGCACGCCGAAGACCAGGCCTGTCAGAACGCGTTTTGACAGGCTCCAGCGATCGTTACCGATGCGAGCCAGCAGCACCAGCAGCGCGGCGAACACCACGAGATTAATAATCAGGGGAAAATCCATGCTCTACTCCAGAGATTTGCCGCGCCTTCGCATGTACGGGCGCGGAATACAGGGTGATTCCTTAACAGGAATGGCGGCATGTTATCAGTTCATAAAACAGCAGGCTTATATCCAAATGGAATTGATTATAACAATATGCTGATTTTTGTCTGATTATCGTTCATTCTGGCTATTAATTAATCGGCTGACGCCATTTTGTAACGTGCTGAACAACTGTTCCGGCCAGCCGTTTGCACCAAAAGATGGCAGGCCGGGGGGAAACCACAGGGCATAACCCACCAATGCCAGGCACAGGGCGCGCTCCAGTTGGTTGCCTTTCTGGCTATTGAGCACTGGCAGGCGAAAGCGCCAGCGGCAGGGCCACAGCAGGGGAACACCCGCCGGGGTGAGCATATCGGCGACAATATGGCTGAGATAGCCGAGGGTCATGCCTTGCAATACATCGGCAGGAATCGGCCAGCTGGCGGGAACATTAATCTGGAATAGCCAGATACTCACCGCCACCGCCAGTAAACTGTGGGTAAAGCCACGATGACCAAAGGCACGTGCAATCGGCTGAGAAAGCCATCGCAGCCGTTGTCCCAGCACCGATTTAGGGTGATCGATATCCGGCAGCAGGCAGGTCAGCAGCGTAGCAGGCACCAGATGCCACCAGTCGGCACTGGCCATCACGGGTGTCAGCTCGGCGCGTTTGGCAAAAATAGCGCTGGCAATGGCGAAAATGATGTGGCCTTCGGCCGTCATGATAAAACCTGGCTGCAAACTGTCGATGCATCCAGTATAGGGATTTATCCAGTGAATGAGAATATGTGACGCTGTAACCAGGCGTGAATTTAAGACGATACCCGCGCCAGAATGACGCGGGAAATGAGAGGCTTAGCGCGCCAGCCAGCCACCGTCCACTGCCACGGTGTAGCCGTGGACGTAGTCAGAAGCGCTGGAGGCGAGGAACACCACTGGCCCCATCATATCGTCCGGCAACCCCCAGCGTCCGGCCGGAATACGGGCGAGGATCTCTTCACTGCGCGATTCATCATCGCGAATCTGTTGCGTGTTATTCGTCGCCATATAGCCGGGGGCAATGGCGTTGACATTGATGCCATACTTCGCCCATTCGTTGGCCATCAGCCGCGTCAGCCCCATTACTGCGCTTTTGGACGCCGTGTAGGAAGGGACGCGAATGCCCCCCTGAAACGACAGCATCGAGGCAATGTTAATGATCTTACCGCCATGCCCCTGAGCAATGAATTGTCGGGCGACCTGCTGTGAGAGAAAAAACAGGCTCTTGCTGTTAATGTTCATGACATCATCCCAGTCTTTTTCACTGAAATTCAGGGCATCTTCACGGCGGATAATCCCAGCGTTGTTGACCAGAATATCAATGTGACCTGCCTGTGCCACCGCCTGTTCCACAATGCGCGGCACGGTTGACGGCTGAGTGAGATCGGCCTGAATTGACCAGAAACGGCGACCCAGCGCGATGACTTTTTCTGCCGTATCATCAGGCCCGGCACGGTTTACCCCGATAATATCGCAGCCAGCCTGCGCCAGTCCGAGCGCCATCCCCTGGCCCAGCCCGGTATTACAACCGGTGACCAGCGCCACTTTTCCTTCAAGACAAAATGCATTCAGAATCATGGTATTTCCCCTGTGCCTTAACGCAGCGCGCTGACGCTGACGTGGTCCATGTCATCAAACACCTGATTTTCACCGACCATGCCCCAGATAAAGGTATAACGCTGGGTACCGACACCGGCATGAATCGACCAACTGGGTGAAATCACCGCCTGCTCGTTATGTACCAGCAGATGACGGGTTTCCTGCGGCTGGCCCATCATATGGAATACCGCGCTGTCGGCGGCCATATCGAAATAAAAGTAGACTTCCATTCGGCGTTCATGGGTGTGGCAGGGCATGGTGTTCCACAGGTTGCCCTCGTCAAGACGGGTCAGCCCCATGGTGAGCTGACAGGTTGGCAACACATCCGGCACGATAAATTTATTAATGGTGCGACGGTTAGAGGTGGCAGCATCACCCAGCGTGGCTTTTACGGCGTTATCGAGCGTGATTTTTTTATCGGGATAGCGGGTGTGTGCCGGGGCGCTGTTGTAATAAAACTTCGCCGGATGGCTGGCATCGCTGCTGCGGAAAATAACCTGCTTTGCCCCCTGGCCGACATACAGCGCTTCCTGATGACCAATTTCCCAGGTTTTATCCTCCACCTCAATCAGGCCGGGGCCACCGATATTGATCACCCCCAACTCACGGCGCTCAAGAAAATAGCTCACACCGAGCTGCTTACCCACCTCACTGCCAATGGTGACTGCCTGCTGAAGCGGCATCACGCCTCCAATAATGATTCGGTCAATGTGGCTGTAGGTGAGGGTGTAATCATCCGGGGTGAAAATGTTTTCAATGAGAAATTCGCGGCGCAGGGCGGCAGTATCGAGGGTTTTAGCATGCTCGCTGTGAATGCTTTGACGTACGTCCATCTCAGGCCTCTTGATTAAAGAAGGAATAGGTCCCGATGCGGGTCTGTTGGCATCTTAGGCAGGATGAGACATGAATTCAATAAAAATGAAACGTTGTTTTATTTATTTGTGTTAGCGATCAAATCGGCAAAAAAAAGCCCGCTGTCAGAGCGGGCTATCGGGCTGTCAGCCATGCAGATGGGGAGCGGTAAGCTGGGTGAGGTCGTCCAGCTGAACATTCGCCAGCGCCCAGCGCGCATCAGCGCGATGTTCGGCTGCCGGGACGACGATTGAGCGCATTCGCGCCGCTTTGCTGGCAACCATGCCGTTAAAGGAATCTTCCAGCGCCACGCAGTTCAGGGGGTCGATAGCCAGCTTTGCCGCCGCATCAAGATAAACCTGCGGATGCGGCTTGCTGTAGGGGAGCCGCTCCGCTGAAGCCAGCACGTCAAAATAGTGACGCAGGTTAAACATCTCCAGCACTCGCTCCAGCATATGCATCGGTGAGGCGGAGGCGAGACCAATTTTTAATCCCTGCTGGCGGCATAACAGCAGAGCCTGCTCAACACCAGGCAGCAGCGGGCGGGTCTCTTCCACCAGCGTCAGTGCGCGCGCAATGATACGGTCGGTGACTTCCTGCTGGTCCGGTCCGTTCCACGGCAGCGCTTCGTACCACATGCGAACAGTCTGATCGATGCGCAAACCTAAGGTGTCTGGCAATTCGTGGCGGCGGGTGAGATCCACCCCCAGGGTGGCAAAAACATCCAGTTCGGCGCGATCCCACAGCGGTTCTGAGTCGATCAGCAATCCGTCCATATCAAAAATGGCGGCCAGAACAGGGCGACGATATGACATACAGCGGCTCCGTTTGAAATTTGGCTAACCTTAACACGACTCAGCATGAAAACCGACCCGCCACCATGCCGCGCATTTTTCAGGAAAAAAAGCCGCAGTACAGGTAGACTTAGGGCAAATCTTATTCTGTTCAGGGAGACACCATGACTTACCAACAGGCTGGCCGCATCGCCATCCTTAAGCGAGTGGCTGGCTGGGTGATTTTTATTCCGGCGCTTTTGTCCACCATCATCTCCGTCTTAGGTTTCATGTTTAAGCACAGCGAAAAGCAACCCGGTATCGATGCGGTGATGCTCGATTTTGTGCATGTCATGATTGATATGGTGAAGTTTAATACGCCGTTTCTGAGTTTTTTCTGGCAAAACTCCCCGGTGCCGGAGTTTAAAGGGGAAACAAATATTGGTTTCTGGATTATCTACTTTCTGATTTTCGTTGGTATTGCGATGCAGGCCTCAGGCGCACGCATGTGGCGTCAGTCACGCCATATAAAGGAAGGCATTGAGGACCAGTTGATTCTGGAGCAGGCGAAAGGCAGCGAGGGACGTAACCGTGCACAGCTGGAGGAGAAAATCCACGTGCCGCGTCATACCATTCTGTTGCAGGTCTTTCCGTTGTACATCCTGCCGATTGTGATCGCGATTGCCGGTTACTTCGTACTGAAATTGCTCGGTTTGCTGTAAACCGTCAGGCCGGTCTGGCCTGACGTTGTACCACCGCATCTTCATCCAGCAACTGGTCGATGGCGAATTGCGCTTCGTCCGACCAGTTGCCACCGAATACGTTAGCGCGGTTCAGCAGATAGTAAAGCTGATACACCGGCTGACGCTGCGAGAAACCTTCCGCCAGCGGCCATACGGCGTGATAGCCTTCGTAAATCTGCCGCGGCAAATCGGCGTAATAGCTCAGCATTGCCAGGTCACACTCGCGATCGCCCCAGTAGCAGGCAGGGTCAAAAATCCAGGGGCCGCCGGGACTACCGGCGCAATTCGCTGGCCACAAGTCGCCATGCAATAATGAAGGTTGCGGATGATGGTTCGCCAGGGCGCGTTGCACGCAGTCAACGATCCGATCCATATCGCCGTAGCTGACGCCTTTCTCCGCCGCCAGCTGCAACTGCCAGCCGATACGTTGTTCGGCAAAAAACACTGACCAGCGGCGCAGCCAGCTATTGGGTTGTGGCGTGGTGGTGATGTTGTTGTCGAAATCAAGGCCAAACTGTGGCTGTTCGCTCCACTTATGCAGATGCGCCAGCTGCTGGCCAAGCTGAAAGGCGGTGTGTTCATTAAGCGGGTCGGGCGGCAGATACTCCAGCAGCAGAAAACTGGTATCACGATCGTTACCTACGCCGTATACCTGAGGTACGCGTACCGTCTGGGTTCGCGCCAGCAGTGCCAGCTGGTCGGCTTCCCAACTGAACAGGGTGAGCATATCGCGGGTATTGCATTTGACGAACACGTCGAGCTTGCCATAACGAATGCGCCAGGCAGGATGGACATCACCCCCGGGGAGTTCATGGCGCTCGGTGATTTCGGCATCGCCGGCATACTCGCTTAACAGTCGACTAATGGCTGACCACATGGGGGTAATCCTCTTTATTCGCTGCCTGAGTTCAATTGTAACGCTCAAAACCTGAACAAAACCAGTATGGACGCGCGCTTTTCACACCAATCAGGATTGTTCTTTCAAAAAAGCTTCCAGGGTGGTGACTGCAACCTCCGGTTTCTCGCCCAGCGCAACGGAGGCTAACCCGGCGGCCTGCTCAGCCAGCTCTTGTTCTTCCAGCGCACTGACCAAACCAAAACTGTTGGTGCCCAGCTCGTGCGGATGTCCATCGGCATCATTCAAGGTGGTGTTGTAGCCGCCATTGACCATGACACTGTTCAGCGATTGCACATCGCTCAGACCTTTTTCCTGATAAAGGATGGTCACAATGTAACGCTTCAGGTCGCTCATCTTTCACCTCATTGTTCTGGAACAGATTTCAGCGTAGACCAGCGTGATGAATTGAGCGAATTTGCAGCAATTAGCGGAAGTATATGGCCGGATTTTCTCTGCCCGGGGTTCAGAAAATTCTTGTAGCAATTCGGCTGCTATTTCGCTAATTGCCCTCTATAATGCGCGCCGTTAATGAGAATAATCCCATTAGCGGCGCGGCCTCAGCGCAAAACCTGGCTTTTCCGGTGACTTCATACTTTTTTACAAAACTTACAGTAAATTGCGTTGATCGTCCGGGAAAACTCTTCAGACTCATCACTTTTTAAACCGTCGTACGGGTCACACTTAAATGAAAGCCTTTAATAAGCTGTCCGCTGTTCTCTTGCTCTCTGTTGGAGCATTTTGTCACCAGGCATTTGCAGATAACACCGTATTCACTTCCATGGATGACCCATCAACGGCGAAAAAGCCGTTTGAAGGCAGCGCGTCAGCGGGTTACATGGCGCAGACCGGTAACACCACCAGCTCCTCACTGAGTGCAGCAACCTCTATGACATGGTACCAAACCAGTACCGCATTCAGTCTGTGGGGTAACGCGGCGAACAACTCATCCAACGATGTGCGTTCTTCTGAGACTTACAACATCGGTGGCCGTTCCCGTTATAACCTCAACAGCGCTGACTATCTGTTCGGTCAGGCCAGCTGGTTGAGCGATCGTTTCAACGGCTACGACGCACGTGATGTACTGACTGCCGGTTATGGTCGTCAGCTGATGAGCGGTCCGATTCACTCACTGCGTGCTGAATTCGGTCCGGGTGTGCGTTATGACGATTTCCACGACGGTGGACATGAGACCAAGGCGCTGGGCTATGGCGCGCTGAGCTACCAGTGGCAGCTGACTGACACCACCAAATTTATTCAGGGCGTGTCTGTTCTGACCAGCTTTGGCGAAGATACCACCCTGAACTCCGAAACCGGTCTGCAGGTGGCGATCAACGAACATTTCGCATTGAAACTGGCCTACAACGTGACCTGGAATAACAATCCGCCGGAATCTGCGCCGGATCGTACCGATACCAAAACTACCATCCAGCTGACTTACGCAATGTAACCAGCTAAAGGTGAACACCGCTGCCTGGCCTGCGCCACGCAGCGGTTTTTTTTTAGCTGACGCAGGCTTAGCGCATTTTCTGCGGGTTTTGCTCGCCGGTGAAAGCTGTTATCATCACCGGCGCTTTATCTCCCAGGCGTCATTCCGACAATGTGGGTCTGACATTACGCCGGGTTACCCTTATTTAAACTCAATGTTGCATGTAGGCTTTCGTGTGGCTTACCACTGCAATTAAGGATATGAAATGCCAGTAATTACTCTTCCTGATGGCAGCCAGCGCAGTTTTGATCGTCCGGTAAGCGTGATGGATATCGCGCTGGACATCGGCCCTGGTCTGGCGAAAGCCTGTATTGCCGGTCGTGTGAATGGCGAGTTGGTGGACGCAGTCGATCTGATTCATGACGATGCGCAGGTGGCGATTATCACCGCTAAAGATGACGCAGGTCTGGAAATTATCCGTCACTCCTGTGCGCACCTGCTGGGCCATGCTATCAAGCAGCTGTGGCCGAACACCAAAATGGCGATCGGGCCGGTGATTGATAATGGCTTCTATTATGATGTCGATCTGGAACACACCCTGACGCAGGAAGATCTGGATCAGCTGGAAAAGCGTATGCACCAGCTGGCTGAAACGAATTACGACGTCATCAAGAAAAAAGTGAGCTGGCAGGAGGCGCGTGACGTCTTTGCCGCACGCGGTGAGAACTATAAAACCACCATTCTTGATGAAAACATCAGCCATGATGACCATCCTGGCCTGTACCATCATGAAGAATACATCGACATGTGCCGTGGTCCGCACGTGCCGAATATGCGCTTCTGTCATCACTTTAAGCTGCAGAAAATTTCTGGTGCTTACTGGCGCGGTGACAGCAACAACAAAATGCTGCAACGCATTTACGGCACTGCCTGGGCGGATAAAAAGCAGCTGGCTGCGTATCTGCAACGTCTGGAAGAAGCGGCGAAGCGCGATCACCGTAAAATCGGTAAGCAGCTCGATCTCTACCATATGCAGGAAGAAGCACCGGGCATGGTGTTCTGGCACAACGACGGCTGGACCATCTTCCGTGAGCTGGAAGTGTTTGTACGCAGTAAGCTGAAAGAGTACCAGTACCAGGAAGTAAAAGGTCCGTTCATGATGGACCGCGTGCTGTGGGAAAAAACCGGGCACTGGGAAAACTATAAAGAAGCGATGTTCACCACCTCTTCTGAGAACCGTGAATATTGCATCAAGCCGATGAACTGCCCAGGGCATGTGCAGATCTTCAATCAGGGTTTGAAATCCTATCGCGATCTGCCGCTGCGTATGGCGGAGTTCGGTAGCTGCCATCGCAATGAGCCGTCAGGCGCGCTGCATGGTCTGATGCGCGTACGTGGTTTTACCCAGGATGATGCTCACATCTTCTGTACCGAAGATCAGGTACGTGATGAGGTGAACAGCTGTATCCGTATGGTGTACGACATGTACAGCACCTTCGGCTTTGAAAAAATTGTGGTGAAACTCTCCACTCGTCCGGAAAAACGTATCGGTACTGACGAAATGTGGGACCGTGCGGAAGTGGATTTGGCGGAAGCACTGAATGAAAACCAGATTCCGTTTGAATATCAACCGGGTGAAGGTGCATTCTATGGCCCGAAAATTGAGTTCACCCTGCATGATTGCCTTGATCGCGCCTGGCAGTGTGGTACCGTTCAGCTAGACTTTTCTTTGCCGAAGCGTCTGGATGCCACTTATGTTGGTGAAAACAATGATCGCCAGACGCCGGTAATGATTCACCGTGCGATTCTTGGCTCGATGGAGCGTTTCATCGGCATTCTGACCGAAGAGTTTGCTGGCTTCTTCCCAAGCTGGCTGGCTCCGGTCCAGGCTGTGGTGATGAATATCACCGACAGTCAGGCAGAATATGTCACCGAATTGACAAAGAAATTGCAAAATGCGGGCATTCGTGTCAAAGCAGACTTGAGAAACGAGAAGATAGGCTTTAAAATCCGCGAGCACACATTACGTCGCGTCCCTTATATGCTGGTTTGCGGCGAGAAAGAGGTGGAAGCAGGCAAAGTTGCCGTGCGTACCCGCCGTGGTAAAGACCTCGGAAGCATGGACGTAGATGTGTTTGTTGAGAAGCTGCAACAAGAAATTCGCAGCCGACATCTTCACCAATTGGAGGAATAAGGTATTAAAGGCGGAAAACGAGTACAACCGACGCGTCCTAATCGTATCAACGGCGAAATTCGCGCTACTGAAGTGCGCCTGACTGGCGTTGATGGCGAGCAACTTGGCATTGTGTCTCTGCGCGAAGCTATCGAGAAAGCAGAAGAAGCTGGCGTAGATTTAGTTGAAATCAGCCCTAACGCCGAACCGCCGGTTTGCCGTATTATGGATTACGGCAAGTTCCTCTATGAAAAGAGCAAATCTTCTAAGGAACAGAAGAAGAAGCAGAAAGTTATCCAGGTTAAGGAAATTAAATTCCGACCGGGTACCGACGAAGGCGACTATCAGGTAAAACTCCGCAGCCTGATTCGTTTTCTGGAAGAGGGCGATAAAGCCAAAATCACGCTGCGTTTCCGTGGTCGTGAGATGGCGCACCAACAGATCGGTATTGAAGTGCTTAACCGCGTGAAAGAAGATCTGGTTGAACTGGCAGTGGTCGAATCCTTCCCATCGAAGATCGAAGGCCGCCAGATGATCATGGTGCTCGCACCTAAGAAGAAACAGTAGGCTTTCAAGTAATAAATTCCGCGCAGCGTTCGCGTTGTGCGGTTTTTTATTCGCCTGTCTGATTCATTTTATTAACAATGCGAAGTGGATATTTGTAAAAATGCCAAAGATTAAAACTGTACGTGGCGCGGCTAAGCGCTTCAAGAAGACCGCTTCTGGCGGCTTCAAGCGTAAGCACGCGAACCTGCGTCATATTCTGACCAAAAAATCAACTAAGCGTAAACGTCACCTGCGTCCGAAAGGCCTGGTGTCTAAAGGCGATCTGGGTCTGGTTATTGCCTGCCTGCCGTACGCATAAGTTTAATTTTTTTCAGTCCCGATAGATTTCGGGTTGCAGCAAGGCGGCAACTGAGTGAAGACCTGAGCTTACATTAGTAAGTGACTGGGATGAACGAAGGCAGCCAACGCCGCTGCGGCACGAAAGATAAAGGGAAAATTCAGAATATAGAAACAGGAGAGTCACATGGCTCGCGTAAAACGTGGTGTAATTGCTCGCGCACGTCACAAAAAAATCTTAAAACAAGCTAAAGGCTACTACGGTGCACGTTCACGTGTATACCGCGTTGCCTTCCAGGCTGTTATCAAAGCTGGTCAGTATGCTTACCGTGACCGTCGTCAACGTAAGCGTCAGTTCCGTCAGCTGTGGATCGCACGTATCAACGCTGCGGCGCGTCAGAACGGCATCTCTTACAGCCGTTTCATCAATGGCCTGAAAAAAGCGTCCATTGAAATCGACCGTAAAATCCTGGCTGACATCGCTGTATTCGACAAAGTGACATTTACTGCACTGGTTGAAAAAGCAAAATCAGCTCTGGCGTAAGTCAGGTAAAAAAGGGAGCTTGCTCCCTTTTTTATTATCCGCAAGCCACGCAAAAGATTGACATTTTACGCGCCGCGCTTTTCAATAGTGCCGTTGAAATCATGACAAGGTAACGCAAGCATGCACGCTGCTATTTTCCGTTTCTTTTTTTACTTTAGCGCCTGACATTCGGGGGCTTTTGCGCATAAGAAAAGAAACGAAAAATCGCGCTGAAAGCCTCCCTCGTGGAGGCTTTTTTGTTTCTGGCGACACTACATTGGATCCACGGATCCCAACGAGAACAGACCAGCCTGACTGGAAGAAGAGGAAATCATGTCCCAACTCGCAGACCTGGTGGCCCGTGCCACGGCCGCCATCGACGAGGCGTCGGATATCGCCGCTCTGGACGCCGTGCGCGTCGAATTCCTGGGTAAAAAAGGACATCTGACACTGCAGATGACCACCCTGCGCGAGCTGCCAGCAGAGGAACGTCCTGCTGCCGGTGCGGTAATTAATGAAGCCAAGCAACAGGTGCAGGATCGCCTCAACGCGCGCAAAGATACGCTGGAAAGCGCGGCGCTGAATGCGCGTCTGGCAGAAGAGACGATTGATGTCTCACTGCCGGGTCGTCGTTCTGAGAACGGTGGGCTGCATCCGGTAACCCGTACCATCGATCGTATCGAAACCTTTTTCGGTGAATTGGGTTTCGCGGTCGCCACCGGGCCGGAAATTGAAGATGACTATCATAACTTCGACGCGCTGAATATTCCGGGTCACCACCCGGCGCGTGCCGATCACGACACCTTCTGGTTCGATGCAACCCGCCTGCTGCGCACGCAGACCTCTGGCGTACAGATTCGTACCATGAAAAACCAGCAGCCGCCGATTCGCATCATCGCGCCGGGTCGTGTGTATCGTAACGATTACGATCAGACGCACACCCCGATGTTCCATCAGATGGAAGGGCTGATCGTGGATAAAGACATCAGCTTTACCAATCTGAAAGGCACGCTGCACGATTTCCTGAATAACTTCTTTGAAGAGAACCTGCAGATTCGCTTCCGTCCGTCTTACTTCCCGTTCACCGAACCCTCCGCTGAAGTGGATGTGATGGGCAAAAACGGCAAATGGCTGGAAGTGCTGGGTTGCGGCATGGTGCACCCGAATGTGCTGCGCAACGTGGGTATTGATCCGGAAGTCTATTCTGGCTTTGCCTTCGGTATGGGCATGGAGCGTCTGACCATGCTGCGCTATGGCGTGACCGATCTGCGCGCCTTCTTCGAAAATGATTTACGTTTCCTCAAACAATTTAAATAAGGGCAGGTTATCCAATGAAATTCAGTGAACTCTGGTTACGCGAATGGGTAAATCCAGCCCTGGACAGCGCTGCGCTGGCTGAACAGATCACCATGGCAGGTCTGGAAGTGGACGGCGTGGATGTGGTTGCCGGTGCCTTTCATGGGGTGGTAGTGGGTGAAGTGGTTGAATGTGGCCAGCATCCGAATGCCGATAAACTGCGCGTCACCAAAATCAATGTTGGCGGCGATCGCCTGCTGGATATCGTCTGTGGTGCACCGAACTGCCGTCAGGGCCTGAAAGTCGCCGTCGCCACCGTAGGCGCGGTGTTACCGGGTGACTTCAAAATCAAAGCCGCCAAACTGCGTGGCGAGCCGTCAGAAGGAATGTTGTGTTCCTTCTCTGAGCTGGGTATTTCCGACGACCACAGCGGCATCATCGAACTGCCTGCTGATGCGCCAATTGGTACTGATATCCGTGCGTATCTGCAACTCGACGACAATACCATCGAAATCAGCGTAACGCCGAACCGCGCCGACTGCCTTGGCATCATTGGTATTGCCCGTGATGTGGCGGTGCTGAATGGTTTACCGTTGAATGCACCGGTTATTGAGCCGGTGAAGGCCACCATTACTGATACTTTCCCGATTCGCGTTGATGCGACAGCTGCCTGCCCGCGTTACCTTGGCCGTGTCGTTAAAGGTGTCAACGTGAAGGCCGCTACGCCACTGTGGATGCGTGAAAAACTGCGCCGCTGTGGTATCCGCTCTATCGATCCGATCGTGGATATCACCAACTATGTTCTGCTGGAGCTGGGCCAGCCGATGCATGCCTTCGACCTTGACCGTATCGACGGTGGCATCGTAGTACGCATGGCGAAAGAGGGTGAAAGCCTGACGCTGCTGGACGGTAGTGAAGCAAAACTCAGCAGCGATACGCTGGTGATTGCTGATCACCATAAAGCGCTGGCAATGGGTGGCATCTTTGGTGGCGAGCATTCCGGTGTAAATGAAGAGACGCAAAACATTCTGTTCGAATGTGCCTACTTTGATCCGCTGGCGATCACTGGCCGTGCACGCCGTCAGGGTCTGCATACCGATGCTTCGCACCGTTACGAGCGTGGTGTGGACCCGGCACTGCAATACAAAGCCATTGAACGTGCTACCCAACTGCTGCTGGAGATTTGCGGCGGAGAAGCTGGCCCGGTTATCGATCAGACTGACGCGGCTGCATTGCCGCCACGCGCCACCATCACGTTGCGTCGTGAGAAGCTGGATCGTCTGATTGGTCATGTGATTGCTGATGAGCAGGTGACTGATATTCTGACCCGTCTGGGCTGTGAAGTGACCGTTGCCGCCGGTGAATGGCAGGCAATTGCACCGAGCTGGCGTTTCGATATGGCGATCGAAGAAGATTTGGTTGAAGAAGTCGCGCGTATCTACGGCTACAACAATATTCCTGATGTGCCGGTGAAAGCGGGCCTGGTGATGACCCAGCACCGTGAAGCAGACCTGTCGCTGAAACGTGCGAAAACCCTGCTGGTAGATAAAGGTTATCAGGAAGCGATTACTTATAGTTTCGTCGATCCGAAAATGCAGCAACTGCTGCATCCGGGCGAAGAAGCGCTGATTCTGCCGAGCCCGATTTCCAGCGATATGTCGGCGATGCGCCTGTCCCTGTGGACCGGTTTGCTGGGTGCGGTGGTGTATAACCAGAACCGTCAACAGAGCCGTGTACGTCTATTTGAGAGCGGTTTGCGCTTTGTTCCTGATACTCAGGCCGATCTCGGTATCCGTCAGGATCTTATGCTGGCGGGCGTGCTGAGCGGAAATCGCTATGAAGAGCATTGGGATCTGGCGCGTCAGACGGTTGACTTCTATGATTTAAAAGGCGATTTAGAGTCGCTGCTGGATTTAACTGGCAAACTGGATGAGATTTCTTTCCGCGCAGAAGCGAATCCTGCCCTGCATCCGGGACAAAGCGCCGCAATTTATTTACGCGACGAACGAATCGGATTTATCGGGGTGGTTCATCCGGAACTGGAACGTAAGCTGGATCTCAACGGCCGCACCTTAGTGTTTGAACTGCTTTGGAATAAGGTCGCAGACCGCGTCCTGCCTGACGCGCGCGAGATTTCACGCTTCCCGGCGAACCGTCGCGATATCGCTGTGGTAGTGGCTGAAAACGTGCCCGCAGCAGATATCATCGCAGAGTGTAAGAAAGTTGGCGTAAATCAGGTAGTTGGCGTAAACTTGTTTGACGTGTACCGTGGTAAGGGCGTAAACGAAGGTGAAAAGAGCCTTGCGATTAGCCTGATTTTGCAGGATACCAGCCGGACACTCGAAGAAGAGGAGATTGCCGCGACCGTTGCCAAATGTGTTGCGGCATTAAAAGAGCGATTCCAGGCAACCTTGAGGGATTGAACCTATGGCGCTTACAAAAGCTGAAATGTCAGAGTACCTGTTTGAAAAGCTCGGGCTGAGCAAACGCGACGCCAAAGAGTTGGTCGAGCTATTTTTTGAAGAGGTTCGCCGCGCGTTGGAAAACGGAGAACAGGTTAAACTGTCCGGATTTGGTAATTTTGATCTGCGTGACAAAAACCAGCGTCCGGGTAGAAACCCGAAAACCGGGGAAGATATTCCAATTACGGCCCGCCGTGTGGTGACCTTCCGTCCCGGTCAGAAGTTGAAAAGCCGCGTCGAGAACGCGTCACCCAAGGATGCTGACTGATTTCAGTAAAACAAAAAGGCCGCGCTTAGCGGCCTTTTTTATTTTGGTTAGAAAATCAACGTTCTCCATGCTTTTTCCACAATGTCAGGATTTCGTCAGTGCGCAGAAAATAGCATGAAAATCGGCACTTACTGATAGTGACCTCTTCCGCGCTTTTGTTATAACAGCGGCAACACAAAACAAGAGGTTAAGCTGATGAAAAAGACAGCACTTTTATTAAGCATCCTGTTAGGGTTGCCGCTGCTCGCCAATGCGAATGTTTCCGTAAATATCAACACCCCGGGCGTATCGATTCATATCGGTGACCAGGATAAACGTGGTTACTTCTGGGATGGTTATGACTGGCGTTCACCGTCATGGTGGCAGCAACACCACAACCGCCGCGTCGGTACCAAAGGCCCGCACGGTTACTGGAACGGTAACGGCTGGCAGGCACAGCATCCGGGCAATAAAGCACCGCAGCAACGTGCGCCGCAGCACGATAACAAGCCGCAGCACGATAACAAACCTCAGCAACAGCCGAAGCATGACCAACGTGACAACCACAATGGTCAGCCGATTCCGCCACGGAATTAATGCCTGATCCTGCGGCGTCGCCCTGACGCCGCAATCGTGACCTTTCTTTTTGCTGTAATCTCACTACAATCAAATCTCTGTTTTCTCAGCCAATCTTATTTATGACTCTGCTGGATCAGCTGGGCCGCCGGGCAGATCGCCGCAGCCAACGCTGGCTTATTGCGCTCTGCGCGTTACTTATCATCCTGATGGTTATCAGCCTGTGCGCAGGCGATAGCTGGATTGCGCCAACGCGCTGGTTCTCCAGCGATGCGAAGCTGTTTGTCTGGCAATTACGCTTGCCCCGTACGCTGGCGGTGCTACTGGTGGGCGCAGCGCTGGCAGTATGCGGAGTCGTGATGCAGGCGCTGTTCAACAATCCGCTGGCTGAGCCGGGGCTGCTTGGGGTGTCCAATGGTGCCGGTATTGGCCTGGTGCTTGGCGTGATGCTCGGTAATGGCTCATTATGGAGTCTGGCGCTGGCAGCAATGGCCGGGGCGCTGGTGATTACCCTGATCCTGCTACATTTCGCCCATCGCCATCTTTCCGTCAGTCGTCTGCTGCTGACCGGTGTGGCACTGGGCATTATTTGCAGCGCAGTCATGACTTGGGCGGTTTATTTCAGCACCAGCCTAGACCTGCGCCAGCTAATGTACTGGATGATGGGCGGTTTTAGCGGCATCGACTGGCGCTATGGCTGGATGATGCTGGCGTTAATCCCCGCCATCCTTGCGCTGATTGCGACAGCGCGCGTGCTCAACCTGCTGGCATTGGGAGAAACATCTGCACGTCAGCTGGGATTACCGCTGTTACTGTGGCGCAATCTGCTGGTGCTGACCATGGGCTGGCTGGTAGGGGTCAGCGTGGCGATGGCCGGTGCCATTGGTTTTGTCGGGCTGGTGATCCCGCATCTGTTGCGGTTGAGTGGCTTTAGCGATCACCGCTATCTACTGCCAGCCGCCGCGCTCGCCGGTGCGGTGGTGTTGCTGGGCGCGGACATCATCGCCCGGCTGGTACTGACTTCAGCTGAATTGCCGATTGGTGTGGTCACGGCCACACTCGGTGCTCCGCTCTTTATCGTGTTATTAGTAAAATCCTCGCGCTAGCTGCGGCTGGCTCCCTTTGTATTCACAACAGGAATTGACAATGAGCATTTATCAAACAGAACTGGTGACGCTTGATGGTGAAAAAACCACACTGGCGCAGTGGCAGGGTAAGGTCCTGCTGGTGGTGAATGTGGCGTCGAAATGTGGCCTGACACCGCAGTACGAACAGCTGGAAGCGTTGCAAAAAGCCTGGCAGGCAGAAGGTTTCAGTGTGCTCGGTTTCCCGTGCAACCAGTTTCTGGAGCAGGAACCGGGTAGCAGTGAAGAGATCAAAACCTTTTGCAGCACCACCTATGGTGTGACTTTCCCCATGTTCGAAAAAACCGATGTCAATGGTCCGGCACGTCATCCGTTGTATAGCCAACTGGTGGCCGCACAACCGGAAGCGTTGCGTCCGGAAGGCAGCGGATTTTATGAGCGTATGGAGAGCAAAGGCCGTGCGCCGAAAACCCCTGGCGATATCCTGTGGAATTTCGAAAAATTCCTGATTAACAAACAGGGTGATGTCGTGGCGCGTTTTGCCCCGGATATGACCCCGGATGATGCGACCATTATTACCCGCATCAAGCATGCGCTGGCGTAATCGATGCTGATGCAGTGCCAGGGTGTCAGCGTCAAAGGACGTCTGGCCCCCGTTGACCTTCATCTGCAGACGGGTGAGCTGGTCCATCTGGTTGGGCCGAATGGGGCAGGGAAGAGTACCCTGCTTAACGTGCTAGCGGGATTATTGCCCGCTGCCGGGGAGATACGCCTCTCCGGCCAGCCATTAGAGCAGTTTAACGGCGCGGCGCTGGCCCAGCAGCGTGCCTGGTTGCCGCAGCAGCAACCACCGCCCGGTCAGATGCCGGTGTGGCATTATCTGCGTATGCATTTATTGCAGGTGACGCCGGAGACGGACCGGGTGTTGGTGCTAATCCTTGAACTGATGGGTTTACAGGACAAGCTGATGCGCCACCTGACGCAACTTTCTGGTGGCGAGTGGCAACGGGTGCGGCTGGCGGCAGTGGCGCTGCAAATTCATCCGGCGATTAATTCGCGTGGCAGGTTGTTGATTCTGGATGAACCCATGAGCGCACTGGATGTGGCGCAGCAGCGTGCGGTCGATACCTTACTGGCGCAGCTGTGCCAGGCGGGAATTAGCGTTGTTGCCAGCGGCCACGACCTTAACCATAGCCTGCGTCATGCCGGGCGGGTGTGGCTGATGCATCAGGGAGCGATGGTGGCACAGGGTACGGCTGACAACGTGCTGACGGCTGAACAACTCGGCCCACTCTACCAAATCGATTTCCAACGCATCGAAACACCGCAAGGGGCGCTGTTACTGGTGTCCTGAAGGGCAATGCCTTGCACGGGATAGGCTTTTGCCGCTAAAGTATTGCTCGGGCAACGGATTTAAGGATTTTTCTGATGCGGCTGATGATTCTGATACTGGCATTACTGCTGGTGGGCTGTAGCCATCATGCGCCGCCGCCCAATGGTCGCTTGTCTGATTCCATTACCGTCATCGCTCAACTTAACGACCAGCTTAGCAACTGGCACGGTACTCCTTATCGCTACGGTGGACTCAGCCGGGGCGGTGTCGATTGCTCTGGTTTTGTTTATCTCACCTTCCGCGATAAATTCGATCTGCAATTACCGCGTTCTACCGATGAGCAAAGTGATATCGGCACCCGAATTGATAAAAATGATCTCTTACCTGGTGATTTAGTCTTCTTCAAAACCGGGAGCGGTGAGAATGGCTTACATGTTGGCATTTATGATACCGATAACACCTTCATTCATGCTTCAACCAGTCAGGGTGTCATTCGGTCATCGCTGGATAATGTTTACTGGCGGAAAGTCTTCTGGCAGGCTCGTCGTATTTAGATCCTATTTACCTTATACGCTCGTTTAGCCAAAATCCTGCTGCTGATTTCTGTACTTAAATTAAATTTCTTAGCCCCAAAAATGCTCTTTTTTAAAATGGCACTTTACCCCAGGGGCATTTAATACTATCTATAATGCCTTAATGTAATTAATCGGTATGGATAATGTTCGTTGGTTATTTGGCTTAAGGATTATTTCAGCATGAAAAAGACGCAATCAGGCATAAAAGCAACTGTCTTCTAACGTTTGCTCCTATTGCCTGAGCGTTTTCATTGATATACGATGCGCCAATCGCCACTGCTTCTGGCTGTTAAAAATGAAAGTTCATTTATCTGCCGACTATCAGTCGGAAACCTGGTTTTATCCAGCCTATTCATTAGCGGGTCAGTTAACTGCGGTTGAACTGGTTACGCAATTTGTCCACGACAGTGCTCCAATCACGCTGCCGCAGGATTTGCTATTGCCGCAATTAGACGATGCACAGCAATTGCGCCTGTTGCAAAGCCAGCTGACAGTGCTGGAAAAGTATCGTGACTTTTTTGAGTTAAATCAAATTACCGCGTTGGTTCGTATTGATGATTCAATGGCGGAAACGCTGCTGGCGAGTGAATTTCTGTTAAGAAAATTCAAACAATTGGCGTTTATTGTTTTGGATATCAGTGAAACATTTCCCCAATTATCGCAGGGGAAATCGCATCCGCTTTTGAGTGCACTAAAAAGTGAATTTCGTTTATCGCTTTCACAATTCGGTGCCGGAGCGACCCCGGCAAATGCGGTTTATGATAATCTTTTTAGCGTGTTAAAACTGGATAAGAACTTTATTCAGGGACTGGCGAAACGTGCATCTTTTATACCCTTTATTCAGACGGTTATAGACAATTTCGGCAGCAATGCATCGCAGATTATTATTTGCGGTATTGATGATGCCACCATGCTGGAGAAAGTGACGGAATTGAGTGGTGCCCACCTGCAGGGCAGCCTGTTTCCGGTGGTCAAAGCCGAACGCTTAAACGATCTGATATATCCCGACATTACCCTGACCTCTCCGTCACAGCAGTAAACCTTTCGTCTGTCGCCCCGGTAATGCCCGCGTTACAATAGCCATTGATTCTCAAACCAATCGTGGTGTCTGAACACTGAGTACCTCGCGGAGTGACTATGCAGTTTACCAATAGCTGGCGGCGGGAGTTGCCGGGATTCTACAGCGCACTGGTCCCAACCCCGTTACAGGGCGGACGTCTGTTGTATCACAACGCGCCTCTGGCGGCAGAGATGGCGCTGGACCCATCCTTATTCACTGGCGACGGACATGGCGTGTGGGTTGGGCAGGCGCTATTGCCTGGTCAGGAGCCACTGGCACAGGTGTACAGCGGACATCAGTTCGGTGTATGGGCCGGACAGCTCGGCGACGGACGCGGTATCCTGCTCGGCGAACAATTGCTGGCGGATGGACGTAAACTTGACTGGCATCTGAAAGGTGCCGGGCTGACACCTTATTCGCGCATGGGCGACGGGCGCGCTGTCATCCGTTCCACGGTGCGTGAATTTCTCGCTTCAGAAGCCCTCCATCATCTGGGTATCCCCACCACGCGCGCCCTCAGCCTGTCGATTGGTGATGAACCGGTGTTGCGGGAAACCCAGGAACGTGGCGCGATGCTGATGCGTATCGCCGAAAGTCATTTACGTTTCGGCCACTTTGAACATTTCTACTATGGTGGTGAGCAGGAAAAGGTAAGGCAATTGGCGGACTATGCCATTCGTCATCACTGGCCGGCATTGCAGGATCAGGCAGACCGTTATCTGTTGTGGTTTACAGACATTGTGAAACGCACCGCCAGCCTGATCGCCCAGTGGCAGAGCGTCGGTTTTGCCCACGGGGTGATGAACACCGATAACATGTCGCTGCTGGGGCTGACCATCGATTACGGCCCCTACGGTTTTCTCGACGATTACCAGCCAAACTTTATCTGCAATCACAGCGATTATCAGGGGCGTTATGCCTTCGATAACCAGCCTGCGGTGGGATTGTGGAATCTCAACCGTCTGGCACATGCGTTGTCCGGGTTAATGACCACTGATCAACTGAAGCAGGCGCTGAGCCACTACGAACCAGAACTGATGCGGGTGTGGGGCGAGAAAATGCGCGCTAAACTTGGGCTGCTGACGCAGGACGTCAATGACAACGTGATTCTCACCGGATTGCTGGCGCTGATGACCCAGGAACGCAGCGACTATACGCTGACCTTCCGTCTGCTCAGTGACACACAACAGCAGCAAACACGCTCACCGCTGCGGGATGAATTTATCGACCGGGATGCGTTTGATCGCTGGTATGAAGGCTATCGTCAGCGTCTGTTACTGGATGAAGCCAGTGATGAAGAACGGCAGAAGGTGATGAAAGGCGCGAATCCGGCGCTGGTGTTGCGTAATTATCTTGCCCAGCAGGTGATTGATGAGGTTGAACGCGGTGAAACTGCTGCGCTTGAGCGTCTGCATCTGGCTTTGCAGCAACCGTTCAGTGATGAAGCCGTCAGCGCGGAACTGCGCCAACGGCCACCTGAGTGGGGGAAAACGCTGGAGGTGAGCTGCTCCAGCTAAATCAGGTGATTAGAAGCGGCTGTCGACTGCGGCAGCCAGTTGCGCCAGCACTTCGGCGCTATCGTCCCAGCCGAGGCAGGGATCGGTGATCGATTGGCCGTAGACCAGCGGTTCGCCGCTGATCACCTTCTGGTTGCCTTCCTCGATGAAACTCTCAATCATCACCCCGGCTACAGCACGAGAACCGGCGCGGATCTGCGCTGCCACATCCTGGGCCACATCACGCTGACGGCGATGTTGCTTCTGACAGTTGGCATGGCTGAAATCAATCACCAGCTGTTCCGGCAGATTGAAATCACGCAGGTTTGTTGCCGCTGCTGCCACATCATCGGCATGATAGTTAGGCTGACGACCGCCGCGAAGAATCACATGACCATGCGGGTTGCCGCTGGTCTGATAAATGGTCATCTGGCCATTTTTATCTGGCGACAGGAACATATGGCTGGCGCGGGAGGCGCGAATCGCGTCCACGGCAATTTGCACATTCCCGTCGGTGCCATTTTTAAAACCAACCGGGCAGGACAGCGCTGAGGCCATTTCACGGTGGATCTGGCTTTCGGTGGTGCGGGCACCAATTGCGCCCCAGCTGATCAGGTCAGCAATAAACTGGCCGATCACCATATCGAGAAATTCAGTGGCGGTAGGCATCCCCATGGCATTGATATCCAGCAACAGCTGACGCGCAATGGCAATGCCGCGGTTGACATCATAGCTGCCATCCAGGTCGGGATCGGAGATCAGACCTTTCCAGCCCACCACGGTACGCGGTTTTTCAAAATAGGCGCGCATCACAATTTCCAGTCGATCTTTATACTGCTCGCGCAGCACATTGAGGCGTGCGGCGTACTCCAGCGCTGCTTTGGGATCGTGCAGTGAGCAGGGGCCGATAATCACCAGCAGGCGCGGATCTTCTCCGGTGAGGATGCGGGCAATGCGCTGACGCGCGGTGGTGACACTGGCGGCAATCTCTGCCGAAATGGGGTGTTGTTGCGCTAAAGCGGCTGGCATTATCAGGCTGCCAATGCGCGCGGTACGCAGTTCATCAGTTTTGTTCATTGGGATTCTCGAAAATCTGTTCTTCGCAACGGTGAAATACCGGGAAGTGATGGTGGTCACAATAAACCATTAACCTGCGATTTCAACCTGCTAAAGCGAAAGGAAATAAAATAAGACGGCAGCCACGCTTTACAAGCGTGCTGACAGTACGCATTTGTCGCTACCGTCCAGAACGTTAATACATACGTCGCGTCAGCCCCATAATGTCGAGGATTTTGGTGGCGATCTCTTCTACTGAGTAATTGGTGCTGTTGAGGTAACGAATCTGGTGGGTGCGGAATAACGCTTCCACCTCACCGACTTCAAGCCGACACTGGCGCATTGAGGCATAACGCGTATTTTCGGCGCGCTCCTGGCGGATGGCTGCCAGGCGCTCGGGGTCGATGGTCAGGCCAAATAATTTATGCTGATGAGCACGCAGTGCGGGTGGCAGTTTCAGGTTATCCATATCATCGGCGATAAACGGATAGTTGGCAGCACGTACGCCAAATTGCATCGCCAGATAGAGGCTGGTGGGTGTTTTACCACAACGTGACACCCCGAGCAGGATCACCTGAGCATCTTCCAGGCCGCGCAGGGAAATCCCATCGTCATGGGCCAGGGTGTAATCGATAGCGGCGATACGTGCATCGTATTTGCCGAGATTGCTGGCTGTCAGGCCGTGGGTGCGATGGGCAACCGGCATGGAAGGCACTCCCAGCTCACTTTGCAGCGGACCAACCAGCGCCTGCACGATGTCCTGACAAAACCCCTCGCTCTCCAGAATAATCTCCCGCACATCGGGCGTCACGATAGAAAAGAACACCAACGGGCGCACGCCACTTTGCTGATAAAGCGCGTTAATTTGTGCTTTAACTGCCTGTGCACGCTGCACATTTTCAACAAAGGGCAGGGTTACGCTATTGGTATTGACCGGGAACTGCGATAGCACAGCATGGCCCAGCACTTCAGCAGTGATGGCGGTGCCATCGGAAATATAGAATACGCTGCGTTCAGCACTCATAATGGGGAATATCCTCATGGTAACTTTTGCGTAACATTAGTGTTGTTGAAATTTCATTTTACAGGATAATAAAACGAAATATCCATATGACCCACAACATCGCTGACCTGCGTATTAATCTAAATACCAATATAGATGAAATGGCGTTTTGGAAATCACCCTTTTTCCCGGTTATTTTGCTTCGCGCACAAAATAAAGTCCGTTTCTGTTGCGCAACAAAATGCAACAGCTAACCCTCTGAAAATGAGAAATTTATCGCTACAGCAATCTGTTAGCGTTATTTTGCCGCGTTGCGCAACTCTGCTAATTGCGGGTACTAATCCGATTTTTCATATCTTTCACTGCTTTAACGATTCAACACTTAGTCTTTATTTAACGCTTGTGCCAGGCTGTATTTGCGAATAGCAAAATGTTCCATGTGCCCCCAATCATTTAAAAGGATAATCTCGATGTCCAATAAAGGCGAACAGCCGCTAGTGCTCTGGTACAACCAGCTTGGCATGCATGATGTTGATCGGGTGGGAGGAAAAAACGCCTCTCTGGGTGAAATGATTACCAATTTGTCGTCGCTGGGTGTGGCTGTACCCAATGGCTATGCGACCACATCTTATGCTTTTAATCAGTTTCTCGATCAAAGCGGGCTGAACCAGCGTATCTATGACCTGCTGGACAAGACCGATATTGATGATGTCGATGAACTGGCGAAAGCGGGTAAGCAGATCCGTCAATGGGTGGTGGATACCCCATTCCAGCCAGAGCTGGAAACGGCGATTCATGATGCTTATCAGCAATTATCCTCTGATGATGCAGACGCCTCCTTTGCGGTGCGTTCTTCTGCAACCGCAGAAGATATGCCAGACGCCTCCTTTGCCGGACAGCAAGAAACTTTCCTTAATGTGCAGGGCATTGATGCGGTGATGGTGGCGGTGAAGCACGTTTATGCTTCTTTATTTAACGATCGCGCCATCTCTTATCGTGTGCATCAGGGCTACGACCATCGCGGGGTAGCTCTGTCGGCGGGTATCCAGCGCATGGTGCGTTCCGATCTCGCCTCATCAGGCGTCATGTTTACTATCGATACCGAATCCGGCTTTGATCAGGTGGTGTTTATCACTGCGGCACTGGGTCTGGGTGAGATGGTGGTGCAGGGGGCCGTTAACCCCGATGAATTCTACGTGCACAAACCAACGCTGGCAGCGAATCGCCCGGCGATTGTGCGACGTAATATGGGTTCGAAAAAAGTTCGCATGGTCTATGCCGACTCCCATGAGCACGGCAAGCAGGTACGTATTGAAGACGTGGCGGAGGCCGAGCGCGATCATTTCTGTCTGACTGATGAGGAAGTGCAGGCGCTGGCGCGTCAGGCGGTCCTTATCGAGCAGCATTACAAACGCCCGATGGATATCGAGTGGGCCAAAGACGGCCACACCGGCAAATTGTTTATCGTCCAGGCGCGCCCGGAGACGGTGCGTTCTAACGGCCAGGTGATGGAACGTTACACTTTGCAGGGTAAAGGCAAAGTGGTGGTGGAAGGACGCGCCATTGGCCATCGTATCGGTGCTGGTGAAGTGAAGGTTATTCAGGACATCAGCCAGATGAACCGTATCGAGAAAGGCGATGTGCTGGTCACCGACATGACCGACCCGGACTGGGAACCGATCATGAAAAAAGCCTCAGCGATTGTCACCAACCGTGGTGGACGTACCTGCCACGCCGCGATCATCGCGCGTGAGCTGGGTATTCCTGCGGTCGTGGGTTGCGGTGATGCCACCGAGCGTCTGAAAGACGGCCACAAAGTCACTGTCTCATGTGCGGAAGGTGATACCGGTTACGTGTATGACGATTTGCTTGATTTTGAAGTGACCAGTTCACAGGTGGATAGCCTACCGGACTTGCCGTTAAAAATCATGATGAACGTCGGTAACCCGGACCGCGCTTTTGACTTTGCCTGTTTGCCAAACGAAGGCGTTGGCCTGGCGCGTCTGGAATTTATCATTAACCGCATGATTGGCGTGCATCCGAAAGCGTTGCTGGAATTTGATCAGCAGACGCCAGAACTGCAGCAGGAAATTCGTCAAATGATGAAAGGCTTTGACGATCCGGTTGAGTTCTATATTGCGCGCCTGACCGAAGGTATCGCCACACTGGGTGCCGCATTTGCGCCAAAACGCGTCATCGTGCGTTTGTCTGATTTCAAATCGAATGAATACGCCAACCTGGTGGGTGGCGAACGTTACGAGCCGGAAGAAGAAAACCCGATGCTGGGCTTCCGTGGCGCGGGTCGTTATGTTGCCGACAGCTTCCGCGACTGTTTTGCCCTTGAGTGTGCTGCCGTGAAACGCGTGCGCAATGACATGGGGCTGACTAACGTAGAAATCATGATTCCGTTTGTTCGCACCGTGGCTCAGGCGGAAGCAGTGGTTGAGGAGCTGGCGAAACAGGGACTGAAACGGGGTGAGGATGGTCTGAAGGTGATCATGATGTGTGAGATCCCGTCAAACGCGTTGCTGGCCGATCAGTTCCTGCAACATTTTGATGGTTTCTCGATTGGTTCCAATGATATGACGCAGCTGGCGCTGGGTCTTGATCGTGACTCCGGCGTGGTTTCGGCGCTGTTTGATGAACGCAACGACGCGGTGAAAGCGCTGCTTTCGATGGCGATTCAGGCGGCGAAGAAACAGGGTAAATACGTTGGTATCTGTGGTCAGGGGCCTTCTGATCATCAGGACTTTGCCGCCTGGCTGATGGAGGAGGGGATCGATAGTCTGTCCCTGAACCCGGACACGGTGGTGGAAACCTGGCTGAGTCTGGCGGAGCTGAATGCCGGGAAGTCATAAGGCATGAAAACTGAAACGTTCCGGAGCGAGTCCGGAACGTTTCGTTTGAAATGAAAAAAATCGGTTACTGTCAAACTTTCATATCTCCTTCTTAATATCTACTCCTCTTTTCTTCAGTGAAATATTTTTCTTTATTAGTTAACTCCGGAATGATTCAGGTATGCTCTATTTATCTCTTCTTTAATTCTTTCATTATTAATGCTGGAATTTATTTAACCGGAGAGACGGCTTTTGTTAAAATTTAAACGTAAATGGCTCGTCACTATTATTGCTTCCACTTTTTCTTCTACTGTGATCGCCGCTCCTCAGCTCTTTACTGTTGTTGATAAAGACACAACTGTTCAGGAAGCCACGAGGTTGCAACATTTAAGACAGCAATACCAGGGTGTTAATTTTATCAGTGTAGATAAGGCGCTACTGGAAAATGAGGCGTCTGTTTTTCTATTCAATAATAATGAAAAAATGACGTCTGTAGAGATTCACGGAACTTCGCTGGAAAAAGATAGCAATGGTATACAAATATGGCAGGGTCATTCGGACGATGAGAAAAACACAGCCTCGTTTGCGATAAGTGATGGCAAGATTACGGGTTCGATTCGACTGCGTGACGGGTCTTATTATGAGGTTTTTCCTGTCGATCAGGCTCGGCAAATTTTGGTCAAAATCGATACGTCGCAGCTGGAGGCTGACGATAACGATGTGATTGCAGATGAAACAACCGCAGCACGTGAACAGGCAATCAAACAGGCGTTGAGTGAAAATGAAAACCTTAATGCCAGTAGCGAACATGTCAGATTGAGATTGTTGTATGTTTATACCAACCAGTCACGTCATTGGTTTTCTCCTGATCCTGCACTGAAAGCCGCTCAGATGAATAGCGAGTTGAATAACACGTATGCAAATAGCGATACGCTGGTTCAGTTCGATGTTGCCGGAGTTCTGGATACCAAAATGGATGAAAGTACCATGTATAGCATGCTATCTCAGATGCAAAAAACGGATACCGCGTTAGGAAAACTGGTTGCGGCAAAAAGAGCTGAAACACGAGCCGATCTGGTAGTGATTATTTCCGAAGCCTATCAGGCATGCGGCACCGCGCAAAAGGATAAATGGGCAACTGTAGTGCATACCACATGTGCTGTGGGAGTGAGGGCCCTGGCTCATGAAATCGGACATAATTTCGGACTTAATCATGGGGAAAAAGAACTGACCTGGCCGCGTTATGCGCATGGTTATCGCGTACCAGGTTATTTCTCGACGATTATGTCAAAACGATGTGGCGGCTGTGAGGCAGTGAATAATTTTTCTGATCCGCTGAAAAGTTATAAAGGTGTGCCAATTGGTACCGCAACGGGTAATGATGCAGTACGTTTTATTAAAGAACGCCGCTTTATTATGGCTGCAATGCATCCGGACTGGGAAAGTCAGTATGTCATGAATCAGGGGGAGCTTCCGGCAAACCAGTATTTTACCGTTAGCCTGACAGAAAAGCAGACTGATAAAAACTCTATCCTTGATCATATCATCACCAATCCCGGCAAAGGGAATTGGCCATATGATTTTTCTGTTGCCGTTAATAACTTCTTTCCCAACGATGTTGTCGCTGCCGGACAGCTGACTGAAGGTGGAAAAGTGGTGCCGAAGAACTGGTCCAGTTTTGAAAATCATATCTGGCTGCATCAGGATCAACTGGCAACATATAAGGTAGATGTGGAGCGCAAAACTTATGCCGTAGTGCGGAATAACAAATGGTCTGATGTGATGGCAATCAGTGGCGGAGACGGTCTTCCTGCCGACGCCACCATGATGCTTAACATTAAAGATAAAACCTCAGACCAGGTGCTGGAGACGTTTTATTTGATTAATGGCCATAAGGTTCTTGATAAAACATCATGGCCGCACCAGCTGGCGCAGATTATCAACAGTCAGCAATCAGTCAACGTCATTGCTGGTGAACTGAAGGACGGTAATGTCAACACCGTGACCGGCAGCAGTTTCCGCAACCGACTGTGGTTCCCGCTGGAGAAGAAAAATGCGCTGAGTGCGGAATTGATCCTCCTGAGCGAGGCTGAGAATCCTTGGGTCGAAGAGGTTGGTGCCTATGGTGATAAGCACGAAACTGACTTAGAAAAGGGCACCATGGTTACGATGAAGGTGAAAAACAGCAGCGGCGTAGTGATTGAGCAACACAGCGTAAGGATCGATGATGCTGAGCGGGACCGTTACAAATGGCCTGCTTATGTGGCAAGAATATTTAACCAGAAGTTTACCCAAATCATTATCGGGGAAAAAAATAAGGACGGAAGTGGCAATATCGACATCATTCCTGGCTCGCAATATCGTAACCGTATCTGGAAGAAACAACGCGCTAACATGACAGTGGAAGTTTCGTACAGTAAATAAATAAGAATGTCCAGCTGGCTGCCCGTTGGTGCAGTCAGTCGGAAACTTCTCTGAATCCCACCTCAACTTCTTAAGTTGATGCAGGACAACCGCATTGGTGATTAACTGATTTTTAATAAAATAGCCATTTCAATTTTATTACTTCAGGATTAATCATTTTGCTCACTTTCCAGCAGAAACTTTTATTTACCGTCATTGCTTCGGCACTGTCATCCTCGGTTTTCGCCGCACCACAACTGTTTAGTCTGGCTGAGAATGATGCTAATACATCAGATACGCCACTGTTAAGAAATTTCCAGCAAGAGCGTCAGGATTATAAATTAGTCAAAATTAATAAAGACGTTTTGCTCAGTCGCTCGTCCTCTTTCCTGTTTAAGTTTGATGATCAATCACCAGAAGTAGAAATTAGATCGTCTTCCATGGAGAAGGACAATACAGGTAATGATATCTGGCATGGTGTTTCGGCTGATGCGAAAGACTCAGCGACCTTTTCTATCAGGAATGGTGTTGTTAATGGGAGCGTCCGACTCAGCAATGGTTCATTTTATCAATTAAATCCGATTGAACAGGATTTATATGCTTTAGTAAAAGTAGATACTTCAAACATGCATGAACATGAGCATGATGATTTCTGGGACGAAACCACATCGGAGAAACAACAACAATTTACTGAAAATTTGCAGGGTAAGGATAACTTTGACGCGAGTGAAGAAAAGACAAAAATAAAAATACTCTACCTTTATACAAACCAATCGCGCTACCGATTTGGTACAGAACCTGCTGGATTTGCTGGCTGGCTCAATACAGAATTAAATAAAAGTTATGTCGGTAGCGAAACGTCTACTGAGTTTGAACTCGTCGGTGTTGCAGATACTAAAATTGATGAAGTAAGCATGGCAACGATGCGTGATCAAATGGAAAAGACAGATAATGCACTAGGCAAGTTTGTGGCTCAAAAAAGGGCGGAAACTCGTGCTGATCTTGTCACGTTAATCGTTGAAAGGAAAGAATACTGCGGAGTAGCGACGGGTTGGAGTGCTTACTCAGTGGTTAATGCACTCTGTGCCGTTGGCAGCACCTGGGCTTTGGCACATGAGATTGGACATAATTTCGGACTCAAACATAATGAAGACGAAGCAACCTGGCCGCTTTATGCAAATGGCTATGGGGTGCCGGGGAAATTCCGCACTATTATGTCAAAAACGTGTTCACCCGCCTGTACCCGTATTAATTATTTTGCTGATCCCAGAAAAAATTATGGGGGAATCCCCCGTGGTACGGTTGCCAGCAATGATGCTGTGAGATTTATTAAGGAAAGACGTCTTAATGTTGCCGCGTACTATCCGGACTGGGAAAGTCAGCGCCAATTAAACGATGGTGATCTGCCTCAGAATCAATACTTTGAAATCAGTCTGACTGAAAATGCGACGCATAAGCAAATCATTCTTGATGAAATCGTTACAAGACCGGCTTTACGTGATTGGCCGTATGATATTTCCGCAGCGGTTAACAAATATTTCCCTAATGATGTAATCATGGCGGGTGGGCTCGACACTAACATAGTGAAGCCCATTGTTGGGACCAGCTATCAAAACCATATCTGGCTGCATCAGGACAAAATTGGTGCATATAAGGTTGATGTTCAGCGTAAAACCTATGCCGTGGTACGGAGTAATAAGTGGGCTGATATTATGGCGATCAGCGGCGGCGACGGTGTGCCCGCCAACGGCACGGTCATGCTCACCATCAAAAATAAAACTTCAGGTCAGGCGCTGGAGAAATATTATTTCAACAATGACGGCGAGAGTCTTACCGGGACATCATGGCCTCATCATCTGGCACAGACTATCAACAGTCATAATTCAGCGAATGTGATCGCCGGTGAACTTAAAGACGGCATTTTCAATACCGTTACCGGCAGCGGTTACCGCAACCGGCTGTGGTTCCCGCTGGATAAGAAGAATGATCTGACGGCGGAATTCAGCACGCTTAACATCACAGAAAACCCCTGGGTTGAACAAAAGGATATCTTCGGTGACAGATTCCAGACCGATTTAGCCTCGGGCACCACCATTACCGTGGCCGTTAAAAACAGCAGCGGCGCGGTAGTGGAACAGCGCAGCGTACTGATTCCGGATGGTAAGGATGGCGAGTATCTCAGCCGTTATGGCTGGCCAGCTTACCTGGCGCATGAAATCAATAAATCCATGACGCAAATCCGGCTGGGTGAGAAACAGGACAATGGCAGCATCAACGTGGTGGAGTGGTCGCAGTATCGTAACTTTATGTGGAAGAAAGACCGTGCTAATCAGACGGTGGTGGTGACGTTCAGTAAGTAACGCCTTATGGCCTGTTGGCGGCGCTAACTGCGCCAGCAGGCGATTTGCATGCTAAGTGCCAGCGTTTATGACAGAAAAAAACAAAAAAAAAGCCCATCACAGGGGATGGGCAAAGACTACACACAGCAATTCTTCACTTTACTCAGGGGAAAAAGGTTGTTTTAAAATCAGTGGTTTGATCTCAAACATAGGAAACATGTTATTCACAGCTGCTGATGGCGTCTTTAAGAATCCTCTTATTAGTTTAAAGCTGATAATCTTTTATCGACGTTTTTGGCCGGTTTAAACCGCGATTCAGTACGAAAAATAATCTTTCCGTAATCAAAACTGACTTAAACAGGGTGAAATTGCGGTTTTTCTTAAAATTCACTTATGGAAAATTTTGCTTGCGGCGGGAAACTCAGTGACGGCGATTAACTGAGGCTAATCGCCGCCAGGCAGGGATCAGGCAGTGTGGTCGTCGTGTTCGGTCAGTTCTTCAACCACATCAACAGGATCGTCATCCGGGGGCGGCACTTCGTGCATCCATACTGATACCAGGCGATAAGAAACCGCCAGCACCACCGGACCAATAAACAGGCCAATCATGCCAAAGGCCACCAGGCCACCAATCACGCCGGAGAGGATCAAAATCATCGGCAAATCGGCACCCATGCGAATCAGCATCGGGCGCAGGACGTTATCCAGCGTGCCCACGACACAGCTCCACACCAGCAACACCGTGCCCCAGGTGGTATCGCCGCTCCAGTAAAGCCAGATAATGGCGGGTACCAGTACGATCAGCGGACCCAGCTGCACCAGGCAGGAAAGGATCATCACCACGGTTAACAAGGTGGCGTAAGGAATACCGGAAATGGCTAACCCGATACCGCCCAGCACCCCCTGTACCAGCGCGGTGACCACCACGCCGAGCGCCACGGCACGAATCGCCTGACCAGCGAGCAGCACGGCAGCGTCACCACGGCGTCCCCCCATACGACAGGCAAAGTGACGGATACCCTGTCCGACCTGTTCACCGCGCCAGTACAGCAGCACGCTAAACAACAGCATCAGTCCCAGATGTAGCATAAAGCGGCCAAAGTGACCCGCCTGCGCCACGAAGAAGCCGGTGGTGCGACCAATGTAGGGTTGTAACTTATTCATGATGGCGGTGCCGCCACCGTCCACCAGCAGGTGATAGCTGGAGAACAGCTTGTCACCCACCATTGGGACTTCTTTCAGCCAGTCCAGCTGAGGCAGTACCAGGTGGCCCTGGGTCGCCCAGGCAATCACCGGGGCGCTGTTATCGATCAGACTATTGACCAGTACGGCGATAGGAATAATAAACAGCAGCAGCAACAGGATGGTCATTGCCACCACCGCCAGTGAACGGCGTCCCCACAGCAGATGTTGCAATTTGATCATCAACGGCCAGGTGGCGATCACCACCATGCTGGCCCAGGCAAAGCCCAGGATGAACGGCTGAACCACCCAAAGACAGGCGGTGATCATGATCAGAATAAACATCAGTGAGAACAGCATTTGCGGTAAATCCAGACCGCGTTGCAGGTTTTTCATAACAGCGTCTTGACCTCAATGGAATCCTTTACGGAGGGGCTTGCTGGCCCTGATTAATCATGATCTATTTCCTGGCGATTAAACAGAGGGATGCCGGGTGCTTTTTACGTTTCCTGAAAAAACAGCGGGCGACAAAAAAATGTGATAAAACGAATGGTTCATAAAAATCGACTACGCAAACGTTTACAACATCTCGGTCACCCAATAATGATCCCACAGATTTCCCAGGCACCGGGCCTCGTTCAACTGGTGCTGACATTCCTGCAATCCTTAAAAGAACAAGGATTCACTGGCGACACCGCCACCAGCTATGCCGATCGTCTCTCCCTTTCAACCGATAATAGTATCTATCAGTTGTTGCCGGATGCGGCCCTCTTTCCCCGTTCTACAGCCGATGTGGCGCTGATTGCCCGTCTGGCCGGTGAAGAGCGCTTTACCAGCCTGGTGTTTACCCCGCGTGGCGGTGGTACCGGCACCAATGGACAGTCGCTTAACCAGGGGATTGTGGTCGACATGTCACGCTACATGAACCGCATCCTTGAAATCGATACCGAGCAGGGCTGGGTACGTGTTGAAGCCGGGGTGGTGAAAGACCAGCTCAATGCCTGGCTGAAGCCATATGGCTTTTTCTTCTCGCCGGAGTTATCCACCAGTAACCGCGCCACCCTGGGGGGGATGATTAATACCGATGCCTCTGGGCAGGGTTCGCTGGTGTATGGCAAGACCTCCGATCATGTGGAAGGCCTGCGTGCCGTGCTGATGGGTGGCGACATCCTGGATACCCGCGCCATGCCGACGGCACTGGCAGAGAAACTGGCACAGACGCCGACTGCGGAAGGCCGGATCTATCAGCAGGTTATGTCCCGCTGCCGCGAACAGCGCGCCCTGATCCTGGAAAAATTCCCCAAACTGAACCGTTTTCTCACGGGCTACGATTTACGCCACGTGTTCAGTGATGATTTGCAAACCTTCGACCTGACGCGCCTGCTATGTGGCGCTGAGGGAACGCTGGCATTTATCACCGAAGCCCGACTCGACATTACCCCGATCCCGAAAGTGCGTCGTCTGGTAAACATAAAATATGACTCCTTTGACTCCGCGTTGCGCAACGCCCCCTTTATGGTGGACGCGCAGGCTTTGTCAGTGGAAACCGTCGATTCCAAAGTGCTGAATCTGGCACGGGAAGATATCGTCTGGCATTCAGTCAAAGAGTTGATCACCGATGTGCCCGATAAAGAGATGCTGGGGCTGAATATCGTCGAGTTTGCGGGTGATGACGGCGAGCTGATTGAGCAGCAGGTCTCGACGCTGTGCGCCCGTCTGGATGAATTGATGGCGCAGCAACAGGGCGGCGTAATTGGTTATCAATTGTGCAATGACTTAAGCGGCATTGAGCGCATCTATAATATGCGCAAAAAAGCGGTGGGTTTGCTCGGGAACGCTAAAGGGCGCGCTAAACCGATTCCGTTTGTCGAAGATACCGCCGTACCGCCGGAGCATCTGGCGGATTACATCGTCGATTTCCGCGCGTTGCTTGATAGCCACGGATTGAGTTATGGCATGTTCGGCCATGTGGATGCCGGGGTGCTGCATGTGCGTCCGGCGCTGGATATGTGTGACCCTCAGCAGGAGATGCTAATGAAACAGATCTCCGATGAAGTGGTGGCGCTCACCGCGCGCTACGGTGGGTTGCTGTGGGGTGAGCATGGCAAGGGTTTCCGCGCCCAGTACAGCCCGGCGTTTTTCGGTGAAACCCTGTTCAATGAGTTGCGCCGGATTAAAGCCGCCTTCGACCCGGATAACCGTATGAACCCCGGTAAAATCTGTACGCCGCTTGGCAGCAATGAGCCGATGATGCAGGTCGATGCGGTGAAGCGTGGCACTTATGATCGCCAGATTCCGCTGACGGTACGCAACGAATGGCGCGGGGCGATGGAATGTAACGGTAACGGCCTGTGCTTCAACTTTGATACGCGTAGCCCGATGTGCCCGTCGATGAAAATCACCCGCAACCGTATCCATTCGCCAAAAGGACGCGCAACCCTGACGCGTGAATGGTTACGCCTGTTATCGGAGCAGGGCGTTGACCCGCTGCTGCTGGAGAAAGCCTTGCCGGAGCAAGGTTCCAGCCTGCGTACTTTGATCCAGCGTACCCGCAACTCATGGCATGCGAAGCAGGGCGAGTATGACTTCTCCCACGAAGTCAAAGAGGCAATGTCGGGGTGTCTGGCGTGTAAAGCCTGCTCCACCCAATGCCCGATCAAAATTGATGTGCCGAACTTCCGTTCACGCTTCCTGCAGTTGTACCACACCCGCTATTTGCGTCCGATGAGCGACCATCTGGTTGCCACGGTAGAAAGTTACGCGCCGCTGATGGCGAAAGCGCCGAAAATGTTTAACTTCTTCCTGAAACAGCCGTGGGTGCGGGAACTGAGCAAAAAACATATCGGCATGGTCGATCTGCCGCTGCTTTCCTCGCCGAGCCTGAAGCAGCAATTAAGCGGACACCCGGCTATGAGCCTGACGCTGGAGCAGCTCGAAGCCCTCAGCAGCGCTGAGCGGAAAAACTGTGTGCTGGTGGTGCAGGATCCCTTTACCAGTTACTACGAAGCACAGCTGGTGACGGATTTCGTCAAACTGATCGAGAAGCTGGGTTACCGCCCGGTGCTGCTGCCGTTCTCACCGAATGGCAAAGCGCAGCATGTTAAAGGCTTTCTGCAACGTTTTGCCCGCACGGCTTCCATCACCGCTGAGTTCCTGAACCGTGTGGCGCGCCTTGGCATGCCCATGGTAGGGGTCGATCCCGCCACCGTGTTGTGTTATCGCGATGAATACAATCAGGTGCTGGGCGACAAGCGCGGTGAGTTTAATGTGCAGCTGGTACATGAATGGTTGCAGCAGGCGGTTGCAGAACGCGCGGTGCAGAGTACCAGCGGGGAAGCCTGGTATCTGTTTGCTCACTGCACTGAGGTCACGGCGCTGCCCTCAACACCGAATCAGTGGCAGGATATCTTTGCTCGCTTTGGCGCAAAACTGGAAAACATCAATGTCGGCTGTTGCGGTATGGCAGGCACCTACGGCCACGAAAGTCAGAACCTGGAGAATTCACTGGGGATTTATGCGCTTTCCTGGCATCCGCAGATGCAAAAGCTGCCGCGTCAGCGTTGCCTCGCCACCGGATTCTCCTGTCGCAGCCAGGTGAAACGGGCAGAGGGGAATGGCATGCGCCATCCGCTACAGGCATTGCTGGAAATGTTGTAAACAAATTGTAGGCGTCACAACGCAGCTGGATTAGAATATCCAGCCTGCGTGGCGGACGAAATCACTCTGCAGGCTGGTGGCTTGATCCCACTCGCCGCTCAGCGCCAGTTGATGACACAAGCGAGTCAGCGACAGGCGCGCCAGTTGATAGGCCTGAATACGGAACAAACGGTCGCGATCGACATTGCCCATCTCCTGCACTAAGCGGTGATGGAGCTTGCCCATGGCGTGCAGATAGCTTTGGTCATCGCCATTCAGCTGGCAGATTTCTGCCATGTCGAGACAGGTGTCGTTAAAGCGACGCAGCTGTTCGATAGTACAGTCGGTGCGGTTGAGCTTTGCCTGAGCCATATAGAAGTCGACGGTGATATCACGTACCGAAAACTTATATTCATCGATTTTGTGTTGTAACCAGGCTGAGACGGTAAGCGTCATATCGCCACCTTAAATGGGTTAATGATAATCATTATCATATTCAACCACATCAGGAATGCAATTCCCTAGAGAAATTTTATTGATTTACTTTGCCTGTTAGTAAAATTGGCAATAACAATTTCTTTACATTGTAGAAAGGCGTAACCTATCAATCATGAGAAAAACGTAAAGTGTAAAAACAAAATTTTGCGGGTTTTTAACGGGTTACAGCTATCACTACGGAGCCGTTTTGCCGCCCGCAAAGCAGTGCGAAGCGACTATGCTTAATAAAGCAACAGTAAAAAATAGCACGAGATGATTATCCCTGCAAAACAAGAGGTTGAAGTGATACCTGATATCACTACCATAGGGGGATAGCCTGAAAAGGCCCAGACTTACGAGGTAGCACTATGTCATCAGTAAATGCAGCTTCTTTCTCACCCGAAGATTTCGTCTGGAAAGGGCTGACGCTGACCGAATCGGCAGCAAAACAGATTCTTAACCTGGCCGCTGAAGACCCGGAAGTCAAGGGCCTGCGTCTGGGGGTGAAACAGTCCGGCTGTGCCGGTTTTGGTTATGTCATGGACCTGGTGAAAGCGCCTACCGATGACGACCTGCAGTTCTCCTTCTTTGGCGCAACGTTGTTTGTGCCGCTTCAGGCAATGCCGTTCGTCGACGGAACCGAAGTGGATTATGTCCGTGAAGGCCTGAATCAGATCTTTAAATTTAATAACCCTAAAGCTCAGCACGCCTGCGGGTGTGGCGAGAGCTTCGGCGTCGAGTAAGTCAACTATGTCACGACACAGCGAAACATCTGACGATGTACAAATGTGGGAAGGCAAGCTCAATTATAAAGAGGGCTTCTTTACCCAACTGCAAACCGAAGAATTTGCTCACGGCCTCAATGAAGATGTGGTGCGGGCAATTTCGGCTAAGCGTAACGAGCCAGAGTGGATGCTGGAGTTTCGTCTTAAGGCCTTTCGTGCCTGGCTGGAAATGGAAGAGCCGCACTGGCTGAAAGCGCATTATGAGAAACTCGACTACCAGGATTACAGCTATTACTCGGCGCCATCCTGCGGCAACTGCGATGACACCTGTGCTTCCGAGCCAGGCGCTACCCAGGCCTCAGGTTCAACCCCGTCCAGCGAATATTTGACGCAGGAAGTGGAAAACGCCTTTAACCAGCTGGGTGTGCCGGTGCGTGAAGGCAAAGAAGTGGCGGTCGATGCCATTTTCGACTCCGTTTCCGTTGCCACTACCTATCGCGGCAAGCTGGCGGAGCAGGGCATCATTTTCTGCTCCTTTGGCGAAGCGATTCAGGAACACCCTGAGCTGGTGAAAAAGTATCTGGGTACCGTGGTGCCGGCCAACGATAACTTCTTTGCTGCGCTGAACTCAGCAGTCGCGTCGGATGGTACCTTCGTGTACATCCCGAAAGGCGTGCGTTGTCCGATGGAACTGTCAACCTACTTCCGTATCAACGCGGCCAAAACCGGTCAGTTCGAGCGCACCATTCTGGTGGCAGACGAAGACAGTTACGTCAGCTACATCGAAGGTTGCTCGGCACCGGTGCGTGATACCTATCAGCTGCACGCGGCAGTGGTGGAAGTGATTATCCACAAAAACGCGGAAGTTAAATATTCTACCGTGCAGAACTGGTTCCCGGGTGGTGAAGGTGAGGGCGGTATCCTCAACTTCGTGACCAAGCGCGCCCTGTGTGAAGGCGACCACAGCAAAATGTCGTGGACGCAGTCAGAAACCGGTTCAGCCATCACCTGGAAATACCCGAGCTGTATTCTGCGCGGTGATTACTCCATCGGTGAATTCTATTCCGTGGCGCTAACCAGCGGACATCAGCAGGCCGATACCGGCACCAAGATGATCCACATTGGTAAGAACACCAAATCGACCATTATCTCTAAAGGTATCTCGGCCGGTAAGAGCCAGAATACCTATCGTGGTCTGGTGAAAATTATGCCAACCGCCACCAACGCGCGTAACTTTACCCAGTGCGACTCGATGCTGATTGGCCCGGATTGCGGCGCGCATACCTTCCCGTATGTCGAAGCGCGTAATAACACCGCACAGCTGGAGCATGAAGCCACCACCTCGCGTATCGGTGAAGATCAGATGTTCTACTGTCTGCAACGCGGTATCAGCGAAGAAGATGCGATCTCAATGATCGTGAACGGCTTCTGTAAAGATGTTTTCTCCGAGCTGCCACTGGAATTCGCCGTGGAAGCGCAAAAATTGTTAGCAATCAGCCTTGAGCACAGCGTGGGCTGATGGCCCGTTGCCGGAAGCAATGTGAAGGAAAGAGTATGTTAAGCATTAAAGATTTACAGGTTAGTGTTGAAGACAAAGAAATTTTGCGCGGCCTGAACCTTGAAGTGAAGCCGGGTGAAGTGCATGCCATTATGGGACCCAACGGTTCCGGTAAAAGTACCCTGTCTCGGCAACCCTGGCTGGCCGTGAAGATTATGAAATCACAGGCGGTTCCGTCACCTTCAAAGGCAAAGACTTGCTGGAGCTGGAGCCGGAAGAGCGTGCGGGCGAAGGCATCTTTATGGCGTTCCAGTATCCGGTGGAAATTCCGGGCGTCAGCAACCAGTTTTTCCTCCAGACGTCCGTCAATGCGGTGCGTAAATACCGTGAGCAGGAAGAACTGGATCGCTTCGACTTCCAGGACTTTATCGAAGATAAAATCCATCTGCTGAAAATGCCGGAAGACTTGCTGACCCGTTCTGTGAACGTGGGCTTCTCCGGTGGTGAGAAAAAGCGTAACGACATTCTGCAGATGGCGGCACTGGAGCCGGATCTGTGCATTCTTGATGAAACCGACTCCGGTCTGGACATCGATGCGCTGAAAATCGTGGCCAATGGCGTTAACAGCCTGCGTGACGGTAAGCGTTCATTCATTATCGTTACCCACTACCAGCGCATCCTGGACTACATCAAGCCAGACCATGTACACGTGCTGTATCAGGGCAAAATTGTGAAATCTGGCGACTTTACGCTGGTGAAACAGCTGGAGGAGCAAGGCTATGGCTGGCTTACCGACGAAGAGTGATAATGCCCTGCAACAGTGGCATCACCTGTTTGAATCGCGCGGTGAAGTGCGTTCATTGCAGGCACAGCAGCACTGGCAGCAACTGATGCGTCTCGGCTTGCCAACCCGCAAGCACGAGAACTGGAAATACACTCCGCTGGAAGGTTTGCTGGGCCAGCAGTTTGTGCTGCCACAGCCGCAGGACGTGACCGCTGAACAGGTTGAGCAGTTAGCGCTGCCAATTGAAGCGGTGCGCCTGGTGTTCGTCGATGGGCGTTTCCAGCCCGCGCTGAGCAGCCGCGATACCGGCCTGTTTGAAATCCAGCATTCGCAGGCGGCAGAACGCCGTCCGCTGCCGGCAGCGATTCAGCCGGAAGTGTTTCTGCATCTGACCGAAAGTCTGGCAGAAGAAGCCACCAGTATTCGTCTGGCGCGTGGTAAAGCGGCGGCACTGCCGTTGTACCTGCTGCATATCACCAGCGGCCAGGATGCCGGGATGAATACCGTGCATCACCGTCACCATTTGCAACTGGAAGCCAGTGCAGAGGCGGAAGTGATTGAGCACTACGTTACGCTGAACGATGCACCTCACTTTACCGGTGCGCGTTTCACCTTCGACGTGGCCGACAATGCCCGACTGTCGCACATCAAACTGTCGTTTGAGAGCGAGAAAAGCTACCACTTCGCCCATAACGATGTGGTTCTTGGTCGTGATGCGCAGGTCAGCACCACCAGCTTCCTGCTGGGTGCCGGTTTGTCACGTCATAACACCAGTGCACAGCTGAATGGTGAGAACACCAATCTGGCGATGAACAGCCTGGCCCTGCCGGTGAATCAGGAAGTGTGCGATACGCGTACTTACCTGGAGCACAACAAAGGCTACTGCATGAGCCGTCAGATGCACAAAACCATCGTGCGTGACAAAGGCCGAGCGGTGTTTAACGGCATGATCAAAGTGGCACAGCACGCGCTGAAGACCGACGGACAGATGACCAACAATAACCTGTTGATGGGGCGTCTGGCGGAAGTGGACACCAAGCCGCAGCTGGAAATCTACGCCGATGACGTGAAGTGCAGCCACGGTGCTACCGTAGGTCGCATCGATGATGAGCAGATGTTCTATTTGCGTTCGCGCGGTATTGAAGAGTCTGCTGCACAGCGTATGATCATTCACGCTTTTGCCGCTGAGCTGACCGAATCCTTAAAGAATCCGGTACTGCGTCAGGCAGTGTTGCAGCGTATTGCTGCGCGTATCCCGGGAGTTGAGTCATGAGTTTCGATCTCGAACGAGTCAGAGCGGAGTTTCCGATTCTGAAACGCGAGGTCAACGGTCATCCGCTGGCTTATCTGGATAGTGCGGCCAGCGCACAGCGTCCGCTGGCCGTCATTAATGCGGAAAGTTATTTTTATCAGCACGGCTATGCGGCCGTGCACCGCGGCATTCATTCGCTGAGTGCGCAGGCCACCACGGATATGGAAAACGTGCGCATCCAGGCGGCGCGCTTTCTCAATGCTTCTTCGCCGGAAGAGATTGTTTTCGTCAAAGGCACCACTGAGGGGATCAACCTGGTGGCAAACAGCTGGGGCGGCAGTCAGCTCCAGTCCGGCGACAACATTATCATTACCGAGATGGAGCACCACGCCAACATCGTGCCGTGGCAGATGGTTGCTGCGCGTACCGGTGCTGAGATTCGTGTACTGCCGCTCAATGAGCAGGGCGAACTGGCGCTTGAGCAGCTGGGTGGATTAATCGATAGCCGTACCCGTTTGCTGGCGGTGACCCACGTTTCCAACGTGCTGGGCACGGTCAACCCGGTGAAAGCTATCGTGGCCCAGGCGAAAGCCGCTGGCGTTACTACGCTGGTGGATGGCGCGCAGGCGGTGATGCATCATGCGGTTGACGTGCAGGACATTGGTTGCGACTTCTACGTTTTCTCTGGTCATAAGATCTACGGCCCGACCGGCATTGGTGTGCTGTATGGCCGCAAGGCACTGCTCGATATCATGCCCCCCTGGGAAGGCGGCGGTTCGATGATCGATCAGGTGCAGTTGCCCACCGGCACTACCTGGAATACCGCGCCGTGGCGTTTCGAAGCGGGGACGCCCAATACCGGTGGCATCATTGGTTTGGGGGCGGCGCTGAAATGGATCACCGAACTTGGGCTGGATACCATCCATCAGCGTGAATCGATGCTGATGCGCTATGCGCTGGACAAACTGGCTTCCGTGCCGGATCTGACTATCTATGGTCCGACCGAACGTAGCGGTGTGGTGGCGTTCAATCTGGGGAAACATCACGCGTTTGATGTGGGTAGCTTCCTCGACCAGTACGGCATCGCTATCCGTACCGGGCATCATTGCGCTATGCCGCTGATGCGTCATTATGCGGTACCCGCTATGTGTCGTGCTTCTTTCGCACTCTACAACAGCGAGGAAGAAGCCGATCGCCTGGCGGCAGGTCTGACGCGTATTCATCGTCTGCTGGGCGGTTGAGCAGATTTCAGGAGTCACCAATGGCAAATTTGCCAGATAAAGAGAAACTGGTGCGCAACTTTAACCGTTGCGCTAACTGGGAAGAGAAGTACCTCTACATCATTGAACTCGGGGCAAAATTACCAGAATCGTCTGAAAGCTTATATCAGCCGGAAAACGTGATTTCTGGCTGTCAGAGCCAGGTGTGGATCACCATGACTCCACAATCAGATGGGACTATTGCCTTCGCGGGTGACAGCGATGCTGCTATTGTTAAGGGTTTGATTGCCGTAGTATTTAGCCTGTATCAGGGGCTGAAAGCGCCGGAAATTCTGGACCTGGATGTGCGCTACTGGTTTGAACAACTTGCGCTCACCCAACACCTCACCCCTTCGCGTTCGCAGGGGCTTGAAGCGATGATTCGCGCGATCCGTCATAACGCACAGTCCCTCAGCTAAGATACACTCTCCAGACCCCGGCCAATCTGACCGGGGTCTGTTTCTTCCGACAAAGAGAAAATTGCATGAGACCAGCTTTACGTTTAGCCGGTGCATTGCTGTTGTCCTGCTGCGGACTGTCTGCACCTGCGCTTGCCACGGAATACCCTCTGCCCGCCGCTAACAGCCGTTTAATTGGCGAAAACACCCTTACGACTGTACCTGATGACAAACGCCCGCTGGAAAGCATTGCAAAGCATTATAAGATAGGTTTGCTCGGCATGCTGGAAGCCAACCCCGGCGTAGATCCCTGGCTGCCCAAAGCCGGTACGCAGCTGACGGTGCCGTTGCAGATGTTGCTGCCGGATACGCCGCATGAAGGCATCGTAATTAACCTCGCTGAACTGCGCCTGTATTACTACCCCAAAGGGGAAGAACGGGTGATTGTCTATCCCATCGGCATCGGCCAGCTGGGGGCAGCGACACCGATTATGGTGACCAGTATCGGCCAGAAAATCACCAACCCGACCTGGACGCCTACGCCGAATATCCGCAAGCGCTACGCGAAAGAGGGCATCACCCTACCGGGTGTGGTGCCTGCCGGGCCAGATAACCCCATGGGTCTGTTTGCCATGCGTCTGGCGCACGGTTCTGGCCAGTATCTGATTCACGGTACCAACGCCGATTTTGGCATCGGTATGCGTGTCAGTTCAGGCTGTATTCGCCTGCGTCCGGAAGATATCGAAGCGTTGTTTGCCAGTGTGCCGAAAGGCACGCGTGTGCAGGTGATCAATCAGCCGGTGAAGTATGCGATAGAGCCGGACGGGAAGCGTTTTATCGAAGTGCATCAGCCGTTATCCCACACCGATAAAGATGATCCACAAACCATGCCGATTGCGTTAACGGCGGCGATGAAAAACTTCCTCAATAGCCCGCAAAGCGATACTGCGCTGATTAAGGCTGCGCTGGAGAGACGTTCGGGAATGCCGGTGCTGGTGAGCAGTGGTGAGCCGGTTACAGCAGATACGGCGATGCCGCAGGTGGTGCAATCTCAGCAGGGGAGTGAGGCCACGCGTGCAACCATCAGTGAAGCGATGGGGACACCTGTCGCGAAGCCCTGAATTCTGGCTGAATCAGGACAAAAAAAATGGCGCCTTAATGGCGCCATTTTTAGTACCAGAACTCTTACTTACGGTAAGAGTGAGCCTGGTTGTCCAGACGCTGGTTAGCACGAGCTGCGTCATCTTTAGCAGCCTGAACGTCAGAACGGATTGCGTTCACGTCGTTGCTCAGCTGGTCAACTTTAGCGTTCAGAGTCTGAACGTCTGAAGACAGCTGGTCGATTTTAGCGTTGCTTGAGCAACCAGCCAGCAGAGTTGAACCCAGGATTACCGCGCCCAGTACCAGTTTAGTACGATTCATTATTTATACCCTCTAGATTGAGTTAATCTCCATGTAGCGTTACAAGTATTACACAAAGCTTTTTGAGTTGAGAATAAATTTTTGATGAGAACATGCTTAAACTTGATCGTTCGCTCAAAGAAGCATCGTTTCGCAGAAGATGATAAAAATATTTAGCTAAAACAGAGGGATTTAATCGGATTAACCTTAATTTTCTGGCTTTTTGAATAGTTATTATCGATTGGCAATTTCCAGTATCTGTATTAGCTACAGAATAAAAAAAGCGCCCGATAAGGGCGCTTTTTAATAAACATTGAATTAAAAATCAGAGTACGTGTACAGACGATGTATTGGTGGTTCCACTTGGTACCAGTGCACCGGATACCATCACCACCACGTCGCCTTTTTGCCCATAACCGCTTTCCAGCGCCATTTCTTTACCAATGCGGTAGAAATCATCAGTTGAGGCAATTTCGTTAACCAGACGGGTTTCCACACCTTTGCTCAGAATCAGCTGGCGTGCGGTGGTGGCATTGGTGGTCAATGCCAGGATGGTCGCATCCGGGAAGTATTTTCTGATGGCTTTGGCTGATTTACCGCCTTCGGTCGCTACGACAATCAGCGGGGCTTCCAGCTTCTCGGCTGTCTCAACAGCACCACGGCATACCGCTTCCGTGATACGCAGTTTGCGCGAGTCCTGCAGCGAATCAATGCGTGATTTCATGACGCGGTCAGTGCGTTCACAGATGGTCGCCATGATAGTCACCGATTCCAGCGGATACTTACCTTTGGCGCTTTCGCCAGACAGCATCACTGCATCGGTACCATCGAGAATGGCGTTTGCCACGTCACCGGCTTCAGCACGGGTCGGACGTGGGTTTTTGATCATAGAATCAAGCATCTGGGTCGCGGTAATCACCACTTTGCGTGCTTTGTTGCACTTCTTGATCATCATCTTCTGCGCGAAGATCACTTCTTCAACCGGGATTTCCACACCCAGGTCACCGCGGGCGACCATGATGCCGTCTGAGGCTTCGAGAATTTCATCGAAGTTGTTCAGGCCTTCCTGGTTCTCGATTTTGGAGATGATCTGGATGTGCTCGCCGCCGTGTTGTTTCAGGTGTTCACGGATTTCCAGCACGTCAGAACGTTTACGGATGAAAGAGGCCGCGACGAAATCGACACCCTGTTCACAACCAAAAATCAGATCGCGTTTGTCTTTTTCAGCCAGCGCAGGCAGCTGAATGGAGACACCTGGCAGGTTGACGCCTTTGTTTTCGCCGAGGTCACCGTTGTTCAGCACTTTACACACTACGGTGTTTTCAGTGACTTCAATCACTTCCATGCCAATCAGGCCATCATCCACCAGCACGGTGTTGCCAATCTTCAGATCTTCAGTAAATCCGGCATAGGTCACCGCGACGCGGTCACTGTTACCAATAACTGACTGATCGGTGGTGAAGGTGAAGGTCTGTCCGGCTTTCAGAGACGCATCGTTGCCGCCTTCCAGTTTCATGGTGCGGATTTCCGGGCCTTTGGTGTCCAGCAAAATCGCCGCCTGACGACCGGTTTTTTCGATGACGGCACGCATGTTTTTAATGCGCTGACCATGCTCGGCGTAATCCCCGTGTGAGAAGTTCAGGCGCATGACATTCATGCCTGCTTCCAGCAATTGAGTCAGCATCTCTTCCGATTCGGTTTTCGGACCGATAGTACAAACGATCTTGGTCTTTTTCATGTCAGCTTATCTGTAAGTTGTGATGGATGATAAAGGTTGGGATTCGATGCGCAGGCACCGAAGTGGAAATTTGTTTGGTGTTGATAAGGGTAATACAGAGTAAGAATAGGAGACGATGGCTAAGCGTGCAGGGAAGTTGTGCGGTACGCGAGAGAACCGGCCAGGCGGTGTTGCGCAAATAATTTGAGTTCTCGCAATAAACACGTTAGCGCTGAAACCTTTCAAGTGAGACAACGCAGCATAGTATAGACGCTAAGTACGCGAAAACCAATATGAAAGCGGTAACATAAAACGATGCAGATCAAGGAACAGAGTGTTGCGCAACGGGAGAGTAAAAAAGAGTGGTGCGTTCTAATGGACTCGAACCATCGACCCCCACCATGTCAAGGTGGTGCTCTAACCAACTGAGCTAAGAACGCATTTTATCCGTCATACTTCAGGTTGCAGCTGCGTTAGCGGCACTCATTCACCCCAGTCACTTACTGTTGTAAGCTCCAGCGGATTCATTCGCTTGCTGCCTTCCTGCAACCCGAATTATTTAGGATAAAGAAATGGTGCGTCCGAGTGGACTCGAACCACCGACCCCCACCATGTCAAGGTGGTGCTCTAACCAACTGAGCTACGGACGCACTTGGTGCGCTCTAATGGACTCGAACCATCGACCCCCACCATGTCAAGGTGGTGCTCTAACCAACTGAGCTAAGAGCGCAACACGCTGTCAGGGCGACAGCGGGGACGAATATTAACGGCACGCTGGTAAGCTGGCAAGGGGAAAAAGTGATTTTTCATCATGACTGACCAGCATCTGTGCTATGCGTCGTTTTTTTAGGCGTTGCGGGCCTTTTACGGCCCGCTCAGCCACTTAGCGGGCGGCGCGTGTCAGAATTACCTGGGCAGGCAGACGTTGCAAACGACGAATGCGCCAAATCATCATGATCGCCGCCGAGGTTAACCCGACGATAAAGCCACACCAGAAACCGGCCGGGCCGAGTCGGGGCACGACCCAATCTGTCAGCGCCAGGATATAGCCAACCGGCAGGCCCAGTACCCAGTAAGCAATCAAGGTGATAAAGAAGATCGAACGCGTATCTTTGTAGCCACGCAAAATACCGCTACCAATTACCTGAATCGAATCCGAGAACTGGTAAATCGCTGCCAGCAGCATCAGTTGCGCCGCCAGCGTGATGACTTCCGGGTTGGCGGTGTACAACGCGGCGATATGATGGCGGAAGGTCACGGTAAATAGCGCGGTGACGGCGGCCATACTGATGCCTACACCTTGCGCGGTCCATGCCGCCACCCGTGCCTGTTCTGGCGAACCCTGTCCCAGCCGATAGCCCACGCGAATCGTCGTTGCCACACCGAGTGACAACGGCAGTACGAACATCAGTGAACTGAAGTTCAGCGCAATCTGGTGCCCGGCCACTTTAACGATACCCAGTGGCGACACCATCAACGCCACCACGGCAAACAAGGTCACTTCAAAGAACAGCGCCAACGCCACCGGCAGGCCGAGGGTAAACAGACGAGACAGAATCGCCCGCGAGGGTGCTGACCAGCTGGTTGCCATGCGAATATCGCGCATACTGCCCATCCGCTTCAGCCAGAAGCGCATCACCAGAAACATCACCCAATACACTGATGCCGTTGCCACACCGCAGCCGACACCACCCAGCGCAGGCATACCAAAATGCCCGTAGATGAACACATAGTTCAGCGGAATGTTAGTCAGCAAACCGAGGAAGCCCAGCACCATGCCGGGTTTGGTTTTTGATAACCCTTCACATTGGTTACGCGCCACCTGGAAGAACAGATAACCCGGTGCACCGAACAGCAGGGCATGGAGATAACCCTCAGCCTTGGCAGCCAGCAATGGATCGATATTATGCATGGAACGGATCAGATATCCGGCGTTCCACAGCACCAGCATAATCAACACCGCCACGAACAGCGCCAGCCAGTAGCCCTGACGAACCTGTTCAGCAATGCGCTCGCGGCGTCCTGAACCGTTGAGTTGCGCAACGGTGGGCGTCAATGCCAGTAGCAAACCATGACCAAACAGAATGGCGGGAAGCCAGATAGAGGTGCCGACCGCAACGGCAGCCATATCCGTGGCGCTTACCGAACCGGCCATAATGGTATCCACAAACCCCATCGAAGTCTGGGCAACCTGAGCAAGGATGACCGGGATCGCAAGGGCCAGCAATTGACGCGCTTCTGTTAAATACTTCTGCACGTATCACCTGCATTTAAAATAAAAAGGAGAGCGGGGAGACATCCCCAAAGAATACGCGGCTTAGTGTAACGGTCGCTTGCGTATCCGCCAAACATTGTTCGCAATTTGTTAAAACAAGCGTGTAAATTTTGCGCACCGGCAAATTAAACCCGCGCGGTTCAGCTGTGATAAACTACGGCAAACTTCGCAGAGGCTGAGATTATGTTTACTGGAATTGTGCAGGGTAAGGCAGAAATTGTTGCTATTGAAGAAAAAGAGCTGTTTCGCACTCACATCGTAAAATTGCCGGAAGAGTTACTGCCGGGGCTGGCACTGGGGGCTTCGGTTGCTAACAATGGTTGCTGTCTGACGGTGACGGAGATTGACGGCGACCGGGTGAGCTTTGACTTAATCAAAGAAACTTTGCGTATTACCAACCTGGGTGAATTGCAGGTGGGCGATCTGGTCAATATTGAACGTGCGGCGAAATTCAGTGATGAAATTGGTGGTCATTTAATGTCCGGCCATATTATGACCACCGCAGAGATCAGCAAAATTATTCAGTCGGAAAACAACCGTGAGGTGTGGTTTAAATTACAGGACCCGTCGCAGATCAAATATATTCTGCACAAAGGTTTTGTCGGTATTGACGGCATCAGCCTGACCGTGGGCGATGTGACGAAGAGTAAATTCTGCGTGCATCTGATCCCGGAAACGCTGGAGCGCACCACGCTCGGGGCGAAAAAACTGGGACATAAAGTGAATATCGAGATCGACCCGCATACCCAGGCGATTGTCGAAACCGTCGAGCGCGTCCTGGCGCAGCGTGAAGCCGCTGCACTGGCGTCTGACGAAAGCGAATAAGCCCGCAATAAATAAGGCGCCATTTGGCGCCTTTCTGTTACTTAGCGTGCGACACGCAAACCGCCTTCAGCGCCACGGCTAAATACTACCTGCCACAACTGAATATCACGCGCCCGGAATGCTCCGGCACAAGCGCAGAGATAATAACTGAACATGCGTTTAAAGCGATCGCCATATTTTTCTGCCAGCTGCGGCCAGGCTTCGAGGAAACGTTCATGCCAGGCCATCAGCGTGGTGTCATAATCCGCGCCAAAATTATGCCAGTCTTCCATGACAAAATGGGACTCACTGGCATCGGCAATCTGGCGTACGGAAGGCAGACAGCCATTCGGGAAGATATATTTGTCGATCCAGGGATCCACATTCATATCGGTTTTAACTGACCCGATGGTATGTAGCAGGAAAATACCGTCCGGCTTCAGATTACGGTCGGCCACTTCAAAATAGGTTGCGTAGTTTTTCGGCCCAACGTGCTCGAACATGCCAACAGAAACGATGCGATCAAATTGCAGATTCAGGTCGCGATAATCCTGCAACAGAATGGTGACATCCAGACCGGCACAACGCTCCTGCGCCATTTTCTGCTGTTCAGCCGAAATGGTCACGCCATGCACTTTAACACCGTAATTGCGGGCGGCAAATTCAGCCAGTCCACCCCAGCCACAACCAATATCCAGCAATGACATGCCGGGTTCGAGTTGCAGTTTGCGGCAAATCATATCGAGTTTGGCCTGCTGTGCCTGTTCCAGTGTTTCCGCATCCTTCCAGTAACCGCAGGAATACTGCATAAAAGGATCGAGCATCAGTGAAAACAGGTCATTACCGAGATCGTAATGTTCTTTACCCACAATCCAGGCGCGTTTTCTCGATTGCAGATTGGTCAAACGCGCCGCAGCGATTCGCAGTGTGTCTTTAAAATGATGCGGTAATTGCTGATCCAGATGGTGTTTCAGTACGCGATGAAAGAACATGTCGAGGTTTTCACATTCCCACCAGCCGTCCATGTAACTTTCACCGAGGCCCAGCGATCCTTCTTGCAGGACCCGTTTAAAAAAATCCGGATGCTTAACCTGAATATCCCAGGGGCGAGTACCATTTATGGCAATATCGGCCCGTTCCAGTAATTCATGGGCGATACGAAACCAGTGGTTTTCTTCAAGGCTCACTTCTTCTATACACGATGAACTCATAGCTTCTCCATCACCTTTCCGATTTCAACCTGAGAAAAGAATAGTCAATTTCTCCAGGCTTGTGAGAGAACTCACGGAAAATCCGTGCGCCAGATATCCGACGTTTTACAGAGGTATGAATCTGAATAGAAATGTCTGGCACAACACCGGGGAGAACATCGTGCAGACACCATCCCAGCGACAGAGTCGCTAAATATTAATACAATTATGTTATTGATTTGTTACAGAAATGCTGACCCACGCAGTATATGCTTCCGTGGGTCAATATTCAACGACTTATCGTTAGTTTGCTAACTAAGGCCGTTGCGTTAGCGATTATCTTCGCAGGGACGGGAGTTGTGAGCAACATCACTTTGTGCGTTTGCCACAGCGGCACGCTGCCAGCCGAAACCAGCCCAGGCAAGCGCCACAGTAGCGAGCATGACCAGGCTGGTACTGTGCAATGCCTGTTGTAAGCCAGCGGAAACCAACAGGCTGGCGATAAAGCACAATCCCAGCTGCAGCAGATTTTGTAAGGATGCCGCTTTACCGGTGGCCTGAGGGAAGGGCAGCAGTGCGCTGGCGACCACGATCGGATAGATCGCACCATTGGCCAGTGCCATGCCGCAGAACGGCAGCAGCAGCGCCCAGAGCGCAGGTGTTGCAAGCTGGGCAACAGCAAACAGGCCGACGATGCTCAGGCTGTAAATCACCAGCAACCATGGCAGCAGTTGTTTGCCCTGGAACCGATTCAACAGGGCACGGCAACCAAAGCCACCTACGAGGAAGGCGATGGTCTGCGGTACATAACTCAGACCAATATCGGCGGGTGAAAGTCCTGCATCAGCAAGGATAAAAGGCGAGCCGGTCAGCCAGGCGAAAAAGCTGGCGGAGCAGGCAGAATAAATCAGCACATTGCCGCTGTAGACCTTTGAAGCCAGTAACGTCAACCATCCGGGCTGTGGCGCGCGTGCCGCCTGAGAGCGGGTAGGGTTCGCCAGTTGCAGGGTACCGACCAGCAACACCAGCGTGACCAGCGTCAGCAGCAGGAAAATGCTACGCCAGTGGAAATGACCCATCAGCCAGGCTCCCAGCAACGGGGCCAGCGCCGGTGACAACGCCACCAGCGGCATAATGGTGGCGAAAACTTTGTTCGCCTGCGCCTGTGGATAGCGATCAACCACCAGCGCCTGCCAGCTGACAGCCGCCGCGCATACACCCAGCGCCTGGACAAAACGCAGTGCCAGCATCAGTCGCACATCGGTTACCCACAACATGCCGAGACAGCCCAGCGCGAAGATCACTAATCCGGCCAGCAGAATGGGTTTGCGACCAAAGCGGTCAGACAACGGACCCCAGAAGACCTGCGCACAGGCAAAACCACCGAGGAACAGGCTCAGGCTAGCGCTGATGGTGCCAGGGGCAGTGGCAAAATCCTGCTGCATGGCACCGAAGGCCGGCAGGTACATATCCGTAGCAAGAAAGCCCAGCATGCTTAGCAAAGCAAGATAAGGCAAAAATCCTTTTGATGACAACATGGTGATTCTCATTAGACAAATTGAACGCCGGGGAGTGTAAAAGGGTGCGGCAGTCTTTGTGAAACGCTAATATTTGCGAGGTGCTATCAAAAATTTTGCAGGCAAAATCATGTGGTCTGAATACGCGCTTGAAGTGGTGGATGCGGTGGCTCGCAGCGGCAGTTTTAGCGCAGCGGCGCAGGAGTTACATCGCGTGCCTTCTGCCATCAGCTATACGGTACGCCAGCTGGAAACCTGGCTGGCCGTGCCTTTGTTTGAAAGGCAGCACCGGGAGGTGGTATTGACGGCTGCGGGTGAGCATTTCGTGCGTGAAGGCCGGAGTGTTATCAAAAAAATGCTGGCAACCCGACGCCAGTGCCAGCAACTGGCTAACGGCTGGCGTGGTCAGTTGAGCATCGCGGTTGACTGTATCGTTAAACCGCAGCGTACCCGGCAACTGGTAAAGGATTTCTACCGTCACTTCCCGGATATGGAGTTGATTATCAGCTATGAAGTGTTCAACGGGGTCTGGGATGCGCTGGCTGATGGACGGGTCGATGTGGCGATTGGGGCCACCCAGGCCATTCCGGTCGGTGGGCGTTTCGCCTTCCAGGATATGGGCGCGCTGAACTGGCGTTGCGTGGTCAGTCCCGGGCATCCCCTGACAAAAAGTACCCAGTTGGATGAAGAGACCTTACGGGCGTGGCCTTCGCTGGTGCTGGAGGATACGTCGCGGGCGCTGCCGCGGCGTATGACCTGGACGCTGGATAACCAGCGGCGTCTGGTGGTACCGGAATGGGAAACCGGGATGGATTGCCTGCGGGCAGGTTTGTGCGTGGGCATGGTGCCGGGCCATTTAGCCCGGCCACTGCTGGATAGTGGCGAGTTAACCGAACTGACGTTGCCTGCGCCTTTCCCGGAGAGTCCCTGCTGCGTCAGCTGGTCGGAACAACGCGCTTCACCGGCATTAAGCTGGTTGCTGGATTATCTGGGCGATGCTGAAACGCTCAACCATGAGTGGTTGAGCGAAACAATGGCTTAGCGACGATAATCGCGGAACGGGCCGTCAGCGACTGAGCGGCGTTCAATCAATGTTGGCTGCACTTCGATGGTCTGCGGCTCTTCGCGTTTACTGGTGATGCGATCGAGCAGCATTTCCAGTGCTTTTTCTCCCAGCTGCGCTTTCGGCTGATGAACGGTCGTCAGCGCTGGGGTGAAATACCGGGCGTTGCGCACGTTGTCATAGCCAATCACCGAAATATCCTGTGGCACACGCAACCCCATTTCATCGGCGGCACAAATCGCGCCCATCGCCATGATATCGCCGCCACAAAACACCGCCGTCGGACGTTGTTTCTGGTTGAGGATCTGCTGCATCGCCTGATAACCGGATTCTGGTTCGAAGTCGCCCTGCACAATCCATTCCGGACGAACGGTAATACCGGCTTCATGCAGTGCCTGCATAAAACCAGCATGACGACCGCCGCCAGTGTTGCGCTCCATCTGGCCGGGGATGGCGCCAATGTCGCGATGTCCACGTTCGATCAGGTAACGTCCCGCAAGATAGCCGCCCTGGAAGGCGTTATCCTGCACGGTATCGGTGAAATCACCGCGAGACTCGCCCCAGTCCATCACCACCATCGGGATATTGCGGTTCTCTTCCAGCATGGTGAGCAGGTCGTCGGGATATTCGGAACACATCACCAATAAACCGTCGACGCGCTTTTGCGCCATCATCGAGAGATAAGCACGCTGCTTTTGCAGATCGTTATGCGCATTGCCGAGAATCAGCGTGTAGCCGCGGTCGAAACAGTGGTTTTCCACCGCTTCGATGATTTCCGCGAAATAGGGGGCTTCGCTGGAGGTGGCGAGCAATCCCAGTGTTTTGGTGTGGTTGACCTTCAGGCTACGCGCCACGGCGCTGGGCGAGTAGTGCAGTTCTTTGATCGCTTCCCATACGGCGTTACGCGTCTCTTCCGCGACAAAACGCGTCTTGTTGATGACATGCGAAACCGTGGTGGTGGAGACACCGGCGCGTTTCGCCACATCTTTAATTGTTGCCATGAAAATGGTACTCCCGGGCTTATCGCAACTTACTGATAAGTATATTGTTAAACGTTTGCGTCTGCTAATGGTTTTGCGCCCCAATTTTTGGGGCAAATGGCGAAGAAAAAGGCGTTAACGCTGAGCCTAAATCACTTTAACAGGCCACAAACACAGCGTGCACAAAATCTGTTGCGCAACGAAAGGCGGCGATTCTAGCAAGCTGACGCGGATAACACGAGATTTTTGCCGGGGGCTGTGCGAAAATTACATTAACCCTTCAATTAATGTGACTAAGGAGTTGTGATGAGTACAGACCTGAAACTGGCGCTGGGTACTACCGTTGGCGCGCTGTTAATGATCATCGTGTTCAGCTTCACCGCGATCCTTCATTAATAAAAAAGCCGGACCTGAAATTTCAGTGTCCGGCTTTTTTATTGCGCGGTGACCGCTTAGCGAATGGTTTTCGGCGTCATCATGCGACGTGCACCGACATAATGCTTCTGCCAGTAATCTTCACCTAATGCGCTAATCTGAATATCTTTACCGGTACGCGGTGACTGAATAAACTTGCCGTTGCCAAGGTAAACACCCACATGGTCAGCGGTACCGCGATGGTTAATGCGGAAGAACACCAAATCTCCTTTCTCCAGCATATCGCGTTTAATCGGCGCCGCATCACGCAGGTGATACATTTCGTTAGCGGTGCGTGGGAATTTGTATTTCACCAGGTCTTTATAGGCATACCACACCAGACCACTGCAATCGAAACCGGTATGCGGTGAAGTACCGCCCCACTGGTAGGGTTTACCGATCTGACCCATTAATTTGTTCATCGCCGTTTCACGCGCCTTTTGATAGCGCTGACGGTGTGATTTGCTCATCCTGATGGTGGTGAGGTCGCTGGCGTCATCCTGCTCAGATATGACTTTCGCCACGCGCTGATGACCATATTTTTTGGTCGGCGACTTCTGCAGGGTTTTTCTGCGGGTGGTTTTGTGCAGCGCAGTTTCGGTTTTGGTGGATTTCTTCAGTCTTAACTTATGAACACTGCTGGTAAGGCGTGATTTTTTGGTGCTGGTCTTGACCGGGCGTCGTTTACGGCGCTCATCTTCGCGTGCACTTTTTTTCTCTGCATTATGCAAACTGGCATTGATGGGCGCATGCGGTGACGCAGAAGCCACATTAAAAAACAGTTGGGCGAAAGCCAGCATAAAAAGCGTAATAAGTAAACGCATAGTCCGGTTACAGGTTAAGCAGTCTGCGATAAAACAGCCTGCGGCAAGTTAGAAAAATCTGATCAATGATCAGCGCCGGAATTGATTCTAATCCACTTTTTTTCCAAAAGGTAAGGCATTTTTCGATTAATCTGTTACCAGATGGTATCTGTGGCAAAAATGAACGATTTCAGCCGGTTAACGCAGCATAATTATTGCCAATTATTAATCGGTTCATGCTTGCTAATGATATGAAAATGTTATTTGTGGCGCTGGAACTTAACAAACATGGCGATTAAGGTCGCTGAGAAGCAAAATCCCGTTTTCAGTGCGGGGGTGAAGTCGCTACAATAAACAAACACGAAGTGAGGAATTAAGGAAGGCAAAAATGAGTACTGTTGAAAAAATTCAGCGCCAGATCGCAGAAAACCCGATCCTGCTGTATATGAAAGGTTCGCCGAAACTGCCAAGCTGCGGTTTCTCTGCGCAGGCGGTGCAGGCTCTGTCTGCCTGTGGTGAGCGCTTCGCGTATGTTGATATCCTGCAAAACCCGGATATCCGTGCTGAATTGCCGAAATATGCCAACTGGCCAACGTTCCCGCAGCTGTGGGTCGATGGCGAGCTGGTCGGTGGTTGCGACATCATCGTTGAGATGTTCCAGCGTGGTGAGCTGCAACCGCTGATTAAAGAAACTGCTGAGAAGTATAAAGAAGCAGAATAATTGCAAAGGCCGACGCATCGTCGGCCTTTCTTTTGGTCATTCTGCGTCGTCTTCCGACACATCGTCACTGAATGCGACCGGCCAGCCGCCAAGGCGCTTCCAGCGATTGACCAGTTCGCAAAACAGCGTCGCGGTTTGTTCAGTGTCATACAAGGCAGAATGCGCCTGGGTACTATCGAAATCCATACCTGCCGCTTTACAGGCTTTTGCCAGCACCGTCTGACCCAGCACCAGGCCGCTTAACGCAGCGGTATCAAAAGTGGCAAAGGGATGGAATGGGTTGCGCTTCAGACCGGCACGTTCGGCTGCCGCCATAAGAAAGCCATGATCAAAGGTTGCGTTATGCGCCACGATAATCGCGCGATTGCAGTGACTGTCCTTTGTGCCTTTACGCACCATCTTAAAAATTGCATGCAGCGCTTCATATTCGCTCACCGCGCCACGGAGCGGGTTGCTGGGATCAATCCCGGTAAACGCCAGTGCATCCGGGTTAAGAATCGCACCTTCAAAGGGTTCAACGTGAAAATGCAGCGTTTCGTCGCGATGCAACCAGCCGTCTTCATCCATTTTGAGTGTGGTGGCGGCAATTTCCAGCAGGGCATCGGTTTTGGCATTAAAACCGGCCGTTTCGACGTCGATCACCACGGGATAAAAACCGCGAAAGCGTTGATGGAGAGCGTTTAAGTCGTTCGATTCAGACATCAGGATCTCATAGCAATAAATGGGGCAGCGCGCATTATGGCAAAAATTGCGGGAGGGTGCAGCAGGAGAGAGGAGCGCCAGCCCGTAAATACCCAGGCTGGCAGGCAGGCTTAGTTGCCGATGCCGTGTCCGGCGTGTTTGTTTTCGATCAGTTCGATTTTGTAGCCATCCGGATCTTCGACAAACGCAATCACCGTGGTGCCGCCTTTAACCGGGCCAGCTTCACGGGTCACTTTACCACCGACATTGCGGATGCGGTCACAGGTGGCCGCAACATCATCGACGCCCAGTGCAATGTGTCCGTAGGCGTTGCCGAGATCATAGCTCTCGACGCCCCAGTTATAGGTCAGCTCAATCACGGCACCTTCGCTTTCTTCGGTATAGCCAACAAAAGCCAGGGTGTACTTATATTCGGTGTTTTCGCTCTGACGCAGCAGGCGCATGCCCAGCACACGTGTGTAAAAATCGATGGAACGCTGCAAATCGCCAACGCGTAACATGGTGTGAAGTAAACGCATAACATCCTCTTTTAACAAGCACAAAGGCTAAGTATAGCGAGTTAACGCTCTGAAGAAACAGCATTGCCGCACATCCGGTGCGGCAATCAAACTTTCTTATAACGTCGGGTAATCGGTATAACCTTCGGCACCACCACCGTAGAAGGTTTCCGGACGCTGCGGATTCAGCGGCGCATCCTGTTGCAGGCGAGCCACCAGATCCGGGTTGGCGATAAAATCACGACCAAACGCCACGGCATCAATCAGGCCACGCTGAATCAGGTCATCTGCTTTTTCAACGGTGTAGGCTCCCGCACCGATGATCACCCCAGGGAACAACGCGCGTACTTTCTCACGGAAAGCGTCGCTATAAGGCTGACCACCCGCCCAGTCTGGCTCTGACAGGTGCAGATAAGCCAGTTTACGTTTGCCTAATTCCGAGATGTACCACAGTGCGGCGGCTTCTTCATCCGCGCCATTTTCCAGATTCTGGAAAGCACCAATCGGTGAAATGCGGATACCGATGCGATCGGCAGACCAGTTAGCAATCGCCGCATCCACCACTTCGAGCGCGAAACGACCACGTTTGGCAATCGAACCGCCGTACTCGTCTGTACGCTGGTTGGAGTCAGGGGCGAGGAACTGATGCATCAGATAACCGTGCGCCGAATGCAGTTCCAGCAAATCAAAGTCTGCTTCGCGTGCGTTGGCAGCAGCCTGGCCAAAATCCGCCACGATCTGCTGAATTTCTGCCACGCTGAGTTCACGCGGTACGGAGGTATCTTCACGGTACACGGTGCCATCGGTGTGACGCAGTGAGGTACGGGTACCGGCAGCCAAAGCAGAAGGGGCGACCGGCGGCAGGCCATCCGGCTGCACGCTATTATGGGAGATACGCCCGGTATGCCACAGTTGCACCGCGCTGTGACCGCCCGCGCCGTGAATGGCCTCGTTGATGACTTTCCACGCGGCGATTTGCTGCTGGGTGTGCAGCCCCGGCGCACCGGCATAACCTTTCGCCTGGAAAGAAATCTGGGTCGCTTCCGTGATGATCAACCCGGCGCTGGCACGTTGCTGATAATACTCGGCCATCAGTGGGGTGGGAATATCGCCTGGCTCAATGCTGCGCAGACGCGTCAGAGGGGCCATGAAAACACGGTTAGGCACGGTAATCGCACCCACTTTCAGGGGGGAGAACAGCTGTTTACTCGCCATGATGACTCCTGTATTAGACCGGTCGTCTAGAAACTGCGGTTTTTAAAATCAGTGGCTGGTCAGCCACTGTTCAATGGTTTCGAGCGCCAGACGAATCGGGCCTGGCTCCCGTGAGATCTTGCTTTGCAGGCTCGCGCCCAGCCACAAAAGATAGCAACGTTGTGCCAGCTGTTGCGGGGTTTGCCCATACAACAACGCCTGTTCAGTTGCCACGTCATTGAGACAGCGGGCATAGGCATTAATCACCGCCGTTGCGCCATGTTGCAACGCATCCCGCATCGGTTCTGACAGGTCGCACACCTCGGCGGACAGCTTCACCCCGAGACAACCCATGATATGGCCTTGTTCGATAAATAAACGTTCCGCCGAACGAAAGTGTTGCAGGAAACGCTCACGTGCTGTGGCACCAGGCTGATTGAGTTGCTGCTCAATCATCTGCAAATGATGGACAAAATAGCGCTCCAGCAGGGCCACACCGAAGGCTTCTTTCGAGCGGAAGTAGTGATAAAACGAGCCTTTCGGCACTTCCGCCAGCATCAGCATTTCGCTGAGGCCCATCCCGGTAAAACCGCGTTGCAAACACAACTGCTCGCCGGTAGCGAGCAGATGTTCACGGGTTTCGTTGCGTTGCAGAGTCTTGTTCATGGACAGCAGAGTAGTAGACCGATCGGTCTAATGCAATCTTTAGCTGGCTGCCTGGCACGATCTGATCATATCCAGTTGCGGCTGATATTCGCGGGTCTGGATGTTGAACATACCGAGCAGAGTATGAAACAGATTGTCCTGTGACACCGGCTGATCGGCGGCCTGCTGACGTAAACACCCCTGATTAATATGGTATGTGGCGGCGTAGCCCGGCGACATCCACATCAGCAACGGGATATGAGTTTGCTGTGAGGGGGCAAACATATAGGGAGCACCGTGCAGATACATGCCATGTTCACCCAGCGATTCACCGTGGTCAGAAAGATAAACCATCGCCACATTGAAGCGATCGCTCAAACCTTTGAGTTTATCAATGGTACGGCTCAGCATATCGTCGGTGTACAGCAGCGAATTGTCATAGGTATTCACCAGCGCCTGGTGGTCACAATCCTGGATCTGATTGCTGTCACAGGTTGGGGTAAAACGACGGAATTCAGCCGGATAGCGCTGATAATAAGCCGGGCCGTGGCTACCCATCTGATGCAGCACGATAATGCCGTCGTTATGCAGGCTGCCAATGTAGTTGTCCAGATTGTGCAACAGGACATCATCAAGACAAAAACCGTCATGACAATATTGCGGCAGGTTCCACAGGGTCATATCAGTATGCGGGACACGATCGCAGGCACCTTTGCAGCCACCGTCATTCTCGCGCCACAGTACGCTCACCCCGGCATGGGCCAGCACATCGAGCAGACCCTCCTGATGGTGGGCCAGATTGGCATCGTACTGCTCACGTGGCATATTCGAGAACATGCAGGGCACGGAAACGGCGGTTTCGGTGCCGCAGGAGCTGGTTTGCGGATAATAGATCACCTGCTGCTGTTTCAGCTGCGGATTGGTTTCACGCGCATAGCCGCCGAGGGAAAAGTCTTCAGCGCGACCGGTTTCGCCCACCACCAACACCACCAGCGTTTTTTTCTGTTCGGCGGAGATGAATGGGCCTTTATGGGCATCTTCGCCGATCTTCACCAGTTGCTGACTGCCCTGTAACCAACGCTGATCGACATAATGGCCGGTACCGCTGACGATATTGGCCGGGGTGATCATTTTTACCAGCCCTTTGTTGTTGCGGATCAGCGAGGCGTAATCTTTATAAAACAGCACCGCCATCAGCAGGATTATCAACAATGCCCCGAGGGCACCGGCCAGGCGCTGCAACAGGCTCCACCACCAGCGTTGTCCTGAGCGGATACGGACGCTGGTGATAAACGCCGCAGGCAGAATCCCCATCAGCAGCATCCAGATGACCCATGTGCGGCTGATCAGCGCACCGGCTTCCTGGGCATTCGACTCAAACACGTTTTCAATCATGTTGGTATCGATAACCGTACCGAAGCTGTGCATAAAGTAGTTAGCGGCGGCGCTGGTCAGCACCAGCAGGATCAATAGCGGTTTACGGATAAACGGCCAGGCGAGCAGGGTAAAAATAAAGTAGAACGCGGCGATCAGGACCACGGGAATACTGGCGGCGAACAGATAATCATGCAGCCGTGTATAGGGAATAATTTGCCATGCGCGCAGCAAAAACAGGCCATTTAGCACAACACCAAAGAAAAACGCGGCGCTGAAATTAAACCAGCCAGAGTGACACTGTAACTTATTCGGGAATTTCATGAAAACTCATCAATGGAACAGAATCGCGCCAGAGTAGAGACAAAATATGAGGAAAACCTTAACCAAACTTAAACGCCCCCAGGGTTCACAGGGACAGATTAGTAAGTAACGGTAACCCGCTGGCTGGCGGAAAATTGATTGTGCAGAATACGTGCAATTGGCGTTTACTCTGCGCACAATGTCACTAAGCTGTTATCAATATGCTGCAATTTGCCTGTACCGGAGTGGATGTGGCCGAGCAACTTGAGTTTTTTCCTGTCCCTAGCCCCTGTCGGGGGATTTGCCAGAGCGATGCTCGTGGCTATTGCCGTGGCTGCCTGCGCAGTCGCGAGGAGCGTTTTGACTGGATGAAATACAGTGATGCGCAAAAACGCCATGTGCTGCGTTTATGCCGTCAGCGCTGGTTACGCCTGCAACGCAGTCAGAAACCCGAAGAACCTGACGAACCGCAACAACCCTCACTGTTCTGACCGTTGCTGTGGGTCACTTTCCGTTATACTGCCGATTCATCCATTCGGATTTGCGTTTAACGGAGAGCTATGATGTTACAGCCGCAAAAAATTGCCCCGCAGGGACCGCTATTTTCACCGCTGATCATGGGTTACTGGCGTTTGATGGAATGGGGCATGACGCCACAGCAGTGCGTGCAGTTTATCGAGCATCATCTTGCGCTGGGCATCACCACGGTTGACCACGCGGATATTTATGGTGATTACCAATGTGAGGCCGCATTCGGTGCAGCGCTGAAACTGGCGCCGGGTTTGCGTGAAAAGCTGCAAATCGTCACCAAATGCGGCATCGCGACGCGCGCTAAACCGGAACACCAGATCGGTCATTACATCACCGATACCCGCCATATTTTGCAGAGTGCAGAAAATTCGCTGCGCCATTTTGCTACCGATTATCTCGACCTGCTGTTGATTCATCGCCCCGATCCACTGATGGATGCGGATGAAGTTGCCGAAGCATTCCTCTCATTGCATCAGAGTGGAAAAGTACGTCATTTCGGTGTCTCCAATTTCACCCCGACCCAGTTCACCCTGCTGCAATCACGTCTGCCTTTTACCCTGGCGACCAACCAGCTGGAAATTTCTCCGCTGGAACAATCGACATTACTGGATGGCTCGCTGGATCAGTGCCAGCAATTGCGTATGCGCCCGATGGCCTGGTCCTGCCTCGGCGGTGGGCGTTTATTTAACGACCCGCATTACCAGCCGCTGCGTGATGAACTGCATCAGGTGAAACAGGAAATCGGTGCCAGCAATATTGAGCAGGTGGTGTATGCCTGGGTGATGAAACTGCCCAGCCGCCCCTTGCCGATCATCGGTTCCGGTAAAACAGCGCGAGTCAGTGACGCGGTGGCGGCCTGTCAGTTGACGCTGGATCGCCAGCAGTGGTTCCGCATTCGTAAGGCTGCACTGGGCTACGATGTGCCCTGAAGCGTAAAAATGCGTCAAAATGCAGCAGCACTGGGAAAAAGCAGCCAGGCTTACAGGGAACTCACCATAAGGAGATGTTATGAACAGAACCCTGATTGCTGTTCTGGCGCTGCTCTGTAGCGGCGTTGCCCAGGCTGCTTCAGAAGAAGTCGAGCTGCACAAAGTGACGGAACAAGGTATTGGCGCGGCGATTGGCAAGGTGACCATCACCGAAACCCCTTACGGGCTGCAATTTACCCCCGCGCTGAGTGGTTTGCCTGCGGGCATCCATGGCTTCCATGTCCATGCCAACGGCAGCTGTGAACCCGGCGAATCGGCCGGGAAAATGGTGGCGGCGGGTGCGGCAGGGGGGCATTTTGATCCCGGAAAAACCGGAAAACATCTGGGACCCTATGCTGAAGGCCACCTGGGTGACCTGCCTGCGTTATATGTCGGCGATGACGGTAAAGCGAATTACCCGGTGCTGGCCCCGCGTATCAAATCCCTGAACGAAATCAAAGGGAAAGCCCTGATGGTGCATGTGGGCGGTGACAATCATTCTGATCACCCGCAACCGCTGGGCGGCGGTGGTGCCCGCTTTGCCTGTGGTGTGATTTAACCGGGGTCGGCGACCTGCCGCCGCCCCGATTTGCGTAACCAGACATTTCTCAGATATTTTTGCACTGTTCCCGCTGATCTTTCCCGCCTATGATACGTGGCAGGGAACAAAACCGCTCAGGGGCAGGAATGAAAACGTGTGGGATCATGTTGTTATGTGCGTTGCTGGTAGGATGTGATCAACCGAATGATACGCAATTACGACTGGACGCCAGTCGGCAACTGCAAAGAACGATCGATGTTAATCCGCTACGCGCCAGCTGCGAGGAGATTGCCCGTGGGCGCGAATGGCTGACACAGCGAACGCTGGAAAAGCTGGAAGCGAAAGGCTGTCAGAATGTGCTGCGCAGTGCGACTGAGACCAATTTCATCCATGCCGAAGTTTATCGTCACACCATGACGGTGGTGTGTGGTGCTATCGATGGGAAAAGTTTTACCGGCACCGATCTGCCGCGTCGTTTTATCTATTCCCCGGAGGAGAAAGCTCTGGTGCTGGAACCGATGTCTGAGCAGGATAAAACCCGCTTTGAGGGGCGAAAAACCCTGCAACAGTTGCAGGATGATTTTAACCGGCAGCAGCAACAATATTGTCAGTAGGCACGGCCTGTTTCAGTTGCGCCAGCGAACATCGTAAACGCCAGAGAATGCCGGCAAGGGTATTGGCTTCGCTGTCTTGTGTGACCGGGAGATGGGCAATCATTTCCTCCAGTTCATCCAGCGTTGCCTGCAAAGAGGTGTGGCGCACACCACGCAGGCTCATAATCCGCTGTAAATCCTGCAAACTGCTGTCACGCATCTGGACCAGGATGGGAGAGCTGGGCTGCCATTCGCGTAACTGCCAGACAATATGCGAACAATTGAGCAGTACCACGCCCCAGCGCAACAGCCATACTCGCGCCTGTTCATCGCGGCTATTACTTAACTGGCTGATATGATGATAAATCTGTGATTCGAAGCGACTCTCGCTTAAACGAGGGTGGCGACGCAATTGATCGAGGAAGGCATGGCGCAACGCGCGAATATGACGCCGACTGCGACGCGCATCCGAGCTGGGGCGCAGCACCTGAAACGCCAGCCAGGCCAGCATCACACCACAAACTTTTGCCAGGTTATCGTTGAGGAAACTCTGGTAATCCCAATCCGGCGGGTTACTGACGGCAATAAACGACCCCATGAAGACAATAAATTGCCCCCACATCCCGGCGCGCGCTTTCTGCTGCAATTTGAACATCTGCAATGTCAGCAACAGCGGGAACAGCACCAGCAAAAACTGCCACAGCGCGCTGATCTGCACCATCAAGCCAAACTGCAACACAAAACTGAACACGGACAACCACAGCAGGGTTTTCAGCAACAGAGAGATGCTGCCGGTGGGTGAGGGAGCTGAAGAATACAGCACGCAGGCGATGGCGGTGAGGGTTAGCGCTGCTGCGCCGGAATCCCATTGGGTCGCGATCCAGTACGCACAACCCAGCATAATCACGCTGAAAGTGCGTAACGCACTCCAGCCCGCTTCCGCGTTGTCGCTTTCCCGCGCCAGTGAGGGAACACGCGGTGGTTGAAAGCGCGTATCGGCATCGGCACGTTCAATCAGCCTGATCCAGCGCTGCACGTTAAGGTAAACCCAGGCAAAGTAGCGCAGACGCTGTACAAAGGCACGTTGGCGATAATCGCCCTCAGCGGCGGGGGTGATGCTGCGCAGAATCAGCGCCAGCCGGTATTTATCACATTCCGGTTGGGCCAGTTCGTGCAGCAATTTTTGCATGGCGTCGAATAATAGTGGTGGCGCGTCTGGCCAGTTCAGCAGCATCCGGCGCAGACTGGAAAGCACGCTGGTTAAACGCAACTGCTGATGTAGCACGTAGTTGAGCACGTTATTTTGCCGACGAAAACGATAGTGGCTCCAGAATGCCTGAATACGCAGCAGGTTCATGGTCAGAATCTGGCTGATGACATTTTCATGGGCAGTGCGGACATTATCGGTACTGCCTTGTTGTAACAGCAGCACTGCATGGTCCAGCAACCGGGCATGCATTTGCCGCAGCGATCCCATTAACGCGTGACCATCAGAGGTGCTGGGCAGCACCATCATCATCAGCCCGGCACACAAAATCCCGGAAATGACTTCGCAGACGCGAGCCTGGGTAATGGTCCATAACTCGCTGATATCAGTAATATTGACGCTGCTAAACGCGATGATCGCGGCTGTATAACCGGCCAGCGAGAAGGCATAAGCCACATTATTTTGAAAGTGATTGGCAATCCAGGTGCATAGCGCCAGCCAGCCCGCCATAAAAAAGGCAAATAACCAGGGTTCATTCAGCGTATGTCCGGCAATCAGCAGTGCAGCGGTGGCACCGAGCAAACTGCCGACGATGCGGCCCAGGCTTTTGCTGATCGCCCCACCCACAGTGGGAAAGCTGACCACTGCCGCCGAGGTCATCGCCCAGTAGGGTTGGTCCAGTTGCAGTGCATAGGCGACGGAGAGCGCCAGGCACATCGCGATGGCGTTGCGCAAGGCATAGCGCCATTGGCCGCCTGAGGCTTTAATCCACGGCAGATTTTGCCACGCCAGCCACTGAAAATTCATCCGCAGCCTCAGCGCACAATCGAAATGGTACAGGTGGTGCCCGCCACCAGCGGGACATTATCCGGGATAGCATCCAGCTGGATACGCACCGGAACACGCTGTGCCAGCCGCACCCAGGGGACGTTCGGTTTGATATCCGGCACCAGACCGCTGTCGCTATCGACACTCTGGTCATAAATGGCACGGCCAATGCTTTCAACTTTGCCTTGCAAGCGCTGGCCGTTGCTGTACAGCACGATATTCGCGGTGGCACCTGGCTGGATATGGCGTAGTTTGGTTTCTTCGAAATAGCCCATCACGTAAAAAGAGTGGCTATCGACCAGCGCAAACAACGGTGTTCCGGCGGTGGCATAGTTACCGGGGCGTAGCGTGAGATTGCTGACCCAGCCATCAGTCGGTGCGCTGATTTCGGTTTGCTGCAAATTCCAGCGCGCCTGATCCAGCGTAGCCTGGGCGGCTTTGGTGGTGGCGGTGGCGGCGTTGGCCGTCAGACGGGCGGCGTCGAGATCTTCTGCGGAAATAACGTTACGCGGCAGGTTGCTGCGACGGGCTAGCTCATGCTGGGCCTTTTCCTGGTCCGACTGTGCTTTCGCCAGCTGGGCTTCGGCATTCTCCAGCGCGATTTGCCACGGCACCGGATCGATCGTCAGCAGGGTTTGTCCTTTATGCACAAACTGATTGTCGCGTACCACCAGCGTAATGATGCGGCCAGAGACCTGCGGGGTGATATCCACCAGTTCGGCACGCACTTTGCCATCCCGCGTCCACGGTGATTGCATGTAGTAGTTCCACATCCACCAGCCCGCCAGTAGTGCCAGGGTAAACACGACCAAAGTAGAAAAGTATTTAAAGGGATTGAATTTCATGGCGATTTATCCGAGGCTCAATAACCAAAGTGCGGCGGTGACGCACAGCACAAACAGGGAAAGATCCATTAATGTGGGATGCCAGATATCACCGGAGTACATCCAGCCCCGCAGCAACGGATGGATAAGTAGCCAGAAAAAGAAACCCAGCAGCACCGCTTTAAACAGCGGTGGGAAGAACAAGGAGGCACCAAATACCAGGTCGGTAAGCGGGGCGTTAGCGGTAAAGAGGAAAACAGACACGTATCATCTTCCTTAGTTAACCCAGAATCATTCTCAATGAAGCGTAGATGAGTGCGTGTGTCAGCTGGCCTGGGATTTGTATTTTGTCCTGTAAACTCGCAGAATAGTGTAAAATCTGGCTTGATAGCTAGCAAGCTAATTATAAGGAGATGAAATGGATACGACACTCGGAACGGATTTATCTCGCCTGGTGCGCATCTGGCGTGCCTTGATTGACCAGCGTCTTAAGCCGCTTGAGTTAACGCAAACGCATTGGGTGACGTTACACAATATTCATCAACTCCCGCCAGAGCAGTCTCAGATTCAGCTGGCGAAAGCCATTGGTATTGAGCAGCCCTCGCTGGTGCGCACGCTCGATCAGCTGGAAGAGAAGGGGTTAATTACCCGCTCGACCTGCGCGAACGATCGCCGTGCCAAGCGCATCAAACTGACCCGGCAGGCCGAGCCAATTATCGAGCAGGTCGAAAGTGTGATTGATGCCACCCGCGACGATATTCTCAACGGTATCAGCCTGGAGGAGGTGAATCAGATGGTGACGCTGATTGCCCGGCTGGAGAGAAATATTCTCGAATTACAAAATCGCGAGAAATAAAAAAACCGACGCGCAGGCGTCGGTTTTTTGTTTCTGGTCGCTTAGCGCGGCGATACGGTAACCTGGCTGCCGTTCGACGCCATGACGACACGCTGGCCGACAGAGAAGCGGGTTGCTGCCTGCTTCTGCACTACCATGATGGTGTTACCGTCATCCTTACGGATTTCCAGCTCTACACCGTCACTCTTGTTCAGAGTACTCTGTACGCCCTGGCCCGCAACGCCACCCAGCACGGCACCGCCTGCGGTTGCCAGTGAACGGCCGCTGCCGCCACCGATGGTATTACCCAGGAACCCACCTAATACGGCACCGCCAATGGCGCCAATCACGTTGTTCTCATCACCGCCCTGAATTTTAACCGGACGGACCGACACCAGGGTGCCGTAGGAAACGCTTTGTACCTGTTTGGCTTCATTGGCACTGTAAACATCGCCGGAGAGGGTGTCATTGCTGACACAACCTGCCAGCGTTAAGCCAGTCAGTGAGACGACCAGGAAACGCTTAATCATCAGAAAGCTCCTTATTGCAAAAATGCGCCATGATCTCATTCTGTCCTGCACAGAGTATAAGACACAAACCAGGCAATTGACTTTAGTCCGAATTATACGCGGTTGGAGGCGAAGCATAGACCATTGCATCTCAACAAAAATTCAATTGGACAACGAAAATATTTTACCCTGGATTACGCATCGCTTTGTGCTTAAAAAGCGGAATTTAATCATAGAATTAGCCACCGTAATTTGCCAGGCTACTCTGAGATGAATCATTTGCCCGCGTGCGAGTAAGGAAAGTATATGAAATCAGGGCGCTATATTGGTGTGATGTCCGGTACCAGTCTTGACGGTGTCGATGTGGTACTGGCGGCGATTGATGAACATATGGTGGCGCAGCAGGCGAGCTACTGCCATCCGATCCCCCAGGATTTGCGTCAGCAGGTGCTGGCGATTTGTCAGGGGCAATCACTGACGCTCTCGCAGCTGGGACAGCTGGATACTCGTCTTGGCAAGTTGTTTGCCGAGGCGGTATTAACGCTGATGCGCCAGCAGTCGCTGGAGGCCAGCGATATCATGGCGATTGGCTGCCACGGGCAAACGGTGTGGCATGAACCCTTAAGCGATGCGCCTAACACCTTACAGATTGGTGATAATAACCAGATTGTCGCGGCGACCGGCGTCACGGTGGTGGGCGATTTTCGCCGCCGTGATATGGCACTCGGGGGGCAGGGCGCGCCGCTGGTGCCCGCCTTCCATCAGGCATTATTGATGGACAGCGTAGAACGGCGCATGGTGTTGAATATTGGTGGCATCGCCAACCTCTCGCTGCTGCTCCCTGGCCAGCCGGTGCGCGGTTTTGACACCGGACCAGGCAATATGCTGATTGATGCGTGGATCTGGCGTAACAAAGGTCAGGGTTACGACAAAGATGCCGCCTGGGCGCGCAGTGGACAGTTAGTGCCTGCGTTGCTGGATCAAATGCTGGCCGATCCCTGGTTTGCCTTACCGCCACCGAAAAGCACCGGGCGTGAATATTTCAACCTGAGCTGGATTGAACAACAATTGCAGCGTTTCCCGGCGCTGGCAGCGCAGGATGTGCAGGCCACCCTGACGGAGCTGACGGCACAGACCATTGCGCAACAGGTACAACTGAATGATGGCTGTGATCGCCTGCTGGTATGCGGTGGCGGCAGTCGCAATCCGCTGCTGATGGCACGCCTGGCCGCACTGTTGCCGGGTACGGAAGTGAACACCACCGATCAGGCCGGTATCAGCGGCGATGATATGGAAGCGCTGGCCTTTGCCTGGCTGGCCTTCCGCACCCTGTCGGGATTACCGGGCAATTTACCGGCCGTGACTGGCGCGCGCGCGATGAGCGTGCTGGGTGCCGTCTATCCGGCCAATCCCCGGCAGACACGTTAAGGAGTGAGGATGAAAAAAGCGATTATCATCGGTGGCGTCCTGCTGCTGAGTGGTTGTGGTTTAATGCCCAAACAGGCCGAGCAACCGCAAACCCTGCATTACCAGTGCGGAACCTTGCCATTGACCGTCACGCTGGATAACCCGCGGCAGCAGGTCAGCTTTATTCTGGATGGCAAACCCCTGACGCTGACACAGACAGTTTCTGCCTCCGGCACGCGTTACAGTGACGGGACTTATGTCTTCTGGTCGAAAGGTAATGGTGCTTTTGTCGAGCGTAACGATAAGATTGTGATTAATGACTGCGAATTGCAGAATGCGGGCAGTTCCGCCCAGTGAACGGTTGAGAAAGAGTACATAGCATGAGCGACAGTGACAGTTTGCAAACTATTGCCCACCTGCGTCGTGAATACACTCGCGGTGGCTTACGACGTAAAGATTTGCCAGATAACCCTCTGGCGTTGTTTGAACAGTGGCTGCAACAGGCCTGCACCGCGCAGTTGCCCGATCCGACGGCTATGACGGTGGCGACGGTGGACAGCAGCGGTCAGCCTTACCAGCGTATCGTGCTGCTCAAGCACTACGATGAGAAAGGGATGGTGTTTTACACCAACCTTGGCAGCCGCAAAGCGTTACAGCTGGCGGAGAATCCGCGTATCTCGTTGCATTTCCCGTGGCATTACCTGGAACGTCAGGTGATGGTGCTGGGGGAAGTGGAAAAACTCTCGGCGCTGGAAGTGCTGAAATATTTCCATAGCCGCCCGCGTGACAGTCAGATTGGTGCCTGGGTATCGAAGCAGTCGAGCCGGATTTCGGCGCGTGGGGTGCTGGAAGGTAAATTCCTTGAACTGAAGCAGAAATTCCAGCAGGGCGAGGTGCCGTTGCCGAGTTTCTGGGGCGGATTCCGGGTGAAATTTCACACCATGGAGTTCTGGCAGGGGGGCGAACATCGTCTGCACGATCGCTTCCTGTATCAGCGTCAGGACAATGGCTGGTCAATCGACCGTCTTGCCCCGTAAAACTGCGTTTTAGCCCCTTTCAACGCTGGCGCACTTGGCGTCAGCGCTTTATGCTATAGCCCTCATTTTTTTCACTTCCGCAAATCAGCGGAAAGCTATGTACCAGCCTGGGTGCAGTCTGATCAATTTGGAGTCAGTGATGACCAGCAGTAACCTGATACAACAATTGCAAGAGAGGGGCTTGATTGCCCAGGTAACGGACGAGGAAGCGTTAGCAGAGCGACTGGCGCAGGGGCCAATTGCACTCTATTGCGGCTTTGATCCCACCGCTGATAGCTTGCACTTGGGCCATCTGGTGCCGCTGCTCTGCCTGAAACGTTTTCAGGACGCCGGACACAAGCCGGTCGCGCTGGTGGGTGGTGCCACCGGTCTGATTGGCGATCCCAGCTTTAAAGCAGCAGAACGTAAACTGAACACCAGCGAAACCGTGGGCGAGTGGGTGGAGAAAATCCGCAAACAGGTTGCGCCTTTCCTGAGTTTCGATTGTGGTGATAACAGCGCCATTGCCGCCAACAACTATGACTGGTTTGGTGGCATGAACGTGCTGACCTTCCTGCGTGATATCGGTAAACATTTCTCTGTTAACCAGATGATCAACAAAGAAGCGGTCAAACAGCGTCTGAACCGTGAAGATCAGGGCATCTCCTACACCGAGTTCTCTTACAACCTGTTGCAAGGTTATGACTTTGCCGAGCTGAACAAACGCTACGGCGTGGTGTTGCAGATTGGCGGTTCCGATCAGTGGGGCAACATCACCTCCGGTATCGACCTGACCCGTCGCCTGCATCAGCAGCAGACCTGGGGTCTGACCGTGCCGTTGATCACCAAATCTGACGGCACCAAATTCGGTAAAACTGAAGGTGGCGCGGTATGGCTCGACGAGAAAAAAACCAGCCCGTATAAGTTCTACCAGTTCTGGATCAACACCGCCGATGCGGATGTCTATCGTTTCCTGAAATTCTTCACCTTTATGAGCATTGAAGAGATCAATGCACTGGAAGAAGAAGATAAAAACAGCGGCACCGCGCCACGCGCACAATATGTGCTGGCCGAGCAGGTGACCCGTCTGGTGCACGGTGAAACCGGTCTGGCGGCGGCAAAACGTATCACCGAAAGCCTGTTTTCTGGCAGCTTGAGCGAGATGACTGAGGCCGATTTTGAACAGCTGGCGCAGGATGGTATGCCGACCATCAGCCTGAACACGGAAGACGATCTGCAACAGGCGTTGGTGAAAGCCGAGCTGGTACCGTCACGCGGCCAGGCACGCACCATGATCGGTTCGAACGCGGTATCACTGAACGGTGAAAAACAATCAGACGCTGAGTATCGTTTCAGCGACAGTGACAAACTGTTCGGGCGCTTCACGCTGTTGCGTCGCGGCAAAAAACACTACTGCCTGATTAACTGGCAGTAAGCACTTCAGGGCCGGTCTCCGGCCCTTTTTTATGGCAAGGCAGTACAGGGCAACAATGAAAAATATTCTCGCAATCCAGTCACATGTTGTTTATGGCCACGCCGGAAACAGTGCGGCCGAGTTTCCCATGCGTCGGATGGGGGCCAATGTCTGGCCGCTGAATACCGTGCAATTCTCCAACCACACCCAGTATGGGCACTGGACCGGTACCGTGATGCCTGCCACCCATCTGACCGATATTGTGCAGGGCATTGCGGCGATTGACCGTTTGAAGACCTGTGATGCGGTGCTGAGTGGTTATCTGGGTTCCGCCGAGCAGGGTGAGCAGATCCTGGAGATTGTGCGCCAGGTGAAAGCGGCTAATCCGAACGCCTGGTATTTTTGCGATCCGGTGATGGGTCATCCGGAGAAAGGCTGTATTGTTGCGCCCGGTGTGGCGGAGTTTCATTGCAAAATGGCGCTACCGGCCAGTGATATTGTCGCGCCCAATCTGCTGGAGCTGGAAATGCTCAGTGGTCAGAGCATTGCCAATGTCGAACAGGCGGTGGTTGCTGCCCGTGCCTTGATTGCCCAGGGGCCGAGAGTAGTGCTGGTTAAGCATCTGGCACGCGCCGGACGCCGCAGCGATCGTTTCGAGATGCTGCTGGTGACCGCTGATGAGTGCTGGCATATCGACCGTCCGCTGGTGGATTTTGGTGTGCGTCAGCCGGTCGGCGTCGGCGATTTGACCAGCGGCCTGTTGCTGGTGGATCTGCTGCATGGCAAGTCACTGCGTGATGCGCTGGAACACGTTACCGCAGCGGTGTATGAAGTGATGCTGAAAACCCATGAAATGGGCGAGTACGAGTTACAACTGGTTGCCGCGCAGGATGCGATTGCACAACCGACACAGCACTTTGACGCCGTTAAAATCTAAAACACACGGATCAACTCGTAGCGGCGCGATTTATCGCGCCGCTACACATCAAACCAGACCTTCCGCTTTCAATGCGGCCTGCACTGCCGGACGCTCTGCGACGCGTGCAAACCAGCTGTTCAGCGCGGGCAGATCGCTCAAATCCAGTTGTACCGCCTGCGCCCAACGCGTCACCACGAACAGATAGGCATCGGCGACGGTAAAACGCAGTCCCATCAGCCATTGTTTATCCTGCAAGGCGTGATCGACGATTTCGAATTTTTTCTTCAGTTGCTCACGCACCAGCGTTTTGTATTCGGCAGGAGTATCTTTTCTGAACAGCGGGCTGAAGCCTTTATGCAGTTCGGTGCCGATAAAACTTAACCACTCCAGAGTGTGATAACGCGTCAGGCTGCCCGTCGGGGCCAGCAGATGGCGATCGGGTTTTTGTTCGGCCAGGTATTGCACAATCGCCGTGCCCTCAGTCAGCAGCGTGCCATCATCAAACAGCAAGGCGGGAACTTGTCCTTTCGGGTTTATCTGCCAGTAATCTTCTCCTCGCTCGGTACGTTTCTGTTGCAGGTCGACATTGACCTGCGTGAAGTCCAGCCCGCATTCGCGCATCACAATGTGTGGCGAAAGCGAACAGGCACCGGGCTTACAATAGAGTTTCATCATGGCTTCTCCAGGTTTTGTTGTGATCGTAACAGCATAAATCGGCATAAAAGTTTTGCCAGTGATACCGATCAGGATTCATCGCTGCGGCGATAATTATCTGCATTGAAACAGGCGAGTGTCGGCAGTTGCGCCAGCGCGAAATCCCAGAACTGGCGCACTTTAGGCGTCATGTTTTTCACCCGTTGCGTCACCAGTTGCACCGGCAAGGCAGCGGGTTCCCACTCGGGTAATAAATGGACCAGTGTGCCATGGCGCACATCGTCCAGCACCTGGTAGGAGAGCAAACGACCAATGCCCTGACCGTTACGCAACGCCAGCAGCTGGCTTTCGACTTCATTCACCCGCAGACGCGGTGTAATGCGCACGCGCACATCGCGGGCAAAGCGCCATTCCTTCGTCTGTCGCATCCCGGCGATCAGGGTGTGTTCGTTCAATGCAGAAGGGTGCAGCGGCGTGCCAGCGCGTTGCAGGTATTCCGGGCTGGCAATCAGCATACTCTGCACCTCACCGACACGGCGCGCCACCATCGAGGAATCCTGCAACTCACCGATACGCAGGGCGATATCCAGCGAGTTATCAATCAAATCCTGATAGCTGTCGCTTAACACCAGCTCCAGCTGAATTTCCGGATGCTGATCGAGAAAAGCGTTCACCAGCGGCATCACATGACGGCGGCCAAATTGAACCGGCGCGGTGACGCGCAGCAATCCCTGCAAGCCACTGTGGTGCGCACTGTCCATCGCTGCCTGATAGTTATCCAGTAGCTGGCGTGCCTGCTCAAACAACTGCCAGCCCGCTTCAGTAGGGGCCAGCTGGCGCGTAGTGCGCTCAATCAGCGTGGTGCCAAAGCGTTGCTCCAGCGCCGCCAGCGTGCGGGTAATCACCGGCGGGGAACGCTGTAAACGCCGTGCGGCGGCGGCCAGGCTGCCTTGCTGGATGACGGTTACGAACACTTCAAGCTCGTCAAATCTGTCCATCATTCTTCCTGTTTCGGTAACAGTCTCTTGTTATAACACGATCTTCCTTACTTAAATCACAAGAGTAAGCTAAGCAAAACAGGAGACCACCATGAAACTTTACAGCACCCCGTTATCCGGCCATGCCCATCGTGTCCGTCTGTTGCTCAACATGTTACAACTGGACTATCAATGCATCGAAGCCGCTGCCGCGCAGCGTCAGCAGGACGAATTTCGCCTGCTCAATCCGTGGCAGCAAATCCCGGTTCTGATCGATGGTGACGCGGTTGTCTATGACAGCAACGCCATTCTGGTGTACCTGGTGCGACGTTATGCCCCGGGCAGCCACTGGTTGCCCGAGGAGCCGCTGGCGGCTGCACAGGTGCAGTTGTGGTTAGGTAAAGCCGCAGGGGAAATTCGTTACGGTGTGGGTTCGGCGCGGCTGATTAAACAATTTCAGACTCCGGAAGATTACGCCTCGGCCCGCAGTGTCGCCGCGCGTTTTCTGCCGCAAATGGAACAACATCTGAGCCATGGGCGCTGGCTGGTGGGTGATCAGCCGACGATTGCTGATCTTTCCTGCTACGCTTACATCGCCTGTGCGCCCGAGGGAGGCATCTCCCTGCAACCCTGGCCCGCGATTCGCCAGTGGCTGGCTCAGGTCGAAGCTTTACCCGGCTTTGAGGCGTTGCCGTCACTGCCACTCCCTGCGGACGAAGATCATGTTTCATCCCGGTGAACAACAGGCACAGCAGCTGGCAGGTTTTCACCAGGTACGTGCTGCCATCTATGATCAGATGCCGCAGCAGCATCAGCTGTTTTATGCTCAGTTGCCTTATCTGTTGCTGGCGCAGCGTGACCAGCACGGCTGGCCGCTGGCCCATTTGCTGATGGCGGCACCGGGTTTTGTCCAGCCGCTGGATGAAAACCACCTGGCAATCCAGCGCAGTGCACTGCAACATGCGCCGCTGCTGTCATTACCGGAGGAGGGCGAGGCGCTGGCGATCCTTGGCATCGATTTTGCCACCCGTCGTCGTAATCGCGCGAATGGCGAGGTGGCGGCACTGGGTCCGGATCATCTGGTGATGCGGGTGCTCGAGAGCTTTGGTAACTGCCCGCAATATATCCATCAGTATCCCTGGCAAGTGCCTATGGCGGGGAAGATTGCGGTGACGCCGATAACCCAATTGAGTGGGGAAGATCAGCGTGTGCTGGCACGCAGCCAGACCTTTTTTATCGCCAGCGGCGAACCGGGCGGCAGTATGGACATTTCCCATCGTGGTGGTCCGGCAGGCTTTTTGCGCTGGCACGCGAGCGGGCAGTTGTCATTTGATGATTTTCCCGGCAACCGTTATATGAACACGCTGGGCAATCTGTTGCTGGATGCGCGCTGTGCGCTGCTGATTCCCGACTGGCAGCAAGGCACCGCGCTGCATTTACAGGGTGAAATGACCATCGACTGGGAAGCAGAAGATGGGGAGGGGAAAGCCTTCCGTCGTTTATGGTTTACCCCACATCATATGGTGCGACTCGGAGCCGGTGCCTGCTGGATCAGGCCATAAAAAAGCCGTCACCCGAGGGATGACGGCTTAATCGTTTTTCCGGAGTTGACCGACGGATTATGAGTTCGCGTTAGCGCGCTGCAATTCCGTCTGGGCATCATCCTGAGTCATGCGATTCAGCAGCGGGGCTGTGATCAGCATCAGGATAGCAATCACACCGGTGGCGATGCCGATCTGCTGGAACACATGGCTGTACACCGCCAGTGATGTGTGTGGATCGGTCACGTCATTCGGCACGGCCATCAGGTTAGCCACTTTACCGGCGATCATCGCTGCGCCTGCGGTGGTCAGGAACCAGGAACCCATAATGAAGCCCATCAGACGCTGCGGCACCAGCTGTGCCACCATCGCCAGACCCAGGCCAGAAATCATCAGCTCACCGACACTCTGCAGCGCATAGCTGATGATCAGCCAGTTCACTGACACGATACCGGCATCGTTAGCGAATTTGGCACCAAACGGCAGCACCAGGAAGGCGGCTGAACACAGCACCATACCAATGGCAAACTTGTGCGGCATTGGCAGTTTATCGCCCATCTTGTTGTACACCGCAGCCAGAATCGGGCTGGCAAGCATGATCCAGAATGGATTCAGTGCCTGGAACTGTTCCGGTTCGAAGGTAATGCCGAGAATGGCATGCTCAACGTTACGAATCGCGAAGAAGTTCAGCGAGGTCGGCATCTGCATATACAGCACGAAGAACACAATGGCTTCGACCATCAGCAGGAAGGCGACGATCATTTTGCGGCGTGCCGCACCCTGCAAGGCAAAGGCTTCTTTGGCAAACACCAGCACGATACCAATGGCGATCGCGCCCAGCGCCATACGCGCAATGCTCTGATGATGCAGCAGCCAGGTTGCCAGTGCCACCAGTGCCACGACGCCAACCAGCGTCATCAGCAGTTTGTTAATTTGCAGCGGCGCGAAGTCCGGTTTTGAGCCGTAGCTTTTGACCAGACGCTGACAGAACAGGAAGTTAAGCAGGGTGATCACCAGACCCACCACAGACAGGGAGAAAGCCGCACCCCAGCCGTATTTCGCTGCCAGCCATGGCGTCAGCATCATCGAGAACAGCGAACCGATGTTGATCGACATGTAAAACATGGTGAATGCGCCATCGATGCGCGGATCGTCTTTCTCGTAGCAGGTTGACAGCAGCGAAGACGGGTTGGCTTTAAACAGGCCGCTACCTACCGCAATGGTCGCCATACCGACGTACACCATGGTGGTGTCATGACCAGAAAACGCGACAAACGCGTAACCCAGCGCCAGTACCATCACGCCCAATACGATCACGCGTTTGGTACCCAGTACTTTATCACCCAGCCAGCCGCCAATCGCGACCAGGCCGTAAACCAGGGCGCTGAACGAGGTGAACAGGGTGATGGAGTCTGCTTCAGACATCCCCAGCTGTTTCACCAGGTAAACCGCCATAATGGCCTGCAGGCCGTAGTAACCAAAACGTTCCCACAGTTCGATCGAGAAGATCAGATAGAACGCTTTCGGTTGCTTGAACGCGTTGAGGCTGACTGCCTCATCAGTGTGTTTGTTTGCAGTTGACACGAGTACCTCAGTTTATACATAGCCTGTTTTTTGACAGGAATTAAGTCTGCGTCAGGCTGGGTAAATCCTGCGCAACATTGTTATTAGAAAGGAAAAACGGCGCCTAATTTGGCTGAATCAGACCAGCAGGGCAAGTACTTTTTACACGCTGAAATACCTGCTAAGGGTAGGGTTAAAGCAATAATAAAAAGTTGTTAATTAGTGTTAAATCCCGAGCAAAATCATTATATCAGGATAATCGGTTGGTTTGCAGATCCTGGGGATCATTTTCATGATATAAACTGCGATTATTCCTATTTTTAGCACATATCACTGTTGTATAAAACATAAACAAAAAATTAGTCTGCATATGTATGATTATTGAGCACAATAGATTGATTATTGAGCGCAAAAAGCCACCTAAAGGAGCCAGAACGCTAATTTGTTGATCCTGCGCACAAAAATACCAATTAATTAAACACGAAAAAGAAGAAAACGTTTGCGGCGGTGAATTAAAGCGCATAAAAAGTCGCCATGACGGCGACTTGCATACAGAACGACAGGATCAACGGACTAAATGCAGATACTGCAAATGGCGCTCATAGTGATCGAGGATGTCATTGATAATCTGGTCTTCGCTGTAACCTACCAGGTCATACTCCTGGCTGCCTTCCCACAGATGCACCTCAGCACGGTAATAGCGGCTGGCGGCGTTATTGACATGCTTGCCTGCACGCATAAAGGTGGGGGTGGCATAGCCAATCATTTGCACGCCATAGTGGAATGGCGCTTCATCACCATGCGCCACGCGTATGCCCAGCGTGAAATCCTGCGGTGACAGATCGCTTTCCACTTCCAGCCCTTTTTCCTGCAAAACCGCCGAGACCTTACCCAGTGCCGGACGGACGGTATCATCCATAAAGCGATACACGGTGTCGCGTGAGGGGTAGCTGATGGCACGGTTGAGACGGCGACGCCAGCTGCTGGTGTGGCCGGGGCGATAACGATCGTTAATCATCGGCGCGGCAATGGCGACGGAGCGGCTACGGTCACGCTGTTTTTCATGATGAAGCGCGCGATACATTGCCACCACATACAACACCAGCACCAGCGAAAACGGCAGGGCGCTTAGCACTACGGCGGTTTGCAGCGCGGTGTAATCACCGGCGAACAGCAGTGACAGGGTTAAGATGCAAACCGCAGCGGCCCAGAAAATACGCAGCCAGTTGGGGGCATCTTCCCCGCTGTTGTCGCCCATGCAGGAGAGGTTAGCCACCACCAGTGCGCCGGAATCGGCTGAGGTAACAAAGAAGATGAAACAGATGGCCACCGCCAGCACAATCACCGGTGTCGCCAGCGGGTAGGTCGCCAGCATGTGGTACACCGCCTGAGCGGGATCGCTGAGCGCCACATTACCGAGAGTTTTCATCCCCTGTTGGAACAGCAACAGCGCGCTGTTACCGAACACGGAGAGCCAGGCGAGGGTAAACCCCATCGGGATCAGCAATACGCCAATCACAAACTCACGCAGGGTGCGCCCACGCGAAATACGGGCGATAAACATGCCAACGAACGGTGACCAGGCAATCCACCACGCCCAGTAAAACACTGTCCAGCTGCCGAGCCAGTCATCTTTACTGCTGCCACTGTAGGCATAAAGATCAAAGGTTTTACGCGGCAGGCTGGTGAAGTAGTCACCAAAGTTTTGCACCAGCGTATTCAGCAGATGCCCGGTGGGTCCGGCAAACAGCACAAAGCCAAACATCAGCAGTGCCAGCAGCATATTGGCTTCCGACAGACGACGAATACCTTTATCCACCCCGCTCACGGCGGAAAGTGTCGCCGCTCCCATTACGATGATGATCAACACCACCTGCATAGTGTGTGACTGGGCGATACCGGTCAGCCAGCTGATGCCAGAGTTAATCTGCATCACACCAATCCCAAGGCTGGTGGCGAGACCAAACAGGGTACCGACGATGCCGAAGATATCCACCGCATGACCAATCGGGCCATTGATGCGGTCACCGATCAGTGGATAAAACGCCGAACGCAATGCCAGCGGCAGATTGTGGCGATAGGCGAAATAAGCCAGCGCCATCGCCACCAGGGTGTAAATCCCCCAGCCATGCAGACCCCAGTGCATCATGGTCAGCACCATGCCATCACGCGCGGCATCGGCTGAACCGGCGACGCCCTGTGGTGGTTGCAGCAGGTGGTCAAGCGGCTCAGATGCGCCGAAAAAGAGCAACTCGGAACCGATGCCGGCGGAAAATAGCATCGCTGCCCAGGTGCCGTAGCTGAAGTCCGGTCGTGCGTGATCCGGCCCCAGCTTGATGTCGCCATAACGCGACAGGGCGATAAACAGCACAAAGCCAAGATAAAACGCCACGACCAGCATGTAATACCAGCCAAAGGTGGCAGAGGCCCAGCTCTGCGCCCGTCCCAGCGTGGCGCTGGCCTGCTCTGGAAACAGCAGCACCACCGATGAAAACAGCACGATAATCAGTGCGGCACCCCAGAATACCGCGTTATTGAGTCTGACCGGCTGATTGTCGAGCCGGTCCTGCATCCCCAGCATGTCTCTTCCTCAAAATTGCGATGAAGCTTCCATGCAAAAAATCCCTGTCAGTGACGCGGGTTTGTTACCCGGTTGTTAGAAAGTGTAGTTTTTATTGATTGAACGTTCAATATAAAAAGACTACACTTCTTCACATTCAATAGATAAAACCGATGAACACCATGCCAAAAGTGGGAATGAAAGCCATTCGCCAGGCGCAATTGATTCAGGCGACCTTAACGGTAATTGACCGGGTGGGGCTGGCAGATGCCAGCATCGCGGTGATTGCCAAAGAAGCCGGGGTATCGACCGGCATCGTCAGCCATTACTTTGGCGACAAAAACGGTCTGCTTGACGCCTGTATGCGCCAAATCCTTGCCGATCTTTATCTGGCGGTAGAACGGCAGCGACGGCTGGCGGCAGACACGCCAGAAGCGCAGATCCGCGCCATCATCGATGGCAACTTCGATTTGTCGCAGGTGGAAGGGCCTGTGCTCACCACCTGGCTGGTGTTCTGGACCAACAGCCTGCATCACGACAATTTGCAACGTTTGCAGCGTATTAACGACAAACGACTGTGGTCGAATATTACCGCGCAGTTTGCCCGGGTGATGCCGCACGAGCAGGCGAGGGCCGCAGGAAGCAGCCTGGCGGCATTAATTGATGGACTGTGGCTACGCATGACGCTGGCACCGCAGCCGATGGAGCAGGGCCTGACACATGCCCGTCAGCTCTGTTATCAGAATCTTACCCTGTGGCTGGCCGCCGCAGGGGCAACCCTATCCTGAGGAGGACGCATGGCTGATATCCCGCGCCGTGGCTTATATATCAATGGTCAGGAGTGCCCTGGTAACGGGCCGCTGTTTACCAGCATCAACCCGGCGAACGGCCGGGTGCTGGCGGAAATCACCGCGGCAAGTGGCGAGGATGTGGATCGTGCCGTCGCCACTGCGCGCGAGGGGCAGCGTATCTGGCGCGGTTACACCCCGGTGGAGCGCAGCCGGGTGCTGCTGAAAGCGGTGGCGTTACTGCGTGAGCGCAATCAGGTGCTGGCCGAGCTGGAAACCGCAGATACCGGCAAGCCAATCAGCGAAACGGCGGCGGTGGACATCGTCACCGGTGCCGACGTGCTCGAATATTATGCGGGCCTCGCCCCGGCGTTACAGGGCGAGCAGATCCCCCTGCGCGAAACCGCACTGGTCTACACCCGGCGCGAGCCGCTCGGCGTTTGTGCCGGTATTGGCGCATGGAATTACCCGATTCAGATCGCGCTGTGGAAAAGCGCTCCGGCGTTGGCGGCGGGTAACGCGATGGTGTTTAAACCGAGCGAGGTCACGCCGCTCAGCGCGCTGGAACTGGCGAAAATCTACAGCGAAGCCGGGCTGCCGGATGGGGTGTTTAACGTGGTGCAGGGCGCGGGCGAAGTGGGCCAGGCGCTGAGTCAGCATCCGCGTATCGACAAAGTCTCCTTTACCGGGGAAGTGAATACCGGGAAGCGAGTGATGGCAGATGCCGCGCTGGCAAATCTGAAAGAAGTCACGATGGAGCTGGGGGGCAAATCTCCATTAATCGTGTTTGACGATGCCGACCTCGATCGTGCCGTGGATGGCGCGCTGATGGCGAATTTCTACAGCAGCGGCCAGGTATGCACCAACGGCACCCGCGTGTTTGTGCAGCGCAGTTTGCAGGCCGCGTTTGAGCAGCGTCTGCTGGAGAAAATGCAGGGCATCCGCATGGGCGATCCCACGGACGCTACAGTGAATTTTGGTCCGCTCGTGAGCGAGCAGCACTGTCGCAAGGTGGAAAGCTATCTGCGCTTAGGTAAAGAGCAGGGCGCTCGTTTGCTGACCGGGGGCCATCGCGTGGTTGATGGCCCGCTGGCGCGCGGCTGTTACATCGAACCGACGGTGTTCAGTGATTGTCGCGATGATATGCGCATCGTGCGGGAAGAAATCTTCGGCCCGGTAATGAGCATTCTTACTTTTGACGACGAAGATGAAGTGATTGCCCGCGCCAACCACACCGAGCTGGGGCTGGCCGCCGGGATTTTTACCCGCGACCTGAACCGCGCCCATCGCGTGATTCATCAGCTGGAAGCGGGTATTTGCTGGATTAACAGCTGGGGGGAATCCCCTGCTCCGATGCCGGTTGGCGGGTATAAGCAATCGGGGCTCGGCCGTGAAAACGGCATTACCACGCTGCAACACTACACACGCACCAAATCGGTGTTGATTGAACTGGGTGACTACCCAAGCGCATTTTGAGTTGTGACCGGCGGTGCGCCGCCGGTGTTATCTGGAGGTTGAATGCAGAAATTTGATTACATCATTATTGGCGCAGGTTCCGCTGGCAACGTGCTGGCAACCCGTTTAACCGAGGATGCTGACGTATCGGTACTGTTACTGGAAGCAGGCGGACGCGATCACCGCTGGGACTTTCGTACCCAAATGCCAGCCGCTTTGGCTTATCCGTTACAGGGTAAGCGTTATAACTGGGCTTTTGAGACAGACCCGGAACCCAACATGAATAACCGCCGCATGGAATGTGGCCGTGGTAAAGGGCTGGGGGGATCGTCGTTGATCAACGGCATGTGTTATATCCGGGGCAATGCGCTTGACTATGACAACTGGGCGAAGAAGCCGGGGCTGGAGAATTGGTCCTATGCCGATTGCCTGCCTTACTTCCGCAAGGCGGAAAAGCGTGACATCGGGGCGAATGATTATCATGGGGGCGAGGGTTATCTCAGCGTCACCACCGCCAAAGCGGGTAACAATCGCCTGTACCGTGCCTTTATCGATGCGGCTAAACAGGCCGGACACCATGAAACCGACGATCTCAATGGCTATCGTCAGGATGGTTTCGGCCCGATGGATCGCACCGTCACGGCGCAGGGACGTCGTTCCAGTACCGCACGAGGTTATCTGGATGTGGCGAAGCAGCGCCCGAATTTAACCATCATCACCCATGCACAAACCGATCATATTGTGTTCGATGGCAAAACCGCGACCGGGGTGCGCTGGCAGGTGAAAGGCCAGCCGCACGAAGCCCAGGCGCAGCGCGAAGTGTTGTTATGTGCGGGTGCTATCGCTTCACCGCAGATTTTACAGCGTTCCGGCGTGGGTCCAACAGAGTGGCTGAGCGAGCTGGATATTGATGTGGTGCACGCGCTACCGGGCGTGGGACGTAATTTGCAGGATCACCTCGAAATTTATATGCAGTACCGCTGTAAGCAGCCTATCAGCCTCTATCCGGCGTTACAGTGGTGGAATCAACCGGCAATCGGAGCCGAATGGCTGCTGAAAGGCACCGGGGTAGGAGCCAGCAATCAGTTTGAAGCGGGAGGCTTCATTCGCAGCGACGACCAGCCGGACTGGCCGGATCTGCAATATCATTTCCTGCCGGTGGCCATTAACTACAACGGCAGCAGCCCGGTGAAGGAGCACGGCTTCCAGGCGCACGTCGGACCGATGCGTTCCATGAGTCGCGGCCGGGTGAAACTGACCTCGAAACACCCTTATGCTGCGCCATCAATCTTCTTTAACTACATGTCAGAAGATCGTGACTGGCAGGAATTCCGTGCTGCGGTACGGCTGACTCGCGAAATCATGCGCCAGCCAGCGCTGGCGGCATATTGCGGTGCCGAAATTCAGCCTGGCCTGGAAGTACAAAGTGATGAGCAGATCGATGCCTTTATCCGTTCGCATGCCGAAACCGCCTACCATCCCTGTGGCAGCTGTGCCATGGGGTACGGCGAAATGGATGTGGTGGATAACGTGGGGCGCGTGCATGGTATGCAACAGCTGCGCGTGGTTGACGCTTCGATTATGCCGCAAATCACCACCGGGAATCTGAATGCCCCGACGGTGATGATGGCGGAAAAAATCGCTGATGCGATCCGTGGGCGCACGCCGCTAGCGCGTTCGGCTGCGGATTATTACGTACTGGAACGTGATGAGGCAGCAGTGTCCTGATTTATCGACCCATCTGCACTGCATTTCGCAACCTAAAAATACCCGCTGCCCGGCTGGCGGCGGGCTAAACACAGGCAAATTTCAGGTTTTACTCATGTCCCGTTAATACCTCTTTCCTCCTGTTCTGCTACTGTCATGGGGAGTAAATTCACCGTTATAAAAAATAAATGTGATGTCATCCTGGAGGAATAACGATGGATGTGATTCGTGATATTTTCTTACCAACGTATCAGTTTATTACCGATGGAGTCAGTCGAGGTCTTTCCTCATTGGTCAACGCTTTACATTTTGTCAGAAATAACCCTGAAGCGCTGCCGGTGGCAAATCAACCAGACGAAGAGGGACCGTCATTATTGGCGCAGCTGAATGTTGAGGTGCCACCGACGCTAAAGATACAGCTTATTCAGGCTGAGATTGCGGTTCATTCCTATCTTTTTCAGGTGCCAGAGTTAATGAGGGAGGAAAATTATCCTGATATAGATCTATTTTTAGCGGTTGTCATTATTCAATATGAAAGTTTAAAGAATCTTCTCAATGATATTAATACGCTTCCTGATACACCTGAGAACCAGGATGCCTACGCGGAGCGAGCGAGGGAAATAATGGCGAACCTTTTCGCACAGAATGAAGGTTTTATTCAATTTCTTGCCGCTAACGAAGGTATTGATGATGCAGGTGAGGATAGACGACGCCATGTGCTTGCCCGGGAAATAGTCTGGTCATTGAGGTTTATTGCTAATTCTGTCTAAGCAACAGACGTAATGTTAAGCGTGATCAGGTAACTTCACCTTCCCGGTCGTGGTCGCGGCCAGACATCACTTTTCATCGACAAATCAGGAACATTACTGTAACCTCCTTTTTTCCCCGAAAGGACGTTACCATGACGCAGTCAGTTCGTGTCGCCCTTGTTGGCGATTACCGTGCCAGTGCCGTCGCGCACCAGGCCATTCCTCCCGCCGTTCAGCTTGCCGCACAACACCTTAACCTCAACGTCACCGCCGACTGGATCGCAACTCCCGAGATCAATATACCTGCCTTCGCCGACTACGATGCGATCTGGGTCGTACCGGGCAGTCCATATCAAAACGACGCCGGTGTGTTTGCTACCATTCAGTGGGCGCGTGAAAACGGCAAACCTTTCCTCGGTTCCTGTGGTGGCTTCCAGTATGCGGTCATTGAGTATGCCCGTAATGTGCTGGGCTGGGACGATGCTGCCCATGCGGAAACGGATAAAGAGGGGCGCTGGGTGATTGCTCCCCTCAGCTGTTCACTGGTGGAGCAACGCGGTGAAGTGACCTTTAAACCAGGTTCGCGTATTGCCCGGGCTTACGATGCATTGCAAAGTGATGAGGGTTATCACTGCAATTTTGGTGTTAACCCGGAGTTCAGCCAGGCGCTGGAAACGCAGCATCTGCAAATCACCTCATGGGATCTTGAGGGGGATGTCCGTGGTATTGAACTGAACGATCATCCGTTCTTTATTGCCACGTTGTTCCAGTCAGAACGCGCAGCGCTGCAAAACCGTCTGTCACCGCTGGTGGTGGCGTGGTTGCAGGCAGCAATGGGTTAATTTCTGGCGGCGCGATGTCTGATATATCGCGCCGCATTTGCATCATTACGGGTTGTATATCAGATTCATACCCATGGTTGTTTTCAGATCGTTTACCAAATCCTGAATAAACGTGTAGCGCTTATTATTAATTTCTCGCCATTCGGGTTTGGTAATAAACCACGCTCCGTCTAACTCTTTGTTAAGGGGCGTATTTATCACAGAACCCTCTCGCGAACGATGCTTCAACATCAATCGTTCAGTATCGATAGTAAAGAATCCAGTCTTCAGTCTTTTTTCTATTTCATCTGTTTTACTTACGGTGTTATAGCCTTTTTTATCGGGAGTTGTCAGTACGAAATCTGACTTGATAAAATTATATTCCATAGCTGGACCATCCGAGGACGCCGAGAGTAATATTTCGCCATTATCCGGCTTGATGACGGATGTTTTACAGCGTGTCTCTTTGACTCTGATTCCAATTCCTGCGGTCAGCTCAGCAAGGCCGGGTATATTTTCGAAAGTATTGGCATGCTGGTTGCCAACTAAAGCTATCCATTTGCCAGGTTCCTTTTGGTGGTGATGAATAACACCCTGGGCATAATAATTCATCATGCTAATTCTGCAGTTTTTAACAGAACTCTTTTTTTCAACATGATAACTTGCCACCGCATCAATCGCCACCACCTTGATGCCATTGACGTTTGCTGTTTCGATTAACGACAGGAAATTATATTTGTTCTCAATGTTAAAACCCCAATTCAGATGTTCAAGATATCGTCTCAGTTCGGGAGGTATCTGTTTAATTTTAGGAGAAAAACAGCGATCGAGGTCGTTCTGATGTTGGTCTGAAAGTAGGTGCTCCATATACAACGTCTTAACACCATGACGCTTTAAAAATGACATGTTTTTAATCAGAAACTTTTTACTCCCGACATCACCATGAAATTCCCCCAGAACTATACCATCAGATTTTTGGTATATTTTTTTTATCCAGCTATGCGGTGAGTCATTTATGGCCAGCTTTGGTATTTCCGGTCTTGTTTGTGTGGCGACGATGCCGGTGAGATGAGTCTCCGCATTTTTTAACAAATGATCTCTGGCCGCAAAGAATGCCATCTTCACCTTGTGTTCTGATTCGTCACTCGCAGAGTATTCACTGCTAAGTCCTCGTTTTTCATCCATTAATTTACTGATTATTTCCCGGTTCTGTTCAGGGACTTCGTAATCAGCCTGGTTAAATTGATGCATCTTCGCTGGGGCAGAAGAGGTTGTTGGCTCCGCAATAATAGTGGGTAGTGGGGTAAGTCTGGCGCTGGGGCTAATACATTGCGGCTCTTTACGCCGGGTGGAACTCATTAATTGGGTGGGTAAAATTTGCCGGGGGCTAACAGGGCTGTGCTGTGAGGGACGCACCAGGCTGATGCGGGCGGTGGGGGTAGGTCTCGTCGACATGTGTGGCGACAGAGAACTAATGGCCGTGGGGCGTGTTGCTGCGCGGCTCAAACCAGCAGAATTTTCCCGACGCAGCAGGGGGTTATCCATTCTGGCAGAGAACGACCGCGGACTGGAAGATGAGGGCTGTAGCTGAAGATTGGTCAGACTTCTCGCGGCTGTGACGAGCAACGGTCGCTGAATCGAAGGGGGTAATGGTGAGGATGCTGGTGTGACTGAGCGTAAAAGCGCAATACGATTGTTTTCCATAAAAGAGATCCTTTCTTTTTATCAGGAAGCACAAACTAAGTGTCTGACGTCAGAGCTGCATTTGCAGTAGCGGTTTTCTCTCACGACCAGACTGGTAATAAAAGGCGATCGCATTCTGCCATTGTTCAAGCGGAAAAACTGTGACCTCCCCGTATTCACTCACACGCAACAGTGACCAGATTTCGACAAACAATTGCTGCCAGGCCTGCGCTGACAGCGCATCAAGATAATGTCGCACATGAAACCAGTGTAAAGCGGGCAGGGAGGTATTGACGCGCACCGGCTGACCGGTCAGCACGCCATAGGCGATGAAATGCGCCTCAGCAGGCAATGTCTGCCAGATCAACTGACCCAACGTCCCACCGACTGCGTCAAATACCAAATCGGTTCCTGCTGCCAGCTGGCGGATCTCATCCTGACTATCCTGCTGCACCGCGTGGATACCCAACCGTTGCAAGGTGTGCGCATGTTGAGGTGCGCGATAAATAACGGTGACACGACGCGCCCCACGTTTATGTGCCCACTGTGCCAGCAGCTGTGCACAGGTCGAACCTCCGGCAGTCAGCAGAATATTTTTTCCGGCAGGGGACCAGTGTTGCAACATTAGTAACGCCGCCAGCGGATTGATATAGGCGCGAGCGGCAAGCGGGCTATCAATATCATCCGGTACCGGTACGGCAAGGGTGGGATCGATATCGACATAGCATTGCCAGGTGCCAGGGCCACGCAGCGGCAATACCCGTTTCCCGAGCAGATGTTGCCAGGCGGCAGGGGCGGCGATCACCGTACCGACGCCTTCATAACCGGCCACCCGGGGCGGCGTTACCCGATGACGATAGGCACCCGTAATGGGGATGAGATCGGAGGCGTTAACCGGAGCAAACTGCATCTGAACGCGCAGTAACGTGCTTGCCGTTGGTGGCGCGAGGGGATGATTTTCGCAGGCGAGAACATCAAGGGGATTGCCAAACTGCCGAAAAGTTAACGCGACATTTTCAGCCGTGGTCATGGCATCCCTTACTCAGTTTTGGCGTCGAATTCGCAGAGATCTTCAATTAAGCAGGAGCCGCAACGCGGTTTACGTGCCACACAGGTGTAGCGACCGTGCAGGATCAGCCAGTGGTGGCAATCGACTTTAAAAGCCTTCGGTACCACTTTTAGCAGCTTTTCTTCCACTTCTTCGACGTTTTTGCCTGGGGCAAACCGCGTGCGGTTGCTGACGCGGAAAATATGGGTATCGACGGCGATAGTTGGCCAGCCAAAGGCGGTATTCAGTACCACATTGGCGGTTTTACGTCCGACACCGGGTAACGCTTCCAGCGCGGCCCGATCTTCCGGTACGGCACCGCCGTGTTGTTCCAGCAGGATACGGCAGGTCTTGATGACGTTTTCCGCTTTGCTGTTAAACAGGCCGATGGTTTTGATGTACTCTTTAACGCCATCCACCCCCAGCGCCAGGATGGTGGCGGGGGTGTTTGCCACCGGATAAAGTTTAGCGGTGGCTTTATTGACGCTGACATCGGTAGCCTGCGCCGACAACAGCACCGCAATCAACAACTCGAACGGTGAAGTGAAGTTCAGTTCGGTGGTGGGATGGGGATTTTCATCGCGCAGGCGCGTCAGAATTTGTACGCGTTTGTCCTGATTCACACTGCTTTCTCCGCCTGGCCCTGAGGTTCAGCCACAGGTGCCGTCGCGCGATTGGCTGCACGTTGCTTCATTTTCTGGTCGATAAGATATTTGGCCGCCAGCAGCATGCCGAGGCCGATAAATGCGCCCGGTGGCAGCATTGCCAACAGCATCGGCGAATCAAAATGCACCACTTCAATACGCAGCACTTTGGCCCAGGGACCAAGCAGCTGGTCGGCACCGTTGAACAGCGTACCGCTGCCGATGATTTCGCGAATCGAGCCGAGCGTCACCATCGCGCAGGTGGCTCCCATGCCAATAGCAAACCCATCCAGCGCCGAAAGGGGAATACTGCTTTTCGACGCAACAGCCTCCGCGCGACCAACCACGATGCAGTTAGTCACAATCAACGGGATAAAGATGCCGAGGGATTGGTACAGACCGTGGGCGTAAGCGTTGATCAGCATCTGCACGCAGCTCACCACCGAGGCGATGATCATCACATAAATCGGGATACGGATATCGGCCGGCACCCAGCGACGTGAGGCGGAAATGGCGCTGTTGGTAATGGTCAGCACCAGCGTAGTAGCCAGGCCCAGACCGAGGGCATTGGTGGCAGTAGATGTCACCGCCAGCAGCGGGCAGAGTCCGAGCAGCTGGACCAGCGCGGAGTTATTTTTCCACAGACCGCCGATCAGTAAGTTTTTCGCTTCACTCATTTTGCCTCTCCACAATCGGGCAGCGATGACAGTTTCGCTGGCAGGGTTTCAATCAGTAACGCAGTTCGTTTGGTGGCATTGACCACCGCGCGCGGGGTGATGGTGGCACCGGTAAACTGATCAAACTCACCGCCATCTTTTTTCACCGCAAAATTCTTGTCATCGGCACCGTGGACTACTTTGCCGTTAAAACTATTGATCCAGTCAGAGACGCGCAGCTCGATTTTATCACCCAGTCCCGGCGTCTCATGGTGTTCAATCACACGCACGCCCAACACTTTACCGTGAAAATCGGCACCGACCAGCATCTCAATCGCACCAGAATAGCCATCTGGCGCGGTGGTCTCAAGCGCGGCAGCCACCGGCGTGTTGCCTTTACGCGCCAGGTAAAGATGATGCGGCTTGCCGTTCCCGAGGGCCGGATCGGTGACAACATAGCATTCCTGCTGAATATGGTTGTCGTACATATCGGTCGGCACCACCTGATCCAGCAGATTTTTCTGTTGCAGCGCGGTCTGGTGATCCACCGTCGGCTTGGTAACAAAGTTCACAATCGCAGTGATACCGGTGGTGATGACCGCGAAAATTGCCAGCGTCAGCGCATTCTTACGAATAGTTTCGAACATCGGTTAATCCTTACGATGGCCGTAAACGCGCGGCTGGGTGTAGTAATCGATCAACGGCACACAGATGTTGGCCAGCAATACCGCAAAAGCAACGCCATCGGGATAACCGCCAAAGCTGCGAATCAGCCAGACCAGCAAACCAATTAATGCACCGTAGATCAGGCGTCCGCGGTTGGTGGTGGAGGCGGTCACCGGATCGGTGGCGATAAAAAATGCGCCCAGCATGGTTGCACCAGAGAACAAGTGAATCAGCGGTGAGTTCAGCGATTCCGGGGAGAATAACCAACCCAGGGTGGCGCAGAATGCCAGCGACAGCAGAAAGCTGACCGGGATATGCCAGCGGATGGCGTTTTTTGCCAGCAACAACAGGCCGCCGAGCAGATAACCCAGATTGACCCACTGCCAGCCCAATCCAGCCAGCACGCCGTGATAAATCGGCTCTGCCAGCAGCTGTTCGGCGCTGTGTCCGGCGCGCAGACCGGTTTTAAAGGTGTCGAGCGGCGTGGCCTGGCTGATGCCATCCGCACCGAGTTGCAACTGTTGCATGGTTTCACCGGCCAGCGTGTGATGGGTGAAAACCATACTGAGGGAATCAAGCAGACCCGGTTTAATGGTTTGCAGCGCATCCGGCGGCATCCAACTGGTCATCTGCACCGGGAAGGAGATCAGCAGCACCACATAACCGACCATCGCCGGGTTAAACGGATTCTGCCCAAGGCCACCATACAATTGTTTGGCGATCACGATGGCAAACACCGTACCGATCACCACCAGCCACCAGGGGGCCAGCGGCGGCAAGCTGATACCCAGCAGCAGGGCGGTCAGCAATGCCGAGTTATCGGCCAGCGTCGGCACTACCGGGGTTTTGCGTAAACGCAGAATCGCGCCTTCAGTTGCCCATGCGGTGATAATCGCCAGCGCCACCTGAATCAGAAAGCCAACACCAAAAAAATACCATTGTGCCGCCATGCCTGGCAGCGCAGCCAACACCACCAGCAGCATGATATTGCCAGTGCTGCGGCGGTTATGGGTATAAGGGGAACTTGCGATACGAAAAGCCATTTAATCCTCAAACGTCGAAGGCTGCTGCTGCGCGAGTTTGCGCGCTTTGGCACGGGCGACCGCCGCGGCAATTGCCGCTTTGCGTGGGTCGGCGGAGTCAGGAGACGCAGCGGCCTCCGTTTCCGGGGAATCAACAGCGGCAGAGGCGTCAGCCTGTTGCGCAGCGGCAGCGGCTTTCTTTGCCTTAGCGCGGGCAATGGCGGCTTCTACTGCGGCTTTGCGTGGATCAACCGGCTCTGCGGCAGGTGCTTCAACAGGGGCAATCGCTGGCTGCGCCGCAGCGGCTTTCTTCGCCTTAGCACGGGCGATGGCGGCCTCTACGGCGGCTTTACGGGGATCAACCTGTTCAGCGGGTGTCTCGCTCACGGGCTCCGGCGGAGCAGCGGCAGCTTTTTTCGCTTTGGCGCGTGCAATCGCCGCTTCCACCGCGGCTTTGCGCGGATCGCCAGCCTGACGGCTCAGTGCCTGAGTTTCGGCCTGGGTTTCCGCCTGACGAGCCAGCGCCTGAGCATGGCGCGCTTCGCTTTCTGCGGCGGCCTGTTCAGGCGTAATGGTCTGACGTGCTTTGACGCGCGCGACAGCAGCATCCAGTTCACCCTGATCGCTACGTGCAACACGCTGTTTTGCCTGTTCATGGCGTGCTTCACGCGCCAGTTTTTCCCGTTCCAGACGTGACTGGCGTGCTTCAAAGCGCGCTTTGGCTTCGGCAGTACGTTTCGCTTCCAGGTCGATGGCGCGCAGTTCAGCCTTCTCCTGGCGATAATATTGCACCAGCGGAATATTGCTCGGACAGACATAAGCACAGGCACCGCATTCGATGCAGTCATCAATATGATGCGCGCGTGCTTTGTCATGATCGCCGCCCTGGCTATACCAGTACAACTGCTGTGGCAACAGTTTTGCCGGGCAGGCATCGGCGCAGGCGCTGCAGCGGATGCAAGATTGCTCATCCTGATCGCTGCCCATCTCGTCAGCCGAGGGAGCCAGAATGCAGTTGGTAATTTTCACCACCGGCACATCCAGCGACGGCAGGGTAAAGCCCATCAGTGGGCCGCCCATAATCACCATCTGGCGCGCGCCTGGGGTAAACCCGGCATGATGCAGCAGGTGGCTAACCGGGGTACCAAGACGACCCCAGACATTACGTGGCTGGGCGATCGCTTCGCCAGTCACCGTCACCACGCGTTCGGTAATCGGTTCGCCGTTGATGATGGCGCGTTTCACCGCCCAGGCGGTGCCGACGTTTTGCATCAGTACGCCGATATCGGTAGAGCGGCCGCCATGCGGCACTTCCAGCCCGGTGAGAATTTTGGTTAGCTGTTTGGCACCGCCGGACGGGTATTTAGTGGGGATCACCCGCAGTTGCATATCGCGTTCACCGCCCAGTGCCTGTTTCAGCGCCGCGATGGCTTCCGGCTTGTTATCTTCCACGCCGATCAGCACCCGCTCGGCCTGTAACAGCCAGGCCAGGATACGGCAGCCTTCCAGCACTTCCGCTGCGCAATCCTGCATCAGGCGGTCATCAGCGGTGATATAGGGTTCGCACTCGGCAGCGTTAATAATCAGCGTTTTCACGCCACGCAGACCACCGCGCAATTTGGTCGCTGTCGGGAAACCCGCACCGCCGAGCCCGGCAATCCCGGCATCAAAAATGCGTTTCACCACCTCTTCGCGTGGCAGGGAACGGTAATCAGGCTGTGGGTCGAGCGCAGTCCAGCGATCTTCACCATCGGCAGTGAGAAAGATACACAGCTCAGACAGGCCAGACGGGTGCGCAGTCATATGCGGCGCAATAGCTTCAATGGTGCCGGAAGTCGGCGCATGGACGGGCAGCATACGTCCGCTGCCAAAGGTCAGCGGTTGACCGCGCAGTACACGATCGCCAGGTGCGACACAGATCTCGCCCTCATGGCCGATATGCTGCTTTAGCGGAATGATAAAACGTTCAGGCAGCGGTAACTGACTGAGCGGCGTACCGTTTGACTGTGTTTTCATTTCAGGCGGATGGATGCCGCCCTGAAAATCCCACAGCTTCTCTTTGCGGAACAGGTTGAGCAAATTAAGCATGACTTTCTACCGGGATCACCCGTACAGGAATGGTTTCGAGATCCCACTTCCAGTTGGCCGTGGTGGTGGCAACCGGGCGCATCTCAATGCAATCAGTTGGACAAGGGGCAACGCAAAGGTCGCAACCGGTGCAGACATCGCTCAGCACGGTGTGCATCGCACGGGTGGCACCGACAATCGCATCTACCGGGCAAGCCTGAATGCATTTGGTGCAGCCAATACAGTTGGCTTCATCAATCCAGGCAACGGTACGCACCGGGGCCAGTACCTCTTCACCGCCGTCCAGTGGTTGTGGCTCGACGTTAAGCAGCGCAGCCAGTTTCAGCATGGTCTGTTCGCCACCGGGCGCGCATTTGTTGATAGCTTCGCCGTTGTTACCGACGGCATCCGCATACGGACGGCATCCAGGGTAGCCGCACTGGCCGCACTGACTTTGCGGCAGAATGGCATCAATCTGTTCAACAATCGGGTCTTCTTCGACCTCGAAACGACGCGCGGCGTAACCGAGCAGAGCGCCAAATACCAGGCTCAGGGCACTTAATACGGCAATAGCTATCCAAATCGCGGTCATCAGAATTTCACCAGACCGCTAAAGCCCATAAACGCCAGCGCCATCAGGCCAGCGGTAATCAGGGCGATGGAGTTACCTTTAAACGGGGTGGGCACATTGGCCAGCACCAGGCGTTCGCGAATACCGGCAAACAGCACCATCACCAGCGAGAAGCCGAGTGAGGCGCTGAAGCCATACAGTGCAGCCTGCAAAAAGGTGTGGTTCAGGTTGACGCTCAGCAATGGCACGCCCAGCACCGCACAGTTGGTGGTGATCAGCGGCAGGAAGATACCGAGCAGACGATAGAGGGACGGGCTGGTTTTACGCACCACCATTTCGGTGAACTGCACCACGACGGCGATCACCAGGATATAGGCCATGGTACGCAGATAAACCAGATCGAGCGGAACCAGAATCAGATGGTTAACCAGCCAGGCACAAATGGAGGCCAGCGTGATCACGAAGGTGGTGGCAAGTCCCATGCCGATGGCCGTTTCCAGTTTTTTTGACACACCCATGAACGGGCAAAGTCCAAGGAACTTTACCAATACGAAGTTGTTCACCAGCACGGTGCCAATAAAGAGCAGTAAATAATCGGTCATGACGAAACCTGGGAAGCCGAAAGGCGTCTATTATCCGGAATTGAGAGCTGCATCTCAACCCAGGCGGCGTTTACAGTGGGGTTGAGAGCACTCAGAATTAAATTCCTGACGAAACTTGCGCCATTACGGCTGGATAAACGTTTGTTTCACACGTTTAGAACGCTTGAAATAGGGTACAAATACTGCCGCTGCCAGCAGCGACAGCAGTAAAGTCTGGATTGCTTTACTATCGGATACCGGCGTGAAAGCGAAGGTTTTTACTGCCAGCAACACCGTCATCAGCAGCCAGAGAATGTAGTGACGCGGCAAACGCTGTGAGCGTTTACAGAAAATCCAGCAAACCCAGATGCTGTAAGCCCACACCAGCCCGGCAGTCAGCAGTGAAACCGACCATTGCGTCAGCAGGATGCCGCCGTGCGAGAATAATGTGGTGCGCAGTTCAGGGTTGAATAACGGGCTGAGATACATCGCCACCACCAGTGCGCTGGTGAGCATGGTCATAATCAGCCACGCCAACGGAAATAATAACCAGCCAGCAATACGTGGTGGATTCACCTGTTCAGTCATCGAAAAAGTCCAGTTACCGGGATTAGGGCCGTAAGCGTATCATGTCCAAACGGGGCACGCCCGACCTGGACAAAGCAATAGTAACGGAAAGCAGGAAGTTGAAACGTATTAAACCACGTAGCGCCAGACAGATTTAGGCACGCGGCCCAGATCAAACAGACGGCCACCGGAAGCCAGTTCGGCGCGACGGTGATCGGCAGCACGATACATATTGATGATTTCGTTATCATCAGTCAGTGAATAGTTAAGATGGTCGTAGAGTTTTTCCAGACTCTCAAGATTATTCACTTTACGGAATTTCAGCAGGTAATCGAGCGCAGTCATGATTGCCATTAAAAAATAAAGAACAGGGAAGCGCCAAGTATAGGGAGCACGGTGCCAGAGTCCATACACCAATCATAAAAAAATGCAAAAATCAGACAAAGTAAGCCATTCCGCGCACCAAAAGACACTTTTTTACCGTTTACACAATTAAATGCGCCTCGTTATGGTGCAATTAAACCCAATATACGTTGGTTATTCAGGCGATGGAGTAAAGCCATCCTTCAGAATGGCAGAAAATAGTCAGCGTTATTATTTGCGTTTTATAACGCTATTTCCTGCCAGCCACTCAACTGAATTTGCGGATTATTATCGACCGGACGATAAATTTATGTACACAGATTGAAACCATACATCTCGAACTGTGCGGGCAGTCACAAAACGATCAATTCCTTTCCCCCAGGCAGCATAACCATTATTTACGCGGTGTCTGTAATCGTTTCCAGCATAATGCAGCATAAGCGATTCTCTTTATTACATTTATTTAACGGCATTGACGAAAAACACCAGGCGTTTTGTCCATAACTCCAACCAGGATTTTGCCTGTTATCTCATCGTAACCCCTTTAATTCACTCTATTTTGTGAAGCAGGTCGCTCTCAGCGACGCACTTTTACGCCAGGCTTAAACCGCGTTTGTACCCCCTACAGCACACTCCCTTCAGAGGAATGAAATTATGTGGAAACGTTTACTCTTGTCTGCCATGGTGAGCGCCGCCATCAGCGCCCCGGTTCTGGCTGCTGATATGACAGTAGGATTCTCACAGGTTGGTTCGGAATCCGGCTGGCGCTCAGCGGAAACTAACGTGGCAAAAAGTGAAGCGCAAAAGCGTGGCATCACGCTGAAGATCGCTGATGGTCAGCAGAAACAGGAGAATCAAATCAAAGCGGTGCGTTCGTTCATCGCTCAGGGTGTGGATGCCATCTTTATCGCGCCGGTGGTGCAAACTGGCTGGGAACCCGTTCTTGAAGAAGCCAAAGATGCCAAAATTCCGGTCTTCCTGCTCGACCGTGCCATCGTCGTGAATGACAAGTCACTGTATGAGTCAGTAGTGACCGCGGATAACGTGCTGGAAGGTAAATTGATCGGCGACTGGCTGGTGAAAACCATCGGCAGCAAGCAGTGTAACGTGGTGGAATTGCAGGGTACGGTGGGTGCCAGTGTGGCCATTGATCGTAAGAAAGGCTTTGCTGAAGCGATCGCCGGACACCCCAACATCAAGATCATCCGTTCGCAGTCCGGTGACTTTACCCGCAGTAAAGGTAAAGAGGTGATGGAGAGCTTTATCAAGGCTGAGAACAACGGCAAAAACATCTGCATGGTGTTCGCACACAACGACGATATGGCTATCGGTGCTATTCAGGCCATTAAAGAAGCGGGCCTGAAACCGGGCAAAGATATCCTGACAGGCTCAATTGACGGCGTACCGGATATCTACAAAGCGATGCTGGCCGGTGAAGCCAACGCAAACGTCGAGCTGACGCCAAACATGGCAGGCCCGGCCTTCGATGCGCTGGAAAAACTGAAAAAAGACGGCACCCAGCCGCCGAAAATCATTCGCACCGAGTCAAGACTCTTCCTGCCTGCTGATGCTCAGGCGCAACTCGATAAGAAAAAAGGCATGGGTTACTGATCCCCGCACCGCCCTTCGGGGCGGTTTTCATGACGTAAGGCGAGGCAGATCCGTATGAGTACATCACAAGAAGAAGCACTGCTGACCATCAGCGGCGTCAGCAAAGGTTTTCCGGGCGTTAAGGCGCTGGATAACGTCTCTTTTAGCATCCGTAAAGGCGAAATTATGGCGCTGCTGGGAGAGAACGGTGCCGGTAAATCGACGCTGATTAAAGTGCTGACCGGTGTTTACACCCGCGATGCCGGGGTGATTACCCTTAATGGTCAGACCATCGCGCCGCACAATACCGGCGATGCGCAGGCGATGGGGATTGGCACTGTTTACCAGGAAGTGAACCTGCTGCCGAACATGTCGGTGGCGGATAATTTATATATCGGTCGCGAACCACGTCGCTTTGGCATGATCGATCGCAAGCGCATGGTGCGCGATGCCGATGCGCTGATGCGTAAATACGGTTTTGCGTTGGATGTGACACGGCAGCTGGGCCATTACTCGGTGGCGATGCAACAGATTATCGCGATTTGCCGGGCGGTAGATCTCTCGGCGCAGGTGTTGATCCTCGATGAACCCACCGCCAGCCTCGATGCCAGCGAAGTCGAAATGTTATTTGCCCTGATGGCGCAACTGAAAGCCAAAGGGATGAGCCTGATTTTTGTCACCCATTTTCTGGATCAGGTCTATCGCATCACCGACCGCATCACGGTGCTGCGTAACGGGCAGTTTATCGCCACCCGTGATACCGCCTCACTGCCGCGTATTGAGTTGATCAAACTGATGCTGGGGCGTGAACTGCTGGAAACGGCGTTGCAACGTCAGGGCAGTACCTTACGCAGCAATCAACCGGTGGTGGCGTTTGAAGATTACGGTAAGAAGGGCACCATCGAGCCGTTCAGTTTGCAGGTGCGGCCGGGAGAAGTGGTCGGGCTGGCCGGGCTGTTAGGTTCAGGGCGTACCGAAACCGCCGAAGTGTTGTTTGGTATCCGCCGTGCCGATCGCGGTACTGCCACCATCAAAGGCAAAGTGCAGCAGATTCGCACCCCGGCAAAAGCCTCCAAACTGGGCATGGGGTTCTGCCCGGAAGACCGCAAGACCGACGGCATTATTGGTAAGGCGTCGGTACGGGAAAATATTATCCTCGCGTTGCAGGCGCAGCGCGGCTGGCTGCGTCCGATTAAAAAGCGTGAACAACAGGCGATAGCCGATCGCTTTATTAAAAGTCTGGGGATACGGACACCGAATGCCGATCAACCGGTTGAGTTATTGTCCGGTGGTAATCAGCAGAAAGTGTTGCTGTCTCGCTGGCTGGTGACTAAACCCCAGTTTCTGATACTCGATGAGCCGACGCGTGGTATCGATGTCGGTGCCCATGCCGAGATTATTCGTCTGATTGAATCCCTGTGCGCCGATGGACTGGCGCTGCTGGTTATCTCCTCTGAACTCGAAGAACTGGTGGGCTACGCCGATCGCGTGTTGATTATGCGTGATTTGAAACAGGTGGCGGAAATCCCACTCGAGCAGCTGTCGGTGGCGTCAATTGTCAACGCCATCGCCCACGGAGGAGCACAACATGCTTGAATCCGATATGACGTCTGAAAAAACCAATCGGCGTAAACCGAAACTACCTCCCGGTATGCCGCAAATCGCTGCCCTGATCCTGGTGCTGCTGGTGGATAGCCTGGTCGCCAATAACTTTTTTGCTGTGCATGTGCAAGATGGCCGCCTGTTTGGCAGCCCGATCGATATTCTCAACCGCGCAGCGCCAGTGGCGTTGCTGGCGGTGGGGATGACGCTGGTGATTGCCACCGGGGGCATTGATTTGTCGGTGGGTGCGGTGATGGCAATCGCTGGGGCCACGGCGGCAACGCTCACCGTGGCAGGACACAGTTTATCCTTTGTGATTCTTGCGACGCTCGGCACCGGTCTGGCATGCGGTTTGTGGAACGGGGTGCTGGTGGCACTGTTACGTATCCAGCCGTTCGTCGCCACGCTGATTTTGATGGTGGCGGGGCGCGGTGTCGCGCAGCTGATCACCCAGGGGCAAATCGTCACCTTCGATAATGACAACCTGGCGTGGTTTGGCAGCGGGTCATTGTGGCTGTTGCCGGTGCCGGTGTGGATAACGCTGGTAGTGGCGCTGGCTGTGTGGTTGTTGACGCGCAAAACCGCGCTCGGGTTGTTTATCGAAGCGGTCGGGATCAACCTGCGTGCGGCGCGCAATGCCGGTGTCACCGGTTGGCTGGTGGTGATGTCCACTTACGTTATCAGCGGTGTCTGTGCGGCGGTGGCGGGTCTGATTGTCGCCGCAGATATCCGTGGCGCGGACGCCAACAACGCCGGTCTGTGGCTGGAGCTGGATGCGATTCTGGCGGTGGTGATTGGTGGGGCATCGCTGATGGGCGGGCGTTTTAATCTGGTGCTGTCGCTGATTGGCGCGCTGATTATTCAGTCAATGAATACCGGGATTTTGTTGTCAGGATTCCCGCCCGAACTGAACCAGGTGGTTAAAGCGATTGTGGTGATGTGCGTGTTGCTGATTCAGTCACCACGCTTTATCGCTATGCTGAAACGGAGACGTCCATCATGATTAAACGCCATCTTCCCCTGATGATTACCCTGCTGGTGTTTGTCGCCGGGTATCTGTTCTGTCTCAGCCAGTTTCCCGGCTTCGCTTCAACGCGGGTGATTTGTAATATCCTGACCGATAACGCCTTTCTTGGCATCATTGCCGTCGGGATGACGTTTGTCATCCTGTCCGGCGGGATTGACTTGTCAGTGGGCGCGGTGATCGCCTTTACCGGTGTGTTTCTCGCCCGGTTGATCGGGGATTATCATGTTGATCCGCTGCTGGCGTTTGCGCTGATTCTGGCATTGGGCGCGGCATTTGGTGCCATGATGGGCTGGTTGATTGATGCGCTGAAAATCCCGGCGTTTATCATCACCCTGGCTGGGATGTTTTTCCTGCGCGGTTGCAGCTATCTGGTGTCGGAAAACTCCATTCCCATCGACCATCCGCTGTATACCACGCTGTCGAGCCTGGCATGGAAAATCCCGGGTGGCGGGCGTCTGAGCCTGCTGGCGGTCATTATGCTGGTGGTGGTGATTGGCGGCATCCTGCTGGCGCACCGTACGCGGTTTGGTAATCAGGTGTATGCCATCGGCGGCAACCTGACCTCAGCCCAGCTGATGGGGATCCCGACCCGTGCCACCACCATCAAAATCTACATGTTATCGACCACGTTGGCGACGGTGGCAGGCATTGTGTTTTCTATCTATACCTCGGCGGGTTATGCGCTGGCAGGATTAGGGGTGGAACTCGATGCCATCGCCTCGGTGGTGATCGGCGGCACGCTGCTGTCGGGTGGCGTAGGTACGGTACTCGGCACGCTGTTTGGCGTGTTGATTCAGGGGCTGATCCAGACGTGGATCAACTTCGACGGCACCCTGAGTTCCTGGTGGACCAAAATCGCCATCGGCATTCTGCTGTTTGCCTTTATCGCCTTACAACGCCTGCTGACGGTGATGTGGGATCGCCAGCAGAACGCGCCAGTAAAACGGTTATCATCCTCGTAGCCTTGCACCACCTCAGGGAAAGTTGTGACGATGTTTCTGGAATACCGTCCGCTGCGACGATCTTTGTGAAACACCGTTGTGGAGGCCCAACCGGGCCTCCTGTTTTTTCCGTGTCTGTGTATCTGTAGCGGCCCGATTTATCGCGCAATCCAGGTAATGGTGTGACTTTTTGCCATCAGCGCCGCCAGATTCGGTCGCACCGGATAGCCATTTTCCCAATGACAGTTGTCAATGTCATCGAAGGTACAGAACATCAATTGATTTATCGCTTCAATGCCCAGCGTTTCTCTGACTGCGCGGAACCAATCCATCACGATTCTTTTGTCCGTCTCGTCTTTCAATGCCAGCAACCAGATATTGACTCTGGCGAAAGCAAACTCATTATCCAGATTGGCATACATGTTGCGTTGATCGATGCCGTCGCCAATTACCACCACCGGCATGGAACTCAGCAGGTTAGTGGTTTCCTGGGCGGCTTTGCGGGCAAATTCTTCGGCATCATGGAAGTGGCTGTGTGTGCCTCTAAGCTTGGTCGCGCGAACCGCCAGACTGAGCAGATACGTCAATTCGGGGTTGGCTTTGCTGGTGTATTCATGCTGTTTACCCAACAGCAACTGCTGCATGATACCCGGCACCAGTTGCAGACCACAGTTGATAATCGAATGGGTGACCACATCCAGATTGGTACCATGTGCCACGTTGTTCTCAGCATCAGGATTAAAGGCGGCAGGACGGTAATTGACGGTGCCGGGCTGGGGATCACGTACACGGACAAGATATTCGCCCACTGTCTTATAAGGGAAATGGCCCCCGGCAAATTGTCTGATTAAACCCTGACGGATCGTCTCCATTTCGTCTCTGATATGCCCTGGCGGAAAACGGAGGAGAGCAGCATCATTATTGAAATCGTAACTTTCAAACGAGATCGGGGTATCTTTGGCAATATAATAATCAGCAAATAAGCTTTCCTGATTATTTTCAATATGGGTCAGATTCAACGTGGGATGTGACAATGTTTCTATCGTGTCACTACTGGCCAGTACATAGTTGAGATCGGGTCTTCCCAGGCTATCTGTTTTGAGAATGGTGTTGACGAGAACATCAAAGGTACAAACCCGTATTTCGTTGATTGTTTCATTTTTTGTTGTGTCATAAATCTCTTTGAGGCATTGCAGCAGGATGTTTTTTTCCTGTTTATTTCTGCATGCCAACCCGCGGATGTTCAATCTCTTCGTCGCTATTTGGTTATCAGCATTTTGATATAGACGACCTGCTTCAATACCATCACCAAAGGCAACCACAGGCATAGATGAAAAAAAAGCTTCATTATTTTGTGCTGCTGCTTTTGCAAGTTCCTGTGCGTCACGAAAACTACATATACTCGATAACAGGCTGGCTCTGACACCCTTGCAAAGTTTATAATAATTACCCTCGCTGAGAGTTTTAATATAGGGATGCTCCATGCCCAGCAACTTCAGTTGCTTAATGACCGGGACAATTTGCAGATTGCAATTGATAACGGAATAGAGAACCACCGCAGCATTGGTGCCATGTGCCAGTCTATTGTTGCCGGTCAGAATCCACTTCGCCGGGCGGTGATCAATGCTGTTGCCAGCGGGGTAATGTTTTGCCTGACGATAAATGCCCACGTTAGCGTCGCGATAGGGTTGACCCTCATACTTTTCTTTTAAATGCTGGCGTATTGCGGCCATATCCTCGCGCCATCCCCCAGCCCACATATTTTGGTACGACAGATCATTAAAATTAAAATTATCGAATGTGATGGGGGTGTCCATAGGAATATAAAATGAGGATAAGTCATAGGTGGGTTGGTTTGTGGCATGGCTGATATTGATTGTCGATTGGGATGTGCCAGCTACTGATTCAATGATCGACTGATTGACCAGGGTTGATGTATTTCTGTTCACGTCCATCGGTTACGTTCTCCTGATTTTGTTGCGGCGCGATTTATCGCGCGTTCTTTACCATCGGCAACGCTGTTAAATGCGCGATAAATCGCGCCGCGACGAATTGATGCAATCAATTATGCAAGGGTATGACTTTTTTCCATCAGTGCAGCAAGGTCGGGGCGCGTTGCGCGACCTGTTCTCCTGCGGCAATCGCTAATATCTTTAAGGGTACAAAACATTAATGAATTGATTTCTTCAATACCCAGCCTATCGCGAACTTTCTTAAACCATTCCATCACGATTCTTTTATCCATTTCATCCTTAAGCGCCAGAATCCAGATATTCACTCTGGCGTAAGCGAATTCATTACTCAGACCGGCATACATATCGCGTTCATTGACGCCCTCGCCAATTACCATCACCGGTATGGAACTGAGGAGATTGGTGGATTCTTTTGTAGCATCAAGGGCGAATTGCTCAGCATCACGAAAATTGCTGTGTAAGGCTCTGAGTGACGTCGCACGAACCGCCACGTTCAGCAGCCAGGTTAATTCCGGGTTGGCTTTAAAGGTGATGTCATGTTGTTTGCCCAGCAGCAGAAGCTGGGTGATACCCGGCACCAGTTGCAGGCCACAGTTAATAATGGCATGGGTTACTACATCCAGATTCGTACCGTGGGCAACATTATTCTCCGCATACGGATAAAAGGCCTCCGGGCGGTAATCAATATCGTCGGGTTCAGGTGGGGAGGTGTAGGCAAGATTCTCCTGTATTGTTTTATAAGGAAATCGGTCGCCGCCATATTTTCTGACCAATTCCTGGCGTATTTCCTCCAGATCAACCCTCATAAATTCTTCATAAAGTGTTCTGTGGCGGAAATCATTAAAATTCAGTGTTTCAAATGAGATCGGTGTGCTTTTATCTATATGAAATAATGCCAATAGACCGGCTGTATCTTTTTCAATATGACTCAAATTCAATGCCGGTTTTGCATGCGTGTCTATTGTATCGCTGCTTGCCAGAACATAGCCGATATCTGGCCATCCGCGGGCATTTTTTTTCCATAAGGTGTTATCGAGTTCAGCATAGGTACAGACGCGGATGGCTTTTATTTTGTCATTTTTTGTCACGTTATAAATTTGCTGAAGGCAGTTGAGTATGATGTCTTTATCTTTATTGTCCCGACATGACAGTATACGGATATCGAGACATTTCGTGGTGCCCTGCGCATCCATATTGGCGAAGAATTCGCCTTGCCCGGTGCCATTGCCAATAATAACCACCGGTATTGAGTCAAAAAACGCATCGTTATTCTGCGCTGTCTGATTAGCAAGCAGCTTCACATCCTGGAATGAGCAGTTTCTCATATTTAGCAGGCTGACTTGTACCTGAGAGCAAAGCTGATAAAAATTTTCCTCGTTAGTGAGTTTAATATAAGGATGGATCATGCCGAGTAATTTCAGCTGTTTAATGGCGGGGACAATTTTCAGATTGCAGTTGATCACGGAATACAAAACTACCGCCAGATTAGCGCCGTGCGCCATCACGTTTTTACCGTTGAAATCGAACTCCGAACGGTAAAAATCTTTGCCGCGTGCAGAAGGATATTTTTTGGCTTTGATATATTCATCGATCGTAGCATGAGGGTAAGTATTGTTCTGATATTTTTCTTTTAAGTTAACTTGCATAACTTCCAACGCATCGCGGCAGAATCTATCAAATGATTTTTTATACGATAAATCATTGAAATCAATCTGTTGAAAGTTTATCGGCCTATTTTTATCAATATAAAACGAGGATAAGTCATAATTTTCGCGGTTTGCCAACTGACTTATATTGATGGTGGGGGATGGAGCGGCCTGTGTCCCTTCAACCTGAAGGAGTGCGCCTGCGATATTTCCAATAGGGTCCATATTTAACTCTCTCCTGAAGGACGCAGTTCTTTTGTGAGCCTGCTATGGCATTAAACATTATTCCTTCCTGAGGGCGCTGGGATTTTTTCATGAGAAAAACCGCAATGCATCTCTGAATGTATTGCGGTGCAGTTTTTTCTTTCTAACATAAAAAAGGCCGCGATAAATCGCGACCTGAGAAAACAGGAAAAGTAATTACCGCATCAGGCGGTAATAAGCCTCATTCCAGCGCAGCGCATCTTTGAACGCCGGTAACCGCGTCTCGTCATCAATCACCAGCACTTCGATACCGTTCAGCTCGCCATAAAGATAGAGGTCATCAAGATCCAGTGCCTGGCTGAACACCGTATGGTGTGCACCACCGGCCAGAATCCAGGCTTCTGATGCCGTTGCCAGTGACGGTTGTGCACGCCACAAGGCACGCGCCACCGGCAGCTTCGGTAACGGTTTCGGTTGCTCAATGGCATCGACCACATTGACCAGCAGACGGAAGCGGTCGCCGAGATCGATCACGCTGGCATTCACCGCACGTCCGGCTGGGGTAGAGAAAATCAGGCGGGCCGGATCGGCTTTGCCGCCAATGCCAAGGAACTGTACATCAATCAGCGGTTTCTCTTCTTTGGCGATGGACGGGCACACTTCCAGCATATGGGAACCCAGCACCAGATCGTTACCTGGTGCGAAGTGGTAGGTGTAATCCTCCATAAATGAAGTGCCGCCGGGGCGATTGCCTGCCTGTATTTTGAGGATGTGCAGCAGCGCAGCGGTTTTCCAGTCACCTTCACCGGCAAAACCGTAGCCCTGACCCATCAGGCGTTGCACCGCCAGACCCGGCAGCTGCGTCATACCATGTAACGTCTGGAAGTTGGTGGTAAAGGCTTTGCAGCCTTCAGCTTCAAGGAAGCGTTTCAGTCCCAATTCAATGCGTGCTGCGTCCAGCACGTTCTGGCGTTTCTCACCATTCACTGCCGCCACTTCGGTAAAGCGATAGTGGCTTTCGTATTCATCAATCAGGGCATTGACGTCGCCATCGCTGACGCTGTTCACCACCTCGACCAAATCACCGACGCCCCAGCCGTTTACCGCATAACCAAACTGAATTTGCGCCGCCACTTTATCGCCTTCGGTGACTGCCACTTCGCGCATGTTATCGCCGAAACGGGCAACTTTCAGTTGCTGGCTGGCCTGACGTGCCTGGGCAGCACGGATCCAGCGGCCAATCCGCAGCTGACTCTCTTTATCCTGCCAGTGGCCGGTAACGACGCTGTGTTGCAGGCCCATACGCGCACCGATAAAGCCGAACTCGCGGCCACCGTGGGCGGTCTGGTTGAGGTTCATAAAGTCCATATCCATGCTGTCCCATGGGATCTCGGCATTGAACTGGGTATGGAATTGCAGCAGTGGCTTATTCAGGATACTTAACCCGCCGATCCACATTTTGGCGGGTGAGAAGGTGTGCAGCCAGGTAATGATGCCGACACATTCATTGGCGTGGTTCGCTTCGCGGCACAGTGCCAGCGCTTCGTCCGGCGATTTCACCAGCGGTTTGAGCACCAGTTGCAACGGCAGGCTACCCGCCTGATTCAAGCCATCCATCACCTGGCGCGCATGTTGTTCCACCTGGCGTAACGTTTCCGCCCCGTAGAGGTGTTGCGTACCAATAACAAACCACACCTGTTGTGTGTTGTGCTGTTCCATAAAACCACTCCTTTACTTAGCGGAAACGGTGCGTGCGGCATACTGCGGTTCAGCGGCCTGGCACCAATGTTGATAGCGTTGATAAAGCTGTTGATAGCGCGCCACGCGCTGACTATCCGGTTGTAAGGTCACGTCGATCGGGCTGGCCATTACCTGCTGTGCCGCCGGGACATCGGCGTAAACCTGGGCGGCGACCGCGGCAAAAATGGCCGCACCGAGTGCGCAGCATTCGTCAGAAGCGACGATATCCAGTGGTCGGTTCATCACGTCGCAGCAGGCCTGCATGATGGCCGGGGATTTACGTGCAATGCCGCCGAGAGTCAGCACGCTTGCCACCGGAATCTGCTGTTGTTCGAAACATTCCATAATGGCGCGCGCGCCAAAGGCAGTAGCAGCGATAAGGCCGCCAAACAGCGCCGGGGCATCGGTACCGAGATTGAGGTCGGTAATCACGCCTTTCAGGCGTTGATTCGCATCAGGAGTGCGACGACCGTTGAACCAGTCCAGCACCACTGGCAGATGATCGAGTTGCGGATTAGCAGCCCAGGCATCGGTCAGTTGACGGATCAGATCTTTTTGCAGCTGCTCCAGCTGGGGTTGCAGCTCAGGGTGTTGCTGCGCGGCCTGTTGCAGTGGCCAGCCGAGCAGGCGGCTGAACCAGGCGTAGATATCGCCGAAAGCGGATTGTCCAGCTTCGCAGCCAATTGCACCCGGTACCACGCTGCCATCGACCTGGCCGCAAATACCTTTGATGGCGCGGTCACCGACTTTTTCGCTGTCGGCAATCAGGATGTCGCATGTTGAGGTGCCGATCACCTTCACCAGCGTATAGGGTTGTGCTCCGGCACCGACGGCACCCATATGGCAATCAAACGCGCCGCCAGACAGCACCACCTGGGGTGACAGGCCGAGACGTTGCGCCCATTCGGCGCTCAGGGTGCCGACTGGCACATCAGCAGTCCAGGTATCGCTGAACAGCGGAGAGTCGAGTTGTTCGGTCAGCAGCGGGTCGAGCGCATTAAGGAATTCAGCGGGAGGCAGACCCTGCCAGTCCGGGTGCCAGAGGGACTTATGCCCGGCGGCACAGCGGCCACGACGCAACTGCTGCGGCGCGGTGGTGCCACTCAGCAGGGCTGGCACCCAGTCACACAGCTCCACCCAGGAAACGGCGGCGTCACGGACTGCGGCATCTTCACGGGAAACGTGCAAAATTTTCGCCCAGAACCACTCCGACGAATAAATGCCGCCGATATAGCGGGTATAGTCGGTGAAGCGGCCGCTGTGGCACAGCTGATTGATCTCCTCCGCTTCTTCTATTGCGGTGTGATCTTTCCACAACACAAACATGGCATTGGGGTTATCGGCGAACTCAGGACGCAGCGCCAGCACGTTGCCATCGCGGTCGATCGGTGCCGGCGTTGATCCGGTGCTGTCCACACCAATCCCCACCACGGCGGTACGTTGTTCCGGGCTGAGTTTTTGCACCACCGTCACCAGCGCCTGTTCCAGCGCGTCTATATAGTCCTGCGGATGATGACGAAAGCGGTTGGCATGTGCGTCGCAAAACAGCCCTTTAGCCCAGCGCGGATAGTTGACCACGGCTTTTTCCAGTTCTTTGCCACTGTGGCAGTCCACGGCCAGAGCCCGGACGGAATCGCTGCCAAAATCCAGCCCGATGGTAATAGCGCCAGCGCCCATTGAAATTCTCCTGTGTCAGTTATCTGCGCTTATCCTGGAATGGGTGGGCTGGAGCGGTTAGTCATCCCCAGCTGAGAATATGCACTTTTCTGCCATCAACAGGTATTTCGTGATCCACTGCAAAAGTTAATGACCGGTTAATTTTGCTGAATATATGGAGAATTTTGTCGTCGTTCCGGGATGTGATACCGCTCTACATTTTTCTCACCTTTTCCCGCTACAACTAGCCCAGCGTTTGCACAGCCTTTGTACAAACCTTGTTCTAACGCGCTGATTTTACGCTGTACCCGTAAGAGAAGTCAGTGTGGTAGCGCTTACACCGATTCGTTTAAAGCTCGCTAAAAACATCATTGTGCCGGAGAGCATCATGCATAAATTCACTAAAACGCTGGCGGCAATTGGTCTCGCCGCGCTTATGTCACATTCCGCTATCGCCGAGACCATGAAGCTCGGTTTTCTCGTCAAACAACCGGAGGAACCCTGGTTCCAGACTGAGTGGCGCTTTGCCGATAAAGCGGGCAAAGATCTCGGCTTTGAAGTGATCAAAATCGCTGTACCCGACGGCGAAAAAACCCTGAACGCCATCGACAGCCTGGCGGCCAGCGGTGCGAAAGGGTTTGTGATCTGTACCCCGGACCCGAAACTGGGATCGGCGATTATGGCGAAAGCCCGTAGCTATGACCTGAAAGTGATTGCGGTCGATGATCAGTTTGTTAACGCCAAAGGCAAACCGATGGACACCGTGCCACTGGTGATGATGGCGGCAACCAAAATCGGCGAGCGTCAGGGCCAGGAACTGTATAAAGAAATGCAGAAACGCGGCTGGGATGTGAAAGAGACCGGCGTGATGGCGATCACCGCCAACGAGCTGGATACCGCGCGTCGCCGCACCACCGGTTCGATGGATGCATTGAAAGCGGCAGGTTTCCCGGCGGCTCAGATTTATCAGGTCCCCACCAAATCTAACGATATCCCGGGTGCTTTCGATGCCGGTAACTCGCTGCTGGTGCAACATCCGAAAGTGAAACACTGGTTGATCCTCGGCATGAATGACAACACCGTGCTGGGTGGCGTGCGCGCCACTGAAGGCCAGGGCTTCAAGGCACCGGATGTGATCGGTATTGGCATCAACGGCGTGGATGCGGTCAGCGAGCTTTCCAAAGGGGAACCGACCGGTTTCTACGGATCGCTGCTGCCCAGCCCGGACGTACACGGCTATAAAAGCAGCCAGATGCTGTATGAGTGGGTAACCAAAGGACAGGAACCTGCGAAGTTTACTGAAGTCACCGACGTGGTGCTGATCACCCGCGATAACTTCAAAACCGAACTGGCGAAAAAAGGGCTGATGTAATCCCGTTGCGTGCGCTCTGTGCCTCGCGGGGACAGAGCGCCTTATTCACCACGATATGGAGTTCCCATGAACACTGATTCTGACTTTCTGTCGTTTCATGGTATCAGCAAGACGTTCCCCGGTGTGAAAGCGCTCCAGGATATCTCGTTCAACTGCCGCGCTGGTGAAGTGCATGCGTTGATGGGTGAGAACGGCGCAGGCAAATCGACGTTGCTGAAAATTCTCAGCGGCAGTTATCAGCCCACCGCGGGCGAGATCCACATCAAAGGCCAGCCGGTACGGTTTAATCACACCACCGAGGCGCTGGATGCCGGGGTGGCGATCATTTATCAGGAACTGCACCTGGTGCCGGAAATGAGTGTGGCGGAGAACATCTACCTCGGTCAGATTCCGCATCGTCATGGCCTGGTCAACCGTAAATTGCTGCGCTTTGAGGCGGGTTTACAGCTGAAAAATCTGGGCATGGATATCGACCCGGATATGCCGCTGAAATACCTGTCGCTCGGCCAGTGGCAGATGGTGGAGATTGCCAAAGCGCTGGCGCGTAACGCGCGCATTATCGCGTTTGATGAACCCACCAGCTCGCTGTCGGCGCGTGAAATCGAACATCTGTTCCGCGTGATCCGCCAGCTGCGCGAGCAGGGCCGGGTCGTGTTGTATGTTTCGCATCGCATGGAAGAAATTTTTGCGCTGAGTGACGCCATCACCGTGTTTAAAGATGGCCGCTACGTGCGCACCTTCACGGACATGAAAAACACCCACCATGAAGACCTGGTACAGGCGATGGTGGGACGCAATCTGGGGGATATCTATGGTTACGCGCCGCGTGATTTGGGCCCCGTGCGTTTGCAGCTGGACCAGGTGGAGGCGAAGGGTGTGCGTATGCCCATTTCGCTAGAAGTACGGGCTGGCGAAATTGTCGGGCTATTCGGCCTTGTCGGGGCTGGGCGCAGTGAACTGATGAAAGGGTTATTCGGTGCCACCCGCCTGCGTGGCGGCAGTGTGTCGCTGGATGGGAAAAAACTCAATATTCGCCAGCCGATCGATGCGATCCGTGCCGGCATTATGCTGTGCCCGGAAGATCGTAAGGCGGAGGGCATCATCCCGGTGCATTCGGTACGCGACAACATCAACATCAGCGCGCGTCGCCATAATCTCACCGCCGGTTGCCTGATTAAACCCGGCTGGGAGGCGAAAAATGCCGACAGCCATATCCGCTCGCTCAATATCAAAACTCCGCATGCGCAGCAGCTGATCATGAATCTGTCGGGTGGTAACCAGCAGAAAGCGATTCTGGGCCGCTGGTTGTCGGAGGAGATGAACGTGATTCTGCTGGATGAGCCCACTCGTGGCATTGATGTGGGTGCGAAACACGAGATTTATAACCTGATTTATCAACTGGCAAACAAAGGTATTGCCGTGTTGTTTGCCTCCAGCGATCTGCCCGAAGTGATGGGCCTGGCCGACCGTATCGTGGTGATGCGTGAAGGCGAAATTGCCGGTGAACTGCCACACGACCGTGCCACGGAGCAGCTGACGCTGGGCCTGGCGATGCCGAAAACGACTCAAGCGGCCGCCGTGGCCTGATGTAAAGGAGAGCAATTATGGCTTCATCTACCACTTCTAATACGCCACCGGCGCAGCGCAGCGGCCTGCAACTGGGACGTATCTGGGATAACTTCGGCATGCTGGTGGTGTTCGCACTGCTGTTTATTGCCTGTACCCTTTTTGTCCCCAACTTTGGCTCCTTTATCAATATGAAAGGGCTGGGGCTGGCGATGTCGATGTCGGGCATGGTGGCGTGTGGCATGCTGTTCTGTCTCGCCTCCGGGGATTTTGACCTGTCGGTCGCCTCAGTGATCGCCTGTGCAGGCGTGGTCACTGCGGTAGTGATCAACATGACCGAAAGCCTGTGGATTGGTGTGGCGGCCGGTTTATTGCTGGGTATGGCGACCGGTTTTGTTAACGGTTTCGTGATTGCCCGGCTGAAGATCAATGCCCTGATTACCACACTGGCCACGATGCAGATTGTGCGTGGTCTGGCGTATATCTTTTCAGACGGTAAAGCGGTGGGTATCGAAGATGAACGTTTCTTCGCCCTCGGCTATGCCAACTGGTTTGGCTTGCCAGCCCCGATCTGGCTGACTATCGCCACGATGATCGTGTTCGGGTTTCTGTTGAATAAAACCACTTTTGGCCGTAACACGCTGGCGATTGGTGGCAACGAGGAAGCGGCGCGTCTGGCCGGCGTGCCGGTGGTGCGTACCCGTATCATCATTTTTATCCTTTCCGGGTTAGTCTCGGCGGCGGCGGGCATCATTCTGGCGTCGCGTATGACCAGCGGCCAGCCAATGACCTCTCTGGGCTACGAGTTGATCGTGATTTCTGCCTGCGTCCTGGGTGGGGTGTCACTGAAAGGCGGTATCGGTAAAATTTCTTACGTGGTGGCCGGGGTATTAATCCTGGGTACGGTTGAGAATGCGATGAATCTCCTGAATATATCGCCTTTCTCACAGTATGTGGTGCGCGGTTTGATACTGTTAGCGGCGGTGATTTTTGACCGTTACAAACAGAAAAATAAAGCCGCCTGAGTCGGTGACAACAACGGAACGGTAACAGCCGTTCCGTTTCGGTTATCAATCACGCGAAAAGTGAGGGCATTATGTACCACCGCGAACCCCCCGTGGCCCAGCAAAACCCGTTATTACCGGGGTACCCCTTTAATGCCTGGCTGGTGGCCGGGCTGACGCCGATTACCGCCGATGGCCCGCTCGATTTCTTTATCGACCGTCCGCTCGGAATGAAAGGCTATATCCTCAATCTGACCATTAAAGGCGAAGGTCGGGTGTTTGATGGTGAACAGGCATTCGACTGCCTGCCTGGCGATATGCTGCTGTTCCAGCCGAAAACCCCGCATTACTATGGCCGTGCGCCAGATAGCCCGTGCTGGTTTCATCGCTGGGTCTATTTCCGCCCGCGTGCCTACTGGACTGACTGGCTGCAATGGCAGGACGAATCCCAGGGGGTGGGGCGTCTGCGTCTGCCGGAAGCCCAGCGTGCAGAATTTGATCGTCTGTTTGCCAGTATTGAACAGACGCATAACTCCGGACGGCGTTTTGCCGAAGAACTGGCGATGAACCTGCTGGAACGATTGTTGCTGCGCGCGGTGGAAGAAGATCCACGCAGCCATCAGCAAATCCGCGATCCACGCGTGATTGAAGCCTGCCAGTACGTCACTAATCATCTGGCGAGTGAGGTGAAAATTGAGGAGGTGGCGCGCCATGTCTGTCTGTCACCCTCACGTCTGGCGCATTTGTTCCGCGAGCAGATGGGCATCAACCTGCTGCGCTGGCGTGAAGACCAGCGGGTGATCCGTGCCAAACTGCTGTTGCAGACCACCCAGGAGCCGATTGCCTCAGTGGGTCGCGAAGTGGGCTATGATGACCAGCTGTATTTTTCGCGCGTATTCCGTAAACGCGTGGGCGTCAGCCCCAGTGATTTCCGGCGTCGCAGCCAGGATGCACAGGATGCGCTGGTGGCCCAGGAAAGCTGGCAACCTGCAAGGAGTGCGATCTTCTGAGCTTTCAGGTGATTCCTTCTTGTCCTCACTGACTGATTCGTCTTAAATCAGTCAGGTAACGAACAAGAGGAATGATAATGAGCGATAAACTTCGTGTCGGCCTGATAGGCTACGGATTTGCCAGCAAAACTTTCCATGCACCGTTGATTGCCGGTACGCCAGACGTTGAACTGGCGGCGGTCTCCAGTAGCGACGCCACAAAAGTGCATGCGGACTGGCCTTCGGTGCAGGTGGTTGCCGATCCTCAGATGCTGCTGGACGATCCGACTCTGCACCTGATTGTAATTCCTACCCCGAATGATACCCATTTCCCGTTAGCTAAAGCCGCGCTGAACGCGGGCAAGCATGTGGTGGTGGATAAACCTTTTACCGTCACCCTGTCGCAGGCGCGTGAACTGGATGCGCTGGCAAAAGCGAAAGGTCTGCTGCTGTCGGTGTTCCATAACCGCCGCTGGGATAGCGATTTCCTGACGTTGAAGTCTCTACTGGCTGATGGCTCTCTCGGTGAAGTCCGTTATCTGGAGTCGCATTTTGACCGCTTCCGCCCGGAAGTTCGTCAGCGCTGGCGTGAGATGAAAGGGCCGGGTAGCGGTATCTGGTTTGATTTGGGGCCGCATGTGCTCGACCAGGCGTTGCAGCTGTTCGGTGCGCCTGTTGCCATCAACGTCGATATGGCTGAACTGCGTACCGGTGCGCAAACCACCGATTATTTCCATGCCACGCTGACTTATCCGCAACGCCGCGTGGTGCTGCACGCCAGTATGCTGGCGGCGGCGGAGTCGGCGCGTTTTATCGTGCACGGCACGCGCGGCAGCTATGTGAAATTTGGTCTCGATCCTCAGGAAGATCGTCTGAAGGCGGGCGAACGTCCACCGAAGGAGGAGTGGGGTTATGATATGCGTGATGGTGTGCTGACGCTGGCCGATGGTGACGTGATGGTGGAAAAAGCCCTGCTGACGCTGCCAGGCAACTATCCGGCTTATTATGCAGCAGTGCGTGATGCCATCGCCGGTACCGGTGCGAATCCGGTCACAGCGGAAGAGGCGATTCAGGTGATGGAGCTGATTGAGCTGGGCCTGCAATCGGCAGAGCAACGCCAGACCATGTCGTTGAAATAATCGTTACTCTCTCCCGCCAGCGGGAGAGAGTCTTCGTGCAGGAACAATTAATCTTTAATCACCACATCCGGGAAACTCGCTTTAACGCAGCGAGTATAATCACCCTTGGTTAACGCGCTAAAATCGTTTTCCTGCCAGTTAACCAGTTTACATGCATAGGACTTCCCGCCTGGGTTTTCGGCAACATAGCTGTCATCTTTCACCCAGAATAAAGGCATCGCCGCTGAACTCTCTTCGCTGAATTGTTTCATACCCTTACAACCCAACACTTCACTGTCCGGTACGGATACACCCAGCTGTTTGGCAAAGGCTTTGTAATACTCGATACGATTTAGCGACTGCTGGATTTCTACGCTGCCACCACATTCGACACCCCCGTTAATGATTTGGGTGGTCACACCAAAGCCGGGAACCAGTCCATTGGCTTTGTCTGCCGCATTTGGCTGCCAGCTACCGTCCATCACGGCCTGCATACTTGGCTTAGGCGGTTGCGGTTGCACATAGAAAAATATCGCACTGGCGAGGTTGAGCCAGGTATCAGCGACCAGATGAGGTTCTTTCAGTAACACATTCACATCACCATACATGGCTTGTGAGAAGACGCCGTAGTTAAAGTTATAACTTAGCTGTTTAGCGCCGCGCCCAAAATAACTGAGCGCATTGCCCTGGCTGTCTTTAGCACACGGCCAGGCTTTGCCCTGCCAGGTGGTGGGATCACAGGTTGCGCCTGTGTATTTATCATAGCTGGTTTCGTCAAGGCCCATTTCCCTGACCCAATGTAATCCTTGTTGCCACTGAGCAACGTCACTCTCGCTGGCATGCTCACCGGTTTCCTGCACAAAGTGCGCAAACATGGTGGCGAGAGTCTTTTTACAAATCCCTTCCGCATCCTGCCCATTTTCGCTATCCGCACAAAGAACCGGGAATTTACCAACTGCTTTCAGGAAATTTTCATAGGTGTAAGCGGGAGCGCGGTGCGGGAAGAATGTGTCCCATTTAGCGGCTGTTACCAGCGCTTCTACGCGTTTCACGTTGGCCGGATTGTTTGACGCGCCCGGCTTAATCTGCTCAACCTGATCGTTACTCAGTGTGCGAATGGCTTTTTTTACTGCAATCAGTTGTTCCGTGTTGGTCAGGGCGGCTTCATGTTCATCCAGCGCTTTTTGGCTCAGCTCCAGATCTGGTTCAGATGCGCCACCGTGCAGACTCCATGCTGAATCCCATGCCCAGCCCTCACCCGGTGCATAGACTGAAGATTCTCCACTGCACCAGTTAGCGACCTGACATTGATAATCGTTACCGTGGTTACTGACAATCTCGCCCATTTTGTATTGTTTGCCAGGCTGATATTGCGGATAGTCAGACGGCCCCGTTTCAGGGGGAGCAGGTGGTGTTGGTTCAGGATCCGGTGTCGGTTCGGGATCGATATCGGGTACCGCGCCGATTTTTTTCCATACGTTTTCCCAGTTGTGGGTGATCGTCGGGTTCGGTGTTTCACCTGGGTTGGCATACCATTGCGCCTCGAAATCCCCACCCTGCCAGGTTACTTTCGCTCCGCCGGTATAGGCTTTGTTGATATCGTATTTGTCATAGGCATGGAGTTGAAATGATACCAACATGCTGACGGTAAGCAGGGACAATGCCATCCCATGGAGTCTGTGCTTATTTTTCACTTAATAATCTCATTCATTAACGTAATAAGGTGGTTTGGTTAGCGCTGTAACCAGGGGATGAATGAGACCATCCTGAATATCTTCAAATGTTGTTTAATATCAAATTGAATTTTTAACGTATGGATTCTCGGATTAAAAAAGAAATGTCCTGTGGGGGGATATTGGGTACTGATTGATTTGAGAAAATTATGTGATATCTGACAGCATGGAGAAATCAGCAGTGCTGATAAAGCCAGCACCGCTGAGATAAGATGCAGGAAATGTTTATCCTGCCACGCGTGTGCGCAACGCAGATTTTTCCGCTTCGGTCAAAAACGCAATGGTCACGCCATTCTCCTGCGCCTGGCGCATTTCCGCCACACTCAGTCCGGCCTGGGGGGCCGCGACCTGATATTCATGTGCCAGCTCAATCCCCTGAACTGCCGGATCATCGGTGTTGATGGTGGCGAGAATACCGTGATTGAGGAAGGCTTTCAGCGGATGGCTGGCGAAGGAGGAGACCGTGCTGGTCTGAATGTTGGACGTCAGGCAGGATTCGATACCGATCTTCTGCTCAGCAAGAAAATCCATCAGCGCACGGTCTTCAATCGCCTTCACGCCATGACCGATACGCTCGGCCCCCAGTTCCCGAATCGCCTGCCAGATGCTTTCCGGACCTGCCGCCTCACCGGCGTGCACGGTAATACGGAAACCTGCATCGCGGGCGCGGTTAAAGTGGCTGAGGAATTCACTGCCCGGGAAGCCCAGCTCGTCACCTGCCAGATCCACCGCAGTGATGCCATCACGATGCGCCAGCAAACCTTCCAGCTCACGCAGACAGGCTTCTTCGCCAAAGGTACGGCTCATGATGCCGATCAGGCGGACATCCACACCGTATTGCTTAACACCCGCGCGCACGCCATCAATCACCGCTTCCACCACACCGGCAATCGGCAGCTGATGCGTCATCGCCATATAGCCGGGTGAAAAGCGCAGTTCGGCGTAATGGATCCCGGCACGGGCCGCGTCCTCGACGTTTTCCAGCGCAATGCGACGGCAGGCATCAAGATCGCCCAGCACCTTCACGCCCCAATCCAGTTTTTGCAGAAAGCTCACCAGATCCGGCTCGTTTTCCGTGACCTGCACATGCGGACGCAGCGCTTCAAGGTTGGTGGCAGGCAGGCTGAGATTAAACTGGCGGCCTAAATCAAGAATGGTTTGCGCCCGGATGTTGCCATCAAGGTGGCGGTGAATGTCGGTAAGAGGAATTTTGGAATCAAACATGGCGCACTCGCTGAGTTATTGTGAAGTGCAGAGCATTATAAAAACTTCTTGCGCAACAGCGCCAGCAATTTGCGCAAATGCGTGGGCGGATGCTGCATAAAGCAGCATCGAGGCTGAAATATCGGATGTTGTTACGGATTTCTGTCGGGTTGTCGCAACGTGGTAAATGAAAAAAAGCGGCTGGTCAGCCGCTTTTTTAAGGTGGATTACTCAGGCATGCCTTCGCTGGTCTGGCTGCCCAGCATATAACGTGAAAGGAACTGCTCCAGCGTCAGTTTGTCACCGTTCATGGTGACCTGGCCATTGGCGTATTGCAGGCTGGTGGTGATGTTGTCATCCTGCTGCTGTGTCAGACGGAACATCTGGCCCATCGCCGCCAGCCCTTTCACCTGCTGATCTGCCAGTTTCTGCGCATCATCGCTCTGATAACCTTCCGCCAGGCCAACATGGCGCATCACTTCCGTTGCCATCGGCATATTGATCACCAGTTTGCCATCCAGGGTTTTCAGCACGCGATCGACTGCGGCACTCAGTGTCTGCACGTCACCGGTCACGCTGGCCGGATCGTTAAAGCCAACATTCAGGTTAAAGGTGCTTTCGCCTTTGTCGTTCTTCCAGCTCAGTGGTGCGATGCTGAGGGTTGGTGAACCTTTCAGCAGCGTCGGCAGGTTCTTCATCAGGATGGTATGCACGCCTTCCTGATAGCGGATCGGATCATCGATCAGCCCCGGCTGACTCAGCAAATCCTGAATTTGCGCGTTATAACTATCGGAGAAAGCTTTCACTGCCTGGGCATCAAACTGCGCCAGTTTCATGGTGATCTTAGCTTCGCCGAATGGCTGTTTTTGCAGGCTGATATTGCCGACCTGATAGTCAATCTGGCCGCCAATCTTGCCATCTTTATTGTCGAACGATGAAGTCCCGTTCATTTTTTCCAGCGTCAGACCTTCCTGACCATTCACACTGGCTGTCAGCTTATCCAGCGCAATGCTTTGATCGCCTACGCGTACCCCTTCCGGGCTAAGGTGGGTGTCGCCATTCACCTTCAGGCCGTTAAGGGTAAACAGCACCGGCTGATTAACTTCGTTCTTGCTGGCGAACGCAATGCTGGAAAAATCGCCCTGCAGGCCAATATTGTCGCCTTTCTCATCGGCACTAATATTCAGCGTGCCGCCGTTAGTCGCCAGACGTACGCCATTCTGTGCGTCCTGATAATCGGCCGGCAACAGCGCCAGGGCGGTGTCAGTGGCACCGCTGTAGCCAATGCGGGTATCGGCACTGACCAGTGATTTGCCGTTGGTCAGTTCAAACAGTTTCTTCACCGCATCGGTGTTTTCCAGTTCGCTATGTACCGATGCCATACTCGGGAGGAAAACGCCGCGCTTCAGCTGTGAAAAAGGGAAGGGACCGTGATCGATAACGGTGTTCAGCACAATGCTTTGACCCGGCTTCAGTAACGGGTTGTCTTCAGTTTGCGAACTGGCCTGCAACACCAGTCGGGCTTTGCTGCTGAACAGGCCGCGCTGGTAATCCTGATAGCTGAGCGTCAGGCGGCTGTTCGGCGCGTAAGCGTTGAGCTGCGCATTGGCGTTTTGCACCATCTGATCAATATGGCTTTCCAGTTGCTTGCCGGTGAACCAGGCGGCACCGGTCCAGATTACCCCGAGAGCCACAATCACACCTACGGCAACCTTGGTCTTTTTCATCGCTGAGTCGTCCTTATCCTTGCGTCCGCATACGCTGCTGGCCTGTGCGCGACGGGTGAAGAAAAACGCCCGCAGGCGTTTTTAATTAATAGTTTGAAAATGATAGCAGTTAACGATGCGGGCGTCAGCCGCTTCAGTGGAGGGCGTTGAATACGCGTGCCAGACGGCCAGTGCCTGCTGCGGTGACCGGTGACTCAGAGGCCGCGATAAAGCAGGATTCACCCGGCTGTAATACCAGCTGCTCGCCTGATTTCTCAATGATTGCCTGGCCTTCGATGCAAAACAGCAATGCGGCGCTTTGCTGGGCCAGCGCCTGGGGCTGAGCGTGCAGGGTATGAATGGCGAAAGCAAAATCCTCGACCGGGATCGGGAAATTCAGGGCGTCTCCCTGTTGCTGTGGCTGGGTCAGCAGCGTAGCGGCGGGTTTGGCGTGGAATTTCAGGTTTGCCAGCAACTCAGGGATGTCGATAAATTTCGGCGTCAGGCCAGCACGTAGCACGTTATCCGAGTTCGCCATCACTTCCAGTGCCACGCCCTTCAGGTAAGCATGCGGGGTTTCGGCAAAAAGGAACATCGCTTCGCCCGGTTGCAGAGTAATCACGTTCAGCAGCAGCGGCGAGAATAGGCCGCTGTCGTCGGGATAATCGGCAGAGATGGCTTTGATGGTCTGCCAGGGTTCGCCTTCACGGGCGTTCAGAGCCGATTTTAGCACGCCAATTGCCAGCGACCTGGCATCACCGGTCAGTGACAGCAGGGTGGCGAACAGTTTGGCCAGATTGTCTTCATCAGCATTTTCCAGAAAATGGGCAATTTGCGGATGGGCTCCGGCCACCGGCTCCAGCAGCGAAACGATTTCATGCAATTCGCGGAAGCCATTCATGGCCTGAAAGGGTGTCAGTGCGTACACCAGCTCGGGTTTGTGGTTGGCATCTTTGTAATTACGCTCGGCAGCGCTCAGCGGAATCCCGGCAGCGTTTTCACGCGCGAAGCCCACTTCAGCCGCGCTTTTGCTAGGGTGTACCTGAATGGATAACGGCTGGTCGGCGCACAGCACCTTAAACAGAAACGGCAGTTCGCCAAAGCGATCCGCCACAGCGGCACCCAGCATGGCGGTTTTGTCGGCATCAATCACGTCACGCAGTGAACGGCTTTCACCATTGATCTCCACGGTGGAGGGGCTTTTCGGGTGTGCGCCCATCCACAGTTCCGCCATCGGCAACCCCTGCGGGTTAGCGATGCCGTAGAGTTCAGTCAGTGCGGTTTTGCTGCCCCATGCGTAGTTTTGCAACGAATTGTTCAATTTTTGCATCATTTGTCCCCAGTAACGATAGGCTTATAAGCATTTTAAGGCATAAAGTGCCATTGAAAATACATCAACCAGTGCAATAAATGCGAATGACTCTCATAATGTAAAATTCTGAAAAGTGACAATCTTGCCCGCTCAGTTGGCCTTGCAGCAAGAGGATGCTGGGCGTAAACCTCAAAAATATGAGTTAAGGAGACGCAGTCATGGCAGCCCATCGCATTGAAAAAGACTCAATGGGTCCGATCGAAGTTCCGGCAGATAAGTTGTGGGGAGCGCAGACACAGCGCTCGCTGGAGCATTTCCGTATATCGACCGAGAAAATGCCGGTCGCGCTGGTGCACGCGCTGGCGCTGACCAAGCGTGCCGCCGCTCAGGTCAACCGCGATCTGGGCCTGTTACCGGCTGAACGTGCCGATGCGATTATGAAGGCTGCTGACGAAGTGCTGGCCGATAAACACAGCGAAGAGTTCCCGCTGGCGATCTGGCAGACGGGCTCCGGCACGCAGACCAACATGAATATGAACGAGGTTTTGGCTAACCGCGCCAGTGAAATTCTCGGCGGTGAGCGTGGTATGTCGCGTCTGGTGCATCCGAACGACGATGTGAATAAAAGTCAAAGCTCCAATGACGTATTTCCCACTGCCATGCATGTGGCTGCGGTTATTGCCGTGCAGGAACAGCTGATCCCGCAATTGCAGGTACTGAAAAAAACCTTAAACGACAAAGCGATTGCCTTCAAAGACATCGTCAAAATTGGCCGTACTCACCTGCAGGATGCCACGCCGCTGACGTTGGGCCAGGAGATTTCTGGCTGGGTGGCGATGCTGGAACATAGCCTCAAACATATCGAACACAGTATCCCGCACCTGGCGGAGCTGGCGCTGGGTGGCACGGCGGTGGGCACTGGCCTCAACACCCATCCCGAATATGCGGTGCGTGTGGCTAAGGCGCTGGCGGAACTCACTAAACAGCCGTTTGTGACGGCTCCGAATAAATTTGAAGCGCTGGCGACCTGCGATGCGCTGGTACACGCGCACGGTGCGCTGAAAGGTCTGGCATCCTCGCTGATGAAGATTGCCAACGATGTGCGCTGGCTCTCTTCTGGCCCGCGTTGTGGCATTGGCGAGCTTTCTATCCCGGAAAATGAGCCGGGCAGTTCCATTATGCCGGGTAAAGTCAACCCGACGCAGTGCGAAGCGGTGACCATGCTGAGCTGCCAGGTTATCGGCAATGATGTGGCGGTGAATGTCGGCGGCGCATCGGGTAACTTTGAGCTGAACGTGTACCGTCCGATGATCATCCACAACTTCCTGCAATCCATCCGTCTGCTGGCTGACGGCATGGACAGCTTTAATCATCACTGCGCGATTGGCATTGAACCGAACCGCGATCGTATTGAGCAACTGCTGAACGAATCACTGATGCTGGTCACTGCGCTTAATACCCATATCGGTTATGACAAAGCGGCAGAAATCGCCAAAAAGGCCCATAAAGAAGGGCTGACCCTGAAGGGTTCGGCGCTGAAGCTCGGCTATTTGACCGAAGAACAGTTCGATGCCTGGGTCCGACCGGAAGATATGGTCGGCAGCCTGAAGCAGTAAGCTGCACGAGAAGGGAAGGCCAGCGATGCTGGCCTTTTTTATGCCAGCCGATCGCACCACAAATGCAGGCGGGGAATGATCAAATGCAAAGGTTCCGCCTGTGGCTTATAGCGATGCGCCACGTTATCCGCGTCATAATCCAGCAACTCCCCCAGCACTGGCACCTGGCTGCGATCGCGACAGAGCACCAGCAGCGGGGAAGGGCAGGCGAGCTGAGTTTGCTTCTTCTCCTCTGCACGCCAGACCCGCGCGACGGGCTGGACTTTCACCGGTCGTTTGATTTTCAGCCTGGCGTTAACCGGCAGATCGCGTATGGCTTCCAGTTCCTGCTGCACTTTCTCTGCCCACTGCTCTCGCGTCCACGGGGCCTGCGCCCGATTGGCTTTCAGGCTGCGTTCCAGTTGCTCGATAATCTCTTCACGTTTGACGTTCTTGATGATGTTCTTATTGGCCCAGCCAAAGCGCAGGCTGTCGGGCGCGTCCAGCACAGTGACGTTGCGGTAAGCATTCAGGGTGATCAAACCACGTAAATGCTGGTGAACGAACTCGAAACGCGCTTCGGCAGGCAGGCCAGACTCCACGGTGATCAGCTGTTCGAGCCGCAGCTTGAGGGCGTTAATTTCCGCGACTAACCGGGTGATGGCGTCGCGGCTGGCTTCATCGGCTTCAATGCAGATAGCACCAGGCAGCCGTACCGCGGCTTTGGTGCTGAGTTTCTCCGACTGATGCTGCATAAACAGCCGGCAGTAGTGAGCGAGTGCCATTTCGCGTGCTGCATCCCCCAGATGCTGGGTCACTTTGATGCGCGAAATCTCGTCATGTTCATGGCCTTTTTCGATATCAGGCAGACTGAACACCCGGGCAATCAGCAGCGGTTGTTGCTCAACCTGCTGGCGTAACGCCGCTAAATTCTGCTCCAGCGCGTTAACGCAGGCATGCAGGTCGGAAATCAAATCGTAACGAGCCATGCGATGTCTCCCTAGTTACAACATACCAAATGTGGCAGCGAAACGAATCACTGGCAAGTGCGGTTTGTAATTACAACATACCAGAAGCAATAATTATCAGCGCAGGCCTGCCACAACGGCGTAAGGATTCTGTTAAGCAGAGGGCTTTAGCATTTTTCACAATAGATTAACGTGTTATAACAACTGCTTTGCCTGCTAACGGAATATTCTTGTGGAGCAACACGCGAAGCCCGGCGTTCCCGCCATCATCACCTTAGGGCTGGTCCAAATCCTCTCCTGGGGAGGTTCGTTTTATCTGATGGCGGTGATGGCTGGTCCGATAGTCGCAGAAACCGGCTGGTCACAGCAGTGGGTTTACGGTGCGTTGTCGCTGGGGATTCTGGTTTCCGGCTTGCTTGCGCCGTTGAGTGGCCGTCTGATTGCCCGCGCCCGGGGTCGTTCGTTGTTAGCCGCGAGCGGGGCAGTGATGGCCATCGGCCTGGTGATGATGGGCGCGAGCCACAGCCTGCTGTTATTCCTTTTTGCCTGGGTGATCATCGGCATTGGTATGGCTATGGGCTTATATGATGCGTTGTTTGCCACCCTGGGTACTTTATATGGAGGGCAGGCGCGCGGGGCGATTACCGGCATCACGCTGATTTCCGGCTTCTGTACCACACTGGTGTGGCCGGGTACCGCGTTGCTGATCCACTGGCTGGAGTGGCGCGGTGCCTGTTTTGCCATCGCGTTGCTGCTGTGTGTGGGCGTGTTGCCCGCTTATCTCTATGCGCTTCCCGCTACGGCAGGTAAAAAGAGCAGCGGGAAATATCCGAAAGTTGCCGTAAAAAGCGATTTGTCACCCGGTTTGTTTTGGCTGTTATGCAGCATTTTCACCCTGGCTTCGGTGATTATGACCGCTATCTCGGTGCAGCTGATTACCCTGCTACAGGCAAGCGGTCATTCCCTAACCGCCGCGCTGGCGATCAGCGCCATTCTGGGGCCTTGCCAGGTCGGATCGCGTATTGTTGACATCGCTTTTAAGCGCGGTCATCCCATCTGGACCACCTTTTTTTCGGTTGGTTTGGTGGCGATAGGCTTACTGCTGCTGGCCTGTTTTCCACAGTTTGCGCTACTGAGCATGGTACTGTACGGTGCCGGGAATGGTTTACGTGCCATTGTGCGTGGAACTTTGCCGCTGGTGATGGTCAAACCAGAAGCCTACGCCGTCGTAGTGGGGCGCATGGCGCGTCCGGCATTGATTGGTCAGGCACTGACACCGCTGGTTGGCGGCTACGTTTTTCAGCATCTTGGTGCGAGTGCCACGCTGTGGTTACTTTGCCTGCTGGCGCTCATTAACGTGCTGCTGGTCGTGGTGCTGAAGCAAAAATTACCGGCTATTCTCCCGCAACCGGAAAGGGGAGTGGTAAATTAAGCAGCCTGTGCGCTTATGTCTGAGGAAATGATGAATACGTGCCTTGATCACAGACCCTCGCTTCTAAAAAGCAACAGTGTTTGTTATATTTATTGCTCAATGATTACTCACTACCGCGGCATGAAAACAACAAGATAGACCGCAACTCAGGATTAAAGAAATGCTTGATTACCGCTTCCCGACAGCTTTGCAGATGGTTTTGAGCGTAGCGATGGCGGAGCAATTGGGTAAACGCTCGACCAGTGCCATTCTGGCTTATGGCCTGGAAGCGAACCCCAGTTTCATCAGGAAACTCATGGTTCCGCTCACACGCGATGGCATTATCGTCTCGACGTTAGGCCGTACCGGCTCCATTCATCTGGGCCGTCCGGCTGGCGACATCACCCTGCGCGATATTTATACCTCGGTGATTGAAGACAAAAAACTGTGGGCCTCGCGCCCGGATGTTGCGCCGCGTTGCCTGGTGAGTGCCAACCTGTGCTGGTATTTCAAATCGATAGCCGATGAGGCTGAACAGGCGTCCCTTAACGTGCTGGAAAAACGCACCGTGGCGGATGCTCTTGCGGAACTGAAACAACGCGATACCAGCAACTGCGAACCCCTGCCAGACTTCGAAATCGAAGACCTCTGTAAGAAATCCCGCTGATTTTCCCGGAGCGCATCAATGCGCTCCCTGCACATTTCTTCACACGCAAAAAAATCCGGGCCTGGAGCCCGGATTTTGCACTGTTCTGGAAAGTCAGAGCAATCACACCGTCTGCATTTCACCTTCCGGTTGTTTACGTGTCACCAGCTTACGCAGCGCCACATAAAACACCGGGGTCAGGAACAAACCAAACAGCGTCACACCCAGCATCCCCGAGAACACCGTAATACCGGTGACACCACGCACTTCGGCACCGGCACCTTCACCGAGAATCAGCGGGATAGTCCCGGCGATAAAGGCGATGGAGGTCATCACGATGGGACGCAGACGCAGACGACAGGCTTCCAGCGCGGCTTCGACAATCCCTTTGCCCTGCATCTCAAGTTCACGGGCAAACTCGACAATAAGAATCGCGTTTTTACACGCCAGCCCCATCAATACCACCAGACCGACCTGCACGAACACGTTGTTATCACCGCCAGTGAGCCACACGCCGACCAGTGCCGACAGCATGGTCACCGGAACAATCAGGATCACCGCGAGCGGCAGCGTCCAGCTTTCGTACAGCGCCGCCAACACCAGGAATGCCAGCAACACCGACACCGGGAAGACGATAAAAGCTGCGTTACCCTGAGTGGATTGCTGGTAGCTCAGGTCAGTCCATTCGATATTCATTCCATTCGGCAATAGCTGATTCGCGATGCTTTCCACTTTGGCCATCGCCTGCGAAGAAGAAAGCACGCGCGGGTCGGCGTCACCAATCAGGTCTGCCGCCGGATAACCGTTATACCGGATCACCGGATCCGGGCCATAGGTAGTGGTGATATTCACCATGCTGCCAATCGGCACCATCTCGCCGCGATCGTTGCGGGTGCGCAGATTGGCAATATCCTGCACGCTGTCGCGGAAATCCCCGTCAGCCTGCGCCATCACGCGCCAGGTACGACCAAACTTGTTGAAATCATTCACATACGCGGAACCCAGGTAAACCTGCAACGTACTGAACAAATCGGTCAGCGACACACCCTGTGCTTTGGCTTTATCACGATCCACCTGCACATCCAACTGCGGCACGTTAGCCTGATAGGAGGAAATCGGGAACATCATGCCTGGCGTCTGCATCACCGCTCCTGACAGGGTATTGATCGCCGTTTGCAGCTGGCCATAACCAAGACCGGCACGGTCCTGCACATAAAGCGAATAACCGGACCCCTGACCCAGACCGAGGATCGGCGGCGGCATAATGGAGAAGCCGAAGCCTGACTGAATTTTGCTGATTTTAGCGTTCAGTTCCGCGTTAATCTGCGCCGCAGTGCGCTTACGCTGGTCAAACGGCTTCAGTCCAAAGAACACCGTGCCGGTATTCGGCGTATTGGTGAACTGCAAAGCGTTAAGGCCGGGGAAGGCCACTGCGTAAGCGACACCCTCGGTGTTCATGCCGATTTCGCTCATCTTGCGAATCACTTCATCGGTACGCGCCAGCGAGGATCCTTCCGGCATCTTCACGCCACCAATCAGGTACAACTTGTCCTGCGTCGGGATAAAGCCGCCGGGTACGCTGTGGAACATCCAGCCTGCGCCTGCCAGTAACAGCACGTAAACACCAAATACCGCTCCGCGACGACGCAATGTTTTGCCCACCAGCGATTGATAGCCATCGGCACTGCTCTGGAAAAAACGGTTAAACGGACGGAACAACCAGCCAAATAAACGATCGATCAACCGCGTCGCCATGTCTTTCGGCGCATGGTGATCCTTCAGCAATTTTGCCGCCAGCGCCGGAGACAGCGTCAGCGAGTTAATGGCCGAAATCACCGTTGAGATAGCGATGGTGACCGCAAACTGTTTATAGAACTGGCCGGTCACACCGGAGAGGAAGGCCATGGGCACAAACACCGCGCACAGCACCAGCGCAATAGCGATAATCGGGCCGGATACCTCACGCATTGCCTGATGTGCCGCCGCTGTCGGCGAGAGTCCTTGTTCGATATTACGTTCGACGTTCTCCACCACCACGATGGCGTCATCCACCACGATTCCGATGGCGAGTACCAGACCAAACAGGCTGAGGGTATTGAGTGAAAAGCCCAGCAGATACAGCACGCTAAAGGTCCCGACCACCGAGATTGGCACTGCCAGCAGCGGGATGATCGAGGCGCGCCAGGTTTGCAGGAACAGAATCACCACCAGCACCACCAGGACCACTGCTTCCAATAGCGTATGCACCACCGCTTTGATCGAGTCGCGTACGAACACCGTTGGATCGTAAGGCGCAGCCCATTGCACATCGTCCGGGAAGCGCGTGGCCAGTTCAGCCATTTTGGCGCGCACCGCATTGGAAAGATCGATGGCGTTGGCACCCGGTGCCTGGAAGATACCGATACCTACCGCATCTTTGTTATTGAGCTGCGAACGCAGGGCATAGCTGCCGGACCCCATCTCAATACGCGCTACGTCGCGCAGACGCACCAGGGAACCGTCATCGGCGGTTTTCAGGATGATATCGCCGAATTGCTGCTCGCTTTCCAGCCGTCCCTGGGTGTTGATCGACAGCAGGAAGTCGCTCTCTTTCTTCAGCGGTTCCGCACCGAGTTGACCGGCAGACACCTGCACGTTTTGCTCCTGCATCGCGCTGACCACATCCGATGCGGTCAGGCCACGCGCGGCCACTTTATTCGGATCGAGCCAGACACGCATCGCGTACTCACCCGCGCCGAAGATTTGAATCTGGCCGACACCCGGCAGGCGTGCCAGCTCATCTTTCACTTTCAGCGTGGCGTAGTTACGCAGATAGAGCGAGTCATACTTACCGTGGGGTGAGAATAGATGCACCACCAGCGTCAGAGTAGGTGACTGCTTCTGCGTGGTGAGACCGAGCTGGCGTACCGCATCCGGCAAACGCGCTTCAGCCTGTGCCACACGGTTTTGCACCTGTACCTGGGCCTGATCGGGATCGGTACCCGGACGGAAGGTCACGGTGGTGACCAGCACGCCATCAGAACCGGCCACTGATTTCATATACATCATGTTTTCCACCCCGTTGATCGCTTCTTCCAGCGGCGTTGCCACCGAATCAGCAATCACTTTGGGGTTGGCGCCGGGATATTCTGCGCGTACCTGCACGCTGGGCGGCACCACATCGGGGTATTCACTGATCGGCAGCAGCGGAATGGCGATCAGCCCGGTGACAAATATCAAAATCGACAGCACAGCCGCAAAAATTGGCCGGTCGATAAAAAAGCGGGAGAAATCCATAACAGGCAGTCTCGATAGTTATTGGGCGGTGCGCATCGCTACCGGTTGCGCGGTGACCGGCATGCCGGGCATAAAGACTTTCTGTAAACCGTTCACAATCACCTTGTCGCCAGGTTTCAGGCCGCTCTGCACGATACGCAGGCCATCAGCCAGGTCACCCTGCTGGATATCACGGCGCTGCGCTTTGCCGCTGGCATCCACCACGTAAACGTATTTACGATCCTGGTCAGTCAGCACGGCTTTATCGTCGATCAACAGGGCGTTGAAATCAGCGCTGCCGGGCAGGCGCACGCGGGCAAACAAGCCGGGAGTGAACTGACGTTGCTGATTATCCAGCGTGGCACGCATGCGGATGGTGCCAGTGCTGGCTGTCAGCTGGTTATCAAGGAAATCGACTTTACCGACATGGGGATAGCCCTGTTCACCGGTCAAGCCAATTTCCACCGGCAGAGCGCCACGATTTTCTCCCTTACGTGCCATGGCCTGGTAACGCAGGAAGGTGCCTTCATCCACGTCGAAATAGACGTAGACATGGTCCTGTGAGACCAGCGTGGTCAGCACGCTGGCGCTGTCTCCGGCGGTCACCAGGTTGCCGATGGTGATCATCGCGCGGCTGGCTCGGCCATCAATCGGTGCGGTAACACGGGTGAAGTCGAGATTGAGCTGAGCCATATCCACCGCCGCCTGCGCGGACAGCACGGAAGCCTGTGCCTGGCTGGCGGCGGAACGGCGCTGTTCCGCCTCTTCACGCGATACCGCCAGCGTGCCAATCAGCTTATCGGTACGTGCCGATTCACTGCGTGCCAGCGCCGCCTGACTACGTGCCTGCGCCAGTTCAGCCTGCGCCTGCTCCAGTGCCGCGCGGTAGGTGCGATCATCGATAGTGAACAGCACCTGGCCTTTCTTCACTTCATCGCCTTCGCGATAGTTAACCTGGTCGATGTAGCCGGATACGCGCGGGCGCAGCTGTACGCTCTGCACCGCTTCGATACGGCCATTAAAATTGTCCCACTGGCTGACTTTCTGCTGTACCACCTGCGCCACACTCACTTCGGGCGGTGGCGGTGGGGCACTTTTTGCCACCCCCCGATCACAACCGGCCAGCAGGCTTCCCAGCAGCACCACTCCTGACAGGCTTACGCCCAGACGAACCCCATATGTCTGCAGATGCATTGTAGTTATTCCGCGTTAGTCAAAAAATTGAAAGGTCTTGTACAAAAAATTTTGCAACTTTGACGGTTGCATTAAAACGTGATGAGTGTAGGCTTGTGTAAACTGCATCTGCAAGAATATCTGATACACTTTATGTGCGGTTTTGATCGCAACGGATCATGCAGGGAATACCCCTACGAGAAGTGCGGCATTTAATGCAATAATAAAACTTGCATTAAGTGGCATAGTCAGTACCCTTAAAGTGTAACTGCAATAGATACTGATACTGATCGCCACGGCGACGGGAGAGAATGGAATGATGAGCGACGCATTTATTCACGATCTGATCGACTGGATTGATAACAACATTGAAGCACGTCTGGATCTGGACACCGTAGCGGGTCGCGCCGGTTACTCAAAATGGCACCTGCAACGTATGTTCAAAGAACACACCGGCTATCCGCTGGGGGAATACATCCGGGCTGAGAAACTGAAAAGATCGGCGGACCGACTGACCACCACTAACGAACCGATCCTCAATGTGGCGATTTCGCTGGGTTTTGACTCACAACAGTCATTCAACCGCAGCTTTAAACGCCAGTATGGTGTGGCACCCGGCGCATGGCGTCGTCATGCAGGGCACCAGCCAAGCGTAATGCAATAAACTCCGCCAGGGCCAGCGTTGCTGGCCCGCGTTTTTCCCGCCTGAAAAGCCTGCTATCATCGGCCTCCTGAACTTCAGGAAGGCACTATGTCAAAGAAACTCTGGATTGGATTGATTATTGCGCTGGTCGCCAGTTGGGCCGGGCTAAAACCGCATTTCTCCGCAGCACCAAAAACCGATATCGCGCAGCAGACCGATGCCGAAACCGTGGCGCGCTGGCTACAGCAGCATCATAAATTGCCTGATCTCTACATCACCAAAAGTGAAGCCCGCCGTCAGGGCTGGAATCCGGCCAAAGGAAATCTGTGCGATGTGCTGCCAGGCCGGGCGATTGGCGGTGACCGTTTTGGTAACCGTGAGCAGCGGCTGCCGCAGCAAGCCGGACGACAATGGTATGAAGCCGATGTGAATTACGATTGCGGCCACCGTGATGCCGATCGCCTGCTTTACTCTTCAGATGGCCTGATCTTTCTCACCACCGATCACTATCGCAGCTTTAAGCCGGTACCCTGACAATGCTGACGTTGACCTTTGATTTCCACCAACTGCCCGATCGTCAGGCGTTCTATCACGCGCTGGCGCACCAGACTCATTGCCCGTTTGCCTTCGGTAATAATCTCGACGCGTTATGGGATTGGCTGACGGGCGGCATGGCGCTGCCCGCGACGCTGCATTTACGCCATTTCGATGCATCCAGTATGGAATTTGCGCCGGTGCTGGCGGTGTTGGAAGAGGCTGAGGCGCAGCTGGCAGGTGAGCTGCGCCTGGTGCGCGATTAAGCGTGCAGTGGCAACAACATAATAGCCAGCGTCTGGCGGGCGCTGGCCGGTAAGTCGCCACCGCCGGTGTAGCCATTATTCTCGACAATCACGCTGTTCAGCCCTACCAACCAGTCATAAATGTAATAGGCGGTGTGGTTAGCCGGTGCGGCAGAGAGTCGCGTCAGGCGCTGACCTGACGAGAAACTGACGCTGGGCGCGGGCGGCCGGGCAAAAATAGTCTGGCCGCGATTGACCCGGCTTGCCGGACGCTCCGCTTCCGGGCGCTGTAAAAAGCCCAGCCAGGCGACAAAATCCCCTAACACCGTCATGGCACGCGAAACCTGACGATCGGTACGCGCCTCATGTGCGCTGGCCTGTGCATCCGGCTCATTCAGTGCCGTCTGTAGCTTACTCAGCATCTGATGACGGAAGCTGGCGGTGATCAACTCCTCCACCAGCAACTCCAGCGTAGGTTTATCGACGTTAAGCAGTGCGAGCAGGCTACGACTTTCCGGCAACTGGCGCAGGTGATCCAGCCACAACGCAAAGACCTGCTGCGGAAATTGCTTATCGTTCGGGCTGCTGTGATGACGTGGTTCACTGGCGGTGACCGGCTCGTCTTTAAACAGATCGAACTCAAATCCGATACCGAAATAGCTTTGTCCGGCAGGGGTGGCCTGCGTCTTTTGCTGTGTGCCGTCGCTGTTCTGGCTGAGCCACAGCTGACGCACCGCGTCACGTGACGGTTGCAGACGCTCCAGCAATTCACCATGCAGACCGGTACGATGTTGCAGACATTTCAGCAGCGTATCGGCGATGGTTTGTTTGCGTGCTGCCTGTTCTGGCGTGGCACTGGCTTCCGTCCAGGGTTGCAGGCGATCCACCAGTTTTTGTTGCAGCGCACTGAGTTGCAACGCCAGGCGGTCACGACGTGCGTCCGGCTGCATTTCATCCTGCAACCAGCTGCCCATGCGATCAACACCAGCACGATCCAGCGCCAGCATCGAACCCCAGCTCTGGCCGGGTTGACCAATCTGGCGTTGCACTGCTTCATCCACATTGATTTGTTGATGGCGGGCATCGTAGGGGGTGATGGCCCAGATCAGGCGCGGTTTCTCACCGCTGGCAGGGATCGGTTGGTGCAGATGCCATTCGCGCAATGCCTGGCTGGCGAGATCGGCATCCTGGCGCTGGCTGGCAGCGGTACAAATCAATAACAGGTCGATATCCTGCCGTGCAGCGTAAAAACCCGGCAGCAGCGCGCGCTTTTGTTCCAGCAACCTGGCGCGCAGTGCATCACGCGTTTGCAGGCGCTGGCGATCGTCAAGCTGCGCACGGTCCGTTGGCGTGCCGGGTGCCGGTAGCTCCAGCATATCGGCTTCATCATACAACGCCTGACGTGGCGTCGAGCTGAGCGGGATGGTGATTTCCAGCGTCAGCAGGGCCAGTAAGCCAAGTGGCACCTGCTGCGCTTTGCCGACGCGATTGGCGACGATCGGGCACACCTCGATCATCTCCAGCAGGTCGGCATCGCTGGCAATCAGTTTCTCAGCGGGCAGTGATGCATCATCCACCAGCAGGCTGAGCGGGGCCAGCACGCGCGGCGCGTGGCGCAGCTGATGACGCAGGTGCATCAGGCTGCGCAGGCTTTCGCTCAGTGCCGTTTGTCCCGGCCACAGCAACGCGAACAGTTGCACGCGGTCGTCCACGTTCAGCCACGGGGCGAGGGCGACCGCCTGCGGCCAGAAGTGGCGATCCAGCACCTCGGCATGACGATGATAGCGACGGCTCCACGCCCACAGCGTGACCAGCGCATCACTCTCCAGTCCCGGCTCTGGTTCACTGAGACGATGGCGTTGCAGACGCTGCAAAGCGCTATCGATAGTGGCGGTATCCGGCTGCGCTTCGGTGGTGGCACAAGCCAGCATCAGGCGGATCAGTTCTGACTCGCTGAGCAAGGTTATCTCCAGCGGCCAGGCGCTGGATGAGGTTTCCCGCTGGTGGCTGAAACGAGTGGCGCTGGCAAAATCGAGATTGCCGGGATTGATATGCTGAAAATAGTTCAGGGTTTTGTCGCCAAGACGCGCCATCAGTTGCCCCTGCGCGTCGCCGACCATTTCACTCAGCAGCCAGGCTTTACCCGCCTGCGACTGACCAAATAACGCCAGCGTCACCGGCCGCGCCAGCTGACGCGCCAGCGCATGGCTTTCCACCCTGGCGCGACGCAGTTGCAGGCTCAGAGTATCGCCTTCCATCGTCAGACGAGTGGAGTGCGGTTGCTGCTGTTCCACCCAGTTAAGGGCACCATCGAGGGTTTCCTGTAGCAGGCCCAGGCGTTTTGCCAGCGTGGCTGGCGGCTGTTTTTTGGCGGTTCTCATTTTTTGCAGACGCTCCCGCTATCAATCCAGTATTGCGCATTCGCATTGCCCGTGGCGGAAAGCGTGTTCAGTTTCAGGCTCAGTTGTTCCAGCGGAATACGGCTGCCATCATCAAGACGCGCCTCGCTCAGCACCAGACGTTCCGGACCGGCATTATCCGGGCCGGGTTGCACAGCCAGCTTAATCCGCAACACGCTTTCACCCGCCACTTTGCGCGCTAACGCCGGGTCGGTGATGCTCAGGCTGTAAAGCGGCGAAGCGGGCCAGCGGTCGTTTTCCAACTGGCGGAAGCCGAGGCAGACGTTACCGCGAATACGGAAGCTGCTCTTACGATCCAGCGCGAAGGCACCGTTATCGAGATCGATCTCGCTGTAGCACAGGTTGTCATCGCTCAGCGCCTGGGTTTCATCCAGCACGCCAAGGTAGCGGATGGTGGAGTAAGGTTCGAAATCCCCGGCGCGGAACCAGAAACTGCTGAGGCGCAGATCCAGCGCCAGCAGGCACAGCATGGCCCCGACTGCAGCGGTCGATTTCGGGTTATCAATACGGCCTTGTTTGTTGAACGGATACCAGTCGCTGGTGTGATAGCCTTCCAGCGACAAAATACGGCTGCCCGGCAGCGGTTGCAGGTGGCGTACCAGCGCCTGGATGCCGGGGAAACGCGACGGGCGGCCGGTCAGCAGCAGTACGTCACATTGATACAGCGATACCACTTCACACATGGCACGCAGCGCCGGGATGATCGCCATCCGATGTTGCAGGAATTCGCCATGCAGCTGGGCGAGACTGACCACCAGCGGCACTTCCAGCAGGTCAAAGCGGCTATCACCGCCGAGGGTACGCTGAATTTCACCGTTGACGAACGCCAGTACAGCGCTGCCCGGTTTTTGCGGCACCAGCTCGCCAAACAGCGCGTTGATCTCGCTGTGGCTGTCGAGCGGGTTCCAGTTTTCATAACGCTCCAGCACCGCCTGCGCCAGCGGAATAAACAGTTGCAGGGTGACCTGCTGACGCAGCGTGGCCTGTCCATCCATGCGGCTGTCGTGGCCGAACAATTTATTCATCAGCGGTTCGGGCAGCAGCAGACCAGCTTTCTGCAAACTCTGCTGCAACGCGGGCAGGATCCACAGCTGGATCACATCCAGCAGGATGTCGTCTCCGGCCACCTTGAAACCTTCGCGGAACAGCAGGCGTGGGGTGATTTTGACGTTGTTACCCTGGCCGTCATCAAGACGATATTGCGTGATGGCGAGATCGGTAGTGCCGCCGCCAATATCAATCGAGGCGATGCGCAGGCTTTTGCCCGGCAGCTCATCGGCTTCACGCGGGCGATCGGGGCGGGCCATGCTGGTAAAGAAATCTTCGGCGCGACCGGCAAAGTTGACCTGGGTTTCGTTGAACAGCCACACCATCTGACCGCAGGTGGCTTCATCCCACTCCATTTGCACATCTGGCACCGGGCGCAGGCTTTGGGCCTGCGTCTCGGCGGTAAAGGCTTCTTCCGCCGGGTGCCAGCCTTCTGCTTTCCACACCAGTGCGATGGCTTCCTGCATGCGGCGACGGAAAATTTCACGCTCCGGTTTCGGCATCGCGGAAGGCAGGGTGAGGATGACATGGCGCAGCTGACGCGGCGTCTGGCTTTGCGGCATGCGCTGCCGTTGTGCCACGCTGTTCATCTGCATCATCGCCTGTGCCAGTAATTCGCACAGCATAAAGGTCATCAGCGAGCTGCGGCTGTAGCTGGCGGAAAATACCGGCAGACGGTCATCCGCCGCCAGCGCATGCAGTGGCTGGCCTTCATCATTCAGCAGCAGGGTAAAGGGCAGCGCGGTAGCCTGTGGCTCGTCGCCGCTGCCGTTGGCGTTGAAACGCCAGCCTGGCTGATAGCGCGCTTCATCCCACAGATAACGGCGTGGGCTGGAGAGACCGGTGCTGCCCTCCGTACCGGCACGCAACAGCGCGAGGCGACTGGCTTCGCGGCCAACACGCGTCAGTGACGGCCACATAAAGGCGTTTTCACGCCCGCTTTCCAGCGAGAAATTGGCTTTGCCAAAGCGGGGCTGGGCGAACTCCAGACGGCTGTCGAACAGTTCGTTGTACACCTGATGGGGTTGAGACAGGTCACGCAGTTGTAACTCATAGGTCTGACGCAGGCCGTTGCTCTCTTCCGGGTGGTCTTCCACCAGGATGCCACAGGTGTGGGAGTTGCCGACATCAAGAATGATATCGACATTCACCGCCGGGGTTTGGGGTGATGCCGCCTGAATGGTGATTTCCGCCAAATCGAGCTGTTCACCCAGCAATTCCAGCAGGTTGAGGTAATGTGCCTGATATTCGAATTCGCGCAGCGCCTGATTCAGTTCCTGCTCGCGGCGTGATTCCAGCGCGCTGACCTGCTGGCTAAAGGTTTCGCGCAGCCAGCCATCAACCCAGGTGTGATCGAGGAATTCACCCAGTTCATAGTTGTGCCAGGCGAGGGCAAAACTGACGCCGTTCTGCGCATCGGCCTGGCTCAGACCCAGTTGCTCGCCACCCTCGCTTTCTGCTACCAGTCGGGTGTCAAAGGCGAGGGTGATGCGATGGGTATTGCCTGCGACATCCGGCTGTGACAGCTGAGCCAGGTGCAGACGTGCCCAGTTTTCCGGGCCACCAATAAAACGACGGCCACTGGTGCAACGCAGCACCGGTAATGGCAGCCATTGATTGGCGAGCAGCGTTAGTGAATCGGACAGCGCAATATCGGATTCGGGACGTACCACTTCCGGTGCGCTGCCATCTTCCGGATACAGCAAAAACTTGCCGCTGTTGCCGTCAACGTTCAGGCGCAGCAGCGGGCCATTGGCTGTCTGACGCACAAACTGGCGGCGCGCCTGCAACGCAGGCAGACGCAGGCCAAAATCGAGAAACTGCACACCGCTATCTTCAATCAGCGTGATTTTTTGTTTGTCATCGATGAGGGGTGCCAACATGGTTATTTACTCTCACGCTTGATCGTCAACGGGAAAACCTGATCCGCGCCATATTGCGCGTCACAGCTGGCAATACCATCGCCCTGTTTACATACCAGTTCCGGCATGCGGTAGCGCGATTTGTCGCTACAGCTGGCGGTGTATCGGCTGCGAACTACCATGGTGCCCGCACTGGTCATGGCAGCGGTGACGTCGGCCTTACAGCGAATACCATCGCCCTGGGTAATCAGTGCGGTGCCTTTGCCGTTTCTGATCTGATAACGCAGGCTCGGTGGCTTGCCGGTGGGCAGATTGGTCTGGCGCAAGGTGACACGCCAGCGGCCATCAAGGAAACGCACCGAACCGACGCGCACATCTTCTGCGGTGATCACCAAATCGTCGGCTTGTGCCGGTGCGGTAGGAACCGGAGCGACAGCCACCGGGGCCGGCGGCGGCACCGCTGCGACTGGCACAGGTTCAGGGGCGACGACCGTGGCGCTGGCCTGTGGCAGGGTGGTGGCGAGTTTTTCTGCCTGGACCAGTACCGCAGGCGGAGCAATAGCTTTGCTGACCACGGGAGCCGGAGCCTGGACGACCGCAGGCGGTACCGCTTCCGGCGAACTGTGTAGCCAGAATGCCACACCGGCGGTGGCAGCAACGGCCACCGGCAGCAGCAGTAACCACGGACGCCATGAGCGTGCCGCAGGCGGTGGCGGGATGATTTCTGCCTGCTCCGGTTCTGGCGCGACAATCTCCGGCAACAGTTCTTCGGTGGCGATGGCTTCGGGTTCAGGTTCTGCCACCCGCAACGGCGTATCCAGCACCGGCGGCGGTTCCGGCAACAGTGGCGGCAGTTGCTCATCGAGGCTGTCACGCAGACAGGCCAGCGCGTCATCACGCGTGCGCGCCTGTGGATCGACAAAGCCCCAGAATGTAATCACGGGTTTGCCATCCACCAGATAGACATATTGCTGATCGGGGAATTGCAGAGTTTTACTCAGCAACGCGCCAAACAGGCGCATGGCAGGATTCTCAGTGTCGCGTGCGCGCTGGCTCAGCGCCTGGAGATCCTGCTGATTAAGGGTGAGTTGTTCCAGTGCCTGGCGACGTTCATGGTCGCTGGCCGCCAGCCACGAACGTACTTTGCCGCTGAACGGCGCGTACCAGTCGAGGCGATCGCCGCGTTCATTGGGTTGTGGAATGGCGAGGCAGTTCGCCAGCGTGGTTTGGCGGCGCAACCGCAGGGTTTCGCGAATTTGCAGGGCTGAGGCCCAGACCGGCTGGCCGTTCTCACCCAGTGCCAGTACCGCGTCGAGATTGCCGCTACGCAGAAAAGTTTTTGCCACTCGTTGGCCCTTATCGGTGAATGTCTGAGGCAGAAAATCGTGTGTGATTAGCGATGGTGGTGATCTTAAGCCAAATGCGGGCGAATCAAACGGCGGAAATAAGGGGGAAAACAGGGCGGTTTTCCCCGGCTGGGCGATAAATTGTGGAAAATTTAAGCGCGGGAGCGCGGCGACAGCACCAGCCAGGTCAGCATACCGCCGACCAGGCCCCAAAAGGCGGAACCGATGCCGAGTATCGATACGCCGCTGGCGGTGATCAGAAACGCGATCACTGCGCTATCGCGATGTTGTGGTTCTGCCAGCGCGCGATGCAGGCTACCGGACAAGGTGCCCAGCAGCGCCAGACCCGCCAGCGTGGCGATCAACACCTGTGGCAGCGCACTCAGCAGCATAGCGATCAGCGCGCCGGTAAAACCGGTCAGAATATAGAAGAATCCGGCCAGTGCCGACGCCATCCAGCGACGGGACGGATCGGCATCGACCTCTTCACCCATACAAATGGCGGCGGTGATGGCAGCAATACACACCGAAAAGCCACCAAACGGTGACAGCACCAGCGCAATCGCGCCGGTCCAGCCGGTGAGTGCAGACACCGGCGGCTGATAACCATGCGCCTGAAGCGTGGCGATACCCGGCGCATTTTGCGACGCCATCGTCACAAGGAAATAGGGTATGCCGACACCGATCAGCGCCGCGAGAGTAAAGTGCGGCGTAATCCATTGTGGCACGCTGATGCTCAATGCCTGGGACGGGATGGCGATGGTGTGTTGACCCAGCGCCACCAGCACACCGGCGAACAACGCCAGGATGACCGCGTAACGCGGCAGCCAAAGGCGGCTGAACAGCCATACCAGGCACATGCTGCCGCACAGCGCAAAATTGCCCTGTAAGCCGGTAAATGTATTCAGGCCGAAGCGCAACAGGATCCCCGCCAGCATGGCGGCGGCCAGTGATTGCGGAATATATTTCATCAGACGGGCAAACAGGCCAGTGACACCGCACAGGACAATCAGCACGTTAGTGAAGACAAAGACGCCCACCACTTCATGCAACGTCAGGCCGTGCAGGCTGGTTGCCAGTAGCGCCGCTCCCGGTGTTGACCAGGCCGCCAGCACCGGCATGCGTGTCCATAAGGACAGACCGAGCGAAGCGACGCCCATGCCAATTCCCAGCATCGACAGCCAGCCACCAATCTGCGCCGGTGTTGCCCCCGCGGCCTGTGCTGCCTGGAAAATAATGGCAGCCGAGCTGCTGTAGCCAATCAGTACGGCAACCAGGCCTGAAATCAGTATGGGCAGCGAAAACGAGCTGCGGGTGGTGGCGCTTATCATGCAGGGCGGTCCTTTGTGCGTTATAGCGCACATTGTTGCATGGGACGTTATAGCGCACAAGTGCTACACTGCGCGCGAGCTTGTCAGGAGATCCCATGGAAAATCTGCATCAACACCTGAGCCTGGCGCTAAAACAGTTGCGGCAGGCCAATGGCTGGAGTTTAACGCTGGCGGCTGCACGCACTGGCGTCAGCAAAGCGATGCTTGGCCAAATCGAACGCGGTGAATCCAGTCCTACCGTGGCGACGTTGTGGAAAATTGCCACCGGCTTTAACGTCCCTTTTTCCTTCTTTATCCAGCGCAGCGAACAGCCTCCGGGAATGGCGGCAACCTTTAGCCAGAGCAATGCACAGATGCACGCCAAATCCTTGCTGCCCTACGATGCGCAGCTGTGTTTTGATCTGCTGGAGGTGACGTTAGCGCCGGGGGCGCAAAGTGATTCTTCGCCGCATGAAGAGGGGGTGATTGAACAGGTGGTCGTGATCGAAGGCGAGTTGCTGCTGGGGGTTGAGGGGACCTGGCGCCGTTTACAGCCGGGTGAAGCCAGCCAGTTTGCCGGTGATAAACCACATAGCTACCGCAATCCACAGAGCACGCCATTGCGCTTTCACAGCCTGATCCACTATCCGCGTCGGCCATAAGGCTTACAAATTGATACGAAGGTAAACTACACAGTTTACCTTCGTATTTATATACTCGCGTTTCATTGTAAGGGAGATGTCGTCATGAGCGATCTGAACAGCGCCGCCGCAGCGCTGCGTAGCGTCAACGGCAAACTGGCCAGGCGTTTGCGTGAATCGGCACCACCGGGGGATCTCACCTGGTCGCAGGTGGCGGTACTCGGCTATCTGGTGCGTGATGGCGCGATGACCGTGACGGAGCTGGCACAGGCCGAAGGGGTGCGTACCCAATCAATGGGGGCGACAGTCGCCAGTCTGCTGACGGCAGGCATGGTGCTGGGTGAAGCCGATCCGCATGACGGTCGAAAAACCCGCTACTATCCAACCAAAGCCTGTCGTGAGCTGGTGGCAACTAATCGTGCTCAGCGTGATGACTGGCTGGTGAAAAGCATGGCGACGCTCAGCCCGCAGGAACAGCAAACGCTGCTGGCCGCTATTCCCTTACTGCAACGACTTGCCGACTAATAATCCTGAGAGGACTCAACATGGCTTTAACGACACTCGACGCCAAAACCGCCCTGATTGTGATTGACCTGCAACATGGGATTGTGGCGCTGCCAGTGGTGCATGATCCGAAAGTGGTGATCGAACAGTGTGCGCGCCTGACTGATGCATTCCGCGCCAAAGATCTGCCAGTCGTGCTGGTTAACGTGGCTGGCGGTGCGCCGGGTCGTAATGAGCAGGCGCGCCACAGCGGCGAGCTGCCAGCAGACTGGGCGGTATTGGTGCCGGAAATGACGCCGCAGCCGGGCGACATCAGCATCACCAAAAAAACCTGGGGTGCATTCCACAACACCAGCCTGCACGAGCAGCTGCAACAACGCGGTGTGACTCAGGTGGTAGTGTGCGGTATCGCGACCAGCATCGGGGTGGAATCTACCGCGCGCCAGGCGTATGAATTAGGTTACAACGTCACGCTGGCCACCGATGCCATGACCTGCCTGAATGCGGATACGCATCAGAACAGCGTCGAACGTATTTTCCCGCGCCTCGGTGAAACCGGTTCAACGGCGGATGTGCTGGCTCTGCTGGGCTAATTCCCGAAAAAAAGCGCGATAAATCGCGCCACTACGATTGGGTGCACTTGATTCGTAGCGGCGCGATTTTTTCGCGCAAATTTAATTACTGGAAGGCGTAGCTTACGGTCAGGCCCACGCTGTAGTTACGACCGGGTGCGGGTTCGTAATAGCGACCGTTGCTCTCGTTAACAATCACCGAACCGATATAGTTGCGGTCAAACAGGTTATCGACGCGGGTAAACGCATCCAGCGTCCAGTTTTCGCGGACTTGCCACTTGTAGCCGGTGTTCAGACCCACCACGGTGTAAGCCGGGGCTTTCACATCGTTTTCATCATCAGCAGCGATATCGCTCATATAACGCACATCGGCTCCGGCATACCAGCCGTATTCAGGCGCGTATGACAATCCGGCGTACGCCATGTTGCGCGCAATACCTGGGATGCGATTACCGTCGCAACTGTCCGTACCACAGGCGTTGCTGCGATAGCGCGCATCCAGCAGGGTCCATGCCGCTTTCAGCCGCCAGTTCTCACCGAACTGCTGATCCAGGCCCAGTTCCAGACCACGACGACGGGTTTGTCCGGCATTTTTATAGCTGGTCCGTCCGTTGCTGCTGCTATCCGCGACGATTTCATTATCCGTATCAGTCTGGAAAATAGCGGCGGTCAGCAGACCGTAACCGATACGTTTTTTAGTACCCAGCTCAACGGTATCGCTGGTGGCGGGTTTCAGACCGAGATTAAGTCCTGACTGCCCGTCAGAGCGGTAAGACAGCTCATTGATGGTCGGGGTTTCAAAACCACGCCCCGCGGAAACATAGGCGTTCCAGCTATCGTCGATGGCATATTTCAATGACGCTGCAGGCAGCCAACGATGGTAAGTTGCGTTGCCGCTGTCATCACCGTTGCCAGGCGTGATATAGAAATCGTTGGAGTCAAAATTGACGGTGCTGAAACGCACGCCAGCATCCAGCGACCACTTATCCGTCAGTTGCCAGGCGGTTTGCAGATAAGGATCCAGATTCCACATCAGATTGCGTTCATTACGACGCATATCGCCCATCACGCCGTAATCGGTTACGCCGTTACTGGTGGTGAAGTTTTCATAGCCTTTGCGGCGTTCGGTCATGGTTTCATAATCGAGGCCGCCGGTTACCGTGAGCGGAATGCTGAACAGGGTGTCGCGATGGGTCCAGCGAGTGTCGATACCCTGGTAATGACGGGTAAGGGAAATCACGCCACCCGGATGTGCCGCGTTGGTCTGCGCACTGGCCGGAATAGACTGATACTGAGTGGTTTCACGCACACCGGCGTACATCATCACGCTCAGGTCGTCGTTTTCGCTCATCTGTCGCTGATAATGCAGACCGCCCTGGGTTTGATCGACGGTTTTACGCGCGTTGTACAAGGTGACATTGCTCGCCACCTGGCGCGGGTTTTGCTCCCACTGTGCTTCCGTTAATCCGCCCGGATCCTGCGCATCCACATGAACGCTGTTGAACAGCAGCGTCAGGGTGCTGACATCATCAATACGTACGCCCAACTTCGCGTTACCGAGATTTTTCTCTGCCGAGCTATGGTCGCGATAACCGTGCGTGGTAAAGCGTGAAGCGGAGATGGTGTAGTTCACGTCCCCGGCATGGGTACCGTCGCCGGTCGCGCCGCTGGCTTTAATGCTGTTGCGCCAGCTGCCGTAACTGCCGTACCAGCTGCTGGCTTCCAGCGTGGTGGGCTGCTGGCCAGTTTGGGTTTCGACATTGATCACGCCGCCGGACGAGTTGCCATACAGCGCGGAAAAGGGGCCGCGCAGCACTTCAACGTGGTCGATCGATCCGATGTCAACGTTTGAGGTCTGGCCCTGACCATCCGGCATGGTGGCCGGGATGCCATCCACGTACATGCGAATGCCGCGTAGGCCATAAGTGGAGCGTGAACCAAAGCCGCGCACCGAAATCTGTAAGTCCTGGGCATAATTTTGCCTGTTCTGGATTTGCAGACCGGGTACCCCGTAAAGATTTTCCGACAGGTTAACGCGCGGTGCCGCATGGCGCATATCCTCGCCAGAAACCACGCTGACCGCTGCTGGCGTATCCAGTTCGGACAAACCAGAACCGGCGGGAGTGGCGCTGACCACCATGGTATTGCTGGCGTCATCCGCTGCCAGCAACGGTAAGGGAAACACCGCAGGCAGCGCCAGCCACAGCCCCTGACGCAGTAAAGCTATTTTCATTATGAAAGACCGTAACAAAAGAAGTGAAATGTACCGGACGGAACATTATGGCGCATATGTTAATAGTTTTATCCGTTGTTTGAAAAGCGTAAATAGTATGACGGGTTATTGCCAACGCTCAGGTTTAAAAATGTTTTTTCACCGCACCTCTGGCCTGGCTGTGCAGCTGAATTCCTGTCAGGCTAGCGTTTTTGTCCGAAACCATAGAAGGGAATGAAGATGAGTCAGCAACCCGTAGTCGCGGTATTGGGGCTGGGCGCAATGGGCCATGCCTTTGCCGCTAACCTGTTGAAGAAAGGCTTTGTGGTACAGGGCTGGAACCGCACACGCGCCCGTGGCGAAGATTTAGTGTCTGCCGGACTGCTCCTGAGTGACAGCGCCGTACAGGCGGTGGATGGGGCGGACGTGGTGATTGCCATGCTGTCTGACGGTGAGACGACGCTCCAGGTCATCAGTGAAGCGCAAGGCGCGTTAAATCACGGTGCCACGCTGTGCCAGATGGGCACCATTGGGGTAGAAGCGACCGATGTGCTGATTGCGCAGCTGGCAGAAGCGCGTCCGGATGTGATGTTTATCGATGCACCGGTTTCCGGTACTAAAGCGCCAGCGGAAAATGCGCAGATTCTGGTGATGGCGAGCGGTGATCAGAGCAAAGCCCAGGCGGCAGAACAAGTGTTTGCGGCGATTGGCAAGGGCACCCAATGGCTTGGTGCTGCCGGGGCCAGCTCACGCATGAAGCTGGTGGTTAACAGCTGGCTGATTGGTCTGATGCAGAGCCTGGCGGAAAGTACCCGTCTGGCGGAGCAGTTTGGTTTCAACACTGATGACCTGTGGAAAGTGCTGGACGGTGGTCCGCTGGCCGCGCCCTACGCCAAAATGAAACTCGGTATGATCGCCAGCGGCGACTTCACACCGCAAATGCATCTGGTCTGGGCATTGAAAGATGCGCGTCTGGCGCTGGATGCCGCCGGTGACGCCAAACTGCCCGCGCTGGAGAACATCGTGGATGTCTGGCAGCAGGCGGTGGACGCCGGTTATGGCGAACAGGATCTGGCAGCGGTTTATCAGTTCCTGAAGCCGTAAAACGATGACGGCGGTGCTGAACTTCGATTTTACCAGCCGTCCGCTGGTGCCCTATGCCCATGATTATGCCCACGGCGATGCAGAGCCGTGGCATTACCATGACTGCGCCCAGCTGATTCACACCCTGAGCGGTGTGGTGAAAGTGGAGACTCAGCACGGCAACTGGATTGTACCGCCCAGTCGCGGTGTCTGGTTGCCCGCCGGTACGCGGCATGCGTTGCAGATTGTGGGTCAGGTGGCGGCGCGTACTCTGTTTGTTGATCCTCTGGCACGGGCCGATCTGCCTGCCAGTTGCCAGGTGGTGCAGATCTCCCCGTTGCTGCGTGAGCTGATTGTCAGTGCGATTGCCTTGCCTGAAAGCTACTCAGCGGGCAGCCGCGCCGAGCGGATCTACGAACTGATTCTGGATGAAATCCGGGTGATGGATGTGCTGCCGTTCGGTTTCCCCTGGCCGGAAAGTGCACGTCTGCTGGCGTTGTGCCAGCAGATCCAGCAGCAGCCCGGCGAAAACTGGACGCTGGCACGGGCAGCAGCAGAACTGTGCGTGGCGGAGCGCACCCTGGCGCGCCACTTCAGTCGCGAAACCGGTTTGCAGTTCAGCGACTGGGTGCGGCGGGTGCGCATCAGCGTCGCTTTAACCCGACTGGCGCAGGGCGACACGGTGCTGGCGGTGGCGCTGGACCTCGGTTATGAAAGCCCGGACGCCTTCAGTGCGATGTTTCGCCGTTTACTCGGGGTTACGCCAGCGAACTACTTTCCTGCGGCAGAAAAGCGTGGGCGGCGTTAAGCAATGCCTGCAACGAGGCACGCGCTACGTCATTGTCGATACCCACGCCCCAGGCGCGCTCGCCACGACTATTCACACAACTGAGGTAGGTGACGGAGCGACTGTCACTGCGTTTGCCCAGGGTGTGTTCATGATAATCCTCAATACTCAGCGTCAGTCCATAGCGCTGGCGTAATGCGGTGACCGCGGCGGACAGCAACCCGTTGCCTTTGCCTTCCAGACTGACCTGCTGTGTCCCTTGCTGCAGCCGGGCTTTCAGGCGCGTTTCTCCTTTGTCATCGCTATGACTTTCCGCTTCCAGCAGTCGCCGTGTCGGTTGCGTCAAACCGTAGTGTTCGCAAAACAGTTGCCACAACGCGTGGTGGGTCATCTCCTGACCATGCGCATCGGTCTGCTGCTGCACGATACGGCTGAAGTCCTGTTGCAGGCCGCGCGGCAATTGCAGGCCGTGGTTCTGCTCCAGCAGCCAGGCCGCGCCGCCTTTACCGGACTGGCTGTTAACGCGGATCACCGCTTCATAGCTGCAACCGATATCTGCCGGGTCGAGCGGCAGATACGGCATTTGCCAAATCGTTTCTTCGCGGTCAGCACGCTCGGCAAACCCTTTGCGAATCGCATCCTGATGCGAGCCGGAAAACGCGGTAAACACCAGTTCACCGGCATAAGGGTGGCGTGGATGCACCGGCAACTGGTTGCAGCGCGTCACCACTTCCAGCACCTGCTGGATATCGCTGAAATCGAGTTGCGGGGCGACCCCCTGGGTATACAGATTCAACGCCAGGGTGACGATGTCCACGTTACCGGTGCGTTCACCGTTACCGAACAGGCAGCCTTCAACCCGATCGGCACCGGCCAGTAACGCCAGCTCGGCACAGGCGATGCCAGTGCCGCGATCGTTATGTGGGTGCACGCTGATGCTCACCTGCGTACGCTGGCTGAAGTGGCGGCAGAAATATTCAATCTGGTCGGCATAGACATTCGGCGTATTCACTTCAACAGTGGCGGGCAGGTTGATGATCATCGGTCGCTGCGCGCCAGGTTGCCAGATGGCCGCCACCGCTTCACAAATCTCCAGGGCGAATTCCGGTTCGGTAAAGCAGAAGGTTTCCGGCGAGTACTGGAAGGTCCATGCGGTGTCCGGCTGGCTTTCACAGCGGGCACGTATCTGGCGTGCACCGGCGCAGGCCAGTTCGATAATTTCTGCTTTGCTCTGGCGAAACACGCGCTCACGAAACAGCGGGGCGGTGGCGTTGTAAAGATGGACGATGGCGCGCGGTGCGCCACGCAGCGCCGCAAACGTCCGGTCGATCAGATCGGCGCGTGCCTGGGTCAGCACCTGAATGGCGACGTCGTCAGGGATGTGGTGCTGTTCAATCAGCAGGCGCACAAAGTCGAAGTCAGTTTGCGAGGCGGCAGGAAAAGCCACTTCAATCTCTTTAAATCCGCAGCGCACCAGCAGTTGCCAGAACTCCAGCTTGCGTGCGCTGTCCATCGGTGTCGCCAGGGCCTGATTGCCGTCGCGCAGATCAGTGGAAAGCCAGCGTGGTGCCTGGGTCAGCTGGCGTGAAGGCCACTGGCGTTCCGGCAGGTCAATCACCGGATAAGGACGATATTTTTCAGCGGGTTGGCTAAGCATGGGTGTTCTCCTTAGGGTCTGCTGTCAGTCTCGCTGAAGTCATAGCGCTGCGGCTCGCCCATTGCTGACAACCACCCGTGCAAAACTGACAAAAACCTGCACCCTTTGTGCGCCACGATTTGGCGAAAGCGTGGCGGACGCGTAGCATAGAACGATGTTATTTCGTTGTTATCAGCCTATGTCTCTTTCAATTTTCGATGGTCATAATGACCTGCTGCTTAACCTGTGGTTGCATCACCGTGACAATCCTGCTGACGCCTTTTTTTCCGCTATAGAAAATGGCCACCTCGACTTCCCGCGTATGCAGCAGGGCAGTTTTGCTGGTGGTCTGTTTGCGCTATTCGTCCCGCCGCAACGCTATATCGAGCAGGTTGCGCCCCAGCGCGCGCAGGAGCGCTGGTCGCCGCTGGAGATTCTCTGGCAGCAGCTGGCGATCCTCAAAACGCTGGTGGCTGAATCGCAGGGCCGTGCCCGCTTATGTCTGACCCACGCCGATATCGCTGCCTGCCGGGCGCAAGGAGTGCTGGCGATGGTGGCGCATATCGAAGGAGCCGATGGCTTTGATGGCGACGGTGACGCGCTGGCCGCGTTTTATCAGGCTGGCGTGCGCAGTATCGGGCCGTTCTGGAATCTGCCCAACCGCTTTGGCGTGGGCGTCACCGGTAACTTTCCGGGCTCGCCGGACAGCGGTCCCGGTTTAACCGCGGATGGTGCAGCGCTGGTTGCCGCTGCGAATCAGCACCTCATGCTGATTGACGTCTCCCATATGAACGCTAACGCTTTCTGGGATACCGCGCGTTTATCCTCTGCGCCGCTGGTGGCGACGCATTCCAATGCCCATGCGCTGTGCCCGCAGCCGCGCAATCTCACCGATGATCAGCTGCGCGCCATCCGCGACAGCGGCGGCGTGGTGGGGGTCAATTTTGGTAATGCTTTTCTGCGTGCCGATGGCAAACGCGACACCGACACGCCACTGATCGAAATTGTTAAACATGTTGATCATTTAATCGCGATAATGGGCAGCGATCATGTGGCTTTCGGCTCCGACTTTGATGGCATCAGCGCGCCAGAGGCGTTGAAAGATGTTTCCGGGTTGCCACAGCTCTGCGCGTTATTGCGTGAAAATGGCTATGATCAGGCGATACTTGAGCAAATTACCTGGGGCAACTGGCAGCGGGTGCTGAAACAGATTTGGGGGGAATAACACAATTCCCTTACCTAATCGGGGTTGATCTGTTCGTCACATTGGCGCAACATCAGCCCGCGTTGTGTATTGCGATCGGGATCACAAATCCTGGTGCAAGCATTCCATGCAGAGTTCGCTCTGCGTTATGAGACTTAGAGGAAGAATATTATGTGGAAAAAACCTGAATTTGTTGACCTGCGTCTGGGCCTGGAAGTGACTCTGTACATCTCCAACCGCTAAGACTTCTGCCCGCCACCTGCGCGGGCATTTTGTTTTCCTTCTCCGGTCATTTCTCATGTTTATTAAAGTTCTCGGTTCGGCGGCGGGCGGTGGTTTTCCGCAGTGGAACTGTAACTGCGCCAATTGCAGCGGCCTGCGCAATGGCACGATCCAGGCTCAGGCACGCACTCAGTCATCGATTATTGTCAGCGATAACGGTGAAGATTGGGTGCTGTGTAACGCTTCTCCCGATATCAGCCAGCAGATTGCCCACACGCCAGAACTGAATAAAAAGGGCGTCCTGCGTGGCACGGCGATTGGCAGCATCATTCTTACCGACAGCCAGATCGACCATACCACTGGCTTACTCAGCCTGCGTGAAGGTTGCCCGCATCAGGTTTGGTGCACGCCTGAAGTGCACGCCGATCTCACCAGCGGCTTCCCGATTTTCACCATGCTGCAACACTGGAACGGGGGGTTGCAGCATCACGCGCTGACACCACTGGAACCGTTCCGCGTTGATGTCTGCCGCAATCTTGAATTCACCGCCATCCCGATCCTGAGCAATGCGCCGCCGTATTCGCCATTCCGCGATCGTCCGCTGCCGGGCCATAACGTGGCGTTGTTTATTACTAACCACGCCAATGGTCAGACGCTGCTGTATGCGCCGGGCCTCGGTGAACCGGATGCGGTGATTATGCCGTGGCTGCAAAAAGCCGATTGCCTCCTGATTGACGGTACCGTCTGGCAGGATGACGAGCTGCTGACCACCGGCGTCGGTAAAAATACCGGCAAAGCCATGGGTCATTTAGCGCTTTCCTCAGCCCAGGGCATGATGGCGCTGCTGGGGTCGTTACCGGCCAAACGCAAAATTTTGATTCATATTAACAACACCAATCCCATCCTGAACGAGCAGTCACCGCAGCGCCAGTTCCTGACGCAGCAGGGCATTGAAGTGAGCTGGGATGGAATGGCGATTCATCTGCAGGAGTCTTCATCGTGATTATTACTGAAGCCCTGACGCCAGCCGCCTTCGAACAGGCACTGCGCGCCAAAGGTGCCTATTATCATATTCATCACCCGTACCATATCGCTATGCACAATGGCGAAGCGACGCCGGAGCAGATCAAAGGCTGGGTGGCGAACCGTTTTTATTACCAGACCAATATTCCGCTGAAAGATGCAGCGATCATGGCGAACTGCCCGGACCCGGCAACACGCCGCAAATGGGTGCAGCGTATTCTCGATCATGATGGCAGCAACGGTCATGAAGGCGGCATTGAAGCCTGGCTGCAACTGGGCGAAGCGGTGGGGCTGACGCGTGAAGAATTGCTGTCAGAGCAGCATGTGCTGCCTGGCGTGCGTTTTGCGGTGGATGCGTACGTCAACTTTGCCCGCCGGGCCAACTGGCAGGAAGCGGCCTGTAGTTCGCTGACCGAGCTGTTTGCACCGCAGATCCACCAGTCGCGTCTCGACAGCTGGCCACAGCACTATCCGTGGATTAAAGAGGAAGGTTATTTTTACTTCCGCAGCCGCCTGAGCCAGGCGAATCGCGATGTGGAGCACGGTCTGGCGCTGGCGCTGGAGATTTTTACCACCGCAGAGCAACAGAATCGGATGCTGGAGATTCTGCAATTTAAACTCGACATCCTGTGGACCATGCTTGATGCCATGACCATGGCCTATGCGTTGCAGCGTCCGCCTTACCATACGGTCACCGACAAGGCGGCCTGGCACACCACCAGACTGGTATAACAAACATGAAAGATAACCTGATCCCTGCTTTCCGCCGCGGCTATCGCCTGCAATGGGAACCCGCGCAGGAGAGCCACGTGGTGCTCTACCCGGAAGGGATGGCGAAGCTGAATGAAACCGCCACTGCCATTCTGGAGCTGGTGACGGGCAAACAGGATGTCGCCGCTATCATTGCCACGCTGAACGCACGCTTCCCGGAGGCGGGTGGCGTGGATGAAGACGTGAAAGCGTTTTTGCAGTCAGCCGTTGAACAGAAATGGATCCAGTGTCGTGAACCCGAATAAACCCGGCATTACGCCGCCGCTGTGGCTGCTGGCCGAGCTAACCTATCGCTGCCCATTGCAGTGTCCGTACTGCTCGAATCCGCTCGATTTTGCCCAGCAGGAAAAAGAGCTGACCACTGAACAGTGGATTGAAGTGTTCCGTCAGGCACGCGCGATGGGCAGCGTGCAGCTCGGTTTCTCCGGTGGCGAACCCCTGACGCGTAAAGACCTGCCGGAGCTGATTAAGGCCGCGCGCGATCTCGGTTTCTACACCAACCTGATCACCTCAGGCATTGGTCTGACGCAGAATAAGCTCGATGCCTTTGCGGACGCCGGTCTGGACCATATCCAGATCAGTTTCCAGGCCAGTGATGAGACGCTGAATGCGGCGCTGGCTGGCTCGAAAAAAGCCTTCCAGCAGAAACTGGAAATGGCGAAGGCGGTGAAAGCGCACGGTTACCCGATGGTGCTGAACTTTGTGCTGCATCGCCACAACATCGACCAAATCGATAAAATTATCGATCTGTGTATCGAGCTGGAAGCGGATGACGTGGAGCTGGCTACCTGCCAGTTTTATGGCTGGGCGCACATCAATCGTGAGGGGCTACTGCCGACGCGTGAACAAATCGCGCGAGCGGAAGCCATCGTGGCGCAGTATCGCCAGCGGATGGAGGCCAGCGGCAATCTCACCAATCTGCTGTTCGTCACGCCGGATTATTACGAAGAGCGTCCGAAAGGCTGCATGGGTGGCTGGGGATCGATCTTCCTCAGCGTCACGCCGGAAGGCACGGCACTGCCATGCCACAGCGCGCGCCAGCTGCCGGTGGAATTCCCGTCCGTGCTGGAGCGCAGCCTGGATGATATCTGGTATAACTCCTTTGGTTTTAACCGCTACCGGGGTTATGACTGGATGCCGGAGCCGTGCCGCTCCTGCGACGAAAAAGAGAAGGATTTTGGTGGCTGCCGTTGCCAGGCCTATATGCTGACCGGCAATGCCGACAACGCCGACCCGGTGTGCAGCAAGTCGCCGCATCATGACAAAATCCTCGAAGCCCGGCGCGAAGCCAGCTGTAGCGATATCAAAATCGCCCAGTTGCAATTCCGCAACCGCACCAATTCACAGCTGATCTACAAGCAGCGCATTCTGTGATGACCACGCGCAGCCTGCGGCTGACGAACGGCCTGTGTTGCCATTTACATCATCAGCCCGATGCCCGCGCCGCCGCAGCGCTGCTGCGCGTGGAGGCGGGTAGCTTGCAGGAGCCGGACCGTTGGCCGGGGCTGGCGCATCTGCTGGAGCATCTGCTGTTTTGTGGCAGTGAGGGCATCACAGACGACCAGCGCCTGATGCCCTGGGTGCAGCAGCAGGGCGGTCAGGTCAATGCCACCACGCAGCTCAGTCAGAGCGCTTTTTTCTTTCAGGTTGCGGCCAGTGAACTGGAAGCGGGCGTGGCGCGGCTGGTGGCTATGCTGGAGGCACCGTTACTGACGCCCGCAGCGATTATGCAGGAAAGCGCGGTGATCGACGCCGAGTATCGCTTGTTGCAGCGGCATGTGGAAACCCTGAGTGAGGCAGCATTGCTGGATATGTTGGCTGCCCCCCACGAATTTCAGCGTTTTCGCGTCGGGAGTCAGGCAGTTTTTTGTGACAATGTCACCAGGCTGCGTCAGGCGCTGTGCGCCTTCCATCAGCAGTTCTATGTCGCGGGCAATATGACGTTGTGGTTGCAGGGGCCGCAAACGCTGGATGATCTGGCGGCGCTGGCGGAACGTTATGGTCAGCAGCTGTTACCTGGCGCGTTGCAGGCGTCGCCAGTATCCCCACAACCGACAGCGGTGCGTCAGCGTCTGCTTCAGTTGCCTGGCAGCGAAAGCTGCTGGCTGACGCTGCTGTTGCCGGGTGAGATGGCATCGTTGCGTGATGAAATCAGCCAGTTACGTCGTTTCTGGCTGGATGAAGCGCCCGGCAGCCTGCTGGCGCAATTACGTGCTGCGGGGTTGTGTGAAGATCTGAGCATCCAGTGGCTGTGGCGCGATGCACAGCACAGCTGGCTGGCGTTAAAGTTCACCGGGCAAACCCTCACAACGCAGCAGGCACGGCATATCCAGCATCATTTCCGCCAGCATCTGCGCGCCCTGGCGCAAACCAGTTCGGCGCAGCGTCAGCATTACCAACAGCTGGCACGGGAGGATTTCAGCCAACTGTCACCGCTGGAACAACTGCGCGGTCGCGCGCTGGGTTTTGCGCCGGATGCATCCTGTGACTTTTCCCGCGTGCTTAACGCCTTGCAACAGACGCCCCCGCTGGTGCTGCTGACGCAACGCCAGCTGGCGGCTAAATCGCATCAAACCCAGGGATTCAGCGTATCGGTTGCTGACTGGCCCGCAGAGGTCAGCGAGCATGTAGAAAGTTTGCCGTTCTGGTTTTATCCGCAGGCAGAGGCGCAGGCTTCCCGTGCGCTGCCTGACCGTGTCTTTCCGTTACTGAACGTGGACCCGGTTCAGCCGCAGGAGACCCTGCTGCTGCGTCCGGCGTTTTACCTGCCTTGCAGCGATGAAGATGGCGAGGCGCGGCAGCGTTTGCTGCGTCCGGTACTGGCTGCGCTACGTCATGCAGGCGGGCGTGGCAGCTGGCAGCTGATACAGGGCATTTGGCAACTGGTCATGCACCTCCCCAACGATGACAATGCTGCGCTTGCGGCGGTGGATCAGGCGGTGCAGGCGCTCGATATGCCCTCTGAACCTCAACCCGTCAGGGCTGCGGAGGGCATTGCGATTCGCCAGTTATTATCGGCATTGCCGCAGCAGTTGATCACCCCGCGATCCTCAGCGCGTTGGCAGGCTGCGTGGTGCGGCCAAAGTACCGCGTTGCGTGCTGGTGTAGCGCGGGCGCTGAGTGATCTCCCGGAGGGAGCGACCTCCCCGGCACCTCGCTTAAACCATGGTGTGACAGCCATCCCGTGCACAGGCAGCGATCAGGCGCTGCTGGTGTTTATCCCGCTGAGCGAGGCTGATGATGACGCGCTGGCGGCATTACGCGCGCTGGCGTTGATCTATGAACCGCGTTTTTTTCAGCAGTTACGCGTGGAGCAGCAGATCGGTTATGTGGTGACGGCGCGTTATCAGCGTGTGGCAGATGTTGATGGCATCCTGTTGGCGTTGCAGTCGCCCGATATTCCCTGGCGGGAACTGCTTGGCCATTGCAAACGCTTTCTGCGCACGCTGGATATCTCTGCCGCGCCATTTGAAGCTTTGCAGCAGACGCTGCTGCTACAATGTGTTGTGAGTGACAATGCGGATGCTGCACTGAGTGCGCTGCGTCAGCAGCAGGGTTTACCCGAACTGACCAGCACGGCGATCCGCCAGTTGGAAAGGGCGCAATTGCAGCAATTGCATCAGCGCCTGCTGCGGCAACGTCGGCGCTGGCGGATTTTATTGGCGATAGGCCAGCCATGAAACTGTCCCTGGTGTGAATTGTTTCATATTGATATTGCTGAATTTTTTTGAAAATTTCGTCCAAAACTCTTCACTGTTCCCGCGCCGCATAATCCCGGACACTCTCTGGTATATTCTGAACCAAGAGGAACAACTGGTGAAAAACGTTACCCGCTTTGCGCTGCCCCTGCTGGCCGCTGCCACCCTGTATGCACCGCTGTCACAGGCTGCGGCTATGCACTACGATCTGAACCCGGAACACACATCAGTGATTGTGACCTGGACCCATTTCGGCTTCTCGCATCCGACTGCGGATATCCCAAACAGCAAAGGCACCCTGGTGTTTGATAAAGACCATCCGACGCAGTCACGCGTTGACGTTACGCTGCCAGTCAGCCAGATCGACACCCACGTCCCGGCACTGACCAAAGAATTCCTCGGCAAAGAGTATTTCGATACCGCGAAATATCCTTCAGCGGTATTCCACAGCACCAAAGTGGTGGCGAAGGGCGACAACAAGTTTGATGTGGAAGGGAATCTGACCCTGAAAGGCATCACCAAACCGGTAACGCTGCACGCCACGCTGAACCAGCAGGGCGAGCATCCGATGGTGAAGAAACAGGCGATTGGTTTTGATGCCACCGGCACCATCAAGCGTTCTGACTTTAAGCTGGATAAATACGTGCCGGCAGTCAGCGACGATGTCACTCTGACCATCTCGACCGAAGCTTATGCCAAATAATTGATACTGTAGCGGCGCGATAAATCGCGCCGCTACAGGTTGGTGTAGTGCTTATTCCGCCCAGAACTTCTTCTTACTGGTTTTGCCGATGCCCGGATTACACGTGTTGGTGGGATCGAGCTGTTTCCAGTGCTCCACATGTTCGCAGGATGCGTGGTACAAATGGCCGACGTTATGTTCTGCCGGATACTTCGCCCCGCGCTGCTCCAGATACACTTTCACCGCTTCTTTGAACGCCTTCGCATCCACACCCGCCTTCAGCACATAATCCTGATGATTAACGTAGCAAAAGAAATGCCCGCAGCAGGAATCGATCTGCACCTGCTCAGCCAGATGGTCTGGCAGGGTTAAGCGCCATGCATCGTCATTACGGCGCAGCGCCACGTCGAATGCCACCAGACGCTCATTCGGGTTATAACCGAGGGCATCACAATAGGAGATGGTGCAGCCGCCCACGCCAAAACGCACCAGAAAGGCATCCGCCGCTTCGCGGGCATCGCAGTGGAAAAAGCCGCCGCTGTGGCTGGCGAAAAACGTTTCCAGCAAGGTCTGCAATTCAGCGGTTTGTGCCGATTCCACCTTAATCATCAGATGATGTTCATATTCGCTGCGGTAATCCATGATGCGCGGTGCCACGAAGCGCGGCGTGATCTGGTTGAAGAATTGCAGTACCCGATCAACAAAATTGCGTGGCAGAAATTTCAGATGGCTGACGCGCACATCCCATTTGGCTTTATTCGCCATCAGACGCGGCAGAGCCTGCGGACCGAGCTTACGAATCGCCAGATACATATGCTTGGCGTAGCGCACGGTGAGGTCAAAGGCGTGGCGATGGATGTACTCCGCCTGCACCGGTAACTCGCTCATCTGCGTCAGCAAATAGCGGCGCAGGGCCACCAGCACCGCTTCATCATTGGTGCCGATATAGAAGGTGTCGCTGCCTGCACTGGCTTCAAAGGTGGGGAGACGGACGGCAAAGACCACCACTTTGCCTGCACTGCCGGAGCTGTCATGCAGGTATCGAATATCACCGTTAAAGCGTGAAGGGCTGTCGGCGGTGACGTCACGCAGGCGCTCGGCGTAATCCTCCGCCCAGATTTTTCCCTGCCAGTCCGGCTGCTCGCCGGTCTGATACTGCTGGCGGGTCAGATTGTCCAGCATGGCTTCCGGCGTGTCACCGAGGTCAATACCCAGATGGTTGACTATCTCCAGTCGGCCATCGTCATGGATGCGAGCAAACAGTGATTTCTCGGTAAATGCCGGACCGCGACGAATCAGCGAACCGCCGGAGTTGTTGCAGATGCCGCCGACCACAGACGCACCAATGCATGAAGAACCAATCACCGAGTGCGGTTCGCGCCCCAGCGGTTGCAGAGTCTGCTCCAGTTCCGTCAGGGTAGTACCAGGGAAGGCAATCACCTGACGTGCCTCGTCGATCACCTGTACACCTTTCAGCTGGCGCGTGCTGACAATCACCACCTCACGATCATAATCGTTGCCATCTGGCGTAGAGCCGCCGGTCACGCCGGTATTCGACGCTTGCATCAGAATAATGGCGTTATGCGCCACGCATACCTGAAGAATTTGCCACAGTTGCGATAATGTCTGGGGCCGCACCACGGCCAGCGCCTCGCCGCGCCCAACGCGGAATCCTTTGGTGTACCAGGCTTTATCATCAGAATGGGTTAACAGCTGTTTTTCACCTACCACGTCACTCAGTTGACGCAACATTTCCTGCGGGGATGTCATGTTTTCTCTTCTGTGTCATGTGTCTGCTGGGTTATTGGACAGGCGCAGATGGCGGAATGTCAATGATTGATCGGCACTGACGTTAAAATAACGCACGGAAGCATTATCCCTTTATCTTCCACGGAAAAACCGCAGCGTAGCGATAAAAATGCGCGGGTTATCACAAAATAGATTTAAAGAAAAAAGACCCACTAAGGGTTAAATATCCCCAGCCATTTTGATAGCCATAATAAATATAACACCATGAAAAATATAATAATTACCGGTGTGGGGAATAATTTATCATGTGATATATATCACAAAAATCGGCGTTCAAAGCACTGTGTCAATGATCTGAGTGAATAAATACGTAGTGAAAATGTGATCTTCATTGCAAATATAATCCCTCTTCATCGGAAGAATGAATCACAGAAGCACAGCGTGAGGAGTGGGAACAATGAGAATTGGCATGGTGATCAGTGGTGGTGATGTAACCGGCATAAATAATTTTATTTTTCAGATTTCTCGTTTAACGCAGGCAGAGATGGTGTTATTTAACGGCGGCATTCCGGGGTTGCTGGAAAATAAACATCAGGAGATGGCGCAACGTGATTTAGTGGATTATGCCATCGCTGCCATTCCGGTAATGCAGTCGGGCAGGCCGACACGGAAACTCATTCGGCCAGAATATGAGTCTATTGCCAAACAACTTAAATCACTGCGTATTGATGTGCTGATTATGGCGGGTGGTGATGGTTCACTGCAATTTCTGCATACGCTGAGTGAATTTGGTGTGAATTGTTTTGGCGTCGGCATGACAATTGACAATGACGTATTCGGCAGCGATTACACCATTGGTTTTTCCACCGCCTGCGAACAGGTATTAAAAGAAGTCACGAAGTTACGTAATACCGGTCGTGGTTTGCCGGGGCGGGTATTTATGGTGGAACTGCTGGGGGGCTACTGTGGTGAGTTAACGCTGCAATCGGCGATTAAATCGAATGCGGATTTTGCTCTGATCCCGGAATGTCAGATTCCGTTGCAGGAGCTGGCGCAGCGCGTCTCGCAGCGTCTGGCGGAACAGAATAGCGTGGTGATGCTGTGCTCTGAAGCCTACACCCGTGAATATTCACCGGGGTTTCAGGGGGCGATTGATACCTTAATTAAACAACTGGAACCGATGATTGGCGTGCGTATCCGTAAAACCATCATCGGTTATGGCCTGCGTAATGGCGATCCCACCTGTGAGGAAATTTACCAGGGGACCATTATGGCCAGTGAAGTCGCGCGTTGTATTCAGTCGGGAATGCGCAATAAAGCGGTCATTATTAATGGCAGCAATAAACCGATACCCATTGATTTAATAAGCATGAAAAAACGCCTGGTCGACACCGAAGGGCATCATTACAAACTCGCTAAACAACTGCATATTCTGTGAGGAGATAGCCATGCTGAAAATATTATGTGTATGCGGATGTGGTCTGGGATCCAGTTTCGCCATCGAAATGAGCGCCAAAGCAGTATTAAAAAAGCTGGAAATCGAGGCGGATATTGATCACACCACCATTTCCGAAGCTAACGCATTTAAATCCGACATCATTTTAACCCAGAAAGCATTTGCCGATGTATTAAATGCCGATGCCAGCCCGGAACAAATGAAGCGGGTGATTATTCTCAACCGGTTAACGGATAAAGCGGAAATTGAGCAAAAAATCGTGGCATTTATGAAAGAGCACAACATGAAGGTTGCTAACCATGAATAGTGTGATCAACTTCCTGGTAAAAGATCTGCTGGGGCAGGCATCGATTCTGATTGCCTTTATTGCCCTGGTCGGTTTGTTACTACAAAAAAAATCAGCAGGCAAGGTGGTGGAAGGCACCTTTAAAACGCTGCTCGGTTTCTTAATTATGATGGCCGGTATAAACATTATTGTTGGCACGCTGACCTTCCTCAACACCATCTTTACCCACGGCTTTGGCATGCAGGGTTATATCACCGACGTTGCTGCGATTGCCGGGTTAGCGAACCGCGAGCTGGGTTCAGAAGTGGCGCTGACGCTGTTGGTGATCTTTATCGTCAACATCATTATTGCCCGTCTGACACCGTTCAAATACATCTTCCTTACCGGACAGGCGCTGCTGTGGATGGCGACCATCGGTGCGGTGATCGGCTACAAAGCGGGGCTGACAGGCTTACCTCTGATCCTTACCGGCGGCATTTTTGGTGGCGTAATGGCGGTGGTGATGCCCGCGCTGGCACAACCCGTGGTGCGACGCATTACCGACTCGGACGACGTTGCCCTCGGCCACTTCTGCACCATTGGCTATCTGGTGACGGCGGCGGTGGCGAAGGTGGTGGGCAAAGGATCGCGTTCTACCGAAGACCTGAAGCTGCCGGATAACTTCAAATTTCTCCAGGACACCTATTTGTCGATGGCGGTGGTGATGGTGCCGATGTACCTGATCCCAGCGGTAGCAGCAGGCCCGGCATTTATCGCCCAGTACAGCAACGGTATGAACTACCTGATGTATGCCTTTATGCAGTCGATTCAGTTCGTGGCCGGGGTGTTTGTGCTGTATAGCGGCGTGCGTCTGCTGCTGAATGAGCTGGTCCCGGCATTTCGCGGCATCGCCATGCGCATCGTGCCGGATGCCAAACCGGCGCTCGATTGCCCGGTGATGTTCCCTTATGCGCCAAACGCGGTGATCGTCGGCTTCCTTGCCACTACCCTGGGTTCCGTCGTCGGCATGCTGGTGTTCCCGATGTTTGGTCTGGCGATGATTTTGCCCGGCCTGCTGACTAACTTCTTTGCCGGTGGCACGGCCGGGGTGTTTGGTAACGCACTCGGCGGCCGTCGTGGTGCGATGATCGGCGGTTTTGTCCACGGCCTGTTTATTACGCTGCTGCCCGCGATTCTGGTGCCGATGCTGGAAAGCTACGGTTTTACCGGCGTGACCTTCAGCGATTCGGATGTCATCAGTACCGGCCTGGTACTCGGTCATGCGTTCCAGAATAACTGGCTGTTCGTCGCCCTGTTTATTGTCTTCATCACCCTGATCGCCTGGTTTGTTAACGGAAAATCTACGAAACCTCACGAGGAAAATATTCATGAAACTTTATAACTTTACCGATCTGTTACAGGTGGCTAAACAACGTGAATTTAAAGCGCTCGGATCTTTTAATTTGCACTGTCTGGAAATGTTACCGGCTTATTTTAAAGCGGCAGAAAAAACCAACAGCCCATTAATGATTCAGATCTCCACCGGTACGGCGAAATATCTCGGTCATAAATTGCTGGTCGATGCGATTTGCTCACTGGCAGAAAGTAAAAATGTACCTACCTGCCTGCATCTCGATCACTGTTCTGATCTTGATGCGATCCAGACAGCGCTGGATGCGGGTTTCAGTTCAGTGATGTATGACGGTTCGCATCTGCCGATTGAAGAGAATATTTCCAATACGCGTAAAGTGATTGATATGGCGCGCCCGTTACATGTGTCGGTCGAAGCGGAACTGGGGGCGATTGGCGGCTCAGAAGATGGTAAATCGGTGGAAATGAACGAAACCTCTTTCACCACGGTCGACGATGCCAAACGCTTTGTGGATGAAACCGGCGTCGATATGTTAGCCATCTCCATCGGCACGGTGCATGGTCTCTACACCGGTAAAGCGCATATCCAGCATCAGCGCCTGGCAGATATCACCGAAGCGACCCATACACCGCTGGTGCTGCACGGTGGCACCGGCGTCAGTGATGAAGATATGCGTCTGGCGGTGCGCAGCGGCATTGAAAAAGTGAACGTCGGCACAGAAATGAACGTGCAATGGGTGGCGCGCTGTAAACAGACGTTCGAAAAGGGCAAAGTAAACGACAGCGTGCGCAATTTTCTGGTGCCCGCTAACGATGCCGTTACTGATGTATTGGTCGAAAAAATTCAGTTGTTCCGCTGAGTATCTTTCATGACGTATTAACCTGAGGTGCCCTGGCACCATTCGGGGCAGGAGACGCTATGTTTGGATTCAGGAAAAAGGCCTCTGAGAATAAAGGGGCGGACGAACAGGAAATAGATCGTCAGGCTGAAAGCATCAGCGAGAAAATAACCACGCTGGAGCAGGAACTGGCAAATAATCCGCGCGCGGGTGAAACGCAAAAACAATTAATGCTGGAATATAATCGGGCATTAAGTTTATTTGCCAAAAGCCGCCGTTTTCGTCAGGAGATTGATCCGCTGTTCGTCAAAATCGATGAGCTGCGCAATACCATTCGCAAATCGATTTAAGGAGGAGGCATGAGCATCAAACAACTGTTGCAGGAGGCGAATGCTATTCAGGTGGGCATTGACGCCCGCGACTGGCGTGAGGTGATTACGCTGGCTGCACAGCCACTGGTCAGCGGGGGGTATGTCAAAGCCTCCTACCCGGAGGCGGTGATCGCCAACACCCTGACGCACGGTGCGTACTATGTGTTTGAAGAGGGGATTGCTATCCCCCACGCGCGACCGGAAACTGGCGTGCTGAAGGATTGTTTCAGCCTGATGGTGCTGGAGGAACCGATATCCTTTGCCGGGAGTGACAAGGCGGATATTGTCATCATGTTCGGTGCGCGCGATAGCAACGCGCATATCGAAGAGGGGATTCGCGCCATTGTTACCCTGCTTGAGGACGAAGAAACGCTGGTGAGGCTGCGCAAGGCCGCCAGTGCCGCGGAGGTCATCGATATCCTATGACGACGCTCACTGAAGAGAAATGTGTGGTGCTGGTCAACGGCATCCCGGCTTCCGGCAAAAGCACCCTGGCGCGCAGTGTGGCGCAGCGCTTTGGCTTACCGGTGCTGACGCTGGATAGTCTGAAGGAACCGTTTATGGCCAGCTTTGCGCCGGTGGATCGCCTGCGTAATCGTCAACTTGGCTGTGCGGCCTATCAGGCGATCTGGAAGATCGTCGCCCAGGCACCGGCCAGCTGTGTTTACCTGATTGATGCGTGGTTTGGTTTTCAGCCGAAAGCGGTACTGGAGGAGGGGTTGCAAAGTGCAGGGGTGACGCGGGTGCTGGAGCTATGGATGGCAATCTCACCGGATGAGGTGGTGGCGCGCTATCAGGCGCGCCTGGCACAGCGAATGCCGGGGCATCCGGGGGCAGAATACTTACCCGAGCTGCGGCAACTGGCTGAACGCGCGCAGCCGATGGCGCTGGGTCCGGTGTTGCAGCTGGATGCCTGCGCACCGGACGAGGCCGCTGCACAGGCGTGGTTACAGCGTCAGTTGCAGCGTCAGCCTGCGCGTTCGCTATCGGTATCCGGGTGAAAAAAGCTTGCCAGCAAGGCGCTGAGTTGCTGATCGCCTTTGCGGTCCGCCGCCAGCTGGCGACAAATATCCCCCAGTGCCTGATAGAGGCGATCGGTTGCCAGCTCACCCTGGTTGAGCGTGGCAATCTCATCCATTTCCGCCGCCCAGCGCCAGGCTTTTGGCAGCATATCCGGGGCGGCTTTTTCCATCCTTTTCAGCATGGCTGCCTGGCTTTCTGCCATCTCTTCACGTAACGCATCGGCCGCGCCAACCCGGCTGGCATTTATCAGCATCGCCGACGTGAGCAGGGTGATGCCTTTATTGATCCCGGCGTAAGACATCTTCAGCGCCGATGCGGCACCGTTTTCCGCAGTCATGATCCGCACCCGCAGGCCCAAATCACTCAGTGCTGCTAACTGGCTGGCATGCGGACCGGAAAACCAGAAGCGTGGCCCGGCGGGATTGTTCTCTCCCGGTGGCAGACCAATGATCGCGCCATCGACAAAAGGTGTGCCGGTGGCCTCAATCACCGCTGCCACCTGGAGCAGCGTTTCCGGGCTGATGGCATTGCAATCGACATACAACGGCTTATGGGTGGCGGCGGCTAAATGTGGTGCCATCTGCTGCGCCCAACTGAGAGCCGATTCCGGCGGCAGGATGGAAAAAATAATATCCGCCTCGCAGAGCGCGGCTTCACTGGCATCGTTGATCTGTGCGGCACGCGCGCGTTGTTGGGAATCGGCAGAACGCTGGCTTAACGGGCTGATGACGCGGGCACCGTGCCGGGTCAGCACTGCCGCAACTGCCGCGCCCATTGCACCCGGTGCGGCAAAGGCAAGGGTTTTCATGATGTGATCTCACGGGAGTTAAAGAATTGAGTGTGGCTGTATTTTGGTCTGACGGACGTCACTCTTTGGTTACAAAGCATGTTTCGTCAATGCAGATACGCCAGCATCCACCAGGCTTTTGTGATGCTGATCTCAGTTCACCCGATATATCGTCAAACATGGAGAAGGTTATGAAAATCGATCTACACGGCAAGACAGCGTTAATCACCGCATCCACCGGCGGCATTGGTTTTGCCATCGCTCAGGGCCTGGCAGAGAGCGGGGCAGAAGTGGTGCTGAATGGACGCAGTGAGGAATCCGTCAGCCGGGCGCGGGAAAAACTCAATGCTGTCGTGGTGGGGGCCAAAGTCCATACTTTTATCGCCGATTTGGGCAGTGCGCAGGGTGTCGATACCTTGCTGAAAGGATTACCCGCCATCGATATTCTGGTGAATAACGCCGGGATTTACGGACCAAAAGATTTTTTTGCCACCGACGACGACACCTGGGAAGCGTACTGGCAGACCAACGTGATGTCTGGTGTGCGACTGTCGCGGGCATTGCTGCCGGATATGGTGAAAAAAGGCTGGGGTCGCGTGGTATTTATCTCGTCAGAATCGGCACGCAATATTCCGGCCGACATGGTGCATTACGGCGTGAGCAAAACCGCACAGCTGTCGCTGGCACGCGGGCTGGCGAAAGTAGTAGCGGGTTCCGGGGTGACGGTGAACAGCGTATTACCTGGCCCGACCCTCTCCGACGGCTTTGCCACCATGATGGAAGCAGAGGTGAAACGCACCGGCAAATCGCTGGAGACGCTGGCAAAAGAGTTTGTGATGAGCCAGCGACCGAGTTCGGTGATTCAGCGTGCCGCCACCGTCGAAGAGGTGGCGAATATGGTGGTGTATGTCTGTTCTACCCAGGCATCAGCCACCTCCGGTGCCGCGCTGCGTGTCGATGGCGGCGTGGTGGATGATATTGTGTAGTCCATAAAACCCGCGCGATTATCGCATAATCATACGATTCCATTAACTGAGAAAATCCTCACGCTGCGGGGTAAAGGTATCCAGCAGCGTGCCTGCCTCCAGACAGACGCAGCCGTGTACCACATCCGGTGCTTTATACAATGTATCTCCGGCACTGACCTCTTTAGTGACGCCATTGATGGTGAAAGCAAAGCGACCAGAAAGTACATAGGTCAGTTGCTCGTGCGGATGCTGATGCAGTGGGCCGACGGCTTCTTTTGCAAAACTCACCTCAACTGCCATCATGCGGCCGCCGTGCGCCAGCACCCGGCGGGTGACACCGTTACCCAAATCCTCAACCTGTGTGGCATCGCGGTAGATAAACATGGTTGCTCCTCGCGTATTGTCTCGCTGTTGTGTGAGCGATCTCACAACTAAAAAGGGTTTTCACTGCTGCATTTTAGCGTCCTTTGATTAAAATGAAACGGTGTTTCAATTTAATATGAAGGATGGATCATGAAAATTGCGTTAATGATGGAAAACAGCCAGGCAGCGAAAAACGCTATCGTACTGAAAGAACTGGAGTCAGTGGCACAGCCGCTGGGCCATCAGGTATTTAACGTTGGTATGAGCGACGAGCAGGACCATCATCTTACCTATATTCATCTCGGTATCATGGCCAGCGCACTGCTGAACAGCGGCGCGGTGGATTTTGTTATCGCCGGTTGCGGGACCGGGCAGGGCGCACTGATGTCGCTGAATATCCATCCTGGCGTGGTGTGCGGCTACTGTATTGATCCGGCCGACGCCTGGCTGTTTGCGCAAATCAACAACGGTAATGCGTTGTCGCTGCCGTTCGCCAAAGGCTTTGGCTGGGGTGCGGAACTCAACCTGCATTTCATCTTCGAAAAAGCCTTTACCGGTGCGAAAGGGCTGGGCTACCCGCCAGAGCGCCGCGAGCCGCAGGTGCGCAACGCCGGGGTGCTGAACCAGGTAAAAGCGGCAGTGAACAAGGAAAATTATCTCGATACACTGCGCGCCATTGACCCGGAACTGGTGAAAACTGCCCTGAGCGGTCCGCGTCTCCAGCACTGCCTGTTCGAACATGGACAAAACGACGAGATCGTGCGTTTTGTGCGTGAGGTTGTGGCCTGATTCGGGTTTTTCCATAAACGACGCGTGATAAATCGTGCCGCTACAACCTGTGAAGAACCGTAGCGGCGCGATTTATCGCGTATGACATCACGCCATTACGGACCGCACCTGCGGATGCCGACTTGCCTCCACCAGCATCCGGGTATAGGGCACCGCCGCTTTACCCGCCACCAGCGCATCCACTTCCAGCGTTTCCAGAACCCTGCCGTGCTGCATCACTGCCACGCGATGGCACAGATGTGCCACCACCCCCAAATCATGTGTCACCATCAGGTAGGTCAGGTTTTGCTGTTGTTGCAGATCACTCAATAAATTCAGAATTTCAGCCTGTACTGACACATCCAGCGCGGAGGTGGGTTCATCCAGTAACAACACGCGAGGCTCCAGGATCAGGGCGCGGGCGATCGCCACGCGCTGGCGCTGTCCGCCAGACAGCTGGTGAGGATAACGCGTCTGCCAGGCACGGTTCAGCCCCACTTTTTCCAGCATGGCAATCACGCGCTGCTGACGCTGACCGATGCCGTGAATCTGCAACGGTTCCTCCAGAATATCGCCGATGGTATGGCGGGGATGCAGTGAACCGTAAGGATCCTGGAACACCATTTGTACCTTGCGGCACAGATTCCGTGCGATGCGATGGGCCAGTGGCTGGTCATCAATCATCAACTCGCCCTGCCAGTGGGTGAACAACCCGGCGAGGCATTTCAGCACCGTGGTTTTCCCGGAGCCGGATTCGCCCACCAGGCCAAAAATCTCCCCGGCACGTACCGCCAGGTTGACGTCGAACAGCACCTGATGACGCTGCTCATCTTCGCCAAAACTAAGGTTGAGATTACGTACCCCGATCATCTGTTTCATGTCTCTCTCCTTAAGGTTGCAGCCAGCTGTCCTGGCGTTGCAGTGCTGGCAGACGCGGGCGACGCTGGTCCATATCGGGTAACGTAGCCAGCAGGCCCTGGGTATAGGGATGCTGAGCCTGGCCCAGCTCCGCAGCGGCTAATGACTCGACCACGCGACCGGCGTACATTACCAGCACCCGGTCACAAAAGTGGCGCACCAGGTTGATGTCGTGGCTGATAAAAATCAGCCCCAGCCCACGTTGTTTCACCTGCTCATCCAGCAATGTCAGTACCTGCAGCCGCACCGACACATCCAGCGCCGAAGTCGGTTCATCGGCAATCACCAGCTCGGGATCGGTGATCAGCATCATGGCGATCATTATGCGTTGCCCCTGGCCACCGGAGATTTCGTGTGGATAGAGCTGATAAACCCGTTCGGGATCGCGGATGCGCACCACATCGAGCATCGCCAGCGCCCGTTGTCGCGCTTCATCGCGCTGTCCGGGGTGGTGGCTGCGCCACGCCTCAGCAATCTGTTCGCCGATACGCACCACCGGATTGAGCGAATATTTCGGGTCCTGCATGATCATCGAAATACGTTTGCCACGAATGGCGCGCATCTCAGCCTGGGTGGCACTTAACAGGTCGATCCCGGCAAACTGCATACACCGGGCGGTGACCTGCGCGCTACGCGGGTGCAGTTGCAGCAGGGCGCGCCCCACGGTGGATTTGCCGGATCCCGATTCGCCAACAATCGCCAGTTTTTCCTGGCCGAGCTGAAAAGAGACGCCGCGTACCGCCGGGGTGCTGTGGCGTCCATTGACGAAGCTGACCTGCAAATCCTGCACATCAAGCAAGGGGCGGGGGTTATTCGCTACGGGGATCGAGGATGTCACGCAGGCCATCTCCTAAGAAGTTAAACGCCAGACTATTCACCAGAATCGCCAGACCTGGCACCGTCACCACCCACCAGCACTCCAGCATGTAGCTGCGGCCGCTGGCGATCATCGCTCCCCATTCGGGATCCGGTGGCTGCGCCCCCAGACCGAGGAAACCCAACCCGGCAGCGGTCAGGATGATGCCCGCCATATTCATGGTGATGCGGATAATCACCGATGGCAGACACAGCGGGACAATATGCTTCCAGATTACACGCACAGGGGAAGCGCCCTGCAAACGTACGGCCGAGATAAAATCCGCCTGACGCAGCGACAGCGCCTCGGCCCGGGCCAGACGCGCAATCGGCGGCCAGGCGGTCAGGGTGATGGCGATGACCACATGCTCCAGCCCGGGACCGAGTGCTGCAACAAACGCCAGTGCCAGCACCAGGCTGGGGAAGGAGATAAAAATATCGGTGACGCGCATCAGCACGCTATCGACCTTACCGCCGAAATACCCGGCAGTAACGCCGAGCAGCAGGCCAATCGGCCCCACGGTGACCGATACCAGCAACACGATATACAGGGTGATGCGCGCGCCCCACACCAGGCGGCTGAAAATATCACGACCAAATTCGTCGGTGCCAAACCAGTGTTGGGCGCCGGGCGGACTCAGGGCGTTATTCAGGTCCTGAATCAGCGGATGATAAGGTGCAATCCACGGTGCAAACAGCGCCGTCACCAACAGCAGCAGGATGATCGCGCCGCCGATGGCGGTCAGCGGATTACAGGCCATACGCCAGACAAACTGGCCGGTACGGGCTGCCAGACGGCGGCAGCGTTCCAGGCGCTCGCGCGTGGCGCTGGCATAAGGTGTCTCCAGCGAAATCGTCATACTTTGGTCCTCGGGTCGAATACCTGATAAAGCAGGTCAGAAACCAGGTTGAGCAGGACAAAAATCAGGCCGACCACCAGCACGCAGCCCATTACCGCATTCATATCGCCCAGCATCAGGCTGCCGGTGAGATAGGAACCAAATCCCGGCCAGGAAAATACCGTTTCAATCAGCACCGCGCCTTCCAGCAGTGAACCGTAAGCCAGCGCCACCACCGTCAGCAGCTGGACCAGAATGTTGCGAAAGGCGTGTTGCCAGATAACCTGCCACTCGGTCAACCCTTTGACACGCGCGGTCAGAATGAACTCCTGTGACAGCTGCGCCAGCATAAAGCTGCGCGTCATGCGGCTGATGTAAGCCAGAGAGTGGAAGCCGAGCAGCGAGGCGGGCAAAATCAGGTGGTTTAGCGCGTTGGCAAAGACCGAGCCGTTACCGGCCAGCAAAGCATCCACCAGCAGCAAACCGGTACGGCACGGCACCACGCCATCGAGACTGAAATCCACTCGTCCGGCTCCCCCGACCCAGCCGAGATGCGCATAAAACAGCAACAGGCCGACCATGCCAACCCAGAAGATCGGTGTGGAATAACCGGCAAGGCTGATGATGCGCACCATATAATCCACCAGGCCGTTGCGGCGTGCCGCTGCCCAGACGCCGAGTGGCACACCCAGTCCGGCGCCAATCACAATTGCCAGCGTGGCCAGTTCCACCGTGGCCGGGAAGACACGCAGGATATCGTTGATCACCGGTTGCCCGGTCAGCAGCGCCTGGCCGAGATTGCCGTGCAGCAGACCGTTAAGGTAGATACCAAACTGTACCCACAGCGGTTTATCAAAACCGAGCTGGTGATAAACCTGCTGATAAGTGGCGTGATCGGCGTCCGGGCCGACAATCGCGAGCACGGGATCGACTGGCATCACCCGGCCAATAAAAAAAGTCAGCAACAGCAGCCCCGTGAGGGTGATCAGCACCTGCCATCCACGGCTGCGCAGTTTGCGCCAGTGGCTTCGCGTCAGTTTCATTGCGCACCTCCCGCCAGGCTGTCCGGCGTTTTCCATACGTCACGTAAGAAGGTGGTCGCCGAGGGATGCGGCACATAATCCTGCACCCGGTTGTTGACCACCACTGAATCAACCATCTGGGAAATCGGCATCAGGGCCGGGATCAATTGGTCATAACGGCGCTGGATTGCGAAGTAATCCTGCTGCTGACGTGCGCTGTCGCGCTCCAGTAGCGCCTGATCGATCATCTGATTCAGCTGCGCATCGTAGAAACTGGTGCGCCAGCCCTGAAAGTTGGTCAGTCGGGCGCTGTCGGCGTTATTCGGGTTGTACACCAGCGAACGCAGGCTGGAGTGGGGATGGGGTTCCACGCCGCTGCCACCTCGCCCGACCAGCAGGTTGAACTGCCGTTCGCGCATCGCCCCGTAGATCTGGTTACCGGTGCCGGTAATGATTTTGGCGCGGATGCCGCCCTGCATCAGGGTGGATTGAATGGCGATGGCGATATTGAGAAACGGCTGGTCAGCCAATACGCGCAGCGTGGTATCAAAGCCGTGGGGATAACCGGCTTCCGCCAGTAAGGCTTTGGCGCGTGGGATATCCAGTTTGTAGCCGGGGTCCGGCAGAGTGGCGGGCATACCGGCCTGAATCGGGCGTTGATGCAGTTCGCCATAGCCGGCCATCAGGGTGTGATTGATCCCCTGATAATCCACCAGGTAACGCACCGCCTCACGCACTTTGGCGTTGGCGAAGTGGTCATCCTTCATACTCATCGCCAGATAATAAAGGGTGCCTTTTGGCACGGCATCGATGGTGAGGTCCGGGTCGTGACGCAGCGCTTTGACATCGGGGATCTCCATATTGCTGGCAATATCGATATCACCTTTTTCCATCATCAGCCGCAGGGTTTGCGACTCCTGTAAATGACGGAACACCACGCGAGCAAGCTTCGGCGCACCGCGCCAGTAGTTATCCGCGCGATTCATACGCAGCACGTCTTTCGCCTGCCAGACATCAAGACGGAACGGGCCGGAACCGGCCTCGTGAGTGGTCAGCCAGCGATTGCCCCAGTCACCGTTGCTGGCATGGGCCTGCACGGTTTTGCTGTCGAGCACCACCATGCTGCCCAGTGCCGCCAGCGAATAAAGCACCAGTCGCGGATCGTTGGCTGTGGGCAGGCGAATCTGCACGGTACCTGCATCCGGGGCGCTAATCAGCTGGTCCACATTGTCTTTGTTAAAACCGTAGGATTTCCACACTGAGGCTTGCGCCAGATTCAGGTGCAGCACGCGACGCATCGACCACACCACGTCGGCACTGGAGAGCGGGTTACCGGAATGAAAGGTGACGTTGTCACGCAGGTGGAAGGTGAGTTGCATATTATCCGGGCTGATTTCCCAGCGTTGCGCCAGCGCCGGACGGACGTTGGTCAACTGATGCGGGTCCAGCTCGACCAGGCCGTCATACAGGTTAACCACAATACCCACCACTTCATTGCCGGTCATGGCGGCGGGATCGAGGGTCAGCAGGTTGTTCATATTCATCCCGACGATCAGCTGATCGTCGGGCGTGGCAGCCTGCCCACCGAGGCTGGCCGTCAGCAGCAGCAACGCGACGCAGCACGTTGTGCAACGGGTAAAGAGGTTCATAAGCAAAGTCCAGCAGGTCAGAGGTTTATTGTTGTTTGCCGTACTGCTTGTGTCGGGTTATCACCAGCGATTCAGGGTATGGGTCTCAATCCAGCTAAAGTTGATGTCTTCCCCCAGTCCGGGACGGGTCGGCAGATGGACAAATCCGTCGCTGTCCATCGGGTCTGTCAGGCTGTGGAGATAGGCCGGGGGCTGTTCATAATCGAGGAAAGGATGCAGCAGGCCGCGCTCATACCAGCGACAGTTACGGATGGCACCCACCACGGCGAGGCTGGCGGCACCATTGCCGTGCACTTCGCAATCCATACCGAAGGCTTCGGCCAGACTGGCGACTTTGAGTGTGGCGGAAATCCCACCGACGCCGTTGGCACCGGCACGTAAAATGTCACAGGCACCAGCCTGTACCCAGTCGGCGCGACTGTGGTGTTTACCACCGAGGCTCTCCGGGCCGAGCACATCAATGCTCAGGTTATTCGCCAGCCAGGCATAGGACGCCATACTTTCTTCTTCCATCGGCTCCTCAAACCAGGTGAAGTTGAGTTTTTCCAGCGCCTTGCCGATGGTGAGGGCGTCGCTGCGGCTGTACCAGTGGTAGCCATCCAGCATCAGGGCGATATCCGGTCCCACCGCTTCACGCACGGCGGCGCAGGCTTTGATATCCATCGCCGGGCTGGGGGCAAACGACACCGGTGGCATCCAGGTATGCAGCTTGATGGCACGATAACCACGCGTCACCAGCTGTTCGGCAAAACGGGCGTAATCATCCGGGGTCGATAATCCCCCCTCCAGCTCATCGCCGCACATGGTGCTGCCATAGGCGGGAATTTTTTCGCGATAACCACCCAGCAGCTTGTGTACCGGTTGTTGCAGTTTACGCCCGATCAGATCCCACAACGCCTGCTCCACCGCCGACAGCGCACGTTCCGTCAGTTGATGGGCGCTGCCGCGTTGCCAGTGCACCAAATCCTGCCACAGCCGCTCACGATCAAAGGCGTTTTGTCCGAGCAAAACCTTACGAAAGAAAGCATTCACCACATGCGGGCGGATCACCTCGGCGGGCGCAAAAGCGTAGCCACAATGGCCGTCTTCGCTGGTCAGGGTCAGCAACGCCAGCTGGGCGTCGCTTTCTGCACCGGGATGTGAATGCCCGGCGCTGTCGGATACGCGGCGTGTAGGGTAGGTAAACAGGGTGACATCAATGGCGCTGATCTTCACGGCAACTCCTCCGATAAACACATGTCCATGCCCGGGAGCGGGCGTTATCAATAAATTAAAACGGTGTTTCATTTCGTAATTTAGTCTTCACCTTTTGTTAACGCATTAGCCAAAGCGCGGATTATTCCGGCGATAAATTGGGCAATTGCATGGCGGGCTGTGAGCGTTTTCACGAAAGGAGGGCGTTTTGTGAGCGGCGACACAGCGGGCGGAATGTAAAAAAATGTGTCGCCAAGGGCTTTTCATTTTGTTGCCGCCAGGTAATAGTGACGCCGCGAAATGCATTAATAATAATCATTATCATTTGTAGGGTTAGATCACATGAAGAAATGGATGTTAGCGCTGGGGTTGCTGACGGTTGCCTGTGGTGCATCCGCCAAAGTCATTACCGATGTGGCCGGGCGGCAGGTCGAGGTGGCACAGGAGTCAAAACGTATCATTCTGGGTGAAGGGCGGCAGATGTACCTGCTGGCAGCCTTCGACACCCAGGCACCGTTCCAGCGTGTGGTTGGCTGGCGTGATGATTTCCACAAAGCGGATTACGACGGCTACATGGCGTATGAAAAACGTTATCCGCAGATTAAGCAGTTGCCGACCTTTGGTGGAGCTAAAGATGGCACTTTTAATGTTGAGCAGGCGCTGACGCTGAAACCCGATTTGGTGCTGATGAATCTCGAATCGAAAGCGGCGACTGACGAAGGTAAATTGATCGAGAAATTGCAGGCGGTGGGGATTCCGGTGGTGTTTATCGATTTCCGCGAGAAACCGATGGAACATGCCGAGCAAAGCATCCGCATTATGGGTGAGCTGGTCAACAATCCGCAGCGCGCAGAGCAGATTATTGCATTTCGTCGCGCTGCCATTGCTAAGGTGACAGATCGCCTGAAAAATTTTAACGGCAAGCAGCCAAAAGTGATGATTGATCGTGCTGGTGGTTATACCGATGAATGCTGCATGTCATTCGGTAACGAGAACTTCGGCCAGATGGTCGAGCTGGCGGGGGGAAGGAATATCGCGAAGGATCTGATTCCTGGCACCTTTGGCACCCTGAATCCGGAGCAGATTATTGCCAGCCAGCCGGATGTGGTGGTGGTCACCGGCGCTAACTGGAAAAACTACAACACCGTCGGCAAATGGGTCGGCGTGGGACCGGGTGCCGATACCCAGCAGGCCGAAGCGCGCCTGCGTACCCTGATGATGCGTGATGCGTTTAAAACCCTGCCGGTGGCGCATAACGGCAATGCTCATGCGATCTGGCATCAGTTTTACGACAGCCCATATCAGTTTGTCGCCATTCAGGCGCTGGCAAAATGGCTGCACCCGGAATTGTTTGCCGATCTCGATCCGGACGCCACTTTCCGCGAGTTCCATGAAAAGTTCCTGCCGCTGCCTTATCAGCCAGGTTACTGGGTGACACTGCCCGCGGATCGTTCCTGATAAATCGCAGGCAATAAAAAAGGATTTGGCGGCAACGCCAAATCCTTTTTTTCTGTTCACACGTCGGCTGGTAACCGGGTGGTGAACGGGGTGCTCAGCACTCCTCACAAAACGAATCATAAAATGTGCAGAGAAAGATTTCAAGTTTGGCTCAACTACTGTATGGTTGTACAGGTGTTGAGTGTCGGGCGTCGCTTCATTGTTTTCTGATGACTCCCAGGGGCGCGGATTGTCAAATCCCGGCAGGTACCAGGTGGTGCTGGCCTGTGGCTTTCACAATGAGCGTCGCTCAGCACTCCTCACAGATGTGCTCAGGCGTTCGGCGGGTGGAGTCAAAGTCCCGGATGCCGGAAGGCGCGCTCCTGCAGAGGAGAAGGAAAGTGATGGAACTGATTAGATTGCTGCTGGATTTAGTCCGCGTCATCTTGCAGATCATCGTTGCCCTTTTGCAACTGACCGGTCAGGCACACTGATCGGAACTTGAATCAAGGCGGAGCTAACCACTCCGCCTTTTTTCGTGGCTACGCCAGCAGGACGGCGGCGGCAGCCAGCAACCGGCGATCGTCGCCTGCGGCAAATTGCAGTTCGATCCCGACCGGAATGCCATTCGGCGTTTGCGCCAGCGGCAGGCTAATACCAGGCAGGCCCACCACAGTTGCCGGTTCGCAATTGGCAATCAATTGACGAAACAGTGTGTTGGCCTGCGCAATCAGCGGTGGCAGCAACGGCACGCTGGGAAAGATCAGGCCATCGAGTTGATGCTGATGAAAAACCGCCTGATAGCGTGCGGTGAGCAATGGTTTCCAGTGGCTTAAGGCTTCCTGATATTGTTCAGCGCTGACGGTGGCGGCATCCACCAGCAACGCCTGAACATCCGGGCTTTTTACCGCCTGCTTAAGTTGCTCAAAACTGTACTGGCTGCCGCGCTGTTGCAGATAATGTGGCAGATCGCGCAGCATTTCATAGGAGGCCATTGGATAGCCGGCTTTCACCGCCAGTTCCGCCACGTCGGCGATTTCCACCTCAATCAGCGTGACGCCGCGTTCACGCAGGCGCTGCAATACCGGCTCCGCTGCCTGCACCACCGCAGGTTCACAACCGGACCAGAAATGCGCGCGCGGTACCCCTAACCGCAAACCATCAAACGTTACGGCGGGGAGTTCAGACTCACCGCTAATGGCGGCATCAAGCGCGATCACCTCGTCGATGCGTTGCGCCAGAATTCCAGCGGTATCGCGACTGGCCGAAATGGGCGCGATGCCCTGTTGCGGATAGCGCAACAGTGAAGGGCGAAAACCGATCAAACCGCAAAATGAAGCGGGCAGCCGGACAGAGGCCCCGGTATCGGTGCCGATGCTGGCAGAGACGATCCCTGCCGCCACGGCAGCCGCGCTGCCACTGGAGGAGCCACCCACCACGCGCCCGGAGAGAAAAGGGTGCAGCACATCCCCCTGAGCAGCGTTCAACCCGCTGGTGCCGGAAGCCAGCTCATGCATACTGGCTTTACCGATAATAATGGCCCCTGCCTGTTGCAGGCGGGTGATGATCTCTGCGTTGCGGCTGACGTTTTCCTCCGCCAGCAATGCGGTGCCGATACTGGTCGGCATCCCTGCCACATCAATATTGTCTTTGACCACCAGAGGCAAACCGGCGAGCGGTGCTGTGCCGGTGCTTAACGCGGCAGCCGCTACCAAAGCAGGCTCCGTCGCCAGCCAGCTCAGGCTATTAAGATGGCGCTGTTTATAAGCCTGCAACAACGCCCGATGCAGTCGTTCACCGGATTGCGCCATGATTTACCCCATCGCCTGCGGGCGTTCGCTGCCTTTTACCGTGGCGCGATGCATCACGCGGCGGTAAGCAACATCATCATAAGGGGTGGCCTGATGCATGGTGCAGCGGTTATCCCAGATCAGCAGATCGTGAGCCTGCCATTTATGGCGGTAGGTAAAGGTTTCACTGATGGCGTGGGCGTTAAGGCGCGCCAGCAGCGCCTCGCTTTCTTCCGGTTCCAGGCCGACGATCTCTTTCACGATGTCCTGCCCGACAAACAGCGATGGACGTCCCGTCTCCTGATGGCGGCGCACCAGCGGGTGGACGACATCCGGGGTCGCCGCTTTTTGCTCGGTGCTGAGTGGTTCACGGTCAGCAAAGGCTTTAGCGTAGTAGGTAGAATACGAATGCACGGCGCTCAGCGGCTGAATCAGGCGTTTGGTGTCGTCATCCAGCGCGTCATAAGCGGCAAACATCGAGGAAAATAGCGTATCAGCCCCCACCGGCGGCACTTCCACCGCGTGCAGCACCGAGCCAAAGCAGGGCACTTCGTAGTAGGACCAGTCAGAGTGCCAGTTCCAGCCCTCTTTATGGTTGCCAATGGGTTTGCCGTCCTGTTTCACGTTCGATAACACATACAACTCAGGGTATGGCGTGGTCAGAAACTGGCTCAGCACATGCACCTGAAGCTCACCGAATTCACGCGCAAACGCGACATGCTGTGCTTCAGTCACTGGCTGGTTACGCAACAGCAGCACGGAGTGGGTATTGAGTGCGGTGCGAAGTGCAGCAAATGTCGCCGGGTCAATGGGTTGTGTCGCATCGATGTTCAGTACTTCCATGCCGATATGATCTGTTAACGGGCGTAACTCTAACATCGGTAACCTCCTGAATGTTTACTGACGATAGCTGGGATCGAGTTTGTCCAGCAGACGGATAAAAGCGGGCCACTCGCGCTCACCACGCAGGCGGATATCCCCTTCACATTGATTAAACTGACGGGCGGCTTTCTCGGAGACCGCTTCCGGTGGCAGCAGCAATTTGCTGCCGCTGCCCTGTGCCATCAACTGAATGCGCGAAGCGCGTTCAAAGTAGTAAGCGAGCATAAAGGCTTCCGGAATGGTGCGACCGGCCGCAAGGATGCCGTGGTTGCGCAGCACCATCACCTGATGCGGACCCAGGTCACGCACCAGCCGGGCGCGTTCGTCGGTGTCCAGCGCCACGCCTTCATAGGCGTGATAGCCGAGGCGATTCCAGAAATGCATCGCGAACTGGCTCACCGGCTGTAAGCCTTCTTCCAGCGCGGAAACTGCCGTGGCAGCGTCAGAGTGGGTATGCAATACGCAGATGGCGTCTTCACGGGCCGCGTGGATAGCGCTGTGGATGACAAATCCGGCGCGGTTGACCTCATAGTCACTCGGTTCCAGCGCATTGCCTTCCAGATCGATTTTGATCAGGCTGGAAGCGGTGATCTCCGGGAAAAACAGGCCATACGGGTTGATCAGAAAGTGGTGTTCCGGCCCCGGCAGGCGCACAGAAATGTGGTTGTAAATCAGGTCATCCATGCCGAAATGCGCCACCAGCCGATAACAGGCGGCAAGCTGAATACGAAGTTGCTGCTCGGTTTGCGTCATGATTATTTCCACCAGATAAAGGTTGTGTCGATCCAGGCCAGCAGGCCATACAGCGCGATGCTGACCAGTGAAGAAACCACCACGGCCGCCCACACGGTCAGCAGATCCACCTGCTGAGTGGACTGGAAGATGGTCCAGCCGATGCCCTGATATGCCCCCAACATCTCAGCAACGATGGCCACGATGATGCTGCGCACCAGGCCAACACGCAGCCCGCTGACAATGTTGGGTAAGGCGGCAGGCAGTTGCAGCTTGCGCATGATGGTGACGCGGCTGGCACCGAAGCTGCGCATCAGGTTGATCATCTGCGGGTCAGCCTGTTTCAGCCCATGCAGGCTGTTGACCAGAATCACAAAGCTGACGGCCAGCACCACCAGCACGATTTTTGACATGGCCCCCATGCCAAACCAGATCAGCGCCAGCGGGATCCAGGCCACGGTAGGCACTGAGTTAATCGCCACCGCCAGCGGCATCAGAATGGCTTCCAGTGGGCGGAAAACCGTCATCAGCATCGCCAGCAGCAATCCGGCCAGCAGGCCCAGCGCGAAGCCGCTGAGTGCTTCCAGCAGGGTCCAGCCCATCGATAACCACAGGCTGCTGCCGCTGCTGATGATTGCCAGCACGATGCTGTGCAGCGAAGGCAAAACAAACGGTTGAATATCAAACAGCCAGATACTGCCTTCCCACAGCAGGATCAGGCTCAGCACGCCGCATATTGGCGGCAGAAGTTGGCGTATCACGGCTATTTTCCCCACCATGCTAATTTTCTCTCACAGCGCTCCACCACGGCATACAGCAGCGCCCCCGTTAACCCGCAAATGACGATTAACGTCCACATGCGCACCACATCTTCGTTGTACATTGACTGGATTAGCAGTACGCCCAGTCCAATGGTGTCGCCAAACCACTCGCCGACTATCGCGCCGACCAGGCTCAGGGAAATGCCCAGCTTGAGGGCGACGAAAATCGAGGGGGCAGCAGCGGGGAAGTGCAGTACCAGAAAACGTTTCATTCCACTGGCCCCGAAGCTGCGCAGCAGGCTGATATGCAGCGGGTCCACCATTTGCAGCCCGCGTTTGGTATTGAGCGTGACCGGCAGAAACGTCAGGTAAAAGGCAATCATCACCTTGGCAAACAGCGTATTGCCGAACCAGATCACCACCAGCGCGCCAAAGGCGATCACCGGTACGGTTTGCGAAACGACAAACAGCGGAAACCAGGCGCGATCGATCCAGCTGACGTAGAAAAACAGGATGCCGCAAGCCACGCCAAATGCGGTGCCGATCGCAAAGCCCAGTAGCGTCTCCAGCGCGGTGCGTCCGGTGCTGGCCAGCAACTGCGCTGCATTCGCCTGGATATCCTGCGCCACCATCAGAATGGACGGCAGGTAGCGCGGGCTGATGGAGAACAGCGTGACGCTGCCCTGCCAGAACAGCAGCACCAGTAGCACCGTGACCAGTAGCGGATGAGTCAGCAGGCGCTTCGTCATGATTGCCCCTCAAGCTGGGTAAAGCGGAACGACTTCATGCTTTCTTCTTCGATCGCATCGAGCAGGCGCTTTTTGATGGCGATAAATTCAGCAGAAGTCACGATATCCGCGGTACGTGGGCGAGGCAGGTCAATCGGTTCGATGCATTTGATTGTGCCAGGGCGCGCGCTCATCACCACCACTTTGCTGCCAAGAAAGATCGCTTCGTCAATATCGTGGGTGATAAACAGAATGGTGCGGCGATGCTGTTCCCACAGCTGGAGCAGCCAGCGCTGCATCAGCGTGCGCGTCAACGCATCCAGCGCGCCAAATGGCTCATCCAGCAGCATCAGATCGCGCTGAAACAGGAAGGTACGCATCAGGGCGACACGTTGTCGCATACCGCCGGATAACTGATGGGGGTAACTCTGTTCAAAACCGCTCAGACCGAAGCTGGGAAACAGCGCCTCGGCCCGTTTGCGCGCGTCCTTACGCGCAATGCCTTCACATTCCAGTGCCAGAATGGCGTTATCCATAATGGTGCGCCACGGCAGCAGCAAATCGCGTTGTGGCATAAACGACACTTTGCCCAGCAACTCGTCATCCTGCTGTGACTGGCCTTTAAACAGGATGGCACCGTCGTTGTCCGGATTGATCAGGCCAGCGATCATGTTGAACAGCGTCGATTTGCCGCAACCGGAAGGACCAACCAGCGTGACAAACTCCCCTTCGTTCACCGTCAGGTTGACGCCAGAGACGGCGACCACCGGCTTCTGCGCATCGCCAAAGCGTTTCCATAAATTATCCAGCTGCAACAGGGGCAGTGAGTTTTTGGGTGCAACGGTCATCAGGCTTCTCCGCGCGGGCTTTAGTTGAGGGTTTTGTCTGCTGCCGGGACTTTCTGCCAGAAACTCAGATCAAAGGTTTGATTCACGTCTACCGGCTGCTTCAGCGCGCCGTATTGCACCAGCAGCTTCATCATCTTCTCTGCCTTCGGCATATCGACGTAGCCCAGTCCCGGTGAACCCTGCGGGTACATCAGTGTGGCGATGGTATCGAGCATCGCCACCTGGTGTTTACGGTCGAGACTCGGGTTGGTTTTCATCAGGATATCGATGGTTTCAGCGCGGTGGGTGAGTGCGTATTTCCAGCCTTCCAGCGTGGCATCCACAAACGCCTGAACTTTTGCCGGATCTTTTTCCACCATGGCTTTTGAGGTGATCAGCGCATCCTGCTGAGTGGTGACGCCGACATCGTCCGGCGAGATCAGCTTCAGATTGGTCACGCCTTTCTCTTTCAGCGTGTTGTATTCGTTGTACAGGGTGACGGTGGCGACATCGACCTGCTTATCAATAAACGGGTTAAGCGACACTGATTGCGGCAGCAGGGTGATATCGTCTTTCTTCAGGCCAGCGGCACCCAGCGAGGCCAGCAGGGGATACTGTACCCCGGTAAACCACACTGACACCTTCTTACCTTTAAAATCTTTGAAACTGTTGATACCGGAATCTGCATAGGTGACAAAAGCAAACGGGGTGCGCTGCTGCGACATTGCCAGTGCGACAATAGGCAGGCCTTTTTCCCGTGCCGCCAGTACGCTCTCCATGCCGCCCGCCAGGCCGAAGGTATCGGCACCGGAAGCGACTAAGGTCTCAACGTTGATGTTCGGACCACCGGGATTGATGGTGACATCCAGCCCCTGTTGTTGATAAAAGCCTTTTTCTTTTGCGACATAAAAACCGGCGAACTGCGCCTGCGCCAGCCATTTCAGGCGGACTGAAACTTTCTCCGTGGCAGCCTGCGCGGCGCTGGCGAGCAACGCGGTGCAGAGTAATCCGGTCAGACAACGGCGGGCGAACGGTGAGGTGAATCCTGGCATTGGTTTATCCTCTGGTCTCGGGTGTCAAATAGCCTGGTCATGTCTTAGGTACTTAATCTATGTATACATATCATCGCTTATAAAATTACGGTGATGCATTACCGGACTTGCAGGATGTGTGCCAGCTTCGATAAAGGGCATTGACCCGCGCCAGAAATCAGCGACAATACGCATTATGTAGTGGCGAAATGGATGTATACCTAAATTAATTAAAGGTATGCAAAAAGGATCATATCAGTGCAACCTGACGAGCAAAAAGCACCATGAGTGAGCAAAAAAGTCTTTCCCGCCTGGCGGGAACATCGCTGGCGGATGGCCTGAAGCAGAGCCTGGAAAAAGAGATAGCCAGCGGTGTGCTGGAACCCGGTAAGCGTCTGGACGAAAAGGAAATTGCCGCACGCTTTGATGTCTCACGCACCCCGGTACGTGAGGCTTTTCGCCTGCTGGCAGCGGATGGGCTGGTGGATCTGAATGGCCGCCAGGGCGTGATGGTCCGGGCGCTCGGCATGAATACGCTGCTGGAGATGTTTCAGGTGATGGCTGAGCTGGAGGGACTCTGCGCCCGACTGGCAGCGCGGCGGATCGCGCCGGATCAGTTGCACCAGCTACGCCAGATCCATCAACAGATGGCAGATCAGGGCACCTCGATCTCACCCGCTGCGTTCTATGAAATGAACCTCAGCTTTCATGAGGCAATCTATGCCTTTGCCCGTAATGAGTTTTTAGCGGAGGAGACGCGTGCGTTGCGTAATCGTGTGGGCGTGTATCGCCGCCGGGTCACCTTTCATCCGGGCCGGGTGAATAAGACATTGGAGGAGCACGGTGCGATTGTCGAAGCCATTGCCCGCAACGATGCTGATGCCGCACACGATGCGATGCGTAAGCATCTGACTTTACTGGGTGACGATTTGGTGGATTTTATCGCGGGTTTCGCCGGATAAATAAATTTGCTTTCCTGGTATGCAAATTGCTTTGTTTTGTATACCTAACACGGAGAGCACAACATGAAACTGAATCTGAATGGCAAAAGCGCGCTGATCACTGGCGCATCAAAAGGGATTGGTGAAGCGACAGCACGGGTGCTGGCTGCGGAAGGTTGCACCTTACATCTGGCGGCGCGCAATGGCGCGGCGATGCGCGATTTACAGCAGGCGTTAATAGCGGAATATGGCGTCAGCGTCTCGGTTTATGAAAAAGATCTCAGCTCCACTGCGGCGATGGAGTCGCTGGCGGCAGAAGTCGGGGCCATCGATATTCTGGTCAACAACGCCGGTGATATTCCCGCCGGATCGCTGGATATCGTTGATGATCAGGCCTGGCGCGCCGGTTTTGATCTCAAAGTCTTCGGCTATATCTCGCTGTGCCGTCTTTATTATCCGCAAATGAAAGCCGCCAAAAGTGGCGTGATCATCAATGTGATTGGCAACTCCGGCGAGAACTGGGACGCCAGCTACATTGCTGGCAGCACCGGCAACGCAGCGCTGATGTCGTTTACCAAAGCGCTGGGTGGCCGCAGTCTTGATGACGGCATCCGGGTTATCGGCATCAACCCAGGTCCGGTAGCGACCGATCGCATGCTGAAAATCATGAAGCGCAAAGCGATTGATATGCTGGGTGACGAAGCGCGCTGGGAGGAGCTGTTCGCGCTCTATCCGGGCAAGCGTCCGGCAACTTCAGAAGAAGTGGCGGACCTGGTGGCGTTTATGTCTTCCGATCGCGCCGGTTATATCAGCGGCACCAATATCACTATCGACGGCGGCATTGCTGCGCGTGGATCGGTCATCTAACCGGGAGCGCAGCATGTCAGATATCTATACCCGTAACGCCTGGTTTGATCAGTTATTTGCCACCGAAGGGCTGATCTGGATGGGGCAAAATACCAACCATTTACCTGCACATCCGGCGGTGCTGGCGGCGCTGCAAGCGTCGGTGGCGGCCGCCGAGTTTAACGCCTATGCGCCGCCGCTCGGTTTTGAATCGCTGCGCCGCGCCATTGTCAATGACATTGGCGTCGCCGGTGTCGAAGCGATGGTAACCGATGGTGGCGTGAATGCGTTGGCGACACTGTGCCGTGCGCGCTGCCGTCCCGGCACCACCTTCGTCACCACCGATCCCAGCTGGAAATGGCCATGCCAGTTTGCGCAGCAGATGGGATCGCAGGTGATTCAAATCCCTATCTGGAATGCGGCTTGTGATTATCGCCTGACCCCTGAAGCACTGGCGGCGGCGGTGGATGACAACACCGCCCTGATTTATCTCGTCGATCCGAATAACCCGCTGGGTATTCACTACAGCCGTGAAGAGTTGCAGGCGTTTATCGCCATTGCCCGTCGCCACAATGCACTGCTGATTCATGACTGCACTTATCGCGATTTCGCTCCGGACCATGTTGCTGCGCTGGGACTGGATAGCGAGCAGGTGGTGATGTCGGTAAGCTTCTCGAAATGGCTGGGACTGGCAGGGTTGCGCGTCGGTGCGTTGATCGCCGCACCGCAATTGCTGGCAGAGCTGGCTCCGTACAACGGCGGCGTGCTGGGGGCCAGTGTACCGGCACAACGTGCGGCCGAAGCCGGGCTTCAGGTGAAAGAGGAATGGATGGCCCGCTTACTGGCGGCCGATCACCACAATAAGGCGTTGATTGCTGAAGCGGTCAGGGCAATACCCGGTTTGTCGCTGCCGGTATATCCCTCCGGTGGTAACTTCCTGGTGATCGATGTCACCGGCGCAGACATTCGCCCGGAAGCGCTGGTGGAGTGCTATCTGCAACAGGGCATTCAGATCCGTCACGGCGGTTATCACACTGCAACCTTTGGCGATCGCTTTATCAAAGTCAGCACCACGGTTCCCGCTGCCTGGGCAGAGAAGTTTGCTGCACTGTTGCCGGAAATGGTGGTGCAGGCCGCGCAACAGCAGGAATTCCGTCAACCCTTCTGAGGATCGAACCATGTTTATCACCACCAATGATGACGTTCAGCTGTGGGTCGAAAGTACCGGTACAGGCCTGCCGATTCTTTTTATCCACGAATTTGGCGGCAACTACGATAGCTGGCAGCCGCAAATCCATGCCTTCAGCCGTCGTTATCAGTGCATCACTTATGCGGCACGTGGCTATCCGCCTTCTTCGGTGCCGATGCAGTTAGAGGCCTACTCACAACAACGTGCGGTGGAAGACGCGCTGGCGGTGCTCGATGGTCTGGGTATTGAGCAGGCACACGTTGTCGGTTTATCGATGGGCGGGTTTGCGGCGCTGCATTTTGGTCTGAATGCGCCTGAGCGTGCGCTGTCGCTGACCATAGCCGGGGCGGGTTACGGTTGTGAGCCGGAAACCGAAGCCTATTTTCGTCAGGTCTCGCTCCAGGTGGGGGAAAACTTTGCCAGTCAGGGCGCTAAAAAGTTTGCGCCGACCTATGCGCTGGGTGCCAGCCGTGTGCAGTTCCAGAATAAAGATCCGCTGGGCTGGCAGCGTTTTGCCGATCGGCTGGCAGAGCATGACTCGCTCGGGGCATCGCTCACCATGCGTGGGGTGCAGGCGCGTCGTCCGGCCTTTTACCAGCTGGAGCCACAGATTCAGGCGTTGCAGTTGCCCGTCCTGATTATGGTGGGGGACGAGGACGACCACTGCCTGCAACCAGGCCTGTACCTGAAAAAGCATCTGCCCGCTGCCGGGCTGGCGATCCTGCCAAAAACCGGCCACACCCTCAACCTGGAAGAACCGCAGTTGTTTAATCAACTGCTGGCGGAGTTTTTTGCCCAGGTGGAGAGCGGCAATTGGGGCGAGCGCGATCCGCGCGCCAATCCGGCGCAGATTATGCGTACCGACTGATACCGGCTGGCAGGAGAGATGATGAAAATTGCGGGTGAACGCCTGTGGCAGCGGTTGATGCAAATGGCACAAATCGGGGCCATTCCTGGTGAGGGCGTCAATCGTCAGGCACTGAGCAGGGAAGAGGAGGAGAGCTGGCAGCTGATGCAGCACTGGGCGCAGGAAAGCCAGCTGGAAACCTGCGGCGATGCGGCAGGAAATTTGTTTGTGGTTTTACCGGGGGTTGACCGGCAGGCAGCGCCTTTGCTGTTGGGCAGTCATCTTGATAGTCAGCCCACGGGTGGACGCTTTGATGGCGTTTACGGCGTGCTGGCAGCGCTGGAAGTGCTGACGGTACTGCGCGAAAGCGGCTGGCAATCGCGCTGTGATGTGGTAGCCGTCTCCTGGATGAATGAGGAAGGGTCGCGCTTTGCACCCGGTATGATGGGTTCCTCCTGGTTCGCCGGGGCGCGTGATCTGGCGGCGATTCACGCCGTCGCCGACGCCAGTGGGGTGACGGTGGGTGAAGCGCTGGCGGCCATCCGGCAAAGGATGCTGTTGCCGGTCTGGCGCGGCAGCTGGCCCCCTGCGGCTTACCTCGAAGCGCATATCGAGCAGGCAACCGTACTGGAAAAAACCGGAGCGACCATCGGCGTGGTGAGCGGGATTCAGGGAAAAGTCACCTGGCAAGTGACGCTACACGGCGAACGCGGCCATGCGGGTACCGTCCCGATGAAAGAACGGCGGGATGTGCTGCGCAGTTTTACCTGCATTGCTCAGCAACTTTATCAGGTAACTGGCGACGCTGATCCTGAGGTGATGTTTACCATCGGGCGGGTCGAGATGCAGCCCAATGCGCCCTCGGTGATCCCGGATAACCTGACGTTTCGCATCGACTTGCGTCATCCACAGGAACCGATGCTGACAGCGCTGGCAGCGCAAATCGAACAGATCATGAATGCGCTGGCGGCACCCTGCCAGGTGGTAATCTCCCGGCTGAGCGAGGCTGTGCCAAATACCTTTGATCCCCGCTTGCAGCAGATGATCGCCGGGTCTGCCCGCGAGCGGGGTTATCCGGCCATTCCGTTGCTCTCAGCGGCCGGTCATGATGCGCGCTATCTGGCGGCCATTTGTCCTGCGGCGATGATCTTTATTCCCTGCCGGGCGGGGATCAGTCATGCCCCCGAGGAGTGGTCTGAGCCAGAACAGGTGTGTGCCGGGGCACAGGTGTTGCTGGATGTGGCGGTGAAGTGGCTGGGGGGATAACACAGGCCAATTTTGGCACGGACCGGTAGCGGCGCGATTTATCGCGCAGTTTTTGCGGCTGCATATTGAAAAGAGCGCGAAAAATCACGCCGCTACGGCTATCCTGTGGATTCTTCACGCAATTTGTACCTGAACAGGATGCCGCAGGAATGTCTCACCCCTCGTCGCAAACCCCCTCAACAGCAGGCAGTCCGCTCTGGCTGGCGCTGCTGGTGGCGCTGACCTTTTTTATGGAAAACCTCGATGCCACGGTGATTGTCACCGCGATACCGCAAATGGCACATGAGTTTGCCGTTGGCCCGGTGGCGCTCAACGTCGGCATCAGCGCCTATTTGTTAGCGGTGGCGATATTTATCCCGATCAGCGGCTGGCTGGCGGGACGCATCGGGGCGCGTAATCTGTTTGCTGCCGCCATTCTGTTGTTTACCCTGGCGTCGGTGTTGTGCGGCGTCAGCGACAATCTGCCATTCTTCACCTTTAGCCGAGTGTTGCAGGGGATCGGTGGTGCCTTGATGGTGCCGGTTGGGCGTATGGTGGTGCTGGGTGTCACGGCGAAAAAACACATGGTGAAAACTATCGCGGTGATTACCTGGCCTGGCTTGATTGCGCCGGTGCTGGGGCCGCCGTTGGGTGGTTTTATCGTCACTTATGGCCATTGGTCGTGGATCTTCTGGCTGAATATCCCGTTAGGCATACTGGCGCTGCTGGCCACCTTCAGGCTGGTACCGAAAACCCATAACACCTCAGCGCGACCGTTTGATGGCCTCGGCTTTGTTTATACCGCGTTAGCCTGTGTTGCACTGGTCACCGGGCTGGAATTGCTGGGACACAGCGAGCTGACCAGCGGATTGTTGCTGATGGCGGTGGGTATCGTCAGTGCGGTACTGACCTACCGCCACAGTCTGCACCATCCGACACCGTTGTTGCCTTTCGGCACGCTGTCGATTCCAACCTTCCGCAGTACGGCGATTGCCGGATCGTATTTCCGTGCCTCCATCAACGCCATTCCCTTCCTGCTGCCGCTGCTGTTTCAGTTGAGTTTTGGCTGGAGTGCGGTGCAGGCAGGATCGATGGTGTTGTGGGTGTTTGCCGGTAATCTGGCGATGAAGCCTGCCACCACCTGGCTGATGAATCGTTTTGGTTTCCGCCGCATCCTGCTGTGGAATGGTTTGATTAGTCTGCTGGCGATTCTTAGCTGTGTGCTGCTCAGCCCCTCACTTAGCTATTTCGCCATCGCCACCATTCTGTTTATTGGTGGCCTGACGCGCTCGCTGCAGTTCAGTTGCTATAACAGCCTCGGATTCGCCGATGTACCGCAGGAAAAGATGGCGGATGCGTCGGTAATTTTCAGTATCTTCTTCCAGTTCAGCATGAGTGCCGGGATCGCGATTGCCGCGCTGCTGATGCGTATCTCAATGGGATGGCGGGAGAGTAGCGTGCCAGGCCAGACGGATGTGAACGTGGCTTTTATCGGCGTGTCATTGCTGGTGGCCTGTTCGCTGTTCAATGTCTATCGGCTGGAAAAGAATGCCGGGCAGCAACTGCTGAAACAGTAAAAGAATCGCGCCCGGTTGGTGCGGCGCGATTCTTTCACAGATTAAAATCCGCTATCAGATGATTAAAACACCAGCTGCACTTTGGCTGCCCGCTCTTTATCGGCGGCCAGATCCAGCGCGCTAACCGCTTCCGTCATTGCAATTTCGGCGGTGAGCAGTGGCAGTGGCTTTATTTTGCCTGATTCCAGCCAGCGCACGGCAGTAGTGAACTCACTGGTAAAGCGGAAAGAACCGCGCAGCTGGACTTCTTTGACCAGCAGCGGGCCGACAGGGTAATTCACTTCAGGGGTGCCCATTCCGAGCTGGACAATGATGCCGCCGGGCCGGGTAAAGCTGACGGCAGATGCGACGGCCGAGGCTGCGCCGGAGGCCTCAAAGCAGACATCAAAGGCACCGCCATTTTCCGTCCAGCCAGCGGTGATGTCCGTTACGCGCGGATCTGCCGTCAGCGAGGCTCCCATTTGATGTGCCAGCTCACGACAACGTTCACTGATGTCGGTCGCCATCACCTCGGTCGCACCTGAGGCCAGAGCCGCAGCAATCACCAGACAACCGATCGGACCCGCACCGGTGACCAGCACCCGTTTGCCGGTCAGGTCGCCCGCCTGGCGCACCGCATGGATACACACCGCCAGCGGTTCCGCAAATGCGATGACCTTCGCCGCCACGCTGGCGTCGTAAGGCACACACTGCACCGGATTGACGGCAACATATTCAGCAAATCCCCCATTCACATGGGGAAAAAACTGCGCGCTGCCCATAAAACGCATCGAACGGCACAGATTCTGTTTACCCTCCAGACACAACGCGCACTGCTGGCAGGGCTGCGAGGGGTTGATCGCTACGCGCTGACCTGGCCGTAAACCGCTCTCCGCAGGTGCCTGATCGATAATGCCGACAAATTCATGCCCCAGCACCATCGGTGCTTTCAACACTGACATCCCGGCGCGACCATGCTGATAATAATGGATATCTGAACCGCAAATCCCGCCACGTTCAACACGCACCAGTACCTGATCGTCATGCCACTCAATAGCACGGTTTTCACAGTGCACCTGATGTGCGCCGCTGACGACAACGGCTTTAACTGTTTTCTGCTGCATCATGCTTCTCTCTGTACGTTGGATTGGGTATCAAAATGTTCTTCTGCCTTGTCCTGCGATTGTTCGGCGGGCGGCGTCAGTACTTCAATTCTTCCGACCAGCAGCAGATAAGCGAGAAAGCCGCACAGCGCAACGGCGGCGATATACCACATCGCGTATTGGAAATTCTGGGTCCGCTGCAGAATGACGCCAATGATGATGGGACTCACAATGCCGGAGAGATTGCCGAAGATATTCAGGAAGCCGCCAATGGTGCCGATCAGGTGACGGGGAATGACATCGCTGCACACCACCCAGCCAAGATTAGAAAACGCGTTGGCAAAGAAGGCGATAGACAAAATGGCGATGGCGATCACCGGCTGATCCTGAAAGAAGTTCACCAGGGCGATAGAGCAGGTCAGCAGCATACCGGCCATCACCGGTAGTTTGCGCGAGAAGGTACGGGAGTGGCCGCGTTTCAGCAGCATATCGCTCAGCGTCCCCCCGCACAGCACACCGGCCATTGCCATCAGATAAGGAAACATGGCACCGATACCGGCTTTATCAATCGACAGGTGCAACCCTTTCTCCAGATAAACGATAAACCACGTCAGGAAAAAGTAGAGGGTTGAGGAGGCGGCAAACTGGGCAATAAACAGCCCCCAGGTGATACGCTGACGCAGAATATAACGCACCGATTGCCAGTTAACGCTGGGGTTTTGACTCAGCTGACCAGAGGAACCATAGCCGCCCCCCTGACGAATCACTTCCAGTTCCGCCTGGTTAACACGGACGCTGTGCTGCGGATCGCGATAGGCGACCAGCCAGTAAATGCCAAACACGATACCGATCAGTCCCGAGATATAGAACGACATCTCCCATCCCCACTGGCTGACGATAAATGACAGCGCCGGAGTCAACAGTGCCAGGCCAATATATTGCGCACTGGAATACGTGGCCGTGGCGCGGGCGCGTTCATGATCGGGAAACCAGGTGGCAATGATTTTGGTATTGGAGGGAAAAGAGGGCGCTTCCGCAACACCAATCAGGGCACGGCAGACCAGTAACATCATAAATGATGCGGTGGCTGTGGTGAAAAAGTGATGAGACGCCAGCCCCATTAACAGTGTGAAGAGGCTCCATAGCACAATGGCGCTGCCGTACAGCCAGCGTGAACCAATGCGGTCGAGCAGGTAGCCGACCGGGATCTGACTCATGGCATAGAACCAGGTAAACATGGAAAACAACAATCCCAGCTGGGTTGCTGACAGGAAGAATTCTCCCTGGATGTGAGAGCCGGCAACGGACAGGTTGGCACGGTCCATATAGTTAATGGCAGTGACAACAAATAGCATTGCCAGAACAGAAAGTCGGGTACGGGTCGGTTTCATATTCAGCCTTTACCGTGAAGGGTTTTTATCGGTGAAGTGACGAGGGGTTTATAACGTGGCCAGCCAGCCACCATCCACGTAGATCATCTGGCCGTTAACATAATCGGAGGCGGCAGAAGCCAGATACACTGCGGTGCCCACCAGTTCTTCTGGCTTGCCCCAGCGGCCGGAAGGGTTGCTGCTGCACACCCACTTGTTGAATTCTTCGTTATCGACCAATGCCGCGTTCATATCGGTGAGGATGTAGCCCGGCCCGATACCGTTGGTCTGAATATTGAATGCCGCCCATTCGGCCGCCATGGATTTCGTCAGCAGTTTGATGCCCCCTTTGGCGGCTGTGTAAGGCGCAACCGTGGCGCGTGCCGCTTCACTGGTCAGAGAGCCGATATTGATGATTTTGCCACCGCGATGGCGAGCCACCATACGACGGGCCGCTGCGCGAGCGACCAGGAAGGCACTGGTCAGATTGACATCCAGTACGCGCTGCCAGTCAGCCAGCGCCAGCTCCAGCATCGGTTTGCGGAACTGGATGCCAGCGTTATTGATGACGATATCAACGGCAATCTGTTCGGCATCCAGCCGGGCGAAAACCGCTTCAATTTCTGCTTCATTGGCCACGTTAAACAGAAATCCGCGTGCCTCGTAGCCCTGTGCCTTCAGAGATTCCAGCGCATGATGCATATGTTCTTCACGGGTGCCATTGAGGATGACGCTGGCACCCGCCTGGGCGAGCCCCTGTGCGTAGGCAAATCCCAGACCGCGGGTAGAGCCGGTGATCAGTGCCGTTTTGCCGCTGAGGTTAAATAAGCTTTGCATAGAAATTTATTCCCTGATGTAACATGACTAACAAGTTGTATGGTGACGTTGTACGTTAAGCGATAATCGACAGCAATTCCGATGGCGAGTAATTGCAGGATGAGTCACATTTTTGCTGAGTAATATTGAGGATGGGAAACAAGGATTTATATTTAACTAATTGAAATTAATCATAAAATAGTTAATTTAATAAAATGCTATGCCGAAGGGGGAATAATTTTTCCTTGTCAGGCGGGCGCTGAAACGTTAAAACCTGACACATGTAGGACAAGTGAGAGCGCCCGGTGAGTCTTGAAAGTATCCAAAAACATAATGTCGTTGACGTTATTTATGAGCAGATGAAGCAAAACATTCAGAACGGCGTCTGGGAGTCCGGCTGTAAGCTGCCTTCTGAGGCGGAGCTGACCGCAACATTTCAGGTGAGCCGGGTCAGTGTCAGGAGCGCGGTGCAGAAACTGCGTGATCTGGGTGTGGTGGTGACGCATCAGGGAAAGGGGACGTATGTGACCCGCGATCTGGCGCGCTATGATGCCTTCAGTGACAACGCGCCCATCCTGCATCTGTCACAGGAAGAGTTCGACGATATGCGGGTGTTCCGCCAGACTGTCGAGTTCCGCTGTATGGAGTTGGCGGTAAAGAACGCCACCGATGAAGATGTCCAGACGCTGGAAAAGGCGCTGAATCGGATGCTGATTAGTCGCGACGATTATAAAAAATACTCACTGGCTGATTATGACTTTCATCTGGCGATTGTTAAGGCATCCCACAACAAAGTCTTTATTCACGTGATGGAATCCCTGAAAGGGATATACGTGCATTATCTTGAGGAACTGAACCGGGTGCTGGGCATTACGATTGAAAGCGTAGAGGCCCATATCAAGGTGTTTATGGCGCTTAAAAATCGCGATGCTGCATTGGCGACGGAGACATTAAACAGCGCCATGACGCATAACGTGCATGCCATCGAAGACGTGCGTCACAACGCTTAAAAAAAAGCCCATTGCGGGCTTTTTAATTCATTCAACATGTAGGACATCATACAGGATAAGTGAGGATTTCATGAGTGAGCTGAAAATTACTGACGTCAAAACCATACTCACGGCTCCCGGTGGCATTGATCTGGTAGTGGTGAAAATCGAAACCAGCGAACCGGGACTGTACGGCCTGGGTTGCGCGACCTTCACCCAGCGTATATATGCCGTGGCCGCCGCTATCGAGAGTTACATCAAGCCTTTTTTGCTTGGCAAAGACCCGTCGCGTATTGAAGACCTGTGGCAATCTGCCGCCGTGAGTGGTTACTGGCGTAATGGCCCGGTGATGAACAACGCACTGTCGGGTATGGATATGGCGTTGTGGGATCTGAAAGGAAAGCTCGCTAACCTGCCCGTGTATGAGTTGTTGGGCGGTAGATGTCGTGACGGCATCGCCCTTTATCGCCACTGCGACGGCGCGGATGAGATCGAAGTGGAGGACAATATCCGCGCGCGTATGGAAGAGGGTTACCAGTACGTGCGTTGCCAGATGGGGATGTACGGAGGAGCCGGTACTGATGACCTGCGCCTGATTGCGGGAAAATTGTCGCGTGCGAAAAATATTCAGCCCAAAGTGTCACCACGTAGCCAGACGCATGGCGTCTATTTTGACCCCGATGCCTACGCGCGTGCCGTGCCACGTCTGTTTGATCATCTGCGTAACAAGCTTGGTTTTGGTGTGGAATTTATCCATGACGTGCATGAACGTATCACGCCGATTGCAGCGGTGCAGATGGCAAAATCACTGGAACCTTACCAGCTGTTCTTCCTTGAGGATCCGGTGGCCCCGGAAAATATCGACTGGTTAAGCAAACTGCGGGCCCAGAGCAGCACACCGGTGGCGATGGGGGAACTTTTTACTCAGATCAACGAGTGGAAGCCGCTGATCCAGCATCAGTTAATTGATTATATTCGCTGTCATGTCAGCACCATTGGCGGCATCACTCCGGCGAAAAAGCTGGCGACTTTTGCCGAGTTATACGGTGTCAGAACCGCCTGGCACGGCCCTGGCGATATCTCACCAGTCGGTGTGGCGGCCAATCTGCATATCGATATGAGTATCACCAATCTGGGCATTCAGGAATACACGCCAGTCAATGAGGCATTACAGGAGGTCTTCCCCGGTTGTCCTGAAATTGATCGTGGCTATGCCTATTTGAGTGACCGTCCGGGACTCGGCGTGGATATCGACCTCAAACAGGCAGCGAAATATCCGGTTTCCGGCGGCATCCCGGATTGGACCAATGCCCGTTTGCCGGATGGCACAGCCGCTCGCCCGTAAAATCCGTGAAGAAGCGACTCTGTCCGGATGGTGTTGCTTGCCATCTGGCTGTCATCCTGGCCGGTTAAATTGATGTCTCGTCGCTGCCCTGTGGCAGCCAGGTTATCCAGACATCTGACCACTACGGAGTTTTCGCTATGGCACTCGCTGCTGTGCAACCGGCCAAATTACAACATACCGTCATCGATCCCAGCGTGCGTATGCGTGAGACCAGCATTGGTCAGCAGTGTGAGATCCTCGCACACAGTTACCTTGAATATTGCGAACTGGGGGATTTCTCTTACGTAGGTGAGCACTGCTGTATTGCTGATACGCAAATTGGTCGCTTCACGGCCATTGCCAATCAGGTACGCATTGGCGCACCGAATCATCCGATGGATCGGGCTTCACAGCATCGTTTTACTTATTGTCCGGAATATTATGACGACCAGGCGCAACGCGATGCTTCCTTCTTTGCCAATCGCCGTGCCGATCGGGTGGTCATTGGCCATGATGTGTGGATTGGTCATGGGGTGATTGTATTGCCCGGCGTCACGGTGGGTGATGGGGCAGTGCTGGCGGCAGGGGCAGTGGTGAGCAAAGATGTGCCACCTTACACCATCGTAGGCGGCGTACCGGCCAGGCCAATTCGCGTGCGCTTTACGCCAGCCATAGCCGCGCAGCTTCAGGCGATCGCCTGGTGGCACTGGCCGCTGGAGAAGATTATGGCGCATCTGGCGGATTTTCAGTCCGGCGACATTGACGCTTTTTGCCAGCGCCACGGTAAGTAGGGCGATCCATTCCACTAACCGCAGGCAATCGCAATATCATCCATTTTTGAGATTGCCTGCGGTGAAAATATGCCGCCCAGTTATTCACATCATCGGCTGGCGCAGCGGCTGGGCTGTCGGCACGGCTTCCGGTTTCAACCCCACATGCAACAGAATCTGGCTGCGGTAATATTCATCATTGTCGCGTACCTCATCGCTCAGCAACACGCCAGCTTCGTTAACATTTTTTCCGGCGACCTTCACTTTGTCGCGCGCTGCGCTGCGCATCCACTCATACTCAATATCGATATGGCCGCTATCAATGCAGCGAATGCCTTGCTGGCTGAGATCATAGGCCAGCACCGTCGCGGTAGGGCCAAGTGAAATCAGTACCAGGTCGAAATCGCGCCCGTGTGCCAGCACGGCACTGTAAAGATCGTTGTAGAGTGAAAAAGCATTACGATTCAGCGTGGTGATACGTTTAATTTCTGCCGCCCCGGCCAGCAGGTCATTACCCATACCTAAACGCGTGCCACTGCCTTCCACTATTAAAATTTTCTTACTTTCAAAGAGCTGTTTAAATTTGGCAAACATCACTGCGGATAAAGCCTTGTCTTTATAATCATGGTACGGTCTGGTCACGGAGGTATTTCCATACAGATATTTTCTACTTAATAATGGCTCATAACGCAGAAAACAAAATGCTTTATGGAAAAACCAGAACAGGGCCGAACCGAACCGCATATTCCCCGTGCCACGAAATGCATCAGGCATACAAATCAAGCAGCTGGGATTGTTATTAACACCACGCTGCATAATTTCTTTTAAACGAACGGAAAGGCGCTCATCAAAAGCCTGGAAACCAATATTTTTGAATAACGTCATCTCCAGCTCGCCATCGCCATAGCGGCTGATAGACAGGTGATCGTTTTTCAGCAACAGGTCAATGGTCTGCTCGGGAGACAGCACCCGGTATTGCTTTACACGCGCATTAGCCCGCGGGTATTTGAAAGCTGCATGGGTGAGTTTAAACGGAAAGCGTAATTTGCGATAAATTGAATTAGCGCTGATCATCATTAACCTTCTGTTATAGGCGGGCTTACCGCAGAGCAGTCGCGTGACTTATAACATGGCATGTTGTTTATTGGTGTCTGAGGAAACTCTCAAATTAACAGCGTTGCAGGGTTTCTTATCATTGAGAAATAAAAACTATGCAGCAGAAAAATAAAAAACCTATAAAATCGTGAGGTTCTATTATTTTACCCAGGATAATCCTTATCGTCATCTTTACCACCGGTTAAATAAATTCATTTGATGAATAAGGGTAATTGCTGCGCGCGGGCACCGTTCTCCGGGTATTCCGCTCAGGTTATCGCGGCGTTAAGATAATCCCAGCAATTTCAGCAGCAGCTGCACGAAGTTTTGCAGGGCAAAAATCACCAGCACCGCACCCCCCACCACGTTAATGAAGTAACCAATTTTCTGGATGTTGATGAGCCTGGCTGAGGTCAGCAGGGCACAACATACCACCACCAGCCACAGACTCATGATCAGGATATGCACTGTGGCTAACAGCAGAAAGTGACTCAATGCCGCCTGTTTACCGGCAAACTGCGACACCACGGTGAGATAAAGCATCACCGCTTTGGGATTCAGCACATTGGCCAGCCAGGCATCGAAGAGGGTGGTTTGTCGGGGACGACGGGAAACATAAGGTGACGCCACATTACGCCCCCGTTTAATCAGCTGTAATCCGAGCCAGAAGAGATAGATGGCTCCGGCGAAACTGAGCAGGGTAAAAATAGCCGGGGAGCGTAATAGCAGGGCACTGATCCCGGAACCAATCAACAGCGCATGGGTATAGATACCCAGAGTGGTCCCGATAATAATCGCTGTCAGACCACGGTAACCCGACGTCAGGGTATTGTTAATCGCCAGCGTGAAGCTGGCCCCGGGTGACAAGGCGATCGGCAGGATGGCGATAATAAACGCAACGAGATTCGAATCCATAATGGCAAGCGACGGGCGATAAGCTGCTGATGGCAATGTAAAATAATTCTGATGAAAATTCGTGACTAATGCAATGTGGCTAAGCAGGATAGTGATAAGTATCCGCCAATAATCACAAAAAGGATTTTCTATGACCATCGCCTGTTTACATACCGCCGCCAGCAATATCGCTATTTTTGATCAAGCCGCCGCCAGCCTCGGCATGCCATCCACGGCTTTAAACCATTTGGTGATGCCTCATCTGCTGGCCGAAGCCGAGTTGAGTGGCGGTATGACGTCTGAGCAGCAAACACGTCTTACCGCGTTGCTGCATAGCCTGACACCTTGGTTTGATGCGATTCTGATTACCTGTTCTACCCTGGGGCCGGTAGCGGATCGTTTCCACAACGATGCCAACGGCTGCGTTGTCTGGCGCACTGACGGCATGCTGGCCGATGAAGTACACCGTCGGGAAGGTCAATCCGTGGTGCTGTGCGCGGCGGAATCGACGCTGGCAGCGACCACTGCCTTGTTTTGCCCGCCTGCACGGGACGGGCAACAGCCGGAAGTGCGCCTGATCCCCGATGCCTGGGCAACATTTAAAGCCGGTGATCAACTGGGGTATCGGCGGCTGATCAAGGAAGCGGTGGAGCTGGCGCGTCAGCAGGGCGCGGTGAATGTGGCACTGGCGCAGGTGTCGATGGCGATTGCGGCGCAGGATTTCAGCGAAGATCAGCGCCCGTTAACCAGCCCGCAGCTGGCATTGCGTTGCGCGATAAATCGAACTGGCTTGTCGCAACCAGGCCAATAACCACACGGGGCCGTAGCGGCGCGATTTATCGCGCAATTCTGTGCACCGTGCCGGTAAACCCCGCACAATAAATTGCGCCGCAACAATCCGGTGCGATATTTCACTGCGGGGTTCAATTATCAGTTATCGCCCGGAAATCCCGCAACGTTGCCGATCATGCGGCACGTTCGATCTTTTCACTTTACTTACATACACCATCAACGGTTGTTTGTTAGACTTTCGCGCTGAGAATGAACGTTCACTATAGGGTTAACCATGATGGTTTTTCAGCGGTATGTCATTGCAGGTCTGGCGTTTCTGATTGTCGCCTGCGACCAGAGTGCAGAGAACAAACCCGGGGCAATGGTCACGGAAGTTGGCGTAAAAACGCTGCAAACAGAACCGGTTACACTGACCAGTCAATTGACAGGGCGTGTCACCGGTACCATGACGTCAGATGTACGTCCGCAGGTGGGAGGGATTATCCAGAAACGCCTGTTCACTGAGGGCGATGAGGTTAAAGCCGGTCAGGTGCTTTACCAGATTGACCCGGCCAGTTATCAGGCCAGTTATGACGAAGCGGTCGGGCAACTCAAAAATGCCATCGCGGTAGTCAAAAGCAGCAAGCTCAAAGCCGAACGTTATGCGGCGCTGGTGAAAGAGAACGGTGTTTCCCGTCAGGATGCCGATGATGCGGAAGCCACTTACCAGCAGAATATTGCCTCGGTTGCGCAGTACAAAGCGGCGGTTGAAAGTGCACGTATTAACCTGAATTACACCCAGATCAAAGCGCCGATCAGCGGCCGTATTGGTATTTCATCGGTGACACCTGGCGCGCTGGTGACATCCGAGCAGACCACGGCGCTGGCGACGATTCGCGCCCTCGATCCGATTTATGTCGATCTGACCCAGTCCAGCGTGCAATTGCTGAAGCTGAAACGCCAGCAGGCGTCACTGAACCAGAACAGCGATGAGGTGCCAGTCACGGTGCAGCTGGAAGACGGCTCCACTTACGATCGCACCGGTAAGCTGGAACTGACCGAAGTCTCCGTGGATGAATCGACCGGTACCGTTACGCTGCGTGCTATCTTCCCCAACCCGGATCACCAACTGCTGCCTGGCATGTATGTCCGCGCCAGTGTCACCAATGGTGTGAAAAATGATGCGATCCTGGCACCGCAGCAGGGGATTACCCGTGATGCGAAAGGCAATGCCACCGCGTTGGTGGTGGATAAAGACAACAAAGTGGAAAGCCGCGAAGTGGTGACCGATCGGGTGATTGGCAACAAATGGCTGATCGACAGTGGCCTGCAAAGTGGCGACAAGCTGATTGTCGAAGGCACAGGCAAAGTGCAGCCAGGCCAGACCGTGAAAGCGGTAGAAACAGGCACCACCACGACTGATACCCCTGCGAATACCGCCGGAGGAAACTGATTATGTTGGCTCAGTTCTTTATCCGCCGACCGGTGTTTGCCTGGGTGATTGCCATCTGCATCATGATGTTCGGTCTCCTCAGCATCAAAAACCTGCCGATTGCGCAATACCCTGATGTGGCACCGCCGCAAATCAGTATTCAGGCGACCTATACTGGTGCGTCAGCGGAAACGCTGGAAAGCAGCGTGACCCAGGTGATTGAGCAGCAGCTGACCGGTCTTGACGGCTTGCTGTACTTCTCGTCTACCAGCACTGCGTCCACCGGCCAGGTCAAAATCACCGTGACCTTCGAACAGGGCACTGACCCTGATATCGCTCAGGTACAGGTACAGAACAAAGTGCAGCAGGCAGAAAGCCGCTTGCCGGACGCGGTGACCCAGCAGGGCGTGACCGTCGAGAAGGCGCAGAGCGACTTCCTGCTGATCATGGCGCTGTACGATAAAAACAACAAAAGCACCTCAGCGGATGTGGCTGACTACCTGGTCAGTAACATGGAAGACACCCTGGCCCGACTGCCGGGCGTGGGTAGCGTGCAGGTGTTTGGTGCGGAATACGCGATGCGTATCTGGCTGGACCCGGCGAAATTAGCTTCCTATTCATTGATGCCTTCTGACGTGGAAACTGCGCTGGAAGCGCAGAACACCCAGGTATCATCTGGGCAGCTGGGGGCGCAACCCGCCAGTAAAGAGCAGCAACTGGTGGCGACCGTGCGTTCCCGTTCGCGTCTGCAAACGCCAGAGCAGTTCCGCAACATCGTACTGAAAAGCCAGACGGATGGTTCAGTGGTGCATCTGAGCGATGTCGCGCGGGTGGAAATGGGTGATGACGACTACAGCGCCAACGTGCTGGCTAATGGTCATCCGGCCTCAGGTATCGCGATTCAGCTGGCATCCGGTGCCAATGCACTGTCCACCGCTGAGGTCGTGAAATCTACGGTAGATGAGTTCCGTAGCAGCCTGCCAACCGGTTACGACATCGCCTATCCGCTCGACAGTACCGACTTCGTTAAGATCTCGATTGAAGAGGTGGTAAAAACCCTCGTTGAGGCGATTGTGCTGGTGGTGATCGTGATGTTTGTGTTCCTGCAAAACATCCGTACCACGCTGATCCCGGCGATTGCTGTTCCGGTGGTGTTACTCGGCACCTTTGGTGTGCTGGCGGTGTTTAACTACTCGATTAACACCCTGACGATGTTTGGGATGGTGCTTGCCATCGGGCTATTAGTGGATGACGCCATCGTGGTGGTGGAAAACGTTGAGCGCGTGATGCGTGAAGAACATCTGCCGCCACGGGAAGCGACCGAAAAATCGATGAAGGAGATCACCGGTGCGCTGATCGGTATTGCGCTGGTGTTGTCGGCGGTGTTCCTGCCTATGACCTTCTTCAGCGGCTCAACCGGTGTTATTTACCGTCAGTTTTCCATCACCATTGTGTCTTCGATGGTGCTGTCCGTGATTGTCGCTCTGACACTGACCCCGGCGCTGTGCGCCACCATGCTGAAACCGCACGATCATGAAAGCGGACAGAAAGGCTTTTTCGGCTGGTTTAACCGCAGCTACGAGAAAATCCAGGCGCGTTATCACGATAAAGTCGGGCATGTGATTCACAGCTCGGTGCGTTACCTGCTGCTGTACGCGGTGCTGCTGATTGGTTGTGCCTTTATGTACCTGCGTCTGCCGACCGGCTTCCTGCCGACTGAAGACCAGGGCTACATCATGGTGCAGTACACGCTGGCTCCGGGTGCCACGGAAAACCGCACCAGCGAAGTCCGTCGTCAGATCCAGCAATACTTCGCTACCAAAGAAAAAGATAACGTCAACGTCAGCATGCTGGTGAACGGCTTCAGCTTTGCCGGTAGCGGGCAGAACGCCGGTGTGGGCTTTATCTCGTTGAAAAACTGGAGCGAACGTAAGGGCGCGGCCAATACCGCTGACGCCATTGCCGGACGCGCCATGATGAACCTGTCCGGTATTCGTGATGCGCAGGTGTTTGTCTTGTCGCCGCCGTCCATCTCAGGTTTGGGTCAGTCGAATGGCTTCACCTTCGAATTGCAGGGACGTGGCACCACCGATCGTAACCAACTGCTGAAGCTCCGCGACCAGTTGATTGCGCAAGCCAATCAGGACCCGGTGCTGAGCAGCGTGCGCGCCAATACCTTGCCAGATCTGCCGCAGTTGCAGGTGGATATCGATGACGAGAAAGCCCAGTCGCTCGGTCTGACCATCAGTAATATCAACAGCACGCTGAGTACCGCCATTGGTGGAACCTACGTCAATGACTTCACCGATCGCGGCAGGGTGAAAAAGGTCTACATGCAGGGTGATGAAGCGTTCCGCAGCAAACCAGAGGATATCGATAAATGGTTTGTCACGGGTACTGACAGCGATGGTGACACCACAATGGTGCCGTTCTCGTCATTCTCTTCCTCGCACTGGACTTATGGCCCGGATGTGCTGTCCCGGTACAACGGTCTGTCGTCCTATGAAATTCAGGGGTCGTCGGCAAGTGGCAAAAGTTCCGGTGATGCGATGACGGCGATGGAGAAACTGGCGAGCAAATTGCCACAAGGCACCACCTTTGCGTGGAGCGGTTTGTCCTACCAGGAGCGACTGGCAGGTAACCAGGCGGTATCGCTGTATGCCATCTCGCTGATGGTGGTATTCCTGTGTCTGGCGGCGCTGTATGAAAGCTGGTCGGTGCCGTTCTCGGTAATGATGGTGGTGCCGCTGGGCGTGTTTGGCTCCCTGCTGGCGATTACACTGCGCGGTCTGGAAAACGATGTTTATTTCCAGGTGGCACTGCTGACTATCATTGGCCTGTCGACCAAGAACGCCATCCTGATCGTGGAATTTGCTGAAGATAACTACCGCAGGGGGGAAAACCTGGTGAAAGCGGCGATGCACGCGGCATCGATGCGCTTGCGTCCGATCATTATGACCTCGCTGGCGTTTACTGCCGGGGTATTGCCGCTGGCGATATCGACCGGTGCGGGTGCTAACAGCCGTATTGCCATCGGTACCGGCATTATCGGCGGTACCATTTCCGCCACGCTGTTGGCAATCTTCTTAGTCCCGCTGTTCTTTGTGCTGGTCCGTCGCGTATTCCCTGGGATGCCGCATAGCCATGCAAGCCACACTGAAACTGCTGCGAAGACGGGGGAATAACATGTCAGCAAAACTTTTAGTGATCTTTTTACCTTGTTTCCTCGCGGGCTGTGTCTCACTCGACCCGGACTATAAACGTCCGGAAGCCCCGGTGAGCAAAACCATGCCCTCCGGTGAGGCTTATCGTTCATTGCAGGGGGGGCAGGCGGCCAATTATCGTGATATTGGCTGGCAGACCTATATCCTGGATCCGCAGCTGCGTCAGGTGGTAGCGATGGCGCTGGATAGCAGTCGCGATCTGCGTGAAGCCGTCGCCAGCGTCAAAGCCGCCCACGCCCAGTATGGTGAGGAACGTTCAGAGCTGTTCCCGACCATCAATGCTGGCGTCAGTGGCACCCGTTCGCGCGCCCTGACAGGAGAAGGTAATCAGACGGCGATCAGCAACAGTTATTCAGCCGAAGGCAGCGTCAGTTCGTTCGAGCTGGATCTGTTTGGTAAGAATCAGAGCCTGACGCGCGAGCAGTATGAAACTTATCTCGGTACGCTGGAGGGCGCACGCAGTACGCGCCTGACGGTGCTGTACAACACCGCGGATTACTGGCTTCAGCTGGCGGCCGATCGCAGCAATCTGGCGATCGCCAAAGATACGGCGGAAAGCGCCCGTCAGTCGATGGAAGTGACGCGCAAGCAGATGGAACATGGCACCGCCTCAATGGTGGATCTCTCCTCTGCCGAAACCACTTATCATTCGGCGATGGCGGATGTGGCCAGTTACACCACGGATGTCGCACAGGATAAAAACGCGCTGGATTTGGTGGTGGGACGCAGCGTGCCGGATAACCTGTTGCCGCAGGGTATTGATGCGCTGGGGCAGGCATTCCGTGAGGTGCCTGCCGGAATTTCGTCAGACGCGCTGTTGAATCGTCCGGATGTACTGGAAGCGGAACATAACCTGAAGTCAGCCAATGCCAGTATTGGTGCGGCGCGCGCCAACTTCTTCCCCACCATCTCGCTGACCACCAGCGGTGGTGTGGGCAGTTCTGACCTTTCTTCACTGTTTAAAAACGGTGCCGGGATTTGGTCGTTTGCGCCGAGCATCTCGCTGCCGATTTTCACCGGTGGCTACAATATTTCGCAGCTGAAATACACCAAAGCGGAGAAGGAATACTACGTCGCGGCGTATGAGAAAGCGGTGCAAACGGCGTTCCAGGAAGTGGCGGATGCGCTGGCACGGCGTGGCACCATTAACGACGAGTTAACCAGCCAGCGTAATAACGTGACGGCATCGCAGACTTACTACCATCTGGCAGATCTGCGTTACCGCAACGGTATTGATACATACCTGGATGCACTGACCGCGCAGCGCACGCTGTATAGCGCGCGCACCAGCCTGGTCACCACCCAACAGGCGTATTACCTGAATCTCATCACCTTCTACAAAGTGATGGGTGGCGGGACCGCATTGAAAGAGTCGGAACTCAAGCTGTAAAATCCCGTGGGCCGATTAAGTATCGGCCCACGGTGACGAATTCGTACATTTTTTTTGATGGGGTTTCAAATTGACCAGGAAAGACTTTGAAGATTTTTTGCACCAGCGCAAACAGCTGATTATTGCGGCGGCGAAAGTCTGTTTCAGTCGTTCTGGTTTTCATGGTGCCAGCATGGCAGAGATGAGTGCTGAAAGTGGGCTGGGTGCTGCACAAATATATCGTTACTTCAGCAGCAAAGAATTATTGGTGATTGAAACGGTAAAGGTCATCGCGACAGAATGGCGCACTTTTCTGGAAAATAAACTCAGCCAGCAACCGCAGGTGTCGGATATTATTGACAGGGATTCGGTGTTCTGGCAGGGATGGTCAATTAAGGACCAGTGTTTATTGCTGGAAGTCTATTCTGAGGCTTCACGTAATGCCAGTGTGCGAGACATTCTCGCTGAGCAAGAGCAACAATTAATTGCCATGCTGGATAATGTATTTCAGCAACGGGAACCCCAGGCGACTGCGGAGCAACGTTTTAATCAGATCCATTTTTTGTTACTGCTGATTGATGGTGTGGCCTGTCGTACTTTTGTTGATGATGGTTTAGATCAACAGGAACTGGCGCGTCTGAGCACAATTCTCAGTCAGCATTTATTACCTTAATTTATTGTTTAATAACGGTATTGTTCACATCGTTGATAATGCCGTCAAAAAATGGCACAAAAGACGGTGCAATTTCGCGTTGTTTCATGCTGCGGCGGATAATAATGCCGTCAATAATCAGTGACAGCACATATAAGCGGGTATGAATAATATTGCTGTCTTTCTCAGGATGAAGTGCCTGTTCTTTAGCAATAAAATTATCTTTCAGATTTTGCCAGGCATTGGTCATGATTTGCATAATGCGCGGGTTACGCATCGATTCAGACGATATTTCCATTAATAACACAATATCATTTTCCACTTCACGTGGTACCAACCCAGCGGAAAACAAAGGCAGGCGTGCCTGGCCCCCTGATTTGGCAATTTTTTCCAGATCATCATTTAAGCGTTCTTTTAAACGTTGCGTGATGTTGAACACCAGCGCTTCGATAATCGACTCTTTATTGGTGAAATATTTATAAATTAAACCCACGCTGACATTTGCCTCACGGGCAATATTCTGGATTGAAGTCTGGTGAAAGCCTTTAAGCCGCATGCATTGTTCTGCTGCGGCAAGAATTTGCTCTGTCCGATTCATTATGTATGGCCTGCGGAAAGTAAGCGCTTATTTTACGTAATTTCCGCAACGATGGCGAATGATCAATTGTCAAAAAATTTGATTTAACCGAGCAAATCCCCCTACTGGTGTGCAATTTTCCAGTCACTATCATGGTTGCCATAAACTGATTTTGTGGAGGCTGATAATGAACGTGTTACGTGCACAGCGCGACCAGCTGTTTGAATATGGTCCTTTTACCATTCGCCGCCAGCGTCCTGGCGAGGCGTTTGGGCCGCTGGCGATTGTGGACCAGATGACGCTGAAAACCGGCGCACGCGTACCGATGCACAGCCATCAGAATGATGAAATCTTCACTTACGTCTGGCGCGGTTCCTCCCAGCATCAGCATGAAGATGGCGAACGCACGCCGCTTAACGCCAAACGCGTGATGGTGGTGAATGCCGGTGACGGTCTGCGTCATGAAGAATCGGCACCGCTGATCGAAACCGAAATGTTGCAGGCTTACATCCGGCCCGCCAGCGCGGGTGGTGAAGGGCGTGTGCAGCAATTCACCCGGCCAGCAGGCGCGGCAGTGAATGACTGGACATTACTGGCCGGACCGGAAGGCAGTGATGCTCCGCTGACGTTACGTCAGGCGGTGTATGCCTGGGATCTGAAACTGGAAAGAGACCAGCAAATTCAGGTGCCTCAGCGTGAGGGCTTTGCCGTCTGGATCACCCTGCTGGAGGGGGTGGTGCGTATTGGTGAGCAGCGGTTGCATAAAGGTGATGCGGTCAGCGATGCGGCATCGTTGCCGGATATTCGCGGAGAACGTGATGCCACGCTGATCTGTTTCCTGGTGAAAGCCGACGCGCCCGCGGTGCTGAACGGTACCGTCAGCGGGCAATAATCATAGCGCGCTGAGTGCGGTTGTTGGCAAGAATGCTGATAACCGCACATTCCCCCCGATCAAAACACTTCTCATTTTCACATCCTGTTAACGATCCGTGACCCGCCTCTTAGTTTTGCAGCGTCGAGCCGTGCAATATTCTGACATATCGTAATACTAGATATATCTAATTATTCGTTATCGCACCGTCATCCACGCCATCAATGCAGGGAGAAATCATGGATCTGGGCATACGCCGTAAAATCGCTTTTGTCTGCGCGTCGTCACAGGGGCTGGGGCTGGCATGTGCCCAGGCATTGGCGGCAGAAGGGGTACGCGTCACGCTGAACGGACGCCATGAAGCCAAATTGCAGGACGCTGCTCAGCGGTTACGTGAGGAGAATCCAGCGGCGGAAATCAGCTATATCTGCGCGGATTTAACCACCGAGGCCGGGCGTAGCAGCATCATCAGCGCTTTACCGCAGGTCGATATCCTCGTTACCAACAATGCCGGGCCGCAGCCCGGAGCGTTAACGGACTGGGAAGCGAGCGCGTTGCGTGAGGCAATGGAAGCCAACTTTATTCCCGCGATTCAGCTGATCCGCACCTGGCTGCCTGCCATGCAGGCACAGGGCTTTGGCCGCATTATCAATATCACTTCGGCGATGGTGAAAACGCCGCATTACATGATGGGACTCTCCACCGCGGCGCGTGCGGCGTTAACAGCGATGTGCAAAGCCATTAGCCAGGACGTGGTGCGTGACAACGTCACCATAAATAACCTGCTGCCGGAGCGGATCGATACACCACGCCAGGAATTTATGCTGCAGCGCCTGATCGCCAAAGAGGGCATCAGCCGCGAAGAGGCACGCCAGAGGAATGTGCAATCCATTGCCGCCAGACGCTACGGCACACCGGCTGAATTTGGAGCCGCCTGTGCGTTTCTGTGCAGCCAGCAGGCCGGGTTTATTTCGGGTCAGAACCTGCAACTGGATGGCGGCTCCTATCCGGGGTTGATCTGATGACTGAGCTGATTCATCAATTGCTGGCGTTTGAACAGCAGCGTCAACGCGCGCTCATCGAAGCGGATTTAACCGCGCTGGAAAACATGCTGGCAGCGGATCTTATCCATATCCACAGTACCGGCATGGTGCATAACAAGGCGCAATTTCTGGCACATGTGAAACGGATGGGGGGCTTTGTGTCCATTCAACGTGAGCCGCCGGATATCCGTGTCGAAGGTGATATCGCCATCCTGACTGGCAACACCCGTAACCGGGTGCGACGGCTGGAAACCGGTGAAGAAGCAGAACGTTATGGCTTCTCGACACTGGTACTGCGTCGCACCGCCGGTGGCTGGCAAATTCTGCTTTCGCAGTTAACTCCTCATCAGGTCTGACAGCAAAGGAAAACAGCATGAAACTGGTACGTTTTACCGAACAGGGCCGCACCCGCATTGGCAAAGTGGTGGGTGATCAGGTAATAGACCTCTCTGGCGTGCCTGGCGTGGGGGATTCCATGCGCCAGCTGCTGGCAGGATTAACGCCGCTGCGCCCACGACTGGCAGCGGCACGTTCACCGGCCTTTGCCTTAACTGCGGTACAGCTGGAAGCGCCGATTCAGGACGCGCAGAAATTTCTCGGCATTGGCATGAATTACCGCAAACATGCGGAAGAAGCGCGTCAGGCAGGCATGCCGATTCCGCAAAGCCAGCTGTGGTTTAACAAACAGGTTTCCTGCATCAACGGGCCGTTCGCACCGGTGGTAAAGCCAGATGCCAGCGACAAAGTGGATTACGAAATCGAACTGGGCGTGGTGATCGGCAAACGCTGCCGTCACGTTAAAGCCAGTGAGGCGGCAGGCGTGATTGCCGGTTATCTGATCGTCAACGATGTCTCGGCGCGTGACTGGTTGCATAAATCACCGACCTTTACACTGGGTAAATCCTTCGATACCCATGGCCCGATCGGGCCGTGGATCACCACTGCCGATGAAATCCCCGATCCCCTGCAACTGGAGATGAAGTTGTTTGTGAATGGCGAGCTGCGTCAGCATGCCGACAGCGGGGACATGATTTACGACATCTATGCCCAGATAGCCTATCTCTCGACGGTGATGACGCTGGAGCCAGGCGACATTCTGGCGACTGGCACGCCCTCCGGCATCGGTGCGCCGACCGGACGCTTTTTACAACCCGGCGATGTGATGCGGCTGGAGATTGCAGGCCTCGGTCATATCGAGAATCCCGTGGTTGCCGAAACCCGCCAGGAGGCATGATGACCCGTGACAACTTTCGTGATTACCTGATGCCTGCGGATGCCGAACGTATCGGGCTGGCGCGCGGTGTCGATCTGCAAACCTATGGCGCGCGGATGCTGGCCACTGACAAAGCGCAAAAACTCAGGGCGCACTGGCAGGCAATGCTGGATGAAACTTTTCGCGGCATCACCAGCAATGGTGAAGTGCAGCCGGATCTGTTTGCCCTGCGCGATGAAGGGTTTGCGGTGGAGGCGGCGGTCAGGGCGGCACAGGCATTATTTTCCACGCTGGATAGCGCGCAACAGCAGCAGGTGAGTTATGCCATCGACGCCAAACAGTGGCGTGCCTGGTACAACCCGGAAATTCCCTTCAATGATTATGGTGTCCGGCTGGATGAAACCGCCGCATCAACCCGCGAGGCGTTCTGGTCATTACTGCAAAGCTGCACCAGCGCACGCGGTTTCCGCAAAGTGCAGCATGTGATGGATGCCAACCATTTTCTCGGCGAACTCTACGATCTCACCCACATCATGAATCGCTGGAGTTTCCACTTTTTACTGTTCGGCACCCCTTCGACCACGCAGCCGTGGGGCTGGTCGATTTACGGTCATCATGTGGCATTTTGTTGCTTTATCAGCGGCAGGCAACTGGTGATTGCGCCGACCTTTTTTGGCGTCGAACCCAATGTGATCGAACGGGGTGATGCCAGCGATTGTGTGCTGTTCCGTGAAGAGGAGCAGCTCGGTCTCGCGCTGATGCAATCCCTCAGCGCCGGGCAGCGCCAACGCGCCACCCTTTATGCGTTGATGGAAGACCCATTGATGCCTGCCGAACGCTTCAATTTTGCCGATCAGCGCCATCTTGGTGGCGCGTTTCAGGATAACCGGGTGATCCCGCTGGAAGGAGTGTGCGTGGCGGAGTTTACCCCGGCACAGCGCGCCAGTCTGATGGCGCTGGTGGCGGTATTTCTCGATTTTCTGCCGGATGGCCCGCGAGCCTGGCGTCTGCGCCAAATCGAAGATCATCTGGAGGAAAGCTGGTGGAGCTGGATTGGCGGCCACGGTGATGACGATGTGTTTTATTACCGCCTGCAAAGCCCGGTGGTGATGCTGGAGTTTGATCATCACAGTGGCATGTGGCTGACCAATGAACACCCGGCGCGTTTCCACATTCACACCATCACCCGCATACCTAACGGCAACGACTACGGCAAGGCATTGCTGTCGCAGTTGCAGAAGTAATCTCAGGCTGCAAAGCCTGAACTCCTGTCGTACCGGGTGACGTCGTTTTGCCCGGGTAACCCCAAGTGTCAATTGACCGTTCCCTTACGGGACGCGGGCGGCTTCGCTGCGCGATAAATCGCGCCGCTACACATTATTCGAGGTTATCAGGCAATGCATGTTCAGAAAAAAACCAAAATTGCTGCATTAACCGTAGTGCCTCTGGCGTTGTTCTGCGGTAACTGCTTTGCGGAGGCATCACCTGCATCGGACTCCGACAGCTTTAACGACTGGCTCACACAAGGCAATATCTCGGGCGAGCTCAAAACCATGACCTTCTTTAAAGAATTTAGCGGCACTCTGCCCAATAAACGCACCAGCTCGGCCGGAGGGGATATCCAGTACCGCAGCCCGCAGGCGGCGGGATTTAGCGTGGGATTGGGGGTCTATGGTGCCTATAACTTCGGCCTGAATAATGACGATGCGGAAAAGACCGAGATCTATCTGCCATCCGAAGACGTGACCGTGCTGGGCAAGGCCTTCCTGCGCTATCAGGGATATGGCTTTGATCTCCAGGGCGGACGTATTGGACTGGACACGCCCTTTGCCAATGAAGGTGAAGGCTGGACCATGATTCCGGCACTGTATGAAGGGTTTGGCGGCAGCTATGCCCTGAATGACACGGGTGACTTCCGGCTGAATGCGTACCGCATTTATCGTTTCAAACCCGAAAGTTCGGATGAGTTTGGCAAAGGCGATGCCGGTGCTCCTGAAATTGAAGACACCAGCATGCCATCGGTGGATAGCAACGGCTTCACCACCGTGGGCCTGCGCTATGGACAGCAGTGGAACACCCTCGCCGAAGCCTGGTACTACAACTTCGATAAACGCGCCCAGCTGGGTTATGGCGGGGTGCAACTGCCGGTCTCCGCGCTGAAGTTTGGCAACTGGACGCCGTACTGGGGGGCGCAATATCTGCATGAATGGGACGCCAGCGATCAGGCGTATCCCTATCACAACATCGATACCGACCTCTATTCCGGGCGCATCGGCATGAAAACGCGCAATCACGATCTCTATTTCGCCGCGACTTACGTGCCACGCAAAGAGGATGCCTTCCTGAGCGGCGGTTTCTTTGCCCCGTATAGCTACGGCATTTATGATCACACCCCGCTGGAAAGCGGGCAACCGCTGGTTTCTATGGTCACCACCAACCAGCCCGGTAAGGCTTTTGCTTTACGCTATGCGTACCACGACGAAAAGTACCTCGGAGTGTTTGGGCTGACGCGGCTGGAACTGGAAGACTCCAGCGGCATTTACTATCCGCTGCCTGCCGAGAATATCAACGCGGCCTTTATGATTCTCGGTTACAACGTCACGCCACGCCTGCATCTGGAGTTCGAGTTTGACTATGTCCATTCACCCAATGAGGTGACGGGCAACTATCACGCCGAGCGCCTGCGTCTGGTGTATCGCTTTGGCGCGAAAATGGCGGATGATGATTATTAATCAGGAGGCAATATGGCTACACGCGAAAGCATTTATATCGACGCTTTTCCCCATGCTAATCCGATCCCGGCTGCGTGCCGGGTGGGATCGATGCTGTATTCCGGGGTGATTTATGGCCGGGACCCGCAGACGCAGCAGGTGCCCGCCGATTTGGGCGAGCAGTGTGCACTGATGTTCCGGCATATGGAGAGTATCGTCTGTGCGGCAGGCGGCAGCATGGAAGACGTCATCAAGGTCACGTTATGGATGCAGGATAAAACCCAGCGCGAAGTGGTGAACCGCTACTGGCTACAGGTTTTCCCGCAGCCACATTCACGTCCGGCGCGCCACGCGCTGGAGGGGCACTTCAGCGGTAATACCTTAATTCAGTGCGACTTTATTGCCGTGCTGGCACGCTAATCCCCTGATAGCGGGCAGTATTTGTATCTGCCCGCCGCTTTCTCTATATTGCCTGTGAGTCATATCCATCTGGACTATATCGGAAATTTCGATATATTTAAATTCAGTGAGATTTGTGTGGTTATTCAGGTAACAGCGCGGGGGCAGACATGGTCGGACAGAGCGAATTGGACACGCAACCTGCGGGTGGCAAAACGGGTCGCCGAGCGCGTGCCTTTGATTATGGCGAATTACGTCTGTTGTTGCTGGCAATTATCGCCAAACAGCCCAGCCATGGTTACGAACTGATTCATGAAGTCAACGAACGGCTGGGCGGCACCTATAAACCCAGCCCGGGCGTGCTCTACCCGGCCTTAACCTGGCTCTACGATCGCGGCTACGCCGAAATCGATTTAGAGAAAGGTGGACGCAAACGCTACAGCATTACCGACGAAGGAAACGCGTTCCTCAGCGCCAATAAAACCGTGATTGATATGCTGGTGGCGCGCGTGGTGCCGAAGGGGCAAGGGCACGGCAAGTCACCGCAGGCGATTGTGGAGGCGATGGACCATTTGAAACGTGCACTCAGCCTGCGCGCCAAAATGGAACCGGTAACAGAGCAGGTGGTGACGCGTATTGGAGAGATTATCCACGTCGCGGCCAACCAGATCGAAGCCCTGCTCAATGCACCCATGCTCAGCGACGCGGCGGCAAAATGTGTGGCCGATATTGTCACCCCCAACGGTGAGCGCTTTCTGCGCCGCCTCGGCAGCCATTTCCAGCATCGCACGCCGGTGGTGATGGATGAAAACAGCGGCCACTTCCGCATGAGTATGGGCGAGGTGCGGATGGAAGCACTGGACGGCATCTTCCGTGTCACTTTAACCGCGCTGAATGACGAAAAACTGATTGAGATGCAACATATTCTGGTGCGTCATCTGGAAGAGGCTGCGGTGCGGGAAACGCTGGAAGTGGTGTGGCAGCCAGCCTGACAGGGCAAATAATCGCACGTTTTCGTAGCGGCACGATTTATCGTGCGTTTTTTGCCACCGTAAAGGTCAAAGGCGCGCGATAAATCGCGCCGCTACAGGGCCGTGCAGCTAACGAAAATCCGCCGCCAGTGCCGAGGTCGCTTTCACCAGCAGCCCGACATCACTGCCCACCGCGACAAAAGTGGCACCCAGTTCCAGATAACGCGCACAAAGTTTCGCATCGGCACTCAGAATCCCCGCCGCCTTGCCATGTGACTGAATGCGCACCAGCGCCGCTTCTACCGCCTGCTGTACCTCAGCGGCGGCGGGTTGTCCCGGATAGCCCATATCTGCCGCCAGATCGGCCGGACCAATAAACACCCCATCGACACCCTCAGTAGCGGCAATTGCATCCAGCTGCGCCAGACCTGCACGGCTCTCAACCTGCACCAGCAGACAAATCTGCGCATTGGCGGTGGTCAGATAATCCGGCGTACGGTTAAAGGCCGAAGCCCGTGCCAGCGCCACACCCACACCACGCATGCCATGCGGCGGATAACGTACCGCTTTCACCAGCGCCTGCGCCTGTTCTGCACTCTCCACCATCGGGATCAGTAGCGTCTGCGCGCCAATATCCAGCAGCTGTTTTATCAGCCAGGGGGCATCCATCGGTGCACGTACCACGGCATGTGCCGGTGCTGCCGCCAGCGCCTGGAGCTGGCTCATCAGCAACGGCACATCATTGGGGGCGTGCTCGCCATCCAGCAGCAGCCAGTCAAAACCGGCAGCGCCGCAGATCTCGGCGCTGTAGGGGCTGGCCAGTGCCAGCCACAGGCCAATCTGCGCCTGTTTATGTTGCAAGGCCTGTTTAAAACCATTGATCGGTGCGGACATCGTTGCCTCACGCAAAGTAGCAGCTGACTGAGCCATGACGGCCATAGTCAGCATGGATGGTATCGCCATGACGGGCTTCAATCGGGCGGATAAAGGAACCGGCCAGCACAATCTGTCCGGCGGCGAGGTGGTCGCCATACTGCGCCAGCCGGTTTGCCAGCCAGGCAATGCCGCGTGCCGGATGGTTCAGCACCCCAGCTCCCAGCCCGGTTTCCTCAACGGTGGCGTTACGCGACACAATCGCTCCCAGCCAGCGCATATCGACGTTTTCCGGGGAAAATAGCTGGCTGCCCAGTACCACACCGGCATTGGCGGCGTTGTCGGAGACGGTATCGACGATGGTGCGTGCTTTACCACTGGCGGCATCGCTGCGCACAATGCGGGTATCCAGAATTTCCAGCGCGGGTAACACGTAAGCAGTCGCCGCCAGCACCGCTTCGACATCCACATCCGGTCCCTGTAGCGGTGCCTTGAGTACAAAGGCCAGCTCCGCTTCAATACGCGGCTGAATAAAACGATTGGCGGGAATGGTGGCACCATCGTCAAACACCATATTGTCGAACAACACGCCGGAGTCGGGGGTGTCGATATTCAGGGCGTATTGCATCGCTTTCGAGGTCAGGCCAATTTTCCAGCCAATCACCTTGCGCCCCCCCTCAATCTTTTGCCGGACCCACGCCTGTTGCACCGCGTAAGCATCGTCCAGCGTCATCGCCGGAAAGCGCAGCGATAGCAATCTGGTCTGGTTGCGGCTGCGTTCGGCATGGTCGAGCGCCGCCACTGCGGTTAATAATTCGCTCTGGCTCAGCATCATCACACCTCATCCTCAACGACGTTGCGCAGGGTGCCGATACCTTCGGCATGCACGTCAATCACATCGCCCGGTTTCAGCCAGATGGGGGGATCAAAACGCGCTCCGGCCCCGGTGGGGGTGCCGGTAAAGATGATGTCGCCGGGATTGAGCGGAATAAAGGTGGAGATATAGGCGATGATCCAGCTAAACGAGAAGGTCATATGACGGGTACGATCGTCCTGACGTAGCTCGCCATTCACATGGGTGGTTAAACGGATATCGGCCAGCTGTGCCGCATCGCTGAACGGTACCAGCCACGGGCCGATCGCTCCGGTGCGATAGAAGTTTTTACCCTGGGTCACGTTAAATTTGCTGTGACGTACCCAGTCGCGCACCGTACCTTCGTTACCGACGGTAATGGCGGCGATATGGTTCAGCGCCTCACTTTCAGCAATGCGGCGACCGGCTTTGCCTATCACGATCACCACTTCACCTTCGTAATCGAGTTGCTCGCTCTCGGCGGGGCGCAGCAGCGGCTGCTGATGCCCGGTCAGTGATTCGGCGAAGCGCACAAACATCGACGGATAATCCGGTACCGTCTGCCCGTCTTTATATTCCGCGTTGCGGTTGGGATAGTTGACGCCGATGCACAGGATTTTACCTGGCTGGCTCAGCGGCACTTCGTACTGAATATCGGCCAGCGCGTAATCCACTGGCAGATTTTGCGCCTCAGTCGCCAGGTACACCAACGCCTGGTCGGCAATCACCGCATCCAGCGTTGGCCAGCGTGCGCCAAAGCGTGGCGTAAGATCGATCACACCGGAACCGCTGATCAAACCATATCCCTGCACCTGGCCCCGGTGGGCCGAAAAACGGATAAATTGCGGTCGTTCCACGGGTTTTCTCCTTCTTTTGGCAAAAATACGGCGAGCAGAAGCCCGCCGCTCCCAGCATGGTGGCTGAGCAGTGTTCAAGACACAGGAGGGTTTACGGCGTTGACGCAGCGCCGTGGCGCGTTATGCCAGGTTAAACATGCGCGCGGCGTTGCCGCCCAGAATATTGGCTTTATCCTCAGCGCTGATATCCAGACCTTCGATGGTTTCAATGCCTTTGAAGAACCAGTCTTTACGGATCGGATAGGAGCTGCCGTAGAGGATATTTTTGCCGCCGATCACTTTCACCGCGGCCTCCAGCTGCGCTTTACCCCATTGCGGCGCACCGGAGGTGTCGAAGAAAATGTTGTTGCCGAGCTGCGCCCGCAGATTGCCGGTGCCGGTCTGGAAACGATCGACAGCATCGTTGAACTGATGTTGCGGCGGAACCAGCATATCGGCGAAGGCATAAAACGCGCCGCCCAGCATTGAGTGGATAAAGCGCAGGTTCGGCAGCTCATCGAACATGCCGCTGAACAGCTCACGGCCGACCGCTGTCGCCTGGTCAATGCAGCGGCCAAACTGACGACGCTGGTTGGTGTAAGGCAGCACCGAGTTGAAATCCACCGGCAGCGGCGTGTGGTGTACCACCACCGGGACGCTCAGATCATTGAGGAATTTCAGGTACGGACGGAATGCCACATCGTCGAGGTAAATCTGGCCGTAGTGAGCTACGATCTGCGCGCCACGGAAGCCCAGCTGATTCAGGCAACGATCCACTTCGCGCAGGCAATCTTCCGTGCCCCACGGTGGCACCACCGCCAGCGCCGACATGCGGCCCTCGCTGCGTTGCACGTATTCGGCCATGCGGGTGTTGACCTCTTTACAGGTCTCCAGGTCCAGCCATTCCTGCCACACCGGCAGACGGAAAATGGCGTGATCAACCCCGGCTTTTTCCATATCGGCCAGCTGGCTTTCCAGCGTGTATTGCCCTTCAGCGTAGTTCAGGTTAACGAAGCCTTTCGGCTGCTCGATAATCAGCTGGCTCAGTTCTTTGCCTTCAATTTTCTCTACGCGGGTATGCACGCCATATTGTTTCGGCACACAGTCGAGAAATGAATTCAGCAGCTTCTTGTCAGAAAACAGCTCGCCTGGCAGCCAGTGCATATTGGCATCGATGATCTTGCTCATAGTCAGTTCCTTTCTGTCACAGTTATTTATGGGTGGCAAAAACCGATGAGTATTTCGTCGGTTGGTCGGTCTCTTTTTCTGTCGGAATGCGCATACCGGCTTTGGCGTGGTATTCGCTGAAAATCGACAGGGCTTCTTCGTGGGGAAAGATTTTTTCGATGTCGTCGAACGGCTTACCGCCGCTGCGCTCCTCGACGATACGGCGTACCACTTCCGGGCCTTCGCCGCGTGACGCCAGCACCAGCCAGTTCACTTTTTCGCGCCGTTCCAGCTCGTAAGCCTGCAAGGCGGCAACCGGGTCGCTGATGCTGGCGAGTTTCTCCGCCACCACGCGCGCATCGACAAAAGCCTGGCAAACGCTGTTGCCACCGCGCGGATACATGGCATGCGCGGCGTCACCGAGCAGGGTGATGCGGCCAAACGACCATTGCGGCAATGGGTCATGATCGATCAAGGGGAACAGATAACATTCGCGGGCGTTGCGGATCATGGCGCTGACATCGAGGAAATCGAGCTGGCAGTCATCAAACACGTGTTCGATCTCTTTGACGCCGGTTTCCTGGTTCCAGTCTTCTTCGGTTTGCGGTTTCTCGTCCTGTTCAATCACCCAGTTCACCAGCTGATTGCCCTGACCATCGACGTTGTTCTGAATCGGATAGACGATCAGCGTGCCCTGACGAATCGGGTCGCCGATGTGCAGAATGCTGCCGCCGGTTTTGAACGGCGGCATCACGGTGACGCCGCGATACAGAGTCAGACCGGAGAAGTGGCTGCGGGCGGATTCCGGCAACAATTGGCTGCGTACCACCGAACGGATACCATCCACGCCAATCACCACATCGGCACGCACGCTGTTCGGCGCATTGGGGTTTAAGCGGGTATCAAAATGGACGGTCACGCCGCTATCATCCTGCTCGAAATGGCTGCAACGACAGCCGAGGGTGATGGCGTCAGCGCCCAGGCGTTGCTGGACCGCTTTGTACAGCATCATTTGCAGATGGCCGCGATGGACAAACCGCTGGTCGTATTCGTAGCCCATATGTTTGCCGCACTGCTCGCCGAAGATTTGCTGACCGTAGCCGGTGTAAAAAATCGATTCTTTGGCTTCTACCGAGATATCAACAAAGGCGTCGTACAGGCCCAGCTCGGTGATTTCTTTTACCGCGTACGGCTTGATATCAACGCCGACGCCCAGCGGTTTAATCTCGGCTACCGCTTCAAACAGGCGGGGGCGAAAGCCCTGCTGATGCAGGCGCAGAGCGGTTGCCAGTCCGGCCGGGCCAGCACCAATAATGACGATATCCAACATGATGACTTCCTCTTGTTATTCAGCGTTCAACTATGACTTTTCAGGGTGTTGGTTTTGAGATCGTGATGGGTTTGGCGATGCACATCGCGCAGCCAGATCGGCAGCCCTGCCAGACACACCACCAGCCCGGCGATCACCAGCATCGCCAGCGACTGCGGGTTTTCACTGCTTTGCGCGGCGATAAACAGCGGTGGGCCTAAGAACACGCCGACCAGCGTCAGCTGGGTGATCAGCCCACTGGTGGCCCCAATGCTTTCGCGTGAGGGTGCCACCACCGGGGCCAGTGCCCACATGCCCACCAGCAGGCCACTGCCAAACATAAACACCCACGAGGCGGCGATGGAAACCATAAAGCCGAGCGGCAGGGTGTAGATCGCCAGAGCGGGCGCGCCGGTGAGAATCAGGCCGACCACGCCAATTGCGGCGGCTTTCACGCCCCGGTTCAGCATCGCGCCGACCATCAGGCAGCCGATGCCGTTACACACCATTGCCACCACGTTCCAGTGCGCCACTTCCCGCACCGGCACGCTGTAGCGTTTGGCAAGATAAGGCGCGAGGGTGGAGATAATGCCGGTTTGCAAAAAGGCGTCAGCACCGAATGAAATGCCCAGCAGATAGATCAACGGGCTTTTCAGCACTGCACGTAAACCCCGGGTACGGGAGAACTGCGCTTTCTCCTCGGCGGTACGGCGTGGCAGACTCACGGTGGCGACAAACGCCAGCGCCAGGGTGAGAGCCGAGTGCGCCACAAAGGCGGCACGCCAGCTGCCAAAATGTTCGGCGAGGCCCGCCGAGAGAAACGGCAGCAGGAAACTGGCGGGAACAAACGTAGACCACAGCGCCATCGCCATATTGCGCTGCTTGCCGGTGGTGATGCGGATCAACAGGGTCACCGCTGCCACGGCGGTTAACACATAGCCGATACCGGTGATGATGCGTCCGGCCAGCAACAGATTGAAGGCCGGGGCGGCGACGACGCAGATATCGCCTGCGACAATCACCACCGCACCTGCCAGTAACACCACCCGGTCACCGATTCGGTCAACGATGTAGCCCGCCAGCAGTGCGCCGAGCGCCACCATCAATGACGGCAGCGACATAATCAGCCCGATCTGGCTGTGTTCAAATACCTGGAACTCTTTAGCGATGGAACCTAACTCGGTGACGGCTTCACTGACGGTCATCGCCGCCATCACGCCAAGCGCATAGGCGACCAGAATTCTGACCAGCGGATTTTGAATGAATGTACTCACGATCCTTTCTCCCAATGGCTGATTTCATAACGTGCTCAGGGTTTACCGGGTATGGCCGGTAGGCCTAACCATCATTGGCAAGGGCGAGAAAGCGCTCCAGCGTAGGCGGATCGACGGGGATTTCCGGCTGAATAACCGGGACGTGGGCGAAGGGCGTCGCTTCGGTAAACCATTTGTTTTGCGCCGGTAATCCCCACTGATCGGCGCGTTTGGGATCGGCCAGATTCCAGCCGAGGGCCGGTTCAATATCGATGTGCTGGTAATGGGTATTAAACAGCTCGATACGGTGTCCATCCGGATCGCGGAAGTAGACAAACAACGCGCCGCTGATGCCGTGGCGGCCCGGACCACGTTCGAGCTGTGGTGCGTACCCCAGAGCCCCGGCCACATCGCAGGCACGGATCATGTCGTTGGTATCGGGCAGGGTGTAGGCGAAATGGTGCAGGCGCGGCCCCGGCCCCTGGGTAAAGACGATATCGTGCGGATTACCCTTGCGTTGCAGCCAGACGCCCCACAAATGCTGATCCTGCTCAACCTGAGACCAGGTATATTCACTGACGCGAAAACCCAGCGGCTGATAGAACGACCAGGCCTGGCGCACATCGCTGGTCTGGAGCTGATAATGATCAAGACGCTGGGCGCTGGCACCACGGTAATGCTGATACTGTTTCAGCATCCGCTCACAAGGTGCCATGGACGCGCAGAACTCCAGCGGCACGCCGACATTGTCAGTGACATGCAGGGTCAGTCCCTGATAAGGCAGCTCTACCACGGCGGTTTCCCGGCCCTGTAAGGCAAAATAGTCTTCCGCTTTGTAGATATCGTCATCGCTGCGCACCCGCATACCGATGCGAGCACAGTGAACATCCGACGATTTTTTTAACACCAGGCTGTGATGGCCGCGTTCTTCCAGTCCGCGCAGATACACGCTGGAATCATCCTCGTCACTGACCACCAACCCGATGAGGTCGGTATAGAACTGTTTGCTGACCTCAAGGTCGCGAACGTTCAGGACAACATGACTGGCACGCGTCACGTTGAAAGGTGGCTCCAGAACCAACTCGTCGATCTGTGGCATGGGTATGTTCTCTCTTTCAGATTAAACCAAGGGTAGCGCTGCTGTAATAAATTTAGATATATCGTGTTAATAGATATATCTCATAATGTTGCCGCGATAGGAGATCGCGCGCACAGTTCGAAGGGAAAATTGTAGCGGCGCGATTTATCGCGCATTTTTTACGGCAACGCGCTCTGGCTCAGGCGTTTTGTATCGCACTGTATCTGCGTCGCTCACCAATACATCGCGAGGCAAAAAACCGGGTTGTCAGAAACAACCTCAATACATCGGCATGGTGTTATGTAGGCGTTGTCACTCATCAATCAAATTTCTGGAGATACCGCCATGTTTCGTAAACCCTTGCTGGCTACATTGATCACCGCGACTGCCCTGTTTGCTGCCACCCATGCCGCTGCGGCAACCCCGACCGAAGCCGATTATGCGCAGGCGTTTCACACCATCCATCAGGTGAAAGCCGGGGTGCTGAACGTTGGCTATGTTGATATCGGTCCGCGCGATGGACAGCCGGTGATTCTGCTGCACGGCTGGCCTTACGACATCAACAGCTACGACCATGTCGCGCCACAACTGGCGGCGCGTGGTTATCGCGTTATCGTGCCGTATCTGCGTGGTTATGGTTCTACCCGTTTTCTGTCTGCCAGCACGCCGCGTAATGGACAACCCTCAGCGCTGGCTGCCGATACGGTGGCGCTGATGGATGCGCTGGGCATTAAACAGGCGGTGTTTGCCGGTTTTGACTGGGGCGCACGCACGGCGGATATCGTGGCGGCACTGTGGCCGGAGCGGGTCAAATCCCTGGTTTCCGTTAGCGGTTATTTGATCAGCAGCCAGCAGATTGGTGAAAAACCGCTGCCCCCGCAGGCCGAGCTGCAATGGTGGTATCAGTTCTATTTCGCCACTGAACGTGGCCGTGAAGGTTATGCGAAAAATACCCATGATTTCGCCAAATTAATCTGGCAGCAGGCGTCGCCGGGCTGGAAATTCAGCGATGCTACCTTTAACCAGAGCGCCCAGGCGCTGGATAATCCGGACCAGGTGGCCGTCACCGTCAGCAACTACCGCTGGCGTATCGGGCAGGAGAAAGGCGAACCGCAATATGCGGCGTATGAGAAAAAACTGGCCACTCTGCCGGTCATCAGCGTGCCGACCATTACCATTGAAGGGGATAACAACGGCGCGCCGCATCCGGCCCCGGCAGCTTATCGGGCCAAATTCAGCGGCAAATATGAACATCGCACCTTTAGCGGCAATATTGGACACAATCCACCGGCAGAAGATCCGCAGGATTTTGTCAAAGCGGTGGTTGATGCCGCAAAGATGTGATTTTGTGGTAATAATTTGTTTTCGGACCGGTATTTTGTACCGGTCTTTTTTGCATTCATCCTTTTAAGCTGACTGATGACAGGGGGTTGTTTTGGAGCATATTGATCACATCCTGGTTGTTGATGATGACCGGGATATCCGCGAACTGGTCACCGACTATCTGATCAAATCCGGCTATCGCGCCACCGGAGCCGCCAATGGCCGGGAAATGCGCGCGCTGCTGGCGGCCAATGCGATTGATCTGGTGGTGCTGGACATTATGATGCCCGGCGACGATGGCCTGACCTTATGTCGTCAGTTACGCAGCGATCCGCAGCGTAATCTGCCGATTCTGATGCTGACAGCACGCAGTGAAGACAGCGACCGCATTCTTGGGCTTGAAATGGGCGCGGATGATTATCTGATCAAACCCTTTGTCGCCCGTGAACTGCTGGCGCGGATCAAAGCGATTCTGCGCCGTACCCGAGCTTTGCCGCCGAATCTGCAAATCACCGAGACCGGTCGCCTGATAGCGTTTGGTGACTGGCAGCTGGATACCTCGGCGCGTCATCTGCTGGATAACGAAGGGGTGATTGTGGCGCTGAGCGGGGCAGAATATCGCCTGTTGCGCGTGTTTCTCGATCACCCCCAGCGGGTATTAACCCGTGACCAGCTACTGAACCTGACGCAGGGACGTGATGCCGAGTTGTTCGAGCGTTCCATCGATTTGCTGGTCAGTCGCCTGCGTCAGCGTTTACGTGAGGATGCGCGCGAACCCGCCTACATCAAAACGGTGCGCAGTGAAGGCTATGTGCTGGCGTCACCGGTGATGATTAAAGAGGTCAATCTATGAGGCTGTGGCCGCGTTCGTTGTTGTCCCGGCTGGTGCTGATCGTGTTGTTGGGACTGGTGCTGGCGAACGGGATGACGGTGGTCAGCCTGATGATTGAGCGCATGAGCAGCGCCAAAACCGTGATGCTCGGCAACCTTGAGTATGATGTTGCCACCAGCGTAGCGATTCTCGATCATCTCTCACCCTCAGAACGACCGGGCTGGCTGGCAAAACTGGCGCGCGGTAATTATCGCTATGAACTTTCGCCGGGTCAGGCTGGCCCCTGGCCTGACAGCTGGCGCGCGCGCGATGCCATCCGTTCGCTGCAGGAGACGCTCGGTGGGCAATATCCCTTAACCTTCAGCAATATCCCCGGACCGAAGTTGCATATTCAGGCCCATATCACCTTGCATGATGGCGCACCGCTAACACTGGATCTCTGGCCACGCATGCCTGCCATTGCCCGCTGGTTGCCGGTGGTGTTGTTTGCTCAACTGGTGCTGCTGGCATTCTGTGCCTGGATCGCGGTGCGGCAGGTGGTGCGGCCTTTTATGCGCTTCACCCAGGCAGTTGAAGGGCTGAAACCAACTCACGCCAGCATCATGCCTGAAAGCGGCCCGGCAGAGGTGCAGCAGGCGGCACGTGCCTTTAACGCCATGCAGCTGCGCATCCAGGATCATCTGAAGGAAAGGGCGCAGATTCTGGCCGCCATTTCTCATGATTTGCAAACTCCGATTACCCGTATGAAGCTACGGGTAGAAATGTCGGAACAGCCGGAACTGCGCGATAAGCTGCTGGGTGATTTAGATAATATGAGCCGGCTGGTACGTGAAGGCATCGATTATGCGCGATCGGCACAGATACCGGATGAAACGCCACTGCGGGTGAGCCTCAATGCGTTCCTCGATAGCATCGCCTGTGATTATCAGGATGTCGGCAAAGCCGTGACCTTTTTGCCCTGTAGCGGCAAAGATAACTTCAATGTTCGTCAGCAGGCGCTACGGCGCATTATGACCAATCTGATTGATAATGCGCTGAAGTTTGGTCATCAGGCCGAGGTGTTACTGCTGAACGGCGCGGATGGCAGTATGGCGATCCACGTGCGTGATAACGGGCCAGGTATCCCGGAAGCGGAGCTGGACGCGGTGCTGGAACCTTTCTATCGCGTCGAGAATTCACGTAATCGTCATACCGGGGGTACCGGCCTGGGGCTGGCTATCGCCGCGCAGCTGGTCAGCCAGATGGCCGGAAGCCTGACGTTAAGTAACCGGTCGCAGGGCGGGCTTGATGTGCAGATCCTGTTGCGTGAGTAAAAAAGTCCCCCTTTTGTAGCCTTATGTATCAACACCACCACCGGATATTTACTGAGACAAAAAGGGGGGATTGCGGAAACGTCGTGAACACATCTGCTGGGTTAAATAAGCGCACTGCCAGATAACGCAGTGGTTCATTTCACTCCATCACATTCACGAGGTTTCCGATGAAAAAGTTTCTGTTTAGTGCCCTTGCTGCTGTCACACTTACCGCTTCTTTTGCCTCTCTCGCCGCGCAGGAAAATCCCGCGGTCAACACCGTGGTGCTGGTGCATGGTGCCTTCGCGGATGGCAGTAGCTGGAATCGGGTGATTCCGCTGCTGCAATCTCATCACGTCAAGGTGATTGCGGTACAACTGCCACTGACCTCCTTACAGGATGATGTTGCCGCCACCCAGCGCGCCATCGACCGCGCCCCGGGCAATGTGGTGCTGGTGGGGCACTCGTGGGGCGGTACCGTCATCACTGAAGCGGGCAATAATCCGCGTGTGAAGGGCCTGGTGTATGTCGCCGCCTTCGCGCCTTCCGCCGGACAATCGACCGGGGATCTGGCCGGAAGCTACCCATCCCCGCCAGGCAGTGCCGGTATTGCCAAAACGCCGGATGGTTTCCTTTACCTGCCTGCGCCAACGGTGGCGCAGGATTTCGCCCAGGATTCGCCCGCCAGCCAGCAAAAACTCCTCACCGTGACCCAGGGGCCGATTCGCGCTGCGGCCTTTGGCGACAAAGTGAGCCACGCAGCCTGGACGCAAAAACCGAGCTGGTATCTGGTCAGCACGGAAGACCGGATGATTAACCCGGATCTGGAGCGGGCGATGGCGCAGCGCATTCACGCCAGCGTCAGCAGTGTGGCGGCCAGCCATACCTCAATGCTGAGCCACCCGGCTAGTGTCGCTCAGGTGATTACCCGTGCCGTTGACGGCGTGAACGCTCAATAATCACTGTCTGGAGGTGAGCCATGTCGTTAATTATTGCGTTTCTGGCGGGGATGCTGACGTTACTGAGTCCCTGCACATTGCCGGTCATGCCGTTTGTTTTTGCCAGCGTGCGCGGCAAAAGAGGACAGATGGTGGCGTTGCTGGCGGGTATGATACTGATATTCACCGTTGTTTCCCTGCTGATTTCGGTGGCAAGTAGCTGGGTGACCCAGGTGACGGCCGCAGGGCGCTGGCTGGCCCTGCTGTTCCTGGCACTGACCGCCATCACGCTGTTGTCCACGCGGGCGGCGCACTTTATCACCACGCCTTTTATGCTGCTGGGCAACCGTATCAACAACGCCAGCAACCAGCGTACTGGCCTGACCGCAGCGTTGCTGGCCGGGATGGCGATCGGTATGTTGTGGTCGCCGTGTGCAGGGCCGGTACTCGGGGCCATTCTTAGCCTGGCGGTTACCGGTCAGCATGCCTTTTCAGTTGGCCTGCTGCTGGCGGCCTACGGTGCCGGGTGTGCGTTGATGCTGGGGGTATTGTGGTATGCCGGGCACGAATTACTCATTCGTCTGCGTCCCGGGCTGGCAATGATGACGCGTTTGCGCCAGGGAGCCGGGGTATTGATGCTGGCGTCGGTGGTGCTGCTTGCCAGCGGCAGGCAGGGGGCGTTGCAGGCGGCTCCAGTGCTGGCACAAAACCTTGAGCAGCGCCTCAGCCACTTTCTGCCAGCCAGCACGCCGAAAATAACCCCGGTGCCGGTGGTTGAACAGACACAAAGTGCCCTGCCGGGGCTGGAGGGCGGCACGTCCTGGTTCAATAGCACACCTCTTAGCCGGGCAGATTTAAAGGGCAAAGTGGTGCTGATTGATTTCTGGACCTATGACTGCATCAACTGCCAGCATACGTTGCCGCATGTCCGTGACTGGGCAAAGAAATACCAGGCGGATGGCCTGACGGTGATCGGTGTGCATACCCCGGAATATCCGTGGGAGCGGGATCCGGCGGCGGTCGCCCGGGCCATCAAACAATGGGGGTTGCCATACCCGGTGGTGGCGGATAACAACTACAGCATCTGGAATCGCTTCGGCAATATGTACTGGCCCGCCCATTATATTTTCGATGCCCACGGCCAGCTGCGTTACACCGCGTTTGGTGAAGGCGATTACGCCGGGCAGGAGAAGGTGATCCAGCAGCTATTGCAGGAAGCTAAAGCGTAAAACAGCGCCGCGACCGTAGCGGCGCACTTTATTGCGTTACCGTGCGAAGGTTAACGCGCGTGGTTCCAGAAACGCGGTAATCCCCCATTGGCCCATTTCCCGTCCGATGCCGGAGCTGCGGAACCCACCAAAGGGCGCGCGCGGTTCATGCGCCAGGGTATTAATCATCACTCTTCCGGCCAGAATCTGCTCACCAACCTGACGGGCTCTGGCTTCATCTTCGCCGATCACCAATGCTGAGAGTCCATACTGGGTGTCATTAGCGATAGCGATCGCTTCTTTCTCATCACGGTAGGTTAACAGGCTAAGTACCGGGCCAAAGATTTCATCCTGCGCAATGCGCATATCGTTGCGAACATCAGTAAATAAGGTTGGTTTCACATACCAGCCCCGGGTCAGAGGTTCTGGTCGGCCGCCGCCTCCGGCTAGCAGACGCGCACCCTGTTGCGTACCCATCTCAATGTAGTGCTGAACACGTTCCCATTGCTGCTGGTTAATCATCGGGCCAATGGTGGTGCTGACATCAGCCGGATCGCCGGATATCTGTCGTTGTACGGCGGCAGTCAATGCACGCTCAAACTCGGCTTTACGCTGCTCAGGCACCAGAATGCGCGTCCCGGCGATGCAGGCCTGCCCGCTATTGATAAAACCCGCCTGCACCGCAAGTTCGGCTGCACGTGCGGCATCGGCATCGGGCAAAATCAGGGTGGGGGATTTGCCTCCCAGTTCCAGCGTAACGCGTTTAAAACTGTCTGCGGCACTGCGCAGGATGGCTTTGCCGGTGGCGGTTGAACCGGTAAAGGAGATTTTTGCCACATCCGGGCTGGTGCTGATGGCATGACCCACCGTCGATCCACGACCGGTGACGATGTTAAAGACACCGGGCGGTAATCCGGCGCGATCCAACGCCCTGGTGACCACCTCAGTTTGTAGTATGCTGAACTCACTCGGTTTGATCACCGTGGTACAACCGGCAGCAATGGCAGTAGCCAGTTTATGGCAGATAAAGCCGGCATTGCTGTTCCACGGGGTGATCAGTCCGGCCACCCCGAGCGGCAGCATTTGAACCCTGGCGCGTCCTGCCTGTTGCTGAAACGGGTAGGTTTGCAACTCCGTCATCACCTGTTTGATGACATCAGCAGGATAGGTGGCCATCCATTGCGAACGTGAAGACGGTGCGCCATATTCTTCACGCACCGCCTCGTGCAGTTCCTCTTCACATTGTTGCAATGCGTGGAACATACTTTCCAGCAGCGCCAGTCGTTGCGCGACGCTATAACCGGCAAACGTAGGGAAGGCGGCTTTGGCGGCGGCAATGGCTTGCAGTGCGTCGGTTTCGTTGGCCAGCCGGGCGGTGCTGATCACGCTGCCGTCTGCGGGTCGGATAATATCAAGCCATTCGGTACCTGCCGGGATGACAAAGCGACCATTGATGTAGATGTGTTCGATTGAGCGCATGGGCTGTTCTCCTGTAATGCTGTTATGCAAAGAAAAGTAGCACGCACGCGATGTCGCTATAATCCGCCTGACCCTGCAAAGGGTATTGCGTTTAACGGAATAATTGATGAATCGAACCGGTATCAGTGAACTTGAAATCATGCTGGCAGTGGCGCGGCGCGGCAGTTTCAGCGGTGCAGCCAGTGAGCTGGAAATCTCTCCCTCTGCTGTGACCAATGCCGTCGCAGGGCTGGAAAAACGGCTGGGTGTGCGTCTGTTCAACCGAACTACGCGCAGTGTCGGGTTAACGGAGGCCGGGCGGCGTTTTATGGTGAAGATTGCGCCTGCGGTCGAGATGATCCGCAGCGCGTCTGCGGAGGTTGCCAGCCTGCCAGCCGATCCTGCCGGGTCACTGCGCATCAATGTCCCGCCGGAAAGTTGTGCGTTGTGGTATGACGAAATTCTGCTGCCATTTCTTGCTCGCTACCCTCGTATCCGGGCGGATATCCATAGCCAGAAGGACAAGGTGGATATTGTTGCCGCGGGCTATGATGCGGGCATTCGCCTGGAGGATGATATTCCGGCCGATATGATCCCGGTAAAACTGACGCCGCCGTTGCGCATGATCCTGGTCGCGTCGCCCGACTACCTTTCCCGCGCGGGGACGCCGCAACAGCCTGAACAGCTTAGTGAGCATTGCTGTATCTGTATGCGTATGGCTGACGGCAGTATTTACCGCTGGGAACTGAGCCATCAGCAGCAAAACTATAAGGTGCAGGTGGAACCGTTGCTCACCGTCAATGATCTGGCTTCGGCGCAGAAAGCGGTAGTGGGAGGACTGGGGATTGCCTGTATGTCAGAGCGTCATATTGCGGCAGATGTGCAGGCGGGCAGGGTGATACAGCTGATGCCGGAGTGGCAAGTCAATCTCGGCGCGTTGTGTCTGTACTATCCCGGTCATCGCTTAGTCCCTCCCACATTAAAAGCGCTGACGGAATTTATTCGGGAAGTGATGACCACGACGGACCTGTAGTGGCGCGATGTATCGTGCATATTACTTTACATATATTTGATGTGGATATTTAACATCTGCCTCATATTCGCGACAAATAAAACATAACCTCTATAATTTAATTGCCATCCCGGCAGTTAAAACAATATGTTGCGTGACATAACGTTGCTTTGCTCACAAAAAATAAACTTAGTCACCAGGATGATTCTTTTTTACAAAAACAATCAAATCTATAATTTTGTTTTTGTAATCTTGTCCATAGTTTTTTAACTGTGGAGGAATAATGCAAAGGACCATCTACGATATCGATGTTGATATCAGGAATTTGAATCATGCCATCAAACATCATTATGAATGGTCAAACAGGCTACTGGAGATCAGTTTGTTTGGCGGCGATTTCGATAAATCATTAGAGGATAAAAATTCTCACGGTTATTGCGATTTTGGTAAGTGGATCGATGCTGCACTTATCAAATATGACTTTAACGAAAACGATTTACTGCGCATTTCTGACTCTCATATCAAAATGCATCAAACGGTCAGGGATATCATAGCGGCAATTAAAGTGAATGCATTTACCCACTCGCAACTAAAGGAGTATTTTTATAAGCAGAAAAATTTCCTCGATGCTGTAGATGCTTACAAATCCAGGCTGCTGGCAAACCGCAGTGCTTATGATGCATTGACCGAATTACCTATGCGTAACAAACTGATAAATGATTTTCCACGTTTACAGGCACGATGTGCGCAGAGTGATAAAGACCTTTATTTGATTATTATGGATGTCGATCATTTTAAATGTGTGAATGACAGATATGGTCATAATGGCGGCGATACGGTGCTTAAAGGTCTGGCTAATCTCCTGCTGGGTGCAATGCGTAAAGATGAAAAGTGTTACCGCTATGGTGGCGAGGAATTTGTGATTTTAGTTGAAGGTGAAAATCTTTACGCCATCAAGAAAATAATTGAACGACTGATGATAAAGATCCGGGGTGAAACGTTTTTTTATGAAGATAATATCATTAATATTACGGTGACCTTTGGTATTTCTCCGGCTAAAAAAGATTGTTCACTGGAAGATATTATCGCGTTTGCTGATAAGGCGATGTATCACGGCAAGCAACATGGCCGGGATGTTTGTATGCTAAATCACAATGATGAGATTGGGATACTTTATAAATAACCATCGCTAAACATTAGCGAGCAAAACGTTCATCGAAACGAAAGGGGATCGCCACGGCATCCTGCGCAAGGAGACTGAATTGTGGATGTTCGGGGTTGAGCAGGTAATTAAACTCAACCGGTGACAGGGCACTGGGTACGCGTAACGCAACCGAGGTCTGACTCTCGCTCCAGAAATCACCAAACTGGCGCAGTGCCGCAGGTGCCTGCGCCGCCGCCCAGTCCTGCGGCAACTGTGCGACATCAATCCACTGGATCAAATCATCTGGGACTTCGATACTCAGCAGGGTGAAGAAATCGAGGATGCTGGCGCTTTGCAGATGGATCAGGGTTTCCAGCATGGTGAGGGAGGCCGTTTCGGAGGCGTAAACCATGGAGACGCCGATGCTGTTCCAGCGACCGCCACCCTCCCTGGCACCGTAGCCGCTCCATGCTGAACTCAGAAAGCGGGTTTTGGTCATCCGATAAAGCTTCACGAATAGACGCCATGCTCAAGACGGGTGATCAGTTTCAGCACTTCATAGGCACCGGTTTCTGAGGCGACCAGGTCACCGGGTTTCTGGTTGCCGAGCGCACGAACGGGTTCGTTCAGCCATTGCAGCGCCTTTTCTCTGTCGCCTTCAAACAGTTCTACGGCACGATCCATCACCCGGATAAAGCGAACCAGACGCTCGCTTTGTTCTGAGGTAAAGCGATTTTTCAATCCACGAGTAAAGGTGGTGCCGGGAATGCCGGTCATATGGCGCAGATCGGCCTGGGTGATACGCGCCCATGATACGATACGGCTGGCAACGGAACCCTCCAGACCTGCGTCAATCTGCCCCATCAGCAACACGCCATCGGCACTGTTTAATCCGGCAAATTGCCATAAACGTTCCGGTTCGCGGGATGTGGCGGGGAGTGTGAATTGCTTCATTGTGCACCTCCATTTGGTTAATTCATTATAACCATATGGTGGTGGTGTGCAAGGTGAGCAACGCTGGCTGCTTAAGATGTTGAGCTGTCCGGCACCAGTGAGCCAGCGCACAATCCCACATAAAACTTTTTCGGCCACTCCGTGCTAACCCACTGAAAGTGGATACTATCTGGACATTTGCCCAAACTGTCTCGGGCAATCACACCTTACCGCCCGGATTCACGCCAGATACGCTGCTCCGACCCTGACCTGTGGAGAAAAATAATGAAAAATGTTATGCGTCTGGCGTTACTCTCTGCCCTGGCTTTCAGTGGATCACTGATGGCACAAACCTTCGTCTATGTGTCTGAGGCCAGTGATGGCAACATTGCCCGCTATGCCCTGAATGATAAAACCGGGGCGCTGACCTTACTGGGCCAGACATCGGCAGGCGGTAAAGTGATGCCGATGGCGCTCAGCCCTGATCATCACCGTTTATATGCTGCAATTCGCAGCCAGCCATTGCGGCTGGTGAGCTGGGCGATTGATGCGCACAGCGGTGACCTGACACAGGCGGCCGAGGTGGCAGCCGCGGCCAGTTATCCTTATATCAGCGTCGATGGTCGCGGGCGTTTCCTGTTAGGTGCCTCGTATGATGGTGATGTGGTTCATGTCTATCGCCTGGCGAGTAACGGTAAAGTGGAAGCACCTCCGGTTGCGGCGTATAAAACCGGCCATGTGGCGCATTCTGTGATCACCGATGCGACCGGGCACTCGGTCTATGTCGGCAATCTTGGCACTGACCGCGTGTTGCAACTCAATTTAACCCCGGACGGCAGCCTGACACCGATTGGTAAGGGTTATGTGGAGACTGCTGCGGATAACGGACCGCGCCATTCGGTGATGTCACCGGATAACCGTTATTTGTATAACGTGGGTGAGATGGGGGGCGTCATTACGCAATTTAAGCGCCAGCCAAATGGTGCGCTGGATAAGATCGCTGAATGGCCCAATGCAGTCGCGGCGCAGTATCAGTTGCAACATGGTCGTGAACGTCCGGCAGATTACAACGATCCGACACCACGTATTTGGGCAGCAGATATTCGCATTACGCCCAATGGTCGTTTTTTGTATGTGACGGAACGCACCAGTAGCACGGTGACTGGATACCGCGTGAATAAAAATGACGGTAAATTAACGTTAATTGGCAGCTGGCAGGTGGAAAAACAGCCGCGCGGCATAGCCATCTCGCCTGATGGTAAGTGGCTGATTGCCAGTGGAGAGAAAAGTAATGTGACGGGTAGCTATGCCATCAATTCACGCAGCGGGGTGCTGAAACGCGCAGGTAGCGCCCCTGCCGGTGGTGATGCGAACTGGGTGACGGTGGTGACGTTTTGATGATGTCATTTTGATAACATAATGTCGCGGCGCAATAAATCGTGCCGCGACGAATTACCCGTGTTTTAACCTGAGTCGGCTGAATCTTTTTTCGAAGTTGAAGCACCCGCATTCACCTCATCCAACAGTGCAGTACCTGCCTGCAATACAATCGATTTTAATAAATCAAATTTAATGAGCGCATCTTTATCGATTTTCTGATTCGGTTCCAGATATTCATGTGCGACCTCAGCTACCCGATGCCAGAGGCTGACCATAAAATCAGCATTTTGCTTCAGGAAATAAAGCAGGAATTTATGATTGTTATAGGCAATGTCCATTAGTGAGCGTAATTCAATACGTTTTTTTGTCGCTTCATCACTAAACCGATTGTGATAGCGATGAGAATTCCCCCCTAAATATTGACTGACAAATTTCCAGATTTTATCTCTGTGGATAAAATCCTGAGTGTGTCTCGCTAATTGGTCGCAGAAACGTTCAAGAAATTCAGAGTCACGCATCAGGTAATCAACCAGATGGTTTCTGTCCGATAAAAGTTCTTTGCCATATTGTTCGATTCCACGGAAAGTAAATTTTTTTATTGTATTGTAGGTTTCAATATACACTTCAGGGGGCGTGTAAGCAAAGTCTAAACCATTATTAATATGATCGGATTCATGTATGGCGATCTGTTTAAATATATCATCGTTGGGTATTTTTTGGGTGTAAATAAATTTATGTTTATCATCGGTAGTCGTAAAAGCCATGTCTCCGGGACTAAAAAGTAATTTTTCGGCATCATCTTTAAAACAACCGCCAACCAGTTGGCCATCTTTAGCATATCTCTCCTCAAAAATCCGGAACCGATCGGGGGTGACTGCCAGGATGTTATTCTGTAATCTTCGGAAATCGGTAGTGAATGAGCGCACTTCATCATCAGTAAATGTTTTTCCTGTAAACTCCGAAAGGATATTACTCATTAGCCCCGGGTGTAGTTTGTTATTGAAAAGGTCGCTAATCATCCGGGCCTGAGAATGGAGTTCATTTATATTGACTTTGAGTTGTTTAAGAAATTCAGGATATTTTGTTTCCATGTCATATTTACTTTTTGTTTTTAGTGTGTATTTTGGATCATCCTGAACATCCGGCGGGGATATTTTGTCGAGAATCTTATTTATCCATCGATTAGCCTTGATTTCACGCTCGGGAAACTGTTTGTAATAGACGGCAACTTTATCTTTAAACTCCCGGTTACGATAATTGAAAACTTTTGTTTTCTGGTCCAGTTTTTCGAATGCCTTTATGAAATTATCCGCCTTCGGGTAAAAAATGTCTTCATTCGGATATGTGCTGTGGAATAGTGCAATTGCCCGTGAAAATCTTTTAAATCCTGAATTAATTGTTGCAGGTATTTCCCATCTTGCAAACTTCTCTATAAATTCACTGGCTGCAGGATATTTCCCTCGTATAAAATCAACTGGCAGGATCATTCCCAGTTCTTTCATCATATTTCGGCATGCTATTTCAGCAAAGTGGGGCGGGTCTGGAAGCCGACTACCTTCCTTAATTAAATTCTGCATCGCTGCTTTGCGCTGATAGTCCTCATAGGGATTTAATGCCATGTAACCATATGTCAGTGGACTAATCATATCGGTATAGAACGGGGCTTTTGTGGAGGCATTACGCTTCACCCGAATCGATGCACTGCTACCGTTAATGGGATCACCATGCCAGGAGATAAAGATGTCATTAAACTCACACAGTTGTTGAAATTGAATGCGTTTTTTTTCATCTTTCCATTCGATGATTATCATGTCACCATCGTCTCTCTTAACCCAAAGGCGCACCGGTTTCCATCCAGGATAGGTGATTAAATTATTGAAAAAGGCATCAGAGATATTTGCGTTGTTAAAATTAATCTCTGAGAATTCTTTTTTAAAAAACACTTTTCCATATTTATCGGAAGTACGCATATCCTGTTCCATTCGTTCGGTCTTTAATGCATCAAGCGTACCGCTTGCGATATGAGATAAGAATTCAGAAACGTTTATGACTAATTCCTGATTATGCGGTTCAGAGCGAACCACTTCATAGTTGGCAGGGAGAAGGAATAAATTTTTCTGATCAAGCCGATAGTTTTTTATACCCTGGGGGGCGTTAGTTCTGCAATAAATCTGGTCTGTGACGATGTTCCAGCGAACATCAAGAATTTTCATCTGAGCAGGAAGCTGTAGGATATTAAGAGAACTGTTATGTAACATCCAGCCTAAATCGGTATTAAATAGTGTCGAATTTGCCAGATAATTCCTTACCTGACTATCCTCAAGATACATTTGTTCCTTCACATGCGATGCATCAGTTGGGTTCAGGCTTACCTGTGAGGAAGCGTGTTTGGTTTCCTTTCTGATATTTTCAGTGATCTTTCCGACAACAGAACGCGCAACCGTGGCGGAAAACTTTACCAGTTTGCTGCCTTCCCCTTCAGGGGTTGCATCATAAAGGCATATTGCCGCATCCTCAAGGGTCAGCAAAACCTTCTTTAGGGTGTCTGGTCCGGCAGTAATATCATTCAGTGCCTGTTTGCACGATTCAACCGGAATGAACTGCGTGGCTAAGTTTTCGGAAAAATCAACCACAACATCCCAGGTTCCCGGTGATGATGTTGTGACCGTGGTGATTTCAGGGAAACGTATATTAATAATACTTTGACTTAAGCGTTGCATATATATCTGCCAGTTTTCCCTTTCATTAGCGGCAGGAACGGATTTTTTGTCGCTGACAAAAAACGTGGTTTGCGCCAATTGATTGACACCCTGGGCAGATAAACGTGCCACAAAAGCGGTTTTACCCTGCTGATTAAGCCAGTTAGCGTAATGATCTCTGGTGTGGAAATGTGCGGAATCATCATAGGCTAAGGGTGCAGAAAAATTATTTAGCACCGGGATTTCAGAAATGAAATAGCAACGCCTGATACGCTCGAAGTCTGCTGTCACAATAAAACCAATAAAATGGCGGTTTTTAACGGGATCTAATGCATTCTCTGACGTGACGAAATAAACTTCCAGTCCCTGCGGCTCCTGCGAAGCAAACAGAAAAAAATCCTGGTCGACCGCAGGAATCTGTTCAAAAGCCAGGCGGCAGAGTTGTTTTTCCACATCAGCTAAAGCCTGATAATCGCTTTTAAGATGAGTGATCTGCTCTCTGTATTGTTGCAGATCGTGGTAAATTTTATGATTGAGATACAAAGCATGTACCAGCAACCGGCCTTCCACTTCGAGATGATTGAGATAATCACTCAGCCTGTAAGTGCTTTTTTTAAGCAGGTCATCATAGCGGGAAAACTTTCTTAATAAATAATCATCTGAGAAACGGAGCAGAGATTGCATTCCAAACTTTTTTAACTTATCTCCAGTAAGTAGATTCAGTTTGTTGTCATTGGCAATGATGCCCGCAGCAACGGTTAAAAGTACGCCATTGGTAGAAAGCACGGCTTCGTCACTGACATCGTCTTTGTTTATCAGACGGAAGCAGGGAAGATGATTTTTAATGAATTCCAGGTGGAGAAACTGCATTTTTTCAATGATCGCCTCACTTTCCAGAAAAGCGGGTAGTGCTTCATCAGCATTTATCACGGAGGCCAGCAGGTTGTTTTTAAATCCATTTTGCAGTTCAATGACCAGATTTTCCAGCGCTGAAAATTTAGTGCTGACGGGTTTTACCATCGCCAAAATAGTATTAAAGGTTGCGGACAGTAATTTCCCCGGATCGGGTATCAGACGGTCGATCTCATAGAGCAGGATATCGGTCAGATGATGTTTTCCCTCCGGAGTCTGTACCCAGGCATTCAGTAATTCTTTATTATTCGCAAAGGGTGAGCGCTCAAACAGTGACGTGACAAATTTGAGTGCCTCTGACTCGTCATATGCACAGTCCTGGTTATTATTTATCACTAATTTTCTGATGATGATGGCGATTTTTTCCAGCGGAGTAAGTTGCGACGTGACGGATTCAGGCAGGGTAAGCAAATAAACATGAAGTTTGTCTTCAATCTGAGTCGCTGGAATTTGGCTGAGCCACTGCTGTGCCTGTACCAGCATGTCATCAAGATCGCGGGCAATAAGGGGGGGGCGTTTTATTCTGCACGACCCCTGCGGTTTCGCTGTTTCAGACGGACCAAATAAGTGCGTCAGACTATCCTGAGTGACCGCAGGCAGCGGTGTAGTGCTACCAGGTAGGGCAGCGGTTGTAGGGGGATTTCTGGGGAAGGTAAAGGGATATAACATTAACACCCTTTTATGACGATCAAACAGGTTGAGCGCATAGTCAACCTGCTCAGCAGACAGCATTGGCGTTGACGATAAAGCCTGCGCCGCGGTCGTTTCGCCGTAGTCGTAAAATGGCCATTCATCAAAACCGGCCATGGGTCCAAATGGATCGAGGTCATTTTCATCAATCACCTCAGGCTGAATATCCTGTGCTCCAGCGACGGGCAGGAGATTCCAGCCTGAGAGCGGCGCAGCCAATGTTTTCCGTGCGGGGTTGGCAGCAGGGCAGATACCGCTGTTAATTGACTCGCTCACCCCATCGATTTGTAGTGGGAGACGGTAAAGTGCAGAAGAATATCCTGTCGTGGCGGTATTCAACTCCCGGCCGATCTCAAGATCTAATCCATTGTTATTACTAATACAAACCTGTGTTGCCAGATTGCCTTCAATACCTACACCCGCGATTTCAATCTCTGAGGTCTGGTTATCAAACCTGTTCACCCTATCCGAGGGACATTTGGGAATACGCAGGCAAACCGACTGTCCCTGCCTTAGCAGCAGCGGTGGCAGGGAAATGTCGGCAGGCAGGTTGATGATGGATTTGAACCATAATTCTGCGGCGGGTGATGTGTCCCCAATGATAACTGAACTGGCATTCAACATCTGCCCGGGTGCCGTTGTCGCAGAGGACGCACCGAGGGTGGGCAGCGTAGTATCCAGATAAACGCTGACATAAGGTGCCAGCGCATTGATCAGCGGGAGCATCAGCGTTGAACGGGGGTGCCAGAATGCCATCTTTTCCAGGCAGTCTTTGAGTTTCTGCTCAAACTTGCGGTAAAGGTGACGATCTTCTTCTGTCAGGCTATTCAGCCATTCTTCTCGCTCCGCAACATGTTCTTCGACACGTTGCAATGCCACGCTGGCACCTTCAGCCGTTGAGGCGGAAAGCATCAGTTGGTTTAGCGCATACAACTCCTCATTCAACCCAGCGTTGTCCGATGTGGTCAGCAGCAGCCTGGGTAGCTCACTGTGTGCCTGATCGAGTGCCCGCTGCTGTAGCTGGCAGAACGACCAATGCAGCAGCAGTTGTGCAGCGGCCAGTACCGGCCTTTCCATTCCGTAAGAACTGGAGCGGATCAGTGAAGCGAAATAGCTATTGAGATTGCTCAGACTCTGCCTCACCACTTCAGGCGCTGAGCGTGGCAACCGGTGATTACTGGAGAGTCGTGTCAGGCTGTTGCTCAGGGTCCGGCATATTCTGCCGAATGAAAATGCCGTTCTGCTGGTGGGTTGTAACGCTGCATGTCCTGCGGTTGGTGAGAAAATATGAGCTGCATCCGTCAAAAGAACCTCCCTGGATTGTGAATTATTGATAAGAGCATCAACAGGAGGCTAAAACCTGGATACGACTTCCCGTTTTTACAAGGAAGCCAACATGATGAAATGATGAAAAATTTCTGAGTTTACCCCGTATGCGCCAGCCAGGAAGCCTGCTTACCCATACCAGCTATATCCCCGTGGCACACGGGAAAATCCGATCTCTTTCAGAGCCGGGAGCAGCGGCGATTGCCCGGCGGGTGTCTCATCAATACGCTCCAGCGTAAAGCTGAGATGCTTCTCGCGTTTGAGAGCCACACCCAACGCCAGTATCGCGGCATGTAACTCTTCATGACCGGACCCGGTAGCAAAAGTCATCAACTCTTTGCCACCTTGTGGCAGATAAAGCATCACCCGACCCTGCGCAATCACCACCAGCGCGCCATTGCGGCGCGTGGGACGATTACCGCTCAGACTCAATGGCCACGGCAGTTGCACGCCAAAAGGGTTGGCCGGATCAAGTACTGCAAGAGCCACCGGACTGGAGCCGCTATGTGGGCTGCTGGCGAGCTGGCGCAGACGGTCAATCGCCGTATGGTCAGCAAACTGCGCGGCTCCCATCCCGGCAACAAACCGCCCGCGTAATAACCGTCCGGCATCTTCCAGGCCACGCAGCAACGGTTGTAACGCTGGGAATCCGCCGGGCACCTGTTCTGCGATGGCGGCACCGCGACTGATGACGCCAAAGCGATCCAGCATATTTTCTGTCAGCGCCAGCGCGCGCTCGGTATCGGCAAGGGGCGGGCGCATAATTAGCGACCAGCGGCCCGCCATGCTGTTGAGGGTAGGGCCGGTGCTGATACGGGCAGCGGGCGCGCTATAGCTAATGCGTCCGAGCCGGGGGCGACTGGGACGGGAACGCGGCGTGCTGCTCTGGCTGTTCAGGGTGCGCAGTGCTGACCAGGTGTCGGTGGTGAGATAACCGCGCCAGGCCAGATCCCACATTGCTTCGTAAACCAGTGAGGAATCAGGCGTTTCATCCATCAGACGCGGTAACAGCTGGCGCACAAACCAGCCGCTGCCGTCCTGCAACAGCGTCAGGATCGATTGTTGTAGCGGTGTCAGTGCCACGGTTCTCCCCTCGTCTGGTGCAGGCAGCGTTTCAGCGGCGTAGTCATTTAAATGCAATGACACCAACCCCTCACTGGCCCCCTGAGCGCGTTGCCCGCTCCAAATCACTTCGCCGCTGGAGAGCAGTTCATCCAGCATTGCGGGCTGGTAATCACGTACCCGGACAGGAAAGATTTGTGATTCCCACAGCGCAGCGGGCAATGCGACGCCTGCCAATTGTTCGATCACCCGCAGCACGCCGTTGGTGCCACTAAATGCGCCCTGGGCCTGACGGGCGGCGGCATCGCTCAATACGCCCTGACGCTCCAGCAACAGGGTGACATAGACCGCCTGGTTCACCGGTTTAGTGGCTTCGCGCGCCGCCTGCAACGAACGGATGCGCAGACGACGGAATACGGATTCCGCCACCCATTGCGGTTCATCGCTGTCGGCTGCGGCAAAGTCGCCTTTCAGCACCTTGTCCTGTTGGCGCAGCACCTCCAGCGCATCGTCGGCGACGGCACGCCCCAGCCCGAAATGCCGGGCCATTTGTGATGCCGTAAACAGTGCGTGAGTGCGGGCGAAGCGGTTGATCAGATCGTATAACGGACGTGCTACCGGCTGGAGTAGCACGGCGGGTAAGGTATCGGGCACGCTGATTCCCAATGCATCGCGCAACCGCGCGGCATCCTCAGTCACTGTCCAGCGCGTGTCACCGGCCATATTGACCGGGAAAATCCGTTGTGCCTGCTGTAGCGCCGTTAAACCGGTATTCAGTGCCTCTTCACCGTTGTAGCGTATCGCCAGTTCCGCGGTTGAAAGGGGACCGAGTTCACGCAGCAAATCCACCAGTGCTTCGCGACTGCTGGCGTGATAATCAGGCAGCGTGCGTTGTAATTCCTGCTCCACGCGGGCGACCACCTCGGGAGCCAGCAGTTCGTGCATATCGACCTGGCCCAGCAGGTCACTTAACAGTTTGCTATCCAGCGCCAGCATGGAGGCGCGTTTCTCCGCCTGCGGGGCATCGCTGGCATACATAAACTCCGCTACGTAACCAAACAGCAGCGGGGCGGCAAACGGTGAGGGCGAATCGGTACTGACCTCCACCAGCTGAATCTCTCCCTGTTGCAGACGCAACATCAGATGATGCAAGGCGGGTAAGTCATAGACATCCTGTAAACATTCGCGAGCGGTTTCAATCAGGATGGGAAAATCTTCAAACTGGCGGGCAACTTCCAGTAACTGCCCGGCACGTAAACGTTGCTGCCAGAGTGGCGAACGTTTACCGGGATTGCGTCGTGGTAACAGCAGCGCACGCGCCGCACATTCGCGAAACCGGGCGGCAAACAGCGCCGACTGGCTGACGGATTGAGTCACCACCCGCTGTAGCTCATCAGGTGCAAACAGGAACATTTCAGCGCCGGGTACACGGCCTTCACTGTCCGGAAAACGCGCGACAATGCCATCATCGCTGGCGACCACGGCAGGATCGAGACCCATTATCCGGCTGATGCGTTCTGCCACTGCCAGTGCCCAGGGAGCATGCACGCGCTGGCCGTACGGCGAATGCAAAATCACGCGCCAGTCACCGGTTTCATCGCGGCAACGTTCAATCAGTAAGATGCGGTCAGTTGGCAAGGTGCCGGTTGCCTGGTGCTGTTCGGCAATCAGCGTCTGAATATTATGGCGCGCATATTCATCCAGGGTATCGCCCGGGGAAGCACCCTGATCAATGGCGCGCAGATAGCGCCCAATGGCCTCACCGAGTGCTGCAGAGCGGCCAACCCCCTCGCCATGCCAGAAGGGCAGACGCGCCGAACGTCCAGGAGCAGGTACCACCACTACCTGATCATGCGTAATTTGCTGAATGCGCCAGGAAGTGGCTCCGAGGGTGATGATGTCATTGACCCGCGATTCGTACACCATCTCCTCATCCAGTTCGCCCACGCGTCGCGCGCCCGCCTGTTCTTCGCCTTCGGGCAGCATGACGCTGAACATACCGCGATCCGGGATGGTCCCGCCGCTGGTGACGGCCAGATGCTGCGCGCCAGGACGGCCACTGAGGGTGTGGTTGTGGCGGTCCCAGATGATGCGCGGGCGTAAATTGGCAAACTCATCGGAGGGATAGCGCCCGGCCAGCATATCCAGCACCGCATCAAAGGCGGTACGCGGCAGGGTGCGGAAAGGGTCGGCCCGCCGGACCCGCTCAAACCAGCCATCAACCTGCAAGGTATCCATCGCGGCGGCAGCCACCGTATGCTGTGCCAGCACATCCAGCGGGTTATGCGGCGGGGCAATGGCATCCAGCTCACCGGCCAGCATGGCATTCACCGTCACCGTGGTATCCACCAGGTCCCGGCGCGTGCGCGGCCAGAAAATACCCTTAGGGGTGCCGCCAACCTGGTGCCCGGCGCGACCCACACGTTGCAGCGCACTGGCGACCGACAACGGTGCGCCGACCTGCATCACCAGGTCGATATCACCCATATCAATGCCCAGTTCCAGACTCGATGTTGCCACCACGCAGCGCAGCTCTCCCGCCTTGAGGGCGGTTTCAATTTCCAGCCTTTGCTCTTTCGACACTGAGCCATGATGCGAGCGGGCGATAAAGGTATCAGGCGTTTGCACACGTTTTTCGGTGCCACCAGTGAAGGATCCGTAGCCGAAGGATTCTCCCGGTTCTGTTGGTTGTTCCCCCAGCCGCCGCGCGTAGAGTTCGTTGAGGCGCGCGGTGAGTTTTTCCGCCAGACCGCGTGAATTAGTAAATACCAGCGTGGCCCGATGGCGCAGCACTTCGTCGAGGATCCCGGCTTCGATATGCGGCCAGATCGACCCGGCGGCCAGGGTTGCATCCTGAGCAGCGCGCGCATCGGGACGCTGCTGAATATCGGTCATATCGGCAACCGGGACGGTGATGGTCAGTTGCAGGGGGCGTTTTGCGTCGGGGTTGACCACCCGTGTTTCACCCGCACCACCAAGGAAACGTGCCACCACCTCGGGTGGGCGCACCGTCGCTGAGAGACCGATGCGTTGGGCTGGCTGGGCCAGCAGTGCATCGAGTCGTTCCAGACTGAGCGCCAGATGAGAGCCGCGTTTGCTGCCCGCCACCGCATGGACTTCATCGACAATTACCGTTGAGATGCCCTGTAGCGTTTCGCGTGCTTTGGAGGTCAGCAGCAAAAACAGCGATTCCGGCGTGGTAATCAGAATATCGGGTGGACGTCGTTGCAGCTGCGCTCGCTCGGCACTGCGCGTGTCACCGGAGCGCATCCCCACCGCCAGCGCGATCTCCGGCTCGCCTTGCTGGCGGCGCTGTGCTTCAACGCCCGCCAGCGGCATTTGCAGATTGCGCTGAACATCAGCGGCCAGCGCTTTAACCGGGGAGATATACAGGATGCGGGTTTTGTGGCTACGTTCGACGGATGCTGCCTGGCTTCGTTCACGAAACAAGGCATCAATCGCATGCAGAAAAGCCGCCAGCGTCTTACCGGAGCCGGTAGGGGCGATCACCAGACAGTTTTTCCCGCTGGCAATGGCCTGCCATGCTTCGGCCTGGACCGGAGTCGGGGCCCGAAACGCAGCACGAAACCATTGCTGTGTCGCGGGTAAGAAATGACTGAGCGCTGCATCTGACATCCGGATTCCCTGATTGCGTAATCGGTGCATTTCTCAGTTTAGCGAAGTCGAAGGAGGAAAATCAGGGTATATACTTGTTTCTTTGGTTGGTTTCTTCATCAACAGGAGTGAATGATGGTTATGTTGAAGCGCGCGCTATGGCTGGCGCTATTTCCGGCCTCAGTGCTGGCCGCCCCGATTTTTACCCTGCAATCATCCGATTTTACCGATAACGCGATGCTGGAAAAGGCATTTGCCGGTAACGCGCAAGGCAATCCTTCCTGTACCGGTGACAATGTTTCCCCAGCTCTGAGCTGGTCCAACGCGCCCGCCGGGACGCGCAGTTTCGCCTTGATGATCACCGATCCGGTGGGAGGAAAGGGGCTGGGCGTCACGCATCTGGTGGCCTATAACATCGCCGCTGATCGGACTTCGTTTGCCCAGGGAGAACTGGCAAAAGGTACCGGTTACACCGGGGGCAAGAACTCTCCCGGCACCACCCGTTACTACGGCCCGTGTCCGCCGGTGGGAAGCGGCGTGCATCACTACAACTTTGTGCTGGTTGCTACCGATTTACCGCCTGACCAGTTACCGGCGGGGTTAACCCATGATGCGCTGGTGGCGAAGCTGAAAGGGCATGCGCTGGGGGCCGCCACCATCGTCGGGCGATTTACTAACGATCAATAACTCCCCACCGCACGGATCCGTAGCGGCGCGATAAATCGCACCGCTACCAAATTTCCGTCAGGTGTTGTATCCCAGTTCTTCAGAAATGGCTCGGGCGGTGGCGACCACCGGCCCCATCAGCTTTTTCACCCCGATCTGTTGCATCTTGGCGGTGGGTAACGATATCGATACCGCGTAAGGCACGCGTTGCTGGATATCGAACACCGGGGCGGCAATACATGACACGCCCAGCTCATTCTCTTCGCGATCCATCGCCGTTTGCTGCTGGCGGATGTTTTTCAGTTCTTCCATCATTTCCGGCAGTGTGGTGATGGTGTTTTTCGTCAGTTGCTGGATGCTGTCCTGATGGCTTTGCCAGTATTCGGGCAGATAATCTTCACTGCCCCAGGCCATAAAAATCTTGCCCATCGCCGAGCAGTACAGCGGCATATGCTGGCCGATATAGGCGCGAGTGCGCATCATCCCGGTGGTGGGTTCCAGCTTATAAATCAGGATCACATGGTCATCTTCGCGGCTGGAGAAATTGACCGTTTCTCCCACTTCTAAGTTCAGCTTTTCCAGATGCGGGGCCGCGACATGGATGATGTTGAGCGAGGAGAGTGCCTTCTGCCCGACAGAAATAAATTTGGTGGTTAAGCGATAGCTGCCAGGCGAGGGGGCCTGGGTGACATAACCACTGCTGTGCAACCCCTGCAACAGGCGGTGCACGGTACTCTTGTTCATGCCGGACAGCTCAGAAAGATGGGCCAGCGGACACCCGTTGGGGTAATTGCTTAACAGTTCAATCAGTTGCAATCCACGAAACAGGCTCTGTGTCCCCAGCGGCTTGTCACTCTTTTCTTCCTTTGCTTTATCCACTTTAACCACCATCCACGCTTCCTCTCAGTTTTCCTGCTCCGGTAAAAGAACAGTCGCCAGATGTTAACTCAGACACTTCAGCCTGGGAATCCTTCGCCAGTTTTAGTGTGACTTTTCGCGAAAATCCACCCCCGCTGGAAGTGAGTGATGCATCACAATTCCGCAACAGAAAATATAACTACCTGTTTATTAATGAATTATATCCCGCTCACTTCTTTGCTTTTCGTGCGCGTCAGGAATAGTATTTTTTGGAATCGTATTTCGCATGTTGAAATTTAGCGGTGTTTTCAGGTTGTCGCCGCTGTTGATGCTCACCAGGAGTTTGCAGGAGGCTGTAATGCAGCATAGCCCGGGAACACCGGTTCTTACTCTGAGCCATATCACCAAACGCTTTGGCGGCAACCCCGCCGTGAATGATGTCAGCCTGGCGGTTTATCCCGGCGAAGTCCTTGCCCTGCTGGGAGAAAACGGCGCCGGAAAATCCACCCTGATTAAAGTGCTGGCCGGTGTCTACAACCGTGATGAAGGGGATATCCGTTTTCACGAAACCAGTATCGGCTCTGCCGCCAGCCTGAAAACGGCGACGCACCAGCCGATTGCGTTTATTCATCAGGATCTCGGTCTGATCGAATGGATGACGGTGGCGGAAAATATGGCGCTGGTGATGGGGTTTACCCGTCGTCTGGGGCTGATCGACTGGCGTGCCGTACGTGAACGTTCACGGGCCGCGCTGGAGGAAGTGGGCATCGTACTGGACCCGGACGCCCGGGTGTTCGAACTGTCGCGTACCGAAAAGTCATTGCTGGCGATTGCGCGTGCCGTGGCGGTCAATGCGGAAGTGCTGGTGCTGGATGAACCGACCGCCTCCTTACCCGCTAATGATGTGCGCCATCTGTTTGATGTGATTAACCGGCTGAAAAGCCGCAAGGTCGGCATGATCTACGTGACTCACCGCCTCGACGAAGTGATCGAAATTTCCGACCGTATCTGCGTGATGCGCGATGGCAAACATGTGGCGGAAGGCAACACCGCCGACTACCAGCTGCATGATCTGGTGGAGATGATTGTCGGTGAAGCACTGGAAGGAAATCAGCGACAGCCGTTACCCGACGCGCAAAAACCGGTGCTGGTGCTGGACCAGCTGTGCATTGATGAAGTGGGGCCGGTCAGCTTTAGCCTGCAACCCGGTGAAATGCTGGCGCTGGCAGGTTTACGCGGTGCGGGTCAGGAGGAGATTGGCCGCCTGCTGTTTGGTTTGCGTCAGGCCACCGCAGGCAGCATCCACTTTCGCGATCAACCCTATCAGCCACAAACTCCGCAGCAGGCAATGGCCGCTGGCGTATCGCTGGTGGCAGGCGACCGTACCGGTGAAAGCCTGGTGATGTCGATGAGCATGCGTGAAAACCTGTTTCTTAATCCCTGCGCCAGTGGCCATCGGCTGCTGTCACGCTACGGACGTCGCGCCGAAATCGGTGCCAGCTGGTGGAAGGTGCAGCTGTTCGATGTCCGGCCTAAAGACGTCAATCTCGATATCAGCGCCTTGTCCGGCGGCAACCAGCAGAAAGTGGTGATGGCGCGCTGGATGCACCTCAACGCCCCGTTATTGATTCTGGAAGATCCGACTGCCGGTGTGGATGTCGGTGCGCGGGAAGAGATCTATCACCTGCTAAATAAAGCGCTGGCTGACGGCATCGCGGTGCTGGTGATTTCCAACGACCTCGAAGAGATCGCCCATATCTGTAACCGCGCACTGGTGTTTAACCGTGGCCAGGTGGTGGGTGAATTAAAAAATGAACAGGTGACCTTTGCCGGTTTGCTGGAGCTGGCCTCTGCCAGCAGCGCTGCCCCATTAACCACCGTCTGAAAAGGAAGGCAGGAGAAAAATTATGTCGAAAACATCCGTAAAATCCACCGCGCTGGAGCAGCGGGTAAACCTGGCTCAGCATGGCTTTGCCCCCTGGTCGATGCAGATTATGACCCGCTATGGCCTGCTGCTGCTGTGCGTGCTGCTGACCCTGCTGTTTTCCGTATTATCACCGTCGTTCGCCACCATGCTGACGTTACAGGCAATCCTTGCCAGCAAGGCCAAAATTGCCCTGCTGGCGCTGGCGGCCACGCTGCCGATGATCGTCGGCAAGATCGACCTTAACGTCGGTTTCGGTATTGTGCTGTGGCACATCCTCGCCATCACCTTACAGGTGGAATATGGCTTCTCGTGGCAGATGGCGGTGCTGACGGTGCTGGCGATCTCGGCGTTGTATGGCCTGCTTAACGGCATTCTGGTGGCGTTAGCGGATATTGATAGCTTTGTCGCTACCCTCGGTTCCGGCACCGTGCTGTACGCGGTGGCGTTGTGGCACTCCGGTGGACGCCAGATTGTCGGCGATTTGCCCGATGCTTTCAGCGCGCTGCACCATACCGAGCTGTTTGGTATCCCGATTGGCGCGTTCTATGTGCTGGCAGTGGCAATCGTGCTGTGGCTGATTACCGAACACACCCCGCTCGGACGCTGCATGTATGCGGTCGGTGGCAATCCTACTGCGGCACGCCTGAATGGTATCGCGGTGAACAAATACATCATCGGCACCTTTATCGCCTCCAGCGTCCTCACCGGTTTCAGTGGCGTACTGATTGCTGCCGAACAGGGTGTCGGCCAGGCCAGCGTCGGGATGGATTATCTGTTGCCTGCGCTGGTCGGGGCGTTTCTGGGCAGCACTACCATCCGTCCGGGACGGGTGAACGTCTGGGGCACCGTGGTGGGTATTACGATCCTCGCCATTGGTATTGCCGGTATTCAGCAGTTTGGCGGTGACTTCTGGGTCGAACCGTTGTTCAACGGGGCCACGCTGTTGCTGTCGATTACCCTTGCCGGTTACGCCCAGCGTCGCCGCATGTTGAACCAAAAAGCGGTGGTGCGCAGCCAAAGCGCGCCTGCCTCTGCACCTGACCATAAACAAAAAACCATCACACCAGGGAATTCATTATGAAAAATAAGGCATTGGGTCTGACATTTGCCGCCATGCTGGTGGCATCAGTGACCGCGCACGCAGACAGTTACCTCGACCAGGCGACCGCGGCAGTGGCAAAAGCCACCGCCAGTTCCAGCACCTGGGATGGGCCGACCACCGGACCAAAACTGCAGGCCAACAAGAAAATCATTTTTATCGCGTCCGACATGAAGAACGGCGGGGTGCAGGGAGTGCAGCAGGGATTAAGCGAGGCGGCTAAGGTTGCGGGCTGGAAACTGGAAACCCTCGATGGCGGCGGCTCGGTCAAAGATCAGCTCGCGGCGCTGAATCAGGCGATTGCCCAGCGCCCGGACGGCATTGTGATTGGTGGCTGGAACCCGAACGTGGCGAAAATCCCGCTGAAAAAAGCCAAAGAACAAAAAATCGTGCTGATGGCGTGGCATGCCGAACCGCAACCCGGGCCGATTGAGAAATACGGCGTGACGGACAATATCACTTCGGATTCAAACGAGGTAGCGCGCCTGGCGGCGCAGTATGCGGTGGTGCGTTCGGGAGGCAAGGCGCAGGTGCTGATCTTTACCGATTCGCTCTATCAAATCGCGCTGGATAAGGCCAACACCATGAAGCAGGAAATTGAAAAATGCAGCGGTTGTAAGGTGGTTGAGTTTATCGATACGCCACTGGCCGATACCGCCAACCGCATGCCTTCCATGACCTTCAGCCTGTTGCAGAAATACGGCGATCATTTCCAGTATGCATTGTCGATCAATGATCTCTATTTCGACTTTATGGCACCGGCACTGAAAACCGCTGGCAAAGGCGGTAAAAATGCGCCGTTTAATATCTCGGCAGGAGACGGTTCCATCTCTGCCTTCCAGCGTATCCGTAATGACGACAGCCAAATTGCTACGGTAGCAGAACCGCTCAAGCTGCATGGTTGGCAATTGCTGGACGAATTTAACCGTGCCTTTGCCGGGCAGCCGTCATCGGGTTATGTCACACCAGCGCATCTGATCACCAAAGAAAATATCGCCAATGACGGCGGGCCGCAGAACAACTATGACCCGGCCAACAACTACCAGGGTCACTACAAAGCCATCTGGGGCGTGCAGTAACGGAGGCCAACATTATGCAGGTCGAAAAACTCTGTTCTCCTGCCATCTGGGCCGAAGGCCCGGTGTGGCTGCCACAGCAGGATGCGGTGGTGTTTAGTGATGTGAAGGGTAACCGTATGTTCCACTGGCAGCGCAACGGTGAACTCAGCCTGTGGCGTGCCAGCTCCAGCTATGCCAACGGCAACGCCCGCGATCAGGCGGGCCGGGTGGTGAGCTGTGAACATGGCCGCCGCGGCATCAGCCGCACCGAACATGACGGCAGCGTCACCATGCTGGTGGAACGGGTTGAAGGGAAACGCTTCAATTCGCCCAACGATCTGGTGGTGCGCTCTGATGGCACCATCTGGTTCACCGATCCGCCTTACGGCATCATCAACGATGAAGAGGGGTATCACGCTCACAGCCAGGTGATTGGCTGTTATCTCTACTGCTTCGATCCGGCCAGTGGACAGCTCAGCATTGCGGCCAGCGATTTGCAACGCCCGAACGGGCTGGCGTTTTCCCCGAATGAAAGCCTGATGTATGTGGCCGATATGTCGGTGGTGGATTTCCCCACGCTGGGCCGCCGTCAGCTGCGGGTTTACCAGGTAGATGGCCGGGAACTGGTGGCGGGGAGGTTCTTTGCTGAAGTGGCTCCGGGTTTTCCTGATGGTTTCTGCGTCGATAGTAATGGCGATATTTACTGTAGCTGCGCCGACGGGGTGATTATCTTCGACCGGCACGGTGAGACCATCGGCAAAATTCCGCTGCCGGAACGGGTATCGAACTGTACGCTCGGTGGCCCGGAAGGTGACGAACTGTATATCACCGCCACCACGTCGTTGTATCGGGTGCGGATCCGAAGGTAATAAGGCACATTCCGTAGCGGCGCGATTTATCGCGCAATCACATGCGCGTTGTGGCAAAAATCCGCGCGATAAATCGCGCCGCTACGACCCGGCTTCCTCACGCCTGAAGATCGGCCAGTTTGCGGGCGATCACAAAAGCAGATCAAATTTTTATTAGATTGATTTTTAAGTAAAAAATTCCCACCCATTTCTTTGACTCTCCACAGCTTTCCCCATACGATTTATTTGAAATGACATTCCAACATATGAAATTTAAAGCGTAGCGCTGGGGAGTGAGTGCCGTATGAGAATCAGTTATCAGCAGTTGTATGAGGAATTCCTGCGTGTTCTGTTAAGCCGCAAGGTGCCACAGGATAAGGCCACCGACTGTGCGGTGATGTTTGCCGAAACCAGTCTCAACGGCGTCTATTCTCATGGCGTAAATCGGTTCCCGCGTTTTATTCAGCAGCTGGATGCCGGGCATATCGTGGCTGACGCCACGGCAAAAAAAGTGCTGTCGCTGGGTGCCATCGAGCAGTGGGATGCGCAACGCGGCATCGGCAATATCACTGCTCGCAACATGATGGATCGCGCTATGGAACTGGCCAGCGATCACGGCATTGGTCTGGTGGCGCTGCGCAACGCAAATCACTGGATGCGTGGCGGCAGCTATGGCTGGCGGGCGGCAGAGAAGGGCTTTGTCGGCATTTGCTGGACTAACTCGATTGCGGTAATGCCGCCGTGGGGGGCGAAAAACTGTGCCATCGGCACCAACCCGCTGATTGTCGCAGTGCCTGGTGAGCCGATCACCATGGTGGATATGTCCATGTCGATGTTTTCCTACGGCATGCTCGAGGTGAACCGTCTGGCCGGCAAAACCCTGCCGGTGGATGGCGGTTTCGACGATGAAGGCAACTACACCCGCGATCCTGGCACCATCGAAAACAACCGCCGCATCCTGCCAATGGGCTACTGGAAAGGCTCGGCGCTGTCCGTGGTGCTGGATATGCTCGCCACGCTGCTCTCCAACGGCGCATCCGTCACCGAAGTAACCGAAGACAACGGGGACGAATTTGGCATCTCGCAGGTGTTTATCGCCATTGATGTTGACCGCCTGATCGATGGCGAAACCCGCGACCACAAACTGCAACGTATTCGCGCGTCGATTACCGGCGCTGAACGCGCCGATAGTCAGCAGGCGGTGCGTCTGCCGGGCGAAAGATTCCCGGTGCTGCGGGCGGAAAACCAGCGCCTCGGCATCCCGGTGGATGAGCGTGTCTGGACACGCATCCAGGCGCTGTAACGGAGGAGCTACCGATGATTACCGGACATATCGCTAACACTGACGCCCGTCATTATCCACCGGCTATCGCCCGGGCGATTGCGTATCTCGCCAGCCACGATCTGGCAAACATCGCCGCCGGACGCTACGTAGACAGCGCCACCGGCTGGCAGGTGCAGGTGCTGGATCTGCAAACCGCCCCGGCGCAGGAAAACTACCCGGAAGCCCATCGCCACCATATTGATGTGCAATATCTGGTGTCAGGTGACGAGGTGATTGGCGTGGCGAATCAGCCCGCCAGCCTGAGCATCCATCAACCCTATGATGAGAACCGCGACATCATTTTTTATCAGCATGCCCCGGATGAAACCCTGATCCGCATGGTGCCCGGCACTTTTGCGGTGTTCTTCCCGCAGGATATTCACCGCCCTAACTGTGCCCCGCACCAGCCTGCGGCGATCCGCAAGGTGGTGGTGAAGATCCCGACTACCGCACTGGAGGGGACAGCATGAGTCTGACGTCTACCGCACTGACCCGTGAAGGCGTACCGTCGCTGCGCTGGCTGCGTATCATTCCGCCGATTCTCATCACCTGCATCATCTCGTATATGGATCGCGTCAATATTGCTTTTGCCATGCCGGGAGGGATGGATGCCGAGCTGGGCATCAGCGCCTCAATGGCAGGGCTGGCAGGCGGCATCTTCTTTATTGGTTATCTGTTCCTGCAAGTGCCGGGCGGTAAGCTGGCGGTGTACGGCAACGGCAAACGTTTTATTGGCTGGTCGCTGCTGGCCTGGGCGGTGATCTCGATTCTCACCGGGCTGGCGACTAGTCAGTATCAGCTGCTGGCGCTGCGCTTTGCCCTTGGCGTGGCGGAAGGCGGCATGCTGCCGGTGGTGCTGACGATGATCGGTAACTGGTTTCCGGATAAAGAGCGAGGCCGCGCCAATGCCATCGTCATTATGTTTGTGCCGATCGCCGGAATTATTACCGCGCCGCTGTCTGGCTGGATCATCACCAACTGGGACTGGCGCATGCTGTTCTTTGTTGAAGGGGTGCTGTCGGTATTCGTCATGGCACTGTGGCTGTTCACCATCAGCAACCGTCCGCAGGAAGCTAAATGGATCTCTCCGGCGGAGAAGCAGTACCTGATCAAGACCCTGCATGACGAACAGTTGATGATCAAAGGCCAGAACACCCGCAAAGCCTCGCTGAGCCGGGTGATGCGCGAGCCGGTGATGTGGCGACTGATTCTGGTGAATTTTTTCTATCAGACCGGGATCTACGGCTACACCCTGTGGCTGCCGACCATCCTCAAAGGGCTAACCAACGGCAATGCGGAGAAAGTGGGGATGCTGGCGATTCTGCCGTATGTCGGGGCGATCTTTGGCATGTTTCTGTTCTCGTCGCTGTCCGATGCCAGCGGTCGCCGCAAGGTCTTCGTCGCACTGCCGCTGGCGGGTTTTGCCCTGTGTATGGCGCTGTCAGTGCTGTTGCAGGCTCATGTCTGGTGGTCCTATGCCGCGCTGGTGGGTTGCGGGGTGTTTATCCAGTCGGCTGCCGGGGTGTTCTGGAGTATTCCGCCGCGTCTGTTTAATGCGGAAGTGGCGGGCGGCGCGCGTGGTCTGATCAATGCGCTGGGCAATCTCGGCGGTTTCTGTGGTCCGTATATGGTGGGCGTGTTGATTGCTGAGTACAGCAAGGATGCCGGAGTTTATAGCCTGGCGATCTCGCTGGCGATTGCTTCCGTGCTGGCGTTGACGTTACCGGCACGCTGTGACTCCGTGAAGCGGGAGGCTGCATGAACAGCTGGTTAGGACTGGACTGCGGCGGCACCTTTATTAAGGCTGGGTTGTATGACGCGCAGGGCCGCGAACTGGCGGTGGCGCGGCAAAATTTGCCGGTGCTGGTACCGGAGCCGGGCAGAGCCGAACGCGATATGACCCAGCTGTGGCAACAGGCGGCGGCGGTGATCCGCAAGGTGCTGACGCAAAGCGGGCAGAATGCGGCGCAGGTGGCAGGCATAGGTATCTCCGCACAGGGTAAAGGGCTGTTCCTGCTGGATAAGCAACATCAGCCACTCGGCAATGGCATCCTGTCATCCGACCGGCGTGCGCTGGCGTTGGTGCAGCAGTGGCAACGTGACGGCATGCCGCAACAGCTTTATCCGCAGACGCGTCAGACGCTGTGGACCGGTCATCCGGTGTCGCTGCTGCGCTGGATCAAACAACATGAACCCCAGCGTTATGCCGCCATCGGCAGCGTGCTGATGGCGCATGATTACCTGCGCTTCTGTCTGACCGGGGAGCTGGCGTGTGAAGAGACCAACATCTCTGAATCCAATCTGTATGACATGCAGAGCGGCAGCTGGTCAGCGGCGCTGGCACAGGCGTTAGCCATCGATGAAATCATCCCGGCGCTGCCGCCGATTATGGGTCCGACGCAGATTGCCGGTCATGTCACCGCAGAGGCGGCGGCACTGACCGGCCTGCGTGCGGGCACCCCGGTGGTAGGTGGCTTGTTTGATGTGGTCTCCACCGCGGTCTGTGCCGGGTTGCATGATGAAACCCGGCTGAACGCGGTGATGGGCACCTGGTCAGTCACCAGCGGCATTACCGATCGCATCATCGATGAAGCGAATTACCCGTTTGTCTATGGCCGCTACGCCATTGATGACCAGTTCATCATTCATGACGCCAGCCCGACTTCGGCGGCGAACCTGGAATGGTTTTGTCAGCAATGGGGCATTGAGGATTACCAGCAGCTGAATAACTGGGTGGCGGAATTGCCCGCAGCCAGCAGCTCGTTGCTGTTCCTGCCGTTCCTGTATGGCTGCAACGCCGGAGCCGATCTGCACGGCAGTTTCTTTGGACTCCAGGCGGGCCATAGCCGTGCACATCTGGTGCAGGCGATCTATGAAGGCGTGGTGTTCTCGCACCTGACCCATCTCAACCGTATCCGCCAGCGTTTCCCGCGCGCCACCGCCCTGCGCCTGAGCGGTGGGCCGACCCGTTCCGCTCCCTGGATGCAAATGTTTGCCGACGCCAGCGGGATGCCAGTCGAAGTGCCGCAGATCGCCGAGAGCGGTTGTCTCGGCGCGGCGCTGGTGGCCCTGACCGGCACCGGTGCGTATGCCTCGCTGCAACAGGCGCAGCAGGCGCTTAACCCGGAGATTGTGACCTGGCAACCGGACAGTACCCGACACGCCCGTTATCAACAGAAATATCAACGTTATCAGCAGCTGGTGCAGGCTCTGGCGGCTGTACAAGGAGAGACCCCATGAGCCTTCCTTTGCTCCAGCTGGCGCTGGATCACACCGACCTTGATGCCGCACTCAGCACCGCGCAGCAGCTGCATCAGCAGGTCGATATCATCGAAGCCGGTACCATTTTGTGTTTCAGCGCGGGGATTGAGGCGGTACGCCGTCTGCGCCAGCAGCATCCGGGCAAAACCCTGGTGGCCGATTTTAAAGTGGCGGATGCCGGAGCCACGCTGGCCCGCATGGCATTCGACGCCGGTGCTAACTGGATGACGGTAATTTGTGCCGCGCCACTGGCGACTTTCGCCACCGCACTGGAGGTAGCGCGCGAGTATCAGGGCGATATCCAGATCGAACTCTTTGGACACTGGACGCTGGACGATGCGCGACAGTGGCGCAGCCTCGGGCTGACGCAGGCCATTTACCACCGGGGCCGCGATGCGCAGGCCAGTGGTCAGCAGTGGAGCCAGCAGGATCTGGATGCAATGCAGGCGTTATCGGATATGGGGTTTGCGCTTTCCATTACCGGGGGGATCACCCCGGGCGAACTGCCGCAGTTTCGCAATATCGACGTAAAGGCGTTTATCGCCGGGCGCGCGCTGAGTGACAGTGTCACCGGCGTGGAGACCGCCAGCCAATTTCATCAGGCCATTGCCAACATCTGGGGAACACCATGAAACGCCAGCATCCACTGGGAATCTATGAGAAAGCGCTGCCCGCCCATCTGACCTGGCCGGAACGCCTCGCGCTGGCGAAAGCCTGCGGCTTCGACTTTGTCGAAATGTCGGTCGATGAGACCGATGAACGGCTGGCACGGCTGGACTGGAGCAAAGAGCAGCGTCTGTCGTTGGTTAACGCGATGATTGAAACCGGCGTCACCATTCCGTCGATGTGCCTGTCGGGGCATCGCCGCTTTCCGTTCGGCAGCCACGATGCGGCGACGCGTCAGCGCGCCGATGACCTGATGGATAGGGCGATCCAGCTGGCTAAGGATGTCGGTATTCGCACCATCCAGCTGGCGGGCTATGACGTCTACTACGAACCACACGATGCCGGGACAGTGGAACGCTTTGCCGCCGGGTTATCGCGCGCGGTGGAACGTGCGGCGGCGGCCCAGGTGATGCTGGCGGTGGAAATTATGGATACCGAATTTATCAACGCCATCAGCAAATGGAAGGTGTGGGAGCAGCAGCAGGCTTCGCCGTGGTTCTCAGTCTATCCCGATGTCGGCAACCTCAGCGCCTGGGGAAATGACGTCACCGCCGAACTGACGCTGGGCATTGATCGTATCGCTGCCATCCATCTGAAGGATACCCAGCCGGTGACCACCGATTCGCCCGGCCAATTCCGCGATGTGCCATTTGGACAGGGATGCGTCGATTTTGTCAGCGTGTTCCGCACGCTCAAACAGCTGAACTATCGCGGTGCGTTTCTGATTGAAATGTGGACGGAAAAAGCCGAGGAGCCGGTCGCGGAGATCGTGCAGGCGCGCCGCTGGATTGAACAGAAAATGCAGGAAGGGGGATTATTATGAGTTTATCAACGTTGAAACAACAGGTGCTGGACGCCAATCTGGCGTTGCCGCGCCATCACCTCGTCACCTTTACCTGGGGTAATGTCAGCGCCATCGATCGCGCCAGTGGTCTGGTGGCGATTAAGCCCTCCGGCGTGGAGTATGACGGCATGACGGTGGAGGATATCGTGGTGCTGGAACTGGAAAGCGGACGCATCGTTGAAGGTAGCAAGAAACCGTCGTCGGATACCGCCACCCATCTGGCGTTGTATCGTGCTTTTGCCGATATCGGCGGCATTGTGCATACCCATTCACGCCATGCCACCATCTGGTCGCAGGCCGGGCAGGACTTGCCCGCCTGGGGCACCACTCACGCCGACTATTTCTACGGCACCATCCCCTGTACCCGTTTGATGACCGAACAGGAAATCGTCAATCAGTACGAACACAACACCGGCGAGGTCATTATTGAAACCTTCCGTTCGCGCGGTATCAGCCCGACGGCGATCCCGGCAGTGTTGGTCAATGCCCATGGTCCCTTCGCCTGGGGTAAAGACGCCGATAACGCGGTACACAACGCGGTGGTGCTGGAAGAGATTGCCTATATGGGGATTTTCTCGCGCCAGCTGACGCCGGGGATAAAAGATATGCCGCAGAATTTACTGGATAAGCATTTTCTCAGGAAGCACGGGGTGAATGCCTATTACGGGCAGTAAACCGGCTCGTGTACCATGAGCGCCTCACTGAGGCGTTCATTGTCTGTGTGATAGCGAACATATTTTATTTATCACAGCAAACAAATTTCACTCCGCAACTATATACTCAGTTGAAACCGGCTTGCGGACAATTCGTTATGCTGATAATAAATAATAAAAATCAATACTTTCATAAACGTTCTGATTTATTGCCATGGTTGTGGCAAGCATTGGTAATTTTTTTGCTTTTACATTCTGATAATTGTTGGCCCGATACTATCAGTTCCTCCCCGCCTTTTTCCGCATCCCAATGCCATGATGAGTCAGATAAACAGCTTAAGGCCCGCTGTTTGTTACATCATATTGATCTGATTGGAGATCAGGCCGCTCGTGAGGGGCTGGAACGTAATCACTATCGACAAACGGCGGCAGATGCACTTACCACTTTTGCGCACACGGATTCTGACTTCCTCATCAGAGGGCGATTTAATCTTGCATGGGCTGATGATCCCGATAACAGTGTTTTTACCGGAGCGGAGGAGAATTCTGACGTTAATCAGGTTATCCGGTCATATCAGCAGGTCTGCCCGGAATCAGAGTATGGTGGAACAGATAATGCGATTGGTATGACAGCGTTAATCTGCTCGGTGGTACGTTTACGGTTGCATGTATTAAACAATGGGCTGGAACAGGTTACACCTGATGAACACGAAATCGGCGAAATAACGCGATTTTTGCAACATTTTTCCATCATGCAGTCTGATAATAAACTAACGGATGATGATGCGCGCCTGGCCCGGCGTCTGGTCGTTATCGGTATGGGGATTGCCGCAGCGGAAAGGGCAGATTCTGCAACCGATCAGGCTATTGGTTACTCAATGCTGGCGTTGAAAGTTGCCGAGGCGCAAGCCAGGCTTGCTACACCGGACTATGAAGCCATCGCATTTGCAACCAACATCGCTGAATTAGTGAATATATCAGGGCCGATCGGCGGGACACGCCAGAATCCAGCCATTCAACTTACGCGGTTTGCCCACGAATTAGCTACCCGTTATTTTCCTGCAAAACATGCTGTTGTCATAGCCATCAATGAAGCACTTGCAAATATGGACATTGATATTGCCACGGATCCAGCTTATCCCGACGCTGTGCGTGCTGAGTCAGCAGGTCAGGCGCGACAGCTTGCGAACGTTTTATTCAACAGTGCATTTCTGATTACAGACCCCGAACTTCAGGATCAGCGGTTGAAGGTAGTTGAACAGATGTATCAACGCCTTGAGGATTCTGATCATACTTATGAAGTCATCATGAAACGCTATCAACTTGCTCTTGATAATAAGGCTGATTCCAGCGCGGCTATAAAACAGGCTTCCTCTGTGGTTGCCAGCCTGAGCCAAAATGAAAAATATCGCGAGCAGGAGGCTAATTTAAGGCAGAAATTACTGGAACAGCTCGATGCTCTGCCCGATAACAGCAAAGGTTTAGCCGCTACTCTCTATGATGCTATTGAAGTTTTATCACCGACCGTGATTCACCTGCCACCCTGTGAAGGTTTAATGCAGCTACAAGTAATGAAGAGAATTAACGCACACGGCAAAAAACTGGCACAACAGTATGGTATTAACGCAGGCAAGACGGCAGCAGCATTTGATCCGCAACTAGATTTTATTTTCCGGTTGGAATCAGCAACCGTGTCTATGGGCAGGGAATGTAAAAACCTATCAGCCTCATCGCATACAGATGAGATTATCACCAGACAGGTTGATGAATTTTTGGTTGAAGATTTTGGCTTTCAGAAAATAGACCAATTACAACAGGCATCAATACTGTTAAAGCAAATTATCCTCAGAGATGAAATAAAAGGTGACTCGTTGTTTATTAATGCATCAGACCATGATCTCAACCAACCAGCTCTGCATATTATTAACAAAATAGAGGAGGTAATGAAAGATAATCCACTTCGGCAACAACCTGTCTGGGATCAGTTTATTGGCCTGGAGATCAAGTGGTTAATGCTGGTTGGACAGGTTGATAGTGCGAATCAACGTTTACTCCGGCATGACATGGAAGTGTCACAGCAAAAAAATGAGGAAAGCCTGCTTTATACATTAGCAATGTATCCACATTATTTTAAAAATCAGACTACCCCCATGAAATGGCCGGAGAGCGTTTACCGAAACCTGATTGATGCCATGTGTAAAACCGGGGATATAACAGGAGCGATTAGTTTATTGAAATATCAAACAGACCTGGATTCGGCATTAAGCCGGGATCGGATTATAAGCTCCCTGACTCAGTTCAATCCTGGTACTAAAGTTTTAGATTGGCTCCATAATCTAACAATAAATGAAAAAAATGATTGGAATAGGGACGCAATATTTGCGCAGATGACGTCGCTCACATCAGTGAATACTATATCATCGCAAAGCGCACAACCTGATGCCGTTAAGAATAATGCACAGATTTTATCTGCTGCAGAAAGTATTACCAATCCACTACTTCGGATGATGAGGTATCAGTCAGTTATAACTAATTTCAACCAGTTGCATAATAAAACTGCCGCGGATGATGCTGTACAGCGTGCCCAGGAATTATTTGTTTCAATGAACAGGACTGAACGTCATATAGTTGCAGAGTCCTTTTTTTTAACGCTGACCAATACCATTGGACTTGGTGCAGCGGTTAACCGTGCCAGAGTACTAACTTTGCAGGTGAGTGATAATTCCGAGCTAAATGATTATCAGCGAGAGGAGATGCAGGCACAGAATGCCAGTCTGAGTGATCATGAATTGAATATTTATTACCTGGCTATTTCTGGGGTTATTAAATCTGCGGTGGCACAGGGTGAAACCGATTTCATAACCAGGGCATTGAAGGACATCAGGGATAGTGGCGGTAAAGAAATTTCTACCAAAATGGCTTTCAAGGCGCTGGAATATGCCAATAGTTTAAAAACTCCTTCGAGTGAGTCAGGTAGCGAAGCACTGACTGTTTACCTGAGTGCCAATGGCTATGATTACTGGCATTGGGAGGATGTTAAGACGTATATTACCGCAATAAATAGCGATAATCTTTCGCCTGAAGTGGAGAGGTTAGTAAATAATTTGTCACACTTAGAAGATAAGTCAAAATTTCTTGCTTATGTAGCTAAACAAAACCCCTCACTGGATGCAAATAAATGGGCCAAACAGGCAGTAGATATCGCAATGCGGATAACTGAACGCCGGTCACGTATATCAACATTATCAGCAATTGCATCTGATACAGCGAATCTGCCAGATACGCAAGCCTCTTCCCATGCCATAAAATTAGCCCTGGATGACATGAACACCCCCTCTGCCAGTGATGTTGAAATTAATAACGCTTTTACCAGATTGCGAGAGTTTATTGATATCAACAAACCTGCATCAGATTTAGCGGCGCAGTTAAATTCGCTGGGATCTTTTGCCCGGTATTATGCTGAGAATGGGCGCGGGGAGCAGGTTAGCGAAATATTGCCGATGGTTTCATCTTTCGCTCATATATCTGCTTTATCTGCACAAGCTGCGGACTTAATCAGTGAGTTAACCAAAAACACTTCATATGAACAGCACATGCAGCAATGGGCGGATCGCCTTCGCACTCGGGCACTCACGGAGCCTGAAACGGTGTTGCAGGAGATTGAAGATACCAGTAGCTACAGCTTTAACAATGAGGCTATTGATGTTGGTGTTGAAATCTATGAACTGGGTGTTTCACTGAGTCGGCAGCTGAATACCGGGTCTGGATTCCTGCCATCTTATGGCATCAGAACCCATTCCCAGCAACTAACCCTGATTAGTCCATCAATTGCTGATGGATTATTAAATTTATTATTACGACAGCAGAAACAACATCCAGAAAGGCAGAAGGTTATTGCCCGACGTGCTCTGGAGGTGATGGTTATGGCACAGCGAAGTGCGGCGGCTACTGCAATTATTCAGGCGGCAGTCAGGGAACGTGAGGGAGGAAATATCCGGCAGCTACAGGATATTGATGCTGCTGCCAGAAACTGGCAGCGAGCACATGATCAAATGGCCAATGCGGTTGACCGTAATGCATCTCCCGATACACTTGCCACAATGATTAATACTTCGCTGGGTTATCGTCACTTTCTGGAAAAAAATAAAAAAGCGGTACGTAATAATAATCGGGAGTATGTTAAGTTCGCTACTATGGCGGCCGCCAAAATTGCGAACACAAGCCAGCTGGTAAAACCTGATGAAGCATTACTTATGTATCGTATCAGTGATGCGGGAATCTTTCTTAACGTTGTTACTGCGGACGATGCCCGGCTTTTCGATTTAAGTACGCAGGATCTGAACATTAAAAAAATTTCGCTGCTTATTAAACGAATCAGAAATGGTGTGGCCGCGTTCGAAGAAACGAGTTATGTATTTGATTTCGCGGCATCATACCAATTGTATGAACAACTTATTGCCCGTGCAGAACCTTTATTAAAAGGTAAGACACACCTGAAAATTGTCCCTGATGGCGCGTTATCAACAATACCTTTTCAAATCTTATTAATGAAAGATCCCGGTAAATTGCAGCTGACTCCAGAAAGCATCAGACAGGCACCGTGGTTGGTTCGCCAATACTCAATTGAAGTCGTCCCGTCAATTGTCACGCTGTTAATGCCCGTAAATTCTATGGTCTCTCCTGATAAAACATTTATCGGCTTCGGTGATCCGGCCTTTCCCGGATGGCAACCGCATGGGTGTAATGGCGTGGTATCGGATAGGCGTCTGAGATTGAAGAAAGTATCCGTTAATGATACGCCATCCTATTCTGTTGAGCCATTGCCTGATACGGGTTGTTTGTTGCATACATTGGCAAAAGAATTGGGTGGGGATAATGAAAATATTATTCTTGGGTCAGCTGCGACTGAAGATAAGGTGAAACAGCTCTCTGATGAGAATATCTTGCGTCGCTATCGCATTATTTCCTTTGCAACTCACGGATTAATGACCGGAGAAAAGGAGGTAACTGAACCCGGTTTGGTATTAAGCCCACCCGCGGAGGAGGGGCTTCAGGATGGCTATCTTGGTACGAGTGAAATTATCAATTTGTCACTGAATGCCGACCTGGTCATCCTTTCTGCCTGTAACACTGCTTTAGGTGATGGCTGGGGAGGGAGTGGGGAAGCGTTTGATGGTCTCGCCAGTGCTTTTTTATTTGCCGGTGCACGTAACCTTTATGTCACTCACTGGCCGATCGATTCACATGCCGCATCACATTTATTTTCTCAGGCAATAAAAAGCACAGATATGCGTAACGCGACTGGTCGTGATTACGCCGTAGCTCTGCGTGCGGCGGAATTGCAGCTATTAAATCAAGCGGCGACTCCCCGTGAAGCTCATCCAATGTATTGGGCACCAGTTTCATCTGTTGGTCAATAATCTGCTATTTCATTATTCACATCGGAGGCATTATGGAACGTAGAGAACTACTGAAATTGGCTCTGGCAGGTACGGTTATATTGGGTGGCGTTGGCAAAAAGGCCATTGCTGTTCCTGCAGGAACAGGTATAGATACCCCCGTGGTATTTCCTCCCGGTGTTCCCGTGCCCTCACTGGAGGAAATTCTTGACTCTTTACCAACCTTACAGGGGGTTGCTCAAGCTTATGAGGAAGAGATCAGAAAAAGTAAACTTATTATGGATAACTGTCGTAATCGGACCACGCCCTTCGAAGTGGCAATGTATTATTGGCAATTACGCAGCGGTGAATTCAACCAACAGTTTGGTGCGGAAGCCAGTTCTTATGCTGAGGAGTGGCCAATACGTGCTAACCCGGTAATTGTACAGTTTTTCAATGCCACAACGCTTCACAAGCCTGTGGGGGATCAAACGGCATGGTGTGCTGCTTTTGCTTGTACCTGCATTGAAAAGGTGGCTCCGGGTAAAAGTACGAAAAGTGCAGCATCAAGTTCCTACCGCGAATGGGGAGAATCGACTACCACCCCTAAGTGTGGAGATATCGTGGTTTTCCAGCATAAGACGAAACCCGGGCTCGGGCATGTTGGCTTTTACGTGGCTGAGGCCCCTGGAGGCGTTATGGTGTTAGGAGGAAACCAAATGCCACTGTGGAAAAAGCTGCCTGGTGGTACATATGAATCACGTAATACCGGTGAGGTAAATATAAAACTATTCCCGCTGGATGGTCATGAACTCAAACTGCATTCTTACAGAACCGATCCGATATTGCATAGCTGAGACCTAAAATTGCGTTTCGTCAGATTATTAGCACGACTGAGTATCAGCAGACTCAGCCGTGCCTAATCAGGTACTATTTCAGCCGATCCGCCGATCCACACACCAGAATCTTATTGCATACCACCGCTTTCATCGCATCCATTCCCACCCGCAGATAGTAACGAGGATCGTTACCCTGTGGATTCTCGCCAAACCAGTGCTTTACCGCACCGGCAAAAGCGATTTTCAATTCAGTGGCGATATTGACTTTGCACACGCCCAGCCCGATGGCGCGGCGGACGTAGTCATCCGGCACATCGCTGGCACCATGTAACACCAGCGGGATGTCGACGCGTTGCTGAATTTTTGCCAGCCGGTCAAAGTCAATTTTCGGCGTTTGGGTATAAAGACCATGTGCGGTGCCAATCGCCACCGCCAGGCTGTCTACCCCGGTTTGTTCGATGAACTGCCGTGCTTCATCGGGGTCGGTGAGAAACGCGCTTTCGTCACTGACCGCCATATCATCTTCTACGCCACCAAGGCGTCCCAGTTCCGCTTCGACGCTGCAATCGTGGCGATGACAGAAGTTCACCACTTCACGCGTCAGCCGCACGTTGTCGGCAAAGGGGACATGGCTGCCGTCGATCATCGCACTGCGCACCCCGGCAGCGACTTTATTACCGATATCCTCAAGGGTTTCATGATGGTCGAGGTGCAGCGCCAGCGGCAGGCCGTAACTGGCTGAGTAAGCTTCGCACAGTGCAAAGATCTCCTTAAACGCAATGTGTTTAAAGGTGCCCGGCGTGCCCGCCAGAATCACCGGCGATTGCATTTCCTTGCAGACATCAAGGATCGCCTGAATGGTTTCGGCGTTATGGATATTAAACGCGGGCACGGCATAGCCGCGCGCCTGGGCATCCTGCAACAGATATTTGGTCGAGATTATGCCCATCAGTGTGCTTCCTTCTGCTGCTGCCACGGATGGATCACCACGCCCTGAACCACGCGATTCACCGTTCCGCTGGCGGAAGGGGTATCCGGAGTAATACCGGACTTCAGCGACGCCGTCAGCGCAAAGATCTGGGCATAGATCAGGAAGCAGAAGGCCAGCTCAATATCGTTCAGCGTCTGGGTAGTGGGTAAATAGAGATGCGGACCTGCTGCAACCTCGGCAGCAGGCTGGCTGGTGATGGCGACCACGCGCAGCGCGATCTTTTCACGATGCAGCTCGGTCAGCAGGTCAAGGTCGTACTGGCGGGTATAGGGATGGCCGGAAACGAACAGCACCACCAGGGTTTTATCATCAACCAGCGATTTAGGGCCATGACGGAAGCCAACCGGCGATTCGTAGAAGGCCGCCAGTTGTCCGGCGGTGAGTTCCAGCACCTTCAGCGCTGATTCGCGAGCTGCGCCTTGCAGGCTGCCACTGCCGAGATACACCACCCGTTGCCAGTCGAGATCGCCAAAGGCTGACTGGCTGAAATCGCCGTGGTTTTGAATGATCTTTTCGCAGCACTCGACAACATAGCCGAAGCGCGGAGTATTGAACTGCTGCGGTGCAAAAATGGCCAGGCAGCTGAGCATCATAGTGCTAATGCTGCTGGTCATGGCAAAACCCCGATCATGGGTTTCCGCTGGCATCAGACGCGCTCTGGCGTTGTCATGCTCACTGGCAAAACGATACAAATCACCGGTGGCGTTGCAGGTAATGATCAGATGGCGGCAGTCAGGTACAAACTGATTGGCAAGTTGCACCGCCGCTACGCTTTCCGGGCTGTTACCGGAGCGGGCAAACGACACCAGCAGCAGGGGCTGATCGTCCGGAAAGTAGTCCATCGGATTGGTGACTAAATCGGTGGTGGGGATAGCGACCACATTAGCCCTGAGCTGACGCGCCAGATAAGGGGCGATGATATCGCCGATAAAGGCTGAGGATCCGGCACCCGTGAGGATAATCCGGCCATTGGGCTGGGCGTAGAAGGTAGCCAGCCAGTCATCCAGTTCGCCACGCTGCGCGTCGAGATGTTGCAGAGCGCTCATCCAGCTTGCCGGTTGTTGCCGAATCTCTTCCTCGGTCCAGGTTTGGGTTCCTGATATGTTGGCCGCAAGGGTTTCATTCATAACAATATCCTTAAGATTAAGCTGTTACTGAAAGCCAGTCCGATAGTTTCACTACCTTTCTTTTTTCTGTCACTTGGTTATTTAAACGGATAAGGCAATCTACAAGAAAGGAAATGAAACTTCAACACAAGAAGGAAAGAAAAGGAAAGGTGAGCGCCGTTACGCGATAAATCGCGTCGCAACAAATTCGTGCAGATGTGTTGGATTTTATTCAGGAGAAAGGCAGGTCAATGCTGAAAATAGCGAAGAGAGGTATTTAACGGAAAAAAAACAAAGCGGTAATAATATTTACCGCATTAACCAGAAATAAACATTAACCAGCCGATGATACTTACGGCAGACGTTAAAATATAGCCGACACCTTCGCCCGTCATATAACGACGCATGGTCATATCTAACTGACCTACTTTGACTTTTTCGCGTTGCTCGTCGTCAGTGGCGTTCAGAATAGTACGAAATGCCGCGATACCATTGGTAAGTAACAGCGAGCAAATAGCGGCAACGGTCAGGGTTAATACGTTATGCATGGTCATAGGCTTCAATCAGTTTGTCTGTCGAAGTTTTATTCTATGGCAAAAGCTGAAGCGCTTCAGTTCAAATTTAACTATCAATGTTATTGATCAAATAAAATGTGCGGTAATTGGCTCGGTCGGCATAACCGCCACACCCTTAACCCACAGCTGCTGGGGATACAGCTGGTCATTCAGCGCCAGAAGATTGGCCTGTTTCCCCGGCGCGAGGGTGCCCAGCTGATGTGCTATGCCCAGCAGACGCGCCGGATGCAGGCTGGCCATCTCAATCGCCTGTTGGCTGCTGACGCCGCCGTGGGCGACCATATTGCGTACCGCGGCATCCAGCGCCAGCGTGCTGCCAGCCAGACCCCCTTGCGCCGTGCGCACCACACCCGCCCGCATCTCCACATCGTGACCACAAATCGAGTACAACCCATCGGGCATCCCGGCGGCTCGCATGGCGTCAGTAATCAGAATGATGCGTTGCTGCGCGCATTGGCAGGTGAGACGCAGGACCGCCGGATGGACATGATGACCATCGGCAATCAGTTCCAGCCAGGCGCGCGCGTCGCTTAATCCAGCGCCCGTCATACCTGGTTCGCGATGATGCAAACCGCGCATGCCATTGAAGCAGTGCACCAGCCCATCGGCCCCGGCATCCAGTGCTGCCAGCGTCTGGTCATAACTGGCGGCGCTGTGCCCCAGCATCACCCGAATACCGCGTGCTTTCAGATGACGAATTGCCGCCAGCGCCGCAGGTTTTTCCGGGGCCAGCGCTACCATACGCAGCGTGCCTTGCGCCACCTCGATCAGTTGATCGATTTCGCTGATATCCAGCTCGCGGAACCATTCGGGTAGGTGTGCACCGCGATTTTCGGCGGTAAACCATGGCCCTTCAAGGTAGCTACCCAGCAGCTGAGCACCGGACGAATGATGGCGATAAGCAGCGATGCGCCTTAACGCCTCGATGATTTCTGGCAACGGGGCGGTGACGGTAGTTGCCAGCCAGGCACCGACCCCTTCGCGTGCCTTGTGTTGTGCCAGTGTCAGCAGCGCCGAGGGATCGTCATCCATCACATCCACGCCCGCACCACCATGCACATGGGTATCGATATAGGCCGGACACAGCAGATCCACATCCCGTCGCATCTCGCCGGGGGCGATGGGCTGGATGGCGGTGATGCTGCCATCCACCAGGTGCAGCTGCTGCTCATCACGCCAGCCTTCCTCGCACAACAGCCGACGAGCCCGAATAATCTGTTCCATTTCTCTGGTTCCCTTAAGCAGGCTGGCAGGCACGGTGATACTGTTGCAGCACATCCTGAATATGATCGATTAACAATGCATGGGGAGTAGCAGGCAGCTGACCCTGACGCACTTTGCTGTATTGCAGCGGTAGATACTGGCTGATGAGCGGCAGCGGGAGTGGGGTATCCGCCAGATTGCGGATCAGCACATTAAACGCATCGGCAATCTGCGCATCCGGCCAGTAGTAACGCACCCGGTCCGAATAGCTAAAGCCGCGCGCCAGGCGGCGAGTGTAGCTATCGCCGTGATAATGACTTTGCCAGTAGCCGGGTTTGTCGAGCATCACATCCTCCAGCACGGTGCGCAGGTGGGAACAGGCTTTGGCACTGAGCAGTTCCTCTTCGATGCTGGCGAGGGAAAACAGCGCTTCGCGCAGGGCGAACGTTAACGCCGGGCCAACTTTCAAAATGGCGAAATGGTCGATAACCAGCTGGCGCAGGGACTCTGGCGTTTGATAGTCGGTGGAGTGGGCTTCGAACAGCGGTCGTCCGGCGGCTTCCGCCCACTGGCGCAGTTGCTGCGCTTTTTGTGGCTGATAATCAATGATATGCGTATGGTCAAACTCTACGCCAGGCTGCACCACCAGGCCGATAATGCGTGGCCATAGCTCAGACAACCCCTGTTGTTCAAAGGCATGATGGTGCGCCAGCAGCGTGGCCTGCGCCGCTTCCGGCGTGGTGACGGCCAGCTCGGTCAGTGTTTCGTGAGCGCCACCGGGTACCGGGACTTCCGTGCCGATGACATACACCAGGTCACGGCAGCCGAAATGCTGCTGGCAGGTTTCCTCGGCAATCGCCGCCAGTCGCGCGGCGCGTTGCGCCACAATTGCATCGGTCAGCGGCACTGGATCATCGGCGCAGGGCATGCTGCAATCGAGATGAATTTTCTTAAAGCCTGCCTGCACATAATGGGCAATCAACACCTCGGCATGTTGCATCGCCACCTCGGCAGCTTCCTTTTGCCAGCGATTAGGGCCGAGATGGTCGCCGCCGAGAATCAGCTGTTCACGCGGAAACTGGCAGGTATCCGCCAGCTGCCAGAGAAAATCACGAAAGTCTGCTGGCGTCATGCCGGTATAACCCCCGGTCTGATCCACCTGGTTGGAAGTGGCTTCGACCAGCAGCGGCTGCTGGCGATCGCGGGCAAAGCACAAAGCGGCCTCCAGCACTAACGGGTGCGCAGAGCAAACGGAGAAGAGTCCATTTTGCTCTCCTTGCTGATGACGGGTGATAATTTCAGTCAGTAGTTTCACTTTCGGCTCCACAGGGTAAGATGCCACCCATCAATCTTTCACAATCTTTCTTTTTTGCTGGGTGGCGATGGATGAAAACATAATGAAAGCTACCAGATGCGCAAAATGAAAGGCAAGAAAAAGATAACGTAAGTATGAAAAGCATTTTGCCTATGCGCATCTGATAGCAAAGGTTGCATTTGGCCTAAAGAAAGGTGTTAATAGCCAAATCGAAATAAAACGAAAGCAATGAATGGCAGGCTAACCTTATGCAGCATTCTGATAATCCGATGGAAAAAAGCGTGGCGGCGACCAGCGAGCGGCGTGAGCAGATTATTCAAAAATTACGCCAGCAAGGTAGCGTGCAGGTGAATGATCTCGCTGCGCTTTACGGGGTTTCCACGGTGACCATTCGTAACGATCTGGCGTTCCTGGAAAAGCAGTGTATTGCGGTACGCGTATACGGCGGAGCGCTGATCTGTGATAACGGCCAGGGAACGGCGGAGCCTTCGGTGAAAGACAAAAGTTCGCTGAATATTTCGGCGAAACGCAGCATCGCCAGCGTTGCTGCCGAGCTGATTAAACCGGGACATCGGGTGATCCTTGATTCCGGCACCACCACCTTTGAGATTGCCCGCCATATGCGCCAGCATCAGAACGTCATCGCCATGACCAACGGGATGAACGTTGCCAACGCCCTGGTGGAAGCGGAAGGGGTGGAAGTGCTGATGACCGGCGGCCATTTGCGTCGCCAGTCGCTGTCGTTTTATGGTGACCAGGCCGATCATTCGTTGCAGAACTACCATTTTGACCTGCTGTTTCTCGGCGTTGATGCCATCGATCTGGATCGTGGCATCAGCACCCATAACGAGGATGAAGCGCGCCTGAATCGCCGTATGTGCGAGGTGGCAGAACGCATCATCGTGGTCACCGACTCCAGTAAATTTAACCGTTCCAGCCTGCACAAAATCATCGATACCCAGCGTATCCATATGATCATCACCGATGACAGCATTCCGCAGAACAGCCTCGAAGGGCTGCGTCGGGCGGGGATTGAAGTGGTGCTGGTCAGCCAGTAAGCATCGCGGGCGCTGATACGCCCGCATCAAAATTCAGGCGGTTTGCGCCGGAGTGAGCAGCAGGTCAAGTTTCTCCCATACCGGCGCTAAATCCACCAGCTTACGCTGCTCACGGGCTTCATCCATCGCCAGCGCCAGAATCCCGGCTTCAATCGCATCCTGCGGCGAAACCGGCAGCGGACCGCCGTGCAGCACGTGGTCGATCACCTCACGCGCCATTTGTTCATCGGCACCGTAATGCTGCGACAGCGCGGTACGGGTGGCGTACTGCTTATCCACGGTTTTGCTGCCGCTCATCACATCATGTACCCACAGGAAACCACGAATAAAATCGCCTTCCGCCTGGCCGCGCGACCCCATGATGCAGAAACGGCGGAACTGGTCCGGTGCGTTGATGTTGGTATGGAAATTCATCGCTACACCGTTGGCGTATTCGACAATCGCCACCTGGTGGTCAACGATGTCGCCATCACTGTCGAACACTTTATCGTCTCCCAGCCAGCCAGATGGTTTCTGGTGAAACAATGTCATATCATCCGCCCCGTGCTGGCGCGGATCATTTTCCGGCACAAAATTACGCCGTCCGCCAAAGCTGGCAACGCGCATCGGTCGGGAACCAATCAGGCTGTTGTAGAGATCGAGGTCATGGCAGCATTTTTCCAGCATAAAGCTGCCGGAATAGCGTGAGTAGCGCCGCCAGTCGCGCATAAAAAAGGCCCCGTGGTACGGGTAGATATGTTCCGAGGCTTCTACCGAGACGATATGACCCAGTGCGCCGGACTGCCGTGCCTGCAACACATCGCGGTACATCGGCGCATAGCGCAGAACCAGGCCAATCAGCAACTGTTCCTGACCATACTGCGCCAGCAATTCCGCCAGCTGGTAACTTTGTTCAAGGCTTGCCACCACCGGCTTTTCGCAAAACACTTTCACGCCAGCTTCCAGCCCGACGCGGATATGTTCCAGGTGCAGGTGATTGGGAGAGCCAATCATTAACAGATCGAGCTGATGCGCCGCCAGCAGCGCCTCGGGCGTGTCATAGACATCACCGGCTGTGATGCCATGCTGTTGCAGGGTCGCCAGCCCGGCCGGGGCCGGATCGACGTAACCCACGATGGTGAAGTCTGGCAACAGGCTACTGAACACATGCCCGAGATAACCGAGACGGAACCCTAATCCAATAATGCCTACTTTCATGAAGCTACTCTCCCGCGGTATTAGCGATCGGCGATGATGATTTCGACGCCCATTTTTTCCAGGGCGCGCACGTACTGCTCGGATATGGCACTGTCGGTGACCAGCCGGTGGATACGCTCCACCTCGCGGATCAAACAGAAACTGGTGCGACCAAACTTGCTGGAGTCGGCCACGGCAATGATCTCGCGTGAGACATCACACATGGCGCGGTTAATCTGCGCCTCTCCCAGCTGGGGTGTGGTAATGCCGGAGGTCAGGTCAAAACCATCGACACCGAGAAACAGTTTGTCGAAACGGTACTGACGGATATGCTGCTCCGCCGTTGGGCCGTCGATTGACCAGGAAGCGCTGCGTACGTTGCCACCCAGCACCATTAAATGAATGTTTTCACGGCTCGCCAGTTCATAAGCGATGTTGATGGCGTTAGTCATCACCACCAAATCCTTCTGTTTGTCCAGATGCCGGGTCATCAGGCTGGTCGTGGAACCGGAATCGATAATCACCGCTTCCCCGTCATTGATCAGTGCGGCAGCCGCTTTGGCGATGGCGAATTTCACGTCGCGATTGATTTTGCCTTTGTCTTCCAGCGGTCGATCAAAGACAAACTGACGATTAAGTTGCGCACCGCCATAGCCACGAATCGCGCAGCCGCTTTTTTCCAGCCAGCGCAGGTCATTGCGGATAGTGACCGAGCTGACGTTGTACAGGGCGCTGAGATCTTCCACCCGCACCACGCCCTCGCGCCTTAGCTGCTCAATAATCGATTCACGGCGTTGCTCGGTATTGATCATAAAGACTCCTCCTGAACAGAGTTGAGTAGCGCAGCACCACGCACGCCGCTGCTGTCACCAAACACCGGTGGCAGAATCACCGCCGGTGGGCTGACGGCAAATAACCCTTCACGCATGGCATCCGGCAGGCGCGGATAGATTTCAGGAATGTTGGACAAACCGCCACCCAGTACAAAGGCGTCAATGTCCAGCATCATCTGCAACCCTGCCAGCGCACTGGCGAGGATCGCGATAAACATGCTGAACAGCTGCTGGGCCAGCGGGTCCTGTTGCCGGAAACTGACCATCAACGCAGGCAGATCGCGGGCCGGATGACCAAAATGCTGGCTTAGCGCCAGCAGACCGCGTCCGGAAACATAACGTTCGTAGCAATCTTTCAGACCACAGTTACAGGCAAATGAGGGCAGCTGATAGCGCTGAATCAGGCGTGCAGGCACCGGTAAATGGCCCCATTCGCCCGCCATGCCATGCTTTCCGCTGAACAGTTGTTTATTCACCACCAGACCACCCCCTGCGCCGGTGCCGATGATCACGCCAAACACCACCGAATAATCCAGCGTTTGCGGCGAGTGTGCTTCGGATAGCGCAAAGCAGTGGCAATCATTGCCTATCGCCACCGGCCGGTTGAGCAGGGTTTCGATATCCCGCTTCAGGTTACGACCGGTAAGGCAGGGGACATTGGCCGATAACTGCTGCTGCGTGCGCGGATCGGTGATACCGGGCAGGCCGATGCCTACTTTTCCTTTGCCACCAAACTGCTGATCGGCCTCCAGGGTGAGTTCCACCAGGCAGTTGAGAAAGGCGGTGTAATCTTCCCCGGGGGTTGCCACCCGCTGGCGAAACAGCTGCTGCATCCTGTCGTCATAGGCGGCAATTTCAATTTTGGTTCCGCCGATATCAAATCCGTAACGCATAGGGTTGTCCTGGGATTAGAGGCCTGCCGGGCGCAGCACACGCCCATGGGTGATATCAAACAAATGAGCATGGTCCAGCGCCAGTTGCAGCCCGATGCGCTCGCCCGGTTGTGACGCCCAGCCAGGGGAAGAAGGGAAGCGCGCCACAAAATGGCGGCCTGCCACATCGCAATGCACGATCTCTTCATTGCCCATATGTTCGACCGTCTGCACCGTCGCCGGTAACGCCCCCGGCGCATCCGCCGTGGTGATCAGCACATGCTCCGGGCGGATACCGAGGCAGATTTGCGCTTCACTGTAGCCGTTCAGACGCGCCGCCACGCTGGCAGGCAGCACCAGCTTGCCGGCATCGTCAAATGACAAGGCAGGTTGGCCGTTATTCGTGGTAATAGTTACATCATGCAGGTTCATAGCCGGACTGCCGATAAACGCGGCCACGAATTTGTTTGCTGGCTGATGATAGAGGGTCACCGGCTTGTCCACCTGTTGAATCACGCCACGATCCAGCACGCAGATGCGATCGCCCATGGTCATAGCTTCCACCTGATCGTGGGTGACATAAATCATGGTTGAAGGTAAGCCTTCCGCTTTGAGTTGCTGATGCAGATTGATCAGTTGCAGGCGCATCGAGACACGCAATTTCGCATCGAGATTGGATAGCGGTTCATCAAACAAAAACACGCGTGGACGACGCACAATCGCGCGGCCCAGCGCCACACGCTGGCACTGACCACCTGAAAGCTGACCCGGCTTGCGCTCCAGTAAGTGGCTGATTTCCAGGTTCTCTGCCGCTTCGCGTACCCGGCGGTCAATCTCCTCGCGTGGCATTTTGCCGCTCAGGCTAAACGCCATATTTTTATATACCGTCATATGTGGGTACAACGCGTAGTTCTGGAACACCATTGCCACTTCCCGATCTTTAGGTAGTACCTGATTGACGCACCGATTTTGAATCATGATTTCACCTGCACTGATGCTTTCCAGCCCGGCAATCATGCGCAGCAAGGTTGATTTTGCGCAGCCGGATGGCCCGACAAACACCATGAATTCACCTTCCTGAATCGAAAGCTCAATACCGTGCAGCGCCTGGAAGCCGTTGGGATAAATTTTCTTCACATCATGTAGTTGAATGCCAGACATAGCTGCTTCCTCATGTTGGGGGGCAATTACCCTTTAACTCCGGCGCTGGCGATTCCCTGGATGAAATAGCGCTGGAAAAAGATGAATAAAATCAGCATCGGCAGCACCGCCATCAGCGCGCCAGCCATTAGCATTGGATAGGGCACGCCTGCCCGACTGGCGAGTGACGCCAGTCCCACCGGCAGGGTTAACTTATCGACGCTGGTATTAACGATTAATGGCCACATCAGGTTATTCCAGGCCCACAGGCCATTAATAATGATGCAGGCAATCAATCCCGGACGAATCAGCGGCAGCAGAATGCGCCAGAAAATCGCGAAATGGTTGTAGCCATCAAGCAATGCGGCTTCTTCCAGCTCGCGCGGCACGCCAAGGAAGAACTGTCTCAACAGAAAGGTGGCGTAAATACTGAAGATGCCGGGCAGGATCAGACCACTCAGGGTGTTTACCAGACCGAGTTTCTGCACGATAAGAAACTGCGGAATCAGGAAGGCCTGGGCGGGCACCATCAGAATCGAGACGCACAACATGAACACCGTGTCGCGACCACGAAATGTCAGGCGCGAGAAGCCATAGGCGGCCATTGCCGCAATCAACATTTGCAGTGTGACGGTGAAAAAGGTGTAAAGAAACGAGTTGATATAAAAGGTGGTGAAGGGGATCTCAGTCAGAATACGGTGATAAGCCTGTAACGAAGGATGCTGAGGCAGAATCGCCAGCGGAATCTGGATGCTTTCCGGCTGGGTTTTCAGTGAGGTCAGCAACATCCAGATAAACGGCACCAGCGAGATAAGGCTTGCCAGCGTCATCAACGCGTATACCGTCAGACGGCGGATTTTTTCCTGATGCTGACGACGAAACCACGCCAGTTCTTCTGATTGGGGGAATGTGCTCATGGCGGATTTCCTCAGGTAACCTTGATTTTTTTACCAATAAACATCTGCACCAGGCTGATCACCAGGGTCACGAAAAACAGCATCACAGCGATAGCAGAGGCATAACCTTTTTCCTGTAAATAAAAGGCGTATTTATAGAACAGGAACGTCACCGTCATGGCATCACTTTCAATCATCGAACGGTCGAACATTAAAAAGATAACGTCGAATATTTGTATCACTTCAATGAAACTCATGATCGACACGAAAAATAATGTCGGCAACATCAGCGGTAACGTAATAAAGAAGAAGCGGCGCAGGGTGCCAATGCCATCAATATCGGCGGCTTCATACACCTGACGGGGAATATTTTGTAATCCGGCCAGCAGGATAATGATTTTTAACGCCAGCGATGACCAGATGATAATGATGGAAACGCTGAGGTGCACCACTTTGGGATCGGAGAGCCAGTCAACCTGCGAAATACCAATAAATCCCAGCATATGGTTAACCAGACCGAAATCACCGTTAAACAGCCATTGCCACACCATCGCCACCGCTGCGGGCATGGTGATAGCAGGGAGAAAAAGCAGGGTGCGGAACAGCGTCTTACCGCGAATCGGCTGGTTCAGACCGATTGCCAGCAGCAGCGAAAGGGCAAGGCTGACCGGCACGCACACCACCACATAGAACAGGGTATTGAGCGTAGCGGTATAAAAATCATCATCCGTGAACAGGTCACGATAATTATCCAGACTGACCTCGGTCCAGTTCATAAACTGATTGAGATCGGTAAAGCTATAAAAAAATGTCTGGAGAAAAGGAATGAAATAAAATACCAGTAAGCCGATAACCAGCGGAGCGATCATTATCCAGCCCCAGAAACGCTCGGCTCGTTCCAGACTACTGACATTTTTTACCGTTTTCACGCGCGGGATAACGGTAGCAGGGGAGATATTTTCCATCTTTATCGGCTCCGAAGTGGCGCAATTTATCGCGCGGGAACGGATAGCAGCGCGATCAATCGCGCTGCTACAAAATTATTTTTCCATCACACGGCTGATTTTCTTCACCGACTTATCCATTTCTTCTTTGGCATCTGCGCCCATAAAGATTTTCTTCAGGCTGCTGATCCACATATTTTGCCACTTCGGTGTATTGGTCCCGGCGGTGGGGTAAGCGGTGGCGTGATCCAGTGCAGTCAGATAGGCGGTGACGTCAACCTGCTTCACATTGGCAGCCCAGGCTGGCATCGCCTGTTTGTTGGCCGGAATGACCGCAGCTGCCAACTCCTCCTGCGATGATTTCTGCGCCATAAAGGAGACATAACGCCAGGCAGCATCTTTATGTTTACCATTGGCGTACAAGGCAAAGCCCAGACTGTGTGCCACACCGGCTTCTTTATCGATGCGCGGCATTTCAATCACGCCAATATGATCGTTAATTTGTGGGTTGCTGGCGAAGGGTGCCGCCTGCCAGGAACCGGCGTACACCATCGCGGCTCGATTCGAGGTAAACACCGAGTCGGTTTTCAGTTCACTCATCTGATTGGCGGTCGGCAGCAGGCCACCTTTCATCATTTGCTGCAATTGCTGATACACCCAGATCGCGTTATCGCTGGCGATATCGGTCGGCTGGCCGTTGGTTGGTACGATATGCACACCTTTCTGATACAGCAGGTTCAGGTAGCTTTCCTGGCCGTCATTGCTGAGATCCATATACAGCGGGAAGGCGTCGCCTTTCAGTTTCGTTTTCAGCGCGGTGGCGGTGGTTTTCAGGTCATCCCAGGTCCAGCCTTTTTTCGGATAGCTGACACCAGCCTGATCAAACAGTTTTTTGTTGTACCAGACGGCAATCGCATCCACATCACGCGGGATAGCCAGCTGGTTGCCATCAAACTGGTAGGCTTTCACTGAACTGGCGACGATGTTGTTCAGATCGACCGATTTATCGTTCAGGTAGCCATTCAGCGGGGCCAGCACATGGTTCTGCGCATACTGGATAAAGTAGGGCATATTCACCCAAAAGATATCCGGTGCCACACCACCGGCGACGGCAGAATCCAGTTTGACGAAATACTGTGAAGCCGGTACCACTTCTATATCAATATTGATATCCGGGTTAGCCTTTTCGAATGACTGAGCAATTTTTTGCTCAGCAGGAAGTTGATTTCGATCCCAAATAGCGTAACGCAACGTTATTTTATCGGCTGCCTGGCTGAGTGCAGGAATTAAAAGTGCGACAGCTAATGTGATTCCGGAAATTACTGGCCTGATATGAGACTTATTGTTTTTTGCAGACAGCATGACACAACCCTCATCAATAAAAAGTATTTCGCTGGAAAGACCCGGTGTTGGTGAATGATTTTGTAAACCATCCGTAATCTGGCTGTCAACAACGAAAAAGTGTAAGTGTGAGTGGCGATTTTCCTTTCGATCTTTCGGAATCGAAAGGTTTTCGACAGGGTTTTACGCATCATTTCGTAACACAAGCAGTGAAACGAAAGAATGGAAAGGCGGTAATGATCTAATTAGCAAGGCTTTTTTCTGCACGGATTGGCAGAGTTCATATGACATTAATAACGCTAATTAAAACTTAAGTCCTGACATTATTTCTGCCCGGCTTTCAGTGTTTGCAGGAAAATATTATGATTTGCGAGCTGCGTCATCTTATTTTCTTATTACCTTTTTTTTCTATTTTTTCTTTTCAGTATGCGTGCTATTAAATTGCCCAACTTCTGACGCTATAAGGGATGAACCATGACGTTACATCTGCGGCTGACTTCGTCGCTGGAAAAAATGTTCCACCAAAAAACAATTACCGATGTAAAGCAACTGACGGTAGCCAGTATTCTTTCCAATGAAACATTTTCCTTTCAGGCGCAATATTTTCTGCCCTCGCAGGAACGTAAAACCCGCCGCACTTTGTCCTGGTCAGTGGAGAGTGAGTTGCTACCATGGTTGCAGCTGTATCAGGTCACCTCAGTGCCGGGCCATCTGCCTTGTTACAACACCGTGGATGAACATTATCTGACCACCGAACCGGGCCTGTTTCCGGACCTGCTGATGCCGCTGACTACGCCTGCGCTGCAAATTACTTGCAACTATCAGGGGGCACTGTGGCTCTGCCTGACACCTCCGGCCACCGGTTTGCCGCCGGGACAGCACAATATTACCCTGTGCTTGCAGGATAAAGAGGACAGCAGCCTGGTAAGCGAAAGCGCACTGACGCTGACGGTGTTACCTGATGCGCTGCCAGAGCAGCAGCTTTACCATACCGAATGGATTCATACCGATTGCCTGGCGAATTACTATCAACTGCCGGTATTCAGTGAGGAGTACTGGCAGGCAGTGCGAAACTTTGTACAAAGCGCAGTGGCGCATGGCGTCAATATGATGCTGACCCCGCTGTTTACGCCGCCGCTCGATACCGCACCGGGCACGGTGCGCACAGAGGTGCAGCTGGTTGATGTGGCGGATGATGGGCAAGGGGGTTACCGCTTTGGTTTTGAACGCCTGGCGCGCTGGGTGTCTTTATGCCGGGAAGAGGGGATACGTGACTTTGAGATCGCCCACTTTTTCACCCAATGGGGAGCAGCTCATGCGCCGCATGTGGCGGTGCAATTGCCGGACGGTAGCCAGGAAGCGCGTTTTGGCTGGCATACCGATGCGTTTGGCGAACAGTGGCGTCACTTTCTCACTGCCTTCCTGCCGCAGTTGACCGCCTGGTTTACTCAGCAGGGATTGCAGGATCGTGTGTGGTTCCATATTTCCGATGAGCCGACCGATCAGCATCTGGAAAACTATCGTAAAGCCAGCGACCTGCTGCGCCCGTTAATCTCCGGCTATCGCACGCTGGATGCCTTGTCCGATTACGATTTCTATCGACTCGGCCTGGTGGAGAAACCCGTTACCGCCTCTGATCATCTGGAACCTTTTCTGGAGAATCAGGTGCCCGGCCAATGGACCTACTATTGCTGCGCCCAGTATCAGGACGTTGCCAACCGTTTTATGGCGCAGCCGTCGGTGCGCAACCGTATCCTTGGGGTGCAGCTGTGGTTGTATCGCATTGAAGGTTTTTTACATTGGGGTTTTAACTTCTATAACAGCGAGCTGTCACGCGAAGCGATTGATCCCTTCGCGGTCACCGATGGCTTGCAGGCGTTTCCGGCAGGCGATCCTTTCCTGGTCTATCCTGGTAAAGACTTCACGCCTTTACCCTCGATTCGTCTGAAGGTGCTGCTGGAAGCGTTACAGGATCTGCGGGCGTTACAATTACTGGAAAGGTTGCAGGGACGTGCAGCGGTAGAAGCTTTAGTGGATGAGATGATGGGAATGCGCATCACCTTTAAGGTCTGGCCTGCTGATGCGGAGAAATTGCTGCGGCTGCGCCACGAGGTCAACCGGCGCATTGCCAGCAACAAGGCATAACCTTGCGGTTTAATGAACCGGTCGGTTTTGTTATGCTGCCCGTTCAGCCGCAAAGAGGATGTTATGCGCACACTTACCGATGAAAAAAGACAGGCCATTATGACCGCCGCCTCTGCCGTGTTTCAGGAACACGGCTACGAGCGGGCCTCAATGAATGAAGTTGCCCGCCGTGCCGGCGGTTCTAAGGCCACGTTATACAACTATTTTCCTTCCAAAGAAGCCCTGTTTGAGGCGGTAGTCAGAACTTACAGCACCCATTATCTGACCGAAGCCGCCGGGGATATTTTCAACGACGATGGCAGCGAACTCAGCCTGGAAAACAAACTCCACCGTTTTGGTAAAGGTATGCTGAGCGTGCTGATGAGCGACAGCCAGGCACTGCAACTTTATCGCGTGGTGGTCGGTGAAGCCGGTCATTCGGATATCGGCGCGTTGTTTTATGAATCCGGCGTGCGGGAAAGTATGGAAATGCTCTCCAGCCTGATGAAAAGCCATATGGAGCAGGGCGATCTGGCGGAAACTTGCCCGATGCTGCGCGCGCGCCAGTTTTCCGCGTTGCTGAAAGCCGAAGTGGATGAATTGCTGCTGAAAAAAGAGATGGGTACTTTTTCTGAAAGCCGCGTCACCGAGATGGTGGCAGCGGCAGTGAACCTGTTTCTGGTCGGTGCCTGCCGCCGCACGTAACGCTTGAAAGCTGCACGGACGGGTAGCGGTGCGATTTATCGCACCGCTACATCAATCGAGCTGTTACTGTAATTTTTTCAGCAGTTCCTCCGCGCCCTTATCAATGCCGGTTTCTGCGGCGCTGAGCGAGCCGAAGGTGGCACCGATATTCATCGCGTTAGGGTATTGTTCTGCGACATAGGCCAGCAGCAGTTCACCGGTTTCGGCATCATGAATTTCAACCGCATAGTTCACGTAGCCGCTGAGCATGCCGCGCCCGCCGCGGATCGACTGGACAATATTATAGGGTCCGCCGGCAAGGTCGAATTTGGTGACTGTCCCGGCAAACTGCGTAGTGGTATCGGCACCGGTCAGCGTCAGTTTAAGACGCAGAGTATTCGGGGAAGGGGACGTGGCGCTCTGAAAGCGCGTGGTTAACTCCTGACCAAACTTCTGTTGCATATAATCGGCGAGATGGCGGCGATCGGCTTGATCCATATCGTTAAACTGGCCGTCACTGCCCTGATAAATGCTGACCGGTTCAATGATGACCTTGCCATATTTCTTCCAGTCCACTGGCGCGCTGTAGCGAAAGGGGATTCTGTCGCTGTCATCCCCGGCGTTGGCGCTCAGCCGGGAAGATGACTCCAGCCCGGTGTATTTTACCGGCGCGGTACTGGAGCATCCGGTCACGCCCGCCATCAGGACCAGCCCCGTCAATCCCGCACAAATTCCCTTCAATGATTTCCCCACTGTCCGATCCTCTTAAAAAGTAAAAATGTGTATAAAAACGCTATAATTAAACTGTACGGTATAGTTATCTTGTTTTATGCTGTTTCTGTCAAGCAGATATTGCGGCAGGTTTTTGGGGGGACGGGGGATGCACAGAACGATCATCAGTGGTGAAAATGGCATATGCCGCAACGAGGCAGATTTATTACTGGCCGGAAACATGGCGCTTCCTTTGCGCTACGCCAGCTTGCCGTTAGGTAAAAGATTGAATCGATTAGGGCTGAGACTGGCACTGGCATCGCGTTGCCCGCCAGAAGTGGAAGAACAGGTGATGTGGGTCGTCAATGGCGCGATGCTAAAGGGTGAACTGCGCTACCGCAGGCCAGAAATCATGGTCACGACGTTTTTGCAGCTGCTTTATGAGTACCAGGTTAGCCGGGCGATGCCGTTACGTGCCGCCGTGCGCGCCGCCGTGAAACGGTTTATGGCGGAAAATAGGGGGTTGCCGGTGTTGTAACGGTGCGATTTTTCGCACCGTTACCATGGCCCTGGCGTTGGCTGTTATCTTACTGGAAAGTCACGGTTTTTTTTGGTTTTTGGTCAACCGATAAAGAGAAAACATCCGGGCGGGCATAATGTCCAACCACATCAAAGTCATAGCGGGCGCGAATCAGTTCATCGGTATCAATCTGTGCACACAGCAACCCTTCGCTGCCGCGTAACGGGCCAGCCAGCACATCACCCAATGGACCGATAATGACGCTGCCACCCTGAATCAACGGACGCTGACTGTCCCAGCCGGGAATTTCAATGCCGAGCTCTGCCGGTGACGGTTGGATCTGGCAGGCACTGAGGACAAAGCAGCGTCCCTCATGGGCGATATGCCGCATTGATGCCTGCCACACATCGCGCTCATCCACCGTTGGCGCGCACCAGATTTGTACGCCTTTGGCGTACATGGCGGTACGCAGCAGCGGCATATGATTTTCCCAGCAAATCGCGGCACCGATGCGCCCGGCTTGCGTGTCCAGCACCGGCAGGGTGGAACCGTCGCCCTGACCCCAGATCAAACGTTCGGTGCCGGTTGGCATCAGTTTGCGATGTTTCGCCGCCAGTCCGATTTCGGGTTCGAAAAATAACGCGCTGCAATATAAGGTGCTGCCTTCGCGTTCAATCACGCCAATCACTAACGCCGCCTGGGTTCTGCGTGCCAGATCCGCCAGCGCCTCGGTTTCTTTGTCCGGCACATCAATGGCGTTGGCAAAGTATTCTGCCCAGGTTTCCCGTCCCTCTGGCAGACGATAACCCAGCTGAGTACCGAAGGTTTCCCCTTTGGGATAGCCGCCGAGCAGGGCTTCAGGCATCACCACCAGACGGGCGCCGCTGGCCATGATCTGCTCTTCATAAGACAGAATCTTTTCTAAGGTTTGTGCTTTGCCTGCAGGGGCGGAACCCATTTGCAGCACTGCCACAGTTGAGGAGGCCATGGTTAATTACCTGTTGCCGAAGATATGAACCACTGATACTCCCCGCTATAGTGATATGAATCAATCGCCTTAGCCGTATATCTGATATGAACAATATAAATATCGAAGCGCTCGATCTGAATCTCTTCAAAGTGTTTGAAGCCCTGTACGAAGAAGGCAGCGCCAGCAGGGCGGCTTTACGGCTGGGGATTACCCAGTCAGCGGTGAGTGCTGCGCTGGGCAGATTGCGCAAAATTTATGGTGACCATCTGTTTGATCGCACCGGGCGAGGTCTGCGACCGAGTCGTCGCGCCGAGGAGTTAAAACCGATTGTCAGTGAAGCGCTGGATCGCTGTCGCCAGAGTCTTTCACTGGTGCAGCTGGATCAGGCCGCGTTCGATGGCCGCAGTGTGGTGCTGGGCTGGTCTGATGATTATGAAATCGCGCTGGCGCGCAAACTGATTAATCGCGTGGCGCAGGAATACCCGGGACTGCGGCTGATATTCCGGCAAATTCACAGCCGGATTGCCGCCGGGATGCTGATGAACCGCATGGTCGATTTGGCGGTCACCTCAGGGAGCGGCCACTCAGCGGCGCTGAGTAAAGAGTTAGTGGGGGTGAATGACTACGCCTGCGTAGTGGATTTTGTGCCGACCACGCCGGAACTGACTATCGATGACTACAACACGCTGCAACATATTCTGATTTCATCAGGGGGCATGGTGGGGATTGTCGACGAAGCATTGGCTGAACTGGGACTGAAACGCACGGTTGAAGCCGCCGCGACACACTTTTCCGCCGTGCCCTGGTTGATTAAAGGTTCACGGTCAATTGTGACGCTGCCCAGCCACGCCGCCCGCGCGATGGCAGAGATGTTCGATTTACACCTGTTGTGTTGCCCGATTGAATTACCAGAATATTCGGTAGAACTGGCCTGGCGAGCCGACAGTCTCAGGGACCCGGCAGTCGCCGGGGTGAGGAATATTTTGCGTGAGTTGTTGAAAGTGATGTGCAAGCCGTAACGTTAAAAACGTCGTGACGGGCTAAACGCCTCCATCGCAATGCTGCTGCGCTCGCCGTGCATCATTTCGGCCAGCAACATTCCGGTGGCCGGGCCGAGGGTAAATCCCTGATGACCATGACCAAACGCGCACCACATGCCCGGCTGACCGGGGACCGCTCCGATCACCGGTTTCATATCCGGCATACAGGGACGGGCACCTTTCCAGGGCTCGGCTTCCACCGCTGCGCCCAGCGGCACCAGCTGGCGCGCGACCTGTTCCACCGCCTTAAGCTGAACAGGAGTGGCAGGTGCATCAATATCGGCCAGTTCCGCCCCGGTGGTGATGCGTAAACCGCGCGCCATCGGAGCAATCAGGTAGCCCCGTTCTTCATCCAGCATCCAGTGACGCGGCGTAGCGCCTGGCACCGGCTGGAAATGCTGATGGTAGCCACGTTTCACAAACAACGGCGGACGATAGCCAAAATCACCGGTCAGCTGCGAACTCCAGGGACCGAGCGCCACCACCACCTGATGTGCCTGCACCCATTCGTCGTTCCGGGTTTGCACCTGCCAGCCACCGTCCGCCGTCGGGCGCAGCGTCTGGGCGTTGCCCTGATACCAGGCGGCTCCGCGAGCCAGCAACAATGCCGCATAGGCTTTCACCAGCTCGCCGGGATCACGCACCGTCAGTGGGTCACTCCAGTAAACCGCACCGCTCAGCTGCGCGCGTAACGCCGGTTCAGTAGCCTGTAACTGGGCCGCGTCCAGCTTGCGATGATTCACTCCCATCGCCAGCAGTTTGTCGGCATCGGCAAAGGCTGCATCGCGTTGTTTATCGCTGCGAAACAGCATCAACCAGCCACGTTCACCGAGTAAATGGCGGGCATTCGCCGCATCCAGCAGCGCCTCATGGGTATCAATCGACAGGGCGATCAACGAAGCATAGGCCGCTGCAATCGGCGCATAAGCCTGCGGTGCCGAATTGGCGTAGTAGCGCAGCAGCGGCGAGGCAAGGGAAGGTAGCGCGCGCGGGTGATAACGTACATCCAGCCGACGGTTACCCGCCACGCTCAGCAGCGTACTGAGCTCACGCGGAAAGGCGTAAGGATTGACCGCCTCGCGCTGGATAATACCCGCATTGCCATACGAGGTTTCTTCGCCAGGGGCGCGGCGGTCCAGCAGCGCGACATCGTAACCACGCTGCTGCAGATGCAGGGCGCAGCTCACCCCAACCATCCCGGCTCCCAGCACTAACACATCATGCGCCATCGCTTTACTCCGCAGTGGGTTTTTGCGCGACCACGGTGATCTCCAGCAACGCCTCCTGCAACACCAGGCCCGCCAGCACCGTGGTTCTCACCGGCAAAGGATCGCTGAACCATTTGGCATACGCCTGATTAAACGGGGCGAACAAATCGGCGTCGGTGAGATACACGGTACAGGAGAAAATATCTGCCAGGGTGCAACCCTGTTCTGCCAGCGTGGCCTGAATGGTCTGCATCACGCGTTCGGTCTGACGGCTGACTTCTGCCGCCAGCGTGCCATCTTCTTCAAATCCAATCACACCCGAGAGCCATACCTGATCACCGACCAGACGCACTTTGGAAAAAGGTAAATTCATGTTGTCCTCGTTCGTTTACTGACCTAAAGGGAGATAAAAATCCGCCATGCTGGCGATGGGCGGTGCCTGGCGCAGCTCGGCAATGTCCGGCTGCGGGCGTGCCAGTTGCGGATGCTGGCTAAATTTCTGTTCCAGCGCTTTTGCCACCCGCAGCACGCCAATGTCGTCACCACGCTTGCCGATGATCTGCAAACCAAACGGCATGCCCTGCGCATCCCGCCCCAGGGGTAAGGAAAGGGAGGGCAGCCCGGCCAGCGAGGTAACATACGCCAGCGCCAGCCAGTGATAATAGGTACGTGTCGGCTGGCCGTTGATTTCACGTGGATAAAGTTCGGTCCACGGACGTGGGCTGATGGTGACCGCCGGTGACACCATATAATCATAGTCGTGAAAAAACGCTTCCCAGCGCCGATACAGCTGGGTTTGTAAATCCAGTCCGCGTGCAATATCCAGTGCGCTGTAGCGCAAGCCTTCTTCAATATTCATGCGCACGTTTTCACCGACTGACTGCGGATGCTGCTGATACAGTTCACGCGTCGCGGTGAGGAACAACAGCGATCGCAGGGTTTCGAAGGCTTCATTCGCCCCCTGACAATCCGGCGTCGCCTGTTCAGCGCTGGCGAACAGCGGGGCGATATGCTGCATTTTGCCGTGAAAGCAATCCACCACACCTTGCTCGGTCGGGGCGAAGCCGAAGTCGTGGCTCCACGCCAGGCGTTGCGAGGAGAGGTCCATCGCTGCCAGCGGGAAGAACTCCTGCGGCTGGCGCAACTGGCGTCCCGGCACCACATGTGACAGCGGATCACGCGCATCTTCTCCCTGAATCACGCTGAACATTAAGGCGGCGTCATCCACCGTGCGTCCCATCGGACCCAGAGTGGAAATTTGCAACCACGCGCAGCCGCGTTTTTCTGCCGGGATAAGACCCGCCGTCGGGCGGAAACCGACCACGCCGTTAAAGGCCGCCGGATTACGCAGCGAACCGCCGGTATCGGAACCGGTCGCCAGCGACACCATGCCGCAGGCCAGTGCCGCCGCAGATCCGCCAGAGGATCCTGCGGCGGAACGGCTGGGATCAAACGGGTTACCGGTGGTGCCATACACCGCGTTGCGGGAATTCCCCCCGGCACCCCATTCCGGTACGTTGGTTTTGCCGACAACGTTCGCGCCCGCTGCGCGCAACACCGCCACCAGCCGCTCATCCTGCTGTGGCACGTTGTTGCGTTTTGCCACGCTGCCGTAGGTGGTCGGCAAGCCGGCGGCGTCGATCATATCCTTCACGCCGAGCGGTAAACCGTGTAACGGGCCGAGTGGTTCGCCGCGCAGCACCGCATTATCCTGCTGTTTGGCGACGGCGCGCGCCGCAGCAAAATCGCAGGCCACCAGCGCATTCACCGCCGGATTAACCTGTTCAATCCGGTTGATGCAGCTTTCCAGCAGCTCACTCGGGGCGATACTCTTTTCGCCAATCAGACGACGGGCTTCAGTCGCGGGGAGATCGCATAACGTATCCATCGCATCATCCTTCTTTGGTTAATGATTTCAGCGGGGGCACCGCCGCTGTGCCGGTTTTTTCCGTGCGGATGGTCAGGCTCATCAGGGTTGAGAACGCGGCGGCCCCCATCAGGAACAGGAACGCGGAGCCAAAGCTGAAGTGTTGCACCATCAGACCAATCGCCAGCGGGGCAATAAAGCCCGCCGCCTGACCACCAAAGTTGATCACACCAATACCGGAACCCACCATACGCGGCGCGAGGATTTTGGTCGGCAGTGCCACGGCCACCGCCAGCACAAACGATTTAAAGAAATAGGTGAATGCCTGCGCCACAATCACGCCGGTCAGCGTTTCTGCGCGGTACATGCAACCGATGGAGATGGCGGTAAACAGGGCGCTGAACAGCAGCATCAGGTTTTCCCGGCCATTAAAGAATTTCACCATTACCCAGCCGCCGATGGCGGTTGCGATCCCGGCCATCAGATAGGGGATCGGCAGCAGCACGCCGACGGCTTTCAGGTCGAGGTGACGCTCGGTCATCAGATAAACCGGCATCCAGGAATCCAGCCCTTTGTTGATTAGGCTCAGGCCAAACCACACCGCCGCGATCTTCCACAGCAGCGGATGTTTCATGACGCTTTTCACGTCCTGCAAATTAATACGTTGCCGCTGTTCGTTGTCACTGGCCGGAGTGTTGCGTACTGTCAGGCTATATATCAGCACAAACACCAATCCCAAAATCCCAATTAGCATAAAGGTGTGACGCCAGTGGAAATGCAGCAGCAGTGGGGCAATTAACAGCGGGGCGAGCATGCTGCCGATATAATTTGATGACACCAGCAGCGAGGTAATTTTAGGTTTCTGTTCCGTGCGGTAATTTTCCGCCGCATTCTTAATGGCTGCCGAGGGGAACGCGCCTTCACCCAGACCGAACAACAGGCGGATAAATAACAATGACGCCAGCGACCATGCCAGGCCGGTAAGCAGGGTGAACAATGACCAAAAACCGATCGCCATAATCACCACTGACTTCGCGCCAAAGCGGTCGGCGAGCCAGCCACCCGGCAACTGCATCAGCCAGAAGCCAAAATAGAACACGCTTAACACCAGGCCGAGTTCGGTGGGGCTGAGGTGCATTTCCGCCGTCAGCGCCGGTGCACCCATGCTCAGCACTACGCGATCAATAAAGGCGATACACCAGGCGATATACAGCAAAATAACCACCCAATGCCGGTAAAACGATGAAGGTTGCATGGCAGTTCCTTATTAGCCGGAGGATTAAATTTCTCAGCAGAAATTCATCCTGCCATGCGCTCAGGGTTATCACCATTTCAACTTTTTCACGTTATCCATAGCAAAACAGCAAAGATCACGTTGTGATAAGGCATTATTATTTCGCGCCGTCATAAACGACGAAAAAGGGACCGATTCAGGTGTTGGGTAATAAGCGAATATTATGATGTGACAGCGGAAATAAACGGCGTGGACTCCATTTCACGAATAAAATGGTCAATAAACGCTGTCACCGCTTTGGGTAAGCTGCGGCCCGCCAGCGTATTCAGTTCGATATTGATGCCGTGCAGATCCTGTCCCACCAGCGGGACGGCGCACAAATTATGTGCACGAATATATTCCCGCACCGTCATTTCGGACGCCACCACCACGCCCTGTTCGTAGCGTACAAAGGCCAGCAACGCACTGATGGAGTTGGTGACAAACACCGGAGAAATGACGATCCCCTGACGGCTACAGCAGGCATCGAACAGGCGGCGCAACATAATTGGCCGTTCCGGCAGCCCGAGAGGATAGCCACTCAGCTGCGAAAGCTGTAAACCGCTGCGCCGGGCAAGCACATGTTCGGGCGGCATCACCGCCACCAGACGGGACTGCAAACGCCAGGCGACATGAATATTCTCCCCGGGAATCTGGCTGAAAGTCAGCCCGAGGTCACTTTCCCCTTCACGCAGCCGACGCACCACCTCTTCGGCATGGGTGACATGCAGGCGAAAATGGATATCGGGATAATGACGACGAAAGGAGGCGATCATCATCGGTAAAAAATCGACACTGAAGCCAGCCGAGCTGTCGATGCGAACTTCGCCTTTCCGCAGCCCGCTCAGTTCAGCCAGTTCATGCACCACCTTTTCACTTTCCAGCTGGGTGCGGATCGCCCAGGCCGCCAGCAACTCCCCGGCGGCGGTGGGGATCATCCCTTCCTTACGCCGTTCGAACAGGGTTTCCCCCAGCCGATCTTCCAGGCCGCTAATCTGACGGCTGATAGCGGAGGCGGCAACATTCAGTTTCTGTGCCGCCAGGCTGAGTGAACCCGAGCGAACCACTTCCAGAAAGTAGCGGACGGCATTTTCCTGCAGGTGGCGTGCTTTCATACTCAGCCTTTTTTACCTTAATGATGAATAATCTGGTCGAGGAAATTTCGTGCGCGCGGTGAGGCCGGGGTGGTGAAAAAGGTTTCCGTCTCGGCGTCTTCGATAATTTCCCCGGCATCCATAAAAATGATGCGGTCAGCAATCTTACGGGCAAAACCCAGTTCGTGCGTGACGCAACACATGGTCATGCCTTCGGCAGCCAGTTCCGCCATCACCGCCAGCACCTCTGCCACCATTTCAGGATCCAGTGCCGAAGTGGGTTCGTCAAATAACATCACTTTGGGATTCATCGCCAGTGCACGGGCGATGGCGACACGTTGCTGCTGGCCGCCCGACAACTGAGCCGGATATTTATGCCCGTGACGTTCCATGCCCACACGTTGCAGCAGTTCCTGCGCTTTATCTAATGCCGCCGCACGCGGGCGTTTCAGGTTACGCATCTGCGGCACAATCAGGTTTTCCAGCACCGTCATATGCGGGAATAATTCAAAGGACTGAAACACCATGCCCACCTGCTGACGCAGGGCGGTAAGATTGGTTTTCTTATCACTGAGCTTCATGCCATCCACATCAATTTCGCCACGCTGAAACGGCTCCAGCGCATTGATGCATTTAATTAAGGTGGATTTCCCGGAACCGGACGGGCCACAAATCACCACCACTTCGCCTTTTTGAATATTCAGCGTGCAGTTTTTCAGCACCGGCAGCTGACCATAATATTTCGACAAATTATTAATGGCGATCATGCGTTTTTCTCCTGCAAAAGAGTAAGCAGACTATTGGCGACGATTTTGGTGGCACGCTGTAAATCATCAAGATGCACACGCTCATCGGCGCGGTGCCCATTGGCCTCGAGGAAGCTGCGTGGTCCGGCACCGTACATAATGGTGGGAATGCCTGCGGCACTGTACAGACGGGCATCGGTATACAACGGCAGCCCGACTAACGGGATCGGTTCCTGCAGGATTTTTTCTGCCTGCTGGCTGAAGATATTAGCCAGGGCGATGCTCGCGGCGGATGAGGTGAACGGGCGCGCCAGCAAAATGCGTTTTACCTTGCAGGTAATGCCGGTCAGCTGTTTTTCTACGCTGGCAATCAACGCGATTAATTCCTGTTCCACCACCTCCGGGTTTTCCTCCGGGATAATGCGACGGTCGAGACGAATCACCATGTTATCGCCCACCACATTGGTATTAATGCCGCCCGACACCAGACCAATCACCAGCGTAGGGGAATCAATGCCCGGAACCTGCGAATGTGTTGCTGCCAGCGAGTCGCGATAGTGATATAGCGCGCTCATGACACGGTTCCCGGCTTCGATGGCATCGTGGCCGCTGGCAGGAAAAGCGGCGTGCGCCGATTTACCCTGCACGTCGATTTCCAGATGCAGACAACCATTATGCGCGGTGACGACAAAGTAACTTAGCGCAGCACAGACCACGTAATCCGGCTTGCTGATGCCATTCTCCAGCAGCCAGCCAGGTCCGGTCGCGCCACCGGTTTCTTCATCGTAAGTAATGTGCAGCTCGATAGTGCCATTTAGCCTTGCTTCACTGTGGATCAGCGCCAGCAGCGCGTAAGCATAAGTGGTGATGTCTGATTTCGACACCGCAGCCCCACGACCATATAACCAGCCATCTTCGATTTCGGCACCGTAAGGGTCTTTGCTCCAGCCGCCACCGGGTGGCACCACATCACCGTGCGCATTGAGCGCTACCGTTGGACCAGGTCCAAAGCGATGACGCACCACCAGGTTGGTCGCACTGCGCATCCCGGCAGCCTGTACCACCTCATCCGGCACAGTGAAGGTTTCGACATCCAGCCCCAGCGCGCGTAACTGCTGCGCCGTGACTAAGGCATGGGGCGTGCAATCACCTGCCGGGTTATCCGACGGGGTTTGCACCAGAATTTTCAGCATCTCAACCTGGTCGGGAAAATGGTGTTCAATCCATGTGGCGACACGTTGTTTACTCATTGACAGCAGTCCTGTGATTATCGAAACGGGAAATATGGTAAGGCGACAGATTGATCTCACTGCTGCCACGAAGAATAAGTTGCGCCAGGCTGCGGGCCACCACCGGCGACAGGGTATAACCATTGGAGGTCACGGCGTTGTAGAAACCGGGGATGCCGGGCACTTCGCCAATAATCGGCGCGCCGTCGATATTGATATTCATCCCGGCCCAGCTACGTACCATATGCAGGCCACTCAGGGCGGGCAGCACTTTATTTGCCACCCACAGATTGCCTTCAATACTTTCGCGCGAGGGCTGATTCATGCGCATCGCCGGGTTAAATTGCGCACTCCAGCCACCGCCGATTAATAAGCTGCCGTGCGCCGTCTGTTTCAGGCTGAGATGGCGGCCCGCGTGTGCAATCAAGTGATCCACCAGCGGCGCGGCACGTTCGGTGACAATCATCTGTAGCGGCGCGCCTTTGACCGGCACGTTGATCCCCACCATTTCACCCACTTTAGCGGCCCAGGCACCGGCAGCATTGATCACTCGCTGCGCCTCAATCACGCCGCGGCTGGTTTGTACCCGGTAGCCACCGTGGGAAAGCCGCTCAATGGCTATCACATCGGTGCCGCGCTGGAAACGTGCACCCTGAGCGCGCGCCAGCTGGTTCACCACATAAGTGGCACGCAGTGGGTTGATCTTGCCTTCCATCGGGCAAAATTCGGCACCAATAAGCTGCGGGGAAAGGTTGGGGGATAATTGCGCTAATTCACGCGCATCCAGCAAGCTGGCTTCGATACCGTAGCGGCGCTCCAGCAACATTTTCTGTTCGAGGAAACGCATCTCCTGTTCGGTTTCCGCCACCATCAGCCCGCCGGTGATCTTGATTTCCAGCGACTCACCGCTGGCGGCTTCCAGTTCCTGCCACAGCCGGACCGAAACCGGCCCCAGCGGCAGCGTTTGCGCCGCCGGACCACCACCTTGTTCGGCTTTGGCACCAAAATCGAACGACAGCAGTTGCACATGCAGGCTACCCGCGTTGGCCCCGGAAGCCTGTAAATTGATATCGTCGCGCTCCACCACCAGCACATCAGCGCCACCCTCGGCCAGGTAATAACCGAGGCAGTTGCCCATCACGCCGCCACCGATCACCAGTACGTCGGTCTTCTGCGGGGGTAAGGGTGTTGATTCCACCGGGCGCGCCAGATTAGGGGTGATGGCGGGTTTATGGCCGCCCCATTCCTGTTTCTCAAAGGTCAACGCGGCGATGGGAACCGGACGCACCGGGAAGCGGGGCGCATAGAATCCGCTGGTTTGCTTTTGGCGTCCGGTCATCTCCGTCACCAGCTGCGCCACCATGCCAGAACAGGTTCGTCCCTGACATAACCCCATGCCAGTGCGCAGATTACGTTTCAGTGCGGCCGGGGTATCCATGCCTGCGCTGATGGCGCTGCGCAAGCTGCCAAGAGTGATGTTTTCACAACGGCAAATCACCGTCTCGTCCGCCAGCGATTGCAGGCTCACCGGTGGAGCCTGATAGACCTGCCACAGCGCCTGTTGAAAATCTTCCGCTTTGGCGAGGCGTGTTTTCAACTGATGGATATCAATGCCCTCAGCCGTTTTGCCGAGCGCCTGGAGCGCACGGATGCCAGCCAGCTGACCGCGCGTCTGGGCAATCTGCGCGCCGCCGAGCCGGGCACCATCACCGATCACATAAACGCCAGCGATGCTGGTTGCGCCGTCTGCATCGGTTTTAATCGTTGGGGTGCTGAACGGGGTGGCAGCAAGTTGCTGTTTGCAGCCCAGCGAGCGAGCCAGATCGGTGGAGGGAATAAAACCATGGCCGAGACAAAGCACATCACACGCAATCTCGCGGCTTGAACCGGGAATGCGCTGCCCGTGCTGATCCACCGCCATAACGGTAATGCGTTCTAACCGATCCTGTCCGTGCGCAGCAACCACTTCATAACCCCAGCGCACCGCCACACGATTTTTTTTCAGCATCGACAGGTAATGACGTCCCTTGAACAACAGCTCGGGTGCAACTTTTGCCATGGTCAGGATCTGCCGCAGCATTTTGATCCCTGGTTTAGCGGCGCGTTCCAGCACCTCAACCACCTTGCCCGCGCTGTCGACCAGCTCGGCGGCAAACTGCAAATTCAATGGACCATTGCCGCTGACGACCACTCGCTCACCGGGAATGACCCGATACGCTTTCGCCAGCGTCTGGCCTGCGCCGGTAGTCATCACGCCGGGCAGGGTCCAGCCAGGAAAAGGCACCGGGCGCTCATAGGCACCGGTGGCGATGATCAGCTGTTGCGGGCGAATCAGCAACGTCTGATCGCGCCAGATCACGCCAATTTCCTGGGCAGAAAAAGCCGCCCAGACCGTGGCCTGTTGCAGAATGTCTACCCCGGCAGCCTGGGTTTCTTTCAGCAGGCTGTCGCCATCACGCCATTGCTGCGGCACTTTGCCATGCAGGGTATGAGAAGGGGCCAGCGGCTTAAAAAACTGACCGCCACTCTGCGGGCGTTCATCGATCACCATGACATTCGCACCCGCTCTGGCGGCGATGCGCGCGGCAGAAAGCCCCGCCGGACCTGCACCCAGCACCAGCAGATCGCACTCGCGTGTTTCTGGGGCAAAATTGTGTGGGGTTGGGGCGAGAGGTTGGGCCGGTGGTTGCGGAGCGCGCTGAGTCTGCACTTGCATACCGTCCTGCACCAGAGTCATGCAGCTGCGTTGCGATCCTTTGCCGTCCACCTGCACCACACACTCGTAGCAGGCCCCCATGCCGCACCATAACCCGCGTTTGTCGCCCTGATCGGTCTCACGGATAGTCACGATGTTTTGCCGCGCGAGTGCAGCCGCAATGGTTTCGCCGGACAGGGCCTGGACGGCTTTGCCATCAAACCAGATGGTCAGAGTTTTGCTGGCAGGAATGATGTTGGGAGATTTGAGTTCCATAACGCTTGTGATCCGACAACGCTTGTGTATACATTATGTATACGGTATACAAACGGTATGCATCAAGCAATTTCTTAAGGAACTCAAAACATGGCGCAGTTTCGCGGTACTTATACGGTGTTAATTACTCCTTTCACCCAGGATGGTTTAGCAATTGACGTGCCAGCTCTGGAAAAATTGGTTGATTGGCAAATTGAACAAGGTATTCATGGGCTTATCCCATTGGGCAGTACCGGTGAATTTTTATCGATGACTCGCGAGGAGCGCCAGCTGGTCACCGAAACGGTGATTCGCACCGCAAGAGGGCGTGTACCGGTGCTGATGGGAACCGGTGCAGAATGGACGCCGGAATGCGTGGAACTGAGTAAAGAAGCCGAAGCGATGGGTGCAGATGGCGTGATGATCATCCCGCCATTTTACAGCTGCCCGAACGAAGACGAATTGTTTGCCCATTACCGTGCGGTGGGCGAAGCGCTTTCCATTCCGATCATGATTTACAACAACCCGGCCACCGCCAACGTCGATTTGCTGCCGAAAACCGTGGCGCGTTTATCGGAAATCGACACCGTCAGCTATATCAAAGAATCCACGCTGGAAGTCACTCGTGTGCGCGACATCATTGAATTGTGCGGCGACCGCATGAATGTGTTCGCCGGCATCCTCGGCTACGAATCCTTCTGGCTCGGTGCCTGCGGCTGGGTGGCGGTGGCGTCTAACCTGTTGCCATCGCAGTGTGCGCAAATGTTTGAAGCCGCAGTGGACCGCCTTGATCGCAATGAAGCCCTGGTGCTGTATCACAAAATCCTGCCGGTAGTGCGTGCGGTTGGCGGACCACATTATGTTGCCGCCAGCAAAGCGGGCCTGTCGATGATGGGGCTGGAGGTGGGCATCCCGCGTGCACCACGTCTGCCGCTTGCCAGCGATTTGCACCAGGTTCTGCGTCATGAATTAGAAAAGCTCGCAGTGCTGAACAGCATTCAGCATTGATACCCGTCCTATTTTGCTTATTCGGAGAATGTAAATGATGACCAAAAAAACGTTGATAGCAGCTGCATGTCTTCTTACGGGTAGCCTGTTTATGCAAGCCAGCTTCGCGGCCTGTACCCCGATTGAGGGTGCAAACCTGGTGACGGCGGGTGAGTTAAAGATGTCCACTAACCCGACCTTACCGCCACTGCAATATGTCGATGGTGAGGGCCAGTTAAAAGGCATGCGCATCGAGCTGGGCGAGGAAATTGCCAAACGTCTTTGCCTGAAACCGGACTATACCCGTATTGAATTTTCCGCGATGGTACCGGGTTTGCAGGGCGGACGCTGGGACATGATCAACACCGGCATTTTCTTCACCCCGGCACGCGCCAAAATCATGTATCTGATCCCCTATGAGAGCCAGGCCATCAGTGTTTCCGTGGCTCCTGCCGACAGCGGCAAAATTGCCAAAGTTGAAGATCTGGCGGGTAAAAGTGTCGGAGTGGAAATCGGCGGTTTTGAAGAAACCACCATCCGTAAGATCAGCAAAGAGCTGGAAGCCAAAGGCCTTAAGCCGGTTGATATCCATACCTTTGATAACTTTACCGTGGCCTTCCAGGCATTACGCGCGCAGCAGGTAAGCGCGGTGATCAGCATCGACGCCGTTGCGGCGGATTATCAGCACAAAGGGATGTTTAAGCAGGTGCTCTCTGGCATCGACCCGACACCGGTTGCTATTGCATTCAAAGACGCACATCTGGCTGATGCCACCGCGAAAGTGCTGAACCAGATGAATGCCGATGGCAGCTTACCGGCGCTGTTTAACAAGTACGGCGCAAAAATGATCACCGGAACCTTTAGTGTTCAGGGTCCCCACTCGTAACTGTAGGAAAGCGAATTATGATTCAGGGCTGGAGCTGGGAAGGGTACTTCCATTATCTCACCAACTATTTCATTTTCATGGGGGCGGTGAATACCGTCCTGTTAACCCTTGCGGGTATGGCTGGCGGGCTGGTATTGGGAATATTACTCGCCTTTGCCAGACTCTCTCCCTGGTCATGGATTAACCAGATTGCCCGCACTTATATCTGGATTTTTCGCGGCACGCCGTTACTGGTGCAGCTAATTATTATCTATACCGGTCTGCCGCAGATTGGCATTCGCTTTAGCGTGATTGAAGCGGTGGTGATGGGGCTGGTATTAAATGAAGCGGCTTACCTGGCGGAAATTATTCGCGGTGGTGTGCAGGCCTTGCCGAAAGGGCAAATTAATGCGGCCAAAGCGTTGGGCTTTAACCAGCTGAATGTGGCGCGTTACGTGATTTTCCCGCAGACCATGCGTCTAATCCTGCCGTCGTTAGGCAACAGCTTTAATGGATTATTAAAAACCACCTCCATCGCTTCGGTCATTTCCATGGAGGAGTTACTGCGTCGTACCCAGATATTGATGCAGGAACAATTTATGGTGTTGGAACTGTTTATGGTGGCCGCCACCTATTATCTGCTCCTCACCACCTTGTGGGACTTTATCCAGCGTAAAATCGAACGTCACTACGCTAAAGCGTATCAAAACACCACGCACAGCAGTGAACCGGTCAAACCCAGCTTTAAGGAAGTTTCCAGCGCTTACACCCGGGAGACGCAACCATGAAATCCTTTGATCTGATTATTAAAAATGCGGACATTGTGACGGCTGCCGATCGTTATCATGGTGATATTGGCATCAGTGAGGGGCGTATTAGCGTCATCGCAGCGGTCCTTGATGAAACGCTGGCGCAGCAGGTGATCGATGCCAAAGGTCGCATGGTCACGCCGGGTGGTGTTGATGCCCATTGTCACCTCGACCAGCCTTCCACTGATGGCTCTGTCGGGGCGGATGACTTTATCAGCGGCACGCGTTCGGCTGCCTGTGGCGGTACCACCACCATTATTCCTTTTGCCATGCAATTCAAAGGGCAAAGCCTGCACGATGCGATCGCCGATTACCATCAGCGTGCTGAAGGGAAAGCCTGCATTGATTACGCGTTTCACGTGATTATTACTGACGCCAGCACCGCAGTGATTGACGAGATTCCGCAGGTTATCCAGCAGGGCTACACGTCATTTAAGATCTATATGACCTATGACGCGTTAAAACTGACCGATCACCATATTCTGAATGTGCTGGAAGCGACGCGTGCAGCCGGGGCGATCTCCATGATTCACGCAGAAAATGATGACTGCATCAGTTGGTTAACTGAGCGGCTGAAAAAGCAGGGAAAAATCGCGCCGCGTTATCATGCGCTGGCCCATTCACCGATTGGCGAGCGTGAAGCCACGCACCGGGCGATTTCTCTGGCGGAACTGGTCGATGTGCCGATTTTGCTGGTCCATGTATCCAGCCGTGCGGCGATTGAGCAGATTTACTGGGCGCGTGGTCAGGGCATCAATATCTTCTCTGAAACCTGTCCGCAATATCTGTTTCTCACCGCCGAGGATTTGGGCATCGATGACAGCTTCCACGGCGCAAAATGCATTTGTAGCCCGCCGCCACGCGATACTGACAGCCAGAATGCAGTATGGAATGCGTTAGCGAACGGCACCTTTACCATTTTTTCCTCAGATCATTGCCCGTTTAACTTCGATGATCCGCAAGGTAAGAAGCTGCATGGCGACAATGCCTCGTTTGATCTGGTGCCTAACGGCATCGCCGGACTGGAAACACGTCTGCCGTTATTGATGAGTGAAGGGGTACTGAAGAAGCGTATTTCCGCCCAGCGTTTTGTCGATTTGACTGCCACGGCACCGGCGAAGCTCTATGGTCTGTATCCGCAAAAAGGCAGCATTGCGGTGGGTTCGGATGCCGATCTGGTGATCTGGGATACCGATATCGATAAAACCATCAACAATCGCGATTTGCACACCAATGCCGATCACACGCCTTATGAAGGTAAACAGGTTCAGGCATGGCCTGCCATCACTCTGTCGCGCGGTGAAAAGGTCTGGGCGGAGGGTGAATATCAGGGAAGGGCGGGGAATGGTGCGTTTCTTACCTGTGCGGTGCCTTTCCCAATAAGCGGATAATCCGGTAAACTCATTAGCCATTTTACTTTTGGACACTGCGTGAAGATGACTGACTATCAGGATCACACCCTTGCTGCGATTATGGCTGCCAAGCCGTTGTATATGAAATCAGCCAGTCTGTCTGAGCAGGTTTATACGTTACTGAAGGAGTTAATCCTCGAACGTAAAATTCCCGGAAGTAGTGAAATGCTGGAATCGCGGCTGGCGGAAGAGTTGCAGGTTTCCCGTACGCCAATGCGTGAGGCACTGGTGAGACTGGCGGGTGAAAACCTGCTGGAACGACGTGGCGCACGTTCCTACACCGTGCGCACCATCGATATCAAAGAGTATCTTGATACCATGGCGCTGCGGGAAGTGCTGGAAGCGGAAGCGGTGGGTAAAGCACTGGATAAAATCAGCGCCGCTACGCTGGATGACCTGCTTAAAGAGCTGCGTGAATTGATTGATGCCGGTGAGGCGCAGGAGCATCTTTTCTGGCGTTTCGATGAAAAGCTGCACAACACCATTGCCGAAGCCAGCGGTAACCTGGTGCTGGCGCAGGTGCTAAAAGGTTTGCGCGTTAACGTACGTTTGTTCCGTTTGCATAGCCCGCTGCATCGCCAGCAGGAAAACCACGCCGAGCATCTTGATTTGCTCAATGCGATGCGTGAAGGCGATCGGGAAAAAAGCCTGGCTTCCATTCGTAAACACATTATTAATCTGCGTAATGATGTGATTTCTTCGCTGTAATCCCTGTTTTACACCCGTAGCGGCGCGATTTATCGCGCGGATTTACCGCCATTTTAAGATAGAAGTCATAACCGTTCGATTATGACTTCTATCCTATTTCCTGTACCAAAAGAAAGTCTTCATCCCCGTGCCTGATAGAGAAAGTCACCAGTCGTTCGGTGTTTAGGATGAATTGCATAAGTTTTTGTCGTTTTTCAAAAGAAATATTCCCTCAACCTGGTAACTTGCTCATTGGACATTTGCAACGATTAACCGTTGCATTTTAAAACCCAGTAAACAACATGTTATTAACAGGTTAAATTTATGCCAATTAACACACCGAATTTATCTTTAATTACTGTGGCTGATCATATTCAGACAATCACAGCACCAACCAAGCAAGAGCAGAAACTAAATATTCTTCTGACAGATATTGGTAGCGCTATTGAAAAATTACAACCTGATCCCCGACAAGCCTATCAGTACTTGGATGAGGAATTATCTTCTTATGGAGAGCAAAATCGTTATAACCGTATTGAAAATGGACTAAAGGAAATCAGAACACCTTTTCCTGCAGCGATGGCTAAACTTTCTGAGAGTTACGTTAATATTTTGGCAAGCATGTATCAATCTAAAGTAATCTCCGGGATGGAAGTGCAATCTCATTTGATAAAATTACTTCCTGAGGTTTTTACTGGCTGGAATGAGCCTATGTCAGAGTTGTTTGCGAAGTTATTGGTGGATAGTTTAGAAAGTTCCCCTATTGCAATAAAAGACATGATAAAAAAATTAAGTGAGGAAATGCCAGATGCAACTAATGCTGTGATTGATTTGCAGAGGAAAATGACCGCGTATCAAAGGATTTCCGAGCGAAGCGCCAATTCCTCAATGCACGCAAATAATGCCAACAATATCCTGGTTACTAATGGGTTAATGAAAGATAACTTTGCAAAAAAATCTTCAACAAAAAGAGTAAGCATTCAAGACAAGTACAGCGCTCCTGAAAAAATGGCTGATGAATTTATGAAGTATAAAGAAAAGATTCATAAATATGCAGATAGAATGTCCGAGAGAAGGAGAGGTATTGATCAGGCAGCAGGATTAATTTATCAGCAATCTCTTATTAACCGACAGGTTGACAAGCAGAGACCAGGAGCATTATCAAGCGCGATAGCGGGTTGTGTTAATACGATTATGCATGAAGGTTTATATGAGCATGGGCTAAAGAACCTTGAGAGCACGGCAAGAGACGCTGCATTGGCGGATGAGAAAGCTGCCGATTATGCAGCCAAAATTGCATATCGTGAATCTCAGGAAACGTTTAACATAATGGAACTTGCTGGAGATGTTGCGGGTCTTGTTGACATAGTAACGTCAATCACATCCTTTGTTAAAGAATGTAATATTGAAACGTTGATTGCTGAAGGCCAACTTAAACAATCAATGGATCATGAAATGAAATCAGAAAAACAGGAAAGGATGCAGGAAAAAGAACGAGAAAAGACCAGGGGAATACAAATAATAAATATTAAAAATGATATAAAAAAATTAGAGAAAGTTGTGAGTGAAATTGATAGCGCCTTGAAAAAAGGACTTAAACTTCATGGGTTATCCCGACTTATAGGCTTAAGAGAAATAGTCGTAGGTGCCATTAAAAATTCCAATACTCTGGTAATAGCGATGGAGGATCCACAGAAATTAAGAGAGGAAAAAAAAGTCAGTGATGAACCTATCGAAGAGCTACCAGAAAATATACAGAACGAATTTGAGAAGCAGGAGGAGATTAATGCAGCAATTTCAAGCCTCACCCTGGAATCTGCTACGGATGATGATAGTGATACCGAAATTGTACGATTGGAACCCACGGCAGAAGATTTGCAAAAAGCCCATGTCAGGCCGATGATCGTTGATGACGAACAAGGTGGGAAAAAAACCATCTATGTTGGCTTGACAAATGACGAGAGTGTTCCGACCTATAAATTTAATGAGGAAACGGGACAGTTTCTTCGGGATGGCAATCATGTTGATCGTACCTCGGGGAGAGCTATGCGCCTTCCGGGTGGGTTTAATCTGTTACCTTATCAGAAACAACAACTTCGCGAATATATGAAAAAGGATAACGCGAGTTTTGCAAAACTGGATAATGATCAATTAGATAAATATATTGATAGCATCCCCTCTGCTAGCGCTGATTCTTTTTCAAATATGAGGGCATTTTTGACCCGCGCGAAAAATGGCAAAGAAGCCAGTTGGGTAAAAGAATATCAGCCGGTTAAGGAAACTGTTGGACATGACACTATATCTCAAGTTCAACCTAAGATCAGAAGGGATAAGATAGAAGTTGATTCTGAGGCTGGTCCGTCAACGAAAAAGAAAAAGATAGCATTAACTGAGGGTGGATCACATTCTGTACTACCAAGATCAAAAACATCTACATCAGGTGCATTAAATGCTCCGTTCAGTGGAAGGCCGCGAGCAAGTGCAAGCTCCACACGTGGTGAGCCAGTTGCATCTGCACCGGAACAGGTCATTATGGCAAAGAATAAATCAGGGGAGGAATTTATCAAGTATAAACTTCAAAAACATGAATGGCCTGAGAAAGTTATCCATTTCACAACGCATGATTCATCGGTAATGATAAACAGCGATAATTATATTAACGCATCAAATAAAGTGAGAGGGCATAATACTGACAAAGTAGGTGGTTTTTTCGCTACGACTCTCACACCAGAAAATAGCACCGAGGAAGAAATCATCAGACAAGTCATAGGAACAAACAGCTTTGGCGGCCGTTCAAATAGAGCTAAAAAACTCTATCAAATTGATACCAGCAGATTACCTGAAGGGACTAATATTTGGCGAGTTTCTTATAGCAAGGATGTATTTATAGTTGAAACGCCTAGTCTTGATAAATCTCTCAGAATTGATCCAATTAAAACAGCAACTAATGCAAAAAGCGCTGTGATTTGGAAGGGAGAGTTTGATAAATACGGGAAAGAATAGCACGGATACAGCGTAACATTGTGGCGTAATAAATTTCGTCGCAATGTTAACATTTCCGGTGTATTTTATGAGTTTTTTATGATGATGAATTTCAATCAGTATATATATGCTATGGTAGCACTTTACACAAAAAAATCGGCTAATTTATTTATCATGTTATGAGGTGAACACTTGGAAACCAGTACAGCTAAAGTCGTTGGCAGTGGTAATCCCATCATTGCGCCCATGAAAATTGATAGTAGTAAAGGCAATCAGGTTTCAGTAAGGGAGATATCAAATGAGGTTGTTGAACCTCTTAGTCAGGTCGCCACCACAGCTTCCATCATTTCCCCCAATGATTGTTTTAAAAAAGTCATTTCTTTCTTCTCTATGCTTAATGTTCTCCACATTGAAACGCATAAAACACCCTTTTTGACCACGATTCATTTACTGGAACAACAGTATAAAAACAGCGAAGCCTTCAGGATATGTTTTGAAAAAGCCTGCCAAAAAATAACCTATGCAGACTATAAAGCTAAAAAACACTTTGCTCAAATATTGCATGCGTTTAATGACTATGAAAAAGAGTTCAAAGATAATGCAACGAGTCTAGAAGTGGCTTTATTCGTTACGATGCAAAAAATTATTTCCTATGGTTCAGGCTCGCTTAATATCGAGTCGATAAAGCGTGCACTGAGTCAGAGTGACGATCAGACCATTGCGCAAGTGTTAAGGGATCTGGAAAGCCGTTGCCTGGATAACTTTCTGCGCGTCGAAACGAAAGACTATACCCCTGATGCCTATGCTATTGGTCTTTGCAATTCCCCTTTGGATCAAACCCTGCTGGAAATTAAAGACCTGATTAAGAATTACAATCCTGAAAATAAACCGGTGGTGCTGCTTTTCGATTTCGACGATACCATCAGTATTGCGAGCCATCGGTTTATGGGGATATCCAACAAAGAGTGGGCTGACAGGGAATTCGACAAGACGGCGGAGAATAAAGAAGCACACATACGGGACATTTTTCTCTCGGTTTGTGATGGGCGAGCCTATGTTGGTTTTATTTCATCGCGTTCTTTCATTGATGGTGCACTTATCAAGTTGGTCGAGTTTTTATTCACGAAAGAAATTGCGGGCGCTTTATGGCATGAAAAAGCAGATCTTACTGACAGCTGCGTTGATTTTGATGGCACAGCAAAAAAAGACGTTACTTTGTTACCGGATGGCAAGACCCGTTCGTGGTGCTATAAAGATAGAGTCTACCTGACATCTCAAACACCTAAGATTGATATCATCAATGATATTGTGAATAAACTCGCCATCCAGCACGGCGTTAAATCGAGTGATTTCTTTGTCGCGTTTTGTGACGATGATGGCGGGAATCATGAAGTCGCGCGTAATGCTTTTAAACAGATGAAATGCGAAGAAACTGAAAGCTATGAGCTTTTATCGGTGCAAACATTCCCGCATGAAATGGTCGAGGAAGTTTATGTCTACCGGGATGCCGTGGAGGATGAGTCCCTGGCTTGATCCGCAACGCCGAACAGGCGTCGCGACGTTAATCCCAGATTAATTATTATGGGGCTTTCGTAGCGGCGTGATTTATCGCGCATTGTCCAGCCATGATGAGGGAAAACACGCGTGATAAATCACGCCGCTACGGGTGAGGTGCGGTCCGGGGCGTGTGCGGATAACGTATTTAACATAATATACATTGTAGGTACTTTTGTATGGCAACAGAAAAGAACGATAACCAGGGGAAACTATTCTCACCACAGATTGTCTTTAAGCCAATGCCTGGCCTTTCGTGTCAGGCATCAAGCCTGCAATGGGCATCGAAACGTGGAAATCAATTTATATTAAGGATGAACAAATGAGTATCTTCAAAAACCTGGCAGCATTCTCTCTGTTTGTGCTGAGCATGTCAGCGCTGGCTGGCACAACACCTCAAACCATCTCCGTCATCAGCCATGGCAAATCCGTTGCGTCCTTTAAGGTTCCTGCCAACACTAAAATTGAGATCTCGGCAGATAAACAACAAGCGGACAAATTCACCGGAAACGCCAAACTCTCACTGACCTTTCCCTCAGGCGAAGTCATGAACATTGAAGCTGATGAGCTGGCAATCGCCGCCACCGCCAGCTGATTTTGACCCGGTAATAAAAAACCAGCTGATGCAGCTGGTTTTTTTATCTGACAATTACCAGCTGACGGGCTTCAGCTGCATACCATGGTTACCCCGGTAATCCGGTGATACCGGCGATGTCCAGTTAGCCAGCAACTCAGCCTGCGGTTTGTAAATTTCTACCCCCAGCGGACGGCAAACTTTCAGCGTATCTTCCGCTTCGTCGCCCCACATCGGTAATGACAGATCGCCGCCCGGACAGGTGGATAACGCACACAGCAGGTCAATCTCAGCGAAGAACTCCAGGTAATCGCCCTTTTTCGCCGGACAGGCTTTCATAAAGTATTGGTCATTGTCGTTCAGGCCGGTGCACTGGAAGACATTCATCACATCGTGAACATCAAACTCAGTCAGACCATACGGCTGCACTGCACGCACCAGATTGGAATGGCAATGGAAATCGAAATCTTCACCGGTTAGCAGCTTGTTGACGTAAGGATCGCAACGCGTTCCCAGCAAATCATGCACCCGGCCACCATCGCTGTCGATGCCATAATCCGCCAGCGAATCGGCGGTAATGGTCGCCATCGGGCGGATAAACGGTAAATTGGACCACAGGCGATCGTAAGTCGAAAGATGCGCGCGTTGTAGCTGCCGTGTGCGGGACACCCACATTCTCTCGCGTGGATCGCGGCGGTTCCAGATATTCAAATCCCCGACCTGCGGACCTTCCGGCGTGGTAATACGGAACAGATGCCCGGCTGGCACTTCCCAGGCAAAACCGGTACGAATCGGGATCAAATGGGAGGCGGTAAGCTCACGCGGTCCCTCGGCCAGTGCCTGATAAAACTGGCGATCAACATCTAATGCAGAGCCGGATGTGCTCTGGTAAGCGGCAGGATAATTCGACATCAGTATGATTCTCCATGAGAAATAGGATGACTAAAAGTGGTGGTCAGCTGGCGTTCGGAATAGTCGAGGTAATCAATGAGCGCCTGGCATGCGGCTGCGGTTTGATGCTCGCCCAGCAATGTCAGGATCTGACGATCACGGGCAATCCACGGCAGCTGAAAATCACGCTCGCCAGCACCGCTGCAAAACAGCAGACGTAATTGCGCCAGCAAGACGCTGAAAAAATCGTTAAATCTGGAGCAACCCAACATCTGTACGATGCTTTGATGAAAACGCAGGCTATGGGTACCCACGCTGCGCCACTGCTCCCCGGCCGCCGCCTGGGCAGCCTTGTCCAGATGCTGTGCCATGCGCGTCAGATGAAAGTCACTAACTGGGCTGTTCACGGTCAGCGCCAGTACTTCCAGATGGCGGCGCGCTTTGAAAATATCGCGTACATCACGCTTATCCAGCTGGCGAACAAACACCCCGCGATTCTGGTGATAATTCACCAACCCTTCGCCGTGTAAGAAACGCAGCGCTTCCCGCAGCGTATTGCGGGAACTGTCACATAACGCCGCCAGTTCGATTTCACCCAGCGCCTGCCCGGCCACCAGGTTGCCGCTGATAATATTTTCCCGCAGCAGAATCGAAATGCGCTCGAACGCGGGCAAGCCAGATAAATCAATATGTTCAGGTATTTCAATGGTTAAGGTTCGGGTTTCCCCGGATATTCCTTTCATATGCTGACCTCAGGCCGTGGCCATATCATCGATAAAGCGCGAAATCCGGTGATCGCGCATCTGGCGAATCTCTGCGGGTGAGGCATCGATCTGAATACGCCCCTGCTCCATAAACACCACCCGGTCTGAAATGGCGAAAGCAAACTTCATCTCATGGGTGACGATCAACATGGTGATCCCCTCCTCTGCCAGCTTTTCAATCACCTGCAGGACTTCGCTGACGCGCTCGGGATCAAGTGCCGATGTCGGTTCATCAAACAGCACCACCGCAGGCTTCATGACCAGCGTACGGGCAATGGCCACGCGTTGTTGCTGACCACCGGATAACTGATGCGGATATTTGGTGGCATGTTCCAGCATTCCCACTTTATCCAGCATCGCCAGGCTGCGTTGATGCAGGTCCTCACGGCTGTCCAGATTGTGCAGACGCGGTGCCAGCAGCAAATTTTCCAGCACCGTTTTATGCGGGAACAGATTAAACCCCTGGAACACCATGCCGAGACGGGTAATCTGCGAACGGTAAGGTAAGGCATTCTCACGCTGTCCTGCCTCGATAAACGCCTGACCCAGCAGCTCTACGCTGCCCTGGTCGAGTTTCTCCAGCCCGTTCACCGTACGGATAAGCGTCGTTTTGCCCGAGCCGGAAGGACCAATAATCGAGATCACCTCGCCAGGTTTCACGCTGAGGTTGATATCGCGCAGCACCGGTTTATCGTTAAACGCTTTGCTGATCCCGCGTAATTGCAGAATCGGTTTGGCCGATGCGCTGTGGCTTTTGCGCGTCAGTGCCTGAGGTGTCGGTAAGCTGGCGCGTGCCTGCTCGGCATCAAACGCGGCCGGAGTCCGATTTTGTACATCCCAGCGGCGTTCGAGCCAGCCAAACAGACGCTCAAACACGGTGACAATCAGCACGTAATAGCAGGCCACCGCGAGCATGGTTTCCATCACCTTGAAGTTGTCGGTGTACAGACGCTCGCCCACCATCAAAATCTCGGACAGCGAAATCACCGATACCAGTGACGTCATCTTCACGATGGTAATAAATTCATTCACCAGGGTGGGCAGCGAGATACGCAACGCCTGCGGAATAATGATGCTGAGGCGGATCTGGGTGGTGTTTAATCCTAACGCCCTTCCCGCTTCAAACTGCCCGCGCTGGACTGATAACAAACCACCGCGATGGATCTCCGCAATATAGGCGGTCTCACTGATGATCAGGGCCAGCAGGCCAGCGGCAAACGGGTTGGACAGCACGCTGCTGGTCGCCGGAAAAATTTGTGGCAGGTTAAAGATAAAAATCAGCAGCACCAGCAGTGGCAGGCTGCGGAACAGCCAGATATAACAGCCAGCAACATTGCGTAGCAGCGCATGGCGCGACTGCTTTGCCAGTGCCACACCCAGCCCCAGAACGATCCCTCCCAGCCAGGTCAGCACGCTGAGTTGTACCACCAGCCAACTGGCCCGCCAGAAGTCCGCGTAATGAAATAAACTTATCAGGTAAGGCCAGTCAAATTGCATGCTTCCTCCAGGGCGATCCGTTATTTACAGCGTGCCAGCCAATGCTTTGGTGATTTCATCCGCGTCCGGCATTTGCAGGTTGTACTTTTGCAACAGCGCACGATAGCTGCCATCACTCACCTTCTGCGCGAATGAGGTTTTCAGTTCGTTCAGCAGCTGCGGGTTGTCCTTATTTACCGCCAGGCCGACCACTACCGGATAAATCATCTGGTGGGAAGAGATTTTCAGACGCTGCCCGGTCTTTTCGACCGTCGCTTTTGCCACCGCAGCATCTTCATATTGCACATCCACCGCTGACGACAGCAGCGCCTGAGTGGCTTCCGGTGAAGTCGGGAACTCGCGTACCGAAATGGCACCCAGCCCTTTCGGCTGGCAATAGTCCGTTGACACTTTATTCAGACGCGCAATCCAGGCACCGCCTTTGATCGAAGCGACGCGTTTGCCGCACAGATCTTCCGGCTTTTCAGGCGCAAAGCTGGAACTGGCGGTGACCAGCAAAGAACCCCCGGTTTTCATATACGGCAGAAAATCCACCTGCTGTGCACGCTCTGGTGTGACATAGAGTGTTGAAGCGACAACGTCGAACTTATCGCTCTTTAAGCCGAGGATCAGGCTGGCAAAACGGGTGTCCTTCACCACCGGTTTCAGTTTCAGCGGCGCGGCGATCAGATCAATAAACTCGGCATCAAAACCGGCAGGTTTATCCTGTTTTAAGAAGTTATACGGCGGATACGTCAGGTCCGAGCCAATGGTCAGGCTGCCAGGCACAAGGGTGGCAGCCTGCGCGACGCTGAAGAACACAGGTGCTGCAAGACAGGCCATGCGTAACATCGTTTTCATAGTGGAAAGCCTCTGGTGTTGTTTGTTCAACAATGTATAAGCATTAAATGTGCCAATATTATGTTTTGTGATTTTCCAGTGGATCACATGCCGCAGGGAGGATCTTGTTACGATGGATTGAACCAGAATGGGGCAAAAAAAACGGGCGATGCACCAGCATCGCCCGCTCGGGGAAGGAAAGGATCAGGTTATTTGCCGGCAAATTCCGCAAAGGCCACTAACTGGCGCGCGAGGAAACGTTTGGTGTCCGCATCGACCAGCATGCCATCCACCACCTTATGGCCGACATCGCCAATCATCGCTTCCGGCTTATTCAGCACTTTGGCATCGAAATAGGCGAGGATCTGTCGCAGATGCAGCTGCGCGCGCACCCCACCTAATTTACCCGGCGAGGCAGACTGAATCAGCACGGGCTTTCCGGCCAGCGGTTGCGGATTGACACGAGACAGCCAGTCGAGGGCATTCTTTAGCAAGCCCGGAATAGAATGGTTATATTCCGGGGTGATGATCACCAGGCCATCAGCCTCGGCGATATGTTCTGCCATGGCGACCACGGCCGCAGGAAACCCTTCCAGTTCCGTGTCCATGCTGTAATGCGGGAATTCCCCCGGCGACCCCAGCGCGGTAAAAACCACGCCCTCGGGAGCCAGTTCCGGTAATGTGCTGGCAATCGCCGCATTGACCGATCCGCTACGCAGGCTACAGGTCAGGGTGACAAACTTCAGAGGGTGATTATTCATGGTTCACTCGCTATGTAATGGGGAAATCTAAGCGATTATCAGCAGGAATTAAAAAAAAAGTAAGTTATACAGATGGATAGCTATACAAAGATATAATGGATCCTTCAGCAAAAAGTCACACCCGCTACCTCACACCTCATTCAAATTATCTGAAAGACTCCGCCAGAGATCAGGTATTCAGTTCCCCCTGCCATGTGCTTACAATTTACCCAATCGAAGCATCAGCTTCCCATGAATTGAGCGACACAGGAAATTATCATGAAATATATCAACATTTTTGCCACCAGCATGACGCTGCTATTCCTTTCATTCTCAAGCTTTGCACAAGCCCACGGCACACCGTTGGATGATGCCCAGGCTCGCGTGGTAATGCAGTCTAAAGAGGCTGGCGCATCGTATAAAATCGACAGCGCACGTTATGTGAACCACATCGAGCCTGCTGCTGAACTGATCAGCTACACCCTCGAATAACCCCCGCCATACGCCGTCGTTTCTGCGTGCCTGCGACTATACTGTTGCGGGGGTTAACACCCTCAGTGCCGCTACTCATCAGCTCAAAACAATCCTTAACTGATAGGAGTCTGTTCTATGGCTTTTGTAACGACGAAAGATGGCGTGAATATCTTCTTTAAAGACTGGGGACCTAAAGAAGCTCAACCGATTGTCTTCCATCACGGCTGGCCATTAAGCGCCGATGACTGGGACAATCAGATGTTGTTCTTTCTGGCAGAAGGATTCCGGGTTATCGCGATTGATCGGCGCGGTCATGGCCGGTCGGATCAGGTCAGTGAAGGACATGATATGGACCATTACGCGGCAGATGCCTCAGCTGTAGCTGAACATCTTGACCTGCATAATGCGGTGCATATCGGACATTCCACCGGTGGCGGCCAGGTCGCACGTTATGTCGCCCAATATGGACAGCCACAGGGCCGCGTCGCCAAAGCGGTGCTGATTAGCGCGGTACCGCCTCTGATGTTGAAAACACCGGATAATCCCGAGGGTACACCATTAGAGGTGTTTGATGGCTTTCGTGCTGGGCTGGCGGCGAATCGCGCGCAGTTCTATCTGGATGTGGCTTCTGGTCCGTTCTATGGCTTCAACCGTGAAGGCGCGCAGGTTTCCCAGGGCACGATTCAGAACTGGTGGCGTCAGGGGATGATTGGCGGGGCTAAAGCACATTACGATGGTATCAAAGCCTTCTCGGAAACCGATCAAACGGAAGATTTAAAGGCGATAACCGTCCCGACGCTGGTGATGCAGGGCGATGACGATCAGGTGGTGCCCTATAAAGATGCCGCATTGCTACAGGATGAACTACTGCAGGACAGCACATTGAAAATTTATCCCGGCTTTCCCCACGGGATGCACACCACCCATGCGGATGTGATCAACGCTGATTTGCTTGCCTTTATACGTGCCTGATTGACCTTCTCTCCTGAACCAGTCCGTTCCGGGCTGGTTTATCCTTCCCGACCCTTCTGCCATTTTGTGATGCAGTTCATGGACTTAAGGCGGGAGCGAGTTTCTCTATGTTCGTGACAGCAAATTTTATCTTTGGCCCATCTGATTCCGCTAACGTAGCGCCATAACGCATGCAGTGGAGGAAATGAGATGGATAAGCTGTTGTATGGTGTGGCCTATTATCGCGAATACTTGCCTGAGGAACGGCTGGATGAAGACATCCGCCTGATGAAGGCTGCCGGTATCAATGTGGTGCGCATTGCCGAGAGTACCTGGAGCACTTTCGAACGGCACGACGGGGAATTTGATTTCTCCAGCGTGCTCACCGTGCTGGACCGCATGCATGCCAGCCAGATTGCGGTGATTGTCGGCACCCCCACCTATGCGATACCGGGATGGCTGGCAAAGAAACACCCGTCCGTGATGGCGACCACACCCCAGGGCGTGAACAAATATGGTCATCGCCAGAAGATGGATATTACCAGCCCCATCTATCTGCGTTACGCCGAACGGATTATCCGCGCATTACTGCGCGCCACGGCGCAGCACCCCGCAGTGATTGGTTTTCAAATCGACAACGAAACCAAGTATTACGATACCTGCGGTGCGCATGTACAGCGTGATTTTGTGCAGCATTTGCAGCAGCGGTTTGCTGGCGATCTCGACCGCCTCAATGCGGAGTTCGGGCTGGATTACTGGAGCAACCGTATCGACGCCTGGGAAGACTTCCCGCCGCTGGAGAGTACCATCAATGCCAGTCTCGGCGCGGCTTTCCAGCAATATCAGCGTCAGCTGGTTGAACAATTCCTTGCCTGGCAGGCTGAACTTGTCAGCGAATACCGGCGGCCAGAGCAGTTCATCACCCATAACTTCGATTTTGAATGGCGCACCTGGTCTTATGGACTGCGTGGCGAGGTCGATCATTTCGCCGCTTCTGCCGCGCTCGATATTACCGGCGTCGATATCTATCATCCCAGCCAGCATCAGCTGACCGGCGCTGAAATCGGCTTCGCCGGTGATATCGCCCGCACCACCAAAGATAACAATTATCTGGTGCTGGAAACCCAGGCGCAGGCCTTCAAAAACTGGACCCCTTATCCCGGGCAGCTGCGCCTACAGGCGTTCAGCCATATTGCCTCGGGTGCGGCGATGATCGGTTACTGGCACTGGCATTCTCTCCACAACGCCTATGAAACCTACTGGAAGGGCTTGCTCAGCCATGATCTGCAACCCAACCCGATTTACCATGAGGCGCAACAGATTGGTCAGACACTGTCCCGGCTGTCGCCGCAACTGGCCGGATTAAAGAAACAGAATCGGGTGGCGCTGCTGGTCAGCAACACCTGCCTGACCGCCATTGACTGGCACCCGTATCAGGGACACCAGTTTGGCCGTCACAAAGAGCATCAGTACAACGATCTGTTCCGCAGCTATTATGATGCCCTTTACCGGCTGAATATCGAGGTAGATATTCTCACCGTTGACGACCCGCGCATCAGCCGATATCAGTTACTGATCGCGCCACTGATGTACGCCGTGTCTGATGACGTGCTGCAACGATTAAACCGGTTCGTGGCTGACGGCGGTCATGTGCTGTATTCGTTTAAGTCAGGTTTTGCCAATCAGCACCTGAAAGTGCGTCATGAACGCCAGCCGGGCGTGATTCGCGAAGCGATTGGGGCCAGCTATCAGTTGTTTGTCGAACCGCATGACGTCACCTTGCAGTCGGATGTGCTGGACCTGCCCCCGCAGGCAACCCGGGTTGATCACTGGATGGAGCTACTGGAAACGGAGAACCCGAATGCGGAAATATGGGCGCGTTATCAGCATCCTTACTGGGGCAAATATGCCGCCATCGTTCACAATCGATTTGGCCGTGGCAGCGCCACCTATATCGGATGCTGCATCAGCGAGGGCGCGCTGAAGAGCGTGTTATGTACGCTGCGCCAGCGACTGGGATTGGCCGATGACGCTGAAGGCCACCGCTTCCCGGTGGTGGTTAAACGCGGCACCAATCGTGCCGGTAACACCGTGCTGTTTTATCTCAACTTTAGCAGCCAGCCGCAACAGGTCACTCTGTCATTCACGCGTGGACGGGAATTGTTGCGTCAGCGGCACTGGCAACGCGGCGAGACACTCACGCTGGCCGACTGGGATGTAGCGATTGTTGAACTGGAGGAGGCACAATGAAAACCGCTACCCCGACGGATGACTTGCAACGCATTGGCCTCGCTGAACGCCTGGCCTTTGGCATCGGTGATTATGGCACCAACCTGACTTACACCCTGATGGTGACCTTCCTCGCCTATTTTTATACCGATGTCGTTGGAATTTCCGCCCTGCTGATTGGCTCGCTGATGTTCTTCGCCCGGGTGCTGGATGGGGTGATCTGTATCTTTGTCGGTATCCGCATCGATAAAACCCGTTCGCGTCTCGGCAAAGCGCGTCCCTGGGTACTGTGGACCGCACTGCCTTTTGGTTTGTCGGCCTTTTTGATGGCGACGGTGCCGAACGTCAGCGATAGCCTGAAGGTGACTTATGTGTGTATCACCTACCTGCTGGCAAACATTTGTTTTACCGCCAATAACATCGCCTATGGTTCACTGTTGGCGTTGATCACCCGTGATGCGTACCAACGCGGCATCCTGAGTGTGTTCCGTAAAGGGCTATCGACCTGTGGCTCGCTGACAGTCGGCGTGTTCACCCTGCCGCTGGTCGCGCACTTCGGCAACAGCAGTACCTCCTGGATCATCGTGTTTGCCATCTTTGGCTTCTTTACCGCGCTCTGTCTGTTCCTGACGGCGTTGGGCACGCGTGAACGTGTCCAGCCGGTGCGCAGTGACAACAGCCAGCGTATCAATGCACGTCAGGTGGTGAGTTCCATGCTGGCGAACCGTTACTGGCTGATGATCTTTTTCTATCTGCTGATTACCTTTACCAGCCTGACCGCACTCTCCGCCGTGGGGGTATATTATTCGAAATACATTCTGCGCGATGTCTCCCTGATTGCTTATATCAGCATGGCGCAATACATCCCTGGTCTGCTGACCCTGATGATCATCCCGCTGTTACTGAAAAAACTGGGTAAGCGGCGTCTGGCGATGCTGGGTTTACTGGTCTGCTCGGTCGCCTATCTGATTCCGTTGCTGAATAAACAGGATGCGTTGTTTGTGATCATCGCCACTGCCGTGCGCAGCGTCGGCTTCTGTGGCATCGGGGCCACCATGTTTGCCTTGCTGGCCGATACCATTGACTACGGCGAATGGCGTACCGGGTTACGTATTGAGGGCATTTTGTTCAGTGCCGGTACCCTCGGGCAGACGCTGGGCATGGGGTTAGGTACCGCCAGTGTCGGCTGGGTGCTTGGCGCAGTCGGATTTGTCAGCGGCGGCAATGCCGTACAATCAGCGTCAGTGCTGAACACTATCGAGTTTCTGTTTATCTTTTTCCCGCTCTTGCTGGCGCTACTCAACTTCGGCCTGCTTTATTTCTACAAACTGGATGATTTCTATCACCAGGTGGCACAGGACCTGGCAGCGGGCCGCTATCAGCAAAATAACCCGGTCATGACGCCGGTGGTTCGGGAGCCGCTACAACACTAAAGTTGCGCCACGCCGCAAAAGCGCCCTCTGCTCAGCGATTCTGACGGGGGGCGTCGTTATACTTCCCGCACTCTAATTCGCAGGAATGATGCAGATGGTTGAGTTGAGCGATGCCGACATGATGAATTTCTCCCCGCTGGTGAAAAGTTTCACCTTTAACGCCTTTATGGTGTCGGGATATACGCCAATCAGCCCCGGCAGCAAGCTCGACTTCTTTATTCACCGACCCCAGGGGATGAAAGGTTATCTGCTCAATATCACGCTAAAAGGTGAAGGTATTATTCATCACGCTGACGGAGAATTCCGTTGCCAGCAGGGAGAGATGCTGTTGTTTCCGCCGGGGGTGCTGCATCATTACGGTCGCGCTAAAGAAAGCCCCGCCTGGGATCATTTGTGGATTTATTTTGTGCCTCGTCCCTACTGGATCGACTGGTTACACTGGGATCGTAACCAGGGGCAGATAGGCCGTATGGCATGCGGCGATACGCCCCTGTTGCAGCACATGGTGCAGCTGTTTAAAGAGGTTATTCACTGGAATGCCGCAGCAGAGCCGCTGGCAGAAGCGATAGCAATGAACACGCTGGAACGCATTATTCTGGATGCATTCCAGCGGCAACCCACCAGCAACCGTCATAACCGTGACCCACGTATCCAGACAGTCTGCCATTACATCAATGAACATCTGGCCGAGGAGACGCGGGTGGAACAATTGGCACAGATGACGTTTTTATCCCCTTCCCGGCTGGCGCATCTGTTCAAGCGTGAGATGGGACATACCATTTATGGCTGGCGTGAGCGCCAGCGCGTTTCACGCGCCTGTGATTTGTTGCAGCAAACCCAGTTGCCGATTGCCCAGGTGGCACGCGCAGTCGGCTACGGTGATCCCCTCTACTTCTCGCGCATATTTAGCCAGCACCGCACACTCAGCCCGCGCGAATATCGCAAAAAGTTTGAACGTATACCGCTCTTTTAATCGGCCGATTGAATTCCGATCAATAATTAACCATTCGGGTCAATAGGTTATGCCTTATCTTCACATTGCAACATTCGCTGATGATAATCAGACTTATTGTGATAACATCCGGCGTTATGCTAACACCCCTACATCTTTACGCAGGTTGAACCTGTGTCTTTTCGCAGTATATTGGATATTAAGCACAACGTTTAAACATCCGTGAAATTCAGGTTGAGAAGAGTCCTTCTATGAATCACTTAGTTTATGTTGTAGATGATGACGAATCGGTAAGATCTGCCCTGAGTAATCTGCTCAGTTCAGAAGATTATGACGTTATTGTTTTTTCCACTGCTCAGGCATTTCTTGATCACACTTTCAACGCCGTTCCCAGTTGTCTGATTCTGGATATTAATATGCCGGGTGCGGATGGCTTTGCCGTAGCAAATACCTTAAATGAGCGCGGTTATGTTATTCCTACCATTTTCCTCACCGGGTTCGGCACCATTCCTGTTACCGTTAAAGCGATGAAAACCGGTGCCTGTGAATTCCTGACCAAACCGGTCGACCCGGAGCGGATATTACAGGCGGTGGCAGAAGCGCTGTTGATTGCGGAAGAAAACCTGGTTTCTTCACAGGAAAAATATGACATGACGGTTCGCCATCAGTCACTGACCCCGCGTGAAAGCGAAGTCATGATGCTGGCAATCAGTGGCCTGCTGAACAAGCAGATTGCTGCGGAGATGGGCATCAGTGAAATTACCGCTAAGGTGCATAAACGCCGGGTGATGGAAAAGATGAATGTCCGTTCACTTTCTGACCTGGTGCGTGCTGCCGAACGGCTGAATATTCTCAGCACGCGCCGTCGTTAAGGGTTAAGCACTGGCTGGCGGCTCGACGGGTAAGGTAAACCAGAAGTGGCTGCCATAGTCAGCCCGGTTTTCCCCGCGCAGTTCGCCACAGTGTTTTTTGATGATACCCTGGCTAATGGTCAGCCCCATTCCCATCCCTTCTTTTTTGGTGGTGTAGAACGAATCAAAAATATGTTCCAGCACCTCATCAGGAATGCCAGATCCCGTGTCATGAACTTCAAAGCGAATGGTGTCGGGTGTGGGATTGGAGGTCGCCAGTGTCAGAATTAGCGGACGCTGTTCAATGCCGGTCATGGCATCAATAGCGTTCACCACCAGGTTCAGCAGCACCTGTTGAATCTGAATGCGGTCGCAATACACCTCGGCACAATCGGCATGCAGTTTCAGCTCCAGCGAGATCCATTTTCTTTCAATCTCCGCGCGTGACAGAGCCAGAATATCGCGCGCAATCAAATGCAGGTTCGCTTTAGCAAATACCGAGTCATGTTTGCGGGTTAACGCTTGCAGGCCCCGGATAATGTCGCCTGCGCGTTTTCCTTCCTGCAAAATCTCATCCAGGCTGAAACAGGCATTCTCGATATGCCGGGGTTCACGTTTCAGCCAGCGCTGGCTGGCACCAGCATGAGCGACGATCGACATTAATGGCTGGTTGATTTCGTGCGCGATCGAGGCGGTTAACTGCCCGACGGTGGTGGCGCGCGAAACCCGGGCGAGATCGGCCTGTGCCATACGCGCCGCATCCTCTGCCCGACGTTGTACGGTAATGTCGGAAATGGTGCCAAAGTATTCTTTGACTTCCGGCCAGTTCTCCACCGGATCGCCAATTCCTTTGATATAACGATATTCGCCATTTGGCCGGATGATGCGAAATTCCGCCTGCATACTGATGCCGTTCTGCACACTGTCGCGCACCAGGTCATTAATACATTGAAAGTCGTCAGGGTGCACAACGGTCATGAAATCCGCCATCGACCAGCTTTGCTGCTGCTCGGGCAGACCGAGAATACGCATATACTCATCCGACACGGACAGCCGGTCCTGCCCGATATCCCAGCTCCAGGTGCCGGTATGGCTGATTTTCTCCCCCATCATCAGGGAGGTCTGGCTGGCGCGCAGCTGCTTCTCCACGCGTCTGCGGTGAATGTTCTCCTCAAGCAATTCGGCATACAGGCGCGCGGTCTCAATGGATACCGCTGCCTGCGCGCTGAGGGTTTTGACGATATGCGATTGCTCAGCGGTGAACACATCCGGCATCAGCCGGTTTTCCAGATATAACACCCCAACCATATTGGCCTGCTTGAACATCGGCACACACATTACGGCTGCGCCGGAGGAAACCAGATAAGGATCCTGACTGAAGGGGCTGAAATCCTCCGGTTTACCGGTACGAATCTCCTGCCCGGTGCGGATCACCGCGGAAAGCACCGACAACGGCAAATCGGTAGCGGCTGGCCGTTCTTTGACGATCCTGACTTTTACACCATCGGCATTGGCTTCGGCCCAGGCTTCCGTTTCCGGGACATTGCCGTCCAGCACGCGAATCAGCAGGCAACGCTGCGCCCCGGCGCGCTCCAGCAACATCCGCATCAGAATATGGATCAGACGGTCAAGATTGATCTCCTCCGTCAGGGCGCGTACCGCTGTCACCACACTTTCGAGGTCACGAATGGATTCGTCTTCAAAGGGAATGGTGGTGAACGCGTTGCTTTGTTTTTGCGTCGCCAGTTGCGGATAGCGTTGTTCCAGCTGGCGCACCTTGGCCTGTGCGCCCCAGTTTTCCCAGCCGCTGATCGCCCCTTTTAAATAGGCATCGGCGGGCACGTCGAATTTCCAGCTTTTGGCGCAATACCCCGCCAGCTCGTAAGCGAGTGCGTTGATGTGCTGATAACCTGACTTGCGTGACAAATTAATCGCCATCTCGTACTGGCTTAATGCCTCCCCCACTTCACCGCGCAGGCGGGCAAGTTCCGCCGCGATCAGCGCGGCTTTATCGGCAAACAGCTCGGGATTAAGCACCGACCATTGGACAATCTTGTCAAAATGGTCGTGGGCCTGTTGATGAACTTTGGCGGTCGCCTGCCCGGCAGACAGCGGCACCGTCAGGCTCAGTGCGCTAAAGAAATGTAAATCCAGCAGATAGATATAGCCAGGCACGGCGCTTATCAGCTGCGTCGCCTCGGCGAAACAGGGCAAGGCCAGGGCATATTCGCCCGCATAAAAATGCGCCATACCGCGATACAAATATGACCAGAACAGCACCATCGCTTTAGGACCGGACACCGGCCCAGGCTCGCTGCCGGTAAGTTGTGTCGGATAGAGATCGATACCGCTGAATTTGGTATGGCTGCTGCCACGCAGATGGATGACAAAATGCTTCTGCATCAGCAGCACGTTTTCGACATCGGGATAAAAAGATTTTTGCGTAAAGGCCAGGCCACGTTCGATGGTGGTCTGCACCGACTCCAGATGATCACCGCGCGTCAGGTAGTTCATCACCTGATGGCGCAACGACAGGCAGGCAAAGGATTTATCGCCGTGCGCCAGCGCGACGTTAAAGCTTTTTTTCGCGTAATCGATTGCGAAGGCCAGCGGCTGCGTCCAGATCCCCACCTGATCGAGCGGCAACAACGTGCGCGCTTTAAAACGCACAAAGTTGTGCTTTTCAGCCAGCTGTGTGGCTAACATGCCGGATTTAAAGCCGTAGTGGTATTCCTGGTAGCGATCGGTGATCAGTACGCTAAACCATGACAGGCCAAACACCGACGCACCACTGATACCGTGGTCCAGCGTCATATCCAGCATTTTACACACCAGCAGCAGGTGCAACTGCGGGCAGTCATAAGAGGATGCAAAAATGGTGCTGGCCATCAGGTTCAGCACCGACTCTTTTTCGCGGTTCGCCATCAGCGGCAACGTACCCAGGGTGACGGACGGATCCGGCCCCAGGCGCGCTTTCAGTGCGTACCAGGCCGCGTTGCACTCATCCTCATCCGGATAGCGATTGAAATGCACACCGAACACCGCCAGCCAGGCCAGCGCGGTTTCCAGTGCCAGATAGTTGTCTGACTGCCGCATATGGATCTCAGCCGACAGGCAAGCCGCCGCCGATTTCTCCGTCAGGCTGCCCGGCATCCCCAGCAGCACAGTACACTGGGCCTGTGCTGCGCTGAGATTGCCCTGCAGGAACTGGCACTCCGCTTCCTCGAAGCCCAGTAAAAAATGGTCAGAGGTGGGTTGTTGCTGATCCAGCGCGCGGGCCGTTTGCAGATAGCGTAACGCCGACGCGTAATCGCCAGCGCGTTTGGCGCGCTGCGCCGCAGTAAGGCTGAGGCGAAAGTAATTGCGACTTTGTGCCGGGGGCATCGGCACATCCGCCGCCATCGCAATATGGTGCACCGCGCGAAACAGCGTTTCGTTACCTTCGGCGCGCGGCGCACACTCCGCCAGCAGACAGGCTGCCTGTTGATGGATCCGTAACTTTTGCTTAAAACCAATCAGCAAAAAGGCCGCATCATGGACGCGATCATGGGTGAAGGTGTATTCATCGTTGACGATGGTAATAAACTTTGCGGCGATGGCGGGTCGCAGCCGCTCCTGAATTTTGCGCTGACCAGCCCCCAGGATCTGGCTGAGCAGTGCCAGCTGACCATTTCCCCCCAGACAGGCCAGGCTGCCGAGCAGTTGCCGGGTTGCTTCAGGCATGCGCTCCAGCTGGCGTACCACCAGGCTGGCGACATTATCGGTATACTGACGCGCCTGCAACGCGCTCTGGTCGTAATGCCATTTCAGCGGATCTTTGGTGTAAAAGATGAGCCCGTCATCGATAGCCTGTTTAAAAAACTCTTGCAGGAATAGCGGATTACCACCGGTTTTCTCATGGATCAGCTGGGCCAGCTCGCTGGTGCCGCTGGTGCGGGTATGCAACATACCCGCCAGCCAGCGGGCGACCATTTTGACGTTAAGCGGCTGCGGTGTCAGCTGGGTGATACGTGCTGCGGCACTCTGGATGCGTGCCAGAAAACCGGCTACCTGCCGACAAGGCATCGACTCCGCATCCCGATGTGCAATCACCAATAAGAATGGCAGATGCTCATTACGCTGAAACACCTTCTCCAGCAGTTGCAGGCTGGCCTGATCTGCCCAGTGCACGTCATCAATCAACATCACCAGCGGTTTACCGGATGAGGCAAACGCTTTGATTAACGCACCGGCCATCTGGTGAAAACGTTCGCGCGCATCGATTAACGGATCGGTGCTGACCACAGGTTGCACAATATCCAGCAACTGGCGCAGTTCCGGCACCAGTTCAATTGCCAGCTCGACATCATGGCCCAACGCTCGTGTTAAGCGCGTCCGCCACACCTGTACATCCGCCGTGGGCAGACCGAGCAGATACAACGTCAGGGTACGGAAGGCGGCGCTCAGCGCAGAGTATGGCACCTTGGGGGAATGTTGATCGGCTTTGCCGACCGTCAACAAAATGGGCTTGTGCTGCAGCTTTTTCAGCGCCGAGGCAATGATGGCAGACTTCCCTGATCCCGGCGCACCGCCGATCATCACCAGATGATGGGTACCGCTGTGCTGCGCCTCCTCCAGTGCGTTCAATAACTCCCGCGCCTGCGGATGGCCGGTAAACAGCGTTTCAACACGATAATTCGTCGTGAAACGTTCCTGCAAACCCAGGGTAAAAGGGGCGATGGAGCCCTCTTGCGTCAGCGTCGCCTTGCAGCGCCGCAGATCGGCCAGCAAGCCGTCAATGGTTTGATAACCATCGGCGGGCGATTTTGCCAGCAGACGCAGGATGATGGCCGACAGCATCGCCGGGACATCCGGGCGAATTGATTCTGGTGGACGTGGCGCGGTCGCCAGATGATGGTGGATCCACTCAGCCTGCCCCGCCTGGGGCGAACCAAACGGCAGCCTGCCGGTGAGCATTTCATACAACACCACGCCCAGACTGTAGAGATCGCTGAGGTTGCTGACCGGATAAGGCGTGCGTCCGGTATGTGCCGGCGACATGTAAGCCAGCGTGCCGCCCGACGCACGCAGCGAATTTTTCAGCTGGGAATCGACGGTGACGGAGGCCAGCCCAAAGCCACCCAGACGGTAGGAACCGTCGTTATTCAGGAACAGATGGGCGGGTTTGATATCGCCGTGCACAATCCCCTGGTGATGGGCCTGACTCAATGGCAAACATAGCTGAATAGCATTGCGTAAATAATCCGCGATCTGCTCCGGCGGCACCCCGATTATCCCCGCCAGCGTTCGATAAGGAAACTGCGGATACACCAGCGCATAGTGCCCCTGGTGACGGGTAAAGCCCGCCGGTTTCACCGCCCAGCGCGGAGCCAGATGCGGGGCCAACGCCAGCTCGTTTTTTAATAACTGCGTCGCCTGAAATGCCACCTCGTCACTGGCGGCAGTGGCGATCAGCACGGTTTCACCGGCAGCAAATCGCCCCATCAACCAGGCAATGCTGCCATCCTGCGCCAGCGGGGTCAGCATTATCTCTTCCGGCAGGATGATCTTCGCTTCGTCGTTACCTTCCTGCGGGACAGAGATAATGCCCATTATGGTGTTTCCCCCTGCGACAGTTCGCTACGGATAATGGTCAGGAGCGTATCAACATCAATGGGTTTTCGCAAAAAGGTCACCGCACCCAGCGCAATCGCATACCACTGCACGGATTCTTCCTGATCGGCAGAGATGAAAACCACGGGCAGAGCCACGGATTGCTGTTTCAGGACTGAGTAAAGTTCAAAACCGCTCATTCCTTTCAATCTGACGTCGATGATCAGCATAGCCGCGCCGGTTAATGCTGACTCGTTTTGGAGGAGTTCTTCGCCCGATTCATACAGGCTGGTGGTGTATCCGTCAGAATGCAGTAAATTGCTCAGGCCATTACGGACTGAGCGTTCATCATCAACGATAACAATGTGCTGTGGTAGCGTCATGCTGTAATCCTCTGATAATCCTCACGCGCACGTGAGGATATTCCTTAGGGTCCCTTTTCTCCACCAGGTGGTGGCGTGCCACTGATTTTGGGCACACATTCATGGCGGAACCAGGCCAGGGTTACCGGTTGGCGACGGATCAGGCGTTGCGCCAGCGGGACCAGTTGCTCCCCCACCAGCATGCCAAATAATCCCAGCAACGCGATCACTGGCGGCGCAGGGGAATTGACATCTATCAGACCATAAATCACGCCCGCCAGCATACCCACTACCAGCGAAATAACATATGACTTCAGCATGGTCAGGATCTCTTATCGACGTGGCTTGTGACCGCAGCGGTCTGCTGCACTGGCTTCGCCAGATGAATCAGCTGCCCGCCAATAATCATGCCCAGCAAACCGATGAGCGCGATTGCCGGTGGTGCGGGTGAACGGACCCGGAGCAGTGCATAGAACAGGCCGACCAATACGCCTGCCCCCAGAGAAATGATCAAAGGATTCATCATGATCCTCCTGAGACCGGCACATCAGAGTGCCGGTCATCGCAAGGGAATTAACGTGCCGGAACCGGCGCCAGGGTGCGATGTTCGCTTTCCTGACGTGATGGCGCTTTGTGCACCATGGTGTAAGCGTAATCAACGCCGATGCCGTAGGCACCAGAATGCTCTTTGGCAATCTTCATTACAGCGTCATAGGTATCACGATGCGCCCAGTCACGCTGCCACTCCAGCATCACCTGCTGCCAGGTTACCGGGATCACCCCAGCCTGGATCATGCGCTGCATGGCATAGTCGTGGGCTTCTTTTGAGGTGCCGCCAGAGGCATCCGCCACCATATAGATTTCATAGCCGCCTTCCAGCATGGCGCACAGGGCGAAGCTGTTGTTACACACTTCGGTCCACAGGCCGGAAACCACCACTTTTTTCTTCCCGTTAGCGGCCAGCGCATCACGGACTTTCTGATCGTCCCATGAGTTCATGGAAGTACGTTCCAGGATATCCAGCCCCGGGAACACGTCCAGCAGTTCAGGGTAGGTATAGCCAGAGAAACTCTCGGTTTCGACCGTGGTGATGATGGTCGGAATGTTAAATACCTTCGCCGCTTTCGCCAGCGCGACCGTGTTATTTTTCAGCACCTGACGATCGATTGACTGCACGCCAAACGCCATCTGCGGTTGCTGATCGATAAAGATAATCTGGCTGTTATGCGGGGTCAGAACTTCAAGCTTAGAGTTGGACATGAATGTACCCATTGAGGTTAGTAACTGGATTTCCGCGAACATAAATACGGAGCAAAAGTGGCAGTCACCGGTTGGTCACTGTCAGATCGAAGTTTAGGGGGCATTACATGACCGGACTATTATCTCTGTGTATAAGTATACGAACGTATAGGTATCCCTTTGTATAACTAGACGGCGTTTCTCCCCGCTTACCATAATCCTGAGCTGATGGTGCTCTGACGCCCTGCGACAGCGCGCATTTCCCGTCCTGCTATTCGGACATCTCAGTTCAGGAGGATCTATGGTGACGCTCGGTAAAGCAGAGCTGATTTTAATCAACGGTAAATTCCACACCGTTGACCGCGCCAACCCGGTGGCTGTCGCCGTGGCGATTCGTGAAGGCAAATTTCTGGCCGTCGGTAGCGAGGCCGAAGTGATGGAGCATCATTGCGAAGGCACTAAAGTGATTGATCTTAAGGGACATACTGCCATTCCTGGTCTGAATGACTCCCACCTGCACCTCATCCGTGGCGGCCTCAACTACAACCTGGAACTGCGCTGGGAAGGCGTGCCGTCGCTGGCTGATGCGCTGCGCATGTTAAAAGAGCAGGCGCTGCGTACCCCGTCGCCGCAGTGGGTGCGCGTTGTCGGTGGCTGGACTGAGTTCCAGTTTGCCGAACGCCGGATGCCAACGCTGGAAGAGATCAATGATGCGGCACCGGACACCCCGGTGTTTATTCTGCATCTCTACGATCGCGCCCTGCTCAACCGCGCCGCACTGAAAGTGGTGGGATACACCAAAGACACACCAAACCCGCCAGGGGGTGAAATCCAGCGCGACAGCAACGGTAACCCAACCGGTATGCTGATTGCCCGCCCCAACGCGATGATCCTGTACGCCACACTGGCGAAAGGACCGAAACTGCCGCTGGAATTGCAGATCAACTCCACCCGTCAGTTTATGCGTGAATTGAATCGCCTCGGCCTGACCAGCGCCATCGATGCGGGCGGCGGCTTCCAGAATTATCCTGACGATTATGAAGTGATTGCCGAGCTGCACAGCAAAAAACAGATGACGGTGCGCATCGCCTATAACCTGTTTACCCAGCGTCCCGGTCATGAGCTGGAAGATTTCGAAAAATGGACCGATATGCTGACGCCCGGTCAGGGCAGCGACTACTTCCGCCATAACGGTGCCGGTGAAATGCTGGTGTTCTCGGCGGCAGACTTTGAAGATTTCCTCGAACCGCGCCCGGACCTCGCCCCGGGGATGGAAGATGAGCTGGAGCGCGTGGTGCGTCATCTGGTGGAACATCGCTGGCCGTTCCGTCTGCACGCCACTTACAACGAATCCATCAGCCGCATGCTGGATGTGTTTGAAAAAGTGGATCGCGATATTCCATTTAACGGCCTGCATTGGTTCTTCGACCATGCGGAAACCGTGACACAGAAAAATATCGACCGTATCAAAGCCCTCGGTGGCGGCATTGCGGTGCAACATCGTATGGCGTTCCAGGGCGAATATTTTGCCGAACGTTATGGCATCGAGGCCACCCGCCACACCCCGCCGGTGGCGCGCATGCTGGAGACCGGTGTCCCGGTGGGTCTGGGCACTGACGCTACCCGCGTGGCCAGTTACAACCCGTGGACCGCGCTCTACTGGCTGGTTTCCGGCCGCACCGTGGGCGGCATGCAGATGTATGACGTCAATGCCCGCCTCGACCGTGACACCGCGCTGATGTTGTGGACTCAGGGCAGCGCCTGGTTCTCCAGTGAACAGGGCAAAAAGGGACAGATCAAAGTCGGCCAGCTGGCAGATATGGCGGTGCTGAGTAAAGATTTCTTTAGCGTGCCGGAAGAGGAAATCAAGGGTATTGAGTCAGTGCTGACGGTGGTGGATGGCAACGTGGTGTATGCCGCCGGATCCTTTAGCTCAGAAGCCCCACCGACGCTGCCGGTGTTGCCGGAATGGTCACCAGTGGTGAAGGTGCCTGGCCATTACCGCAGTGCGCCGCCGGATGCCATGACCCGCGTGGGTATGATGCCACAGGCGCATCATTGCAGCGGTCCCTGTGGGGTCCACAGCCACCAGCATGATATTGCGCGTGGTGCTAATGTCCCGGTAGCCGAAGATAACGCCTTCTGGGGCGCGCTCGGTTGCAGCTGCTTTGCGTTTTAACATTATGAAAACGTCATCGTTTTTCTCCATCCCGCCCCGAATCGATCTGGGGCTGTTTTTCCTGCGTCTGACGGGCAGCCTGTTACTTTTGCATGTCCATGGCTTACCGAAAGTGTTTCATTTTCAGGAAGAACTGACGCGTATCGAAGACCCGTTCGGTATGGGGCCGTATATGAGCCTGATCCCGGCGATCGTGGCAGAAGTGATCTGCCCGATCCTGATCATCCTCGGCTGGTGGTCACGTCTGGCCTGTCTGCCGATTATCGGCGTATTACTGGTAGCCATGGTGGTGGTTCACCCGGACTGGTCGATCGCCGACGGCCAGTTTGGCTGGTTGCTGCTGATTATCTTTACCACGCTGGCGTTGACCGGACCGGGAGCCTGGCGTATCGGCGTGAAGCCAAAGCAGGAGCTACGCCATGGCACAGGTTAATGATATTCACAGCGCCGGAGCCGAACTCCCGAGCGAATTACCGGTGCAAGCCGCTTCACCGTGGCAGCCTCTCCGACAACCGGTTTTTCGTATGCTGTGGCTGGCGACGGTGGTGTCCAACATCGGTTCATGGATGAACGATGTGGGCGTCAACTGGAGCATGCTGACGCTCAGCAGCGATCCCTTAATGGTGGCGCTGGTGCAGGCGGCCAGCAGTCTGCCGATGTTTCTGTTCGCGCTGCCTTCCGGGGTGATGGCCGATATTGTCGATCGCCGTAAATATCTGCTGTTTTCGCAGCTGTGGGTATTTATCGCCGCCAGTGGCCTGACGCTGCTTTCCTGGGCTGGTTTAGTCACACCTGCCGTGCTGCTGATTGCCGCCTTTCTGCTGAGCACCGGCGCAGCGATGAGTTCACCGCCCTTCCAGGCCATCGTGCCTGACCTGGTAAACAAAAATGAGCTGGGCCCGGCCATCGCGCTTAACTCTCTCGGTATTAACATCAGCCGTGCCATTGGTCCGGCGCTGGGTGGCCTGATCCTGTCATTTGCCGGTCCGTGGATGGTGTTTCTGCTCAATGCGTTATCAGTGCTCGGGGTCGCCTGGGTGCTGTATCGTTGGAAGGCGGCTCCCAGTATTCAGCGGCTGCCACCGGAACACTTCTTCCCTGCGGTGCGGGTGGGATTGCGTTATGTCCATGCGGCACCGGTGTTCCGCAATGTGCTGGTGCGCACCTGTGCCTTCTTCCTGTTTGGCAGCGCCGGATGGGCCTTGTTGCCCCTGGTGGCAAGACGTGAACTGGGACTTGGCCCCGGCGGCTACGGCATTATGCTGGCCTGCATCGGCCTCGGGGCCATCTGTGGCGCGGTGTTACTGCCGGGATTGCGCAAAAAATTCAGCGCCGATCGATTGATGGTGCTGGCCAGCCTGATGTTTGGCCTGACCATGCTGGCGCTGGCGTTTATCCGTCATTTCTGGTGGCTGAATGCCTGCGAATTCTTCACCGGATTCGCCTGGATTGCGGTGCTCTCCACCCTCAATCTTGGCGCGCAGCGTAGCGCCGCCAAATGGGTCAAGGCCCGCGCGCTGGCGGTGTACCTCACGGCATTCTTCGGCTCCATGACCGTAGGCAGCGCCGTATGGGGGCAACTGGCGACGCATTTCTCGATTCCGGTTTCACTGTCGATTGCCGCTGTAGGGATGTTTTTATCCTGCGCCACCGTTTGGCGCTGGCGGCTCGACCAGGACCCGGATTTAAATCTTGAGATTCTGAACGATAGCGACAACAGCCCGGTGCCGGACGTGCATCACAATCGTGGCCCGGTGATGGTGAGCTACGAGTATCGGATCCGCCCGGAAGATGCTCATGATTTTACCGTCTGTATGCAGGATATGCGCCGCGTACGGCGTCGTGGTGGCGCGATCAACTGGTCGATTTATGAAGACGTGCTGCAACCCGGCATTTTCGTCGAAACCTTTGTGGTGGGGTCCTGGATGGAACATCTGCGCGAAAAGGAACGCTACACCATGAATGACCGCAAGATTCAGAGCCGGGTCTACGCCTTCCATCAGGGCGAAAACATGCCCGACGTTCGCTATCTGGTGGCCCCGGCCTGACACAGGCCGCCCAGGCATATCAATCAACTCAATCAACAAGAGGTCCATGCAATGAGCACTTTCAGAACCACAGACGGTACGCAGATTTATTTTAAAGATTGGGGTACAGGTAAGCCGGTGCTGTTCAGCCACGGCTGGCCGCTGGATGGGGATATGTGGGATAGCCAGATGAATTTCCTGGCGGAACGTGGCTATCGCGTTATTGCGTTTGACCGTCGTGGCTTTGGCCGCTCAGAGCAGCCCTGGCAGGGATATGATTACGATACCTTCGCTTCCGACATTAACGATCTGATCAACTGCCTCGGTCTGGAAGACGTTACGTTAGTTGGTTTCTCCATGGGCGGTGGCGATGTCACTCGCTATATCGCCAATTATGGCACCGCTCGCGTTGCGGGACTGGTGCTGCTGGGCGCGGTGACACCGATCTTTGGTAAAGCCGAAGATTATCCGCAGGGCGTGGATTTATCGGTGTTTGCTGGTATCCGTGACGGATTGAGAAAAGATCGTGCGCAGTTTATCAGTGATTTCGCCGCGCCTTTCTATGGCACCAACGCGGGCCAGACCGTTTCTGACGGCGTGCTGACGCAGACGTTGAATATCGCCCTGCTGGCATCACTGAAAGGGACGCTGGATTGCGTCACCGCATTTTCTGAAACGGATTTCCGTCCGGATATGCAGAAGATTGACGTGCCGACGCTGGTTATTCACGGCAGCAATGATCAGATCGTCCCCTTTGCTACCACCGGCAAAGTTGCGGCTGAGATGATTAAGGATGCAGAACTGAAGGTGTACGAGAATGGTCCGCATGGTTTCGCGGTTACCCATCAGGATCAGCTGAATGAAGATTTGTTGGCGTTTCTCCAACGCTAGTCACAGTGTAAGGGGCGAATAAATTCGCCCCTTACGTGTAGGGTCGGCATTGATGCCGACCTTGCCAAGGGTTATCGGGTCGGATGATTTACTTCAAGCGGACGCAAATCAAACACTAACACCTCGGCCTCATCGCCTTCGCTGAAGGTCAGCGTTTTTTCATTGCGCACCCGCGCACCATCTCCGGCTTTAAATTTCACGCCATTCACCGTGATGCTGCCGCGTGCCACATGGATATACGCATAACGATCATCATCCAGCGTCAGGGTTTGCTGTTCCCCTGTACTGAAGAGTCCGGCGTAGATACGCACATCCTGACGAATGCTGAGTGAACCTTCCTGACCTTCCGGAGAAACGATCAGACGTAGATTGCCACGTTTGTCACTCTCAGGTACCGAGATTTGCTGATAGCCCGGCGGTGAGTTCTTCTCAGATGGCACCACCCAGATTTGCAGGAAGTGAACGCCATCCTCACTGGAGTGGTTAAACTCGCTGTGCGTCACGCCGCTGCCGGCACTCATTAGCTGCACATCACCCGGGACAATCACCGAACCCGTTCCCATCGAGTCTTTATGCTCCAACGCGCCTTCCAGCACATAGGAGATAATTTCCATGTTGCTGTGCGGATGTGCACCAAAACCACGCGCTTTCGCCACCTGATCATCGTTGATGACTAACAGGTCGGAGAAACCTACCTGTTTCGGATCCCAATAGTTGGCAAACGAGAAAGTATGGTGCGAATGCAACCAGCCGTGTGCGCCGACACCACGTTGTTCTGACAGGCGTTGTTCAATCATGATCTGCTCCTCAATTCTCTGTGTTAACCGGGTAAAGGAGTGATGTCCCCTTCGTTGAACACAGATTAGGGTAAACAGATTTGCCAAACAACAACGTGAATTTGCAATCAGTGTAACGAATTAGTGGACAATAAGATCAATAAAAAGCGCGATAAATCGCGCCGCTACAGATCGACGGCGCAACGTATCACGCTATAAGTGACTTAAAGGCTGGAAAACTTATGCAGCACGCGAACCAGCTGAGTGACAAAGCCGTATTCGTTGTCATACCAGGAGACGGTTTTCACCAGCTGGATATCACCGGCTTCGCTGATTTCAGTCTGGGTTGCATCGAAAATCGAACCAAAGGGCACGCCAATCACGTCGGAGGAAACAATCGGATCGTCGGTATATTTAAACGACTCATTGTTTTCACAGGCTTTTTGCAGCGCGGCGTTAATCTCATCCACCGTGACTTTTTTATCCAGCATCGATACCAGTTCGGTGACAGAACCGGTTTTCACCGGCACGCGCTGCGCATGCCCTTTCAGCTTGCCAGACAGCGCCGGAATCACCAGCCCGATGGCTTTCGCTGCGCCAGTGGTATGCGGAATGACGTTTTCTGCTGCCGCACGTGAGGCGCGGAAATCTTTACCACGCGGCCCATCAACCAGCGCCTGGGTGCCGGTGTAGGCATGGACGGTGGTCATGGTGCCGACTTTAATGCCAAAGCTGTCGTTCAGCGCTTTCGCCATCGGTGCCAGGCAGTTAGTAGTGCAGGAAGCCACCGAAATGATGGTATCAGCCGCATCGAGCGTGTCATCGTTGACGTTAAACACGATGGTTTTCATGTCACCGGCCGGGGCAGAAATCAGCACTTTTTTCGCGCCAGCATCAATATGCGCCTGGGCTTTGTCCGCGGAGGTATAGAAGCCGGTGCATTCAATCACCACATCCACACCGAGCTGACCCCACGGGATGTTCTTCGCGTCTTTCTCAGCAAAAACCTGGATACTTTTGCCATCAACCACCAGGTTGTTGCCTTCAGCACTGACCGATACCGGGAAAGCACCGTAGTTGGAATCGTACTTCAGCAGATAAGCCAGCATTTCTGGCGAAGTGAGATCGTTGATAGCAACAATTTCAACCGCTTCTTTTTGCTCAAGAATACGACGCAGAACCAGGCGACCAATGCGACCAAAGCCGTTAATACCGATTTTTTTCATGATAGAAGTCCTTGCCATGGGTGAAGAGGAATTCAATAACAACCGGGAAAGATGACAATTAAATTAACTCAACTGCCGCCATCTCCCCCACGCATTCTGTGCGCAAAATTTCCGCAATGAAAAACGCCAGCGTGGATGCTGGCGTCGGCGGATTAGTTGAGGTGCAGTTTTATTTCTGCGCCTGCCTGTTGCAGCGCGGTGCGTACTGTTGGCTCCTGGCTCAGGGCATTCAGTAAGCCATAGTCATGGATCATGCCGTTGTAACGGGTGACAGTGACGGGCACGCCTGCTGCGTCCAGTTTGCGTCCAAACGCTTCACCTTCATCACGCAACACATCCAGTTCGGCGGTTTGAATCAGTGTTGGCGGTAAGCCGCGTAACTGTTCAGTGGTGGCGCGTAACGGGGATGCCAGAATATTGTTGCGATCTTTTTCACTCGGGGCATAGCTATCCCAGAACCACTTCATCATGTTTTTGGTCAGGAAGTGGCCATCCGCGAACTGCTGGTAAGAAGCATCATCAAAGCTGGCGTTGGTGACCGGCCACAGCATGACGTCATAACGAATCGCCGGGGTGTGAAATTGTTTGGCCTGTAACGCCACTGCCGCCACCATGTTGCCCCCGACGCTGTTGCCGACCAGTGCCAGGCGGCTGCCATCGACGCCAATCTCTGCGCCATGCTGCGCGACCCATTTGGTGGCTTCATAAGCCTGAGTAATGGCGACCGGGAAATGTGCTTCCGGCGATGGGGTGTAATTGACAAACACCGCTGCCGCGCCCGATGCATTCACCAGATCGCGTACCAGGCGCTCATGCGTCTGATAATCGCCTAACACCCAGCCACCACCGTGGAAAAACATAAACACCGGCAATACGCCCTGCGCATGTTCTGGCTTCACGATGGTCAGCGTCAGCGGCTGACCCAGTACCTGAATGACTTTTTCACTCACCTGGGCAGCGGGCAGTTTGACGCCCTTCTGCGCGCCAATCAGTACCTGACGTGCCGCTGCGGGTGAAAGTTGCTCAATCGGTTTGCCGTTACCGCTGTTCAGCACTTTAAGAAAGGCCGCGACACCCGCTGTCGGTGCGGGAAGGTTTTCTTCGCTCGCGGCAAACGCTGCACTTACCTGACTCACCAGTAATAAAGCACCCATCACCATCTTCAATTTCATTGTCTTTTCCTTTTCAAATATTACGTTAAACAACGCAATGGTTTTTCGCTTATTTGTTTTTTAACAGTTCTGCCGTCAGGTGGAAAAATGCGACTTTGTCATTAGCATATTGCCCCCTGATTTCACCCGGGGTGGCATGAATATATTTTTTAAAAATACGGGTGAAGGTTTGCTGGCTGGTAAAACCATTTTCTATCGCAATTTCCAGCAGAGTTTTCTGGCTATGAATAATGGAAAACGTCGATCTGATGACCCGTCTCAGACGTATATATTCGCCGAGGTTATACCCGGTTACGTCGCGGAAGATCCGCTGGAAATGCCAGTGCCCATAACCACTTTTCCCGGTTACGGTGCTGACACGAATATTTTCGTCATACAGGTGGTCTTCAATCCAGTGGATAATGTCATCCACCACCGAATAAATAATCTTTTCATGCACCGGATAAGAGGTGGGCAGAAATGTCTTCTCAGCCGTCATCGCGTTCATATAACACCCTGCCTTGCAGATATTGAATAACAATATCAATCAGCTGTGGTGTAAAAGAAAGTTATACAAACGGATAGGTATACGAATGGATAATTGATTTTTATTTTTGGCCGCCCTTGAGGGCGACCGTGCGCATTACATCATCTGTGGCTCGCGAATCGCATTACCACGGGCAAAACGGCTCAGGCTATAGGGAGACAAATCGGTATAGGGCTGATCGTTCATCACCAGCTGTGAACACAACTTCCCGGCCCCCGGGCCGATGCCAAAACCATGACCACTAAAGCCAGAGGCGACGATCAGACCCGGAATCTGCGGAATTTCGTCAATCACCGGCACCAGGTCCGGGGTAGTATCAATCCAGCCACCCCAGGCATGATCGACGGCAATACCCTGTAATACCGGGAATTCATGCACCATTTTGGCAATCGCTTCGCGCAGAATTTGCTTGTCCGCCGCCGGATCCAGCACGCGGATTTTTTCAAACGGCGAGACCGCGTCCATCGACCAGGATCCTGCCGCTTCCGGACCGGAAAAGAACGAGCTGTTGATGCGGATTTTCAGCTTTTTGGCGATTTTGCTGCGGTACATGGGATAAAAGCGTGTGGCATAACGCAGGTTCTGGGGTGCCAGGTCCAGTTGCCCGCGCCCGGATATCGCCACGGTATAAGATCCATCCAGACGCCGACGCATCGCCAGTCCAGGCACACTCAGACAGCCCGGGGTCACTTCTGCCGCCACTGTAGTCTTAAATGCCGTACCCAGAATGTTGGCGCTCGGCAGTTCAATGCTGTAACGCGTGCAGAAGCGTGAACTCCAGGCTCCGCCACAGCAGATGACCCGGCTGGTTTTGACCAGGCCGCGCTCGGTCCACACACCGGTTACACGGCCGCCACTGATGTCCAGCCCGCGCACGGCACAGCGCTGCTGAATGTTGGCTCCCCGCTGCTGCGCCCCCATCGCCAGCGCAGGCACCGCCTGTGAAGGTTCAGCACGACCATCACTGGGCGACCACACACCACCCAGCCAGGTTGTTTTGCCACCAATACGTTCCTGAGCTTCTTTTGCCGACAGCAGCTGGCTGTGAAAACCGATATTTTTCGCCTGTTGACCCCAGCTTTCCCACTTTGCCAGGTCTGCCGTTTCGGTGGTACCGTACAGGATACCGGTACGGCGGAAACCCAGGTCCCTGCCGATTTCATCCCCCAACTCAGACCAGCGTTGCAGGCTGTACATCGCCATCGGCAGCTCGTAAAGATCGCGGTTTTGTTGTCGTACCCAGCCCCAGTTGCGGCTGGATTGTTCGCAGGCCATCACCCCTTTTTCAAACAGCGCCACCGACACGCCGCGCTTCGTCAGTTCATAGGCGACCGAGGTACCGATGATTCCACCACCAATCACCACCACATCAGCCTGTGCAGGAAAGACTGGGCTGTCAGGCACTGCATCAATCTTTACGCGCATAGATCGTCCTCAACGTCTCAGGAACTGCATAAATCCGGGATACCTTTACCGATTCTGATAGAGGTCCCAGCGGTTGCCGTAAATATCCTCAAACACCACTACCGTGCCGTACTCCTCTTCACGAGGTTCTTCGCAGAAGGTCACACCCTTTGCTTTCATTTGCTGATAATCGCGCCAGAAATCATCGGTTTGCAGGAACAGAAACACGCGTCCCCCGCATTGATTCCCGATAAAACCTTCCTGACGCGGATTCGAGGCTTTCGCCAGTAACAGGTTGCAGTCACTCTCCGGGTTGGGGTTCACCACCACCCAGCGCTTACCGGGTTGCGGCGTATCTTCGATTAAATGGAATCCCAGTTTCTGCGTGTAATATTCAATGGCCCGATCATAATCATCCACCACGATAGCCACATATCCCATACAACGTTTTTGTGTACGCATTGTTCACTCCTTTGTTTTTAGTGGTTTCATCATAAAGACGCTGAGCGGATCGGGTAAATAAGGCGGGAAAGCCGTGCACTGGCGATAGCCCATTTTCTCGTACAGCCGGATAGCCGCCTGTTGCTGATTGCCGGTTTCCAGCCGGGTCACCTCACAGCCCTGCTGCATGGCGAGGGTCTCAAGACGCTGCACAATCGCCTCACCCAGTTGGTGACCGCGCCACGCCGGGCGCACATAGATGCGTTTTAATTCTGCACCCCCGTCACCCTGCAACAAAATCGCCCCACAGCCCACCGGATGGTCAGCAGCATCGGTGACCATCAGGCAATGCAGCATGCCATCCTCAACCGTGGCGAGATCCAGACAGTGGTTACTTTCCGCCGGATAAAGCACGCTCTGGAAAGCATCAAGTTCAGCGATCAGCTGTTGTAAATCGGTATTTTGCGGGTGGGTGGTTTTGATAGTAAACATCCTTGCGATCCTTCTCTTCCGGCAGGTTATGTATTTATCGTTCCACACTACTTTTATCGCGAGGAGAATAGCCAGGGTAAGACTTCTTTCGTATAGTTGCGTCGCGGTGCGAGATATCACCCCGCGACGCTATGCAGCTATCAGGCTGCACCACCCGCCAGTTTATTTAAGGCGATCACTTCAGAATGCTCGACCAGCGGCGGCAGTTCGCCAAACAACTTCACAATATGCGGTGCATTAAGATGTTGTTCCAGCAGCGCCTGGCTTTGCCACTCTTCTGTCCAGATAAAGCGGCGCGGGTTCTGGCTGTCGCGATTAAGCTGGTACGTGATACAACCCGGCTCTTTTAATGTTTCTTCAATCACGCCACGAAATAGTTTCTCAGCCTGATCTTCACTGCCTGGTTTAATAGTAAATATTGCTACAACAGGAACTGTCATATTCCACTCCAATATTAAAAATAATAAGCAGCAATACGTTAGCGCAGCCTGTGCGGGCTGTCAGTCTGAAATTGTGCGGCCTGAAATTGATATATTGTTAGCTGAACAATTTTCGATACTGAATAAACTCGGTTTTACTGGCGACCTGATCATATAACCTGCGTGCGGTGGCATTGGATTCCTGGGTGGTCCAGTACACACGCGAGCAACCGGCCGCTTCTGCCTGCTGGTACACCGCGAGGATCAGCGCTTTACCTGCCCCTTTACCGCGTGCTGCCTCACTGACAAACAGATCTTGCAGGTAACAATAATCCCCTGTTGTCCAGGTGGAACGATGGGTCAGATAATGCACCAGACCGAGTAGTTCCCCGTTTTCTTCCGCCACCAGACAATGCATCGGCTCGTTATCGGCCAGTAAGCGGCTGAAGGTATTTGCCGTCGTTTCCGCACTGATATCCGCCGCATAAAAACGTTGATAGCCCTGCCATAAGGCCAGCCACGAGGAGTAATCATTTGTCTGTAACGCACGTAACTGCATAGTTAATCCCTGCCTTTTATCATATTGATTATCTTATCCGCCGCCACGACCCGGTCATCATTCGGGAACCATTTATTCGCCAGCATAATCACGGCAATGTGCTCTGACGGGATAAATACCGCATAGGTGGAGAAACCATTGGTGGAGCCGGTTTTGTTGTACCACGCCTGTTGTGGCGCAGGCTGTAGCGGACGAATGGGCTGAGCAGCCATGCCCTGCATAATCCTCTGCCCGCTATTCCCCGCCACCAGCGTATGTTGTGTTACCGGCAAGGAATAATATTCCCACATCATCGCCTGCGTGAACGCCTCGGTGTGATATTGCCCCTGATGAGTGATGGCGATCGCCCGCCGCCATTCGGGATCAATTTGCACGTTATTGGTCTGAATCGCCAGCCAGCGGATCAAATCGGCGCTGGTTGATTTCAGACCATAGGCTTCAGCATCCAGCGGGCCAGGTGTGACACGTACCGGTTGATCCTGTTTGTTGTAACCCTGCGCATAGTTTTTCATCTCCACCGGTGGCACCTGTACCCAGCTGTGATGCATCCCCATTGCGGGCAGCAGCTGTTGTTCCATTGCCTGCCGGAATGGCTGATGCAAGCTTTTGGCGGCGATCATGCCCAGCATTCCAATACCGAGGTTGGAATAAACCCGCTGTGTGCCAGGCGGCGCAGAAGGTTGCCAGTGCTGATACCATGCCATCAGTTGCTGCTGATTGGTCACTGCATCCGGCACAAACAGCGGTGTGCCGCTGGTATGCGTTGCAAGGTTAAGCAATGTGACGCGCTCAAAGGCACTGCCCTTTAGTTCTGGCAGCCAGTGGCTGGCGGTGTCGCTGAACTGTAACTTGTGCTGGACTGCTGCATAGCTCGCCAGCGTCGCGGTGAAGGTTTTACTCAGCGAACCAATTTCAAACAGCGTTTCATTGGTGATCGGCTGTTGTGTGGTTTTCGACGCCACGCCGTAGTTATAAAACGTGGTTTTACCGCGATAAAAAACCGCCACGGCCATGCCGGGCACCTGATATTGCTGCATCAGCGGTGTGACGATCGGGTCGATGTCGGGTGTCTGCGCCTGCACGTTGCCACTTATCAGCGCCGCCAGTACGGCGATTTTTGCCATTAAACGCATTGATATTCCTTTCATTTCTGTCAGCCCATCACTATAGGTTTCCCACAGCCCTTTTGCTATGTAAACGCCAATTAAGTGAACAACTTCACAACTGCGACATGGCGTCTGCTCGCTCAGGCGCAGCGGGAATTACAATGATGTCCTTATCTCGCGGTTTTTCAGGAGGAAACACGTCATGTTCGTCACCAATAAAGTTCGCATGAATCGCCTGTTTCAACACGGCAAATGTCTCGATGTGGCTATCGATCACGGCATTGCTAATGAACCCGATTTTCTCATTGGCCTGGAAAATATTGCCGGTGTGATGCGCAACCTGATTGCTGCCCAGCCGGATGCCATTCAGGTCAATTACGGCCAGGCCGATTTGCTGCAACGCGAAGTGGGACGCAAACCGGCGCTGGTAATGCGTACTGACGTCGGCAACGCCTATAACGCCGCTCGTCATCGCGAAATGTGGGCGGTGCTGCACAATCCGGAAGAACCGATTCTCGCCGCATTGCAGATGGATGCCGCTGCGGTGGTGGTCAATCTGTATCT
>NZ_JAPWKD010000016.1 GCF_028283705.1 Pantoea sp.
GAGATAATTCTGAGTGACAAGCGCTAATTTAAACTTTTTGCACGACCGCTCACTTTCCAGGCGAAGCGTTGCAAAATCCAGCAAAAACCTGTGCGAAAAGCATAAAAAACGGGCCCGCAGGCCCGTTAATGGTTATTTCTTACTGATGTGCGACTATCACATCATCTTTCACATCCATCTCGATGGTTTTACCCGGCACTAACGCCCCAGAAAGAATCTGTTGCGCCAGCGGGTTTTCAATTTGCTGCTGGATAGCACGTTTCAGTGGCCGCGCCCCGTAAACCGGATCGTAACCGTTCTCACCCAGCAACCGGATAGCTGCGTCCGAAATGTGCAATTGGTAGCCGCGTTCTTCAAGACGTTTATACAACCGTTGCAGCTGAATCTGCGCAATAGAAGCAATGTGTTTTTCACCCAGCGGATGGAACACCACCACTTCATCAATACGGTTAATAAACTCCGGACGGAAATGATGCCCAACTACCGACATCACCAGGTCCTTCATCTCAGGATAATCCAGTGCACCAAACCGCTCCTGAATCAAATCTGAACCGAGGTTCGAGGTCATAATAACTACCGTGTTGCGGAAATCGACCGTACGTCCCTGTCCATCCGTTAAACGACCATCATCCAGCACCTGCAACAGGATGTTGAAAACATCCGGGTGTGCTTTCTCTACCTCATCAAGCAAAATCACCGAATAAGGACGACGACGAACAGCCTCAGTCAGATAGCCCCCCTCTTCATAACCGACATATCCCGGAGGAGCACCCACCAGACGCGATACCGAGTGTTTCTCCATAAACTCAGACATATCGATACGTACCATGGCGTCGTCACTGTCGAACAGGAAGTTTGCCAGCGCCTTACACAACTCGGTTTTACCCACACCTGTTGGTCCCAGGAACAGGAAAGAGCCAATTGGCCGGTTTGGATCAGACAATCCGGCACGGCTACGACGAATCGCATTCGATACGGCTTCTACCGCTTCATCCTGGCCAATCACGCGCGCATGCAGCTCCTGCTCCATCCGCAGCAACTTATCACGCTCCCCTTCCATCATGCGGGCGACAGGAATACCAGTCCAACGCGCCAGTACATCAGCAATTTCCACATCGGTCACGCGGTTACGCAGCAACTTCATGGTCTTGCCTTCGGACTGCATGGCCGCAGCCAGCTGTTTCTCCAATGCGGGTATCTTGCCATACTGCAATTCAGACATCTGTCCCAGATCGCCGACACGCCGTGCCTGCTCCAGAGACAAGCGCGCCTGCTCCAGTTCAGCCTTGATATTCTGCGTACCGGTCAGAGACGCTTTTTCAGCTTTCCACTCTTCTTCCAGCTCGGCGTATTCACGCTCTTTCTGGTCAAGCTCGCTTTCCAGCATTTCCAGACGTTTGATACTGGCATCATCCGACTCTTTCTTCAGCGCCTGCTGTTCCAGCTTAAGCTGGATAACGCGGCGTTCAAGGCGATCCAGTGGTTCCGGCTTCGAGTCAATTTGCAGACGAATGCTGGAAGCCGCCTCATCAATAAGGTCGATAGCTTTATCCGGTAACTGACGATCGGCGATATAACGATGCGAAAGCGTTGCTGCTGCCACAATCGCCGGATCGGTGATCTGCACATGATGATGCAGCTCATAGCGCTCTTTCAGGCCACGCAAAATGGCAATGGTGTCTTCGACACTCGGTTCCGCCACAAACACTTTCTGGAAACGACGTTCCAGCGCAGCATCTTTTTCAATGTACTGACGATACTCATCCAGCGTAGTGGCACCGACGCAGTGCAACTCACCGCGAGCCAGAGCTGGCTTAAGCATGTTACCGGCATCCATTGCGCCGTCAGCTTTACCGGCACCGACCATGGTATGCAGTTCGTCGATAAACAGGATGACGTTGCCTTCCTGTTTCGCCAGATCGTTCAGGACCCCTTTTAAACGTTCTTCAAACTCACCACGATATTTCGCACCCGCCACCAGCGCTCCCATATCCAGCGCCAATACCCGACGGCCTTTCAGGCCTTCAGGCACTTCGCCATTGATGATGCGCTGAGCCAAACCTTCAACGATAGCGGTTTTACCGACACCGGGTTCACCAATCAGTACCGGGTTATTCTTGGTACGACGTTGCAGAACCTGAATGGTGCGCCGAATTTCCTCGTCACGACCAATCACCGGGTCAAGTTTGCCCAGTTCGGCGCGTTCCGTCAGATCGATGGTGTATTTCTTTAATGCCTGACGCTGATCTTCAGCCCCTTGATCGTTCACGTTCTCTCCCCCTCGCAATTGCTCGATAGCCTTAGCGAGTTTTTCCGACGTTGCACCAGCCGATTTAAGTAAATCAGCCAGCGAGCCACGTGAATCCAGGGCCGCCAAAGCAAATAATTCAGATGAAATAAAATTGTCGCCGCGCTTTTGCGCCAGCTTGTCGCACAGATTAAGCACACGGACTAAATCCGCAGACGGCTGGACGTCGCCGTCAGTGCCTTCAACTTGTGGTAATCGATTAATAGCCTGTTCAATGCTGGTGCGTAGCCCAGCGACATCGGCACCCGCTGCGCTTAGCAACGGACGCACCGATCCGCCTTCCTGATTGAGCAACGCGCTCATCACATGAAGGGGTTCTATGAATTGGTTATCGTGTCCCAGAGCAAGGGACTGTGCATCGGCCAGGGCCAACTGGAATTTGTTGGTAAGACGATCCAGACGCATGTTTCCTCCCATTACAGGTCAAAATGCTACTGGAGATTAAATGAGGTCATCCCTCAAATTTTCAAGGTTAATGACCTGAGTTGTGAGCAAAAAATACGCTAACTGGATCGTCTTGTGGCGTAAGGTTATCTCAGCCAAATCAAAGTTGCCATACGCCCGGTGATACGATCGCGTCGGAAGGAGAAAAAATCGTCGCTTTCATGCCAGGTACAGCGTTGTTCGCCGCTGATTGAACGCACACCAGCAGCCTGCAAGCGCTGGCGAGCCAGCAACCAGATATCAGCAAAATATTTTTCGCCGACGGGGCGAAATGCCTGGTCGGCACGCTCGTCATGCGCCATAAATGCCGAACGCACCTCCGCACCCACTTCGAAAGCCTGCGGGCCAATGGCAGGTCCCAGCCAGGCATGAATCTCTTGTGCGGGACAGTGAAACTGTGCCAGCGTCTGCTCCAGTACACCGTGACATAAGCCGCGCCAGCCGGCATGAGCAACCGCCACTTCGCTACCATCACTGGCACAAAAGAGCACCGGCAGGCAATCTGCCGTCATCACGGCACAGACCACGCCCGTTTCACGCGTAATCGCAGCATCCGCATCAGGTAGCGCTACGCTAGCAGGTAAACGCACCGCCTCCTGACCGTGAACCTGATTGAGCCATTGGGGCATCGCCGGTAACTGTGCCAGAGCAACCAAACGCTGGCGATTAAGGAGCACATGTTCCTGATTATCACCAACGTGGCTGCCAAGATTGAGGGCGTTCCAGGGAGCCTGGCTGACGCCACCGTAACGTGTAGTTGAACATGCCCGAACGCGCGCCGGTGCTGGCCAGTCCGGGATGATCAACTCATTCATAGCCAGTCCATCTGATCGCGGAACATATCGGTATCAGCTTTCAGGGCATCAATCAAATCGACCATGTCCTGCGGCAGTGGTGCATGCCACTCCATTTCAATCCCGGTGATCGGATGGTAGAGACGCAACATGGTTGCGTGCAACGCCTGACGATCAAATCCACGCAGGGTTGCGATAAATTCATCAGATGCCCCTTTTGGTGGACGTGGACGACCACCGTAAAGCGGATCACCCACCAGCGGATGGTTGATATGGGCCATATGAACGCGGATCTGGTGTGTACGACCGGTTTCCAGACGCAGGCGCAGGCGGGTATGCGCACGGAAGTGCTCCATGATGCGGTAATGAGTCACCGCCGGTTTCCCCATCGGGTGCACCGCCATATGAGTACGTTTGGTGGAGTGACGTGCCATGGGCTCATTAACGGTACCGCCCGCGGTCATGGTGCCAATCGCAACCGCTTCGTACTCACGGGTGATTTCACGCAGCTGCAGCGTTTCCACCAGATGCGTTTGTGCAGGTACGGTTTTAGCCACCACCATCAGACCGGTGGTATCTTTGTCCAGACGATGGACAATGCCCGCACGAGGAACATCCGCAATCGCTGGGTAATGATAAAGCAATGCGTTAAGCACAGTCCCGTCCGGATTACCGGCTCCCGGATGCACCACTAAACCACGCGGTTTGTTGATAACAAGAATATCGTCGTCTTCATACACGATATTCAATGGGATGTTTTGCGCTTCCCAGCGCTGCTCTTCTTCGATTTCAGCGCTGATCGACACCTGCTCGCCGCCCAGAACCTTCTCTTTCGGTTTGTCGATGACGGTGCCATTGACGCTGACGCGACGCTCAAGGATCCATTCTTTTATGCGAGAACGTGAATAATCAGGGAACAATTCCGCCAAAGTCTGATCTAAGCGTTGTCCAAGTTGTGCTTCGGACACCGTTGCGGTGAGTTGAACTTGTTGTGCCATATACAGCTTCTTCGTTAACGTTGGGTTTTCACGGCGATGCCGTTTAATATAATGTGCTATCGTACCTGGTCATTACCGGGAGCTACACGGACAGCTTCCGCCATAACACTTTGAGGATAATCATTTCGTCATGACGCGTATGAAACATCTGGTGGCTGCTGCCACACTGAGCCTGGCACTGGTGGGTTGTTCCAGCTCAAAGGACACAGTACCGGACAGCCCGCCGTCTGAGATTTACGCCACAGCTCAGCAAAAACTGCAGGACGGTAACTTTAAAGCGGCGATTAAGCAACTGGAAGCGCTGGATAACCGTTACCCGTTCGGTCCATATTCTCAGCAGGTACAGCTGGATTTGATCTACGCGTATTACAAAAATGCCGATCTGCCGCTGGCGCAAGCCGCGATCGCTCGCTTTATGCGTCTGAATCCGACCCATCCGAACATCGACTATGTCATTTACATGAAAGGTCTGACGGATATGGCACTGGATGATTCAGCACTACAGGGCTTCTTCGGTATCGATCGTTCTGACCGCGATCCGACTCATGCCCGTGACGCGTTCCGCGACTTTTCTCAGTTGCTGCGCGGTTATCCGAACAGCCAGTATGCCGCCGACGCCCAGAAACGCCTGGTCTTCCTGAAAGAACGTCTGGCGAAGTATGAACTTTCAGTGGCGCAATTCTATACCAAGCGCGGTGCTTATGTCGCTGTTGTTAACCGTGTAGAAGGCATGATGAAGGATTACCCGGATGCAGAAGCGACTCATGAAGCGCTGCCGCTGATGGAAAATGCCTATCGCCAGCTGCAACTGACTGCTGAAGCGGATAAAGTGGCAAAAATTATTGCTGCCAATAACGCCTGATCAAAGGCAAATAAAAAAGCAGCCTTCACTGGCTGCTTTTTTTTGGTGAAAATTCAGACTAAAAACAAAATTTCTCACCCGGTTAACTCGTCAATCTTGCCCCCTTCCCCCCACCGCTTCAAGCTTTTTCCGCCACTTTCCCGGCCTTTCTCACAATTTGCTGGTATTGACAAAAAGTGACATTTTAATGTGATCTTGATCACATATTTTCCAGGTTTCCGCGGTATGCTGGACCTACCCAGACGGAAATGACAGAGAGGTTTGAATGATGATTCTGAACATTACCAGTAAACAAATGGAAATCACTGCGGCTATCCGCAACCATGTCGAAGACCGTCTCGCCAAGCTGGAAAAATGGCAAACTCACCTGATAAACCCGCACATCGTGTTATCGAAAGAGCCAAAAGAATTTGTGGCCGACGCCACGATTAACACGCCAAATGGCACGCTGGTCGCCAGCGCGAAACATGATGATATGTACACCGCAATCAACGATCTGATTGCGAAGCTGGAACGACAGCTCAACAAAGCGCAACACAAACCCGAAGCGCGTCGTGCCACCAGTAGTGTGAAAGATTTTACGCCTGCGGGTTAAACCCCCATTTTCTCAGCAACGCGCCTCCGGGCGCGTTTTTTATTGACAGCCTCAAATCAGTGCGGTTAATCTCGGGTCACTTTACTTTCGGAAACCACCATGAAACATTTACCGTTCTTCTTCGCATTCTTTTTTACCTTCCCCTGATTGGGAGGCGATTCGTCATGTGAAAATGAATGCGAAGACGAACAACAAAGCCTCCCAACCGGGAGGCTTTTTTATTGGACAGCTTACAGGTGAGCCCTATGACCCCCGATAACCCACTGCTGGCATTACGTGACAAAATCAGCGCCGTTGATGAGAAGCTGCTGACACTGCTGGCCGAGCGCCGCGCGCTGGCCATTGAAGTTGCCCAGGCAAAACTGGCAACCCACCGCCCAATCCGTGATGTCGAGCGCGAGCGCGCCCTGCTGGAAAATTTGATTACGCTGGGAAAAAAACACCAGCTTGATGCGCATTACATCACGCGCCTGTTCCAGCTGGTGATTGAAGATTCGGTTCTGACGCAGCAGGCATTGCTGCAAAAGAACCTTAATCATCCCCATGCGCTGGCGCCGCGTATCGCTTTCCTTGGTCCGAAAGGTTCCTATTCGCATCTTGCTGCACGCAAATATGCGGCACGACATTTTGATTCGATGGTGGAAATGGGTTGTCTCAAATTCCACGACATCATCCAGCAAGTGGAGAGCGGCCAGGCTGATTATGCGGTGATGCCGATTGAGAATACCAGCTCTGGCTCCATCAATGACGTTTACGACCTGCTCCAGCAGACGTCTTTGTCGATCGTTGGCGAGCTGACCATTCCCATCGAACATTGTGTGCTGGTGAGCAGCAATACCGATTTGCAGCAAATTGAGACTGTCTACAGCCATCCGCAACCGTTCCAGCAATGCAGCCAGTTCATCAACCGTTTCCCGCAATGGAAAATCGAATACACCGAAAGCACCGCTGCAGCGATGGAAAAAGTGGCTGCGATGAACTCACCGAAAGTGGCGGCGCTCGGCAGCGAAGCCGGTGGTGAGCTGTATCAATTGCAGGTACTGGAGCGTGATCTGGCCAACCAGCAGCAAAACCATACACGTTTTATCGTACTGGCGCGCAAGTCCATTGATGTCTCCGACCAGGTACCTGCCAAAACCACGCTGATTATGGCCACCGGGCAGCAGGCAGGTGCGCTGGTTGAAGCGTTACTGGTATTACGTCAGCACAACCTGATCATGAGCAAACTGGAATCACGTCCGATTAACGGCAATCCGTGGGAAGAGATGTTTTACATTGATGTGCAGGGCAATCTGCAATCTGACAGCATGCAACGCGCGCTGGAAGAGCTGCGTGGTTTAACCCGCTCACTCAAGGTACTCGGTTGTTATCCGGGCGAGAATGTGGTGCCGGTGGAGCCGCGCATCTAAGCAAAAGGGCATCCGAATGGATGCCCTTTTCTGTTATTGCCGACTGTCGTTTGCCGAACGTAGCATGCTACGGCTTTCAACCAGGAAGCGTTTCGCATAGTCACCAAACCAATGTTCTACGCGTTCAAAGCTTTCGATGAAGGCCTGCTTGTCTCCATGTTCCAGCAAGGTTATCGCCTCACCAAAACGCTGGTAATAGCGTTTAATCAGCGCGATGTTGCTCTCCGAGGACATAATGATATCCGCGTACAGCTGTGGGTCCTGCGCGAACAATCTGCCGACCATTGCCAGTTCCAGCCGGTATATCGGTGACGACAGCGCCAGTAATTGATCCAGATTGACGTTCTCCTCAGCCAGATGGAGACCATAAGCAAAGGTTGCAAAGTGACGCAATGCCTGGATAAACGCCATATTCTGGTCATGCTCAACGGCACTGATACGATGCAACCGCGCGCCCCAGACCTGAATCTGTTCCAGGAACCACTGATAAGCTTCCGGCTGACGTCCATCGCACCACACCACCACCTGTTTCGCCAGGCTACCGCTATCCGGGCCGAACATCGGATGCAGGCCAAGTACCGGTCCGTTATGGGCAGCCAGCATTGCCTGCAGGGGGCGGTTCTTGACCGAGGCCAAATCAACCAGGATGCAATCTTCCGGCAGCGTTGGCAGCTGCGCGATAATTTGCTCGGTAAGATGGATCGGTACGCTGATGATAACCATACCGGCATCTTTCAATAACTCGTCAGCCTGTTCCCAGTCACCTTTGTCGAGCAGACGTACCTGATAGCCCGACAGGGTGAGCATTTTTTCAAACAGACGTCCCATCTGACCACGGCCACCGACGATCACCACCGGACGCAGCGTCGGACACAGGGTTTTAAAGCCTTTGTCGTTTTCACTGGTATAGGATTCACGCATCAGGCGGCGCAGGACATCTTCAATCAAATCCGGCGGTACACCGAGTGCCTCAGCTTCCTGACGACGCGAAGCCAGCATGCTCGCTTCGCGCTCAGGTACATAAATCGGCAAGCCATAACGGCTTTTCACTTCACCTACTTCTGCTACCAGCTCAAGCCGCTTAGCCAGCAGCCCGAGCAGTGCTTTATCTACTTCATCTATTTGATCGCGTAGCGCGGTCAGTTCAGCCACCATGACTCATTACACCTCGTGTGACAGACGCGCCGACAGCACTCCCTGCAAATCCTGATGGATTTCACGCAGTAAGGTTTCAGTGGTGTCCCAGTTGATGCAGGCATCAGTGACAGACACACCGTATTTCATCTCACTACGCGGCTGCTCGGAAGACTGGTTGCCTTCGTGGATGTGGGTTTCCAGCATCAGGCCGATAATGGAACGGTTGCCATCTTTAATCTGGGCAATAGCCGATTCGGCTACACCAGGCTGGCGGCGATAGTCTTTGTTAGAATTGCCATGGCTGCAATCTATCATTAAGGCCGGACGCAGTCCCGCTTTCAGCATCTCTTTTTCGCACTGCGCGACATCTTCCGGGCCGTAGTTCGGTGCTTTGCCACCGCGCAGAATCACATGACCATCCGGGTTACCCTGGGTCTGTAACAGACAAACCTGCCCTGCCTGGTTGATGCCCACGAAGCGATGCGGCATGGCTGCTGCGCGCATAGCATTGATCGCGGTGCCGAGGCTGCCGTCGGTGCCATTTTTGAATCCAACCGGCATGGAAAGACCTGACGCCATTTCACGGTGAGTCTGCGACTCGGTAGTACGTGCACCAATCGCTGACCAGCTGAACAGGTCACCAAGGTATTGCGGGCTGTTAGGATCGAGCGCCTCAGTGGCCAGCGGTAGTCCCATTTCTACCAGGTTCACCAGCAGCTGACGCGCAATGTGCAGCCCGGCTTCCATATCAAACGAGTTGTCCATGTAAGGATCGTTGATTAACCCTTTCCAGCCGACGGTGGTACGGGGTTTCTCAAAATAGACACGCATAACGATGTACAACTGATCCTTCACTTCTCCGAAAGCGTTTTCAGAAGCTGGGCATAATCAAGGGCAGCATCGGTATCGTGGATTGAACAGGGACCACACACCACCAACAGACGCGGATCGCGGCCATGCGATGATAGTAGCAGATGGTCTTGCCGGGCG
>NZ_JAPWKD010000003.1 GCF_028283705.1 Pantoea sp.
CTGATCCAGCGCGGCCCGTTTTTCGTTTAAAATCGCCTGGCGACCTCGCCAGATCTCTTCCGCTTTCTCAACCGACACCGCTTCAAAACGCACAGCATCGCCCGGCTTCAACTGGCCCAGGCGCGCCAGATCGGCCCGAATCACGGTGGCGATTTTCGGGTATCCGCCGGTGGTCTGCCGATCGTTCATTGCCACGATCGGCAAGCCGTCGCCAGGAATCTGGATGCTGCCATGGGCAATGGCATCGGAAATAATATTGAAACCCCGGGTGTGGTTAAGTGGCTCGCCATGCAGGCGATACCCCATACGGTCACACTGGGGGGATAACGTATAAGTCTGGGACTGAAAACGTGCGCGCGCTGCATCATCAAAATAACTGTCCTGAGGCCCCCAGATCACCCGTACCGGGCGTTTCTCCATCTGTGGAAAAATACGGTCGGTGCGGAGGCCTGGACGTACCTGCCTTGTCGGGACCGCCAGCGGTAACCGGTCATTTTTCTGTATCGGACGTCCGTCAAAGCCACCCAGCTTTGCCCTGACAAGCGTAGCGACGCTGCCCAGTTGTGGCTGCACCGCAAACCCCCCGGCGACGGCAAGATAACCGCGCGCCCCAGAGCGCAGGCGCTGTATGACCAGAACATCTCCCGGCAGCATTTGCTGGGACTGATAAGTCGGGCAGGGCGTATCGTTCAACGTCGCTACCGCATCGCCGGTAATGGCGAAGATGCAGGGTTCATCACCGCACAGCTTTAGCCTCGGCCCGGTTAGCGTAAATTCGATGGCGCCGGTGTTGGCGGCGTTGCCCACCAGCGCATTGGCGAGGGCAAAGCTTAATTCATCCATCACCCCCGAAGGTGGCACGCCACGATCCTCATAACCGACGCGCCCGCTGTCCTGCAAGGTTGACATGACGCCTGGCGATAGCACCTCGAAATCATTCATGGCAGCAGGCTCCATTCAGGCTGGTAGTGTTGATCGGCGAGTAACGTCCCTGATAATCGTGTTCGCTGACGGGGATAAAACGCACTTCCTCGCCCGCGTTAAATAAAAAAGGCTGCTCACGCTGTGGATCGAAACTTTTTACCGGCGTTCGTGCCAGCAAATGCCAGCCGCTGGGCGCAGCGACGGAGCCGATAGCCGACTGAACCCCGCCGATACTTATGCTGCCGCCGGGCACTTCCTGGCGCGGTGACGTCCGTCGTGCGAGGTGTAAACGCGGATCGAGTCCACCCAGATAAGCAAAACCCGGCATAAAACCAATCATATAGATGCGATAGGGCTGGGCACTGTGGATCTCAATCAATTCGGCGGGTGTCAGGCCCAGGGTGGTCGCTGAGCTTGCCAGATCGATGCCGTAGTCACCGCCGTAACAAGCCGGTATCAGCCAGCACTTACGCGGCGGCGTGTGCAGCACGTCCGTGTTGAGCAGCAGCTCTACAGCCTGGATCAGTTCCCTCTGGCGGATGACGACCGAGTCATAAGTCACCGTTAGCGATCGGTAGGTCGGAATACAACCGGTGACGCCCGCTATGTTTTGTTGCCTGATGGCTGCCGCTAACGACGTCACGCGCTGATTCACCTGCGCGTCAATCACTTCACCAAAATCGATATTGACCGCCTGATCGGCGATGGCCTGAATCGCCCAGCTCAGCGGCATGACGTCTTCATTCACGTTTGCGTCCTGACATACATTTTCGTTATTTGCATCATGGAATACTTTTGGCATACCATAGAAATGTTGTCAATAAACGCTGTCAGATTAAATACTTATTGCCTGAATAAACAGATGAATAATCAGTAGCCTGGAGTGAATTTTGATGTTGATTGACCTGAACTGTGACATGGGAGAGAGCTTTGGCGTCTGGAAGATGGGAGCGGATGAGGAGATGCTCTCGATCGTGACTTCCGCCAATATCGCCTGCGGATTTCACGCAGGTGACCCGGATGTGATGTGCACAACGTTACAACATGCAAGGGAAAAAAACGTCGCAGTGGGTGCCCACCCTGGCTTCCTCGATCTGGCCGGTTTTGGCCGCAGGCCGATCTACGGCTTCACGCCACAGCAGATCCGCAACATGGTGATCTACCAGATCGGCGCGCTGAAGGCGCTGGCGGAAAGTCAGGGCTTTTCCCTGCAACACGTCAAAACCCATGGGGCATTCGGCAATATGGCGGCGGAAAACAGCGAATGGGCGAAGGCGGTGGCGGAAGCTATTTATCAGGTGGATAAGGATCTGATTATGGTGGTGATGCCCGGGATGTGCACCGAGGCGGCCGCCGTGCAGCAGGGGCTGAGGGTCATAAGAGAAATTTATGTCGATCGCGCTTACGCTGCAAACGGCAATCTGCTTTCGCGCCAGCTACCCGGCGCGGTGCTGCACGATCCACAACTCGCCAGCGAACGCATCCTGCGCATGATCGATCAATCCGCCATTACCACGGTAAACGGCAGCACCCTTCCGGTGGAGATCGACTCGCTCTGCGTACACGGCGACTCGCCCGGCGCGGTAGACATGGCCCGCGCCGTTCGCAGCCTGCTGGAAGGACGGGGCATCCGGTTTGCCCCGATGGCGCAGGTGCTGGCCGCGAAAGGCTGAAGTACCGCGAATTACTGACGCCGCGTTGACCAGACTACCGGATTGATCAGCGAATGTGGCGGCTGATTATTCAGTACCGTCACCACCCCCTGTGCCGCTGCCAGCGCCATATTGCGCATTGCGCTATCCGAAGAGGCGGCGGTATGCGGGGTGAGAATAAGATTCGGTGCACTCATCAGCGGAGAATCAGATGCCAGTGGTTCCTGTTCGAAGACGTCCAGACCCGCACCCGCCAGCTCGCCCTGGTGTAGCGCCTCGGCCAGCGCGCTTTCATCGATCAGCGAACCCCGGCTGGTGTTGATCAGGCAGGCACTGCGTTTCATCAGCGCCAGACGCTGGCGATCCATCAGGTGATAAGTATCGGCGGTGGCAGGGGCATGCAGGGAGACAAAATCACTTTCACGCAGCAGAGTGGTTAAATCATCAGCCTTACTGCATCCCGCCTGGGCGATCACCTCCGCTGGCTGGCTGGTGTGAACCAGCACCTTCATGCCCAGCGCCACGGCCATACGGGCCAGAATTTGCCCGATAGCGCCATAACCGACAATGCCCAGCGTCAGGCCATAAATCTCCTGAAAACCGCCCGTGTATTTTATCGCCATGTACTGCTGCTGGTGGATGGCACGATCACAAACGGTCAGGCGTTTCGCCAGATCAAACAGCAGGGCGAGGGCGTGTTCTGCCACCGAGCGGCTGTTCATGCCTGGCGTATTCAGTACCACGATGCCGTTTTCGGTGGCGGCGTCGAGATCAATGCCATCCGTTCCAACACCGTGCACCGCAATGACTCTCAGGTGCGGAAATTGCTCCATCATCGTGCGCGTGAATTTTCCGCTACGAAAAATGGCCGCCACGATCTGCTGACGCTGCTGCGGATCTTCGGGGGAATCTTCGCTGGAAACGGCCAGGCCATTTTCTTCCAGGTAATTGATTCCTGATGAGTTTATCGGGTGCGGTGCCCAGCATATCTGTTTCATTGAGTTTCCCTGATGGTGTTTAACATTATTGGCATTCTCTTTGCATTTCTTTGGAATGCCAAGAAAAAACATTCTGGTTAAGTATCGAATAATGCACAGGAGTCCCCGTATGAGCGAGGCCATTAAGCCTTTACTGAAAATCCGCGAGCTGAACAAGAGTTTTGGCGATCTTCACGTGCTGAAGAACGTGGCGCTTGAGGTCCATCAGGGCGAGGTCGTTTCGATCATCGGCGCCAGTGGCTCAGGCAAAAGCACCTTTTTGCGCTGTCTGAACGTGATGGAAATGCCGCAGAGCGGCTTTATGGATTTCGGCGAGTTTTCGTTTGATTTTCGCGATGGCGCCCGCGCCCAGCCCGACCAGCAGCAACTGCAATTGCTGCGCCAGCAGATTGGCATGGTGTTCCAGAACTATCACCTGTGGCCACATATGACGGTGCTGGAAAACGTCATTGAGGCGCCGATGCGGGTGAAAAAAATGACGCGCAGTGCAGCGGTAAAAATTGCCGAGGAGTTACTGAACCGCGTGGGCATGTTTGAAAAAAGATTTCAGTATCCGGCGCGTCTGTCCGGTGGACAGCAGCAACGCGTCGCCATTGCGCGTGCGCTGGCGATGAAACCCAAAATGATGCTGTTTGATGAAGCAACGTCCGCACTTGACCCCGAGCTGGTGGGTGAGGTGCTGGCCCTGATTGCCATGCTGGCCGAAGAGGGTATGACCATGCTGCTGGTCACCCATGAAATCGCCTTTGCGCGGGAAGTCTCGTCACGCGTGCTGTTCTTCGATCAGGGCGTGATGGCAGTTGACGGTCCCCCGGAAAAAGTGCTGGCCGAGCCGGAAAGTCCGCGCCTGCGCCAGTTCCTCAGCCGCATTTTACACGACGATATTAAAGCCATTAAAGGAAACGCCGCATGATGCTGCTTTATCAGGATCTTCAGGATTATGGCAGCGGCTTTCTGACTGCCGCGATTATCGTGCTGGGTATTACCGTGCTGACCATTGTCCTGAGCTGGGTATTTGGTTTGCTGGCCGCACTGGCAAAGCGATCACACATCGTCGCACTGAGAAAAATTGCTGAATTTTATATCTGGTTTATTCGCGGCACGCCGGCGCTGATTCAGGTGTTTATCATCTATTTCGGCCTGCCGCAGTTTGGCCTCAGCTTCTCGCCTTTTTTTGCTGGTGTTATTGCACTGGCGCTCAACGGTGGCGCTTATGTCGCTGAAATCATTCGCACCGGGCTGAATGCCATTCCGAAAAGCCAGATCGAGACCTCTTACGCGCTGGGTATGTCCAAAAGTGACGTGATGCGCCGCATTATTCTGCCGCAGGTGTTCCGCATCATTCTGCCATCGCTGACCAATGAGGCCATCTCGGCGCTGAAAAACACTTCGCTGCTCTCGACGATTACCGTGATGGACGTGACCTTATATGCGCAGACCATTATCTCCAGCACCTTCCGTCCTTTTGAATTTTACATCGCAGCATCCGTGATTTACCTGGTGATGACCACCCTGCTGACGCGACTGACTGGCTGGCTGGAACGTCGCCAGGAGAGATACGTTTAATCTGCCTTGTTTTGCTACCACACCATCATCTTAATGGGAGTTTTTGCATGAAATTGAAGTCATTTATTTGCGGTCTTTTGCTCACTTCACTGCTGAGTTCGACTGCCGCCTTTGCGGAAGGGGATAAAAAGCTGGAGCTGCTGACACCGGGCGAACTGCGCGTTGCCACCGAGGGCACGGCACCGCCATACAGCATGCGCGGCCCGGGCGGCCAAATCTCTGGTCTGGAAATCGCGGTGATGACCGAAGTCGCTAAGCGTCTGCACCTGAAACTGGTGCCAGTGGTCACCAAGTGGGACTCGATTCTGATCGGCTTACAGGCCAACAAGTTTGATATGAGCATGGCCGCCATTGATATCACCCCGGAACGCCAGAAATCCGTGGTATTTGCCGATGCATGGATAGAATCCGGCGGGCGAATCCTCGCTCCGAAAGACACCAGCATCAAAACGCCGGACGATCTTAAAGGTAAGAAAATCGGCGCGCAGGTGTCATCCACCTATGCCCGCCTGGCCGAGGAACACGGTGCTCAGCTGAAAAACTACAGCGACATCACCTCTGCGGTGCAGGATATGATCAATGGTAATCTCGACGGCGTGATTAACGATTCCATCGGCAACGCCTACCTGATCGAGCATAACCACCTGCCGTTCGTGCAGGTGCCCGGCTACCTGAGCCAGGTGCAGAAAGGCTTCACTTTCGCCAAAGGCAAACCCAACCTGGTGGCGGCGGTGAACAAAGCACTGGCTGATATGAAAAGTGACGGGACCTTTGCCCGCCTGACGACAGCGATTGTCGGTCTCGATCCTGCCCCGAAGAATCCGGTACTGACACTGCCGCAATAATCCTCGACCGGCCCTGAGCGCATCCGGAATGCGCCAGGGCTTCTCTGTGAAGATAAAAACTCATATCATCGCCGTTAACGGTAATCGAGCGGCCACGACAATGGCGGGGAAGGGAATATTATGCGGGTGATCAATCATGGCGCTGGCTGACCAGTTATTAAAAGAGGCGGATGACGGCGAGCAGAATTTAAGCCAGAAAGCCTATGAAACCATCCTGAATAAAATCATCAGCCGTGAATTTGCGGTCAACACCGTGTTGCAGGAACGACGTCTGGCAGAGATGCTGGATATCTCCCGCACACCGGTGCGTAATGCGCTGAACCGGCTGGAAAATGAAGGGTTTATCGCACGTAACGGCGGCAGAACGCCGGTCGTTAAAGAGTTTTCGATTCAGGAATTAATTGAAACCCTGCATATCCGGCGTGTGCTGGAGGCCGAGGCGACACGTCTGGCGACAGGTAAAATTCCGCTGAGCGAGCTGGACGCGATTCAGACGCTGGTCGAAGGGCTGCTGATCAAGAAAGTGCCGGATACGGAAGAGGACTGGGCTGCGGATTCGCGCATTCATGAGACTATCGCTTTTTACAGCGGTAACAAAACCATGGCTGATTACATCAAAACTCTGCGCCTGAAAACGCATATGTTTAATTTAAGCGAAGTGCCGGAACGCTTTGAAGCTGGCCATCGCGAGCACCTGCAAATTATTCAGGCACTGCGCGACAACCAGCCAGATCTGGCACAAAGTTTGGTTGCCGCGCATATCGATAACGTCCGTCAGGGCATTATCAAACGTCTGAGTCAGTTCTGATCCCTGAACATCATCGTGAACAGAGTTTGATTCAGTACCCGGACGGCAAGCGCAAAATCTGAGAACTCCATTGCCTCATCAGGATTGTGGCTGCCGTTCTGGTTACGGACAAACAACATCGCGCCGGGTACACCGCAGTTCACGAACTGCGCACAATCGTGGCCCGCACCGCTCGGCATCACTTGCGTGTTGATCGCCAGATCATCTGCCGCATTCTGCAACGCCACTACCAGCCCCGGATCCATCAGGGCTGGGGTACTGCGACTCTGCTCACCGAAATCAAACCGCACACCGTGACGCTGCGAAATTGCTGCGGCCGTCTGTTGCAGATGCGCATCGATGGTTTGCAGCGTCTGCGCATTACGCGAGCGAAAATCAATTGAGAAATCAACCAGCCCGCTGACCTTACTCATATCGGCATCGACGGCATCGGTAAAGAAGCGGCCAAAGGTGACGGTAAGTTCGTGTCCGGCTTTCTCCAGCTCATGCCAGTAACGGTGCATCTCGCTCACCAGCTCTGCGGCGGCGATGACGGCATCCTGACGGCACCACGAAGGGCAGGCACCGGAATGTGCGTATTGTCCGTATGCCCGGGCAAAACGGTAGCGCAAGCTGCCGCAAATGCCGCTGACGATCCCGACCGGGATCTCCGCGCTTTCCAGGACCGGCCCCTGTTCAATATGGATTTCCAGGAAAGCTCGCAACTGTGCTGGCTCAAACAGCGGTGGCTCCTCCACCACCTTATCGGGATTGCCGCCACAGTTGATCATGTGCTGCGCGATGGAGATTTGGTTGTCCCGGCGCAGGATCGCCAGATCGGCACGGGTCAGTTGTCCCAGCACCGTCTTGCTTCCCAGATAGGAGATAGGAAACCATGCGCTTTCCTCAGCGCGAATCGCAATCAGCATCAGATCGCAGGGTGGCACAAGGCCTGCGGCTTTCCAGCCCGCCAGAATCGCCAGACCGGCCAGCACGCCAGCCGCGCCATCGTAGTTACCCCCGGCTGGTACTGAGTCGAGGTGCGAACCGACCACCACTTTCGGCGCATGGCGGTCCGCGCCGGGCAGGATGATATAAAGGTTGACCGCCGCATCGGTCATCACTTCAAAGCCCAGCTTGCGGGCAAGCTGGCTGACCAGATCATGAGCGCGCTGCTCGCCGGGGCCGTAGGCATCGCGGGTGATGCCTTTGCCGTCAAAACCCATTTCACGCAGCTGGGCAAACAACGTTTCGGCCAGCACCAGATCCGGCTCTGGCAGGGTAGCAGGCATCATTTCAATGTCTCCATCGCGGCGACGATCGCCTTACAGGCCGCAGTGACATCTTCACTGGCGATGCTGAAGGCCAGTCTGAAATGACCCGACATGCCAAAGGCACTACCAGGTACCACTGCCACGCTGGCGTGCTCGATCAGGAAGCGGGCGATATCGAGGTCATCCGCCAGGACACTGCCATCGGCCAGGGTTTTCCCCAGAGCTGGCTGACAATCGACAAACAGATAAAATGCACCCTGCGGCTTTTGCAGATGCAGCAGGGAAGAGGCGGCCAGAATCTCACATGCCTCGTCGCGGCGTTTGACCAGGATGTCACGCCAGCCGGTCAGAAACGAGGAATCGCCCATCAGCGCAGTGGCGGCGGCAGCCTGGCTAACGGAACTCGGGTTCGAGGTGCTTTGCGCCTGGATCTTCTCCATCGCTTTGACCAACCATTCCGGACCCGCCGCGTATCCCAGACGCCAGCCGGTCATCGCGTAGCCTTTAGATACGCCGTTTAGCGTCAGGGTGCGATCTTTCAGCTCCGGTGCCGCCGTGGCAAAGGAAATAAACGGCACATCGTAGGTGAGCGGTTCATAGATATCGTCAGACAGCACCAGCACGCGCGGATAGTCCTTCAGTACGTCAGCCAGTGCCTGCAATTCCTCACGCGAGTAAATCGCCCCGGTCGGATTACCTGGCGAGTTAATCAGCAGCCATTTGGTTTGCGCTGTGAGGGCTGCGCGGAGCTGGTCCGGGGTAATTTTGTACCCGCTATCAACCGTGGTGGTGACAGTAACCGGCGTGCCGTCGGCCAGCCTGACCATATCCGGGTAGGATACCCAGTAGGGGGCCGGGATGATCACTTCGTCGCTCTCATCGACGGTTGCCTGCAAGGCGTTGAACAGCAGTTGCTTGGCACCGGTGCCAGCAACGATTTCGCTCAGTTCATAGGAGAGCTGGTTTTCGCGCTGGAATTTTTGCTGAATCGCCTGAGTGAGTGCGGTGGTGCCCCCGACGTTGGTATAACGGGTCTGACCCTCAAGGATGCCCTTAATTGCCCCCAGCTTGATGTATTCCGGTGTATCAAAATCCAGCTCACCGGCACCCATATTGATAATTTTCTTACCCTGCGCCTGCAATTCGCGGGCGCGCTGCGCGATTTTTACCGTCATTGACAGCCCAATGCGCGAGACGCGTTTCGCCAGTCGGCTGTCGATATTTTGCTGAGACATCCTTAACCCTTACGTAATGTGATCATATCTGCGCGCGACGGCGCAATTTCTTTGGCATACCAAAGAAATGCAATAATAATGCCAATGTAATTCAGGATGATGCGTGTGCAACGGCAGGCGTACTAAGTTCCACCCGATTATTTAGCAAACACACGGTCCCAGTCAGAAAATCCTTTGATTTCAATCGGGTTGCCTGACGGATCCTGCATAAATATGATCGCCTGCTCACCCGGTTCACCGACGAAGCGTTTTTGTGGTGGCAGGATGAATTCTACGCCAGCCTGTTGCAGTCGGGCGGCCAGCGGTTCCCATTCCGTCATCTCCAGCACCAGCCCCAGATGGGGCATCGGCACCATGTGATCGCCCACCTTACCGGTGTTGGTAACCGCGAAGGGTTCACCGAGATGCAGGGAAATTTGGTGACCAAAAAAGTCGAAGTCGACCCAGGTGTCAGTGCTGCGTCCCTCGGTGCAACCCAGTAACTCACCGTAAAAACGGCGGCTTTCATCAAGATCGGTGACGTGATAGGCAAGGTGAAATGCAGATTTCATGTTCTGTCTCCATTTAAAGATTGAGGCAGAATCTCAAATCACGTACAAAAGCGTTAGCATGTTTTTATGCATTCAATCGTAAGGAATAGCTTTGGACAGTAAATACCTTGCCAGCCTGATTGCCGCCATTGAATGCGGTTCCATCGCCGAAGCGGCCCGTCGTCAGGGGATTACCGCCGCAGCGGTGAGTCAGCGTATTCAGGTACTGGAGCGGGAACTGGACACACCGTTGCTTAACCGGGTAGGGCACACCGCCAGACCTACCGATGCCGCGATGGCGATGCTGACCCGCGCCCGGCGCATCGTGCGCGAAGTGGAACTACTGAGTAGCGATGCTCATGCCAATGCACTGAGCGGGACGCTGAAGATTGGTGCCATCTCAACGGCGCTGACCGGGATTCTGCCCAGCGCCTTGCTGACGCTGCATCGGCAGGCACCGGATGTCAGGCTGCAGATCATTCCCGGCACGTCCACTACGCTGTACGATGCGCTGGCTCGTGAGGCTATCGATGCGGCGATTATGGTCCAGCCGCCGTTTGAAATCCCGAAACGCTACCGCTGGCAACCGCTGCATCACGAAGAACTGATGCTGCTGTCCAGCGCACCGCTGGAGCAGGATGTTGCCCACGCCCTCAGCACGCTGCCTTATATCAGTTATGACCCTAACTCCTGGGGGGGGCGGCTGGCGCAGCAGTATCTGAATGACCACGACCTGCATCCCCGCCTGTTGCTGGAGCTGGATGGCATCGAAGCAATTTCTCTGCTGGTAAAAGAAAAGATGGGAGTGAGCCTGCTGCCCCGCTGGCCGGGCCTCGCCGCGATTTCGCAGCACCTGGTGCAGACCTCGGTGGGCGGCGGTTACGATCGCAAAATTATTCTGCTGGTGCGTCCGGAGTCGATAAACGAGCAACTCCTTAATCTGCTCATTTCTGCCTTAAGTTCCGCCCAATGATCGTTCATCACGCCCGATGGTTGCGCATCGGGTGCCTGCAAAGGGTGCATGCCACATTGCAGGGCATCGCATCCCGATACCCATTTTACAGACTATTTAATATTCATCAGTTGTTGCTGCAATTGTCTAAGTTGATTTTCTTTGCTACTGCGCGATGACCGGTCTCTGGCTGCGCCAATTTCATTTCTCAGGCTATTGATGCGCATTTGTATCTGTAACCTTCTTGCGTTGTTATTTTGCTGAGTATTCACATTGGAGATTATCGAATTTTTCACCGCCAGTGAGTTATTCTGCAATCGGGTGGCTAAGTTGTTGGTGTTGTTTGTAACAGCTGCATGGGTTGTCCAGGCAAGTAAACTGCATATTCCCCATAGTGAAGTCTTAATAATGGCTTTTGGCTTAGGTTGCCTTTTCATGCTTTCCTCGCTGACGTTATTATTTGGTGGATTAACAAAGTTCAGGTGAATAGTGTTCACGCCTCCACCTTGCCGGTGGTTCCTGAAAATATTTCGTAAAAGACCGGGTAAACGATTGCTGGCTATCAAAACCATATTTAAGTGCAATCTCAAGAATCGATCCATGAGAGGACGCGAGTTCGGATGCGGCCAGAATGACTCTCCTTTTACGAATATATTCTCCCAGCGTTTGTTGCGTTTCTCTTTTAAAGAGTCGTTGCAGGTGCCATTTTGAATAGCCTGCCTTGGTGGCAACGGCAGAAATGACCAGCGGGAGATGGATATTACGGTCAATCCAGACCATCAACTCATTCACTGTATCTTTATGAATGACCATGTGATTCCTCCAGTTCATTGCAGCGCGCCGTGGGGGCGCGCTGTTAAAAAGACCAGCGATTCAGGGCTTTTTCGTGATGGCGCTGGATATTTTGTTAACCCAGGTCATGACGAAGATAAAAAAGGCCGGAACAAAGAAAACAGCCAGCAATGTACCGCTGATCATGCCGCCAAATACCCCGGTCCCTATTGCATGTTGCGTGGTGGCGCTCGCTCCGACAGCCAGCATTAAAGGCACAACACCTAATGTGAAGGCTAATGACGTCATTAAAATCGGACGCAAACGCATTTTAGCCGCGCGAATCGTTGATTTAATCAGGTTGCCTTCTTCCTCATAAATCTGTTTGGCAAATTCAATAATAAGGATGGCGTTTTTAGCTGAAAGACCAATGATAGTGATCATCCCGACTTTAAAGAAAACATCATTCGGCATATCACGAATAACCACCGCAATAACCGCGCCGAGTAATCCAAGTGGCACGACAAGCATGACTGATAACGGAATAGCCCAGCTTTCATAAAGCGCGGCCAGTACCAGAAATACCACAAGCATGGAAAGCAACATCAGCATAGGAGCCTGAGAGGCGGATTGTTGTTCCTGCAGCGATTGACCGGTCCATTCAACAGCAAATCCAGCGGGTAGCTCAGCCGCAATATTTTCCATTTCAGCCATCGCGGCACCGGTTGAATATCCCGGCCCGGCATTCCCGGCGATACGAAAGGCGGGATAGCCCTGATAACGGACCATCTGTAAGGGGGACGTTTTCCACTCGCCACGCACCACTTCCGACAACGGAACCATGCCGCCGGACTTATTACGCACGTACAGTGACAGCACATCTTTCAGCTGCATGCGATAAGGAGCATCAGCCTGAATAATCACCTGCTGGATACGCCCCTGATTGGGGAAATCGTTAATGTAGGATGACCCCATCGCACCGGATAGTGTCTGGCTGATATCACTGAATGCTATACCCAGCGTTTCCGCTTTCTGGCGATCAATACTGAGATCGATGCTTGTCCCATCAGGCAGGCCATCGACATACACGTCAGTCACGACTTTACTTTGTGCTGCCTTGATTAACAGCTGGTTGACGGCCTCAGATAGCGCCTGATATCCATGGCCACTGCGGTCTTCAAGACGCAGAGTAAAGCCGGTGGAATTGCCTAATTCCGCGATCGGAGGCGGCAGGAGACTCATTACCGTTGCATCCGGTACAGCGGACATCACTGCCTGTAAATGGTCTGCCTCTCCCTGTGCGGTTGCACCGTCTCTTTCTCCCCAGTCTTTGAGGGTGGTAAACGCCAGCGCCGAGTTAGCACCAGAACCAGAAAAGCTGAATCCAAGTACTGACAGGTTACGTTGAATACCCGGACGCTCAGCGACAGCATTTTCCAGCTTCTTCACCACCTTTCCGGTTCTTTCTAATGTGGCATCAGAAGGCAGCTGGATCGACGTCATGAAATATCCCTGGTCTTCCGAAGGCAGAAAGGACGAGGGAAGTCTGGTGAAGGCATAAAACAACACGCCACAGAGCGCACCGTAAATCAGCATCATCCTGCCGGTTCTTTTCAGCAGACGGGTTAAGCGGGATTCGAAGCGGTCTGACATGCGATCAAAGCTACGGTTAAACCAGCTGAAGAAACGCCCTTTTTGATGAGATTCCTGCGTCACCGGTTTTAACAAGGTAGCGCACAGTGCCGGGGTAAGGCTCAATGCTAAAAATGCGGAGAAAAGAATGGAGACGGCCATCGAAAGGGTGAACTGGCGATAGATAATACCGACCGACCCGCTGGCTAATCCCATGGGAATAAATACCGCAGTTAATACCAGCGTGATCCCGACCACCGCACCGGTAATCTCACGCATTGCTTTTTCCGTAGCCTGCCGGGGTGAAAGACCCTCTTCAGACATCAGGCGTTCTACGTTTTCGACCACGACGATAGCGTCATCAACAATGATCCCTATCGCCAATACCATACCGAACATCGTCAGTACGTTTATCGAGAAGCCGCATAACATCATCACGGTGAAGGTGCCCAGCAGCGCGACGGGGGCCACGATAGCAGGAATAAAGGTATATCGGATGTTCTGTAAGAACAGGAACATGACGATAAACACCAGCGCCATTGCCTCGATAAAGGAATGGATGACTTTCTCGATGGAAATTTTAACGAAGGGCGAGGTATCAAACGGAACGGTGAATTTCATCCCGTCAGGCAAGGCTTTCGCCATTTCAGTCAGACGGTCCTGCACGGCCTGGGATGTTTGTATCGCATTAGCACCTGGTGACAGCTGGATCGCCACCGCCGTCGAAGACTGACCATCCTCACGTACCGCAAAAGAATAGGTCTGTAAGCCGAGGTCTACCCTGGCGACATCACCCAGCGTGACAGTCGAACCGTCAACATTAGCTTTGAGTACGATATGGCGAAATTCGTCAGGTGTGCCAAGCTGACCGCGTACGGTAAGCGGGTAACCGGTTTGCTGTCCACGGATGGTGGGAGCATCACCAATCCGGCCTGGCGCTATTTGCACGTTTTGCTGGCTGATGGCGGCGCTGATGTCACTAATGGTCAGACGATAGGCAATGAGTTTTGCCGGATCAACCCATATGCGCATGGCTTTCTCAGCACCAAACGCCTGCACCTTGCCGACACCCGCAACGCGGCGTAATTCTTCGGTCACGTTACGCGCGAAGTAATCACTGAGGTCAGCCTCCGAGAAGTTTCCACCCGGTGATGTCAGCCCGACCATCATCAAAAAGTTAGATGATGCCGCTTCAACCGTCAGGCCATTTTGTCTGACAGTCTGCGGTAAACGTGATTCAACGGTTTTAATTTGGTTCTGGACATCGACCTGCGCCAGTTTGATGTTTGTACCTGGCTTGAAAGTGACGGTGATGGTCGCCATCCCTGACGTATCGCTTGATGACTCGAAATAAAGCAGGTCATCAACACCTGATAATTCTCGCTCAATAAGCGAGATAACCGATTCATTCATCGTCTGAGGTGTAGCCCCAGGGTAATTCACCGTTATTGATACACTCGGTGGTGCAACCGAGGGATACTGTGCAATGGGCAATTGAGGTATGGTGATAAGACCAAATAACACAATAAACAGCGCAATGACCCACGCAAATACCGGGCGGTTTATAAAAAACTGTGGCATCAGAATTCCTGTATAATAACTAAATAAAATCTGGCATCAAACGCCGTTTTTATCGCTCAAAGATTCCACTGGGATACCATCCTGTAATTTCTCCTTTCCTTCGATGATCAATTTATCTCCAGCCTTTAAGCCATTTAATACAATTCTTTTATCGTTGAACTGATCACCAATTTCTATCTGCTTTCTCTCGGCTTTATTTTCGGCTGTTTCAAGCCAGACATAGGTATTGTCCTGCGCATGCTGAATAGCTTTTTCCGGAATAGCGATGCCATTATTTTCCAGCAAGCGGCTAATTTTGACGCGTACAAACATACCGGGCATCAGCTCCCCCTGCGGGTTTTCAGCTTCTGCGCGTAACACCACATCACCCGTTTCGTTATTCACGTTGATGCCTGAGAAAAGTAATCGCGGCCTGACGTTGTAAGGATGATTATTCTCATCCAACAGCGATACCGAAACTTGTGATTCGCGTTGGTTATGCGTCAGTAAACCTCGTAATTCAGCGGCAGGAAGACGGGCATCGATATATACGCTTCGCGTTTGCTGGATGGTGGCCATGGCCTGGGTATCGGAGGCGCTGACTAACGCTCCCTCGGTTACAAATTCCTGATCGATACGACCATCAATCGGCGCCCGCACCGTTGAATAAGCTAATTCCAGTTTTCTCCGTTCGAGCGTGGCTCGTGCCTGCGCGACGTCTGCTGCGGCACCGGCACTATTGGCGCTGGCATCATCATAATCCTGATGGCTCACTGCGCCTGTTTTTTGCAACAGTTTCAGCCGTTCTGCCCGCGACCTAAGTTGCCGGTAAGTGGCTTCGGCCTTAACCAGCGCTGCATTAGCCATTTGAACATCCGTTTCAAAAGGTGCGGGATCGATTTGAAAAAGTGGCTGCCCGGTTTTGACGTCTGAACCCTGAGAAAACAGGCGGGATACCACAATCCCTCCCACCTGCGGTCTGATCTGCGCGGTTTTAATGGCGCTGATACGACCAGGCCAGGTGCGCACCAGCGAAACCTCTGCGGGCTGGAGCGTGGTGACGGCAACCTGCACAGGTTGCGGCGGGGTGCCTGACGCGGTTTCTTCCTGTTTGCAGCCCGCTGTCGTTAAAATGACGGCTGCAACGATTAATGCCAGTCCCTTTGTCTTCATAAAGTTTCAACCCGGTGAGTAATGTGATAGCGCAAAACGGGGAGGGTACACAGTGTTTATTGAGGAAGGGTGCAGGTATTATGTAGATTGTGTGGAGATGAAAAATAAAAATATTATTCTTAACAGCGACGGCCTGATGCAATAAGGTATTAGAATGAATATGACGCCTTTAATCCTGTTAGCCGAAGATGATGCGGAAATCGCCGACATTGTTATCGCCTATTTAAAACAAAGTGGTTTTGAAACGTTGCACGCTGCTAACGGTAAGCAGGCATTGGACTTATACGATAAGACGCAACCGGCTTTAGTCATTCTGGATATTCGCATGCCATTGATGGACGGCTGGCAGGTGCTTACCGAACTCCGCCGTCGTGGCGATACACCTGTTCTGATGCTGACAGCGAATGATGACAATACGGATAAATTATCGGCATTGCGCATCGGTGCAGACGACTATGTTGTCAAACCCTTTAATCCGGCAGAGGTCGTTGCCCGAACCCAGGCAATATTAAGGCGCACGGGGAATTCTCAGGTGAAAAATAAACCCAGAGTCACCGTTCATAACCAAATTGAATTTTATCATGACGAGCACCGAATTATTCTGCGTCATTCCGGTGAGGATATCGCTTCTCGTCTTACTTCAACTGAATTCAGAATACTTGAACGCCTGGCCGAAGCGCCGCGAAAAGTTTTTAGTCGGCTGGAGATTCTTGAGTCCTGCCTGCCCCAGGGTGAAACGCTGGAAAGAACCGTTGATAGCCACATCAGTAAACTGAGAAAAAAATTAGAGGATGCCGGAGTGCCGGGCATCCCCGAAAGTGTACGCGGCTTCGGCTATCGGCTGGGGGATTAACATGAAAGGCTCAGGGTTAAGTCGACATCTCATTATTTTAATGATCCAGCTCGTCTGTTCTTCATTGCTCATCACCTTCATTACCTACTATGCGTGGGTCGGCCTCGCGGTGATGGTATTTGGCGAACAAGCAAAACAATTCGAGTATGTCGCCACCACCTCGGACTGGGTGCAACTTGGCGTATCTGCCGGGCTTTCTATCATCGTGGCCGTCATCACCGCAGTCAGGTTTGCAAAAAAGATTCTCCATCCACTGCAATCCCTGGCCGATAGCGCACGACGCATCGCCGGTGGTGAACTCAGTGCCAGAGCCGATGCCGGGGATCGCAGACTCTCGGAAACCGCTGCCCTGGTCGATGATTTCAACATCATGGCTGAAAAACTTGAGGTGGCTTCTGGTGAAATCGTGACGTGGAATGCCGCCATCGCACATGAGCTCAGAACGCCAGTCACCATTTTGCGCGGCAGACTTCAGGGGCTGGCCGATGGCATCTTTCCGCCGGAGCAGGCGTTATTTAAAAATCTCGTGCGGCAGACGGAAGGACTGGCAAGGCTGATCGAAGATCTGCGTACCTTAAGTCTGGCCGCCAGCGAACACTTTTCCTTACGCGCCGAGAAGGTGGACATTGCACAGGAGCTCATTAGCGTCGTCGAGCTGGTCAAGCCCGCCATGAGTGAAAAACATCTCTCTGTGATTACGAAAGTGGATTCAGTTGACCTCAGGTGTGATGCAGCACGCGTCCGGCAAATGATCCTTGCGCTGCTGGATAATGCCCGTCGCTACGCAGTGCCTGGGGTGATTTTGCTGGCATGTCAGCAACATGCTGAAGGGGTGATCATCAGTGTTGAAGACGAGGGGCCAGGTATTCCCGAGGACAAGATCGGCTCTATTTTTGATGCTTTTAGTCGGCTGGAGCATTCCCGTTCGCGTGACAGTGGTGGGACAGGCTTGGGTCTGGCTGTCGTGAAAGCCATCGCTCTTGCCCATCACGGATATGTTAAATATGAGCGCAGTGAACTAGGCGGAGCAGGCTTTAAAGTTTTTCTTCCTTTTGACAAAATCCCCTAATAACAGCACGAAAATGTTAATTTTATACCCATCTCGCGCGAAAACGTTAATGATGGGTCTGCCCGGAAGAAGGGTATCGGGTCCAGCGGTGCGACTCTTTTCAGTTCACCACTTTTACCAGCGCCTCAGACTTGCTGAGCAGATACGGGCGCAGATAACCCACCGTATTCGAGAGCAATAACACATCCTGATGCAGCTCGATATTGAGTACATTCTCAACATATTGCCGCCGCGCCTGCATACGCTGCCAGACCTCCGGCCAGGCTTCTGCAATCTCCGCCTGTAGCTGGGCATCCGCCAGCGCAACGGTGTCTTCAATGCTGCATCCACCATAGCCCTTGACGGAAGGAATAATATCGATCTGCAACAGCATGCCGCTGCCCAGCACCGCTTTGGAGCCACTGCTGACCGGTGAACATAGCCATTCTTCATCCGCCACCAGGTGGCCGGGATTGAGATGCCAGTGCCAGCGGTCCTTTGGCAGCACATGCTCAACAATCTGGTACAACTCGCCTCCCGTCAGGCCGCATCGGAGACTTTCAAGCCAGGTGACGACGGCGTGGTAATAAGGCTGGGCCACGCGCGGCAGATAATCCGCCACTTCGGCGGGTAATTCGTCTGCTGCGGCGACAACGTAGGCTGCGCGGCTGCTTAATCCGCCTTTGTAACCTACCGTCAGTGAAAACTTATCACCCAGGGCGATGACTTTATCGCGTGGATAAAGCGTGGCGTGGGTAAAACGATCGCCGGTGGCCGCAATGGAGATCACGCTCGATGGCTGTCCCGAGGCGGCCAGCAACTGCCCAATCGACTTTTCACTTTTACCAACCTCAATGGCATCGAGTGCGTTGAGCAGGCAGGTGGACGCCAGATTGGCACCGTATTCGTAGAATGCCACTTCAGCTGCGCTGTTATGGATACGGACGCCCGTTTCCGGCGAGATAAACAGTCCGGTGGCGTTAATCACGTTATGTTTACCGCCGCATGCCTGAAAAACAGCATCCGCGACAAATGCCGGGACATCGAACAGTTGCTTTGATGCGTCTGGGCCGGTAAACAACTTCCAGCCTGCGATACCGGTACGTGACGACGCAGTGATACCACAGCTTTCCAGCAGCTTGTGTAGCGGTTGATCGCCATCCATCGGCTGATTCGGCAGAGAAAAAATGGGGGCGTGCAGGCAGCTCCCTGCGTTACGTGCGAACGGCACCAGTTTGAGGTTTTCATTGCCCATGACCCAGGTAAGTGTTCCTGCCGCACTGATAACCAGTAAGGCTTCCTCAAAGCGGGGAATAAATCCGGAGAGATATTCAAAGTTGCCGCCATGTTCTTTGTCGGCATAGATGACCAGAAACTCAAGCCTCTGTGCATCCATCGCCGAGAGAACGTTCGCGAAGCGTTGATGCATCACTTCATCCGGGATCACCGGCGTTGTTACATCCAGGAAGGTGGGAGGAGCCGGTTTCTTCATGAGCCTGTATGGGTATTGCTGCGTCATTTACCGTCTCCTCTGAGTCTGATGTGTTAACGAGGAACGAACAGGTCTCCCCGTAGCGTGTAAGAACCCAGCATGTCCTGGGTCTTTTTCGTCAGCCAGCTCACAATTCGGGTTGCCAGCGCATCCATTGAATATTCAATCGCCGGTATGGTGGGCAGGCCTGGCAAATGAACAGAACCGGCCAGGCTAAACACCATGATGTCGCCCGGCACCGATTTATTAAATGCCTGTAGCTGCGTCATCACCTGCTGTGCTTCCTGATCGTTTGCCACTAACAGGGCATTAAAATTCAGGGTGCTGGCATTGTTGAGCAGCACCTGTAGCGCCACCGATGAAGAGGGCGAGTCCATCAGCACCAGATTACGATTATAGGGTAGGAGATTATTTTCCAGCGCCAGTTTATAACCGAATAACACCTGTTCCCCTGCATTTCCGGCATCAGGATAGATCAAGGCAATCTGCCGCTTCCCCTGGCTAATCAGGTAATTACAGGCGGTTTCGGCGGCGAAGGCGTGATCAAACTGGAGGCTATTTGGCCATGCGGTTTCGGCACAATCCACCAGGATGACATTATCGTCCTGAATATCGAGGGGAAAGCGGGCACCAATGATCAGCACATCATCACACAGCCCGCAGGTCAGCTCATCAAGTGCATTCATCACATCGGTTTTGCTGCTGGCAAAGCGCAACAGCAAATGTTTTTGATGCTGGCTCAGTTGTTTTTCCAGCGCGTAGAGGTAGCCAGTGGTCTGATTGATGTTTTCCTGCGCGCAGATAACACCAATGCAACCGGTGGACTGGCTGAACAACGATTGAGCAATGACGTTAGGCCGATATTTCAGCTCGTCCACCGCTTTTAGCACCGCCAGGCGGCTGGCTTCCTTCACTCCGCGTGAACCACTCAACACCCGAGATACTGTGGCTTTTGATACCCCAGCTAAGCGCGATACATCGTTGATCGTAGACATCTTTCTCCCCGGACACTCTGAACAAACTTTCGCCAGCGGCAGTATAGCGATTTCGATTCTGGATGGAAACCGGATTTCCATTTCAGCATAAAACACATCCATATTGCCGGTATTTTGTGATGGGAATCTAATAAAAAAACCATCAAAGAATAATAAATTGACCGCTATCACATTTCGCTGGTGCCTCGATGGAAACCGGTTTCCGTATGGTATCCAATCATAACCACATTGAGGCATATCACTGAAGGATGGATAACGATGGTCAGGATTATGTTGTGTTGTTCAGCGGGGATGTCCACCAGCATGCTGGTGCGCAAAATGCAGGATGTGGCGCAGGAAAGGGGATTGGCTGTCGATATCGCCGCCTATGGGGTGACCGAATTTGACGAGCAATTTTCGCGTTATCAGGTGGTTTTGCTGGGACCACAGGTGAAATACATGCTGAAAACGCTGGCGGATAAAGCAGCCAGCGCAGGGATCCCCGTCCAGCCAATCGAGATGATGGACTACGGTATGCAACGTGGTGACAAAGTGCTGGATTACGCGCTGTCGCTTATTGAGGCAGCTCACTAAAAAGGTGATGGTATGAGCTCGTTATATCAGTCGATGATTACCGTTATCGAGCAATCGATAACGCCGCTAGCCGGACGTCTCGGGCAACAGAAATACATCATTGCGATCCGCGATGGCTTTACTGCCGCGCTGCCGTTTATGATCATCGGTTCGTTCATGCTGGTCTTTATCTTCCCGCCGTTTTCCGCCACGACGACCAACAGTTTTGCCCGTGCCTGGCTGGATTTCTCCGCGACCTACCGCGAACAACTGATGCTGCCGTTTTACCTCAGCATGGGCGTCATGACATTTTTTATCTCGGTAGGGATCGGCGCAAGCCTCGGACGGCAGTTCTCACTGGATCCGGTGATGTCGGGCCTGCTGGCATTTATGGCGTTTCTGCTGGTCGCCGCGCCTTACTCGAACGGCACCATCTCCACCGCTTATCTTTCCGGACAGGGGATTTTTACCGCGCTGATCACCGCCATTTATTCAACGCGGGTCTATGCATGGCTTAAGCAGAAAAACATCACCATCCGCTTGCCCAAAGAAGTCCCCACGGGTGTTGCCCGCTCCTTTGAAATATTGATTCCGGTGGTGGTGATCATTGGCACCCTGCATCCCCTGAATCTATTTATTCAGGCGCAGACCGGCATGATTATCCCCGAAGCGATCATGCACCTGCTCGGGCCACTGGTTTCGGCGTCAGATTCCCTGCCCGCGATTTTACTTTCGGTGCTGCTGTGCCAGCTGTTCTGGTTCGCCGGTATCCACGGTGCGCTGATCGTGACCGGAATTATGAACCCGTTCTGGATGGCAAATCTCTCGGCCAACCAGGCGGCACTGGCGGCAGGCACGGCGCTGCCGCATATCTATCTGCAGGGGTTTTGGGATCACTATCTGTTGATCGGCGGTGTGGGTTCTACCTTACCGCTGGCGTTTCTGTTGTTACGCAGCCGCGCGACCCACCTGCGTACCATCGGCAAGATGGGCATTGTGCCGAGCTTCTTCAACATCAACGAACCGATTATGTTCGGCGCGCCAATCATCATGAATCCCATGCTGTTTATTCCCTTTGTCTGCGTGCCGATGGTCAACGCCATCCTCGCCTGGACTGCCACCAAAATGGGCTGGCTGGCACAGGTAGTGTCGCTCACGCCCTGGACGACACCCGCGCCAATTGGAGCCTCATGGGCTGCCAACTGGGCCATCAGCCCGGTGGTGATGTGCCTGATTTGTATGGTGATGTCGGCCCTGATGTACCTGCCTTTCCTGCGCGCTTATGAACGTTCGCTGCTGAAAACAGAAGAACAAAAAGCCCAGGACAACACTGTGGCACCTCTGACTAACAAATCCGGAGATAAGCGTAATGAAGTATCAGTTTCCTGAGAATTTCTGGTGGGGCAGCGCCAGTTCGGCCCTGCAAACCGAAGGGGCGAGTCTGTCTGGCGGGAAAAGTGCCACCATCTGGGATCACTGGTTTGAGCAGCAACCGTGGCGCTTTCATCAGAAGGTCGGCCCCGCACAGACCTCGACTTTTTATCAACACTGGCAGCAGGATATCGCCTTATTACGCCAGCTGAATCACAACAGTTTTCGCACCTCGCTGAGCTGGTCGCGCTTAATTCCTGACGGAATCGGTGAAGTGAATCCTGATGCGGTGGCCTTTTATAATCGCGTCATCGATGAACTGCTGGCGCAGGGCATCACACCCTTCTTCACCCTGTTCCATTTCGATATGCCACTGGCGATGCAGGAGAAAGGGGGCTGGGAGAGCCGCGAGGTGGTGGAGGCATTCGCCCGTTACGCTAAGGTGTGCTTTGACCTGTTTGGCGACCGTGTACTGCACTGGTTCACCTTCAACGAGCCGATCGTGCCGGTTGAGGGCGGCTATCTTTATGATTTCCACTATCCCAACGTGGTCGATTTCAGGCGCGCCGCAACGGTGGCTTATCACACCGTGCTGGCCCATGCCTCGGCGGTGCGCGCATATCGGGCAGGGGGCTATGGTGGAGAAATTGGCATCATCCTTAACCTGACTCCGTCATACCCGCGTTCGCAGCATCCGGCCGATCTTAATGCGTCGCACCATGCGGACCTGCTGTTTAACCGCAGCTTCCTTGATCCGGTGCTGCTGGGAGAATATCCGGCGGATCTGGTGGCTTTGCTGAAGCAATACGATCAACTGCCAGCCTGTTTACCGGGTGACAGCGCATTGATTGCGGCCGGTAAAATTGACCTGCTGGGCATCAATTATTATCAGCCGCGTCGGGTTAAATGCCGGGAAAATGCGGTGAACCCCGCCTCGCCATTAATGCCGGAATGGTTTTTCGATCATTATGAGATGCCGGGCCGCACGATGAATCCGTATCGCGGCTGGGAGATTTACGCGCCAGGTATTTATGACATTCTCACCAATCTGCGGGTGAACTACGGCAATCCACGCTGCTTTATTTCAGAGAACGGCATGGGGGTCGAAAATGAACAGCGCTTCGCCGCAGGGGGGCAGATTGACGATCAGTACCGCATCGATTTTATATCCGATCACCTTAAATGGCTGCACAAGGGGATCAGTGAGGGCAGCAACTGCCTTGGCTACCATATGTGGACCTTTATTGATAACTGGTCATGGTGTAACGGCTACAAAAACCGCTACGGCTTTGTGCAGCTCGATCTCGCCAGCCAGCAGCGTACCGTGAAAAAAAGCGGGGAGTGGTTTGCTACCACCGCAGCGAATAACGGGTTTAACGAAGACGGAGCAGCATCATGATCGACTTAGAAGAAGCAGTGATGGAAATCATCGTCAATGCCGGTCAGTCGCGCAGTTTGTGTTTTGAGGCGTTACAGGCTGCCCGTCAGGGGGATTTTGTCGCCGCGAAAAACCTGTTGCAGGAAGCGGATACCTTCTCCCGGCAGGCCCATAAAATGCAAACAAAGTTGATTGAACAGGATGCGGGCGAGGCTCGTCAGCCGATGTCATTGATTATGGTGCATGCCCAGGACCATTTGATGACATCGCTGCTGGCGCGTGAGTTGTCCGAAGAGATCGTGCATCTTTATCAACGCTGAGGCGTTGCGGCTGGACGATCGCGGTCGTCCAGCTTGCTTATCTTAACTGACTGTCTTTGCTGCCGCGTCGGTTGTAACCACTGTGGCTTGCCTCGCGCTTATCACGCTCGCTCTGGCATTTAATGCAATAGCGCACGCCGGGTAAGGCCAGCCGACGCGCCTCGGGGATTGGCTCTCCGCATTCATCGCAATATTCAGCACTTTCGCCGTGCGCCAGGTGACTTCGTGCCCTGGCAACCGCATCATCGACGGTGGCGTCAATCTGATCCTGAACCGCACCATCGCCAGACCAGCCGCTAGCCATATTCCGCCTCCTCTGTCTCCGTTAACCTTAAAAGAGTACAGTTATTCACCCGTATTTGAGAAATCGAACGTTGCTCTTTTTAAGGTGACTGTGATGATCAAACCAAAAAACAATAACCGGCTGGATGAAGATATCTGCGTACATATTTTCACCGCTTCGGCTGCGATGGTCGGCGTCTGTATTACCGTCATCGGTATTTTTCAGGTGATTACTGCCCTGAGGCGGGAAGACACGCTGGGGGATGACATGCTGGCCGTCAATGCCATCCTGTATCTGGCGACCACTATTTTGTCCTACTGGGCGCTGCGCACCCGCAACCAGCGGCGTAATCATAGGTTGGAAAAAATCGTCGATCTCCTTTTCCTTGTCGCATTAACCTTTACCACGGTGGCTGCCGGGGTGATCACCTGGGCCATGACGTTCACTTGATTATCACTCGTCAGGCCATCGCCAGGCAGGTACGTTCAGCATGTTCTGTCCTTTGATCCGGGTTTGCCCCAGCTCTTTTTCCAGTTCAATCATGTGGCATTCCGGGTCACGCATCAGCGCGTTCACCAGCCGGTTGGCATGTGATATCACCCAAATCTGCGTGTGCTGCGATGCCTGCAGAATCAGCCGTGCCAGTGCGGGCAACAGGTCCGGATGCAGGCTGGTCTCCGGTTCGTTCAGTACCATCAGTTCCGGGGGACGCGGCGTCATCAGCGCCGCAACCCAGAGAATAAACCGCAACGTGCCATCCGATAACTCGGCAGCAGAAAGAGGGCGTAACAGTCCCTTTTGGTGGAAGGCCAGCGAGCTGCGTCCCCCGGCATGGTGGATGACTTCGAGACGACTGCCGGGAAAAGCGTCATCAATCGCATGGGCCAGCGCGTGCCGATCGCCGATTTCCATAATCGTCTGAAGCGCCGATGCCAGGTCTCGCCCGTCATGATGCAGGACGGGGGTGCGCGTCAGCAGTTGTGCCTGGCGGGCGGGTGCATCTTTATCGGTGCGAAAATGATCGTAAAAGCGCCAGTTGCGGATCGTTTCACGCACCTGGAACACTTCAGGGGCAGCGTGAGGGTCCGCCAGCTGATCAAACATGCTGCCATACACCGGTATTTGCTGAGAGACGACCTGCCACTGCCGATCTTCCCGGATCTTAATGAGGTTGGCTTTTCGCTCCACTAAGGAGGACGCGGGGCGATAATAAGGACCGCTAAAAATGACCTCGCGTTTGATCTCCGGATCATGAGCAAAGGCTGATGAACTCGGGGCCGGCAGGCCGAGTGTGATGGCGTAGCCGAAATGGTCACTGGCGAATCCCAGTTTCAGCCGCAGCACATTGTGGCTCGGCCCACCCTCAATTGGCACATCTCCACGCCTCATGCCAGGTGACAGCGTTTCTGGTCCGGCCCAGTAGGTTGAAGCCAGCCCGCCTTCTTCAGCCAGAGAACTGATCACCCCCTCCTTTGCTGTTTCGGCAAGCAAGCGCAGCGCCTTGTAGAGATTGGATTTCCCGCTGCCATTTTCACCGGTGATGACGTTCAGCCGCCCTAACGGCAGGGTGAGATCGCAGATTGAACGATAATTGGCGATAGAAAAGCAGGTCAACATAGGTTCGGTTTTTTCCTGGATAGTGATGCCAGCTGAGTTATCGGCAGGGAGGGCTTTCTCTGACATTCCAGGAAAAGGATCGACAGTGTTCCCACTCATACAAACCGTTAACTTATTGATGCTTCATTTGTTAGTCATAAAATTTCAGCTTGAAATTCCCGTTCAGGATTTGCCATTGAAGGAACAACCTCATCGCTCCTGCGTGACAGTGTAACTCCCCGGGACTTGATATCTCTGCCGTTGCCCGATTTCTCTTACCTGAATTTTGCAAGTAAACATGTATTTTACTGTTGGTTGCATGGGTAAGTGGTACTGTGACGGCATTACCCTTCCTGTCAGTACCCAAAGGAAAAGCATGTTAACCGGCAAATTTTTAATCAAGTCACTGTTAGTGGCATTACCCCTTTATACCTTCTTTTCATCATTCGCTGTTGCTGCTCCGATGCCTGCAAATCGCGCAGAAGCGCAAAAAGTCAGCAGGCATGTTGATTCTAATATGCAAAATCAATGGGTTAATTGCAGTTCACAAGGCGAAATGAGCCAGGACAACTGCATGTATGGTTATACGGCGTTAACCTTCGACGATGCGATGAAAAAGGAAGGTTACAGCTATAAAGATACGCTGCATCAGATTGCTGAGAGCAATTCGATGACCAGTTACATGGACTCAGGTCTGAAGGCTATGTTCTCTCCAATGGCCGCATTAGAAACCAAACAGGGGACAAAGTTTTTTGTCCAGCATGACCTGGTCTACAAAAAAGATGTGAAGACATTACGGGGTATTTTTGCTGAGAATTACCCGGATGCTGTCCCACAAAAGCAAGGGAAACATCATTCCAAAAGATATGAAAATCTGTCAGAGGGTATGTAGCTTAATCGCCCAGCCAGAGATGGCTGGGGATGCACTCATCACCTTTCAGGGTGCAGCGGATCGCAAAAAACGGGCACTTAACGACATCGTTAAAGCCAGTAATACAATACCGATAATAATACTGGCCACTCGGGTAGCCGCAATGGACGGCTCTGTGCGCCAGACTTCATCCTGAATATAAACAATCAGCCAGGCAACAGTGAAGTGTCTGCCAAAGTAACTTGCCTTTGCTCCCTGCTGCAGGATGCAACCCACGCCAGGCCCGAAGACAAGTGCTATCAGATACGGTATCGGCGCTCCCGATTTCACAGCACTGATAATCAGGATAGTGTTGGCTGACGTTATGGTCTTTTAGATTTCGCAAGGCGACTCTGGAGAGTCCATTAACGTTAATGGAAGGTTGGCTTCAGGGCCTATTTACCGTCTCCCGTCAGGGCAAGAACGATCAAACCCACAATCCAGAAAGCAGGGAATTCCCAGCCACCATTCGGATTCGTAAAGAAGAAACCAGCCGGACCGTGGACGCTATAGATGCAACTAAATGAGTATGATAACGACTGTCAGGGCTGAGGTTTCGGATTGCCCGCTGAATAGCTACTAAAGAAGTTCGTCAATAGTTTTTGCACCGGATTGATTTGATCATGCATCCAGACGAATATCAGCTGGGTCCAGGCATCGGCATCATTGAGAGGGCGAAAAACAACACTACCAATATTATAGGGAACAATATTTTCAGGAACGAGACTGACGGCAGCCCACGCATTAACCAGACCTAAACTATTATTCACCGCAGAAACTCGCCATTCTATTTTCGGCTTAAAGCCTGCCTGATGAGACAGTTGTATCAGTGAACCGCTAATTCCCTGAATATCCGGTTCCTGATAACTCACAAAGGATTCGTTTTCTAAATCCTTCATGGATAAAGATTGATGACAGGCCAGAGGATGGTTAGGTGACATCGCCACACAAAGTTTTTGCGCTGAAAATGTACAATTCAGCGTGCCTTCAGGCAGTAAAGGATAGGGTCCACGAATGATCGCCAGATCAACTTTTTGATTACGGAGCAATGTCAGTTGTTCCGGCATTGGCAGTTCAATCAGCTGTATTTCGATAGATGGGTACTGGCTACGAAAGTCTTTCAGAAGAGCAAGAAATTGCGCATCCAACAGGGCGGTTCCCACATGGCTAATCGTGACTTTACCCATTTCTCCTGTTGCGGCTTTCTTTGCCTGCTCAATGGCGAGAATATGCCGTTCAAGTAATTCTATGACGCTCTGATGATAATGCTTACCTGCTGCTGAGAGGCGTATACCTCTTCCTGCGGGTTGAAACAGGCGGAATCCTACTTCCAGCTCTAATGCTCTGATTTGCTGACTGAGGGCAGATTGCGCGATCCCAAGCTTCTCAGCGGCCTTACCATAATGTTCAATCCCGGCAAGACAAGTAAAGTATTCTAATCTTTTTAATGTATCAGCCATCTTTGTCTCATAAGCATTTGCTTATCAAATTAACATTTTTGTTATCTGGATCACATTTTATTATCAAATCATAATATTACCCACATTAAAAATGAGGAGGCAAATTCGCATGAACCATCCTCTTATCAGCATTGTGGGAACTCAAGCAATGTAATCATTAAGGCAAAACAGTATCTCTTTAAATCGCTGTTTTTGCAGTTGTTAACTCTGATTTATAGCATTTAATTCCATTGAAGCAGAACATTACAATAATCAACGGCTGCAAAAAGGCAAGTTAAAACATTGAGGCAAGATAGGGAACCATGAGCATGTCAACAGACGTCAGTCCCAATGGGAGAAGGCGATTCATTAAGCTTTTGGCATCAACCACCATCGTTGGTGCCGCCAGTACTGTACTTCCCGGACAGGTTGTCTGGGCGATAGATTCCGGGGGGAGTTCAGACAAGACTTTTACCGCATTTATGGCGGCATCTGAAATTATCTGTGGCTACCCAACGCTGGATAAAGCACTCGGGTACCGTATTTTCACATTAATGCAGAACCGCAATAAAGAATTAAGCAATCAATTAGCAACGCTTAATAATGTTCTGAATGCCGACATGTCTTCCGCTGCGATGCACAATGCCGTCCAGGGTACTGATAACAACGCTCAGACTTTGTTCAGCGATATCCTGCGCGCCTGGCAATTAGGGATCGTTGGCACCGGCAAAGAGGCCCGGGTGGTCGCGTATGAATATGCGTTGATGTATACACCGATTGCTGATGTTGTGGTACTGCCGACCTACGCCAGGGGTGAACCGCATTACTGGGCGCAGCCGCCTGTCATTAAGAGCATGTAAGAGAATAATTCATGAAAACAACTCACTCAGCTACGGTGGTCATCGTTGGCTCGGGCATCGCTGGCTCTCAAATAGCCCAAAAGCTGCAAAAAGCGGGTATTGATACTCTGATGCTGGAAGCAGGTCCGCGCATCGAAAGATGGAAGATCGTGCAGAATTATCGAAATTCTCCCTTTAAAGGCGACTTTCAGTCACCTTATCCGCCGACGCAACATGCTCCTCATCCGCAATATTCACCAGAAGATAACGACTATTTCATCCAATACGGTCCTGAGCCTTATAAGGCTGGTTATTTGCGTGTAGCAGGAGGAACCACCTGGCACTGGTCAGCACAGGCATGGCGGTTGCTACCCAATGACATGAAGCTGAAATCGTTATATGGCGTCGGGCGAGACTGGCCAATTAGCTACGATGATCTGGAACCCTATTATTATGAATCCGAAGTAGAGATGGGGGTCGGTGGCCCAGATGATACCGGTTCACCACGTAGCAAACCCTATCCGCAGCCACCTTTGCCATTGTCTGATTTCGACAAGGCATTTAAGAAGGTCGTCGATCAGAATGGCTATCACCTGATCACGGAGCCTGCCGCGCGTAACACGTTACCGTTCGATGGTCGTCCCGCCTGCTGTGGTAACAGCAATTGTATGCCAATCTGTCCGATTGAAGCACAGTACACCGGCGAAACCGCGTTGCGCAAAGCGGAGCATGCGGGTTCACTGCTGGTTCCTGATGCGGTGGTATATAAAATCGAGCACGACCAGAAGGGCAACATCACTTCGGTACTGTATAAGGACCCGAATGGTGAAAGCTTCCGTGTAACCGGTAAAATCTTCGTGCTTGCGGCCAACGCCATCGAAACGCCGAAGCTGATGCTGATATCCAAAAGCGATAAGTATCCCAACGGCATCGGTAACACCACCGATAACGTGGGACGCCACCTGATGGATCATCCGGGGACATCCGTTTACTTCCTCAGCAAAGAACCCATGTGGCCGGGGCGTGGACCAATGCGTCTTAGCTGTATCAACAATCTGCGCGACGGCGCGTTCCGTTCCGAATATTCGGCGATGAAGATTAACCTTGGTAACTACTCTCCGACGCTGGCGGTCAGCAATTATTTGTTGAGCAAAGGCATATCCGGTAAGGATTTACCCGCAATGGTGCGCGACTATGCATCACGTTGGGTGGCGGTGAATACCTTCTTCGATATTCTTCCGGACCGAAATAACCGCATTGTCGCGGTTGAAGACAGAAAAGATGCGCTCGGTATTCCGAAACCGGGCGTGCATTACTTTATCAACGATTACATCAATAAAGCCCGTGATGTTGCGCATCAGCATTTTGATCATATTGCGAGCCTGTTTGGTGGCACAGAAGTGCGGCACGATGACAAGTATTTCAATAATAACCACATCATGGGCACGCTGATCATGGGCAACGATGCAAATGATTCGGTTGTTGACGCTGATTTACGTACCCACGATCACCAGAATCTGTTTGTTGCCTCCAGTGGCGTGATGGCGAGCGCCGGCACGGTCAACTGTACGCTGACGCTTTCTGCTCTGGCGATGAGACTGGCGGATAAACTGATCGAGGAGTGCAAACACGTATGATGCGCTTATCACTTAAAACGACATTGCTGCTGGCTCCGCTGGCGGGGCTGTTGTTCAGCACAGCAAGCTTTGCGGATTCAGCCGCTCCCGATAGCTCGAAACTGGATTTGATAAAGCAGGGTGAGTACCTCAGCAAGGCATCCGACTGTGAGGTTTGTCATACCTCACCCGGCGGGACGACGTTTGCCGGCGGGCTGGCGTTCAAAACGCCTTTCGGTGTGATCTACTCTTCGAATATTACACCCGATAAAACCACCGGTATTGGAAACTGGACGGAGCAGCAGTTCAGCAATGCGCTAAAACACGGAATTCGTGCAGACGGACAGAACCTGTATCCGGCAATGCCTTACACTTCGTACTCCAAACTGACTGACGCAGACATTCATGCGATGTATGCATATTTTATGTCGTTGCCGGGGGTTAACCATAACCCGCCGGAAAACGAAATGGGGTTCCCGTACAATCAGCGTCTGGCACTTAAAGGCTGGAATCTGATCAATTTCCACTACAAACCGTTTGAAGAGGATCCAGGTCAGTCAGCAGAATGGAACCGTGGAAAATACGTTGCCACGGCGCTTGGCCATTGTGAGGAATGTCATACGCCACGCAATCTCGCGATGGGTTTAAGTGATAAAGCCTACGCGGGGGCCATGGTCGACGGGTGGGAAGCGTTTAATATTTCATCGGATAAAGAATCGGGGATTGGCAACTGGAGTCACGATGATTTGATGCAGTATTTACGCACTGGTGCGCTGCCGGGCAAAGCCACAACAGGCGGCGGTATGGCTGATGTTATTTCTCACAGCCTGCGTTTCCTGACACCGGAAGATATGAGCGCGTTGGCGACCTATATCAAAAGTGTGCCAGCGCAACAAACCTCTTCCAGGAACCGCTCGGGTGCTGGGCAGAATGCCCAGAGTGATATTACCCAGGAGGTTCGCGGCATGCCCATTGATGACGCTTCCCCCTCCGGGGCGGTGTTGTTTAACGGCAACTGTGCCAGCTGCCACGGCACCGCAGGACAGGGTATAGGGGAAAATAAATACTACCCATCATTGTCCCAAAACAGTGTTGTCGGCTCGGACAAGCCAAACAACCTGGTGCAGGTTATCCTCCATGGTGTGGATCGTGTCAATGGGGCAGGTGAGCACATCGTCATGCCGGGATTTGGTGAAAATCTGACCGATGCACAGATAGCGACCTTAACAAACTACGTACGTAATCAGTTTGGTAATCAGGGCGAGCCGGTTGACGCGGCTGCGGTGAAGGTATTACGGGATAACAACGTGACGGTTATTCCAGGCTATTTGCTGATTATGGCTGGTGTCATTGGCGTTCTGATACTTATTGCCCTGGTTATTTACATCAGACGGAGAAGAACGCTCAGGGCTTAAATAATTTTAGCCGGATTGGCTGGTGATGTTTACCAGCCAATCATTTGAGACGTTTTCTTATTTGTACAATTTCGCAATATCTCCGTCGGCATCCTTTTCAGACAGAACAACGGCATCAACGACACAGTTACCGGGAATGGGTGATCAAATTGGGTCGGAATATGCACACGGCAATATCGGTGATTAAATTTTGTAAATTTAAGGAAAAATTAAGGTTTGTAATTAACTGCTACTAGTTTCATCTTTCCACGAATAAACTGATGTCGGGCTTAAGGAACCGAAGGCATTATTCCAAATTGCGAAAATAAGAATGATTTCTATTATCATAATCATGATTTTATATTAGATTGACGCTGCTCCAAATAGAATGAGTCCAATAATTGCAGTGTCTTTTAAACAGGATGATGACATGAACCGTTATTCTATTAAATCTTTAATGTTTGTCAGTTTACTATCTACTTTATCCTTGTCGGTAAATGCTGCTGATGATTCTCTGGTGATTTATAACGCGCAGCATGAGAATCTGGTGCAGTCCTGGGTTGATGGGTTTACTAAAGATACGGGCATCAAAGTCACTTTGCGCAATGGTGATGATAGTGAACTGGCAAACCAGATTGTGCAGGAAGGGAAATCTTCTCCTGCGGATGTTTTTTTAACAGAAAATTCACCGTCAATGGTTGTGGTGGATAATGCCGGTCTGTTCGCCCCGCTTGACAGTAAAACCTTAGATCAGGTTGACAGTAAATATCGTCCTGCCCATGGACGCTGGATTGGTATCGCGGCGCGCAGTACGGTGTTTGCCTACAATCCAGCAAAACTGAGCAATGCTCAGCTACCCCATTCGTTGATGGACCTCGCGAAGCCCGAATGGAAAGGGCGCTGGGCGGCTTCACCGGCGGGTGCTGATTTTCAGGCTATCGTCAGTGCTATGCTGGCATTGAAAGGAGAAAAAGCCACCCTAAACTGGCTTAAGGCAATGAAAACTAACGCGGTCATCTACAAAGGTAATAGCACGGTTTTGAAAGCCATCAATGCTGGGCAAATTGAGGGTGGGGTGATTTACCATTATTACCGCTTTGTTGATCAAGCGAAAACGGGTGAAAATAGTAAAAATACGCAGCTGCATTATTTCGGGCATGGTGATCCAGGTGCGTTTGTCAGTATCTCTGGCGGCGGCGTTCTGGCATCCAGTCAACACGCCAAACAGGCACAGGCATTCATTCAATGGATAACCGGAAAATCAGGACAGGACATCCTGAGAACCAACGATGCATTCGAATATGCCGTGGGGAAAGATGCCGCATCCAATCCAAAACTGGTGCCTCTGAAGAATCTGGATGCACCTAAGGTAGAGCCTTCTTCTCTGAACAACAGGAAAGTCATCGAATTGATGACTGAAGCCGGTTTGTTGTAACAAGCGGAAGAGGCTGGATGAAAAATCCATCGTTTAAAACGCCACTCTTTAGTGGCGTTCATACGCGCTCTCCTGGCCTTGTGGTTTTTACGCTGGCTGTGGTGGTGACCGTTTTTTCACTGCTGCCGCTGGCGTTTGTACTGCAAATTACGCTGACCAGTGGATGGGATACGATACGAACGCTGCTTTTTCGCCCGCGGGTGGCTGAACTCTTGTTGAATACTATGCTATTGATAGTGTTCACTATTCCTGTGAATCTGATCATCGGCATCGGGCTAGCATGGATAACCGAACGAACGGCGTTGCCAGGCAGACGTGTCTGGTCGCTGCTGTGCACTGCTCCTCTGGGGGTTCCTGCTTTCATTCAAAGTTACTCCTGGGTTAGCTTACTGCCGGGCATACATGGTTTAAGTGCTGCGGTATTCCTTTCACTGCTGGCTTATCTTCCCTTTATTTATCTTCCTGTGGCTGCCGTACTGCGAAGGCTCGACCCGGAACTGGAATATGTCGCAGCATCACTCGGACTCAGCCCTGTAGCCATTTTTTTTCGCGTGATATTGCCTCAGATGAAACTGGCTATTCTTGGCGGTGTGCTGCTGACAGTGTTGCACCTGCTGGCTGAGTATGGGCTTTTTGCCATGATTCGGTTTGACTCTTTCACTACCGCGATTTTTGACCAGTTTCAATCTACGTTTAATGGTCCGGCAGCAAACATGCTGGCAGGGGTATTAACGCTCATATGCCTATTGTTCCTGCTTATGGACCTGAAAATTCGGGGGAAAACGCGCTATACGCGGATTGGCTCAGGTGTCCCGTTACGGCAGAAACCCGTATTTCTTCGTCTTCATCTGGTACTTTTGCTGAGTCTTTTGCCTCTTGCACTGGTGTTACTTTCCCTTGGTGTCCCGCTGCTGTCATTACTGCGCTGGTTATGGCTTGGTGGCGTAGAAGTATGGCATCAGCCTTCGCTCTGGCTCGCATGCAAAGAAACGTTAGAGCTGGCACTGGTTGGAGCAATGCTGACAACGATCAGTGCTTTTCCCCTTGCCTGGCTATCTGTTCGCTATCCCCAACCTTTGTATCGTCTGATGGAGAGTTGCAACTATCTAACCGGTTCGCTTCCTGGGCTGGTTATTGCTTTGGCTTTAGTGACGTTTACATTGCGGATGGCTCCGCCGCTTTATCAGACAGCGGTTACCCTGCAGTTAGCGTATGTGCTGTTATATCTACCTCGTGCGTTGATCAGTCTCAGAGCGGGCATAGCCCAGACACCAGAAGAACTGGAACATGTGGCGGCCAGCCTGGGGAAATCACCTTCCCGGGTGATCTGGCTTATCACGCTTCGGCTGGCTGCGCCAGCAGCGGCATCAGGTGCTGCGCTGACTTTTATCGGTATTACCAGTGAATTAACCGCGACGTTGCTTTTATCCCCCCTGGGAACCCGGACCCTGGCAACGGGATTCTGGTCACTGACTAGCGAAATTGATTACGTCGCTGCGTCCCCGTACGCACTGCTGTTAGTTTTGCTTTCTCTTCCATTAACAGGTTTTTTGTATCGTCAATCCAGCAGAGCTGCAGGGATATAATATGCTGATAATTAATGGGTTAAATAAATCCTGGCAGGGAAATCCCGTTCTTAAAGATATTGAGTTAGAAGTAAAACCCGCCAATAGAACAGTGGTCGTAGGCCCGTCGGGATCGGGTAAATCTACATTGCTCAAGCTTATCGCGGGTTTTGAACAGCCTGACAGTGGCGACATCATTTTTAATAATCACTCAATGACTTCAGGGCGCGTACCGCTACCTGCTTATAAGCGTGGAATCGGTTATGTTCCGCAGGACGGGATGCTGTTCCCCCATCTGAATGTCCGTGACAACATCGCTTTTGGTCTTAAAGGAACGAAGAACGAAATCGATCGTACAGTCGCGACATTGCTGGAGCAGGTCTCTCTGGATTGGCTGTATGCCGCACGCTGGCCCCATGAACTTTCGGGTGGGCAGCAGCAAAGGATCGCGCTTGCCAGAGCACTGGCGCTGAAACCAAAACTCATGCTGCTGGATGAGCCTTTTTCAGCCCTTGATACAGGATTAAGGGCATCAACCCGTGATGCGGTGCAGAACGTGCTCTCTGAGGCAGGCATTTCATGCATCATGGTGACACACGACCAGGGGGAGGCGTTGTCATTCGCGCAACAGCTGGCGGTGATGCAGGAGGGCAGGCTTGTTCAGGTTGGGCCGCCCCAGGAACTTTATCAGTATCCGATTGATGAAGGTACGGCCAGATTGTTAGGCGAAGCCATCATCCTCCCGCTTCATGTCCGTCAGGGACGTTATTTCTGCGTTTTGGGAGAAGTGAAACCTGAGAAGCGGCTAACCGGTGGATATGCACGTGTCATGCTTCGTCCGGAACAATTGAACGTTTCCTCTAGTGAACAGCCGACCGGAATAATGCTCGAACGGATGTCGTTCGCTGGCGATCGATCGCTTCTTTCGGTCTATCTGGAACAGGAAAAACAGCGGCTTTCACTTCAGATCAGCTCGTTACAGTGGCTTACCCCGGGTTGCTGGCTTAAGGTTGAGGTACGGGGGGACGTGCATCTTATCGGTTAAAAATCTGACCAGATACATTTGGAAGCCACTCATCACAAGACGGAGGGGCCGGCTTAAAGGGTTTTATGCTGGGCAAAACATGTTCGCTTGATGAAGACTTCATATTTCCCTCAAGGGAATGGAATGCCAAAATATGAACCCATATCCTGTTAATATGCTGATATCAGGGAGACTTATAAGCAAAGCGATCGCAATGATTTAAATTGCTGATGTTCTCAGTGGGTTATTATTGCATTGTTTGTATTTTAATGTCATTAACTGTAAAGAACAGGCCATGAAATAACTCATGAAATCTACTCATATTTGTATTTCATTTTCCAGCATAGTGCAGTAAGTCGGTCTGTTATAAGCTCGCCTGTATTGCTTTTCAAAATCAATTAACTTTTTTATATGATGACCTTACTCCAGTTAGGTTGTTGGCATAAATTATAGTTAATTAATATTTCATGGAATATCTTAAGGAGAGAATATGCAGTTTAATATCCGCACGTTCAATTTTCCAGTTTTACTTGCTGGCGCATTCTTTTTTTCAGCAGTAGGTCATACAGCAATAGCAGACACAACTGCCGCTAATGCGGCAAAAACGCTCAGTGCTCGTGATGCGGGTCTTCCGGCAACGCAATGGTCACAGGCTGAACTAAACCAGATTATCAAAACGGATGATCTTCATATTGCACCTTTTCGTGAAGATGGCGTGACTTATGGTACACCGACATGGATCTGGTGTGTTGAAGTAGACGGAAATCTCTATGTGCGTGCTTATAACGGGCAGCGTTCGAGCTGGTATCAGGCGGCATTGCGCGAAAAGGCAGGCAAAATTGTCGCGGCTGGCATGACAAAAGAAGTCAGGTTTGAGCCAGTTGCTGGCAGTGTGAATGATCAAATTGATAGTGCTTATAAGGCTAAATATCACGGCAGTCGCTACCTCGACCATATGATCAGCGAGGGTTCACGCAATGCCACAATTAGAATTGTTCCGCTTAACCTGAATACTACGAGTTAATTTAAATCTGTGAAATTTTGTCGTGACTCATTAACTTATGTTGTGGAGAAAGCGAAATGAACGATCCTACTGAGAGTGGCGATAATTTTCTTCCCGTCAATTCCGGGCGGCGAAATCTGCTCAAAGGAGCCGTAACTGCCGCGATAATCGGCTCTGGGATGGGGACTTCTTTGATGATATCCCGTTCAGCTTCTGCGGCCAGCGCTCCTGCGGCGCTGAAGAATATTGTTGGCCCTATAACAGCTAACAGCGTGATTCCTGCTGTCGGCTACGCTGTTTACGCCAGTAATCAGCCTTTGCGGGCATTTAAATTCCAGAGAAGGGCGATTGGCCCGAATGATGTTGCCATTGAGATTCAATATTGTGGTGTCTGTCATTCGGATATTCACACGGGTCTTGGCCACTGGGGGCCGCAGAAACTGCCTCTGGTAACCGGACATGAGTTAGCGGGAGTGGTTGTGGCAGTAGGTGGGTCAGTCAGCCGTTACCGCCCAGGCGATCGCGTGGGAGTCGGGTGTATGGTGGACTCCTGTGGTGTTTGTTCTGAATGTACTGCCGGGTTTGAACAGTTTTGCACTAAAGGGACGACATGGACTTATGGCAGCCCCACAACCGATCCGACCGGTGTGACGCAGGGGGGATATGCAAACGTTGCGGTAGTGAAGGAACACTTTGTTATCTCAATCCCGGATAATATCGAACTCGCCGCCGCGGGGCCAATTATGTGTTCAGCCGTCACGGTGTATTCTCCGCTAAGACATTGGGATGTACGACCTGACAGCAGGATTGGCGTCGTCGGATTGGGTGGGCTGGGACACATTGCGGTTAAGCTGGCGAAAGCGATGGGCGCTGAGGTCATTGTGCTGACAACTTCGCCGGATAAAGTGGCTGATGCGAGGAAGTTTGGTGCCAGCGATGTCATCGTGAATCACGAGAAATCACAAATGGACAAATATGCACGCAGCATGGATTTTATTCTGGATACGGTGCCCTATAAACATGAAATGGATCCTCTCATTAGCCTACTGAAACGTGATGCAACGCTTTGTCTGGTAGGCGTAGGTAAAGCTGATGAACCTAATCAATTAGCGCCTATCACGACTATTCTCGGAAGGAACGCTTTTGCTGGTTCGCTTATCGGTAGTATCAGGGAGACTCAGGATGTCATAGATTTCTGCTCCCAACATAATATCAGCCCGCAAATTTCCATTATTCCCGTTCAGCAAATAAATAGTGCATGGCGCAATGTGATCGATAAAAAAGTTCGATATCGCTACGTTATTGATATGACCTCTATTAAACCTGAGGTTTAGTTTTATTTGTAATGCAGTGCGTAATTATTCTATCAGGTCTTTTTAAAACTTTATCCGTTTTTATAAATACTCATTTTATCTCAGGAGATAATAATGTCCCGAATCACCTCTGTGGCATTCATCATAACCCTTTCGGCAAGTTTCTCTGTGATAGCCGATGATACTGCTCCCGCAGCTGCAACTTTTGCCGTAGCAGGTAAAGAGAATGTGGTCATTAGTAAAAACGGTAGTCGCCCCTGGCTAACGGGTCCTGAGGCAAATTTTACAGGTACAGTTCGCGTTGAACCGCTGTTCACACAGCCTCAATCCCCGGCCCGAACCACCATCGGACATGTCAATTTTGAGCCGGGTGCACGCAGTGCCTGGCACACACACCCGTTAGGCCAGACATTAGTGATTACTTCTGGGTCCGGATGGACTCAGGAGTGGGGTGGAGAAAGAAAAACGGTTCATGCGGGTGATGTCATTCATTGTCCACCGGGCGTAAAACACTGGCACGGAGCAACGGCAACCACAGGGATGTCGCATTTAGCCATTCAGGAGAGTACGCCTGAAGGTAAAAATGTTGAGTGGATGGAAAAAGTTTCAAGTCAGCAATATAACCCTGAGCTATGAGGATATTGTGATGCGCCTGGCTACTTTGTCTTTGCTCTCGCTGACTGAACTTTTGATTGGCTGTGTCCCGTCGGCAGTGAAAAATCAGTCTGTTCCTGCTCCACCATCATTAGCCGAGCTGGGGGATGCTTCACCGGCCCTGGAGAATTATACCCAAAAGTATGTGGAGAATGATTTATGGAAGAGGCCGCAACTGAGTCCACGTGATCGCAGTATGGTCACTGTAGCCGCGCTTATTGCCCGCAGCGACCGTGTTGAACTGCCTTATCATCTCAACCGTGCGATGAATAATGGCTTAACGCAGAGCCAGGCAGAGGAAATGCTGACTCAGCTAGCATTCTACGCCGGATGGCCACGTGTCTTCTCTGCTCTCCCGGTAGCTAAAAAAGTGTTTGAGGCGCGAAACAGTTAAAAAAGGGCGGGCTTTGCATTCAGCCGGGCCTGCCTGACTCATTACTGTAGCGCAACGCTTCCACCACTAATGAGAACGCTTTGGATGACCCACGGCGGTTGGGATAGTAAATATGTAATCCTTCCCAGTAGGGTGTCCACTCTTCCATGACGCTAATTAATTGCCCCGATTCGATATAGGGAGCAGCAAGTTCTTCAGGCACATGGCCCAGACCGAAACCGTCAGCAGCGGCTTTCACAATCTGAAAAATACTGTGAAAAATAATCTGACCTTCCACGCGTGCGGTAACTTCACGTCCGTCTTTTTCAAATTCCCAAACGTAGAATCCACCATGTGTAGGCAGACGTAGATTAATACAGCGGTGTTTCAGCAAATCCTGAGGTGAAGCAGGAGGGGGATTGTTAGCGAAATATGTTGGCGATCCCACAACCAAAAAACGCATATCAGGACCAATACGGGCAGAAATCATTCCGTTTGCCAGTTGGTCGCCAAGTCTGACGCCTGCGTCATAGCGTTTTTCCACGATATCGGTCAGACCGTAATCGTTGACGAACTCAATATTAATATCCGGGTAGATACGCATCAACGGAGACAATTTAGGCCAGAGGATGGTTTCAATGGCGAAGTCGGTTGCGGATATACGGATGGTCCCGGCAGGTTTCTCTCTTTTATCGTGGAGAGCCGCCAGCTCACTATAAATATCATCAAATTTAGGTGCCAGACTGGCAAGTAACTGCTCACCGATTTCTGTTGGTGAGACGCTACGCGTAGTTCGGGTCAGTAAACGCACACCCATTTTGGCTTCTAAAGTCCGCATCGTGTGACTAAGCGCAGACTGAGATACACCCAACTGCGCGGCCGCTCGCGTGAAGCTTTGTTCACGCGCTACCGTCACAAAAGCGACTAAATCATTGAGGTTATCCCTTGCCATCCTGATCACTCCTGCATTATTTGGCTACTGATTTAACAATATATTTCTAAACGTGTCTATGAATCTGATGCGATAAAAAAATCAATTGATGATGAATTTTCATAACTCTATTCATGAGTTACCGCTAATCAGAAACCACTATCCGCGCTATGTTAATACAGTCTTTTTGAAATAATTAACCGGTTGGCGAGGAATCTGTATGCAGTGCTCGTATGCCCCATCTAATCCTGAAGATAGTTGGTCAATAAATTGCTGATTGCTGAAAAATTGACGCAGATAATCACAGCAACGCCTGGTATTGAAGATGTGTATAAGCCAGATATTCAGGCAAAGCCCGATAATATCTATAAAAAAACCAGTTACAACCCCTTTAGTTAATTCTGCATGAATTTGCAGCGGCGGGATTAATCGTGCTCTTTTAAGAAATATCATTCCAGAAAATAACGACGCAGTGTCTGTGACCTGCGTGTCGGTCAGTTTATGCTTTGAAAAGAGGATATTAATATGAGTTTTTTATTTAAAGATCAGGTTGCACTGATTACCGGTGCTGCCTCAGGAATGGGTCTGGCGGCAGCAAAAGCCTTTGCGGCTTCCGGCGCTGCCGTTGTCATGGCAGATGTCAATGAAGATGCCGTTAAGTCTGCGGCAGCAGAATTAATGGCAGCTGGCTACCAGGCACTGCCGATTCGTTGCAATGTTGCGAACATTGATGAAGTGAAAGCGATGGTTGATCAGGCTGTGGCTACCTATGGTCGTATCGATGCGGCATTTAATAATGCCGGTGTGCAAAGCCCCGTGGCTGAGACGGCGATGGCAGATCCAAAAGATTATGACTTCGTGATGGATGTGAACCTGCGTGGTATCTGGAACTGCATGAAGTATGAGTTGATTCAGATGAAAAAACAGGGCAGTGGTGCAATCGTCAATAATTCTTCCCTCGGTGGATTAGTGGGTATTGCTGAACGTGGTATTTATCATGCGTCAAAACACGGTGTGGTCGGTCTGACGAAAAGTGCAGGGTTGGAATATGCACCACAAAATATCCGTATCAACGCAATCTGCCCTGGCATTATTGAAACGCCAATGGTATCCGGCATGCTGGAAACACAACCTGAAGCTATGGCCGAACTGATGAAAGAAGTCCCGATTCGCCGCTTAGGCCGTGCAGAAGAAATTGCTGATGCCGTGCTTTGGTTATGCAGCCCCGCGTCCAGTTTTGTTATTGGTCATGCACTGCCCGTTGATGGCGGATATACCGTTCGTTAAGTCTCTCAGCTGAACATTAAGAGCCAGGTGTTATGCATAGTGAGTCTTTACCGTACAGTGAATCCGGCAGTTTTGTTCGGATGCTGCTGACATTAATGCTGGTGGTGCTGTCTGGTTTTTTAATTATCGGTATCGCGCTGCCTGTTCTGCCCCGCTATGTACATCATCAGCTGGGATTTGGCACCTTCGCTGTGGGACTGGTGACAGGTGCGCAGTTTGCCGCTTCACTGGCAACTCGCTTTGCTGCCGGACGATATGCCGATCAGTTCGGGGGGCGACGTGCAATTTACCGTGGATTGGTGCTGGCGATAGCCGGTGGGGTGTTTTACCTCATCTCTTTGCTATTTACTGCGCAGCCTGTCGCCACTATTGCGCTGATACTGATCGGCAGAGCAATTGTCGGAGGTGCTGAAAGTTTCATCATTACGGGCGGAATGACGCTTGGCCTGGCACTGGCAGGCGGAAAACAAACAGGCCGGGTTATTGCGTGGGTAGGCACTGCCATGTTTGCCGCTTTCGCTCTGGGTGCGCCTTTGGGAACCTTCATTTTTGATCATTCCGGTTTTATCGCCATAGCAATAACCACGTTAGTGTTACCGCTGGTGGTGATGGCTATTGTGCGAGTCCTGCCAGAACGTATTGAACCTTCTGGTCAGAAGGGAACACTTTCCCAGGCTCTTTCATCGGTCTGGCTACCGGGTATGGGCGCAGCCTTTAATGGTGTGGGATATGCGGCACTTCTCTCCTTCTCCGTCCTGTTGTTTGCGGAGAAAGGGTGGGGAATGGGGTGGCTGCCGGTGACCGCCTTCGCCATGGCGCTTATTGCTGCACGGTTATTTCTGGGACAACTCATCGACCAGTCAGGTGGCGTCCGGGTTGGCATTCTTTTTTCGCTGGTGACTGCGCTGGGCCAGATATTGTTATGGGCTGCGCCTTCACCCTGGATTGCAGCACTGGGAGCCGCGCTGACGGGGATTGGCTGGGCGATGGTGTACCCGGCATTTGGTTCTGAAGCGGTGCGTCGTTTAGGCGGAGCGAACAAAGGAGTGGCGATGGCAACATACTCAGCGTTTCCCGATCTGGCGATTGGCCTCGCAAGCCCATTATTAGGGTTAGTCGTTCCTGCTACACAAATGGGGATGGCGTTTCTCTGGAGTGCTGTTCTGGTCATGTTGGCCGTGCCAGTTGCCTTACTGGCCGGGCGGCAAGGGTATTAATGAAAAATGTTCATATAAGCATTCAGGTTTACTGGGTTAATACTAATCAATTATTGAGGCATAGTGGCTTTCCCGTTTCGCAGTTGACAGCTCTGCACTGAAAGTAATCTTTCGGTTCAGACGATAACGTCTTAAAGACCTGCTTCACCTGCCTGGAAAAGTAAATATCCCCATACAGTTTTAAGGAAATGATATGACTACTATTTTTAAAACCGGTTCACAAGCCTCTATGGTTGGCCCTGAAGACTGGTTTACCGGTACTGTCCGCATTGATCCCCTCTTTGCTGCCGATGAAAACGCCCGTGCCAGCGCAGGCCAGGTGACTTTTGAGCCTGGCGCGCGCACCGCATGGCACACTCATCCTCTGGGCCAGAGATTGATTGTGACGTCGGGTTTTGGTTATGTGCAGACCTGGGGTGAACCGGCGCGTGAAATTCGTGCTGGTGATGTTGTTTGCATTCCTGCTCATGAAAAACACTGGCACGGTGCCAGCGCCACAACGGCAATGACGCATATTGCGATTCAGGAAGCACAGAATGGTAGCGTCGTGGAGTGGCTGGAAAAAGTCTCTGACGAACAATACGGTGATACAGAATAACGCATCGCAATGTTAAAGCCAGGCAGGTCCGGGATGCCTGGCTGCTGCGGCGCATTAACTCATCAACTCTGATGAGTGCTGGTATCGTAATGTTGCTCGCGAACACGCATTTGGTTGATTTCCAGTGCATGAGCGACATCTGGCAGCATCGGGAAGGAGCTTTGACCACCATATTTCTGAATTGAACATGAGCTGATTTCCGCTGCAAAGGGGATCGCCTGAGTTAAGGGAATGTCATTCACAATGCAGTAGGCGATGCCGCCAATGAACGAGTCACCCGCGCCGGTAGTATCCACCACGTCCGGGCAAAACACGGCGGGATAGTGTGTGGCAGTGCCATTTGCACCCAGCACCGCACCTTTCTCACCCAGGGTAATAATGACCTTGCCTGCAACCTGATCCTGTAAGGCAGTGGCGCATTTCAGGGCTTCTTCAACGCAGGTAACGGGTTGTGCGTTCATAAAAGTTGCTTCTGTCTCGTTGATGACCAGACAGTCAATCTGTTTCAGGGCGTCAGCCGGAATGGTTCGTGCTGGCGCATTATTCACCAGAATAGGGCAACCATGTCTGTGTGCTTTACTGATGGCAAATTCAACGATCGGTGAGGGAATTTCAGACTGAAAAATAACCAGTGGTGCGCCCTCAAAGAGATCGTCGGTAATATCATCTGCCACAATGCGGTAATTAGCACCTTTGATGATGGTGCTGCAATAATCCCCGGACTCCAGGATTTGCACAACGCCAATACCCGATGATTTCCCTCGCGGGATTATATGTTCTACGCCGACCTGATTCTCGGCGAGAGACTTAATCAGTTCAGCGCCATACAGGTCTTCTCCTACGCATCCCACCATTGCCACGTTAAGCCCAAGCTTAGCGCACTGAACTGCCTGATTTGCCCCCTTGCCGCCAGGCATCATAAGCAACTCATTGCCTGTAAAGGTTTCCCCCAATTCAGGCAGACGGTCCTGCTGGATAAGAATGTCATAGTTGAGACTGCCAATGACCACAACATCATTTTTCATATCGCAAATCCTTAACTTGCTGTGCGTTTAGCCGCAACAGCGTTTCTGGTGTTCAGTAAACTGGATTGACTTTGCTCACTGGTTTTACTGGCAATAATGGTGAATATCGCATCAAGAATATTCAGATGAACAATACGGGTTGTCGCATTCTCTCCGGTTATAGGGTTATTTTTGACGGAGGAAATGATGGCATGTCGGGCGATATGGCTTAATGGGCTATTGGGATAATTGGTCAGACAGATTGTCTCGGCCCCTTTGTCATTAGCCGCGGATACCATATTGATGATATCGGTCGTCTGGCCAGAATGTGAAATAACCAACAGAATATCGCCAGGCTGCATTAACGATGCCGACATTAATTGTTTGTGGCTGTCACTGAATACATAAGAGAAGATACCGATCTTCAGGAGTTTGTGATTAAAATCATCACATACTGAACCCGACCCACCACAGCCCGCAATAATAATTTTGGCGTCTTCATTCCGATTGATAAACAATGACGCGACTGTTTTGATAACCGCACTGTCAATGGCCTGTAAACTTTCCTGCAACGCCAGTATGGAGTTAAAAAATGTACTCTCAATCACCTTATTAGTGTAAAGCTCACTGTCAGGAATGACCGGAATCTCGATAAGTTCACCAGGTTTGGCATCGGTCTTTCCAATACTCATTTTAAGGTCGTGAAATCCGGTAAAACCGAGTTTCTTCGATACTTTTGTAATACTGGCAACGCTGACATTAAGATAGCTGGCAATGTCAGAAATATTCATCGTTGCCAGAGTGTCCGGATTATCATCGATAAACCTGGCAATAGCCCGTTCTTTTTTCCCCAACTCCGGGGCCAGCGTGCGCGCCAGTAAAAAAATCTCGTGACCCTGTAAACGGTTATGCATGCCTGATTCTCCTGCTTATATTGCAAAAGCCTAGCATGGTCATTAATGGAAAAAACGTTAACTTCGTCACAGGTTATAAAACGTTTTACTGGGCCATTTTACTCGGAGTAAAATGAAAATGACCTTTAGGTTATCTTCCATTTTACTCTCAGTAATATTTTCCAAATGGCATTTACCCTGACACCTGGCTGCATTATAAAGCATCCATGTTTGACAATAAGGTAAATGCCATGAAGTTTTCATCTCGTATTAACTCATTCCGCTCACGCGCTGAGTTATTTTCGCCAAAAAATAATATGGATACCTGTGATCTGATCACGCGTATGGGGACCGTAGAAGGGCTTACACACATTGAGCTTAATTATCCTGAGCATTTTATCAATCAGGATAAAAATGCCATCAAAGAATGCATAGAGAATAACAACCTTAAAGTCGGCGGTATCGCACTCCGCTATAATAAAGATTTTATTGATGGTGAATTTACCAATCCTAATGAGGAGCTGCGCAAAAAAGCCATTCAGCAAACGCTGGAAGCAGCAGAGTTGTGCAAGTTTCTCGGGGGTAACACCGTTACACTGTGGTTTGGTTACGATGGCTATGACTATCCTTTTCAACAGGATTACTTCAGAGCCTATGAGTTGCTGGTGAATGCATTACAGCAGGTCACAAAGGCTCATCCGGATATGCAGTTCAGCTTCGAATATAAGCCTTATGAACCGCGGACATTCTCATTTATTGGCGATGTGTCTTCCACTCTTATGCTTATTGACGACGTGGGGGCAGAGAATCTGGGGATCACCCTTGATTTTTGTCACATGATCATGAAAAAGGAGAATCCGGCGTTTTCCTTATTCCAGTCGGCACGTAAAAATCGCCTGATCGGCTTCCATCTGAACGATGGGTATGGGCATTTCGACGATGGATTAATGCTGGGTTCTGTCCACCTGATGCAGACACTGGAATATATCTATTATGCAAAACGTGTGAAATTCGACGGGTTAATTTATTTCGATACCTTCCCGAGCAGAGAAGATCCGGTTGCTGAGTGTGCACAGAATATCAAAATGTATAAAACGTTAGCGGGCTTCATTGATAAGGTAAGTATTGAAGAAATGGATAATATCATTCGTAGTCAGGATGCACTTAAAGTCCAGGCTATGTTATTGCAGATGATTAAATACTAAAAACACATCGCATCTTACCTCTTATCTGAAGCCAGTCAGTGTCTGACACTGGGGGAAACTATGTTTGAAAAACTAGGACTGCCAAAAAATTTAATTTGGGGCTACATCGGTCTGACGATATTCATGATCGGTGACGGCGTAGAGCAGGCATGGATAACGATATGGTTAGTTGATAAAGGATTATCCGTCGCTCAGGCTTCATTGTTGATTACCGCTTATGGCGTAACAGTGACGCTGGCAGCATGGGTAACCGGTGTGCTGGTACAGACACTGGGGCCACGAAAAGTGATGTTTTATGGCCTGATTGCCTTTGTTATTGGCAGTATTGGATTTATTTGGGTTGGTCTGAGAACCATGCATATGGCCTGGATGCTGCCGTTTTATGCTATTCGGGGGATAGGCTATCCGCTTTTTGCTTACTCATTCCTGGTGTGGATCAACTACAGCACGCCGCTGGCCCGACGTTCAACCGCAGTTGGCTGGTTTTGGTTCACTTTCTCATTGGGCCTCAGTGTGATTGGCCCCTTTTTCTCCTCCCTCGCGTTACCGGTTTTAGGTGAGATCCATGTGCTGTGGACAGGTATGGCGTTTGTGGTGATTGGTGCCATCCTCGGCATTTGGGTTAACCGTGATATTGTCCCATCCTCAGAAATCCATCCTTTCAGTGCGGCTGAACTGATCAAGGGCATTACTATTTTACAGCGGCCAGTGATTGCCATGGGATTGGTGGTTAAATCGATCAATGGGGTGGCGCAATATGGGTTGGCGACTTTCCTGCCGCTGTATTTAATCAGTTTTGGCTACAGCAAAACTGAGTGGTTACAGATGTGGTCAGCCGTGTTTGTCGTCGCCATCTTTGCCAATCTGTTCTTTGGTTTCTTTGGTGATAAGTTTGGCTGGCGCAACACCATTATGTGGGTGGGGGGTGTCAGTTACGCGGTTGTGCTGGTACTGGTCTGGCTGGTGCCGCAGCTGCTGGGACATAACTTCTATGTTATGGCATTTGTACTGTGCCTTTGTGGTATCACCATGGCAGGATACGTCCCGCTATCTGCACTCTTTCCGATGCTTGCCCCGGACAGTAAAGGTGCGGCGATGTCGGTGCTTAATCTCGGTGCCGGATTGGGTGCCTTTATTGCCCCGGCGATTACCGCCATGTTCTATTCATCACTTGGGGCGGGTGGCGTGTTAGGTATCTATGCCGGACTCTACATTCTGAGTGCCATTCTGACGCCATTCCTGAAAACACCGGATGAATTGCACTCACAACCGGAAATGAACAACAGCACTCCGTCAATTTCGGGCCATTCCGGACATCACTAATCATCGGCTCAGAAAACAACCAAACAATCAGGGCAGCGGGTCTGCCCTTAATTTATTGCTTCTCTCCAGCTCTTCCTCATCCCATTCTTAAAGTAAGTCAGTTTATCTTCTTCACTGATTAACCTAACATTGAATTCGCGATTCTGAAGATGTGAGGCTGGGTGTTGCATTGACTGATAAAAAGAAAAGTACCATCAAAGAAGTTGCTGCTTTAGCAAAAGTTTCGATCGGTGTGGTATCGCGGGTGCTCAATCCGGGTACGGGTTCTGTTTCAGAACGTACCCGCCAGCGGGTGCGAGAAGCCATGCAGACATTGAACTACTCGCCGCAGAGCGCAGCCCGTGAGCTAAAAACCAGTCTCAACAACACCATTGGTCTGGTGGTCGCCGATATCGCCAATGATTTCTTCTCTGAAATCTCCGATCTTATTGTCCGTCGCGCGCGCGATATGGCGATGAACGTCATCTTAGTGACGACCCAGGAAGATCCGCTGCTTGAACGTGAAAGCCTCAGGATGCTGATGCAAAAGCGAGTGAAAGCCATTATCGCGACGCCAACCAGCGCGAACAGCGACCTGTGGCAATCAATTGCGGATATGGGGATCGCGATTGTCTTTATTGATCGTTATCTTGAGGACGTATCACAGGCCCATGTGATTGGTTTTAATAATCAGCAATCCGCGTTTGAAGCAACCGCATGGCTGACAGAGCAGGGCCATCGGCGCATCGGCTGGATAAGTGGTCCACTGAATACCTCAACCTCATTACAGCGACTGGCCGGTTACAGAAAGGGGCTGGAGGAGAAGGGGATCACCTGGGATAGCCGCTATACGGCGATTAAAAATTTCCGCGATCCGCATGCCAGCGAGGCACTGGATGATCTTCTGGCGTTAGAGGACCCCCCTACGGCCATTATTATTGGCAATACATCAATTGCCCCCGTCATTATGGCGCGTGTCAGAGAATTAAAAATTTCTGTTCCCGACACATTGTCGCTGATCGTCTATCATGACAGCCACTGGAGTCGGTTAGTGACTCCGTCAATCAGTGTGATCAAGCATCCTCTGGAGGCGCTTGCTGAACATGCCTTATTAAGTTTATCCGGCGAAATCAGCAAGCCTTGTGAACTGGCCAGCACCCTGATAAAGCGAGAAAGTGTTGCGCCAGTTAAATAGATTCGCCATTCAGACGCTGAATCTGCCGGATAATGGCGCAGTGATCTAACTCACCGTCGCCCGCCTCAATCATTTGCGTAAATAACTGGTTTACCGATGTCGTAAGCGGTAAATGCAGGCCAAGTTGCTCTGCCAGAGCCACCGCGCTGCGCGTATCTTTCAATTGCCATTTTGCTGGCCCACGCGCGTGGAAGTCCTGGGTGACCATACGCTCGCCTTGTTGTTGTAGCAGCGTGGAATCCGCAAATCCTCCCAATAGCGCTTCGCGCACCTTCGCCGGATCAGCGCCACCACGAGCAGCCAGCGTGAAAGCCTCGGACAACAGGCTGAGCGTCCCGGCAACAATAATCTGATTAGCCAGCTTGGTAAGTTGTCCGGCTCCTACCTCTCCCACGCGTGTTACCCGGCCAAGATGAGCAAGGAGCGGGTGTAAACTTTCAATAAGTGGCGCGTTGCCACCGGCCATCAATGATAATGTTCCGTTTTCTGCCCCTGTCGTACCACCCGAGACAGGCATATCCAGATAGTCGGCGTGAACTTTGTTCACTTTGCGCTGCTGCTCAATCACAAGATCGGGTGATAAGGTGCTCATCATGATGATGACGGTATTGGCTGCGATAGCCTGCAAAGTGGCTTCGTTGTTGAAAATCACCTCATCACAGGCTCGTGCGTCACCGAGAAAGCAGATCACCACGTTGCTGTTTGCAATCAGCTGAGCGGGTGATGCTGCCAGGCTGATACCAAAGGTCTGTAATGACGCGGCCTTGTCCGGCGAGCGATTCCATACCGAGACAGGGTATCCAGCGCTGGCTAAACGACGTGCCACCGGGTATCCCATCTTTCCTGTACCCAGCAAACCAATTCTCTGCTGCAAAGCCATCACATTTCTCCTGATTTACCCGCCACTGCACATGCAGCAGCGGGCTGCCTGTTATCTATAATCCAGCCAGACTCACCATTTGTTTACGTAATTCAACGATATCCAGATTGTTGTCAAACGCCACATCCGAGAAGCGCACTGCTTTATCTTTGGCGACATCTTTCACCAGACGCACATGGTGAGCCAGCCCCATAGGTAGCAAGTCTTGCGCTACACTGATGCTGGCTGGTAACGCATTTGCCCAGACAGTAAATCCACCTTCGCCATCCAGCATTTCTCCTGCCTTCAGATCGCGTTTTGCGGTGGCGACCGCATCACCCCGGAAGCTTAACGCTGAACCTGTCGCTTCGCCACGCAGCACGGCGGAAAGGATGCTGATGCTGGTTTCCAGGCCAATCAGGTGGAAGGGACGCCACATCGAGGCATACCAGCCTGACGGATCGGTCAGCAACCCATATTGCTTAAAACAGGCGCGACTGTATTCATCGCGGGCTTTAAAGGTGACAAATACACCATAGCGAATATTGTTCAGCACTTCGCGCCCATCGGGTTCCTGGCTGGCAGCAATATCCACCAGGCCGCTGCGACTCAGCCGCCCGCCGTCAGCTTCTGGTGAGAAGACACGAGCAAGGTCATGCACACCAGCGGGAGGGAAAGCCAGTCCGTTATCGGGGCAATCCAGGCCGGTGGCATTAGCCACCGCCGCCATTTCAATCGCGGCTTTCGTGCCATCAGTGAAGGAGTTGTACATTTTAGGGTTAAAGTCACCTGCGGCCACTTCTTCTTCCGTCCAGCCAAAAAAGCCCCATACGGTCTCCGGTGTTGAATAGCGATAACGCGGTTCGAAGTTCATGCCTTTTCCGGCAGCGACGATTTCGAAGCCGCAGGCTCTGGCCCAGTCAACCAGCTCACAAATAATTGCTGGCTGGTCACCATAGGCCATGCTGTAAATCACACCGTTCTGGCGGGCGCGTTCAGCAATCAGCGGGCCGCAGAGGACATCCGCCTCAACGTTTACCATCACCACATGTTTGCCATGTTCGACGGCATGGAGTGCATGGCGTGTCCCTGCCAGCGGGTGGCCAGTGGCTTCGACAATACAGTCGATTTGTTCACAACGGAAAAGTTGTTCTGCATCCTGAAGCACACAGGTGGAGCCGGTGCGAAGTGCAGTGTCAATATTGGCAGCCTGATACTGTTCTTCCGGCCACCCCACGCGAGCCAGTGCCGTCTTCGCTTTTGCTACATCCAGATCAGCGACTGCGACAACCTGTAGTCCTTGCAGATGCCGTAACTGCGCAAGCACCATCGAACCGAATTTACCGGCACCAATGATACCGACCCGGACCGGCTGGGCAGTGTCTGATTTAACTGCAGAGGCGCGCTCAGCTAACAATGCGGCTAAGTTCATTTCGTACTCCTTAACAGGGTTTAATGAAGGATGTAATTAACGCCAGCCAGCGATCTGACGACGGCTTTTACTCAGGAGGTAAATTAATAACGGTGAAAACAGCACCAGGATGGCCAGTAGCCAGAGGCCATTTTGTGATTTACCCGTCAGTGAGATGGTGAGACCTACCAGGAACGGGCCGAAGAAGCCACCAATATTGCCGATGGAATTGATCAGGGCCAGGCCACCCGCTGATCCCTGATTAGTCAGAAAAGAGGCCGGGAGGGTGTAGAACGTCGGGACGCACGCCAGCATACCTATGGTGGAAAGGGTTAAACCGACCATCGATACCAGCGGGGAATCGCTGATTGCGGCAACCACGAAGCCCAGTGAGAACACCAGTGAAGGCAGAATAAAATGCCAGGTACGCTCGTTAGTTTTATCAGAATGGTTTGACCACCAGCACATAACAATCGCCCCGGCGATATAGGGAATTGTGCCTAATAATCCAACGACAGTATCAGAATAATCGAAGCGTTTAATAAACTGCGGCATCCAGAAGCCGAGTCCCGTGAGGCCGATGACAGTAAAGAAATAAGCCAGACCTAATAGCCATACCCGACGATCTTTAAACATACTTTTTAAACTGGAATGGCCAACTGTTAATGTTGCCCGCTGTTCCTTTTCCATCAGGTCCTGATAAGCCTTGCGTTCATCTGCATTGAGCCAGGTGGCTTTAGCCGGTTTATCAGTCAGATACAGGAAGACAACCACCGACAGAATAACCGGCGGGCAACCTTCAATTAAAAACAGCCATTGCCAGCTTTCCATTCCGGCGACATTGTGAAAATTATCGAGGATAAAACCCGATAACGGATTCGCGATAATGGCCGCCAGCGGTACGCCTAAATAATAAATAGAAAAGACTTTAGCCAGCTCTTTTTTGGGGAACCAGGTTGTAAGATAAAAAACAATACCGGGTGCTAATCCGGCCTCAGCTACCCCTAATAAAAAACGGAGAATACTGAGACTGACCACACCCTGTGCAAAGGCCATGGACATGGAGATAACTCCCCAGGTGATCATTATTCTGGCTAACCAAAAACGCGCACCAAAGCGCTCCAGCAGAACATTGCTGGGAATCTCAAACAGAATATAACCAAAGGAAAAAATCCCGACCGCAAAGCCAAAATGCTCCGGAGATAAACCCAGAGACTGGTTCATGGTCAACGCCGCCATACCAATATTGGAACGGTCAATAAATGCCAGCAGATACATCATTAATATTAATGGCATTAGCCGTAATTTGGCTTTTTTAATGGCCCCGCTCGCGACAGATGAAATCTCAGCTTCAGGAATATCGGGTCTTAGCCCGACACCTGCCAGCGAATCATTGAACTCTTCAACATGTTTCATGATCAATCCCGGTGTTTTCTAAACCATGGAAATATCACGGAAAATTCTTTGATACCGCGACGCATTGTAAAAAGTAAAACGTTTTACTTTTTACCGAGTTTCACGACACGACCGCCATCCGTCAAGTCAGTAAATCGGGGAAGTTAAAAATTTGTGACGGAGCTAACGAGACACTTTCTACGCAGCTTTGTTGATTCCAGGCCCTTTCGTGAACCGCATCGCAAAACGTAACTTTGCTGAATAATCCCCCTTGCTAATTAAATAGGCAGATGTAGATTCTAATCAACTTCACAATATATCGTGAACAAAGAAAGTACATCACAATGCCTTTTGAAGGATTGCTCCTATGTCTGATCTGAAATTTGCCACGCGCCTTAACTCTTTCGCCTCTGGAGCACACCTATACTGGCCCGACTTACAGGGAAAACCCTCTGTCCTGCAAATGATTGCCCGTGCAGGGGAAGTCAAGGGATTAACGCATCTTGACCTGAATTACCCACAGCACATCACCAGTGATATTAAAACCATGCGTCAGGCGATTGCTGATGCAGGGCTGGCAGTCAATGGCATGCAAATGCGCTGGGATGCGCCGCAGTTCAAAATCGGTGCCTTTACTAATCCGAACCCGCAAATTCGTCGTGAAGCGATTGAGCTGACGAAACGAGGAATCGATGCCGGACGTGAATTTGGGTCGAAACTGATGACATTGTGGATGGGGCAGGATGGTTTCGATTACTGCTTCCAGGCTGACTACAAAAAAATCTGGGAAGACGCCGTCGATGCAGTGCGTGAGGTCGCTGAATATGCACCGGATATCGATGTCAGTATCGAATACAAACCCAATGAACCGCGTGCCTACAGCATCTTCCCGAACGCTACAACCTGTTTGCTGGCAGTAGAGGAGGCGGGCTGCCCAAACCTCGGGATAACCCTGGATTTTGCCCATGTGCTCTTTGCCAATGAAATCCCGGCTTACGCTGCGGCAATGGTGGCACGTCGTTCACGATTGTTAGGTCTGGATCTGAATGATGGCTGGGGAAAACGCGATGATGGCCTGATGGCCGGTTCAGTCAATCCCCGCGCAACGCTGGAGTTTCTCTGGCAGATGCAGCGCGATGGCTATCAGGGGGCTTACTACTTTGACACCTTCCCGGATGCCAGTGGCCTGGACCCCATTCGTGAAGCGGAAACCAATATTGCGACCGTCACCCATCTGCTGAAACTGTGTGAAAAGCTAAATAATAACGAGAAGTTACTGGGGGCGATCAGTCGTCAGGATGCGGTTGCTTCCCAGCAAATAGTCAATGACATCATGCTGGCGCGTTAGTCGCGGCCAGCGTTGAATGCCAGAAAAACCTGTACCCGACATACTGATAATAAAAGGCTGAAACATGAAAAAATTATTCCTTACCTTACTCACATCCTCCCTGTTGTGTGCCAGCGTACATGCCACTGATTTAACACCATTAAAATCGGATACCGAACCGGATCGCACCGACTGGACGCAACTTGATAGCAAATATGGCCCGCTGCCGAAAGTTGATAAAGCGCTAAAAATTGGTGGTGTCTCGAAAACGCTGACCAACGAATACTGGCGCTCCCTCGGTGAGGGTTATCAGAACGTAGCGAAAAAGTATGGCTTCACAGTGGCCTATCAGGCGGCGGCCAATGAGGATGATCAACTGGGGCAGCTTTCGATTGCGGAAACCCTGATTTCGCAAGGCTTCAATGGCCTGCTGGTATCGCCGCAAACCGATATCAACCTTGAACCGGCGCTGGAAAGCGCTATCAGTAAAAAAATCCCGGTGGTTAACGTCAACGATGCGGTCATGCCAAATGCGCCGTATTACGTCGGTAACGTGCAAAAAGATAACGGGGTGCGGGTGGCGAAATGGTTTATTCAGCACCATCCACAGGGCGGAAAGGTGGCCGTGATTGAAGGACAGCCAGGTGTTTATGCTGCTGGCCAGCGTACTGCCGGGTTTAAAGAGACGTTACAGGGTAACGGAAAATTCACTATCGTCGCCAGTGTTCCGGCGAACTGGAGCCGCGAGCAGGCATACAACGCCGCCTCGACCATCCTGCAACAGCATCCGGATTTAATCGGTTTTTATGCCAATAACGACACCATGGCACTGGGCGTGGTGGAGGCGGTGCGTTCTATGAATAAGGCAGACCAGGTGGCGATTTTTGGCACCGACGGTATTTCGGATGCCTACGCTTCGATTAAACGCGGTGAGTTGACCGGCACCGTGGATAGTTTCCCGGTTTTGACCGGTGAAGTGGCGATGGACGTGATGATTCGGTTAATTAACGGCCAGAAAATTTCTCGCGTGGTCTCCACCCCGCAGGCCCTGATTACCAAAGAGAACGTTGAGGCGTTTTCGACCAAAGACAATACCAAACTGCGTCAGCTGCTGACCCAGTAATCAGTCAGGCGGAGAGTTTATGGAACAGTTTCGCTTAACAATGCGCGGCATTAATAAGACCTATGGTAATGCTGCTGCTTTACAGGATGTAGATTTTTCCGTGAAGCCTGGCGAGGTACACGCATTAATTGGTGAGAACGGCGCCGGGAAATCCACATTGCTAAATATCCTTTCCGGGGTGCGTGAAGCTGATAGTGGCGTAATCAGCGTCAATGGTCAGCAGATCCAGATGAAAAACCCTCTCAGTGCGCGCCATGCCGGTATCGCGATGATTCATCAGGAGTTGCAGCACGTTCCTGAACTCTCCGTCGCACAGAACATGTTTCTGGGCCGCCCACTGACTAAAGCGAATGGTCTGTGGGTAGACAGAAAGGCGCAGGAAGCGCGTGCCAGGCTGATTCTCAAGCAGTTAGACCCGACGATTGATCCCAATACGCCGATTAAAAATCTCAAAGTGTCGCAGCAGCAGATTGTCGAGATTGCGCGCGCAATGCTGGATGAGGCCAAAATCATCGCGATGGATGAACCCACCTCCAGCCTGACACCTCGTGAGTTTGATCGCCTGGCGGAACTGATTTCCGACCTGAAATCGATGGGCGTTTCTTTGATCTATGTGTCGCACAAAATGAATGAAATTTTCAAAGTGTGTGATCGGGCTACCATCATGCGTGACGGAAGGCAGGTGGGTGTTGTCAACATCTGTGATGAAAATGAAGAAAGCATTGTCGCCAAAATGGTCGGTCGCAAAATCGAGAAGCTGGATCACAACTCGTATGCTACCGATCGCGAAGTGCTGCGCGTTGAGGATCTGGCACGCGGTAATGACGTATTACCGGCAAATTTCACGGTTCGGGCAGGGGAAGTGCTCGGCATTGCCGGTCTGGTGGGGGCGGGGCGTACCGAATTGCTGAAATTAATTGCCGGTATTGATAAACGCACCGGTGGCAAGATACTGGTTAACGGCAATGCCGTACGTAATCATAACGTCACTGCTGCAATTAAGGCTGGAATAGGTCTGGTACCTGAAGACCGCAAAAAAGAAGGCATTATCAAACAGCGTGCCGTCAAACTGAATATGGCGCTGCCGTCAATGCGCAACTTCACGCTGGCAGGGGTGATCAATAAACTCAAACTCAATCGGGTGGCTCATGAGGTAATGAGCGATCTGAAATTACGCCCACTCGATATTGAAAAAACAATAGGTACGCTCAGTGGCGGTAATCAGCAGAAGGTGATTATCGGGCGCTGGGTTGCTGCCGATACGCAGGTATTTTTATTTGATGAGCCAACCCGGGGAATTGATATTGGTGCAAAATCAGAAATCTATAATCTAATTGAGAAACTGGCAAAGTCAGGCAAAGCGATTGTCGTTGTCTCTTCTGAGATGACGGAGATTATCCGTATTTCTGACCGCGTTCTGGTGATGAGGGAAGGGAAGATCACGAAAGAATTAACTGGCAATGACATAACGGAAGATAACATTGCCCGCTTTGCAATCAAAGATGTCGATCACACCGTCTGATCGTTTCTGCTGACTTATTTCAAGGCCATAAATCATGATGACACAGACAAATAACCGGGCGATGTTGCCCACCTCCTTGCTGCTGAAATTTAATGTGCGTGACGCCGGAACATTAATTGGCCTGCTGATTATTGTTGTGACATTCTCTTTTCTGTCCCCGGTATTTTTTACCGTACCCAACCTGCTGAATATTTTACAGCAATCATCAATTAACGCTCTCATTGCGCTAGGGATGACGCTGGTTATTATTTCTGGTGGGATCGACTTGTCCGTTGGCCCCACTGCTGCGCTGTCAGCCGTTTTAGGGGCAACCATGATGGTGGCGGGTGTCCCGGTTCCGCTGGCGATTCTGGCGACCCTGGGCATTGGCGCGATCTGCGGCATATTTAGCGGCTCGCTGATTGCTTATGCCGGGTTGCAACCCTTCATCGTCACCCTCGGTGGCCTCTCACTGTTTCGCGCCATCGCGTTGATCTACACCGGTGGTAACCCGGTGTTTGGTATTCCGATGGAGTTTCGAAGCATTATCAACAGCACGGTCTTCGGTGTGCCTACGCCTATTGTCATTGTGGCTGTGATCGCAGCGGTATTGTGGACGGTGATGAATAAAACCCCACTGGGTGAATATATTCTGGCGATTGGTGGCAATGAAGAGGCTGCGCGCGTGGCGGGGGTGCCGGTTAAACGCACCAAAGTCACGGTTTATGTCATCTCCGGGGTGCTGGCATCCCTGGCAGCGCTGATTCTGATTGGTCGTCTTGGTGCAGCAGAACCGACCATTGGTAATTTATGGGAGCTGGATGCAATTGCGGCGGCCGCGATCGGCGGGGCTTCGCTAATGGGCGGTAAGGGCAGTATCTTTGGCACCATCATCGGGGTCATTATCCTGGGCGCGCTACGTAATGGTTTGACTCTGCTGAATATTCAGGCGTTTTATCAATTGCTTGCGACGGGGCTTATTATTATCATAGCGATGTTGATTGACCGCGCGACCCGAGGCAGGTAATGAAGCAAGATCCACGAGCCATTGGTGCTCAAATCCGCATGCGTTTACCACAGCTGACACCGCTGGAACGCCGTGTAGTTGAGGCAATTACCAGCCGAACAGATATTACTGAGCAAACTTCTCTGAAAGAGATTGCGCAGGAAAATAATGTCTCGGAAGCGATGGTGGTGAAGATTACGAAAAAACTAAACTTCACCGGATTCAGAAATTTCAGAACCAGTCTGGTTTATTATAATGAGTCTGAAGTTGCTGGCTTGCATGCGGAAATTGAACCTGATGACTCGTCGGAGCAATTACTGGAGAAGGTCTTCAGAACCTCTATCCAGGCGATGGAAGAAACGCTGTCGATTCTCGATATTTCTGCATTTAATCGTGCAGCGGATATCATCGCCAAAGCGCGCTATATCGATTTATATGCAGTAGGTGGCTCGGCAACCGTCGCTCAGGATCTGTCGCATAAAATGCTCAAAATAGGCATTAAATCGACGGCCTATGATGATGCACATATTATGCTGATGTCTGCGGCGGTGTTATCTGATGATGATGTGGTTATTGCGATTAGCCACTCGGGAGCGACACGCGCCGTTAATGATCCAGTTAAACTGGCGGCGCGCAATGGTGCCAGAGTGATTGCCATTACCAATTATGCTGAGTCACCGATTGCACGCAACGCTCATGTGGTGCTCAATTCCACCTCTCAGGGCTCACACCTTCTGGGCGAAAATGCTGCCTCGCGTATTGCCCAGCTTAATATTCTGGATGCGTTGTTTGTGGCGATTGCTAAAAAAGATCCGAAGCGGGCCGAGCAGAATTTAATGAAAACTCAGCATGCAGTTCAGGATTTACGTGAGTTTTGACATCCACGATCGAGGCCCTTCAACCGATGGTTCCACAGAGGCCGGCATCTGCGGAACCAGAATGCCAAAGTCAGGCAGTGAACGCCGGGTAATCTATGTAGCCTGTGCTGTCTCCACCGTAGAAAGTATTCGGGTCCGGTGGTGTTAAGGGGAGGCTGTCATGCATTCTCTTCACCAGATCCGGGTTACTGGTAAAATTTGCGCCGAAGGCGGCAAGATCAATCTCACCGGCATTGATCATTTCCACTGCCCGGTCATGCGTCATTCCCCCGGCCAGGATAAGTGAAGTGCCTGAGAGATGAGATTTCATAAGGAAGGTATTGAATTTTTTGTTGAGGAAATAGGTTCTCCAGCCCTACTGGGACGCAGGCATCGTTTGTTTCCTCAATAACATAAAGAATTGTGGCATATCCTGCCAAATGTCGTTATTGAGAACCCTGACGGATGAAGAATTATTCAACAGCATCCGTACCAAAAGGTGTGTTGATGCTTCTTGCTGTCTGTGCTGGGACAACGTCAGGAAATCTGTTCAAAATTAATCATTTCCTGCCTTGAGAAATTGTTCCAGCATCTGTTTAAGCATCTGAGCTTCGTCACTGCCGTAAGCGTCTTCGAGTTTATCCTGATGATCGTTTACACGGCTGTTCTGCTGCTCCAGAACCGCTTTTCCCTTATCGGAAATATATAAACGGACTTTACGGCGGTCCTGTTCGTCCGGGCGACGATAGACGAGGGCTTCCAGTACCATCTTATCGATGATTTTTGTCAGTGTCGGGAAGTTTTGCATTAACTCATCAGAAAGCTCGCGCATAGTCACGCCATCCTGATCAGCGATCACTTTCAGTGCTCTCCAGTGTTCAAGCGTAATTCCCTCGAGCGATAGCTGGCGGTTTACGCGGCGATTAGCCTGTACCAGAAGATGGGCGAGATATTCGTTTAAGGGCTTGTCCGACATGATGAGTCAGCTCATGTTCGCATAACGTTGGATAGCGCTACTTTAGCACTTCATGAGATCGAGGTCATCCTGTGCGAGGTCAATCACAAACCTGTAACATCAATATCAGTTAGCACGCTTTTTGCATTAGTTTTAACTTTTGCCCAGCGGAGGATCCATCCATGTTCAGCTTAAACACCGGAGCGTTCCCCGTTAGTGCAAGATATGCCTGGCAACGAACCCCAGCTTTACACGCAGATAAGTCACCTGAACGCCATCAGATTCAGCAAACCCGGCAGAACAAATCACAACCTTTACGTCTCGGATTACTGGTTCCTTTTCATGGATCTGATGCCATCTGGGGGCCGTCCTGCCAGTACAGTGCGGTACTCGCGGCAGCGGAGATCAACCGTGGCAAGCGGGTGCTTGGCCGCGAAATTGAACTCTTTGCCCTGGATGCTGGCGGCGACCCTGAAGATGTAGTCGCCCGCTGCTGGCAGCTGGTTAACGATAATCAGATAGATGCACTGATTGGTGTACATCTTTCCAGCGTACGCGTTGCTCTGCGTAATGCATTTGCAGGTATCGTTCCTTATGTTTTTGCTCCTCTTTATGAAGGCGGAGAAACGACCCCCGGTGTTTTCGCTATTGGTGACACACCCCAGCAACAGTTCCCTGCTGCAATCGAATGGATGATGCAGCACCACGGAGTCAACAAGTGGCATATCGTCGGTAATGACTATATCTGGCCGCGGGCTACCCATGAAACGGTCAGACAGCTTATACAGTCACACGGTGGAGAAGTTGTCGGGGAGGATTATCTGAGTCTTGGCCAGGTCGATATCTCGACCATGATTGAGCGTATTGAAGCCTCAGACGCCGATGTGATCTTCGAGTCCCTGGTTGGTTCAGATTGTGTGTTGTTTAACCGGGCGTTTTCTGCGGCGGGACTCGACAAAAAGATTCTCCGACTCTCTGGCTCCATTGAGGAAAACACATTGCTGGGAATTGGCTCTCAGCACACCCGTAACCTTTATTGTGCAGCCAGTTACTTCAATGCACTTACCACCCCTGAAAATCGCGCTTTTATGGATCAATATCGGGCAGCCTATGGCCATTCTGCACCGATACAGGGCGTATTAAGTCAGTCATGCTACGACGCCATTCATTTCTTTGCCGCATTAGCTGAACGCGCCGGTGATCTTTCACTGCATTCACTGACGGCGGTCTTCGAAGGACTTACCTACCACAGCGTCCGCGGACAGCAACGTATTACTTCAGGAAAATCCAATCCCACCATGTATTTAGCGGAGGCGGATGGTGTTCACTTCAACATCGTGACCTCGCTTCAGGAAGAAACATAAAGTAGTAACGTTAATTATATTTGAAAAGTGAAATATAACTTGTTAGGTTAATTCCTCCTGGCGCAGGGGCGATCATGCCCGGCTGTTGCTTACATTGGCAGGGGAGAAACAGAGCAAGATGGCAATTTCACGTCGTAGCTTATTAAAAAACAGTATGTTATCGCTCGCTGCAGTGCCCTTTATCAGTAAAGTGCAGGCTGCAGAACCCATAAAAATTGCTGCGATTTTTGATCAGTCAGGTGGACTGGATATCTACGGCCAGCCGGTGATGAACTGTGTTGAACTGGCCGTTGATGACATCAACAATCAGGGTGGACTGCTTGGCCGCCCGGTAGAGCTGGTTAAGTATGATCCGCAGTCCAATATCCAGTATTACACGCAGTTTGCGACCCAGGCCGCGACCCGCGACCGCGTGTCGGCTGTGTTTGGTGGCGTGACCAGTGCCTCGCGTGAGGCCATTCGTCCTATCCTGCGCCGCTATAAAACGCCTTATTTTTATCCCTCGCTTTATGAAGGTGGGGTATGCGATCGCAACAGTTTTGAAATCGGCACCACACCCGCGCAAACGGTTGCCCGCATAGTTCCCTATGCCGTGAAGCAGTGGGGTAAAAAGATTTACGTCATCGCGGCTGACTACAACTTTGGTCATATCTCCGCTGACTGGGTGAGCAAGTATGCGAAAGATTCCGGTGCGGAAGTTGTCGCTACTGAGTTCTTTCCCCTTGATGTCACCGACTTCGGTACCACCATCAAAAAAATCCAGGACGCCAAACCTGACATGGTGTTTTCACTGTTAGTGGGGGGCAACCATATCTCTTTCTTCCGGCAATGGGCGGCCGCAGGGATGGTCGGGCAAATTCCGATTGCCTCCAGCGACTTTGGTGTTGGCAATGAAAACCGCATTCTTACACCCAAAGAGAGCGAAGGCATCCTTGCAGCCTATGCCTATTTTCAGGAGCTGGATACGCCGGTTAATAAGCAGTTCCTGCAACGTTTGCAGGCGAAGTTCGGCAATAAAACGCCCTATATCAACGAAACCGCCATTGATGGCTGGTATGCCGTGATGCACTGGGCTAATGGCGTCCGGGTCGCCAATTCAGTAGAACGCATGCCATTGATTGAGGCACTGGAAAAAGGATCAACGGTAGATGGTCCTGGCGGCATTTCTCGCCTGGATGCGGCGACGCATCATTTCACCGTTGATATCTATCTGGGGCAGGTCAAAAACGGCGCCTGGAACATTCTCGAAACCTACCCTCAGCAACCGCCTTCCGATACGGCAGCAGTCTGTAATCTGCTCACGCATCCGGACGACAACCAGCAATATGTCATTAAGGCCGGGGGTTGACATGATGCTCTCGCAGAGTTTCCAGCTGCAGAACTATGGCGGCGAGCCTGTTGCGGTGACACACCCTCTACCTGAGCTGCGTGCGCAGGACGTTCTGGTAAAAGTGACGCACGCGGGTGTCTGTCATTCCGATGTCTATATTCAGGATGGCTATCAGGATCTGGGTAACGGTGAAAAAATAAACTTTGCTGACAGCACAATGCCCATGCCGCTGGTAATGGGGCATGAGATTGTCGGTGAAGTTGTGGCGGTAGGCGCGGAGGCTGACAAAACGCTGATCGGCCAGCAACGACTGATCTACCCCTGGATTGGCTGTGGTCAGTGCGCGACCTGTCAAGGTGGCTACGATAACCACTGTGAACAGTCACAATCGCTGGGCATCTTCCGTCATGGTGGGTATGCCGAACATGTTGTGGTACCTGACGGGAAATATCTGCTCGATATCAACGGACTGGATCCCGCCTGGGCCAGTACGCTGGCCTGTTCAGGGCTGACTGTTTTCAGTGCGCTTCGGCAATTGCAGCCAATGAAACCTGACTCTGCACTGGCGATTATCGGTATGGGAGGATTAGGGCTGAGCGCTGTTTCTCTGGCGAAAGAGCTGGGATTTACCCGAATCATTGCCTGTGACATAGCGGATGACAGGCTGGAAGCCGCCAGACAGCTCGGGGCGGAGCATGTACTCAATACCCGCAACAGTGCTGACCCTGACAACGCGCTGAAATCGCTGGCTCAACATCGACTGCACGGTGTCATTGATACTGTCGGTAATCCTGCAACCGTGCAGATGGCAATCAGCGCGGTAGCAAAAGGCTCTCGCATCATCCTCGTGGGATTGCAGGGGGGGCAAACTACGCTGCGCATCCCTTTGCTGCCTTTCAAAGCGCTCTCTCTCACCGGCAGTTATACGGGGAGCCTCGATGAGCTGACACAGCTTATCAGTCTGGCCTCTCAGGGGGGATTGAGTGCATTACCCATCACTCAACGGCCGCTTTGCTGTTTACCGCAAGCTTTAGACGATCTGCGTACTGGCAGAGCCGTCGGTCGTATCGTGCTGAATCCCTGAGGAGCCTGAATATGCATTATCTGCTGCTTACGATAATTCAAATCGTTGACTCAATTGCGGAGTTAATCCTGGTTTCATTAGGGCTGGCGGTCATTTTTGGCATGATGCGCGTGATAAACCTCGCCCACGGTGAATTTATTATGCTGGGAGGTTTTACCAGCATTTTTGCCGTAAACGCAGGCATTAATGTCTGGGTTGCCATTCTGGTGGTGGCACCCTGTGTGGTGGGCGTTCTGGGGATGATCATTGAACGGATCATTATTCGTCATCTATACGGGCGAATGGTGTACACCATGCTGGCGACCTGGGGGTTGAGTCTGTTGTTAACCGGACTGGCAACCACGTTGTTTGGTAATCGTGTTCAGGGTATCTCCGCCCCCCTGGGCAGCGTCGATTTCGCGGGCTTCAGTATCAGTCTGTACAACCAGCTGATGGTAGTGGTTTGCCTGATTTTGCTGGTGGGCGGATATGCATTGCTGCGTTACACACGGCTGGGGCTGATTGCCCGTGCAACGATGCAGAATCCCGAAATGGCAGCATCGATGGGGATTAATCGCTCAAGAGTGTTCGCGATGACGTTCTCGCTGGGTGCTGCCTTAAGTGGTTTAACCGGTGCGTTGCTGGCACCGCTTTCGGGTGTGGTTCCTACCATGGGGGCGGCGTATGTCTCGAAAGCATTCATTACGGTTATTACCGGTGGAGCCAGCGTCATAACGGGCACCGGACTGAGCGCTGCCTTGCTTGGTTCTATAGGCACGGTGACCACCTTCCTGAGCAATCCAATCTTTGGCGATATCGCACTGCTGGCTGCGGCTTTGGTGTTACTGCGCATTCTGCCAACAGGTATAACCGGTAAAATTTTCCGGGGGGCATCATGAAACTCACTTCGACAACATCCTGCAATATTGCGGCGCTGATTACAGGAATGGTTGTGCTTCTGGTGCTGCCTGCTGTGATGGATTTGTATTCACTCATCAATGCCACGATTTATGTCAGCCTGGCGCTTTTCGCGCTGAGCATGGCGTTAATCTGGGGGCATGCCGGTATTCTGTGTTTTGGTCAGTCCATGTTTTTTGGCCTGGGTGCCTATGGGTATGCTGTCGCTGGCATTAATTTTGGCGACTCAACCTGGGCAGTACCGATTGCCATTGCTACGCCAATGCTGTTCGCATTGATCCTGGGATATTTCGTCTTTTATGGACGTCTCAGTGACATCTATTTTGGCGTCATCACCCTCACCGTAACACTCATCCTTTTTAAACTGGCGAACAGTACTTCCGGTGATGCCTGGCATATCGGTAAAGCCAGATTAGGTGGGTTCAACGGCATGCCGGACACGCCACCCCTGAATATGCCATTTAATCCCGCTGTGCCACTTTCTCCTGATGTTGTGTTCATGGTGGCGGTTTGTGCCTTGGTTGCGGGTTACATGCTGTGTAAATGGCTGGTCGGTTCACGGTTTGGTCGGGCAGTTGCTGGTGTCCGTGAAAACGAAGCGCGCGCGGAACTGCTGGGTTACGACTCACGCCGTATCAAGCTGTATATGTTTGCCATTGGTGCGGGTCTGGCAGGATTGGCGGGTTGTCTTTTTGCCAACTCAGTTTTTGTCAGCCCCACGGTATTCAGCTTATCCAACAGTGCTCAGGTGCTGATTTGGGTGGTGGTAGGTGGCGTCGGTACATTACTCGGCCCGATTCTGGCCTGCCTGATACTGCAGGGACTGACAGCGTATCTCGGCACACTGGGATGGATTGACCCCAATATTGTATTGGGCAGTGTGTTGATCCTCTTTGTGCTGCTGTTACCCAAAGGTTTACTGCCAACGCTTCTTGAGCGGTTACCTGTCATCCGTGCCAGAACGCCTTCAGCCACGGTGGTGAGCCGATCATGAACAATCCAATTCTGTTACAGGCAACGGGCGTCAGTGTGCAGTTTGGTGGCGTCAGGGCACTGAATAACATCGACTTCACGTTGCGCCGTGGCGAACTACGCTGCCTGATCGGCTCGAACGGTGCCGGGAAAACGACCTTTTTCCGTTGTCTGACCGGTGTCCAGCGCCCCTCCAGCGGCAGCATTGTATTCAACGGGAAACCGATGGTGGGATCTGAGCGTTTCCAGATTGCCCGACAGGGAATTGGCATCAAGACGCAGATTCCCCACCTCTTTGAAGGCTTATCTGCCCGGGAAAATGTCTGGCTGGGTCTGCGCGATATTGCCCGTCCCGCTGAGCGTAATGAAAAGGTGGAGGAAGCGATGGCGCGGGTGGGGATCACCTCCCTCGCCAATAAGATCGTGGACAAACTGGCTCACGGTCAGCGCCAGCTGGTGGAACTGGCGATGGTCATTGCCAGCGACCCGCCGCTGATCCTGCTGGATGAACCCGCTGCGGGGATGACAGGTGAAGAGGTTAACCGCCTGGCTGAAATCATTCAGGAGATAAACCAGCGTCATGCGCTGGTTGTTGTCGAGCACGACATGAATTTTATCCGCCAGATTGGGAAGACAGTCACCGTCTTCCATCAGGGGAAAATTCTCGCCGAGGATAACGTCGAGGGAATTATGAGCAACCAGCGGGTACGGGAGGTCTATCTTGGCAAATCTCATGCGGCCTGAGTTGCTTAAGGTGCAGAAACTGCATGCCGGCTACGGGTCCATTCCCGTGCTGTTTGATGTTGATTTTACCCTTTATAACGGCGAGCTGGTGGGGGTTCTGGGACATAACGGCATGGGGAAAACCACGCTGTTGAAAACCATCATGGGTCACCTTCCGGCCAGCAGTGGGAGCATTCATTTTACCGGGCAGGATATTACCCGACTTCGTCCTGAAAGCCGGGCGCGTATGGGGATCAGTATTGTGCCGCAGGGACGACAAATTTTCCCTGCACTGAGTGTCACTGAGAATCTGCAAATGGGGGCGATACATCTCCCGGCTCACGCGGCACGTCAGAAAATTGAAGAGGTTATTGAGGATCTCCCTCGGCTGAAACCCATCCTGACCCGCGCAGGTGGTGTGCTGAGTGGTGGAGAGCAACAGATTCTGGCCCTGGGGCGCTGTCTGTGCAGTGAACCACAACTGATCCTGCTTGATGAGCCTACCGAAGGCATCCAACCCTCTATCTGTGACGAAATTGCTGAGACGTTACAAAAACTGGCCGGGCGTAATGGCCTCTCCATCATTCTGGTTGAACAGGATCTGACGTTTATCAGCCAGCTGGCGGAACGGGTCTTTCTGTTACGCCGTGGTGAAATGGGGGATCCCATGGATCCCGCCGTTCTTTCGGACAGCAACTGGGTTGCTGAATTTAACGGGCTCGGTGCCTGAATCCCCAACAGGAGTTCGACATGATAAGTATCACTGCGGTAATCACAGTGAAGGCAGGTTATGAGCGGGTAATGGCCGATGCGTTGCTGGAAGTGGCGGCTCACGTCAGGGAAAACGAACCCGGCACACAGGGATTTTACATCTCACAGGACAGCAGCAATCCCTGTGTATTCACCACTTACGAGCGCTTTACCGATGCAGGCGCAATGGATACACATAACAATTCCGCTGTAGTGGCGCGTTTTTTTGACATAGCCAAACCGATTCTGGCGGCTGACGTCATTCTGGTTACGGCAAATGAGGTATCGACAAAATGAGCGTAGAGAACATGACTGATTCACTGGATTTACTCAGCCCGGCAGCTGCCGTATTCGTCAACAAAGAACATAAGCTGTTTATTAACAACGAATGGGTCAGCGCAGTAGCGGGAGGCTCAATAGAGGTCATTAACCCTGCCAATGGCCGTAGCTTCACCTCCGTCCCGGCGGGTGAGAGTACGGATATTGATCGTGCGGTATCCGCTGCGCGGAATGCCTTTGAGCATGGTGAATGGGCAGACATGTCGCCTTCCGCGCGAGGTAAATTGCTGTGGCGCCTGGGTGATCTGGTGGAAGAGCATGCTGATGAACTGGCCCAGATTGAGGCGCTGGATAACGGTAAACCTTTTAACGATGCGCGCTGGGGGGATGTGGCTTTCAGTTATGAATTGCTGCGTTACATGGCGGGATGGAGCACCAAGATCAATGGTCAGACTATCCCGTTGTCATCAGGTGCACCTTTTCATGCCTATACCCTGAGAACCCCTGTCGGGGTGTGTGGTCAGATCGTTCCCTGGAATTTTTCCCTGATGATGGCGGTATGGAAAGTCGCCCCCGCGCTGGCAGCAGGCTGTACGATTGTTTTGAAACCGGCTGAACAGACCCCGTTGACTGCACTGCGTCTGGCCGAGCTGGTGGCGGAAGCGGGCTTTCCGCCTGGCGTATTCAACGTTGTGACCGGATATGGTGAAACAGCCGGTGCCGCGCTGGCTGAACACCCCGATGTGGACAAAGTCGCCTTCACAGGTTCAACGGAAGTGGGTAAGAAAATCCTTGCTGCCGCAGGCACTAACCTGAAGAAAATCTCCCTGGAGCTGGGCGGTAAATCCCCGATGATCGTTTATGGTGATGCCGATATTGAGAAAGCCGTATCCGCTATCGCTTCAGGTATTTTTTACAACATGGGCCAGACATGTACGGCCGGTACCCGCCTCTATCTGCATAACGATGTGGCCGATCGGGTGCTGGAAGGACTTGTCAGTCACGCCCGCGCCTTAAAAATGGGGCCGGGACTGAATCCGGACACACAAATGGGACCGCTTGTTTCCGAAGAACAACAGAAGCGCGTCTGTGAGTACATCGCATCGGGTATTGAAGAAGGAGCGACCGTATTAACCGGGGGCAGTAGCTGGAATGGGGCCGGTTTTTATGTCGAGCCGACAATCCTGGACCATACCCACAATCAGATGCGTGTTGTTCAGGAAGAGATCTTTGGCCCGGTATTGTGTGTGATCCGCTTTACCGATGAGCAGGAAGAGAATGTTGTCATTCAGGCGAACAACTCAATTTATGGCCTGGCGGCGAGCATATTCACACGTGATATCAGCCGTGCCCATCGCGTCGCAAAACGCCTGAAAGCCGGAACCATCGGCATTAATACGCATCACGTCATTGATCCTGCTTTGCCTTTTGGCGGCTTTAAACAGTCTGGCTGGGGCCGGGAAATGGGGTGGGAAGCGATTGAGCTGTATACCGAACTGCGTTCGGTCGGTGTGGCACTTTAAGCAAGGAGGCAGAAATGAAACTTAACCAGAACCCCACAGATTCGAGTGCCGCAAGCAGCCTCACCATCAATGGTGCGCGTTTATGGCACAACCTGATGGAAATGGCGGCTATTGGCGCAACCGATAAAGGTGGAAATAGCCGACTGGCGCTATCTGCTGAGGACAGTGAGGGGCGCAGGAAATTCATCGCGGATTGCCAGTTGCTGGGAATGTCCGTCACTTCCGATGCGATAGGAAATCTGTTTTGCCGTCTGGAAGGGACCCATCCTGAACTTGACCCGGTCGTCATGGGGAGCCACCTGGACACACAGCCGAAGGGCGGGCGGTTTGATGGGGTTTATGGGGTACTTGCCGCACTGGAAGTGATCCGCACACTGCACGATGCCGGTCTGCAACCCAAACGCAGCATTGAAATTGCAGTATGGACCAATGAAGAAGGTGCCCGGTTTACACCCGCCATGATGGGGTCAGCCGTTTTTGCCGGGATTATGCCACTCGAAGATGCACTGGCCCGCTTAGATGCGTCAGGTATCAGCGTTGCCGCTTCGCTGGAAAAAGAGCGCTGGACAGGCGATAGCCCGCTGGGACGTGCCTTTAACGCTTATTTTGAAGCACATATTGAGCAGGGGCCGGTGCTTGAGGAACGGGACCTGGTCATTGGTGTCGTGACGGGAGGACAGGCAATCAGCTGGCTGGATGTTACCGTAACAGGTAACTCGGCGCATGCCGGGACCACGCCGATGCAAAACCGGACTGACGCCTTTTTAGCCGTGGCATCAATGGCTGCTGCACTGGAAGACGTTGCAAAAAGCTTTGCCCCTGAGGGCTTATTGACGATCGGTGAACTCACTATTTCTTCCGCCTCGCGTAATACGATTCCGGGAAATGTTGTCTTCACTGTGGATTTGCGCCATCCGGATGATGCTGTTCTGGCGCAATTTGACCAGGCCTGCCGCCAGAGTCTGGCTTCGGTTGCCGAAAGACGCGGTGTACAGGTATCCGTTAAGCAGCATTGGTTGAGTGCTGCCACGCCCTTTGATGAAAGCTGCGTCGCACTGGTTAACGAGGCGGCCACAGCATCTGGTTATACCCATCAACGTATGATCAGTGGGGCCGGGCATGATGCGATTCATATTGCCAAACACTGTCCGACAACAATGATCTTTATCCCCTGCGCTGGCGGTATCAGCCACAATGAGGCTGAAAGCATTGAACCGGAACATGCGGAGCAGGGTGCCAACGTCTTATTCAAAGCGGTTACTGCTCGTGCGGGCATGTAATTAGCTAAGCGGGAGAGCAGGGTGTTATTTTCTGTTCTCTCCCTATTTATCTCCATGCCGGGAAGATATTCATCCTGCCATTCCTTTCTTCAGCATCGTTAATTTAAAGACTGCCATGAGTCCGGTATCGCTCATTTTTTACATCCTACGTTTTTTGATTTTATATTCGCCTGATAATAGTGCACTGATTGCACTTATTTGGTGTTGCGAGATAATTTAATGCACTGTACTGGTGAAAATAAATGCCTTTGCATATTAATTGAATTTATAGCTGCTATTAAAACCTTAAAGTTGACTATTTACCTCTCAGGCGTAAATTTATTGTCAAATACAACGCTGGATATTTAATTCAAAGCACTATTATTTGATATTTCCGCGTTATTTTTTAATTATTTCCGGAGTGAAGAATGATGGTGTCAGAAGTCGTTTCCCGAAATGGCGGTCAGATTGTATTAGAGCAACTGCGAGAACAGGGCGCGAGGAGAGTATTTCTTGTCCCTGGTGAAAGTTTCCTTCCCTGTATTGATGCGTTTAATGACCACAGTGATCAAATACAACCGATTGTCTGTCGCCAGGAGAGTGGTGCGGCATACATGGCTGAAGCCTACGGGAAAATGACCGGTGAACCCGGCATTTGCATGGTGACCCGAGGTCCTGGTGCAACAAACGCTTCAATCGGGGTGCACACCGCATATCAGGACTCGACCCCGATGATTTTATTCGTCGGACAGGTAGGTAATGATTTTATTGAGCGTGAGGCATTTCAGGAAATTGACTACCGCCGCATGTTTGGTCAGATGGCCAAATGGGTGGCTCAGATTGACAGGACTGACAGAATTCCGGAATACGTCGCCCGTGCTTATGCCATCGCAACCAGCGGGCGGCCTGGCCCCGTCGTGTTAGCTCTGCCTGAAGATGTCTTGTGGGGCGAGTCCGATGCACCTGTTGTTCCGGCGCGAACGCGTCTGGAAACCTGGCCGGGTGCAGAATCACTGTCTCAGCTTGCCACTCATCTTGAACAGGCGAAGCGTCCCCTCCTGCTGGTGGGGGGAAGTGGATGGACTGAAGAAGCACAACAGCAAATCAGCGCTTTTGCGTCCCGATTTGATTTGCCCGTCGGTGTCGCATGGCGTCGCCTGGAATGTTATGACCAGCACGATCAACAGTTTGTCGGCCATGTTGGTTTTGCGATGCATGATGCATTGCGCCAGACGCTGGTATCCAGTGACCTGATTATTGCGGTGGGTACCCGGATAGGTGAAGCCACCAGCGAAGGCTACAGCTGGATTTCCTCGCCAAAACCTCAGCAAAAACTCATCCACGTGTACCCGGATCCGGAAGAGCTGGGGCGGGTTTATCGACCTGATTTAGCCATCAATGCCAGTGTAAATGGCTTTGCGGCGTCGTTAAGCAATCTGAAACCTGCTTCTGTACCGGTCTGGGCTGATCGGCGTTGTCGCGCCCGTGAAGCCTGGCTTAATACACTTAAACCTTTGCCATCTCCGGGAGAACTGAGTCTGGATCGGGTCGCGGAAACGGTGGGACGTGTGCTGGAAGGCCGGGGGTGTATCACCGTCGGAGCAGGCAATTATGCGCTCTATCCGCATCGCTATATCCCGTTTCGTGGGCATGGCAGTTCACTGGCTCCGACAGTGGGGTCAATGGGGTACGGTCTGCCAGCGGCAGTCTCCTACAAGCTGGAAAACCCGGACCAACCCTCAATCTGTTTCGCCGGCGATGGTTGCTTCCAGATGAATATGCAGGAGCTGGGTGTGGCCCTGCAGTATGACGTAGGCATTGTGGTGCTGGTGTTCAATAACGGCATGTGGGGCACAATCCGGGCGCATCAGGAGCGTGATTTTCCCGGGCGTGAGACCGCTCTGAGATTTACTAACCCACAATTTGCACGTCTCGCAGATGCCTATGAAGGCTATGGCAGGGTCATCGATCGTACTGAGGATTTTGAAGCAGCGTTCCGGGAAGCATTACTGTTCGCGGAAAAGAAAAAGCGTCCTGCCATTCTGGAGTTGCACTATGACAGCAACGGGATCTCACCGGGTATGTTGCTCAGCGATATTCAGCGCAAGGCGCTGGAAGGTCGCGCGCAATGAGTTCTGAGGATGATTTGCTGACAGCATTACTTAGCGTGGAAACAGCAACTATCGGACACATGATCAGTCATGGTTTTATGACTCCTCAGCTGCAATGCATATTGCCAGATGTCCGTATCTGCGGGCCTGCGCTGACGGTCTCGCTGCCGGAAGATGACAGCTACAGTTTGCCATTAGCATTACAGGAAGCCCGCAGAGGTGATGTGCTGGTTATCGAACGTCTTAATGATAATCATCATGCGTGCTGGGGAGCCGTTATGACGGTGGCGGCACAACAGGCCGGTATTGCCGCCGTTATTCTGGATGGTTACATCACCGATATTTCGGCCATTATTTCTGCGAAATTTCCTGTCTGGTGCAAAGGGCGCTCCCCTTTAACCACTAAACGGGGAAAAACAGGTGGAGCAGCTAATAAAAAAGTAACCTGTGCGGGCGTGGTGGTTAATCCCGGTGACATCATTTTAGCCGATGAAAATGGTGTGCTTGCACTTTCAAAAAAGGAAATAGCCGACCTGCTGAATCAGGCGTTAGAGATTCAGAGGCAAGAGCCGTTAATAATAGAAAAACTAAAACAGGGAATAAGTTTGGCTGATATTTATGGCCTCTGACTACATATCCAGGTAAATATTCTCGCGTAATCCAACCTTTGGAGAGACAAGGTATGACGAGCTCAGTAGATTTTGATACTGTGTTGCCAGATGCACCCCCTGAAGTGAATATGCGTAAGGTTGCCGTTGCCAGTGTTATTGGAACAACGGTTGAGTGGTATGACTTATTTATTTTCGCCACAGCATCTGCATTGGTATTTAATAAGATTTTCTTCCCGTCATTCGATGCGTTAATTGGGACGCTGCTGGCGTTTGGCACATTTGCCTCTGCATATGGTGCACGTATTTTTGGTGCGGCATTGTTCGGTCATTTTGGCGACAGGCTTGGCCGTAAATCCATGCTGCTGATTTCACTTCTGGCGATGGGCCTGTCAACTTTTGCCATCGGTTTGTTGCCTGATTATGCATCGATTGGTATCTGGGCACCCATCTCCCTACTGACGCTGCGTCTGATCCAGGGGCTGGCATTGGGTGGCGAGTGGGGGGGCGCAGTATTGATGGCGGTTGAACACGCTCCCAAAACCAAACGAGGTTTATATGGTTCATGGGTGCAGATTGGGGTGCCAGTCGGTACGCTGTTAGCCAATCTGGCGTTCCTCGCCATTGCGGCATTCTTATCACCAGAAGATCTGCTGCACTGGGGCTGGCGTATTCCGTTCCTGGCCAGTGCCTTGCTGATTGCGATCGGTTTGTATATTCGTCTCAATATCCATGAAACGCCGGTATTCAAAGAAACAAAAGAAAGCGAACCACAGGTGCGGGTTCCCCTGTTTGAAATTGCACGTAAGCACTGGAAACAGGTTTTGCTCGGCGGTGTCGCTACTATGTCGACAGGATCCTCGTTCAATATCATTGTGGCATTCGGCCTCACTTACGGCACACAGACCTTAGGTTTCAGCCGCACGGAGATGCTCTCAGTTGTGCTGGTTTCCTGCGCACTTTGTATCGTATTACTGCCTGCATTTGGTGCCCTGTCCGATCGCATTGGGCGTAAGCCCGTCATCATCGCCGGTATCGTTGCCGAAGCGGTGGTAGCGATCCCGATGTTTATGCTGATGGATACCAAATCGCTGCCACTGGTCTTCCTGGGCTACGGCCTGCTGATGACAGCCTTTGCCGCCAATTATGGTCCAATCGCGACCTTTCTCGCTGAGCTGTTCGGAACCCGGGTGCGCTATTCAGGCCTGTCGGTTGCGTACATGCTTTCCGGCTTGCTGGGTAGTGCAACCACGCCAATTGTCACCACCGCACTGTTATCCTGGACGGGTAAAGGATCCTCAGTCGCCTGGTACCTGATTGGTTCGGCACTGATTTCCCTGCTGGCTCTGCTTTTGCTGTCTGAGACATTCAAACGCGATCTGAAAAAGGTGCAGGCACCTTCCCGGTAACTCACCAGCAGGCTCAGGGCATCTGAACCTGCTGCATTTTTAATGTGGGTGAGGGAACTTGCCCGCCAGCTGAAGGAAAAAATATGAAGCGTATTTCGGCGGCCCCGGATGCTCCCGCTCCCGTTGGCCCCTATTCACAAGCCGTTGTCAGCGGCAATTTGGTCTTTACTGCCGGCCAGATTCCAACAGACAGTTCTGGGCAACAACCTGAAGATTTTGAGCGTCAGGTCAGACAAACCCTGTTAAATCTTGAAGCTAATCTGCGCGCTGCCGGATCCGACTTTGATCATGTGATTAAAGTGAACGGGTATCTCACCGATCCTTCTCAGCTGGAAACCTTTAATCGTGTCTATGTTGAGTTGCTTGGCCATGCGCCACCCGCCAGGACAACGGTCTGTGTTGCGCTATGGGGAGTCACACTGGAGATTGATTGTATTGCCGAGTTAGTCGCCGATAAATAACCGGCAGAAGCGTGGGATTAATATCCCGCGCTGTGCAGGGCTTCCTTCAGATAGCTGAGAAACGCCTCTTCGGCCTTATTGAATTTCAGCGCGTCATTCCACATCAGGTACAGCGTGATCTGGGCGATGCCATCATTAGGTGGCAGTTTCCATAACTGACCCGAGCGGATATCTTCCGCAACCATATGTTCGGGTAATGCGCCAATCCCTAAACCACAGCGGATCATTCTCTTCACTTCATGGACACTTGAGCTGATGCCAACTAACGGACCTTCGAGGGATTGCTGAGCGCGGAAAAGGGCTAATGAAGCCAGGACGCCGTCCAGCTGCTCACTGGCAAAAGAGACAAACTTTTCCTGCCTTAGATCTTCTACCTTCAGATCCTGCTGACCAAAGAGTGGATGGCTTCTGCCGCAAAAGAGAAAATAACGCTGATGCAGTAAAGGCGTATTCTCCAGCCCGGCGACCTGTTTATGTCTCAGTGATATTCCGAGCCCGGCATGATGATGCAGTAATGCATGCTGTACATCAGTGCTGGATCCGGTGGTTATCTCGAACGTTGTTCGTGGATGGAGCGAGTGAAATCGCGTAATCACGTCATCGACGATATCACTGTTCACCCCGGACACGAGGGCGAAGCGAACGGTGCCGGTGAGGTCATGGGGGATATCCTGCACGGCGAGTGACAGGCGCGCGATGCTTCCGTAGATAGCGAGAGACTCCTGATACACCATCTCACCGGCAGTGGTCAGTGAGAACGTTGCTCCGGTTCTTATTATCAGAGACTCGCCAAGCCTTTCTTCAAGACGTTTGAGAGCAAGGCTGACCGCGGGTTGTGAAAGATGCAGCCTGTGTGCTGCCCGGCTGATGCTTCCTTCCTGCACGATGGCCAGAAAGGTTCTTAACAGATTCCAGTCCAGACGATCATGAATTTGTGTCATTGCATTCGTCCTGATTTAACGCTGGTATGGATGGCTGATGCTGGTGAATACACTGCATCAGAATGCTGAACGCCTCAGCCATTTCCTGTTCGGGAAGTGACGCAAAACCCATGAGCAGTCCGCATGATTTCTGCGACCCGAGATAGTAACGGGAGAGCGGGCGCACCATCACGCCCTGTTGATTGGCATCTGCAGCTATAGCGATGTCATCAATGTTTTCGGGAAGTCTGAGGATGAGGTGCAGTCCGGCATTACTGGTAAAAGGATGCAGGGCATCTTTTCCCAGGTGCTGCTCAATCAACGCGGTCAGAAAGCTACGTCTCTTCGCATAAAGCAGCCGCATGCGCCGGATATGAGCACTGTAATGACCGTCATCGATAAACTGCGCCAGTGCACGTTGGGTGAGGAGATGCCCCGCACGATAAAGTTCGCCATGCGCGGTAACCAGGGGCATTACCAGTGTCTCAGGCAGCACCACATAGCCCAGACGCAGTCCCGGATAAAGCGTTTTGCTGAAGGTGCCAATGTAGATTACGGGTGTTTCTGTCTCCAGTCCCTGTAATGAGGGGATAGGATGACCGGAAAAACGAAACTCACTGTCGTAGTCATCTTCAATCAGCCAGCTTCCCAGTTTTCGTGCAATTGCCAGTAATTGTTGTCGGCGTGGCAGACTCATGACCGAACCGAGAGGGTACTGATGTGACGGTGTAACGAAAATCAGTCGCGGAGGAGCCGTTAACAATTCATCGGGGGGGACCATTCCTGATTCATCAACGGGTATCGGGCAGATATTCACGTCATTCATCTGCAGAATGTTACGTATCCCCCAGTATCCCGGTTCCTCCACCCAGGCATAATCGCCGGGATTGCACAGCATTCTGGTCACCAGGTCCAGCGCCTGATGGATCCCTTCAGTGATAAGGATCTGCTCAGGCCGGCAATGGACCGAACGTGATACACGTAAGTATTCGACTAATGCCTGCTGTAATGTCTTCTCACCGCCAGGGTGGCTGTTGTAAGTCAGCTGGGATGGCATGGGATCACGATTAAGTCGCGTCAGATAACGACTGAAAAGCTTGTGTGGAAAGGCTGTCACATCAGGCACACCCGGCATGAAAGGTCCCCATTGCCTGGCGCTGGCGCTGGCCCGTTCGAGGAGATGTTTTCCGCGCACTGACAGGACCGATTTTGCCGGTGTCTGACTGACCAGCGGAGCAAGGGTGACCGTGTTTAACAGCGTATCTGGCACGCTTTCAGCCACGTATGTCCCGCTGCCCGCTTTGGAAACAATATATCCCTCGGCCAGTAGCTGGTCATAAACCTTGATAACCGTATTACGTGACACGTCCAGTTCCTGAGCCAAATCTCTGGAAGGAGGCAGGCGTGTAGCAGGAGACAGGCTGCCATCGAGGATAGTCATCCGAATCACGTTGTACAGACGAGTGTAAAGTTTTCCGCTCGTATTCTCTGCCAGTCGCTGTAGCAGCAAATCACCTTTCAAGGATTTCAATTGGACCCCTAAAATATCACCAACTGGCTCTCGAACATGGAACCAATTTAAGGCTATATAATCATCAATACGCAGTCAGTCAAAGTACTTTATTCAGCATGAGAGGGTCACAATGAGTAATTCAGAACTGAATAGCCGTCGCCTGTCAGCGACTCCTCGCGGAGTCGGGGTCATGTGTGATTTTTATGCCGAGCGTGCGGAGAATGCGACGCTCTGGGATGTGGAAGGCCGTGAGTTTATTGACTTTGCTGCGGGCATCGCGGTTCTGAATACCGGACATCGGCATCCCCGGCTGGTGCAGGCGATTGAGCAGCAGCTGAAAAGTTTTACTCATACGGCATATCAGATTGTGCCTTACGAGAGTTATGTCTCTCTGGCCGAGAAAATTAACAGCAGAGTACCTGTTGAGGGGCCCTGCAAAACGGCTTTCTTTACCACAGGTGCAGAAGCTGTTGAGAACGCGATTAAAATTGCGCGTTCGTATACCGGTCGCCCGGGTGTCATCGCATTCGGTGGTGGGTTTCATGGCCGTACTTACATGACCATGGCATTAACCGGAAAAGTCGCTCCCTACAAACTGGGTTTTGGACCATTCCCGGGATCCATTTTCCATGCACGCTTCCCGGATGCATTGAATGGCATCAGTACCCAGGATGCAGTAAAGAGTCTGGAATATCTTTTTAAATCCGATATCGATCCTAAACAGGTTGCCGCTGTCATTCTTGAACCGGTGCAGGGTGAGGGCGGATTTAATATTGCGCCGGATGATTTCATGCAGGCACTGCGTGGGATTTGCGATCAGCACGGCATTCTGCTGATTGCCGATGAGGTTCAGGCCGGTTTCGCCCGTACCGGTAAAATGTTCGCGATGGAGCATTACCCGGATGTGCGTGTTGATCTGATGACCATGGCCAAAAGTCTGGCGGGCGGGATGCCACTCTCTGCGGTGTCAGGACGTGCCGAGGTTATGGATGCACCAGGGGCTGGTGGCCTGGGGGGTACCTATGCAGGAAACCCTCTTGCCATTGCTGCTGCTCATGCAGTGATCGATGCTATTGAAGAAGAGAAATTGTGTGAACGTGCACAACGGCTTGGAGAAGCGTTGACCGGTGTGCTTGAAGCCGCAAAACGTCAAAACAGATCGATTATCGATATTCGGGCAAGAGGCTCGATGGTTGCCGCAGAGTTCTGCGACCCTGCAACGGGTGAACCCTCAGCGGAGGTTGCGAAACGGGTGCAGAAAAAAGCGCTTGATGCAGGCCTGCTGCTGCTTACTTGCGGGACATATGGCAACGTCATTCGTTTTCTGTATCCGCTAACCATCCCGGATAAGCAGTTTGCTCAGGCAATGGATATTTTGTCGAGTGTATTGGGCAGCGTCTGACCAGGTTGCCAGATAGTGTTAAATACACCTGGTACGGCAGCCTCTTATATTCCATTCGGGCAGTGGTTGCACTGCCCGTAAAACCTGTTGAAGCCCTTTAGCGTCTGACGGCTATGCCTTCATCAGATGGAATACCCCCTTACTCAACCTTGTTAACCCGCAGTCGCCTATGACGACCGTACATACCAATCAGCTGTGCTCTGGTGGTCGGTCGCTGCCGGGCGTAGCTTCAGAAACGGGAAAACCATGTCGTTTGCCCAGCCAAACGACCACGAGTGTCGTTGACAACAATACGAGCATGGTCGGCACAAACGCGCCGGCCCCCAGTCGTTCCAGCAGCACACCTCCGACGATACCGCCACCGGCTATTGCCATGTTCCAGGCGGTGACCAGTATAGACTGTGCGATATCTGCAGCCTCTCCTGCTGTTTTCGCCAACGCCGTCTGGAAGAGGGTTGCGGCACCGCCGAAAGCCAGCCCCCATGCAGCCACTGTTAGGTACACCACACCCGGTATACCTGCACCGATACCGAGTACCAGCATGGCCAGGCCGAACAAAATGGTGCTGGCCAATGTCAACGCGCGCAAATAGCGGTCAATCAAAACGCCGACGATCCAGATCCCGGGCAACGACGCAACACCGAATACCAATAGCACCAAATCCGTTTGTTCGGCCATGCCTGCTTTAGCCAGAAACGGTGCGATGTAGGTATAGAGGATATTGTGTGCCAGCACGAATGCCAGCACGACTGACAATACCGGCCTGACACCTGCCAGGGTGAAAACATACCCAAGGGAAAGTCGCTTGCCTGCTGCCTGTCCGGCAAAGTCAGGTAGCTTAAGGCGTACCCACGCCATAAGTAGCAGCGCCAAAGCACTAATAAGGCCGAAACAGGTGCGCCAGCCCATCACATTGCCCAGTAAAGTACCAGCCGGAACACCGATCGTTAATGCCAATGGCGTACCGACCATCGCAATGGCAATGGCCCGGCCTTGCTGATGTTCGGGTACCATGCGCGCGGCATACCCCGCCAGCAGCGCCCAGAGTAGCCCTGCCGACACGCCCGCCAGAAATCGCGCCACCAGCATCAGCGTGTAGCTGCCGGACAACGCCGTGACGGAGTTGGCAATAACGAATCCCGTTATCGCCAGTAACAATAATGGACGGCGTCGCATACCTTGCGTTGAGGTAGTCAACGGGATAGCTGCCACCAACGAACCAATGGCGTAGACGGTGACGGTCTGACCAATCCATGCTTCAGACACCGCCAGGCTTTGTGCCATTGGCAGGAGCAAACCAGCTGGCAGGGCTTCGGTCAGGATGGTGATGAAAGCAGCTGTCGCTAGCGCCAGTAGCGAGGTCAGCGGTAAGGGTTCATATGCAGCGGCGCTCATTGTACATTCCTCCGCACACGCCGTTCTGTGTCTTCCGCGGACCGCGCAATCACCACCTTGCCGGTTATGCCGCCATTTTCAACCAACCAATGAGCAAGTTGAATCAGCATGGATCCGAAACGAAACGTAATCGCAGACATGCGTGCAGAGGTCTCCGCCATCACCTTACCTCCAGTGCGCTGTAAACCGCATCGCGCAGATCGGTGACGAAGCGCCCGGACATGCCTTCATACAAGGTGTTGGTGAAGGCAACCACGCTGAGTCCTTGTGCCCGATCCACAAACCATGAATGGCCGTAGGCACCGCCCCAGCGCCAGGTTCCTTCGGATTCTGGCGACATCGCTAATTTCCGGTCGCGCAGGACTGAGAATCCTAAACCGAATCCGAACCCCGGCGCGGCCGGCAATGCATAGCCTTGCGTTTGGTCCCGTTGCATTTCAGCGATCAATTCACTGGGCAGCAGGTTGCCACCGCCCTGGCGTAAGGTTTCCAGCAGGTGCAGAAAGTCGCCTGCCGTAGCAGCCATACCTGCTCCACCAGAGGGAAATGCTTGCCGATCGAAAATGCGCGATGGGCTGTAGCAGATGCCGATCGTATCCTCAAAAGCAGGCACAACTTCGCCTTCTCTCAGTCGATGTGGCATGTGCGTGCCATTGGCGTAGGCAGTCGCCACACGTTGTGCTTCGTGCACGAAAAAGTCGGTATCCTTCAAGCCCAGTGGGCGAGTGACCAACTGGCTGACAGCGACATTCAGCGGCACACCCTGCACCCGTTCGATCAACGCACCTAATACGTCAGTTGCCAGTGAGTAACCCCAGGCTGTGCCGGGCTGATATAGCAAAGGGACGCTGCCGATACGACGTAAGTTTTCTTCCAGGCTGATACCCGTGGCATCCATACCATCGGACACGCCCGCTCGTGCATAAGGCCCCTCCCTATCAGGCTCGAAGAAGCGATAACCCAGTCCTGCCGTATGGCTGAGCAGTTGCCGTACCGTCATTCGCGCGGGACGACAATCCGGCAGGCCAGGGCGGAATTCAGGCAACCAACGGTCGATGCTGTCGTCGAGGTCAAGGTGCCCCTGAGCAACCAGGACCAGAGCTGCGGTGGAAGTGATGGGCTTACTTACCGATGCCAGACGGAAAATCGTATCCACGGTCATTGCCCGACAGCTTTCACGGTCGGCCCAGCCTGCGGCCTGTTGATAAAGTAGTTGGCCATCGCGAGCCACCAGGATTACCGCACCGACCAGCCTTTGTTGCTCCAGAGCCAGTTGCACAACGGTCTGGATATTTGAAGACAGATTGCCTGGCGCAGCGCCGATACTCAGCGAAACAGGTGAAATCGTCACAGGTAATTCCTTTCATTAATGAACCTGTACAGCAGGGTAAATGACCTGTAATTAGAGAAAAAGTAGGGTACAGTTTCGTTTTGACCGGAACATTATGTCCGTAATTAAGGTGCTCTATGGATAGCCTCAATGGCTTCGTGGTGTTTGTGCAGGTAGCAGAAACACGCAGCTTCGTTGCAGCTGGTCGCCTGCTGGGTGTATCGGCTTCAGCCATCGGTAAGAGCGTGGTGCGTTTGGAAGAAAAGCTGGGGGTGCGTCTGTTCCATCGCAGCACGCGCAGCGTCACACTGACAGCCGAAGGCACACTATTCCTGGAGCGCAGCAGGCGTATTCTGGCTGAAATCGAAGCAGCAGAACTGGAACTGTCGCAGGCAACAACTGAGCCGCGAGGTCGCCTGCGAGTCAGCTTGCCGCTGGTCAGCCCCTTGATGCTGCCCGTACTCGGCGAGTTCATGCGTGAATACCCGAAAATCGAGCTGGATTTGGATTTCACCGATCGGCTGGTCGATGTGATTGAGGAGGGGTTCGATGCCGTAGTCAGGACCGGCGATCCCACCGACTCGCGGCTGTCTGCCCGTCGACTCGGCACCTTCCGTTCGCTACTGGTGGCGTCGCCCGACTATCTGGCGCGACGAGGTGTGCCCGACAAGCCTGCCGACCTTCTTGAACACAGTTGTTTGCATTATCGCTTCCCCAACAGTGGCAAACTGGAACCGTGGGTGTTGCGCTGGGCTGCTGATGAGCCCAGGTTGACGCTGCCGACCTCGATGATCTGCAACAATATCGAGACTCGCGTATGTTTCGCGTTGCAGGGCCTGGGTATTGCCTATCTACCGGTGTTCGCGATCAGAGAGCTTCTGGCGGATGGACGTTTGCGCGCCGTGCTGACCGATTACGCAGAACGTACGGGTGTTTTTCATGTGCTGTGGCCAGCCAGCAAGCATCCTTCACCCAAGGTCAGGGCCTTCGTTGATTTCCTGGGCTCGCGGGTGTTTCCCGGGGAGCAATGACTGAGAGCAAGGGTTAACAGTGACGCATTGGTATTTGCTATCTCTGAAGGATTATTCATTTCTGACATTTCATAAGTTTTTTTTATTCTTTGTTTCCCCCGCACGGATGTGGGAGCGTAGCAGGCACACACACGCGCTGATTTTAAAGGACTTTTATGAGCAACCAAAAAGCAACACATAAGAAAAAAATATTAACAACGGTGTTCCTGACCACGCTGTTAGTTTCTGCTGCCGCCAGTGCCGATCAGCTAGCGGATATCAAAGCCGCCGGTGAAATCAAGGTCGCAACCTTCGATGCAAATCCACCGTTCGGTTCCATTGATGCCAAAAGTCATGAACTGGTGGGCTACGATGTGGACTTTGCTAAAGCCCTCGCCACATCGCTGGGCGTGAAGCTGAAACTGGTCGCCACCAATCCGGCTAACCGTATCCCGCTGTTGCAATCTGGCAAGGCTGATTTGATTGTCGCCGATATCACCATTACCCCGGAACGCGCCCAGGTTATCGATTTCTCCATCCCCTATTTTGTGACCGGTCAGCAGTTCCTTGTCCCGGCAACATCACCCGACCAGCTGGATAAATACAGCCACGCGCGAATTGGTGCGGTGAAGGGTACGACCGGTGAACAGGCGTTGCATCAACGCTATCCACAGGCCAGAGTCCTTGCCTATGACGATATTCCGCTGGCATTGACGGCGTTACGCAACGGTAATGTTCAGGCGATTACTCAGGACAGCACCATCCTCGCCGGGCTGCTGGCGGCGGCACCGGATAAGGCCAACTTCAAAATCCTGCCGACTCTGCTGAGTAAAGAAGAAATTGGCGTGGGTGTGAAAAAAGACCAGCCCGCGTTGTTAAAAGTCGTCAATGATGAGCTGCTGGCACTGGAGAAAAATGGTCAGGCAGCACAGATCTATAACACCTGGTTTGGTCCGGGTACGCCAGCACCTTCACCCCGTAACTTCAGGATTGAAGCGAAGTAAACGCCCATGTTCCTTATAACAGCGGTATCCGCGGCCCAGGCTGCGGATTTTTCACATCTGCAACAAGCCAGTGTTACCTTCCGCCGTGCCGGTAAGCGCTACGGCGACCGCCAGGTACTGAGTGGTGTGGATTTGCATATTGAGTCGGGCGAAGTGGTGGCGATCATCGGGCCATCCGGCTCGGGTAAATCGACGCTGATACGTCTGATCAACCAACTGGAGAATCTTAGCGAGGGTGAAATTTTCGTCGATAACCGCCCCACGGCAGGCTTGTCGGGCGCGGGTTTACGCCAGTTACGTAGTCGAATCGGCTTCGTCTTCCAGCAGTTTAATTTGTACGCGCATCTGACCGCATTACACAACATCAGCGTGCCACTCCAGGTGGCGCATGGCTGGAAAAAAGCGGCGGCGCAACAGCGTGCCCACGAGTTACTGGCCCATGTCGGACTGGCCGATAAAGCATCGCATCTTCCGTCCCAGTTATCGGGTGGTCAGCAACAACGTGTGGCGATTGCCCGTGCGCTGGCATCGTCGCCGCAAATCATTCTTTTTGACGAGCCAACTTCCGCGTTGGACCCGGAGATGATTGGCGAAGTGTTGCAGGTCATGAAATCACTGGCACAGAGTGGCATTACCATGATTGTGGTGACGCACGAGATGCAATTTGCACGCGAGATTGCTGATCGGGTGGTGTTTATTGATGGCGGGGAGATTCTCGAAGTGGCATCTCCGGCACGTTTTTTCCGCCAGCCGACCCATCCGCGGGCCCAGCGCTTTTTGAAAAAAGTGTTAGATCCCCTGCATCAGGACTTTTTCTCATGAAGCTGCATTTCGACTGGCATGGGGTGCTCAGCGGGCAGCCTTTGCAGTGGCTCCTGAATGGTTATGTGACCACCTTGTGGGTCAGTGTCATCGGCGCATTACTGGCAACGGTGCTGGCCATGTTGTTGCTGTTTCTGCGCCTCAGCGGAAATGCACTGGCGGTACGTGGCGTGGCGCTGTGGGTTTCCCTGTTCCGCAATACCCCGATTCTGGTCCAGTTCCTGTTCTGGTATTTTTCCGCCTGGAATCTGTTGCCGCGTGTATGGCGCGACTGGATCAATGCCGACCATCCCGGCGCGTTATTACCTGGTGATGTCAGTTGGCTGACGCCGGAATTTCTGTGCTCAGCATGGGGGTTAGGGGTTTTCATCTCCGCCTTTCTGGTCGAGGAGATCAGTGCCGGGTTAGCTGCCGTACCGGACGGACAGCGTGAAGCAGCGGTAAGTCAGGGATTTTCCACAGCAACGGCGCTGCGCTGGATATTGTTGCCGCAGGGGCTGGTGAATGCCTGGCAGCCAATAACCGGGCAGTACCTGAATTTGATGAAGCTCTCGTCACTCGCCAGCGGGATCGGTTTTGCTGAACTGACCTATCAGGTACGCCAGGTAGACAGTTATAACGCCCATGCGCTGGAAGCCTTCGCGGTGGGAACGGTGTTGTATCTGGTCACCGGCGTGCTGTTGGGATTTGCCCTCGGATTGCTGGGGCCGGGACGTCGCCTCATGGGAGGTGAACCATGAACGGCGGCTTGCAAGTTATCGTCGATAACCTCGGGTATTTACTGTGGGGGAACCTCGCCAATGGCGAACCCGGCGGGGTACTCCTGACCTTATTAATGGCTATCGGTGCCGCGCTGCTGGCATTCCCGGGAGGTATGGCGCTGGCGTGCCTCGCCTGGCGATGCCGTGGGGTGGTACGCTCAATGTTGTTTCTGTGGGCTGAGCTTATTCGTGGCATCCCGCTGATCTTTGTGATCTTCTGGCTTTGGTATTTGCTACCCGCGCTGACCGGTAGCGATATGCCCGGCGCTCTGACCGTGACCCTGGCGCTGGCCTGGTTCACGGCGGCCTCGGTGATGCATAGCACGTTAGCCGGATTACAGGCGTTACCTCCGGGTCAACACCAGGCGGCGCAGAGCCAGGGATTCTCAGACGGTCAACTGTTGTGGCATATCCTGCTACCGCAGACGCTGCGCAATATTCAACCCTCTCTGGCTGGCATCGGCATCAACCTGATCAAAGATACCTCTCTGGCCTTTATCCTCAACGTGCCTGAACTGACGACGCTGGCAGGCCAGGTCAACAATCGGGTGCAGGTTTATCCTGCGGCGTTGTTTGTGTTTACCGGGCTGGTTTATTACCTGTTATGTACCGGGCTGGCGCAGCTGGTGCAACGGCGCAGAGTCTGATAAGGAGAGTGCTCTGTATTATTTCTCTTTTATCTGGATAAACGTTGTCCGCGCACTATAGCGCTAGTGCTTTATTTGCATAACGATATAAAATGAATTTCTATATTCAGAATCCGCAAAGCGATACAGGCATGTTGATTATGTGTATCCGCAGGAAACGCGATGGCTGTTTTTGTGTTTAAAGAATGGAGTGGCGCTGTTGCAGGAATAATATATTCCAAAAAATGATTTATTAATGCGGGGTGATGGCTTCAGAATTAATTCTCTTTATCAAAAAACGAAACTCACTTTATTGCATAGCCATCATTACATCGATGTGCTTAATGGTATGGTTTATTACTTAAGGGAATTATAATGAATTTATTGCCAGGTAACCGGTTTGCTTCTTTCTTGCCGCGTGTTGGGATCCCGTTGTTGCTGTTCGGCAGCGTATTTGGGTCTGGCGCTGCCCACGCTGAGGGACAAATCAGTATCGCCCAGCAGTACGGTATCGGCTATCTAATCCTTGATGTGGTGCGGGACCAGAAACTTATCGAGAAGCACGGCAAGGAAGACGGGCTGGATATTAAAGTCGACTGGCGGACACTTTCAGGTGCTACCGGGTTAAATGAGGGGCTGCTTTCAGGCTCACTGGATGTGGTTGCCGCCGGGGTGCCACCGGCGCTGACGCTCTGGGATCGTACCAAAGGGAAGCAAAACGTTAAGGCGATTGCGGCACTCGGCTCAATGCCCAATTACCTGCTGAGTAACAATCCGGCAGTGAAAAGCGTGAAGGATCTGAGCAGCAAAGACCGCATCGCCGTACCGGCTGCTGGCGTCGGGTTCCAGTCCCGTACATTGCAAATAGAAACGGCACGTTTGTACGGCAACGCGGACTACAAGCGTTTTGATAATATTACGGTAAGCCTGCCGCATCCTGATGCCAGCGCGGCGTTGATCGCCAGTGGTTCGGAAATTACGGCGCATTTCTCCAGTCCTCCTTTCCAGTATCAGGCGCTGGAACACCCAAATATTCATAAAATATTAAGTTCCTACGACGTATTAGGTGGTCCGGGAACGTTTAATCTGCTTTATACCACCTCGAAATTTCATGATGAAAATCCGAAGACGTACCGCGCATTTTTTGAGGCGTTGGCCGAAGCCGAAAAGATAATTAAATCGGATAAAGCAGCGGCGGCACAAACCTATATTCGCGCCGAAAACTCAAAACTACCCGTGGCCTTTATTCAGAAAATGATTGAGGACCCGGAGAATAACTTCACTATTACGCCAGAACGAACCTTTGTTTATGCCAACAAGCTTTATCAGTTGGGCGTACTGAAAAATAAAGCGGCTTCCTGGAAGGATTATTTCTTCAGTGAAGCGTATATCTTACCCGGGAGCTGATATGTCTGAGTTGTCTGCGACATTACCGCCGCCGTTGTTGCAGGTTGAGGGGGTTAACCTGCAATACCGCACCCATGAACGTCTGATTCAGGCCACGCACGATGTCAGTTTTGATGTCTGGCCTGCTGATCGCTTCGTGTTACTTGGGCCGTCAGGGTGCGGTAAATCCAGCTTGCTGAAAGCCATTGGTGGATTTCTGACTCCGGTATCCGGTTCCATCCGTCTTGCCGGTGAGACAGTCACCCAGCCTGGTCCTGACCGCATGATGGTCTTTCAGGAGTTTGATCAATTACCGCCGTGGAAAACGGTGCTGGAAAATGTCGCTTTCCCGCTGATCGCCAGTCGCAGAGTAGGGCGGGCCGAAGCTAAAGAGCGCGCTGAGTATTTTCTGCAAAAGGTCGGACTGGGGGCGTTTCGTAATGCCTATCCCAATACGTTATCCGGCGGCATGAAGCAGCGGGTCGCCATTGCGCGCTCGCTGGCACTGCACCCGCAGGTTTTACTGATGGATGAGCCCTTCGCGGCGCTGGATGCGCTGACCCGGCGCAAAATGCAGGAAGAGCTGTTGAACCTGTGGGAAGACGTGCGGTTTACGCTGCTTTTTGTTACCCATTCAATCGAGGAAGCGTTGATTGTTGGCAGCCGTGTTTTACTGCTGTCACCGCATCCGGGAAGGGTAAAAGCCGAACTGAACTGTCATCAGTATTCAATGGCGGATTCTGGTGGCACGGTGTTTCAGGCAGATGTTACCCGGATTCATGATTTATTATTTCCACAACCTGCCATGCCAGTCATAACATCACAGGGCCATCCGAGGGGGGAGCGTCATGAGCAACCAGCCACCTATCCGGCCTGAGTACCAGCGCGAGTTAACACCGCTGGAAGATTTTACGCTGGCCACGCCGTTACCTTTGCGCGTGCGCCTCGGGAATCAGACCTGGTTGCGAAAATCGTTGTTATTGCTGGCGCTGGTGATTATCTGGGAGGTGGCGGCGCGCTGGCAAAACAATGACCTGATGTTCCCCAGTTTCTGGCAGACGTTTACCGCACTGCGTGAGGATATCGCCAGTGGTGAATTGCCGAATCGCGCGTGGCTGTCGGTAAGCCTGCTGCTGAAAGGCTACATCCTGGGGACCCTGCTGGCGTTGCTTTTCAGCGCACTCGCAATATCAACGCGTATTGGCCGCGATTTGCTGAGTACACTGACCGCCATGTTTAACCCGCTGCCAGCGATTGCTCTATTGCCGTTATCCCTGCTCTGGTTCGGTCTGGGGAATGCCAGTCTGGTGTTCGTGATTGTGCATTCGGTGATCTGGCCTATGGCGCTCAACACCTGGTCCGGCTTTATGGGCGTTTCCGAAACGCTGAAAATGGCAGGCCGTAACTACGGACTGAAGGGGTGGCGTTATGTCGCGTGGATTTTGATTCCTGCTGCGTTACCGGCCCTGCTGTCAGGACTCAAAATTGGTTGGGCATTTGCCTGGAGAACGCTGATTGCAGCTGAGCTGGTATTTGGCGCGTCAAGTGGCAGCGGGGGGTTGGGTTGGTACATTTTCCAAAATCGTAATGAAATGTACACCGATCGGGTATTTGCAGGTCTGGTGACGGTCACCGTGATTGGTCTGTTGGTCGAGGGGCTGGTGTTTGCCACACTTGAAAGGCTGACGATTAAACGTTGGGGTATGCAGAACTAACAGCAGCAGTTAAACCAAAGGACATGATAATAATGTTATTTTGCGATCACTTAACAATAGGCTTTTTAATGTTCTCTTCGAGGATTTGTGTGACGTAATGCATCCAGTATCGCATACCAAACAGGTCCAGCAGCAGGCTTGCCCATAAAAGTCCGACACAAAAGACGAGTATCAGTGCGATATAATAAGGTGTTGCTGACATTTTCGGCCTCCCATGGATTGCAGATTGCTGTCTGATTGTTCCAAATAAATCCTTCCACATCAACAATAAGCATGTAGATAATGATAATGCCGATTCAATTACTCATAAAATATAGACATACTGTATTTTTAAAAATATACAGCATGTCCCCATTTAACAATTATGGGTAGCTTAGAATGATGTTTTCGTCAGGAAGTTTAGTAAAGTCACGAATGATATGATGGTAGTCATTAAGTGGATCAAGATTATTAAGTTTTCCCTGGTAAAGGTCTTTTGCAATGATCTCCATTCCGATAATATTATAAGGATGGTTATAGAAATGATGATAGACACCGTAAACATTTCCATCCTGAATCGGTTGAATCTGGTTTAACCCCTGTCTGTTCTTAAGTTTGTTGAAGACTACAGACACTTGTTGGGGGGTTACGCCGTATCCGAAGGGGAGAACGTTAACGTTAGGCCGCCTGGAACCCGACATAATATAAACATCAGGTTTCATTGAAATGACCTTTTCGAGTGAAACGAATCCAGCATTGCCGGGCAGTAATTCAGAACCAATGTTACGCCCCCCTACAGCTTCGACAAGTCCGCCCCATCCATTATGAGAGTGAGTAAAGCAGCAATTTTCTGTATTACCGGCAATAGGTTCAATGAACACGGTTGGAGTTTTATCCATGGACTTTGCGGCTGACAATATTGCATCGAGACGTTCCTGGTAGAAAGTGGCGTAGGACTGGGCCTCTTTTTCTTTATTCAGGGCCTTACCTAATAATTCGATGCTTTTTTTGGTGTTTTTTACCGGTTCAAGCTCATAATCAACGAACAGAACAGGGATGTTTAACTTTGCCAATGCTGCTAACACGCCAGTTTGTTTGAGCGCAGGCTTTGCGCGCCACTGAGCAATAACTAAGTCTGTTTTTTTGGAAAGTACAGTTTCAAGATTTATCTCTCCTTGATCACTGAAACCCATGTCAGTAATTTTTTCTGCTTCAGGCCAGGTTTTTCTCAACAGATCCCAGGACTGGATATCTTGCTTTTTGGGCATGTTGTTCCAGGCAACCACTCTATGAAAAGGTGATTGCCTGTCCAACAAAGCCAAAGCGAGGATGTCCCTGCCATCCTGCAAAACAACACGCTGTGGTTCATGAGTTAACGTAACTTTTTGACCATCAACGTCAGTCAGGGTCAGGGGGTAAGTGCTGGCGAAGGAGGCCAAAGGCATTGCCAGGGTCAGTGCTAACAGAGGGCGTATCATTTTTCACTCCTTGATGATTGAGTGATAATTATTATCATTATTGTTTAAGGAAACATTAAGACGATACTGACCGAAAGGATGAGCATTAAATCAAGCGTAGAAGGAGTACCGTTTTAGAGTGGATCATCATCAACTTCATCTTTAGCCGTTAATAAAACATAACCGAACCCTCTTATGGTTTGTATTTTGTTTTTTCCAATTTACACCGTCCTTCGTGTCAAGACAGGTTTTGTCAACGTTGAATCTGTTGCGTTAGCATAGATACTCTTTTCTGCTCATCAGCTGCAAATATCCCTATCAGTAGTTTATCTGCAAAGATAAAGGAGCCTATCGTGATGATAGCGTTCATCACGCGGAATGAGACGACAGGCATCGAGAAAAATACCAGCACGTTCCTGAAATTATCAAAAGGCAGGCTGTGCATCACCTGATTATAAAATGCCAGATTCAAAAATGATGTGAATGCCATACCGGCGCGCCTCTTCCACTATGGTAGTTCCTTCGCGATGCGGGCTGTGTTGCGCCGTCATGATCAACACGTCACCAGGCCGTTAAAATTGCGCGAGGCGTTGACGCTGAACGTCCAGCATGGACGACTCCAGTGGAATATAGCCTTCGGCACTATTCGTCTGGGCAGCAACGATGGCTTGTCCCTCTGAGGAGAGGGTGAGTGACAGCCACATCTTCAGTTCAGGGTTGAGCTTTTGACCCGGCGGCAGATCAAAATAGAGCGAGACATAACTGGATAACGGATAGTTTCCCCGGCCAACATTGGTTAAATCAGGCAGCATGTAATCCATATGGTCATCAGCCGCCAGCGCCACAATCCTCGCCTGCTTTGCAAATGCTGCGGCATTAAACCATCCCACTGCGCCGATGCCAAACGGGTCATTCGCCACCGCTTCCAACACCGCCTGACGATCGGGTAGAGGCTCATAGTGTGGCGGATAAGGAAGGCCCTGCAGGTGCAGATGACGAAATGCCGTTGCATATTTACCATCGTCGTGCAGGCCATACAGATGAATGCGCCGATGCTGGTATTCTTCCTGCAAACCCAGTTGTGACCACATGCTGATCTCACCCTGCGGATTTCCCCTGGCGAAAAGGGCACGCACCTGTGCCATCGTCAGCCCCTGTAACGGGTTACGCTGGTTAACGTAAAAAGCGGGTGGGGTTTTTGCATCCTTGCGCGGGCCATGTCCGTTATAGCCGACGTGGATGCAGGTTGGGGCATAGCCTTTCACCTGCAAAAATGCATCCAGCTCATACTGCCAGGGAGAACGAGAGATGGGCGCAACCCAACTGGCATTCGCCGCCAGCGCCATAATCGCCGTTGAGGAACCTTCCATGGTGCAGGTGAACAGAATTTCTGGATGTTGGCGCTGAAAAAGTTCGCACCATGGTGTAACCAGCGAATCCATTCCATCATTACCAATAATCGGCAGCGTTGTAGTAGCAATATTCATAAGCAATTAGCCAAAAGGTTGGACTGGTGGCTGACCATATCGTCAGAAAGAGACGCATAGCGAGACTGTGTGTTGATGATTTGTTGTCCCGCAGCTGACAGCACAAAACTGGCAAAATCGATCAGCGGCTGGCTGATAATCCCGTGTCGATCTTTTGGCAGATAAAGGTGCAGATAGCGGGTAAGGGGATAGTCACCGCTTCGCATATTATGCAGGCTTGCGTCATAAAGCCGACCCTCTTCGTCAGAGATTGGCAGCGCGCGGACATGTGAGTTTTCACGGCCCGCTTCAGCAATGCCAATCGCCGTGGGCATGCTAGCCAGTTTTTCGAGCAGCTCATCGGTAGTGCTGACATATTCACCACTCCAACCCGGCTGACGCTGGTTAAAGTGATGCTGACTCATGAATACGTTGAGTGGTGCGATACCGGGCAAACGCAGCGGGTAAATGCTGCCAGCATTAGCGGCATTCAGCTGAGCCCATGAGGAGTAATCTCCCGCCGGATTGCCACGCGTAAATACCTTACTAAGTTGCTGCAGCGTAATATGCGGCAATGGATTTGCCCGCTGCACATACACACAGGCAGAAACCGGTGCACAAATCGCTACCCTGATAGCGAATGGCGGGGTGCCGAGCAGCTTACGGTAAGGCACGCTTTCAAAACGGGTCATTTCGCGTTCGAGCAGTGCCATGGCGCTTTGGCCGGTCATCATGTAGGCAAACACGGATGCTTGCCCCTGTGCCATCGCCAAATATTCCCTTTCTGGCTGATGAGTGCTGAATGCTTCAATCAATTGGCTGGCAACATCACTGCTGTTTTCACAGGCTCCCAGCTTATAAACCAGAGGATCTGGCACTTTTAAATGCGCGGTATAGATCGTTGAACTCATTATCCGTTGTTTCTCTATTAACAATTTTCCAGGCTTGCCGTGTAAATGAGGTCATCGGCAACAGCAAGCAGCGCACTCAGTATCATAAGTAATGATTTCTATTCGCATTTTCCTTTAAAATCATCATGTAGTATCGAACCGTAGTAGTCAATTTCATGGGTAGCTACAGAGCGGTAATCTCAGCTTTGCTTCTATAAATAATGTCTATCCATTATTAAGATGTCGTATCAGTGGCTAAGTTAAAGTGTCATCTGTGACACGAAGAGAGTCTGGCTGTTCAGGACGTTTTTCTGGGCCGTGCTACCCAGGTATTCTCGGCCATCATCAGCTTTCTGACGGTTTCTTTTGAGATGCTCAGCCCGAAGCCGGCGTTCAGTAACCGCCAGGCTCCGGTCGGGCTCATGCCACGGCAGCGGGTGCGGATAAGCTGCACAACCTGAGACTTCAGCTCTTCTTTCAGCTGATAGTTGCTGGGTTTACCCCGGCGCAGATCCACCATGCCGTTCCGGCCGGATTCGCGGTAGCGGCTGACCAGACGCCGGCACTGGCGGGGAGAGACTTCCATTGACTGCGCGGCTTCTGCCGCTGTGATGTCGCCTGCCAGATACATTTCAATCAGGTCGGCCCGCAGCTGTTCCTGCAGGGTCATTACTTTTTTTCCTGACTCATTTGTCCTCCCTGTGGCGTTGTGTCCGCTGAAGCGGGCAGGGGAAGGGACTCAGCGCTTGAGGTCAGAGACAAAGTCCTCCGGGCTGACCAGTACCGGATTGATTGCCCTCAGTGCTTCAAGCGCGCGTTCCTGCGCCCGTCGTCGCGGCATTTTTCTGCTGCGTGAGCGTTTCCCTTCAGCTTCCAGCGCATCCTGTTTTTCCTGCGCCAGCCGCAGTACGGTACCGAGGCGTTTGTTATCGACGATCTCACCCTGATCCACGCAGGTCAGCTTGTCAAAAACCTGATAACGCAGCTCACGGTGGGCATAACGGAAGCTGATCCTGCCGTCAGGATATTCGAATACGGTGATTTTTTCACCCTCGATGCGGGTGTCGGCATCAGAGGGTTCAATGAGGTAGAGCATTTTATCGTACTGAAAAGTCAGCGCTTTTGATAACTTCCGCTGGTCCTGCCAGGCAAAGATATCGTCCAGCTCGTCCGGTGTCAGACCGGTCGGACGGTGCAGATCTTTCGGATACTTAGGAGGTCGTGCAAAACGGCGGTTAAAGTTGTCGATAAAACCCGCAATCCAGCGGTTCGCCTCGCTGATGGAGCTGATGTTGTGCAGCCGCAGCTCCTTCACCAGCCGATCCTGCAGCGTCTGGTTGGCGCGCTCCACACGGCCTTTGGCCTGGCTGCTGTTGGCGCAGATGAGCTCTATGCTCAGGTCGCGCAGTGCACGGCCAAACTGTGTGGTACCGCTGCGGCGTGCGTCCGTACCGTTAACCCTGAAAACGGCGTGCTTCAGGGACGAAATCTGTAAATTGTTCCGTACGACATTAGCGCTTTGGAGTAACAAATAATGTCTATCCACATTGATAATGTCACCCTGATTTCCCGGTTTTGAATGTCACTTTCTGCTGCTTTCTGATGAAGAGAAAAGGGCAGCAGGGGGTTATTTCTTCAGGCCGGGTCTGTAGAGCAACGGCTCAGCCAGAACCGGATTAACTGCCCTGAGCTGCTCCTGAATCTGCGCCCGCCTCCCCGGCATATGCCGGCTGCGTTCCCTTTTCCCTGCCGCTTCCAGCTCATCCTGTTTTTCCTGTGCCAGTTTCAGCACTGCGCCCAGTCTCTTATTATCAACGATACACCCCTGGCTGACGCTGGCGAGCTTATCGAATACCCGATATTTCAACATTCTGCTGCCATAGCGGAAAGCCAGCGTACCGTCCGGATAGTCATATGCCATGATTTTCTCACCGGCAATGCGTGAGTTTTCTTCACTGGGTTCAACCAGATAAAGAATCTTATCGTACTGAAATGTCAGTGATTTTGAGAGCGTGCGCAGCGTCTGCCAGGCAAAGATATCGTCCAGCTCCGGGCGGCTTTCGGAGACGGCGCGGTGCAGGTTTTTCGGATATTTTGCCGGTCTGGCAAAGCGGCGGTTGAAATCGCTGATGAATGTCTCAGCCAGGCGTTGGCTGTATCAATGCCGGTGATGTTCTCCAGCCGCATCTCCTTAACCAGCCGATCCTGGAGCGTCAGGTTAGCTCGTTCGACGCGACCCTTGGCCTGAGAGCTGTTGGCACAGATAAGCTCGATGTTCAGATCGTGCAGTGCGCGTCCGAACTGCGTCATACCGGTACGTCGCGTTTCGGCCTGGCTGACGTGAAACACCGCGTGCTTATCGCTGTAAAACGCCACCGGCTTGCCGTGTTTATCGATGTAATCGCGCGTGGCCATCATGTAATCGAAGGCCGACTCACTCTGGCAGAAACGCAGGTGCATCAGACGACCGGTCGCGTCATCAACGTAAACCAGCAGGCAGCATTTTGGTGCGCGGCCTTCGAACCAGTCATGGTGTGAACCGTCAATCTGGATCAGCTCGCCCAGGCAATCCCGCCGCTGGCGTGGCTGATAAATCCGGGGCGGACGGCGTGCGTGCGGGATCCAGAGTCCGTCAGCAGTCATCCAGCATCGCAGCGTCTCAACGGCGATCTTACCCGTGGCGCGAGCTTTTCTGCGGCGAGCGTTGGTCCGAAACCGACATAATTTTCACGCAGCAGCGCGGTATGCGGTGACGCAGAGCCTCATCAATACGATGCGTGCCGGGCTTGCCGCGTCGTGCGTTGATAAGGCCGACTGCACCAGACTCGCGATAGCGGTTCATCAGCCGCTGAACCTGGCGTTCAGTGAGGTCAAGCTGAAAGGCCGCATCACGGCGACGCAGGCGCTTTTCGATGACAGCCTGAATGACGGGAAGGCGGTGAAGTTCTTTATTCGACATGGTCACCAGCATCAGCAGAGATCTCCCAGAAAAAAGTGGTAAACGCACCGGATCTGGGTGAAATTATGAACTAGATAAAAAGTGACAATATCAAATGTGACCCTCAAATAAAGTGCAGATAACGTGAATTATGTTAAATATAATATCCAATTAACCATGCAACACCCACTACTAAATACCTCACTGCGTGATTTATTACGTTTTCATCCGCCGCCGCTATGTGAACACCCACCACCATTTGCCCTGGATCCGCTGCATAACGGCCACTGTGAGTTCAAAGAAAGTGCAGCTTCACGCTACAGCAGAGGCTTGTCTGACCATGGCCGTTCTTTCTGCATAACCAGACTCATTGCGGCCGGAAGAACCGTCAGCGTCACCAGTGTTGCCACCAATAATCCCCCGATAATGGCATACGCCATAGGCCCCCAGAATACCTGTTCTGAAATCGGCAGCATCCCGAGTATCGCCGCACAGGCGGTCAGCAGTATCGGCCGGGCACGGTGCCCGGCTGCGGCGATGATCGCCTCGTCATACGCCACTCCTTCACGTACATTGTTGTCAGCTTCACTGATAAGAATCACCGCGTTGCGGATTATCATACCCGCCAGCGCAATAATGCCCAGCAGCGCGACAAACCCCATTGGTGTGCCGGTTGGCAACATCGCCAGCACAATACCGATGAGACCAAAGGGTGCCATCAGCAGTGCCAGCAGCATGCGGGAAAACCGCTGAAGTTGTACCATCAACAACATCAGCATCACCGTCAGCGTCACCGGCAGCATGACATACACGGAGTTGTTGCCTTTATCTGATTCAGCCACCGTCCCGCCCTCCTCTATCTGATAACCAGGCGGCAGTGTGCCGCGTAGCCGGTTCACCGACGGCTGCAGTTGTTGTGACACAGCCTCGGCACGCATCCCCGGTGCCACGTCGGTCTGTACGGTGATATAAGGCAACCGCTGACGCCGCCAGATAACCGGGTCATCCAGGCCCCATTCAGGTGCGGCAACCTGGCTGAGCGGTATTTTCTGCCCCTGGTCATTGGTCAGCAGCATGCCGGACAACGTCGTTAAATCCTGACGCTCCGCGTCATCCGCGCGCAGCACCACATCAATCAGCCGATTATCATCGCGCACCGTGGTGACTGTCGCCCCTGACCAGACGGTGTTCAGCATCTGAGCGATACGCTGCGACGACACTCCCGCCGCCCTGGCAGCCGTCTGGTTAACGTTCAGGGTGATGACCCGTTCCGGGTCTCCTGCGCTGAGGTTGACCTCACGCGTACAGGGGTTCTGACCAAGCACTGACGCCAGCTTATGCGCAATCACCTTTACCCGCCCGTAATCAGGGCCGGTGATGCGGTATTTGACTGGCCAGCCCACCGGCGGACCGAGTTCCAGTGGGGAAACGCGGCTGGTGATGTCGCTGAACTGGCGGGCCAGCAGGTTATCCAGCGTTCTTTGCAGCCGGTCGCGCGCCTGCAGGTCTTTCGCCACCACCACCAGCTGGGCCGTGTTTTCATTATCCAGCAGGACATCCATCGGCAGGTAAAAGCGTATCGCCCCTGACCCGACGTAACTGGAGAAATGATCAACATCCGGGTCACGGATTAACGCTTTTTCCAGTCTGTCAGTCTGACGCCCGGTTTCGCTCTGAGAGGCGTCAGCCGCCAGCGTCAGGCTGACCAGTAGTTCGGGCCGATCAGAGGTGGGGAAGAATTCACCCTGCATAAAGGTCGTGCCATACGCAGCCAGCCCCAGCAGAACCAGCGCGGCTCCGACAGTCATTGCCCGGTGACGCAGGGTTATGGCCAGCAGACGATCATATCCGCGCCGGAGCCTGCCCGGCGCCCCGCTGTCCGCATGTATTTTCAGTGTTACGGGTAAAATCCGTACACCGATAAGCGGCGAAAACAGGATGGCGACCACCCATGAACAGAGCAGCGCGATCAGCATCACGGCAAACAGCGTGTAGCAGTATTCCCCGGCGCTGGAGGCCGCAAATCCCACCGGAATAAACCCGGCAATCATCACCAGCGTACCGGTCAGCATCGGAAACGCCGTTGTTCTGAAGGCATAGGTAGCCGCCGCGCGGCGTGAATCACCTGCTTCAAGGCGCGATACCATGGTTTCTACCGTTATCATGGCATCATCAACCAGCAGACCGAGCGCGATAATCAACGCGCCGAGCGAGATGCGTTGCAGACCGATACCGGCAAGCAGCATGCCGGTAAAGGTCAGAGCCAGTACCAGCGGTATCGCCGCTGCCACTACCAGGCCAGCGCGCTGGCCCAGTGACACAAACGACACGGCAAGCACGATGGCGACGGCTTCAGCCAGCACGCGGATAAATCCGCTGATGGCGTTTGCCACCACGGCCGACTGGTCGGCGACTTTCACCATCTCGATTCCGTGCGGCAGCTGCTGGCTGAGCAGCCCCATGCGGGTATTCAGGGCCTGACCAAAGTCGGTCATATTCCCGGTGGCGGCCATAGAAATCGCCAGACCGATGGCCGGTTTTCCGTTGACGCGGAACACCGGTGACGGGGGTTCTGCCGTTTCGCGACGCACGGTGGCGATAGCGGCCAGGGGAATATAACGACCATCGATATGCAGCGTGACCGCCTGCAGGCTCTTTTCCGACGTCAGCGCGCCACTAACGCGAAGCGATACCTGCGCGCGGTCCGTACGCAGCGTGCCGGCAGGCTCGACCGCATTCTGCGCCTTCAGCGCGTCACTGACCTGTTGCAGGGTAATCCCCATACCCGCCAGCTGGCGCGGGGAGAAAGCGATGACGAGTTGTTCTTCCTGCACCCCGATCAGGCGGATTTTCCCCACGTCCGGCAGCGACATTAAGTCGCGGCGGATATCCTCCACCCGATCGCGCAGTTCCCGCGGGCTAAATCCCTCAGCGGTAAACCCGTAGATGGTGCCAAAGGTATCATCAAATTCGTCATCAACCGCCGGTCCCTGTACGCCGGATGGCAGTGACGCGGCGATATCCTGCATCTTTTGGCGCACCTGATACCAGATGCCGGGTACCTGAGCGGGCGGGGTATCATCCCTCAGGTTGACAAAGATCACCGACTGACCGGCGTGCGTGTCGCTTTCTACATAATCCAGATACGGGATCTCCTGTAGCTTTTTCTCCAGCGTGTCCGTCACCAGGTTGACCGTATCCTGCACGGTGGCTCCCGGCCAGGAAGCTGATACCACCGCAGTCTTGATCGTAAAGGCCGGGTCTTCGTTACGCGGCAGCTTTTCAAAGCTCAGGATGCCTGCGGCCATCACCAGCAACATAAAAAAGATAATGAGCTGCTGATGATTCAGCGCCCAGGCCGAGAGATTGAAGGATGAGCGGTTCATTCTGCCTCCTCTCCAAAGGCGACAGTTTCTCCCTGCCGCAGCTGGCTGACGCCTGCAATCACCACCGCATCGCCAGGCGCCACACCGGCAGACACCAGGATAGCGCTGGCGGTATATCCGCCCAGGGTAATGACTCTGAATTCCAGCTGATGCGAGAGTTTGTTGACCACGAACACCGCCGGTTTTCCGCTCGTCCAGGTCAGCGCCGAAGCCGGCAGGGATATCAGACCCGGCCCGGATGCGGCCTGCCTGACCTGCACGCTGGCTCCCAGCATCATGCCGGATGGTGGGTCAGTGAGGCGGATACGTACGCGCCAGGTGCGGGTCTGCGGATCCGCCTGTGGGCTGATATCACGCAGCGTGCCAGTGCAGCTCACTGTCCGATCACTGGTGAGAGAAATGATGAATGTCCCGGCCTGGCGGGAAAACTGCTGCGGGTCCGCCACATCAATCACGGCATCCCGGCCGCCGCTGACAGCCAGCGTTACCACGGGCTGTCCGGCACTTAGCACCTGCCCCGGCTGCGCGCTGACCTGCGTGACCACGCCTGCGGCCGGTGCGGTAAGGCGTGTCCAGCTCAGATTGTCCTGCGCCGTCTTCAGGGCAGCTTCAATGCTCTGACGGCGTGACGCTGCGGTCTGCCAGTCTGAACGCGCGGTGTCCAGCTGGACGCGGGCAATGGCCCCGGAGGGCATCAACTGCGTCATGCGTTTCAGGTTCAGTGCCGCCAGGCGCTCAGCGGACAGAGCGCTGGCAAGGTCGGCGCGTGCGCTGTTGAGCTGATTCTGTGGCGTATCACTCTCCAGCGTACCCAGCAGTTGTCCCGCCGTTACGCTGTCACCCACGTCCACCGCGCGCGTCAGCAGGCGGCCGTCGAGCCGGAAACCCAGGGCCACTTCATCGTGCGGGCGGATTTCACCGGTCCGGGCCAGCAGACCGATACCTGTTGGCGCGGGTGCCGTGATGGTGCGAACCGGCCTTGGCGGTGCCGCCTGTTTTTCCGGCTTCCCGCCGCAGGCGGTCAGCAGCAGCACAACCGGCAGCGCCAGCAGGCAGTATCTTGGCAGGGCCAGTCGGTGGAGCGTGCAGAGGTGGCGCAGTACCTGCCGCACACAATCGGGCAGGTCAGAAAGATTTTCCGTCATGGCAGTGTTCCTGAACAAGGTTCCGGCCATTCAACCGGAACAATGTCAGGATTTACCCCTGCTTTCTGTCAGGAAGCTGTCAAGACGGCAGATTTATGCGTGGATATTTCCGGCAGGCAACGTGATGGTGATAACCAGCCCCCGCGACTCACCCTGGGTGGCGTGAATGCTGCCACCGTGTGCCTCGCAGATGCCGCGTGCGATGGACAGGCCCAGTCCGCTGCCACCGGAATGCCGCGCGCGTGACGATTCTCCCCGTGTGAACCGCTCAAACATGAGCGGGAGAAAATCGGCTGGCACAGCCGGACCGCGGTCGCAGAAAACCATTTCACATCCCGTCGGCACTTTCCGGGCCACGGCGGTCAGCACGCCCCCCTCTGCGGCATAGCGCAGGGCGTTTTCCATCACAATGGTCACCACCTGCCCCAGACGGACCGGGTCAACTTCACAGAGACAGGAAGCATCAGCGGTGACGCTGAATCGCATACCCGCGTCCCGTGCCTGCGGAGCCAGCCACGCGGCCCGTTCGCACAGTAGCCCCGTCAGGTCCGTCACCGATTTATTCAGACTGAGCTGACCGGCATCAGCCAGCGACAGCAGGTGCAGTTCATCCGTCAGTCGGCTGAGGAGTTGCAGTTGTTTCATGACCATCGCCAGTTGCCGGGGTTCAGGGTTAAACACGCCGTCCATCATCCCCTGCAGACGACCAATCGCCGCAGTCAGCGGCGAACGCAACTCATGCGCCATCGCCACATGGGACGCCCGCAGTTCACGCTCGTAGCGCGCCAGTTGCTGCATCATGGTATTGAAGTCACGGGTAAAGCGGCCCATCTCCAGCGGAGCATCATCCACCTGCGCGGCCTGAGCACTGAAATCTCCCGCAGACACTGCGCTGGCGGCCGCCGTCAGGTGGCCGAACTGCGCTGCCAGTGGCCGGGCAGAACGTAACCCCAGCACCACAATAAACGGGATGATCACCACCACCAGAATACCGACTGTCAGCCAGTCCGCTGAAGCGATAGAAGGGTCAGAGTAACTGATGCCCCACCATGTATCGACAATCTGATGAAAGCGGGCGGGATCGGAGGCTGGATGCGCGCGCAGCAGGGCAAACTCCTCGCGCAAGGCCGGTGGCATCCGGTGCTGTATCCACAGGCTCTCAACGGCGAAACGCAGCCACATGCACAGCGCAATCACCACCACGGAACCCACTGCCAGCGCCAGAATCCGCACACAAATCCAGCGCCACAGGGTCTGCTGCTGTAGCGTCTTCATGGTTGACGAAACCGATAGCCGACACCGCGCACATTCACCAGCACGTCAGAAATTCCGGCTGCCTCCAGTTTTTTGCGCAGATTGTAGACATGGGTATCGACCGCTCTCTCCAGCGCATCACTCTCCGGCAGGCAGCGTTCCAGCAGGGTCTGGCGTGAAAAGGGGCGTACTGGCGCACCCATCAGTGTGGTAAGCAGACTGAATTCAGTCGGGGTCAGTTCGAGGCTGGTGAGCCTGCCATCGTCATGACTGACTCCCGCTGTCATCATGGTGGTATCCACCTCCAGTCCCTGCCAGCGTAATGACGCCACTTCCGGTTCCCGCGAGACACGCCGCAGTACCGCCTGAACACGGGCCACCACCTCACCTGGATTATAGGGTTTCACGACATAGTCATCGGCACCGTAGCGCAGGGCACCAATTTTATCCGGCATATCACCCATGGCGGTCACCATGATAACCGGCGTGTTCCCTTTGCGCCGGACGGCGGCAAGGATTTCAGTGCCGTTCATACCTGGCAGCATCACATCAAGCAGGATAAGGTCAGGTCGCAGACGCTGGCTCATCTCCAGTCCCGACGGGCCATCGTGCGCCATGGACACGTCATAGTTTTCCCGTCGTAAATACGCACCCAGCACATCCGCTGCATCCGCATCGTCTTCAATAATCAGTATTCGTTTCCCGGACATTCAGGCCACCTTGACCGTTTCTTCATAAATCCCTGACAGTTTACTGACACTGCCTCCGTATATTCACCTGGCAAACGCGGCCCACGACAACCGCCTGCTGACGATTCAGGTACGGAGAAGCACAATGATAACCAGAAAACTCACGTTGTATATGGCCTGTTTAGTACTGACGGGGACTGCGGGTGGCGCACGGGCAGATGATGCCGCATCATCACAGAAGAATTTTTCCATCGGGATGGCAGGTCAGAGCCTGCCCCGTTACAGCGGGTCGGATAAGCGCCGCTGGCAGCTGGTACCGCTGGTGCAGGCACGGGATGGGGCATTTTTTATTGATTCGCAGAAAGGCGTGGGCTATGACCTGCAGAGCGACAGCGGACTCTACCTCGAACATACGCTGGGCTATGACCTGGGACGCTCAGAACGAAATTCGGACTGGCGGGACGGCAGCGACAGGCTGAACGGCATGGGAAATATTAAAGCGACGGTCAACACCGCTGTCGCGATTGGCTGGTCAGTCTCCCCCTGGCTGACACTGGAAGGCAAAGCAACCCTGCCACTGAGCGACAGCCAGGGCGTGAATTACCAAACCTCCGCCACATTGATCCCTCTGCAAACCAGCACCGATACGGTGGCATTCAGCACGGCGGCATTATTCGGCGACAGTCGGTATATGAACACGTTATATGGCGTCAGTGCCGCGCAAAGCCGCCGCACAGGCTACACGCAATATCAAGCGCCCGGTGGTTTTTATGGTGCGGATACCAGCCTGACCTGGAGTCATCAGTTCACCCCGCACTGGGGATCGCTGATCAGTGCCGACTACATCTGGCTGGATAAGCATGCTAAAGAGAGTCCGATTGTATTCCGGCGTAATGAAGCGGCACTCACTCTCGGCGTGTTGTATACATTCTGAGCAGCTCGTTAGTTTTGGTGGTTCAGAAAGCGGGATATCGTGTCTCACCGTTATCAGAAATAAAGATAATGTTCTGCTGGTCGTTTGAGTTGCGGATAGCCTGCTACCCTTTTGCAGGCTATCCGATTTCAAAGACTGACCACGATGCGCCTGTCTCAGGCTGCACCATTGTCGTCATATCCTGCTAACATGTAACAACGCAAACAGCCCCAGCCACTGAGAGAGACCAGCACGAGGCAGAAGCGGGAATAAACGCTGATTCACCGACATCCAATGTGAGTTCCTCACCGCATGCATGTCGCAGGGATGCACTCCCTTCAATCACCAGAATAATCCCGGCGCTACTGGTCATTACTTTCTGGTTCTCAACCGCAGAGAAAAGGCTAAACTGAAAATCCTCAACTGGCACCGGATACTGATCTCGTTCGTCAGTTCGCTGCGGTGTCATCAACAGAGATGAAGCGGGATTCGGCGTGGCAATATTGACGATCGTCCATAATCATGACCTCTTAGAAAACCAGCCCGATACGGGCGTAAATGCTGACGTGGTCCGCTCTGAGATAGCCGGGATAGCTGAGCGGAATTCCGAGCGTGTACTGGGTATAGAAATAGCGGCCACGGGGGCTGAGGCCGATAGCGTTGCCCCACAGGGTGCCGGTGGATTCACGGTCCTGCCTGTCGGTTTTCAGTACCGATGCCAGAGAAGCGCGATAAGTCGCGCCGCTACGCGGAAAGCCCCTAATAGACTCAACTATGGCTGTATCGTCCGGCTATTTTTCGGGATGTATGAAGGACACGGAGGATGCTTACTTTGGTCTCATCAGCTACATACACAACTATGAAGGGAAAATGTGGTATTACAAGCTTTCTATGTTTTACGGTGCGCCCAGCCTGTACACCCGCCATAGGGTTTTCCTTGAGGATATTCACCATTGCTGCGAGCCTGTCATCGGCAGCAATGGCAACTAAAGCACCTGCTTCTTTGTTCAGGTAAAGAAAAATGTTTTCTCTGTCAGTCAGCGCGCGTCTTTCCCAGACAATATTCGTGGTCACAATTTTCCCTGAGCAGCTCGCTGTCGCAGATCATCCATGTGTTTTGTCACTTCATCATTGTTAAGGTACTCGCCTTCACCAGAGTTATGGCGATTGAACGCGTAAGCTATCTGTTGCTCCAGCCAATGCTCATGTTCACTGTTTTGAAATCGGAGTTCTTCTGCTGCCAGCTCTTCTGCCCGCTGACGCATGAGTTCGGTAAGGCTCATCTGCTGGCGCTCCGCAGCAAGCATGGCCAAACGTTTCGTTTCATCATCTATCCGAAAATGAATAGTGCTGCTCATTATGTTGTCTCTTGTGGTGTCGTTTGTGTTGTCATTATGAGGGTAAACCATCGTAGTGTCATCCCCGCATACCAAACTAATCACGTATCTAAACTACTTACGCCTCAGTCATGGGTCCCCTGCTCATACTCAGTGCAATCGATCGTCATGGGTAGCAGCATTTTATCAGGAGATAATCCAACGGATTAGAAGCACGGGATTCTGACGACAGGATCACTGATTCCGGCGAATAGCCAAACCTGCCCGGAATAAGTCGGAATCAGCGGTCGAATTAAATCAACGATTTATGCAGTATTGACTCAAGTATCTTCAGTGGTGCGTTCTTTGGTTCATGCATTGCGTCCACCGGCAAAAGGAAAGTTTGTTCCAGCATAAATTGTCCGCCCATAGCGGCATGCGGCGTCCCATCTGAAAAACAGATCCAACTGCTACCAGAAGGAAATTCGATCGCAATCTGAGGACCGTTCTTTTGATAATCAGCATCTGCTTTCATTGCATCGTGGAGTTGAAGCATTAAATGGTCATAGTGACTACGGAGGCTTTTGGTTATCCCGAATGTGTATTGCAGCCTGCTGAGTAACGGAGAGTAACCTTTCAGGCGCGGTAGAAATCGTTGCGCAAGTGTCGGGAACGTTTCCCCGACCCGCCACGAACGATTTTCTGCTGTGGGATTGATATTAGTGAAGATACGCAGAATACGCTCACCGTAATTAGGCCGCGAAGGGAACGCATCTACGTGCAAGCGACGGTCGTCTTTACGCCATGAGGTGTTTTGCGTCCATTCTTTTACCGGATGCAGACGCAGGCTATTAGTAGGACTATGTAGTTTTTGCTGATATTCGGGAAGGATCGCCGCAATCAACTGAAGGCAAGCCTGATAATGCCGCTGCAGGAGTAGACTAATTGCTGGCTCCTGCATCGCCGTAGCCACTCCGGTTAGTTTATCTTTGAGCGGTTGATAGCTAATGTTTTTACGTTTCGGATCAACCAATGCCGGGTCAAGTAATAGCATCTCCTCATCTGTCAGCGAAAAACTAAGATTGGGTAAGAAGATGACTTTGCCTTTCTCCAGTGCATCAACGGCCGACATCGAGAGATCTGTATCGCTGTTCCAATGACCAAGAGGTAGTGAATAAATAGCATTATCATAAGAAGTTGTTATTTCTGGCATAGTTAGATCCTTGCTCATTTAGCACACACAAATTACACTATTTTAAAATGAGCGTTTATAAATTAGTGCTATTTAAAATCAGATTAAGTATTCATCTACACCCAGAACATTTGTCTCAATGTTTTTGTTCATTAAAGATAACCATTCAAATTTATTTGAGGGTCCTCATTAAAGTACCTAACACCATTGTTATGTTAAATAAAATGCATGAGCGTCTACTCCATGCTGCGCGAATCTGCAACCTTTTATCTTTGATGTTGTTGCTTGAAACAACATCAAAGATGAAAAATTTCACATTGACCAATGTACCCTTCAACGAGAGTGAGATAAGTGAATATAGCAGGACTATTTTTTCGTAGATACTCGGATGATAGTTCAATTTCGTTACGGGGTGCCGCGATTATTTTATTGAAATCCAATGGGCCTGAGAATTCAAGAATATCAATTGTGAAAGAGTACAAGGCTATTATAGTATCAGCGAGCTCCTCGTTGTTTAAAAATCGCATCGACAGCTCAAAATCACGATGTTTGAAAAACGCGTAGTACATAGAAACCGGCCATTTTATACACAGCAATTTTGATATTTCATTAAGACTGGAATCTATTTCGATCAATGCTCTCGCTTGTTCTTTGAGTTGGTCTGAATTTACACTATTTAATCGTGTAAGACTTTCCGATATCAGTAAAATGTTCTCATTCAATCGATTGATAAATGAGCAATTGGGTTCATAAGATGCCCCCTTTTGTGGAGATGATTCGCTGAAGAGCATGCGATAAAGATGAACAGAGTAATCTATTTTAAATTTTTTTATTTCTCTTCTTACAGCATCCACCTCTACTTCGATAAACTGTTCGGGAAGGTTATTAAAAAACTCAACAGCAAATTTTTGTTGGCTGTAAAAACTGTCAACAATGTTTTTATTCCTTGCTTCTTGTATCTGTAAATCAATCTGGGTCGTCCTGTGCATATTGTTTACAATGATCACTAAAGGAATTGTAAGGGAAAAAATACCTATAGGTAATTTACTAATCTCCAGGAAGTGTTCAAAACCCTGAGCATCAAACTGTGGTGTATACCCGTACCAACAAAACAAACCAAAATAAATCGACGAGAGTACTGGCACTCTCAGGGTTTGCCTGAATAAATATTGAGATGTCAAGGGTTTGCCACTCATTTTGAATGCTTTCCGGGTGAAGAAAAGAAATGCTTCCACAGCCAGGTAAGTGAAGTAGATGCTTAAGCATAGTAATGAGTTTCCATATGAATTATGGTCTGTGATAAGTAGTGGCAAAATTAATCCTCTCAGTTAAGAATTGTATTGCTGTTGGGCAAATTACAAGCCTGCCATGGCAATCATGATAATCAGTGTGGGAATTGATAATTCTAAAGTACGCTTGTAAAATTCATCGCAGTATCTAAATAAATAACCCTCCCCGCTCTGATGAACGGAGAGGGTTTTAGTATCATTATATATGCATTGTTATCCAATCAAATTAGATAGTACATTTACCTCCATGCCGTAATAGTGGGCCCGCTCAATTAACCTGCCCGTCTTTGGCAATTGAGTTAAAGGATAATGCTGACGGTAGGGATATTGCCTTCCAAGCAGAGTATATTTACGTTGTCCAAAACTGTGATATGGCAACAGGTCTACTCCTTCGAAGCTGGGACTGCTTTCTGTCATACGCCTGATAGTCATCATCAAAGCGTCAGCTTCTTTGGCAGTATCATTGATAAACGGAATAACCGGAATACGTAGCCTTATCGGAACATCTTCTCTCAGTAATCGTTTCAGATTTGACAGTACAGAACGGTTACTGACGCCGGTATAACGTTGATGTGAAACATCATCTACCATTTTCAGGTCATACAATATCAGTTTGCTGGCTTCGCAAACCCGCCAAAGACTTCTCCATGAAGCAAAACCGGCTGTTTCAATCGCTCCGTGTATGCCGAACTGACTTGCGCTCTGCAGCAGAGCGCGTGCAAACTCAGGTTGCATCGCGACTTCCCCTCCGCTTAGCGTCATACCACCACCGGAGGTTCTGTAGTGCAGTTCATCTGACAACACCTGCTTTATGACCGAATCAACCGTCATTTTCTGACCAGACAGTCGGAATGCATTTGCAGAACACTGAATCTCTGACGGCCACCTTTCAACGTCATAACCATTCATGCCGTTACGTGCGGGACACAGCAATCTGCATTTTGCCCGGTACGTGTTACAGCGTTGTTGATCGAACAATATCTCTGCTTCAGAACTCTGGCTCTCCGGATTGGCGCACCAGATGCAGGACATTTGGCAGCCCTTCAGGAATACAACCGTCCTGACACCAGGACCATCATGCAGTGAGAAGCGCTGGATGTTCATCACCTGACCGGAGTGAATCTCGGGCTTCTTTTCACAGTTTACTGAGCACTGTTCGGCTGATAATTTCATCCTGCACCTCACGGCTGAGTTCAACAAAGAACGCGCTATAACCGGCAACTCTGATCATCAGATTACGATAAGAGGCCGGATCCTTCTGAGCCTTAAGCAAGGTCTCATTATCGATATAGCTGAACTGCATCTGACCATTCCCGGCCAGACTTGCACTGCGCAGCAGCGAAATAACACCCTGTGTCCCTGCTTCGTTATCCAGCACGCCGTGCATCAACTTAAAGTTATGAACCATCCCAATCTCCATCTCCTCCACATTGATACGACCAATGGAGTTGATAATGGCTGTCGGCCCGGCGAAATCAGTTTGTTGTGATGGGCTGATGCCATCAGCCAGCGGCGCACCTGATAATCTGCCGCTCGGCAAAGCCCCCGTAATCATACCGAACGGGGTGTTATTTGAGATGGAGAGTGTTCCATGGGAGAAGGGGCCGAAGAGCATTCGATACTGTCGATGCATCGCTTCTGTAAAGTGAATAAGATCGCGGGCAATCTCATCAACATGTGCAATATCGTTCCCGAATTTGCTCGCATTAAGGCATGCCGTATGCAGTGCGTCATAACCTTCAAAGTTAGCCTTAAGAGCCTGAACCATCTCTTCCGGACTGGCGAGGCGTTTCTCATACACAACTTCTCGCATTGCCATCATGGAGTTAGCGTAATCAGCCATACCGGTCCAGATCAGACCCGGGCCATTATTGATCATTGCACCACCGTGCATCACATCTTTTGCCTGCTCCATACAGCCTTCAGTCAGACAGGAAATCAGGGGTTTTGGCGCATAGCGCTGATGCAGTTTCTGAACGATAAGCGTGGCTTTTGCCGCCAGTTTAACGATATAAGACAACTGTTCTTTGACGGCTTGCTCAAACTGCTCGTAAGTCACAAAACTGGCCATCTCCCCTGTTTCAGGTCCCATTTGCGCGCCGGTTGCCGTTTTACCATTATTCATGGCAAGTTCGATGGCTCCGGTAAAAGTGGTGTATCCAACGGATGTCCATTGATATATCCGACCTGCGCGTTGTGGCTCCACGCATCCCATCAGGCAATAATCGCGCGCATCGTCGTAGTCAAATCCCTTACGCAGCATCATCTTGATATGGGCATCATCGAAATGGCAGGCTGGGAAACCGATGCCGGACTTAATCACATCGACAATTTCAAGCATGAAGTCATGAGGCGTTTTGTTGTGAATACGCACGGCCAGACCTGGCTGGTAAATGCCCAGTTTTGCAGAGCAACGCATAATCATTTTTGACAGCAGGTTAGTCGCATCTCCACCTTCGCGCTTTTGTCCCCCAACAACGAGGTTAACGAAGGGCTGATATCCCGCGAAGTACATGGAGGTTTTCTTGCTACAGATCCACATGATCTCCGACATTTTGATCATCCAGCAGCACAGTAACTCTTCCGCCTGAGTTTCTGTCAAAGCACCGGACTTCAGCTCCGCAGATAAATATGGCCACAGGTACTGATCGGCACGGCCTAATGAAATCCCTGTCTGATTCTCTTCAAGAATAAAGAGTGATTGCAGGAACCAGATGGATTGCAAGGCCTCGTGAAACGTTTGCGGCGGGTTTGCAGGTACGCGACGACAGATCTCAGCGAGTGTTTTCAACTCCTGCTGACGTTCCGGTGTGGCGGCGCTTTTACTCAGTTCGTCGGCATATCTGGCATACCGAAGCGCGTATTCCATCACTCCGTTGCAGGTTTCAATAACTGACTGGTAATAGGTTCGTTTCTCCCGATCGGCCGCATCGGTATCTGCAAGCTTCGACAGGGCGTCAACAGCCTGCTGACGCACGCCTTTAATACCATATTTAAGCAAAATAATGTCATAGCCCGGGCAGGTATCGCCCCCACCGTTTTGCGTTTTAATAGAAACGTCACAGATGCCTTCATCATTTACCCAGGACCAGAGTCCTTCGTGTTTTAATTGCGTTTCTGCCATTTCATCCAGTGAGCGTCCTTTCCAGAAGGGAAAAACCTGCTCTCTTAAAACGCGCTTTGTTTCTTCCGTGATCTGATAGGGGTCCTGGGAGCGAGTTGACATCGTATCCAGCTCATCCTCTACCCAACGCCATGATATTTCCGGGGAGATTTCGCCACCGCGGGCACCGCCCGCAGGATGGCTGATAATCAGTTCTCCCTCTTCAATAACAAGAGGTGCTGAATGGCATGCACGGCGAAATGCCAGAGATCTGAGCAACAGCATCGGCAAACCCGGAGCTTCACGATAAACCTCAGTGACAGCCAGCGCTCTTGAAGGAGAAATAAAAGGGCGTGCGGACAAATAACGTGATTTTAAATTTTCCACGCGTTCTGTTAACTTAATATCTTTCACTGGAATACTCCCATTGTGATACAACCAACGATAATAAAAATAAGGCCTACAATTCCAACATTATCTAACTTCTTCCCATAAAGAACCTTGTCAGCTAAAGCAACAAATGTTACCCCTGCACCACACCAGAGAGCGTGAATTACACCGCCCGATGCACTGAGGTTCATTGCCTGGCTTAATGCGTAAAAACACACGCAGAAACTGGCGATAGATAAAATCGTTGGAATAATTCTTGTAAATTCCTTTGTTTTAACCAGAAAGCTTGCCCCCACCGTTTCAAATATAACGGCTGCCGCAAGCCACGGTAAAATGAGCGGGAAGTTACCCATAGGTTACTCCTTCGTTATTACTCTTCGACAGGAGGTTAATAACAAGGACGCCGATGATGATGCATGCAATCCCAATAATGCTCATAAAGTGCAGTTTTACACCCCAGAATGTTACGGTCAGTATGGTGTTCAGAAAAATACCAATACCTGTCCACATGGCATAAGCAATCCCTAATGAAATAAAGCGAATGGCTTTAGTAAGGAAAAAATAAGATGCCATAAAGCCTATAAGTGCAGTGATGGCAGGTAACGGCCTGCTCATGCCTTCAGACAGGATCAACATATTGGTGGCAAATATCTCGATAACAATTGCTATCCCGAGAAAGAGATAGCTGCTTTTTTGTTGCATGATTTCCTCTTCGTCTTGATTAAAATGGATATTCAGAGTGCTAACATAAAGCACCATTCCCTATTACATGACCTTAAACATTGTGACCGTTTTCATTTCACGTGCTCAGGCTACCCGGCAGAACATACCACTAGGTATCTTAAGCTTCAATGGTGATTTTGATGAGATCTTTTAAGGTTAATTATGTCGCTAATAATAAAATTTAATTTAATTCAATAATGTGCATCTGTAATGCAGTTAAACTTCTGACGTAAATTTTTTGGATCTAATGATGAATTCAATTTTTTGATGCTCTTTTGTTTAATGTTTGTTTATTTTGATGAGGTGCTGATTTGAAGTTAACATTCTTTCTGTTCTTAAAAACTGCGCTTATGAAGGCGTTAAAGCTTTTTCTCTTCATCAAAGTGTCTAAGTGGTAGCATAGGGAACAGTGTGTCGGCTAAACAGGAAACACTTATGACAACGGCTTATAACAGGAAAAAAGAACCAGAACGTATTCGTCGGGCACTGATTGAAAGTTCCGCGCGAATGGCTGCACAAATAGGTTTCGCAAAACTGTCCCTACAGATGGTTGCGGATGCCGTTGGTGTGACAAAAGGTGCTTTTTTTCATCACTTTCCTAACAAAGAGGCGTTAATTAAAACCGTGGTTGAAGAACTGGTCTCAATGCTCGATGAGGAGATTGATGCCCTACTCAATGTGGACGAACAGCAGCGAGGCCGGTTCACTTCAGCCTATATCCAGGTGCTGCTGAATCCCTCCCCAGAAGGTCATTTCTGGGCAGTTTTCACGCCTACGCTTTTGCAGGATGAAAACATCAATAAAGCGTGGAATCAGTGGCTGGAAAGACGACTGGAGAAGCATCGCGCGACAGATGACGGTGTTGAATTTGAAGTTTTAAGGTATGCAGCAGATGGGGCGTGGATCTCGGCTCCGGGCAAGACTACCCCCAATAAATCCAGTCGCGATCTCATCCGTACCCGTCTGACTGAAATGACTTCAAAAATTTCAGCTTTCTAATCAATTTGTTGTGCCGACCACTCTACATTAAGTGGTCGGTACAATGTCTTACAGAGCTATGCTGTCACTCAAAGTACCTCTCGATAATATTCTCTTTTTCAATAAATAAATGATTCTTCAATTTCTGAAGATCATACCTGTTGATGGTTCATTAAGATACCTAGAGGTATCTTAATGTCTTGTTTCAATCAAACTCATTTTTAATCTCTAAGCTGGAAAAGGTAATTATATGAATTGGATATTTTTATTTATTGCTGGTCTGTTAGAAATAGGTTGGCCAGTAGGTCTGAAGATTGCACAGAACCCACAAAGCCGATTGATGGGAATTGCAATTGCGGGATTTTTTATCTGCAGTAGCGGTGTTTTTCTGTGGATGTCCCAGAGAACGATTCCTGTTGGAACCGCATATGCCATCTGGACCGGTATTGGTGCCGTTGGGACATTCCTTGTAGGCATTTATTTCTATGGCGACTCAAGTTCTCTGGTTCGTTATTTAGGCGTTTTACTCTTAGTGTCAGGCATCATCACACTAAAACTGGCTCAGTAGTGACGTCAGCACTTATGCATTTACCCGGCAGGAGAACGGTTTAGTCTGGAAAGTTTTCAACCGGGTATTATTTTCAGGCGGTTGATATGTATTTTTATCGATTAGTCATTGTCCTTTTCATTATGTCCGTTTCCGGCTGTGACAGAAAAAGTAATGACGTAGAGAAGGCTCCCTTAGTAGTAAAAACTATCACTGTTACACAACTGACGGCACCTTTTTCACACTCTTTTCCTGCAAAGGTATTCGCGGGAGTTCGCACCCCTCTTGCGTTTAAGTTCGGAGGTAAAATTGAGTATCTCCCCTACAGGGAAGGCGATGTCGTGAAAAAAGGCGATGTTATTGCTGAGTTAAATAAGACTACCTTGATGCATCGTATCGCCGAGCTTAAAAGTCAGTATCAAACGACGCAGCGTCAGTATGAGCGTTATTCCGTGCTTTCTAAGCAACACATCATTTCCGAATCTGAAATGGATATACATAAGCACCAGCGTGATTCAGCCAGAATCACACTCAAACTCGCGCAATCTGAGATGAGTGATATGTCTTTGAAAGCGCCCTACGATGGTACGATCTCACAGATAATGAAAAAGAACCATCAGGTTATTACCAGTGGTGACCCCATCCTCACCATGAATAACATGGACAATATGGATGTGCTATTCAACGTGCCTGAACGTGTCATGAGCCGTTTTCATCATCCGGATAAAGAACTCGCGTATGATATAGAGTTCAGCTCTCTGCCTGGTGTAAATTTTCCTGCGAAATATAAAGAGCATGCCAGCACCAGTAGTCACAATGATATGAACTGGCTGATAACATTAACGTTACCACGCCCTGCTAAAATCGTTTCCCTGAGTGGATTGTCAGGGAGAGTCACTCTCAGACCTCTCTCGACAAACCTGGGGGAAAACAATTACCCCGTTCTGGTACCTGTTGATGCCATTTTCAATCCCGATTCAGGCCCTAAGGGAAAAGCTTTTGTGTGGGTGTTGAATAAGGTTGATGGAAAATATTATGTCGATAAACGCGCTGTAGAGACAGGAACCATCACCGGCCACTGTATCGAAATTAAACATGGCCTGTCATCAGGTGAATCCGTCGTTGTCACGGGGGTTTCTGTTTTAAAACAGAAACAACAGGTACGGGTCTGGCAACAGGAAATTCAGCTATGATCAATATTATTCGTCAATTTCTGAATGACAATATAAGAATCTGGCTGGTAATCCTCCTGTTGAGCATCGGGGGGATCATCTCATTTCTGAATATTTCACGTCAGGAAGATCCGCTTTTTACCATAAAAACAGCGGTCATTATGACAGCTTATCCTGGAGCTTCGGCCAGACAGATAGAACAACAGGTCACCCGCCCATTAGAGCAGGCACTTCAGCGCTTGCCGTATGTGGAAAAAATCCGCTCTATTTCAGGAAATGGCCTGTCACAGATTACGCTCCAGGTTCTTCCTGAGTACTCTTCTCAACGCCTTCCCCAGATATGGGATGAAGTACGCAATAAAATTGAAGATGACGCAAGGCTGCTACCTGAAGGTGTTTCAAAACCTTTGGTGATGGACGATTTCGGTGATGTCTATGGCTACTATTTCTCGCTCTCCGGTGAGCATTATTCTCTCAAAGAGCTGAATGACTATGCGGAATATATCCGTCGTGAACTGATGCTGGTCCCTGGCGTCAGCAAAGTCATTATTGCGGGGCAGGCAACGGAAGAAGTACATATTGAGACGACACCGGAGACACTGGCGCACCATGGTCTTACGCCTAACCAGCTAGCCGCTCAGATCGCTGACAGCAATGGTGTGGTTGATTCAGGAAAAATGAGGGTGAATGGAAAAGTCCTGCCAGTTCGTCCTACCGGTCAGATACATTCACTGAAGGACTTTGGCGATATATTTATCTCTCCGCCTGGAAGTGCTCAATCTGTTCAACTACGTGATATCGCGACGATTTCAAGAGGGGTAACGGCTACTCCAGAGAATCGATTCTATGCCGATGGAATTCCGGCCATCACCGTAGGGGTGGCAACTAAGCCTAATGTGAACGTAATTGAAGTCGGTAAACGCGTAGAAGCCGTGATGGCTGGATTAATGGCCGCGAAACCCGCAGGCATGCATTTTTCTTTGTTTTATGACCAGTCAAGTGCCGTTAACACTGCAGTAAATGGATTTATTCTCAATTTCGTCATGGCGATCGTGATTGTCCTGGTGACACTGGTTTTAATCATGGGGTTACGCAATGGGATTGTCATCGCGGCCTCACTGGCTATCAACGTGTTAGGTTCATTACTCATCATGTATGTTGCTGGTATTGATCTTCAGCGTGTTTCGCTTGGGGCCATGATTATTGTGCTCAGTATGCTGACAGACAATGCTATTGAGATGGTTGAAGGTGTCAGGGTGGGACGAAGTCTGGGGAAAAATGTTGTCGACGCCATTTTATGGAATATAAAGCGCACTGCTTTCCCCTTATTTGGGGCCACAATCATTGCAATACTGGCATTTGCCCCTATTGGATTATCTCAGAACTCGACCGGTGAGTACTGTCGGTCATTATTCCTGGTGCTGATGATTGCTTTGCTTCTGAGCTGGGCTACATCACTAACCCTGACTCCGGTATTTATCAAATGGGCATTTTCGAAGTCAACCCCCATTGATGCATCGGGTAAAGTGCAACGCGGGCGAGTGATCGAAGGTTATCGGCACATCCTCGAGATTTCACTCAATCATAAAGCGAAAACATTGATGGGGATGGCGTTGCTGCTGGCCCTGTCTGTGTATGGTTTTTCACACGTTCGCCAAAACTTCTTTCCCTCTACGTCGATGCCGGTCCTGTTTGCCGATCTCTGGTTACCACAGAATACGGATATCAGGCAGACTTCAGCGATGGCGAAACAGATTGAATCGTTTGTACGAAGCCAGGCTGGTGTAGACAGTACTTTAACCACTATTGGACAGGGTGGAATACGTTTTACACTGACCTACAGCGGGCAGCGACGCTATGATAATTATGCGCAAATTATGATAAAGACGAAGTCACTGGATGACACCCATCGTCTGCTGAACTCCCTTGGCGTAACACTGCAGCATAAGTTTCCGGAAGTGAATGCGAACATAAAACGCATCATGTTCGGCCCCTCGAACGACAGCTCGATTGATATTCAGTTTTCGGGTCCGGACCCCGATGTGTTAAGGAAATTAGGAAACCAGGCTCAGTCAGTTCTGCTCAGCACTCCTAATGTTATTGCCGTCAGGAATGACTGGCAGGAGCGCAGCAAAGTACTGATACCTCACATCAATAACGATCTTGCCCTTATGTTAGGGGTAGACAAGCGTGAGGTAGACCGGGCATTAAAAATGAACTTCGGCGGGAGTGTCATTGGCGTGTGGAACGATGAATCTCATACCCTTCCCATCGTGCTTCGTCCTCCTGAAACTCTAAGCCACGACGCCAGTCAGCTTCAAAATATGATGGTCTGGAGCCGTGTCCAACAGCGTTATATTCCTCTGTTGAGCGTGATGAGTGAAGACACTATTGGATGGGAAGATCCAGTGATCATCCGGGAAAACAGGATACGCACACTCTCAGTGTTAGCTGATCCAGACCCTGCATCTGGCAAAACACCGGCTGAAATCGTCAATATCATCTCACCTGCGATAAATGCCATTCAGTTACCTGAGGGGTACCATCTCAAATGGGCAGGTGATGTCGATGCTTCGTCATCGGCCAGCAAACAGTTGTTCCGGATCCTGCCGCTTGGATTTCTTTCAATGTTTGTCATCACGGTATTGATGTTCAGTTCGGTGAGAACCGCCATAGCCATCTGGCTTACCATACCATTGGCCTTGATTGGCGTTACGGCTGGTTTCCTGCTCACGGGTATTCCCTTCGGTTTTATGGCGTTGATCGGGCTGCTCAGTCTGAGTGGGATAATGATCCGAAGTGGCATCGTACTGGTCGATGAGATACATCGTCAGTCTGACAGCAAAGCACTTCGCCTTGCTGTGATGGATGCAGCTACAGCGCGTTTTCCCATCATGATGACAACATTTATTTCTGTTTTTGGTCTTGCTCCGTTACTGCGTGATGGCTTCTTCCAGAGTATGGCTGTGGTGATTATGGGGGGCCTGGGCTTTGCCATTGTTTTGATCTTGTTCGTTTTGCCTGTTCTCTATGAAGCATTTCATAATAAGAACGGGACGAAAGGGGATCAGTGATGATGGTTAAAGATTTCTATCGCCCACTTTACTACTGGCCAGTGTTATTAGCAGGGGTATTGGTGACAGGACTCATGTTAATCAATGATGCCTTCTCCATGATACTGATAGCCATTGTGATCACTCTACTTTTGCAACCTGCTGTAAGATTTCTGACAAAGTCAGGTATACCGAGGGTTGCATCAGTGCTTTTGGTGGTAAGCGGTATTGCGGTTATTTTCACTGTCGGAATGATACACATGGCTGTTATTATTCCGGAGCTGGTGAAGACAACACAAATGTTGCCCGAAATCATAAACCAGTCTATTCAGCTGGTCAGCACATGGTTGAGCCCGGTTGGTATCTCTACAGAATCCATGACCTTTTTTACACTCATAGATAATCTGCCTTTGAAGACGATATTAAGTGGGGTCGCCTCATTCTTTTCTGGCATGCTTGGAGCTACGCTAAAGTTATTCCTGCTGGTCTTCTTTATGCTTTATGAGTACCCGCTTGCAGTAAACTGGTGTATCCGAACCAGTAGAAAATACCCCGACTGTGGGAGAACATTGGAACGGTGTATTCATCAGATTGTACTTTACTTCGGTATCAGAACATTGATGGGTATTATTGGTGGGGGGATCGTCTGGGGGACTTTACATTCTTATCATCTGAATTATGCATTCGAATGGGCGATCCTGGCCTTTCTGCTGAATTATGTTCCTATAGTCGGTGCATTCATATCAACGGTCCCTCCCCTTGTTCAGTGCTTTATTTTCAGTGGTGTCGGCGATGCACTGGCTATTCTGCTGATCTTTACTGTGGCAACAATTCTGATGGGCTGCCTGGTGGAGCCTTTGCTTGTTGGACGACAGCTTTCCATCCCATTGACGGTTCAGATGCTGTCGCTGATTCTCTGGCCGGTATTGTTTGGCACAACAGGGGTTCTATTGGCGATACCGTTGACGTTAATGTTGATGAGTATTTTCAGTATCTGGAAGTCTGGATGTTGTTAAATAACCCATAATATTCAGGTTCACTTAGCGGACCTGAATATTATTCATAACAAAATAATTAACACGATATAATTTAAAATGTACTTACCATTTATCCCCAAAAATGTCGTCATACACCGGTGGGTTAAATTTCATAATGCCAGCACAGGGTGTAAAGGTGAATTCATTAAAGTAAGGTTTGTCATCCACGATAAACCAGTCGACACGGCAATAATCGGTGCCAATTTTAGACAAAAGCATTTGTGTAAGTGGTTTTAATTTGTCAAAAGCATCGGGGATACAGACTTTTCCCCTGTAGTTATCGCCCTCTACTTTTACATCAAGTAGCGTCCAGTCTGGTGTGTAAATGTTAATGCATTCTTTATTTTTGTCCAGTATATCGACCTCAATGAATTCCACTTTCCCATGAAAACAATGTAATCGATAGAGCTCAGGGTAATGTCTTTCTTTAGCGTAGCCCTTAGCATCAAGATAAGTTTCGCAGAATATTTCCGGAACAATGTCTTTATAATGATTCTCCCTTCGCGCGTAATACATGTTTCTGCCAAGAAAAAAGTTCAGCCTGCTTTTGGCCTTTCTTACGTTAAGTTCTCTTTTCTTACTGCATATCAAAGTACTACCACTATCGTGATTACACTTCAAAACAAACTGCTCTGGTAGCATGGAGAAAGGAATATCTCTTACCCGCAGCCATGAACCTAACAACGGAACCACATACTGGCTACCAATTGCCTCCGCCACAAAATCTTTGGCATAAACTTTGTCCGCCAGGAGAGTATAAATTTTTGCATGGTCATAAAGCATGCGGGACAGTACTTTTTCATTAAATTTTTTTGGATTCTCCAGATCCGGATTGTAGCCAAAGTACTCCCTGAACCGCCTTTTTTGATAACGTAAATCACTCGTTAACATAACGCGTATAGCTTTTAGCTTAAACTCGAGACTTTTTAAATACCATTTCATTTTTCATAACCCTAAACAGGCTCCAGAACTAATGTCGATAGTGGGAATCTTAGTTAAAACATACCATATGGTATGTTTAATTTTAATTATCAGCGTTTTCACATTATTGTTTTCGATCAATATTTTATTGTTTTTTTAAATGGTATATCCATGCGGACTTAAAATATCAATGAAGTTTAAACGGAAACGGGAATTATTGGTTGAAATGATGTTATCGTTGTTAAATATATTGAACATGGTAATGATAAAAAGCATTAATGGTTTTTGTTTTTAGTTTTATTTTTAGTGAGTTATGCGTAATGTTAAATTAAAACTCTCAGAAAACTAAGGTTTTAATTCGAATAAATTCAATGTTGATCTTAAAGATACCAAGTAGTATCTTGATTTCGTTCATTCACGAAATAACAATGGATTGTGTAAAGGAAATAACTTCTAATCCAAATGGCGGCCGATATACCTGATAGGTCAATGGGATTTTGATTGTTAATACCTGACTGTTTCGTGAATGAACTTTTCAACCACAATTACTGTTTCTTTGGAGAATCAATCATGGATTTAGTTCAGACATTAAAAAACCATCCCCTGCAGAAAGAGCTTGGATTTGCACGCAGCGAATATGCTATGCGAGTTACTAAAACACAGCAGCTGATGCGTGAACGAGGTATCGATTTTTTAGTCATTAGCATTACACCAAATCTGGGCTACCTGACGGGTTATGACACAACGATGCCAAGTGGTTACAGCATGGGGATCCTGGGGCAGACAGGTAATGTTCGCCTGCATACCTCTGAACTGGAAGCACCCTGCGCACTTCTGTTCTCTACCATTGAAGACATTGATGTTTACCGCTGGTACGAGTCTACTGATACAGCAACGCAATTAAGTCATATATTGCGTGATTTAGGTGCCAATGGTTGTCGTATTGGTCTGGAGATGGATAATCCCGAGACCTTCGCCAGTGGTGCCATGAACGTGCGCAGCTACCTGCGCATGACCGAGTTGCTTCCGAATGCGACTTTTGTGGATGCAACACATCTGGTGCTTAAAGTCAGATCAATTAAATCACCGGCTGAAATTGAAAAAATGCGTGTTGCCGCGACTTGGTCGTTAGAAGGGCTGATGGCAACAATTAACGCCTGTGAAGAGGGTAAAACTGACACTGAAGTCGTTGGTGAAGGTTATTACGCGCTTAAAAAAGCGGGTTCGGAACTCATGTCCATTGACCCGATGTGTGTTACTGGTCCGCGCACCGGTTATATGCCACACATTCCTTATCGTCGCCACACTCTGGAAAAAGGGCATCCAGTGTACCTTGAGTATACGGGCACTTATGATCGCTATAATGCTCCGACCATGCGTAGTTGTGTTATTGGGCAGCCCAGTGATGGTATCCGCAGACTTTCTGACTCAGCTTTAATGGTTAATGAGTTATTGCTTGAACATATTAAACCTGGACGTACCGGGGATGATATTGCCCAGTTAACTAAAAAAGCGCTTGATCTTGCACCGGAAGGTTCATTCTTCCATGGTTGCTATGGTTATTCTATTGGCATGGGCCATCAACCTGCCTGGACTGAAGCGAATCTTTATATTGCAGAAGGTTCAGAAGAAATTATGCTGCCCAGCATGGCTTTCCATCTGCCTATTTGCATGTGGCATCCAGAAGATAAATATGGCATTGGCTTCTCTGAAAGTATTGTAGTCACGGAGAATGGCTGTGAAATTCTCGGTCCGGGTGAACATCGTGAGCTGATTATCCGTTGATTTCATAATCATGGAAATAAATGCTCAAGGAAGAGCAGCATTTATGTGATTTATTAACTAATGCATTATTCACTCACTTCTTAAATACTTTTTATTTTTGGAATTATTCTGACAAGTGTTTAACTGCCAAACTGTCCTTGGGAATCATGTTTGACACGTAATGTTCTTTAGGTATAACTCAGTTCCTGAGTGTTACGGTGCTTCCCCCGGGAGAAAAGAATGAAGTAATAATTAAACCCGCCTTGCGAGTTTTTAATGCCCTTGATTTGGCTAAACCGCCAATTCTCTTGGTGTTGCAAGCATATGCATGAGACACATTTGACGCCAGGTAATAGGACAGTTTCATCCTCTTCCCTCCAGCCTCAGATGTCCTCTTAATAATAATAACGTTCAACTAGTACAACCCGAATGATACCAACGAGGATAATTCTGTACCGGTCGTGGATGTCCACTGGGTATATGAAAAGATTTCCAGTATCCTTCCCTTAGCCAGTAATTGCACCACGCATTTCTCTACTGAAGTCACGCCTGATGCCTTGAGTCCAGCAATAGCCCCAGAAGTCATTTTATCTGGAGGCGCTGAAAACAGAGTACAGGAGCGGGTAAGACGCTTTTCACCCCCATCGTGACATCTCCCTGAAAAGCGGCAGTTTAAGCAGCGGCCTTTCAGGCGTATATAAGTCAGATGGTCGGAGACGAAAGAACGAATCCGCGGTAATACCCATAGCAACGAAGAACTTGGTAGTTACAGCATCCGGCTTCCACTACTTCAGTACTGGCCTTCCGGACCTGGGCGGCAGCGCTTTTCAGTGGGTAAATGCGGTCCCATGTCTGAGGTTTGCACGGTTTTTGGTGGAGAGGGGCATTGTGGGTTCAAATGACTCCCTGTCGTTAAATAGTAAATTTCGTTTGTTGTAACTAATGGAAGGAGGTGTAATATTTTTACCTGGATTTTAGTATCCGACTCAACTGACGATATTTTGCACTTATCATCGGTTTATACCCCTATGTTATGCCGCCGGCATCAGTTTTTTACATCAGAAATGCACGTCCTCCACCCTCCCCTTCCAGCTCCCGTCGCAATGAACTCAACAGCGTTTTTAGCCTGTTACTCAGATAACCGGTAAATTCAGCACGTCCCAGGGTTCTGTCAAAAACCGTCTGCGGTAAAAAGCGTCACATTTCCGCTTCAAAGTGCCCGTCACTGACTCTCTGGTCAATATTTGCTAGCCGATGTTTTAAAAGTTCACTGTAGTCTGGAATCTGATAGTCCTGAATTTTCCTGCGGATAAGTTCAATATCATAGGCCGCATTCTGCTGGAGTAACCAGGGCAGATCCCATATATCACGGTATCTGAAATATTTTGTTGTAGCGACCAGGGAAATGAGTTTGTCACTCATCACTTCGTTAAGGGTTTCACACATTACCAGTGTGTCAGCGTAGCCATCAGGCAAAACCGTATAATTGCGCGATAACGCCATTGGCACTCTTGTGTAGGCGGGAATATTTGCAATCTCAATCTTGATACGCTGCTTTGGCATATCGCGTCTTCCAGGTGAGGTAGTGACCGATTCCTGCCATTTATCAATCCGAATCTCCTCATAGCCTGGCTCATGGCGTAATTCATTTGGCTCTTTTACGCTGACCTCTAATCCGTAACGTGCTCCCAGATAGTCTTCAATGCAGGTCTTCATGTTCTTCAGATGTGGACCGGAAAACTCAGCTCCCCCCGCAAAATCCAGATCTTCACTGAACCGATTGCCGCCTTAACACAGCCTTAATGAAGTCCCCCCTGAAAAGTCAGATCCTGCAATAAGCCGGCATTATCCAGGCAGTACAGAATGTCGTAGTGTAAAAGCTCTTTCTCTACGACGTTACGCATGCCTTCAAGCTCAGCCGACTCCATTGCTTTACTGACCAGTACGGAAAAATTAACTTTCTGATTCACGGTTTAACTCCGACTCATCGATCAGGTGTGTATTACGCCCTACACGGCGAAGATCCCTGACGGCGGTTGCTACTGTTGCCTGCCGCAAGGGTGAGTTGCCCATATAAGTATCCAGTAAAATCTGTTCAGGCGGTCGCTTCGTATGAGTGAATTCGATCACCCCGAATGGGGTTTTATGTTCTTCAGAGCGCCCGGTCGTCATCACCGTAATTCGCCCAATGGGGATTTGGGAGATGACACCATACGCAGATAACGCTGACTCAAGACTAACGTAGTTGTACTCTCCCCGTCTCAGGGCTAAAACAATGCGCTCAAGCGTATAGGCATCTTTGCTTCTGGCATGGTTGTACACGTATACACCACGAATAGCATGTGAAAGGATGCCATTCTTAACCAGACGATTTAGCCCGGCATTCAATGCCTTTGGATTATCTTCATGGAAATTTTGGCCAAATCGCGAGTGGTAAAGACATAACGCCCTTTCTTATCGAATGCGTTCAGGCGCTCAATTGCAGTCATTCTATCCATCAATAAGTCCTCGCGAATACCATACAACCTTAGTATTCATGTATACATAGGCTCAACTAATCTGTCAGGTAAACATGAAAACCATGTAAATGTGGTATTTACGTGCACTTAATATCCATATGGAACGGTAAGACTGCCGTAATACTGCTGAACACCCTATTGCTTCTTTTAGATTCTCTTTCATCTGACTAAAAGTCAGGAATGTATTGCCAGTAACAGCACCGTGCTGAATGGCTATGTTGGCATCAACAATATCTTTAACCGCGACTACTGGTTCCGCGGTATCGATACCAGCCCATGGGGACGTCAGCCCGCTCCCGGACGTTCTGTCACGGCGGGTGTCAGCCTGAAGTTCTGATAGCAAAAAGCAAGCCCGTTCAGTTGAACGGGCTTGGGTCATCTTAAATTCCGTTCATGATCCCACTCTTGCAGAGATGATTACCATCACCGAACCCGATCTGGAACCTCTCCCTCATAGCAGAACTGACCAGATGCGCATGAATACGCACCTGGCAGAAGTTATCATCTGGAGATGCGCTTTCTTCTCCACCACCACAACAGTACCAAAATGACTGCCACACCCGCTAAAGCCATACCCACACGCGACACCAGCATCAACGGCGATGCTTCCCCACCGGCGCGAAGAGTTTTCACCCGGTCCGTGGTGATCTGCACTTTACTGTGGCCAATGTCCCGCATCACGTAATTTGTAATGTCGGCTATCTGTGCGTCATTGAGCGAACCGGCAAAGGCAATCATGCCCTGATCTTTTTCCGGCCAGACACCCTGCAATACTGCCATCGCCACGTTATCTGCCGTTGGTTTATCCAGCACCGGGTGGTTTTTCAACGCCGGCAGGCCGTTCAGCCCCTCGCCCGCCAGGTTGTGGCAGGCAGCACAGTTATTACGATACAACGCTTCACCACTGCTGATGCTGGCCTGCGGTGTATCATCCCCCTGCACTGGCGTCAGGCCGATCTTCACAACGGCAGCCTGATCAGCCTGATCTCCGGGCAACAGATACACTGCCATGGCGTGACGATCTTCCGGCGTAAGCCGCGAGAAACTTTTATCGATCGCTTCCAGCATCGGCCCGCCAGCGGTAGCACCATTACTGGCGTGCCCGGTCGCAAGATAGTCAGCCAGCATCTGGCGTGTCCAGTGTGATTTACCCTGTAACGCGGTGACGGTGATATCGGGAGCAAACCAGGTGCCCAGTGATGCACCCTGCAAATTTTTCGCCGTCTGTTCCGCCATCAGGAAATTACGTGGCGTATGGCAGGTGCTGCAGTGGGTTAATCCCTGCACCAGATATGCACCGCGGTTCCATTCTGCAGATTGTGCGGCATCAGGCTGGAACGGTTGTTTGTCGAGGAACAGCCAGTTCCACGCTGCCATGCTGAAACGCAGGTTGAACGGGAACGGCAGCGCGGTCTTCTGCGGCTGGACATCCACCGGCTGAACGCCACGCATAAAGTAGGTATAGAGCGCAGCCACATCTTCATCGCTAAGCTTCGCATAGGCGGTATAAGGCATTGCCGGATAGAGTTGACTGCCGTCACCACGCACACCTTCACGCAGCGCAGCTGCAAATTGCGCTTCGCTGTAGTTGCCGATCCCAGCGCTTTTGGACGGCGTAATGTTGGTACTGAAAATAGTGCCCAGCGGGCTGGATATCGCGTGGCCACCGCTGAACGGGGCTTTGCCTTCCTCAGTGTGGCAGGCACCGCAATCCCCGGCTATCGCCAGATATTCTCCACGCTTAATCAGAGCATTTTGATCCTCAGCCTGAGCCTGAGCCTGACTACAGAGCAAAGCCAGCACCCCCGCTGAGAGCAACGCTTTCCATTGCTTAGCCATGTTGCGTCTCCTGCAAAATTTTATCGGCGGTGCGCAATGCCAGCGCCATGGCGGTGAGTGTTACGTTACAGGTGCCAACGGTTGGCATTACGCCAGTACCCACCATAAACAGGTTCTGGTGATCATGCGCGCGTCCCCAGGGGTCGGTCACGCTGGTCGCCGGGTCCAGCCCCATCGACAATGTGCCGGTAATGTGCTGACGATTCGAAAAGCTGCCGCTTTTGCTGTGCTTAATGTTGGTGCCGCCCAGCTTTGCGGCAATGGCGTCATAGCATTCGCGCGTTTTCGCTGCTCCCTTTATCTCATAGTCGCTGACATCCCAGTAAAGGGCTGGTGTGGGCAGACCGAGCGGATCTTTATTGCTGCTCAGCGTGACTCTGTTCTCAGGATTGGGTAACTGCTCCATCGCATTTTTGATACTAAGACGACGGGCCGCACGGAAGCGTATCTGATCCTGTAATTTCTGACCAAATAACCCTTCCGCCAGCACCTCTTTGGTGACTGCCGCCACCTGAGAGGCATTGGAGATATCAATACGGAATGGCGCGTGCTCGCGACGAAAATCGCCGTCACGATACTGCCCAATGGAACACGGACTGACCGGCCCTCGCCCTGGCCAGATTTCCTCATCAACATCAAAAGTGACCCCAATTGCCGGGTGATCGCACAGATTACGTCCGACGTTATCGCGTGCATTAGCGATACCCTGCGGGAACTTATCGCTCACCGACATCAGCAACAGCTTGGGGGTTTCAATCGCGTTAGCCGCCAGCACAAAGGTTTCCGCCGTGACGCGATGGCTTACCTTGTTCCAGTCGTAATAGCTGGCAGCCACAATGTTACCCTGTGCGTCGTGTTCCAGCTGATACACAACCGCTTCGGTGATCACCTGCACACCGCTATCCTGAGCCTGTTGTGCTGCGATACCGCCATGGTACTGCGCATCAATCGGACACACGGGCATGCAGTTATTGTTGCCGCAGCAGGCAGGACGCCCATCATAGCTGTGACTGTTGCGCCCGGTGCTGTCATCCAGCACGGTGAAGTCGGGGGCGAGGCGCGCGGTAACACGCTGCTGCAACCAGGAAGCCGGTACCCGATCCATCGGATAAGGTTTACTGCGAGGTGAGCCGTTGTCCGGCGAGCCGCCCACTCCGGCAATAACTTCCGCCTCATAGTAATAAGGTTCAAGTTCGTCATAGCCGAACGGCCAGTCTTTCCCGACACCATACTGTGACTGCTGGCGGAAATCGTTAGGGACAAAGCGCCATAACTGTGCCGCCCAGTGCCAACTGGTACCGCCAAATATGCGGATATATTGCGCGGCGAAAGGGTGTGGCCCGAGCTGATGAAGGTAACCATCCGGCTCCGGCGTATAGCGTGGTTGCGGTGCCATCGGCGAAAACGGATATGGCGACATAAAATCCGATTTGAATGCGGAGGCACGGAAACGTTCAACCAGTTCGTCACGACCCACTTTCGGGCCGGATTCCAGCAGCAGCACAGATTTACCCGCTTTGGCCAGACGGGTAGCCAGCAGCGAGCCATTGACACCTGCGCCAATCACCACCACATCAGCAGAATTATTTTTATTCATAACGACATTACTCTTTAAAATCAGGGTTGTTGCGCCCAGCTGCCACATTTGCCATACGAGAAGCTCGGCGGCACCAGCTTGTCATTCACCAGTTGGTTGGCGAGCGTATTAACGTAGGTGACATACAATGCATGTTTACCTTTGCCGACCACGCCGTTGTACCAGCCACCAAGGATCGCTTTCGCCAGCTTTTCACTGGCGACGTCACTGGCGGCAAACGTCAGGTGATCCTGTTGCAACAAACCGGGCTGGCTTTGTAGCAGAGCAGTGAGCTGCGTCAGTTCGGCAGTGAACGCCTGCTGGGTCTGATTCAGCGCAATAAATAACGCATGGGCAACGGTGCTATTGAGGTTCTCTTGCTGCGTCAGCCATTGAGACACCTGGATAAAGTTCGCCTGCGCCACGGCATCCGCCTGCGGTTGCGCAGCATTGAGACGCGGCAGTGGCAGCAGATGGCCTGCGGCACTGGTGATGGCCACCAGTCCGGCCATCTTCAGCACGCGACGACGTGAGTAATGCTTCATAGTATTTTCCAGTGGTAGGGGTTTAACGTTTCCGCCGCCAGATCAACAGCAGAATAAAAGCAATCACCAGCAGTACAACGGCGGCTACACCGGATTGCGCCAGCAGTACCAGGGGTGATGAGGGGCCACCCTGACGGATCTCTGCCACCTGCTCCGGTGACACCGTCACATTCTGATTGCCATAGCGGTGCAGGATCCAGTTAGACAGAGTGGCAATCTGCTGATTATCCAGATGATTAAGCGCGTTAGGTTGCGCACCGAAGGGCGGCATAAACACGTTGCCCTGTGCTGTATCGCGTTCTACACCAAACAGAATAGTCGCAATAAGATTAGATGAATTCCGCTCTGCCGTGGCGCTGTTATGGAACAGGCTGGGATAGAAGCCATCTTTAGTTCCCTGCCCACTGCTGCCGTGGCAGGAGGCGCAGTTCCCTGAAAACAACCTTGCCCCCTCGTCACTGACCGGTTCTGCAAAGGCGTGACCACGGAATGCTGCAAGGTTGTTGCCCGCCTCACCCTGGGTAAAGCGCGAAGTCCCGGAAGCGAAAGCCGTATGATCCGGAACACTCTGCATATATTCGGCGATTGCCGTCAGATCCTGATCCGACAGATGCTGGAAGCTGTGAGTAATGGCTTCAGCCATGCTGCCTGCCGCCTGTGCTTTTCCTGCCAGCCGGCCGGTACGCAGATAAGTAATCAAATCCTGCTGTGACCACTGACCAATGCCGCTGACCGGGTTGGCGGTAATATTTGGCGCAAACCAGGGACCCACCTGTGCGCCGGTAAAGGCTGCATCGGCTTTCTCCTGCATCAGAAAACCACGCGGCGTATGGCAGGAACTGCAGTGCGCAGCGCCTTCCACCAGGTAACGGCCCCGGTTCCAGCTGGCTGTCTGTGCAGTATCCGGCTGGTAACCAGGCGCATTCAGGAACAGCGCATTCCAGAACATCATGGAAAAACGCAGGTTGAGCGGAAATGGCAGATGGGTCTGCGCCGTAGGATGATCGACCGGCTTCACGCCCGACATAAAATAGGCATAGAGCGCATGGAGATCGTCGTCGGTCAGCACCGCATAAGCGGTATACGGCATCGCCGGATACAGATGAGCACCGTCTGCCCGAATCCCTTTACGCAGCGCATCAGCAAACTGTTGTTCGCTGTAATTGCCGATACCGTCGGCTTTCGATGGCGTGATGTTGGTGGCGATGATTTCCCCTACCGGTGAGGCAATGGCTTTGCCACCGGCAAAGGGTTGCGACACTGAGGCGGTATGGCAGGCGGTACAATCGGCAGCTACCGCCAGATATTCGCCCTTTTTCACCAAAGCATCATCACTGGCGGCGTGGACTGTGACAGAAGAAAAAGCCAGCATCAGTGCCAGCGTGCCCTGTTTAAATCTCAGCATCTTCACACCTCCTGCGCCTGTTGTACGATGGCATCAGCGGCTCTGAACGCCAGCGCCACCATCGTCAGGGTACTGTTGCCACAGGCGGTGCTCGCCATTGCGCCACCGCCTGGCAGGAACAGGTTGCGGTGATCGTGCGCACGGCAGACATCATCCACAACCGAACTGGCAGGATCGTGCCCCATGATGGTGCCACCCATGATGTGCTTACTCTGGTTAAACTGTTTCGAAAACTTCCTGTCGATAGCGCCCATCGCATCGGCAATGCGTTCGGCAATCGGTCTGGAGTAGTCATTGTAAGAACGGCGGACATAGTCGCCCACGTCGTATTGAATCGCCGGTTTTGGCAAGCCGAGCCAGTCTTTTTTATCTGACAGTGTCAGGCGGTTATTGGCGTCAGGCAGGATCTCATGCGCCAGCACGATATCGGCAGTGCAGGCGGTCATACGGCGAATTTCTTCATCCAGTGCTTTGCCGACCAGCCCTTTTTGTAAGGCACCAAAGGTGACAAAACGGTTGCGGGCGAAATTGTTAAAGCGGAAGTACGCTCCGGCATGTTGGGAGCGGAAATCCCCCTGGGAGGTTTCCATAATACCGCTGTTGACTACCGGCCCCACACCCGCCCAATAAGGTTCTTCCAGCGTCACCGTCATGGTGATTTGTGGATGGTCCATCATATTGCGGCCAACCTGATCAGAGCTGTTGGCAATGCCATTCGGGTTGCGGCTATCCGCCGACATCAGCAACAGCTTGGGCGTTTCAAGGCCGTTACAGGCGATGATAAACAGTTTGCCGCTGACGCGATGCGTCTGGCGATGCTGGTCATAGTAATGCACCGCTTCAATCTGATTGCTGGCATTGGTTTCAATGCGCCAGACCACGGCGTTATCAACAATGGTGGCCCCTTTGGCTTCCAGACGTGACAACGCAGTAGCACCATCATATTTAGCGCCGACCGGGCAAACCGGAACACAGTTATTATTGGCGCAGCAGGCAGGACGATCGTCATAAGAGGTGCCGCTGTTGCGTGCCTGAGCCGTCGGAATGTTATGCAGCCCCAGCTTCTCGTGAACGACCTCGGTAAAACGCGCTTCGCCCGGACCAAAAGGTAACGCAGGCATAGGATAAGGCTTCGATCGTCGCGGTGGCCATTGCAATGCCGGATCGTCCGGGCCGCAAATTCCCAGTTTGTACTCGGCGCGCGCGTAATAAGGTTCGAGGGTGTCATAGTCGAAGGCCCAGTCGCGCCCCACGCCGTAACGGGTGTGTAGTTGCATATCGGCCGGGGTTAAACGCCAGCAGGTACCTGCCCAGTGCCAGGTGGAACCACCGGCATAGCGCACATAGCTTTGCGCGTAGGAATCGTTACCGCTTAATTGCAGATAACCTTTGCCCGCACCAGCGGGTTCCGGGTGCGGAGCCCACTCACGTGAGGGATAACATTCAATCGGATTGCCTTTCGCCGCCAGCGGCAGATTACGAAAGTTTTCCACGATTTCAGCGCGGGACACGCGTGGTCCGGCTTCCAGCATGAGCACCGGAATGCCAGCATCCAGTAGTTGTTCAGCGATCACCACACCGACCACGCCGGTACCAACGATCACCACAGGTGACTGATTTGGGGCTGCCATAATTGTCTTCTTATCAGATTCAGAATTGCGGTACAGGAAGGACCGGAGTGTTCGCACGTTGCCAGTTATTGGGACCACTGATGCCGTAAGACGGTATGGTGATCACATCCAGCGTTGTGTGCCAGGTGAGAGCCTGTTCATAGGCGAAGGTTTTGGCGGTACGTACAGGAGCGAGGCTGCCGGTATACCAGCCAAAGATGATTTTATGCGCCAGCTCCTGTAACGCACCCTGTGGAATCGCCGGGAAGAAATCCTCAACGATACTGGCCTTATTTGCGCGGGCAATGGCAAGCAATTGGTTAAGTTTTTCCAGCAAGCCGCTCTCCTCACTTTCCAGTAACGTCAACATGCGCTGACCCACGGCGTCATCGAGCTGATGGTTAACCAGCAGACGAGAAAGTTGCATAAACGGGGAAAAGGTTGGTGACGGTTGTGCAACCGCAAACGACGGTAGTACCGAGGTAACCAGACCACTGGCAATGATCACTGCACCGGAAAGCAGCACTTTCCGGCGTGAGAGCTGGACCTTTCCGATGGAAAGATCGTCTGACTGTAACATGTTGATTCCCTGACTGTTCACATAACTCAATACCGCCACAGATTTGCAGCGGAAAACTTCACTTCAGACCTAACTCATTGATTTTCTATTAACAATAACGAAACGCAACGTTAATTAAATGACTCATAGTTGCGATAGTTATTAATATATTAAATGAAAGTTAAACAAATTCCATACGAAATGAAATTTTTTCGTCAGCGTTGAGCAAGATTGTTCAGAAAATGAATGTATCGGATGTTTGGTGAGCAGCCAGACGCGGAGTTATTGCAAGGTTCAGGTGTACCGCACAAACAGCAATTGCCTGATGCTGAATGAGGTACATCCTGCTCATCAGCAATCTTTTCAGATATACATTCATTTCACTGTCCTGACTCGTTCCTTTTTGAAAAAGCTGTGTTCGAAAGGCGTGTTCCCGTCATATATGCCTTATCCCTCTGATTAAATTACAGCTGGCGCATCTGGAAAAAATAAACCATTCAGAGAATATTCCATTTTATTCTTCTATTATGTACCTACCTGAACGCGATCGCTTAAAGTCATTTTTTCAAAACGGTCTCAATCAAAGAAAACCGCATTTTATGCTTGACTCCTATTTACAAAGCATTAACTTTTATAATTGCCTTCGATGTTATAGATTAACGAAGAAATGATTTAGTTCAGGTGGAAAAATGCCCTCCAGGTTACACAGTAAATTAATTCATGAAGTTGGGAGTTCCAGAGGCATGTTGTACAGGATGGTAATTTCCTATGCGCTTACTCTGGGCTCAGTCATCGTGCTACTGGCGATCATTAAAGAAAAAACATCAAATATTAATGTTTATTTCATAATTAATCTCCTAACGGTTTTCTTGCTCACCTGGTTTATAAGAAGATCATTCAAAATTTACTTACAGGAAAGACATTTCACCACGTTCAGAATAGGGCTTTTCCTCCTGTTAAACTCCACTCTGGCCTCTATGGCCGGCGGTCTGAAAGTCATTGACAGGGATACAACCGCTCTTATCGCTGCTGTGCTGTATGCACCGGCCATCCTGCTCTTTATTTATTCATTTAACAACTTTATCAACTTTGTCAACGAACGGTATAAATCTGTCGTAGGCCTGTCTCTGACAGATGAGCTGACCGGCCTTCCCAACAGACGTCATATGAACTTAAAGTTAAAGGAAATTGAAAATACTGCGGGTGTCATCTGCATCATGGACATTGATGACTTCAAGAAAATCAATGACTCGTACGGTCATGATATGGGAGACAGTGTTCTCAGACAGGTTGGTGCCATTCTTAAAAGTTTCATTGATGACAAAACATTTATCGCGCGTTCCGGTGGAGAAGAGTTCTCAGTCATCATTACCGGAAATGATCACCTGAATAGCATCATTGAAGAAATAAAAAATTCCATCTCCCTGATCTCCATCGAAGGCACCTTAGTCACAGTCAGTATCGGTGTGTCTGAAAAGAAGGACCATCAAACCACTTCCAGCGTGTTATCCGCAGCTGATTCAGCCTTGTACCAATCTAAACATAACGGAAAAAATAAAATAACCTATTATTCGGTTTCGAAGAGATTCCTGGAAATCAGTTAAGAACGAATGAAGAATTATAAGGACATTCCTAAACAGGCCCGAAACTGATTTAACCAGCCATAGTTTATAAATCAAACTATCCATTGAAACGATTATTTCACGCTCAATGCCTGAGGCAAGGTAAGGGAAAGTGTGAATAATTGATTGCCAGCGTATCTCTGGCAACCAAATTCAGCTGCAGTCAGCGTTACCATGACAGTGGGAGATTAATAATCGCCTTTATGCCAGTCCGTATAATAGTGGGTCCCATAACAATACCCGGGCAGGGTTCGGAGACGGCCCGACCATAAACGAGAACCCCTGTCAGTGCGGATTCGCCTGAGCGATAAGCCACCTTCTCCTCCGCCAGTGTCATCATAACTGGCTGCCAGGTGAATTTATCCAGCGGTTGAACGCTTCCTTCCAGTCCGGATGCCAACGGGACAGTGCCGGACGGTTCTCAACCATGTCCTGTAATGCCCAGGTGATTCGCTTCCGGTCCAGATCAGAAGACACCGCGTTATCCGGGCAGATAATGTAAAAATCACCGGCGGTGAAATGTTCAAGGAAATAATCCACCACCTGGCCCGATGTCCAGGCTTCATCAGGTTTAGCGTCGGCCTGCTCATTCATTCCCGGGAAATTCATGTCTGTCCAGGTGAAACCCGGAACCAGCAAATGTGCCGTCACACGCCCAGATGTCACCTGTAAAAGTTCATGGGCGAGTTGCTCGGTTAACACCTTAATGGCAGCCTTGCCCGCGCTGTAGGCGGCATTGCCGGGCGGAGTGGTGATCCCTTCCTTTGAACCGAGGTTAACAATCGCACCGGTCTGTTCCATCGCCAGCATCAGCGGCACAAACAGGTGTTGCAGGGTCACAGCGGACAGCAGATTGACTTCGAAGTTGTTGCGCCATTTGTCGGGAGAATCCCAGGGGCCACCGCCCGCTTTAATACCGACATTATTGATAAGCAGAGCGATCTCACCAAATGCTGCAAGCGTTTTATCGCGCAGGCGGGTCAGATCATCAACGCTGGTCACATCGCCGGTGACAAGACAGCATTCCGTCCCTAAGGTGGCTGCCAGCACCTGTAGCGCCGTTTCATCTCTGTCGAACAGGCTTAGCCGCATCCCTTCCCTGCTCAAACGACGGGCTAGTGCCGCGCCGATACCTTTTGCCGCACCGGTAATGACCGCCACGCGGCCGGCTGCGATGACTGAATCTGTCATTTCTGACTCCTTCTGGTGATGTGAACCGAGAGGTACATGAGCAACAGCGCTATTGCTGAGAACACCACGCCAACCCAACCTGTGGAAATCCAGGAGCCACCTGCGGCAATTGCCAGTCCGCCGCAGGCGGCCCCCAGCGCATTGGAAATATTAAATGCGCTATGCGTCAGTGAAGAGGCAAGTGTCTGCGCGTCACCCGCAATATTCATCATGTGAGACTGCAGCGCAGGCACCAGCGCGAATCCGTTACCGAGAAAGAAAATCGCGATCAACACCGGCACCTTCCATTCAGCAACAAGTGCGAAGAGGCCCAGCACGAGTATATTCCAGCAGATCATGCCAAAGACCGACGGGATCAAGGCCCGGTCCGCCAGACGCCCGCCAATCACATTGCCAGTAACCATGCCAACACCCCAGAGCACGAGGATCCACGGCACCCATTTCAGATCGAAACCGCTGACTTCGGTAAGGGCCGGGGTGATAAAGCTATAAACGGCGAACATACCGGCAAAACTGACCGAGGCTACCCCGAACGTCATCAGAATTTGCGGGCTGCGCAACGCCCCCAGCTCTTTCAATGGTGATGCTCCACCATCAGCCGGAACTGACGGAACAAACAGTTTCACCATCACCGCCGTCAGGACGATACCCACGGTCACTACCGCGAAAGACATGCGCCAACCCAGCGATTGTCCCACCCAGGTGACAAGAGGAACCCCGGCTACGTTGGCTACAGCAAGACCCAGCATCACGTAACCGATATACCGTGCCTTCTGATCAGACGGCACCATTGACGCCGCAACCAGCGCGGAAACGCCATACCATGCACCGTGTGGCAACCCTGAAATAAAGCGGGCAATCAGCAGAGAACTATAATTCCAGGCTGCAGCGCTAAAGGCATAACCGGCCAGCGCAATGAGCAGTAACGCCAGCAGCAAAATTCTGCGCGGCCAGCGTGCACCCAGGATGGCTATCGCCGGTGCGCCAACCACCACGCCTGCTGCGTAGGCGCTGATATAGGCCCCCGCCGCCGGAACGGAAACACCGGTGCCTTGCGCCAGATCCGGCAGCAAACTCATGGGAGAGAATTCGCCGGTGCCAATGCATAATCCACCGGCTCCCAGCGCCAGCATGGCGGGTAATATCCCTGCGGGTGGCTGTACTCTGTCCAGTTCTGCAGGGTAAGTCTGATCTGTCATAACGTTTGTCGTCTCCCAATGGAAGCAATGCCAGCCATTGGCAGGGACTGAAATAAAAAGAACTGCTGTACGATGACCACAGTCCTCAGCCTGATCGGGCTGTGCAAAATCAGTACCGCCATGGGTGATGGCATTACATTGGTATCGATGAGTTGGAATACACTATAAACCCGCTGCTCTGGTTAATTGTTTAGCCAGAACCCATGGCTCAGTGAATTTAACTCAACAATAGTGACATGCGGGTTGTTGACCGCAGGGTGATAAGCGTGATTTCTGAACGCTGGCCAAGCCGGAGGAGAAAACCGTTCCAGATTCCGGTGCCGTTACTGACGTAAAGTGCCCTATTTCCGATCTGATACTGTCCTGATACATAACCATTGTTTGCCGGCGCCACAAGCCGGTCCAGCGTTCTCCGGTTAGATTTTTACAAAGGCAGAGGATCGGTTGCATCGTATTTATGAATAAATCTAAACTTAACACGCTAAAATCTGGCCAGAGTTGCGTTATTTAGTACGGGGCATTTAATCTGGCTCAACATTAGGATGTTAATTATGCCAGTCAGACCCATTGCCAGACTCTCGCGTAGCGACCTGGCGGACCTCAACGCATTCAAAGCAGTCGAAAGACTACGCAGTTTCACTAAAGCAGCGGTAGAGTTGGGGATTAGTACGTCCGCACTCAGTCACTCTGTGCGTAATCTGGAAACGCGCCTGGGTGTGCGGTTACTGAACCGGACCAGTCGTACCGTTGCGCCAACGGAAGCGGGCGCCAACCTGGCACTACGGCTTGAGGTGGGATTTCGTGAAATAGGTGAAGCGCTGGATGATATCAACCGTATGCGCGACCGACCGGTTGGCCGCCTGCGTCTCAACGTACTGAGCGATGGAGCCAGACTCATCATTGCCCGCCATCTGCCAAAGTTCATCAGCCTGTACCCGGACGTTGAAGTTGAAATCAGCGTGGATGACCGGATGGTGGATATCGTGTCAGAGGGATTCGATGCAGGCATACGCTTCGGCAATACTGTGCCAGAAGATTTCGCGACAGTGCGGCTTGGCCCCGATTTGAAATGGGTGGCAGTGGCTTCACCCCGTTATCTTTACCACCGTACTGCGCCTGCCGTTCCTGAAGATCTCCGCTTACATTCCTGTCTGCAAATGCGTACCGGCCAGGGCACCATTTATAAATGGGAGTTTCGTCGTGGCGATGATTATCGCGTGATTGATGTTCCCGGGCAGATTTGCGTTAGTGAAACTGCGCTGGCGATAGAACTGGCCCTCGCAGGCACCGGTATCGCCTACTGTCTTGAAGACCGTGTGAGTACCTATCTTCGTGATGGCAGTCTGAGGGTTGTTCTGCCTGAATGGTCGCCGACCGAGCCTGCTATGCATCTTTATTATCCTGGTCACCGCCGCATACCGCAGGGTCTGCGGGAGCTTATCGATGTGCTGAAGGAAGAGATTTAAGCAGAACAGAGGAAAAAAATGCAGGCTTAGCCGGTCAGGAGAAAATATCAAAGCTGCTGGTCTGGCAGTATTAGCCCCTGGAGAGTCTGTAAATCCTAAACCGCTGAGTGTGGCATAGGTTCGACACTGTGAATTGAGAATCCCCGCCGTTTACGGCGGGGAGCAGTCAATAAACGGCAACCCGGACCATCCTTACTGGTATGTTTCTTTGTCCGGGTGCGTGTTTCAGAGTTTATCGGCACTGCCGCACATACGAATTTTCTCCTGCACCACCCGCTTCATTGCCTGCTTGCCCGGTTCCATATACTCCCGTGGATCATTGGCATTGGGGTGCTGATAAAAGAACGCTTTTACCGCGTCTGAGAAGGCGATCTTGAGTTCAGTGGCGACATTGACTTTGCATATCCCCAGCTCGATCGACCGGCGCAGCATCGCTTCAGGAATACCTGAGGCACCGTGCAGCACCAGCGGGATACCAACCCGGTCACGGATCTGCGCCAGCCGTTCAAAATCCAGCTTCGGCTCCCCCTGATACATACCGTGTGCAGAACCGATGGCCACCGCGAGTGAATCGATACCCGTGCGTTTCACATATTCGGCGGCTTTGAGCGGGTCGGTAAAAATGCTGTCTTTCTCGTCCACCAGGATGTTGTCCTCCTGACCGCCCAGGCGGCCAAGCTCGGCCTCGACACTCGCATCATAGCGATGACACAGGCGTACCACGTCAGCCACCTTTTCAATGTTCTGCTCAAAAGGAAAATGCGAAGCATCGATCATCACCGAACGTACACCGGCTTTCACTTTAATCCCGATATCGTCAAAATTTTCATGGTGATCAAGATGCAGTGCGATGGGCAGATCATACTTACGCGCCGCCTGCTGGCAGATGGCAACCAGATAATTCAACCCGGCATACTTATAGGTGCCCGTGGTGCCCGCCATGATCACTGGCGACCCCATCTGTGCCGCAGTTTCAGCAATGACCTGAACGGTTTCCAGATTGTGGACATTAAAAGCAGGAACTGCATAGCCTCCCTGCTGCGCTTTGAGCAGCATCGCGCGATTGGATACCAGATACATTATGGCTGCCCTCCTTCACTGCCGGAGAAATCCAGCATGATCTTGCCGCTCATCGGTTTACCTTGCAGCGCCGTGACTGCCCTGGCGTACTCATCTGCACCGCCCTGCACGGCAATCAATGCTGACAGGTCGATTTTGCCCTGCTCAAACAGCTGTGTAGCCTGCTGCCATTCCACACCAGGCCATTCACCGGAGTAGTTCATCCAGCTGCCCAGCACCTTTAACTCTTTGCGCAAAATCAGGCCAAACGTGCCGCTGTTCAGTTTCAAATCCCGGTGCAATGTACCGATAAGCCCAATCTGTGCATGCGGACCGGCGATCTGGATACACAGCTCCACCGTCTGTGGTGTACCCGCCGTTTCGAGAATCAACTGTTCAAAACGACGGGGTTCCAGCGCCTGTCTGATCTCCTCCGCTGACATCTCTGCGCTGTTGAAGACATAATCCGCTCCCTGTTCCAGTGACAGTGCCAGCCGTTCGGGATTGATATCGATGGCGGTTACCGAACGCGCGCCCAGAGCTTTAGCACACTGCAT
>NZ_JAPWKD010000017.1 GCF_028283705.1 Pantoea sp.
CCACCAGCACGCCGAGCATCGCTTCGCGGCTGGCACCGATGCCGGTAAACGGGCTGCCGGTATCTAACCCGGCAATGGCAAAAAAGAAGCGGGCGATGGCGAACAGATAGATTAACGTGACAATGTCACCTAATGGTGACAGTGGCGAGGCCAGTGTCACCACCGGTAGCGTGGTGGCAATGGTCAGCATCACGCCGACCATCACCAGCGGCATCAGGCGGAATACCCAGCCGGAGGCGGCAGGCGCTACGCTCTGGCGTCCCAGCAGTTTGCGCAGATCGCGATATTCCTGTAACACGCCAGGACCCCGACGATTATGCAGGCGTGCTCGGGCCATGCGGGTGACACCAGACAACAGCGGCGCGACAAAAAACAGCACCAGAGCCTGGATCAGGGCAAATAAAAACGTCGTCATGTTAGCTCCTCAGGCAATGACCGCGACCAGCAAAATCGCCAGCTCAATAAACGCCAGGCGGCGAAAGAATCCGGCCAGCCACTCACCGCGCCAGCCCGGCATCCAGCTACCCGGGTTCAGGGTGTGACGCAGGCGCAGCAGCGGCGCAAAGGCGGCTTTTACCGGCTGGGCAAATCCAGTTGCGGTGATCACCATCGCCTGCTCGTGACCATAGCCGCACACCCAGGCTGCGCCGCGTGAACGGTTTGGCAAGCGGTCACCACGCAGGATGATCATCAGGATGAATGGCAGCAGCGGCGTGGCGATCAGCAGCAGGGCGATCATCGGTTGAGATACGGTGGTTTGTGCGGTTTGCAGCGGCAGCGGAACAGCCTGCTGTAACAGCGGCAACAGCCAGGGAGCGGCGACACCGGCCACAATGCAGCACAGCGCCAGCACACCGACGCAGAGATTCATCAGCCAGGGGGCGTTGCTGGCATGCTCAGCCTGAGAGGTGCGGGGTGCGCCAAGAAAAGTCACGCCATACACTTTCGCCATACACATCACTGCCAGCGCACCGGTAATCGCCAGCCCAACGGCCAGCAGCGGTCCAATCAGGCGAGCGATAAAGGGGGGCAGGCTGCCAAGGTGGAAGAAAGCCTGATAAATCACCCATTCCCCGGCAAAACCGTTCAGCGGCGGCAGCGCGGCCATCGCCATCAGACCGGTCAGCATCGCCAGTGAAATCAGCGGCATCCGTTTGCCAATCCCGCCCAGCTTTTCAATGTCGAGATGACCGGTGCGATACCACACTGCGCCCGATCCCAGCATCAGCGTGGTTTTAAACAGGCTATGGTTGAACAGATGGTACAGGCCACCGGTCATGCCGAGTGCCGTCAACACGGGCTCGTTAAGCGCCATCCCCGTCAGACCGCAACCCAGCCCAAGCAGGATAATGCCGATATTTTCCAGCGAGTGATAAGCCAGCAGGCGCTGGATGTTATGTTCCATCAGCGCATACAGCCCGCCGATAAACGCCGTCACCATCCCCAGCACCAGAATCAGCACGCCCCACCACAGCGGCACAACATCACTGAGCAGCGAAAAACGCATGATGCCGTACACTCCAATCTTCAGTACCACCGCAGAAAACAGCGCCGCCGCCGGGGCCGGGGCATTGGCATGTGCCAGTGGCACCCAGCCGTGCAGCGGGATGATGCCCGCCAGCAGGCCAAAGCCGAGCAGGCCTGCAATCAGCACCCGCGGTGAAACCGCCGTGCCATGCAGCGCGAGGCGTAACTCGCTAAAGCTGAGGGTGCCGTATTGCTGCCACAGCAGGAAGCAGGCCAGCACCAGCAACAGGGTACCGAGCCGCCCGAGGGCAAACCATAGCTGCCCGGACTGGCGACAGCCAGTGAGGAAGTAGCCCGCCAGTGACACGATTTCTGCCATCAGCACCAGGGTTGCGAAGTTATCGGCCACCAGGGCGGCCACGCTGGCAGCAAGGATCAGGTTGACCAGCAACCCGTTGGCCTTGATGGAGTGATGCTGGTGCCAGGCGATGTTAAACAGCGAGATAAACAGGCCACAAGCGGCCACCGTCACCAGCCACACTGCATTAAAAGCATTGAGCTGTAGCTGCCAGTGCCAGAGCAGGGTGCTACCGCTGAACCCGGTCAACCCCTGTATACCCGCCGCCAGCAGCAGCGCGCAGCTTATTGCGCCGCCTGCCCCGGCAATAAAACCGCTGAGCGGGCGCGCAGGCGCGGTGATTCCTGCCAGCAACGCGCTGGTAAGCAATCCCGGCAACGCCCAGTGAATCAGAATCAATGCATTCATTTTCTTGCCTCTGGCTGGCTGAACAGGCTCAGGTCGCCGAGCGTCACCCCAAGGGTTAACTCGCGCTTGCGCTTACTGGCGATGGCGATGTCGCTGTTATCGACCAGACGTAACGCTTTGGTCGGACAGGTGCGTACACAGGCGGGGCCACTTTCATCGAAGTTGCACAGATCGCATTTCACTGCCACGGCCCGCACACCTGGCACCCAGTCCAGCAGCGTACTGACGCTGGCCGGATCCGGCGGTGCCGGTGGGGCTTTGGCGCTATGGACATTGGCGGGGATCGATACCGGGCGGCTGCCGGAAAATTCTATGGCACCAAACGGGCAGGCAATGCCACACAGTTTGCAACTGACGCACAGGTTGGCGTTGAGCTGTACTGCGCCATCCTGCCGGGTGATGGCATTTACCGGACAGACACCGGCGCAGGGCGCATCTTCGCAGTGACGGCATAGCTGCGGTGCCGACTCATCCCGGTTACGCATTACTCTCAGGCGTGGCATGGATTGCAAACCCTGCAGGCGGTGTGCCTCGGCACAGGCCGCTTCGCAGGTATGGCAACCAATACATAATTTTGAATCAGCGATAACAAAACGGTTCACCAACGGGTTCCTCAGGTGAATGTCGTCATTTTTGACGAAACCATGCCGATATCCTGCCGCTTCGACAGTTTTCGACACCCAGCGTGACTCACACAACGGCGCGTTGCAGCTGTTCTATCGACACAGGAATGTTTTCATGTGCCGCGAGATAGAGGCTGTCGTAAACCGGACGGATCAGATCAAGGTAGTGGGCGAGCACCTGGTCACGGTCGCGATTGCTGAAGCGGTCGTCCACGCGGCCTTCTTCATTCATATTTACTCGGGCAATCATGATGTTGCCTCCCCCCTGCGGCAGTTCGAGCTGATACTCAATGCTGTGGCTGTTGAAGCCCCTGGCAGGCCGGATTTGGATCACGAAGTGATCAAACAGGAAGAAGCGCAGTTCATCGTTTGGGCTGGATGCCACGGTGTGATACAGCCTGGCTTTTGCCAGCGTAATCCCCTGGGTCAGGGTATTGCCGTATAGCTTCCACTGGGCCTGCATACGTTGATGCTTGTCGGCGATGTATTCTGCTTTTTCACTCAGTTCCCTAATGTCCATCTTTGTTTCACTCTGTATTGTGCTGATATCCCCATAAGGCATGTTTCGTGCCATGTTTTTAACTTATTGTATTTATTGATTAATAATATTTAATCCGCCAGCATTCGCCGAAAGTGACGTGTCATTTCGTCATCTTTGCCATCAGGGTGACGCTCTGCCTGGCACCGTCCTTGCATTACCCGCCTCAGTTAACCCCGGAGGTGGTACATGCACGAAATAACGCTTTGCCAGCGTGCGGTCGAACTGATTGAGAGCCACGCACGACAACATGCCGCTCGTCGTGTAACCGGTGTCTGGCTTGAGGTTGGTGCTTTTTCCTGCGTTGAGACCAGCGCGATGGAGTTCTGCTTTGAACTGGCGTGCCGCGGCACATTGGCGGAAGGCTGCGAGCTGCATCTCCATCAGCAGGAAGCGGAGTGCTGGTGCCATGCCTGTCAGGCATACGTCACCTTACTGACTCAGCGAGTCAGGCGCTGCCCGCAATGCGCGGGTAGTGACCTGCGTATCGTGGCGGACGATGGTGTGCAGATTAAGCGGCTGGAAATTGATCAGGAGATAAACCATGTGTAGTACCTGCGGTTGCGGCGAAGGCAACCGGTATATTGAAGGGGACGAGCGCAACCCGCATTCGGCGTTTCGCAGCGCGCCATTTGCGCCGGTTGGGCGTCCGGTGCAGCAAATCACCGGCGTGAAATTCGCCCCCACGGAAGATCAACAGGGCGACCTGCATTACGGCCACGGCGTGGCGGGCACCCACGCGCCGGGCATCACCCAGCGCAGGATGCTGGAAATAGAACTGGATGTGCTGGATAAAAACCAGCAGCTGGCGACTTATAACCGCGCGCAGTTTGCGGCACAACACCAGCTGGCGCTGAATCTGGTCTCCAGCCCCGGTTCTGGTAAAACCACGCTGCTAACTGAAACACTGAAGCGCTTGCAGGGGCGCGTTTCCTGCGCCGTGATTGAAGGGGATCAGCAGACGGTCAACGATGCCGCGCGGATTCGCGCCACCGGTACGCCTGCGATTCAGGTCAACACCGGCAAAGGCTGCCATCTTGATGCTCAGATGATCCGCGATGCCATGCTGCGCCTGCCGCTGGCGGAGGAGGGTGTGCTGTTTATTGAGAACGTCGGCAACCTGGTGTGTCCGGCAGGCTTTGATCTGGGAGAGCGTCACAAAGTGGCGGTCCTTTCAGTCACCGAAGGTGAAGATAAGCCACTGAAATACAAATATATGTTCGCAGCTGCGTCGCTGATGTTGCTGAATAAAATCGACCTGCTGCCTTATTTGCAGTTCGACGTGGCGAAGTGCCTGGCGTATGCCCGAGAGGTGAATCCGGACATAAAAATCATCTGCCTTTCCGCTACCAGCGGTGCCGGAATGGATGAGTGGATCGACTGGCTGGAGGCGGAACGATGTGCATAGGGATCCCCGGCCAAATTGTGGCGCGCGAAGCTGATGGCAGCGCCAGAGTGGACGTCTGTGGTGTACAGCGCGATGTCAATCTGGCGCTGGTGGGTGATGCCGCCGTGGGGCAGTGGGTACTGGTGCACGTCGGTTTTGCCATGAGCGTGATTGACGAAGCCGAAGCCCGCGATACGCTTGACGCGCTGCAAAACATGTTTGCGGTGGAACCGGATGTCGGTGCATTGCTTTATGGTGAGGAGCGTGGCTGATGCGTTACGTGGATGAATACCGCGATCCTGCCAGGGTGATGCAACTGATTGACCGGTTGCAGACACGCGCACCCCTGCTGGCCTACAACGAACAGCGACCACTGCGCATGATGGAGGTGTGCGGTGGTCATACCCACGCCATTTTCCGTTTTGGCCTCGACCAGTTGTTGCCGAAGAACATCGAGTTTATTCACGGGCCGGGTTGCCCGGTCTGCGTATTGCCGATGGGACGCATCGATAGTTGCATCGAAATCGCCAGCCACCCGGAGGTGATTTTCTGCACTTTTGGCGATGCGATGCGCGTGCCAGGTAAGAACGGTTCGCTGTTGCAGGCCAAAGCGCGTGGGGCGGATGTGCGGGTGGTGTACTCGCCGATGGATGCCCTGCATCTGGCGCGGCAAAACCCCCAGCGCAAGGTGGTGTTTTTCGGCCTGGGTTTTGAAACCACCATGCCCGCCACCGCCATCACGTTGCAGCAGGCCAAAGCGCTGGGAGTGAGTAACTTCACCTTCTTTTGTCAGCACATCACTCTGATCCCGACGTTGCGTAGCCTGCTTTCTCAACCAGACAACGGCATCGATGCTTTTCTGGCGCCAGGCCATGTCAGCATGGTGATCGGTACAGCCGCCTACGATTTTATTGCTGATCAGTTCGGCCGACCGCTGGTGGTGGCGGGTTTCGAGCCACTGGATTTATTGCAGGGCGTGTTGATGCTGGTAGAGCAAAAAATTGCGGGTCACAGCCAGGTAGAAAATCAGTACAAACGCGTGGTGCCGGATGCCGGAAATACCCTGGCGCAGCGCGCCATGCGCGAGGTTTTTTGCCTACAGGGTGAGTCAGAGTGGCGCGGGTTAGGGGTGATCGCGGAATCCGGCGTGCGGATAACGGAGCCTTATCGCCAGTTTGATGCGGAGGCCCATTTCCGGCCTCAACCGCAGCAAGTGTACGACGATCCGCGTGCACGCTGCGGTGATGTGCTGACCGGACGCTGTAAACCCCATCAGTGCCCGATGTTTGGCAGCGGCTGCAATCCACAAAATGCTTTTGGCGCGTTAATGGTCTCTTCCGAGGGAGCCTGCGCAGCCTGGTATCAGTACAGAAGTCAGGAAATTAATGCATGAAATCCATTGAATTAGCCCACGGCAGTGGTGGCCGGGCGATGCAGCAGCTTATCGCCAGCCTGTTCCTTCGCGTCTTTGATAACCCGTGGCTGACGGAGCAGGAAGACCAGGCCCGGCTTGAATTGGGTGAACTGACGGCCTGTGGCGATCGTCTGGCGTTTTCCACTGACAGCTACGTTATCGATCCGCTGTTTTTCCCCGGTGGTGATATTGGCAAACTTGCCGTGTGCGGCACGGTGAATGACATTGCCGTCAGCGGTGCACAACCACGCTGGCTTTCCTGTGGTTTTATCCTTGAAGAAGGGTTACCGCTGGCGACACTGGAACGCACGGTCGCCAGCATGGCGCAGGCGGCGAAAGACGCGGGTGTCAGCATCGTCACCGGCGACACCAAAGTGGTGCCACGTGGGGCGGCGGATAAATTATTTATTAACACCGCAGGTCTCGGCGCCATCCCTGCCGGGCTGAACTGGGGAGCCACGCAGATTGCAGCGGGTGATGTTCTGATTGTCAGCGGTACCCTGGGTGACCACGGTGCGACCATCCTGAATTTACGTGAACAGCTGGGGCTGGACGGGGATTTACACAGTGATTGCGCGGCTCTGACGCCTCTGATTGCGCCGCTGGTGGCGATGCAAGGGGTGAAAGCGCTGCGTGATGCCACGCGCGGCGGCGTAAATGCGGTACTGCATGAGTTTGCTGCTGCCAGTGGCTGCGGCATGGAAATCATCGAAAGCCAGCTGCCAATCACACCGGCAGTGCGCGGCGTTTGCGAGTTGCTCGGGCTGGACGCCCTGAATTTTGCCAACGAAGGTAAGCTGGTGATTGTCGCCGCGCGGGAGGCGGCTCCTGCGGTTCTTGCGGCATTACAAAGCCACCCCTTAGGCCGCCAGGCTACCCTCATCGGTGAGGCTGTAGAACAACCCGGTGTCAGAATGAGCGGCCTGTACGGTATAAGACGCGTCTTGGATCTGCCGCATTCTGAACCCTTGCCGCGCATTTGTTGACTTAAACCATTAATTGTCCAATGAAGACTGAATAAACTTTGATTTTGATAAATAGTGGACGATATCCCCGCCCCGTAGTTTTGCTGGTGGTTTTCAATGGACGACAACAATGACATACACCCCGATGAGCGATCTCGGACAGCAAGGGTTGTTTGAGATCACCCATACGCTGTTACAACAGCCGGATCCTGGCGCGCTGATCAGCCGCCTCACTAAGCTGGTTAAACAGGCGGGATTAGCCGATCGCGTGAATATGTTGCTTTTTGATGCGCAGCATCAACAGGTGAGTTTTTATGGCATGGATAAAGCTGACAGACAGCAGCAGCACGAAGATATCAGGGAGCTGACCCAGGGTCCGGTCCGGCGTCTGCTTTCCCGGCCAGAGGCGCTGATGTGCACCTGGCCGGAGTTTAGCGATACCTGGCCACAGGTAGCCAGGCTTGATTCTTACAATGGCTTTGGCCGTTATTGTCTGCTTCCACTGGCGGCTGATGGGCATATTTTTGGCGGCTGTGAATTTATTCGCGATAACGATAGTGGCTGGAGTGAGAAAGAGCTGGCCCGTCTGCATACCCTGGCCCAGGTGGTCGGGTTGGTGGTACAGCAAATTCAGAGCCTGCAGGATACCCATGATGACCGGCTGCAACTCAGTCGCGAACGGGATGCCTTTCGCACACTGGTGGCAGTGACCAACGCTGTGTTGTCGAGGCTTGATCTTGACGAGGTGATTAGCGAAATCGCCCGCGAGATCCACAGCCACTTCGGCATCGATTCCGTCGGGATTGTGGTGCGCAGCAGCCGTAAAGCGTGGCTGACGATACACTCAACCCATTTTGTTGATGAAGCGTCGCCGATACACGATCAAAGCGAAGTGGCAGAAGCCGGGACGCTTTCGGAGAAGGTGTTTAACAGCGGTGAGATGCTGCTGCTTAACCTTTACAGCGATGAACAGGCCGCTTCGTTTGAGCACCTGCTTCAGGATCTCTGGCACAACCAGATTCGGACGCTCTGCCTGCTGCCGTTAAAATTTGGCGATAACATGTTGGGTGTGATGAAGCTGGCGCAACGTCGGGAAGGAGGCTTTACACCGGCCAATTTGCAGTTGCTGCAACAGATTGCTGAGCGTATTGCCATCGCGCTGGATAATGCGCTGGCCTGGCAGGAAATCAAGCGGCTGAAAGAAAATCTGGTGGGCCGTGATCTGTATATCACTGAACAGATCGATAATGTAGCTGGTGAGTCCGGAGAAATTATTGGTCGCAGCGAAGTGATGACCCATGTGCTGAAGCAGGTGGAAATGGTGGCCCGCAGCGACAGTACGGTACTGATCCTCGGCGAGACCGGGACCGGTAAAGAACTGATTGCGCGCGCTATCCATAATCAGAGTGAACGCAATCGGCACCGCATGGTGAAAATGAACTGCGCCGCCATGCCCGCCGGGCTGCTGGAAAGTGATTTGTTCGGCCACGAACGCGGCGCTTTTACCGGTGCCAATACCCAGCGCATTGGCCGCTTTGAACTGGCGGATAAAAGCTCACTGTTTCTTGATGAAGTGGGCGATATGCCGCTGGAATTACAACCCAAACTGTTGCGTGTATTGCAGGAAAAGGAGTTTGAGCGTCTCGGTAGTAACAAATTACTGACAGTCGATGTGCGCCTGATCGCTGCCACTAACCGCGATTTGAAGCAAATGGTGTCTGAGCGTGAGTTTCGTAACGACCTTTATTACCGACTCAACGTCTTTCCCATCCGGCTGCCACCGTTGCGTGAACGTCCGGAGGACATCCCGCTGCTGGTGAAATCCCTGACCTTTAAAATTGCCCGTCGCATGAATCGTAATATCGACAGCATTCCGGCTGAGACCCTGCGTACCCTGCGGCGCATGGAGTGGCCCGGTAATGTGCGCGAGCTGGAAAACGTGATCGAACGGGCGGTGCTGCTGACGCGAGGCAATGTGCTGCATCTTTCGCTACCGGACATTGATTATCGTCCACGGGCGGAAGGCAGCGAGCCTGTCACGCCAGCGGCGGAAGACCACGCCGGGGAGGATGAGTATCAGCTGATCATGCGGGTGCTGAAAGAAACCAACGGCGTGGTGGCAGGCCCTCGTGGTGCGGCTCAACGCCTGGGCATTAAGCGCACCACGCTGCTATCACGGATGAAGCGGTTAGGGATTAATAAGGAGGTTTTTTAACTGTCCCAATACGCCTCTCAGGGTGCCTCAGACAGGCGTAACAGTGCTGACTGAAACGATGGCGTGAACATCGCGCCATGTGTCAGCCCGGGAAACAGCGCCCAGCTCGCTGTCACGCCGCTGGCGCGCAGGCTGGATACGGTATCCCGCACGGCACGCAGTACATTCGATGGGCCGGTGTTGGGATCCTGTCTGCTGTCACCGTTGCCTTCCATCAGTACCAGCTGTTTATGGCTGAAGCGGTCTTTGCTGACGGATGTCATCTCATTAAGCAGCCGGAAATTATCCCGCCCCAGCGAAGGGCTGGCTGAATAATAGAATGTGAAAAATGGCGAGGAGAGATACGTATCCAGTACAAATAACCCGCCATAGGAATGGCCCCAGATGCCGCGTTTTAACGGGTTGATGGGCAGATTCTGCTCGGCCTGAGGCGCGATGGTCGCCTCCAGCAAATGGCGGAAGGCAGGACTGCCGCCACCGCTTCGGCCATGACCATCCTGCCGCGGTTCACCGCTATTATTGGTTGCCGCTGGCGTGTAGTCGTAAGCCCTCGCATTCAGATCAAACGGCAAGGTGGTCTGGTAACCGATGACCACCAGCACCGGCGGGGAACCCTCTGCTGCTTTTTCCAGCAGGCTGTCGGATAACCGGTCCATCACCGCATTGCCATCCAGCATATACAGTACGGGATAGCCCGTTTTCGGCGGGCTTTTATTGGGGATTCCGGTCCAAACTTTGTAGTGCCGCTGGTCGTCGGCAGAATCAAAGGTACGCACCGAGAAATGGTAAAAAGCGGACCCTTTATCGGCAATATTTGGCCCCAGCGCGGTCATATCGGGGCGGGCGTAACCCGTCCCGACGCTGATTAGCAGCATGAAACAGGTGCACAAACTCCCTTTGACCAGCGAGGCCAATTGAGAACGGTCAGACTTACTTTTCATCGTGGTATTAATCACTTATCCAATGTGAAGATGATCAGAAAGTAAAACAATTTAATGATAATGGTTCTCAATTTCAACAAAATCACGGCAAATTAAAACAACTCATCCGCCGATAATCGCTCTCAACTGGTTCAGGATGATGCGTGCTGCCGTGGGGCCAGCGTTATTAAAGTAAGGTTGGTAGTCAACTTCTACAGCCTGGCCTGCCTGCACCGCGCGCAGATTCTCCCAGCCAGCCATGGAACGGATCAGGCTGGAACCGTTTTTCTGCCCGCCAAAGATAATCCAGTCGGCATCAATACTTGCCAGGTCTTGCGGCTCAATTACGCGGGAAACGTTATCAAAATCTTCCCCGCCTCCCCAACTCAGTCCTAAGTCATTCGCGATTAAACCGACGAACGAGTTGCGGCCCATGAGTTTTACCCGCATACCATTGGACTGAATAAAGGCGATGGAGGTGGCTGCCGGGCGGGTATGCAGGCAATCGTGATCCCAGGATTGCAACCAACTGTCGGCCTCCGGCAGACGACCCAACGCTTCCGCCACTTTAATAAAATCGCTGCGCCAGTTGGTGCCGCGGCCTTTTGTCACCACCGCAGGGGCGATGGCTTGCAGGGCGGTGAGAATCTCGGGCTGCTGTAATCCGGCGGAGTTCAGCAGGATAAGATCCGGATGGACGGATTTTATTGCTTCAATATCGGGATCTTTACGCTCACCGAGGTCGCGCATTGTCCCTAAGCCACGCGCGTACTGGGGATAATAAAGCGATAAATAGGGTTCAAATACCCCCGTACCATGGCCTTGTGTGGTGCCAACAGGAATGATCCCCAGAGTGACGCAACTATCAGTCTGCCCGGTCGAAATGGTGGCAACACGAACGGGCTTACTGGTTAAAAAAGTTTCGCCATATTCGTGAGAAATTTGGTATGGAAAAGAATTCGTCATTTCTGTCTCGGGCTGGTGTAATTTTGAATCCTGACACTAAAGGTTCCGGCTATCCCGGTCAACGGACTTTTATCTATGATTTTGATAGAAAAAATCAAATTAAGGTCAGTGACTAATGAATTTGTCCTCCTCCATATTTAATTCATGCTTACAATTTCTTTACGAAATCTTTTCGATATAATGACCGGGATGTGTAACCCTTAATAGTTAATGGAAGCCAGATCCTGAACGATCTGGATTAATGGGGAAATCCGTAAAACGGCATCTAACTATTCACCTCGGGAGGGGGTAATGGCGTTATCAGAAGTGCAGCTTATTACTTTACGTCGTATACAGAGCGGAACGAAACACAAGTTGCGTGGCGATAGAGCGATAGGACTGGAAATGAGAAGGGATATTTCGGCCTGCAACAGAAAAGATATTACCTGTCGTAGCCTGGCACCGCTGATGCGGGCAGGTCTGATTGAATTTATTACTCATCCCACTGACAAGTCGCGTTATTACGAAGTCAGACTGACGGCGACTGGCAGGGAACTTATTGAGGAAGAGTGATGAAAAACCATTTGCTTGTTATTCAATATATCCAGCCGGGTTGCATTTATTAGCATCCGGTAAATCTGGCACATTCTGTAGCGGCACAATTTATCGCGCGGGTTTAAGCAGATAAAAAACAGCGCGATAAATCGCGCCGTTACAGACCATGATCAGGTGACGGGTGTTAACGCATCATCGAGGAATCTCACCGCGTTGCGTAATGCCTGGTCGGCTTCGGGAAGCAATCCGGCAAACAAATGCCATACATGGAACATCCCGGACCAGACCTCAAGCGAACTGCGGACCCGATTTTCGCCAAGATGCGCGGCGAGTCGGATTGCTCCACTCAGCATCACTTCATTTTCACCTATCTGGATGAGCGTGGGGGGCAGATCCCTGACATCGGCAAAAATCGGTGAGGCATCAGGATGGGTGGGTAATTCTCCTGCCAGAAAAATACCTGCCAGCTGGTTTAGAAATTCTGTGCTGCATAAGGGATCGAGCCCATTTCTGACGCGCGCTGATGCTCCACTGTGAGTCAGATCAGCCCAGGGAGAAATAGCCACAGCGGCGGCAGGCAACGGGATCTGCGCATCGCGTGCTTTGCGCATGATGGTGACCAGCATGGCCCCCCCTGCCGAATCGCCGGAAATCGCCAGCGATTTGGCATCCACCCCGGTTGCCAGCAATGCGCACCAAGCCGTGAAGGTATCTTCAATCGGGGTCGGGAAGGGATATTCTGGTGCCTGGCGGTAATCCGGGACGTAAACCCGCGCCCGTAGCTGCCTGGCATAGTTCCCGGCCAGACCACGGTAGGCTTTTATCCCGCCATGAACATAGCCACCGCCATGGATATAAAACAGGGTCCGGCCTTCAATCACGTTATCCGGCGTGACCACCATGGTCGCAATGCCGTCTAAATCCGCCTGGCTAAAAGTCACGCCTGCCGGTGCGGGGAAAAGGCGCTCCAGCGCCGCAACATAGCTGTCGCGCGCCTCTGGCCAACTTTGATCTCTGGCACCCTGCATTTTTAGTAATACCGGCATCGCTGCCTCTTTCCAGCCATCTAACGCTTTTTGCGCATTAACAGGTAACATTGCTCGCTCTCCTGGTGAATAATTTTCTCTATAAGTAATTTAACCAAACAGTCAGGGAATAGGTTTCTACAATGGGTATCCGTACATTCATCACTGAGCCGCATGCGGGTGCTGGCATGGAGCTCAGGACCATGCGCACCTTCGTGGCGATCGTCGAAATGGGAAGTTTTGTCGCGGCCGCGAAAGCGTTGGGCTTGACACGGTCAGCTGCGGGCAAGGCGCTGTCCCGGCTGGAAACGCATCTGGGCACGCGTTTGCTGCATCGCTCGACCCGTACTTTGTCACTGACCACCGATGGACAATTTTTTTACGAACGATGCGTGCAGATCCTGGCGGATATTGATGAAGCTGAAAGTAGCGTCAGGCAGGATAATCCCGAACCGAAAGGGACTTTGCGTCTCACAGTAACCTCAGCGTTTGGCCGCATCGTGATTTTGCCGCTGCTGAATGAATTCCTGAAAAAATGGCCTGAACTGGAAATTGAAATCAGTTTTACTGACCGGATTATCGACTTAGTTGAAGAGGGTTTCGACCTGGGTATCAGAATGGGGGATCTCCCCGTCGATTCATTAATGGTTGCCCGCCGCATTACCCACTGCCAGCATTTTATGTACGCGTCACCCGCTTATCTGCAACAGCATGGGACACCAGAAAATATTCATGAAATTGGGTCCCATCAGAGGTTGATATATGGCCTTCAGTCTGACTCAGGTGTCTGGCAACTGGCTGAGAAGGCGGGTGCTGAGATTGCCATAGTTGGCAATCGCCGTCTGCGCTTCGACAGTGGGGAAGCGATAAAAGATGCTGCTGTGGCGGGCATGGGGATCGCCCTGATGCCCTCATTTCTGGCGGCTGACGATGTGCATCATCAGCGTCTGGTCAGGTTATTCCCCGCCTGGGCAGGCAGGGACATCGCCATTAATGCGGTATACCCGCATCGCAAACATTTGGCGGCAAAAGTCCGGCAATTCATTGATATGTTGGTGATGCACTTTCCATCCTGAGTGTTTACTGGTTTGACTGGCGTTGCGTTGATACCTGGATTTCTATGTATACTTTGTGATGTCCATCACATTAAGGAATTCACTATGTCACGCTTCGCGAAGGTTCTGGTTGGTTCTTTTTTACTGATGCTGGCGGGCAGCGCCAGTGTTTTGGCTGCGTCCCTGCCGCGCATCGGGGTTATTGGTGCGGGTGATATGGGGGGAACGCTGGGGCGGCTGTGGGTAAAGGCCGGTTATTCAGTGTTTTTTGCTTCTCGCCACCCTCAGGAGTTGCAGTCGCTGGTCAGTTCGCTGGGATCGCATGCCCAGGCAGGTACCCCGTTACAGGCGGCAAAATTCGGTGACGTGGTGGTGATGGCGGTGCCTTATGGCGCCTTACCGGCGCTGGCGAAAAGTCTGGCTGAGCCTTTGCAGGGAAAAGTGGTGCTGGATGTCGCCAATCCTTATCCGCAAAGGGATGGTGAAGTGGCCACTCAGGCGTTACAGGCCGGTAGTGGTGTCTACAGTGCCCGTCTTTTCAGCGGTTCAAGGGTGGTGCGGGGATTCAATTCGCTGGCGGCTGCCAGCCTGGCCGCCGATGCACATCGCACAGGCGAGGCGCTCGCTGTGCCGCTGGCCGGTGACGATAAGAACGCGCTGGATACGGTAGCACAACTGACGCAGGCGGCGGGGTTCGCCCCGGTGGTGACCGGCAACCTGGCAACCGCGACCTTGTTTCAGCCCGGCAGCGATCTGTTTTTACAGACGCTGACGGCTGATGAAGTCAGACATGCGATCCATCAGTAAATACCGCTACACTGACCTGCCGGCATCAGCGTCCGGCAGGTTTTTCTCCTGGCCTGAATTTCTGCTGGCCATTGAGGGAAAACAGGGGGGCACCCAGTCAGCCTTAAAGCTGTTCCCATTCAGGCAGTTTGTTGACCGCTTTTCGCCAGTAGTGGAATACGGCCATGGAAAAACCAAACAGTAGCCCGGCAATTATTGCGGTTAAGAACACGGAGAGCAGGCCGTTACCGGCATTCTTCCAAAAGGTTACCCACATCATCAATCCCCATACAGGGCCAAACATGATTGAGAAGATGAACATATTTGTCCGGAAAGAGGTAAACGGTGGTGGAGGAATGTTCACTCCCATTTTCCATAAAAGGCGGTACAAAGGAGGCGCATAGTTACTGCTCCACATGCCTTTACTCGCCATAATTTCAATTGCCCTTGTTTTCTTCCTGACGAACTCTGCGTCCTTTATCATGAATAACCTCCGTTATTTATACCTTTACATATCAATCATATTCTGATGATCAATTGTTTCATTGCGGACAAGCAGATGGCCTCAGAAAATGTCAGTGATAACCAGCCAGAGTCTCTCCCGCTGAGAGTGTGGTAATTTTCCTGTTTCTGAATATTCACTGATTTTAGTCGCTAACTATTTTTCTCAGAGCAATCCGAAACTAGCATGGTTCGTTGTCGGCCCTGGCTGGAAAAAAGCCAGCCTGTGGTGGGCTAAACGATAAAACACCATGATGAGTACAAGGATATTTAAAATGACCATCCGCTTAAACACCGTATCTCTTATTCAAATGCTGCAAACTAAAGACGCTATGGAAAAAATCCAGGCACTTTCAGCGGGCTGTATGGCGCGTTGTTTTGCCGGGGGTCATGCCTGAGTCTGTTCAGGATGCAGAACTCATAAAGCCATCGTCAAAGATGGCTTTATTACCGGGGTTTATCAAGGCAGGCTGGATATTTTCCTGCGTAGCATAAACTGAATAGATATCATTATTCTCTGAGGCTGGTATGCAACAAACAACAAAGATGAGTGCAAATGACATTCGGGGCTTAATGTCGCCAGAATATATTGATATCGTTTTTGACTTTCTCACCGATTATACGGAAATGCTAAGGCATGAATTGATTGATGAATGTCTGAAATTTTTATGGATTTGTTCGACAATCAATAAAAAAGCTTTCGTCCCAGTGAGCCAGGACGTTGATAACGTCTGGCATGCTTTTATCCTGCAAACACGTTTGTATCCGGGGCTGTGTAGCATTCTGCCGGGTAAGGACTTTATTCATCACCAGAGTGGTTCTTTCCATGATTACATGAGCGCGACATCTGGTCAGTTAATGGCAGAGGAACTCGTTCTTTGGTTGACTGAATATCACCGTATGTTCGGCGACTTTACAGCGGAAGCGGCTCAGCATTGGGTGATAGTTAACTTCCTGATGCAGGCTGAAGGATTAAGTCTGGCCCAGGTCAATACTCTGGCCGCCGGAGGGGAAGTCAGTATTTCTTTGCCTGATACGGAGGTCCCAGCCAATGCAAAACAAGTCTCTGTCTTTTCGCATGGCGACAGTTGACGATGTCACTGATATTTATGAACTGATTAACAGTTACTGCATGGATTTGCCTGGGAAATCAGGGAAAAGCCGGGGTTCATTGCCTCCGGTTGAGGTGGAAAATCTTACACAGCAGTTAAGTGAGCAACGTTCGGCCATCGCTCTGGATAAGCATCGCATCGTGGGTTACGTCGGTGTCAGCCACGCACACCTTGAGGATGAAGACTGGCTAAGAATTGGCCCCATTTGTGCTCAGGCGGGATCCTCCTGTACAGGCATCAGCCTGATGAAATGGTGGAAAAGAAACTATCCGGCACAAAAATACTATGTTGGATTGCTGGGCTATGTCACCAATGCGCGCGTTGCAAAACTCTATCGTTATTATTTCGCTGCCAGCCATAGGGAATATATCCGGAAAAATGGTGAAGTGATGGATATTATGTATTGCAGGTTTTAAATATATTGGTTGAAAAAGGTGCCAGTGAGGCTACGTGCGTAGCCTCACTGGCATTATGATCAGAACTGTCATCCTTGCAAATCGGAACGATCTCCACGTGTTGTGGGGTGTGAAATGACAATAAATTCCACCGCTGAATCAGAGTCATTTCTGGCCTGATGCTTTGCTTCGGGAGGAATTTCGATGCCCTGCAGGGCAGAAATTTCCTGCTTTTTACCCTCAAGTTCCATGGTCAGGATGCCATTAACCACAAAGAAAAACTGTCTGGAAACAGAATGATAATGCCTTTTTTCCTGAGTATGGGCGGGCATTTTCTCGTGAATAATCAGCATATCCTGCCGCTTAAGCAGGTACCAGCCATCGCACCCATCACCCCAGATATAATGTTCGGCATTATCCTTTGAAATCATATTAGCTCTCTTTGTCTATAGGTCATTATCGTAATATGTGATGATAATAGACGATTTTAGCCATTATTATGCAATAAAATATCCCTGCCAGGAAGGGCCGTAATTCGAGTATGAAGAATAATGATTCATATCTAAGGAGATAATATGCTTTCTGTCACAAACGCTATTTCGTCTGCATCAAACTTATCTCTTTCTAACCGATGCCGCGTGGACTCATCTTTTCATGCTCAGCAAAGTATAATCTCGATAAATAATACGGAAATAACGCATCCGGGTTCGAATGTTTCTGATGAAGTTAGTGAGAAAATGGACTGTTCGATTAAAGTACCTGAAATAGTCCACTTTGTCTGGGAAGGAAACGGTGCACCGGGGGCTCATCTTGCTAATATCCTCAATTTCAGGAGGATTAACCCTGAATTCGAGATTAAAATCTGGACGACCTGTCCGGGCACGATTAATCGTACCCTGGAGAAAATGCTTAACGGTGATGATGCTAAATATCGCTATCTTGCGTTTAATTTTAGCGATAAAAAAGATGAAATACGCTTCTTAATAACAGAAGATCCGCGCCCACTTTTCTCTGCATTCCCGCAAGGTGTTTATGCCGCCTGGTCGAGGGAGCATGGCGGCAGTTTTGCGAATCATGCGGCGGCTTCAGATGTTACGCGTCTTGTTGCTTTATACCACTATGGTGGGACATACTTTGACGTGGATATCAGTATGACCAGAAAGTTTCACTGCCCGGTCTATGACCCTCTAAAAAAATACACAAGTGGAATATTAACGTATGGTAATCCAGTCATCACCGCGATAAAGAATAGTCCGGCGATTTTGGCTGCATTGATGAAGATCGATAAAAACTATAGAGTTTCCCCGAGAAAGACCAATGACGATTTCTATTCTAAATGTGACCTGTTTAAATCGGATAAGCACAGATTCAGGAATAAGGATATTTGGGATATAAAAAGAACGACTAACAGAGGAAGGATTTATGGTTCTGTCGCACTCACAGGAATAGATATTTACAAAGAAGGCTGGTGGCCAGCAGCAAGTCCATCACATTGTGATGATCAATTTGGACATAATGATCATAAAAATTCTCACCCCGCGAATGTTTTCGGCTGGGAACAATATAAAAATGAAAAGTCTTATCATTACAGGATCAGTGATGGCAGCAGTTTCTTTTTTGCGCCTTTAAATGATCCACTCGAACGCGACTGGAGGAGAGGTGCTGATGGTAAGGCTGAGTCCTATAAGTGGGTATCAAAATTGAAATCCAGGCGCACAAGTATCTGAACGATGAAGCAGCGCCATAAATCGCGCTGCTAAACCTTACTACGCACGTGGCGGAAACTGGCCTAGCTGCATAAACAGCCCAAACCAGTCTTCCATATGCCAGGTAGTGGTAATACGCTCGCCATTAAGCTGATGGAACTCATGCAGTCGAAAACTGACCGATTTTCCGGTAGCTTCAATCCCCATGATTGTCCCTTGATGTGTTCCGGTAATTTCCGCCCGTACTGCAATCTGACCGGGAACCTGGATCAGATCGTGAATGATGATCTGAACATCCGGGAAAGCATGGATAAACTCCCTGATGATAGGCTTCAGCCCTGCAGGACCCGCAGTCTGCCCGGGGGCTAGAGGAATATCATCCCATTCTGGTGTGACCGCCTCATCAACCAAATCAGGATTCTGGAGGCTGAAAGCCTGATAAAGTTTTTCAACGGCCTGACGTTCGGCCATAAGACGATTTACGGTCTCGTGATTACCTGACATTGCTTCATTCCTCTGGCTGATGATTTTTTATGATTAATCTGTACTTCGCAGTCAGTATCACATCCGCACCCGCTATAATTAAAATAAATAGTAGATATAGAGGATTATACGAATTATGGATTTTAGGGGGCTTGACCTGAATCTTCTGGTGGCTTTTGCCGCGTTGATGGAAGAGAAAAATGTGACCCGAGCCGCGACCAAAGCTTCAGTCAGTCAGCCTGCCATGAGTGCCGCGCTTTCCCGTTTACGCACGCATTTTGCCGATCCGCTTTTTATTCGCAGCGCTTCAGGACTGCTGCCGACCGCGCGGGCAAAAGAAATCGGTTTGCATGTGTCTAAAGCGCTGGATGAACTGACTCATCTGTTGGCCCCGGATGAATTTTCTCCGGCCAACAGAAGCATGTCATTTACGCTCGGAATGTCGGAATACCCGATGATGGTGTTACTGCCCGGCATAATGAAAGCGGTCAATCAGCAGGCGCCAGGGGTGACGATTCATGTGCAGTCATATATCGATCGTGATGAATCTGTTGCCCTGCTGGATAGTGGCAAAATTGACCTGGTGATCGGCATCGCGCCGACGAGATCTGAAAACAGAATATTGTCGCTGCCATTAATTCGTGATGAGTTTGTCACCCTGGTCCAGCGGGATAGTGAAGCGGCACGCGAGGGGATGACGCTGGCGTCGTATTTGAGCACGGGCCATATCCTGGTCTCGCCCGAAGGTAATCATTATGGGCTGGTAGATGAACGCCTTAAGGTGATGGGACTGACCAGAGATTTGCGCCTGACATTGCCTTCCATGTTCGCCGTCATCGGGGTGATCCAGCAAACGCAGTTTATTGCGACAGTGTTAAAACGCAGTGCATTAGCCAGCGAAAAAAATGAAAACGTATTGATGTTCAATCCTCCACTTGAGATGCCGCAGATCCAGTTTGATTTGCTTTGGCACCGGCGCTCCGATGCCAGCAAAGCACAACAATGGTTGAGGCAGCTGATTTGTAAACAAGCCAGAGAGTTGATGTAAGTTCACGCCGCTGTGGAAGCAAGCTCCCTTCACATAAACTTAAACAAGCTGCGATATCAGATTCATATTCCGAAGATGCAACCGGTTTTCACCCTTAAAGGAGTGTGTAGATGGATCGCTATAAAATTATGTTTGATCGCCTGGAGCAGAATAAAGAAGGGGCTTTTGTTCCCTATGTCACCCTTGGGGATCCCAATCCTGAGCTGTCATTTGAAATTATGATGTGCACAGGCTGGTGTGGATTCTGTGTTGATTGGCGATGTTCCGGTTGAGGAATCAAAAGAGTTTCGTGAAGCCGCTGAGCGCTGTGGCATTTCCACAGTATTCTTTGCTCCACCTAATGCTGACATGACTACCTTAGAAAAAGTATCAGGATAGGGCGGAGGTTATACTTATCTGCTTTCACGTGCCGGTGTGATCAGCGTTGAAAATAGGGCGGGTCTGCCTTCGCCACATATCCTTGAATCGCTCAGGCGCTTTAATGCCCTACCAGCAATGTTAGGTTTTGGCATATCAATGCCAGCACAAATCAGAGAAGTGATGAAAAGTGGTATTGCAGGTGTTATATCAGGTTCTGCGGTAGTAAAAATAATAGAACGCAACATTAATGCGCCAGACGCGATGCTGACTGAACTCTATTCTTTTGTGAGATCGATGAAAGAGGCAACACGTAACCAATAGAAAAACCACGCGGTGTGAAACCCCGCGTGGTTTTTAACTTACTGAAAATCCTTAGGATTAAATCAGGAAGTCATCCAGCGATTTACCGCTTTCGATCGCAGCTTTAATGACCGCAGGGGTACGACCCTGGCCAGTCCAGTGTTTTTCCTGACCGTCTTCAATATATTTATACTTAGCCGGACGCGGAGCACGTTTCGCACGTGGTTTACCTGCACCCTGCAGGGAACCCAGTAATTCAGTCGGGTCGATACCGTCTTCCAGCAGCAACTCACGATATTTAGCCAGCTTCTCTGCTTTCTCACGAACAGCAGCTTCTTCCGCATGGCTTTCTTCACGACGTTCTGAAACAACAACGCTGAACTTCTCAAGCATTTCTTCCAGATCGGCCAGAGCCAGTTCACGTGCCTGCGCACGCAGTGTACGAATGTTATTTAGCGCCTTAAGTGAATCACTCATGGAAATCTCCAAACGGTGTCGTTGAACGAGTAAAGTATGACGAATCTAAGATTTAAAATAAGTCTGTGAAATGAGTATATACTCACGCGTCACTATGGAAAAGGGGAAACTTAACGTTGACTATAAAAATAATGATGTCGGGGGTTATTTTTGGGAGGCAACGAGGTTTTTTATGATAAATGTTGTCATCACCATGATGAATTATTTATTTTACTCAGAAACTTGCCAGGGGTATCGGTACAATTCTTAATTTATCCTTACGCTTCTCTACTACGTTTCAAATCCGATCACGTAATTGCAAATACATCTTTCCTTTAGGGCGAGTTGAACTATAGTTCAGTTCGGCAGCATATTGACGATAATTTCAGGTCGGTTTTGTGCTCGCCTTCTTAACTTGTTGTGTCCAAAAGTTCATGGGGCAGGTTATTAGCGCCGTCGGGTCCGCCCGAAAATAAAATGCAAAGCAGCTCGATTATGATGCTGGAGGATAACCTGATGCCAGAATGAAAATAATGGACAGGTGCAACAAAGATCCCTTTTTAACCTGCTATCTGCAGGGGGGGGGAACTTCCCAAAAGCAACAAATTAGATACAAGCTATTTACATTTTAGGTGAGTTGTACTTCACTAACTCTCAACGGAATAATCATGGATTACAAGGAGATGTTGCGGTGATGACGCAATCCTTAACCGAAAAAACCGGGCATCTGGCATGGTGCGCACTGATCGCTCTTGAACTGGCGAGACATGATGGGTTGGTCAGCTCGGAATCACAGGAAAATGTTTTCCTGACGCGCTGGCTGGCCACTGCGCTGAAGCAACATCGTTTTCCCCGTGAAGTTGCCAGTGATATCCAGTGGTTGTTGAAACAGGGCCGGGCATTTGGACCCGCAGCAAAACTGCGACACAAACTCGATTATCTATGGCGCTCCTGTACGGGAGAATTGTCCCAGCAGAACGACCTGTTCCGTCTGACCTACGCCATTGAAACCGCAAAACAAATGCAATGGGTCTATCGGGTGCTCAGCGACAGAGAATGGTCAGGGCGTAATACGGTGGTCACCAACGGCGAACTCGACGCGATATATCTGTCACGATCCGGACTGGACGTTTCCTTCGATGCTGACGGTGGACAGATTGCGCCACTGATGGCACGGCTAACCGGCAATGTTGCGGGTCTGGAAAAAATACTGCATCGTAGCGGCTGGCGCAGCGAAGTTTGCCAGGAAACGCAAACGCCTTTTCTCTTCCAGCTGATGACCCACTCATAATTATGTTATCAATCCAGTAGTTAGCCGCGAACTCTGTCGCAACAGCCAACGAATCAGCTGACAAATAAATTCACCTGTTCTAGACTGGCCTCAAAGGTGATGGCGTTCCACCTTCCCACAACCGCCCCGTTCGGGGCTGATGACGCCTGATATGACTCTTAATGACTTGAGAGGTATGTCAGGCTGATCAGAATTCACCCAGCCCGCATACTTCCTGCTGCGGGGATACTCCTTTGATACATGTTACAGGCCATATCAATCCTGACAGTGATGCCATCTGTACGGCAGTGGTTACCGCTCACTGGTTAAACCGGCAACATCGTCCCGCTCACGCCTGGCGTGCGGGTGAGGCCAATCGGGAAACGCGTTTTATTTTCGCTGAAGCAGGCTTGCCCCTGCCGGAACGACTTACGCTTCCCCTGGCAGGTAAGGATGTCTGGCTGGTCGATTTCACCGAGCCTGCTCAGGGGCCGGGCGATCTGGCTCAAAGCAACGTTATCGGCATTATCGATCACCACCGGCTCGGCGGTTTGGTCACCCAGCTGCCGCCAGAAGTGTGGATAAAGCCGGTAGGGAGCAGCGCTACCGTGCTCTGGTTACTGATGGATGAAGCCGATCGTAACAGTCTGGCCTCATCACACGCCATTCTGCTGCTGGGGGCCATCCTCAGCGACACCGTGAATCTGAAGTCGCCAACGACGACGGAAGAGGATATTTGCACCGTTACCCAGCTCTGCGTTCGAACCGGCATCAACCGTAAAACCTTCGGTCGTCATTTATTGAGCGCGAAAACCGACCTTGCCGGACTGTCACCCCAGCACCTGCTTGAGAAGGACCTCAAAGCGTTCGTGATCGCGGGTACGGATGTTCGCATTTCGCAGATCGAAGTGATGAACCAGTCTCAGGTTTCTCATCTGATTACCGCGCTTTGTGAGGAATTGCAGCATCAGGTCACACAGTCCGGGGCTGGGCTGGGTGTGTTGATGGTGACAGATATCACCGACAATTTTTCCACGCTCTATTTTGCCGGTCGGGCACTGAAAGATGTCGGGCCCTGCTCACTTCCCGGGATGCTCAGCAGGAAAAAACAGCTGTTGCCCTGGCTTCATCATCACCTTGAACAAAGCCGGGGGTGAAGCATGAAATCTTATACCCATGCGCTGGTGCTGGTTCACGACCAGCAGGATGGCGCATTGCTGCTGAATCATGCTGCTGTGCTGGCACAGCAGACGGGAATGAAAATCACGCTGGCACATATCAGCGAAGACTATCGCGAAATGAATTACGTATCCGACAGCGTCATGGATGACAAGGTTTCGCAAGACATTATCAGGGCGAAATCATGGTTGAGTGAACTGGTTAAGGCTGCGCCGGTGGTGGTTGATACCTGCGAGCTGGTGACAATCAACCGATTCGAGGATGTGGATCAATGCATTAAACAGCGAGGTATTGACCTGGTGATTGCCGGACACCGCAATCGTTTCATGGGGTTACTGGCCTCACGCTCACTGGAATACATCAACCATTTGACGGTCGATGTACTTATCAAGCACACCCGTAGCTGAACCGCAGGAGAGAAACATGAATTTGAACATCGACAGAATGACTGCGCGTGAAATTCTCGATTCACGCGGTAATCCGACCGTTGAGGTCGAGGCATTTACCACTGATGGGCTGATGGCCAGAGCCTCCGTCCCTTCGGGGGCCAGTACCGGAACTCGCGAAGCCCACGAACGACGGGACGGCGAGCACACGCGTTATGGTGGAAAAGGCGTGCAGGATGCGGTTCAGGCTGTTTGCGAAGAGATCAGTGCAGCAGTAGCCGATATTGATGTGCGTGAACAGCGTGTCATTGATAACGTCATGCTCGAACTGGACGGAACAGAAAACAAAAGCCGGTTAGGGGCCAATGCCATTCTCGGCGCATCGCTGGCCGTTGCCAGGCTGGCAGCGCTGGCCACGCGTCAGCCGCTGTATCGTTATCTGGGCGGGCTGCGTGCTAATCTGTTGCCGGTTCCCTGCATGAACATCATCAACGGGGGTGTCCATGCCAGAGGGCAGGGCGCTGACTTTCAGGAATTTATGATAGCCCCGCATGGGGCTGCGAGTCTGAAGGAGGCGGTGCGTCAGGGCAGTGAAGTGTATCAGGCCCTCCGTCAGTTGCTGCTGGAAAAAAACCTTTCCGTCGGAGTAGGTGACGAGGGAGGTTTTGCCCCTGCGGTGTCGTCAAATCGTGAGCCGCTGGCATTGATCGTTCAGGCCATCGAGAAAGCGGGCTACCAGCCCGGTGAAGATATCAGTATTTGTATTGATCCGGCATCGAGTGAGTTTTACCGTGACGGCCAATATCATCTGCGCACGGAAAATGCCGCGCTGAGCGCCAGAGAAATGACGGCGTATTATAGCGAGCTGCTGGATCAATTTCCGATTGTGTTGCTGGAAGATGGTCTGGCCGAGGATGACTGGAGCGGCTGGAAATATCTCCATCAACAGCTGGGAAGCCGGGCAGAACTGGTTGGCGATGATTTGTTTGTGACCAACGTGAAATACATCCAACGTGGGATTCAGGAAAACCTCGCCAGCGCAGCACTTATCAAGCTTAATCAGATAGGCACGTTGAGCGAGACATTCGATGCCGTTGCGCTGTGCCAGCGTCATGGCTGGGGGGCGTTCATATCGCATCGAAGTGGCGAAACCACCGATACGTTTATTGCGGATATGACCGTCGCGCTGCGGGCCGGACATCTCAAAACCGGCGCGCCTTGCCGGGGAGAGCGGGTTGAAAAATATAATCAGCTGATGCGTATCGAGCAGGAACTTGGACAGGACGCTCAGTACGCCGGGCTGGGGGCGTTTATCCGCCGTGCCTGATTACAGGCCGGGCTTCACGGCCCGGCCCTTTATGGGATAAAGCATGCATACATCGACGCTTATTTTATTACGTCATGGCGAAAGTCAGTGGAACCTTGAAAATCGTTATACCGGCTGGACAGACGTGCCGCTGACGCCACAGGGGTATCTGGAGGCTGAGCGGGCGGGCGCGCTAATCAGGAAAGCATCACTGATGCCTGACTTTGTTTGCAGTTCGGTGATGACCCGCTGCATCCATACCTCCTGGCGTGTGCTGGATCAGCTGGATCGCGCATGGTTGCCGGTGGACAAAACCTGGCGTCTTAATGAACGACACTACGGGGCGTTGCAGGGACTGAATAAAGCCGCAACCGTTGATACATTGGGTGAAGAGAATGTCTTCCGCTGGCGCAGAACGTTGCACGGCGTTCCACCGGTGGATGAAGAGGCACCCGCCAGGCTAAAGACCGATCCCCGCTATCGACACATTGCCCTGCATGACTTGCCTGCGGGAGAGAGTTTGTACATGACCCTGCATCGGGTGCTTCCGTACTGGCAACAGGTGGTGGTGCCTGAGTTACGGGCCGGTAAAACAGTGTTAATTGTGGCGCATGCCAATTCACTCCGCGCGCTGATGACCTTCCTCGAAAAACTCAGTGACGAGGCGATTACCCGCTTACATGTGCCAACCGGGGTGCCGATCGTCTACTCCATGGACAGCGCCGCCAACGTGGTTACGCAGCGCGTCCTGACCTGACCGGGCATCCGGTCAGTTGCTTCATGACATGCGATGACATAAGTCTGGAACAATTCAGAAACCCTTCCTGCCTGGCTTTTCTATATCCTTTTTCCCGTGAGGTTGTGCTTTTCCCCCTTCGCTCTCATTAACGGTAAATCGAGGTAATAAATGAAAAAGTTTCTGATGCTGGTTGCAGGTTTCGTCTTTATCAGTGCTGCCAGCGCAGCGCCGACCGGTGCATTTATGCAGCGAGTACAGGATCGTTTCAATGCTGCAAATACCAATCATGATGGCAAATTGACGCTGGCAGAAGCGCAGGCGGGTATGCCGCGTGTCGCTCAGCATTTTGCTGAAATAGATACAGCGAAAAAAGGCTATATCACCTTCTCGCAGCTCAGTGCATTTATGGCTGCGAAAAAATAATCAACCCGATGAACGCGCTATCCATGAGGACACTGAGTGTGACGTGCCGGTTTGGGCTGCTGCTGACAGGCTGTGTACTGGCGGGTTGTAAACCCCAGCAAAATGCTCTCCCGCAGCCGGTTCCTGCGGTGTCGGTGAGCATGCCGCAAAAACTCACGTTTGACTCGTCAACCACCGTCACCGGCACACTGAGTGCTTCAGCGCAGGTACAGATTACAGCGCGCGTCGCAGCGACGCTGCAATCGGTCAATTTTAAAGACGGTGACCTGGTGCAGGCCGGACAAGTGTTATTTACGCTAGACCCGGCTGCCTTACAGGCACAGCTTAATTCGGATCAGGCCGCGCTGGTGAATGCCCAGCGTGAAACCGACCGCGACCTGGCTCTTTATCCGTCACACGTTATCTCCCTGTCCGCCTTGCAGGACGCGCAAACCGCCAGAGATCAGGCGCTGGCGCAGCGGGATATCGCGCAAATTAATCTCGGTTATACGCGTATTACCGCCCCCTTTACCGGACGCATCGGGCGGCGCACTGTCGATGTTGGTAATCTGGTGGGGACCAGCGGTAATACCCTGTTAGCCACGTTGAATAAAATCGACCCGCTGTATGTCACTTTCAGCCTGAATCAGTCAGACGCGACGCGTTTCGGCATTATCGCCGCACGCAGCGCTGCTGTCGGGCAGCAGCCGGTGGATGTCACCATTCCCGGACTGAGTGAGCCGCTGCATAGCACCATCGACTTTGTCGATAACCAGCTCGACAGTGCCAGCGGCAATATCACCCTGCGTGCTACCCTGCATCAGCCGCCCGTTAATCTGCTGCCGGGGATGTTTGTCCAGGTCACGCTGCATGCGGCAGCGCCGGTGAACCAGCTGCAGCTACCGGCCACGGCGGTACAGGGCGACAGTGTTTTCCCGGTTTCTGCGGATGGCACGGTCAGCCGCCTTAGCGTTAAAACGGCTCCCGGCAGCGGTGAGCATGTCATTTTACTCAGCGCAAATGACGCCACACAACGCGTCCTGACCTTTGCCCGGCCTGATTTAGTGGGGAAAAAGGTGAACGTCAGCAACGAGGCGCAAAGCCAGCATGATTAAGTTCTTTCTCGACCGACCGGTTTTCGCCAATGTGTTGTCGCTGATTATCCTGATCCTCGGCGCGGTGGCTTTATGGGCATTACCGGTGACGCAGTATCCTCCCATCACTCCGCCGACGGTGCAGGTGGTGACGCACTATCCCGGCGCCAATGCGCAGACATTGCAGGATCAGGTGGCGTTCCCCATCGAACAGCAGGTGAATGGTGTCGAGCACATGCTGTATATGAAATCGACCACCGGCAATGATGGTACCTATACCCTGAATATCACCTTTGCCATCGGCACCGACAGCGACCAGGCCCAGATCCTGGTGCAAAACCGTGTGCAGGCTGCGCTCTCCCAGTTGCCGGATGCGGTGCAGCAGCAGGGGGTGACGGTGCGAAAAAGATCTACGGCCATTTTGCAGTTGTATAGCCTGCAATCGACCGACCCGGCTCAAAACACATTGTTTTTGAGCAACTACGCCACCAATCATCTGCGCGACTCGCTGGCGCGCATACCTGGCGTGGGGGATGTCACGGTGTTTGGCACCGGTAATTACAGCATTCGCATCTGGCTGGATGCGGCGCGCATGCAGCAATATGGTCTGGTACCGGATGACGTGATCAACGCCATCAAAGCGCAAAACCGCAGCGTCAGTGCCGGACAGCTGGGCGCTCCGCCCGTCAACAACGGCCAGCAGATGCAACTGACGCTCAACGTTAATGGCCTGCTGGCCGATGCCAGCCAGTTCAATCAGATCGTGATTAAAAGCAGTACCGAGGATGGCGGCAGGCTGGTGCGTTTACAGGATGTCGGCCATGCAGAGCTGGGTTCATCGAGTTATGCGCAGTTTTTCACCATGGACGGGAAACCTGCAGCGGGGATTGCCATTTCTCAGTTACCGGATGCCAACGCGCTGGACGTTGGCGCTGCGGTCGCCGCTGAGATGCAAAAATTGTCTGCGCAACTGCCGGCAGGTATGCATTATTCACTGCCGTTCGACACCACAACCTTTATTAAGAGTTCAGTCGATGACGTCTACAGCACCTTGTTGATTGCCGGGCTGCTGGTGTTACTGGTGATCGTGGCATTTTTGCAGAACTGGCGCGCGGTGCTGGTACCCGCCACCACGGTACCGGTCACTATTATTGGCACATTCGGGGCTATCTACCTGATGGGTTTTTCCATCAATCTGCTGACGTTGTTTGCCATCGTGTTGGCGATCGGCATCGTGGTTGATGATGCGATCGTGGTGGTCGAAGGCGTGAGTCATCAGATGGAGCAGGGATATGCGCCGCGCGAGGCGACGCAGCGCGCCATGCGCCAGCTGCTGGCCCCCATCATTTCTATCACGCTGGTGCTGGTGGCAGTGTATATCCCGGCCAGTTTCTTACCGGGTCTCAGCGGCCAGATGTATCGTCAGTTTGCGCTGGTGATTGCCGTGACCACCTGGCTTAGCGCGCTTAATGCGCTGACGCTGAAACCGGTGCAGAGCGCACAGTGGCTGCGACCGGTGAAGCAGGGAACCAAACCCTGGATTTACCGGAAGTTCAATCAGGTTTTCGCCTGGCTGGAGAACGTTTATCTCAACACTGTTCGCCGTTTAATCCGCCACAGCAAAGCGGCGCTTATCAGTGGCATGGTGGTGATCGTGCTGGCGTTAGTCGCCTTCCTCAGAATTCCAACCGGATTTATCCCGCTGGAAGACCAGGGTTATCTGTTAGTGTCGCTGCAACTGCCCGACGCCGTTTCGCTGGGAAAAACCGCCAACGTTACCCAGCGAGTGGAACGATTGCTGAATCAGCAGCCCGGGGTAGACCATGTCGTGGTGATCGGCGGGCTGTCACCGCTCGACAATAATGCGTCCCTGTCCAACGCGGCGCTGATTTACATCACCCTGAAACCCTGGAATCAGCGTGGCAGAAACCAGGATCTGCGTTCAATCTATCTCAATCTGAATAAACAGCTGGCGGGTATTCCCGATGCCAACGCGCTGGTGATTGTGCCGCCGCCGATTCAGGGCGTCGGTAACGGTGGCGGTATGCAGATGATCCTGAGCGAGAATGACGGGCAACGTGATTACCGACATCTGCAACAGGTGAGTGATAATTTTGCCCGGCAGGCGATGGCACTGCCGCAAGTGTCGCGCATGTTCAGCACGCTGCGTGCCGATGTGCCGCAGATCAATGTCACGTTGGATAGAACGCGCGCGGCAGCGATGGGTGTATCTCCCGGTGATGCCTTTGATGCGATGCAACAATATCTTGGTGCCAGCTATGTTAATCAAATCACCCGCGAGAACCATAGCGTGAAAGTTTATGTGCAGGCGCAGTCAGATCAGCGTCTGCTGCAACAGCAAATCTCTGCACTGACGGTAAAAAATGCCAGCGGTGAGCCAGTTTCGCTGGCAACACTGGTCAGTTTCACCCCGACTCAGGGGCCAGCCGTCGCTTCCTTATATAATCTCGACCCGGCTGCCACGCTCACCGGAATGCCCGCGCCGGGTTACAGCACCGGGGCTGCGATGCAGGCGATGGAGACACTGGCGAAAGCCACCCTGCCGCCGGATATCGGCCTGTCGTGGACCGATATGTCGTATCAGGAAAAAGTGGCCGGAAACCGCATTTATATTGCCTTCGCCATGTCGCTGCTGTTGGTTTATCTGGTGCTGGCGGCACAATATGAAAGCTACTGGTTACCTGTCAGCGTAATTCTTGGTGTCCCACTTGCCTTATCAGGTACGGCGATCACATTGTTAGCGCTGAATATCGCTAACAATCTTTATACCCAGATTGGCGTGTTATTACTGGCCGGGCTTGCCGCCAAAAATGCGATTCTGATTGTCGAATATGCCCGCCAGCAGCGCCTGGCCGGGAGCAGCATCATTGACGCGGCACTAACGGCGGCCAGAACGCGTTTCCGGCCGATTATCATGACGTCGCTGGCATTTTCCCTGGGCGTAGTGCCGCTGCTCTTTTCCAGCGGTGCCAGCGCCAGTGCCAGAAAATCACTGGGGATTACCGTTTTTTCAGGGATGTTGTCAGCAACTTTACTTGCCATCCTGTTAGTCCCTTGTTTTTATGTCGTTTTGCAACGTGCACAAGAGGCGTGGCAGGCGCGACGCAAGCCTGTTCATCAGCCCTCTTTATCGGGTGAATGACCATGAGTGATGCGAAAACCGAGTATAAGGCGAAGAAAATCCTCGTTCTGGACGATGAAAATGAACTGCGCAGCATGCTGCAACGCTATTTGAGCGATCAGGGATTTGAGGTCAGAACGGCGGAAAACAGCGCCCGACTCGACCGGTATTTGCAACGTGAGCCTTTCGATTTGCTGGTGCTGGATCTGATGATGGAACCGGAAGATGGCCTGTCCGTTTGCCGCCGTCTGCGCGCGGCGAAATATACGCTGCCTATCCTGATGCTCACCGCACGCGGCGACCCGATAGATCGGGTGATTGGTCTGGAAACCGGTGCTGATGACTATCTTGCCAAACCTTTTCTGCCGCAGGAGCTGGTGGCTCGTATTAAAGCGATCTTTCGGCGACAGGAGTTGCAACGTGGCGCAACGCCTAACGGTTCGGGAGAAGTCTGTTTTGGCCCTTATCGTCTGGATATCACCCGTCAAACGCTTTACCGCGAAGATCAGCTGATGACGCTGAATTCTGCTGAAATGAATTTGCTGATTGCGTTAGCCACCACACCCAACCGGCCAATCAGCCGCGAAAATCTGCTGAACCGTGCCAGAGGACGTGAGTATGAAGCGCTGGATCGAAGCGTCGATGTGCAAATTTTACGCCTGCGCCAGCAACTTGAAATGCAACCTTCCGAGCCTCGCTGGCTGAAGACCGTCTGGGGCATGGGTTACATGCTGATCGCAGATAGCGAAACGTGAAAAAATTCTGGCCCCGCTCCCTGCTGGCACGTAACAGCGTCCTGTTGATCTTGCTGGTAACATTGACGCAATTCACCACGCTGACGGTGTTTCTGGTTTTTATCCAGAAGCCCCGGGTCAACGACGCCGCTTCGCTGATTGCCTCGCAGATCGTGATGCTCGATAAGCTGCTGGCAACGGTACCGGCTACGGATCGTGATCGTTATGTACAGGCGGTGCAGGGCGTTGCTCAGCCACCGCTACACTCGATAGAAATACCTACGCTGGGCCTGGCCGGATTCTATCGTCGTTATTATCTGAAAGTTTTTCTTGATAGCCTGCATCAGCAACTTCCTGCGGGAATTCAGCTGCGCTGGGAGCAGGCACCGGAAAAAAAATTATGGGTGGAGGTGAAAATCGCCGGGCAGCCGTACTGGGTTGCGCTGGCCGTGGAGCCTTCGAATCATCTTACCAGCCTGATTAGCGCCATTTTGCTGTCAGTGATTTTATCTCTGATGGCGTTGCTGACGGCTTATGGCCTGCAACGGCGTATCAACCGCCCACTGACATCACTGGCGCGGGCTGCCGCTGACGTCGGCAAGGGCGGATGGCCGCGTCCCTTATCGCCGGAAGGGCCGACTGAAATCATGACAGTAAGCCTGACGTTTAATCGCATGCTGGCTGGTCTGGCCGAGATGGAGAATACCCGGGCGCAGATGCTGGCCGGAATTTCTCACGACCTGCGCACGCCACTGACCAAGCTACGGCTGGCGCTGGCAATGAGCGGGCAGGGAAAATCTACCCAGGATGACTTTGGTCGTTATTTTGATGATGTTGATAACATTCTGCAGCAATTTATTGATTATGCCCGTGGCAGCGCGGCTGAGCTGACCCAGCCGGGTGACATCAATCAGATGATTACCGAACTGGCCCATGATTTTACCGGACTGGGACAAAACTTTAGCCTGAACCTTGCCCCTCTGCCGGTGTTCCTGTTCCGCCCGATCAGCGTGATGCGCCTGCTGACCAACCTGATGCAAAACGCCGCCAAATATGGACTGACAGGATTAGAGGTTGCCAGCTGGCGGGAACAGAATGTCGCTAACATTGCGGTGCGTGATCGCGGTCCCGGCGTGACAGAGGAAGAATTATTGTTGATTACCAAGCCTTTCCATCGTGGAAAAGGTACTGCCGCCCGGCATAACGGTTCCGGCCTGGGACTTGCCATCGCGCGCCAGATTGCGCAGCAGCATGGCGGCGATCTCAGCGTCAACCGCCGGGCAGGCGGCGGGCTGGAGGTGAGGGTTACGCTGCCTTTGGTGTAACGCTCTTTGTCTCGATCCGTAGTGGCATGATTGATCGCACAAGGTGTTTAATTAACAGGGCAGCGGGTGATACGGGTTGCCTTTTTCCTTGCTCCCATCATCGCTCCACCGGACATACTATTCTGAGAGATAAACAGGCCTCTGAATATGAAATTTACCTCTCCTTTATGATATATCCCACCCCGATCAAAAAATCACTTTTTAAGCTATGATTTCGTCTGGAAATGAATTATTAAATAGCTGTTAGCTGCCTTGTTATGATAACAAACACATATGTACCATTCATTTAATTTGAACCTGGGAGGAGTAATACTATATGGCTACCATATCTTTAAATCCTGCTGTTAACATTTTAGCTCCACAAATCACAAATGATTTATCATCTCAAAAACAGAAATATTACGCTCAAAATGCAGCTAAATTATTAGAAAGTAGTCTGCCTACCCCGAGCGAAACAACAAATGAAATTGATAATTTATTGTTAGGGGAGAATGAAAACATTCAGGATCTTTATTGCGTCACCTTCATAGGTTATTCCGGACAGAAATACGAAGACTTTGCAGGCGTAAAGGAAACAATAAAATCAAAGCTGGAAGGATGCGTGCGCGATAATCCGGATAAACAGATAGTTGTGGTATGCGGAGGAACCAGCGTTGGCATAGGCGGCGTTTATGATGTCGTGGCTGGGGATGCTTTTCTTAAGAACAACATCAAATGCATTGGTATTGTTTCTGCATTAGCCTCCGACCAGGATTTGTTTCAGGATAGGGATGATTTTAAGGTGGGTATCGTGCGTGTTCCTGATCCTAAACGATCATGGCAGACAAAATTGACTGATGGTGACCAGGAATATCAGGCTATGCTTTATCCGGCACACAAATATGGAGGAGAAGTCATGGCGTTTGGAGCAGGCGGCATCGGTTATGAAGAAGTTAAAGAAGGAATAAATAAAGGTATTGAGACAACGATGTTTCCGTCTCAACCGGACAGAACCCTGCTTCAGGAAAAGATTAATGCAGGCAAAAAGTTTGCTGATTTATGTCCCCTGCTACATCATGAGTTTGGGCTTAATGGTTAGACATTAAATTTCCTACCGAAGGTGGTTTATAAGTATCATCGACAGTTATTATTCCTGTTGTGTAAAATTGCCTGCCATATTTTAAAAGTTTTATTGAAAAAAACAAACTTCGAATTCCAGTCCTGTTTGCCCATAATCTGATCCGTTATGGGCATTTTTTATCACGCTCAAGAAATTTCCGGGATTTTGCTGTTATTCATCCTCAATCCTGACTTTATCACCCGCCGCATCCTCGATCGCTTTCCGCAGTTTTTCCGCTGTAACCTCATCGAGGTGAGCAATCACGCCAGGTTCAGTCGCCATCTGGGCATCCTGTAAAGCCCAGCCTTCAGCAGACATCACCGCAAATATCGCTTTGGCGATTCCCGGTGGGTTAGGGCGGGCATTAAACACAACTTTTTTCATTGTTTGCACCTTTGTGTAAAAACATTTGATTAACCTGAACTCATTAAAAGCCCGGCGGCACTTAGCGATGCGCTGAGCCATCAGTCGCAGGTGTTTTCAACCAAAATGAATCCGCCCTAAATTTACCGAAAGGAGGTGTTGATAGAATGTGAACAGTACAATGTCGCAGAGAAAACTATCCAAATACCCAGGCAAACCGTGCCAGTTAAATCCGGAGTCTCCCGGAACAGGCTTTTATTTCCTCTCGCTGCGTTTGCCACCCTCAGGGTTGCTGGCTAACTTGATTAAAAGACCCTGGAAAATGACCCAACGTTTTCCCTGTGCATCACTTTGCTGCTCAGGCCTGGCGACCATCAGCTTCTGATGTGAGCGCCAACACGAGGCAACACAATATGAAAGATAAATCTTCTGCTCCCGCCATCGGTCCTGCATTTCAACATGATGTGGTACGCAACCTGATTTGCCGCCAGGCACGCTATCCGGATATTGCCACGCCGCAGGACTGGTATATGGCGCTCTCGTTTACGGTCAGAGACCGTATGCTGGAAAGTTGGGTGGCATCGACTAAAAACTACGCAGAACATAACGTTAAGGTCGCCTGTTATTTGTCGGCAGAGTTCCTTATTGGCCCACAACTGGGTTGCAATCTGCTCAGCCTGGATCTTGAGGATGATGCCAGGCAGGCCCTGCACGCGCTGGGGCAGGATCTTGACGAATTGCTGGCGCTGGAGGAGGAACCGGGGCTGGGCAACGGGGGGTTGGGCAGACTGGCGGCATGCTATCTGGATTCACTGGCGACGCTGGAAGTCCCGGCCATCGGCTATGGTATTCGCTACGAATTCGGCATCTTCGATCAGGATATCGTGGATGGCTGGCAGGTGGAGCGTACCGATAAGTGGTTGAAAATGGGCACACCCTGGGAAATTGTCCGGCCTGACATCAGCTTTTATGTCAACTTTGGCGGTTACACCCGGATGCAGACCGATGAACAAAATCGGCTGCAAGTGCAATGGATACCGGCTCGCCAGGTGAAAGGGGTGGCCTATGATGTGCCGATCCAGGGTTATCGTGTCAACACCTGTAATCTGCTGCGGCTGTGGAAAAGCGAGGCGGTGGAATCTTTTGACTTCGAGGATTTTAACGCGGGCGATTATTACCAGGCAGTGGAAGAAAAAGTGGTCTCAGAGACGCTGTCTAAAGTGCTCTATCCCAATGACGAACCCGATGCCGGTAAGCGGCTGCGCCTGGCCCAGCAATACTTTTTTGTTTCATGTTCGCTTCAGGACATGCTGCGCCTGCTGGATATTGGTCACCGGCCTGTCGAACATTTTGCCGAACGCTTTGCCGCGCAGCTGAACGATACCCATCCCTCGATCGCCGTGGCTGAACTGATGCGTCTGCTGCTCGACGAACGCCAGCTGTCATGGGACGAAGCCTGGTCAATCACTCAGCACACCTTCGCCTACACCAACCACACGCTGTTACCCGAGGCGCTGGAAACCTGGGGGCTGCCGCTGATGCAAAGTTTGCTGCCACGGTTGCTCGACATTATTTACGAAATCAACAGACGTTTCCTGGAAGAAGTGCGCCAGGCGTTTCCTGATGATGTGGCGCGGGTGGCGCGTATGTCATTAATTGACGAACATGGCGAGAAGAAGGTGCGCATGGCCAATCTTGCTACGGTAGGCAGCCATGCCGTCAATGGCGTGGCGGCGTTGCATTCAGAGCTGCTCAGGCAAACGGTCCTACATGACTTCGCCGCGATGTATCCGCAGCGTTTTCTGAATGTCACCAACGGCGTGACTCCACGTCGTTTTCTGATGCTGAGCAATCCGCGGCTGGCTAATCTGCTGGATGAAACTATAGGCACGGGCTGGAGAAACGATCTGACTCAACTCAGTGCGTTGGCCACACTTGCCGATGACGATGATCTGCAACAGGCGTGGCGCGCCATCCGTCATCACAACAAATCGGCGCTGGCGGGACGCATCAGCAACCTGGTCGGCATCGACGTTGCGCCCGATATGCTGTTTGATGTGCAGGTGAAACGCATCCACGAGTACAAACGCCAGCATCTGAATGCCCTCTATATTATTAGCCTGTATCAGCGCTTAAGCCGTCATCCTGAACTCAAAACCGCACCACGTTGTTTTATTTTTGGCGGTAAGGCGGCTCCGGGCTATGGCATGGCGAAGCTGATCATCCGGTTGATTACTGGCATCGCCGAAGTGGTCAATAATGATCCGGCGATGAATGAGCGTCTGAAGGTGGTGTTCTTTCCCGACTTTAACGTGAAGAATGGCCATCTTATCTATCCGGCGGCGGATCTGTCGGAGCAGATTTCGACTGCAGGCAAAGAAGCCTCGGGCACTGGGAACATGAAGTTTATGATGAATGGCGCAATCACCATCGGCACGCTGGATGGGGCCAATGTCGAAATACGCCAGCAGGTGGGTGAGGAGAATTTTTTCCTGTTTGGCATGACGGCTCAGCAGACTGAGACATTGAACCGTGCGGAGTATCGTCCGGCTGATTACGTGCAGGCCAATGAGGATTTACGCGATGCATTTGAGCAAATTGCGCAGGGGCGTTTCTCCCGCGGGGATACGGCCTTGTTCCGTCCGTTGCTCGACAGTTTGCTGCACTACGATCCCTTCCTTGTGCTGGCCGACTATGCCGATTACGCGGCGTGCCAGCAGCGGGTGAGTGAAACCTGGCACGACCAACGCCTGTGGACACGCATGTCGATTCTCAATTGCGCCCACTCCGGGATCTTTTCGTCAGATCGCGCTATTGGCGAATATTGCCAGCAGATTTGGCAAATACCCAGCACGTAGCGACGCATTTCAGAGCAGTTTTACTGATTCAACTCCTGTAACAACCGGGTGTTGATATATAACTTCTCACGCCCGACGTTCATTTCTTCAAGCACACCGATTTCTACCAACTGCTTCAGATAGGATGATGCCGTCTGACGTTTTGCGACGCCGTGTTCAACCAGGTTTTCAATGCGGCAATATGGCTGTGCAAAGAGCACCTGAAGTAATTCATGGGTATAAATTTTAGGCAGTTTTTCCCGTACATAATCAGTCGCGTCCGCCAATAGCGCGCGTACAATCGCGATTTTTTTTGTTGTCCATCGTGCGGTGTTTTCCACTGCTTCCAGCATAAAGAGGATCCATGCTTCCCAGTTCCCCTCTGCGGTCACGCTGCGTAGCAAGGTGTAGTAATCATCACGTCTCTCAAGGATGAAACGAGAAAGATAGAGGATCGGCAGTGACAGTAATTCAGTCTGGATCAGGTACAGGATATTCAGGATTCGGCCTGTACGCCCGTTCCCGTCGGGAAAGGGGTGAATGCATTCGAACTGGTAGTGGGAAATCGCCATTTTCACCAGCGGATCGATGTCATCTTCTGCGTGTATGAAACGTTCCCAGTTTGCCAGCAAGTCACGAATGGCGGATTCACCGACGGGCGGCGTGTAAACCACATCATGGTTCTGGTCACGCAACACCGTACCCGGTGTCCTGCGGATATCGGTTTGAACAGCGCGTAACCGGGTACAGATCGATATCGCGGTGTTGGTACAGAGTGGATGCGTTGCCAGCTGGCTATAGCCCTCAAACAATGCGCTGCGATAGCGTAGTGCTTCCTTAGTGGCGGGATCAGCATGTTCGGCGCGGTCCGCAAACTGGAATAGCTGGTCGCTGGTTGTCACAATGTTCTCGATGCGGGAAGAGTCCTTCGCTTCCATGATTGGCAGGATATTGATCAGTAAACCCTGATCGGGAATCAATTCTCCGGCGGTTTTCAGCTCTGCAATTGCCGCGCGTGCACTGATGCACGCTTTGAGCACTGCGCGTGTTTCAATGCGATCAAGGTCGGGTGGAAGTAAAGGGAGCCCATTGTAGGGCGTTTCTGGTTGCCAGCGCATATGTTTAAGAAAACCGATTTTATCGACATATCGCCATAATATGTCGATGCCATAAACATGTCACGGCCATATGTTTAAAAAAAACGATTTTATCGACATATCGCCAAAACGTGTCGATGCCATAAACATGTTGCGGTGATATGTTTAAAAAAGCCGATTTCATCGACAGATTCTCCAGAATTCCGAATCATCGTGCCTGGCTGTATTGATCAGCTATCCTTACCGGCTACAGCATCAAACGGTGCTGATGATGGAGAATGATCCCTTAGACGGTACAAGCATTACAGAGAGTTACATGAGAAAAGTGATAAATGCCTTTTTGCCACTCTATGCCACCACCCTGTTAATGTTGCTCGGTTCCGGTCTGCTGACCACCTACGTTTCCCTGCGCCTGGCGCATGAGCAGGTCAACGGCGCGCTGATCGGGGCGATCACTGCGGCAAACTATGTCGGGTTGGTGATTGGGGGCAAAGTCGGGCACAACCTGATTGCCCGCGTCGGCCACATCCGCAGCTATGTCACCTGTGCCGGTATCATCACCGCCTCGGTGATCGCGCATGGCCTGACTGATCTGATTCCGCTTTGGGTCTTTCTGCGCCTGATTATCGGTTTATGCATGATGTGCCAGTACATGGTGCTGGAAAGCTGGCTCAACGATCAGGCGGAATCCTCGCAGCGTGGCATGATTTTTGGCCTGTATATGGTCGCGACCTATCTGGGGCTGAGTGGAGGGCAGGTGATCCTGGCGATGCAAAGCGGTTTTGGCATCAGCACGCTGCTGATTGTCGCACTGTGCTTTGCGTTGTGCCTGGTGCCGATTGCCCTGACGACACGCACCAACGCCAGAGCGATGTCGCCTGCACCGATGGAACTGGGCTATTTTCTTCGTACCATCCCGCGTCTGCTGGCCACCACGGTGGTCAGTGGCATGGCGATCGGTGCGTTTTACGGGCTGGCACCAGTGTATGCCAGCAGTCAGGGATTCAGCACGGAACAAACCGGTCTGTTTATGAGCCTGAGTATTTTCGCCGGGCTGGTGGCGCAGTTTCCGCTCAGTTGGCTGTCAGACCGTTTTGATCGTCAGCGCCTACTGTTCTTTATCGCGCTGTTGTACGGCGTGTCGGCGTTGGTGTTGGGCCTGCCACTCAATCTGCCGTTTCAACTGCTGCTCGGCATGGCGTTTTTTATCAGCATGATGCAGTTCGGGCTTTATCCTTTGCAGGTGGCGCTGGCGAATGACCAGGTGATGTCGGAACGGCGCGTGTCACTGACCGCATGTCTGCTGATGGCGTTTGGTATTGGGGCCAGTATCGGACCACTGGCCGTCGGTGCCTTGATGCAGCCGTTTGGCAGCCATGTACTGTATCTGTCTTTCACGTTCTGCGCGCTGTTGATCGCGGTGATGAACCGTCCGGTTAAGGTCCTGCCCGTGCCCACTACCGAGGTGCCACTGCCGCATGTGGTGATGCCGGATAGTCTCGCCACGTCACCGATTGGCGCAGCCTTGAACCCGGTGCTGGAAGAGGAAGCTATTCAGGCAACGATGGTGAATACCGATGATGCCGCAGAGGAACCAACTGAAGCCGAGGCCACCAGGTGAATCTGGCGCGATTTATCGCGCTGTTTGATAACTTACGATGAAGATACATCAGGTGGCTCGGCAATCCGCACCAGATGGACGATCAGCCATAGCAGCTCATCATCTGTCATCCCAACTTCCAGCATCTTTTTCACATAATCATTGATCGCCAGCGCGCAGCGATGCATACGCGGATGCTGCAAAATGATCTGCGGCAGCAGCACATTGCCCTGGCTGTGGTTCAGCTGCCCGGCAAACATACGCTGAATAAAAAACTGCATATGGATCAGAAAGCGGGAGTAGTTGAGGGAACCGGTGTCGATGGTGATATAGGCATGGTACTGAATAATATTGAAGATATCTTTGAGCATACGCATCGCCAGCAGCGTCTGGCTGGTATCACTGTGTTCTGACTGACCATTCACCAGATGAAAAGCGATATTACCCGCTTCCTCGGGTGGCAGTTCGAGCCGGAACTGACTGTTCAGCCGGGTCACCACCTGCTGCGCCAGCGTGAACTCCGCCGGCCAGAAGCGCTGGACCTCAAACAACACGCGGTTTTGCAGCATGATGCCTTTGCGGCTGCGTTCCACGGCAAACATCAGGTGATCGGTCAGAGTAAAGAAAATTTGTGGACGCAGCGGGTTGCTCAGCCCCTGCTGCGCCATCTGCATCACCAGCGCCGTCATCTGGAAAACCTCTTCCGGCATGGCGGCAAAAGCATTGAGATATTCCGCGCCCGGCAGGTTTTCCTGCACCATAAACAGCTTCTCGACTTTTTCCCGTGGGATCATGTCGCCGACGCGGCTGCTGAAACCAATGCCTTTACCCATCACGATGGCTTCCTTGCCATCGCTATCTTCGGTCAGCACCAGGCTGTTGTTCAGGACTTTAATGACCTTCATCTGCTAACGGGTGTCCTGTAATTGTTGTCCGTTACTGGCGATAACCTGTTGATACCAGCCAAAACTGCGTTTAGGGATACGCCGCAGATCATGCAGCGACTGCTCGTCGCGATTAACATAAATGAAACCGTAGCGTTTCGCATAGCCCTGATGGGTGCTAACCACATCAATCGCCGACCACGGGAAGTAACCGATCACCTCTACGCCATCGGCCAGCGCCAGCTGGATCTGCTCAATATGCTGGCGCAGAAAATCAATACGATAACCATCATCCACCGTACCATCCGCTGCCAGGGTGTCGGGCGCACCAATGCCATTCTCAGTGATCATCACCGGCAGGTTATAGCGTTCGCAGACTTTGCGCAGGGTTAAACGCAAGCCGATGGGGTCGATGACCCAGCCATAAGGCGTTTTCGCGGTATACGGATTCTCCTCGGGCCGGTACACGCCTGGCTCGCCCAGCATGATCTGCTGATCACCCGCGCGCGGTGCCACGTCCGAGGCATCCCCGCGACTGGCGGCAATGGTGGCGGTGGAATAGTAGTTGATGGCGACAAAATCAGGACGCGCTGCGGCCAGCAACTCACCATCTTGCGGCAACATCTGCGGTGCCAGGCCGCGATCCTGCAAATAACGCAGGGCAAGGGCGTTGTAGCGACCGTGCACCGCGACATCGAGGAAACTCCAGCAGCGCAGGGTTTCCCAGTTATGCGCGGCAATAGCATCTTCCGGGCGGCAGGTGGCGGCATACATCGAGGTGGTGTTGATCGCCGGGCCGATTTTCGCGCCCGGCAGCAGTGCATGGCAACGCTGCATCACCTGGGCCTGGGCCACCAGCATATGGTGGCTCTGCTGGTAGAGCGATTTTTTATCCGGCAGCGCGCGCCCGGGCGGCGTGCCAATCGCGCCCGGATGCAGGATCATGGTGTTCTGTTCGTTGATGGTCAGCCAGTAACGCACCTGGTCGCCTAATTCCCGGAACAGCAAATCGGCATAACGCACAAAAGCTTCAATGGTGTGGCGATTCAGCCAGCCACCTTGCTGCTCCAGCGCCCACGGCAGGTCGAAATGGTACAGGGTGACGATAGGTTCAATGCCATGATCGCGCAGGGTGGCGATCAGCCGTCGGTAGAAATCCAGCCCGGCTGGATTGACTGCGCCATCGCCGTCGGGGATGACCCGCGACCAGGCCACCGAGAAGCGGTAGGCTTTCAGGCCGAGTTGCGCGAACCACGCCACGTCGGCTTCCATCTGCTGATAATGATCGCTGGCTACGGTGAAATCAGCTTTGCCAACCGGATGGCTCAGCATATCGACCACCGAAGGGCCTTTACCGTCGCTGTCCCAGGCCCCTTCGACCTGATAAGCCGAAGTCGAGGCACCCCAAAGAAAGCCAGTCGGAAAGGGGGAGGATTGTTGATAAATCATGCGGCCTGCCCCCGGAGATTGAGTTCCATAATCGGCTGACCAAAATCAACAGGTGCATCCGCCGCAATAGTGATGGCAAATTCATCGCTGTTGATCACCACCACTGGCGTGATCAGGTCATAACCGGCGGCGGCAATCGCCTGCATATCGAAGCGAACCAGCTCATCACCCGCCTGCACCTCATCACCCACCTGCAAAGATGAACTGAAATGCTGACCACCCAGCGCGACGGTATCCAGACCAATATGGACCAGCACTTCCATACCATCGTGACTCATCAGGCCAACGGCATGGCAGGAAGGGAGAAAGGTCATCACTGTGCCGCTGACCGGGGCGCGCAGGACGCCTTCCTGTGGGCGGATCGCCACGCCCTGGCCGAGCAGGCCATTGGAGAACACATCATCATTTACTTCGCTTAACGCCACCATCTCGCCACGCAGTGGGCTGACGATAGTCCCGGGCTTCAGGTTAACCGGCGCGGGTACCACTTTTGGCGTTTGATTATCCGCTTCGGGAATATCTTCAAAGCCCAGTATCCAGGTCAGGGCGAAGGTGACCACAATAGCGATGGCACAGGTGACCAGCGCATGCACGATGTTCATCGGGTTGGCACCGATAAACGCGGGCAGGGCGGCCAGGCCTGGGGAGACAAAGGCATAACGTACCAGGCCACTTAACCCGGCGTAGATACCGGCACAACCGCCGCCGATCATCGCGGCGATCAGCGGACGTTTTAATTTCAGCGTCACACCATACAGCGAGGGCTCGGTAATACCCAATAACGCAGTGAAACCGGCAGAGGAAGCGAGCTGACGCAGGTTTTTGTTGCGGGTTTTCAGTGCGACGCACAGGGTCGCCGCACCTTGGGCGATGTTGGACGCCAGCATGCCCGGGCCGTTAATCATCTCAAAACCATTTTTGCTCAATTGCCCGGTGGCAATCGGCGTCATCGCCCAGGCGGTGCCGGTGATCACCAGGAACGGTTGTAGCCCACCCATCAGCATCGGGATCAGCCAGCTGGCGTGGCGATCGATAATCACCGCGCCGGAAGCCACCACATCGTTCAGCCAGATACCGAGCGGACCGACCACCACCAGCGCCAGCGGTGCGGTCACCAGCAGGATAATCATCGGCTTAACAAAGAATTTGATAATCGACGGGGAGAAGCGTTCGGCAAAACGCTCAATCCACGACATCAGCCAGACGGTAAGGATAATCGGCAGCACCGACCCGGCATAATCCGCCAGCTGGAAGGGCAGACCAAGGAAGTCCACCGGTTTGCCGCTGGCGATCATTTTGCCGATCTCCGGGTGCAGCATCGCTCCGGCAATGGTCATCGCCAGAATCGCGTTACATTCAAATTTCAGCGCCGCGCCATACGCCAGCAGCACCGGCAGGAAGAAAAAGGCCGCATCCGAGATGATGTTAAGCAACTGCCAGGTCGGGCTGCTCTCGTTCATCACGCCGGTCAGTTTGCAGATGGCGAGCAGCGCCTTGATCATCCCGGCCCCGGTAATCGCCGGGATCACCGGGGTGAAGGTGGTGGAGATAACGCTAATAATCTGCGAAACGATGCCGCTGCGCTCTTTGTCGGCCTGCGGCACCGCCTTCGCTTTGTTGCCACTGGTGGCTTTTTCCAGTACGCGGAACACCCGCTGCACATCGTTGCCGACCACAATCTGGAACTGACCGCCGCGTTCGACGACGCTGATTACCCCCGGCAACTTCTCGATCTGCGCGCTATCCACCGCGTCGCGGTCGTTAAATTCCATACGCAGCCGGGTGGCACAATGAGTCAGAGTACGGATATTCCCGCCCCCTTTCACCAACCGTAAAATCTCTTCCGCTAACTCGTTATGACTCATAGTTTTCCCTTTCGTTAAGGCAAAAAAAAAGACCAAAACAAAAATGCACGCCGGAAAAATAACCGGAGCTGACATTTTCATTTTGGTCTTGCCTGCCGAAGCAGTAGCACGCCGCAATAAAACGTATGTGGTTGTTGCGTGGAGGAGTATCTTTACGCCCCGCAACATTGGCAATAACTAATAATAAAAACTGTGAAGCAACGCAATCATTTCCCACCGTTCACCACCCGGGCCAACGGCTGAAAGCGCGCAATAACATAGGAAAATATGATGAATAAGGCTGGGCAACAGGTTGCAGAGGCGATTGCCGCCGAAAATCAACGCGGGCAATCGTCGTCGGTAATAGGAAAATCGTTGGGATTAAAACACAATGTTAAATCTGACGGGCATACGCCGCCGCTTTTTTGAAAAGCTCGTCTGAGGGACGCACCCCGGTATAGAGATTAAATTGCTCCACTGCCTGAATGGCGAAAACTTCAGCACCACTAATCACCGTTTTCTGTTTCTCCTGTGCATAGCGAATCAGCGGGGTTTGTTCAGGTAACGCCACCACATCAAAAACGATCTCAGCCGTTCCCACTTCATCGGCGGAAAAGGACAGGGTATCAGCATCAGGGCCGCCGGACATGCCTACCGGCGTGGCATTGATCAGCAATGCCGGGGCCAGGCCAGCCATGGAGGGACGATATTCATACTGGTAAGCCTCAGACAGTTCTTTGCCACTTTCTTCATCTCTGGCAATAATATATCCCTGCTTAAATCCGAGATTTTTTAATGCACAGGCAACCGCTTTTGCCATCCCGCCACTGCCTTTAAGCGCAAATGTCAGGTCGCTTGAAACCTGATATTTCTTCAGCAGGGTGGTGATGGCAATATAATCGGTATTATATCCCTTCAAATAACCCTCGGTATTCACGATGGTGTTCACCGCATTGATTACCCGGGCGGACTCATCCAGTTCGTCAATAAGTGGAATACATGCCTGCTTAAAGGGCATCGAAATTGCACAACCACGGATCCCCAGCGCTTTCACTCCGGCAATCGCCGCTGCAAGATCATGGGTGGTAAATGCTTTGTAGAGATAATCCAGCTCCAGCGCATCGTACAAATAATTATGGAAGCGGGTACCGAAATTAGTTGGCCGCGCGGCAAGAGACATACAAATTTTCGTGTCTTTATTGATCATTCTGGTCATGACATTTTTCCCTTCAGTGTGATTGCCTGCGCGGAAATATTGCTTTAAAAAGGTGAAATGAAAAACTGATGTGTTTTATTGCACAGAGTTCATCTTTTATGAGCACACAACGGCTGGAACGGCATTATCAGAAGCTACTGGAACTGTTTCCGCAGCGTGAGGCACTGACCACACTGCAAACCCTGGCGGATGCGCTCTTTTGCAGTAAGCGGCATATGCGCACGCTGATCATTCAGATGCAATCCCAGGGCTGGCTGGCGTGGGAGGCCACCCCTGGTCGCGGGCATCTGGCAAAACTGGTGCTGCATTATTCACAGCAGCAACTGATGCTGGCGAATGCGCAACGCTTGTTAGATCTCAATGATATGCGCGGCGTGCTGAAGTTATTAGGTAACGAGAAGCATCACCTCGCGACGTTGCTGCGTGGTCGGCTCGGCCATCGTATTGACGATGAGCAACAAACCTTGCGCATTCCCTATTATCGTTCGATGCCGAATCTTTATCCCGGAACCGCGCTGCGACGCTCTGAAGTGCATATCATCAAACAGGTGTTTAGCGGGCTGACGCGCATTGATGAAAGCAGCGGCCAGGTGGCGAAGGATTTAGCCCATCACTGGCGCAGGCTGGATGCGTGGCACTGGCGCTTCTTCCTGCGTCCCGGGGTGCAGTTCCATGATGGCACGCCGTTAACCAGCAGAGATGTGGTGGTTTCTCTGCTACGCAGCGCCCGATTGCCGTTGTTTTCGCATTTCAGCAAGGTTGAGGCTGAGGGGAATCTCAGCGTGATCATTACCCTGAACCAGCCGGATGAATTGCTGCCGCAATTGCTGACCGATGTCGCGGCCCTGATATTACCGGCGGACCATCAGCAGCGGCAGAATTTTGCTGCACTTCCCGTTGGAACCGGCCCCTTTAAGGTTGCCGATAATAATGAGTGGCATTTAACACTGCGGGCGTTCGATGGTTATTTTGGTTTCCGCAGTTTGCTGGACGAAATAGAAATTATTACCTGCCTGGATAACCCGGTATCAAATGCCTCCCAGGGGCCGCTGGCGTTACTGAGTTCCAGCATGAGCGATCTGGCCTATGTATCCAGCCCGCTCAGCCATGTTGGTCGCCCTTCTGCCGATGAAATTGAACTGGAAACCGGCGGGTATTTTTTGCTGTGCGACAGTCGCTCACCATTATGGCAAAACATGGCCCACCGGCGCTGGATACGCGAGCAGATCGACCCGCAGGCAATTATTCAGAATTTCGTGGCAGAAATTCGTCCGCTATGGATGGCTGCGGCCAGCATCCTGCCGGGCTGGTTGCATCATATTGAAGCCGGGGAAAGCGTCAGTCCGTGGGAAGATTCGACCCTGCCACGGCGCTTGCGACTGGCTTACCACCATCAGCACTGGGAATTCCCGATGGTGATGGCCGAATTTAAACATCGCCTGGCGGCCAGCGGCGTCAGCTTAGAGGTGACGGAATTAAGCTATGAAGCCTGGGCGGCAGGTGAAGGGGCGTTCGATTTGTGGCTGGGAACGGTGAATTTCACTGCGCCAGAAGCGTGGAATGTCGGTGCCTGGCTCACCGGGATGCCGTTATTAACCCGCTCGGTTGCCGGTGGTGACCAGGCGTTGTTCGAAAACTGGCAACAACAATGGCGCAGTGGCGTGCTGTCTTCGCAGCAACTGGCGCAAACCATTATCCAGCGCGGCTGGTTACAGCCATTATTCCATCACTGGATGCGCCTGCAAGGGCCAGAACAGGCCAGAGGCGTGCATTTTAATAATCTGGGATGGTTCGACTTTACCTCCACCTGGATTGAACCGGAAAACCCACCATGAGAATGCTGATCTTGTCGCAGGCCGTTCATCGGGAATGCGATACACTCGAAGCTGTGCCTCCACCATTGGACGAGAAGTTATGAATGACAAAAAAATGATATCCATTGATCAATTCAACGCAGATGAACGGCTTGCGGTTGATGAAGCATTCAACGCATTGATGCAGAAGTATCGCCAGCGCACCGGAAGAGAGCCGGACGCGAAGAAAGAAAAAGAATTCACCGCCGAGGCCAGGCAGCAAATCATGTCGGTGAAGCAGGCCAAAGAGAAAGCGCTGGCGGAGAAAGCGAAGAAAAAACCGGTGCGCAAGAAAAAGCCTGAATCGCTGGCCGCAAGCGAAGTCAGTGATTTCAACTGGTCAGCTTCGGTAACCAAAGGCCGCAGATAAACCGGCGTCGACAAATTTGTAGCTGCGCGATTTATCGCGCAATACATTGCGCAGCTATATTTTCCTTATCGATATTTTGGTGCAACGCACCAGCACCACGCCCCAGACTGGGGCAGCACTTCGGGCACTAAATGAATATCAGGTACTGAACGCCTGGCATCGCTCTTGCATTTCTCTTGTATATACATGCCCGGATGACCTCCGGTTTCTAACCATAACGACAACTGAAGGAAATAGTTATGCTTTCTCGCTATGCATTGAAAAGATCGTTTAGCACCGTTTTTTGCGCAGGGATGCTGTCAGTTACGGTTCACTCTGTTTACGCCGCTGAAACGGAACAGGTGAAAATGGGGATCGAACCCTGGCTGGGTTATGGTCAGTGGCATATCGCCTCTGCCAAAAACCTGTTTGAGAAAGAAGGGTTAAAGAAAGTCGAGGTCATCAATTTCGCCGAGGATAAAGACATCAATGCCGCGCTGGCTAGTGGGCAGATTGACGTCGCCAACATCGCGACTCATACCGCGATGGGGATGATCTCGGCAGGTCTGCCGGTGAAAATTGTGCTGCTGCTCGACCAGAGCAACACCGCCGATGCGATTCTGGCAAGCTCCGGCATAACCAGCATTAAAGACCTCAAAGGTAAGCAGGTGGCCTACGAAGAGGGCACTACCAGCGACATTCTGTTGCGCAGCGCCGTGGCTTCAGCGGGCTTGTCCTTCAGCGATATTAAACCGGTGCCGATGCCAGCTGCATCAGCCGGGAGCGCCATTATCGCCGGACGTGTACCGGTGGCCGTCACCTATGAACCCTACCTCACGGTGGCAAAAAAAGGCGATCCCAGCCTGAAAATGATTTACAGCGGTTCTTCCGATCCCGGTCTGATCAGCGATGTGCTGGTGGTACGCGATGACTTTATCAAAGATCATCCGGATGCCATCAAAGCGCTGATTAAAACCTGGGGCCAGGCGCTGGATTACTACAACGCTAATCAGAGCGAAGGGCGAGCCATCATTTCCAAAGCGGTCGGCGCGACACCGGAAGACCTCGGCACCGCGTTTGATGGGGTGAAGTATTTCACCCTGAGCGACAACAAAGCGCTGTTGTCACATGACTTCACCAGCAAAACCTTCCCGCACATTCTTCAGGCCGCCACTGCGGCAGGTATCGTTACGCAGCCGGTGACGCCTGCGCAGACCATCGATGCCAGCTTTGCCGACGCGCAATAAGCGCGGTTAAAACTTCTCCGCCGGTGCTGCCAGCGGAGAAGACCTGCCACACGGAGGAATTATGAGTTCTATCGACGTTCAGCGCGTCAATCGTCAGGCCAAAAAGAAACGGCGGCGCTCGAATTTATTAACCATCGGCAAAGAGCCAACCCGAGCTCAATTTCTCATTATCTCTGTCGCCGTGTTTGCAGTGCTGTTGCTGGCATGGTGGCTGGCGACCTCGACTGGCACGATAAAACCTATATTCCTGCCGGGGATCGAGCGCGTCTGGCATCAGATGGTGACTCTGGCGCAGAACGGCACGTTACAAAGCGACATCGCCAGCAGCCTGTACCGCATGGTTATCGCCTTCGCTATTTCCTCGGTGATGGCGATAGTGATTGGGGTGCTGGCCGGTTGTTATGGGTTGTTCAAGGCGATTGTCGAACCGCTGGTTGATTTTATCCGCTATATGCCGGTGGTGGCGTTTGTGCCGCTGACCATTTTGTGGACCGGTACCGACGATATTCAGAAGTTCCTCGTCATCTGGATAGGTACCTTTTTCCAGCAGGTACTGATGATGATCGATGCCATCAAACGTGTGCCGACGGATTTTGTCGGGCTGGGCAGAACCCTTGGCCTGTCCGATCGCCGTATCCTGCTGCGCATTGTCATCCCTTCCGCGTTACCGTCGATCTGGGATGCGTTGCGTATCAGTCTCGGCTGGGCGTGGACCTGGCTGGTGCTGGCCGAACTGGTGGCTTCTACCTCCGGTCTGGGTTATCGCATTGTGGTTTCCCAGCGTTATTTCCAGACTGACACCATCATCGGCTACATCCTGCTGCTCGGTTTCCTCGGGCTTATCACCGATCAAATCATGCGCGCGGCTGAGCGTGTGCTGTTCCGTTACAACCGGAGAGGTTCCTGATGGCGACGCTGACGCTGAATAAACTGGAAAAAAGTTTTCCGATGGGCAAAACCCGCCGCCGGGTGCTGCATGGCATCGACCTGACGCTCAACGACAACGAATTTGTATCGATTGTCGGAGCTTCGGGCTGCGGCAAAAGTACTTTGCTCTCTATCGCTGCCGGTCTGGAAGAGTTCGACAGCGGTGATGTGCTGGTGGATGGCGCACCCATTGAAGGACCGGGACTCGATCGCGGCGTGGTGTTTCAGTCCTACACGCTGCTGCCGTGGCTGACCGCGCGCGGCAACATCGAATTTGCGTTAAAAGCCGCAGGCACCCCGGCCAAAGAATGTCGCGACATCGCGCAGCAGCATCTCGAATTGGTGAAACTGGGCAACGCGGCCGACCGCTGGCCTGGTGAACTTTCCGGTGGGATGAAACAGCGCGTCGCCATTGCCCGTGCCTTGTCTTACCGTCCCAAAATCCTGCTGATGGATGAACCCTTTGGCGCGCTGGATGCCATGACGCGTCATCAGATGCAGCAGTTGCTGATCGAAATCTGGGAAAAGCACCGCCTGACGGTGATGTTTGTCACCCACGACATTGAAGAGGCGGTGTGGCTCTCCGATCGTATCGTGGTGATGGGCCAGGGCTATATCGACTCCACCTTCCCGGTGGGGCTGCCACGTCCGCGCCTCGAAGGGGTTAACCGCACCCCGGAATTTCTTGAACTCCAGCATGAAGTGCTGAATCGCATTCAACAACACGCATTAGTGCATTGAAAAAAGGAATCAATATGCCTGTTACATTTCATGACCTGACCGATGCTGATGTCTTACCCGATCATCTGTTTAAGCGCACCGAGTCTGACCTGTCGTTTTTCATCGAGAAAGTAAAACCGATCATTGAGGCGGTGAGAACCGAAGGCGACCAGGCGCTGATTCGCTTTGCCCGAGAGTTTGACGGGGTGCAGCCAGAGACCTTTTCCATCAAAGCAGAGGAACAGGAATTTGAAGAGGCTTTCGCCCGGGTCGATGCGGATGTGATTGAATCGATTCGTTTCTCTGTGGAAAACGTGCGTGCCTTCCATGAAGCGCAAAAGCCGGAAGAAATGTGGTGGAAGGAGATGCGTCCGGGGGCATTTGCTGGCGATCGCCATGTGCCGATTGATGCGGTGGCCTGCTACGTCCCGCGCGGTAAAGGGTCATTCCCCAGCGTGCTGATCATGACCACGGTTCCGGCGGTGGTGGCGGGTGTCCCGCTGCCGATAGTGATCACCCCACCAGGACCGGACGGCAAAGTCGATGACGCAACCTTGATTGCCGCACGCCTGGTAGGCATCAAAGATGTCTACAAATGTGGCGGCGCGCAGGGGGTGGCGGCGGTGGCTTACGGCACGGCATCGGTGCCGAAATGCCTGAAAATCGTCGGCCCTGGCAGCCCATGGGTGGTAGCGGCGAAACGTCAGTTATCGGGCTTGATCGATCCGGGCATCCCGGCAGGGCCGAGCGAAAGCCTGATTCTGGCGGATGACTCGGTGAATGGAGCGCTGGCGGCGCTCGACCTGCTGATTGAGTCGGAACATGGCCCGGATTCCTCGGCCTATCTGGTGACCTCCAGCCGTCGTGTGGCGGAAGAAGCCATTGCCGCGTTACCGGGTTACTGGGACAAAATTGGCGCGCAACGGGCCGGTTTCTCGCAGCAGGTGCTGTGCGGCACCCACGGTGGCGTGGTGCTGACCAAAGATTTTGCCACGGCTATCGAGTTTGTGAACCAGTATGCCCCGGAGCACCTTGAGGTGCTGGCACATGAACCGATGGATGTGATGATGAAGATCCGTAATGCCGGTGAAATCTTACTGGGTGAGCATTCGCCGATTGTGTTGGGTAACTTTGTTCTGGGTCCGAATGCCGTGCTGCCGACCAACAGCGCGGCTAAAACCAACGGCCCGCTTTCGGTGTTTGATTATATGAAGCGTGTTTCCATCGCCTATGTTACCAGCCGGGGTTATCAGGAACTGGCACCGAAAGCCAAACGCTTTGCCGAGTACGAAGGCTTCCCCGGACATGCGCTGGCCGTTTCCGACATCCGTCAGGCGTTGCTGAAGGGGAGCAAAAATGGATGAAGCCCGCCCACCGTTAGCGGCGGAAGCCCGCCGCCTGACGCAGCAAGGCCAGTGGGAGCAGGCGCGTGAAAAACTCAGTCAGTTGATCGCCGAGGTGACCGGGGTGAACACCGCCGCGCTTGAGATCAACCGGGACCAGTACAGCCTGAACTCGCTGAACGGCCGTGTCTCGCTGGTGGATGGCCGTACGTTGTTTTTCAAATATCACCATGAGGAAGGGGAAGAACAGACCATCCAGGAATACTACCGCGCCGAGCTGTTACGTGATCATGGCTTTGAGGTCGATGTGCCCGCTTACGCCTGCGGGGAACCCGGACGACAAATCCTGTTGTATCCGCTGCGTGATGATCAGCGGCTGGCGGATGTCTGTCGCGAGATTGAGACCGCCGCAGCGTGGCAGCAGATCGAGCCGATTGTTGCGGCGCAGCGTCGTGCCGATCAGGCGATCATCGCCCATACGCTGCCGACGCTGCGCATGGGCACCAGTGCAGAGGTGGAGGCCGAATCCATCCATCAGCTGTTCTGGAATCGGCTGGTCTCGCCCGGCCACGACGTCGGTCTGGGGGGGCGCGTCGCCAGCTTTTATGTCGATCAAACCTTCACCCTTGGAGAGATGCAGCTGGACTGGCCGACTCTGAGTCGGCTGCACTGGCGAGTCAATGGGGTGGCGTATCAACAAAGCCTGCGCGATCTGTTCTTAGCGGCGGGCCGCGTGCTGGCCCCTGCGGCGCTGGCCCGGCACGGCGTGGTGGTGGCACACGGTGATGCGCATAACGCCAATGTCTGGTACGAAACCCATCATCCGCAGCCGAAGCTGGTTAGTTTCGATCCCGCTTTCGCCGGGAGCAGCATTCCGGCTTTGCTGGCGGAGATCAAAGCGACGTTCCACAACATTTTTGCCCATCCCTGCTGGCTGTATGAACCGGCTGATGCGGCACAGCGTTACCAGGTCAGCGTGCGACGTGATGGCGATACGCTGGAGGTGAATCATAACTGGGAGCTGTCACCGCTTCGTGCCGCCTTCCTGCAAAGCAAAGGGGAACTTTACTGGCAACCTTTGCTGGCTGAGCTGAAGAAGCAAGGCTGGCTGCCTGCCAACTGGCAACAGATTATGCGTCTGGCATTGTTCTGCTGCCCGACGCTGGTGATGAACCTGCGCGCCGGTTCCGCGAGTCATCATAATCCCACCAGCTCAGTCGTCGGTTTCTCCATTGCCATGATGCTGGGCTGCGGTGGCGATGACGACTTCAGCCAATGGCTGGATGACCTTCTGACGGAGAACTGAGATGAAAGCAGTGCGTCTGCACGGTATCGAAGCGGTGACGGTAGAGCAGGCGACATTGCCTGATTTACCCTCCGGCTGGGCCAGGGTTAAGGTGCATTCCGCCGGGATTTGCGGCTCTGATTTGCATAACTTCAAAACCGGTAAATGGTTTGCCAGCTTACCGGTGACACCGGGTCATGAACTGTTTGGCGTGATCAGCGACATCAACGGTGAGGCAGACCCCTTACGGGTGGGGATGCGCGTAGTAGCGGACTCCCGCGTCTGGTGTGGCGAATGCGCATTCTGCCTGGCAGGGGAAAATAACCTTTGTGAGTCGTTAGGTTTTGTCGGTGAAGTGTTCGATGGTGGTTTCGCTGAGGAAGCTATCCTGCCCTTACAAAGCCTGCTGGCGGTGCCGGATGATGTGCCAGACGATATCGCCGTGCTGTGCGAACCTTTGGGTGTCGCCCTGCGGGTGGTTAACCAACTGAAGCCGGCGGAAGGGGACCGCGTATGCGTCGCCGGGGGCGGCACCATCGGGGGACTGACGGCACTGCTGCTCAGTCGGTTGAGAAAATGTCGGGTACAGCTGCTGGAACCAAATCCGCAGCGCTATCAGTTGATTTCCTCCGTGGTGACACTCGACCCGCCAGGCGCATATGCGCTGGCGGTTGAAGCCTCTGGTCATCCTGCGGCGCTTAATGCGCTGATTGGTGGCATCCGCTCCGGGGGACGCATTGCGCTGGTGGGTATCTTTCATCATACCGATGGCGTGGATCTCAACGCGCTGGTTGAACGCGAAATCTCACTGACCGGCTGTAGCGTTTTTCGCGATGAACAGCACGAAGCATTGCAGGTTATGGCGGCACTGGCTGAGGATCTGCGCAAGCTTGTCGCCCCGCCGATTTCACTTGATGAGGTCCCTGATACCTATCTTTCGCTGCTCGCGGGAAAATCTGACTATCTCAAAACGGTGATCAAGCTATGAATGTGTTATCCACCTTTTCTCTTGCGGGAAAACGCGCGCTGGTGACCGGAGCAACGCGCGGTATCGGTTTTGCGCTTGCCAAAGCTCTGCTGCAAGCCGGGGCCAGTGTGATCATTACCGGACGCCAGCAGAGCACTCTGACTCAGGCGGTGAGTTTATTGCACGAGGAAAGTGACAACGTCACCGGATTATTGCTGGATGTCACCCAAACGCCGCCGATTGCGCAGGCGATCGCCTCTATCGGCAATATCGATATCCTGGTCAACAACGCCGGTACCGAGCAGGTTTGTCCATCGCTTGAAGCCGATGAAGCGCTGTGGGATACCATTGTCGGCACCAACCTGAAAGGGGCGTTTTTCTGCGCTCAGGCGGCGGCAAAAGGGATGGCTGCATCCGGTAGCGGTGGGGTGATTATCAATCTTTGCTCGTTAACCAGCTGTGTGGGCGTACCGGGCGCGGCTGCCTATGGCAGCTCCAAATCCGGACTGGTGGGATTGACCCGTACCCTCAGTACCGAGTGGGCAGGGCATAACATCCGCGTGAACGGCATCGGACCCGGCTATTTCGAAACCGATATGACGCAGGTGTTTTATCAGGATGAACAATGGCGTAACGCCATGCAGCAAAAAATCCCCCTCGGACGCTTCGGGGAACTGGATGACCTCGCCGGTAGCGTGGTGTTCCTTAGTTCCGATGCCGCTCGCTACATTACCGGGCAGATTCTGTACGTTGATGGCGGGTATCTTGCGGCGATTTAACGGGAGAGCGTGCAAAGGGCATAAGGATGTTATTATTCAGGCCAGACGTTGCAGGTAGCAACGGACACAGACCTTAATCCCTGGGGATGACTTATGAACCACGAAGTACCGCTGAAATTTTATGACATCGTAGAAGAGTATGCGACGGAAACAGCCAAGCCGGTAAGCGAGTCCGAACATGATGCGCTGGCGCGCTATTTTCAGCTGCTGATCACCCGTTTAACCAATAACGAAGAAATCAGTGAAGATGCCCAGCGAGAGATGGCCAGCGAAGCGGGTATCGATCCGCTGCGTATTGATGACATCGCAGAGTTTCTCAATCAATGGGGCAATGAATAATTCCCTCTGTTGAAACTGTCATGTCCGCTTCTGGCTAACGACCCTAAGCGGACGTTGCGCCTGGGCAGACGCAATAGATAGAAATTGCCTTGCAAAAAATAACAACTGGAAATGAACTTCTGTTTTAACTCTGTGCCGGGAAATGTGATTTTAACTCGTGTTGCCTCAAATAAATATACGCACTCAGCTAAGGTAAAAAATGGAAAAACCATTTTTTCGCAAACATGCTCTCGAATCTTCCGGTGATGAGTGTTCTGCAACCGTGTCGCCCGCCGTGGTTTTTTTTCGACGAAATCTGTTCTCTGTGGTTATAGGCACCGTAAGCTTCATTTATTTTATCGACAGCCATCAGCCTGATTTATTTAAAGCAACGGCAAAACCGCTGCCTCAGATCCAGCAAATTACCGTCAGCGCTTCAGCAGACGGCACTGTCGAGCAGATCCCTGTCACCCTGGGTGAGCATGTCACATTAAAAACACCCCTCGTGCTGTTCTCAAACGAAAACAGACAGGCACTGGAAGGGACTCGACTGGTCAGCGAGCAATTAAAACTAGAGCAGAGTAGCCTGTTGCAGGACATTCAACATACCCAACAGCTTGCCCTTCAGCAGGCCAGCGACAACCGCTTCCAGCAAGAAATGCTTAACGGGCAACTGGAACAACTTTCAGAACAAAGCAAAATTGAGTCATTGCAAATCAGCATGGCGCAGAATCTGGTGAACAAATGGCGACCTTTGCTGGCAAAGGGATACGTTTCTACACTGCAGTTTGCCCAGGAACAGTCGATTGTATGGGGCTATGAGAGTCAGTACCGATCTTTACTGCAACAGCAGTATGGCACCCGGCAGCAGTTAAACGTATTGAATGATCAACAGCTCCAGTTACCGCTGACGACTTCCGTTAAAATTAATGTACTGCGGCGGCAGCTGGCGCAGGTGGATGAGAACCTTGAGCAAAATGAAAACATGCCACAGCGGGTGGTTTATACACTCTCTGCCGGTACGGTAAAATCCGTTTTTGCTAAAGCGGGTGATGCGATAACGACCGGGCAACCATTGCTGACAATCGAGCCGGATAATGTCACCGGCCAGATAACGCAGAGAAATAGCGACGTTGTGCTTCAGTATCAGAAAATAAACGACCAGCCAGGCAATACCTCAAACATTCTTCATCACAACGTGTCAGCGCATAAAGTGTAATGTTGCATCCGGCCTGAAACTGCCGAACATACAGCCATCTGGGTGTTTAAGTGGTTAAAATAAAAAAATAAACATTGCTATATTCATTTTGCTATGTCTTAATGACGCCATCGGTTTGGAATACAGACCTTATGAAAGCAGTTTTAGTAAAGCAGTCCTCAGTTCAAGTGTTATCCAAAGATACCCTTCTTCATGAGCCTCCTCCTAAGTGCCAAATAAGTAACTCTCTCATTGCAGGCCATTACTGCCGCTTTTCGTGGCTCATAAAATTAAGGAAGTATCTATGTCTAATAAAATGACTGGTTTAGTAAAATGGTTTAACTCAGATAAAGGTTTTGGCTTTATCACTCCTGACGATGGTAGCAAAGATGTATTTGTACATTTCTCTGCTATCCAGAGTGACAGCTACAAAACACTTGATGAAGGTCAGAAAGTTTCCTTCACCATCGAAAGTGGCGCTAAAGGCCCTGCGGCCGGAAACGTCACCGCGCTGTAAGCCGCGCTAATTATCAGTGATGCTTACAACAGCGATGAAGGCAATAGTCTGAGCAGCTAAGCTCTTCTGATAGTAAAATGAACCCGCCTGGTGCGGGTTTTTTATTACATAAATTTCAGACAGCTGCCCGGTTTTCCTGTCTGGATGCGGGGCGCTGAAGCGCTCTGACCCTCTGGTCAGGGATAGTGCTGTTGAGTCAGCCCCGGGTCTGAAGCTGTAGGCCTCTTACTCGCACAGTAGAAATTTATCGTCCAGACTTACCCCAAAGACATGGTTTGTGCAGGCATTGTGCTTTACACTGCGCGCTGCAAAAACTGAGTAGATAAACAATTAAGTAGGCGGTAATGGCGATGAAAGGCACGATCACAACCTGGTTTCAGGATAAAGGTTTTGGATTTATCAAAGATGAAAACGGTGACAACCGTTACTTTCATGTGATTAAGGTCGCCAACCCTGATTTGATTAAGAAAAATGCAGCGGTGACTTTTGAACCCACCACCAATAACAAGGGCTTGTCAGCCTATGCGGTGAAAGTCGTACCGGAAAGCAAATATATTTTTATTGCCGGTGAGCGCATTAAGCTCACGTCGATCAAGTCTTACCTGGTTTACAGCGAAGAAGTGCCTGCCGATACCCGCATCGATAAGGAAAATGCGTTGTTGTCTGTGGGGATTCTGATGAAAAGTATCAGACCGAAATCAGCTGCTGAACCCGCTGAAATGCGCTCACAGAAAAAACTGGCGATCACCACTTTCCAGGGAACAACGTTAATTTTTTCGGAAGATGAGATTGACGTGGAAGCTACGGTAAAAATGCTCAAGCTGAAATAATTCTTCCCGCCCCTGTGCCGGGATCCTGCGTTATTAATCCGCGTGATTTCGGCCTTAATATGTCGCTATATCATTATTATCGTCATCGTTTGCCCCTCATTGGGTTGTTTCATCCGGCGACCATCACCACGCCTCGCTTGCCATGTAACCAATGCGGTAATTTTCCCTGGCCATGTGCGGTGCATCGCCAAAATCGGCCTGCAATAGCTGCCAGCGGCTGATATCCCAGGCGCTAAGATGTCCGTCGAGAGGCAATAAAGAAAGGTCGCTGTGTGCGGGAATGTTCTGTTTGGTTATTGATAGCCAGCTGGCGCTTCTTATCTCATCAATACAGGGGAGATGTAGCGCCAGCCAGGTCTCAATCTGTGGCCAGCCAAAATCCTGCGTCAGCTTTTTAAAGGCAGGACTCTGTAAAAACATTGTCATCGCGTTGGCATTCTTCCAGACATAGAGCGGGGCATAGCGGTTTTCATTACTATATCCTTCACCGCATTTGGCAACCAGCCAGGCTTTAAACAACAAACCTGACAAGCCGTTTAACTTTGCCCCATTCTCCTCAATGCGCTTCTCAATGATGGTCATGTCGTAATTAGCGGGCAAGGTAAAACGATATTGCATCACAATCATAATCCCTCCTCAGAGAGTAATCGCCCATTACTGAAACTCCATTCATCGGCGGTATTAAATTGAATAATCACCATCACGTCATCCGGGCTAATATCCAGCGCCGTGTTGAGTTGATCGCATAATGTGCGACAGAGATTCTTCTTCTGCTCGAAAGAGCGGGGCCTGCCTGCGGTGATATGGAACTGAATAAAATTGTCGCTGCGACCGGTGCTTTTATAGTGATGGTCAAACACACGCAGACCGGCAGCTGGCGTTTCGAAAACCTGAAAGCGATCGTGGGGAGGGACGGCAAATTCCTTCTCAAGGCTTTGTTGCAGAATGTCGGAAATTTGCACAATTTGCTCGTCGCTAAAACCCGGACGCAGAGTGATACGGGTGAAAGGCATCAGTGTTTATCCTCTTCCAGGCATTCGAGGGCGGAAACTGCCGCAGGCCAGCCCGCGTAAAATGCCAGGTGCGTGAAAGTTTCAACAAGCTCTTCACGGTTCAGGCCATTTTGTTGCGCGAAGCGGATATGCCATGGCAACTGCTGGATACGGCCAAGAGCCGTCAGGGCTGCAAGCGTAATTAAGCTACGTTCGCGCGGGGAAAGGATTTCACGTTGCCAGATATCATTGAAAAGTAAATCCTGACTCAGTTCGGCCAACTTCGGCGCAACACGGGCCAGGGTTTCGCGATCAAGGGACTTCGTCATAGTTGTTACTCCGTATTGACAGTGAAGTCATTCTGGCGTGATATTTTGATCCTGAAAATTGAATTAATTAAGACTTACTATCCCGAATTTCAGGATGATGATGACTAAACTTCCTTTGACGCTCGACCTGGATGCACTGCGCAGTTTCGTGACCGGCATCGAGTGCGGCAGCTTTGCGCAGGCGGCACATCGCCTCTGCCGTTCAACATCGGCTGTAAGCGCACAGCTAAAAAAACTGGAACAGCAGTGCGGTGCCGATCTGGTAGCCAGAAATGGCCGCCATCTGGCGTTGACCCATAATGGCGAGATCATTATGGGGTATGCCCGTCGGTTGTTAGCGCTAAATGATGAAGCGCTGCTAGCCCTGAATGGCAAGCTGATGCAGGGTGAAATACGTATTGGTATGCAGGAAGATTTTGGCGAGTCGCTTATGCCGGACATCCTTGGTGAGTTCAAACGCCACCATCCGGGGATGCGTATTATTGCCCGCGTCGATCGCAACCGGGGATTGCTGAATGCGATCAATGATAACGCGCTGGATATGGCGCTGTTATGGCAACCGGAGAATGCGCAGCGTGGAGGCAAATTGATCGGTCAGTGCCCGCTGGAGTGGATAACGCACCCAAAACTGGATATCAGTACGCTGCTGGCGCAGGGTATGCCATTACCGCTGGTGATGCTTGAAAGCCCGTGCCTGATGCGTTCCCGTGCCATCGAATGTCTGGACCGGGCGAACATCGCCTGGCAAGTGGTATTTGTCAGCCAAAGCCTGAGCGGCATTTGGGCGGCGTTGCAGGCAGGGCTGGGTATCACCGTGCGAACATGTATCGGAATGCCCGGTAACTTGCTCGTTGCCGGGAGTATTTTGCCCTCACCGGGGAATCTTGGTATTACGCTGGAGCAGGGGCTGGGAAATGAAGCCATTCATGGAGCGCAGGTGATGCTGGGGCAACTCATGGAAGAAGCGCTGCTAAGTGCCATTACCGGACATTGATGACCTCAATATAAACACACCGACAGGACCTCATAACAACAGCGCAGAGTTTTGGGAAACATGTAAATAGGGTGGCCTCCCTTTTATAGCCTGGTAGTCGACGGTACTGAGAAACTGGATTAGTGCACCCAACAAACTGAAGCATCTACAGTCACAACACGTCCCAGCGCCAAATCCGCTGCCCTGACTGAAACAGTCATAGCCGCCGATTTTTTAATAACTTATTCAGATTCAGTTCAGTCTGTTAACAATGACCCAGCGATTGCGTCCCTGCTGTTTAGCCTGATAAAGCGCCTCATCAGCACGGGCGATGATCTCTGCGGGCTGTCGGCTGCCTGAGTTTTGCGCGATCCCCATACTGACGGTGATCCTGTTACTGATCTCAGAAGCCACGTGCGGTAATGATGATTCTGCAATATTGCTGCGGATACGATCAGCCACCTGAATAGCCTCATCTATGGCGGCAGCCGGCAGCACAATCAGAAACTCTTCTCCGCCATAACGGGCAACGAAATCCTCTGGCGTTCGTACTGACGCCCTTATGATTTCAGCAACCGTAGATAAGCAGGTATCTCCGGACTGATGGCCGTAATGATCGTTGTAGCGTTTGAAATAATCGACATCGAGCATTATCAGCGCATAGGGCTGTTCATGAAGAGACGCTTTTTCAAGATAATTTTCCATCGCGCGTCTGTTTGCTGTCCCCGTCAGGGGATCCTGATGAGCGATGACGTCAAGATGAGCGACCAGCGTCTGGTTTTGCTGGTACCGAAACCAGGCCTCATTGAACCAGCGCAGCAGAATCTGGCGTCCATAGATGAGAATAGCCGTCAGAATAAGCCAGATCACCAGGAACCGAATGCTGAGCCCCTGATTCAGTGTGATGCTGGAAATTAGCGCCATGGTCCAAAGGGGGATCAAAAAAGTCAGCAAGGATGGCAAATGATAATAAAGCGCAGACAGTGCTGTGAGCATCAGAATAACAGTCAATGGCCAGGCGAAGGAAAGAGACCACCAGACAATTAAGTGATAGCCGCTATAGCTCCACATCAGGCTAATGAAAAAAAGCACTGTCAGTTTTAATGGAATATAGCCAGCAGGAAGCTTCAGTGTCACAAAGACGAGTGAAAGAGAGCCAAGGACAATGCCGAGCATGACCCCATCTATAATTGCGGCGATTTCGGTTGTAGCATGAATTGAAAGGTCAAAATTATCAAAAAGTACATTTCGAAAATAAATCATCAGGGCAAAACTGATATTCACAAAAATGAACCAGCTAATACTGTTCCCCATCGCATGGTTGACCATATCTCTGCGGCTTCGCCACGCTTTTAAGCTGACGGCGTTTTCGCGCCTCTCTCGCTTGTTTTGCTGCATGCCTTATTGCCTCGCCCTTGAGTCACTCCTGATATTGTAACCCTTAAACTGAGGCAGATAATGCCTGTGATGTTTTTTTATAAAAAACAGATAGATAAAGAACGTATGATGATTCTAAAAATTATTTAATTGAAAGATTGGATAACATTAATTAATTCAAGTGGTTATAATAAAAATTATCGCCATTAGATAACCTGTCAGATTTTCACTACCGGTCCACTTCGTTCTTTGAGATCCCGTAAAATATTAGCTCCACCCTTGCCGATTCTTTCATGCCAGACCAGGTGCATCCAAACCCACTTAAAGGAAATTTCTTCGTTAACTGATTTTTTTGACATCATTTTGCTAACGCAAACTACACTAAAATCGCACCCCCTAAAAACACTGCATTCTCAAGAGGTTCCTGACCTCGTTAGTCTCGAGATCCATCACAGCGATTTTCTCCATACAAAGGAACTCTGCTGTAACACCTGTTCAAGTTACATCTGCAGGGCCTGACAAGACAGACACAAAATAACAGGCAGTAAGCGTTATACCTTCAAATACGTTCAAGGAAACTATTATGGCCATATCAAGACGAAGTTTTTATAAGCTGGTTCTTGGCAGCGCGGCGGGCTTTGCCGTCATGAAGCATGCTGGTGCCAGACAGGCAAAAGTATTGGAAAAAATCCCTCTTCATCACGGTGCAGGCGACAAAGGCGAAACTCAGGGCGGTTTCCCTCCTGCGGGGGCGGCTTGCTCCATCGTCGATTTTGACTATCAAATAAAGTATCAGCGGGCGTTTGAAGCGGTGCTCTGGAACATGCCTGCCGTGGCAATTTACAGTTTCCGACGCGCCGCCTTTAAGAATCTTGGTATGAAAGATAACGACATCATTGCTTACTCCCATACGGCAACGCCTAAGCTGGAGGCCATTACGGCCAACAGCACCACACCCTACATTTCCGCATTCACGGATTTGCAGCGCGGGCCGGTTGTGCTGGAAGTGCCTGCTGCAAGCGCAGAGGGGAGCCTTTACGGGCAAATTGTTGATGCGTGGCAGTTTACCATCGCGGACGTGGGGCCTGCCGGTATGGATAAAGGCCAGGGCGGGAAGTATCTCCTCACGCCGCCGGGGTATCAGGGGGAGATACCGCAAAGCTACCTGCACGTCGCATCGCCCAACTATCGCGTTGCCTTCGCATTCCGTTCAGTCCCCGCTGAGGGGAAATCGTTGCAGGATGCCTATCTCTATGCGAAGAAAATGCGTATGTACTACCTCAGTGAGGCCGCCAATCCCCCCACGCAGCGCTTTGTTGACCCCAGTAACGACGTCTATCCTACACTGCCGTTTTATGACGAACGCCACTTTGAGGACATGCACGCCGTTGCCAGCGTTGAACCGACCAACGAGCAGGATAAGGTGATGATGGGAATGCTTATGTCGCTGGGCATTGAGCGTGGCAAGCCCTTTAATCCTGACGACACGACGCGTAAAGCCATGCGTCAGGCCGCGATTGACGCATGGTTTTATCTGCAACACTGGTTTGATAATTTTCCCCGCGAAAAACTGTTCTGGCCGGACAGACACTACGCCTCGTTGCTCCAGGCAGATGATAATCAGCGGTTTACGTTCGTGTATGAAGACCGGATCGACCTGATTAATCGTGCTGCTGAGTATTTCTGGTGCACCTACATGCCGAAGCAGCTCAGTCCATCCCCTGCTACACAGTACCTGATGGCGATGGCGGACAGCCAGGGGCACTTACTGCAGGCCGGTGTGATGTATAAGTTAACCGTGCCCGCACAGATGCCGGTGAAGCAGTTCTGGGCGTTAACCGTATACAACCGCGACACCATGTCCTTTATCTACAATACGCTCGAACGCACTACGCTCTCCTCCTACGATCTCGACAGGATGCAAAAGAATGCTGACGGCAGCGTGACGATTTACATCGGCCCGCATGCGCCAGCGGGGCTTGATAATAACTGGATCCCCACCAGCGGTAAACGTCCTCTGCCGGCCATGCGCCTGTATGGCCCCACCGATGCAATCAACAACAAGTCCTTCAAACTCGCTGACGTTGAGCGTGCGTAATGAATCTGTTCCGAACCGGAGTCGAAAATGAAAATGAATAAAACCCTGATTGCCATGCTGCTCTCTGCCGTCACGTTGCCAGCCATGGCCCAGATAAGCGATAAAATGGCAGAAGATGCCTTTATTTATGGTTATTCCATGGATGAAGCGTATAAGTTCTTTTATGAAACGGCGGTAAAAAAAGACGTGCCGCTAAACCGCTTCCAGAACATTCGTCATCTGGCTGATGACACCTACACTGACCATCCAACGATAAATAATGACACGCTTCACCTGCAGGGCTGGCTGGATGTCAGCGCAGAGCCGGTGATTGTCAGCGTGCCGGATATGGATAAAGGGCGTTACTGGATACTGCACACCATGGATATGGGGCATTACACCACTTCAATGATTGGATCGCGCACACGCGGCACCAAAGGTGGTCACTTTATGTTTGCCTCCCGCACCTGGAAAGGAGAAGTCCCGCCGAGCGTGACGGAGGTGATCCGTGTCGATTCCGATCTTTTGAAGATGATGGGCCGTATCATGGCGACCAGCCCTGAAGACACCAAGGTGGCGCTGGGTTACATGGATGACTGGAATATCCGCACGCTGTCTGCCTATCTGGGTGAGCTCGGCCCGAAAGCGACCGTGCACCATTGGCCCGATCCGGCGAAAACCAACTGGCTGCAGCGCGTGAACTTCATTCTGTGCGAGGGTGATATGGGCACCGCAGACAAAAAATGGATTGATCAATATAAAGCAGTAGGCATCGAGCCATGCAAAACCCACTTTACTGCAGAGCAGCTCGCCGCCGCGAAAAAAGGTGAAGAGTTGGGTATGGCGCACCTGAAAAAACTTCAGCCCACCATGACAACATCCAAAGGACTTCTGGGAACACGTGAAGAACTGCAAAATCAGAAGCGCGACTTGTTTGCTGAAGGCACGTTGATCGGCCAGTGGGGCCTGCCGCCAGTAGAATCGGTTTATCTGCAGATAATCAAAGGCTCCGATGGCAAGAGCATCAACGGCTCAAACGGCAAACAATACCGTCTGCACTTTAAAGCCCCGGATGTCAGCCAGTTCTGGTCTTTTACGGTTTATGGTCTCGACAACATGTTTATGGCCCACAATGACATAAACCGCCACAGCCGGGGCGACCGCACGCTTAAGCCTGATGCCGACGGCATGTATACCATCGATCTCAGCGCTAAAGGTGATCCTAATAATCCCAACTGGCTGCCTATCCCGGAGAAAGATGCTTATATCATCATGCGTCTCTATGGCCCGGATCAGGCGGCAATCGACGGGAAATACCCGGCACCCACGCTGGAAGTGGTGAAGTAGAAAACACACGTATCGTCATCAATCATCCTCCCATGCTGATGTAGGGGGGATTTCGGCTTGTTTTTTTTATATCCCTGCAGAGGTGTTTTAATTCATGGAATAAAAACACCTCTGCCATTCCGCTTCAGACACTTTCCTGAACAGGTGGATGCATGAAAAGAATCTTAACGCCTGCCCTGTCACTGTTCTTAACCGCACACACGTTGTCAGGCTATGCTGCCGATGACAGTGCCGGGCTTGCAAAACAGCTGAGTAACCCGGTCGCCAATTTGATCAGCGTGCCGTTTCAGTTGAATGTCGATGATAATGTGGGGCCGGGTAATGGCACGCGAACGCTGCTCAATGTGCAGCCGGTTATTCCTTTTTCACTGAATGCCGATACCAATATTATCAGCCGTACCATTTTGCCGTTCAGTACGCAGAGCCACGTTACCGGTCCTGGGGAAAATCAAACCGGTCTGGGCGATGTGGTGCAAAGCTTTTTCTATTCCCCAAAAGCCCCCACAGACAGTGGTATCATTTGGGGATTCGGTCCCGTACTGCTTCTGCCTACTGGCACGGATAGTGCACTCTCTGGACGAAAATGGGGCGCTGGTCCCACTGGTGTCGTACTGAAACAGACCGGGCCGTGGACCTATGGGGCTCTGGCGAACCATATCTGGGATTATGCCGGCAGAGGCGACCGTAAGCATGTCAATGCCACTTTTCTGCAACCCTTTCTCTCCTACACGACGCCCGATGCCATTTCCTACTCTCTGAACACCGAATCAACCTACGACTGGACGCAAAGCGAATGGAGTGTGCCGATTAACCTGAGCATCAGTAAAGTCACTAAGATAGGTGATCAGGTGGTCCAGTTTGGGGGCGGCCTGCGTTACTGGGCACATACTCCCGATGACAGCGGCCCTGAGGGCTGGGGGGTGCGTTTTAACGTCACCTTCCTGTTCCCGCAATAACTGATTCCACGCTTTTCCGGTAGCCATTCCTGAAGGCATAAAAAGCTTGTCGAATGTCTCAGGGCGTGAAGCAGACGTTGCACACGAGCTGTTATGTTAGATTTGAGTGCTATACGCCGTCCCAAAGAGAGAGATATAACCATGATCGAGACGATGCGAATCGCAGCGATTAGTGATGCAGAGGCCGTTACGGCACTAACAAGAATGGCTTACGCTAAATGGATACCTGTGATTGGCCGAGAACCTCTTCCGATGAGGGCAGATCACGCCGCGTTCATCAAAGAGAATAGAGTCGATCTGTTGTTCTATGGCGTAGATCTGGCCGCGCTCGTCGAAACAATTCAGCGCAAGGAAGATATTCTCATTGAAAACGTCGCAGTTGATCCACGTTTTCAGAAACGCGGTTATGGAAGAAAAATGGTGGCCCATGCAGAGCAATTGGCAGTTCAAGCCGGTTTAGATGTCGTCCGGCTCTATACGAACTCGCTATTTGAAGTGAATATTCGCCTTTACACCTCATTAGGCTATGAATTTGAACGCAGTGAAGAACGAAACGGCGGAGTCGCTATCCACATGCTTAAACGCCTGACCTGGACGATATCTGATGTGAACAGATAGCATTGGAGTCAGATAAACAGCACCCACAAAGGTGGTGTCGGTAAACACTGCAATGTGCAATCTAAGTTTATCAGCAAGTAAGGCGTATCGCTCTTACGTGTGTGGTGTACGTCCGATATTCGCTCTCAGCAGCCCTTGGGCATCAGGGGCAGCTCCGTATCAGATACGGACATGATGGATCCTCCCCCCTTAGATTTATCAAAGGGAATAAAATTCATGGCTATTTCTCCGTTCTGTTCCAGGGCATTTTTAACAGTAAACTCGCCATGCCACAGAAGCCACTCACTCCAGCAAACAGTAAACCTGCACCGACAAAGCCGGACAGTAAAAACAGTCTGCTATCAGCGGTATATCCCAATACCACGCCGATAAGAATCAGTGTGCCTGCAACAATCTGAACTTGCCTCATGACAGGCAACGGTTGTTTTTTGTCTTCGATAGTCGGGAGGTGGGCGCTCTTCCACGCGTTAATGCCGCCTGTCATCAGTAAAGCCTGCGCAGGGCTTGCCGCTTTCATGAGCGCGCTGGCATTTTGGGCCGTGCGCATTCCTGCCTGACAATGAAAAATGACGGGCTGTTGCTCTGCACCTTCCACCGTTTTACCTGCCGTCATCTCGGTAAGCGGAAGCGAGTGCGCGTGCGGTATGTGTTCACGCAGGTATTCAGCGCGGTCCCGAATATCAATCAGCACAGCCCCTTGATCAATCAGTTTTTTGGCTTCGAGCGGTGATACCGATTCTGGCGTCATTTGAAATCCTCCGGACAGTAAATCTCTTTTAACGTGGAGATGACTTTTTTCACCGCGTCGTTTTTGATGAAATAGTTCACTCTTTGCGCCACCCGCTCAGACTCAATCAAACCATCTTCTTTCATTTTCGCCAGGTGCTGAGAGGTTGCAGAAGGCGTTAAGCCGGTCAATTGCCCCAAATCCCCTGACGAAGTGCCAGGTTTATCAATGAGAATGCAGAGGATCAATAGCCGATTGCTGTTACTCATCGACTTAAGCAGCGTGGTTGCAAGCTGGGCACTTTCCTGTAATTGGAACAGCTGAGTCTCTTTCATTTTTTACTTTAGAATTATATAAATTTAGAAAAATCTAAATCAAATGACACTCACATGCAATCAAAAGATTTCAGTGCCTGGCGCGCTTTACCACACCAGTGGCGTGTTATGAATGTTACTGCCCGGATTGAAACGTTATGCTGTTACCTGAAACCCACTTCATATTCGAAGATCATTCATTCCTGGAAATCTGACCATGGCACGTAACCGCACTTTCTCTCTCGATATTGGCTGGAGAACGCTGCTGAAAGACGCAGGCATGCAGCCTGAACATGTATTGCGTAAGGCTGGTTTGCCCGACGATCTTTTTTCAGGAACAAAGCGCGGACTCGATACTGACGAATATTTTCGTTTTTGGCGCGCACTGGAGACGGAAGCGAATGATGTTGCTTTTCCCTTACGGCTGGTAGAAATGGTCACCACCGAAGTGTTCGATCCTCCGCTTTTCGCCGCGCTTTGCAGCAGCAATATGATGCAGGCGATGCAACGACTGGCCCGATATAAGCAGCTGATTGCGCCGATGGTGCTGGAGACAGCGGTGGATCAAACCGGTGTCCTGACCGTGTCACCGCGCTGGTTGTCGGTCGTGACAGGTATACCCCTGTCTCTGCAAGTGGCAGAGCTTGCCTTCTTCCTGCGACTGCTGCGGCTGGCAACCCGTGAACCGATTCAGGCGTTGAAAGTGATGCTCCCTCAGCTTCCCTCCGAAATTGCGGCCCGCCACTTTGCACGTTTCTTCGGTATCGCTGTGCAGTATGGTGAAAAGCCAGCCATCAGTTTTTCCGCCACGGATGCACTTCGACCATTTTTGACGGTGAATGAAGGCATGTGGCAGATATTTGAGCCTGAGCTGCGACGTCGTCTGAGTCAGCTGGATGAAACGGCTTCAACCGCCGAACGGGTGCGTGCGGTACTTCTGGAACTGCTGCCGGCTAACGAAGCGACTATCGAGAAAACAGCAGAACGTCTGGGTATGAGCAAACGCACCCTTCAGCGCAGGCTTGAGGAGGAAGGGGACAATTTCCGCACCCTGATCAACGGCTGTCGGGAAAACCTGGCCCGCCATTATCTGTGCAATACCAGTCTATCTGGCTACGAGATTGCGTTCCTGCTTGGCTTTGAAGACCCTAATTCATTCTATCGGGCATTTATGGCCTGGACTGGCCAGACTCCGGAAACTGTCAGGGGATCCCTGCGTCTCAATTAAAAGAGAACACGATGATGATGTCAGAAACAAAACGCGTTGTGCTACTTGCGGGTGCTACCGGCCTGGTGGGGGGCAAACTGCTACAAATTTTGCTGAACGATCCGGATATTGCATGCGTTCATGCGCTGAGCCGGAAACCGCCTGCAATCAGCCACCCAAAGTTAACCGTTCACCTGGTCGATTTTGCTTCTTTGCCGCAACTGCCCCGTGCCGATGAAGCCTACCTTGCTCTGGGAACAACGATTAAAGTTGCGGGAAGCCGGGAAGCGTTCCGGGCGGTGGATTTCGATGCCAATATGGCGGTTGCCCGGGCGGCGCTTTCGGCAGGCGTAAGCCGGGTAGGGCTGGTCAGTGCGGGTGGCGCCAATGCGCGATCATCCATGTTTTACACCCGCGTGAAAGGTGAACTGGAACAGGCGCTCAGAGCTATGCCGTTCACCACCCTGGTGATTGCGCGGCCCTCTTTGCTGCTTGGCTCCGTAGCCTGGAGGATCTTCTGGACACGGTCGCCGAGCCTGATCAGCACCTGGTCACCGACCGCATGCCCGCGCTGGTCGTTGATTTCCTTGAATTTGTCCAGATCGATGCCGATGACGGCAACCTGCGAGCTTGTTCTCCTGGCAAGAACCAGCTCCTGCGTCAGGTAATCGGCAAACTCGGCGCGGTTGGGCAGGCCGGTCAGCACGTCGTGTCGTGCCATGAAGGCTATCTTTTCTTCCGATCGAAGCCGCTCCGTTATGTCTTCAAACGTCACCACCCAGGAGCCATCGGACATGGAATTGTAATTGGCCTGTACCGACGTGCCATTGCCCAACCTGTGCTGCAGAGTTCCATCGGCGCCGCCACTGATAACCGCCATCGTGCGCTGATAGTGCTCGGTCGCCTTTCTCGCAGCCTCCTCCTGGGAAAAATTGGCAAGCGCGTAGCCTCTCTCGACAATGCTGCGATAGGTCAGTCCCGATTGAATGAACCCGATGGGAAAGCCGAAGATCTCGCTGTAGCGACCATTGGCCAGAACCAGGCGCTCCTCCGCATCGAACATGCAGATGCCCTGCGACATGTTTTCCAAGGCAAGATCGAGGTTCTGCGTGATCCTTGCAATGCGATCGGCGTCGGCCTTCTGCTTGGTATTGTCCTTGGTTATCTTGGCATAGCCGACCAACTCGCCCGCTGGGTCATATATCGGATCGATAACGACGTGAGCCCAGAAAGACGTCCCGTCCTTGCGGTATCGCCAGCCCTCGGCATCGAATTTTCCTTCCGTCCGCGCTATGTCGAGCGCCCGCCGGGGCAGGCCGTTTCTGCGGTCGGTCTCGGAGTAGAAGCGACCGAAATCCTGGCCGACAATCTCGGCCGCTGTATAGCCCTTGGCGCGTTCGGCGCCGGCGTTCCAGTTGCTGACGCGGCCCTGCGGGTCAAGCATGTAGATGGCATAATCGGTTACGCCCTGAACCAGCATGCGAAAATTGGCTTCGCTGAGGGCAGCCATGTTTTCAGCGCGCATTGCGAAAACGGCGGCCGCCATGCCCGAAGCCAGAAGGGAAAACGAGACGCTGACGATCGTCACAATCATCACAATGGGCGACAGCAGGTGCGACTGGTCCGTCTGCATCAGGCTGGGTTTCAGTTCCACGCCGCCCATGGCGGTGAAATGAAGAGAGACAACACCCAGTGTCAGCAGGACGGTTGCAAGGAGGCGGCTGGCGACAGGGCGTTTGCCGGGGTTCAGCCCCCTCAGGAAGCCAAAAGTCGAAAACGATGCGCCAAGGGCAAGGGAAGCGACGATATATGCCTGGTCCCAGACGATTTCCCCCTGAAAATCCAGGGCGGACATGCCGAGGAAGTGCATCGCTCCGATGCCAAGGCCAAAGGTGATGCCGCCAGCGACACAGCCCGCCCGGCTTTGCAGGTAGGTCGCGAAAGCTACGCTTGCGCCGGTGGCGCCGATGGCGATCAGCAGAGATATGAATGTTCGGACTGCCTGATAGCCAACCACGACGCCTGGATCGTAGGCCAGCATGGCAATGAAGTGCGTTGACCAGATGCCAAAGCCTCCGGCAAGCGCCGCGATGGCCAGCCATATGGCGCAGGCCAGCTTTTCAGACTTCTGCGCACGTTGCAGCAGTATCATGGCTGCGTAACTGGACAGGAAACAGAGAAGGCCTGCCAATACCACAAGGCGCGGATCGTGCTGGGTCGAAAGACAGGTCAATACGCGAAACATGAAAACACCATAGCAAAACACAGTGTTATCATGGGGGAGCGAAAGCTAAGAAAACCTGACAACGGAACTCTTATCCAGCATATCAGCGCCAGATGTCGTTGCCATCGTTAATGCAACGACAACAAAACCGCATGTCTGCCTGGCTTAAGGTATTATAATGAAACGCTTAATTAGTGTCATCTTCTTTGCATGGCAGATCTCCTTGAAAGGAAATCTGCCATGCAAATTGCCTTTTACTGCACGACTTCAACAACCTTGTGAGTGTGCGGCTCTATGATGACGCGCTGGTTGTTGATGATAGCATAGGCGTATCTGGGATGATCCGGAACGGTTATGACCTGGACATCGGACGGGATCGGTTCCCCCACGACGACCGGATCGGACACTACGACTGTCGCCGGCGGCACAGGCTGTTCCTGGACATAGGTTACCACCTCGTGGGGCGGCGGATCGATTGCCGTGCCGGCGATTGCGCCAGCGACGCCGCCGACTGCTGCACCGATCGGACCACCGACTACGGCACCTGTAACTGCACCGCCCGCAGCGCCGGTCACGGTGCTGCTCTGGGCAAATGCGCCCGTGGACAGAGAGGCAAGCGCGATGGCGCTCGAAACAAGTAGGGTCTTGTACATAGCGTTTCTCCTGTTGCTCTAAGTTGCGGGAGGAGAACGGCACATCCGTTTTGTTGTTCCAATGTGCGTTGAGCGGAGCGTGTCACGCTTGCCAACGGCTTGTTACACTATGTGAGGTTGCGAACCGTCGAGTGACCCACCTTTTAGGTGATTATTCCGCTGCAGCAGTCACTTCGATTTCAGGAGCGACTTCCGAGCCGCCGCGCCAAGAGCAATATGCTGCTACCAGATAAAGCAGTGCAGAGAAGGTGAACGCGTAGAGCAGCCCATGCTGGAAGGGGGCAGCCATCAGCGATGGGAAGAAGGCGCTTCCCGTCAGGGCTGCGACACTGTCTGCCGGCAGTGAATGAAGGATATCGGCGGGGATAAGTTCGCCCATGGGATTGTAGCCAAGAAAGGCGGCGAACAGGCTGGCGACAGGTGGGGTCATTGCAACCTGATGGGCAATGGACGCCGGCACGCGTTCGGCCAGCAGGCCGGCTTCCATGGACTGCGGCAGCATTTGTGCCAGGCCCAGTAGCATGAGACTGAAGAACAGCCCGATCGAAAGCACCTGGCCCGCATTGGTCGTTGTTGCGCGCATGCCGGATGCCTGGCCGCGTTCCTTCTTCGGCACGGAGTTCATGATCTGTGTTGCGTTTGGCGCGACAAAGAGGCCGGAACCGAGGCCATTGCCGAACAGCAGCAGCGAAAAAGTGATATAGGAGAAGTCAGACGGCAGCAGCATCAACGCGATGAAGCTTGCGGCACCCAGGACCATCCCGCCGACCGAGAAGGCAATGCCGCCGATCCGATCGGAAAAGTATCCGGCAATCGGGCCGCCCAGCAGAAAGCCAACTGTCAGCGGCAGCATCGCAACGGCCGACCAGAGAGGGGTTTCTTCAAAGGTATAGCCATGGAGCGGCAGCCAGATGCCCTGCAGCCAGATTATCAGCATGAACTGCAGTCCGCCACGCGCGATAGCCGAGGCAAGATTGGCGATATTACCGTAGGCAAAACCGGGAATCTCGAAAAGATGAAAGTCGAGCATCGGCTTGGCGATCCGCTTTTCGACGACGGTGAAGACGATCAGACAGAGGATGCCGAGGGCAAAAAGCGCCAGCACCTTCGGGCTCGTCCAGGCCATGACGTCGTCGCCGTAGGGCTGGATGCCGTAGGTGATTGCCGAGAGTACGAGGATGAGGCCCAGGCCGAAGCTGATGTTGCCGGCCCAGTCTATCTTGTGGGATACCCGGTTCGGGATCTCGCGCAGCTTCCAATAGGCCCAGATCGTACCCACCAGACCGAAGGGAACATTGATCCAGAAAACCAGCCGCCAATTGCTGTCAGCCAGCAGGCCGCCGATAAGCAAACCAACGAACTGTCCGCCGATGGCTGCCACTACGTTGATCCCGAGGGCCAGGCCACGCTGGTGCGGCGGGAATACATCGGTGAGTATCGCCGTCGAATTGGCCATGATCAGCGCCCCGCCGACACCCTGGAAAATGCGCACCGCAATGAGGTACACGGCGGCGAAGTCCCCGTGGCCGGGCAGCAGGCTCAGCGCCAGCGAGGCAATCGTGAAGATCGAAAAGCCTAGATTGTACATTCTGACGCGGCCAAACTGATCGCCCAGCCTGCCAAATGCCACAACAAGCACGGCGACCGAGATCATGTAGCCAATGATTGCCCAGAGAAGATAGTTGATATTGCCGGGATCCAGCGCTTTCAGCCCAATGCCGCGAAAGACGGCCGGCAGGCTGATAAGCAGGATCGAGCTATTGATGGCCGCCGCCAGCATTCCGAGCGTGGTATTGCTGAGCACCACCCACTTGTAGCTATCGCCTTGGGAAAGGGTGGGGCTCATTGCAGGCGATGTCATGGGGGTCATCCTGGTCGGGCATAAAGGTAAGCAGCGTTGCCGCCAATATACCAAGCTAGCCTTATAAAGCGCAAGCTACCGAAATGCCACAGCCGTTAAATAGATTGCTAGGTACCGCAATTGCGCAGCTGGCTGTTGTAGAGGGCGGCTATGCCTGCTGCGCGACGCGCCGTGCGCTGGAGATCGCCGTTGCCCCGCCAGCTACCCCGGCTATAGCCATCGTGACCGACATAGTAGGCCATGTAGAGGTTATAAGTGTCGTTGGTCGCAATGCCGTTCTGATCATGGCTCTGGGCATGGTACCAGGCAATGAACTTGATGGCGTCGGGAAAATTGGTGCGTCTTGCGCCCCAGCGCCCCGTCTCGTTCTGGTAGCGAGCCCAGGTCCCGTCGAGCGCCTGCGCATAGCCGTAGGCCGTGGATACGCGCTTCCAGGGGATAAAGCCAAGCAGATAGGTCCGCGGGGGCCGCGCATAGGGCCTGAAGCTGGATTCCACGTAGATTGTTGCCATCAGCACCGGAACGGGTACGCCGTATTCGCGGGCAGCATTGTCGGCCGCACGGCGCCAGTTGCTGAACAGGCCGTCGCGCTGCTCGAAAATCGCGCAGCTGTTGCGGATTTCATGGGGCGCCGTCGCGCAGCCGGACAATGTGGACAGCACGACGAGCGCAGCGACAAACAATTTACGCATCGCACACTCACTCTCTTCCAAGAGATTACTAAGCGGTAAATGTTAAAAAGCGGTTTTTATCGATGCGTGAGGTTGGAACAACGGCATCCAAGCCGCTAAACCCTTAACGAAAAGTCCTGACTAGGGAGAGACGACATGCCGGATACCAGCCGCCCCATGCCCGAAGAAGGTGGCATTCTCGAATTTCTCCGACTGTGCGATTCATTTTATCCGGCCGACGCCGTCGATGCCTCCATCGAGCAGCAGCGCGCGTGGTACGATGCGCTTTGCGCTCAATTCGACAGGCCATTGCCCGATGGCATGGTAACGGAAGACACGCTCATTGCCACGGTCCCCACCCGCCGATATCGCCCTTCCGATGTGCAGACCGAGACGAAACTGCTCTATCTGCATGGTGGCGGCAATGTCGTGGGCTCGCTTTCAAGCCATAACGCGATCTGCGCCGAGATATCGGAGGCATCGGGCGCAGAACTGATCTCGGTAGACTATCGACTGGCGCCGGAACATGTCTGGCCGACCCAGTCCAACGACTGTTTTGCGGTGCTGAAGCTGCTATTGGGCGAGGGGGAGAAAATTGTCGTCATTGGCGACAGTGCCGGCGGAAATCTGGCGGCCGGCCTGGCGTTGCGGGCGCGGGACGAAGGTCTTTCAGGTGTTCTTGGCCAGGTTCTGGTCTATCCGGGTCTCGGCGGCGATCTCGTCTCGGGCTCCTATCGCGAGATGGCCGAGGCGCCGGGCCTGACGACGGCCGATACCGCCTATTATCGCGCCGTCCTGAAGGCGCCGGCTGACGAGCCCGTCGCTCATCCCTTGCTGGTGAAATCCTGCGCCGGACTGCCGCCTGCCTATATAAGTGTCGCGCGTTTCGATCCCTTGCGCGATGACGGCCGGATCTATGCCGGTCGTCTGGCTGCCGAGGGTGTGGAAGTCTGGTTTCGCGAGGAGCCGCAGATGGTTCATGCCTGGCTGCGGGCCCGCCATATGAGCGAGGGGGCGGCGAACGGCTTCCGGGCGCTTTGCATCGCCGTCAGCCGTTTCGCCGGTACTCTTTGATCACATCAGGTCGCGTGGGACGGCCTTTTCGAAGATCTTTTCAAAGATCTTCGTCTCGCCCTCGTAACCGATGACGGAACCGCCGATCAGCCAGTCGGTTGCCGTGCAGGCAATCGTCGCCGTGGAAACCGTGCGCACGAACCAGCCTGGCCGCCGCATATCGCAGGTCCAGACAGATTTGCCGGACATCGACAGCGGGTCGCCAGGGGTGATGGACCATACCTCGTCGCGGATCTGCCGTGTGGAAAGGCCGGTGCCGGGATGTTCCGACAGGCCGGTGTCCTCGTAAATGCAGTAGTCCGTGCGATTGCCGGAGAGGTCGCGCAACACATTGCGCCGTGTTTCGCCCGGCTCGTGCTGAATATATTTCGGCAGCGGGTCCGGATTGCCCGGCTGTATCATCTCGAACGTTTCATGTTCGCCAAGCATAGGCATGGCAATGCCGAGCGATGCGATGTCGATTGTCAGGCCTTCGTCCACGGGTGGCGGCAGGATCATCGGCCAGTAGGCAGTCGAGAGCGACAAGCGGATACGGTGGCCTGCCTCGAAGCGATAGCCGCAGGCATCGAGCACCATGCGGATCATTGTCGGCTCGCCCGGCGCCATCGGGCGGGGTTCCGCATTGCCGTCGCGATGGGCGAGGTTGAGAACGCCGAAGGTGACACGCGTCGCCGTGCCATCCGGGTGGATATCGACGATACGCGCGCAGAGATTGGCGAGTTCCGCCTGCGAACGCACGGTCAGGGTCAATTCCGGCTGGCCGAGAAAATCGTGCGGGACCGTCAGTGGCGGCGTCTGGAAGACCAGGGAACCTGCGTCGTCGCCGCGTTGGTCGATTGCCATTTCGGCATCGGGCTTCAACGTGAACCATTCGCCCGACGCAGTGCCGGTATCCAGCGGCGACTTCAGGAAAACCGGATGTTCGGGTGCGTGCGGGATCGGCATGCCCTCCATCAGCGTCCCGAACTGCTCGACATAGAAGCATTGCATGTCCGGCTTCCGCCAGGTCTTCTTGGAGACCCAGAAGCCGGGGTCGAAATCCCGGCGGGGGGCCGGCTTCGGGCCGTCGAGGATGTAGGCGCGCACCTGGGGCATTGCCTCGATGCCATTTTGCTCGCCGCGCAGCCAGCGGTTCCACCAGGCAATTGCTTCGCCATGGAAATCGGCACGCGGTTTCGGCCAGGCAAAATGGGGATATTTGTGTACCCACGGGCCGACAAGCGCCTTGGCCTTGTCACCAAGCCCTTCCACGGCCTTCAATGGCGTGCTGCGGTAGCCGTCGGCCCAGCCGGCAATCACCAGCGCCGGGAGCTTGAAGGCGTCGAAATGGTCGCCGATCGAACCGTGCTCCCAGAAGGCATCGCGCCGTTGGTGCTGCAGCCACTCCTCCATGAAGAAAGGCTCATTTTCCAGCCGTTCCAACCACATGTCCCGCCAGCGATCACCGACGATTTCAGGGTCCGGCGAACGAGACTGGTAGGCAAGCATGGTCGCCGCCCATGAAAGCTGGGCGGAGAGGTGGCAACCATCCTTGTAATGGATGTCGTCATTGTAGCGGTCCACTGTCGAGGCGATCGAGATCACCGCCTTGAGCGCCGGCGGGTTCATTGCCGCCACCTGCAGGCAATTGAAGCCGCCCCAGGAGATGCCCATCATCCCGACCGAGCCATTGGACCAGGGCTGCGCTGCGATCCAGGCGATCAATTCGCAGGCATTGGCAAGCTCAAGTTCGGTATATTCACCGTCTATAACGCCATCGGATTCGCCTGAACCGCGGATATCCACGCGTACGCCCGCAATGCCGGCGGCGGCAAAGACCGGATAGGTGGATTCATCGCGCGGGCTTGTCCCGTCGCGCTTGCGGTAAGGCAGGAATTCGAAAACCGCTGGCACGGGATCCGCCTCGGCGTTGCCAGGCATCCAGATGCGTGCGGCAAGCCGCGTGCCGTCTGCAAGCGTGATCCATTGGTTTTCAATGACGGTAAAGGTGCGATTGGTCATTTTCCGGTCGCCGATGGTTGGAGTAAGAAATGTTCAGGAGATCGGAATGCATGACGTGAGGTACTGCAGCGATCGTATGGGCCGAATGCATTCATAATCTGCCTGGCAGCCGAGCGGTACTACCGTCCTCGATAAAATCGCTTGATTTTTCACCCAGGCAGGTGCGGTCGGAAATTCCTTCGACAATATGGTTAAATGGATCTTATCCATTGACTGGCATAGGTCATGTGCGGCCTTAAGGTGGATGCCGCAGCCAGCGGAAGAACCGACCTGCGAAAGCTTGTTAGGCTACCGTATAAAATCGTCGTGATCATCGGAGGTTGCTGTTGTCAGGCCCGTTAGCACGATAATAAGTATAGTTACTATGGGCATGCAGCTTCCGTTTTTAATATTATGAAAACGGATTTGCATAAATGTCCATGTTTCTAATATAGTATATCTGCATTGATAAGGGGCGCCATATGGAGAACCAACCAAATTCATCGACAGTTGATGAGTTCAGTTATCCTTTGGTTGTAGATCTGGATGGTACGCTTATAAAAGGCGATTTACTATATGAATCGCTTTTTGATGCAATATCCCGACATGGTTGGAGAGTTGCGAACAGGGATATTCTGAAAAGAATTTCAAAGAGCGGAATTAAGGCTCATTTGTCTTACTATTCCGACATATCGTATCCTGAATTACCTTATAATGAAAAGATATTGCAGCTTATTGCCGATGCGAAAAGCGAAGGCCGCAAAGTGTATCTCGCAACGGCGAGCCACCGTTCGCATGCAGAAAAAATTGCGGAGAGTTTGGGTGTCTTCGACGGTGTTTTTGCTTCGGACGACTCGGTCAATCTTAAAGGCACAAAGAAGGCAGAAGTGCTTCTCGATGCATTTGGCGATGGAGCATTTGACTACGTCGGCAACGACGAAAGCGATGAGAAAATTTGGAAACATGCACGCAGGGCTTACAGCATAGGCTTAAGCGCGCGACCTTCACGGCGTCTGTCTGCAACGCATCGGGAACACATCGTTGTCGATCAGAGAAAGCGCGTTGTACCCGCGCTTATCAAGGCCATGAGGCCTCATCAATATGCCAAGAACGGTCTGATATTTGTGCCGTTGCTGACAGCGCATCAGTTTACCCTTGGTGCCTTTGTCGATGCGCTTCTTGCATTCATCGCATTTTCCATCTGCGCATCCGGGGTCTATCTGCTCAACGATTTGCTCGACATACAGGCAGACCGGGCACATCCCTCAAAAAGGAAACGCCCCTTCGCATCCGGGCAGCTGCCCATCATGACAGGTATGGCGTTTATCCCAATCCTGACAATTTCCGCATTTGTGATCGCGTGGTTTGTCTCACTCAACTTCTTTCTTACGCTGCTCGTCTATTATCTTTTGACCAATGCGTACTCTTTTTCGATCAAGAAAAGAATGGTGATAGACGTTGTTACTCTCGCATCCCTTTATACCCTTCGTGTATTTGCAGGTGCCGCAGCAATCGACGTAGAGATTTCGGACTGGTTATTTACTTTTTCTTTGCTGATTTTCACCGCTCTCGCTCTTCTTAAGCGATATATCGAACTGTCGATGAGGCTGGACAACCAGCTAAACGATCCACATAACCGCAATTATAAAATTACTGATCTTCCCGTCATTATAGCGTTGGCCGCCGCCGCAGGTATGAATTCGGTCATGGTCATCGCTCTCTACGTCTCTTCCGATAACGTATCGGCATTGTACAGACATCCGCATGTTCTGTGGGGATTGTGCCCACTGTTTCTCTACTGGATTGCGCGGTCGATCATGCTAGCACACAGGAGGCTTATGGACGAGGATCCCATTGCTTTTGCATTGAAAGACAATCGAAGCTGGGCAGTCGGCATTACTTCCATCGCGCTTGTCTTTGCTGCGCTATGAAGCAAAAATATCTATGTTAAGCGCACATGTTACTCCGATTTTGTATAGATTGCGGGCGCTGGGAAGGATGAATCCCTGGGTTCTGCTAATACCCATGACGCTTGTTTCGTTTCTGTTGTCGGGATACCTTCCCTTATACAATAATAACATTTACCACACGCCCATCTTGCTGAAGACCTATGACCTACCGCAATTTGCCAATGATGCCTTCGTTCAGTCCCTTCGGTATTTTTCGTCCGGCTTCTGGATAGTTTTCGCGGGCGCAGGCTTCTATGTGAACGTAAAAGTATTTTTTGCAATATGGCTGGTCGTCACCCATTTCGGCTTCCTTGCGGCAAGCTTGCATTTTGCGCAAAGCACAGGCCTCAGGGACCGAGTACAACTCAACATATTTTCGCTTTTGATATGCTGTTCTCCCTTGCTTTATGGCATAGCCGTCGGCGGCGGCGGCCTGATGCTAAATTACTTCACCCATTCAGAGCTTGCCAACGCCGGCCTATTGCTGGGAATTTCCTATGCAATCAGGGGTCGTTACGGATACTGTGCCGTGGCGGTTTGCGCTACGTTCTTCTTGAACGCCTTCATGGCGGTATGGATGCTCCCGCCAATTGTTTTGCTCACCGCCTACCATCTTCTAAGTGGAAAAATTTCACTACGGCGTTACCTGATGAATGCGGCTTCCGGTTCGGTAGTTGGCAGCTTGTTTCTCATAGTTCCCATATTGAACGTTTTGCACAACCCGGATGCAGGCGATGTCGGTGACTTCTCCTACCAGGAGTTTCTCTGGAGTTTTTTCCCCAACCACTTCTTTTTTTCTTCCCTGGCCTACAAAGAGTTGTGCCTTGTAGCGATTTCTATCGCCGGCTTATTTTTGACCGCGCGGCTATACGGCCGCTACGCAGGTGAGATGCTGATGCTGGCGCTTGGGTGTGTCGTGTTGCTTTTCATGGCAGCGGTCGTGCCAATGATTACCGATTCAAGAATGGCGCTCAATCTACATCTTGTCCGCGGATTCGTTATGATTGCGATCCTGGCAGCATTGAGCCTTGCGATCGTGGCATCGCGCTGGATAACTGAGCGCGGGAACTACTACCTGACATCTCTGGGCCTCGTCATGGCTGCTGCTCTGACGATACACAAATACGGAATTACCATTGCCGTTGCTGTACTGTTGGTTGAACTCACGGCGCGCTATAGCGCTGTGTCTGCAGCTTTGCTTCGGCAAAAAGCGGTCAGGCCTGTGATCTGGATCTGTCTGTTCGGATCTTTTGTTTCCGTACTCATCCGTTCCGCCAACGCCGTAGACGACTCCGCGAACGGAATTGCCTTCGAAAGCACCTGGGAACGGGTAGGCACCTGGGCAAGCCATTCTACGCCAGCGAATTCAATATTTCAGGTTCCCCACGATGCCGCGCCAGCTTTCAGTTATGCTTCAAACCGGAGGCTTTGGTTCGACTCCAAATATGGTGCCGCTGTGATGTGGTCTCCTTCATACCATCAGATTTGGCAAACGCGCCACGCTGCAGGTGCAGACTTGTCTGATTTCAGGCAATCAATCCACGAAAGCGATGGTCAGATCGACTACGTGGCGACGGAATGTAGCGGGCAGATCGACAAAGTGCCGGAATATAAGGAAGATGATATTTGCGTGTACAAGACAAAATAATTCTCACCTCGAAACCACAACGCTTTTGAAAGTCCCAGCATGAATTATATCCTGATATTCATCAGTGTTTGCTTGAGCGCATTTTCGCAGGTTGTGCTACGTTATGGGATGACCCGCCCGGCAATCGCTGACGCTCTGTCCGGAGCAAACTCGGCACCGGCCACCATTTTGACCATAGCAAAATCCCCTTTCGTCATCGGCGGACTTTCCTGCTACGGATTGGGTGCGATATTGTGGCTTCTCGTACTCTCCAAGATACCCGTATCGTATGCTTATCCGTTTGTTTCACTTGGCATTGTGTTGACGACGCTAGCTGGGGTCGTTGTCCTTCGCGAGGCAATTACCTTCACATCCTGCGTCGGTATCGCCCTTATAATTTCCGGAATCCTCTTTGTCGCTGTGGGTAATAGTAGAGTGTGGCAATGCCAGCGAATTTCGCCAAAGAACGACGAAGTTCAAATCCCGGCATCAAGGTTGCCTTCATATGTGCTGTAAGCCATCTCGGCAGGCTCATCCATAGACTTCGATGCAGAAAGAACTGTACAATATTGACAACCTCTGACGGCGCCAGAAAATGGTCGCATATTTTCGGTGAGAATTTCAAAATACCATGCTGTTGAGCGGATGTCGGGAAATATCCTTAAATCTGTTTTTCCGTCCGAGAATTGGAAGGCAATTTTGTGCGCTTCATTCTGATATACCCCTTCTGCGCGGCGATGTTCTGCTTATGCGCTTGGCTGAGCGATCGTTTGTACAAACGCGGCGTGTCGGAACTCAATATTACAGTCGTGAGTGCGGTGCTCGGCATTCTTACCTTTGTTGCGCAATACTTCGCCGTTCCGCAAGAAGGGCGCATGGCTGATTTCACCAATGCCTACTACGCTGCGGGTAAGGTTGCGGTTGTTGATAAAGTCGCATTTGCCGAGCTTCTGGCCAAAGGGGCCACGGGGTTCGTAAATTTGCCTATTGTCGCTTTCGTTTTTACGCCATTTTCCTTTTTGCCCAAACCTGTCGCCTTGGTGCTATTTTTCGGGCTCGGTTTGTTCGCAAGTGTTTACGTGTGGCGGATATTGGTTCGCTGGGCCGAGTTGAACGGACCGCAATCGGCGTTGATGGCATTTTTGATGATAGGATCGGGTCCCGTGGCCTATGGCGTAATTGTTGGAAACACCTCGCAAATGGTGATGATCGCTGTTCTTTGGGGCGTCATATTCATGATGCGCGGAAAGGACTGGGGGGCGGGTGTTCTTTTCGCGGCGGCCGCTCTCATCAAGCCAGCTCTTCTTCTGCTAGGCGTCTACGCGTTGTTACGCGGACGTTGGCGCGTCTCGCTTGCCGGCATGGCGGTTTGCGTGGTTGCTGCGTTTCTGTCGATTACGGTATTCGGTTGGTCGCTGCACCGAATTTGGCTGGAACAGACAATTTTCCCCGCTCTGCAAGGTCTGATCATGGCTCATAATGTTCAGTCGATAGGCGGTGTTGTTGGTCGTTTGTTTGTCGGCGATCTTTATCTCGGCAACTGGGATATGCATCCGGTTGCCCCTGTTGTCGCGACAATAATCAAAATTGGTCAGACGATCACAATCGCTATTGTCGCGGGATCAGTAGTATTGCTCGCGCGCAAGGCCCGGCCGCAACAAACCTTGGCCATGGAGGTTAGCTTTATCTTGTTTTTAATTTTACTCCTGCCAAATATTTCGTGGAATCATTATTATGTCTGGGCCTTTTTGCCTCTCAGCCTCCTGCTGCCTTCCGTATTCCCGCTGAACAAAAAAAATCCCGAAACCTGGCTTATATTGGCGGCAGCCGGAATGATCGCCCAACCGGTTGCTTTCTGGCATGGCAGTAGTGATTGGGTAAACGGTCTTTTTGCACGCTTGATTGTTTCTCTACCATTTGTCGGCGCCGTGTTGCTTTTGGCGATTTCGGTGCGCCGCGTACTCCTTTGGGATCATCTGAGGGATCCCGGGTCCTTCAAGCTTACAGACAGGTGAAGCGGACGGGCGCTTTTGCGCGCCATCTGTCGATTGAGCAGTCTTTGGGAAATTCGGTTTTCTAACGATTCTCGTTCACAACGGTCATCTGCTTCAGAGCTTTTCTGCCAGCTTCAGGGATCTGCATGCGCCATCGCATCACGCTTGTCTTGCTTTAGAAGCTTGCGGTTTATAGCTAGGACGAAACCGTGTTTCATTCCGTGTTTGGCAACTTCTTCGGCGATTGGACGGGGAAGGATGCAGACCATAACAGTCCAGACAGCGATGGCAGCGGATTTGAATGCGGAAATCTTCTGTCGCTTGAGCGCGGTCAATGCTGTCAATAACAATCCCTTCCTGCTCAAAGAATGCGTGATGATGAAGATCATTTTGAGCTGTATGTGAGCAAGCCCGGATGTTATCGTGCCTGGAGTATAGGGCAAGCCACTTGACCTTGCAAAATCTGCTATTGCCTTGTCGGTTTCAAACTCTCTTTTGACGATATTATCGATCCAGCCGCGTGATATCTTGCCATTCTTTATCGGTTTGGAGTCGTTCGAGTTGTGCACGCGGTATTCACCGAGGTTCTTGTCGATGGCAACGATTTCCCCGCAAAGCGTTGCGAGGCTGAAAAGGTAGACATCGGCAGCGCTACGCCAGAGCGTCTCGGGGATAGGCATAACGCGTTCCAAAAATGACCGGCTGAATGCATTCGCGGTCATTGGTGGGCTTGCGACCATGCCTGTAAAAAGAGTCTGCTCTTTCAGGTTCCCGCGTGGAAGATCCTCTTTGAAATATCTGATGCCTTCATTGTTTCCAAGGCCGTCGATTATTTCCAGATTGTAATTGATCTTTGAAACACCGGGACGCCAAGCCGCAACAACTTCAGATGCACAGTTTGCGTGGAGTCTATCGTCAGAATCCAGGAATATTATGATATCGCCATCCGCCAGCAGAAATCCGGCATTCAGCGCGGACGCCTGACCGCCATTCTCCTGATAAAGAAAGTCCACCCTATCCTTATAATTGTCAATTATCGAACGCGAATTGTCGCTGCTTCCATCATCGACAACTATAAGTTGCGTTTGCGATAGGTTCTGGTTAAGAGCACTAATGATAGCGTCTTCAATAAAGTTCCCATAGTTATAGTTATTTATTATTATTGAGACTTTAGTCACACTGTAATGCTCTTGTTTAACGCAGGATAGTTATGGTGAAGGCATGTGACGATTGTGCCGTTACTTTTCCAGGGATATTAGTGTCAAGTCATGGCAATCGATAATAACGTGGAAGCCCGGAGTAATCTGTATTGTGAGATGCCATGTGTCAACGTTACCTGACGATTTAGTAAGGAAATGTAATTTCGAAGGTTCTCTTCTTATCGCCCGAAAGGGCGTATCTTTGCGAAATCGCGGCCCAGAGCCAACCCTACGGAAATCGTTTCCGCCGGCCAAAATCCGGATAGGAATTTCTGGGCCATCCTGGGCAGCGCCTTTAAAACGCACCACGGCTGAGGAGGAGTTCCGTGCATCGACGGTCCTCGCCCCTGGTCAGTTCCCCGCGCTTTCCATTCGCCTTGTTGTCAGCACCTTCTCCAGCCAGCCAATCTCCATCTCCGGCACCGACTTCAGCAGCAGGTCCGTGTAGTCATCAAATGGTGGTGAAAGGACTTTCGATTTCGGCCCGAATCTCACCAGCTTGCCTCTATGCATGACGGCGACGCTGTCGGCAATGGCGCGGACGATGGCGATGTCGTGGGTGATGAAGACGTAGGAAAGCTGCTTCTCCTCCTGCAATTTCATGAGCAAGCTGAGAATGCCTTCGGCCACCAGCGGGTCGAGAGCGGAAGTAGGCTCGTCGCAAAGGATCAGCTCGGGGTTGGCGGCGAGCGCCCGAGCGATGGCGACGCGCTGCTTCTGGCCGCCGGAGAGCTCGGCCGGATAGCGGTCGATGAAGCCGTTGCTCATCTCGATCTGCTCGAGCAGTTCCTTCACGCGCGCGGTCTTGGCTGCTCCTCGCAGACCATAGTAGAAGGTCAGCGGCCGGCCGATGATGTCGCGGACAGTCTGGCGCGGGTTCATCGCCGTATCGGCCATCTGGTAAATCAGCTGGATGCGCCGCAGATCGTCGTTTGAGCGGCCTTTCAGGGCCTTCGACAGCTGTTTTCCAGCAAAGGAAATTGCGCCTTCCTGGGGCGGCAGCAGGCCGGTGATAACGCGGGCGAGCGTCGATTTGCCCGATCCGGATTCGCCGACGACGGCCAGCGTCTGCCCCTTCGGGAGGTGCAGCGATACATCGAACAGCACCTTGAAGCCGTTGGAATAGCCGGCGGTGATATTGTCGACCTTCAGCAGCGTGTCCGTCTGCACAGTGGCTTCCGGCCTCAGCGCCTGGCGCACGTTCACCAGAGCCCGCGTATAATCCTCCCGCGGCGCCTCGATGATCTGCTGCGCCGTGCCGTATTCCACCGTCTTGCCGTGGCGAAGCACCATGATGTCGTCGGAAATCTGGGCGACGACTGCGAGGTCGTGGGTGATGTAGAGCGCGGCAGTATTCGTTTCCTCGATCGCATGCTTGATTGCGGCAAGAACGTCGATCTGGGTTGTCACGTCAAGCGCCGTGGTCGGCTCGTCAAAGACGATCAGCTCGGGGTTCGAGCAGAGCGCCATCGCGGTCATGGCGCGCTGCAGCTGGCCACCAGAAACCTGGTGCGGATAGCGCTCGCCGAAGGTTTCCGGGCTAGGCAGGCCCAGGACGCGGAAGAGATAGAGGGCGCGCTTGCGGGCTTCATCCTTTGTCATCAGTCCGTGCTTGACGGAGGCTTCGATAACCTGTCCGCCGAGACGGTGGGCCGGGTTGAAGGCCGCCGCTGCCGACTGCGCGACATAACAGACGCGGGCGCCGCGCACCTTGCGGATGCCGGACTTGCCAAGCGCCAGGATATTGTCGCCGTCGAGCAGCACTTCGCCGCCGGTGATCTCGGCGCCGCCGCGACCATAGGCCAGGGCGGAGAGGCCGATGGTTGACTTGCCAGCGCCGGATTCGCCGATCAGGCCGAGTACCTTGCCTTTTGCAAGATCGAAGGAGACGCCATCGACGATGGTGACACGCTTCGGCGCTTCGCCGGGCGGATAGCTGGTGGCCTCGATCTTCAGGCCGCGTACCGAAAGCAGCTCAGGCATCGCCGCGTCCTCCCTTGAGGCTGGAGGTTCGCTTCAGGAGCCAATCCACCACCAGATTGATACAAACCGCCAGCGCGGCGATGGCGCCGCCCGGCACGAGGGCGGCCGTCACGCCGAAGATGATGCCGTCCTTGTTGTCCTTGACCATGCCACCCCAGTCGGCGGCCGGCGGCTGGATGCCGAGGCCGAGGAAGGAGAGAGTGGAAAGGAACAGGATGGCGAAGGCGAAGCGCAGGCCGAATTCGGCGAGCAACGGTGACAGGGCATTGGGCAGGATCTCGCGAAAGATGATCCATACCGTGCCTTCACCGCGCAGTTTGGCTGCTTCGACAAACTCCATCACCGCGATGTCCAGCGCCACTGCGCGGCCAAGGCGGTAAACGCGCGTACTGTCGAGAACAGCCATGACGAGGATCAGCACGATGATGTTCTGCGGCAGCACTGCCAGCACCACGAGAGCGAAGATCAGCGTCGGGATCGACATCATCAGGTCATTGAAGCGCGACAACACGGTGTCGATCAGCCCGCGGGACACGGCCGCGGTGAAAGACAGGATAATGCCGAGGGAAAACGAGATGACGGTCGCGCCCAGGGCGACGAAAAGCGTGGTGCGCGCGCCGTAAATCAACCGCGAGAGAATGTCGCGGCCCAGATTGTCCAGGCCAAATATATATTGGCCGTCGGCCGGCGCCCACACGTCCCCCAGGACGTCCGTCTCGCCATAGGGGGCGATCCAGGGCGCAAAGAGCGCGCAGATCAGGGCCAGCGCGATGCCGAACATGCCGATCCAGGCGGTGATGGGGATGTCTCGCAATCTCATCGCGGATGCCTCAGACGGGGGTTGGCGACAATGGCGAGGATATCGGCCACCATGTTGAGCAGGATGTAGACCGCCGCAAAGATCAGGCCGCAGGCCTGCACGACAGGCATGTCGCGCACAGTGACGGCATCGACCATGTACTGACCCATGCCGGGATAGACAAAGACGACCTCCACCACGACCACCCCGACGACGAGGTAGGCAAGGTTCAGCGCCACGACATTGATGATCGGCGCCAGCGCATTGGGGGCGGCATGCTTGACGATGGCGCGGAAGGCGGAAAGCCCCTTCAGCTCAGCCGTCTCCATATAGGCCGACGACATGACGGATAGGATGGCGGCGCGCGTCATGCGCATCATGTGGGCCAGCACCACGAGAACCAGCGTCGCCGTCGGCAGGGCGATCGCCTTCAGCCGGTCGAGAAAGTCCATGCCGTCGAAAACAGTCGCCGGAAAGGTGGCGACCCCCCATTTCACGGCGAAGAACATGATCAGCAGATAGCCGATGAAGAACTCGGGCAGCGAGATCGCGGCCAGCGAGATGACGTTGATGATTTTATCAGGCAGGCGGTTGCGGAAATGCACCGAAAGCATGCCGAGGCCGACAGCGAGCGGCACGGCGATGATGGCGGCAAAGCCGGCGAGGAAGAGCGAATTACCGAGGCGGTTGGCGATCTGCTCGCTTACCGAATTCTGGCTCGCCCAGGAGGTGCCGAAATCACCGCGGACCGCGCCGCCGAGCCATTCGAAATATCGCGTCACGACCGGCTGGTTAAGGCCGAGCTGATCGCGGATGTTGGCGACGGCCTCGGGCGTTGCCGACTGGCCGAGATAGGTCGAAGCGAAGTCGCCCGGAAGTGCCTGCAGGCCGCCGAAGATCAGGATCGACACAGCTATCAGCAACACGATGCTGAGCAGCAGCCGCTCGATGATAAGCGCGGCAAGCGGAAACCGCTCGCGCAGGCGACGGCCGGGCAGGCCGCCGGTTTCTATGGAATTGGCCATCTGAAATCGCCTCGGTCTGAAACAAACGGAATTGGAACGGCGGATAAACTATCCGCCGTTCCCTGAATGCCGACAAGGATCTTGCTGGTTCGCGCGTCCCGCTCTCCGTGTCATGCTCGGCCTTGAGCCGAGCATCCATGGTGCGGCATGCAATGGAGCCTCGGGTCAAGCCCGAGGATGACCCCCGCGGAAGCATAATCCTGGCCGACCAGTTTCAGACCGCAGGCGGATTGCCTGCGGTCCCTGTTTCAGGCATCAGGCATCGATCCAGACGCGGGTGGCAACGTAGCCGTTCGACATGTCGTTGCCGATATCCTGGACATAGTTCTGCAGCTTCTTCGAACCGGCGTTCACGAAGTCGTTGAACATCGGCAGGATGGTGCCGCCTTCGTCGCGGACCATCATCGCCATCTGGCGATACATGTCCTTGCGCTTGGTCTCGTCCAGCTCGGCGCGGGCGCTCACCAGCAGCTTGTCGAACTCAGGACGCTTGAAGCGGGTGTCGTTCCAGTCGGCCGTGGAAAGATAGGCGCCGGAGTAGAACTGATCCTGCGTTGCGCGGCTGCCCCAATAGGAAGCGCAGAAGGGCTGCTTGTTCCAGACGTTGGTCCAGTAGCCGTCGCCCGGCTCGCGCTTGATCTCGAGGTTGATGCCGGCCTTCTTGGCACTCTGCTGGAAGAGAACGGAGGCATCGACGGCGCCCGGGAAGGCGACTTCCGAGGTGCGCAACAGCACGGAGCCGTCGTGGCCGGACTTCTTGTAGTGGAACTTCGCCTTGTCTGGATCGTACTTGCGCTGTTCGATGCCTTCGGGGAAGTAGGCATAGGTGCTGTTGATCGGGAAGTCGTTGCCGACGGAGCCGTAGCCGCCGAGGATGCGCTTGACCATTTCTTCGCGGTCGATTGCGTATTTCAGGGCCATACGCAGGTCGTTGTTGTCGAACGGCGCCGTGTCGCAATGCATGATGAAAACGTAGTGACCGCCGCCTGCCGTCGTCAGCAGCTGGACGTTCGGCGCGCGCTTCAGCAGGCTGACCGTCTTTGGATCGACACGGTTCACATAGTCGACCTGGCCGGAGGTCAGTGCAGCGATACGGGCCGTTGCGTCGTTCATGGTAATCAGCTCGACGCTGTCCACATAGCCGCGGTCCGTGCGCCAGTCGTTCGGGTTCTTTTCGAACGTCATCCGAACGCCGGCCTGGAAGTTGGTCACCTTGTAGGCGCCCGTGCCGATGCCGGCTGTCGGGTTGTCCACGCCGCCCTTCGGCTGGATGACGAGGTGGTAGTCGGTAAGCAGGGCCGGCATGTCGGCATTGCCCTGGTCGAGGGTGATGACGAGGTCGCCGTTCTGGTTCTCGATCTTGGTCAGCGCCTTCATCATGCCGAGCGCGCCGGACTTCGACTTTTCGTCGGAATGGCGGTGCAGGGTGGCCACGACGTCGTCGATGGTCATTTCCTTGCCATCGTGGAACTGCACGCCCTTGCGGATCTTGAAGGTCCAGACCTTCGCATCCGGCGAGGAGGTCCAGGATTCAGCCAGCGAAGGCAGCGGCTTGCGGGTCTGCGGATGGGTTTCGACCAGCGTGTCGCCCCAGGTGCGCACGGCGACGAACATGACCTGCGAGGTTGCAGAGGCCGGGTCGATCGAATCGGTGGAAGCACCGCCTTCGAGGCCGAGCTTCAGGTGTCCGCCCTTCTTGGGCGTCTGCGCCATGGCGCTCGTGGTAAACAGTGCGTCGGCGGCGGCCAGCGTCACGCCTGCAGCCAGGGCGCGACCCATGAATTCGCGGCGGTTCATCCCCCCTGATGTCACGCGACCGGCTAGAAATTTCGTGTAATCACTCATGTTCCGTTCCTCTTCTCTGGTTAGGTATTTTCTTCGCCGCCGGTCTGTTGTTGATTTTATTGCCGGGGCGTCAATCGGATGATCGTCGGACTATAGGGACATATCAGCCGCTGCATAGCAGCGAGTGGTTGTTCCGTGCCTTCCGCGGATCAATTTTTCTGATGTCTTATATTCCTTTCCACACGGGCGACCGTTTTTCGGCAAAAGCCTTGGCACCCTCGAGCTGATCCTCGCTTGAATAGAGCACGTCGACGGACTTGAATTGCCGCTTGGTGACCTTGTTCATCGTGGTCGTGAAGTCCTGGCCTTCCGCCGCGCGGACGATTTCCTTGATGGCGGCGTAGACCAGCGGGGGACCGCTTTCGAGCAGACGGGCGAGTTCCCAGGCGCGCTCCATCAGCTTTTCCGGCGGCAGTATCTCGTTGACGAAGCCCCAGCGATGCGCCTCGGCGGCATCGAGCCAGCGCCCGGTCAGAAGCATGTCCATGGCGATATGGTAGGGTATGCGCTTCGGCAGCTTGATCGAGGCTGCGTCGGCTACCGTGCCGGAGCGGATTTCCGGCAGCGCGAAAGTTGCATGGTCGGCAGCCAGGATCATGTCGGCGGAAAGGGCGATCTCCAGACCGCCGCCACAACAGAGACCGTTGATCGCGGCTATGACCGGCTTGTTGAGATCGCGAAGCTCCTGCAGGCCGCCGAAGCCGCCAACGCCATAATCGCCATCCACCGCATCGCCGGCTGCCGCCGCCTTCAGGTCCCATCCTGCCGAGAAGAATTTCTCGCCGGCACCGGTAATGATGGCGACGCGCAGTGCCGGATCATCGCGAAAGCTGGCGAAGAGCTTGCCCATCTGCCGGCTGGTCGCGAGATCGATGGCGTTGGCCTTTGGACGGTCGATTGTAACTTCAAGAATGCCGCCGACACGGTGGAAGCGAATGGGGCCGTCAGACACGCTCAACTCCTCCGCCGGATCAAGGCATCCGCAACAAATGCGCCCTTGCCTTCGCTCAAAACCATCAATGGATTAAGGTCTAGTTCCTCCAGCCGCGCCGCCTCCTTTGCGACATAATCTGCCACTGATGCGACGGCCGCAACAAGCGCCATCCGATCGGCCTTCGGGCCGCCGCGATAGCCGTCGAGCAGCTTCGAAATCTTTAGCCGGGAAAGCGCCGCCTCGATCTCTTCCGGTGTTGTCGGCAGCAGCAGAATGGCGGAATCTTCCAGCAGTTCCACGAGGATGCCGCCGGCGCCGATCGTCAGGAAAGGGCCGGCGACCGGATCTTTCGAAGCGCCGACGATCAGCTCTGCAACGGGCTTCTCGATCATGGATTCGATCAGATAGCCCGATACTTTCGACGCCATGCCTTCAGCAGCTAAGCGTACGGCATCCGGTGTCGAAAGGTTCAGCACCACGGCGCCCGCTTCCGTCTTGTGGGCGATGCCGAGGCCCTTCAAGACGACGGGGAAACCGAGTTCGGCCGCCGCCGCTGCAGCTTCTTCAGGGGTATCGGCTTTCCGGCCGCCGGGGACCTTGAGGCCGAAGGCCGCCAACTCCGCCTTGGCATCTGCTTCGCTCAACAGAATGATGTCGCCGCCTGTTTCCGCGGTTGTCCCGAGCAGGGCCGCTGCGGCCGGCCGTCGCCAGGCAGCACCGATGGCGGCTGCCGTTTCAGCGGCGGCGAGTGTTTCGCTGATGCCGCAAAAGGAGACAATACCATCGGCCATCAGGCGCTGCGCCATCACCTCGGGCATGTTCTCGCCGAGTGTCGCGACAATGCCGGATCGGGCACCTGTCGCCTTCGCGGCCGTGTTCCAGGCCACCACCGTTATCATCCAGTCCGCCGGATCGCAGCGATCGGCGCGGGGAAAATCGAGCACCAGCAGGTTCAGTGCATAGTTGCCCGCAAACATCGCCTTGAAGGCTTCTGTCAGGCGGGCAAGATCGCCCCAGACGAAGGTGTGATAGTCGAGCGGATTGGCGAGCGTCACCATCTCGCCAAGGGCGTGACGCAGAGGCGGAAGCTGCTCGGGAAGAAGCGCGCGGAAGTCGATGGCACGGCCAACGGCACTATCGGCCATCAGCGACGCCTCGCCGCCGGAGCAGCTCATGGAGGAGATGGCGTTGCTTGCAAGCGGCCCGCCTGCATGCAGCAGCTTCAGCGTCTCGACCATTTCCGGCAGGGTGGAGACACGGCCGATCCCCAGCCGGTCGAGCAGGGCACCCGAGACGGCGTCGTTGCCCGACAGCGAAGCGGTGTGAGAAACGGCGGCGCGCTGGGCTGCCTCGGAGCGGCCGACCTTCAGCGCGATGACCGGCTTCTTCAGCGCGCGGCTTCGTGCCGCCAGCCGCTGCAGGGCATCGAGGCTGTCGAAGCCCTCGACATGGAGGGCAACTGCCGTGACGCGCGGATCTTCGAGGGCTGCGATTGCCAGGTCGCAGAGACCGATCTGCGCCTGGTTGCCCGCCGTCATCAGATAGGCGATCGGCAGGCCACGCGTCTGCATGGTCAGGTTGAGGGCAATGTTGGAGGACTGGGTGAGAATAGCGACGCCGCCTGCGATGCGGGTCATGCCGTGCTGGTCCGGCCAGAGCAGGGCGCCATCCAGCGCATTGACGAAGCCGTAGCAGTTCGGCCCGATGATCGGCATGTCGCCGGCGGCTTCCAGCAGCTTCTCCTGCAGTTCGCCGCCATCGGCCAACTCGCTGACGGCTTCCAGGAAGCCCGAGGCATAGCATACTGCGCCGCCGGCACCGCGGGCGGCGAGCTGCCGGATGATATCGAGCGTCAGGGTGCGATTGACGCCGACGAAGGAAGCGTCGGGCGCCGAAGGCAGATCGGCCACCGAGCGATAGCAGCGGCGGCCGTGGACTTCATCGAGTTTCGGATGGACGGGCCAGATCTCGCCCGAAAACCCCAGGAGGTCGCATTGCTCGATGACCCGCCGCGCCTCCTTGCCGCCAAAGACGGCGATGGATTTCGGTCTGATCAGGCGGTCGAGCGGGTTTGTCATCCAGTCAGGCTCCGAAGGGCCGCAGCAGGTCGCGGCTGATGATATGGCGGTGGATTTCCGAGGTGCCGTCCCAGATGCGCTCGACGCGGGCATCGCGCCAGAAGCGGGCCAGCGGCAGGTCGTCCATCAGCCCCATGCCGCCGAAGATCTGGATCGCCTCGTCGGTGACGCGGGCAAGCATTTCGGAGGCATAGAGCTTGGCCGAGGAAATTTCGCGGTTGGACGGCAGGCCCTGGTCGATGCGCCATGCGGCCGAAAGTGTCAGCCATTCCGCCGCGTCGATCTCGGTGATCATGTCGGCGAGCTTGAAGGAAACGCCCTGGTTGGCGCCGATCGGCTTGCCGAACTGCTTGCGCTCGGCGGCATAGGACAGTGCCAGATCGAAGGCGCGGCGGGCGCGGCCGACGCTGGTGGCAGCGACCGTAAGGCGCGTGCCGCTTAGCCATTGGTTGGCGATGTCAAAGCCCTGGTGAAGACCGCCAAGAATCTGGCTCTTGGGCAGGCGGCAATCGGTAAAAGTCAGGATGCAGTTGTGATAGCCGCGGTGGGAGACCGAATCGTAACCCTTGCGGATCTCGAAGCCGGGCGTGTCGCGATCGACGAGGAAGGCGGTGATCTTCTTCTTCGTTCCCTTCGAGGTCTCCTCCTCGCCGGTCGCGGCAAAGACGATGACGAAATCGGCTATGTCGGCATGGGAGATGAAGTGCTTGGTGCCATTCAGCACCCAGTCATCGCCGTCAGGCCTTGCCGAGCATTTCATGCCGCGCATGTCGGAGCCCGCATCCGGCTCGGTGATGGCAAGCGAGTCGAATTTCTCGCCGCGCACTGATGGCAGCAGGTAACGCTCCCGCTGCTCTCCTTCGCAGGCCATCAGGATGCCGGAAGGGCGGCCGAAATAGGTTGTCAGGCCGAGGGAGCCGCGGCCCAGTTCCCGCTCGACCAGCGTGAAGGTAAGATTATCAAGCCCGGCGCCGCCCACTTCCTCGGGGAAGTTGCAGGCATAAAAGCCGAGCTCGATGCATTTGCGCTTGATTTCCTCGCCGAGTTCGCGCGGTACGACACCCGTCCGCTCGACCTCGTTCTCATGCGGATAGATCTCGGTCTCGACGAAGTCGCGCACCGTCTTGACGATCATCTGCTGTTCTTCGCTTAGCCCGAAATCCATCAAGTTCTCCAATGTCTACGGCTCCTTCTCTGAATTGGAGCCAAGTGGAATATCATCTGTTTCGGGTCATCCTCGGCTCAAGGCCGAGGATGACACAGCGCGCGTTGGCGCCTTCATCGTTTCTGTCCGACATGCCGACCGACCCCATCGGGCTGCGGCAGTGATGCGTGCGCTTCCGCGATCGCCCTGACGCGGGCGAGCACCTTTTCCGGGGCGGCGACCGCCTTGCCGGCTGCCGAGTCCACATGCAGCAGCATCTGCTCGGCGGTGGCAACCGTCTCGCCGGTGTCGCTGTTGAAAATCGTGTGGAAGACCTGCAGTCGCTTCTCGTCTGCCGAAAGCACCTGGCAGGTGGCATGCAGCTGCTGGCCGAGCTTGGCTTCGCCGAGATGGCGGATATGGGTTTCGACGGTGTAGTAGCTGTGGCCGTTCTTGACATAGTCGAGATCGACGCCGATCAGCCGCAGCAGCGCATCGGTCGTGTCGCCGAAGACCTGCAGATAGCGATGCTCGGTCATGTGATTGTTGTAGTCGACCCAGGCCGGGCTGACCTTGGTCTCGATCAGCTTCAGCGGCCGGGCGGTATCGTGCAGCGGCATCGCGCTTGCCGCCTTCCGCCCAGAGGCCGGCCTCGAAATCCTTCAGCAGCTTGCCGGCGCCCCAGCCCTTGCCGCCGTCGCTGCCCTTCAGCGTCTGCAGGATGCCGACGAGGTTTTCGTCGCGGATGCGCTCCAGCTCGCGGATCGAGCGGCCCTCGGCCTGCTCGTCGGACTGCTGGCCGATCTTTTCGACCAGCGCGTCGTCGAGATCGACAACATCGGTGAGCTTCGTCCAGGGCCAGGCGAGGCAGGGGCCGAACTGGGCGAGGAAATGCCGCATGCCCGCTTCGCCGCCGGCGATCCGGTAGGTCTGGAACAGGCCCATCTGCGCCCAGCGCAGGCCGAAGGAATAGCGGATGACGTCGTCCAGCGTCTCGACGGTGCAGATATCGTCCTTGATCAGCCAGAGCGCCTCGCGCCACAAGGCTTCCAGCAGGCGGTCGCCGACGAAGGCCTCGATCTCGCGGGCGATGTGGACACCCTTCATGCCGATGGGTACCAGCCGGTCCATGGCGGCCTTGATCGTCTCCGGCGATGTCTTGGTGCCACCGACGATCTCCACCAGCGGCAGGAGATAGACGGGATTGTAGGGGTGGGCGACGAACAGCCGCTCGGGATGATTCATGTCACGCTGCAGGTCCGATGGCAGCAGGCCCGAGGTGGAGGAACCGATCAGGGCATCCGGCTTTGCGGCCGCATCGATCTGGTTGAGCACGCCGCGCTTCAGGTCGAGCCGCTCGGGCACGCTTTCCTGGATCCAGTCGGCATCTGCCACCGCCTCTTCCAGGCTGGCGCAGAAGGTGAGCTTGCCGCGTGGCGGCAGCGGTGCGCCGGTCAGCATGCCGTAGGCGCGCTCGGCATTGGCCAGCACTTCGCCGACGATGCGCTGCGATTCCGGATGCGGATCGAAGACCTTGACGTCGATGCCGGCCAGCAGGAAGCGGGCAATCCACCCCCCGCCGATAACGCCGCCGCCGATGCAGGCGGCCTTTAGGATTTTGGTCATGCTTGTCTAGCCTCGGTCGAATTCATGTTGGGACGAAAGACGCCGCTCGTTACATCGGGAAAGCTTCTGGCTGCGGCCTTTTGAATGGAGGCACTAGCGTCACATCCCGCGGAACATCTGTCAAGCCCGAGGATGACCCGGTTGCTGGGCTGGTGTCGCAGGCAAACCATTCTTGCGGCCACAGCCACCTACCGCTTCGTCAGCTTCAGTTTCTTGCGGACCTCTTCCGGCCCGATGATGCGTGCGCCCATGCCCTCGACCACGGTGACCGCCTTTTCAACGAGCTGGGCGTTGGTGGCGAGCTTGCCCTTGCCGACATAGAGGTTGTCCTCCAGCCCGACGCGGACATTGCCGCCGGCAAGCACGGCGGCCGCCGGATAGGCCAGCGCATTGCGGCCGATCGAGAAAGCCGAGAAGGTCCAGCTGGACGGCACGTTGTTGACCATCGCCATGAAGGTGTTGAGATCGTCCGGCGCGCCCCACGGAATGCCCATGCAGAGCTGGATCAGCACCGGATCCTCGATCAGGCCTTCCTCGACCAGCTGCTTGGCAAACCAGAGATGGCCGGTGTCGAAGGCCTCGATCTCCGGGCGGACGCCGAGATCGGTCATCTTCTTTGGCCATGGCGCGCAGCATGCTGGGCGTGTTGGTCATGACATAGTCGCCGAGCGAGAAGTTCATCGTGCCGCAGTCGAGCGTGCAGATCTCCGGCAGGCATTCGGCGACATGGCTGACGCGGTCGGTGGCGCCGCCCATGTCGGTGCCCTTGGGTTCAGCGGCAGCGGGCTTTCGACATCGCCGAAAATCAGGTCGCCGCCCATGCCGGCGGTGAGGTTCAGCACGACGTCGACATCGGCGGAGCGGATGCGGTCGGTCACCTCACGGTAGAGATCGTTGCGGCGGCTGGCGGCGCCCGTTTCCGGATCGCGCACATGGCAGTGGACGACGGCAGCGCCGGCCTTGGCGGCATCGATCGCGGAATCGGCGATCTGCTTGGGCGTGATCGGAACATGCTCGGACTTCGAAGTCGTGTCGCCGGCGCCCGTCACGGCGCAGGTAATGAAGACATCGCGGTTCATGGCAAGAGGCATTTCGTTCTCCCGTATCGTTGGGCAGATTACGCGACAGGACGGCTGACAATGCTTTGCATTTTCGGATCTATTTGATACATTAATGGAAACAGAGATTTTTCCTTCATGCTGACCCTATCCAATGCGCCGCTCGATATCGATCTGCTGGTCCTGCCGGAAACCAACCTCATCCTGATCGCCTCCGTCATCGAGCCGTTGCGCGGCGCCAACCGCATCGCCGGCAGCCGAAATCTATCGCTGGCGCCTCTTCACGCCCGATGGCGCGCCGGTCCAGACGACAAGCAACATCCCGGTGCCCGTCGATGCGGCCTTTCGCCCGGGTCAGGAAACGGCGCCGCTCTTCGTGCTTGGCAGCTACAACTGGAAGCGCAGCGCGACATCGGGGCTGAAGATGCAGCTATCACAAACGGCGCGCTATCGCAGCGTCATGGCAGGCATCGAGTCCGGCACGTGGCTGCTGGCGGAGGCAAGCCTGCTGGACGATTTCTCCGCAACCGTTCACTGGGAAGATTTCGATGATTTCGCTGCAGCCCACACGCAGGTGAAGATGGTGCGCGATCGCTTCGTCATCGACGGCAAGCGGATTACGGCGGCAAGCTCGCTGCCGACGGTCGACCTGATGCTGGAGATAATACGCCGACGGCAGGGCTATTCGCTGGCGCTCGAAGTTACGCGCCTTTTCGTCTACGAGCAGGGCGGAGGCCGGGCCGAGGCGCTGGCCATGCCATCGACGATGCCGCTGAAAATGAACGACCCGCGGGTTGCTCATGCCGTGCGCCTGATGGAGGAGACGGTGGAGCAGCCGCTGTCACTTGCAAGGCTGGCGCGCAGGGTGGGGCTCAGCGCCCGCCACCTGCAGGGGCTCTTCCAGCAGGGAATGGGGGTCGCACCGCACGTGCATTATCTGGCGTTGCGGCTGAACGCGGCGCGGCGCAAGGTCATCGAGACACCGGCCAGTTTTGCCGACATAGCGGCGGCCACCGGTTTCAACTCGGCTTCGGCATTTTCCAGAAGCTACCGGGCGCAGTTTGGCGAGAGCCCTTCGGAGAGCAGGAGGAGGGTGCGAGCGCGGGTTCGAGAACACCCCCGCCTCGTCGAGACTCGCAGCGCGGCAGGGGCCCGTTTGGGGTTACTCGCTACTGATCATCGCTCCCGCGAGGATGAGATAGGTCGTATCCCCCTTGAATTCCTTCCCCGTCTTTGCCAATTGAGGCACCAACCCAATCGACACAATTGAAGAGATTACCATGACCGAAACACCAGTGGAAAATCATGCCTTCGAAGCGGATGTTTCGCGCCTGCTGCACCTGATGGTGCATTCAATCTATTCCGACAAGGATGTGTTCCTGCGCGAGCTGATCTCGAATGCCGCCGATGCCTGCGAGAAGCTGCGTTACGAGGCGATTGCTGCGCCGGAACTGCTGGCCGGCGATCCGTCCTCGCGCATTACGCTGACCCTGGACGAGGAGAACCTGCGCTTCATCCTCGAGGACAACGGCATCGGCATGAGCCGCGAGGACATGATCGAGGCGCTCGGCACGATCGCCCGTTCCGGCACCCGGGCCTTCATGGAAATGGTGGAAGCCGCCAAGGGCAAGGATGGCGCACAGCTCATCGGCCAGTTCGGCATCGGCTTCTACTCCGCCTTCATGGTTGCCGACCGCGTCGATGTCGTCTCGCGCCGTGCCGGTTCCACCGAGGCCTGGATGTGGTCGTCGGACGGCAAGGGCAGCTACTCGGTTTCTTCAGTGCCGGTCGAGGAAGCGCCGGCCCGCGGCACGCGCATTACGCTCCACATGATGGAAGATGCCAAGAGCTATACATCGCGCTGGACTGTGGAGCGCATCGTCAAGGAGCAGTCCGGCCACGTGCCGGTCCCGATCGAGATCATCGAAAAGCCGGGCGAGGAGCCGAAGCAGATTGCCGATGGGTCGGCGCTGTGGACCAAGTCGAAGAGCGATATTACCAAGGAAGAATATGCCGACTTCTACCGCGGCATTTCCGGCCAGTTCGATGAGCCGGCGCTGACGGTACATTTCAAGGCTGAAGGGCGGCACGAATATACGGCGCTCGCTTTCGTGCCGGGCTCGCCGCCCTTCGACCTCTTCGATCCGGATCGCAAGGGCCGCATCAAGCTCTACGTGAAGCGCGTCTTCATCACCGACGATGCGGACCTCCTGCCGCGCTACCTGCGCTTCGTGCGCGGCCTGATCGACACCTCGGACCTGCCATTGAACGTCTCGCGCGAGATGATCCAGCAGAGCCCGATCCTGGCGGCCATCCGCAAGGGCCTGAGCAGCCGCGTGCTGACCAGCCTGGAAAAGCTCGCCGAAAGCGATGCGGAAGCCTTCAACAAGGTCTGGGAGTCCTTCGGCACAGTCATCAAGGAAGGCATCTACGAGGATTACGAGCGTCGCACGCAGCTGCTTGCCCTGTCGCGCTTCAAGACCACGTCTTCGGGCGAGGGCCTTCGCTCGCTGGCCGACTACGTCAAGGACATGAAGGAAGGCCAGACAGCTATTTATTATCTCACCGGCGGAAGTGCCGCCCAGCTCAGCGCCTCGCCGCATATCGAAGGCTTCAAGGCCCGCGGCATCGAGGTGTTGCTGCTGACAGATCCGGTCGACAGCTTCTGGGTGACCAATGCGCCTGAGTTCGAGGGCAAGGCGTTCAAGTCCGTCTCGCAAGGTTCGGCCGACCTCGCCGATATCAAGAAAGTCGATGCGGAGGACAAGCCGAAGGCGGAAACGACGCAACTTGTCAGCGATTTCATCGCATTTGCCAAGACCACGCTCGGTGACGCTCTCTCGGACGTTCGGGCCTCCGATCGCCTGACGGAAAGCGCTGTCTGCCTGGTCGCGCCGGAGCACGGCCCGGACCGCCAGCTCGAAAAGATCCTCCAGGGTGCAGGCCGGCTGGATTCCGCCGCCAAGCCTGTGCTCGAGATCAATCCGGATCATGCGTTGATCACCGCGCTGGCGGCAACGGCCGGCAAGGACGGCGCGTTCCAGAAGGATGCCGTCGAGTTGCTGCTCGACCAGGCAAAGATTCTGGATGGCGACAAGCCCGAGGATCCGCGTGGTTTCTCCGAGAGATTGTCACGCGTTCTTGAGCGCGCGCTGAAAGGCTGAGCACCGGCATAGCTGGACGAACGCCGCCAACACACTAGTTCTCCTTGAGAAATGGGGAGATTGGCGGCGTGAGTGAGCAGGATGGCGTAACGATGCATATGGCTCCTTCGGCGACGAAGGAGCCCGGACGCGGACGCGATGCCGAGACGCCGAACCAGATTCCGCTGAGGGGCCTGAAGGATGTCGCCTGGCGCGTGGTTTCCGAGGTGATAGAGGATCGCGTTACGCTGATTGCCGCTGGCGTGACGTACTATCTGCTTCTGGCGCTTTTCCCGGCCCTTGGTGCGCTGGTCTCGCTCTATGGTTTCGTGGCAGATCCGACGACGATAGCAAGTCACATCAGCTTCGTCTCCGAGATATTTCCGCAAGGCTCCTTCGATCTCATCCTGTCACAGCTGACCGCCCTCACGCAGCAGAAGGCCGGCACGCTCAGCATCGGTTTCGTAACCGGTCTTATCATTGCATTGTGGAGCGCCAATAACGGCGTGAAGGCCCTTTGCGACGCCATGAACGTCGCCTATGGCGAGGAGGAGAAACGAGGCATAATCGAGTTCAACCTGCTCTCGCTGGCTTTCACTTTCGGGGTGCTGTTGATCGCGGTGGTGCTGATCTTCGCCATCGGCGTGATGCCGGCGGTACTGAGCTATCTCTGGCTGGACCGATGGACCGACCTGTTGGCGCGCATCGTGCGGTGGCCGGTGATCCTGTCCCTGGTCATGACCGGTATCGTGTTGCTTTATCATTACGGCCCAAGCCGCGAGAAGGCCAAGCTTGTCTGGCTAAGCTGGGGCGCCGTTTTCAGCACCTTCTTCTGGCTGTTGTCTTCATTCGGCTTCTCCTACTATCTCGACCATTTTGCCAATTACAACGCGACCTATGGCACGCTGGGAGCCCTGATCGGCTTCATGGTCTGGATCTGGATCTCAGTCATCATCGTGATTGTCGGCGCCGAGCTCAATGCCGAACTCGAGCATCAGACCGCCGAGGATTCCACGACCGGCCCCGCACGGCCGATGGGCGAGCGCGGCGCCTATGTGGCCGATACTCTCGGCAAGGCTTCCGATTGATCAGGCGTTTTTGCCCACCTCGTCGTGGTTGACCACGGCGGCGGGATTGCTGGCACCAGCAACGGACGGCGGCAGAGAGGTCTTGCGGACGCGCTCGCGGATCAGCGTCATCAGGCCCGAGAAGACTATCAGCGCGATCCCGAGCGCCATGGGCAGGTCGATGGAATCCTCGAAGATCAGATAGCCGAAGATGATGGCCCAGATCATCTGGCTGTATTGCGGTGGCGCAACGAGGCTTGCCGGGGCCATCCTGGCAGCCAGCATCAGCAGGACGTTGCCTATCGTGCCGAATACGCCATAGCCGGCCAGCCAGATCCATTCCTGTGCCGTCGGCACCCTCATCTCGGGCAGCATGAGAAGGCCGCTGACGATCAGAACACCGAACAGCGCAGCGCTGTAGAGCGACAGGCGCTTCTCGCTCGGCCCAAGCGCACGGAATATCACGATGGAGACGGCGCTGGTGAAGCCGCCGATTGCCGCGCAGAGATGACCGATTGACAGCTCGCGGAAGCCGGGGCGCAGGATGACCAGCACGCCGACAAAGCCGATAACGACAGCGGTCCAGCGCTGCCACCGGACATCCTCCTTCAGGAAGATCACAGAAAGGATAGTGACGAAGGACGGCAGGAGGAACAGCAGCGCAAAGGCCTCTGCCATTGGCAGCTTGGTAAAGGCGACAACAGAGCAGATCGAGGCGATGGCGCCGAAGAAGAAGCGCAGAAGCCACAGGCGGCGATTGGTGGTGCGCAGCAGGTCGGTCCACTGGTCGGACTTGGTCTTCAGGAAAGGCAGGGCGCCAATGCCGAAGAGCGAGCCTATGAACGTGACTTGATATGCCGGCAGGCTGCCATGCAATATCTTGACCGATGCGTCGCTGAACGCATAGACGGCATAGGCTGCGAACGCCACGAGGACGCCGCGAATTGTGGACTGAGGGACTGACATGATTCCGGATCTGAAATTGTGATGGTCAGGCAATAGTCGTTAGGTTGGCTATGTGAAAGCATTATTTCCAGAATAACTGATTTGACGTCAAGGACAGCAAAAAAAAGCCCCGCCGCTTGGCGAGGCCCCGTTCAGGCGGTCATCGCGGCTCATTCCGTCAGATTTCGGGGCAGCCCGGGCGGTTGGCAAAGGTGATGCGGTCCAGCCCGTCATCTGTCATGCCTTCAACGACCACGCGTCGATCCGAGACACGGACGATCCTCGGATGATGATAGCCTTCATCGCGGGCAGCATCCATTGCGTCCCGCGGGTTGCAAGCGCCCCTGTCGGGACCAAGGTCGCGGACCATCGGGCGTACGCCGTGAGGGCCGACCTGTATATCGAGGCCCTGCGCTGTCGCCGTTGTTGCGAACAAACCGCCGACGAGTACCAGACCGATGCCGGCAAAAGAGAGCATCTTGGACATTTTGTGAACTCCTTATCTTCATCGCTTGTGCCGAGTTTCGGCGTTCATTACAATTTGGTAACTTAAGGCGGCAGAAAAGGTTCCCTTTTGAGAGATCTGCGCTCGCTGCCATCCCAAGCTGCAGATTTGCAGGGATGGAGACCAAGGCGCATGCCAGGATTGTGTTTGCCGGCGTAAAACCTTGGGACAGAGACGGTATAATTTGCTTGCCTTGCTATTCCGGTTTGATGCAGGTGCGCTAGATTACCAACGCATACGAGCCAGATTGAACTGTGCTATCGGCCGTTTCGGCAATTGGATGAGTTTACGGGAATATTCGATGAGTTACGACAGGGCTGAGATCGACCTTACCAATTGCGATCGAGAGCCTATTCATATCCCCGGCAGCATCCAGCCCCATGGCGCCATGCTCGTAGTAGACCCGTCTACAAGCGTCGTCGTTCATGCGTCCGCGAATATCGGAGATTATATCGACGACATCGATGCAATCGTCGATCGCGAACTGAGTGACATCCTCGGTCCGGACGTAACCCACCAGATCAACAATGCGGCGGCTCGTGCCGGCGCCGGCCATGTCGCCGGCGTTGTCCTGGGTGTCACATTCACCAAGAGCGCCCGCCGGGCGGATATTACCATCCATCGTTTCGACCGACGGCTTTTTCTGGAGTTCGAGGTGGCTGCGTCCGCTGGCGATACGGAAATTGCCCTTGGCCTTACACAGTCACTCGTCCGCCGCATCGATCGCGAGGTCGATGCCGACGAGCTCGTCGGGTCCGTCAGTCGCCTCGTGCGTGCCATGCTCGGCTATGACAGGGTGATGGTCTATCGGTTCCTGCACAACGGCGCCGGCCGGGTGGTAGCAGAATCGAAGCAAGCCTCCATGGAAAGCTTTCTCGGCCAGCATTTCCCTTTCTCCGATATTCCAGCCCAGGCGCGCCGGCTTTATCTCGAGAACTGGATCCGTGTCATCGGCGACGTTGCCTTCGAACCCATTCCTCTACGACCTCCGCTGGCCGCCGGCGAAGTACCGATCGACATGTCGCATGCGCATCTGCGCAGCGTTTCGCCGATTCATTGCGAATATCTGCAGAACATGGGCGTCGCTTCGTCCATGTCGATCTCGATCGTGGTCGATGGTGCCCTCTGGGGGCTGATCGCCTGCCACCACAACACGCCGAAGGTGTTGTCTATTCCCCTGCGGGTGGCGACCGAGCTTTTCGCACAATATTTCTCGCTGCAAATCGGCGCCGCCGAAAATCGCCGGCAGCATCTGGCCGCAAACCATGCCCGGCGGCGGCTGGATGCGATCATTGCGACAATCGATCCCAACGATGCGGTTGATGTGACGCTGCGCAAGCGGCTACGTGAATTCGCGTCGCTTGTCGCCTGTGACGGCGCGGCCCTCTGGTCGGGGGAAGAGTGGACGGCGACCGGCGTCGTGCCACAACAGGAGGACGTGTCGGCGCTGATGTCCTTGGTTGCCGAAAAGGCCGACAATAATATCTGGGATACCCAGGAGCTTTCCCTCCATCTGCCGCAAACCGGCTTCGGTCAGGAAGTCGCGGGCGTGCTGGCGATCCCTATCTCCGCTTCCGCAGGCGATTACCTGCTGCTTTTCCGCAGTGAGGAAGCCCACGAGATCGAATGGGCCGGTGAGCCGAAGAAAAAGGTCGTCTCGACTTTGCGCGGCGATCGGCTGAGCCCGCGCGGCAGCTTCGAGACCTGGCGCGAGGATGTCCGCAACCGTTCGCTGCCCTGGACGACGGATGATGTTTCCGTTGCCGAGGCGATCAGGAACTACGTCCGGGACATCCTTCTGCGCCATAACGATGCCACGGAGGAGCAGCGCGCCCGCAACGAAGATCAGCGTCGTCTGCTGAATGCCGAGCTTAATCACCGGGTCAAGAATATTCTGGCGCTGGTGAAATCGATCGCCGTACAGACCGGGTCGAATGCCCGCAGCGTCGATGAGTTTGCAAACTCCTTCGAAGGGCGTCTGCGGGCGCTATCCTATGCCCATGACCAGTCCTTCGACGGGCGCGACGGCGGGGAACTGCATGCGTTGATCGAGGCAGAAGCGGCAATGCATCGCTTCCAGCAACTGCCGGATCGCTTTACCATCGATGGACCTGCAGTCGGTCTTTCCGAGAGAGCCTTTGGGGTCTTCGCGCTGGTGCTGCACGAGATGATGACCAATGCCGCCAAATATGGCAGCCTTTCGGTTCCCACCGGGCGGCTGGAGGTTCGCTGGGTTCTCGACGAGGCCGGCAACTGTTGCATCGAGTGGGTCGAAAGCGGCGGTCCACCCGTCATGACTCCTTCGCGCAAGGGTTTCGGCAGTACGCTGATCGACAGGACCGTTGCTTTCGATCTCGGTGGCGAGGCGGAGCTGGTCTATGCACCCGACGGCCTGCGTGCTCGTTTCATATTGCCTGCCCGGCATTTGCACGAGGTTGTCGCGGCGCGGATTGAAGTCCATGCGAGCAACGGTGAAAGCCGGCCCCTGGCCGATCTAAGGATCCTGCTGGTCGAGGACCAGGCGCTGATTGCCATGGATGTGGAAGAGATCCTGCGGGAGCTGGGAGCGGCCGAGGTCTGGTCGCTGCCTGATGTCGCGCAGGCGCTCGGTGCGCTCGCGGACGAAACGCCGGATTGCGCTGTTCTCGATCTCAACCTGGGTCATGAAACATCGGAAGTGATTGCCGCAGAACTGGTTCAGCGCGGGATTCCGTTTGTCTTCGCCACGGGCTACCGCGACAGCGTCTCGATTCCAGATGGCTTTTCAGGCGTCCCGGTCGTTCGGAAGCCGATTGCACAGGATATGCTTTCCCGTCAGCTGTCCCTGGCGCTTTCCGAGCCGCGCGACGCGACGGCCTGACCGCTTCTGCCGTTGACAAGCGGCGGGTCGGCTGCACTGTGGTGTCTACCCGATTTGCGAGACTTACAGGAGACGCCCTTGACCTATCAGCCGAATTCCGTCGAAGCGCGTGATGCCGCCTATCACCTGCATTCCTATACGAATGCCAGGAAAAACGAGGAAGAGGGCTCGTTGGTCATCGAGCGGGGCGAAGGCGTCTACGTTTACGACAATACCGGCAAGCGATACATCGAAGGTATGGCGGGGCTGTGGAGTGTCGGTGTCGGCTTTGGCGAAAAGCGGCTGGTCGAAGCCGCTGCCCGGCAGATGGGAACGTTGCCCTACTACCATACCTTCACTCAGAAGGCGCATAACCCTTCCATAGATCTGGCCGAAAAGCTGGTTCGCATGGCGCCGGTGCCCATGTCGAAGGCTTTCTTTACCAATTCGGGTTCGGAAGCCAACGATACGATCATCAAGATGGTCCGCTACAGGTCCAATGCGCTGGGCAAGCCGGAAAAGAAGAAGATCATCTCCCGCATCAAGGGCTACCACGGCGTGACGCTGGCTTCCGCCAGCCTGACGGGCCTGCCGAACAACCATCGCTCCTTCGATCTGCCGATGCCGGGCATCCTGCACACCGGTTGCCCGCACTATCGTGTCTTCAAGCAGGAAGGTGAAAGCGAGGCGGCTTTCTCGGCCCGGATGGCCGCAGAACTGGAGGCGATGATCATCAGCGAAGGCCCGGAAACGGTGGCCGCTTTCATCGGCGAGCCGCTGATGGGAGCAGGTGGCGTCATCGTTCCGCCGGTAGGCTACTGGGCAGGGATCCAGGCCGTGCTCGACAAATATGACATCCTGCTGATCGCCGACGAAGTCATCTGCGGTTTCGGTCGCACCGGCAACATGTTCGGCACGCAAACCTATGAGATGCGGCCGGATTTCATGACGCTCTCCAAGCAATTGTCATCCTCATATCTGCCGATCTCAGCGCTGCTGATCAATGATCGCGTCTATCAGCCTATTGCCGACGAATCGAAGGCGATAGGCACCTTCGGCCATGGCTATACGGCGGCGGGCCACCCAGTCGCTGCTGCCGTCGCACTGGAAAACCTCGCAATCATCGAGGAACGCGACCTGGTCGGCAATGTCCGTGATCTCAGTGGCCTGTTCCTTGGCCGGCTGGACAAGCTGGCAGAACACCCGCTGGCCATCGAGGCCCGTGGCGCTGGCCTCATCGGCGCTCTTGAACTGGCGCCTCGTGAGGGTTTTGCCACGGGCGCCCTTGGGCTCAAGCTGTTCGGCATCCTGCAGGGTAACGGCCTGATTGCCCGCGCCATCGGCGATTCCCTGGCGCTTTGCCCGCCGATGATCATCACCGAGGCGGAGGTCAACACGCTGTTCGACATCTTCGAGACGTCTATCGACCAGCTGCAGAAGGAGATCGGCGCCTGAGGGCGCCGGATTTTTCAGAACTTCTCCGCCCAGGGCCGTAGATCGACCTCGAACGACCAGGCATCGCGGGGCTGGGCGAGCACATCGAGATAGGCCTTGGCGATGCCTTCAGGTGAAAGCGTGACGTCTTCGCCATTGTCTGGCCGCGCGGCGCTGCGCACGCCGCCATCGACGATGAAATGGGCGACGTGGATGCCTTTCGGCCCAAGCTCACGGGCGGCGCTTTGGGCAAGCCCGCGCAGCGCGAATTTGCCCATGGCAAAAGCCGAAGACATGGGAAAGCCCTTGATGCTTGCCGACGCACCTGTCAGCAGGATCGCGCCTTTGCCTTTGGCGATCATGCGGCGGGAAGCTTGCTGCACGGCGAGAAATGCGCCGAAGGCCGAAGTCTCGAAGGCTTTCAGGACCTGCGCCGGGTCTATATCGGCAACGCTGCCGGGGACGCGCATGCTGGCATTGTAGATGACGACATCGGGCTCGCCGATGCTTGCCTGCGCATCGGCAAACAGCGCTTCCACGGCGGCCGGTTGCGTTGCATCGACCTGAAAGGCAACGGCCCCCGTTTCGCCGGCAAGCGTCGCCAGCTTGTCCGCATTGCGTGCGGCAAGGCCAACACGCAATCCGGCCGAAGAAAGCTGGCGCGCAAGCGATGCGCTGATGCCGCTGCCCGCGCCGATGATCAGGGCTGTCTTGTATTCTAGGGACATGAAAACTCTCTCGCGTTGCCGTTGGGGAAATTACCGATCGATATCAATATGAGGATCGCAGGCGCTAACGACAATCACAGCACGACTTGGAATGCGGATGCCGCCATCCGGGGAATAAATTACCCCTAAACCTATCGGCTGAAAGAAGAACGTTCTGATCCATGTGAAATCAGGTCAGGCCATGTCTCGTACACGCCGTACGGCTCGAATAACTTCGGGGCACTTGCCATTTCCATTCCGGGGTTCTCATGTTTCGTTTTCTGACGCTCGGTGCGGCCTTTGCCGTGCTCCTGTCCGGTTCTGCATTTGCACAGCAGGCGCCCGACAAGCTGCTCAACGCTTCCTACGACGTAGGCCGGGAGCTGTTCGTGGCCATCAACAAGGCCTTCATTCCGAAATATGACGCCGAAACCGGCAAGGACATCGCCATCAAGCAGTCGCATGCCGGCACTTCCGCCCAGGCGCGCGCAATCATCGAGGGCCTCGGCGCCGATGTCGTCACTTTCAACCAGGTGACCGATGTCGACAAGCTGGCCGAAAACGGCTTTGTTGCGAAGGACTGGCAGAAGCAGTTTCCGAACAATGCATCGCCTTTCTATTCCTTCCCGTCCTTCCTGGTGCGCGCGGGCAACCCGAAGAACATCAAGAACTGGGACGATCTGGTTCGCGATGACGTGAAGGTCGTCTTCCCCAACCCGAAGACCTCAGGCAATGCGCGCTACACCTATCTGGCCGCTTACGCCTTCGCCAAGCAGACCTATGGCGATGATGCCAAGGCGCAGGCCTTCGTCAAGAAGCTGTTCAGCAATGTTCCGGTCTTTGATACCGGAGGCCGCGGCTCGACCACGACCTTCGTCGAGCGGGATATCGGCGACGTGCTGATCACCTTCGAATCCGAAACGCGCGGCATTGCCAAGCAGTTCGGCTCCGACAAGGTGCAGGCAGTAACCCCGCCGGTCAGCCTGCTTGCCGAATTCCCGGTCGCTGTCGTCGACAAGGTCGCCGATGCCCACGGCTCGCGTCCGCTTGCCAAGGCCTATCTCGACTTCCTTTATTCAGCCGATGGCCAGCGTATCCTGGCTGAAAACGGCAACCGCGTGCATGACCCGGCTGTCGTTTCGCAGTTCAAGGACCAGTTCCCCGAGGTCAAGCTGCTGAAGGTGGAAGACGTTTTCGGCCCTTGGGACAAGGTCCAGAAGGAGCATTTCGACTCCGGCGCTGAGCTCGACCAGCTATTCGGGCAGAAGTAGATCTTCCGCAAGCCATTATGGACCCTTATAGTAGGTTATTGCTCCAGGGATGGCGCATATAATGACCCATAAGAGGGGTCCAATATGCGCCATCCGTGGAGTTGAACTTCGATAGTGCATAGCATTGGGCCTCTGTGCTGAAAATCGATAACGAAATGAAGGGGTTTCACAGCTCATCCATCGTTGACTGCTTTGTCAGTACAGGCTCGGTTGAGTTCGCTAGTGATCGGTCCGTTCATGACAATCGCGCGCTGCCTGCTCGCTACCCCGTTGATCTCGAGAGCCTATATGGTCGAAGCTGGCCGCCATGCCTGAAACGGAAGTTCTTCGATAAGGCCTTCATGAAGAGGATCGCAACGGTGTTCAGCCAGGCTTGGATAAGATCGGGTCGGCGGATCAGTCGAGCCAACCAGTCCCTCGTCGGTTCGATACGCTGCCTGTCGACGATCTCGAGCTGCTCCATCCGCCGGCTGATCAATGGCACAGCCGCGGTCAGCTGGTTGCACGCGGATAGCCGTCATCTGTGGCAGTGTATATTCTGCCGATGGTCGGCAGAGGAGCTCGGCATGCGCTATGGCCAATTCTGCATACCGGTAATCTCACCGACAAGACCCGCTGCCTTGGCATCCCGATCTGGTGCGCGGCCAATGGAGCGCAAGCTCCCTCACCACAACGATAGCCTGCGACTTGCATTGTACTGCAATTCGCATTACATTTCCGCGGTGGCAAAACCAGAACAGGTCTCTCACATGTCAGCCCTATCGATCCGTAAAGAAACGCCGGTCTCTATGCGCTTTCGCGACGACGATCTCGCGATCATCGATCGGGGTGCTGCCCTAACGGGTTTGTCCCGGACGGAATTCATGCGACGTGCGGCTGTACAGGAAGCACAGTCAGCGATTTTGAACGAAAGCGTCATTCGCCTGTCGCCAGATGCATTCGAGGCCTTTGTGTCGGCGATTGAAGCAGAACCTGTATCTCCTTCGATGAAAGTCATAGAGCGCTTGCAGCGCAAATCCCCCTGGGACAACTGATCCGTGGCACTGACAAGGATAGAGCTGCTGTCCGACCATCATTGGTTGGATAGCTTTACCTGCGGTAAGCCATCGCTCGATGCATGGCTGGTCAAGTTTTCGCGGAACAACCAGCGGCATGGTTTTACTCGGGTGTTCGTGATCTGCGACGATGATGCCGTCATCGGCTATTACGGCTTGGCACCGACAGTAATCGCGTCAAACCAGACGACCCGAAAGATCCGAACAGGAATGCCACCGGATCCGATCCCATGCCTGCTGATCGGACAGCTGGCGGTCGACATGAACTACGGCGGGCGAGGGATCGGTACGGCGCTGGTCAAGGATGCGTTCCATCGCTGCGTTGCTGGTGCAGATCTCGTTGGTGGTCGGGCGGTTGTCGTCAGAGCGGTCGACGAAGAGGCTGAACGATACTGGCAGAGCTGGGATTTTACGCCAGCAAAGGACAACCAGTCCGTTCTCATACGCTCACTGTCCGATATTCGCCATTGGCTTGAGATGACTGCGATATCGGTATAGACCCCGTGCCGCTCTTCCCAAAGCTTGCCAGACGCTGTTTTCCGTATCGGGAGGTTTGGGCGATCAGTTCACTGCGCCGGTGACTTGAGGAATAGCCGACAACGCTACCAGCGCTGAGCCGTGCTGCTATCAGCAGAGGCTATGATGCCGTATCTTTGAAAATCAGGTGTCTTTCACCACCTGTTCAACCGTCGCAGTTGCAAGGCGCTCGGGCCCGCCGCCGAGGCAACCATCGAGGGATGGTTCAGCAAACGGCGTCCTAACTACATCCACCGAACAGCAGAGCAGGTCGGCCGGGCTCTGCTGCGCCTCTGTCACACGGTCAGTAGATCCTCCAGCGCCTTGGCCGGCGTGAAGGCAAGCTTTTTGGCCGCAGCGACCTTTATGGTTGCAACGGTCGCTTGATTGCGCGCCTTTCGCTCTGGGGTCTCTTTCACCTTGAATTCTCCGAATCCGGGCAGGCTCGTCTCATTTCCGGCGACGGCTGCTGCGGTGGCAGCACCAATTACACCCTCTACGATTGTCTTGCTCTGCGCCTCCGTCAGGCGTGTTCGCCAGCGATCTTCCTGGCGATTTCGTTCGTCGTTGTCATGTTGTCAGCTCCGCATCAATCTACGCTGGCAAATCCGTGGCACTTCGCGCATCGCCTGCCATTGAGGCAACACAGCACAGAAGCCCGGAAATCGGCCCTTTCCACAGCTTACCCATCCAGAAGCCTCGATCAGCCCGTCCATAGGTCGATCGGCCGGCTCAAGGCGAAGTTTTGTTGCCTTTGTGCCTAAAGGCTTGGTGGTCCTCCTCGAAGATCTGCCGTTTCGATTGCCCAGGCGAGTAGTAGTGGCTGTTGATAGGGGCAGGGTTATAGACCGCAACCGACTGTGGGAGCCGGACGGCACTAAGAGCCATGCGGCGATGCCGACAAACCCAGGCATCATGAAACGTCAAGTGCTCGTGGCACCGCGTCGCTGATTGAGAGCAGATCGGCAAGAACCATCCTTAGCTCCGGCCAAGGGGTTTCCCGAAGCGACCCGCCCGGGTCCTCCATTTCGATCAGAGAATGAAGCTTGGCGATAGTACCGGCCATGGATACGGCGGGTGTTTCCCAGAGCGTTCTTGCCATCGCCTGCTCGATGTCGGCGGCCTCGCTTTCGGCTTCATAAGCGCGGCTGTAGCCGACTTCCTGATCGATCGCATCGCGTTGCGCTCCCGGACGATGACGCAGGCTCTGCATCAGTTCGACCTCAAGCCGCTGCTGATATCGGCCGAGTTCAACGCGGCGTCCATGGGCTATTTCCCATCGCCGCCATGCGATGACCGCATCATCCTGATTGATCCCGGGCATGCGTGGCGTCGACGTTGTCTCTGCAGACGGTGTGATGGGCGAAAGCAGTGTAAATCCTGCAGCGCTCAGAAGTTTTCTTCGGGTAATCGCGGTCAAAGTTCTGCTATTGTCGGAATCAGCCATGATCCGAGCTCCAATCCAGCTTGGTTGCGGTTAGGCCGTTGGAGTGTTGTCGCACTTCAATGGCCGTTCAGTTTCAGACAGAAAGACTCTCTTCCTGTGTTCAGATTATGTCAAGGTTATAATGTGCTGACCGCCGAACAGATCAGAATGGCACGTGCTGCGCTAAAGTGGGGAGTTCGAGGCCTCGCTGAGCGAGCAGGTATCACAGCTGCGACAGTGACCCGAATTGAGGCCGGGCGGCCGGCGTATCCGGGAACTCTAGAAGCGATTCAAGCGACGTTTGAAGCCGCGGGGATAGAGTTCATCGGGGAAAATGGGGGAGGGGTCGGTGTCCGCTTTGTAAAGCCCGTTTCTTCCCAGGCGGACTAATGGGCACTGTCCAAGTGCGTGCGTCCAGCGCATCGGGGTTTCGCCATCAAGTCCTCATCCGGATCGAATGTGTCTCTGAACTCCGCATCGGCAAAATAAGCCAGCTTGCCCGTAACGATCGGCCGTTGCCCCGCCAGGAAAAGCAGTTCGGCCTGCTGCGGCATGTTTCTGACTTCGTCCGGTGTGAAGAGAGGACGGCCAGTATCCTGCTGGCTATAGGAGATGCCAGACTTTTCTGAATCTAACGCCCGAGCCATCGTCTGGAAGACGACGGTCTCCTGGCCAAGTAGATCAGAGACGAGGCGGGCGCTGTTGTGGTCGTTGACACCGAAGACCTGCAGGACGCCGGCATTGGACAGGAAGGTGCCGGCCCGTTGAACCGTAGGTCGCTCGCAGATGATGGACATCCTGCAGGATTGGCTAGAGCCGGACGCCGTAGCCCGCCATCAACCCATGGCCCGTTCGATCGGCGCTAGGTGTCCCAAAGCTGCGAATTCATCAAGGAGATAGACAGCCT
>NZ_JAPWKD010000018.1 GCF_028283705.1 Pantoea sp.
GAGGCAAATGCCGATAATCGGCAGGCGGCCACGTAATGTCTGCAACAGTTCAGGCATACAACCAGCATCTTTCGGTGCGCCCGGGCCAGGAGATAACATCAGCACCGGGTTTTCCATCTGTTGCAAACGCTCAATCAGCAGTTCGGCGGGCAGATTGTTACGGTAGATCACCACGTTGTGGCCGAAGGTCCGCAGCTGATCAACGAGGTTGTAAGTAAAGGAGTCGATATTATCGAGCAGCAGGATGTCGGCCATCAGAAAATCTCCTTGCAATGATGGGCGGTGGCAATGGCGCGCAACACGGCGCGGGCTTTATTACGGCTTTCGTCGGCTTCCGCCTGGGGTTGCGAATCCAGCACCACACCGGCTCCGGCCTGCACGGTGGCAACACCATCCTCTACCCATGCCGAACGGATAACGATGCAGGTGTCGAGATCGCCATGCGCGGTGAAGTAACCCACTGCACCGCCGTAGCTGCCGCGGCGGGTGCCTTCGGCATTGGCAATCAGTTGCATGGCGCGCACTTTGGGTGCGCCGCTCAGGGTGCCCATATTCATCACGGCACGATAAGCGTGCAGCACGTCAAGATCATGACGCAGCGTACCGACTACGCGTGAGACCAGGTGCATCACAAAGGTGTAGCGGTCAACGCTGGTCAGGTCGGCCACATAACGGCTGCCAGGTACGCAGATGCGCGCCAGATCGTTACGCGCCAGATCCACCAGCATCAAATGCTCGGCCAGCTCTTTATGGTCGGTACGCATTTCCAGTTCGATACGGCTATCCAGATCGCGATCCAGCGAGCCATCAGCATGACGGCCGCGCGGGCGGGTACCGGCAATCGGATAGATTTCAATCTGGCGGCTGGTGGCGTCGTATTTCAGCGAACTTTCCGGCGAGGCACCAAACAGCGCGAAATCCTGGTCCTGCATAAAGAACATATACGGGCTGGGGTTGCTGTTCTTCAGTGTGTCATAAGCGGCCAGCGGTGACGGGCACGGCAGTGAGAAACGGCGTGATGGCACCACCTGGAAAATTTCGCCAATGCGAATGGCTTCCTGCATCTCTCTGACGACGTTGCAGTAAACCTCGTCGCTTTGGTTGGTGCTTAACACCATATGTTCCACTGTCTGCACCGGCAGAGCAGGGGCGGCCTGCGTCATCTGCCCGCGTAATTGTTCGATACGGCTCTGCAGACGCTGGAACTCACTGGTGGACGGACAGAACAGGCTGGCCTGCAGACGGGCGCTGCGTTCCTGATGGTCAATCACCAGCAGGGTCTCAGCCAGATAGAAGCAATAGTCGGGGCAGCGCTGGTCATTCTGCAATTCAGGCAGATCTTCAAATCCTGCCACCAGGTCGTAAGCAAACAAACCACCAAGGAACATGGCTTCACGTTCTTCCACCGGGCTTTGCACCAGCTGGGGGATCAGGCGCAGCGCATCAAACACCGACAACGCTTTCAGGCGGGAATCTTCATCCTGCAAGTCTCGCGGCTGTGGGAAGTGCAGCTCACGGCCATCCGGGCGCACCGCAATGCGCACCGTCTGTGGCAGCGCTTCATCCAGCAGCGCCAGCAGCGCCCGGCCATTTTCCGACAGTGCCTGAATAGTGACCACGTTGCCCAGTGCGCTAATACGCAGAGCGCTATCAACGATTAACAGGCTTTTCAGGTTACGTTTACTGTCGATATCAGCGGATTCGAGCAGCAAGGTTGCCGGACGTGCGCCGCATAATTGATGAAACACTGCGGCCGGATCTTCGCGATAGGGCGCGGTGCCGGTAATCAACTTCAATGTAGGTTTCGCATTTGGCATGATGATTTCTCTGAATTTAGCTCAAAAAAAAGCCCGCTCGGTGGCGGGCTCAGGTATCTGCACAGCGTTTACGCAAGTTGTGCACGACGACGTCGCCCGTGTTCGGGAACATCGCGCCACCAACCATTTGAATGCGTATGAACAACAGCCATGATTAAATACCCGTTACGTGTGAACTTGTGTACTAGTTAACTGGTTCGGCTGAAAAAAGTCAATACCCTTTTTCAGTTCAGGGCAAAATCGTTATCATGCCTGCCGGTTCATGCAGTTGCTGGAGTTATCTTGACGGACATCCCCCGTTTTCCCCTTTACGATTTACACAGCCATACCCTGGCTTCCGATGGCGTGCTCACCCCGACGGCGCTGGTGCAGCGCGCGGCTGAAATGCGTGTCGGTGTGCTCGCCATTACCGATCACGACACCGTTGCTGGCGTGGCGGAAGCACAATCGACGGTGCTGGAGCAGGCGCTACCGCTTAAGGTTGTGGCCGGACTGGAAGCTTCAACATTGTGGGAGAATCATGAAATCCACATCGTTGGGCTGCATGTGGATTGCCAGCATCCGCAGCTGACGCAATTTCTGGCGCAACAACATCAATGCAGGGTTGAACGGGCGCTGCTGATTGCCGAGCGTCTGGAGCGTGCACGCATTCCTGACGCACTGGCAGGAGCGCAACGACTGGCGCAGGGTGGGGTGATTACCCGTGGTCATTTTGCCCGCTATTTAGTGGAAATCGGTAAAGCGGACAACCTGGCCCAGGTGTTTAAGAATTATCTGGCACGCGGTAAAACCGGTTATGTGCCGCCACAATGGTGTACAATTAAACAAGCCATTGATGCAATTCATGATTCCGGTGGCTATGCCGTGCTGGCTCACCCGGGGCGTTATGGTCTATCCGGCAAATGGCTGAGACGACTGATCGCCCATTTCGCAGAGGTGGGCGGTGACGCGATGGAAGTGGCGCAATGCCAGCAGGCACCTAATGAACGCAGTCAGCTGGCAACCTATGCCCGCGATCATCAACTGGCGGCGTCGCAGGGATCTGATTTTCACCAACCCTGTCCGTGGATCGAGTTGGGGCGTAAGTTGTGGTTACCCGGCGGTGTCGAACCGATCTGGGAACGTTTTCCTGCACTTGCGCCTGATTTGGTTCCAGCAGACAGGTGATATGAGGTTTTTATGAGTCAACTGTTCCATATTCACCCGGATAATCCGCAGCCACGTCTGGTCAACCAGGCGGTTGACTATCTGAATAAAGGCGGGGTTATTGTTTATCCGACCGATTCCGGTTATGCGCTGGGTTGCCGTCTCGAAGAGAAAAATGCCATGGAGCGCATCTGCCGTATCCGACAGCTGGATGGGCACCACAATTTCACCCTGATGTGCCGTGATCTGTCAGAACTCTCGACGTATTCGCAGGTGGATAACTCGGCGTTTCGTATCATCAAAAATAATACGCCCGGTAATTACACCTTTATTTTGAAAGCCACCAAAGAAGTGCCACGTCGCTTGATGAACGATAAACGTAAGACCATTGGTTTGCGTGTGCCTTCAAACCCGGTGGCGCTGGCGCTGCTGGAGGCACTCAATGAGCCGATGATGTCGACCTCGCTGATGCTGCCGGGTAATGACTTTACCGAATCCGACCCGGAAGAGATCCAGCACAACATCGGTAAACTGGTCGATCTGATCATTGATGGCGGAACGCTGGGACAACAGCCGACCACGGTGGTCGATCTCACCAGCGATGCTCCAGTCATTGTGCGTGAAGGCGTCGGCGATATTCGCCCTTTCCTGTAATTATGCGTGGTCAGGCGTCGTCTCCGGCGTCTGGCCAATATTGGTTTCCAGCCAGGTTCTGAATTCGCCATACGGAATATAGAGCGACACATCTTTCAGGACCGTTTTACCACTGCGCACATTATCGATTTCATGGCTATATCCGACAATAACGCCAGCCATAGTCTGGTCTGCATTATATACCGCACCTCCTGACATTCCCTGAACCACGCCAGCATTTGTCGCCATCGCCACGCAGGGTTTTTTATTCCAGTGATTATTGATTGCGGTACGCGCTAAATTCACACCATTTGATTCAACGGGCATGGCAGAAATAAAGCTGTAACCGTACATCTTAATCGGCTCGCCAATGGCACTTTTGCGGAATTTAACCAACGTCTTAGGATCGTTCTTGTGATAAATAATGGCAACATCACAATAGGGATGATACGCCTTTACACGCTGCACGGCAGTGGTGGCCACGTGAGCTGCCGTCAGGCTGTATTCTGGCGTTAAGGGGATGGTTGTGCCGAGGACACCTAAACCCAGTACAGTCGGGATGCCGGTCACGCTCATATCAACGTGTTGCAGCGCCGCACGACTATACTCAGTATGGCCCACGGAACAACCGCTCAGTGCCAGCGACGCGAGCGCAGGCCAAAGCAGAGAAGTTCTCATGATAGTGATCTTTATTCAGGCATGCCGGTAAAATCCCTGGTGAAGATTTTTGGCATGCAAGTTTAATTCGTACCTGAATGAATTAACGCAACAACTCCCGCGCGCGCCGGTTTATATTATCAATGAAATTGCACGATGATCGTTAACAAAATGTTAGGAAATAGAATCTAAATTGTCATGGCAATGTTTTTATTATCACGATACATCGGATTTCAGGTTCAAATTTTACACAGTTTTTTATTCAGAACAATTCATCAATTTTAATTCATGGAAAATAATTCAGAAAATAGAGACTTAATCCAACGTGAAATATTAATAAGCTGATAATTTTTTATTTGGCGATCTAATAAGTCTTAATTAACTCGCTTGGTCAGTTTTTTATGCTGTTTTGTCTATATATTTCAGTCTATGTATTGGTTATTATCTATAAGTCTGGATGCCTCTGCTATCGGATCAGTCTTGAAAGCGGCTAATGTATCAGGTTGTTTAAGTGCTGCTCAGTTGTAGAAGAAATAACGCATTTTAAAATAACAAAAATTCAGGGGCTTGAGTTGCGGCAGGGAAGGTATGGTGGGTGCGATCTATCAGTAAGACGAATGTATGGGGTTTGCTGATAAAACAGACAGGCATGGCTGCGGCCATTATTATCGGCAGTAAAGGAAAAGGTGTTAACGCTGCTATGCTTAGTGTAAAATCGCGGGCCGCCTGCCGACCTGACAGCTGATGTCGCGCGGGTGATACAGATTCCGATACGGGAACTGGTAATCCCTGTATCTGTACCTTCTTACCACGACGCCTGGGAAGGCGACAACGAGGCAGCTCAATGAGCGAAAAACTACAGAAAGTATTAGCGCGTGCCGGTCATGGTTCGCGCCGCGAAATCGAAACAATGATTTCTGCCGGACGCGTCAGCGTTGATGGCAAACTGGCGACGCTGGGCGATCGCATCGAAAATGATAAATCCCTGAAAATCCGTATTGATGGCCATGTGGTTTCCATCGCTGAATCCACCACGGAAGTGTGTCGGGTGCTGGCGTATTACAAACCCGAAGGTGAACTCTGCACCCGTAACGATCCGGAAGGGCGTCCGACGGTGTTTGACCGCCTGCCTCGCCTGCGTGGATCGCGCTGGATTGCCGTTGGTCGCCTGGATGTGAATACCTGTGGCCTGTTGCTGTTTACCACCGATGGTGAACTGGCGAATCGCCTGATGCACCCGAGCCGTGAAGTTGAACGTGAATACGCGGTACGCGTGTTCGGTGAAGTTGGCGATGATAAAATTCGCCAGCTGAGCAAAGGCGTGCAGCTGGAAGACGGCCCTGCGGCATTCAAAACGCTGCGTTTCGCGGGTGGCGAAGGTATCAACCAATGGTACAACGTGACGCTGACCGAAGGCCGTAACCGTGAAGTCCGTCGTTTATGGGAAGCGGTTGGCGTGCAGGTGAGCCGTCTGATGCGTGTGCGTTATGGTGATATTCAACTGCCTAAAGGCCTGCCACGTGGTGGCTGGATGGAGCTGGAATTACCGGCGGTAAACTATCTGCGTACCCTGGTTGAGATGCCGGAAGAGACGGTGACCAAAGTGGCGGTGGAGAAAGATCGTCGCCGCACGAAAGCGAACCAGATTCGCCGTGCAGTGAAACGTCACAGCCAGGTCAGTAACTCGCCCCGTCGCAGCAGTAAGCGCGGTTCCTGAGTTATCATTGACGCCGCCTTTGCGGCGTCAATTGTTTTTACCAGTCAATACCTTGCTGAGCCTGAATGCCGGCATCAAACGCGTGTTTTACCGGGCGCATCTCCGTCACGGTATCGGCCATCTCCAGTAATGTACGGTGACAACCGCGGCCAGTAATGATTACCGTTTGCTCCAGCGGCCGCTCGATTAAAGCCGTCACCAATTCATCCAGATCCAGATAATCCATGCTGACCATGTAGGTGATCTCATCAAGAATCACCAGATCCAACTGCGGATCAGCCAGCATGCGTCGCGCGTGTTGCCACACCTGCTGGCAGGCGGTGGTGTCGGTTGCCCGGTTCTGCGTTTCCCAGGTAAAGCCCGTTGCCATCACCTGGAATTCCACCCCATGCTGCTCCAGCAGATTACGTTCGCCGTTGGGCCATTCACCTTTAATAAACTGAATCGCCGCCACTTTTTTGCCATGGCCACAGGCGCGCAATGCGGTGCCAAATGCCGCGGTGGTTTTGCCTTTACCATTGCCGGTAAACACAATCAGAATGCCACGGGTTTCACTGGCTGCCGCGATACGTGCATCTACCTGTTCTTTTAAACGCTGCTGGCGTTGCTGATGACGTTGTTCACTCATGCGCTGGCTGGTCCGGGTTTGCGTCCTGGCTGCGCGTCAAAACTGATGCCGGTTTTTCGTCTGCTATCATCACCCATTAAATAAAGGTAGAGCGGCATCAAATCAGTCGGAGTCTTCAGTAGGCTGGCATCTTCATCCGGGAAGGCGCTGGCGCGCATTTTGGTGCGAGTACCGCCTGGATTGATGCAATTCACCCGTAAATGGCGATTTTTATATTCATCAGCCAACACCTGCATCATGCCTTCGGTGGCAAATTTTGACACGGCATAAGCTCCCCAACCCGCACGGCCCACCCGGCCTACGCTTGAGGTGGTGAAGATCAGAGAGCCGGCATCGGATTCCAGCAGCAATGGCAGCAGGGCCTGGGTGAGAAAAAAGGTGGCATCGAGGTTAATTTGCATTACCTGACGCCAGATATGCGGCTCCAGTTCGGCAAGCGGCACAATTTCACCGAGAATGCCGGCGTTATGTAGCACGCCATCCAGACGCGGTACTTGCTGGGCCAGCTGTTGTGCCAGTTGCTGGCAACTTTCTGGCGTGGCATGGGAGAAATCCAGTAGCAACGATGACGCGGGTTTTTTGTTGAGTCGATTGATTGCGAGTTCCGTTTGTTGCAGCGTATCGGGATTACGGCCTAACAGGATCACCTGCGCACCATAGCGCGCATAGGTTAATGCAGCTTCGCGGCCAATACCGTCAGAGGCGCCGGTGACCAGGATAATACGATTTTCAAGCAGATCGCTTTTCGGTTGATAATGCACAGCGATGTCCTTTGCACAGGTCAGAGGGTTTTTTTGGTTTTATGCCTCAAATTGGCGTTCGGTGCAATCGCTCTACCGTGCATTCTGTGCCGCCTGCGGGCAATTCAGGCGACGAACGCGGGTAAAGCGGGTAAACTCAGCCTTTGTCTGTAATTCACTGTTTAATAAGGCGGCAGAATGGATTTACTCTCCAGCTATGGATTATTTCTGGCCAAGGCCGTCACCGTGGTGGTGACGATCGCAGCTATTGTTCTGATTGTGCTCAATGCGGCGCTGCGTAAACGTCACAGCGGCGGTCAGCTGCGCTTAACCCATCTGGATGAAGACTACCGCCAGATGAAAGAAGATTTGCAGCTGGCGAAAATGAAGCCTCAGATGCAAAAAGTCTGGCTGAAACAGCATAAAAAAGAAGAGAAGCAGAAAGCAAAAACCGCCAAACGTAATGCCAAAGCCGGCGTAGCGGAAGCGGAAAAGCCGACGCTGTATGTGCTGGAATTTAAAGGCAGTATGGATGCCGGGGAAGTCAGCTCGCTGCGTGAAGAAATTTCTGCGGTGCTGGCGGTGGCCACACCGGGCGATGAAGTGCTGCTGAAGCTGGAAAGCCCCGGCGGGGTGGTGCACGGTTATGGCCTGGCGGCGTCGCAGCTGCAACGGCTCCGCGATGCGGGTCTGACGCTGACGGCGGCGGTGGATAAGGTGGCCGCCAGTGGCGGTTATATGATGGCGTGTGTAGCCGATCGCATTGTCGCGGCACCGTTCTCGATCGTTGGTTCGATCGGGGTCGTGGCACAAATCCCCAACTTTAACCGTCTGCTGAAACGTAACGATATCGATGTCGAGCTGCATACCGCGGGTCAGTACAAACGTACCCTGACGCTGTTTGGCGAAAATACCGACGAAGGCCGGGAAAAGTTTCGCGAAGATCTGAACGAAACGCATCAGCTGTTTAAAGATTTTGTCCATCAGATGCGCCCGACGCTTGACCTGGAGAAGGTGGCGACCGGCGAGCATTGGTATGGTCGCCAGGCGCTTGACCTGGGGCTGGTTGACGAAATTGGCACCAGCGATGCGCTGATTATCCATCAGATGGACCGCTTTACTGTGCTCGGCGTGCACTATGCCCGCAAACGCAAAATGATCGATCGCGTGACCCATAGCGCCAGCCTGGCAGCGGAGCGGGTAATTCTGAAAATGTGGCAGCGTGGTAATAAGCCGCTACTGTAAAACCACCCGGCTCCGGCCGGGTTTTTTTATTCCAGGTGATAGTGGGAAGAAAAGGTCAGCGCCAGGTATTTGAACACGTTAAATACGGCAGTGGTTTTGACAGTGGGTAAACCTTGTTCATCAAGAAAGAAGGGGCCGCGAAACACTAACACGTCCCCTTGCTGGATGACCTCATTGGCTTCCATACCGGCGAAATAATCATCGTGTTCTTTGATGAGCTGATTGGCTTTTTCCAGTAACACCTGGCGTGAAATGGATTCCGTAAATGCTGACATTATTCACTCCTTTTTTGACAGTCACTTTTCTCCTTCTATATTACTTGCCAGTGAGCGGGAGGTGCAAATCAGTGGCAACAGACAAAACTGGCGCAAAATTAAACAGAGTGCTAATTAAGTTGCGTAACGGATTTTATCAGGTAGAGTGTGGGCGATTCAGATTTCAGGGAGATCACACCGGGATGTGTGATACTGTCAGATGGAAAACTCGCTCCTAATCATAAAGTTGCATAAGTCGATGCAATCTGACCTGAGATTGTCCCGGTTGCCTTGAAAAGTGAAAAAGTGGCAGCAATATTGAACCCATTGGGTTTCAGGGTCTCCAATCCTCTCCCGTTTATCAGGACGTTTCAATTAGGTAAAGGTACATATGGGTAAAGCACTCGTCATCGTTGAATCCCCGGCAAAGGCCAAAACAATCAATAAATACCTCGGTAATGACTACGTGGTGAAATCCAGCGTCGGTCATATCCGTGATTTGCCGACCAGTGGTTCAACGACCCGTAAAAGTGCCGACGGGGAAAAAGCGAAACCCGCCGGTAAGAAGGTAAAGAAAGATGAAAAAGCCGCGCTGGTGAACCGCATGGGCGTGGATCCCTGGCATGGCTGGCAGGCGGATTATCAAATTCTGCCGGGCAAAGAAAAGGTGGTTTCAGAACTGAAAAGCCTTGCAGCCGATGCTGATCACATCTATCTCGCAACCGACCTTGACCGCGAAGGTGAGGCCATTGCCTGGCATCTGCGCGAGGTTATTGGTGGCGACGACAAGCGTTTTAGCCGCGTGGTGTTTAACGAAATCACCAAAAATGCGATTCGCCAGGCGTTTGATAAGCCGGGCGAGCTGAATATCGAACGTGTTAATGCTCAGCAGGCGCGCCGTTTTATGGACCGCGTGGTGGGTTATATGGTTTCTCCGCTGCTGTGGAAGAAAATCGCCCGTGGCCTGTCTGCCGGTCGTGTGCAGTCAGTGGCGGTGCGTCTGGTGGTGGAGCGCGAGCGCGAAATCAAAGCCTTCGTCCCGGAAGAATACTGGGAAATCGATGCTGACTTCGTTACGCCCAAAGGCGATGCGCTGGCGATGCAGGTGACGCATCAGGGTGATAAAGCCTTCCGTCCGGTTAACCGTGAACAGACCCATGCGGCGGTTGCGCTGCTGCAGAAAGCCCGTTATGACGTGCTTGATCGTGAAGATAAACCGACCAGCAGCAAGCCTTCTGCGCCTTTCATTACTTCTACCCTGCAGCAGGCGGCCAGTACGCGCCTTGGCTTCGGCGTGAAGAAAACCATGATGATGGCACAGCGTCTGTACGAAGCGGGCCACATCACGTATATGCGTACTGACTCCACCAACCTGAGTCAGGATGCCATTGCTATGGCACGCGGTTATATCGACCAGAATTTTGGTAAGAAATATCTGCCAGAGGCACCTAACACATACGCCAGCAAAGACAATTCGCAGGAAGCGCACGAAGCGATTCGTCCTTCTGACGTGGAGATCGTGGCGGATAAGCTGAAGGATATGGAAGCGGACGCGCAGAAGCTTTATCAGCTGATTTGGCGTCAGTTCGTTGCCTGCCAGATGGTGCCAGCGCAGTATGACTCCACCACGCTGACCGTGGGCGCAGCTGACTTCAAACTGAAAGCCAAAGGACGCACTCTGCGTTTTGATGGCTGGACTCGCGTGATGCCTGCGCTGCGCAAGAATGATGAAGATCTGACGTTGCCGCCGGTGAATGTTGGCGATGTGCTGGATCTGAAAGAATTGCTGCCAAGCCAGCACTTTACCAAGCCGCCAGCCCGTTTCAGTGAAGCCTCGCTGGTGCGTGAGCTGGAAAAGCGCGGTATTGGTCGTCCTTCTACCTATGCTTCCATCATCTCGACGATTCAGGACCGTGGTTATGTACGGGTCGAGAACCGTCGTTTCTATGCGGAAAAAATGGGTGAGATTGTCACCGATCGTCTGGAAGAGAACTTCCGTGAGCTGATGAACTACGACTTCACCGCGCACATGGAAGACAGCCTCGATCAGGTGGCAAACAACCAGGCCGAGTGGAAAGGTGTGCTGGACTCTTTCTTTAGCGATTTCAGCCAGCAGTTGGATCAGGCCGAAAAAGAGCCGGAAGAAGGCGGCATGCAGCCGAACCAGATGGTGCTGACCTCCATCGATTGCCCCACCTGTGGACGTAAGATGGGCATTCGCACCGCCAGCACCGGCGTGTTCCTCGGTTGTTCCGGTTATGCGCTGCCGCCGAAAGAGCGTTGTAAGCAGACCATCAACCTGATCCCGGAAAACGAAGTGCTGAACGTGCTGGAAGGCGACGATGCGGAAACCAACGCATTACGCGCCCGCCGCCGTTGCCAGAAGTGCGGCACTGCGATGGACAGCTACCTGATTGATAATCAGCGCAAGTTGCATGTCTGTGGTAACAACCCGGAATGTGATGGCTACGAAATCGAGCAGGGCGAGTTCCGTATCAAAGGTTATGACGGCCCGATCGTTGAATGCGAAAAATGTGGTTCTGAAATGCACCTGAAAATGGGACGTTTCGGTAAGTACATGGCCTGTACCAACGACGAGTGTAAAAACACCCGCAAAATCCTGCGTAACGGTGAAGTCGCGCCGCCGAAGGAAGATCCGGTACCGTTGCCGGAACTGCCGTGCGAGAAATCGGATGCGTATTTCGTCCTGCGTGATGGCGCAGCCGGTGTATTCCTGGCCGCCAATACCTTCCCGAAATCGCGCGAGACCCGTGCGCCGCTGGTGGAAGAGTTACAGCGTTTCGCTGACCGCCTGCCGGAAAAACTGAAATATCTGGCAGAAGCACCGGCCGCCGATCCTGAAGGCAACAAAACCATGGTGCGCTTTAGTCGCAAGACTAAGCAGCAATATGTTGCCTCAGAAAAAGAGGGCAAAGCGACCGGTTGGTCTGCCTTCTATATCGACGGCAAATGGCAGGAAGCGAAAAAGTAATCTCCCCAAGGCCAGCATTTGCTGGCCTTTTTCCCATCCTTATAGCTAATCGTTCTACATTCTTTCTTTAACTGATATAGTGGTTATAGATTTTACGTTTCGCTGACGCGCATTCCCTGAAATACCTCAACCAGGGCGGAAACACGCTCATGGGGGATTGCTACTCTGTCGCCTACCGGGAAGATATAACTATGAAATTGCAGCAGTTGCGTTACATCGTTGAAGTGGTCAATCACAACCTCAATGTCTCTTCCACCGCAGAAGGCTTATACACTTCGCAGCCAGGCATCAGTAAACAGGTCAGAATGCTGGAAGATGAACTGGGCGTGCAGATTTTTGCCCGCAGCGGTAAGCATCTCACGCAGGTTACCCCAGCGGGTGAGGAAATCATTCGCATTGCCCGTGAAGTGCTATCCAAAGTCGATGCGATCAAATCGGTTGCCGGTGAGCATACCTGGCCAGATAAAGGTTCACTGTATGTCGCGACGACCCATACTCAGGCCCGTTATGCGCTGCCGGGAGTCATTAAAGGCTTTATCGAACGCTATCCACGTGTGTCCCTGCATATGCATCAGGGCTCACCTACCCAGATTGCTGAAGCGGTTTCTAAAGGCAATGCTGACTTTGCTATTGCCACCGAAGCGCTGCATCTCTACGACGACCTGATTATGCTGCCGTGCTATCACTGGAACCGCGCAATAGTGGTGACGCCGGACCATCCGCTGGCGGGGAAAGCGCAGGTGACGATTGAGGAGCTGGCCGAGTTCCCTTTGGTGACTTACACCTTCGGCTTTACCGGACGCTCTGAGCTGGATACCGCGTTTAATCGTGCGGGACTGACGCCACGTATTGTCTTTACCGCCACCGATGCGGATGTCATCAAGACCTATGTCCGTTTAGGATTAGGGGTGGGAGTGATTGCCAGCATGGCGGTGGACCCGGTTTCCGACCCGGATTTAGTCCGCATTGAAGCATCAGAGATATTTACCAATAGCACCACGAAGATTGGTTTCAGACGCAGTACCTTCCTGCGTAGTTATATGTATGATTTTATTCAGCGTTTTGCTCCGCATCTGACCCGCGATGTAGTGGATACCGCAGTCGCCTTGCGCTCCAATGAAGATATTGAAGCCATGTTCCGTGATATCAAGTTACCTTTTAAGTGATCCGCTAAGTCATTATTTTTTCGGGGTGCCTGACTGGTACCCTCAGTTTTTTCCTTACTTAGCGCCAGCCGTAGCTCAAAAATTTTCATTATTTTTTTGTAAATGAAACATCGGTCACATGTTTTTTCATTGTTAGTTCTTAAATGCGAATTAGTACACATTTTTTACTTTACCGCTTTGCGAGATCCCAGGAATATTCCCATACTCCAGTTAAGAGTTGATGGGGAAGGGCTTTTTAGCTGGTCCGGTAAATTAAGGTTGAATTAAGATTGGATCTAATTTTGATTTAACCCAAATTTACAATGTAACTATTTAATTAATAGTTTGCTTAGTTATTAAATTTATCTCATCAGTTTCTGACATTTTGATAAATAGCATTAATCGTTGTGCTCAATAAAAATAACTGGATTTTTGGTCTTAACGTGTTTAGGATTCGTCCTAAATCTTAATCGATGTCATCAATCGTTTTATTGAGAGTGATTATCAAAAACTATGGCTACGAGATTAACAGTACAACCGGATTTCCGGGCTAAAAGCACTAAGGTTGAGCGTTCAGGTAACATCCGTCGCAAAGCCTGGTTGACTGTCTTCGCTGCATCAGCCTTGTTCTGGGTAGTGGTGGCACTAATGATTTGGCGTATGTGGGGTTAAGCCATGTGGGCAAATACACTCAGCAGTAAATCTTCAGTTTCTGCACGTCAGCCCAACACACCTGTGTGTAAAGCAAAAGATGCTGCCAGCACGGAACAGGAAGTGGCGATCCCTTCATCGTGGGAACTGAGTGAAAAGCAGCGTCACTTTATTGAATCATTCATGGATCCGAAGTCCAAATAACGCAGGTCTGCGTTCTGCTCTTTTTATATCAACGAGCAGTCCTTCTTTTCCGGGTTATCCGGCGGGCAACTTTAAAGCCCCTCTTTTAACACTCAGCATATAAAAATGGTGTCATCAGCTCTGGCTGAGGACGTTATCCCTTTTTACCCGGAATCCGGGAGGGAGTGACTCTATGAATGCAACAACAACAATGTCATGGTTCAGCATATATGCCTTTTCATTCCTTTTTTGGGCCGCTGCTGTGTGGATGATAATGTAATCCAATAACTCAAATTGTTTCTCATTTTAAATGCCTCGACCCATCGTCGGGGCATTTTTGTTTGTCGTTAAATACATAGCTGAATGTGTCAATTCGTGTTGTTATCAAAACGTTAACGAGAATGTGGTCTATCTTTAAGCTAAACCTTGTGGTTACTGAGGTTAAGAGTGTCATTATTAAGGAGGAGCTATGTCCACGTTACGCGAGCAGAGTCAGGAGACGCTGAAAGTTGGTAAAAATACCTGGCAATATTACAGCCTGCAAAAAGCATCCCACCAGTTAGGCAATATCGATCGTCTACCCAAATCAATGAAAGTTCTGCTGGAAAATCTGCTGCGCTGGCAGGATGAAGACTCAGTAACGGCAGAAGACATTCAGGCGCTGGTGGCATGGCAAAAAGATGCACATGCCGATCGTGAGATAGCTTATCGCCCGGCGCGGGTACTGATGCAGGACTTTACCGGCGTACCGGCAGTGGTCGATTTGGCGGCAATGCGTGAAGCAGTAAAACGTCTCGGCGGCGATGTTGCAAAGGTGAACCCGCTGTCGCCGGTCGATCTGGTGATTGACCACTCGGTCACGGTTGACCACTTTGGTGACGATGAGGCTTTTGAGGAAAACGTCCGGTTAGAGATGGAACGTAACCATGAGCGTTACGTTTTCCTGCGCTGGGGGCAAAAAGCCTTTAATCGGTTTCGCGTTGTGCCACCCGGCACCGGTATTTGCCATCAGGTGAATCTTGAGTATCTCGGTCAATCCATCTGGCATGAAAACGTGGACGGTACGGAGGTGGCCTACCCCGACACGCTGGTCGGCACCGATTCACACACCACTATGATTAATGCACTCGGTGTGCTGGGCTGGGGGGTAGGGGGTATCGAAGCAGAAGCGGCCATGCTCGGACAGCCAGTTTCAATGCTGATCCCGGATGTAGTGGGTTTTAAACTTACCGGGAAATTACGTCCCGGCATCACTGCAACTGACCTGGTCTTAACCGTCACGCAGATGCTGCGTAAGCATGGCGTGGTAGGTAAATTCGTCGAATTTTATGGTGATGGATTGGCGGACTTGCCGCTGGCTGACCGTGCCACCATAGCGAATATGTCACCGGAATACGGTGCAACCTGTGGTTTCTTCCCGATTGATGATGTCACCCTGAGTTATATGACGTTGACTGGCCGCGATAGTGTGCAGGTGCAACTGGTGGAGGCCTACGCTAAAGCGCAGGGTATGTGGCGTAACCCCGGTGATGAGCCCGTATTTACCAGCACCCTGGCGCTGGATATGAATGATGTTGAATCCAGCCTCGCCGGTCCAAAACGTCCACAGGACCGTGTTTCGCTGGGTGATGTCCCTGCGGCTTTCGCCGCCAGTAATGAACTGGAACTCAACCAGGCACTGAAACCGCATAAAAGCGTCAGTTATCGCGACAGCGAAACCGGTGACAGCTATCAGCTGGATGATGGGGCGGTGGTGATCTCGGCGATTACCTCTTGCACCAATACCTCAAATCCCAGCGTACTGATGGCGGCGGGATTACTGGCGAAAAAAGCCGTGGAAAAAGGGCTGATGCGCAAACCCTGGGTGAAGGCATCGCTGGCACCAGGTTCTAAAGTGGTTTCTGATTATCTGGCTGTCGCGCAACTGACTCCTTACCTCGACGAACTGGGATTCAATCTGGTCGGCTACGGTTGTACTACCTGTATCGGTAACTCGGGACCGCTACCGGATAGTATCGAGAGCGCGATCAAAGAGGGAGATTTGACCGTCGGCGCAGTGCTTTCCGGTAACCGTAACTTCGAGGGCCGCATCCATCCCCTGGTAAAAACCAACTGGCTGGCTTCGCCACCGCTGGTGGTGGCTTATGCTCTCGCGGGTAATATGAAGGTTAATTTGCAGAGCGATCCGATCGGCCAGGATCAACGCGGCCATGATGTTTATCTGAAAGAAATCTGGCCGTCACCGGAAGAAATTGCCGAGGCAGTACAAAAGGTAACCAGTGATATGTTCCATAAAGAGTATGCCGAAGTATTTGATGGCACTCCGGAATGGCAACAAATCAAAGTGAGTGAAGCAGCCACCTATGACTGGGATGAAGGTTCAACTTATATTCGGTTGTCACCGTTTTTTGACGATATGGAAAAAACACCAAAACCGGTGCAGGACATCACCGGTGCGCGCATTCTGGCGATGCTCGGTGATTCAGTCACCACCGACCACATCTCACCGGCCGGCAGTATCAAGGCAGAAAGTCCGGCGGGGCGTTATTTGCTGGCGCATGGTGTGGAGCGCAACGACTTCAACTCCTATGGATCGCGTCGTGGTAACCACGAAGTGATGATGCGCGGCACCTTTGCCAATATTCGTATTCGTAATGAGATGGTCCCTGGTGTGGAAGGAGGCTATACCAGACATTTCCCCAGCAATGAACAACTGGCGATTTACGATGCTGCCATGAAGTATCAGCAGGAGGGGATTCCGCTGGCGGTGATTGCGGGCAAAGAGTACGGCTCCGGCTCAAGTCGCGACTGGGCGGCCAAAGGCCCGCGTTTACAAGGCGTGCGCGTGGTGATTGCCGAGTCGTTTGAGCGTATCCATCGTTCAAACCTGATTGGTATGGGGATTCTGCCGCTGGAATTTCCTCAGGGGGTCACGCGTAAAACGCTGCAACTGACCGGTGAGGAGCATATTGATGTGGCAAACCTGGCACAGCTCAAACCGGGATGTACCGTCAACGTGACCCTAACTCGCGCCGATGGCAGCCGCGAGACGCTGGAGACGCGCTGTCGAATTGATACGGGGAATGAACTGACCTATTACCAGAACGATGGCATTCTGCACTACGTGATTCGTAACATGCTGAACTAAGGAAAAGCCGGGAGTATCCCGGCTTTTTTATTACGACTTCGGCAACAGATGCCCCATCTTTTCCGCTTTGGTATCGAGGTAATGGGCATTCTTTGGATTGCGGCCAACGATTAACGGCACGCGCTCAACAATATTGATGCCAGCTTCGCTGAGGATTTCCACTTTGCGCGGGTTATTGGTCAGCAAGCGCACTTCATTGACACCCAGCAGTTTGAACATATCAGCGCATAACGTGAAATCACGTTCATCTGCGGCAAAGCCCAACTGATGATTGGCTTCTACGGTGTCAAAGCCTTTATCCTGTAGTGCATAGGCACGAATCTTGTTTAACAGGCCGATATTGCGACCTTCCTGACGATGATAAAGCAGCACGCCGCGGCCCTCTTCAGCAATCGCCGTCAGCGCTGCTTCAAGCTGGAACCCGCAATCACAGCGCAGACTGAATAAAGCGTCACCGGTCAGACATTCAGAATGAACGCGCGCCAGCACCGCAGTGTGATCGCTAACATCACCATAAACCAGCGCGACGTGGTCGTGACCGGTTGCCAGTTCTTCAAAACCAACCATCAGGAAATCTCCCCATGGCGTGGGCAGTTTGGCTTCTGCTACCCGTTTAAGCTGCATGTGACTCTCCAGAACCTTCATAGGATGCGCTATCATCATGATAACGCATGGGCCTGTGTGGCCCCAAAACTGACAATATTGTGCCACAACCTGACATCAGGCAGTTAATCAGTCAGAGTTATTGTAGTGATAAAGCACAATTATCTAAGCCGCAATGGTTATGTTATTCTTTTTTCAGCTAAAGTTATGCATGGCACAGTGTTTTACGCGGTTGTAAGGGAAAGTGGATGTTAAAGATTGTACAACGCACGACGATCGGGGCGTTTTTATTGCTGATAATGCCGCTGAGCGTCTGGCTTTCTGGCTGGCAGTGGCAGCCTGGATCCCATGGAGCACTGTTGAAATTCCTGTTCTGGATGACGGAAACCGTTACCAGCCCATGGGGAACGCTTACCAGCCTGCTTCTCAGTGCCTGGGTATTATGGTGCCTGCGCTTCCGTCTCAGGCCCGCGATTTTGCTGCTCATCATCATGAATGGCGCTATTCTCACCGGGCAGTACACCAAATCCTTTATTAAAGATCAGGTCCAGGAGCCTCGCCCCTACGTAATGTGGCTGGCAAAAAGCCATGGTCTCGATGAACACCAGTTTTACGAGCTAAAACGTAAGCAGCGCAGCCAGGTGGTAGAACAACTGTTGGCGAATGATGCGACGCTGCCTGGCTGGTTAAAAAAACACTGGGCATTTGAAACGGGTTTTGCTTTTCCTTCTGGTCATACCCTGTTTGCCGCCAGCTGGGCGTTACTGGCCATCGGTTTGCTGTGGCCGCGACGTCACACCCTGACCATCGTAGTGGTGTTTGTCTGGGCGAGTCTGGTGATGGGCAGCCGCCTGATGCTGGGGATGCACTGGCCGCGTGATTTGGTAATGGCAACGCTGATTTCCTGGTTGCTGGTGATGATAGCAACATGGCTGGCACAGCGGTTTTGTGGTCCCCTTAGTGTCCCGCCGCCGGAGGCAAAAGAGATTGCACAGCGGGACGACGGATTGTAATTTTCCTATCCAGCCCCATATTATTGATTGCACTTGCGTAAATCAGGCCGTTTGATGTGGTGATTAGCAGCATCGGCGTCGCTTTTTTGGCATACTTCTACTGGATAACCTCAGACAGGATGCATTGTGAAATATTTGCTGATTTTTCTCGTGGTATTGGTCATTTTTATCGTCTCCGTTACGCTCGGGGCGCATAACGACCAAATCATCACTTTTAACTATCTGCTGGCGCAGGGCCAATTTCGTATTTCAACATTGCTGGCTGGTCTGTTTGGTGCCGGATTTCTGCTGGGATGGGCAATTTGTGGGCTGTTCTGGTTACGGTTACGGGTATCGCTGGCACACGCGCAGCGCAAACTGAAACGTATGCAGGCGCAAAATGAACAATCGACCGCGGTGACAACCTCACCTTCCGCCGGTCGTCGGGATTAAGCTTCGATGCTTGAATTGCTGTTTTTGCTTCTTCCTGTCGCTGCAGCGTATGGCTGGTATATGGGCCGACGCAGTGCACAACAGGATAAGCAACAGGAAGCCAACCGCCTGTCACGTGAATACGTTGCGGGGGTTAACTTTCTGCTATCTAACCAACAGGACAAGGCTGTTGACCTCTTTCTCGACATGTTGAAAGAGGACAGTGGCACGGTTGAAGCCCACCTTACACTGGGTAACCTGTTTCGTTCCCGCGGTGAAGTTGACCGTGCCATCCGCATTCACCAGTCATTAATGGAAAGTGCCTCACTCAGTTATGAACAGCGTTTGCTGGCGATACAACAGTTGGGCCGCGATTATATGGCGGCTGGCCTGTATGACCGTGCAGAAGATATGTTTAGCCAGTTGGTCGATGAGACCGATTTTCGCATCGGCGCGTTGCAACAGTTGCTGTTAATCCATCAGGCAACCAGTGACTGGCAACAGGCGATTGAGGTGGCGGAAAAGCTGGTCAAGTTGGGCAAGGATAAGCAGAAAGGTGAAATTGCTCACTTTTATTGTGAACTGGCGCTGCAGGCGCTCAGCAGTGATGATCTCGATCGTGCGATGTCGCTGCTGAAAAAAGGCGAGGCAGCCGATCGTCAGAGTGCGCGTGTCTCCATTATGACCGGACGCATCCTTATGGAGCAGGGTGAATACGCGAAAGCGGTGGAACGTCTGCAACGTGTGCTGGAGCAGGATAAAGAGCTGGTCAGCGAAACCCTGCCGATGCTGGAAACCTGCTATCAACGGATGGAAGAGCCGGAACAATGGGCGCAATTCCTGCAACGTTGTGTGGAGGAGAACACCGGGGCGGCGGCAGAACTGTATCTCGCCGATATCCTTGAGCAGCAGCAAGGCCCGGAAGCGGCACAGCTCTATATCAACCGCCAGCTGCAACGTCATCCGACCATGCGTGTGTTCCATCGCCTGATGGATTTTCACCTGCATGAAGCGGAAGATGGCCGTGCAAAAGAAAGCCTGATGGTGCTGCGGGATATGGTTGGCGAGCAAATTCGCACCAAACCGCGCTATCGTTGCCAGAAATGTGGCTTCACCGCACATGCGCTGTACTGGCATTGTCCTTCATGCCGCACCTGGTCATCGGTGAAACCTATTCGCGGACTTGACGGCCAGTAATGGTCGTCAGTTTTAAAAAAACATCATTATAGTTACAACATACTATAAGCTAAAGAAACTCAATAACCTTAGGCCTTGTGCAGCCTGCGTTCAATCACCCGGTTAATCGCAGCACTGAGATTGTCGTCACCAGGACACGCAGGTAGAATGCTTGCCGTTTGTCTAACGCGCCTGCGGGTGCCTGTAACTGAGGAAACGTTATGCCTGTTACCACTTCACCTATCCTGGTGGCACTCGACTATCATAATCTCGACAGCGCACTGCAATTTGTCGATCGGATCGATCCCAGCCAATGCCGTCTGAAAGTCGGCAAAGAGATGTTCACGCTATTTGGCCCATCGCTGGTCAAAACGTTACAGGCGCGTGGTTTCGAGATTTTCCTCGATCTGAAATTTCACGATATCCCTAACACTACGGCACATGCGGTTGCGGCAGCAGCAGACCTGGGGGTGTGGATGGTGAACGTGCATGCCAGTGGCGGGGCGCGCATGATGAATGCGGCGCGTGAGGCGCTGGTGTCATATGGTAATGATGCTCCGTTATTGATTGCCGTTACGGTACTGACCAGCATGGATGCAGAGGATCTCAAAGGTCTGGGCATCACTCTGTCACCGGCAGCCCAGGCAGAACGTCTGGCGCGCCTGACGCACGATTGCGGGCTGGATGGTGTGGTGTGCTCCGCACAGGAAGCGGCACATTTTAAACAGGTTATTGGCAAGGATTTCGCGCTGGTCACGCCCGGTATTCGTCCGGCTGGCAGTGATGCGGGCGATCAGCGCCGCATTATGACACCGCAGCAGGCACAGCAGGCAGGGGTTGATTATATGGTGATTGGGCGTCCGATCACCCAATCAGCCGATCCTGCGGCAACATTGCAACAAATTCTGCGCAGTTTACAGGAGGGCTAATGGCTCAGGACAATCCGCTGGTTTACTCCACCGAAAGTGGGCGTATTGCGCCCGTCGAAGAAAAAGTACCACGTCCTAAGGGTGATGGCGTGGTGCGCATCCAGCGTCAGACCAGTGGCCGCAAAGGTAAGGGCGTGTGTCTGATCACCGGTGTCGATTTGGATGATGATGCGTTAGCGAAACTGGCTGCCGAACTGAAGAAAAAGTGTGGCTGTGGTGGCGCAGTGAAAGATGGCGTGATTGAAATCCAGGGCGACAAGCGTGACCTGCTGAAATCGTTGCTGGAAGCCAAAGGGATGAAGGTTAAACTCGCTGGTGGCTAAATAAAGAAGGGCCACTCAATGAGTGGCCCTGTGCTGTAGATGCGCTGCGTAGCCTTATATTATGTAAGGTCCTTTAGTGGACCTGATGGCCGATAATGCCACCCACTGCGGCACCACCAATGGTACCCAATGCGCTGCCGTTAGTCAGAACCGAACCGCCAATCGCGCCAGCACCCGCACCAATGGCGGTATTACGATCGCGTTTGGACCAGTTTGAACAACCGCTCAGGGCGATAACTAAGGTGGTCGCCAGCACGGCCGCGGTCAGACGTTTCATTGTTGTTGTCATAAACTTCTCCTTGATTGTACATACAGAGGCAACTCTTTAAGTATAGGCGTTGCTCCCTGAAACTGTTTCACACCGTTATGTCATCACGGTCCTCATCCTTAAGCCTGCAATCCGCAGCCCGAATGCGAAAACAGCGTGTTAACCCTGCCGTGTGGGAGCAAAAACGCTCCACGGTTGGCTGGAGACAAGTCTAATCATTACGGAATTTTTCCGAAGATAGAAAACTCCTAATTCACGCCACATTTTTACGCCCTCAGCCACTTTCCGCTGCTTTTACAGCCATTCCCTCCATAACGTTTTTGCCGCAGGCTTTGCACAATTTCTCCATCACATCTTGCAGGAGAAAAAACATGCTGGAAGCGTTGAAACAACAGGTACTGGAAGCCAATCTGGATTTACCACGCTACAACCTGGTGACCTTTACCTGGGGTAATGTCAGTGCTATCGACCGTGCCAGCGGCTTATTGGTGATCAAACCTTCCGGGGTGAAATACACCAACATGCAGCGCGACGACATGGTGGTGGTGGAACTGGAAAGCGGCAAGGTGGTAGAGGGGAAAATGCGGCCATCCTCAGACACCGCAACGCATCGTGCGCTGTATCTTGCCTGGCCGGAGATTGGTGGCATCGTACACACCCATTCGCGTCATGCCACTATCTGGGCCCAGTCCGGGCGGGATATCACGGCGTGGGGAACCACTCATGCCGACGATTTCTACGGTACCATTCCCTGCACCCGCGCGATGGAGCGTGAAGAGATTGAGCAGGAATATGAGTGGAATACCGGACAGGTGATTATCGAGACGTTCGCCAAACGCGAAATTGCCCCGACGGCCATTCCTGCGGCATTAGTCAATTCTCATGGTCCCTTTGCCTGGGGTAAAGATGCGGATGCCGCGGTTCACAGCGCCGTGGTGTTGGAGGAAGTCGCCTATATGGCGTTGCATACGGAACAGTTACGTCAGGATCTGCCCTCTATCTCACAAACGCTGCTTGATCTGCACTACCTAAGAAAGCATGGGAAAAATGCCTGGTATGGGCAGAAGTAATAAACACCACCAGGGCACCAGAAGGTGCCTTTTTTATTGCCAAAAGCTAACTGGTATGGCGAGCATGATCAAAAAATAAAATGATAAACCAATAAAAATAAAACAACGTTTCATAAATATATTGGCGATCACTTTTTTGCCAGCCTTGAGCCGTTATCTTGCCTGCCATGCCTGTTGGCAAATTTTAACGCACCTCCCTCTGGCGAAGTCAAGGTGACACTAATATGCATATCAAACGTGCAATCGATAAAATCCCTGGCGGTATGATGTTGATCCCGTTGTTCTTTGGCGCACTGTGCCACACCTTTTCGCCCGGCGCGGGCAAATACTTCGGTTCGTTCACCAATGGACTCATGAGTGGTACTGTACCCATCCTTGCGGTATGGTTCTTCTGCATGGGCGCATCCATTAAACTCAGCGCTACCGGCACCGTTTTACGCAAATCCGGTACGCTGGTGCTAACCAAAATCGCGGTGGCCTGGGTGGTGGCAGCCATAGCCTCACGCGTGATGCCGGAAAACGGGGTGGAAGTTGGCATGTTTGCTGGCCTTTCCACCCTGGCGTTAGTGGCGGCGATGGATATGACCAACGGCGGTTTGTATGCCTCGATCATGCAGCAATATGGCTCCAAAGAAGAAGCGGGTGCGTTTGTGCTGATGTCACTGGAATCAGGGCCACTGATGACCATGGTGATTCTGGGTACAGCGGGCATCGCCTCGTTTGAACCTCATGTGTTTGTCGGCGCGGTGCTGCCATTCCTCGTTGGTTTTGCCCTCGGCAACCTCGACCCGGAGTTGCGGGATTTCTTCGGCAAAGCGGTGCATACCCTGATTCCGTTTTTCGCCTTTGCGCTCGGCAATACCATTGATTTAGCGGTTATTGCGCAAACCGGTTTACTCGGTGTGTTGCTGGGCGTCGCGGTGATCATCATCACCGGCATACCGTTAATCCTTGCCGATCGTCTGATTGGCGGTGGCGACGGTACCGCAGGCATTGCTGCTTCCAGCACTGCGGGTGCCGCAGTGGCAACGCCGGTCTTGATTGCCGAGATGTTGCCACAGTTTAAACCGGTTGCTCCTGCGGCTACCGCGCTGGTGGCGACATCGGTCATTGTTACTTCAGTATTGGTCCCCATCATTACGGCGCTTTATTCACGGCGCGTTAAGCGTTTTCATGTTGCGGCAGGGCAACGCGCGGCCATCAAGTAATCCTGCTAATCTTTCCCCGACCCCTGTGTCGGGGAAATCTCTGGAATTTGCTATATAAATCAATCTCTCATTTGGTCTGGCCTCACTCTGGATTACGCTGATATTGCGTTCAACGCATCATATAAACAGAGGATGAGACTATGACAGTGATTAACCAACCTACATGCAGATTGTTCACCGAAGTCGGACAAACCACGCAACTGGCTGCCTATTATGAGGAAGGGCGGCACACCATGTGGATGATGCTGCGGGCGCAACCGCGTCCCAGCTTCAACCACGAATTAATCGAGGAGATCATGAACCTGAGCTACGCTGCGCAGCGTTCCGGTCTGCCGATCGATTTTTGGGTGACGGGATCGCTGGTACCACAAATGTTTAACGCCGGGGGCGATTTGCGGTTCTTTGTCGAGTGCATTCGTAACAACCGGCGGGAAGCATTGCGTGCTTATGCCCGTGCCTGTGTGGACTGCATCCATTCAGCTGCGAAGGGTTTCGACACCGGAGCGGTAACGCTGGCCATGATTGAGGGCAGTGCACTTGGCGGTGGTTTTGAAGCCGCCCTGGCGCACCACTTCATTCTGGCGCAGAACAGCGCACGTCTGGGATTCCCGGAAATTGCCTTCAATCTGTTCCCGGGCATGGGCGGCTATTCGTTAGTTGCACGGCGGGCCGGCATGAAGCTGGCTGAAGAATTAATTTGTGAAGGGGAGTCACACAGCGCGGAATGGTATGAAACCCGCGGTCTGGTGGATAAAGTGTTCCAGCCTGGCGATAGCTATCGCGCCACGCGCACCTTCATCGATACCCTGCGTCCGAAATTGAATGGCGTACGGGCAATGCTGAAAGCGCGTCAGCGTGTATTGCAACTCTCCAGGGCGGAGCTAATGGATATTACGGAGGATTGGGTTGATTATGCTTTCACGCTGGAACCAAAAGACATTGCATATATGGAACGTCTGGTGCAACTGCAGAACCGTCATAGCGCATCCCTGCGCAAAGCCGGATAATCTCGCAGACCAGCGTTAAACGCGGGCAGGATGCTTAAGCCAATGCCCGAGCTGGTCTGCGGGCATTGGTTTCGCATAATAATAACCCTGACGCCCATCGACGCCGTTAGCCATAACAAATTTTTCTTCGGCTTTGGTTTCAATACCTTCGGCAATCACCTGCAAATCAAGGGCTTTAGCCACCGCCATAATGGCACGCACCAGTGACTGCGCCACCGGTTGCTTATTGATATTACGAATAAAACTCTGATCCAGCTTGATCGCGTCAATCGGTACGCGCGCCAGCTGAGACAATGAGGAATAACCGGTGCCGAAATCGTCGAGATGGACCTGCGCCCCCAACTCCTGAAATTGCTTCATCAGCTTCAGTGCATCGGCTTCGTTCTCGATCAGACAACTTTCGGTTAGTTCGATATCAATCGGACAATCCGTCAGGCCGCTTTCTGCCAGCGCCTGTTTCAGGTCGCTATAAATGCTCTGATCAATCAATTGTTTCGCCGAAACATTCACGGCTATCCGTAACCAGATACCTTCCTCACGCCAGGCGATGATCTGCTGCAACACATTGAGCATCACCCAACGGCCAAGGGGCACAATCAGGCCGGACTCTTCCGCATAAGCGATAAAGTCCCCTGGTGGCACCAGACCGCGCTCCGGCGAATTCCAGCGCACCAGCGCTTCTGCGGTACGCACCTCGCCATCGCGATCGATTTTCGGTTGGTAATAGACCACCAGATGATCCTGCTCCAGCGCTTTGCGCAGATTGGTGTCGAGCCACAGGTATTCAAACACGCGTTGATTCATCTCACTGGCAAAGACGCAAAACTTACCGCGACCATTTTCTTTCGCGTGATACATTGCGGTGTCTGCATTGCGAATCAAGCTTTCACGATCCTCACCATGCAGCGGGGCCAGGGCGATACCAAGCGAACAACCGCTATACACTTCAATCAGGCCAATGCGGAATGGCTGACGCAGCCGTTCAAGAATGCGTGAAGCCATCGCCTCCAGTGCGGCCTGGCTGGTGTTTTCTGCCAGCACCACAAACTCGTCACCACCCAGCCGCGCCAGAGTCTGATCTTTCCCGAGACAACTAAGGATGGCCAGCGATACGGCCTGGAGTAACTGGTCGCCAAACATATGGCCGTAGGCGTCATTCACCTTCTTGAAATTATCCAAATCGAGGTAAACCACGCCGGTTTGCGTGCCTTTCGCCATCTCCAGAGCCAGACTAATTTGCTGATGGATGGCGTTGCGATTGGGTAAACCGGTGACGGTATCGGTATTGGCAAGTACGCGCAGACGCTCCTGGGCGCGGCGCTCCTCGGTTATATCCGTTCCTGAACAGATGAGAAATATTTCATTTTTGCCGCTGCCACTGTGGACGAACTTATTACGAAACAGAAACAGTCGTTGACCTTTTTTGGTCTTCACCCAGCGTTCAACTTCGTAAGAACTGCCATCACGAAAGAATCCGGCGATGTTGCGACGTGAGGCCTGGGCCTCCTGTTTGGTCATAAACAGCTGGAATACGTTACGGCCAATCACTTCGTGTTCTTTAAGGCCAGTGTATTCTTCACTTAACCGATTGAAACGTTGAATATTTCCTCGCTGATCAAGGATGACAATCACCGAGTTGGCTTCAGAAACTACTTGTTCCGCAAAGGAAAGTCCGAGGGTCAAATCGCGTGCGACAGATGAGGTATCGCCCCATGCAGAAGCGGTACCGGCCCAGGTGGCCTGATTCACTTTGCGGCCGACAAAATGCATTGGCACAGGCGTGCCGTGCAGCGATAACGTCAGGTTAATGCTGGAGGTTATAACGGTCATGGCGCGCAGCAAACTCGCCTGCGCAGGGGTAAGAGGAACGGCCAGATTGGTATGGGCATGTTCTTCTTCGGCAAAGTGCAATGCATCGCTGTCCGCTGTCAGACGCCAATGAGGGCTGGTGGTGCCAAACAAGGTGTATAGCAACGTTTGCCCTTGTTCATCGGTCATGGAAACTTCCTCCGGGGAATGCTCAGCAGGCGGTATCTCATTATTTTAGCAACAGTATTCATCCTCTTGCGTAAGCACAAGATGCAATCCGCATATATTTTTGTTTAGAGAAATGAATGGCACGAAAAAGCCCCAAAAATTTGGGGCTATGCAGCATTAACAAGGGCATTTTCCCAGTTTTCCTGGCTCACTGGGAAAGCGGGCATTGAGACAGTAGCGATAAAAATCACGCTCATTCATCGGCGTCTGGTCAGGATGATGCAGACGCATATGCTGCAGATAATTTTGATAATCATGGACACCGACCATTAAGCGGAAACTTTGCTGCAGACCTCGCCACAATCGTTGCCAGCGCGTGCGTGGCGCATCCCTCGCCACACTTGCCAGTGGCAGGCACTGGCGGATTTGCCAGGTTCCTGCCGGTTTTCGCGGGTGATGAATAGCATCAGACATTACGCACCTCCTTACGCAGTGACACCACCGACTCATGTACGGTCGGCACTTCACTGCGTAATGCACGACGAATTACGAAGAACGCGGCGATCAGCATGGTGATCGCCACCAGCATAAAGAAGCCGCACAGCAAGGCGTTTATCTGGTTACTGAAGACAATGGTTTGCATATCCGCCACGGTTTTGGCCGGTGCGATAATCACGCCTTCGTCGAGGCCTTTACGGAATTTGCTGGCCTGAGCGAGGAAACCAATTGAGGGTTTTTCGTGAAAAATCTTCTGCCAGCCCGCGGTCATCGAGGTAATAAACAGCCAGACGGTAGGCAAAATGGTCACCCAGGCGTAACGCTGCTTCTTCATTTTGAACAGCACCACTGTGCCGAGGATCAGCGCCATCGAGGCCAGCATCTGGTTACCGATGCCGAACAGTGGCCACAGGGTATTGATGCCCCCGAGTGGATCCACCACGCCCTGATAGACAAAGAATCCCCAGCCTGCGACTGCCACGGTCGTCCCGGCCATATTGCCCAGCCATGAACGGTTGTTCGCCAGTGATGGGACTACCGTGCCCACCAGATCCTGCACCATAAAACGACAGGCGCGCGTACCAGCATCCACGGCAGTCAGGATAAACAGCGCTTCAAACAGGATGGCGAAGTGATACCAGAACGCCATCATCGCGCGGCTGTTAAACACCTCGGTGATGATGTGTGCCATGCCCACCGCAAAGGTCGGCGCGCCACCAGCACGCGACAGAATGGTTTGTTCTCCCACTTCACCGGCGATGGAGGTCAGCATTTCCGGCGTCACCACAAAGCCCCAGCCATTAATCACCTGCGCAGCATTTTCGACCGTGGTGCCGATCAGTGCGGCTGGTGCGTTCATGGCGAAGTAGACGCCCGGATCAAGCACTGAGGCGCAAATCAGCGCCATGATGGCGACAAAAGACTCCATCAACATCGCACCGTAGCCGATAAAGCGGATATGGCTCTCACGCTCTACCAGTTTCGGCGTGGTGCCGCTGGCCACCAATGCATGGAAGCCGGAGATCGCACCACAGGCAATGGTGATAAACAGGAACGGGAACATCGCACCGGAGAACACCGGGCCGGTGCCATCGATAAATTTAGTGACGGCGGGCATTTTTAGTTCAGGCATGGCAAACAAAATGCCCACCGCAAGACCAAGAATGACGCCAATTTTCAGGAAGGTAGAGAGGTAATCACGCGGGGCCAGCAGCAGCCACACCGGCAGTGACGAGGCGACAAAACCGTAAATTACCAGCACCCAGGTCAGTTCGGTGCCTTTCAGGGTAAAGAATGGTCCCCAGAAGGGATGTTGCGCGATATCGCCACCAAAAATGATCGCCGCCATCATCAGCACAAAGCCAATAATTGAGATTTCAGCGATTTTTCCCGGACGCAGAAAACGCATATACACGCCCATAAATAAGGCGATCGGGATAGTGGCCGCAATGGTGAATAATCCCCATGGGCTGTTTGCCAGCGCTTTTACCACCACCAGCGCGAGGGCTGAGAGAATAATGATCATTACGCCGAACGCGCCGAGCATGGTAATCACCCCGGCAAAGGCACCCAGCTCCTGCCGCGCCATTTCGCCCAGCGAGCGGCCATCACGACGGGTGGAGATAAACAACACCAGGAAATCCTGAACCGCACCGGCCAGCATCACGCCGACCAGGATCCAGATAGTGCCAGGCAGAAAACCCATTTGGGCGGCGAGGATTGGGCCGACCAGCGGACCGGCACCGGCGATGGCGGCAAAGTGATGACCGAACAGCACCCACTTATTGGTCGGCACATAATCCAGACCATCATTGAAACGTTCCGCCGGGGTCCGGCGACGATCATCCAGCTCGAAAATGCGGCGGGCAATAAACAGGCTATAGAAGCGATAAGCAATGCTGTAACAGGCCACGGCAGCAATCACCAGCCAGACCGCGTTAACGTGTTCGCCACGACTGAGCGCCAGCATGGCAAACGATGCGGCACCAATTAACGCCACCGCTAACCAGATCAATCCGGTTCTGACGTTGTTCATGAGTTAACTCCTTGTAGGGACCGGGAAAAATAAACGATCGAATACAACAAGTTAAAAATAATGTAATGGAATGTAAGCGACAGTGATTAGATGAAGAAGTGTGAAGCGGAATACAAATTTAACAATTGTTTAAACAGACGGGGAAAAATGCGGGATAACGACTGTTATCCCGCACAATTTCATGCTCAGGCGGCGGGGCGAGCCACCACGCTACGTGTTTCCATACGCACTTCGGCGATGGTCACGTCGATCACGTCAGTCACACGGTAAGCGACTTCACCTTTGATCTGTACGGTGCCGTTTTCCTGCGAACACACCAGCTCATCACGTACGGCGTGGATGAACGGAGCCGGGATAAAGGCAACCGCGCCATTTTCCAGCAGACGTACGCGCATACCGCCACGGGAAACGTCGATGATCTCAGCGCTGAACTTGCGATCGCCACCGGCAAACGGTGCGAGGAAGCGTGCGTACAGCCAGTCACCCACATCGCGCTCGGCCATGCGGTTCAGGCGACGACGTTCACCCATGGTCACGGTCAGCTCATCCTGCGGACGCGCGATCGATTCACCACGAATAATGGCTTTCAGCAGGCGATGGTTGATCATATCGCCAGATTTACGAATCGGTGAGGTCCAGGTTGCGTACGCTTCAAGACCGAGGCCAAAGTGCGGGCCTGGCTCGGTGCTGATCTCGGCAAAGGCCTGGAAACGGCGGATACGGCTGTCGAGGTACTGTGTCGGCTGGGCATCCAGCTCACGACGCAGCTGACGGAAACCGTCCAGCGTGGTGATGGCCTGTGGATCCACGGTGATACCGTGGCCGGCCAGCACGCCAGCTGCCTGTTCCGCGTTAGCGAGGTCAAAACCGGTGTGCACGTTGTAGATACCGAAGCCCAGTTTCTGTTGCAGCACTTTAGCGGCACAGACGTTAGCCAGGATCATCGCTTCTTCGACGATGCGGTTAGCGATGCGGCGTGGCTCGGCAATGATATCCAGCACTTCACCTTTTTCGCCCAGCACGAAGCGGTAATCCGGACGATCTTTGAACACCAGCGCGTGCGTCTGACGCCAGTCGCTGCGCGCCAGGCACAGGCGGTGCAGCAGGCGAATCTGCTGGGCGATAGCGTCGCTGGATGGCTGCCAGCTACCGCTGTTTTCCAGCCAGTCAGAAACCTCGTCATACACCAGCTTGGCTTTGGATTCGATCCATGCGGCGAAGAAGTGAACGTCATCAGCCAGGCTGCCGTCTTTCAGTACGGTGACGCGGCAGGCCAACGCCGGACGACGCACGTTCGGACGCAGTGAGCACACATCGTCAGACAGCTCGCGCGGCAGCATCGGGATGTTGAAGCCCGGCAGGTAGTTGGTAAAGGCGCGTTTCGCGGCCAGTTTATCCAGCGCGCTGCCTTCAGGGACATAAGCAGTAGGATCGGCAATGGCGATGGTCAGCAGCAGGTTGCCTTCGGCAGTCTCTTCTGCGTACAGCGCATCATCCATATCTTCGGTGCTGGCGCTATCGATGGTGACGAAATCCAGCGCAGTGAGATCTTCACGTTGCAGATGCTCGTCAATCATTTCACCAAAACCGACTTCCGGTGCTTCGCGCTCCAGATTGTGGCGCGACAGCGTCACCCACCACGGCGCCAGATGGTCGTCAGCGGTGGTGATAAATTCGGTCAGTTCAGCATAAAAACCACGGTCGCCTTTCAGCGGATGGCGACGCATTTCGGCCACAGCCCAGTCACCGGCCTGGAAGTCATGGCTGACATCACGGGCTGCGCGGCATTGGATGGCATCTTTCAGCAGCGGATGATCGGGCACGATGGACAGACGATCATCTTTTTTCTGTACGCGGCCGACAAAACGCGTCAGGAACGGCTCAACCAGGCTTTCCGGCTCGGCGCTCTCGCGATCTTTGTCGGTGTGAATCACAGCAACCACGCGGTCACCGTGCATCACTTTTTTCATCTGCGGCGGTGGAATGAAGTAGCTTTTCTGAGCATCAACCTCCAGAAAGCCAAATCCTTTTTCCGTACCTTTCACCACGCCTTCGGCGCGCGGGGTCTGCGCGTGGAGCTTCTCTTTCAGCTGCGCGAGCAGCGGGTTATTCTGGAACATAATTTTTTTAGTTTCGTGGCCTAAGAGCGGCTGACAGTTTTACGCGAATCATGCCCGTGCGGCAAGGCCAAAACAGGCTAAAAAGCCGCTTTACGCGGCTTTTTACCTTCTGATAACCCGGCGTCAGGCAATACGTTGGGTTGGTACAGCGGCTGTTAAGGCCAGCTTCACCGGCACTGACTTCGAAGTCGGGGTGCCGCTACCGTCACCGAAGCTGGAAAGGGGCACCAGCGGGTTGGTTTCCGGGTAGTAAGCGGCCAGATTGCCACGAGGAATATTATACGGCACCAGTTTGAAACCGCTCACCCGGCGAGTAATCCCGTCGTTCCATAGGGTTTCGATATCCACCAGTTCGCCTTCACTGAAACCGAGCGCCTGTAAATCGTCCGGGTGAATAAACACCACTTCACGCTGGCCGTACACACCGCGATAACGGTCATCGAGGCCGTAAATGGTGGTGTTGTACTGGTCATGGGAACGCAGAGTTTGCAGCGTAAACGGCACCTCGACATCTCCCAGCTGTGGAAACAGCGAAGTGGGCAGGGCAGCATTGCTGAACTCTGCTTTCTGTGACGGGGTATTGAAACGCAGTTCTGCGGCGGCGTTACCGAGGTAGAACCCACCCGGGAGATCACATTTGGTGTTGAAATCGCTAAAGCCTGGGATGGTGGCGGCAATGTGATTACGGATCAGATTGTAATCATCGGCCAGCGCCAGCCAGTCAATTTTCTCTTTGCCGAGGGTGGCATAGGCGATACCGGCGACAATCGCAGTTTCTGAACGCTGGGTGTCCGCCAGCGGAATACCGACGCCTTCAGAGGCATGCACCATGCTGAATGAATCTTCCACGGTGATGAACTGGTTACCCGTTGCCTGACGATCACGCTCAGTACGACCGAGGGTTGGCAGAATCAAACCTTCGTGACCGGGTACCAGATGGCTACGGTTCAGTTTGGTGCTGATGTGCACGGTCAGACCGCAACGTTGCAGCGCCTCTTCGGTCAGCGGCGAGTCAGGTGCCGCTGCCGCCAGGTTGCCACCCAGCGCGATCAGCACTTTCACTTCGTCACGCAGCATGGCGTTGAGGGCTTCCACGGTGTTGTGACCGTGTTCGCGCGGGGGTTCAAAGTCAAAATGTTTGCCCAGCGCATCGAGGAACGCCTTGCTGGGTTTTTCATCGATACCCATGGTGCGGTTACCCTGCACGTTACTGTGACCACGCACCGGGCACAGGCCTGCGCCTTTCTTGCCCAGCTGACCAAACAGCAGTTGCAGGTTGACGATTTCACGCACGGTATCAACAGAGTGTTTATGTTGGGTGATCCCCATCGCCCAGGTACAGATCACCCGGTCGGCGCTTTGATAGATGGCAGCTGCCTCACGAATCTGCGCTTCGCTCAGCCCGGACTGACGCACAATGTCATCCCAGCGGGTGTTATCCACTGCGGTCAGATAGGCTTCCACGCCCTGGGTGGCGGCGTTGATAAAGGTTTCGTCAAACAGACCTTTTTCACCGGCCGCGATCAGCGCGCGATGGGTTTCCAGCAGCGTTTTTACCATGCCACGGATGGCCGCCATATCACCGCCCAGATTAGGCTGATAATAGGCGGAACTGATGGTGCCCGCCATCGACGTCACCACTTCCAGCGGTTTTTGCGGATCGGCAAAACGCTCCAGACCACGCTCACGCAGGGTATTGAAAGTGACGATACGCGCGCCGTGATCGGCGGCGTGACGCAGGCTGTGCAGCATACGCGGGTGGTTGGTGCCGGGATTCTGACCGAAGACAAAAATCGCATCGGCATGGTCAAAATCGTCGAGACGGATGGTACCTTTGCCCACGCCAATGCTGCGTTTCAAACCGGAGCCACTGGCTTCATGGCACATATTGGAACAGTCAGGGAAATTGTTGGTGCCCATCACGCGGCCAAACAATTGATACAGCCAGGAGGCTTCGTTGCTGGCGCGACCAGAGGTATACAGCTCCATCTGGTCAGGGTGGTCCATCGCCTGTAAATGGCTGGCAATCAGCGCGAAGGCATCATCCCAGCTGATCGGCTCGTAATGGTCTGTATCGCGGTTGTAGCGCAGCGGGTGGGTCAGACGGCCCTGATATTCGAGGAAATAATCACTTTGCTGATACAGCGTGCTGACGCTGTGCTGGGCGAAGAACGCCGGTTCAACCACGCGGCGGGTGGCTTCCCAGGTCACCGCTTTGGCACCGTTCTCACAGAAACTAAAGGTGCTTTTGTTGTCATCGCCCCAGGCACAGCCCGGACAGTCAAAGCCGCGTGCTTTGTTCATACGCAGCAGGTTACGCATGTTTTTCAGTGCAGCTTTACTGTCGAAGACGAAACGGGTGGTCGCTTCCAAAGAGCCCCATCCACCGGCAGCAGCACGGTAGGGCTGAATCTTACGTTTAAATTTCATAGTAATTGCAGGCTTATTGTTTAGGAGTTGTTATCAGGATATGACGACTGTTGACGCAAAGTGTGCGACTGACAGCAAAAGTTGTCTAATTGATTGACTTAATGGTGCGATAGCTGGCGTTTATCGCGTAAATCGGACAGAAGCGTGAGCCAGTTCAAACTTTACTGGCCGCTCAGGGCGTGAGGGTACGTGCCACCCGGATAACTGGCTAATAATTGTACTTTCAATTATTGCAAGGGTCTGAACCATGAAGAATCTGGCCAGCCAAATTCACGCCTTCGGTAAAGCCTTAATGATGCCCATCTCGGTGATTGCCGCTGCCGGGATATTCCTCGGTCTGGCCGCGGCGATGCAAAACCCGGCGATCACCGGGGATGCCTTCACGCAGATGCAGGTGCCGCAATTAGTTATTGGTTTTATTCGTAAAGTCGCCGGGGCGTTGTTCGCTAATCTGCCGGTGTTCTTTGCTGTTGCCAGTGCGATAGGTCTGGCAAAAGCTGAGAAACCCACCGCTGCCTTTGCTGCTGTAATTGGTTATATCGTCATGAATGTGGGGATCAGCGCCACGCTGGCGGCGAAAGGACTGACGGCGGCCACCACCACCGCACAAGCCTTGCAGCAATCGGGGATGGACCAGACCACGGCGATGATGACCTCGGCGGAATATATCGAGATGCTGGGCATTTTTACCTACAACATGAGCGTACTCGGCGGGGTGATTGCCGGGCTGATCACGGTGACGTTGCATAATCGTTTTTATACCCAGCAGTTACCCACGGCTATCAGCTTCTTTGGTGGGCGGCGTTTTGTGCCGATTGTCACCGTGGTGCTGCTGCCGCTGGTGGGGATCGTGCTGGCGTTGATCTGGCCAACCATCGGTGCTGGCATCGCCTGGGTGGGGCAAATGATCGGTAAAAGCGGTCAATATGGTGCATTCCTGCTGGGGGCCTGCGAACGCCTGCTAATCCCTACTGGTTTACATCATATCCTCAATGAAACCGTGCGTTTCACACCGATTGGCGGCATGGCGACGGTGGATGGACAGACCATCGTTGGAGCCTTGAATATTTTCAACACCTCGCTGACCAATCCAGGGGCGATCCCGGATGAGACGGTCCGTACCGCCACCCAATTCCTCGCGCAGGGCAAAATTCCGGTGATGATGTTTGGTCTGCCTGCTGCGGCGCTGGCGATCTACCACACCGCACGCCCGGAACATAAGCAACGTGTCAAAGCGCTAATGCTGGCGGGTGCGCTCACCTCCTTTACTACCGGTATCACCGAGCCACTGGAGTTCTGCTTTATCTTTGTGTCACCGGTGCTGTATTTCCTGCATGCGTTGCTGATGGGCCTGTCGTTTATGCTGATGTCGATGCTGCATTTAATGATTGGCAACGTGCAGGGCGGTGCCATCGATCTGGTGGTGTTTGGCATTCTGGGGGGGAGCAAAACACACTGGTGGTGGACGCTGGTGCTCGGTATCGTCTATGCGCCGATTTACTACTACGGTTTCCGCTTTGTCATCACGCGGATGGGGGTTGAAACCCCGGGACGCGAATCTGAGGATGAACAGAAACCGGAGCAGGTGGCAGCGGATGAACGCACCAAAGTGATCATCAGTGGGCTGGGTGGGGAGGCCAATATAGAGGATGTCGATTGCTGTTTTACCCGCCTGCGGGTGCGCGTTAAGCAAATGAATGAAGTCGTCGATCAAACGCTGATGACCACCGGGGCGAATGGCGTGAACCGGGTCAGTGAGCACGATGTGCAGGTGATTTATGGCCCACAGGTGGAGAAGATTGCCAGTGAAGTGAAAAGTGCGCTGGGAGTGGCCTGACGGGAAAAAGAAGCGAAGCGCTTGAGAATATTCAGCGCTGGCAGGATGATAGCCGGGTTGATGGTCGTCAGGGAAATGCCATGCTGGTAAGCACTGAGAGTTCCAGAACCTATAATACCGACCGTAGTCTGGCCTGTACCCTTGCGGCAGTGGCCGGCGCACTGAACACGGCAGCGTTCGAAACTGTGGGTTTTTTCTCCGCCAATATGACCGGTAACGTCTCGCTGTTATCAGATCATCTGGCAAAAGTTGACCTGCATATCGGCCTGTTTTTTCTGCTGATTATCCTGCTGTTTATTGCGGGATCCTCGGTCTCAACCCTGATAATCAACGCCGGACGGCGGCGTGAAATTCGTGGCATTTACGCCATCAATATCTTTATCGAAGGCATCGCGTTGCTGGTGCTGGGTGTGCTGGAGAGCTGGTTTCCTAACGGTGATTCCGGGGTGCAGCTGATCCTCAGCCTGAGTTTTCTCCTCGGGCTACAAAATGCGGTAGTGACGCGGATTTCCAACGCGCGTGTCAGAACCACCCATGTTTCCGGCACGTCGACCGATATCGGTATCGAGCTGGCGATGTTATTTGATGTGCTACGGCGCAAGGAATCGCCTAAAGATGCGCCGTTATATATCGAGCGGCTGAAGCTGCATCTGTATACGGTGCTGGCGTTCCTCGGCGGCGGGGTGGTGGGTATCGTGCTGCTGAAGGCCATCAGTTTTAAATTGTTATTAATGATCGGCCTGATGTTGACGATGATGTCTCTGACCGCCCTCAGACGCGCACGCCAGGTGTCGCTGTAACTTTGTGAAAATACATGGATATCAAACAGTTAATTTATCTCTGCAATCTGGAACGCGAACGTCACTTTGGCCGGGCAGCGGAGGCTAGTTTTGTCAGCCAGCCTACGCTATCGATGCGCCTGAAAAATCTTGAACGCGAGCTGGGTCTGTCGCTGATTAACCGCAGCAACAATTTTGATGGCTTTACCCCGGAAGGTGAACGGGTACTGGCCTGGGCGCGGGAAATCGTCTCGGTGTATCAGGGACTTAAACTGGAAGTGGAATCGCTCAAACACGGCGTGAATGGCACTCTGCGTCTCGGGGTGATGCCGCAGTGCAGCGTGGCGCTACCGGCGCTGCTGAAGGCGGTTGAGGCACGCTATCCGCAGCTGGATTATCGCGTGTCGGCGATGAGCGCCGATCAGTTGCTGGATGCGCTGAACAGCCATACGGTAGATGGTGGTATTGGTTTTTTTGAACTCAATGCGCTGCGCGAATTGCATTTCCAGACGGCGCTATTGAAAGATCGCGGTGTCGAGGCGGTGTTCAATCCCGGGGTTTTCCCGGCGCTGCTGGAGCATCAGACGCTTGATCTGGCACTGCTTGCTACCCAGCCGCTGTGTCTCGCTGAACCGACACGTTATTTCCGCCGTTATCTCGATAGCCAGCTGCGCGCGGCTGGGCTCCAGCCACGGGTGATTGTCGAGAGCGCATCCATTATGCAGTTGCTGCAAAGCGCGCAGGTGGGGTTAGGAGTGATGGTCTCGCCTTGTGGGCATCTGCTGCCGGAAATGCTGCAAAATCTGCAACGTCGACCGATTGAGATTGCGCCGATGGGACGCCAGGCGGCTCTGGTGATTGCTGAACCAGGCCGGGCAACGCCGCTGGCTCAGCATTTTTTCGATGAAGCGCGTGGGCATTTGCCCGATTAACGTGTCTCGCCCAGCGCCATCAGTAGGCGGTCCTGCCAGTTTGCCAGCGCCACCGCCTGTAGCAGGGTAAAGATCTTTTCTGTTCCCCAACCGGCATTGAGCAGCGGTTGCAGATGGGCAGCGCTGAAACGCTCAGGAAGCCGGGTAAGTTGTGCGCTCAACGCGGTGAGTGGCTCGTCGTCACCGGCAATCCCATTAACCAGCATGTCGCGCTTCTCTCTGGCATGGCGATCAAACTGGCGCTGGCAGCCGAGAATCCGTGCGCTCACCGCCTGTACCTGAGCCTCATCCGCGTCAAAATGCTCGCTTAAACGTTGATGCAACGTCGCCCAGCCGTACAAGGCCTGGGCATCATGTACCAGCAACCAGACCGCGTCATCCAGCCCATCGATTCCCTGACAAAAGGTGACGGCCGCCAGTTGTTCCGCCGTGGCATAACGCAGCTCAACCGGTTTCAGCGCGTGCTGCCAGTGGGAGGGTTGCTGAAACAATGCGGCGTCGGCATCGGGTGGTGGTGATACGCCGGGGATCCAGCGAACGGGCAGGCCGATCATCGCCTGTAACCCGGCAACCACACGCGCCTGATAGCTGACAAATCCCACCAGTTGATTAAGGGTGACGATATCCGGTTCCGTCAGGCCGACGGCATCCAGCGCGCCGATACTGCTGCCAGCAATCAGCGCCGGTTGCATCGCCAGCTGGCGCGCGTATTGGGTGATCTGCGTCAGCCGGTTATTACTTTCTCTGGAGGAGTCCGGGCCCGGCAGCGGGTTCAGTCGTGCAGCATAGTGATTGCATAAGCGTTGGACGCCTGCCACCTGTGCCACGGTCAGCGCGGTGCTGAGACGATCATATAGCGTCAGAGTATGCGTCAGGGTGGGGGTTAAGGTGTCGGGAAACAGAATCTGGCTGAGATCGCGCGCCGCCAGCAGGGCGGGTTGAAAGCGAATAAACAACGGCTGTAAGGCGGTAGCTTCCTGCTGTAAACCGAGCAGAAAACGATCCTCAATATGGGCAGCTTCAGGGACCAGCGGTGCCGCAGCGCTATGTTGCGGACGGGTCTGACTTTCATAAAACCACTGGTCATGGCCTGGAGAACGGCGTTGTTCCATGGTCATTCCTTTTGCAAAAAACGGACTCGGTAGCGGTGGCCGCAATCCGAAAACGGGCGCGCACCGAAGGGCTAGCTTATCGTCGCCGAAGGGCTGTCCGGGGCAAAAGAATGATCGGTGATAATTAATAGCAAGAATGTATAAGGACGTAGCGGCGCGATTTATCGCGCTTTTTTGATGCAGAGGATTGCGGACATAAATGAAAAGGGCGAGCCAGGCTCGCCCTCAGGAACTTATTTCAGTTCCAGCTCGTTCATCGCGGCAATGCTGAAGCCGCCATCAACGTGTACCACTTCGCCCGTGATACCACCTGCCAGGTCAGAACACAGGAAGGCCGCAGAGTTACCTACGTCTTCGATGGTTACAGTACGGCGAATCGGGGTAACGGCTTCGCAATGTGCCAGCATCTTACGGAAATCTTTGATGCCAGAGGCAGCCAGCGTACGGATCGGACCCGCAGACACGGCGTTAACACGCACACCTTCCGGACCCATCGCGTTCGCCATGTAGCGCACGTTGGCTTCCAGAGACGCTTTAGCCAGGCCCATCACGTTGTAGTTCGGGATGGCGCGCTCAGCACCCAGGTAAGACAGGGTCAGCAGCGCTGAATTCGGGTTCAGCATCGCACGGCACTCTTTCGCCATAGCAACAAAGCTGTAGGCGCTGATGTCGTGAGCGATTTTGAAGCCTTCACGGGTAACGGCGTTTACATAGTCGCCATCCAGCTGGTCGCCCGGGGCGAAACCGATGGAGTGAACGAAACCGTCAAATTTTGGCCAGGTTTTTGCCAGCTCGGTGAACAGCGCAGTGATGCTCTCGTCTTCTGCCACATCGCACGGCAGAACAATGTCTGAACCCAGGTCTTTAGCAAACTCTTCCACACGACCTTTCAGTTTGTCGTTTTGGTAGGTGAAAGCCAGCTCTGCGCCCTGTTTGTGCATCGCCTGCGCAATACCGTAGGCAATGGAAAGTTTACTGGCAACGCCAGTAATCAGAATGCGCTTACCGGAAAGAAAACCCATAGCTGTAATCCTTATGGTCATTGTTGTTGGCGGCCGCAATGGTTAAAAAGTGCGCGACCGACGTTAATCGACGTGCGGATTCTAGCACGTCTCTGTCAAATGCGGTAAATCGCGCCGCGTTTTCCGCGACGCAGTGAACAATCAACGCTCACGCCGCCAGGCTTCGGCGGTCAGGGCTTCGCCAAAGTGGCTGGCGATCAACCGTTTGGTCAGTTCATGCAGCGGGGAGGCCAGCACATCGGCGGTACCGCCACGCTCCACCACTTCGCCCTGATGCATCACCAGTACCTGGTCGCTGATGTGCTTCATCATGCCGATATGCTGGGTGACATAAATATAGGAGATACCGTGCTTCTCCTGGAGCTCCAGCATCAGGTTCACCAGTTGCGAACGCATGGTCATATCCAGCGAGGCCAGCGCTTCATCTGCCACAATCACTTTGGGTTGCAGAATCAACGCACGCGCCAGCGCCAGACGTTGCTTCTGCCCGGGAGCCAGCATATGGGGGTAATAACCAGCATGATCGCGTAATAAGCCCACCTGGCGCAGCGTGGCAATGATGCGTTTTTCCCGCGCGTCGTCATCCAAATCGGTATTCAGGCGCAGCGGGAAATCGAGGATCTGGCTGACGCGCTGGCGCGGGTTCAGCGACGTTGTCGGGTCCTGAAAAATCATGCGGATGCGCTGGCTACGATAACCATAATCGCCATACTCCAACTGATGATCGTCAATCAGGATTTGTCCATCTGTGGGGGGAACCATGCCGCTCAGCATCTTCGCCAGCGTTGATTTACCGGAACCATTTTCCCCGATAATCGCCAGCGTCTGTTTTTCGCGCAGGGTAAAACTGACTTCCTTCACCGCCTCGACATGCTGGCGGCGAAACAAACCGGTACGGTAACGGAAGGTTTTGCTCAGATTGCGCACTTCCAGCAGCGTTTCCATGTTTACTGACCCTCCATATTCAGCGGGAAGTGGCAGGCAAACAGATGCGCTTTGTTGCCGCTAAGACGCGGTGTTTCGATGCATTTACGTTGCGCATAGGGGCAGCGTGGGCCAAGACGGCAGCCAATCGGTAAATGCTCCAGCGATGGGATGGCACCGGACAAGGTATTCAGGCGGCTTTTGTGCGGCAAAGCGCTACCAAAATCCGGCATCGCGCGGATTAGCGCCTGAGTATAAGGGTGATGCGGTGTCCCCATCAGGTCATCACTCTGCGCGGTTTCCACCGTCTGGCCGCAATACATCACGTTGATGCGATCGGCCCATTGACTCATGGTGCGCAGGTCATGGCTGATCAGCAAAATGGTGGTGTTGTTGTTCTGATTGAGGCGGCTGAGCAGGCGGAAAATCTGCGCCTGGGTGGTGGGTTCCATGGCGTTGGTCGGCTCATCGGCAATCAACAACCGTGGCTGGTTCGCCAGGGCGATAGCAATCATCACTTTCTGGCATTCACCCTCGGTCAGCTCGTAAGGAAAGCTGCGCATGATGTCTTTATGATCTTTGATACCGACGCGATGCAGCAACTCAATGGCACGCGCTTTGCGCCAGAACCACAACCGCTGATACCAGTGGCCTTTAAATGTCCAGCCAGGTATCGCCTGCATCAGCTGGCGACCAATGCTTTCCGAGGGGTCAAGACAGGACTGTGGCTCCTGAAAGATCATTGAGACGTTGTGACCGACAATGCGACGGCGTTCGCGCGGGGACAGGCGCAGCAGATCGATATCGTCGAAGCGCATACGGTCGGCGGTGACGCGCCAGTTATCTTTAGTGACGCCACAGATGGCTTTGGCGACCAGGCTCTTGCCGGAGCCAGATTCGCCCACCAGACCGCGCACTTCGCCTTCGGTGAGGGTCAGATTGATACGATCGACCGCCTTGACCGGGCCTTCTGCGGTCATAAATTCGATGGTCAGATTGCGGATATCGAGTAACGGCATTATTCAGCTCCCGCTTCTACGGCGCGACGGATGCCGTCGCCCAGCAGGTTAACAATCAATACACTCACCATCAGCGCAGCCCCGGGTAACATGACCGTCCAGGGGGCAACATAAATCAGTTCCAGCGAGTCACCCAGCATCGCGCCCCATTCGGGCGAGGGCAGCTGTGCGCCAAGATCGAGAAAACCGAGCGCGGCGATATCGAGAATCGCCATCGATAGCGAACGCGTAAATTCACTGACCAGCAGCGGGAGGACGTTAGGCAGTACCGCACTCCACAGGATATTGAAGTTACGCGCCCCATCCAGACGCAGTGCCACCACATACTCTTTTTCCATCTCATCGTGCACGGCGGTGTAGATTTCGCGCACCAGACGCGGGATCAACGCCAGCCACACGGCCAGCATGGCGTGTTCCAGCCGTGGGCCAAGAAACGCCACCACAATGATCGCCAGCAGCAACGAGGGGATCGACAGCAGTGTATCCAGTACGTGGTTCATCACTGCCGAACGCAGACCGTGGGTAATGCCAGCCAGCACGCCGAGCACCAGCGCGCAGATCGCCGCCAGCAGCGTAACCAGAATCGCCGAACCCACGGTTGGCGTCACACCGCTCAGCAATCGGCTAAGGACATCGCGGCCCAAATCGTCAGTGCCGAGGAAGAACGAGACATCGCCATAGCGTGACCATGAGGGCGGCAGTAACTGGTAGCCAAGGAACTGCTGATCGATACCATAGGGAGCCAGCAGGCCGCCAAACAGACACAGAAACAGGATGGCACCGAAGCCATATAAGCCGACCATTGCGCTGGTGTCGTGATAGAAGCGCTGCCAGCTGAGTCGGAAGGTGCCGGGCTGCCGTTTTTCGGCGTAGATATTATCGTAGGGCATACCATTCCTTATGTTTCAACGGGTTAAGCGCCGCGCCAACAATATCTGACAGAACGTTAACTACGATCACCAGGCTGCCTACCACCATCACGCCGGCAGAAATCGCGGCATAATCCTGCTGGCGGATAGCATTGATCAGCCAGCGCCCCAGACCTGGCCAGTTGAACACCACTTCTGTAATCATTGCCAGCGTTAGCATGGTGGAGAACTGCAAACCCAGTCGGGGGATCACCGGGGGCAGCGCGTTATGCAGCACATGGCGGCGGATAATGGTAAAACGCGACAGCCCACGCGTCGCCGCCGCTTTAACGTAGTTTTTATCCATCACCTCGCTGGTGCTGCTACGCAACAGGCGAATAACTTCGGTGGTCGGGGCAACGGCCAGCACCACCACCGGCAGGATCATATGGGTCAGGGTGCTGATCAGCATCTCATGTCGCCACGGTGAATGACTCAGCCAGGCATCAATCAGCGCGAAACCCGTGACGTTCTGCACCGGATAGAGCAAATCATACCGGCCAGATACCGGCAACCAGCCGAGGGTTAACGAGAAAAACATCGTGAAGAGTAATGCCAGCCAGAACACCGGCATGGAGAAACCAAGCAGTGCCAGCGCGCTAATCGCCTTGTCCTGCCATTTATTCCGCATCACCCCGGCACAGATCCCGAGCGGAATCCCGACCATCAGCGCCAGCATAAAGGCCAGAATGCACAGCTCCAGCGTGGCGGGAAACACCTCGCGTAGCTGGATATCAATCGACTGGCCATTGGTACTGGACACCCCAAAATCAAACTGCAGCAGCCCCTTAAACCAGAACCACCAGGCATCAAACAAGGACGCGCCTTCCAGCGGGGCATTGGGGGTGAAATAGCTCAGGCTGAAGCTGACCAGCGACAGCAAAAACAGCGTGATGATCAACAACAGCAGGCGACGCAATATATAGATGATCATGCTTATTCCTCGCTGCTTTCATCACGATAAACGCCTGCGAATGAGGCGTTACCAAACGGACTCAGCACCAGGCCTTTAATATCATGGCGATAGGCCTGCAAACGTAGTGACGACGCCAGTGGCAGCACCGGCAGCTCCTGCGCCAGCATCTGCTGCGCTTTATCGTAACTTTCAATGCGCGCCGCGAGCTGTTGTGACAGCAGGGCCTGTTGCAGCACCTCATCAAAGGCGGGTGAGCACCAATGCGCGTAATTGGTTTGCGAGCGAATCGCCGCGCAGCTCAGGAGCGGACGGAAGAAACTGTCGGGGTCGTTACTGTCGGTGGCCCAGCCGGTGAGGGTAATATCATGGTTCATGGACATCAGCTGAGCTTCCTGAAAACGACCCTCCACCGGGACGATGGTGACGCGCACCCCGACCTGCGCCAGATCGGCCTGTAACAACTCAGCGGTTTTCAGCGGGCTGGGGTTCCACGACTGCGACGCAGTGGGCACCACCAGGCGCAAATGCAGATCCTCCACACCCAGCGCCTTCAGGGTTTCCCGCGCTTTGGCCGGGTTATATTCGGTAACACGCGCGTTATTATCATACGCCCACGAGGCGCGCGGCAGAATCGATGCAGCGGTTTCAGCGGTGCCGTAATAAATCGACTCCATCAAACGTTCATTGTTTATCGCCAGCGCCAGCGCGTGCCGCACTTCAGGTCGATCCAGCGGCGGTTTACGGGTGTTAAAGGCCAGATAAGCGATATTCATGCCGGGACGCAGCGTCATACGTAAACGTGGGTCGTCGCGCAGAATATTGAGCTGGCTGGCAGCGGGATAGGCCAGCACGTCACATTCACCGGTCAGCAATTTCGACAGACGACCGGTGCCACCGACGCCGAGATCGATCACCACCTGCTGGAGACGTGGCACTCCGCGCCAGTATTGCGGGTTGCGCGCCAGACGCAGATATTGCCCGGTACGGTATTCGCTGAGCTGGAATGGGCCTGTGCCAACGGGTTCACGATCCAGTTTCTCCTGCTGACCTTTGGCCGTCAGTTGATCGGCATACTCTTTGGAGAGCACTGGCGCGTAATGGGTGGCGAGATGCCACAAGAACGAGGCATCCGGACTGTTCAGGCGAATCTCGACGGTATCATCATCGAGTTTTTTCACGCTCTGCACCGAGTCCGCAAATTGCAGGCTATCAAAATAAGGGTAGCTGCCGCCGTTAACGTTATGCCATGGATGCTGACGATCAAACATACGGGCAAAGCTGAACACCACATCGTCGGCATTCATTTTTCGTGTCGGCGTAAACCAGTTGGTGTGCTGAAAGGCAACATCTTTACGCAGGTGGAAGCGATACGTTGCGCCGTTATCACGCACTTCCCAGCTTTGTGCCAGGTCGGGTATCAGCCGATAGGTATAGGGATCGACATCAAGCAAGCGATCGTAAAGCTGCGCGGCAAGGGTATCGACCACTAACCCGCTGCTGGCCAGCTGCGGGTTGAAGGTATTCACCGTGCCGTTGACGCAATAAACGAAGCCGGTATGGCGAATATCGTTCGCAGGCAGCGCCCATGCAGACGCACTCAATACGCTGAGGCCGAGCAACAGCGTGGGGAATAATTTTGGCATAGAACTCAACGATTCTGAGGCAATAGCGAGAGTGTATCGCAAACGCTGGGTACTCCCCAAATTAAGGACAGTTATGGTGTCTTTTTCAGCAAACCGAGGGTGGGGTAATCACAACGTTAGTGTGGAGATGAGAAAAATTCTCAATTAGGGGTTTACAGATGATAATAAGAATGATTATTATTCTTCTGCGCTTCGACGGTGGCTCTACCGAAGAAGAGCACGACATTGCTCACATTGCTTCCAGTATTTGTTGCCCGCTTATAGCGGGCTTTTTTTTCTTCATATTTTGCGCTGTAGCTGTGTTGGCTGCACTCGTTCGCCCTCCTGGTCACATACTTATGTATGCTCCCAGGGACTTGCTCCCTTGCCGCCTTGCTACAGCGCAAACTATTTCGAAAACCTGTGCAGTAAACTCTCATAGTGAACGTTATTATCATGGAGGCGTTTATGACGAGGATATCATCAACAGCTGTAGGGATACCGAGGACAGCTGCCGGTTCGCGCAGAGGCTCGAAAGTTAAGGATTCAACGACCATCCTGTTAAACGGCAAAGCCTGCAAGGTCAGCTTCGAAAATATCACCGCAGCAAAACCAGCATCGGTTCGTAAACATTATTTCAAACCCGGACGCTATTTTTTTACTGGCGCGTTAACAACGGGGGCCATCGCCACGGCGGTGTGTAGCACACCGTTATATTCACCATCGGGCAGGCCACAGCAAATCGCAGCCCGAACGTCCGGCGTTACCATACATGCGCCACCGGTAAAGGCAATATCACAACCGGCCCCGGTTTCCGGGTATCATAATAAAAGTCAGAAACCTCTTCCCTTGAGAAAAGCTGTTGTCAGGCACCATTACCAGGTTATTTCGGCCCTCAACCCGGCTAAGCACCATCCTGTAAAATCCCGGGCGCGTGATGCACCAGTGATCAATGTCCGTTCTGATAATCCTGCCCAGACAGCAATTCATGTTTTGAATCGTCCGCATGAAGAAAAACACAGACTAATCAGGAACGATAAAGACGTTGAACGCACCCGGACACGCAATCGGCAGCAACAACGGGATGATAAAACCAGACGTGAATTGGGTGACACAGCAGACTGGCGTTTATTACCACACGATAATCAGATAAGAAATGTCCGGTCACTTCCTGTCAGACAGATGCAAACGACATCAGCCCCTTTTAATCCTGTCGATGTCATTATTATCAGGAGACTGGATGAAGGAATTAAAACCCAATATACCCTCCTGGATATTACCGGTCTTTTGACGGAAGCCTTTAAACGACCGGTTGAATCATTTATTAGCGCGGCAATTGAACTCTATCAATATGCTTCCGCCAGGCTTTTAGAAACCAAAACTGAACAGGCTTTGAAATCATTGGCTATCCAGCTTGGAAAAATAGAATCCCTCGCCAGCTCACTGCATCCGGCCGGACTCATCAGGAGTTCTCTGGGATCTATCTTTTCATTGATAAATGATCATCTTGCGGGAAGGGCGGTTGACCGAAACGAACTGGAGTCTGCGCTGATGGATCTTTTGAATGTCAGGTTCACCGCAGGTCTCCAGGAAACCGCTGAATATAAGCGCGGGGATGTTGGCTGGCAAACGGAACATGTCCTGCTCTTACCAGAAATGAAAACATTTTCATGGCCGGAGAAAACCCTTAAATCTTATGATTATGGGGAAGGAATGATCCTGTGGCGCGATGAGAATGAGGATTTATATCTGCGGATTAAAGAATCGGATAATACGTATAAATATGTGAATGTTTTTTTTGAAGGTGATTTCCTTACCGTGAAGGAGAAGAGTAATCACCCCATATATGGCTCACAGCAGAAAAGCTATTTTTTTGATAAGGATGCAGGTTGGGTTTACGACAGAAAAGCCTTCAGAAGTTTAGATAATCTTCCTGAAATCGCCAGTAAACTTTCTGGTATCGGAGGGCTCAGTCGTATTCAGGGTTATCCAGGGGTGTATTTTCAGGAAAAAACCAGGCAGTACTTCTTGCGCATTGGGCAAAAAGAGGGACAGGCTGAGTATATAGAGGTTGTCGTGGACGGTCAGGGTTTTACGACGCCAAAACGGCATTTTAATGATGTGAATTCGTTTAAGAAAGGGGGGTTAAGTCAGACGAAGTTTATCTATAATGAAAAAATGAAACAATGGAAAAGAAGCGAAATAACCTCGCCAGTTTTTGATCATACCATACCGAAAGAACTAAAGCTGAAATTATCCCGTGAGCTGAATTTAACGCCAGTCACTGAATTACCAGAAGTTTATGGAACAAATGACGGAAAAAGTTATCTCAGAACGGGAAATACTAATGGCAGGGATTCTTATGTTGCGATCGATATATTAGAAAATAAACGGGTGCAAATAAAATTGCCATCCAGTTACATCCAACCTGAAGGTGCATCACCACTGGCGTATACTTTCGATGGTGAAAAGGGGCAATGGAAACTTGACGAAAGGATCATGGGTGGCGGGGCGGGCATGTCCAGTATCCCGGAAAATTTAGAAGGTGAAATTATATGGGGCAGGGATGATGCCACAGACGATGTAATAAAAAGAAACAGAGTGGTGGCTGAAGGGAAGAATAGCATCGGGCAAAATAATATTGCGCATAAAATTGCGATAGTACAGGCGATTAGAAATTTTGAAATGACTCTCGACAGAGTTGAACCTTTGCTTGCCGCTAAAGATATCAGAGCCAGAGAGGTCATTTCTGAATATCTTGGTATTCAACCAAATGGAGTCAGTGATGCTATCTTCGCTGAAGTAACTAAAATCGTATCAGAACTGAGAGAAGCACAAAAATGGCTGGCTGATGAAGACAAGAGCGTGCTGGAGTTAGAGTACCAGGGGGGAATAAAAGCCAATGCCGTCTATTATCCCTTGCTAAATAAAATCGGCCTTCCTGAATTGTTCTGGTCAAAAAACATATGGGAACAGGCGCAGATACTTATCCATGAGTCGGTACATGCTAAAGTTACTAAGGGAGAGGGTACAGGCACGGAACCGTTGCCGGATAATTATTACGTTGGCGCACCCGTAACAGAAAAGGATTTTTGTAATTCTAATTGTAATTTCATCGTTAAGACGATTCCGCTGGAAGACAAAATTGAAATACGGAGACAATGGCACCGCTCTATCGCCAGCAGCAGAGCGAAGCATTATCTTCAGTTCTCAGATAAACAACGTGAAGGGTTTATCGCCGCAATGCAGGCCAGCACTTATGACGAGGCGATAACCACATTTATCAATAACAGTAAGTTAAGGCGTGAATTTATTCTCTACAACCCCGATACCGTATCCGATATGGTGCTGGAAATTGCCGAGTTTGCGGAGGCGAAACGTTAACGGTTTTATCCTTCATCCCGCAGCTGAATACCATGCTTTTTCATCATCGCCCGCAACTGATGGTAGGTCACGCCAAGTAAATCCGCCGCCCGGCGCTGGTTATATTTCGCCTCCGCCAGGCTGCGTTCCACCAGCTGACGTTCCTGCTGGTTCTGCCACTGACGCAGATCGAGTGGCAGAGCGGGCTGGCTGCTTTCAGTACTGGCGGCAACCGAAACCGACGCACTGCGCGGGGCAAACGGGTTAATAATGATGTTATCCAGCGGCTCCTCAATGCTGTGATGGCGGTATACCGAACGTTCTACCACGTTTTTCAGTTCGCGCACATTACCCGGCCAGTTGTAGTGCAACAGCGCCTGTTGCGCCTGTTCACTGAAGCCGGGGAACAGCGGCAGACCCAGCTCGCGGCACATCTGAATGGCAAAATGTTCTGCCATTACCAGGATATCACTGCGGCGCTCGCGCAGCGGTGGCAGCTGGACGACGTCAAAGGCGAGACGATCGAGCAGGTCCGCGCGGAATTTGCCTTCCGCTGCCAGCGCAGGCAGATCTTCATTGGTGGCGCACACCAGACGGACATTGACCTGTAGTGACTGGTTGCCGCCGACGCGCTCCAGCTGCCCATATTCAATGACGCGCAGCAATTTTTCCTGCACCAGCATGGGCGCTGTCGCCAGTTCATCGAGAAACAGCGTGCCGCCATCGGCGCGTTCAAAACGACCGAGATGGCGTTTCTGCGCACCGGTAAAGGCACCGGCTTCATGGCCGAACAGTTCAGAATCGAGCAGATTTTCATTCAATGCGGCGCAGTTAAGGGAGATGAAAGGACCCTGCCAGCGATCGGATAAATAATGTAAACGGCTGGCAATCAGCTCCTTACCGGTACCGCGTTCGCCAATCACCAGTACCGGTTTTTCCAGCGGGGCGAGCCGCGAAACCTGTTCCAGCACTTCAAGAAAGTTGTTGGATTCGCCCAGCAGGTTGTCATTACCATTTGCCATGATGAATTTCACCATCAGTTAATCAATTTCACTACCTTATGCGAATGCTGGCGGGATGTAAAACAATCAAGATCAATAAATTCATACAGTTAAAAACTGGCACGCCTTTTGTATTAGTGATGAGCGTCTTACGCAACCACATTACACTCTGAGGAACATCATTATGGGTATTTTTTCTCGTTTTGCCGACATCGTGAACGCTAATATCAACTCTCTGCTGGAGCGCGCCGAAGATCCGCAGAAACTGGTACGCCTGATGATTCAGGAAATGGAAGACACACTGGTGGAAGTGCGCTCCACCTCGGCCCGTGCCCTGGCCGAAAAGAAACAATTGCTGCGCCGTATTGAGCAAGCCGATATTCAGCAGGCCGAATGGCAGGAAAAAGCCGAGCTGGCTCTGCGCAAAGATAAAGATGACCTGGCGCGCGCGGCACTGATTGAAAAACAGAAACTGACCGATTTGATCGCTGCGCTGCAACAGGAAGTGTCGCAGGTGGAAGAGACGCTGGAACGTATGAAAGGGGAAATTGGTGAGCTGGAGAAAAAACTCAGCGAAACCCGTGCCCGTCAGCAGGCGTTGACCCTGCGCCACCAGGCAGCCTCTTCATCGCGCGATGTTCGTCGTCAGCTCGACAGCAATAAACTGAATGACGCGATGGCACGTTTCGAATCGTTTGAACGCCGTATCGATCACATGGAAGCAGAAGCGGAAAGCCAGCGTTTTGGTAAACCGAAAAGCCTCGATCAGGAGTTCACTGAGCTGAAAGCCGATGATGAAATCAGCCAGCAGCTGGCGGCCCTGAAAGCCAAAATGAATCGCAGCGAGTAATGGTGCTGAACCAGTCACGGGTTAAATGATTAAGGAGAGTCAATGAGCGCACTTTTTCTGGCCATACCGCTGACCATCTTCGTGCTGTTTGTCGCACCTATTTGGTTATGGCTTCATTACAGCAACAAACGCAACGGCGGTGCGGAGCTTTCATCGAGTGACATGCAACGTCTGCAACAGATGACCCAGGATGCTCGCCGGATGCGCGAGCGCGTCGAAGCGCTGGAAGCAATTCTTGATGCCGAACACCCGAACTGGAGGCAGCCATGAGTGGTGGAAGCCTGAAAGGGCGTAAGCTATGGCGGATTCCCCAGCAAGGTAAAGTGCGCGGGGTCTGTGCTGGCCTGGCGGAATATCTTGATGTCCCCGTCACGCTGCTGCGGGTGATTCTGGTGCTGTCGATGTTTTTTGGGCTATTCGGCTTTGTCCTGATCGCCTATTTTATCCTCGGCTTCGTGCTGGATGTGAAACCGGATGATGCGCCGGACGTACATAAACCCAGCGCCAGTGAGTTGCTGGACGAGCTGGATGCAGCGCTGCAGGTCGATGAACGTCATGTGCGTGATATTGAGCGCTACGTCACCTCGGAAACTTTCAGCGTGCGTAGCCGTTTTCGTCAAATTTAATTGCCGGAGGTTGCCTTGTCCGCCCAACGTTTTACAACTCTGCGTCGCCGCGCAGCACCTGCGTTGAAGTCGGCGGGAAAATTTATCATCATCAGTGCAGTCACATATGCCCCTGGCGGCCTCGCTGGCTGGGCAGTGAAATCGGTGGCGCGGCGTCCGTTAAAGTTGTTACTGGCGTTTGCGCTGGAACCGTTGCTGACGAAGGTGTTTAGTCGCCTGTCGGCACGCTTCATCAGGGAAAACGATGAAAAGACTGCAAAATGAATTGATGGCGCTGGTGAATCGGGGAGTTGACCGTCACCTGCGCCTTGCCGTGACGGGCCTGAGCCGCAGTGGCAAAACGGCCTTTATCACCTCATTGGTTAATCAGCTCCTGAATGTCCACAGCGGCGCTCGTTTGCCGCTGTTTTCTGTGGTGCGCGAGGAGCGTCTGCTCGGGGTCAAACGTGTGCCGCAACGCGAACTGGGTACGCCACGTTTTACTTATGACGAAGGTCTGGCCCAACTGTATGGCGTGCCGCCCAGCTGGCCCACGCCGACACGCGGCGTCAGTGAAATGCGTCTGGCACTACGTTATCGCCCGGATGAATCGCTGCTGCGCCACTTCAAAGACACGGCCACGTTGTATCTGGAAATTGTCGATTATCCCGGCGAATGGCTGCTCGATTTACCGATGCTGGCGCAGGATTATGCTGGCTGGTCACGGCAGATGCTGGGATTGTTGCAGGGCGATCGCGCCATATGGGCGCAGCGCTGGCGCAGTCTGTGTGCCGATCTCGATCCTTATGCTCAGGCCGATGAAAATCGTCTGGCCGCCATCGCCGCCGCCTGGACCGATTATCTGCATCAATGCAAAGCCGAGGGGCTGCATTTTATTCAGCCGGGGCGTTTTGTGTTGCCGGGAGATATGGCTGGTGCGCCTGCATTACAGTTTTTTCCCTGGCCTCAGGAGGACGATATCCAGCGGCAGGCACCGGCGGGCAGTAATTTCGCGATGCTGCAGCAGCGTTTTAACTACTACTGCCAGCATGTGGTGAAAGGTTTCTATAAAAATTATTTCCTGCGCTTCGATCGGCAGATTGTATTGGTCGACTGCCTGCAACCGCTGAACAGCGGACCGCAGGCGTTTAACGATATGCGTCTGGCGTTGACACAACTGATGCAGAGCTTTCATTACGGCCAGCGTACGCTTTTTCGCCGTCTGTTTTCACCCGTCATCGATAAGCTGCTATTCGCCGCAACCAAAGCGGATCACATCACCGCCGATCAGCACGCCAATATGGTGTCGTTATTGCAGCAGCTGGTGCAGGATGCGTGGCAGAACGCCGCATTCGAAGGCATCACCATGGATTGTCTCGGTCTGGCCTCGGTGCAGGCGACCGAAAGCGGGCTGGTTGATCATCGTGGCGAGAAGCTCCCCGCGCTGCGCGGTAACCGTCTGGACGATGGTGAAGCGCTGACTTTCTATCCCGGCGAAGTGCCGCCACGCCTGCCTGGCCACACCTTCTGGCAACAGCAGGGATTTCAGTTTGAACAATTCCGCCCGCAGCAGCTCGACGTTGACCGTCCACTGCCACACATTCGTATGGATGCGGCGCTGGAGTTTTTATTGGGAGATAAGTTGCGATGAACGATGAAACACCGTTGAAACCGCGCATCGACTTTGCCCGGCCTCTGGATCGCGAAGCAGATAAACCGCTGCGTGCGGCGCAAACCTTTAACGCCGACACTGACGTGGCGTTTCTCGCCACCCGTGAAGAGGAGCCGCTGGAAGAGGGCGCGGGTGAAAAAGTGGTTGAAGCGGCGCTGCGTCCGAAACGCAGCCTGTGGCGCAAAATGGTGGGTGCCGGCCTGGGCATTTTTGGCGTCAGCGTGGTGGCTCAGGGAGTGCAGTGGATGCACGATGCCTGGCTGACACGTGACTGGTTTGCACTAGGCAGCGGCGTTGCCGGTGGCTTGATCATCGCCGCCGGGGCGGGTGCGCTGATTAGCGAGTGGCGTCGGTTATATCGATTGCGGCAGCGCGCTGAGGAGCGTGATGTAGGGCGTGAGTTACTCCATAGCCATGGTATCGGTAAAGGGCGTGCATTTTGTGAAAAGCTGGCACAGCAGGCGCAGCTGGATCAGGCGCATCCTGCATTGCAACGCTGGCATGCTGCCTTGCATGAAACGCATAACGATCGTGAGATAGTCACGTTGTATGCGCAGCTGGTGCAGCCGGTGCTGGATCGTCAGGCCCGGCGTGAAATCAGCCGTCATGCGGCGGAAGCGACCCTGATGATTGCCGTCAGCCCGCTGGCACTGGTGGATATGGCTTTTATCGCCTGGCGTAACTTACGCCTGGTGAACCGTATCGCCACCCTTTACGGCATTGAGCTGGGCTACTTCAGCCGTCTGCGTCTGTTCCGTCTGGTGCTGCTGAATATGGCCTTTGCCGGAGCCTCAGAACTGGTACATGAAGTGGGCATGGATTGGATATCGCAGGATATTGCTGCAAGGCTTTCTGCCCGCGCAGCCCAGGGGATTGGTGCCGGACTGCTCACGGCACGCCTGGGTATTAAGGCGATGGAGCTGTGTCGACCTCTGCCATGGCTGGAAGATGATAAACCGCGGCTGGGTGATTTCCGCCGTGAACTGATTGGTCAGTTGAAAGAAACCCTCAGCAAAAGCGAGGCTAAGGCAGGGCAGAGTGCTAAATAATCAGCACCCGCTCACCTTTCGCACTGAAAAGGGTGTGAAAGGTGAGATTTTCTTTGTTAATTGTGATTTTTGGCGGGATTATTATTGGTTGTTCCGTTACACTTTTGTCAATCGTCGGCTTCATACTGTCAACTTTTCCTGACAGGCCCCTTCTGAGGCGTCGCAAGTTAGCGTATTATCACTAAAATCAAAACCTGAATAAGGCCATCGCAATGCGTTTGGAAGTTTTCTGCCAGGACCGTATCGGGCTGGCGCGCGAGCTGCTCGACCTGCTGGTTGCCCGCAATATCGACCTGCGCGGCATTGAAATTGCGCCACTCGGGCGCATCTACCTCAACTTTTCCGCACTGGAATTTGAACAATTCAGCTCACTGATGGCGGAAATTCGCCGTACACCTGGCGTGACAGATGTACGCACCGTGGCTTACATGCCATCAGAACGTGAACACCGGGCGCTGAGCGCGTTACTGGTGGCGATGCCGGAACCGGTATTGTCCATCGATCTGAAATGCAAAGTGGAACTGGCGAATCCGGCGGCACAAAATCTGTTTAATCTCGACGAACAAAAAATCCGCAACCAGAACGCGGGGACGCTGATCAGCGGCTTTAATTTCCAGCGCTGGATTGAGAATGATCGGGTTGATGCTGAGGTGCAGCACGTGGTGATTCAGGGACGTGATTTCCTGCTGGAAGCGCGCCCGATTTACCTCGCTGAAGAAGAAGGCCAGAGCGATCAGCCTGTGGGTGCGATGATTACCCTGAAATCCACCGCGCGGATGGGCCGTCAGTTGCAGAATCTGACGGTAACCGATGAGTCGGAATTCGACCATATCGTAGCGGTCACGCCAAAAATGCGTCAGGTGCTGGACCAGGCTCGTAAGCTGGCGATGCACGATGCACCGCTGCTGATTGTCGGTGATACCGGCACCGGTAAAGATATGCTGGCGCGCGCCTGTCATTTGCGCAGCGCGCGCGGCAAGAAACCTTTCCTGGCGCTGAACTGCGCCTCGTTGCCTGATGATGTGGCGGAAAGTGAATTATTTGGTCATGCGGCAGGTGCCTATCCTAATGCGCTGGAAGGGAAAAAAGGGTTCTTCGAGCAGGCGAATGGCGGTTCGGTGCTGCTGGACGAAATTGGTGAGATGTCACCGCGTATGCAGACCAAGCTGTTGCGCTTCCTGAACGATGGCACTTTCCGTCGCGTCGGCGAGGAGCACGAGGTGCACGTTGATGTGCGCGTGATTTGTGCCACGCAAAAGAACCTGATTGAGCTGGTACAACGTGGCGAATTCCGTGAAGATTTGTTCTATCGTCTGAATGTACTGACGCTGAACCTGCCGCCGCTGCGTGAACGTCCGCAGGATATCCTGCCGCTCACTGAAATGTTTGTCGCCCGTTTTGCTGATGAACAGGGGTTGCCACGCCCGCGTCTTTCTCCGCAGCTGACAGCCTTTCTCACGCGTTACAGCTGGCCGGGCAATGTGCGACAGCTGAAAAATGCCCTGTACCGAGCCCTGACGCAGCTGGAAGGCTATGAACTCCGTCCGCAGGATATCGTGTTGCCGGAGCAGGCGCTGGATGTATCGATGGGAGAAGAGGCGATGGAAGGGACGCTGGATGAGATCACCAGTCGTTTTGAACGTTCGATTCTGACGCGCCTGTATCTCTCTTATCCCAGCACGCGTAAGCTGGCGAAGCGACTCGGCGTGTCACACACTGCCATTGCCAATAAGTTGCGCGAATATGGGTTAAGCCAGAAACGCAACGAAAGCGAATAATTCGGCATAAAAAAACCGTCTTCATTGCTGAAGACGGTTTTTTTTAACTTACGACTTAGTTGAGCGCAGCCAGCGCCGCATCGTAGTTTGGCTCGCTGGTGATTTCGTTCACCAGTTCGCTATAAATGACTTTATCGTTTTCGTCGATCACCACCACCGCACGCGCGGTCAGGCCTTTTAGCGCGCCTTCGGCAATCGCCACACCGTATTCTTCTTTGAACTCAGCACCACGCAGGGTAGACAGTGTCACCACATTGTTCAGGCTCTCTGCACCGCAGAAACGCGACTGCGCAAACGGCAGGTCAGCGGAGATGCACAGCACCACGGTATTGTTGGCTTTACCCGCCAGTTCGTTGAACTTGCGCACAGAAGCGGCACAGACGCCGGTATCAATGCTCGGGAAAATGTTCAGGACTTTGCGTTTGCCTGCATACTGAGAAAGAGTCACATCAGCGAGATCTTTAGCTACCAGAGAAAACGGTTTAGCCTGGGTGCCTGCCTGCGGGAACTGGCCTGCAACTGGCACCGGGTTGCCCTGGAAGTGAACATTCTGAGACATACGATTTCCTTTTAACGATGAAAATAGCTGACTTTTAACACGTCAGTACAGGTATAGCCGTTGTTTATGACATATTTTTTAAGGGTTTACGAGAGCAAATCGTAGCGATTACTGAGCTGCCTCGCATTTAAGTGACGGATTAAAGGAGAAATAATGAGAACAGTAAAGAGTTATCCGGAAGCCTGGCCGTTGCATTCACCGTTTGTCATTTCGCGTGGCAGCCGCACTGAAGCGCAAGTGGTGGTGGTGGAAATTGAAGATGAAGGGATTCGCGGCGTGGGCGAGGCAACACCTTACGCGCGCTATGGGGAAAGCGAAGCCTCTGTGCTGGCACAAATTGCCAGCGTGCTACCGCAGTTGCAGGCGGGTATGACACGGGTAGCCTTACAACAGGCACTGCCGCCGGGGGCTGCGCGTAATGCCGTTGATTGTGCATTGTGGGATCTGGAGCGCCAGCAACAACAGCAAAGCCTGGCGGAGCTATGTGGTGTCAGCCTCGCCAGCCGTATCGTCACCGCGCATACCGTCAGCATCGACACACCTGATGCCATGGCCAGCAGCGCGCTGGCGCTATGGCAGCACGGTGCAAAGCTGTTAAAAATTAAGCTGGACAATAACTTCATCAGCGAGCGTCTGGTGGCGATTCGCAGCGCCGTGCCGGAAGCCACGCTGATTGTTGATGCCAACGAGGCCTGGCAGGCAGAAGGGCTGGCGGCACGTTGTCAGCTGCTGGCCGACCTTCAGGTGGCGATGCTGGAACAGCCACTCCCTGCTGCCCAGGATGCGGCGCTGGCGAATTTTATTCACCCGCTGCCGATCTGCGCCGATGAAAGCTGCCATACCCGCGAAAGCCTGGCTGCCCTGCAAGGACGCTATGAAATGGTTAACATTAAGCTGGATAAAACCGGTGGGTTGACGGAGGCACTGGCGCTGGCTGTCAGTGCGCGGCAGCAGGGATTCGGCATCATGCTGGGCTGCATGCTGTGCACGTCGCGTGCCATCCGTGCGGCGCTTCCGCTGACGCCGCTGGCGCAGTTTGCCGATCTCGACGGTCCCACCTGGCTGGCTGCGGATGTGGAACCGTCGCTGCATTTTGCTAACGGGCTGCTTATCCCTGCGGCTGCCAGCGCAGCAGATTAATCATGGTTTCCAGATACACCTCGGTGGCTTCGTCCACCGAAATCGGTGGCATCTCGGCAGTGATGCACAGCAGGTCAAGATCACTGCACCAGCTGCCAAACGAGCCGGGGGTAGCATACCCGACACTGCTGACGACCGGCAGTTGCGTCTGCTGCGACAACCACTGCGCCAGTTCGCTATTGTGCGGATCGTCAATGCAGGCCAGAGGCTCATGCCAGGTCACCACCCAGCGCGGCTTGATGTGATGAATCAGCTGACACAGCGCGCTGGTTTCTGGCTCTGATGAGGGACGTTCCCCGGTAGACAGCACCACGTCGCGCTGGTCTGCCACACTGTTCCAGCGATATACGGTGTCACCACTTTGCCAGTTAGCCGCCGGAAAATTACGGTTGAGATCGACACCATTGGCATTGGCGCGCAGACCAAGCTGACAGCCATCAGGATTGACTGCCAGGATAACGTGATGACGTCGCAGTGACTCCGGTAAAGTACGCATAGCGCCCGATAGCGTCGCCACTGCGGCATTTTCGTCACCGTGAGTCCCCGCGATAATCAGACCGCTCTCGGCATCGGCAGCCGGAGCAGGAAACCATAGCAGCGGCGCACCCAGCACCGATTGCCCATATTGTTGCCAGACAGCATCCAGCTTGCCGCGCAGTGGGCGCGGGTGTAGTGACGACATAAGAAACTTCCTCAAATTGTGACCGGGGATCCAGCCTCAACATAACGGTAAACAGCGCGCGGGAAAATAGCTATTTATCAATCAGCAATTTGCGATAAAGTGCCGAAAGCCGCAGGTGGCGCATTTTTTTTGGCGGCCGCCTTTTTTTGGGTAAAGGAGTGGTGATGAAAATAACTTTTCGCAAGACGCTTGCTGCCTTAATGGTTATCGGTGCAACTTCGCCGGTATTCGCCGCCAATGTGCCGCCGGGCGCACAACTGGCACCGGTACAGGAAATCGTGCGCCATATTAAAGATGAACCTGCATCGCTTGATCCGATGAAAGCCGTCGGCCTGCCGGAAATTCAGGTCATGCGTGATTTGTTCGAAGGGCTGACCAATCAGGATGCGCAGGGCCATATCGTGCCAGGCGTGGCACAAAGCTGGAGCAGTAACGATAACAAGACCTGGATTTTTAACCTCCGCAAAGATGCCCGCTGGTCCAATGGCGACCCGGTCAGCGCCCAGGATTTTGTTTATAGCTGGCAACGGCTGGTTGATCCGAAAAATAGCTCGCCTTCAGCCTGGTTTGCGACGTTGAGCGGCATCGAGAACGCTGAAGCCATCACCAAAGGGCAGATGAGCCCTGACAAGTTGGGTGTCAGCGTGCTGGATGGTAATCGTCTTAAGGTGACATTGTCACGCCCGGTGCCGTGGTTTCCCAGCATGGTAGCCAATGCGGCGCTGTTTCCGGTGCCGGGAAAAGTCATTGCACAAGAGGGTGATGGCTGGACGGCCCCCGGTAAGCTGGTCGGCAACGGCGCTTATCAGCTCCAGGATCGTGTCGTGAATGAAAAAATTGTGCTGATCCGTAACAGCCATTATTGGGATGATGCGCACTCGGTACTGACTAAAGTCACCTTCATTCCAATCAATGAGGAATCCAGCGCTACCAAACGTTATCGTGCTGGCGATATCGATATCACTGAATCCTTTCCGAAAAACATGTACGCGCTGCTGAAAAAAGAGCTGCCGGGCCAGGTCTATACTCCGGACCAGCTTGGCACCTATTACTACGCCTTTAACACCGAAAAAGGCCCGACTGCCGATATCCGTGTGCGTAAGGCGCTGACATGGACCATCGATCGCCGCATCATCGCCGAAAAAGTGCTGGGCACCGGTGAGAAGCCCGCCTGGCGCTTCACGCCGGATGTAACAGCAGGTTTTACGCCGCAGAAAAGTTATATGCAGCAGCATAGCCAGCAGGAACTCAATGCGCAGGCTAAATCGCTGCTGACGGCTGCGGGCTATGGACCGGCTAAACCGCTGCATCTGACGCTGCTGTACAACACCTCAGAAAGCCATCAGAAAATCGCAATTGCGGTGGCATCGATGTGGAAAAAGAATCTGGGCGTGGATGTCACGCTGCAAAATCAGGAATGGAAGACGTATATCGATAGCCGCAACAGCGGCAACTTTGACGTTATTCGTGCCTCGTGGGTGGGAGATTATAACGAGCCCTCTACCTTCCTCAGCCTGCTGACTTCCAGCCATAGCGGCAATATCGCGCGTTTTCATAATGCCGATTACGATGCCGTGCTGGCAAAAGCCAGTAACGAAACCAGCGCGCAGGCACGAAATCAGGACTACAACCGTGCCGAGCAAATTCTGGCTGAACAGGCACCGATTGCGCCGATTTATCAGTACACCAATGGACGTCTGATTAAACCCTGGGTGAAAGGCTACCCGATTACCAATCCGGAAGACGTGGCCTACAGCCGCGAAATGTGGATTGAAAAACACTAATCTCCCTGGCGGCCGCTCTGGCCGCCTGTCATGTTTGCTCACAGCCTGAAGATTGCAACTCGTCGTCGCCACGCTAGACTGTATCGTATTGATTTTGATGGAGAGGCGAGTTCGTGAACGTCATTGAAGGTAAAGAATTGAAGGTTTCAGATGCCATTGTGGCTTGTCAGCTCGACGGCAAAGGTGGGGTGATCGCTATTGATGAGACTGAGGTCATCAATTGTGAACGTCCTTGCTGGCTACACCTGAATTACACCCAGGAGCAGAGCGCTGAATGGCTGCAAAAAACCCCACTCATCCCCGATGCCGTGCGTGATGCGCTGGCTGGCGATAGCATGCGGCCACGCGTGTCACGCCTTGGCGATGGTTTTATGATTGTGCTGCGCAGCGTTAACCACAACAGTGATTCACGACCGGATCAACTGGTGGCGATGCGGGTATTTATTAATGACAAACTGATTGTTTCGACGCGTCGTCGTAAAGTCTACGCCGTCGATGAAGTGCTGACCGATCTGCAAAACGGCAATGGCCCGGTAGACGGCGGCAGCTGGCTGGTGGATGTGTGTGATGCGCTTACCGATCATGCCAGTGAATTTATTGAAGAGATGCATGACAAGATTATCGAGCTGGAAGATGCCCTGATGGATCAACAGGTCCCGGCCCGGGGTGAACTGGCGTTGCTGCGCAAGCAACTGATTGTGATGCGTCGTTATATGGCCCCGCAGCGGGATGTCTATGCACGACTGGCCAGTGAAAAGCTGGCGTGGATGGACGACGATAACCGTCGTCGCATGCAGGATATTGCCGACCGACTTGGCCGCGGGCTGGACGATCTGGATGCGGGGGTGGCACGAACGGCAGTGCTGACCGATGAAATCGCCGCAGTGCTGGCGGAAGCGATGAACCGGCGTACCTACACCATGTCATTGCTGGCGATGATTTTCCTGCCGACCACCTTTTTAACCGGCCTGTTTGGTGTCAACCTCGGGGGTATCCCGGGCAATAGCTGGCATATGGGTTTTGGCGTGTTCTGCCTGCTGTTATTAATCATGGTAGTGGGACTGGCCTGGTGGCTAAGACAACGCAAATGGCTATAAGCGCTACTGATGATGTTAATGGCGGGTTAGCAGAAGGTAACCCGCTGTAAATTAAGGATGCGAGGGTAAAAAAGCGTAAAAAAACTGATCGACGTCAATATCCACATCAGGCAACAGGAGCAAACTCTCTCTCGCAGGTGAATGCAACGTCAAGCGATGGGCGTTGCGCTCCATATTGTCTTACTTCCTTTTTTGAATTACTGCATAGCACATTTGATTCGTACAACGCCGGCTAATCCGCCGGCTTTTTTTTGCCCGTTTGCCAGTGCCGCTTATCTTTTCCTATGCTTATAAGACATTCAGCGACAAGGAGAACGGCATGTCAGTTATCCGCGCCACCGATCCCATACCAACCGATCCGCCACCGATTCCGGAACCGATTCCGCATCCACAACCCATTCCTGAACCCGATCCGCCCTACGATCCTGAGTTTCCACCGATTATCGATCCGCCACCGCATCGCTAATAAAAAAGGCGCGTAGCCGAAGCGACGCGCCTTTTTCTGTCGGGGCGAATTACTTTATCTGCAACACATCCAGACGGACGCTTAAATCGGCAGCATCTTCCTCTTCCGGTTGCCAGCCAGCAGGTTGCACGGGCAGCGATTCACGGTCGAATGCCAGATCGCCGCCATCAATCACCGCATCGCCATGCTGAATGCCTTTGAAGTCAAACAGGTTAATGTCGGCCATATGGGACGGCACGATGTTCTGCATCGCGCTAAACATGGTTTCGATACGGCCCGGGTAGCGTTTATCCCAGTCGCGTAGCATATCGGCCACCACCTGACGTTGCAGGTTAGGCTGGGAGCCGCACAGATTACACGGGATAATCGGGAACTGGCGAGCTTCAGAGAAACGGATGATGTCTTTTTCGCGGCAGTAGGCCAGCGGGCGGATCACGATATGCTTGCCATCATCGCTCATCAGCTTTGGTGGCATACCCTTCATCTTGCCGCCGTAGAACATATTCAGGAACAGCGTTTGCAGAATATCGTCGCGATGATGGCCAAGGGCAATTTTGGTACAACCCAGCTCAGTCGCGGTGCGATAGAGAATGCCGCGACGCAGACGCGAGCATAATGAACAGGTGGTTTTGCCTTCCGGAATCTTCTCTTTAACGATGGAGTAAGTATCTTCGTTAACAATCTTATACTCAACGCCGAGGTTATCGAGATACGCGGGCAGTATGTGTTCCGGGAAGCCGGGCTGCTTCTGATCAAGATTCACCGCCACCAGTGAAAAGTTAACCGGCGCGCTTTGTTGCAGATTACGTAAGATTTCCAGCATGGTATAGCTGTCTTTGCCGCCCGACAGACACACCATGATACGATCGCCTTCTTCAATCATATTGAAATCAGCAATGGCTTCGCCCACGTTACGACGCAGACGCTTTTGTAATTTGTTCAGGTTGTACTGCTCTTTTTTTGTGACTTCTTGATTTTCTGACATTATTTTCACGCTTTACAATGACGGCTTGAGGTGTGAAGCATCACAGAACGCATCCCGCGACTGAAAACCCCTCTGACATGAGTGCGTATGGTACGGATTGCAGCGCTGAACGCCAGCGCATTTTGCAGTTATCCTGGTTATACGGCTACTGAGATTCTTCAGATAAAGTGCCTGCATTCTGCCGCGATAATCACCGGAGCAGCTTGCTCCGACGCATTGCACACGCCTGAAGAGCCAGATACGCTGCCAGCGCAGACACCATCATTCCTGACACCATCAGCACTCGTTGCCCTGAAGCATAGATGGTAGGTGACAGGCCGAGCATCACCGTTCCTGAATATGAGACGATATAGGCTATCGCGATGAGCCATGCCGTTCTCCTCTCCTGTTGCGCCAGGAACAATAGCAAGGTGGTGGCGAGAGCAAAGATGATAACCGTAGCGGCTCTGGCAATGGCGAAAGAGCTGGTTATATTTTCTGAACTGAACTTATAGATGGCATCAAAATTTGCTGTGGCAAAAACTCTGCGTTCAATCAGTGACAAGATGATGGTTGCAATAAGCAGTAACAGAGAAAATATTTGAGCCTTTTTATTGTTGCGGAGTATCAGGGCTAAACATAAATAAATAATACCAACTGCGACTGGCTGAACAGTGAACATCTGGTCAAAGGCCAGACTCAATCCCATGAGCACTTTATCAACAAGATTGAGATTAACAAAATCAGGCATCCAGCGCCCAATCTCAAGATATAATCTACGCGTATTTCCCGGGCTGAGTACGATGTACGTGAACACCGGCAGAGTGGCTGCCAGAGAGATGAGTGCCGCTTTTCTCACTGGTCCCCGATAGAGCAAAGCGATAGTCGGCAATAGAAAGAGATTGATGACCACAATCTGTTCGCTGAACGACGACAAGAAAAAAATTACCGCGGTGAAGAATGCATTTCTGTAGAGATGCTGTTCTGTCGTGCATCGTTTAAGCAGAGCAAAGCCTAATATGGAAAGGGCAAACGGCCACAAGTAGTTAACTGAGCCAGTCATCCACAGGATGCCGTCCTTGATAAATCCTTTTTTAATAGTAAAAAGTATGACCAGTACAAAGAACAGGCTAGCTAAAATGGCATCTTTTTTATTTTTCGCTACTATCCAGGATAATGAACATACGGTTACAGCGAAGAAGAATGAATTTAAAAATGCCCATGTTTGTTTATGGTTTATTATTTTCAATAATGCGAATTCAATGGCGGTGCGGGAGGACCATGATTGATAGCGTGTAATAAGCCATTGGAAAATATCTGGGGTATGTGCTTCTTGCGAAAACACGACATCATCTGAATAGTGGGAAATTCCTTTTAGCTTTAAATAAGAAAATGCACACAGGAAAATAATAAAAAAAAGAGCTGTGAAAGTCCGTGTCATTGTTTTTCTACCTTGCGTACCTGATGAGTATTAGAACCTTGCTGACGTTATATTTTATCAGGTACGAGGCACGGGAAAAAGATGGGTATGATCATCATAAGCGCAGAATTATCATCTATACACAAATGATAATTATTATCATAAACTGATCGGGTGCTAACAAAGGAGTGGTTATGAAGCCCGAAGCGAATGACATCCTGAAAACCGATTGCTGTATTGTTGGCGGAGGCCCGGCGGGGTTGATGCTGGGGTATCTGCTAGTGCGCGCGGGGTTACGCGTGGTGGTGATAGAGAAACACGCCGACTTCCTGCGCGATTTCCGCGGAGATACCATTCATCCCTCTACACTCGAAATCATGCATCAGCTCGGTTTACTGGACGAACTTTTGCTATTGCCACACCAGCGTGCAGAAAAGTTACAGGCTGAATTGGCCGGTGAGGAAGTCACCATGGCCGATTTCACCCGACTGCCCGTGCAATGCCGTTTTATCGCGTTTATGCCGCAATGGGACTTTCTCAACTTTCTGGCGCAGAAAAGCGCGCAGTTTGCCGGTTTCACTCTGCTGCAATCCACCACTTTCGACAGTTTTCTCTACCAGCATGACACTGTGCGGGGAATTCGGGCGAACACCGAACAGGGCCCGGTGGAAATTCAGGCCCCGCTGATCGTGGGGGCTGATGGCCGCAATTCAGCGGTCCGTCTCGCCGCCGGATTGACCAGTCGGGCGTTTGGCGCATCAAAGGATGTGGTGTGGTTTCGGCTGGATAAACAGTCGGGCGATCCGACCTGGGGAATGGGACATAAGGGGCCACGGCAAAACTTTATCGTTATCGATCGCGGCACCTACTGGCAATGCGGCTACACCATTGCGAAAGGCCAGTTTGAGGAATTAAAGGTGGCGGGCCTGGATCAGTTTAAACAGGCTATCGCTGCCGTTGCCCCCTTTAGCGTGGAACGGATGTCAATGCTGGAGGAGTGGCAGCAATTTAAGTTACTGTCGATCCGTATTGACCGGCTCGATAGCTGGACGAAGCCCGGTGTGCTTTGCATCGGCGATGCGGCGCACGCGATGTCGCCGATAGGTGGGGTTGGCGTCAATCTGGCGATTCAGGATGCGGTCGCAGCCGCCAATTATCTGACGGAACCGCTGCGCCGGGGTGAAGTCAGTGTGCGCGATTTGGCGAAGGTACAGAAACGCCGTCAGTTTCCGACGGTGGCAACACAATTTCTGCAAATTAAAATGAGCAGCAATAAACGTAAGCCCGGCAGTAAAAGCCCGATGCCTGGTCTTATCCGCCGCTTTCCCTTTCTGCGTTTTGTATTTGGTCGCCTGATCGGACTGGGATTCCGCATGGAGAAGCCACGTTTTTCTGGCTAAGTCAGCCACTGGAACCGGATCAGCATTCTTTGCCTGAATTATTTGTGCATTTATTGATCTGCGCGAAGATTTTGCTTTGTCTGCACTGACAGGATGGAAGCATAAGTTACTTTAGTTTCTAAAGGTGAGGAGAGGCAGATGCAAACGTACGACATGGTATTTGAAGAAGCGTGCCGCCTGGTGGGGCAATGTTACCTGGAACTGGCGCAGCGTGGCGCGGCGACAGAAAAAGATGTGCTGGCAACGGAGCTACAAAATCTGCAACTCCGTTATCGCGAATTAACCGGATCCCCGAACCGGGCAGTGGAGATGGCAATTACGCAACTCAAGCCCTGTTGATAAGCTTGCAGCCCGGCCATTTGTGCCGGGCTTTGTTTATGACTCGTTTTTCTCTGCTTTCCCTGCCAGTTCTGCCAGCCGCTGATAACGTTGATTAGCAGCGTCGCTGGCATCACGCCACAACCGGGCAGCGGCTTCCGGTTCGCTGGTTTGCAGCTGCCGGAAGCGCTGCTCATTCATCAATGCCTGCTCCAGCTCAGAGCTGGGTGGGCGTGAATCGAGTGACAAGGCGGCTTTGCCCTGTTCCGCACGACGTGGATCGAAGCGATAGAGCGGCCAGAATCCACTGGTGGTCAGCAGGCGCATTTGTTCATGGCTATAGGCCAGGTCATAGCCGTGCTCCTCGCAGGGGCTGTAGGCGATGATCAACGACGGCCCCGGCCAGGCTTCGGCTTCCTGAATCGCTTTCACCGTTTGATTGAGTTGGGCACCGAGCGAAATCTGCGCCACATAAACATGCCCGTACAGTAAGGTTGCCATGCCGAGGTCTTTACGCGCCTTACGTTTTCCCTGTTCGCCAAACTTGGTGACGGCCCCCAGTGGAGTGGCTTTCGAAGCCTGTCCGCCGGTATTGGAATAGCATTGGGTATCAAGCACCAGCACATTAACGTTTTCACTCAGGCTCATCACATGGTCCAGCCCACCATAACCGATGTCATAGGCCCAGCCATCGCCGCCAATCAGCCACACCGATTTATCCACCAGCGCATCGGCTGCGATCATTAGCGCCTGAGCATCCTGCAGTGTCGAGCTTTGCAGCAGGTTGCGCAGTTGCGCGATCTGCTCACGGCGCAATGATGGTGTGACATTGTCACTTCTGAGGCCGGCGACCAGGTTCTCTGGTAGTTGCGCGGCGCACTGTTCCAGCAGACGCAGTGCTCGCTGACGTTGCTGATCAACGCTCAGCCGGAACCCCAGGCCAAACTCGGCGTTATCTTCAAACAGGGAGTTTGCCCAGGCCGGCCCGCGTCCTTCCGCGTTGGTGGTATAAGGCGTAGACGGCAGATTGCCACCATAAATGGAGGAACAGCCGGTTGCATTGGCGATCAACAGCCGGTCGCCGTAGAGCTGAGTCAGCAACTTAATATAAGGCGTTTCGCCGCAGCCGGAGCAGGCACCGGAATATTCAAACAGCGGGGTGATCAACTGAGAGGTACGGATATCGATACGGTCCAGTTGCTCGGCTGTGATCTCCGGCAGGGCAAGAAAGGCGTCGTAATTGATTTTTTCCGTTTCAACATGCTCCAGACGAGATTTCATGTTGATGGCTTTGATTTCCGGATGTTCACGATCGCTGGCCGGGCACACTTCAACGCACAGGTTGCAGCCGGTGCAATCCTCGGGGGCGACCTGTAACACGTATTTTTGTCCGCGCATATCGCGCGATTTAACATCCAGTGAGGCCAGAGTAGCGGGCGCCCCCGCCAGCGCTTCCGGCGGCACGACTTTGGCGCGAATGGCGGAATGGGGGCAGGCCGCCACGCAGTGGTTGCATTGGGTACAGAGATCGGGCTGCCAGATTGGTACAGCCTCGGCAATGTTGCGTTTTTCCCATTGGGTGGTGCCGGTCGGCCAGCTGCCATCGGGGGGTAAAGCGGATACCGGCAATTTGTCACCCAGACCGGCCAGCATCGCTGCCGTCACGGTTTTGACAAAATCAGGTGCATTATCTGCAACAACCGGTGGGCGATGCGGGCTGCGGGTATCGACCGGTTGCAACGGCACCGCCTCCAGCGCCTGTTGTGCCATTGCCAGCGCCTGCCAGTTGCGCTGCACCAGTTCCTCACCTTTGCTGCGATAGCTGCGGGCGATAGCGTTTTGCAGTTCTGTCAGGGCGCTGTCCCCCGGCAAAATTTGCGTCAGCTGGAAGAAAGCCATTTGCATCACGGTATTGATGCGTGCCCCTAACTGGCATTCGCGCGCAATGCGGGCGGCGTTGATCACGTAAAAACGCGCCTGTTTGTTGTTAAGCTGCGTCTGCACTTCCTGTGGCAGACGAGACCACACTTCATCGGCCGCGTAGGGGGTATTCAGCAGAAAAATACCGCCGGGTTTGAGTTGGTCTAACATCGCATATTTGTCGATGAACTGTAGCTGGTGACAGCCGATAAAATCGGCCTGCTGAATCAGATAGGCCGACTGGATAGGTTGCTGGCTGACACGCAAATGCGAGACCGTCAGCCCGCCGGCTTTTTTCGAGTCATAGACAAAATAACCCTGCACCTGCCAGGGCGTGGCATTGCCGATAATCTTTAGGTTATTTTTGGTGGCACTGACGCTACCATCGCTGCCCAGCCCGTAGAACAAGGCTTCCAGGTGGGCGCGATTGGGGACAATATTGGTTTCCGGCGGCAGCGACAGATGAGTGACATCGTCATAAATACCGACGGTAAAGCGGGCCGGTGGTTCAGGACGTTGCAGGGCGCGGAACACCGCCAGTACCGCATCGGGTGCGAATTCTTTCGATGATAAACCGTAGCGTCCACCGCTAATCCGCGGCAACGTACTGCGCTCGCCGCGACTGTAGGCTTCCGCCAGTGCGGTCATCACATCCAGAAACAGCGGTTCACCGAGCGCGCCCGGCTCTTTGGTGCGATCCAGCACCGCGACACGCTGGACAGATTCGGGCAGAACGGTCAACAGATGGCTGGCGGAGAACGGACGATAGAGGCGGACTTTGACCAGACCGACTTTTTCGCCACGCTGCAATAACGCGTCAATGGCTTCTTCGGCGGTGCCACAGCCGGACCCCATCATGATAATCACCCGCTCCGCCTGCGGATGGCCGTAAAACTCGAACGGCTGATAACGGCGGCCGGTTTGCCCGGCAAACGCCTCCATGGCGTTAATCACATGTCCGGTGCAGGCGTCGTACCACAGGTTAGTGGCTTCGCGTGACTGAAAATACGTATCCGGATTGGCAGAGGTGCCGCGCACTGTCGGGTGATCCGGGGTGAGGGCGCGGGCGCGATGGTGCGCAATCGCTTCCTGTGGCATCAGTGCCAGCAGCGTCTCGTCACTGATCGGGACGATTTTATTGATCTCGTGCGAAGTACGAAAACCGTCAAAAAAATGGATAAACGGAATGCGGCTATTAAGCGATGCCATTTGCGCAATCAGGGCGAAATCCTGCGCTTCCTGCACGCTGGAGGCACAAAGTTGCGCACAACCTGTTTGACGTACCGCCATCACGTCAGAATGATCGCCGAAAATCGATAAGGCATGGGTAGCAATGGTACGTGCCGCCACATGCAGGACAAACGGCATCAGTTGCCCGGCCAGTTTGTAGAGTGTCGGGATCATCAGCAGCAGGCCCTGCGATGAGGTGAACGAAGTGGAAAGTGCGCCGGTTTGCAGTGCACCGTGAACGGTGGCAATCGCACCGCCCTCGGATTGCATCTCCACCACACGCGGGACGTCGCCCCAGATATTGCGGCGGCCAACGCCTGCCCAGCTATCCGCCAACTCTGCCATGGTTGAGCTGGGCGTGATGGGGTAGATGGCGATAACTTCACTGGTACGGAAGGCGACAGAAGCCACAGCACCGTTGCCGTCGACGGTAATCATAGATCGTCCTTTGCTAAGCTGAAAATGCCCGTAAAATTGCCGGGGTTAATTATCTCAGTCTAGCAAAGCGACCTGTCGTCACTTTCTTATCTGTGTGGTGTGCTGAATCCTGCGCATCGAAATCTAACTTTGCCGCTTTTTACGCCACTTACGGCAGGTTGCTGTGGGTCTGAAAGGTGGGCACTTTTCGCCGCTAAGTGGTAAAAAAACGTCAATCAGGAAAATTCTGGTTGCAAAGCCGGAAAGAAAATTTTGTAAAAAGCTGTGTCGCCTCTCGACCCCTTGCTGCGCCTGACATATGCTGGTTCGAATTTTTCCCTATCCGCCCGGAGCCTGAACGATGAAAGCCGCTTCCTTCCTGCTGGCCGGTGCTGCACTGTTACTTTCTGCCTGCAGCAGCAATAGTGATAATGAACCGCCGCAACAGGCGACTGCCGCACATATACAACCGCAGGTGGTGATGTCGTCGCTGGCGGAATCGAATTGCTCGAATGCCGGGGGTACACTGGCGTTTTCACGTCAGCTCGATGGTTCCCGTATCGGGATGTGCCAGTTGGCAAATGGTCGTCGTTGTGATGAGCAGGCGCTGATGGGTGGGAGATGCGCCCGCTAACGCAGGCGCACACAGTCAGGCTTTTACCAGGTTGGGACACTCTTCTCCCCGTTCCAGCTGCCCCAGATTACTCAGCGTGGTTTCGGAGATGGCGGTTAAGGCTTCCGCCGTCAGGAATGCCTGATGGCCGGTGAATAATACGTTGTGGCATGCCGAGAGGCGACGAAACACGTCATCCTGAATCACATCATTCGATTTATCTTCAAAGAAAAGATCCCGCTCGTTTTCGTACACATCCATCCCCAGCGCGCCAATTTTCTGCTGCTTCAGCGCGTCAATTGCGGCCTGAGAATCAATTAAGCCACCACGACTGGTGTTGATGATCATCACCCCATCTTTCATCTGGCTGAAAGCATGGGCATTCAGCAGATGATGATTTTCCGGCGTCAACGGGCAGTGCAGAGTGATGACATCGGACTCGGCAAATAAGGTTTTCAAATCCACATATTCTGCACCAAGCTCCAGCGCCTGCGGGCTGGGATAAGGATCAAACGCCAGCAGGCGCATACCAAAGCCCTTCAGGATACGCATGGCAGCCACACCAATTTTACCGGTGCCGACCACGCCTGCGGTTTTATTGTGCATATTGAAACCGGTTAAGCCATCGAGCGAGAAGTTAGCGTCACGGGTACGCTGATAAGCGCGATGGATGCGGCGGTTCAGCGTCATCATCAGGCCCACCGCATGTTCCGCTACGGCTTCCGGCGAATAGGCGGGTACGCGCACTACCTGTAAACCGAGCGCCGCAGCGGCGGTCAAATCGACATTATTGAATCCGGCACAGCGCAGCGCGATATATTTCACCCCCAGTGCAGCCAGTTCCTCCAGCACCACTTTGCCACCATCATCATTAACGAAAATACAGACGGCATCACAGCCGACGGCGTTTTTGGCGGTGGCCTCTGTCAGCAGAAAGTCAAAGAACTCCAGTTCAAAACCGTAGCTGGCGTTGACGTGTTCGAGGTATTTCTGGTCATACTGTTTGGTGCTGTAAACCGCAACTTTCATTGTTTCGCTCCTGAAAAATGGAATGCAGGTATGTTCACAGGATAACGGTTTCTGCATAACTTTGCTGGTGAATACCCAAAGCAGGGTTTAAGCCTTCATAAACCCGGCATAACATGCCATCATCTTTGTCAGGATTGTGTTAAGAACAGGAAAGTGAGCTGCCATGACGCGGGGCCTACGCCGATTACTTGCAGCGCTGCTGGCGCTGACATTGTTGCTATTGGGATTATTACTGACGGTGACGCAATGGTTGCCCCGTCTGGTCGGTATCTGGCTGCCGGACAATACCCGCGTGGAACTGAACGCTGCGCCCGGCTGGCAACAGGGCGGTCTGTTTATTCCAGAAGTCCGCTACCTGGCTGGGGATTGTGAACTTGCTAAAGTCAGTGATGCCCGGCTCGGCTGGCATCAGCATCGCTGGCAACTCGCCGCCCGCCAGCTACAACTCAACAGTGACTGCCTGCAATCGTTGCCGCAAAGCCGCGCTCCCAGCGATGCCCCGCGTACTCTGGCGCAGTGGCAGGCGATGCTGCCGGGTGCAGATATCCATCTTGATCAACTGGTTCTTTTACCGTGGCAGCAATATGCCGGTCAGTTTGACCTGACTCTCGACAAAGACGCACAGCTCTTACGTTATCAGGGCAATAACCTGAGCGTTGACGCGCGCCTGCAAGGCCAGCAGTTGCAACTCACGCAGCTGCAATTAACCCACCCGTTACTGCCCAAACCGCTGGATGTGCATGGCACCCTGACATTGCCCACCTTCGCTGATGGATTGCCGGTGGCAGGTGAACTCAGTGGCGATATCAGCCTGACGCAGTGGCCACAGCCGCTCAGCCTGGCGCTCAACTGGCAACAGCAGCAGGGTAAGCTGACGGTGCGTCAGCTGGGGGACGAGCAACCTTTGCTGCAACTGCCGTGGCAGATCGACGATCAACACATCCGTATTGCCCAGGGACAATGGCGTTGGCCGCAGCAGGGGCAGCCGCTGGCGGGTGGTCTGGCTCTGACGCTGACTCACTGGCAGCAGGGGCTGGAAAACACGCAGGTCGAGGGGCGCTTCAATTTGCTGACGCAAGGTAAGGGCGGCAAAGGCAACCTGGTGCTGAGCGTCGGACCCGGTTCCCTCAGCCTGCAAAACAGCCATTTACCATTCCAGTTAACCGGCGAAAGCAAATTTTCTGAGCTGCAATTATACGGTGCTATTCCGGGCGTATTGCAGGGGATGCTGACCGATCCGCAACTGGCGCTGCGGCCCGGTGCCTTGCTGCGCCTGCGTGGCCGTCTGCTTTCCACACTGCAAGTGGATGAGGCACGCTGGCCGCTGGCCGGGGTGACATTGAGTACAGCAGGGATCAACGGACGGTTGCAGGCGATCCTGCAGGCACACGATCCCAGCTTTGGTCGCTTCAGACTGCATCTTGATGGCCGTGCGACACAATTCTGGCCCGATAGGGGACGCTGGAACTGGCGCTACTGGGGCGACGGGGTGATGGAGCCGCTGAATGCCAAATGGGATGTGAAAGGCACCGGTAGCTGGCAGGACCAGCTCATCAGTCTTGATACGCTGGACACCGGTTTTGATCAGCTGGCTTACGGCATGGTAGAGGTGAGCAAACCACGTCTTACCCTCACCGCGCCGGTGCGCTGGCAGCGCGACGTACAACAACCCGCTTTTAACGGCGGTTTTGTTCTCAAGTCGGGCCAGACCCGCTTCAGCTACGGAGGCTGGTTACCGCCCTCGGAACTCAATTTTGAAGCGAAAGGCAGCGACCCGAGCCAGTTTATCTGGCGTGGTCAGCTCAGGGCAGGCGATATCGGTCCGCTGCGGGTGCATGGACGCTGGGATGGCGAACGATTACGTGGTGAAGCCTGGTGGCCAAAACAATCGCTGGCGGTGTTTCAGCCTTTACTCAGCAGCGATCTGAAGATGCGCATTCAGTCGGGCGATCTTCAGGCGCAGGTGGCGTTTTCTGCCGCCAGCGATCAGGGATTCGAGGCGGGGGGACACTGGGTGGTAAAAAACGGCAGCGTCTGGATGCCAGATAGCGAAATCAATGGCATCGATTTCTCGCTGCCGTTCCGCCTGAAAGATCATCAATGGCAGCTTGGCCGACGTGGGCCGGTATCCCTGCGCATCGCGGAAGTGAAAAATCAGTTTGCTTTGCAGAATATCACCGCCGATTTGCAGGGCCATTATCCGTGGCAGGAACGGCAGCCGCTGACGCTCTCCAATGTCAACCTCGACCTGCTAGGCGGCCACGTCAGCCTGCCGGAGCTGCGTCTGCCGCAGCATGACCCCGCGCGTATTTCGCTGCGAGATATCGACCTGAGCCGCTTGATTACCGCGATTAAACCGAAACAGTTCGCCATGTCCGGCAAGGTCAATGGCGAATTGCCGTTGTGGGTGAATAATCCACGCTGGCTGGTTGAGAAAGGTTGGATCGCCAACAGCGGCCCGCTGACCTTTCGCATGGACAAAGACATGGCGGATGCCATCACCAGCAACAATTTTGCCGCCGGTGCGGCGATGGACTGGCTACGTTATATGGAGATCTCCCGTTCATGGGCCACGCTGGACCTGGATAACTTCGGCAATCTGACCATGCAATCGGAGGTGAAGGGCACCAGCCAGTTCAGCAATCGCCGACAATCGGTCAACCTTAATTACCGTCATCAGGAAAATTTGTTCCAGCTGTGGCGCAGCCTGCGCTTTGGCGATAATTTGCAATCCTGGGTGGAGCAAAATGCCGCCCTGCCATCCAAAAAGGACCCCCAACCATGAGCCTGAGGGCATTACTGGTGCTGGCAGCCGGGCTGCCGCTGATTGGCTGCGTGCCGCGTATTGAAGTCGCGGCACCGAAAGAGCCGATCACCATCAATATGAATGTAAAAATCGAGCATGAAATTCACATCAAGGTGGATAAAGATGTGGAAGCCCTGCTGAAGAATCAGAGCGGTTTATTTTGAGGAGGGGGGCGATGAAGCGTAAAGGGATGGTTCTGCTATTGGCGCTGTTACTGGCGCCTTCTGCCTGGGCGCTGACGCTCGACCAGGCCCGCCAGCAGGGGCGGGTCGGTGAAACGCTGAGTGGCTACATTGCCGCACGTCAGCAGGACAGCGAAACGCTGGCGCTGGTCAAACGCATCAACGACGGACGTAGCCAGCAATATCAGCGCGTGGCGCAGCAGAACAATTTGACCACTGGTGAAGTGGCGCGCATCGCTGGAGAAAAACTGGTGAATCGTGCCGGATCTGGCGAGTATGTGCAGGGAATTAACGGGCAATGGTTGCAAAAATAGGCAAAAAAAAGCCGGGCGCTCAGGCCCGGCTAAAAGATGACACAGTTTTGCTTACGCAGCAGCAATCTCTTTGATCGCGTCTTTAGCATCGCTGGTTGCTTTGGTCGCCACTTCCGGACCGTAAGCAATACCTTCTGCGAACACGAAGTTCACATCAGTGATGCCGATGAAACCGAGGAACAGCTTAACGTATGGGGTCAGCAGGTCGGTCGGGGTGTCTTTGTGGATGCCGCCACGGCTGGACAGGATCACCGCACGTTTACCTTTCACCAGACCTTCCGGGCCCGCTTCGGTGTAACGGAAAGTGACGCCAGCACGGGCAATCAGGTCGAAGTAGTTTTTCAGCTGGGTCGGGATGTTGAAGTTGTACATCGGCGCCGCGATAACGACCACATCATGAGCCTGCAGCTCAGCAATCAGGGCGTCTGACAGAGCCAGCGCTTCCTGCTGACGCGGTGACAGCGGAGCGTCAGAAGGACGCAGCGCGCCAACCAGCTCACCGTCCAGAACCGGAATCGGGTCAGCGGCCAGGTCACGAACGGTGACTTCATCACCATTGCTCTTTGCCTGCTCAACATAGAAATCAGCCAGTTGGCTGGACTGAGAGTAACCTGCAAGGATGCTGGATTTCAGAACTAATACTTTGCTCATGGTGTTTTCCTGTTTGTCTACGCGGAAGGCTTACCGCTCAATGCGTTACACTCTACGAAGATTCAGGGCCGGGTAAAAGCGCAATATTTCGAGACCTATGTTCGAATTTATTGAATAAGGCAGCACGCACGGTCAGGGCAGCAGAGGCAAATTATGCTATGATGCCGCTCATTAATTGATTGAATCCGCCGGTATTTCCGGCCGGCAGTGCCTGAGCATTGCCACAACAGGTAACTCATCACTATGTCATCATCCGTTACTTCTCCTTTGGCCCCGTTCTGGACGCGACTCGAAAACCTGATGTTGCGCGATCGCCAGCGCCTGCAGCGTCGGCTACATGGCGCAACCAAAGTGAAAAATCCTGCCGCACAAGAGGGGATTGCTGCCGAGCTGGAGGCCGAATTCATCCAGGCGGAGCAGCGCGTCGCCCAGCGTATGGCCGCGACACCCCGCATCACTTTCCCGGAAAATCTGCCCGTCAGCCAGAAACAGCAGGCAATTGCCGAAGCCATTCGCGACCATCAGGTGGTCATCGTGGCGGGTGAAACCGGCTCGGGCAAAACGACACAGCTGCCGAAAATCTGTCTGACGCTGGGTCGGGGTGTGAAAGGGTTGATTGGTCATACCCAGCCGCGCCGTTTGGCTGCGCGTACCGTCGCTAACCGTATTGCCGACGAGCTGGAGACATCGCTCGGTGGCTGCATTGGTTACAAGGTCCGTTTTAACGATCAGGTCAGCGACACCACCCAGGTGAAGCTGATGACCGACGGTATTCTGCTGGCCGAGATTCAGCAGGACCGCATGTTGTTGCAGTACGACACCATCATCATCGATGAAGCGCATGAACGCAGCCTGAATATCGATTTTCTGTTGGGCTATCTGCGCGAGTTGCTGCCGCGTCGTCCGGATCTGAAGGTGATCATCACCTCCGCTACCATCGATCCGCAGCGCTTTTCACGTCACTTTAACAACGCGCCGGTGATTGAAGTGTCTGGCCGCACCTTCCCGGTGGAAGTGCGTTATCGTCCCATCGTTGAAGAAGCGGAAGACACCGATCGTGACCAGTTACAGGCCATCTTTGATGCGGTGGATGAACTGGGCCAGGAAAGCCGTGGCGATATCCTGATTTTTATGAGCGGTGAGCGTGAAATCCGCGACACCGCCGATGCGCTGATGAAGCGTGATCTGCCACACACCGAAATTTTGCCGCTGTATGCGCGTCTGTCGAACGCGGAACAGAACCGGGTGTTCCAGTCTCACAGCGGGCGACGCATCGTGCTGGCCACCAACGTGGCGGAAACCTCGCTCACTGTACCGGGCATTAAATACGTTATTGACCCCGGCACTGCGCGTATCAGTCGCTATAGCTACCGCACCAAAGTGCAGCGTCTGCCGATTGAGCCGGTGTCCCAGGCCTCGGCGAATCAGCGTAAAGGCCGCTGCGGCCGTGTCTCGGAAGGCATCTGTATCCGGCTGTACTCAGAAGACGATTTCCTGAGCCGCCCGGAATTTACCGACCCGGAGATTCTGCGTACCAACCTGGCGTCGGTTATTTTGCAGATGACCGCGCTCGGCCTCGGCGATATTGGCGCGTTCCCGTTTGTTGAAGCCCCGGATAAACGCAATATCCAGGATGGGGTCAGGTTGCTGGAGGAACTGGGGGCGATCACCGTCAATGAAGACGGGCACTACAAACTGACCGCGTCCGGGCGGCAGCTGGCATTGCTGCCGGTGGACCCGCGCCTGGCGCGTATGGTGCTGGAAGCGCAGAAATTTGGTTGTGTGCGTGAAGCGATGATCATCACCTCGGCGCTTTCGATTCAGGATCCGCGTGAACGTCCGGTGGAGAAACAGCAGGCATCGGACGAGAAACACCGGCGATTTGCAGATAAAGAGTCCGACTTTCTCACGTTCGTGAATTTGTGGAACTACCTGCAGGAACAGCAAAAAGCGCTGTCGGGGAATCAGTTCCGTCGCCAGTGTAAAAGCGACTACCTCAACTATCTGCGCGTACGCGAATGGCAGGATATTTACACCCAGCTGCGCCAGGTGGTGCGTGAGCAGGGGATGCCGGTCAACAGCGAACCGGCACCCTATCGTGAAGTTCACTGCGCTTTGCTGAGCGGGCTGCTATCGCATATTGGTCAGAAAGATGCCGATAAACAGGAGTTTACTGGCGCACGCAATGCCCGCTTCTCCATCTTCCCCGGTTCTGGTCTGTTTAAAAAACCGCCGAAATGGACCATGGTGGCGGAACTGGTGGAAACCAGCCGTCTGTGGGGACGTATCGCCGCCCGCCTCGATCCGGAGTGGATCGAGCCGCTGGCGCAGCATCTGATCAAGCGCAGCTACAGCGAGCCGCACTGGGAGAAAGCTCAGGGCGCAGTGATGGCGACTGAAAAGGTCACACTGTACGGTTTGCCGATAGTGCAGGCACGTAAGGTGAATTACAGCCAAATCGACGCGCCACTGAGCCGTGAATTGTTTATCCGCCATGCGCTGGTGGAAGGTGACTGGCAGACGCGTCACGCCTTTTTCCGCAACAATCAGAAGCTGCGTAGCGAAGTCGAAGATCTGGAACATAAATCACGTCGCCGCGATATCCTGGTGGATGATGAGATGCTGTTTGCCTTTTACGATCGGCGTATCGGCAGTGACGTCGTTTCGGCGCGTCATTTTGACAACTGGTGGAAAAAAGCCAGCAAAGATAATCCCGACCTGCTCAGCTTCGATAAGCAGATGCTGATTAAGGATGGTGCGGAAAAGGTCAGCCAGCTTGATTACCCGAATTTCTGGCATCAGGGCAACCTGAAGCTGAAACTGAGTTACCAGTTTGAACCGGGTGCCGATGCCGATGGGGTAACGGTACATATCCCGCTGCCGCTGCTTAATCAGGTTGATGAGGCCGGGTTTGAGTGGCAAATCCCCGGCGTGCGCCGCGAACTGGTGATTGCCCTGATTAAATCGTTACCGAAACCGGTACGACGCAATCTGGTGCCCGCCCCGAACTATGCTGAAGCCTTCCTCGGTCGTGTAACCGCGCTGGAATTGCCGTTGCTGGATGCGCTGGAGCGCGAGTTCCGCCGAATGACGGGGGTCACCATTGACCGCGAAGCCTGGCAATGGGATCAGGTGCCCGATCACCTGAAAATGACCTTCCGTGTGGTGGATGAACACAACCGCAAGTTACAGGAAGGCAAAGATCTGCATCAGCTGAAGCTGGCGCTGAAAGGGAAAGTGCAGGAAACGCTGTCTAAAGTGGCGGATGACGGGCTGGAGCAGAGCGGTCTGCATATCTGGAGTTTCGGAGATTTACCGCAAAGCTATGAGCAGAAACGCGGTAGCTATCAGGTTAAAGCCTGGCCTGCGCTGGTGGATGAGAAAGATAGCGTTGCGATTCGCCTGTTTGACAGCGAGCAGGAGCAACAAAAAATGATGTGGCGCGGTCAGCGTCGCTTATTGCTGCTGAACATTCCATCGCCGATCAAGTATCTGCACGAAAAGCTGCCCAATAAGGCCAAACTCGGATTGTACTTTAACCCGTATGGCAAAGTGCTGGAGCTGATTGACGACTGCATCGCCTGCGGTGTGGATAAGCTGATGAGCGAAGCAGGGGGGCCGGCGTGGCAACAGGAAAACTTTGAACAGCTGCGCGACAAAGTCCGTGCCGAACTCAACGAGACGGTTGTCACCATTGCGAAACAGGTGGAGCAGATCCTGACCTGCGTTTTCAATATCAACAAACGCCTGAAAGGTCGGCTGGATATGTCACTGGCGCTGGCACTGGCGGATATTAAGAATCAGATGAGTGGGCTGGTGTATCGCGGTTTCGTGACCGGCAACGGCTGGCAGCGTCTGGCAGATACCTTGCGTTATTTGCAGGGCATTGAGCGTCGTCTGGAGAAATTGCCGGTCGATCCACATAGCGATCGCGCCCGCATGCTGAAAGTACAGGCTGTGGAGCAGGCGTGGCAAAGCTGGCGTAACAAGCTGCCGCCGCAGCGTCAGGATGATGCGGAAGTGCTGGCGATACGCTGGATGCTGGAAGAGTTGCGTATCAGCTACTTTGCCCAGCAACTGGGGACGCCTTTACCCGATTTCGGATAAGCGTATTTTGCAGACCATGGAGCAGATGAATTAATCGCACGTTCATCGTAGCGGCGCGATTTATCGCGCTCTTTTGACCTTTGGGGTTAAAAAAACGCGCGATAAATCGCGCTGCGACATCGGGTTAGCGCAATGTTATTGCGCTAACTCCTCCAGCTTGTCGCGGAACGAGGTGACCGCAATGGCGCGGTTATCTGCACGGTAACGATCGGCGGGTGCAGGGGCGGAGCTTTGCACCGCAATTAATTGCCAGCCGTCATCTTTCTTCAGCAGCAGCGGTGAACCGCTGTCGCCGGGCAGGGTGTCACATTGGTGCGACAACACCGCGCGCTGTGCCCAGCCGGTTATCAAACAATCGCTGTGCGAATACAGCGTATCCAGATGATCTGCCGGGTAACCAGCCTGAGTTACCTGACGTCCTGTGGCTTTCAGCGCGTCCGTCAGATCGCCACGCGAACCGTCAAACAGCGGAATCGGCGTAATAGCGGAGGGCGGGTTATGCAGGATAATCAAACCGTAATCAAAAGGTGCGGCGTCAGGCGGAACAATCCAGCCTTCACCATCGGCTTTCAGCTTGCGTGCCAGAGAGGGTTCCACGCGAGCATCGATATCATGAATTTCATAGCGCCAGCCTTTTTTGCCAGCCATAAAACGCAGCGCCACGGGTTTATCGAATTTGCCTGGTGGGGTCAGTAAACAGTGACCTGCGGTTAATGCCAGATGGGCAGAAATCAGCGTAGCAGTGCAGAGGTTGCCGCTTTCGGTCTCCAGTTGACCAATGGCATCCCAGGGCGCAGCGCTGACATCGGTAATGGCTTTGCGGTGATCCTTGCCAAAGAACAGCGTTTTAATCTCGTCCGGGCTTGGCCCGTCTTCGTCATCGGCATGTGCTGCAAGGTTAAAACTGAAAATACCAACAAATAACAGGATAGCCAGGCGCATAGTTCTCTCAATGGCGAGAATAAGTAGAGGTTTTGGTCATCACGCTTGAGCGATAACTATAGTCGGTAAGCGGTAAAATAGGGAGAAATATTGGGATAATCAGCACGCTACAACGACTAAATAAAGAAGCTGGCTGCGACAATGCCGCAAAGGATCACCACAATCAGAATGATTTCGAAGCGATAGCGACGCACCATGTTCCGCTACTCCAGTAAACAAACACCCGGCAGAACCGGGTGTTTTAATCATTAATGCAAGGTCGGGCGCGCAGAGGCAACCTTATTTAGCGGCTTTTTTGGTCGCTTTTTTGTGGTGCTTTTTAGCAGCCTGAGCTTTCTGTGCAGCAGGTTTAGTTACTTTTTTGTGGTGCTTTTTAGCAGCCTGGGCTTTCTGTGCAGCCGGTTTGGTTGCTTTTTTGTGGTGCTTTTTAGCAGCCTGAGCTTTCTGTGCAGCAGGTTTGGTTACTTTTTTGTGGTGCTTTTTGGCAGCCTGAGCTTTTTGTGCGGCTGGTGCTGCTTTTTTCTTTGCTGCTTTTTTGTGTTTCTTGGCAGCCTGAGCTTTCTGTGCAGCGGCTTTCTTGTGTTTATGAGTAGTCGCTTTGTGTTTAACCGGTGCAGCGGTAGTGGTTGCAGCAGCAGCCGGAGCCGGGGTAGCAGTGGTTTCAGCTGCGAAAGCTACAGAAGACAGACCCATAGCAGCGGCGATCACCAGCGCAAATAATTTTTTCATTGCAAATTCCTCGAACTATTTTTTCATGTGTAGCCCACTGCGGGGCCGGTGAAATGACTATATGAAATTGCAGGGATTCTTTCCGTGAGGGATTGGTATCGGCGTGTAACGGAATGTACAAAGGAAGGTAAAGGAATGGAAAAGGCGGCCAGCAAGGCCGCCGCGCAGTTTAATCAGCCAGATAACGTTGTTCAAGATGCTGGCGGAAATAGTGCGGATTTAAGCTTTCTCCGGTGGCGTTGACCAGCAATTGCCCGGTCGGGAAACGGCTGCCGTGCTGCCAGATATTCTGTTGCAGCCAGTCAAACACCGGTTGTAAATCCCCCTGCAGAATCAGCTCGCTGACCTGTGGAATGGCGCGCTTCACCGCCTGGAACAGCTGTGCCGCATACATGGCTCCGAGGGTGTAGGTCGGGAAGTAACCAAAGGCTCCATCCGTCCAGTGGATATCCTGCATACAGCCATCACGATAATTGCCACGTGTATCCATGCCGAGTGCATCCTGCATCTTTTCATCCCACAGCGCAGGAATATCGTCTACCTCGATCTCGCCCTCAATCAACGCACGTTCAATCTCGTAACGTAAAATCACGTGTGCCGGATAGCTAAGTTCGTCGGCATCAACACGGATCAGGCCCGGTCTCACACGTTGCGTCAGACGGATAAAATTATCACTGGCGAGGGCGGGCTGATCGCCCATCAGCGCAATCACCTGCGGCTGGATTCGTTGCAGAAACTCGCGGCTGCGTCCCAGCTGCATCTCCATAAATAGACTTTGCGATTCGTGCATCGCGGTGGAACGCGCATGCGCAACCGGCTGCCCGCGCCACTGCTGGGGCAGATTCTGTTCATAACGGGCGTGACCGGTTTCGTGGATCACCCCCATCATCGCGCTGAGAAATTCGTTCTCATTGTAACGGGTGGTGATGCGGACATCTTCCGGCACACCGCCGCAGAAAGGGTGGGCACTGACGTCGAGACGGCCATGATTGAAATCGAAGCCGAGGGTGCCCATCAGGCTCAACCCGAGTTGCTTTTGTGATTCGATAGCAAACGGACCGACCGGCGTGGTGACGGGATGCTGCAGTTGTTTTGCCACCACTTTTTGCAGCAGTTCCGGCAGCCAGCTTTTTAACTCGCCAAAGGTCTGGTCAAGCTGAGCACTGGTCATACCCGGTTCGAACACGTCAAGCAGTGCATCGTAGCGGGAGACGCCCAGCGCCTCAGCACGCAGCTGTGCTTCTTCGCGGCTCAGTTTCACCACATCTTTCAGATTGGCGGCGAATCCCTGCCAGTCATTCGCCGGACGCTGCTGACGCCAGGCGTGCTCACAACGGGAACCCGCCAGCGATTTTGCTTCAACTAATGAGGCCGGGAGAAGGGTAGCCTGTTGCCAGGCACGGCGCATTTCCGTCAGGTTTGCCTGCTCCACATCATTGAGAGATTCCTGCTGCGCGGCATCAAACAAGCCACCGAGGCGTTTATCGGTCAGAATTTCGTGCATAAATACGCTCAGCTCGGCCATGGCTTCACCACGGGCGCGGCTGCCACCGGCAGGCATGGTAGTTTGCATATCCACACCGGCGATAGCGCCTAAATGGCCGAAGCGAGACAGACGCAGAAAAGTGCGGCTAAGTTCCTGATAAGCTGAGGACACGGGCAAACTCCTTGTTAGGTTAAGCGCGACGGGATTTCCCGCAAGGGTAGATCAACCGGCCAGCAAAAGCGAACGCTGGCACCGCCCAGCGGGCTGCTCTCAATGGTGACATTGCCCTGCAACGCAAGGGCGATGGAGTGGACGATCGCCAGACCGAGGCCGCAGCCGCCGGTGGCACGATCGCGGCTGGGATCGAGGCGCACAAAAGGCTCAAACACGCGTTCACGTTCTTCCTGTGGGATGCCCGGGCCGTCATCTTCCACCTGCAAACACCCGATACTGCCATCAAACCACAGGCTGACGCGCAGCCGTTGTTGTGCGTAGCGCAGCGCGTTATTGACCAGGTTATCCAGCACGCGCTCCATCAGACGGGTATCAGCGACGCCAACGTTTTCACGTTGCGGAATGTCGAGATAGATCTGCGCCTGCGGATTCACCGCCTGCACATCTTCAATATGCAGGCGCAGCCATTCGGCGAGATCGAAAGATTTCAGGGTGAGATCGACACGCGGACGGTCGAGGCGCGCATAGGTCAGCAGCTCCTCGATTAAGCTTTCCAGCTGGCCGATATCCCGGTTCAGCGCTGCAGATTCATTTTCGCTCAGGTTTTCACTCATCTCCAGCCGGTAGCGCAGACGTACCAGTGGGGTGCGTAATTCATGGGCGATACCGTCGATCAACTGCTTTTTACTGGCAACCAGCGTGTTGATGTTATCGGCCATCTGGTTGAAGGCGACGCCGAGACGGAACAGGCTGGAGGTGCTGTCAAAATGGGTACGCACATCCAGTTCACCGCGACCAAAGCGTTGTGCTGCCTTTTCCAGCCGCAGCATTTCTTTCCAGTGGGGACGCATCCAGATAAACACGGGCAACGCCAGCGACATGCCGATAAAAGCCAGCAGCGCGATATCCAGCAGACGCATCTGATGCAGATAAAACAGGTAAGGAATCGGGCCAACGGATAACACATAATGGCTGCGCGGAATGTGTTGCAGGAAGGTGTATTGATCGTCAAGCGCCACGATTTCGCCTGCACGTAACCGCTTCATATCCGGCTCGTCCAGTTCATACTTACTCATCGGCTCGATGTGCAGATTAAAGGATAAATCGAGATCGAGGCTGCGGATGGTTTTGTTCCAGTCACGCGGCGGGATCTCACGCAACTCGCTGCGCATCAAAAACAGCGAACTGGCCATTAAATCATTCATCGACTGGCGTCCGGCGCGTTCGGCGGTGAATTTGTACACCAGCCCTACCAGCAAGGTCATCACCAGAAAGCAGACGAAAAGTAACAGATAGAACTGGATAAAGAGCTTTCTCATGCGGAACGGGTATCCCAGGCCTGCGGCGCGAACAGGTAGCCTTTGTTGCGGATGGTTTTGATGCGGAACGGCTCGGTGGCGCTGTCATAAAGTTTCTTGCGCAGGCGCGAAATTGCCACATCAATGCTGCGATCCATCCCGTCATAGCTGACGCCACGCAGGGTTTGTAATAACGCATCACGGTTGAGAATCTGCCCGGCGTGGTTGGCCAGTTCCCACAGCAGGTCAAAGTCCGCGGTCGAAAGGGTGATGTTTTCCTCAAACAACGTGACCTGACGATTCAGCGCATCGATAGTCAGCGAGCCAAAGCGTAGTACCTTCTGCGAACTTTGTACCGCCGGGGTAACTTCCGGCTGTCCGATATGCGCCTGACGCAAATGCAGACGCAGGCGCGCCAGCAGCACCGCAGGTGGGGTGGTTTTCAGAATATAATCGTTGGCACCCATTTCCAGCGCCAGAATGTGGTTCATATCGCTGTCGAGCGATGTCAGCAACACAATGGGGCCTTGCCAGCTGGCACGTAAGTCGCGACATAAAGTCATGCCGTCTTTGCCCGGCAGCATGATATCCAGCATCACTAAATCGGGATCGGCGGCGGCAATGGTGGCTTCAGCGCGGTCACCGCGCGTTTCCACAATTACTTCAATGTCATGACGTCCGAGGTAGGCAGCGATCAGCTCACCGACTTCCGGTTCATCTTCCACATATACAATCTTGTTCATAATCCACTATGACTGGTGAGTATGGACAGCAGCATAGCGTTTTCAGCTGTCGAGCTCTATGCTACAGCACGAAATATCCTTTGCTCTCTGGTATCCGGGCCGTGAAATGTGCCATTATTAGCAGCGCGTTGTGGCGCAAGGTTCGGAACCGTAATGAAAAACAGGAGGAGTGCGAGGGTGTCTGATAAAGAGCTGGCTTCAGCCGGATACAGTGACCGCATCTGCTTCAATTACAGTGATTTCCTTTCCGCCTCGTGCAAAAAACGCTGGAGCTTCGTTGACGCCATTTATGGTGTGTTGCCCATTTTTGGTATGGTCACCCGTAAATCAGCGCACAGTCTACAGGCCAGCGACGATCATCTGAAAGAATTAGCATTACAAATCATTTCAACTCAGGTCAGTGATGAGATCAACATTGCGCGCCTGATCACCCTGGCTGAACAGCAGCACATCAGCCGTTTCGATATCCAGTTACCTTATCCGCTGTCAGCGGAGCAGCTTGACGCCATCCATCAGGAATACCGTAAGCCGCTCAACCTGACACAGCAGGGTGACCTGCTGTGCGTGACCATCCCTGGACAGCCGCATTAATTTGTCAGCTGCCACACGGCGGGCAGTGAGGCGGCGATTAACAAGACGATAGCGATACGTTCCAGCTGTGACAGCGTCTGACTGGCACGGCCGCCACGGCGCGCATACAGAAACAACAGCACACCCGGCGCATACAGCACCACGGACAGCAGCAGATGCAACGGACCTGACGCATACAACAGCCAGATACCGTACAGGCTGGCACCGATACCCGTCAGCATCGCCAGGGGTTTTTGCTGCCCGCGAACCACCTTGATCAGATACAAACCGACCAGCAGGTAAGGCACGAGAATCATCTCCGAGGCGATGGTGAGCAGAGTATTGTAATCCGCGCCAGTGACGGCAATCAGAATCAGACACACCTGCACGCTGCCATTGGTCAGCCATAGCGAGGCAGCGGGGGAGTTATGGCGGTTCTGCCGGGCAATGCTGCGCGGAAACGCCCCCAATTGCGCGGCGAGAAACGGGACTTCAGCGGCCATAATGGTCCAGCTCAGATAGGCACCGCACACCGAGATGATTAAGCCGATGGCGATGACTGCGTCACCCCAGTGGCCGATCAGATGTTGCATCAATCCGGCCATCGAGGGATTACGCATTTGCGCCAGCTCCGCGCGCGGTACCACACCCAGCGACAGCAGCGTCACCAGCAGATAAACCAGCAGCGCGGCCAGCACCGCCAGCATTGTCGCGCGACCCACATCTTGCTTATGGCGCGCGCGGGCTGAGACCACCACTGCACCTTCAACACCGATAAACACCCAAAGGGTGATCAGCATGGTTTGCTTCACCTGCTCCCACAGCGGTTTACCGAGCGCCACACCGCTAAAATCGAGGCGAAAATGATCGTAGTTAAATGCCATTACCGCCAGCACCACAAACAGCAGTAGCGGAACCAGTTTGCCCAGTGTCGCTAGCACATTGATGCTGGCTGCCGTCTGCACGCCGCGCAGCACCAGCGCATGGACCAGCCACAGCGACACCGATGCACCGAGCATCGCCTGCCAGGTATTACCATCCCCAAACACCACGTGATCGGGCGTATCGGTAAAAAAGCTCAGCGCAGAAAACACAATCACCAGATAGGAAACGTTAGCAATGACCGCGCAAAGCCAGTATCCCCACGCAGAACAGAAACCCATCAGCTCGCCAAACCCGGCACGGGCATAGGTAAAGATACCGCCATCCAGCTCGGGTTTGAGGCGTGTCAGCAAGAGCATCGCCAGGGAAAGAAACAGAATTCCCACACCGGTAATTAACCAGCCAATCAGCAATGCCGCCGGACCAGCGACTGCGGCCATATTTTGTGGCAGGCTAAAAACACCCGCTCCCAGCATTGAACTGAGTACCAGCGCAGTGAGTGCACTAAGACCTAATTTTTTATCCAAAACGCCATTCCTGAGCAGCAGAGTATGCTGGGTAAAAACGATTCCGTTGGATAATGACGCGACAAATCGTCGGGTTTTAAACGGAATGCCCTGAAAATCAGGCGGCAGATTTTACGGAGTGCGTAGCGGGAAGGCAATGAATGATGATGCAGATATGGTTAGCTTTTATGCAAACAGCAGGGCGACGAGTGCCGCCCTGCCTGAAGATTACTTGAACAGGTCTGCGGTGACGGTCAGGTTGCCGCCGCTCTGGTTCTGCCATTGACGGGTGACGTGGTAATACTTCGCCCCTTTATCTCCGGCACGTTTCGCCACTTCTTCAGAAACTTCAGTCGGTGAACCGAAGTGGCCGGTAAAGGTCACGGTATCAAACGGCTGCATTTGTGCCGCAGTAATCGCGTTCACTTCCTGAATTTTCTTACCGTCGGCTAAGGTTACCGTGTAACGCTCACCGGTGGAGGTCTGGGTTTCGAAGAAACGACCCACTTTAGTGGTTGGGGTTTCTGAAGAGGCAACGCCCGGGATCTCAACGTTTTTCGCGGCAGCACCACCTGCGGCCAGTGCGGCTTTACCCGCTTCAGAATCAGCAGGGATCAGGTTCGGGCTCTGAACTTTGCGTTCTTTGGCATCGGCTTTGTAGACATAAGCGGTGACGTACTGGTTACCGCCATTGTTGGCATCGATCTGACGAACAATAAAGAAAGAGGCCGCGCCTTTCTCTTTCGCTGCTTTAGAAATAGCGTCGTTTACATCAGGCTGGCTGGGGAAAAAGCCGCTGACGGAAACGGTATCGAACGGCTCCAGACGGTAAGCTTCCGCTTTTGGCAGCGCTTTTACGCCATTGTAGCTGAGGTATTCAGTCTGCTTTGATGCTTCCGGAGCGTCCGCGTGGTAAAGATCTGCGGTGACGCGCCAGTTGCCGCTGTTGCCGTTGCTGTCGTTGATGCCCTGAATGTAATAAGAGGCAGCGCCCAATTCGTCAGCACGTTTAGAGACGGCGTCAGCAGCGTCGCCAATCGCGTTGAAACGGCCGGTGATATTAATACGTTGGAATGGCTTCAACGCGGCCGCTTTTTCCGGCGTCAGTTCCTGCGCAGCAAACGCATTGGCTGCCAGCAGTGATAACAAGGTGGACGCCAGAATAGTGTTCTTAAGCTTCATAAAAATGATCCTTCGCCTTACGCAAAAATGAGTACGAAAACGTGCTGGACTCTTGATGTATAACAGATTAGCCGCTGATTATTACATGTAATAATCAGCCTGTCTCAGCCAATTTATCCGACACAGATTGACAATCTACCCGGATTATTCATTGGACTGTCATCAGTATCTGCTATGGCGTTTTTTTGTGCGCGTTACCACTAAATCTGGTAACATTTAGTGCTGTAATAGTTAAGGTATTGTTAAATAAAGGTTTTTGATAACACTAAATTCGCCGTGACACGATTTTGCACAGCATATAATTTTTTAATATGACCAAAACGCAGTGGCAAAACGTGGCATTCAATCTTTGCTTCTGAATATTTGTGTGAATGTCATAAGTATGCATTATCACTGTGGATCGCTATTCATATTTTCAGTAGGTTATAAAGACTTTGTTACATTGCGCATTTCGCTCATAAGTAGCTGAAACATTGTTTCAGTTACCTGAGCCTGTGCCGCTTACAGACCCTCATCCTTTAACCGATGAAAGGAAACAGTATGTTAATTGGGATACCCAAAGAGCGGTTAGCCAATGAATCGCGCGTGGCTGCCACGCCGAAAACCGTTGAGCAACTGATCAAGCTGGGATTCAGCGTCACCATCGAGCAGGGCGCAGGTATTCGTGCCAGTTTTGATGATGAAAGTTTTGTTGCTGCAGGTGCCACCATCAGCAACACCGCTGAGGTGTGGCAGTCAGATATCGTGCTGAAAGTGAATGCGCCCGACGATGACGAAATCGCATTGACGCGTGCAGGTAGCACCCTGGTCAGCTTTATCTGGCCGGCACAGAATCCGGCGCTGCTGGAAAAACTGGCGGCACGTAACGTCACCGTGATGGCGATGGACTCCGTGCCACGTATTTCCCGCGCCCAGGCGCTGGATGCACTCAGCTCGATGGCGAATATTGCCGGTTATCGTGCCATTGTTGAAGCCGCGCATGAATTTGGTCGTTTCTTTACCGGGCAAATCACGGCGGCAGGTAAAGTGCCTCCCGCCAAAGTGATGGTGATTGGTGCGGGCGTGGCAGGTCTGGCTGCGATTGGTGCGGCGGGTAGTCTGGGCGCTATCGTACGTGCATTCGATACCCGTCCTGAAGTGAAGGAACAGGTACAGAGTATGGGTGCCGAGTTCCTTGAGCTGGATTTCGAGGAAGAAGCGGGCAGCGGCGACGGCTATGCCAAAGTAATGTCAGAAGCCTTTATTAAGGCGGAGATGGAACTGTTTGCCGCACAAGCAAAAGACGTGGACATCATCGTCACCACGGCACTGATTCCAGGCCGCCCGGCACCGAAGCTGATTACCAAAGAGATGGTTGCCAGCATGAAACCGGGAAGCGTGATTGTCGATCTGGCGGCGCAAACCGGCGGTAACTGTGAGCTGACCGTCGCCGATCAGGTCACGCTGACCAGCAACGGCGTGAAGATCATTGGTTACACCGATCTGCCAAGCCGTCTGCCGACCCAGTCTTCTCAGCTGTATGGCACCAATCTGGTGAACCTGCTGAAACTGCTGTGTAAAGAGAAAGACGGTCAAATCACTGTCGATTTCGAAGACGTGGTGATTCGTGGTGTAACGGTCATCCGTGACGGCGAAGTGACATGGCCGGCCCCGCCGATTCAGGTTTCCGCTGCACCGAAAGCCGCGCAGCCTGCTGCGGCCCCGAAACAAAAAGTCGAAGAAAAGCCGGCATCGCCGTGGCGTAAATTTGTGCTGCTGGCGTTGGCCGTGGTGCTGTTCGCCTGCCTGGCAAACGTCGCACCGCCGGAATTCCTGTCGCACTTTACCGTGTTTGCGCTCTCCTGCGTGGTGGGTTACTACGTGGTGTGGAACGTCAGCCACGCGCTGCATACCCCGCTGATGTCCGTGACCAACGCCATTTCCGGCATTATCGTGGTTGGCGCAGTGTTGCAGATGGGGCACGGCGGTTGGGTTACGCTGCTGGCATTTATCGCGGTGTTGATCGCCAGTATCAACATCTTTGGTGGCTTTACTGTCACCCAGCGCATGCTGAAAATGTTTCGTAAGAATTAAGGGGTAACAACATGTCTGGCGGATTAGTCACTGCAGCATACATTGTTGCCGCGATTCTGTTTATTTTCAGCCTTGCCGGTCTCTCTAAACATGAGACTTCAAAGCAGGGTAACATTTTTGGCATGAGCGGGATGGCTCTCGCGCTACTCGCAACCATCTTTGGTCCCAACAGTGGTCACGTTGCCTGGATCCTGCTGGCGATGGTGATCGGCGGTGCAATTGGTGTCCGTCTGGCAAAGAAAGTCGAAATGACCGAAATGCCGGAACTGGTTGCTATTCTGCACAGCTTCGTTGGTCTGGCGGCGGTGCTGGTAGGTTTTAACAGCTACCTCGACCACGCACCGGGGCTGTCGGCGGTGATGGAAAACATCCATCTGACCGAAGTGTTTCTCGGCATCTTTATTGGTGCGGTCACCTTCACCGGTTCAATCGTCGCCTTTGGCAAACTGCGCGGTAAAATTTCATCGCGTCCACTGATGCTGCCGCATCGCCACAAGCTGAATCTGCTGGCGCTGGTGGTTTCATTTGCGCTGCTGGTGTGGTTTGTCCGCACGGAAAGTACCGGTGCACAGGTGTTTGCGCTGCTGCTGATGACGGTGATCGCGCTGGCATTTGGCTGGCACCTGGTGGCCTCGATCGGCGGTGCTGACATGCCGGTAGTGGTCTCCATGCTGAACTCCTATTCAGGTTGGGCAGCGGCGGCGGCCGGTTTCATGCTGAGCAACGACCTGTTGATCGTCACCGGTGCGCTGGTGGGTTCGAGCGGTGCCATCCTGTCTTACATTATGTGTAAGGCGATGAACCGTTCGTTTATCAGCGTGATTGCCGGTGGCTTTGGTACGGATACCAGCGTCGGTGGTGAAAGCGAAGAAGCCGGTGAACACCGTGAGATCAACGTCGAAGAAACCGCAGAGCTGCTGAAATCCTCAACCTCAGTGATCATCACCCCCGGCTACGGCATGGCGGTGGCGCAGGCGCAGTATCCGGTGGCGGAAATCACCGAGAAATTGCGCGCACGCGGTATCAAAGTGCGTTTTGGTATTCACCCGGTGGCCGGTCGTCTGCCTGGTCATATGAACGTGCTGCTGGCGGAAGCCAAAGTGCCGTATGACGTAGTGCTGGAGATGGATGAGATCAACGATGATTTCAGCGATACCGACACCGTACTGGTTATCGGTGCGAACGACACCGTGAACCCGGCAGCGCAGGAAGATCCACGCAGTCCTATCGCGGGTATGCCAGTGCTGGAAGTCTGGAAAGCGCAGAACGTTATTGTCTTCAAACGTTCCATGAATACCGGCTATGCCGGTGTGCAGAACCCGCTGTTCTTCAAAGACAACACCCAGATGTTGTTTGGTGATGCGAAGGCCAGCGTAGAAGGCATCCTGCGCGCGTTGTAATCATCAAAAAATAAGGGCGACCGGTTGGTCGCCCTTATCATTTTTATTCGTCGTCGTCTTCTTCGTCATCATCATCGAGTTCGAGGGGTGATTTAAAGTCATCCGGCTTAATCGCCAGCAAATCGCAACGCAGATGGTCGATCACCTGTTCAGCGGTATTACCGAGGAACGCCGCAGATAATCCGGTACGGCCAATGGTGCCCAGCACCACAATTCCCGCGCCCAGATGAGCTGCGATATCGGGGATCACTTCTTCCGGCAAACCTTTTGCCACATGGGTGAACTCTTCACTGATGGAAAACTTCTGCCGCAGCGCTTTCATCGCCACCAGATGCTGACCGCGAATCGCATCGTTGTAAACGCTGGGATCGAAGTCCGGCAGTTCGATAGCGATGTTTATCGGGGTAATCGGGTAGGCACCCACCAGATGCACTTCGGTATGGTTAACCATTTCCGCCAGCACCGTGGTTTCCTGAATCAACTTTTGGTTGAGGGCATCATGATGAGGTTCTTCGCTGGCGAGGTTCACTGCCACCAGCGCTTTGCCGCCTTCCGGCCACGGCTGGTCTTTAACCATCCACACCGGGCAAGGGCATTTACGCAGCAGATGCCAGTCGGTGGGGGTGAAGATCACCGCTTCCAGCCGATCGTGCTGGTGCGCCATCTTCAGCACCAGGTCGTGCTGATGGGTCATGACCTCATGAATAATCGCTTCAAAGGGGCGGTTATGCCAGATCACCTTGATTTCAATATCGACCCCCGCCTCTAAATAGGCGTGGGCTTGTTCACGGATCCACTCGGTACGCTGGCTTATCACGCCTTTGCGCATATTGCCACGCTCATCTGGCGACAGCAGCGTGGTCATTTCGTATGAAAAATCATAGATAGGCAGGAAAGCTTTGATTTTTCCGCCGATGCGTTGATTGAGATAAACCGCACGCCGCAGCGCGGGTTGATCGTCCTGCTGTGCATCAATCGCGACCAGAATATTTTGGTACCGGGACATAAGGCAATCTCCTCAAAACCAAAGCAAGTTGGGATAAAGATAGCCTAAGTTAGGACAGTGCAGAAGGGAAAAAGTTGTTGCCGGATCAATAAAATAACATTTATCGATCCGGCTGAGTGTCAGGCAGCCTGCTCAGTCTGACCAGCAAGTTCTGCCAGCAAAGCATGGTTTTCAATAGTGATATATTTGCCTTTTACCGCCAGCATGCCACTTTTCTGGAAACGACCGAGTAAACGGCTGATGGTTTCTACGGTTAGTCCCAGATAGTTACCAATATCGCCACGCGTCATGGTCAACCGGAACTCGCGCTGGGAAAAACCGCGCTGACCGAAGCGGCGTGACAGGTTCCAGATAAAGGCTGCCAGGCGTTCTTCAGCGTTCTTTTTCGACAGCAACAGAATCATGTCCTGATCGCCCTTAATCTCGCCACTCATCAGGCGCATCATCTGCTGACGCAGGGCAGGCATTTTTCCGGACAAATCGTCGAGAGTCTCAAACGGGATCTCGCACACCATCGCGGTTTCCAGTGCCTGGGCAAAGCTGGGGTGATGGGCGCTGACAATGGCGTCAAAACCTACCAAATCACCTGCCAGATGGAAGCCGGTAATCTGTTCGTCACCCTGTTCAGTGATGGTGTAACTTTTGATGGTGCCAGAGCGAATAGCGTATAAAGATTTCAGTTCATCACCGGCTTTGAACAATGTCTGGCCTTTCTGAATCGGCTTTTTGCGTTCGATGATATTATCCAGCTGATCCAGTTCGTGCTCGTTCAGCGTGAAGGGAATACACAACTGGCTGATACTGCAATCCTGACAATGGATGGCACAACCGCCAGACTGAATACGTCGAATGCTGCGTTTTTCCGGGATCATAATGTCTACGCTCGATGATTATTGACTGTGGTCAATTTTAACATTTTTCCGTGCAAAGGGCACTCATCCGAGCAGTAATAATCCTCAAAAAAAGTGGGGGTGACGCAAAAATAGTTGATCAGCGCTAATTCCGCTATTTGCCTATAAATTCCGCAAGGGTGTTTTTTGATCTGGAACGATTTGTTGACACTTTTTTTGCACCACCCGTTGCTGGATTTTTGTACAAAAAGTGACAGATGTGATGCCAGAAAGCTTTTGCTACTCTTTCTTCGCTAAATTGTTATGTGGGAATAAACCATGAACCTTGATGATGATGACCTTTTCCGGGATGCCATGGGTGATGTAACACCGTTGAAAGATTGCGCCAATACCCAGTGGCTGCGTACACCGTCCACCAAAGCGCCGCGGGTGCCACAACGCAATGATGAACAGGAAAACTTTCTCACGCGTGGCTTTCTGGAGATTATTTCCCTGGGGACGCCGCTGGAGTACAAAGCCGACGGTATCCAGCAAGGGGTGCTGGATAAGCTGCGGCTGGGCAAATACCCACTGGATGCCAGTCTCAATCTGCTGCGTCAGCCGGTAGAAACCTGCCGCCAGTCGTTGTTCAGCTTTATGATGCAGGCGCGCAAGCAGGGGTTACGCAATCTGCTGATCATTCACGGTAAGGGGCGGGAGGATGAATCGCACGCCAATATCGTGCGCAGTTACCTCGCTCGCTGGCTGCAACAGTTTGATGAAGTGCAAACCTTTTGCGTGGCGCAACCGCAGCACGGCGGCGCGGGAGCGCTCTACGTTGGATTACGTAAAACTGATAAGGCGCGCCTGGATAACCGCGAACGGCATGCCAAGCGCAGCCGCTAGCTGTGGAACTTACGGATCGTCGCCATTAAGACTTCTGCGCTCAGGCTTAATGTATTACCGGTGCGAGTGATAATACCCACCGGCTCGCCAGGTCCAACGGAACTGATGGGCAGGGCGCAGAGCGCGTTATGGCTCAAATCTTCTTTAATGGCTCCGGACGGCACAAACCACACATAGTCGTAACGCAGCGCCAGCTGACGCGCCAGTGAGGTGGAAGAGGTTTCAACGCAGTTGGCGGGCAGGGAGCAGTCCTGTTCATCCAGCATCTGCTGGGCGATACGGCGTGGTGCTGTGCCCTCCGGGGAGATCACCACCGGCCATTGCATGGCGCGTGATAGTGTGACGTTGTCACCTAATAACGGATGTTCCGGGCGCACTACCAGCTTCAGCGACTCCAGAAACAGCAACTCATAAGTCAGGCCAGCCATCATTTCGCTGTCGGCCATGCGGCCAATACCGATATCAAATTCTCCGGCCCGTAAACCCGCCAGCAGTACGTTGTTATGCAAGGTCGCGACCTGAACCGTGGTGTTGGGTTGCTGCTGATGAAAACGATCGAGAATTTGCGGCAGCATGCCCATCGCTGCCGTCGTCAGCGCGCCAAGACGAATCACCATTGGGCGTCCTGGCAGCGGGGCGTTGAAGCTCTGCCCGGCATGATTCAATGCATCCAGCACCTTCACCGCATGAGTAAGAAATTGTTCCCCCAGGGTGGTGAGTTGCGCACCGAGTCTGCCACGTTCAAATAAACGGGCACCTGCCAGTTCCTCCAGCTCGTTGAGGGTTTTCGATAGCGCAGGCTGGCTCAGGCTGAGAGTCTCTGCTGCCCGGCCAAGGGTGCCCTGCTGCGCTACCGCAACAAAGGTATGTAAGTGGCGCAAGCGAATGCGCTGATTGAAAAGGATATTTTTGTCCATAACCTCACACTTAATGAGATTTCCAGCGTGCAGGCAACTGGCAAACTGAAATTTTGTTAACCTGGCTGCAAAATTATATTAACAATTTTAGATTGTATTGTGCTAAACGCATAAGTCGCTGTAATCATGGGAAATACCGCATATTAAGCTGCCTGATACATTATCACCGCCTGTAATATCAGAGGGTTAAGATCACAAATCCTGAATAATTCTCAATTACATTCAAAATTACTGCCCGCTATTGTTAACGATGAGCTATCATAAGCGCCGTTTTTTTTACCAAAACTGATGTTTAAATCGGTAAGCCGAAGCAGGGGTTCAGACGTGACCAGCGTTGAAGCAGTAGATGTCCGCCAGCTCATTAATCAGAGCGCATTAAGTAGCTGGCAAAAGCGCCTGATTGCACTCTGCTTCATTGTTGTGGCGCTGGACGGTATGGATATCGCACTGATGGGCTTTATCGCACCGACGCTCAAAGCCGCCTGGGGAGTCAGCAATCATCAACTCGGCATGGTCATCAGCGCCGCATTGGTGGGGCTGGCTATGGGTGCTGTGGTGGCGGGGCCACTGGCCGACCGTTTTGGTCGCCGCCTGCTGATTCTGCAAAGCGTACTGTTCTTCGGCATATGGACGCTGGCCACTGCGATGGCACAAAACATCGAACAGATGATGTTGTTCCGTTTCCTGACCGGATTAGGCCTTGGCGCGGCCATGCCCAACGTGGGTACGCTGGTGGCGGAATACGCCCCTGAACGCCGTCGCTCCTTCATTATCACCGTGGTATTTTGCGGTTTCACCTTCGGTGCCGCCTCGGGTGGTTTTGCCGCCTCCTGGTTGCTGCCGCGGTATAACTGGCATGCGGTGATGTTGCTCGGCGGTGTGCTGCCGCTGGTGGTACTGCCTTTCCTGCTACACGGTTTACCGGAATCGGTGCGTTTTCTTATCAGTCGTCGGGCACCTGCGGCGCGGATACATGCCATTCTCGATCGTATGATGCCGGGCGCAGTGCAAGCCAATAGCCATTTTCACAGTGCCGAGCCACCCGCAGCACGTCATGGCGCGATAGCCACCGTAGTGTCCCGCCGTTACCTGTTTGGCAGCCTGATGCTGTGGGGCGGTTATTTTATGGGGCTGTTCCTGGTTTATTTGATTGGCAGCTGGCTGCCGTCACTGGTGAATACGCTGGGGATGTCGGTTACCGAAGCCGCAATCATCACCGCGATGTACCAGGCTGGCGGCACCCTGGGTTCACTGTTCGCTGGCTGGCTGATGGACCGCGTCAATGCCAACCTGGCGCTGGCAGTGATCTATTTTTGTGGCGGTATCGCGATTATCGTCCTCGGCTTCTCCCCGGCCGAGGTCGGATTGATGAGTGGCATCGCCTTTTGCAGCGGCTTTTGTTTTAACGGCGCCAATACCGGCATGAACGCGCTTGCTGCCAGTTATTATCCCACCCATGCGCGTGCGACCGGTTCCAGCTGGATGCATGGCGTAGGGCGCGTCGGTGCCATCCTGAGTGCCTTTGTTGGCGCGGAATTGCTGTCGCTCGGCTGGTCATTCAGTCATATCTTTCTGATGCTGGCATTCCCGGCGGCGTTAACCACGGTGATGCTGGTCCTGAAATTTCGCTTTGGCGATCCAGAGTAAGCAGGCGAGATCACAGTTCCACGAAATTGTTACCCGGTGTTAAACGGTTGATCTACAGTAGCAACAACCCTTTAGCCCGAGGTGATAATCATGGACAACTTTCTCGCCAGTGATGCCATTCGCACGCTGTTTTCTCAGGCCATGTCGGCGATGTACCAGCAAGAGGTGCCGCAATATGGCACTCTGACGCAACTGGTCAGCGCCGTTAACGAACGGACGCTGGAAGCCAATCCCGCCCTGAAAAATCGTCTGGCGGCTGCCGATGAACTCAGCCGCTTAAGCGTGGAGCGTCATGGTGCCATCCGTGTGGGTACGGCTGCGGAGTTAAGCCTGTTGCGGCAGATGTTTGCCGTCATGGGGATGTATCCGGTGGGGTACTACGATCTGTCACAGGCTGGCGTGCCGGTGCACTCCACCGCGTTTCGCCCTGTCAGCGATAGTGCGCTGCGGCGCAATCCCTTCCGCGTTTTTACCTCACTGTTGCGGCTGGAGTTGATTAACGATGAGGCGCTGCGTGCCAAAGCTGCCGCTATCCTCGCGGCACGCGATATTTTTACCCCAGGCTGCCGGGCGCTGATTGCGAAACACCAGCAGCAGGGGGGGCTTACCGCTGCCGATGCTGCGTTATTTGTCAAAGAAGCGCTGGAAACCTTCCGCTGGCATGCGCATACCACGGTAGACAGCGCCACCTATCGTGCGCTGAGCCAGCAACATCGTTTGATCGCCGATGTGGTGTGTTTCCGCGGTTGTCATATCAACCACCTGACCCCGCGCACGCTGGATATTGACCGTGTGCAGGCGCTGATGCCGTCACGCGGTATCGATCCTAAAACGCTGATCGAAGGCCCACCGCAACGTCAGGTGCCGATTCTGTTGCGCCAGACCAGCTTCAAGGCGCTGGAAGAGCCGGTTCATTTTCAGGATGGCTTTCAGGGGACGCACACCGCCCGGTTCGGCGAAATCGAGCAGCGTGGCGTGGCGCTGACGCCGAAAGGCCGTGCGCTGTATGATAAGTTGCTGGCCGAAGCGGGAACCGGTCCTGATAATCAGCACCATCAGCAACATCTGGCTGCGGTGTTCAGTGACTTCCCTGATGATGAAACCAGCCTGCGGGAACAGCAGCTGGCATGGTTCCGCTATCGGCTAACGGAAAAGGGGGTCCAGTCTCCTCCGCGTGCGGAAGAGAGTATGGAGCAGCTGATGAAAGAAGGTCGATTGCTGGCAGAACCCATCACTTATGAAGATTTTTTACCGGTAAGCGCAGCGGGGATTTTCCAGTCTAATCTGGGGGATGAAGCCCAGGTACGCAGTGCGGGCTATGCCAGCCGTGAAGCATTTGAAAACGCGCTGGGTGCAGCGGTGCAGGATGAAATGGTGTTGTATCAGCAGATGCAGCAGCGCAGTCTGGTACGCTGCGGATTGGCATAAAAAGAGCCGGTCTGCGGACCGGCTTGGTATCATTATTGCAGGCGCGGAGTCCGCACCAGCGAGTATTTTCCGGCCCCCAGAAACATAATGGCGAGTGCGCCAAGTGTGTAAAGGGCTTCCGTCTCCAGCGACCATGCACCCACATCTGTCAGGTGCCAGACCACGCCCATTTTGACCAGCAACGTAGCGACAATCATGTTGATCACGATAATGAACGCCGCAGGGCGGGTCATGAAACCAATGATCATCATCACGGGTGCCAGAATTTCCCCGATATAAGCACCGTATGCGATGAAGCCAGGCATACCTCTGACGGTGAGCAGATGCTCAATCCATGCCACACCGTGAACGACTTTAAATTCACCATGAAACAACAGTAATCCGCCAAACGTCAGGCGGAGCAACAATTTAGCGAAGTCCGGATGATCACACATCCGGGTAAACAGCTGATTAATGCCACCGAACATTGCGCTTCTCCATTTCGCCAGATCAACCTGTAACATTAAATCTAATCGGTAAATGGCAACCCGACAAAAAATCAGAATGGGATGTTGAATCTCGCGTGCGGGTTTTCGGCTTAATCTGCAAATTCCTCAGCAACATGGACAATCACGCCGGGCCTGCAAATAATGGAGGAATCCATGATCAGGGAAGCCGAGATGAAAAACGAACGACGTCTGAGGATCGTGACAGCGGAAGGTGAACTCAGAGGCACAATGGATGATGATCTTTTTGTCTTCAAGGGGATACCCTATGCCGCCCCTCCGGTTGGCGCCTTGCGTTGGAGGCCACCACAGCCGCTGCAACCCTGGCAGGGGGTGCATGATGCCACAGCATGGGGCGATGCCAGCTGGCAAAATCGGGACTACTGCGTCGCGGCAGGTGGCGGTGATCCGGGGCGTTTTAGCGAAGATTGCCTTTATCTGAATATCTGGACGCCTGATATCGACCCCTCCAGACCGCTGCCGGTTATGGTGTGGCTGCATGGCGGCGGATTTGCTATTGGCGCGGGCAGCCTCGATCCTTATCGTGGCAAAGCGCTGGCCGCGCAGGGCGTGGTGGTGGTCACTCTCAATTATCGCCTCGGGCATTTCGGTTTTTTTTCCCACCCGGCACTGGATGCGGAATATCCCGATGGCGGCATGGTGAATAACTTCGCGTTGCTCGATCAGATTGCGGCATTGCAATGGGTGCAGCGCAATATCCCGGCATTTGGCGGCGATCGCCACAATATCACCTTGTTTGGTGAGTCATCGGGGGCGCGTAGCGTATTGTCTTTATGTTGTTCCCCGCTGGCCGAGGGATTGTTCCACAAAGGCATTGTGCAGAGCGCCTATAGCCTGCCGGATATTCCGCGTGCGGAAGCGCAGCAGGCGGGCAAAAAGGTGGTGGCGCATTTCGGGCTGACGGAGGACGCTTCTGCCTCCGAGTTACGCGAGTTGCCTGCGGAGGCGTTCTGGCCGTTGCAACGCCCGCTGGCGCTGGGGCCAGTGCCGATCAGTGGCGATACGGTGTTGCCCCGGCCGATGCTGGCCACTTTTCTGGCGGGCAAACAGCACCGGGTGCCCTTGATGATTGGCAGCAATAGCGATGAAGCCAGCGTGCTTGAGTATTTTGGTGTCGATGCCACCCAGGTGCTTCAGCAGCTGCGACGTAAAAATCGCTTCAGCTATCGGGTGATTAAGTGGCTGTACGATCTTCATGATGACGCCCTGCTGGGACGTGCCGTGGCGCGTGATATGGCCTTTACGGTGATGCCGTTGTTGATCGTTAAAGCGCAACATAATATTGGTATGCCTGGTTGGCGTTACTGGTTCGATTATGTTTCCGAACAATCACGCGATCTCTATCCTCACGGTGCCTGGCACGGCAATGAAATCCCCTATGTCTTTAATACGCTGCAGTCGCTGCCTCCGCCAGAAGGGCGCAGTTATACCGCAGCCGACCATGCCTTTGCCGCCAAAGTCAGCGCCTTTTGGGTGACGTTTGCCCGGGACGCCAATGAGTTCAGCCATCAGTTGCAGGGTGACGTTGCCTGGCCCGCCTGGCGTGCCAGTGAAGATGTGACGCTGGTGTTTGGCCAGGATAAAGACAATCCCCTGCGGTTACAGCCTCGTTTTATGCGTGGGCGACTGCGCTTGTTCCGCCTGATGATGCGCAGCATGGTGAAACTTTAATTAACCTGCTAATGATTAAATTCCGCAAACGTTTTTTTAAGGCAAATTTTTCCGCATCCCTCTGATTTAGCTCAGACAATCCTTTTGTATCTGTGGCCGATCCAGCAATTAATTAGCTTACTAAACCAGTACATTTTCTGAATCGACTGCCGATAAACGCAATATGCCCGATTTTATCGGGCCTCCATTGCGTTTCACATCAAGGGATTTCGTATGGGTATCTTAAAAAATTTTACTATTCGTGCCGTCATGCTAACCATTCTTGGGCTGTTCTGCCTGCTGTGGTGCGTCGTCGGCCTATTTAGCGTGCACTCGCTAAACGCTCTGGGTGACGGCAACGAGGTTGATCGTCAGTTGGTCAATCAGATGACGGTGCTGAGCAAAGGCAACGATCAATATTTTCGTGTGGTCACACGCATGTCGCGCGTGATGGAAATCCGTGCCTCAGGTGCCACACCTCCGGCCGATGCATTCGGGCCGGTACAGCAGGCACTGGACAGCATGAAGCAGCAGCTGGAACAGTTTAAATCGATGGCTCCCGGGCCGATGGATGCGGACACTGCCAATAGCGTGATCGCCAACTGGCAAAAACTGCTGGATGAAGGGATTGCGCCGCAGGTCGCGCTGGCGCAGCAGGGCACACTGGAGGCTTACCGTGCGCAGGCCAATAATGTCACACCGGCGTTGAGCCGTGCGTTTGGTGCCAGCGCAGAGAGTTTTAATCAGGCGGCGGCTATCAAGCTGGATGAAACGCGTGTCAACGTCGATAAACTGACTAACGTGACGAAGGTCATTATTCTGGCGGCGGTAGTGGTGGGGCTGTTGATCCTGCTGTTTACCGATCGCTACCTCGTCACCATGCTGGTTAAGCCGCTGGATAAGATTCGCGATCACTTCGCCATTATCGCTCAGGGCGATCTCAGCCAGCCGGTGCAGGAGTTTGGCCGCAACTGTGTGGGCAAACTGGTGCCGTTACTGCGCGCGATGCAGGACAGCCTGCGTGAAGCGGTGAGCGCCATTCGCAGCGGTACGGAAAACATTTACCGTGGTGCGGCGGAAATTTCCGCAGGCAACAACGATCTCTCTTCCCGCACCGAAGAGCAGGCTGCCGCGCTGGAGCAAACCGCTGCCAGCATGGAGCAGTTGACCGCCACGGTGAAATTTAACGCCGACAACGCGCGTCAGGCCAGTTCACTGGCGGAAACCGCCACCGGGACCGCACAGCAGGGGGGCCGTCTGGTGGGTGAAGTGGTGACCACTATGGAAGGGATTTCCGGCAGTTCGAAGAAAATCGCTGAAATCACCAACGTCATCAATAGCATTGCCTTCCAGACCAATATTCTGGCACTCAATGCAGCGGTGGAAGCTGCGCGTGCCGGTGAACAGGGACGTGGTTTTGCCGTAGTTGCCAGCGAAGTGCGTAACCTCGCCCAGCGCAGCGCCAATGCGGCGAAAGAGATTGCTACCCTGATTGAAGATTCGGTACAGCGCGTCGGTAAAGGCTCAGAGCTGGTGAACAATGCCGGTCATACCATGAATGACATCCTGAAATCGGTTCAGGATGTGAATGAGATCATGAAGCACATCGCCGCTGCCTCGGAAGAACAAAGCAAAGGGATTTCGCAGGTGGGCACGGCAGTGACGGAGATGGACAGCGTGACACAGCAGAACGCGTCACTGGTTGAAGAGGTTTCTGCGGCGGCCAGCGCGCTGGAACGTCAGACCGAAGAGTTGCAGGCGTCAGTGGCGAAATTCCGCCTTGCGCCAAGCACCCCGGTTACGGTCACGGCCAAACCACCGGCTGGGCCTGTGTTACGCCGTCCGGCGCTCAACGCGCCGCCGGTAGCTCAATCCAAATCCGCCAGCACCGACGAATGGGTTTCATTCTGAGGCTGACACAACCACGCCACCAGTTCCTGCAGGAAGGGTGGCGCATCACGTTCCGCTCGCTGTAATAAGCTATAACTCGCCCCGGTAGAGACGCAGTGGTCAAACGGGGCGATCAACCGACCATTTACCAGATCATTCTGCACCAGCGACACATCCGCCACCGTCACACCAAACCCCTGAATCGCCGCACTGATCGCCAGATCCATGGTGGCAAAATGCTGGTTGCGCGCCATCGGAACACTGGCCTGCTGTGCATGCAGCCACAATTGCCAGTCGCGGGTGTCATTGGTGGGATGTAAAAAGGTGAAGCGGGACAGGGCAGCCACGCTAGCGGGCGGCGTGACGCTGCTGGCCAGCACCGGGGTAAGACGCTCATCGAATAAATGGATGGCCTCGGCGGGGGCAATGCCGTAGACAATCGCCGCATCGAAGTTATCCAGTTGCGAGGCATGATCGAGGGTGGTGGTGAGCGCTACATGGATGTCCGGTCGCTGTTGCTCCAGCGCCACCAGACGCGGCACCAGCCAGCGCATGGCACAGGTGGGAGCTTTCAGGCGTATCGAGACATTGCTGCGGCTGGCTTTTTCTGTGGCATTGACCAGCATGGCGAATCCCTGTTGCAGCTCAGGCAGCAGCGCCGCCCCCTGCGAGGTCAGATGCAGCCCACGTGCGTGTCGTTCGAATAATGCGAATCCCAGCCAGCTCTCCAGTGCGGCAATTTTGCGGCTGACCGCGCCCTGCGTAATGCAAAGCTCACTGGCGGCACGCGTCAAATTAAGGTGACGCGCCGTGACCAGAAAGGCGTGAATGGCGTTGAGCGGCAGAGCAGAGCGGGACATAACAGCCTCAAGCTATGATTTTAAGTCATGGCTATTATGACAACAATTCGCTTGTGGACTCAAGCAGCAGGCCGTTGAATAGAAATCTGATTTTATTACGTGGTTATGCAACCTATCTGGCGGAGTTACGATGTCTCTTCAATCAAGTGTTCAGACCTCTTCAAAATTACCCGATGTTGGCACCACTATTTTCAGTGTGATTGGTCAGCTTTCGGCGCAGCATAAAGCCATCAACCTGTCACAGGGCGCACCGAATTTCCCTTGCGATCCACAGTTGGTCGAGCTGGTCAGCAAAGCGATGCGCGAGGGTCATAACCAGTACGCGCCGCTGACGGGCCTGCCTGCACTGAAAGAAGCGCTGGCGCAGAAAGTGCATACTTTGTATGGCCAGCAGTACGATGTCGGCAGTGAAGTGCTGATCACCGGCAGCGCCAGCCAGGGTATTTATATGGCGATTTCCGCGCTGGTGCATCCAGGTGATGAAGTGATTTTCTTCGAACCGGCCTTCGACAGCTATGCGCCGGTGGTCCGTTTGCAGGGTGGTAAGCCGATTGGCCTGAAATTGCAGGTGCCGGATTTTGCCATCAACTGGGACGAACTGCGAGCCACCATTACGCCACGTACCCGCATGATCATCATCAACACGCCACACAACCCGAGTGCGCAGGTGTTAACCCCGGCGGATCTGGATCAGCTGGCAGCACTGACGCGTAATACCGATATCGTGGTGTTGTCCGACGAAGTGTACGAACACATCGTGTTTGATGGTCGTCCGCATTGCGGTATGGCGACGCATCCGGAGCTGGCGCAGCGCAGTGTGATTGTCTCTTCCTTTGGCAAAACCTTTCACGTCACCGGCTGGCGCGTCGGTTATGCGCTGGCACCGGCCGCGCTGATGACGGAAATCGTCAAGGTACATCAGTTTATGATGTATGCTGCCGATACCCCGATGCAGGTGGGTTTCGCCCATTACCTGCAACATCCGGAAAATTATCTGCAACTGTCGCCGTTCTACCAGCAGAAGCGCGATCGTCTGATGTCATTGATGGCGGATTCGCCGTTTAAACTGCTGCCGTGCGCCGGTTCCTTCTTTGTTTTAGCCAGTTACGGACATTTCAGTGACGAAAGTGATAGCGAAATGGTAAAACGTCTCATCGTCGAGAGCGGTGTGGCGACCATTCCGTTGTCGGCGTTTTATATGGATGGCACAGACAATAAATTAATCCGTCTGTCGTTTGCCAAAGACGACGCGACATTACAGGCCGGAGCAGAAGCACTCTGCCGGGTCAAAGGGTAACTTAGGGGTATAACAATGAAAAAATTAAACGTACTTTTTGTGGCGCTGGGCATGATGACCTCTGTGCATGCATTCGCCCAGGAGACCTTACGCTACGGTCTGGAATCACAGTACCCACCGTTTGAAAGCCGCAACGCCCAGGGCGAGCTGGAAGGCTTCGATATTGAGCTGGGTAAAGCCATTTGCCAGAGCGGAAACTTCAAATGCAGCTGGGTCGAAAGCAGCTTTGATGCCCTGATCCCGGCGTTGCAGGCCAAGAAATTTGATGCCATCAACTCAGCGATGAACATCACCGAAGCACGCGCGAAAAGCATCGACTTCACCAAACCGATTTACCGTATTCCGACCATGCTGGTGGCGAAAGAGGGCCAGGGTCTGCTGCCGACTGCAGAATCGCTGAAAGGGAAAAACATCGGCGTATTGCAGGGTTCCATCCAGGAAACCTATGCCAAAAAGCATTGGGAGCCGGAGGGCGTGACCGTAACGTCCTATCAGGATCAAAACCAGGTGTATAACGACATGGTCGCCGGGCGTCTGGATGGCACGCTGGTGATGTCAGCCGCGGGTCAGTCCGGCTTCCTTGATAAGCCGCAGGGCAAAGGTTTTGCTTTCGTTGGCAAGCCAGTGGAAGACGATACTATCCTCGGCTCAGGCATCGGTTTTGGCCTGCGTAAGGGTGACGCCAGGCTGAAGCAGGAGCTGGATGCGGCGATCACCAAAGTGCAGACTGATGGCACCGTGACCAAACTGGCGGCGAAATTCTTCCCGGGTATCGACGTTAGCGTGGCGAAATAACCTATTACGGTGTGCATCAATAATGATGCACACCGTATTGCGCGAGTTTATCTGGCTGCCAGATAACACAAGGCTTCCGCAACCTGATACGACTTCACAAACGACGGCACCGGCAGGAATTCAAAACGCGAATGAAAGTTGTGTGCACCGGTAAAGAAATTCGGTGTCAGCAAGCCTTTAGCCGATAGCGCTGCCCCATCAGTACCCCCTCGCATCGGAATCACCTTCGGTTCAATCCCCAGCTGCGCCAGTGCGGCAAATATCAAATCAATCGCTCGCCGATCTTCACCGATAGCATTGCTGATATTGCTGTAGACATCATTGATGCTCAGCGCCACCAGTCCGGTGGGATACTGTGCGGCAATCTCATCGGCGATTTCCACCAGTTGCTGCTTCTTCGCATCGAAGCCATTGAGATCAAAATCACGAATCGATGCTTTCAGCACCGCACGGCTGGCATTGGCCTGCATATCGTTAAACCAGATATAGCCTTCGCGTCCTTCGGTGTGCTCCGGCGTCGCCTGGCGATCGAACCGCTGGATAAAGTCATGCGCCATCAGCAGCGGATTCACCAGCACGCCTTTGCCGGACATCGGGTGTGCCGGAACGCCAGTAAAAATAATCTCAGCAGCGGCGGCATTGAAGTTTTCGTAGACCACTTCGCCCAGCTCGCAGCAGTCGATGGTCCAGGCAAAATCGACGTCAAAACGTTGTTCCAGATCGAGCGCTTTGGCACCACGCAGGCCAATTTCCTCGTCGGGTACAAAGGCCACCACGATATCGCCATGATCACCCTGTAAATTCTCCATCAGCGTCATCACCACCGCCACCGCCGCTTTGTTGTCTGCACCGAGTACACTGGTACCGTCGCTAAAGATAATTTGCTGGCCGAGGTAGGGTACGATTTCAGGATGCTCAGCCACGCGCAGCCAGATATCCTGCACGGCATTCAGGCACAGGTCGTCGCCGGTAAAGGTTAAGGTTTGTGGGTGGATATCCGCCGACAACCCGACATCAACAGTATCGATATGGGTGATAAACCCGATGCGTGGGGCTTCAGGGCGATTACCGCGCTTCAATGCTGTTACCGTGGCATGTTGGTCGATGACGATCTCTTCCAGCCCCAGCTCGCGCAGCTCTGCTGCCAGCAGCTCAGCCATGGCATGTTGTGAGGGGGTACTCGGAAGCGTAGTGGATTTGGCATCGCTCTGGCTGGAAATGGCCAGATAACGGTAAAACCGCTGAGTCAGCTGGCGGGCGAGTTGATCTGTCATCGGGAGTCCTTATCAATTTAACGGGGCGTTCGTTCGCAGAACGACTAAATCAAATTATTAATTAATGCCTTGTATAACGATGCAGACTCATCGAAGTCAACTAATCGCGAGAAATCGGATTTTAACCGCTCGATTGTTCCAGTGTGTTCAGCTGCTGGTGCAGAAAATCGAGGAACAAATTCAGGGCGGCACTACGCGGCCGTCCTGATAATGTCTGCAATTGCAGCGTTCGCTGGTTCAATTGATCAATGCGCACCGAGCGCAATAGCAACCCGTGAGTTTGCGCCTCATACAACACGGTAAACGGGCTACAAATGGTGACCGCCAGCGGTGTTCGCAGCAGAAAATGGAACAGGGTGGAGAAGTTATCGCAGGTCAGCACCGGTTCGATAACATAGCCACTCATATGGCAGGAAAGATCAAACAACTGGCGCACTGTGGTGTTTTGCTCCGGTAACGCCAGCGGATATTGGCCCAGGTCAGCCAGCGTCACCTCATCAGCCTGCGCCAGTGGATGGTTATGATGCATCACCAGCTGCACTGGCGCGGGCCAGGAGCCGATGACTTCAACGCCTCGCTCGGCATACAGGCTGAACTGCAACGCCAGATCACACTCGCCGTTACGAATTAACTCAGCCACGCCCTGGGTGCTGGCCACTTTCAGGCTGAACAGCACGCCTGGGTTACTGGCGCGGAACTCGGCAAACAGACGCGGCAGCAGGGTAAACGCCATGCCATCGGTGCAGGCCACTCGAATCTGCGTGCGGCGCACGGCGGTGAGTCCCTTAATTTCCGCCAGGGCATATTCCATATCCAGCATATTTTTCCGCACATGATGGGCAAAGATTTCTCCGGCTTCGTTCAGCACCATGCCACGGGCGTGGCGGTCAAACAGCGGCACACCGACTTCAGTTTCCAGCCGCTGAATCTGGCGGCTGATCGCCGAAATGGCGACAAACAACTGCTCGCTGGCCGCGCTGAGCGATCCGGCATTGGCAACCGCCATAAAATAACGAATTTCACTGCTGAGCACTGACCTGCCTCCTGATGGTGCATGCCTCGTAATCGGGCAGCTAACCTTTGCTTTAAAAGCAAATCTTACTCGATAAATTGATAATTGTGGCAAATCAGCCTTTCCGCAAAGATAAGGATGATGATAAAACCAACAAAAGACAGGGCAAACATGACGGTACAACAGGTCGTTAATCAGGCCAGCGACTATTTCGACAGCGGGGAATTCCAGCAATTACTGGCGCGCCGCGTGGCGCTGGTGACTGAAAGCCAGCGTGCGGATCGCGATGACGAACTGCATCACTACCTGCATCAGGAAATCGGGCCGCAACTGGCGGCACTCGGGTTTACGCTGCACTTTATCGACAACCCGGTCACCGCCCAGCGTCCATTCCTGGTTGCGGTGCGTATGGAGAATCCGGCCCTGCCAACGCTGCTGAGTTACGGTCACGGCGATGTGGTATTTGGCGATGATGAAAACTGGCGTGACGGATTATCACCGTGGCAGCTGACCGAAGAGGGCGATCGCTGGTACGGTCGCGGCAGCGCTGATAATAAAGGTCAGCACTGCGTCAATCTGGCGGCGCTGGAACAGGTCTTCAAGGTGCGCGGCGGACGGCTTGGCTTTAACTGTAAAATGCTGTTTGAAATGGGCGAAGAGATCAGCTCGCCGGGGCTGGCGCAGCTGTGCCAGGAACACGGTGAATTGCTGCAAGCGGACCTGTTTATCGCCTCTGACGGCCCGCGCCTCAATGCGGTACGCCCGACGCTGTTCCTTGGTTCGCGCGGCTGCGTCAACTTTCGTCTTACCATTAACGCACGCGACAATGCCTACCACTCCGGCAACTGGGGCGGTCTGCTGACCAACCCCGGTACTCAGCTGGCGAATGCGATTGCCTCGCTGGTGAACGCCAATGGCGTATTGCAGGTGGCGGCGCTGAAACCGACCTCACTGACGGATGAAGTGCGTGCCATTCTGAGTGATATCGAAGTAGGGGGCATGCCAGGCGACCCGCAGATTGAGGTTAACTGGGGTGAGCCAGGACTGACGCCAACCGAACGCCTGTATGGCTGGAACACGCTGGAAGTGCTGGCGTTTCTCACCGGCAATCCGGCACGGCCGATGAACGCCATTCCTGGTGAGGCCAGCGCAGTTTGTCAGCTGCGTTTTGTCGTCGGGACTGACTGGCAAAACCTGGTACAGCACATCGAGGCGCATCTGCAACAACATGGCTTTGATCAAGTAAAAGTGGAGTTTATGCGCGGATCGCCAGCCACGCGCCTTGATCCCACCGATCCGCTGGTGCACTGGGTGCTGGCAAGCATGGCGGAGATCAGCGGGAAAAAACCGGCGCTGTTGCCGAATCTCGGTGGCTCACTGCCGAACGAAGTGTTCTCCGATATCCTCGGCCTGCCGACGTTGTGGGTGCCGCACTCGTATCCGGCCTGCGGTCAGCATGGCGTCAACGAGCATATGCTGAAATCCATTGCGCGTGAGGGTCTGCAAATCATGACGCGCCTGCTGTGGGATTTGGGTGAGCAGGGCGAGGAACTGATAGCCCGTCACCGTGCCCATGCCGGAGGTGCCAAATGAGCAGCCTTAGCCAAAGCGCACCGGCCAGCGTGGTCAAACCCAGCCTGCATAAAACGCTGTTTGCCACCTGTATCGGCAATGCACTGGAGTGGTTCGACATTGCGGTATATGGCTTCTTCGCCAGTTATATCGCCCATGCTTTCTTCCCGACCAGCGATCCCTCGGTATCGCTGCTGCTGACCTTTGGCAGCTTCGGCGTTTCTTTCCTGATTCGTCCGCTGGGGGCGATTGTGCTGGGCAACTACGCCGATCGTCATGGCCGTAAAAAGGCGCTGCTGCTGTCGATCAACCTGATGATGCTGGGCGGAGCGATTATTACCTTTATGCCGGGTTACGCCTCGATTGGCCTGATTGCCCCGGTACTGATTCTGCTGGCGCGCCTGATTCAGGGATTCTCCGCCGGTGGCGAGTTCGGTAGCTCGACGGCGTTCCTGGTTGAGCATTTTCCAGAGCGCAAAGCCTTTATCGCCAGCTGGCAGTTCGCCACCCAGGGGGCGAGCACCCTGATGGCGTCGGCGTTTGGTCTGGGTCTGACGCAGATCCTCACCGAGAGCCAGATTCAGGAGTGGGGCTGGCGTATTCCGTTCGCGTTTGGTTTGCTGATCGGTCCGCTGGGTATTTATATCCGTCGCCATGTGCATGAACCGGCCAGCTTCGCTGCACAACAGCCGGAAGCGGCACCGCTGAAGCGCCTGTTTGGCCGCCAGAAAGAGCTGATGCTGCTGGCAATCGGGTTGATGGTGATCTCCACTGCGGTCAACTACATGCTCAACTATGTGCCGACCTATGCCACCAAAACGCTGCATCTGCCGGGGGCGGCGGCCTTCACTGCCACGCTGCTGGCCGGGGTGATTCTGACCGTGGTTACGCCGCTGATGGGGCTGTGGGCTGAGAAAGTCGGGCGTGTGCCGTTGATGTGGGGATCGCTTATTCTGCTGCTGGTGACCATCTATCCGGCGTTTAAGATGGTGGTGAACCACACCACCCCGACGACGCTGATTCTGCTGGTGGGTTGGATGGCGCTGCTGAAGTCGGTGTATTTCTCGACGGTACCTTCGGTGATGGCTGACCTGTTTCCGGTGGGTACCCGCGCCAGTGGCATGGCTATCAGCTATAACATCGCGGTGACGGTGTTTGGTGGTTTTGCGCCGCTGATTTGTACTCTGCTGATTAGCGCGACCGGCACCAGCCTGGCACCGAGCTATTATCTGATGGCAGTGGCATTGCTGAGTGGTATCGCGCTGGTGCGCAGTAAACAGCGCCTGAGTTAACCCACTGCGATAACCGTAACCGGGTCGGCATTGATGCCGACCCGGTCAAGAAACGTACTGTTCCGTAGCGGCGCGATTTATCGCGCAAGTCTTTTTTACGAAAACTGCAAATACGCCACATGGGTTTGCAGATACTCTTCCAGCCCGTGACGGCCATCGGCACCGCCGACGCCCGATTTACGCCAGCCCGCATGGAAACCCTGCATCGCTTCGAAATTCTCGCGATTGATATAGGTCTCACCAAACTTCAGCTGACGCAGGGCGATCATTGCGGTATTGAGGTTTTGCGTATAGATCGACGACGTTAGTCCATATTCACAGTCATTTGCCAGCGTGATCGCTTCATCCAGTGTTTTAAACGTCATGACTGGCAGCACCGGTCCAAAGATCTCTTCACGCATGATCTCCATCTCCTGACGTACGCCGGTGATGATGGTGGGTTCAAAGTAGAAACCTTTATCGCCAGCACGTTTCCCACCCAGCAGAACTTTGCCGCCTTGCTCAACCGCCTTCGCCACTTTTTGTTCGACGCGCCCCAGTGCCGCAGCGGTGATCAGCGGACCCATATCGATGTCAGTCAGTTCCGCAGGATTGCCGAATTTCACCTGCTTAAAGGCTTCAGTCAGCGCGTTGATAAAGCGATCGTAGATGCCTTCCTGCACATAAACGCGCTCGGCACAGTTACACACCTGCCCGGTATTGATCACCCGTGAACTGACAATCGCTTTCACCGCCAGATCGAGATCGGCATCATCCATCACGATAGCCGGGGCTTTGCCACCCAGTTCCAGTGACACTTTAGTGACGTTCTTCGCTGCGGCTTCCATGGTGGCGATACCGGCATTGACGCTGCCTGTCAGGCTTACCAGCCCGACTTTCGGGTTCGCCGCCAGCTCCTGGCCGACTTCCGGACCGTAACCGTAAACAAAGTTAATCACCCCTTTAGGCAGGCTGATGTCATGCAGAATACGGGCGAAGATCGCCGCGTTGTTGGGGGTTAGTTCACTTGGTTTGACCACGATGGTATTGCCGGTGACCAGCGCCGGTGCCGCTTTACGCGCAATCAGGAAGAAAGGGAAATTCCACGGCAGAATGCCGGTGGTGACGCCAATCGCCTTTTTAAAGACAAAAATGTTTTCGTTGGGGCGGTCGCTGTTAACAATTTCCCCTTCGTAGCGTCGCGCCCATTCCGCCATATATTCAAGATAATCGGCGGTAAACAGTACTTCGGTTTGCGCCAGCCCCTGGGTTTTCCCGCCTTCGGCAACGATGGTAGCGGTCAATTCCGTCTCATGTTGACGAATACCGGCGGCGATTTTACGCAGCCAGTTGCCGCGCTCAATCGCCGGTAACGCCTCCCAGCCGGGTTGCGCCGCTTCTGCCGCTGCAATGGCCTGGCTGGCGTCCTGCTTTGTGCCTTCCGGCACGCGTGACAGCAGCGCTTCGGTGGCCGGGTTAATCACTTCAATCCATTTATCATTCTGGTTTGCAACAAACTCGCCATTAATGAAATGTTGATGGTGCGTTGTCATCTGTAGGGTCTCCGCGATCGGTTTCGTTAAATTTGTGTGAAATGCAGAGTGAAACAGATCAAGGTGTAGCACCTTTTTATGGCTGCCAGGACGGGCGTGTGGATGGCAAAGACGGGAAGAACAACATGATAAACGCAGCATAACTGGCGAAATGCTGCGTATTCAGCAGGTTACTATGTGGGTCGGCAGAGTCTGAAAACCTCAGGAACCTGGCATCATCGCGCCGCTGGCAATAAACCAGGCCAGAAAGCTGACACCGGCAACAATAATGGCGATAGGAAAAAGCAGTCCGATTTTCATGATTATCCTAAAGTGAATGCGGGTTCAGCCCAGCTGAACCAGGGCACGATGCGTTTTCATCATACTGAACAGCTGAAACTGCGTGGCATCGTCAACTTCACGCAGATGTTCACCTTTTTGATACTGAATACTATGAATATGCCCAAGTTGCCGCCAGACCACGATAGCCGACGCCAGCAGGGCGCAGTTATCCTCGCTTTGCACGCATTCAACACGGGCATAGCGGGTCTCTTCCAGTCCATTAATGAAGATGTTGAGTGACTCAGGCGGCACAATCGCGCGGATATCATCCAGCATCACGCGGCTCACCGGCCTTGAGAGCATCAGCGTCAACCATTTGGTGTTCATCCCAATCCTTCGTCCTGATGATTTTCCTCAACGTTATACGGATTAATTGCGGCCGGGGGAAGGCATGATCCGTGCTTTGTGTGATTGCCATGTTAAGAGGAAGTCTGGCAATCAGGTTAAAACTGTGCTGATCAACACAACATTCCCGGAAAAAATCGATAATAATAAATGAGTTATCTATTTTACCTGTGTAACTGCCTGCAAATGCGGATTTGTGATCCGAATGTTGAATACCCACCGGATATTGCCAACTCCGCCCGTTCCCCGGCAACCATCCAAAGGCTGAGTAAAAGCTGACCGCCGTAGACTCTCGGGTAATCGGGAGACCGTCGGTTTCCTGTTGGCCTCAACCTTACGAAGGAATAACAATGAACAGTGCCATCATTGCAGGTATTTTCTGGCATCTGGTGGGTGCCGCCAGTGCCGCATGCTTTTATGCTCCGTTTAAACAGGTGAAAAAGTGGTCATGGGAAACCATGTGGTCGGTCGGTGGCGTGATGTCATGGCTGATTTTACCCTGGGTGGTCAGTGCGGTGCTGTTACCGAATTTCTGGGCCTACTACGGTAGCTTCAGCTTTTCGCAGTTGCTGCCGGTGTTTTTGTTTGGGGCCATGTGGGGTATCGGCAACATCAACTACGGGCTGACGATGCGTTATCTCGGTATGTCGATGGGCATCGGTATCGCCATAGGGATTACCCTGGTGGTAGGTACGCTGATGACGCCGCTGCTCCAGGGCCGCTTTGTCGAGTTGTTCAGCTCGGAAGGCGGACGATTAACGTTGCTCGGCGTGTTTGTGGCGTTGATTGGCGTCGCCATCGTCTCACGCGCCGGATTGTTAAAAGAACGCGCCCTGGGCATCAATGCGGAAGAGTTCAATTTGAAGAAGGGGCTGGTGCTGGCGGTGATTTGCGGCATCTTCTCAGCCGGCATGTCTTTTGCCATGGACGCTGCGAAACCGATGCACGAGGCCGCGGCGAATCTTGGCATTAACCCGCTGTATGTGGCATTGCCCAGTTATGTAGTGATCATGGGGGGAGGGGCGCTGGTTAACCTGGCCTACTGCTTTATCCGTCTGGCGGTGAAGTCGGATCTCTCTGTACGGGCCGATTTCTCAATTGCGAAGCCGATGCTGATTGCTAACATCGCCTTCGCCGTGCTGGGCGGCACCATGTGGTATCTGCAATTCTTCTTCTATGCCTGGGGACACGCCAAAATCCCGGCACAGTATGACTTCGTCAGCTGGATGCTGCATATGAGCCTGTATGTGCTGTGTGGTGGCCTGGTTGGGCTGGTCATGAAGGAATGGAAAGCTGTTGGGCAACGTCCGGTACGTGTACTGTCGCTGGGCTGTGTGGTGATCATCATTGCGGCGAATATAGTCGGGCTGGGCATGGCATCCTGATTAATCATTGCGGCGCGAATTATCGCGCCGCAATGATTTAATGTGTTTCATTCACCATTATCGGGCGGTTTGGCAAAAAACGCTGCCGCCACGCACTCGGCGTCAGGCCGGTTTCACGCGTAAATACCACCGAAAAATAATTGCTGTCATCAAAGCCGCAACGGGCGGCCACTTCACTGATTAACCAATCCTGAGTACGCAGCAGGTATTTCGCCTGGCATAGCTGTAGCTGACGCAGATAATGGCCGATGGTCATGCCGGTCTGCTGGCGAAACAACTGTTTGAGTGCCCGTTCACCTAATTGATTCTGCTCGCAAAACGTAGCGAGGTCGAAAGGACGGTCAATCGCGCCCTGCAAGGCAGACATCAGCAGGTCCAGCTGTTCTCCCTCCGGCAATACCCAGGGACGATCCGCCGCATAACCGTGGCGGCGCAGTATCAGCGCCAGCTGCAAAAAAAGCGCTTCAGAAAGCTGAATGGAGAGAGGATCGCTTTTGCGGCTTTCCCGCTCCAGCTGGGTGATCACCCCGCGTGCCAGCGCCATGCCGCGCGTGGTTAAGCGCCAGCAACCGGGCGATTCCGCATCGTCGGGCGGCAGCAGCTGGCTCCAGTCCAGTCCAAGATGAAAGCGGTCACGACAGTAGAGAATATTGTCCAGCACCAGATCGTTGACGCTGTCATAGCTGTGGCAGTCGTTATCACGGATATAAAACACATCGCCACAGGTAATCAGCCATGGTCGATCGTTGAGCACATGCAAGCCGTTGCCGCGCCAGACAATCACAATTTCACTGAACTCATGACGATGCGGCGGGAAAGAAGGCTGCGGCAGGCGTTCAGCTACCGCAATCGGCAAAGAGGGTGCCGGGAAATAGTCTTCGCGCGACAATATTAGCGACATGAGGGTCACTCCTAATCACAACATCTGCTGGCGCTCCGCTCTGGGTGCACAGCCAAATTCCCGCCGGAACAAGGTGGAAAAATGGTTGCTGTCACCAAATCCACACTGAAAGGCGATATCCGTAATGCGCAAATCGCTGTGCCGTAACAGGTGGCGCGCCTGTAGCAAGCGCAACCGGTTCAGGTAGCGTTGCGGCGTATTCCCGGTTTGCTGCTTCATCTGACGATGCAGGGTGCGCAGCGACAGTGAAAATTGGTCAGCAAGTGCCTCCCAGACAATCTCTTCACTGTAGTGCTCATTCAGCCAGTCAAGCAACCGATGCAATCGGGCTTCCTGATCCTGGGCTTCGTCGTTGTGACCCGCCTCGCGCAACAACACCAGCAGTTGCAGGAACAACTGTTCCTGACGTGCCTGCTTCTCCAGTGACCAGACGCCTGGCGGATTCATCTGCGTAACAATCTGCAAGGCCTGGTCCATCACCTTGTGGTTAATCCGCCAGTGTGACGCGTAATTGCCATCCTCCTCGCGCGGTAGCAAAGCTTGCAGACCGGAGAGAAAGCGGAAGGCCGCCGGACTGCGATACAGCACGTTGGTCAGACACAGGTTGTCGGTTTGCTCATAAAGATGGCGATCGTGATCGCGAACGAAACACACACAACCGGCACATAGCGCCTGCGGCTGACCATTGAACACATGAATGCCGGAACCCTGTTCTACCAGCACAATTTCGTGGAAATCATGGTGATGTTCAGGAAACGCCTGCTGCGGCACGCGCGGCTCGATGGCGATGGCGTAATCCCCGGCAGGGAAAAAATCTGCGCTGTGTAGAACGGTCATGGCTCGCCTCTCATTATTAACAAAATCGTAACCGAGTCTACTCAGGCGGCTGCCACCTTACCTTGAATTTTCAACCGGGCAATGCAGGAAAATGGCTAATTTTTCAAGATCTCGCGTGTTGTTCGGGAAAATGCGGCGAAGGTCACAACCCGATGCTTGTGTGGTTCTGTGAGCTGTCTCACGAACATCTTTGTAACGGTGCCAGCAGTATTGGCGCGCTGGCAGTAAGGGGAAGGTGACCAGACGGCAGGATTTTTACTCTGTACGCATCTCATCACAGGAAGAACTCGCCATGAGTATGCGTAACATTGTTGCCATTGATTTAGGCGCATCCAGCGGGCGCATAATGCTCGCTCAATGGACCTCCGCGTCTCAGCGCATCACCCTGCGGGAAGTGCGCCGTTTTGCTAATCAACGCGTGCGTCGTGCCGGTTACGACTGCTGGGATCTGGACCATCTGGAGCAGGAGATACGTTGCGGGCTACAACAGCTGGATGAGGAAGGTATCGTGCCGGACAGCATCGGTATCGATACCTGGGGTGTTGACCTGGTGTTGCTGGATGCTGATGGACAGCGGGTTGGCGAGGCAGTGAGCTATCGCGATGCCCGTACCGACGGCCAGATGACGCAGGCAATCAGCGATCTCGGCAAACAGGCCATTTATCAGCGCACCGGCATTCAGTTTCTGCCGTTTAACACCCTGTATCAGCTGCGTGCCCTGCATTTGCAACAGCCAGACTGGCAGGCGCAGGTAGCACATGCGTTGATGATTCCGGACTACCTGCATTATCAATTGACCGGCAACATGAACTGGGAATACACCAACGCCACGACTACCCAATTGCTGAACATCACCAGTGGCGAATGGGACCCGGATTTACTGGCCTGGGCGGGAGTGGATGCCCGCTGGTTTGGCAAACCCTCCGCACCGGGTAACACCGTCGGTTTTTGGTCCAGTCCCCGTGGACACAGGATTCCGGTGATTGCGGTCGCCACCCACGACACCGCCAGTGCCGTGCTGGCAACGCCTTTAATGCAGGATGATGCCGCTTATCTTAGCTCTGGTACCTGGTCACTGATGGGGATTGAGAGCCTGCAACCTTGCCTGAGCCGTACCGCGCTTGACGCCAATATCACCAATGAAGGGGGCGCGGAGGGCTACCGGGTATTGAAAAATATCATGGGCCTGTGGCTGTTGCAGCGGGTGTGCAGTGAACTGCAAATCAGCGATCTGTGTGGATTGATTCAGCAGGCGGCGGATGAACCGGCCTGCCGCGCCCTGATCAACCCCAACGCCAGCCGCTTTATCAATCCCGCCAGTATGGTGCAGGAAATTCAGAACGCCTGTGCGGAACAACATATGCCGGTTCCTCAATCACCTGCCGCGCTGGCCCGCACCATTTTTGACAGCCTGGCCCTGCTGTATCGCCAGGTCATCAGCGAACTCGGCCAGCTACGTGCGGGACCTTTGCGTCAGCTGCATGTGGTTGGAGGGGGGTGCCAGAACCCGTTGCTCAACCAGCTTTGCGCCGATGCCTGCCAGCTGCCGGTGTTCGCCGGACCGGTAGAAGCCTCGACGCTGGGCAATGTCGGCTGCCAGCTGATCGCTCTCGGTGAGCTGCATGATGTGGCTGACCTGCGTCGCTGTATCAGCCAAAACTTCCCGTTAGAAAAATTCGAACCGCTTAACAACAGCGCTTTACGTGCCAGCCAGGCACGTTTTGCCGCGCTGAGCCAACCCGCTAAGGAACTTGCTTATGACAAAGCTGATTGAACAGGCCTTTGACCTGGCGAAACAACGCTACACCGCGATCGGCGTGGATGTGGAACAGGTAATGACGCAACTGGATGGTATCCCGGTGTCGATGCACTGCTGGCAGGGCGATGACGTGCGCGGATTCGAGAACCCGCAAGGTGCTCTGACCGGCGGTATTCAGGCCACCGGTAACTACCCGGGCAAGGCGCGTAATGCTGAGGAGCTGCGCGCTGATCTCGATAAAGCGATGTCGCTGATTCCGGGAGCTAAACGCCTCAACCTGCACGCGATCTATCTGGAAAGCGATAAGCCGGTAGAGCGTGATGCCATCGAACCAGAACATTTCAGCAACTGGGTGGCGTGGGCAAAAAGCAACAAACTGGGGCTGGATTTCAACCCGACCTGTTTCTCACACCCGCTGAGCGCCGACGGTTTTACTCTGGCGCATGCAGATAAGAGCATCCGCCAGTTTTGGATTGACCACTGCAAGGCCAGCCGCCGCATTTCGGCTTCGTTCGGCGAACAGCTGGGTACGGCATCGGTAATGAACATTTGGGTGCCGGACGGGATGAAAGATCTGACGGTGGATCGGCTGGCACCGCGTCAGCGACTGCTGGCGGCGCTGGATGAGATCATCAGTGAAAAACTTAATCCACAACATCATATCGATGCGGTTGAAAGCAAACTGTTTGGCATCGGTGCTGAGAGTTATACCGTCGGCTCTAACGAGTTCTGTCTCGGATATGCCTGTAGCCGTCAGATCGCGCTGACGCTTGATGCCGGCCACTTCCACCCGACGGAAGTGATCTCCGATAAGATTTCCACCGCCATGCTGTATGTGCCACGCCTGCTGCTGCATGTCAGCCGCCCAGTGCGCTGGGACAGCGACCATGTGGTGCTACTGGATGACGAAACTCAGGCGATCGCCAATGAAATCGCCCGTCAGAAGTTGTTCGATAAGGTCCACATCGGCCTCGACTTTTTTGATGCTTCCATCAACCGCATTGCCGCCTGGGTGATTGGTACGCGCAATGCCAAAAAAGCGCTGCTGCGTGCGCTGCTGGAGCCGACGGAACAGCTGCGCAAACTGGAAAGTGAAGGGGATTACACTGCCCGCCTCGCGCTGCTGGAAGAACAGAAATCACTGCCGTGGCAGGCGGTCTGGGAAGCCTGGTGCCTGCGCCATGACGTACCGGCAGATGCCAGCTGGCTGAGCGATGTCCGCCATTACGAACAACAAATTCTGGCTCAACGTTAAGGGACACACCATGCAAAGTATTCTCACTTCCGCGTTTGTACAGGGAATGGTTAAAGCGACCAGTGATATGTGGCTGAAGGGTTGGGATGAGCGCAACGGCGGTAACGTTAGCCTGCGTCTGTTGCCGGAAGAAGTGCAGCCGTATACTGCGGATTTCTATGCTGAACCACGTTGTATTGAACTCAGCAAACCTGCACCGGCACTGGCAAATGACTGGTTCCTGGTGACCGGGTCCGGCAAGTTTTTCCGCAATGTTCAACTTGATCCCGCCGACAGTCTGGTGCTGCTGCAGGTCGATGACCGCGGGCTGTCATACAAAATTCACTGGGGATTGAGCAATGGCGGCTTACCGACCTCAGAACTGGCTGCCCATTTCCAGTCGCACAGCGTGCGTAAGCAGGTGAGTCACGGTGCTGACCGTGTGATTATGCACTGTCACGCCACCAACTTTATGGCGCTGAGTTACGTAGTGGAGCTGGATTCCGCGCGCTTCACGCGCCTGTTATGGGAAGGCAGCACCGAATGTCTGGTAGTGTTCCCGGATGGCGTGGGTATTCTGCCGTGGATGGTCCCTGGCACCGATGGCATTGGTCAGGCAACGGCAGATGAAATGGCGACACATAGCTTGGTAATGTGGCCTTTCCACGGCATCTTTGGTGCGGGGCCGACGCTGGATGAGACCTTTGGTCTGATTGATACGGCGGAAAAATCCTCGGAAGTGGTTGTCAAAGCGTTGTCGATGGGAGGGATTCGCCAGAGTATTACCACGGAACAACTGATCGCGCTGGGTGAACGCTTTGGTGTCACCCCCTGGCAGGCGGCGTTGCAGGTGGAGCGGGCTAATGTTGCGTAGAGCCTTTGTCATGCAGGTCCATGCGGATTGCCATGAGGAGTACCTGCGCCGTCATTCGCCCATCTGGCCGGAGCTGGCTGAGACCCTCAAAGCGCATGGAGCGCATAATTACGCTATCTGGCTGGATGCAGAACGCCATTTGCTGTTTGCCAGCGTTGAGATTGAATCAGAAGCGCGCTGGCAGGCGGTGGCACAAACAGAAGTCTGCCAGCGTTGGTGGGCATCAATGAAAGATCTGATGCCGTCCCACGCCGATAACAGCCCGGTTAGCGCAGCATTAAAACCGATGTTTTTCCTGCCATAAACCCGTGGCGGCGTGAACTCCCGCGCCGTCACGTCCTTACTGAACAATAGCCCGCCAGAGCAGGCCAAATCGCCATTTGTGTATCAACGATTTGCTCTAAATCTTCCCGGCTAGCACCTTCACGGGCGCGTACTGACATCCCCTGGAGCACGCAGGCGAGAAAACTGGCAAGCGTAGTGGTATTGCTACAGGCAGGCAATTCACCCTGTTGCTGACGGGTTGCCAGGAACTGCTGTAACGCGTGCTCCTGCGCATGATGCTGCTGCTCCAGCATGCGTGCTACCTCTTCAGAACCGGCGGAAAGGGCGCTGGAAGTACAAATGAAAAAACAACCGGCCGGTTTGTCACACTCGGTAAAGCAGGCCGCGGTGGCGCGGAAATACGCCTCTATCGCTGACTTAACATCCAGTGCTACATCATTCAGCACGGCATTACGTTGTGCACTAAACCGTTCGATATAACGCTGCATGGCGGCCTTAAACAGACCTTCTTTGTTTTCGAACTCAGCGTAGAGCGTGGGGGCTTTCGCACCTGTAGCGCTCACTAAATCCGCCAGCGAGGTGCCTTCATAACCGTGTGCCCAGAACAGCATCAACGCTTTATCCAGCGCATCATCGCGATCAAAGACTTTGGGTCTGCCACGACTTTTGCGGATCACCGGTTCACTTATCTGGCTCATACATCCTCACAACGGCGAAAACATATCATTAAATTACCGATCATTAAATTAATATGCAAGGGCAGCGGGTAAAGTGATGTCCACACTTTGCCCGTTTGTGCTTTTGATCGGAAAAACCGCCTGATCCGTCAAGTGTAGATCGACGCCAAAGCCCATACTCACGCTACTTCCCATTAAAATAACGAGCGTTAATAAAATAGTTGACGCGCATACGGCTTTGGATCTAGCATTTACTTAACGGTTGTTAATTTAATGGCGACTGACCCTAATTTCATCTGCAAAGAGAGACAAATCATGAAAAGCATTAAACTGACCCTGGCCGCTGTGGCCCTGTCATCAATCGCGTTTGGTACCATGGCTGCTGATCTGGTGAGCGAAGCACCAGTGAATCAACAACAAATTGGTGTGGTAAGCGCATCAGGTAGCACGGATTTGACATCGCTGGAGAATCAACTGGCGGAGAAGGCGAGTGCTGCCGGAGCAAAGTCTTTCCGCATCACTTCGACCTCTGGCAACAACAACCTGCATGGCACCGCAGAACTCTATAAATAAGAAGGGGCTGGCTTCAGATAACAGCGTATCTGAAGCCCTTTTTCGACTATCCGTTCGAACGCAACTGCGGATAGCGACGGAAGATGTAGATGCACCAGAACAACGCGACCAGACCAATTAACCCACCCACATTACCCACATCCGCCATGTTTAAATGCAGGCTAACCTGGTTCCCCAGCAGCGCTCCGGCACCAATACCGATGTTATAAATGCCGGACATCAGCGACATCGCCACATCGGTCGCGTCTGGTGCCAGCGACAATACCCGCACCTGCATCGCCAGCCCGATCATCATCATGGCCATACCCCAGAAGATACAGAGCGTGGCAATGGCTGCCGGACGCACGGCGGCAAAGATCAGCAAACCCATGCTCAAGGTAATCACGGCGATGGCCGCAATCAGCAGGGCTGAGGGATATTTATTGCCGAGGGTACTGAACAGCACGCTACCGATAATCCCCGCAGAGCCGAACAGTAGCAGTAACAAGGTGGTGAAGTTCTCCCCGGAATTCGCTACCACTTGCATAAAGGGTTCGATATAGCTGTAGGCGGTATAATGGGCGGTCACCACCACTGTCACCAGCACATACATACTGACCAGCGCCGGTCGGCGAAACAGCATCGGTACGCTGCTGAGCGATCCGGTGTGTTCGCTTGGCAGACGCGGCAGAATACGCACCAGTAACACCAGCAGCACCAGGGCAGACAAACCAATCATGCCAAAGGTGGTGCGCCAGCCCAGATACTGACCTACGACGCGGCCAATTGGCACCCCCAGGACCATCGCCAGCGCGGTGCCGGTTGCCAGCATACTCAGCGCCTGGGTCTTTTTACCCGCCGGAGCAACGCGTATCGCCAGCGACGCGGTAATCGACCAGAACACCGCATGGGCGAGGGCGATACCGATACGGGAGAGCACCAGTGAGGTGAAATCCCAGGCCACAGACGAAAGCACATGGCTGGCGATAAACAGCACGAACAGAATCGATAGCAGCAGGCGGCGTTCAATATTGCGCGTCAGCAACATCAGCGGCAGCGATAACAGCGCCACTACCCAGGCATAGATGGTCAGCATGATGCCGACATCAGCCGTTTTCATCGAGTAGCTGGCGGCGATATCTGACAACAAGCCGACCGGCACAAATTCGGTGGTATTAAAGACAAAAGCGGCAATGGCCAGCAGCACCACGCGTAGCCAGGCCGTTTTACGGGAGACGGTTGTTGATTGCATTAATTTCAGATCAGTGAGCAGCAAATGAAGGGCGAAAGACACCCATGTAAAGTGACATCCATCACAATTTGTGCCTATTGTGATGGATTAAAACGCGGAGGGAAACCTTCTAAGCGCGTTTTATTGCTGAATATTTTTTATCGCCAACGCTAAAGTCAATAGCCTGAGGTTATCAGCCGCGTTTGCGTGCCGGCATTATGCGCAACAGCGTGTTGTCTTTGAATACGTAATGGTGCAGTAATGCTGCGGCTGCATGCAGGCCGATTAACCAGTAACCGAGTGGAGCGAGGGTCTCATGCCAGCTGATCAGGCTATCGGCGAGATCAAAATTCGGGGTTGCGCTGACGGGCATCACCACGCCAAATAATTGCCAGGGACGTCCATTCAGATACTTCGAGGTTACTCCCAGAATCGGCAATACCAGAAACAACGCGTACAGCAGAAGATGCATCAGGTTGGCTAAACCCTGTTGCCAGCGTGGCGGGGGCGGCAGGATATCGGGTGAAGCGTGACGATGGCGTAACACACCACGCGCCAGCATCAGTACCCATACCGATACACCGCAGCTATAGTGCGTCATTATCATCAGATTCCGCGCCCATGAACCACGCGGAACCAGACCGCGCAGTTCAATGGTGGTATAGGCAATGGCGATCAACAGCACTGTTAACCAGTGCAGGGCGATTTGTGACTTCGCGAATTTTTCCCGCATCAACGATCCAACCTGAAGCCAGTTTTAGTGTCTCTAACATAGCGAAATGCCGCAGGAAAACTTAACAAAATGGCGCACCGCTGCGACGGAATCCAGGCCGGGATTATCAGAGTCACACCAGGTGTTTTAGCGCCACGTTATTCTGAGTCGTCAGGTTTTTTTTTACCAAAACCGGACAGCAATGTTCGCAGCCCATGGCGCTGGGGAAAAATTTACGCGCCTGCTGAATTGCGGCGTTAGCGGTATAAAAAGTGCCAAGAAAACGCCGTGCCGCGTCGGGGGGAAGGAAGGGACAGCCGGTGGCATGAACCACGTGATTGTCATTATAACCTGCGTGCTTATCGACATAATAATAGAGTCCCATCTGACTTCCTCGTTGCTGTGAAAAAAAAGTCTAACAATAGTTGGAATAGAACAAATTATAGCTAGCAATTGATATTTTGTTTTGATTGGGACTAAAGGTTTATCAGGAAGTGTTTTTTGCGTGGGAAAACGGGGCGCAATGACCCCGTTATAAAGATGCAGGCTACTACAGTTTACGGCACTGCAAACGCCAGCCGACCAGCAAAGCCAGCACCAGCAGCATGCTGATAAACAGCGTAACGCCGCTCCAGCCAAAGCTGTGCCAGAACACGCCACCTAAGGTACCGGCGACACTGGAACCCGCGTAGTAACTGAAGAGATAGAGGGATGATGCCTGGCCTTTTGCACGACGGGCGCGCGGACCAATCCAGCCGCTGGCAACCGAGTGAGCGGCAAAGAAACCTGCGGTAAACAGCATCATGCCGGGCAGGATAATCCACAACGTATTGAATGCTGTCAGTAATAATCCGCACAGCATGATGGCGGTGGCAGCGATCATCACCGGACCGCGTCCAAAGCGACTGGTCATGGCACCGGCTTTTGGCGAACTCCAGGAGCCCGTCAGATAGACCACAGAGAGCAATCCCACCACTGCCTGGCTGAGAAACCACGGGGCACTTAACAGGCGGTAGCCAATGTAGTTGAACAGGGTGACAAATGCGCCCATCAGCAGAAAACCTTCGGCGAACAACAGCGGCAAGCCCTTATCTCGCCAGTGCAGACGGAAATTGATCAGCAGGTTATGTGGACGCAGAGAAGCCGGGCGGAAATGACGCGAAGCAGGCAGGATTTTCCAGAACATCAACGCGGAAGCCAGCGAAAAACAGCCAATCACCCCAATGGCAATGCGCCATGAAAACAGATCGGTCAGCACCCCGGTCAGCAGACGTCCGCTCATCCCGCCAATCGAGTTACCGCTGATATACAGCCCCATCGAGAAGGCGATCACGCGTGGATGAATCTCTTCGCTCAGGTAAGTCATCCCGACCGCAGCCACACCACTGAGCGATAAACCAATCAACGCACGCATCAGCAGGATGCCGTGCCAGCTGGTCATCATGGCAGAAATGACGGTACAGATGGCCGCCAGCATCAGTGCGGTGACCATCACCGATTTGCGACCAATAGCATCCGACAGCGGGCCAGTGACCAGCAATCCCAGTGCCATCAGGGCAGTCGAAAGTGACAGCGAGATACTACTGGCCGCTGGCGATACACCAAACTGCTGGGAAAGCACGGGCAGAATAGGCTGGACGCAATAGAGCAGGGCAAAGGTGGCAAGACCGGCAGAGAACAGGGCAAGGGTAACACGCATAAATTGCGGCGAACCACGTTCAATCCATGTTGCTGATGCGGGAACTGAGGCAGGCACAACGGATACTTCGTCCTCGTCGAGTGTCACAGCCTGAGAAGAGCGACTCACGGAAAATCCTTAAGATTATGAAGGTATTGATATCGTAGGAAAGGTTGAATAGGTTGTACAATATATTAATAATCTCGAATGAGACGTTTAAAATATGAATATCGAACTGCGTCATCTGCGCTATTTCATTGCCGTGGCTGAAGAGTTGCATTTTGGTCGTGCTGCTCAGCGCCTGAATATTTCACAGCCGCCGCTCAGCCAGCAGATCCAGCAGCTGGAACAGGAGATTGGTGCGCAGCTGTTTACCCGTACCAATCGCAGCGTGCAACTGACCGCCGCCGGGCAGCAGTTTTTACTGGATGCGCGCGGGATCATGCTGCAGGTCGAACAGGCCGCCAGCCGTGCCGTCCGGTTGCATAATGGTCAGGAAGGGGAGCTGCGCATCGGTTTTACCTCATCCGCGCCTTTTACCGGGCTGGTTTCTGATGCGCTCTACCATTTCCGTCAGCGCTGGCCGGAAGTCCATATTCAGATGCAGGAGATCAACACCCGGCAGCAACTGGCACCGTTGCATGAAGGACGCCTCGACCTGGGTGTGATGCGCAATACACCGTTGCCTGCTGATTTGCAGCATCAATTGTTGCTGCGTGAGCCGCTCTGTGCGGTGGTGCATTGGGCGCATCCGCTGGCCGATGCCGAGTCCATCTCCATCCAGGCGTTGGCCAATGAACCCTTTGTTTTCTTTGATCCCCAGGGCGGCACTGCCTTATATGGTGAGATTCTTGCCTTGCTGCATCGTTACCAGATCAAACCTTTCGTAACCCAGGAAGTCGGTGAGGCGATGACCATTCTCGGGCTGGTAGCGACCGGGCTGGGGGTGTCGATATTACCCGCGTCGTTTCGCCGCGCACGGCTGGCTGATGTGGTATGGCTACCGCTGCATGAAAGCGATGCACTTTCGGAGGTATGGCTGGTGTGGTCAGCCACCCGCGAACCCAGTGCGCAGATGGCGAATATGATGATGCTTTTACAGCGCAATGCTGAAACTTAATCCAGTAGGTGAGAAAAACACCAGGCTTTATGTGCGATAAATCACATATCTAATCAAATATTTGGCGCTATCCGCCATTCTGCCGCACCATAGTTGCTATTTATTTAGAAGCGCGAAAATAACCGGGAGCAGGGCGTGAATCAGGACAGTCAACCTGGCCACATTGACCAGATAAAGCAGACCAATGCAGGCGTGGTTTACCGACTGATCGATCATTTCGGCCCGATTTCGCGTATAGAACTTTCCAAACGCGCCCAGCTGGCGCCTGCCAGCATCACCAAAATCGTCCGTGAAATGCTGGATGCGCATCTGGTTCAGGAAACCGAGTTTCAGGAAGCGGGCAGCCGTGGACGTCCGGCTATCGGCCTGCTGCTGGATACCCTGGCCTGGCACTATCTGGCGGTGCGTATTCAGCCTGGTCACATCACCCTGACATTGCGCGACCTCAGTAGCCGAGCCTTGCAGGAGGAGCGTCTGCCACTGATCGTCGGTCCGGACAAGCCGTTGTTGCAGGAGCTGCTGGAACTGATCGATGCCTTTTTTATCCGTCATCAGAAAAAACTGGAGCGCCTGACGGCTATCGCCATCACGCTGCCGGGCCTGATTAACGCCGCATCCGGTGTTGTGCACCGTATCCCCGGTTACGATATTGAGGATATGCCGCTGGGCGAGACCCTGTCGCAACGCAGCGGTGTGCCGGTTTTCGTGCAGCATGATATTTCCGCCTGGACTCTGGCTGAATCGCTATTTGGCGCATCACGCGGGGCGCAGGACGTGATTCAGATTGTGATTGATGAAACGGTGGGAGCCGGGGTGATTACCGGTGGACAATTGCTGCACAAGAGCGGGCGGGCGCTGGTGGAAATTGGTCACACGCAAATTGATCCTTATGGTCAGCAGTGTTACTGCGGCAATCATGGCTGCCTGGAAACCGTCGCCAGCATTGGCAGCTTGCTCAATCTGGCGAAATTGCGCCTGCCGACCCAGCCGGAGAGCCGCCTGCACGCGGCCCCGCTGACGATTGAAACCTTGTGCCAGGCTGCACAGCAGGGCGACCGTCTGGCGAGCGATGTCATTGCCGGGGTCGGGCATCATATTGGCCGCATGCTGGCAATGATGGTTAATATCTTCAATCCACGCCAAATTCTCATCGGTTCTCCCCTCAATCAGGCCGCTGACGTCCTGTTTCCTGCCGTCAGCAGCACCATTCGCCAGCAGGCATTACCGGCTTACAGCGATGAAATCCAGCTTGCCCCCACCGTGTTTAACGATCCCGGCACCTTAGGGGCTGCGGCGTTAATCAAAGATGCCCTTTATTCCGGTCATTTGCTGGTAAAACTGCTCCAGGGTTGATTAGCTCGCCCTAAGTTTGCGCTAACGCAATCTGTCAGGTACGACATTTACTTACACTGCCCCTTCGTCACCTCTGGTTCACATCGCTAAATGTTAGGAGGAAGGGTGAAAACACTCTTTATCACCGGTACCGACACCGCGGTGGGCAAAACCGTGGTTTCCCGCGCGCTGCTGCAGTGCTTTGCACAGGCAGGTCAGTGCGCTGTGGGTTATAAGCCCATTGCTAAAAGCGCAAAACAGACTCCTGAGGGTTTGCGTAACAAGGATGCACTGTTATTGCAGCAGGCTTCTGGCCTGGCATTACCTTATGCCGCGATCAATCCTATTACTTTGGAAGAGGATGAAATCAGCACCAGTCCCACCCATCAAATTGATTATCCGCTGCTCAGTAGAGGGCTGGCTGCCTTGCAGGAGCGCGCCCCGCATGTGGTGGTTGAGGGAACGGGCGGCTGGCGCTGCCTGATGAATGACCTGCAACCGCTCTCAAGCTGGGTAAAACAGGAGCAGTTGGCAGTGATTCTGGTGGTCGGGATTAAAGAAGGATGCATCAGCCATGCTTTACTGACTGCCGAGGCCATAGCACAGGATGGTCTGCCGCTGGTGGGTTGGGTTGCCAATCGCATCAACCCTGGGCTGGCACATTATGCTGAAATCATTGATGTACTGAGTGAAAAGCTGGCCGCACCGTTATTGGGTGAATTGCCCTATCTGCCGCGTGCGGAACAGCGAGATCTGAGTGGTTACCTCGATCTTTCGCTGCTGGATAACCGTCTGTCGCACAACGACAGTGCAAAACCAGCAGCCTGATGAAACGAAAAGTGGCAAATGCGAAGTGGCTGAATCTAAGGTTGCAGATTCGGCCGCCTTTTTTGCCAAATTAATCCCCTTAAAATTCAACATCCTGCCAAAAATATCACTGAAACTTATTGCTCTGGCGTGATTCATGCATCAGCTGACCTGATGAATTTACTGCCGGAGCACCGTTATGTCGCACTCAGATGAAAAAGGTTTGCTGTACGGGCTGGAAGCACGCATAGGCCCAGCCCCCGCATTTTTTGCCGCACTGCAACATGTGTTGGCCAGCGTAGTGGGGATCATCACGCCACCGCTGATTATTGGTTCGGTACTGGGATTACAGGCTTATATTCCTTATCTGATTAGTATGTCGTTACTGGTCTCTGGTCTGGGTACCTTTATTCAGGCGCGGCGTTTTATGGGCATCGGCGCTGGGATGATCTGTTTACAGGGCACCAGTTTTGCCTTCCTTGGCGTGATCCTGTCTGGCGGCCTGATGGTGAAAGCACGCGGCGGATCGCCGGAAGAGATCATGGCGATGATCTTTGGTTGCAACCTGATCGCTGCGCTGATCCCGATGCTGATCAGCCGCTGTATCGCGCCATTACGTAAAGTGTTAACGCCAGTGGTGACTGGCACGGTGATCACCCTGATTGGCATCAGCCTGATAAAAGTCAGCATCACTGATTGGGCCGGTGGTCATAACGCGGCTGACTTCGGCGCTCCGTGGAACCTGGCGCTGGGCGCACTGACGTTGTTGGTGATTGTGGCACTCAACCGTTCACGTAACCGCTGGGCACGACTGATTGCAGTGGTGGCGGGCATCGCCGTAGGTTGTATTGCTGCCGCACTGACCGGCCATCTGCAACTGAAACCGATGGTAACCAGCAGCTGGCTGGTGATGCCGGGCTTTTTCCGCTTTGGCTTCAACTTCGACTGGGCGATCTTTGTGCCGATTGCGCTGGTTTCTGTGATTAGCGTTATCGAAGCCGTTGGGGATCTCACCGCAAACTGCCTGCTGTCGCGCCAGCCAATTGAGGGAGAGGGCTTCCAGCGGCGTTTGCAGGGCGGCATCCTGGCGGATGGCATCAGCTGCGTGCTGGCCGCTATGTTCTCTGCTTTCCCGAACACCACCTTCGCGCAGAATAACGGTGTCATTCAAATGACCGGCGTCGCCAGCCGTTATGTCGGCATGGTAATTGGTCTGATGCTGGTGTTGCTGGGCGTGTTCCCGGTGATTGGCAATTTGTTGCAGCAAATTCCGCCGCCGGTATTGGGTGGAGCAACGCTGGTGATGTTCGGTAGCGTAGTCGCTGCGGGGATCCGCGTGATGACGCAGACGCCGCTGGGACGGCGTGAAATGTTGATCGTGGCGGTGTCATTTGGTCTGGGTCTGGGAGTAGAAGCGGTACCGGATGTGCTGAAACAATTCCCGATGATCATCACCAATTTGTTTGGCCATGCGGTGACCACTGGCGGCATCCTGGCAATTGTGCTCAACGTGATGCTGCCATCAGAGCAGAGCAACGCAGCACTGACGACTGCGGCAGAGGACTCCCATTAAACACTGACGTAGCGGCGCGATTTATCGCGCGGGTTTTTCCCGCATCGTGCACGGGATTGCGCGATAAATCGCGCCGCTACGGATCAGTGCGGTTAAGGGTTTAACCGCCGACGTGTCCGCCCCGAACTCAGATAGTCCGCAATATAATCCTGCGAAATCTCCCCGCTGTAACGGCCATCCTCATCGACAATCGGCATCCATACCAGATTGTGTTCATACAATTTGGACAGGACGACACGCAGGTTCTCTTCGGCTTTGCCGGTGACGGTAAAGGTATGCAGCATTTCTTCACAGCGTCCATTGGCCCCGCGTGCTTCGCGGCGTTTCACAAAGCCCAGCGGCTTACCATCATTATCTACCACCGTTACCGAGCGCATATCGTTATCATCCATGGTGGCGAAGGCTTCCTGTAGCGGGGTGCTACGCTGCACGGTAATGGTCGGCTGCTGATCGGTGACGTCACCCGCCTGCACCAGCAACAAACGTTTCAGGGTCCGGTCCTGGCCGACAAACGATCCAACAAAATCATTCGCCGGTTTCGCCAGCAATTCATCCGGGCTGGCGCACTGCACAATTTTGCCCTGTCCAAACACCGCAATGCGGTCACCGAGCTTCAATGCCTCGTCGATATCGTGGCTGACCAGCATAACCGTCTTCTTTAATTGCCGTTGCATGTCGAGGAACTCATTCTGGATCACCTCGCGGTTAATCGGGTCAACAGCACCGAAAGGTTCATCCATCAGCAGTACCGGTGGATCTGCCGCCAGCGCGCGGATCACGCCGATCCTCTGCTGCTGGCCACCGGACATCTCACGTGGGTAGCGATGCAGGAATTTTGTCGGATCAAGCGCTACCATGCTCATCAATTCGGTCGCACGTTCGCGGCAACGCTTTTTATCCCAGCCTAGCATGCGGGGCACCACGGTAATATTCTCTTCAATCGTCATATTGGGGAACAAACCAATCTGCTGGATCACATAGCCGATATTGCGGCGTAGTGTCACGGTATCCTGCATGCTGGTGTCTTCACCATTGATCAAAATTCTGCCGCTGGTTGCGGGAATCAGTCGGTTTATCATTTTCAGCGTGGTGGTTTTGCCGCAGCCAGAAGGACCGAGCAGCACACACATTTCCCCGACGGGAACCTCCAGGCTGACGTTATCAACAGCATTGAAGCGGGTGCCGTTTTTCTGGGTAAAGGTTTTCGTCAGGTTTTCCAGTTTTATCATTATCGAATCCCCTTAGGAGTCAGCGCCGACTGCAAACGATGCAGCAGCCAGTCAAGTACAATAGCCAGCACACAAATCATCAACGCACCGGCAATCAACATCCGCACATCGCTGCCGCTGATGCCATCCAGCAGTTGCAGGCCCAAACCACCCGCACCGATCACCGCGGCAATTGCCATCACGCCGACATTCATCACCACGGCGGTGCGGATACCACCAAAAATCACCGGCAATGCCATGGGGATCTCGACCCAGCGCAGGCGCTGCCAGAAGGTCATACCAATGCCACGTCCCGCTTCCCGCAGACCCGGTGGTAAGTTCTCTAGTGCGGTATGGGTGTTACGCACAATTGGCAGCAGTGAATAAAGAAACACGGCGGTGATGGCAGGCAGGGCACCAATACCCTGACCGATCAGCGAAAACAGCGGAATCATCAGGCCAAACAGCGCGATGGTCGGAATAGTCAGCACAATGGTGGCAATGCCCAATACCGGCGTCGCCAGCCATTTAAAGCGCACAATCAAAATGCCGAGCGGCACGCCAACGACAATGGCAAAACCCACCGCCACCAGCACCAGCCAGGTATGCTGCCAGGTCAGGGCCAGCAGGGTGTCCCAGTTATCCATGATGTAATGCAGGGTATCCATTGCGCCTCCTTACAGCATGTTTTTGGATTGAAGGAAATCACGCGCCACCTGTTCAGGGGACTGGTGATCGATATCGACGCGTTTGTTCATCTCAGTGATCGCCTCGTCCGTGATCAACGGCGACAACTGATTCAGCGCCGCTGCCAGCCCGGGATGGCTCTCCAGCACATCTTTCCGAACTACCGGCGTGACGTTGTAACTTGGGAAGAAGTGCTTATCATCTTCCAGCACCTTGAGATCGAAGCCTTTGACGCGTCCGTCAGTGGTATAGATCAGGCCGGCATCGACAAAGCCTTCCAGCACCGCGTTGTACACCAGACCGGGGTCCATCTGCCGAATCTGTGGGCGGTCAAGCGGCATGTTATAGGCCTTCTGTAACGGCTTGAGGCCATCAGAACGCCCGGCAAACTCCAGGTCCAGCCCCAGCTTCCAGTTATGATCCGGGTCGGTCTTACGAATCTGCTCCAGCTTTGCCACCAGCTGCGACATAGTGCTGATACCTTCCTTGTCAGCACGTTCGCGTTTCATGGCGAAGGCGTAGGTATTGTTCATGGGTGCCGGGTCCAGCCAGATCAGCCGCAGCTTACCGTCGAGATCTTTCACCGTTTGATAGGCCTGTTGCGACGACATCGGCTTATTGATGTGGTTAAAGATGATCAGCGACGTCCCGGTATATTCCCAGGTCATATCAATCTGTTTGTTGATCATCGCGTTACGACCAATGGTGGTGGCGATATTGGTTTTTGGGATCACCTGAAAACCTTTCTTTTGCAGCCACAACACCGTCATGGCGGAAAGGATGTGCTGCTCGGTAAAACTTTTGGTCGCCATCACGATGGGAGTGGCAGCCGCAGCGGCCTGGCTGAGTGCCAGGGTTGCGGTCAGCGCCAGCGCAGTGCGTTTCGCCCAGCGCGCCAGCAGGTTGGCAGTGGCCATCACAAGACTCCTGTGGTTATGCCGCTGAGTGCGGGCTGAGGATGCGTCCCACTGCGGCAAGCAGCATATCGAGAATCAGCGCGAACAGGGCGGTTGCCGCTGCACCGAGAATCAGCGTTGGGAAATCGTTGAGATAGATGCCCGGAAAAATCAGCTCGCCGTAGCTGCTGGCACCAATCAAAAACGCCAGTGGTGCCGTGCCAACATTGATTGCGGTGGCAATCCGTACCCCGGCGAGGATCACCGGCAGCGCGTTGGGGATTTCCACCTGGCGTAAACGCTGAAATTTGGTCATGCCAATACCGTTGGCGGCTTCGAGCAGCGAAGGGGGCACCGCGCTCAGTCCAGCAAAGGTATTCCGCACGATAGGCAGCAGAGAGGCAAGGAACAGCGCAATTAACGCCGGACGATCGCCGATGCCGACAATCACCATCGCCAGGGCCAGCACGGCCAGTGGCGGCAACGTGTTGCCGACGTTGAAAATCTGCATCACGTACTCGGCCCAGCGCCGGGCAAACGGGCGGCTTAGCAAAATGCCGCTGGGAATGCCGACCAGCAGCGCGAAGAACATCGACCAGAACACCAAAAACAGATGCTGTTGCCCAAGGTAGATTAAATCCACCCGACGGGCGCGCAGCGTATCCAGCCCGAGTCCCCAGACCAGCAGCCCCACCACCACCAAAATGGCAAGCACTGCCAACCCGGCTCGTCGGGCAAGCGATGCGTTTTGCATAGCGTGCTTCTCCCTGAATCATAAAAGCGTTTAAAAAATTAAGATTGCAGATAAAACGACTACTTAATGTCACTTTTCCAGTGAAAACCGGGAAAGGGGTTTTAGACCTATAGCAACCTAAAACGAAACATGCCAGTTTTCAGGGGAAAATCAGACAGATAGAAAAAGGGGAAAAAATGGGTTCAGCCCGCATGAAATCAGGCAATTTATGACAATAAAAAAAATTCATCGAATTATGTGACAGCGTCACAACAGGGCGCACGCAGAGGAAATTGACGACGGCAAATTTCGTCTAGCCTTGAGACAGAGGAAGGTAGAAAAATGACTGAGAGCGCAGAAATACAAACGGGAAACCGCCACTGGATCCTCGTAGCCTGCATGCTGGCTATGTTTATGGCGGCAATTGAGGTCACCATTGTGGCGACTGCGATGCCCACCATCATTGCCGATCTGGGCGGCTTCTCGCAATTTGGCTGGGTTTTCTCCATTTATCTGCTCACCCAGGCGGTGACGGTGCCGCTTTACGGGCGGCTGGCAGATATGTGGGGCCGGAAAACGCTATTTTTTGTTGGCGTTTCGCTGTTCCTTATCGGTTCGGTGCTGTGTGGTTTTGCCCACAGCATGACATGGCTGATTCTGTTCCGTGCTTTTCAGGGGCTGGGGGCGGGAGCCATCATGCCGCTGACCACCACCATCGTCGCGGACATCTACTCACCGCGCGAACGCGCCAGTGTGCAGGGCTGGCTTTCCAGCGTCTGGGGAGTGGCGGCAATACTCGGCCCGCTGAGCGGTGCCTGGCTGGTGCAGCACTTCAGTTGGGCGGTGATTTTCTGGGTCAACGTGCCGATTGGGTTGATCTCCATGCTGCTGCTGGCGCGATTCCTTCCCGCACATGAACAACAACAACCTTGTGCATTGAACATCACCGGCTGCGCCTGGCTAATGCTAAGCGTCAGCGCGTTACTGATCGCCTTGTTACAGGCAGAAGTGCTTGGCTACTGGTTGCTGTTTTTCGTGCTGATGGCGTTTATCGCCGCGTTTTTCCTCAAACGTCATGAGCAACGTGCGGCGGCCCCCCTGTTCCCGCTGGCCATCTGGCGCAGCCGGTTAATTGTGGCGGGCAATGCGGGCAATCTGATTATCGGGGCAGCGATGATGGGGATCAGCGCTTTCCTGCCCACCTGGATTCAGGGCATTACCGGTGGCACACCGTTACAGGCGGGCAGTGCGCTGGCGATGATGTCGATTGGCTGGCCACTCGCCAGCACCCTGAGTGGGCGACTGATGCTGATGACCTCTTACCGCTTTACCGCCCAGCTGGGGGCGCTATTGTTAATTGCCGGTAGCGCGTTATTACTGCTGTTGCGCGCCGACAGCAGCATTTTGCAGGCTGGACTCACCGCTTTTGTCATCGGCACGGGCATGGGGATG
>NZ_JAPWKD010000019.1 GCF_028283705.1 Pantoea sp.
ATCAACGATATTGGTTTTCAGGATTTCAATCACCGGGAAGGCGTTGCCATGGCCTTCGAGGTTAATATTCAACTCGGCAGAAATGATGTCCAGCTCGACAGCATAACGATCGCCATTAGGGTTATCCCAATGCGCCAGAGAATTGAAACGATTGTCAATCATCACCAGGGCGTTGCGCAGGTTTTCCTGACGTTTATCCCCCCTGGCCAGATTAGCAAAGTTGGTGGTGATGCGAGTGTTTTGGGAGGGGTTATAATTTTCGTCGAAACGAAGGCTTTTAACCGTAAATGAAAAATGCTTATTCATGGTGATCTGGTGTCCTGGTATCCAATATAAAGCCTGATTTTTTCTTGTCTTTTGAGTGTTGCCCAATTTGATGGCGGGCGTTCTCAATCAGTTGCCTTTATATTGTTTTGAAGTTAACAATGCATCTTTTATGCCAGAAGAGTTGTATGAGGAAAAGTGATTAAATTTCAAAGGAACATGAGTCATCTTCATGTTCTGGCGTATGGCCAGCAACGGCGTTGTGGCCGATGCCTGGCAGGTGGTAGAGAAAGGCTCCGCAGAGCCTTTATGTTCCACTGTGAGGTGTGAACCGGGTGCCGGGTGGATAAGTCAATTCAGCCATGTAGTCTTTCAATCAATGCTGGAAACAAGGTATGGAGTGACTCAATCAGTGTTGAGCTCAAAGTCATTCGAACCATTTTTCGCATGGCGAGAGGTGATGTAATTTCTGTCGGTGCTTCCGCTAAGGGTCTGCGCCAGATCCTCATACCAGATTTCGTCTTCCAGGTACCAGGAGTGAGACTCCATGCCATCGAGTATTTTAAGTTTAGGATAGGGGATAGCCTGATAGCGTGCCCCGCAGTCTACGTCCACCGCTTTGTTTGGGACGGGAGTATCCACTGGCATTCCCACCCGTCCCACGCGCGAACTTAAATCGATATTCTTGATATTGGAGGCGGCCAGTGCCTCGTCAAAACCGCTGTAGTAATTTGTCAGCCGCCCACAGTGATTGAAGACGGGTAGCATGTCGGCATTATCTGCTGCGAAACAGCTGGAGGAGATATCTGCGGCAAAGAGCGCGATCTGCCCGATTCGCCAGTCGTTTGCCAGGTCTGAATCACGCATTTTATCGACATGACGGAAGGCCTCCCGCACTACAAACGCTCCCATCGAATGAGCCATAATATGAACGTTTACCGGACAATCTTTTTTAGAAAAAATGGTGAAGGGGATGATGCCGCCTCTCACCAGAACCGGGGCAGTATCCAACGCATCCCCACGATCTGACAGATAATCCTGAGGCTTTTCGTTTGAAGGCCAGTCGAATCCAATCACCATGCAATTGAATTTGTGTTCATTCAGTTTTAACTCGGCGAGCCGCTGGCGCTTTAAGGCCTCTTCGGGGGAGGTGTTATAACCGTGCACAAAGAAGACAATATCGCGTTTGTGTTCCGGAACGTTGTCGGGCTTGGCTATTTGCAGCACTTTCGTCATCCATTGCTGAGCCGTGCCAGCCGTATGGGAGGGTAAGGGAACTTTGGCAGTATCAGGCACTTCCAGATAAGTCACCCCACCCACCTGATTGCCGAAGACATTTCCCGTCATTTTCATTCTGACGCTTAATACATAACTGTTCATATAATGACCTCATGTTAAGGACGCAATGAAAAGTGTAGAAAAGTCAGATCGCTCAGGCGGGATATATTCACGGACCGTGAGTACTATCACCCCATGATTAAGTCAGACTGGCCCCGTAGAGTGGAGCCAGCCCGTGTTTTAAGGCCTTAATCCACCCCTGCATCATTCCCAGTCATTAAACCCACCATCCGGTTCTCATCCATATCCTGTTGTTCCAGCGTTGCGACAACGCGCCCGTGGTACATCACCAGACAGCGATCGACCAGCGCCTGTAATTCAGGTAGATCGGTGGAGTAAACCAGCACCGAACCACCATCCGCCACAAACTGACGAATCGCCTGATAGATAACTTCTTTAGTTCCGACATCGACCCCGCGCGTTGGGTCGAATAACAGCAAGGTTTTCGCCCCGGACAGCAGCGCCCGCGCAATCAGTGCTTTTTGCTGATTGCCGCCGGACAGGGTGCCAATTTTAAAATTCAGGTAGCGGGCGCTGAGCTCCACGCGCGGGGCGACGCTACCAATTGCCTCGTCTTCGGCATCGCGTTTAATCAGGCCCAGCCGGGTAAACCGCGACAGCACCGAAGGCGTCACATTGGCAGCGGTGGACAGGGTGGGAAAAATCCCTTCGCTTTTACGGTCTTCCGGCACAAAGGCTATCCCGCTATGCAAATTCAGCGCTTCACGGGAATGGCGTAAATTGACCACATGCCCATCCAGTTGTATTTGTCCGCTGCCGGGTTTCATCAGGCCTGCAAGGGTACGAAATAATTCCCGCTGCCCCTGTCCTTCAAGGGCTGCCACGCCCAGTATTTCGCCCTGATGGAGTTCCAGCGAGACATCTGCAAAGGCACTGCTACTCAAGTCATTGGTCACCAGGCGGGGGAGGTGTGCTGCGATGGCGGGTTGACGGCGGGTGGTCGAGCGCTGGCTGGATCGGCGGCCCACCATCAGGGCGAAAATATCATCATTGCTGACGGCGGATAAATCGACGGTTTCGATACTTTTTCCGCTGCGTAGCACTGTGGCATGGCTGGCGATGGCACGAATTTCAGCCAGACGATGCGAGATATACAGCACTGAACTGCCCTGTTGCGTCAGGCGGCGCACCAGACGGAATAACCACTCCACATCAGCCAGCGCCCCGGTCGGTTCATCGAGGATCAACAGGCGGGGATTGAGGTGCATCGCACGCACGATCTCCAGCCGCTGACGCGCTGCTAAGGACAGGCTTTCGACATTGGCCTGCGGCGAGATATCGAAGACATCATGTTGATTAAGAATGGTTTCGGTTTCCTGTTGCATGCGTTTGCGCGCGGGCAGGCCAAATGCATTCTTCGGCGCATGGGGCAGAAAAAAATTCTGCGCCACGCTGAGATTGGGCAACAGGCTCAGTTCCTGAAATGCGGTGCTGACCCCGAGTCTGCGGGCGTGCTGAAGGGAATGCGGCGCGTAAGTCTCGCCATCCATCATCATGGCTCCGCTATTGGGGGCCACCACGCCGGAGAGGATTTTCACCAGCGTAGATTTTCCGGCACCGTTTTCACCGAGAATAGCCTGCACCTGACCCGGCTGCAGCGTCATGCTGACTTGCTCCAGCGCGACGGTCGGACCATAGGATTTGGCGACAGATGAAAGGTGAATGCCTTGCGGCATGGCATGTTGCATGGTGCGTCTCCTGTCGCCCGATGGCAGCAGACCATCAGGCGACGTCAGGCAAAATTATGGGGTGACGGTTGGCTTCACTTTGGTGAGCTTGTATTCATCCGGTGCGGCCTGGCAGCGATCACAGTTGATCCCCGGTTCATCGGCAGCCTTCACAATAGCGGCAGGCAGAGGCTGGATAGTGGTGCCCGGCGTAGGGATACCCTTCAGAGCTGAATCGAGTGAGACCTCAGGCAAATACACCGGGTTATAGATTTCGGCGGAGAATCCTTCCGGCACCATATTGGCCGGGAACACATTACAACCCTCAGTGATTTTTCCGTCCTGACACATTTTGACCTGATCGGCGGTAACCCACGGCAATGGATATTCGATGTTGGTCGGCGGCAGATTGCGCTTACCGGTGAGGACTTCCATCATCAGTTTGAAAGCATAACCAGCGGTGGCAGGCGGCGAACCGGCTGATACGCCACTCAGCCCACGTTTGCGATAATCCGCATTCAGGAATCCCAGGCGAAACCCGTTCATATTTTCGCCCATAATCGGGATCATTTTGCCTTTGCGGTCCGCAACGGCGTTCAGCACCCCGGCTTCACCCAATTCTGACCAGATACCATTGACATCAGGATGGGCGGCAAGCGCTTTCGCGGTTTCGCGCTGGCTAATACGATCATCCCAGTAACCATAATATTCGGAGACAATCTGGATGCCTGGATATTGTTTAAAAATATGCATCGCACCATCGTAATGGCGTTTATCCACCGAGGTGCCAGGCACACCACGGTTCATAAATATTTTCCCTTTACCGCCTAATTCATTGACCAGTTCCTGAGCCATGTTTTCACCCGCACCCGCCGAAATATAACTGACGTTATAGGCACATTTCTCGGTGACGGTGGAGTCAAACATAAAGAATTTCACCCCCTGGCTGCAGCCGCGGCGAATAACCCGGTTTAATGCGGTGGGAGAAATAGGAAAACTAATAATGCCATCCGCTTTTGCCGCAATCATACTTTCATAAGCGGAGATCTGCGCCTGCGGATCGGTGCCGGAAATCACCTCGGTCAGGTCAACCATCTTGTCATAAGGTGGCGTTTTTGCTAGTGATTTTATAATGTTTGCGGTTTCGCTCATCCAGTTATTTCCGCTATAACTTAAGCTGAGAAATATTTTGTATTTCTTCGGCGGTTCATCGGCGTGAACAGCGGAAACCGATCCGACCATCAGCATGCAGGCGCAGGCTAACGCCGCGTATTTTTTTACACGTGTTTGAAAGGACATAATGACTCCAGGAAATAGAATGTTAGCGTTCAGGTATTACATTTATTTAGAAAAGACACCGATTTTCTTTGATAAAATTAAAATAGAATTAATGGAGCCGGACTGGAATAACAGCGCCAGCAGAATAATTAAGCCGGAAACAATTAAGCGCCAGCCCTGGTCTAATCCGGTCGCAGCAATCACCGAATCGACGGTGGTTAAAAACAGCGCACCCGCCAGCGTACCGATAAAGGTTCCTTTGCCGCCGAGGATGGAGGATCCACCTACCACTACGGCGGCAATTGAGGGCAGTAAATAGGGATCACCCATACGCAACGTGGCACCATCGGAATAGCCGGTCAGCAGTGCACCGCCCAGGGCCGCACATAATCCGCTCAGGGCATACGCCAGTACCGTTACCTTGCCCACCGGAATACCGCTAATGGCGGCGGCACGTCCGTTGCCACCCAGTGCATACAGCTGGCGGCCAAACAGGGTGCGTGACTGGAGCAACAGCGCCAGCAGGCTGAACACGATAAAGAACAGCAAAATACCGGGGATACCGAACAGGCTGCCTTTTACCACGGCCGAAAGCAGCGGGGGCGAAGCACCGAGGGTACTGCCGCCGCTTGCCCCCAGCGCCAGTGAAGCCACGATGATGCCGGACCCCATCGTCATAATGAATGATGGAATGCGCAGCAGCGTAATGCCCAGGCCGCTGATAGCGCCAATCGCGGCGGCAGAGAGCAGAATTAACGGCAGCATCCACAGCGTATTGCTGCCATTCTCGCCAATCATCCCTGCGGCCATCACACCGCCATACATGAATAACGAGGCGACGGAGAGATCCATCCCCCCGGACAGAATCACCAGTCCCTGACCAAAAGCCACCACCAGTAAAAATGAGGCGAGGGTGATAATCATCATCACCTGCGACCAGGAACCGAGGGCCGGGCTTATCAGGCGTGAGGCAAGAATCATCACCACGGTTAGCAGTAATAACAGCACTGGCGCAATGAAATCGGCATTCAGACGGCTACCGCTGCGGCGATCGTCGCGGTTGATCTCCGCGCGGGCTATGGTTGCTTTGTTCATACCGTTGCTCCTTTTTTCGTCGCACGTCGGTTAAGTAAATGGCTGGAGACAATCGACAGGATCAGCAGCACGCCCTGGAAAAACCCGATATAGAACGAGGAGACGCCGAGCGCGAACAACATTTTCTGCATCAGTAGCAGTACCGCCGCGCCCACCATCGAGCCGAACGCGCCACCGCGACCCCCGCTCAGGCTGGTGCCACCCAGGGCTACCGCCGCAAAGGAAAGCAGCAGGAACGGTTGCCCGGCATTGGGATCGCCGGTCGCTGTCTGCGCGCTGAGCATGAAACCGGCCGCGCCATAGAAACAACCCGCCAGAATGAAGGCTTTGCAACGCGTCCAGCGTACCGCGACACCAGAGAGACCGGCGGCAGTTTCATCTGCGCCGATGGCATAGATAGCGGTACCGGTATCGGTACGTTTGATCACCAGCCAGATCAGGGCGAATATCAGCAGAAACAGGCCCGAGATCGGCAAAACCTGCCACAGGGAATCGGTCAGCGTGTCGCTGATAAACGCCGACACGCTGCCGCCGGGTACCGGCAGCAGCAGCAGGGCGATACCCTGCGCCACAATCATGGTGCCAAGAGTAGCCGCAATGCTCTGCACGCCGTGCCACGCCACCAGATAACCGTTCACCAGCCCAATCAACGCCCCGGCGGCGAGACACATGGCCAGGCTGAAGCAGGCACCGAGCGGTCCCTCAAACGGGAAGACGGCGGTCAGAACATTGGCAATCGAAATCACCCCAACCAGCGATAAATCGAAGCCTTTTGCCAGCACCACCAGCGTTTGTCCGGCGGCTGCCAGCGCCAGTGGAGCCGCGTTATTCACCAGATTGCCAATCGCGTAAGCGCTAAAGGCATCGGGTTCGGACCAGCCGTACAACAGATACATCAGCACATACAACACCACGGCCAGCACGGCCCCGTTGGGGGCGGTCAAACCTCTTTTCACAGGCCGAGGGGAGCCTGGGGTCCTGGGATCAAGACCCGACGAGAGTGAACTCATATCCGAATATCCTTTAGATAACGGCGAAGATGTGAATTACCCGTTGCGTGACAGCAGGCCCGCGTCGCGGCTATTCGAAGTTAACATCGACTTCGTCATAGCGTTTCAGGCGGTAAATCAGGGCGGAGATACCCCAGCTAATCAGGAACAGGGCAATAATGGCGTAGCCAAGCGTATTGAAGTGATCGGTCAGGGCCTGCACATCGCGCCAGAAGAGGCCGGTAAACGCCATCTTGTCTGATAGCAAACTCAGCACCTCGATCCCGCCGATAAAAAAGGCCACCACAACCGACATCATGGTAATGGTCAGGTTGTAATACAGCTTGCGGATTGGGCGGACAAAGGCCCAGCGATACACTCGTACCATCAGAATTCCGTCCAGCGTATCCACCAGCAGCATCCCGGCGGTAAACAGTGCGGGCATCACCATGATGCTGGCGAAGGAGATCCCGCCCACCGCCTGTGCCGAGGAGAGGCCAAACAGGGCGATCTCCGTGGCGGTATCAAAGCCGATGCCGAAGAGAAAGCCGATAGGAAACAGATGCCAGCTACGGGAAACCAACCGGAACAACGGCCGGAACAGGCGTGCCAGCAAGCCACGACGGTTCAGCAGCATGTCCAGGTCATCCGCGACCACGGTGCCGCCGTTTTTGGCCTGACGGAAGGTTTTCCACACTGACAGCAAAATCGACAGATTGGCGAAGGCCAGCACCAGCATAAATCCGGCAGATGCCAGGGTGCTGATCAGGCTGCCAATTTCCTTCGCATCACCCAACGCCTTATCCAGCGCGCTGGCGGTTAACGCCACAAATAAGCAGCTGATAATGACCACGGCAGCGTGACCCAGCGAAAAGAACGCACCGGCGCTTTCGGCTGAGCGCCCTTCCTGCAACAGTTTGCGCGTCGCGTTATCGATAGCCGCGATATGGTCGGCGTCCACGGCATGGCGCAGGCCAAACATATAGGCTAACAGCGCGGTGCCCATCAGCGTGGGTTGCGTGCGAAACTCAACCCATGCCCAGCACCAGGCCAGAATATTGATCACAACAATGCCCCAGCACAGACCTTTCAGACGCGTTGACGATAGAGCTGTATTCATCGGTATCACCTGTAAATTGTGGTATCAACATGGCAGGGAAGGCCGCCAGACGTGGCGGCTCCGAACATTAACGACTTCCCGGCACGATAGTGATCGGCGTTGGGATGCCATGAAGGTGCCCATGGTGATGATGATGATGGTCATGATCGTCCTGCACGCCTTTCAGCGTTGAGCAGGGATCGATAATGTGCGCCACTCGATCGAGCTGCACCGGCTGCCCGTGCGGAGTATGCAGATAAGCCAGATGCCACAGCGCCTGGCGATCCTCCACATCCTGCTCACTGACCAGCTCCTTGTGCTGTAACATCATTTCCAGCGTGGTCAGCCACTGGCGATAATAGGCTTCGCCTAAACTTTCCCCGGGCTGCTGCGGTTGCTCGCGGATGGTAGTGGCAAAGGCTTCAACCCACTCACTCCATGAATAAACCCCGTTTTGCGACAGTTGCAGGGCGGTGGCGAAGGCTTCCGCCTGCCAGGGTTCGCCGAACGCCATTTCAGGTTCTTCAGTGGCCGCCTCTGGGGCCAGTGTCATCGACATTAACGTCATGGCTATGCTCCTCAGGCCACTGGCTCGATGTAGTCATCCCACAGGTCGAGGTAGACCGCAGAACCTTCGGTTGCCGCCTCTCCCCATAACTCTTCTGCCTCAAAACGGACGCTGTAGAGATGCTGCGGTTTTTCGCCTTTGCCATGGGCATAGGTGTCCGGGAATACGAACGAACCGTGGTATTGCACGATGGTCCCGCTACGTCCACGGACATAGCGCGGTAAGCGGGTATGGCCGATTGGGTGGATATTTTTCGCCCGCACGCTATCACCGGGCACAAAACGTACCGGCAGGGTGGTTTCACGCACATACACCGGATTGGTTTTTACTGCCGCATAGACCTGATCTTTCTCTAAAATATTCATGCCTGAGTCTCCTGAGCGGCGAGTTGTTTCACTTTGGCTTCCAGCTCATCCAGCGTGAAAAGGCCGTTTTCAATACCGAGTGTTTCCATGGCGTGATACCAGTGCACGTAATAAGGGGTGCTGAGGTATTCACTGGGGTCCATCACTTCAATGGCGTGACGAAACTCATCAATCGGGCAGAGTCCACCGGCAAAATAGAGACCAATGGTGGAAAATACCTGTTTTTCCCATTCCGCTTTGAATACCGGCTCGTTGAGGTCGATCTGGATCGGCCCCAGGTTATGCATACCGCCAACGTCATGAATCGAATTCATCAGGATCTCCTCAGGATTGCACTGCAGGTAAAAGATCGGTGCCAATCATGGCGTTGCGGGTGACCAGTTCTGCCAGCTCCGCTTCGGTTAAATGTTCACTGCCGCTGGGGCGCTGCGGCAGCACCATATAGCGAATCTCGGCATTGCTATCCCAGACACGGATTTCGACCCTGGCTGGCAGGGTGACGCCAAATTCCGCCAGCACGCTGCGCGGTTCGATCACGGCGCGGGAGCGGTATTGCGGGGCTTTGTACCAGGTCGGCGGCAGGCCAAGGGTGGGCCACGGATAGCAAGAGCACAGCGTACACACCACCATGTTATGGACGTCCGCGGTATTCTCAGCGACATACATATGCGCGCCTTCCAGACCGGTGAAACCGAGCTCGGCAATGGCGGCGGTGGCATCGGTCAGCAGGCGCTGTTTATAGTCCGGATCGGTCCAGGCTTTCGCCACCACTTTGGCGCCGTTTTTCGGGCCAAAACGATGTTCAAAAATATCAATGATTTCATCGACGGCGTCCGCCTGGATGTAGCCCTTCTCAATTAATAACGACTGAATTGCCTTAATCCGCAGCGTCGGAATATTCGGGGGTGTTGTGGGTTCGGTGATAGTGCTCATTGTCTTTCCTCATTTTCTGTTGGTAACGCAATCCGTGAACCATTTCATTGGCGTGGGATTATTTTTCGCAAAAAAAAAGCCCCTAAGCTCTTGCGAGCTACAGGGGCATCTTTGCCATTGTCAGATTATTTATGAAGCAGGCGAACGAAAATATTAAAAAAGCAGTAAACCAATTTAGCGTGACAGGAATATCACATGACCTCTTTAACTAAGCAATATATATGCCATAAAAATAATCTTTGATCTACTTCATTTTTATGTTTTAAAACATGATGTTAATCATGGTCTTTAACGCCAGTCATCGGGGCGTAATAAAAGGTTTTTTCTGTTGCGCATTTTTAGTGCAGCGCCATCACTCTGCTGGTGCGAAATAGCGATGCCATCACAATGATAATAATTTTATATGCCTGATCCAGGCCTCCGGATTAGCGAGCATTATCAGGCAAAACTCTTCCACCGTTTTTTGCTGTTCGGTTGCCAGTTGACGTAATAAAGCATAGGCAGATTGTTCACTAAAATTAAACTCTTTAATCAGCAATAATTGCGCTGATAATAAAAAACGTCGCAGTTGATGCCGGTGTTCAAATTGCTGCAACTGGTGCTGTAATTGCTTCTGACGCTGAAAATCATGGCGCGCCAGAATCAGGGTCGATAGCACTCCCTCAGCTTTAACTGGTTTGCGTAAATAACCATTGATGTTCTGATCGATCACCCATTTAACCCGTGAAGGGGTTTCCATACCCAGCAGCGCAATTTTTGCCAGTGCGGGCCAGCTGTTTTCTTCCATGCTGTGGATCAGCGCCCGATTATCCGAATCAAAAATCATGCCGTCATATGGCGCATCAAAAATAGTCGGGTGGAAATGGCTAAAACTGTCACCCGCGATCCCCAGTCGCTGGAACTGGAGCAGCAACGCATTTTCGTCACGGGTATGACAGCCAATGAGTGCGATGCGTAATCCTCTCACCACCATCAGTTGCTTTTGCATATGCAGCTTACCCCCTTGCGACCGGTTACTGACGGGACAAATCGGACCAGGTTAACCACGGGTCCGGTGTCACAGGTGAAGCCGCCTGCCACAGCAGGTGAAACTGACCATCCGCCCCGATGCGCGCCAGGCGTGGCGTCAGGCTGGCATGGTTGTTTTCGCGATTAATCCGGGTTACCCCGTTCGGAGCAAGCAGTTCATAGCCATAAATCGCTTCCTTAACCAGCGCAGGATCATCGCTACCACTGGCCTGGATACCTCTTGCCAGAAAATGGCCGCTCATCCATGCCGCCTCTGCATCGACAGTTGTGGTGGCCTGTTCACCGAAACGCTGGTGATACCGGGCGACAAACTGTTCATTTTGCGCGTTGGCGATGCTATGAAAATAGACCGCTGATACCAGACAACCTTCCAGCGCCTCAGCCCCGATCATCACCACTTCACGTTCGCACAGGGTCAGGCTCAGGCGCGCGGGAGCCGCTTCACGCAGGAAAGGATGTTCCGGCATCATCGTTTTCCACAGCTGGAAGAAGCGATAAGCGGAGATGCCGACCAGTGTGATCAGAATCACCGGCGGACGACGCGCCAGAATATCCTGAATAATCGGCAGCACATCGGTTTCCCCCAGCGGCAGGAACTCGCTGGCGATCATTTTTCCACCGCGGGCTTCCACCGTTTCGCGCGTAATGCGGTCGATCTCTTCGGACCAGATATAGTTAGACCCGACGTGATAAACCTCGCGCGGATAATGTGCGAAGACATAATCCAGCATCGGCAGGACATGCTGATTGGGGGCCGCCCCGAGATACATCACATGGTCACTGCTTTCAAATCCCTCGTAACGTGCGGTGTGCCATAGCAGAGCGTTCGCTCCCTCCACCAGTGGCAGGATCAGTTTGCGCGACGCCGAGGTGTAACAACCGACAATATGTTTCACGCCGTGACTGTGCAGCAAATCACGGCAATAGCGATAGTAATTCTCCAGCTGGCAGCCGGGATCGCAGACGATCGGTGCGAGGGAAAAGTCCAGGCTATCATCGGCGTTGACCTCTTCAATCGCCAGCATGATGCCGTTCAGCATCTCGCGGCCAATGCTGCCATAGTGCCCGGACACCGAGTAGAGAATGCCAACCGGAATGGTGGACTTACACCTGCGCTCACGCGGTGCGAAAGGGGCTTCTTTTGCTGACATGCGCGTTCTCCTCTCCATTAATCCGCTTCTGCCACCGTGATCAGCAGGGGGTAATAATGTGGCTGACGCATCGCCACCAGATCTTTACGGCGCACCACATTGGTGGGATAACCGGAGGCAAGGTTGCTGGTATCGATGTCGAGTAACGCCAGGCCTTCGGCATCCGTGATCAGCGTTTCCTGCCGTGGCCAGGCGAAGGTGTCCGGGCCAAAATTGCCGCTCAATCCACTGGCATCGGCATTGGCATAACTGAGATAAACATTGTTTTCACCGGCTCTGACACGGGGTAACAGCCAGTGGTAATCGCAGGCCGCCGTGGATATCGGAAAATTATGCGGTACTGCGGTTCCCGGATGGGGCATCGAAGGCGGCAACGCCAGCGTGGCCGGACAGGCGATAATATCGCAACCCTGCATCGATAATACCCGTCCCGCTTCGGGATACAGCAGGTCTTCACCCAACAGGAGCCCCACGCGGCCACAGGGGAGGTCAAAGGTTTTCCAGCAATCACCGGCACGCGCCCAGTCGCGGGTGGCATCACTGAGGTGGGTCTGCCGATAGTGCCCGACCAGGCCATCAGGGCCGATCAGCAATGCGCTGTTGTAGCAGTTATTTTCGTCATCTTTCTCTGCCATCCCCAGCACCAGATACAGTCGCAGGCGAGCCGTCAGTGCCATCAGGTTATGAATGGCCGGGTGCTGCTGAGTAATGGCGCTCTCTGAGGAAAGATAAGGCCCGGTCAGGCTGTATTCCGGCAGGGTTAACAATTCGACACCAGCCTGTGCGGCCGCAGTGGCCCAGTGGGTGATGGTGGCCAGATTGCTTGCCACCTCACTTACCGGGGTAAACTGCGCCACGGCGATACGCGAGCATTTGCCCGTCGGCAGCGGGAATTTATCGTAAAGCCGGAAGAAATCGAGCGGATTCCACATAAAGGTGTGCGTCATTAAACTTTTATACAACTCCGGGCGACGGCGGGTTAACTGCGGGCGTAGCGTCACTTCCGGCAATAATTCGCCATACACAATGCCATCGCCACTGTCTCGCCATGCCTGAACGTTGCCATCCGGATCGATGATGCAACTGCCGCCGCTGAACTGAACGCCACGTTCGGCACCCCAGCGGTTGCTTTCAATCAGGTAGCAACCATTTTCATAGGCGCGATTGATCCAGTAAGGTGCCGGGGTACGTTCCGCCAGCCAGTTACTGATGTGGCAAATCACATCGGCCTGTTGCACACAGGCCAGCCTTGCCGTTTCGATAAAGTGGATGTCCATGCAGATCAGCAGGGCGATATTACCGATCGGCGTGGCGAAGACCTGATGACCGAGATCGCCATTGGCGGCCCATTTAGGTTCTGAGATATAAGGATGGGTCTTGCGGTGTTTACCGATGACACCCTCAGGGCCGATCAGCACCGCGGTGTTGTAATACAGGTCGGTAACGCTATCCACTTCCGGCATACCGAGTACCAGATAGCAGCCATAGTGGGCAGACAGTTGCGTAAAGCGTGCGGTAGTCGTACCGGGTACGGTCTCGACAAAATCAGCCACTTCTCCGCGATCCATCCAGCAATAGCCCGTGGTGCCCATTTCGGGCATGACAATCAATTGAGCGCCATTACGTGCCGCCTCTTCCACCAGGGCGCACAAACGTTGAATATTTTCTTCTTTGCGGAATTGCTGCGGTTCAAATTGAATCGCCGCAACGGACAGGTGCTCTTTAATCATTGTCTTGCTCCTTGAGAAAAAAAAAGCCCCATTGCCGGTTAAGGACAATGGGGCATCTTTGCCTGGTCGTATGCTGATAACTTAGTTATCGACGTCTGAAAACGTTTGACTATGCGATGATTTTTTTAAGCAAATTAAGTGCCATATTTAATATTCATTAAAAATCATTCGGTTATATATTCTCATCAGGCCCAGCGTTTTTCATAAGCACAGAACTGGTGCAAAAAAGCAGCGAAAATGCATCAGGCGGGTGCGAATGATTTTTTAACGCACAATGTCAGAAACGGCAGCATGGCGACCGTTTTTGCGCATCTTCGCACTGGCAATTTTTTCGATATCCTCCAGCGCGACACCTTTGGTTTCCGGGACAAACTTGACCAGGAACAGATAGCAGATCACATTGAAGCCCACAAATATCCACATCGAAAACGCCCCGTTAAAGTGGCTTTGCAGCCAGGCATTATCATTAACGATCGGGAACAGCAGTGTAATGATGAAATTCGCCACCCACATCAGGCTCACCGCCAGACTCATGCCGACGTTGCGGATTTTCTCCGGGAAGATTTCAGCAATCAGCACCCAGGCACCGGCACCCCAGCCCATTGCAAACGACACCATAAATAACAGAATGCCGAACACGGTTAAGTAGCCGGTATCCTGGCTGTATAAACCCCACGAGGCGATAAGCAGGCCGAGTGTGGCACCCGCAGTACCGATTTTCATGATCGGCAACCGGCCATAGCGATCAAATAAATTCATGCCGATGAAGCCGCCGACACCATTGGCCACAGCGATGAAAATCGTCTGGAACAGCACCGCATCTTTGCCGGAGGATCCCTGTTCCAGCACCAGTGGTGCGTAGTAGTTCATTACATTGATACCGGTGAACTGCTGAAGCACGGCAATCATCACGCCCACCGCCAGAATAAATTTGAGCACTGGCGTGTCAGGCAGGCTGCCTTTAATTTTGGCTCCGGTGTTTCTCGCCTGATGGGCGGCAAAGATTTGTTGTGCCTCCACGCTGTTGAAATGCGGGTAGATGCGGCTATATAAGCTAATCGCCCGGGCGCTGTGGTTATGACGCAGATTCCACTGCGGTGACTCGGGCATGAGGGTACTGAGCACCAGCATGATCACCGAAGGCACCAGCTGCGACCCCATCATCCAGCGCCATCCCTGATTTTGCATCCAGTTATCATCCATACCGCGGGCAATGGTGTAATTGACGATAAAGACGCCCAGCACGCCAATGACCATCGCCAGGTTAAACAGGCCCGAACATTTTGCCCGGATGGCGGTGGGCGCGACTTCCGACATATACATCGGGGCAATGGTACCGGCGACGCCGACAGCGAACCCGCACAGGATGCGTCCGGACCAGAACACTTCAAAGGAATCCGTCAGGGAACAAAGCAGTGATGTAGCGATAAACACCAGCGACGACAGCAACAGCGCAGGGCGGCGTCCCACTTTTTCGGCAATGGTCCCGGCCAGCAACGCACCCACCGTCGCCCCGGCGATAATGCTGGAGACCGCCCAACCCACTTCGGCGGGTGACAGAGCGAAATACATTTTAACCGGTGAAATTGCGCCAGAGATGACGGCGGTAGAATAGCCGAACATCAGGCCCCCGAGGGAAGCACAGCAGCATATGAGATACACATAGCCGGCATTAAATTTTTGTTCGTAGGACATCGCAGAACCTCTGAGCTATCAATGATGCATTAGTGATCATCTTTACTGTCTCATTCTGCAACTCAAATGATCATATTTGTATCAATTCTATGATCGCTCTCACAGGAATGAAATGAAAATGCCATTTGTGTATTTTTTAAAACATTCATTTGGGTAGTATCGGGATCAGCTTCTCCACTTATCAGGCGGGGCGCAGGTACCATTGCCCGGCCTGAAAGTTTTCATTCAGTCCCTGAGAGTCAGAGGAAATAAAATGATTACGTCACTGCATGGTATTTCGACAATGCACGGAAATTTGATTAGTGATATACGCTTAGCCAAAGAGGCGGGATTTAATTCGCTGGAAATATTTTATCCAAAATTTGTCCGTTATCTGGAAAATGGCGGGACGATTGAGGTGTTAAAAAAACAAATCCATGACGCGGGTCTGACGGTATCTTTTCTCAGCGCCCTCGATCATATCGAACGTTTCGAACAGGACGATCGTGCCGCGCTGTTGGCCGAAGCAGAGAAAATTACCCAGGAAGCGGTGCAGTTAGGCACAGACACGGTGATGGTGCTGCCGAGAAACGGTATCGACCAATTCTCCGATGAAAAGATCATGAATATTATGACGGACAATATCGCCGCGATAGCCAGCATCGGTGAGCGTTACGGTGTGCGTTATATGATTGAATTACCGGCGTTTACTAAGTTCAGAACCCTTCAGCAAGGCCTTGAGGTGATTGAGCGTGTCGGTAAAAGGAACGTCGGTATTGTGGTCGATTTCTGGCACTTCTACGCAGCGGGATGTACCCCTGAGGAAGTCAGTCGTATGAATAAAGATCATATTTTCGGCGTCCATTTCTGTGATGGATTCGTACCGAAAAATGAAAGCGACAGCTGGGATGAAACTATTCTGCGCTCCTGTATGCCGGGTGAAGGCGAGATTGATTTGCAGCAATGGTCAGATGCGGTTAAAGCCACCGGCTATGACGGTGCCTGGTCTGTTGAATTAATCAGCCCGGCCATCTGGGAAAAAGATCCGGTTATTACCACAAAGACGCTGTGTCATTCCCTGAAGCAATACGCCGCTTAATCGTCATTATTTCTGTTATCGAACATCCGGGATTTTATATTCCGGATGTCTGACTATGGATGAGGAACATTATGACTCAGGTAAAAAACAATCAACTGCCAATCGCTATCAGCCCATTATCCTGGGCCAATGAAGTGATTGCGGAATTTGGTCAGGATGCCACCGCAGACATGTGCCTCAGCGGTGCGAAAGTTGCGGGTTACGACGGTGTTGAAATGAGCCGTTTATTTCCGCATACGGCAGTGGAGCTGACTGCATTGCTTCAGCAGTACCCGCTGAAACACGCATCCGGCTGGCACAGCGGCTTCCTGACGCAGCGTAGTGTCGATGAAGAACTGGCCGCCGTTGCGCCTTTTGCCATCCTGTTACGCGACACCGGTGCCAGCGTCATGGTGTACGGTGAGTGCGGCAACATGCCGGACAATGCGCTTGATATTGCGATGAGCGGGCGACTCACCCTGACAGCTGCGCAGATCGGCGCTTATGGCGACAGACTCACGGCATTTGCCAGCGAGCTGCAGTCCCGTTATGGACTGGGGCTGGCTTACCATCATCATCTGATGATGGTGGCGGAACAGCTGGATGAAGTCAGGGCGGTGATGGCGGCAACCGGCCCTGTCGTCGGTTTATTGCTGGATACCGGCCATGCTTTCTCCGCGGGTTTTGATTATCAAATCCTGCTGGAGGAGTTTGGTGAGCGGATTAATCATATCCATCTGAAGGATATCCGCGCCGACGTATTGCAGCAGGTACGTCGGGACGATCTCAGCTTTAACGATGCGGTGAGAAAGGGGATGTTTGCCGTACCGGGGGATGGCGCGATTGATTTTGCCCCACTGGCGCAGTTTGTGCGTGCAAGCGGCTATCAGGGCTGGATGGTGGTGGAGGCCGAACAGGACCCGTCACGGGAACCCCCGGAAATCACTGTTGCCCGGGCGCGTCAGTTTATCCGTCACACGTTTGCCATGTAAAAAATGCCCGGCATTGCCGGGCATCTGATGAGCATCATGGCAAGGCGTAAGCCATAACGTAGTCTCCGCGATTTTTGTTAGTACCGGTGCGGGTCGCACCGCCATCAACCACCACCACGTACTGTTTACCATCCTTGCCAATGTAGGTCATGGGCACCCCCTGGCCACCTACCGGCAGGCGCGAACGCCACAACTCTTTACCGGTATCGTTATCCAGCGCACGAATAAAGTAATCGAGCGTGCCGTGGAAGAAGGTCAGTCCGCCGCCGGTGACTAACGGGCCACCCAGGGTTGGCATGCCAATCGGAATATACACGTGTGGCACCACACCTTCACCCGGGAAGATGCCATGAATCGGTGCATCCTGGATACTGCCCATCGGCACCTGCCACTTCGTTTTACCCGTCGCCAGATCGATGGCGGTCATGCTGCCGAATGGCGGTTTGAAGCACGGCGTGCCGAGTGGTGACAGGAACATTGAACGTTCCACTCCCCATGGCGTGCCTTTTTGTTCGGAATATTCACCTTCCGTTGACGGCACCAGACCGTGTTGCGCGGCTTCCTCACGTTTGATGAACTGCCCCCACATCGCCATGCGAATATCATTGACGATTAAGGTACCGGTTGAGGCATCCAGCGCACCGCCACCCCAGTTAAAGCCACCGTAATAACCCGGCCAGATCAGGGTACGTTGTTTATCAGAAAGCGGAGTCCACTCGCCTTCCCAGCGCATTTTCTTAAACTCGATGCGGCAGTAGAGCTGGTCGAACAGCGTGGCACCCCAGGTATCGGCTTCCTTCAGCGGCTCGACGCCGACGGAAATCGCCGAATAGGGTTGGGTATCAGCCACTTTCATGCCTGGCATAGCATCGGTCGGGACCTTGCGGTACTCCACCGGTGCTACCGGTTTACCGTCACGGCGATCCAGCATAAATACCTGACCGCGCTTGGTCAGCTGGATCACCACCGGTGTGGTGCTGCCGTCTTTATTCGGCAGATCGTACAGAATCGGTTGTGATGAAACGTCATAGTCAAACTGGTCATTATTGGCCGTACGGAAGTGCCAGCGCAGTTTGCCGGTTTTCAGTTCGATAGCGACGATAGAGTCGTTAAATTCATCCGAGTAGGGGTGACGATTGCCGGTCCAGAAATCCGGTGTCTGGTTGCCCGTGGGGAAATAGGCCAGTCCGAGTTTCGGATCATAAGACGCGGTACCCCAGAAGTTCGGGGACTCCGGTGCATAGTGCTGACCGGGTGGCAACGGGGTGCTGTCGTCAGGTCGTGCCGGATCGAAGGCCCACAGCAATTTACCGCTGCGCACATCAAAACCGCGCACTACGCCGGAAGGTTCGCCGGTAGACATGTTGTCGTTCAGTTTGCCGCCCACCATGATCACGCCATCAGCCACCAGCGGGGCGGATGTCAGGTAATACGAACCTTCTTCCGGGCTGGAACCAATATCAGCGGTCAGGTCAACATAACCTTTGTCACCAAAATCTTCGCAAAGCTTGCCCGTTTCCGCATCCAGCTCGAACAGGCGGCCATCGTTGGTGTTGCTGACGATACGCTTGCGACAGGTTGCCAGCGGGGCAGCATCCGGGGTGGGAGCTGGCATGGCTGACAGATCGGCATAGCTAACGCCACGGCAGCGTTTCCAGCCTTTGTTGCTGGCGGTTTCCTTCATGTTCGGGTCGAAACGCCAGCGCTCCTTGCCGGTGGTGGGATCCAGTGCAATCACCTTATTCAGCGGGGTGCACAGGTACATCGTATCTTCAATTTTCAGCGGTGTGACCTGATACTCGGAACCATCAATCGCCAGATCGCCGGTGCGATAACTCCACGCCAGCTGCAAATCTTTGACGTTGGTCTTGTTGATTTGATCAAACTGCGCGTATTTGTTGCCACCCAGATTGCGTCCCCAGGCGGGCCAGTCTTTGCCATCGGCTTTCCCGGCCTCAGGATGAATCACTTTGGCGCTTGCGCCAGAAGCTTCAACCTCAGCGTGCGGCACGAACATCCCGGCAAGTAACGCCACGAAACTCACGGCATAGACACCGGCAACCGCGAAGGCAGCTTTGGTACTGACCGGCTGGCTGCCATCTTTGCGATGCAAATGAGGCACGCAGACTGAGACAAGTACACCAAACACCACAAAGACAATGACGCGGGGCAGGAACTGCCAAAAGTCAGTGCCGGTTTCCCACAACGCCCATATGACAGCAATCAGCGTCATCGCCAGCGTTAGCGGCCAGGCAATAAATTGACTACGGAGCAGTGTCCAGCCTGTTAGCAGCCAGACGATCCCGGTGAAAAGATAAAACCATGAGCCGCCGAGTACCGCAAGATACCCACCGCCTGCGCCCAGCGCGAGTCCTGCCAGAGCAATCACGACGCCGATCAGGGGAGGTAACCATCCCATTTTTCTCATTTTAATATGCCCAGTTAACGATAATGATGGAGGCTAAACATCAGCCAGATAACCTGATCGCCTTTGAGAATTATTCTCACATGAGGCGAAGTGGCGATTTTAGATCATAATGAGAACAAAATGATACAAATATGTCTCAATTAAATAACAAAATGAGGCAATGGCGGTATCATTATGAATCATGGGGTTTTCCGGAGACTTCCGGGTAACAGATGGGTTAACATCGGCAGGAATGGACCACTGAAGGCAGGCTATTGTTTATGAACCGTAAACCCACCATGAAAGAGCTGGTCGCGGCAACGCAATTGAGCCGGGCAACTATCGATCGTGTCCTCAATCATCGACCCGGCGTCAACCCAAAAACGGTTGAAGTTGTTCAGCGCGCTTATTCTTCATTACTGGTCCAGGCGGCGGGTGGTGTGCAACTTGCCTCAGTGACACAACAAGCCAGTTTCTCGGTGGTGGTGCAGGCCAGCGAGGAGTACAACGAATCGGTGATCGCCACGGCGCAGAAGATCAAAAATCAGCTGGATGCGCGCAATGTCAGCCTCGATATTACCAGCTGTTCCGATGTGCAGGACGACGATGTGGTGCGTCTGCTGTATCAGCAGACGGAACATGCGGATGGCATTGCTGTGGTGGCGAAGAACACCCCGATCATCAATGCCGCGGTGCAGAAACTCAGGCAGCAGGGGAAGCATATTGTTGCGTTAGTCAGCGATCTCGATCCTGATGCCAGGGATGCCTATGTTGGCATCAATAACCGCGCAGCCGGGCAGGCGGCGGGTTTTATCCTTGGCAGGCATTTACAGCATGACACCCATGCGAGCGTAGCGGTGATTGTTGGTACGCTTTCCTACAGTTGCCACGATGACCGGGAAATTGGTTTTCGGGCGCAGATCAGGAAAACCCTGCCTTCAGTGAGCGTGGCAGAGGTGATTTCCGGCAACGATAACACCCAGCAAACCTACGATGCTGCAGTGCAACTGCTGCGTAACGATCCAACTCTGCGCGCTGTCTACAATGTTGCCGGGGGAAACGCCGGGCTGGCTGCGGCACTGGATGAATGCCAGAGTGCCATCCGACCAATTGTGATCACCCATGAAATTAATAAGGTGACGGAAAAACTGATTCTTGCCGAGAAGATCGATTACATCTTGTCCCAGGATATCGCGAAGTTGTTACTTGAAACCGTTGATAAGCTGGCGGCGATGAAAAATAACCAGACTTTTGCTTCCCATACCTTTTTACCGATAGAAATCCTCACCCGCTTTACGCTACCGGCGTTGTAATGTGCAACGGCAGCTCCTCTCTGCCGTTTCAGCTGTTCCCCAATAATTAACCTCCTTTAAGGGTGTTTTAAGTTTCACTCGTCATCATAGCGACAATACGCTGATGGGGAGTGCCATGATGACTGACACATTAAACGAACTAAAAACTAAAGTTCCGCAGGTTACCCTGTTGTTTTGGGTGCTAAAAATGATGTCAACAACGGTGGGGGAAACCGGGGCTGACTGGATTAACTTTGGTTTAGGATTTGGACTGACCCATACCTCAATTATTGCCGCAGGTCTGTTTGTCGTTACGCTGTTGTTTCAGTTGAAATCAGATCGTTATATTCCCTGGCTTTACTGGCTGACTGTGTTACTGGTAAGCATTACCGGCACGCTGATTACCGACTATTTAACTGATCAACTTCAGGTTCCGCTACTTTATTCCGTTGCCATGTTTGGCTCGGCATTAGTAATGGTGTTGATGTTCTGGCATCGCACCGAAGGCACGCTGGAATTCGCCACTATTAATACCACTGGCCGGGAGCTGTATTACTGGTTAGCTATCATGATCACCTTTGCTTTTGGTACGGCGCTCGGGGATGCTCTGGCAGAAAAACTGGGACTGGGCTATTTGTCCACCACGCTGGTCTTCGCGGTATTGATTGCCATCTGTTGCTTCCTGTGGCGGCTGGCGGTGTTCAGTAGTGTGGCCTGTTTCTGGACGGTGTATGTCCTGACACGCCCGCTCGGTGCGTCACTGGCGGATTTATTCTCGCAACCGATTAAAGAAGGGGGGCTGGGCTACGGCACGACACCGGTGAATATTATTTTCCTGATTGCCATGGTGATTTTAATTAGCGTGTCCAGCATGTCTTATCCGACATCGCGCAATACACCGCACGCCTGAATTTACGGGAATAAAATATGCTACAACATCTGTTGGACTTTATCTCAGGCAATCATATTGTCGATATGGTGAATGCCGACCCGATGATGGTGATCGCCATTGTTGCTGCCATTATCTTTTGTGAAACCGGGTTGGTTATTTTACCTTTCCTGCCGGGTGATTCCTTATTATTTACCCTGGGTGCTTTTTTACCGGCAACTCATCTTTCGCCTCTGTTGATTATACTGGTGTTGATGGGTGCCGCTTTCCTCGGTAATACGCTGAATTACCATATCGGGAAAGGTGCCATTGGGCGTTATATTCTTCACCGCAAATGGGTAAAAGAACAACACCGTTTAAAAGCAGAAACGTTCTTCGAGAAATATGGCAGCGCGACGGTTTTTATCAGTCGCTTTGTGCCGATTGTTCGCAGCCTCGCGCCTTTTATGGCTGGCTTATCTTCAATGCCACGCACGAAGTTTCTGCTGTGGAATCTGGCCGGTGCGGTTGTCTGGTGTGGCGGGTTTGTCACCCTGGGATATTTTCTCGGTGATTTGGCCTGGGTACGCGACCATCGTGAATGGCTGGCGCTACTGATTGTTGCATTCTCGCTGCTGCCGGTGGTGTCGGCGTTTCTGCGCCCGGCAGCACAGGATCTGCCATGAGAGTATTGTTGGTCGAAGATGACCGCATGATTGGCTCTGCGGTCGAGGCGGCACTTAAGGATGCCTCGTACGCTACGGACTGGGTACGTGACGGTGCGCAGGCGTTACTCAGCCTGGAAACGCATGACTACGATCTGGTGCTGCTCGATCTCGGCCTGCCTTGCCGTAACGGTTTCGAGGTGCTGCGCGACGTGCGCGGGCGTGGTAACCCGGTGCCGCTGGTGATTGTCACCGCGCGTGATGCGCTGGAAGACCGTTTGCAGGGCCTGGATTCCGGCGCGGACGATTACATTTTAAAACCCTTCGAAATGAGCGAACTGCTGGCGCGTGCCAGGGCAGTGATGCGGCGTAAAGCGGGTCACGCCACCCCGCTATTAAGTAACGGCATTCTCGTGCTCGATCCGGCGACACGTGAAGTGCTGCATGTTGCCAGCAATCAAAGATACAGCTTATCCGGCAGGGAATATGCCCTTTTGCAGGCGTTGCTGATGCAACCGGGGCAAATCTTCTCTCGTAGCGAGCTTGAAGGAAAAATCTACGGCTGGGGCGAGGAAGTGGAAAGCAACGCGGTGGAATATTTTATCCATGCGTTGCGCAAGAAATTAGGCAGTGATGCCATCAGGAATATCCGGGGCGTGGGATGGAAAGTCTCAAAAAGCGACTGAGCGACTCGGTGCAATTTCGCCTGTCTTTTGTCCTGTGCATGGCGATAGGTGGAATCGCGCTGCTGAGTGGCGTGCTGGGCTTTCTCTCCGCCTGGGATGAGGCGCATGAATTGCAGGACTCCTCGTTGCAGCAAATTGCCAGCCTCGCCAAAGACGGCATGCTGACACCACGCAGCAGCAGTTTTATCAGCCCACCGCTCCAGGATGAGGAATCATCGCGCATCCTTGTGCACTACATCCTGCCAGGTGATCAGGCACCGGATCGTTTTGGCTGGCCTCGTCAGTTACCGGCGGGGTTCTACACGCTGCCGATTGATCACCACAGTTACCGTGTGCTGATTGAGGAGGTGCATGATGGCATCCGGCTGGCGGTGGCGCAGCGTGCTTCCGTGCGCGAAAGTGTCGCGCTGTGGTCAGCCCTGCGCACCCTGGTGCCGTTCTGCATTCTGTTCCCGGTGCTGCTGTATCTGGCAGCCGATCTGGTCCGGAAAATTTTCAGGCCGATACGCAAACTGGCTGAGGACGTGGACCGGCAAAATGATGATCTCAGTATCGCTCTGAGTAACGAAACAATACCACGGGAGATCACCCCGTTTATTACCGCGATTAACCGCCTGCTGAAACGTGCGGCTGAATCAGTGGAGCTTCAGCGTCGTTTTGTGGCGGATGCAGCCCATGAGCTGCGTTCTCCGCTGACGGCGTTAATGCTCCAGGCCGAACGGCTGGAATCGGCCGCCATGCCGGACGAAAGCCGCCAGCGGTTGATGAGTTTGCGTGAAGGCATGAAGCGGGCGGCATGGCTGGTGGAACAATTACTCAGCCTGAGCCGGGCGCAGGGCGGCGAGATCAGCAAAATTCCCGCACCGGAAGATATCGCGGTGTTTGACGTAGTGAAGCAGGTGATATCCGATTTGCATCCGCTGGCGGAACAGAAATCAATCGACATTGGGGTGGTGGGCGCGAGCCAGGCAAAAATCGCCGCTCATCCCTCGGCGCTGTATACCGTATTACGCAATATCGTCCATAACGCGATTCTATATACGCCCGCGGAAGGCCGGATTGATATTGGTATTAATAATAATGAAACTTTCGTCTTTATTGAGGTGGAGGATTCCGGTCCCGGTATTCCCATTGATAAAAGGGAAAGAGTATTTGATGCATTTTATCGTATTGAAGGCAGCGATGTAACGGGTTCTGGGCTGGGTTTATCCATCGTTAGCGCTATGGTGGCGCGCATGAAAGGGGAAGTAACACTCACTGACGCGGATCAGGCTATTTCCGGGCTGAAAGTCAGTATTACTTTGCCATTATCTTAATTTCCACAAGGAGAACACGATGTTTCTGACTTCTGAAACGGCAGGAAAGATTAACGACACCCTCTTCCTGCTGATAAATGCGCCAGTGCATGCATCATCCTTAATGCTGACCATCGGCAATGCCTGTGCCGCCTGGCTGGTTTTTATTTTCCCTCTTGCGCTACTTATTTACTGGTTCAGTTTCAAAACTGAAAAACAACAGGTGGCGTTACTGGCGCTGATATCCGCTTTACTGGCGTTGTCGGTAAATCTGGTGATTGGCAATTTCTTTCCGCATCCCCGGCCATTTATGGTGCCGATTGGCCACACCTTTATTAGCCATGTGGCAGATTCCTCCTTTCCGAGTGACCATATGACGCTGGCCTGTGCCGTCGCCTTTAGTTTCCTGTTAGGGCAACGGATTTATACCGGAGTCAGTCTGTTGCTGTTAAGCCTGTTTATTGCCTGGGGGCGGATTTATATGGGGGTGCATTTCCCGGCCGATATGCTGGGCTCAGTTCTGGTGGCCTGGTTCTGTTCGTGGGGTGTGAAGAAAGCAGAGTACATCCTGATTCCGCTGTTTAAGCAGCTGTATCGACTGAATGATGCTATTTTTGGTTACCTGCGAAATACCCGCGTAAAACATTAATGAGTTGTAGCGGCGCGATTTATCGAGCAATAAATTACGCCGCTACGGATTTAATTACTGACTTTTCTGATGATAAACCGGTGAACTCACGGATTTATCGGTCATCGGATGCAATGCATCGTCGTTATTATAATGGTGGAAGGGTTCCGCATCACCCATATTGATTTTGCTTTCCTGCAAATCGAACGGGTAATTTTCATGGGTTTTACTGGGATTGGGATGCCAGCTGGCTGGCGTCAATAGCCAGGTATTGGCGGTGCGTTCAACACCGGTATTGGCTTCTACCTGCGTAACTGCCAGCAAAGATAATGCACCAAGTAAAATAGCAATGAGTTTCTGTTTCATAGGGTCACCTTGTGGTTTAACGATTACTGTTTTGTTTACAGCATCATTTTCTCACGCGGGTGGTGACCCGGCCGAAACGGGGAGATGACAATTTTGTCAGATCGGGGTATCCGGCAATATCAGGGTAAAGGTACTGCCCTTATTTAAAGCACTTTCGACACTGACTTTACCGCCGTGCAATTCCGCAATGGTTTTGACGATAGCCAAACCCAGCCCGGTATTTTCCGCGCTGCTTCTCGATTCATCTGCGCGATAGAAACGCTCAAATAAATGCGGAATATGCTCAGATGCGACCCCTTCACCATTATCCGTCACGCTGAAATACAGCCAGCCATTCTCCCGCCGTGCGTTGAGGCTAATGTGTCCACCCGACGGCGTATAATGCAGCGCATTGGATAACAGGTTGGCCATCGCCCGCTGGAAATGCAGCGGATCGGCAGCAAAGGTTAAGGCACCTTGTTGGGTGAGGGTAATATTTTTCTCTTCTGCCAGAATCTCGTAAAAACCCGTCAGGCGTCTGAATTCGGTCTCGCTATTTAGCGTCTCTTTCTTCAGCGGTTCGCGGCTGTTATCGGCGCGCGCCAGAAACAGCATCGAGGAGATGGTGCGCGACAGCCGTTCACCTTCTTCCACAATCGCCTCCAGCGTTTCCTGATATTCCGCCGGACTACGCGGCTGATTGAGGGTGACGCTGGCGGCAGAAATCAGGTTATTGATCGGGCCGCGCAGCTCATGTGCCAGATCGGAGGAAAAGCGCGTCAGTTGGGCAAAAGACGCCTCCAGCCGGGTCATCATGCTATCGAATGATGTTGCCAGTACCACCAGCTCTGACGGCCAACGCTCGGTAGAAAGACGGGTATGTAGCTCCTCCACATTGATGTTCTCAATCTGACGGCTGATCACGCGTAATGGCTGCAATCCGCGGCGCGCCAGGCCGTAGCCACAGGCAGCAAATAGCAGGATCGCCAGCGCTGCGGCGATTTGCATCCGCGCCCAGTAGTTCTCAATGATTTCATTGTTGCGGGAAACATTCAGCGCCGCCTGCACGGTCCAGAGTTCTTTGTCTTTCAGGGTGAAGGTGGTGGCGGTGATCAGGTATTTTTCATGATGATCGCCATCACGATGCCGCCAGCTGGAGTAATTAAAGCGGGTTGTGGGAGCAGGGTAATTGGCTTCAGGGACGCGCATGTTCTTCGATTGCGACCAGATCTTGCCATCCGGACTGATAATGCGCAGCGACAGGCGATCCTGCTCGGCGATAAATTCAAACAGCTCGTTTTGCCACTGCTCCTGTGGCCCCTGGCGTTCACTGATGGTGCCGGCGATTTCCTTTTGGATCTGTAAGGTGCTGCGCAGTTCATTGACATCTTTGGTATTCAGCTGATCGCGTAAGGTTTGATACAGCAACCCGGAAACGCTATACAACACAATGGCCATCGCCACGGAAAAGAACAACGTCAGACGAACGGTGATCGGGACATTACGGGGTATCAGCATGCTCTTGTTCTTCCAACACATAACCTGCGCCGCGAATGGTGTGCAGCAGTTTTACATCGTAGTTATCATCAATCTTACCGCGCAGACGCCGTATCGCCACATCAATCACGTTAGTTTCCGGGTCGAAGTTCATATCCCACACCTGCTCAGCTATCACCGTGCGCGACAATACTTCGCCGCTGCGCCGCATCAGCAGGCTTAGCAGCAGGAATTCTTTTTGTGTCAGTTCGATACGGTTACCATCGCGGGTCACTTTGTGTTTAACAAAATCGAGCACCAACCCGCCAATCTGCAATTGCGACTCGTCACTGACCACCACATTGTTGCTGGTCTGGCGGCGCAGGATTACCCGCGCACGGGCCAGCAGTTCGCTGAAGGAAAAAGGTTTGATCAGATAATCTTCTGCACCCAGCTCCAGCCCTTTGACGCGATCCTCGACATCATCACGCGCGGTGAGGAACATCACCGGGGTGGCGCGTCCCGCCTGTCGCGCCATTTCCAGTAGCTTCCAGCCATTGATGCCTGGCAGCATCACATCCAGGATCGCCAGGTCATAATCGTTGGTCAGCAGCAGATGCAGGCCATCGATACCGTTGGCGGCCACATCCACCACAAAATCGTTCTCTCTTAAGCCTTTGGCGATGTAATCCGCCGCCATGCTTTGATCTTCAACTAACAACAGTCTCATGGTTCCTCCGTCGCATGGGTCAACGCGTCCAGACGGGCACCCGTGCGGTCAAACAGCAGATACAGCACAGGTGTAATGAATAAGGTAATAAACTGCGAGAACACCAGCCCACCTACCACCGCCACACCCATCGGCTGGCGCAGCTCGGCACCCGCTCCCCAGCCGCAGGCAATGGGCAGGGCACCCATAATGGCGCACAGGGTTGTCATCATTATCGGACGAAAACGCTGTAAGCAGGCCTGAATAATAGCGTCATGCGCACTCATACCTTGTTCCCGCTGCGCTGACAGTGCGAAGTCGATCATCATGATGGCGTTCTTTTTCACGATACCAATCAACAGCAGAATACCAATCATGGCGATAAAGGTCAGATCCAGCTGCATCAGGCGTAGCGCCATTAGTGCTCCCACCGCCGCCGAGGGCAGCCCCAGCAAAATGGTCACCGGATGGATCCAGCTTTCATACAGCATACCCAGAATCACATAAATCACCGCCAGCGCCAGCACAATCAGCCAGACCTGGCTGGTCTGTGACTGTTGGAACAACGCCGCCTGTCCGGCATAGCTGCCAAACACGGTGGACGGCAGATTGATATTATTCTCCGCCTGAGTGATGGCCTGGGTGGCATCCGACAGGGACTTGCCCGGCGCCAGGTCAAAGGAGATGGTAATCGCAGGCAGCTGTCCCTGATGATTCACCGCCGTGACACCCTGTACGCGACTGATATGGGTAAAGGTGGAGAGCGGCAGCAGGTCATTGGAGGAGGATCGCACGTAAATCTGTGACAAATCGCTCTCGTCCTGGCGGAACGGCTGCTGCACTTCCATGATCACTTCATAGCTGTCTTCCGGGGCATAAATAGTGGAAGCCTGCAAGGTACCGAAAGCGTCGTACAGATTGTTGCGGATCTGGTCCACATCCACGCCAAGCAGCGAGGCTTTGTTGCGGTCGATGGTCAGCTGCGCCTGCAGGCCATTAAGCTGGGCATCGCTGTTGACGCCAACAAACACGCCGCTTTTATTCATCTCCGCCATCAGCTGGTTGGTGTAATCATTCAGGCTCAGGCCACTGCTGCTACTGACAGATTGCAGGGTGTACTGGTAAGTACTTTTCGCCGAACGGCCACCCACTTTGAAGTTTTGCACCGGGCTGAAGTACACCTTAATACCGGGCAGGTAGCTGGTTTCGCTGCGCAGCTGCTGCAATACCTGCGCCATCGCCGGGCGCTGGCTTTGATCCTTCAGGGTCAGATTCAGCTGGGTGGTGTCGTGGTCCACTTTGGTCACAATGGTCTCGACCGCGCTGTCTTTCAGCAGGGTGTTCCCGAGCTGGAAAGCCACGTTCTTGCGTGCGTCATAGGACATATCCTGTGGCGTATCGATATTGGCCGTCACCTGGCCGATATCCTCCTGGGGAAAGAAGCCTTTGGGGGCGCTGACATACAGCCAGGCAGTCAGCGCCACCGTCAGTGCCGCCACCGACAACATAACCGTGCGGTGATCCACTGCCCAGTTCAGACCCTGGGCATAGCGTTGCCGCAGGTTTTCAAACATCCGTTCAAACAGCTGGCTCCAGGCCGGCTCCGGTTTATCCTGATGGGGATCGTGGCGAAACAGCATCGGCACTAACAACGGGATGATGGTCAGTGACGCCGCAGCAGAGACCAGAATGGCGAGGGACACTACCCAGGCAAATTCGTGAAACAGCAGGCCCATGGTACCGGGCATAAAGAAGATCGGGATAAACACCGCTACCAGCGAAAGCGAGATCGAGACCACCGTAAAGCCGACCTCTTTAACCCCTTTCAGCGCCGCCTGCTTAGGTTCCATTCCTTCCTCGATATAGCGCATGATGTTTTCCAGCACCACGATGGCGTCATCGACCACCAGGCCGACGGCAATCGTCAGCCCCATTAGCGAGATATTGTCGAGGCTCAGGCCAAAGGCGTACATCAGGGCAAAGGATCCCAGCAGCGAGATGGGCACGCTGAGCGCCGGGATCACCGTAGCACGCACATGGCGCAGGAACAGCAGAATCACCATGATCACCAGTGCGATGGTCAGCAGCAGAGTGATATTTACATCGTGGATCGCGTTACGAATCGAGATAGAACGGTCATTAAGCAGCTGCATATGCACCGATGACGGCATCTGCTGCTGCAACTTCGGCATCAGCTGTTTGATGCTGTCCAGCGTCGCCACCAGGTTAGCACCCGGCTGGCGGGTGATGCTCAGTACGATAGCGGTGTGATTGTTGACTGCACTGTGGCTAAGGGTGTTTTCGATGCTGTCCTGCACGCTGGCGATATCAGACAGGCGTACCGGCTGACCGTTGCGCGTTGCCACCACCACATTGCTGAAATCACTGGCATTGCGCAGATCGCCGCTGGTCTGCAACATCATCATCTGCCGTTTGCCATCCAGTTCGCCCACCGGCGAATTGTCATTGGCGGCCTTCAACGCGGTGTGCAGTTCTTCCAGCGTCATGTCCGTCGCGGCGAGTTTGGCCGGATCGACTTCGACCCGCACCGCATAACGTTTCTGACCGATTACCGTCACTTCCGCCACCCCCTTGATCATCGACAGCGAGGGCGAAATCAGATCGTCCGAATAGCGGTTAAGGTCCGACAGGGTCATGGACGGGGAGTCGAGACTGATCTGCGCAATCGGTGCGTCTGCCGGGTTTACCTTTTTAAAGGTGGGCGGCGTGGTCATCTGCGACGGCAGTTTTTTTAACGATTGGTATAACGCCGCCTGCACATCCACCGATGCCGAATCAATGTTCACCGAGGGATCGAATTCCAGCACGATGGTGGTCGCGCCTTCCAGGTTGGTCGAGGTCATCATCGCCACACCGGGAATGGTTGCCAGATTTTTCTCCAGCGGCGTGGCAACCGAGGAAGCCATGGTTTCCGGGCTGGCACCGGAAAGTGACGCGTTGACTTTAATGGTCGGAGTATCGAAGGTTGGCAGGGCGGCCACTGGCAGATTATTCCAGCACACCACACCCGCCACCATCACGGCAATCCACAACAACAGTACGGCAATGGGCCGCTGCAAACAGAGTTCTGAGAATTTCATGGCTGCATCATCGCCTTATCAATGTTGCTGGCGATCTGCACAGTGATGCCAGGGCGCAAATTGTTTGCACCTTCATTCACGACTTTGGTCCCCTGGGAAATGCCGGTAACCACCGCTAACGACTGCTGAATGCGCAGGAGCGTCACCGGTTTAACCGCCGCCTGATTATGCTTGTCGACAACATAAACAAAATGCCCATCCGGTCCGTTCTGCACCGCCTGCGGTGGCAGCACCACGGCGTCCGGGGTGACACCTGCATCCACCTTCACATTCTGGAACAGGCCCGGCCACAGCAGGGTATTGCTGTTGCTGAACTGGGCTTTGAGGGTGATGGTGCCGCTGGCGGTGCTGACGCTGTTATCGATGAAATCCAGCTTACCGGCAGTCGGTGTGCCGCTGGCATTCTCCACCCACACGGTCACCGGCCCCTTTGCCTGCGCCGTCAGCACGGGTTTCAGGTCTTTTTCCGGCAAGGTAAAGGACACGCCAATCGGATCGAACTGCATCAGTGAAACCAGTGGCAGGGTGCTGCCGGGCTGCACCAGACTGCCCGGATGGACATTGAGCGCGCCGGTTTTGCCGTTGACCGGTGCCACGATACGGGTGTAGCCGAGCGTCACGTCGGCGGTCTGCACATCCTGCTGCGCCGCTTTGTACTGTGCCTGATACTGCTGGACGTTACTTTGCAGCGTGTCCCAGTCAGACATGGAAATGTAGTTTTTTGCTTTCAGCGCTCGACCGCGTTGCAGGTCATTTTGCGCTTTGACCAGCAAGGCTTTGGATTCGCCTAACGCCGCCACCGCACGATCGTAAGCCGCGCTCTGGCTGGCATTGTCGAGGGTGAATAGCAGTTGTCCGGCTTTAACAAAATCCCCTTCATGGAAAGCCACCGTCTTCACCGTGCCGGTAATCTGCGCCTGAATATCGACCTGATTCAGCGCGATGATATGCCCCTGGGTGGTCAGGGTGATGGGCAATGGCTTGACCATGGCGGTCACCATGCTGACTAACGGCGCGGAGTGCGCGGGTTTCATCGCCGCATCGGCCTGTTGTCGTGGCCAGAAATACCAGCTGCCGCAGCCAATCACCAAACCGGCGATCAGTAATAACGTTCCTTTATGTCGAAGATCCATGGTGCCTCAAAGCGATAAACTCATTTGCGCCAGTTTATCGAATGGCTCCGAACAAAAAGGAAAAGGGAAGATGACAAATTTGTCATCTTCGATTTGGCACGATGTGGATTGGCGGCTGGTTGCACCAGGATGATCGCTTTGCGCTAATAAAACAATGCCCCCAGAAATAATATTGTTCAACCGCTTTCCGCGCGGAATGTTTATATTTTTTTAATTTTTACCGGCTGGTAAAAATAGACTTTATTGCGCGTAAATGGTGCAGGCTGCACCTGAATGGATAACGCTCACTCGCCGCAACGTTAAAAAAATATAAGTAATTTGTATACCTTTATGAGATCAATATGTTAGCGGCGATTCACGCTGCTATGCACCCCTGCAAATGTCATGATTCTGATTTTACTGTTGATTTTCAATGATTTTATCCGTCTCTTTAACCATATTGAAACTGATTGACAAAAGTCAAATTGTTGACAATCATCAATCCGCAGTTCAGGGGAAAATACGTATAACGCCATTCAAGATGAGAAAGCACTATGTTTAAAAAATTGAAAACAGTGTTGTTCAGTTTGCTCGTATTATTACTTGCCGTGAATGTTGCCAACGCCAGAACGTTAGATGAAATTATTAAAAGTGGGGTGCTGCGTGTCGGTGTATTACCTAATTCACCGCCGCAATCTTCGATCGGTGCCACCAATCAACTGGAAGGCTTTGATGTCGATGTGGCAAATAAACTGGCCAGCGAATTAGGGGTAAAAACCGAATTCGTGATGACCGAAATTGCCCAGCGCGTGCCTTTCCTGGTTGCTGACCGCATTGATATTTGTCTGGGCGGGTTAACCCGTACCGTCGAACGTGCCAAATCCATCAGCTATACCGTGCCGCTGCATACCGAATCGATGGGAGTGCTGACCACCAATAAACTCGCTATCAACAGCTGGAAAGAGTTGAATGACGAGAAATACACCCTGGTGCTGATTCGCGGTGTCTGGACGGCGGATTTCCTCAAGCAGAACCTGCCAAAAGCGAAAATCCTCTATGTCGATACCATGGCCGATACCATTCGCGCGCTGGCGCAGGGCCGTGCCGATGCGCTGGTGGAGAACATTGAGTTCTATGTCCCTTTCACCAAAAACTACCCCAATGTGCAATGGAAGGTGTTACCGGAAGCGCTGAATACCGCTTACGACGGCATTGGTCTGGCACAGAACAACACCGCGCTGCGCGATGTGCTCAACATCGCCCTGTATGACATGCACACCAGTGGCTTCGTTAACCAGACATGGGAGAAGTGGTTTAAAGCACCGATGCTGGTGAAAGTGGTGCCGTCACCGTACTTCTGATGTCAGGGCGCAGCTGCCCGGGAGTGAATTTCTATGCATTACAGTTTTCAGTTTGGTGAGGTGTTAAAACACTGGCCTGATCTGCTGTCGGGAGCGCTGATTACGCTGCTGGTTGCGTTTCTCGCCTTCTGGATTGGCTGCGTGATTGGGCTGCTCGGCGCATTAGCCGGGCAGCACGCGCGCCCCGGTCTACGTCGGCTGTTGCGCGCTTATGTCGTGTTCTTCACCAACACGCCATCGCTGATTCAGATCTTCGTGCTGTTTTATGGATTGCCGGATTTTGGCATTGTGCTGTCGCCGATGACGGCGGTGTTGATTGGGTTGTCGCTGAATGCCGGTGCCTATCTCACCGATATCATGCGCAGCGGATTGGTGTCGGTGAGTCAAACCGAACTGGAAGCCGCCGCCACACTGAATATGTCGCGTTTCCAGAGCTTCCGTTTTGTCACTCTGCCGCATCTGGCAAAAACCATCTATCCGCTACTATCCAACTTCTTTATCTGGATCCTGCTGGGCAGCTCGATTGGCGGGCTGTTCGGCGTCAACGAACTGACCGGAGCGGTGATTGAGATTAGCTCCAGCACCTTCCGCAGCATTGAGTCGTTTGTGGTCGCTGCCGGGATGTATGTGGTGCTGACCTTTATCGCCAGTGCCTTTCTGTATGCCATTGGCTACTGGTGTTTCCGTGTCCGGGCGAGGTTTATCTGATGCTTACCTTATCGCAGCAATTAACCAATTTGTTCAGCCAGTTCACGCTGGAATTTATCCTTCAGGCAGCGCTGAACACCCTGAGCCTGTCGGCGATCGGTTGTTCGGTGGGTTTGCTGGTGGGCTTTTTCATTGCCTGTTTGCGCCACACGCGTCACGTGGCTTTCCTGCCGCTGCGTGTGCTGGCGATTGTGACGGTTGAACTGCTGCGCCGTATTCCGTTTCTGGTCACGCTGTTCCTGGTATTTTTTCTGTTTCAGGGCTTCGGCTACAGCCTGTCGTTCTATACCATCGCGCTGATTTCGGTGTGCCTGATTTCCAGCGCTTATATGGCGGAGATCTTTCGTACTGGCTTCGAGTCGGTGCCGAGAACGCAGCTTGAGGCGGCGCAGACGCTGAACTTCAGCTATCGCCAGATGGTGTTTTACGTGATCGTGCCACAGGCATGGAAGGTGGTGATTCCGCCTGCCTTCAGTTTTATGGTGTCTTTTATTAAGGACACGGCGCTGGCGTCGCAGCTGGGGGTGATTGAACTGACGTTCTCCGCCAAAATCCTGATCAGTCGCGGCTATTCCGAGTTTCTGATTTATGGCGTGATTCTGCTGATCTACTTCGCCATGTCCTACCCGCTGAGTTTGCTGGGACAGTGGCTGGAGCGCCGTCTGGCCGCCCCTGGCAGCGTCGTCAGTCGCACCCCGTCACCGATCACAAAATCCCTTTCATCGTTAACGCCGCCGTAATAGCGCGCAGGAGTGAGGCTATGTCGCAGTTAGATATTGTTGAATTGAAGTGTTCCTACGGCGAGCATCGGGTGCTGGATGGTATCAACCTGACAGTGAAGCCTGGCGAAATTGTCAGCCTGATCGGCGGATCCGGTTCCGGTAAAAGCACGCTGTTGCGGGTGATTATGGGGCTGACCAAACCAGAAGGGGGCGCGGTACGTGTACAGAATGACGAAGTGGATTATGACTCGTTGCAAAGCGTGCGCGAGATTCGCGAAAAAGTCGCCATTGTTTTTCAGCAGTACAACCTGTTCCAGAACATGAGCGTGCTGCAAAACGTGATGGTGACACCGGTTAAAGTGCAGAAGCGCAATCAGAAAGTGGTGCGTGAGGAAGCGCTGGCGCTGCTGGACAAGGTCGGTATGCGCCATAAAGCCGAGGCTTTTCCGGCCAATCTGTCGGGTGGACAGCAGCAGCGCGTGGCGATCAGTCGCGCGCTGGCACTGAAGCCGCAAATTCTGTTGCTGGATGAAGTGACCTCAGCGCTGGACCCGGAACTGGTGGGTGAGGTGCTCAACACGGTACGCCAGTTATCACGCGATGGCATCACCATGATTCTGGTCTCACATGAGATGCGCTTTGTGCGCGAGGTGTCGCATAAGGTGGCGATGATGGATCAGGGCAAAATCATCGAATTTGGTACCCCCGAAGAGATTTTCGGTACACCAAAGCAGCAGCGTACCCAGGATTTTATGAAGAAAATCGCCTGGCATTAATTTATGTTGTTCTCACCCTTGTTCTAAGCTGCCTGAGCCTGTGCTCAGGCTTTTTCTTCACGGTGGAAGATTGTCGACAATTATCGACGACACCCGCTATGCTGTTTTTTTCTTAACTCAGGGATGTCTGACCGCTATGCCGATCAAAAAAGATGTCGTAAGCCGGGCGCAGCTGGTGCCAATGAACAACATTGCCAGCTCGGAACATGCGGCCGATCAGATTCGTGCCGCGATTATTAAAGGGTTATTCCGTCCGGGTGACCGACTGATTGAAAAAAACCTGACCGATCAACTTAATATCTCACGCCATCCGATCCGCGAAGCACTGCGACGCCTGAGCCAGGAAGGGCTGGTGGAGATGCGTCCCAACCGTGGTGCCGTAGTGGCGAAACTCGATCCTGCCAGCATTCTTGAAGTCTATGCCATTCGTTCCGCGCTGGGTGAACTGGCGTTGAAGGCGTTTCATGACAATCCGGCGCTGCCCTCGCATGACGAGATAAAAGCGCTGGAGAAAATGGCCACTGCAGCACTGAAACTGGCGCGTCAGGATAATCAGCAGGCCACCATTCAAAACGATCTGGAATTTCAGGAAACCATCGTGATTGCCAGTGGGCTGGAGCGTTGCGCGCGTTATTTTGCCGAAACCACGGTTGAGGTGCAGCGCTTCAACAACCTGACCGGCATTGTCTACACCGAGCGGGAAGCTGACGCGCAGAATTATGTGGTGGCTCTGCTGGAGGCAATCAAAGCTCACGACATCGACAAAGCGCTGGCGATCTGGAAAGACAAATTCGCTAAAGCGGTGGCGCGTTATATGGCGCTGCTGGAGAAAGAACAGAAGCCAGCTAAAAGCATCAAAAAAGCGAAATAAATATACCTGGCGTAGCGGCGCGATTTATCGCGCGCCTTTGATTGGGGCACTGCGGTAAACAGCGCGATAAATCGCGCCGCTACGACACTATAACGCAATCACCAGCCGCTGCTGCGGCATCTCGCCTGCGCCGCGATATGCGGTGATTTCCATTTCGAACAGATACTCCGGCCCGCCGAGAGGGGCACAGGTCACGCAGCTGGTGGGATCGATGCCACGATACTTCTCGCCGATAAACGCCATCACTGCTTTGACATCTTCCTGACGCGGAATAAACAGACGGGAACGCACCACATCAGCCAGCGAGGCACCCACTGAGGCCAGCGCGCCCTCCACGTTACGAAACGCCTGTTCAGCCTGGGCGACAGCGGTGTCTGGCATGGCGCGGGTTTTGTAGTCGCGTCCGGCGGTGAGCGACATGAAAATCCAGTCGCCCAGCACCAGTACGCGAGAGTAGCTTTCCTGGTCTTCCAGAATGCTGCCTGATTTCACTTTTATGATTTCGTCGATCATGATGTTCCCTGGGGTTGGCTAAAAATCAGATGGAAATACCGCCGTCGATGATTACCGTTTGTCCGGTAATCATGCGGCCCGCAAAACCGAGATAGACAATCAGTTCCGCGACGTCGTCTGGGGTGCACCAGCGTTGCAGTGGTGTGGCGGCTACCGTGTTGCGGCGGCGTTCTTCCGACCATTCAATCGCCCATGAACTCTCCACCGAACCGGGGGCCACGGCGTTAACGCGCACTTCGGGAGCCAGCGCGTGAGCAAGGTTTTTGGTCAGATTGATCACGCCCGCCTTGGACGCACTGTAGGCGAGGGTGCTGGCGATCGAACCAAAACCGGCAATCGAGGCGGTATTGACGATGGCACCGTGGCTGGCTTTCAGGCTGGCCGCTGCCGCTTTGGCACAGCGGAAAACGCTCATCAGGTTAACGTTCAGCAGCGTCTGCCACAGTTCTTCGGTCACACTCTCCAGGTCCTGTATCGGAATCGGTTTGGTCACACCGGGCGTACCGGCGTTATTCACCAGCAGATCGAGATGGCCGAGCGCCAGCACCGCTTGTTTAACCATTGCTTCTGCCTGAATGGGGTCCGCTAAATCGCCCGGTGCGCCAACCACCGCCAGCCCCTCAGCCTGGAGGGTTGCCAGTGCCTGTTCTCCACGAATATCGTTCGGCAGAAAGTTAATCGCCACCGTCGCACCGCTGCGCGCCATCAGGCGTGCCACTTCAAAACCAATGCCGCTGGCACCACCGGTGACTAACGCGGTCTTGCCCTGCAAATCGAATGTCATCATGTTGGGTTTCTCCTCGATGTTGGCCACTTCAGGCCGCCTGTTCACTGCGCCGTTCGCGGCGCATAAATTTACGCGTCTGTTCCTGGCTGGGGTGGTCGATAACCTGAGCGGCGTTACCGATTTCGCACACGCTGCCCTGGTGCAGAAAGGCCACGCGGTCGGCAGATTCGCGCACAAAATTGATGTCGTGGGTCACCACCACCATGGTCATCCCTTCCGATTTCAGCAGCCGCATGGTCGCCAGCACTTCGCCCACCAGTTCCGGATCCAGCGCGGACGTCACCTCATCGAACAGCATGTAGGACGGGTTCATCGCCAGCGCGCGGGCAATCGCCAGTCGCTGGAGCTGGCCGCCGGAAAGTTGTGAAGGCATCATCAGCGCTTTACCGCCCAGACCGACGTGTTCCAGATGTTTTTGCGCCAGGGTAAGGGCTTCACGTTTCCCCAGCTTTGCCACCACCTGCGGGGCCAGCGCCACGTTCTCCTGGGCGTTCAGATGGGGAAAGGCGTTGTACTGCTGGAAAACAATGCCGAGCTGGCGGCGCAGCTGGTTGATATTGGTACCTGCCGCATGCACGCTAATACCGTCGACCACAATCTCACCGCCCTGAATGCTCTCCAGCCCATTGATGCATTGCAGCAGGGTGGATTTGCCTGAGCCGCTGGCTCCAATCAGGCACACCAGTTCGCCTTTATCGATGCTGAGGTCGATACCTTTCAGCACGCTGACCGGGCCAAAAGCTTTTTGCACGTTACGAATTTCGATCACAGGGCCACCTTTTTTTCCAGATAACGGCTATAACGGGAAACCGGGTAACAGATAAGGAAGTAAAACAAGCCGGTGCCGAGCAGCAGCAGCCAGGTTTCATGGGTACGGTTCATCAGCGTTTGCGTGGCACGCATAAATTCGACGTAACCGACCACGCTCGCCAGCGCGCTGTCTTTGATCAGGCTGAGCAGCAGATTGACCCAGGCACTGAGACCGGTACGCAGCGCCAGCGGCAGCGAAATATGACGTAATTCCTGCCAGCCATTCATGCCCAGCGAGCGTGCCCCCCGGCGAAAGGTGTGCGGTACCGCCAGAAAGCTTGCACGTGCCACTTCCGAGGTGACGCACGCCATCCATACGCCAAGCGCCAGGCTGCCCAGCACATACGGCGACAGCGGCATATTCAGCAGTGAAAACAGGCTGTTTAGCACAATCAGGATGATGATCATCGGTACGCTACGGAAGATATCCACCAGCGGAGCGCTCAGAATCTGAAAGCTAAATGAAGACGCGCGCGCCCATCCCAGTGGGATGCCGAGCAGGGTGCCAAGTAGCCCGGCAGTGCCTGCCATCGCCAGCGTATTCAGTGCACCCAGCAGCAGATACCCGCTGTCGGACCACTGCAAAGGCTGATAACCGAGAACGAATTGCATGGTTACCTCCGGTACATCAGACGGAAGGTCAGCTGCGCACCAAACTGAATGAATTTGGCGATGGCGTAATAAATGCCGGCAGTGACAATGAAAAACTCAAAAGTGCGGAAGCTGATGGATTGCGCATATTGCGCGGCACCGGATAGCTCGCGCAGTCCGACCAACATTCCCATCGAGGTGTTGAGCATCGCCCAGATGCATTGGGTGACGAACGGTAAAAACACCACTTTAAACACCTGGGGAAATATCACATGGCGGAAAGCCTGGCGCGGTGTCATCCCCAGCGATCGTGCGGTGGACATTTGCTGGCGCGGGATCGCGTTTAAGCCGCCACGAAAGATCTCCGCCATATAACCGGCGTTGTTAAATGCAATGGCAATTAATACCGCGAGATAACTGGAGATATTAATCCCCAGCGCGCCAAGCCCGAAATACATAATATAAACCTGGAACAGCACTGGCGTATTACGTGATAACTCCACCCACCCGCTGGTGAAATAATAGCGCCAGCCACTGCCATTCTGGCGGATGACAGACATCGGTATGGCAAACACCATACCGATAACCACCGATAATAGCGTGATCTGTAATGTCACCCAGGCACCTGATAATAATTGCGGCAATGCGTTAAAAACGATTGACCAATAAAACTGATAATCCTGCATGGGCGTACCCTGGAAAGTCGGACAATGTTTACCGGGGCTTAGAAATCAACACCGGCCATGGTCAGAGAAGGTAGCGGGCCATCGCCCATATATTTTTTATACAACTCGGCGTAGCGGCCTGAGACCACCTGGTGCCAGACAAATACGCGTGCCCAGTTGAGAAATTCCGGGTCACCTCGGCGTACCGCCAGGCCATCCATATCCGACAGCGGTGCCAGACCCGCAGCAGTAAAGGTGGGAAACTGGCCGCTTTTTTCCAGCGTGTTGTAGACCGATGACGCCTGTAAGATGCCGTCGATTTTCCCCTGTTGCAGCGCCATAAACACCTCAGCATCGCTGCCGTAGCCGGTATAGGTGGTGCCGGTATCTTTCCAGCGACCCTGTAACTCCTTGTTAAATAACTGCTCAAAGGTGGAACCCGTCACCGCACCCAGTTTTTTACCCTCCAAATCATCGTAAGTTTTGATGCCGGTATCTTTGCGCGTCATCACCGTGATGGTGTAGTTAACATACGGCTGGGTGAAGGCCACAGTCATGGCGCGTTCCGGAGTGATGGTAGTGGAACCCACCACAATATCGACACGTTTGGAAACCAACGCCGGGATACGGTCCGAGGCTGGAGTCTGCACGATCTCAGGCGTTACCCCGAGGGATTTCGCCATATCGTCACAATAGGCCACATCGTAACCGTCGGGTTTATTCTCTGGCGTCAGAAAACCCGACGGTGGCGAATCTAATACTACTGCACAGCGTAATTTTTTAGCTTTAATGACGGCATCCAGCGTAGATTCCGCCTGTGCAGCATGAAGATAAAACAATGAAGAAAGGGCAATAAAAAGGACTGACTTTGTCGTCTTGTTAAACATAATGACTTCCCCGCGATGGTTTGAAATAGTAACAACGCTCCATATAAAGCTGTTTACTTCTTTACGGACAGGGTAAGGCAACTACGAGCAGGTAAATTTATTTCAGGCCGATATTGGCAATCGGCCCCACTTCTTTTTCCACTAATGGCAGCACTTCTTTGGTAAAACGATACAGTGAACGTTGTGCACGTTCGAGTGGCATACAACCAAACTGGAAATTACAGGTGTAATTAATCGGGTCGAGGCGTTTAATATCGGCGATCATTTTTTCCGCCACGATATAGGGATCACCTACCACCATATTGCTGGCGTATTGCTCCAGCGTATATTCTCCGTCAAAAGGTTCATTGCGGATATAGCCGTTATCATCCAGCGGCAGTACCGGTTTACGCAGATGATTCGCCATGCGGCCAACATAACGGGCGCGTTCAGCGGCTTCCAGCGCTTCGGCTTTGCTGTCGGTGACATGCACGTATTGCATGATGGCCAGTGGCTTGGTGGCCGGATTTTCACCGAGGGTTTCCCAGCTTTGGTTAAGGCCGTCCACCATTTTGTACAGCACCGGTGAGCCGAGGGTACTGGCGGCATGGAACGGTGTCACCTGCCATTTTTTCAGGCGATCCAGCAGTCGTGGGTGTGACGTTGTCACGAAAAGCGGTGGCAGCGGCGTCTGATACGATTTGATAGCAAAGGTAGTCTGCGGTATCGATAGATGTTCACCGCGATATTCTACTTCGCCGGTGACCAGCGCCTGTTCCATCACATCCCAGTACTCCAGGAAAATATCGACCTTTTTCTCCAGCTCCACATGGTAACGGTCAAACTCGTATTGCTGATAACCGGTTCCCATCCCCACCACCAGGCGACCATCGGTCATAGCATCGACAGCGGCAATCTCCTGCGCGAGCCGCAGTGGATGGTACAGCGGCAGCACCAGCACGCCGGGGGCGAGTTTGATTTTTGATGTCCAGCCCGCCGCATTGGCGACCATCATCAGCGGCGAGGGGCTGCTGGAATAGTTTGCGAAGTGGTGTTCGGCAAACCAGGCAATATCAAAACCCACTTCTTCGGCGGTTTTGACCATGGTTTGCGTGTCATTCATCACGCCTTTCACGCCCTGCGGATGATCGCGCAAAGTCATCAGGCTGAATAATCCAAGCTGCATTCTGTTCTCCTGCGGTAAGAAAAAATCGCGTTGCTTAGCCCGCAACGGGGGTGGTTAAAGGAGCGGAGGTGACATACGCACCGTTCTGATAAAGCAAGGGTGCAATTGCCTCGCTGAACTGGCAGTCGCTCACCTGACCAATCACGATGTGATGGGTGGCGTAGGGCAGCGTCTGATCCAGCTCGCAAAACAGAGTGGCCTGTGCATCGGCCAGGTAAGGTACGCCCTGCGCATTGCTGCACCATTCTCCCGCCGAGAAGCGCTCGTCGGCGGAAAGCGGGGTACTGAAACGTTGTGACACGGCGGTGTGCTGGTTGCTCAGCAGGTTGATGCAATATTTGCCGCTGGCGAGTAGCGGTTGTAACAGGCTGGAGGAGCTGTTGATGCACGCCAGGATCGACACCGGATCAAAACAGAGTGATGTCACCGCGGTGGCGGTAATGCCGTAGCGCATGCCGTCATGCTGACAGGTGATGACGCAAACCGTGGCGGCCAGCCGCCGCATACAGTGACGAAAGTTATCCCGAACCTGGTTATTCACAATGGTTTCCCCGCATGATGCTGAAAATGAATGGCTGATTATCGACAATTTTGTTAAGGCTAAATAGTAGATTGTCAACAATGTTAACGCCGTGTACGCATCATTGGATATGTGAGGTGAAGTTGTCAACGCATTGCTTAATTTGTCGCCATAGGAAATTTTGATGACTAGGTTTTGCTGCGACTAATCAGTGGGATAGATGAAAGAGGCGGCTAGCGAAAATGGTAGCCGCCGGATGCTCAATTATGGGTCCAGTAGGTGCCGGTTTCGGGAATCGGCAGGAACTGCTGATTCATTTCACGCAGGGTTTCATCCGGGGATAAATCGTGGAATAAGTCCGGATGGAAGGTTTTGGCAAAGAACTCGGCTACCAGCAGATGCCACGGGCTCATATAAAAGTTCTGCCAGAAAGCGAACGCCTTGTGCTGCTGCACGGCGTTAAGCACCGATACCGTGCCATCCTGCGCCAGCGCCCTGATAAAGGTGGTCTGCGCACTGGCTGCGTTTACCTGTGGTCCCAGTTGCAGGAAAGCTTTATCCTCCGGGCCTGCCGAGCCGGTGGCGATATAAATATCCGGGTTGGCGGCCAGCACTGCCTCAGGGTTGAGTTGCCCAAACACCGCCGGGAAGCGTCCGGCGGCAATATTGTCACCTCCGGCAAAGGCAATCAGATCGGCGAGATTACCGTGAGCCACGGTGGTGCAGCATTCGGCCTTTTTCCCCAGATGCAGTTGCAGCATGACTTTAGGACGCGGTCCCTTCCAGCCCGCCAGCCGATCGCGGATAAGCTGCATATGCTGCTGATAGAAGGCAATAAAACGCTCGCTTTTCGCCTGGTCATTGAGCGCTTCCCCGAGGGTGCGCAGGCTGGCAACGGTATTCGCCAGCGGATCGACGCGAAAATCGAGGAACAGCACCGGGATCTTTGACGCAGCCAGTTGCTGCATAAACAGGGAGTTGTTAGGCGGGGTGCGGGCATAGACCGGCAAAATCACCAGGTCAGGGCGCAGGGCAATAATCTTCTCAACATTGAGCTGGGAAAAGTTGGAGTTGCCGATCTGCTCGATATTGGCGATGGCCGGGAATGCTTTGACATAGCGCTGCCAGGTTTGTTTGTCGAGATTGCGCAGATCTGCGGGCCAGCCCACCACACGCTTCGCCGGGTTGCCGTCTTCAACCAGTGCCAGCGTATAAATCATCCGGCTCTCGCCAATCACGATACGTTGCGGATTATCCGGCACCTCCACCTGACGTTGCAGGCTATCGGTGAGGGTTTTGGCCTGCACCACAAACGGCAACAGCAGGCACAATGCCGCGAGAAATCGTTTCATGCATAGGTTCTCTTGTGGCTCCGCCCGTTAAGGCGGAGCGAATCAGGTTAGAAATCCACTGATGCCTGCAGGTACATCACGCGCGGCTCACCCTCGATCACGCGCAGGTTACCGGCGCTGGATTCGTAATATTCCCGGTTAAACAGGTTTTTCACGTTCAACTTCAGCTGGGTATGTTTACCCACCAGCTGGCTATCCCAGGCGATAAAGGCATCGGCCACGGTATAGGCAGGCATGACAAAGCTGTTTTCCGGGTCGCCCGCACGGGTGCCGACATACCGCCCGCCACCACCAACACGCAACTCACCCGGCAGCCAGGAGAAGCGCAGGGTATGGCTCAGATACAGGCTGCCCATATTGGTGGGGGCGTTGACCAGACGGTTGCCCACGTTATCCGGGTTAACGTTATCTTCGACGATTTCCGTCTTGTCGTAGCTGTAGTTGGCAATCAGATTCCAGTCCGGTGCGATTTCACCGTTAACTTCCAGTTCCGCCCCGGTCGAGCGGGCCTTGGGAATGTTGCGCGTCACACCGTTGATAAAGATCGACATATCGCTTTCATCAATACGGTACAGCGCCAGCGTGGCGGCCAGATTCGGTGCGACCTGCCATTTCGAACCCACTTCCCAGGTGGTGCCTTTCTCGGTGGAGGCGACATCACCGTTATCGTCGGTCTGTGTGGACGGGGTGAAGGACTTGCTGTAGCTGCCGTACAGCGAGACATCCGGCAACACTTTATACACCACGCCCAGCTGCGGCAGGAAGGCGTTGCCGCGATCGTTCAGGGTGGTTTCCGGGTTGATAAAACCGTTGCTGGAGGTTTGCGTATAACGCTGGAAGCGTCCACCCAGTACCGCGATCCACTTATCCGTCAGATGGATGTTGTCTTTGGCAAACAGCGAACGACTGTACAGGTTGGTACGCAGATTACTCAGCGCGTCATTGTAAGTGCTGTCGCTGAGTACCGGCTCCTCACCATACACCGGATCGTACATGTTAAAAGTACGGGAAACGGTACCGCGATAAGAACGTGCCTTGTAGGTTTCATTTTGCTCATAATCAACGCCCAGCAGCAGGTCATGCTGCATCCCGGCGATCACCGGTGAGCCGCTGATATCCCAGGAAACGTACTCGGTCTGGTGGTTGAAGCCACGGTTGGCATCCGCACGGCGTGACACAATGCCGGTGGTGGTATTAATCGCTGTGGCGCGCACTTCGTTACTGTCGTAACGGCGCTGCATCCAGCCATAGTTCAGGTGGGTGTCCCACGTATCATCGAGGTTGTAGCCATAGCTGACGTTGAGACGTTTGTTTTTGCCCCACGCATGGTTGGCACTGTCATCGAGGCGACGGTTGTAAGGAATATCGACCGGTTTACCGTTGATAAAGGCGGTACCGCGATCGTAAGGCACATCGTATTTGTACTCGACGTAACTGATGTTGAAGGTGGCACGCTCGCCATACCAGCTCAGTGAAGGGGCCAGCAGGGTGTGTTCATTCACGCCGAAATTGCGCCAGTAATCTTCGCGCTGGCGTTCCGCCACCATGCGGAAGGCAAAGCCATTACCCAGCGGGCCGGTGATATCCACCATGCCGGTGCCGCCGCCATAGCTGCTGGACTCGCCGCTGATATGGGTGTTCCACTCATACTGCGGCTTTTTACTCACCAGGTTGATGATGCCGCCTGGGTTAAGGATGCCGTACAGCAGGGAGGAAGAACCCTTCAGCACTTCCACATGGTCGATGCTGGAGTCCATGGTCAGTCCCTGGTTGCTGCGCACGCCGTCGATAAAGATCGAGCCGTCGGTGTTGGAACCGAATCCACGCTTCACGAAGCCATCCTCGGTGCCGCCCAGCGTGTTGCCCTGGGTCACGCCACTGACAAACTTCACGGCATCGTTCAGGCTGGTGACCTGGTAATCCTTCATTACCTGGGGTGTCACCACGCTGATCGACTGTGGCGTTTCATTACGCGGCGTATTGGTTCTGAGCGTTGCCGCCGCATCATCCTGGTTATAACTGCCGGTGTTGCTGGTAGAAGACTGATCGGCTGTCACTGTCAGGGTTTGATCCTGAGTGGTTTCTGCGGCTGCGGCAGAATGACCATAGAGAAGCGTTGATGCCAGTAAGACCTGTGACCCAGAGAGCGTATATTTTACCGCTGGTGAAAAGAAAGAAAGATACTTCATTTAACTAAATCCGCATCAAAGAGAATTATTTTGAAAGCTGGATACTAATGAGATTGATTTTCATTTACAACCATTTCTTGTTATTTCAGGGAAAATAAATCATTCACCTAAATAAAAAATGGAGATTTTCACGCAGGAGAAAACATTATTTCCTGATAATGGAAAATATAATGTAGTGAATAATATGATTTAAAATCATTATGATATGTTGTAAATGTAGTAGTTGATGTAGCGTCATAATATTTACCCTCATTAGACTACATTTCTCTGCCAGGAAGGGATTAGCAACGACACTTTTGATGGATTATTGCGTTGAACTTATTAAGTCATAAATTAAGGTATTCTTAATATTCAGAAGAATAATGAGCGAATGCGACGCTATGGCTGACTAAATAACCATCGACCATTCTTTACTTAGCGAGCCTGTTCAGGCTTTACTATTAAGCAAAACGGCCCGAAAGTTAGCCTGAAAACGTGACAATAAATGAGAAAAGGCTGATTAACTGCATAATTTATAAGGTGTTTAACTCCGGTGACTGAGTCCAATCCCAAAATCAGTAAAAAACCCTATGATCTCTATGGCGAACGCTTCCACGCCAATAAGCATCTGTTAACTCCCCGGCTGTTAAAAGTCGCACAGCACATTCACCAGCATCGCAGTGCCGTGCTGGATAAAACCGCGCTGGAGATTGCGATTGATACCCAGACTTCTGACGCCACGGTGATCCGCGCCATCCAGGCGCTGGGTTTTTCTGGCTTCCGGGATCTGAAGATTGTGATTGCCGAATATCTGGGGGTCACCCGCCGTTCACCGGCGCGAGTGGCGGTGACCGTCAATGAACTCTCACAGGATGCGCGGGGCAGCATCGATTTCGTGCTCGACAGTTATCGCATCAGTTGCGAGATGCTGGCGGCACCGGACAATCGTCAGGCCATTCAGCAGGCCATCGGGCTGTTGCAGCAGGCGGAGCGGGTGGCGATTTTCGGTATTGGCGCATCCGCCATCCTGGCGGATTACACCGCGCGGCTGTTCAAACGCAATGGCACCCCTTCGTATGTGCTTAACCGCACCGGCATTTCGCTGAGTGAACAGATCGCTGATATGCGCCACGCGGATGTGCTGATTATGCTGGTGCAGAGCAGTGCGCACCCGGAAGGGCTGGTGACTCTGGCAGAAGCTCAGCGGCTGGGGATGAAAATTGTGCTGCTAACCGCCACGCCCGACAGCATTTTCGCGCAGCATGCCGATGTGATGATTGAGATTCCGCGCAGTCGTTCGGCTGACAAAATGCCAGTACATGCCACGCCGATGATCTGCCTGGAAATCCTGGTGCTGGGGCTGGCCGCCGCAGCACCGGTTGCCACCATGACCAGCATGAGCAAGCTGTATGAGATCAGCAATGCGCTGACTCGTCCTGGTGCGCGTAAGAACAAGTCGTCATAAATGGCCTCAGGCAGCGCAGACACCAACGCTCTGGCAGCGATAGACCAACGCCGGGGGCAGGTTGCGCATCACTCTGGTGCGCGTCCAGTGGAAGTAGCCGGAAAGCAACGGTTCTGACAGCGAGGTGTACTGGAACTGAATAAATACGCCGCCGGGATTCAGCGAGGCGACCACACGTTGCAGGATGCGATGGCGCAGCGGTTCCGGCAACGACAATAAGGGTAAACAGGAAAAAATGGCATCGCATCCCTGTTCGACCTGTTCTGCAGAATCCGTGAACACGGTCAGGCGGTTATCGTTTAGCGAGGAGAGTTTCAACGCCAGCCGGGGATTGATTTCATAAGCTGACAGAGTGGCGCTGGAGTGCATACGGTTTAATAAATGGCGCGTCAGAACGCCGTCCCCGGCACCCAGCTCTGCGACATGATGCGCCTGCTCCCAATCCACCGCATCTGACATTCTGCGACAAAGGGAGGGTGAAGAGGGAGCAATTGAGCCAAAGGCGCGGGGGTTAGCAATAAACGCCTGCATATAACGGGTCTTTTCTTTGAGCAATGAAAAAGTGGTTAATATCACGGTTATCACCTCCAGGTGTATCACTGGAGTTTAGCCATGCATTTCTTAAGGAAAACTTAAAGGGGCCAGTTTTAAGAGTGAATCCGGCCAGGATGACGAAATTGTCATGTTGCGGCAATCATAACAGCGCTATTTGTAACAGCGCGATAAATCGCGCCGCTACGAATGTGTGCAAATACGCAAGTTTATTGCTGAACAATACGGTTTCTGCCACCGCGTTTGGCTTCATATAACGCAGTATCGGCCTTATTCAGTAATAAATTATAATCCGGGTGACCGCTATGTAATGTATAACCAATACTGACCGTGAGAGTGATTGTTTTTCCGGACACGGTTTCAAAAGGCGTATTGTTGACAATGCGACGAATCCGTTCTAATAACGTATAGGTTTCCGACTGACCAGCCTCAACCAGAACAATCAAAAACTCTTCACCGCCATAGCGGAATAAATAGTCGCTAGCACGAATATTATCACTCAACAGGTTAGCGATATGTGTTAACGCGCGATCACCAACCGAATGTCCCCATTCATCATTCACCTTTTTAAAGAAGTCCACGTCAATGATAGCGACACTTAACGGCAAACGGTTTTCCATTGCCAGGCTGACTTCATGTTTTAAAATAATCGGCAGGTAACGTTTATTGAGTAAATTAGTCAGCGCATCTTTACCATCCTGCATATGAGAGACGTCGTTAAATAACATCTCCATATAGGTATTAATTTTCTGACAGTTAGCGTGGATAACACGCAACAGTTCCTGCAATTTTTCTACCGGTATGGCCGTGGTTAAATCAATGCCCGCCATGGTTGCATCAATCTTCGCCATCAGCTGGCGCATCTGTTGAATCTGGGGGTTTTCACCAAACTGGCGCACGCATTTATGGCGGAACCACAGGCCAAAGTTAGATTCGGAAATATTCAGCAGTTGTTCCGTTTGCGATACGCCACTCACCAGATTATAGATAACCGAGTTTTCCCAGCTGGAAAGGGCAGATTGCTGTTTGCCCTGTTCCTGCCAGGCATTATTCATCAGTACATGCATACGATAAGCTTCTTCATTACGCGTGGCCCGATAATGGGACATCGCATAGGCATGGCTCATCATTTCGATGGCAATATCAATTGCCATCGCAGCATAGTGCATCACCTGTAAACTGAGGGGATACGGTATATCATGCTGGGCAACATAAGCAAAAATACCGTATTTTAGCTGCCGGGCACCGCGCTGAACAAATTCAACCGGAATACCAATACGGGCATGTACGCCACCGACGTGGTATTGCAGCTGCGCCAGGTTTTCAAATTGGCTTTCATCCTCGGTCAGAATGGCCTTAACCCATTTCGACAGTGAACTACTGAGTCGCTCCTCAACAAGTTCATAAGACAAATGCCTGGAAATAGCCGGATCTTTGAGCAATGTTTCATAAAAGCGGTGAGCAAGATTATCGGACTGCGTTTCCGCAATCTGACGTAAAATAGCGATAACATCTTGCGGAAGTGCTGCACGTAATGGACGCCATTCTTGCAGAATGACTGCGATATATTGTTCTATTTCTTCCTGCATCATTAAACAAACCAAATGTTAGCTGGATATCCCGGTGAAAATATATCGTATCACACCTGGTGTAATGTGCCTTTGTTTTAACAATAGCATGACAATAAGAGCTAAAATTAAGACAAATAACCGCAACGGAACCCCCTGGTTCCGTTGCAGAACATCAGGATTTATCCGGCGAGGGGATAAAAACCTGCACACTTTGCTTCAGAACCGAGTTAGGTGTGACCCCAAAGGCTTTACGGAACGCGTGGCTAAAGTGAGAAAAATCAGAGAATCCATAGTCGAGTGCCGCCTGAGAGACACTGGTTACCCGGCCCTGCTCCAGTGCATCGCGGCTGGCCTGTAATCTTTCCTGCCAGATGACGGCGGCGGGTGTCTTCTGTTTACGGGCAAACGTCCGGGCCACGGTACGCACGGAGACGTGATGGGCCAGCGCCATACTTTCTACGCTCAGCTCAGGATTGGTCAGGTTTCGGCTAATGTAGTTGCGCATTCTGGCGTACAGATCGCGCTCAGACGCCGCGTTGGCGTGATCCTGAAGCTCAAGACTGAGCACCAGCAGATCCAGCAGCGTTTGCGAGAAGCGGCCAGCTACATCAGGGTTATCCATCAGCACCGGCGTCTGCACCGTCTGATAAATCATCTCCCGCAACGGGATAATCCCCGGGCGGGTATCATCAAGGATGGTGGCGGTGAAACCCACGCTGGCAGGTACTTTCCCGGTCAGCAGATGGCGCGGGATGCGAATCAGATGGTTATTTTTGCCGCCAATGCTAAAACGAAAGGTCTGCGCGGCATCGTACAGCACCAGATTCCCCGCCGCGAGGCTGGCTTTACGTCCCCCTTGTTCCAGTTGACCATAGCCACCCTGGATATAACCCAGCCACAGGTCGTCTTCCGGTCCGGTGCGCAGATGCTGTGACTTACGCTCCCAGTAGTGCAGCGTCGAGGTGAGGGTGCAGACATCGATCAGACCGACCTCCCGCACCGCAAGCTCCCCCTCAAAACGACCCTCCGCCAGCGGCTTACCATCTGAAGGAATGCAGTGACGCAGAATGACATCATTCCAGTATTCAAAGCGCTGAGGCACGGCAACATGTTCGGTGGAATAGCGGATATCCCTGGATGTGGAATGACTCTTCACAGCGACACCTCATATGAAAACTGCGCATCAGGATTGATGGTTTCAAACTGAAAGCAATTTTTACGCCATGACGCTGGCGATATGAATTGGCGGGATAATTTGACTATTCAGTGGCGCTGCCGCGGCGCAGCCGCACTATTGGCGGGCAACGCTGCACCGTTTCATTCCATCATCACCTGCGTCAGCAGGGTTGTCCTTTCCAGCCAGGTGATTGTCCGACTAAGCCAGGAAGCCAGAAAAAATCTCCTTAGTATCAATGGCGAATTAACCCATCGCTGAAAACTATTTACCTGGGAGTCTGTATGGAATCTGCCATTGATAAACACCTGAAATGTCCGCGCACCTTGTCCCGTCGGGTTCATGACGACTATCAACCGCCTTTCCCGATGTTCGTTGGCCGGGCCGATGCCAGCCTGACTCAGGTGGTGATGGCGTATCTGGGCGTGCAGTTTCGTGAAGAACAGCGGGCAACAGCCGTCAGCGCCATGCAGCACATCGTTGCCAGCTTCAGCCTCGATAACGGACCGGGCAACCATGACATCACCTTCCATGTTGATAACCAGGGTTACGGTAACTTTATCGTGGTGGGCTACTGGCGCGATCCGGCGGCATACTGTCGCTGGATCCGTCAGCCGGAAATCGACCAATGGTGGTCCGCTGATGACCGTTTGCACGAAGGCCTCGGTTATTTCCGCGAGATTATTGCCCCGCGCGCCGAACAGTTCGAAACCCTGTACGCCTTTAAAGAGGATCTGCCCGGTGTCGGCGCAGTGATGGATAACCTCAGCGGTGAGATTCAGGAGCACGGCTACTGGGGATCGGTGCGCGATCGCATTCCGGCCTCGCAAAATGACTGGCTGCAACCGGACGGGGAACTGCGGGTGATTGCCGGCGATCCCGCTGCCGGAGGTCGGGTGGTGGTGCAGGGCCATGACAACATTACGCTGATCCGCTCCGGCCAGGACTGGGTGGAGGCCGACGAACAGGAGCGTCAGCTGTACTTCACGGAAATGCTGCCGCCGTTACAGGCAGGTATGGATTTTCTGCGCGACGAAGGGCAGCCACTTGGCTGTTATAGCAATCGCTTTGTGCGCAACGTCGATAAAGACGGCAACCTGCTGGATATTGCCTACGACATTGGCTTCTGGCGATCCCTGGACCGGCTTGAACGCTGGGCAGAATCCCATCCCACCCACCTGCGTATCTTCACCACCTTTTTCCGTGTGGTGACCGGACTACAAAAACTACGGCTCTACCACGAAGTATCGGTCTCTGACGCCCGTTATCAGACCTTTGAATACATCAACTGCCATCCCCAGACCGGGATGCTGCGTGACGCACTGCGCTGAAAACACGACGAAATCTCATCCATCGATCACTTTCTGGGGTTTACCTTATGCACGCATTACGCTTTTTCCTGCCTGCCACCCTGCTGGCTTCTTTACCTGCGTTCGCCGTGGAAGTGGCACCCGGCGACTACAGTCAGTTTCCCGACGGCACCACGGTAGGGCTGCTTTATTACCAGCACGCGTCAACCGGTTCGGCGCACTCGCGCGGTGACAAAGTCAGCTCGGATTACAACCTGACCTCCGATATCGGCATGCTGCGTCTGCTGCATACCGTGCAGATCAGCGAATCCGCTACCCTCGATCCACAGTTCCTGTTGCCATTTGGCCGCATATCCGGTGGTGGTGATGCTGCGGCGCTCGGTTCCGCCAATGGCACTGGCGACTTAATTCTGACCGTGCCGTTAAAGGTGAAACTCAGCGAAGGCGGCGATGTGTTTGGTTTCGCCCCTTATCTCTACGTTCCCACCGGTAACTATGACCATAACGACGCCCTGAATCTGGGAGAGAACCGCTGGAAGGTGGATTTGCAGGCCGCCTGGGTCAAGTTCTTCACGGAAAAATGGGCGCTGGATGTGGTCGGTGACGCCATCTGGTACGGCAACAATAACGACTATGGAACCGCCTCATCCCGTTTGCAGCAGGACAACGCCTGGGCAGCGCAGGTTATGGGGCGTTATATGCCTGATCCGACGCTGGCGCTCGGTCTGGGGTTCGGTCAGACCTGGGGCGGTGCAACCACCGTTGACGGTGAGAAACAGGACAACCCGGCGCAGACCACCAATGTACGCATCACCGCCACCAAATTTGTCACCCCGCGCGATCAGTTCCAGATTCAGCTGGGTCGGGACCTGCGCGTGGAAAATGGCGCGGAAGAGGATTTCCGCCTGAACCTGCGTTATGCCCGCGTTTTCTGATGCTGTCCTTCCTGACCAGGTGACTGTCCTTCTCAACCAGGTAGGTGTTGTGCAGTCGCGTTATGTTCAGGTCAGTAATCAGCCCTCTGCTGCGTTTGAAGCGAGCAGTGACTGGAAGCAGATGTCATCACAGTACTCACCTTTACTTTCCCGGAGAAACACCATGGAACATGATCACGACCACACCGAGCCGCCTGCGGAAATTGCGCTACGCGTGAAAGCACTCGAGTCGCTGCTGACGGAAAAGGGGCTGATTGATCCCGTCGCGCTGGATGAACTTATTGACACCTACGAACACCGCATTGGACCCCGCAATGGCGCGCTGGTGGTGGCGAAAGCCTGGAGCGACCCGGATTACAAGGCCCGTCTGCTGGCGCAAGGCACCGAGGCCATTGCTGAGTTGGGTTTTTCCGGGGTGCAGGGGGAAGACATGATGGTGGTGGAGAATACCGCCGATGTTCATAACGTCACGGTCTGCACCCTGTGCTCCTGCTACCCGTGGCCGACGCTGGGACTGCCGCCTGCCTGGTACAAATCCGCACCTTATCGCTCGCGCATCGTGATTGAGCCGAGAAGTGTGCTGGCTGAGTTTGGCCTGCACATCAGTGAAGATCGGGAAATCCGCGTCTGGGATAGCAGCGCCGAGCTGCGTTATCTGGTACTGCCGGAAAGACCGGCCGGAACCGAGGGCTGGAGTGAAGCACAGCTCGCCTCACTGGTCACGCGCGATGCCATGATCGGCACGGGCGTGGCGCTGCAACCGGGTAACTAAACCCTTCTTTTCAGGAGACGCTATGAACGGGATACATGATCTGGGCGGTATGCACGGTATGGGTGCTGTTGTTACCGAAGAAAACGAACCTCCTTTTCATCATGAATGGGAGCGACGCGCCTTTTCCTTTTTTGCCTCGCTGTTTGTCGGTGGTCACTTCAATGTGGATATGTTCCGCCATGCGATTGAGCGCATGAATCCGGCGCACTATCTCGAAGAAAGTTATTACGAACACTGGATGCACGCTTTCGAAACGCTGCTGCTGGAGAAGGGGGTGATCACCCTTGATGAGCTGTCTGGGGCGGTCAAGCCCGTTATCGCATCGGCGGAAACACCGGTGTTGCGCCAGGAAATGGTACAGGCGGTGGTCACCACCGGTGCCTCGGCGCGCGTTGATGTTGATGTACCCGCCAGCTTCCGGGTGGGTGATCGCGTCCGGGCGAAAAACATCAATCCCGGCGGACATACCCGCCTGCCACGCTATGTGCGCGACAAAATCGGCACCATCGTGATTGATCACGGTGTCTTTGTTACCCCGGACACCGTTGCTCACGGCTTGGGTGAACATCCGCAGCACGTGTACAGCGTCAGCTTTGCCGCCACCGAGTTGTGGGGTGATAACGCGCCGTCGAAAGACACGGTGCGTATCGATCTGTGGGACGACTATCTGGAGGCGTTATGAGTACATCCTTTACGGACCATGATGCGGAAAACGCGCCGTTTGAGCATCCATGGCAGGCACAGGTGTTTTCCCTGATCGTTTGTCTGCATCAGGCCGGCAAGTTCAGCTGGAAAGAGTGGGTGGATGTTTTCAGCACCGAAATCAAAGCGCACCCAATACAGGAACATGAAAGCGTTAATGATGCTTATTACCGTCAGTGGGTCGCCGCCACCGAGCACATGCTGCTGTTGCTGCAATTGACCGGGCAGGCCGATATTGCCCGCCGCACCGATGAATGGCGGCAGGCGTATCTCAATACTCCGCATGGTATGCCGGTGACGCTATCCAGCGCTGTCTGCCCGCCCGCGCATGACCATGACCATCACCACCCGGTGCTGCGCGTCCCGGTGGCGGTCAGCCCGGCAGTGGCGCGCGCCAATCCCTGAATTGATTATTATCAGCCAGATATGAGGAAGAAAAATGGAACGTACCGTTAATGATATTCATGCAGGTCAGGCTCCGATCCCGTTCAATAGCGTATTACCCTGGGCGGCTTTTATCACGCTGATGGTGCTGCTGGCGGTGTATTTTATTGGTGCTGAGCAGGGGGCCACTGCGGTGTTCTCCGGCAATCAGATCCATGAATATTTTCATGATGCGCGGCATCTGCTGGGTTTCCCCTGCCACTAAGGACATCACCATGACCGGAAAACTTCTGTTAAACGGGATGATGGCAGGGATCCTCGCTGGCATCATCGCCTTCAGTTTTGCCCATTTCTTTGGTGAACCGCAGGTTGATCGGGCGATTTCATTCGAAGAAACCCTCGCCGCACAGCACAGTAGCGCCGGGAGTGAGCATCACCATGATCATGATGCCGATGGCGAAGTTTTCAGTCGCGGTACGCAGTCCGGCGCAGGTCTGCTGAGCGGGATGATCCTGTTTAGTGCGGCGATGGGCGGTGCGCTGGCACTGGTCTGGTCATTATGCTGGCAGCGTACCGGTCCGGCCGGGGCGAGAGCACTGGCTCTGGCGCTGGCACTGGGGGGATTTCTGATCATGAGCCTGATGCCGGGGCTTAAATATCCGCCTAATCCACCGGCGGTGGGTGATGCATCGACCATTGGCTACCGAACGATGCTCTACTTCGTGATGCTGCTGGTCTCCGCCGTGATTGTGGTCACCGCTGCCTGGAGCGCGCATCAGCTGCGGGCGCGGCTGGGAAGCTGGAATGCGGCGTTGTGGGGCCTGTTGGCCGGGCTGGCGATGCTGATCGTGGCCTGCCTGCTGATGCCAGCGATAAATGAGGTCCCGCATGGCTTCTCTGCCGATGTGCTCTGGCGTTTCCGTCTGAGTTCATTCGGCACGCAGCTGACCCTGTGGTGCGCCACCGGGCTGCTGTTTGGCCTGTTTGCCGAAAAGACCGTGCAGAATCCCCGTCACCGCTACGCGACGGCAGGATATTGATGGTCGCTGTTCTGCAACTGATTTGCCAGGGGGAAACCCTGGCAAATCGCCACTCACGTTTTCCCGCTGATGATGCGCTGAGCGAAACTTCCCGCCTGGCCGCGCAACAGATGCAGGGAGGCATCGCACCGGGTAGCCAGATATGGCTGGCACCGGAATTAGCGGCGCAGCAAACGGCACTGGCGCTGGGGTTAGCGGGGCGGAGCGTGCAGGCACTGGCCGAACCGGCCTATGGGCTTTGGGCGGGGATGCCGATCAAAGCAGTGATCATGCAGCATAGTGAGGATTTTCAGCGCTGGCTGGCAGGCGAGGCTGCACCGGGTGGGGAAGGGATGGCGCAACTGGTCGCGCGCACCGGCGCATGGTTGTCTGGTAGCATTGCCGATCGTCAACCGCAGTGCGCCATCGTGTCAGCTGTGGTGATTCGGGCAATGGTTATTGGTTTACTGGGGGCACCGGCCAGTGCTTTTCAGTTGATTGATATCGCCCCGCTAAGTATCACGACCCTGCGGGGCGATGGCAAACGCTGGCATCTCACCAGCATTAATTCAGTAAGGCTCGCCTTCGCCGAAGGCTCCCTCTAACAGGCAAATTTTCGCTGCGAAATGCGCCCCGGCCTGTAACGCTGCCGGGATATTTCCCTGAGCGTGCAGGCTCAGCAGAAAGGCGGTGATAAAGGCATCACCGGCCCCTAAGGTATCCACCGGGGTGACTGCTTCTGGTTGCTGCTGATACCAGTTTTCTCCGTCGAACAGTATGGCCCCCTCTGCACCCCGCGTGGCGACGGCATAGCGGCTACCGGCCTGCACCGCCTGCATCAGCAGGTCGCGCGTGGCTGTCAGAGACCATCCGGCACAGGAGAAAAAGGCCGCGTCGAGCCAGCGACATAATGGCAATGCCTGCTCAATGACGAAGTCATCGGAAAAATCATAGGTCAGCCAGCCGGGAAGCTTTGCCAGCTCAGGCAATTGCGCGTCGATATAGCTGTAGCTACTGGTGTGGATCAGCGCGAAATCCGCCAGCCAGGCGCGATGTTGCAGCACGAAATCCATCGATTCCGTCTGGCGAACGCCGCCGAGGTTAGAATCGAGAAACACCCGTTCCCCTTGCTCGATGGTCAGGCGCGCATAACCATTTTCACCCTCAACCGTCCGGCAATAACGTGTATCAATACCGCGTTTTGCCAGCGTCCGCATCACATGGTCTGCCGCCGCATCGTTGCCGAAGATACCCAGATAAGCAGCAGAGGCATCCAGCATTGCGGCATACACGCTGAAATTGAGTGCGTTGCCCCCCGGATAGCGCACGCGGCGGTGCTCATATTTATCGACAACGTTGTCGCCTACGCCAATCACTTTCATTGCCCGCTGTCCTTAGTATTCCACTACGCCCATATAGCGACGGGTTGAGAGCGGATGCTGGCGAATATCAGCCAGTGCCGCACGATAGTCGCACATGATGCTGTAAAACAGCACCGGGTTAAAGTAGTCAACCACTGACACCGGCAGGGTATCCAGACCCAGCTCGCGGGCATCCACCACCACGGTTTTGTCGTTGTAACGATTGAGGAATCCCAGCACACGCTGATCTAAACCACGGGTGCGGCCTTCATTCATCAACAGAATAAAGGGAGCGTGATTATCGGTGACTTCAAACGGACCATGAAAGAATTCCCCGCTGTGAATCGAAGCGGCATCGAGACGCTGCATTTCCATCAGGGAACAAATAGCAAAACCATAGGCGTGTCCGTATGAGGCGCCACTGGAGAGCACATAAAACAGCGATTCATGCTGATATTGTTGCGCGAAGTCGGCGCAGCGGGCGGCGACCTGGGTGCGGGCCCGGCGAATCACCTGATCGATCTGACCAAAGCTCTGTTGGAAATCATGCCATCCGGCGTAGTCTTCCACCTGACGCAGCACATCAACGCACAGGCTGAGGATCAACGCCATCGGGTTTTCAGTAACCAGCGTGTCATCACCCCATTTATACAGCAGGTTATGGTCGGCCCATTGCAGCAGTTGCGCTTCGGCATTGTGCGTCAGGGTGATGGTGGCGGCTCCGCGCGTTTTCGCCAGCTGGGCGGCAGCGACCGATTCCGGCGTATTGCCGCCATGTGAACAGACGATAACGATTGACGACTCACCTAATGCGTGAGGGGTGGCATAGACAAATTCATTGGCTGTCATCATCCACGAGCGCAGGTTTTCACCTTGCTCATTCAGGAAATAATGCGCCGGGTACATATCTACCAGCGAACCCCCGCAGGCCACAAGGAACACCTGACGCACCGGTATATGCTGAAAATGGCCGCTCATCAGGGAGGAAATAATCGATTGGGTCTGCATGTAATTAATCACCGTAAATATTGAAATCAAAGTATTTTTTAGCTAAGCGGTCGTAGGTGCCATTGGCGCGAATGGTGGCGATGGCCTGGTTGAAACGAGCCTGTAATGCGGTGTCACTCTGGCGCAGGCCGATACCGGTGCCGGGTCCGAAGATCTCGTCATCCTTCACCTGTGGTTGCACTAGCGCGAAGTTTTTACCCTGAGGTTTACTGAGCAGGGCTTCGGTGACCACCACGGCATCGTCGAGGGTGCCATCGAGGCGACCGTTGGTCAGATCGGCATACACCGATTCCGCATCCGGATAGGCGATCACTTCCACACCGGCGTTGCGCCAGTATTTGTTGGCGTAGTTTTCAAATACCGAACCCTGCTGCACCCCGATACGTTTGCCCTTCAGCGACTGTGCCGTGGGGGTCAGCGAACTGCCTTTGGCGGTAATCAGGAAGGCAGGGGTGTTGAACAGTTTGTCGCTGAAAGCGATGGCTTTTTTGCGTTCGTCGGTGATCGAAAGAGAAGAAAGGATGGCATCAAATTTTTTTGCCTGTAGTGCCGGAATCAGCCCATCAAAGCTGTTCTGCACCCACGAGCATTGCACCTTCATTTCCGCGCAAATCGCATTACCAAGGTCAATATCGAAACCGACAAGTTGACCACTGGCATTTTTCGATTCAAATGGCGGGAAAGTGGGGTCGATGCCTAAACGCAGTGGATCTGCGGCCATCGCCGTGTGGACACAACCAAATAAGGTTATTGTTGCGGCTATTACGGAGATGGTTTTTTTTATTTTCATTATTGTTTCCCTGGTGTTGTATTTATACCTAAAAACAGACCATATAGATTGATTTACACGCAATTTGATGTATATAGCAACAACAATTCGCCGCAAAGGCGTAAAAAAATTATCGTGGTATGTTATGATTATTTATCAAATTACAAGCTTATCAATCATTTTTATTTTCTAAATCAAATGATTGGTTTTTAAATTCTTTTTACTGACACCAGAACAAAACAGACCATGAACAGTCCAGAAAAGCAGACCAGAAGGCCGCGCAGAAGTTATCTTGATGCGCGCAAACGCTTACTCGAAATACTAAATTCACCCGATTTCAACAGCGGTGATCAGATCCCGGCAGAACGCGAGTTGAGCGAGATGCTGGGGATTAGCCGGATGACGGTGCGCAAGCTACTCGCAGAATTAATTGATGAAGATGTGCTGGAACGGCGCGGGAATCAGGGGACCTGGCTGGTCGATACCGCCATTGAACGTCCGCTGCAACCGGCACTGGGGATCAGTAAAATTCTCGAACTCAATGGTGCAGTGCCCAGCAGCCAGTTGATCTTCTTTCACATTTCTCCGGCCAGCGCGCGCATTGCACGGTTGTTGCAGATTGCAGAAGGGGATGATTTAGTGATGATCAAACGCCTGCGTCTGGCCGATGGTCATCCCTTCTGTATTGAAACCAGTTACTTACCGCGAGCGCGTGTCGCGGATTTAAGCGCAGAGATGTTAGAAAAAGAAGGCTCCCTCTATCGTCTGCTGGCGGAACGTTACGCTATTCATGATGTTTATGATGAAGGGACCCTCCGTGCTGCCGCAATGAGTGAAGAGGACCATCTGTTGTTGCAGGCGAAACCAGAAAGCCCGGCGCTGGTGTACCGGGGTGTGATTTATGACAACCAGCGTCAGCCGATTGAATATCTGGTTTCAGTAAACCATCCGCAACGGGTCGCTTTCCGCATCAATGGCGGATTGAATGCAGTGGATGTGACCGCGCCATAAATTGAGTAAAGCCGCGTCAGGAGCGGCTTAAACTATTTTTACTTAACACCTCTACTGAAACGCCCAATCCCTCCGATAACCCCTCCATGTCGTCGCTAAATTAAGAATGTTCTTATTTTAAGGGCATCGTGGAGTGCGTGTGAGAGGAATGACTTACCCGTCAGAGTGGCAGGTTCGCTGGTTGCAGGTTAAACACAGCGGGGGCCTGCCATGACTGAAATTATCCCGGCTGTTGATATTACTGCGTCTGCGCCAGTTCATACCGCAGCGCCCGTCGCTTATCCATTCGTTCTTCCGCCAGACCGTCCCTCCATTAAGGGGCCAGCAGGCATCTTCTACGACTTTAATGATGGGGCCAGGATACTGTTGCCCGCAGGGCGCTGGCGCGTTGCCTTACTGGACGATGACTCAGGCAACGTCCTGTTCAGCTGTGAGTCCGGTGCTGGCTGGGTTACATCTGCCAAAAAGTATTTTGTCCGTTTCCGCATTCAGGTCTGGCGTGGCGATGAAGTGGCTCCGCTGCTGGATGAAACCCTGTCCCTGAAGGACCGGGAGGTGCTGATTTCCTTCCCCACCGGCACGCTGGGCGATCTGCTTGGCTGGTTCCACTACGCGGAACGTTTCCGCCTGCTGCACGGTTGCCGGCTTGAGTGTGCGATGGCACCGAACATCATCAGCCTGCTGGAAGGGCAGTATCCGCACATTCGCTTCTCCGCGCCGGACGCTGTGGTGCAGCGCGCCCCGTATGCTACTTATCGCATCGGCCTGTTTTTCGGCGGCAACGATACGCACCAGCCAATCGACTTCCGCCAGACAGGTTTTCACCGCATTGCCGGACACATCCTCGGCGTTGACCCACGGGAGGAGGCTCCACGCCTCAACCTGAGCGCCGCGCGCACCATTACCGAGCCATACGTCTGCATCGCTGTTCAGTCTACTTCCCAGGCCAAGTTCTGGAATAACGGACACGGCTGGGCGGAGGTGGTGGCACATCTGAAGGCGCTCGGCTACCGGGTGCTGTGTATCGACCGTGAGGCCCGTACCGGGCGCGGTTTTGTCTGGAACCACATCCCTTACGGCGCTGAAGACTTCACCGGCAATCTGCCTTTGCAGAAACGGGTAGACCTGCTTCGGCACGCCAGCTTTTTTATCGGCCTCGCCAGCGGCCTGTCCTGGCTCGCCTGGGCGGCGCAGATACCGGTGGTGCTGATCAGCGGTTTCAGCCTGCCAGGGGCCGAATTTTACACACCCTGGCGGGTTTTCAGCAGCCATGGTTGCAGCGGCTGCTGGGACAGCCTGCATGAAACTTTCGACCACCAGGATTTTTTCTGGTGCCCCCGTCACAAGGGAACCGATCGGCAGTTCGAATGCACCCGTCTGATTACCGGAAAACAGGTCTGTGGCGTGACTGACCGGCTCCATGCACAGCTGCATGGGCAGTGAATCACGCAATAAAAACTACACACAAGGTGATGCGTTCACCTGCAAACACTAAAACAAGAGAGACAGGGCAATGAATAAAGCTTACAGAATTGTCTGGAGCGCGGCGCGTCAGGCATGGGTGGTGGCGTCAGAGCGTGCCGGAAGTGGTGGACGTCCGCCGCTGGCGGTGAAGAAAGCGGCATGTGCGGTCCTGCTGCTGGGGAGTGGTGTGGCGTCGCTGCCAGCAGGAGCGGTGGTTTGGGGCGGAACCCTTACGGGAGCCGGATCCTCGATAACGCTTAACAGTGGTGATAGCTCGAGCAGCCTCACCGTGACCAACAATGCTTATGAATATGTCAGTAGCGGTGCTGTAGCAACCTCAACGGCCATCACCAATAACGGTAATCAGGTGATTTATGCCGGAGGTTCTGCGGTAGCGACCACCATCAGCAACAGCGGGTCTTTCCAGTACGTCAGCAGTGGTGGCCTGGCTTCAGGCACAACGGTCAACAGTGGGGGGAGGCAGTATGTCTATTCAGGGGGCTCTGTTTTCTCAACGACGCTGAATAGCGGAGGAAGCATCGGGCTGAATCCGGGTGCAACGGCCTCCGGTATTACGATTAACTCAGGCGGACGGGCGAATATTGCTGGCGGCTCAGCCAGTGCCGTCGTGCTCAACTCGGGTGGATACTTAAGTGCAGTGGTTAGCGCTGTGGTGACTGATATCACTCAGCTGTCAGGGGGATCATTAACCGCCGACACCAGCACCACGATCTACGGCATCAACAGCCTGGGGGCCTTTTCTATCAGTGGTGGCGTGGCAAATAATCTTCTGCTGGAGAAGGGGGGCGTATTATCTGTTCTGTCTGGCACCAGTGCGACAAACACCACCGTTGGCTCAGCAGGAGCGGCGTTAGTTGCCAGCGGCGGAACGGCCCTCGGTACTACCGTAACCAGCAATGGCAGCCAGATAATCCTTGCCGGCGGCTCAGCCTCCTCTTCTGTCCTTAATGGCGGACAGGAAACGGTAACAGGGACGGCGACAGGGACTACGGTGAACCTGAACGGGGTGCAATACGTAAGCGCAGGTGGCGTGGCTGCCGGCACTATCCTGAATTCCGGGGGGATTCAGGAAGTTTATGGCAGTGCCACTTCTGCCATCGTAAATTCCCGCGGCACACAATATGTTGAGAGCGGCGGCAGCGCCAGTGCAACCACCGTTGAGGGCGGTAATCAGTACGTCTACAGCGGCGGGGCGGCGATGGATACCGTGGTGAATTCGGGTGGACAGATTAATACGTTGGGTAGTGTCACCTCCGCCACGATTAATAATGGCGGAAGAGTGTTCCTCTACAGTGGCGGCTCAACCAATGCGACCCAGATCAATTCTGGCGGTATCGAATACGTCAATTCAGGAACTTCAAGCACTTCAGCTGTGCTGAACTCAGGTGGCTACCAGGCGATATATGCTGGCGGTGAAGCCGTTGCGGCCACGGTGTCGGGGGGAACTCAACAGGTCTTTGGTGAAGCGACGTCAACCACGCTGAATTCAGGCGGTGCCCAATATGTTTACAGCAGCGGCACGGCGACCGGTACACAGATAGGTAGCGGCGCGGCTCAGGGTATCTATGGGACAGCCAACTCAACTACGGTGACGTCTGGCGGCGCGGAGTATGTTTACAACGGCGGCACGGCGAACTGGACTACCGTGACCAATAACGGCTACATGAACGTCAATAGCGGCGGTTCTGCCTCCGATGCCACAGTCAACTCCGGGGGAACGTTGTATGTCAATGATGGTGCCAGCGCCACCGGTCTGACGCTGGCATCCGGCGCGGTGCTGATTACCAGTACCGGTGCCGCTCTTGCGGGTACCAACGCACTGGGCGCGTTTTCTATCAGCGGCGGTCAGGCACAAAACGTGTTGCTGGAGAACAACGGCTTTCTGAATGTCAAATCTGGCGACTCATCGATCGGGACGGTGATTAACCAGGGGGGTTGGGAGTACGTCACCGGCCATGCCACTGGCACCACGGTGAATTCAGGCGGCGTGCAGAGCGTACTGGGCACCGTGACCTCAACCACCGTTAACTCTGGCGGTACGCTTTCGGTATTTAACGGCGGCATAGCCTCCAGTTCTATCATTAACAATGGCGGGCTCCTGTCAGTCAGCAGTGGTGGTACCGCCACTGACACTACGGTGGCGGCGGGGGGGCTACTTAATATTGCGGATGGCGGCGTGCTGACTCTGGCAAACAGCAGCTTCGTCAACGACGGCGTCACCACCTATGACACCAGCACCAGTGCGTCGCTCAACACAGACATCAGCGGTAGCGGGCAGCTCACCAAGAACGGTTCCGGTACGCTTACGCTGGGCGGCACTTTCAGCCAGTCACAGGTTAACCTCAATGACGGCGCACTGATCATGGACGGCCTGCAGGCGACCACGGACATTGTCGCGCAGTCCGGTACCTCGCTGTCGCTGGTTAACAGCACCACCCTGACCGGTATCATCGATCCGACTGACGTGAACATTGACCAGAGCAGTAGCTGGAATATCACCGGTGACTCACTGGTCGATACCCTGACGAATGCAGGCAGCATCGTATTTGTACCGTCGCAGGGAGCCTTTACCCCGTATACGCTGACTGTGACCAACCTGGTCGGGAATGGCGGCACCATCACCCTCTACACCGTGGCGGGCGACAGCAGCTCACCGATCGATAAAGTCGTTATTGATGGCGGCCAGGCTACCGGTAGCACCGGCCTGCTGGTGCTGAACCGGGGTGGACTGGGTGCCCAGACCACTGGCAACGGTATCGCGGTGATCCAGGCCATTAACGGGGGTACGACCGACGTCGGCGCGTTTACCCTGAACCAGCCGCTGGTGGCGGGTGCGTATTCCTACAGCCTGTATCGCAATGCTGACCAGAGCTGGTACCTGACTTCACAGCTGACGCAAACGCCCGCTACGGATACCGGTAGCACCACGCCGGATGAAGGTAGCAGCGACACTACGCCGGTCAGCGGTACTACCAACTACCGTGATGGCATGTGGAGCTATGCGGCGCTGCCTTCACTGTCACTCGATTTCGATCGCCTGGTGGCAGGCACGGCGGATACGCGCTTCCATTACGCGCCGGACAGCCGGGTCTGGGGCCGTCTGGTGGCGGGCCATCTGCGCCATGCGGACAGCGGCAGCCTGACAGGCGGCAGCGTGCCGGAAAGCAGCAGCGCGTATAGTTTCCTGCAATTGGGTGGGGATCTCTGGCAGCTTGACGGCGCCAATGCCGACTGGCGGGCAGGGCTGTACGGTGCCACCGGCCTGATGCGCAGCGATGTCTGGCGTGACGGCGGCAGCCACGCGGCGGGTACTGATCGCGACACCTCTTATACCGGTGGCGTGTATCTGTCGGGCCACAGCCATGCAGGTTTGCATGTTGACGGGGTGCTGCAGGCGAGTCATCACAGCCTGTCTACCAACTCGAACGACGGTACGCGGTTGTCAACCGATGGCACTGGCTGGCTGGCCTCGGCAGAAGTCGGACAGGCGTTCAGCGTCGGATCAAACCTGTCACTGGAACCGCAGTTGCAGTACACGGTGCAGGGCCTTAGCGTGGATGACGCACAGGATGAAGCAGCATCACTCAGCTGGTCCAACACTCATCGCCAGTCGGTCCGTGCAGGTCTGAAGGTTGGCTCGTCGCAGGATGCGAAGGCGAAGTTGAGCTGGTGGGTTACGCCATCGATAACGCAGAGCTACGGCGGCCACAGCGGCGTGACGGCATCGGTGCCGGGTGTGGCGGGATCGGAAGCATCGTTCAGGAGCAACCTGTCGGGTACCGGGGTTGGGATCAACGGTGGTCTGGACGCACGCATCCGTCAGAACGTGACGCTGGGTGTGCAGGGGGGCTGGTCTGATGCGCTGCACGGCGCGGAATCCGGCGGCTACTATGGACAGGTCAGACTGGGCGTGTCGTTCTGATCATCATTAATTAACAAGCCGGGCATCTTTGCCCGGTTTTTTTTTATCTTTAATAATGCCAGCCATGCCTGAATATCTTACTGGCCCTGTTATGGAGCATCCTCATCCCTAAAATAGTGCGCTGGATCTCACTATTTTCTGCGATCCTTTCCCTGAGAGATACCCGTCAGTATGCCCAGGTATCATTGAAAATATCACACAACATTCTGATAAATAACCAATAAACATATTCCTGACCTTAATGTCACAAGATGGCATTCTTTATGCATTATCAAAATCATAATGGCATTATGAAAATGCACTTTGTTTTGAGTGAGTGTGGGTTAAGCAGGCCTGGACATACGTCTGGCGTCGTTTCGCTTCTATGAGGATCTCCCTGTGGCTAAAAATGCAATCAGCTGTACCTGGCAAAGAAAAACCCTCAGCGCCGTTGTGCTGGCCAGCGCCGTACTCGGACTGTCTGGAGTCAGTGGCACCGCATCTGCTAACGAACTGGCGGACATCAAAGCACACGGCGAGATGGTGTGCGGCACGCTCTCCACCACCGAGCCAATGGGGTTTACTGATGCCAAAACCCGTAAAGTTGTCGGATTTGATGTTGATGTTTGTCAGGCATTGGCCGATCAACTCGGCGTGAAAATGGTGCAGAAAACCCTGTCAGTGGAAGCACGCATTCCGGAATTACAGATTGGCCGGGTTGATATCCTTTCCGCCGCACTCGGTTACACAGCAGAAAGGGCAAAACAGATTGATTTCACTTCCTCACATTTCCAGGTACCCCTGAAAGTGCTGGTGCCGGTCAGCGATGGCGATAAATCCCTGGCGGATTTGGACGATAAACGTGTCGGCATGACTTCCGGGTCCACTTCTGAATATTGGTTGCGCAAATCTTTCCCGAAAATCGGCGTCGTTACCTATCACGATTCCCCGTCAGCATTTCTGGCACTTCAGCAACGGAAAATCAGCGGGCAGGCATTCGCACAAACCTCCGGCATCCGTTATCTGCAGGCCGGGAAAGGGAAATATACCTTCATCGATCAGCCGATTGGCTGGGAACCCAACGCGCTGGGCGTCAGAAAAGGCGAACCTGAATTTCTGGCGGCGGTTAACAGCGCACTGGAAAAAATGGAGCAGGAAGGCAAACTGGATGCCATCTGGAATAAATGGCTGGGTAAGGGTACCGTCTATAATATGCCGCGGGAACATAAATTAGAACCGATCGAACAAATCAAACTCAGTACAGAATAAATCGCCGAAAAATAGATGATGATAATGCCGCATCTGATTCCGGTGCGGTAATCATTACGCCTGTTTTGCAAGAAACGAATATCAACCTCTATACGCAGTTATCTCATCATGATGATTATTGATTATTACGGATCTCACTGCGTTAAGGAGCTGAGTTGCGATGGTAAGTTTTGATCCACTTTCACTGCTGCAGGGTGCTTATTTGCAGTGGCTGATAACAGGTCTGGAAACAACATTAAGCCTTTTTGCTTTATGTCTGATCTCCAGCTTTATTCTGGCATTATTTCTGACCGCGATGCGTATATCAGGTATTGCCCCCCTGCGCTGGTTTGTCGTTATTTATGTCGAATATCACCGTAATGTGCCGGTACTGGTTCAGTTGCTGCTGTGGTATTTCGGACTGTCGGCAGTGTTACCCGATATATTGTCTCAGTGGGTCAATGAGCACGGCAGTGAATTCTTCTTTGCCTATGTGGCACTGACGCTGAATACCGCGGCATTTATGTCTGAAGATCTGCGCAGTGGCTTGCGCTCCATTGCCAGTGGCCAGATGGAAGCCTGCCGGGCGCTGGGGCTAACTTTTGCCCAGGCCATGCGGGATGTGATTTTACCGCAGTCGATTCGCGTCTCTGTTCCGCCACTCATTAATCAGTCACTGGCATTGTACAAGGCCACCAGCCTGGCAATGGCGATCAGCGTTGCAGAGCTCACCTACGCGGCCAAGCAGATTGAAAATGAAACCTTCAGGACCTTTGAAGCGTTCGCCATTGTCTCGGTGATTTATTTGCTGGGCTCGTTACTGATCGTTGGCGTCGGCTTTGCTTACGATCGTTTCATTTACCACGCCGGGAGCCGCTAAGATGAACGATATGCTTTCAATCGTGGTGAACTATCGCGACCTGATTCTGGTGGGGGGTTATCCCGACGGACCGCTGGGCGGATTAGCCCTGACGTTGCTGATTGCGGCGGCGGGTTTAATCTGCGCCTTCCCGCTGGCGATATTGATCGGCATTGCCCGCACCAGCAAACATAAAATCATCTATGTGCCGGTAACACTATTTTCCAGCGTGATTCGCGGCCTGCCGGTATTGATGCTGGTGTTCTGGTCTTATTTTGCGGTGCCGTTAATTTCCGGCCATTCTATCTCGGGCGTGAAGACGCTGACGGTGGCGTTGATTATTTACGAAATGGCATTTTTAGGCGAAGTGGTCAGGGCCGGTATTAATGCGATTCCAAAGGGACAAACTGAAGCTGCCCGTACCCTGGGGATCAGTTATACCCGAACTATGTTTGAAATTATTTTGCCGCAGGCATTATTTAATATGATCCCCAGTATTCTGAATCAGTTTATCAACCTGATTAAAAATACCTCGCTGGGTTATGTCATTGGCGTTGCCGAATTAACCTACTCCGCTTATCAAATCAACACGCTGGAGTTAACCAAACCGCTCCAGGTATTTGGCGTGCTGGCAATTATTTATTTCATTATCTGTTTTTCGCTGACGCAGCTGGTTGGAAAACTGGAAAGCGTCCTAAAGAAAAAACACTAAGTTAACCTGCAGGAGAGGGCAGATGTTAAGAATTGAAAACGTTGAGAAGTGGTATGGACCCAATAAAGTCCTCAACAACGTCAACGAGGTGGTGGAAAAAGGCGAAGTGGTGGTGGTTTGCGGTCCATCCGGATCTGGCAAATCAACCCTGATCCGCACCATCAACCGGCTGGAAGAGATTCAGCAAGGACGGATTCTGGTCAATGGCGTAGACAGTCGTGCGCAAAACACCGACCTCAACCAGTTTCGCAGCAACATCGGTTTCGTTTTCCAGCAGTTCAACCTGTTTGCCAACCTCACCGTGTTGCAGAACGTCACGCTGGCGCAGCGCCGGGTGCGCAAGAGTAACAAACGGGAAGCCGACGCGGTTTCCATGGCCTTGCTGGAGAAAGTCGGCCTCTCAGCGAAACTGCATGCTTATCCCCATCAGCTCTCGGGTGGACAGCAACAGCGTGTCGCCATCGCCCGTGCCCTGGCGATGAAACCTCCGGTCATGCTGTTCGACGAGCCGACCAGTGCGCTCGACCCGGAAATGGTCGGCGAAGTCCTGCAGGTCATGAAGCAACTCGGCAAGGAAGGTATGACCATGGTGTGTGTCACCCACGAAATGGGGTTTGCCCGGGAAGTGGCCGACCGGGTGATCTTCATGGATCGCGGTGAAATCCTTGAACGAGCTAAGCCAGAAGACTTTTTCCACCATCCCCAACATCCGCGCGCGCAAAAATTTGTCGCCGATATTCGCCACTGACAGGACCAATAAGAATGACCATTTTATCCAATACCCTCTCCCGGATTAAACCTTCCGCCAGCAACGCGGCCAGCCAGCTGGCGCGTGATATGAAAGCGCAGGGGAAGGATGTTATCGCCCTGAGTTCCGGGGAACCGGATTTCGATACCCCGGAGCACATCAAGCAGGCGGCATTGCAGGCGATGACGCAGGGCGAAACGAAATATCCGCCCATCGCAGGTATTCCTGCGCTGCGCGCAGCGGTGGTTGCCAAATTTAAACGCGACAACCAGCTGGAATATACTGTTAAACAAATCATCGTCTCCAATGGTGCCAAACAGATTATCTCCAATGCGCTGATGGCGACGCTGAACGCAGGTGACGAGGTGATTATTCCCGCCCCTTACTGGGTGTCTTACCCGGAAATGGTCTCGCTGGCGGGCGGCACGCCGGTCACCGTCGCGGTCAGTGAAGCGCAGGGGTTCAAACTCTCAGCGGAAGCGCTGGAGCAGGCGATCACGCGGAAAACCAAGTGGTTGTTGTTCAACTCACCTTCCAACCCTACGGGCGCGGTGTATTCCCTGGAGGAACTGCGTGCGCTGTCTGATGTTCTGCTGCGCCATCCGCATGTCTGGGTGATGTGTGACGATATCTACGAACAACTGATTTATGACGACAATCAGTTTTACACCTTCCTGCAGGTTGAACCCGCGCTGATGGATCGTTCTCTGGTGATCAACGGCGTATCGAAAGCCTATGCCATGACCGGATGGCGCGTCGGTTACGGTGCCGGACCTGCAACGCTTATAAAAGCGATGGAAACGATCCAGGGACAAATCACCTCTGGTGTCTCTTCTATTTCCCAATGGGCTGCCGTTGCCGCACTGAATGGTCCGCAGGATTTCCTTAATGAGTGGCGCGCCAGCTTTGTTATGCGCCGCAATTATGTGGTTGAGGCACTGAATGCGGCCCCTGGCCTGACGTGCCAGGTGCCTGCGGGGGCGTTTTATGTCTATCCCTCCTGTGCCGGTGTGCTGAATAAAACCACACCAGCCGGACGCGTTATCCGCAGCGATAAAGACTTCACCGAAGCCCTGCTGGAAAGCGAAGGCGTGGCGCTGGTGCACGGCGACGCATTCGGCCTGGCACCGAATTTCCGTCTCTCGTACGCCGCGTCTATGGATCAATTGCAGGAAGCCTGCACGCGTATCCAGCGTTTCTGCCGCAGCCTGCACTAAGCCACTGCCCGGGCTTCCACCCGGGCCACATTGCAACCTGAACATCTTTTGGCCGATTCACAATGCTGACCACGACTTTTCCTGTGTTTAAAGAACCGATGACCCGCAGGTATTTAATGGGGCAGGCCGCATCAATCCTCGGTTTATGGACGCAAAACGTCACCCTGAATTTACTGTTATGGCAGATGAGTCATTCACCCTGGCTGCTCGGGGTGCTGAACTTCTTGCTGTACTGTCCATCTCTGGTGGTTCCGTTGCTGTTTGGCAGCCGTCTGACGCCATCACGGGTGAAAACCATCATGATGCGCATCCTGTGTTTCTCGATGACCATCACCACGTTGCTGCTCGCCAGTGTGATCTTTGGTTTCATCAGCCCGACTTTCGTGCTGCTGGTGGCGGCAGTCGCCGGGTGCATCTCCTCAATGGAGCTTCCAACCCGACAACTGCTGCTGACCAGCAGCCTGCACGACAAATCCCTGATGTATAACGCCGTTGCCATGAACACCATGGTATTCAACATCGGGCGGATGTTTGGCCCAGCGCTGGCCGCCTATAGCTTTAACCATGTGGGAGCCGTCGGGGGATTCGTCATCTCCCTGTGTGGGTTGACGACCATGTTCTGCGCGGTACGTACCATTCAGGTGGTGGAAACGGAACACAGCCAACGCCGCGCCGGGGGGATGCGCAACGCGCTGCGTTTCGTCACCCAGGATAGCTTTGCGCTGCGCTTTTTACCGATGCTGGCCTTTGTCGGGATCTTCGCCGGCTCTTATCAGTCGCTGATCCCGGTACTGGCGGCGCAGAGTTTCCATGATACCGCACGCTACACCGGCTGGTTTTTCAGTAGCGCGGGTGTCGGCTCGCTCTGCTCGGCGGTGTTTATCTCCAGCCGGGTGTCACACCAGCAGCTACTGCAATGGTTGCAGGTTGCACCCTGGAGCGGGGTTGTGGCTCTGGGCGGCATCGCCTTGTCCCATCAGCCGCTGCTGACCTGCCTGTGCTTTCTGTTGCTGGGGTTATCCCTGACGTTTTTCTCCACCATGATCAATTCTACCCTGCAACACCGCAGCCCGCCCGAGTTGCGCGGCGGGGTGGTTGGTCTCTACAGCATGTCATTTCAGGGCACCATGCCGCTCGGCAACCTGCTGGTCGGCATGCTGGCCTCGGTGGGCAATATCACCCTGACTTTTATGGTGATGGCGGTAGCACTGGCTGTTTTGCTTGCCGGGCAGTGGGGGCTTCTGAAGTGGAAATAACCCCTTCCTATAACGACGCAATGAAAGAACAAAAGATGAAAAAAACAATATTGATGGCGCGCACGCTGCCGGATGAGTTGGTTAAGCAGTTACGTGAACATTATCACCTCGTTGGCCCATTAACCCGTCTGGATGGCAGCGATTTGCCGGAAGGAGCGGAGTCAGCCGAGGTTCTGCTGACCATGAGCAGCATTAAAACCGATAAGGCACTGATCGATGCATTGCCAAAGTTGCAGCTGGTGAGTTGCTATGGCTCCGGGGTGGAGTTTGTTGATTGCGAGTATCTGAAACAGCGAGGTATCGCCCTGACCAATGCCGCCGGAACCAATGCCAGCAGCGTGGCGGAGTTCGCCATGGGGCTGATTTTAGCCGGATCGCGGCATATTTTATCGGGTGACCGTTTTCTGCGTACCGGTCTGTGGAAAGGCAACAGCGTCGAACGTTATCACCTCGTGCCGGGATTACAGGATTGCCGACTTGGCATCTACGGGCTGGGGGAAATTGGCAGTCGCATCGCCCGTCTGGGAGAGGCATTTAATATGTCCATCGGCTATCACAGCCGCAGTCGCAAGCCGGTGCCTTATCAGTATCTGGCGAGCCTGGAAGCCCTGGCTGACTGGGCTGATATTCTGGTGGTCGCCACCCGCGGCAGCGAAGAAAACTATCACGCCATCAACGACAATATTCTTCAGCGATTGGGTCCGCACGGGTATTTGATCAACATTGCGCGTGGAATGCTGGTGGATGAAACCGCGCTATGTAATGCGCTGGACAACGGCCAGCTGGCGGGGGCCGCTCTGGATGTTTATGAATCCGAACCCGCCGTTTCCGCCCGCTTACGCGCTACGCAAAACGTGATTCTGACACCGCATATCGCTGCCAATACCCATTATGCACAAGCCGCGCAGCAGAAACGTATGCTGGACAATGTTGAATTGTATTTCTCAGGCAGTGAGCTGATTGGCAGGGTATGTTAATGCTAGTACATTACTTTTCATTGAATAACGGCTTTTGTTTACCTGACAGGAAATTATGGCAAGGCAGAAAACTACCGATATCGATCGTTCCGTCAAAGCGGTTAAGCGTACCCTGGCCATCTTAGATGCCTTTGTTGATCACCCTGGTGGCATGACGCTGGGAGAACTGGAAGAAGCGACAGGTTTGTTTAAAAGCGTCATCATGCGTTACATGCTGTCGCTGGAGGCGGAGCGCTACGTGTCCAAGCGGGTTGATGGTTGCTATGAACTGGGTTCCCGCGCCTATCAATTAGGTTGTACTTACGAGCGAACTTTCAACCTGCGCGAACACGTCATGCCGGTGCTGAATAAACTGACGGAAGTGACAGTGGAAAGCAGCTCCTTCTTTGTGCGTGAAGGGGATTTTCGTCTGTGTCTGTATCGGAAAGATTCGCCGCAACATATTCGCTCCAGCGTCCCTGTCGGCACCTTGTTGCCGATGGACGATACCTCCGCAGCGACAGCCTTACGCCATTTTGAGCAGGGGATACCGGAAGGCTGGTCTTACGCGCAGGGCGTGTTCACCTCTACTGGCGCGGGGAGTAACCTGCCGACCAGCCTGACTGCCTCGATGTCGGTTCCCATTTTTAAGCACGATAACCAGCTGGCGGGTGCATTGGGCATTTCCGGTCCGATCATTCGCTTCGATCCGGCTAATCCCGACAGCCAGCAGTTGTTAATCGAAGAAGCCAGAAAACTGTCCTATGCGCTCGGGGCAACCATCTATGAATAAGGGAATGCCTATTTCACGCACCACGTTGCACAGTGAAATAGCCGATGCCATCCGGGAGATGATCGTCAGCGGTGAGCTGGAGCCGGGCGACAGAATACCGGAGAAAGATCTTTGTGAACGGTTTGGTATTTCCCGCACCCCGTTGCGGGAGGCGCTCAAGGTGCTGGCAACCGAGGGGATGCTGGTTCTGCTGCCGCAGCGCGGTGCACGCGTAGCGATGCTTACCGATGAAGAACTGTACGAGTTGTTTCCCATCATCGCCAGCCTGGAAGGGCTGGCCTGTGAATTAGCCTGCGAGAAAATAACTGATGACGAGCTTATCGCTATCGAACAGCTGCACGCCGCTATGCTGCAAACTTACCAGCAGCAGGACAAACTGGAATACGCCCGGCTGAATCGGGAAATCCATCTTGCGTTGTTCGCTGCCGCCCGTAATCAATCCCTGCTGGCGCTCTACCGCAACCTGGAGCAGCGCATCCGTAATATTCGCCATACCGTGCGCCAGTTGCCTGATGACTGGCGGCTGGCGATGCAGGAACATGAGGAGATCATGATCTGCCTGCGCGCGCGCGAATCCACCCGTCTGGCGCAAACCATGCGTCAGCACGTAATGAGTACCGCCAACGCGGTGCGCAACGCGATGAACGCCAGCCGACCTGCGGTTGACTGACGATTTACGGCGGGGTTCCCTCGCCGTTATCCCCCTTTTTTGCTTTCTTTTGCTGCTGACGCAGCGGCTTTTGGCTGTCTTTGTGCAATATGAATTCATTATACATTATTAATTTTCGTTGACGGGATCCTCGCCAACGCATCATTCTGGCCTTCAGCGCTGTCGTCTTCTGTTCCTGCTGCCAGGTGGGAACAGCCGAATTTTCATTTGATTGCAGTATTTGGCTTACCAAGGAGAGATCATGAAACGATATCTGCCCCTGTTAACCGTTATCACCCTGGGATTGTCTGCTTTGCCGGTTGCCGGTGAAGAACTCAACGGAACATTGAAGAAGATTGCCGACAGCGGACAGATTTCCGTCGGGCATCGTGATGGCGCTGTGCCTTTTTCCTATTACGACGACAACCAGAAGCCGATCGGCTACGCGATGGATATCTGCGGTGCGGTGGTGGATGCGGTGAAAACCCGGCTGAACAAGCCTGACCTCAAGGTTGATACCATGGCGGTGACCGGTGCGACGCGCATCCCGTTGCTGGCCAATGGCACCATTGACATGGAATGTGGCACAACCACCAACAACGCTGAACGACAAAAGCAGGTGACGTTCTCCACGACTTACTTCGTCGCCGCAGTCCGCATCATGTCGAAAAAATCCGCGCCGGTGGCAGACATGGCTGAGCTGAAAGGCAAAACGGTAGTCACGCTGTCGGGCACTACCAGCGTGAAGATCATCAACGAGGCGAATAATACCCAACATCTGGGGATGCGCATCCTGATGGCGAAAGATCTGGGAGAAGGGATGCTGACACTGGAAACCGGTCGCGCTGCTGCCTTTATCTTTGATGATGTTTCCCTGGCAGGGGCTCGCGCCACCGCCAAATCACCTGATGACTATCAGATCTCAGATCAGCCTTTATCCGTAGAACCTTATGGCATCATGTTGCGCCGCGACGATCCGCAGTTCAAAGCGCTGGTGAATTCCGCCATCGAGGGGCTGTATAAAAGCGGGGCGATTAACGCCATCTATGCCAAATGGTTTACCCAGCCGATCGCGCCAATGAACGTCAACATGAATTTCCCGATGTCGGCGCAGTTGACGAAAGCCATCGCTAATCCGACCGACGATCCGAATCCAGAGTTGTATCGCTAAGCCACGAGACGCGGGCAGGATAAATACATGAACTACCACTGGAACTGGGCTGCCTTTTTCGATGTGTCGCTGGACGGTGCTCATACTTACTGGGAAACGCTGGTGATGGGGTTGGGGTGGACGGCGGCTACGGCGGTTGGCGCTTTCGCAATTGCGCTGCTGCTCGGTTCGCTGGCTGGCGTGCTGCGCAATGTGCCGTCACCCTGGCTGAACCGGGGCGGCAGTGCCTTCGTCGAGGTATTCCGTAACATTCCGCTGCTGATGCAGATGTTTCTGTGGTACTTCGTGTTGCCGGAAGCCTTGCCAAAGGAGGCCGGAGACTGGCTCAAGCAACTGCCTGACGCTCAGTTCTATACTGCGGTGCTGTGCCTCGGCTGTTATCACGGGGCGCGTATGGCGGAAGTGTTGCGTGCCGGGCTGGAGAGTCTGTCCAAAGGTCAGCGTATGGCCGGGCAGGCGCTGGGACTGACGCTGCCCCAGACCTATCTCTATGTCCTGCTGCCGGTGGCATATCGCATCGTGACACCGGCCATTACCTCCGAATTCCTCAGCTGTACCAAAAACACTTCAGTGGCGCTGGCTATTGGCCTGATTGAGCTGACCGGCAGCGCCCGAGCCATGCAGGAAAACACCTTTCAGGTCTTCGAGGCGTTCAGCATCGCCACCTTGCTGTATCTGCTGCTCAATATGACCATCGTCTTCACGATGCGCGGCATAGAAAAGCGGGCTGCGCTGCCGGGTTATGGAAAAAAAGGATAGGTTATGCTGTCAGGATTTGACGTTCAAAGCATTATCAGCGCGCTGCCTTATCTGATTTTGACCGGTATGCGCTTCACCCTCAGCCTGACCCTCTGTGCCACGGTGATCGGTATCGTATTTGGCACCGGTCTGGCGATTATGCGCCTGTGCCGCTACCCGCTGCTGGCAATGATCGCAACAGGATACGTCAACCTGATGCGTTCGCTGCCGCTGGTGCTGGTGATTTTCTGGTTCTATTTCCTGGTGCCTTATCTGCTGCAATGGCTGACCGGCTCCTCGTTTCCGGTCCGGGTGGATCCGTTCTGGTCATCGGTGGTGACTTTTACCTTATTCGAAGCCTGCTATTTCTGCGAGATCGTCCGCTCCGGGATCCAGTCGCTGCCGCGTGGGCAAAGCAATGCGGCGCTGGCGCTGGGTCTCACTCCGGCACAATCCCTGTTTTACGTGGTACTGCCTCAGGCGATGCGCAACATGCTGCCGCTGTTCCTGACACAAACCATCATCCTGTTTCAGGACACCTCGCTGGTTTACGTGCTGTCGATCACCGACTTTCTCGGTGCCGCCGCGAAAGTGGCGCAGCGTGACGGCCGCCTGCTGGAGATGTATCTGTTTGCGGCGGCGGTTTATTTCCTGATCTCTTACGGCGCTTCGTGCGGCGTGCGCTATCTGCAAAAGCGCATCTCCATTGTGCGCTAGCACGACATTTCACTTTGACGGATGTTCTGATGACTGTACCCGATACCCATGATTTCACCTCGTCTGCTAACGATCCTGACGCGTTGTTACGCGCAGCAGCGGCGCGGACTGAGGTGCTGCAACACGACCGTATCGTGCTCTACGCTGGAGCCAACCTACCGAGTCCGGCTGCAATGGCTGCCTATGCGCCAGGACTCAGCGCTTATCCGGCGATGGGGCCGGCCTTTGACAAAGAGCAACCGGACACCGGGCTGGTTTCGGCACTGGAAGTCGCGCTAACCCAGGAAATCAATGGATTGCTTGGTTCCACCTGGGCCGAGACGCGCCTGCCCAATTGCACCACCGCCAATCTGGCGGTATTCCACGCCTTCACAAAGCCTGGCGATTTAATGCTGGCACCGGCTGCGGCCCACGGTGGCCATCTCAGCCAGCGGCGTGATGGAACCCCGGCGCTGGCTGGTCTGCGTGTGACGGATCTGCCGTTCGAGGTGAACAATTGTTGCCTCGATGCGGCAGTGGCGGCAGACCAGGTACGGCTGCTACGACCAACGATGGTGATGCTGGGGCGTTCGGTGATGATCAAACCGGATGACGTGGAGCCGGTGGTCGCTGCGGCCCGCGAGGTGGGCGCTGTAACTGTGTTCGATGCATCCCATGTGTTGGGCCTGATTACCGGCGGCGTGTTTCCCAACCCGCTGGCGCTGGGCGTTGATATATTGACCAGTTCCACCTACAAAACGCTGCCGGGACGCCCGCATAGCATCATTGCCGGGCGCGATGCCGGGCAAGGGAAACAATTAGCGCAACTTATCGGGCAGCGATTTATCGCAAATGCCGACGCCGGATGCCTGCCGTCTCTGCTGGTCACCCTGCGGGAAGCGCGTGAAGAGGGGGCGCATTATGCGCAGCAAATTTGCTGCAATACGCTGGCGATGGCTGGGGCGCTGGCCGGGCTGGGAGTGACGGTAACGGCGGCAACCGCGGGACAAATCGCTACTCACCAGTTACTGGTGCCGATGAGCGACGATTTACCGCCGAATGCGGTCATCGACAGGCTGGCCCGGCAAGGCGTGCTGGTCGGCACCTGCAACGATCCGCAGGTACCCGGGAAGTTTGCCCTGCGCGTGGGCACTCAGTTTATGACCAGACAGGGATGTGATGAACAGGCGTTTGCGGCATTCGCTGCCCGGCTGGCGGGGCTATTAACGCGCGGTCCGGATGGGCGGATGGTTTGCTCTCATAGGGTAAAACCATGAGGGATGAAAAAACATACAGTAATCATATAGTAGGTATGTTTCTACGGGCTGGGTTTTCATGAGAGGTTAGCTTGAGTTGCACAGCACACTGCTGAGCAATGTCCCATCATTTATTGGCAACCTACACATTTCATAAGCGAAAAAGGCCGCCCCGTGGGGCGACCTCTTCCGGCACTTCCTTTTGCGACCATCTGTTATTTGTACAGTTCAGCGGTCATATGCACACGGTTGTTGGTGTTGGCTTCGGTAATTTTATACTGATCGCCATGCTGTGCGGCCTGAGCGGCAACCTGAGCTTCAGCGCCGTCGAGGGTATCGGCGGTCACAGAGATGCTCTGGGCGAAGCTTGCTGCTGACATCAGAGAAAGAGCGGCTGCGGCGGCGATGGTCATTGCTTTGATAGTTTTCATGGTCTTATTCCTTGGTTTGTATGGTTGAAAGCATGATTGCTTTCGATGGGAATAATGATAACCATGGTAACCATTAGCATATTAACAATAAATGCTGGTATTGTGATCATGCTAACTATTGCGGTGATAGGGAAAATCAATGAACATCATCCCGTCAGGATCTGGTATCTAAACCGACCAATAGTGGGTAGATAAGCAAATGAAGGTGATGGGAAATATTTTCAGGATTGTTGTTGTTCTTGCTGTTTTTATTTCGGGCGCGGCGCTGGCGGCTGATGGTTCACAGGAGGTACAGGTTGGAGGGCAGGCCAGAACCTTTGCCCTCCATGTTCCTGATGGCCCCCCTCCGGCTGGCGGATTTCCCGTGATTCTGGCCTTTCATGGCGGTGGAATGAGAGGAGCTGGAATGGAGAGAATGACGGGATTCAATGCGGTGGCCGACCAGGACCGCTTTATCGTCATTTATCCGGATGGCATCGGTAAACACTGGAATGATGGTCGCACAACGATCAAAAATCCGCAGGATGATGTCAGTTTCGTCGCGGCTTTGCTTGACCAGGTTCAGCGTAACTATGCCGTCAACCGCAGGCAGATCTTTGCAACCGGCATATCCAACGGAGCATTGTTTACTGAGCGCCTGGGCTGTGATCTTTCATCCCGCATCGCCGCGATTGCGCCTGTGGCGGGTTCACTTCCTGCGGACCTGGCCCCGGCTTGTCGGCCTGCAAAGCCGGTTGCGGTGATGCAGATCAACGGAATGGCTGACCCGATCATGCCCTACAGTGGTGGATGGGTGGAAGATTTTGGTGGCAGAGGGGAAGGGGGGCAGGTGATATCCGTTGCAGAGACCGCGGCTTTTTGGGCCAGGCATAACGGATGTGCAGGTGAGTCTACATCCGTCAGGCTTCCCGTTGTTGTCATGTCCGACCCCACCAGAATCGTGCGTACGGATTACCTCAGTTGTCCACCTGTGGGTAAGGTGACCGTCCTTTCGGTGAGGGGAGGAGGCCATGTCTGGCCGGGTAATAGCCTGTCATTTCATCCGCGAATTACCGGGCAACCCAGCCATCAGATTAACGCCAGCGAAGTGATTGCGGATTTCTTCTTATCCTTACCAAAGAGATAACCGGCAGGGAGTATAGTTACAACAAACTGTTAGTTATTTACTATCCAGCCTTAATTCCGTGCATTCGATCAGCGGCGTTGAAGGTCGGGTGTTTTGGTTGCGCTATACGCCTGTTGTAACTAAATTGCTCACCTTTCCTGTTCAACCGAACAGGAAAGGTGAAACCCGGGCAATTAAGGGTTTCTTTTAAAATGGCTGCTGGTAAAAGCCCGACAACGGTCTGAGATGGGATCGAGGAAGACCTGATCAGGTGCCCCCTGTTCTTCAATCACTCCCTGATGAAGAAACACTGCCTTATTAGACACCTCACGCGCAAAACCCATTTCATGGGTCACGATAACCATGGTGCGGCCTTCTTCCGCCAGTGAACGTATCACCCGCAACACTTCCCCCACCAGTTCGGGATCGAGAGCTGAGGTAGGCTCATCAAACAACAACGCTTTCGGTTGTTGTGCCAGCGCCCGCGCTATGGCGACACGCTGTTGCTGGCCGCCGGAGAGTTGGGATGACCAGGCATGACGCTTTTCATACATTCCGACCTTATGCAGCAATGCTTCCGCCTCATCAATGCATTCCTGTTTATTTCGTTTTTGCACAAACACCGGTGCTTCAATAATGTTCTGCAAAACCGTCTTATGTGGCCACAGATTAAAACTTTGAAAGACAAAACCTAACTGCATGCGGATAGATTTGATCGTTCTGCGCTGCCAGCGATTCAACGACTCGTCAGGATTATTGATGGTGACGATATCATTGCCAATGGCTATTTCCCCGGCCTGGGGGACTTCAAGAAAGGGAATACAGCGCAACAGGGTACTTTTTCCTGAACCACTGGCACCAATCAATGAAATAACATCCCCGTCATTTGCCGTCAGACTGACGTTATGAAGAACGTCATGGTTGCCATAGCTCTTTTTAATATTACTGAGCATGATCGTTGGGATAGCCATTAATGTACTCCGAAATTCTGCGGTGAAAGGTGTTTTTCCAGACGGGATATGGCGTAACTCACCACAACTGAAATCACCAAATAAATAATTGCGGCGATCAGGAACACTTCCAACGCCCTGAAAGTTGATGACACGATGGCATCCGCCATACCCGTCATCTCCATCAGACTGATGGTGCTCACCAGTGAGGTCGATTTGAGCATGGAAATGATTTCATTACTGTAAGCCGGTAAAGCCTGGCGCACAGCAATTGGCAAGGTTATACGCCTCAGCCGCAGGAAGGCTGACATGCCACTGACTTTGGCGGCCTCCGTAGATTGATGGGTGACAGCATTCAACCCGCCGCGCAGAATTTCCGAGGTATAAGCGGCATCATTGAGGATCAGTGCAATCAGCCCGCACCAGTAAGGCGAACGCAGCACCAGCCACATCACGCTTTCATGAATAAATGTCAGGCTTCCCAGCCCGTAATAAATCATGAAGATCTGAATTAATAACGGTGTGCCGCGAAATAAAAACACGTAACCACGATAGAACCAGGACCCTGCTCGTGTAAGACGTAATAAATTCAGCGATAATGCCAGACAACCTCCACCTGCCAGCGACAATACGGTGAGATTCAGTGTCAAAGGCAAGGCTTTCATCAGGCTGATAAAAGTTTCGGAAAAAAATGAACTGTCCACTGCATTACCCTTGTTGACTGATAATTTTCTGTCCGCGCAAAGAAAATTTCTCGATATGGCGAAATACCTGATCTGATATAACGGTGATGATCAGATAAATAACAGCGCCGACGGCGTAGAAAAAGAAGGGCATCTGTGTCGAGCCAGAAGCAGATGAAACCTGGCTCATGGTTTCCACCAACCCGGTAACGGAAACCAGCGCTGACTCTTTAATCACCGACTGCCACTGATTACCCAGCGCTGGAACCGCTGTTTTCAATGCCTGGGGAACGATAATACGGCGGAACATCATCATTTTCGTCATACCGGTAACCACCGCTGCTTCAACGGTTCCCTTCGGAATGGCATACCAGGCACCGCGAAATACGCCGCTTTGATAAGCTCCTGAGATCAGGCCAATCGCCATTGCCCCGGCGATAAAGCCATTGACGTCAAAGGGGCCAGCCAGCCCCAGAACCCCGCCAAAAAACGCAACGACCTGACGCCCCCCGAAATAGAACAGATAAATGACCAGTAGTTCAGGCACACCGCGCATCACAATGACATAACCGTTGGCAATTTTACGTTGCCAGCGATCCCCGCTCAGTTGCATCCAGCACAACAGGCTGCCTAACAGCATCCCCAGTACAAAGGCGCACAGGGACACCGAAAAAGTCACGCCAGCCGCTCTCAGCAGTGCCATCCCCCAGCCTTCGTCACTAAACCCCAGCAGTTGCCAGTCGATATTCATACCGGTGACCTCATTTATTCCGCCGGCGTGACATCAGTGCCAAACCACTTGAGGGAAAGGGCTTTTAAGGTGCCATCCTTGATCATCGAATTCAGTGCAGCATCGATTTTGGTTTTCAGCTCACCTTCATCTTTCCGTAAGCCAATGGCGGAGCCGACACCTAATACGCCGCCGGAATAGCGGAAACCGGTGATCGCCGCGCTTTCCTTATGCTTATCAACAAATGCCGCCATGTTAGTCACCGACGCCATCACCGCATCAACCCGACCATTGCTGAGGTCAGCATAGGTTTCCGGGCCAGCCTGATAGGTGCGAATGGTGGCAACATCAGCCAGATACTTATTGAGGAAGTCAGCCTGGATAGTGGCGACCTGCACAGCAATGGTTTTGCCAGCGAAGGCTTTTTTCAGTTGTGCCAGAGATTGATTCATACCAGCGTCATCACTGGCGGGGATCACGGTGTCAGCACCTGGCAGGACGGGAATCGCCCCTTTTTTCAGCGTGACAAAACCCGAGATACTATTGGTGTAGGGGCGCGAGAAATTAATCGCCTGCGCTCTGGCCGGTGTGATGGTGATGGAATCGACTACCGCGTCATATTTCCCATCCATCAGCCCGGGAATAATCCCCGACCATTTCTGGGCAATGATTTCGTAGCTAAAACCTGCGCGCTTGGCGATTTCAGCAATCATGTCCGGTTCGAACCCAATGATTTTTCCATTGGGTGTGGTTTGGTTAAACGGGGGGAATGCACCCTCAGTAGCAATGCGCAGAGGGGCAGTTTGAGCCTGGCTTAGCACCGGCAGAGCAAGCATCAGAGCCGCACACAAGATTCCCGGTAAAAAAGTCTTTTTATTCATTTCATTACCCTCGGTGAAAAGAAATTCAGGAAAGGAGATCAACAGCGATGCGGCTTAGGGCAATGGCACCCACTTTGATACAGGCTTCATCAGGTTGATAATCGGAGTTGTGCAAATGGTCATGACGCCCGTCAATCGCTGAACCGAACTCAATCTGGCAACCCGGTACACGCTCCGTGAAGTATGAAAAATCCTCAGCGCCAAAACTGGACTTCGGCGTGGCTTCAATACGCTCACCAAAATGTTGTGAAAGGATGCCTTCGACCTGATCGATAAGATGTTCGTCATTAATCAGAGGCGGGACACCACGTTGGTAATTCAGCGTGATTTCTACGTCCATTGCCTGGGCAAACCCGGTGCAGATGCGACGGAATGCGGCCTCAATTTGGTTCCGACGTTCCGCAGAGCGCGCGCGCACCGTGCCCTGAAAAATACAGCTGTCAGGAATGATGTTATGAGTGCTTCCCCCCCCTATGTGGCCGATGGTCAGCACAGCAGAATCTGCCGGATCGACCTCGCGCGAGATAATGGTCTGCAATTGAGTGATTAAACCGACGGCGGCGATAATGGGGTCGCGGCCCATATGGGGGCGGGCGGCATGGGTTGATACCCCCTTCACCGCCACATCAAATTCATCACTGGAGGCGGTACTGGCACCACGCGTCAGCGCGATCCTTCCCGCCTGCAACTCTGGTTTATTGTGGAGCGTGATGGCCAGATCGATACCGTCGGCTGCGCCATCGGCGATCATGGCAGCGGCGCCACTTTCTGCGGTCTCTTCGGCAGGCTGGAAAATCAGACGCACATTGCCTTTCAGCTGCGGCGTGAGATCTTTCAGGGTAGCCGCCACGCCCAGCAGGGTCGCCGTATGCAGATCATGCCCGCAGGCATGCATTTTCCCGGCAATCTGGCTGGCATAGGACAAACCCGTTTGCTCCTGCATCGGCAGTGCATCCATATCGGCGCGTAACAATAACGTCGGGCCAGTCGCGCCCCCTGAAATATCTAACTGAACGCCGGTTCGTCCTACGCCGGTTTTCGGTTGATAGCCCATTTTCTCCAGTTCAGACCTGACAATTTCCGCAGTTCTGACTGTGTCAAAACCCAATTCAGGAAAGGAATGAATATCACGACGAATAGCGATTAAATGCGGTTCGAGTTCAGCAACTTTATTATTGATATGAAGCGTCAAATCTTGCGATTGAAGGTTATGCATCATTACCCCTGGTGTTGGAAAATTTCGCCATAGCAGGGAGTGAAATGAATTACTCTGCCACGGTCTTTTCTTAATGATCGCAGCATTCACCAGACGCTATTTTTATTAAAACCATTTATCTCCTGCCTCAGGGTCGTTTTTTTTAATAGGTCTGGATTTAACAGGGAATGAACGAATTCTCATATGAAATAATTATCACGCAGGCATTGCGATATTAACCAAAAGTGTTTGATAGCCGGTCAGATAACAATATCAGAAGCATGGACGGCGCCGGGTAAGCACCAGACGCCTGTAATAAGAAATGGTTATTAATAATTATTCTGTCAGTTTACCGCCTACTGCATGTTTAATCAGCCATTCGGCAAAACGCCGGGCATAGGGATTAGTAAAACCCGTTTGAGGATAGATAAGATAAAAGTCTTCGCTGCTTTGTAAACGGGCAGAGAACGGGGCGATGAGCTTTCCGGTGTGTAGCTGATCTTCCACCAGAGAAAGACGGCCCAGAGCAACACCAAAACCAGACTCAACCAGATTCAGCACACAGGCGTAAGTATCAAACTGAACACCTTCAGAAGCATTGATATCTGTGGCTCCGGCAAATTTCAGCCATTCTCCCCATCCTTCCTGATAACCCATGACATGCAGCAGGTGATGGTGTTTAAGATCGCTAACCTGTTGCAGAGGGAGCGAATCGGCCACACGCGGGGAACAGACCGGGAAAAGGGTATCATAGCTAAGTCGCACGGCATTAACGCCAGTCCACTGGCCTTTGCCCCAGCGAATTTCCATATCCGCTTTAATATCTTCCTCACGCATCCAGATATCGGTATTGAATTGCAGGTTGATATCCGGGTTTTCCTGACTAAATTCGCCCAGTCGGCGGGCATTGAGCCAGTAGGTAAAGAAGGCGATGCTGCCTTTAATTTTGATCTGTCGCCGATGGCCTTCGCCAAAGATCTCATTGGTTGCTACCTCAAGGCGCTGAATCGCAGCCTGCACCACCGTCAGGTAGGACAAGCCTTCCTCGGTCAGTTCGATTTTGCGCGCATGGCGAATAAAAAGGCTGGTTTTAAAATGGGACTCAAGACTGCGGATGTGCTGACTGATCGCCCCCTGCGTCATATGCAGTTCGTCCGCAGCCAGCGTAAAACTCTGCAACCGCGCGGCTGATTCGAAAGAACGCAACCAGTTCAGCGGGGGTAACTTTTTTAAATTCTGCATAGCGCCCAATATCTTCCTGTTAATACCCTGAAATGTCGGGTTGCTATTATTTATCCCGAATCATAGCCAGAGTGTAACGAAAAACCTTAACCGGCATGCATTAATTTTAATGCGTCTCAGCCGTGTTTTTTTTCCATTTAATTTTTGCGCATTTTCACTGATGCTTGCCTCCCATCAGTAACAACCAACGGCCTGACGTGCGGCTGGATTAACAATAAGTGAATGCGCAATGGAACATGTTGAAACGTTATTAGCCGGGCTGGATCATTTTACTGATGATGCCAATGGCGGCCTCGTTCCCGCAATTCAACCTGCGGTAACCTCTCAAATATTGCCCGGACAGGGTGCGCTACATTATGCCCGCAGTGGAAATTCGACTGCCCGGCTGGCCGAAAAACTGATGACCAAACTGGAATCCGGGGCTGAGGCTGCGTTGTTTAATTCCGGCGTCTCTGCCGCCTGGGCAGTCCTCTCGACACTAAAGCACGGCGACAGCCTGATTGTGGAAGAAGAATGTTACTACGAGTTCCGCAACATCATGTTGGCTTACTGCACGCAGCATCAAATCCAGCTGATATTCGTTGATCTGAATGACAACGAAGCGCTTGAGCAGGTGCTGCGCTGCCATCAGGTCAACGTCGTATGGGCAGAGACCGCCACTAATCCACTCTGGAAAGTGATCGATATCGCGCAGGTTGCCGCGCTGGTGCACCGTTATCAGGCCCGACTGGTGGTCGATGCCACCGTTTCAACCCCGTTGGCGATTAATCCACTGCAACTGGGGGCCGATATTGTTCTGCATTCCGCGACCAAATATCTTAATGGTCACGGCGATTTAACTGCCGGATTTCTTGTTACCCGAGAGGTTGATGAATGGTGGGAATTGATGATGTGGTTCCGCACCAGTTCTGGTACGGTGCTGCAAACGCTGGATGCCTGGATGCTGCTGCGTGGTATGCGAACCCTGGCATTACGTTTCAGACACGCCTGTGACAATGCGGAAAAACTGGCTCAGGCCCTGTTGCAGCATCCTGCCGTTCGCGAGGTTCACTATCCCGGCCTGGAGGGGGACCCGTGGTACAGTAATGCTCAGCGGCAAATGAATGGGTTTTATGGCGCAATGCTGTCTTTTCGCTTACACGGAGGCGTGACTGCGGCAAGTCTAATCAGCACTCTCACGCGCACGATCCGCCATTCCACCTCTCTGGGTTCGACAGAAAGTTTAATTGAACATCGCCAAAGTACCGAAGGCGATCAGTCGCGTTGCCCGGCTGACCTGGTCCGTTTGTCCGTAGGGATTGAAAACAGCGATGACCTGATTGCGGATATGCAGCAGGCACTGGATGCCATTAGCCTGATGACCCCGGTGTACTCATGAAAGCAGAGAACCCAACGCTGTTGACCTGGCTGCTGTTAGTGCTGATGGTGTTGTTATGGGGAATCAGCTGGCCCGCGATGAAGATGGCGTTAAATGTGATTCCGCCATTATGGTTAGGTGTGATCCGCTTTCTGAGTGGCAGTCTTTGTTTATTTCTGTTCCTTGCCTGCAAAAAAGGATTAACGCTGCCAGCGAAACAGGACCTGCCGATTCTGCTTAGCGTTGGGTGTTTACAAATGCTGGCTTTTACTGCTTTGGGACTGGTGGCAATGCAGTATACCGACGTCAGCCGCGCGGCGTTATTAGCCTATACCACACCCTTATGGGGGGTGGTTATCTCCGGGGTGTTTTTCCGTCAGGTCCCCAGCCTGGCACAACTCTGCGCATTATTAACCGGTTTGGTCGGGATAGTGCTGGTGTGTTCTCCTTCCGAAATAGACTGGCATACCCCAGGTGTGTTGAAGGGGTGTCTATTGTTGTTGCTGGCCGCTGGGTGCTGGTCAGTGGTAATCTTTCATGTTCGCCACCATCGCTGGGTACAAAGCCCACTTGCCCTGGCTCCCTGGCAAATGCTGTTTGCCACAGTGCCAATGTTTATTCTGGCTTTAATCTTTGAAGGAGAGCCGAAAGCTATAGTCTTTACCCCATCAATTTTCAGCTTACTGGTATTTATCGGTCCGGTTGCAACGTCAATATGTTTCGTTATCTCAACCTCTTGTGGCCGAAAAGTCAGTAGTTTTGTCATGTCCAATTTCACTTTAGGTGTCCCTGTGGTGGGCAATATTGCTTCACTGTTTATTCTGGGAACGACGATGAGCATATCGTTTAAAGCAGGGTTATTGCTGGTCGTGTTGGGAAGTCTGCTGGCTATTTATGCCGGAACCCGGATCCAGGGGCATAGACTTCCTGAGTAAGGTGTGGAAATCTTAACCCTGACGCGATAAAGGCCAGATTGCGAATGGGGTTCTGTATGCAACTCAATGACGGGGCACTTCATATCGAAGATAACATAACAGACGCCGTCTGGAATGATGTGAAATCATTGCTATCTGGTCTTGATGATATCGCTGTAATTTTAAAAGATAACACTATTCTAACTAACGTTTTGGATATACCTGACGCCGTAAGTTCAATGCAGTTTGAGAAATGTAAATTCGCAGCACCAACTGAGCTATCCGGATTGAAAAATGGCAGGAGCGTTATTTTAAAAAATTGCAGACAAGATTTATTATTAGGCAATGTTAAAATAAGAGGGATTGTTTGTAATTACTTTGAAATTTCGCAGGAAGGGAGGCGTATTTCACCAGGCTTACTATCACCAGATATTGAAGAGTGCATCTTTAATTCATGTATTTGCGTGGGAAAAGTGCCAGCAGTATTTAAGCACGTGTCTTTTATTGATAAGATTAGATTAACAAAAAATAAAAAAACACCGAAGATTGCCACAGAGAACACTGACAGTGATGATGAGGAAGAACACGAGCATTTATTTTTTTATGATTGCATTTTTCAGGATTACACTGAAATAAACATCAACATCCATGCAAAAATTTCAATTCATCTTGAAAACTGCCGCACAACCAGTACCGACGAAAGGTTTCACCCCTCGATAACGTTCCCGGCCAACTCGGAAATTATAGATATAAAGATAATAAAATCCAATCTAAGTAAATTATGTTTATCCTTATTTATGTCTTCAATTGAAAATCTGATCATAAATGATAGTTCAGTAGGATCCTTGCAATTAGCGACTATAGAAAATGATGAGAAAAACGCCATCTACAACGTTGTAATTACGGAATCGATTGTTAATGAGTTAAGTTTACGCTACCGGGATATCGTACATGAGCTGGTTTTAACCAATACCGTTTTCAATACCGCGCCTCAGATGTTTGGCGCAAAAATTTCCGAAGGAAGCCAGTTCCCTATAAGGAAATATTTTGTTAGCAGAAAAGGTGAGCACGATGCCTCTTGTTATCGAACACTAAGATACATCATGGAATCACAAAGAAACCGCGATATGGAGGGGATGTTTTTCTCACTGGAACAAGAGAGCTTACTTAACACGAAAAATAAGCTGCATAAGTTATTCAGTATCAGCAATATGTATTATTTATTGTCAGATTACGGCACCAACTATCGCAGACCATTGATTATCTTTCTGTTATCAATTCCATTCTTCACAATTATTTACTCGTTAATCAGAACTCACACGGTCGCTGTTGATTTGCCGATAGACTGGAAAAACATCACCAACTCCTTAATATTCACTTTAAAGCAAACATTTCAACCTTTCGATAATCTTAAAAACACGCAAGAGATACAGGAGGGTAATTTAATAAAATCAGTATTTTTATCCTGTGTGGCAATAGCGAACACCTTATTTTCATTCCTGCTGCTGACTTTATCAGGGTTAGCAATAAGATGGCGGTTTAAAAGAGGTTAAGACGTATAAAAATTCTCAGAATTAGACTTACCGAGAGAAAATTCTGGCCAGATGGACATATTGCAGCATGCAGTGTAACCACGAAACGGAGATAAGGGCAGCCAGCACAGACCCGGAATAAATTATTTCGCCCAGTCTTCCAGCTGAAGTCCTTTTACACGCTCAAACTCTCGCGTGTTATTGGTCACAAGAATGGAACATGATGCCACCGCATGTCCGGCAATTGCAGTATCATTTGGACCAATCGGTGTGCCTGAGGCTGCAAGTGCGATTTTGATTTCGGTCGTTGCATCTACTGCAGCTCGATCCCATGAAAGAATTGCATCAAGACGAGCACAAAAGGCTTCTACAAGCAGCGCATGGCGAGGAGAGGCCTTTTTACCGATTGCCCCAAAGCGCATTTCAGCATAGGTGATCGCTGAAACAACAATGCGATGGTTGCGTAACACGGCCTGTTCCAGCCGCATAATCACAGCTTCCGGTTGCTCACGCATAATGAAAGAACAGATGTTAGTGTCCAGCATGTACGTCTTGTTCACAGTTCGAATCTTCCTTCATCGTTAACAACATCTTCCCGATCTGCCATAAAATCTGCGTCAGCTTTTTCAAGTTGAGAGAATGAACTCCAGGTCGGCCGAACCGGACGCAGGATGATGCTGTCACCTTCACGAATGATCTCCAGCTCGCTTACTCCTTCGAAATCGAGATCACGAGGCAAGCGTATTGCACGGTTATTTCCGTTTTTAAAAATTGATACGGTTCTCATGATCTTCTCCAGGTTGGTTGACTACAATACAGAGAGTCTTTCACATATGCTTAGTATATGCAGATGCTTTGTATATGTGCAACATGAGTGTTCTTCGAGAAAGACTATACGCTCTTAATCAGTGCAGGCGATGCTACGTGAAATCTGAGAAAAGAGCAGGGTATTTGGTAAGGAGTTTTGCCGTAGCGTTGTCTGGATTGGCACAAACCGTAGCGGCGCGATTTATCGCGCAGTTTGTACGTCATCATGGCTGGACGATGCGCGAAAAATCACGCCGCTACGGGTGAGGTGAGTTATGAAGTGCGCTTTCGGATAGTTAATTTAACATAACTATCATTACCCGAACTTTTATAGCGGCTTAATTAAGATGTCACCCTAAACTAACCATCACACCTGAAACTCAATTTCGATGGCTGTGCACTAGTTGTATTGGCTCTTCGTATTTTCCTGCGATTTTTTCGTGCTGAGGCATTGAATAGACAACATTTCGCTTCACAGCAATCTGTGCGACGAGTTCATCAAAAGGTGTTGAACTGACAATGGGTTCTTTCATGTAGTTGATGTAGACGTAGGTTTTGTGACCCTCGCCTTTAACATACAGGATTGAATCCATTTTGATCAGGTACTTACTACCCCCAACTGCATCAATGTAAAGCATGAGAACAAATCCAAAGAAAGCGAAAGGTAAGATTATTCCTAATTTCGCCATCAGGAAATGATCTCGCATAATCTTTTCATTTTCTTTAAAAAAAAAGACTGTTCGGCATTTCTGATGTTCGCTTCAGGCAGCCAGCACTCGCTGCCTGAAGTGGTCTAGGCAATTATCGTGTTACTGCACTTTTTTAAGTTCGAGCCGTTTGATCGGGCCGACAATCACCACAAAGCTGAAAATGGCGATCAGCGCATGAATGGCGACGAATACCAGCGCCCATTCAAAGTGGCCTGTCGCTTTGACGATGTAACCAATAACCACCGGGGAAACAATCCCAGCGAAGTTACCACACAAGTTGAAAATGCCACCAGCAACACCGGCCATCTCTTTTGGTGCGGTATCGGACATCACTGCCCATCCCAGTGCGCCAATGCCTTTACCCAGAAACGCTAAAGACATAAACAAGACCACCAGATAAATCGAGTCGACATAGTTACAGAACACCATCACCATTGACAGCAACATACCGAGTACAATCGGTGTCTTGCGTGCAACAGAGAGTGACTTTGTTATGCGCAGAATACGGTCCGAAATAATGCCTCCCATCAGCCCACCCAGGAAACCGCAAATCGCCGGGATGGCAGCAATAAATCCGACAGTTTTGATATTCAGCCCTTTCTCCATCGCCAGATAGAGCGGAAACCATGTAATAAAAAAGAAAGTCAGAACGTTAATACAATATTGACCAAGATAAATGCCCAGCAGCATGCGGTTAGTCATTAATTGTTTTAATGCGCTTAAATCAAATCCGCTTTTCTTCTGGGTTTTGCTTTGATCCATATCCACCAATGCCCCACCCTGACGGATATAATCAATTTCTTCGCTATTAACTCGTGGGTGGTCCAGCGGATTATGTATCACTCTTGCCGCAGTAAACGTAATCACAATACCCAACACGCCCATAAAGATAAAAATCGATTGCCAACCATAATTGAGTGTCAGCCATCCCATTATCGGAGCGAAGATAGCGGTCGCAAAATATTGCGCAGAATTAAAGACTGCTGCGGCAGTAGCACGCTCTTTAGATGGGAACCAGGCAGCAACAAAACGGCTATTGCCCGGCATCACCGGTGCTTCACACAAACCGACAAGGAAAAGAAGAATAGTGAAACAAACAACGGCACCGAGACCATGAAAAATTTCCACACAGCCTTGCAACAAGGTAAAAACTGACCACAGGCACAAACCAGCCAGGTAAATCTTTTTCGAACCAAAACGGTCAAGTAACCAGCCTCCGGGGATCTGTGCCAGACAGTATGCCCATGCAAACGCTGAGAATATCCATCCCATCTGACCGGGGTTGATACCCAGAGCAGATGTCATATCTTTACCTGCAATTGCCAGCGTTGAGCGATCCCCCACACTCACTGCTGTTATGATAAATAAAATAATAACGACATGCCATCTGACATTGGTTTTCCTGTCATGCGAAATGTCATCAATTTCATTTAATTGAGCCATGTGACACCACCTTAAACTTGTTAGAAGATCAAAAATGCAAATAATGAATGACTCAGATGCCGCACAACCTGATTTAATTTATTATTTGTACTCCGGATAAATATCCTTCTATTTCATCTTGCAGGATGACCTGACTTAATAATGGTATCTTTTGATATGAATACGATAGGATTCCAGGGAGAACAAGACAATGTGCATTTGCATAACAAAGTGATTTATTTTCTCTGTTTTTATGTTATTTGAAGAATTTATTTGAAGTGGATCACAAAATTAAATTAATGTCCGGGATGGGTTGACGGATGGTTATCTACTGAAGCATGCGGATTGTTTGTGATTTGCTGCCAGATTGTTATGGATATTGGGCGGGCTACGGCACCCCATCAGAATATTAACAATCACAACCGAAGACAAGAAGAAAATATATCTATAATAATTTAATTAAGATAATTCTGTTTAGAGGGGAAGCCGTTTGAAGGCCGGTAGCATAATAACTACCGGCTAATTTTAGATTTATTCTACGCTGACTGTCTCAGCCGCCTGCTCAACGGTTTCCATAGCTTCGAACAACACTTCGGCAGTGACTTTAACCGGCATCAGGTGAATGGTCTCTTTCGGACGCAGGGTATGCGCAATCATCGCCTCAATCTGCACTTTGTCTGAGATATCGATGCCCAGCTCGCGCAGGCTGGTTGGCAATTTCAACTGACGATAGAAGCCCAGCAGCATTTGCAGTTCCTGCTCGTCCTTCATCAGCGCGACCTGGACCAGAATCCCGTACGCCACTTTGATACCGTGCAGAATACTATGCGTCTGCGGCAGTACCGTCATACCATTGTGTACCGAATGGGCTGCCGCCACGCGGGTAAAACGTTCGCCCAACCCACCAATTAATCCGCCACCGGCAATGATTGCATCCACCACAGCGATGAATCGTTCGGTTAATGATCCATTATGCAGATCGGCCAATACCGTTACACTGTCACTCAGCAACAATTCCTTAAGTCCGCGCGCCATATTGAGTGCGGTGCGCGCGAGATAAGGCACCTCCGATGCCTGGAAATTACCCACCAAAACGCTGGCCTCATACCACTTGGCTAACGTATCGGCGATCCCGGCCAGCAGATAAGGTGCCGGAGCTTGCAGAATGATCTCTGGCTCGACTAAAACCAGATGGTTCGCCTGTTTGAAGATCTCATAGCCGATATTCTCCCCTTGGGGGTTATACCAGACGGAAAGCGGCGTCCAGGCTGCGCAGGTCGCTGCAATAGTAGGAATCAGCACTACCGGTAATTGCATGCGGGCTGCCAGCGCTTTCGCGCTGTCCATCACCGTGCCACCACCGACGCCAATGATCACTTTACAGCGTGGTCCGGCCTGCTCAGCCAGACGGCGAATCATTGGGTCATTACAATGCTCACGGATACAAGCTTTACCGGCGGATTCAACAGCAAACGCCTCTGGCAACCAGGCCTGCGCGGCCTGTAACGCTTGTTCACCATACAACCACATCGCATGTTGTAAGTCAGATTCGCTATAGAAGTTGTTTAATTCACGGATCGCGCCCGGAAAGCAGTAATAATTAGCTGGCCCTGGTACTACCTGAATTTCAGTAAAAGACATTTTTTCTTTCCTGGATAATTATCGTATTAACGCTGCACAACATCGGCATAATCTTCAGCATCAATGTCATAGCCAGCAGGCTCCCAGCGAATTGCAAACAGTGCCAGCAGGCCCAACACCGGCGACAGGGCAATCACCCAGAACAGGCCGGTGTCCAGACTCGCGGTCAGCAGCGGGAATAAAAACAGCGCGATAGTGGTGGCGAAACGGGTGATGGTCTGATTCAGTCCCACCCCAACACCGCGTATTGATGCCGGATAGCTCAGTGAGGCATACACCATGGTTTGTGCACCCGGTCCAAACCCCTGCCCCAGCAGAAACAGCGCCAGATAAGCACAGCACAGGGCCGCCTTCAGTTCATCATCAGGTCGTCCCGCCAGCGCCAGTCCCAGCAGGGCCACTAACTGACATGCGTATCCTGCAATACTCATCGCCCGCGCACCAAAACGCGGCACCAGCCTCACAGCGGCCAGTCCCCCGGTAAAGGCGAAAAACAGGTTGAGTGCCAGCGATACTAAAATGGTGGTCAGCATCGACTGCTGGAACAACGTGGAAACGATGATCGGTAACCCGAAGGCAATGGCCCCGTAAGCAAAGGGAGAAACGAAGGACATCACGCTGGTCAGGATGGTCCGTCGCAGGTAGTGGCCCCGTAACAGTAAACCGTAATTCTTCCAGCTTGCTTTGTGTTTGATAGCGGTTGATGAGCCTGCCGCTTCCGTCTGTGGAGCGGCCACGGCCGGGATGTTGTAGGACACGCGCAGGATTTGCGCCGCCTGCTCCAGATCGCCCTGATTGGCAGCCCATACCGGAGATTCCGTCATATAACGCTTACGAATCGTCAGAATCACCAGCGCAGGTACCGCCCCAAATCCGACAATGTAGCGCCACAGGGATGCAGTCTGACTTTCCGGCAGCCAGTAAAAGAAGCCCAGCACCAACAGGTAAGAAACCGAGATGGCTGCGTACCAGGTCGGACACCACATCGCGATACTGGCGGCCTTGTTGCCACGCCCTTTTAGCCTGGAAAACTCGGCCAGAAATGCCATCGCCACCGGGAGGTCAATGCCGATACCCAGCCCCATAATAAAACGGCTGATGCCGAGCACTTCGGCGTTCGGTGCCAAAGCGCCCAAAATAGCGGCAAAGACAAAGAAAAACATATCCGCCATAAAGACACGATAACGGCCAATTTTATCCGTCAGATAACCGCCGATCAGCGCGCCGACAATGGCACCCATGGTGATCGCGGAGACCACCAGACCAATGCCTTTAGGGCCAAGACCGAATTCACGCGTGATGTCTTTTACCCCGAAGGCCAGCGCACCGAGATCGTAGGCATCCAGGAAAATACCGCCGAGCGCAATGGCAACAATGATGCGTGCATTGCTCCGCGCCTGGGTGGAGTTGTTGACTAACTGGCTGACATCGGAAGCGCTGCGGATGGTGTGAACAGCTGAGCCTGGTGATTCAGTCTGCTCGATTTCATTAGTTAAAGTTAGTTGCGTCATGTTTACTATTTATCGTTGTCATCATCTAGATGTTTGGATGTCCAGACGGACAGATTTCCACATTCATTCAGCTCTGGCAACCTTTTTGCCGTGATTAGTTATGAAATATCGTTATATGACAGATATATAACCAGAATTTAACATTAGCTCAATTTGTCACCCTCCCTCCGCCGGGGGACATGGCACTGACATTTTTTTGGGAAAAATTGCGCTGAATGGATGCAAAGAGTTACGGGCGTGTAATGCAACTTAAGAAAGGATGTTACATTTTACACCATGCCTGTACAATCTATGTATAGTTGATAACAACTGTCAAGGCTTAAAAACACCTCACATCAAACATAACAGCATGAAATATAATGATTTATTAAAACTTCAGGTCAGGAAGCCTGGGGTGAGAGGCTATTTGCCTGGCGGGATGTGAATGGAACAGCAGCACGCTGGTCATCGTATGCACAGCAAAGGTACACAAGATGGCGTACAGGCAAAATAGAGGGCCATGTCAGGTCTTTTCATCTGCGTTACAATTATTAACAATTGCAAAATCAATAATTAACACCACCACTCCACGATTTTAACCAACTGATTGTATTCATCTTTTTTCCATCACGTGATTCACGTCAAATTTTCACCCTTTTGCTACCGTTGGCAAAGAGTGTTGCCAACGGTAGCAAAGGAAAACATAATCGCAACATTACTTCACGCACAGACTGTGTGGGATGAGAAAATCGCTGAAACACTCCCTCTAAGCATTTGGGCGCATGGAGAGGATACTTTATGCTGTGTGCCATGACGCGTCCGGGCACAGTGTATTGAGTATGAGTAGAGCGAAAAGCGGTGATAGAAAATTTCAGCAACCGACGGCAGATGACGTTGCCAGGCTGGCTGGTGTTTCGAAATGGACGGTACTGCGGGCTTTCAAAGAAAATGCCTCCATTTCCCCTGAATCCAGAGAGGCCGTGCTAACAGCGGCGAACCAGCTGGGGTTTCGACCAAACCTGCTGGCACGTGGCTTAAAGCAGCGCAGCACAAAGATTATTGGCGTAGTAGCCGATGAGTTCAGCAATCCGCATACGCTGCGCATGCTGAAAGAGGTGACTCAGCAACTCAACGAACGTGGCTACATGACGCTGCTGTTGAATATTGAGTCCCCGGAAAATTATCAATCGGTACTGCAAATGGCCGGTCAGCTGCAGGTTGATGGCATCATTTATCTGGCCACCATTGTCAGTGATGAGTTGCTGGTGGTGGCCGAATCGCTTCACCATATTCGGGCTATCCATGTGTTCCGAAACACCGATAGTGCTGACGTTGAAGTGGTTAACAATGATGGATTCAAAGCGGGCCAGGCGCTGGGACAAGTGCTTATCAGTGAGAATTACCAGCGCTATGGCTATATGAAAGGGCCAGATACCGCTTCAAATCATCTGTTAAGAATGGAGGGGTATGAAGCTTGTCTGGCTTCGCAAGGTCAGTCATTAGAGGTTGTGCTGGTTGCCGGGCATTACGACCGCGATCTTGCTTATCAATGCATGATGGCATATCTGCATGAAACGCCAGCAGATCAATGTATCGATGCATTGTTTTGCGAAAACGATGTACTGGCTTTCGGTGCCATCCAGGCCATACGGGATTTCAGTCCGGATCTGCATATTGGCGTGGTGGGATTTGATGATATTGATGAATCTCACACCAGTACCTGGGAATTAACCAGCTGGAATCAGCGAGCCGACCTCCAGACCGCCGAAGCCATCAATCGGTTACTGGATGATCGGATTGATGAAGGGGGAGAGTGGCAGAAAGGAGAATTATGCCTGCGCCGCTCGCATCTTAGAAAATAAACCATGCTTTCGCCATTATTTATATAATGGCGAAAATAACAGGAGACCATTACCCAACAATCTATCGCCGTCATACTCGATCTACTCAATTCAAAATCAAATAACACTGTCTATTAGATACATTCTTCTGAATATTTTATCAGTGAGCGTGTTCATGTAGTCGGTGACTCTTTTTGCCTGGAGCATCGTATGGAACGCAGAAGTTTTATTAAAGCAGGTTTAGTTCTGGCAGGAACAGGAACCGCTGCATCTGTATTTAAGCCAGCAGGTGCAGCTGAAAATAATAATGTATTGCAAGGTGGGAAACTGTGGCGCGCTAAAGAAACGACCTTGCCGGTACCCGCAGACCCAACAAAGCGATTATATCTGAATGAACGCGAATACAACCTGGTCACAGCAATCTTTGACCGCCTGATACCCGCCGATGAACTCAGCCCCGCTGCCTCCGAAGCGGGTTGTGTTGTCTTCATCGATAATCAACTCGCCGGAGATTATGGTAAGGCGAGCTGGCGTTATAATCAGGGACCCTTCGAAAAGGGCACCGCATCTCAAGGTACCCAGACCCCCTACACACCTGCGGAAATTTACCGCAAAGGCTTACTGGAACTGGATAACCATTGCCTGTCGCTTTTTGGCAAATCCTTTACTACTTTGTCTCATGACGCCCAGGATAGTTACCTGGAAAAAATGGAATCGGGTGAATTCAAATACCCAACCTTTTCTTCAGAGGTCTTATTTGGACAGTTTCTATCGAATGTGATGGAAGGATTCCTTGCTGATCCTATTTATGGTGGTAACCGCAATATGGTCGGCTGGAAAATGATTGGTTTCCCTGGTGCACGTTACGACTATCGTGATTATGCGCCGTTAAAAGGACAGAAACTGAATATCGAACCAATCAGCATTATTGAACTTCTGAAAGCGTAAACCCGACAAGGCAAATTATGAATTACACCAGACCTAAGGCTGATGCCGTTATTATCGGCCTCGGATGGGCCGGTTCGCTTATGGCTGAAGAACTGACCCGCGCAGGATTAAATGTCGTCGCAATTGAACGTGGCCCATGGGAACAAACACAAACTAACTTCTCTCCTGCGATTGCCGCCGACGAGCTACGTTATGGCGTGCGACGCGAGATTTTAAAACCACCACGGGTAGAAACGCTGACTTTTCGTAATGACAGCAGCCAAAAAGCCCTTCCCGCTCGTGACTGGAATGCCTTCCAGATGGGGTTCAGTGTCGGCGGTGCCGGCAAGCACTGGGCGGCGAATGCCTGGCGTTTCAACCCTTCAGATTTCGAAATGGCGACCCGCCTGCGCGACCGTTACCATAATATGAAGCTGGCTGATGGCCTGATCGTGCAGGACTGGGGCATCAGTTATGCCGAGCTTGAGCCTTTTTATGATCGTGTTGAAAAAATCGCCGGTATTTCAGGCAAAGCGGGCGTCATCGGCGGCGTAACACAACCCGGTGGTAACCCGTTTGAAGGCAGCCGCACCAGCGAATACCCTACTCCCCCGCTGATCCGCTCCCACTGGAATGATAAGTTTCACCAGATCACCGAGAAGATGGGCTACCACCCGTTCCCGATTCCTGCCGGGACCATTGGCGCTGCCTATACCAATCCGCTGGGTGTGAATCTCGCCCCCTGTACCTATTGCGGCTACTGCGGTTTCTACGGTTGCGGCAACTGGTCCAAATCATCACCGAATATTTGCGTGGTCCCGGCGCTGATGGACCGAACTCATTTCACGCTGTTGACCGAATGCACCGCGCTTTATATCGATAAAGCCGCAGACGGGAAAACCGTGACGGGGGTGACTTTCCGCGATTCGGATGGGAATACCGGTTTCCAGCCTGCGGATATCGTCTGCCTGTCGGCCTATCAACTGGATAACGTGCGTTTACTGTTGCTGTCCAAAATCGGCAAAGCCTATAACCATGCGACCGGTGAAGGTACGTTAGGCCGTGCCTATAACTATCAAACCATGTCGATGGGCTATCTCTATTATGAAAATGAACATATGAACCCGTTCATTTCTACCGGGGCCTTGTCGACACAGATTGATGATTTCAACGGCGATAACTTCGATCACTCCGGATTAGGTTTCCTCGGTGGCGCAGGGATCCAGGCGCTGTCCGACCAGGGTACGCCGCTGGGAATGACTGACCGCCTGCCCCCTGGCAGTAAAATGTGGGGCTCAGCCTGGAAGAAAACGTTCCAGAAAAGCTACCAAAACTACGCCAAAATCCAGGGTCAGGGGACTTCATACTCGCATCGCGATTCTTATCTTTCGCTCGATCCAAACTACACCGATGACAATGGCCAGCCGTTACTGCGACTGACCTTTGACTACAACCAGAATGATCGACTCATGGCGCGCTTTATCCGCGATCGCATCGAAGATATATGCCGTGTATCCGGTGCCACATCCTGGGAGACGGAAGCCTTCCCGGATAAGCACAACTCCCCCTTCCGCGCCTATGACAGCTCGCACACCATTGGCGGCGCGGTGATGGGGCTGGACCCAGCGACCTCGGTGCTTAACCGCTATCAGCAACATTGGGACGCGCACAACCTGTTTGTGCTGGGTGCTTCTTCTTATCCCAATAACGGCGGATATAACCCCACCATTACCCTCAGCGCACTGACGTTGTGGACCGCTCACGCCATCGTCAATGACTATCTCAAAAATCCGGGATCACTGGTGCGATAAGGAGAATATCATGGGTAAAAACATTCGACGTGTCGCCTATGGAGTGGTCACGGTCGCGGTGCTCGGCGCGATAGGTTATACCGCGTTAGTGCAATATGGGCTGCATAAAAGCTACCCGCAACAGGTGCTGGTTGCTGAGAATCCTGATCAACTGAACGAACAAATCAAGCGCGGGGAGTATGTTGCCAGGCTGTCAGATTGTACGGCCTGTCATACCGCAGAGGGTGGTCAACCGTTCGCCGGGGGTTACAAACTTAACACCCCATTTGGCGCGATCCTTTCTTCCAATATCACTTCCGATCCGGATACCGGCATCGGCGGCTGGTCGCAGGAGCAATTCGATCGTGCAGTGCGTCACGGTGTCGGCTCTCACGGATACCTGTATGCGGCAATGCCCTACAATGCTTACGCTAAATTAACCGATCAGGATTTAGCCGATTTGTGGGCTTATATCCGTACCATTCCGCCAGTCAAAAACCAGGTTGTGGAGAACCAGCTCCCGTTCCCGTTCAACCAGCGCTGGACGCTGGCAGGATGGAATCTGTTATTTTTCAAAGACAAGGTATTTGAGCCGCAGGCTAATGTCAGTGACCAGGTGAACCGTGGTGCTTATCTGGTTGATGGTCCCGGACACTGCTCGTCCTGTCATACGGCAAAAAATATGCTGGGTGGCGATACCTCCGCTTATCTGCAGGGGGGAGCGTTGCAGGGATGGTACGCACCAGATCTGACGCCTGATCCCCATGCAGGTCTCGGCAAATGGAGTGAAAGCGATATCGTGTCTTATCTGCGCTCGGGCACCAATAAGATGACTGCGTCATCCGGTCCGATGACGGAAGCCATCGAAAACTCGACGCAACACATGACAGATGACGATCTTCAGGCAATCGCACTTTATCTGAAGTCTCTGCCTGCATCCGGAACACCTGTGCCCCAGCCTCTTTCAGCTGACAATACCGCCATGATTGTAGGCAAGAAAGTCTTTGAGTCTCAATGCAGCGCCTGCCATGTCTCTAATGGGAGTGGCATCCGTAATATGATCCCTGCGCTGGCAGGTAACCCGCAGGTGAATTCCCCTGACCCATTAAGCCTGATTAATGTGGCACTGAATGGCAGCCAGGGGCCATTTACCCATGCGAATCCAACGGCAGCGGGTATGCCGGGTTTTGCCCAGAAACTTTCTGACAGTAACATCGCGGATGTGATGACCTACATTCGTAACAGTTGGGGTAATTCGGCTGGACAGGTCTCTACAGAGGATGTGGCAAAAGCACGTTCATCAACCCAGGCGCAGCCGTGGCTGGGTAGCAAAATACAGTAATCGATAAATCTAAGCCCCGGCAGATTTTCTCCGGGGCTTAATTAAATATCTTGTTATTCCAGCATCAGGTTAACTTTTCCGGCATCGGCTTCATTATCGCCGGATGAATTAACATAAAACATCACGACAACCGACATCAGCAGCGAAACTGCCATAAAAGTATAGGATGCACCCGGCGAGTTGGTTAAACCATTTAAATAACCGACTAACCATGCACCGAGAAATGCCCCTAATGCACCACAGCAATTAATCAGCCCCATTGAAACACCCGCCACATTCTTTGGCAGAATTTCCGGAATAAAAGCAAAGAAAGGTCCATAGGGTGCATACATACAGGCTGCGGCTAAAACCAGTAAGCCATAAGACAGCCAAAAATGCTGTGAACCAATCAGCCAGGAGCCAAAGAAAGTTATCGAAGCAACCATTAATAATGGCCAGATAAATACTTTCCGGTTTTGAAATTTATCCGATAACCAGGAAACCAGCAACATGGTGACAATCGCGGCAAAGTATGGCACCGCGGTAAGCCAGCCTACGGAGACAATATCAATGGTGGCGGCCATTTTCAGGATAGAAGGCATCCACATCATAAAACCATAAACTCCGACACTCCACAGTGCATGAACGAAACAGAGCATCACCACTTTTTTGGATCGCAAAGCCTCGCCATAGTTGCGCATCGGCTTAATATTCTTTTGTTCTTCATCGAGCTGGTTTTGTAACACGCGTTTTTCTTCAGGATTCAGCCAGGTCACCTGTGATGGCTTATCTCTGACTAAAAACCACCAGGCAAATGCCCACAGTACCGCAGGAGCCCCTTCAATCATGAACATCTCCCGCCAGCCGAAGGCATCAATCAGATAACCCGATGCGATTGACATCCATAACACGGTCACCGGATTGCCTAACACGAGGAAAGTATTCGCTCTGGAACGTTCGGTTTTTGTGAACCAGTTACTGATATAAATCAGCATTGCCGGCATCACTGCCGCTTCGACAACGCCCAATATGAAGCGGATGACCATCAGCATGGGGATATTGGTCACAAACCCGGTGGCGGTGGCACAGAAACCCCACAAAATTAAGCTGACGAAAATAAGTTTCCGTACACTGCGATGAACGGCGTAAATTGCGCCCGGCACCTGAAAAAAGAAATAGCCTAAAAAGAACAATGCGCCAATCAGCGACGACGTTGCATGAGATATCCCCAGATCTTTTTCTATTCCTGATGCAGCAGCAAATCCATAATTAGCCCGATCCAGATAAGCCAGGCTATAAGTGATAAATATAACTGGCATTAAATACCACCAGCGTTTGGCAGGTAATGCAATATTATTCTTATGCATTTCTTTCATCAGTGCGCCCCTGGATATGAAAGTTACTATTGGAAGACAAACGGGATAATTTTAAAAAACCACCCAATCTGTTACCCGTAACCCTACCTGAAGCGCCATCACAAGAATTGTGATCAATGTCTCAACCAGGTTTTTACATTCTGTCCTGTAACTTAATTTTGGTAACACGTCCTTGTAACATTACGTAGCAGTAAAGGGGCAATGAGTCATACGGATAAGATAAAATACCCGCCTGTGAGTACTGACGGATATTTTCCTGCGACATTGCGTTTTCAGTAAAGACTTATCAGTATTTCGCAGGGACTGAGTGGGCTACCGATTCAGAAGGTCTTTTTCGATGAACCTGACCACAGCATCCGCATCGCATGAAGGAATCACCTCGGTAGCGATAGCTTTTGCTTCTTCAATGCCGTTCTCAGGAACGTAGCAGCGATCGGCATTCATCAGCATCGGCAGATCATTAAAGTTATCGCCAAACGCCACCACTTCGTTAGCCCCCAGATAATCTCGCAGGAAGTCGATGGCTGAGCTTTTTGACGTCTGGTCAGACAGGATATTCATAAAATAAATATCCGGTTGCGCGCTGTAGACATCACGGTTGAGAAGGCAATGCGCACCCTCTTCGCCGGTGATAGCGCTCTGCAGTAATGACAGGGTGTGGTAGTCATGGTAAATGACAAAATAGAGCGGGACATACTCTTCCGGCAGTTCACTAAATGACACCGTTTTGAAGATTTTCTCCCCCAGAAAGGGGCGTTTACTCTCGATAAAGTGCTGGCTCAGGTCATCACTGGCTGTCTTATAGAACAGGCCATATTCAGTGCCCTTCAGGCAGTAGAGAAATCCTTCCTGGCCGCATCGTTCCAGTTCACGCTCGACAGCCCGGATTAAATCATCGTGCAGACGCAGGGTTTTCACCGGCTTGTCCGCAATCATATCGAAGATAAACAGCCCATCACTGAGTATCGCCGGGCAGGAGAACTTTACGCCTTCCAGCAGCATATTGACTGAACTCAGCGTTCTGCCCGTTGCACAGGTGAAAAACACGCCTTTGTCAAAGAAAGCTTCTATGGCATGTCGGGAATAGTCCGACAATACCCCGCCACTGTTCAGGAGAGTCCCGTCAAGATCGCTGACATAAAGCGTTTTTTTCATCTTATTCCTCTGGCTGACAACAGCGGTATCCACATGCGCCATATATGCCACACGCCATAGGGAAATGATAGACCTGGTGCTTATGTTTAAGACAGGTACTCAGGACCAAACCTGATGCCCGTTACGGGGCAGAAAAGAGTTATTTTGCGAGGGATCGTTGACAAGCGATATTTATTACACCCCGGCATAATAATCAGAAATAATATTATGCCGGGGGGATAATCAGATATTTACTTTTAATTGCTGGATAAAACGGCTGCGCCAGGGTTTGAGTACCAGTAAGGCCAGTAACGCACACACAATATCCAGCGTAATCGCGCATGCAAACACCAGGCCCCAGCTGCTGGTATGCTGATACAATAATGCCGCCAGCGGGCCACCAAAGATCGAACCAATACCCTGAGAAATATACAGCCATCCATAGTTAGCGGTGGCGAAGCGGGTGCCAAAGGTATCGGTTAACGTGGCCGGGAATAACGAAAATATCTCGCCCCAGCCAAAAAACACCAGCCCGGATAGCAAAACAAACAGCAGAGGATCATCCTTGCACAGTAGCCATAACGTCATTGCACAACCTTCCAGCCCAAACGCAATGAACATCATCTTTTCACGGCCAATACGGTCGGAAATATAGCCGCACACCGGTCTGGTGAGGCCATTCATAAAACGGTCAATGGTCATGGCCAGAGGCAGCGCAGCCATACCCAGCACCGTCACCGAAGTAATACCAAAATCACCGGCAAAAATGGCCATTTGCGATGTCACCATCAGGCCAGACGTTGACATCATGGTCATCATGACAAACATCAACCAGAAAAGTGGCTGACGTAACATTTCCCGCGATGTGAAGTTTTTGCTGCTGACATTGTGGGGAACATCGGCGCTCTGAGCCGTTGAAGCTTGCGGTGCACGTAGCCCCTGGCTGGCGATAAAACCCACCACAGCCATGATCAGACCAAACTGCCACAAGGTATTTTCCAGCCCTTTCGCTGCCAGAGAGGAGGTGATCGGAAACGTCGTCAGGACCGCCCCCATACCATATCCTGCCGCCACCATGCCGGTAGCAAACCCTCTCTTCTCAGGAAACCAGCGCACCATCAGGCCGACGACACCGATATAAACAATGCCGGTACCCAGCCCTCCCAGCACAACATAATAGAGATATAACTCCATCAGCGATTCCATGCGCGCAACCAGCATCCAGCTCAGTCCCGTCAATACGGTCCCTACGGCAATCAATTTACGCGGCCCAAAGCGATCAATAAGCTTGCCCTGAATAGGTGAGAAGAACGTTTGCAAAATAATCAGAATTGAAAAAGTAATCTGAATCTCGGCCAAAGGCGCATTTAGCTTTTCCATCAATGGGCGGGTAAATAATGCCCAGACATATTGGGGGCTGGAGATCGATATCATACAAAGCAGTCCCAAAGCCAATTGACCCCATTTTTTCTTTTGGCTAACGACGACAGCGTCAGACAATGCTGTATTAGTCATATTATTGCTCCGACTGACAAGTGAGTCAGTCAGATTTGCATATACCATGCCAAAGTTAATATCGGTGTTAAGGCGACGCCAGCGGCAGAATATTGGCATATTACAGCACCAGCTTGCACCAAAATGTTGCAGTAACACCAGGAAGAGAAGTGGATGCCAAAATATTAAAGCCGGAGGGTAAATTTACCCCCGGCTCCGAAATTGAATGCAAACTTTAAAGTCGCTTTGTTGCTGGACGGCCTCTCCTTGCGTTAACGCAGTTGCGCCGAGTAGTGTTCTACCCTGTCATCCAGCACCAGCATATGCCCGGCATAGTGAGTAAACAGATATGCACTCCCCAGCGCGGGTAACACCTGCTGCGGTGTCACGCCACAGGCCCAAAACACCGGCACCTGGCCGGAGTGCACCCCGGGAAAGACACCGAAGTCCGGTGCTGCCAGATCGGTAATACCAATCTCTGCGGGATCGCCAATATGTAACGGCGTCCCATGTGCAGAGGGATAGGCCGCACTCAGCGCCACCGCTTCATCCACTTTATCTGCTGCGACGGGACGCATACTCACTGCCACATATCCCTGCATACGGGCAGTGGGCTGGCACGGAATCTGTGTCAGATAGACCGGTGGCGCGGCAAGACTCACCGGAATACCTGCGCGGCGCAATGCACCATCCAGCGAGTGGCTGCATCCCAGCAGGAACGCCACGGCATCATCCGGCCAACGGCCGAGCAAATCGTACGGCTCATCTACCAGCTGGCCCTGCTGCCAGACACGATAACGGGGAAACATGCTGCGCAGATCAATGTGGCTTTTCCCCATTAAAATTTCGGTCTGTCCCGGTTCGCTGACTGCTAATACCGGGCAGGCTTTCGCATTGCGCACGCAAAACAGCAGGAATTCATAGGCGTCAGATTGCGGCAATACCACCAGATTGGCTTGCTGATAGCCATCCAATAACCCAGCCGTGGGCTGACGCCATTCGCCACGCGCTGTCGCCGCCCGTAACGCCGCCGGTGTGCTAAAAGGGGTCATTTAAGCACCTCATTATGGGTATCTTTGAGGCGCATCAGCGTCCACAGGCTAAGTAGCGCCGCGCATGCCATAAAGATGCCCGGAACCAGCAGGAAACCGGTTTTATTGATCAGCAGGGTCACTAAATACGGCGTGATACCGCCACCCAGAATCGCGCCCATATTGATGCTGATCGCCATGCCGGTGTAGCGCATGGCTGTCGGGAACTGCTCGGCATAAGTGGGATACCCTACCGATTGCACAATTGGCATCGGTAGCGTGGCAATAAACATCGCCAGCGCGGCCAGCCAGATGTTGTGGTGGTCCATCAGCATCATCATCGGGATCACCAGCACCACATAACCGATAAATCCAATGCGCAGAATGGCACGACGTCCGTAACGGTCTGACAACCCCCCCCAGAACGGCATCATGCTGGCCATTGCCAGGCTGATGCCGGCCATCAGCCAGAACACCTGTTTTTTGTCAAAGCCCAGCCAGGAGGTCAGATAGATATTCATAAACACGAGGCCAATCCAGTAACCGGCATTCTGGCCGAACGTCAGCATGATGACACGTAACATGGCTGGCGTTTGGGTACGGAAGACATCGCTGAACGGACGCTTTTGTATTTTATTGCTGGCAAGAAATTCTTTAAAGGCCGGGGTTTCTTCGACCTGATGGCGAATTAACGCCGAGAAAATCACCAATGGGATGGTCAGCAGGAAGGGTATGCGCCAGCCCCAGGCCGCCAGCTGAGTATTGTCCAGCAGATTGCTGGTCACACCGCACACCAGCGCTGCAAACCCGCCACCGAGCGCCACCCCTACCGGGGTGAAGGCACCATAAAAACCGCGTTGCCCCGTCGGTGAAGATTCGGCAACAAATGCCGCCGCTCCAATAATTTCCGCACCGGCAAAGAATCCCTGAATCAGGCGCAACACCACCAGCAGCAAGGGTGCCGAAATACCCACTGCAGCGGCGGTTGGCAACAGACCAATGGCTGCTGTTGCGCCCCCCATACCCAACACGGTCAATAATAATACTTTGCGGCGTCCGATACGGTCGCCAAGTCTGCCCAGTAAAACCCCACCCAGCGGACGAATTAAGAACGCGCTGCCAAATACCGCCAATATAGAAAGCAGTGCTGCCGTATCATTCCCGCCGGGGAAAAACAGCGGTCCAATAATAACCGCCATAAAGCCATAAATACCGAATTCATAATATTCAATGGCGGTCCCGGTCATGGAGGCCATTGCCGCACGCCGGGCAACGCTGCTTTCACCATACTGTGGTTTGACACGCCCGCGAGGTAAGGTTAATTGTGATTCAACTTCATACGACATTTTTCACCTGCCTTGTAAAACAATGAGATGGAGGTTCAATATCAGCCGTGCGGCTATTGTTTTTTCTGAACACTGTCATTGATCTGGAGCAAGAGAAATGCCATTTATCGAACTGATAAAAATGTTTCGTGCTTAGCGCCATTGAATGATAAAAATGATGGATGAGTTAATTAAATGATTTTTATTTTCATTTGCGAGCTTACTTTCCCGCTTATTTTCCCCCTCCTTTCATCCGTTAAACGGGAAATAAAAAACACTTAGTCGGCGATCATTTATTCCGCTGCACGTTATGCAGGCAATATCCTCATTTTGGTGCAGGGAAATCGCAGGCATTAAAAAACCGGTCATTGACCGGTTTATATTTACCGCGAATAAAATAACGCTTACGTGCACAAAGCATTCAGCCATGCTGCACGCTCAATCGCCAGTTGTTGTGCCTGATCGACGCTGATCAGCCGAAATTGTATTTCGTCGCCAGGCAGCATTTGCGCCAGGCGCGGCAGATCGACGCTGGCAACATGGGCAATTTTTGGATAGCCGCCGGTGGTTTGCGCATCGGCCATCAGGATAATCGGCTGTCCATCGGGCGGCAGTTGCAGGGTACCGTAATCCACCGCTTCCGAAGGCAGTTCCCTGGCCTGTTCCCGGGTAATCACTTCCCCCTCCAGGCGATAGCCCATGCGATTCGAATCCTGGCCGATGCGATAAACAGCAGCCAGAAAGCGTTGCTGCATGTCAGCGGAGAGTTGCTGCCAGTGACGTCCGGCCATCAGGCGAATGGGTTGTTGCTCGCGAGGGAAAAGCGCTGGCGCGTTAAAGGGCAATACGCGGGGTGTGGCGTTGGCAAAGGCACTGCGGGTAACCAGATGATCGCCCTGACGCAGATAGCGTCCGGCAAAACCGCCAAACTGCGCCATCAGGCAAGTGCTGCGGCTGTTCATCGTCGGTGAAACATGAAAGCCACCGTGCACGGCTAAATATGCCCTCGCTCCCTGCCGACGCTGACCAAAACCGAGCACCGTCCCGGCAGGAACAGAAATCGCCTGCTGCATGGGCACCGGCTGCCCATCAATATGCGGTGAAAGATCGGCCCCGCACAGTGCGATAACAGCACGACGCCAGAAGCGTAGGCGTGGCCCCAGCAGGGTAATCTCCAGAGAAGCGCAATCGCGCTGATTACCGACTAACAGGTTGGCAAGGCGGTGAGAGTAGCGGTCCATCGCACCACACACCGGAACACCCGCCTGTTGATAACCGTAACGCCCTTCATCCTGCAGGCTGCTTGCCATACCCGGGTGTAACACCTCAAGCGACATACGACATGTCCTCCAGCGCTTTGAATTCCGCTTCATCAATGGCGCGAAAGCGCACCCGATCACCGGCCTGTAGCAGACACGCCGGTTGGCGTTCGCTGGAAAACAGCGTCAGTGGCGTTCGCCCTATCAGATTCCAGCCGCCCGGTGAGGTCAGTGGGTAAATCACCCCCATCTGGTTGGCGATACCGATCGATCCTTTTGCGACAGAAAGACGCGGTGTAGCGCGACGCGGCAAGGTAAAGATCGCATCCAGCGCCCCAAGGTAGGGATGACCGGGCAAGAAGCCGAGCATCAGTACATCGACGACTTTTTGCTGGTGACGGCTGACCACTTCCTCGGGTGATATCCCGCAATGCTGCGCAATATTTATCAGGTCCGGCGCGTACTCCCCCTGATAGCAGACAGGAATGACCCTCTCGCGGCCCTGTTCCGTTTCCTGCGGGGAAAAACGACTCAAGATTGCATCCAGGCGATTCACCAGCTGGCTGTAAGGTGACAGGGAATTATCGATACGCCACAGCACTTCCGGCTGATAGTGAATACCGAGCGAATGCGCCGCAGGGACGATATCACGGACGCCAGGCAGTGGATTAGCATGCAGAAATCGCGCGAGCTGGGAGAGCAGAGTATGGGGGGCGGAATGCCCGGGTAAGGTGACAATCATGCAGCGTTCACCTGAAGGATCGCGCCGCCACGTCAATGTTTTCTTGACCATAGTGTCCCGTGATCTGGCGAGGCGAACCTCGCCCTGGCAGTGGCTTAACGAGCGAACAGCTGGCTCATATCTTTGAACGCTTTGAATTCCAGCGCATTGCCACACGGGTCGAACAGAAACATGGTTGCCTGCTCGCCCACCTGACCTTTGAAACGGACATAGGGTTCGATCACGAATTCAGTCTTGAAATCACGCAGGCGGGCAGCCAGCGCTTCCCACTCTTCCCAGCTCAGAATGATGCCGAAATGCGGCACTGGCACATCGTGACCATCGACAGGGTTGGTATGCGCATGATCCTGGTTCGCGGTTTTAGGATGTTCGTGGATCACCAGCTGGTGACCATAGAAGTCAAAGTCCACCCACTGGGTGCTGGAACGACCTTCGCTCAGACCAAAGACTTCGCCGTAAAAGCTACGCGCAGCAGCCAGATCGTAAACAGGAATCGCAAGGTGAAAAGGACTTAACGCCATGTTGTGCTCCAGAATCAAGGTTGTATTGGTGTCGTTGTGATTCTGTGATAATAAGGATAAAATTTTTTATTAAAAGCGAATATATTTTTCGTCAAACAACAATTTTTTCGATGAGTGTGGATATTATGCTGCGTGAGCTAAAAACCTTTGTAGCAGTAACTCAGTTAGGATCTTTTGCCGCTGCCGGACAACGGATTGGCTTAACCCAGTCGGCAGTCAGTGCGCAAATTCGCAGCCTGGAGGAAGCGCTGGGAATGCAGCTGTTTGACCGCTCCGGTCGCACCGCCATTCTCAATGCTGATGGCAATCGCGCGTTACCGATGGCCGAAGAGATTCTGCAAATTTTCTCCCGCATGGCCCAGCCCGAAAACCTGAATGATTATCGCGGTTCGATAAAAATTGGCGCGATATCCTCGATTCAGACCGGATTGTTACCGCAGGCATTGACTCAACTGCACGCCACCGCACCAGGGCTGGAGACCAAACTGCTGCCGGGGGTTTCTTTTAACCTGCTGACCCAGGTTGAAGCGGGGAATATTGACCTTGCCGTGGTGATCAAACCGGGATTTCCGCTGGCGAAAGAGCTATGGCATAACACGCTGGTGCGCGAACCTTATGTGCTTATTGCGCCCGCAACGCTTACGGGCGACGAACCGCTGGCGTTGCTGCGCAGCCAGCCGTTTATTCGCTATGACCGCACCTCGTTTGGTGGGCGTCAAGTCAGCATGTTCCTGCGTGAACATCGTCTGGAACCCAAACTGGCGCTGGAAGTGGATGAAATCGATGCCATCGTAAAAATGGTTGAGAGCGGCTTAGGTATCGCGCTGGTTCCCTGGGCCGGATTATGGACGGAGCGGCAGTGTGCCTTGCGTATTCTCCCCCTTGGCGAGCTGACGTTCTACCGCGAACTGATCGTCGTCACGCGCTATGCCAACCATAATGCCCCTTTACATCGCCTGATCATCGAGTGCCTGCAACAGGCGGCTCTCCCCTCAGGCGAAGCTCCGGTTTCCGCCGGTTAATTTGCCGCGCGCAACATTTTGCACATATGTGCAAAAAGGTCGCAAAACTGTCACATTGCACCGATATATTCCTGTCTGTTTTCAACCGACAGGGATGCATCTGTGTCTTATCAAGCCGAAACTCACCCGCGCACGAAACTTCGCCACGCGTTGTCCATCATCAGCCAGGAGCCTGCGAATCTGCTGGGTGCACTGCTGATGATGCTATTTAGCTGGATCATTCTTGCCCCGGTGGTTGCGGTACTGCTGAATGCCGTGCTGGTGCAAAGTGGCGACGAAGGCCGCACCGATGCCACTGAGGGCGCATTCACCACTTACTACCTGCTGCGCACCCTGACATCAAAAATGTCGGATCTGCTGCTCTGGACACCGTTACTCAATACGCTGGCCGTGGCCCTAAGCACCATGGTGGGTGCACTGATCGTCGGGATGACGCTGGCCTGGCTAATCAACCGCACCAACGTCGCGGGCAGAAAGTGGTTCGCCACCCTGCTTATCGTGCCGTTTATGCTGCCCTCCTGGACCTTCGCCCTGGCGTGGACCACCATTTTTAAAAATCACGCCATTGGCGGTCAGCCGGGTTGGCTGGAGGCGATGGGGATCCAGACGCCAAACTGGGTGGCCTATGGTTACTTCCCGATTGTGGTGATCATGGTGCTGCACTACGCGCCGCTGGTGATCCTGATTGTCGGCAATGCCCTGAAGCGCATGGATAGCCAGATGGAAGAATGCGCCAGGGTGCTGGGTGCCTCGCGCCGCACCATTGCCTGGAAAATTATCATTCCGCTGATGCGCCCGGCGCTGTTGTCTGCCGCCTTGTTGATCTTCGCCGACTGCATCGGTGAGTTCGCCCTGCCCTATATTCTTGGGCTTCCGGTGCACTTCGACACCCTCTCCACCGGGTTATACCGGGCGATTGGCACTCGCCAGTCCGGCGTGGCAGCGGTTATCGCCACGGTGATAATGCTGATGGGGATGATCACCCTGATCCTCGATATGAAGATGCTGCGCGAGGCAAAACGCTTCGTCACCGTCGGCGGTAAAGGCGTGATGGAACGTCGCCGCCAGCTGGGTTCCTGGCGCATACTGGCCTCCTTCCTGCCGCTGACGTTTGTGCTGCTGGGGGTGGCGATTCCGCTGATCACCCTGTTCCTGTCAACGGTGATGACCCTGCCAGGCCGCTTCACCGCCGACAACTTCACGCTGGCGTATTGGATCGGGCATAACCTCGATACCGTCGCCCTGCATAACGGCATCCTGCTGACGCCGGAATTCTGGCATACGGTATGGAACACGCTGCTGATCGTCGGCTCCGCCTCCGCTGCCTGTGGGGTGCTGGGCTTACTGGTGGGTTATGCGGTAATGCGCTGCCATTCGCGCTGGATCGCAGCGTTCTTGCGTCAGTTAACCTTCCTGCCGTATCTGGTGCCCGGCATCGCTTTTGCCGCCGCCTTTCTTTCGTTGTTTGCCGTGGCGCGCGGACCGGTACCGGCGTTGTACGGCACCCCGCTGATTCTCATCCTGGCATTAATTGCCGAAAAAATGCCTTATGCCAGCCGTTCCGGTATTGCGGCCATGACCCAGTTAGGCAAAGAAGCGGAAGAAGCGGCACGTATCGCCGGTGCCGGTTGGTTCGCGCGCATTTCCCGCATTGTTATCCCCATTCAGGCGGCCCCGCTGGCCACCGGGATCCTGCTGCCGTTTATCTCTGGCATTAAAGGCGTGAGCCTGTTCGTCATCCTCGCGACCCCGGCCACAGATGTGCTGACCACCTATTCCCTGCGTCTGATTGACTACAACTACCAGCAGGCGGCCAACGCCGTGGTGCTGATGATTGCGCTTATTTCCTGGGCTGGCACGGTGATCATTCAGAAAATCACCGGGACTGGTCTGGCCGATGGTCTGGAGAACTAACATGCCCTCAATCCATTTATCCAATCTGACCAAAACCTATGCTGGCAGCAGCGCGCCAGCGGTCAACAACATCAACCTGACAGTTAAAGACGGCGAATTTATGTGCCTGCTCGGACCGTCCGGCTGCGGTAAAACCACTATCCTGCGCATGATTGCCGGGATTGAGCATGCCAGCGGTGGCGAAATCATCATCGGAGACAACGTGGTGGACTCCGTACTGCAGGGGACCTGGTTGCCTCCTGAGAAACGCGGCATCGGCCTGGTTTTTCAGAGCTACGCGCTTTGGCCGCACATGACCGTGGAGCAGAACGTGGATTTCGGTCTGCGTCTGCAAAAAGTCCCGGCTAAAGAGCGCGTTGCCCGGTGCCGCGACGTGATGGAGAAACTGCGTATCGCCGATTACGCCGCGCGTTATCCGGCCCAGCTGTCTGGCGGACAACAGCAGCGTGTTGCCCTGGCGCGCATGCTGGCGGTTAACCCCGGCGTGCTGTTGCTTGACGAGCCACTGTCTAACCTCGATGCCACGCTGCGGCTGGAAATGCGCGCCGAGCTGCGCCGCTTACATGCCACCTTCGGCACCACCATTGTTTTTGTCAGCCACGATCAGTGGGAGGCGATGACTCTCGCCACCACCATCGCGGTGATGAGCGCCGGGCAGATGCAGCAGGTCGGCACGCCGGATGAAATCTATGCCACCCCAGCGAACCGCTTTGTCGCCGAGTTTATCGGCACGCCAAGGCTGAATATGATCCCGCTTGATCAGCCGTTAAGCCCGCTGGCGCAGCATTTACAGCAGCGCTTTTCGCTGGACGCACCGGCGCAGGTCTGCGGGATCCGGCCAGAAGAAGTGGTGATCAGCGCGGAATCCGTCAGCAACAGCGTGCCAATGACCATCGATAACATCATGCCCACTGGCGGCAGCTGGGTGATTGAACTGGTGGCTGGCAATGATCATCTGTTCCACTCCACCCAATTGCGACCGCGCTGGCAGGCACAGCAGCAGGTGCATTGCCAGTTACCCGCTCACTCCCTGCATTTCTTTAACAGCCACGGGCAGCGTGTCCCTGCCCTTTAACCCAATTGTTCACTTGATGATGGAAGCAAAATGAAACGTCGTTTAACCGCCCTTTTCGTCACCAGTACCTTACTCAGCGGCCCGCTGGCCCAGGCGGAATCCTTCGATTTGCAGGCCCTGATCGCTGCCGCCAAAAAAGAACAACCGATTACCGTCTATGCCTCCACCGGGAAGATTGTGCAGCAGGCGAAAGCTTTCAGTGAGCAATACGGGTTACAGGCGACCGGGGTAAAAGCCGATGCCCCGCAGATCATTGAAATCATGAGTCGTGAAGCGCAGGCAAAGAATGTCAGGACGGATGTAGCCATTGTCGAGGATGCGCCAGCCGGGATGACACAGCTGATCAATAAAGGTTATGCCCAAAGCTGGGTGCCAGAGGATCTGCGCGGCAACATTGCCGCCCGTTATCAGCAACCGCTAACCGTGGTGCTGGCACCGAACGTCTTCGCCTACAACACCGATCATCACACCACCTGCCCGGTCACCAATATCTGGCAGCTTACCGAGCCGCAGTGGCATGGCCGGGTGGCGATGCAGGATCCCACCAGCAAACCCGCGTATACCGACTGGTTCAGCCAGATGGAAACCCATTACGATCAGCAGATCCGCGATGCGTACCAGCAGGAGTTCGGCAAACCGCTGCAAACCGATGAAAAATCGGCCACCGCGGCTTTCGTCAAAGCGCTGGCAGGCAACGGCGTTTTGCTCACCCATTCTGATAACGATGCCGCTTCCGCCATTGGCGCGCCGGATGGCAAAACTGATTTTGTTGGGCTGGTTTCAACTGCCAAATTTCGAGACAACAAGCTGGGCATGAAACTGGGCCTGTGCAGTGGCATGAAACCCTTTATTGGCTGGAATTATCCCAGCCTCGGCGTGATCGCCACCGGTAGCCATAGCCCGAATACGGCTAAACTGTTTATTCATTATCTGTTAACGGCTGAAGGCATAGCCCCACAGGGTGTAGACGGCAAAATGTCTACCAATCAGACGGTAAAACTGCCTGCTGATGAAGCCTCCGGCATCGAAAAATACCGGGCAGAATTGATGGAATACCTGACGGCAACGGCCAAAAACGACTGGAAAAGCCGTCAGGACTGGCAGGATATCTGGAGCCTGAACTATCAAAAATAGCGATTGACCAGACCAGGCGATCACCCTTTTTCTCTTCATCACAGGCAGATAACCTTGACCCATATCGATATAGAACAACGAGAAGCGGCGCTAAAACGCATTATCATCGAGGCGGGAGAGTCCGCGTTGCGTTATTTTCAATCGCGCAAAGCGGGTGAATATCAACTCAAAGGCCATCAGGATATTCTCACCGAAGCCGACACCGCCGTTGAGGCGCTGGTGTTGCAGGCCATCACCGACGCCTTCCCCGACGACCTGGTGCTGGGCGAAGAGAGCGCCCATCCACCCGCCAGTGCAGAGAGTTTGTGGGTGGTAGATCCGATTGATGGCACCGCCAACTATGCCCGCGGCATCACCCATTTCTGCGTGTGTATTGCCTGGGTTCACCGGGGCATCACCGAGTTGGGTGCCATCTACAACCCGGTCAGCAAGGAGCTTTACCAGACGCGCCGTGGTCACTATGCGCTGAAAAATGATCAACCGTTACACTGTAACGCCATTGACGATATGCAGCAGGCCTCTTTAGAACTGGGCTGGTCTTCCCGTCATAGTCAGCGCCGCTATCTCGATGTGATGGCTGCCATGCTGAATCAGGGGGCCAGCGTGCGTCGCGGCGGCTCCGGTGCGCTGGCGCTGGCCTGGGTCGCGGAAGGACGCACTGATGGTTATGTTGAACTGCATATGAATGCCTGGGATTGTCTCGCAGGCTTGCTGCTGGTGCGCGAAGCAGGCGGCCAGACCGGGCCGGTTCCCGCCGATGCAGCCGGTATTTTTAACGGCCTGCCGGTACTGGCGTCCGCGCCAGGCATCGCGGCCTCCGTTGCACGCGCCTCAGGCATCCCACTGGACACCCCGCCAACGCCGCTCCCGACCTTGACAACGCATTATCCCCGCCCGCCGCTAAGTTTAATCGTCAGCGATTTTCCCGGCTGGGAGGTGGATATCTATATCGGCGGATCCAGCGGCGTGTGCGATGCAGCGCTGCTGGCCGAACATGATATTGGTATCGTGATTAACTGCGCGGTGAACCTCGATATCGACTGGGTCACCACCCCGGAAGATCTTGCAGCAGCACATCTGCTGAATCACGGTTCCGGTGCGGTGCGTTACTACAAACTCGGCCTGATTGACGGCGACGGCAATGCGCCAGAAATGCTGCATGCCGGGTATTACCTGATGCGCTCGGCGCTCCAGCAGCAGATTCCTGATAAACCCTCCTACCGCAACCGCAAAAGGGGCAATATTCTGGTTAACTGCCGTGGCGGACGCAGTCGCTCTGTCGCGCTGGTGGCATTGTTTATGCACCTTGAATGTCCGCAACGCTATCCAACCCTGGATGATGCCCTGACCGTGGTCCGTGACAAGCGTCAGCTCCATCCGGATGAATGGTTTGAGACACCTAAACCCTCGCTGACCCGGCTGGCGGAGCATGCCATCGCCATCGAAAACGCACTCAGCGCAGCAGGTTTGCGTCATGAGCGGTAAAAATCCGGGTTTTGCCAGCGCCACCGAGGTGGCGCGCCTCGCGGGCGTTTCCCGTTCCGCGGTGTCGCGCACCTTTACCCCTGGCTGCAGCGTTTCGGCGGAAACCCGGCGTAAAGTGCTCGCGGCCGCACAGGCGCTTAATTATCACGTCAATCATCTGGCGCGTGGCCTCTCCAAAGAGGCCAGCCGCCCGGTGTGTATCCTCGGCGGCAATCTGGCGTCGCCGTACCAGGCCAGTTTACTGGAACACCTTACCCGCAGCCTGAATAAATATGGCCGGGCGGTGATGGTGATCAACACCGATGACGGCGAGGACAGTGCCAGAGAAGCCCTGCAACAGACGCTTAACTACCGTTCCACGGCAACCATTGTGTTGTCAGGCAAGCCCCCCAGCTCGCTGATTGAAATATGTCTGCAAAGTGGTCAACAGGTGATTGTGATCAACCGCATGGGGCAGTTTGCCGGAGCAGATAGCATTGAGATCGATTACAGCTCGACCATGAATGAAGCCTTTAAGCTGCTGGTTAACGCGGGCTGTCAGCAGATCGCGTTGGTTTCCTCCTCTGCGCGCTCGCCAAGTATGGTGATCCGCGAAACCCGCTTTCTGGCAGCCGCGGCTGAAGCCGGGACTCAGGTGTCGCTGGTCAGGCCCGGTAGCGCCAGCTATCAAAGCGGTGTCGATGCGGCGCGGGAGTTGCTGAGTCAGACGCCACGCCCGGATGGCGTGTTCTGCGTAACCGACCTTATCGCCTGCGGGTTTATGGATGCGGCGAGATATGAGTTTGGTTTACGCATTCCACAGGATATCAGTGTAATTGGCTTCGATAACATCGAACAGGCCAGCTGGCTGGGTTATCAACTCACCACCTTTTCCCAGCCGCTGGCCGAGATGGCCGAAGCCACCTGCGAACTACTACTGTCCCCCACCGCCGATAGACCGAGCCGCCGGGTGTTTCAGGCGCTGCCGGTGCGGCGTATTAGTTTAAAAGACTGAGACAGATTTCGGGTTTTGCAGTGGAAGATTGTGCCAGCGCAAAGCGCATCTTCCCGCCATCCGGAATGACAAACGCATTAATTTTGTGAGGATTTCGCTAAAAATAAGTATGTAAATATTTCAGGATGTTGTTGAGAATGTAAAAGAAATACTTATTATAACGATAATCATTATCAACAATAAGATGAGTTTCCCTTATGAATCACCCTTCTGTAAATCCGGGTATTAGCGCGATGACCCGGCCGGTATTTATGACTCGCCCTTCTCCTGTGCTCTACCCGTATTGCAATAAAATTAATATTAAACAATAACATAAAATATATTCTGGGAAAGATAACCATGAAACAACCTTATCTCTGGGTCATAAAACCCTGCCTGCTTGCCATGCTCTCTTCCGTGGCCTGGGCGGAGGAGTCACCGGATGGACAGCTGGTGGTGTCTGCCAACCGTTCACACCGCAGCGTGACGGAAATGGCCCAAACCACGTGGATTGTTGAACAGGCCGAGATCGAGCAGCAGGCTCGGGGCGGCAAGGAATTGAAGGAAATTCTGGCGCAGCTCATTCCTGGTATGGACGTAAGCAGTCAGGGACGGACCAATTACGGTATGAATATGCGTGGACGCTCCATGATGGTGATGGTTGATGGCGTGCGTCTCAATTCATCGCGTAGCGACAGCCGTCAGCTGGATTCCATCGATCCTTTTAATATCGAACACATTGAAGTGATTTCAGGGGCGACATCGCTTTATGGCGGCGGCAGTACCGGCGGCCTGATCAACATCGTCACCAAAAAAGGTCAGGCAGAAACGCAGGTTGAAGTTCAAACCGGACTTAAAAGCGGATTTAACAGTCATAACGATCATGATGAGAACATCGCCGCAGCAGTCAGTGGCGGTAATGACAAGGCAGCTGGACGCTTGTCAGTGGCATACCAGCGTTACGGTGGCTGGTATGACGGTAAGGGCGATGAAGTCATTATCGATAACACCCAGACCGGGCTGCAATATTCCGACCGCCTGGATGTCATGGGCACGGGAACGCTCAACATCGACGACCATCAGCAATTGCAGCTGACAACGCAGTATTATAAAAGCGAGTCGGATGGCAAACACGGCCTGTATCTGGGAGAGAACTTCTCCGCCGTGACAGGCTCGGGTAATGCTTACAATAGCGGCAATCTGGATTCAGATCGTCTTCCCGGCACTGAACGTCATCTGATTAATCTGCAATACTCGAATACCGATTTTCTCGGTCAGGATCTGGTTGCCCAGATTTACTATCGCGATGAAAGTCTGACGTTTTACCCCTTCCCGACGCTCAGTGGCGGGCGCGTTACCAGCATCGGTGCGTCACAACAAAAAACGGATTTTTATGGCGGAAAACTGACGCTTAACAGCAAGCCGGTTGATGCCCTGACGCTGACTTATGGTCTCGATGCAGAACATGAAACCTTTGATGCTAATCAGCAATTTTTTGACCTCACCACCGCTGCCGCCAGTGGTGGGATGACGCTGAACAATGCGTATAATGTGGGTCGCTACCCGGGTTACAGTATTACTAATCTCGCGCCGTTCCTGCAATCCAGCTACGACTTTGCCGCCATCACGCTGAGCGGCGGCGTGCGTTATCAGTACACCAAAAATAAAGTGGATGATTTTGTCGGCTATGCCCAGCAGCAGGCGATTGCCACTGGTCGAGCCAACTCGGCAGATGCGGTTCCTGGCGGCACCACCGACTACAACAACCTGCTTTTCAATGCGGGTATCCTGGGACATCTGACGGAACGTCAGCAGCTGTGGTTCAATTTTTCGCAAGGCTTTGAAATCCCGGATCTGGCGAAATATTACGGGTCCGGCACCTATCAGCTCAGTAATGGTCACTACAATCTGACCAATAGCGTCAACGTCAATAACTCAAAACTGGACGGTATCAAGGTTGATGCCTATGAACTTGGCTGGCGTTTTACCGGCGATAATGTGCGAACCCAAATCGCGGCCTATTATTCCCTGTCGGATAAAACCATCAGCATCAACAAAACAGACATGACGATTAACCTCGACGACGACAAACGCCGCATTTATGGCGTGGAAGGTCAGGTGGATTATTTCTTTAGCGACAGCGAATGGAGTACCGGGACCAATTTCAATCTGATCAAATCTGAAACCCGTGTCGAAGGAAAGTGGCAGAAGCTGAGCGTGGATAGCGCCAGCCCTTCTAAAGTCAGCGCCTGGCTCAACTGGGCACCAGGTAACTGGAATCTGCGAGTGCAGAGCACCCAGACCTTCGATGTTTCCGATGCGGATGGCAAAAAAATCAATGGTTACAATACGGTGGATCTGCTGGGAAGTTATGACCTGCCGATCGGCAAACTCAGCTTCAGTGTCGAAAACCTGCTGGACAAAGATTACACCACCGTCTGGGGCCAGCGCGCGCCGGGTCTGTACAGTCCGACTTACGGTGATGCCGGTCTTTATACTTACAAGGGGCGAGGCCGAACCTTTGGGCTGAACTATTCCGTCGTGTTCTGATCGTTTTATCAGGCACCCACCCGCTGGGTGCCTGACGCGCGTTATGCCATTACCGCATCAACAATTTTATTCAGCTCGCCGTTATCAATGAACTGACGAACCGCCGCCAGATCCGGGTACATGGCGCGGTCACGATCGCGAAACGCCACTTTTGTTCTGATCAATTGCAGCGCCGCTGAGGTGACAGTAGCGGGTTGTAATGGTGCATGAAAATCCAGTGCCTGGGCCGCGCACAGCAATTCGACACTTAATAAATCGGCCAGATTACGGGTGGCAGCCTGCGCTTTACGCGCTGATGCCGCGCCCTGTGAAATATGATCCTCCTGTCCCGCCACCGTAGACATGGTGTGTACTGACGCCGGGGCCGCCAACAGACGATTCTCAGCAGACAGCGCCGCTGCCACGCAAGGCGAGATGGAGAATGCCGAACCACCGCCCTGATCAGCGGAAAGAAATCCCGGTAAACCACTCAGATGGCCGTTCACCAGCCGATCGCTGCGGGCCTGCGATATCGTTGATAAAGCGGCAATCGCTATCGCCAGGTGATCAAGTGCCAGTGCCACCGGAGCACCATGCCCATTACCACCAGGCAGGGCGACTAACGCGTTATCTTCAACAATAAACACCGGATTATCGGTTAACGAGTTGATTTCTATCTCCAGCACGCGTCGGCACCAGGCGATAGCATCCCGCACCGCACCGTGCACCTGCGGAATACAGCGCAAACTCAGCGCATCCTGCAAGCGATGATCACGATAGTGAGCCAGGATTGCACTGTCCGCTAAAATTTTCACTAAGCGTTCGGCGGTTTCGGTCTGACCAGGATGCGGACGAAAGCGATGCAAGCGTGGATCGTAACCACGGGTATTCCCCTTCATGGCTTCCAGACTCATCGCACCAGCGAGATCGGCCAGCTTGATCAGCGCCTCGCAGCGGACCAGTGCTATTGCCCCGAGGCCACTGATCTCATAAGTGCCACTGATCAGCGCATGCCCTTCACGCGGTCCCGGTTCACGCACCGCAATACCAGCACGACGCAGTGCTTCAGCGCCGGATAACAGTTCGCCCTCATACCAGGACTCGCCTTCGCCAAACACCGCCAGCCCGATATGCGCCGTCGCAATCAGATAGCCGACAGAACCACCCATTGGGGCGCGCGGGATGACACCTTTATTCAGCATTTCCGCCATAATCTGGAGCAACTCAGGTGAAACACCGCTGGCCCCTTTCAGCATCGCCACAATGATGGTTGCCATAATCGCCCTGACATTGCCGGCATCGAGCGGTTCACCGACTCCGCTGGCGTGGCTACGCAGCATATTCAGTTGAGTGCGTTTGATCTCTTCAGGGGTCAATTTGACGGAATACAAATCACCGATACCGGTTGTCAGACCATAAATTGGCATGCCACTGGTTATTGCACTCTGCATAAGCATCTGCGTTTTGCGCATATTTTCCAGAGAGGCGGTATCAAGTAAAACCTTAGCCCCGGCAGCGATTGCCACAATATCGTCAACGGAACATCCCTGATCGCTTAATATCACACGCTCTTGCTTCATCAACACTGCATGCATGAAGTCTTTCATTTCATATCCAGCCGTCATGATAATCAGGTGGAAGAGTTTCCTCTTCCACCGTGTGGAGTTAGTTTATTTTATGTGCTTTAAGCCAGTCATTGGCGATCGTATCAAAATCATCATGATCATTAAGACGCGCATTCATCGCAATCAAATCTTCCGTGGTTAACGCCTGCGAGATCGCATTTAACGTATCACTCACGGTCTTATCTGCCTTATCGGCGGACAGCAAGGGAACGACATTCTGCACCGGATTAAGATTTTTGGTATCTTTTAACGACACCAGATTTTTGGTGTTAATGGCAGGATCGGTGGAGAACACACAGGCAACATTCACCTGCCCGTGTTCCAGGGCAGAAAGCGTCAGCGGACCACAGACATCCAGCGTTTTATAGGATTTAAAATTCAACCCATAGACTGATTTTAATCCGGGGATCCCTTCCGGGCGGGTTTTCCATTCTGCCGGACCCCCGAGGATCATATTTTTACTGTGATCCTTAAGATCATCGATATCTTTCAGATTATATTCACTGGCGGTTTTCTTCGTTACCGCGAGGGTCACCACATCCTGAGCCAGTGAGGGCGTCAGCATGGCAATCCCTTTTGGCAACACCTTCTTCAGGTCACTGGTCACTTGATCGCTGCTTTTCGCCGTAGAATTCTTATCAAAATATTGCAGAGCCGCACCGGTATATTCCGGAATCAGGTTGATCGAGCCATCAGTGAGCGCGGGCATGTATACCTCCCTGCTGCCGATATTCATTTTCCTTTCAACATGAATATTCTTCGCTGCCAGCGCATCCGCATAAATAGTCGCTAACAGCTGGCTTTCAGGAAAATCCGCCGATCCGACAATAATCGTTGTTGGCGTTGCCGCATAGGATGCCTGAGCAAACGCGAGAGAAAACAGTGACACGGCAAAAAAATGACTCAATTTCATTTAAGCAAACTCCGGTTGCGTGTAGAAAATAAACGGATGGGTGATTTCAGCAGGGACTCCCGCCGTAAAATGCCAGGGGAAACAATGATTCTGATCAGCAGTGAAAAAAAACAATCAACAAGCAGTGCCAGCAATGCCACCAGCACTGCGCCAGCAATCATCTGTGGGTAATCGTTTTGTGCGCGCCCATCAATAATTAACCGTCCCAGACCGCCTAATGAAACATAAGCAGCGATGGTGGCGGTGGAGATGATTTGCAGCGTTGCGCTACGAATACCTGAAATAATCAAGGGTAAGGCACAGGGTAATTCTACGGTTAATAACAGACGTAAGTCGGAATATCCCATTCCTCTGGCGGCATCAATCACGGTACGATCGATACTGGTTATTCCCGACCAGATGCCAAGCATGATCGAAGGCAGTGCCAGGGCAATTAACACAATCAGGCTCGGAATGATAAAGGCTAAATCCGAGGTAAAAACCGGCCCCAGAACAATCACCAGGATAATGATCAGGCCAAATGAAGGCAAAGCCCGCAGAGCGTTGGCGCAACCGAGTAATAATCGTTCACCTTTGCCGGTATGGCCGCAGTAGCAACCAATCGGAAAGGCCACGATCATGGTACAAATCAGGGCAACCGCACTGTAAATCAGATGTTGGTAGATCAGTACCCATAAGCCGCTATCGCCCGTCCAGTGTGCGCCATCAGCAAACCAGTCAATCATGATGTTCTCCTTGCCGGTTGCCACAGCACCAGGCGACGGGTGCCATAGACCACCAGGTTATCGAGGATAAAGGCCAGCAGAATGCACAACACCACCCCGGCGATGATCGGCGTCAGAAATTGCAGCTGAAAACCCTGGGTAAACAAACTGCCTAATTGTGGCGTGCCCACCAGCGCCGCAATCGAGACAATGCTGACGTTAGAGACGATGGCAACACGGATACCTGCGGCAATCACCGGTATGGCGATCGGCAGATCGATGGCAACAAATTGCTGCAAGGGTTTGTATCCCAGGGCGAGAGCCGCCTGGCGGATATCCGGCGCGACGGAATCCAGTCCATCGCATACCGTACGCACCAATAAGGCGAAGGCGTAAATTGTCAGCGCCACCACCACATTGATGGTGTCGAGAATGCGTGTTCCCAGCACGGCGGGCAGCAAAATAAACAGCGCCAGCGAGGGAATGGTATATAGCAGGCCAAACAGATTGAGGATGACCGCTTTCAGGCGCGGCACAGCCTGAATTAAGCGTCCAATCGGGATAGCCAGCAATAAGCCGATAAACACCGGCACCACAGACAGCCAGAGATGCCAGATAAACAGCTGGAAGATCTGATCGCTTTGCCGCCATAACCAATCAAACCTCATAACCCCACCTCCTTATTACTGGCACGCAGGGTTTCCAGCACATTATCAAAATCCATTGCCCCTAACAGGCGTTGCTGGTCATCAACAATAATGCCCCTTTGGCAGGGGGAGCTGAGAACCGCGTCCGTCAGCTGACGTAACGTGCCGGATAAAGGCGAGAAAGTGCTGCCAAGATTAATGTCGTGCAGGTCAACGGTTGCTGCCGTGGTCTGTTCCACATCAAACCATCCCAGCGGTTTCTGATCTTCGGTGACCAGGATCCAGCGCCCCTGAGCCAGCGCTCTGGCATTGGCCACGCTCTCGCCCACGCTGATACTGGGTTCAGGCTGCAAAGGCAACTGCGGGTGCAAAGGGCTGAAAGTTAAGCGGCGGTAGCCACGATCCCGGCCAATAAAATCAGCAACAAACGGGCTTTTAGGCGCGCTAAGCAATGTGGCCGGAGATGCCATTTGCGCCAGTCTGCCACCCGGCATCAGCACCGCGACCTGGTCTCCCAGCTTCATCGCCTCATCAATATCGTGGGTGACCATAATGATGGTTTTGCCAATTTCCCGTTGCAGACGGAGAAATTCATCCTGCAGCTGTTCACGCACCACCGGGTCAACCGCGCTGAATGGCTCATCCATCAGCATAAATTCCGGGTCAGAAGCCAGCGCCCGCGCAACACCGACGCGCTGCTGCTGTCCGCCTGAAAGCTGCCAGGGATAGCGGGTTGCCAGTGCTGCCGATAACCCCACCCGTTCCAGCAATTCGTGTGCCGTTTTACGCGCCGCCTGGCGGGTTGCACCGTTGAGAATGGCGGTCACAGCGATGTTATCAATGATGTTTTTATGCGGAAAAAGCCCCGCATTCTGAATGACATAGCCAATTCTTCTGCGCAGTTTGACCACATCCATTTCTTCAATGGACTGACCATTGAGTAAAATTTTCCCCGATGAATGCTCAATTAACCGATTAATCATGCGTAATGTGGTGGTTTTGCCGCATCCTGATGGCCCGACAAGAATGGTGAGCTTCCCGGTCGGCGCCGTTAAGGACAGCCGGTCAACAACCAGCGTGCCATCTTCATAATGTTTGGTGACGTTCTCGAACGAAATCATGATTAATCCACTACCTTATTTTCTGTGCCACCCCGCAATGAACGCTGAATGAGGGGCGGCAATCTGGTGTTCAGGAGTCGTGCTGGTCAAAAGCGATAAAAGAATCCAGTAATACGCTGATGCCACGCGCCAGTTGTTCTTGTGATGTCCACTCTTCCGGACAGTGGCTTTTGCCGAGCAGGCTGGGAACAAACAGCATTGCTGCGGGGGCGAGGGTGGCAATAAAGGCGCTATCGTGCCCGGCACCGCTGGGCATGACCCGGGATAACCATCCGCGCTGCTGGCATGATTGCTCAATCAACGCCATCAGCTGCGGGTGACATAAGGTCGGATGGGTGTCCGTCAGGACTTCAAAGTCATGCAACGAGACACTGCACTCCTCCGCTGCCTGTGCGGCGATCGCTCGCAGTGATGCGGCGAATGTCTCCATCAACGCGTGATTGTCTGAACGGATGTCAAACACCAGCCTGACTTCACCCGGCACCACATTGCTGGCGTTGGGTAAGGCGAAAATTTGCCCGCAGGTGACAGTCAGATGGTGATCGGTGGTTTTAAGTACCGCACGCGCATGGCTATCGGCACGCTGAATCACGTTGGCCGCCGCCACCAGCGCATCCTGACGCATCGCCATTGGTGTAGTACCGGCATGAGCGGCCTGGCCGCTTAACGTCAGCGTCAGACGTAAAATCCCGACAATGCCGCTGACAATACCGATATCCTCCTCGTGATGTTCGAGGATCTGCCCCTGTTCAATGTGCAGTTCAAAACTGGCGGTGATGTCGTTTCTGACAGACAGCTGGTCAGGATTGCCGCCCATACGCCGTACCGCCTCCCGCAGCGTTTCTCCACTTACCGGGTGTGGTGTCGCCAGTAATTTTTCATCGAGAAAGCCACTGATTCCCCGGCTGCCGACGCAGGAAACACCCCATTCGCTGGGTTCTTCCGCGAGAAAATCGATGATTTCAAGGGTGTGCCGTGGCCGGTAACCGGCATGGCCCATGGCTGCCACGCACTCCAGCCCGGCAATCACCCCGGCGATACCGTCAAAGCGCCCGCCCCCTGGCACGGTATCGCTGTGAGAGCCTATAACGACAGTTCCCGCGTCGGGATCAGTCCCCTGGAGGGTACCAATCAGATTGCCCGCGCTATCAATGCGAGTTGCCAGCCCCAGCTCCTGCATCAGTTGGGTTAACCAGCCACGTCCTTGCAGGAAACGATCGCTGAACGAACGACGCGTGTAGGGTTGCGCCGGGTCGGTGTACTGGCTCAGGGTTTGCAGCCATTGCCACATCCGATTGTCGTTGATCAGCATGTGCCCGGCTCCTGACGGCGGGTCTGTGGCGACACAAACTGGCCATTGCCGGGTTCTGCCGTCACCATATTGTCGGCATAGATCCATTCACCGCGCAGCATGGTGCGTTCAACCCGGTAATAGATTTCGCGTCCATCATAAGGAGACCAGCCAGAGAAGTTATTGCCGCTGACCGCCGCCGAATAGATATAAGGGTCGCGTTTAATGATGATCAGATCGGCATCTTTGCCGCATTCCAATGCGCCTTTGCAATTATCCAGTTTAAACAGCCGCGCCGCGTTATAACTCAGCACTTTCGCCAGATGATGAAAGGCCACATTGCGTTGTTCAGCACCGGTCAGCGCCAGCGTCACCAGCAGTTCGAGACCAGACGCCCCTGAAGCGTTTTCAAACATATTGGCGGATTGTTTGCGATCCAGTGACCAGCTAACGTGATCGGTGGAAAGGACGGTAATATTTCCCTGTTCCAGATGCTGCCACAAGGCTTCACGCTCCGCTTTCTGGCGCACCGGTGGATTAATTTTTGCCTTTCCGACCAGCCGGGCAACATCTTCTTCTTCGCTGAGCGTTAAATAATGCAGACAGGTTTCGACGGTCACATCGTATCCCTGGTCACGATAACTCTTGCATAATTGAATACCACGGCCATTCGAGCAGTGAACAATATGCGCACGACAACCTGTTTCCGCGCCCAGTTCATACACTTCGGCACTGGCGATATTTTCCGTATAACGAGGACGGGAAAGATTATGCGCGCGATAGTCGGTGATATTTTCCTGTTTCAATTTTTCAATCAGGAATTTAACCGACTCATCATTTTCATTATGCACGCCAGCAATTAAACCCAGCGAGGCGATTTCACTAAAACATTCATGCAGCATATGCGGGGCAATACGCGGGAAACGCTGAGCATCGGTGCCGAAACTGGAGAATTTAAAACCGATGGCACCGGCCTGCGCCATCGCCGCCAGATGTTGTTTGCCTTCCTCTGGATGAACCGTGCCATACAAAGCAAAATCAACCCTGACCTGAGCTTCTGCTTCTGCTCTTTTCAGGTTAAACAGTGCTTCGTTGCAGATTAAACGCCCGGCATCATAAGGCATATCCACGATGGTGGTCACACCGCCCGCAGCAGCGGCCTTCGTTGACCAGATAAAATCTTCATTGTCTTTCTGACTGCGGCTGTGAACCTGAGCATCAATCGCACCGGGGAAAATATAGCTACCACGATAATCAATAACCTCATTCGCTTCAGGCACGCCCTCTTCTGCTGAACCTACCGCGACAACGAGTCCCTGGTTAATCGCGACAAAACCGTCATCAATCATTCTGTCGGCCAGAACAACGATACCTGTGATGACCTTTTCACATGTGAATTTCTGCGAAGACATATTCATACCTTTTTAAATTTAAATTAATACCACTGCAAATCGGAATGAAATCACCCAGGCTGTTAAAACCGCATGACTTCTCACGCATTATTTAATGCTGAATAACCCGCAGACTTATTCAGTCTGGTAATAAATATCCGGCGGGGTAAATGCCGTAACAGGCGGCGCTATGCCTGCATAGCGCTCAATTTCCACTAGCAGAGAATTACAGCTGGGTCCCTGCGCAAGCGGAGAACTGCCCTTATCCTGCGTCAGGACATTGGGATTGCCATGCTTATCCAGGCAGCCATCGTCAAGATAGATCGGGTCAAACCAGGCACCGGTGGGCAGTTGCGCCACCCCGGGTATCAGGGTATCCGTTAGCCTCACCCCGGCCAGACATTGACCACGCGCGTTGTAAATACGCACGATGTCGCCCTCGCCAATTCCCCGCGCATCGGCATCAGTTGCATTCATCAGCAGACGATTACGTCCGGCAATTTTCCCGGCGCGGCTGTGTTTGCCGTGATCATACTGGCTGTGCAATTTGTCCGCGGGCTGTGGCGATAACAGATGAATCGGATAATGCCGGGCCAGATCCGATCCCAGCCATTCATCCGGTGCCAGCCACACCGCATGCCCCGGGCACTGCGCATAACCAAAATCGGCAACCTGCTGTGAAAACAATTCAATGCGGCCCGAAGGCGTGCGCAGAGGATGAGCCAGCGGATCGGCACGAAATTCTGCCAGCAGGTTGAAATGGCTGTCAGGTAACGGGAAGGTAGTGACTTCCTGTTGCCAGAACTGGGTAAACGGCGGCAATTGTGGATTGCGGCTGCGCGATTGCTCGTAAAGTTCGGCAACCCAGTCTTCTGCTGTTTTCCCCTCGGTGAACGACGCTTCAAAGCCCATCAGTCGCGCCAGTCCCTGGAAAATATGGTAATCATCCCGCGCTTCCCGGAAAGGTGGGATCGCCTGCTTCATCGCCACCACGGTGTTATCGCGGTTCACCAGCGCCAGATCGTTGCGCTCAAATGAAGTGGTGACTGGCAACACAATATCGGCATGACGTGCGGTGGCCGTCCAGAATGGTTCCTGCACGATAATGGTTTCCGGTTGCTGCCAGGCTTCAACCAGACGATTAAGATCCTGATGATGATGAAAAGGGTTACCGCCCGCCCAGTACACCAGGCGGATATCCGGGTAACGCAGCGTCTTGCCGTTAAAGGCATATTCCGCATGCGGTGACAGCAGCATATCGGCCAGCCGGGCCACCGGGATACTGTCCTCAACCGGATTCTTCCCCTGCGGCAGACTTGGCCAGCGATAGCCCAGTTCATCCTGACCCACGCCGTTCAGACAGGCGTAGCCGAAGCCGAATCCACCCCCCGGTAAACCGATATCCCCAAGCAAAGCAGCCAGGGTCACAGCGGCCCAGTAGGGCTGCTCGCCGTATTCCGCGCGCTGAATGGCCCAGTTAACCATGATCATGGTGCGCTTCGCGGCGATTAACTCTGCCAGCTCGATAATCTTTGTCTGCGGAATGTCACAGATCTGCGCAGCCCACGCTGCATCCCTGGTTATGCCATCGTCCTGACCCTGTAAATAGGCCAGAACCTTTTCGAAACCCACGGTATAACGCTGAATAAACGCCATATCGTGCCGCTGCTGCCGGATCAATTCACTGCACAGCGCCAGCATCAACGCGGTATCGGTATTTGGGCGGATGGGCAACCAGTCACACGCCATCTGCTCCGGCATATCCTGGCGGCAGGGCGAAACATTAATAAACTGCACGCCCTGCTCAGCAGCATGTTGTAGCGCCTGCTGATGATTGTGCCTGCCGACGCCACCGCCCTGAATCTGGCTATTGCGGCCAGGTAAGCCGCCAAAAGTCAGCACCAGGCCGCTATGATTGGCGATCTGCTCCCAGGTGGTGTAATGGCTCACCAACCCGCGCTGATTGCCAATGATATACGGCAGAACCACCTCACCTGCCGCAGATGAGTAGGTATTCTCTGAGCCGGTATAGCCCCCGGCCAGATTCAAAAAACGATGGATCTGACTTTGGGCATGATGGAAACGTCCAGCGCTGGCCCAGCCGTAGGAACCTGCATAAATCGCCGGGTTACCATATTGCCGCCGCACACGATCCAGCTCTCCCGCCACCAGCCCCAGTGCTTCGTCCCAGGACACCTCGATAAATTCATCCCGGCCCCGCGGCTTACGGTCGCGGAGGGTTTTATCCAGCCAGCCACGGCGGATCAAAGGACGGGCAATGCGCACCGGACTATCAACCGCTTCCGGCAGCGATTCACCAATCGCCGAGGGTTCCGGATCATCCGCCCAGGGCTGCACGCCGACAATGGTCGCGTTCTCAATCTGCAACTGGTAAATCCCCCAGTGCGTTGAGGTCAGAACGGAGCGCGTGGATGACTGTGACATCGATATCAGCCCCTGAACTGTGCCGCAATACCCAGTCCGGATTCGATAGCGAGATCAACCGCTGTCTCATAACCGGCACTGGCATGGCGCAGGATCCCGATACTGGTATCGTTATCCATCACGCGGGCTAAACGCCCGGCAGACTCTTCATCCCCCGTTGCCACGGTGGTGACCCCGGCAGATACCCCCCAGTTGCCTAAAGAGTGCACGGCCACCAGATCGGCACCTGAACCACAGTTGAGCAGAGCATTGAGAATCGGCCAGTCAGCAATCGCGTCGGAACCGTCCGCCATATTTTCCGTTTCACGATGCGGCAAAGTGGCAGAACCTGAATCGAGATGATCACGGGTAAAAGCGATCGGCCCAATTTCACCCGCCGCCACCAGCTGGTTCACCGCCAGCGCCAGCTTTTTGCGTTCACCGTACCCCATCCAGCCAATACGCGCGGGCAGACCGGTAAACTGCACATGTTCTTTGGCGGTTTTTATCCAGTCGACGATGCGCTGATTTTCCGGGAACAACTCAAGCACCAGCTCATCAATCTTATAGATGTCCTGGGGATTGCCGCTCACCGCGATCCAGCGGAATGGACCGATGCCCTGGCAAAACAGGGGGCGAATAAACAGTTCAATAAAGGAATGGATGTCAAAGGCTGCGCTGACGCCCGCTTCGCTGGCATATTTGCGCAGGTTGTTACCATATTCAAAAACAATGGCACCACGCGACTGCAACGTCAGCATGGCTGAAACATGCTGGTTGAGTGTGGCATACGACAATGCCTTTAATTTTTCCGGATCGGTCTGACGCAGGCTGGCAACCGCTTCAGGCGTCACACCCAGCGGGAAATAACCGTTGACCGGGTCAGCGATGGTCTGGTCAGTCACAATGTCCGGTGTCAGATTGCGCTCAACCAGGATGCTCAGGACTTCGGCGATATTCCCGACTAAACCGACGGAAATCCCTTTACCGGCAGACTGCGCCTCGGCGCACAGGGCCAGCGCTTCATCCAGTTCATAGGTCAGCACCTGGCAGTAACCACTGTCGAGGCGGCGCTGAATTTTTCTCGCGTCCACTTCCACCACCAGCGTTGCGGCCCCGGCCAGTTGCCCGGCAAGTGGTTGCGCGCCACTCATGCCACCGCATCCGCCCGTGACAATCAGCCGACCCGCCAGGCTGCCAGAGAAATGTTGCCGTGCAGCGGACATGAAGGTTTCATAAGTGCCCTGCAAAATGCCCTGGCTGCCAATATACTGCCAGGCTGCCGCCGTCATGCCCGGCATGATCGTCAACCCAGCACGTTCCAGCGCGCGATAGTCATCATCGCCAGCCCAGCCGCCGACAACATTGCCATTTGCCATCAGGACCACTGGCGTGGTGTTTTGTGAAGAGAAAATGCCGACTGGCTTGCCGGATTGCATCACCAGCGTCTGATCGGTTTCCAGCCGTTTTAAGGCCGCAACCGTGTGATCGAAACTGGCCCAGTCGCGTGCGGCTTTTGCCCAGGCCATATAAATCACCAGCTGGTCTGGGTTCTCGGCATTTTCCAGATTATTTTCCAGCATTCTGAGAATGGCTTCCTGACGCCATCCTTTACAGCGCAATTCGCTACCCCGCTGGGCAGTGATGTGACGAGACATAATTATGATCCTGAAAGGTCGAAAAATTAACCCTGGCAGCAACGTCGTGCCACCCACCTGTTAGCGAAAGAAATAATAATCAGGCATTCACCAGATTTTCATAACCGGGAATATCTTTGAAATTACCAATCCAGCGTTGAATAGCTGGCCATTCCGCTAAGTTATATCCACCTTCTTCCGCCATCGAGATATAAGGATACAGGCTGAAATCGGCCACACTTAAACTTTCCCCGGCGATCCAGCTACTGTTCTCCAGCGCCTGATTAACATGAGTAAGGGCGACTTTCCCCAACTCCATATAATGCGCAATGATATCGGCAAACTTTTCACGCTGGTTCGTCATGGTATAAAAACGTGGATAAGCCAGGAAACGCAATAAATCCGCCTGTTCAAAGAACAACCACGAATTAATTTTGCATCGCATGACCGGATCGGCAGGTAGCAATGACGAACCTTCGGCAAAATAAAGCAGGATAGCATTTGACTCATTAAGGTGACGCCCATCAGCAAGTTCAACTACCGGGATACGGGCAAATGGGTTTCTTTTTTTGAAGGCTTCTTCTTTATGCTTACCTTCCGCCAGATTTAAGGTTTCCCTGGTGTAGGGGATTTGCAAAAAATTCAACATCAATCTAATTTTCCATGCATTGCCGGAAAGTTTGCTGTCATACAACTTAATCATAATACGTCCTGTTATTTTGCGTTTATATATGAGTACAGTTCCAGCCCAAGCCCTTGCTCGATCTCTGCAAATACCACCGGGTCCAGAGCACCTTTACCCAACGGGAAGGAGGAATGGTGCGCAATAATAATGCTGACTTCCTGGCCCACTTTCATGGTTGAAATGGCAATCGGGTCTCCGGTCAATGCATCGACAGAGCCAATCATGTCCGGGAATGTCGCCAGACGAGCATGGTCTTTTTCGGCCGTCATATATTCATTGTAAACCCCAAGACGCAGGGTCTCAGTGCCATCGGTTATGGTGACAAAACCAATGTCGAAGCCATCCTGATAGACCACATCGTTCGTTACCACTTTACCGGTCAGAATGACTTCTCCCCCCATAAATGCGGCGGCAGCACTAGCCCGGGCCAATCCCTGGGGGGCGGATAACATCGCCTTGCCGAGTTCAATCTGGAACGATATGGCCCCGGCAGCCCCATTTTCACGAATAAAATCAGCCTGGTAAGGGCCTCTCGCTGAGGCTACCAACCCACCACTGATGGTGGCGCAATGGCGCATGACCTGGGAGGTTTTGATCAAATTCCCTTCAGCGACGACGGCAATTTTTGACCCGGATGAGGCAAAACCTGCCTGCGCAACCTGAACAATCGAGATATCCGGCCTGGAGGCCAGTCCCATTCCGCCCATTTTCACGGTGGGATGCCCACGGCCATTGGCGGCCGCGTCAATGTAGGGCAGATCCAGGGCCGCAGCCACCAGCCAGCCATTAAATCCGGGGACATGACCACACATCACACCGGCAGGTTTGCGCCCGAGTTTTTCAATCAGATTTTCGGCGGCGGTAATATGATCTTTTAACACCAGTTCTGGTTGGGCAAATCCTGGCGCACCTACTGATGTGGAAATTAATACATACCCTTCAGGATCGATTTCATCCAATTCCGCCAGTTTGACAATATTAAGACCCAGTGCCACTTCAGCCGCGAGATCGTGTTTCTCCAGAGAATTATTAACACCACTCCCCCCCGCCGACAGCAATAACCCACCATACATTGCAGGCTGGACATCTTTTAAACTTAACTCTCTCATGTATCAACCACCGTAGTCGTGTTTTTTAATTCTAAGTTTATTAGAAAATAAAATAAGGCGTATTTTCCTGTTCGCTGCAAGTCGGATGCCAGTTAACAAAACCGTTTTTGATTCCCCTTTATTAATAACAATCGTTCTTTTTATGCACAAAAAGAGTGCGCACGCACCATACATCGCACCAAATTGGGCATTTTTTAAATATTAGCTGATGAGAACGAAAGATGCAGGGATTGAAGAATTGATCGGGATGCATTACATCTAATGCTCAATTTATCCGATTCGATACCTCCCGTATTACTTATCTTAAGGAGATAATAATGAAAGATGCCACCCTTGCTATTCACGCTGGCTTCCAGTGCGACCCGGTAACCAAAAGTGTTGCCGTGCCTATTTATCAGAATGTCGCTTATGAATTCGACAGTGCCCAGCACGCCGCCGACCTTTTTAATCTGGAGGTGCCGGGTAATATTTATAGTCGGATCATGAATCCAACCAATGATGTTCTGGAGAAGCGCATGGCTGCCCTGGAAGGAGGGATTGGTGCGCTCGTATTATCTTCCGGCAGTGCCGCAATAACCTGCGCCATTCTGGCGTTAGCGCGTGCCGGGGACAGCATTGTCGCAACACCGCAATTGTATGGCGGCACCTATACCCTGTTAGCGCATATGTTGCCGGGCCTCGGCATCAAAGTGATTTTTGCCGAAAATGACAGTCCCGAGGCTATCGAAAAAGCTATCGAACAAAATACCAAAATCGTTTTCTGTGAAAGCATTGGTAATCCCGCCGGTAATATTATTGATATCGCTGCCCTGGCGCAGGTTGCCCATCAACATCACATTCCTTTAATGATTGATAACACCGTTGCTTCGCCGGTGTTATGCAAACCGATTCAGCATGGTGCCGACATTGTTGTCCATTCCCTGACCAAATATGTTGGCGGTCATGGCAATTCATTGGGTGGCGTCATTGTGGATAGCGGGAAATTCCCATGGCATTTGCATCCAGAGAAATTCTCCTGCCTGACGACCCCTGAGCCTGCTTATCATGGCGTGGTTTATACCGAAAGCTTCGGTGAAGCAGCATTTATCGCGCGCGCCCGCACGGTTCCGCTGAGAAACACCGGCGCTTCCCTGTCTCCGATGAATGCCTTTTTATTGATGCAGGGTCTCGAAACACTGACGCTGCGCATGAAAGCTCACGTGGCCAACACGCTGCAGGTGGCGAAGTTTTTGCAACAGCATCCGGCGGTTTCCTGGGTTAATTACGCCGGATTGCCCGAACATCCCCATCATGCACTTGCTCAGCGCTATATGCAGGGTTTACCTTCCGGGATTCTGTCCTTCGGTTTAACAGGCGGCTTCAAAGCCGGTGAAACGTTCTACGATGCGCTCAATCTTTTCAAACGCCTGGTCAATATTGGTGACGCGCGTTCTCTGGCCTGCCATCCCGCCTCAACAACGCATCGTCAGTTAAACGACGCTGAATTGCTTGCTGCGGGTGTCTCGCCAGAAATGATTCGTCTGTCGGTGGGTATCGAAGATATCGATGATATTCTAAATGATTTAAGACAAGCGCTTGACCGGGTAAGCTAAATCACTTTTCGTTCAGACAGCGATTTCAGGGAACATGTATGTCACTTTCGGAACTGGCCAAAGACCTAAAGTTATCAACGTCAACCGTATCACGGGCGCTGAATGGCTATAGCGATGTGGCTTATGATACCCGGCAACGCGTTATGCAGCGGGCCATCGAATTAGGCTATATCCCTAATCCGGTTGCCAGAAGGCTTAAAGGCGGCAAAACCAATATGATCGGTGTGGTCCTGCCGCCGCCACTGGTTAATGGCATGCTGGTTGAGCCATTTTACTCATCCATGCTGGGGGCGCTGGTTTTTGAATTACAGGCTTCTGGCCTGAAATTGCTCATCACCAATCAGCACAGCAATGAAAGTGATGACGATGTCCGTGGCTATCAGGACATGGTGCAGCAAAAACTGGTCGACGCCATTCTGATATTGCGGACGCGGGTTAATGACCTGCGCGTTAAGTTTGCCCAGCAACAAAATGTCTCCTTTATTACCTTTGGCAGAACGCAATCCTCCACCCCGCATGCATGGGTGGATGTCGATCATTTCGATGCGTTCTATCAGGCTACCGCGCGGCAAATTGCTCGCGGCCATAAGCATATTGCGTTTATCAATACGTCGGCTGAATTCAACTATGCACGCTTACGCCACGAGGGTTACAAGCAGTGTTTACTGGATCATCAGCTTATCTATCGTAACGAGTGGCAAATGGTCGGGGGGCTGACCGAGATGGACGGTTATGTGCTGGCCAGTCGCCTGCTTAAAGTACAGCCCATCCCCACCGCTATTGTCTGCGCAACGGATGATATCGCTATCGGCGCCATGGCAGCGTGCCGTCTTTTGGGGCTGCAACCCGGCAAAGACATTAGCCTGATTGGTTACGGTAATACGCCTGGCGCAACCTATTCAAGCCCGCCACTCACCACCATGGATCCCTTTCCTAAAGAGAATGGTAAGCAACTGGGTATCTTTTTTAGCCGACGTATCTTTCAGCCTGGAGAAGCAGATTTTCAACATTTGCAGCAAGCAAGGCTGATTGTGCGCGAATCAGATTAGACTCAGCCCGCCATCGCGGGCTGTTTTTCCCGCTCGCCGCAAAGTAACAGCAAATCGTCCTGACGATACCAGTCCCCGCATGGCAGCAGGTGGAAGGTCAGTTGGCACAATGCATCGCCATGACCGGCAAAGTCTTTACGCACCACGCTGGGCTTAATGCGTAGCAACCGAATAAATGTTCTGGAAAAAGAATTCTGGCTTTTGAACCCATACTCAACGCTAATCTCAGCCAGGCTTTTGCTTGTGAAAGCAAGATCATAAGCGGCATTCACCAGGCGGCGTGCCCTGATGTACTCCCCTAGCTTCCAGCCACTGATCTCGGTAAAGCGGCGTTGAAAATGCCAGTGGGAATAGCAGCTTTTCTTCGTTACCCTTCTCAATTGCAGATCTGCACCGAGGTTTTTCTCAATCCAGTCAACCATGTCCACCACAACATTGCGGAACTGCAGATCAGTGTCGGGATGGCTATTGAGCGTTGCCGGGTTCATGGATCACGGGTTCCTGTTGTGGGATGTCAGCGTGGGGTAGATGTCGGATATTATTATTTTGTAATCGATTACTTTCAAGATAAAAATAAGCCCGCATCCAGGTTCAGTCTATTCCCGTCTGGTTAAGGTGTCGCCAGCTGTTGCCGCAGAAAATCGACCAGCGCCTTCACACGACGCGACTGGCGACGGCCAGCAGGCGTAATGGCATACAGGTTATAGTCATGCCCCTCGGCCAGTTCAAAGCCGCTTAGCACCGGGACTAATCGCCCATGTGCAACATCATCAATAATATCAATGCTGGATTTGAGAATAACCCCGGCTCCCGCAATGGCCCAGCTGCGCAGTGTCGCCCCTTCGTTGGCTGTACGATCGCCGCTGACTCGCACGCCGAATTCCCTGTCATCATCGCGGAAGTACCAAATCGATTGCGGGGCATCTGGGCGAGCCAGCACCATGCAATTATGCTGTTCCAGTTCCAGCGGATGCTGCGGCTTACCCGCCTTTCGCCAGTATGCAGGGGACGCACACACCTGGCGCGTACCGGCGATCAGTAGCTGCCTGTCAGCGCGCGATTTGCCGAAGGATCCTAAGCGTAAGCCAATGTCATAACCACTTTCGGCGAGATCAATCACCGAGTCACTGAGATACAGCGCAATACGGACTTCCGGGTTGCTCTGCATAAACGTATCAATCAAGGGTGCCAGGGTATTACGGCCAAAGTCATTGGTCGCCGTCAGCCGAATCTCCCCACGTAATGGTCCGCGATCGGATAATGCATCGATCGCCTCCTCGATATCCATCAGGATGCGGCGGCAATCTGCCAGAAAACGTTCCCCTTCCGGCGTCAGGGATAAGCGGCGCGTGGTACGAATAACCAGCACCACGCCAAGCATCTCTTCCAGACGTTGCAGGCCCAGCGTTGCCACCGAGGGGGCGATGGCCAGCGCCCGTGATGCCGCCACCAGGCTGCCGCGTTCAGCAATGGCGATAAACAGACGAAACAGGCTGAGTTGATCCATTATTCTTAATCCACGAATAGTTAATTATTTTCTGCATTGATTATCATTGTTTAATCCAATGATAGCATCCCTGTCTACACTGTATTTATCGTCCTGAGCGCGTTGTGTTATCGCGTCAGTTAACATCACAGGAGCATTCTCATGTCACATTCCTTCGCAGGTAAACGTGTACTTGTCGTTGGTGGAAGTTCAGGGATCGGCACTGCGGCGGCAAAAGTTTTTGCTGAAGCGGGTGCCGAGGTGGTTATCGCTTCACGTAGTCTGGATAAGCTGAATGCTGTGGCGCAACGCATTGGCAGCGGAGTACACACCGCCGCCCTTGATTTCACCGATGACGTCGCTGTCGAAAAATATTTTGCCCAGGCGGGTAGTTTTGATCATGTGGTGGTCAGTGCGGCACAAACGCCAGGCGGTCTGGTACGAGAGTTGGCCTTATCCGATGCCTATAGCGCGATGGACAGCAAATTCTGGGGTGCCTATCGCGTGGCGCGGGCGGTATCCATCAATGAACGCGGTTCACTGACCTTTATTTCTGGTTTCCTGAGTGTGCGTCCGGGTCAGTGGGTATTACAGGGTGCCATCAACGCGGCCATCGAGTCGTTAGGCCGTGGTCTCGCGCTGGAACTGGCTGCGCAAAAAGTTCGCGTTAATACCGTTTCACCGGGCATGATCGCCACACCGTTATGGGAAGGCTTACCCGAGGCGGATCGTCAGAAGATGTATGAAGACACTGCCGCAACATTACCGGCGCGTGTCATGGGGCAGCCGGAAGATATCGCCAACGCGATTTTCTATCTTGCTTCTACCCCGTATGCCACTGGCTCGACGGTGCTGGTTGACGGTGGCGGTGCAATTGCTTAAACCCCACTCCTCTGGAATTTTTCTGTCGCCATAAAATCCGGTCCGGAAAGCGATTGTCTTTCCGGGCTATGATCTTTTTTTTGCTCAGGAATAGCGGGCAATAATGATATTAGCGACTTAAACACCTGTTCAGACGTAATATTACTGACATTGTTATCAATACCCTGAAGAATACAATGCGGTACTTTCCACGGATGCCAGTTTGCCGGATCGCTATTACCGTACATCGCCACTACCGGTAATCCGGTTGCCGCACCGATATGCACCGCCCCGCCATCACTGCTAACCATCGCATGGCAATTCGCCAGCACCGCTTTAAGATCTTCTAACGAATCGGTATAGACCGGCGTTAAATTAATATCTTTACAGGCGGAGGTGATCATTTCCGCTTTAATATTATCGCCTGGATGTGTCAGTGAGCTTTCTTCGCCGGGCGACCACAGCAAAACAATACGAAAGGACGTTCTGTCAGCTATTTTCTTCACCAGGGAAATAAAGCTCTCCAGCGGCCATCGCTGGCATTTCTTGCGTGAGCTGATTTGTATCGCAATCAACATCTGATTGTCTTTGTTATTTATCACACGTCGATAGTGATCAACCAGTTCAGTTTTCGGATAAATATCAAGCCCTTCAGGTTCCATAGCACCAACATAAACCCCTTTCGCCAGATTAAAAAACACTTCTGCTACGTGGAGTTTGCTGTCCTGCACTGGCAGCAGTCTGGTGATGCGTGGATGGCGGTCATTACCGAAAGCAACGATCTCCTTTGCACGAATAATTTTGGCCCACTTCAGCGAATGCTTATCCCAAAGTGATTTCGCAATCACCACACAATCATATTTTTCCCGGTTTAACGCCAGGCAAAGCCGTACCCTGTCCCATAACGACTTTAACGCAGAGAACCTGTTTTGACAGTGTTTAGTTTTACTGTATATCCACACTTTCCCGATATACGGATTTCCATCAAATATCGGCGATGCATAACTGTTGGTCAGAATATCTATTCGTCCCTCGTTGCTCCTGGAAAGTTGTTTTATTAACGGTGTCGCAAGCAAACTATCACCAATATTATCCCGACAGATCACCAGTATCTTTTTATTCTTCACATTACTCACCATAGAAACACATTATCATGCCTCCATGAAGACATTGGCGTTTGGTGATGGTTGCATAGTGGAATTGATTTTTACGGTTTCCTGACAATAAAAAGAACAAAAAACAGGAAAGGAAGTGGTTAGCAGGAATATTATTTAATCAGCAGAGTGAGCCGTCCCTGGCCCCTGTTCAGCTGACGGAATATTTATTGCTGTTCCACCACTTTATTTTCTGCCTCGGGCTGAACATCATCGTCGGAAAACGTCGCCGGAACCAGTCGGCGTCGATTAACCTCGAGGTTAAAAACATCAAAACGATTGTAATAACCCACCACATCATGCAGTTGCTTCACTTCGATGATCTTCTTCAGATCAAAGGTGGCCCAGGCAATACCCTCTTCATGTTGCAGCGTGTCGCCGATCGGTGTGCCTGTCGGGTCAACAAACAGGGTGGCGGCCTGCGGGGTGTTTTCCAGAATGTCCGCGACCGCGCTGTCGCAGTCAATCAGCATGTTTTTCATTTCATCATTCATCACTGACGCACTCATAATGCCAAAGCATTTCGCTTCAAATGAATGCGCCCCGGCACGGATTCGATTGGCCGCCAGGTTATCAAAATTCCCTCCGGCGGCAGGTCGCTTAGTCGGCCAGATAGAAGGCCACTGCGAAATGTGGATCTGCTCTCCCTGCGCCATCAATGCATAACGCGCCAGTGGATTCGTGTTTTCGCCGCAGATCAATCCTCCCACGCGGCCGATGCGGGTTTCGCATACCTTCAGGCCGGCACCATCCCCCGGCGCCCAGACCATCTTTTCATAGAAAGTCGGCACCAGTTTGCGGTGATGATTAATAATCTGCCCGCTTTGATCGATCAGCACCGAAGAGTTCCACAGACAGCCCACGCTGACCGGGCTGCGCTCACTGAACCCCATGCAGATCAGAATATCGTGACGGGCAGCCGCACTGCACAGTGCCTTAATTTCAGGGCCATCAATCAGCAGGCTGTTTTCTGCCATTTTCTCAAACCAGCGGTGGTTATGGATCGGTCCCCACAGCGCCGCCCACACCGGAAATCCGGGAATGAAGGATTCGGGAAACACCACCAGTTCAGCACCGTTGCGGCTGGCTTCCGCAATATAGGCCAGCGCCTTCTCCAGAGTGGCCTGGGCATTCATGTAAACCGGTGCAGCATGCACGGCAGCCACTTTCACTTGAGGTAAAAACATCATTCAGTCCTTATTTATGCGGCCGGATTTATTCACGGCCGGGAGTTCATTTCAGCTGCGGCCCCAGTTCCCTGCGAACCGCCAGTTCCGGCCATAAACGCTCAGCGCGTTCGTCACGGAACAGCAGAGAGAAGACAATCACCAGCAGGAAGCCAACAGGCACTGACACAATGCCAGGGTTGCTGAGTTCAATCAGCGGGGCTTTCAGACCCACAATACTGGTGGCGTCATCCGGGATAGCGTTGATCTGCGCTTGCAACGCCTGACGTGACGGCGTATTTGCCTGTTCCGCAGCCCGTGTTTTCAGCTGGCCTTCCAGCACCGCGCGCTGATGGAGCGGATAGGTCATTGAGGGTGAAACCATCACCATAACGATAGCCAGCACGGTGCCGCCGACGATCCCGGCGATCACCCCTGCGGTATTGCAGCGCTTCCAGTAAAGCGACATCACCAGTGCCGGCAGGTTGGCAGAAGCCGCCACTGCATAGCCCAGACCAACGAGGTGTGCCACGTTTTGCCCTTTGGCTTCGATTCCGGCGATAACCGCCACCACCGCCATCAGCAATGTGGCAATTTTCGCTGCGGCAACCTGCTGCCGTTCGGTCGCGACGCCGTTCTTAATCGCGCCGACATAGACGTCATGCGCCATCGCCGATGCAGCCGCCAGCGTCAGACCGGCGACAACAGCAACGATGGTGGCGAAGGAAATAGCGGCAACCAGCGCCAGCAGGAAGTTGCCCGCAAAACTTTCAGCGCCGCCACCCAGATACTGTGCAAGTAACGGGGCCGCCAGGTTGCCACCTTTATCCGCTGCTTTTACCGCATCCGCACCAAGGTAATGTGCGCAGGCAAAGCCAATGACGATAATGAACAGGTGGCAAACACCGATAAACAACATGCTCCACAGCACAGACTTTCTGGCATCGGTAGAATTACGCACGGCGAAGAAGCGCATCAGCACATGTGGCATGGCTGCGGTGCCCAGCAGCAGGGCCAGTCCGAGAGAAACCTGCTCAAGCGGTTTTTTCAGGTAAAGCCCGGCTTCTAAAAAGCGTTGTCCTGCCTCCTGCGGCGTGAACGAAGGATCGTTAACCAGCGACATCACGTATTGTTGCAGGCGATGATCGGCGGTCAGGGTGTTGAGGAACGCCAGGCCATTAAAGCCAAAGGGTAACCAGGACAGCACCACCAGGATAAAGCAACAGGAGATCAACAATACGGCTTTGGTGACCTGCACCGCCGTCGTCGCACGCATGCCACCAAACGCGACATAAATCAGCATCAGCATGCCAACCGCAATCACTGACACTTCATAGGGGATGCCAATCAGTGCCCTGACGATCACCGCGCCCCCGACGATCTGCGGCACCATATAAAACAGCGCCACGATGACGCTCGATACCGCCGCGACAAACTTGGTGGCACGAAAACCATTACGCCAGGCCAGCACATCACCCAGCGTGTAACGTCCGAGGTTGCGGCATGGTTCGGCAACCAGTAACAATACCGGAATGAAGGCGACGAAAAAGCCAATCAGGTAATTAACACCATCAAAACCATAAAGCGCGATCAACCCGGAAACACCCAGAAAAGCGGCAGCCGAGAGATAATCCCCGGCAATGGCCAGCCCGTTCTGCAACGGCCCAATCTGGCCACCGGCGGTGTAAAAATCTCCGGCAGAACTGTTTTTACGTGAGGCAATCCAGGTGATGGAGAGTGATGCCAGGAACAACAGGGTAAAAATGGTAAAGGTCATATATTTGTGACCCTGCCCGACCATGGTGTCGGCGGCATTCGCCGTTGCAGAAAAAAGAGTAAGTATGGTTACAGCCAGCAGATATTTCGTTTTCATTTCGCTTTACCACGTGCCAGATAATGTGTGATCCATTTCGGGTCGTCATAGCGCCCCATCTTTTTTGCGTAGCACCATGCAACCGCTGCACCCAATGGGTACTGGAGGATGACCCATAACAGCCCGATATTAAATGAACCGGCAATCTGGTATTTCATCACTGCCGGAAATAACGAGTTCAGCAGTGGTAATGAAAAGAAGAAAATAAAGGTGATTAGCACCAGAAAGGTTATTATCAAACCTTTGTTTCTTACGTGTGATTTAAACTCCCCCGAAGAATATATCTTATTAATTCTCAGCTCTGTTGTTTCTATTTCATTGTTCATTGTGATTCCCCATTCTTTCCGGAAATCCTAACAAACGGGATAACTATGAGGAACTGGCGATTTAGCACTCGCCCTTGCATTTTTGCAAGGGCGGTACTGCACCAATAAAAGGAATTTGAGTTGGCTGATAAGATCTGACACTAGCATGGAGGCATGATACAACCCCATTACATTGATATTAATGGTTTTAGCATTTACCTGGCTTGCTCAGAGTTTGCACTTTGTCAGTGCAATGACATCATTTTAAGCGAATACCAGGATCGTTCGGATAATCATTTCCGAACACCTCCAGCAAAAATGCGATGATAGCTTTCATCTTTGGCAAATAACGCAGTTCGCTATGGACGGAAAGCCATACCACACGGCTCACTTCAACCGACTCCCTGAGTAGGGGTTTTAGTCCAAATCGCTCCGCCTGCATAAATTCCGGCAGCATAGCAATGCCTGTCCCGCTGGCGGCGGCAAACATTTGTGCAACCAGGCTGCTGGAACTAAAGATAATATCCGGATTAATAATCGCCTCATCCAGCCAGCGCACGGTATCCAGCTGAATCAGGTCGCTGATATAACTGATAAATTTATGATTACGCAACTCACTGATATGGGCGGGAGCACCGTATTTTTGTAGGTAATCATTATGGGCATACAGATAGAGCCTGAACTTACCCACCGGAAGAATATCCAGTCCTTTACCATCATAGGGATAAAAACTGAGAAAAAGATCGGCTTCGCGACGGTTCACATGCACCTGATGCGATGAAGTTAATAATTCCACCAGAATATTGGGGTATTTTTCATTAAACTTACCGATCTTCCCGGCCAGATAGAACGACGCTATCCCTTCCATGGTGCCAATTCTGATTTCCCCGGCGGGCAAATGGCTGACACCCGCTTTATCCGTCTGCATCATCGCCAGCGAATGGGATTCCATGGATTCTATAAAGGAGAGAATTTCACGTCCTTTAGTGGTGGCTTTCAGTCCAGCCGGCAGTCGTTGAAATACCGGGGCAGCCAGCGACTTTTCAAGGCTGGCGATATGACGTGACACGGTGGAAACATCGATACGTAACTGACGTGCCGCCGCAGACAGGCTGCCACAACGATAAACTTCCAGAAATATTCGCAGATCATTCCAGTTGGGCATTGAAGGTTGCATCGGGTTTCTCAGGCTTGTGTCTGATGTGAATTCAGTATGTTGATAAAAATATCAGCTGAGATTACCACTGCGAAGCATTGTTTATTTACTTCATTGCCAGGGCACTTCCCTGTGCCGTCCCGTATCAGGGATGGGTTATGGTATCCAGGCGCAACTGGAGGAAAGTCAGATCCAGCCAGCGACCAAACTTGGTTCCCACCTCAGTCATCCGCCCGACCTCGGTGAAACCCAGTTTTTTATGCAGTGCGATAGAGGCTTCATTGCCGGATTCGATACCCGCCACCATCACGTGTTTGCCCTGTTGCTGAGCCAGCTGAATCAGTTCGGCCATCAGGGCTCCCCCCGCACCTTTGCCGCGAGCCTCTTTGTGGACATAAACTGAGTGTTCCACCGTATGGCGGTAGCCATCCCACGGACGCCAGTCGCCATATGAGGCATAACCCAGTACCTGCCCTTGCTCATCAACAGCAACCAGCACTGGGAAGCCAGCGTCATTCCGATCGCGCATCCATTTAATTCTGTTGAGGAAATCGACGGTTTTGTCATTCCAGATAGCCGTGGTATTAAGTACTGCGTCGTTATAAATGTCGGCGATGACATCTGCATCCCCTTCATTTGCGGTTCGAATCTTCATGGTGGACACCTCGTTTCTCTGTCACTAAAGTAGATGTATTGTTCACTATCTTAGTTATCCATTATGTTAGATAAATTGTCCAGTAAAGAAGATGATGTAAACCAGCGGATCGGACAAAAAATTAAGGCCGAAAGGGAAAAGCGAGCCTGGTCTCTGACAGACCTTGCCGAAAACTCGGGTGTTTCCCGGGCAATGATCCACAAAATTGAACGTGGCGAGAGCAGCCCTACCGCAACCTTGCTGGCGCGTCTGGCGGGTGCTTTTGATATGAGTATGTCCCAGCTGATAGCGCTGAGCGAGGTTCAGACCGGCACGCTGGTCAGACACGATCAACAGGCGGTCTGGCAAGACCCGGAGACCGGTTACATCAGACGCCACATATCACCGGGACAAATCCCCGTTGACCTGGTAAGCGTTGAACTTCCAGCAGGCGTTGCCGTTCCCATGCCAGCGATATCTTATCTGTCCCGCCGTCAGCTGATCTGGGTGCTTGAGGGTACCCTCACCTTTCAGGAAGGCAGTACCCTTTTTGAGATGCATAAGGGCGATTGTCTGGAACTGGGGGATCCCACCGATTGTGTTTTCAAAAATGCCACAGCAAAGCCCTGCTTTTATGCCGTGGTGGTACTTAAATCTTCATGACTTTATACGATTGAAACCCCTGCTGGTAAAACGCTTTTAGTCTTATTACTGGTGTTTTTAAGGGTGCGTCATCTGACCACCCTGGATATTCAGGAATATCTCAACCCCACGTCATTTAATCCTTTCCCGGATTGATGTACTTTGCGCGACTTTTAAAAGATGCGCTGGTATTTACCATCCAGGAAAAGTGTTATGGCTGAAAATAGAGTAGATATTTCTAAACAACCACTGAGATTAAAAGAAAACTCAGTGGCGATTAAGTCAGCATTAAAATGGATTATTCCGGCAGTAATCGCCGCGCTAGCCATTCCCGTCGGTGCGGGATACGCCAGTGCGGGAAATATCGTATTGACGTTCATTATTCTTTTTATTGCCAGAAAAAACCCGCTGACTTTCTACTTCTCAGGCTTAATGCTGCTGCTTCTTTCTCTCTATATCCCGGTAGGTTACAACTTTGGGCGGATCAGCTACCCTTATGTGGTGTCAGCATTGCAGACTAATCCAGGTGAAAGTCTGGAGTTCCTGCAAGGGGTGAGCTTTACCGCCTGGTTGCTGTTTGTTATGGCAATCACCTCACTGTTGCTATTTATTATTTACGGTGGCGACTTTGGCAAAAAACATCAGGCCATCTATTTCACTCTTTTCGTCATGGTTAATATGAATTCCTTTCCAAACAGGATGGCAACGCAAGTTATCACCTCCGTGTACAAGGCCAGTCTGGAGTTAAAAAAGCTAAAAGCATCCAATTCAATTACAGATGATTTTCCTATCCTCAGCCATAGCGGAAAATACAAGAATGTGATTGTTATTATTGGCGAGAGTGTCGCACGGGATTATTTATCCGTTTATGGTTATCAGCATAACACCACGCCGTGGTTGAATACGGCTCCGGGTCTGTTTTTTACTGACTATATTTCCACTGCACCTAATACCTACCTGTCATTGCCTCGCACGCTCGCGCTCAGTGACGGGGTGAAAACGCAGGAAAATAACAGCATTGTCGCCCTGGCGAATAAAGCGGGGTTTAACACCTTTTGGGTGTCAAATCAGGGATATCTCGGCACCTTTGACACGCCAGCAACCCTCATTGCCAGCAGAGTGAATCATCAGGTTTTCTTCAAGAAAGGGGATTATGAAGAGAACGATACGGATGATATGACGTTGCTGGAACATTTACGCAGCATTGTGAGTAGCAACCACAGCACCGATAATGCCGTATTTCTCCATATGATCGGTTCTCATCCCGACACCTGTTCACGCTTAAATGGCTATCCGGTTAATCTGCATATCAGCCAGCAGGAGAGCTTCAATTGCTATCTCGCTACCCTGCAGAAGCTGGATACCTTTATTCAACGCGCCCATGACATTCTGGCGCGCAGCGGCGAACCTTACGCACTTGTCTATTTTTCTGACCACGGTATGACTGTCGATGACAGTGAGCGTCCGGTACGTCATGGCAATGATGCGCGGCAAAATTACAATATTCCGTTCTTTATTCTCACCAGTGATAACCACCAACATCTGATTGATGACACCCCCATCAGCGCCAGACATTTTATGTCGCTGTTTTCACAGCTGACGGGTATCAATAGCGAGCTGATACCGGCACGGTCCCCGCAACAGATCGCCGATCAGCAGAGAACCGTGTTTAACGGGGTAGGCCTTATTCCTTATAATGAACTGAAAAATAACCCGATAATCGACTAGCCCCTGTGAGACGCCTTACCAGTCACGCACTCAGCACCCGGCGCAAAAACTTCCCTGAAAAGGTCTTAGGCAGCGAACGGCGGAAGTGAATCTTGCGCGGCAGCGCGTAACGGCCACAGCGACTGACCAGGCGTTCGCGTATTTGCTGCTTCAGGGCCGCCTCCTGTTGCGCATTTAGCCCATCGGTAACCACAAAAAGCGCCACCATTTCACCCAGCAGGTGATGTGGGATGCGGGTAGCCACCACTTCAACGATGCCATCCAGACCCGCCAGTGCATTTTCTACTTCCGCCGTCGCCAGACGTTTGCCGCCGATGTTGATCACGTCATCCATACGCCCCTGAATCACGATCGTATCGCCCACCCACATGGCACAATCATGGGTGGCGTAACTCCAGTGCCCATCCCGCTGTAGCCAGTAACGTTGATCATGCTGCGTATCATCCTGCCAGAGCGTTGACATGCCACCCGGACCGAGCGTGCCATTTACCACCAGCATCCCGGCTTCCCCCGCAAGACATAATGCACCATTCGCCGGATCCACGATCGCCACTGAGCGGCTGAACACCGGTTTCAGGCCGCTGCCCGCCCCCGTCAGCAGCGGCCAGCCGGACTCAGTCTGCCAGTAATGATTTTCGCATGGCACACACATCTCCGTGCTCACCCAGTCATGAGTTGTACTGTCGAGCGGTTCGCCAGCCAGATAGAGCGATCGCAGCGCCGACAGGCTGGCACGCGGCGTCCCCTGCTGGCGCGCCATGCGGATCGCACCTGCGATGGTTAACATACGGGTGATGCCCAGCTCCGCCACCATTTGCCACCAGCTTTCTCCAGGGGCATTCGCCGGGCTGGCTTCACACATGACCGTGGTGATCCCCGCCAGCAGCGGTGCATAGACGCCGTAGCTATGTCCGGTGACCCATCCTACATCCGCCGTGGTAAAGAAAATCTCATCATCCTGAACCTGAAACAGGTGATTCAGGCTAGCCAGCAGCGCCACGGCGTAGCCACCGGTATCGCGCACGATACCTTTTGGCGCTCCCGTGGTGCCGGAGGTAAATAGCAAATGTGAAGGTTGAGACGACTCTACCCAGACACAGGGCACCACGCGCCCGTGATGCTGCGCCAGCTCACGGCTAAATTCCGCACTCGCAATATCTGCCTCACGTAACGTGGCGGTGGCAGCAGGAATGGAGGGCAGGCTCTCGCGGCTGCGCTTCTCACTGCTGTGGATCAACAATACCGGCTGGCAGGCGTGGATACGCTGGGCCAGCGCTTCGCTGGTACTGGCAGAGTAAACCACTACATGCACCGCCCCAAGCCGGGCGCAGGCCAGCATGGCGATGGCGGCCATCGGCGTCATCGGTAACGTAATCAGCACCCGATCTCCCTGGCGAATCCCCCAGCTTGCCAGCAGGCTGCTCAGGGCGTTGACCTGCTGCCAGAGTTCACGGTAGCTGAGCCGATGGTCTGCCCAAGGTAATCGCGGTGGATAATGGCGCAATGTTCCCCCCGGGTCGCCAGATGGCGGTCGAGGGCGTTATAGCTCAGATTGGTTTTCCCTCCGGGGAACCAGCGACAGCGCGGCCCACCCTCAATACTTGCAACCAGCGCGCTAAAGCCCTGCTGCCAGTCAAGACGCTGCGCTTCCTGCTGCCAGAACGCGCCATCCTCAACGGTGATCATTGACATACACCGCCTCCGCAGCGCCCTGGTGCTGCTGCTCAATCGCCTCCGCCAGCCAGGCGGCATCTTCACCCACACCTTCAAAGCGGCCTGATCCCCAGGTCCACAGCCACGGTAATCCAAGGAAATACAGCCCCGGCTGAACCGAGACGCCACGGGTATGCCGTGGATAGCCTTTATCATTGAATGCAGGTGCGTCGATCCAGCTGAAATCGGTATGGAACCCCACCGCCCAGATAATGGCGGCAATGTTGGTCAGATCGATATGCGTTGCACTCTCTTCCGGTTGCCACAACGGCTGGTAGCGCGCTTCAGTGGGTGCGTCGATACCCTGCTCAGCGATCCAGACATCAATACTGTCTTTAATTTTCTGCGAGGTGGCGTCAGCGCCGTCCAGATTAGCCTTCAGGTCATCGGCAATGAGCAGTTTGCCGTCGCGATAACCCAGCAGGCGGCCATATAGCTGCATACCCTGCAACGCAAAAGCGCGCAGGTCGATATCACGCCCACCATCACGGCCAGTGACATAGTGGTTAGTCTTGCGCCGCGCGTCTTCACCCAGCGGATGATCGTCCACCGTCAGACGGTAATGTCCCATATCATCCAGCCAGTCCACCACGTCACGCCCACGGTAAAACCGCGCTACGCGCGGCGCGCTGCCCACGCACAGATGCACACGGCGACCGGCCAGATGCAGGTCTTCCGCGATCTGTGCGCCGGATTGCGCCGATCCCACCACCAGCACGTCCCCGGCGGGCAGTTGCTGCGCCGATTTATAGCTGGCGGAATGCACCTGCATGATGCTTTCTGGCAGTTGTGCGGCGATCTCCGGGAAGCGCGGGCGATGATAATTACCCACCGCGATCACCACCTGATCAGCGGTGAAAACCCCGGCAGAGGTCAGCAACTGAAAACCCTGTGGCGTTTTCTCTACGCGCAACACGTTAACCCCTTCGCGTAACGGCGCATTAAAGCTACGGGCGTAGCGTGCAACATAATCGATGATCTCATCGCGCAGCATAAAGCCGTGCGGATCGTCGCCGTCATAGGGAAAACCGGGCAACTTACATTGCCAGTTAGGCGTCACCAGACAGAAGTTGTCCCAGCGTTGTTCGCGCCATGCCCAGGCCAGCTGGTGGCGTTCCAGCACGATATGGCGGATGTTTTTTTGCGTCAGGTTCCAGCTCATGGCGAGACCCGCCTGCCCGCCGCCAATAATGACGACAGGATAATGATTGTTGTTCATCGTAATCTCGCTTGTTATCAGACCGGGACGGGGGTGATTTTTTCCACAATGACCTGCTGCTCCGCCGTGAACTGGCGGGCTTTTTGCACAATCACCGCAGACTGATCCTGCGCGCTGGAGCAGAAATAACCGAACTTCGCTTTTACCCTTTCACTGGCTTCATCCAGCGCGCGGGTACTCAGGGTGACGAACTCCGCCAGCATATAGGGATGATTCACCTCCAGATGCTTCTCAATCGCGGTGGAGGGGGAATAACAGGTATCTTTGCTGCCGTCAGGCCAGCAAACGACAAAATGCATTGCAGGCATCGTCAGTTCCTCTCTTGATTGTTCATGCCGGTAAGCGGCTGTTGTGCCAGATCCCAGTAGCAGGTACGCTGCTGCTGGTACTGCATGATGAGTTTTCTTTCCGGGGTAAAATGTCCCACCGTTGCACAGGCAATCCCGCAGCGGGTAAAGCGTTCAGCCACCTCGTCGCAATGTTGTGGTTCCACAGCCAGCAGGAAACCGAAACTGGGGAAGGCGCACAGCCACTGCTCCAGTTCCACGCCAGCCGGGATGGGAATTTGCGTCAGGTCCAGCCCGGCACCCAGCCCGCTACTCTCCAGCATCATCACCAGCGTGCCCGCCAGCCCGGCCTGGCTGATGTCTTTCGCTGCCTGAATCAATCCTTCGTCGGCCATCGCCGGTAGCAGAGACAACGCCTGACGCAGGGCCTGAGGGTCGGCATGGGTTGCCGCATCCCAGTTGTAACCGGGAGGATGCCAGCGCCCATGCAGATTGATCGCCACCATCAGCGTCTGCCCCGGCTGTACGGCAAAGCTGCTGAGTGGATGGGTCGTTTCCCCCAGCACAGCCACGGCAAGTTGTGGCTGATCGCTACGCAGATTGGTGTGGCCGCCCACCACCGGCACCTGATACGCGCGTGATGCTGCCGCCATCCCCTGCAGGATCTGCTCCGCATGGGGTAACGCGTCATCCCACAGGGCATTAACCACCGCCAGAGGGCGTCCGCCCATCGCAGCAATGTCACTCAGATTGACCATCACGCCACACCAGCCGGCAAACCACGGGTCTTCCGCGACAAAGCGATTAATAAATCCCTCCATCGCCAGCAGCTTGTAGCCGCTGCCATCCGGGATCAGCGCGCAATCATCCCCATTGGGGTTCGGGTTAGGCCAGGCATCGCGCAGCTGCTGCGCCACCTGCTGGATATCACGCTTATGGGTGAGGCCGCTAAAAGCACGCAGCCGTGCAATCAGCGCGGGTAAGTCATGATTCATTGCGCCACCCCCGTCAGAAAGATCGGTATCTCAGCTGGCTTGCGCACCGGGGTATTGATCACCATGCCACTTAGCGGGTCGTAGCAGGGGGGATAGAAGTTAAGATCGGCCTGCATCCTGGCATGGCGGACACCACGCAAATCCAGCCACTCCAGCGTGTGCCAGTGCATGCGGCGAAACAGCGGTTCGTTCTGATGCTGCACCTGGGCATAAAATTCCCGGCAGCCCAGCGCATGAGCGCTGCACACCGCCAGACGGATCAGCGTCGGCCCCAGTTGGCCCTGGCGACGGTAGGCGTTATCCACGGCGAGACGCGATCCCATCCAGACCCCTGGTGCCAGTTCATGGATGCGTACCGTGCCCACCACTTCATCATGCCAGCCGCCCACGCTGCCAAGTGCCACCAGCAGCCGGGCATGGCCATCGATGTCATCCAGGTCATCGCCCTCAAACAATCCCTGTTCCTGGCAGAACACCCGCTGGCGCAGTGCGTAAGCCTGCCGCCGTTCCCACGGCAGCGTGACCCATTTGATGGTGTAACCCGCGTAGTGATTCATCATGCCCCCTTACGCCATCGCCTGTTCGAAGCTGGAAAGTGATGAGCAGGCACCGCAACGGCCACACCCCGCCTTGATATCGCTGGAACGCAGGCTTGCCTGGCTCAGCATCTGCCCGAGCGGCTGCAAAATGGACGACATAAACTGGCTGTCAGGGGCCGGATGATGTTCCAGCGGTGTGCCGCTGATCGGAACAAAAGGCACCACAAACGGATAAACCCCGAGGTCAATCAACGTCTTCGACAGCGACAGGATGGCATGCGGCGTATCGCCCAGACCCGCCAGGATATAGGTACTGACCTGGCCCCGGCCAAACACCGCCACCGCATCGGCGAACGCCTCAAGATACTGATCCACGCTCACCTGGGCCTTACCCGGCATAATGCGGGCGCGCACTTCCGGCGTGACAGCTTCGAGATGCATGCCCAGCGCATCAATGCCTGCGTCTTTCATGCGTCGGAACCATTTCGCATCTCCCGGTGGCTCGCATTGTCCCTGCAACGGCAAATCCACCGCCGCTTTGATGGCGAGCGCACTTTCCACCAGAATGCGGGCACCACGGTCGCTGCCTGAGGGGGTGCCGGTGGTCATCACCATATGTTTCACCCCATCCAGCTCCACGGCCGCTTTTGCCACTTCTGCCAGTTGCTGCGGGGTTTTACGCGCAATGGTGCTGCCCGCCGCCAGCGACTGCCCGATAGCGCAAAACTGGCAGGCTTTGGCGCGATTTTCATAGCGGATGCAGGTTTGCAGCACGGTGGTCGCCAGCACGTCGGTGCCATGCAGCGTCGCAATCTGCGAGTAGGGTACGCCGTCCGCCGTCTGTCGCTCATAAAAACGCGGTTTCTGGGCGATGCTGATCTCCCGCACCGGAATCAGGTTGTTGTACAGCCGGGTGGCACCGGACTCCTCGTGTTTCACCTGCCACGGCGACTGGCGCGCGGAATGGGTGTAGATCGGCACCATCACCGTCACACCATCGATATTCATCGCCTGATGATCCGATGGCCCGGCGCCGCCATGACGGCTGACATGGTCCTGGCGGGGATTGATCACGTTAACCCCCTGGGTAAGCAGCTCAGTGATCAGCTGCTGGCGCGTAGACGGTACGTTCTGCATCGCGGTCTCCTCCCATTTCGGACTCATCATCACGCGCCACCACATAACGGGCAGGTGTCGCGTCAAGGCGCAGGCTGAGTAATTCTGGTCGGGCATAGTGGCCGACAGAATCCATCATGCGTTTGCGTTTGGTGATCAGGGCCATGTCCAGATCGGCAATCAAAATCCCCTCACCTTCGGTCAGCGGCGGCACCAGGTGACGGCCTTCCGGCGAGATGATGGCGGTGTTGCAGCCGCCACGCAGACCCTTCTGTAAGGCCGGGTCGCTGGTCAGTTCGTTGATTTGCTCCTCAGTGAGCCAGCCAGTGGCATTGATGACAAAGCAACCGGACTCCAGCGCATGATGGCGAATGGTGACGTCCATCTGCTCGGCAAAAATCGGCCCCACCAGCGAACCGGGGAACTGGCTGCAATGGATCTCCTCGTGCTGAGTCATCAGGCTGTAGCGCGCCAGCGGGTTGTAGTGCTCCCAGCAAGCTAAGGCTCCGATGCGCCCAACCGCGGACTCCACCACCTTCAATCCGGCACCGTCTCCCTGCCCCCAGATCATCCGTTCGTGATAGGTCGGGGTGATCTTGCGACGCTTCAGCACAAGTTCCCCGCTGGCATCAAACACCAGTTGGGTGTTGTAGAGCGTGCCGTGGTCACGCTCATTCACCCCCAGCACCACCACGATGTTGCGCAGACGGGCACGTTCGCCCACCGCATGGGTGATCGGGCCGGGCACCACCACCGCCTGGTCATACAATTTCAGATGCGCCGCCCCGGCGGTCATCGCGGGCGTGATAAACGAGAAGTAGGGGTAGTAAGGTACAAAAGTCTCAGGAAAGACAATGATCTCTGCCCCCTGTGCGGCTGCCTGATCGATAGCGTCCAGCACCCGGGCCAGCGTTTTGCTGGCCTCATGGAGATCTGGCGCAATCTGGGCGGCGGCGGCACGAATAATGCGTGACTCAGCCATAACGCGCCTCCGCTTACATCGTCCAGGTATCGATGATCACCGCGTTGTCACGCACGTGCAGCAGTTTCAGGTCCAGCACATCCAGCGGATTGATTGGACGAACCCCTTCCAGCAGCGAAGGCTCGCCGTGACCATACAGGGCCTGTAAGGCAAAGCGGCAGGCGTAAACTTTGCCGCCTTCAGACATAAATTTGGTCAGCTGATTGGCATAGTTCTGGTGACCGGGAAAAGCTTCGGCTCCGATGGTCGGGAAACCACGCTGCACGCCGAGCAATACGCCTGGTCCATACAGCAGAATGGAGGTTTCGAATCCTTTACGTTGCAGCCGGGTAGCCTGGAGCATGTTGACGAAACCGATCGAGCCTTCAAAAGCCACGGTGTGGAAAGTCACCAGCGCCTTCTGGCCCGGCTCCGCCTTCACATCTTCAAACACTTTTTCTTCGTAATCGACAAAGAAATCACCCGTCTTATGAGCTGGCAAAGTTACTTTTGGCATAGCACGTTTCTCCCGGTTTTGATCAGGGGGAGCCTCGCTCCCCGTCATGGTACATCGCAGGTGATGCACAGAGACTGGAGCAAGGTACGTGCCAGCGGCAGATCCGGGGCATGCAATCAATAGCCCATCAAATGCTCAAATTATGCGCAAAAAAAATTTTCATCCTACTAACATTCCCATAACCTGCCGTGCAAGATAGTGAGAAATCACGTTGAGATGCACTGAATTGATGCCAATTTGCACCATAAATGCACACAACTAAAATCATCATGCAATCAATGATGCAATCAATGGATAAGGTGATTGCAGATTAACCTCCGCCAGGCAATAGTGATGCACACTTCGCCATTTTGCTGGAATTGTCTGCATGCTTAATAAACTCGGCAGTCGCTGGAACAGCTATCAAAATCAGAACACCCAACGCCCGGCTTATCTGTTGATTGCCGATATCATCGCCGACGGCATCAACAGCGGCGAGTTTCAGCCCCGCGATCGTCTGCCGCCGTTACGTGAGCTGGCACTGCTGCTGGCGCTCAATTACACCACCGTGACCCGTGGCTACGCGGAAGCCAAACGGCGTGGATTGATTGACTCACGGCCAGGCCTCGGCAGTTACATTCGTGGTAAGGTGCCCGCCGTCCCGCTGAGCGGGGGTAGCAGTTATGAGATGACGATGAATTCACCGATTGAACCCGGTATCGAGCTGGCACAGGCGATCAGTGAAGGGGCGATTAACCTGTTCGCGCAGAAAAACATTCTCAGCCTGCTGCGTTACCAGGATTTTGGCGGGCAGGCCGATGATAAGGCGATGGCAAAGGTCTGGCTGGAGAAGCAGTTGCCCGCCGTGAGCATGGAAGACATTCTGGTCGCCCCTGGGATCCATAGCGCACTGGTGGGACTGCTGACCCTGCTGTGCCGCAAGGGTGGCAGCGTGTGCGTCAGTGATTTGATCTACCCGGGCCTGAAAGCCATCGCCAGCCAGCTGAATATTACGCTGCAATCCCTGCCCTGCGATGAAGATGGCCCGCTGCCGCGCGCCTTTGAACATCAATGCCAGACCGGCAACATCAGCGCATTGTATATCAATCCCACCATCCAGAACCCCACCACCCTGACGCTGCCGCTGCGCCGCCGTGAAGCGCTGGCTGATGTGGCATCACGTTACAGCGTGCCAGTGATTGAGGATGAGGCTTATGCTGCGCTGGCGACACAGCATATTGCGTCGTTCAGCGAGCTCATCCCTGAACTGACCTGGTACGTCACCGGCATGTCCAAATGTTTTGGGCCGGGGCTGCGCACCGCATTTATCAAAGGTCCGGGTAAGCGCAATACCCAGCTGCTGGCGGGTGCGCTGCGCGCCCTGAACGTCATGGCCAGCCCGATTACCAACGCGCTGGCGACCCAGTGGATCAGCGATGGCACCGCCGATCGGGTGTTGCTTTCCGTGCGTGCCGAATCGGTGATTCGCCAGAAAATGGCCAGTGACATTTTGCGCGATTTTAGTTACCGAGCCACACCGCAGGGTTTCCACCTCTGGTTGCAGCTGCCGCGTCATTTCAACTGGAATCCTGCCGAGATGGCGGTAAAGCTGCGCGAGCTTGGCGTTAGTGCTGTCTCAAGTGCGGCCTTTTGCACCGATAATAACCCACCGGATGCGCTGCGTATTTGTCTGGGTGGCTCCTGGTCACGGGAAACCTGCGCGGAAAATTTACAGACTATTGCCCATGTCATGCTGAATCCTCAGCATTACGGCAGTGTGATCCTTTAAGCATATTAATGGGTTCTCTTGAATAATGATGATGATGCTGGCAACATTGATCGCCTGTTTTAATTAAATCGGGTAAGTCAGGATGACATGGCCTAAATTTGCTGACATCAAAATATTTTTTATGGGGTTATTGCGAAAAATAAACTGGGAAGCGTTTTCGGTCATCGTCGCTTTAGGCATATTTCTCTGGGGCAATCACTCTGCCTCAGTGGATAAAGAACAAAATGCTATTGATGAAGTGCAAAAAATAAAAATCATGCTGCACTCCGAGGTGGAATATAACCTGCAGGCGGTGGAAACCGGAGGCTATGAGCAATCCCTCGTCGAGGGGCTTGAAGTCTGCGTCCCTTTACCAGATAACGATAGCGAAGCTATTGAGCGGCTTGATGTTGTTGCTGGCTATTTGCATGATGATATTTATAAAGCCACGTTGCCTAAGTTACAGAACCTCCCCCCTGAGTATGTCGACAAACTGGTACGTTATTATAACGCCATCGGCAGGTTCAAAGATTTAAGCGCGGTGATAAAAACCAATGGCGGCAATCAAAGCAAGATCAATTTGTTTAAGAGTGAATATTATGCTCTGGTGACGCAATCCGCCGCGCTGGAAGAATTGCTGCGTGCGAAAGAGGCGTCATGATGTTGTTCATGTACTTAATTCCCCTTCTTAGCCATTGCCCCTCTGGATAATATTGAGATGAAACTATTTACCCCTAACGCTATCGCTCTGCTGGTGACATTATTTTGTTGCAGTGCTACCTATGCCGGGGAAAGTCTGGCTGATTTGCAAACTGCGGCAACTAACGGTAATGCCGCCGCCCAAACGACCCTCGGCATCGATTACCTGAAAGGTGACGGCGTCACGCAAAATTATAGCAAAGCACAGGCGTGGCTGGAAAAAGCGGTGGCTCAGGATGACCCGGATGCCTGTTATGCACTCGCCATGATGTATACCTATGGTAATGGTGTGTCGAAGAATCTTGATAAAGCCATCGAGCTGTATAAAAAGGCCGGTCCGGCGCAGCAGGGCGACGCTTACAACAATCTGGCGGTAATCTATGGCAAGGGATTGAATGGTAAAAAAGATCCCGTTCAGGCCATTAAGTATTATCAACTGGCCGCTGATGCCGGTAACAGCGAGTCGCAGGTGGTGATCGGCTGGAAATATGCCACCGGTGATGGGGTGCCTAAAAACACTCGTAAGGCGTTTCAGTATTATGAGAAGTCCCAGCCGCGCTCGGTAACCCTCAGGGACAGGCTTCCCTCGCCAGCGCGTACGACGATGGGATCGGGGTAAAACGTAACGATGCGCTCGCCGCTGACCAGGGCAACAGTTCCGCAATGGCCAATCTGGGCGCCATGCTCACTGATGGTGAAGGCGTGAAGCAGGATTACACCAAAGCCCGCTTTTATCTGGAACAGGCGGTGGCGAAAGACGTGCCAGAGGCGATGACCACCCTTGGATATCTTTATCTCAACGGGCTGGGCGTGAAAAAGGATTATTCCAAAGCGACTGAGCTCTATAGCACCGCCTGTGATCGCGGGGTGCCGAAAGCCTGCTCTACCGTGAAAGAGATGAAAGCGAAAAAGATTTATCGGGTCAGCACTGCCAGCCAACCCTCAGCCACCACAACACCACAGCGTCTGATCGCGAAATCCATCGATGAGGGAGTTAACGCGACCTTTTCCTGGCAAGGCGACGATGCCACCTTCAAAGCTAACGGGCATGCCGAGGATTGCTCATTTTTGAAAGACTTCTCAGAAGAAGGAGGCAATCTCGCCACCTCTTTTGTCTGCACGGGAAATGTCCAGATCGTGCTGAAGCAATTTAAAACCACGAAGAATGCCTATATCGCGGTATCCACTAACAACTTCAAGGATGAGGTGAAATCTTTCGCGGTTAATGTTTACACCGTGGAAACCTCCGCCGCTAACTGACAAGTGTTGCCGACTCTACGACTGTAGGTCGGCTGCCCACGCCGATTACGATTGATAGCGCACCGCTTCAATCAATTTCGAAAATGCCGCGGTGTGCTGTTTACGGCTGGGATAGTAAAGATAATAACCGGCAAAAGGCGCACACCAGTCATCCAGCACCACCTGAAGTCTCCCCTCATCAATGTATTTTCTGGCGCTATCTTCAGGCACATAGGCGATCCCCATTCCGGTTAATGCGGCATCAACGCGCGAGGCAAGGTTATTAAAAATCAGCTGTCCTTCAACTTTGACCCGGATCTCTTTGCCATCCTTGCTAAATTCCCAGTTATAAATCCCCCCGAGTGTCGGCAAACGCATATTGATGCAGTTATGGTTCTGGAGTTCATAGGGGGTCTCCGGTATCCCGTTTTGTGCGAAATAGCCGGGGGAAGCCACCACTACCATGCGCCAGTCCGGACCAATGCGTACCGCCACCATATCTTTCTCAACCTGTTCACCCAACCTCACCCCAGCATCAAAGCGGCCACTGACAATATCCGTCAGGGTGTTATCCACCGATAATTCAATATTGACTTCCGGGTAGGCCTGTAAAAAAGGTTTTAATAACGGCCAGAGGGTTGAAGCCAGCGCGTGCTCCCCGGCAGTAATACGGATATTCCCGGAGGGTTTACCCTGATCATCGGTTAATTGCAGCAAGGCTTTTTCGATATCGGCAATCATCGGCCCGACATTCTGAATTAATCGCTCGCCTGCTTCCGTCGGTGCCACGCTGCGGGTGGTGCGGGTTAGTAAGCGGGTATTAAGCCGCTCCTCAAGTCCACGAATAGAGTGACTCAGCGCCGATTGCGATACCCCCAGTTTGGCTGCAGCACGGGTAAAACTCTGCTCTCGCGCCACCATCACCAGATAGATGAGGTCGTTAAAATTTTCCCTGAGCATCGATTACGCCTCTTTGTCATCTTTTGTCAGGCTACCGGCCTGAAAACCATACACAAACTGAAATATATGTGATTTATTCACAAATTGACCAGAAAAAGCTGACGGATTGTGACATAAGCCCTGTTCTAAGCCAGATTTCGGTTCAATGCTTAACCTTTTGGAGCGGTACTGATGAGTTTTACTCATTACGCCTATCGGGTTTTGCCCGCTAATAAACTGTAATTCGTAATGATACTATTATCTCGTCGTTAGCCAACTCTTCTTTTAATTATGTGAGGTTTCTATGAAAACGTTAATCGCTTCCGCTTTTGCCTTAACCACTCTTTTGCTGTTAACAGCGCCTTTGCCGTCGATGTCATCAACGATACCGCCGGTAAACAAAAAGTCGGTGTGGTTTCTGCTTCCGGTGCCTATTCCCTCGACGGGCTGACCAATAAACTGGCGGATAAGGCCGAGGCACAGGGCGCAACATCAATGAAAATTATCGCCGCTGGCGGTGAAAATAAACTTTACGGTGTGGCGGAAATTTATAAGTAATTCCCCCGTTCTGAAGACCAAATAAGCCGATATAAGCCCTTCTCCGGATTAATTTAATTCTATTGCGTACACCTGGTATCGGTGTCCTGGTTTGCTATTGTCTGGAATAAATGGATGTCACCGAACGCCCTGGCTGGCGTTCGGCATCTTTTATGAATCCGCCTCATAAGGTCAATCCCTGTCGCCAGGCTAATCATCGGCAAAAAATCTGTTAATTTACCTGCAGATACCGATTGTTCTCCGCACCTGCATGAATAACTTCTCCAGCAAGAAACCGACTATGACTACTCCTGTGATGGACGCTGTAACGCAACGGCGTGATTTACGTCTGTTGATTATCCTGAGCGCACTGATGTCGTTTGCCTCAGTATCAACTGACCTCTACCTGCCGGCGATGCCGGTGATGGGCAAGGATTTGCATGCTGCCAGCGGGGGAATCGAATTCACCCTTTCCGGCTTTCTGATTGGCTTTAGCCTTGGGCAATTAATCTGGGGGCCAGCGGGTGATCGTTATGGACGACGCATTCCGGTGGCGCTCGGTCTGGTGCTGTTTTTGATCGGCTCAATGGGTTGTGCCTTATCCACCACCATCACCCAGATGGTCAGCTGGCGTGTGATCCAAGCTGTTGGAGCCTGTGCCGGACCGGTACTGGCACGGGCCATGGTACGCGATCTCTATAGCCGCGAGCGTGCCGCACAAATGCTGTCGACGCTGATTTTATTTATGGCGGTTGCGCCGTTATCCGGCCCGATACTCGGTGGCCAAATCATGGCCTGGAGTAACTGGCATATGATTTTCTGGTTTATGGTGCTGCTGGGCGTGATTGCCATCGTCGGGCTGGCCTTTCTGCCGGAAACGCTCAACCCTGAATCACGCGCCACCACCCCGCTCTCCTATGCTTTGAAGGACTACGTCAAAATACTGAAGGATAAACGGGTCATGGGTTATGGCCTGGCGGGAGCCTGTTACTACGCGGGGTTTTACGCCTTTATCGCCGGTACGCCTTCTGCCTATATCGACTATTACCATATCTCACCGCAGATTTATGGCTTGTTGTTTAGCGTCAATATTATTGGCGTGATGGGTGCCAACTTTCTCAACAGCCGTACGGTGAAACGCATCGGCAGCGATCGTCTGTTCCATCTCGGCAGTACCATTGCGGCATTAGCCGGGGTGATGTTCGCACTGGATAGTCGCTCAGGCTGGGGCGGCATTAGCGGCCTGATCCTGCCATTTCTGGTTTATGCTGCCATGAACGGGCTGATTGTAGCCAACTCGGTTGCCGGTGCCTTAGCCGAGGCCACCACCAATGCTGGCGGTATCTCATCGTTAATTGGTGCCATGCATTATGGCTCAGGCATCTTTAGCGCCGCAGTGCTGGGATGGTGGAAAGATGGCTCTCCCTGGCCGATGGGTGCGGTTTTAGGTGCGGTTGCTATCACCGGTTGCGTTATTAGTTGGGGGCTGAAGCGTCATAACCACCTCTCCTCAGTCACAACGCGCCAGTAGTGCAACAAATTCATGAATAATGCTCATAGGTACATCCCGCGTATGGCATCTAATCCTCGGCCCGCAGCTTTGCTAAGGTTTAGCTGTTATTCAGAGACTGATTAAGAAGGAAGTAAACATGTTAAAAATTATCCCTAATGGTTCCGTACCCTCACGCAAAGGCCCGGAAGAGTATTTCACCGGCACCGTGCGTCTTGATGCACCTTTTAGTGGCACCGGGTCGGCTCAGGTGGGTGGCGCGACTGTGACCTTCGAACCGGGTGCGCGTACCGCATGGCACACCCATCCGCTCGGCCAGACGCTGATCATTACTCACGGTCAGGGCTGGATTCAGTGTGAAGGTGAAGAGACCGTGGTGATGAATCAGGGTGATATCATTTTTATCCCGGAAGGTGTGAAACACTGGCACGGTGCAACCCCCGACAATGCCATGACACATATCGCCATCGCCGAATCTGTCAATGGCAGCCCGGTTGACTGGATGGAAAAGGTCACCGACGAGCAATACAAGAAGTAACAACGCCTCTGAAACCGCTCAGAAAACCCTCTGCCCGGTGACGCACCGGGCAGAATGATTTTCTATAAATAACAATCGCCTGACCAATTATCGCACCAGAAAGTGGCCTGGTTCTCTCCTAATTTTCCGTTCTTGCCCCAAAACTGTGCTACAAAAGCATGGCTGTAATCTGATGACATTAACCCGGGGAACGAGATGAAAAGCGTAAAAGCCACATCAATTCGTGAGGTGAACGAGAAGCTGCTCAACGGTGAATTCAAAGAAGTTGTTATCGATTTTGATATCAGCAGTGATGACTTCTTTGCTCTCTCCGATTACTGGTGTGAGCGGGGGGCAAAAATCAAAAAAGAAGGTGAGCGATTTAAAATAAAACTGGGCAAAGCCAGTATCCCTGAACCTCCAGAAGATAAAAAATAATACCATCCTGCTGGCGCCCATTGACGCAGGGACGCGTCAATGGTCATTATAATATAATCATATTGGGAGTGAAATATTAAAACAGAATCAGGAAATTAAAATGCCAATAATTAATGATTACACATCAGCACACTTCTTTATCCGCACAAGTTCCAGTAATTCAGAACAGACCCGTAACATATCCAGCGACACAGCCAAACCTCAACTATTTATTTGTGAAATGAAATAATCTGACATCAATACCCACGCCATTGCCTGAGCATCTGCACCTAATAATCTGCTTACGAGAGATGGCATTTGCTGTGGCGTTAAGTGCAACGGAAAGCTGCGAAGACAGAGTGACACTGGCCTGGAATGATATGAAGATCTTTTACGCACGCAGTGGGAAAATATTTAAATATTCATTGATAGACTTTCTATTGACTAAGCCCCTGTTATCTTTGACGCTTCACTTTTTACAGGACGCCTGGTCATGACTCCCTCTTCTGGCGATAAAAAATACCTGCCGCGACTGGCAGCAGTGGTAATAACCGGATTACTTGCCGGGCTGGCAGGAATGCTCCTCGCCATGATTTTACACAGCATCCAGCATCTCGCTTTTGGCTACAGCATGGACCGGGTCATCAGCCCGGAATCTTTTCTGCAAGGGGTGACGGATTCACAGTATCTGCGCCGTATTGCAGCCATTGTAACCGGGGGCATCGTCGCCGGGTGTGGCTGGTGGCTGCTCGGCCGCTATGGGCGCAAGCGGGTCTCTGTCGCCGCGGCTGCTGCGCCATCTGGCGCAAGGATGCCGATGGGAACCACCACCCTGCATGCATTGCTGCAAATCATCACCGTCGCACTGGGATCTCCGCTGGGGCGTGAAGTTGCGCCACGGGAAATGGGGGCGCTGGCAGGGGGATTTATGGCTCGCCGGGTGGGATTGGATCCCGACGAAACCCGCACGCTGATTGCCTGTGGTGCCGGTGCTGGCCTGGCTGCGGTATACAACGTGCCGCTGGCCGGCGCGTTGTTCAGCCTTGAAGTGCTGCTGCTGTCGTTCAGCTGGGAGAAAGCGCTGGCCGCCATCATCACCTCCGCCATCGCGGCCTGGACGGCAACGCTGGGGCTGGGCAATGAATCACAATATCACTTTACCTCTGGCACCCTTTCCCACTCTTTCCTGGCGTGGGCGATTGTTGCGGGTCCGGTGCTGGGCTGTGCCGCATGGCTGTTTCGTAAAACCACCGGTGCCGCCCGCGCCGGTGTCCGTGCCAACTGGCAAATGCCGGTTTTTTGTTTGCTGGCGTTCGCGCTGCTCGCTGTTCTCAGCCTCCATTTCCCCCAGTTACCGGGCAACGGTAAAGGGCCGATGCAGCTGGCCCTGAGCGACAGTATTGATTACCGAGATGCGGCGTTACTGCTTGGGTTGAAGATGGTGGTCATTCTGGCGGTGCTGCGGGGCGGAGCCGAAGGTGGGCTACTCACCCCTGGGTTAACCGTCGGGGGGCTGCTGAGCCTGCTGCTGTGCTTTCTCTGGCAACTGGCTTTCCCCGGCGGTGACAACGGCAGCTTTGCGCTGGTGGGCGGTGCCGCCTTCCTCGCAGCATCAATGCAAATGCCGCTGACCGCCGTGACGCTGGTGATGGAGTTTACCCACATGGATCATGACTATTTTGTTCCCGCCCTGCTGTGCGCCGCCGGTGCTTTCGTTACCTGCCGGGTGCTGGAGAAAAAGCACGCATTCTGATGCGCGTTCCTCAATTTGCCCGGTTCAGCCGCCAGACCAGGGTTTGCCGGGCATGGGCAATCCTTGGCTGTCGCAGTGCGCTGGGCAGCCAGACCAGGTTATAACGTATTTCGGTATCTCCCACGGGGGCGTGCAGAGCGACCAACTCGCCGTTGTCGATATGCTGCTGGCACAAAAACAGCGGCATCACCGACCAGCCAAATCCCTGCAGCAGCAGGCTACGCAGACCCCGTAAATCCTGGCCGACAAGCGCAGGCAACAGGGTTTGGTATTTGATGCGATTTTTATCCAGCCAGTGATCGATCAGCGAAAGTTCAAGGTTATACGCCAGTAGCGGCTCCTGCAGCAGGCCCGCCGCACAATCGTGGCGGGTATGGATCCGCTCCGCTACCTCAGGGGCGGCTACCGCCACTACCTTGTCGCTAAAGATAACTTCCCCTTTGAGACGGCTATCGGTCACCGGATGCGCGGTAATCCCCAGATCACAGTGACCTTCAATGACCATTTGCGCCACCAGCGGACCATCACCGGTATGCATATGTACCCGGATACCGCTTTCCAGCAACGGCAACAGCTCCCCGGCCAGTTTATCCGCCATAAAATCGGCATGTCCGATAATTTGCAAAGTACCGCTGACATCCATCGAACGCGCCCTGGCCGAAGCGAGTGCCGATTCGGCGGTGTCGAGGGAGTGGCCAATATCCGCCGCCAAATCCTCAGCCGCTGGCGTGGGCATGACCCCTTGTGGCTGGCGTTCAAATAACGGTCGTCCGATCGCCACTTCGAGGCCGCTGATGTGCTGAGATACCGCAGGTTGCGTCAGGTTCAGCGCTCTGGCCGCGCCGGAAATTGATCGCTGACGGTAAACTTCCATAAAGGTGCGCAAACGAACCAGTGACATACGTCCCCATAAATTAATTTATACCCCCACGAAAATAGCCTTGTTAGCCGCGGAAATCCAGCGCGGTTAAGCTTGTCGCATCTTGAGTAAACGCATTCAGACAGGAAAAGATGATGAACAACGCTCCCCATGATCAACAGCTGCAGCACATCCTGCAAACGATGAAGAACGCCCATTTGCAGGCGGGTCCGGCTTCAGCTGAATTACGTCGTGACCGCCTGATGCGCAGCATCGCGCTGATCCGTGATAACCATGCTGCCATCAGCGCCGCGATCAGTGCTGATTTCGGCCATCGCAGCCTGTACCAGACCATGGCTGCCGACCTGGTCACCACCATCAATATGCTGCAACATTCCGCCGATAATCTGGCGCAATGGATGGAACCGGAAGCAGCCGAAGTACCGGTCCCGGGTATGCAGGCATGGATTGCACCGCAACCGCTTGGCGTGGTGGGCATCATCAGTCCGTGGAATTTCCCCATCAACCTCGCTTTCGGTCCGCTGGCAGGCGTATTTGCCGCCGGTAATACGGCGATGCTGAAACCCTCGGAGCTGACGCCAAAAACCTCCGAACTGCTGGCTGAACTGGTCGCGCGTTATTTCGACCCGCAGGAGCTGACCGTGGTGCTAGGTGATGCCGATGTCGGACAGGCGTTTAGCCGTTTACCTTTCGACCATTTGGTGTTCACCGGCAGCACCGCTGTGGGTAAACACGTCATGCGTGCTGCCGCAGAGAACCTGGTGCCGGTGACGCTGGAGCTGGGCGGTAAATCGCCGGTGGTGCTGGATGTGGATGCCGATGCCGCACTGGCCGCAGCCAGAACCATGACCATTAAAACCTTTAACGCCGGACAGATCTGTATTTCACCGGATTATCTGCTGCTGCCACCGCAGGCTGAAGCCACATTTGTCACCGCAGCCCGCAACTTTATGCGTCAGGCATTTCCGACTGTCCAGGCGAATCCAGATTACACGGCAATCATCAGCGATCGTCATTATCAGCGCCTGCTTGCGGTGCTTGACGATGCGAAAAGCAAAGGCGCACGGGTGGTCAGCCTGGCGCCTGAGGGTGAGCCGGATTTCGATGCCCGCAGCAGAAAAATCGCGCCGCATCTGGTGCTCGATGTCAGCGAAGAGATGCTTATCATGCAGGAAGAGATCTTTGGTCCGCTGTTACCGATGAAAACCTATGCGACCTCAGCCAGTGAAGCCATTGCTTACATCAATGCGCATCCGCGTCCGCTGGCTGCCTACTATTTTGGTAATGACCCGCTGCATCAGCAGCAGATGGCACAACAAACAACATCTGGCGCACTGGTCATCAATGATGTGATGACGCATGCTTCTCTCGACAGTTTACCGTTCGGTGGGGTCGGTGCGTCAGGTATCGGCGCTTACCACGGCATTCACGGCTTCCGACGTTTCAGCCACGCCAAACCGGTGGTGATTCAGGACGAGGCGGGAACCACAAACCTGCGGCTACGTGCGCCTTATCAGGAAAAAACGGCCATCATCGCCTCAATGCTTGACCAGTCATTCCAGACCCAACAGCAGTAATTCACTACGTAACCTGAGGATTTATCATGAAAGTGTTAATGGTACTGACGTCACACGCAGAACTGGGCAATACCGGTAAGAAAACCGGATTTTGGCTGGAAGAATTTGCTGCACCTTACTACGTGTTTAAAGACGCAGGTGCAGAGATTGTGCTGGCCTCTCCGGCAGGTGGGCAACCACCGCTGGATCCGAAAAGCGACCTGCCTGATTTTCAGACCGCAATGACCGACCGTTTCAAAGCCGACCCGGCGGCGCAGCAGGCGCTGGCGACTACCGTGAAGCTGGACACCGTTGACCAGGCGGCGTTTGACACCGTGTTTTATCCTGGTGGTCACGGTCCGCTGTGGGATCTGGCCGAGTCGGCCACATCCATTCAGTTGATTGAATCTTTTGAACGCTCAGGTAAACCGATTGGCTTCGTTTGCCATGCACCGGGCGCACTGCGCCATGTCAAAGCCGCCAATGGCGAACCGTTAGTGAAAGGTAAGCAGGTCACCGGTTTTACCAACAGCGAAGAAGCGGCGGTGGAACTGACGGATGTGGTGCCTTTCCTGATTGAAGATGTGTTTATCGCCCAGGGCGCTAAGTACCAGAAAGGTGCCGACTGGATGTCGTTTGTGGTGGAAGATGGCAATCTGGTCACCGGACAAAACCCGGCCAGCTCCGAAGATGTCGCCAAACGTCTGCTGAGCAAACTGGCTGGCAAGTAATCGCCACCCGCAATCCTGAGAAGGATTGCGGGCTGTTTTTATGCTAATACCGTCAGCCGCTTACGCTGTACCAGCCATATCAGCAACGCGCAGCCTGTCAGGACCATCTCTCCTGCGGTAATCCCTGACCAGCCACCCAGTTGCCACAGCGTACCTGCCAGAGAAGAACCGATCGCCCCACCGATGAAGTTGCTGACCACAAACGCCGTATTCAGACGGCTCCTTGCCGTGACATCCACCGCGAATAATCGCGTCTGATTGAGTACGTTGGTGGCCTGAATGGCGATATCCAGCAATAACACCGCAGCCAGAATGGCAAAGATGGAGGAACCCCCGATCTCGGCAATGATCAGGGACACCATCACCAGCAGCAACGCCCCACCTGTCGCACCGGCTGACCAACCACGATCGTGTAGTCGCCCGGCACGTCGTGCGGCCAGTGCGCCAGCCAGCCCCACAAGGCCGACCAGGCCAATCTGGCTGGCACTGTAACCGTAGGGAGCCGAGCTGAGTAAAAAAGTGAGCCCGGTCCAGAATAGCGTGAACACTGAAAACCCAATGGCCCCCAGGACCAGCGTAACCTGCACGGTAGGATGCTGACGCACGACCGTGATAATAGAACCCAGCAGCTGCGGGTATGAACCCGCTGCGCGTTTTTGATCGGCTGGCAAAGACCGTAACAGAATCAGGGCCAAAGCCAGCGTCATCAGCGCCGCGAGAACATAAATCGCACGCCAGCCGAAGGCATCGGCCACCAGGCCGCTGACCGTACGCGAAGCCAGAATGCCGGTCAGAACACCTGAAACCACGGTGCCGACGATTTTGCCGCGCTGGTGATCCGCCGCCAGATCGCCCGCTAACGGAATCAGTAACTGGCCCGTCACCGTGGTGAGACCAACAAAAAACAGTGAAGCCAGCAGGAAGCTAAACGTGGGTGCAAAAGCACAGGCAATTAACGCCAGGGCGGATACCGCCATAATGGCGGGAATCAGGCGGCGGCGATCGTGGCTATCTCCCAGCGGAACCAGTAACAGTACACCTAACGCATAGCCAATCTGTGTCAGGGTGACCAACAATCCAGCATGGCTATAAGAAACGTGAAATGCGTTGCCAATGTAGTCGAGCAGAGGTTGCACCCAGTAAAGGTTTCCTACCGCTATCCCCCCGGCGATCGAGAATAATAAGGTCAGGCTTTTGGTCATTCCCACAGAGTGAGAGGCATGTGCCGCTTTGGCCACGTTTTCTCCTTTTATTTTGCATTGCTTGATTATTGGGGCTGGAGCCGGAAATGCGTGTGGAGTGATTACGATGTGATGAGCACGGAACCAACACTATCACTGAAAATGACAGGCGAGTCTTTTAGCAAAATGTTAGCGCAAAATGAACCGCGTAAAGGTGAATAGTGTTATGAGCAAAAATCATAGATGCAGATGATAAAAGCGCAATAAATTGCGCCGCTACAGAATCGGGGCGTTAACAGATACTATTAACCCTTCCGCTATATTGTGAGCGTTTTATGGACCCGTTATCCGATGTGCTTCAGCTCTTGTCCGCCCAAAGCTATATCACCACCGGACAAACTACCGGAGCAAGCTGGTCGATGTGCTATCCCGGATTTTCCGGGATGAAGTTTATGGCGGTGCGTAAAGGAAAAATCTGGTTCCGTCTGGTGGCTGAAGATCACTGGCGTGCGCTTACTGCCGGTGACGGGGTGATCATCACCCGTTCAGCGCCATTCATCATGGCCTCCGATCCTGCCCTTACCCCGGTCGCGTCCGCCACCGTGCCCTATGTGAGAAAAAATGGCCTCGCCGATTACGGTGGTGACGACAGCCTGCTCCTGGCGGGGAAAATGGAGATCGATCCGGTCTCCGCAGAGCAGTTGCTGGATCTGCTGCCGCTGGTGATTCCGTTGCACGCCGATTCGGAGTCCTCCTCTACGCTCAGCTGGCTGATGACCCGGCTGCATGCCGAAAGCCAGTCTCACCGCCCGGGTTCCGCCGTCGCCGGGAACCATCTGATGCATCTGGTGATGATTGAAGGTATCCGCAGCTGGGTGCTCTCTGACGAGGCGCAGTTGCAGGGCTGGATGGGAGCGTTGCGCGACACGCGCATTATGCGTGCAATTACCGCCATTCACGCCGAACCGGCAAAAAACTGGCATCTGATGGAACTGGCAAATATCGCCGGGATGTCACGCGCCGGGTTTGCACGTCGGTTCAGCGAAACTACCGGCACCTCCCCGCTGAATTATGTCACGCACTGGCGCATGCAGATTGCCAGCAAAGCCCTCAGACTGAGTGCCGAGCCGATCAAGCAACTGGCTTTTCGCCTGGGCTATGCCTCCGAAAGCACCTTCAGCACCGTCTTCAGGCGCGTTTACGGGTTACCGCCATCAGCACATCGTCTGGCAAAACAGGACGGTCCGCTGCAGCATCTGGCCCCTTTCGCGGCCAATGAAGGCGAAAAATGAGACTCTCACAAAACAAATATAGATTTTAGATTATTAAAAATCTCAACCCACCTCTGTAACATACACTTCAGACACCAAACTGCTCTGTGGTTTCGCCTGCAACTTATACATTCATCAGTACGGTAGCGACCTACTGCCGTGGGTCCGCACCTCTTTGGAATAAACATGCATATAAAAAACACCACTCAGGACAAGCTGTTCACCACAGCGGTGTGTCTGGGTTTCGTTCTGGTCCAGCTTGATGTCAGCATCGTTAACGTCGGGCTGGAAACCCTGCGGCAGAATTTCCATGCCGGGATCGCTGACCTCGAATGGGTAATTAATACTTATTCCCTGCTTTTTGCCTCGCTGCTGCTGGGTGCCGGTACGCTGGGCGATCGCTTTGGTGTCAGGAATATCTTTGTCACTGGCATTTTAATCTTTATCGGCGCATCGCTAAGCTGTGCCTTTGCGCCCAGCATCTACTGGCTGGATATCGCACGCGGCATTCAGGGGGTGGGTGCTGCCCTGCTGGTCCCCAGTTCGTTGACGCTGCTGCGTCAGTATTTCGCTGATGGCAAGGCGCGTGCCGGGGCGATCGCCCTGTGGGCGGCGTCAGGCAGTTTTGCGCTGGCTGCGGGCCCGGTCGCGGGTGGTTTTCTGATTAAACTGCTGGGCTGGAAAAGTATTTTCCTGATCAATGTGCCAGTTGGTTTGCTAAGCGTATTTTTTACCCTGCGCTTTGCCCCGGTCAGCCCACGCTTTAACCGGAAGATTAAGGTTGTCAGCCAGACGCTGATTATTCTGGCGCTCGGGCTGCTGACTTTTGCTCTGACAGAATCCGGGCGCTTCGGCTGGGATAGCCGTATCACCTTATTGTCTTTGCTGGCCGGACTGCTCGCGCTGGCGCTATTTATTCGTGGCGAGAAAAAGTCGGCCGATCCGGTTCTGCTGCCATCGGTGTTGGGCAACAGGCTTATCCTCAGCGGAGTGGTAATCGGTTTTCTTTGCAATATGGTGTTTTATGGTGCCGTGTTCATTTTCAGTATTTTTTTCCAGAGTGAACTGAAACTCACCGCTTTGCAGGCTGGCCTGGCTTTTCTGCCAATGATGCTGTGTACCGCGCTGGTGAATTTCAGCAGTGGCAGATTGGGGCGATTGTTTCGTCTGCGCGGGTTATCGTCTGTGGGTAGCCTGGTCAGTTTTGTCGGTTTCGGCCTGCTGTTATTGATTAAGCAGGACTGGGGAACCTATCAGCTGTTTACCCCGATGATGCTCCTGGGTGCCGGAACGTCTCTGGCGATGCCCGGTGTGGCTAACCTGATTTTTTCTCAGGCGACACATGAGGAAGCCGGATCGGCGTCAGCCCTGTTTTCCTGCGCACGGCAGATGGGAGGGGTGATGGGCGTTGCGGTGTTCGGCCTGATGATCAGTGCCAGTGGTGATGAAAACCTGATTGGCGGCCTGAAAATGGTGGCGGCAACCGCCATGCTGATGACGCTGATTTGGTTAACCATCAGCAGAACCCGCTTACCGGCATAAATGGTATGACACAGGCCGGAAGGCGATTCCGGCCTGCATAAACTTAGTATTGGTAACCTGGTTTTTTAATTAACTCAGCTAAATGCGGTTTGATGATGGTGTCATAAACGTCACCCTTCCATTTTTCGGATGGAATTTCATTCAGTGCAACGGATACCGCATCGTCAGTGGTGCCCAGATGTTTTACCAGCGCAGCGGTAATATCATCAGCCAACGCTGCAAGCTGCTGTTCCGTCAGGTTACGTGGCAAACATTTAATATCTACATGTGGCATTTTTTATCCTTACGGGTGATTTGTACTGAATTTTACTTTACCTGTCGGAGAGTTCCCCGGAAAATGAACCCAATCCCGCCCGGATTGTGTTCATACCCCCCCCTTCGTCTGTGTCTTACCGCTCTACTCTTAACCTTATCTGACAGGTTAACTTCTGACTATGGTGTAAAAACAGGATGTAATGATGAAGGAATTTCATTAATGTCGCGCGATAACCTAAATGATCTGGTGGCCTTCATCACGGTAGCCCGCGAGCAAAGTTTTACTCGCGCAGCGGCAACACTGGGCGTTTCCCAGTCGGCGCTCAGTCATTCCATGAAGGCGCTGGAATCCAGACTGGGGTTGCGCCTTCTCACTCGTACCACCCGCCGCGTCTCGCCCACAGAAGCGGGTGAACGTTTATTACAGGCACTCGGTCCGAAGCTGGATGAAATCAAAAATGAGCTGGATGCGGTACTCGACCTGCGGGATAACCCGACCGGCGTGGTGCGCGTAACCGCGACTGATTATGCGATCACCTATTTGGTCTGGCCGAAACTGGAAAAATTCCTGCCTGACTATCCGGATATCCAGGTAGAACTGATCACCGATTATGGGCTGACCGATATTGTTGCCGGCCGCTTTGACGCCGGGATCAGGCTGGGAGAGACCGTTGCTCAGGGCATGATCTCGGTAAGAATCAGTGACGATGTCCGTTTTGCCGTGGTGGGTTCGCCTGACTATTTTCAACGTTATCCCACCCCGCTCCATCCACGCGATCTGGTAGCGCATCGCTGTATTAATCTTCGCCTGCCGACGCATGGCGGCTTATATGCCTGGGAGTTTGAAAAAGAGGGGGAAGAGCTACGCGTCAGGGTTGAGGGCCAGACCGTTTTCAACAATATCTTCCATGTACTCGATGCATCGGTGAGTGGTTTTGGCCTGGCGCATGTACCGGAAGATCTTGCAGCCCCGCTGATCGCCGAGGGAAAACTGGTGCGAGTGCTGGAAGACTGGTGTCCATACTGGGATGGCTACCATCTCTACTATCCAAGCCGCCGGGCACCCTCCCGCGCCTTTACCCTGATGGTGGATGCGCTGCGCTATCGACGGTAGTATTGAGTGACCCCGTCTTACAAGACGGGGTCACTCTACAGCGATCCTCTGTACTTAGCGCATTTGCAAAATAATCACATCACTGCTGGCCGGATCGGTGCGCTGACGCAAATCATGCACATCTTTTTCGCTCACCGGCACGCCGGTATTCCCCCAGGAAGAGCGGATAAAACTCAGCACATCCGCCATTTCTTTATCGGACAGCTGTTTGCGGAACGGCGGCATACGATAAGCATCCGGCATGCCATTCGCCACCACGCGTGCCGAGCCATTCAGCGTCACATTGATTGCCGACGATTGATCCACCAGCATGGAGGTCGCCCCGGCCAGCGGCGGGATCCACGGTGCCTGTCCACGACCATCAGCACCATGACAGTTGCTGCAACGGGCCATAAAGGTCTGTGCCCCTGGGGTGCTGAGTCTTGCCGGCAGGCTCAGTTTGTTGATCGAATCACCATCATATTTCCATGCCTGAGGTTGGTTGTTGCTGCCCGCAGGTAAGGACTTCAGATAATGTGCGATAGCTTTAAGATCGTCATCGCTCATGTATTGCGTCGAGTTATTAAACACATCCGCCATCGAACCAAACACCACACCATGCTGATTACGTCCGGTTTTCAGGAACTGATACAGGTCGTCTTCACTCCAGCGCGCCAGCCCGGTATTGATGTCCCCGCGCAGACTCGGGGCATACCAGCCATCCAGCGCTGCACCGGCGACAAAATGCGGGCTGTCGGCATCGAGACCTTTTTCATTAAAGGCCAGGCCACGCGGCGTATGGCAGCTGCCACAGTGACCCGGTCCCTCGACCAGATAAGCGCCGCGATTCCACTGCGCATCCTGGCCGGACTTTGGCTGCCAGGGACCATTAACGGTAAACACACTATTCCAGAAGGCCAGTGGCCAACGCATATTTAACGGCCACGGAATATCACTGGGTTTATTGGGTTGATTGACCGGCTTAACCGCGTATTTGAACCAGGCGTAAAGCGCGGCAACGTCCTCATCACTCAGTTTGGCATAGGAAGGATAAGGCATCGCCGGGTAGAGACGATGCCCATCGCGTGCAACGCCATGCCGTACCGCTCGGCTAAATTCGGTCAGGGTATATTCACCGATGCCCGTTTCCTTATCCGGGGTGATGTTGGTTGAATAAATATTGCCGACCGGTGTCGCCATTTTTAACCCGCCCGCAAACGGCGCGCCATCTGGCACACTGTGGCAGGCAACACAGTCACTTAATCGGGCAACATATTCCCCCTGTTTCAGCAACTCAGCCGACGGGGGATTCAGGGACTCATTCACTGCGATGTTATCTGTCGGGGTACGCATTACCCACGCCACAACGCCCAGGATAACGATCAATAAAGCGAACACCACACTGATACTGCGCTTGGTCATATTGTTATTCTCCGGCTTCAGTTCAGGATTACGCGAAGTTGTGGCGTGATAGCGGCATGCTGCGAACACGCTGGCCGGTGAGCCTGAACACCGCATTGGCGACAGCCGGGGGAATAGCCGGAAGTGGCGGTTCGCCAATCCCTCCCATTTTTTCACCACTGGCTACAATCCTGACGTGGACGTTGGCCATACCTGAAGGCGGCAGAATCGGGTACATATCGTAATTACGGGCGACGGGTTTTCCCTGCTCATAGACGCTTTCTTCCAGCAGCACCTGGGATAATCCCAGCGCGACAGCACTGTTCACCTGCGCTTCCACAATCGCCGGGTTAATGATGCTGCCGGGATCAATCGCTTCCCAGACTTCATGGACTTTCACCCTGCCATCCACAATCGACACTTCAGCGATGGCGGCAGCCTGAGTACCAAAAGGAGAGGCCATCGCGATACCCCGCGCACGTTTCGAGCCATCAGCAGCGTCATAAGGACCGGGTTTCCAGCCACCGGAGAGTTCAACTACGGCATTGAGCAAATGAGTCAGCCGTTGATTGCCTTGTAAAAGATGCAGGCGCAATTCAAACGGATCTTTTTTTCCGGCAACGGCGATCTCATCGAGGAAGCTTTCGTAGAGAAAATCATTCATCGAGTTGCCTACCGAGCGCCAGTAACCCAGCATCACCGGCCCTTTTTTGTAAATCTGGGCAATACGGCGATGCGGAATGTCATAGGCTTTGCCGGTCAATCCCTCGACGGCGCTGGGATCCAGTTTGGCACCACGTTTACCGACAATGCCCTCGGTAGGGCCTTCGGTAATACTGACCACCTCAAGCGCCACCGGATAGCCCGCCTCATCAAGCCCGGCCTGAAAACGGACGGCAGCCATCGGGCGATGGGTGTCGCGTAAAAACTCCTCTTCACGGCTCCAGATCACTTTCACAGGACGCCCGACCGCCTTCGCCAGTTCAATTGCCTGGGGATACACCATCGCCGTGTCATAGACAAAGTGTCTGCCGAAAAAGCCCCCTAACAGCGGCGAATGGATGAAAATCTTTTCGGGCGGCAGCCCGGTGCGTTTTGCGGCGTCAGCCTGGAACATTTCCGGAGCCTGATTAGGCAGCCACAGTTCGAGGGTGCCGTCAGCGTTAAAACGCGCCAGGGCAGAGGGTGGCTCTAATTGCGCATGGTTCAGATACTGCGAATGATACGTGGCTTGCAGCGTGCTGTGGGCGCTAGCTAATGCCTGGCTGACATTGCCTTTAGTCTCGGCATCGTCACCCTTACCCGGTTCATTCGCGAGTGCCTCTGCATGTTGGTCTGAGGAGAAATCTGCTGGCATATAACGCTCACGTGCCGATTCATCGGGTTCATTCCAGCTGACCTGTAAGGCTTCAACGGCTCGCTTAGCGTGCCACCAGCGCTCGGCGACCACCGCTACGGCTCCCGGTAAGCGATGCACCGAATGAACGCCTTTCATACCTGAAACCTGTTCTTCGTTACGGATCTCCCCCACCGACAAACCGAGGCGCGGTGCATGCTGAACCGCTGCCTGCAACATGCCTTCCACCTTACAATCAATGCTATAGATTGCCTGGCCGGTTGATTTTGCGTGGATATCAAGACGTGGGACGGGTTTGCCAATCCAGCGAAATTGTGCCGGGTCTTTCAATTTAATCGTGTCTGACGCAGGTACGGGCAGATCCATGGCACGCGCGGCCAGCTCACCATAGGAGAGGGACTTGCCGGATGCCGGATCGATCACTTTACCCGGTTCCGTGATCAGCGAACTTAGCGGCACCGCGAGTTCTGCGGCGGCGGCCTGGAGTAACATGTGGCGTGCCAGTGCGCCGAGGCGGCGCATGGTGTCGTAACTCATGCGCACCGACATACTGCCCCCGGTGATGCGTCTGCCGCCCTCCATCACTTTGTAATCGTTACCTGCTGGCGCATTTTCGACAATGAACAGCGAGGGGTCAGCATCCAGCTCCTCCCCCACGATTTGCGCCATGCCGGTGAAGATACCCTGCCCGCCTTCAACAAATGGGGAAAGGAAACGGATGCTGTTGTCGGGACGAATTGCCAGGAAGGCGGGTACGCGCGTCCCGGCAGCGACGGTCGCGTTAGCATCCTGCGCCCGCGCCTCGCCGAGCGGCAGGCCAAAACCCAAGACAAACGCCCCCGCCACGGTTCCGGCCGAGGCAAGGAGGAAACGTCTGCGTGAGAGATTGGTCGCCTCTCCCTCTGTCATTTGTGCCAACGAGGCGGTGAAGATGTCCGCAGAGAATTTCATGCTTCACCCTCCTGTGCGGCAACCTCATGGATGGCCGCTTTGATGGCGTTATACGTGCCGCAGCGGCACAGGTTGACCATCGCCGCCGCAATCTCTTCATCAGAAGGATGCGCAATCTGTTTCAACAACGCCGTCGCCGCAATCACCTGTCCTGACTGACAATACCCGCACTGCGGAACCTGGTGCTTTATCCAGGAGGCCACCACGCGCTTGCCAACCTCGTCGCTTTCTATCGCTTCGATGGTAGTAATCTGCTTACCGGCCAGCTTATCTATCGGCGTGACACAGGAACGGACCAGTTGCCCGTCAACCATCACTGAACAGGCTCCACATTGCGAAAGACCGCAACCATATTTCGTCCCGGTCATCGCCAGATCATCACGAATGACCCAGAGCAACGGGGTATCGGCGTCTGCATCGACCTGAACCGTCTGATTATTGATAAAAAGTTCCATAGCTCTCCAGTAGTTTGCTTCAATTGTTATTATGAAAACGATGCGACAAACATCACTGCAAAAATTCAGACTGTTTAATATCAGCCAGTCATGACAGGTGGGACATACAGAGGGTACGGGTGGTGGTATTTAATTTACGTAATGCACGAAATGATTGTAGCCATGAGTAAAATAGCTTTGTAGCGTTATTGCCTGATATCAGTTATGAGTGATTTTAATTAATATCGCCACGTCTCCGGCCATTTGAACGTACGAATTATAGACTCTCCACATCATTACATCCCGCCAGGAAAGGATTTAATGCCGTTAAAATCGCATAAATCGATAAAAACGAGGCACTTTCGGTCACGCATTCGATGGTAATATCCCGCGCGCAGTCTTTCGCATTAACAGAATAATATTGATTTTTTAAGGCAGACATAACGTGAAAAAGATCTTCAAACTTTCACTGGTAGCATCATTAATGGGTCTCTCGGGAATGGCCGCTGCGGCGCAGCAGGATTCCAACGGTTTCCTCGACGATAGCCATCTGGATGTGTTGTTACGCAATGCGTACATCAACAGGAATTATAAAGACGACGGCATTCGCACTCGCCGCGAGTGGGGACAAGGCATCATCGCCAATTTCTCCTCTGGATTCACTCAGGGACCGGTCGGATTTGGCGTCGATGGTCTGGCGCAGTATGCGGTTCGACTGGATGGCGGCCGTGGCCGTAGTGGCGCAGGCGGCATCGATTTCTTTGCCCAGGATAACGATGGCAAGGCAAAGTCAGATTTGGCTAAATTCGGTGCCACGGCAAAAATGCGCTTCTCCAACACCGTGCTCAGCTACGGTACACAGCGCCCGGTTCTGCCAATCCTGACCGCCGATGATTCACGCCTGCTGGATGAAACCTATACCGGTTTCATGATCAACTCGCAGGAAGTTGCCGGATTAAACGTTTCAGCCGGTTATTTCACCGATGAACAGCAGAAAAGTGACGACAGCCATAATACCGGCCTGAAATCCCTGAGCTTTGCCGGGGCCAGTTATCAATTTACCGATCAGCTGAGTGGTGCATTTTACGCGTCAAATGTTGAAGACGTGATTAACAAGCAATATCTCGGTCTGAACTACAAAGCGCCAATTGCGGCTAATCAATCCTTTGGCCTGGATTTCAACGGTTATAACTCACGCCTGAGCCAGGAATATGCCGATCAGCTCGACACTGGCCGCAGTAATACCATCTGGAGCCTGGCTGCCAGCTATACCTTCGATATCCATACCTTCAAAGTTGCTTATCAGCAAAGCAGCGGGAGCACCGGTTACCATTATGGCGGATACCGTAATCAGGGTGGCGTAGGCGATGGCGGCAACACCATCTGGCTGGCGAACTCTTACTGGTCTGATTTTAATGGTGAAGACGAGCGTTCATGGCAGGTGGCTTACTCCATCGATCTGAGCGGTGTCGGTATCAATGGTCTGAGCTATGACGTTGCTTATGTCCGTGGTGACAATATCAAAACCGCAGCGACCGATAATGGTCACGAGCACGAATTCTTCAACCAGCTGCAGTATAAAGTGCCGGATGGTGTCGCGAAGGACCTGAAAGTGAAACTGCGCTTCTCCTCATTGCGCGTCTCGTCTGATGCTTCAGACTATAATGTCGGCGGTAATGAAGTCCGCGTATTTGTTGAATATCCGTTCTCTATCCTTTAATTAAAAAATGGCAGCTTATCGCTGCCATTATAATAACCGCACGATTCCGTAGCGGCGCGATTCATCGCGCAATTCTGAGTACGGTGCCGGTAAACCCCGCGCAATAACTTGCTCCGCTACAGCCTGATAACCCCTATGAATCCTGCTCATCAATCATGCCGCAAAAGGTGTATTTTTCCGGGCCTGTTAAGCTTTAAGGTTGCCCTGAACTGAATAAATACCTTGCTGCCGGAGGCAGTATGAACGATGAATTTAACCTCAGCCGCCGGGCATTGTTTCCCTTCCTGACCGGCGTTTCCCTGCTGGCGCAGGACGCCGTGGCGCAGCCCATCTCTGGCTCGATCCTCACCGGCCAGTCAGATACGCTGGTGGCCTGGCATTCCCGCAGCGGCAACACGCGGGTGATTGCCGGTATTATTCAACGCGCCCTTAAGTCTGACCAATATGAAATTCTCCCCCGGCAACCCTATCCTGCTGATTACCTGGAAATGGTTGAGCAGGCGAGCAACGAGAGAAAAAGCGGCTTTAATCCCCCCTTACTGAATAATCTGGCCGACCTGAAAAAATATAAAACGGTCTATCTTGGTTATCCTATCTGGGGCATGAGTCTGCCTTCTATCATGCGCTCCTTTTTAGTTCGCCATGATTTATCTGGAATAAATATCATCCCTTTTATCACCCATGGCGGGTACGGCATTGGGGATAGTCTTGATATTCTGGCGAAATCCGCCGCAGGCGCGACTATTTCAGCGCCTTTTATTATGCAGGCCGATCAGGAGCGCCAGACGATGGAAAAAACCCTGGGCTGGCTGGAATTCCAGGCGAGGAGAAAATAACCGTGATCCAATGTAAACGCGTCTATGATCCTGTCAGTGATGACGATGGCTACCGGGTACTGGTTGATAGACTCTGGCCGCGCGGAATTAAAAAGACCGATCTTCATTATGACGAGTGGTGTAAAAACCTCGCTCCCTCAACAGGATTGCGTAAAGCCTTCCACGCTGAAACCCTTGATTTCACATCGTTCAGTGAAAGCTACCAGCGGGAATTGCTCGCACATCAGGATGAAGGCCACCAGCTGGTTGAGCGGGGTAACAACGGCACCGTCACCCTGTTATATGCGGCGAAAGATACGCAGCACAACCATGCTGCAGTGCTGGCACAGTGGCTGCGTTCACTGGAGTCATCGGCTTAGCTTTTACCAAACAATTCAGGTGCCCACAGGCTCGCGTCCACCTGTTTAAACCGGGCACGAATGAAGTGTTCTTTCAGATGGAATGGCACCGTGCAGTCAAAAATCGTTTTGGTGGTAGTGCCCTTCGCCGTAACGCGCGGATCGTAAAAAGGTTGCTGCGTCGGGTCGAGCACATGCCCGGCGATACCGGGAACAAACAGGGTATCGAGATCGCCGACATAACGGGTCTGCAACGCCCATAACACATCGTCGGTATCGAACAGGTCAACATCCTCATCGACCAGAATGACATTCTTCAGCTCGCGATACACCGCCAGCGCAATCAGTGCTGCCTGGCGTGTCATACCATCATCACCGGCATTCTTCTTCTCCACCTGCAACACTGCCAGAAACTTACCGCCGCCTGCGCTGTGGGCATAAACATTTTTCACCAATCCTGGTAACGCGTCCTGACACTCAATATGGATACTGGCTTCAGTGGGGATCCCTGCCAGGCTGACATGTTCTTCACCCGGTCCCACCAGCGTTTGCAGGATAGGATGGGTACGGGTAGTGATCGCTTTGACCTTTATCACCGGCAGCGAAGGGTTGGCATCACCGGTATAACCAGGAAACTCCGGCATCGCTTTGCCGGTTTTGCTGTTTTGATCTTCAGCGACACGCACCTCGGGCAAGATCTCACCTTCAATCACAATCTCGGCACGCGCAATTGCCCGTTGCTTAATAGTTAAGCATTCCACCAGCTCTACAGGTCGTCCCCGCAAGCCGCCCGCAACGCATAACTCATTAAAACCAAATGGCGTGGTTGGCGCTTCAAATTCCGCACCGATATAGATAGCCGGATCCAGTCCCATATTGATGGAGACGGCCAGTGGTTTGCCTGCGGCTTCCGCCTTCTGCCGGAAGGCATCAATATGGCGGCCCGGAGCAAAGAAGATGGAAAGTTCATCTGCGCTCTGCACGCACAGACGATGGATAGTGACATCAACGTTGCCGCGATCATCTGGGTCACTTCCCAGCACCAGACCGAGGCAAAAATAGGGGCCTGCATCTTCGGTAGTATTTGTCGGAGCTGGCAGGATTTTACGCAGGTCGAAACCTTCGTCTCCGGCGCGATACACCACTTCCTGGCAAGGGGCATTTTCCCGCTCCACCACCACCGGCGGCGTGACATTCTTACGTGCTTCTGCCATCTGGATACCCAGCTCACGTACCGGAGCACCCAGCAATGCGCTCACCCTTTCGCGGCTCGCCATTAAACCAACCAGTACGCGCGCATCGGGAAAGCCTTTTATCTTATTGAACGTCATGGCCGGACCGATGCGCGTTGGGCGCATCACTGTCCCGCCAGCACCGATATAACGGTAAACCCCTGCCAGTTCAGCGTTTGGGTCCACTTCGCGATCAGTTTCAATATAGTGACCTGGCATGGTCTTTAGCAGCTCAATGGCTGAGCGCAAATCGTTAACCGGAGGCACCTTCCAGCCCTGTGGGTGCGGTTCACCGGGTTTGACAACGTGATAAGTGACAGGTTTTTTCTGTGGCATGGTGGCTTGTCCTCAGGCGCGTTCGGCGAAAGTTTTCAGATGAAAAAGCACTTCACCCCAATAAGTGTTGCAGAACGGCAAATGTGGATCGCTCTCTGCCCATTCTCCGTGCGTCAATTCCACCAGCGTGCGGCCATCATCCAGATCGGAAAGTGAAAAAGTGAGGGTTTTACCGGCGTGACTATCGGTTTCTTCCTGTGACGTTTGAACAATCAACGCATCGCTCTCCAGTTGATCGGTTCGCCAGCTGAAGCAGGTTTCGGGTTTGGGACGCAGCGTCAGCACTTTGCCGGGTGCAATCTCTCCCTCAACCTTCCCGGCATGCCATGCTGCCATGTGGTTGATGTCGGTAAGTGAGGCATACACCGCATGGCGGCTGGCAGAAATTTTAATCGCATGGTGAAGCGTGATCATCGTGATCCTCCCTGGGGGATAATGGGATGAATCAGAAGTATAGGAACAGTTGCTGAACGACGTTGATCCGATTTGGACCTGTACCCGCCAGCCAGACACCGGCGGGTATAGCAGTTATCGGCGGGTTTCAGCCACAGCAGGTGGCGGCGTTCAGTGATTTTTTTATTGGCGGGCTGGATAAGAAATGAGCCGGTTGTTCTTATGCTGCGAGTATTATAACAACATAACAATTTAATAAAATAATAATAAGGTGCACTCCCTGTCGGTTACCGGAACATGCCATACTATGACCATTCACTCATAGCTATCGTCCAGGGTTTGCACGCCGGGGAGACACCGCTTTATGAAACATCTGCCGCCAACCGCGACCTTACGCGCCTTTGAAGTCGCCACCCGGCATTCAACCTTCACCTCGGCTGCAGAAGAATTACATATCACGCAAAGCGCCGTCAGCCATCAACTGAAAAATCTCGAAGACATCTGGGGGTTACCGCTTTTTCAGCGTGGAAAAACCTTAAGTCTGACGCCAGCTGGCGCAGCCCTTGCCCCGATAGTGCGTGAATTCTTTATGAATCTGGATGCCACCCTGGCCGATCTCCACGAGCAAAACGGCAGGTTCCGGCTGAGGGTGAACACCACTTACTCCTTCGCACTGAAATGGCTGTTACCCCGTTTACCTGATCTGACGAGACAACACCCGGAAATCCTGGTAACGCTGGAATCCAGCGATAAAGTGATCAATTTTTCCAGTTCTGATTCGTACGTGGCGATCCGTTTCGGCAACGGCAATTATCCCGCACTGCACTCCGAATTTATGTTTCGGGAGCAAATCTTTCCGGTAGCCAGTCCGGCGTTGCTCAGCCGTTTTGGCACCCCGCAGGAACCCGCCGAATTATTACGTTATCCCCTGCTCACACGTGACGGTGCTGATCTGGTGCCCAAATGGGAGAGCTGGTTTAAACAGGTTGGCGTCAGCATTCCGGCACTGAAGGAAAACGTCCGGCTGGCGGATACCAATATGACACTTGAAGCTGCACTGCTGGGCCAGGGCATCGCTCTGGCGCGCAGTGGCCATGTGGAAAAAGAGATTGGCGAGGGTAGCCTAATCCGCTTATTCGATACGCCCTTTCCCTCCCCTATCGCCTACTATTTTGTTTGCCCGAAAGGGTTAGAAACGCAGCCGCATGTGGTGAGTTTCCGCAACTGGCTGCTGGCAGAGTCGCGTAAGGCACAGGACCTGTATCTCTGAAGCATGAGTTTTTATTCATACCATAATGAAAAGACTTTGCTTTAATTCTGGCTCTGGGCTGCATAGCATCAGCGTATGCCTGATGGTATGACTCACCTTATTCGTCGTTTTGAGGAGTTGATGATGTCCGGAAATTCAGGGGTTGCGCTTATCGGCCCAGGGGCGATTGGCACCACTATCGTCGCCGCCCTGCATGAAGTGGGACGTACGCCGGTGGTGTGTGGACGTACCGCTCACCCACAGCTGGAAGTGCGTTTTGATGGCGGCCAAATCGTGGTGCCGGGACCGGTACTGACCGATCCGGCAGCGATTACCCATCCATTCAGCGTGGTTTTCGTCGCCGTGAAGACGACGCAGCTGGCAGCCACTACCCCGTGGCTGGCTGCGTTATGCAACGAGAACACGGTGGTTTGCGTGTTGCAAAACGGTGTGGAGCAGAAAGCGATGCTGGCGAATGCCGTTGCGGGAGCGACTGTGCTGCCATCGGTGGTGTGGTTTCCGGCACAGCGCGAGCCGGATGCTTCCGTCTGGCTGCGAGCCAAACCACGGCTGACCTTGCCTGATACGCCCGCAGCAAGACGGGTGCAGCAAACGCTGGAGGGCACGCGCTGTGAAGCCGCCCTCTCTGATGATTTCACCTCGGTTGCCTGGCGTAAATTGCTGCAAAACGCAGTCGCCGGTTTAATGGTGCTGTCAGGACGCCGCGCCGGTATGTTCTCCCGTGCCGATATCACCGATGTGGCATTAGCCTATTTACGTGAATGCCTGTCGGTTGCCCGTGCCGAGGGGGCAATCCTGAGTGATGACGTGCCGCAGGAGATTATCGATGGCTTCCATCGTGCCCCGCCGGATTTAGGCACCTCCATCCTCGCCGATCGCCAGGCCGGACGCCCGCTGGAATGGGATATCCGTAATGGCGTGGTGTCACGGCTTGGCCGAACGCATGGCATCGCGACACCGATCAGCGACATTATCGTGGCGCTACTGGCCGCAGGCAGCGACGGACCGGGTTGAGTTCCCGGACGATCAAAGATGTTTTCCAGGGAAAGGAGTCGAATAAGTTGAGTAATGACTTTATGACCAGGCTGCGCAGGCAACTGAGATATTTTGCCAGCACCCTGATCCCGGTGCTGCTCATTCTCGGATTCGGGATGCTGTCAGTGACATTCTGGCCGTCTTACGCCTGGGGTACGACGGCGACTTTCGCAATTGTCGTCATTGCCATCACGTTCTGGCTGGTTTAACGACTTTCTACTTTGCCTTACCCGCTCACAGGACGGGCCACGCATACGAAAAAGGCCGCCTTGCGGCGACCTTTTCCGGCACTTCCCTGTACGACCATCCGTTATTTGTACAGTTCTGCGGTCATGTGAACACGGTTATTGGTGTTCGCTTCGGTAATTTTGTACTGCGCGCCCTGCTGTGCTGCCTGAGCGGCGATTTTCGCTTCCGCACCGTCCAGAGTTGAAGAGGTTACGGAGATGCTCTGAGCAAAGCTGCCAAATGACATCAGTGAAAGAGCAGCGACAGCGGCGATGGACATTGCTTTGATAGTTTTCATGGTCTTAATCCTTAATTTGTCTGTTTAGAAGGCTGTGCGCCTTCGATGGAAATAATAATAACCATAGTTATTGTTTCTTTCTTGATAATTAGTGCGATCATTGTGATCTGGCTAATCATTACTTCCCGCGTTAACCGTTTATTTAGTCAGTTCCGCTGACAGGTAAGCACCGTTATCCACACGTGCACCGGTGATTTTGTAAGAGGCACCGGCCTGTTTAGCCTGAGCGGCGATTTTGGCTTCTGCGCCATCCAGGGTTGAAGCGGAAGCGGTGATGCTCTGTGCGAAGCTGCCGAAAGAAACCAGTGACAGGGCCGCAACTGCAACGAAAGTTTTGATAGATTTCATGGTCAATTCCTCAGAGATAATTTTTAGTGGGTGGGGCGTTGTGCCCCGATGTGAGAGAGAATAGACCTGTAGGCCGGCGAGTAAAAGCTGAGGGATTTGCTGAAAAAATTCAAAAAATTTGATTAAGAATTGCGCCAGTAAATTGCTCTACAAAGATCATCAGAAAGTCAGTGCACCACAATTTTTCTTTTTTTTAGCAATATTTCTTTCGCTCATTCGTCTACCTCAACACAGGCAGTAATCCGCTAATGTGATGAGAGGAAAGACGATGAGAGATTTTGATATGCGTGGACGTCGGTTTGGTGGTCGCGGCATGGGTGGACACAGAATGGCTAAACCGTTGTTGCTGGGTGTCGCGCTGGTGGTGGTACTTGGCTTGCTGGTGATGTCGTTGTGGAATGCGTTACTTCCCGCCATCATCGGGGTGAAAAGTATTGGCTTCTGGCAGGCGCTGGGGTTGTTAGTCCTGTGCCGCATCCTGTTTGGTGGCCTGGGTTTCCATGCAGGCATGTTTGGCATGGTGCGCGAACGTCGCCGCATGCACGAACGCTGGATGCAAATGACCCCCGAACAACGTGAAGAGTTTATGCGCCAACGCCGTGAAGGTTTTGGACGCCGTGATGCTCGCGGTCACTGTGGCTGGCGTGGACGCTGGGAGGATAATACGGATACCCGCAAACCGTCGGAAAACACGCCGCCTAAAACGCCGGAAGCTGAGTGACAGCCATGAAATCCGCAACGGCGAAGGAATCCCTGCTAATGTCAGCGATCGGTGCCTGCCGATCGCGGCTGAAGTCCTTTATCAGCCGTCGCATCCCGGTACGTGACGATGCCGAGGATATCCTGCAGGAAGTTACCTGGCGGCTGATGACGGTGGATCAGCCGGTGGAGAATGCCGTCGCCTGGCTGTTTCGCGCCGCCCGCAATGAAATGACCGACCGATCGCGCAAAAAAAGCGAGCTGCCTCTGTCTGCCTATTTTGGCGCTGATGATACAGGCGATACGGCGGAAGATGAGCTGGCGGAGACGCTTTTCGGTGTGCCACACACGCCCGAGGATGAATACCTGAAAGCGATGATATGGGCAGAGTTAGGCGAAGCCCTTGCGGAGCTGCCACCCACGCAGCGGGAAGTATTCGATAAAACCGAGTTGCAGGGGTACAGCTATAAAGAGCTGGCAGAAGAATCAGGGGTTAGCGTGCAAACATTGTTATCTCGTAAGCATAAAGCGGTGCTTTATCTGCGTACCCGGCTGCGTGATTTATATGATGAACTTACGGGTTAGCTTATTTTGTAACGGCGCGATTTATTGCGCCGTTGCAGGATATCTCAAATCCGGCAAACCTTATGCAAAGACGGCAGTTGGTGTGTAGCGGCCCGGCTTTTACCATCGCATGACAATAAACGCCAAAAGGAAAGGTCATGCCCACTTTACGACCGCTGCTGGTCAGCGCGTTGCTGCTCACAGCACTCATCTCCGCTTCCACCCAGGCGGCTGAAACGCTGCGAATTGGTTACCAGAAATCCTCAACGTTACTGACGCTGATTAAGCAGCGCGGCGACCTGGACAAATCCCTTGCTGCCGAAGGCATTAACGTCAGCTGGCACGAGTTTTCCAGCGGCCTGCCATTGCTCGAAGCGCTCAATCTGAACAACGTCGATCTTTCCGCCGATGTCGCCGACACGGTGCCGGTATTTGCCCAGGCGGCAGGCGCGGACCTGACTTACTACGCACGCGAAACCCCTTCCCCCAACGCACAGGCGATCCTGGTCCCGGCGAACTCAGCGATTAAAACGTTGCAGGACCTGAAAGGGAAAAGGATCGCCGTCACCAAAGCAGCGGGCAGCCATTATCTGTTGATTGCGGCGCTGAAACAGGCGGGACTGGGATTTAATGACGTCAAGGCCGCCTGGCTGACACCGGCAGACGGTCGTGCGGCGCTGGAGAATGGCAGTGTTGATGCCTGGGTCACCTGGGAACCCTACGTCACCAGTGCGAAGGTGGAACAGCACGCGCGCGTGCTGACCAGCGGTGACGGCCTGGCGAGCTACCAGCGCTATTATCTGGTGTCCACCCCTTATGCCAAAGCGCATGCTCAGGTGCTGAATACCGTGTATCAGGCGCTGCAACAGGAATCCGCCTGGCTGAAAGCCAATCCCACCGAGGCGGCGAAAATCCTGTCGCCGTTGTGGGGTAATCTGCCCGTCTCCACCGTGGAACAGGCAAATGCCCAGCGCAGCTATCAGATCGAACCGGTGCACATCAGTAACCTGGCAGAACAACAGAAAATTGCCGATGCGTTCTACGATGCGAAGCTGTTACCCAAACGCATTAATGCAAGTGATGTTGGGACATGGCAACCCTTGTGGCACTGATAACATCGGCTCCCAGCGGGAGCCGATGCTGATTATCTCAGGCGTTCACTTGCCAGATTATAAACTTCACTCCGATCACGTTTACCGACGGCAACCACAGCGATGATTAATTCATCATCTATCACCTGGTAAACGAGACGGAAACCGGACGCACGGAGTTTTATCTTGTAACAATCCTTTATCCCCCTTAATTTTGCAGAAGGAATATGTGGGTGCTCAACACACTTCTTTAGTTTTTTGGCAAACTGCTGTTGAATGGTTTTATCGAGTTTCTGCCATTCTTTCAGCGCATCTTCCCTGAATTTGACTCGATAACTCATAAATAACTATCCAGATCCACATCAATCAGATTCTGGTTGCTGCGTTCACTGACTAGCTTAACCAGTTCCTGATCATCGAGTGCATCCAGTATTTTTTCGTACAACTCAGCAGGAACACAATAAAAAGCGGGTTGGTTACGGTTAAGGATGGCTACCGGAAATCCATCTCCGGCGCTCACTGTCGCCATAGGGTTTTTCTTAAGCTCGCTGACACTGGCGCTCGTGTCACTCAAAATGATGTTTGGCATAATGCACCTTAAGGACTGTTTAACCGGTCTTTATAGTAAAACTGAAAAGACCACTTAACAAGTCTTATTACAGCCTGCAAGCCTTTCTGGGTTACGCGTTCTTTGTCTCACGTTTTAACAACCGCCCATTCCGGCCCTGCACTTTTCCGTCCTCATAACTCACCACCCCGTTGACCACCACCAGATCTATGCCCGGGGCCTGGCGGCAGGGATCGCGATAGGTGGCAACATCTTCAATGCGAGTCATATCCACCAGGGTTAAATCGGCGAATGCCCCCTCACGGACCCTGCCACGATCGCGCAGGCGAAAGCGTGTGGCAGACAGGCCGGTCATCTTACGCACCGCTTCTGCCAGGTCGAACAATTTGAGATCACGGCAGTAATGGGCCAGCACGCGCGGAAAAGTGCCCCACAGACGTGGGTGAGGATTGGGATCGGAAGGTAAGCCATCGGAGCCTACCATCGACAACGGATGGGCCAGCACCTGACGCACATCGTCCTCACTCATCATATGGTAGATCGCCCCGGCCGGACGCAGGCGCTCGGTGGCCTGCCACTGATCAACACCCCAAAGTTCAGCGATCTCCTGCAAGGTCTTTTTTGCCATCTCCGGATGAGGTTCCGACCAGGTGATATAAATTTCCATCTTGCCATCAACACGCCAGGCATCGAGCGTGGTGGAGCTGCAATTGTAAGGGTAGCAATCACAGTTACAGGATTGTTCGCTAGCGGCTTTTTCCAGCGCCGCCAGTGCCAGCGGTGCCCGACCCCAGTTACCGGCTCCGGCACATTTCAGATGCGAGATAACCAGCTCTGCCCCGGCCTGCCGCGCTGTGGTAAATGATTCCTCCAGCGAGTCCAGCAAACCATCGTGTTCATTACGCATATGCGTGGTGTAAATTGCTCCCGAGGCACCAACGATATCCACCAGCGGCTGCATTTCCGACATCGGTGCCTGGCGGGCATTGGTATAGGCCAGGCCGGAACTCAGACCGATGGCCCCCGCATCAAGCGCGTCCTGCAACGTCCCGCACATCTGTTCGAGTTCGCTGCGGGTGGCCGGACGATCAAATTGCGTCATCACGTTGGCTCGCAGCGCGGTATGACCAATCAACGCCGCCACGTTCACACTCGGACCGGCATCTTCCACCGCCGCGACATAATGCTGAAAAGTGGGATAGACAAAGGCGTCTTTTTTCCCTAACAGGTTCATCGGATCGGGCGGCGCATCCGGTAAAACCACTGGCGACGCGCTGATGCCACAGTTCCCGACAATCACCGTGGTCACCCCCTGGGAAATCTTGGCAAGCATCTCCGGCTGATGAATCACATTGGTATCATCGTGGGTGTGGACGTCAATAAACCCCGGCATCAGACAGCGCCCATTGCCTTCAATCACGCGCTGCGCCGCCTCTCCTCTGAGATCACCGATAGCGACAATCCGTTCGCCCGCAACGGCCACATCCGCCATATAGGGTTCAGCACCGCTGCCATCCACCACCGTGACGGCACGAAACAGCAAATCAAAAGTCATGCTCCGATCCTCCGGCCTGCGGCAAAATCCCAGCCTTTACCAGGCACCGCCCCCATCAGTTGTTGGGTATAAGGATGTTGTGGCGCACCCAGCACATCAGCTGCTGCACCGTATTCGATCACCTTGCCGTGCTGCATCACCAGCACGTCATCACATAGTTGAGCGGCGACACGTAAATCATGGGTAATAAATAAAATCGCCACCCCGAGACGACGCTGGATGTCATCAAGCAGTTGCAACACCTGCGCCTGCACTGAAACATCGAGCGCTGATACCGCTTCATCCGCCACAATCACATCCGGCTCCATCGCCAGCGCACGGGCGATAGCGATACGCTGCCGCTGCCCACCGGAAAACTGATGGGGAAAACGCTCGATAGCGTCAGCAGGCAACCCGACCAGTTCCAGCAGTTCTTGTCCACGCGCCCAGGCCTCGGCGAAAGAGACGCCGTGATTCATCGGCCCTTCCACCAGACTTTTTCCGATACTGATGCGCGGATTGAGCGAACGGTTCGGATCCTGAAAAATCATCTGAATGCGTTTACGATGTGGTTTGAGACCCGCGGGAGACAGCTCGGAAATATCGTTGCCGGTGATGCGAATCGCCCCTTCATCCGGCGTCAGCAAGCGCATTACGCAGCGTGCCATGGTGGATTTACCGGACCCGCTTTCGCCGACAATACCCAGCGTGCGCCCTCTCTTGAGGCTGAAGGTGACATCATCCAATGCGCGTGTTCCCGCGCGCCGTTTGCCAAACCAACTCAGCAGCCCCCCTTTCGCCCGATAGATTTTGCCCAGCTCCACCACATCCAGCACCACCTGCGGACTGATGGCTTTGCGTGCCGGTCGTGGCGCCAGGCCAGGTACCGCCGCCAGCAACGCTTTGGTGTAATCCTCGCGGGGTTGTGACAGCACCTGTTCTAATCCACCGGATTCAACGATATTGCCTTTGCGCATCACGCAGACGCGGTCCGCAATATCCACCACCACGCCCATATCGTGAGTGATAAACAATACCGCTGTACCGTGCTTTTGCTGCAATTCACGGATCAGTTTGAGGATTTGCTGCTGCGTGGTGACATCCAGCGCGGTGGTCGGCTCATCGGCGATCAGTAACCGGGGCTCCAGCACCAGCGCCATCGCGATCATAATGCGCTGACGCTGGCCGCCGCTCAGCTGGTGCGGATACGCACCATAGATACGGGTGATATCCGGCAGATGCACCTGCGATAAGGCATCCATTACGCGAGCATGGCGTTCCGCCGCGCCGAGCCCGGTATGCGTCTGCAATACTTCGTCGATCTGGCGTCCCACCGTCAGCACCGGATTGAGTGCCGTCATCGGCTCCTGAAAAATCATCGCCATATGGCTGCCACGCAATGCTTTCTGGCGGCTATTGCTCACCTGCAACACATCTTCGCCATCGAGCAGGATGCGGCCACCGGTGACCTTCAGCGCGCCTTTTGGCAGCAAACCAAGAGTCGCCAGTGAGGTGACCGATTTACCCGAACCGCTTTCCCCCACCAGACACAGCGTCTCTCCGGCGTGGATACGGAAAGAGATATCCTGCAGGATCGGCACACCTTGTGCGGTGCTTACTGACAGGCGATCGACATGCAGCACCTCATAATGTTGTTCCGTCATTTATCGCCCCTTTTTTTCAGTCGCGGGTCGAGGGCATCGCTCACCACATCGCCCAGCAGGTTAATCGACAGAATGCACAGCGAAAGCAGCAGCCCCGGCCATAGCACCAGCGAGGGTTTCAGCTGGAAATAAAGGCGGCCCTCGGAAATGATGTTGCCCCAGGTGGGAATTTCCGTGCCGATACCCGCGCCGAGGAAGGACAGAATCGCTTCCGTGAGAATCGCCGATGCGCAGATATAGGTACTTTGCACAATCAGCGGAGCCAGGGTATTCGGCATCAAATGCCGGGTGAGCACCCGGAAGGTGGAGGTGCCCGTCAGGATCGCCGCTTCTACATAGGGTTCTTCACGCGCCGATAGCACCCTGGAACGCACCAGGCGCACCACTTGCGGGATCTCCGGCACCATAATCGCCACCATCACCGTCCAGATGCCCGCGCTGCTCAGTGAAACGATGGCAATGGCCAGCAGGATGCCGGGGATCGCCATCAGGCCATCCATCACCCGCATGACTATCGCGTCGAGGCTGCGAAAATACCCGGCCAGCAACCCGAGCGGCAGGCCAATCAACACGCTCATTAGCGTGACGCCCAGCCCGACCATTAACGAAATGCGTGCGCCATACACCACGCGTGCAAACAGGTCACGACCATAGGCATCGGTCCCCAGCCAAAACTCCGCGCTGGGTGGTTTGAGACGAAACGCGGGTGACAGCGCCTCGGGATCATGGCTGGCAATCCACGGGGCAAAGATCGCCATGCCGACAATCAGCGTCAACGTGACCAGCGCAATCACCGATAACAGCGGGATGCGCGGCAGCGTTAACCAACGACGTCGGGGCGCTGGCAGCACCACTGAAACAGGTTTAATCATGCTCATGCCTTACCCTCAGTAACGAATACGCGGATCGCTCAGCGCATACGACAGGTCAATCAACAGATTGATGATGACGTAGACCCCACTGGTCAGCAGGATCATGCCCTGAATCACCGGGTAATCGCGTGCCAGCACCGCATCAACAATCAATCGGCCCAGACCGGGAATGTTAAACACGCTTTCGGTGACCACCACGCCGGAGATCATCAGCGCAAAGCCGGTGCCGATCACCGTCAGGATCGGGATCATCGAATTACGCAGCGCGTGACGAAACAGCACATGGATTTCCGCTAACCCTTTAGCGCGGGCGGTACGGATATAGTCTTCACCCAGCACCTCCAGCACGCTGGCGCGAGTCATGCGTGCCACCAGCGCGATATACACCGATGACAACGTCAGAGCCGGTAAAATGATGCGCTCGGCAAACGGCCACACCCCTTTGGTGATGCTGGTAAATCCCTGCACCGGCAACCATCTCAGTTCAATGGCGAACAGGGTTGCCAGCAGATAACCAATCACAAACACCGGAATCGAGAAGCCCAGCACCGATGCCGACATCACCAGGTTGTCGATCCAGCTGCCGTGTTTCCACGCCGCCAGCACGCCGAGCGGCACGGAAATCAGGATGGTGAAGATAATCGCCACCAGCGCCAGACTCAGTGTCGGCTCCAGTCGCTGACCAATCATGGTCAGTACCGGGGTATGTGCCATCAGTGACGTGCTGAAGTCGCCATGCAACAGCTGTCCGATCCAGACGAAAAATTGCTGATATAGCGGCTGGTCCAGACCCAGATTGGCGCGAATCGCCGCCAGCTGCTGAGGTGTCGCCATATCACCAGCAATAATTGCCGCCGGATCGCCCGGCGACAGGCGCAACAACAGAAAAACAAACAGCGCGACCACCAGCATCACCGGGATTGCCGCCAGTACGCGGCGAATAAAATAACCAGCCACAGGAGCCTCCGAAGGTTGTGTTTAAGTCAGCAATTAATCGTCTTTCTCGACGTTCCAGAACACGGTGGAAGGTCCGGTCATTAAGTGGCTGATATGGTTGCTCCACGCAGCGACATCATAAAATTGCCCCAGCGGGATGTAGCTGACTTCGTCCATCGCATGCTTCTGGATCTCGACCGCAATTTCTTTCTGCTTGGCCGCATCGGTGGCGGTGGCAAAATCCACTTTGAGCTGGTTCATCTGCGGATCGGTCGGCCAGCCGAACCAGGCACCGTTACGTCCGCCACCGTCCAGCATTGGGTTCACCACCGGGTTCCAGATGGTTTCGGCATTCCAGTAGGTAAAGAACATATTCCAGCCGCCCTGGGCCGGTGGGTTCGGGTTGGCGCGACGCGACACCAGCGTCTGCCAGTCCATCGGCTGTAAATCGACCTTAAAGCCCACCTTACGCAACGCCTGGGCCGCCACCACCGGTTGTGAGGCCTGGCTTGGCACATCGGTTGGCTGCATGATCACCACGGGTGTGCCGTCGTAACCGGCTTTCTTCAGCAGCGCTTTCGCTTCCTCGATATTGCCGCCGTTCAGCAGCGATTCGCCGCCCGCCTGGCTTTCCAGTGCCGTACCGCAACCGAACACCGAGGCACAAAGTTTGTAGTACTGCGGATTGCCCACCAGCGCATCGAGCACATCTTTCTGGTTCATGGCCAGCAATGCCGCGCGACGGATATCAGGATTGTTAAACGGTGGATAGAGGAAGTTCATACGCCCACCGGTCATGGAACCGAGCTTGCTCAAGGTGCCGTACTTCAGATTCGGATCGGCCTGCACCATCGGCAGCAGGTCGATCGGCAGCTGTTCAATAAAATCGATATCACCGGAGGTTAAGGCATTAATCGCCGTCATCCGATCAGGCATGTTGATCCATTCGACCCGGTCCACCTTCACCACTTTGCCACCCGCAGTGCCGCTGGCCGGCTCTTTGCGTGGCACGTAGCCTTTGAATTTTTCATAAACCACGCGGTTACCCGGATCAAATTCGCTGGCGACAAATTTAAACGGCCCGGAACCGGTGTAATCGGTGATCATCTTGCCATCCGGGGTGTTCGCTACCCTCTCCGGCATCATAAATGCCGCGACTGACGAGGGCTTCGCCAGCAGTTGCAGCACATAGCCGAAGGGTTTCGCCAGCTTGAGGGTGATGGTTTTATCATCGGTGGCGGTGAGGCTAGCGACATACTTCATCATCAATTGCCCGCCGACATCGTAACGCGCCCAGCGTTTCAGCGAGGCAACACAATCGGTGGCGGTCACCGGTTTGCCGTCATGCCATAACAGGCCGTCACGCAGGGTGAAGGTGTAAGTCAGGCCATCGGGTGAAATTTTCCAGTCCGCCATTTGTGGCTGCGGCGTCTGTTTATCGTCCATGCCGATCAGGGTGTCGTAAATCATGTAGCCATGGTTACGGGTGATTTGCGCCGTGGTGGCGATCGGATCCAGTACCCGTAAGGAAGATGACATCACAACATGCAGGGTTTTCTCTGCCGCCATCACCGATGGCGCGGCAATGGCGGCGCTCAGGCCAACCGATAACAGACAAGCGATCAAAGTACGGGACGGAAATAGTTTCACTCTTAACACTCCAGTAAAAGGCAAACCCTGGTGTCGGGAAATGCGGTGTGTGCAATGTAAGGGGACAACGCAGGACGTAAGCGTCCTGCTGCCGTCAGAGTGCTGCTGCTAAGGCATGCTCGATATAAAGCTGGCGTAAACGCTGAGTCAGGGGACCCGGCTGACCCGCGCCAACCGGCTGGCCATCGACGTTGACGACCGGGTAAACAAAGGAGGTGGAGGAAGTAATGAAAGCTTCTGCGGCCTCCCTGACTTCATCGATAGTGAAGCCGCGCTCTTCCAGACGCAGGCCATGTTCGTTAATCAGGGCAATCAGCGCACTGCGGGTGATACCCGGCAACAACAGCTGAGAAAGCTCACGGGTGACGACGGCACCGGCGTGGGTGATGATAAAGGCATTGTTGGAGGTGCCTTCGGTAATCAGGCCATCCTTTACCAGCCAGGCATCGTCAGCGCCACGCAGCCGCGCCTGCTCTTTCGCCAGGCAGGCATACAACAGTTGCGTGGTCTTGATATCGCAACGCCCCCAGCGCAAATCCGGCAGGCTGATAATGTTCATCCCGCGTTTCGCCAGTGGGCTACCAAGGATATCTTTGGCCTGGGTATAGAGCACCAGTGTCGGTGGCGTACCTGCTGCGGGAAACGAGAAGTTACGGTCTTCGACGCCACGGCTTACCTGCAGGTAAATCAGACCTTCGTGCAAATCGTTGCGGGTGACCAGTTCCCGATGGATCGCCAGCAACTGATCGTTATCAACCGGTAACGACAGCGCCAGCTCGCCCAGCGAACGGCGCAGGCGCTTGAGGTGCTGTTCGAAATCCACCAACCTGCCCTGCAATACCGCAGTCACCTCATAGATGGCATCGGCGAAGGTGAACCCCCGATCAAAGACCGAGATTTTCGCTTCATTTTCCGCAATAAACTCACCATTCAGATAGACGGTGCGCATGACTCAATTTCTCCGGGTTAGGGGCGTTCCACGCCGGTCTGGCGTGTGATGATGCCGTAATGTTCGATGCGACGATGACGGGCAAAATCAAAGATGGTGGTTTTGCCGAACTGGCACAGATCCATGTCGCAGCGGTGGGAGATCAACTCATCACCCTGCCCGCTGGCGCGCGCCATGACAAAGCCGTTTGGATCCACGATGATGCTGCCGCCCATCAACGGGAAGCCATCCTCCACGCCGGCCTTCGCCACGCCAACCACCCATGTTGCATTCTGGTAAGCACCTGCCTGCATACAGAGTTCGGAGTGGAACAGCCGTTTGGTTTCGCCTTCGTCGCGCTCAAGGGAATTCACGGAAGGGGTGTTGTAGCCCAGCGTGACCAGTTCCACGCCCTGCAACCCCATGACGCGATAGGTTTCCGGCCAGCGGCGATCGTTGCAGATACACATGCCCATGATCGCGCCCTGGTTTTCCCAGGTCGGGAAGCCCAGATCGCCCGGCTCGAAATAACGTTTTTCCAGATGCTGGAAATCACGATGTGGATCGTACTCAACATGCCCCGGCAGGTGCACCTTGCGGTATTTGCCGACAATATTGCCCTGCCGATCGGTCATGATGGAGGTGTTAAAGTGACGCCCTTCCGGGGTCAGTTCGGCGTAACCAAAGGTGATGGCAATACCATGCTCGCGGGAGAAATCAAACAGCGGGCGCGTCACATCATTCGGCATTTCGCGTTCAAACCAGCTATCGACTTCATGCTGGTCTTCCATATACCAGCGTGGGAAAAACGTCGTCAGCGCCAGCTCAGGAAACACCACCAGCTCGCACCCCTGCTGCCACGCCTGCTCCAGTAATGCCAGCATGCGCTGGACCACACTTTCTCTTGAGTCGCTTTTTTGAATTGCTCCCAACTGAGCTCCGCCAATTACAATTTCACGCACGCACTTTTCCTCAACAAGACCGACACAGTGTCGTAGGGCCATTGTGTGAGGTTCAGAGCGCTCTGTCGTATACCAAAATGTGGGCCTTACTTAACCTAAAGTTAATCCATGTTGAACAGATGGAAGCCGCTGCTATCCAGCACCTTGCGCAAATGGTCGATAAACACCTGCGCGAACTGCGCCAGCGGTTCGTGGCGCAGATGCACCAGGCTGATGGTCAGGCGTTCTTCACCGAGAATCGGCAGCACCGCCATGTGTTCAGCACCGGAGGCACGGAACGAGATTTCATCAACTACCGAGAAGCCGGTGCCGTTTTTAACCAGCGCACAGGCGTGATGTGGGGAATCGACATCAATACTTGGACGATAAGGCAGACCAACGCGTTCGAAGGCCTTCATCATAAAACTGTAGAACGGGGTATCCGTGGAGTAACCAATAAAGGGCGTCTCCGCCAGCGCCGCAGGCAACTCTTTGGCCGGTAATCGGGTGAGTGGATGATTGGCCGGGCACACCACCATCACGCGGATATAACTCAGGGGCACGGCACACAGGTTGGGATGATCGATAGGAAACAAGGAGATACCGAGGTCCGCATGTTGATCAAGCAGCCGATCCCGCAGCAACCGGTGTCGCAAACATTCGAGGCTGACAAGGATGTTTTCGTTGCACTGCCTGAAAGCACCAATAGCATCTGGCACCAGTTGATGCCCCAGACTGGGGCTGCTGGCAATGCGCAGCACACCCTGACGCTGCTGTACCAGGTTGTGCAACGTGGTATTGACGCGCTGGATATCGCGATACACCGATTCGACATCATTGAACAGGCTGCGTGCCTCTGGCGAAGGATATAACCTTCCCTTAACCCGTTCGAACAACCGGAAGCCAATGCGAGCTTCCGTGTGCGACAGCATCCGACTGACGGCGGGTTGAGACACAAACAGCAGTTGCGCGGCACCGTTAATCGAACCGGTAATCATAATCGCCCGAAAGACTTCAATCTGACGTAGATTAAGCGACTGCATTCGGTTTTCCTCTGAGGAATGAATAGCGTGTGCTGAGCTGTTAAACGCTTAACACCAGGTTATAGGTTGTTAGCAATTAGCATGCCAGGAGGGGTTCCGCTACGGGGAAGTGCGCTGACAGCGAGGGGAGCGTTCGGTAATAATATGATTCGCAAGTTTTTACCGGAGCCATCGATTGTGAGCGTCGCACACATTATTCTGCCTGTCTTTCTGTTGATTATTCTCGGCTATATACTGGCCCGTCGCGGTGCCCTCGATGCCCATGCCAACAAAGCGCTGGGTAGTCTCGCCTTTAAGCTGTTTATGCCGATGGTCCTGTTTACCGGGATGGTCAACGCGCCGCTGCATGATGGCCTGAATATCAAAATTCTGGCGGCGTACTTTGTCCCGGCGCTGCTTATTTTTGCGGTGGTGAATATCATTACCCATCGCCATATGGGGAATCCGACGCCATTTGGCCTGACGGCTTCCTTTTCCAATAATGCCCTGATCGGTCTGGCGATGGTGGCGGGTATGTACGGTGATGCGGGATTGGTGTTGCTGTTCACGGTACTCGCGGTCCACAGCCTGCTGCTGTTTGGCTTTCAAAGCCTGTATAGCACCCTCGCCGGAAGCGAGCCGTTTAAACCCGGCGTCCTGCTGGCAAGCCTGGCGAACCCGATGATTATTGGATTGTTGCTGGGAACAGCGGTGAATCTTGCGCATCTTGCGTTGCCTGACTGGAGCATGAAGCTGGCGACCTGGCTGGCACAGGCGGCACTGCCTTGCGCGCTGATCGTGCTCGGGGCCAATCTCTCTGGCTTTCGTCTGCGCCCCAATGCGGCGGTGGTTGGCATTACCGTCGCCAAGCTGGCGATCATGCCGCTGGTGGTGTTGCTGGGTTGTGTGCTGCTGCATATCAGCGGTATGGATAATTTAATTTAAAAATCATCAAAGATCGTCCAGGAGCGCCGATTTATCACGGTTGGACAGCAACTTAGAAATGCATGTTTATGAACTTAATCGAACTTCGGCGTTAATTTTTGCCCCACTGGTGCCCCATGCATGCCACAGCGTTAAATCGTTGGGCTTTCCCTGTCCCAATGACGGGTAATCACCCAGGTTATCACGCCAACTACAGTTATCTCCTCCAGCGCTTCCCCTCGGACTTCTTCTCCATCAGTGCAGATGATTGAGTTGTGCCGCAGAACTCCAATCTTTTCCTGACCCCACAGCAGGAAATACAACTGATTCCCCCTTACCGGGCTGATGGATTTGTCTACCAGCAACCAGCCATTCGCTGTAGGGACAAGGATAGTAGCCGATGGATGACTGATCATTATCTCGTTCAGGTTGAGAGCACTCTCCTGATAATCAGCTGCCGGGGATGGGAAGCCCATGATTTTCACCTCTGCCGTTGCACTGTATGAAATCACAGTATATAAATATACTGTACATTCAACCAGTATCTTTTTAGTTAGTGGATGCCGATACAGTAATCAGGGGGAAGCATGATTGTTGAAGTGATGATCGCAAAGGAGAAGGCTAAGGGGATGCCGAAGGGTGCAATGGATGCGTTGCGGGAGGAACTCACTAAGCGCCTGAGTCACAACTTTGATGACCTGAGCGTTGTGGTTAAGACCGCCAGTAATGACGGCCTGTCACTTTTGCGCTCAAAAGATAAGGAAGGTGATAAAGCGATTGTTTCACAGGTGCTTCAGGATGCATGGGAATCAGCAGATGACTGGTTTAATGGGTGACCATCTCGCTGCCTGGCTGGCGTAATCAGCGACTTAAGTTAAACTTATATTGTTCATGATACACCTTTAGCCCGGGCAAACTTATCCCACTGCCCGGGTTTCTTTTCGGACTATGCCTAACAAAAATTAATCAAATCGACAAAATTTAATCATCGGTATGAATGTGTACAAATATTTCAATGTCGCTATTATAGAGATGCACTGCACACAGCAATTGTGGTGCGATGAGATTTTTCCCTATTGGAGTGTTTAAGCCTGCACACTCAGCAGGCATTTTTTTTTGCACACATTATTACCGCTGCATAAACTGATAAGACGGCATGGCTATAAACCTGCCGTGAGGTGGATTTTATGCAAGCATTTGCCCGTGCTGTTCGGGAGCCGTAGCACGGGCTTTTTTATGGACATGGACCATCCCATGCACGGGTAACTACCCATGTTACCCTGCTTCGGTCTGATAGTGGTATCCACCACTACCAGGCCGTCTGCAGTTTCCACCATAATTGTGCCTTCATAGCGGGCGTTCATTATCTCGTTCCAGTCGAGACGCTTTTCCAGATAGTCCCTTGCAGGGGATGGAAAGCCCATATCAGTAATCAGTACGGTCCGTTAGGATTGAACAGGCAGAACGTCCGGTTTTCGCTGAAGTCCGGCGTAATGTCACGAAAGTAATTCATCTGATTCTCAATCCAGTCATTCGCTTGCTTTAATGACCAGTGGTGATGATGCCGCTCCAGTTCTGCAACGAAGTCAGTTGTGTTCACTGTCTTCTGCCCTTTCTGGTCCATCTTGATGCTCTGGTAAAAGGCGTTCTTGATGTCGCTGTAACGTGGCATGGTGATCAACTCCCGATTATTACTGTATGTACATACAGTATTTATTAATCGGCAGAATCGATCAAGTAGATCATCAGAGGTTTCTGAGAAGGGATTGCCAGGAAAGGAAATTTAGTGCGGGGAGAGTTGAACCTTTGGAGGGACATTGGGTCATAAATTATATGGATAATCCCATGTAACGAATTTCGCCCGCTAATGCGGGCTTTTTTTTGCATAACGCCCAGCTGTTACTACAATCTTTACACGGCATATCCTGAACATGCCGGAATCGCTATATCCATCAGCTATGGACTTTGCCCGCTCCTCTCATTCCGTGGGATGCGGGCTTTTTTTGCACCCCAAACAACCGCTGCTAAACTGATACTGCGGCATGCCACACCGACATGCCGCAACCCTATATCCATGGTAGAACTTGCCCGCGCACTTCCGTCCTGGAGCGCGGGCTTTTTTTGTTGAAAGTAAAAACAGATTTATGTAAATTTTTTAAGCCACTGAGAAAAATGACATTCACGGATTGTATCTTGCACAGGCTGGACTCAAGGGCTGGCCTGTGCTTTTTTTGATTATGCCCCAGCCCCCTCAAGTACAGAGATACGCTTTTGCAAATCCGTTACTGTCTCATTCTGGCTGGTAATCATCTGATGCTGGGCCTGCACTGCCTGAGTCAGTTTGGCGATAATTGCAATCTGATCCAGGTTATACGCATTTGGGTTATTCGGGTCTGCTTCAATATCATAATCATCAGGCAAACCTTGCCCCGTCACACATGCAGGACTCGTGTTAACTAAATCGTTTGCAATGAAGCCGAGTTTTTCAGCAGACTCTGGAATTATCCCTCTAGCTTTATATTTAAACGTGGCGACTTTCCATTGTAAAACCTCGTTTAATGCATCACTGTTTGCTTTATCTGAAATTTCAGACAGGTAATTAATATCTTTTTTCCAGCCCTTATCTGATGCAGAGTTTGTAGTTACATACCCAATAAACCCGGTTCCAACAAACATTCCAAGCTGTACTGCGTTGTTATAGTTCCAGAAGAAATTCCAGGGTACAGCGGTATCGATGCCGCCATTTGTACCAATCCTTGAGGTGTATCCACCAGATGAGTCAAACTGACCAGCAATAAGGGATAACTTTGTTGCACCGTCATTGATTAACCTAACTGAGTAATCACTGGCTGAAGATGCATAATGAAAATCAATATACGGTGTGCCACTTGAAAGTTCTAATGCTGCAAAGTTTGCAGCGGAACTAGTTGCAAGCCCAAGATCACCCCTTGCATTTGCAACTGTGCGCCCATTTAATAATGCCGTCCAGGCAGCAGACGCCGTTATAGCTCCTGTACCGCCCTGCGCAACGCTAAGGGCTGTGGTCAGCCCTGTAAGCGATGTGATGTCGTTATTTACACCTTTTGCCGCTTTACCTGCGAGCGTGGCTGTTATTCCGTTCCAGGCTGGTCCTGTATAGGTTGTTCCGTCTGGCAGGGTTACGGTGACATTGCCTGTACCGGTATAAATCTGCTGCCAGTTGGCTTTGTCCAGATTCAGACCGCGAATTGCCTTTGCTACATCAGCGGCCACCTGAGCAGTAATACCCACCAGCGCCTGATTGGGTAAAGCAGTCCAGGCCAACCCTGATGTTGTCGGTCCGCCATAAGCGGTAATTAAAGTCAGACTGGTAGCGGATTCAACAGACTTAACGCCCAGCGTATAAGTCACACCACCGACAACCGCCACCAGAAAATCATTCGCGCTTAATTCTGTGGCGAATGCCGTTACGTTTCCTGATACCGTTGAAGAATTGTTGGTCAGGGTAATAGTGCCTGCTGGCATATATTTTCTCCGGGCAATAAAAAACCCGGCACGATGGCCGGGTTTATTTGGGAATGATTTATAAACATCTCTTTATGGCTGAGGTTAGCTTTTCCTTAGTTCCCCAAAACCTGTCACCATTGTGATAGTAAGTGACGTTTGACTTACTTCCTTCCGCTTTAATATCCGCAAGATAAATAAATTGAGGCGTATAGATTGAAATAACCCCATCTTTTTCATCTGTCATCCAAATGCGGGACGGATCAGTGGAAAAAACCTCTTGCCATCCTTTTTTTATACATACAGCAGTGGTCTGTATGTCATGAGAAGAAAGGTATGAGCTGTCAACCCCATTATATGCTCTAGCATCTTGTAAATTATTCATACATCCTGCTAACAAAAAACAGGATGTAAGGGCCGGAAATATTTTTTTAATCATTAGTGTCACCAGTTAACCATTAGTGAGCCAATCCTAACACCATGATGAAAAGATGGAAAATCATTAACCTGCAACCCGCCCAATTGGGTAGTATTTTAGTGTAGAGGATGTAAGGTCCCACTAAAGACGCTCACTACAATGTGCTAGTTACGATGGTCAGGGTTTTTAGTTCGCCCTGAAAATCACCCGCAACGCGATGTCGGTCTGAGGATATCCCACTGGATACTTCCATCGTGCTATCTGATTTTGAACTGAACGATTGAATACATATCTCGGTTGCATGCTGATAATACGGATATTTTCCGGCTTTCCTTGTGCATTCACGTCATAAAGCACATTGACTTCACCATCTATGCGCAGGTTCTCGGCACGTTTAGGATAAGTAATGATATTGTTGGCAAATGCAATTGTTGAAAACACTATTGAAAACACAAAGATAATAATTCGCATATATCCTCCAAAATTAGAGGTATAAAAGCGGTAATGGTCTTTCTTTTCAATTCATAAAATCGATCATAAAGATCTAATTCTATCAAGTCAGATTTGAGAGAATCCCATAAGGAATGCGCAGTCCATAGGGCTTTAGGGTGTTAGCCCATGAAAGCTGCTTCTGGTTTACCCACTGGCATTGCAGTGTTCCATTAGTAAATCTAAAAAAGGGACCAGAAAAACCAGTTACAGCACCATCATCAGATATATTACCACCCGGAACTGAACTGACAAGAAGCCAAACGTTTGTGCCAATACTTTGCGAGTACACGCTATTATCAAGGTCAAAATTAGCGGGTATATCGAAAAAACCTAAAATGCGTGGGATTTTTGCAGCCATAACCGCAGACCAAATCAATTCTCCAGACGCATTAAAAACATCCCTGTATCCGCTTTCCACTGGCATATCGCTGCGCGTTCTTGCCATCGAACCGGCATTCGCCGTCATCCAGTCCGGCCCGGTAAAAAACATCTTTGCATTATTATTCGGCTTAAACCATCTCAGATGGTCATCAAGGGCAACACTGTTGGTTACATGGCCCATATCAGTCGAGTCACCTAACTGACAGGAAATATTGTAATAGCCAATGTCGGTTAATCCGGCATAGGCTACGGTGTCTTTGTAATAAGTACCTTTATAATCAGAATCGATTACAAGAGCACCCGAAGAGTTAAATACCTGATATCCACTCATAAAAACGCATACATATCCAGTGTGAGTGTAACGGCGGCAGTGTATGAAGAGAGTTTAAATACACGAAAGCCGCCGCTATAAGCCCGCGCAGCAAAATTAGCAGGAGTGAAATAAGATGTACTTGTTGCTGAGACAACGACGACAAATGATCCTGTATCCGTCATTCCGCTAAAAGAACCGGTGGCAATGTTTGAATTGGCGGGAATAGTGACGGTTGTCCTTCCAAGATATCGCGTATTGTAATCACCAATATCTACTATCAATTTGCCCGTTGCATCCCAGCATTGTAGTCCGCAGGGCATATAATCTCCTTACCAAAGTCCGTCTCTGATACGCAGCGTGCCATTTGCATCGTAAAGCTGCCTCAGCACTCCAGTATCAACCACACGCCCGGAACCATTCGCAGCATTACGCTCAAACGCTCCATCTTTCCCCAGTCGCCAGCCTGAAACCCCAGCCACATAGTTTGTTGACTGAATGTAAGCCCCGATCATCGCATTGGTAATGGTACCATCACCGATAAATGTTGTATCGATAATGGTTTGCCCATTCTGAATAGCGAAGAAGGTTTTCGGGGTTGCCCCTACCTGACTCATCACTGCAAACCGGTCAGCCAGAAACAGCACCTGCGTCTGCATGCCTGACGGTGAGTTCTCAACACCAATCCCCATACCGGCAGCGTACTGGCGACCGTTGCTGTCTACCGCAACCTTGACAGAATACTGCGCGGAGAGTTTGCCGTTGGTGTCAGCCAGCGCCGTTGATGTCTGCTGAACGGCGGCGGTGTTCGTGTCGATGCTGGCCTGCACCTGCTCAAACTTCTGAGCATAGGCCTGGTCGTTTGTTGCAATCGTCTGCTTAACGGTGAGGATATCAGCGCGGTTTTGTCCGTACAGCTGGAACTGATGATCAACTGTGGCATCACCGTCCAGGGCATTCTGGAGCATTCCTTCAATGTTGGTATCCACTTTCGATACCAGTTGCTTTCCGGCATCCGTCTGTAATACCTGCTCAGTGATATCCCCCAGCAATGCCGTGGCATCAACGCTACTCGCGCCGGTTACAAACTCCGTCCAGTCGCCCACATTCCCGATACGGTCCACCAGCCGCGCACGATACCAGCGGCGCACGCCTGCGGGCATGGGGCCATGCTGATAGCTGACGCCGGGGTATGGCACGTAAGCCAGAAACAGCGGGTTCTGCCCGTCTGCCGTGGTGGCTACCTGCAACTCGGTGTAGGCGGTGTCGCCGGAACCTTCCGGAAATCCCCACTGAATATCGATAGCCCACACAACATCATCAGAGGCCAGCAGACTGACCGGCGTGCCGGGTTTGCCTACTTTCCCCGTCAGCGTGGTTGACTGCGCGTAACCCCACGGCGATGATACATCAACCGCATTCACGGCACGCACGCGCACGTCATACACGCCCGCATAAATCCCGGAAATGGTGAAGCCCTTCGCGCTCTGCTGACCCACATTAACCCAGTCACCGTTATCCTTGCGCCATTGTGCGGTGTAGCTGATAGCGCTTGTCACGGCGTCCCACGTCACCTGCATGCAGGCCACGTTAAGCCCCTGCTCGACGTAATCCACCTGGGAGATGGTAATATTTTGTGGCGCAGTCATTACGCCTGGTGGCGTCACGGTGATCGGTGCCGGGTCGATTTTCACGCCGTCATCAATGTAGCGGTACTTGTTCGGGTCGTGCTGTACGGCAGCAATCGTAAAGGTGCCGTCATCGTTCGACGCAATGGAGGTCACGCGGAAATACTGAATCGCCAGATTATCACTGTCGATAGCCCATACCGCCCCCGCCGCTGGTGTCATTCTGAATGCAGTGCTGACCGTGACCGTTTTCTTATCGGCGCTGACTGACGCAATGGTACGGGTCTGCGCAGTACCGTCCGGCAGATTCAGCGCCAGGCGATCACCTGCGGCATAATCCGCTTCCCGGTCAAGTTCGATATTCAGACCGTTAACCGATTTGATGCGGCCACCGTTCTGTTTGCCCGCACGGAATGGATCGGCCACGCCAATGATTTCAGCCGGCAGCGGGATATAACCATCCAGACCCAACGCCAAATGTTGTGGTCCCGTCCTTCGCGTTCGACAGGATCACATAGCGCCCGCGCCGGTGCGCTTCACTCTGCGAGGTGCAACCGATGGCCGTTAGCTGGGTCTGATTAACACCGTAGCGCTGAACAAGGTCAGGCTCATAAACGCCTTCAACCGTGTCAGAGTAATGATTCTGCGGGTCGGACCATGACACCTGACAGGAGGTGTAACGGTTTTTGTAGGAGCCACCCGCATACGTAAACAGGCCGTCAATCACATTTGAGGCGTGGTAAACAAAATCCACATCGTCCTGTGGTACGTCCGCTTTCACGTAAATCTGGTCATTACCCCAGAAGGTAATCCCGCGAAATATCGCCGCAATGTCCTTCAGAACCGTGTAGGCATCTTCCTGGCTCTGGATGTACACGTTACAGGTAAAACGCGGCTCCGTGCCGCCTGCGCCGTCTGACACCATCTCATCGCAATACTGCGCAATGGTGTACAGCTCCCATTTATCAATCATGGTGGCGTCAACACGGTTGCCCATGCCGTAAATCTCATCCAGCACCAGATCGTAAAACACCCACGCCGGGTTATCTGTCCAGGCCAGTTTGAAATCACCCGTCCAGGTGCCGCTATAGGTCCGGGTGACAGGGTCATACGTTGTCGGCACGCGAACCAGCTTACCTTTCGGTTTACAGGTGATTTTCGGTGCGCTGCCGTTGAACTGGCTGGAATCCAGCTCGATGTAGAGTAATGCGGTGTTCGGGTAGCGTAACTTGCTGTCGATGACTTCCGCGAAAGAGAACACTTTGAAGGCGTTAATCAGCTTCGTTGAGGTCGAGTCAGCAGTAATACGGCGGACACGGATGGACCAGCCGGTTGTAGCTGCTGGCAGGTTGATACGGTGATCGCGCTGATATTCCGAAGTGGTTTTACCGTCAAAGCTGCCGTTAACCACGTTTACCCAGGCTGCGCCATCGGTTGAGAGATCGATAGCGTACTGCGTGACCGTGCCCACCATATCGCCGTTATCTTTGTACAGATACTGCAAAGGCAGGCTCAGTTTTACGCGCACCGCATCCAGCGTCAGATCGGTAAACTGCCGGGTCCAGGGTGAAGTTGTTGTGACTTCAACACCCACAGAGGACTCGTTATTGATTTCCGGCATGCCCTGAATGTAGGTCTGGTCCTGCGTGCCGTTGCGGTAATCCCATACCACTCCGGTGAAGTTGTAGGTGCCGTCCTCATTAGCCAGCTGGGTATCATTCAGGAAAATATTCTGCGCGGTCAGTTCGCCCTGAATCTCCCCTTCAGCAATCGCCAGCAGCATTTTAATTTTCGCGACCGATAACAGGTCATCCGGTTCTTCTACCGGCGTATGGGCGCTGCTGCTTCCCGCTTTGCTGCCCTGAATCAATGCACCGTCAAGAAGTCGCATATTTCACCCATAAAAAAAGCCCGCACGGTGGCGGGCATGATTAATTACTGATCGAATATCAGGATGTTGCTGATTTACAGATAAGGATATGTTGAGTATTCAGCCCGTCCATGTTTGGGGCATGGGCGCACACAGCAATGAGGGATGGCTGATTACCTCAGTTTAAGGAAGATTGATGAAATACAAGCTAAATACGGTCAGCGGTATAAATTCTGAAGGAAGCAATCAAAAGTTGCATGTCTTCTTGGTTGGTGAAGACCAGTCTCAGCACAATTTTCAAATAGATGTCAGTGGTAGAGATGTTAAAAGCTTAACTTTGTTAGAAATTGAAAATCTAGCTATTCAGCATGCTCGCCAAAGTTTCACTGATTGCAATTAACATTCATTTTCACTAAGTCTAAATTGGATTTAATAGAATGAATTTCTGCAGTTTGTGAGTCTAAAATACAGCTTGTGGATTGCTGTGCATCTGCGAGCTGTTTTTTTAAGACTTTCATCTCTGTTTCAAGTTCTTCAACTCTTTGTTCTAAGGTCATGGTTTAACTCCTGAATAAAATATTACTGCTGGTCGCTGGAATAAATCCCAGCGCTGATAATGGCACCGCCTATTTCACGCGTGCCGAAAAGGAGCGGGACGGGATACCCCATTGCAACCGTGTTAACGGGAGAGCCAAAGGCGTAGTTAGGCTTATTGTCCGCGCTGGACGATGCCCCGACATTGAAGTTGGGTTGCGGCGTCAGCATACTCATCACGCCACCCAGCATCATGCTGATCCCCATACCGGTGAGCATGGTAGTTGCAACACCTGTCGCCGTTGCGGTTCCGAGTGCAGAACCCCACAGCGCCAGCGTGCCACCAGCGGTAAAATAGGCAGACACCAGCGCCACCGCACCGATCACAATCTGGAGCACGCCGACCTGCTTGCTGCCTTTGATAACCTGAGTCATGCGATATTCAGTTGCGCCCGAAGACATATCGAACTCTTCCAGGCTGATATTCTTACCGCCGCTGTAGAAAGCAAAACTCACCCCGCTGAGGTGCGCATTCGACAGGTATTTTTTGAAGCCGGGCACCTGTGAGCACATGGCACGGATCATTTCCTTCAGGTCGGCTACGTGGAACTGATGCACCTTACCGAACTTTTTCGCCAGACCACCGGAGAGGGTCAGTTTTTTAAGCACTGAATAATTCCTTATGCCGGACTATCCGCACGGTGCGGTCACGGTAATATTTACCGTAAGGGACGCGGGCAGACAGATTGCCAAAGGCATGATGGAGGATGATGTTATTGCCGAGATAAACGGCAGCATGGTTAGTCACGGGTGCCTGCACCCGCATCATGATCACGTCACCGGGTTGCATGGCAGCTGCATCGACCTCTGTGAAGCCCTCGCCCTGCCAGTTGTCGTCGTAGCGGTTTTCTTTGCCATCCACCCACCACTCGTAATCAACGGACCAGTTACCGAGCGTAATACCATGTTCCAGCCGGAAATAATCACGCAACAGTGACCAGCAGTCGGCATGCCCCAGCACCCAGCGCCGCCCGGCTAACTCCCGGTCGCCACGCGGTGAAAGGGTGCAGAAATCACCGTCCGGCCACGACATGATCCCCCACTCCACGCCGGAATGGTCGCACTGAATACGGTCCAGTTCGGACGGTATCAGCTGCACCACATCCGGGTGAGAGTGAATTATCATCAGAACTTCACCCCGTTCTTCCGCTTCAGCCATGTCATCAGGCGCAAGCGTGAAATGTTCCGTGGGCTTATCGGAGATATTCCGGCAGGGGATATATTCCTGTGACTGCCCGGCCTGAATGATCACCCCGCATGCCTCATTCGGGTATTCAGCAGAGACGTGCTCACGTATAGCGTTCATGATTTTTTCGCGCATGATTATTTGCTCTGGAGGTTTGCAGCCGGGAAGCCACCAAACGGAATCGGGTTTTCAGAACCAAAACGCAGCTGGCAGTCACTGAGCCGCCCGCCGCAGACATCAAGGGAAGGATCAGCCGTTGGTGTGCCGTCCTTCAGAAAATAATTTGCGCCGTTGTAATCACAGCCGGTGCCGGTACGATACCAGCCCCGCATGCACCAGGTGCACACCGGCGTAATCTGCCTGGAGGGGAGTTGCAGGCTTTGAACATCAAAGGGCGAGCACAGCTCAAAATCGACCTGTGTACGCGTCTCGCTTTTCTTCGAGTTGACGTAAAACACCTGCACCCGTTCATCTGTCGGGCTGGCGCTGGCATTGCCTCCAGTCCAGTTTGCCGCGTCCAGATACTTCGCCAGCGTGGTGTGGATTTTTACCTTCGCTTTCACCATGTCATCAAACTGAAGGCACAGCGAAGTAACGTAGTTGCCCACGTTACCCACAGAAAGCGTTGGCGTCGGCTGTGATCCGGTGCTGGACAGCTCAACGCCCTGTAATTCATAGGGGTACGGGTCGTACTGGTTTCCCTGCCAGATGATGGCCGGAAGCCCCTCGGCAAACGCATTCCAGTCTGCCTCCGCGATATTGTGAGCGTGGAATCTCAGCACATCCGGCATGCCAAACGCGGTGCCGTCAATCTCGATCAACTGGACGAGGCTACCCGGCTCCAGTTGCTGAATATCTGCCGTAAAACTCATATTCGCCCCATAAAAAAAGGCGCATCAGCGCCTCAGATAGTTAACTGCCCAATCAGGGCGCGAATGACTGTTCAAAGGTAAAAGCGATATCCGCAATAATTCCGTTCTGAAAACTCGGCTTGATGGAATCGTTTTTTACCCGATAAAGTTTCTTTTCTCCCCACGGATTCACCCACCAGAAAGAGGAGGTAACGTGGGATTTCAGAAAGGCGCGCACCGTTGCCATGTCGGCAATTTTGCCGTTGCAGGATAAATTCCAGGACTCGGCATCCTGATTGATACCCACCCCGGCCACCTGTTTATAGTTATCACCGAACTGAGCCTGAAGCGTCGCTACCGTGACCTCTTCTTCGGCTCCGATCCTGACACACCAGCTGAAAGTATCCGTTGCCATCTCATCTCCAGAAACGAAAAGACCACCCGAAGGTGGCCCTGTTTAGATTTCCGCTTTATTAAAGCCCTGCTTTTTTCCTGGCTTCTTCCAGATATCCCTGTGCTGACTTATCTTTCACCTCAGATAAGTCATATTCCGAATCAATGATTTTATTTAGCTTTTTATCAATTGATTCCAGTAATTCAATTTGCCGATTAGCTCTTACACTGGCACGGTTGAGAAAATACCAAATAACAACGCCAGCAACGGCAAATATCAAATACCAGAACAAAAAAGCACCACCATCCATAATCATTTCCTTGTGCAAAAAAGTGAGTATGCAAGATAGGCGCTGTTATTATGTTTTGTAAAGTAATCCACCAGGAGAAATTGCCTGCCTTGCCCACTCATTTATAGTTTGCTGAATCATCGCTTTCAGCTGTTTAGAGGCGGCAGTGGTATTAGCATTGCTCACACCGCCACTGTCTGCGCCCTGTGTGATACTGACTGGCGCATCCACCTGCACATTAATATTGCCGCTGCCGGTAGCGCGATTGACCCCGGATGAATACGGGACCGTCCCGCCAACATACCCACCGTTTGCGTATCCGTTTGCCAGGTCATAGAGATTCGCCACACCAATACGGGCCGTTTGCTCTTTGGTGAAAACAAACTCATCTTTATGAACAATACCAGCGGGTTCATATTTACCACCCATTCCGGTATAACCACCACCGTCATAACTGGCAAAGCTGGTTGGCATTCCCATAGCGCCCACGGAGCCACTTGCCGCCCCGGCACTGACCGAGCCAAAAGCCGCACCGCCCAGGCTGGTAAGCGTGGTGCCAAAAATACTGGCAACGCCGCTCATTGCACTGACTGCCGCCATCTGCAAAGCAACTTTGGCGATCATCTGCAAAACAGACAGCCCCCAGCTTTTCCAGTCGGCTTTACTGCCCGTCAGCATCGCGGCCATGTTATCCATCGCGCTGTCCATCGTGGATGTGATGCCGCTTGCCACCGTGCCAGATATGTTACTGGCGTTCTCCAGCCAGTTTTCATAGCCTTTTGAAACGCCGTTGAGCCAGCTGGATTCCGTCGCGGAAATGGCCTGGTATTTCTTCTCCAGCGCATCCAGCGCCTTTTGGCGCTCTGCGATTGCCTGCGTGCTGCTATTCCCGCCAGCTTTATCGAAAAGACGATCAATTTGCTGCGTTTCATCATAACGCTGGCGTTGCAGATCGCTCATGCCTGCAGTGTCGGTCGTCTGCGCTGCTTCATCGCGGTATTTGCGGGCCGCGTCAGTTAAATCCTTCAGCGCTTCAGTCTGGTCACGCTGTTTTTTTACGTTCTCTTCAGCGCGCTGTGTCCAGGTTGCCAGCTCTGTTGAGGAGTCCCGGATAGCTTTGCGCTGTTCTTCCGTCCACTTAATCCCGGCCTGATGCGCAGCAGCATAGAGATCAGCCGCCTTCTCTCCTTCCGTGGCACGAACCTTCTGCACTTCAATGGCGACACTCAGGTCGGCCATCTTGCGGGCATAGTTCTCGGCAATCGTGGCCGCTTCACGTTCGGCTTTATTCTGCGCATTGGTCGCCGCAGTGCCGTCCTTTTTAGCCTGCGCTGCGGCAGCATCCTTTTTCGCTGCCTGATCCTTGTTGTACACGTAGGTCGTGTACAGTGCGCCGGTCAGCTTCAGGTCATCCGCTTCGTACTGATACTGACGATGCAGTTTTTCCAGTCCGTCAAGGCTGGCAAGCTCGTTATCACGGCGGGCTTTCTCCAGCGCTGTCTGCTGCTGAGGTGTCGCGTTCGCCGTGGAAACTACCGGTCCCTGATACTGCGGCGGCGTTGCGCCTGCGGTCGCAGACATCGAGCGGTTAAGCAGGTCATAGGCACCCTTCAGGATTGAAACGGCCCCGGCCTGCTCTACCGCTTTCTGTGCGGCCAGATCGCTGGCATCGTTAACCAGCTTTTGCGTACCCGCAACTTTTGCCGCTGCATCTTCCCGCTGGTACTCCAGCTTGTTCAGCTTATCCGTCAGTTCAACGTTTTTGGCCGTGATATCGGCCTGATCCATGAACGTGTTGATATAGGTCAGCGTGGGGTGTTTGTTGTAATCCTGCTGAATCTGGTCGAGCGCGGAAAGGCTGTCTTTCACCTTCAGAATCTGCGCGTCCAGATCGTTCAGGTCTTTCTGCTGCGCCTGTAATGATATCCGGGCATCCGCTGCGGTAGACTTCAGGCCCAGCACGGACATTTGTTTCAGTTTGCCGTTAATCTCATCGAGATTATTGGCAAAACCAACCGCCTCTTTATGCACCTGCTGGGTGTTCTGATACAGGCCATACATCGCCGCACCGGCACCGATAATGACGCCGGGCCAGCCGCCGAGGATACCCAGCACACCACTCCCCAGGCGGGACATCACTGAGGCGGTATTGGTCAGATTTGCCATAGCTGAGGAACGGCCAGCAATGGCGTTATTCAGCCCGGTCTGTGCCGCCGCCAGACTGCGCTCGGCGGCTATCTGCGCCTCAATCGATACCGCAGCGGCTTTCGCCTGCTGTGCCCGGTAAAGTGTCTGACGCGCTGCGGCCACACTTATTTGTGTGCCCCGGACCTGTGCCTGTGCCAGCGCCACTTCAGCGGCGGTGTTAGACACCACTGCCGCCGTTGACTGCGCAACGTTGCCGACCATATTGCCGAAATAGCGCGCAAGCCCGATACCCACCAGCAACCCGGCAGTGTCGGCAACCGTATCGATGTTTTTCGCCAGACTGTCGAGCATGCCGGAAAGTGAAGAGGACGCGCCGACCGCATCATTAGCCCCGCCCACCCACGCCATAAAGGCGTTCTGTACTTTCTGCGCCGATCCGCTGATAGAGGCGGGCAGGGTTTCAAATTCTTTGCGCAGCACCTGAACGTTAGTCAGGAGCGGTACAATTTTATCAGTCGTCAGCTCGCCGTTATTCGCCATGTTACGGAGGCCACCGACCGTTACGCCGAGGCCGTCAGCCAGCAGCTTTGCCAGGCGCTGGCCGTTCTCCATGATGGCGTTAAATTCTTCACCGCGCAGCACGCCGGAACCCAGCGCCTGACTAAGCTGAGTGATAACAGAACTGGCTTCTTCCGTGCTGGCACCGGACAGTTTCAGCGAGGTAGCGACCGTCTCCGTCACCTTCGCCACGTCAGACGATGCAAACCCCATCGACCGCAGAGACTGAGCGATACGGCTGTAGAGGTTGGAGTTAGCCTCCAGTGATGTGCCGGTACGCTGGCTGATTTCCATCAGCGTACGCTGTGAAGTCACATAATCATCCGCTGACGTTGAGGCCAGCCGCAGACGACCGTTAAGCTGATTCCAGGTGTCGGCGTACTCGATCAGCTGATGGGTGGCAAACGCACCCGCCATCGCACCGGCCAGGCCGGTTACCGTTGACTGGACGGTAGCCAGCTGAGAATTCAGTTCGGCTATGGCCTGCCGGGTGTTCTGTGCAGCAGCAGCGGCCTTTTTGCCGCCCTGCTCCATCGTTTTGTAATAATCCGCGCCCATACGCGACGCGCGGGCGATTTCCGTCTGAAATGAACTGGAGTTCGCGGAAATTTTGATAATCAGTTCGCGCAGCGTTGCCATAGTTCACCCGTATAAAGCCCGCTGGCGCGGGAATTAAAGACCACCCATCCACTCTTCAAGGCCGCTGATCTCTTCCTCTTCTTCAGTAATGCCCCACTTCAGAACCATTTCCGACATGGAGGCTTTGGCTCCCTGTGCATTCAGGACAGCAGTCACCACCTGAGCGGCCTGAATATCCCCGCGCCAGTCGCCAATCGGGCTGATGCGATCAAACGCCAGCCACATTTTCAGCTCACTGGCGGTCAGGGTTTCGCGGAGTTCATGGAGGGTGCGCCCCAGCCGGAGCGCCAGCGACATCAGGAAGAAAGTCAGCGGCTCTTTTACTTTGCCTCTGCGACTTCCTGAGACATGCCGAGATTCAGCGCCTGAGACAGCAGGCGGGAATGGACCGGGCCATAAATTTCCGACACGGTATCTTCATCTTCATTGCTGAAGACGCGGTTACCCTCTTCATCCAGCAGGACATCGATAAACATCACGACATCCGCCTTTTTGTTGCGGATATATTCTTCCTGCAAGGTCAGCTTCTTCGGCTCCTGACCCTCCTGCGGCTCTGGCGGGTTCATGATCTCGCGGAATTTCACCCAGACTTCGCCGGATGGCTCTCGCAGCATGACTTTTACGTCACCCCATTCCGGCACGGTGAAGACTTTCGAGCGAAACCCTGACGATGGAGCCAGCGCAAGGGCGCGAAGTGAAAATTTGGGTTGTGCGGTTTTCGGCATTTGGAATTCTCAGATAAGGGAAGATAAAAGAGGAATAAAGCGGCCTGAGCCGCTTACGAACCGGATGCAAAGATGCGTTTCGGCGTACCGCGCACCCGCAGTGAGTAAGTGGCACTTGCCACGGCTGACGTGGTGGCACCCCATGAACTCTGGCGCACCTCAACCAGCACATAGAAACCGTTACCGGACGGGAATTTGATACGCAGCGCGCGCAACTCATCATTCGCATACGCCGTTTCAAGCGCCTGCTGCGCTTCTTCATCCCCTACCCAGTTACGGGTAATACTCATTTCCGCTGGTGCGGCCAGTCCGTTGGTCTGCTCCTGCTCGGTAGAGCACAGCGTGGTCACGTCGATATCGGCTTTCTGTCCACCGGTATACGTGATCTCTTTGGTTGCACAGGCAGCTTCAAGCCAGTTGACGCTGGCAGTCGGGAAACCTGCATCAGTGAAATCTTCGGCGGTTACCGGTGCGTCAGAGACGGCAAAGGTCATCCCCTTCGTTACTTCATATTTGCTGGTCATGCTTTTCTCCGGGCATAAAAAAACCGGCTTTCGCCGGTCGTTATTGAGAGGGTTGATTACTGCTGGCTCTGTATCTCCAGCGTGGCCCGGTATAAACCGGTGTCCGTTTCGTAGCTGTTGGTTTTATTCAGCTGGGTGAATTGCAGCGGTGCCAGTGCAACGGCAACCTCTTCGCGGATGTTCCTCGCCTCGTCAGTGGTCAGTGCGTACACATCCACCTGGAGCGTGCCGGTTTCCTCGGCGGGTCCGCATAGCGTGTCGCCAAAGACTTCACTCACTACAGTGAATACCGCCCACGGCGGCGAAACAGACGGGTCACCCTGCGGGTTAAGCGGCACCACATAGGGATAAACCTGACCACCCGCCAGACCGCCAATGAGCGAATAGATTTGCGCTTCTGTCATTTTGTCAGAATCTCATCAATCGCCTGGTTAGCACGGGCAAAAGCGACTTTTGCCGCCTCTTCCTGCCTGGCGTCATACGCAGGCCGGACAAACGGCACGGCGGGCTGCTTTGAGGTGCCCAGCTCGACAAATCGCCAGTAAAACGCGTTGCGGGAGTCTCTGGTTTTCAGCTTATTATCGCTGTTACCGGTGCGCGGATTGGTCCCGCGAATATGAACGCCGGAGGAAATATCCCCGCTGCGATCACGCTGGGTCATCACAACAATATTTTTCTTCAGCCTGCCCGATCGTACCGGCGCACGCTTCACCACCTCATCTTTAAAGACAGTAGCGGCGGCGCGGGTCGCATCACGCATAACCTTGCGGTTTTCGGCCTTACTGAGCGCCATCAGGTCATCGGTCAAATCCAGCAGGCTGGAAAAATCCAGTTTCGTATCGATCACGTCTTCACCCCCTGCTTACAGAGAATTTCCAGGCGCGTGCCATTTCCGTTCGGTACGGGTGAGCCGGAAACATCCAGCACCATGCCTTTAAGCGGCCCACTGGTGCAGACCAGTCTCGACGCGGAAGTAATATCCTGGCGGTATCGCATCCAGACGCGGATAGTCGCCTCCGATTTTTCAGCGCCTGCCGTCATCAGTTCACGCCCGCTGATCGCCTTAACCTCAGCAGGAACGGCGGTTGCACTCTCATACCATTCATCCTGCGGCTGGCCTGACGGCGTTCTGATCTGCCGCGAATTCTGAATGGTGACACGGTGGCGAAAACGTCCGGGTTCCATCAGCTGCCTTCCTCCAGTTGATCATCGGTTTTCCCGCGCCAGTTACGGTGAATAAACATCATTCGCTCCGCTGCCGCATTCTTATACAGCTGCACTTCACTCTGGTCTGTGCGGTGCTCAAACATATCTGCAAAGCAAAGCAGGACCGCACCTTTAACAGCAGCGGGAATATCTGAAGCCAGTTTCCATGCCGGTTCATCACACCAGCGGATGCAGTAATCAAACGCCGCCTGAGCGTAGAGGGTGATCAGCTCGTCGCGATCGTCCTCTTCAAACTCAATATGCTGCTTCAGCAGTTTCAGGCTTAAAACATCCAGTACATCTATCGCCATACATTAACAGGGCGGGTTTCCCCGCCCTCCCCATCAGGAGCCAGAAGCAAAAGTGCCCTTGATGATTGCAGTCGGGCGGTAGTGAGCCAGTGCCAGGCGTTCTTCGCACAGGATCGTCAGCATGTTTTTCACGAAGTTATCGCGGTCTTCGCGGCTGACTTCCACGGTCGCATTCATGCGGTCCCACACCTGAGACGCCATATCAAAGCCGCCCACGGTGAACGTACCGGCAGACTGCGCTTTGGTCGGCACCACTGGCAGGCCCCACATGATGTTGCTGGTAAACGCCTGCGGACCACCGAAGATGTAGCGGCCCTCGTTATCCTTCAGCAGCGCGATGTTGTGCCAGTCGCGCGGGTTAAGCACGATGCCGGAAGCGCTGAATTCAGACTCGGTCACCTGATAGATGGCGTGGGCGATGATGTCTGCGCGGGTATCACCGGTTGCATTCAGCGTGGTGTCATACGCAGTGGCAACATGGTTGATACCTTCCAGATCATCACCGGTACCATCACCGTTAAGCAGCTGATCTTCTTCCTTCAGTGCCAGGCCGTACATCAGTCGGTTATTGACGTAAGATTGCAGCATCGGAGCATCGTCCATCACCTGACGGGAAGCCTGCACCCAGTGCGCAATCGTCTTCACGTTTGCCGTCTGTTTGCTGAAGGTAATATCAGATTCAGGCTTGAGCGCCTTCTCCGCCACGATGTCAGCGCTGTTGGTGAATACCTCTTCACGCACGTATTCCAGCGAGTTGCTGGAAATGCGGCCCTGCGCCAGCAGGTCACGGATAGTCAGACGGCGCAGGCCCGGCATCACAATACCCGGCACCTGCATCGGCTGGATAAGACTACCGGCAGATGCTGCATCACTGCCCAGCGACTTATTGAAGGTTTTGGCGTCGAAACTGCCCTGTTTGCCGTCCCATGACTTCTGCAGCTCTTCAGCTGCACGTTCAGAGAAAGATTTTTTCGCCTCCGGGTTTTCGGCACCGGAAGCCAGTTTCTGCTCAAGGTCAAACAGACGGGCACCGGACTTCTGAAGCTCTTCGTTGACTTTCGCCAGGTCATCCTGAAGCTGCTTTGAAACTCTGCCGGTGTTTTCGATTTCTGTTTTCTGTGCATCGAACAGCTGGGTCATTTTTGACTGTGACTCTTCGATGGCTTTCTGGATTTGCGCGAGTTCGGACATGTTATTTTCCTAAATTTGAGGGAAATGATTTGATGCTCTCAAGCAGAGCGTTAATTTGTGCTTCGTTTTCGTCGCCTCCGGACTCGCTCCGAATCGCTGACTTAAACCGGGCGATTAACCCGACTGCCTGTGATTTGGTCAGGCCGACTGAATCCCTCAGCCAGTTCTCAACATCACGGATGGTTTCAATGCCATCGACGCTTTTCATGGCGGCTACGCCTGCAAGCTCGTTGGCCGGGAAGGTGCACACGCTGATTTCGCGCAGCACCGGAATGTTTTTGAAGATGCGGCCACTGGTACCGATTGAGTAATCGTCTTTATTGACAGAGAAGCCGACAGACATGCCCTCAACCGTCTTGTGCTGCATGGCGGCTTTCAGGTCGGTTGCACCACTGTGCCCCGGCGTCAGCTGCCCGCGCACATACAGCCCCTTATCGTCTTCCGTCAGGGCATCCCATTTACCCACCGGCAATTCCCACGTCTTATGGTTAAAGAACATGGCGACCTTGCGGGTCTGGTTCGTCAGCGCGCTTTTGAATGCGCCCGGCAGGATGATGTCGCCGTCTGAATCCGTGTTGTTAAACACAGAGGCGTACCCTTCGAAAATCCCCTGGTTACCGTCGCCGGTAAATTTGATTTCCGTTTCATCAAAAGACAGCGTTTTTACAATCTCAGGCATCACGGCCCCCAAAAAATTAAGCCCCGTCAGTGCGGGGCTTGTTGTTGGTTCCTAAATCGGTGATCGGCACGTACTGCGCCTGACGCATCGCCACGTCACCGCCCGGTAAAGGCGGCATGTTGTCAGTGCGCCGCATTTCGTTGATTGTCCGGAGGCCCGATTCTCCCATCGCTTTCATAAAGGCGGCGCGGGAAGCAGAATCACCACGAAGCAGGCCATCAAGATTGTGCTCCGCGTGAAACCGGCCAACGTCAGCAGGCTGAATCAGCCAGCGCTGGATGCTGTTTTCCCAGCGGGAAATGTAGGGTTGCAGGGTGTACTGAAGAAAACCGAGGTTTTGCTGCTCGATACCGCTGCCCCAGCTCGTAGATTTTTCAACGTCGCCCACCAGGTGCGGAGGAACGCCAAAAAACCGGGCCAGTTCGCTGACCTGAAACTTTCTGGACGCCATCATTTCAGCATCCTGCGGCGTGACGCCGATTGCTGAGGTTGAGAAACCCGCCTCCAGAATCCACAGGCGTTTTTTAACCGGACCGCCCGCAATTTCCCTGAAATTCTCTTCAACCTGCGTGCGCTGGGCTTCTGTCAGCACCTTTTCACCCGTGGAGAGGATTTGTGGAGACTTCGCACCGTTGGCGAAGAAATCACGCTGCTGATCCTCCATTGCCACCGCCACCCCTGCCGATTTACAGGCAAAAGCAATCGGTGACAGGCCGACCAGACCGTTAAAACCAAATCCTTTCAGGTGAAAAATATCTTTCTGGGCAAAATCAGCATATTCACTGTCGCGCTGATACCGGTACACCAGCTTTTTGCCGACCATCTTCACGTCCATACTGGCGGACTGAAGCGGCAGGAGGCTTATCACATCACCCGCGCCGTTTCTTTCCACCAGCGCGTAGGCATTACCGTAAAAACACAGCTGCATCGTCATGGCTTCCCGGAATTCCTGGGCGGTCATGTACTGATTAGGCGAATAGCGCAGCAAGCGCGCCATCGGGTTATCCAGGCCAACTTTGCTGCGGTTATCGCTTTTGTCGGTTTCATACACATCAAGCGGTAAACACGCGGTAAGCGTTGAAATCAGGCTGACACAGCGCCACACCGTCGAAATTTGCAGAATTCGCTCATCGTTTACGGCGGAATCACCAAGATGGCCATATGCCGAAACCGGCCCGGTTTGCGATCCCTGTTCGGGAGTGACCAGGCGACCGCCCACAAACCAGGACTGAAGCCTTGCCCACCAGCCGTTATTGGTTCGCAGGTCAATTGTGTATTTTGGTTCTTCCATCACATGCTCAGTGGTCTGAAAATGAAGTCTTCAAAGTCACCACCCTGCTCAGTGACCTCCCCGTTAGCCGCGCCTACAGACATGGTCATGGCGACCATGCCGTCAATGCGGCCTGTTGCTTTGGATTTATCGAGTTTTCGGTTACCGGCAGCGTCTTTCACCACCACCGCATTCACGGCGCACATGGTCAGCACCGGGTGCATGCCGTGCCTGACCCGCCCGTTGAGCATCAGCGATTCAAGCGTGTCTACCGCTGGTCCCATATCCTTAAAACCCTGCCCGAATTCCACCAGCGGAAGGGACAGGCCAATCGCATCAGCGTCTTTCCTGAACTGGTCAATACGCCACCGGTCAAACGCCATCGATGCCAGGTCAAAATCACCGATAATTTCCGCGATATCGTTCACCACAAAGGCATAATCCACCGATGCGCCCGGCGTGGTCCGCAACAGGCCTTCCCGCACCCATACGTCATACGGTGCGCGGTCCGTTCTGGTTCGCTCTTCAAGTGTTTTTTCCGGCGTCCAGAAGAAGGGGAAAATGTCCCATACCCCATCATCTGCTTCCCCGGCGATTACAAGTGCGGTTAAGTCGTTACGGGCTGACAAATCCAGACCCGCATACCATTTACGCGGCGTGTTAATCGGTGACTCCCCGCATACCTCCCACACGCTGCGGGAAATGAACGGTGATACCGTTGAAACGCGCTGGTTAAGGTTCAGGTTGCGGAAGGTGTTCTCAAAGCTCGGCATGCGCCCCGCTTTTTCCGCCTGGCGCGCCATGTCTTTTTCTGACCTGAACGTACCAAGCGCCGGGTTTGCCGCCAGCCATGATGCGCGCTGGCTGATATCCGCCTCTTTCGGGGCTTCATAAACGTGACAGACGATGTGCGGGTCTTTTGATTTCACCGCGTCATCAATCCAGATACTGAGCAGGTCAGCGTCATTTGCCGCCTGGGTACTGATGACAATCAGCAGCGGGTTTTCATGCGCACCCTGCGCCGTGGTGATAGCATCAATGAAATCATCCTGCGGCCCGCGCACCTGCCCGGTTTCATCCAGAATTGCCAGCACCGGCGAAAGCCCGTGCGTTGTCTTCCCTTCTGCCGACAGCGCTTTGTATTCGACGTTGCAGGGCAGGCCAATCAGCTTTTTCCCGCTCGGGGTGATGCTGACTATTTCCTGCAACTGCGGGCTAAGGTTCACCATCTTGACCGCGAGGTTAAAAACGATTGCGGCCTGTTCACGGCTGAGTGCACCACTCACTATCTGCGTATTTTGCACCGCTTCCGGTCCCACCAGGTGCGCCAGCAGTATTCCGGCTATCAGGCCGGTTTTCCCGTTTTTACGGGCAATGCTCAGAATCGCCATGTCCGTGCCGACAGGGTTGTCGTACACAGCCAGGATGAAATCTTTCTGAAACGGGTCAAGCCGCATAGGCTGACCGATTAGCTTGCCTTCCGGCACTATGCAATAACGTTCGATGAACGCTATTACACGCTCACCTCGCGTCATAGGCTGTTATCCGTGTTTGGGGAAGGCGATCAGGTTGTCTTCTTCACTGTCGTGCTGCTCTTTGGTGCTGCGGGCATCACGATCATTTTGATTGCGTTTCTGCTGGTCGCGGCTCTCACCGTTGGTGGCGTGCGAATGGATTTGCAGGTCACGGCGCTGGGCGAGAATAGTTCGCTGCAATTCGGTGATCTGCTTGCGCAAATCCTTGATAACCCCCTCAGCGCGCTCTTCACCTCTGATCCGCTCTTCTTTGCGCAATTCCTTGCGTAAAACGGTGATATAAAGCTGATTATTTGCCAGTTCAGCGGCGGCAAGGAGATCGGCTGGCGTCCAGCTGTCCAGCGCTTTCGATCTGATATTGTCGTGCCAGAATGGTTCGGCTTTTTTTTCCAGACCCGCATGAACCGGGGGCTGGATGGTGTCCACGGTTGCATTTTGCATGGCCCGAACCGCTGCCGCTGAACTGTCGGAGCGGGTTCTTTTTTCTGCCATATGTCAACACCCTTAAAACTGAAAAAATCGGGTTAGCGTTTAAATAAAACTTTGGCGGCGGTCATTTGGAGCAAACACTTTGAAGATTTACCCTCCCCCACCGTCAAATGAGAATCAATATCATTGCAAATGAAATGATTTCACTTGGTGACAGTAACCATCTCATCACCCTGAAGCTCTGCGCCAATCAATCCCATCGCCACGAATGCTTCGCCTTCCGGGTAAATTGGCAGCAGGTCACGAATCTGTTTCTCTGCCTGCTTTACCTTTGCCTGACTCTCTTCAGGGAGTGATGCGATCAATCCTCTGAACATCAGAATGGTTTGTTCATCTGCCGTCATTACTTACTCCAGTGAGAAGCAGGAACGAGCGGGTAGCCGTTAGCATCGCAGCCGATGACGGTTCCGCTTTTCTCCATTCTCTGTTTGGTTGAGTCATGATGCGCTTTGCACAGCGATTGCCAGTTGTCTTTACTCCAGAACAAATGCTGTGCTTTCGATATCGCCTGGCTGTTGCCAGTCTTCAGCGCGTCTTTCAGTTTGTGTGGTTCGATGTGGTCTACAACCGTGGCCGCTGTGATCCTTCCCTGCTGTTCACACATCACACACAGCGGATGCTGTTGCAGGAATCGCAGGTGAGCTTTATCCCATCTGCTGCCGTAGATGCGGGGTTCTTTCATATCCCAATCCATTAAAAACATTGTCGCTTTACCGATTAGGAATTATCTTAATAAGCCCTTGTTACAGGAGTTCTTATGATCAATTACACGGTACGCGTTGAGTTGCATGATGCAGATAAAAGCAATAAATATGAAAACCTCCATAAGCAAATGAAACTGGAAGGTTTTTCACGAAGTCTTGGTATTGATGGAATCAGGTGGGAGTTGCCAACATCTGAATACTCAATCGTGTCAGACCTCGCACCAGAAAAGATACTGAGCAAGGCTCAGATTGCAGTGTATAAAATTCAGTCAAAGCCTGAACCATCAATACTGGTAACCGGTTCAATTACCCCACGGGTGTTTTCTGGTCTTGAGAGATTCAGGTCAAAAAAGCCATAACCGCCTGATTAACCCAGCGTTGAGCGTTTTCATGCCAGTCTCCATGCTCTGCGGCGTTCTGTCCTCGGCTCATTGTCCGGGTGACGCTCAACCGTTGGCAGGTCGGCATGGTCAACGAGTGAATAGCATGGATAAATGACACATCCACCGTATGCATCGCCGACAGCATAATCAGCGGCTTTGGTCTGATTCCATCTACTGACTATCTGTTGCAGGCTGCTTTGTGGCGGGCTGTAACAGACACCGTGAATTAGCTTACTCATTACGATGTGACTCGCGCGGGTGCGGTCTGTTTCAACCAGCATCCCTGCAATCTCTTTCTGGTACTGCGGTGGTCTGCCGGTGCCTAGGTAGAAGCTCACCAGATCATCAGGGAATCGCTCCAGCCATTCGGAAACCAGCAGGCGAAAGCCATCAACCGGCTGTGCATCGTCTTCAAGAATGACAACGCGGCAGTCCTGTTGTGCAGCCCACTCAATAGCACGGTGATGATTCCAGTTGGCTCCCCTGCGTTAATCATCAATCAGCAGATGAGCGCCAATCGAATTAGCCAGCTGAACAGCGGCATAACTGCGGGTGTGATGGCCGACCACCACAAATCTGATTTCAGTCATGTGGTAGTTGCCTTCCTTCAGATAAGAAAAAACCGCCCGGAGGCGGCCAGTAAACTTTCAGGAAAGCTGGTCATTATAGATATACCTTCTAAGTGGTTTGCTTTATTTATAAGTGGATGGATTTTTACCAGCAAAGCGCCTTCTACTGAACTTCGCACTACTCCTCCGACTTTTTATCCTCCTAACTGCATGCGATATCACGATGCTCCATGCCGGGTCAGCTCTGCTATTCCGATACCCCTCTAACGCTTCAAGCAGAATTGACCATTGCTCAATCTGGACCTTCTTATCAGGACCAATACTCTCTCTGATTGACTGGATTAATCCATCCACATCTGCTTTCACTTCTTGAAGCACTTTGCCCGATTGGTATTCAGCGGCTAATTTTTTGATTTCAATAGCGAAAAAATTCATATCGATATTCTTCAAAATCAGCTCATACTCTTCCTAGTTGGTTTATGAAGAAGCTTAGCCTACTAATTTGTATTTTGCTGACAGAGTATTCCAGTTGTGAGAGAGTCCTCGCATGATTTACACCTGTCCGCAATGCTTAATAGCGTAGTAAACCGTTATCCCTGGCGGAGGATTAAAAAACCGTCCGAAGACGGTGGTGGAGTAAACTAAGTTAAAACTATTCACAACATTTTGTTAGCCGCTTCCAGAATTTCATCACTGGTTAGGGTCCGGTCAGAGGCGATATGAACAATTTTTGAGTCCCCTGTTAAAGATGGAAATCCGGCTGACATTATTGGAAGTTGAATTCTATCACCATTGGGATAATTACGGCCAATTGAGGTAACGCCTCGCATTACACTAATGACCTCGGCAGGCTCAAGATTGAAGAAGACTATAACGCTTTTCATATGCGATCCCGCGGCGGGTAGTTAAAAACTGACCCTAACACAATGGGTAGCTCATAGCTTGTATTGATGAACATCCATTCGTTAATTTACATATGAGCAGTAAATCATCATCAGGCGCACTCGCAAATGCGCCTTGTGATGAAAACTTATTAAACTCACCCACCGAATCAGCAACCGGCACCAAGGCCGATTTTTTCAGCCATTACCTCAAAAGCCATATCCAGTGCTTTATGACTGAAACTACTTTGCGAGGTCAACAGCTGGAGTTGCTGAATCAGTTGTTCAGGTGTATCAACTTCCGGAAGCGGAACGTGTCTGACTGAGTCAAAAATATCAATAACGGCCAGTTCACCTGTGTCATCAATGTAAGCTGATTCATTACTTTTCATTTCAATTACCTCATAGCTGTAACCAAATGAGTGTAATTCACAACTCAACATGATGCTTTGATAAAAGTTGCTACTGAAATATACAATCGATTCAGATGATTAACTATGCTGTAGCTTGAAAGTTATTAACTGAGCCAGCTACGGATGTAGCTGTTGCTGACGGGGCATCTGCTGTTGCTGCCTGTGCAGCCTTCAGGCGTGTCTGTACTTCCAGCTCAATTGCATCGGCTTTAGCCTGCGCTTTGGCTTTAATGTAATTGCGAATCTTCACCCAACCACCAGCGATCAGGTAAAGCACGGATACGAAGAAGGAGAACCACAGCGCTACACTTTCATAAAAGGTCATTTCATTTTTCCTTAGTTAAGACATTGCTCTCTGATGTACTGCTGAAGACCAGCTATTTGCTTTCCGGCTGTTTCGATTCGGCTTCTGAGGGTGAAATAATCCCGTTGAGCGGAGTCAGTAAGTCGGGGGCTGGCTGCATCATCCACGCTGGTGGGGCCGGTGGCGTTGCTTGTTGGACAGGTCGCGCTGAGCTGCAACCGACGCTTGCCAGAATCAACATCAGCACGCAGCTGATCGATAGTTGCCTGAGCATCAGATAACTCCTTCGTGTATTTACTATCCAGCGCCGCTACATCACGTTGCCGTACCTGCATATCGTTAATCGTGTCTTTCGCCAGATTAAGATTCTGCTCGGCAGTATCAGCCCGGACACTGTTGCTTTTGTACCGATAGCCGAAATAGCCACCGGCACCAATCAGGCTAAACAGCATGATTAGAAGAACGATGACGATCCCCGCCTTAATCTCTGCTGTCATGGCCGCTTTCTCTGGTCTACGAGGCGACCAATGACCCCACACAGGGCGACCACAGCCGTGACCGTTCCCATGTATTCAGCCGGAATATGTGATTTCAGGTCATCAGAGAGTGATGCCCACGTTGGCGGTATTGCACCAGCAAGTACCAGGCTGTGGACAGAGAACCATCGCCAGCAGCGTTTCCAGTCTTCGACTAAGCGCATGTCACACCACCAGAACAGAATAGGATTTAGTAAATCGGGCGCGACGATCATCAAGGCCATTAAGTCCACCATTGATAATCTGCGTAACGCGGCTGAGATCGCCAGGATACCTGAGACAGCCGTTAGTGAAATAGAACCATGCGGCGCTTCGTGCAGCGTAAGCGTCATCCACCAGTAACTCTGGCTTTGCCACCAGATCAACCTTCAGGCCGTTGCCGCAATTGCGGTAGTTAGTCAGACCGGTTATCTGGATCAGGCCGCGACCGCGATAGAACCAGCCATCACCTGCCGCGTTATTTCCCATCCGTTTGCTGTATACCAGGTTGGCGATTGCTCGCTGGCGAATCAGTGGTAGCGATGACTCATTCGGGCGGCGACCTAACGAGTTAGCCTGATCCTGCGTCAATCTTCCGGCACGAACGAAATCAGCCAGCCCTGCAACGCTGTAATTGAAGCTCTCAACCAGCCTGTTGAAACTGACGCTTTCATGTCCGGCCTGAGCAATAAACATTGCCTGGTCAATCGGTGCGGTGATGCTAAATTCCTTCATGGCCGCATCAATATGCGGAAACCAGCGCGCAGCTAACCCGGCGCTGATACCAGCCGCCTGCTGAAATTGTGTCTGATTCATGGATTACGCCTGTGGGTTGCCGCCACCAAAGCGGAAGTTGATAACTCGGATAGCCAGATTGCGGATTTGCTCAACACCAATCAGGCCAATGCTACCGCCTATCCCAACAGCCAATTCCGTGGGCAGGCCAAAATAGTTAAGTGAGGAATAAACTGACAGTGTCACCAGCCCACATAATGGAGCTTCAAGTAACATTTTTTTCCAGCCGCCGCCTGTGTAAGCCACACGCAGGACCGTAATAACGATCGCCATTGCTACACCACCAGCTGGGACGTCACCGGCCCACCACGATCGAAGTAATTCCCAGAATTCTGCCCAGGTGTGGATGCTATGCATTTTCATGGTCTCTCACCTCCGTGATTACGGTCGGCGCTGTCTGTAGTCAGAAAATAAAAAAGCCAGCTCAATGGCTGGCATAAGAAAAAGTGCGGGCGCCACCCCGCTGCTTAGCGTGTTATTAAGACCCTGACGCACATCGGCGGTAATGACCTGGCTCGTCAGCCGCAGGGATAATGCTGCTGTGGATTCACCACAATATGAAAGGCGCTGGGTATTTGCAGCTACCAGCATGGATTGGGCTATGAACCCGTCATGCTTTAGCGCCTTTGGTATTGCGTAGAAACTAAAAAACCCCGCCATAAGGCAGGGTTTCAATGTTTAAGCTGCGTGTCTAAGTGACCACTCTTAACAGGTTACCTAAGCTTTTGCGTACGCGTTAGTAAAAAAGTGATGACACTTAAAAAAAATTGGAGTAAGAAAAAAGGACAGAAAGGAAGTGCGCACGTATACTGTATTTATATACAGCACCCTACTAGGAAGAAAAATGAACAAGCTCGCACGCATTCTACTCACTGCCAGTTCAATTGCGCCAGTTAGCATAACTTTAATATTCATAGGATTTATGAAGTGCAAGCCGTGGCTCATCTGGTCGTCGTTTGCTGTATGTCTGGTAAGCTTTATATCCGTGGTTTTCTTTCTAAGATATGCATCACAAAACATAACACCATTATTTAAAAACATAAGTTCAATTTCTCCAGCCAATAAAGAGGTAACAAACTACTTCCTGAGTTATTTATTTCCTTTGCTTGGCACTGACTCAATTGCAGACAAATGGCAGTATGCGTTATTTTTCTATGCATCCTTACTTATTTATGTGAGCTTTTCAGAAAACTATAACTTCAACCCCCTAATCTCTATTCTGGGCTATAAGTTTTATGAAGCTGAAGATGATACTGGAGTGGGGTTTGTTTTAATATCAAAAAAAGTTATTACTGACGTACAGGGAAAAGATTTCGAGGTAATACAACTAACTGACTACACATTTATACACGTAATAAGGAATTAAAATGGCACTTTTTGCGATAATGAATAAAACTTCCGCTGTGAGGATTTATAGGGTTGATACAGATAAAAAAACCGATACTAAGATAACGTCTGCATTCAGAAAACAGGAAGCAGACTTTGAAACTCAATATCATAAAGTTCTGCCTTTCGAGGCAGGATACATTCCAAGCTCCGATGAGTGCCATTCAATCACTGGTTTTCAAGAAGCCGCACCATTGCTTGACGCCATAAACAGAAGCACTGCGATTCCAAAGTGGGATAATTCAATAGGCCTTGACACAGTAACAGCAATGTTCATGGCACCAGATTTCCCAAATAATAAAGATAAAATCGCAATACAGACTTTTAGCAAGAGACAAATACTATCCGCCTCAAAATACTTATGGCTAAATAAAAATGTATTTAGCATGTCTGACCTGCTGGGCTTTAACTTAGATGATAAACTTGTTGCAATAATTGATGGTCAAAGGATAAAATTCCGAAGCTTTACAAATCTTCGCAGTATATTTGATATGAACCAGTATTTTGCAATTGCAACAAAAACCGATCTAGATAACTTTACGAAAGAGCCTGCATTCGACGTACCTCAAGGATTCAACCTTGATGCTGTTGCCGACAACGTGATCAGAAAGAAAGTTTCACTTATTAACAAAAGCGGGATATTAAAATCAATCCCTGTAAGCAAGATATTAAGCGCAGCTCAGAATTTAAACTTCCCACTAATCACATCTGGTGCGGGACCGGCAATGAAAATAACAATGCCAACATCAAAAAAAGAAATAAAAGAGCTACTAGACTTTCTTGATGAAGACTATTTCAACTCAGAGCTTACACAAGTTAGATACAGGTCAAACTCAAAGCGAATTGCATAAAAAAAAGGCCCTTGCCGGGCCTCTTTTCATTGCATCTCTAACTTGATATCAAGTACAGAAAGACATCCATCTACGAAACCCTCTGCTGTTTGCAGCTCTTTCCTAATCGTACCATCAGAACACTTCCTTTTTTTTGCAATACTTCGTAGTGAAATTCCTATCACGTAATGTGCTATGACGAGTTCATATTCTTCGGGTTTATGTTTTTTTAGCTTTGCAACGCAGCTGTCAATAACAATACCGTCGTCATCACAACACTGAACTCTTGCGTTTTTACCATGTGGAATTAATCCCTTAAAACCTGCAGCAATTGGCTGCCAATCAACGCCGCTGCTATCAGCTGATGCCCATGCTCCCCAGCAATCCAAAACTTGTGACATGTCACGCATCATTATTTCTCCATACCGATTTATTTTTTTGCTATCCCGATTACGCCAATGCTTATGACGTGATCCAGGAATCTCAACAGCAGTTCTGTCTGGCTCCCGTATTTGTTTTCGAATTCACCAGGGTTGCGGTGGAGTTCGTCGTGATGCGCCCTGCAAAGCGGTATCACAAACAAATCGTGTGCCTTTGTTCCCATTCCTCCCTGTCCGTGTCCGATGATGTGATGCGGGTCATCTGCTGGATTATTGCAACAGGCGCATGTCTGCGCTTTGACCCATCGTGTGTACTTCTCATTTTCCAGTCGGCGGCGCTTTGGCCGCTTCATGAATGATTCCGGTGACTCAGGATCGATAGCCAGGCTGATGACCGCCTTAACTACCTCAACCGCTTCCTGTATCACTTCCCGCGCTGCGCGCTCAGGCTGGATATGCGATTCCTTCAGTGGGCCGGTAGCCTTTGTCTCTACTGGCATTCGCAGCACACGGCGCGCTGGTGCTTCAGGTATCAGGTCCGTAAAGTCATTGAGGCAGGCCCACCAGCACAGCTCCGGTAATGTCATCCGATGGTCCGAACCTAACCCCATCTGAATGCAGGCTGATTCAATGACCCATCGCGCCATGTTCCCTGATGCAACCGCTTCCAGTTGCACAGGCAACCCATTCGCACGGCAGTAGTTATCATCGTGATAGCACAGGCAAACCGTGCCCAATTCGGTCCGCAAGGTAGTGTAATGCGGATGATGATATGAATCCTTTTTCTGAAGCTGGCAGGCGTTAATTTTTTGCACCCATGCATCATGGGCTTCCCATCCACCAGCGGCTTTGATTACCCGGTCATCATTAAAGAATCCTGCCAGTATTTTTTCGTCCAGTAATGGCTGGCTGCTGTCATTGATTAAGCCTGATGGCAGGCTTGCCAGCTCTCCCGGTGGCGTGCATATCAGAACACGGCCACGGAACAAGGGGAGCAGATCACTCCCCGGCTTTAGAAGTACAATTCCCGTGCGTGGGGCTACTTCAGGCGTAAGCAATGCTCGCATTTACACCTCAATGCACGGTTTCAAGCAGGCGAAGAAGCTCCGGGAAACGCGACTCGAAAAAGTGTGGCTGAGTTTCGCGGGGATTCGCCGGGCTGGTTACGTTTTTCCCGTACATGCACCCTTTGGCAGTGAGTGACCAGAAGTTTTTAACGCCACCAGGCGCTGATCGGCTAACCCTTACCTTTTGCTCAACAACACCGACCTTTTCCAGCAGTTTGTATGCCTGGCTTGCCGTTAACTTAATGCCATGAGTTTTCAGTGATGAGGTTAGTGAGAAACTTGCGCGGCTTGATCCATTTGCTGCATCGGCTGGAGCGTCAATGGCATATACCGGCATCATATTAGGGATACCGTAATACTGTTGAATCTTCTGATAAGCGCCGAGTTTTGATGAGTTGGAGAAATTCAGCAGCTTTGAAGCTGACTCAAGGAGGAGAATGCTGGCCTGAACTTCATCAGGCATTGAGACCGGTTTTTGCTGGTTCGCTATAGCATCATAAGTGCGGATGACTTTCAAACTAAACTCAGGGCTGATCCACATAGCGAAGGAATACACCAACTCCTTGCTAACGAAAGTACCCTGGTTTTTTCCTCCCTTGATGACCGTTACGGGGATTCCCGTATCGCTCAATAATTCAACAAGGTCTTTAGTTTGCTTCAGACGCATCCAGTCGTGCGGATCATTTCGACGTTCACCACCAGCAGCCTTATGCAAATCATTAAGGCAATAGCGGCCTTCGTTATCCTGACGAACAGAAACACCATCAATCACTAAAAGTTGATTCATGCTAACTACTCCATGCCTTTTCGTTGTTATCCGGTCCCGCCCCATCAACTGCAATTGAACGGGACCAACCTTTGCCGGGGGAATCTGCAAACGCCCGCCAGCAAATCCATCATAGCGCCTATGAAAATTAATAACATCCCCAGTTGCGCCAATTGCACAACCTGACAAACTACTACATGTTTTCCTGAATATCTGGAGAGAACATTTACTATACGAATTGATAGAACAGAAAAAGCGCCTGAAGGCGCTAATTGACAACTATTTGATTTTTCTCAAGTTACAATCATCTAAAACAACTTAATCATATATACGTAACTTCACACTCCATACTCCAGGACTTTTTCTCCTTCATCGGTAAGTCGAACTCTGTAATAGCGTGACATGTCACTGGGGTAACGTTCAAAATCAATCAAACCTTCACGAATTAGTGGTGGCAGGCTACGACAATTAACTACTTTCCGTTTATCGTATCTGGGGCCTTTTCTTACTTCTACTCCTACAACTTTATCGCCACGCAAATTGTATTCTGCACCGTTTTTCATGCGACGCATCGTATTGTACTTTTCCTCTGACATGCCCATAAAATCACTCCACCTTGAGTTAATTCGTAAACCGATAATTCCAAAAGTTCTCTCTGAGACATGAAGTTGCGTCTAATCTACAACATTTCATATCCCAATATTAAATAATCATTACTGATTGTGTACTGTCAAAGTTGGCGGGTTGACAATAGTCTTCTCCCGTGAAGCAATAATCACGGGAGGCGGCTTTTGTAGTTATCTATTATTCCGTATAGTTAGCGCTTCCTATGACCAGTTGTACATTGCTGTCACACTGATTGCCCCAGCAATGCCAGCCCTCGGCGGCGGTACGCGCGAATAATTCAATGCGTGACACGTCACCATAAAGTTGCTCCAGGCGGTTGCGCACTTCCCACGGCTTCGCGCTATGTTCGCCCAGGCATGAATACACAACCTGCTTAACCGATGCGCTGGCGCGTGGCAGGCCAGTACCGCGTGTGGCAATCAGAACGTCCTCGGTGTTACTGCGGGTATGGTTGCCACCGTTCATGCGGGTTTCTGCGTTGAGCATGTCCAGAAGGTCGGTAAAGTCGTGAATGGTCTGATCCACCAGCGCACGGTTAAAGCGTTTCTCGGCCAGTTGATTCAGCTTCACCCAGGTGAACCCCTTCATGGTTCGGACGCGATATCCCCATGATTCAGCCAAGTCTCGCGCTTCCTGGTTGTGGGTGCCGGTGTACCACATAGCCAGAACTGAGTTTTCAGCCCCCAGCCCCCACACGGGCAGGCGCTTAAGGTCAGCCATAGACATGGTCTGATAGTGATCAGTGGCAGCACCATTGCTGATGCTGTTGTTGTAGGGCCACGGAGGATCGGCGTAGTTGAGTTGGTAAGGCATTACGCAGCCTCCCCGTTAAGCTCAGTTGCCGCGCGGTATTCAGTGAGGATGTTTTGCACCTCATCAATGGTTTCATCATCGAAGCCATACCAATGACCATCGCCAAACGCATCGCTGGAAAAGTCAGCTTTGCTCATAAGCTCAACTAGGCGACGGGCGCGGGTGGCGCTGAATTGCGGCATAGCTGCGGAACGGGTCAGTTTCTTCTTCCCGCTGGCTTTGGCTTTCTCCAGTTGGGTTTTGGCTACCGTCTCGGCTTTGGTTCCATGCTCCCGGACCATTGCTACAGCGGTCGTCGCGGCAACTTCGCCGGTTTTGACCATCTCCTTCAGGCCGTCACCCATCGTCAGTAACTGGAGATGATGATCAACATCTGCCAATGAGCGCTTTACCTTCTTCGCAATTTCTGCCGGTTCCCACCCCTGATTGATCATGCGCTGGTACGCGGCGGCACGTTCCAGCGGTTCCAGTGCCCTGCCCTGGCTGCTTGTGACCATGAAGGCGATGCGGTCGGCTTCACTGCCTACAAAGTCTTTGCACTCCAGTCGGATGTCATGACCCGCTGCCTGTGCCAGCTTCGCGCCATGCCAGCGGTGATGACCGTCGATTATCTTCACGCCCTCATTTGTCACCTGAACGGCAACAGGCGGGACATACTCACCAGCGATAAACGCATCGCGTAACGCTTCAACCTGCTCCTGGTTAATATCGCGAACGTTGTAACCCGGCTCAATGTAGAGTTCGTCCACGCCCAGCAGGTAAGTTTTGCGGACAGTGATGTTTGTTTCGTTGTCGTCTTTGTTTTTATAAACCTGAAGTAAATTACTCATTTGTGTGTCAGCTCCCATGCCAGGGCGAAAATCAGAACGGTTATCATCAGGACCGCAAAGCGGGTTCCACGGTAGAAATCTTCGTTGCGCCGGTAGTGGCGCTGTATGGCTGCTTTCATGGGTGCTTACTCCGTCTTTCCGGGTAATCAGGCTCAGGCTTCGGTCTTATCCAGTTCGCCATTTCAATGCATTCCTTACGACGCGATTTTGCCTTTTCACGCAGGCCCGGATTCTTAGTGGCATCAAAGGCCAGCAGCCAGACATTTGCGGCGCGATTCCACCAGCTTTTGTCCTGTAGGCTGTATGCTTTGTCGCTCAGCTCTACGAACTTCTGATCCTCTTCAGCATCAGGAACGGCACTGAAGTAACGGAAATATTCATCGCGCCACACGTCGCCAGCACCAATCATTTTCGATAACGCCACACTGACGGTTGTTGTTGCTCTGCCGATAGCTTCAGCAATCTGTGACGGGGTGTTCCCCTGGTGGTTGAGCAGGTGCATCAGGATTAAGGTTTCAGTGTTCATCATGCCCCCCGCCAGCCATCTGGATGCGCGTAATCAACACTTGCGGTCTGGTTAACATCACGCTGCCATTTGCCATTCACACATGGCGGGCGGCCTGATTTGTCCCACTTCGTTGCCGACTGGAGATAACCAGGGAAGTTTTTCGGGATGAACAGCGTTGCCGGTCGCAGGTACTGAGCCTGATCGGTATCGCGCCAGTGTTCGTTTTTGTAATCAACAACCAGTTTCAGCTCATCGGGTTCGTAACCCTCAGCAAGACGGGCGCGGATATTCTCCAGTGACGAACGACTGACCTGGAACTTTGAGCCGGTGGTTTGGTTCAGGTGAGTTAAAACCTGTTTAGCAAGATCGGTAATCACAACTTCCCGGTCGGGTTGCGCAGCAACCTGACAAGAGTCTTTACCTGTAATCTCTGTAGTATTCTCTGTTGTATTCTCTGTAAGAGATGAGGGCAATTTGCCCCCCATCGATGAGGGTGTATTTGCCCTGTTCGATGAGGGCAACTTATCCCCCATCGATGAGGGTGAATTTGCACTATTCGATGAGGGCAATTTGCACTCATCGGTAAGCAGCGGGCTTTCGTAGTTAATCGCATAGAAATTGGTGCGATCATGCTTCGATTTATTCAGTTGCTCGACGTAGATAAGACCCAGCTTTTTCAGGCTATTTAATGCACGCTTCACGGTGTCAGTTGACCAGAATGGGAATTGCTCCCCCCACTGCTCATGCGTGTTATAAACCCACTTTTTACCGTCTTTTTCGATGCCTGATGGCGTTTCTTCCAGCCAGTAGCAAATCTGCTGAAGCACGATTGCTTCAGGAAGACCAATGCGGGTTGCAAGCTCTGGACTAACCACCAGCGGTTTGACCTTTAGCAGTAAACTCATGGCGCTACCTTCCTGAACTTCTTTCCCCATAACTCGCGGGGCTGCATGCAGGGATGTTCATAACCGGGTCGTTTGAACAAAACGCGGTGATTGACTACATCAACGCCAATTGTTTCAACAACCACACCGCGAGGGTCTTTGTAATGCTCAACCCATTGCTTAATGATTTCGGTTTCCATCAGTTCACCCCGCAATGCTCAGGGCGGTGATAGAACTCCTGCCATGCGGCTTTGACTACCATTGCACTTACTTCCTGGTAGTTGTTCACTCCATCAGCTCCGGTTATGATTTGTTCATACCTCAGCGCGCCAGCTACCAGACGGCAGCGAAATTGCTTTGTTGGTTTTTTCTGGCTTACAATGACCATGCGATTACTTCTCCATGCCGGATGATTTACTCGCAAATCGACGCCCAGGACTGCAATCTTGGGCGTCAACCTTTCTGCCATTCTTAAAATGTCCATCACGCCTCCGGCGCTTCAAAATGCATTCCCGCTACATCAGCTTTGCGGTTGCTGGCAACAAACATATCTACAGAGTGATCGCTTACCCCAACTCCATACAGTGCGAGAAAGCCCATAAAGCCATGAATCTGATGGCGGATTTTCTTGTGAAACAGTTCGGACAGGTTTTTATGCTCATGGCTGTCAATCACCCCATCAGACACAGCGGCAAGTTTTGCGCTTGCCAACTCACCATCAGCCGCGTCGGTCTTAAGTTCGATATCAAACAGATCGACCTTATCGACGTTCTGCATTGAGGGAATGTCCACCAGCGTCAGCCTACGGCGCGACGCGAAGTGTTCAGCCAGGTAGTTAGTGCCGGACAGGTCTTCCATCTTCATCAGCTCATCTACCGTGAAAAAACGGCTCTGGCATTTGCGGTAAAGGTGGTTGTGGAACTGGTCAATGGTCATGCCTAAGTCGTAAGCCATGCCCAAACGGCCAGCGGGGTGTGCCTTGCACATCAAGCGGATTGCTGTTTTGAGTGTGTCTACCATTTCGGTTTTCCTTTGGTAGTTACAGGGTTAGTCAGAGTTGTTTAACATCAGCCACACCATCAGATGGGCTTGGGTAGATATCTGGTCTGAGTTCATGAGGTGTAACGCCAGTTATCTGGAAGATACTGATAACGCGCTCAGCTGGTACAACACCTGATGAGCGGTTTTGCCAGTAACTAACAGTCATTGGGGAAACGCCGAGTTTTATAGCCAAAGCGCGTGCGGAGCCTGCCGCCTTAATCGCTTTATTCAATGCTTCCATTGTCCATCTCCGGTTTATATTCGACACACAGATTAAACAATAAGTTTATACGCTAGTCAACTTAAGGTTTATTCCCATGTGTAAACATAACGTTTACAATGAACTTATGAAAATGAACAGTGCGAAACCATCTATGAGCAAGACAGAAAGGCTTGATGAGCTACTTAGACTCACTGGTTTAACCAAAGCTGACCTTGCAAGAATTGCGGAAGTTTCCCCGCAGGCTGTAAACGGCTGGTTCAAACGTGGTGAAATAGGTAAAGACTCAGCTAAGAAAATTGCCACAGATAAGGGGTTGAACCTGTCATGGATACTTGGAGAAAGTGATCAGCCCTACGAGACAAATCAGCAGAATTTGACACATGATGTCGAGGTTGTCGGCAATATAATGAATGGTTTAATACCTGTTAAAGGTGACGCTGTTCTGGGCATGGATGGGCTTATTGATATGATGGAGTTTCACGCGGGCTGGTTAAGAATCTATAGCGATGACCGTGAGGCTTATGGTGTAAGAGTTCGTGGTGATAGCATGTGGCCACGTATTCAGTCAGGTGAATTCGTAGTTATCGAACCAAATACAAAAGTTCATCCTGGCGATGAAGTGTTCATCAGAACGGCTGACGGACACAACATGATTAAGATACTGAATTACAATAGAGCTGGTGACTATCAGTTCACCAGTATCAACAATGATCATAAGCCATTCACTTTACCGGTGAAGCAGGTTGATAAAGTGCATTTTGTTTCTGGAATCATCAAAGCAACCCGTTTTATCTCTGCTGATGATGTAGAAAAAGAGTAATCCCGCCCCCTTTCACATAACCGGCCTCGCGCCGGTTTTTTTGTGCCTTTTTTAAAAAAGTTAGCATCCCCACCGCAAAGTAAACAAAATATTTATCAACACAATGTTGACTCAATTATAAACATATAGTTTAATCAATTCATCAGCTGTTCTGGTGGCATAAAGAGAGGTGATGATCATGCAGTAGCAAAGCGGATGCTCCCACGGCGGCGTAGTGAGGGAGAGGAGGCGAAGGCATCACTGAGTAGCCGGTTAGCGCCCGGTTAACGCGTAAGTAGCTCAAATGACGAACGGACCGGGTGACCGGCGCGGCCACTGCGAAGTGTGGCACACAACAGGTTAGAGCATTGGCCGATGGCGGGTATAGCGCCTGAAGCGTCCTGACAGTGCTCTTACCGTTGTGGTGAATGCGGCCAGCGCACGCGGTAAAACTGACAATCATCGTTATCGTGCGATGCGTCAAGTCTAAAAGTCACCGCCCTGTGGTTTGTCAGCTTAATCAGGGCACCGGGAGGCACCCGGCACCACACATCCTTTCAGGCATGGAGAATTACGGCGGCAGGTGTTGCAGTACCTGTCAGCCAATTTGAGTGAATCCCTTTTTGTTTTATTGCCATCAATGGCAAGGGATTCGTGCAACTAAAAATCGGTATGGAGAAAGATATGAGCAACGAAACCAATATGTCTGCCAGCCTGGCTAAGTCTATTAATGACCATTGCCGCGCCTTCGAAGCTTCAGACGAATTCGGTGAAATGGTCCACAGCCATGTGCGTAAGTTATACGAAGACGCCATTAAAGATGTTTTCCGCTGGGGCAAATTCCCAGATGCAGTAAAAAAGGCTCTGGAAGAAGCGTTACCAGGCAACATCAGCGAAATGGCTGATCTGTCGCGATACAACCTGCTGTTGGCCCGATCTCTTCAGGATGAATGGAACGCGAACGCCGTCAGTGAACGCACTGTGAGCCATATGCAACAGCTGGTTAAGGATTTCATTGAACAGGATAAAGTGCCTAAGTTCATCAAAGCATCTGACCTTTGGGCTGCGTTCATTGAAGAACACCAGGAAGAAGCTGCGCACGAACAATGGGGGCGGCCGGAGGTCATCGTCAAAACCGACAGCGAATACGGCAAATATTTCCAGATTGGCCTGTGCAAGGAGCCAGCAGAGGAACCAGGTCGCTATTCCCATCGTCGCACTAAAACGGAATATTTTGAGTGCGATACCCACCTCGGCTTTAGCCTCGTCAAGGCAAGCCGCGATCGCGATGCAGAACCGCTCATGCAGGACGGACACGAAGTCTATTCGCTATATACCGGCAAACTGGAATATAGCGATACGCTGGGCAAGAGAGCGGTCCAGTTCCGGTCCCAATTCGAAAGACTGGTAGGAGCACTGTATTACGGCGATAGCTTGCTGGTGCTCGATGACGAAGCCGACGATATCTACTACCCAGGGGAATACTGATATGCAGCATCCACACGATCAAATCATCGTCGGGATGATCACCCTTCCCTATAGCGGCCTGTTTCACGGTTGGCTTTTGCCTGACGGCGCAGTGATTAAAAACCCTATAGCGGCGCAAAACGCAGCAGAGCACCTTAACAATGCCAGTAAAACCGTTCACTGAGGCCACCAGCATGACTAACCAAAAAACAAACAGAGAACTGGTGCAAGCCGGGCACGCTTTAGCTAATGCCCTCTCCACTGATTCTCCACTGATGGAAGTAGCAAAGCTGGTGTCTGATATTTCAACACGCCTTGATGTTGCAGTGGTGCGTGGCGATGAACTGCAACAGAAGCTGGATGCTCAAGTTATCTGGCACTCCGGTACGCCAGCCGTCGCTGAAGGCAGTAGTGAGCGGTTCTGGGTAACTCATAGACTAAAAGATGGATCATTGCACGTTACTGACCTGACCTTCTTCAACTGTCCTGCGCCCGATGATGAATCATTCGGTGATTCTGATATGTGTACACCAGACGGCGATGCGTACTGGCCTGAAGGTTGGCATGACCTCTGCTCTCACCCTGATTTTGATTACTACTACCAAAAGTCTGACCTTGATGTATTGGCTTATGCGCAATTTATCAAGCCAGAGCCAGCTAAGGATGGTGAGTGATGGCTACCAAACAAGAGCGTCTTGAACATGCAAACCAGCTTATTCAGATCATCGCGGCACATGGTCGTCGCTTTTTCTTCAGTGATTGCACCGGCAAAACAGCGCAATTGTTGATTGATCAGCGTGGGCGCGTTTGGTTTCTCGATGAATACAGCGGGAAACTGATCTTTACCCATAAAACCACCTGGACTAATAAATGGCGCGGTTTTACTCATGGCGGAACGTTACGTTATTTCGTGGAAATGATGCGCGATTACATCGTCAAAGGTGAGCAGATTCACCCGTACTACCTTGGACCAGAACGCCGCAACATCACTGACGGAAATATTTGGGGGTATACGGACGAAGCTATCAAAGCCGTTCGTGAGCAGGCAGCATTACTGCCAATTATTGGAAAGGAGTCCAGCCATGCGTGAACGCGGAATTATTTTCAACGCCGACATGGTTCGGGCAGTTCTGAACGGCAGCAAGACGCAGACGCGACGGATAATGCGGGAGCAGCCTGAAGTTATCCCGAAAGAAGATGAGTACGGCAAGCCGGGTTTCTGGATTCCGTTTAATGCAGGCAAAACGATGGTGCGCAATGAAGACATGTACATTGCCTGCCCTTTCGGTTTGAAAGGTGATCGCCTGTGGGTGCGTGAGACGTGGAGTAGCGATTTTGCAAATTACTATCCTAACGACCGCGTTTGGTATGCAGCTGACAATAAGCGCCGTTTAGATATTGAAGTGGTGGATGGTGTCAGAGGCATCTACAGCCCTGAAAGCGATGTGCACGTTCCTTTCCGCTGGCGTCCATCCACATGCCACGCTGGGCGTCTCGCATAACGCTGGAGATCACCAATGTTGGAGTGCAGCGCCTCCAGTCGATCAGTCAGAATGATGCAGCGCGTGAAGGGCTGATTAAGCTACCTGCCACTGGCCGGTATTGCATAAATCAGGGGGATCAATATTTCGGTGCTGCAAGTCATGACGCACACGAAGTGTTCTCCTGGCTGTGGGAATCCATCTACGGAGAGGAAAGCTGGCAGGCTAACCCGTGGGTGTGGGTCATTGAGTTTAAGCGCGTGGAGGGTGCAAGCCATGATTAAGGGGGATTTAATCAGTTGCCAGCGTTACATCAACAAGGCAAAGGTCTTAGACAAGGCTGCACGCTTTAAGCGCTTCATTGTGGCCGTGTATCCAATTGTGCTGCGCGGAAAGCAATACACGGTCCTGATGGACGGGCATCACAACTATGCTGCTGCAAAACTCGTTGGGGCCACACCCGATTACCGGCCTGTAGGCAAGAAAGCATTGCGGATTCTTAATGCGATGCCGGAGAAAGAGCGGGAAGCCCACTTCATAAACAACATCACTGACAGCCATTACTATTTTGTTGAAACCGGGGAAGTGGTTGAGGATTTAGTGTTGCCGGACACATCCCATCCCCTTGCGGTACATGTAAATAATCAGTGGGTGCTCGGTCATGGCTAAGTCACCCGCAGAACGCAAAAAGGACCAGCGCGACAGACAGGCCGCTGCCGGTAGCAGGAAAGTTGAATTAACCCTGGATAACCAGGAACTCGAAATGCTGGCGCGTAATTGCGCCACCCGCAGGCCAGGACGCGAACCTTATGAAGTGAATGAGTATATCGCGCTGCTGATTCGCCAGGATGATACACGGGCACGCGGCTTGATTAAATCCATCAGTAAACGAAAGTGTGGTAAGTGCGGTGATCAGCTGCCTGTGCAAGATTGCTGCTTTAGAAAAGAAGATGCGTGTTGGTGCCGCCTTGGTTGGCACGAAATGAAATTAAAAATCACACCGTGACATGTCACGGTAATTAATTCCCTGTTGCAGCAGGTCAGGTATGGAGAAAAATATGACAACCATTATTCAACTGGAACCTAACGAGTGGGTAACTGAAGATTTGCTGATTGCACTTACTGGCCTAAAGCCAGGAACAATCGCACGTGCCAGAAAGAAATCATGGCTCCTGGGCCGCGAATACAAGCACGTATCACCGGAAGATGCCCCTAAGCCCACCAGCGAATGCATGTATAACCGAAAAGCTGTTGATGCCTGGGTTGGAAGACAGAAGCTGCCAGAAGTGACTGAGTGACATGAACGCGATATTCTTGAGCGGCTCCTGGACGTCTGGAGGAATCAATGGGTAAAGAAACATATCCGACAGGCGTAGAAAATCATGGCGGATCACTCCGCATATGGTTTCAGTACAACGGCCAGCGCGTCAGGGAAAATCTTTGCGTGCCCGATACGGCCAAAAACCGTAAAGTCGCCGGGGAGCTACGGTCCTCGGTGTGCTTTGCAATAAAGATGGGCAGTTTTAACTATGCGGCTCAGTTCCCGCAGTCAGTAAACCTGAAGCGGTTCGGCGTTGAAAAAAAGGAAATCACCGTCAGTGCTCTGGCAGAAAAATGGCTGGACCTGAAAAAAATGGATATCAGCGCCAACACACATCATCGTTACTGCTCCGTGGTGAGAAATATGGTGCCACGTATCGGCGGCAAAAAACTTGCCTCAGCCGTTACGAAAGAAGACCTGCTTTTCATCAGGAAAGATCTGCTGACCGGTGTTCAGGTTATCACGCATTCCCGCCTGCAGCCGGTGAAGGGAAGAACGGTGCCTACTGTCAATTTTTACATGACAACTATAGGTGGCATGTTCCAGTTCGCTGCTGACAACGGCTATTTGGACGTTAACCCGTTCAGCAGCATCAGGCCGCTGAAAAAATCTAAAGCAGAGCCGGACCCGCTGACCCGGGATGAATTCAGCCGGTTTATATCTGCATGCCCGAACCGCCAGACAAGAAATTTGTGGATGCTTGCGTTTTATACCGGCGTCCGGCATGGGGAGCTGGTCTCGCTGGCGTGGGAAGACGTTGATCTGAAAGCCGGAACGTTAACGGTGAGGCGAAATCTGACATCGCGAGGGATGTTTACACTGCCAAAGACTGATGCAGGTACAGACAGAGTAATACATCTTGTCGGTCCGGCACTGAGTGCACTGAAGGATCAGGCGGAACTTACCCGATTGGGTAAGCAACACCTGACAGAAGTAAGACTGCGGGAGTATGGCCGGACAACCACTCACCCCTGCACCTTTCTTTTTTGCCCTCAACTGGTCTCACCCGGCGGGGTTGGCAGGCATCATTACGCGGTAGGAACATTACGAAGTATATGGGAACCGGCAATGAAACGGGCAGGATTAAGATACCGCAAAGCGTACCAGTCACGCCATACCTACGCATGCTGGCTGTTATCAGCCGGTGCCAATCCCGCGTTTATTGCTTCACAGATGGGGCATGCGAGTGCACAGATGGTTTACAGCGTTTATGGAGCGTGGATGCCTGAATGCAGTGCCAGTCAGGTTGAGTATATCAACCAGAGGCTTAAAGAGAATGTCCCATACATGCCCCAAGGGGCAAGGGGTGCCGGTTGATGTCGTTTTAAATCATATAGTTATTGCTGATTCTATTGCATATCAGCGGAATGCCACGCGGGGTGCTGGTGCTGATGGCCGCCAATCCTTCCGGCGTTAATGTTCTCGGGTTTTCACGCTCGCAGCAGGATAGCCAGATAACCAGTTCCGCGATTTGCCTGACCACCCTGCTGTCGATGGGCACGCTGCCGGTATGGATTTGGGTGAATGCGTTGCTTTGAAATCCTGCGGGCAGCGTTGGGAGAAGGCACTTATCGGTAGCGGCGCGATTTATCGCGCAGGTTTTGGCAGCAGAAACCCTGTAAAAAGACGCACAATACTTCGTGCCGCTACGCAATATGCCTTAGAACTGGTAAGTCATCCCGACGCCAAAGCTATCATCGGTGGATATCCCGAACGGGGTATTCTTATCAAGCTGGTTGATTTTATAGTCGGTGTAGACAAGAAAGTTTTTATTTAAAAAGTACGCGACGTTAACATCCAGATATTTGGCCAAATAGACATCGCCATAACCTTCAATCTCTTTCCCCTGAGACTGGAACCAGCCAATGCCGGGGACGATACCGCTTTCGAAAACATAGCGTGAATAGACTTCGAAGTTCTGGGTTTTGTTGGCAAAACCATAGCCACTAATAGGCGTGATATTCTGGCCCTCAGAATATTTAATCGCAGCATAAAACTGGCCTGGATTATATTTGAATCCCAGCGCCCACATTTCGGCCCGATCACCCTCGCCATATGCTAAGGCTTCCTGCGCCGCTGTACGATGCGAGTTGCCATAAGCTGCCAGCACGGTGCCACCCCAGTCGAAACTATAACTGACTGACGCGCCTGCACCCTCACCATTCGAGGTATAGACGGTGCGGCCGCTGTTATTACTACCTGCCCCATTTTTCCCCTGATACTGCAAGGCAAAGCTGACCTTATCAGACAAGCCAAACAAATTTGTATTGCGGTAAGTCAGCACCCCGGTGGCGCGGCCGGTCATAAAACCATCGGTGTAACTGTCTGTCAGATGGTCAAAAATCGGGGCATAGTCCGTAATGCTGGCAACATCATATAACACGCCGTTATTTCTGCCGTAATCGATGCTACCCCACGGGCCATATTTCAGTCCGGCAAATCCGTAACGGGTTTTATTGCCCTCATCACCTTCCGCTTCGGAATGGTTGGCCTGAATATTATATTCCCACTGACCATAACCGGTGAGCTTATCATTAATTTTTGTTTGCCCTTTAAAACCCAGACGCACATAACTGTTATCACCATCAACGCTGGTATCATCGCTGAAATAATGCCTGGCTCGCACGCTGCCATAAAGATCCAGTTTGTTGCCGTCTTTATTATAAATTTCTGCTCCCTGAGAGATTGCAGGCAGAACAACAGCCACCGCAAGCAGTGTATATTTCATCATCTTCATTATTAATGCCTCATCATTTTTATTTTAAAAAGGGGTGGCGAGATACCACCCAATTGCACTATTAACGGTTTAATGGACGGGGTTGCGCATCCTGCGGCAGCAATGAATGGTATGTCTCACCTTCCAGTTGCAAGATATGTTCTTCTTTGGCCTGGTTAATAATCGCCGGATTGGTTAATACACGCACGGCTGAGGCTGCCATCACGCTGCCCGCCAGCAGCATGCCCTTGTGTGCGTAAGAGGTTTTGCCCTGTGTCACCATTTGCCAGGAATGCGGTGGCGTGCCCCATGCGCAGGTCGCAATATAAACCTGCCCGACCGGCAACAGCCAGCTAACATCCCCAACATCAGTGGAGCCATTGAGGAAATCAGGGTCGCGGCGTAAAGGGGTAATATCCTCGGATAACACCCGTCCTCTTTTCGCAACCTTGCGTTTTTCCTCATCAGAAAAGGTTGCCTGGATCGATGCAGCAAAGGCTTTTTCATCCTCGCTAAAGGCCACCGGCCCGATTTTGTTCAGTTCTTCGTCCATGATGCTAGCCAGCGTCACGTTAGGAATGAGATCGGCAGAAGCCGCATCAAATTCAATCGTCACCTGGGTGCCTGACATCAGCGCTGCACCCCGGGCGATATCATGCACTCGCTCGGTAATATCACGCACTTCATGCATTTTGGGGGAGCGTACTTTGTAGAGAACATGCGCCTCAGATTGCACCACATTCGGCGCGTTGCCACCGGCATTGGTGATAGCGTAGTGCAGTCGCGCTTCGGGAATAATATGTTCGCGCAGGAAGTTCGCACCGACATTCATCAGTTCGACGCCATCCAATGCGCTGCGTCCCAAATGCGGGCTAAAGGCCGCATGGGTACTCTTCCCTTTAAACAGATATTTCACCTGATTGGTCGCCAGCATACGTGCGTTATACGCCAGGTTTTCATCCCAGGGGTGCCAGGTGAAAGCAATATCGACCCCCTCAAACAGACCAGCGCGTGCCATAAATGCTTTACCACCCCCGCCTTCTTCCGCCGGGCAGCCAAAGAATTTAATCGTCCCGGATAGCCCGGTTTGTTCCATACAGGCTTTGGTGGCCAGGGCTGCCGCTAAGGCTCCCGCGCCTAACAAATTATGCCCACAACCATGCCCGTTACCGGACGGCACCACCGGCGAAAAATAGCTGCATTCTGCCTGCTGGCTGAGGGAAGGCAATGCATCAAACTCGCCCAGGAAGGCAATAACCGGCTGGCCGGTCCCGAAAGTCGCCACAAAAGCGGTTTCAATGCCGCCAGCCTGGCGCTTCACTTCAAAACCCGCATCCTCAAGGGTTTGCGCAATCAGCGCGGCCGACTGCGACTCTTCATAACGGACTTCCGCAAATTCCCACACCTGGTCGCTTACCGAAATAATCTTTTCACGTTGTTGGTTCAGCGTGTCCTGAATAATGGCTGAATAATTCATAGGGCCTCTCTTATTAATGCGATGGATTTGAACGGGTTTCACTCTGTACCGTGCTGTTCGAATGGGTCATTGAAAGCGCAATCAGGCAGGTGACCACGGCGCAGGCGATAATCATCAGAAAGGCCGTGGAATAATTCTGGTTGGTCAGCTTTAACAGATACCCGATCACCAGAGGGGACAGGAACGAACCGATCTGCGCCACAGAGTTAATCAGGCCGGTCGCAGTCCCGACGGATGCTTTCGGGTATTGCTTGATGATGGTGACGAAGACGCTGATGCTGATCGCGTTAAGGAAAATGTTGGAAAGGGATAACCAGGCAAAGGCGATCGGCACTGAAGAGGCATTAAACATCAGCCAGATAAACAGCGCAGACACCGAGGAGCCGATCGCAATCAGAAACTTTTCCCGCCCCTGGAAAAAACGATCCAACAACCAGCCGCAAGCCAGAAACGAGATAAAACCCAGTGTGGGTGGCAGCATCGACCATGCCCCCATTGCGACCATGCTCATGCCCTTCACTTTAATCCAGTAGGACGGCAGCCATGATTGCAGCCCCCAGAACACGATATTGGTGAAGAAATAACAGGCGGCGATTTGCCATGTCAGCGGGCGGGTAACGATTTCCAGCAAGCGTCTTTTTTCCGAGATCTTATCCCGCGCCGGGCTGGCAGCCGGGGACGCTGCCTGGTGATCCGCTGACGAACGCAGCACCAGCCAGAGCACCAGTGCCAGACCCATGCCGAGAATCCCCAGCACGAAAAACATCATCCGCCAGTTGAAGAAGGCAATCAGCGTGGTGACGACCACGGACCCCACGGCAAAGCCAACCGATGCACCGGATTGCAGGAAAGACTTGGCTCTTGCCATTTTGCTTTTATCAAATTGCTGGGCAATGACGACAGAACTGCCCGAAGGGAAAACCGCTTCCCCCATCCCGACAAAGAAACGTGACACGACCAAACCGAGGATCCCGGTCGCCATTCCGGTACAGGCGGTGGCGACGGACCAGAGACCTACCGCACCGGTGAGAATAGTTTTGCTACCCAGCCGATCGACAAGATAGCCACCAATCAGTTGCGTGATTGAGTAGGCGAGGAAAAAGCCACTGATAATCATGCCCGTTTCATCAGAGGCCAGTCCGAATTCACCGCTAATCGGAATGATGGCAATGTTTATCGCGGTTTTATCAATGAAGCCCACAACCCAACACAAAAACAATATGAAGATAATGACTTTATTTTTATTCTCTGTAATGAAGCCAGACATAGATGACCCTCAAGTGGATAGCGATACCATTTCTTCGGCCTTGCTACCCTTGCAAAAAAAGTGAAAAATAACTATGTTCGAACACACACCATAAAGGTTTATTTTATGTATGAAGATACACATAGCGTTCCCGTGCCGGATCATGCATCGGCAATAACCTCAATTGTGCAGCGCTATTATCCGCAGGCGCAGGTTAATGTCAGCCATTCGGCACGGCGTTATGATGATGCGCTGAAAGATGCTGACGAAAATATTGATGAGCGTAACGAATCATATATTCTTAGCCATCAAATCCTTCCCCGTGAGATCATCATAGAAGCGGTCTGTCTGTATATTGATTCACTAAAGATAAACATTAAAAACATTGATAACGAGTCTGAGAATGGCTATGTGCATGCATTAATCAATGACATCAAAGTTTACTTTCTCTCTGGTGTGATTAAATATCAGAATTTTATGTTCAGAAAAGTCAGCGATAATACCTGGCATTTGGCCTCTGGTTTATCGCATGAAGTCATTTTACAGCATGTGATTGAGGGCGCCCTTAAAACCATTCCGCACAGTGATGCGGCGATCTTTCGTATCTATGATCAAGAAAAGAACCTGTTGATTCCGGTTGCGATGCTGGGGTTTGAGAACAATTATTATGAATACGCCGTTACACCACAACAATCCATTTCCGGCAAAGCTTTTGAAAGCCGATCATCGATTTTAGTTAATTCCAGAGAAGAAATATTAAATAGTTTTACGGAGCACTCAACGGTTCGTGAAACCATCATGAAAAACAACCCGATCGCCAATGCCCTGTTATGTGTCCCGGTGTTAGATCAACAAACCTGTTATGGCACATTGACGATATTATCCCTGAAACGGCATTCGGTATTTAACTCGCTGGCAGTTTCTTTACTGGAAACCTTCGCCTCCCAGGTGGCATTAGCCTGGCGCAATGCCCGTTTGTACGATGAAAAAGCCGCCAGTCTGCGTGAAGTGGAAACGCTCAAATCACAACTCGAAAAACAAAACAGGTTGTTGAAGGTGAGCGTGGACCTCCATGCTGACATGATAAATTTATCGACAAAGTTCAATAGATTAGATGAGTTCATCGAACAGCTTTCCGCTCGGGTGAGCTCAGCCATGAGCTATATCGATATTCTTGGTCACCGTTATTTCAACGCCAGAAGCCAGCACTATAGCTGGGATACGCTATCTCACCTCCATAAAGCGCATGACAACACCAGTAACGTGATAACCGAGGGGGAATGTCTTATTTATCCGCTGATTAATGATGACTTCCTGGTGGGTTTTATCATTATCAATGGCTACGACATTGATGAATTGAATTCTGTGATCGCAGCCCGCATTCGTGACTTCGTCGTGATGGAGATCATGAAGCGAACCAGTGCCGTTATTATCGCTCACAAAAAGATCGCGTTTATTTTTCAGGAGGTCATCCGCTATGGATTATCTGCCAGACATGAACGCAGCCTGCTGGATAACGGTTTTCATTTTAAAAACTGGATAATGAGCATCAGATTATCGCCATTTAACACCGAGTTGAATGACCTGACCTTTATCACGATCAAAAACCATCTGGTCGACAAGACAGGGCTTAATCATTCAGCCTTCTATGTTGAAAATGATGAAGTGGTGGTATTCCATTCAGAAAAGACAAATGGAAAACTGAGTATGCTGGAACAGAAAATAGGTGAGGACCACTATCTTCAGCACAATTTTCAGGTGGGCTTAAGCTCCATCACAACCAAAGAAAATATCGTGATAAGTCATCAGCAGGCAGGAACCGCTCTGGATGTACTCAAAACCCGTCAGCGGCCCGGCATTCTGAATTTCAGCAACACCGGCATTGAAAGATTATTTACCAAACATAACAGTGAAGAACTCAAAACATTTGTTAACGATGTCCTTTCTCCGGTATTGAACACCGGTGATAAAGGGGCCGTTTTAATTGCAACTTTGCAGTCTTATCTGAAAAATAGCCAGTCAACCGTGCTGACAGCGAAGGAGCTGAATATCCATATTAATACGCTCTACCAACGGCTGCGGAAATTTGAAACGCTCACCAATCTGAGCCTTGCCAATCCAGATGATTTTCTTATGATAGGCCTGTCATGTCATATGAACCGGATTTATTCCTGATGCGTACAGATGGCCAGGTTAATGGCCATCTGCCATCACATTACTCACCAGCCGGCATAAGCCTTGATTTCGGCATCCGATACCTGAGGAGCTTTGTGAATTGCCAGTGCCAGCTTCTCAATGGCGTAATCAATTTCCTCAGTGGTAATAATCAGCGGTGGCGTAATCTCCAGCACATTGCCGCCGACGTAATAAACCACCAGCCCTTCTTTCCAGGCCTGATACACCACTTTCTGCGCCAGGATGCGATCCGGTCTTTGGCTGCCATCGGCCGCAACCAACTCCACACCAATCGCCAGACCATGACCACGCACATCGCCGATAACCGGGAGGTCCTTCGCCAGGTCACGCAGCATCTGCATAAAATACTGCCCGGACTGGGCTGCGCGCTGCGGCAATTCCTCCGTTTCCAACACATTCAGCACCGCACGCCCAACGGCAGTACAGATGGGATTGCCCGCTGTGGTTAACAAAGCATGGGCGGCTGGTCCGCCGAGGATTTCTTTGGGACCAACCGTGGCCGAGAGCGGCAAACCGCCACCCAGCACCTTCCCGAAGGTCACAATTTCCGGTGCAATGTTCTCATGCTGGAAGGCATGCAGCAGCCCGGGACGGCCCAGCCCCATTTTGACCTCATCGCAAATCAGCGGTACGCCAGCGTTGATACATAACTGGTGTAATCCGGCGAGAAAACCGGCCGGGGGCACCACCATGCCGCCATCGGATAAGATCGGTTCGACAATCACACAAGCGACATCCCCCTGCTCCAGCTGGGCCTGCACTTCGAGCAGACTGGCCTCAACGCTGGCCTTAACCGGGTCTTTGCCTGCGCTATGCGGACGGAAGGGATTGGGATAAGTCGCGAGGTAAAGATCGGGATCGGCGGCGCTGCCTGCCGAAATATGTACTCCTGATACCTTCATCGCCAGCCCAATGCCGCCATGATAACCATGAGCAAAAGCCACCACCTTGCGTTTGCCCGATGCCAGGCGACAGGCGCGCAGCGCGACATCGTTGGCATCACTCCCAGCGTGGCCGAGGTAGACACAGCGATCCCCTTTGCCCGGGGTGATTGCCAGTAAATCTTCGGCCAGCCCGACTGAATCAGGATGCACCGCTGACAGCCCCCCAGCCCCGGCTGGGGTCTGCGCCGCTTTCATCATCGCTTCGGTAATTTTCCGATGTCCGTGCCCCAGGCCACAGGCAGTCCAGGTCGCCGATAGATCGAGCAGTTTCCGTCCCCCCACTTCGGTTAACCAGCATCCTTCACCTGATGAAACGGTCAGCGGGAAAAAACGTAGCTTCTCAATGCCAGCAATCGATTGCGCATCGCGCTGATAAAGCGCTTCAGCTTCCGGCGGAAAAATAGCCTGACTCATACTGATTCCTTTTGTGCGATAGCAGTGGCGATGGGTTCAGCCGGAGCGGAAAACTCTTCCGACAGCGACAAGCCAATATTTCGTACCAGACGCGGCGCGGAGATAATGATGATCAGTCCGGCAATGCACCAGTAGAACGCCACCAGCGCCGGGCTAAATAAATCTTCCTGGCCTACCACGTTGTAATAGAGGGAGACAACCATGATGACGATGCCCAGTACCGGCAATAATAGCTCCCATTTAGGGATGTTCTGACCCATGCGGGTGATGAAGTTGATGACACCTAACTCAATCATCAGATAGGTAATCATCAGACACACTGAGCCAATCACTGCAAAGTAGAAGTAAGCATCAATCGCGCTGTTGCCCGTGCCCATTGAAGGTTTGCCGGTCAGCCATGCAGCAACGTCCACCAGCAGACTCACCACTAACACTAACGTCAGCGCATTACGCGGTTGATGGGTTTTGCTTGATACCTCGGCAAAACAGCTGTGACCAAAGCCGTCACGGGCCAGGGCGAACAACAAACGGCTGGAAGTTGCGGCGGCGGAGAGATTAGCGGCAAAGGCGGACATCATGGCGGTGAACAACATGCACAGCGAAAATACCGTTCCAACATAGGTCTGCGACAGCGTACCCAGTGAGTTGGCGGAATTTTTAAAGGCATTCAGTCCGGCCTCACTGGTGCCGAAGCCCAGGGTTTGCACATACATCATGCCGACAAACAAAATCCCGGTCAGCACGATGGAACCCAGCAACGCCAGCGGGATGTTACGTTGCGGATTTTCTGTCTCCTCACCCAGCGTGGCGCAGGCTTCAAAACCCGCCCAGGAGAGGAACGCCGCGACCACCGCCGCCATCACCGCCTGGAAGCTCACTCCATTCAGGCTAAACAGCGAAGCATGTTGCTCCGTGGTCGCTGGCTGATGGATGATGATGACCGCAGCCAGCACCAGCATCAGGACGATCCCTACCCCTTCAATCACCATCAGCACGCGCGCCACGGTCTGTCCATCACGCGAGTTCAGAATCCAGCTAAAAATCACCCCAACCGCCGCGGTGACAATCCACGGGATCTCAATGTGCGAGGCGGGAAATAGCGCCTGCAGGAAAGCATTGGTGAATGCCCCTAAGGCCGCCAGGGTGGCAATCGAGAAGAACAGATAGGTTCCCATGATGGCAAAACCGGAAAAGAATCCCGCGCGCGGCCCGATGGTTTTACCCACCAGACCATAGGCGCTGCCGGCATGGTTATAAAAGCGCGTCAGGCGGATAAAACCATACGCAATGAGCGCAATCCCCACCAGACCCAGCACGAATACGATAGGCAGTGCTTTCCCAACTGAATCAATTAATCCCTGCGCATTGCCGGACATGGCTAAGGTCGGTCCCACCATACCCAGCGACAGGGCCAGCGCTTCCCAAAGTTTTAAATTTCGCTTTTTATTTGGTGCATTATTCATCTCTCTCACCCTCATACAACGTGATTGTTTAGCGAGTTGTTAATGGGTTTCCCCGGTGTTGGTCAGGCAAAAATGGTGCAAGGGTCCGTCAGACGGACCAGGCAAAGCGGAACTTCTCGGTTGTGGTTTTTAATGGCAGGTGGCCATAACTTTCGTGTTCATGACGACGCACAGCAATCAAAGCGCCCAGCAGTTCCGGGCGGAACAACGCCCGGGCCAGCTCGCTTTGTTCCAGCCGGGTTAAGGCATCGGCCTGCGAGTAAATCAGGCGTTTGATCTGTTTCTCGCTGCGCTGTTGTTCAGAGAAATCGGCGGGGGCGGATTGCGTAGCTTCGGGTAGCGACATTGATTGCGTGTGACCTGCCAGCGCCATGCCGAGCACCGCGCCACAGGCGATGTAGGGGTTCGCCGAAGGATCAATACATTTCACTTCCAGATGCGCACCGTAGGGATTCGCCGGATTTGCCGCACAGTAGCGCACCGCCGCCTCGCGATTTTCCAGCCCCCAGCAGGCATAAGCACCCGACCAGTGTCCCGGCTGAAGACGATCGGCGGAAAGTACCGAAGGAGCCAGTAACGCCACCATTTCAGGCAGATAGTGGACAATCCCGGCAATTAAACTCCCCCCTTCCGCCGTGATGCCATACGCACAGTCACCACCGGCCAGTAACGGTTTGCCCTGACGGGTAAAGGAGAAATGCAAATGCGCGCCATTGCCTGCCCCGCCTTCAAACGGCTTCGGCGAGAAGCTGACGGCTAACTTATGTTTGCGCGCGATACGGCCCAGCAGAATGCGGGTCAGAACCAGCCGATCAATGGCGGTGAGAGGATTCGCCGGAGCGAGGGACAATTCAAACTGGGCGGTACCGTATTCGGCATGAAACTGCTCAAGGCCGACACCCGCTTCGCCGAGTGTATTAACGATATCGTTAACCACGGCTTCCCTGTCCAGTAATGCGCCCATGCCATAGGCATGCCAGTGACCGGTGGCCGCGTCAGCGTCCTCCGGCAGTAAATAAAACTCCAGCTCACCCGCCGCCAGGGTCTCAATGCCTGCCGTCTGCAACGCTTCAACCTGGCTGCGCAGAAACTGGCGTGAACACCACGCTGCGCGGTCGCCCTCCTGTTCAAAGACATCCACGGGCGCCCAGCAAAATCCATCCTTCAGCTTCACCAGCGCCGTAAGATCAGCGCGCAGGCGATCGTCGCCTACCGCCGAAAATGCCGGGATCCAGGCGATGGCATTGTCAGCGCAAAATAACGCCCAGGAAGGGGATGCCCCGACACCAGACTGGCTGATGGTTCTCAGGCGAGTGGCAGGCATGGATTTGCCACGAATAACCCCAGCGGAATCCACCAGGGTGGCAAATAAAGTGGCAACACCACTCGCGATAAGACTTTCACATTGAGAATCAATGGATTGATTATTTTCTACTGCCGCAACTTTATCCATTACACCGAGAACTCCCGTCTGCTATTTACTGGTGACCGCGCTTGAGATTTTTTTATATATGTTACACAATCAACTTAAAATCAATATGTGTAATATATATTAAATTCGTATAGCTGAATCACGCTGGTTGTGGCACTGTCTTTGTGGCAATGCCGCGAACAGGTGTGGTGAAGGAGAGCAGGTGTGCTGGCACAACAAATTAAAGACAGCATGGCGGAACTCAGCCCTGCTGAACGAAAAATAGCGCGGGCGATGCTGGCGGATTATCCCAGGGCAGGTTTAGGAACAGTGCAAACGCTGGCTGATCAAGCCGGCGTCAGTCTGCCCTCGGTGGTGCGTTTTGCCCGGCGTATGGGGTTTGGTGGTTTTGTCGATTTTCAGCAGGCGTTACGGGATGAGCTTTCCGAACAGGCAAAAGGACCGTTGCAGCGCCTGGATAATTGGGTGACCAATGAAAGCCCTTCGGCACTGATCGAGGCAGCCATCAAATCGTCAGTGCTTGCCATTCAGTGTTCGCTGCGTGATATCCCCGAGTTTGAAATCACCGAGGCAACCCGCTTAATCGGTGCCAGGGAACATCATGTCATTCTGGGTGGCGGGCGCATCAGCCAGTCACTGGCGATGTATTTCGGGCGCAACCTGCAACAGGTACGGCGTGGCGTCGATGTGCTTTCTGAAAATCATCACGAACGCATTCAGCAAATCATTGATGCCAATAAAAATGATGTGTTCGTGCTGTTTGATTTTCGCCGCTATCAACAGGATATGTATCAGCTGGCGCAGGAGATTGTGGCGCGGGGTGCCACGCTGATTGCCGTTACGGACACGCAACTTTCCCCTATTGCTTCTCTTGCCAAAGTGGTCCTGCCCATTCATGTCGAAACCCCATGGTTGTTTGACGGTTATTCGGCTGGGATTGTGCTGATCGACACGATTATCGCCGCCATCATGGAACATCAGGGCGATAAAACCGTGGAACGGCTGAAACAATGGGAAGCGCTGGGCCCCCTTTCATTGAATGCAAAATCTAAATGACTTTTCCAGATGAGGTAACGTTAGACGTGAGCGCACCACTGCTTTTTCCAGATGAACCCACACCCTTTGTCGTCGAGAATCGAACCGGTCATTCGCCTTTTCTGATCCTGTGTGATCATGGCGGGAAACGCATCCCCCGCCGCCTGGGTGATCTGGGCTTACCACAATCGGAGATTGACCGACACATTGGCTGGGATATCGGGGTTCTGGCGGTTTCCCGCCACCTGAGCCAGTTGCTCAATGCTCCGCTGGTCCATCAGATCTATTCGCGTCTGGTGATTGATTGTAACCGCAATCCGGGTATTCCCAGCTCGATCCCCACCCTCTCAGAAGCCACCCTGGTGCCCGGCAATATGACGCTGAGTCAGCACGATCGCGACCAGCGCCAGACGGAAATCTTTGCGCCGTATCATGCGGCGATTCGGGACATCCTGGCAGAACGCAAGGCACTCGGCATCCCAACCTGTTTACTGGCGATGCACAGCTTCACCCCGGTGTTTCACGGCGAGCAACGTCCGTGGGAAATTGGCGTGCTATACCAGCACAAGGCTGACTATGCGCTGGCGATCCTCGAACAGCTGCAACAAAGCCAGCGCTGGACGGTGGGCGATAACCAACCTTATTCGGTGTCCGACGAAACGGATTACGCCGTGCCGCAGCATGCGGTGAAGAACGATCTGCACTATGTCGAAATTGAATTGCGCCAGGACCTGATTAGCCAGCCAGCGGGACAAAAAATGTGGGCTGAAGATTTAGCACCGATTTTCACCCAGTGCTGGGAAGACATTGTCAGCCATCAATTTAAAAAGGAAGCGTAATCGATGTTTCATCCAACCAGTCGCAACATTGCTATCGAGAAAGAATCCGCCACCCTGCTTTTTATTGATGTGCAAAACTACAATGCCCGTCGTGACGGCGGTGAATATGTGGGTATGTCTGCCGCGCAACAGAATGAACAGTTTGGTTATTTCTTCGACATCATCGAGCGCGAAACCCTGGGCAATATGCAAAAGATCCAGGCGGCCTGCCGTGCCGAAAAAATTGAAGTGATGTATACGGTGATCGAGAGCCTGACCAAAGATGGCCGCGATCGCAGTCTGGATTACAAAATTACCGGCTTCAATGTCCCGCGCGACTCGTGGGATGCACAGGTGTTAGATGCTATCGCGCCTGGCGAAGATGAAATCGTTCTGCCCAAAAGCTCCTCCAGCGTGTTTATCTCCACCAATATTGATTACGTGCTGCGCAACCTCGGCACCCGTTATCTGGTGATTGCCGGATTCCTCACCGACCAATGCATCGAAAGCGCGGTGCGCGATGCCTGTGACCTCGGGTATCTGGTGACGCTGGTGACGGATGCCTGCGCGACACTCTCCCCCGAGCGTCAGCAGAACTCGCTTACTGCGATCAAAGGCTATTGCCGTCAAATCACTACAGACGCGTTTTTAAGCGAGCTGTCAGCGTAATGGCATATGCTGTAGCGGCGCGATTTATCGCGCGCCTTTTAGTCGGTGCACCGAGGAAAATAGCGCGATAAATCGCGCCGCTACACATCAACGGAGGTATTCAGGGAATCAGCAGAATCTTGGCAGCAGAGACGCGCTGCGACTCCAGATCATCGAAAGCATTCGCCCCCTGATGCAACGCCCGCTGTTCCACCCAGCCCAACGCGCCCAATGCGCCCTGCTCCAGCATCGATAACGTCAGATGGAAATCTTCCATGGTGTAGGTGTAAGTTCCCAGCAGCGTAATCTCGCTCAGGGTGATTTTGCGCATATCAATCTCGCTGTCCCAATCCTGCAAACCGATGTGCATAATCACCCCACCGGGTTTCACCGCATGCACCGCCAGTTTCCGTGTTGGACCAGCGCCTACCGCATCGATGACCAGCTGCTGACTTGCCGCTTCTACCGGCGTCTCAATCGGGTTGATGCTGACACAGCCGGTATGACGCTCAGCCGCTTCGGCGCGTAACGGGTTGGTTTCCGCAAGAGTTATCTGACGGCATCCCCAGGCGCGCAACACCAGCACCGTCAGCAGGCCAATTGCCCCACCGCCGATCACCAGCGCGTTAGCTTCTGCCAGTGGCATCTGCAATGCCCGCTGGGTCAGGCGTAGCGCGTGCACCACGGTGGCGGCCGGTTCGGTGATCGCCGCGTGCTGCAACGAGATACCCGCTGGTAATGCCACCACTGAACGCGCCGGAATCGCCATATATTCAGCAAAGGCACCGGGCCAGTCCATGCCGATCATATGGCGGTCGCTGCACAGGTTGTCACGCCCCTGGCGGCAATATTCGCACTGCCCACAGGTGATTAACGGGTTGGCGGTCACCCGCTGCCCCGGTTGAAAACGCGCTGACTGGCTCTCAACTATTTCCCCAGCCAACTCATGTCCCAGCACCAGACCGGGCTGGCGACGGGGATCTTTGCCGTGGAACGCATGCATATCTGATCCACAGATGCCCGCTGCCGCAATGCGAATCACCACCTGATCGCCCCCTTGCGGCAACTGCGGGTAAGGCCGTTCCTGGATTTCAACGCCCAGCGGGCGGGTATAGACAAGCGCTTTCATGCTTCCTCACTTAATCAGGACAGAACGGGGGAGATTGATGCTGCCTGCACCATGAGTGCGACGCCACAGGTAAACGGCGCAGACGGCGCTGGTCAGGCCGATAATCAGCACATAGGCGCAGATTAACCAGGGCTTGCCGCCCAGCATGTCCGAGAAAATGGTGGCCAGCACCGGCGTTAAACCACCGGCAAATACGCCGGAGATCTGATAGGCGAACGAAATCCCGGTATAGCGCACCGATGCGTCAAAACATTCCGAGTAGACCGATGACAGCGTGCCAAACACCGCCGCATGGAAAATACCGAACGGGATAACAATGGCAGTCCAGACCAGCCAGATATTATCCGGATGGTTATACATCAGGGCGAAAGCCGGGAAGGCGGAAAGTCCCGACAAGGTGGCCCCCATCGCAAAGATACGCGCACGCCCCCAGCGGTCGGCCATATAGCCCCAGAACGGGATAAAGAAACTCATCACCAGCGCGCTCGCCAGAATGGCAACAATCGCCTGATCACGCGGAATGTGCAGCGTTTGCGTCAGCCAGGTCAGCGAAAAGACACCGAAAATATTGAAGAACACACCATCAATCAGACGCATCCCCATACAGGTGAACACCACCCCGGTGTTTTTGCGAAATAACTCCACCAGCGGGATACGTTTGGGCGCATTTTTCTGTTCCTCCTGCGCCTTGAGGAAATCCTGCGTTTCCGCCACGTTTTTGCGGATATAAGTCCCGATGATGACAAACACGCCACTGAGCAGGAATGGCACACGCCAGCCCCAGGACATAAAGGCTTCATCGGGCAGCAGCAACGACGCCAACCCAATGGCTGCGGAGGCCAGCAATAACCCCAGCGACATCCCCACCTGCGGAATACTGGCAAAAAATGCACGATGTTTCTCCGGGGAGGACTCGAACGTCATCAGCACCGCACCACCCCATTCGCCCCCAAGGCCGATGCCCTGGATTAAACGACACAGAATCAGCAGGCAGGGTGCCCACAGGCCAATCTGGTGATAGCTGGGTATCAACCCGATAAATACCGTCGCCCCACCCATAATCACCAGAGTCAATATCAGCATCTTCTTGCGGCCCAACGTGTCACCGAAATGACCAAAGATAATTGCCCCCAGTGGTCGGGTGAGAAAACCAATCGCAAACACGCCATAGGAAAGCAGCGTAGTAATAAAGGGATCACCTTCCGGGAAATAGAGTTTGTTAAACACCATCCCGGCTACGGTGCCGTAAAGAAAAAAGTCATACCATTCAATGGTCGATCCAAACAGGCTCGACAGGGTGACGCGTCGCAGGTTACCGGCAGCAGGTTTTTGCATGATGTGTTCCTCTGCGCTGAAGGAAAGGATCAAATGGCGCTATAGCCGCCATCGACCATCAGGGTTTGCCCGGTGATATAGGCGCTGGCGTTGCTGGCGAGAAACAGCGTTACGCCATGCAAATCCGTCATTTCACCATTACGCCCCAGGCAGGTATGGGCGGCGTGCCGTTCACGCAGGGCATCGTCGGCAAACACCGGACTGGTTAAGGCCGTGGGAAAGAAACCGGGACCGATGGCATTGCAGGTGATACCTTGACGTCCCCAGCGCTGAGCAATGGCGCGGGTTAGCTGGACGATGCCGCCCTTGCCTGCGCCATACGGCGCGCTGTTGTCAAATGCTCGTGAGGATTGCAGCGAAGCGATATTGATAATGCGCCCCCAGCCACGCTGTGCCATGCCGGGTGCCAGAGCCTGCGTCAGAAAGAAAGGCGCTTTGAGATGCAGCGCCAGTTGCTGATCCCAGGCGGACTCGCTCACCTCTTCAAACGGCTGACGCAGATTCACCCCGGCGGCGTTCACCAGGATGTCCACCGCGCCGCAATCCGCAGCCAGCTCGCTCAGTTCGGCCTGCCGGGTGATATCGGCGCACAGATAACGTGCTGAACTACCCAGCCGCTGGGCGACGTCAGCCAGCTGCGCCTCACGCCGCGCCGCCAGAATCACCCGTGCACCAACGGCCACCAGCGCCTCGGCCATCGCGGCACCGATGCCACTCCCCCCGCCCGTCACCAGCGCGGTTTTGCCCTGTAAATCGAATAACGTTGCAGGATGCATAGGATCTCCTTAGCGCGTCACCGGCATGCCGAGCTGGAAGGTATCGCTGGGGAAGTATTTCTCCAGCCGCACTTCCGCCGTGCGCGCATGCGCTTCCATCCCTTCCAGCCGGGAGATACGCGCAGTGGTCTCGGCGATCTGCGGCACCGCTTCGCGCGCCATCTGTTGCCAGGTCAGCGTCTTGAGGAATTTGTGTACCGACAACCCACCGGAATAGCGCGCGGCACCTTTGGTCGGCAAAACATGGTTGGGTCCGCTGCATTTATCGCCAAAGGCGACAGTGGTTTCTTCACCGAGAAACAACGAGCCATAGCAGCTAAGGGAATCGCGCCACCAGTCCAGGTCGCGGGTATGCACTTCAAGGTGTTCCGAGGCGTAGCGATCGGAAATGTCGACCATCTCTGCGCAGCTGTCACATAAAATCACTTCGCCGTAGTCGCGCCAGGCGCAGCTGGCCGCATCACGGGCCACCGGTGGCAGTTGATCAATCAGCTGCGGCACCTTCTGCATCACCGCTTCCGCCAGCGGGCGTGAAGTGGTGAACAGCCATGCAGGGGACTCATGACCATGCTCGGCTTGTCCCACCAGATCGCTGGCAACGATATCGGCATCCGCGCTGTCATCAGCAATCACCGCCACCTCGGAGGGACCAGCAAACACATCAATACCGACCTGACCGAACAGCGTGCGTTTGGCTTCAGCTACAAACTTATTCCCCGGCCCTACCACCACATCCGCCGCTTTGCCGGTAAATAATCCCCACGCCATCGAAGCAATCGCCTGCACTCCGCCCAGCGTCATAATGGTGTCAGCTCCAGCCCGCTGAAAAGCGTAGAGAACGCAGGGATGGATCGACTGTCCCAGGTAAGGACCTGAACAGGCGATGATATTTTTCACCCCGGCGGCTTTCGCCGTTGCCACACTCATATAAGCAGAAGCGATATGCGCATAGCGTCCTGCCGGGGCATAACAACCGACCGTTGTCACCGGCAACACTTTCTGTCCCGCCACCAGCCCGGAGGGCAGGCGAACGTCAAAGTCTTGCACCGAAGCGCGTTGCGCGCAGGCAAAGGTGTAAACCTGATCGATGGCGTAATCGATGTCGCGACGCACGTCAGCAGGGACGGCACGGATCTGCGTAGCAATATTCTCCCGCGTCAGAATGATGTCACCAGACCAGTTATCGAGTTTGCTGGCGTAGTGGCGAACCGCCTCTTCACCCTGTTCTTTAATGGTGGCAAGCATCTCCTCCACCACGCGGCGGGCTTCAAAAGTATTAGATTCCGGCGTTTTACTTGCTTTTTTTAACCAGGTAACTGACATACGCGTCTCCAGAGATTGATAGGTTTCCGACAATAGGCGAAGGTGCGGACTCCTTTGTCATATATATGACTAGAACTATCTATAGTGAGCTATGCCGGTAACTGCAAAAGGCATGTGAACAAAAAGTGATCACGATCGGCTTCAGTCGCCGGAAGTTCAGGCGTGATCACATTTTAGTCACATCGTTCGATGCATAGAAAATAAAGCATTATCAATCATCGATTTAATTGATTACCTCCTTCTCTCCTTTCTCTTCCCGCGATGTTCAGCCGCTATTCGTGAAGCGCCTCCCAAAAACAGATGTCGGGAGAAGATAATTTTTGCTCCGTCAGGTCATTTAATATATGTCATATATATGAGTTCATTTGTTGTGCACTAACGGAGGCAGTTATGAGTATCGATTTTGTCGTACACGATGATGGTGATTCTGTCGGGGTGGTAGTGGTGGAAGGTATCGAGGCGGGCCAGACCCTGACCGGATGGATCATGGATCAAAACAAAACCATTGAGTTTGCGGTTAAGGATGCCATTCCCATCGGCCATAAGCTGGCAATTCGCGATCTGGCGGTGAATGACACCGTCATTAAATATGGCGAAGACATTGGCCGGGTCGTTGCGGCGATTAAGCAGGGCGAGCATCTCCACGTACATAACGTCAAAACCAAAAGGTGGTAATTATGGAAATCACAGGACGCCAGTTTGCAGGTTATCGTCGCGCCAATGGTCGCGTTGGCATTCGCAACCATGTCATTGTGCTGCCGGTGGATGATATCTCCAATGCAGCGGCAGAAGCGGTGGCGAATAACATTAAAGGTACCATCGCCCTGCCGCATCCCTATGGACGCTTGCAGTTTGGTGAAGACCTGGAGTTGCACTTTCGCACCCTGATCGGCACCGGCTGCAATCCCAACGTTGCCGCCGTTATCGTGATTGGGATCGAGCCGGGTTGGACAAAGCGAGTGGTGGACGGCATCCAGGCCACGGGCAAACCCGTCGCCGGATTCTGGATCGAGCAAAACGGCGATCACAACACCATCTGCGCGGCTTCCCGCAAAGCGCGTGAATTCTCGCAATATGCCTCGGAGCTGCAACGCGAAACCTGCGACATCAGCGAGTTATGGGTCTCGACTAAATGCGGTGAATCGGATACCACCTCCGGCTGCGGCGCGAATCCTTCCGTTGGCAATTTGTTTGATCGTCTGTATGAAAACGGCAACACCCTGCTGTTTGGTGAAACCTCCGAGCTGACCGGCGGCGAACATCTGGTGGCGGCACGCTGCGCCAATGCCGATGTGCGTCAGAAGTTTCAGTTCATGTTTGATCGCTACAGCGCGATGATCGATCGCTGGAAAACCAGTGACCTGTCTGAGTCACAGCCAACCAAAGGCAATATCGAAGGCGGCCTGACCACCATCGAAGAAAAAGCGCTGGGCAATATTCAGAAGATCGGGAAAAAGTGCCGCGTGGATGGGGTGCTGGATAAAGCGGAAACCCCCACCGGGCCAGGATTGTGGTTTATGGATTCCTCCTCGGCTGCCGCGGAGATGGTGACGCTCTGTGCTGCCGGTGGCTACGTGGCGCATTTCTTCCCGACCGGCCAGGGCAACGTTATTGGCAATCCGATCCTGCCGGTGATCAAAGTCTGCGCCAACCCGCGTACGGTGCGCACCATGTCTGAACATATTGATGTCGATGTCTCAGCCGTGTTGCGACGCGAAATGAACCTCGACGGTGCTGGCGATGCGTTGCTGGAGTGTCTGCTGCGCACGGCGAATGGTCGCCTGACGGCGGCTGAAGCGCTGGGACATCGGGAGTTTGTGCTTACCCGTATTTTCGAAAGTGCTTAACCCCCTGCCCGCCTTCTCTGGCGGGCGTGATTTCCACTCGCCTGCGGCGGCCTGCCGGACGCCGGTTTGCAGCCGCCAGGCTTCGCGAGGACAACCAGATGCGATTGCTCAAGCACCTTTATGTCCAGGTCCTGATAGGCCTGGTCGCCGGGGTTGCTGTGGGGTACGCCTTTCCTGATTTTGCCGTTCAGATGAAGCCCCTCGGTGACACCTTTATCCGTCTGATCAAGATGATCGTGACATTAGTTATTTTCTGTACCGTGGCGATTGGCATTGCGCGCATGGAAAGCCTGAAGCAGGTCGGTAAGGTTGGCGGCAAAACGCTGATCTACTTTGAGGTGGTAACCACGCTGGCACTGGTCATTGGCATGGTGGTGGCGGACGTCATGAAACCCGGTGCCGGTATGAATGTCGATGCCAGCAAGCTGGATGGCAGTGCGGTAAGTCACTACGTTAACGTTAGTGAACACAGCAAAGGCTTTCTCGAACAAATCATTCCGGACTCGGTGATAGGCGCCTTTGCGCAGGGCAATCTGTTGCAGGTGTTGTTGTTCTCGGTGCTGTTCGGTATCGCGTTGTCGCTGGTTTCACAACGCAGCGCCTTTATCACCAAAACCATTGAACAGTGCGGTGAAGTCCTGATGCGCATTGTCGAACTGATTATGCGGCTCGCGCCGATCGGCGCTTTTGGTGCCATCGCCTTTACCGTCGGCAAATATGGTCTGACTTCGCTGCAACATCTCGGCATGCTGATAATCTGCCTCTACATCACCAGTTTCCTGTTTATTGGCGGAGTCCTCGGGCTGATTTGTAAACTGGTGGGCGTGAGTCTATGGCGGTTAATTCTCTATTTTCGCGAAGAGTTACTGATTGTGCTGGGCACCTCCACCACCGAGTCTGTCCTGCCGCGTCTGATGATCAAGATGGAGAAACTGGGTTGCGATCGCGCCATTGTCGGCCTGGTGCTACCGACCGGATATTCATTTAATCTTGACGGCGCGGCGATTTATCTCACGATGACTTCGTTGTTTATTGCGCAGGCTACCAATACCGATTTGACACTATGGCAGCAAATTGGCTTGCTGTTGATCCTGCTGCTGACGTCGAAAGGTGGCGCAGGGGTGGCTGGCGCGGCATTGATTGCACTCACCGCCACCCTGGCAACCCATAACATCATCCCGCTGGCGGGGATTACTCTGGTGCTGGGTATTGACCGGATTTTGAATGAAATGCGCGCCGTGACCAACATGATCGGCAACGTGGTCGCTACGTTGGTGATCGCCCGCTGGGAACAAAAACTGGATTTGGCTCAGGCGCAGGAGCAGCTGCGTCTGGGGCCGGAAAAAATGATCATGCCAGTGGATTCCCCGGCAGAGGAACCATTGTCAACCACACAGATAGACAGGAGTACGATGCGATGAGCCATGAAACCCTGGCGCTGACCGAGCTGGAAGCACTTGCCCGACGCGCGTTATGTCAGTCAGGCGTTGACCGCCAGTCGGCTGATGCCACCTGCGCCGCACTGATGGCGGCGGAACGTGCCGGAATCGCGTCACACGGTTTCGCCCGGCTGCCCTATTACCTCGACCAGCTGGAGAGCGGCAAATTGAACCCCCGCGCTGTCCCGGCGATCACGCAACGCGGCGCCGTGGTCAATGTCAATGCGGATTCCGGCCTGGCGTTTCCCGCCGTGCAGCTCGGTCTGGACCGGGGAATGGTGCTGGCGCAGGAGTTTGGTGTGGTCGCGGTGGCTATCGGTGATTCTCACCATTTTGGTATGGCCGGTTATTACGCCGAACAGGCGGCCCGCCAGGGATTGGTGTGCATGGCGTTAAGTAACGGTCCGGCAGCAATGGCCCCCTGGGGCGGCAATGTGCCACTGTATGGCACCAACCCCATCGCTTTCGCCTCACCACGCACCAGCGGCGAACCGCTGGTGATTGACCTCTCCCTGTCCGAAGTAGCACGCGGCAAGATCATGCTGGCGAGTCAGAAAAAGGAAGCCATCCCCACAGGCTGGGCGATCGACCGTGACGGCAATCCAACAACTGACGCTGATGCGGCACTGGCGGGCAGTATGGCCCCCGCAGGCGGTGCCAAAGGTGCGGCGCTGGCGTTGATGGTTGAATTGCTCACCGCCGGACTGACGGGCAGCCATTACGGTTTTCAGGCCAGTTCGTTCTTTAATACGGAGGGTGGCTCCCCGCATATCGCACAGCTGCTGTTACTGCTGAATCCGGCTTTCTTTTCCGCTGGCTATGTTCAGCATACGGAAATGTTGTTCAGTGCGATGCTGACGCAGCCCCACGTGAGATTGCCCGGGGAGCGACGCCAGGCCGCTGCGCGGCAAAATAGCGACACGCTGAGTTTGCCAGTGTCGCTGCTGGAACAACTGCGCATCAGAGCTGGTTGAAATAGGCATGGTGGCGGGTGAGTACAGTGGAGACACGGTACTCAACCGGCCTATCCTGAAAATCCAGCGCAACGCGGTAGATACGCAACAATGCTTCCCCTTCTGTCGCCTCAAGATGCAGGACCTCATCCGGTCCCGCATTCACCGCTTTTATCTGTTCATGGGCGTTAGCCACCGTGCAGGCAAATTTCTGCTGATACAGTTGGTACAGCGTGTTGGGCAGGATTTCCGGTTCCCGATCCAGATGGGGAAAGCGTGCGGCATCAATATAAACATGCTCGAGGATGGCAGGAGCGCCATCCAGATCGCGCACACGCCAGATATGAATCACTTTACTGCCGGGCGTAATAGCCAGCGCGGTAGCTTCTTCCTCAGAAGCGGTACGTAAATGGCGCGCCAGCACACGTGACAACGGCAGCGAACGCTCGCCATTTGCCCTGAGAACATTGAAGAAGCGGAACAACGCGCTGTCTGAATCATGGGCCGCCACCACGGTGCCTTTGCCCTGATAACGAATCACCACATTGTTACTGACCAGTTCATTGAGCGCTTTGCGGAGTGTACCAATGCTGACGTTGTAGGTTTCCGCCAGACTCGCTTCGCTGGGAATATAGGTACCTGCGGGCCATTCGCCGGAGGCGATTCTTTCCAGCAGCAGCTGGCTGATTTGCAGATATAGCGGCTGAAAAATCGCCGCTTTCACTTCAGCGGATGATGAGATGTCCTGATTCATTTACCTTCCTCCACAATCCGGCACAGCGAATGCCTGTAGGATTACTATGACATATACAGGAGTTAGCACCATCCTGGTGCTGTAAAAAAGTGATCGGGGAACAGAATTGGCGATCAAATTTACTATCTTGTTATTTTAATAAATTAACAAACCCGCTGCGTACGTTGATTACCTGATATTCAGATTGGTTATAACGATATAATCAATTTTTCATTCGGCTGGAAAGGTCTCATCCTTAGTCCTGTAGAGGAGAGGAGGACAACATGGCCGAATTATCAGTAGCTCGTTATCAACAGGATCTTAAACGCTTCATTCCCGGGCTGGCACTCACGGCGGTGATTGCCTTCACCACTGCATGGCTGGGTAACCAGCCGGTGATGTCGGGCCTGGGGCTGGGGGCGCTGACGCTGGCAATCATCGTCGGTATCGTGGTGGGGAATACCTTTTATCCCGCATTGCATCCGCAATGTGATGAGGGTGTGCAATTTGCTAAACAGAAATTGCTGCGACTGGGGATTATCCTCTATGGCTTCCGCCTGACATTTCAGCAGGTGATGGACGTGGGATTGAGTGGCGTCATCATCGATGTGTTGATGTTAAGCAGTACTTTCATCTTTGCCAGTGTGATCGGTTCGCGGTTGCTGGGTATTGATCGCAAAACTGCCTGGTTGATTGGTGCAGGGAGCAGCATTTGTGGTGCCGCAGCGGTGTTGGCAGCCGCCCCGGTAGTAAAGGCTGAGCCTGCCAAAGTTGCCGTGGCGGTCGCTACCGTGGTGATTTTCGGTACGCTGGGCATTTTTCTTTATCCGCTTATCTGGCATGAATTTGCGCAATATATCCCAGGCATTTCGCTGACCCAGTTTGGCATTTATACCGGTTCCACCATGCATGAAGTGGCGCAGGTGGTTGCCGCAGGGCACGCAGTCAGCCCGGAAACCGAGAACGCCGCAGTAATCGCCAAGATGCTGCGTGTCATGATGCTGGCCCCTTTCCTGCTGCTGCTGAGTGTGTTTATCAGCCGGGATAGCGGGGAATCCCGCACGGCAAAACAACCCATTATTTTCCCCTGGTTTGCCCTGATTTTTATTCTGGTGGCGCTATTTAATTCGTTTCATTTTTTGCCCGCGCCGATGGTTGCAGGCATCAATACGCTGGATAATGTGTTACTGGCAATGGCGATGGCGGCACTCGGATTAAGCACCAGCGCACGTCAGCTGATCAATGCCGGTGCAAGACCGTTTATGTTGGGTTTAATCTTGTTTGTGTGGTTAGTATTAGGCGGTGGTGCCATCAACCTGTTGGTTCATCAATTTATGAGTTAATCGATATTCTCAGTAAAGATGATAGTTAATCACGCCATAAACATTTTCGGCCATTCCCCTCGCCTTATTCCCGGATGTTAACCAACAACGCTGGCCTTAACTGGCCAGCATATCTGATTGTTAAACAAAAACTAATCAGGAAGTCTCAGTCACCCTAATGCCCTTGTTCACCAAAAGAGTATCCATAAGAGAATGATACAAACCAGTATTATAAATGCTGCATTCAGTCCATTCTCCGGAGGTAATCCCAAATACTCCATATGCTTCCTCATTTAAAAAATAAAAAAATCCATGCCATTACGTTATTAGTAAAACATTTTGTTTATTAGAAATAATAATTCCCAGAACCCAAACGTTGGTCCACTTATTTCTTTATAAGTTCACCGATTTTAGTGTGCATCAGTGTAAAGTTTTCGTAAGAAAAACATCTCAATTTCGCTAATCTGGTAATCATGACTTATTTTTCTACTGAAAAGAATAGAGTTTCTTATCAATAATGAGCAACGGTAGACATATTTCTCGCAAAAGATTTGAGATAAGTTAATTTAATTAGGGCATCGGTCTACCTGACAATCGCATCCCGTCCGGCATAGAACGGCAAAGCGGTTCGCATACCTGCAATCAAACGCGAAAATTTGTGACAAGACCCACAAAATCGGCGCTAAATCAATAGCTTTCCCTTGCCCCACTTTGTAAAAGCACGCAACGCTGGTACGATTTGTAATCGATTACTTTTCATATCAATCAAAAATGTAATCGATTACTTTAAATTTATGGGATGGATTACTTATGAAGAACACATTGACCGGAACTGCCGTTATCTCGCTTTCATTGATCATTGCCGCAAGCTGCACCGCAGCCACCACGGATTTACCGATCGCACTGCAGATGTATACGGTGCGTAACAATGGCACGCTGGAACAGCAGTTTGCGCTGGCACAACGTGCTGGCTTCCATGCTGTTGAACTGGTGAGCGATCAGGGTGTGACGGCCCATGAAATGAAACGTCTGCTCAGCAAATATCATTTGCAGCCCATTGCCGATCATGTGCAACTGGACGATCTGGAAAATCATTCCGCCACTATCGTGGCCTTTAACAAAGCCATCGGTAATACCACGCTGGTGATGCCGTGGATCAAACCTGACGTTCGACCGGACAGTAAGCAGAGCTGGCAACAGATGGGGCAACGCTTAGATGCCATTGGCAAAAAGTTAAAAGCCCAGGGCATGACCCTCGCTTACCATAACCATAATTTTGAAATGAAGAAGTACGACGGTCAGACCGCGCTGGATATCCTGATGTCTTCCAGCAACCCAGAGCATCTTAAGCTTGAACTGGATGCAGCATGGGCTTCGCGAGGCGGCCAGGATCCGGCAGTGATACTGCAACGCTATAAAGGTCGGGTGTTTGCGATCCATGCAAAAGATAACGCGCCCATCGGTATTCGCGACGATCAGATGAATTTCGCGCCAGCGGGCGAAGGGTTGCTGGCCTGGAACGAGATCATGCCAGCAGCGAAAGCCGCAGGCGTGCAATGGTATATCGTCGAGCACGATAAACCTGGCAACGAAGCGGAAGCTATCATTACCGAATCAAATAAATTCCTTCAGCAACAACTCAGCCCTGCGGGCGTGAAATAATCAACTCGATGCGCGGTGCAGGAATTCCCAGTCAAGAATGATTTTCTCCGCCGCGCTACCGGGTTCATCAATACGCCGCAGCAGCAGACGCACTGCCTGCCGGCCAATTTCCCGTGACGGTTGCAGGACCGTGCTTAATTTCGGGTAAGTCATCTCACTTAATTCCGTGCCATCGAAACCAATAACGGCGATATCGTCAGGCACCGTCAACCCGGCATCCTGGATGGCCCGCAATGCCCCGGCTGCCAGCGTATCGGAAACGGCGAACACCGCATCAGGGCGTTCGCCCTGGCTCAGCAATGCCTGCATGGCGTTTCTGCCCGCTTCATAACTGAGATCGGCGGCATATACCACCGACTGCCAGGCGCTACCCGCATCCGTCAGCGCCTGGCGATAGCCCTCTTCCCGCAGCCGGGCATATTTGTAGCTTAAATCATGGTTGATCATCGCAACGCGTTGGCATTTCCGCTGCAAAAACTGTTGCACGACATAGACAGAAGCATCGCGATCATGGATACCCACGGTGGAGACCGCAGAGGCGTCATCATACTCAGCACACTGAACCCAGGGCGCATCGCCGATTAGCGTGGTCAGCTCGGTCAGGCTGGCAAGCGCATCCATGGTGATCACGCCATCAACCATCTTGCCGGAGAGCAGCTGCAAACTGGAACGGGAACGTTCCACATCGGAACCGGAGTTGCACAGCAGGATGCGATAACCATTTTTTTCGGCTTCGGCTTCGATGCCTTTAACGACATCCGCACAAAATGGGTTGGCGATATTGGACACCATGACCAGCAGCATACTGCTCCGGGCGGTGCGCAGCTGTCTGGCAAGTAAATTTGGCTGGTAATTGCTCTGCTCAATCGCCTCAAGGACTTTGATCCGGTTGCGCTCTTTCACGCTGCCCTGATTATTCAAAACCCGTGATACGGTTGCCACTGAAACGCCGGCCAGGCGAGCAATTTTCTGAATCGACATGACGCCCACATATTCGTTAAAACACAATTAATCGCAGGATATCATACAACTGGCCGGCTCAATCATGCCTGATTTATAGCGGCGCGACTTTCACCCAACGTTGTTCGCGATGGCTTTGAATCATGGCTTCAATCACCAGCATGATCTGTGCCCCTTCGCGGAAAGTGGCATAGCTGTCTCCCCCGGACGATCCATTGCGCACCGCGCCATAAAATCGACTGAGCATATTTCTGAACGCATCCGGCCAGCCTTCAATATGCCCGCCCGGGAAGTGGGCACTGGCAGCCACATCACGGCTCATCAGCGACGGGTCGTCACTCAACATCGCGTTGGGTTTGGCCCGGTATCCCAGCCACAACTGTTGTGGCACTTCCTGATCCCAGGCCACCGAGTGATCACTGCCGTTCAGTTCAAAATACAAGCGGTTTTTACGACCGGCACTCACCTGCGATACCGTCAGACTGCCACGGCTGCCATCGGCAAAACGCAACAGCACATTGGCATAGTCTTCGGTATCAATCGGCTTTTCATCGTACTCCGCCGTTCCGCTTGCGCCAAAAGTCGCCTGCTGCTGCCGTGGAGCATGACGAACCGGCCAGACGATGGCGAAGTCGGCCATCACTTCCGTAATCAGCTGCCCGGTCACAAACTGCACCGTATCACACCAGTGTGAGCCGATGTCGGCTACCGCGCGGGAAATTCCGCCAATTTTAGCATCGGTGCGCCAGTTAAAATCTGTCTGCTGCACCATCCAGTCCTGGAGATAGCTGCCATGGGTGGCAAACACCCGTCCGGTGCTGCCAGAGCGGACTAAACTGGCCGCTTGTTGTACCATGGCGAACTGTCGGTAAACGAAGCTGACGCCATTGATCACGCCTTTCTCGTTTGCCAGAGCGAGCAGCTCCCGCGCTTCAACGCTGGTCATACACAGTGGTTTTTCAGAAAAGATATGTTTCCCGGCCAGCATTACCTGGCGGTTAATGCTGGCATGCAGATGGTTCGGGGTGCAGTTATGAACTACCTGCAATCCCGGGTGTTCCAACAATTTAGCCACATCGGCATAGGCAAAAGGGATGTTCAGTTGCTGTGCTTTTTTCTGTGCCTCTTCCAGAGAAGCATCACAAATCGCCACAACGTCCACATCGCCAAGCCGACGGATGGCTTCCAGGTGCGCGGGCCCAATAAAACCGGCCCCGATAATGGCGGCTTTAATCATGTGTGGCATCTCCCGCCATTCCCAGCATGGCTTTAATTTCTGCCCGATCCGAGGCAGTCTCAGCAAAATCATCAAAGGCGCGGTCCGCCACCGGGATGATGTTACGTTTAATAAACTCAGCCCCTTCTCTGGCACCGGTTTCGCTATCTTTCAGGCAACACTCCCATTCCAGCACCGCCCAGCCTGCATAATCGTATTGCGCCAGTTTGCTGAAAATCCCGGCAAAATTGATTTGCCCGTCACCCGGTGAACGGAACCGTCCGGCTCTTTCCAGCCACGGTTGATAACCACCATAGACACCACTTCGGGCTGAGGGAGTAAACTCGGCGTCCTTAACGTGGAAGGCACGAATATGTTGATGATAAATATCGATAAAGCCAAGATAATCCATATGTTGCAGCAGCATATGGCTGGGATCATAAAGGATATGGCAGCGCGGATGATTGTTCACCGCATCGAGGAAACGTTCGAAGCTGACGCCATCATGTAAATCTTCGGAGGGATGCAATTCGTAGCACAGGTCTACGCCCTGTTCGTCAAACACATTGAGGATCGGCTGCCAGCGACGCGCCAGTTCCGTAAAAGCCTCGTCAATCAACGCAGCTTTCCTGGGAGGCCACGGATAAAAATAGGGCCATGCCAGCGAACCCGAGAAGGTAGCATGCGCATGTAATCCCAGCTTCGCTGACGCGACGGCGGCGCGTTTAACCTGAGCCATCGCCCATTGCTGGCGTGCGCTATCGTTTTGACGCAGTTCCACCGGACCAAAATCACTGAATGCCTGCTGATACGCCGGATGCACCGCAACTAACTGCCCTTCAAGATGCGTTGACAGCTCGCTAATCACCAAACCATGCTGCGCCAGGATACCCTTCACCTCATCACAATAAACCTGGCTTTCTGCGGCTGTGGCTAAATCAAAGATTGCCGGGTGGTTACAGGGAATCTGCACTGCCCTGAAACCCAGGCTGGCGGCCCATTCCGCCAGACCCTGCAGGGAGTTAAAAGGTGGCTGGTCTCTTATAAACTGGGAAAGGAATACGCCAGGCCCTTTTAATGTTTTCATCATCACCTCTCAGGTTATTTAGCCACTTCAGCATCTTTATAGTGGAAGGAAAGCAGGAAAATGATGGCAATCACCGCGGCGGCAATCGCCGGGATCCACCAGAATGTTGGCCAATTCGCCACCACGTCACCACTGCCCTGATTGATCAGGCGGTTATACAACGCACCGGAGATCTGCGAGCCCAGTAACATGCCGACGCCATAAGTGAACATCACGATCAGGCTCTGCGCCTGGCCTTTCACTTTGTCGCCAGCCACACGGTCGGTGTAGATAAAGCCAATCACGAAGAAGAAGTCGTAACACACACCATGCAGCAGGATGCCGAGGTACAGCACCCAGCGCAGTTCTTCATTGACGCCGAAGGCAAACAAGGCATAACGCACAAACCAGGCGAACATCCCCACCAGCAGCATGACTTTGACACCGAGGCGGCGGAACAGCAGCGGGATAACCAGCATGAAGAAGATTTCTGACATCTGACCGAACGACATCGCCGTACTGACATTGCTGATGCCAAGATCCGCCAGGAAGGACGCAGTGTAGGCATAGTAGGTCCCGAGAGGAACCGATATCAGCGTGGCGCAGATGGCAAAGATCAGGAAGTGGCTTTTTTTGAGCAAGGCAAAAGCGTCGGCACACAACAGGTCGCGCAAGGCCAGCGGCTGGCCTTTCGCCGGAGCCGGTGTATGCGGCAACGTCAGGCTATACAGCGCCAGTAACAGTGAACAAATCGCCGCCAGATTAAAAATGGCCGCGCTGGCCGCAATGCCCGTTACCCCGATGCAGATACCCGCCACAATCCAGCCAATGGTGCCGAATACGCGCACCACGGGAAAACTTTTCTCACTGTTCGCCAGGTTATGGAAGGCGATGTTATTAGCCACCGCCAGGGTCGGCATAAAACACAGCGTATACACGAACAACAATGAGATCAGTTGTCCCCCGCTCTGGTTTTCCAGCGCCTGCGGCACAAACCACAGGATGACCGCCCCCAGCAGATTCAGTACCGCCATCACTTTCTGCGACGCAAAGAAGCGGTCAACCAGCATCCCGAGCACGAAGGGTGACAGGATGGAGGCAACGGGTTGTGCAGAGAACGCATCACCGATTAACGCCGCCATATTGTGCTGGGTCATCACCAGCCCGAGCGTCACGGACCAGGTACCCCAGATGAAAAACTGAAGAAACATCATCAGCGCGAGGCGAGGAACTAATGCCCTGTGCTGTGTTGCGCCTGCAACAGAACCTGCGATTGATGAAACCATGGTAGCCTCATAAAGTAATCGATTACAAAAGTCAGTTTGCAAAATGTAATCGATTACTTTTCTACTTATCAGGATTTTTCGGCCCAATTGCGAGATGCATCACAAAGAGATTTTGTCGCGGGTCAGGCTACACATTCCACGGCGTGACCACATTGACTTTTGAGAAGGCAAAATTTTGCTCGCTGGCTGGCAGGAAACCATGAAAAATCAATAATGTCTGGAACACCAGTCGGGCATCCTGCCTGAGATCATGCTGGATGACCGCATGAAGCTGACCCTGCAACAGCAATTCCCGGTTTTCCTCATCCACATCATGACCAATGTAGATTTCAATCGGACGATTCGCGCTCTGAAAAGCGCGTAATATGGCGGCGTTACCCCCTCCTACGCAATAAACAGCGCGCAGATGAGGATGTTCAGCGAGCGCCTGAGACACCACCGCAAAAGTTGGCTCATCAACGCCATAGCCTTCACTGATGCGTATCGGGTTAATTTCCGGCGCCATCGCTTTCAGCCCCTGACAAAAACCATTAACCCGTTCTTCTTCTCCCAGGAAATTCTGGCTGCTTAATACAACACCGACATCAAAAGCTTCCTGTTTTACCCACTGGGACATTAAATAAGCCGCAGTCTTACCTGCGGAAATATTATCCATACCTACGTAGCAGAGACGTTTACTTTCCGGTACATCGGTTACCATGGTAACAACAGGCACACGATGTTTTTGTAATTCCTCAATAGTACGGGAAATGACCTTATTATTTTCTGCTTTTAATATGATGCCATAACTGTCATTCGCACAGCGCAGCATCAGTTTTTTCATTTCATTGGTACTGATGGTTTCAAAACAATGAAAGCGTAACTTTAATTGAAACGGCGCGAAGCGACTCATTTCATCAATCAGTGCATCACATACCAGACGGCTAAAGCGTTCAGGTGTATGCAGAATGACATCAAAAGGGATGGTTCTGCCTGCCGCCAGACTGGTGCGTTCCTGCACTTCCAGATCTCTAATTGCCTGTTTTATACGGCGGTCTGTTTGCGCATGGACTGCGCCACGCTGGTGAAGTGCACGATCGACGGTCGCTTTGCTCACACCCGCCTGAGCAGCAATTTGTTTGATGGTAAACTTCATTTTGAGGTTTTTTTGAGGTCTTTAAGTTCTTTTGTTACCTAAATGTACATGATATTGTCTTGCCGTGTTACTTAATTTAATAAATTTTTATTAAGACGAAAACGATGACTTAAGTTGTAGTCAGCGAACAACCTTGTTTGCTGCCTTTAAGATCAGGGTTAAAGCCATGTATAAATTACATCTCTGATATCCAACCTTAGCAAGGCAACAATCAATTTTATTTATTTCGCAGAAACTCCGTTGCCTTTGACAACAGGAGCGCGCCGCTGCGTCTTTAAAATATAGCAGGGAGCAATATAAACATTAACCATAATTCTCATCACATCCTTATTAAGGATGTGTATTTTAAACGCAAGGGTATTTTTAAACATGAAGAGTAGTATTAGCATTTTAATCCGGCTGGTGGGGATCGGTCTGATCCTGCTCGGCCTGGCTTTAGCCGCAGGTGGGGCTTATCTGATTAGTCTGGGTGGTTCGTGGTTCTATCTTCCGGCAGGAATTGCCATGGCAGGTTCAGGGTTAGGTTTTTTCCGCGCGAAAGCCTGGGCCGTCTATCTCTCCTGGGCGCTGCTTATTGTCAGCCTGATTTGGGCCTTCTCCGAAGTCGGCAGCGATTTCTGGCAATTAGTCCCGCGCACCATTGCATTCCTGATTATTGCTTTACTCGCAACGCTGTTCTCACCGCTGTTGAAGAACAACAGTGGCTCACCGGCCCTGAATAAATATGTGTCTTACGTGGTGTCGCTCAGCATTTTCGTCGCGCTGATCACGATGTTTGCCAATATGTTCCGGGTACATCCGGAGGTCGAAGTCGAAGCAGGCACCCCGCCACCTACCGTGATCGATAAAACCGCAGAAGATAACAGTGGCAACGACTGGAGCGCCTGGGGAAGAAACACCCTGGGGCAGCGTTTTGCTCAGTTCCAGCAAATCAACACCACCAACGTCAAAGACCTGAAAGTTGCCTGGACTTATCGCACCGGGGATCTGGCGATCGATGGTGCTGAATACCAGACCACACCGTTGAAGGTGGGTGAAACAATGTATATGTGTACCCCTTTCAATAAGATCATCGCTATTGATCCTGAAACCGGTAAAGAAAAGTGGCGTTATGACCCGCAGGTTAAAATTGGCGGTGCCAATGCCACCTGGAAACGCTGTCGTGGTATTGGTTATGCGGATCTGACGACATTGCCGATAAATGCTGACGATCACAGCCTGCCTGTGGCAACAGTAGCCTGCCGCAAGCGCATCGTCGGCACCACCATTGATGCGCGCATTTTTACCGTCGATGCTGAAACCGGTAAGCTGTGTGACGATTTTGGTGACCACGGTTTCGTCGACCTGCTGAAAGGCCTTGGCCCGAGAGCGCCGGGAGACTTCTTCCCGACCTCTGCACCGCTGGTTGCTGATGGCATCATCATGGTCGGTGGTCATCTGAATGACAACCTCGAAACCGGTGAGCCTTCTGGCGTAGTACGTGGCTATGATGTTCGTAGCGGCAAGCTGTTATGGGCATGGGATCCGGCACGTGGCGCAAAAGACAGCTCGCCGCTGCCAGATGGCGAAGTTTACGCCGAAGAGTCACCTAACTTCTGGGGTACTGCCTCCTACGATCCGAAACTGGGTCTCGCCTACTTCCCGACAGGTAACCAGACGCCTGACTTCTGGAACGGCAACCGCCATGGCTATTCTGAAGAATATAATGACTCCATCGTTGCGGTTGAGATGAAAACCGGTAAAGAGCGCTGGCACTTCCGCACCGCCAACGCTGACCAGTTCGACTATGACGTTTCTTCCCAGCCGATTCTGTACGATCTACCTGGTAAAGATGGCCAGGTTACGCCGGTGGTTATTCAGTTAACCAAGCGTGGCGAAGTCTTCGTTCTTGATCGTCGCACCGGTAAACCCGTGGTTCCAGTTGAATACCGCAAGGTCGCGACCGATGCCATGCCGGGTATGAAAGTTGCTGACACACAACCCTTCTCAGCCATCTCTGTCGGTGCTACGCCGCTGAAAGAGAGCGATATGTGGGGCGCATCGATTTTTGACCAGCTTTATTGCCGTATCCAGTTCAAACAAATGCGCTGGGAAGGTCCGTTTACCCCGTTGTCCGATAAACAGCGTACCCTGATTTATCCAGGCTATTACGGCGGGTTTAACTGGGGTGGCGGCGCACTGGATATGTCTACCGGCACGTTGATTGTTAACGATATCCGCATGGCGCAATGGGGCCAGTTCATTAAACGTGAAGAGGCTGAACGTAAAGGACTGAAGGCCAGTACCGAAGGGGAATACTCCGAGCAATTAGGTACGCCCTGGGGTGTGCAACGCTCAATGTTTATGTCACCGCTGGGTGTGCCTTGTTTCAAACCGCCATTTGGTAGCATGACAGCTATCGACCTCACCACGGGAAAAACCCGCTGGCAGGTGCCGGTAGGCAGTATTCAGGACGCGCCTGTGCATGGCATCACGCCAGGAGTGAATATCCCGTTGGGTATGCCAACCATGGGTGGCCCGCTGGTAACTAAAGGAGGCCTGACATTCTTCCACGGTTCTCTGGATTACTATGTCCGCGCGTTTGACAATAACACGGGTCATGAGCTGTGGCGTGGACGTCTGCCCGTCGGTGGTCAGGGTGCGCCGATGACCTATATGGGTAAAGATGGCAAACAGTACATCGTAGTGGTCGCCGGAGGGGCAACCCGCACCGGCACCAATGCCAACCGGGGTGATTATGTGATTGCCTATGCCCTGCCGGATAAAAAGGATTAATTCATCACTACGCTGATGTGAGACCTAAGGCTGTTCCCCGGAACAGCCTTATTTATTGCTCCAGTTCACGTTGATAGCGCTCCAGCCCCTGTTGCACCTGATGATAAAGGTCAGCTTTCACGCTTTCAATTAAGCGATTGCGCTGCATCTCCTGATGATAAATCGGGTCAAAAATCTGCACATAACCTTCCCACGCCAGCCCTTCCGCGAACAAAGATTGCGGTAACAGCATTGCATTAAAATTCATACCATTCGCATCAGGACAACCACGGTATTTTTCCAGCGAGATGATGCGGCAATGCTCATAGGGACTGACATAACAGGGCAATCTAACCGCGATGCCCTGATGACTGGTGATGAGCGTCAGCCCGGAAACACTAAGATAGACAGGGATAGGTTTGCGCATTTTACGCCGGAAGGCATCGTCAAGAACGCAGACGTTAATCGCTGTCAGAGCGAGCTTACAGCGCCATTGATTGAGATAGTGCTCCATCAGATTCAGCTTTAGCTGATTCGCGTTGACTCCCTGATGCTTTGCCAACTGTCTGAAGCGCCCTTCAATCCTTTTAGCAGAATCAGGATCACCATGCTGAACAGGTAAAGTATGCATCGGGGAGTCTCCGTTTTCAGTCAGTTGCTGATGCTTAGCGATATTTGGGCTTCACCCAAACGGTACCTTGTTCGTGGCTATCGACCACGGCATCGACAAACGCCACACCTTTCAGCCCGTCATAGATTTGTGGCACAGCGGCGCCGATACCCTCAATCTCCTGCTGCTGATCGCGCGCGCGCAAAGCAGAAGCAAACCCGCTGTAGAGATTGGTAAAAGCTTCAATGTAACCTTCCGGGTGCCCGGGCGGCGTGCGGGTACGGGCTTTGGTCAGATCATCCAGATCTTCCCGACCGCGTTTGATAATCTGCGTATAACCTTCCAGCGGCGTGTAGACCAGCTCATTGGGCTGTTCCTGATACCACATCAGGCTGCCGGTTTCGCCGAAGACACGCAGACGCAATGCGTTAGAACAACCAATCGCCACCTGAGACGACCACAACAACCCGCGCGCGCCACCCTCGTACCGAATCATCACATGGGCGTTATCATCCAGCGCACGTCCTCCGACAAAGGTGGCCAGGTCAGCAATCACACTCTCCGCCTTCAGCCCGGTAACATAACCGGCGAGATGGTAGGCATGGGTACCGATATCCCCAATTGAACCGCCACGACCATTTTTCTTTGGATCAACACGCCACGCCGCCTGCTGGTTATTTTTCAGTTCGACCCCGGTCGCCATCCACTCCAGCGGATATTCCACCTGCACGGTGCGCACATTGCCAATCAGCCCCTGAGCCACACGCTGGCGGGCTTCCATAATCATCGGATAGCCGGAGTAGGTATAGGTGACGCCGAGAAAACCGCCGGTGGTGCGCACCACCTCCGCCAGAGCTTCGGCATCATCGAGCGTGGTCGTCAGTGGTTTTTCACAAATGACATCAATACCCGCCTCAAGAAAAGCGCGTGCAATCGGGAAATGGGTAAAATTGGGGGTGCAGATCGCCACCACATCAACCCCGTCTTCACGCACTTTTTCGGCGGCAATCATTGAGGTGTAGTTGTCATAGGAGCGATCTGCCACGATATGATGCTGCGCCGCAAAAGCATGCCCACGTTCGGCATTGACATCAAATGCGCCAGCCACCAGCTCATACTCATTATCCAGCCGGGAGGCAAAGCGATGGATCCCACCAATATAGGCACCTTCGCCACCGCCAATCATACCGAGACGAATGCGTCGGCCTTGCAGGGATGATTTACTCATAAGAGGCTCCTTAAATGCCGAGGATTTTTTTATTCAGGGACTGATCTGCATAGGATTTGCAGAAGTCATCAAAGGACTTGTCGGTGACGCGGATAATGTGTTCATCAATAAACTTCGCCCCTTCCCGCGCGCCATCTTCCGGGTTTTTGAAGCAGCACTCCCACTCAAGCACCGCCCAGCCATCAAAGTCATAGCCGGTGAGTTTTGAGAAGATGCCTGCAAAATCGGTCTGACCGTCGCCCGGCGATCGGAAGCGTCCGGCGCGGCTGGTCCACGGCTGGTAACCACCGTAGGCCCCGGTTTTGCCACTCGGGCGGAATTCCGCATCCTTAACGTGAAAGGCTTTGATACGTTCGTGGTAGTGGTCGATGTAAGTGAGGTAATCGATCCCCTGCAACACCAGATGACTCGGGTCGTACATGATGTTGCAACGCGTATGATTGCCGGTTTTCTCCAGGAAACGCTCAAATGTCAGGCCATCATGCAGATCTTCCGTCGGGTGAATTTCGTAGCACAGGTCAATGCCCTGTTCATCGAAGGCATTAAGGATCGGCATCCAGCGGCGCGCCAGCTCACTGAAGCCTTCTTCAATCAACCCTTCCGGCCACTGGGGATAGGGATAGAGGTAAGGCCACAACAGGGTGCCAGAGAAGGTAACGTGTTTGGTTAGACCAAAACGGCGTGAGGCTTTCGCAGCCAGATACAGCTGCTCAGTCGCCCATTGCTGCCGTTCCTGTGGATTGTTGCGCAGTGCTTGCGGCGCAAAGCTATCGGCAGGCAGATCGAATGCCGGATGCAGTGCCACCAGCTGCCCCTGGAGATGGCTGGCCAAATCCGTCAGGGTTAAGCCGTGTTCGCTTAATACTCCCAGTATCTCATCAACATAGGTCTGGCTTTCAGCCGCCTTGCGCAGGTCAATCAGGCGGGTGTCCCAGCTCGGAATCTCGACGCCTTTAAATCCTTTTTCTGCGGCCCATGCAGCCATCCCCGCCAGCGTATTAAAAGGCGTACTGTCTCCGGCAAACTGCGCCAGAAAAACGCCAGGACCCTTAATTGTTTTCATAACGACTCCTGATTGAAAAAAATGCACCTGCCGGCTTCACAGGTGCGAAGGACACAGAAAGGAACAACGATTAATGGGTCATAAATTTCTGGTAGTTCTGCGGTGTCACCAGCTGGAACGGGATAAAGTTGATGTCTTTAAGGGTTTCGCCTTTGGCTGCTTTCTCTGCCATATCCACGGCACCATAAGCCTGTGACTTCGCGTCCTGGAACACCGTCACTGTCAGCAAGCCGGTTTTGATCGCCTGCAAACCATTCGGGCCGCCGTCGGTACCGCCCACCAGAATGTCTTTGCCGATGTTCAGGCCATTGCTTTTAATCGCCATTGCCGCGCCGATGGCCATTTCATCGGCATTCGCTGAGAGGATGTCGATCTTTTGGCCGGTGAGAATCCAGTTGTTCATCAGGTTCATGCCGTCTTCGCGCATCCATTTGGCGGTGTCTTCCATCACCACATGCATGTTGGGATGTTTGGCAATGACTTCTTTCGCGCCCTGGGTGCGGAAGCGGGTTGCATCATTACTCAGCAGCCCTTTCATAATGGCTACATTGACGCTTTTACGATCTTTAACCATCTCGGCAAGGTAGCCCATTTGCAGACGACCGGCTTCAATTTCGTCACTGCCTATATAACTAATGCCATCACCCATTTTTGAATCCGCTGGCATCCTGTTGAGATAAATCAGAGGAACTTTTGCTGCCCGGGCAGCATCCGTCATATTTTTGGTACCCTGAGTATCGACCGGGTTGACAATAATCACGTCGACTTTGGCACTAATAAAACTTTGTACCTGACTGAGCTGTTTATCGACGGCACCCTGCGCATCTTCGAATTGTAATTTCATATCCGGATATTCTTTCGCGTGCTCAATAATGTAACCTCTCAGCCGCGAGAGAAATACATCGTCCATTTGCGCGATACTGACGCCGACCTGTAAAGCAAACACAGAAGGGCTGAGAGTGAGTAGAGTCAGACAGAGTAAGATGATTTTCTTCATGATAGCCTTCCACAATAGTCGTTAATATCAGCTATTCACTGACGCGATGATTTTATTATTTACTGCTATTACGTAGGGTTTACTTCTACTGCAAATTTCTCAGCACATCTCCCATAAAAATATAAATAAAAAAGAAGAACACTGATTTTTTATCAGATACACATAATGGCCAGATATTCAGGAAATAAAACTGTTCTCCTGATTAGAATAAATGAGGCATCCTGCCTCGCCTGAGCGTCCTGCCTTCTCACCTCTACGTGACTTATATTGAAATCCAGCTGCGCTCGCGTGAAGACGCCACCGCTGCGTCTACCAGTTTCTGAATCTCAAAAGCCTCTTTAAAATCCGGGCCAATGGCATTGCCCTGACTGATTGACTGAATAAACTCCAGCATCTCAATGGTTTTCAGATCGTTAAAACCGATTTGATGCCCTGCCGCCGGACAGAACAAACCATAAGGTGCATGTTCAGGTCCCGCCACCAGCGTTCTGAAGCCGTTCTGCGCTTCGTTGCCACCGAACTGGAAGAATTGCAGTTCGTTGAAGCGTTCCTGATTGAAAATCAGCGAGCCGCGCGTACCGGTCACTTCAAAACCCAGCTGCATTTTGTGCCCGGATGCAACCCAGTTGGCTTCAATCTGTCCGGCACAGCCACGGGCGAACTTCACCGTCAGACGCGCGATATCATCCACTTCAACCGCTTTCATCACGCTTGAACCAGCATGTTCCGGGCGGGATTTCACCACCGTATCCAGATCGGCGAATAACCCGGTAATCGGCCCCAGCAGGAAGCGCGCCATGCCGAGAATATGGCTGCCTAAATCCGCAACGGCTCCCGCTCCTCCGGTCGGGTCGAGACGCCAGGACCAGGGGACTTGCGGGCTGGTCATAAAGTCTTCCGCGTGAATACCGCGAAAACCGGTGATATCCCCCAGTTCACCCGCCGCAATCATGTTTTTCGCCAGTTTTAGCAACGGGTTTTTGATGTAGTTAAAACCGACCTGCGTGACCACACCGGCCTTTTCCGCCGCACGATACATCTGTTCTGCAATCTCGCTATTTGGTGCCAGTGGCTTTTCGCAGTGCACATGCTTACCGGCAGCAATCGCTGCCAGCGACTGCTCCGCATGGAAGCGATTGGGCGAGGTAATGGAAATCACATCAATCTCAGGATCATCAATCAGATCCTGCCAGTGAGTAGTCCAGCGCTGAAAACCATATTGCTGCGCCGCCTTCTCTGCCGCTGCCCCGTCAATATCCGCCACGCTTACCAGCACCGGCTGCACCTCGCCGGAAAATGACGCCGCAGCCCGCCACGCCATGGCGTGGGATTTGCCCATAAATCCGGTCCCGATCAGACCAACTCCGAGTTTGCGCATGGTTCTCTCCTTTTAATTCAGCGTGACAACAGCGTGGGTATCGGCGGAAAGCTGCGCCGCGTCAGCCAACTTCAGTGCCTGACAGCCATCAAACACCGAGGTCGGCAGCGGCGAGCCTTCTTTGATTGACGCGATAAAGGCGGCCATCTCCAGCCGATAGGCGTCGGTATAGCGCTGCATAAAAAAGTTAAGCAGCGGGCCACGCGTTTCGGTTTCGTCTGCGCTGTAGCGACGCACCGTGGTTTCACGCAGGTTGTCATTCAGCAACATGCCCGCGGAACCAAACACCTCCATGCGCTGGTCGTAGCCATAAACCGCCTGGCGGCTACAGTTGATCTGACATTGTTTGCCAGAGGCCGTACGCATCTGCACCATCACAGTGTCGTAGTCACCCAGTTTCTCCAGCGACGGTTCAAACAGGCGGCTGCCGACAGCAAAAACTTCGGTCGGTTCTTCCCCCAGCATCCAGCGCGCCAGGTCAAAGTCATGGATCACCATATCGCGGAAGATGCCACCCGAGGTTTCGAGGTAACCCATCGGTGCCAGCCCTGGGTCGCGACTGGTGATAATCACCTGGTGCAGGTCACCAATCTCCCCCTGCTGCATCCGCTGCCTGATTTCACTGAATCCCGGGTCAAAACGCCGGTTGAAGCCGAGCATCACCTTATTGCGCCGTTCACCCAGCGCCTTATCTGCTGCCAGTGCTTTGCTGATATCCAGATCGACCGGTTTTTCGCACAGCACCGCCTTACCCGCTTTGGCGGCCGCCAGCATCAGCTCCACATGGGTGTGAGTCGGTGTGCCAATCACCACCGCGTCAATGTCCGGGTCCGCAATCGCTGCCAGCGGGTCGGAAATCGCCGCACCGCCCCACGTTGCCGCCAGCGCCTGGGCATTGGCGATAAAGGGATCGGCAATCACGGCAAGTGTTGCGTCTTGATGTCGGGCCACATTCGCTGCATGGACCTGGCCAATGCGACCGGCACCCAGGATCGCGATTCTGATCATGAATTTCTCCAGAGAGAGGGAAGTTAGGGTTATCAGGGCAACTGACTCATCAGGTCCTGTAACGCCAGAACCTGCTGATTTACAACCAGATGGTTATCCAGTTGCCCGTTGAAGTAATTCACAATATTGGTGGCGGCGGATACCGACATCCGCATCGCCGCTTCTTCGGTTAACCCCGCCGAATGGGGGCTGAGAATCAGCCGATCGCTTTGCTGCAACAGCGCAGAACTCAGGCTGGCGGGTTCTTCTTTGAGAACATCCAGCCCCGCACCCGCCAGATGCTCACGCTGCAAGGCATCCGCCAGCGCATCTTCATCGACAATGCCGCCGCGTGCGGTGTTAATCAGCATCGCGCCACTTTTCATCATCGCCAGCTCCTCACGCCCGATTAACGGTTTGTCACCGCTGAGCGGGAGGTGCACCGTCACGGCATCGGCGGTTTTTAGCCCGGCATGGACCTCAGTCACCCGCCTCACACCATGCTCAGCAAACACCTCGTCGGAAAGATAAGGATCGTAAGCCGTTACTTCCATGCGGAAGCTCTTTGCCAGCCGCGCCACCTCACGGCCAATGCGGCCAAAACCCAGAATAAACAGAGTACGATGCGCGATTTCCACGGCGGAAAAGCTGTTGCGACGATTCCACTGCCCTTCGCGAATGCTGCGGTCGAAGTAACAGATCCGCTTTGCCACCGCCAGCAGCATTGACAAAGTATGCTCCGCAACGGAAAGGGAGTTCACGTCACCCACAATCGCCAACGGGATGTTGCGCTCCGTCAGCGCGTTAACATCAACCGAGTCATAACCCACACCATGACGTGAAACCATTTTCAGCTGACTGGCCAGCGCAATCTCTTTCGCTGTCAGAGGCTGAGTACGGATCAATAACGCATCAGCCTGTGGCAGGTGAGGTGCATAACTTTCGACACTGACTTGCGGCACCAGCGTCAGGGTGATGCCCGGTGCTTTACGCAGAATATCCAACCCGGCTTCATGAATTTTTCCGGCAACCAATACATGTGGCATATCAATAGCCTCCAGGCTGGGTTGGTTGGCTATTCCGTGCTGCGCCTTCATTCAGCTCACGAAATTTCTGCACACTGGCCGCAACGGACGCACGCAGCAGTTGTACGTCATTGGAGACGGTGACCAGATCGAAGCCCCACTCCGCCGCTCTGGCGGCATAAGCCGGGGTGCCGTTATGCAGACCTGCCTTTTTCCCGGCGCGGTGGGCAACATCAAGGATGTGCTTAATCGCCTCAACAATTTCGGGCTCTTCGCGATCAAAGCCAGTGCGATATTTCCGGCCCGTCAGACCGAGGGTCAAATCAGCCGGACCGATATAAATCCCATCAAGTCCCGGAGTCGCGACAATCGCTTCAAGGTTGTTCACCGCTTCTGCCGTCTCGATCATGGCAAAGCACACCACATGGTCGTCGGCATACTGGCCGTAATCGGCCCCTGCGGAGATTGAGACGCGCGTTGGCCCAAAGCTGCGACTGCCGGTAGGTGGATAACGTACACAGGACACCAGCGACTGCGCCTGTTCAGCGGTATTTACCATCGGGCAGATCACCCCCCATGCACCGGCATCCAGCGCTTTCATAATGATGCCGGGTTCCAGCCACGGCACCCGGACCATCGGCGCAACGCCACTGGCGCGCATCGCCTGGAGCATCGGTTTGGCTTCTTCATAGCCGATAAAACCATGTTGCAGGTCGATAGTCAGGGAGTCATAACCCTGCTCTGCCATGATCTCCGCAGAAAAGGCGTTAGCCATACTCAGCCAGCCGTTAAGGACGGTTTTGCCTTCGCTCCAGCGTGCTTTAATATTGTTCAGTTTCATTTCCGCTCCTTACACCACGATCTGGGCCAGTTTGACGTTCATATAGTCGTGAATACCTTCAGAACCGCCTTCACGCCCCATACCACTGGCTTTGATCCCGCCGAACGGGACTTCTGCTGCCGCCAGTGCATAACTGTTAATGCCGACCATGCCCGACTCCAGACGCGCAACGGTTTCCCGAATACGCGCCGGATCGCGGGTAAAGGCATAAGCAGAGAGGGCAAAAGAGGAGTTATTGACGCGTGCCCACAGATCTTCGCTGTCATTGAAAGAGGTGATGGCGGCAATAGGACCGAAGTTCTCTTCGGCGATCGCCAACGCATCGTCAGGAACATCGGCGATAACTGTTGGCGCATAGAAATAACCGCCGTTGAGTTCAATACGATGTCCGCCGGTCACCACACTGGCCCCCTTCTGCCGCGCATCGGCAACAATGGCTTCAATCGCCTGTAAGCGACGGGGGTTAATCAGTGGGCCCATCGCCGTGCCTTCATCCCGGCCGTAACCCACTTGCAGTTTGCTGGCCCGGCTGGCAAATCCCTCAACAAATGCGCTGTAGAGACTTTCATGCACGTAAAAGCGGTCACAGGTCACGCACACCTGACCACAGTTGGCAAACTTGGTCGCCACGGATAAATCGAGCGCTTTTTCCAAATCGGCATCGTCAAAGACAATAACCGGTGCATTCCCGCCCAGCTCCATGCTGAGTCGTTTGATGGTGGCAGCAGAGTCACGAATCATCTGCTGGCCCAGCTGCGTTGAACCGGTCAGCGAGACTTTTTTCACCACCGGCGAAGTAATCAGGGGTTCGTAGGTATCCGCAGTTGGTCCGACGACCAGATTAGCTACACCAGCGGGTAAACCGGCTTTGCGCAGACACTCAAATATCATCATGGCGGAACCGGGCACTTCATTCGAAGGGCGCAGGACCACAGTACAACCCGCCGCCAGGGCCGGAGCCAGTTTGCGTGCCACCAGCACCACCGGGAAGTTCCATGCGGTAAAGGCGGCCACCACACCGACAGGTTCATGCAAAACTTCGCAGCGCCCGCCGGGTACCCGGCTTTCCACCACGCGGCCATAAATACGACGCGCTTCACCGGCATACCAGACAAACTGGTCGATGGAGAGCTCCCACTCGCGCTTTGCCTGCGCCAGCGGTTTACCGCTTTCTTTAGAAATCACCACGGCAGCTTCCGCTGCCGCTGCCGTCATCTCGCGCGCCACCGCCTCAAGGAGATCGGCTCTGGTCCATGCCGGGGTATGCTTCCAGCCCTCCAACGCGATTTCCGCTGCGCTCAACGCCGCCAGCGTATCCTCTGTTGATGCGGAAGGAATGGAACCCAGTAGTTTGCCATTACCCGGATCAACAACGCTGACCGGTTCCCTGCCGTTACCGTTGCACCACTTGCCATTAATAAATTGTCCAAAATGTTCGTACATGATTTATCTTTCCTCCGGCATTTGATTCAGGCCTGGCAGGTGCGCCGGGTTGTACCTGAATGACGTTGCAACGACTGATGACCATCTCCAAAAATTCGCTGAAGACGCTCTCGCAGCACTGATGGTTGCAATAGTAGAATCATGGCAACAAAAATTGCAATATGGTTAAATTCTTTACCAGCCGGTAAATGCAAGTGATTTTTTATGTTTATTTTCATGGTGTTATATAAAAACATCATGAAACACGTTCAGAATTCAGAAAAAATTAAAATGATTTTTTCGAGTGGAATCACAAATTTTACGAAGAAATTTTCCACCGCGTCCGGGAATGCGTTAGAACTAATTGCATTCCAGCATCACTTGCAATTTTTATTGCGTGACCATGCTGACGCGTAAACAGGCCGAGTCTTAGAGGTAAAACGAAAAATGACCAAAGTGCGTAAAGACCCGCCCACCGCGAATTCGTTACCGCATGAAACCTATGAGCAAATCGTTAATGAAATAACGGCGCAGTATCCAAAGCTGTCGGAAAGGCATAAGCAGGCTGCCCGTTACATCACGCAGAACCCCAATACCGTGGCACTGGAATCCATCAACGCCGTGGCGGCAAAGTGTGGTTTGCACCCTTCGGTACTGGTGCGGTTTGCGCAGGTATTTGGCTACAGCGGCTTTAAACAGATGCAAAGCGTTTTCCAGTCACGGCTGGCGACTGCTGCTCCCGGTTATAACGAGCGCATAAATGCGCTGGAAGCCGACCTGAGAAAAAATGAAGAAAAAGGCAGCCTGGGTTTTCTCCAGAGCCTGGTGATTCGCGATATTGCCACCTTGCAGGAACTGCTCCAGAACGTGACAGCAGCCGATCTGGATAATGCCGCCCGGTTACTGAAAGACGCGGAAACCATCTACATCATCGGCCAGCTTCGTTCGGAACCGATCGCCCTGTTGCTGCGTTATCTTTTTACCATGCTGAATCGTCGGGTGATCCTGCTGGATACATCGGGTGGCCTGGCGCCACAAATGGCGAAAAATATGCGCGACAACGACGTTCTGCTGGCGATTGCGTTTCGTCATTACGCCAAAGAGGTTATTGCCATCGCAGATGAGGTGTTCACCCGTGGCATACCCGTGGTGGCGATAACGGACAGCAATCTGTCACCGCTGGCAAAGGATGCGCGCGTGCTGTTTACCGTGCCCGAGGAGGAGTACAGCTTCTCGCGTTCACTGGCAGCCCCGGTCTGTCTGGCACAAAGTATCGCCATGGCGTTGGCAGCGGCTCTGCAACCGGAAAAATCGCAGCCACGCATTGAAACCATTACAGAACGGGAACAGCGCACCGAAAGCAGCCGCAAACGCACCCGCGCCTGAATAAATGTTGTTCTTTTGCCCTCATGGGAAGGACTTATGACGATCTGATTTTGCAACTTTTATTGCCACTTAAATAAAAAGGCAAAGAATGTTGTTGATTACAACCATGATGCTGTGTTCGGGCGTCCAATGAGAGTGAGTGACATTATGGCTACGATTCGTTGCACGACAGCTCAGGCAATAGTTCGCTACCTGAGTAATCAGTTTACGGAAGTTGACGGGAAACGCGTGCCGCTGTTCCCCGGGGTCTATGGAATTTTTGGCCACGGCAACGTGACCTGTCTCGGTGAAGCCTTAGAAGCCGTGCAGGACACCCTTCCCACCTGGCGCGGGCAGAATGAACAGTCGATGGCATTCGCGGCAGTGGGGTTCGCCAAAGCGATGGTGCGTCGCCAGATCATGGTTGTCACCGCCTCGATTGGTCCGGGCACTACCAATCTGTTGACTGCAGCGGGCGTGGCGCACACCAGTCGTCTGCCGGTGCTGATGATTTGTGGTGACAGTTTTGCCCGCCGCGTCCCGGATCCGGTGATGCAGCAGGTCGAACACTTTACCGACCCGACTCAAACCGTGAATGATGCGTTTAAAACAGTTACTCGTTACTGGGATCGCATTACCTGGCCCGAACAAATCATCTCTTCACTGCCACAGGCGGTTGCCACCATGCTGGATCCGGGTGACTGTGGCCCCGCTTTTATTGGCGTTTGCCAGGATGTGCAGGAAATGGCCTGTGATTATCCTGAAGAGTTCTTCAAACCTCGTGTCCATCACATGCCGCGTCAGCGTCCTGACCTGGAATTACTTGCCAGAGCGAAAGCGTGTCTGCTGCGCGCTAAACGCCCGTTAATCATCTCCGGTGGTGGCGTTCGTTACTCTCAGGCAGAGAACGCACTGGAAAAATTTGCCCAGGCGCATGGTATTCCGGTGGTGGAAACCATCGCCGGTAAAGGTGCCTTCACCCATGATCATCCAATGCACATGGGGCCTGTCGGCATCCTCGGTTCCACATCGGCCAATGAGCTGGCGGGCAATGCAGACGTCATCATTGCGGTCGGTACGCGCCTGATGGATTTCGTTACCGGCTCCTGGACGGTATTTGATCAGAAAGCCCAGTTTATTGCACTGAACGCCGCCCGCTTTGACGCACATAAGCACAGTGCTATCCCGCTGGTATGCGATGCCCGCGAAGGGATCACCGAATTAGATGCGGCATTAGGCCACTGGCAGGCCGACAGCAGCTGGCTGGAACGTGGCCGTAAAGCCTTTGCGGGCTGGAATGCGCTGATCGCCGGACGACAGGAGCGTACCTGTGGCGAAGGTGACCCCACCTATGCGCAGGTGATTGGTGTAGTGAATGCCCTCGCCGCTCCCGAAGACTACATCATCAGTGCCGCTGGCGGCCTGCCAGGTGAGCTGGTCAAAGGCTGGCGCGTCAAAAATCCCGGCACTTTTGACTGTGAATTTGGCTTCTCCTGCATGGGCTATGAATTGTCCGCAGGCTGGGGAGCCGCCATGGCAGGCAAAGATCAGGATGTGTTCGTGATGATCGGTGACGGCACCTACATGATGATGAATTCCGATATCTATTCCAGCGTGTTGTCGGGGCACAAATTTATCCTGCTGGTGTGTGATAACGGCGGCTATGCCGTGATTAACCGTCTGCAAAACGCCAAAGGTGGTGCTTCCTTTAATAACCTGCTGAAAGATTGCCGCGTGCAGGAACCCTTCCATGTCGACTTTGTCGCCAATGCGCAATCGATGGGGGCACTGGCGCGGAAAGTCACCACCCTGGACGAACTGGCAGCCGCGATTACCTGGGCCAAAGGCAATGACCGCACGACCGTGATTTCCATTGCAACCCATCCATTCGACTGGACCCCTGGCGATGCCTGGTGGGATGTGGGTGTGCCGGAAGTGAGCACCCGCGACAGCGTTAATCAGGCCCGGGCAGAACATGTTGCCGGGCGTAAAAATCAGCGTATCGGTATTTAATTGAGGAGGGTTAAAAATGCTGAAAGCCAAACTGGGCATCGCTCCCATCGCATGGTCTAACGACGACCTCCCGCAGTTAGGGGGAGACACACCGCTTTCAACCTGTCTGGTGGAAAGTCATATGGCCGGTTTTCAGGGAGTTGAGACCGGCGGCAAATTCCCAAAGACCAGCGATGCCCTCAAACCCTTGCTGCGTGAGTTTCAACTGGAGCTGGTTTCAGGGTGGTATTCCGGCACCCTGCTGGATAACAGCGTCGAAGATGAGATCAGAAAGTCGCTGCCGCAAATGCAGTTGTTTCGCGACTGTGGCGCAACCTGTCTGGTGTATGGCGAAACAGCGGGCACGATACAGCACCAACAGAATGTTCCGCTGGTAAAACGTCGGCGTCTCAGCGATGCACAGATCAAGGAATACGGTGATAAGCTCTCACGCTTCGCCGACTTCTGTACTGATTACGGTGTACCGCTGGCCTTCCACCATCATATGGGGACGGCGATCGAAGATGAGCATGATATTGATCGCCTGATGGCCGCCACCAGCACCAACGTCGGATTGCTGTTTGACTCCGGTCATCTGGTCTTTGCCGGAGTTGACCCCATGCGCATTCTGGAAAAGCACGGTAATCGCATTATTCATGTCCATACCAAGGATGTACGACAGGACGTGCTGGCTTCACTCGACTGGAATCAACACAGTTTCCTCGATGCGGTTCTCAAAGGCGTTTATACCGTACCAGGCGATGGGGCCATCAACTTTAACGCCATCATTCAGAAACTGGCAGAAATTGGCTATCAGGGCTGGTTTGTGGTGGAAGCAGAGCAGGACCCGGCAAAAGCACCGCCACTGAAATATGCACGTATTGGTTATGACACCCTGCAAGCGGCACTCAGCGCAGCAGCATACACTCTCGTCGAAGGGGCTATTGAATGAATCAGTTAAGCGGAAAAGTGGCGGTCGTCACGGGTGGTACTCAGGGTTTAGGCGCTGCAATCGCGAGGCACTTTGTACAGCAAGGTGCTGCCGGTGTGGTTATTTGCGGCAGGAATGACGTAAAGGGAACAGACCTCGCTGCAAAACTTAACGCGGAAGGCAACGCCAGAGTCGAATTTGTGCGCGCCGATCTGTCCTCGGTAGAAGACTGCCGCCAGGTAATTGCAGCGGCAGATGAAATTTTTGGCCGGGTTGATGTGCTGGTGAATGCGGGAGGGATGACCGATCGCGGCACTATTCTGGATACTGAACCCGAGCTGTTCGACCAAATGTTTGCCACTAACGTACGTGGCCCCTTTTTCCTGATGCAGGAAACGATCAAGATTATGCGCCGGGAAAACATTGCCGGCAGCATCGTCAATATCTGCTCGATGTCGGCACTGGCGGGTCAACCGTTCATTGCAGCCTATTGTTCTTCCAAAGGAGCGCTGGCGACGTTAACTCGCAATACCGCCTATGCATTGCTGCGCAATCGTATTCGGGTCAACGGTATTAACCTTGGCTGGATGTCATCAGAAGGTGAAGACCGCATTATGCGGACTTATCACGGGGCTGAGGATAACTGGCTTGAGAAAGCGGCAGCGGAACAACCTTTTGGCCGCTTGATCCAGCCTGAGGAAGCCGCACGCGCCGTGGCGTTTTTAGCCAGTGAAGAGTCGGGGCTGATGACGGGTTCCATCATCAACTATGACCAGACTATCTGGGGTGGTTACGACCAGGCTGCAGCCCCTGCTGCCCCACTCTGATTCCGTGATAAACCATCAGCCTGTCGTCGCAGGCTGATGGCGTATTTTTCACTAAATTGATTTAATGAGGCTGTGATGAATATTAAACAACTCGGTGAGATACATCGGTTTTATACCCATTTCCTGGCAAAAATACGGCATATACAAACCAGCCGTTTCTATCGAAATAAAAGCGAGGAAGATAAAAAATCAGAACTTTCAGACTGGTTAACACATCATAAATCTAACAAAACGTTCGGTGAAAGTGTGCGTCATGAAATTTTCCATATGCTGGAAATGGTTCCGGCGCATACTTTAAGCATACTGGAATTGAAAATTAGCAACCTTGAGCAGAACTGCGAAAGAATTTGTTGCGAACTCGAAGAGAGAAATTTAACCACCCGAATCAGTATTCGCAAAAGCACCTCATTTTATTTACCAGACAACCTCTGAATTTCACCCACATTTTATGTGGATAACCACACGGCAAAACGTGTTGCTTCTCAATGCCGATACAGGTTATAGATAACGAAACAGGCCTCTTTCTATAAGAAATTTGCGCACCATGTTGAATACTGATCATTTTTTCGAAAGGATTGAAACCTCTATCGGTGTGGATTATATGCTGCGGGCACGTGAAGGCGTCCCACAACAAGGCGTCTACATCCGGCCACATGTCCACCTTGAGCACGAAATCATGTGGTTTCATCGGGCTGAGGGGGCTTTTTCGATCGGTAGTGAAAAATTCAAGATCAGGAACAATACCCTGGTTTTTGTCTCATCCATGATGTTGCACGATATGGAGCTGAGTTTCTCTGGTGACCATGAGCGATTCCTGCTGCAATACGATACTGCGGTGCTGAATCGGCTGAAATATCCCTTCCCCGCATCTGCTCCTCATACAGGCTTCGTGATGCAGTTGACTCATCACCCGGCAGAAAGGGTCCAGTTTTTATTTCAGTGGCTGACAGAGTTACATGATGAACCCCATACGCTTGACGAAGTGGATCCTTTATTGGTTCTTTTATTAAATACGGTATTAACCCATGGCGAATCTGCGGAAAAGGTGGTGATCAGCGGAGAAAATAACAACACATTCGATAATATCATTGACTTCGTGGTTCAAATTGAGAAAAGCAAAAAATTTAGCATCAGCCTTAATGAGGCGGCCGCACACTGTAAACTCTCTGCCAGCCACTTCTCCCGTTCCTTTAAAAAAATCATGCAAATCAGTTTTAAAGAGTACCTGCTACGCAAGAAAATCGCCCAATCTGCCGAATTACTCAGAAATACCGATCTGAGCATTACCGACATCGCCTATCAATGTGAATTTACTGACAGCGCGTATTACTGCTTTAAGTTCCGGTCATTGATGGGGGTAACACCGAAAAAATTCCGCAGCCACTCGCGTTCGACTAAACAGCTTTCCACCAAACATGATGTTTCCCCCCCAGCCACCACCAGCACCCAGCCTTGAGTTAAGCCAATGAGTTAAACAGTGATCTGCGTTTCACCGCCAGCGCAAAAAAATCATATAAAAGCCGAAAAACACTACATATCCGCCCCTGATTTAAGCCTAATTTTGATACCTGGCAGCCACGACCTCTCTACCTACATTCCAGGAACGCACCAGGAGTATCATTATGTCTACACTCACCATTAAAGAAAAAATAGGCTATGGGCTAGGTGACGGCGCATCAAACATTATCTGGCAAACCATCATGTTGTTTATGGCCTATTTTTATACCGATATTTATGGTTTAAGTGCCTTCCACATGGGGATGATGTTTCTGGTGGTACGCGTCGTTGATGCATTCTTCGATGTTTACGTCGGTTTTCTTGCCGACCATACCACCACTAAACACGGACAGTTCCGGCCTTATTTGCTCTGGTTCTCGTTACCTTTTGGTATTCTGGGTGCATTGACCTTCTTTACGCCAGATATTGGTGAGACAGGCAAAGTCATTTACGCCTATGTTTCCTACACGGCGTTATCTCTGCTTTACACGCTGGTCAACGTGCCTTATTGCGCTATGATCAATAACATTTCGAAGAACCCGGAAGAACGCGTGTCTATGCAGTCATACCGCTTCGCGTTTGCCGCACTGGGTGGCATTGTGGTTTCCATGATTGCCCTGCCACTGACCAAAGTGATTGCCGGTGGTAACCTGCAACAGGGTTACTTCTACGCCATGCTATTGATGGGCATCGCCAGTAGCATCATGTTTTACCTGTGTTTTGCGTTAACAAAAGAACGCTATATCCCGCAGATTGATGCTTCGCAGAAATTCAGCGGCGTATTTATCGAATTACGCCAGCTTGCCGCCAATGCTAACTGGCGAAGGATATTTGTACTTAATGTTGTGAACCTGACTGCCGGAATATTGAAAACCGGCGGAGCGATGTATTTCGTGACTTATTATCTTCACCGTCCTGATTATGTCAGCCTTATATTGACGATTATTCTTGGCGCAAAATTTATCGGTTCTATGTTCACCACCACGCTTTATTCCAGACTGGACCGGGTTTTCGCCTACAAGATGGCCATGACTGTCCAGGCGGCGATTATGATTGGTTTATTTTTCGTACAGGCACAACACCTGATACTTATTTGTGCCATTATCGGTGTCATCCATTTTATTAACTCCACCGCAACCCCACTGCAATGGAGCCTGCTCAGCGATATCATCGATGATATTGAACATAAAGCAGAGAAGTCCTTTAGCGGCCTGGTGTTTTCCACCAATCTGTTTGCCATCAAGGTGGGCATTGCGATTGGCGGTGCGCTGATCGGATGGCTGCTGACCTTCGGCGGATATGTTGGCAATGCTGCCGTTCAGGCAGACGATGCCATACTCTGTATTCGGCTTATTTTTACCGTAATCCCCGCACTGTTAATTTTGAGCTTAATCCTGATACTGAAAAAATACACGCTGAATAAAAATAAACCTGGTGAATCATTCACTCACTCTGTAGATACACTGACAGAAGCGGAAGGAGATGCAAGATGACAGAAATAATCAATCCCATACTGCCTGGTTTTAATCCTGATCCTTCGATCATTTTTGCCAACGGTGCATATTATATTGCCACCTCAACCTTTGAGTGGTTTCCTGGCGTTGCGCTGTATAAGTCATTTGACCTGAAAAACTGGCAATTAATCTCTTTCCCCTTAAACAGGGTGAGTCAGCTAGATATGAAAGGCAATCCTGACTCGGGTGGAATCTTTGCGCCTTGTTTAAGTTATGACAAGGGGATGTTCTGGCTGGTTTATACCGATGTTAAAAATCTCACCGGCAGATTCTGGGATACCCATAATTATCTGGTCACAACCACGGATATTGAAGGGGCATGGTCAGAACCGGTTTATCTTAATAGCCGTGGTATCGATCCCTCACTTTTTCATAAAAAAGACGGTACAAAATGGCTGGTGAGTATGGAGATGAGTTACCGGGATGGCGGCAAGCCCGGGTTTCCTAAATGGAACGGCATTATTCTGCAACAGTATGATGAACGAGAGCAAAAACTCGTCGGTATGTCACATAAGATTTATGCTGGCAGCGAATTAGGCATAACCGAAGGCCCACATCTTTATGAACGCGCGGGATGGTTTTATCTGTTAACCGCTGAGGGCGGCACGTTTTACAATCATGGTGTCACCATGGCGCGATCGCGCGAGCTGACGGGTCCTTATGAAACCGACCCCATTGGCCAGTTAATGACGTCCCGTTATGACTGCCGCTTACCCTTGCAGCGAACGGGGCATGCCGACCTGGTAGCAACGCCAGCCGGTGAATGGTTTATGGTTCATCTGTGCGGCAGACCACTGCCCTCCAGGGGCAGAAGCCCGATGGGGCGTGAGACGGCGATTCAAAAAGTTTACTGGAGCCATGATGGCTGGTTAAAGCTGGCCAATGAAAAGACCACGCCAGACAAGGTTATCCACACTCAGTTGCCGGAGCGTCCCTGGGCGCAACAGCCTCCTCGTGAAGATTTTGATGGCACAACGTTACCGCTCCAGTTTCAAAGTTTGCGTATTCCGCTGACAGAACAGATCTGTAGCCTGCACGCCCGCAGGGGATGGCTGCGGCTGCATGGCAGAGAATCATTAAGTTCCCATCATTGCCAGAGTCTGGTGGCGCGGCGTCAGACCGATTTCAGTTTTGAGGCCCAAACCTGTGTGGATTTTCACCCCACCTCTTTTCAGCATATGGCCGGGCTGGTTTGTTATTACGATACCACCAACTATCTGTATCTCTTTGTCTCGACTAACGACCATGGCAAGCGCACGGTTAATTTACTGATCAATGACCTGAACAGATTCAGCCAGCCTGCTGGTGACGGCATTGAACTTGACGGCCATAGCCTCATTCATTTGAAAGTGTGCGTTGATCATGATGCGGCTTATTTCTTCTACTCGGTTGATGAGCAGGAATGGCATCGCGTGGGGGGGTATGTGGAATACAGCAAACTCTCTGATGAATATTTCAAAGAACGCGGGTATGAGCGCTTCACCGGTGCCTTTGTCGGCATCTGCTGTCAGGATTTCACCGGTGAAAACCGCCACGCTGATTTTGATTATTTTTCTTATCGGGCTGTCTGAAGGAGGCACTATATCTGGGGGTTGCTGTCCCGGAGTTTGTCGCGGATGAAATCGAGAAAACTCTGCGTTTTTGCCGGTAATAACCGGGTTTCGGTTAAGGCATAAACGGCAGTGGCTTCTCCGTGCCATTCGGGCAGTACCGGAACCAGCAGCTGCGCCGCCAGATCGTCTTTTATCGCCTGGGCAGGGACAAAAATGATGCCCTGATGCATCAGCGCCAGTTTTCTCATCATGCCAACATTATTCAGCGTGAACCGCCCACGACCATTGATGGTCACGCGCTGGTGATCATTGAGCAGCGTCCAGCCGGTATTTTTGAGAAAGCCAATGCATTGATGTTCATTAAGATCATCAGGGTGCGTCAATTTTTTTGCCCCTGCCAGATAGACTGGCGAGGCAAAAAGTTGTCCGTGAAACTGCATCAGCTTACGAGCTATTAAATTCGACATGGCAGGTTCGCCAATGCGAATAGCCACATCAATACCTTCAGAGATCAGGTCAGCTCGCCGTGGCGTTAAATCCATCTCAAACTGAATGCCGGGATAAAGCCCGGCAAACTCAGCCAGTAATGGCGTGAGGAATATCGCGGCAAAATCCACTGGCAGGGATACCCGGATTACCCCCTCAGGCTGTTCAAGCATATCCCCCAGATGTTCATGAATCAGTCGCGCCTCATCCACAAGGCGCTTGCAGCGTTGATAATAAATTTGCCCGGCTTCGGTTAACTCCACCCGGCGTGTGGTGCGGTGCAACAGCCGCAGCCCGATGGCTTTCTCCAGTTGGCTGATGCGACGGGAAAGGGTCGAGCCTGGGATCCCTGACACCTCCGCCGCCCGGGTAAAACTCATGGCTTTCGCCACTTCAACAAATAACGCCATGTCGTTCAGCAGTTCCATCTCATTACGCCATAAATGGAAAAATAATTTCCATTTTATACTATTTATGCCGTCAATTGATTAGTGAATCATGTACTACTCCGGGAAAACTTTCTTTCCTGAATTTTTTGCATGAGTGACACGATGATTAAAGACACTAACTTTCCCAAAATATCCTATGGCTCCCCACATGACTTACAGGGCAAAACGGTAGTTATTGTGGGGGGGACCGGGGGGATTGGCCGCGCGCTGAGTCGCTATTTTGCGGCGAATAAAGCCAGCGTGATTGTGGTAGGGCAAACCTTTCGCGACGCCGGGATCAATGGGATTACTTTCCTTCAGGCCGATTTGAGTCGCATGACCGAAGCCAAAAGAGTCGCTGGCCTGCTGCCTGCCCCTTCGATAGATATGCTGATCTTTACCAGCGGTATCTTCGCAGCTCCCAAACGTCAGGAAACTGCCGAGGGACTGGAGCGGGATATGGCGGTGAGTTATCTCAGCCGTCAGGTTATGCTGCGCGAGCTTGCAGCACAGCTTGGTTCAGCAAATACCACCAAAACCCGTGTTTTTGTGATGGGATATCCCGGCTCCGGTAAACCCGGCACGCTCGGTGACTTAAACGCGGAAACAAACTACCGCCCGATGGAAGTGCATATGAATACCGTGGCAGGTAATGAAATGATGGTGCTGGATGGCGCACAGCAATATCCCAATCTCAGTATCTTTGGCCTGAATCCCGGTTTTGTTAAAACCAATATCCGCGCCAATTTTCTCGGGGGAAATAAGCTGTTTTTCAACGCCCTGGAGACAGTTATTGGCTGGCTCACCCCGACAGCTGAACAATATGCCCGATCAATCACCCCATTGTTGCTTTCACCCCAGTTAGATCTTCACAACGGTACGCTGTTTGATCGTAAAGGGCGGGCCATTCATCCCTCGAAAGGGATTTGCGACCCACAACATATGCAGGCATTTATCCAACAGTCTTCCTCATTGATAGGCCGCGTACTGGATTAATTCCCTCTCGCCAGCTATTCCGCCTGATCTTTTGCATACAGATAGACCGATGCCCGTGAGACGCCAATATGCTGCGCGATCGTCTCCATCGACCGTTTGATATCGAGGAAACCGTTGTCGCGCAGATCATTAATCAGCGCTTTGCGTTCCGCTGTCTTAAGCGCGCGTGGCGTGGTTGCCAGTTTCGCGGCAAACTGATCGATGTGCCTGCGAATCGACTCCGTCCCGGCGGGTTCCAGGTGCTCAAGGATGCTATCGGTGGTGATTTTGGTGAACTGATCGAAAGCACTTTGCATGCCGCGGAACAATGTCATGTCCACATTCAGGCATAACGCCGCAACAAACTCGCCTTTCGCATTACGGATACCAACTGATGTGCTTTTCACCGGGCGTCCATCCGAAAAGTGATTGGCGTAGTTGGCAATCACATCGGGAAAATCAGGCGAGGCGATGCGGGCTAGCCCCAGTTCTGTTGCCGGTTCACCGCATTCGCGCCCGGAAAGATTGTTGTGAATGGACAGTATGGCGTGCTCGGGATTGGTCAGGTCATGGACCACTACCTCACAAAAGGGTGCAAATGTCGCACTCAATCCCTCAGCAATCGCGTCAAGTTGAGAAAGTAAGAGATGTTCCTGCTGCTTTGCCATGCGTTCTCCGGCTGCCATCGGCTATTTTTCGATAAAATATTCATAGTAAGATTTTTTGTCAAATATCTACTCCGTTTGCGGTATTTTAACACTTGTCAGAAGCGCCATTTATCGCTATACCTTTAGATTCATTGTCTAAAACTATACTTTTTGTAATCCATTACTGGTGCAAAATTCTCACACAGGTAAAAAGTATGACTGCATTGACGCTCCCCACCTTTGCCGATGTTCAGGCCGCCGCAGAACGCATTACGCCATATCTCAACCGCACCCCGGTGATGACCTCCCGCACAGCAGATGCGCTGACAGGCGCGCAGATCTTCTTTAAATGTGAAAACTTTCAGCGTATGGGCGCGTTTAAATTCAGAGGCGCATTGAATGCACTATTGAAGTTCAGTGATGAACAGAAAGCAGCGGGTGTCGTCGCTTTTTCGTCGGGAAACCACGCGCAGGGCATCGCCCTGGCAGCAAAAATCCTCGGCATTCCGGCCACCATTGTGATGCCAGAGGATGCACCTGCGGCGAAAGTAGCGGCCACACGCGGCTACGGTGGCAACGTTGTCACATACAACCGTTATACCGAAGATCGTGAGCAGATTGGTCGGGAACTGGCAGAACGGCACGGATTGACCCTGATCCCGCCCTACGACCACGCGGACATCATCACCGGTCAGGGCACGGCCGCCAAAGAGTTGTTTGAAGAAGTCGGTGAACTCGATGCCCTTTTTACGCCGCTCGGCGGCGGAGGCCTGCTCTCCGGCTCGGCGCTGGCCGCTGCGGCACTTTCTCCAGCGTGTCAGATATTCGGCGTTGAACCGACGGCGGGTAACGATGGTCAGCAATCGTTCCGTAAAGGCGAAATCGTGCATATCGATACGCCAAAAACCATCGCTGATGGTGCGCAGACGCAGCATCTCGGCAATCTGACCTTTCCGCTGATTCGTCAACTGGTCACGGACATTTATACCGCGCAGGATGAGCAGCTGATCAGCGCGATGACCTTCTTTGCGGAAAGAATGAAGATGATTGTTGAACCCACCGGCTGCCTGGGTTTTGCCGCTGCGCTGGCGCATGCGGAGGAATTGAAAGGCAAACGGATTGGCATCATTATCAGCGGCGGAAACGTGGATATCGCGAAGTTCGCCTCGCTGGTCGCGGCCTAATCTCGCCGTCCGCGCCAGACGCCCTCTGCGACTGGCGCGCCGGTGTTATTGCAGATTGAGAAAATCTTTTAAGGTCAGTTTAAAACCAACGGAAATTTTTTCGATAGTTGCCAGTGTTGGGCTGGATTCCCCTCTTTCAATCTGTCCCAGCATCGATTTACTGACGCCGGTCATTCTTTCCGCCTCGCTCAGACTCCAGCCATATGATTTTCTCAGTTGCCGCAGTCGTTCAGCGATAATTCTGTCAATGGCTGCCATTTTCACCTTCAGAGGATTACGGAAATGGATGAGTATCTTAATTGATTTTTTTATATTCCAATGACAGGATGCAAACAAGGAAATCATGCGTCCTCAAAAAAATATAAGAGTACAGTATGATTAAAATAAGAAAATCATATTATACAGGTGGGTAATCATGGAGAAGAAAAAAAGCACCGACGCGCCGGGGAATGATAAAACGCTGGATCGCTTTGATATGGCGATTTTGCGTATTTTACAGCGCGATGGTTCAGTCTCCAATGTTGCCCTCGCAGATAAAATCAACCTGAGTCCTCCCGCGTGTTTGCGCCGGGTTGAGCGCTTGAAAAAACTCGGCTTTATAAAGAACTATGTGGCCTTACTCGACCCATCCACCCTTAATGCCGGACTGGTGGTGATGATCGGTGTGGTACTGGATCGTTCAACGCCGGAATCATTTAAAGACTTCGAAGGTGCGGTCAGTAAAATAAGAGGCTGCATGGAGTGCCATATGGTCAGCGGCGAATTTGATTATATTATGTTAATTCGCACCGCTGATAATCAGAGTTTTAATAAACTCCATGCCGAGCAGCTGTTATTTCTTCCTGGCGTACGTCAGATTCGTTCTTTTATTGGACTGCGCGAAGTATTTTCCACCACACAAATACCTTTATGATTCTGCCTTGCCTTTTTCCGGATCATAATCGCGATCCCCAGCGCAATAAGCAATGAACCTGCCAGTAACGACAGCGGCAGATCTTCATGCAGGGTGATGACGGAGACAATCAGCCCGGTGATCGGCACAAACAGCATCATTGATGAAAGCGTCACGCTGGACAACCAGGCGCTGGCCGCATTGACAGCGCAGAAGCAAAAGGCTGTGGCGACCGGGCCGACAAACAACGTGATAGCCAGCAACGCGCCGGAGTTATCGCCACTCCATCCCCCTTCGAACACCCATGTCAGCGGCAGCAACAGCAGCGAGGCAAGCAGCATCTGCCAGGGTGCCAGCTCAAAAGCGTTGAGGCGCGACCGATTACGACGTAAATGCAAAATACAAATCGCCCAGCACAATGAAGCCAGTAATAATAATCCATTGGCAACCAGCTGAGTCATATTATGCCAGTCGGTTGCCAGCGGATTAAATAACACCAGAATGCCGATAAAACCGGTACAGGCACCGGATAACTGGAGCGTTGTTAATTTCTCCCGAAAGAAAATAACCGAAGCCGGCACCACCCATAAGGGCGTTGTATAGGCCAGCACCGCCGATTTCCCCGCCGGGAGAAAACTCATCGCAATACAACCCAGCGCGGTAAATGCCATCATCTGCAAAACACCCACGCTGATAATGATCGGAAATTCACTGCGACCAGGGATGCGTATTTTTCCGGTGGCGAACTGCAATAAAAATAGCACCAGCGCGCTACTGGAAAAACGTAATGTTGAAAACCACAGCGGCGTGATATGTGAAAGACCGGCTTTCATCACTGGCCAGTTACATCCCCATAAAATGATAGCCACCACCAGCAAAATGATGCCTTTAGTTTTGTTTGCATTGTCAGTCATAAATTAATTCGGATGAGGGAAAGGGTTAGCAGATAAATAGCATTATCAAACCCGCCAATTCAATTTTAACGATGGCAGGAAAGCACCGTTTTGCCACCCATCAAGCCTGACAGACCACGCAACCATAACCATATGAATTTATTGAACTTAAATTCAAAAACTATGCAGAAAACCTGTTTTCCCAGCTGCCTCCACGCAATTTTATTTCCTCCATAAAGGTGAAAACGAAACTTTACTCAGTGAAATGGTGAATCCATTCAAATTTATTAGAAAAAATCAGGTTAAAACGAAATGTGAAAAACACCATCACCAGGGTATTGTTATTCCGTCACCACGATTAATAGCGCTGAAAATTAATGGCGTACCAATTTATTTCCCGGAGATAAACAATGAATCTTGAAAAGTTCCCCCGCTATCCTCTGACATTTGGTCCGTCGCCGATTACACCGATGAAACGTTTGAGTGCTGAACTGGGCGGGAAAGTGGAAATTTATGCCAAACGCGAGGACTGCAACAGCGGCCTGGCTTTTGGCGGTAACAAAACGCGCAAAATGGAGTACCTGATCCCCGAAGCGCTGGCTCAGGGCTGTGACACTCTGGTGTCGATTGGCGGCGTTCAGTCTAACCAGACTCGTCAGGTTGCCGCCGTGGCCGCACACCTCGGTATGAAATGTGTGCTGGTGCAGGAAAACTGGGTCAATTATTCCGATGCCGTCTATGACCGTGTTGGTAACATTGAGCTTTCCCGCATCATGGGTGCGGATGTGCGTCTCGATTCTGCGGGTTTTGATATCGGTATCCGCGAAAGCTGGAAACAGGCAATGGAAGAAGCCGCAGAAAACGGCGGCAAACCGTTCCCAATTCCGGCGGGCTGCTCGGAACATCCGTACGGTGGCCTCGGCTTCGTTGGCTTTGCCGAAGAGGTGCGCCAGCAGGAAAAAGAGCTGGGATTCAAATTTGATTACATCGTGGTGTGCTCAGTAACCGGCAGTACCCAGGCGGGCATGGTGGTGGGCTTTGCGGCTGATGGACGTGCACGCAACGTTATCGGTATTGATGCCTCAGCGAAACCGGCACAAACCAAAGCGCAGATCCTGCGTATTGCGCAGAACACCGCCAACCTGGTGGAGCTGGGACGCGAAATCACTGAAGAAGACGTGGTGCTGGATACCCGCTATGGCGGACCGGAATACGGCTTACCCAGCGAAGGCACGCTGGAAGCGATTCGTCTGTGCGCCCGTACCGAAGGGGTACTGACCGATCCGGTTTATGAAGGCAAATCCATGCAGGGCATGATTGATATGGTGCGTAACGGCGAATTCCCGGAAGGCTCCAAAGTGCTGTATGCCCATCTGGGTGGTGCACCAGCCCTCAGCGCGTATAGCTATATTTTCCGCAATGGCTGATTGATCGCCAGACAGCAGGAAAACGTTGCCCGGCCTTCCCTGCCGGGCAATGTTGTTTAACGGAACTGCAATGCGAAATCGTCACGACATTGCTGGTCAAGCTGGTGCAGTTCCTGACGCAGAAAGACAAAAAAGGTATCCAGTATCGCCGTTCGTGGCATACCCATTTCGGTCTGAAGTTGCAGGCTGCGCTGACTGAGCTGATCGCGGTTGATGGATTTGATGATCAGGCCATCTTTTCGCGCGCTATACATGATGGAGTAATGGCTGCTAACGCTGATCGCCTGCGGGGTTTTGCAGACAAACTCATACAAAGTTGAAAAATGGTTGCTGGTGAATATCGGGTCGATAAACACGTTATTCATGCGACAGGAGAGATCAAACAGCTGACGAATGGTAGCCGACTGGTCCGGCAGCACCACCGGCCAATCATTGAGATCGGTCAGCTGAATATCACGTGCTGCCAGCGGATGGTCAGCCTTCATAAACACCAGCACCGGCGAGGGAAATGAAGCCAGCACCTCAACCCCGGTCTCAGGTGACAGGCTGAATTTAATCCCCAAATCACACTCACCGTTGCGAATCAAATCCGGCACCTGTCGGGCGGTGCCTACCGTCAGCACAAAACTGACGCGCGGATGCAGCAGACGAAACTTTGCCATCAGATTCGGCAGCAGATTAAACGCCAGCCCGTCGGTGCAAACCACCCGAATGGTGGTTTGATCAGCGGCTTTGATCCCCTTCAGCTCGGCCATTGCCAGTTCCATATCCGCCATACTGCGGCGCACATGGTTTGCCAGAATATGACCGGCATCGTTGAGCTGCATCCCGCGCGGGCTGCGTTCGAACAGCGTCATACCCAGACGCGATTCCAGCCGCTGAATATGGCGGCTGATGGCAGAGATGGCGACAAACAGTTGCTGGCTGGCGGCGCTGATCGAACCGGTGGTCGCCACCGCCATAAAGTAACGAATTTCGTTGTTATGCATTGCGGGCCTCCGTTTTGTCAGCCACCACGGGTTTGCATGACCTCCCGCCCTTCTTCAGCCAGATCCCAGAACAGGCCGGTCATCAGTTGCAGCGCTTCGCAGCTGAGGTCAGCGAGCAGATGTTCATCGGGGGCGTGCTGAGAACAGGCAGGATAGGAATGCGGTAGCCACAATGTCGGCACATTAAAGGTATCGAGGAAGCAGGCGTTGGGTAAGCCGCCACCGAAATTAGGCAGCACCGCCGCCTTTTTCCCCAGCGAACGCTGGATGGAGGCAACGCTCCAGTTCACCCAGGCATCATCAGGATCAATGCGCGTGGCCTTAAAGCAGTTAACCGGCTCGACAATTGCCACATCATTGAATCCATGCTGATCCAGATGACGGCGGATATGGCTGGCAAAGTTATCGACATCGCTACCTGGCACGTAGCGCATATGGCAGTGCGCTACGGCCGCCGGCGGAATGGCATGCGCCGGTTTATCCGGCGTGCCGCTGGTTAACGCCAGCGTCTCCAGCGTATTCCAGCCATAGAGTTTTTCTGCCGCACTCAGCCCCGGCTCGCCCCATTCCGGCGCGATTTGCGGATCGCCCGGTGCGTTGCCCAGTTCCAGATCACTGAGATGATGGCGGATAGTGGCTGACAGCGGCGGCGGCAGCAGTTCCGGCAACAAAATCCTTCCATCGGCATCCACCAGGCAGCCAATCGCATGCGCCAGCCGAATGCCTGGATTGCTGAGGAGTCCGCCCCAGTTACCCGAGTGATGCGCGCCGTCTCGCAGTTTTATCACCAGCGAGAAGTTGAACACCCCACGCGAGCCGAGAAACAAGGTTGGACGCTGCGCCGTGACGCGTGGACCATCCGAGGCAATAAATAAATCTGCCGCCAGCCAGTCGCGGTACTGCTGGCAAACCTGCTCCAGCCCGGGCGACCCGGCTTCCTCGCCCATCTCAAGAATCAATTTAACGTTATAACCCAGCCGCCCGGTACGCGCTTTCAGCACCAGCGCCAGCGCCGCCAGGTTGATGCTGTGCTGGCCTTTGTTATCGGCGGTGCCACGGCCATACCAGCGGTTGCCCTCCGCGTGCAGCTCCCAGGGCGACAGACCGCTGCGCCAGTTGTCTTCATCGCCAGGTACCACATCCCCGTGGCCATAACTGAGCAGGGTAAAGTCCGCATCGTCTTCCAGCCGACGCGCCAGCAGAAACGGCCCTTTTCCGGCCTCGGGATTCGCCACTATCAGGCAGCTGAACCCCATTCCCGCAAGATAAGGGATCATTTCTTCTTCCAGATACGCCATCAGCGTAGCCGCCAGCTGCGGATTCTGGCTTTCGGTACGGTACGCGATGCGGCGATTCAGCGTTTCGCGAAATTCGCCGGAGTGGAAATAGTCCAGCGCGGCTTGCAGGGCGCTTTCACGAGTCATGGTTTGCTCCTTTCAATAATTGTCTGACTGCCCTGTTCAGTTGAAGGTAATTTCCGGGATGCCCAGCCCAGGCTCAGGGGTCATCACCGAAGCCAGCAACGCCCGGGTATACGGATGCTGTGGCCGACTGAAAATCTGTTCGCGTGTGCCCTGCTCAACAATTTTGCCTTTGCGCATCACCGCTACATGGTCAACAAGATGCTCAACCACCGACAGGTTGTGGCTGATAAACAGATAGGTCAGCGAAAACTCCTGCTTCAGCGCCAGCAACAGATTGAGAATCTGCGCCTGTACCGAAACATCCAGCGCTGACGTTGGCTCATCACAAATCAAAATCTCCGGGCGCAGGATTAACGCCCGGGCAATGGCAACGCGCTGACGCTGCCCACCGGAAAGCTGGCCTGGATACTGACTGTGGGTGCGCGACGGCATGCCCACCATATCCAGCATCTCACGCACCTGTTTTTTGCGTTCTGCCGGAGTGCCAATGTTGTGCAGCCGCAATGCCACTTCCACCACATCGGAAACCGTGCGCCTTGGATTGAGTGAAGAGAAAGGATCCTGAAAAATCGGCTGGATGCGGGCGCTCATTTTGCGGCGATCCACCGCATCGACCTCGCGCCCTTCAATCAGCACGTTGCCTGATGTGGGGGGCAGTAACCCCAGCAACATTTTCGCCAGCGTGCTTTTTCCACAACCCGACTCGCCCACCAGCCCCATGGTTTCACCACGCCGGATGCGCAGTGAAATATTATCCACGGCAAGGATCTCCGCTGGTGGCTTGAATAAGCCGCGATTAAGGCGAAAGCTGCGACTCAGCGCGCACAGTTCAAGGGCGATATCTTCATTACCGGCAATATGCGGCAGCACCGGGAATGCTGTGTTCATTTCTGTCATACCCCCTCCCCGACAGCGATGGGGCGCACACAGCGCACCCGATGTTGTGCGTTGACGGACTGATAAGGCGGCGTTTCGCCACAACTTTCCTGACACTGATTGCAGCGGTTGCGGAAAGCACAGCCGTGCTGCGGTCCGGTCAGATTGGGCACCACGCCGGGGATGGTTTGTAATGGCTGGCCCGGTAAGGTGCGACCGGATACCGGAATACATCCCAGCAAGCCACGCGTGTAAGGATGCTGGGGCTGATGAAACAGATCATTGACCGGTGCCGTCTCGACGATCTGACCGGCATACATCACCGCCACGCGATCGGCAATGCGTGCCACCACGCCTAAATCGTGGGTGATAAAGATCACCGCCATACCCATTTCCTGTTGCAGCTCGCGCAGCAGACGCAGGATTTGCGCCTGGATGGTGACATCCAGCGCGGTGGTGGGTTCATCGGCGATAATTAAATCCGGGCCACACATCAGCGACATGGCAATCATGATGCGCTGACGCAGCCCGCCGGAAAGCTGATGAGGATATTGTTTCAGGCGATCCGCCGCCATCGGAATCCCGACGCGCTCCATCAGATAAACCGCCCGGTCACGCGCTTCGGCACGGGAAACCTTGCGATGCGCCAGCAGGGTTTCGCATAACTGCTCGCCGAGGGTATATGAGGGGTTGAGCGAGGTCATTGGCTCCTGAAAAATCATCGACATTTCATTACCGCGCAGCGTGGCGCGTTCGCGTCGCCCGAGAGACAGCAGATTGGTGTCTTTAAAGCGCATACTGTCAGCCTGACGCTGGGCATTGCGTGGCAGCAGATCCATCAACGCCAGCGAGGTCATTGATTTACCGCAACCGGATTCACCCACCAGGCAAAGCATTTCCCCGCGCTGCACACTGAAATCAATGCCGCGTACTGCATGCAGGGTGCCGCGTGGTGTCTTGAGATTCACCTGCAAGTTTTTGACTTCCAGCAGTGGTGTGTCGGTAGTGATTTGACTCATGGCCTGACCTCCTTAATTACGCCCATCTAACGCAGTGAGATCACGCAGACCATCACCGACCAGATTGATGCTAAGTACCAGCAATGCCAGTACCACACCGGGGATCAAAATCACCCAGGGTTGGAAGAACATATAGGCTTTACCTTCCGCCACCATCAGGCCCCATGAAGGCATCGGCGGCTGCACACCCAGGCCGAGGAAGGAGAGCGTGGCTTCCAGCAGGATGGCGTGAGCAATCTCCAGCGTCACAACCACAGTCAGTGGCCCGAGCAGATTTGGCAGAATTTCGCGCAGCATAATAAACCACGAGGAAGCCCCGAGCGTTTGGGCCGCCGCAATGAATTCAGCCTCACGCAGTTGCCGCGTGACCGAACGTGAAACGATAAGAAAGCGATCCCAAAGCAGCAGACCCAGCAAGACAATCACGACTTTTACCGACCCGCCAATCAGTGAGGCCAGCGCCAGCGCCACCAGGATCACCGGCATCGCCAGCCGTACCGTGAGAATGTAGCTGACCAGCGCATCCACCCGACCACCGAAGTAACCCGCCAGAATACCGAGGGTGATACCGATAAAGCCGGATAACATCACCGACACCAGCCCGATGGTCAGTGACACGCGCGCGCCATACAGCAGACGGCTGAAGTAATCGCGTCCGAGTTTGTCGGTGCCCAGCAGGTGATCCCAGTGACCTTTTTCAAACCACACCGGCGGTATCAGCCGGTTGCTGACGTCCTGGGCATAGGGGTCGTGTGGGCTGATCAGCGGTGCCAGAATCGCCAGCACCACGATAACGCCGAGGATAACGACGCCCAGCGTCATGCTGTGATGACCCAGCACCCGCCGGAACACACGCTGCCAGGGAGATGGCTCGGGCAACAGACCGGATTCCGGACTCATGCTGTTTTTCATTGTTCCTGCCATTGATGTTTTCATGGAAGCCCCTTATTTGCTGCGCAGACGCGGATCCAGCACCGCATTGAGCACATCCGCCAGAAATGTCAGCCCGATATAAAAGATGGCGATGATCAGCACGATGGCCTGCACCACCGGAAAGTCATTACGCGAGATGGAGTCCCAGGCCAGCTGGCCCAGCCCCTGCAAAGAGAAAACGGATTCGATCACCACCGAACCACCGAGCATAAAACCCAGCTCGACCGTCGCCAGCGCCACCACCGGGATAATGGCGTTGCGCAGGCCATGTTTCACCACCACTTTGAAAGCACTTAATCCTTTGGCATGGGCGGTGCGGATATAATCCGCGCCCAGCACATCCAGCATGCCGGAGCGTGTCAGACGCATCAGCGATGGCATGGCGTAGTAGCCCAGCGCCACTGCGGGCAGGACAAAATGTTGCCAGCTGCCGTTACCGGCGACCGGGAGCCACTTCAGCCCCACCGCGAATATCAGAATCAACACCAGCGCGAACCAGAAATTGGGGATGGCCTGACCCAGCACCGAGATAAACATGGCGCAACGATCCACCCAGCTATCACGGAACACCGCCGCCAGTACCCCGAGCGGAATCGCCACCACCAGCGCCAGCAACAGCGCGACGCTACCCAGCTGGAGCGTAACCGGCATGCGCTGCCCGACCAGTTCCATCACGGTATTTTCAAAATAGAATGAGCGACCGAAATCCAGGTGCAGTGCCGACCAGAACCAGTGCGAAAATTGCGTCACCAGCGGCTGGTCCAGCCCGTTCTGAACGCGGATTTGTTCGACGGTTTCCGCACTGGCGTCCGGCCCGGCGATGGCTATCGCCAGATCACCCGAAAGGTGCAGCAGGGAAAAACTGACCACCGCCACGGTGAACAGCACAGCCAGCGCCACCAGCAATCGATGAAAGATAAAGCGCAACATGGGTTCGCTCCTTATTGGCGTGGTATCCGGGAGCAACAGCCGCAGCCCCCGGCCATTGACTATTTCCAGCTGGCTTGCGCAAAGCGCGGCAGTTCATCTGGCCAATCCTGGAAATTCAGTTCCGAGTTAAAGGCATAATTTGTCGAGTAGGAGAACAACGGGGCCATATAGGCCTGGGAAGAGATCCGTCCCAGCGCGGCGGCATATTGTTCGCTGCGCTGCTGCGCATCCACTGTGGCATCCGCTTTTTGCAGCATCGCGGTCAGCTCGCTGTCCTTCCAGATATCGCTGCCTTTGCCGCCAAAATAGGGGGTGGTAAACGCCGAGACATCGTTGATAGAAAACGATCCCCAGGTGTTGAACGCCATCGGAGCCTGTCCTGAGCTGAGGGCAGTTGCCATGACCGGATACTGGACGAAGTGCAGACGGGCACGGATGCCTACTTTACGCAGATCGCCGATGATGGCTTCAGCATAGTCACGCTCGCGATAGGCCCACAGGTCGGTATCGAAACCATTCGGGTAGCCCGCTTCCGCCAGTAACTGTTTGGCTTTGGCTGGGTCATAGTTGTAGTGCGTGACCTGGCTGTCATTACAGGCAACCTGGGCACGGAAGCAGGCGGTGTAGACCGGCTTACTGCCGCCCCGCACCAGGTTATCAACAATCCCCTGGCGGTTAATGGCGTAGTTAATGGCCTGACGCACGCGCAGATCCTTCATCGGCACCCCTTCCGGGCCGCTGGCATTGGTGTTCAGGGCGAGGAAGCCAACACGCATCGTTTCACCACTTTTCACCGCGATGTTTGGCATGGCGGACAGCGGTTCGACCTGGTCAGCTGCCACGCGCCAGATCCAGTCCACCTGGCCGGTCATCAGTTGGGCAACACGGGCTTCCGGATCGCGGATCACGACAAAATTGATCTTACCAATCTTCGGCTGGCCAACCGGGCTTTCTTTGAAGTAGTCGGGATTTTTCACCATATCGACGCCCTGACCAGGGATCACTTTGACAATGCGGTAAGGTCCGGTGCCAATGGGCGCTTTACTGAAACCTTCGAGCTTCACCTGCTGGAAATATTTTGCCGGATAGATTGGGGTTGGCCCGGAGAGATATTCCAGTGCCGCCGGGAAAGGTTTTTTCAGATGCAGACGTACGGTGTAGTCATCCACTTTTTCGACGTGATCGATCCAGTCAACGCTCTGCGGCACCACGGATGCCGTGCCGGGGCCGGCAATACTCTGGAAGGTGTAAACCACATCGTCGGCGGTAAAGGGATCGCCATTGTGGAATTTCACGTCTTTACGCAGATATAACAGCAGCGTCGTGGGGGATTCCCACTTCCAGTCTGATGCCAGTTCGGGTTTATATTCCCCGCTTTGCGGATCGCGATAAATCAGGGTGTCCCACACCATGTGCGCCAGAATCACCCCTTCGCGCAGGTTGTTATGGTAAGGGCTGATGTTTTCCACCTCATTATCAGAGGCATACACCAGGGTATCATTCTGTTTTCCTGCATAGCTGTAAGAAGCGCAGCCTAATAACAATGCGGTTAAAGCATACTTATTGATCAGTCGTGCCAGGGAACGAGCCATACCAGTCTCCACCGTTAAATGAAAAGGTAATCAACAAAAACAGATGGGACTGATGTAGCAAGAGCAGCGCCAAAGCGCGGAAAGTGCCATTACTGATTTTCGATAGCCGATTTCTCAAAATGAGAAACACGGGCGCAGACTGACGCTCACGCCAGAAAATGAGGTGATGCAGGCCGGAAACAGCCTGCCGATGGTGTGCCCGACCGCAGGTGCATCGGACAGGAGGCATTATCGGGGTGCAGAAAAAGCGCGTTTTGCACCCTTAGTGTGAAGGTTATTTGTGCAATGCGCGTTCTTGTTTTGTGAAGAGGGGTAACGAAGTACGGTTGGCGCGGGTTTACTACAACGAGAATGGCCCGGATGAAACCCGAGCTATTCTGGTCAACTAAAGGGGTTTTGCGGCGGGAAAATCAATGTCGGTGTCGTTCACCCGATTCACCATATTGGTAAATAGAATGGCGGTCACCACACCAATGGTCTCAATCACCTGTTGATCGTTAAAGCCTGCGGCTTTGAAGGCGGCGACATAACCAGCAGGCACCGTGCCTCGTGTAGAGACCAGCAATTGAACAAACTTCACCAGCGCATCAATTCTGGCATCATCCGCGAGAAAACCTTGCCGCAACTCCAGCGTCTGTGCCTCGCTATAGCCAGCCTTTAGCGCCTGGGGGGTGTGCGCCGCCAGGCAGTAATCACAACCGCTCTCTTCACTCACCACCAGATTGATGGCTTCCCTTTCCCGCGCATGCAAACTGCTTTTTGCCAGCGTGGCGTTAAGTTGCAGTGTCTGCGCCAGGATGTCAGGGGCATTGCTGCCAATGGTCAGAAACGCATTGGGTACTTTGCCCATCACCTGTTTAATGCCGCTCCAGACCTCAGCGGTTTTACCCGTCGCCTCTGCCTGGGTGAGAGTATGTAAACGACTCATGGTTAGGTTCTCCGTATGGAATGCCGGTTAATCAGTGGGAAATTACACCAGATAACGCGCTGCGGGCTGATTATGGGAGAAATCCTGCATCACCGCCTGGCGCGCCTGTTCCCATTGCTGCAATAGGGTTTCGTCGTGCAGTGAAGGGATGGTAATCAGCTCACCACGCTGAAAGCCTGCCAGGGCTGCGTCTACCATATCCTGCGCACTCATGACGATCTGCGGATCCAGCTGGCTTAACGGCAATCCCCCGTTTTCCCAGAAAGGCGTTGCTGTGGCACTCGGCAGAACGGCTTGTACCTGAATGCCCTGCCCGGCTAATTCATGATGCAGTGACTGGCTAAACGCCAGCACATAGGCTTTGCTGCCGCCATAGACTCCATTCAGAATTTCCGGGGCAATGCCGACGATGGAAGCAATATTGATAATGGCCCCCTGTCCTCGTGCAACAAACCCTGGCACAACCGCATAGGTTAGCCGGGTCAATGCCGTAACATTGAGGTTAATCATGGCGGTCATCTGATCCACGTTGCTGTCCAGCAGGGACGTGTGCATGCCGATACCGGCGTTATTGACCAATAGCGTAATGCTGGCATCTGCGCGTAATTTATCCTCCAGCATCGTCAGCTGTTTCGCATCATTCAGATCGGCAGCAACCGCCTCTACTGTGCGCTCCGTATCCGCCGTGATATGACTGGCTAACTGGTTTAACCGATTATGGTTACGCGCCACAATGATCAAGTCATAACCCATTCTTGCCAGTTTAGCGGCGTAAATAGCGCCCATTCCGGTAGAGGCTCCGGTAACAACAGCAGTACCTTTCATTGTGTTGCTCATTTTCTTCACCTTGTATGACATGCGATTGAATAAAGATTAAGGCAAGGCGAATGGTAAGAAATGACGTTGAAGGTCGTGATTTAAGACATCTTTTGGCCGGTATTCTGACCCTTTCTGGATGATTTATGCTTGATAAGACGCGGCATTTGAGGAAGCATCAGGGCTTGCGCGCAAGCTGATATACGACCGATTTCACACATTAAGGATCTCGCTATGCACCGGGTCGGATTGTTGATTGCTGACCAGTTTCAGTCTCTGGCACTGTCAACCTTAAGCATTTTTGAGTTCGCCAATTTAGTGATTGGCGAACCGTTCTATCAATGCACGGTTTACTCGGAAGCAGGCGGCCAGGTTTCGTCTTCCTATGGGATCAGTGTTAGCAGCATGGCGCTGTCAGACCATGCGGAGGCCGATACCTGGTTAGTCGGTGGGGTACTCACCCCGCTCCAGCTCCCGGCCACCGCCGGTGTGGTTCATTTCCTGCAAAACCACGCGTTGCGCGCGCGCCGCGTGGCGGGTATTTGTACTGGTGCTTTCGTGCTGGCTCAGGCGGGATTGCTGTCCGAACGTCGCGCGACAACCCACTGGGCGTATGCACAGACTATGAAAACGTTACATCCTACGGTGAGAACCGAAGAGGATCGGATTTATATCATCGATGACCGAATCTGGACCTCCGCCGGAATGACGGCGGGTTTAGATATGGTGCTGGCGATGGTCGAAAAAGATCACGGTGCCGATGTTGCGCGCGGTGTCGCCCAGCGCATGGTGATGAATCAACGGCGATCAGGCGGTCAGCGACAACATTCCGCCTTGCTGGCCCTGTCCCCGCGCAGCGATCGCCTGCAAACCGCACTCGAATATGTGCGTAATAACCTCGCCAGACCGCTGACTGTCGAACATCTGGCTGATGCGGTCCATTTGAGCACAAGGCAACTGAACCGTTTATTCCTGGCTGAGACCGGAAAAACCCCGGCACGCGCTATCGAAGGTCTGCGGCTGGAATCTGCCCGCCTGATGATTGAGCAGAGCCGACTGTCCCTTGACGTGATTGCGCGTGAGTCAGGCTTTCGTGATCGCCGTCATATGCGCGATGTTTTTATGCGTGGCTATGGTATCCCGCCACAATCGCTGCGAACCGGGAGAAATTGACAACAGGTTTACGTCAGCGGCCACAGGTCGGAATGGGACTGACAAAGGATCAGTTGATCGGTTGGAAAACGTCTTTTGTAGAATCTCCCGTTGGCTATCCATCCGCATAAAACCACCTGTCCAGCCGTTTCCAGCACCACCATGGTTTTCCTCCTTTTCGGGCGGCGCACAATAGAACCCGGAGGCAGCGTCATGACCTCGGCCCCTGGCTGGCGCTGGCAAGCACAGAATTGATAATAAAATCATTACTTTTCCGCAGCATGCTAATATCCGGCCTGATTTTACCGTAGACGCGCATGCCTTCCAGCATCATGAAAATGCATTCGGCCATCACCGCGGCGCTTTCATCGGTGCGAAACACGCCCTGTTGCTGACCTTGCTGAAAAATGCTGGTCAGCCGCGCCACGATGCCGTGAAATTTATACGCAACCCGATTGCGTACCTCATCGTCACCCGGCAGCAATTCGCACGCCGCCGCGATGGTAAAACAGCCTTTTTCCCCCTCCGGACCAGATGAAACCAGCGCGACAAACTCCAGCGTCTCACGCAGGGCATCAATCGGAGTCAGCTCATCATCACGTTGCTTACCGCGCACCAACCCGGCATCCATATATTGCTGGAGGGCGGCCAGAAAGATCGACCGTTTGTCAGCATAGAGTTTATAAATGCTCGCGCTGGCCAGTCCCGATGCCTTCATCAAATCCGCCATCGACGTCGCACGATAGCCCTGCTGCCAAAAGCAATCGAGTGCCGAATTGAGAAAATCCTGAGGGTCAAACTCTCTGGGCCTGCCTGCGTGTTGTCTCATGGTTGCATCCTCTGGCGTGTGGTTGCGTTAATTGTAGATCGATCAATCTACAATTGAAACCTTATTTCTATTGGGGAGTGCTGAGCAAAAGGTGAAGGTCAGAATGATGGGGAAAGACAAAGCCGGGACAGAAAGCCCCGGCTGGGTTAATACGCTTAAATTCAGGCTGTCGTTATGCTCGCCAGCGTGACTTCAGCCTGGCCATTGGCTACGGCAACACCATCGATAAACAGCGGGCGCGTTTCGCCTGCTGGAAGGGTGACCTTCAGAGTCTGCCAGGCTGGCTTATAACTTCCTTTGCGGTTGAAACGCAGATGAATGGCCGCCGCATCGCATGCCATTTCCCAGTGCAGCCACAACGCATTACCTTTCTGATAGCCCCATGACTCACCATCATCTTCGAACAGCAGCCCCACACTGGAGCCTTTGCCTTTGAGCGGGTACAGTTGCAGCTCGCGTTGATCGTCGGCCTTTGCATCAACATGGCGCAGACGCTGGCTTAAAGCCAACCCGGCACCGGCACGCACCAGCATCGGTTGCTGCTCCAGCGGAGCATCTAGCGTGATCCATTGACCACCGCTGTACCACTGATGCGTAGCGAAGTCATACCAGCCGGTTTGATTGTCTGGCAGCCACAGGCGGCGTTCGCGTTGCCCTGGCTCGACTACGCTAGCCACCAGCAGATCACGCCCGAGCAGAAATTCGTCACATTCGACGCTGGTTTGCGCGTCATGTTCATGATCGAGGAAGGTCGGACGCAGCATCGGTTCATCGTCCGCATGCGCCTGCCACAACAGCGTGTAGAGATACGGCAGCAGGCGATAGCGCAATTCGATGGCTGCGCGAATGGCAGGCGTCACTGCCGGATACATCCAGGGTTCATTCACGGTATGGTCATCATTCCACGAATGGATGGTAAAACGCGGATGCATCACGCCATTTTGCACCCAGCGCACAAACAGTTCGGCATCAGGCTTATCACCCGAAAAACCGCCGACGTCGTGGCCGACGTTATACAAACCGGAGAGACTCATCCCCAGCCCCATGCGAATGTTGTAACGCAGTGACGTCCAGTTGGTGCGGTTATCACCACTCCAGGTTTGCACGTAGCGTTGCATCCCGGCACAACCCGAGCGGGAAATCAGGAAAGGACGCTTTTCCGGGGCAAAGCGCTGCTGCGCTTCCATAGAGGCACGCATCATTAACAATGGCATCACCGGGCGGATATGCTTGATAGCGATCGGCGTGCCAAAGCCGTGGCAACGGGCTTCGCCATCCCAGACTTCATATTCGTTGTTGTCATTCCAGGTGGAATCGATGCCCTTCTCCAGCAGTTGCCGGGTCACATTTTCCTGCCACCATGCCACCGCGTCGGGATGGGTGAAATCAAGGTGCGAACCTTCGTCATCCCAGAACACCGAACGCTCAGGGGCATCTTGCTCCGAATCGCGGATAAACAGCCCTCTGGCTGCCACTTCTTCATAACGCGGATGATCCTGCAACAGACAAGGTTTGATATTCGCTGCCAGGCGCAGGCCCGCATCGTGAAACGCCTGACTCATCGCTTCCGGCTGCGGCACCTTGTCGTAGTTCCAGTTGAACACATAACGCTTGTTGTTGATCGAGGTGTAGCCGGAAGAGAGCTGGAACGAATCACACGGAATATCGTGTTCTTCACATAAGTGGATAAAATTCATCAGCTGATTCTGCGCATCCGGCGCATCGGTGTAGTGCATGGTGGAACCGCTGTAGCCGAGGCTCCATTTTGGACCAAACAGGGTTTTGCCAGTCAGGCGGACAAAGGTTTTGGTGACATCCAGCACTTTGTCGCCGACAAACAGGTAATAATCAATATCGCCACTCTCAGCCTGCCAGCGGCGATACGGCTGGTGATAGTTATCCAGCTCATTCCCGAGATCGAACCAACTGCTGCTGAGGTTATCGTAATACAGGCCGAAGCTGACGTCCTGCCGGCGGGTGATGGTAAAGGGAACATGTTTATACAGCGGATCGGTTGAGGAGGCGTTGTATCCCATCGCATCCAGGTTGCGCATTTCATAGCGCTTGCCATTACGCTGCAAATCACCGGCCTTCTCGCCCAGGCCATAGTAACGATCGTCAGTCATGCGACGCTGATAATGTGCCACACCATCGCCGTGTGCATTCAGCAGGTAAGCGCTGGTGGGACGATCGCTGGTCAGCAATTGCCACTCCCCTGCGCTGTCACGATATTGCCACTCCAGCGACAGTGGCTGACGAATGATAACGCGCAATCTCTCTGTCGCGACAACCAACCTGTTGTCCGTTTCCTGTAACGTGAAGCCGGGTAAGGTGAAACCGACCAGGCTGTCACGCGCTCGCCCTTCCCACGGCACGTCGCTTTCCGGCGCAATACTCCAGGTTCTGTCGAGGGAATATTCCCCCTGACGTTTAATCACCACGCGGAACATATTTTGCTCCAGCACATACAGGCATAAAGTATGTTTGCCGTCGACGGTCAGGGCCAGATGGTGCTTGTCGGAACCTGCCAGGGACCAGTTTTTTAACGTTTTCATCGTTACCTACTTTTTCAGGCGCGCTGGGCGCGACGTTCAGCAATAAAAGCGATCAGGAATACCGCACCAATCAGGTCAAAGAAGCCCATCGCCACAAACAGGGGATTGAATCCAATCTTGTCGGCCGTCACCCCGATCACCAGCGAGAACAGGAAGCTGGAGATCCAGGCGAAGGAACCGCGCATACCGTTGACGGTCGCCATCTGGCCTTTGTCAAACTTCTCCACCACCAGCGCACTCAGCATGCAGGAGATGATCTGATGGCCGAAGCCGCCGATCGAGATCAACGCAATGGCGACATAGGGACTTTTGGTGATCGCCACCAGCGCGAGGGAGAGCATCAGGAACGCACCGGTGACAGAGCTGGCAACGACCGAGTTAACCTGGGTAAAACCAAACAACCGCGTATAGATGCGCGTCAGATAACCACTCGCTGCACTGCCTAAATCAGCGGCGAGGAACGGTAGCCAGGCGAACATGGCGATTTGCTTCAGGTCCATACCCAGATCTTTCGCCAGATATAACGGCACCCAGAAGCTCAATACTCCCCAGGCGGGTTCAGCCATAAAGGCCGGGATGGCGATGCCATAGAAACGTTTGTTTTTGGCGACAGTTTTCAGCGCTTTGAAGAAACTGAGTTTGACTGCCGGGGGTTCGTTATCCTGACGGATAAATTCCAGTTCAGCGCTTGCCAGGTTTGGGTGACGTTCGGGATCGCGATAGAACAGCCACCACAGAATCACCCAGGCCAGCGCCAGCAGGCCAGTAAACAGAAACGCCCCCTGCCAGCCAAAGGAAGCGTGGGCAAAATAGATAATGGGTGGCGCCAGCATGGCACCGATGGAGAAGCCGACTCCCGCCCAGCCAGCTGCCACCGGCCGCTCTTTTCTCGGAAACCACTCGCCAATCACCTTGGCGTTGGCTGGCGTAGCAGCTGCTTCCGCTCCACCCATGACAAAACGAAGAATAGCCAGATGTACCCAGTTGGCGGCACCTGCGTGGAACAGGCAGGCCAGCGCCCATATAGAGGCACAGATCAGGAAGCCCATTTTCAGGCCAATCACATCAATTAACCAACCACAGAGGGGCTGAAAGACGGTATAGGCCAGCTGGAATGCCCCAACGATCCATGAGTATTGTTCGGTGGTGATGCCGAGACTGGTTTTCAGCTCAGGTGCCAGGATGCCTAACGAGTTGCGGGTTATGTAGTTGACCGTGACGCCAGCTAAAAACAGCACCAATACCCACCAGCGCAAATTGCGCCAGATTCGCTTACTGCCTGCGGCAGCTATCCCCGGATTCAAACTGCGGTTCATCTGGTTCTCCACTTTTTTTGACATCATGAGTTAACAATTCCCGCGGTTAACAGAGGCTGAAGGAAGGGTTTCAGCGCAGGATTTGTCATGTCTTATTGAGGCGCGGTTTCTGTGAACCGTCTCTGACCATCCGCCAGGAGTGAAACACAGTTAATCAAGGTGGTCGCCAGGTTGATGCCGTATTTGTGATCTGGTTAACCAAATTCACCTGACTGGTTGACATGATGCGCTAAAGAGTCGAATTTTAGCGTCAGACGGTGCCATAGCCGATAAAGGATGCGCATTTCCCGGCTTAATTGGTCAACCAATTTAGATATTCACTGGAGAGGAAAACACATGAAGCAGACCTGGCGCTGGTACGGTCCGAACGACCCTGTCTCACTCGCTGATGCAAGACAAGCTGGCGCAACCGGGATTGTCACCGCCCTGCACCATATTCCCAACGGTGAAGTGTGGTCGGTTGAAGAGATCATGAAGCGTAAAGAAACGATTGAAGCCGCAGGTTTAGTCTGGTCAGTGGTGGAGAGCGTGCCGATTCATGAAGAGATCAAAACCGGCAGCGGGCAATGCCAGAAGTGGATCAGCAATTATCAGCAGTCATTACGCAACCTCGCACAATGCGGCATCACCACCGTGTGCTACAACTTCATGCCGATACTCGACTGGACACGTACCGATCTCGAATACCTGCTGCCCGATGGCGCGAAAGCGTTACGCTTTGACCAAATCGAGTTCGCGGTGTTTGAACTGCATATCCTGCAACGTGCCGGTGCGGAGCAGGATTACAGCGCGGCAGAAATAGCTCAGGCCGCCGAGCGCTTCGCCAGCATGAGTGACGAAAGCAAAGCACGCCTGACCCGCAATATTATCGCTGGCCTGCCAGGCGCGGAAGAAGGCTACACGCTCAATCAATTCCGTGCACAACTGGCGCGCTATGATGGCATCGACAAAACAAGACTGCGTGAAAACTTTGCTACCTTCCTGCGCAGCATTATTCCGGTGGCGGAAGCAGCCGGGGTCCGCATGGCGGTTCATCCTGACGATCCGCCGCGTCCGATTCTCGGTTTACCCCGCATCGTCTCCAATGCGGATGATTTGCAGTGGATGATCGATACCGTCAGCAGTCCGGCCAATGGTTTCACCATGTGTACCGGCTCCTATGGGGTACTGGCAGAGAATGATTTGCCCGGCATGGTTAAACGCTTTGCCTCACGGATTTATTTCGCCCATCTGCGTTCAACCAAACGCGAAGAGAATCCGAACAGTTTTCATGAAGCCGCCCATCTGGCCGGGGATGTGGACATGTTTGCAGTGATCAAAGCCATCGCCGAAGAGGAGCATCGCCGTAAAGCGGCTGGTCAGGAAGACCTGATCCCGATGCGCCCCGATCATGGTCATCAGATGCTGGACGATCTGCATAAGAAAACCAACCCAGGGTATTCCGCGATCGGCCGCCTGAAAGGTCTGGCGGAAATCCGCGGCGTAGAGCTGGCGATCCATCGCGCCTGTTTTTAACGCTGGCTTCCGGGGCTGACTTTACGGCCCCGCGCTTTAAGACTGGAGTTAACATGGAAAACACCCTTGCCAGTGGCACATGTACTGTTGCCCTTCCTGACTGGGATAGTTCCCGGCTGGCCTCCCGCATTGTCCATCTCGGATGTGGCGCTTTTCACCGCGCCCATCAGGCTGTTTATCTGCATCACCTGCTGGAAATCAGCGACTGCGACTGGGGCATCAGTGAGGTTAACCTGATGTCGGCAAGTGGCCAGCAGCTGGTGGAAAATCTGCGTAAACAGCGTTTGCTGTATAGCGTGGCCGAAAAAGGCGCAGATCAAATCGCGCTCAAAATCATCGGTGTCGTAAAAGAGGCCCTGCATCCGGCGCTGGATGGTTGTGACGGTATTTTACAGGCGATGGCGCGTGAGCAAACCGCCATCGTTTCCCTGACAGTGACGGAAAAAGGTTATTGTACCTCCGCGGCCTCTGGCGAACTGGACCTGACGCATCCGTTAATCCAGCACGATCTTTCTCACCCTGACATGCCCAAATCGGCGATGGGTTATATTGTGGAAGCGCTACGCCTGCGCCGTGAGCAAGGATTACTCCCTTTTACCGTTATGTCCTGCGATAACCTGCGTGAAAATGGCCATGTCACGCGCGCAGCGGTTCTCGGGCTGGCGCGGCAGCGCGACCCTGAGTTAGCTGAGTGGATTGCCAGCCAGGTGACCTTCCCCTGTACCATGGTGGACCGCATTGTCCCGGCGGTTACCGCAGAAACGCAACAGGAAATCGCCGCCATGCTGGGAGTGAATGATCCCTGCGGCGTTGCCTGCGAACCGTTCCGCCAATGGGTGATCGAGGATAACTTCGTTAATGGTCGCCCCGACTGGGATCTTGTTGGCGCGCAATTTGTTGACGATGTCGTCCCGTTTGAACTGATGAAACTGCGTATGCTCAACGGCAGCCACTCGTTCCTGGCTTACCTCGGCTACCTCGGTGGGTTCCAAACCGTCGCTGAAACCATGCAACATAACGCATATCGCCAGGCCGCTTTCACCCTGATGATGGCAGAACAGGTTCCTACGCTGGCCCTGCCTGTCGGCATTGACCTGCGAGGTTACGCTGAGCAGTTAATCGAGCGTTTCAGCAATCCCGCTTTGCAACATCGTACCTGGCAGATCGCAATGGATGGCAGCCAGAAGCTCCCGCAACGTTTACTCGATCCTCTGCGGCAACATCTGCGAAACGGTACTGACTACCGTCATCTGGCGATGGGTATTGCCGGGTGGATGCGCTATGTCCTGGCAGAAGATGAATCGGGCAATAGCATCGAGGTGGTTGATCCATTATTCACTACCTTGCAGGCGATCAATCAGCAGCATGCAACGGGAGAAGATCGCGTCAAGGCATTGCTGTCGATTAACACGATTTTCGGTGAAGACCTGCCCGCAAATACGGCCTTTGTTGCCACGCTGACACAGTCCTATTTGCTGCTGTGCCAGGCCGGTGCACGCGCCGCTGTCGAATCACTCAGCTATGGAGTTTCCTGATGAGCCAATTTATGGATGAAGATTTCCTGCTGCAAACCGTTTTTGCGCGTCGTCTGTACCACGACTACGCCGCCGCGATGCCAATCTATGATTATCATTGCCACCTCAATCCGCGCGAAATCGCCGAAGATCGTCGTTTCGCCAATCTGGGGCAGATCTGGCTCGAAGGCGACCATTATAAATGGCGTGCATTACGCGCGGCGGGTGTTGAGGAATCACTGATTACCGGAGCCAGCACCAGCGATTACGACAAATACATCGCCTGGGCACATACCGTGCCGAAAACCCTTGGTAACCCGCTCTATCACTGGACTCACCTCGAATTGCGTCGTCCATTTGGTATCACTAACACCCTGTTCGGACCTGATACCGCGCAGCAAATCTGGGACCGCTGTGCTGAGAAACTGGCTTCTCCTGAATTTTCTGCGCGCGGCATCATGCGCCAGATGAATGTTCGGATGGTCGGCACCACCGATGACCCTGTCGATTCTCTGCAATACCATCGTCAGATCGCCGATGACGACAGCATTGATATTGATGTTGCGCCGAGCTGGCGGCCTGACCGGGTGTTTAAGATCGAACTCGACGGTTTTGTTGATTATCTGGAGCGGCTCGAAGCGGCGGCGGATGTTGCCATCAACAGCTTTGCGGCACTCCGTCGTGCGCTCATGCAACGACTTGATCATTTTGCTGCGCATAGTTGTCGGGCCGCTGACCACGGTATCGAAACCCTGCGTTTTGCGCCGGTGCCGGACGATCATACGCTCGATACCATTCTGGCAAAACGTCGTCGGGGCGTTCAGCTGGAGGAGCGGGAAATCGCGCAGTTCAGCACTGCGGTGTTGGTATGGCTTGGCGCAGAATACGCACGCCGTGGCTGGGTGATGCAGCTGCATATCGGCGCGATTCGTAATAACAGCTCGCGCATGTTTCGTCTGCTGGGTCCGGACAGTGGCTTCGATTCTATCGGTGATAACAATATCGCCTGGCCACTGGCACGTCTGCTTGATGCGATGGATATTGAAGATCGGTTGCCAAAAACCATTCTTTATTGTCTGAATCCGCGTGATAACGAAGTGCTGGCGACCATGGCAGGTAACTTTCAAGGTGCTGGCATCGCAGGCAAGGTTCAGTTCGGTTCCGGCTGGTGGTTCAACGATCAACGCGATGGGATGCTGCGGCAGCTGGAGCAATTATCGCAAATAGGTTTACTCAGCCAGTTTGTTGGCATGCTGACCGATTCACGTAGCTTCCTTTCCTATACCCGCCATGAATATTTCCGCCGTATTCTGTGCAACCTGCTCGGGCAGTGGGTAAAGGATGGCATCCTGCCTGAAGATGAACCGCTGCTCGGTAACATGGTGCAGGATATTTGCTTCAACAATGCGCAACGGTACTTTGCACCCGCCCCTCTGTGAGTTCAGCAGCACCACTATGCTATAGTGCCTGTCTCTGAAGATGGCAGCTTCAGGGGTTGTTATCCCTTAACCAGCAGAAAGAGCATTATGAAAATTCATGCCTCACCACAGCGCCCTTATCAGGAAGTCGGAGAGCTTCTCCGCAAGATGATTACGCAGAAGGAATATGCTGTGGGGGAACGGCTGCCGCCGGAACGTGAAATTGCCGGGATGCTAAATGTCACGCGTACCCTGGTGCGTGAGGCGTTGATCATGCTGGAGCTGGAAGGGTTGATCGAAGTGCGGCGTGGTGCAGGCATCTATGTGATTAATGATAATCCCTCGCCGCCTGCCCCTGCCCAGCCCGCCTGCAACGATGCAGGACCGTTTGAGATGTTGCAGGCTCGTCAGCTACTGGAAAGTAACATCGCCGAGTTTGCGGCACTTCAGGCCACCCGCGAAGATATTGTGAAAATGCGTCAGGCGCTGGAGCTGGAAGAAAAAGAACTGGCTTCCGGTGCCGTGAATAGCTCAGAAAACGGTGATCGCAATTTCCATCTGGCGATTGCCGAGGCAACCCATAACAGCATGCTGGTGGAACTGTTTAAACAGTCATGGCAGTGGCGTGAAGACAATGTGATGTGGAGCCAGTTGCACCGCCATCTGATTAACACCAGTTACCGCAAACAGTGGTTAGATGATCATAAAAAGATCCTCGCTACGCTTATCAAGAAAGATGCCCGTGCTGCTAAAATGGCAATGTGGCAACATCTGGAAAATGTTAAACAGCGCCTGCTGGAATTTTCTGACGTTGATGATATTTACTTCGATGGTTACCTGTTCGATTCATGGCCACTAAATAGCACCAGTAGTCAGGACATCTGATGGGCTTCTGCTGATTCTCTGTCCAATGCGTTTCAATGAAACTCCTGCACAGCTGGCAGGAGTTTTACTTTCTGACTTCAAACATGTCTGACTGATAGCCCTGTCGTTACCGTCTTCCCTTTTGCTGACTTTTCAGGTGCAAGCCCCCCGTTAAGCCCACGGCAGATCTTATCTACTTATGCAGGATCCTCTTGCCTGCTTGCTGATACCTTCAGTTATGTCAGCACTCAAGCCTTATCTACTCACTACAGCTTATATCTGGCGACTCAGGACTGATTACAGCTCAGAAAACATCAGTCTCTGACTCTGATATTTTAAGTTTAAAAGTCTCTTAATATCAAAAAGATATGCCTTTATCACTCTTTCAGCTGCCACTGATTTTGTGAGAAGCCTGCATATCGCCATGAACCAGGTGACGTTGTCACATAATGCATTTAATTTATCTAACCTGCTGATAAGATTATGTTATCGCTAATAAGTCTTTTTTAAGAACCGATACCATTTCCTTAAATCAGCGTGATTCTCTCTACTCCCTATAGTTTATATATAAGCTATAGGGAGTAAATCATCTCTGGTGATACTTCATAAGCTGTAGGGAGTAATCATAATCTATAGTGAGTAAGTTGTGATTCTATCGATTAAGTTAGTACCTGCTAACAAAAACAAAATCAATAAGTTGCAGGTTAGTGGTTACCAGGGGGGTAACTGAATATAAGCTATAGGGAGTAGATTGCTTACCACAGGCTATATATAAGCTATAGTGAGTAACTTCCCCAGCCAGGGGTGTTGCATCCTAAGCTGCAGGGAGTAGATCATGAGATGTAGTCAGCCTTTTATAAACTATAGTGAGTAGATTCCTGCCAATTCCCCTCCCCCAGCATAAGCTATGGTGAGTAATCTACTCACTACAGCATATGACAGAATCTATAGAGAGCAGAAAGATAAGCTATAGTGAGTAATCTGCACGAAGACTATCATGTGAGCGGAGTCATCAGTTATTTCAAGATCATGGGGTTAGCTGATAAACATAAACTGTAGAGAGTATTAAGAGGGGTAAGTATAAGCTGTAGTAAGTAACCTACTCACTACAGCTTATATCCATCACTTAGCTTTGAACAGTTTCTCGAGGTCAGCCATCGAGATCCCTAACTTATTCAAAAGTTCGAGTTTTTCCTGAAGCGCTGCATCAACCGGTTCTGCCGGGATTGTGGGAGCTGGGGTCGGAAGCTGAGGATTTTCAACGCTCTCATTTTTCGGTGCTTTCAGCTTTGGACGGCGATAATGTACGTTGAAATAGACGCTACGGCCCCGCTGCACTTCTGAGTAGTCCAGATAGCCAATCTCCTTCAGTTGCTCCATCGCACGCCTTACTGTCTGGTTTTGTGAGAAAACCGGGGACTTAAGGTTAAGCCTGTCACGCAGGCGAGCCAGAGAAATGGGGGCAGGATTTTTTGGCAGACTTTCGATATAGGTATAAAGCGCCTGAGCTGACTCACGACGCTTCAGCACATTGATAGCTTTAAGCTGCAAAAGCACTTTGCGATCAAACTCATATAGTTCAAAGAGTTTGGGGTCTGCCTGCAAAATAACGATGTCTTTTTTGGTATCGTAATAGGCTGACTGCACCAGGTGGGTGATATATTCCTTACCATCATCCCCCATGTTGCTGGTGAATGAGATGGTTGTCGCTGCTATACGCTTCAGAGAGGGGCTGATACGCTCTCTGAGCTTCTTAGACGAGCGGCTTGAAGGGATCCCGCATAGCTTGGCAAATTCAACGAACGGCAGCTGTACCTTGTCACCAATGACTTTGTGCTTGGCAAAGGAATGAATGATCCCGACCCAGGTCTTGAAATCGTTGTCCATATCAAGGCGCGGGCCGACGATCTCGACCTTGTCGAACCCCTCGGCTTTCGCCAGAGAAAGTCGGGTCAGTTCTTCGGTGGCGTCCGTGGTAGCAAAGGTTTTATTTTTACTGTTTTTCAGTGACTTAAGTGTAGGAACAAAAACACCGAGACGCATTAATGCAACCGGCTGAACCGTATTGTTGACATTAGGTGTGAGCGTGATGACCTCACCTGTATTCTTGTCCTTTTCCTCAAACAGTTTCTTCAGGTCTAGATTCTCGCTATCCACGGGCATTCTCACGGTTTCGTCGATGATCGTTGAAAAGATCGAAGCATCAGGATTGTGAATTACAGAACAACAACTCACGCAAAGTGAGCCTAATTGCATGAAGATAAGGGAGAAAAACAATCCACAGCAATATCGGTGTTCAGTGCATTTTGCTCACTATAGCTTATGTCGTTTTCCAACTACAGCTTATATTTAGCATGCTATAGTTTATGGTTCTCTCACTACAGTTTATATTTCACTTACTATAGCTTATGCCGATACCCTCTCAGGCCAGTGCTGCTGCGGGCTGCGACGATCGGGGATCTATTTGGGATCTCTATAGGATCTACACTGGATCTAATTAATTGGGATCTAACCAGTGGATAAGTGGATATCTTGCTAAGAAATGGGTGTTAAGCCATCGGCTCAATCTTACTGTTTGGCTCAAAAGGCTTCGATCGCTGCTCACTAACCGAGAGTAATCTTAATGAGTGTCTGATATCGGTTTCTGACAGGCCTTCAGCATCAGACTCTGGCAATACGCGATCGACAATATCCAGAATTAAGTGCACTCAACTCAAAACGAGAAGCTTTTACTTCAAGCTACATACCAACACTTCAGTAAATGATCTGCTCATCATGCCAAAAGGATCGTTGTATAAGCCCTTCTCCGCATTTTTCATGATGGATAAGCACCAACCCTCACTAATCGCCTGATAACGCATTCTGAGAGCATACAGGACGCTTTTAACCCTATCAGGCAGTATGACGAATATCAGGTATCGTTTTTTCATTCTTAAATGAGGTAAGAGACGGGCATCTCTGCCTCCCGCTCTTACTTACGATCTTAACAAGTTAAGAAGATTTGTTCTGACGATATGCTAACGAACTGATCATCAGGCTGATGGGCAATAAGATATTGAGAGTAAGACAAATTGAGGGTGACGTTGTCACAAAGTAAGTTACTATCTTAACAAGATAATAACTTACTTATTTGAGATTTCTTTACTGAAGTTTAGCTTTGCTGATTAGCACTGAGATTTCTTCGTCTGATAAATGTTCAAGTCCGAGAATTGCAGCGCGAACAATGTCAGAACGATTTACTCGTGAACCACCGGCAAGGATTTCATTACGAATACGATTGTCGATATCTTTAAGGTTCTCATCGGTAAACGAGATACTGACTGGTTTAGCTTTAGCCTTCTTAACTGGCTCAGGATCGGGGGCTTTTGGTTGCGGCGCACCCGTTGTTGTTAATGCCGCAGTCCCGCCATTAATGAAGTCATTCTCTCTTTCTTTCGAAACGCCAGCTCTGTTTCTCATAAGATGACCTCCTGGATCAGCCTTTCAACTTCATCTTTAGCTTTACTGTTTTCTGTCTCATAAATGGTCATAGACTCTGCCCAGGCATCCCTGTGAGCTTTACGATCGCAGATACGAGTTTCAGCCAGTTTCATTTCAGGAAAATCTTCCAGAACCTTAGCGGCTTCGTTGCCTTCATTAACGAACATATTGGTTGGGGTCATGTTCAGCACAAGATACCCTTTCACATCTTCGTTAAAGTCCTTCGCAGCTGTGAACACTGAGCAGGTATGAGGCACCACATCGAGATCCATTTGTGATGGACGCAGAGGTGAAATGAAGACATCTGCGGCCATCAGGCCACTGCGCATTTCTGCACTGTCTCGACCAGCGCAATCAGCAATGATGTAGTCGTAAGATTTCGCATGCTCTTTAAGCATAGCTTTGATATTGCCGGAGGCGCCGGTTACGGGAATATGCGGGAGTGATTCCGGACGGTTATTATACCAGGTTAATACGGATTTCTGGTCATCGGCATCCACGATGAGCACTCTGTAGCCACGGGAAAGTAATCCAGCAGCGAGAGACACAGCCAGGGTACTTTTGCCTACCCCACCCTTCTGACTACCCAGTACGATAATCATCGATGACCTCCATTAATAACGATAAATTGTGTAACGCGGAAATGTTGTAATCATCATATCTTAACAAGATCTTCTGATAACAACAAGACAAGATACTATCTTGTTAAGTTGTTATTTGTGGTATCTGTCTCTTAATATCTTGTTAAGATAGCAATCGTGAATTGCACTGCACCAACACTCAAACATTCTCTTCCGCCATATTATATCGACGAGGCAATCACGATAAATTGCCTCAACAACTCAAAGTTATTACGCGGATTGGAGGTTACGTCAGGTCTATACGATCATAGTAAAATATTAAGATGTTTACTTAACAAGCTTGTAATATCTGACACTTACCTACATACTATCTTATTAAGTTAATTTGTTAACACCTTAATGTTTTTCTTTTGCTGTGACGGTCGATTCGGCACCCAATAAGTAACGTTTACTCTGTACATCTGACAATATTCCAGAACGTGTTGAGGAAGTAACGTGGACACATACATATTTGGTCTGGCGCAGGTACTCTGATTAATCATACCTGCGACATTGCAGGTATGCAGGCAATGCGGGTAGTCGGCATTATGAGCACATGCCGGAGGTGCCCCAGGAAGAGATTTAGAGCATGGTTAAGATAAAATTAATATAATAATAAGTTGACGGGATAATATTATAGTAATTTATTATCTTGTTAAGCCACTAAGCCACTAAGCCACTAAGCCACTAAGCCACTAAGCCACTAAGCCACTAAGCCACTAAGCCACTAAGCCACTAAGCCACTAAGCCACTAAGCCACTAAGCCACTAAGCCACTAAGCCACTAAGCCACTAAGCCACTAAGCCACTAAGCCACTAAGCCACTAAGCCACTAAAAAATTATCAATTTAATATTTTAATTCATTATTATCTTAACAAGATATTGTGATGGCAATAAGTTAAATTCGATAGAATTATGTTACTAACATAACTTCTTATCATCTTATTAAGAAGGATATTGATGTTCACATCCGGTGCAATGACTGAGTTAAGATAACAGATAGTGGTTATAATCGGCAGTGTGCCAACATCGACAGGGTTAGTAATATACGCAGTCGATAAGACGATGCTGACTTAACAAGATCATAAAAAACGATATTGTCATCATGATATCTTGTTAAGGAATTAACTTATTAATATGTGGGTTGTCATAATTAATGTTAACAAGATATGGGCTTATTAAAATGAACTGTTATCATGTGATTATCTTATTAAGATAACAATATAACATGATGATGTTCATCGGATGGTTTCACTAAATCCTGAATGCCTTAATGCCAAAATCAACAGAGAGGAGTTCTCCGAACTATCTTTAAGGCGTTACCACCCCCAAAAGCTTTTCAGAAAAATGCAGCAAAGCACATCACATTTTCTCTCCCTTTGCAGTGGGTGAAGCTTTATGTTCAGCACTGTAAATGAACATAGGATACCCCAGCGCCAGACTGCCTGCGGCGGTCACACTTTGAACAAGACTGTCACCCTGAATCGCAAAAGTATTGGCATAGGTGGAAGCAAATAAAGATGAGCGGCTGGCAATGGGAATAGTGACCAGATCGCCAACACTTTGCCAGTTGATGTCATCTGCAGAACGCAAATGACAACGAATGTGTAGTGCTTCTGCGTCAGTGAAGTAAGCATGTAACTGTCGGCAGGTAATATGCTCTACCGTTTCACCAAAGATATTCAGGCTGGTAGCAGAAACAACATTCGCCGTTATCGGCCCCAGTGCTGATAACGCATCGGCGACATAGGCCATCGCCAGGCAGACCAGAGTTTGATTGACAGCGTAGGCACCCGCAGCACAAGCTATCGCAGGCAGAATGGGGGCAGGTGTTGCATTATCATGTAACGTCAAAAAATACTGGCAAAGGTCTCGGACAGGGACATAAACCCAGAAAGCAGAAATTAATGCTGGAGCAGCCGCAGCAAGACCACCAGAACAGGCCAGTCCGGCCATTGCCCCGGTCACCATGGCTATATTAGCCAGTCGAGCACAGTTACTCTGCACCGTTTGCCTTCCCTGATAAACATCTGAAGCCAGGCCTGCAAATTGCAATAAAACAGGAAGAAGGCCGGAGATGGCACCCGCAGTGGTGACGGCTGTTGGCGCTATTGTCGATAAGTGTGACAGCACACCATGCCTGACAACTTCACGCGCAGCGGTGGACAAGCCTACGGATGCAAGGTTGCGTGAAAAAACAGCGCGAAAATTATTTAAGAACTGAGAAAAGTCAGCTTTCGAGATTTCAGCAACAAATTCTGGTATCTCAATCGCGCTAAAATCCTTCGTGAAAAACGACTGTTCGGGAAGTTCTTCCATATCAATTGCAGTGAAATCCTTATCAAAAGCCCGTCCGATATCGACTTCGCCGGGCATGTCGCACATATTTAGCGTTATTGAATGCGATTGATCGGTCATCGCAGAAAACGAGACCGGGGCATGACGGGAATCGTTGCGATTAACAGCGGATGTGGAACAGGGTGTATCAACGACGTTCTTCGCATAAGAACACCCGTCAGAAAGTGTCCGTGCCCCCCATACATTAGCGGGTGCCGGGTGTTGAACCAGGGGCACAAAAGAGTGATGGGGGCAGGTGGCGATTGAAAACATGAGGCATCCATTTCTTTATTTGTGAAATAATTTGCTATTACCAAAGTAGAAATGTTTTAACGGTTCTTCCCATATAAAAAACTTATCACCTAAAACGAGGTAGTCACGCGGAACTTAATGTTAACAATGCAGCAAGTCAGTTGACGCCTCATCGTATCGAAGTCTCATTGCCGGCGAGAGGTCAGCATATTGCAAGCGAAGCAAGAGGGCAGGTTAGCGCTGTAGTACAGATATTTTATCTCTGTACCTTTTCCCTCTGTGCTACTGTGACGGAATACCAATAACGTAATTCACATCGCAAATCACCATGACCAAACATCACAACCTCGCCGTTATGCACTGGGGCACGTATCGCGTGTCTACTTCCGAAGGCTCCCTTACTGCCGTTGAACCAGTCGAATGGGACCGTAACCCTTCAGCGATCGGCCTGTCTCTGGTCGGTGCGGTGAATGGCCCGAGCCGTATCCGTCGCCCTGCAGTGCGTCTAGGTTATCTCCAGCATGGCCACGATTCACGTCATGGTCGTGGTAAAGAACCTTTTGTTGAAGTGAGCTGGGAAACGGCCATCGCGCTGGTCGCCGATGAACTGACAAGGGTAAAGCAGACTCACGGCAACCAGGCCTTTTATGCCGGTTCTTATGGATGGTCGAGTGCTGGTCGCTTCCATCACGCGCAAAGCCAGTTGCACCGTTTCTTTAACCAGCTGGGTGGCTACACGGACAGCACTAACACATATAGCCTGGCGGCGGCCGAGCGGTTATTACCGCATATCATCGGAGAGCTGGATGTGTTGCAGAAGCAGCATACTCACTGGTCTTCGCTGGCCGAGCATTGCGAGCTGTTTGTCGCTTTTGGTGGCCTGCCTTTACGTAATTCGCAGGTTAATGGCGGCGCAGCAAACGATCACTCTCTCAAGCACTGGCTGGGGGAGATGCAGCATAACGGCACCCATTTTATTAATGTGAGTCCGGTTAAAAACGATCTCTCCGGTGTTACTAACGCGGAATGGCTTTCACTGAAACCGGGCAGTGACACGGCGTTGTTGCTGGCGCTGAGTTTTGTGCTGATTGATGAATCACTCTACGACGCCCGTTTCGTTGCCAGTCACACCGTCGGATTTGCTGAGTATCGGGACTATCTGCTGGGCCACAAAGACGGCAAGGCAAAAACGCCGGAATGGGCAGCCGCTATCACGGGGATAGAGGCGCAAGTCATTCGCGAGCTGGCGCGCAAGATGATGGCAAAACGCACCATGATTAACATTGCTTGGTCACTGCAACGCGCGTTCCAGGGGGAGCAAACCTTCTGGGCAACTGTGGCGCTGGCGGCGATGATTGGCCAGATCGGCACTCCAGGCGGTGGCCTCGGTTTTGCCTATGCCAGCACCAACCTGGCGGGTTCGGTACGTCGTACTTTCTCCGGCCCGCGTTTCCCGGCAGGAACCAACGCGGTCAACGAAATCATCCCGGTGGCGCGTCTTTCGGACATGTTGCTGAATCCGGGTGGTCATTATCAGTTTGACGGCAGGGATTGCACCTATCCCGATATCCGTGTGGTTTATTGGGCGGGCGGTAACGCTTTCCACCATCATCAGGATCTGAATCGTCTGGTTGAGGCCTGGCGACAGCCGGATACCGTGGTGGTACACGAGCAATACTGGACTGCCCAGGCGAAATTCGCTGACATCGTTTTCCCGGTTACCACTTCGCTGGAACGCAACGATATCGGCAGCTCCAGTAATGATGGTTTTATCATTGCCATGCGCCAGCATATTGCCGCGCAGGGAGAGGCGCGGGATGATTACGCCATCTTCCACGCGCTGGCGGAAAAGATGGGTTTTGGCGAGAGTTTCAGCGAAGGGCGTGATGCTGATGCGTGGTTGCGCTTTATTTATGATGCTTCCAGACCGCGTGCGCTGGCAGATGGTATCGATTTACCTACCTTCGACGATTTCTGGGAGCTGGGAATGCTGGAGTATGCACGTCCAGACGAACCGCAGATTTTCCTGAAAGCCTTCCGTGACAACCCGGAATTGGCACCACTGCCGACCCCTTCCGGTAAAATTGAACTATTTTCTCAGACCGTGGCCGATTTCGGATATGAAGAGTGTCCGGGGCATCCGTTCTGGTATGAACCTGAAGCTGAGTCACAGCGTGAAATCGCCGCCCAATGGCCGCTGCATCTGCTTTCCAGCCAGCCGCGAACCCGTCTGCATAGCCAATATGACCACGGTAGCGTGAGTCGCAAAACCAAGATTCAGGGCAGGGAACCGCTGTGGATGCATCCTCTGGATGCCGCAACACGTAGCATCAGCGAAGGCAGCGTGGTGAAGGTGTTTAATCAGCGCGGTGCCATTCTGGCTGGTGTTCATCTTAGTGAAGACATTCGTCCCGGTGTGGTGCAGATGTCAACGGGCGCCTGGTATGACCCGCAGGACCCGAGCCTGACAGATTCACTTGATAAACATGGTAATCCGAACGTGCTGACGGAGGATCGTGGCAGTTCAAGATTGGGGCAGGGCTGTAGCGCGCAGAGTTGCTGGGTCGAGATCGTTGCCTGGAACGAACCGCTACCAGAAGTGACGGCCTTCAACCCGCCTGAGTTTGTGATGGTTAAAGGGGGATAGGATTATGTGGATTTCTGATTATCATATTAATTTGTTAAGTTAATAAAATATCAGCTTTATATCGTAAATGATGTGCCAGGGTACGTATCAGGTCTTAAAAGCATGATCAGGCGAGGTTGTGACTGGCTACTAACCAGCAATAATTGTAATGACGTTTGTAAATACGTTTATTGTGAGGAGTGCTGTATGGGTAGCATAAATCTTCGTATTGATGATGAACTCAAGGCTCGTTCTGCTTCAACGGCAATCCATAAGTGCTGATATCCTCTGAAACGCTTTGCAGGCCGCCCTGATGTGGCCTGCGTTCTCAAACACCATAAGGAAGATATCTTGACCACTCTTAATGACAAACTTGCCTGGCGTTACGCAACCAAGAAATTTGATGCCAGCAAAGTGGTGCCAGACGACAAACTGGAACGCATCATTGAAGCCGTGCGCTTAACCGCAACCTCCAGCGGATTGCAGCCGTTTGAGTTGATGGTCATTACCAACGCAGAAATCCGTGAAAAAATTCGTGCTGTGGCGTGGAATCAGGCGCAGATTACGGATTGTTCTCACCTGATGGTGTTTGCTGCCTGGGATGACATCACCCCCGATCGCGTCAATATGATGTTCGATCTGACCAATGAAGTCAGGGGCTTCCGTAATGAGGGTTGGGAGAATTACCGTCAGATGCTGCTGGGCATTGTTGCTGAGCGTGGCACCGAAGGTAATTATCAGTCGGCGGCGCGTCAGGCGTACATCGCACTGGGTAGTGCAATGATTGCCGCCGCTTTTGAAGAAGTTGATGCGACACCGATGGAAGGTTTTGACCCGGCAGCGGTCGATGAAATCCTTGGTCTGAAAGAGAAAGGTCTGCGCAGTGTGATCATTCTGCCGCTGGGCTACCGTGCTGATGAAGGCGACTGGCTGGTGAACCTGAAGAAAGTTCGTCGTAGCCGTGAAAACTTCGTCACCGAAATTAAATAACCTGCCTTATTCCTTTCCGGCAGGAGTACAAAAAGGGGTTCCCGAATTGGGAGCCCCTTTTTTAAACACCAGGATCTACACGGAACGTAAGCGCAGCGTAGCGGGAAGGATGATCTGATTTTCTGCCGGGTCCTGTCCCTGAATCATCTGCGTCAGCATGGAGAAACACTCCTGCGCCAGGCGTGGCACGTTCTGTTCTACGGTGTCGATAGGCACTGACAGCGAATCATAAAGATAGTGATCATCAAAACTGGCGATGCGGATATCGCTGGTCAGCAAATGGTGCTGACTCATATAACGCAGTACCCCTTCCAGCAGGCCGCAGGCGGCGGTAAACAGCGCTTTAGGGGGACGTCCGAGTCTGGCGCATAGTGCGGCAAACATCTCGTAGCCACTGCTGGGGTGATAGTTACCGTGAATAATCCACTCCGGCCGTAGTGTGACTCCGGCGCGCTCCAGCCCCTGCATAAAACCCGCCAGACGGTCTTTGGTAGGTGACAGGCGCGGCTGGCCGCCGAGAAAGTAAACCTCATCAGGTCTGGCGCGTGCCAGTCGTTCCACTAAATCGGCTGTGGGGGTAATGGAGTCGGTGATCACCAGTGGCAGCTGAGTCTCGTTCATATGTCGGTCAAACAATACCACCGGCAGCTGTTCGCTGAGTTTTACGTAGTCACTGTCGCTCAACATGCTGGAGGCAACGATCAGACCATCCACCTGGCGCGCCACGAGGTTATTGACCACTACCATTTCCTGCCCGGCATTTTCATCGGTACAGGAGATCAGCAGTTGCAGGCCCGCTTCGCGACACAAATTTTCCAGCTCGTGAGAAAACACGGCGAAACCGTGGTTGGTGATTTCCGGCACCACCAGCCCCAGCGTATGGCTGCGGTCATCACGCAGCAGGCGGGCATGGATGCTCGGCTGATAATGATGTTGCTGCGCCAGCGTCAGCACACGCTCCCGCGTCTCCTTTGCCACGCGCAACTCTTTACCACGGCCGTTCAGCACCAGGCTGGCAGTGGCTTTTGACACCCCTGCCAGCGCGGCGATATCACTGATGGTAACGCGTTTTGTTTTTCTCACGACAATGCATCGGTTAATGAAACAATGACTTATTCTACCATGCAGTGACGTAACGACCAGTAGCGGGCTTGCAGATCTGCGCTGCCGCTCAGGATTAAACGTGCCGGATGGGCCGGGAAGTAACGGCTGCTCATCACGCCTTCACCATCGTTAATAAAGATTTCCACGCTGGAGTGGTCACAAAGGATCTGCAAACGGCTGGCGGTTCCTTCCCAGTAACGATACAGCCACTCACCGGTCTCCAGACTGCGGCGGGCGAGGCGCAGTGCATCCTGACGCCACTCCAGAATTAGCGTGTCGGCAAAATTCAGCGTCACCTCACCCTGGCTTTCCAGCAACAGTTCCAGCCGTTGCGCCTCTAACGGCGGAGCGGTATCAGCGCTGCCGTGGTAACGCTGTTCTTCCCCACGCAGTGCCTGCAATTCTGCGATGGGTTGCTGATACAGCCTGCCATCCCGTGAGCTCAGTTCACGCAGGCAAGTCATCTGATGGATCCAGCCCTGGGCGACGGTGGGTTGGACCATCTCTTCGCCGTCCGGTACACCCATCCAGCCTACCAGCAAGCGTCGACCGTCGGCGGTGAGTGTAGTTTGCGGCGCATAAAACTCGAATCCGGCGTCCAGTTCCCGCAACGATCCGTGCCGATAATGGACGTTGTCATAATCGAGTTGACCGCTGAGATACGCGCTCGGATGGGTATTCAGATAACGTTTCTCTTCCCGCATCACGCCCTGCGGGCAGCAGATAAGGTAAGTGTTGTCACCGAGGGAGAACATGTCCGGGCACTCCCACATATAACCTGCCTCTCCCAGGCCACCGAGACCACTTCCGGCAATTTCTCCGAGGTTATGCCAGCTGTGCAAATCCGCTGAACGCAGCAGCAGCACTTTGCCCTGCAATTGCGGGTCCTGAGCGCCCAGCACCATGTACCAGTCGTCCCCGTGCCGCCACACTTTCGGGTCTCGTACATGCCCGGTATAACCCTCTGGCAGCGCAATCACCGGGCCGGTTTTATCAAAACCACCCGCGCTATTTTGCACCGCCAGACACTGCCAGGCGGTGCGCGAGCCGTCGTCATATTTGACGTTGCCGGTATAGACCAGCGTCAGCACGCCCTGGTTATCGACGGCACTACCGGAGTAGCAGCCGCTGCGGTCATAGTCCTCATCAGGCATCAGCGCAATAGGTTCGTGTTGCCAGTGCAGCAGATCCGCCGAACTCCAGTGCCCCCAGCATTTATGCTTATGCTGGCAGCCAAGTGCATTCCACTGGTAGAACAAATGGTAGCGCCCGGCAAAGTGGATAAAGCCGTTGGGATCGTTGAGTAGGCCGGTTACCGGAGCCAGGTGCCAGCCGGGATAGTGGCTGTCACTGAGCGCCCTGGGCTGGCCCTGCATCACCGCCTGTAAAATGGCGGGCAAAAGCGTTGAGGAAGCCATTATTCAGAGTCCGTTTTGTATTTAAGCAGGTAAGAGAGAGAGAGAGAGAGAGAGAGAGAGAGAGAGAGAGAGAGAGAGAGAGAGAGAGAGAGAGAGAGAGAGAGAGAGAGAGAGAGAGAGAGAGAGAGAGAGAGAGAGAGAGAGAGAGAGAGAGAGAGAGAGAGAGAGAGAGAGAGAGAGAGAGAGAGAGAGAGAGAGAGAGAGAGAGAGAGAGAGAGAGAGAGAGAGAGAGAGAGAGAGAGAGAGAGAGAGAGAGAGAGAGAGAGAGAGAGAGAGAGAGAGAGAGAGAGAGAGAGAGAGAGAGAGAGAGAGAGAGAGAGAGAGAGAGAGAGAGAGAGAGAGAGAGAGAGAGAGAGAGAGAGAGAGAGAGAGAGAGAGAGAGAGAGAGAGAGAGAGAGAGAGAGAGAGAGAGAGAGAGAGAGAGAGAGAGAGAGAGAGAGAGAGAGAGAGAGAGAGAGAGAGAGAGAGAGAGAGAGAGAGAGAGAGAGAGAGAGAGAGAGAGAGAGAGAGAGAGAGAGAGAGAGAGAGAGAGAGAGAGAGAGAGAGAGAGAGAGAGAGAGAGAGAGAGAGAGAGAGAGAGAGAGAGAGAGAGAGAGAGAGAGAGAGAGAGAGAGAGAGAGAGAGAGAGAGAGAGAGAGAGAGAGAGAGAGAGAGAGAGAGAGAGAGAGAGAGAGAGAGAGAGAGAGAGAGAGAGAGAGAGAGAGAGAGAGAGAGAGAGAGAGAGAGAGAGAGAGAGAGAGAGAGAGAGAGAGAGAGAGAGAGAGAGAGAGAGAGAGAGAGAGAGAGAGAGAGAGAGAGAGAGAGAGAGAGAGAGAGAGAGAGAGAG
>NZ_JAPWKD010000020.1 GCF_028283705.1 Pantoea sp.
AAACTAAATCTTTTAATTTTGGTTTACAATACCCATGTTCACTCAGGATGACCTCGATTTTGACCGCCAGCATATCTGGCACCCCTATACCTCGATGCAGAATCCATTGCCCTGCTACCCGGTGGTAGCGGCACACGGATGCCAGTTACAGCTGGCCGATGGACGCGAACTGGTGGATGGTATGTCGTCCTGGTGGGCCGCGATTCACGGTTATAACCATCCCCGCCTCAATCAGGCGATGCAGGCGCAAATCAGCCAAATGTCACACGTGATGTTTGGCGGTATCACCCATCCGGCCGCAGTGGCGTTGTGTCGCCAGTTGGTGGCGATGACGCCCGAGTCGCTTGAATGCGTATTCCTCGCCGATTCAGGTTCGATCGCCGTCGAAGTGGCGATGAAAATGGCGTTGCAATACTGGCTGGGACGCGGCGAAACCCGACAAAAATTCCTCACCCTGAAACGCGGTTATCACGGCGATACCTTTGCCGCCATGTCGGTGTGCGATCCCCACAACTCGATGCACAGCCTGTGGCGCGGTTATCTGCCGGAGCATCTGTTCGCAGCTGCACCGCAGCTGGGGTTTGATGAGGCGTGGCAGGAGGAAGATTTCGCCGATTTTGCCTGTCTGGCGGAGCAGCATCATCAGCAGATTGCGGCGGTGATTCTGGAGCCGATTGTGCAGGGTGCAGGCGGCATGCGTTTTTATCATCCGCGTTATCTGCAACAAGTGCGTGAACTGTGCGATCGCTACGGTTTGCTGCTGATTGCTGATGAGATCGCCACCGGATTTGGCCGCAGCGGTAAATTGTTCGCCTGTGAACATGCCGGGATCACACCGGATATTTTGTGTCTGGGGAAAGCGCTGACCGGCGGCACCATGACGCTCTCCGCCACCCTGACCACCCGTGAAGTGGCGGACACTATCAGCCGTAGCGCGGCAGGCTGCTTTATGCATGGCCCGACCTTTATGGGTAATCCGCTGGCCTGCGCGGTGGCAGTGGAAAGTCTGACCATGATTAATGAAGGCCACTGGTCCACCCAGGTGCCCGATATTGAGCAGCAGCTGCGTGCCGCGCTGTTGCCATTGCGCAGCCATCCCGCCGTCGCAGATGCGCGCGTGCTGGGGGCGATTGGCGTGATTGAGACCCACCAGGCGGTGGATATGGCGGCGTTACAGCAGTTCTTTGTTGAGCGTGGGGTGTGGATCCGTCCGTTCGGACGCTTAATTTATCTGATGCCGCCGTATGTGATTTCCGCCACTGAGCTTTTGAAACTCACCGACGCGGTGCGTGATGCGCTGGATTTTTCGCATCATTTTCAGTGAGATAAAAACAGCGCGATAAATCGCGCTGCTACGATCAAGTGCCGGATGCCTGTCCCGTCCAAAAACCGCACCGCCCCGTAGCGGCGCGATTTATCGCGCAAGGTTTTAAGCGCAAGGATTTAATCCAGCGAGTGAATCACCACCCACATCGGGCCTTGCCCTACCGCATAGCGCGCCAGCGGTGTCAGCAGACCACGATCGTCGCTGATTTTGTACACTTCGATATGGTGAGATTTCTGTCCCGCCGCTACCAGGTACTTGCCGCTGTGGTCGATGTTAAAACCACGCGGCTGCGTTTCCGTCGGCTGGAAACCTTCGAGGGTCAGCAGGCCACCGTCTTCACTGACGCTGAACACTGTGATCATGCTGCTGGTACGGTCGCAGGCGTACAGGTGACGCCCGTCCGGGGTAATGTGAATATCTGCCGCCCAGCGGGTGTCAGAGAAGTTCTCAGGCATCATGTCCAGCGTCTGCACGCACTCGATCTGACCGTGCGGGTTGCGGAGCTGCCAGACGTCAACGCTGCTGTTCAGCTCGTTTACGCAGTAGCCGTAGCTGCGATTCGGGTGGAACGCGATATGACGCGGACCAGCCCCTTCCACGGTGGTCACCTGCGCTGGCGGACGCGGCATCAGCGTACCGTCACTGCTCAGCTTGAACAGGCAGATACGGTCCTGCTTCAGTGCCGGAACAAACAGCGTCTGATTTTTCACATCAATATTGGCAGAGTGGCAACCATCCAGCTCACCAATCACCTGGCTCGGGGCCTGCGGCACACCATCGCTACCAATCGGACTGACGCTGACACAGGCATCGTTGTAGGAACCGCAGAACAGATAGTTACCGAGACGGTCGGTGGAGATATGTGTCGGGCTGCCCGGCAGTGGGGCTTCACCCGCTTCGCTCAGCGTGCCATCAGCAGCGATGCGGTAGGCCAGCACACGGAAATTCGGACGCACGCCGACATAGAGGAAATCTTTCTTCGGGCTGACCACCATAGGCTGCACCTGACCCGCAACATCCGTCACCTGCAGTAACGTCAGCGCGCCATCTTCCTGTAGCTGCCAGGCATGGATTTGCTGGCTCTCGGGGCTGGCGGTATACACGACTTGTTTCATGCGTTCTCCTTGTTCGGCTTGCAAAAGCAGTGTAGTCACTGTAGCAGCGATGTCGTTTTGGACGGTGGAATGCTGATTTGTGCCCGTGGTTTTTGCCCAGCGCGGTTGCCCGGTGTAGACCATTCCGGCAGCTAAAATCTCCCACCACGGAAAACGAAATGAGCTCCCGAGTTATTGCCCTTGACCTTAGACGGCACCCTGCTGACCCCCGCGTAAAACTCTTCTGCCTGCTTCCCTTGACCGCGCTGGCGCGCGCACAGCAGCCGGGTATCAACTGATTATCGTCACGGGTCGACATCATGTTGCCATTCATCCTTTTTATCAGGCGCTGCAACTGGATACACCCGCAATCTGTTGCAACGGCACCTATTTGTATGATTATCAGGCAAAAAAAGTGCTGGCATCCGATCCGCTGGAGAAATCACAGGCGGTACGCGTGATTGAAATGCTCGACCAGCAGGACATTCACGGCCTGCTATATGTCGATGACGCGATGCTTTACCAGCATCCATGTCGTGCGTACGCAAAACTGGGCCAGGAATCGCTGCCGGTTGCACAGCGTCCCACCTTTACCCAGGTGGCGTCGCTCGGGCAGACGGCGCAGGAGGTGCAGGCCATCTGGAAATTTGCCCTCACCGATGAAAATGGCGACAAGTTACAACAATTCGCTGAGCAGACCGAAGCCGAACTGGGGCTGGCTTGTGAATGGTCGTGGCACGATCAGGTAGATATCGCCCAGCGCGGCAACAGCAAAGGAAAACGCCTCGCGCAGTGGGTGGAGAGCCAGGGTCTGAGCATGAAAGATGTGCTGGCATTCGGTGATAACTACAACGACCTCAGCATGCTGGAAGCCGCCGGAACCGGCATTGCGATGGGCAACGCGGATGAGGCGGTCAAAGCCCGCGCGGACGTGGTGATTGGCGACAATACCACCGACACCATCGCCGAGGATATAGAATCTACAAAACCCGCGCGATAAACCGCGCCGCTACGGGATGTGCCTGAATCGCGACGAATCAGGCGGTAATTGAGACGCTTTTAATCTGGGCATACAGCCACTGATCTGGCCGGATGCCCAGCTCATCCCGCGCCCACGGCGAGATGCGCGCCCACAATTCGCTGATGCCGATGCGCAGCTTCACTTCCACCTGATCGTCAATCTCCAGCAACTCCACCACCTGAGCGGGCAGGACGTTGCGATTGCTGCTGTTTTGCGGCGGCTGCAGCACCAGTGACACATCGGAGGACTGAATGCGAATGCGCAGCACGGTTTTCAGCGGCGATCGACCCTTCTTCACCCACAGATGTTGATCGCCAAGCGCCAGCGCGGTCATCGCATAGTGCGGATGGTGCTCCAGCACGCTCACTTTCAGCACGCTGCTCTGCTGATCCGGCGGCAGCCACGGGTTCATGACCCGGCTTCCCCACACCTCTTCCAGCGATCCAAACGCCTTGACCACCCCCGCTTCGAGCACCATCACTTTGTCCGCCAGATGCAGAATTTCGTCGAGGGAGTGGCTGACGTAGAGCATCGGGATATTGATTTCGCGCGCCAGGCGTTGCAGATAAGGCATCAGCTCACGTTTGCGTGGCAGATCGAGCGAAGCCAGCGGTTCATCCATCAGCAGGATATCCGGTGCGGTCAGCAGTGCACGACCAATCGCCACGCGTTGTTTCTCACCGCCCGACAAAGAAGACGGCGCACGCCGCAGCAGCGGTTCCAGACCGAGCAGCGCCACCAGGCTATCAAACTGCGGCTTCATCGTGGCGGCCATGCCGTATTGCAGATTGCCGCGCACCTTGTAGTGCGGAAAGAGGCGTGCATCCTGAAACACATAGCCGATGCGGCGCTTTTCAGGGGGCAGGCAGACGTGCTTTTCCGTATCGTTCAGCACGCGGTCATTGAGCACTATGCGCCCGCTTTGCGGACGCGTTAAACCACCGATGGCATTGATCAGCGAGGTTTTACCGGCCCCGGAGACGCCAAAAATGGCGGTAATACCTTTGCCGGGAGTATCTCATCCACTTGCAGGCAGTGCGTGCCCAGCGGCTGGGTAAAATTGAGTTCAGCATGATTATCCCCCAGCCGTTTGCGGCCCCGGCGTGCCAGCCATTCGGATACCATCAGCGACAGCAGCGCCAGTAAAATGGAGATCGCACACAGCCGTGCCGCCGCATTTTCCGCCCCGGGCGTTTCAATCAGGGTAAACATCGATGAGGGAATGGTGCGCGTTTCGCCAGGAATATTGGAGACAAAGGTGATGGTGGCACCAAATTCGCCCAGCGAGCGGGCAAAGGCCAGCACCGTGCCAACGATAATGCCAGGAAACGTCAGGGGTAAGGTGATGGTGAAGAATACGCGCCAGCGCCCCGCACCCAGGGTGCGCGCCGCCTGTTCCAGCCGGGTGTCGACGCCTTCCAGCGCCAGGCGAATCGCCCGTACCATCAGCGGAAACGCGATTACCGCCGCGGCAATGACCGCACCGCGCCAGCTAAAGGCAAAACTGATACCGAACCAGTCATACAACCATTGGCCGATAAAGCCACGGCGTCCGAGGGAAATCAGCAGCAGATAGCCCACTACCACGGGTGGCAACACCAGTGGCAGATGGATCAGGCTATCCAGCAGGGTTTTGCCTGGAAACTGGCAGCGTGCCAGAATCCAGGCCATCAGGATGCCAAACGGCAGGCTGCACAGCACCGCCACGCAGGAGACTCTCAGGCTGAGAAACACCGCCTGCCATTCAGGATCACTCAGTATCATTTCTTCGGCGTAAATCCATACTGTTTAAACACTGCGGCGGCTTCCGGCCCCTGCAAATATTTGTAGAAGGCCTCAACCGGCGCACGTTGATGTTCTTTGACAATCGCCATCGGATATTCCACCGGTTTGTGGCTATCTTCCGGGAAACGACCGACAACCTGGACTTTATCACTGGCGACCGCATCAGAACCGTAAACAATGCCGTAAGGCGTTTCATTACGTTCGACCAGCGCCAGCGCCGCACGCACGCTATTGCCCGGTGCCAGCACTGGCGCTAAGGTGTCCCATGCGCCCAGTTTCTGTAATGCTTCTTTGGCGTAAATCCCGGCCGGTACATGGTCCGGATCGCCCACCGCCAGACGCTCGCCTTTCAGCAGGCTTTTCCAGTCGGTTTTTTCATTGATGGTGACTTCTTTAGCGTTGTTGCTGCGCGGAGCCACCAGCACCAGATCATTGCCCAGCAGGGTATAGCGCGTGTTGTCGATCACGCTCTTTTTCTGCACCGCATCATCCATCCACTGCTGGTCGGCAGAGATGAACAAATCCGCTGGCGCGCCCTGTTCAATCTGGCGTGCCAGCGTGGACGAAGATGCAAAAGATGACACCACCTCAACGCCGGTCTGCTTCTGATATTGCGTGCCAATTTCCTGCAACGCATTGGTCAGTGAAGCCGCAGCAAACACGGTGATTTTCTCTGCGGCCAGTGCCGGTCCGGTCAGTGAGAAAGACAGAACGGCAACGGCACCCCAGCGGTAATGTTTTGATAGCATTTTTATCTCCTTGTTACGTTATATACTGAATACTACAACGCAAGGTTTGATGCTGTCATGAGCTTTATATCGGCAGGATTTGACGGAAGTTAAGGACAAAACGCCCGCGAGATGCGGGCGCTGGAAAATCAATGTGAGCCGTTGGCGGAACGATCGTCACGACGGCCAAATTTGGAGATGACGTTAAACACTTCGCCGAGGCCGTAAATCAGGCCCAGCATGATAGCCATAACAATCGGCACCATAATCACGGCGACGGCCAGGCTTTTTAGCAGTTCCAGCATGGAAACCTCACGCAGAAAATAAAAAAGTGATTGTAACGTCCTGAGAATAAAGTGCCATGCCCTTTTCGTGCTTTTACTTTAACAGCTGATTAGAATCGACAGACAAACCTAAGGAGCTGACATGCAAGCTGAACTCTCTCTTCATATTCGTCTGCAACAGAAGTTGTTTGCCGATCCGCGTCGTATTGAGCTGCTGAAGCGCATCCAGGAAACCGGCTCCATTAGCCAGGGGGCAAAACTGGCGGGTATCAGTTACAAAAGTGCCTGGGATGCCATCAACGAAATGAACCAACTGGCCGATCAAACGCTGGTAGAACGTGCCACCGGTGGCAAAGGCGGCGGTGGAGCGCAGCTGACGCGTTACGGCGAACGCCTGATCCAGCTGTTTCAGCTGATGGAGCAGATTCAGCAAAAAGCCTTTGATGTATTGAAGAATGACAGCCTGCCCCTCGATAGCCTGCTGGCGGCGATTGCCCGTTTCTCGTTACAGACCAGCGCGCGTAACCAGCTTTTTGGTACGGTGCTGACACGTGATCACCAGCAGGTGGTACAGCATCTTGATGTGCTGCTGAGCGATGGCGTGACCCGCCTGCAGGTGGCGCTGACCCAGCGCAGCGCCGAGCGTTTGCAGCTGGAAAACGGCAAAGAAGTGCTGGTGCTGATCAAAGCGCCGTGGATTCAGGTCAGCCGTGCTGCCAGCCAGAGTGATAATCAGCTGGCTGTGCAGATCACCGCCATCGAACCCGGCGATCAGGTGAGCGAAGTGCTGCTGGCATTGCCGGGGGGAGAAATTCTGTGTGCTACCGTCCCTAACAGCGAAGTGGCACAGCAGAATCTACAGGCTGGCGATAACGTCACCGCCAGTTTTAATGCGGAACACGCCATCATCGCCACACTGCTCTGAAATCCTGGCCATGATTTGACTTCATTGGCAGCGGTCGCTACAACTGAGTGACACGATGCATAAAATGGAATAAATCATGGCTTCATTGCAAATTTCGCAAGGCATGTTTCGTCTTAGCGACACCCGAGTGCTGTCCCTCAACGATTTAACCCTTAACAGCGGTGAAAGCTGGGCCTTTGTCGGTGCCAACGGCAGCGGCAAGTCATCGCTGGCACGCGCGTTATCAGGTGAACTGCTCGCGGGTAAAGGCAGCGTCAGCCATAACTTTCAGCGTCCGACGCGTTTATCACTGGAGCAATTGCAAACGCTGGTGACCGAAGAGTGGGAACGCAATAACACCGATCTGCTCAGTGAAGGCGAAGATGACACCGGTCGCACCGCCGCGCAGATCATTCAGGATGAAGTGAAGGACGAAGCACGCTGCGAGGCGCTGGCGCAGCAGTTTGGTATCAGCTATCTGCTCGATCGTCGCTTCAAATATCTTTCCACCGGCGAAACCCGCAAAACGCTGCTGTGCCAGGCACTGATGGCGCAGCCGGACCTGCTGATCCTCGATGAACCCTTTGATGGCCTGGATGTGGCGTCCCGTGCCAGCCTGGCGCAAACGCTGAGCGATCTGCATCAGCAGGGTTACACCGTGGTGCTGGTGTTGAACCGCTTTGATGATATTCCTGATTTTGTTCAGCAGGTTGGCGTGCTGGCGGAATGCACCCTGACGCACGTCGGCGAGCGCCGCGCGATTCTGGCGGAAGCGCTGGTGGCCCAGCTGGCGCACAGCGAGAAGCTGGAGGGAATGGCGCTGCCGGAGGCCGATGCGCCCGATCAGCTCCCGCCGCTGGCGGATGATGCGCCGCGCGTGATTCTGCGCAACGGCGTGGTGTCCTATAACGACAAACCGGTGATTAACGGCCTGAGCTGGCAAGTTAATCCTGGCGAGCACTGGCAGATTGTCGGACCGAACGGCGCAGGCAAATCCACCCTGCTCAGCCTGGTGACCGGCGATCACCCGCAGGGCTACAGTAACGATTTAACGCTGTTCGGTATCCGGCGCGGCAGCGGGGAAACCATCTGGGACATCAAACAACATATTGGTTATGTCAGCAGCAGCCTGCATCTCGATTATCGCGTCAGCGTGAATGTCCGCACCGTGATTCTGTCGGGTTTCTTCGATTCGATTGGCCTGTATCAGGCGGTGTCCGATCGACAGAAAGCGCTCGCGCGCCAGTGGCTGGCCTTGCTGGGGATGGATAACGCACTGGCCGATGCCCCCTTCCATAGCCTGTCATGGGGCCAGCAGCGGCTGGTGCTGATCGCACGCGCGCTGGTCAAACATCCCGCGTTGCTGATCCTTGATGAGCCATTGCAGGGCCTGGATCCGATCAACCGCCTGCTGGTACGCCGTTTTGTTGATGTGTTGATTGGTGAGGGGCGGACGCAATTGCTGTTTGTTTCGCACCATGCTGAGGATGCACCGCAGTGCATCACCCATCGTTTGAGTTTTGTGGCACAGGATGACGGTGGCTACGGCTACCAACAGGAAAAGCTGCGTTAAGGTCCACACCCAAACACATGCGCGATAAATCGCGCCGCTACGCCAGGTGCGATCATAAGTAGCGGCACGATTATCGCGCCACACCCATTAATGTAACCGTTACCATTTCCCTGCCCACTTATTCAGAAAACGTAGTACATAAACCCACAAAATGAGAATCGTCACCTTGTGTAAACGATACCATTTATCCAGACTGGATCACGCTTTCAGTCTGCCCTTTGTGCTACTTTGATCGAAGTCATTTTTATCTGTTTGTTTTTTACCAGGATCACACATGGAAAAATTTAACCCGGTCGATCATCCGCATCGCCGTTATAACCCGCTAAGCGATCAATGGGTATTGGTCTCGCCACATCGTGCTAAACGCCCGTGGCAAGGCGCACAGGAAACACCGGCACTGGAAAAGCTGCCCGCACACGATCCCGATTGCTTCCTCTGCGCCGGTAACACCCGTATCACCGGTGATAAAAACCCTGATTATAAAAGCACCTACGTCTTTACTAATGACTTTGCCGCCCTGATGACTGACACGCCGGACGCCCCCGAGAGCGACGACGTTCTGATGCGCTGCGAAAGCGCACGCGGCACCAGCCGGGTGATCTGCTTCTCGCCGGATCACAGCAAAACCCTGCCCGAGCTGCCGCTCAGCGCGCTGGAAGATATCGTCCGTACCTGGCAGGAACAAACCGCCGACCTCGGCCAGCACTACCCGTGGGTGCAGGTATTCGAAAACAAAGGCGCGGCGATGGGCTGCTCCAACCCCCATCCGCATGGACAGATTTGGGCCAACAGCTTTTTACCTAACGAAGCACAGCGCGAAGATGCGCATCAGCGTCGCTACTTTGCCGAAAAAGGTACACCGATGCTGGTGGATTACGCCGCGCGTGAACTGAAAGATGGCAGCCGCACGGTGGTAGAAACCGGTCACTGGCTGGCAGTGGTGCCCTGGTGGGCAGCATGGCCGTTTGAAACCCTGCTGCTGCCCAAAGCGCATGTCAAACGCATCACCGATCTTTCGGACGCCCAGCGTAAAGATCTGGCGCTGGCGATCAAACTACTGACCAGCCGTTACGACAACCTGTTCCAGTGCTCCTTCCCCTACTCGATGGGCTGGCACGGTGCACCTTTTAATGGTGAAGCTAACGAACACTGGCAGCTGCATGCTCACTTCTATCCGCCGCTGCTGCGTTCAGCAACGGTACGCAAATTTATGGTTGGCTATGAAATGCTGGCCGAAACCCAACGTGATTTAACGGCAGAACAGGCGGCAGAACGCCTGCGTTCTGTCAGCGATGTCCATTTCCGCGAGGCGCAATAAATGTCATTAAAATCCATTACACAACAGACCTTCGTTGAGACATTTGGTTATCAGCCGAGCCACAGCATTCAGGCACCGGGCCGCGTAAACCTGATTGGTGAACACACCGATTATAATGACGGTTTCGTACTGCCCTGCGCCATTGATTATCAAACCGTGATTGCCTGCGCCAAACGTGATGACCGCCAGGTGCGCGTGGTCGCGGTGGATTACGACAATCAACAAGACAGCTTCTCGCTGGATGCGCCGATTGAGCCGGTAACCGAGCCGATGTGGGCTAACTATGTGCGTGGCGTGGTGAAACATCTGCAAAAACGTGATGCCAGCTTTGGCGGTGTGGATATGGTGATCAGCGGTAACGTCCCGCAAGGTGCAGGCCTGAGCTCATCGGCATCGCTGGAAGTGGCGGTAGGCACCGTCTTCCAGCAACTGTGGCAACTGCCGCTCGACGGTGCTGCCATTGCGGTGAACGGCCAGGAAGCAGAAAACCAGTTTGTCGGCTGTAACTGCGGCATCATGGATCAGCTGATTTCCGCGCTTGGTAAACAGGATCACGCCATGCTGCTGGATTGCCGCACCCTTGGCACCCGCGCAGTGTCGATGCCTGCCGATGTGGCGGTGGTGATCATCAACTCCAACTTCCGCCGCACGCTGGTGGGCAGCGAATATAACACCCGTCGCGAGCAGTGTGAAACCGGTGCACGCTTCTTCAACAAACCGGCGCTGCGCGATGTCACGCTGGAAGAATTCACCGCCGCAGCAAGCCAGCTCGATCCGCTGGTCGCCAAACGCGTACGTCATGTGATCACTGAAAACGCCCGCACGCTGGAAGCCGCCGATGCACTCAGCGCGGGCGATCTGACCCGTATGGGTGAGCTGATGGCCGCATCGCACGCCTCGATGCGTGATGATTTCGAAATCACCGTGCCGCCGATTGATCAATTGGTCGAGATCGTCAAAGCTGAGATCGGTACGCGCGGTGGTGCGCGTATGACTGGTGGCGGTTTTGGTGGCTGCATCGTGGCGCTGATGCCAACCGATCTGGTGGATCAGGTGAAGGCCGCAGTGGCCGAACAATACGAAGCCAAAACCGGTATCAAAGAAACCTTTTACGTGTGCAAAGCTTCTGAAGGAGCGGGCCAATGGTAAATGATGTGCAATCACATGCACCGGACGGACAACCGTGGCGGATTACCGTCTTACGCAATCGCAACGGCATGGTAGTGACCTTTATGGATTGGGGAGCCACCTGGCTCTCGGCGCGTGTGCCGATGCAGGATGGCAGCGTGCGCGAAGCGCTGCTTGGTTGCGCTACGCCGTCTGATTATCTGCATCAGGACGCCTATCTTGGGGCGACGGTGGGCCGCTATGCCAACCGTATTGCCAACGCCACGCTGCAACCGCTGAATCTGGCGCTGGTCGCCAATCAGGGTAAACATCAGCTGCACGGCGGACCGGAAGGATTTGATAAGCGCCGCTGGCAAATTCTCAGTCAGAGCGAAACTGAGGTGCATTATCGTATCGATTCGCCTGATGGCGATCAGGGTTTCCCCGGCAATTTGATTGCTGATCTGCGCTATCACCTCGATGACGACAATTGTCTGTCGATCCACTACGAGGCCCGCACCGACAAGCCCTGCCCGGTTAACCTGACCAATCATGCTTACTTCAACCTTGACGCGCATCATGGTGATGCACGCCAGCATCGCTTACAACTGCTGGCGGACCGTTATCTGCCGGTCGACAGTGAAGGCATCCCCAATGCGCCGCTTAAAGCGGTGGAGGGAACCAGCTTCGATTTTCGCCAGCCGAAAACCGTTGCCGATGACTTCCTCGCCGATGACGATCAGAAAGCGGTAAAAGGTTATGACCATGCGTTTCTGCTGAATACCACAGGTGACAGCAGCCAGCCCGCAGCCCGACTGTGGTCGGCTGACGGCAAACTGGAGCTGAGCGTATTTACCGCTGCCCCGGCGCTGCAGTTCTACTCCGGCAACTATCTGGACGGAACACGCGCCCGCGAGCAGGGAAGCTATACTGCTTTCCAGGGCATCGCCTTAGAGAGTGAATTTTTACCGGATTCGCCCAACCATACTGAGTGGCCACAGCCAGATTGCTGGCTGCAACCTGGCGACAGCTGGCAGTCTGTGACGCGTTACCGCCTCACCCCGCACTGATCAGCAGGCTGAAAAACGCGCACTGCGTCGTGGACAGGCTTACGCAGTGCGATGTTTTCCGCTATGGTATGGCGCTATTAGTGAGCCGCTCAATCAGGTGGCCGCCGCCGGTTTCTATAATCATCAAGCATTAAGGAGTTAAGCTATGGCCGTAACTAAGCTGGTTCTGGTGCGCCACGGCGAAAGCCAGTGGAATCAGGAAAACCGCTTCACCGGATGGTACGATGTGGATCTGTCCGATAAGGGTCGCACCGAAGCCAAAGCAGCCGGTCAGCTGCTGAAGAAAGAAGGTTTCGTATTCGATTTTGCCTACACTTCCGTGCTGAAACGTGCCATCCACACCCTGTGGAATGTACTGGATGAGCTGGATCAAGCCTGGCTGCCGGTAGAAAAATGCTGGCGTCTGAACGAGCGTCACTACGGTGCACTGCAGGGTCTGGACAAAGCTGAAACCGCGGCGAAATACGGTGACGATCAGGTGAAACAGTGGCGTCGTGGTTTTGCCGTGACTCCGCCGGAACTGGATCGCAGCGATGAGCGTTTCCCGGGCCACGACCCGCGTTATGCGTCACTGACTGATGCCCAGCTGCCGACCACCGAAAGCCTGGCGCTGACCATCGAGCGTGTTATTCCTTACTGGAACGACAGCATTCTGCCGCGCATCAAGAGCGGTGAGAAAGTGATTATCGCTGCGCACGGTAACTCCCTGCGTGCGCTGGTAAAATACCTCGACAATCTGAGCGAAGATGAAATCCTCGAACTGAACATCCCGACTGGCGTTCCGCTGGTGTATGAGTTCGACGAAAACTTCAAGCCGATCAAACGTTATTATCTGGGTGATGCTGATGAGATTGCTGCGAAAGCCGCAGCCGTCGCAAACCAGGGTAAAGCGAAATAAAAAAATAAGGCCAGACGATAAAAGACAAGGCCAGACGCAAGTCTGGCCTTTCATTTTGCGTAGCGGCGCGATTTATCGCGCGGGTTTTATAACAGCGCGATAAATCGCGCCGCTACGAATCAGTGCAACAAATCAACCGCGGCGCTGTTTAACCGCCTGCGCCAACTGGCGCAACACTTTATCTGTATCTTCCCAACCAATGCAGGCATCCGTCACGCTTTTGCCGTACACCAGCGGTTCACCGCTCTCCAGACTCTGATTACCTTCCACCAGGTTACTCTCAAGCATCACGCCGGTAATCCCCTGCTCGCCACCCGCAATCTGCTGCGCAACATCTTCCGCAACCACCATCTGGCGCTGGAATTGTTTGCTGCTGTTGGCATGGCTGAAGTCGATCATCACCTGCGGCGTCAGGCCCGCTTTTTCCAGCCCGGTTTTTACCGCAGCCACGTGATGAGCGCTGTAGTTCGGCTCTTTACCGCCACGCAGGATGATATGGCAATCTTCATTACCGCTGGTTTCGACAATCGCCGAATGGCCATATTTAGTGACTGACAGGAAACAATGCGGCGCGCTGGCAGCGTTGATAGCGTCAATCGCCACTTTGATGGTGCCATCAGTGCCGTTTTTGAAGCCGACCGGGCAGGACAGACCGGAGGACAACTCACGGTGCACCTGTGATTCAGTAGTACGCGCACCAATTGCGCCCCAGCTCATCAGATCAGCCACGTATTGCGGGGTGATCATATCGAGGAACTCACCAGCAGCGGGCAGGCCGGTGTCATTAATATCCACCAGCAGTTTACGCGCCAGACGCAGGCCATCGTTGATCTGGAAGCTGCCGTCCATGTAAGGATCGTTAATCAGCCCTTTCCAGCCCACCGTGGTACGCGGCTTCTCAAAATAGACGCGCATCACCACTTCCAGCTCGCCGCTCAGCTCATCGCGCAGCTGCAGTAAACGTTCTGCATACTCTTTTGCCGCAGTGGTGTCGTGGATCGAACAGGGTCCGATGATCACCAGCAGGCGATCGTCTGCACCATGCAGAATACGGTGGATAGCCTGACGGGCTTTAGCAACGGTTTGTGCCGCGTTATCGGTCGCAGGAAATTTCTCAAGCAGCGCAACAGGAGGCAATAACTCTTTGATTTCTCGAATACGTAAATCGTCGTTCTGGTAATTCATGCTTATTCCATTCAATTTCTGGCCCGGCGCGCGCCGGACGCAACCCGTCCAATGTAGCCCGTCAGGCAACAGCTGTAAATTGCCCATGCGGGGAAAGGGTATAAGCGAAATTTGCATTTATGCGGTTTTGCACTAGACTTTTAATAGTAAGCACTACGAAATTAATCACCTTCATTATTTATATTCAGACGACACATCTTAGATGGAATTATATTCCGTCGGGGTGCTTTGTTTTCGTCAAACCGCACCATCGGGTTTAAGACGGCGACTGTCATAAACTACAGGAGCAAAATGATGAATAAGTTTGCAATGATCTTTCTGACAGCAGCAATGACTCTGGGTAGTGGCGCTGCAATGGCGGCGGCTGACAATAACGGCACCACCAATCAGGCGGCTGATGCCGGTGCGGCTGCCGGTGGCGCAAAACAGAATCTGCCGCCCAATAAAGTCGATAACAGCAAAATTAATAACACTGATAGCAACACCAATAGCGCAGCTACTTCAGGTGGGAGCAGCAGTAATATGTCTGCCAGCGAAGTGAATAAAAATAGTCAGTGTAAAGACGGAAAATGTCCGGACATAAATAAGAAAGTCAAAACCAAAACCGGTAGTGATGACGTCAATAGCAAAACTGACGGCACCAGCCAGTAAATGACTTTTTATCAGGCCGTCATCCTGGCGGATGACGGCATTGCCGTTAGTCTGCCCTTCCCTGCCATACTGCGACTTCACGATTCAGACCAAACACCTGCCAGTCAACATGCTGTGCGCCGAGGGTGAATACCGCCGTCGCCAGGGTGTTTTCTTCGTCCGGGTCCTGCGGTGCAAGCCGATAGATCGGCAGCTCAGCATCATGCTGATCGGATAAAATCGCCCGCGCGGCAGCCGCATCCAGCTGCGGCTGGCTGGCCTGCCAGGCGATCAACCGGCTCTGGCGTGAGGCGGAGCTGGCGGTGATCACCTGCTGCACATCGGCCATCACCGGATGAATCAGATGATTGGCGTGGCCCATGACCGACGTCAGTTCTACCACTGAACAACCTGAACCGGTGGCTTCAACGCTAAACACCCGGCTATCGCCCATCTGACCCAGCGTATGGTGAAAAGCACCCGCGCGCGTATGCGTGGTTAACACCAGCACGGCCTCATCCAGCGAGCTGGCATTGAGCGCCGCACGGGCCAGCACCTGGCGCGGTAAACCCAGCGGGCGATGCTGCGCCCGGATGTTATTTACCGTGTTAACGATACCCTTTTCATTAACCGCAAAGGTATGGCCGGGAATGGAACCGGGATACGCGAAGCTGGTAAAACCCAGCCCTTCATCCGGCGTGACACTCACCAGCGCACAATCATCACGCAACTGAGGGAAACCATCCTCGTTATGGGCGATAAGCACCTCACCGGTTGGGGTACAACCCGCCACCGTGGTGCAACCATCCGAGGTGGAGCGGACTAAATCGCCACGGCAGTTCCAGGCAAAGACTTCATCGATGGAGGCTGCCAGCCCCTGCGCCATACCCTGTAATTCCTGCCAAATCAGCGGATATTGCGCGATCACCATCGCGCGCATCGCCTGCAACTGTTCAGAGCCCTGCATGGCGACCACGGTTTGCCACAGCCGGGTTTGCGTCAGCTCCCGATGCCAGGCATCACGGCCAAACTCACCCAACTGCTGGCCGATGGCAAAGGCGGAACCCCTGATTGCGATTTTTTTCATGGTGTTATCATTCACTTGTGTTCAGGAAACGTGCTGCAAAAACTCTTTCAGGCGCGGATTGCGGCTGGCATTCAGCAGGATATCAGGTGGACCATCTTCAGCAATGGTACCGCCATCAATAAAAATCAGTCTCGATGCCACATCACGGGCAAAACCGATCTCATGGGTCACGATCACCATCGTCATCCCTTCATCCGCCAGCGAGCGCATCACCTTCAATACTTCATGACGCAGCTCCGGATCGAGCGCCGAGGTCGGTTCATCAAACAACATCATTTTTGGCTTTACCGCCAGCGCGCGGGCAATGGCAACACGCTGCTGCTGGCCGCCCGATAATTCCGAGGGATAATGATCCGCACGCTCACGCAGACCTACTCGATCCAGCAGCGCCAGCGCCTGTTCACGCGCCGCCGCTTTGCTCTGCTTACGCACGCGAATCGGGCCGAACATCACATTCTCCAGTGCCGTCAGGTGTGGAAACAGATGAAACTGCTGAAACACCATTCCCGCCTCGCGCCGGATATCGCATTCATTGGCGTGTGGGTCGGTGATATGCATGCCCGCTACCAGCAGGGTGCCGGATGAAATCTCTTCCAGTTTATTGATACAGCGCAGCAGCGTCGATTTCCCCGATCCCGACGGACCGATAATCACCACCACTTCTCCGGCTTCAATTTTTAAATTGATATCGTGCAGCACCTGGGTCGCACCGAAATGCTTCGACACCGCATTGAATTCAACCATGCTCATAAAATATGGATCCTTTTCTCCAGTTGCTTCAGCAGGAAGCTCAGGCACAGCGTCACCAGCAGATAAATCAGTGCTACGGCGGTCCACACTTCCAGCGCACGGAAGTTTCCGGCGATAATTTCCTGTCCCTGACGTGTTAACTCAGCCACACCAATCACGATAAACAGCGACGTGTCTTTAATGCTGATGATCCATTGGTTACCCAATGCCGGAATCATACGGCGTAACGCCAGCGGCATAATGACGAACCACAGCGTGCTGCGCTGCGATAACCCCATCGCCAGGCTTGCTTCTTTAAAACCTTTATTAATCGATAAAATGGCACCACGGGTGATTTCCGCAATATAAGCGCCGGAGTTGATAATAATGGTAACAATCGCAGCGGTCACCGGATCAATACGAATCGGTAGCACCATCGGCAGTGCAAAGTAAATAAACATTACCTGCACCATAATCGGTGTACCGCGAATAAGTTCGACGAAAATTAGCGATATCGTCTTCGATACCCGACCACCGAGTGCACGACAGGTGCCGGCCAGCAGACCAATAACAAAGCCACCTAACAAACCCGTCAGCGAGATGATGAGCGTCAGCTGTAACCCCTGCAATAATAACGGCAGGGATTCCCATATATATTTTGTTTCGAAATTCATATATCGACCAGATTGTCTCAATTCAGGCCGGCTGACACCGGCCCAATGGGATTATTTAGGTTGCTTGTCAAACCACTTCACGTAGATCTTGTTGTAGGTGCCATCGGTGCGCAATGCCTGCAACGCGGCATTGACTTTCGGCGTCCAGCTGCTGTTTTTCTGCATAGCAAAGCCATACTGCTGCGGCAGGCTGCTATCGTTTTCACCAACAGATTTCACTTTGCCATCCCCGGCGGTTTTTACGTAGTACAACACGTTGGGAGAGTCGTGTACCACGGCATCCAGATTACCCGCCTGCAAATCGAGATAGGCATTGTCGATATTCGGGAACTCTACGTAATCGGCTTTATATTTGCTTTTCATAAAGCTGGCCGCCGCAGTGCCTTGTTTCAGCCCCACTTTTTTACCGGCCAGATCGCTGAATTTGGTGATGCTGTTATCACCGCTTTTTACCGCGATTAACAGGTCAGCGTTGTAATAACCTTCGCTGAAATCAACCACCTGTTTTCTGGCATCGGTGATGGTAATCCCTGCCATCGCCACATCCAGATTGCGTGATTGCAGACCCGGAATTAATCCGCTGAAATCCATCGGACGTAATTCGTAGCTGACATGCATTTTCTGCGCAATGGCATTCCATAAGTCGATATCAAAACCGACATATTTATCGCCTTGTTTGAATTCAAAAGGAACAAATGCGGTATCAACACCCACCACTAATTTATCCTGAGCCATCGCAGCAAAACTCGCGGAACAGGCAACCAGTGCCAGTGTGACTTTTAATTTAGTAAAAAATGCAGACATAATAACCCTCGGCGTCAGTGAAAATGCAGGCAGTAGCCTTCGCGCAGCGCAATAAATCATTGCGCCACCATTTAAAGTCAATGTTATTCAGCACGGGGAATAAGAGCACAACACATGCGTTATCTGCCGGCTCTTATTTTCGAGTGAACCACTTATGCGGGGATAATAAAATCCCGGGTGTCGGGTACCGGCGTCTGTGCACCGTTCATAATCATGGAAAGAAAACTGTAATAACCGTTAATACCGATCAGATCGACCACACCTTTTTCGCCCCACAGAGCGATGGCCTGTTGCCAGGTGTCGTCCTGCACCTTTTTCTGCTGATGCAATTGCTGACAGAAGTGATACACCACCCACTCGTCAGCCTGCAAATCATCAGGCAGACGTTGTTCATTAATCGCCTGCACCGCGCGGGCGGAAATCCCCTTGTCACGGGCGATTGAGGCATGAATGGCCCACTCTACCGGCTGCGACCAGTGGCGCGCAGTGAGCAGAATCGCCAGTTCCGACAGACGCTGACCCAGCGCGCTGCGATAGCGCAGATATTCACCCATCCGCTGCGCATGAGCCATCAACTCCGGGCTGCGCAGCAGCGGTTCAAACGGTGGCAGCAATGCGCCGCGTGGTCCGTTGATGATCTCTTCGACCAGCTGGCGTTGTTCATCGCTCCATTGATGCTCGGCGAGCGGAGGTAAACGATTCATGACTAACGCCCCGCCAGCTTGCGCGTTTCTGTGCTAATCACCTGCTGTAACGTCTCCACCACAAAATCCAGTTGCGGACGGGTGATGATAAACGGCGGTGCGATCAGGATATGGTCGCCATATTGCCCATCGAGGGTGCCGCCCATCGGATAGACCATCAGGCCACGTTCCATGCATTGCGCTTTAATCGCGGCATGTAACTTCAATGCCGGATCGAACGGGGTTTTGCTGCCCTTGTCCTGCACCAGTTCCACACCGGCGAACAAACCGCGCCCACGGGTGTCACCCACGTGCGGCAGCTCTCCCAGCACCTCGCGCAGTGCCTGGTGCAGATACGCCCCCTGCTGCTGCACCTGCTCCAGCAGGTTATCGCGCTCAATGATTTGCTGCACTGCCAGTGCGGCGGCCGCGGCCGTGGCATGGCAGATATAAGTATGGCCGTGCTGGAACAGGCCGCTTCCCGCCTGTAACGCCGCGACAATCTTTTCACTCGCCAGCACCGCACCAATCGGCTGATAACCGCCACCTAAGCCTTTGGCGATGGTGACGATATCCGGTACCACGCCATCCTGTTCAAAGGCATGCAGAGTGCCGGTGCGTCCCATGCCACACATCACTTCATCAGCGATATACAGGATGCCGTATTTGTCACACAGGCGGCGTACACCCTGGAAGTAGCCCGGCGTCGGCGGGGTAGCTCCGGTGGTGGCACCCACCACGGTTTCCGCGCAAAAGCCGATGATTTTCTCCGGCCCGGTAGTCAGAATCGCCTCTTCCAGTTCATTCAGCAGACGCTGGGTATATTGCTGTTGGCTTTCGTCATCACGACGATCGCGGTACTCGTTACAGGCCGAGACACGCACCACATCCATCAGCAAAGGGGCAAACTGACGGCGACGCCATTCATTGCCGCCGACGGCCAGCGCACCAAGCGTATTGCCGTGATAGCTCTGCTTACGGGCAATAAAAGTGGTGCGCTCCGGCTGACCGATCTCAACAAAATACTGGCGTGCCAGTTTCAGTGCGGTTTCGACCGCCTCAGAACCACCGGAGACAAAATAGGCATAGTTCAGGTCACCGGGCGCAGTGCGGGTCAGTTGCTCAGCAAGCTGCTCAACGGTTTCGCTGGTGAAAAAGCTGGTATGGGCATAGGCCAGTTGATCAATCTGACGATGCATCGCTGCCAGTACTTCAGGATGGCTATGCCCGAGGCAGGAAACAGCCGCGCCGCCACAGGCATCAAGATAACGCTTACCACTGACATCCGTGATGTAAGCCCCCTCTGCGCTCACCGCCACGGCTGGCGTGGTACGAAGGCTGCGGTGAATGATCTGACTCATGCTCTTTTCCTGCTCCTGAAAACGCTTGCGCGATAGATTGAAAACATCTTGCATGATCCATTTGAATCACGTCAATGCAAATATGATTCAAATGCATTGTATTTTCTTATGATGGAAACAAATGGATCATTGCTCAGGATTTACCGGGGATCACATAGGCACCGGAATCAATCAGATAACGTTCCGCGTTCTCGATTTTGCTGACCGCTTCACGGCCATGTCGCGCCACCAGCATCGCCAGCAGACACTCCGCCAGCCCCATACCGGAAACCACGGAAGGGAAGAATGACGGGCTATCAATGGAAAACAACAAGGTACAATCCGCCGCCTGCGCCAGCGGTGACACCGGAGAGTCGGTGATGGCGATGATGCGTGAGCCGGCCTCGGTAGCCGCGTTTAACACATCCAGCGATTCGCGCGAATAAGGGGCGAAGCTGGTCAGCAGAACGCAATCTTTTTCGGTCAGCTCACGGGTAAAGACTTCAATATTACTCGCCAGCCCGTCGATCAATGACACCTGGCGATTGAAAAGCCGGTAAACATAAAACAGCGACCAGGCGATGGGGAAGCTGGCGCGAAAACCACAGATATAGACGTTTTCCGCCTCATCCAGCAGGGTCACGGCCTGCTGCATCGCCTGCTGATTTTCTGTCTGAGTGAAAGCCAGATTAGCCTGATGCGCCAGAAACACCTCTTCGTACAGCGCAGGCTGCGTCCCTTTAGCGATCAGTTTTTCCGCTTTGGATACATATGTATCATTACGTAAGCCAAGATCGTCAATCATGGCGTTTTTCAATTCACCCCAGCCGTTAAAACCCAGGCGCTGGGCCAGGCGCAGCAGCGTGGCAGGCTTCACGCCGCCTTCTGCGGCAAAGGCACGCATCGACAGCACCACCAGTTTATTGGCATGTTGCAGTGAAAACTCGGCGGCACGCTGTAACTCCGGCGAGAGCAGGCTGAACTGGCTGACAATATTTTCCCGAAGATTCATGGCGTTTCGTCGTTATTAATAAAGGGACACCGCACGATGTTAACACTCATACGGCAGGGAAAGGATGAGATAATGAACACCTTCCCCCTTTTCCGTTATGCTGAAGCAATGAAAAAGACAGGATATGGTTATGGCTGCGCTGCTGCTTATTGATGATCACCCGTTAGTTGAGGTCGCGCTGGAAGCGGCCTGCGCTAAATCCCCGATTCCTTTACAGCTGTTCGCTGCCAGCGATGAAGCCGGAGCGCGTCAGTTGCTGCAACAGCAGGTGATTGATCTCGTCATTCTCGACATTGGCCTGCCGGATAGCGATGGTCTGGAGCTGCTGCGTCGCCTGCGGATTCACCATCCGCAGCGCCCGGTGTTGATCTACTCGGCAGAGCAGAGTCGTCATACCTTATTACGCGCCGCTTCGCTCGGTGCCGCCGGTTATGTGGTGAAAAGCCAGAGCATGGCGCAATTACTGAGTGCCATCCTCGCGGTGCTGGGTGGACAACAGGCTTTTCCCGCCCTGCCCGAGCGCATTGATTTGCCGCTGACGGAGAAAGAGCAGCAAATTGTGGCCCTGCTGGCGCGTGGCCTGTCCAATTTGCAGATTGCCGAGCAGTTGCATATCAGCAACAAAACCGTGAGCACCCATAAAAAGAACATTCTGGAGAAAACCGGGGTGCAATCGGTGATTGAACTGGCCGAGCTGTGGAAAGCGCAGCAGTGAGGCGTTGGCTCCTGTTGCTGACATTACTGTGCAGCACGCTGGCACAGGCGGATTTACAACCGGCCAGCAGCGTGATGCTGCCCGCGATGATGCCAGCGCCACACAGCAGTCCCTGGCCCACCTCGCCGCTGCGCGCGGCAGTACCGGCACAAAACAGCGCCCCCTGGGCGATGCGCATCGGTGACCAAATCTGGGGTATCGACGCAGATTATCTCAGCGCACTCAGCCAGCTCACCGGTAACCACTTCGTGCTGGAAAGCTATCCCGACCTTAGCCAGCAACTGGCCGCACTGGCGCGTGGCGAGGTGGATCTGGTGCTGAGCACCGAACATGCAGCGCTGTCGCCCGCTATCGGGCTGAGCGACAGCTGGTATAGCAGCCCGGTGCGTATTTATCGCAACCGGGACAATCAGCGTGCCGTGATGTTCAACAGTCACAATGCGCAGCTTACCGTGGCGCAATCCACGCTGGACCAGTTGCCGGACAATTTTGTCCGCGCCCACCGCTGGCATAGCCTGCCGGGGGATCTCCAGGCGCTGTACGCGCTGTTCAATCAGCAAAGTGATTACCTGGTGGCCGACGAGGCCAGCGCCGGGTTTCTGCTCAGCCAGCTGCAACAGGGGCAGATTTACCAAATCACCGCTGATCCTGGTGCCGGAGACATTACTTTGCGGGCGATGGCGCGCGATCCGGCGTTGATCCAGTGGCTGAATCAACAGCTGCGCCTGCTGCCTGCCGAATTCAGTAACCGGGTGAGACAGCGCTGGAGCCCTCCTCTGCTGCGCTATCAGGACACGCAAACCCTGATGCTATCCCCCGCCGAGCAGCAGTGGCTGGCACAGCATCGGGAAATCCCCTACGCCGCCGAAGCCGATAACGCACCCTGGAGTTATCGTGACGCCAGCGGTAATGCGCGTGGTTTTGCCATCGATTTACTCAATGCCCTCAGCCAGAGCACCGGGCTGCGTTTTACCCCGCGCTGGGTCGCTAATCCGCAACAGGCCGCAACCCTGCTGCAACAGCAACAGGTGATGCTGAGCGTGCTGCCACCGCTGGACGGTGCCACCACCCTGCCGGTGTGGCGCGCCATCTGGGGCATTTATACCCTCACTGCGCATCAGCCGATGAACTGGCAGGGACTACAGGGACAACGAGTGGGAATACTGCGCGCCGACCTGGCACAGCGTATGCTGCCCGCCGGGGTCACCCCGCAGATTTTTGACGATCGTGGCCAGCTGTGGCAGGCGCTGAACAGCGGCCAGATCGATGCACTGGTGGATAATGTGCTGTCGGCTCGCTGGCGCATCGCCAGTCACTATGGCGATCGTATCCATCTGGCGTTTGCCGCCAGTGATATTGCCTGGCCGCTGGCCCCGGAGATCAGTGCACAGCAACCGGTGCTGCGCGCGTTACTCGACCGGGCGTTGCAACAAATCCCCCCGGAAACCCTGAGCCAGATGCGCGATAACTGGTCGATGCCACCACAACCCGGCACCACTATGACGATGCGCAATGTGCCGCTGCTGGTGCTGATCGCCGCAGGCATCGCCATTCTGGTGCTGCTGATACTACTGGTGCGTCGTTATCTGCAACAGCGACGTGAACGGCTGCAACGTGAACAGGCCGAACGCGCCAATGCGGCGAAAAGCCAGTTTCTGGCCACCGCCAGCCATGAGCTGCGCACGCCGATGCAAGCGATCCTCGGCCTGCTGGAGCTGGAACAGGAGCTGCATCCCAGCCCGCGGCTGGAGCTGATGCACAGCAGCGCACGTTCGCTGATGGCGCTGCTGAATGATTTGCAGGATCACGCCCGCATCGAAAGCCACAGCTTCCGCCTGTCGCCCCGCCCCATCGATCTGGCGCACTGGTTGCAGCAGCAACAGCAGTTTTATCATCCCCTGATGCGTGATGCTGGCCCACAGCTGGTGGTGGAAGCGCTGACCACCCTGCCTGCGGCGGTGCTGCTGGATGGCGATCGTCTGCAACAGGTGGTGAATAATCTGGTAGCGAATGCGCTGAAGTTTACCCGTGCCGGGGATATACGCCTGACGCTGGCGGTGAGTAATGACATCGTGCTGATGGTTGCCGACTGTGGCAGCGGTATTCCATTGGAAGAACAAGCGCAGCTGTTCGAACCCTGGTATCAGGCTCCCTCGGGGAAAACTCATGCGGTGCAGGGCAGCGGTCTCGGTTTATTTATTTGCCGCGAGATCGTGCAGCGGATGGGCGGCACGCTAACGCTGACCTCCGCACCCGGCGTGGGTACGACTGTTCAGGTGACATTGCCTCTGCAATTAGCCGATGGCGAGCCAGAAGCCACCGCCAGCAGCTGGCCGCATTATCCACAGCTGCGTGTGGCCATCGTTGACGACCATCCCACCAATTTACTGGTAATGCAGCAGCAGCTGGCGACATTTGCCATCCATGCGGAGGTGTTTGATAACGGACGTGCGCTGCTGCGCGCTGATGCCAGGCAACCATTTGACGTGCTGTTTATCGACCAGATGATGCCACGTCCCGATGGCCTCACTCTGCTGCGCATCCTGCGCCGCCGCCAGCGTCAGCGTGGCAGCGCCGCATTACGTATTCTTTGTTCCGCTGATGCGCAACTGGCAAAGCAGCCACTACAACCCGATGAAGCTTTGCTGATTAAACCCATCACTCTGGCGGCTATCGCCCCCCTGCTGGCGCGTATGACGCACGACCCGTTAAGCCATGTGCCAGATAGCCTGCGCATCCTGGCCCAGCATAACGAAAGCTTTATTCCGCGCATCTGCCAGACGTTACAGCGCACCCTGATGCTGGATCGTGATGCCCTGCTGGCGGCGCACGAGGGGCAGAACTGGCCAGAACTGGCGCGGGCTGCTCATCGCATGAAAGGCAGCTGGCTGTTGCTGGGTATCGATGATATCGCCACCCATTGCCAGCAACTGACGGATGCGGCAAAACAGCAACGGCTGGAACCTGAATCGTTCGATTTACTGATATCATTAACCAACAGGTTACTGAAACAACTGGAAAGTTATGGCACACACCCATTCTCACAGCGGGCCTGACGGCAACCGTACGCGACTGGCGGCGGCGTTTGGTATTACCGCCCTTTTTATGCTGGTGGAAGCCATCGGAGGCTGGATCTCCGGCTCGCTGGCACTGCTCGCTGATGCAGGACATATGCTCACTGATACCGCCGCGCTGCTGATGGCATTGCTGGCTGTGCAATTCTCTGCGCGTAAACCCAATGCCCGTCATACTTTTGGTTTGCTGCGGCTGACGACCCTCGCCGCCTTTGTTAACGCTATCGCCCTGCTGGTGATTACCGTGCTGATCGTCTGGGAGGCGCTGCGGCGCTTTTACCAGCCACAGCCGGTGGCGGGTGGTCTGATGCTGGCGATTGGCGTTGCCGGGCTGCTGGCGAATCTGCTCTCCTTCTGGCTGCTGCATCATGGCAGCGAAGAAAAGAATCTCAACGTACGTGCCGCCGCCCTGCATGTGCTGGGCGATCTGCTGGGTTCGGTGGGGGCGATTGTCGCTGCGCTGATCATCATGTGGACCGGCTGGACGCCGATCGATCCGATTCTGTCGTTACTGGTGTCACTGCTGGTGGTGCGCAGCGCCTGGTCACTGCTGCGTGAAAGCCTGCATGAGTTGCTGGAAGGCGCACCGGGTAATATCAATGTGGATAAGCTGAAGCGCGATCTGACGTTGAATATCGCGGAAGTGCGCAATGTTCATCATGTGCATCTGTGGCAGGTGGGCGAGAAACCGGTGCTGACGCTGCATGTGCAGGTGATCCCGCCTTACGATCATGATGCGCTATTGCTGCGCATTCATCGTTACCTGCATACGCATTATCAAATCGCTCACGCCACGGTACAGATGGAATACCAGCCCTGTAACGGCCCGGATTGTGAACTGTGCTTTGATGATGGCAACGACCAGCACAATCATCATGAGGCGCTGGAAGGCCACGTACATCGTCATTAAGAAGAAAGCGCGCGCGAGCCATGTTCGCGTGCGCTTTGTATCCACAACCGCGAACCGTTCAGGGCAATCAACGTCAGGATGACGTATTCCAGTGACATGGCATACACTCCCTGGCGTGCAAAAATCATCACGCTTATCACGTTAATCACCACCCACAGCAGCCAGTTCTCCACGTATTTGCGCGTCATCAGAATCATCGCCACGATCGACAGCACCATCATGCAGGAATCCCAGAACGGGAAGGCATCCGGCTGCAATTGCGGCATCACCACATGCAGGCCCATGCCCTGCATCATGCTTACTGCGATATGGGTGAGGAAGGCAAATACCGGGTCGATATACAGCGTCATCAGGCCGATACCCAGCACACAGGCGGCTCCCCAGCCCAGCGCTTTCGGCAGCGGCAGCCAGCGAATTTTCAACTCAGCTTCCTGGGCAGCATTTTGCCGACTCCATGCATACCAGCCATAGACATTGGCGACAAAGAAAAACAGCTGCAACAGCAGGCTGGCATACAGCTGGATCTGGAAGAAAATCACCGCGAACAGGGTAACGTTAATCAGCCCGAAGAAGTAATTGATGATTTTTTCCAGGCTGGCCAGCCAGATGCAAAGCAGGCCAGCCACGGTGCCGACCGCTTCGATCCAGGAGAGATCGTAGCCGCCGACACCAAGAGGAATATGAACCAGAATGTTTTGTGTGCTAAAGAAATCCATAACGGGCACCTGTCTGAAAGGTGCAGCGCATCAGGCGTTCCCTTTCACCTTGAGTTTGAGTTCCGCTGCAAAGGATAGCATGCGGTTGAGCGGCAGCAATGCCGCTTCACGCAATCCATCATCCACATGGATTTCGTGCTCGCTGCCACCGTGCGCTAAGCCCTCGGCAATCGCCTGCAAGCCGTTCATCGCCATCCACGGACAATGGGCGCAGCTACGACAGGTGGCCCCTTCTCCGGCGGTGGGGGCTTCGAGCAACTCTTTTTCCGGCACCGCCTGTTGCATTTTGTAGAAGATGCCACGGTCGGTGGCGACAATCATCTGCGGATGCGGCAGGCTTTTCGCGGCCTGAATCAGCTGGCTGGTGGAACCCACCGCATCAGCCAGATCAACAATCGCCTGCGGCGACTCAGGGTGCACCAGTACCGCCGCTTCCGGGTAGAGCGCCTTCATGCGTTGCAGCGCCTGGGTTTTAAATTCGTCATGGACGATGCAGGCTCCCTGCCAGCACAGCACATCGGCCCCGGTTTTCTGCGTCACGTAACGGCCGAGATGGCGATCCGGTGCCCAGATAATCTTCTCACCGAGGCTGTCGAGATGTTCAATCAGTTCAACCGCAATACTTGAGGTCACTACCCAGTCTGCACGCGCTTTCACCGCTGCCGAGGTGTTGGCATAGACCACCACGGTGCGATCCGGATGCGCATCGCAAAAACGGTTGAACTCTTCAATCGGGCAGCCCAAATCGAGCGAACATTCCGCCTGTAGCGTGGGCATCAGCACGGTTTTTTCCGGGCTGAGGATTTTCGCGGTTTCTCCCATAAAACGCACGCCAGCCACCAGCAACGTCGAAGCCGGGTGAGTACTGCCAAAGCGCGCCATCTCCAGCGAATCTGCCACGCAGCCACCGGTGGCTTCTGCCAGCGCCTGAATTTCCGGATCGGTGTAGTAATGCGCCACCATCACCGCATCGCGCTCTTGCAGCAACCGCTTGATTTCGGCGATATAAAAGGCTTTTTCATCCTGGCTGAGACGCGCCGGTTTCGGCGGGAAGGGATAGATCGCGCTTTCTGGATCGAACATCAGGCTCATGACACGGCTCTCGGTTTTCTTAATTTAACAAAACGGCCTTTCTGACCATTAAGATGACATAATATCCGCCATCTTGTTTTATATGCTAAACAAGATAGCGGATCTGACCGGGAGTGTCGTGCTTTTTTTATGCAGAAAATACGGGCTGTGACCCGCTTAGCTTTTTGGCGTAGCTTCCAGATCCAGCAGGAAGGCTTTGACCGCCAGCCCGCCCGCGAAGCCGGTCAGTTTGCCGTTGCTGCCGATGACACGATGACAGGGTGCCACAATCGACAGCGGATTTTTGCCGTTTGCGGCCCCCACCGCGCGTACCGCTTTCGGATTACCAATTTGCTCGGCAATCTGGCGATAGCTGCGGGTTTCACCAAACGGGATGGTGATTAACGCCTGCCACACCTTTTTCTGGAACTCAGTCCCGACGGTGTCATACGGCAGATCAAAATGCTGGCGTTCCCCGGCGAAATATTCCCGCAGCTGGCGTTCGGTTTCACACAGGATCGGATGTTGATCGTCCCGGCTGATGGGCTTCAGCGGGATGCGTTGTGAACCTTCATTTTCCCACAAAATCGCTGACAGTCCCTTATTGCTGGCGATTAACGTGAGTTCTCCGACCGGCGTCGGGATAATTTTTGCATGATACATGGTGCGCCTCCGGCTTGATATCAGGGGGGCATTATCGCACTTTTGACGCGATAAACTGGCTGTTTTCGGTCATGCAGATAAACTGGTTAGCTGTCCGAAAGCAGCCAGTTTTCTCATCAGGGTTGCGCGAGGATGCGGTTTATTTGCTGGAGACGAAGATGTTTGATCCCGACATTGCCTACCAGGCGCTGACTTCACGCGATAGCCGCTTCGACGGCTTGTTTTTTGTCGGCGTGACATCGACCGGTATTTATTGCCGGCCAATTTGCCCGGTCAAAGCGCCAATGCAGAAGAATTGCCTGTTTTTTTCCAGCGCCGAAGCCGCAGAAAAAGCGCATTTCCGCCCCTGCCTGCGTTGTCGTCCTGAACTGGCCCCCGGCTTCGCACCGGTCGATAGCCATCATCGCATCGCCGATCGTCTGATTCGGCGTATTGAGGAGGGCCTGCTTGAGGAACAGGAGACGCTGGCCGACATTGCCACCGAGTTTGGTTTGAGCGAGCGCCAGCTGCGACGTGTAGTGCAACAGGAGCTGGGCGTCTCTCCGCTCGAACTGCGCCAGACACGCCGCATGCTGCTGGCGAAGCAGCTGTTGACCGAAACCACGCTGCCGGTCACGGAAATTGCCTTCGCCAGCGGTTTTCGCAGCCTGCGCCGCTTTAATGATGTATTCCAGGCGCGTTATCGCATGACCCCGTCCCGGCTACGTAAAGAAAGCGCCCCCGCCTCTGGCACACAGTTGCAGGAAAGCGCGGAGCTGCGCCTCAGCTATCGTCCCCCCTATGACTGGGATGCAATACTCGATTTTCTGCAACAGCGTGTGATGAAGGAAGTGGAATGGGTGGCGGATGGCGTTTATCACCGCACCGTGGCGCTGGGTGGCTGTCGCGGCTGGGTGCGTGTCAGCCATTATCCTGAGAAACAGGCGCTGAAGGTGCAATTCACTACCAGCCTGACCCCGGTGCTACCCGCCCTGCTGCGCCGTCTGCGCGATTTATTTGATTTGGATGCCCAACCCCAGCGTATCGCCGATCAGCTGTCTCAGGACCCTCTGCTGGCCCCGAGCCTGGCAAATTCTCCTGGTCTGCGCGTACCGGGGGCATTTGACGGTTTTGAATTGGGCGTGCGGGCGATTCTCGGCCAGCAGGTCACCGTCAAAGCCGCCACCACGTTAAGCAGCCGGGTGGCACAGCGTTTTGGCGAGCCGCTGGAGACGCCATGGCCTGAGTTATCCCGTTTGTCCCCCTGTGCTGAATCGCTGGCAACAGCGACACAGGATGATATCGCCAGCCTCGGCATCGTCAGCGCACGTGCACAGGCGATCATGGCGCTGGCGCAGGCTTGTGCCTCTGGCGCGTTACGCTTTAATGGCGCGGTTCATCCCGACGTGGTGGTGCAACAGCTGCTGACCTTGAAAGGCGTCGGGCCGTGGACCGCCAGCTATATTGCGATGCGTGCCCTGCGCTGGCCAGATGCCTTTCCCAAAGAAGATATCGCCATTCGTAATAATCTCGGCGGCGTCAGTGCGAAGGAAGCAGAACGATTATCTCAGGTGTGGCGACCGTGGCGCAGCTATGCGGTGTTGCATATCTGGCGTAGCGGCGCGATAAAGTAGAAAAGCAAAAAGGCACCTTTAGGGCGCCTTTCTACATTGGTGGGTCGTGCAGGATATGCCTCGGCCCATCCGGGGCCTCGCCCTTCGGGTGATGCTGAAGCATCAGCCTGAATCGCTCCCGGCGATTCAGTCAAACCTGCAGCAGCTTCTCATCCTGCACTTCGCGCGCATAGCAAAAAGGCGCCTTTAGGGCGCCTTTCTACATTGGTGGGTCGTGCAGGATTCGAACCTGCGACCAATTGATTAAAAGTCAACTGCTCTACCAACTGAGCTAACGACCCGCTCGATGAGGGCTTACAACCAGAACTACCAGATGGTGGGTCGTGCAGGATTCGAACCTGCGACCAATTGATTAAAAGTCAACTGCTCTACCAACTGAGCTAACGACCCATCGTGGTTGTGAAGCAAACTGAAGAAAACACTGAACCGGCTGGGGTTGAGATGGTGGGTCGTGCAGGATTCGAACCTGCGACCAATTGATTAAAAGTCAACTGCTCTACCAACTGAGCTAACGACCCATCTTCAGTGCTGCCGACACTTGTTAAGATATGTCCCGGCAACGGCGGCATATATTACTGATTTAGCGGGGTAGCGCAACCCTTATTTTCCACCAACTGACTCAATTGCTTACCTTTCATGCGGCAAGACCAGAAATCACACGAAATCCGGTCTGTGCTGCACAAATTACAACCCGGCGAGACGCTTCTGAGCCAGTTTGGCCGATTCGCTGTTTGGGAATTGTTTGATCACTTGTTGGTAGACCGCTTTGGCTTTCGCCGTATCGTTCTTCTCCTGCATGATCACCCCAACCTTAAACAACGCTTCAGCGGCTTTAGGCGATTTCGGGTAGTTTTTTACCACAGTGGCAAAATAATAGGCCGCATCGTCCTTTTTGCCCTTGTTGTAAAACAACTGACCCAACCAGTAATTCGCATTCGGCTGATAGGTAGAATCAGGATAACGCTTCACCCATGCCTGCAGCGCAGTAATGGCCTGATCATACTGCTTCTTCTCCAGAATCAGCGCCACGGCCGCATTGTAGTCGCTGTTGGCATCACCGCTTTGCGTCGGTACTGCGGCTGCGGCTGTACTGCTGCCCGCATCAGCGGCTGCTGCACCTGCACCAGCACCGGCGGCGGCTGCCGTCGCATCACCACCGCCACCGCTGGCCTGGGCACCGTTATTACCGCTGCTCAAACTGTCGATCTGCTGGTAGATCTGCTTCTGGCGCTCAATCACCTGATTAAGCTGATAGGTGTTCTGTTGAATTTGCCCGCGCAGCGAATCGATATCGCTTTGGTTATCACTCATCTGCTGCTGCAACTGCTGCATTAGCTGAGCCTGGGCATTGGAGATACGTTCAAGAGTGGTGACACGGTCTTCGACCGAGCCTGAGCCAACGCTACTGATTGACGCCTGGGCAGTAGCGGCCCAGGGGGCCGCTACACCAACCAGTAACGACAGACTCAAGAGATGAAGTCTGAAGTTACTCATCATGTGCTTATCTTAGTAAACCAGAACGGCACGACGGTTTTTGGCGTAAGCCGCTTCGTCGTGACCCAGAACTGCCGGCTTCTCTTTACCGTAAGAAACGATAGACATCTGATCAGCTGACACGCCTTTACCCTGCAGGTACATTTTAACTGCGGTAGCACGACGCTCGCCCAGGGCGATGTTGTATTCCGGCGTACCGCGCTCATCCGCATGACCTTCGATGGTCACTTTGTATGACGGGTTGCTACGCAGGAAAGCAGCGTGCTGATCCAGCATCTGAGCATACTCAGACTGCACGTCATACTTGTCCAGACCGAAGTAAACGATGTTGTTCTGCTGCAGCTGCTGCATTTGCAGACGCGCTTGCTCGTCAGAAGACATGTTGCCGCTGTTCATGCCAGAACCGTTAGCGCCGTCAGCACCCATACCAGTCTGGTCATTGTTGTTGTTTTTGTGAGAGCTACATGCAGCCACTGCGATAACCGGCAGAGCCAGCATCAAACCCTTCAGCACTTTGTTCAGTTGCATTTCTTTATCCTATTATATTGTTTGCCATACATATTTATCCCCCACCTCAGCAGGGGATAGATGCATCACAGATACGGCGACCAGGCAGGTGATTTTACCTGTCCATCAGTTGCCGGAAGACGCGCTTTGAAACGCCCATCGGTTGAAACCAACTGCAACACGGAACCCATCCCCTGAGTAGAGCTATAGATTACCATCGTGCCGTTAGGAGCCAGACTTGGCGTCTCATCCAGGAACGTGTCCGTTAACGTTTGAACGGCTCCCGTTTCCAGATCCTGTTTGGCGACGTGCTGAGCGCCACCGGCGCTGCTAATCATCACCATCGTTTTACCGTCGGCTGCTACATCCGCATCCTGGTTCTGTGAACCTTCCCAGGTAATACGTTGTGCCGCACCGCCGTTAATGCCAATTTTGTAAATCTGAGGTGCACCCGCCTGGTCTGAGGTATAGGCCAGAGTCTGGCTATCCGGGAACCAGGTCGGCTCAGTGCTGTTGTAACGGCCATCCGTGATCTGACGAATCTGACCTGATGCCAGATCCATCACATATAGGTTCAGGCTACCGGTTTTCGACAGGGCGAAAGCCAGTTTAGAACCATCCGGTGAGAAAGCCGGTGCCCCGTTGTGACGCGGGAAAGAGGCAACCTGGCGAATAGCACCGTTGGCCAGCGTCTGGATAACCAGCGCAGATTTGCCACTTTCAAAGGTGACATACGCCAGTTTACTGCCATCTGGTGACCAGGTCGGCGACATCAGCGGCTCTGGAGAACGGTGAACCACAAACTGGTTGTAGCCATCATAATCCGATACGCGCAGCTCATACGGGAACTGACCGCCGTTGGTCTGCACCACATAGGCGATACGCGTACGGAATGCACCTTTGATGCCGGTCAGCTTCTCAAACACTTCGTCACTGGCGGTGTGTGCGGCATAACGCAACCACTGCTTCGTCACTTTGTAAGAGTTCTGTGCCAGCACCGTACCAGGCGCACCACCGGTATCAACCAGCTGATAGGCGATCTGGTAGCTGCCATCCGGGTTCGGGGTGACCTGACCCACTACCACAGCATCAATACCCAGTGCGCTCCAGGCGGCAGGCTGAACCTGCTGTGCGCTGGTCGGCTGCTGCGGCAGACGTGAGCGATCCAGCGGATTGAATTTACCGCTGTTGCGCAAGTCTGCTGCGACGATGCCACCAATATCTTCTGGTGCAGCACCCGGACCGGCCCACTGGAAAGGAACCACACCAATAGGACGCGCAGTATTCACGCCCTGCGTAATTTCAATGCGTACTTCCGCGTGCAGCATCGCTGCCCATAGCAGTACAAAAAAACCTAAGGTTACACGAAGTGCCTGCTTCATCTTTTCTCCCTTATCTGAACCTCAGTTCACGATAATTCGCACTGTTCCTGAAAAAAAACGGGTACTCATAGAGTACGGCAAGCTAACCTTAGTTCAACCTGCCGTTTGTTACTGCATTACTGTGGTTTGAAATCCATTGGTGCGTTTTTGAACACTTCATACACCGCCTGTGAAGGTGGCTTCGGTATACGTGCCTGTTTGGCTGCCGAGACCGCCGCCTGGCACAATGCCGGATCGCCGCCCTCCGCTTTCACATCAATCAGCAGACCATCCGGAGCCAGCTTGATGCGCAGGTTACACTCTTTACCTTTGTATGAATCGGCATCATAGAAACGGCTCTGAATCGCCGCAACCACCTGGCCCATATAGGAGTTAATTTCGGCTCCCGAGGCTCCGGCTTTCTTCTGATTACCTTGTCCCGCCGCTGCCCCACCACCGGAAGCAGAAGCGTTACCACTTTTCGGTGCATTCTTACCGGATGAGAGGCCACCCAGTAGATCGTCAACGGCGTTTTCATTTTTCGCGGCTTCGGCTGCGGCTTTCTTCTTCGCATCCGCTGCTGCTTTGGCTTTCGCTGCGGCATCCGCTTTAGCTTTGGCCGCTGCCTCGGCTTTTGCTTCTGCAGCCGCTTTCTCTTTCGCTGCCTCAGCTGCTGCCGCTTTAGCTTCCTGCGCGGCTTTCGCCTTCGCATCTGCCGCTGCCTGCGCTTTGGCTTCCGCATCTGCTTTGGCCTTCGCCTGAGCGGCTGCTTTCGCCTCCTGAACCGCTTTTTCTTTCGCGGCCTCGGCGGCGGCGGCTTTCGCTTCCTGCTCTGCCTGTTTCTTCGCTTCAGCCGCAGCCTGTTTCGCCTGTTCTTCCGCTTTCTGCTTCGCATCCGCTGCGGCTTTCGCCTGGGCATCCGCCTCCGCTTTGGCATCGGCTTTGGCTTTAGCTGCCGCAGCTTCCGCGGCTTTCTGTTCTTCCTGCGCCTGCTTCGCCGCCGCTTCAGCCGCTTTTTGCTGTTCAGCCTGCTGCTTCGCCTGCTCTTTGGCATCCTGTTGCGCCTGCAGACGTTCTTTTTCCAGCTCTTTCAGACGCTGTTGTTCGGCGGCCTGCTTCTGCTGCAACTCTTCTGCCTGCTGCTGCGACTGCTTCTGGCGCTGCTGCTCGGCACGCTGGCTATCGCTCTGCTGATTCTGCTGACGGTTGTATTGATCGACCACGGCACCCGGGTCCACCATCACTGCGTCGATATCGCTACCGCCACCACCACCGCTGGATTCAACTTTTTCGTTAAACGAGCTCCAGACCAGCAAGGCGATCAACACGATGTGCAGAATCACCGAAATGATTATCGCGCGCTTTAACTTCTCGTTTTGCTCGGTTGCCTTCGACACTCTCGGTTCCCAAAAACGGTTCGCTTTAAATCGGCTGCGTCATCAAACCGACAGATTTCACGCCAGCCTGATGCAGCAGGTTAAGCGCCTTGATGATTTCGTCGTAAGGCACGTCTTTTGCGCCACCGATCAGGAAGACCGTCTTCGGATTGGCTTCCAGTCGGCGCTGTGCTTCGCTCACCACCTGCTCAGGCGGGAGCTGATTCATACGATCGTGATCCACCACCAGGCTGTACTGCCCTACCCCCGCAACTTCAACAATCACCGGCGGATTATCATCGCTGGAGACCGTCTTCGAGTCGGTTGCATCCGGCAGATCCACTTCCACGCTTTGGGTAATGATCGGCGCGGTTGCCATAAAGATCAGCAACAGCACCAGCAGCACGTCCAGCAGCGGAACGATGTTGATTTCAGACTTAAGATCGCGGCGAGCGCGACCACGGGTTCTGGCCATCGTTTACCTCGACTTACTTCGTGTTGTCGGTGGAGAAAGCCTGACGATGCAGGATAGCCGTGAACTCTTCCATAAAGTTGTCGTAACCCTGCTCCAGCTTATTGACGCGCTGGTTCAGACGGTTGTACGCCATCACCGCTGGAATCGCGGCAAACAGACCGATTGCCGTCGCGATCAGCGCTTCGGCGATACCCGGAGCGACCATTTGCAACGTGGCCTGCTTCACGGCACCCAGGGCGATAAAGGCATGCATGATCCCCCACACCGTACCAAACAGACCGATATACGGGCTGATGGAACCGACGGTGCCAAGGAAAGGAATATGGTTTTCCAGTGCTTCCAGTTCACGGTTCATCGAAATACGCATCGCACGGCTGGCACCCTCGACCACCGCTTCTGGCGCATGGCTGTTGGCACGGTGCAGACGCGCAAATTCTTTAAACCCGGAATAGAAAATCTGCTCAGAACCGTTCAGCTCGTCACGACGCCCCTGGCTCTCCTGATAAAGACGAGACAGTTCGATACCTGACCAGAATTTATCTTCAAACGCTTCGGCTTCACGCCCGGCAGCATTCAGAATGCGGGTGCGCTGGATGATGATTGCCCATGAGGCAATAGAAAAGCCGATCAAAATCAACATGATAAGTTTGACCAGAAGGCTCGCCTTCAGGAACAAATCAAGAATATTCATGTCAGTCACTGCTTGAACTCCGCGACAATAGACTTGGGAAGCGCAATCGGCTTCATTAGATGTGGGTTGATGCAGGCAATCAGGACTTCTGCCTCATTGAGCACTTTGCCTTCTGCATTCACGATACGCTGAGAGAACGTCATGGTGGCTCGCGTCATTGAACTTACCTCACTCTGGATTTCCAGAAGGTCATCAAGACGTGCTGCCGCAAGATAGTCCACCGTCATACGTCGCACCACAAAGCAGATCTGCTGTTCCAGCAAGGTCTGTTGATTGAAATGGTGCTGGCGCAACATTTCGGTACGTGCTCGTTCATAGAAAGCGATATAGCTGGCGTGATAAACCACACCACCGGCGTCGGTATCTTCGTAATAGACCCGAACCGGCCAGCGAAACAGCGTTGTACTCACTCTACATCCCGGTATCATTTTAAACGTTGCTACTATACGCAAGTGAGATCGGCTTGGGAATGGCCCGCTGACGCCCCGAGAAAATAATTATCAGACGGTAACAACCGGAAGGATTTTCGGCAGATTTCTTGACCAGACGCTGACAAATACTCACATCAGCGCCTGAAATAGTGGCAATAAATGGACTTAATTTGTCCTGACCGAGGACTTAACGATAAAACCAGAAAATCCCCGCCAGCAGGACAATCATCGACGGTAATGGCGTGAAGAACGCCTGCCAGCGTAACCGACGTGGACGGAACCCCGTGCCGTGAATCACGCCGGTACACACCGCCCAAATCAGTACCGCACCATGCCAGACCGAGAGTGCGCTGGTTTTTGCCGCAAAGCGCGACGGATCCCAGAACACACAACCCGCCAGCCATAAGGCCAGTAACAGTGAAAAGGCCCGTAACGGGCCTTTATCCATCAGACGATACAGGGTCTGAAACAGTTGGCGCATCAGGCTTTATCGCCTTTCGCTGCGCTCTCTTCAGCACGCTCCAGCGCCAGTGCCGCGATCACACCGAACGAACAGGCCAGCAGGGTGCCAAGAATCCAGGCAAAATACCACATGTTCTAGCTCCTTAATCAGTACAGGGAGTGCGTGTTGCTCTCAACGTGTTCTTTAGTGATGCGACCAAACATTTTCCAGTAACACCAGGTGGTGTACAGCAGAATGAGTGGGACAAAAATGATGGCGGCAAAGGTCATAATCTTCAGCGTCAGCACACTTGATGTCGCATCCCACATGGTCAGGCTGGTACCCGGCACGGTGCTTGATGGCATGATGAACGGGAACATCGCAATGCCCACGGTCATGATCACACCTGCCAGCGTCAGCGAAGAGAAGATAAATGCCCAGGCCCCTTTCTCCATACGTGAGCACAGAGTGGTCAGCAGCGGCATTACCACACCCAATATCGGGAAGATCCACAGAATCGGGGTCTGCTCAAAGTTCACCAGCCAGGCACCGGCTTCACGCACCACATCTTTACCCAGCGGGTTAGACGCAGCATGGTGATCGATAACGCTTTTCACCACGTAACCGTCGATACCGTATTTCACCCACACCCCAGCCAGAATGAAGCACACCATCATCACTAACGCGGTAACCTGCGCGAGAGAACGTGCACGGACATGCAGTTCACCGGTGGTGCGCATTTGCAGATAGGTTGCGCCCTGGGTCAGGAACATCGCCACACTGATCACACCCGCCAGCAGTCCAAACGGATTCAACAGCTGGAAGAAGTTGCCGGTATAGAACAGACGCAGATACTCGTCTGCGTGGAACGGCACACCCTGCAACAGGTTACCAAACGCTACACCAATCACCAGCGGCGGTACAAAGCTGCCGATAAAAATGCCCCAGTCCCACATACCACGCCAGCGCACATCTTCAATCTTAGAGCGGTAATCAAAACCCACCGGACGGAAGAACAAAGAGGCCAGCACCAGAATCATCGCCACATAGAAGCCGGAAAACGCGGCGGCGTAGACCATCGGCCAGGCAGCAAACAGCGCGCCACCGGCGGTGATCAGCCACACCTGGTTACCGTCCCAGTGCGGGGCAATGGTGTTAATCATGACACGGCGTTCCGTATCGGAGCGGCCCATAATACGGACCAGCATCCCCACACCCATGTCGAAGCCTTCAGTGACGGCAAACCCAACCAGCAGAATGCCGATCAATAGCCACCAGACAAATCGCAATACTTCATAGTCAAACATGGTAGCTCTCCTTATCCACGCGCCGGTTGGGCTGATGCCGCAATCTGCTCATGATGATAGCGGCCGGTTTTCAGGCTGCTTGGACCAAGGCGGGCAAATTTGAACATCAAATACATTTCCGCCACCAGGAACAGGGTGTACAGACCGCAAATCAGAATCATTGAGAACAGAACGTCGCCGACAGTCAGTGATGAGTTCGCGACCGCCGTTGGCAACACCTCACCCACTGCCCACGGCTGACGGCCATACTCAGCGACAAACCAACCCGATTCGATGGCAATCCACGGCAGCGGGATGCCGTACAGTGCCGCTTTAAGCAACCACGGCCACTTGCCGATGCGATTGCGGATGACACTCAGGAACGACAGCGCAATGATTGCCAGTAACAGGACGCCACACAGCACCATGATACGGAAGGCAAAATAGAGCGGAGCGACACGCGGGATTGAATCCGCCGTCGCTTTCTGAATCTGCGCTTCGGAGGCGTTCGCCACATCTGGTGTATAACGTTTCAGCAGCAGACCATAACCAAGATCCTGTTTGCTCTGTTCAAACGCTTTACGTACCGCCGGATCCTGGCTGCCAGCGCGTAATTGGTTCAGCAGCGCATAGGCTTTCATGCCGTTACGGATACGAACTTCATGCTGGGCCAGCAGCTCTTTCAGACCCGTTACTGGCGTATCGACAGAGCGAGTAGCAATCAATCCAAGCAGATAAGGTATCTGGATCGCGTATTTGTTTTGCTGCGCGTCCTGATCCGGGATACCGAACAACGTAAAGGACGCCGGAGCCGGTTGGGTTTCCCATTCGGCTTCAATAGCAGCCAGTTTGGTTTTCTGCACATCACCCATTTCGTAGCCAGATTCATCACCCAGCACAATCACCGACAGCACCGCTGCCATACCGAAGCTGGCTGCAATCGCGAAAGAACGCTTAGCAAAGGCAATGTCACGGCCTTTCAGCAGATACCAGGCGCTGATGCCGAGAATGAACATAGCACCGGCTGTATAGCCCGCTGCTACGGTGTGAACAAATTTCACCTGCGCCACCGGGTTCAGTACCAGCTCGGAGAAGCTCACCATCTCCATACGCATGGTTTCAAAATTGAACTCAGAGGCAATCGGGTTTTGCATCCAGCCGTTCGCCACCAGGATCCACAAAGCCGACATGTTCGAACCGAGCGCCACCAGCCAGGTCACCGCGAGGTGTTGTACCTTACCGAGACGATCCCAGCCGAAGAAGAACAGGCCAACAAAGGTGGATTCGAGGAAGAACGCCATCAGGCCTTCAATGGCCAGCGGCGCACCGAAGATATCGCCGACGTAGTGTGAGTAATAGGACCAGTTAGTCCCGAACTGAAATTCCATGGTCAGACCGGTTGCTACACCGAGTGCGAAGTTGATGCCAAACAACTTGCCCCAGAACTTGGTCATATCTTTGTAAATCTGTTTTCCCGTCAGGACGTATACGGTCTCCATGATCGCCAGCAAAAACGCCATACCCAGCGTTAATGGCACGAACAGGAAGTGATACATCGCCGTCAGGGCAAACTGCAAACGCGACAGCTCGACAATATCTAACATGATGACTCCTTGCTCCTCGCATGAACTCTCCCTGCGGGCGACAACGGCAAACAACAGACATTGACGTGCAGAAGAAGAGTCAGGAACGACTGATTATTGATTCCAGTTTTGTTACCGACAGAACAGAGAAATCTGCTGCCCGAAGTGAGCGAGTAACAGTGACGAAAATTCCCTGAAAACGTATCGCAACAATCCGTTTCGGACAGGAGTGAGAGAGGAGGCGACAGAATTGATATAACAACGCCTGGCACAAACTCCTGAAAATGCGTGAAAAAGATTGAATTGATGTAGCGCAATTTATACCGGTTAAGTTGCGCTTTGCCAGTGGTAAAGTTTGTTATAACTCAGCATTTGTTGATCTGGATTAACGCATAAAATTTCCAGATATGTATTGTGGAGCTTATTGTTAATTAGTTGTCATGAGATGATGACGTAATTAAGAAAATAATTACCTTTGCCATAATTTTTTAACGAAGCGGTTGGCAAGACTTTCTTAATTTTCAATCAGACACCATCGAATTTGCCCTTCTTTACCCTCTGACAAAATAATCATAGCTGCCAATTTTGACCTCGTCGGACTTTTCCCACTTTTTGCGTGGGTAAAGGCAGCAAAAACTGCCCCTGACCAGGCAACCTGGCCGACAGTCGCCCCAGCGGTAAGGATTTGTTAGTGATTGCTCTAACCCTTACTGAGTAAAATTTTAAGTTATTTTCAACAGGATACGACAACCATCACAATCCAGTCATTAACACCTCAACTTTTCCGATGTTTTGAGTAAAGTGAAAACCGCATAGGGTGTGCTGAAAGGATGATGAGGATTTAAGGATGAGTAAACGGAGTGAGATTATTGAGGGTGCAGATGCGGCGCACACCAATTACGGGTTGGTTTACACGGAAGTGCTGGGTTGGGTGGACCTCGGTCATGCCCAGGGAGAGGACATCCGAAAACTGATGAATAAAATAAACTACGGTGAAGCGATGGGTGTGGCTCGCTACGACATTACGTATTCCCAGTCGATGGTTGATCCCTGGAAAACCCTTCGGATGGGCAAATTTATTAAATGGCGTATCCGCACAGGCCGCCCTTACCAGGAACGTCAGAGTATTGCGCTGGCAATGATGATGACGTTAGCCAGGCGTTTTGAAGCTATGCAAAATTCATTCCCCATCAGTCTGGTAACAGATAGTGGATTTAGTGGCGAAGATCTCTGCTCAGACCTGCTGGGGTTTTACCGCGTAATGTCGATTCGCAATCCATTCCCATTATTGCGCCCCGTGAGCAAGGAGGAGGCACTCAAACGTTGGGATTATTACGGCAGAATTGGTTCCTGGAAAAATGAGACTTTTCAGCCACTCTTATTTCCTGACCCGGAAAAATACCCTTATGCCAGACCTCGCTTAGGTCAATTGCCTGCCTTTATGCAGACCATCAAGCCATACAATGACTGGAAATCTAGCAATGTAGGCATAGCAACCGCCGACGGCACTTATATGCAGGGTGGGAATCAGACGGATATGATGGAATGAAAAGATCTTTTAAAATCACAGCCAGCATTATCGCCATTCTGGTGGCCGTTCTTACAGGTGTGATTGCTTATTACTGGCCGATAATAGAACCAGGATTTGACGGTAGTGCACATTACACCGAACAGGAAACAAGGCTGTATGAACATTTTACCCCTGAGATCCTGAAAAAAATGCCACGTATATCTGATCGCTATGAATTCGCCTTTTACAATGTCTCGGGCCCGGAATCACAGGGCTATACCGTCACCTTTCACGATACTACGGATACCAGCAAGATTAGCGCATACCTGGCGTCTCTTGGCTACAGTAAACACAACGATTGCGTAGTTAGTGGCGATTGCTGGAGAGGTAAAAATCCGGAGGTAACAGTGACAGTTGGCACGATCGCACAAAATAAGGATGTATTGGTGTCCGTCGTTTATACACACCAATACTAACTAACAACCACGTCTTTAAATCTACTCGCAGTCTACAGAAGCAACAAAAAAGCCGCTCCCCTCAAAGGACAGCGGCTCAATATGTGCAACAGCTAAAACTTATTTCGCCGGCAGGACTTCTTTCACGGCGTCGCCGATATCAGCCAGGCTGCGAACGGTTTTCACACCGGCCGCTTCCAGCGCAGCAAATTTCTCATCTGCTGTGCCTTTACCACCGGCGATGATCGCGCCTGCGTGCCCCATACGCTTGCCTTTCGGCGCAGTTACACCGGCGATATAACCGACAACCGGTTTGGTCACATGCTCTTTGATGTAAGCAGCCGCTTCTTCTTCAGCGCTACCGCCGATCTCACCGATCATCACGATCGCTTCGGTCTGCGGGTCTTCCTGGAACATTTTCAGGATGTCGATGAAGTTAGAGCCCGGAATCGGGTCACCACCGATACCGACGCAGGTTGACTGGCCGTAGCCGATGTCAGTGGTCTGCTTAACCGCTTCATAGGTCAGGGTGCCAGAACGTGACACGATACCTACACGGCCCGGCAAGTGAATGTGACCCGGCATAATCCCGATCTTACATTCTCCTGGGGTGATCACACCCGGACAGTTCGGACCGATCATCCGCACGCCAGCTTCATCCAGCTTCACTTTCACGGTCAGCATATCCAGCGTCGGGATACCTTCAGTGATGGTGATGATCAGTTTGATACCCGCGTCTATGGCTTCCAGGATACCGTCTTTGCAGAACGGAGCCGGAACGTAGATCACGGTGGCAGTTGCGCCTGTCGCTTCTACCGCTTCACGCACGGTGTTAAACACCGGCAGACCGAGATGGGTAGTGCCGCCTTTACCGGGGGTCACACCACCAACCAGCTGCGTACCATAGGCCAGCGCCTGCTCAGAGTGGAAAGTCCCCTGGCCACCGGTGAAACCCTGGCAAATGACTTTGGTGTTTTTGTCGATCAAAATAGACATTATTTACCCTCCGCAGCAGCAACAACACGCTGTGCCGCGTCTGTCAGGCTGGTTGCTGCAATGATGTTCAAACCGCTGTCCGCCAGTTTCTTAGCGCCCAGCTCGGCGTTGTTACCTTCCAGACGTACCACCACCGGTACGTTCACACCCACTTCCGCTACTGCACCGATGATGCCGTCTGCGATCAGGTCGCAACGCACGATGCCGCCGAAAATGTTAACGAATACAGCTTTAACTGCATCGTCAGACAGGATGATTTTGAAGGCTTCGGTTACGCGCTCTTTGGTTGCGCCGCCGCCGACATCAAGGAAGTTAGCAGGCTGACCACCGTGGTGTTTCACGATGTCCATAGTACCCATCGCCAGACCCGCACCGTTGACCATACAGCCAATGTTGCCTTCCAGGGCGACATAGTTCAGTTCCCACTGCGTCGCATGTGCTTCACGCGGGTCTTCCTGGCTTGGGTCGCGCATTTCACGCAGTTCCGGCTGGCGGAACAGGGCGTTGCCATCGGCACCCAGTTTGCCATCGAGGCACACCAGATCGCCCTGCTTCGTCACCACCAGCGGGTTGATCTCAACCAGCGCCAGGTCACGTTCCAGGAACATGGTCGCCAGACCCATGAAGATTTTGGTGAACTGGCTGACTTGCTTACCCGTCAAGCCCAATTTGAATGCCAGCTCGCGGCCCTGATACGGCTGCGGACCTGCTAACGGATCCAGCGCCATTTTGTGGATCAGGTGCGGGGTTTCTTCCGCCACTTTCTCAATCTCAACACCGCCTTCGGTAGAGGCCATAAAGACCACACGACGGCTGGCACGGTCAACGACCGCACCCAGATAGAGTTCCTGATCAATGTCAGTCGCTGCTTCAACCAGGATCTGGTTTACCGGCTGACCTTCGGCATCTGTTTGATAGGTTACCAGGCGTTTACCCAGCCAGTGTTCAGCAAAGGCACGGATCTCTTCTTTGCTCTTCACCACTTTCACACCGCCCGCTTTACCGCGGCCACCGGCATGAACCTGACATTTCACTACCCACGGGCCTGCGCCAATTTTTGATGCGGCTTCTTCTGCTTCACGTGGTGTAGTACAGGCGTAGCCAGTCGGTGCCGGCATACCATACCGTGCAAACAGCTGTTTAGCCTGGTATTCGTGTAAGTTCATGATGTTCTATCCATTCAGGTCTAGTAAAGACTAATGAGTTTTGGACGCGCCCTGAACCTGGCGCGCCCTATGAAAATCAGACATCCAGCAGCAGACGTGCCGGATCTTCCAGCATCTCTTTCACCGCCACCAGATAACCGACAGACTCACGGCCATCAATCAGACGGTGATCATAAGAGAGCGCCAGATACATCATCGGCAGTACCACAACCTGACCATTCACCGCCATCGGACGATCTTTGATGGCGTGCATGCCCAGAATCGCACTCTGCGGTGGGTTAATGATCGGAGTGGACATCAGCGAACCGAAGACACCGCCGTTAGTGATGGTGAAGTTACCGCCAGTCAGTTCGTCAACGGTCAGTTTGCCGTCACGGCCTTTCACCGCCAGTTCTTTAATTTTCTTCTCGATATCAGCCATGCTCAGCGCATCAACATCTCTCAGCACCGGCGTCACCAGACCACGCGGGGTGGATACCGCGATGCTGACATCGAAATAGTTGTGGTACACCACGTCTTCACCGTCGATGGAAGCATTCACTTCCGGGTAGCGCTTCAGCGCTTCAACCACGGCTTTGATATAGAAAGACATAAAACCCAGACGCACGCCATGACGCTTCTCGAAGGCATCGCCGTACTGCTTACGCAGATCCATGATCGGCTTCATGTTGATTTCGTTGAAGGTGGTCAGCATTGCGGTGCTGTTTTTCGCTTCCAGCAGACGTTCAGCAACACGCTTACGCAGACGCGTCATTGGCACGCGCTTCTCGCTACGGTTGGCAATCGCGGTCTGCGGTGCAGCAGCAGGTTGTGCTGCGGCCGGTGCCGCTTTGGCTTCCGGTTTCTTCGCCAGATGTTTTTCAACATCTTCACGCGTGATACGACCGCCAACGCCGCTGCCTTTAATCTGGCTGGCATCGAGGTCATGTTCAGCGATCAGGCGACGGATCGCCGGGCTGAGTGCGTCATTGCTCTCTTCTTCCAGAGAAGCCGTCTGACGCTGTGCAGGCGTTGATTCCTTGCTATCCACTTTCGCGGTGGTCTCTTTACCACTGCTGTTGCCTTCTTTCAGACGGCCCAGGATCTGGCGAGAAATTACGGTTGAACCTTCATCTTCCAGCACCGCATCCAGTACGCCGTCGGCCGATGCCGGCACTTCCAGCACTACTTTGTCGGTTTCGATCTCGACAATTACTTCATCGCGACTGACCGCGTCGCCGGGTTTTTTATGCCAGGTTGCTACCGTTGCGTCCGCTACGGATTCAGGCAAATCGGGAACGAGAATATCTACGCTACTCATTATCTTTCCTTTTTATTAACCAAGGTTCAGCGCGTCATTAACCAGGTCTTGCTGCTGTTTTTGATGTACGGACATGTAGCCCACGGCCGGTGAAGCAGAAGCCGGGCGGCCTGCATAGCTCAGTGAAGCACCAAACGGAACCACTTCGCGGAAATGATGCTGACTGCAGTACCATGCACCCTGATTCAGTGGTTCTTCCTGACACCAGACGAAATCCTGGACATGAGAATAGGGTTTCAGTGCTTCCTGTACCGCTTTGTGCGGGAACGGATACAGCTGCTCAATACGAATAATCGCGACGTCGTTCTTCTCGCTCTTACGACGCTGCTCCAGCAGATCGTAATAAACCTTACCAGAACACATCACCACGCGTTTCACCTGTTTCGCATCGAGATCGTCAACTTCACCGATGGCAGGCTGGAAGCTGCCATTCGCCAGTTCATCGAGCGTCGAGATCGCCAGCGGATGACGCAGCAGCGATTTCGGTGACATAACGATCAGCGGACGGCGCATACCGCGCAACGCCTGACGACGCAGCATATGGTAAACCTGCGCAGGCGTTGAAGGGACGCACACCTGCATGTTCTGCTCGGCGCAGAGTTGCAGATAACGTTCCAGACGTGCAGAGGAGTGCTCCGGACCCTGACCTTCATAACCGTGTGGCAGCAACATCACCAGGCCACACATACGCCCCCACTTCTGCTCGCCGGAACTGATGAACTGGTCGATAACCACCTGCGCACCGTTGGCAAAGTCACCAAACTGCGCTTCCCAGATGGTCAGCACGCGCGGTTCTGCGGTGGCATAACCGTATTCGAATGCCAGTACCGCTTCTTCCGACAACACCGAGTCCCAGACTTTGAACTGACCCTGACCATGATGGATATGGTGCAGCGGCGTATATGTGGAACCGTTCGCCTGGTTGTGTACCACCGCATGGCGATGGAAGAAGGTGCCACGGCCTGAGTCTTCACCTGACAGACGCACCGGGATACCTTCATCAACCAGCGTGGCGTAAGCCAGGTTTTCTGCGCCGCCCCAGTCAAAGGCTTTATTGCCTTCGGCCATCTCTTTACGGTCGTTATAAATCTTGGCAACACGGCCCTGGACTTCGATCGCTTCCGGCACCTGGCTGATACGACGTGCCAGTTCCTGCAAGCGTTTCATCTCAACAGTAGCCGGGTAGCTTTCGTCCCAGTCGTGATTCAGGTACGGCGACCAGGTGAAGGAGTGCAGGCTCATCGGACGCCATTCCGGCACCACGCATTCACCGGCATCCAGCGCATCGCGATACACATTGACCATTTCGGTGGCATCTTCCAGTTTGGCGATGCCATCTGCTTCCAGGCGGTCAGCGTAGATTTTACGCGGTGTCGGATGCTTTTTGATTTTCTGATACATCAACGGCTGGGTTGCGCTTGGCTCGTCGGCTTCGTTATGGCCATGACGGCGATAGCACACCAGGTCGATAAACACATCACGTTTGAAGGTGTTGCGATAGTCGAGCGCCAGACGGGTGACAAAGGCAACGGCTTCCGGATCGTCCGCATTAACGTGGAAGATCGGGGCCAGAACCATTTTACCGATGTCAGTACAGTACGGCGTTGAACGTGCATCCTGCGGGTTTGAGGTGGTGAAGCCCACCTGGTTGTTGATCACGATGCGAACCGTACCGCCCACTTCGTAACCCCGCGCCTGCGACATGTTCAGGGTTTCCTGCACCACGCCCTGGCCGGTCACCGCAGCATCACCGTGAATGGTGATTGGCAGCACTTTATTGCTGCTCGGCTCGGCCAGACGATCCAGGCGCGCGCGCACTGAACCCATTACTACCGGGCTGACAATTTCAAGGTGCGACGGGTTAAATGCCAGCGCCAGATGCACCAGGCCACCTTCGGTTTCCACATCTGACGAGAAGCCCATGTGGTACTTCACGTCACCGGTGCCGAGGTGTTCTTTGTGCTTACCGGAAAACTCGTCAAAAAGGTCCTGTGGCTTTTTACCCAGTACGTTGATCAGCACGTTCAGACGGCCGCGGTGCGCCATACCCAGCACCACTTCACGCGTACCGCTTTTACCCGCGTGACGAATCATTTCGCGCAGCATCGGGATCAGCGCATCACCACCTTCCAGTGAGAAGCGTTTCGCGCCGGGGAATTTAGCACCAAGGTATTTTTCCAGACCTTCTGCCGCCGTCAGCTCTTTCAGGAAACCTTTTTTCTCGTCAGCACTAAAACTGGCGTGGCCCACGATCGATTCGAGACGCTGCTGAATCCAGCGTTTCTCGTCGGTGTTATTGATGTGCATGTACTCAGCACCAATGGAGCCACAGTAGGTCTGCTTCAGCGCTTCGAAGAGATCGGCCAGCTTCATGGTCTCTTTGCCGATAGCAAAAGAGCCAACGTTAAAGCTTTCCTGAAAATCAGCGTCGGTCAGGTCGTGATAAGTCGGGTCGAGATCCGGTACGGCGTCCTGTTTCCACAGGCCGAGCGGATCAAGGTTAGCGTGCTGGTGTCCGCGAAAGCGGAAGGCGTTGATCAGCTGCAGCACCTTAACCTGTTTGGAATTGGTGGCCGGATCAGTGACTGTGGAGGTGTAACGCGTTGCATCTTTGGCCAGGCGGCGGAAGTAATCACGCGTGGTGGAGTGAAACTGCTCAGGTTTCACGCCAGTGCCGGGCAGTTGCTGGAACATGTCGCGCCACACTGCATCAACAGAGTCAGGATCGGTCAGGAAATCCTCATAGAGTTGCTCTATGTAAGATTGGTTCGCGCCGGCCAGCCAGGAGGAGTCCAGCCAGGGCTTCATCGCGCTGTTCTGCATTGTGATCCCTTAAGCATTAGTATGCTTTTTTTGAGGTTTCATTGTTGCCGCTTTCGCGGCTTGCCGTAGTGAGTTCAGCGATACGAGCCCTTGCGCTATCGGCGCCCGACTCGTAAGGGAACCTTTATAAGCGTGGTTCAGACCGCGCTTATAGAGGCTTCCGTAAACTGCCGGGAACCTGAGGTTCCCGGACAGTGGGTCTTCTTATGCTCCGCGTTGCAGCAGCATCGACTTAATATGGCCGATGGCGCGCGTCGGGTTTAGTCCTTTTGGGCACACGCTCACACAGTTCATGATGCTGTGACAGCGGAATACACTGAAAGCATCATTCAGATTGTCCAGACGTGCATCGGTTTCGGTATCACGGCTGTCAATCAGGAAGCGGTAAGCCGCCAGCAAACCGGCCGGACCGATGAATTTGTCCGGGTTCCACCAGAACGACGGGCACGAGGTTGAGCAGCAGGCGCAGAGAATACACTCGTACAGACCATCCAGATGCTCACGCTCAGCCGGGCTTTGCAGATGCTCACGCGCCGGTGGATTTTCCCCGTTATTCAACAGGTAAGGCTTAATCTTCTCATACTGTGCGTAGAATTGCCCCATATCCACAACCAGATCGCGAATTACCGGCAGACCAGGCAGCGGACGGATAACAATTTTCTTCGTACCATTGCCCAGTGCGGACACCGGGGTGATACACGCCAGACCGTTTTTACCGTTCATGTTCAGGCCATCAGACCCGCACACGCCCTCACGGCAGGAGCGACGAAACGCCAGCGTCGGATCTTTCTCTTTCAGCTTGATCAACGCGTCCAGCAGCATCATGTCGCGACCATCTTCCGCTTCCAGGCTGTACTCCTGCATACGCGGCGCGTCATCAACTTCCGGGTTGTAACGATAGATTGAAAATTCGAGTCTCATGATGATCTCCGCAATTAATAAGTACGCACTTTCGGCGGGAAGGCCGCGCGCAGTTTCGGTTGCATGTTCACCTCACGGCGCGTCATGCTTTCCGTTTGCGGAACATAGAGGCTGTGGCACAGCCAGTTGGCATCATCGCGATCCGGATAGTCGAAGCGGCTATGCGCGCCACGGCTTTCGGTACGATAGTTCGCCGCAACGGCCGTGGCGTAAGCGGTTTCCATCAGGTTATCCAGCTCCAGACACTCGATACGCTGGGTATTGAAGTCCGGTGAACGGTCATCGAGACGCGCTGATTTCAGGCGTTCGCGGATCACTTTCAACTCTTCCAGACCCTGCGCCATCGCATCACCTTCACGGAAGACTGAGAAGTTGTTCTGCATGCAGCGTTGCAGCGCTTTGCGGATCTCAACCGGATCTTCGCCAGTGGTGTTATTTTCCCAGCGATTGAAGCGCGCCATCGCTGCATCGATCTCGTCCTGGGTAGCATCACGCAGTTCGCCCTGCTCCTGGATACACTCCAGCAGATGCAGACCCGCCGCGCGACCAAATACCACCAGGTCGAGCAGTGAGTTACCGCCGAGGCGGTTAGCGCCGTGAACCGATACGCAGGCAATTTCACCCACCGCAAACAGGCCCGGGATGACAACATCTTCGCCCTGCTCATTCACGCACAGCGCCTGACCGGTCACTTTGGTCGGAATACCGCCCATCATATAGTGACAGGTTGGGATCACCGGAATCGGTTCTTTTATCGGATCAGCATGCGCGAAGGTACGCGACAGCTCCAGAATGCCCGGCAGACGGGATTCCAGCACGTCTTTGCCCAGATGGTCGAGCTTCAGCTTAATGTGCGGCCCCCACGGGCCATCACAGCCGCGACCTTCACGGATTTCGATCATCATCGAACGCGCCACCACATCACGGCCCGCCAGATCTTTGGCGTTAGGTGCGTAGCGTTCCATAAAGCGTTCGCCGTGTTTATTCAGCAGATAACCACCTTCACCACGGCAACCTTCGGTCACCAGTACACCCGCTCCGGCGATACCGGTTGGGTGGAACTGCCACATTTCCATGTCCTGCACCGGTACGCCTGCACGCAGGGCCATACCGACGCCGTCACCGGTGTTGATGTGGGCGTTGGTGGTGGATTGGTAAATACGACCTGCGCCGCCGGTCGCCAGAATGGTAGCTTTGGCTTTGAAGTAGACCGTTTCGCCGGTTTCAATGCAGATGGCGGTACAACCGACGATGGCACCATCGGCGTTTTTTACCAGATCCAGCGCATACCATTCGGAGAAGATAGTGGTTTTGTTTTTCAGGTTCTGCTGATACAGCGTATGCAGCAGGGCGTGGCCGGTACGGTCGGCAGCCGCAGCGGTACGCGCCGCCTGCTCACCACCGAAGTTTTTCGACTGACCACCAAACGGACGCTGATACACGCGGCCGTCATCAAGACGGGAGAATGGCAATCCCATATGTTCCAGCTCCAGAATCGCTTCCGGGCCGACATGACACATATATTCGATCGCGTCCTGGTCACCGATATAGTCGGAACCTTTCACGGTGTCGTACATATGCCATTCCCAGTTATCTTCGTGGGTGTTGCCAAGCGCCACGGTAATGCCGCCCTGGGCGGAAACGGTATGGGAACGGGTAGGGAAAACTTTCGACAACAGGGCGCAGGTCTGGCCCGATTGGGAGATTTGCAAAGCAGCGCGCATACCTGCACCACCTGCGCCGATCACCACGGCATCAAACTCTCTGACTGGCAAACTCATTTACACACCCCACACGACAACGGTTCCATAAATTGCATAGGACAACAGCGCGACCACAATCACCAGCTGCAACACCAGACGGGTTGCCAGCGGTTTCACGTAGTCAGTCAGCACCTGCCACATCCCGATCCAACCGTGAATCAGAATGGAGAACAGCGTCAGCAACGTGAACACTTTCGTGAAGGAGGAAGCGAAGAAGCCGCGCCAGACGTCATACGTCAGCGTGCCTGTCATCACTACAAAACCGAGAATGTAGAGAATGTAGAGCGTAATTAAGATTGCAGCAGCACGCAGTAACAGCCAGTCATGAATACCGTTGCGTCCTAATGCAGAAGCATTGCTTACCATACGAGGACTCCAGCCAAAATTGAAAGCACGACAGTGATACCAAAAGCCGCCTGAGCGGAACGGGTGCCCATTTCCAGTGTTTCCGGCAGATAGCCGAAGTCCATCAACATATGGCGAATGCCGCCCACGGCATGGTATGCCAGCGCGGTAAGAATGCCCCACATGATGAACTTAGCGAAGAAGCCATCCATAATGGACGCCGCTTGCAGGAAACCTTCGGGAGAGGAGAGCGAGAGACCCAGTAACCAGAGCAGAATTCCGAGAGCGACAAAGGTGATCACGCCGGAGACGCGGTGGAGAATGGACGATATTGCAGTAACGGGAAACCGGATCGTCGAGAGATCCAAGTTAACAGGTCTTTGTTTTTTCACGGTTTTGCCCACACAGCTCTTTTTTATTTTGCTTCCTCCGGTCCTGGGTTACATCAGAGACACAGGACGTGTTCAGACAGCAACCGTCACCAAAGAAGCAACATCCAGTGTTCAATGACGCGGGGAAAACGCTGGGTGGCTCCTGGTGTCAGGGTATTCCGGAGACCTGGCGGCAGTATAGGAGGATCACATTCTGATTACAATTCCCCTACAATCTCTTTGGTCACATTTAAGCTGAACAGTGATCCCCCTCACGAATTTCACATTTCATACATTTTTAATTATCTGATTTGACAAAAGTTCAACAATTCGGTTACAAACAAACGCATTAAAGCCCTATGATGCACAAAAGTTATGGGGATACACTTTCCCCTAAGCTGAAGTTATGTAACATTGCCACTGTGAGCATTACAAAGCATCAGGTTATTGGTTACCAAGAAGTTATGTCGTGACAGGATCTTTAACATCCGCGATTTGCAGCATGTCATGCCCGGACGCCACTGGCCCAAACACATCGTTCGCTCTGTACTCTACCCTGCACGACAAACATGACCGCAGAGTGATACTGTGAAGATTGTGGTTTTATGCAACATGATGGCGGTTTAGGTGTCTAAGATCCTTACCTACCAAGGCGCTATGGAGACGAAAAATGACAGATAAAAAAGTGACGCTAACCCTACAAGACAATACGCCTGTTGAACTGGATGTGATGAAAGGCACGCTGGGACAGGATGTCGTTGATGTCCGCGCTCTCGGATCTAAAGGCCTGTTTACCTTCGACCCCGGCTTCACGTCTACAGCGTCATGCGAATCCAAAATCACCTTTATAGATGGTGATGAAGGTATTTTGTTACATCGCGGTTTCCCAATTGATCAACTGGCAACAAACTCAAACTACCTGGAAGTGTGTTACATCCTGCTCAATGGCGAAGCGCCAACCCAGGAGCAGTACGAAGAATTCCGCACCACCGTTACCCGCCACACCATGATCCACGAGCAAATCACCCGCCTGTTCCACGGTTTCCGTCGTGACTCTCATCCGATGGCGGTGATGTGTGGTGTGACCGGTGCGCTGGCGGCGTTTTATCATGACTCGCTGGACGTGAATATTGAGCGCCACCGTGAAATCGCTGCGTTCCGTCTGCTGTCAAAAATGCCGACCATGGCGGCAATGTGCTACAAATACTCCATCGGTCAGCCGTTCGTTTATCCGCGCAATGACCTCTCCTACGCCGGTAACTTCCTGCACATGATGTTCGCCACACCGTGCGAAGAGTACAAAGTTAACCCGGTGCTGGAACGCGCAATGGACCGTATTCTGATTCTGCACGCCGACCATGAGCAGAACGCCTCGACTTCTACCGTGCGTACCGCGGGTTCATCAGGCGCTAACCCGTTTGCCTGTATCGCAGCCGGTATCGCCTCCCTGTGGGGACCGGCACACGGCGGTGCTAACGAAGCGACACTGCGTATGCTGGAAGAGATCAGCACCGTCGATCACATCCCGGAATTTGTCCGTCGTGCAAAAGACAAGAACGATTCGTTCCGTCTGATGGGCTTCGGTCACCGCGTGTATAAGAACTATGACCCGCGTGCCACCGTGATGCGTGAAACCTGCCACGAAGTGCTGAACGAGCTGGGTATGAAAGATGACCTGCTGGAAGTGGCGATGGAGCTGGAACATATCGCGCTGAACGACCCGTACTTTATCGAGCGCAAACTCTATCCGAACGTTGATTTCTACTCAGGCATTATTCTGAAAGCGATGGGTATTCCATCTTCGATGTTCACCGTGATCTTCGCCATGGCGCGTACCGTTGGCTGGATTGCCCACTGGAAAGAGATGCACGACGAAGGCATGAAGATTGCCCGTCCGCGTCAGCTGTACACCGGTTATACCGAGCGTCCTTTCACCTCCGCGCTGAAAAAATAAGTGTCAGGGCGGGTTATCCCGCCCTTGTTATTTCTGGCATCCCGGACACCAGTAAAATGGCCGTGATGACAACACGCCCTTCTCAATCACCGCACCACAGCGCCGACAGGCTTTCCCCTGTCGATGAAAAACCTCAAAGCGGAACGACGCTTCTTCATGATACTTCTTCATGCTGCCACGCATCTGATACGAGAGACGCGGCACTGCCAGTATCGCTTCACTCAGCGCGCGTAGCTGTGCGGCATCCAGATCCTGGGCACGATGTTGCGCCAGCAGCTGTGCATGCCACAAAATTTCTACCCGCAGATAATTTCCCAACCCAGCGAGAAACGCCTGGTCAAGCAGCAGACCACTGAATTGCCGCCGCCGAAAACGTGGTGACAACAACCGCTGTTGTACTTCATCGACAGTCAGGCTGGCATCCAGTACATCTGGCCCGACACGTTGCAGGAAAGGATGCGCTGCCAGTGTCTCGGCATTAAGCAGCTCAATATCCGAGGCGCTGTAGAGCAAGATGGTCTGGTCGGCATTCGCCAGCCGCACGCGTAACTGACGCGTGGTTTGCGGTTCGGTACCGGTGGGCACAACACGCCATACACCATACAACTGGTTATGGCTATACAACGTCAGACCATTTGAAAAATGGGTGAGTAGCGCCTTACCACGCGTTTCAATAGTGGTGACGGTCTCCCCCAGCAAGGCGGGTTCATAGGTTTTCAACTGCGGAAAGGCAAACCACACATCGGTGAGCAGTTTGCCCGTCATCGCCGCTGCCAGTTGATCCGCCGCACGGCGGATCTCCGGTCCTTCAGGCATGACCTCTCCTGTTTAATGTGTCGCGCCACCGGCGACGCGCAGATCCTGATCAACGCTGAGTGTCACCTGCAATGCAATCTCCAGTGCCTGAATCACGCTGGCAGCCGACATACTCGGTGCACCGGGATGGCTTACCGCCTGCTCAGGCAAATAAGGAATATGGATAAAACCGCCGCGTGCTTGACTCTGGTTGGTTTCCAGCCAGTGCAGCAGACGGTACATCACATGATTACAGGTGAAAGTGCCTGCGGTCTGCGATACCGAAGCCGGGATGCCCGCCTCGCGTACCGCAGCCACAATGGCTTTGATTGGCAGGCGGGAGAAGTACGCGGCCGGCCCTTCGGCAACAATCGGCTGGTCAATCGGTTGCTGCCCGTCGTTATCGGGAATGCGCGCATCATCCACATTGATCGCCACCCGTTCCACGGTGATATCGCTGCGCCCACCCGCCTGGCCGATGCACAGAATGCGGTCCGGTTGCAGTTCATCCAAAGCCTCGGCCAGCACAGCACCACAGCGGCTGAACACCACCGGCAACTGGCGCACCACCACGCGTGCGCCCTTGATCACCTTACCATCGAATGATCGTACCGCTTCCCATGAGGGATTGATGCTTTCGCCTTCAAAAGGCTCAAACGCGGTCATTAATACCGTTTTCATTGCATCCTCACAAAAACATCATGAACCACAGCAGGAAAATATTGACCACCAACAGTAGCACACCGGTCGGCACCTGAGCCTTGATCACCGCATTGCGGTCCGGCAGCTCCAGCAGACGTGCCGGGACGAGGTTAAAGTTGGCCGCCATCGGTGTCATCAACGTGCCGCAATAACCAGAGAACATGCCAATCGCCGCCATCACCGCCGGATTACCGTGATGTTGCAGCACCAGAATCGGGATACCGATCCCGGCGGTGACAATCGGAAACGCGGCAAAGGCGTTGCCCATCACCATGGTCAGCAGCGCCATGCCGATGGCATACACCGCCACCGCGACAAAACGGTTATCCACCGCCAGATATGTTTCGGTCAGATGCGATATCGCGTTACCCACACCGGCGCTGGTAAACAGCAGGCCAAGTGTGGCAAGGATCTGTGGCAGGATAAAGGCCCAGCCCACCGCATCCAGTAAGCGACGCGTCTCCTGCATCGACTGCGCCGGTTTTTCATGGGTCATTTTCAATGCCACCAGCCAGCCAATCAGGCAGCCTAGCATCATCGAGAACAGGGTAATCAGCGTTGAATGATTACCGGCACCAAACACCGCCTGCTGCAGACCAGGAAGATTGTTGAACGCCAGCACGCCAATCACGGTCACCACTGGAATCGCCAGTGCGGGCAGGAACAGCTTGTTACCGAGACGTTTGGCACTGGCCTGTTTTTCTGCGTCGCTGCGCTGGTGATAACTGCCGAGGCGCACCCCGCCAAATCCGGCGATCAGTGCCATCACCACCACGGCGATACCCACGCCAATATGCAGCCAGCGCTGGCCCTGTTCGGCATTCCCTGCCAGATGGCCCATCAGTTGATAAGCGCCATCACCAATCAGGAAAATCAGGCCATACAGCGCCCAGAACAGCCCGGTAGTGAGACGGCGTGGATTGGCGTGATCTCGCCACGAGAAGACGGCAACAACCAGCAGAATAATGCCTGCCAGCCACATCAGATATTGTTGCTGGAACATCATTGCTCTCCTTTCGCCTGCAACGCCTGGCGATTCAGCGTGCCCAGTTCACGCGCCAGCTGGCGATCGAGACGGATCAGGCGGGCGGAGTGAATCAGGAAGGCACAAATCGCCGTCGGAATGCCCCATACCGCGATATGCAGCGGTTCGGTCTGAATGCCCGCCGACTGCTGCATAAAGTTGTGCATAAAGATGATGGCACCAAAGGCGACGAAGATATCCTCGCCAAAGAATAAACCGACGTTGTCAGTCGCTGCCGACATGGCACGCAGACGATGACGTACCTCCGGCGACACCTCGCCATAGCGGTTTTCCGTCGCCCCTTCTGCCATCGGTGCCAGCAGCGGACGGACCATTTGCGGATGACCACCGAGGCTGGTCAGTCCCAGCGCGGCCGTGATTTCACGGACGAACAGGTAGACGATCAGCAAACGTCCTGCGGTGGCTGTTTTGATCTGGGCGATCCAGGTTTGCGCCCGCTCTTTCAGACCATGCCGCTCCAGCAGGCCGATAACAGCCAGCGGCAACAGCAGAATCAGCGGCAGGTTACGGGTATTCAGGAACCCGGACCCCAGTTTTTCTAAAATGTCAGCCAGCGGCATATGCGCCGACAGCCCGGTAACAAAACCGGCAACAATCACCACCAGCACCGGATTGAACCGCAGCACAAAGCCGAGCACGATGGTCGCAATACCCAGCAGCGGCCAGAGATTCACCACGCTTTCCATGTTTTCTCCCCTTGTCAGAAAATAAAAAGCCCGGCGTAAAGCCGGGCAATCCGTCAAAAATTATGCGCTGGTCACGGTGATTTGCTGGGTAGCAAATGCCGCGCGCAACGCATGAGCAAATTGCAGCGCGTGCGCACCGTCGCCATGCAGGCAAACGGTTTGCGCGTTCACCGCTACCCAGTCGCCACTGATGCTTTGTACTTTACGCTGTTGCACCATGGTTAGCGTCTGGGCAATCGCCTGAGCGCTGTCCTCGATCAGTGCCCCCGGCTGGCTGCGAGGTACCAGCGCCCCACTGGCCTGATAGCCACGATCGGCAAACACTTCTTCCCGGGTTTGCAGGCCATAATGCGCCGCCGCACGAATCGACTCGCTGCCCGCCAGCCCCACCAGAATCAGGCGCGCATCCACCGCTTTTACCGCCCGCGCAATAGTATCCGCCAGCAGCGGATCGGCCGCCGCCTGGTTATACAGCATGCCGTGCGGCTTGACGTGTACCAGCCGTTCGCCTTCGCTTTCTGCCAGGCTTTTCAGTGCGCCAACCTGGTAAATCATCTGCGCGTAGACCGTCTCCGCAGGCAGCTGCATGGCGGTGCGGCCAAAGTTTTCCCGATCAGGAAAACTGGGATGCGCGCCAATCGCGACGCCTGCCGCTTTCGCCCAGCGCACCGATTGCAGCATGGTGACGGCATCACCCGCATGGAAACCACAGGCGATGTTGGCGGAGCTGACCAGTTGCAGCAGTTCCTGATCGCTGCCACTGCCTTCACCGAGGTCGGCGTTGAGATCAATCTTCATGTGAGAGTCCCCAGGTCATTTGATCAAATACACGTTGTTGCTGCTGCTTCGCCTGCATGGCTTCTTCCAGCGTACAGTGGACAAAATGAATCGGTTCGCCGAGACGAATTTGCGCCAGATGGTAGAGATCGGCTTCAATAATGCAGGCAATACGCGGATAGCCTCCGGTCGTCTGCGCATCGGCCATCAATACGATGGGTTGCCCATTGGGCGGCACCTGTACCACCCCCGGCACCAGTCCGTGCGACAGCAAGTCACGTGTGGCTTTACGATGTAATGTGCGCCCCTGCAAACGGTAACCCATGCGGTTACTTTGCGGGCTGAGCTTCCACGCACTGCGCCAGAATCCTTCCTGCGCTTCGCGAGTGAATTCATTATATTCCGGGCCAGGCAAGGCACGCAGACGGTTCCCCCACAGCAACTGACGTACCCCAGCCTTACGGTTGAAACTGCGCGTAGCCTTACCCAGCGGCAGCTGATCGCCATCCTGTAACCTGCGTCCGGCAAAACCGCCGAACCCGGCTTTCAGATCGGTACTGGCGGAACCCAGCATCTCCGGCACAGCAAAGCCACCATTGACCGCCAGATAACTGCGCATCCCATGTACCGGCATCGACAAGCTGAGCACCTGCCCTTTTTTCACCGGCAAACGCCAGCCGGTCCAGACCGCTTTGCCATCCAGTTCCGCGTTGCAGCCCGCTCCGGTCAGAGCAAACCAGCCATCACGCTGGAACTGTGCTTTAAACTGCCCCAGCACAATCTCCAGCACTGCGCTGTTTTGATCGTTACCCACCAGCATGTTGGCGGTGCGCATCGCTGGTTGATCCAGAGCGCCACTGACGCTGACGCCAAACTGTCGCCAGCCGTTGCGGCCCTGGTCCTGCAATGAGGTCATCAATCCGGCGCGTAGAATTTTTAACATACGCCCTCCTTTTGCGGCACGAAGCGCACGTTATCACCGGGGCGTAACAGCGTGGGGGGTTGCAACTGAGGGTCGAACAGGTTGATGGACGTTTGTCCCAGCAACTGCCAGCCACCGGGGGTTGCCAGCGGATAAACGCCGGTTTGACTGCCGCCGATACCCACCGATCCCGCCGGGACGATGACGCGAGGTTCTGCCCGACGCGGCGTGTGTAAGCGGCTGTCGAGACCGCCGAGATAGGGGAATCCTGGCTGAAAGCCAATGAAATAAACCACGTATGCGCTGCTGCTGTGCAGCTCAACCACCTGGCGTGGCGTCATACCGGCATGATCGGCGACCACCTGGAGATCTGGCCCCATGTCACCACCATAAATTACCGGGATCTCCACCAGACGCGATTCCGGCAGTTGCGCTTCACTCTCTTCCCACCAGCGTTGCAGCTTCTCGATCGCATCCAGCGCATTGCGTTGCGGATCGCGCAGCAGCAGCGTCAGATTATTCATGCCAGGGATCACTTCCGACACCGTGTCATTACCCTGTAACCGCTGGCACAATCCCCAGATGCGTTGCTGGCTGGCTAAGGAAACCGGGGGTTCCAGTTCCAGTACCACCGCGCGTTCACCCAGCAGATAACAACGTGCTCGTTGCAAAACCCACCTCCTGATTCACTTTCTCACGGGCAGCCAGCCCATGATGCTAATGATTTAAAGGCCATCAGTTATGCGAAAGTGTCAGAGATGTGTCAACCGATTTGCGCCCTCAGCCGCAGCTAAGGGCGTAACAGATGAAAAATCAGGCAGGATTGTCGATATCGATAAAGGTCACGTCGAGGCCATAGCTTTGCGCCAGCCACTCACCCAGCGCCTTGATACCGCCGCGTTCGGTAGCATGATGTCCGGCGGCAAAAAAATGTAATCCCTGCTCACGCGCGCTGTGAATGGTTTGCTCCGAGACTTCGCCAGTGATAAAGGCATCAACGCCAAAAGCCGCCGCACTATCAATAAAACCCTGGCCGCCGCCGCTACACCAGGCGATGCGTTTGATTTTCTCTGGCGCATTATCACCGCAGTGCAGCGGCGTGCGCCCAAGCGCCTGGGTGATGCGCTGCGCCAGTGCCTCACCACTCAGCGGTTCAGCCAGCTCTCCCCAGGGCACCAGGGGCATGATTTCACCCTTCACCTCAATATCAAACAATCGCGCCAGCTGCGCGTTGTTGCCGAGATGGGGGTGCGCATCAAGCGGCAGATGCCAGCCATAGAGATTAATATCATTGGCCAGTAACGTGCGCAGGCGCTGGCGCTTCATCCCTTTAATCACCGGGGCTTCGCTTTTCCAGAAGTAACCGTGATGCACCAACACTGCATCGGCATTACGTTGTACCGCTTCGTCCAGCAAAGCCTGACAGGCGGTGACACCGGTAATAATGGTTTTCACCTCAGCCCGACCTTCCACCTGCAACCCGTTTGGCGCGTAGTCGCTGAAGGCGCTGGTGTTCAGCTGCTGGTTAACGATGTGTTCTAATTCGACATGATTCATAATGGCTCCCTGACCCATCAGGCCGCGCTGCGCGCGCGCTCGAAGGCGTCCAGTGTCTTTTTACGTGCGTCCTTATGTTCCACGATTGGCTCGGGATAATCGAGCGTCTTGTTATTTTTCTGCGCCCAGACGTGCGGCTGATGGATATGCGCATCAGGCACACTTTCCAGCTCGGGGAGCCATTGACGAATAAACTCTCCCTTTTTATCGAAACGCTCACCCTGGGTGGTGGGATTAAAAATGCGGAAATAAGGTGCAGCATCGGTGCCGGTAGACGCCGCCCACTGCCAGCCACCGTTATTGGCAGCCAGATCGCCATCCATCAACTGTTGCATAAAGTAACGTTCACCTTCATGCCAGTCGATCAACAGGTCCTTCACCAGAAAGCTGGCAACAATCATCCTTAGCCGGTTATGCATCCAGCCCAACGCATTGAGCTGACGCATGGCGGCATCGACAATCGGGTAGCCGGTTTTGCCCTGCTGCCAGGCGGAAAAATGGGTCTGATTCTCCTGCCAGCGTACGTTACGCGTCCAGCCAACAAACGGCTGATGCTTACACAGCGCCGGAAACGCCACCATCAGATGGCGGTAAAATTCACGCCAGATTAATTCATTCAGCCAGACGAAGGCTTTCCCGCCATCAAGAACATCCGGGTGCTGTTTCAGGATGCGATGCAGACACTGACGCGGCGACAACACGCCTGTCGCCAGATACACCGACAACCTGCTGGTGCCATCCACCGCCGGTTTATCACGCTCGGTTGCATAGTCCACCACTGATTGCTGAGCGAAATGACGCAACTGCTTAAGGGCGGCCTCCTCGCCTGGCGGGAACAGATCTTCATCGATCGCTTCCATCGGATAATCGAAGGCGGGTATTTTTTTTCCGGCGTAGACTGGCGCGCCTTCACGCGCGCGCGGGGCCATATGGCACTCGGGTAGTCCCTGATGCAGGCGACGGACAAACGCTTTGCTGAACGGGGTAAACACTTTGAACATAGTGTTGTTGCCGGTCTGCACGCTGCCTGGCGGCAACAGCAGGCTGTCATCAAAACCCTGACAAATCACGCCCTGATCGTCGAGACGCTTTTCCGCCGCCGCATCACGCTGACGTTCGTTGATTTCATACTGGTAGTTATAAAACAGCTGATCAACCTTGTGCTGCTGGCAGAAATCCGCCAGATAATCCACCGATGCGGCAAAATCGTCACATTGATGGTAATGCAGTTTGATGCCACGTTCCGCCAGCGACGCCTGCAACAGACACAGGCTGTGATAAATAAACGTCGCCTGTTTAGGGGCCATATGATGCTGTTGCCACTGGCCCGGCGTCGCGATAAACAACGCAATAACCTGGGCTTTAGCGTCGCGGCAGGCAGCATACAAGGCACTGTTGTCATTGATGCGTAAATCGTTACGCAGCCAGACGAGATGGGTGGTCATAATACTCCTGACATTATTGGCCGTAGCGCAGTCGCAGCGCTTCCGGGTAGGGATCAAAATAACGCTGCTGGGTCAGCCACGGATGCGGGAACTCGGCCATGTAGTGTTTCAGCATGGTGATGGGCGCCAGTAACGGCTGTACCCCGCGACGGTAGCGGTCAATCAATTGCGCCAGTTCCTGACGCTGCGGCGAGGTCAGCTGGCGACGGAAATAGCCCTGCACATGCATCAGCACATTGGTATGGTTGCGCCGGGTCGATTGATGCGCCAGCAGTTGCATCAGGCGATTGCGGTATTCAAAGGCGTAATCGTCCAGTGAATCCCACTGATCCATCTTCGCTACAAAACGCCCCAGTTCACGGTATTCATCCTGAGAATGGGACAGCAACAGCAGCTTGTAACGGCTGTGGAATGCCATCAGTTGATAGCGCGTCAGGCCGTTGCGCCACATTTGATTGAATTCGTGCAAGGCATACACACGCCCGATAAAGTTTTCACGGATATGGGGGTCATGGAGCCGCCCATCTTCTTCCAGCGGCAACCAGGGTAATTCACGTTGCAGAAACGCAGCGAAAACGCCGGTGCCTGCCTTGCGATTGTTATTGGTTTCCGGCTCATACACCCGCACCCGTTGCAGGCCACAACTGGGTGATTTGGCACACAGAATATAGCCACAAAGGTGATGCAACGATTTCACCCGCTGCTCTGACCATTGCGCCATTTCATCAGTGACTTCATCCCCACCCTCTTTACTAAAACAAAGATGCACATGTGCGTCCTCATCTTTTACCAGGCGCAACGCCGGGCGTGGCGTGGGGAGGCCAATCGCCATTTCAGGGCAGACCGGTTCAAAATGTACAAATGGGGCGAGTTCGTCGGTCGCAAAGGCAAAGCGCTTGTGGCCGCCATCGAAACGAACGCTATCCCCGAGCAGGCAGGCACTGATACCGACAGGAATTTTCTCGCGCATAGTTGTACAACCTCTGAAATTTTGTAGAGGTTTTAAGTGTAGCTGAAATGCACGCTGAACACAGCGTCAGCACTGCGTTGAATGGAAAATTGAGACAAAAAAACCCGGTGCTTCAGGGAAGACACCGGGTCTGTCTGCTACGGAGCAGCGTTACCAGAAAATACCGCCTGCCGCTTCAGATTGTGCCAGCCACACTGGCTTAGCACTGGTTTTGCACCACATACGATGCAGATAGCTGTAAAAACGTGCGCGATCGGCACGGAACAGCATCACGGGGAGCGCCAGCACGCCCAGTAACACCACCAGCGCACGGCGCAGCACAACTTTGTAGAGCGGATATGCCTGATACATGATTGCCTCCTGGTGAGTAATAGAAAATGTGATCTGACACGAATATTACGCCTGGTTGTGTAATTTTACTACTCATCCGACCACTTTTTTGATCTTTTTTTGTCCATTTTCTCACCGGGCTGAAATTAAGTTACATAAGTGTAAATTTTAAGTTCTCACTGGGTAACAAACTCCAACGCGGACGTCAGAACGATTTATTGCTACAGTGAGCTGTTATCCATTTTTTGCCGCAGGAGTTCACGTGACCACCATCTTGATCGTCGAAGATGAAAAGGAGATTCGCCGTTTTGTGCGCCTGGCGCTGGAAGGCGAAGGGTTAAAGATTGTGGAAGCTGAGCAGTTGCAGCGTGGTTTGATCGAAGCCGCAACACGCAAGCCTGACCTGGTGATCCTGGATTTGGGTCTGCCCGATGGTGATGGTAATGATTTTATCCGCGAAGTACGCCAGTGGAGCAGCATGCCGGTGATTGTGTTATCAGCACGTACCGATGAACAGGACAAGATCGATGCGTTGGATGCCGGTGCCGATGACTATCTCACTAAACCTTTTGGTATCGGCGAATTGTTGGCACGCGTCCGCGTGGCATTGCGCCGTCATCAGAACAACCAACCCGAGCCGGTCTTGAATTTTGGTGATGTCAGTGTCGATATTGCGGCACGGCGCGTTTTACGCGCGGGTGAGGAAGTCCATCTGACCCCGACAGAATTTCGCCTGCTCAGCCTGCTGCTGAATAATGCCGGTAAGGTTTTGACGCAACGCCAGTTGCTGAACCAGGTGTGGGGACCGAATGCGGTGGAACATAGCCATTATCTGCGTATTTATATGGGGCATTTGCGCCAAAAGCTGGAAGCCAATCCCACTCAGCCAAACCATTTACTGACCGAGACCGGTATTGGGTATCGATTTATGCCGTAAAAATGTGTGTTAATCCGCAAATGTTAATCATTAAGGATGACCCACATAATTTTCACTGCGATATTTGAGTTTCCTCAGTCAGTCGTAGCGGCGCGATTTATCGCGCGTTTTACAACACCGCATAAAAACAGCGCGATAAATCGCGCCGCTACGTTACGAGCATTATGAAATAAATAGGGAGATTTAAATGAATAATGTTTTTCTTAAAATAGATGGGCTAATGGGAGAGTCAAAGGACTCAGCGCATCAGGGCTGGATTGATGTTGGCACTTACTCATGGGGTGTAAGAAGAAAAGGTGATACACCGGGTTCAGGTGCAACAAATTATCATCATCTCGCCGTACATTGCCAGGCAGATAAAGCGACCGCTGGCGCGCTTATGTATGCTTCAAATGGTAATAAGATAAAGAAAGTAGAAATATCAACATGCAAGGCTGGCGGAAATCAGATGGAATATTATCGAATTACGCTCGAGAGCGTCACTATCATCGAGGTACTTTTGAATGAAAGTGGTTCAATGACAGACGTTGAATATGAATTCCAGGCTGACAGGGTCAAATTCCAGTACTGGGAGCAATGTGCTTCAGGAGTGAAAGGTGCGGAGACCCGTATGGGGTGGAATATAAAAGAATCGGCATCTTACTTTTAGTAAATCATTGAGGTAACCATTCCCCTTCAATATTAACCCCCTTTTCATCTCAGGAAAGGGGGGTTAAAGTAGACTAAAATCTAAGTTTGTAAAAAAATTCACGTTCCGCCTTATACTCATCTACCAGACACGAACTCCTCTCAGCTATTTCAGCATCTCTATGAAGTGATTCAAATATTTCCAGTGTGCATTTTTTTTGTATGGTCACTTCCCATGATTTTTTTAGATCTAATATTCTCCCTTTTTCTTCCGGGATGCTTTTTATTGTTTCTTTTATTGTTTTATCGAGATCTTTTTTTGCTATCTCGACTTTCTCCAGTGCTTTTTCATTAATCTCTGCAAGCTGGCTCATTTCTGGTTCCGTAAATGCTGCATGAGCATTTAAAGAAAAGCCTATTAACAAACAAAAAATTTTAATATCTCTCATAATATTCAACCCTTTTGTTAAATCTATCTATTGGCACTCCCGCCCATAATGATCTATCCGACAAGGCTTTGCCAAAACCAATCAAATCTCCTGCATATGCCATAGGTTGCAGGAGTTCTCTTGCGTACTCTTTATAATCACCACGATATCTCAAATCGATTAGAATATCTTTAATCTTCCCTGGGATATTATTCCATGCTACGTCAGGAGGGGTATCAGGCCTGGGGTGATATTTGATTAATATATCTTTCTTTTTGCATATTCTTTCAACATCCCTCTTTAATTCAACATATGCCATGTTAAATAAATCAACCTGCTGACGCTCAGATATCTCACCTATTCTTTCTTTATTCTTTTGGACAAAATCATATGCAGCACATCCTTTTAATTTTGCACCTTCAGAGATCAGTTCTGCCTGTTCTTTTTTTATTCCAGCTTTTATCAATGTGTTTAAAACGCTTATTGTTGAACGATCGCCAAGATCGAACCCTCTGCCAAGAGTAACGCCCGAAAGCTGTTTGCGGCAAAGAGATAAATTACCAGGCCAGTGGATAACCCTTGAATAGTTTCGACTTGATTTAACATTGTTACCTTCGGCGCGAAATGTCAGCAATCCTTCTTCTGGTTCAAGCATGATGTCCTATCCTGCAACCTGAAATGTGGACCTCACCTTAGCGTGTCGATTTGGTGAAGTGAACTGTGTCCTCCACGGTGAAATTACCAATAAAAAAGGGTTCATGATCAACATGAACCCTTCTGCATCAACCATTAGCTGGTCAATAAAATCTGCAAGATCGGCAATATATTGTATGCCTGATCCTGTATCGCTTACGCGTTCTTCAGCACTTCGCTGACAATCTCTACCGCTTCTTTCTCGATTAACTGACGATGCTCAGCACCAAGGAAGCTTTCACAGTAGATTTTGTAGGCATCTTCGGTGCCTGACGGACGAGCAGCGAACCAGCCATTTTCCGTCATCACTTTCAGGCCACCGATCGCCGCGCCGTTACCGGGTGCCGCGGTCAGGCGCGCAGTAATCGGGTCACCTGCCAGGGTATCGGCACTGACCATTTCCGGAGACAGTTTCGACAGCGCTGCTTTCTGTGCCGACGTTGCTGAGGCCTGCAAACGGTTGTAGCTCGGTGCACCAAAACGCGCAGCCAGCTCATCATAATGCTGCTGCGGGTTTTTACCGGTGACCGCCGTAATTTCTGCAGCCAGCAGGCACATGATGATGCCGTCTTTATCCGTGGACCATGCTGTGCCATCGAAACGCAGGAAAGATGCCCCGGCGCTCTCTTCACCGCCGAAACCAAAGCTGCCATCAAACAGGCCATCAACAAACCACTTAAAGCCAACCGGTACTTCCACCAGCTTGCGGCCAATATCGTTCACCACACGGTCAATCATCGCACTGGACACCAGAGTTTTACCCACGGCGACATCTTTGCCCCATTGCGGACGATGCTGGAACAGGTAGTTGATCGCTACCGCCAGATAGTGGTTTGGATTCATCAGACCAGCCGGAGTCACGATACCGTGGCGGTCATAATCCGGGTCGTTACCGAATGCCAGGTCGAATTTGTCGCGGTAAGCCAGCAGGCCAGCCATGGCGCATTCTGACGAGCAGTCCATACGCACTACGCCATCTTTATCCAGATGCATAAAGCGGAACGTCTGATCGATCGCATCATTAACGATGGTGATGTCCAGCTTGTAGTGCTCAGCGATGCGCTGCCAGTAGGCCATGCCGGAACCGCCAAGCGGATCCACACCAATTTTCAGGCCCGCTTTCTGAATCGCCGGGAAGTCAATCACCTGCGCCAGACCTGCCACATATGGCTGAATCAGATCCTGTTCAACGATATGACCGCTGGCCCACGCCTGATCCAGTGGCAGACGCTTCACCTCTTTCAATCCACCTTTCATCAGCTGGTTAGCACGATCTTCCACCACTTTAGTGACGTTAGTATCGGCCGGACCACCATTCGGCGGGTTGTATTTGATGCCACCATCTTCCGGTGGGTTGTGCGACGGTGTGATAACAATGCCATCAGCCTGGGCACCACCACGTTTGTTGTGCTCCAGGATGGCGTTAGAAATCGCCGGCGTCGGCGTATAACCGTTGTCCTGCTGCACAATCACATCCACGCCGTTAGCCGCCAGCACTTCCAGTACAGACAGAATCGCCGGTTCAGACAGCGCATGCGTGTCTTTACCGACATAGCACGGGCCAGTGATGCCGTTCTTTTTACGCTCTTCCGCAATCGCCTGAGCAATCGCCAGAATGTGCATTTCGTTGAAGCTCTGACGTCCTGCGCTACCACGATGGCCGGAGGTGCCAAATTTCACCGCATGTTCCGGATTAGCCACATCAGGCTGCAAAACGTAGTACTGAGAGGTTAATTGTGCAACGTTAATCAAATCGCTCTGCTGGGCGGGTTGCCCGGCACGGGGGTGATTGGCCATTGGCGCTTCTCCCTGACGCTTCAGTTTAAATGGTGCCGCAAACTTTCTCTGTCAGTTCCGGTGGGAACTGCATGGCTAACATGATGTGCTCCACCATGCTGCATTTGCGACCAGTATTGGTATTAGTGATCACCCAATACGGCGTGCCGGGCACGTGCTTCGGCTTAGTATGGGTGCCATTTTGCAACAGCGTATGCTCGTCACCCGCGAAATAAACACGGGTACGCCCCTGCAGTGACGCAGTGGCCTCAGCAAAGGCTGCGGGATCAAGACGATAGAGCGTTGACAAGACCAGCATGAAGCGGTTAACCGCCTTTTTTTGCTCCGCATACTCATCGGAGAGTAGCAGTTCACGTACCGCGCGAACGCGATCCTGCGGGCGCGGTTCGCTGCGCACTGGTTGCGATTCTTTTGCTACAGCCTGAGCCACAACAGGGGTTGCAGGGGCACTCTGACCGGCAGTGAACTTCAGCATGCGGCGCAAAATTTCGGAGGCGCTTTCGCCAATGTGCTGGGTGTGGCTGGCAATATAACGGTAGAGTTCTTCGTCAACTTCAATCGTTTTCATCTTTTTCCGTACGATTCTGGCAAATGACAGAACCACGCATTTCTGCAAAGGCCTTAGCAAAATCCTGCCGTGCAAAATGTGAGCGGGTTCTAACATGAGGATTATAAAGTTAAATCCCAGGCTGCCGATAGCGCTGGCATCGTTTCAGGGCAAAAGTCAGATAATGCCCTAATACCCACCTGGCTGGCTCCTGGACAGGTGGATCCATGATAACCTAAGCGAAGCTCACAACCGTAAGAACTTTGCCATGATTTTGAATGCCCGTCTGCAAACTGAACAATCTGCCCCTGAAGCTACCCCTATTCTGTTAATTCATGGCCTGTTTGGCAGCCTGGATAACCTCGGTGTACTGGCGCGTGGCCTGCGCGATGCCTGCCCTACCCTGCAGGTTGATGTGCGTAATCACGGCCTCTCCGGCCGCAGCGAAATAATGAACTATCCGGCGATGGCGCAGGATATTGTCGAAACGCTGGATGCCCAGGGCATCGATCGTGTCAGCGTTGTTGGTCATTCGATGGGCGGTAAAATCGCCATGGCGTTAAGCGCCATCGCACCGCACCGCATTGAAAAACTGGTGATGATCGATATCGCCCCGGTCGATTATCAGACGCGTCGCCATGATGAAATTTTCGCCGCTATCCGTGCCGTAAGCGCAGCAGGTGTGACGCGCCGCAGCGAAGCCGCTGAGGTGATGCGCACACTGCTGGATGAAGAAGGCGTGATTCAGTTCATTCTGAAATCGTTCCAGGACGGTGAATGGCGCTTCAATGTGCCGGTGTTGTGGGATAACTACACCACTATCTCCGGCTGGGAAGAGGTACCTGCATGGCCACATCCGGCGCTGTTTATCCGCGGCGGTGATTCACCCTATCTGGATAATCAGCACCGTGATGCGTTGTTGCGCCAGTTCCCCCAGGCACATGCGCATGTCATCAGCGGTGCCGGGCACTGGGTCCATGCCGAAAAACCTGAAGCCGTTTTGCGCGCAGTGCGCCGATTTTTTGTACTGTAAAAGCAAAAGCTTGCCGCGAACCGTTTAAGGTTGGCGTAGTCAGGGGCGCTGGAGTATGATGTCGCGCTAAAAATTTGCCACGGATGATTTTTTCACCGTGGCCGGGCCGATAATGTATAAATCGCGCAGCGCCTTTCCGCCGTTCGCGCCCACTCAGTTTTACAAATCATGGCAAAAGAACAGACTGACCGTACCACGCTCGATCTCTTCGCTGATGAGCGGCGTCCCGGTCGCCCCAAAACCAGTCCGCTGACGCGTGACGAACAGTTGCGGATTAACAAACGCAATCAGCTGAAACGCGATAAAGTGCGAGGATTGCGTCGTGTTGAGCTGAAAATGAGCAGCGAGGCCGTTGATGCACTCAACACCCTGGCTGAGCAACAAAACATCAGCCGCAGCGAATTGATTGAACAAATGCTGCTGGCGCAGCTCAAACTGTCGTAACAGGTGCAGACCGCACGCAGGAACAAAAGTCACGGCTTTACAAGTTCCGCCACTTTGCCCGGTCTGCTATCATTCGCTGTCATTACATATTCAATATCAGGATTTAAGAGGTCACTTAACCCATGGCAATCGTAGGCATTTTCTTCGGCAGCGATACCGGCAACACTGAAAACATTGCAAAAATGATCCAGAAACAACTGGGTAAAGACGTGGCCGAAGTGCATGACATTGCCAAGAGCACTAAAGAAGATCTCGAAGCATTCGATATTCTGTTGCTGGGCATTCCGACCTGGTACTACGGCGAAGCACAGTGTGACTGGGATGATTTCTTCCCGACGCTGGAAGAGATCGACTTCAATGGCAAACTGGTTGCGCTGTTCGGCTGTGGCGACCAGGAAGATTATGCAGAATACTTCTGTGATGCGATGGGCACCATCCGTGACATTATCGAGCCAAATGGTGCGGTGATTGTCGGTCACTGGCCGACCGAGGGTTACCACTTCGAAGCGTCCAAAGGTCTGGCCGATGACAAACACTTCCTTGGTCTGGCTATCGATGAAGATCGTCAGCCGGAACTGACCAACGAACGTGTTGATAAGTGGGTGAAACAGATTTTCGATGAGCTGCAGCTGAAAGACATTATCGAAGCCTGACCCCCTTTCCTACTCAATGTGGGCGCTGGCTCACATTGAGAATCGGAAATTCCTATAAAAATAATAGCCACGTTTTTTTAACTTTTACCTGCAAATCTGTAGAATACCCGTAACGGTCATCCGCTTATTCCTCTGGCATCAGAATGAGGCTGAGTGAAATGGAAACAAAGACCTGTACGATCCCCGCCGGCGTTAGCGACATTTATCCCTACAGCCATTGGTGATTTCAGGACATGCCCTTGGTTTTCATTTCACTGCTTGAGTTCTATAATGAGACGCAAATGAGAATGCGCGTGATCGACATTCAAGGCCCTGCGCCGCAAGTGACTAGCAAAGTAACAGGACAATATCCGCATGACTGACAACAACTCCGCATTGAAGAAGGCTGGCCTGAAAGTCACTCTACCCAGACTGAAAATTCTGGAAGTGCTTCAGGAACCCGAGTGCCATCACGTCAGTGCGGAAGATTTGTACAAACGCCTGATCGACATGGGCGAAGAGATTGGTCTGGCAACGGTATATCGCGTTCTTAACCAGTTTGATGACGCGGGTATCGTGACTCGTCATAACTTTGAAGGTGGCAAATCCGTCTTTGAACTGACGCAACAGCATCATCATGACCACTTGATCTGCCTGGATTGTGGCAAAGTGATCGAGTTCAGTGATGAGTCTATTGAGACGCGTCAACGTGAAATCGCAACACGTCACGGTATCAAACTCACCAACCACAGCCTGTACCTGTACGGCCACTGTGCGCTGGGAGACTGCCGCGAAGACGAGACGCTCCACGATAAGCAATAAAATGTGCTATGCAGTATGAAAAAACCGGTGCCAGGCACCGGTTTTTTTATTCCTGAGATTACAGAACCAGCGTTTCCTGCAGGTAACGCCAGCGCGGAATGGAGGTGGTGCAATCCAGCACCGCCAGAGAAATACGACTCTGGTTGTTGCCGTTCATCATCTGCAACTCACGATATTGAATAGTCACTTCCTGGCTTTGCTGTGAAATGATAGCGTGTTCGCTGGTCGCGATGCGCATCCCTTCCCGCTGACCACGTAGCTGGCGGAACAACACCTCCATCGCATTTAAATCCAGCTGTTTACCCTGCGGGGTCACCATTTTGAAATCCGGGTGAAAATGCGAGAGAAACAACTCAATGCTGTCGTCAGTACCCTCTGACTGATTAAAAATACGTTCGATAAGCTGATGTAAAACCACTACGCTGTGTTTGGCTTCCTGAGCGAGACTCGTCATTTTTTTTCCTTTTACAACCCGCGAAGCAACGTCTGGGAGCGCATAGCCTACCTGAAATACAGTTTTTCACACTCGCAAATGGATTAATTTTACTAAAGTCAGATTAGTTGCAAATCCCGGTAACAAACGCATTTCACACCCCACAGCATAAAAGGTTGCCAGCCCGAAATTACAGCCAATAAAAAAGGGCGATTGCTCGCCCTTTCGTGATGATATGGTGATAACGACAAAAAGGATTAATCGCCGATTTTCGCCCAGGTATCACGTAAACCGACAGTGCGGTTAAACACCAGCTTAGAGGGCTGTGAGTAAACGCTGTCCGCGCAGAAATAACCTTCACGTTCAAACTGATACGGCGCCAGCGCATCGGCGTCACGCAGTCCAGGCTCGACAAAACCCTGTTTGATTTCCAGCGAATTCGGGTTAATGGTGGTGAGAAAGTCCTCAGCCGCTCCCGGATTTGGCACGCTGAACAGGCGATCGTAGAGACGGAATTCCGCAGGTAACGCGTGGATCGCTGAAACCCAGTGGATCACACCCTTCACCTTGCGGCCATCAGCCGGATCTTTGCTCAGGGTATCAACGTCACAGCTACAGTAGATGCAGGTGATATTGCCTTCTTCATCTTTCGCCACGCGCTCTGCACGGATCACGTAAGCATTACGCAGACGGACTTCTTTGCCCAGCACCAGACGTTTGTACTGTTTATTGGCTTCTTCACGGAAATCCGCACGATCGATCCACACTTCGCGGCTGAACGGCACATCACGCGTACCCATCTCCGGTTTGTTGGGATGGTTTGGCATGGTGATAATTTCTTCATGACCCGCAGGCAGATTCTCAATCACCACTTTCAGCGGATCGAGGACCGCCATCGCACGCGGTGCGTTCTCGTTGAGATCGTCACGAATGCATGACTCCAGCGATGCCATTTCCACGATGTTGTCCTGCTTGGTCACGCCAATGCGGCGGCAGAACTCACGAATAGAGGCGGCGCTGTAACCACGGCGGCGCAGACCGGAAACGGTCAGCATACGCGGATCATCCCAGCCTTCGACGATCTTCTCGCTCACCAGCTGCGTCAGCTTGCGCTTCGACATCACGGCATATTCCAGATTCAGGCGCGAGAATTCATACTGACGCGGATGCACCGGAATGGAGATGTTGTCCAGCACCCAGTCATACAGACGACGGTTATCCTGGAATTCCAGGGTGCAAAGCGAATGGGTGATACCTTCCAGAGCATCGGAAATGCAGTGGGTGAAATCGTACATCGGATAGATGCACCATTTTTTGCCGGTCTGATGATGTTCAGCAAACTTAATACGGTACAGCACCGGATCGCGCATCACGATAAAGTTGGATGCCATATCGATTTTGGCACGCAGACAGGCTTTACCTTCCTCGAAACCGCCATCGCGCATTTTTTCAAACAGCGCGAGGTTTTCAGCCGGGGTACGATCACGGTACGGGCTGTTTTTGCCCGGCGCAGTCAGGGTGCCACGGTATTCACGGATTTCTTCTGGTGTCAGCTCATCAACATAGGCGAGGCCTTTGTTGATCAGTTCCACTGCGTAGCTGTACAGCTGGTCGAAATAGTCTGAGGAGTAACAAACGTCTCCGCTCCATTCAAAGCCCAGCCATTGCACGTCGCGCTTGATGGATTCAACGAATTCCATATCTTCTTTCACCGGGTTGGTGTCGTCGAAGCGCAGATTGCACTGCCCCTGGTAATCTTGTGCGATACCAAAGTTCAGACAGATCGATTTCGCATGGCCAATATGCAGGTAACCATTGGGCTCAGGCGGGAAACGGGTATGCACGCTGTTGTGCTTACCGCTCGCCAAATCTTCGTCGATAATCTGACGAATAAAGTTCGTTGGGCGGGCTTCAGCCTCACTCATCTCAAAATCCTCAAATACAATACGGGTGATTTGTACTACGAAGTAACGGAGTATGATCCACAAAGCGCAGGAGGGAAACAACCGTTTGTTGGCCGTTTTAAAACAAAAAAGGCAGGAATCGCTTCCTGCCTTCCGGGTTCATCACAAGGACTTAGCCTTTAACCTCGTACAAACGGGTTTCACCTGCCACGACGGCACCACTCGCCAGCAGATTGAGGCCTGCGAAATCATCGCTATTGCTGACCACGACCGGACTTATCATCGAACGCGCATGGGCGTTGAGGAAATCCAGATCCATCTCCAGCACCGGCTGTCCCGCTGCAACGGTCGCCCCCTCTTCCACCAGCCGCGTGAAGCCTTTGCCTTCCAGCGCAACGGTATCGAGGCCCATGTGTACCACAATCTCGACGCCATTGTCAGTTTCGAGGCAGAATGCATGGTTGGTGTTGAAGATTTTCACGATAGTACCGGCAATCGGTGCCACCACGGTTTTACCGGTGGGTTTGATCGCCAGACCATCGCCGACCGCTTTGCTGGCGAAGGCTTCGTCCGGCACCGCATCCAGTGCCACCACCTCACCACTGACCGGAGCCAGCAGCGTGGCAACCACGCGTTTTTCGCTGTTCAGCACCGCCTGAGGTTGTACAGCCGTCGCAGGCTGCGCCGCAACAACGGAGGCAGTCGCTGCCGCTGCCACCGGGCCTTTGGTCAGCACCGTTTTCATTGCCGTGGCAATGCTTTCAGCCTGAGTACCGACGATGATCTGCACGCTTTGTTTGTTCAGACGAATCACGCCAGAAGCGCCAAGACGTTTCGCCACGCTGTCATTAACCTGCGAGGAATCTTTCACGTTCAGACGCAGACGGGTGATACAGGCATCGATATTGGTCAGATTGTCAGAACCACCTACCGCACCGATATAGCGGCGGGCAAGGGATTCGGTCTGGCTTTCACCGTTGCCGCTGTGATCAACGTTGACGTCATAGCCGTCAGTTTCATCATCAGCAGACAGTTCACGACCCGGTGTCATCAGGTTAAATTTCTGGATGGTGAAACGGAACACCACGTAGTAGATCGCGAAGAACACCAGCCCTTGCGGGATCAGCATCCACCAATGCACCGCCAGCGGGTTACGTGTTGATAGCACCATATCCACCAGACCGGCACTGAAGCCGAAACCCGCAATCCAGTGCATACTGGCCGCGATAAACACCGAGAGACCGGTCAACAGCGCATGGATGACATACAGCACCGGTGCCACGAACATAAAGGAGAATTCCAGCGGTTCGGTGATACCGGTGAAGAAAGCAGCAAAGGCGGCTGCCAGCATGATACCACCGACTTTGGCGCGGTTTTCCGGACGAGCGCAGTGATAAATCGCCAGCGCTGCTCCCGGCAGACCAAACATCATGATCGGGAAGAAGCCTGCCTGGTAACGACCAGTGATACCCGGGATACCGGTACCATTGGCGATGGACTGCGCGCCACCAAGGAATTTCGGAATATCGTTGATACCGGCAACATCGAACCAGAACACCGAGTTCAGCGCGTGATGCAGGCCAACCGGAATCAGCAGACGGTTAAAGAAGGCATAGACACCTGCGCCGACGGACCCCAGCTTCTGAATCTCTTCACCAAAGCTCACCAGACCATTAAACACCAATGGCCAGATATACATCAGGATGAAAGCAACGAGGATCATCAGGAAGGAGACAAGGATCGGCACCAGACGGCGGCCGCTAAAGAACGACAGCGCCTTGGGTAGCTCGACATGGCTGAAGCGGTTGTACACTTCCGCCGAGATAATCCCCACCAGAATACCGACAAACTGGTTTTCGATTTTGCCGAATGCAGCAGGCACCTGATCGACGGGTATTTTTTGAATCATCGCGACAGCAGCTGGCGAACACAGCGTGGTGACCACAAGGAAACCCACGAATCCAGTCAGTGCCGCAGCACCATCTTTATCTTTGGACATGCCATAAGCCACACCGATGGCAAACAGCACGGACATATGTTCAATGATAGCGGCACCGGATTTGATCAACAGCGCAGCCAGAGCGTTACCCGCCCCCCAGCTGTCCGGATCGATCCAATACCCTACCCCCATTAAAATTGCCGCTGCCGGCAGGGTCGCTACCGGCACCATAAGCGCTCGGCCGACCTTTTGCAGATATCCTAGAACACTCACCTTATTCTCCCCCTTTGAGACTGGCGTTTTCCCGGTGCGGGTTGATTTTATTATCCCGGCATCCGGTACCTTGATGACACGACTGACCACGTGGCGCAGTGTAAAGATAAATTAATTCGCCTCGCAAATTAAAACCACGATATCTGTGATTTTTATCACCAAAAATGACGTTTTAATACCCGTACGACTAGCCAGCACCCCAAACTTATTTTATGATAAAAAATATCAAGACGCACTTTTCCCTGCATGGTTGAGCCTAAACGGATTACGCTTAAGAACAATCTGTAGAGAGAACGGCGACTCCACTTTTCCAATCTTTAACTGAGGTGAAGACATGAGACTGATCCCTTTAGCCACACCTACCCAGGTGGGTAAATGGGCCGCGCGCCATATCGTTAACCGCATTAACGCGTTTAATCCTGGCCGCAGATCGTCCCTTTGTGCTAGGTCTTCCAACCGGTGGTACACCGCTGGAAGCTTACAAGCACCTGATCGAGATGCATAAAGCGGGCCAGGTTAGCTTCAAACATGTTGTCACCTTCAACATGGATGAATACGTTGGTCTGCCAAAAGAACACCCGGAAAGTTACCATAGTTTTATGTATCGTAACTTTTTCGATCACATTGATATTCAACCGGAAAATATCAATCTTCTGAATGGCAATGCGGAAGATATTGACGCAGAATGTCGTCAGTACGAAGAGAAGATCCGCGCCTTGGGCAAAATCCATCTGTTTATGGGAGGGGTGGGCAATGATGGTCATATTGCTTTTAACGAACCAGCCTCCTCGCTCGCATCCCGTACCCGTATCAAAACGTTGACACACGAAACCCGCCTCGCCAATTCCCGTTTCTTTAACGGTGACGTGGATCAGGTGCCAAAATACGCTCTGACTGTTGGCGTGGGTACGCTGCTGGATGCGGAAGAAGTGATGATTCTGGTCACCGGTCATGTCAAAGCGCAGGCATTGCAGGCCGCCGTAGAAGGCAACGTTAACCATATGTGGACCATCAGTTGCCTGCAGCTACATGCAAAATCCGTGGTGGTCTGTGACGAACCCGCCACCATGGAACTGAAAGTGAAAACCGTGAAATATTTCCGCGAAATGGAAGCGGAAAATATGAAAGGTGTGTAAGAGCACGTTGTAAAAAACCTGCTGCTATCACGCAGTGGGTATAGCCGGGAGAGAGAAACGATGTACGCATTAGTAAACGGCCGGATTTTTACTGGTCATGAAATTCTGGACAACCATGCGGTAGTGATTGCCGATGGCCTGATTGAACGTGTCTGTCCACGCGATGCGCTGGATGCCACCCTGCCACAACAGGATGTTGCTGGTGCGTTTATCGCTCCCGGTTTTATTGATTTGCAGCTCAACGGCTGCGGCGGCGTGCAATTTAACGATGATATCGATGCACTGACCGTTGAAACGCTGGAAATCATGCAGCGCGCCAATGAGAAATCGGGCTGCACCAGCTACCTGCCAACGCTTATCACCAGCACGGATGAATTGATGAAGCGCGCCATTGCCACCATGCGCGCCTACAAGGAAAAACATCAGCATCAGGCGCTCGGCCTGCACCTGGAAGGTCCGTGGCTAAATAAAGTGAAGAAAGGCACGCACAATCCGCAACTGATTCGTCTGCCGGATCCTGAACTGGTGGATTTTCTTTGCGCCAACGCCGATGTGATTACTAAAGTGACGCTGGCCCCGGAAAATGCCGGCAGCGCTGTGATCCGCAAATTACGTGACGCGGGCATTATCGTTTCCGCTGGCCACTCCAACGCCACCTATGAAGAAGCCAAAACCGGTTTCGCCGCAGGCGTCAGTTTTGCGACGCATCTTTACAATGCGATGCCCACTTTCGCTGGTCGCGAACCCGGCCTGATCGGTGCGCTGTTTGATTCGCCTGATGTATACTGCGGCATCATTGCAGATGGTTTACATGTCCACTACGCTAATGTGCGCAATGCGAAACGTATCAAAGGTGACAAGTTGGTGCTGGTCACTGATGCCACTGCCCCGGCAGGTGCATCGATTGATAAATTTATTTTTGCAGGCAAAACAATATACTATCGCAATGGCCTTTGCGTTGATGAAAACGGCACCTTAAGTGGTTCCGCGATCACCATGATTGAAACGGTACGGAACTGCGTGGAACATTGTGGCATTGCGCTGGATGAGGCACTGCGCATGGCAACACTTTATCCGGCAAAGGCGATGGGTGTGGAGAAACAGTTGGGTACGGTCGAAGCCGGAAAAGTCGCCAACCTGACTGTCTTTACCCGCGATTATCAAATCATTAAGACGTTCGTCAATGGAGACAACGTCCTCAGCGAGTAAGCATTGAATGACCACTGGCGGCCAGACTCAAATAGGAAATGTCGATCTTGTCAAACAACTCAACAGCGCAGCCGTTTACCGGTTGATTGATCAACAGGGGCCTATTTCGCGCATTCAAATCGCCGAAGTCAGCCAGCTTGCGCCAGCCAGTGTCACAAAAATTACCCGCCAGTTGATTGAGCGCGGCCTGATAAAAGAGGTGGACCAGCAAGCGTCCACTGGCGGACGCCGCGCCATCTCCATCATTACCGAAACCCGTCATTTTCATACTATCGGCGTGCGCCTCGGACGTAACGATGCCACGCTGACATTATTTGATCTCAGTGGTAAATCACTGGCGCAGGAAGATTATCCGCTGCCGGAACGTACTCAGGAAACGCTGGAGAATGCGCTATTTAACGCCATTAGCGCCTTTATGGCGGCGCATCAGCGCAAAATTCATGAGTTGATAGCCATTGCAGTGATTTTGCCCGGCCTGGTGGATCCGATTAACGGCATTATTCGCTATATGCCGCATATTGCCGTCAGCCACTGGCCGCTGGTTTCCAGCCTGCAAAAACGCTTCAACGTCACCAGTTTCGTCGGCCATGATATCCGCAGTCTGGCCCTCGCTGAGCACTACTTCGGTGCAAGTCGCGACTGTGCAGACTCCATTCTGGTGCGCCTGCATCGCGGCACTGGTGCGGGCATTATCGCCAACGGCCACATTTTTCTCGGCAGCAATGGCAATGTGGGTGAAATCGGTCATATCCAGGTGGATCCACTCGGTGAGCGCTGCCACTGCGGTAACTTCGGTTGCCTCGAGACCATCGCCGCCAATGGCGCGATTGAAAACCGGGTACGCCATCTGCTCAATCAGGGCTATCCCAGTTCGCTGACCCTTAATGACTGCCAGATGCCGCAAATCTGCCGGGCCGCCAATCAGGGCGATGCGCTGGCGTGTGAGGTGATTGAATACGTTGGCCGCTATCTCGGTAAAGCGATAGCCATCGCTATTAACCTGTTTAATCCGCAAAAAGTGGTGCTGGCGGGTGAAATCACCGACGCAGACAAGGTATTGTTTCCGGCAATTGAGGGCTGCATCAACACCCAGGCACTGAATGCGTTTCGTAAAAATTTGCCTGTGGTACGCTCAGAACTCGATCATCGCTCGGCCATTGGCGCTTTTGCGCTGGCAAAACGCGCTATGCTGAATGGCATTCTGCTGCAACATCTGCTGGAAGAGTAACCGACGCCTGCCTGGAGCAGGCCAGACCGGATGCAATCTATGACAATTAAAAGCGTAATTTGTGACATCGACGGCGTGTTGATGCACGACAACACCGCCGTTCCCGGCGCCCAGGAATTCCTGCAGCGCATCCTTGAAAAAAAGATGCCGCTGGTGGTGCTGACTAACTACCCATCGCAAACGGCGAAAGATCTGGCTAACCGTTTCGCCTCCTCCGGTATCGAAGTGCCGGATTCGGTTTTTTACACCTCGGCGATGGCCACCGCCGACTTCCTGCGCCGTCAGGAAGGCAAGAAAGCCTATGTGATTGGTGAAGGCGCGCTGATTCATGAGCTCTATAAAGCCGGTTTCACCATCACTGATATCAATCCTGATTTTGTTATCGTTGGAGAAACCCGTTCCTTCAACTGGGACATGATGCATAAGGCGGCGTTTTTTGTCGCCAACGGTGCGCGCTTTATCGCGACCAACCCGGATACCCACGCGCGCAATTTTGTCCCGGCCTGTGGCGCGCTCTGTGCCGGTATCGAAAAAATCTCCGGTCGCAAACCGTTTTATGTGGGTAAACCCAGCCCCTACATCATGCGTGCCGCGCTGAACAAGATGCAGGCTCACTCCGAAGAAACGGTGATTGTCGGCGATAACCTGCGTACCGATATTCTCGCCGGTTTCCAGGCGGGTCTGGAAACCGTGCTGGTGTTATCAGGGGTCTCGACGCTCAGCGATATTGATGCCATGCCGTTCCGTCCGGACTGGATCTACCCTTCCGTCGCGGATATCGATTTATTCTGATTTTCACCATCACCTTCACTTATGACCCGGCTGGCCCATCATCGCCGTCGGGTCTCTCTTTTCTCCCTGAATCAGCCTCCTCCTTACGCTCACAAAACCAGCAAAAACACCAAACCATTAGATAACATCTAATAAAAACACTATTTCATTAGATGAAATTCAATTTTATTGCCATAGCAACATTCTTTTTATCAGCCAATCGTTAATTTGCTTGCATTACCACCATCAAATAGCGCATTTTCTTATACATCACGCAGCAATGCTGCCGGACAAACGGTGAAATAACATCCCCACAGGGTGAGATCAGGAGTCAGTTATGTGTTCGATTTTTGGTGTGCTGGATCTGAAAAGCGATCCAATTGAATTGCGCAAGAAAGCGCTGGAATGTTCCCGTCTGATGCGCCATCGCGGCCCGGACTGGTCAGGCGTTTACGCCGATGACAAAGCCATTCTGGCGCATGAGCGCCTGTCGATTGTTGACGTTAACAACGGTGCACAGCCGCTGTACAACGCCGACCATACCCACGTACTGGCCGTTAACGGTGAAATCTACAACCATCAGGCACTGCGCGCAGAGCTGAGCGACCGCTACCAGTTCCAGACCGGCTCTGACTGTGAAGTGATCCTTGCGCTGTATCAGGAAAAAGGCGTTGATTTCCTTGACGATCTTGAAGGCATGTTCGCCTTCATTCTGTGGGACAGCGTGAAGCAGCAATATCTGATTGGCCGCGACCATATCGGCATCATCCCGTTGTATATGGGCAACGATGAACACGGCAACCTTTATGTTGCTTCAGAAATGAAAGCGCTGGTGCCGGTGTGCCGTTCCATCAAAGAATTCCCGCCGGGAAGTTACCTCTCCAGCACCGATGGCGAAATCCGTCGTTACTGGCAGCGTGACTGGATGGACTACAAAAGCGTTGAGCACAACGAGACTGATGCCGCTGGCCTGAAAGCCGCGCTGGAAGAATCCGTAAAAAGCCACCTGATGTCAGATGTGCCTTATGGCGTGCTGCTGTCTGGCGGCCTTGATTCCTCCATCATTTCTGCTGTGACCAAACGCTTTGCAGCAAAACGTGTTGAAGATCATGACAAAAGCGACGCCTGGTGGCCGCAGCTGCACTCGTTTGCCGTAGGTCTGGAAGGATCGCCGGATCTGAAAGCCGCCAAATCTGTTGCTGATCATCTCGGTACTGTGCACCACGAAATTCACTTCACCGTGCAGGAAGGTCTGGATGCCATCCGCGATGTGATTTACCACATCGAAACCTATGATGTGACCACCATCCGTGCTTCAACGCCGATGTATCTGATGTCGCGTAAAATCAAAGCGATGGGCATCAAGATGGTGCTGTCTGGTGAAGGTGCTGATGAAGTGTTTGGTGGCTATCTGTACTTCCATAAAGCGCCGAACGCCAAAGAGTTCCACGAAGAAAACGTGCGTAAACTGCTGGCCCTGCATATGTATGACTGTGCTCGTGCCAACAAAGCGATGTCTGCCTGGGGTGTGGAAGCGCGTGTGCCGTTCCTCGACAAGAAATTCCTTGATGTCGCCATGCGTATCAACCCGGAAGATAAAATGTGTGGCAGCAACGGCAAGATGGAAAAACACATCCTGCGTGAATGCTTCTCCTCTTATCTGCCGGAAAGCGTCGCCTGGCGTCAGAAAGAGCAGTTCTCTGACGGCGTGGGTTACAGCTGGATCGATACGCTGAAAGAAGTGGCGGCAAAACAGGTTAGCGAGCAGCAACTGGCGACGGCGCACTTCCGCTTCCCGTACAACACGCCGAACTCGAAAGAAGCGTATTTGTATCGCGAGATTTTTGAGGAGCTGTTCCCGCTGCCAAGCGCGGCCGAATGCGTACCGGGTGGCCCGTCAGTGGCCTGTTCTTCCGCGAAAGCGATTGAATGGGATGAAGCGTTCAAATCAATGGACGATCCATCAGGTCGTGCGGTAGGTGTGCATCAGTCAGCCTATAAATAAGGTTTTTGACCTGGTGCAAAAGGGGTCTGAAAAGGCCCCTTTTTTTTGTAATTGCGTTGTAAGCGATCGAAAATTGCCGAATAAATCATCAGCCTGGTTATAAGCCAGACAAACAGGCGCGTTAAGGCAAAAATCGGTAAAAAATTTGTTGACGCTACAAAGCTCAATACGCATAATGCGCCCCGCAACGCCGATGAAGGTAACGCGAAAAAAAGATGGCTACGTAGCTCAGCTGGTTAGAGCACAGCACTCATAATGCTGGGGTCACAGGTTCGATTCCCGTCGTAGCCACCATCTTTTTTGCGGGAGTGGCGAAATTGGTAGACGCACCAGATTTAGGTTCTGGCGCCGCAAGGTGTGCGAGTTCAAGTCTCGCCTCCCGCACCATTTCAGTCTTCGGCAGCCGGATGGGGTATCGCCAAGCGGTAAGGCACCGGTTTTTGATACCGGCATTCCCTGGTTCGAATCCAGGTACCCCAGCCAATCCGATGCACTCTCGTGGATACGAGTCGAATATTGGGATATCGCCAAGCGGTAAGGCACCGGTTTTTGATACCGGCATTCCCTGGTTCGAATCCAGGTATCCCAGCCATCGTCGGATGTGATGTGAAGCAGTACAATTTGGCTACGTAGCTCAGCTGGTTAGAGCACAGCACTCATAATGCTGGGGTCACAGGTTCGATTCCCGTCGTAGCCACCATATTATTGGGGTGTCGCCAAGCGGTAAGGCAGTGGATTCTGATTCCACCATTCCGGGGTTCGAATCCCTGCACCCCAGCCATACAAAAGACAATTTGAATTAACACCTATTGGGGTGTCGCCAAGCGGTAAGGCACCGGATTCTGATTCCGGCATTCCGGGGTTCGAATCCCTGCACCCCAGCCAAATTGCACAACAAAGCCCGCTTTTGCGGGCTTTGTTGTTTTCTGTGTTTGCTTATTTCGTCAGCCAGGAGCGCATAAATACGCTCCCTACATTCAGCGTAGTGTCGGCATTAATGCCGACCAGGATTACAGGCCCAACGCGTAACGCAGCACCTGACGCTTCAGTACCCCCGCATGCTCCGCTGCGATCAGCCCCAGATTACGAGCAAAACGCAGTGGCGGTAATTTATTGCTGAAGGCGAAGTAGAACAGGTCCATCCCACCCTGCATCAGCAAATTGTCTTTACGGCGCTGGCGATGATAACGCTGCAACACCGCCAGAGATGACCACAGTGCTGCCTGACTCCGCGCCTCTAGCAGTGTATCCAGCAACGCTTCGACATCACGGTAACCGAGATTGACGCCCTGCCCGGCCAGCGGATTGATAGTATGTGCCGCATCCCCCACCAGCGCCAATCCGGCGGTGACATAGCGCGTGGCGTGACGACGCACCAGCGGAAACGATGCGGCCGCTGTTACCTGAAACCGTCCGACACGCGCCGGGAAGTGAGCATGAATTTCTTTCTCCAGCTGGGGCAACGGCATGCTCTGCAACTGACGAATGCGTGAGGGAGCGTCATACCACACCAGCGAGGCATGACGGTCAAACAACGGCAGAAATGCGCGCGGCCCCTCTGGCGTGAACTGCTGCCAGGTGGCGTCTCCCGCTTCATGCTCGCATTCCACACTGATCAGCATGCAGGATTGCGCGTAGTTCCAGCCATGCACGCCAATGCCCGCCAGCTGACGTACGCGCGAATTGGCACCATCGGCCCCCACTACCAGCCGGGCATCCAGCGTGGTGCCGTTATCCAGCTGGACATGCCAGCCACCACTGTGTGGCAACAGATTTTCCAGCGTGGCTGGGGAGCACAACGTCACCCCATCTTCCTGCATTTTTTCCCACAACGCGCGTTGCAACACGCTATTTTCCACCATATAACCCAGCTCGGGCAGCCCAAGTGAGGCCGCATCAAAGGTGACGTGCGCGGTTTGCCACTCCCAGGTTTCAAGCTTGCGGTAAGGTGTACAGCGCATCGCCTGCACACGTGGCCAGACATTCAGCTGCCTGAGCAACGCTACCGAGGACGCGCCGATGGCTGAAACACGCACATCGGGTGCATGCGCCGCATCAAAAGGCGCAGGTTCGGCACGTTCGACAACCGCCACCCGAAACTTTTGCTGCGCCAGGCCGCAGGCCAGCGCCGCGCCGACCATACCGCCACCAATCACCACCACATCAAAATGTGAATCCTGCATTGCCTGTTCTCCCTCTTCTTACCGCAGCGTTCATTCTGCGAAGTGTACCGGAAATTCACGCCACAAACAGAAAAGCCCTTACCCTTATACTGGTCACAACAGCAGCAAAGCATTACAATACGCGCCCAGCACTTACCTGCACTGAATTGAATGGCTAGTCCGATGACCAAAAAACTGCATATCAAAACCTGGGGCTGTCAGATGAATGAGTATGATTCATCAAAGATGGCTGACCTGCTGAACAGCACCCACGGCTACACCCTGACTGAGGAAGCCGAAGAGGCAGATATTCTGCTGCTCAACACCTGCTCGATCCGTGAGAAGGCGCAGGAGAAGGTTTTCCATCAGTTAGGACGCTGGAAAAAGCTGAAAGATCATAATCCCGACCTGATCATTGGCGTCGGTGGCTGCGTCGCTTCACAGGAAGGCGATCATATTCGCCAGCGTGCGCCCTGCGTTGATATCGTGTTTGGTCCGCAAACGCTGCACCGCCTGCCCGAAATGATTAACACGGTGCGTGGCAGCAAAAGCCCGATTGTTGACATCAGCTTCCCGGAAATCGAGAAATTTGACCGTCTGCCGGAACCGCGCGCAGAAGGCCCAACCGCATTCGTTTCCATCATGGAAGGCTGTAACAAATACTGTACCTTCTGCGTGGTGCCTTACACCCGTGGCGAAGAAGTCAGCCGTCCGAGTGACGATATCCTGCTGGAGATTGCACAGTTAGCCGCGCAGGGTGTACGCGAAGTTAACCTGCTGGGCCAGAACGTAAACGCCTATCGCGGCGCAACCTTTGACGGCGATATCTGCACCTTTGCCGAGCTGCTGCGTCTGGTGGCGGCTATCGATGGCATCGACCGCATCCGTTTTACCACCAGCCACCCGATTGAATTCACGGATGACATCATTGATGTTTACCGTGATACGCCGGAGCTGGTCAGCTTCCTGCATTTGCCGGTACAGAGCGGTGCTGACCGCATCCTGACGCTGATGAAGCGTGCGCACACCGCCCTGGAATACAAAGCGATCATCCGTAAGCTGCGCGTTGCGCGTCCGGATATTGAGATCAGTTCTGATTTCATCATCGGCTTCCCGGGTGAAACTCAGCAGGATTTCGAGCAGACCATGAAACTGATTGGCGATGTCAATTTCGACATGAGCTTCAGCTTTATCTACTCCGCTCGCCCTGGCACGCCAGCGGCAGACCTGCCAGATGATGTGTCGGAAGACGAGAAGAAACAGCGCCTCTACATCCTGCAGGACCGTATTAACCAACAGGCAATGGCGATCAGCCGCCGTATGCTCGGCAGCGTACAGCGTATTCTGGTGGAAGGCACCTCACGTAAAAACGTGATGGAGCTGTCTGGCCGTACTGCCAACAACCGCGTGGTGAACTTCGAAGGTTCTGTCGCGATGATTGGTAAGTTTGTTGACGTCGAAATCGTTGATGTCTATACCAACTCGCTGCGTGGCAAAGTGGTCCGTACTGAAGACGAGATGGGTCTGCGTGTGGTGGAAAGCCCGGCTTCGGTCATTGCGCGCACGCGTAAAGAAAACGAAATCGGCGTCGGTCTTTTCCAGCCTTGAAACCCCGACCTTTGAGCGACAGCGCACAAAACGCTGTCGCCTGTTTCCCCAGGCAGCACTTGCATTCTGACGGTGCTGCCCAAATATTTCCCCTGATGCTTGCGCCCAGGCGTGACCCCATAAATAATTCCGTAATGATGCGTATGGCCTGCTGCCGCGTGTCGGATACATTTTTTCAACTGGCCCTGAGTGACCCAAAGGATTCATTTGAATATCGAAACTCGTGAAATCGCCCTTGAACCGGTAGATAACCGCCGCCTGCTCAGCCTGTGCGGCCCGTTTGATGACAATGTGAAACAGCTGGAACGGCGTCTGGGGATCGAAATCAACCGCCGTGATAACCAGTTTAAACTGGTTGGCCGCACCCTGTGCGTCAACGCAGCGGCAGATATTCTGCGCACGCTGTATGTCGATACGGCACCGGTGCGTGGCCAGATTCAGGATATCGAGCCAGAGCAAATCCATTTAGCGATTAAAGAAAGCCGCGTACTGGAACAAACCGCTGAAAGCGTACCGGAGTTCGGTAAAGCGGTGAATATCAAGACCAAGCGTGGTGTGATTAAACCCCGCACGCCGAACCAGGCACAGTACATCGCCAATATTCTCGATCACGACATCACCTTCGGTATCGGCCCGGCGGGTACCGGTAAAACTTATCTGGCGGTGGCTGCTGCGGTCGATGCCCTTGAACGCCAGGAAATCCGCCGTATTCTGCTGACGCGTCCTGCAGTTGAAGCCGGGGAGAAACTCGGTTTCCTGCCAGGCGATCTCAGCCAGAAGGTCGATCCCTATCTGCGCCCGCTGTATGACGCGCTGTTCGAGATGCTCGGATTTGAGCGGGTTGAGAAACTGATGGAGCGCAACGTGATCGAGGTTGCCCCTCTGGCCTATATGCGTGGTCGTACACTGAATGATGCTTTCATCATCCTGGATGAAAGCCAGAACACCACCATCGAACAGATGAAGATGTTCCTGACGCGTATTGGTTTTAACTCAAAAGCCGTCATTACCGGTGATGTCACGCAGATTGACCTGCCGCGACACACTAAATCTGGCCTGCGCCATGCGATTGAAGTGTTGTCGGAAGTGGATGAGTTAAGCTTTAACTTCTTCCACAGCGAAGACGTGGTACGCCATCCGGTGGTGGCTCGCATCGTTATCGCCTATGAAGCCTGGGAAGAAGCTGACCAGAAACGCCGTGACAAACAGGCAGAGGAGCGCAAACGTGAAGCGCTCGCCGCCACCCAACCCAGCCCGCAGGAGCCTTCATGAGCGCGGTAATTCTTGATTTACAACTGGCGTGTGCCGAAAGCCAGGGATTGCCCGACGAAGCCGCTTTCCAGCGCTGGCTGGAAGCGGCAGTCACGCCTTTTCAGCCGGAAAGCGAAGTCACCATTCGTCTGGTTGATGAAGCAGAAAGCCATGAACTCAATCTGACGTATCGTGGTAAAGACAAGCCCACTAACGTGCTGTCTTTTCCTTTCGAAGCTCCTCCGGGCATCGAACTGCCGCTGCTTGGCGATCTGATTATTTGTCGTCAGGTGGTGGAAGCGGAAGCCGCAGAGCAAGGGAAAACCGTGGAAGCCCACTGGGCGCATATGGTGGTCCACGGTACGCTGCATCTGCTGGGCTATGACCATATCGAAGATGACGAAGCCGAAGAAATGGAAGCACTGGAGACCGAGATAATGCTTGCCCTTGGTTATCCGGACCCGTACATTTCGGAGAAAGAAGACGCCTGAGCCCCTGGCTCAGGTATTTACGCTGCTGGCGCGGATGCCAGCAGTTTCCTTCCCTCACCAGAGAGAACTTAATAAAAACGCCATGAGCGACGACCATTCTCAAAACAGCGATGCACCCAGTAGTAAAAAGGGATTTTTTTCCCTGTTAATCAACCAACTGTTCCACGGCGAACCTAAAAACCGTGACGAACTGCTGGGGCTAATCCGCGATTCTGAGCAAAAAGAACTGATCGACCAGGACACCCGCGACATGCTGGAAGGGGTGCTGGATATTGCCGAACAACGCGTGCGCGACATCATGATCCCGCGTTCCCAAATGATCACCCTGAAACGTAACCAGAGCCTGGAAGAATGTCTGGCGGTGATCATTGAATCGGCCCACTCACGCTTCCCGGTGATCAGCGAAGATAAAGATCATGTTGAAGGCATTCTGATGGCCAAGGATTTGCTGCCCTTTATGAGCAGCGCCTCAGAACCATTCAGCATGGAGAAAGTGCTGCGCACCGCCGTGGTGGTGCCAGAAAGTAAGCGTGTCGACCGCATGCTGAAAGAGTTCCGTTCACAACGCTACCATATGGCGATTGTGATTGATGAGTTTGGCGGTGTGTCCGGTCTGGTGACCATTGAGGACATCCTCGAACTGATCGTCGGAGAAATTGAAGACGAATATGACGATGAAGAAGATCGCGATATCCGTCAGTTGAACCGCCACACTTATACAGTGCGTGCGCTGACGCCGATCGAAGACTTCAACGAAGTGTTCGGCACCGGTTTCAGTGATGACGAAGTGGATACCATCGGCGGTCTGGTGATGCAGGGATTCGGCCACCTTCCCGCACGCGGTGAAAGCATTGAAATTGATGGTTACCAATTCAAGGTCGCCATGTCTGACAGCCGCCGTATCATCCAGGTGCATGTAAAAATTCCGGAAGACTCGCCGCTCCCTCAACTGGATGACGAATAATTTTATGGCTTTAGCCTCTCTTTACTCGCGGCAGCGGGTTCGCCTGCTGCTGGCGTTAATAACGGGTGCCATCGGCACCCTTTCCTTTTCCCCTTATGATTTCTGGCCCGCCGCCCTGATTTCGCTGTTCGGCCTGCAACTGTTGTTGCTGGATCGCCGTACCGCGCAGGCTTCAGCCATCGGTTTTGCCTGGGGTTTTGGCCTGTTCGGCAGCGGCATTAACTGGGTGTACGTCAGCATCGCCACCTTCGGTGGTATGCCCGGACCGGTTAACGTGTTCCTGGTGGTGCTGCTGGCAGCCTATTTGTCTCTCTATCCAATGCTGTTTGCCATCCTGCTTAATCGCCTGTGGCCGCGTGCCACGCTATGGCGTCTGGCGGTAGCGGCTCCGGCATTATGGCAAATCACCGAGTTCCTGCGTGGCTGGATCCTGACGGGCTTCCCCTGGTTACAGTTCGGCTACAGCCAGATTGATGGCCCGCTGAAAGGACTGGCTCCACTGGCGGGCGTGGAAACCATCACCTTCCTGTTAATGGTGATTGCCGGTTTGCTGGTGTTTGCACTACATCAGCGCAGCGTGAAAAGCCTGGTTGCTGCCGTTTTGTTGTTACTGCTGCCGTGGCCGTTACGCATGTTGCAGTGGTATCAGCCACTGCCAGAGCGCAGCGTCGATGTCGCAATGGTTCAGGGCAATATTCCACAATCGATGAAATGGGATCCGCAGCAGTTGCTGAATACGCTGCGGGTTTACACCTCGTACAGCCAGCCGTGGATGGGCAAAGCACCGATCATTATCTGGCCGGAATCGGCGATTACCGACTTAGAAAGCAATCAGCAGCCGTTCCTGCATGCGCTGGATGAAGAACTGCGTGCGCGTGGCAGTTCACTGATCACTGGCATCGTCGATTCGCGTCTGGAAGGTGACAATCGTTACCATGATTACAACTCCGTAATTGTGCTGGGCGGCGAGCATCCTTACAGCTACCAGAGCCAGAACCGTTATCAGAAGAATCACCTGGTGCCCTTTGGTGAGTTTGTACCGCTGGAAGATTTGTTACGACCACTGGCCCCGTTCTTTGATTTGCCGATGTCGTCATTCAGTCGTGGAGCCTATATTCAGCCGCAATTAAAAGTGGCGGGCTACAACCTGACCAGCGCCATCTGCTATGAGATCGTGCTGGGCGAACAGGTACGTGCTAATTTCCGCCCGGACACCAATTTCCTGCTGACCGTGTCGAACGATGCCTGGTTTGGTCACTCCATCGGCCCGTGGCAGCACTTCCAGATGGCAAGAATGCGCGCGCTGGAGTTGGGTCGTCCGTTACTGCGTGATACCAACAATGGCGTTACCGCAGTGGTCAATGCCAACGGTGATGTTGAGAAGATGCTGCCGCAGTTCACGCGTGATGTGCTGTCAGCGAAAGTGACACCCACCACAGGTGAGACACCTTACGCCAAAGCCGGTGTATGGCCGGTATGGGTGCTGACCCTGCTGGGTGTGGTGCTGGGCCTGATCCGCCGTCGTCGCTGATTCGCCATTCCCTTCCTGAGGCGAAGCTCACCCTTCGCCTTTTTATCGCATTTTTCCGCTCCCTATCCCCCTGCTTTGCCGCATTCTCTGCTGGTTTCTTACACTCTTTAACTGCTTTGGCACGATCATTGCTATTTATTTCAGTGTTTTTCGTAAACATCAGCTTTTGTCAGCACATTGCCAAGGGTTACGCACCATAAAAAAGCGCCAATGCGCACTATTTTTGCGCAGAGGGGAAATTTTGCCTCTTATTGGTGCGGCGCGGCTCGCAAAAAAGAAACTTGTCTGTTTCATTGTGTTAACAATTCGCTATGTTAATCCTGAACTGCGCGCCATTGTGTGCGGGGATAACCAGAAAAGCAGCAGGAAATACACACAACATCACAAATATGCGTAGTAAATGTGCTGCGCGATATCCATACGAAGGAGTTGGAACATGCAGATGCGCAAAGTGGCACTATCTCTTCTGCTGTTAGGTGCAGCAGTGGGAACGGCCCAGGCGGAAGATCTCGCTGGCACCCTGAAAAAGATTAACGACAGCGGCGTGATTGTCGTTGGGCACCGTGAATCATCAGTTCCCTTTTCTTATTACGATAATCAGCAAAAAGTTGTGGGCTATTCACAGGACTACTCCAATGCGATTGTTGCTGCGATTAAAGCCAAACTGAACAAACCTGATCTGCAGGTAAAAATGCTGCCGATCACCTCGCAAAACCGTATTCCGTTGCTGCAAAACGGCACATACGACTTTGAGTGTGGTTCTACCACCAATAACCTGGAGCGTCAGCAACAGGCGGCTTTCTCTGACACCATCTTTGTCATCGGCACCCGTCTGATGGTGAAAAAAGGCGGCCCAATCCATGATTTTCCCGATCTGAAAGGCAAAACCGTGGTTGTTACTTCAGGTACCACCTCTGAAGTTCTGTTGCATAAGCTGAATGACGAGAAAAAAATGGATATGCGCATCATCAGCGCCAAGGACCACGGTGATTCCTTCCGTACCCTGGAAACGGGTCGCGCTGTTGCCTTTATGATGGATGACGCGCTGCTGGCGGGCGAACGAGCCAAAGCGAAGAAACCGGGTGACTGGGAAATCCTTGGCACGCCGCAATCCAAAGAAGCCTACGGCTGTATGATGCGTAAAGAAGACCCGCAGTTCAAAACGCTGGTTGACGACACCATTGTAAAAGCCCAGACCTCAGGTGAAGCCGCTAAATGGTTTGATACCTGGTTTAAACAGCCGATCCCGCCGAAAAATCTGAACATGAACTTTGAGCTGTCAGACGATATGAAAGCGCTGTTCAAATCACCGAACGATAAAGCACTCTAACTAACAACGACAACAAGGGCAGCCTCGCTGCCCTCTCGATTGCTGAAAACGCGGTGCGGACAGACAGACTCTCTCAGGTCGTTCCCCTGTAAAGAGTAAACAAGACACCGTTCATCAATCTTCTGGGTAGCTGAAGCTCAGCTACCCTTTTTTTACCGGAGCTATTATGGGTATCGACTGGAACTGGGGCATCTTTTTACAACAGGCCCCGTTCGGCAATACGACCTATCTCGGCTGGCTGTGGTCCGGTTTTCAGGTGACTATTGCCGTCTCCTGCTGCGCCTGGATTATCGCTTTCTTCGTAGGTTCCTTCTTTGGCATTCTGCGTACCGTGCCTAATCGCTGGCTTGCCACCCTCGGCACCTGCTACGTGGAATTATTTCGTAATATCCCGCTGATTGTGCAGTTCTTCTTCTGGTATCTGGTCGCACCGGAACTGGTGGGGCAGAGCCTCGGTATGTGGTTTAAATCGGAGCTGGATCCCAACATCCAATTCTTCTCTTCGTCGGTGATTTGCCTTGGGCTATTCACCGGCGCACGCGTGTCTGAACAGGTACGTGCCGCAATTCAGTCATTGCCGCGCGGGCAGAAAAATGCCGGTCTGGCGATGGGCCTGACCCTGCCGCAAACGTACCGCTATGTGTTGTTGCCGAACGCCTATCGCGTGATTGTGCCGCCGATGACGTCGGAGATGCTTAACCTGGTGAAAAACTCGGCCATCGCCTCCACCATTGGCCTGGTGGATATGGCTGCACAGGCCGGTAAGCTGCTGGATTACTCGGCACATGCCTATGAATCATTCACCGCCATCACCCTGGCCTACATTGGTATCAACGTGGTGATCATGCTGCTCATGAGTCTGGTAGAACGTAAAGTGCGTCTGCCCGGCAATGTGGGAGGGAAATAATGTACGATTTTGACTGGAGCTCAATTCCTCCCAGCCTGCCCTTCCTGCTGGAAGGTATGGTGATTACGCTCAAGATCACCGTCACTGCCGTGGTATTTGGCATCATCTGGGGCACCATTCTGGCGGTAATGCGCCTGTCCTCCATCGCCCCCATCCGCTGGTTTGCCAAACTGTACGTAAACCTGTTCCGTTCAGTACCGCTGGTTATGGTGCTGTTGTGGTTCTACCTGGTGGTACCAAGTTTTCTGCAACAGGTGCTGGGATTGTCGCCGAAAACCGATATCCGCCTGATCTCGGCGATGGTGGCTTTTTCGCTGTTTGAAGCTGCGTACTATTCGGAGATTATCCGCGCCGGCATCATCAGTATCGCGCGCGGTCAGTCCAATGCCGCTCTGGCACTGGGTATGACCCACTGGCAATCGATGCAACTGGTGATCCTGCCGCAGGCGTTTCGTGCCATGGTGCCGCTGTTGCTCACCCAGGGGATTGTTCTGTTTCAGGATACCTCGCTGGTTTATGTCCTCAGCCTGGCTGATTTCTTCCGTACCGCTTCAACCATTGGTGAGCGTGACGGTACCCAGGTCGAAATGGTTTTGTTTGCGGGCCTGGTTTACTTTGTCATCAGCCTGAGCGCCTCGCTGTTGGTTAGCTATCTGAAAAGAAAAAGGACGGTTTAAATGATTAGCCTGAAAAATGTTTCTAAGTGGTACGGGCACTTTCAGGTGCTGACCGATTGCTCCACCGAAGTCAAAACCGGTGAAGTGGTGGTGGTGTGCGGTCCGTCGGGTTCCGGTAAATCAACGCTGATCAAAACGGTAAATGGCCTGGAGCCGATTCAGCAGGGCAGCATTCAGGTCACGGGCATCGAAGTTAACGACAAAAAAACCAACCTCGCACAGTTACGCAGCAAGGTCGGGATGGTGTTCCAGCATTTCGAACTGTTCCCGCATCTGAGTATCGTTGACAACCTGACCCTGGCGCAGGTGAAAGTGCTGAAGCGTGACAAAAAGCTGGCGCGGGAAAAAGGCCTGAAACTGCTGGCGCGCGTTGGCTTATCTGCCCATGCGGATAAATTCCCTGGCCAGCTCTCTGGTGGTCAGCAGCAGCGTGTGGCGATTGCCCGTGCGCTGTGCATGGACCCGGTGGCGATGCTGTTCGATGAACCAACCTCCGCGCTTGACCCGGAAATGATCAACGAAGTGCTGGATGTGATGGTGGAACTGGCACAGGAAGGGATGACCATGATGGTGGTGACCCATGAAATGGGCTTTGCACGCAAAGTGGCTAACCGCGTGATCTTTATGGATGAAGGCAAAATTGTTGAAGACACCAATAAGGATGACTTCTTTAACAATCCGCAGTCGGATCGTGCCAAAGACTTCCTCGCGAAGATCTTGCACTAAATCGCGCCGCTACACGGAATGCATCGGGCAGCAACGCTGCCCGATGTTTTTTAGGGTTCAAACGGCTGGCGCTGGAAATGATCGTGCCCACATTCCGGGCAACGGGTTAGGGTTTCCGGGGTATAAATAGCGCGGGTAAACTGACATTTCTCGCATACCAGGTTTCCCAGCCCCACTACCTCACCGCTTTGATAGACACCGTGATGGCGCAGATCCTGAAACACCTCGCGCCACTCCAGCTGGCTCTTGTCGGTGATATCCGCCAGCTCCTTCCAGATACTCTCGCGAATCACCCGCATAAACACCGAATCGCCCAGCACGCTGGAAGACTCTTCATAGCTAAGGGCAAATTCCTGCAAATCTCGCCTGACGGCATGTAACACTTCATCAACCTGATCCGGCGTTAAATCCTGCTGCGCCAGTAGCCGCAGACGCGCACTGGCGACCAGCGCATCAATATCACGTTCACCGCGTTCCAGTCGCTGGGTTAATGCCGCTACCGTTGCACGATAGACCTGCGCCACGTTATTCATTTTGTTCTCCTTTCTGCTGCGAATGCTCTGATTAAGTTTAGTCACTTGCGAGTCAGGCCGCGGGGGAAATCGCAAAAGGGTGAATACGGCGGCGCATTCGGCAGAAATCGCCCAGGCAAAGGCGTGAAGTGTTGTTGAGGGGCTACCTTATGGGTATGCTATGCGGATCTAAAAGTACGCTAAGTGCGATATTCATTAAGGACCACAGGCAGCCATGCAAGAGCAATACCGCCCGGAAGAGATAGAATCCCGCGTCCAGCAGCACTGGGACGAAAATGAAACCTTTAAAGTGACCGAGCAGGAAGGCAAAGAGAAATACTACTGCCTCTCTATGCTACCCTATCCTTCCGGCCGCCTGCACATGGGCCATGTGCGTAACTACACCATCGGTGATGTGATTGCCCGCTACCAACGTATGCTGGGCAAAAACGTGCTGCAGCCAATCGGCTGGGATGCGTTTGGTCTGCCTGCTGAAGGCGCGGCGGTAAAAAACAATACTGCCCCGGCCCCCTGGACTTATGACAATATCCAGTACATGAAAAACCAGCTCAAACTGCTGGGTTTTGGCTATGACTGGAGCCGTGAACTGGCGACCTGCCAGCCTGAATACTATCGCTGGGAACAGTGGTTTTTCACCAAACTGTATGAAAAAGGTCTGGTTTACAAAAAGACCTCAGCGGTTAACTGGTGCCCAAATGATCTGACTGTGCTGGCGAACGAGCAAGTTATCGACGGCTGCTGCTGGCGTTGCGACACCAAAGTTGAGCGCAAAGAGATCCCGCAGTGGTTTGTCAAAATCACCGATTATGCAGAAGAACTGCTGAACGACCTCGACAAGCTGGAAGACTGGCCTGAGCAGGTTAAAACCATGCAGCGCAACTGGATTGGTCGCTCAGAAGGCGTGGAAATCACCTTTGATGTGGCCTTCAGCGCAGAAAAAGTCACGGTCTACACCACCCGTCCGGATACCTTCCTGGGTGCCACCTATGTCGCCGTCGCCGCAGGTCACCCGCTGGCACAGCAGGCCGCAGCGACCAACCCGGCGCTGTCTGACTTCATCGATGAATGCCGCAATACCAAAGTGGCTGAAGCTGATATGGCGACGATGGAGAAAAAAGGCATGGCCACCGGCCTGCATGTTATCCATCCGCTGACCGGTGAAGAGCTCCCGGTATGGGTTGCCAACTTTGTGTTGATGGAATACGGCACCGGTGCGGTGATGGCTGTTCCGGGCCATGACCAACGCGACTGGGAATTTGCCACTAAATATTCGTTGCCGATCAAACCGGTAATCCTGAACCTTGATGGCACCGAGCCAGATATCAGCGCCGCAGCGATGACCGAAAAAGGCTCGCTGTTCAACTCCGGCGACTACAACGGTCTCAGCCACGAAGCAGGCTTTAACGCCATCGCTGATGCGCTGGCCGCCAAAGGCGTCGGCGTGCGTAAAGTGAACTACCGTCTGCGCGACTGGGGTGTCTCCCGTCAGCGTTACTGGGGCGCACCGATCCCGATGGTGACGCTGGAAGATGGCACCGTGATGCCAACGCCGGAGGATCAACTGCCGGTGATCCTGCCAGAAGACGTGGTGATGGATGGTATTACCAGCCCGATTAAAGCTGACCCGGAGTGGGCAAAAACCACCGTAAACGGCCAACCTGCGCTGCGTGAAACCGATACCTTTGACACCTTTATGGAGTCATCCTGGTACTACGCGCGCTATACCTGCGCTAACTACAATGAAGGCATGCTGGATCCGGCTGCAGCAAACTATTGGCTGCCGGTCGATCAGTATGTGGGTGGTATAGAACACGCCATCATGCACCTGATGTATTTCCGCTTCTATCATAAGCTGCTGCGTGATGCGGGCCTGGTAAACTCTGATGAGCCAGCCAAACGTCTGCTGTGTCAGGGCATGGTATTGGCGGATGCCTTCTACTACGTCGGCGCTAACGGCGAGCGTAACTGGGTGTCTCCGGTAGACGTGAGCGTAGAGCGTGACGAAAAAGGTCGTATCGTCAAAGCTATCGACAATCAGGGCCGTGAAGTGGTTTACGCGGGCATGAGCAAAATGTCGAAGTCGAAAAACAACGGCATCGACCCGCAGTTGATGGTAGAACGTTACGGTGCTGATACTGTTCGTCTGTTCATGATGTTTGCTTCCCCGGCGGAAATGACGCTGGAGTGGCAGGAATCAGGCGTGGAAGGGGCAAACCGCTTCCTGAAACGTGTGTGGAAACTGGCTTACGAACACGTCGCAAAAGGCGCGACCACCGCGCTGGATGTCAACGCGCTGAACGATGATCAGAAAGCGCTGCGTCGCGATCTGCACAAAACCATCGCCAAAGTGGCGGATGATATTGGCCGTCGTCAGACCTTCAATACCGCGATTGCCGCGATTATGGAGCTGATGAACAAACTGATCCGCGCCCCGCAGGATAGCGACCAGGATCGTGCGCTGCTGCAGGAAGCGCTGATTGCCGTCACCCGTCTGCTGTATCCGTTCACCCCGCACACCTGCTACGTACTGTGGGAAGCGCTGGGCGGTGAAGGCAGTGTTGATGACGCCAGCTGGCCGCTTGCAGACGAAGCCGCTATGGTTGAAGATTCACTGCTGGTTGTAGTTCAGGTTAATGGCAAAGTGCGCGGCAAAATCACCGTTGCGCCCGATGCCACCCAGGAGCAGGTGCAGGCGCGTGCCGCGCAGGAGCATCTGGTGGCGAAATATCTGGAAGGCGTCACCATTCGTAAAGTGATTTATGTCCCCGGCAAACTGCTTAACCTGGTCGTAGGTTAAGTTCAGGAGGAACTGTGCGACAACTGATAATCAGGCTGTTTGTCCTGCTGGCGGTGATGATCACCGCTGGCTGTGGTTTTCATCCGCGTGGCACCACTCAGGTGCCCGCTGAAATGAAAACGCTGATCGTCTCCACTGGTGACCCTTATGGACCACTGGCGCGTACCGTCCGTCAGCAACTGCGCCTCAATAACGTGCGCATTGTTGATGACACCAAAGAGACGCGCAATAACGTGCCGACGTTACGTCTCGGCGGTGAAAACTTTGGTCGTGATACTGCCTCCATATTTATCAGCGGCACCACCGCTGAATATTCACTGGTGATGTCAGTGTCGGCTCAGGTACTGCTGCCAGGTAAAGGTATCTACCCGATCAGCACCACCGTGTATCGTTCTTTCTTCGACAACCCGAACGCCGCACTGGCGAAGGATGCCGAGCAGGACAAGATCATGCAGGAGATGCGTCAGCGTGCCGCCGAACAGCTGGTGCGCAAGCTGCTGACAGTGCATGCGGCACAGGAAAGCAACAAAGATACACTGCCGCAGCCTGAGACGATCTTACCCGGCGAAAGCTCACTGGAAGCACCTTCCTCGTCAGCTACCAGTCTGCAATGATCAGGATCTATCCTGAACAACTCAGCGCGCAACTCCGTGAGGGGCTGCGCGCCTGTTATTTTCTGACCGGTAATGAACCGCTGCTGATTCAGGAAAGCGCTGACGCCATTCGCACCGCGTCAACGGCTCAGGGCTTCGAAGAACATTTCAGTGTCACTCTGGATGCACAAACCAGCTGGGATGACCTGTTTGCCCGCTGCCAGTCGCTCAGCCTGTTTACCCAACGGCAGACACTGACGCTGCAATTCCCGGAAAATGGCCCGAACGCCGCGATGGCCGAGCAACTGGTCAAACTTGCCAGCCTGCTGCACAGCGATATCCTGCTGGTGCTGCGCATGGCGAAGCTGACCAAAGCGCAGGAAAACAGCGCCTGGTTTAAAGCGCTAAGTGCGCAGGCCGTGCTGGTGCCGTGCCAGACCCCCGAACAGGCCCAGTTGCCACGCTGGGTGGCAAATCGCGCCAAAGCTATGAAGCTGAGCGTCGATGATGCCGCAATCCAGCTGCTTTGCTACTGTTATGAAGGCAACTTGCTGGCACTGGCTCAGGCGCTGGAGCGCCTCTCGTTGTTATGGCCGGATGGCAAACTCACCCTGCCACGGGTCGAAGAAGCGGTAAATGATGCCGCCCACTTTACGCCGTTCCACTGGGTTGATGCCCTGCTGGCGGGCAAAAGTAAGCGCGCCCTGCATATCCTGCATCAGCTGGAGAAGGAAGACAGCGAAGTGGTGATCCTGCTGCGCAGCCTGCAACGCGATCTGCTGACGTTACTGCATCTGCAACGCCATCAGGCCCGACAACCGCTGCGCACGCTGATGGATCAACAACGTATCTGGCAGAACCGCCGGGCGCTGTTTATGGAGGCATTACAACGGCTGGATGCCCGTCGTTTACAGCGCGCGGTGCATCTGCTGGCGGAGCTGGAGCTGTCGCTGAAACAGGACTATGGTCAAAACCTGTGGCCGCAGCTGGAGACCCTATCGCTGCTGCTATGCCACCGTGATTTCCCGATGAGCTTTGCTGATGTCTGAACTTGACGCCCTGTTCGGCGGCACCTTTGATCCCATCCATTATGGACATCTGCATCCGGTCGAAGCACTGGCCCAGCAGATCGGCCTGAAAAAAGTCACTCTGCTGCCGAACAATGTACCGCCACATCGCCCGCAACCCCAGGCCAGTGCGCAACAGCGCGTCGCCATGTTGCACTGCGCCATTGCTGACCGCCCGTTGTTTGATATCGATACGCGCGAGCTGGAGCGGGAAACGCCATCGTGGACGGTGGCAACGCTGGAAGCATTGCGTGCACAACGTGGTGATCAGCAGCCCCTGGGGTTTATCATCGGCCAGGATTCTCTGCTAACGTTAGCCAAATGGCACCGCTGGCAGGATTTGTTGTCGCTGTGTCATTTGCTGGTGTGCAAACGCCCGGGTTATCCGGCGCAAATGGACACCCCTGAGATGCAGCAGTGGCTGGATCAGCATCTCGCGCGCGATGTGCAACAACTGCATCGCCTTCCGGCTGGCCTTATCTGGCTGGCCGATACGCCGCTTTTCGATATTTCAGCCACCGAGATCCGCAAGCGCCGCTTACAGGGCGAGTCCTGCGCGGATTTACTGCCCGCAGCGGTCATCGACTATATCGATCGCGCCGGCCTATACCTTAAATAATTCGGCTTGCAGGCTTGCTGACAGTTAACGCTCCTGCAATTTGATGTATAACGGGTATATATCGCGACCAATCGCGGCATGCTATACTGCGCCGCTTCATTTTTGGCTGCGTTTCCAGGGCATTCAGCCTGCCCGTAATCACCTGATTTAAGGGGAACCTTTTGCAAGGTAAAGCACTCCAAGAGTTCGTTATTGATAAGATTGATGATCTCAAAGGCCAGGATATCGTCGCGCTTGACGTTCAGGGCAAATCCAGCATCACCGATTGCATGATTATCTGCACCGGCACCTCAACCCGTCATGTGACCTCAATTGCTGACCATGTCATGCAGGAGTCACGCGCTGCTGGCCTGAAGCCATTAGGCGTTGAAGGCAAAGCGGCAGCCGACTGGGTGGTGGTCGATCTTGGTGACGTGATTGTGCACGTCATGCAGGAAGACAGCCGTCAGCTGTATGAGCTGGAAAAGCTCTGGAGCTAAGCGGTGAAATTGCAGCTTGTGGCCGTCGGCACCAAAATGCCGGATTGGGTTCAGACCGGTTTCACCGAGTATCTGCGCCGCTTCCCTAAAGATATGCCGCTGGAACTGACCGAAGTGCCAGCAGGCAAACGCGGCAAAAATGCTGACATCAAACGCATTCTTGAAAAAGAAGGTGAAGCGATGCTGGCGGCCGTGGGCAAAGGTAACCGCATTGTGACGCTGGATATTCCCGGGCAACCGTGGGAAACCCCGCAGCTGGCACAGCAGCTGGAGCGCTGGAAGCAGGATGGCCGCGATGTCAGCCTGTTGATCGGCGGGCCTGAAGGCCTGTCGCCTGCCTGTAAGGCGGCGGCAGAGCAAAGCTGGTCACTGTCGGCCCTGACGCTGCCACATCCGCTGGTGCGTGTGCTGGTGGCCGAGAGCCTGTACCGTGCCTGGAGCATCACCGCCAATCATCCTTATCACCGTGAATAAACGCCAGGCCAACCCCGGACATTAAACGCAGCGGATGAAATTACAAAGCAACGCTTTTCGCGATTACACTGCCGAACAAAAGCTGTTTGTCCGTCGGGCTTTGGTAGCCTTTTTCGGCATCCTGCTGCTTTCCGGTATTCTGGTGGTCAACCTGTACCACCTGCAAATTCTGCGTTTTGCTGATTACAGCACCCGCTCCAATGACAACCGCATCAAGCTGGTGCCGGTGGCACCGAGCCGCGGTATCATTTTTGATCGCAACGGCGTGCCGCTGGCGCTGAACCGCACCATTTATCAGGCGGAGCTGGTACCGGAAAAAGTCGATGACCTGAAGCAAACGCTACAGGACCTGCGCCCGATCCTCGATCTCACCGATGACGATTTGGACGCGTTCGAGAAAGAACGCAAGCGCTCTCGCCGCTTCACCTCCATTCCGGTCAAAACCGCCCTGAGCGATGTGCAGGTGGCGCGTTTTGCTGTAAATCAGTACCGCTTCCCGGGTGTGGAAGTGAAAGGCTACCAGCGCCGCTACTATCCCTACGGACAAACGCTGACCCATGTGGTGGGCTACGTGTCGAAAATTAACGATCGTGATGTCACGCGTCTCGATCAGGAAGGCAAATGGCCGAACTATGCGGCAACCCATGACATCGGCAAGCTGGGTATCGAAAACTATTACGAGGATGTGCTGCACGGCACCACCGGTTATGAAGAAGTCGAGGTGAATAACCGTGGCCGGGTGATCCGTCAGTTGCATGAACAATCACCTCAGGCCGGGCGCGATATCTATCTCACCATCGACCTCAAATTGCAGCAGTACATCGAAACGCTGCTGGCGGGCAGCCGGGCAGCAGTGGTAGTGAGCGATCCACGCAGCGGGGAAATCCTCGCACTGGTTTCAACACCAAGCTATGACCCAAATCTGTTTGTCGATGGTATCTCCAGCAAAGATTACAAAGCGTTGCTCAACGATGAAAATCGTCCACTTTATAATCGCGCCTTGCAGGCTGCCTACCCTCCGGCATCCACAGTGAAACCTTACGTCGCGGTATCAGCGCTCAGCGCCGGGGTGATTAACCGTAACACCAGTCTGTTTGACCCCGGCTGGTGGCAGTTACCGGGTTCTGAAAAGCGTTATCGTGACTGGAAAAAATGGGGGCATGGTCGTCTCAACGTCACCAAAGCACTGGAAGAATCCGCCGATACCTTCTTCTATCAGGTTGCCTATGACATGGGGATTGATCGCCTGTCAGAATGGATGACCAAATTTGGCTACGGCCATCGCACCGGCATTGACCTGCCACAGGAAAGCCCCGGCAATATGCCGACGCGTGACTGGAAGCTGAAACGCTTTAAGAAACCCTGGTATCAGGGCGATACCATCCCGGTGGGGATCGGCCAGGGCTACTGGACCGCCACACCGGTGCAGATGAACAAAGCGATGATGATTTTAATAAACGACGGGGTAATAAAAGTGCCGCATCTGTTGCACGCCACCCGTGAAGGCCACACCATGGTGCCGTATCGCCAGCCAGCAGATGAACCGATTGGCGATATCCACTCCGGTTTCTGGGAGATCGCCAAAGACGGGATGTATGGCGTTGCCAACCGTCCCAACGGGACTGCGCATAAGAGTTTTGCCGATGCCCCTTATAAAATCGCCGCCAAATCCGGTACGGCTCAGGTATTCGGTCTGAAAGAGAACGAAACCTATAACGCACACAAAATCGCTGAGCGTCTGCGTGACCACAAACTGATGACCGCCTTCGCGCCGTTTGATAAACCGCGTGTCGCTGTCACTATGATTCTGGAGAACGGCGGTGCGGGCCCGGCCGTCGGCTCGGTGATGCGTCAGATTCTCGACCACATTATGTTAGGCGATAACAATACGGTGCTGCCAGAAGCCGCACCGACGCCACCCGGTTACGAAGGTGAATAAGCATGTCCATGAACGATAGTCCGCAGAAAAGAACGATCTGGACGCGCATCCATATTGACCCCCTCTTTATGCTGGTGATCATCGGCCTGCTGGTCTACAGCGCTTTCGTTATCTGGAGCGCCAGTGGCCAGGATCCCGGCATGATGGAGCGTAAAATCGGCCAGATTGTGATGGGTCTGGTGATCATGATCGTGCTGGCGCAGGTGCCACCGCGCGTTTACGAGAGCTGGGCGCCCTATCTCTATATCATCTGCGTGATATTACTGATTGCCGTAGATGCCTTCGGCCATATCAGTAAAGGGGCGCAGCGCTGGCTGGATCTGGGCGTGGTGCGCTTCCAGCCGTCGGAGATCGCCAAAATAGCCGTGCCACTGATGGTGGCGCGCTTTATCAATCGCGATGTGTGTCCGCCAACGCTGAAGAACACCGGCATCGCACTGATCCTGATCTTTGCTCCGACCCTGCTGGTTGCAGCGCAGCCTGACCTGGGAACATCCATCCTGATCGCTGCATCAGGTTTGTTCGTGCTGTTCCTGTCTGGCATGAGCTGGAAATTGATTGGCGTTGCGGTGCTGCTGATTGCGGCGTTTATCCCGGTGCTGTGGTTCTTCCTGATGCACGATTATCAACGCGACCGCGTGATGATGCTGCTGAACCCCGAGAGCGATCCACTGGGTGCCGGTTATCACATCATTCAGTCCAAAATTGCCATCGGCTCAGGTGGCCTGCGCGGTAAGGGCTGGCTGCATGGCACCCAGTCTCAACTGGAGTTTTTGCCTGAACGCCATACTGACTTTATCTTTGCCGTGCTGGCAGAAGAACTGGGGCTGGTCGGCGTACTGCTGCTATTGGTGCTGTATCTGCTGCTTATTATGCGTGGTTTGATTATCGCAGCACGGGCACAAACCACCTTTGGTCGCGTGATGGCAGGAGGTTTGATGCTGATTTTATTCGTTTATGTTTTCGTTAACATTGGCATGGTTAGTGGTATCTTACCGGTGGTCGGCGTACCGCTGCCGCTGGTCAGCTACGGCGGATCGGCATTGATTGTACTAATGGCCGGATTTGGCATCGTCATGTCGATCCATACTCATCGAAAAATGTTATCTAAAAGCGTTTAAGAGGCTGCACATGCGTAAGGACTGGCTTGGGGTTGCTCTGGCATCATTGGTACTGGCTGCCTGTTCCTCTCAGGAACCGCAGAATACCGCCCCACCACAACCGGCTTACAACGGCCCGGTAGTTGAAATCCCGGGAGTGGAACCGCGCTATGAACCGATCAATCCGTCAACCAGCCAGGACTATAGCGTCAACGGTAAAACCTACCGTATCGTGAAAGATCCTTCTAACTTCAGTGAAGTGGGTTTAGCCACCTCCTATGGCACTGAAGCCCAGGGCAATCGTACCGCGATTGGTGAGACCTTCGATCCCAACGCCATGAGCGCAGCTCATCCGACCCTGCCTTTACCCAGCTATGTCCGCGTCACTAACCTGGCGAATGGTCGTCAGATTGTCGTGCGAGTCAATGATCGCGGTCCCTACACACCGGGCCGAATTATCGATTTGTCGAGCGCCGCAGCCGACCGCCTGAATATCTCGAATAATACCCGTGTGCGCGTTGACTATATCAATGTCGCACCGGACGGTACGCTGTCGGGCCCCGGTACCATTGGTACCACGGTCGCCAAACAAAGTTACGCACTGCCAGCACGCCCTGACCTGGGCGGCGGTATGGTGATGATGGGCGGCAGTGCCAGCACCCAAAGCGCCACACCTCCGGCGCAGGATGTCCGTGCGGTGGATAACAGCACGCTGCAAAGCAGCGATGGCATGGGTGCACCGGTGCGCAGCAATGGTTTTCTTGGCGCACCACAACCCTTAGCCAGTGGCGTACTGGAAAGCAGCGAACCGCAGCCAGCCGCCACTGTAGCTGCACCCGCGGCGACTGCTGCGGTCGCAGCCCCGGTAGCCGCAGCTGCAACGCCAGCCAGCCAGAGCGCTGGCGGTTATGTAGTGCAGGTGGGCGCACTTAACGATGCCGTTCGCGCACGCCAGCTGGCAACCAGCCTCGGCAAACGTTTCGGCGTACCGGGTTCGGTTGAAGCCAATGGCAACGTTTATCGCGTGCAGCTGGGTGGCTATAAATCCCGCGCGGAAGCTGCTGCATTGCAGCAGCGCCTGAACAACGAAGCGCAAATGAGTTCATTTATTACCACGTCACATAACGGCATGTGATAATAACAACCAGGCATAGTGCTGCCTGGTTACAACAGTTTTGCAAAGCAAGATGTCGCCCAATCAGGCGTTTGCTTGAGTCAAGGCACTTTTTTTCACTCTCAACCTCACGGATGTTGTAGTCCTGAACATGAATACGCTGAAACCTTCTCGTTTTCTGAAACGCCTGACAGTGGGATCACTGGTCGCCCTTTCCCTCAGCCATGCCGCCCTGGCGGACGATGTTAACCTCAAAACCATGATTCCGGGCGTTCCGGACATTGATGCTGAAGCCTACGTTCTGATCGACTATAACTCGGGCAAGGTGCTGGCGGAAAAGAACGCCGATGCACGTCGCGACCCCGCCAGTCTGACCAAAATGATGACCAGCTACGTCATCGGCCAGGCAGTTAAAGCGGGTAAAATCCATCAGGATGATATTGTCACCGTGGGTAAAGATGCGTGGGCTACCGGTAATCCGGTATTTAAAGGCTCCTCGCTGATGTTCCTCAAACCGGGCGATCGCGTTCCCGTTTCGCAGCTGACGCGCGGTATCGTGCTGCAATCCGGTAACGATGCCTGTGTTGCCATGGCCGATTATGTGGCGGGCAGCCAGGATGCCTTCGTCAACCTGATGAACAATTACGTGCAGGCGTTAGGTCTGAAAAACACCCATTTCCAGACCGTACACGGCCTGGATGCAGACGGCCAGTACAGCTCGGCGCGCGATATGGCGCTGATCGGTCAGGCACTGATTCGTGACGTACCGGATGAATACGCGGTTTATCACGAGAAAGAGTTCACCTTTAACAACATCCGCCAGCTGAACCGTAACGGCCTGCTGTGGGATACCAGCCTCAATGTCGACGGCATCAAAACCGGCCATACCGATGCCGCAGGTTACAACCTGGTGGCGTCAGCGACCGAAGGCCAGATGCGTCTGATTTCGGCGGTGATGGGCGGCCATACCTACAAAGGCCGTGAAACCGAGAGCAAAAAACTGCTGACCTGGGGCTTCCGTTTCTTTGAAACCGTGGCACCGCTGAAGGCGGGTAAAGAATTTGCTTCTGAGCCGGTGTGGTTTGGTAACAGCGACCGTGTCCAGCTCGGCGTGGAGAAAGATGCTTATCTGACCATCCCGCGTGGCCGCATGAAAGATCTGAAAGCCAGCTACGTGCTGAACAACACCGAACTGCATGCGCCGCTACAGAAAAACCAGGTAGTGGGCAGCATCAACTTCCAGCTGGATGGCAAAACCATTGAACAGCGTCCGCTGGTGGTGCTGAACGAAGTTCAGGAAGGCGGTTTCATCAGTCGTATCATCGATTACATCAAACTGATGTTCCACCACTGGTTCGGCTAAGGCCGTATGGTTGAAAAACCCGCCATATACCATCATATATTTAATATCCCCTAAATAGTTCAGGGTGCAGGAAGGCGGCAAGCGAGTTCATCCCCGGGAGCTTACAATAGTAAGTGACTGGGGTGAACGAACGTAGCCAACGCACCTGCAGACTGAAATATGACGGGGATTATTGCTCCCGCTCAGGCGGGAGCCTGTTTTTTATGCACCGGAGTCAATATGAAAACCAAACTGAATGAACTGCTCGAATTCCCTACCTCCTTTACCTATAAAGTGATGGGTCTGGCGCAACCGGAGCTGGTTGATCAAGTGGTTGAAGTGGTGCAGCGTCATGCGCCCGGCGACTACAAGCCAGATGTGAAGCCGAGCAGCAAAGGCAATTATCACTCCGTTTCCATCACCATCATGGCCACACACATTGAACAGGTTGAAACCCTGTATGAAGAGTTAGGCAACATCGATATCGTGCGCATGGTGCTGTAATGCTGACGCTGGCAAAGGGATCTTTGCCAGCGTTATACTTTGCCTCTCACTCTTTACCGGATGCCCGTTTTGTCAGCTAATACGCTTCTTGTTCGTCAACTCGGCCAGCGCGACTGGCAGCCGATTTCTGACGCCATGCACCGCTTTACCGATCAACGCGACAGCGACACCCCAGATGAAGTCTGGCTGGTGGAGCATAACCCGGTGTTTACCCAGGGCCAGGCTGGCAAAGCTGAGCATCTGCTGATGCCCGGCGACATTCCCGTGGTGCAAAGCGATCGCGGCGGCCAGGTCACTTACCACGGTCCCGGCCAGCAGGTTATGTATGTGCTGATCGATGTTAAACGCCGTAAGCTTGGTGTGCGCCAACTGGTGACGGCGCTGGAAGAAACAGTGGTTGCCACCCTGGCGGATTACGGTGTCAGCGCCCATGCGCGACCGGATGCCCCAGGTGTGTACGTGGGTGAAGAGAAGATTTGCTCGCTCGGTCTGCGCATCCGCAAAGGGTGTTCGTTTCACGGTCTGGCATTGAATGTGGCGATGGATCTCGCCCCTTTCCTGCGCATCAATCCCTGTGGTTATGCCGGTATGCGTATGACACAGCTGGGGCAGTTCCAGCCAGGTGTGACCACCGCTGATGTCCAGCCGCGCCTGGTGCAGCATTTTGCGCAGTTGACCGGCTTTACCGCCAGCGAGTGGTTAAACGATGAACCCGCGCAGTGATGTCTGTCAGTGCGTATTTACAATTTTGTAACCTGATGACCTTCACAGCGGCTGCTTACCGCGCTGCGAGATGATATAATTTTTGCAATTTTTTCAAATAAAGTTGAAAGCCTGGTTCTCAGTTTGAGTGAGGAAGCTTTCAAATCGCAATCCCGACCGGAACCTGCAGATTTATGAGTAAACCAATTCAGATGGAACGTGGCGTCAAATATCGCGATGCCGACAAAATGGCGCTGATTCCGGTGAAAACCGTGGTCACTGAGCGTGAGGAAATTCTGCGTAAGCCGGAGTGGATGAAGATCAAACTTCCTGCCGACACCAGCCGTATCCAGGGCATCAAGGCCGCCATGCGCAAAAATGGCCTGCATTCGGTGTGTGAAGAGGCATCCTGCCCGAACCTGGCAGAATGTTTTAACCACGGCACCGCTACCTTTATGATTCTTGGCGCGATCTGTACCCGTCGCTGCCCATTCTGCGATGTGGCACACGGTCGCCCGAATGCCCCTGATGCTAATGAGCCGGTGAAACTGGCCCAAACCATCGCCGATATGGCGCTGCGTTATGTGGTTATCACCTCGGTTGACCGCGATGACCTGCGTGACGGCGGTGCCCAGCACTTTGCCGATTGCATCAGTGCTATCCGCGAAAAAAGCCCGTCGATCAAGATTGAAACCCTGGTACCCGATTTCCGTGGTCGTATGGATCGTGCGCTGGAAATCCTCACTGCGACGCCGCCAGATGTGTTCAACCACAACCTGGAAAACGTACCACGCGTTTACCGTCAGGTACGACCGGGTGCCAATTACGAGTGGTCACTCAAGCTGCTGGAGCGTTTTAAAGAAGCGCATCCAGACGTGCCGACGAAATCCGGCCTGATGGTGGGTCTGGGTGAAACCAATGCGGAAATTGTTGAGGTGATGCGCGATCTGCGTCGTCATGGCGTCACCATGCTGACACTGGGCCAGTATCTGCAACCGAGCCGTCATCATCTGCCAGTGCAGCGTTATGTCAGCCCTGCTGAGTTTGATGAGATGAAAGCTGAAGCAATGGCAATGGGCTTCACCCACGCGGCCTGTGGCCCGTTTGTGCGCTCCTCTTACCATGCCGACATGCAGGCCAAAGGACTGGAAGTTAAGTAATCCCTGCCTGCGCCACGGACGGCGTCATCACTTCACCGCGATACAAAACAAAAAACCAGACTGGCATCAGTCTGGTTTTTTACAACGTAATAAATTTTTACACTTATTGACGTTAGCCGCAGAGATTACTCTTTGTGGCTGACACGTTCTGCCGGTGCTTCTTCAGCAGTGCTTTTGGTTGCGGTGGATTCATCATCTTTCATGGCTTTTTTGAAGCCTTTGATTGCGGAACCCAGATCGCCACCCAGTGAACGTAACTTGTTGGTGCCAAAAAGCAGAACGATGAGAGCACCGATGATCAGCAGTTTGGCAATACTGATACCTTCCATAATTAACCTTTCAACCTTAGCGAAAAACGGTGACTGATATTTACGCGCAGATCGCTTGCCAGCTCAACTGCAATCTGTAACAGAGTAAGATCAGCCACCTGATAATTTTCAGATAAAACGGCTCAAAAATGCCTGGGTACGCGGGTGCTGCGGATTGCCAATCACCTGCTCCGGACTGCCCTGCTCCACCACCACGCCACCATCCATAAATACCACACGGTCAGCGGCTTCACGGGCAAAACCAATTTCATGGGTGACCACAATCATGGTTAATCCCTGATCCGCCAGCGTGCGCATGGTCGCCAGCACTTCCCCCACCAGCTCAGGATCGAGCGCCGAGGTCGGTTCATCAAACAACATCAGTGATGGCTTAATCGCCAGCGCGCGCGCTATCGCTACCCGCTGCTGCTGACCACCGGACAAATGACGTGGCCAGGCATCCGCTTTATCACTCAGCCCGACCGTTGAGAGCAGCTCATGGGCATGTTTTAACGCGTCCTGGCGTGGGAACTTATGCACGCCAATCGGCGCTTCAATGATGTTCTGCAACACCGTCATATGGGGATAGAGGTTGAACTGCTGAAACACCATGCCAATCTTCTGGCGCTGATGGGCTATTCGGCGTGGTGACAGGCGATGCAAAATGCCTTTTTTTAATTCATAACCAATTTGCTCATCACCCACCATGATCGAACCGGCGTTCATATCTTCCAGATGGTTAATACAGCGCAGAAAGGTTGATTTGCCCGAGCCGGACGGCCCGAGGATCACCACCACTTCACCCGGGAACACATCCAGATCGATACCTTTCAGGACCTCATTATCACCGTAGCTTTTCTGCACATTGCGGGCACGCACCAGCGGCTGAACATCACTCATACATCCTCCTTCTGCACCAGGGCACGCTGGCTGATATCGTCACTCTGATTGCGGCGTTTGGTGACAACCACCGTGCGTCGGGTACCGCGGGCGTAGTAACGTTCAATAGCCGACTGACCAACGTTGAGAATTGAGGTGATGAGCAGATACCAGATCACCGCTACCATCAGCATGGGAATGATTTCAAAGGTACGGTTATAGACCGCCTGCACCGAATACAGCAGATCGCCCATAGCTATCACACTCACCAGCGAGGTTGCTTTGATCATGCTGATCAACTGATTGCCAGTGGGGGGAATAATGGAACGCATGGCCTGCGGAATGATGATGCGGCGCAGTGCACGCGTGCGGCTCATGCCGAAAGCCTGCGTGGTTTCTACCTGGCCGTTATCGACCGAGAGCAAACCCGCACGAATGATTTCCGCCATATACGCGGCTTCATTCAGAGCCAGACCGGCAATTGCGGCGGTCAATGGCGTGATCAGATCATTGGTATTCCAGCTGGCAAAGGTGATGCCGGTCCAGGGAATGGTGATCGACAACGTCGGGAACAGCGTTGACAGGTTATACCAGAAGATCAATTGCACCAGCAGCGGGGTACCGCGAAAGAACCAAATGTAGAGCGACGAGATGCCACTCAGCAGCCTGTTCTCCGACAGACGCCACACCGCCAGCAGCAGGCCCAGCAGGGTGCCGAGGATCATCGACACCACCGTCAGCCCGAGCGTCACCTGTAATCCTTTCAGCACCGAACCTTCGGTAAACCATTTCAGCACCACCGCCCACTCAAAGTTTGGGTTGGTCGCCACCAGCCAGAGGAAGTTGGAGGCGATCACCAGCACCACAATCCATGAGACCCAGCGTCCATAAGTGGGCGCGTTGCGGGCAAAAGCCACGTCGCGCTGCTGCACGTCGGCCTTATCCCTGGCTCGCGAATCGTTGGTGTTTGAACTCATTTTGCCGCCCCTTGCGCCAGATTACGGCCCGGTGCCTGCAACATGTTACCGTCCAGCTTCCACTTTTTCATGATGGCAGCGTAAGTCCCGTTGCTGAACAACTCTTTATACGCATCCAGTACCACGTTACCCAGCTCGGAACCTTTCGGCACCACGGTGCCCTGGAAGATATCACCAAAGCCATTTTTCTGACCTTTGCCAGACAACTCAAGCTGACCATTGGCCTGCTCAACAAAGTACGTCAGCGGTGCCTGTGACGAGAAGAAGGCGTCAGAACGTTTCGAACGCACCGCGAGAATCGAAGAAGGCTGGTCAGTGAATGACTGCACCACCACCGCAGGTTTACCGGCAGCGACACAGGCATCAGATTGCTTGCGGATCACCTGCTCCGCAGAACCCGCCGCCATCACCGCGATACGCTTGCCGCAGGTATCATCAAGGCCATTAATTTTTGCCGGATTGCCTTTAGGTACGCCAAATACCACAAACTCCTGCACAAAATCGATAAAATCGACTTTCTCCTGACGATCCGGGTAATCACCAATCGGCCCAATCGCCAGCTGATAACGGCCGGAATTAATCCCTGCCAGCACCCCGGACAAGCCGCTGACGGTGGCATGTTCGATTTTCACCCCCAGCAATTGCCCCAGCGCCACTGCAAGGTCGGCAGAAGCCCCCTCCATCGAGTGCGTACCATTGACGATCTCATACGGAGGGAAAGAGCCGTTATTCACGGCGATCATTTTGCCAGCGCTTTTGATATCTGCGGGCAGACGATCGTGCAGCGCCTGGTCAATTTTCTGGCTGGGAATCGCATCAGCCGCCTGAGCGAACGATGCCGACAGGCCCAGAGCCAGCGCGATAGCGAGAGTCATTTTTTTCATTCTTCAATTTCCCAGTGCTGTCAGTGTGTTTTCAGTTCAGGGCGAGCAAAGCGACGGTTCTCAAGGACCGGCAATACGCTACGTGCATAGGCAATACGTTGTGGATCGAGGTCGGCAAATACCAGTGCCGCTGACTCCGGTGCTTTGGCAATCGCTACACCAAGTGGATCGATAACCAGGCTGTTGCCGATGTTGCGCGGACCACATTCTCCCACCGCCACCATATAGCAGGTGTTCTCCAGCGCACGTGCCGTGGTCAATAACTCCCAGTGCATCTCTTTCAGTGGCCCTTTCACCCAGGCCGCAGGCAGCACCAACACATCGGCACCATCCAGTACCAGACGACGAGCCAGCTCAGGGAAACGGACGTCATAACAGGTCATCAGACCCACCTTCATTCCCGCCACTTCAACCAGTGGCGGAATGACATGGCCGGGGTTAACACGCTGTGATTCCTGCATGGCAAAGGCGTCATACAGGTGCAATTTTTCGTATTCCGCGATGATTTCGCCATTACGAATGGCGATCAGCACGTTAAGCGCCTTCTGCCCTTCGGTTGGCACGTGTACGCTCATCATGGTGGTCAGCGTGTTACCTTTGCTGGCCGCGAGGATCTGCGTCAGAAACGGGCCATCGAGCGGTTGGGCTGCTTTCAGCACCAGATCCGGATCGGCAATATCACGCGCCAACACGCCTTCCGGCAGCACCAGCAAATCCGCTCCGCCCGCCAGTGCGTTATTCATCAGGCCGATGCAGATATCGGCGTTTTCCTGCCATTCGCGGCTGACCGCAAATTGCCCCATCGCTACTTTCATCATCATTCCCCCTGCGTCACCGCCGGAAAGATCGCTTCCGGCGTCAGCAATGTTTTGGTTAAGCCCTGTTCAAACAACTCGCTGGCAAAATCGGCAATCATCTTTTTGTTAGCGGCAAATCCGTTTTGATTCCAGTCGGCCGGTAATTCCTGCGCGGTACGTCGCAAATCATCCAGCAACCACGGCGTGGTGTCGGCGTATTTCTCGCGTTTCTTCATCCATAGCTGGTACGAACGATCGATGATCTCACTCAACGCCTGTGGCAGCCACGGATGTTGTTCCGCCAGTGCGGGTTTCAGCGCCAGAATATGAATCCCCGGCACATAACCAACACGATTAAAGTAATCACGCTCGGCGCTGGCGAAATCAACTTGTAGCTGACGCAGCCCCGATTCCGGCAGAAAGAAACCTTCCGGCATAAACGGGGTGAAAACCGCATCCAGCTCACCGGCCTTCAGCAGCTCGATTAATGGGCGTTCGCCGGGGGCGACTTCAATACGTCCCGGACGGCCAAAGCCCGCGAGACGATCAACAATCGGGTGCTCCGCTGTCAGGCGGCCCGCAAACCAGTACGCATCATCAATACCAACACCGGCTTCACGCAGCACGGTGCGCGTCCAGGTATTGCCGGAATCCTGCCAGCCCGTGACACCGATTTTTTTTCCTTTCAGCTGAGCCGGGGTGGTAATCGGACTCTCGGCGGTGGTGATGATGCAACGCTGACGAAAGCCACGCATCAGAAAGTGTGGCAGACCAAGCAGCGAGGTGTCGCCTTTCGCACGTGACTGGGCATAACGGCTGAACGACACCTCACCGGCATCGTATTTGTCGCTGCTGCCCAGGTTATCAACCAGCGTGCCGACGCGGTCAATTTCCAGCTGAAATCCTTCCGGCTTGATATCGCCGAGTGCCAGCGGTGTAAAGTAATCCCAGTCACGAACCGCCAGTCTGATGGTTACCATAGTTATTGTTTCCCCGTTCGTTCTGATTGCAGTCAGGCTGCGTTTAGTTATTCAGCAAATAGTGCTTGAATTTGATACTAAATCGGGAATACTAACCTGAACAATAAATTCTTTGTTACTGAACAAAGGTTTTTCTTATGACGCAAACGGTAGATATTGACTGGTTCAGCGCGCAAATTACCGATGCGTCGGTGAAGGGCATTACGCTTACCGCTTCCACATTGATTCGCGATGGTCAGATTGCAGTGGGTATGCAAATGCCCGCCGTACGCGAGCTGGCAGAGCTATTGGGCGTCAGTCCGGCGACGGTATCGGCGGCCTGGTCGCAGCTGAAAAAACAGAAAGTGCTGGCCGGTAAAGGTCGCAGTGGCGTGTGGGTGTGTGGCAATACAGTGATGCCGCGGCCGATTCGTTTTGAAAAAATCGGCAACTATGGCGATAACATCCAGGCCGATCTGGCAATGGCTTCTCCGGACCCGGCGCTGTTACCCGATTTGCAGCCAGCGATGCTGGCTGGCCTTCAGTCGCCCCAGTTGAATAGCTATCATCGTGAAGCCATTTCACCTCAGCTACTGGCGGCGATTACACCACGCTGGCCCTACCCGGCAGAGGCATGGCTGGCGACCGATGGTGGCTTTGATGCGATGAATTTAATCGTGCAAACGCTGCTGTCTCCTGGCGATCGGGTGGTGCTCGAAGATCCCACCGCAACACGTCTGCTGGATATGCTGGACAATATCGGCGCGGAGATTCTGCCGCTTCCCTGCGATGAACAGGGGCCGATTCCCTCCGCTTTAGCCGCACATCTGCACAAAACACCGGCGATGTTTATCTACCAGCCGCGTACCCATTCGACCACCGGACATACCGTGACGCAGCAACGCAGTGCGGAGCTGGCACGCGTATTGGCCAATAGCAAAACGCTGATTGTGGAAGATGACGGGATTGGCGATTTGTCGCGCTGGCCGGTGTGGAGTCTCGGATACCACTTTCCCGAACGCGTGGTGCATGTCCATTCGTTTTCGAAAGCCTACGGACCGGACCTGCGGCTTGCTGTACTTTCCGCCCCCTGTGAACTGGTGAAACGTATTCAGGCATGGCGTAACTTTGGTGTCAGCTGGACCAGCCGAATTTTGCAGGATGCGGTTGCCTGGATGCTAACAGACGCCACCACGCGGCAGCAGGTAGAACAGGCAAAAAACACCTATCGGGAGCGTCGCCAGCTGCTGCTGCATGCCCTGCAGGCTCGTGGGCTGGTGCTGGCCGAACGTGATGGCCTCAGTCTATATATTCCGGTGGCGTCAGAACAATATGCCATGATTACGCTTGCCGCCCGAGGTATCGCCGCCGTGCCGGGTGAACGCTACAGCATCAATGCCGAACAATTCATTCGCGTCAGCACCGCCATGTTGCCATTGCAACAACTTGACAGCATTGCTGACGCACTGGTGATTGCATCTGGTCGGGAAATTAACCTTAGCCCAAATCTTTGATGTGATAACGCGGCGATTCCACATAGCCTTCGCGCGCGTAGAACTGATTCGCTTTGAGACGTGATGCATGGCAATGCACTTCCATGCGATCACAGCCACGCTCGCGTGCCAGTTGTTCGGCATAGCTGAGCAACTGCTGCCCGCTCCCCTTGCTGCGCTCGCCTTCGGCTATGCAGAAATAGCTGATACGGGCAAAATCGCCCGACAGCGCCAGTTGCGGGATAAAGTGGAGCGACAGAAAACCCAGCACCTGGGTGCCATGCTCGGCCACCAGCAGCACTTCATCGGGATGGTTACAAAGCTGTGTTAATCGTGTCTCAATAAACCTTTCAGTGCCGGCATAACCCAGTTCGGTCAGCAGCGCACTCAGAGCAAAACTGTCTTTCGCCTGTGCCTGACGTATCTTCATCCTGCCTCCTCAGTAATCCGTTTCCTGCTGTTATATAGCGTTGTCAGCCAAAAAGCTGCAAGTAAGGATTGTTATGGGGATGTTACAGAGATTATCTGTGAGAGACGCCGCAGTTTGTGCCCTGTCATGCGCCTGTCATCAGCGCTTAAGGCAGAATTAATATTGCTTTGCCATGCTGGCCTGAACGCCACAGGAGACAACGCAATGAAGAGTATGATCCCACGTACCCTGGATGAAATGCTGGCCTTATCCATCAGCACCTTCGCCCTGATCGCCTGGGCCATCATTTGGTGGCAGGTATAAAAAAACCCGCCATAAGGCGGGTTTTTAGAATTCTGCGTGTTAACTTACAGAGCGATAACGTTAGCAGCAGATGGGCCTTTAGCGCCGTCAGTGATTTCAAACTCTACACGCTGACCTTCAGCCAGAGTTTTGAAGCCATTGCTCATGATTGCAGAGAAGTGTACGAATACATCTTTGCTGCCATCTTCAGGAGTAATGAAACCGAATCCTTTAGATTCATTAAACCACTTAACGTTACCTTTGATCTTGGACATCTATATTACCTTTACATGAAAAATGGACACTAAACTGTGTCGGCGTCTAGTACAGCAATTGCGGTGACATTTGTCCAGTGCGAATTGATGAAAAAGTGATAAATATCGTGTTTTTCGCCAACCTTCACACTTTCCATCCGTCTTCATCCGCTAAAACTGAAATCGCAACCAGGCAAAATAGACATTGCCATTATTATAAGTACCTGGAATATAAGTCATTTGGAAGGTAACAGGACCATATCCGATAGAAGCCAACGGCAATAAAACCGGAATCGGGATATATTTCCAGTTATCCCTGGCAGTGACGCCCGCCGTGTAGCCGGCACCGATGTGAAAATTGTCGTCACTCAGCGGACGCCAGGTCGCTTCCCAGCCGTAACCGCCAATCGGTTCCCACTTGTTGAAGGAATCCTTAAACGCCATCAGGTACAGGCCATGCCAATTACCTTTGTCATCCCAGCGCGAAACACCGCCGCCCGCGCCCCATGGACGTTCGTTGTATCTGTCGATATGCTCCTGATCGTATGTCCAGCGGTTATGCCAGGTAATAGCGGGCAGATAAAAATCATAATTTTGCGGCTGCGACCAGGTCTCGGCCACATTGTCAGTAAAGGTATTCCAGCCTGATTTGATGTTTTGAGTGACGGTAGAGGCCGAGGCAGAAAACGCGCTTCCGAGGGTTAAAATACAGCCAACACAGGCTGCCGAAATGTACCGATTCACAACGAAGGTTCCTGTAAAACAATCCTTAAGACGACAGAGCCACGGATATCCTTCCCGGCATCTGCCCAAAAATTAACGCTACTGTCTGAAAAGTTTAGTGAAAAGTTTCCTGAAACACTCCAGGCATTGTCTGGAATTTCCGACACGCGAAGGGCGCATTTTACCATAATGACCAAATGCTACCGGAACCGGGGATAAACGAAGGGGCTATTGGCAGAATTGATAAAATGTGCAGTCTTCTCTTAACAATCCCCTCCGGAAATGACTTAATTTTCAGCAATCTGTGCTTCATTGTTGATAACGTAAATAAATTAATGAAATTTATCGATTGAACTAATCAGATGAATGAGATAAATCTCAGCATTCCAGGAGGGAGATAAAGAGGAATGCTGATGACTATTCGTTGTAGCCGCTGTGGGTGTGTGCGTTTTTTTTATACGCTGCCCGGAACCAGACAAACCAGGCAGCAAAGTCACCACGGTGCCTGTTGTGCTGAGTGTCAAAAGCCGCTCAATCTGCGGGATGTGATTTTGCCCGTCTCGCGTCCCCACTCACCTGCCTTCACCAAAGCCGAATGAACGGAAACAGGCACCTACGGGTGCCTGTACGCGTCAGAAAATCAATTTAAACACGCCGGTAATGGTTAACAACCCAACAATGAAGATGATAGCGATGATCCACAGGATTATTTTCATTTTCCGCTCCTTTTTACATCATTAATAGCGCCAGTTAACTCAAGTATAGATGAAGATCCTGCTTCTGCTGTCAGGTGCGATAGCCATCACGTCATCATGCTGTGGTTTCGTTTACCTGATGATTATTTCTGCGAGGCCGGTCGCAGCTACAGATTTTTCTTAACTTTGCCGCTTCGTTCTCCCGCCGCCTACTGTCTAAACTTACAGCGCCTGTAGCAGGCCTCAATTGTTATCACTGCCTAAGTAACAAGGAGATTATATGAGCACGATAAATACCAGCATGGGACGTTACAGCCTGAAGGCAAAGGACTATGGCAATCACATCAGAGGAAGCATTGCCATCAATGACGAAGGTGGCACCCAGCTCACCATGCAGGAGTTTGAAGAACATTATCTTGACGATGTCGTCAATAATGTCATTTATCCTGTCACGGGCGGGAACCGTGAAATTACCCGCGCATTGCGCGACCAAATGGTTAAAGCGGGTTTCGAACAACCGCACTGAGTTTTTGGGCCACATCTTGTGGCCCTTTGCTTTCGGCAATTCTCACTTGCCGTTATTAAGCATTCGTCGCAGGATGGAGTACCTATTTTGAAAGGAGATCAACCGCGTGAGTGCCCTTCTTCGTATCCCTTCTTCCCGGCTCCATCAATTTGTACAGGCTATCTGGTTACATGCAGGCAGTAGTGCCGACGAAGCACGGCTGGTCGCCGACCACCTGGTAGCAGCGAATCTGGCGGGTCATGATTCGCATGGCGTAGGCATGATCCCGAGTTATATGGTTTCTCTCTCTCAGGGTTTTCTCCAGCTTAACCAGCACACCACGGTTGAGAAAGATGTCGGCGCAGTGCTCACCCTGAGCGGTCATAATGGGTTTGGCCAGGTCGCGGCATGGGAAGCCATGAAGATGGGGATCGAGCGCGCGGCTAAATTTGGAATCGCCGCCGTTGGCCTGCACGATTCACATCATATCGGGCGCATCGGTCACTGGGCTGAACAATGTGCGGCTGCCGGGTTTGTCTCTTTTCACTTCGTCAACGTCGCGGGTGACCCGATGGTTGCACCGTTCAACGGCAGCGACCGGCGTTTTGGTACTAACCCCTTCTGTGCCATCTTCCCGCGCACCAACGCCAAACCGCTGCTGCTTGATTTCGCCACCAGCGGCATTGCCTTCGGCAAAACCCGTGTGGCATGGAACAAAGAACAGCAGGTTGCACCGGGTTATCTGATCGATCATCAGGGCAAAGGCACCACCGAACCCGGCGTGATGCATCAGGAACCTTATGGCTCGCTGCTGCCATTTGGGCTGCATAAGGGTTATGCGCTGGCTACCATGTGTGAAATTCTCGGCGGCGCGCTGTCAGGTGGACGCACCACACATGACGAAACCCTGGTGAGCTGCCACGATGCCATCTTCAACTGCATGACCACCATCATCGTGAATCCGGAAGCCTTCGATGCACCCGCGATGCAGCAGGAAGCGGAAGCCTTCCTCAGTTGGGTAAAACGTTCGCCACAAAGCGGCGATGCGCCGATTCAGATACCGGGCGAATGGGAAGAGAACAATCGTCTGGAGCGTGAACGCGAAGGCATTCCGCTGGATACCAATAGCTGGGAAAAAATTTGCCAGGCGGCTTTACAGGCGGGGATGACGGAAGAAGAACTGGCGGCCTTCCGCGCACTGGCGCAGTAGACCGCGAATGCTGAGGCGCCATGCCTCAGCATCTTCACATCAAATTACCATCGACAGCAGCAGACAACCCACTAAACCGCAGACTGAGATGATGGTCTCCAGCACTGACCATGAGCGAATGGTTTCGCCGATCGTCAGGTTGAAATACTCCTTAAACAACCAGAAGCCCGGATCGTTGACGTGAGAAAAAATCACGCTGCCCGATCCAACCGCAATCACCATCAGCTCCGGGCTGGCACCGGAGGTAGCGATCAGCGGTGCCACAATGCCACCTGCGGTAATTGCGGCCACGGTAGCGGAACCGAGTGCGATACGCAGCACCGCCGCAATTGACCAGGCCATAAAGATCGGGGAGACATTGGTTTCATGCATCATGCTGGCGATATATTTATCGACACCGCTATCCACCAGCACCTGTTTAAACGCCCCGCCACCACCGATAATCAGCAGCATCATGGCGATGATTTTGATGGAGTCACTTAATGTGCCCATCACTTCATCCATGCTGCGTCCGCGATTCAGACCAAAGGTGAAGATAGCAATCAGCACCGCAATCAGCGTAGCCATGATCGGATCGCCAAAGAACTCAGCGTAAGGCAGGATCACATGTCCTTTTGGCAGGACCATTTCGGCCACCGCACGCAGAGCCATCAGAATCACCGGCACCAGCGCGGTACCAACACTGACGCCAAAGCCCGGCATTTCCGCTTCGCTGAAGGTTTTCGGATTCCACAGTCCTTCCGGAATCGGTTTATCGATACCTTTCAGAAAACGTGCGTAGACCGGTCCCGCCAGAATAACGGTAGGAATGCCCAGCAGGGTGCCAAACAGCAGGGTTTTGCCCATATCCGCATTGAACAGCGTGGCAATCGCGGTTGGACCCGGGTGCGGCGGTAAAAAGCCGTGCGTGACCGACAAGGCTGCCGCCATCGGCACACCCACAAACAGCAATGGCACGCGCGCTGTTGCGGCGATGCTGAAAATCAGCGGAATCATCAAAACAAAGCCGATTTCATAAAACAGGGCGAAACCGACGGTAAAGCCGGTCAATACCACCGCCCATTGAACATTCTGCTTACCGAATTTTTCAATCAGGGTTGTGGCGATGCGCTGCGCGCCGCCGCAATCCGCCAGCAGTTTTCCCAGCATGGCGCCAAAACCGATAATCAGCGCCAGGCTGCCCAGAGTCCCGCCGACGCCGGATTTGATGGAATCAAGCACCTTGCCCACCGGCATACCCTCGAGCACGCCGACAATCAGCGCCACCAGAATCAGTGCGATAAATCCGTTCAGTTTGAAGCGAATCATCAGCAGTAGCAGTAACGCCACGCCAATTGCCACGTAGAGTAATGGCATAATTTTTCTCCACCTTTTTGCACGGTCTTCCACCGGCAGCGGTTTGTTGTGATAAGTCCTGAGGACGATGGATACAGCAGCGTTTGAGATGTTGTTACATCGCGATGCATCTTGTTACCGGTATCATGTTAAGGGTAACAAGATGAAGAAATCACCTGCTACGCCAGGTGAATTTCTGAATTGAGAAGGTGATCAAATTTTTGCCGGTCAGTTATCAGAATGTTTGCCCCGACAGCCAGGAGGGTTTGGTTAAACTAAGGGTTTTCCGCCCATGAAAAAGGATCTGCAGGTGAGTGAGAATCTGATTGAGCTGTACAGTAATCAACAAACCCTGTTTGCCCGCGGCAGCATTGACCGGCTGGTGCCGTTGCTTGCCGCTAATCCACAGCCCACGTTGCTGTTCTGTGGTCGCTCGTTTCTTAACGGTCCTGCCTGGGCGCGCCTCGGAACAGCGCTCAACGATCACATTCTTGGTTATGAGATCGTCAGCCATGAGGCATCGCCCGCTGAGATCGATGCCTGGGTAACGCGCTGGCGGGGTCATGTGGATCGTGTGGTGGCGATCGGGGGCGGCAGCGTGCTGGACGCAGCCAAAGCCTTTAGTGCCATGATGCAACACCCGCTGCCGACCGCGCGTTATCTGGAAAAGGTCGGGGATACACCGGTGCAGCCCGTAACATTGCCACTGATTGCCATTCCCACTACCGCCGGTACCGGCAGCGAAGCGACGCAGAATGCCGTCGTGACCGATCAGCAAAATATCCAGGTGAAAGCCTCACTGCGCCATCCGGTATTTGTGCCGCAGGTGGCAATTCTCGACCCTGATTTACTGCAAGGGGCACCGGATACGGTGCTGGCGACCTGCGCCATTGACGCCTTCACCCATCTGTTTGAGGCGTATCTGTCACGCAAAGGCAATCTGTTCAGTCAGCAAATGGCGCTGAATGGCCTGCAACTGTTCTTTAAAGCCTGGCCTGCGCTCAATCGTCACGACCAGGCAGGTGATGACGCGCGCGAAGCAATGATGATGGCTTCCTGGCTGGGCGGCGTATGCCTGAGCAGTGCCGGATTAGGTGTGATCCATGGCATCGCCGGTGAGCTGGGGGCGATTAAACCTTTCCATCATGGGGAAGTCTGCGGACGTTTGCTGTTTCCGTTCCTTGAGGTGCTGGCCGAAAGTGAACATCCCGAACAGCAGCGCCTGATGGCACAACTGGCGCAGCAACTGTTGCCCGATGATCCGGCACCACCGGCGCTGGCATTAAAAGCCTGGCTGCAACAACATGCCATCATGCCGTTCTGGCTGGATGGACCTGCCTTATCCACCACCGAGGTGGAGTGGATAGTGGCCCGTGCGAACAGTAAAAACGGCTGGGTCAGCTACGACAAAGAGATCCTGCGCGACATGATCGCCGCCGCCTGGCCGATTGTTTAATTCAGATACGCACACAACCCGGTAACGACGCAGTTTATTGCGCCGTTACCATAATGCCTCAAACCTCGAACGGTCCCTGCCCTGCCAGCATCTGCTCAATCACCTGCAACACGCCCTCGTCATTGTTGGACGGAGCCTGATAGCGCGCCGCCTGTTTCACGCGCTGCGGGGCATTTTGCATGGCAAAGCTGAAGCCGGACTGCACCAGCATTTCGAGATCGTTGCCGCCATCACCAAAAGCCAGCACTTCATCATTGTTGATACCCCAGCGGCTTTGCAGCAAGCGCAGGCCATTGGCTTTATGCAGGCCCGGCACAATCAAATCCACCGAACCATGGCCGCTGGACGTCGCCGCCGCAGCCCCATGATGCAAACGCTCGATATCGGCCATCAGAATCGCCACATAGTCGTCGGAGAGGTTGAGGGCAAACTTGAACAGTTTGTCATCACCGGTATCACTCAGGCTGTCGATAGCGGTTAGCCGATGGCAGTAATGGCGCATCTTCGTCAGCCATTGTTCATCGACACCCGAGAAGTAGTAAGCGCTGTTACGACCAGCGATCAGGTATTTCAGGTCGGGATAGTGACCGCGTTGCAGCGTATCCATCACCGCATGGATGTCATCACGTGAGAAAGAGCCGCAGAACAACTCTTCATCACGGTCGATAATCCACGCGCCGTTCTCCGCCACAAAAGCGATGTTACTGGCAATATCGGGAAAGAAAGATTTGAGTTGATAATACTGGTTACCGCTGGCGACCACGAATTTGATGCCACGCTGTTGCATCTGGTGGTAACAGGCTTGAAAACGTGCGCGATTGTACTGTTTTTTATCGTCGAGAAAGGTGCCGTCCATATCCACCGCCACCATTTTTACCACGGCCATCATCACTCCTTAGCGTTTTGAAAGGAAAACTGACGCTTTACAGGATAGCCTGGCGGGGAGGAGAAAACAGCGAAAAGACGGATGGCGAGTGCCATCCGTCTGCGGGAGATTAGTTGAACGCGTTATTCAGCAGAATGGCGGTGATGATACCGGTGGCTGCCGCGACCAGAACATAGTTACCGTCGATATATGCCCAGTGCTCGCCGCGTGGCGGCTCGTACAGACCGCGTCCACGCCAGTCATCAACGCGATAATGCGGACCACGGAATTCCGGTGGTGCCGGGTAACCACGACGGAAGTCATGACCATTCCAGGCGAAACGATCGCCGCCATGATGGTCTTGCGGCATCGGACGGCCAGCGTAATGATCATGGCCATGATCCGGACCACGGTCATAGCCATGGTCAGGACCACGATTGCCACCACGATCGGGGCCATTACCGTGATCCTGATGCTGGTTGCCACCGTGTGGCTGCCAGTGTTGATCGCCCGGACCATCGGCCCAGGATACGCTGGAAATCAGTGAGCTGCATGCAATAAGCGAAGCGACTAGCGTTAATGTTGTTTTTTTCATGGTGTTGCCTCCAATGATAACGGCAATGGTAGCGCCGTTAAGCACTACTATTGATTATAGGAAGGCAAAAGCGCATTTCCAAAATTCCTAAAAAACCGCCATCTTACAATAAATTACCTCGATTTATCGCTTTCTTAACACTTGTGTCTGGACTGACATTAAATGGACCGAAAAAGCAGCAATATTTGCCATGCGGAAACAAGCGGAAGAGAAAAGAAAGCCCGATCGCAGGGATCGGGAGGAATCAATTTCCATTTATTGCATAAAGAGGGAGAACCCTGCAAAAGTGAGGGTAAAACTGAAGCACACAACGCCACATCACTAGCATTGCCGGTAAACAATACCATTTAAAAATGAAAAAAACTTTTAAAAATGACTATTTTTCGGAAAAATACGTAAAGAGTTAGCGGATTAAAGAAATAACGTATTGCGCAACGTCATTTCACAGAGAATAAGGTCTGTGCTCCGACCAGCACAAATCATACAATATTTTACCGGATCAACTAACCTCAGGAAGATGAAACCCTGAAATCATAAAAAAATCATTAAAATCAACACAAAAACCCATTCATCACTGGCGAGACTTTACGTCTCGCTCCCGCTCAGAAAAAATTTATTTTTCACCAACTGGTATAAATTCCTGCCAGGAAGATTTAATACACAACAGTGATTAATACAGAGCTCAATATTAGCATTATTAACGAAGTTTATAGGATGCGTTAATTCTTCCTGAATCAGCCTTCTGGAGATTCTTTTCTTTTTCCACCTTAAAGATGAAGCGAATAATACCCTGTGTAATACTCATGTTCAGGTCTTTGCTTTGGCAGAAACTGCCGGTGGAAAAAATGCCAGTCAGCGCAACGTCGATTTATGGCGCGTGGTCGAAGCCGGATGCAGTAGCAGCTCAGCAGCCGGACGGATGGGGCGTCGCACCAGCTCCCCGCCACAGTTGGGGCAACGTTCATGCAGCACCTCGCTGGCACAGCTGGCGCAGAAGGTACATTCGAACGAACAGATACGCGCGTCAGGTGCTTCCGGCGGTAAATCTTTATCGCAGCATTCACAGTTGGGACGTAATTCCAGCATGGTTTTCTCCTGTCGGTAAAATGCCATCATCGCGGGTGGCGAGGGTACGTGACCAGCCCCTGACCGGACGAAGCAGGGACAAATCGGGACATCAGCTGGCCGGTTTCCCGTCATCCGAATTTGTTCCATTCCTCTTCAGACCTTCTATAGTTCATTCGTCCCCATTTTCTAAGAGACGTGTTAATGCAAGTTAAAGGATTGAATATCGGCTTTTTCATTGTCATCCTGGCGATTGTCACGGTGGCGTTTTTTGATGTGCTCGCACCTTACTTCTCCGCCATTTTGTGGGCGGCGATTCTGGCAGTGATTTTCCATCCGCTGAAATCACTGCTGCGGCAAAAACTGGGGGATCGTAATGGACTGGCTTCGCTGATTACGCTGCTGATTATCTGCCTGATCGTCTTCACACCGCTGGCGATCGTCACGTCGTCGCTGGTGGTGGAGATCAATACTGTCTACAACAAACTGCAAAACAACTCCTCGCAGTTTCCAGCGGTGTTTGCCGATTTGTTTCAGCATCTGCCCGGGTGGGCGCGCAGTTACCTGTCTGACCATCACCTGAATAATGCCGCGCAAATTCAGGAAAAACTCTCCGGTTTTGCCCTCAAGGGTGGCCAGTACATGGCAGGGAGCGTGTTCATTATTGGCAAAGGTACCTTCACCTTTACCGTGGGTTTTGGCGTGATGCTGTACCTGCTGTTTTTCCTGCTGAAAGACGGTGCCTGGCTGGTCAGCCTGATCCTGGAATCACTGCCGCTCTCCACTCACGTTAAGCATCACCTGCTGCTGAAATTTGCCGCCGTATCCCGCGCCACAGTTAAAGGAACGGTGGTGGTCGCGATAGTTCAGGGGGTACTGGGGGGACTGGCCTTCTGGTTCACTGGCATTGACGGCAGTCTGCTGTGGGGCGCGCTGATGGCGTTCCTGTCACTGGTTCCAGCGATTGGTTCCGCGATCGTGTGGGTACCGGCAACCATTTTCTTCTTCGCCACCGGCGCGCTGTGGAAAGGGTTCTTCCTGATCGGCTTTTTCGTCGTGGTGGTGGGTCTGGTGGATAATATTCTGCGCCCATTGCTGGTGGGGAAAGACACCAAAATGCCGGACTATATGATTCTGATTGCCACCCTCGGCGGTATGGAAGTGTATGGCATCAACGGCTTCGTTATCGGCCCCCTCATCGCCGCGCTGTTTATCGCCTGCTGGAATCTGCTCTCCGGGCGTGACAATCGCGATAACGTTGAGGAAATTGACGAAGAATTTATCGAAGAGGGTAAAAAACGCGATTGAGAGCGAGTGCCGAACGGCACCCGCCACGAGAATTATCGCACCATCCCCTGCTCGCCTGATGAACGCCAGCCGCGCGTCAGGCGTTTCTCTATCTCCACCAGCACAAAGATACCGGCGCTGACCACTAAGGCGATCAACCAGTATTTCAGCGGCAGCGGCTGCGTACCAAACAAGGTGTTCATCAACGGCACATAGATGATCACCGCCTGGAGCAGAATCAGCACCACGGTCACCAGCCAGATGCCCCGATTCTTCAGCAGGCCAGCATCCAGTGAGAAGCCGTCGCTGTTACGGCAGTTGAGCATATACACCCACTGCGCCGTGACCAGCATCTGCAACAGCACGGTGCGGATAAATTCCGGGCTGTAACCGCGTGGCTGTAACCAGGCTTCCAGCATAAAGGCGCTGACCGAGATCAGCAGGCCGACAAACACCACACGCCAGATGGCGAACCCATCCATCACATTACTGCGCACGTTACGTGGTGGACGCCGCATGATGTTCTGTTCCGCCGGTTCAAAGGCGAGGCCAAAGGAGAGCGTGGCGGAAGTCGCCATGTTCATCCACAGAATCTGCACCGGGGTTAACGGCAACAGGTTGCCCATCAGAATCGCAATGATGATCAATAACCCCTGAGCAAAACAGGTCGGCATCACAAACAGGATGGTTTTCTTCAGGTTGTCATAGACACGACGCCCCTCTTTCACTGCCGCAGCGATGGTCGCGAAGTTGTCATCGGCGAGGATCATATCTGCGGATTCTTTGGTCACTTCCGTGCCCTTAATTCCCATCGCAATACCGACGTTGGCCTGCTTCAGCGCAGGCGCATCATTCACGCCATCGCCGGTCATACCAACAATTTCGCCAACCGACGCCAGCGCCTTCACCAGGCGCAGCTTATGCTCCGGGCTGGTGCGGGCAAAAATGTCATACTTCTGCGCCGCCACGCTCAGCTCGGCATCATCCATATGCTCCAGCTGATAACCGGTCACCGCCGCCTGACTGTTGCCGATGCCCAGCATCTGACCAATCGCCATCGCCGTTTCCTGATGATCGCCAGTGATCATCTTCACGCGGATACCGGCCTGCTGGCAGTCACGAATGGCGGTAATGGCTTCCGGACGCGGCGGATCCATCATGCAGGCGAGGCCAAGCAACACCATGCCCTTATGCAGATCGTCATGATCCAGCGTCTGTTTAGCCGCCGGTAACCAGCGCCATGCGGCGGCCACGGTACGTAAACCTTCACTGGCGTAGGTGCTGATGGCTTGCTCCCAATACGCACTATCGAGCGGCGCGACGCCCTGATCCCCCTGTTGCTGCTGGCACAGAGACAGCAGCACATCCGGCGCACCGGTCAGCATAATGCCGGGTTTGCCATCAATGACCGCACTAACCGCCTGATATTTGTACAGCGAATCAAACGGCAGCTTACTGACCACGTCAACCCTGTCGGACCTGATACCCGCTTTTGCCGCCAGCACCTTTAACGCCCCTTCGGTAGGGCCGCCGACGACGCCCCAATGACCGCTGGCGTCCTGATGCAGCTGACTTTCATTGCAGATATCGACAATCTGTAAAAAGCCCTGCAACACCTCATCCTGTGCCGCAGGCACGCCGCTGGCACTGACTTCGGCGTGAAATTCACCTTTGGGTTCATAGCTATCGCCGCTGATACGCCACTGGCTATCGGCCAGCACCACCACCTTCACCGTCATCTCGTTCATGGTCAGAGTGCCGGTTTTGTCGGAGCAGATCACTGACATCGCCCCGAGGGTTTCCACCGTCGGCAATTTGCGAATAATGGCCTGATTGCGCGCCATCGACTGCACACCAAGAGACAAAATGATGGAGATAATGGCCGGCAACCCTTCCGGCACCGCCGCCACCGCCAGGCTGATCACCGACAGCAACAACTCCCCCAGCGGGATGTCGCGCAGCAGAAAACCAAACACGAACAGACCCGCCATCATCAGCAGAATGATGGCGAAAATGGCTTTACCGAGTTTATCGATCTGCACCAGTAACGGCGTTTTTGCCTCCTCAATCGAGGAGATCATCGCATTGATATGCCCCAGTTCAGTGTCGCCACCGGTGGCAATCACCATACCCATGGCAGTACCGGAGCTGACGGTGGTGCCGGAATAAGCCAGATTGAAACGGTCACCGAGAGATTTTTCCCCCTCCAGCGCAGCGGTGTTTTTCGACACCACGGTGGATTCACCGGTCAGAATCGCTTCTTCAACGCGCAGATTATTGACTTCGAACAGACGCAAGTCGGCCGGGACCTTGTCGCCTGGACGCAACATCACCACATCCCCTGGCACGATATTTTGCGTTGCCACGGTAGCCTGCAACCCTTCACGCAACACGATGGCATCGTTCGACAGCATATTTTGAATGCTTTTCAATGACTTCTCGGCGTTACTTTCCTGGATAAATCCAATCAGTGCGTTGATGACAGCAACGCCGAGAATGACAAAGGTATCGACCCAGTGGCCCATCAGCGCGGTGATCACCGCAGCGGCCAGCAGGATATAAATCAGCACATCTTTAAAGTGGGCAATAAAACGCATGAAGGCGGATTTTCCCCGCTTCTGCGGCAGAACATTAGGACCATGATCGCGCAGCCGCGCCTGTGCCTCTTCACCACTTAATCCTGACGGTGAGCTATTTAATGCCGTAAATGCCGCCGAACTCTCTTGCTGATATAAAGGCCGATCGGATGCTTCCGTTCGCCTCGCCTCAAAAGGAATGATGTTCATAATTACCCCGCGCGATTTACTCAATTAATGAAAAGCAAAATAAAAATGACACTTTAATAATATTTCCCGCTAGCGTGATGACCGACATCATGTTTTCTTCAGTTAAAAGCTGCCACGATAATTCAGTGCGGGCTAGTAACATGAGTAAATTATTATCAGGGTAAGAAGATTCTAACCCACAAATAATAAGAGGTTATTGGCTGTTTATTCTGTTTTTGACAGACAAAAAGGGATCAAGATAAACCATGAAGAAACAATTAGTTATATTAGTTATCTTCTTTGTCTTTGGCGCTGTTATCGCCACTACATTAGTAGGCCTGCTGACCTTTAATATCGTGTCATGGCTGGCTGTGTAGCACAAACAACATTTAACCGGAGTTAAACGGAGGTGGGAAAATTTAATTATCACAGCAAACATTGCGGGTAATCAGTATTTCGTCCGGGATATGCCTTTATATTCCCCCCCACTGTTACTTACAGGGACGAGGAAAATGAATAACTGGCCGATACTCACCGCACTGCTGTGCTGTCTGGTTCTTATTGGTTGTGATAATAAGAAAATAACGGGAATGATAGTGCCTCACGTTATTAAATCCACTGAATCAAAACATAATGCTGAAGGCCCGCGCCTGGTTCCGGCTCATATTGATACCGGCGCGAAAAACATGCTGCCACTGGAGAGAATTTTCAGCATGCCGGAAAATCTGTATATCAGTTTCGATGCGCAAAACGTCAGCAGCTAGCCAGTGCCAGGTTGTAGCGGCGCGATTTATCGCGCAATTCATCACGCCGCCATGGCTCAGAACTACTCCACCCGACCAATTTCCGGCATCAATATCCATTCGGCGCTGTCGTTCCACACATCCATTTTCACGATCAATCCGTCGCGGACTTCATAACGATCCAGATAACGGTTGCCAGCAAAAGGCTGACCGTCCGGCCATTCCCCATACAGCGTGCCGTTGGAGTACACCACCACATGATCGCCGCGATCCATCCAGTCAAACTGCCCGAGTGACTTCTTCACCCATTTATAACGTGCCCCATTGAAATCGGTGATCCCTTTAGTGCCAGGAAACTCACGTTTACCGGTAAAGGTAATGCTCACCTGCGGATGCATATAGGTAGCAGCTAACACCGCATCGGGTGCCATCGATGCCGCCAGAAACTTCTTCACCACTTCTACTGCCTGCTCAATACCAGACATAACGCCCCCTGAAGGTAATTTGCACAACACTGGCGCACCAGCACCAAAATGGCGCAGTTTTTCCGCTAACTTGCGGCAAAAACCGCCTGTTTCTAAGCAATATCAAACTGGCATCGTAATTGCTAGAAATAAAAATATTATTGCTAGCAATCTACCTGAGGTGAGAGATGTCCGGAAAATCGTTACTGAAAAACTGGCGTAAATGCGCGGTCGTGACTGTGATGAGCATGATGTCAGCGGCCGCTATCGCAGCGGAACCGATCAAAGTCGGCCTGGTCACGGCCTTATCCGGTCAGTCAGCAAAATCAGGTGAAGCCCTGACGCGCGGGCTGACCATCGCCATCAACGAGATCAACGCAGCTGGTGGTGTGAAAGGCCATCCGCTGGAGCTGGTACGCCGCGATGACGAAAGTAACCCCGGCAAAGGGATGCTGGCAGCTCGTGAGTTGATCCAACGGGAAAAAGTCGCCGTGCTGTTTGGTGGCCTCGATACCCCGGTATCTCTGGCGATCGTCCCGCTGGCTAATCAATTGAAAACCCCGTTTGTCGGACTGTGGGCCGCCGGTACTGGCATTACCCATAACGGTGCGAAGGAAAACTACGTGTTCCGCGTCTCTGCCGTAGATGAGCTGGTGGATGAAGCGCTGGTGGAATACGCCAGCGAAAAGAAAGGCATGAAAAAAGCCGGCATGATTCTGGTCAACAACCCATGGGGTGAATCAAACGAGAAAGGCTTCCGTGCCGCGTTGCAGAAAAACAACATCCCGGTAGCAGGCGTCGAGCGTATTGAAGACAGCGATGTTGATTTGGTGCCGCAGCTGACCCGACTGAAAAACGACGGTGCCGACACCCTGCTGATGGTCGGCAATGTCGGACCTTCTGCTCAAGTGGTCAAATCGCTGCATAAGATGAACTGGCAGGTGCCGGTGGTTTCGCACTGGGGACCAGCCGGTGGACGCTTCAGCGAGCTGGCAGGGCCGGGAGCCGATCAGGTGACCTTTATCCAGACCTTTGTCTTCACCGACCACAATTCGGCCAAAGGCAACCAGGTGATGGATGAACTGAAAAAACAGTATCCGCAAATCAAAGGGCTGGCGGATGTCACACCAGCTGTGGGTATCGCCAACGCCTACGATGCGATGCACCTGACAGCGATGGCACTTAACAACGCCAGCAGCCTCAATGGCACCGCCATTCGCGACGGTTTCTACGCCATCAAAGACTATGACGGGCTGATTAAGCACTACCAGCAACCGTTCACAGTGCAGCAGCACGATGCGCTGGGACCAAAAGATTATGTTTTCGCCCAGTTCAAAGGCGAGCAGATCCTGCCAGTCGCTGAGTAAGGAGACGGATTATGTGGAGCACTGCCCTGTCCACCGGACTGAGCCTCGGCAGCATGTATGCCCTGCTGGCGCTGGGTTTTCACATCACCTGGATTGTATCGCGCACCCTGAATTTTGCTCAGGGTAGCGCGATGATGGTCGGTGCTACCCTTGGCTACAGTTTGTACGTGACATTTGGCTGGCCCTTGTTGCTGGCCTTACCCGCCACGCTGCTGTGCTGCGCGCTGTATGGTGTGGTGATTGAACGCCTGCTGGTGCGCCCGTTTGTGGCGCGTAATTCCGAAGCCTGGTTGATGGCAACGGTGGCGGGCGGGATCCTGGTCGATAACCTCGCGATGTTCACCTTTGGTAAAGAACCGCGCCAGTTCCCGGTGACCGACGTCACCTTTACCCTGTTCGGTACCTCATGGTCACTGATCAACCTGCTGATCCCTCTGACCGGTGTGATGATCGTCGTGGCTCTGACGCTGGTGCGGCGTTACAGCCGCATCGGCAAAGTGCTGGAAGCCACGGTACAAAATCCGCGTGCTGCGCAGTTAATGGGGATTCGGGTCAACCGGGTGGTGGCTGCGGCCTTCGCCCTCTCTACCGTATTTGCCGCGCTGGCGGGTTTGCTGATCGCTCCCTTGTTCAGCATCCAAAGTGATATGGGCACGCTATTCGGGCTGAAAGCCTTTGCGGTGGCGATCCTTGGTGGCCTCGCCAGTAGCAGCGGTATCTGGGTTGCCGGTTTATTGTTTGGCCTCAGCGAAGCGCTGGTCACGCTGTGGTTTGGTTCCGCCTTCACGCAAATCTTCACTTTCTCGCTGGTGATTCTGGCGCTGGCGCTGCGTCCGAACGGTTTGTTTGGGCAAAAATTAAGGGTAAAAGTATGATCAAAACCCTCCCCTTCAATGCATTCGCGCTGGTGGCCGTCGCGCTGCTGAGCCTGCTGCTGCCCTTCGTGCTCGGCAGCTATGCCCTGCTGGTGTTTTCGTTGTTTGCCCTCGCCGTCACCACGGTGGTCGGGCTGAATATTTTGCTGGGACTGAGCGGGCAAATCTCCTTCGGTCATATCGCTTTTTATGCCGTCGGAGCCTATATCTCGGCAGGGCTGACCATGAACGGCGTGCCACTGGGTGTCGCGATGCTGGCAGCCATGCTGGTATGTGGTGTGATTGGCGGGCTGCTGGCGATTCCGGCGTTGCGTGTCAGCGGTCCGTTCCTGGCGATGATCACCATCGCCTTTGCGCTGGTGGTGCGCCATGTCTTGATTGAGTGGCGCGAGGTGACAGGCGGCTCGAACGGGCTGATGGGGATCCCGATGCCGGACTTTGGCCCGCTGGACCCCACCGTGGGTCTGGCGCTGTGTTGCGCCCTGCTGATGATTGTGGCGCTGACGCTGTTTGCCCGTCTGCAACGCAGCCAGTGGGGACTGGCAATGCGTGCCGTCAAGGCCAGCGATATTGCCGCGCGCTCGCTGGGTTTTAATCCGGTAGTGAGCAAAACTCTGGCGTTTACCCTCTCCGCCATGCTGGCCAGTGCTGCCGGAACTCTGGTTGCGCCACTGATGATGTTTATCAACCCGGACTCCTTCCCTTTTTCTCAATCGATCCTGTTTGTGCTGGCTGTGGTGGTGGGCGGCAGCGGCACGCTGTTCGGCCCGGTGCTCGGTGCGCTGTTGATTGTGGTGCTGCCGGAGCTGCTATCATCCTTTGCCGAATATCGTCTGCTGATTTTCGCCGTGCTGCTGCTCAGCGTACTGTGGCTGGCACCGCGTGGCCTGCTGGGTACACTGGCGCGCTGGCTGGTCAAATCCACTCCGCAATTTGCCCCGGACACCCTGGATGAATCTCTGCTGCAACTACACTTCCAGCGTGCGGGCCAGAATGTCCTGAAAGTTGAAGGTATTGGCATCCGTTTTGGTGGCGTGCAGGCGGCAAAAGACGTCAGCTTCAACGTGCGCGCCGGAGAAATCCTTGGACTGATGGGACCAAACGGGGCCGGTAAAACCACGGTGCTGAATATGATCAGCGGGTTCTATCGCGCCGACAGCGGCAGCATCCGTCTGCAACAAGAACTGCGTGGTCTGCCTGCGTGGCGGGTGGCGCGTGCCGGTATCGCCCGCACCTATCAAACCACCCAGCTATTCAGCGGCATGAGCGTACTGGAAAACCTGCTGGTGGCGCAGCAGCGTGGCCGTCAGGGCTTGCCGTGGCGTCATCCGGGCCGGGAGGCACAGGCGGTGGCGATGGCACTGCTGGCGCTGGTGGGATATCGCGGTTCGGTGCACACCCCGGCAGAAGATCTGCCCCATGTTGATCGTCGTCTGGTGGAGATTGCCCGTGCGCTGGCGCTGGATCCCGCCCTGTTGTTGCTGGATGAACCTGCCGCCGGACTGAGCCGGGAAGAAACCGACGCATTGATCCCGCTGCTGCGTCGTCTGGCTGGCTTTGGTCTGGCGGTGATCGTTGTTGAACACGACATGGCACTGGTGATGGCCGTGAGCGACCGTTTGCAGGTGCTGGATGCCGGTAAGCCGCTGGCACAGGGTAACCCGGCTGAAGTGCAACGCAATCCAGCAGTGATAGCCGCCTATCTCGGCGGTACAGAATATCGCGGCAAGCCACGCGTGATGCCGCTGCGATCCACCGGCGAACCTGGCCTGGTGGTGGATAAGCTGACGCTGGATTATGGTGCCGCGCCGGTGGTGCGCAATGTCAGTTTTACCGTAAATCCGGGCGAAACCGTCGCCATCCTCGGGGCGAACGGAGCCGGAAAATCAACCATTCTGCAAACGCTGGCGGGCCTGCATCCGGCACGCAGCGGCGCGATCTATCTGCACGATCATTCGATCAAGGAACTGAATGCCGCCCAGATCGCCGCTCGCGGCCTGGCGCTGGTACCGGAGGGCCGTCAGCTGTTCCCGCAAATGACCGTGCTGGAAAACCTGTTGATCGGCCAATATGCCTGTAGCCAACGCCTCGATCCGCAGGCAGAAGTGGAGTCGATTCTGCGCCGCTTCCCCCGTCTGCGCGAACGTCTGCACAGCCAGGCGGGGCTGCTTTCTGGCGGTGAGCAGCAAATGGTGGCCATTGGTCGCGGGTTGATGTCCCGCCCCTCGATTCTGTTGCTGGATGAACCCAGCCTGGGCTTGTCACCAGCGATGATTGGCGAGTTATATGATGCGCTGGCGGGATTACGTAATGAAGGCGTCACGCTGCTGCTGGTCGATCAGATGGCTAACCTCGCCCTGACCATTGCTGACCGGGCGCTGGTGCTGGAATCGGGTGAAGTGGTGAAAGCCGGACGTGCGCAGGATTTGCTGGCGCAGGCGGATCTGGCTGAAGCCTGGCTGGGAGCAGGAAACGCATGAAGCGACTCACCATAATCAACGCCCGCGTGCCGGGTGAAGATACATTGCAGACCCTGCACATCGCCGGGGAGCATTTTGTTGCTACGCAGCATGGAGCGGCAGAAACGCTGGATTTTGCCGGTGCGCTGGTGCTGCCCGGTCTGCTGGAAACCCATATCCACCTCGACAAAGCCTGCATCATTGATCGTTGCCATCAGCAGGACGGTACGCTGGCTGAGGCGATTCGTGAAACGGCACGCGCCAAAGCCGATTTCACTGAAGAAGATGTTTATCAACGCGGCGCCCGCGTGCTGGAGCAAGCCATTGCGCAGGGTACCACGCGTATGCGTACCCATATCGAAATCGATCCAGTGGTCGGTCTGAAAGGTTTTCGTGCCATCCGCCGTTTACAGACGGAATATGCCTGGGCGATGGATCTGCAACTTTGCGTGTTTCCGCAGGAAGGGATGTTGAATAATCCCGGCACCGAGGAACTGTTGTGTGAAGCGCTGGCATCGGGTGCGGACCTGCTGGGGGGATGTCCGTATACCGACAGTGATCCGGCTGGACAGATTCGCAGGCTATTCGCCCTGGCCCAGCGCTATGATGTCGATATCGACTTCCACCTCGATTTCGATCTCGCGCCAGATAATCGGCTGATTGACTGCGTAATCGATGAAACGCAAGGTGCCAACTGGGGTGGCCGCGTTACTGTTGGACACGTCACTAAGCTGTCGATTCTGACAAGGGATAAGCTGCATGAGCTAGGCCAGAAACTGGCCGGGGCCGGAGTGCAGGTCACTGCCCTGCCCGCCACCGACCTGTTCCTCACCGCACGCGATCGCTTTGCACTGCAACCGCGTGGCGTAGCCCCGCTGGATGAACTGGATCGCTGCGGCGTGGTGTGTTCGCTCTCCACCAACAATATCGCCAATCCCTTTACGCCATTTGGCGATGCTTCGCTGGTGCGTCAGGCAAATTTGTTCGCCAACGTGCGTCAGTTGGGAACACAGGTGGATTTGCTACGCTGCCTGAGCTGGATCTCCAGCCAGTCTGCAAAGCTGTTGCGCTTAACCGACTACGGGTTAGTACCGGGATGTCTGGCTGATATGGTGGTGTTTGATGTGGAACGCGCAGACCAGATTGTGGCGCAGATAGCGCCGCCGATCGCCGGATTTAAGCGCGGGCGGCAAACCTTTTCCCGTCCGCAGGCAACGCTCTATCGTCCCTGAAGGCCTGAAGCGGCGGCGCACGGAATTGCGCCGCTAAATCAATGCCTGAGTAAGCGACAAATCCTCAGAAACCACTTCGGTTAAATCCAGCTCGGCTTCCAGCTCATCCAGATGCGCCAGCATGGTTTGCTGCGCTTCTGCAATATTGCCCGCTTTTAATGCCGCCAGAATGGCTCCATGTTCAGCACACTGACAGGACGGCACATCATTGCGTTGGTAGAGCGCCACTATCAGGGAACTGCGCACCATCAGGTTGGACAGGATCTCGCTCAGCACCTTGTTGCCGCTGACCTTTGCCAGCAGCAGATGAAACGCACTTAATTCACGCACAATGTGGCGACGGTCCTGTTGCCCGGTGGCAGCATGTTCCGCCGTTTGCTGAGCCTCGATCTCATCGGCAAACTGCGCCATTTGCTCAGGGGTGATGGAGGCAACAATGGCGCTCTCAATTGCCCGACGCGCGATAAAAATCTCACGCGCTTCGGTCGCTTCGGGATGTGCCACCATCGCCCCGATATTCGGTTCAATGGTGACAATATGCTGCAACGCCAGGCGCTGCAAAGCGGCCTGAACATGGTTGCGATTGGCTTTCAGCGCCTCAACAATCTGCGCTTCGACTAAGCGCCGACCGGGCTTTAGACGATGCTGCGCAATGGCCAGCGACAACGCATCAACAATACGCTGCACTTCTCGCTGTTTCGCGGTGGCGACCTGACTCATTCTGACCTCTTCCCGGGCTGATTATCGCCGTATCTTACCATCCTGAGCGCCGGTTGCAGAACGGCTTTGATGGAAATTGCGTGCGTCATCAGAGAGGGAAATGATTGTCAAATATCAATATTTAGCTAACAAGTATGAAGAGAGGGTTCTTATGCCAATTGTTTTTTTGGTATAACAACTTTTCAAACCTGTCAGACATCAACCTCTGCTTTGAAAAGTTGCATGCTAAGGACGCCTCATGGCTTTATCTGATTCAACCGGGGACGATATTTCCCGTTCTGGTTCGGGCCGCATTTCAGGGCTGGCGCTGCTGGTGGCGAGCGCATTCTTTATGGAATTCCTTGATGGCACGGTGATCGCAACCGCGTTGCCGGATATGGCGAAAGCGTTTGGTGTCTCAGCCGTCGATCTGAATATTGGTATCAGTGCTTATTTGCTGACGCTGGCAGTATTAATTCCAGCCAATGGCTGGGTGGCGGAACGCTTTGGAGCACGGAATGTCTTCACCCTCGCGCTGAGTATTTTTACCCTGTCATCACTATTCTGCGGCCTGACGCATAACGTCACAGAATTCATATTGATGCGAATTCTGCAAGGCGTTGGCGGTGCCATGATGGTGCCTGTCGGACGTCTGGTGGTACTGCGCACCACACCTAAAAATCAGCTGATAAAAGCCATTGCTACCCTGACATGGCCCGCGCTGGTGGCCCCGATCATCGGACCACCGCTGGGGGGATTTATCACCACTTACGCCAGCTGGCACTGGATCTTTTTCCTCAACGTGCCTCTGGGGATTATCGCCATCGTGCTGTCCCTGCGCATGATGCCAAATCAGTCGGCGCACGAGCGACGTTCATTCGATTTCACCGGATTTGTTGCCACGGGCATCACGATGCTGTGCCTGGTCGCCGGGCTGGAGATGCTGAGCCAGCAAAGCGCAAACCTGGCGAGTGCGGCGGTGACAATTGCCATCGGGCTGGGAACACTGGTCTGGAGCATCCGGCATTTGCGCCGCAGCAAAGCGCCGCTGATTGGGCTGTCATCACTGGCTGTCCCCTCTTTCCGCATCACCATGCGTGGAGGATTTCTGTTGCGCGCCACTATCAGCTCCGCTCCGTTTATGCTACCGCTGATGTTTCAGGTGGGTTTTGGCATGAACGCATTTCAGGCAGGCTCTCTGGTGCTGGCGGTATTTGCTGGCAACCTGGCGATGAAACCCGCCACGACTCCGCTGATTCGTTACTTTGGCTTCCGTAAGTTGCTGATTGGCAATGGAGTGGCTTGTGTGTTGACGCTGTTGTTGTGTGCGTTCCTCACACCAACATCGCCGCATGTGATTACGCTGTTACTGCTTTTCTTAGGGGGACTAAGCCGCTCGATGCAATTTACCGGGATTAGTTCACTGGCGTTTGCCGAAGTGCCAGCCCAGGAAATGAGTTCGGCGAATACGTTATTCAGTACCTCACTGCAACTGGCTAATGGGCTGGGCGTAACACTGGGGGCGCTGTGTATTCGGTTGGGAACGGTGCTGGGGGATGATTTAGGCTACGGATCGGTGCCCGGAATGGGGTTTAAGGTCGGGTTTGTGGTGATTGCGGTTATAACGCTGATTGGGGTGCTGGATATGGTGAGGCTGGCACCGGATGCGGGGAGGAGTGTTTCGGCCCCTACAGGATTGAAAAGTAAGGCGTAATTTGATGATTTATGGGGGTAAATTCTGAGTTCAATTTTGATCATGCCCCCGAGGATGCCCCCAATTTTTGTGGTGATAGAGGTTTTCGTACAAAAAAACCGATCTAAGCACGGTCACCAGGGAGTTACCTGAACCGGCATATAGTCTTTGGGGGATAACCGTAACCGATTCAACAGTGCAGAAGAAATATAGAACTATGCAGGATTGCACCAGTAATCTCGCTAAATGTACTGACTGAAACGTAGGAGGTAGCCATCAGGATCCTGCACGAGAAACTCTCTCTGGCATGCTGTCGTTTCTCCGGTACTGTAGTGATTATCACGCAGATCTCGATAAAGCGTTATTCCATGCGCATACACACGGGCAAGTACCTGCTCAATATCGTCCACTTCTATCTGAAAATTAACGCCACGCCCCAACGGCCTGACGAGTTCTACCGTATTCCATCCCTCCTCATGATATTGTTCAAGCATCAATTGTGCCTCACCGAAACTAACGTAGGCAAAATCAGGATCACTACGCCTTATTATGATGCTAAAGCCAAGCACGACAGTATAGAAGTGTAGGGATGCGGAAAAATCCGTTACAGTTAACTCGGGAACCATTCGGTTCCAGTAGAGTTCTTTCAGGTCAGTCATTTTTTCATCCTTTTTTGACTGATACAGCTTAGATAAAATGGCTTGTGCGAGGCTCGTAGCATAATCACTATCGGGCATCTCGCGACTATTTAGGCGCACAAGGTTGATATCTGCTCCACACTAAGAGCACACAGTGCGTGGTGTGTCAGTCTGCAGAGTGCCAAGGGCGGAAGTTGATAAACTCTGTTATCGAGGACGGATCAGCACATGTATTCTGTCTAATATCAGGGTAACGCTGTCATAGTGATTTAATAATCTTTATCAATTATATATCGCTTTTGACCATTTTATCCGATTGTGAACCGCAAGCCGGTTTTAAAGCTCTGATTGTCAGAAATCATTTTCCGGACGAGCGCGAAATCGTCTTTTTCACAGAAAACGTATTGCTCGGAAAACCGGACTTGCTGGCTGTTCAGCCACATTACCTGGTCCGGTGCAGACTTCATAGTATGGAAATTAATAAACGCGTTGGCCTTGGCAATTCGACTTGAAGGATTTAAGCCGGGAGTGAGGGTCAACGGGGCAAACGCCATACGGCGCTGTAAATCTCTTTTGCGGATGATTTGCAAATCTCGGATAGAGGGGCAGTACATACCGAGCGTCAGTGTAGAGGAGAGCGGCAGGTAAATCTGAATGCCTCGCTGAGCCAGCCCGAGGTTACCGCACGGGCCGAAATCATTATCGTTATGCATCACAACAGGACTGTCAGAAATGTAGAACGGATGATCAGATGTTGTCTCAAAGAGGTACCAGTCCTTGGCCAGAAGGTGGTCGATGTGTGAGGCCTGGTGAACTAGTTGCTGCAGGAAAATATTCCGTGAGTCCCGTTCGGGCGAGAATCCTAGTGCTTCGGCAACCTGCTCCGTAGTAGCTCTCATGGCGGTAACCTTGTCAGCAATAGCGGATATCATCCCAGTAATTCGTTGCTGCTCGCTAAAGGTTCGCGCACGTTGAATAGCAACGAACACGGCGAGCTTATAACGTTCCTCACCTGAGAGATTACGGATATCTCGGTATTCTAGCAGTTGATGGATTACGGGTGCCGCTTCGCTTTCGTATATACCCATTAGCGGCTCTAGGCTAAGTCTTTCAGGATGATCGTCGAGATTATAGAAGGTGTTCCGGACGGTCGCATTCATGATGTTAGTAACAAAACTACGTTCGTTATGCTTATCAAAGGTATAAAGCTGGGGATACTTGCCTCTACCTAAAGTGGCAAAGCCCTCCAGCAAAAAACGTGGCACTGTGTGCTGCCTGACAACGTCAGTCTGCAGGCTTAGTGAGTCGGCCATAAAAATTACTCCTTCAAAGCCATTATCAAAAGAAGAAAAGCAATTTAAAACCTTTTGCAAGGAAATTATTGCCGACTAAATATCCTACATGTCACATCATAATCACAAACTTTCATGATCAATACTATCTTCATCGTCATTTAATTCATTAAACATCTGAAGAACTTCACGAGTACGTTCATAATTACTTTCAGGGTATGATTTAAATTTTTCATTATCCAAATCAATTAACACCCTCTTTAATTTGAAGGAATTATTAGAAAGTGACATTTCGTAGAAATCAATGCCAGCCTGCCTTGATTGTAACGCTCTCATAACGGAAAATTTAGCAGATTCTTTGAACCTCAAACCGAATGTAACATCACATAATCGAAATTGTGAATCCTGCAAGCCTTTATTTTTAATAACTCGGTATTCCTTCTCATATTTCCAAGAAGGGGCCTTACTGAGAAGAATAACCCTATCAATCTCTTTTTTGGCAGCATTCCTTATTTTATCATTACTACCAAATAGCATATCATGAACTTGTTGAGTTCTAATAAATCGCTTACCTTTGTAATCAACAGGGTAGATATCTTCAGAGTCATTTTCAGAAACGTCATATCCTATACAAAACCCCTTATGTTGGTCAGAATAATGCGACCACATTAAGGGACAGTTAAACGTTTTTGCCAATGAAAGGACACCAACATCATAATTTTTTAGTAAATATCTTTTAATATGATAGCTAGCACTATCACCAAAATCGTCACCATAAAAATCAACATTTCTCGCGATATTATTAATTAACTCCTGAGCTTCACTTTCGCCTAGCATTTCGATTTTTTCTAATGTTCTTGGCCCTCTGTATCGAATTTTTTTTGCTGCTTTCTCTAGTTCCTTTTGATGATTATCTTTTACTAATTTATGAAGAATAGCGTTCAATTCATAGGCATCATCGATATCATTTAACACGGAAGGATTACAATCCAAAGGATCATTGAATGTTGTTGGGTCGGCAAAATACAATCTATCGCTTACAAGCAAATCAAGACTATCAACACTAAAACTTTTATATTTATATAATCGAGAAGGAATTTTCAGCATCATTAATTTTATCTCATGATTTTTTGATATTATCTACCTTTCCCTGACCCAAGGACAATAGTAAAATTAAAAATACTATCTACGTCAGGGCAAGTCTTTACCCCTTGATATTCATCACCATGAGCGGGGAAACTTAGGTCATATTGACATGTTCCCAATTGACGAATACACCTCGGTGTTCATTAAACCCTCAGAGTGATGAGACAAGTGCGAACTTCTGCTCCTTGCTCAAAGCCGACAGTCAGATTTATTAGTGTTCTTTAAAAGACCACAACCTGATAAGGTTTTGGCTAATACATATATCACCGCCTATCGGCTTTTCTGTAATGATGATAAACATAGACCTGTGACTATTTGGGCATAAAAAACCAATTGGACCTTTTCACTTATGACGCATTGCGGGAGATTAAAGAGGTTTGTAAACCACTTCACCTTTGCGCTCTGCTTCAACTTTAGCGGTCATAAAACGTTTCATCATCTCAACTTTGCCATCATGGATCGCTTTGAAATCAATCTTCTTCATATCGGAGAGTGTATTATTTTCGTATCGCATAAGCAGTTCCGTCATTGGATGAAAGTTAGGCCATGCTCCCAGACTGTCCCCAAATGTTTGAGAGGTATTCTAAAACGTATGCCTACAAAATTATCACCCGCCAATAGTCATGAGCAAGTCCCCGTTAATGAGATTGCCGTAATTGGCTGTTTAAATCAGTACTTCTAGCCCATGCTTTTGAACTACTGACAGCAGCTTTAACGACATCCCGCTGGGGCGCTTCAAACCTGTTTCCCATTTCTGAATTGTCGATACACTGGTATTCAGATAACGAGCGAAAACCGGCTGACTCATATTGAGTTTTTCACGTAGTCTTTTTATTTCATATGGTTGTAGTTCCTCCACATCTTCGATGCAGGTTGCATCAAAGCTACGCATGGTTTCCTGTGGGAGAACACCGGCTTTAAACATACCGGCAGCCGCACTATGGATAGCTTCAAATGCAGGGCTTTTGAATTTAGTTTTTGCAGTCATGGCAAATCTCCACCAGTTCTTTAATCTTCATGAGTGCTGCAATGTTCTGATCTGAGAGACCAGCGTAATACCTTGCCAGTTCACGGAATCCAGATAGTTCTTAGGAATCAGTGTTCGACATGTTCTGTTTGGCAGGCAGGAAAATGTATGCCCTACCTGCCCCCATAAAATTTCGTGAAATGTCTGCTAAGCACAAAAACATGACATAAAGGTATATGGGTTCACTTTCCAATTATCATCTGCTACTAAAATGACTAACGTCTTATCATTGACAATGAAAAAATAAAAAAAGAACATATAAATCAATAAAATAAAATCGCTTCATTGATTTATAACGTTCATTTTCCGGATTAGCATATCTCATTTTTAAGAAATTATGAGTTTCAGGCGCTGATTATCAGCCAAAATGTTGTTATAAATTACTCATATCAAAGCAGTACCAGTCGATTAACTACATGGAAGATTTCAATTTTGGATGACCAATCACCTCATGTTGTTGAGATCATAAGGCGCATCAGGGAAGGCAGCACCGAGCCATTCTTATGCCGTTGTGACGATAACCTCCTATACGTTGTTAAATCCATGCCGGAGATGCCACGTCGTCAGTTGATTGCCGAGTTCATCTCCGCATGCCTAGTGAGTGACATTGGTCTTCCGTTCCCAGAATTCACGATCGTATACGTACCCGAAGAGTTACTTGAGTTCACACCTGATTTAAGAAAGCAGATAAATGCGGGCTATGCCTTTGCTACCAGATACATAGAAAATGCTGTGTCGCTCTCTTTCGCTCAATCCCGTAATGACAGTATCATTCCACTAAACGACCAGAAGGTCTTTCGTCTTTGATAGGTGGATAATAAATGTTGATAGAACCCTATCGGACAGAGGTGGGAACGTTAACATGCTGTTGGACGTGAAAGACAATAGGTATTACCTTATTGATCACAATCTAGCCTTTGATCAGAATGCGACATTACGTGACTTCAACGAGCATGTTTTCTCTCATCTGACCAGAAGTTGGGAGATCGATATGGTTGACCAGCTTGCTCATCGTGAAAAGCTCTTGAAAACATATAGTAAGATGCCTCACTTCTGGGAAAAAGTACCTGAATCATGGCTTTCTGAAGATCAATTTGAAACTATCATCGATACGACTCTCAACAGAGCATCCGGCGATGATTTTTGGAGCAGCATCATATGACAACGCCTTGCTTATACAGCATCGTGAGATTTTCTCCTTACCCGGAAACTGAAGAGTTTGCGAACGTAGGGGTAGTTGT
>NZ_JAPWKD010000021.1 GCF_028283705.1 Pantoea sp.
CAACAGCGCATCGTCCACGCCATCTACGCGGTAATCATGGAAACGATAATCAATGCCGGAAGCGTCTAAATATCGGCGAGCTTTTTTAATGGTGTCACAATTTTTAATGCCGTAGAGCTGGAACATAGTATTTGACTACTCTTTTAGCGTGAAGATGAAATGCGCGATCGGCCAGGGATTGTAACAAGGTTGCCTGAGGGGATGACAGTGTTCTGTGATCGCACCAGGTAATTAAGCGCTTGTCTGTGACTGTAATAAGCTAATAACTATCAAATCGTTCGATAGAAATGAATATTACCTATTAATTGATGTGTTTTAACCTAGTCGCAAATTAAAAAAGCGGAGAGCAACATGAGCAATTCTAACGAAACAACCCCGTCAGCAGCCAAATGCCCCTTCCATCAGGGCGCCGATTTGCCTGCTGCGGGTGGCGGAACCAACAACCGTGACTGGTGGCCTAACCAGCTGCGTGTCGATTTACTCAATCAGCATTCCAATCGTTCGAATCCCCTCGGTGAAAACTTCAACTATCGCGAAGCCTTTAGCCAGCTCGACTACTTTGCCCTGAAAGCCGACCTGAAAGCGCTGCTCACCGACTCTCAACCCTGGTGGCCTGCCGACTGGGGTAACTATGCCGGTCTGTTTATTCGTATGGCCTGGCATAGCGCAGGGACCTACCGTATGACTGATGGTCGCGGCGGTTCCGGTCGCGGTCAGCAGCGCTTTTCGCCTCTGAACTCCTGGCCGGATAACGTCAGCCTGGATAAAGCGCGCCGCCTGCTGTGGCCGGTGAAACAAAAATATGGTCAGAAAATTTCCTGGGCCGACCTCTATATCCTGGCGGGGAACGTGGCGCTGGAAAACGCCGGTTTCCGCACCTTTGGTTTTGGTGCCGGACGTGAAGATGTCTGGGAGCCGGATCTCGATGTGAACTGGGGTGATGAGAAAACCTGGCTGAGCCATCGCCATCCGGAAGCGCTGGCGAAAAATCCGCTCTCCGCGACAGAAATGGGCCTGATCTACGTTAACCCGGAAGGTCCGAATGCCAGCGGCGATCCGGCTTCTGCCGCTCCGGCTATCCGTGCCACCTTCGGTAATATGGGCATGGACGATGAAGAAACCGTGGCGCTGATTGCCGGTGGTCATACGCTGGGTAAAACCCACGGTGCCGGTGCAGCCAGCCATGTCGGTGCTGAGCCGGAAGCGGCTCCGCTGGAATCACAGGGCTTCGGCTGGCAAAGCAGCTACAACAGCGGTGTCGGTGCGGATGCCATCACTTCCGGTTTGGAAGTGGTATGGACACAAACCCCGACCCAGTGGAGCAACTACTTCTTCGAGAACCTGTTCAAATACGAGTGGGTTAAAACGCACAGCCCGGCAGGCGCTATCCAGTATGAAGCGGTTGACGCCCCGGAAATCATTCCAGACCCGTTTGACCCGGCGAAAAAACGTAAGCCAACTATGCTGGTGACCGACCTGACGCTGCGTTTTGATCCTGAATTCGAGAAAATCTCGCGTCGTTTCCTGAATAATCCGCAGGCGTTTAACGAAGCCTTCGCCCGTGCCTGGTTCAAACTGACCCACCGCGATATGGGGCCGATTGCACGTTACTTAGGCCCGGAAGTACCGAAAGAAGCGCTGATTTGGCAGGATCCGCTGCCGACGCCGTCGCATAACCCGACGCCCGCTGACATCGATAATCTGAAAGCGGCGATTGCCGATGCCGGTCTGTCGGTAGGTGAGCTGGTATCAGTTGCCTGGGCTTCAGCTTCAACCTTCCGCGGTGGTGATAAACGTGGTGGTGCCAACGGTGCCCGTGTGGCGTTAGCGCCGCAGAACAGCTGGGAAGTCAATGCCAGCATTCAGCCTGCGTTGAACAAATTGATCGCTATCCAACAGGCATCCGGTAAAGCTTCACTGGCCGATGTGATTGTGCTGGCGGGCGTTGTCGGTGTGGAGCAGGCAGCACAGGCGGCTAATGTGGCGGTGAAAGTGCCGTTCACCTCGGGCCGCGTGGATGCCACTCAGGAGCAAACTGATGTGGAAGCCTTCGCGCTGCTGGAACCGGGCTATGATGGTTTCCGCAATTACCAACGTGCTGGTACCACTCAGGCGGCAGAAACGCAGCTGATCGATAAAGCACAGCAACTGACGTTGACCCCACCAGAACTGACTGCGCTGATTGGTGGTTTGCGTGTACTGGGTGCCAACTTTGATGGTAGCGAACATGGCGTGTTTACCAGCCGCAAAGGTGTGCTGAGCAACGATTTCTTCGTCAATCTGCTGGATATGGGCAATGAGTGGAAATCGGTTGATCAGGCGAAAGGGCTGTATGAAGGTCGTGAGCGCAGCAGCGGTGCGGTTAAATTCAGCGCCACCCGTGCCGATCTGGTGTTCGGTTCTAACGCCATTCTGCGCGCGCTGGCGGAAGTGTACGCCAGCAGCGATGGCCGTGAGAAGTTGGTCCATGACTTCGTCGCGGCCTGGACCAAAGTAATGAATCTTGATCGTTTCTAAGTTGTAAATCGGGCTTCCGGGAGCGATCCCGGAAGTCTTTTTCCTGATATTGCGCGATAAATCGCGCCGTTACGGATTCTGGCAAAACTCTTGCCGTTTAGTACCAGTAACCGCTTTCATTAGCCCCGTGAATAATTGCCCGCCGCACCATAAGCCTGATCAGAATCTTCCCAATCGAAAAATTGTGCTACGCGTTGTCACCAGGAATTTTCTTCCGCTACGTTAGGGGGTTGCTGAAATGTGCGTCAGTACGCAATTTGAGCAAATTACAGCTTTTGCCAGCTTTTGCCGATACAGATAACAGGTGGAAGCGTATTCACCTGTAGAAAAAAACGGCGTACACTCGGCGGCACAATAAGAGAGGGTATTATGGTTGACACTGAACTGGGGAACTGGAAAGAATTTATTGACGCGATGTTACGTAAGTAACCCGCGAAGAGAAAAGCAGGGCAAATCCCCAACTTGCTGTAATTCTTACCAAACAAAAATAAGGCAGCCATTAATCAGGCTGCCTTAATTTTTTATCGCTTAATCATGCGGCTTGTCTTTCAGCGGGAAGCGGCGACGCACCAGTACAAAGAACAGCGGCACAAAGAAGATCGCCAGTACGGTCGCGGAAATCATCCCGCCCATCACCCCCGTCCCCACCGCGTGCTGGCTGCCGGAACCGGCACCCGCGCTGATTGCCATGGGCAGCACACCAAAGATAAACGCCAGTGAGGTCATCAGGATCGGGCGCAGGCGCTGGCGTGAGGCCTCCAGCGTGGCTTCAATCAATTCACGTCCTTTGCTGTTGATCTCGTTAGCGAATTCGACAATCAGAATGGCGTTCTTCGCCGACAAGCCAATCACCGTCAACAGCCCGACCTGGAAATAGACATCGTTTTCCAGCCCGCGTAGCCAGGTGGCGATCAGCGCACCCACCACGCCGAGTGGCACCACTAGCATCACCGAGAACGGAATGGACCAGCTTTCGTACAGCGCCGCCAGGCTCAGAAACACCACCAGCAGTGAGATAGCATATAACGCCGGAGCCTGCGAACCAGAGAGTCGTTCCTGATACGAGGCACCGGTCCACTGGAAGCCGATGCCGAGCGGTAACTGGCTGACCAGCTTCTCCATCGCATCCATTGCCGTACCACTGCTGACGCCGTTTGCAGCTTCACCAATAATCTCCAGCGAGGAATAGCCGTTATAGCGCTCCAGTCGTGGAGACCCCACTTCCCAGTGGCTGGTGGCGAAGGCAGAGAAAGGCACCATAGTGCCGCTGCTGTTGCGCACATACCATTTATTGATGTCATCCGGCAGCATGCGGAATTCCGGCGCCGCCTGCACGTAAACTTTCTTGATGCGACCCCGGTCGATAAAGTCATTCACATAGGTTGAACCCCAGGCCGTGGTCAGGGTGTCATTGATGGTATCCACTGAGACGCCCAGTGCCTGCGCTTTGCGCTGGTCAACATCAATCTGCAACTGCGGGCTGTCGTCCAGACCGTTATGGCGCACGCGGGATAATGCCGGATCGCGGGCCGCTTCGCCCAGTAATTTATCACGCATCGCCATCAGGGCTGTATGACCAATCCCGCCATGATCCTGTAGTTCGAGGTCGAAACCCGATGAACTGCCAAGACCGGTAATGGCGGGCGGGCTGCTGGCGATAACGTTGGCTTCTTTGATTTTACGGAAAGCCTTAGTGGCGCGGTCAATGATGGCAAAGGCGGTGCGATCGGCACCAGGGCGTTCGTCCCAATCTTTCAGGCGGATAAACATACGTGCCACGTTCTGACCGTTACCACCTGGACCGGCACCGATAGTGGAAAACACCGACAGGACATTATCTTTTTCGGCGGCCATATAATAATTCTCCACCTTCGCCACCACCTTAGAGGTTTGTTCGAGAGTGGCCCCCGCCGGGAGTTGTACCTGGGTCAGGAACACGCCACGATCTTCCTGTGGCAGAAACGAGGTCGGCAGGCGGATAAACATAAACGCCATCAGGCCAATGATCGCCAGGTAGAGCAGCATCCAGCGACCACTTTTTACCAGAATACGCGCCACACCACGTTCATAACGTCCAGCGTTGGCGTTGAAGTGGCGGTTAAACCAGCCGAAAAAGCCACGCCGACCGTGATGTTGACCTTTTTCGAGCGGTTTAAGCAGGGTGGCACAGAGCGCAGGCGTGAGGATCAACGCCACCAATACCGACAAAATCATCGCGGAAACGATAGTGATGGAGAACTGACGGTAAATCGCACCGACGGTGCCACCAAAAAAGGCCATCGGCACAAACACCGCCGATAACACCAGCGCAATACCGACCAGCGCCCCTTGAATCTGTCCCATCGATTTACGCGTTGCCGCACGTGGCGAGAGACCTTCCTCGCTCATGATTCGCTCGACGTTCTCTACCACCACGATGGCATCATCCACCAGCAGACCAATCGCCAGCACCGTGGCAAACATGGTGAGGGTGTTGATACTGTAACCACAGGCATACAGCACGGCAAAGGTACCTAGCAGTACCACCGGTACGGCGATAGTGGGGATTAACGTTGCCCGGAAGTTTTGCATGAACAGATACATCACCAGGAACACCAGCAGAATCGCTTCCAGCAGGGTTTTCACCACGTCGGTGATCGAGGCTTTAACGAACGGGGTGGTTTCATAAGCGACTTTCGCCTCCAGCCCGTGTGGGAAGTACTGCGACAGCTCGGCAATGCGGGCGCGTACCAGTTTGTCGGTATTCATCTCATTGGCGCCGGAGGCCAGTTTAATGCCGAGACCGGAGGCAGCCTGGCCGTTGTAGCGACTGAGATAGTCATATTTCTCAGCCCCCATGGCCACATCCGCAACATCGCCCACCGTCACCACCGAACCATCGGCATTGGTTTTTAGTGTAATGGCTTTGAACTGTTCCGGGGTTTGCAGCATTGACTGGGCATTGACCGTGGCGTTAAGCGCCTGTTTTTCCACTGAGGGCAATCCGCCCAACTGGCCGACAGCCACCTGAGCGTTCTGAGATTCAATGGCGCTGACGACATCATCCGTGGTCAGCGCATACGCGTTCAGCTTGTTCGGGTCGAGCCAGATACGCATGGAATATTGCGAGCCGTAGGCATCGACTTCACCGACACCATCAATACGGCTGAGCGGATCTTCAATGTTACTGGCGACATAATCTGAAATATCCTGTTTGTCCATACTTCCATCGGTAGAAACAAACGCAATCATCAGGATGTTGCTGTCACCGGTTTTATTCACCGTTACGCCCTGGGATTGCACCGCCGATGGCAACTGTCGCAGAGCGGTTTGTAACTGGTTCTGCACCTGCTGGCGTGCTTCGTCCGGGTCTGTACCCGCAGTAAAGGTCAGGGTGATTTGTGCCTGACCGGTGTTGCTGCTGTTCGATGACATGTACATCAGATTGTCGATGCCAGTCATGTTCTGCTCGATCACCTGAGTCACGGTGTTTTCCAGCGTTTCGGCTGAGGCACCGGGGTAATTGGCGGTAATGCGCACGTTAGGTGGCGCGAGGTCGGGATACTGCTCAATCGGCAGGGCGATAATCGCCAGCGTACCGCATAAGCAAAGTAGAATCGCCAGAACCCAGGCAAAAATGGGGCGGTCGATAAAAAAATTCGACATGGAACCGACACTCCTCAGCTGCGTATTTTTTACTTTTATTATCAGAAGCGTGAACCCTGCTCGGGTTCACGCTGGCGGAGTGGAAGCGCTATCCTGGGACATCTCCTGCCGCAGCTTACTCTACGCGGCGCAAATTAGAGAATCGTGGAGAAATTATGGAGAAAGTGTAAATCTCCCGACGGATTTTTGAGATGTGCTAGACATTGCGGCTTTCCAGCCAAAGCACAGTGGCAGCCACGCGCGAGCGCACGTCCAGCTTGCGCAGCATATTACGGATGTGCACCTTCACCGTTTCTTCCGAGATGTGCAGGGTGCTGGCAATCTCTTTATTTGACAATCCACGTGCCACTTCCTGCAACACATCCAGTTCGCGTTCGGTTAACAGACGGAATGGGTTAGAACTGTGGGGGCGGTTAGCCAGATATTCAACGACCACCTCGCTGAACACATTTTCACCTTGTGCGCCGCGCAAAATTTGCTGCAGCAGCTGCTCGGGTTCACTGTCTTTCAGTAAGTAACCGTCGGCACCAGCATCGACCATGGCGTAGATATCATTACGGGCATCTGAGACGGTGAGCACCAGGATGCGTGCTGAGATGTCCTCATTACGCAGTGCCTTCAGCGTATCCAGCCCCGACATCCCTTTCATATTGAGATCGAGCAGAATGACGTCAGGTGCCAGGCGGCGCGCCTCTGCCAGCGCCTCGGTGCCATTATTGGCCTCGGCGACCACCTGTAACTTCGGCTCCAGAGCCAGTAACTGGCGAATGCCACGGCGCATAAGGGGGTGGTCATCAACGATCATAATTGTCAGAGTTTGCAGGTCCATATTCTCTCCAATAAACGGTCCATGTAGCCTGTTATTCCAGCAGGTGCATCGGGCGTGGCGGGAAACGTAATGTTACCCGTGTGCCGTGTTCCTGCGGGGTAATCAGCAGCGTGCCAGACAGGCGCGCTGCTCGTTCTGCCATTATTGTCAGGCCATAGTGGCCTGGCGGTTCTTCCGTACTGCGTATACCTTTGCCATCATCTTCAATCGTTAACAGATGGTCCTCATCGGCAACACGCTGGTAGCGAATCGTAATCTGCTGTGCTCCCGCATGGCGGATCGCATTGAGCAGTGCTTCGCGGGCAATCTGCAACACATGCACTTGCTGCTGTGCATCCAGGCTCTGCAATCCGGGTTGATAATCAAACTGGATTTCCGCCTGGGATTGCTCCTGCAGGGGGACGATCATGGCCTGCATCGCGGCCACCAGATCGGCCTGTTCAATGGTCAGACGGAAAGTGGTCAGCAGCTCGCGCAGTTGCTGATAGGCATCAGCCAGCGCGCGATCAAATTCGCTGATGATACTTTGCGCCTCTGGCTGGCTGCCATCAACCGTTCGTCGCAGCAGAGTAAGCTGGATGCGCAGAAAGGAGAGTGACTGCGCCAGCGAATCGTGAAGTTCGCGCGCGATGGTGGCACGTTCCTCGATCAGCAGCATTTGCTGATATTGCTTCTGCGTTTGCCAGATCCACAGGGCGCGCGCCAGCATATTGGCAAGGCTTTGCATTAATTCATCGGAAGCGGGCTTAACCGATTGCCAGCGCAACTCCCCGAGCAGCTGTTCATCCTGCTGCAATGCCAGATGTTGCCATACCAGTGACTCATCACTGCTTCCGGCCTGAAAGGTCAGATTTTCGCTCTCCAGCACCACCACGCGGAAACCTTCGCGTAACTTAAGTTGCTGGAGCAGCCCCTGAAAAACATCAGGGTCGAGCGCGCTGCTGGTGAGGATCTGTGAGCTTTCATACAGCAACGACAGCATCCGATTAGCCTGTGTCAGGCTCTCGGTTTTCTCCTGCACCGCATCTTCCAGCAGACGATAATGTGACTGTAAACGCGATGCCATCCCGGTGAAAGCCTGCGCCAGCACACCGAGTTCGTTGGGTTGATCCACCGGTAAGGGCGGAAAACTAAACCGGGTTTTCTCAACATACTGGCTGGCGGTGACCAGCGAATCCAGCGGACCGACCACATTGCGGCGAATAAAACGGATGGTCCACAGCGCCAGCCCGACAATCGCCAGAAAGCCAGACAAACTGCTGGCAACCACCAGGTGCATTTTCAGCTCGGCATAATGTTGCACCGCCAATACAAAACGATTGATTTCACCCACATAGCTCGCCACTTGTTGTTGATAAACCTGCAGGTGTTGCGGCTGTAAGCGCTGCTGTAACTCTGGCCAGCTGTCCCGCAGGTAGTGATAACGATTAGTGACTTCAGCCGGTACCCAGGGGCGATCCAGACCGCTTAATGCCGGTGACTCCAGTGTCTGCTGATAGAGCTGGATATGATGTTCCAGCTGTTGCGGATCGCGTGCGCTGTCCCAGGCGAGGCGATAAACCTGCATGCGTAGTGAGCCAGCCGCATTGACTGTCTCGGCATCGCGCAGGCTGCTGGAAAGGGTCATCAGCGCCAGCCCGGAGGTGAGAAGCGAAAGCAGTACAATGGCGCTGAGTGCGCGAGCAATGGTACGTGTTACGGGACGTTTCACTATCACGATTAAAAACCCTGTTAAGAACGCGGGATTATAAAGCAGTGCAACCGCATCGGCGACGATATCTCGCCACATCAGGTTACTCTTTGTGCAAAAAGTAACCATTCTTTACCTTTCCCTGGATGAATCTGAGATGGCGGGCGAAATATTAAACAAATTTACCGCTGGCTCAATCTGGTTTGCGTTCGCGGGTTAATACTTTAGGGGTAGTCATTTTCCCAGAAAAACACAGGAGCATCCCCATGAAGACACGATATGCCGTTCTGGCTGGTGCACTGCTAGCCACCTTAAGTTTCAGTAGCCTGGCCGCCACCGCATTGAACGCGGAGCAGGCACAAAATATGCAAAGTATGGGCAGCGTTTCCGTCAGTGGCGTGAGTGGTTCGCTCGACGATGCCACCCGCCAGCTGTCGCAAAAAGCCACTGAGATGGGTGCCAGCCATTACCGTGTTATCGGTGTGCAAAATCCTGGCGACTCCAGCATGTGGAGTGGCACTGCCGAGATTTACCGTTAATTTCCCTCAGGTTTTCTCCCTGTAGCAACCCCGACCGGCCAGATCCTTTGGCCGGTTTTTTTGTGCACGACAACGGATAATTGCAAATCATCCCGTGCAGACTAGCGGTATATTTTGCTTCATTCATGCAGAACGGGTAGGATTCATCGCCGTAATTTCCCGGTTGGTTGTGTGGCATCGTTCTGCCCCCTGCTTCCGGGTGTTACCCCATTTCGCACCGCGCTACGCAAACGTTTGGTAAGCGGTGATTGATGGTCAGGACAAACAGGAAAGCTATGAAACCTACTAAAAAAACCGCAGCCGAACAGCGCGCTGCGAAACGACGCTGGCTTAATTCCCACGACACCGGTTACCACAAAGCAATGGGTAATCGTCAGGTTCAAATGATTGCTATTGGTGGCGCTATCGGTACCGGTCTGTTTTTAGGTGCAGGTGCGCGTCTGCAAATGGCGGGGCCGGCACTGGCGCTGGTGTATCTGGTGTGCGGTATCTTCTCTTTCTTCATCCTCCGTGCGTTGGGCGAACTGGTATTACATCGTCCTTCCAGCGGTAGCTTCGTCTCCTATGCACGTGAATTCCTTGGTGAAAAAGCGTCTTATGTGGCGGGCTGGATGTACTTTGTTAACTGGGCGATGACCGGGATCGTAGATATCACGGCTGTCGCACTGTATATGCATTACTGGGGCGCGTTTGGTGACGTACCGCAGTGGGTATTCGCCCTGGGTGCACTGGCCATTGTCGGCACCATGAACATGATCGGCGTGAAGTGGTTCGCCGAGATGGAGTTCTGGTTTGCGCTGATCAAGGTGCTGGCGATTGTGGTCTTCCTGATCGTTGGCGTGGTGTTCCTTGGCAGCGGTAAGCCGCTGGATGGCAATGCGACCGGCTTCCATTTGATCACCGATAATGGCGGCCTGTTCCCGCATGGTCTGCTGCCCGCGCTGGTGCTGGTGCAAGGGGTGGTGTTTGCTTTCGCCTCGATCGAGCTGGTCGGCACCGCTGCCGGTGAATGTAAAGACCCGAAAACCATGCTGCCGAAAGCCATCAATAGTGTGATCTGGCGTATCGGTCTGTTCTACGTTGGTTCGGTGGTGCTGCTGGTGCTGCTGCTGCCGTGGAATGCTTATCAGGCGGGGCAAAGCCCGTTCGTGACGTTCTTCTCCAAACTCGGTGTGCCCTATATCGGTAGCGTGATGAACATCGTGGTACTGAGTGCTGCACTCTCCAGCCTGAACTCAGGTCTGTACTCCACCGGTCGTATTCTGCGTTCTATGTCGATGGGCGGCTCGGCACCGAAGTTTATGTCGAAGATGAGCAACCAGCAGGTGCCCTTCGCGGGTATTCTGGTCACCATCGCCGTTTACGTCGTCGGTGTGGTGCTGAACTACTATGTTCCGTCGCAGGTGTTTGAGATCGTACTGAACGTGGCATCACTGGGCATCATCTCTTCGTGGGGATTCATTGTGGTTTGCCAGATGCGTCTGCGCAAAGCTATCAAAGAAGGTAAAGCGGAAGATGTCAGCTTTAAATTGCCATGGGCACCAGTCACCTCGTGGTTGACGCTGCTGTTCCTGGTCAGCGTGCTGGTACTGATGGCGTTTGACTATCCGAACGGTACCTACACCATCGCATCCATCCCGTTGATCGCGGTTATACTGGTACTGGGCTGGTTTGGCGTGCGTAAGCGCGTCAATGAAGAAGCGCTGAAAGCGCATGATCACCATCATGAGGGTGAGGAAGAAGTTTCGCGTACATTAGCAGAAGATTCTCCACGCTAAGTTTTTTGATGTGACAGTGCAATGGGCCGTCCAGTGGGACGGCCTTTTTTTTGCTCATTTCTCAGCCATGCGATCAATCGTGCGGCGATTTGATCCCGCATCGGGAATTACACCTTTCGAGTGATATAGCCCTCTTTAGTGTCAGGTTATTTTACGCATCTTACTTTTTACTCCGAAACAGGTGTTCAAATGGTGCTGTCACGACGCGAATTCTTTACCGGACAGCGCAAAGCTGTCACGGGGGCGATCGCGCTGCCCTGGTGGCGTCATCAGGCAGGTTGTGATGGATGTGGCCGCTGTGTGGCTGCCTGCACCACGCAAATTGTGCAGCTGGCGGCAGGCGCGCAGCCACAACTCAGCTTTCAGCATGGCGAATGCACCTTCTGTGGTGCCTGCGCAGATGCCTGCCCGCAACCGTTGTTTCATCCACGCGATCATCAGCCGTGGCAGCAGCGCATCCATATCAGTCGCGATTGCATCACCTTTCAGGGCGTTAACTGCCGCAGTTGCCAGGAAAGTTGTGAACAGCAGGCGATTCGCTTTCGTCTCACCGCCAATGGCATCGCCCAACCGGAAACCATGCCGCAGCTTTGCACTGGCTGTGGCGCATGTATCGCACCTTGCCCGGTGTCAGCCACAGGATTAGATCATGAATACAAATAACAGCTGGCACGTCTGTGGCCTGGTGATTCAGGCACGCCCAACGGTCGTTGCTGCGGTCAGCCAGACGCTGCTGACGTATGCCGATAGCGAGATCGCCGCACAAGACGCGGTACGCGGCACATTGGCCGTCACCCTTGGTGCCGCCGACAGCGCGACGCTGCTGCGCAATATTGAAGCCACCCGCAACATTCCCGGCGTGCTGGCGGTGTCTCTGGTGTATCACCAGCAGGACGAATTTGAACAACCCGCAAAGGAAGCATTATGCAACTAAGTCGTCGTGATTTTATGAAGGCCAACGCGGCGGCGGCTGCCGCGACTGCTGCTGGATTAGTGATTCCCACCGTAACCAAAGCGGCCACTGCGCTCGCCGCGCCCATTCGCTGGGAAAAAGCGCCTTGTCGTTTTTGCGGCACCGGCTGTGGTGTGCTGGTGGGCACCCAGGATGGCCGGGTGGTTGCCTCTCAGGGCGATCCGCAGGCGGAAGTTAACCGCGGGCTTAACTGTATCAAAGGCTACTTCCTGCCAAAAATCATGTACGGCAAAGATCGTCTGACTCAGCCACTGTTGCGCATGACCGATGGCCGTTTCGATAAAAATGGTGAGTTCACGCCGGTCAGCTGGGATCAGGCGTTCGACATCATGGAAGAGAAGTTCAAGGCAGCGCTGAAAGCGAACGGGCCGGAATCGATCGGTATGTTCGGCTCCGGCCAGTGGACGCTGTGGGAAGGTTATGCCGCCTCAAAGTTAATGAAAGCTGGCTTCCGCAGTAATAACCTCGATCCGAACGCACGTCACTGTATGGCGTCGGCGGTGGTGGGCTTTATGCGCACTTTCGGTATGGATGAACCGATGGGCTGCTACGACGATATCGAGCAGGCCGATGCCTTCGTGCTGTGGGGATCTAACATGGCCGAGATGCACCCGATCCTCTGGTCGCGATTAACCGCGCGCCGCCTCAGCAATGAAAACGTCAGAGTCGCGGTGCTTTCCACCTATCGTCATCGCAGCTTTGAGCTGGCCGACAACGGCATGGTGTTCACGCCGCAAACCGATCTGGTGATCCTCAACTTTATTGCCAATTACATCATCCAGAACGGCAAGGTGGATGAAACCTTCCTGCAAAACCATGTGAATTTGCACCGGGGGGCGACCGACATCGGTTATGGCTTGCGTCCGACCGATCCCCGCCAGGCGAAGGCGAAAAACCCGGACAGCGGTGACTCAACCCCGATCAGTTTCGATGAATACGCGAAATTTGTCTCTGAATATACGCTGGAAAAAGCCAGTGAAATGAGCGGGGTGGAGAAAGATCAACTGGTGATGCTGGCTGAGCTGTATGCCGACCCTAACGTCAAGGTGGTGTCGTACTGGACTATGGGGTTCAACCAGCATACACGCGGCGTGTGGGCCAACAATCTGGTTTACAACCTGCATCTGCTGACGGGCAAAATCTCGCGTCCCGGCACCGGGCCTTTCTCACTGACCGGGCAGCCATCAGCCTGTGGTACCGCACGCGAAGTCGGCACCTTTTCCCACCGTCTGCCTGCCGACATGGTGGTGACCAACGACAAACATCGTGCACTGGCAGAAAAACTGTGGAAGCTGCCAGCGGGCACCATCCCGGCGAAAGTGGGTTATCACGCAGTGGCGCAGGATCGTGCACTGAAAGATGGCAAGATCAATGCCTATTGGTCCATGTGCAACAACAATATGCAGGCCGGACCGAACCTGACTCAGGAACGTATGCCGGGCTGGCGTGATGAACGTAATTTCATTGTGGTGTCCGATCCTTATCCGACTGTCAGCGCGCTTTCCGCCGATCTGATTCTGCCGACCGCCATGTGGGTAGAGAAGGAAGGTGCCTATGGAAACGCTGAACGCCGTACGCAATTCTGGCATCAACAGGTTAAAGCGCCGGGTGAAGCAAAATCCGACCTGTGGCAGCTCGTCAACTTTTCCAAACGCTTCCGCGTGGCGGAAGTGTGGCCGGAAGAATTGATCGCCCGGCAACCGGAGCTGCGCGACAAAACGCTGTATGACGTGTTGTACGCCAACGGCCAGGTCAATCAGTTCCCGCTGAGTGAAGTCGCGGATGATCAACTCAACGATGATGCGCGCACCTTCGGTTTCTATCTGCAAAAAGGGTTGTTCGAAGAGTACGCCAGTTTTGGTCGTGGTCACGGTCATGATCTGGCTCCGTTCGATACCTATCATCAGGCACGGGGTCTGCGCTGGCCGGTCGTTGATGGCAAAGAGACACGCTGGCGTTATCGCGAAGGGCATGACAGCTATGTCAAAGCGGGGGAGGGGGTGCGCTTCTACGGTAAGCCGGACGGTAAAGCGACCATTTTCGCCCTGCCGTATGAGCCGCCTGCTGAATCGCCGGATGCTGAATACGATCTGTGGTTCTGTACTGGCCGCGTGCTGGAACACTGGCACACCGGCACCATGACGCGTCGTGTCCCGGAGCTGCACCGCGCCGTGCCGCAGGCGCTGCTGTATATCCATCCACTGGATGCTAAAGCGCGCGGTTTGCGTCGTGGCGAGAAAGTGCGCGTGGTATCACGTCGTGGTGAAGCCCTGGCCACCGTCGAAACCCGCGGCCGCAACCAGCCACCGCAGGGACTGGTGTTTACGCCTTTCTTCGATGCCGGGGTGCTGGTGAACAACATCACGCTGGACGCCACCGATCCACTGTCGAAGCAAACTGATTACAAAAAATGCGCCGTTAAGCTGGTGAAAATTTAAGGCAGGATGCAATGAAACCTCTTATCACATTTCTCTCATTGGCCGCCCTGATCCTGGGCGGCACGGTCTGGGCCGCGAATGGCGTAGACCTGAATCAGTCACCCGAGGTAACGGCGACGCAGCAGGGTACGATCCATCAGCCCAAAGAGCAGAGCCGCAAGCCGCTGAATTATGTCAATCAACCACCGGTGATCCCGCACAGTGTGGATGGCTATCAGGTGACAAAAAACATCAACCGTTGCCTGCAATGCCATGGCACGCAGAGCTACCTGACCACGGGTGCGCCACGCGTCAGCCCGACACACTTTACTGACCGTGATGGGTTAGTCAGCAGTTCGGTATCACCGCGTCGCTACTTTTGTCTGCAATGCCATGTTCCGCAAACCGATGCCAAACCGGTGGTAGAAAATACCTTCCGCCCGGCTGAAGGCTTTGGGCAGTGAGGTTAGCGATGAAACAGATGATTATCCGAATCTGGCGCTGGTGGCGGCGACCCAGCCGCCTGGCAATCGGCACCTTGCTGCTGATTGGTTTTGCTGGTGGCATCATTTTCTGGGGTGGTTTTAATACCGGGCTGGAGATGACTAACCGCGAGCAGTTTTGTATTGGCTGCCATGAAATGCGCAATAACGTCTATCAGGAGTATATGCAGACGGTGCACTACAACAACCGTAGCGGCGTGCGTGCCACCTGCCCGGATTGCCATGTGCCACACGAGTGGGGACCGAAGATGTGGCGTAAATTACAGGCCAGTAAAGAGGTTTACGCCAAGGTGTTCGGCATTGTTGATACGCCCGAGAAATTTGAAGAGAAACGTCTCGAACTGGCGCAAAACGAATGGCGCAGGATGAAGAACAACAATTCGCAGGCCTGCCGTAACTGCCATAACTTTGAATATATGGATTTTACCGCGCAGAAGACCGTGGCGGCGAAGATGCATACCAAAGCGGTGGAGGAAGGTAAAACCTGTATCGATTGCCACAAAGGTATCGCCCACCATTTACCGGATATGAAAGAGGAAAAGAACGGGTTTTAATCTGTGATTCCTTTTGACCGCGCGATAGAACGCGTCGCTGCCCAGTTCAACGGTCCGTAGCGGCGCGATTTATTGCGCGTTTTGACTGTTAATACAATTAAGATAGTTTTCCCGCTGGCTTCGGCCTATCATGCCAGGCTCCCTCGAAATTTGCTGTGGAGTGGTCATGCCGTTAAAGATCAACATCATCAAAGAGAAGTTGCTGTCAGAAAATTGGTTTGTACTGCGCAACTTTACCTACGAAATCACCCGCAACAATGGCGAAGTGCTGCGCCACAAACGTGAAGTCTACGATCGTGGCAACGGTGCCACTATCCTGCTGTATAACCGTGAAAAAAACAGCGTGGTGTTGATACGCCAGTTCCGTATCGCCACCTACCTTAATGGCAACCAAAGCGGTGAGCTGATTGAGGCCTGCGCCGGGTTGCTGGATGATGACACCCCAGAAGATTGCATCCGCAAAGAGGCGATTGAGGAGACCGGCTATCAGGTAGGCGAAGTAGAAAAACTTTGGCAGGCTTACATGTCACCGGGTGGCGTCACTGAAATTGTGCACTTTTTCGCGGCGGAATATAGCGAGGCGCAACGCACGAATAACGGCGGCGGCGTAGAGGACGAAGAGATCGCGGTACTGGAGCTGCCTTTTCCGGAGGCGATGGCGATGGTGAAGAATGGTCGTATTTGTGACGGAAAAACCATTATGTTGCTGCAACATGCGCAGATAGCGGGCTGGCTCAAAGCCTGATGGGGAAAATAAAAGCAGGGAAGATTCCCTGCTTTTGTCATAATAATTACTGGGGATGATGTTCATCCAGAAAATTAAAATAAACTAAATTCTGTTGTAGCACGGTGTTGTACCAATCCCGATGAGCATCGGTAGATTCCTTATCCGCTAACTCATATAAGTGATCCAGCGGAAAGTTTGTAATGAATAATTCTCGTGGGTTAATCGGATAGTCGGTGTGGAATTTACTGATCAATTGCCGCGGCAGATAATTCCCCTGCCACATAATGATTTTTTGAGCTTCATGGACCATCGCATACCAGTTATCTATATGTTTTTTAAAATAAATAAGTTCACCCGCCCCCTCAAGTTCTTCATTATCAATAAAGGAAACTCGTTCATCGAATTTAGCTAAGAGTTCTAAATCCATGCAGAAGGTGGAACCCTCTTTTGTAGTACAGGGGATGCCATTGAGTGAACCATAGTTATCAGGTAGTGGATTCTTGTTTTTAGCAATGAATACCTCGGTCGTTTTATTCAGATCACGGGAAGAATAACCTAAATTTTGCAGGTCTCTGCTGCTCAGTTTTTTTAAAACTGTCTCTGGTTCAGCAATGCCACCAACCAGAACACGGATTAAGTCATTTTCGCTACCACTGAACTTGCTCCAGTCCATAAGTTTTTTCTCAGCAGTGGCTTTGATCGACTCCCATAATGTAATAAATCTTTTATTTTCTGCATAATACTCTACATTCTCCTGTTCAGTGGCAGCGTAATCTTTATATTCGTCCCAGTTTTCTTCAATATGTCGGGCGGTTCGCTCCCTGACTTCTGCGTAATTTTCTTCATCATTACTCATGGCCAATGCAATAGCGCGGAATAAGCAATTCCCGTCATTTTTAACATCGATGGTGCTTTCTCTGCGACCGATAAGCTGATAATGTTCATGCCCCTCTTTTCTGACCCGGCGCAGACGTATTATCCGCATTGGATCATCAGTTTGCCCAATCGTATAAAGATAAACTCGATTATCCCGTGCCGTGTTATCTTCAACATCCAACTGGACATTGTACTCACTCGCAACACCATAAATGGCCAGGTCCATGCCATTATTGTTCCAGTACCCATCAGTTCGGATATTTTTCAGTGTTGTTGCTTTTATTTGTTCCGCTTCATTGCCAGAAAGTGCAGCACCATCATTTTTTTTGCTGGCGGAAATAATTGATTTTTTGATAATGGATTTTCTTGCGGTGTTTTTTAGTATGCTACTAACCGTTGTCTCTCCGACATGTTCAGAGGTGTTTTTAACTTTTTTGGTTGGTTCACTGAAGGCTTCAAAAAACAACTTAGGCATGGGGCGTTTAATGGCATCCTCTGGTTTGTATGGTAAGTTTTGCTCATGACGCAGAGACTGGAAATCAGGCACTTTAACTCTTGACCTGGGGTGTTGAGAACCCAGGCCTGATGAACGATTCGACAATAACGTTGTAGTATGCCGATTATCAGATTGTAAAACACGATTGGTGACATGAGTAATTGTGGGGAGTTTTTTAGTTATTTCATTATTATGTTGATGCAGCGTGGATATCGCACTTTTTCGGTAAGATTCTATACGGGTACTTAACATATCAATCTCCATATTAAATAATAAGCTGCTTAGGTTGCTCTGGATATAAGGTATCAATGCTCATTATCTGTCGTTTGTAGACCCAATAATATTTTTGTACGAATTGGAAAGTTAGAGTGTTGTGTAGATGGCCCTGGCTGATCTGGTGGCGGCATAGAGTATGAGGTTGTTATGGCATTCAGCACATTATCAGCCTCACTGAGTATCGGGGGGGGCAATCGTTTGGTAGCAGGATGATCTATGACACCCCGAATATCGGGTCCAGGTGAGACGACGGTTGATTTATAAGTGGAGGCACCGAGAGACTGAATTCGTACCGGGTTAAACCTTCCTGTACTATCATGCTGTAATACCAGCGTCTTCCCTGTGACGGCCTCTTTTAGCATCGCTGAAGGTATTATTTGTGCAATGCTACCCTGGTTGCCAATATTCCCCGGTTGAGTGTCCAGAGGCTGGCCAGAGCGTTCGGAATCTTTACCTGGTTTATATAAATGACCGCGTTTTTTGTCATCTATTACAATGATTTTTTTACCCGTTGATGCGGAGGCTGCGCTAATAATCGCACTTTGTAATGGCTGAACTGAAGGTTTATCTCGATGCAAATTTCTCGGGCGGTGCTGTGTGAGCAGTCGCAGTGAATCTTCAACGCGTATACACCAGGCATTATTCTCACGTTGACGTATGAGTGCTCCCTGTTTTGTTGCTAAATCCTGTGCTTGTACGGCAGGATTGAACTGTTCACGTGGATGATGAATTTTTTTCATGGCCTGAATGGCTGAAGATACGTTAGCACTAACTTCTTTGTGGCTGACCGGTTGCCGGAATTTTTCGGAATAATGTTGCAGGCTGAATGCATGCATGGGTGCATTACAGAGTGGAAACTCAGGGGGGTGGCTCGGCATATTATGCATATAACTGCCTTTTTGGATATCCATAGCTGAGATTATTTCAACATCGTAACGTTCGGTGATGGTGGCAACCGTTGCGTTTCCAGAGCCTTCATTGGGTATTGTTAGTGGTTGTACATCCAAAAGTGGAGTGAATTGAATATGCTGTATCTGAAACTCAGGACAGTATTTCTCCCGGATTAATTCATTTATTTTTTTATAATCAATATATCCATATTTATCAATAATGTCGCAGAGTTTGAACCTGATCATTGTGAGGCCTGGGTTTGATGACTGAATATTTTCTGTTTCAGCCTCTTCACCCGTGGGATAAGAAATGGTGGTAGTGCGTGTTTCTGTGACGTTGGTGTTGATATAAACAAAGACCGGTCTGTGCATTTCTATCCAGTAATTGGAACACTGCGAAAGAGCAAAGAAAAATATTTCCCATTTTCGGGCTAATCTTTCATAGTGATCTTCAGTGTTGGCTCTATCTATCATTTTTTCATAGTCATTTTGTGCATCATTTTCTTCGCAGTCAGCCCGATACATAGCCATATCATATTCTGCCTGTGTGGAAAATAATCCCAGGTTTGCAGCGGTATATGCCTGAATGGCTTGATCCAGTTCCTCCTGAGCAATGATTTTTTTATCCTCAGCATTTATTTCATCCTCCCGCCAGGTCAATGCATCGGCCAGGAGAGGCTCAAGTAAGGTAATAGAATAGAGTAGAGAGTCAGAAATATGGTTTTTTTGATTCGTGGACTGGATGAATTTCCTGGAACTTTCAGTATTGATTCCTCCCATGTCCTCCAGAATAAAATACTCCAGCAAATCTGCTTCAGTAAGTTTTTGCCCTGTTTTGGCAATGCGTGAAGGGATTCCTCTTTCATAAATGTCATCAACAATTTTCCGATAAATCTCGCCAGACGATAATTTGATTTCCTGACTTTGTAGATTTCTGAAAAAATTGAGGCATTTTAGTAAGTAATTTACATGGTTGTTTTCATCACTCGATATTGTTCTCCGTAGATCACAGAAAATTTTACTAATGTCTTTACAATGATCTTCCCCGCCTTTCGCCAGTAACGTTAGTAACTCTTTCCTGACATGAGCAAACTGATCTTCGGTAAATTTCTGACCGATGAGTTTATCATCTTTGCCGTTGCCAGTTTTACAAAGATCTTGTAAAACAAGACGTGGAATCGCTCCTTCTATAAGCTTGCAGGCTGTTTTAGTATAACGATCTCCCTCTTTAATGCCTGGATCGAAAGCGAAAAGTGCCGCATCCAGTTCAGTGGTGATTAAGCCATTTATCTGGGTAATCAACCCGTTGGTCAGTGCGTTGAGAAAATCATGAGGCTGAGCGGTGCCGGTATCTGTGGGTAATTCCAGAACATCGGCCGCTGCGAAAGATCTTTTCAGTATCAAAGAAAGAATCTGGCAGATACGCTCCTCATTGGTGACATCAGCAGCAATGGATTCGCCCAGAGTTTTAATGATATTTTTCTGGCAGTCAGAATCTACCCTGATACCCATTCCCGCAGCTTTAACAAAAAAATCACGGGTTGTAGTTTGCGGGTAGGTTGACAGAGATTTTTGGATTTCTGCCAGTTCCTGCGTTACTGGTGAGGTTCCATTGTTGATTAATGTTTCCATTTCATCACTGGAAAATAGTTCTTTGATAGCCCGTTGAATCTCCAGCTCAGATTCAAGAGTGAATGGATTGTTTTCCATCAATGCCAGGGCGACATTCACGTATATTGCAATTTCGTAGCTAATATCTGCGTTAGCAACTAATTCATTCAATCGATTAATATGTGCATGTGCTGAAAATGTTTCATCCAGCATCTTATCGAGAAATTTATGTAAAATGTAGAAATGGTCAATTTCTTTGACCAGTGTTTCAGTCAGCAGAGTATTGTGCGTTATCGCATGGTACTTAAAAAAATGAGACGGACGCAGTGCATTGTTCTGAAGATCAAAAGATAATTTTTCGGACAATAAATTAAGGGTTGTCGCAATATCGACTTTGAATTGCGGCAATTTGATATCTGGGTCGATATATCTGTTACGTGATAGAAGGAAATCCATCACTATTTCTTTGATTTGTGTTTGCTGCTCTGCGGAGATATTCAGTTTATCGATCAGATACGGATCGAGATGCAAGCCTTGCTGATAACGCTTTTCTAATCTGGCAGGGTTCAGCGCGCTGACGATGTTTTCTTCAATGTTTAGCAGGAATTCGCTGATGGGAGGGATGTCGTAAACATTGGTTCCGGTTACTGCCAGTAATAGCCGTTCCCGCATTCTCCAGTTGAGGGCGGGAGGAAGAAGGCGACTGATTGCCAGCATGATACCGCGATCATAACCACTGCCCATGTTGTGTTGGTGTGCGGCGAAAAACGCATCGACTTCCTGCGGGTCAGGATAATAACTCCTCATCAACTGATATAATAACGTTGTATCGGCGATGTTTTCCGCAATCACCTGACTGGCATCCAGCATCGAAGCCATACAAATAAAGTCATAGCATTCATTTGGATTATATAGCAAATTAGGTGATACCTGTTCTGCTATTTCATGAAGGTCTATATCATTAGCAACCATATCCTGAAAGTTATCATCTCGGGTCATTAATGATTTAAAGGTCGTGTCAACACCAGTATTTTGTAATCGATCCAAAGCATTGAAAAAAAGATCCTGATACAGAATATGGACTTCACCAAACTCGACTCGGTTTTCAATACGACCTTTTAGATCATTGAGTATCCTGGGTATCCGATACAATATATTGAAGCTCTCACTGATGCGGTTAAGTATCGTTCCATGTTTCAGCCTCTTCAGTTCTGCACGATTCTCTTTATATTCGGTGAGCAAATCATCGATTTCATTTTTTAATACATCAAGCTTAAATAGGGTTGGTAAGTTGTTTAACTCCCGCCATAACTCGCAGCCACTGACGGTTTCATTCAATACTTCCTGTAATCCTAAATTATTAATAAGTGAATCAATTACCTCACCGGTGGTTTTACCGTCATAGTCGATTTCGCACAATTGATGAAAGTATTTTGTCTCGATGGGAGCACAAAGCAGCTGCAATTTATCCAGAAAATCCTTTTGTGTGCTATTAAGGACCGTAAAGAATTTGTTGTTGTTAGTGGATAGCATTTCCCTGACTTCATTTTCAATGTCTGTCCATAGATCAAATTGAGTTAAGAAAGTTTCCAGATGGGGGTTACCCAGGATAAACTCCCATAATCTGCGATAATTTTGTCTGTGCCCACAGATTGACGATAATGATAAGACATCATCCCAAAACACATCTAAGTGATTTGTTTGTCTGTCGGCACAAACAGCGGAGACGGTGTTAAAGAGTCGTTTTAATTTTTCATTATCTGTTTTTGCTAATTTTTTATTGATGATTTTTTTATTTCTTTCCCAGGAATATTTTGCTTTCTGACGTATCTTTTTTCTCAATCCTTCTTTCTTATTCGAAATGTCATCACACTGACTGGCAAATCTTCTGATGTGATATGAATTTGATTCAGCCAGCTGCTCGGTGAATGTGGGTAGTTGTTCGATGAGTCGCTCATTATCACGAAACTGTTGAATAACCTGTCTCGCTGAAATATCAGAGCATTTACTGGGTTGCGGATGATATATCGTTTTTTTAGACCGGATTGGTAGTTTTATACGAGCAGGTAACAGGCTATTGGGTTGTGCTAAAGATACACCCAAGGAAGACATCGGTCGGTTAATAAGGTCCCGCGGGGCAGAGAGATTGCTTATTGAATTTATATTGGTGGAAATTTCCTTTCTGCATATTTGTTGAGTGACTGGAGGTTTGATTGTGAGGGTATTAACTGCGCTGCTACTTAGCATGTTTCATCCTTGTCCCTGATGATAGATTGTTACTCTGGCACTCTTTCCCTGCCAAATAATTAAAGGAGGGAATTCTGCCATCCCTTGATCACAATGTTTTTTTACCCGTGCCAGTAGGATAATGAAGTGATGTTGATACTGCGACTGAGCCAAACTTATTTATCGTAACATATCAATTTATGACGTTTTTGTGACGACGGCGGATATTCTCAATAATCAGCGTCACGAAAATGAGGATCTTCTGCATCAACCCGGGCAATTGTGCGACAAATCCGATTGAGCAGAATTCATTCGCCAAGGATGATGGCTGCTCAGTTTTATCCGCACAGATCGCTCAAAGCGACGTCTTTATCGGCAGTTAGCACCGCTTTTCGGGCCAGGTCACAGATTAGGTCCGGTGTCAGCGTTGTCATTGCGCTATCATCTTCTCTCTAAGAATTTGGGGATCGGTTTTTTAGATGTCGTATTGGATGAAATCGCTGCTTTTATTGCTTTTTCTTTTTGCTGCGGGAGTGCAGGCGGATCCACTGCAAAAGTCATTTTCTGACTGGCAGCTGACCTGTAACAATGCGGCTTTTTGTGTAGCTCGCAGTTTTCCTGGTGATAATGGATTGGTCATGACAATATCGCGGCACGCTGGCGTGAACGATCGCCCGTTGCTACGTATCGACTACGGCAGTGCTTATAGCGGTGAATTGCCGGGTGCTCCGTTGCAGGACAATTTGCTGCTGGACCAGCGACGGCTGAAACCCGATCTCAAAAACTGGAGCGTAGAGCCGCACCATCTGGCGACCAGCAATGCCATCGCCATTGATGAATTTCTGGCGCAGACGCTGGATGCCGATACTCTCCAGCTCACCTGGCAAGCCAAAGCCTCTATCTCGCTGCACGGCATGAAAGCCGCGTTGCTGCTGATGGATGACGTGCAGGGCAGGGTGAACGGTTTAAGTGCCTGGGTGAAACGCGGCGACCGCGTCATATGGGATGTACCGCCACAACCGCCATTGCCCCGTCTGCCCGACCCCTTACCCCAGCCTGCGGCACTCACCCGTGATGAAACCAGTGGGTTGATTGATTACGGCACCTGGCGCATCAACACCGATAGTTGCTCACTTGATCCGATACGACGAGAAGTCAGCGTTGCACCGCTGACAGACAGTAAAGCGCTGTTGCTCATCAGCTGCGAAACCGGGGCCTACAATGTTATCGATCTGGCATTTGAAGTGACGCGCAGCCAACCGTATGTGGCGCGTGGTCTGACCCTCACCCTGCCGTTTACTCCCCCCTCACGCACGGATAATCAGCTGGATTTGGTGAATGCGGAATACGATGCCAGCAGTGGCTTACTTTATACTTTCAGTAAGGGACGTGGTCTGGGCGATTGCGGTACGGCGACACGCTGGCAGTTTGATGGCAGTGAATTTGTGCTGGCGGAGTATGCGGAAGAAAAAACCTGTGATGCCTGGCACAGCAGTGACGACTGGCCCACCCTGTGGGTCAGCCAGTCGCAAAATGCACCACAATCGCGTTAACGCATCACCTGCACCATCATCGGTGAACCGCTCTGGTTACCCACCAGTTCGGCCAGCATATCGTTGACGCCATCGCTCATCGGCGTGAAGCGCGTCAGCGGCGAACGCGTCACCACCACGAACACCCCAACATTATGCTGCGGCACCATCGCCATATAGGTGATGAAACCACCACCGCCGCCGGTTTTCTGAATGATGCCCGGGTGGCCGTTTTTCGGTCCCATATAGACCCACCCCATGCCCAGCGCATCGGCCCGACCCGGAACATCCATTCCTTCCACTTTATTCAGCTGGTCACGACGATAGATCAACGTTTGCAGCCGGTCGATTTGCGCGGTGCGCTGATTCACGGCGGAGTTAAGGAATTGCTGCATCCAGCGCCCCATATCCTCTGGCGTTGAATAAAACGCCACCGCTGCCTGTCGCTGCCAGAGTGTTATTACACGGGCTGGTCCCTTTCTCGGCAATCATCAGACGCTGACACTGATCCGGTGACGGGGTAAAGGTGGTGTCCTTCATCCCTAACGGGCGCGTGATAAGTTGCTGGAACAACGCCGGATAAGGTTTACCCGCCGCCTGCGACAGCGCATCACTCAGCAGGTCATAACCGAGGTTTGAATAAGACGCGTCCACACCAGGGGCGACTTTGAGCGAAGCGCGAGACAGCCATTGCCAGCGGTCGCTACGTGTCGGCCAGTTGAACACCGGACGATGCGGTTTGCCACCCGGTTGCTCACGCGGCAGGCCGCTGGTGTGGGTTGAAAGGTTAATCAGGCGAATGGGTTGGCCGTTGTAGCTGGGGACACGCATTCCCGGAGGCGCGTATTTGCTTAACGGGTCCTCCAGGCGAATCTGGCCGCGTTCCGCCATTTTCACCATCACTTCGCTGGTCATCAGCTTACTCAGCGAGGCAATGCGGATCAGTGAATCCTGCTGTGGCCGGACGTTACTACCCGGTCGGGTTTCGCCAAAGCTGGCGAAAACGCGTTGATTGCCATCAATAGCGACCAACGCCATCCCCACGGCACCACTGCCGTAAAAGATGTGTTCGGCATAACGATCAACGATCTGTGAAGCCAGCAGGGGATCCGGGGCGGTCTGCGCCATGCTTTTTAAAGGAAGCAGTGAAACCATTAATGTCAGCAACCAGGGTGTATGTTTTTTCAACGGTAAGACGTCCGGCAGAAGAAGCGGAGAAAAGTCTTATAGTAATCAGTTTGAACGAGGCGGGAAGGGGGCAGGGCAGGTTTTTTTCTGTATCAGGCTGTGATCAAAAACGGCCCTGACGCCGTGAGACGCAGGGCCGAATCGATTAGTGAGGCTTGAGTAAGGCTTCGGTATGGCTCACGATGTTTTCCACGGTGAAGCCAAATTCCGGGAACAGTTTACCGGCAGGTGCAGACTCACCAAAGGTGGTCATACCGACTATCGCACCCTCCAGGCCGACATATTTGAACCAGTAATCGGCAATGCCGGCCTCGACGGCGACGCGCGCTTTCACACCGGAAGGCAGCACTGACTCGCGGTATGCCGCATCCTGTTTATCAAACACGTCGGTGGAGGGCAGAGAAACTACGCGGATTTTATGCCCGTTAGCGGTGAGTTTGTCCGCCGCACCCAGGGCAATCTCGATTTCCGAACCGGTGGCGATAATGACAGCCTCCGGCGTGCCATCGCAATCCTGCAACACATAGCCGCCACGGGCGATATCTGCGACCTGCTGTGGGCTGCGTTCCGGTTGCAGCAGATTCTGACGCGACAGGATCAACGCGGTCGGGCCGTGATGACGTTCCACCGCTGCCTTCCATGCCACCGTGGTTTCCACCTGATCACACGGACGCCACACGCTCATATTGGGCGTCAGGCGCAGGCTGGCGAGCTGCTCCACCGGCTGGTGCGTAGGACCATCCTCCCCCAGACCAATCGAATCATGGGTATAGACCAGCACCTGGCGCGCCTTCATCAACGCCGCCATACGCGCAGCGTTACGGGCATACTCCACAAACATCAGGAAGGTGGCGGTGTAGGGCAGAAAGCCACCGTGATGGGCGATGCCGTTACCAATCGCCGTCATCCCGAATTCACGCACTCCGTAATGAATGTAGTTCCCGGCAATATCTTCCTTGATCGATTTCGAACCGGACCAGATCGTCAGGTTACTCGGCGCAAGGTCAGCGGAACCACCGAGGAACTCCGGCAGTAGCTTGCCAAACACTTCGAGGGTGTTTTGCGATGCTTTACGGCTGGCAATTTTCTGCGGATTGGCCTGCAACTGATCGACAAATGCCTGCACATCGCTTTCCCAGTTGGCGGGCATCTCACCGCTCATGCGGCGTTTAAATTCTTTTGCCAACTCAGGATAGGCAGCCTGATAAGCCGCCATTTTGTCGTCCCAGGCTTTTTCACGGGCGGCACCGGCCTCTTTGGCGTCCCATTGCTGATAGATCTCTTTCGGAATTTCAAACGGCGGATAATTCCAGCCGAGTTGCTTACGGGCCAGCGCCACTTCCGCTTCGCCGAGTGCAGCACCGTGCGATTCTTCTTTACCGGCTTTATTCGGCGAGCCAAAACCGATGATGGTGCGACAGATGATCAGCGAGGGTTTGTCGGTGACGCTCTGCGCCTCTTTGATGGCACTGGCGACGGCGGCTGGATCGTGCCCGTCAATATCGCCAATCACATGCCAGTTATAGGCTTCAAAACGTTTGTGGGTATCGTCGGTAAACCAGCCTTCGGTTTCACCATCAATCGAAATACCGTTGTGATCGTAAAAGCCGATCAATTTGCCAAGCCCCAGGGTGCCCGCCAGCGAGCTGACTTCGTGCGAGATCCCTTCCATCAGGCAGCCGTCACCCATGAACACATAGGTGTAATGGTCAACGATGTCATGTCCAGGCTGATTAAACTGAGCGGCTAATGTGCGTTCAGAAATCGCCATTCCTACTGCATTAGCCAGCCCCTGACCCAGCGGTCCGGTGGTGGTTTCAACGCCGGGGGTGTATCCCAGTTCCGGGTGGCCCGGCGTTTTTGAATGCAGCTGGCGGAAGTTTTTCAACTCTTCCATCGGCAGGTCATAGCCGGTGAGATGCAGCAGGCTGTATAGCAACATCGAGGCGTGGCCGTTGGAGAGGATAAAGCGGTCACGATCCGCCCAGGCGGGATTGGTCGGGTTGTGTTTCAGGAAATCGCGCCACAGCACCTCGGCGATATCCGCCATGCCCATAGGGGCTCCGGGGTGACCTGAATTTGCTTTTTGTACCGCATCCATGCTCAGGGCACGAATTGCGTTAGCCAACTCTCTGCGTGAAGACATAGGGTGCTCCCTTGTGATTTGGCAAAAATAAGGACGGGCAGACGCCCGTCCGGCATGATGTGAGGATAATGACTAGAGGCGCGCAGCCAGCACGTCCTCCAGTTTTTGCTGGTCTACAGCAAACTGACGGATACCATCAGACAGTTTTTCCACTGCCATCGGATCCTGATTATGTTCCCAGCGGAACTCCGCTTCTGACAGCGGGGCAGGCTGATGGAAGCCCTCGGTGGATGGCTCCAGTTTACGCTCCAGCGGGGCATCGCTGTTTGCCAGCTCCTCCAGCAGGTTCGGGGAGATGGTCAGACGGTCACAGCCCGCCAGTGCCAGGATTTGCTCCACTTTACGGAAGCTGGCACCCATGATGACGGTGTTGTAGCGATGCTTTTTGTAGTAATCAAAAATACGGCGTACCGATTTCACACCCGGATCCTCATCGACCACATACGGATCAAGCGGTTTACGGCTGTTGTACCAGTCATAAATACGGCCGACGAACGGCGAAATCAGGAACACCCCGGCTTCAGCACAGGCGCGGGCCTGGGCGAAAGAGAACAGCAGCGTCAGGTTGCAGTTGATGCCGTTCTTTTGCAGTTCTTCGGCGGCGCGGATCCCTTCCCAGGTCGAAGCCAGTTTGATCAGAATGCGTGAGCGGTCGATGCCGTTTTCTTCATACAAACGAATCAGTTTTTCCGCTTTGGTGACACACATGCCACGATCGAAGGAGAGGCGAGCATCCACTTCGGTCGAGACACGGCCTGGTACGCTTTTCAGAATTTCCATACCGAGGTTGATCGCCACTTTATCGCTGGCGTTGATGATTTGCGTTTCTTTACTGCCGCCCTGTTTTTTCGCGTAGTCGATGGCATCATCAATCAGGTGCTTATAAGCATCGAGTCCGGCGGCTTTGAGGATTAACGAGGGATTGGTGGTAGCATCTTCCGGGTGGTATTGGCGAATGGACTCGATATCGCCACTGTCCGCCACCACGGTGGTGAACTGTTTCAATGCATCTAGCTGGTTCATCGCTTAACTCCTTGATTAGCAATAATTATGGCAAATAAAAAACCTCAGGCAGCTCTGGCTTTGTTGCGCCATTTCCAGGTGGGGTCCGGTCCAACACCTTGCTACAGACGCCAGGTGAAGAAAATGCGTTTTCTCTGATTGTGACGCCGGGATGCCCACCGCACGCGGTTGTGATTGAGGGCTTGCCTGAAAGGTGTCAGCTGCGCGTTTTACCACTCCTAAGCATAGCAGCCTGTGGCAGACCCGTTGATCCTGCTGTGGCAATCTGTGCCCTTGCCAGTCGTACATTCTTTGAGCGCCTTCACCCTCTTTTGTGCCGTTGATTTCTATACTGAACGCTTATCTCTCCGCGCAACAGGATGCCCAATGGACGAACAACTGAAGCAAAGCGCTCTCGAGTTTCACCAGTATCCCACTCCCGGAAAAATTCAGGTGTCACCCACCAAACCACTGGCGACCCAGCGCGATCTGGCGCTGGCCTATTCTCCCGGCGTGGCTGCACCCTGCCGGGAAATTGCCGCAGACCCACTGGCGGCACACAAATACACCGCGCGTGGCAATCTGGTGGCGGTGATCTCCAATGGCACTGCGGTGCTGGGGCTGGGCAATATCGGCGCACTGGCCGGTAAACCGGTGATGGAAGGCAAAGGGGTACTGTTTAAGAAATTTGCCGGAATTGATGTGTTTGATATCGAAATCGACGAACGGGACCCGGATAAGCTGATTGAGGTGATCGCGGCGCTGGAGCCGACCTTTGGCGGCATCAACCTGGAAGATATCAAAGCGCCGGAATGCTTCTATATCGAGCAGAAGCTGCGTGAACGGATGAAGATCCCGGTGTTCCATGACGATCAGCACGGCACCGCGATTATCTGTACTGCGGCGGTGCTCAATGGTTTGCAGATCGTCAAAAAAGCCATCTCTGATGTGCGGCTGGTGGTGTCAGGAGCGGGGGCGTCGGCCATTGCCTGCCTGAATCTGTTGGTGGCGCTGGGGATGCAACGCCATAACATTGTCGCGTGTGACTCGAAAGGGGTGATCTGGCGCGGACGTGATACCGATATGGCGGAAACCAAAGCCGCCTATGCCGTTGAGGATAATGGGAAACGCACGCTGGAGGAGGTGATTGCCGGTGCGGACATTTTCCTCGGCTGCTCGGGACCGCAAGTGCTGACGCCGCAGATGGTACAGCAGATGGCGCAGGATCCGCTGATTCTGGCGCTGGCCAACCCGGAGCCGGAAATCATGCCACCGCTGGCGAAGGCGGTCCGGCCCGACGCGATTATCTGTACCGGGCGTTCTGATTTCCCCAATCAGGTGAATAACGTGCTGTGTTTTCCTTTTATTTTCCGTGGTGCGCTGGATGTCGGTGCCACTGCCATCAATGAGGAGATGAAGCTGGCGGCAGTGCACGCCATCGCGGCGCTGGCGCAGGCTGAGCAGAGCGATGTGGTGGCCTCGGCCTATGACGATCAGGATCTGAGCTTTGGCCCGGAATATCTGATCCCCAAACCTTTTGACCCACGTCTGATTGTGCAGATCGCGCCAGCGGTTGCTAAAGCGGCGATGGACTCCGGTGTGGCGACGCGGCCGATTGAAGATTTTGATGCCTATCGCGAGAAACTCACCGAGTTTGTTTATAAAACCAACCTGTTTATGAAACCGATCTTCTCGCAGGCGCGTAAAGATCCGAAGCGTGTAGTGCTGGCGGAAGGGGAGGAGGTGCGGGTGCTGCATGCTACCCAGGAACTGGTGTCGCTCGGGCTGGCGAAACCGATCCTGATTGGACGCCCGAATGTCATCGCCATGCGTTTACAAAAGCAGGGGCTGAAGATCGAGGCGGGCAAAGATTTTGAGGTGGTGAATAACGAATCCGATCCGCGCTTTAAAGCTTACTGGAGTGAATATTATCAGATCATGAAACGGCGTGGCGTGACGCCAGAGATGGCGCAGCGCGCGGTGATCGGCAATCCAACACTGATCGGTGCCATCATGGTCCATCGTGGCGAAGCCGATGCGATGATTTGCGGTACGGTGGGCGATTATCATGAACATTATGAGGTGATCGAGAAGGTGTTTGGCTTCCGCCCTGATGTGCGGGTGGCCGGGGCGATGAATGCGCTGCTGCTGCCGAGCGGCAACACCTTTATTACCGATACCTACGTCAATGAAGATCCGACGCCGGAACAGCTGGCGGATATCACTCTGATGGCGGCGGAAACGGTGCGGCGTTTTGGTATCGAACCGCGTGTGGCGTTGCTGTCGCACTCCAGTTTTGGCACCTCCAATGCGCCTGGGGCGCGCAAGATGCGTGACGCGCTGGCGCTGATTCAGCAGCGAGCGCCGGATCTGGAGATTGACGGCGAGATGCACGGCGATGCGGCACTGGTGGAAAACATCCGCCGCGAGCTGATGCCGGACAGCCCACTCAAAGGCACGGCTAATCTGCTGATTATGCCCAATGTCGAAGCGGCGCGTATCAGCTACAACCTGCTGCGTGTTTCCTGCTCGGAAGGGGTGACCGTCGGACCGGTGTTGATGGGGATCAGCAAACCGGTGCATGTGCTGACGCGTATCGCGTCAGTACGCCGCATTGTCAATATGGTGGCGCTGGCGGTGGTGGAGGCACAGACCGAACCGCTGTAAATACGCAAATTGCGCGATAAATCGCGCCGCTACGATTCTCTGCGATTTTGTAGCGGCGCGATTTATCGCGCGTGTTTTCACGGATGTTTCAGCCAATCCTTCACCGGCAGAAAATCACGATACAACGCAGCTTCCGGTGAGTCAGCTTCCGGCTGATAATCATATTCCCAGCGCACCAGCGGTGGCATCGACATCAGGATCGATTCGGTGCGTCCGCCGGTTTGCAGGCCAAACAGCGTGCCGCGATCCCACACCAGATTGAACTCGACATAACGCCCACGACGATACAGCTGGAACTGGCGCTCACGCTCGCCCCACGGCAGCGCTTTGCGTTTTGCTACAATCGGGCGATAGGCTTGCAGGAAGCCATTGCCCACCGCCTGGGTAAAGGCAAAGCAATGGTCAAAATCAGGGGTGTTGAGATCGTCAAAGAACAGGCCGCCAATGCCGCGCTGCTCGTCACGATGTTTCAGCCAGAAGTAGTCGTCGCACCACTTTTTATAACGCGGGTAGACATCCGCACCGAACGGCTGGCACAGATCAAACGCGGTCTGATGCCAGTGCAGCGCATCTTCTTCAAAGCCGTAAAAAGGGGTGAGATCGAAACCGCCACCGAACCACCACACCGGATCGGCACCTGGTTTTTCGGCAATAAAGAAACGCACATTGGCGTGGCTGGTCGGGACATACGGATTTTCCGGGTGGATCACCAGCGAGACGCCCATCGCTTCAAAACTGCGGCCTGCCAGCTCCGGGCGGTGAGCGGTGGCAGAGGCAGGCATTTGATCGCCATGGACGTGGGAGAAGTTAACACCGGCCTGCTCAAACAGCGCGCCGTTGCGTAATACGCGGCTGCGGCCACCGCCGCCGCCCGGGCGCTGCCAGCTATCTTCGGCAAAATCGGCGGCACCATCTTCCGCCGCCAGCTGGGCGCAGATGTCATCCTGGAGCGCCAGCAGAAAGGCTTTGACGCGGGAAATATCGGGATTGCTCATGAGTCACTCGTTCCGGAAATTTGCCGCGATTATACCTAAGCCTGACGCCGATCGTACTCCTCAAAGTAATTGACGATACCATCCGCGATGGCGCTGGCAATTTTTCGGCGAAACGCTGGGGTGCCAAGCAACTGCTCCTCATGCGGGTTGGTAATAAAGGAGGTTTCCACCAGCACCGACGGAATCGAGGGTGATTTCAGCACAGCGAACGCCGCCTGCTCAGTGTGCTGGCTGTGCAAATGATGCACCGGACGGATCTGATCCAGCACATGTTTGCCGAGCGTCAGGCTGTTGCGAATGGTATCGGTCTGTACCAGATCGAACAGGATTTGGTTCAGATACTGATCTTTCTGCGCCACTTCCACTCCGGCGACTTTGTCAGCATCGTTCTCTTTCTGCGACATATAGCGCGCCATCGCGCTGCTGGCTCCACGATTTGACAGGGCAAACACCGAAGCGCCATTGGCGTCCGGGCTGGTGTAACCATCGGCGTGAATAGACATGAACAGGTTGGCACCATGCTGATGGGCAATTTCCACCCGCTGATACAGGGGGATAAAGTAATCCGTATCACGCGTCAGGCGGACTTCAACCCGGGGATGATCCTGCAACAGCTGGCGCACGTTGTTGGCGATATCCAGCACGATGTGTTTTTCTTCGGAACCTTGTTCGCCAACCGCACCGGAATCAATCCCGCCGTGGCCCGGGTCGATCATCACAATACGTTTGCCGTTTTTCGCTGGCGGCGCGGGTTTGTTGTGGCGCGGCAGCAGGTGCAAATCGGCACTCTCTTCTTTTGCCTGCACCAGACGCGGCGATAGCACCGCCAGCGCCAGTCCGGACAGCAGCAGCTGACGACGATTCGTTAAACGTTTGAGCAGTGAAATTTTTTTCATCAATGAATCCCTGACAGGCTTACCTGAAAAGTGTTATATCGTAACATCCTGACGGGTGCGACCCCGTAACTATTTCAGGGCTTTACTTTGTATTTCAGGTCGCGAACAGGAATTTCGTCGCTTTTTTCTGCCACTGAACGGTGCGAGGGTTGCGCCCGCTAAAGAATACGTGATAATCAGCGAATTGTGCCTAACTGCAGGGTAACGCCGATGGAAATCCGCTCATTCCGCCAGGAAGATTTTGAAGAAGTGATCACGCTCTGGGAGCGTTGCGATCTGTTACGCCCGTGGAATGACCCTGAGCTGGACATTGAACGCAAAATGAACCATGACCCGGAACTGTTTCTGGTGGCCGAAGTCGGTGGCGAGGTGGTGGGTACGCTGATGGGCGGCTACGATGGTCATCGTGGTGCGGCTTATTATCTGGCGGTGCATCCTGATTATCAGGGGCGTGGCTTTGCCAACGCGCTGATGAATCGTCTGGAAAAGAAACTGATTGCGCGCGGCTGCCCGAAAATCCATCTGATGGTGCGTGAAGAGAACGACCAGGTGGTGGCCTTCTATGAAAAGCTCGATTACGAGCCAGTGGATTCACTGCTGCTGGGCAAGCGCCTGATTGAAGACCGTGAGTATTAAGTGGTTACGCTGAAATACCCGCCAGAAGAATACGATGCAAAAGGGCAGCTGCGGCTGCCGTTTCTTTTCTGGCTGATCCTGCTGTTACAGGCACGCACCTGGCTGATTCTGGTGATGGCCGGGGCATCCCGGCAGCAGGGGAATGACCTGCTGGCGTTGTTCTATCCCGATCGGCAAAGTTTCTGGCTGGGTCTGGCGCTCGGCATTCCGGCGGCTATCGGGCTGCTGCTCACCGGTTATCGTCAACGTTGGCCGCGCCTGTGGCAAAGCTGGCGTCTGGTACTGAGCCTGTCATTGCTGATTAACCTGTTGTGGCAGGGCGTTAACCTGTTGCAGGGCGCGATGCCCGATTCGCCATTCCCGCTGCTGCTAACGCTGTTCGACCTGCTGGCGCTGTACTGGCTGCAAACCCATCGACGCCTGTGTGACTGCTTTTTGCCTGAACATCAGCATCACGAATAAACTTTTTGTCGCTTTGCGACTCCAACAGGCACGCCAAACCGGCAAACAAGATCAAGGAGTTTTCATGAAAGTTGTTCGTCCCGCGCTGCTGGCGACGGCTCTGGTGCTGGCAGGTTGTGCCAGCTCTGCGTCTTCGGGTTCGGCTGATGAAAGCCACTGGTATAACCCCCTGAGTTACCATTGGTCGGCGCTTAATCCGCTCAGCTGGTTCGGTGGTTCGTTGATGGTAAGCGAGCAGGGTGTCGCCGGGCTATCCAGTAGCACCGCCATGACGCAAACGGCTATCGATAAAGCGCTGAATGGCGATTACAAGCTGCGGCAGGGCATGCGCACCCAGAATGGCCAGGTGGTGGAGTTCTGGCAGGCACTGGATGGTGACAAGGTCAAACTGGTGATCAACGGGCAAAGCAGCGTTGAACGTATTGAGGTACTGGACCCGAGCGCGAAAAGTGCAGACGGCAGCAAAATCGGCGACCCGTTCAGTGCCAAATTCACTAAGGCGTTTGATAACTGCAAAATGGTGCCGGGTCTCGATAGCCGTGATGTGGAGTGCCGTGCGCCGAATAGCCAGCACATCGCTTATATCTATAGTGGCGAATGGCACGGTCCTGAAGGGCTGATGCCGTCGGATGATACGCTGAAAAACTGGAAAATCAGCAAGATCGTCTGGCAACGCTAATCCCTCAAAAAAGTGCGGTGATACGGGCTATCGCCGCCACTTTCCGGTATGATACGGACGAAAAAAACGCCGTTTAACCCCCATTGCCGGAGAGCATGTCGATGTCTCAATTTCAGAGCGGGATTCTGCTGGAACACCGCCGTTTCGCCATTTGGCTGGAAGCCCGCGTCACGGGTGATCTCGATGCGCTGCGCCTGGGCAGCAAAACCTTCCTGCAACACCTCGATGCACTGCAACAAAAATTCGCTGATGCCGGGTTGGGCGCGGTGATCGCCTTCGGTGATATGCTGTGGCGCGACTTGCAGGGTGCGGATTCTGCACCAGAACTGAAAGCCTTTAGCGCGCTGGGCAAAGGCATTGCGCCTGCTACGCAGCGTGATTTGCTGATCCATATTCAGTCGCTACGCCACGATGTGAACTTCTCTCTGGCGCAGGCTGCGCTGGTAGCGTTTGCCGCTGCTGTCGACATCGAAGAAGAAACCCACGGTTTTCGCTGGGTGGAAGAACGCGATCTCTCCGGTTTCGTCGATGGCACCGAGAATCCGCAAGGCGAACAGCGTGAGCAGGTAGCGATTATCGCCGCTGGCCCGGATGCAGGTGGCAGCTATGTCTTCACCCAGCGCTGGGAACATAACCTGAAGCTGTGGAACCGCATGGCAGTTGACAAGCAGGAAGCGGTAATGGGGCGCACCAAGGCGGAGAATGAAGAGATTCCCGGCGATGAGCGCCCGGTGACCTCGCATCTCAGCCGCGTCGATCTTAAAGAAGAAGGCAAAGGGCTGAAGATTTTGCGTCAGAGCCTGCCTTACGGCACTGCCAGCGGCACCCATGGTCTGTTCTTTATTGCCTACTGCAATCGCCTGCATAATATTGAACAGCAACTGTTGAGCATGTTTGGTGAGCGTGATGGCAAGATGGACGCCATGCTGCGGTTTACCAAACCGGTCACCGGCAGCTACTTTTTTGCTCCATCGCTTGACGTGTTACAGGCGCTGTAATGTCCTCCCGGACGGCGGTGATGCCGTCCGTTCGTTATCCCGCCAGATGCATATACTTCCCCGTCGTCTTATGCCTTTTTAGACTTTGAAATCAGCAAACGATATATAAAACCGTTACTGGTTTGCCTCGAGTTATAAATACACTGACAACATCTAATGGCATCAGCCGTAACTCCACATTTCCAGGTGCAGCATGACACTTCCCGTTTTTAAAAAGTTGGTTGGCGGTATCGCGCTTTCGCTGGCAATGGCGGGGGCTGTGCAGGCGACAGAGCTGCTCAACAGCTCGTATGACGTCTCGCGCGAACTGTTTGTCGCCCTGAATGCGCCTTTTGAGCAGCAGTGGGATGCCAGCCATCCGGGTGACAAGCTGACGATTAAACAATCTCATGCCGGTTCATCAAAACAGGCGCTGGCGATCCTGCAGGGTTTGCGCGCCGATGTGGTGACTTATAACCAGGTGACGGATGTGCAGGTGCTGCACGATAAAGGTCAGCTGATCCCGGCCGACTGGCAAAGCCGCCTGCCGAATAACAGCTCGCCGTTTTACTCCACCATGGCGTTCCTGGTGCGTAAGGGCAACCCAAAGAATATTCACGACTGGGCCGATCTGGCACGGGCTGACGTGAAACTGATTTTCCCGAATCCTAAAACCTCCGGCAATGGCCGCTACACCTATCTGGCCGCCTGGGGCGCTGCGGATCAGGCAGATGGCAAAGACCAGGCCAAAACCGAAGCCTTTATGACGCAATTCCTGAAAAACGTCGAAGTGTTTGATACCGGAGGCCGTGGTGCCACCACCACTTTCGCCGAGCGCGGCCTGGGTGACGTGCTGATTAGCTTCGAGTCAGAAGTGAATAACATCCGTAACCAGTACGCTAAAGATGGCTACGAAGTGATTGTGCCGAAGACTAACATCCTCGCCGAGTTCCCGGTTGCCTGGGTGGATAAAAACGTCGCGCACAATGGCACGACGGATGCGGCGAAAGCCTATTTGAATTATCTCTACACACCGGAAGCACAGAAAATCATTACCAGCTTTTACTATCGTGTGAACAACCCGCAGTTGATGGCAGCCCAGCAGGATCGCTTCCCGCAGACCCGTCTGTTCAATGTCGATGAGGCATTTGGTGGCTGGGATAACGTGATGAAAAACCATTTTGCCAGCGGCGCTGAGCTGGACAAATTGCTGGCAGCGGGGCGCGGTTAATGTTTGCCTCAACGCAAAAACGGGTACTGCCCGGATTCGGTATCAGCCTCGGTACCAGTCTGCTGTTTACCTGCCTGATTCTGCTGCTGCCGATCAGCGCGTTGCTGATGCAGCTGTCGAAAATGACGCTGGCGCAGTACTGGGAAGTGATCACCAATCCACAGCTGGTAGCGGCGTATAAAGTGACGCTGCTGTCTGCCGGGGTGGCTTCCCTCTTCAATGCGGTGTTTGGCATGCTGATGGCGTGGATTCTGACCCGCTATCGCTTTCCTGGCCGTACTCTGCTCGATGGCCTGATGGATTTACCCTTCGCCCTGCCCACGGCTGTGGCTGGCCTGACGCTGGCGGGTTTGTTCTCGGTTAATGGCTGGTATGGCCAGTGGCTGGCTCAGTTCGATATCAAAGTTTCTTATACCTGGCTCGGTATCGCGGTGGCGATGGCCTTCACCAGCATTCCGTTTGTGGTGCGTACCGTGCAACCGGTGCTGGAAGAGTTAGGGCCGGAATACGAAGAAGCTGCCGAAACCCTCGGTGCGACACCGTGGCAGAGCTTCCGCCGCGTGGTGCTGCCAGAAGTGGCTCCTGCGTTGCTGGCCGGGACCGCGCTGTCGTTTACCCGCAGCCTCGGCGAGTTTGGTGCGGTGATCTTTATCGCCGGTAATATCGCGTGGAAAACGGAAGTGACCTCGCTGATGATTTTTGTGCGTTTGCAGGAGTTTGATTATCCGGCCGCCAGCGCCATCGCCTCAGTGATCCTTGCCGCCTCGTTGCTGCTGCTGTTCGCCATCAACACCCTGCAAAGCCGCTTTGGCCGTCGTTTAGGAGGTCACTGATGGCAGAGATTTCGCAAATCAATCGGGTTGATCGTTCGCCGATTAACTGGGGCAAATGGCTGCTGATTGGCATTGGCGCGCTGGTTTCCATCATGTTGCTGGTGGTGCCGATGGTCTCCATCTTCTGGGAAGCGCTCAATCAGGGTCTGGGAACTGCCCTCAGCAATCTGAAAGACGGCGATATGCTGCATGCCATCTGGCTGACGGTGATGGTGGCGTTGATCACCGTGCCGGTTAACCTGGTGTTCGGTACGTTGCTGGCGTGGCTGGTGACGCGTTTTAACTTCCCTGGCCGCCAGTTGCTGCTGACGCTGTTCGATATTCCTTTTGCCGTCTCCCCGGTGGTCGCTGGCCTGATGTATCTGTTGTTCTGGGGTATCAATGGTCCGGCGGGTGGCTGGCTGGATGCGCACAATATCCAGATTATGTTTGCCTGGCCGGGCATGGTGCTGGCGACCATTTTCGTGACCTGTCCGTTTGTGGTGCGTGAACTGGTGCCAGTCATGCTCAGCCAGGGCAGTAACGAAGATGAAGCCGCGGTGCTGCTAGGCGCATCCGGCTGGCAGATGTTCCGCCGCGTCACGCTGCCGAATATTCGCTGGGCGTTGTTGTACGGCGTGGTGCTGACCAATGCCCGTACCATCGGCGAATTTGGTGCGGTCTCGGTGGTATCGGGATCGATTCGCGGCGAAACCTATACCTTGCCGCTTCAGGTTGAATTACTCCATCAGGACTACAACACCGTTGGCGCATTTACCGCCGCCGCGCTGCTGACCCTGATGGCGATAGTGACACTGTTTCTGAAAAGCGTGGTGCAGTGGCGTTTAGAGCATCAGCGGAAACGCCAACAGGAGGAAAATCATGAGCATTGAGATTAAACAAATTAACAAATCGTTTGGCCGTACACCGGTGTTGAACGATATCTCTCTGGATATTCCTTCCGGCCAGATGGTGGCGCTGCTGGGTCCATCCGGTTCGGGTAAAACCACGCTGCTGCGTATCATCGCCGGTCTGGAGCATCAGAACAGCGGTCAGATCCAGTTCCACGGTAAAGACGTCAGCCGCCTGCATGCGCGCGATCGCCAGGTGGGGTTTGTCTTCCAGCACTACGCGCTGTTTCGCCATATGACGGTGTTTGACAACATCGCGTTTGGCCTGACGGTGCTGCCACGCCGCGAGCGTCCCTCCAGTGCGGAAATCAAACAGCGCGTGACCCGTCTGCTGGAGATGGTGCAGTTGAGTCATCTCGCCAGCCGTTTCCCGGCACAGTTGTCGGGCGGTCAGAAACAGCGCGTCGCACTGGCGCGTGCGCTGGCCGTAGAACCGCAAATTTTATTGCTGGATGAACCCTTCGGCGCGCTCGATGCCCAGGTGCGTAAAGAGCTGCGTCGCTGGCTGCGTCAGCTGCACGAAGAACTGAAATTCACCAGCGTGTTCGTCACCCACGATCAGGAAGAAGCGATGGAAGTCGCGGACAGCGTAGTGGTGATGAGCCAGGGCAATATTGAGCAGGTCGGTACACCGGACGAAGTGTGGCGCGATCCGGCCACCCGCTTCGTGCTGGAGTTCCTCGGTGAAGTTAACCGCTTTGATGGTGAAGTGCATGGCTCGCAATTCCATGTTGCGGCACATCGCTGGCCGCTGGGCTATACCCCGGCGCATCAGGGCCCGGTAGAGCTATTCCTGCGTCCGTGGGAGATTGATGTATCGCGCCAGAGCAGCCTGGAGACGCCGCTGCCAGTGCAGGTGCTGGAAGTCAGCCCGCGCGGACATTTCTGGCAGCTGGTGGTACAACCCGCTGGCTGGCAGAGCGAACCTTTTACCCTGGTGTTTGATGGTGAGCAATCCGCCCCGATTCGCGGTGAACGTTTGTTTGTTGGCCTGCAACAGGCCCGACTTTACCAGGGCACAACACCGCTGCGCACGGTTGCCTTTGCCGAGAGCGCCTGATATTTTTGACACTCCTTCGGGCGGGACTTTCCCGCCCGATTTCTTTGCCCCTCTTTCTCCGGGAATCTGACCGTGACCACACTGGAAAATACCATCGGTAATACGCCGTTGATTAAGTTGCAGCGCCTGACGCCTGACAACGGCAGCGAGATCTGGCTAAAACTGGAAGGTAATAATCCTGCGGGTTCAGTCAAGGATCGTGCCGCCTGGTCGATGATTCATCAGGCGGAACTGCGTGGTGAAATAAAACCGGGTGATACGCTGATTGAAGCCACCAGTGGCAACACCGGTATCGCGCTTGCGATGATCGCGGCGATGAAAGGCTATCGTCTGCGCCTGTTGATGCCGGAAAACATGAGCCAGGAGCGCCAGGACGCGATGCGCGCCTATGGTGCGGAGCTGGTGCTGGTCACACGCGAACAGGGAATGGAAGGGGCGCGTGATTTGGCGCAGGAGATGGCGGCACGCGGTGAGGGCAGGGTGTTGGATCAGTTCAATAACCCCGATAATCCTCTCGGCCACTATCTCACTACCGGCCCGGAAATCTGGCAGCAGAGCCAACAACGCATGACCCATTTCGTCTCCAGCATGGGGACGACAGGCACCATCACTGGCGTGGGCCGCTATCTGCGCGAGTCTGCGCCAGCAGTGAAAATTATTGGTTTGCAACCGCAGGAAGGCAGCAGCATTCCCGGTATCCGTCGCTGGCCGAGTGCCTATTTGCCCGGTATTTTCCGCCCGGAACTGGTGGATGAAGTGATGGATATGACGCAACAGGAAGCGGAAGAGACCATGCGTGCGCTGGCGCGGCGTGAAGGTATTTTCTGTGGTGTCAGTTCTGGCGGTGCGGTAGCCGGGGCATTGCGTATTGCAGCGGCTCAGCCGGGCAGCGTAGTGGTGGCGATTATTTGTGATCGCGGCGACCGTTACCTCTCCACCGGTGTTTTCCACTAAACTATTCTCTTGCACAAATTCGTTGCGCGATAAATCGCGCCGCTACGTAAGGATCGAGTAAAACCGGCTGCGTTCGGGACGAACTCAGGACAAAATAGCGGCAATTTTGTACGAGAGATAAAGATGAAAATTCTGCTTGTTGATGACGATTTAGAGCTTGGTACTATGCTGAGCCAATACCTGATTGCGGAAGGCTTTGATGCACAACTGGTTTTAACCGGAAGTGCCGGAGTTGAAGGTGCGCTTTCAGGCAATTACACCGCCATGATTCTCGATATCATGCTGCCGGATATGAGTGGAATTGATGTGCTGCGCCAGGTGCGTCAGAACAGCCGTCTGCCGGTGATCATGCTGACGGCCAAAGGCGACAATATCGATCGCGTGATTGGTCTGGAGATGGGTGCGGACGATTATGTACCAAAACCCTGCTACCCGCGTGAACTGGTGGCGCGTCTGCGTGCGGTGCTGCGTCGCTTTGAAGATCAGACGCCGTTGCCCGATAAAAAAGAAGTGCTGCGCTGGGGCGATTTGAGCCTCAATCCCGCTACCCGTATCACCGAATGGCAGGGCAAAGCTTTTGACCTGACTGCTTCAGAATTCAATCTGCTCGACCTGCTGATGCGTGCTCCGGATCGTGTGGTATCGAAAGATGAACTGTCCGAGAAAGGGCTGGGCCGTCCGCGTGAAGCTTATGACCGTAGCGTCGATGTGCATATCAGCAATATTCGTCAAAAGCTGGCGGCGTTAACCGCAGACAACGTCAACATTGAAACCGTGCGCAGTATTGGTTATCGCATTCGATGAAGCAGCACAGCTATCGTGGTCGGATGTTCTGGAAGATCCTGCTGGGCTTCTGGATCGTTTTTGTGATTATCAGCCAGCTGCTGTGGCTCGGTTTTTCCCTCTCCGGTAATCGCCATGAACCCCCTGAAATCGTGGCGATTCGGCGCATTGTCAATTTGCAGATGGCGTCGGCAGTGTCGGTGCTGGAACGCGGTGGGCCAAGTTCACTCGACGATATGATGGCTGACTGGGAACCGAATGATCGACAGTTCTTTTCGGTGATTCAGCACAACAAACCGGTCTCAACCCAGAACGCGCCACCGGAAGGGTTTAATGAACCCTTTCACGGCCCTTTTCCGGATGTGATTGTACGCTGGGTCAAAGGGTCTGACGGCAAAGAGTACGAGCTACGCTACGACGTGAAAGGCCTGCGTGAGGATAGCTCAATGGGCGTGGGCGGCCCGCGTCGTATCCTGAATATTCCTGAGCCGATGTTTACCTTCGCTGGTGCGTTGGGGCTGCTGTTTAGCCTGCTGCTGGCGTGGAACCTGACACGTCCGATGCGTCAGCTGCGTGAAGGTTTTGCCCGCGTGAGTAGCGGTGATTTGAGCGTGCGTCTCTATCCGGTGATGCGCAAGCGTCATGATGAGTTGTCCAGCGTGGCACAGGATTTTGACGCCATGGTGGAACGACTGGATACGCTGGTGAAAGCGCGTGAGGAGTTGTTGCATGATATTTCCCACGAATTGCGTTCGCCGCTGGCGCGTCTGCAACTGGCAACCGGTCTGGCGCGCCAGACGCCGGAAAGCGTAGAAACCTCTTTGAACCGTATCGATGAGGAAGCGCGTCGCCTCGATAAGATGATTGGCGAGTTGCTGACTTTGTCGCGTGCCGAGCACGAAAGCATGCCTGGGGAGCAGTATTTTGACCTCACCGGTCTGCTACATGCGGTGGTGACCGATGTCCGCTATGAGGCGCAGATTCCGGGCGTGAAAGTCGATTTTCAGGTTGATGAAAATGCCGACTATACCGTGCACGGCAATGCGGAGCTGATTCGCCGTGGGGTGGAGAATGTGCTGCGTAACGCGCTGCGTTTCTCCCATCGTGGTCAGCATATACAGGTGCGTTTGCAGGCGGAGAACCAGTGGCTGGCGATTCGCGTACGCGATCAGGGGCCGGGTGTTGATGATGAGAAGCTTTCCAGTATTTTCGACCCCTTCGTGCGGGTGAATTCACCGCTGATGGGCAAAGGTTACGGTCTGGGGCTGTCCATCGTTCGTAAGGTGATCCTGGCACATCACGGTGAAGTGCAGGCGGTTAATCGCCCGGAAGGGGGCCTGGAACTGACGTTGAAGTTGCCACGCTGGAAGCAGAATTGAGTGGCTGTTAAATAAAAACGGCACCCATTGGGTGCCGTTTTACTATCCAGACTGCGAATTATTTCTTGATGCGAATCACCGGGGTTTCACCCACGGTAACCGGACCAGAGAGTTTGATCAGGTCTTTGATCTCATCCATGTTAGAGATCACAACCGGCGTCAGCGTGGACTTTGCTTTCTCTTCCAGCAGCGGCAGATCAAATTCGATCACCACGTCGCCTTTTTTCACTTTCTGGCCTTCTTCAGCGATACGTTTGAAGCCTTCACCTTTCAGTTCAACCGTGTCGATACCGAAGTGGACAAACAGCTCGATGCCGTTGTCAGACTCGATTGAAAATGCGTGGTTAGTCTCGAAAATTTTGCCGATAGTCCCATCAACCGGGGCAACCATTTTGTTGCCTGAGGGTTTGATGGCGATACCGTCACCGACAATTTTCTCCGCGAATACCACATCTGGTACGTCTTCAATATTCACGATTTCGCCTGACAGAGGCGCTACGATTTCAATAGTTCCGGAAGCGCTTTCTGTTTTGTCGCCAAAAAGTTTAGAAAACAAACCCATGATCTTCTCCTAAGCAGTAATTTGGGGCCAGCGTCTCGCGGATCAGCAGAGTGTTTTTTCTTTGATGAACTTGTTAACCAGGCTCATCAAATCATCTGCTGTGGGTTGAGCCAGAGCCTGCTCCGCCAATGCCTTCGCATCTTCAAAATTGGTATTACGAATAATTTTCTTGATGCTCGGGATTGAAATGGCACTCATGCTGAATTCGTCCAGCCCCATTCCCAGTAACAGTAGTGTAGCACGTTCATCACCAGCCAGCTCACCACACATGCCGGTCCATTTCCCTTCGGCATGTGATGCATCGATCACTTGCTTGATGAGGCCCAGAACGGAAGGCGACATTGGGTTATAGAGGTGAGAAATCAAATCATTACCACGATCGACCGCCAGAGTATACTGCGTCAGGTCGTTTGTCCCAATACTGAAGAAATCGACTTCTTTCGCCAGATGGCGGGCAATCACTGCGGAAGCCGGTGTTTCTACCATGATGCCCATCTCGATGGTTTCATCAAAGGCTTTACCTTCCTCACGCAGCTGCGCTTTCAGCATGTCCAGTTCTGCTTTCAGGAAGCGAACTTCTTCCACGGAAATGATCATCGGGAACATGATGCGCAGTTTGCCAAACGAAGAGGCACGCAGGATCGCGCGCAGCTGGGCGTGCAGAATCTCTTTGCGGTCCATGGCGATACGAATCGCACGCCAGCCGAGGAACGGGTTTTCTTCTTTCGGCAGGTCCATGTAGGGCAGATCTTTGTCGCCACCGATATCCATGGTACGGACGATGACGGCCTGTGAGCCCATGGCTTCAGCCACGGCTTTGTAAGCCTGGAACTGTTCTTCTTCAGTCGGCAGTGAATCGCGGTCCATAAACAGGAACTCGGTACGATACAGGCCCACACCTTCGGCACCGTTACGCTCGGCACCGGCTACATCACGGACAGTACCGATGTTGGCGCACACTTCAACCTGATGACCATCCAGCGTGATCGCCGGCAGATCTTTCAGTTTCGCCAGTTCATGTTTTTCAGACAAATATTGCGTCTGGATGGCTTTCAGCTCTTCCAGTACGTCTGCTGTCGGGTTGATGTAAACTTTGTTGTTTACGCCATCCAGAATCAGAAAATCGCCATTGTTCACCGTGGTGGTCACGCTACCGGTGCCAACAATCGCAGGCAGTTCGAGAGAACGCGCCATGATGGAGGTGTGAGAGGTGCGGCCACCGAGATCGGTGATAAAGCCCAGTACCTTTTTCAGGTTCAGCTGCGCGGTTTCTGATGGTGTCAGATCTTTCGCCACCAGAATGGATTCTTCTTCGATGGCGCTCAGGTCAACGATGTGCAGGCCAAGGATGTTTTGCAGCAGGCGTTTACCGATGTCACGTACGTCAGCCGCACGTTCTTTCAGGTATTCGTCATCCAGTTCTTCCAGCGCTTTCGCCTGGCCTTCAATGACGGAGTGGGCAGCAGCATCAGCAGTCGCGCGATCTTTCTTGATCAGGTCGATGATTTCCTGCTCCAGCTCTTCGTCTTCCAGCAGCATGATGTGACCTTCAAAGATCGCCGCTTTTTCTTCACCGAAGGTTTCACCGGCTTTGATTTTGATGGCTTCGAGCTGAGAAGCAGCTTTGCTGCGTCCATCAAGGAAGCGCTGTACTTCCTGCTCAACCTGGTCATCAGAAATCTTTTTACGGTTGATGACGATCTCATCTTCCTTCAGCAGCAGTGCTTTGCCGAAAGCGATACCCGGTGATGCTAAAATGCCTGAAATCATAACTCTACCTTTATAATCACGATGGCTCGTTGACCCGATGCATTGCCATTGTCGCGGATAAGTCAATCTACGGAAGCAATAACGCGGACAGGTTGTCCGCGATCAAGATGTTTGCACTCAATGGGGCAAAGGAGTCGGTTTAGTTACAAACTGAGCGGATTACTCCAGCTCAGCCATCAGTTTTACCAGGTGTTCAACCGCTTGCTGCTCATCTTCACCTTCGGCAGACAGCGTAACAACCGTACCCTGAGTGAGACCCAGTGTCTGCAGTTTGAACAAGCTTTTCGCGCTGGCGGATTTGCCATTGGAAGTCACGGTGATTTCTGACTGGAAAGCCTTGGCTTCTTTAACGAACTGAGCTGCAGGACGAGTGTGGAGGCCGTTCGGTGCGGTAATGGTAACTTCTTGCTGGAACATTCTATTTCCCCAACTTTATCAGGTTTGGTGTTATGGATCTAAAGTCTAGCCTGGAGCCGTAACTTTAGCCTGTGTAGGTGCGCGGGTCAGGCATCACAGATGACCAAAAAATGCGCATGAATGAGAGCGTCATTTCAGGTGAAGGATCAAAAGCAGAGATGATCGCTCCATCTGCCCATTATGCCGTGATTCGCCGTATCGCCAAATCAGTAAATCGATTCAGCTTGATCCACTTCAAAGCCCGATTAATTTCAGGCATCGAAATAATTGGCTGCTTAAATACCAGACCCTCGTCACTGAAAGCAATCTGCCAGGTGGTAAAAGTGAGATCTGAGCCACAAAAAAGCACCCATTCGGGTGCTTTTTTCGCCACTTTCAGACTTTGACCGTCACTGTTGCAGCTCTTTTTCGGTGAACAGATCAGCAAAAAGCGCAGTGCTAAGGTAACGCTCGCCAGAGGACGGCAGGATCACCACAATGTTTTTGTTGGCGAATGCTTCGTCTTCCTGCAACTTCAGCGCGGCGGCGACGGCTGCACCTGAGGAGATACCGGCGAGGATGCCTTCTTCTTCCATCAGACGACGTGCGGTGCTGATCGCTTCGTCATTGGTGATGGCAACAACCCGGTCAACCAGTTTCAGGTCAAGGTTACCTGGGATGAAGCCAGCACCGATACCCTGAATTTTGTGCGGACCCGGTTTGATCTCTTCACCAGCCAGCGCCTGAGCGATTACCGGGGAATCGGTGGGTTCGACTGCCACCGAAATCAGGTCTTTCTTCCCTTTGGTGTTTTTGATGTAGCGGCTGACACCGGTCAGCGTGCCGCCAGTACCGACACCGGCGATAAACACGTCCACGGCACCATCGGTATCTTCCCAGATCTCCGGGCCGGTGGTTTTTTCATGGATTTCCGGGTTAGCCGGGTTGCTGAACTGCTGCAGCAGGACAAATTTATCCGGGTCGCCGGCAACAATCTCTTCCGCTTTGGCGATGGCACCTTTCATGCCTTTCGCACCTTCGGTCAATACCAGATTGGCACCCAGCGCTTTCAAAAGTTTACGACGTTCGATCGACATGGTTTCCGGCATGGTCAGCGTCAGCTTGTAACCACGCGCGGCTGCCACATAGGCCAGGGCAATACCGGTGTTACCGCTGGTGGGTTCAACCAGTTCTACGCCAGGTTTCAGGATGCCGCGTTTTTCTGCGTCCCAAATCATATTGGCACCGATACGGCATTTGACGCTGAAGCTCGGGTTACGGGACTCGACCTTCGCCAGAATGCGGCCGTTACCGATGCGGTTCAGTCGAACCAGCGGCGTATGACCAATTGTCAGCGAGTTGTCTTCATAGATCTTACTCATAGCTCGTCCTTAACTGTATGAAATATTGGGAACCCTCAGAGCATACCTTTTCTGCCTGAGTGCGGAAGGAAAGAAATCGTATATCTATATAGCCCACAACCATAAGCCCCATGCAAAAAAGCATAAGGCTCTTTGATGGATTAATGACGCTGATGTTGCAGGCGATAACGATCCACCCACATTGCCGTGGCACCACATACGGCGACCGGCATAATGGCCAGATTGACAATCGGGATCATGGTGAACAGGCTCACCAGCGCACCAAACTGCATATTGGCGGTTTTATGCTGGCGTAACGCACTGCGCATGCGGGCAAAACTCACTTTGTGGTTATCAAAGGGATAATCGCAGTATTGCACTGACAACATCCAGGCGCTGAACAGGAACCATAAAAGTGGTGCCACGGTTTGACCAAAGCCCGGGATAAAGTGGAGCAACAGTAGACCAAATGCGCGTGGCAAATAGTAACCCAGCTTCTGTATTTCACGTTTCATGATGCGTGGGACGTCTTTCAGCATGGCGACCCAGCCGCTATCGGGCAGCGGATTCCCGGTTAAACGTCCTTCCAATTGCTCCGCCAGCAGGCCACAAAAGGGGGCAGCAATTAAGTTGGCAATGGTGGAGAAGAAGTAACTGAATATCAGCACAATCGAAATCACGGTCAGTGGCCATAGCAGATAGCTGAGCCACTGTAGCCAGTCTGGAATGTGCGCCATGAATTGCGGAATCCAAAGCCCGAGGCGCTTAAACAGCCAGATAAAGGCACCACCCAGCAGCAGAATGTTGACCAGCAGGGGGATAATGACGTAACGGCGAATGCCAGGCAGACGCACCAGTTTCCATCCCTCGGCGAAGTAATGGATACCATTAAATGATGAGACCGAATTCTCAGCGGGCATAACGGGTCTTTCTCCATATGTGTGCGGGCGCAAACATCATAACCTGGCTTTTCCTGGCTTTTTATCGGCAACCGGGGCGCTTTGTGCGAAAAAACAGCAAAAAAGCGTGGGGGAGCTATCTTATTTGTCAGAAAATACTGCACAGACTTGCACTTGTGTAGCTGGGCAAATACAGTTAGAGGGTAAAGTTTGCCGTGGTGGCAAGGTATTGGAACAACAGAGAATACAATGATGCAGGATTTGCGTCTGATATTAATCGTTGTTGGCGCGATCGCCATAATAGCGCTGCTACTTCACGGACTGTGGACCAGCCGTAAAGAGCGCTCTTCTGTGTTTCGCGATCGCCCGCACAAACGTCTGAAACAACGCGAAGAAGCGGATGATGATCTGCTGAGCGACGATGATGAAGGCGTCGGCGAAGTTCGTGTTCGTCGCGATCATGACACGCACGATGAACCTGAGTTTGGCGGCTATCCGGATAATAAGCCTGCCAGCGCGCCGCGTGCGCCGGAACCTGTTCGTCAGCCTGCACCGCGTCAGGAAGCGCCAGTCGCGCGTGATCCGCTGTTTGATGCGGAGCCTGAAGTGCGCCAGCAGCCTGAGACGCCGGTAGCACCAGTGGCACGGCCGGCACCGCAGCCTCAGCCGATTCAGGCCGATCCGTTGCTGGATCAGGATCCGCTCGCCGCCACACAACCGGCACCTGAATTCCAGGCTGCTGAACAACCTGAGCCGCATGCAGCTGCGCCGGTTGCCCATGAAGAAAAACAGCCGCAGCCTGCTGCAGCTGGCAGTAAGAAAGAAGCAGTGCTGGTACTGCATGTTGCTGCCCATACGGGTGGCGTACTGAATGGTGAAGCGTTGTTGCAGGGAATTCTGCAGGCAGGCTTCCAGTTCGGTGAAATGAATATTTTCCATCGCCACCTCAGCCCGGCAGGCAGTGGTCCGGTGTTGTTTAGCCTGGCCAATATGGTGAAGCCTGGATCGTTCAATCCGGATGAGATGGGCGATTTCAGCACCCCTGGCGTTTCTATCTTTATGATGGTGCCTTCTTACGGGGATGCGAACCAGAACTTCAAACTGATGCTGCAATCTGCGCAACGCATCGCGGATGACGTGGGTGGCGTGGTGCTGGATGATGAGCGTCGTATGATGACGCCGCAAAAGCTGGAAACCTACAAAGCGCGTATTCGTGAGGTTATCGGCTGATAACCTGCACAGGCGTTAAAAAATCTCTACTTATAACCCCCGCCTGTCGGGGGTTTTTTATCGGATGAGGCACTATGAAATCGGTTCAGGAGCAGATCACCGCGCTGCGCACCACGTTACGTCACCACGAATATCTCTACCATGTGATGGATACGCCGGAAGTCCCGGATGCAGAGTATGACCGATTAATGGCGCAGCTGCGTGAGCTGGAGGGAGTGCATCCCGATCTGGTCACGCCGGATTCGCCGACGCAACGTGTAGGTGCTGAGCCACTGGCGGCTTTCGACCAGGTACGCCATGAAGTGCCTATGCTGTCGCTGGATAATACTTTCGACGAAGCGGGCTTCCTCGCCTTTAACAAACGCGTTCAGGATCGTCTGAAAAGCAGCGATGATCTGGTCTACTGTTGTGAGCTCAAGCTGGATGGTCTGGCGGTGAGCCTGCTGTATGAAGAGGGCGTACTGGTGCGTGCCGCGACCCGTGGCGACGGCACCACCGGGGAAAATATCACCGCCAATGTGCGTACCATTCATGCGATTCCGCTGCGTTTGCGGGGTGACAACATTCCGGCGCGTGTTGAAGTCCGTGGTGAAGTCTTTATGACGGAAAGCGGTTTCGAAAAACTCAATGAGGAAGCGCGTCGCACCGGAGCCAAAGTTTTTGCCAACCCGCGTAATGCGGCCGCAGGTTCACTGCGCCAGCTCGATCCGCGTATCACCGCTAAGCGCCCACTGACCTTTTTCTGCTACGGCCTTGGCCTGCTGGAAGGCGGTGAAATGCCGGCCAGCCACCTTGGGCGTCTGGAGCAGTTTAAAGCCTGGGGCTTACCCGTCAGCAACCGTATCCGTCTGGCTAACAATGCCGATCAGGTGCTGGAATTTTATCGTCAGATTGAACAGGATCGCCCCACGCTGGGTTTTGATATTGATGGTGTGGTTATCAAGGTCGATTCGCTGGCATTGCAGGAGCAGCTGGGCTTTGTCGCACGTGCACCGCGCTGGGCCGTAGCGTTCAAATTTCCCGCCCAGGAGCAGTTGACCTTCGTGCGCGATGTTGAGTTTCAGGTAGGTCGTACCGGGGCCATCACGCCGGTGGCGCGTCTGGAGCCGGTGCAGGTCGCCGGGGTGATCGTCAGCAATGCGACGTTGCATAACGCCGATGAAATCGCCCGACTCGGGCTGCGTATTGGCGACAAAGTCGTGATTCGTCGCGCAGGCGATGTCATCCCGCAGGTGGTGAATGTGGTGGAATCCGAGCGTCCGGACGATACGCGTGAAATCGTGTTCCCCAGCCACTGTCCGGTATGTGGTTCTGATGTTGAGCGTGTCGAAGGCGAAGCAGTAACACGCTGTACCGGCGGGTTGATTTGCGGTGCCCAGCGCAAAGAAGCGCTGAAGCACTTTGTATCGCGCCGTGCGCTGGATGTTGATGGCATGGGTGACAAAATCATCGACCAGCTGGTGGAAAAAGAATACGTCAAAACCCCTGCCGATCTGTTCCGTCTGACGGCGGGTAAACTCACCGGGCTGGACCGTATGGGGCCGAAGTCGGCGCAGAATGTGGTCGATGCACTGGAGAAAGCCAAATTCACCACGCTGCCACGCTTTCTCTATGCGCTCGGCATACGTGAAGTCGGCGAAGCCACGGCCGCTAACCTGGCAAACCATTTCGGCGAGCTGGAAAAGGTGATGGATGCTGATCTGGATGCGCTGATTGCGGTACAGGATGTCGGCAAAGTGGTCGCCAGCCACGTACGTAATTTTATGGATGAGGAAAGCAACCGTGAGGTTATCCGCGAGCTGACGGAACAGATGGGCGTACATTGGCCGCAGGTTGAAGTGGTCAATGCTGAAGAAATTGATAGCCCGTTCGCCGGCAAAACTGTGGTATTAACCGGCTCGCTGTCGCAGATGAACCGTGATGATGCGAAGGCGCGACTAACGGCGCTGGGTGCTAAAGTCAGCGGTAGCGTGTCGAAGAAAACCGACTTATTGATTGCCGGTGAAGCTGCGGGTTCTAAGCTGGCGAAGGCCCAGGAACTGGGCATTGCGGTGATTGACGAAGCAGAGATGATTCGCCTGCTCGGAGCCTGATATGGAAAAGCAGCAGCTGATTGAGATCGCCAACACGCCGATGCCATTTGGCAAATACAAAGGCAGAATGCTGATCGACCTGCCAGAGCCGTATCTGTTGTGGTTTGCCCGTGGCGGTGAGTTTCCCGCCGGTAAACTCGGGGAGCTGATGCAGATAACGCTGGCGATCAAGATCGAAGGACTGGAAGGTCTGGTGAAGCCGCTGAAACGCAGTGAATAAAAGAACAAGGCCCGCATGCGGGCCTTTTTATCAGGATTTTTGTGCTTCAGCCTGTTGCTGCTGCGCCAGATGTTTTTCGTTGCTGGTTTTATAGCGTTGTGCGATGAATGAACAGACCATCAGCTGTACCTGGTGGAAGATCATCAGCGGTAGCACGATAATCCCCACGCTGCTGGCCGGGAACAGGATATTGGCCATCGGCACGCCGTTTGCCAGACTCTTTTTCGAGCCGCAGAACAATACCGTAATCTCATCAGCACGTTTGAAGCCGAACAGACGTGAAGCTCCGAGGTTGATCAGCAGAACCACCACCAGCAGCAGCAGGCTGCCCGCCAGGATCCACAGCAGGGTATCCACGCCGACACGATTCCAGATGCCGTTAACCACCGCTTCACTAAAGGCGGAGTAAACCACCAGCAGAATCGAGGTCTGATCGGTTTTGCCAATCAGGCTGCGATGTTTTTCTACCCAACCACCAATCCAGCGGCGTGAGATGTGACCCAGCACAAAAGGCACCAGCAATTGCAGCATGATTTTGCCAATCTGCTCCAGACCGTTGCTCGGTGCATCACTGTGCACATTCATCACCAGGTTAACCAGCAGCGGTGAGACAAAAACACCCAGCAGGCTGGAGGCAGAGGCGCTGCATACCGCCGCGGCGACGTTACCGCCAGCCATTGAGGTAAAGGCAATCGCCGACTGCACGGTAGCAGGCAAAATACACAGATAAATGAAGCCAGTATAGATATCGGTGCTCACATCAACCGGATGCCACCACACCAGCAACAGGCCGAGGATCGGGAACAGCACAAAGGTGCTGCACATAATCCATAAATGCAGCCGCCAGTGGCTGCTACCGGCGATGATTTTTTCGCGTGACAGCTTAGCGCCATGCATAAAGAACAGCAGGGCGATGGCGGCGGTGGTCAGCCATTCGAAGAAATCGACAAACCCGCCTTTGGCCGGTAAGAAGCTGGCCAGCAGCACGGTGATGATGAGTTTGACCATCATCGGGTCGAGTCGTAAAAATCCCATTGTTACAATCCGGTTAAGCAAAAAATGATGTTGCTGATTGTGCGCTAGCTGGGTTTAGAAATAAAATTGATTTATTGCATCAATCTATGAGCGCTATCGATGAATTACACGTTACGCCAGTTGCGCACCTTTGTCGCCGTTGCGAAGTACGGCAGCTTCAGCCAGGCGGGGCAGGTGATTGGCCTTAGTCAGTCGGCGGTCAGCCACAGTATTAAAGAGCTGGAGGCGGAGATGGGAGTGCGGTTACTGGATCGTACCACCCGTGAGGTGCAACTGACCGAGGCCGGGCAGCAATTGGCAACGCGGCTTGAGCGGCTGCTGGAGGAGCTAAACACCACGGTGCAGGATGTGCGCAGCTATGGCGAACAACGCAGTGGGACGGTACGGGTCGCTGCCAGCCAGACACCGTCTGCCCATCTGATGCCACAATGCCTCGCCAGCTGTCAGCAACACTATCCAGACATTCGCGTGATTCTGCATGATCGTGCCCAGCAATGGGTGCTGCAAAGCGTGCGTAACGCTGAGGTCGATTTTGGCCTGATTATTGGGCCGATCAGCGATAGCGATTTTGATTATCAGACCATCATGAATGAACCATTTTTGCTGCTATGCCGGGAAGATGATGTGCTGGCTCAGGATACTCAGCCGCAATGGGCGATGTTAGCGGGGCGAACGATGGTGTTGCAGGATTATGCTTCCGGCAGCCGTGCGCTGATTGATGCCGCTTTGCAGCAGCAGTCGATTGCGGTGAATGTGGTGCAGGAGATTGGTCACCCGGCGACGCTGTATCCGATGGTTGAGGCAGGAATTGGCATCAGTATCTTACCGGCGCTGGCGTTACCGTTGCCTTCCGGACGGAAACTGACGGTGCGGCGGCTGTATCCTGAAATCAATCGCAGCCTGATGTTGATTAAGCGCAGAAACCGCTCGCTGACACCCGCGGCAGAAGCCATCTGGCAGGAAGTGCGTCAGCAGGCAGAGCTGCTGACGCAACAACGTTCCCTCAAACCAGCGTTTTAAACGTAAACGTTGATTTGATTGGTATCGGTAGGACGGTTGATTCCATCAGCCTTGGTGCTGGTGGAAGAGGAGGTATCTTGCTTTTGTTGCTGCTCCTGCTGTTGCTGTGCTTTTTGCGTCGCCTGCTGCTCGATTTGCGTGATCTGCGCCTCAATCATCTGAATCTGCGACTGAATCATTTGCTCCTGCGCTGATTTTTGCTCATCAGTCAGGGTGTCATCACTGGACAGATCTTTGAGTTCTTTGGTGAGACTCTGGATTTGTTTATTCAGGCTGGCAATTTGTGAGGTATTGCCGGCACTGCTACTACTACTGACACTGCTGGACACACTTGAAATGGTACTCATGGTTTTCTCCTTGCAATAGTTCACAGTCGTTATCGGCAAGGGGATAAAATCACATGAGGGCACGAAGTGTTAAGGTTGCGAAAGGAATTTGCAAAGGGGCTGACGAGGTTTTCGTCGCATAGCAAAAAGGCGCCTTTAGGGCGCCTTTCTACATTGGTGGGTCGTGCAGGATGTGCCTCGGCCCATCCGGGGCCTCGCCCTGCGGGTGATGCTGACGCATCAGCCTGAATCGCTCCCGGCGATTCAGTCGAACCTGCAGCAGGTTCTCATCCTGCACTTTGCAGGCATAGCAAAAAGGCGCCTTTAGGGCGCCTTTCTACATTGGTGGGTCGTGCAGGATTCGAACCTGCGACCAATTGATTAAAAGTCAACTGCTCTACCAACTGAGCTAACGACCCGAAGTGGTGGGTGATGACGGGCTCGAACCGCCGACCCCCTCCTTGTAAGGGAGATGCTCTACCAACTGAGCTAATCACCCACTTCGGTACTACTTAACAAGAGTGTCATCTGACTAAGATATGGTGGGTGATGACGGGCTCGAACCGCCGACCCCCTCCTTGTAAGGGAGATGCTCTACCAACTGAGCTAATCACCCATATCTTATCTCTTGTTCACTGCGGGCCACCTTAAGAGTGGTGGGTGATGACGGGCTCGAACCGCCGACCCCCTCCTTGTAAGGGAGATGCTCTACCAACTGAGCTAATCACCCCCGCTGTGTGGAGTCGCATTATAGGGATCCTTCGAAGTGAGTCAACGCTTTTTAAAACATAAATGTGCGTTCGCTTTAAAATTAAACATCCTGCAGGGCTTTTAGCCAATGTGCTGGTTTTATTAGCAGAAAACTGGCTCTCTCCGGCAGCACCCACCGCGACAATCATTGAGGAATCACGGTCAGCTGCTAGAATATGCCCACTGTTTTTTCGCGTTAACCTGTTTTTTGTCATCCAGACAACGAACCTCCGCGCATTTAAGGCAATGCTGAATGAAAATCAAAACTCGCTTCGCACCCAGCCCCACTGGCTATCTGCATGTGGGCGGTGCTCGTACTGCTCTTTACTCCTGGCTTTATGCTCGTCATAACAAGGGCGAATTTGTTCTGCGTATCGAAGATACCGATCTGGAGCGATCCACACCGGAAGCCATCGAAGCCATTATGGATGGCATGAACTGGCTGAGCCTCGACTGGAACGAAGGTCCTTACTACCAGACCAAACGCTTTGATCGCTACAACGCGGTGATCGATGAGATGCTGGTGGCTGGCACTGCTTATAAATGTTACTGCTCCAAAGAGCGCCTGGAAGCGTTGCGTGAAGAACAGATGGCGAAGGGTGAAAAGCCGCGTTACGACGGCCGTTGCCGCGACAGCCATGAACATCATGCTGCTGACGAACCTTGTGTGGTGCGTTTCCGCAACCCGCAGGATGGCTCTGTCATTTTTGATGATCAGATTCGTGGACCGATTGAGTTCAGCAACCAGGAGCTGGATGACCTGATCATTCGTCGTACCGATGGTTCGCCGACCTATAACTTCTGTGTGGTGGTGGACGACTGGGATATGGGTATCACCCACGTTATCCGAGGCGAAGACCATATCAACAACACGCCGCGTCAGATCAACATCCTGAAAGCGATTGGTGCTGAAGTTCCTGTGTACGCGCACGTATCAATGATCCTCGGTGATGACGGTAAAAAGCTGTCCAAACGTCATGGCGCGGTAGGGGTGATGCAGTATCGTGATGATGGCTACCTGCCGGAAGCGCTGCTCAACTATCTGGTGCGTCTGGGCTGGTCACATGGCGATCAGGAAATCTTCAGCGTGGCGGAAATGACCGAACTGTTTACCCTCGATGCGGTGAGCAAATCGGCCAGTGCCTTCAATACTGAAAAATTGCAGTGGCTGAACCATCACTACATTAATACCCTGCCGCCGGAATATGTGGCGACGCATCTGCAATGGCATATTGAACAGCAGAACATCGATACCCGTACCGGTCCGGAACTGGCGAAACTGGTTACCCTGCTGGGCGAGCGTTGTAAGACTCTGGTAGAGATTGCGGCATCCTGCCGTTACTTCTATGAAGAGTTCGATGCCTTTGATGCCGACGCCGCGAAGAAACACCTGCGTCCGGTTGCGCGTCAGCCGCTGGAAGTGGTACGTGACAAACTGGCTGCCATCAGCGACAACGACTGGACCGCAGAGAATGTGCATCACGCCATTCAGGGCGCAGCAGACGAACTGGAGCTGGGGATGGGCAAAGTCGGTATGCCGTTGCGCGTTGCCGTGACCGGTGCGGGTCAGTCTCCGGCGCTGGATGTGACTGTCCAGGCTATTGGCCGCAGCCGCAGCGTGGCACGTATCGAAAAAGCGCTGGCCTTTATTGCCGAGCGCGAGGCCCAGGCATAATGTTCTGCGTTAACCTCTGACAGGCATAAAAAAAGCCGGAAGCATCTGCTCCCGGCTTTTTTATTTTTCCTGAATTCCCAGCCGTTGTAACACGCCTCGAATCCCTTCCCGTAGCAGAAGCGCCACCAGTTGTTCCTGTTCGGCTGCTGTCATTTGCTGGACAGAATTTATTAATAACGCAGGTAACGTATTTTGCTGTGCACCGTAATGAGCTGCCGGTTCGTTCGCATGGCGGGTGGATTGGATAAAGCTTTTCACGCGTTCATCGATATGGATCAATCGTGCCTTACCGCCCTGTACACCGGGCTTGGGCGTGGTTGTCCAGTTTTCGCGTTTAATCCATTTGTTAACAGTCTGCCGACTGTAGCCCGTTTCCAGCGCGAGTTCTTCGGGTGTTAGCCATTCCTTTTTCACGACGCTTTCCCTGTTAAATACATTAGCTCTACATATTACAACAAAACGTTACAGGAAAAAGTAACCACGAAGGAAAATGCCTCCTGCCATCCGGCAAAAGGCATAAATCGATTAAGAGGCTTCGGTTGCTGCCGCTTGTGCGGGACGGAAGGCGATGAAGTAGGTCAGGCCGACAAAAATCGCACCGCCAACCCCGTTGCCCAGGAACACCGCAACGAAATTCGGCAGGTATTCAGCCCAGCTAAGCTGTCCGGCAAAAATCGCGGCAGGCACGATAAACATGTTTGCCACCACGTGCTGAAAGCCAATCGCGACGAATGCCATCACCGGGAACCACATGCCGAAAATTTTTCCCACCACATCTTTACTGGCGAAGGCCAGCCAGACGGCAAGACACACCAGCCAGTTACAACCGATGCCAGAGATAAAGGCATGCAGGAAGTCGGCATTCACTTTGGCCGTAGCAATCGCGACGGTTTTCTTCAGGTAGTCGCCTTCTGTCATGCCGAGCATATGACCAAAGAACCAGGCGACAGCGATACTGCCGAGAAAGTTAGCAATGGTGACCCAGAACCAGTTACGCAGCACGCTAAAGCCACTAACGCGACGTGCGAACCAGGCAATCGGCATGGTCATCATATTACCGGTCAGCAGCTCACCACCGGCCAGCACGGTCAGAATCAGCCCGACGGGGAACACTGCCGCACCGAGAAATCCGCCAAAGGAACCCCAGTCGGCAGGGAGTTGGTTAATCACATGGAGATCGAGCAGAAAGCCGGTTGCAATAAATGCACCCGCCATAAAGCCGAGAATCAATAAAGTTGAAACGGATGCCTGGCTTTTTACCACGCCAGACTGAATCGCCAGCTGGGCGATCTCTTTTGGTGTATGCAGCGACATAAACTCACTTTTCTTTTATTGGCAAAGGGAAGGTGCTAACCGGCAAAAGGTTAAACCCTGGTCGGTGACCGGTTAATTAGCGTGCTAAGTTTACACTCCCTTTTAACGAAAACAAGATTTCTCCTAACATGATTAACGCATGGTTAACCTTGTGGGTTATGAACGGGGGAAGGGGGATATCTGGCAAAAGCCCGGCGATGATGAAAAAAAAGCCAGCGCGGCGCGGGTTTGCCGCCTTTTTCAGCGATTGAACACAGAACCGAAATTTGACGTTGACACCCAGGAATGGGTTTCATATTATGCCGTCCGTCGAGGTGACTCGGCGGTTTTTTCGGTGCGGGGCTATAGCTCAGCTGGGAGAGCGCTTGCATGGCATGCAAGAGGTCAGCGGTTCGATCCCGCTTAGCTCCACCAAACTTCTTCCCAGGGGTTTGGCATTGAAAAAACGATTCCAGATGTGGGGGTATAGCTCAGCTGGGAGAGCGCTTGCATGGCATGCAAGAGGTCAGCGGTTCGATCCCGCTTATCTCCACCATTCATCCTGATTCATTGCAATCAATTCGTTATAAAACTACCCAATCTTCCAAACATCGAAATGACGTTATCTGGTTTTGTCATTCCTGCGAGCCTTATAGCTGCGTAACGGTTTCCCATTGCTGTTTTTTTAATCTGGACACCTTCCGGACAGGATTTTATGATAAGAAATCTTTAATGAAATGGAGTTTCAGGAATGGATACCACGGAACAGCTGGATGGGACGTATTTTTATAAAGGATTAACCAATCTCTCTGCCGGAGAATTATTCTTTTTCGTCTTTCTGGAAGAGGCTCAAAAGCAACCTGGGACAACCAACGCAAAGTACCAGAGGTAAGCCAGCAGGCGCGACGCCAGGAACATCCATTCTCAGTGAAAACCTTCGACGCTGGTTAAAGTATCGTGTTAACCGCTGGCCTACCTTAACCAACGAAAGTATCCGCAATTTACGCTTTAGTTATGTCACTAATTTGGGCGCTTTCGCTGGCCGCTGGATACCCATTCTCAGTATTGCCTTTGTGATGAATGACGTTGCATGGATAGGGTTTAACTCTCTTAACACCTACAACCGAATTGCCAGAGAGGAGGATCGTATATGGTAACGGATATCGAAAACGCGGTTACCGAATGGTATGAAACGAGCTACAACGTTAAGCCTCTCTTCGCAAAATCGGCACCCGTATTAACGCCAGAAACGAGTCTGAACACAGGTAAATATCCCTGGGCGAGAGAGACAGGTGACGAAATCATGAAAGACTACTTTCAGCACTTCAATGTTGACAGTAATGACTTCAACTTCCTTTCATACTGGCCCTATGAAAAAGGCATACTGCCTAACTTTATTCGTCCAAAATCGCAAAAAATTTCTCAAGCTGACCCTAAACCGCTGACGATCCAGATGTTGATTGATTCCGCCAAAGCCGGGCGTTGGCTGTTTGATTAATCAAAATCCTGCATAACCGTAGCGGCGCGATTTATCGCGCAATGCCGAAAAATCCCGCCGCTACCCTTGCACAACGCTAGCCTTGTGCGACCGGTTTCAGTACGCGGAACCCATGCGTCCCATCGCGATCCAACTGTGCCACCAGGCCATATTCCCAATCAAGATACGCCTGCATCACCTCGGGTGCGATATCGGTGCCTTCATACGGGCGGCGATAACGGTCTATCGCCGGTGACAGCAACAGTTGTGTTCCCTGCTCAGTCGGCAGACCCGCTGCGCGCCAGGCGGCGTTCCCGCCCGCCAGGACATAGACCGGCTTCCCGGTCAGTTCAGCGACCTGTTCAACGGTATACCCCGCCAGCAAGCTGCTACCGCAGGTCAGCACATAACGCCGCGCCTCGGGAAGCAACGCTTTTCCCTGTTGTTGCAGAGTTGATCGCAGCAGCCAGGCGGCACCGGGGATATGACTGTTGAGATGATTGGTGCGCGTAGTGAAATCCAGCACCTGAGTTTGCCCCTCATCCAGCCAGCTGGCGAGTAGCTCTGGTGAAACAAACTCGGGATGGGCGACGGGGGGGAGCTGCGGCTGCCATGGCCCGCTAGCGCTGAAGTCACTGGGTTGTAATCCATCCAGCACCGCGACCTGCCAGCCAAGTTGAACCAGCCAGGATGCCGCCATATTGGCGCGGACGTTGTCATCATCGATCAGCACAATCCGCGCACCACGAACGCTGGCGTAATGATCGGTCTCCTGCACCAGTTGTCCGCCGGGGACATGGCGGCTGCCTGGCAGATGGCCTGCTGCATACTCCTGCGCATCACGGACATCGAACAGATAGGTGGTGCGGTTTTCCTGCTGAAGACCCGCCAGGGCAGAGAGGTGAATACGCTCCACGCCTGCCTGGTCAGCCAACTGACGCGCTTGAGCTGCGGCCTGTCGCTGGACGGTTTCGCTGGTGGTTTCGTAACGGCGTGTCTGTCCTGTCTCGAGCGGATGCCCGGCCAACGTCCAGCCGATAGTGCCGTTGCGCAGTGCATAAACCGGGTTACGGATACCGGCATTCACCAGCGATTGCGTGCCGATAATGCTGCGGGTACGGCCCGCACAGTTCACGATCACCGTGGTATTCGGTGAAGGGGCCAGGTCGCGTACCCGCAGCACCAGTTCACCGCCCGGTACGCTGGTCGCACCAGGAATACTCATGGTCTGGTATTCATCAAAACGACGCGCATCCAGCACTACCACATTGTTGCCGCTTGCCAGCAACGCATGTACCTCATCAGCCGCCAGCGACGGTGTCTGGTTATGATGTTCCACCAGTTCACCAAAGGCTTTGCTGGGGGAATTAACGTCAATAAACAGCTCACCACCCGCATCCTGCCAGCCCTGCAAATCGCCAGCCAGCAGCGCGACGTTGTGATAACCCAGCGCGGATATACGTTCCGCCGCTGTTTGTGCCAGACCTTCGCCATTATCGTACAAGGTGATGGCTGTCTCACGCCGGGGGATACGATCCAGCCACTCCAGCTCCAGTTTGGACAAGGGAATGTTCACCGCAAACAACGGATGACCAGTGGCATACAACGCTTCATCGCGTACATCCACCAGAGCCACTTCCTGCTGCTGGCGCAGCGCTGCAATAATGTCGGCCACCTGGCGCAACGGGAAAACCGGTTTAGTCATGTGAAAGATCCCAGATGTTTGGTAAATAACGGTTGCTGTAACCGGAGATAAACACATTTTCGCTGCCATCCTCGCGATACACCGCGCGCTTCACTGCGCCAATATTCGCGCCATAAACGTGGATGCTGATGGACACGCGGTCATCAAAGGCATTGCTGACGCGATGGATATCACCCACGGTGGGTGACACCGCCTCCACGCTGCCGGGTTCAAGCCGCACTGGCGGGCCTTCCGGTTGCAACCCCTGCGGTCCTGCTTGCCATGACTGGGAAATTTCGGCACCGCGCAGCATGCCAATCAAACCCCAGACGCGATGGTCGTGAATCGGAGTTTGCTGGCCCGGCCCCCAGACAAAGCTCACGACCGAGAAGCGTTGCTGTGCATCGGCGTAGAGTAAATATTGTTGATAATGCTGCGCATGTGGTTGGGAGAAGGCTTCATCCAGCCAGTCATCATGACGAATTAACTCGCTCAGCCAGTTGCTGCCGCGTTGTAAAATGGTTTGTTCATCGGGCTGGCTATCGAGCAATTGCGCCAGATTACCGACAAAGGTTCGCAAACGCTGATGCTGAAGCTCACTCACGATTTATCCCCCTGGGCACTTTTCGCCACCTGGTTAGCTCCCGCCGCGAGGCTGAAATCAAAGGCTTTGCTGACATCGACCTGTTTTGGCAGCACCTGGTAGCGGTGGAAGAAATCCGCTGATTTTTGCAGGGTGCCGATCAGGCTGGCGTCAAACACCAAAGGACGGATGCGCGCATCCGCAATCCAGCTGGCAGTGATGTTCGTCGGCATGTTGAGGGTTTTACCCAGCACGCGGGCGAACTCTTCGGGATGCTGCTGCGCCCATACCTGGGCTTTAGCTAAACGCACCAGCAAATCGGCAATGGCTTTGCGCTTTCCCGGATTGCTCAGCGCTTCATCGCGCGCCAGCGCGTAAGAGTAGCCAGACATAATCCCCTTACCGCCCCCCTGCGGTACACGCAGCGTGCCATCCACGGCAGTGGAGGTGGCAATGTACGGTTCCCACGGAGCCCAGGCGGCAACCGCGCCGGAAGTTAACGCGGCACGGCCATCAACCGGGCCGAGAAAACGCAGCGTGACATCGTCAGGTTTCAGGCCGGCGCGTTCCAGCAGGCCAAGGATCAGATAGTGGCCCCATCCGCCGCGGTTCACCGCAATTTGTTTGCCTTTCAGATCTTGCAGACTGTGCACCCCGGCATTGGGACGGGTGAGCAGGGCAATGCTATCGGGATTGTTTTGCCACGCCCCCACGGCTTTAACCGGCGCACCGGCGGCATAGACAAACAGGAACGGCAGATCGCCGGTGAAACCGACATCCAGTGCGCCTGCGTTCAGGGCCTCCTGCACTGGCGCACCGGAATCGAACGCCGTCAGTTTGAGATCGTATGGCAGGTTGTTGAGTTCACCAGAGGCTTTCAGCGCGGCAAAGCGGTCACCTTTGACATCTCCCAGCCGCAGGGTGACTTTTTCAGCCGCAAACAGCGGGTTGAGCGATAACGCCAGAGTCAGACCAACAAATAAAGCAGCCAGGCGCATCAGGCGCTCCTTTTTTCTTTGCTATCGAGGGCAGCCACTTTTTCCCGCGTCAGCGGCAGCAGCTCGCGGCCATATTCCACTACGTCATTGAGCGGATCGAAGCCGCGAATCAACACGCTGTGAATGCCGAGGCGATAGTAATCGAGTAGCGCATCCGACACCTGTTCTGGCGTTCCCACCAACGCTGTCGAGTTGTAGCCCCCCTTCACCAGTTTGGCGACGCCAGTCCACAGCACTTTATCCAGCCGATCGCCTTCGTTAGCGGCAGCCAGCAGGCGTTGCGCACCGACACTCTGAGGTTTAGGCAGACCGAAGGTATAACCGGTTTCTGCCAGCTGTTTTTCGGCGGTGGCGCGGATATATTCGGCACGTTCCCAGGCTTCCTTTTCGGTTTTGCCGAGAATCGGACGGAAGGAAATATTGAAATCGATGTTCCTTCCCTGTTGCGCCGCAGCGGCACTCACGTTGCGTACCGTTTCTTCCGCGCCTTTAAGCGGCTCGCCCCACAACGCAAACACATCGGCATGACGCGCGGCGACGTCAATGGCTTCCGCTGAAGAACCGCCGAAATAAATCGGCAGCTTTTTCTGCAGGGGTTTGATGGCGGAAAAGGCCTGTTCGGCCTGATAGTACGTCCCCTGGTGGTCGTAGGGCTGCGTCGATTCCAGACTCTGCTTCAGCACCGTGAGAAACTCATTGGTTCGTGCATAGCGTTCGGTTTTATTGCGGAAATCGCCGTCGCGACGTTGTTCGCTATCGCTGCCGCCACTGATGATATGCACCGCCAGACGGCCATCGGTAAGATGATCGAGCGAAGCCAGTTTACGCGCGGCCAGCGTGGGGGCGACAAAGCCCGGGCGGTGCGCCAGCAGAAATTTCAGTTTGCTGGTATGGGCCGCCGCGTGGGCGGTCACCAGGAACCCATCGGGTTGATCGGACCAGTAACCGACCAGAATACGGTCAAAGCCAGCGTCTTCATGGGCGCGGGCAAAGCGGGCAATATAATCTTTATCAAATAACGGGCCGCTGGCCGGGATGATCTCGGAGGCGAGGCGGTGGCCAATCATGCCAAGAAATTGAATGCTCATGCTGTTCTCCTGATGTGACGTCAGTGAGAAAAGCTACGGGCGCAGGCGGTGGCAACGGAAATTCAATATTGTGCAAAGGTTTTGCGTGGAATGATGAAGCAGGAGCGGGCGCGGCGAGAGGCGTGAAAAAATGAGATATAACGGATAGGAATAATTAAGAAGAGAAGGGCGAGCCGCAGCTCGCCCCGTGCATCAGAATGCCAGCACCAGACCGGCAATCGCGGCAGAAAGCACGCTCACCAGGGTAGAGCCGTACAGCAGCTTCAGACCAAAGCGGGAAACCACATTGCCTTGTTCTTCGTTCAGGCCTTTAATCGCACCAGCAACAATGCCGATAGAAGAGAAGTTGGCGAAAGAAACGAGGAACACCGACAGAATACCTTCCGCATGCGGAGAGAGCTGGCCGGCAATTTTTTGCAGATCCATCATCGCCACGAATTCGTTAGAAACCAGTTTGGTCGCCATGATGCTGCCAACCTGCAACGCTTCGTTAGACGGCACACCCATCACCCAGGCAAACGGGTAGAATACATAACCCAGCACGCCCTGGAAGCTGATGCCGAAAATCACATCAAACAACGCATTCAGGCCGGAAATCAGGGCGATAAAGCCGATCAGCATAGCGGCAACGATAATCGCCACGCGGAAACCGGCCAGGATGTATTCGCCCAGCATTTCGAAGAAGCTCTGACCTTTGTGCAGATCCTGCAATTGCAGATCTTCTTCACTATCAACGCGGTACGGGTTGATCAGCGACAGCACGATAAAGGTACTGAACATGTTCAGCACCAGCGCGGCAACGACATATTTCGGTTGCAGCATGGTCATATAAGCGCCCACGATCGACATAGACACCGTCGACATCGCGGTGGCCGCCATGGTGTACATGCGGCGCTGTGACATTTTGCCGAGGATATCCTTATAGGCGATAAAGTTTTCTGATTGTCCCAGAATCAGAGAGCTGACGGCGTTAAAGGATTCCAGTTTGCCCATGCCATTGATTTTTGACAGCACAGTCCCGATGCCACGAATCACCCATGGCAGGATGCGGAAATGTTGCAAAATACCGATCAGGGCAGAGATAAAGACGATCGGACACAGAACATTAAGGAAGAAGAAGGCGAGGCCTTTTTCATTCATGTTGCCGAACACGAAGTTGGTGCCTTCTGCTGCGTACTTCAGCAGATGGTCAAACAGGCCAGCAAACCCTTTTACGAACCCGAGGCCGGCTTCAGAGTTCAGGAAGAACCAGGCAAGCAGAACTTCAATTACCAGAAGCTGAACGATATAGCGAATACGGATGCTTTTACGATCGTGACTGACCAGCAAGGCCAGCACGGCTACCACCACCAATGCTAAAAGAAAGTGCAAAATATGGGACATGTCGGCTCCAAATTTGAGGAGGGTTGTATTTTGCTGCGTATTCTATGTAACGCGTTACTTAAAAACGAGATCTAAACCACATTATAAGTATTCGGTATCGACATATTTCTCGGATAAGTCTCAGCCATCACAAGTTCTTCACACCTCCTTTACAAGAAAAATAACCACAAAGGGATTGTCTATAAAATAAGCCGAGGGTAGATTGAATCCTGTTGTGTAAATTTTGGCAAAACCTGACTTTACCGCAAGGTATAGCAAAGGCTATACTTTATAGCACTATCTATTAAAGCGATAACTATAACCATATTTCACTTGCCTTGAATGCCCCGTAACCTGTGCGGGTAAACAAGCGTTAAGACAGGGTCAAAAACTATGTCAGAAAGCCGCACCGCAGAGCGCGCCGCTCGCGGAGCCAGAAAGGTTAAACTTGCGTTGCTGGGACCGGCCTTCATCGCGGCCATCGGTTATATCGATCCTGGTAACTTTGCCACCAATATCCAGGCGGGGGCTGCCTACGGCTACAAATTGCTGTGGGTGGTGGTCTGGGCAAACATTATGGCTGCGCTGATCCAACTCATGTCGGCCAAGCTGGGTATCGCCACCGGCAAAAATCTCGCGGAACACATCCGTGACCGCTTTCCGCGTCCAGCAGTGTGGTTCTACTGGGTTCAGGCCGAAATCATCGCCATGGCCACCGATTTAGCGGAATTTATTGGGGCTGCACTCGGCTTTAAGTTGTTACTGGGTATCTCACTATTGCAGGGGGCGGTGCTGACAGGCATTGCCACTTACCTGATTCTGATGCTGCAAAATCGCGGGCAAAAGCCACTGGAACTGGTGATTGGCGGCCTGCTGATGTTTGTCGCGGCGGCTTATATTGTTGAGTTATTCTTCTCACAGCCGAAGGTCAGTGAACTTATCACCGGCATGGCGCTGCCATCGTTGCCGACTTCTGATGCAGTGTTCCTCGCGGCCGGTGTGCTGGGGGCGACCATCATGCCGCATGTGATTTATCTGCATTCGGCGTTGACGCAATATGGTAATCAGGGCACCAAAGGACAGCGTTACTCCTCCACCAAACTGGATGTGGCTATCGCTATGACCATTGCCGGATTTGTTAACCTGGCGATGATGGCAACCGCCGCGGCAGCCTTTCACTTTAGTGGCCATAGCGGGATTGCCGATCTTGATCAGGCCTACCTGACGTTGCAACCGTTGTTAAGCCACGCGGCGGCGACGGTATTTGGTTTGAGTCTGGTGGCAGCCGGTCTTTCTTCCACCGTGGTCGGCACGCTGGCCGGACAGGTGGTGATGCAGGGGTTTATCCGTTTTCATATCCCGCTGTGGCTGCGTCGCACCATTACTATGCTGCCTTCCTTTATTGTTATCTGGGCTGGCTGGGATCCGACACGGATTCTGATACTCAGCCAGGTGTTGCTGAGTTTTGGTATCGCACTGGCGCTGGTGCCGCTGCTGTTTTTCACCGGCAATCGTGAGCTGATGGGTGAGGAGATGGTCAACTCACGGCTGATGCAAACCATTGGCTGGGTGATTGTGGTGCTGGTGGTGACGCTGAATATCTATCTGCTGGTCGGGCAGGCGCTGGGGTTATAAAAAAGGTGCGCGTCAAGCGCACCTTTTATGAATCACCAACGGTCATGATCATGGCCACGACCGCGATCATGGTGGTCATGACGATGTTCATAACGCCAGCGTTCATGGCGACGACGTTCACGCTCACGCTCCCACGCCTGATGACGACGCCACTCTTCATGACGCCACCAGCGATGGTCCTGGTAGCGATAACGATCGTTCCACCAGCGCGGTTCGCGCCAGCGACCACCGTCCCAGTAATAACCACGATTATCGCGATCGCCTAATTGCAGGGTGATGCCGGGTGCCAGGTTAATGGTGGCGCCACTGGCATGGGCTGAGTGTAGGGCCAGGGGGGACAGCGTTGCCAGCAAAGCGGCAAACAAAATTCCACGTTTCATAATTCTCCTTTCCGGCAACTTATCGGTTGCTGCCGTTGCGCTAGTTTGCCATATCGAACCAGTAAAGCTTTAAGAACCGGTCTGAAAGCGCTGAGGAATTTCTGAAATAAGAGTTTTCTGCTGAGGACGTCGCCCGGCGCTGGCCGGGCGGGAAAGCGGTTACATCAAAATTGCGGCGATAGCCTGAAGTTCTTCCTGGCTCAGCTCCGGCTGGCTCAGCATGTCAACAGCGTCATCAATTTGCGCAGTTTTGCTGGCACCAATTAATACCGAAGTGACACGCGCATCGCGCAGCACCCAACTCAATGCCATCTGCGCCAGCTTCTGCCCACGTTGCAGGGCGATGGCGTGCAAGGCGCGAACTTTCACCATTTTTTCCTGCGTCAGCTGATCTTCACGCAGGAACTTGCTGCCGCTGGCAACACGCGAATCTTCGGGAATGCCCTGCAAATAACGGTCAGTCAGCACGCCACCAGCCAGCGGCGAGAACGCGATACAACCCACACCATTCTCACCCAGCACATCCAGCAAGCCCTGTTCCGGCGCGCGTTCAAACATCGAATAACGTGGCTGATGAATCAGGCAGGGAGTGCCCAGGTCACGCAGGATGGCAATCGCTTCGGCGGCTTTCTCTGCCGGATAGTTTGAGATCGCGGCATACAGCGCTTTGCCCTGACGAACCACTTGATCCAGCGCGCGCATGGTTTCTTCCAGCGGCGTTTCGGGATCCGGGCGGTGATGATAAAAGATATCGACGTACTCCAGCCCCATTCGTTTCAGGCTTTGATCGAGACTGGAAATCAGATATTTGCGTGACCCCCAGTCACCGTAAGGGCCGTCCCACATGGTGTAACCGGCTTTGGTGGAGATCACCAGTTCATCGCGGTAGCCACGAAAATCTTCCCGCAGAATGCGGCCAAAATTCTCTTCCGCTGAACCCGGCGGTGGCCCGTAGTTATTCGCAAGGTCGAAATGCGTGATGCCACGGTCGAAGGCATGACGCAGCAGCGTGCGGCTGTTATCAACCCGGGTGCTATCACCAAAGTTGTGCCACAGGCCGAGAGAAATTGCGGGCAATTTCAGGCCACTACGTCCACTGCGTCGATATTGCATCTGTTGATAGCGTTCGGGATGGGGAAAAGCACTCATGCAGCGTTCCTGTCGCAAAGGGAAAGTGTCATTAGCATAGCAGTGTATACGTTTACACAAATGGCGAACGCGCGGGGGATCGCAACTTACGGATTTTTCCCTTTAGTAACGTTACCTTGACAGATCATTCTGAGTAATTATGGTTAAAATCCAACCAATTCAGTCTAATCAGTAATACTCCTTATATAACCCACAAAGGAGTGGCTGCGCATGAAAACGTTTAAAGTTGGCGAATACTTGTTGTTGCGTTTACAGCAGGCGGGCATCCGGCATCTGTTTGGGGTACCGGGCGATTACAATTTACAGTTCCTGGATAGCGTGATTGATCATCCGGAGATGATCTGGGTGGGCTGTGCTAATGAGCTGAATGCGTCTTATGCTGCGGATGGCTATGGCCGCTGCAACGGTGCGGCCGCACTGCTCACCACTTTTGGCGTTGGCGAGTTGAGCGCGATTAACGGGATTGCCGGAAGTTACGCGGAATATGTCCCGGTGATCCATATCGTTGGCGCGCCAGCCAGCGAAGCACAACGACAGGGTGATTGCGTCCATCATTCGCTAGGTGATGGCGATTTTCGCCATTTCAGCCGTATGGCGGAAGAAGTCAGCGCCGCGACTGCGGTGCTGACGGCGGAAAATGCGGTTCAGGAAATTGATCGTGTGATCAGCGAGGCACTTCATCAGCACCGGCCCGGTTATTTATTGATGGCGGTGGATGTGGAGCAGGCGGAGGTGGAGGTGGAACTGCCGCAGCTGCCATCCTCTGTTAGCACCCCTGCTTCGGCGGCAGAGGCGTTTGCTCAGGCTGCGGAACGATTACTGGCTCCAGCACAGCGCGTGGCGCTGCTGGCCGATTTCCTTGCATCACGCTGGCAATTGCAGGCACAGCTGGCAGCATTGCGCCAGATACGTGCTATTCCAGCTGCCACCTTATTAATGGGCAAAGGGGTGCTGGATGAACAGCAGCCCGGTTTTGTTGGCACCTATGCCGCTGAAGGCAGTACGCCGCAGGTGCAATCGGCGATTGAGGAGACGGATGTCACGATCTGTGTCGGGGTGCGCTTCACCGATACCTTGACCGCCGGTTTTACTCAGCATCTGCCAGCCGCCAGACTTATCGATCTGCAACCTTTCCATGCAGTGGTGGCGGGGGAAACTTTTGCCCCGCTGACCATGGCACAGGCGCTCAGTACACTGGAGCCACTGTTCCGTCAGTACGGGGCGCAATGGGCACTGGGGCAGACCTCGATCAGTACCTGCGAGCCGGTTGAGGACGCGCTAATCACGCAAAATGCTTTCTGGCAGACGATGCAGCAGTTTCTGCAACCTGGTGATATTATCCTGGCCGATCAAGGCACTGCCGCCTTTGGTGCTGCGGCGCTGCGGTTACCACAGGATGCGCAGTTGCTGGTACAGCCACTGTGGGGATCGATTGGCTATACTTTACCGGCAGCCTTTGGTGCGCAAACCGCACAACCGGATCGCCGCGTGATTTTGATTATCGGCGATGGCTCGGCGCAGTTAACCATTCAGGAACTGGGTTCGATGCAGCGCGATGGTCAGCAACCGATTATTTTTCTTCTGAATAATGAGGGCTATACCGTCGAACGGGCGATACACGGCGCGCATCAGCGTTACAACGATATCGCCCAGTGGAACTGGACCGCGCTGCCGCAGGCACTCAGTCTGGAGGGTGCCGCGCAGAGCTGGCGCGTGAGCGAAACGGTGCAGCTGGAAGGCGTGATGGCGTTACTGGCGCGTAACGCGCATTTGTCGCTGGTGGAAGTGGTGCTGGATAAAGACGACCTCCCGCCGTTGCTACGTAAGGTGACAGCCTCGCTCCATCAGCGCAACGGTGGCTGAGTTTCGGACAGTTGCCTCTGTGCAGTTAGCCAGGTGCGTGCCAGTATGTGGCCGCACCTGAGTGAATACGCCCATCCGACGCACTGATGGGCGTTGTTGTTTTATTGGCAGGCTTTTATAGTGTCCTGCAATTATTTATGACCCAAGCGGAGCAGCAGAAGAATGACAAAATACGCCCTGGTCGGCGATGTGGGTGGTACCAATGCCCGTCTCGCCCTGTGTGAGGTGGAGACCGGTGCCATCTCCCAGGCCAAAACATTCTCAACATCAGACTATGACAACCTTGAAGCGGTCATCCGTCACTATCTGGATGAGCAGAAACAGGATATCAAAGATGGTTGCATCGCCATCGCCTGCCCGATTACTGGCGACTGGGTCGAAATGACCAACCATGACTGGGCTTTCTCCACGAAGCAGATGAAAGAGAGCCTCGGTTTTGCCCACCTGGAAATCATCAATGATTTCACCGCGATATCGATGGCGGTGCCGATGCTGGCAGAAAACGATGTGATTCAGTTCGGTGGCAAAGCGCCAGTGCAGGACAAACCGATCGCCATCTATGGTGCAGGCACCGGGCTTGGCGTCAGCCATCTGGTGCACGTAGATAAGCGCTGGGTGAGTCTGCCGGGTGAGGGCGGTCATGTTGATTTCGCGCCTAACAGCGAAGAAGAAGCCGGGATTCTGGAAGTGTTGCGGGCGGAGCTGGGCCATGTCTCAGCGGAGCGCGTGCTGTCTGGTTCCGGGTTGGTCAACCTGTACCGCGCCATCGTTAAATCGGATCAGCGTGAACCCGAAAACCTGAAGCCGAAGGATGTTACCGAACGCGCACTGAAAGACAGCTGCATTGATTGCCGCCGCGCCCTGTCACTGTTCTGCGTTATTATGGGACGTTTCGGCGGCAACCTGGCGCTCAACCTGGGCACTTTTGGCGGTGTTTATATCGCTGGTGGCATTGTGCCGCGTTTCCTCGACTTCTTTAAAGCCTCGGGTTTCCGTGCGGCGTTTGAAGATAAAGGCCGTTTCCGCGATTACCTGGTGGATATTCCGGTCTATATGATCACCCACGATCAGCCGGGTCTGCTCGGTGCCGGTGCTCACCTGCGCCAGACATTGGGTCGCGTGCTGTAATTCCTCGCAGGCGAACGGTGTCAATATGCCGTTCGCCTTACAAACGCATTAATTGCCGGAAGGCCTTCACTTTGCTGCGGCTCACCGGGACCTGCGCGTCCAAATCACGTAATTTCACCAGATAGGTATTGTTGAACCAGGGTTCAATTTCGCGAATTTTACTCAGGTTGACGCAGTACGAACGGTGGCAACGAAAGAAGGCCGATTCGGGCAGACGGCTGCAAAACTCACTGATGGTCATCGACATCACGTAGGCTTCGCGCCGGGTATACACGAACGTCAGCTTCTCGTGCGCTTCGACATAATAAATATCGTTGATGTCGGTCACGATGATGCGCTCATCTTTAACCAGATTCACGGTCTGCGGAACCGTGGATTGCGGATTGCTGGCTGGTGATTGCTGCTGTTGCCAGCTGGCTTCCAGTTTGTTGAGCATGGTGATAATGCGCGACTCATGATACGGCTTCAGGATGTAGTCAAAGGCTTCCAGCTCAAAGGCTTCCACTGCATGTTCTTTCCACGCGGTGATAAACACGATCAACGGCTTGTGCGCGAACTGATTAATATTTTGTGCCAGCAGCATGCCATCCAGGGACGGGATATTAATGTCGAGGAAAATCACATCGACACGGTGGTTTTGCAGATATTTCAGCACTTCCAGCCCGTCATCAAAACAGGCTTCAATACTGATCTGGCTATGATGCTGAATCATCCAGCTCAGTTCCTGCTGTGCCAGGAATTCATCTTCGACAATGATGGCTTTCACGCTGAGGTTTCCTGGCTGACGAGCGGTGTGGGCAACCGGTGGCCATTTTTGCTAAGGGTAAAGGAAATTTCGGTGCCGGGCTGATGACGCACAATGGTTAATCCCTGGCCGGAAAGCAGTTTCACCCGATGATGTACATTAAGCAGACCGATTTTATTCCCTGGCATTTCATCCCGCGCCACGCGTGCCATCACGTCATCGCTAATACCGGCACCGGTATCGCGCACCGAAACCCGCACCTGGTCGCCCAGGTCTTTCACGCTGAGCGTGACCACCCCTTTACCCCGGCAGGGCTGGATGCCATGTACAATGGCATTCTCCACCAGTGGCTGGATCAGCAGGCTGGGCAGGGTGAAATGCAGGTCTTCATCAACATCGTAAATCATCGACAGTTTGTCACCGAAGCGCGCTTGCTCAATCGCAATATAATCCTTCACCTGCCACAGCTCTTTCTTGATATCGATAGGCTCGTCGTCATTCAGTTCCAGGTTGTAGCGCAGATAGCGTGACAAATTGATCACCAGCTGGCGGGCGGTATCGGGATTGAGGCGAATCGAGGCGGAGATCGCGTTCAGCGCGTTAAACAGGAAATGCGGGTTGATCTTGCTTTGTAACGCACGTAGTTCGGCTTTGTTTGCCATCTCACGCAACTGCTCGGCGCGCGACACTTCCAGCTGGGTGGAGATGATCTGCGACAGCCCAACCGCCATCTCTTTTAGCGAACCGGTGATGCGATGCGCACGGCGATAATAGATTTTTAGCGTCCCGGTAACTTCCCCTTTTTCCCAAAGGGGAATAACCAGCATCGAGTGGATATCTTTGGTACGGTGCGCCTCGTCATTATTTTTAATGATAATTTTTCGGCTGGTGATTGCCTGAGCGGTGGTGGGGCTGAGGCCGTCATCACCATCGTGATAGTTCTCTTCGCCGTAGCCGACATAGGCAAGAATCTGTTTGGTATTGGTGATTGCCACCGCATCTGCATGAATTTCGCTGCGAATGATGTCGCAAATCTGGTGCAATGAATCGCTGTTGACCTGGCGAAACAGTGGCAACGTTTTGTTCGCAATCTCCAGCGCCAGCTTGGCCTGGCGCGCCGCAATCGCTTCTTTTTCTCCTTCAACGCTCTGCACCAGCAACACAATTAACCCGATGCTGGATGCGCCAAGGATCATCGGAAGTGCAATCTCAGAGACAATATCGAGGCCGAGCGTCATCGGTCTGGCCCACAGCACAATCAGCAGCATGGTCAGGGTTTCACACAACATGCCGCCGAGAATACCGGCGCGCCAGCGCTGCTCCTTGCTGACCCGGCGATTAATCACGCCTGAAGCGATACCGGCAATGATGCTGGTGATCAGACAGGGAATTGAGGTAATACCATGAATATCAATAAGAAAACGGTGTAACCCGGCAATGACGCCTGTGGCGATGCCGACCCAGGGGCCAAATAAAATGCCGCCCGACATCACCGCAATCACGCGTACGTTAAGCAGTGAACCATCGACATCAATGCCTGACCAGGTGCTGAACAGGGCGAATAGCGAAAAAATCGCCGTTACTACCACTTTTTCCTGGCGTGAATGCTCATCTTTCTGCAACAACTGGCGAAACACCCGGGTGCGGGTGAGGAAAAACAGGCAAATCAGCATCAGTGCGGCGCGGTCAAACACCGCCAGCAGCATGTCAAAGTGAGAGGGCACAGGCATCTCGTCGCTAACGAAAAAGGGTTAGGGCTATGATAAAAAATGTGATCGAGATCTGCCAGCGCCCTGGCAGGCTGCGGACACTTCTTATGGCCAGGATCAATTTTTACTCACCAAAATCCAAAAAGGGGAAAAGTTGAGTGGTAAAAAGAGGATTATCTTTTCCCGGTGGTTGCGACTTCCTGTCACTGGTCCGGTTTGTTATGTTGGCCTAAGCCTTTTTCGGAGTGCAGCCATGCAATTAGTTACTGCCCGTTTGACCCTCAGCCGGTTACAACCGGAAGATTGGCAAATTTTTAAAGCGGTCCACGAAGATGCCGCCACCATGACCTGGGTGAGTGAAATACCCGATGAAGAGGATATCCGTCAGCGCTTTACCGAACGCCTTGCGCCCTGGCTGGTCACCAGTTTCCATATGCTGTGTCTGGTGGCCCGTCTGCGTGACAGCGGGGAGGCTATCGGCCTGTTTGGCTGTAGCCCCGAATGGGAGCCAAATCGGCAGGCTGAAGTGGGTTACATGATGCTGCATCGCTTTACCGGGCAGGGTTATGGCAGTGAGGCATTGAGCGCGCTGTGCACCTTTTTGTTCCAGGCGGAATTTCATAAACTCAAAGCGCTGGTGGTTGAGGGGAATTGGCCGTCACGGCGCATTCTGGAGAAGAATGATTTCGCGCTGGAGGGGATTCTGCGGGATAATTATCTGCTAAATGGCCAATGGGTAAACGATTGGGTGCTCGGTCGCCTGAATCCGCAAAAATAAAAAAATTATCTTCGGCGCTCGACAATGCGGTTATCGTCGCGTTATGTTCTTGGTTCGGTCACAACAGTGACCCACGTCGCTCGGACGGTCCGGGCGCTAACGTACTCCAGAGGACATCATGGCTGATAACAGCACACCCCGTCGTTTTTCCCGTATTGAACGCCTTCCCCCTTACGTTTTTAACATCACCGCTGAATTGAAGATGGCTGCGCGTCGGCGCGGCGAAGACATCATCGATTTTTCGATGGGGAACCCGGATGGCCCTACGCCGCCGCATATCGTGGAAAAATTGTGCCAGGTGGCACAGCGCGACGACACCCATGGTTACTCCACCTCGAAAGGTATTCCGCGTCTGCGCCGCGCTATTTCGCGCTGGTATGCGGACCGTTATCAGGTGGACATCGATCCGGAGTCCGAAGCCATTGTCACTATCGGTTCGAAAGAGGGGCTGGCGCATCTGATGCTGGCAACGCTCGACCACGGTGACACCGTGCTGGTACCGAATCCCAGTTATCCCATTCATATCTACGGCGCGGTGATTGCCGGTGCACAGGTCCGCTCTGTGCCGCTGGTGGCGGGCGTCGATTTCTTTAACGAGCTGGAACGCGCAATTCGCGAAAGCTACCCGAAACCGAAGATGATGATCCTCGGCTTCCCGTCGAATCCGACCGCGCAGTGCGTCGAGCTGGATTTCTTTGAGCGGGTGATTGCGCTGGCGAAACAGTACAACGTGCTGGTTATCCACGATCTGGCCTATGCCGACATTGTTTACGATGGCTGGAAAGCGCCGTCTATCATGCAGGTGCCGGGTGCACGCGATGTGGCGGTGGAGTTTTTCACCCTGTCAAAAAGCTACAACATGGCGGGCTGGCGTATCGGCTTTATGGTAGGCAACAAGGAGCTGGTCGCAGCGCTGGCGCGTATCAAGAGTTACCACGATTACGGCACCTTTACACCGTTGCAGGTGGCGGCGATTGCTGCACTGGAAGGCGATCAGCAATGCGTTCGTGATATCGCTGAACAATACAAACGTCGTCGTGATGTGCTGGTGAAAGGGCTGCATGAAGCGGGCTGGATGGTGGAGATGCCGAAAGCGTCAATGTATGTCTGGGCGAAAATTCCTGACCACTATGCGCACCTTGGCTCGCTGGAATTTGCCAAACTGCTGCTACAGGAAGCCAAAGTGTGCGTGTCACCGGGTGTCGGCTTTGGCGATTACGGCGATACTCACGTACGTTTCGCGCTGATCGAAAACAGCGACCGTATTCGTCAGGCGGTGCGGGGCATTAAAGCGATGTTTCGTGCGGATGGTATTTTGCCGGGAACGCTGAAAGCAACAGAAGAAGAGTAGAGTTTTTAAGTAAAGGGCGACAGATTTGTCGCCCTTTCTGACTTCCTGGTGGCTCTATAGCATCAGCACAAAGGTGCCGACCCAGATTAACAGGAAAAAAGAGATTCCCATCAAAGCGTATTTCACACAACAACTCCTCTGAGCGGTTACGACGATGGCGATCCCAGGCCAGCGTAACGCGACAGAATAAGAGAAAGGTGAAGTTCATAACCGCTGCACGCTTTTCTCTCAGGTCGTCCAGAGCAAACTCAGAACAGGATCGAACGCTAATTTACGCGTAATCTTTCCGAAAAGAAAGTGATCGGATCTGAGATATTTATCACGCTTTTACTGCACCTCAATTTGCGGGATCGCCGACATACCTACCCGTAATTGCGCCAGATCGGATTGGTTCGGATCCAGCACGATTTTTACCGGCAGACGCTGAATCACCTTAGTATAGTTGCCTGTCGCGTTATCCGGCGAAATGGCGGAAAAGGTCGCGCCTGTGGCCGGGGCGATGCTGTCAACGTGACCGGAAAACGTTTTGCCGGGCAGGGCATCCACCCGCACCGTTACCTTCTGACCCTGGCGAACATCTGTCAACTGAGTTTCCAGAAAATTGGCGGTGATATAGGTTTGCTGCAAGGGTACCACCGCCAGCAAACGGGTACCCGCCGTGACATAGGCCCCGAGACGGACCGAACGCTGTCCGACCATGCCATCAACCGGTGCGACAATCCGCGTGTAAGACAGGTTTAGCTGCGCCTGATCGACACTGGCCTGTGCTGCACTGACATCCGCTTCAGCCTGACGTAATGCCGCCTGCAGCACTCCCACCTCCTTGATCGATGCGGCGAGAGCCGCTTCGCTCTGGCGTACCGTGGCAGCGGCTGAACGCTGGGTTGACGTCGCTTTTTGCTGCTCGTCGGCCGCAATGGTGCCGCTTTTATACAGGCTGTCGTAACGTGCGGCACTCTGCCCGGCATACTGCGCAGAAGCCTGGCTGGCTGCCAACGTGGCTTTGGCCTGGTCGATGGTGGATTGCTGCTGATCCAGCTGTGCCTGGCTGCTCAGACGCTTGGCTTCGCTCACCTGTAGATTGGCTCTGGCGGTTTCCAGTGCGACGCGGTAATCACGATCGTCCAGCGTAGCCAGTAATTCCCCGGCTTTGACGCGCTGGTTATCCTGCACATTGACGCTGGCGATATAGCCGGAGACTTTCGGTGCCACCAGCGTGTAATCGGCATTGACGTAAGCATCATCGGTTTGATGATCGTTGCGGGTCATGGCCGACCAGACAAAAAAAGCCATCACCAGCAACAGCAGCAGTAAGGCGCTCAGCAGCACCGTTCTCTTCAAAGCAAAAGCACGCATATTATTTATCTCGACGTGTTTGTAACAGGTTGAATCAGGGTTTGTGGCGGCCAGACGCGTTTTGGCAGCCAGACGGTAAGCAGCAGCATCAGTGCGGCGAAACCGATCAGCATCAGATAGCTATCACTCAGGCTCAGCACCATCGCCTGATGCTTGAGCAGGCTGGCGAAACCACTCAGGTTTTCACTGCTGCTGGCGCTGCCATCGGGGAGGAGTGGAAAACTGCTGCTGGCCTGGGCGCTGGTTGGTGCGGTCATCAGCCAGGAACGACTGGCGGCATTACCCACCAGGATATTGGAATGAAACTGTTCGCGATGGCTGATAAACCACTCCACCAGCGTACTGGCAGCGACACTGGAGAACCCACGTACGGTGTTGAACATCGCCGAAGCAAACGGACCTTCCGGCGGGGCTACCACACTGGTGGCGCTCATCAGCACCGGCAAAATGACCATCGGTTGACCGAAAGCCTGCAAAATTTGTATCAGCCAGAAATTCTGTCGTCCCCAGTCGGTGGTGATCTGCATGCCCAGCAGGCAGGAGATGACCAGCAGTGCCACGCCAGCTGTCAACATCCAGCGGCAGTCAATCCAGCGGATATTCAGCAAGGCAGCAATCAATGGGGCGATCAGTAACTGCGGTAAACCCACCGTCAGCGCCAGCGGTGCGAATTGCAGGGTACGAAAACCTTCAATCTGGCCAAAGTACGCGGAGGGCAGGGCAGAGCCGGACAGCGACAGAATCAGTACTCCCGCCAGCGCCAGCAGACCGTGCGCCAGATTGCGACGCTGGAGCATCTGCAACTTAAAGATGGGCAGCGGGTGAAACCATTCATTAATAAAGAACACAATCAGCAATGCCGCTGCGCTGAATAATAGCGCGACGATTAACGGTGAGCTGAGCCAGTCCAGCCGTTCGCCTTGGGTCAGCGCCAGTACCAGCATGGCAATGCCGCTGCAACCGGTGAGCATGCCAAACAGATCCATCTGCTGGAAACGCTCGAAGCGCAGGGGATCCTGCGGCAGGCCCCAGCCGATCAGCAGCATGGCGACCAGCATGCTGGGGACAATCTGCCAGAACACAAACATCCAGCTGACATCATCGGTCCAGAAGGCAGCAAGGGTGGCAGCGAGATTGGGGCCGAAGGTGGCGGTCAGCGCATAAGCGCCGAGGCCGTAAAGTTTGATCGGCGGAGGTAAAAAACGCAGCGCTACCGTCATCAGTAACGGAGGCAGCGCGCCGCCGAATAATCCCTGAATGACGCGCAGGGTGATAAACAGCGTGGCATTGGGCAGCAGTGGTAACAGAAGGCCGGTAAGCATAAAGCCTGCTGACACCGTCAGCGCAAAACGACGTAACGAGAAGGTCACGGCAAACCAGGGGGCGATCATCATCGCGGCCACTTCGGCGGCCTGATAGGCGGAAATAATCCAGCTACCCTGATCGTAACTGATGCCGATGGCCGCACGAATATCCGCCAGCGCAATATCGGTGACACGATCGTTTAAACCGGAGGTGAGTGCGGCAATCAGTACCCCCACCAGACCGAGCGCAAGGCGCAGGGTAAAAGGATGAGGTGCCGGCGCCGCTGCAGGTTGGGCGTTCATAGCAGGAATCTCGTTATGTTGATGCAGTGTATTGCGATGTGATACAGCTCGCATATTACATCCCGGTATGTTGTATTGCAATGTGATACAGGGTGTAAAAGTGCGGTAATCGCGCTACAGTAGGCCAGGCCACAAAGGAACGAAATATGGTTGAACTCCCCTCCTGCCGTGAGGATGAAAAAGCGGGCGGCATTCAGGTCATTGCCCGCGCGGCAAAAATTTTAAATGCTTTGGGTGAGCATCCCGGTGGTATGAGCCTGGGGGAGATCGCTCAGGCGGTGGATTTGCCGCGCTCAACGGTGCAACGCATTATCGCCGCGCTGGATAACGCCCAACTGGTGCGCAGCAGCGGCGCAGGTGGCTTACGTCTCGGGCCCGCATTGCTGAAACTGATCTCCAGTGTGCACAGCGACGTGGTTGAAGTGGTACGTCCCTTCCTTGAACAACTTTCTGCTGCGACTAATGAAACCGTTTCGCTGGCGCGTGCCAGCGGGACGCAGTTGGCGATCGTCCATTATGTGGTGGCTTCGCGCGAACTGCGCGTGGTGCCTCGCATGGGACTGAACCTGCCGCTTTACAGCACCTCGGGCGGACGTGCCCTGCTGGCGCTGGAGAGCGATGATGATGTACGGGTTATTGTCGGTGAAGCGTATAAAGAGCTGACCGAAATGACGATAAAAACGTTGCCGCAATTGCTGGAGTTGATTGGTGAAGTCCGTAAAACCGGCTTCTCCTACGATCGTGGCGAGACGCTGGAAGGCATCTCCACCATGGCGGTGGCGATCGATACGTTATTTGGACGTTTTTCTATCTCACTACTGGTGCCGACAGCGCGTTTCCGTAAACATGAAGCCCGTTATTGTGAGGAAATCCTGAAGTGTAAAGAAGCGCTAACCCGCGAAATTGGCAAAATGACCGTTGTTGAAGGATAACCACAAATGAAAACCTTGCTGATGGCCATAGATAACTCCCCGGTGGCGGAAAAAGTGATCGCCCTTACCATTGATCAGGCGCTGGCTCACCAGGCGCAGGTCGTGGTGTTGTGCTGCGTCGATCCCGCTTATTCATCCTGCAACCAGCCGATCGAGATCGATGCCGGTGAAGATCCGGATGATTTTCTGGTGGCAAAGGATGAACAGAATACCGCGGAAATGGTGGTGCGCCACGCGCTTGCCCCCATACTGCGGGCTGGTGTGGCGGCCAAAGGGGTGATTCTGGCCGGTGAAGCAGCAGAAACCATTGTTGCGCAGTCGTCGGCGGTGCAGGCCAGCATGATCATCATGGGACGCCGGCATCTTTCGCCGTTTAACCGCCTGCTGAAAGGCTCGGTCAGTGCTGCCGTGATTGAACGTGCTAACTGCCCGGTTCTGATTGACGTTCGCAAGGATTAATAACCGCTCCATGCTCTCGCTTTTCCCTGTTACGCTGGCCGCCTTTGCGCTGCTGGCGGTGATTATTATTTTGCTGATACGTACCACCTCACTCCGTCTCTGGCAGGGGGTGGTGTTGTTCCTGTTACCGGTGTTGCTGGCGAATCTGCTGTGGTTTAGCTGGTTGCATCCGCGCCAGCAGCGACAGGCGCTGGCGGCTGAAGTTGCCAGCCAGCTCAGCCAGGCACCGGGGTATCGATTGCTGAAAACGCAGGAACCGGCGTTGTGGCAACTGCTGAACCATGAACTGTTGCACAAACGCCTGGCCGGGGTGCCGCCGGATGAAGCGCTGGGCGAAATGCGTGGCTGGCTGCTCGATCTGGTCAATCAGCGTCTGATGCGAGCCAGTGATGCAGCCATCATCAATTATATTTCCGTGTCGGTTGAGGAGATGAAGGCGCTGCAACAGCAGGATGCACAAACCTGTTTCCGCTTCCTCTATCCGCAGGTGATTGGCGGCATTAACTTGCAGCGCATGCTGTCACCGGCGCTGAATCAGCGTGATGCTCAGGCGCTGGATGAATTGTTGGCGCAGAGTACCGGTGATGATCAGGTCGTGGATAATCAGGTTGCGCAACGTGATTTGCAAAAAGTGGTGGAAACCCTGTACGGCAAATGGGGCGATCGCCTGCAGCAACTGAATATGCCAGCGGATACCACGGTGGATCGTTCAGCGATGTGTGCGATGTCGATTGACCTGTACAGCGGCATTCTGGCATTGCCTGCCAAACAAGCCGCCAATCTCCTGCGTAAAATGGTCAGCCTTACCGGATAGCGGGCAAAAAAAAGCCCGCTCAGCACGGGCATAAGGTCACAATCAGTCAGTCTCTTATTTATTCACCTGGTGTGGTGCCGACTTCGTTTTGTCTGAACACATCATGGCACTGCTGTGCTGATATGAATAACCGTTTGGTTTTATCAATTTGATTGGTAAAAGCTTGGTTTTGTGCAGACATTTCGCGCCTTAATCCTATGGAAAGGCGCTGCGCCGCCATTTACACTGCGGCATCGAATGAGGACATCATAATGAAAAAGTGGTTATTAGGCGCCATGGCGCTTTTAATGCTGACCGGCTGTAGTGTCAGCCAGCCAGGTGGATTTGAGCGTGTCGATGAAGATCCCAGTTCAAATACCGTTCAGTATCGCTACGATCCACAGAAATTTAATCGCGATGCCATGGAAATGGATTTGGCAGAATATTGCAGCAAGCGTGGATTTGATAAAGTGGAATCGTTACCGGCGGAAGATAGTCATATTCCAGGACTAAAGAAAGCCTGGTATCAATGTAATTACGCGGTAAAAAGCTAAAAAACAGGGCGGGGTATTTCCCCGCCCTTTTTCTTTTTTATTATTTGCTGTGTGTGCTTTGCCCAATCACCACCGGCCATAACCCGGTCCGCCGTGGTGCCAGCCGCCGTGTGGCGGTCCCCAGCCGGGTCCACGCCCATGCCCATGTCCGGGATCAATAATACAACCACTCAGCATGACTATAACGGCAACAACGGACGCGACTTTTATTAATTTTTTCATGGAGAGTCCTCCTCTTTTCCAATGAGGCCAGATTACAGCGGAAAAGTGGAGCCAGGATGCAGCTAATGTAGAGTTATTTCTGGATCTATTTCTGAATATTACAGAACAGTGGGGAAAGAGAGGGAGAGAAATATAAACCAATCGGAATACGCTGAATACAGCATGATAATAACGCGATTACTCCGAAAAGCAAGCCTGAATAATATCTGTTCTCAATTAACACACATCGTGCAGAACTGTGGGATACAAGCTAAAGTCAGGGCAATTTAAATTAAGGAGAACATCATGGCACGCGAAGTAAGAAATGTACTGGCATTGCAGGCGGAACTGGCTGAGTGCCCGCTATGGTCAACCCGGGAACAGGTGCTGTGGTGCGTCGATATTCTCGCCCCGGCGATTCACCGTTTCGATCCAGCCAGCGGTGAGTTGCGCAGCTTCCCACAACAGGAAGAGGTGGGATGTATCGGACTGCGCGAGCAGGGCGGTCTGATTGCCGCTTTGCGCAGTGGCGTCTGGCTGCTGGATGATGAAGGTAAACCGCAGCGTAAACTGGCGGATAATCCGGGAATCGCGGCCAAAAGCCGTTTTAACGATGGACGCGTGGATCCCTGGGGCAATTTCTGGTGCGGCAGCTTATGGGAACCCCAGGATAAAAACGGTGGCCTGTTGTGCCGCGTCACCCCCGATGGTGCGCTGCGGGTGATGGCGCAGGATGTCAAAATCTCTAACGGGCTGGCATTCTCGCCGGACCGTCAATGGATGTATCACAGCGATACGCCGAATGAGGTGCTGTATCGCTACCCGCTGGATGCACAGAGCGGAGAACCGGGGGCACGGCAGCGTTTCCGGCAGTTTGACGCCAAAGGGGGATTACCGGATGGCGCTGTGGTGGATAGCGCAGGCTATTACTGGTCAGCCCTGTTTGATGGGGGGCGCGTGGTGCGCATTGATCCGGTGACGGCAGAGATTGTTGATGAGATTGCTTTGCCGGTGCGCTGGCCGACCATGGTGGCATTTGGCGGTGCAGACCTGAAGACGCTGTACATCACCTCATCGCGTGAGCATCGCACTGCGGAGGAGCTGGCACGTTATCCACAATCCGGCGATGTTTTTGCGGTGGATGTGGGGGTAGGGGGGATTGCTGAGCCGTTATTCAAAGGTTAAGCAGCAGGATGCCGTGCCCGGGGCACGGCATCGGGAGAAAACTTAGCTGCGATGCAGCACCGGTTCCTGCACATCGTGGCGCTGTGGCAGGCGGATGCTGATGGAGAGGAACAGAGAAATCACCAGCAGGGTCATAATCAGGCTGAAAGTGATGGTAAAGCCACCAAATACCGATGCCACCAGTGAACCCAGCACGCTGCCGATACCAAAGCCAAGATAAATCAGGCCATAGTTTTTGGTCAGGTTATTCAGGCCGAAGAAATCGCTCACCAGTGACGGGAACACGGTGATGGTGCCGCCGAAGCTGAATGCCACACAGGCCAGAGAGATAAAGAAGGTGGATTCATTCATATGGGTGAACAGCAGGATGCTCATGCCCAGCAGTGAAACCACCTGTGCCAGCGAAATCACCCGAATGCGCGCCATTTTATCGGACAGCACACCCAGAACCAGGCGGCCACTCAGATTGGCGATGGCAATCACGGTCACGGCGTTGGCGGCGGTAGCGGTACTGAGATGTACCAGACCTTCGCCGATATCTTTTGCTACGCCAATCACATACAACCCACTCATGCAGGCAGTCAGGAACATCAGCGCCAGCATCCAGTATTGCGGTAAGCGTACGGACTGCGCCAGGGTGTAGTCTTTAGCCTGCTGAACGGAAGCATTGTTGCTCTGCTGCACCGGCGCATCACGCATCAGCAACGCACCAATCACAATCATCACCATCGCCATAACACCCCAGATGATAAAGGTGTTTTCCAGTCCCTGAGTGCTGAGTAACGCGCCGCAGATAAATTTAAAACCCAGGCTGCCTAAACCGTAGGCACCAATCGCACAGGCGGAAATCACCCCTTTGCGCTCCGGGAACCATTTCACACAGTTGGATAAGGTCATCAGATAACCCGCGCCATCGGCCAGACCGACCAGCACACCGGCACTGAGGTACAGCATCATCAGATTATCGGCATGGGCGGTTAACCAGAAGCCCAGCGCCATCAACACGCCAGCACCAATGGTGACATTGCGTACGCCAAAGCGTTCCTGCAATTTGCCCGCCAGTGATGACGCAATCGCCAGGCCCAGGCTCAGTAAACCAAAGGAGAAAGCCACCTGGCTGACAGGTGCATCGAGCTTATGCGCCAGCTGACCATTAAACAGGCTCCAGGTGTAGACCGAACCCAGCGCAAATTGGGTCAAAATGGTGCCGGCAAGGGTAAGCCAGCGGGTACGTTGATAACTCGGTGTTGTGCTTTTCATTTTTTCTCTCCCATCCGGGAATTCGGAAACTGAGGCGATGATAAGCCCCCCTCGCGTACGCGTGTGGGGAAAGGGCGTGAAAGGCTGTGAGGGCGGAATGAAATGCAGCGAAACGGGTATGAACGACATTGCAGGCACAGGCGTGATGTCATCGCATGTGAAGCTATTGCTCCGTGTGATGAAATGTAACCAGATTCGTCCGTAGCGACGCTTTAGCTGCAAAATGGTGAAGTTTTGCCAGGCTTAAAATTCACTTAACAGGAGGAAATATGAAAGACCGAGCATATGAATCCGCGTCCAGTGAGGATGAAGTTTGCTGCATCATCGGTCAGGCGGTGATCGAGTTAAGCGATGAGCATCAACCGGTGAATAAATCCACGCTGTCGTTGAAACTACTGGCAATGGCCGACCGCGACAGAGACGATGAACGCATACTGCTTTACTGGATCGCCAGAAAAGCGATCAATCAACCTCACCAGCTCAATATCGGCATGCAGGGCTGGCGCTAAGAGGACGAGAGAGCGGGCGCAATGCCCGCTCTCGTGTATTACGCCAGACGCAGGCGTTTTGCCGCAGGCCAGCGTACAAACATCACCATATTGCCCGCCAGAATCATCACCAGGCCAACAATCGCATTGCTATGCCATTGATAACCTTCATACAGGGTCGATAAGGTCAGTGCCACCAGTGGGAACAGCAAGGTACTGTAGGCTGCCTGACTGGCACCAATGCGACCCACCAGCGTGAAGTACGCGCCAAATCCCAGCACCGAGCCAAAAATCGCCAGATAACTCATCGCACCCAGCCATTGCAGATTGAACGCTGGTGCCAGCGAATCACCGTTCAGTACCGCGAGGACCGCCATGATCAGCGCGCCATACAACATGGCGTAACTGTTGGTGGTTAAGACATCACGCTGACGGCGCTGGTGGCGCGTCGAAATCATGTTGCCAAAGGAGAAACCCAGCGTGCCGAGGGCGCTTAACCCTACTCCCCATAATAATTGTGGTGCCGGATGCGCGGCGCGGATATCACCCCAGAACAGCGCAACAATACCACCCAATCCCAGGATGGCGGCGGGCAACAGGCGGAACGAGGGGCGTTGACGGAAGAAGATCCAGCTATTTAAGGCGTTATACAGCACCGCCATCGAGAAAATAACCGATTCCAGCCCGCTGCTGATCCAGGCTGCGGCATGATAGAAACAGACAAAATTGAAGCCAAACACGCAGCAACCCTGTAACAGGCAGAACAGATGATCCTGCGCATCCAGCTTTTTCAGGCGGCGAATCAGTTTCAGGATCACCAGCATCACCAGCGATGCCAGTAAAAAACGCCAGAACACCGCGACAAAGACCGGCGTGTTGGCCGCTTCCTGCTGTAAAAAAATGGCGATCCAGGTCGTCCCCCAAATCACCACCACCGCCAGATACAACATCAGGTTCATTTTGCCTACTCCACAACAAATTTGTGTTGAGTGTGCCGTGCTGATTCCCGGCTGGCTTGCATCCCCTTGCGAACGAATTGCAAAATCTTGCGCTTTTTCCTGTGGTGTCCCAATGTGGCCTGTTCTCTGTCCCGATGAATCCGTAAAATGCGGGTTATCAAATAAAGAGCGATCCTGACGATGCCCGACTACCAGACTTTTAACATGCTACAGCGACATAAAGCACAGCTGCGTGACAGCGTGCAGCTGAATAGTGGCATCAAGCTGGCGGCCTGGTTTAACAGTGGCGATCGCGTCACTAACCTCAGCGATCACCATACGCTCAGCCTGTACACCGCAGATGGCTACGATACCTGGCATAAAACGCAGCACGGCTGGCGCAACGGTGGTGGGCCGGATCGTTTTTGCCTGATGCCGTCCGGCACCGAATCGGTATGGGACATCCGCGCTGACCTGTCGTTTGTGCATCTTTATTGCACCGACCAGCATTTACGGCAGATGGCGGAACAGATTTGGGACCGCGACGCGGCTCGCCTGAATCTGCATGAGAAAGTGTTCTCTGATGACGATCGCATAACCCAGCTGTATCGTCATTTCCTGCTCAGCACCGATTGGCAACAACCCGCCAATCAACTGATGCTCAGCAGCGCATCAACCTTACTGATGACACACCTGTTGCAGCACTACAGTGATGTCCAGTGGCAGGCACCACAGGTGCGCGGTGGGCTGGCCCCGGTGGTGTTACGACGCATTCTGGCTTATATCGATGAACATCTGGATCAACCATTAACCCTGGCGCAGCTGGCGGGAGAGGCGGCATTGAGCGAGTTCCATTTCGCCCGCATGTTCCGTACCAGCGCAGGTATCGCCCCACATCAATATGTGATGCGTCGTCGTATGGATGAAGCACTGACACTGCTGAAGCATACCGCGCTGCCCCTCACGGACATTGCGCTGCGCTGTGGCTTTCACTCCTCCAGCCACTTCAGCAACCGCTTCCGTCAGTTGCATGGCGTGACGCCTTCGTTATGGCGGCAGCAGCAGGGGTGAGATCGTCTCGCGATGCCCTCCAGGAAGGAATTGACTCTGCAACGTGATGAAACGCGGGATTTGTTCTGCGAGTGTGTTGGCATTTCACGTTTTTGCTGCGTTTTTTTGGTGATTTTTCTGCGGATGTCGTTAGCATAGCAAACGATAACTCCAGGAATTATCACGGAATTTACAATGACAGCTAACATGAGGAGATCAAATATGGAGATACGAACGTCAAAGCAGGACGTGGATCTTGCCGCGATGAAAATTGATTTGGCGGTAATCAAGTCAAATTACATGACTCGTAGCGATCTTCATGAAGAAATTGGCAAACAAACAAAATGGCTGATGGCGAGTATGGTTACGACAGCCGGGCTTTCTCTGGCACTGGCGCGCTGGCTGTTTTGAATTTGGCTTTAAAAGGGCTGCAACCAGCCCTTTAATCACCTTCCCTGTAAGCCCCCATCCCTGATGTCATCAGATCTGCCGAAGAGCACAATTCACTTTTAACCACACATTTCGTTGGTGACGTAGATGTTATTCCGGTGGGATTAACAGCAAGGAAAGGCTGCTCATGGCGTTCCCTGCAAACACCGTGAATGAAGGATAACTTCATGATGATGCAGGGTAATATTTTGTTCGTTGAAATTTATGCCCGCAATTGTGCCCACAAAGGCTTTTTCCGGTGGTCATTTTGGTGAGGTGAAGGATTGCTTCCAGCATTTATAGTCGGCGTACTCCCATCGGGATGATCGGCCAAACTTTTTCGGTGGGGGAAGATTGCCCTTCTCAATTTGCTTGTAGAAGTAGCGATCGGTAAAGCCAGAATCGCGCATCATGAATTTCATGTCAATGAGCGAGTCGTCGCGCAGGTTATCCATATTTACTCCTGATGCAGGCATATAGTGACAAAGTTGAGATATCAGCTCCCCTGTCGCCATATGGTTACAACGCATATGGCAACGAGGATGATGAAGTCGAGGGTGAGGATTTGGCCGTGGGTCATTAATCCCACTCCAGAACAGAGGCGAAATATGCCCCTCGGCATGGGGTGTCTCGCGGATGGTTCCAGCGCGAGTAACCACCCTGACCGCCGATAGGCGATGACTTATACCAGGTCTGGTAATACCGTGCGCCTTTCCAGTCATCATGGTCGGGAGAAATCACACTCTGCTCGACAGCCGCTTGCAGCATTCGCTCGGCGGTGTAGTCTCCGCGCATTACAATGAATCTGGCCTCATCCGAGAACATCAGGTCAACAGCTCCATCGTGTTTTTGTTTCTTCTCGGGCTTAACTACGGACATAACAACTCCTCACGCATAGCGCGATAATTAAATGGGGTGGGGGATTATTTAGACTTGCGGGGCTTCATCTTCTGCCGACAGTCATTCCATACCTGTTCAGCAAACTTAATACGCTCAATGGACCAGCCATCCTTGCGTGTTACTTCCTTGCCTGCTTCCGTCCATGCGACACCATTGAGATATTCGGTAAAGGTTGGGTCGCGAACTTTAAGCATTTATGCCACCCTCCGATTCTTGTTGGCTCTCTCCAGTCGCTCATAATCTTGACAGCACCCTTCATCACAGAAGTTCGCTTTCGGAATCACCTCACCGCAGTAATAGCAGCGCCCGGTGAACTTCATTTCCGGCCGCTTACGATTAGCCAGGGCAACAGCAATCATCTGTTGTTCGCGCTCTGCTGCCTCATCAATCGGGTCTGCAAAATTCATGATGCTGTCTCCATAAATGCCTTTTCACACTGCAATGCCACGCGGTTAATGTGCTGCTCCATCGCATGTAATGACTGTACATCCGACAGCTGCACATCCAGATTAATCAGGCTGGATATTGCCTGGCTGAGTTTCGGGTAATAGCCGACAAGCGACAGATATTCGCTGCCAGCGTTCTTTCCCTCTTTGACGGTTTTCTTTTCCTGAACGATGTACTGATACTGGTCAGCGGTGAGGACGTATTTGTCACCGAGTTCTATGTACATGGTTATTTCTCCGAACTGTAGGCAATAAAAAACCGCGTTTCGCGGCTGGGTTAATCTGGCGGGGTGATTAATCTGTTGGTGGCTTGCGGTAGAGAAGTATGTCGCCATGCTCTGCTGCTTCCGGCCAATAAACGCGAGCATCATTACCATTGGCAAGGTAACTCAGTTCAGGCGGCTCTATGCAGCACACTGGCTCGCTAAACGCCACCCGTAGTGCCAGCAGCTCCTTTTCCGTGCGAATTAATCGCAAAGCTAACTCCTGCACCATGCTTGATTCTGCTCTGCGGAAAATCGCCATGAGTGCATCCTTGCCGAGCAAATCGTAGTCAGGCTCCAGCCTCTCATCGCTAATCATTGGGTACCCCCGGTGCTGTGGCGAGCGCGGCAATATAACGCGGCCTGGCAAATGACATCTCAAGCTCCCTCTGATTGTCACAGTGAGCATTGGGCCACATGTCCTGCGCCTGATACATTGCCTTCATCATTTCTGCTGTAGGCTCATCTGGCATTAGTCTCCAGCCTTTAGGGATTGCCTTCCCGGCGTCAGGAATATGATGAAGGTCAGGAGTCACTACGCCGAATAACGAAGCCAGTGCGCGATAATTCTGCTCACTGTGATAGCGACCTTTGCAGCGAACCAGTTTTTCGGCGGCGGCACGTATCTCTTCCAGTCCCTTAACGTACTCAGCTATGGCGAGGATAGCGGCAGGGTTGGCGGCTCTGAAATATTGCTCTGCTAATCCATGTTCCGGGCCAATTCCGTAAAACTGCACACCAAGCGGAACGGCGTCGATATTGCAATAATCATTCTCGGCGTCAACATGCCCTTCACCACAGCAAAGCGGACATTCAATATAGCCGTCCTCGTCTTTAACTGATTGCGCAGTATCAAGATTCAAAGCTGTGACTTTCCCGGCAAGTTCAACCAGCTCATTCAGTAGTTGCATTGTCATGATTTGTTTCCGCTCCAGTATTTATCAGCTGCTTCTGAATTCCTGACAAAGCCAAATACAACGGCCAGGAGGAATGCCATCCAAAAACCCAGATCCGAGCCGTTGTAATATTTCGCTATCAGAACACCGCACATCTCAGCAGAAAGAAACATGCTGAATTTTTTCCCATACCAGCTAAATGCATTGATCATCTTCATTTCAGTAGCCCCAACTTAGCGATGAGAAGCACGCAGACAATAAAGCCAATTGCCAGTGCAAGGCATTCTCTGGTTGTCATTGGTCATCTCCGACTACTGGAATGCCAGCTTCGCGGAGGAACTTCCGCACTGTTTCTTCTCGGTAGTATTTATAACCCCCATCAGCTTCATGGTCCGCGCCGGGCATCACCATAGGTTTAAACGACGGTACGGGTGGTGTGGTGTATTTAACGGCTTCTTCCAGCAATAACGCTTCCTGTTCTTCCTGGTACTCCCACATACCACGGCGGTCGCCATCAAAGTCTTTAGCATCCTCACGAACCTTTCTCACTCTCTCTGCCAGTTCTGCGAGTTTAGATGTGTCGGACTCCAGCGCAGCTCGCGCAACTTTCATAATTAAAATGTCCTGACTGTCTGCCATGCTTACCGGCGCAAGGTTAAGCAGCCGAAACCAGTAGTCAATACGTTCAATCAGCGCATCCCGCTGTGCCTGCGATTCGATAATCGGCATCATTTGGTTGGCTCCTTCTTGGCAAGGTAATCACAACGCGCCACAGCAAGATCCAAAGTTGCATAGTTACTGTCGCAAGTGGCATGAGTAATTCCTGACTTCATTACGTGAAAACTCGACTTGTGATTTAATACCCAATATTTTCCATTTTCGTAGGCAATATCTTTTTCGCGAATCATTTGGTTGGCTCCTCCGTCGGGTTATAGTCGTCGCCTTCGCGCCAGTCTATCGGGCGGATATCTTTTAACAGGCGGCTGTTAGTGATCCGCTGTCCTCCATCCATGCGATAAACATCAACGAAAATTCTGTGGTAGGTGGCGTCACCACCAAGGTGGGGCCAGATGTGGAAGCCTTCCACCGTATACTTTTCCCAGGTATCGCCGCTTGCCAGGTGGATTAAGACCTCGTCACCTTTTTCTGGCACCTGTTGACCATTCCAGATTCTTTTAGCGCCCATTACCTTCCTCCCCGACATGCTCACCGTTACGGAGTTGTGCAGCGAAATGAACAGCGAAGAACACGATAGACTTCCAACGCTTCCAGTCAGCTGAACCTTGCTTAAATACCTGAGCCATCTGACCAGCTTCAGATGCGAGAAGATCGACGCCTTCCGCCCGCACAGAGAGCAGGAATGCATCCGTAAGAGGGCATGGATTTTCACCATCAACATCGCGCTCAACAAATCCATTGATTGCCGAAACATATTCCAGGGGAATAAGCGCGTGCATCTGGTCATCGTGCGTGCATTCTTCATGGTAATGACGGATGTCATTCAGAAGGCCGAGCATCATCCCGCATTCGTGCGACATCGCATCCAGTTTACTTTCCAGCTCTGCAATTCTTTCGTGTAAGTCCATATCTCACCCCATACTCAATATTGATAATCCCCACCAGAACATCAGCAGAGAGGTTATTGCTGCTATGACTAACCACTGACGTTCGGTGTAGGGCATGGTGTTATTCCAGGCATCCGGGATTGAATCCGGCTTTGATTAATCGCGCCCGGCGCTTTGCGGCTGCTTCACATTCGAGGCGCTTCTCCTCGCCGGTATTTGCAAGTTGCTTCCAGCTGACAATCAGCGGGCTTCCTTTCTTCGGATTAACCCGTTTTGGCCTCCTTGCCAGCGAGTAGGTTTTGTCGATAAAGCGACCAACCTTTACCGGGTCAGTCGCATTTACCTGGAGGGTTTCACCATGCTTGCTGATAACGTCACGGATGTTTGAATTGAAATCACGGAGAGACATGTTGAAGATGATGCAGAGCTCACTGCCTGTTTTTGGACCTTTACTTAACTGGTAGGCCAGTTTTTCTTTGAAGCCACTGTTTGGGTGATTGTTTCGTCGGTACATGGCTATTTTGCGCATGGTTATGCAGCATCCTTAACCCTGTGGCGAATTCCCTCGATTTCCTTTTCGAGTTCAGCCAGGAACGATTTCAGCTCGCCCGTAATTTCCGCAACGAGCGTTTCATCAAGATGTATGCGAGTTTCGAAATAGGCCAGTTCAGGCGGTAACCGGTCGTCATAGCTGACGAAATCGCACCATTTCCTGCCTGTGCACATCATCTGTGCGTGCATTTGCAGAAGATAACGAAGCGGTGGCTTGCCTGATTTCAGCGTTTCCAGATGGGTCCAGGTGTTTGGGCATTTGATTTCAATAAGCCCGTCATCATTCACCAGGCCATCAGGGCTTGCGCCAAATCCTGATATCTCTGGATGGTTGACGAAACCAGTCTCAACCACTTGTGCATCAAACTGGTTGAGCACATACATCTCTCTTGCTACTGGCTCAAGCTCGGTTCCGCGTTGCATAGCCGCATTGGTAAATCCTTCCTGGCTCTTTCCTGTCAGCCTCTGACAGATAAGTTCGGCCATATAATTTTGCCTACTGGCTGAGTACCCTGACTTTGTTCGTGCCATGACATCAGCAAGGCGGCTGGCCGTGACCTTGCCACAGCGCGCCGCAAACCATTCATCAGTTCTCTGCTCCATTTGGCACCTCACTGAAATCCGCATCTATGGCGATGCTGTTTTTGATGCGTTCCTTCTCCGAGTTGCCGACAATCTGACGCTCTTCCTGTGTCAGCCCTTTCCATGTCTCGGCGAAAATCTCCATGCCTATCTCTGCCGCGGCTTCGCATTTGGCAATAAGCTCTGGCCTGCGCGCATCACTTTCTTTTCCAGCCGTAACGCTGGCTGGCGTGTTCTCAATAATTCGTTCAGCTTCGTCCTGGTCAAAAATACCGGCAAAGCCGAAAGCCATGCGGGCACACTGGATGAGCGATTTGTGGCGTAGCATTCGAGTTGGGTGTGACTGCCATGGCTGTGTATTACGTTTACACTCCGCCATGTACTCAGTAACAACCGTGGGATGATTTCGGTCCTTCCGGTAAATCTTGCAGGTAGAAGCTCCTTCTTCCTTGTCATAGGCGAATTCCATGCCGTCGAACTGAGGATGCTCATTGATGATGCGTGCCCATCCATCCACGCCAACTACTGGCACGATGCCACCCTTATCAGGGAAGGCGTAAATCTCTTTCGTCCATGGGTTCAGGCCAAACTGGTTAGCAACGATGAGCAGGGCGGTGAACTGTTCATCCGTTACATTGCCACCCTTGAATGCTGTATTTTTCAGCGTGTTCATAAGGTCAGTTCCCGGGTCCATTCCGAGACGTTCAGCCAGCTTTCCGGCCATTGTTGTTAATGCAGTTGTCATCACGCCACCTTATTAATCATAATGTTTACGCTGCGCCTGTTTTTGCCAGCCGTAATAAGTAGCTCGCGGAGTATTTCATCCATCTTGATATGCGCCTCATCGTCGCCATCCAGCATCTGTGCGACAGGTCCGCCGTACATCTGCTGAATCAGTGTCTGAGCCGCCATCATCAGCGGGTTGACGTGATGCCTGTCCATGTACTCATCAACCTCTCTGGCTACGTCCTGTAGCTCACTATCTGGCAGGGCATCAGCAATGCTCTGTACTTCCTTGCGGTCTTTTGCGTTCAGGTGGAATCTCATTGGTGCGCCCTCCGAAGAATCTGCATTGCCATAGCCCATTTGGCGGCGTTGCTGTACAGGACAGCCTCACGGGACAGTTCCTGTGCTTTTCTGAAATGACGGGTTAATCGATGTGATTTCATGGCTGCCCCGGCTGATTTAATGTGTCGATAATCGAGCGCCAGCCTTTCTTGAGGCTGGTACGGATGCGTTTAATTACGCGGTCGAGTTGTGACTCGTTTAACTGAGCAGCGCCCATGCTGACGCTGCCCGCGATGGAATAGCTCATCATGGGTAGTGCTCCTGAATTAGTTTTTCGGTGTTGGAAAAAAGAAGGGAGCCATTGCGGCTCCCGTAAAGGATGATTCGGTCTGGTTGTTTCTCAATGGTCGAGGGGTAACCTCTGGTCTGGTGACGAGCACCGTCATGGCCTGTAATCACAAGCCATTGCGCTGCTATTCAGCCGATCCTGTATACCCATGCTGAGCGGCAAAGTTATATGCCTCTTCAGCTGTATCGAAATATTCGTAATCAGCCCAGCCATCACGAATAAATTTGCAGCACCAGTGCGGTGGAATGCCATCTTCAGGCCCGTAATTCTGAAAGAAGACATCAACAACTAATTTTTCTACTTCACCTTCCATACATCCCCCTGTTAGTGGTTACTGGCCCAGCGCCTTATTGAGCACGCTTTTGCATTCGCCAATGTCTGATTCATTCAACACAAAGCCCTGCTCGTATTTTTCAACGACAAGTTTTAGTAAATCGAAAATCTCAGGTGCTGCCTGCATCAGATTGATGTCACTCCGGTGGATTGCAGTGTCATCGAATGTGAAATAAACACCTTCGTCATTAAAGCCAGCGCCAACCACACTCCACGGGCGCTTCATCTGCGGAATATCACTCATTCTTCCTCCAACTTACCGCACAAAAATAAACCCGCTCGGGGCGGGCTATGTTGTTTGAAGTTTTCGCCATCCTTTGGCAAAAATGATTAATCCCTTCTTTCTAAGTGCTTGCAATCGTCTATCCAGAACTCTCGCCGTTTCCACCCGGTCATGCTTAATGCACTCCTGATAAACATCACCGGTCCATATTTCACCAAACGTTTTCGGCTTATCACTGAGGGCTGATATTATTAACTCGTCAAGCCTCTCGTAATTATTTGCCATCTTTCACCTCTCTCTTAACCAATAAGCCCATATGCTGTGTAAATCGCCAAACTCCAGAACAATGCACAAAACGCAAATACTGATAACCAAGCTTGTTGTCTTGTCATGATTTATTCCTGGAAAGAAAAAAGGCTGCGGGTTAGGCAGCCATGTTTAACTTTTCTGTCAATTCAGCAACGCAATCACGGCCAGCCTGGATATAGCCTTTCGCTGCATCACCTGAATATTTGTCATCAACTGCGCTTTCGAACTCATCAATGGTGCCGAAGAAGCAACCGGCAGCGATGCGAAATTCACCTTTGGTCCAGACGGCGAAGATGGTGCGACCGCTGTAACCGCAGTTCTCGCGATACGCCACATTGCTGATGCGCTCGGGATCGAGATAAAGCGAATCGCAGGTGAATTTCTCCGGCAGGCTGGTGATGCCGGTGCCTTCCAGGTCGAGGTAGCCGCCGACGCTCAGGTTATCCGGCAGGCTGGTGATGCCGGTGCCTCGCAGGTCGAGGTAGCCGCCGACGCTCAGGTTATCCGGCAGGCTGGTGATGCCGGTGCCTTCCAGGTCGAGGTAGCCGCCGACGCTCAGGTTATCCGGCAGGTTGGTGATGCCGGTGCCTCGCAGGTCGAGGTAGCCGCCGACGCTCAGGTTATCCGGCAGGCTGGTGATGCCGGTGCCTCGCAGGTCGAGGTAGCCGCCGACGCTCAGGTTATCCGGCAGGCTGGTGATGCCGGTGCCTTCCAGGTCGAGGTAGCCGCCGACGCTCAGGTTATCCGGCAGGTTGGTGATGCCGGTGCCTCGCAGGTCGAGGTAGCCGCCGACGCTCAGGTTATCCGGCAGGCTGGTGATGCCGGTGCCTCGCAGGTCGAGGTAGCCGCCGACGCTCAGGTTATCCGGCAGGCTGGTGATGCCGGTGCCTTCCAGGTCGAGGTAGCCGCCGACGCTGATCGCGTCGCCATTAACGGTATATTGAACACCTTTCTTATCGAGGATTGCGATTAATTCTTTCATGTATAACCTCAGATTTTGGTAATAAAAAAGGCCGCCTAGGCAGCCTGTGATACGTATTCGCGAGCCTGTCGCCGGTTCTTCCATGCCAGTTGCAAATAGCATGGGCGGAGCACAGAGCAGTCACGGTATTTATGAGCCTGAGCGCGATACTCAATCACCGCTGCGCGGCACTCATATGCGTAGAATTCATTTCTGGACATCTTCACCTCAAATCAAAGGAATCGACTTGCCACGAACACGCTGCACCGCATGTATCTGGCGGCCAGCTTCGTTTGTGACTTTCTGGTATTT
>NZ_JAPWKD010000022.1 GCF_028283705.1 Pantoea sp.
GAGTTGTTCGGCATGCGCAACCGCTAATTTCAATAAAAACAACCGTTCGCTGCATTCCACAGCAAAACCCCGTCTTATACCCACTTACACACAAGGTTATCCACATCCTGACGGGTAAATGAATTTAGTCGAGCATCGCGCAAACGTTTTCGCTACAATGCCCCGCGACGTCAAGGATGCCCCTTTTGGGGCGTTACCTGAAGCAAGCTGCTTCTTCTATATAGAAGAGAAACGCTAAGCTTGATGTAACGCTCTTATTTACGCGAAACAAAGCCAAGGGATAAAACCACCATGCAACAACGTCGTCCTGTACGCCGCGCTCTGCTGAGTGTCTCAGACAAAGCCGGTATCCTCGAATTTGCTCAGGCACTCTCCAGCCGTGGTGTTGAGCTGCTCTCCACAGGTGGTACTGCTCGCCTGCTGGCAGATGCGGGCCTGCCGGTCACTGAAGTGTCTGACTACACCGGTTTTCCGGAAATGATGGATGGACGCGTCAAAACGCTGCACCCGAAAGTGCATGGCGGCATTCTCGGTCGTCGCGGCCAGGATGATGCCATCATGGCGCAGCACGCCATCAACCCCATCGACATGGTGGTCGTTAACCTCTACCCCTTTGCCCAGACGGTCGCAAAACCGGGTTGTACGCTGGAAGATGCGGTGGAAAACATCGATATCGGCGGCCCGACCATGGTGCGCTCTGCCGCGAAGAACCACAAAGACGTCGCCATTGTGGTGAAGAGCAGCGACTACAGCGCCATCATTGCGGAGCTGGATGCCAATGAAAACTCCCTGACGCTGGCAACCCGTTTCGATCTGGCGATCAAAGCCTTCGAACACACCGCCGCCTACGACAGCATGATTGCCAACTACTTCGGTAGCCTGGTACCGGCTTATCATGGCGAGAGCAAAGAACCAGCAGGCCGCTTCCCACGTACCCTAAACCTTAACTTCATTAAGAAACAGGATATGCGTTATGGCGAGAACAGCCATCAGGACGCAGCTTTCTATATAGAAGAAAACGTCGCAGAAGCCTCAGTGGCGACGGCACAGCAGGTACAGGGTAAAGCGCTCTCCTATAACAACATCGCCGATACTGATGCCGCGCTGGAATGTGTGAAAGAGTTCAGCGAAGCTGCCTGCGTGATTGTGAAACATGCCAACCCCTGTGGTGTAGCTGTAGGCGATTCCATTCTGGATGCCTACGAGCGTGCTTATAAAACCGATCCGACTTCTGCGTTTGGCGGCATCATTGCCTTCAACCGTGAGCTGGACGAAGCGACGGCTCAGGCCATCATCAGCCGCCAGTTTGTCGAAGTGATCATTGCCCCCTCAGCCACCGAATCCGCGCTGAAAGTGACCGCCAGCAAACAGAACGTTCGCGTGCTGGTGTGTGGTCAGTGGCAGAGCCGCGTTGCCGGGCTGGATTTCAAACGCGTTAACGGCGGTTTACTGGTGCAGGATCGCGATCTCGGCATGGTCGACGCCAGCCAGCTGCGCGTCGTAAGCAAACGTCAGCCAACCGAACAGGAACTGCGTGATGCGCTGTTCTGCTGGAAAGTGGCGAAGTTCGTTAAATCCAACGCCATCGTCTATGCGCGTGACAACATGACCATCGGGATAGGCGCGGGTCAGATGAGCCGCGTCTACTCGGCAAAAATCGCCGGGATCAAAGCCGGTGATGAAGGTCTGGAAGTGAAAGGGTCGGCGATGGCCTCTGACGCCTTCTTCCCGTTCCGCGATGGTATTGATGCTGCTGCTGCCGTCGGCGTCACCTGCGTAATCCAGCCGGGCGGTTCGATTCGCGATGATGAAGTGATTGCCGCCGCCGATGAGCACGGCATCGCCATGATCTTTACCGACATGCGTCATTTCCGCCATTAATCGTTTGGAGCGTTACAGATGAAAATTTTAGTGATTGGTAACGGCGGACGTGAACACGCCCTGGCGTGGAAGGCTGCGCAGTCTCCGCTGGTAGAGACCGTATTTGTGGCACCGGGCAATGCTGGCACCGCGCTGGAACCAGCATTGCAGAATGTGGCGATCAGTGCCACTGATGTCCCTGCGCTGCTGGCGTTTGCCCAGCAGGAAAACATCGACCTGACCATCGTCGGCCCGGAAGCGCCGCTGGTGATTGGGGTGGTGGATGCGTTCCGCGCGGCCGGTCTGAAAATTTTTGGCCCAACGCAGGCGGCAGCGCAGCTGGAAGGTTCTAAAGCCTTCACCAAAGATTTCCTTGCCCGCCAGCAGATTCCAACCGCTGAGTATCAGAACTTTACCGAGGTTGAGCCCGCGCTGGCGTACCTGCGCGAGAAAGGCGCACCGATCGTGATCAAAGCAGACGGTCTCGCTGCCGGTAAAGGCGTCATCGTGGCGATGACACTGAAAGAAGCCGAAGATGCCGTGCAGGATATGCTGGCAGGCAACGCTTTCGGCGACGCGGGCCATCGCATCGTGATCGAAGAGTTTCTGGATGGTGAAGAAGCCAGCTTTATCGTGATGGTGGATGGCAACAACGTACTGCCCATGGCCACCAGCCAGGACCATAAACGTGTCGGTGATGGCGATACTGGCCCGAATACCGGCGGTATGGGCGCTTACTCACCGGCTCCGGTGGTGACTGATGAGATCCACCAGCGCGTGATGGATCAGATCATCTGGCCAACCGTGAATGGCATGAAAGCCGAAGGCAACACTTACACCGGCTTCCTGTATGCCGGGCTGATGATCGACAAAGCCGGTCAGCCGAAAGTGATCGAATTCAACTGCCGCTTTGGCGATCCGGAAACCCAGCCGATCATGCTGCGTTTGCAGTCCGATCTGGTGGCGCTGTGCCTGGCGGCCTGTGACGGTAAACTGGATCAGCAGACCTCACAATGGGATCCACGTCCATCGCTGGGTGTGGTGCTGGCGGCTGGCGGTTATCCGGGTGACTACAACACCGGCGACCAGATTCATGGCCTGCCGCTGGAAGAAGTTGCAGATGGTAAGGTTTTCCACGCAGGTACCACCCTCAAAGATGATCTGGTGGTCACCAATGGCGGACGCGTACTGTGCGTCACCGCGCTGGGTGAAGATGTCGCTGCCGCGCAGCAGCGTGCTTATGCGCTGGCTAAGCCTATCTCGTGGGATGGCAGTTTCTGTCGCTACGATATCGGCTATCGCGCCATCAACCGCAAATAATCACAAGGGGCACTCAGTGCCCCTTCTTCATTCCCGTCAGAAATCGCTCTCTTTTGGTTGCCAGCTGCATTCATCCGTTGGGGTGATATGGAGCAACTGTACCCCTTCCGGCGCTTCCAGCCATGCCACCATCAATGACACCGAGGGATCGCGCTGCTGTTGCTGGGTCAGGGCTGCCACCATGCTGCTATCGAAAGGCGCATTAATGACTTTACCTTCACAGGTTCGTACCTGAATCCCGCCCAGCCAGTGCCCCTGGCTCAGCAACACACGTCCATCCAGCAACGCATTGCTCTGCTGTAGCATCCGCTGTGCATCGAAGCGGTACAGTTCCACGCTGTCGCTGCTGACGGCTTCACGTCGCCCGGCCAGTTGCCGCTGCATAAAATTGAGATTGCCTTGCTGATCGAAACGCAACGTGACGGTATCCGGTTGTTTGCCCGCGACCTGTCGTTCCACGTTGGTGAGATTGTTGTTCAGCCAGCTGTAATCGGTGGTCTCCATCGCATCACCATCAAAGGGAATGAAGACGGTACGCATATGAATTGACTGATGGTCGCTGTTTTTGCGCCAGATACGCACTACGCCACGGTCGGCAAGGTAGCCGCTGGCAGTAAAGGCAGGAAGATCAGGAGTGGAGCTGCACCCTACCAGAAGGGCACCACATAACAGAGCGCAGACGCGCTGATGTAAAAGGTTCAGCATGGCAGGCTCCGGCAACAAAAAGGGGCGATGCCGCCCCTCTTTTAAAGCTATACCGCGTCGCGGAAACTTATTTAACAGCGTCTTTCAGCGCTTTACCAGAGACGAACGCCGGTACGTTTGCCGCAGCGATTTTGATCTCTTTGCCAGTCTGCGGGTTGCGACCGGTACGCTCAGCGCGGTGGTTCACTTTAAAAGTACCAAAACCAACCAGTTGTACAGCATCACCATCTTTCAGAGACTCAGTGATCGCAGCCAGAGTAGATTCCAGTGCAGTTTTAGCCTGGGTTTTTGACAGGTCTGCTTTTTCCGCGATCACATCAATCAGTTGAGTCTTGTTCATAAGTTATCCTTAAAGTGTATTTATCGCTTGCTAAGCAACGAGTGCGAGGGAAAAGCCATATTCTGGCACTCTTCAGCCTGCACGCACCGATAGCCACAATTTTCAGCCCCCCAAATGTAGACCAGACAGGGGGCTGATGTGAAGCCTCCAGGCGCGCTAATTCGGGCCTGAAGTCACGTTTTCTCGCCTTATTGCTGAAAAATTATACCGATGTTACTGATTCCCGCTTCGCGCAGGTCAGAACGTAACCCTTTAATTAGTTCAAGGTCGCGCTCTTCGCACTCTGCCAGCAGGCGAAAAATCTCCCACTGCAGATCCCATTCGTCAATAATTGCCTGGTTTTCGCGCAGCTCTTCATCGCTCATTTCGCGCCCAGCCTGGGTCATTTCGAGAATCGCCACGGTAGTGATCGACGTCCGGCTGACCTCAATGGCATGCTCAAGGGTTTCCCCACTCAGCTGCGCATGCAGTACTTCGCTCAATGCCACACAGGCATCAATCGCCGGATGCACACCGTAGATGTCGAAATCATCACCATTAGGGATTGCCGCTTCCAGTTTCTCCAGCTGGCTGTCGAAATTGATTTTGGCGTCTTTGACCGTCAGGCTTTCCCAGACGAGATCGAGCATGCGGCGATAAAGCTGCGGATCTGCGAATTCGGTCTGCTGACAGAAGGCCCAGTAGTTGGGGAACATGCGTTCACACAGACAGGCCATAAAGGTGACGTGCTGCCAGCTTTCCAGCTTCGCCAGACGTAAATGGACGGGGTTCTGTAACATCAAACTTGCTCTCAATAATTTAGCTGGCGGCAGTGTACCGCAAAAGCCGCGCGCAAACAGCGTCAACACGCATTTTGCCTGCGCAGAAAGGCCGGACGACCGGAAGCAACCGCATCCGCCCAGCGCGTCGGCTCAGGTAAACGATAGCCTGCGGTACAGTTTTCCACCCATTGCAGGGCGCTATCGGTGCTGACGCGATGGCCGGTGGAGATAAACAGCGGATTGCAGCGCGCCTTGCTACGCCACACCCAGCCAATCTGCTCATCCTTATCCATCAATGGCTGACGGCTGCCTGGAGCCTCTTCCAGCGCCTCAACATGCCCGCATAAACGCCGCTTCGCCACGCCGATGGTGGGCACATCCACCAGCAAGCCGAAATGCGCGGCAACGCCGAGCCGACGCGGATGCGAGATACCGTGACCATCGACAAATAACAGATCGGGCTGATGAGTGAGTTGCTGCCAGGCCGCCAGCAGGGCGGGCACTTCGCGAAAGGAGAGAAAACCGGGGATATACGGCATGGTGGTACTGATGCGGGCAATCTGATGCTCCACCAGCTGTAACGAGGGGTACTCCAGAATCACCAGCGCGGCGCGTGTGACCTCACCGCCCTGTTCAAAGCCCACATCGGCACCGGCAATCCAGCGGGGCGGCAGCACCTCAAAATCGTCCTGCCGCACCACATCAGCCGCACGCTGTTGCTGTTCCCTGCGTAGCGCCGCTAAATCCATGGTTAACCCTGATGGTAAGGACGGGACAGACGATGCACCGCCTCAACAAAGGCACCGGCGTGCTCCGGTGGCACATCCTGATGGATACCGTGGCCCAGGTTGAAGACGTGGCCTTCCCCGGCACCAAATCCTTCAAGAATGCCCGCTACTTCCTGCTCAATTCGGGCCGGAGGCGCATACAGCATGGACGGATCCATATTGCCTTGCAACGCCACTTTATGACCAACGCGACGACGCGCATCAGCAATATCCGTGGTCCAGTCCAGCCCCAGCGCATCGCAACCGGTTTCTGCCATCGCTTCCAGCCACTGCCCGCCACCTTTGGTGAACAGGGTGATTGGCACGCGGCGGCCTTCGTTTTCATGAAGCACGCTATCGACAATCTTGTGCATGTAGTAAAGCGAGAATTCACGGTAGTCACGGCCGGTCAGCACGCCACCCCAGGTGTCGAATACCATGATCGACTGGGCACCCGCTTTGATCTGCGCGTTCAGATAGAGGATCACGCTGTCTGCCAGTTTATCCAGCAACATATGCAGCGTCTGCGGCTCGGCGTACATCATCTTTTTGATTTTGGTAAACGCCTTGCTGCTGCCGCCTTCGACCATATAGGTCGCCAGCGTCCACGGGCTACCGGAAAAGCCGATCAACGGGACTTCGCCTTTCAGGTTGTGGCGGATGGTACGCACAGCGTTCATCACGTAACCCAGCTCCTGCTCCGGATCGGGCACCGGCAGTTTATCGACATCCGCCCGGCAGGTAATGGGGTGAGAGAAACGCGGGCCTTCACCGGTTTCAAAATACAGGCCCAGCCCCATCGCATCGGGGATGGTGAGGATATCGCTGAAGAGGATGGCCGCATCCAGCGCGTAACGACGCAGCGGTTGCAACGTGACTTCGCACGCCAGCTCAGCATTTTTACACAGCGACATAAAATCACCGGCCTCAGCACGAGTGGCTTTATACTCCGGCAGATAACGCCCGGCTTGTCGCATCATCCATACCGGGGTGATATCCACCGGCTGACGTAACAGGGCACGCAGATAACGATCGTTCTTCAGTTCACTCATAATTGGCTCTCTCACTTGCAGGGCGCCAGTGTAGCATTTTCACATCGCGCTGGCGCGACACTGGGCAACGGTATCTTCAATCAAACGTCGCGCAACGGTGCCGGGCGGGGGTAATAATGGCAGGGCATCGTAGCGGAACCAGCCCGCATCCAGCAGCTCTTTGCCGTCATGTTGCAAATCACCGCCGTCATATTCCGCCATATACGCCATCATCAGCGAATGGGGGAACGGCCACGGTTGTGAGGTCACATAACGCACGTTTTTCACCCGTACATTACTTTCTTCCATCACTTCACGAGCCACCGCCTGTTCGAGGGTTTCACCCACTTCGACAAATCCGGCCAGCACGGTATAAACGTTGTTGCGATGCTTCGCATGGTTTGCCAGCAAAATCTCATCACCACGGCGGATGGCGACAATGATGCAGGGGGCGATTTGCGGGTAATAGCGCTCGCGACAATGGCCGCACAGGCAGGCGAATTCACGTTTGCTTAAATGCATCTCGTGGCCGCAATAGCCGCACCAGCGATGGGAACGATAGAACTCCGCCAGTTGTACGCCGCGCCCGGCAAGCTGGAACAGGCCAACGTCCTCATCAATCAGCTGGCGAACTGACCCCATGTTATCGGGTCGTGATTCACGCACCAGCCAGACATTTTCGCCCTGCCATTCGCCAATCACCATACCGCTGCTGCCCGCCAGGCCAAATTGTTGCGCCGTGCCATGCGGCAACTCCCCCTGCGGTAGCCAAAGTTTTTGTTCATGGCTGACAATCCACCAGCCAGCGTCTACGCTTGAGATCTCACGTTGCATTTAAATCGTCATCCTTAGCGTCTATTCGCAGAATGAACAACTATAACCCACATGGAGCCTCGTATGCTTACTCAGTTAGATGACCTGACCGAGCGTGTAGGCAGCGGTAACGAACTTGTCGATTCATGGTTACGCGCACGTCGTCAGCTGTTGGTTAACTATTATCAGTTGATTGGCATGAAGCCAAAAAAAGACGCGTTAAGCGCCCTCGATGAGCAGGCGCTGGATGCGTTTTGCCACAACCTGGTGGATTATCTTTCGGTTGGTCACTTCAGTATTTATGAGAGGATTATCAATGAGATGCATGGCGACAGCCCCCTGATTGCCGCCGCACAGATTTACCCGTTACTGGAGGCGAATACCGAACGAATGATGCAGCTGTATGATGGTCATCTGCAACAGGCCATCACTGACGACAACTGTGTCACTTTCCAGCAGGCGCTGTCTGAAGTAGGAGAAGTGCTGGAGTCGCGTTTCACGCTGGAAGACAAGCTGGTGCGTCTGGCGTGGGATAATCAGCTGGCACGCCCACGGGTAGCGAATGACAGCCCTGTCGCCCGCCCGGCTTAAATCGCCACTTGTAAAAAACTTGTTATTCGCAAAAAGCCCTTCTATGCTGAGTGGGCTTTTTTGTTTTGCGGTTTACCACACCAGCCGCAAATATTTTCTTGTCGGAGTGCCCATTGGGGCTGAGACCGTTAATTCGGGATCCGCGGAACCTGATCAGGTTAGTACCTGCGAAGGGAACAAGAGTAAACATCATCAGTACGATGCGTGCATCGTTTCTGTTACTCCTTCCGGACTCCGGACAAGCAACTTCCATCATTTACAGGAAAATTGCTATGTCTGTTGCAAAAACTTCTCGCCGTGAACAACGCGCCCAGGCGCAGGAATTTATCGATTCACTGCAAGGCACCGCTTTTCCCAACTCTCAACGTATCTGGATCACCGGCAACCGTGATGACATTCGTGTACCGATGCGCGAAATCCAGCTCAGCCCTACCCTGATCGGCGGCAGCAAAGATAACCCGCAGTATGAACCGAACGAACCGGTGCCGGTGTATGACACCGCCGGTGCCTATGGTGATCCATCGGCGACCATTGATGTACATCAGGGGCTGGCAAAACTGCGCGCGGGCTGGATTGCCGAGCGTGGTGACAGTGAAACCATCGAACAGCTGAGTTCCAGCTACACTCAACAACGGCTGGCGGATGAAGGGCTGGATCATCTGCGGTTTGAACATCTGCCACAACCACGTCGTGCCAAAGCCGGCCATTGCGTGACCCAGTTACACTACGCACGCCAGGGCATCATTACACCGGAAATGGAGTTTATTGCGTTACGCGAAAACATGGGACGGGAGCGTATCCGGGGTGAGGTATTGTTGCAACAGCATCCGGGGTACAGCTTTGGGGCGCATCTGCCTGCCAATATCACCGCTGAATTTGTGCGTCAGGAAGTCGCTGAAGGGCGAGCCATCATTCCCTCCAATATCAACCATCCCGAATCCGAACCGATGATCATTGGCCGTAACTTTCTGGTGAAGGTGAATGCGAACATCGGCAACTCGGCCGTCAGTTCCTCGATTGAAGAAGAGGTGGAGAAGCTGGTGTGGTCAACCCGCTGGGGTGCCGACACCGTGATGGATCTCTCCACTGGCCGTTATATTCATGAAACGCGTGAATGGATTCTGCGCAACAGCCCGGTGCCGATTGGCACTGTACCGATTTATCAGGCGCTGGAGAAAGTGAACGGCGTGGCGGAGGATCTGAACTGGGAAATTTTCCGCGATACGTTGCTGGAACAGGCTGAACAGGGCGTAGACTACTTCACCATCCACGCTGGCGTGCTGCTGCGTTATGTCCCGATGACGGCGAAGCGTCTGACCGGCATCGTTTCGCGTGGCGGTTCGATCATGGCGAAGTGGTGCCTGTCGCATCACCAGGAAAGCTTCCTGTATCTGCACTTCCGCGAGATTTGTGAAATCTGTGCCGCTTATGATGTTGCGCTGTCGCTGGGCGATGGCTTGCGTCCGGGTTCGATTCAGGATGCCAACGATGAAGCGCAATTCGCTGAGCTGCACACCCTGGGCGAGCTGACGAAAATCGCCTGGGAATATGACGTGCAGGTGATGATCGAAGGCCCGGGCCACGTGCCGATGCAAATGATTCGTCGCAATATGACCGAGCAGCTGGAACATTGCCACGAAGCCCCATTCTACACGCTCGGCCCACTGACCACCGATATCGCCCCCGGTTATGACCATTTCACCTCTGGTATTGGTGCTGCGATGATTGGCTGGTTTGGCTGCGCGATGCTGTGCTACGTGACCCCGAAAGAGCATCTGGGATTACCGAATAAAGAAGATGTAAAACAAGGGCTGATTACTTATAAGATCGCCGCCCATGCGGCCGATCTGGCCAAAGGCCATCCAGGTGCCCAGATCCGTGATAACGCCATGTCCAAAGCACGGTTCGAGTTCCGTTGGGAAGATCAGTTCAACCTGGCGCTGGATCCGCACACTGCCCGCGCTTATCACGATGAAACGCTGCCGCAGGAATCGGGCAAAGTGGCACATTTCTGTTCCATGTGTGGTCCAAAATTCTGTTCGATGAAAATCACTCAGGAAGTGCGTGATTTTGCCGCCCGTCAGCAGGCGGAAGCCCAGCCGATTGAAGTGGGTATGGCACAGATGTCAGACGCCTTCCGTAGCCGTGGCGGCGAGCTGTATCATGCTGCCGATGCTTTGAAAGAGGAAAAAGTATGACCACCCCATTTCCCAGTACCGCTCCGCGTTTAGGGCTTTATCCGGTTGTGGACAGTGTTGAGTGGATTGCCCGTTTACTGGAAGCGGGTGTACGCACCATTCAGCTACGAATTAAGGATTGCGAGGATCACGAAGTTGAGGACGCGGTGCGCGATGCCATCGCGCTCGGTAAACAATATCGCGCCCGGTTATTTATCAATGATTACTGGAGATTGGCGATTCGCTATAACGCCTATGGCGTGCATCTGGGTCAGGAGGACCTGGATGTGGCCGATCTGGATGCTATTCGCCAGGCGGGTTTACGACTTGGCTTATCCACCCATGACGATGCCGAGCTGGATCGGGCGCTGGCTGTACGTCCCTCTTATATCGCGCTGGGACATATCTTCCCAACGCAGACCAAAGAGATGCCGTCTGAGCCGCAAGGCATTACCGAGCTGAAACGTCATCTGGCGAGGCTGGAAGGCATTTCAACCGTGGCGATTGGCGGCATCTCGCTGGCACGCGCGCCTGAAGTGCTGGCTACGGGCGTGGGGAGCATCGCGGTCGTCAGTGCCATCACCCAGGCACAAGACTGGCGAGCCGCCACGCGTGAGTTGCTTGCTCTGGCGGGGGTCCAGCCCACAGAATGATTGAGGCTGTAGCGGCGCGATTTATCGCGCCGCTACGAAAAGGTGATGTCGTCAATCCGCCAGCATTTCGGCACTACAGGCCAGTATCGCATGTTCCACCGCGGCCCCCACCAGCGCGATCGCCTGCTCAGTCGCCTCATTGATTGGCAATGCATAATTCAGACGCAGGCAGTTGCGATACTTACCTGAGGCCGAAAACAATGAACCCACCGCCACCTGAATTTTTGACTCTCGAAGTTCAGCATTCAGGCGTACGGCATCAAAGGCTTCAGGTAGTTCGATCCACATCAGGAAACTCCCCTGGGGGCGCGATACGCAAATGCCACAGGGAAAATAGTGGCGGACCCAGCAGCTCAACGTCTCGTAATTGCGTTGATACACCTGACGCATGCGGCGCAGGTGCGGCAAGTAATGCCCCTGGCGAATAAACTCTGCCACCACATGCTGCGTCACGGTGGCCGATGAACCGGTACTGATATATTTCATATGCAGTACGCGTTCACGGTAGCGCCCTGGCGCAACCCAGCCGACACGCAGGCCTGGTGACAATGTTTTGGAAAATGAACTACATAACAGCACGCGCCCATCCATATCCAGCGATTTAATGCTGATGGGACGGGGATATTCCCACGCCAGCTCACCATACACATCGTCTTCAATAATTGCGGCATCAAAGCGTTGTGCCAGCGTCAGCAGCGCACGTTTACGCGCTTCCGGCATGATAAAACCCAGTGGGTTATTACAATTGGGCACCACCACTACGGCTTTGATCGGCCACTGTTCAAACGCCAGTTCCAGCGCTTCGAGGCTGATGCCGGTCACCGAGTCGGTAGGGATCTCAATCACGCGGATGCCAAAACCACGCAATGTCTGCATGGTGCCGTGGAAAGTCGGTGATTCCACCGCAATGATGTCACCAGGCTGGCAAACGGCACGGATAGATACCGACAACGCTTCATGGCAGCCGGTGGTGATCACGATATCGTCAGCGGTAAGCTGGCAGCCGCTATCGATCGTCAGACGGGCGACCTGCTCGCGCAGCGCTGCGATGCCCAACAGGGAGTCATAATTCAGCAGGTTAATATCCTGCTTCTGCGCCATGCGAGCATGAATCTTCCATAACGGTTTAAGGGTGGGCTGTGTCAGATCCGGGATACCGCTGCCTAACTGAATGACGTCGCCCTCAATGCGGCTACTGAGCAGTTCCAGTACCGATTCCCACTGGGTGATTTCTACCGGCCGCTGGGCGGGGCGCGTGATTGCAGGAACAGGCGGCGTGGCTTTGCGGGTAGCAACGAAATAACCGGAACGCGGCTGCGGCACAATCAACTGCTTCTCCTCCAGCACATGGTAGGCCTGCTGAACGGTACTGATGCTGACGCCGTGTTCAATGCTTAGCGTACGCACCGACGGCAGTCGCTCACCGCTACGATACAGCCCCTGCTCAATGCGGTCAGAAAGCAGGCAAGCCAGATGCTGGTAACGCGTCATCGTATGCCTCACATGATTTTAATCTGGAAGAAACCAGTACAGATGAGGATAATTTTTACCATTCAGATCCATCACAATGCAATCTGTATGTTGAATAAATGTGTTTTTTGAATCTGTATTGAAACGATCGAAAACCGGACAATGCTTCTCAGACATCATACCGAGGGCAGGATAATGGAATTCGATCAAAACCGTGCGGCAAGACCTTTCAATATAACGTTGCTGGATATGTTGCGTGCACTGCGGCAACTGGTGAAGTCCTGGCGTTTACGCCGGGAAACCCGACGCATACTGTCGCACCTGAGCGATACGCAGCTGCGCGATATCGGCTTAACGCGCGGTGACATAGACCGCCGGAACTGAGAATACAGACGAAAAAAAACCCTGCCGAGGCAGGGTTTTTTATTAGCGAATCGAGTGATTACTCGTCGTCGCTACCGCCGAGACCGGCGTTCAGCAGTTCAGCCAGGCTTGCAGAGGCTTCATCCGCAGTAACCTGCGGTGCAACCTGCACTTCGCCTACCTGACGGCGACGCATACGATCCTGATGGTATGCGTAACCGGTACCGGCCGGGATCAGACGACCCACGATAACGTTCTCTTTCAGGCCACGCAGTTCGTCGCGTTTGCCCGCTACCGCAGCTTCGGTCAGGACACGTGTGGTCTCCTGGAACGATGCAGCAGAGATGAACGACTCGGTTGCCAGAGACGCTTTGGTGATACCCAGCAGGTCACGCATGTAGGTGGCGCCCAGTTTGCCATTCGCTTCCAGATCACGGTTAGAGATCTTGATGCGAGACACTTCGGCCTGCTCACCTTCCAGGAAGTCGGTGCTTCCTGCGCTGACGATGGTCGCTTTACGCAGCATCTGACGCACGATGACTTCAATGTGCTTATCGTTAATCTTAACGCCTTGCAGACGGTAAACTTCCTGCACTTCGTTAGTGATGTAACGGGTCACAGCATGAACGCCACGCAGACGCAGAATGTCGTGCGGAGATTCCGGACCGTCCGAAACCACGTCACCACGTTCTACGCGCTCACCTTCAAACACGTTGAGCTGACGCCATTTCGGAATCATCTCTTCGTACGGATCGCTGCCATCAACCGGGGTAATTACCAGACGACGCTTACCTTTGGTCTCTTTACCGAAGGAGATGATACCGCTGATCTCCGCCAGGATTGCTGGCTCTTTCGGACGACGCGCTTCGAACAGATCCGCAACGCGTGGCAGACCACCGGTGATGTCCTTGGTACCGCCAGATTCCTGCGGTACACGCGACAGGGTGTCACCCGCGCTGATCTTCACGCCATCTTCCAGCTGAACAATCGCTTTACCCGGCAGGAAGTACTGAGCCGGCATGTCGGTGCCCGGGATCAGAACGTCGTCGCCATTGGCATCAACGATTTTCAGTGCCGGACGCAGGTCTTTACCACCCGCAGTACGCTCAGCAGAGTCCAGGATCACCAGCGAAGACAGACCGGTTAACTCGTCAGTCTGACGGGTAATGGTCTGGCCGTCGATCATGTCGGTGAAGCGGATGAAACCGTTCACTTCGGTGATAACCGGCATGGTATGCGGATCCCAGTTCGCCACGGTTTCGCCCGCGTTGACCTGCTCACCATCACCTTTCGCCATCACAGCACCGTAAGGTACTTTATAGCTTTCTTTGGTACGACCGAACTCGTCGATCATTTTCAGCTCAACGTTACGCGAAACGATGACCAGCTTACCAGTGGAGTTGGTAACGGTTTTCGCGTTGGTCAGCTTGATAGTACCTTTGTTCTTCACCTGAATGCTGGATTCAGCAGCCGCACGAGATGCCGCACCACCGATGTGGAACGTACGCATCGTCAGCTGAGTACCCGGCTCACCGATGGACTGTGCTGCGATAACGCCGATGGCCTCACCTTTGTTGATGATGTGACCACGTGCCAGATCGCGACCGTAGCAGTGTGCACACACACCGAAGTCGGTTTCACAGCTTACGACTGAACGCACTTTGATGGAGTCAACAGAGTTCTGTTCAACCACATCACACCAGTGCTCATCGAGCAGGGTGTTACGCGGGATCAGAATGTCTGCGGTGCCCGGCTTGAGCACGTCTTCTGCGGTCACACGACCCAGTACACGCTCACGCAGCGGCTCTTTAACATCACCACCCTCGATAACCGGCGTCATCATGATACCTTCGAAGGTACCACAATCGTCTTCGGTCACGACCAGGTCCTGCGCCACGTCAACCAGACGACGGGTCAGATAACCGGAGTTCGCGGTTTTCAGTGCGGTATCCGCCAGACCTTTACGCGCACCGTGCGTTGAAATGAAGTACTGGAGTACGTTCAGACCTTCACGGAAGTTCGCGGTGATCGGCGTTTCGATGATGGAGCCATCCGGCTTCGCCATCAGACCACGCATACCTGCCAACTGACGAATCTGTGCCGCAGAACCACGCGCACCGGAGTCGGCCATCATGTAGATGCTGTTAAAGGAAACCTGCTTCTCTTCTTCGCCGTGACGGTTGATCACGGTTTCGGTCTGCAGGTTGTCCATCATCGCTTTAGAGACGCGTTCGTTCGCTGCGGCCCAGATATCGATGACTTTGTTGTAACGTTCGCCAGCGGTTACCAGACCAGACTGGAACTGTTCCTGAATCTCAGCAACTTCAGCTTCCGCTTCTGCGATGATCTCAGCTTTCTTCGCCGGGATAACCATGTCGTCGATACCTACAGAAGCACCTGAACGGGCTGCATAGGCAAAACCGGTGTACATGGTCTGGTCAGCAAAGATAACGGTCGGCTTCAGGCCCAGAATGCGGTAACAGGTGTTCAGCATTTTGGAGATAGCTTTTTTACCCAGCGCCTGGTTGACGATGGAGTAAGGCAGACCTTTCGGCACGATCATCCACAGGATCGCACGACCAATGGTAGTGTCGATCAGGCTGGTTTTCGCAACGAATTCATCCTGTTCGTTTTTGCTGAACTCGGTGATACGCACTTTTACGCGGGCATGCAGCTCGGCCAGGCCAGCGCGGTAAACACGCTCAGCTTCTTTCGGGCCAGTCAGCACCATGCCTTCGCCTTTGGCGTTCACTTTGTCACGGGTCATGTAGTACAGACCCAGAACAACGTCCTGAGACGGAACGATGATTGGCTCGCCGTTCGCCGGTGACAGGATGTTGTTGGTAGACATCATCAGCGCACGCGCTTCCAGCTGGGCTTCCAGCGTCAGCGGTACGTGAACGGCCATCTGGTCACCATCGAAGTCGGCGTTATATGCCGCACAAACCAGCGGGTGCAGCTGGATCGCTTTACCTTCGATCAGAACCGGTTCAAACGCCTGAATACCCAGACGGTGCAGGGTTGGCGCACGGTTCAGCAGTACCGGGTGTTCACGAATAACTTCGTCCAGGATATCCCAAACGACGGCTTCTTCGCGCTCAACCATTTTCTTCGCGGCTTTGATGGTGGTGGCGAGGCCACGCAGTTCCAGCTTGCCGTAGATGAACGGTTTGAACAGCTCCAGTGCCATTTTCTTCGGCAGACCACACTGGTGCAGACGCAGGTATGGACCCACGGTGATAACCGAACGACCAGAGTAGTCGACACGTTTACCCAGCAGGTTCTGACGGAAACGACCCTGCTTACCTTTGATCATGTCGGCCAGTGATTTCAGCGGACGCTTGTTGGAGCCAGTGATGGCGCGACCACGACGGCCGTTATCCAGCAATGCATCAACCGCTTCCTGCAACATACGTTTTTCGTTACGTACGATGATATCTGGCGCAGCCAGATCCAGCAGACGTTTCAGACGGTTGTTACGGTTGATCACGCGACGATACAGATCGTTCAGATCCGAGGTAGCGAAACGACCACCATCCAACGGAACCAGCGGACGCAGATCCGGCGGCAGTACCGGCAGCACGGTCAGGATCATCCACTCCGGCTTGTTGCCAGACTGCACGAACGCTTCCAGCAGCTTGATACGCTTGGTCAGCTTCTTACGCTTGGTTTCGGAGTTGGTTTCGTTCAGCTCTTCACGCAGCTGTTCGCATTCCTGCTCCAGATCCATGTTTTTCAACAGAGCCTGAATTGCTTCCGCACCCATCTTCGCGTCGAATTCGTCACCGAATTCTTCCAGCGCGTCGAGGTACTGCTCTTCAGTCAGGATCTGACGTTTTTCGAGGTTGGTCATGCCACCTTCGACAACCACATAGGATTCGAAGTACAGCACGCGCTCGATGTCACGCAACGGCATATCCAGCAGCAAACCGATGCGGGACGGCAGTGATTTCAGGAACCAAATGTGGGCAGTCGGAGAAGCCAGTTCGATATGGCCCATACGCTCACGACGCACTTTGGTCTGTGTGACTTCAACGCCACACTTCTCACAAATCACGCCACGGTGTTTCAGGCGCTTGTACTTACCGCACAGGCACTCGTAATCTTTTACTGGTCCGAAAATACGGGCACAGAAAAGACCGTCACGCTCCGGCTTGAAGGTACGGTAGTTAATGGTTTCCGGCTTTTTCACTTCACCAAAAGACCAGGAACGGATCATGTCTGGCGAAGCCAGAGCAATTTTGATCGCATCAAACTCTTCGGTTTTAGTTTGCGCTTTCAGAAACTTAAGTAAGTCTTTCACGGATTAGCTCCCGTCGGAGTGAGACTCTCAGGGATGTTCGACATCAGCCGAACATCCCATAACCAGTACAAATGCGAGTGCTTACTCGTCTTCCAGCTCGATGTTGATACCCAGCGAGCGAATCTCTTTCAACAGGACGTTGAAGGATTCCGGCATGCCCGGTTCCATCTGATGGTTGCCATCGACGATGTTTTTATACATCTTCGTACGGCCATTCACGTCATCAGACTTAACGGTCAGCATTTCCTGCAGGGTATAAGCGGCACCGTATGCTTCCAGTGCCCACACTTCCATCTCACCGAAGCGCTGGCCACCGAACTGTGCTTTACCACCCAGCGGCTGCTGAGTCACCAGGCTGTAAGAACCGGTGGAACGGGCGTGCATCTTGTCGTCGACCAGGTGGTTCAGTTTCAGCATGTACATGTAGCCAACGGTAACCTGACGCTCGAACTGCTCGCCGGTACGGCCGTCAAACAGGGTAATCTGGCCGGAAGAAGGCAGACCGCCGAGCTGCAGCAGCTCTTTGATTTCGCTTTCTTTCGCGCCGTCAAACACTGGTGTTGCGATCGGCATACCTTTTTTCAGGTTCTCTGCCAGACGCAGCACTTCATCATCGCTGAAAGTGTTCAGGTCAACTTTCTGACGCACGTCAGTGCCCAGATCGTAAGCACGCTGGATAAACTCACGCAGTTTGGCAACTTCTTCCTGCTTCTTCAGCATGGCATTGATTTTCTCACCAATACCTTTCGCTGCCATACCCAGGTGGGTTTCCAGGATCTGACCGATGTTCATACGTGACGGTACGCCCAGCGGGTTCAGAACGATATCGACCGGCGTGCCGTTCTCATCGTAAGGCATATCTTCGATCGGGTTGATCTTGGAGATAACACCTTTGTTCCCGTGACGACCTGCCATCTTGTCACCAGGCTGGATTTGACGTTTAACCGCCAGATACACCTTAACGATTTTCAGCACGCCCGGTGCCAGGTCATCGCCCTGGGTGATCTTGCGACGCTTCGCTTCGAGTTTCTTCTCAAACTCGTGCTTCAGCTCGTCATACTGCTCAGCCAGCTGCTCCAGTGCGTTCTGTTTCTCTTCGTCGGTCAGGCCCAGTTCCAGCCAGCGCTCGCGCGGCAGCTTGTCCAGCTTCTCAGCCTCAACACCACCAGAGATCAGTACCGCCTGGATACGACCAAACAGGCCAGCTTCGAGGATCTGCAGTTCTTCAGACAGGTCTTTCTTCGCCTGCTTCAGCTGCATTTCTTCGATTTCCAGCGCGCGCTTGTCTTTTTCCACGCCATCGCGGGTGAAGACCTGCACGTCAATAACAGTACCGGAAACGCCGTTCGGCACGCGCAGTGACGAATCTTTCACATCAGAGGCTTTTTCACCGAAGATCGCACGCAGCAGTTTCTCTTCTGGCGTCAGCTGGGTTTCACCTTTCGGTGTAACTTTACCAACCAGAATGTCACCACCGGTCACTTCAGCACCGATGTAAACAATGCCGGATTCATCCAGTTTGGAGAGCGCAGCTTCACCCACGTTCGGGATGTCAGCAGTGATCTCTTCTGGCCCCAGTTTGGTGTCACGAGACACACAAGCCAGTTCCTGAATATGGATGGTAGTGAAACGGTCTTCCTGTACTACACGCTCAGAAACAAGGATGGAGTCTTCGAAGTTGTAACCGTTCCACGGCATGAACGCTACGCGCATGTTCTGGCCCAGCGCCAGTTCACCGAGGTCGGTAGACGGGCCATCTGCCAGCACGTCGCCGCGCTCAATCGGTTCGCCCAGAGAAACACACGGCATCTGGTTGATACAGGTGTTCTGGTTCGAACGGGTATATTTGGTCAGGTTGTAGATGTCGATGCCGGCTTCGCCCGGGTACATCTCATCTTCGTTAACCTTGATCACGATACGTGATGCATCAACGTACTGGATAGTACCGCCACGTTTGGCTACGGCGGTTACACCGGAGTCAACAGCAACAGCACGTTCCATACCGGTACCAACCAGCGGCTTATCAGCACGCAGAGTCGGAACCGCCTGACGTTGCATGTTTGCACCCATCAATGCACGGTTGGCGTCATCGTGTTCCAGGAACGGGATCAGTGACGCACCAACAGAAACCACCTGCTGGGTCGAAACGTCCATATAGTCAACCTGGTCGCGGCTGAACAGGCTCGATTCGCCTTTGCTACGGCAGGTAACCAGATCGTCAACGAATGAACCGTCGTCGTTCAGGTTGGTGTTCGCCTGAGCGATAACGAAGTTACCTTCTTCAATTGCAGAGAGGTAATGGATTTCGTCGCTCACTTTACCGTCAACAACGCGACGATAAGGCGTTTCCAGGAAGCCATACTCGTTGGTCTGTGCGTACACAGACAGCGAGTTGATCAGACCGATGTTCGGACCTTCCGGCGTTTCGATTGGACATACGCGACCGTAGTGAGTCGGGTGTACGTCACGTACTTCGAAGCCAGCACGTTCACGGGTCAGACCGCCTGGGCCGAGGGCAGAAATACGACGCTTATGCGTGATTTCAGACAGCGGATTGTTCTGGTCCATAAACTGAGACAGCTGGCTGGAACCAAAGAACTCTTTCACTGCCGCAGAAATCGGCTTGGCGTTGATCATATCCTGAGGCATCAGAGTGTCGAGATCGCCCAGGGAAAGACGCTCTTTCACCGCACGCTCTACACGCACCAGGCCAACACGGAACTGGTTTTCTGCCATTTCGCCGACGGAACGGATACGACGGTTGCCGAGGTGGTCGATATCGTCCACTTCGCCTTTACCGTTACGGATATCGATGAGCTTCTTCATCACTTCAATGATGTCGGACTTTGCTCAGGATACCGGAACCTTCGATCTCGTCACGCAGCAGAGAACGGTTGAACTTCATGCGGCCAACCGCAGACAGATCGTAACGATCTTCAGAGAAGAACAGGTTCTCGAACAGGTTTTCCGCAGCTTCACGCGTCGGCGGCTCGCCAGGACGCATCATGCGGTAGATCTCAACCAGCGCGCTCAGGCGATCGTTGGTTGGGTCAACACGCAGTGTTTCGGAAATATACGGACCATGATCCAGATCGTTGGTGAACAGGGTCTCAATGCGCTTATGACCGGACTGGCTCAGTTTCGCCAGCAGATCCAGAGACAGTTCCATGTTCGCTGCAACAATCAGCTCACCGGTGTTTTCGTCAATGTAGTCTTTTGCCACCACTTTACCGGCAATGTATTCAACCGGTACTTCGATGTGCTGGATATTGTCTTTTTCCAGCTGGCGGATGTGGCGGGCAGTGATACGACGAGCTTTCTCAACGTAGACCGTACCGTTGGCTTCGATATCGAAGGAGGCGGTTTCACCACGCAGGCGCTCAGGCACCAGTTCCATCTGCAGTTTGTTGTCGCGGATTTCGAACACCACTTTCTCAAAGAACAGATCAAGAATCTGCTCCGTGGTGTAATGCAGCGCGCGCAGAATGATACTGGCCGGCAGCTTACGGCGACGGTCAATACGGACGAACAGGTTGTCTTTCGGGTCAAACTCGAAGTCGAGCCATGAACCGCGGTAAGGGATGATACGTGCGTTATACAGCACTTTACCGGAAGAGTGCGTTTTACCCTTATCGCTGTCAAAGAAAACGCCAGGACTACGATGCAGCTGAGAAACGATAACACGCTCAGTACCGTTGATAACAAAAGTACCGTTTTCGGTCATGAGCGGAATTTCGCCCATGTAAACTTCTTGTTCTTTAATGTCTTTGACTGTGCCTTCCGGCGCTTCGCGCTCGTAGATCACCAGACGCAGTTTGACGCGCAGCGGTGCAGAAAACGTCACGCCACGGATCTGACATTCTTTTACGTCAAAGACAGGTTCACCCAGACGGTAGCTAACATACTGCAACTCGGAGTTGCCGCTGTAGCTCGCGATCGGGAATACGGAACGGAATGCTGCTTCCAGTCCGTACTGACCTTCTGGATCTTGCTCGATAAACTTCTGGAACGAGTCAAGCTGGATAGAAAGGAGATAAGGTATGTCCAGCACTTGCGGACGTTTACCAAAATCCTTACGAATACGTTTTTTCTCGGTATAGGAGTAAACCATAGGGTTCCTCAGCTAGCTGACAAGTCGACCCACGCTGTCCGTCCTGAAGGACAGTTCATGCAACACTATTTTGTTTCTCATGCGATGCGAGGCATCACATGCAATACATCTTTCTATCACTCTTAAATCATTTCATTGCTTCAGCATGGGCAGGGAACCCGCGCAGGAAAACAGTATATTAAGTCGTCGATAGAAAAAGATATTGAAGAGCACCAATGGACAAATAATGCGAAACCCCATTGAGGCTCTGTAGCGCAAAAAGGCTGGTGACCAAAAAGTCACCAGCCATCAGCCTGAAACTACTCAGACTGCAACCCGAAGGTTGTCTTACTTAACTTCAACTTCAGCGCCAGCTTCTTTCAGCAGTGCTTCGAGAGCAGCAGCGTCATCTTTGCTGATGCCTTCTTTGATCACGCCAGTAGCTTCAACCAGATCTTTGGCTTCTTTCAGGCCCAGACCAGTTGCGGTACGTACAGCTTTGATTACTGCAACTTTGTTCGCACCAGCAGCTTTCAGGTGAACGTCGAATTCAGTTTTCTCTTCAACAGCTTCAGCCGGGCCAGCAGCAACAGCTACAGCAGCAGCAGCAGAAACGCCGAATTTTTCTTCCATAGCAGAAACCAGCTCAACTACTTCCATTACGGACATAGCTGCAACAGCTTCCAGAATTTGGTCTTTAGTGATAGACATAACAATTGTTCCTAAGAATCAGTATAAGTTTATGCGTTAAAGTACGAAGGAAAAGAGCTGGCCTTAAGCCGCTTCTTTTGCATCGCGAACAGCAGCCAGAGTGCGGACCAGTTTGCCAGCAGCGGCTTCTTTCATGGTCGACATCAGACGTGCCAGTGCTTCTTCGTAAGTCGGCAGAGTTGCCAGACGGTCAATATTGGCCGCCGTGATCAGCTCACCTTCAAAGGCTGCAGCTTTGACCTCGAATTTTGCATTCGCTTTCGCGAACTCTTTGAACAGACGAGCAGCAGCGCCCGGGTGTTCCATAGAGTATGCAATCAGGGTCGGACCAACAAACGTGTCTTTCAGGCACTCGAAAGGAGTACCTTCAACGACGCGGCGCAGCAGGGTGTTACGAACAACACGCATGTAAACGCCAGCTTCACGACCTGCTTTACGCAGTTCGGTCATTTTATCAACGGTCACGCCGCGGGAATCCGCAACAACCGCTGACAGCGCGCCTTTGGCTACTTCGCTGACTTCAGCAACAATCGCTTGTTTGTCTTGAAGATTTAATGCCATTAGCTTTTGCTCCTGGATTTGACCAGGGAAGGATTTCCCTGGAACTCACTTCACCTATTTACCCGAAGGCAATAAGCGCTATTACACGGTGAGCAGAATCCAGTGAAGAAAAAAATTCTTTTTGGTTCTGTCACCGTCTACGCAGGGGATTAAGCGTTTCATCCGAAGATGTTGCGCTCCTGCGGTCTTGGACGGAGGCCAGGATAAGGCCTGGCTCCAACCTTAGTGACTGAATTACAAAGGGGTTAACCTTTACTCTCCATTCACTATGAATCTGGGTTCTGAATTGAACGATCAACCAGAACAACGGGCGTAAGATTCTAGATGAATTTTTCGCCCGTTACAAGCAGCAATTAGTTTGCTACTGCGTTCAGACCAGCCTGGTCGATGGCAACGCCAGCGCCCATGGTGGTGGACAGGCTAACTTTCTTGATGTACACGCCTTTCGCCTGAGCAGGTTTTGCTTTTTTCAGCGCAACCAGCAGAGATTCCAGGTTTTCTTTCAGTTTGTCAGTGTCGAAGTCCACTTTACCGATGGTGGTGTGAATGATGCCGTTTTTGTCGTTACGATAACGAACCTGACCCGCTTTAGCATTTTTAACCGCTTCAGCAACGTTCGGGGTTACAGTACCCACTTTCGGGTTTGGCATCAGACCACGCGGGCCCAGAACCTGGCCGAGTTGGCCAACAACGCGCATTGCATCCGGAGAAGCAATAACAACGTCAAAGTTCATTTCGCCTTTTTTGATCTGGTCAGCCAGATCTTCCATACCTACCAGCTCTGCGCCAGCTGCTTTAGCAGCTTCAGCGTTTGCGCCCTGGGTAAATACGGCAACGCGTACTGAACGACCAGTACCGTGCGGCAGTACAGTTGCACCACGTACGTTCTGATCAGATTTACGAGCATCGATGCCGAGGTTAACAGCAACGTCTACGCTCTCTACAAACTTAGCAGTAGCCAGTTCTTTCAGCAGAGCAACAGCTTCGTTGATGTCATACTGTTTTGTCACATCAACTTTGTCACGGATCACGCGCATGCGCTTGGTCAGCTTAGCCATTTCTTAGTCCTCCACTACCAGGCCCATGGAACGAGCAGTACCTTCGATAGAGCGAGTCATCGCTTCTACGTCAGCACCAGTCATGTCCGCAGCTTTGGTTTCTGCGATTTCACGTACCTGAGCACGGGTTACTTTACCGACTTTGTCTTTGTTCGGCTTACCAGAACCAGACTTGATGCCCGCTGCTTTTTTCAGCAGTACGGCAGCCGGAGGTGTTTTGGTAACGAAGGTGAAAGAACGGTCGCTGTATACGGTGATAACAACAGGAGTCGGCAGACCTTTTTCCAGAGATTCGGTCTTCGCGTTAAACGCTTTACAGAATTCCATGATGTTAACGCCCTGCTGACCCAGAGCTGGACCAACCGGTGGGCTCGGGTTAGCCATACCAGCTGCAACCTGCAGCTTGACATAGGCTTGTACTTTCTTAGCCATGATATTTCCTCAATTGGGTTATAGCGCCTGAAAAACAGGCTCCCCGTGATGACAATTCATACGCTGTCGCCAGCGCATAAAAACAAAAGGCGCGAAATTGTAGATAAATTCCGCGCCTGCTGCAACTATAAAAATGTATAAGGTGTTAGCCTTTTTCCACCTGGCTGAAGTCCAGCTCAACAGGTGTAGCACGACCGAAGATGGAAACAGAGACTTTCAGGCGGCTTTTCTCGTAATCCACCTCTTCCACCACGCCGTTGAAGTCGGCAAATGGGCCGTCGTTGACGCGTACCATCTCGCCTGGCTCGAACAGTGTTTTTGGACGCGGCTTATCACCCACCTGCTGCAGGCGGTTCATGATCGCATCCACTTCTTTATCGCTGATCGGTGCCGGACGGTCTGATGTACCACCAATGAAGCCCATAACACGCGGTACGCTACGCACCAGATGCCAGCTGGCATCGTTCATAACCATCTGAACCAGTACGTAACCCGGGAAGAATTTACGCTCGCTTTTGCGACGCTGGCCACCACGGATTTCTACGACTTCTTCAGTCGGCACCATGACTTCGCCAAACAACTCTTCCATATTGTGCAATTTGATGTGCTCACGCAGCGACTGGGCTACGCGGCCTTCGAAACCGGAAAACGCCTGCACGACGTACCAGCGTTTTTTTGGAGCTTCAGACATCTCAGAACCTCAGGCCAGTGATAAACGATACAAGGCGGACAAGAATACCATCCAGTCCCCACAAAATCAGTGACATCACGGCAGTTACCGCGGCAACGATTAACGTGGTGTGCAGCGTTTCCTGGCGAGTCGGCCAAATGACCTTACGCATCTCGGTTCTTGCTTCACGCGCAAACGCAACTGTCGCTTTGCCTTTCGTGGTCAGCAACGCTACGCCGCCTGCCACTGCAATCAGAACCACTACAGCCAGCGCACGCAACGGAAGTGTCACATCGCGGTAGTAGTAATTACCAACAATAGCGACAACCAGTAATACGGCAACAGCCAGCCATTTTACTGTTTCCAGGCCGCGTCCGCTCCCTTGAGCTTCGGTATTCGCACTCATAAACCAACCTGCCACTATAATTCAGAAACTGTTGTGCCCCGCATGGCGAGGCATCCAAACCGAATGAGCTTTTAGAGCGTAACTCGGTATCCTGCACCGCTTAACAGAGCCTGTCTCAGCAATGATTATGACCGAAAATCACTGATGAGCCAGGTTCTATACAACAGCGTGCAAAAAGGGCATCAAATGATGCCCTTTCCGTGTGCATTGCGTCAAATATTATCGAGATTAAGCGATAACTTTAGCAACAACGCCCGCACCAACGGTACGGCCGCCTTCGCGGATTGCGAAGCGCAGACCTTCGTCCATCGCGATCGGGTGAATCAGGGTGACAACCATTTTGATGTTGTCGCCCGGCATTACCATCTCTACGCCTTCCGGCAGTTCGATGGTGCCGGTCACGTCAGTTGTACGGAAGTAGAACTGCGGACGGTAGCCTTTGAAGAACGGAGTATGACGGCCGCCTTCGTCTTTGGACAGGATATACACTTCAGATTCGAATTTGGTGTGCGGCTTGATTGAACCCGGCTTCGCCAGTACCTGACCACGTTCGATTTCTTCACGTTTGATACCACGCAGCAGAACACCAACGTTCTCACCAGCACGGCCTTCGTCCAGCAGTTTGCGGAACATTTCAACGCCGGTACAGGTTGATTTCGCGGTAGGTTTGATACCGACGATTTCAACTTCTTCACCCACTTTAACCATACCGCGCTCTACACGACCGGTTACCACGGTACCACGGCCGGAGATGGAGAATACGTCTTCGATAGGCAGCAGGAACGGCTTGTCAATCGCACGTTCTGGTTCCGGGATGTAAGTATCCAGGTGACCAGCCAGTTCGATGATTTTTGCTTCCCACTCTGCGTCGCCTTCCAGCGCTTTCAGGGCGGAACCGCGGATTACCGGAGTGTCGTCGCCCGGGAAGTCGTACTGTGACAGCAGGTCACGAACTTCCATCTCAACCAGTTCCAGCAGCTCTTCGTCATCAACCATGTCACACTTGTTCAGGAACACGATGATGTAAGGAACGCCAACCTGACGACCCAGCAGGATGTGCTCACGGGTCTGCGGCATCGGGCCGTCAGTCGCAGCAACAACCAGGATTGCGCCATCCATCTGAGCAGCACCGGTGATCATGTTTTTCACGTAGTCGGCGTGGCCCGGGCAGTCAACGTGCGCGTAGTGGCGAGTCGGGGTTTCGTACTCAACGTGTGAAGTGTTGATGGTGATACCACGAGCCTTCTCTTCCGGCGCGTTGTCGATCTGGTCAAATGCACGAGCCTGGCCGCCGTAGGTTTTAGCCAGAACGGTGGTGATCGCAGCAGTCAGAGTGGTTTTACCGTGGTCAACGTGACCGATGGTGCCCACGTTTACGTGCAGTTTGTTACGTTGAAATTGCTCTTTAGCCATCGCTTGTCCCTCTAAGACACGGATATATCAAAGATATCGTCACATCAACCAGGCTATGCCTGACTGTTAGTTTTACAGAGAGAGAATCAGGAGAGAGATAAAGGAAGTGGTGCTGATACCCAGAGTCGAACTGGGGACCTCACCCTTACCAAGGGTGCGCTCTACCAACTGAGCCATATCAGCACATCTGGAGCGGGCAGCGGGAATCGAACCCGCATCATCAGCTTGGAAGGCTGAGGTAATAGCCATTATACGATGCCCGCATCCTGGAACTCGGCTACCTGTTCTTTCTGTAGCTTATGAATAATAAAAGAAGACCTTCTATTATTCGAGTCAGTCAGTGTTTCCGACTAACACTTTGACTGCGCCAATGCTCAGTCTGAATTCGAAGGTGAGAGAGTTTAACTCACCCATCAGACGGTGACTTCATCTGACGCTCAACCAAGAGGTTGAGATGGTGGTGGGAGAAGGATTCGAACCTTCGAAGTCTGTGACGGCAGATTTACAGTCTGCTCCCTTTGGCCGCTCGGGAATCCCACCTACTTGATGGTGCCGGCTACCGGAATCGAACTGGTGACCTACTGATTACAAGTCAGTTGCTCTACCAACTGAGCTAAGCCGGCATCAAGTGACGCGCATTCTAGGAAGAGCCGATGCAGGATGCAACAAAAAAATTGCCAAAATTGCACTATCGCTTACTATTTGTGCAAATCCTCGCAAATCAATCATAAAATGCAGAAATTTTGTCCAGTGGTGCTGTTTTTTTACCCACGCCTCGCCTCAACTTTTGCATGCCTCTTCTCATAATGGCTCGACAGTTCTGAGACGAGTGCCCTTCCATCATATTATTTTACTCAATGCCACCACCTTACTCCGTTAACACCTGGTGCTTAAACAAATTCATATGCCTGCCAGTCAGCTCCCCATAAACTGCTGTGACAACCTACTGAGCGACAAGAAAAATGCGGGCGCGATTACGAAAGCGTGCTTGCGTTTATCATTTTACTTCTTTTTAAAGTCACACTGGTGTTACCCTCCTGCCCATTGTTCTCGTTAAATTACCCCTGTGACGTGCAACTGAGTTCGACACATCGCTGTATGCCTGATGCTGCAAGGTGTAGATGAGCCAGAATTTGCGGTCAGATGCATGCTTATGAGTAAAAAAACGACGCCACTCACAACACCCTATTTGCAGTTCAACCGTCAGCAATGGGCAGCCTTGCGTGACTCTGTGCCAATGACGCTGGCTGAGGGTGAAATTGACCGATTGCGCGGCATTAACGAAGACCTTTCGCTGGAAGAGGTCGCCGAGATTTATTTGCCGCTGTCGCGCCTGTTGAATTTCTACATCAGTTCTAATCTGCGACGTCAGGCCGTACTCGAGCAATTTCTTGGGACTAATGCCCAAAAAATTCCTTACATCATCAGTATCGCGGGTAGTGTGGCAGTAGGAAAAAGTACCACTGCACGTGTACTGCAGGCGTTACTCAGCCGCTGGCCTGAGCATCGCAAAGTAGAGTTGATCACCACCGATGGCTTTCTGCATCCCAATGCGGTGTTAAAAGAACGTGGGTTGATGAAGAAGAAAGGCTTCCCGCAGTCCTATGACATGCACCGTCTGGTCAATTTTGTTTCCGACCTAAAATCCGGAGCCAGCCAGGTTACAGCACCGGTTTACTCACATCTGATTTATGATGTTATTCCGGATGGTGATAAAGTTGTGCAGCAACCTGATATCCTGATTCTCGAAGGTTTAAACGTGCTGCAAAGTGGTATGGATTATCCACACGACCCTCATCACGTCTTTGTTTCAGATTTTGTCGACTTTTCTATATATGTCGATGCGCCCGAAGACCTGCTTGAAAGCTGGTATATCAACCGCTTCCTGAAATTCAGAGAAGGGGCATTCAGCGATCCTGATTCTTATTTCCATCATTATTCGCAACTTCCAGAAGAAGAAGCTGTGAATATTGCGCGCGGGCTGTGGAAAGAAATCAACTGGCTGAATTTAAAAGAAAATATATTGCCGACACGTGAGCGTGCCAGCCTGATTATGACCAAGTCAGCCGATCATGCCGTGCAACATGTACGTTTAAGGAAATAAATAATAAACATTACTGCCCTGAATTTTTCAGGGCAGTAATATTGTAAATGAAAAAATCACAGCCATATATTAGTCTGGTGGTTAATTATCTGGTCGTAATGAAATTTCCCCACCAACCCATGCCTTAGTTTCACCATCCTGCTCCAGCAGCAAGCCGCCTTGCTTATCCACGCCACGCGCAATGCCATAAACTTCACGGTCACCAATTAACAATTTGACCGGACGATTAATGAAGTTATCGAGCATATCCCAACGTTCAATAAAGGGAGCCAGGCCGTCACGTTCAAACAATGGTAAAGCTTCGCGTAAACGATTAATCAATGTTGCGGCCAGCTGATTACGATCGATGTCGATCCCCGCTTCCTGCAAATTAATCCAACCCTGGTTAATTTGTGACGCGCCTTCGGAACGCATCGCGAGGTTAATTCCTGCGCCAATTACAATCTGGGCTGCATCGCCGGTTTTACCAGTAAGTTCAACCAGGATACCAGCCAGCTTTCGATCGTGCAGATAGAGATCGTTAGGCCATTTAACCCGTACATCTTTCGCGCCAAGGGACTGAATAACTTCCGCCATCACGATACCGATGACCAGGCTCAACCCCATTGCAGCGGCTGGTCCCTGCTCCAGACGCCAGTACATCGACATATACAGGTTGGCACCAAAGGGTGAAAACCATTGTCTGCCACGACGCCCACGTCCTGCCTGTTGATACTCCGCAATACAAGCATCACCCGATACCAACTGATCCATACGCTCAAGCAGATATTGGTTCGTCGAATCAATTACAGGGATCACAGACAAATTAGGTTGATTCAGCCGCGATACAATTTCTTCTTCATTCAGCAACTGAATGGGGGCTGGCAGGCTGTATCCTTTACCCGTAACGGTATAAACATCCAGTCCCCAGCTCTTCAACGTTTGAACATGTTTGTTGATTGCGGCCCGGCTCATACCCAGGACTTCGCCCAGTTGCTCCCCCGAATGAAATTCTCCATCTGCGAGTAAAGCGACTAATTTTAGCGGTACACTATGGTCTTTCATGAAATCACCTCTACGGCGTTACGTTCGCCCTGCGCATCGATAAAGCGAACTTCCGGCTCCAGCCAGACATTGAATTTCTCACCGACGTGGTTTCTCACCTCGCGTGCCAACTGAACAATATCCTGAGGTGTTGCCTGATTTTCATTAATCAGCACCAGTGCCTGCTGGCGATGCACTGCAGCACCGCCCACCTGATGCCCCTTCAGCTGACATTGATCGATCAGCCAACCGGCAGCAAGTTTCACTTCACCTTCAGGTTGGGGATAGAGCGGGATCGTTGGCCATTGAGTACACAATGCTGCGGCCTGAGTGGCGGTGATCAGTGGATTTTTAAAGAAACTGCCCACATTTCCTGTTATCCGGGGATCAGGAAGCTTGCTCTGACGCATCTGACAGACAGCATTAAATACATCCCACGCGCTGGCTGTTGCCGGATTAAGCCGTGCCAAATCACCATAACTCAGCACTGGCTGCCATTGCTTAGGCAGACGTAATCCTACTGCGACGATGACATAGTCATTCTTCATCGCATGTTTGAAAATACTGTCACGATAGCCAAACTCGCACTCTTCGCGATACAGCCGAACCGTCTGGCGGGTGGGTAGATGTATAGCTTCAACATAGTGGCAGATATCTTTAAATTCGATACCGTACGCACCAATATTTTGAATTGGAGCCGAGCCAGCCATACCCGGTATCAAGGCGAGATTCTCCAGACCAGGAATGCCTTTCTTTAAAGTTTGCTCAACCAGTTCATGCCAGTTTTCTCCCGCTCCAACATGCAGTTGCCATGCTTCGGGATGTTCTTCTATGGCTATGCCTTTGATTGTATTGATCACCACAGTACCGTTGAAGTCTTCGAGAAACAGTACATTGCTGCCGCCACCAAGTATCATAAAAGGCTGTTTCTGAGCGGTACTGCCTTGCCAGGCGTCAATGATGGCTTCTGCAGTATTGGCAATAACGATATTTCTCGCACTGACCTCAAGGCCAAGTGTATTGAAAGCTTTAAGAGAAGTGTTGGGGCTGGACATTTCACGGCCTTAACTGATTAATCTGGCCGTAGTTTACCTGATCAGATTGTTACGAGTGGGATGTTTTCGTGTTTTTCACTGCTCAGAGGCTGATCTGCGGACGTAAAAAAGCCCTGAACTTTCGTTCAGGGCTTCTTCACTTGATTGATGCCTGGCAGTTCCCTACTCTCGCATGGGGAGACCCCACACTACCATCGGCGCTACGGCGTTTCACTTCTGAGTTCGGCATGGGGTCAGGTGGGACCACCGCGCTAGTGCCGCCAGGCAAATTCTGTCTATCCGCACCGCCCTCTCAGGCCGCACGAATCTATCCGGATGAATCAAGCTGAAAATCTTCTCTGGTCTCTCAACCAAAACGCCTCTGGCGTTGTAAGGTTAAGCCTCACGGGTCATTAGTACCGGTTAGCTCAATGCATCGCTGCGCTTACACACCCGGCCTATCAACGTCATCGTCTTTAACGTCCCTTCAGGTGACTCAAGGTCACAGGGAAGACTCATCTCGAGGCAAGTTTCCCGCTTAGATGCTTTCAGCGGTTATCTCTTCCGCACGTAGCTACCGGGCAATGCCATTGGCATGACAACCCGAACACCAGTGGTGCGTCCACTCCGGTCCTCTCGTACTAGGAGCAACCCCCTCAATCTTCCAACGCCCACGGCAGATAGGGACCGAACTGTCTCACGACGTTCTAAACCCAGCTCGCGTACCACTTTAAACGGCGAACAGCCGTACCCTTGGGACCTACTTCAGCCCCAGGATGTGATGAGCCGACATCGAGGTGCCAAACACCGCCGTCGATATGAACTCTTGGGCGGTATCAGCCTGTTATCCCCGGAGTACCTTTTATCCGTTGAGCGATGGCCCTTCCATTCAGAACCACCGGATCACTATGACCTGCTTTCGCACCTGCTCGAGCCGTCACTCTCGCAGTCAAGCTGGCTTATGCCTTTGCACTAACCTCACGATGTCCGACCGTGATTAGCTAACCTTCGTGCTCCTCCGTTACTCTTTAGGAGGAGACCGCCCCAGTCAAACTACCCACCAGACACTGTCCTCGACCCCGATTAGGGGCCGGAGTTAGAACATCAAACATTAAAGGGTGGTATTTCAAGGTTGGCTCCATGCGGACTGGCGTCCACACTTCAAAGCCTCCCACCTATCCTACACATCAAGGCTCAATGTTCAGTGTCAAGCTATAGTAAAGGTTCACGGGGTCTTTCCGTCTTGCCGCGGGTACACTGCATCTTCACAGCGAGTTCAATTTCACTGAGTCTCGGGTGGAGACAGCCTGGCCATCATTACGCCATTCGTGCAGGTCGGAACTTACCCGACAAGGAATTTCGCTACCTTAGGACCGTTATAGTTACGGCCGCCGTTTACCGGGGCTTCGATCAAGAGCTTCTCCTTACGGATAACCCCATCAATTAACCTTCCGGCACCGGGCAGGCGTCACACCGTATACGTCCACTTTCGTGTTTGCACAGTGCTGTGTTTTTAATAAACAGTTGCAGCCAGCTGGTATCTGCGACTGGCTTCGGCTCGGGAAGCAAGTCCCTCCACCTAACGCCAGCGTGCCTTCTCCCGAAGTTACGGCACCATTTTGCCTAGTTCCTTCACCCGAGTTCTCTCAAGCGCCTCGGTATTCTCTACCTGACCACCTGTGTCGGTTTGGGGTACGATTCGATGTGACCTGGTGCTTAGAGGCTTTTCCTGGAAGCGTAGCATCAACCCCTTCACCACCGTAGTGGCTCGTCATCACGCCTCAGTGTTATAAGAGAACGGATTTTCCTGTCCTCTCCACCTGCACGCTTGAACCGGGACAACCGTCGCCCGGCCGGTCTAGCTTTCTCCGTCCCCCCTTCGCAGTCACACCCAGTACAGGAATATTAACCTGTTTCCCATCGACTACGCCTTTCGGCCTCGCCTTAGGGGTCGACTCACCCTGCTCCGATTAACGTTGAACAGGAACCCTTGGTCTTCCGGCGAGCGGGCTTTTCACCCGCTTTATCGTTACTTATGTCAGCATTCGCACTTCTGATACCTCCAGCAACCCTCACAGGCCACCTTCTCAGGCTTACAGAACGCTCCCCTACCCAACGGACATATCCTTAAAATACTTGTGTCGCTGCCGCGGCTTCGGTGCATGGTTTAGCCCCGTTACATCTTCCGCGCAGGCCGACTCGACCAGTGAGCTATTACGCTTTCTTTAAATGATGGCTGCTTCTAAGCCAACATCCTGGCTGTCTGTGCCTTCCCACATCGTTTCCCACTTAACCATGACTTTGGGACCTTAGCTGGCGGTCTGGGTTGTTTCCCTCTTCACGACGGACGTTAGCACCCGCCGTGTGTCTCCCGTGATAACATTCTTCGGTATTCGCAGTTTGCATCGGGTTGGTAATCCGGGGTGGACCCCTAGCCGAAACAGTGCTCTACCCCCGAAGATGAATTCACGAGGCGCTACCTAAATAGCTTTCGGGGAGAACCAGCTATCTCCCGGTTTGATTGGCCTTTCACCCCCAGCCACAAGTCATCCGCTAATTTTTCAACATTAGTCGGTTCGGTCCTCCAGTTAGTGTTACCCAACCTTCAACCTGCCCATGGCTAGATCACCGGGTTTCGGGTCTATACCCTGCAACTAACGCCCAGTTAAGACTCGGTTTCCCTACGGCTCCCCTATTCGGTTAACCTTGCTACAGAATATAAGTCGCTGACCCATTATACAAAAGGTACGCAGTCACCCTGATTTCTCAAGGGGCTCCCACTGCTTGTACGTACACGGTTTCAGGTTCTGTTTCACTCCCCTCGCCGGGGTTCTTTTCGCCTTTCCCTCACGGTACTGGTTCACTATCGGTCAGTCAGGAGTATTTAGCCTTGGAGGATGGTCCCCCCATCTTCAGACAGGATATCACGTGTCCCGCCCTACTCATCGAACCCACAACTCTGCACCTTCGGATACGGGGCTATCACCCTCTGTCGCCGGACTTTCCAGACCGTTCTCCTGATGCAAAAGCTGATGGTGGTTCTGGGCTGTTCCCCGTTCGCTCGCCGCTACTGGGGGAATCTCGGTTGATTTCTTTTCCTCGGGGTACTGAGATGTTTCAGTTCCCCCGGTTCGCCTCGTTACGCTATGGATTCACGTAACGATAGTGCAACGAATTGCACTGGGTTTCCCCATTCGGACATCGCCGGCTGATAACGCTTCATATCAGCTTACCGGCGCTTTTCGCAGATTAGCACGCCCTTCATCGCCTCTGACTGCCTAGGCATCCACCGTGTACGCTTAGTCACTTAACCTCACAACCCTAAGGTGTTTTGCAACGGCTGCACGAATCGCAAGCTTTTGCTCCGAGACTCATGGACACACCGTCCACTCCGGTTTCTCCGTGCCGGGCGCCTTGCCCTGCCGCCGTTCGCTCAGTATTCTTCAGCTATGTCAACATCATGGGGGATTGTTATCGACATAACAGCTACTTAGGTTTGCTTACTTTGAGAGACTCGCATACTGATTTTGCTCAGCATGTTATTTCAAATTTTCAGCTTGTTCCGGATTGTTAAAGAGCAGTATTTCGCAGCGCACTCTTTCAAATGCGCTCTGAAATTATCAGACAATATGGTTATTTGGCGTCCCCTAGGGGGTTCGAACCCCTGTTACCGCCGTGAAAGGGCAGTGTCCTAGGCCACTAGACGAAGGGGACAAAAATACGTTTGCGAAGCGCTGCTTCAGCGGAATCTGGTAAGCCTGAGTGCACTATGAACCACCGACCTCACCCTTATCAGGGGTGCGCTCTAACCACCTGAGCTACAAGCCTATAGAAGGTTTTTCTTGCTCATTACAGTTATCAGACAATCTGTGTGGACACGTCACAATACGTATCTTTCGGTAAGGAGGTGATCCAACCGCAGGTTCCCCTACGGTTACCTTGTTACGACTTCACCCCAGTCATGAATCACAAAGTGGTAAGCGCCCTCCCGAAGGTTAAGCTACCTACTTCTTTTGCAACCCACTCCCATGGTGTGACGGGCGGTGTGTACAAGGCCCGGGAACGTATTCACCGTGGCATTCTGATCCACGATTACTAGCGATTCCGACTTCATGGAGTCGAGTTGCAGACTCCAATCCGGACTACGACGCACTTTGTGAGGTCCGCTTGCTCTCGCGAGGTCGCTTCTCTTTGTATGCGCCATTGTAGCACGTGTGTAGCCCTACTCGTAAGGGCCATGATGACTTGACGTCATCCCCACCTTCCTCCGGTTTGTCACCGGCAGTCTCCTTTGAGTTCCCACCATTACGTGCTGGCAACAAAGGATAAGGGTTGCGCTCGTTGCGGGACTTAACCCAACATTTCACAACACGAGCTGACGACAGCCATGCAGCACCTGTCTCAGAGTTCCCGAAGGCACAACTCCATCTCTGGAAGTCTTCTCTGGATGTCAAGAGTAGGTAAGGTTCTTCGCGTTGCATCGAATTAAACCACATGCTCCACCGCTTGTGCGGGCCCCCGTCAATTCATTTGAGTTTTAACCTTGCGGCCGTACTCCCCAGGCGGTCGATTTAACGCGTTAGCTCCGAAAGCCACGGCTCAAGGCCACAACCTTCAAATCGACATCGTTTACAGCGTGGACTACCAGGGTATCTAATCCTGTTTGCTCCCCACGCTTTCGTACCTGAGCGTCAGTCTTCGTCCAGGGGGCCGCCTTCGCCACCGGTATTCCTCCAGATCTCTACGCATTTCACCGCTACACCTGGAATTCTACCCCCCTCTACGAGACTCTAGCCTGCCAGTTTCAAATGCAGTTCCCGGGTTAAGCCCGGGGATTTCACATCTGACTTAACAAACCGCCTGCGTACGCTTTACGCCCAGTAATTCCGATTAACGCTCGCACCCTCCGTATTACCGCGGCTGCTGGCACGGAGTTAGCCGGTGCTTCTTCTGCGGGTAACGTCAATGAACGATGCTATTAACATCACCCCTTCCTCCCCGCTGAAAGTGCTTTACAACCCGAAGGCCTTCTTCACACACGCGGCATGGCTGCATCAGGCTTGCGCCCATTGTGCAATATTCCCCACTGCTGCCTCCCGTAGGAGTCTGGACCGTGTCTCAGTTCCAGTGTGGCTGGTCATCCTCTCAGACCAGCTAGGGATCGTCGCCTAGGTGAGCCGTTACCCCACCTACTAGCTAATCCCATCTGGGTTCATCCGATGGTGTGAGGCCCTAAGGTCCCCCACTTTGGTCTTGCGACGTTATGCGGTATTAGCTACCGTTTCCAGTAGTTATCCCCCTCCATCGGGCAGATCCCCAGACATTACTCACCCGTCCGCCGCTCGCCGGCAAAGTAGCAAGCTACTTCCCGCTGCCGCTCGACTTGCATGTGTTAGGCCTGCCGCCAGCGTTCAATCTGAGCCATGATCAAACTCTTCAATTAAAAGCTTGATGCTCAAAGATTGTCATACTGTTAATCTTATGAATTAACTGTTTGTCACTCTTCAAGACTTGGTATTTTTGTGTTTCGATACGGTCTTGTGAGTGCCCACACAGATTGTCTGATAAATTGTTAAAGAGCAGTGGCCGGGGAGGACTAAAATCTCACCTGGCGCGGGTTGCGTATATTACGTTTTCCCGCTGAAGAGTCAAGCTTTTATTTGCTTTTACGAAGCGCTTTTCCCTTCCCGACCCGGTCCGTCGCAGCGGTTAATCCCGGTCAGTGGAGGCGCATTATAGGGACTAATTCTGAGTGACAAGCGTTTATTGCAAAAAAATTATCGTTCGGCCTAAATTTCACCAAAACGCTTTATTTCACAACGTTTTGCATGGTAATTGCGCAAAATCCCGGGCAAAAAGAGCGACTTTCTGCCAGTCGGTATACTCCACTTCTTTCGATGTATCGGTTTCACCACCCGTCATACGCATAATCAACTGAATCATCACGCGATCGAACCAGCGATAGTGCGGATAACGTAGTGCCCCGGCAAACACCGCACAGCAATCGGGTTGCCAGGGTGACTGTGTCAGAAACTTGTAGGTATAGACATTGGTTTCCGGCGTGCATTTATCCGCTTTACGCGCCGTCAGGTTCACACTGAAGAAACCACTGGCACGCTGTTGCAGCTGCGTCAGATGCGTCGTGACAAATTTCATTAAAGCAGGATGGAAATGACCATAGCGGATTGATGCACCGATCAGCACGCGATCATACTGCGCCCAGTCGAGGGAAGTGCTCTGCTGCACATCAATCACATCACACAGCTGCTGGGGGGCCAGGGTTTGCGCAATGCGTCCGGCAATTTTTTGGGTTTGCCCGTCACGGCTGGAGTAAACAATCAACGCTTTCATCACACAATCCTGCTTTATCATTCGCGCCAGAAGGTTGGGGTAAAGAGAACCAATAAGGTAAACACCTCAAGACGACCAAATAACATCGTCGAAATCAAAATCCACTTCGCCACATCATTCATAGAAGCAAAGTTATCGGCCACCACGCCAAGGCCCGGTCCGAGGTTGTTGAGGGTTGCGGCGACAGCAGCAAAGGCGGAAAAGTCATCCACGCCGGTTGCTATAATCGCCAGCATGCTGACAAGGAACACCAGCGCATAAGCGGAGAAGAATCCCCATACGGCTTCCAGAATACGTTCCGGCAGAGCACGGTTACCTAGCTTAATAGTGTAAACCGCATTCGGATGGACGAGGCGCTTCAGCTCACGCGAACCTTGTTTACATAACAGAAGAATACGAATGACCTTCAGACCGCCGCCGGTAGAACCCGCGCAGCCACCAATAAAGGCGGAACACAGCAGCAGTACCGGCAGGAATAACGGCCAGCGGGCAATGCTATCGGTAGTAAACCCGGCAGTGGTCGCCATGGAGACCACCTGGAAAAAGGCCTGATTCAGCGTTTGTAGGCCACTGGAATAGACATCATGGAACCACAATACCACCGTGCAGATCACCACCAGCGTCAGTTGCACGCCGATAAACATCCGGAACTCCGGATCACGCCAGTACACTTTCAGGCTACGCCCGCTCAGTAAAGAGAAGTGCAAGCCATAGTTACAGCCGGAGATCAGCAGGAATACTGCGATGATGGTATTAATGGTCGGGCTATTGAAGTAACCGATGCTGGCATCATGGGTAGAGAAGCCCCCGATAGCGATGGTGGAAAAACTATGGCCGATGGCATCAAACACCGGCATTCCCGCCAGCCACAACGCGACGGCACAGGCTACAGTGAGTAACACATAGATCAGCCACAATGTTTTGGCCGTTTCCGCGATGCGTGGGCGCATTTTATTATCTTTCAGCGGTCCCGGCATTTCAGCGCGGTACAGCTGCATCCCCCCTACCCCAAGAATTGGCAGGATCGCCACCGCCAGCACGATAATCCCCATCCCCCCGAGCCATTGCAGCATCTGACGATAGAAAAGAATCGCTTTAGGCAGTGAATCCAATCCCACCAGCGTTGTCGCTCCGGTGGTGGTTAATCCTGAAAAGGATTCGAAGAAGGCATCGGTCACCGACAAATGCGGCTGCTCGGCAAACATAAACGGCATCGCCCCCACGCTGCCCAGCACGGTCCAGAACAGCACCACGATCAGAAACCCTTCGCGTGGCTTCAGTTCCGTTTTCTGCTTGCGATTGGGCCACCACAACAATGAGCCAATCACCAGCGCCATCATAAAGGTCTGACTGAACGCCCGTCCGGCACCGTCACGATAAATCAGGGCCACCAGACCGGGCACGATCATGGTCACTGAGAACAGAATCACCAGCAGGCCCACAATGCGGGTAATGGCACGAAAATGCATTCAGCCGTTTCCTTTCAAAGAGATATTCTTAGTTTTCCAGCGGGATGAGCGTCAGCACGCCCCGACTGTAGTCAGAGAGGTTTTGCCGAAAGCCTTCGATCTGGCTATGCGGTAATGCCAGTTGCAGTGTAATGCGATCCAGATAATGGCTCGCTTCCACTCTGCCGTCAAAGCGCTGCAGCAGACGTTCAATATCACTGAACTGTGCATATTCGCATTGCAGAGTAAAAGATTGCATCGGTACTTTACGGCAACGTGTCAGCTGCTTTAACCCCTGCTGGACACCGCCGCCATAGGCTTTCACCAGCCCACCCGTACCAAGCATAATGCCGCCATAGTAACGCACCACAACAGCGGTAATTTCACCGACACCGCTCCCCATCAGCTGCGCCAGCATCGGTTTTCCCGCCGTACCCGAGGGTTCACCATCATCAGAAAAGCCAAGCTGCTGTGAATCATCCGGCGCACCGGCTACCCATGCCCAGCAGTGATGGCGGGCCGTGGGATGTTCAGCTTTAATATGCTGCACAAAAGCACGCGCCGCTTCTACGCCGTCGGTATGCGCCAGCAGCGTAATAAAGCGGCTTTTCTTGATGGTTTCCTCGCTGAGACTCACAGCCTCAGCGGGAATGTCATAAGCATTCATCAGGCCAGATGCAGATCGCGCGTCATGTTTTCAATCCGATTGGCATGGATCACCACATTATCCTCAATGCGAATCCCGCCATAAGGTTTCAACGCATCAATCGCCTGCCAGTCAAAGTGCTGGCTATATTTGCCGCTGCGCAGCGACGACAGCAGGGAATCGATAATGTAGAAACCCGGTTCGATGGTCATCACCATGCCCGGCTCCAGTACTCTGGTGCAACGCAGATACGGATATTGCGCCGGAGCAGCCAGATGCGTGCCGTTATCATCCTGCATAAAGCCAGCAACGTCGTGTACCTGCAGACCGAGCGGGTGACCCAGACCATGCGGCATGAACGGACCGGTTAAATCTTCCGCCACCAGCGTTTCTTCACTCAGCCCTTTCACCAGGTCAAACCTCAGCAGCATGCGCGCAATGCGCTGATGCATCTGCAGATGGTAATCGGTATAGCGTACGCCAGCCTTGAGGGTCGCGATCAGCGCCAGTTCCTCTTTATTCATTGCCTCAACCATTTCGGCATAGCGCGATTTCGCCTGTGCGGCATAGCTGCGGGTCAAATCGGCCGCATAGCCCAGATATTCCGCTCCGGCATCGATCAAAAAGCTATAACGTTTCGCCGGTGGTTGATGATCCAGTTTGGTGTAATGCAACACAGCGGCATGTTCATTCAGCGCGATGATGTTGCCGTAAGGCACGTCGATATCGCGATGTCCGGTGGCGCTCAGGTAGGCAATGTTGATATCAAACTCGCTCATGCCAGAGAAAAAGGCTTCTTTGGCGGCGCGATGCCCGGCCACTGCCAGCTTTTGTGCTTCACGCATGCAGGCCAGTTCATAATCGGTTTTGATGCTGCGGTGGTAATGCAGGAAATCGATCACCCCTTTGGGGTTGATGCTGTCGGCTTTGATACCCAGCTGCGTGGCACGCGCTGGCACCGGCCCGATGTAAGCCACATTATCGCGCTGAGCTGGCAGCAGTTGCCCTATCTCATCGGCGTTTTTCAGGCCGATAACGTCAACGTCCCCGGTCCAGAAGCTATTGGGCAGCAGCTCCACGTTGTGCCAGTAATCCACCGGCGAATAAAACCACAGCTTCGGTTTATTCACGCCGTCGATCCATAACCAGCAGTTCGGCACCTGCGTGACCGGCACCCAGGCTTTGAATTGCGGATTCACTTTGAACGGATAGTCATGATCGTCGAGAAACACGGTCAGCAACTCGCCAGAATGAATCAGCATGGCATCAAGTTTAAAACGCGCCAGCACCTGCTGCGCACGCTGTTGCAGCGTGTTGATATGCGCGTGATACAGGGTCTTCAGTGAATCCATGGACTTGTCTCCGATATCGCGAAAATGGCCGCAGTGTAGCATAGCCGTGTCCTTGTTGCCGTGCCCCCACACGCTGTGATCGCTGTATCAAATAAGCAAACTCTCGTTTGCAAAAAATTAACATGACACCCACACTCACCATCATCTGGTATGACCAGATCAACTTTCGCGGTTTCAGGAGACGGATATGCTCTACCAAGGCGATACCCTTTCTGTTCGCTGGCTTGACGATGGCATCGCCGAGCTGGTTTTTGACGCACCCGGTTCGGTGAATAAACTCGATACCAAAACCGTTGCCTCCCTGGGTGAGGCACTGGGTGTACTGGAACAACAGCCTGCACTGCGCGGCCTGCTGCTCTCTTCGGCGAAACCAGCGTTTATCGTTGGTGCCGACATCACCGAATTTCTTTCCCTGTTCGATGCCCCGGTTGAAAAGCTGAGCCAGTGGCTGGCCTTTGCCAACAGCATCTTTAATCGTCTGGAAGATCTGCCGGTACCCACCGTTGCCGCGATCGACGGCTATGCACTGGGCGGTGGCTGCGAGTGCGTACTCGCCACCGACTTCCGTATCGCCACCGCACAAACCCGCATTGGTCTGCCGGAAACTAAACTGGGCATCATGCCCGGTTTTGGCGGCAGCGTCCGCCTGCCGCGTTTGCTCGGTGCCGACAGCGCACTGGAGATTATCGCCGCTGGCAAAGATGTCGATGGCATCAGCGCGCTGAAACTGGGCCTGGTCGATGCGGTCGTGAGTAGCGATAAACTGCGCAGCGCCGCATTAATCGTACTCCAGGACGCCATCATCCAGGGCAGCTGGCAGGCACGTCGCACACCGAAGCTGGCACCGCTGAAACTCAGCCCGATCGAAGCCGCCATGAGCTTCACCATCGCCAAAAGCATGGTGCTGCAAACCGCAGGCAAACATTATCCAGCCCCCATCACGGCGGTAAAAACCATTGAAGCCGCCGCTGGCCTCGGCCGTGATGACGCATTAAAACTGGAAACCGCTGCCTTTGTGCCACTGGCGCAAAGTGACGTAGCACGCGCGCTGGTCGGCATCTTCCTTAACGATCAATACGTCAAAGGATTAGCCAAAAAGCGGGGGAATGCCACCAGCACCCCGGCGCAGGCGGCGGTGCTCGGTGCGGGCATTATGGGAGGCGGGATTGCGTATCAGTCAGCATGGAAAGGCGTGCCGGTGCAGATGAAAGATATCAATCCACAGGCACTGGCGCTCGGTATGAAAGAGGCCAGCAAACTGCTGAATAAGCAGCTGGAGCGCGGCAAAATTGATGGTGCGAAACTCGCCAGCGTACTGACCACTATCCAGCCCACACTGGACTACGCCGGATTTGAACGCGCCGATGTGGTAGTTGAAGCGGTGGTGGAAAACCCGCAAATCAAAGCCAAAGTGCTGGCCGAGACCGAGCAGCATCTGCGTGATGACGCCATTCTGGCGTCGAACACCTCGACGATTCCGATTAGCCAGCTGGCGCAGGCGCTGCAACGACCTGAAAACTTCTGCGGCATGCATTTCTTCAATCCAGTGCCGCGCATGCCGCTGGTTGAAGTGATTCGTGGGGAAAAAACCTCTGAGGAGACACTTGGTAAAGTCGTCGCCTGGGCCAGCAAAATGGGCAAGACGCCCATCGTGGTCAATGACTGTCCCGGCTTCTTTGTTAACCGCGTGCTATTCCCGTACTTTGCCGCCTTCAGTCTGCTGCTGCGCGACGGTGCCGATTTCCGTCAGATCGACAAAGTGATGGAAAAACAGTTTGGCTGGCCGATGGGCCCGGCGTGGCTGCTGGATGTGGTCGGCATTGATACTGCCCATCACGCCCAGCAGGTGATGGCACAGGGCTTCCCGTCACGGATGCAGAAAGATTATCGCGACGCCATCGACGTACTTTACGAGGCCGGGCGCTACGGTCAGAAAAACGGTCTGGGTTTCTGGCGCTGGACAGAGGACAAAAAGGGCAAGGCACAGAAACAAGCCGATGCCGAGGTCGATACCCTGTTGCAGCACGTGTGCCAGCCGAAACGCGTCTTCAGCGATGAAGAGATTACCAACCGCATGATGTTGCCGATGCTGCATGAAGTAGTGCGCTGCCTGGAAGAGAAGATTATCGCCTCTCCCGCCGAAGCAGACATGGCGCTGGTCTATGGTCTCGGCTTCCCGCCGTTCCGCGGTGGTGCCTTCCGTTATATGGATACGCTGGGGAACAGCACAGTGGTGGATCAGGCGAAACGTTATACCGCACTCGGCCCGCTGTATGCGCTGCCGGAGTTACTGGTACATATGGCCCATCAGCATCAAAGCTGGTATCCCGCAGCTCTTCCGATTGATGAAGCCGCGCTGCAAACTGCCTGAGGATTTTACAATGGAAAATGTCGTTATTATCGATGCCGCCCGCACACCGATGGGCCGTTCCAAAGGCGGTGCGTTTCGTCAGGTACGCGCAGAGGATCTCTCAGCACATCTGATGCGTGAATTACTCAGCCGCAACCCAGCGCTCGACCCCGCCACGCTGGATGACATCATCTGGGGCTGCGTACAGCAAACGCTGGAGCAGGGTTTTAACATTGCCCGTAATGCGGCGCTGCTGGCAGAGATCCCGCATCGCGTACCCGCCAGCACCGTGAACCGCTTATGTGGGTCGTCGATGCAGGCACTGCACGATGCGGCGCGCGCCATTATGGTAGGCGATGCGCAAAGTTGCCTGATTGGCGGTGTCGAACATATGGGCCACGTGCCGATGAGCCACGGTGTAGATTTCCACCCTGGCCTGAGCCGTACGGTGGCGAAAGCCGCAGGGATGATGGGGCTGACTGCCGAAATGCTGGCGCGTATGCATCATATCAGCCGCGAACAACAGGATGCCTTTGCGTTGCGCTCACATCAGCGTGCCTGGCAGGCCACCCAGCGCGGCGATTTTAAGCGTGAAATTATCCCGACCTATGGTCATGATGTTGATGGCGTACTGAAACGCTATGACGCCGATGAAGTAATCCGCGAAGATGCCAGCCTGGAAGGATTAGCCGCGCTGAAACCGGCATTTGACCCGGTCAACGGTACCGTCACTGCCGGTACTTCCTCGGCCCTTTCCGACGGTGCGGCCGCAATGTTGATTATGGGCGAAAGCCGGGCGCGCGAACTGGGCCTGACACCCCGCGCACGCATTCGCAGCATGGCGGTGGTCGGCTGCGATCCTTCCATTATGGGCTATGGCCCGGTGCCAGCCAGTAAGCTGGCGCTGAAGCGCGCCGGTCTGACAGTGCAGGATATTGGCCTGTTCGAACTCAACGAGGCCTTCGCCGCCCAGACACTACCCTGCCTGAAGGATTTAGGCCTGCTGGAACAGATAGATGAGAAGGTGAATCTGAATGGCGGCGCAATTGCACTCGGTCATCCGCTGGGATGTTCCGGTGCGCGTATCAGCACCACATTGCTGCATCTGATGGAAAAACGCGATGTGCAGTTTGGTCTGGCGACCATGTGTATTGGGTTAGGTCAGGGCATCGCAACCGTATTCGAACGTCTGTAATACGTTGACCACTGCATGATTTCCCGCCCTCTCGGGCGGGCTTTTTACCCGATCAGATAAACGCAAAAGCATCGCCGAACATCTGTGCTTCCAGCGCACCACGTTCCGCACAAAAGCGTTCACGCGCAATCTTCGCCATTTCGAACCGGCCAGCAATATAAATATCGTGCCCGCCTAATGAAGCGTAGTCCTGCATCACCGCCGTCAGTACCGTACCGGTACGTCCCTGCCAGCTCGCTTCCGGCTGTTCAACCACCGGGATCACCTGCAAATTGGGATGCTTAACCGCCAGCGCATTCAGTTCATCGAGATCGTAGAGATGGGTCAGTTCACGACCGCCCCAGTAAATCGCGATATCACGATCGGGCTGCTGTGCCAGTGCGGTCAGCAGAATGGAACGGGCGTAGGAAAATCCGGTTCCTCCCGCAATCAGGATGATGGGACGATCACTATCTTCACGCAGCCAGGCATCACCATGCGGCATGTCTACGGTGATTTCACGCTGATTCTGGATACGTTCCATCACCGCCATGGCATAGAGATTGAGCTCCGATGCGCCGATATGCAGCTCGATGATGTCTTTTTCCATCGGCGTGGACGCCAGGGAGAATGGGCGTTTATCCCGTTCGTCCATGACCACCATCAGGTACTGTCCGGCACGAAAGCTAAAATTCGCTTCCGGAATTAAACGGACGCGGTAGACGGTATCAGTAATCGCTTCAACCGAAGTCACTTTACAGCTTAACGTTGTCATGCGTTCCCTCTGTCGGGTCGTTTTTATGGTTATTCACCGCCGTCAGCGCTGCGGCGGCTCGGCAAAGATACCTAGCTCATCCCAGATGGCGTCAATGCGCGCCGTCACCGCCGGATCTTTGACAATCGGGGTTCCCCACTCACGCGTCGTTTCACCTGGCCATTTATTGGTGGCATCGAGTCCCATCTTCGACCCCAGCCCGGAGACCGGCGAGGCAAAATCGAGGTAGTCGATTGGCGTGTTCTCAACCATCACCGTGTCGCGCGCCGGGTCCATACGCGTAGTAATCGCCCAAATCACATCATTCCAGTCACGCGCGTTGACGTCATCGTCACACACAATAACAAATTTGGTGTACATGAACTGCCGCAGGAACGACCAGACGCCAAACATCACGCGCTTCGCATGACCGGCATACTGTTTTTTCATCGTCACTACTGCCAGACGATACGAACAGCCTTCCGGTGGCAGATAGAAATCAACAATTTCCGGGAACTGTTTGATCAGAATCGGCACCAGCACTTCATTTAACGCAACGCCCAGCACCGCCGGTTCATCCGGTGGACGGCCGGTATAGGTTGAGTGATAAATCGGGTTACGACGTTGCGTTATATGCGTCACGGTAAACACCGGGAAGTTATCTACTTCATTGTAGTAGCCAGTGTGATCGCCGTACGGACCTTCTGGCGCCATATCGCCCGGCTCGATGTAACCTTCCAGCACGATTTCAGCGCTGGCGGGGACTTCGAGGTCGTTAGACAGACACTTCACCACTTCAGTTTTATTGCCACGCAGCAGGCCCGCGAAGGCGTATTCCGATAAGGTATCCGGTACCGGAGTCACCGCACCCAGAATGGTTGCCGGATCAGCACCGAGGGCGACAGAAACCGGAAAACGCTCGCCGGGGTGAGCTTTACACCACTCCTGGAAATCGAGCGCGCCGCCGCGATGCGATAGCCAGCGCATAATAAGACGATTTTTGCCAATCACCTGCTGGCGATAAATCCCGAGATTCTGGCGCTCTTTATGCGGTCCGCGCGTCACCGTCAGGCCCCAGGTGATCAGCGGTGCGGCATCATCCGGCCAGCATTTCATCACCGGAATGCGCGATAAATCGACCTCATCACCGCTGAATACTTCTTCCTGACAAGGCGCATTACGCAGCCGTTTGGTCGGCATGTTCAGCACCTGCTTAAACTGCGGCATCTTGTCAAACAGGTCGCGAAAGCCCTTTGGCGGCTCAGGTTCTTTCAGGAATGCCAGCAGTTTGCCCACTTCGCGCAGCGCACTGACCTCTTCCTGCCCCATGCCCATCGCCACGCGTTTCGGCGTACCAAACAGGTTGCACAGCACCGGCATGTTGTAGCCTTTCGGGTTTTCGAACAGCAACGCCGGACCGCCCGCACGCAGGGTACGGTCAGCAATTTCGGTCATCTCCAGTTCGGGATCGATCGCCTGAGTGATGCGTTTTAACTCGCCCCGCTGCTCCAGCAGCGCAAGGAAATCACGTAAATCCTGATATTTCATGTAGGGTTAGCTTTCCGGCCTGAGATAATCGGCCATTATAGGGCCGATTCCGCAGGCTTGTTGAGGTTTCTGCGTCAGGCGGGCTGACAGGAGAATGGCACCAGCGATTGCAACGCCAGGACATCGTGGTACGCAGCAATGGGTTCACCATGGCGGAAAACTTTAAAATCTTCACCACGCGCGCTGTAGTAACGCAGACGATCTTCGCTGACATGCAGGAAACTGCCTTCGCGCAGCGCAATCACCGATTCGCTCGGGTTGACCGCACAGAACTCTGCCAGACGCTCATCCCGGGTTTCCCCCATGTGGCCGCTGACGTGTGCATCGAGGTAATGCGGATTGATCTGTACCGGGAACAGCCCCAGCGCAGGCAACACCACGCTGCTGCGCACCGGCATATCATTGGTGGTACGGATGGAAGGTGTCGCCACGTTGCAACCGGCGCTCCAGCCAACGTAAGGCACGTGACGTTCACGCACCGCCCGCTGGATCGCCACAATCAAACCCTGTTCATGCAGCATCTGGTTCAGCAGCCAGGTGTTGCCGCCGCTCACCAGAATCAGTTCTGCCTGTTCAATCGCTTCGACCGGAGTAGCGAACTCATGCACGGTGCGCACCTGAATACCGAGTGAATCGCTCAGATCCTGCGCGCGCTGGGCATGATCACCACGAATAATAGCGTAGGGTACCAGCACCGCAGAAGTAATACCGCGTTGTGCAATCATCGCATGAAGCTGTGGGTGGGCATAACTCAGCAACGGAGCATCGTCGGCCAGCTTGCCGTTGCTTAACAGGAACAGTTCCATCAGACGGTCCTTTCATTCATAAGATGGTGAAGGAGTCTGATACAGAAGATTGCCAGACGTCAATTTTCTTACAGAAAACGATCAAAAAGGTCTCAGACTCAGAAAAATCGTAGTGAAATTTGTTTTACAGCTGCGTTTACCCCGGCCGATGCGCTATAACTCTGAAAGCAGGTTTGCTATTCTTAGCGTCCATTCTTTGGGAGCAGTTATGGAATCCTGGTACTTACTTTATTGCAAACGTGGACAGCTATTGCGCGCGAAAGAGCATCTTGAGCGGCAGGAGGTAAATTGCCTCAGCCCGATGATTGCTCTGGAAAAAATCGTTCGTGGCAAACGCACCACCGTAAGTGAACCGCTGTTCCCCAACTATCTGTTTATTGAATTCGATCCGGAAGCGATTCATACCACCACCATCAGCAGCACGCGTGGTGTCAGCCATTTCGTGCGCTTCGGGGCGATGCCGGCGACGGTGCCGTATGAAGTGATCGAAGCACTGCAAAGTGACGCGCCACAGATCCTGCTGGACCCGGAAACGCCACAGGTCGGTGATGAAGTGATCATCACCGATGGCACCTTCGAAGGTCTGCGTGCCATTTTTGCCGAGCCGGATGGCGAGACCCGTTCCATCTTGCTGCTGAACCTGCTGAATAAGCAGGTTATGCGCAGCGTCGATAACAAACAGTTCCGCAAAGCCTAAACCAATCTGAACAGCTGGCGCGCGTTGTAATCCACCTGTGCGCCCAGCGTTGCTGCATCCTCATTACGCCATAACGCCACTTGCTGCACGATGTGCGGCAGAAAACACGGTTCATTACGACGCGACGTCGGACGCGGATGCATATCACGCGGCAGCAAATAAGGCGCATCGGTTTCCAGCAGCAGGCGGTCAGCCGGAATCAATGGCAACAGTTCACGCAGCCCCATGCCACGGCGTTCGTCGCATACCCAACCGGTAATTCCCACTGACAGCCCCAGCGCCAGGCAGGCCTCCAGTTCTTCGCGCGTGCCGGTAAAACAATGCGCCACCGCACCCACCAGTTTTGGCAGCCAGGGTTGCAGAATCGCAGCAAAACGCGCGTGCGCTTCGCGGCAATGCAGAAATACCGGCAGCTGTAATTCAGCCGCCAGCTGCAGTTGCGCATCGAAGGCGTATTCCTGCTGGTCATGGGCGGAGAAGTTGCGGTTAAAGTCCAGTCCGCATTCACCAATCGCCACCACCTGCTCACTTTCTGCCAGGCGGCGCAGGGTGTTGGCAGTTTCTGCCGACCATTCGCTGGCATGGTGCGGATGCACACCTGCGGTTGACCAGCAGTAGCCAGAATGCAATGCAGCCAGCCGCTGTGCCTGTTGGCTTTCCAGCGCGTTGGTGCCCGTGATTAACAGGCCGGTGACGCCTGCGTCGCGCGCACGCGTCACCACCTGTTCGCGATCTTTGGCGAATTGCGTGCTGGTCAGGTTTACACCGATATCAAACATGTTTTTTCCCAAATAAAAACCGCCCAACAAGCGGGCGGTTCAGATTCATCATCATCCCGCTCGCACGCGGGATACTCAGCCTGGATATCAGGATTCGGTGTGATGCTCCTCGTCAACCGATTCTGAATCCGACTCCGACTTTCGTCCTTTCCCCACATAGTAGCGGGAGAAGAATACGCCGACTTCAAACAGGCAGTACATCGGAATAGCGAGCAAAGTTTGTGAGAAAACATCCGGTGGTGTGAGCAACATCCCAACAACGAACGCACCAACCAGAATGTAGGGACGTTTCTTTTTCAGATCTTCCGGCGTGGTGATCCCGGTCCAGCACAGCAGCACAATCACCACCGGCACCTCAAACGCCACCCCAAATGCCAGGAACAGGGTCATGACGAAGTCGAGATAGTGGGTGATATCCGTGGCGATCTGCACGCCCTGCGGCGCGGTTTTGGCAAAGAAGCCAAACGCCAGCGGGAACACGATGAAGTAAGCAAAAGCCACACCGACGTAAAATAACAGCGTGCTGGAGAACAGCAGCGGCATCACCAGCTTGCGCTCATGGCGATACAGCGCAGGCGCAATGAACGCCCATACCTGATACAGAATCACCGGTACGGCCAGAAACACCGAAACAATGATGGTGAGCTTTATCGGGGTAAAGAACGGCGATGCGACTTCGGTCGCAATCATGGTAGCACCGGCTGGCATCTGCCTGATCAACGGCTCTGCCACAATATGGTAGATATCATTGGCGAAGTAGATCAGCGCCAGAAAGATGACAAATACCGCGATGATGCAGTTTAACAGACGCTTGCGCAGCTCAATCAGATGGCTGATGAGCGGTTGTGTATCTTCAACGGCCATGTTTATCGTTCATCATTTGCAGAAGGAGTTGGCGCTGTGCTGCGAGGCGCACTGGCGGTGTCGGGTTTGTCCACGGCAGATGGAGCAGCGTGCGGTGCCTGCGCTGGCGCGCTGGCCTGATGTTCTGCTGTTGCGGGCGTTACTGCTGTCGCAGGCGTTACCGGTGGCACAGAAGCAGCAGGTGGCGGCGTATGAATGGTATTCGCTTCATCTTCCGCTTTCTCTATATCGATGCTCTGCTGATAAGAACGTTTCATGGAATCGGCGGTTTTACGCAACTCTTCCATCGATTCTTTCAGTTCCGGTGACAGCGTGCCACGGCCCGCTTCTTCCACCTTCTTCAGGCTATCCTGCAGCTCCTGCAGTTTCAGTTCCTGCGCCAGTTCATTCTGCACGTTAGCCGCCAGCGAGCGAATTGCACGAATCCAGCCCACTACGGTTTTTACCGCAACCGGTAATCGTTGCGGACCGAGAACAATCAGCCCGATAACGAACACCAATACCAGTTCACTAAAACCAATGTCGAACACAGTTATACCTGCTTGTCGTTCCTGGCGTCGTCTTTACTAGCCGAGGTTTGCTGTTTATCTGCCAGGGTTTTGGCGTTGAAGTCAGCGTCCTGCTCTTTCGGTTGATCCTTTTTCTCGTCTTCGTCACCCATCGCTTTTTTGAAGCCACGGATGGAAGACCCTAAATCCGAACCCAGATTGCGTAGCTTATTGGTACCGAACAGAAGTACAACAATGACGGCAATGATTAACAATTGCCAAATACTGATACCGCCCATGAGATATGCCTCTAATATTCTGTGAAAAACTGTTGAATGTAACACACAGAAAGCCCATATGATTTCGGGCCTTAGCATGCGACATTACGCGTTTTAGATCTGGCTGACAATCAGTTTGTCTTGCGCCAGCCTATCAGCCAGGTAACGATGCCTGCGGCCATTAAAATCGCGGGAAACAAATCCCACTCAGGCCGACTCAGTAGCACTGCGGTGCCACTTAATAACAGTGTAGCCCCTACTCCGAACAGATAACGCGCCTTGTTATGACGGGTGCGTTGCGCATTCATATCGGTGACCAGTTTATCGACGCTGTGCTGTAGCAATTTGTGCTGGCGCATGCTGTCGTAAAACAGTTCCGGCAGCTCCGGCAGTTTTTCTGCCCAGAAGGGAGCCTTGTCTTTCACCGCGCGCCAGATGGCCGGAATACCAATCTGATCTTTAATCCAGTCTTCGAGGAACGGTTTAGCGGTTTTCCACAAATCGAGCTGCGGATAGAGCTGACGGCCAATCCCCTCGATATACAGCAGGGTTTTCTGCAACAGCACCAGCTGTGGCTGCACTTCCATGTTGAAGCGACGTGCGGTGTTGAACAGGTTGAGCAACACATGGCCAAAGGAGATCTCTGCCAGCGGCTTCTCAAAAATCGGTTCACACACGGTACGAATCGCAAACTCAAAATCTTCGACGTTGGTATCCGGCGGCACCCAGCCGGAATCAACATGCAGCTCCGCCACCTTGCGGTAATCGCGGTTAAAGAACGCGATAAAGTTTTCCGCCAGGTAACGTTTATCCTCTTTGTTCAGCGAACCGACGATACCGCAGTCGATGCCGATATATTGCGGATCTTCCGGATGGTCGTAGCTGACGAAGATGTTGCCGGGATGCATATCGGCATGGAAGAAACTGTCACGGAACACCTGGGTGAAGAACACCTGCACACCACGCTCGGCCAGCAGCTTCATATTGACGCCATGCTGCTCCAGCGTGGCGACGTCAGAGATCGGAATGCCGTAGATACGTTCCATTACCAGCATCGATTCACTGCAATAATCGGAGAAGATTTCCGGCACATACAGCATGCGGCTCTGGTCAAAGTTACGACGCAGTTGAATCGCGTTGGCAGCTTCACGCAGCAGATTGAGTTCATCAATCAAGGTTTTTTCGTAGTCGCGCACCACTTCCTGCGGACGCAGACGACGCCCATCCGGCAGCAAACGCGGCACCCAACGCGCCAGGCGGTAGATCAGCTTCATATCCGCTTTGATCACCGGCAGGATATCCGGGCGGATCACTTTGATCACCACTTCACGACCATTCTCTTTCAGGGTCGCGGTATGGACCTGAGCAATAGACGCCGAGGCCAGTGGCGTGATCTCGAAATCGTCAAACCAGGTTTCCACCGGCCCGCCGATCGCTTTCTCGATTTGCGCTTTGGCTTTAACGCCATCAAACGGTGCAACGCGGTCCTGCAGGATCGCCAGCTCATCAGCGATCGCCGGGGGAAACAGATCGCGCCGTGTCGAGAGCATCTGACCGAACTTGATCCACACCGGCCCCAGTTGCTCCATCGCCAGACGTATCCGCACGCCCATCGATTCGTTTTTGTGTTTGTTGGGGATCCAGAAAATGCAGCGCCGCCATAAACGCAGGGGCAGCGTGATACGCATGTGGGGAATCAGTTCATCAAGGCCATAGCTGAGAAAGACCTTTACGATAAAATATAAGCGCCGAATTTCTCCCAGCGTCATTTCGCCTCCAGCTGTGCTAAACGCGCCTCTAACGCATTGAGCGAACGTTCCATCGCTTCCACTTCCTCGCAAAACCAGGCGAGTTCCAGCGCACCCGGCGCCAGTCGCCACTCTTCAGTGAGGGTCTGACCCAGGTAATCCTGGCGACGCGTCACCTCGTGTTGCACAAACTTCAGCGCGCGCTGTGCGGCCTGGCTGATACCCTGCGCGGCGATATCACCAATCCACGGCGCGAGATATTCCGCCGGATCCAGCTCTGCCAGATCCATCAACGCCGAGAATTGCTGCACCACCTGCAAATCCCCCTCCACTTCCAGCTCGCCGCTGCGAATCAGGCCGGTGAGTTGCTGGCGGTCACGCAATTTCGGCAGGGTGCTAAGGCGCAGGCTGACGGTGCAATCGCTGCTGTCCTGCCAGTCGCCAAGCACATCCAGCTGATTTTCGCTGAACACCAGCACCAGCGGGAATGAGAGTTCCTGCAACCGTAACATCAGCACTTTGCCCGCCAGACGTTGGCGTGCCGCTTTCAGGCTGCGATCGCGATACAAAACACGATTGAGGGCGGTCTCAAGACCGCCGGTAATCAAAGGAGTGAAAGTCATGGCCATGATTTGTCAGAACTTAAAGCCGCGATGCAACGCGACGATGCCGCCAGTCATGTTGAAGTAGGTGGTATTCTCAAAACCCGCGTCATTCATCATCGCCTTCAGGGTTTCCTGATCGGGATGCATACGGATCGATTCCGCCAGATAGCGATAGCTTTCGGCATCCTGCGCCACCAGTTGACCAATACGCGGCAGAATGTGGAACGAGTAAGCATCATAGGCTTTGCTCAGCGGTTCGATCAGCGGTTTGGAGAATTCCAGCACCAGCAGGCGTCCGCCTGGCTTCAATACGCGGAACATGGAAGCCAGCGCTTTCTCTTTTTCCGTCACGTTACGCAGACCAAAAGAGATGGTGATGCAATCGAAATAGTTATCCGGGAAAGGCAATGCTTCGGCGTTGGCCTGCACATAGCTGACGTTGCCAGCAATGCCGAGATTACGCAGTTTTTCACGGCCCATCTTCAGCATTGAGCTATTGATGTCCGCCAGCACCACCTGGCCGGTTTCGCCTACCAGACGCGAGAATTTCGCCGTCAGGTCGCCGGTACCACCGGCCAAATCCAGCACGCGCTGACCACGGCGCACGCCGCTGCTGTCGATGGTGAAACGCTTCCAGACACGATGGATGCCGAAGGACATCAGATCGTTCATCAGGTCATATTTTGCCGCTACGGAGTGAAACACGTCGGCGACTTTATCTGCCTTTTCGCTTTTCGCGACGGTCTGAAAGCCAAAGTGGGTAGTTTCCTGCTGTGATTCATCTGCCATGGGTTTTACCTGTTCCACAAACAATTCTTCCCGAAGTGTATCAGAGTTGCGCTGGCCGGGCACGCGACCGGCGTGCTATTCGTTGATGCGGCGCAGGGAAGCGGCGGCAGAATCTTCTGCTTTTTCATCAGGCTCGTCGTCATCGGCCCAATCCTCTTCCGTCTCTGACGGTTGCGCCTGCGCCACCAGCTGCGGATTGATGGGGCGTTTGATCTCGACGCCCAGCGAACGGAACGCTTCACTTTGCGCAATAAGATTGCCGCGCCCTTCCGCCAGTTTTTTCATCGCCAGCTGGTAACTTTGCTGCGCTTTATCCAGGTTGTGACCAATGCCGCTCATGTCGTCGACAAACAGCCGCATTTTGTCATACAGCCGTGCAGCACGATCGGCAATGCGCTGTGCGTTGCGGCTCTGATGCTCATAACGCCACAGATTGTTGATGGTGCGTAGCGCCACCAGCAGCGTGGTGGGGCTGACCAGCATGATATTCTGCTGCAACGCCTCGCTGATCAGCTCTGGCTGCCGATCGATCGCCAGCAGGAAAGCCGGTTCAACCGGGATAAACATCAACACATAATCCAGGGAGCGTAAACCGGGCAATTGTTGATAATCTTTTCGTCCCAGCAGGCGAATATGGCCGCGCACCGCGTTGACGTGATCCTGAATCGCCTGCTCGCGGGTGGCCTCATCTTCGGCATTGAAATAGCGTTCATAGGCGATCAGCGTCATTTTGGCGTCAATCACCACATCCTTGCCCTGCGGCAGACGCACAATCACATCCGGTTGCATCCTGCCCTGCGACTCCAGCTGAATGTTGACCTGGGTTTCATACTCATGACCTTCGCGCAGGCCCGATGCCTCCAGCACCCGGCTGAGAACCACTTCGCCCCAGTTACCCTGGATTTTGTTGTCGCCTTTCAGCGCCTTGGTGAGGTTAATCGCTTCCTGCGCCATCTGCGCATTTAACTGTTGCAGCTGACGGATTTCATGGGCCAGCGTATGGCGTTCACGCGCTTCCTGACCAAAGCTGTCATTTACCTGACGACGAAAACCGTCCAGCTGCTCGCGCAGCGGGCTGATCAGGTTATTCAGACTCTGGCGGTTTTGTTCATCAACACGACGACCGCTGTTTTCGAAGATGCGATTGGCAAGATTTTCGAACTGCGCGCTCAGACGCTGTTCGCTGTTGGTGAGCAGACGCTGTTTCTCCTCAGCGGCGAAACGCGTCTCTTCCAGGCGGATGGTGACTTCGCGTAGCTCGGCTTCCTGCGCGCTGTTCACTTCCAGCTGGTTACGCAGTTCACGGCTCAGCTGTTCGCTTTCGCCACGCCAGTAGTCAAGTTGTTGCAGGCGCTCCTGCGCACCACTCAGCGCACCATGCAGCTGACGCAGCTCCTGTTCACGCTGCTGTACCTGCTGTTGCGTCAGCTCCAGTTGCTGCTGCTGGCGCTGCTGTGCATCTTCCAGCAAGCGGCGTTCGGTTAAAAAGCTGGCGTGCTGATGGCCCGCGCGCAGCTGCGCCACTATCCAGCCCAGGCCGAACCCGGCCAGCGCCAGTACGCCGCTGATAATGATAAGTTGCTGATCCATAATTCCCCCGTGGATCCTCTCGCTGAGGGAAAAGGTAGAGGCGCACTGTATAAATGTCCAGACAATTTTGCCAGATGGCAGGCTTATAGCGCCTGCACCGTAAGTTCACCCGCTTTCCATGCATCAATCAGGAAAAAAGGCATCGGTAACGCCCATTCACCGCCACGCACTTTTGCCGGATAACACCAGCGCTGGTCGCCATAAGTCAGTTCAACCTGCTGCATCGCCGCATCGGCATGGCTGGCTTTACCTGCCATGCTGGAGAATCCCGCGTTGCTGCCGACATGAAAACGGTCAGTCTGCCAGCGAATGGGATCATGAGCGGGCCAGGCTTCAGCCTGGTGAAAATGGAAAATATCGTCGTGACTGAGCAGGCTGTCGCGTACCGTTGGCCACAACGCCAGTTTGAGGAAATACTGATCGGTAAAACGTTCGCTACCCTGGTAGCGGGTAATAAAATCACGCATCTGCTGTTCGATGTTGCTGAATACGCCGTTACACCCGCCCCACATTCCCGCCAGCAGCAATTCGGTGTGGGTAAAGTAGTCACGCATATGGTGGAACCAATAGGGTGATTGCAGCCAGGCCTCCACTGCGGCCAGTTCGCGCTCGGAAAGCAGCGAATCCGCATCCCGCACGATAAAACGTTTGACGCGGGCATCATCCATCACCAGGAAGCGCCACAGGGTGGGAAACAGCGTTTTCTCGTGCGACATATCCACCAGCTGTACATTAGGTTGCGCCAGACGCTGCCAGACATGTTGCGGTACGCTGTCATCCAGCCAGATACGGCAGGTCCACGCCGGGTAAAGCTCGCGTGCCACCTCGACATTTTTTATCAGGGTTTCGCAATAGCGTGGCTGGTCGCCATACAGGCTGAAGGCAATGATATTTTCCTGTGGGCGAGACGCCGCAAAGGCTGGTGGTGCTTCGGCTGGCAAAGGGTGCTTTTGCCCGGCGCTGAATTTCCGGTCGGATTGCTGCAACGATTCCAGCCCGTAACGCGCCACCTCATCCGGCTTGTTAAGCCAGCCACAGACTTCGGTGAGACCGTCAAGCCAGGTTTCCGCCGCCTGCGCCCGCTTATCCGCCGTAGCCTGATAGATTTTCTGGTAGGTTTTCCAGGATTTCTGGTATTCGCCAACACGCATCAACGCCAGCGCATAATCACTTAGCACCTGCATGTTGTGCGGCATAACACGCAACACTTCTTCACAGCACTGACGCGCGACAGGGAAATCAGCCGCCGCCATCGCATGGCGGAAACGCGCTGCCGCATCTTCGACACGCGCCTGAGGGCTGACCATAAAGGCAGGACGTTGAACAGGAACCGTTTTGCGCATAGAAATTTCTCAGTTATCCGCTGAATTTACGCGCATCCGTTTCAGGTAACCGACGAAATCTGAAAATCGCCGGTTACCGGGCGCGCTAGATCAACCGACGCGCCGCTTCGACTACAATTTTCACCGCGTCGCTTTCAGTCTGTTTCATGGTCGCCGCGTCCGGGATCTCCTTCTGCGTACGATTCACGATGACGCCCGCCACCATACCGGCTCGCAGCCCCTGGCTGGCGCACATGGTTAACAGTGTAGCGGATTCCATCTCATAGTTGAGGACGCCCATTTGCTGCCACTCTTTCATCGAGCCCTGGAAGCGGCTGACCACACGGCCTGAGAAGGTGTCGTAACGTTCCTGGCCGGGATAGAAGGTGTCAGAGGAGGCGGTGATGCCAATGTGGGTCTTCGCACCACAGGCTTCTGCCGCTGCGACCAGCGCCGTGGTACAGGTGAAGTCAGCGACCGCCGGGAATTCCATCGGCGCGAAATGCAGGCTGGCACCGTCCAGACGAACCGAAGCCGTGGTGACCAGCACATCACCCACATTGATATTCGGCTGGATGGCACCGGTGGTGCCGACGCGCAGGAAGGTACGCACACCGAGCTGGGCCAGTTCTTCCACTGCGATGGAGGTTGACGGGCCACCAATGCCGGTGGAGCAAACCACTACCGGTTTGCCGTCCACCTCGGCCAGATAAGTGGTGAATTCACGATGCGACGCCAGGTGCTGCGGGTTGTCCATCAGCGCAGCGATTTTCTTTACGCGCTCAGGATCGCCGGGAACGATGGCCAGCGTGGCTCCTTTCAGGTCGGCTTTGGTGATGCCAAGGTGGAAAACGTCAGACTGGGCCATAACAGACTCCTGGTAGATAAGGGATATGCGCGCCACTTTACGTCAGCAGGCGGGATAAATATGTGACTAATTTCACTATCGATAATGAAAGTTACATTATCAGAAAAAAATAACGTGATAGGAATCACACATTGATCGTCTGCCATTCTGAATTGCTACAAGCTGTGCTGTGTAAGTTTAAACGGCAATGTTAATAGAAGAGGAAGAACTCATGCGTAACCCCTCTGCTCCCTACACCCGCCCGGCCACAGCGGCCAGGCTATAGTTACGTGATTGCGCGATTGTTAGCACGGAGAGAACAATGAAAACCGAAGACAATATGGCACAAAAATCTGCAACTGGCGGCTTTGCCCCCGCCGTACAACCGACTGCGAGCACCACCATTCTTACCCACAGCGAGGCGATCCATAGCGGAGAAACCTCGGTCCCCAGCCAGGGGGAAAACCTGCCAGCGTATTATGCCCGGCCAAAAGAGTATGAAGGCACACTGCCAGTGGTGTTAGTGGTGCAGGAGATTTTTGGCGTACATGAGCATATTCGTGATGTCTGCCGTCGGCTGGCGCTGGAGGGTTATCTGGCGGTGGCACCAGAACTGTATTTCCGTGAAGGCGATCCCAGTGAATACCACGATATCCCGACCCTGTTTAAAGAGCTGGTGAGTAAAGTGCCGGATTCACAGGTGCTGTCGGACCTCGACCACGTCGCCAACTGGGCCGCACGTAACGGCGGTGATATCCGTCGTATGGGCATTACCGGCTTCTGCTGGGGTGGACGCATTAGCTGGCTGTTCGCGGCGCACAACCCGCAGGTGCGCGCAGCGGTTGCCTGGTATGGTCGCCTGATTGGCGACAAGACGCTGAAGCAGCAAAAGCATCCGATTGATATCGCCGTCGATTTAAATGCGCCGGTGCTGGGCCTGTACGGCGGTCAGGATGAAGGGATTCCGCTGGAGAGCGTTGAGCTGATGCGCCAGGCGCTGCGTGCCGCCAATGCCAAAGCGGAGATCGTGGTCTATCCGGATGCGGGCCATGCCTTCCACGCTGATTATCGTCCGAGCTATCACGCGGAATCGGCGCAGGATGGCTGGGTGCGAATGCTTGCCTGGTTTAAGCAGTATGGCGTTGCACCAGACGCGTAATAAAAAAAGGGGGCGCTTGCGCGCCCCAACGTATCAACACAACATTTTATCCAACGATTACGCGGTTTCACCGCGCAGTTTTTTCGCCGCTTCGACCATATTGGCCAGAGCCTGACGGGTTTCCGTCCAGCCACGGGTTTTCAGGCCGCAGTCCGGGTTCACCCACAGACGCTCTTCCGGAATACTCAGCGCCGCTTTACGCAACAGGTCTTCCATCCACGCCACACTGGGTACGTTCGGTGAGTGGATGTCATACACCCCTGGGCCGATTTCGTTCGGGTATGAGAATTCTTTAAACGCATCCAGCAGGTCCATATCGGAACGTGAGGTTTCGATGGTGATCACGTCTGCATCCAGCGCGGCGATGGAGTCCATGATGTCGTTGAACTCGCAATAACACATATGGGTGTGGATCTGGGTGTCATCCTGCGCCACCGCCGCGTTGAGGCGGAACGCATCGACCGCCCAGGTGAGGTAGGCAGCCCAGTCGGACTGATGCAGCGGCAGACCTTCACGCAGCGCCGGTTCGTCAATCTGGATGATGCCGATACCGGCTTTTTCCAGGTCAGCCACTTCATCGCGCAGCGCCAGTGCAATTTGTTTGGCGATGGTTTCTCGGCTAACGTCTTCACGCGGAAACGACCAGCACAGGATAGTGACCGGACCGGTGAGCATGCCTTTAACCGGTTTGTCGGTCAGCGACTGGGCATATTTCGCCCACTCTACGGTGATGGCTGCCGGGCGGCTGACGTCTCCGATAATCACCGGCGGTTTTACGCAGCGTGAACCGTAGCTCTGTACCCAGCCGTTCTGAGTGAACACGAAACCGTCGAGGTTTTCGCCGAAATATTCAACCATGTCGTTACGCTCGGCTTCACCGTGTACCAGCACGTCAAGCCCCAGACGTTCCTGTTCCACAATCGCCTGTTTGATGTGCTCAGCGATACCGGTGCGATAGTGACCGCCATCAATGTTGCCTTTTTTGAAGTCGAGACGCAGGCCACGGATTTCAGTGGTCTGCGGGAATGAACCAATGGTGGTGGTTGGCCATGCTGGCAGATGGAAGCGGTTGCGCTGCGCCTGAGCACGCTCGGTGTAGGCGCTGTTACGCTCGGTATCTTTGGCCTGGATTTTTGCCAGACGCGCCGCCACAGCGGCGTTATGCACACGGCTGGAGTGGGCACGGGCACGGATTGGCGCACTCCAGGCTTCGAGGGATTTTGCATCGTTGCTGTTCAGCGCGTTACTCAGCAGGGACAACTCAGCACATTTTTGCAGGGCAAAAGCAAACCAGCTTTTCACTTCGTCATCGAGACGGGTTTCCACGCTCAGGTCGATCGGGCTGTGCAGCAGGGAGCAGGAAGAGCCGATCCACAGTTGTTTGCGTTGTCCCACCAGCGGTTGCAGGCGTTCGAACCAACTGCTGAGGTCGGCACGCCAGACGTTACGACCGTTGATCACCCCAACAGACAGCAGCCATTCTGCTGGCAGTTGCTGGTTGATGTGCTGGATATCATCTCTGCCATGCACCAGGTCAACATGCAGCCCCTGCACTGGCAGCGCTTTGATCACATTAAGGTTCTGGCCGATGCTGTCGAAGTAGGTGGTCAGCAGCAGTTTGGTTTTGCCCTGCAACGCGTCGTAAGCCGGTTTGAACGCGGCACGCCATTCCTGCGGCAGTTCCAGCGCCAGCGCTGGCTCATCAATCTGCACCCATTCGATATCGCGTTGTTTCAGTTCAGCCAGCACCTGTTGATAAACCGGCAGGATGTCTTTCAGCAGCGAAAGGCGATCAAACTGTTCGCCTTTGACTTTACCCAACCACAGGTAAGTGACCGGGCCGAGTAGCACGGGTTTAACTTTATGCCCGAGCGCCAGCGCTTCGTCCACTTCGTCCAGCAGCTGGGTCCAGGTCAGTCTGAACTGCTGACCCTGGGTGAATTCTGGCACCATGTAGTGATAGTTGGTGTTGAACCATTTGGTCATTTCGGCGGCGGCTGCTGGTGCGCCGGTCGGTGCACGACCACGGCCGAGGCGGAACAGGGTATCGAGGTCAACGGAGCCGTCTTTATTCTGGTGGCGGGCCGGTACGTTGCCCAACAGCAGGCTGGTAGTGAGTACGTGATCGTACCAGGCGAAGTCGCCCACCGGTAGCAGGTTCACGCCCGCTTCTTTCTGTTGTTGCCAGTGACGTGCACGCAGCTCACGCCCCACGGCCAGCAAATCTTCCTGTGAGCTGTTACCTGCCCAATAACTTTCCTGGGCTTTTTTCAATTCACGACGCAGACCGATGCGAGGAAAACCGAGTGTATGGTTCAGAATGGTCATTTGATGTCCTCCAGGTATTCTTTATTGAGCAGCTTAGGTTACAATCAGATGTTTAGCCGTCCAGATGTTTACACCGCTATATTCTGCGGGTACTGTATGTTCCTCAAGCGCAAATTGTTCAATCTCGATGTGAAGGATTCTCATGATCGAACTCAAACACCTGCGGACGCTGCAAGCGTTACGGCATACCGGCTCTCTGGCCGCCGCCGCCGCTCAGCTTCATCAAACGCAATCGGCGTTATCTCATCAGTTCAGCGACCTGGAGCAGCGGCTGGGCTTTCGCCTGTTTGTGCGCAAGAGCCAGCCGCTACGTTTTACACCACAGGGGGAGATCCTGTTGCAGCTGGCTGAGCAGATACTGCCGCAGATTCAGCAGGCGTTGCAGGCTTGCCATGAGCCGCATCAGACGACGTTGCGCATCGCCATTGAGTGCCATAGCTGTATTCAGTGGCTGACGCCAGCGCTGAATAATTTCCGTCAGAGCTGGCCGCAGGTGGTGATGGATTTTAAATCCGGCGTGACATTCGACCCGCAACCCGCGTTGCAGCAGGGCGAGCTGGATGTGGTGTTGACCTCCGATATTTTGCCACGCAGCGGGTTGTTCTATTCCCCGATGTTTGATTACGAAGTACGGCTGGTGCTGGCACCGGATCATCCGCTGGCGCAGCGCGAACATATTTCGCCGGAAGATTTAGCGGATGAAGTCCTGCTGATTTATCCGGTACAGCGTCAGCGGCTGGATATCTGGCGGCATTTTTTGCAGCCGGCAGGGGTAAGCCCGGCGCTGAAGAGTGTCGATAATACGTTGCTGATGATCCAGATGGTGTCAGCGCGCATGGGGATTGCGGCGCTGCCCCACTGGGTCGTGGAGAGTTTTGAACATCAGGGATTGGTGGTGACCAAAACGCTGGGTGAAGGGTTGTGGAGCCGTTTGTACGCGGCAATGCGTGACGGTGAGCAGCGTCAGCCGGTGCTGGAGGCGTTCGCGCGTTTTGCCCGCCAGCATGCCTGTGATCATCTGCCTTTTGTGCGCGATGCATCGCGCCCCGGTTCGTTACAACCGCTGTCTTCCTGAAACGGCCTACTCTATAATGCGCCGCCTCAACCCGTGACCAGGAGATTTTCACCATGACCAATAACGATGTGCTGCGCAGCGTGCGCTATATGCTGGATTTAAGCGACAGCAAAGTGGTGGAGATTTTCGCCCTGGCGAGTTGCGATGTGCCACTGGAAGATGTGCAGGCGTGGCTGAAGAAAGATGATGACGCGGCGTATCGTCCCTGCCCGGATGTGCTGATGGGTTATTTCCTCAACGGTTTGATTTTCCATCGTCGTGGTAAGAGCGAAGATGCGCCTGCGCCATCGATTGAGCGCCGCATGAACAACAATATCTTCCTGAAGAAGTTACGTATCGCGTTTGCCCTGAAAACCACGGACATTCCCGAGATCTTGCTGAAGGCAAACTTTAAGGTTTCTCAGGCGGAGATCGGCGCAATTTTCCGTAATCCGGATCATAAGAATTACCGCGAATGCGGTGACCAGATTCTGCGTAACTTTTTGAAAGGGCTGACGCTGGTGCAGCGCCCGGCCCCTGTCAAAAAGGCTTAATGGCTGGTCGCGGTTTTTCCCAGTACCCAGCGTTTATGCACATAAAGTGAAGCGAAGATCACAATGGCCCCGGCGATAAAGCTCGGCCAGTGTGGTTTTTCCTGCCAGATCGCCAGGTTTACCAGCAATCCTGCCGGCACATGCATATTGTTCATGATACCCAGTGTGCCTGCATCCACCTGGGTAGCGCCATAGTTCCACATAAAGTAGCCCAACCCGGACGCGGCCACGCCCAGCCACACCAGAATGCCCCATTGCAGCGAGGTGGTCGGTAGCTTGTTGGGGTTGCCCCACAGGCACCAGGCAATCACCGCAATGATCACTGCGCCAAGGTAGAACCAGGAAAACGCGGTGTGCTGCGGCATCGGGCGCGTCTCCTGCAAACGCTTGTAACCCACCATGCCGATGGCAAAACAGATATTCGCCGCCTGCACCAGCAACAGACCAAACCAGAAGTGGTCGCTGACTTTGTCATAACGAATAATCGCTGCGCCGACCACCGCCAGCAAGGCACTGAAGGCGTAGCCAATACGCAACGGGCGTCGGCTGAGCAGATCGTATATCAGGGTGACATACAGCGGCGTCATGACGGTAAATAACAGGAATTCCGTCACGCTGAGATAGAGGTAGGCTTCAAAGCTGAGCAGGTACATGATGCCCAATTGCAGCATCCCCACCAGCATATACAGCAGGATGGTCGAGGCGCGATAACCACGCCAGCGCAGGAAGGGCAGAAAGACAATGGCTGCCAGCGCCAGACGCATCAGCACCGAGAACCAGGAATCCACCTGACCCGCCAGATATTCCCCGATAAAACTAAAGGAAAAAGCCCACAGAATGGTGGTAACGATCAATAACGGCACAATAACGACCCCAAAATGAACAGTGCCGCTAGTGTAAACAAACTGTCGCTGTCTGGTTGAATTATCTGGTTTACAAGCGACCTTAAAATAACCATTTGTTAATCGGTCGCCATAAATGGCGACCGTATCAATTAATGATTACGCCAGGAACAGCTTACGCAGCGTATGTGGCACCGCGTCTTCGGCGTTGCTGCCAATCACTTCCAGCGCTGGCAAGGTGTCTTTCAGGCGCTGATGCGCATTGCGCATGATGCAGCCCTTGCCCGCCATGCTGAGCATCTCCACATCGTTCATACCGTCACCAAAGGCGATACACTCTTTCAGTGAATAGCCGAGCTGCTTCGCCACGGCTTCCAACGCGTGCCCCTTGGAAACGCCACCCGCCATCACTTCCAGACAAGTCGGCAGCGAGAAACTGACGTTAACCCGATCGCCCCAGCGCGCTTCAATCGCCTGTTCCATCGGGATCAGATGCTCCGGTTCGTCGCAGGTAAAGAACACTTTGCTGATGCCATCCGTCGGCAACATGCCGGGCTGATACACCTGGTAGTTAAACACCGACTCGCGGAAGTAATCCTGCTCGGCCGGGCGATGGCGGCTAATAAACCATTCGTCATCACGGTAAACGTGGGTCAGCACCTGCTCATCATGATATTTCAGGCCATACAAATCCTGCGCGATATCGGCATCCAGATTGTGGCTGAAAATCAGTTCGCCGTCGGCGTTATGCACACGCGCACCGTTGGAGGTGATCATATAAGCCGGGATGCCGAGACTGTCGCGCATTTGTCCCACATCGATATAGTGACGACCGGTGGCAAAGACGAAATGAACATCGCGTGCCACCAGCTCCTGCAAGGTACTGCGAGCAAAAGGTGTCAGGCGATGGTCCGGAGAAAGCAGCGTGCCATCCAGGTCGGATGCGACGATGTGGTACATGTAAACCTCGGTTGTAGGTATCAATAATCAATTAAACGTGGCGTGCAAAAAAATCGACCACGGCGTTTAGCGCCTGGGCGCGCATCGCGTCTGTTTCAAACAGGATCTCATGTCGCGCACCCTCAATCACATAGGGCGTGACGCCTTCGCAGGGATGCCCTGCCGCCGCCATCGCCTCACAAAACAAAGCCTGCGAGCGGTTATCCACCACCCGATCTTCGCTGGCCTGCATCAGCAGCATTGGCGTGGTGATGTTATTCACCTGGCTGATGATGTTACGTCCGGCCTGCACCCCTTCCCTCACCCAATGGTAGGTTGGGCCGCCGACGCGAATCGCCGGATCATCGGCATAAAAACGTAAATTGCGGCGATAGCGTTCCCGGCTGTGTGTCAGTTGGTTGATACCGAACGGATGGGCACGCCAGCGCCCGGTCCCCAGGGCGTAACCGTCACGCAGGGCAGGCATTTTCTCTGCCCAGTCGAGGATACGGTGCGCCAGAAACGGTGGCAGCGGCAGGGTGATGCCGAACATCGGTGCTGACAACGCCACCGCATGAAACGCCCGTGGCTGACGCGCCAGAAACAGCGCGAGGATCGCCCCACCCATCGAGTGCGCCAGCGCATAGCGTTGCCGGTAATGACCACTGACGATCTCTTTCAGGTACAGCGTTTCCAAATCATCGACATAATCGGTGAACTCCACCACATGGCCACGGTGAGAGTCCTCCAGCAGACGGTCTGAACGTCCCTGGCCGCGATGGTCGATGATCACCACATCAAAGCCGCAATGGAACAGATCGTAGGCCAGCTCCGGGTATTTGATATAGCTCTCGATGCGTCCGGGAACGATCAGAATGACACGGCGATGTTGCGGAGAAGTGAAGCGCACATAGCGAATGATGAGATTGCCCACGCCGGTAAATTCACGCTCTTCGCGACGGTGCCAGAAGTCGAGCAGCGGACCGGTGGCAAAGGAAGCAAACGCCTTTTCACGCCTGAGCCAACTCTGTTTTATCTGCTGCATCCGCCCCCCGGAAAAAAACGTCAACGCCGCACATCCACTCCATAGCGTGCCGCGATTTTCTGGCGTATTGTGTCACACTTCGCTAACTTCAGGGAATGTCACACATGACCATTGAATGGTGGTTAACCTACCTGTTAACCACAACCATCCTGAGCCTGTCACCCGGCTCTGGCGCAATTAATACCATGAGTACCGGTATCAGCCACGGCTATCGCGGCGCAGTCGCGTCGATCTCCGGCCTGCAACTTGGCCTTTCCGTGCATATCGTGCTGGTGGGCGCGGGTCTTGGTGCGCTGTTTTCCCAGTCGGTGCTGGCGTTCGAAATCCTGAAATGGGCGGGTGCGGCCTATCTGGTCTGGCTGGGCATTCAGCAGTGGCGCTCGGGTGGCGCGCTGGATCTCAATGCCGTCGCCAAAGCGATGCCACGTCGCCGTTTGTTTAAGCGCGCGGTGCTGGTTAACCTCACCAACCCCAAAAGCATCGTGTTTCTTGCTGCGTTGTTCCCGCAATTTATTCAGCCGCATAAGCCGCAGTTGATGCAATATCTGGTGCTCGGCGTCACCACCGTCGTCGTCGATATTATCGTGATGATTGGTTACGCCACGCTGGCAACCCGCATTGCTGGCTGGATTAAAGGCCCGAAACAGATGAAGGCGATGAACCGCACCTTCGGCGGATTATTTATGGCGGTAGGCGCGCTGCTAGCCAGCGCACGCCGTATTGCGTAATCGCAGGGTCGCCATTCATGGCGACCCTTTCGCTTAACGCGAAATGATCAGGTGGATGCCGAAACCGGCAAACAATACACCTGCCATGCCATCCACCCACTTCGCCATGCGCTGATATTTATCGCGCATCCACGGCAGGGCAAAAATCGCCGCCACCACGGTAAACCAGGCAAAGGTTTCCACCAGAATCAGCAGGAATAATCCCCAACGCTCCAGTGCCCCCACATCATTGCCAACAAACAGCGAGAACACGCTGCCAAAATAGATAATCGCTTTGGGATTGGAGAGGTTGGTCAACAAACCTTTCAGGAAACTCATGCCCCTTTTTGGCAACTCAACCACCGGTGCATCAACCTGGGGTTGTTTATGACGCTGGCGCGCCGATCGCATCAGCTGCCAGCCCATCCACAGCAGGTAGAGACCACCGCCGACCATAATGATCTGATGCAGCCACGCCATTTTTTCCATGATCAGATGCAGGCCCATCAACGCCACACCGGCCCACACCATCACACCCAGCGTAATACCCAGCACACCCATCATCGCTTCTTTACGCGAACGGCTGGCGGCCGTTTGCGAAACAAAGAAAAAGTCCGGGCCGGGACTCATCAACGCCACCAGGTGCACCAGCGCGACGGTAGCGAATAACATCAACATGCTTTTTTTCCTTTACTCTTCATCAAGATGTTCTTTGATCATCACCAGGAACGGCTTACCAAAGCGCTCCAGCTTGCGATGACCGACACCGTTCACGCTCAGCATTTCTGACGCGCTCACCGGCATTTGTTCTGCCATTTCAATCAGCGTGGCATCGTTAAATACCACGTAAGGCGGGATATTCTCTTCGTCGGCTATCGCTTTGCGCAACTTGCGCAGCTTGGCAAACAGTTTGCGATCGTAATTGCCACCGTACACCTTCGGTGAGCTGCTGCGGGTTTTCACCGTCACAATTCGCGGCACCGCCAGCATCAGCGGCACTTCGGCACGTAATACCGGGCGCGCCGCTTCGGTGAGTTGTAAGGCGGAGTGCATGGCGATATTCTGCGTCACCATACCGAGGTGAATCAGCTGACGCAGCACACTGACCCAATGTTCGGTGCTTTGATCGCGACCAATACCGTACACCGGCAGTTTATCGTGACCATTGTCGCGAATACGCTGGTTACTGGCACCGCGCAAAACTTCAACAATATAGCCCATACCAAAACGCTGCCCTGTGCGATAAATGCCGGAAAGCGCTTTCTGCGCTTCCACCAGGCCATCGTAGCGGCGTGGCGGATCGAGGCAGATATCGCAGTTGTCGCATTGCTGCTGACGCCCTTCACCAAAGTAGTTAAGCAACACCAGACGGCGACAGGTTTGTGCTTCGGCAAACGCCCCCATCGCATTGAGTTTATGCCGCTCAATATCCTGCAACGGACCCGGTGCTTTCTCTTCCAGACATTTACGCAGCCACGCCATATCCGCCGGGTCATACAGCATCATCGCTTCTGCCGGCAAACCATCACGCCCGGCACGACCGGTTTCCTGATAGTAGGATTCGATATTGCGCGGGATATCAAAGTGCACCACAAAACGCACGTTGGGTTTGTTGATCCCCATCCCAAACGCAACGGTGGCCACCACGATTTGCAGATCATCGCGCTGAAACGCTTCCTGTACCCGCGCACGCTGGGCGCTGTCGATACCGGCATGATAGGCCCCTACGCTCAGGCCGCGACTTTGCAACCGTGCCGCCGTGTCTTCCACTTTGGCGCGGCTGTTGCAGTAAATGATGCCGCTTTTACCACGCTGATCCTGTACGTAACGCAGCAGCTGCTCGGTAGGCTTAAACTTCTCCACCAGCGTGTAGCGGATGTTGGGGCGGTCGAAGCTGCTGATTTGAATCAGCGGATCGTCCATCTGCAACAAATGCGCGATGTCATTACGCGTGGTTTCGTCGGCGGTGGCCGTCAGTGCCATCACCGGCAGATCCGGGAAACGCTGGCGCAGCTGGCCCAGCGCACCATATTCCGGACGGAAATCGTGACCCCATTGAGAGATGCAGTGCGCTTCATCCACCGCCAGCATCACCGGATTCCAGTGGTGCAGGCTGTCGAGGAAGTTATCCATCATCAGGCGTTCAGGCGCGATGTAGAGCAGTTTCAAACGGCCGGTGCGACAGTCGGCAAACACCTGCTGCTGCTGCTCACGCGTCTGCGTCGAGTTAAGACAGGCAGCCGCCACGCCGTTCGCCAGCAGTTGATCCACCTGATCTTTCATCAACGAGATCAGTGGCGATACCACCAGGGTTAACCCTTCGCGCACCAATGCCGGGATTTGATAACACAGCGATTTGCCACCGCCGGTGGGCATAACCACCAGGCAATCGCGCCCTGCCAGCGCCGTTTCAATAATGGTTTGCTGGCCGGGACGAAATTGCTGGTAGCCGAAGGTATCCTGTAATACCTGCTGCGCCAGCGTTTCCTGATTGAGCACTGCCGATGTTGCCACGGTAATCCTGTTTTTTGCTTATCAGAACAGATCGTTGAGCGTCACGCCCACACCCACGCGCGTCTGGCGGTGGTTGTAGTCGATGAGCGATTCACCGTAGCCGCTAAACAGCTGGGTGTAAAAACGCACATGCTCGCTGATCGGGTAACTCCAGGCGAAGGTTGCACCGCCGTAGCCACTGTTCCAGTTGTAATTGCCTTCCACGCTAAAGATGCTGTCGCCAAGCATGTAGCCCAGCTTCGCGCGGTAGTAGCCCATATATTTGGTGATGTCCGGATTGTCGTCATTGCTGGCGCTTTCCGGGATACGATACCAGGGTTTGATCTCCGCGAGGAAATTGCCATTCTCCGCCATCAGGCGCGCATACACACGGTTCCAGCTGCGTGAAGTCGGATCGCTGCGACCATTCGACTCATGGTTCAGACCCATTTCCACATCACGTAATGTCCAGCCACCCAGAGTGTAGTCCGTGGCCCAGCCGAGGAAAATCTGCGGCTCATAGTTGGTTTCACGGAACGGTGATGATGCACCACGGTTTGACAGCTGCCACCAGGAACGTTGCGTATAGGAGGCCGCCAGTACCGAATTGTCGCCCAGAATACCGCGCCACAGCGGAAAGGCCAGACTGAGCTGGAATTTTACTTCATCTTTTTTCGCTTTGTCTGCCCAGTCGTACGAGGATATCGCCTCTTTATTCATGCTACTGGTGTAGGTGTAAAGCAGATAGTTGTTTTCGTAAGGATAAAGCACGAATGGGTTATCGTGTTTCTCCAGCAGGTTGGCAATAATACTGCCCTTAACCGCCGGGGCATCATGAACTTCTTTGATCGTGGCTTCATCAGCCTGCGCCAGGGCAGGAAGTAACAGGGCCGCTGCCAGCAAGGCGCGATGCTTACGCATAAAATTCTCCAGTGGGCACTGCCTAACAAAATCGTTGAATAACGGTTTAAAAAAGCAGGTCATTCTACACACAAACTTACGCTCTGATGAGTGACGATTTCTGAAACTGGAAAGCAGCCCAAACGCGGCATAATATACACAACTCATTAACATCTATCGCCCCACGCGGGGACATTTGAAGGCCATCACCATGTCATCACCCATGCTGACACCGCAGGAAGCACGCCGTCTGATTGGCGAAATTTTTGTTTATCATATGCCGTTTAATCAGGCCCTCGGGCTGGAGCTGGATCGGCTGGAACCTGAATACGCTGAACTGGGTTTTGCCAATAAAACCATGCTGGTCGGCAATGCGGCACAACGTATTTTGCACGGTGGCGTGATCGCCTCAGTGCTGGATGTTGCTGCCGGGCTGGTGTGTGTCAGCCATTCGCTGACGCGTCAGGAAAGTATCAGCGAAGAGGAGCTGCGTCAGCGGCTGTCTCGTATGGGAACTATCGATATGCGCGTGGATTATCTGCGCCCGGGGCGCGGTGAGCGCTTCATCGCCACCAGCAGCCTGCTACGCGCAGGTAACAAGGTGGCAGTGGCGCGTGTAGAACTGCACAACCAGCAGGGCGATTATATCGCCACGGCTACTGCAACTTACCTGATTGGTTAATCACCCACGACGTGCGAGAATCGCCGCTTTTCTGGAATAAATGATGGATACGCAACAAACGCGCCAGGGCATTGGCTATGCGCTCGGTGCCTACTTTCTCTGGGGTATCGCTCCCGCCTACTTTAAGCTGGTCAAAGTGGTCCCCCAGCTGGAAATCATGACGCACCGCGTTATCTGGTCAGCGTTGTTTATGCTGCTGCTGATTACCCTGAGCCGCAACTGGAATCAGGTGTGCAGCGTGTTACGCCAGCCGAAGAAGGTGCTGTTGCTGGCATTAACCGCCGTGACCATCGGTGGCAACTGGCTGCTGTATATCTGGGCAGTGAATAATCAGCATATCCTTGAAGCCAGCCTGGGTTACTTTATTAGCCCGCTGATTAACGTGGTGCTGGGGATGTTATTTATGCGCGAGCGTTTCCGCCGTCTGCAATGGCTGGCGGTGTTTCTCGCTACCACCGGTGTACTGGTGCAGCTGTGGCAATTTGGCTCGGTGCCGGTTATCGCGCTGGGGCTGGCGTTGAGCTTTGCGTTCTACGGCCTGATGCGCAAGAAGATTCAGGTTGATGCCCAGAGCGGCATGTTGATTGAGACGCTGTGGCTGTTCCCGCTGGCGGCAATCTACCTGTTTGGTTTTGCCGACAGCGCCACCAGCCATCTGAGCGCTAACCCCCTGAGCCTCAATCTCAAACTGGTGGCCGCCGGTGTCGTCACTACCGTCCCGCTGATGCTGTTTGCCGCTGCCTGTACGCGCCTGCGTTTATCGACCATCGGCTTTTTCCAGTACCTCGGTCCGACGCTGATGTTCCTGCTAGCTGTGGTGTTTTATGGCGAGACCGTCACGCCCGATAAAATGGTGACCTTTGGTTTTATCTGGCTGGCACTCGCCATATTTATCCTTGATGCGGTTGTTGTTTCAGCTCGCACGCGCGTGCGCATAGCGTGAAATAAAACGCGCCAGGGCCGGGCCAGTGAGCAGAATGGTGAACAGGCGTAAGGTCTGCAACGCCATGACAAAGGCAATATCGACCTGGCTCCCCGCCGCAATAATCGCTACGGTATCCAGCCCGCCAGGGCTGGTTGCCAGGTAAGCGGTCATCAGATCCACATGCAGCACGCGTGTCAGCATCCAGGCCAGCCCGCCACACAACAGCATCAGGCCGATTATCGATACCACCATTTGCGGCAAGGTACGCAGCGCCAGCAGGAAAATCGGACGGGTAAAGCGCAGCCCCACGCTCCAGCCAATCAGCGCATAAGCCAGCGCCAGTAACCATTCCGGCACCTGTAAGGTCGCCACCCCCGTTCCCTGCAAGGTCGCGCCGATCAACGCCGGTAATAACAATGCACCGGACGGAATCCGCAGCTTTTGTCCCAGCCAGGCTCCGACCACCATCACCACCAGCGTCAGGGCAAAGCTGCTGTGCAGTGCCGGGAACCACACCAGGTCGGCGCTGCCACCGCCATTACCCAGACCGATACGCGCCACGACTGCCGCTGCCGTCGCCACAAACAGCACGCGCAGGTACTGCATAAAAGCCACCAGTCGCACGTCTGCGCCAAAATCTCCGGCCATCGCCACCATTGCCGACGCACCGCCGGGCGACGATCCCCAGGCCCCGGTAGGGCCAGGCAGATTGCTGAAGCGGACCAGTAGAAAGCCTGACAGCCCACTGGCGGCTAGCGTCAGTGCCAGCACCGCCATCACCACCGGCCAGTCTTGCAACAGTGGCGGCAAAATGGCGGGCGATAAGGTTTGCCCAATCATGCAGCCCAGTACCGCCTGAGCCAGCACAAAGAAGCGTTTATCGATGCGTACCGCAGCACCCGATAATCCCATCACGGTTCCAACAATCATTGGACCGAGCAACAATGCCGCAGGCAGGTGAAACAGCTGGAAGATAATGCCCAGAATCAGAGAAGCAATCAGCAGAATGGTCCATTGCTGTCGCAAAGAGAGATGCGCCATAGGGTGGAAGGGTAAATGTTAATAAAAATGAGGGTACAGATTACGCAGAAATGTGATGTATAGCCAGAAAATCGGGCCGTATAGACGGCCCCGGAATTGTTACATATTGCATGCGTAGCGGCGCGATTTATCGCGCAATGTTACAACCAGTTTTTACGTTTGAAGTAGAGATAGGGTGCCAGACCCGCGAGGATCATCAGTCCAATTGCTGCCGGGTAGCCGAAGCTCCATTTCAGTTCCGGCATAAACTCGAAGTTCATCCCGTAGCTGGAAGCGACCAGCGTTGGCGGCAGGAAGACCACCGACACCACCGAGAAGATCTTAATGATGCGGTTCTGCTCGATGTTGATAAAACCCATCGCTGCCTGCATCAGGAAGTTAACCTTCTGGAACAGCGATTCATTGTGCGGCAGGAGAGATTCGATATCGCGCAGGATTTCGCGTGCCTGCTCCAGCTGGTTCGCAGGCAAGCGGGCTTTACGTACCAGGAAGTTAAGTGCACGCTGGGTATCCATCAGACACAAACGCACCTTCCAGCCGATATCTTCCAGTTCCGCGAGACGTGACAGCGCCAGGTCATACTCTTCGCCCTGCTGCCCCTCCATAATCACGCGACTGAGTTTTTCCAGCGCGCTATAAATGTTCTCAATCTCATCCGCCAGCTGTTCGATTTTGGTCTCAAACAGGTCGAGCAACAGCTCGAAGGCGTTACCGTCGATCAGCGTCTGGTTACGTGCGCGCATGCGATACAGGCGAAACGCTGGCAACTCACGCTCACGCAGGGTGTACAGGCGATCTTCACGGATGGTAAACGCCACCGTCGAGTTACCGGCATGGTCTTCCGCGTCTTCATAGAAGAAAAATGAGTGAATGTGTAGGCCATCTTCATCTTCAAAAAAACGCGCCGAGGCTTCGATGTCTTCCAGTTCTGGCCGTGTCGCCAGGCTCTGGCCCAACTCGCTTTGCACCAGATCACGCTCACCTTCATCCGGCTCGATCAGATCGACCCACACTGACGTGTTGAGCTTTTCGTTTTGGTCATCCAGTTCGAGGCGCGTCAGGCGGCTGCGATCCAGTTTAAATGCGCTCAGCATAGCAATATCCCCATTGCAGACTTTATGGGACAAGGCGGTGAACCGATTCGCTTACGCAAAACGGGCACGGCAAAGCCTGAACACCGAAACTTTCGCTTCAGGGGTACATCAGTGCTGACTCATGCGACGGAAAAAGCGGGAGGTCGCTGATAACCGCTAAGGCTACCAGCTAATAAGAGGTAGCCTTAGATGTTATTCCTGTGAACCAGGTAATTGAGCCAGCATCGACTGGGCGTGTCCAAGGCGTTGTCCTCTCATGATAATAGTGCGCGCATGTTACGCTGAGACGAAAAAGTCGTCAAGGCAGCGCAACCGCGCTACACCGTTTCCAGGCGGGCATAGGCGGCCACCAGCCACTTGATGCCCTGTCCCTGAAAAGCGACCTGCAGACGGCTGTGTTCACCGCTGCCTTCGAGGTTAATAATGGTGCCTTCGCCAAATTTGGCATGGCGTACACGCTGGCCGAGCGCGAAGCCACTGTCGTTTTTCGCCACCGGCGTTCCCATCCGCTGATGGCTGACCGGACGACTGACGCTGGCGCGCAAACGCACCTCTTCCACGCAATCCTCCGGCAGCTCGCCAATGAAACGCGAGGGGCGGTGATACACTTCCTTACCATAAAGACGACGGGTTTCGGCATAGGTCAGCGTCAGTTTTTCCATCGCACGCGTGACGCCAACGTAGGCCAGACGACGCTCCTCTTCGAGGCGGCCACCTTCGTCCAGCGACATCTGGCTGGGGAACATGCCCTCTTCCATGCCGACGATAAAGACCTGGCTGAACTCCAGCCCTTTTGCGGAGTGCAGCGTCATCAGTTGCACCGCGTCCTGCCATTTGTCTGCCTGGCCTTCCCCCGCCTCCAGCGCGGCATGGGAGAGAAACGCCTGCAGCGGCATCAAATCTTCGTCTTCATCCTGATAGCTGAACTGGCGCGTTGCCGTCACCAGTTCCTCAAGGTTTTCGATGCGTGCCTGACCTTTTTCGCCCTTCTCCTGCTCGTACATCAGCCACAAACCGGAATCTTTGATCACCCGGTCAGTCTGCACATGCAGCGGCAGTTCGGCGGTTTCACTCGCCAGTGAGTCCACCAGTTCGCAGAAACGTTGCAGCGCCGCCGCGGCACGGCCAGCCAGCACCTTGTTTTGCAGCAGTTCACGCGTCGCCTGCCATAGGGTCAGTTGCTGCTCGCGCGCCGTCTGACGCACCACATCGAGGGTACGATCACCGACGCCACGCACCGGCGTATTCACCACGCGCTCAAACGCCGCATCGTCGTTGCGGTTAGCCATCAGCCGCAGATAAGCCAGCGCGTCTTTAATTTCCTGACGCTCGAAGAAGCGCATGCCGCCGTATATACGGTACGGCATGCTGCCCTGCAACAGCGCCTCTTCCAGCACACGCGACTGGGCGTTGCTGCGATAGAGAATGGCGCAGTCGTTCAGGGCGTTGCCGTTCTCATGCCAGGCTTTGATGCGATTGACGACGAAGCGGGCTTCGTCCAGCTCGTTAAAGGCACAATAAAGTGAAATCGGTTCGCCATCACTGCCGTCGGTCCACAACTCTTTGCCGAGTCGTCCGTTGTTATTGGCAATCAGGGCGTTAGCCGCTTTCAGGATATTATTGGTGGAGCGATAGTTCTGCTCCAGACGGATGGTTTCCGCACCGGGGAAATCCTGCAAAAAGCGCTGGATGTTTTCCACCTGGGCACCGCGCCAGCCGTAAATCGACTGGTCATCATCACCGACGATAATCACCCGGCCAGTGTCACCCGCCAGCATACGAATCCACGCGTACTGGATGTTGTTGGTATCCTGGAATTCGTCCACCAACACGTTGCTAAAACGCTCGCGATAATGGTTGAGGATATGCGGCTTGTTAAGCCATAGCTCATGCGCGCGCAGCAGCAGCTCGGCAAAATCCACCAACCCAGCACGATCGCAGGCTTCCTGATAAGCCTGATAAATCCGCAGCCAGGTTTGCTCGACCGGATTACCGTAGCTTTCGATATGTTTTGGACGCAGACCTTCATCTTTTTTGCCGTTGATGTACCACATGCCCTGACGCGCAGGCCATTGTTTCTCATCAAGGTTCATCGCTTTGATCAGGCGCTTCAGCAAACGCAGCTGATCTTCGCTATCGAGGATCTGGAAATCCTGCGGCAGCCCCGCATCAAGATGGTGGGCGCGCAGTAAACGGTGCGCCAGGCCGTGGAAAGTGCCGATCCACATGCCGCCCTGGCTGGTGCCGATCAGTTGATCGATACGATGACGCATCTCCGCAGCCGCTTTGTTGGTAAAGGTGACCGCCATAATTGAGTAAGGCGAGCAGTTCTCCACCGACAACAGCCAGGCAATGCGATGCACCAGTACACGGGTTTTGCCACTGCCTGCTCCGGCCAGCACCAGCAGGTTGCTGCGCGGCGCGGCGACCGCCTCGCGCTGTTTGTCATTTAAGCCGTTAAGCAGATCAGAAACGTCCATAAGCACCGTTTTAAAAAGAGAACATCCAGATACTGGATGGATTTACAGATGTTTATTATAGCAGCGAGGTCAGTGATGCCAACTGCGAAATTTCAACGTGTGGCAGCAGTCGCGCATCGTCAATCTGCATCAGGTTGCCGTCACGCAGGTTAATCCAGCATGCCTGCATCCCGGCGCGCAGTGAACCGGCCACATCGGTGGTGAGATCATCACCGACATGCAGAATATGTTCCGGCGCAATGCCTAAACGCTCTGAGGCGAGATGATACATATCCTGCCACGGCTTAGCGCGACCATGCGGCCCGGCGCGCAGCGCAAACTCAAAATAGCAGGAGAGGCCGAGTTTTTCCGGATTGGCATTGCCGTTGGTGATCGCCACCAGCGGGATTTTGTTGCCCAGTGCGGTCAGCGTCGCATGCGTCTCTTCCGGCATCTCCACCTCGCTCCGCCAGCGGTGAAACACGCTCATCACTTCACTGGCACCGACGGTGGCTTCAGCAGCAGAAAGGCCGACATTGATCAGCGCCAGCTCTACCGAGCGACGGCGCCATTCGGACACATCGTGATAAATCTCCGGCTCGCGTACCAGCAATTCATCACGCAGCGCCTGGTAATCCGCCGGGGTGAAATCACCCAATGCCGGGTGATAAGCCTGCAACGCGGCATGGGATTCTGCGGTGGTTTTGCGGATCACCGGATGGTTGTCATATAAGGTGTCGTCGAGATCAAAAGTGATCGCTTTGATCTGACGCAGCGGACGATAAAACTTCATTACGACTTTCCTCGTTTGGCACGCGGATGGGCTGAATCGTACACCGTTGCCAGATGCTGGAAATCAAGATGGGTATAGATTTGCGTGGTCGAGAGATTGGCATGGCCGAGCAGCTCCTGCACCGCGCGTAAATCGCCGCTCGATTCCAGCAAATGGGTGGCAAAGGAGTGGCGCAGTTTATGCGGGTGGATATGGCTGGCAACGCCCTGTTTAATCCCCCACTCGGCGAAGCGTTTCTGCACGTTACGCGCGGAAATACGGCTGCCGCGATTGGAGACAAACACCGCATCATCCTGCGGCGCAAAGCTGTCGCGCAACGGCAGCCAGTGCTGCAGCCAGGTCACGGCAGTGCCACCAATCGGTACCTGGCGCTCTTTACTGCCTTTACCCACCACCCGGACCTCACCGCTGTCGAGATCGAGATGGCGCAGATCCATATTCACCAGCTCCGACAGACGTAATCCCCCGCCGTACATGGTTTCCAGCATGGCGCGATCGCGCACCGCCAGCGGATCGTTGAGGTCAATTTCCAGCAGCTGGTTAACCTCATCGACATCCATATTTTTCGGCAGATGGCGCGCATTGCGCGGAGTAGAGATCCCTTTTGCCGGATTGCCGCTCAACTGGCCTTGTCTGACCTGCCAGTCAAGAAAACTGCGCAGCGCCGACATGCGTAACGCCAGGCTGCTCGGGCCTAAACCCGCGCGACGGCTGCGGGCGGCAATATTCCGCACCTGCGCCGGTTCCAGCTGACTCCAGGCGGTGATTTTCATCTCATCGGCCTGGCTGATAATCACCTTAAGCTGGCGCGCATAATTTTCCTGCGTCAACGGGCTGAGCTGGCGCTCCACTTTCAGGTAACGCAGAAAGCCCTCAACGGCAGGTAGCAGCGGACTGTCACTACTCATGCACGCTCTACCCAGCGTGACAACAATTCCGGCAGCATCAGCGCCAGATGCTGCAGCAGCAGCGTTCCCATTCCGGCCTGATAATGCTGGTTGTCACGGCTGCTGAAGATTAATACGCCCAGCTCACCATGATCGCCCATCAGCGACATCGCTACCGAGCCGATGGCTTTCGCCTGCGGCAACAGCAGCAACAGTTCCGGGCCATTCAGGTGGCCGAGATAATGCTGTTCATTACCGAAGCGCTGAATCCGTAACGGTTCAAACGCCTGGCGTGACAGGCCCAGTTGGGTGAAATCGGACGGCGCGCCAATGTGCCATTTATCGCTGAACAGCCGCACATTCGCACCCGCCAGACCCAGCTCGCGCGCCCAGCGATGCAGACGAGTCAGCATATCCTGCAAACTATCGGCAGTGGCCAGAGTGGCCCTGCAACGACAGCAGACGATCAAACAGCTGATGGTTGGCGGTCGCCTGTTCCATCAACAGGGTGATCTCCTCTTCCAGCTGCTGGATATGGTTGCGTTGCCGCGCCATATGCCACTCAACCAGCGACACGCTGCCGCGTACCGGATGCGGCACCATCATCTGTTCGACCTGGCGCGCATTGCGAATAAAGAAATCGGGGTTCTGACGCAGATACGTGCTGACCGCCTGATCGTCCAGCAGCACCGCGCTGTCGGTCTGCTCTTCGACATTTTTCATAGATGAATAAACCCATCGTAGACGTGTGTGGCTGGCCCGGTCATAAACAGCGGCTGACCGGCCCCTTTCCAGGCAATATGCAGCGTTCCACCGGGCAGATCGACACGGACTTTTTCCGCCAGAATGCCCTGCTGAATACCGCAGGCGACAGCAGCACAAGCGCCACTGCCGCATGCCTGAGTTTCACCCGCGCCGCGTTCATAAACGCGCAGACGAATGTGTTCCCGATTGACCACTTCCATAAAGCCGACGTTCACGCGTTCCGGGAAACGCTCATGGCTTTCCAGAATCGGACCCAGCGTTTCCACCGGCGCGGTTTTCACGCTCTCGACCTGGATCACGCAGTGCGGGTTACCCATCGAGACAGCACCGAACATCACCGTCTGATCCGCAACGCGCAGCAGATACAGGTTCTCGGCTTTGTTGGCCCGGAAGGGCACCTGCTGCGGGTCGAAGTTGGGCTCACCCATGTTAACGCGCACCAGTTCATCATTGGTGACGCTTAACACCATGCGCCCCGTTTGCGTACTGACGCGAATGTCGCTTTTGTTGGTCAAACCTTTCAGCCGGACAAAACGAGCAAAGCAGCGCGCGCCGTTGCCGCACTGCGCCACTTCACTGCCGTCGGCGTTGAAAATACGATAGTGGAAATCGAGGTCCGGATCGTAGGGTGGCTCGACGATCAGCAGCTGATCGAAACCGATCCCCAGGTGGCGATCCGCCAGACGGCGAATCAGCTCCGGCGAAAAAAAGACGTTTTGCGTCACGGCGTCCACAACCATGAAATCGTTGCCGAGACCGTGCATTTTCGAGAACTGCATTTTCTGCTCCGCCGGATTACTCATAGGAGATTAGTTCGCCTGCATACCTGATTTTTGGGTGACCAAACCATTCACATCCGCAGCTGAAGCCGCTTTCTGCTGCTGCTCAGTCACCTGTGTGTTGGTCTTTTGCGGCTGATCTTTGGGCGGGAAATACAGCGGTCCTTTCAGGCCACAGCCTGACAGGCTGACCAGTGCCAGCACCATACCCAGCTGACTTATCAATTGTCTCATTCTGTCTGCTCTTTCTGTCCTTACCTGGATGCTTATCATCGCAGTTGACGTTGTAAAAGCAACAGGAAATACCCGCAATCGCGTTACAGGTCTGACACCTGCCACGCGTGGGCGGGCAGGATCAGTGCATTTGGTAGCGGGGCTGGAAATCGCCGTTGTCGTTGTCAGGCTGTGTGGCACAAAGCTGCGTCAGGGTCTGGCTGCGGAACGGGATCACCTGAAAGCGATCGCCGGTATTCACAATTTGATAAAACTGCGGCAGGTTGAAATTGATAAAACTGGAGCCGTAAGTGAAGCGGTCATGTGATGACGAATAAAAACGGCTGACGTCACGCACCAGTTCCTCTTTGCTGCCTTCGCAATGGTGATACACCTCAACGCGATTGCTTTCATCAAGGATATAAATGTTGAAGCCACGGTCATCATTGGTGTCTTCGAAGAAGAACTGAATAATGCCCTCGCTGGCATAGCCATTCACCACTGGCGGCAGCGGCGTCTGATTCGACTCCACCTTAATCGACAGGCCGTGCAGCTTGTTGTTAGAAATCGCGCCATAGAATTCGACCGCGTTTTCCAGTTTCTGCACCGACACACTCATGCGTTCAAAGAACAGTCCCCAGGTTTGTCCCGCCATACGCAACGCTTTGAAACGGCCCGGCTCCTGACGCGTACTGGAGAGACGCAGTTCGATGCATTCCGACACCAGTTGCTGGACACGGGTACGAATCAGGCCACGCAGATGCTGACTGTAGCAGAACACTTCGACCGTGTCCGGCGGGGCCGCATCCTGATGCATTTTACCGAGAATGGTTTTCAGGGCTTCGATCATCGCCTGCTCACCGCTGAAATGCAGGGTACGCACTTCATTCCATGAGTTACGGTACAGCAGATCGATACTGCCAATCAGGCATTGCTGCTGCTGACCGAAACTGAACACATCCAGCTTACGGAAATCAAAATGCACCACCTGATTGCGGAATGCCGAGGTGGGATCGTGTTCAAGGTTGACGATAATCGCCAGGTGACGAATTTCACACGGGCTGTAGAGCGCTTTCGGCGTCGGTGCCGGTACGCGCAACGGGAAATGATGCGAAACATCATTTACCAGCTCCTGCAAACGCGGCAGGTCACAGAACTCGTTGCCTTTGATATGCAGACGGGTTTTGCTGGTCAGCAGCCCATTGAACCACGCCCACGCCACCAGTTTGTTCAGGTAGCGGTTATATTCCAGCGGCTGATGGCTGATGATGGAACTCATATCCGGCGACTGGTTATACAGATACCAACCCGCACGATTGGCCCGGCCTGCCGGGACATGAATAAAGGTCAGATTGGGTTCTGACAGGTCCGGGGAGATCTGCGGGTTAACCAGCGTCACTTTACCCGGCAGCGCTTCAAACGCGGCATACAGTTTACGCGTCAGCACACCAATATCCTGCGGGCTGGCGCTGACACTTAAATTGTTACGACGGGCAAAGCGGATCAGGTTGCGATAGCTTTGCATCATCGCATCCAGCAATTCATTGTGTGCTTCACGCACGCGTTCGATTTTCCACTGCGCGCGGTTATCCAGCACCGCCAGCTTCTCATCATCCCAGCCCCACTCGCGCACCAGCTGCGATAAAATTTCACGCCGCCAGCCCGAGCGATGATGGTTTTCTTCGCTGGAGAGTTTTTCACAGACTTTGAGATAGAAGCAGCGACGTACCAGGTCGAGACGCGCCAAATCGTCAATGCTGGTAAGGTAGCGCGTCACGCGCTCCAGCATCATGCAGTAAGGATCAAGACCGAAGCAGACGATTTCGCCATCATGCAGGCGTTGCTTGATATCCATCGCCAGCAGTTGAGTGTTGGGATATTCCCAGCTATAGGCTTCCAGCAGCAAGGTTTTCAGCACTGCTTTGTAGGGGGAGTCGATGCTTTTATACAACTGCCACAGGCTGGCACCGAAGTATTCTTCCGCCGACAAGGTGCCGAGACCACCGAGATCGAGCCATTCGTTCGGCGTCAAAACGCCCTGCGCGTAAAGCGACATGACGTAATCATCATAATGATGCTCTTCTTCACCGGGCACCATGTTCCACAGAATGCGTTTACCCGCCATACGCACGGCGGTACGGTAAAACTCATCCAGCAGCAAAATATGTTGGGTCGAGCCGCAATCTTCCGCACCGAGACTGCCGCTTTCGTTATGACGGAAACGGTTCTCATCAATCAGGAAGAAGCTGACTTCCACGCCCATCGAGACACACCACTTCTGCAACAGCGTACATTTACGTTGCAGGTTGAGGCGTTCTTCATTATCCAGCCAGGATTGGTGGCACACCCAGATATCGAGATCGGACACGCTGTTCTGACCGACCGAAGAAGTGCTGCCCATGGAATAGATGCCGGTGATCGGCATTTCGCCTTTGGCATCGGTGCTGAGATTCAGCGGCTGACGACCCGCCAGCTCCTGCAACAGCTGCTGCTGGTTTTCATCAGGCGTGTAAAAGCTGATGCCATGTGGAACGTTACCCTCAAGGTAACCCGGCATCAGCGGATGATGATAATGCAATAATGTTGGCAGCAGACTGTAGACGTGCTGGAAAGCAGGTCCCATCGCAGCCAGCGCACGGTCAACGCGCAGCTGGTTGATAGCATCCAGTCTCTGTTTCAGTGTCTCAATGTAGAGGTACAAGACGTTTCGCCTGATTGTCCCAGTGTTAAGCACCCTGTTTCCGAAATCTGCCACTTAATAATAAAGATGTCGGGCAAATTATTGCTGGAAACGTGATCAATCTAACACCTGGCAGATTGACCGTAAAGAAAGTTGCGCTACTTAACAGTTTAGCACGTTCCGAACTCTACCCTGTGTTTTCGGACTAAGACCACAGAATGTTTCCCGGACATCACGGTGAAATCTGACAGCATTCCCCCATCGATGATAGGATATTCGGTGAACGATCAAAACGGTTAACAGCATGTTAGACAAAATTTTCAGAATTGCTACAAGACAAAGCCCTCTGGCACTTTGGCAGGCACAATATGTCCAGCAGCGCCTGATGGCAGCCCACCCGGGCCTGCGCGTGGAACTGGTTCCGATGGTCACCAAAGGTGATGTCATCCTTGATACGCCGCTGGCTAAAGTGGGCGGGAAAGGGCTTTTCGTCAAGGAACTGGAACTGGCGATGTTGGAAAACCGCGCCGACCTCGCCGTGCATTCTATGAAGGATGTGCCGGTGGATTTCCCTGAAGGACTCGGGCTGGTCACCATCTGCGAGCGCGAAGATCCGCGCGATGCCTTCGTCTCTAATCATTACGACTCCATCGATGCCCTGCCGCAGGGTGCGGTGGTGGGTACTTCCAGCTTGCGTCGTCAATGCCAGCTCAGCGCTCGCCGTCCCGACCTGGTGATTCGCTCACTGCGCGGCAACGTGGGTACCCGCCTCGGCAAACTGGATGCCGGTGAATATGATGCGATTATCCTCGCCGCTGCCGGGCTAAAACGCCTCGGGCTGGAAGATCGTATCCGCCTGGCTTTACCAGCGGAACTGTCGTTACCCGCCGTGGGCCAGGGCGCAGTCGGCATTGAATGCCGTCTCGACGATGCCGAACTGATTACCCTGCTGCAGGCGCTGAATGACGGCGATACCGCCGTTTGCGTACGCGCCGAACGTGCGATGAATACTCGTCTCGAAGGCGGTTGCCAGGTACCGATTGGCAGCTTTGCCGTGCTGGAAGAAGGCGATCAGTTGTGGCTGCGTGGTCTGGTCGGTTCACCTGATGGCAGCCAGATGATCACCGGTGAACGCCGTGGTCCACGCGATCAGGCCGAAAAGATGGGCATTTCACTGGCGGAAGAACTGCTGGAAAATGGCGCGCGCGACATTCTGCGTGAGGTATATCAGGGACAGCCGCCCGCATGACCATCCTCGTGACCCGTCCCGAGCCTGCTGCCAGCGAACTGGTCGCGCGATTGCGAACCCAGGGGAAACTGGCGTGGAGCCTGCCGCTGATTGAGTTCACGCCGGGTCGCGATGTCGATGATTTGCCACAACAACTTTCTGACCTGCAACCGGACGACCTGGTGTTTTTGCTGTCACAGCAGGTGGTGACCTTTGCCCACCCCGCATTGCAGCGCCAGGGGTTTGCCTGGCCCACACAGCTCGATTATTACGCCATCGGTCGCAGCACGGCGCTGGCACTGCACACCGTCAGTAACCTGAAAGTAGACTATCCTCATGCGCGGGAAACCAGTGAAGAACTGGTGCGCCTGAACCGTCTGCAAAAAGTCAGTGGCAAGCGCGCCTTAATTCTGCGCGGCAGTCCAGGCCGCGAATTGCTGGCGGATACCCTGACGGAACGCGGTGTCGATGTCCGTTATTGTGAATGTTATCAGCGCTGTGAAAAGTATTATGACGGCGCGGTTGAAGGTCGTCGCTGGCGCGATCGCGGGATTACGACGCTGGTAGTGACCAGCGGCGAAATGTTACAACAACTGTTTGGGCTGTTTCCGCCAATCGATCGGCGGGAATGGTTATTACACTGTCGGCTGCTGGTCGTCAGTGAACGTTTGGCTACCCTGGCAGCCAGCATGGGCTGGCAGGATATTGAGGTAGCCGATGGTGCCGATAACGATGCGCTGCTGCGTGCGTTACGCTGAACTTAACATTGGGATGAGCCGCAATGACGGAACAAAAAGCCTCCTCCGCCATGGTTGATGAAACTACCCCAGCGGGTAACAACGCTACACCTCCGGCCGGTAAACCGCCTCGCAATAAAAAAAACGATGGCAAGGTACTGGGTGCAGTAGCGATTGTGATTGCGTTGGCGATTGGCGCGGGACTTTACCTGAATGGGAAACACCAGGCCGACTTACAGGCTCAGACTAACCAGGATCTGAACGAGCAGCTGAGTGCGCTGCAACAGCAACTGGGCAGCGATAAACAACAGCTGACGCAGCAACTGGAGAGCGCCAACAGCGCTTTACAGGAGGCGCGTAATCAACAGGACGCCAGCGCGAAGGAGCTTGAAGCGCTGCGGCAAAAAGTCGCCACTATTTCGGGTAACGATACCCGCACCTGGCTGCTGGCACAGGCTGACTATCTGGTCAAACTGGCGGGTCGTAAGCTGTGGAGCGATCAGGATGTCACCACCGCCGCCGCCCTGCTGAAAAGCGCTGACACCAGCCTTGCCGAGATGAACGACCCCAGCGTGATGAATGTGCGTCGCGCCCTGACCCAGGATATCAGTTCCCTATCGGCGGTCAGTCAGGTCGATTACGACGGTATCATTCTCAAACTGAATCAATTGTCGAACGGTGTCGATAATCTGCGTCTGGCCGATAACGACAGCGATGATTCGCCGATGGATGCCGATGGCGGCGAGCTTTCCGGCTCCCTGCATGAGTGGCGACAAAACCTGGCGAAAAGCTGGCACAACTTTATGGATGACTTCATCACCATCCGCCGTCGCGACAACACCGCCCAGCCATTACTGGCACCCAATCAGGATGTGTATCTGCGTGAAAACATTCGTTCACGTCTGCTGATTGCCGCGCAGGCGGTGCCACGTCATCAGGACGAAATCTATAAACAGTCGATTGATGCGGTGTCCACCTGGGTACGCGCCTGGTACGACACTAACGATGCCGCCACCAAAGCCTTCCTTGAGCAACTGGATGAGCTGAGCCAGCAGAGCATATCGATGGATGTGCCCGACACGCTGGAGAGCCAGCCACTGCTGGAGAAACTGATGCAGACCCGCGTGCGTAATTTGCTGGCACAGCCAGCGGTTGCGGCTGACCAGCAGGGAGGCTAAGTATGCTGAAAGTATTGATCCTTTTTCTGCTGCTGATTGCCGGAGTAGTACTTGGCCCGATGATTGCCGGTCACCAGGGTTATGTGCTGATTCAGACGGACAACTGGAATATTGAAACCAGCGTCACTGGTCTGTGCATCATCCTGATCCTCAGCCTGCTGGTGATTTTGTTTGTGGAGTGGGTATTGCGCCGTCTGTTCCGTACAGGCGTCCGCACCCGCGGCTGGTTTACCGGTCGTAAGCGCCGCCGTGCCCAGCGTCAGACGCAAACCGCGCTGATGAAGCTGGCGGAAGGTGATTACAAGCAGGCTGAGAAGCTGCTGTCGAAAGATGCCGACCACGCCGATCAACCGGTTGCTAACTACCTGCTGGCTGCTGAAGCCGCTCAGCAACGCGGTGACGAAATTCGTGCCAACCAACATCTGGAACGTGCAGCGGAACTGGCGCAAAACGATACCATTCCGGTGGAAATCACCCGCGTTCGTCTGCAACTGGCGCGCAATGAGGACCACGCGGCCCGTCATGGCATCGATCGCTTGCTGGAAGTGGCCCCGCGTCACCCGGAAGTGTTGCGCCTGGCTGAACAGGCCTACATCCGTACCGGTGCCTGGGGTGCGTTGCTGGATATCCTGCCATCGATGCAGAAAGTGCAGATTAATAATGACACGCAGCGCGCAGCGTTGCAGCAGCAGGCATGGCTGGGGCTGATGAATCAGGCGATGGCCGACCAGGGCAGCGATGGTCTGAAGCGCTGGTGGCAAAATCAGAGCCGTAAAACCCGCCAGGAAACCGCGTTGCAGGTTGCCATGGCGGAGCATCTGATTGAGTGTGATGATCCGGATACCGCACAATCCATCGTGCTGGATGGCCTGAAACGTCAGTATGACGACCGTCTGGTGCTGCTGATGCCGCGTATCAAAAGTGGCGATCCACAATCGCTGGAAAAAGCCCTGCGCAATCAGATCAAACAACACGGCGCCACACCTCTGCTGCATAGCACGCTGGGCCAGATGCTGATGCGCCACGGTGAATGGCAGCAGGCGGCAGAAGCCTTCCAGGCGGCGCTGGCACAGCGCCCGGATGCCTTTGATTATGCATGGTTGGCCGATGTTTACGATCGCCTGCATCGCCCGGAAGAAGCGGCTAAGATGCGCCGCGAAGGCCTGCTCCTGACGCTGAAGAACAATCCCAGCGCCTGATTTTTTTATGGTTGTATTTTTGTGCACGCCGGGTTCGCCCGGCTTTTTTTTGCGCCGAAATTGAGACCACCGCAGGATTTAGCATTTTGCAGATAAAAAAACACCTGCCAGAAGCAGGTGTAAGATCAGGTCGGTAAGACAACTGATGGTACCCGACTCAACGTAATGTCCTTCTAACTGCAGTAAGGCTTACGCGATACTGCCAGGCTGGACAACGGGTACCGTAAGGGGCTCTGCATCATTCCCAGGTTTATGCAGCATCAGCAGACATAAGAGGTGGAATGAGCATCTACAATTTCATTATTGCATAAGTCGTGCCAGGTTGGCAGATAATGAATTTATTCGTTTTATATCAATGAATTAAAAATAGAAGGGTTTTGGGGTTATCGCATCATGTCGGGAAACCGCGACATGCCGGGATAAAGCTGTCTCTGTCGGGCGACAGGCAATGCAAGGATCTGTAAAAGCATTATAAATCATAAAATTACATGTCGCCATCAGGAGACAACCGACAAAATCACTGATCTATAGACGAAAAAAAACCTGCTCTTAGCAGGTTGTTTTTCATATTAAGATGGTCGGCGAGAGAGGATTCGAACCTCCGACCCACTGGTCCCAAACCAGTTGCGCTACCAAGCTGCGCTACTCGCCGATTTTTATCTATCTTAATATTTTGCCTGGTGCGAAGAGAGGGACTTGAACCCTCACGTCCGTAAGAACACTAACACCTGAAGCTAGCGCGTCTACCAATTCCGCCACCTTCGCATGTCCCAGCAAAATCTGGGGTGGCTAATGGGACTCGAACCCACGACAACTGGAATCACAATCCAGGGCTCTACCAACTGAGCTATAGCCACCATAAATCTTTTTACTACTTAACGCGGTATTTAAAACCACCGAAGCTCTTGCGCACAAACTTAATGGCGCGCCCGACAGGATTCGAACCTGAGACCTCTGCCTCCGGAGGGCAGCGCTCTATCCAGCTGAGCTACGGGCGCGTAGCGCCGTTGCGGATGGGCATACTACGGACTTGGTACCAGACTGTCCAGTGCTTTTTTAATAAAAAAACGCGTTTGATTACGCTTTGTGCATTCCGTCGATAAATGCGGCACTTTCCCCTTCCTGCAACCATGAATTGCTGCATTTATCAGCAATATCAGAGATCGCCGCGCCAGTGATAACCTAAATATTTAAGTAATTTTATCTGGCGACGCCAGCGCGATGGCTGACGAATCAAACGATACAGCCACTCCAGCCCCATTTTTTGCCAGTAGCGAGGTGCACGCGCCACCCGGCCGGTGAAAACATCGTAGGTGCCTCCCACGCCCATATACAGCGCATTGGGGTAATGGGCGCGACAATCGCGCATCAGCAGCTCCTGCCGCGGCGATCCCAGCGCCACCGTCACAATCTGTGCTTTGCTTGCCGCCACACGCGCAAACAGCGTCTCGCGTTGATCCGGGGAGAAATAGCCATCCTGGCTGCCAACGATATTCACATTCCATTGCTGACGCAGCTTATCGCAGGTTTCCTGCAACACCTGCTGATGACCACCAATCAAAAATACCGGAATGCCGCTGCGTCCGGCACGTTCCATCAGGGCTTCCCATAAGTCGGCACCGGCAATACGGTTCACCTTGAGTTGCGGGTATTTCTTCCGTAACGAGCGAACGATGCTGATGCCATCGGCATACTTGAATTCGGCCTGTTCAATCAACTGGCGGACTTCAGCGTCGCTTTCCAGCGTCAGCATTTTCTCTGCGTTGATCGCCACCAGCGTACCGCTGCGCGGTTTATCGTCTGGCAGCAGAAAGTGCAGGAAGGAGGCCATATCCCCGAAAGCGCAGAGATCGACACCACGCACGGGGTAACGCAACGCCTCTTTATTCATCTTATTCAACGTCAGATATCTTCCTGTTACGCCCCGAGTTAAGAGGGGCTGGGTAAAACCGGCTCACCACGCTGACGAATCAGTCCGGCACGATCCAGCAGCCAGTAAAGCAGCTTCGCCACCAGCAAACAGGCAGCAAAAATAATGCAGAAAAACACCACGCGTGAGCCGAACGCATCCAGTCCTTCACGTGCCAGTACAATCATGTTGAACACCGCGCCAAAACAGAAGCTTTGCAGAATGGCTCCGCTATAGCGGTTGGTTTCATTACGGCCACGCGCATACAGGTTATCGAAGCCTTTCATCAGCATCCCCACGGCTATGGCACCCAGCGGTATAAACCCTACGCCGCCCATCACCAGCAGCGACCCCAGCAGCGTCGGCGATATCGCCAGGCCGGAATGGTTATTCAGCACTTCCCAGGTAAAGTAGTTAGCACTGTTCAACACCATCGAAGGACGACCTGGCCACAGCCAGCTGGGAATAAACACATAAAAGTCACGCCACATCGGTGCCAGGCCCTGGAACTCGATCTTGTGATAATGCTGCAATAACAGTGCCAGATTCTCCCACGGCGAGAAGGTATCACGCGTCAGATAGAGGAAGGTGTAAAACGCCTCTTCACCCATCACATCGAGGTTGTAACGACGCAGCGCCAGCCAGAACATACCGCCAACCGCCATCACACCCGCCCCCGCCAGCATCCATAAGGTAATCCAGCCGCGGGTAATACCAATAAACAGGAACAGCGCAAAGGCGATGATGATGTTGGCACGCGTACCGCCGACCAGCGCATAAGTCAGCAAACCAAAAGCTACCGACACCAGCAAAAACAGTAACCATTGGCGTTGTGTGGGATTGAGGAAGTAACGGATCAGCATTGCCGGAATGAAAAAATAGAAGAAGCGCTTGAGCGCAACACCGGACACTTCACTGGAGAAAATCTGGTTGTACGCCGTCAGCCGGAACAGCAACAGGCCGTTGTGCATAAAGAACACCGTGACCGTACCAATCGCCACCAACGCCAGCAGCAGGCAAGTCAGGTTCGTTTCCACCCGATTCATCTGTAGCCAGGGTTTCGGCGGTGCGGCAGTGGCCGGACGTAAGCGTACTTTGTAGCTGACGTAATAAATCGCATAGAAACTGGTAGCGGCCAGCAGCGCTTGCAACAGATACTCCGGCGGCACCACCGCCATATTAAAGCGGAACACCAGAATGCTGGTGAGCGGAAAGCCGAAATAAAAGGTCAGTAAAAACAATAAGGTGAAAAACAGGTGGAAATTAAAACGCACCCGTTTAAATTCCCGCCAGGTTAGGGTCAGAATGAACCCCAGCGAGAACAGATACACCACCAGCAGACCGCTAAACTGCATGAGGGTCATAATGTCTCCGTTTCACTCAGAGTGAGCGCCTCGCGCCACCCTGTCAGATAGCCAGGGGCAAAGAAGGCGATGGCAGAGGGATCGCATTGCGCTAACTGGCGCTGTGCCTCCGCGACCCGCGCCTCATCAAGCGCATCGTCGCTGAACAATACCGGCACCCCCTGCTCGCTGAGATCGCGCCAGAAGGGGTTTTTGCGGTTGAGCACAAACGGAATGCCAGCCTGAATCAACAGACAGATGGTACCAATCCCCTGCTGGCGTTCAAACATAAAATAACCCAGCTGGCAGCGGCTCAGCAGTGCCAGATAAGCATCAAAATCGATCTTATCGCGTAGTAAAGTCACCTGCCCCTGTGGGAACAGCTGCGCGGCAGCTGCGGCAATTTCCACAATATACACATCGTTATCAGCAGGATAGCCCAGCGGCACCACCACCTTCACCCGTTCGCCAAATTGTGCTCTGATCGCCTGTAAACCGGCAATATGGCGATTGCTGCGATCGCCCGAATTGCCCAACAGGATGGTCAGTTCATTATGTTCAGCTGCGACCGGCACCGCACATTCCGGCATCCGCGTCGGGAAATACAGCAGCGACCCCGGCACATGCGGATGACGCTGCTGATAATGGTGCAAATCGCCGCGCGTCGCGAATACGCGCGCCATACGTCCCTGTGCGAGGCGGCGCAGCAGATAGAACAGCCGATACTTCAGGCCACTGCCCTCTTCGTACAAATCGGCACCCCACACGTGCCAGAACGCCTGCCGCCGCCGTAGCTTACCGCTCAGCAATGCCAGCCAGATAGTCGGGTTAAACTGACCGTGGAAAAAGAAGCGTTGCTGGCGATCGGCAGCACGTTGCATCACCGCCTGCGCCAGCGCGCGTTTGTTCGGGAAGGTTTCAATCTGCAGTGACTGATACGCCTGCAATGCTTGCGGGGTTTGCGTCACCACCATAAACCGACGCGGCGTGTTCACCGGCAGCAGGCGGGTGATCACTTCATCAAAGAAGCGCAGCACCGTGTGATTATGATGGGGGATGTCCGATCCCAGCACATGAGTTAACGTCATTTTTTCCGGCAATAAATCGTGAAAGCGCCACAACACAGGGCGAAGTAGCAGATATAGGTCGCCATATAGGCTTGCGCGGCACCTGTTGTGCCATGTAACGGAATCAGCCAGTGGGAAAAGGCCAGCAGCAAGATGAACTGGCTGACTTCAGTCAAAATATAGAAGCGCAGCGAGCCTTTGGCGATCACCAGGTAGCCGAAAACATACGCGCCGACTTTAAACACGTCGCCACACAGCTGCCAGACGAACAGATCGCGCATCGCGGCAAACTTTGTGGAAAACAGCAACCAGATAGCCACGTCACGCAGCAGCCATACGCAAAAGCTGGCGGCCGCCACAGCAGGCAGGACAAAGCGCAGCGCACGCAGAATTTCGCGGGTGATCTGTGGCTTATGCTCCAGCCGTGCCAGAGTTGGCAGCAGCCAGACGCTAAACGTGGCGGTGATAAATTGCAGGTAGGCATCAGAGATACTGGTCACCCCCTGCCACAACCCCACCTGCGCCCAGCCTTGCTGCTGCGCCAGCAGGTTACGCATCATCACCCAGGCCACCGGTAACGTTACCGAAGTGATCAGCGCCATCAGGGTATACTTCGCCAGATTACGTGCCAGTTCCGGCTGCCACACCGGCTGTAACCAGCGCAGCGGCAAGACCTGATGATGACGGCGCAGCATCACCAGCGCCGGAAAAACGATCAGCGCGGGCACCAGCGCCAGGCCAACCAGCGCACCGGCATAACCGCCAACCCACCAGCACAGCACATAGGCCAGCACACCAATCAGGCTGCCCGCCATCAACGCCAGCGCATTACCACGCGCATCGCGAAAGCCTTTCAGCAGCGCCAGCGTCAGGTTGGCCCAGGCGATGCCGAGCTGCAAAAATGCGACGATCCTGACCACGCCCTGATAATGGTCATGGCCGAACAAGGCCCGACTGATGGGAGCCGCCGCCAGCAGGAACACCAGCGCCAGCAGCGTGGAGAAACCCAGCACCAGCGCTGACGCGGTACCGGTGACGGCACGCAACGACTCAGGCTGCTGCTGAAATTGCGCCACATAGGTGGTGACGCCGTTGAAGATACCCGCCCCCGCCAGTACGCCAAGCACGGTTATCATCTGACGAAAGTTACCGGCCTGGCCAACACCTTCCGGCCCGAAACTGACAGCCAGCAGTTTAACCACCAGCAAACCCGCAACAATTTTGACCAGCGTGGACGAGGCGGTCCACACCGAGGCTTTAGCCAACGACATCAGGCAAAAAAGCTCAGCAGAGAGTTAATGACCGTGCGCTGATTGTTGTCCGACAGATTGTAGAACAGCGGCAGACGCAGCACGCGCTCACTCTCAGCCGTGGTAAACACGTCATCACCATGGAAGCGACCAAAGCGCTCCCCTGCCGGTGATGAATGCAGCGGGATATAGTGAAACACGGTGAGAATTTCCGCTTCTTTCATCCAGTTGATCAGTGCCTGCCGATCATGGCTGTCGCGCAGCTTGATGTAAAACATATGCGCGTTGTGGCGACAGCTGTCCGGTACCACCGGCAACGCAATGCGCCCGGTTTCTGCCAGCGGCTGGAGTGCCGCAAAGTAGTTGTTCCACAGGCGTAAACGCTGCTGGTTGATGCGTTCGGCTGCTTCCAGCTGCGCCCACAGATAGGCCGCCTGCAAGTCCGCCATCAGATAACTGGAACCGATATCGCGCCAGGTATATTTATCCACCTGACCCCGGAAGAACTGGCTACGGTTGGTGCCTTTTTCGCGGATGATCTCCGCACGTTCTACCAGCTTTGCCTCATTAATCAGCGTCGCACCGCCTTCACCACCCGCAGTGTAGTTTTTGGTTTCATGGAAGCTGAAGCAACCAATATGGCCGATGGTGCCCAGCGCACGGCCTTTGTATTGCGACATCACGCCCTGCGCAGCGTCTTCAATCACATACAATTTATGCTTCGCCGCCAGCGCCATGATGGTGTCCATTTCGCAGGCCACCCCGGCGTAGTGCACCGGCACGATGGCGCGGGTTTTGCTGGTGATCGCCGCTTCAATCAGGGTTTCATCGATGTTGAGGGTATCGGGGCGCACGTCAACGAAGACGATGGTCGCACCGCGCAACACAAAGGCATTGGCCGTAGAAACAAAGGTGTAGCTCGGCATAATCACTTCATCACCGGGCTGGATATCGATCAGCAGCGCGGCCATCTCCAGCGAGGCGGTGCAGGAGGGGGTCAGCAGAACTTTTTTGCTGCCGAAGTGTTGTTCCATCCACTGCTGACAGCGCCGGGTAAAGCCGCCATCGCCGCACAATTTGCCGCTGGCCATCGCCGACTGCATATATTCAATTTCGCTGCCCACCACCGGCGGGGCATTAAATGGGATCATGTGCGTTCCTGTAAAACCAGTAGGCGGTGCTTTCGAGCCGCGCACCGCTGCGTAAATAGAGGCGCATCGCTGCCAGGTTACTGAGCTGGGTGGCAACACGCAGGCGATTGAGCTGGCGTACCCGCCCCCAGTCCGCTGCCGCCAGCAGTAGCCGCTGACCAATCCCCTTGCCCTGCGCTTCAGGCAACACCGCCAGCAGGCCGATGCGCGCATCGTCGTTCTGTTCGCGTATCGAGACAAATCCCTGTAACACGCCCTGTTCATCGCAGGCGATCAGGCATTGGTTATCAAAGGTGCCGCGCACGGCGTTTTCAATCCATTGCGCATAGAAGCGGCTGCTGTCATCGGCGTGAAACCAGGGCGCACGAAAGCGGCTCAGGCGGAACGCCGTCGCGGCGGCAGCGCGCAGCTGCGGGATCTGCGCTTCACGCGCGATACGCACACCGGTTTGTCGTTCGGTACGCTTAATGTTGATGGCAAGGTCAGCTTCTCCTTCCACCAGCTGGAAACCGTGCAGACTGATGGCATCAATCACATCGTTACGTTCAGCGGCCACCTTCATTTGCCAAAGCGCACAGGGCTGTTGCAGCGCCAGCGTCAGCGGCGTATCGCCATCAGGATCCAGCCGAGCCGTCTGCACGGCGAAGAAACCGCTTTCCCACGGCAGGGGATTAATACTGACGCTGACGGACATAGCGGGTAACCCAAAATTGTTTCATCGCCAGACTCCTTTGGTATCGACAATCCACGACTGCGTCACCTGTGCTGCATCAATGGCGCGAAATGCGGCGTGATCGACCAGCATCACCAGGATATCGGCGTGTTGCAGTGCCGCCGTGGTGGTCATCAGCGTGGCTTCACGGCTGAGGCGTGCAGGGATCTCGCTGATATGCGGTTCCACCACCCAGGTGGTACCGCTGTGCCATTCGGCAATCAGGTGCGCTACCGTCATCGCCGGACTTTCGCGCAGATCGTCAATATTGGGTTTAAACGCCAGACCGAAGCAGGCGATGGTGATATCACTGGCGCGCTTACCGCTGGCCGTCAGACATTCCGCCAGCTGCTGTTTTACCTGATCCAGCACCCAGCGCGGTTTGGCATCGTTAACTTCCCGCGCGGTGCGGATCAGTCGCGCCTGCTGCGGATTTTGCGCCACGATAAACCAGGGATCGACCGCAATGCAGTGGCCGCCAACGCCCGGGCCAGGTTGCAGGATATTGACGCGCGGATGGCGATTCGCCAACGCAATCAATTCCCAGACGTTAATCCCCTGTTCGGCGCAAATCAGCGATAGTTCATTGGCAAAGGCGATATTGACGTCACGGAAGCTATTTTCCGTCAATTTGCACATCTCAGCAGTACGCGCGTTGGTTTCCACGCACTCACCGCGCAGGAAAATCCGGTATAGCTCACTGGCTCGCGCGGAACAGGCGGGCGTCATGCCACCAATAACCCGATCGTTATCAATTAACTCCACCATCACTTTGCCTGGCAGCACGCGCTCCGGACAATAGGCGATGGCGACATCCACCGCCTCACCGTGTTGCGGGAAGCGCAGGTCCGGACGCGCCGCCGCCAGCCATTCAGCCAGTTGCTCGGTGGTACCGACCGGTGACGTGGACTCGAGGATAACCAGGTCCCCGGCTTTTAACACCGATGCAATGGCGTCAGCCGCTGCATGGACAAAACTGAGATCCGGTTGATGATCGCCGATAAAAGGCGTCGGTACCGCAATCAGAAACGCATCGGCCGCTTCGGCCTGCATGGTCGCACGCAGATGGCCGCTGTGGACGGCATCACGTACCACGTCACCCAGTTCCGGTTCCACGATGTGGATTTCACCACGATTAATAGTGTCGACCGCGCGGGCGTTGATATCGACGCCCACCACGTTTATTCCCCGGGAAGCAAAAACGGCTGCCGTCGGCAGCCCAATATAGCCCAGTCCAATAACGGAAATGGTTTGAAAACTCATGGTTATGCTCTGTGATTTTTGAGGGCCTGCAAAATGCGTGCGCAGGCCTGGCCGTCGCCATAAGGGTTGTGCGCATGGCTCATCGCCAGCCAGGCGTCTTCGTTGTCCAGCAGCTGGCTGACTTCAGCGACAATTTTGTCAACATCGGTGCCAACCAGTCTGACCGTACCGGCAGCCACCGCTTCCGGACGCTCGGTGGTGTCACGCATCACCAGCACCGGCTTGCCTAGTGAGGGGGCTTCTTCCTGAATACCACCCGAATCGGTGAGGATCAGCCAGGCCCGGTTCATCAGCCAGACAAAAGGCAGGTACTCCTGCGGCTCAATCAACACGATATTTTCGATGCCGCTCAGAATGCGGTTCACCGGTTCGCTGACATTAGGGTTGAGGTGCACCGGATAAACGATTTGCACCTGCGGATGCTGGCGGGCAATGTGCGCCAGCGCACTGCAAATACGTTCGAAACCGCCGCCAAAACTCTCACGCCGATGGCCGGTGACCAGCACCAGCTTTTTATCCGGGTTGAGGAACGGATAACGCGCCGCCAGCCTGGCATTGAGGTCGGCATCATCCAGCACGCGATCGCGCACCCACAGCAACGCATCAATGACGGTGTTCCCCGTGACGAAAATGCGCTGATCCGGCAGATTTTCATGCAGCAGGTTTTGGCGCGAGTTTTCGGTGGGCGTGAAGTGATAACTTGCCAGATGGCCGGTCAGGGTGCGGTTCGCTTCCTCCGGCCACGGTGACATCAGGTTACCGGTACGCAGACCCGCTTCCACATGCCCCACCGGAATTTGGTGATAGAACGCCGCCAGGCTGGCGGCCAGCGTGGTGGTGGTGTCGCCATGCACCAGGACGACATCGGGCCTGAAGTCAGCCAGCACGGTTTTCATGCCCTGCAAAATACGGCAGGTGATCTCTGTCAGGCCCTGCTCCGGGCGCATGATATTGAGATCGTAATCGGGTTGCAGGTTGAACAGACGCAGCACCTGATCGAGCATTTCCCGATGCTGCGCCGTGACGCACAGGCGTGACTCAAACGCAGCATCCTGCGCCAGCGCCTGCACCAGAGGTGCCATTTTGATCGCCTCAGGACGAGTGCCAAATACGGTCAGAACTTTCACGCGGCTTCTCTTAATGACTCGTTGGTAACATCGGGCGCGGACGGCGCACCAATGCAACCCCCGCACCCACCAGCGCGCCGATGACGCCCCACATGATCATCATAAACGCCCGACGTGGACTACTACGTGTCACCGGTTCCTCCGGTGTACGCAGGTAACGATAAGTCTGGAACTGCTTATCCAGCTGGGGCCCGGCCTGCAACGTCGCCAGCATCACCCTGTTTTGATCATAGCTTAAATCGTAGGCAGGTCCGCTTGCCTGCAGAGTATCAAGCTGGGCCTGCAGCATTTGCTGCCCTAGCAGGAAGCGGTCACTGTCCGGCAGGTTCCCGCTATTCGCAACCGCGCGGTTTTCTTTGATACCCTGCTCGCTGGCGATTTTCAACGCCTGCCCGATACGCTGACGCTGACGTTCGAATACCGCCTGCGCCACATCTTCCTGACGTTTCACCTGCGCCTTTAACTGCTCGCTACGCGCCTGCCAGGCTCCCTGCAACTCCTCATCAAGATGGCGTGCTGCCCGTTCGCTGGCGTAAGCAATGTACTGACGCAGCAGATTATTGGCATCGCTGGCGCTTTCGGCATTCAGTTTAATGTTATCCAGAGTGTTATGCGCCGGGTCAGCTGGCGTGAACTGGATATTGGTGATCATCTCGTCAAGCAACGCCGCATCGTTGCGGGTATTGCCACTTTTGCGGCTTTTATAGTAGTCAGTCTGTAACCAGAACTCGCGACGCGTATCCCATGAAGCCAGTTGCATGGTGAACTCCTGATACACTTCGTCCATCACCGTGGGTGCGGGGGTGTTCAGGTTCAGCGTAGTGTTACGCGCATCAAGGTTATTGATAAATTGCTGCTGGACGAAATAATCGCCCAGCATGTTGACCGTGGGTCGATCGGTCATCGCCGTGGTGCTCCATACCTGTTTCATCAGCATGGAAGCCAGCCATGCCAGCAGTGCAAACAGCAGCGCCAGACCCATAATCCAGCGTTTGCCGCGCCACAGTGCACAGCACAGGCCGCGAATATCCAGTTCGTTCTCCGCAACGACAGAGGTCATAACAAGGAATCCTTATTCGGGTTCTTAGTAATTATTTTTTAACTTCGCTCGCGCTCTGCCAGCGGCGTTTGATACGGCGAACTTTACGCGCGACGCGCCAGGCGTGTTTCAGGCAATAGCCGTAGAAACAAAACGCCACCAGAAATAGCAACAACATCACCCACTCCGGGATGAAGGCCAGATACTCACCCAATACCCCGATACCCGCAAGGATCGCCGCCGCAGTGGTAATCAACAGGAATGCCTGCCGCGAAGTAAAGCCCGCGCGCATAATCAGATGATGGATGTGCTGGCGGTCGGCAGAAAACGGACTCATCCCCTTACGCAGACGGCGATACATGATGGCAACCATATCCATCAGCGGGATGGCAATCAGCCATAGCGCCGTCACGGGCGTAATCGGGTGACTCAGACCCTGCGTGGTTTCCAGTAAGATCCAGATGATGGTGAAACCGATCATGGTGCTACCGGCATCACCCATAAACACTTTGTAGCGCCGTCCGAGGAAACCGAGGTTAAGCAGAATATAGGGGATGGTGGCGGCAATCATGGCGAAGCACCACATCGCCAGGCTGCTCTGACCGTCAAAGTATAGAATGATGCCCATCGCACCAAAGGTGACGCAGGATAAGCCCCCCAGCAAACCATCGATACCATCAACCATATTGAAGGCGTTGATCGCCGCCCAGACGGCAAACAGCGTCAGCACGTAGCCAAACGGGCCAACAATCAACTCGAACGGTCCAATGATAAAACCGAGACTGAGTAAATAGAGTTTGGCCCCCACCATCATCACGACGGCAATGGCAGCCTGCACCCCGGCACGAATCTTCACGCTGATGTCGAAGCGATCATCCAGTGCCCCCACAAACACCAACACACCGGCGCAGCTGAGATACAGCAAAGCATGGGGAAGATAGTAGTTGGAAATGATAAAAGCGAAGCAGATCCCCGCGTAGACGGAGATACCCCCGACAAGCGGAATGGCACCATGGTGACGTTTTCTGGAGTTGGGTGTGTCAACCAGCCCAATCTTTTTAGCCGCTTTACGAGCAAAAAACAGGAACGCTAAGGAAAACAGAAAAACTATACCAAGTTCAGTACTCATAGTGAGTAAATTCACATTAACGCTCTCAGCTAAAATCGTGGACAACAATAAGCAATTTTTTCGCCTTTGCCGTTCATCCCGAGTCCTAATTCCGCCTCAGAAGTGTGCGTTTGATTAAAAAATAATCACTTCTGCCACAGTCATTATAAATACTCCCGACAGGCCTAATCCTAATGCCCGAAAATGAAAAACGCCACGTTAAGACGTGGCGTTAGTGATAAATCCTGGCAAATTGTGCGGAAAGAACGGCTGAGGCGCTCTCCGCACCCAACGCGTCAGGAACGCTTCATCATATCGAAGAATTCGTCGTTGGTTTTGGTCATCGCCAGTTTGTTGATGAGGAACTCCATCGCATCGATTTCACCCATCGGATGGATGATTTTGCGCAGGATCCACATCTTCTGCAGTTCTTCAGAAGAAGTCAGCAGCTCTTCTTTACGCGTACCGGAGCGGTTGTAGTCAATCGCCGGGAACACACGTTTTTCCGCAATCTTACGGGAAAGGTGCAGTTCCATGTTACCCGTACCTTTAAATTCTTCGTAGATGACTTCGTCCATCTTCGAACCGGTATCAACCAGCGCAGTCGCGATGATGGTCAGGCTGCCGCCCTCTTCCACGTTACGTGCCGCACCGAAGAAACGCTTCGGACGATGCAGGGCGTTGGCATCCACACCACCGGTCAACACTTTACCGGAGGCCGGAACAACGGTGTTGTAGGCACGCGCCAGACGGGTGATGGAGTCGAGCAGGATGATCACGTCTTTTTTGTGCTCAACCAGGCGCTTGGCCTTCTCAATCACCATTTCCGCAACCTGCACGTGACGGGAAGCCGGTTCGTCAAAGGTCGATGCGATAACTTCGCCTTTCACCAGACGCTGCATCTCGGTCACTTCTTCCGGACGTTCGTCAATCAGCAGCACCATCAGCACGCAATCCGGGTGATTGTAAGCGATGCTCTGTGCGATGTTCTGCAGCAGCATGGTTTTACCGGCTTTCGGCGGTGCAACGATCAGACCACGCTGGCCACGGCCAATCGGTGAAGCCAGATCCAGCACACGTGCGGTCAGGTCTTCAGTTGAGCCATTACCCCGCTCCATACGCAGACGGCTGTTTGCGTGCAGCGGCGTGAGGTTTTCGAACAGAATCTTACTACGGGCGTTTTCCGGCTTATCGTAGTTAACTTCATTAACCTTCAGCAGGGCAAAATAACGCTCACCTTCTTTCGGCGGACGGATTTTACCGGAGATGGTGTCACCTGTGCGGAGGTTGAAGCGGCGGATTTGGCTGGGAGAAACGTAGATATCGTCGGGACCGGCGAGGTAGGAGCTGTCTGCAGAGCGGAGGAAACCAAATCCATCCTGCAGTATCTCCAGCACACCATCACCGAAGATGTCTTCACCACTCTTGGCGTGCTGCTTCAGAATGGCGAAAATAATATCCTGCTTGCGCATACGCGCCAGGTTTTCCAGCCCCATATTTTCGCCGAGAGTAATCAGCTCAGAAACCGGCGTATTCTTTAATTCGGTAAGATTCATATGATGGGTTCTTAAACTCGGGGTAATTCTCGAAATGTTTGTCGTGAATGGTATGGCGAATATTCCATGCCTGTTTAATGGCTCTTTATTCGACTCTGCTCGACGGATATCGTCAGGGATGGCGATAAGGGAGCGAGGAGACGGTCGATAATGTTGCCAGGGGTACTAGCCGTCAGATTGCCAAACCACGAAAACGTTCAATGCGAATAGGGTCTGACAAAGGAAATCTTTAGATGCAAACTACAAGGTAAGTGCGTAATGCAGTATTGACAACTTATCACGCTAAAACGGAGACGTCCAGCAGTGGAGAAAAAATTCACCACTGCGGACGAAACACCGCGCTGGGCTTAGCCCAGGTTAGCGTTCAGGAACTCTTTCAGCTGGCCTTTTGACAGTGCGCCAACTTTGGTAGCCGCCACCTCGCCGTTCTTAAACAGCAGCAGGGTCGGAATGCCGCGAATGCCATACTTCGGCGCGGTGCCCGGGTTGTCGTCAATGTTCAACTTGGCGATGGTGAGCTTACCGTCGTACTCTTCTGCGACTTCATCAAGGATCGGCGCGATCATTTTGCAAGGACCACACCATTCAGCCCAGAAATCTACCAGTGTCACACCGTCTGCTTTCAGCACGTCAGTGTCGAAACTGTCATCGGTCAGGTGAACGATTTTATCGCTGCTCATGTTTTACTCCACAAGATTATGCCTGGCGAATTGGCGTAAAATTTACCAACGTAGGTTGACTTTATTTCATCGGATACGCTTTCGTAAAGCGATAGTAAGCTGATATTCTACCACACTATGAGCAAAACACACTTAACAGAACAGAAGTTTTCCGACTTCGCCCTGCACCCAAAGGTAGTGGAAGCCCTTGATAAAAAAGGCTTTCATAACTGCACGCCCATTCAGGCGCTCGCGTTGCCTCTTACGCTTTCAGGGCGTGACGTCGCGGGTCAGGCGCAAACCGGTACCGGCAAAACGATGGCGTTTCTGACGTCAACGTTTCATCATCTTCTTACTCATCCTGCCGCTGAAGGCCGCCAGGTTAATCAGCCGCGCGCGTTGATCATGGCGCCGACGCGTGAACTCGCAGTGCAGATCCATGCTGATGCAGAACCGCTGGCAGCAGCCACCGGCCTGAAGCTGGGTCTTGCCTATGGTGGCGACGGTTACGATAAACAGCTGAAAGTGCTGGAACAGGGCGTGGATATTCTGGTGGGAACCACCGGACGCCTGATTGATTACGCCAAACAGAACCACATCAATCTGGGCGCGATTCAGGTGGTGGTACTGGATGAAGCCGACCGTATGTTCGATCTCGGTTTTATCAAAGACATCCGCTGGGTGTTCCGCCGTATTCCTCCTGCGACACAGCGTCTGAGCATGCTGTTCTCCGCCACGTTGTCGTACCGTGTGCGCGAACTGGCGTTCGAACATATGAACAACGCTGAATACGTGGAAGTGGAACCGGAGCAGAAAACCGGCCATCGCATCAAAGAAGAGCTTTTCTATCCTTCTAACGAAGAGAAAATGCGTCTGCTGCAGACCCTGCTGGAAGAAGAGTGGCCAGATCGCGCCATCGTCTTCGCCAACACCAAGCATCGTTGTGAAGACATCTGGGGCCACCTGGCTGCCGATGGTCATCGCGTCGGTTTGCTGACCGGTGATGTGGCACAGAAAAAACGTCTGCGCATTCTCGACGATTTCACCAAAGGTGACGTTGATATCCTGGTGGCAACCGATGTCGCCGCGCGTGGTCTGCATATTCCTGCGGTTACCCACGTGTTTAACTACGATTTGCCCGACGATCGTGAAGATTACGTGCACCGCATTGGCCGTACTGGCCGCGCGGGTGCCAGCGGTCACTCCATCAGCCTGGCGTGTGAAGAGTATGCACTGAACCTGCCAGCCATTGAGGAGTATATCGGTCACGGTATTCCGGTGAGCAAATACAACAGCGAAGCACTGCTGAGTGACCTGCCGCCGCCGAAACGTTTGACCCGTAACCGCTCTGGCAATGGCCCGCGTCGTGGTGGCAACAATGCCAACCGTCGCAGTGGCGCACCGCGTAATAACAACCGTAAACGTTCGGGTTAAGCACACCATGCTAAGCGCATCGTCACTTTATGCTGCGATTGATCTGGGTTCCAACAGCTTTCATATGTTGGTGGTGCGCGAAGTCTCAGGCAGCATTCAGACGGTCGCGCGTATTAAACGCAAAGTGCGTCTGGCTGCCGGTCTGGACAAAGAGAGCCAGCTCTCAGCAGAAGCGATGCAGCGCGGCTGGCAGTGCCTGAAACTTTTCTCCGAACAGCTGCAGGATATTCCTGCTGAGCAGATCCGCGTGGTCGCGACTGCCACGCTGCGTCTTGCCGCGAACGCGCAGGATTTTCTTGCCACCGCAGAGCAGATTCTTGGTTGCCCGGTCAATGTGATCAGCGGCGAAGAAGAAGCCCGACTGATTTATCAGGGCGTGGCGCATACCACCGGCGGTTCCGATCAACGTCTGGTGGTGGACATTGGCGGCGGCAGTACCGAACTGGTCACCGGTGAGGGCTCCCATGCCACCACGCTGTTTAGTCTGTCGATGGGTTGCGTAACCTGGCTGGAGCGCTACTTCAGCGATCGTCATCTGGCAAAGGAGAATTTCGCCCAGGCCGAGCAGGCTGCACGCGAAATGATTCGTCCGGTGGTGGCGTCTCTGCGGGAAAAAGGCTGGCAGATTTGTGTGGGTGCCTCGGGCACCGTGCAGGCGTTACAGGAAATTATGGTGGCGCAGGGGATGGATGAACGTATCACCCTGAGCAAACTGCAACAGCTGAAACAGCGCGCCATTCAGTGCGGCAAGCTGGAAGAGCTGGAAATTGAGGGACTGACGCTGGAACGCGCGTTGGTTTTCCCCAGCGGCCTGTCGATCCTGATTGCTATCTTTCAGGAACTCGGTATCGAAAGCATGACACTGGCCGGTGGCGCACTGCGCGAGGGCCTGGTCTATGGCATGCTTCATTTGCCGATTGATCGCGATATCCGCAGCCGTACCCTGCAAAACGTGCAGCGTCGTTTTGCCATCGATGTTGATCAGGCCGAACGTGTCCGGCAATTAGCGGAAAGTTTTATTCGCCAGGTAAGTACCAGCTGGAAACTGGATCATCGATGTCGCGATCTCCTTCTCAGTGCCTGTTCTATCCATGAAATTGGCCTGAGCGTCGATTTCCGCCAGGCTTCACAGCACGCCGCTTACCTGATTCGCCACCTCGATCTTCCCGGTTTTACCCCCGCCCAGAAAAAACTACTGGCCTGCCTGTTACAGAACCAGAGCGGCAGCATTGATCTCGCGCTACTGACGCAGCAAAATGCTGTGCCACCGCGCCTGGCTGAGCGTCTGTGCCGTTTGTTACGTCTGGCGATTATCTTCTCCAGCCGTCGTCGCGATGACACCTTACCGGCGGTACGCTTGCAGGCGGATGATGATGCGTTGCACCTGACGCTGCCAGCAGGCTGGCTGCAGGCGCATCCGTTAAGGGCGGAGTTGCTGGAGCAGGAGAGTCATTATCAGTCGTATGTACATTGGTTATTAACCCTGTCCTGATCTACCCGTAGCGACGCGATTTATCGCGTCGCGGCATTATGACCCCTTCTTCGCGTTCTCCAGCATCGCCCGTAACCCGGCGACACGCGTCTGCCCGGTTTTCATCCGTTCCTCGGCGCTGACCACTTTTTTCTCGCGTTCCCACACCACATCATCCTGCGGCAATTCCAGCAGAAAACGGCTCGGCTCCGGGCGTACCAGCTCGCCATACTGACGTCGCTCGCGGCACAACGTGAAGGTCAGCTCCTTCTGCGCACGGGTAATCCCCACGTACGCCAGACGACGCTCCTCCTCGATATTGTTTTCATCGATGCTGCTCTGGTGCGGCAACAAACCTTCCTCCATCCCCACCAGATAGACATAAGGGAACTCCAGCCCTTTCGAGGCATGCAGCGTCATCAGCTGTACCTGATCGACATCCTCGTCGCTCTCCCCACGTTCCATCATGTCGCGCAGGGTAAAGCGTGTGACCACCTGCGCCAGCGTCATTGGCTCATCCAGCTCGCTTCCTTCCAGCATTTCCGTCATCCACTGGAACAGCATATTGACGTTTTTCATGCGCATTTCAGCCGCCTTCGGGCTGGGTGAGGTTTCAAACAGCCAGCTTTCGTAGTCGATGCCGCGAATCAGGTCACGAACCGCATTCACCGGCTCGCGCTCCGTTAGTTGAATCACCTCATTCAGCCAGCCGGTAAAACGTTGCAGATGCTCCAGACCGCGCCCGCTCAGGGTTTGCCCCAACCCCATATCGAAGCTGGCATTGAACATACTCTTATTACGCAGCGTGGCCCACTCGCCGAGTTTTTGCAGGGTAGCCGGTCCGATCTCGCGGCGCGGCGTATTCACAATTCGCTGAAAGGCACTGTCATCTTCGGGGTTGGTCAGTACACGCAGGTAGGCCAGCAGATCTTTAATCTCCGGTCGCGAGAAGAACGAGGTGCCGCCCGAAATTCGATAGGGAATACGGTTCTGCATCAGCTGCTTCTCGAAAACCCGCGACTGATGGTTGCCGCGGTAGAGAATGGCGTAATCCTTGTATTGCGTCTTATTGATAAAGTGATGCGCAATCAACTCTCCTGCGACGCGCTCCGCCTCATGATCTTCATGATTGGCCATCAACACTTTCAGCTCGCTACCGACACCCAGCTCGGAGAACAGGCGCTTCTCAAACACATGTGGATTGTTGGCAATCAGGATATTGGCGGCTTTGAGGATGCGCTGTGAGGAACGGTAATTCTGCTCCAGCTTCACCACCTCCAGTGCCGGAAAATCTTCTTTCAGCAGCACCAGGTTTTGCGGACGCGCACCACGCCAGGAATAGATCGACTGATCATCATCGCCCACCACGGTAAAACGCGCCCGTGCGCCCACCAGCAGTTTGACCAATTCGTACTGGCTGGTGTTGGTGTCCTGATATTCATCCACCAGCAGGTAACGAATGCGCTGCTGCCAGCGCTCGCGGACTTCCTGATTACGTTTCAGCAGCAGCGTCGGCAGCAGGATTAAATCGTCAAAATCCAGCACGTTACAGGCTTTCAGGTGTTGATCGTACAGCTGGTAGCAGTGGGCAAAAATCTGGTCACGTTGTGACTTCGCCAGCCCCACCGCGCCCTGTGGATCCACCAGGTCATTTTTCCAGTTGGAAATGGTGGAAATCAGTTGCTGCAACAGCGTCTTGTCTTCTTCCAGCCATTGTTTGGTCAGGTCTTTCAGCAGCGCCAGCTGATCCTGATCGTCAAACAACGAAAAGGTGGATTTCATGCCCAGCGCGGCATATTCGCGCTTAATGATTTCCAGCCCCAGGGTATGGAAGGTGGAGATCATCAGGCCGCGCGCCTCTTTGCGCCCCAGCGTCTGTGCCACACGTTCCTTCATCTCGCGCGAGGCCTTGTTGGTAAAGGTCACGGCGGCGATGTGACGCGCCTGGTAGCCGCACTCGCGGATCAGATGGGCAATTTTATTGGTGATTACACGGGTTTTACCCGAGCCAGCACCGGCCAGCACCAGGCAGGGACCGGTGACAAATTCGACAGCACGTTGTTGGCCGGGGTTTAAACGCATAGCGGAATTTCACTCAGTTAAATCAGAAGGAGGCGGGTATAATGCGCGACGATTATACACAACTGAGACCGAATCATGGCGAAAACTGCGGCGGCTTTACACATCCTGGTGAAGGATGAAGCACAGGCAAAAGCGCTGCTGGCCCAGCTGGAAAAAGGCGCGAATTTCCAGCAGCTGGCAAAAAAACACTCCACCTGCCCCTCCGGGCGTAACGGCGGCGATTTGGGCGAGTTCCGCAAAGGCCAGATGGTGCCAGCCTTTGATAAGGCGGTGTTCAGCTGCCCGTTACTGCAACCTTACGGACCGGTGAAAACCGCCTTTGGTTACCACATCATCAAGGTACTGTGGCGTAACTGATCATTTCTTCTGCTTCATCTGCTGCAACACCTTGCTGCATTGATTACTATCAGTGTCGCTCGGCGAAACCAGTGCCAGCAGTGCCGCAGCCGGTGCCAGCACGGTACCCAGCGCCACGGCAGCGGCACCACGGGCAATCAACGGCCCGGCTTTCACCCCGGCGTCGGGGCTTTTAAAGGTGCCGCGCACGTAAAGCGGTGAACGCAGCGTAATGATGCGCACGCCTTTACTTTCGGGGTCGATGGTTAAATCAAGACGTTCATTGGCGAAGTTGGCGCTGCCCGACACATTAATCACCGCGTTCTCAGTATCAAACACAAACAGCTGTGGCGTCGCCAGCCCATTGCGGATGTTGAGATTAGTGGCGGCGCAGTTGATACGCACCTCATCATCGCCAAAAATCTTACCAACCACATAGTTGCCGACATTCAGCCCGGCGATCTCCATCAGGCTACGGCTGATCAGCCCGTCGTTCATCAGCAGCTTCAGCTCACCGTTGCTGGTTGCCAGCAAATCCGCCACCGAATTACCGGTGCCGCTCAGCGTCGCGTCACCATTTAGCTGACCCAGGCTTTTCTGCATCGCCTGCACGCCAGGAAATAGCTGACGCAGCATCAGTTTGCGTACATGCAAATCCGCACGACCGCGCATCGGCGTGCGATCACCCTCCAGATGGATGGTGGCGTTGAGCGTCCCTCCCGCCATACCAAAACGCAGCGGATCGAGACGTAAATCGCCGTTATTCAGCTGTAAATGGGTATAAAGATCGCTTAACGGCAGCGAATTGCTGTGTTCGATACGTTTGCCGCTGAATTTCACATCGGCATCCATCGCGTTCCAGCTTTTGGTCGCAAACTTATCGTGCGGCAGCACGCGATCGGCGGGTTGCGTAGAGGCTTCGCCACGCTGCGCTTTCGCCTGTTGCGTTTTCTCGCTGCCCTTACCGGAGTCGACGCCAATCAGCGGCCCCAGGTCAGCCATGCGCAGCTGATTTGAGGACAGTTCGCCGGTCAGCATCGGACGCGGTTTTTGCTGGCGATAAACCAGCGATCCATGAATATCGCTGTCACCGATATGGCCGTTAAAGTTTTCATAGCGGAATGATGGCCCTTTGTCCTCGTTGAAGCGCGCGATCAGGTGCCCATCGGTTTCATACGGCGGCGTATCCGGCAACAACACGCCGGTTAAACCATACAAATTCGCCAGCGTGTCGCCCGCGAAGCGCAGGCGCACATCCAGCCCGCCGAGATTGAGCGGGTCCTGCAAAGTGCCATCAACGCGCACCCGCGTGGTGCCATTACGCACATCAACCTGCAACGGGAAAGGCGTGGTCTGGCTGCGCAGCGACAACATGCCACCGATTTTGCCTTCACCATCGAGGCGTTGATTGTTGTAAGTGCCGCTGGCTTTCCAGCCAAACACAAAGTCACCCGCGCCCTGCTGCTTATCATTGCCGCCCGCCACCTGCGCGTAAGGCACCGGTTTGCCCAGCGGATTGATGGTGACGCTGACATCGGCTTTGTTAATGGCATCGAGATAGCGGATCTGCCCCTGATCAAACAGAATATTATCGAGGCGGAACGACCACGCTGAAGGCGCAGCACTGGCATCGCTGGTTTGGCTGCTGGCGAGGTTGAAAGTCCAGTTGTTTTGTTTGTCGGCGGTTTGTACCAGGCGGGCATCGGGTTGTTGCAGCTTGATCCACGGCAGATAAACCTGCTTATGCAGCAACGCCAGCGGCGCTAAGGTCGCTTCGGCCCGCTGTAAATGCACCATGGTGACATCCGCAATCGCCGGGGGATTGCCCAGCATAATGTCATCGGCATGGACCTGCGGCCATGGCACCCAGCTGCGCCAGCCTGGTTCTGCGCGATTGCGCACCCAGCTGACACCTAAATCGCCGCGAATGGCGAAAGGTCGATTCAGTTCTGCCGAGACTTTCTGGTTGATGGTTGGCTTCAGGCGGTTCCAGTCAAAGGTTGCAATCACAACCACGACCACCACAACCAGCAACAAAAAAATCCCGATAACCCAGCTCAGGACTTTTCCTGTTCGAGACATGCTGCTTCCTCCTTGCCCTTCCACGTCTCATTTAAAGATAGTCGAGACGTTAAAGAACGGCATCAGGGAAGCGCTAAGGCCATGTTTTCCAGTTCGCTAAACGGAACCGGGCGGGAGAAGAAATAACCTTGTGCTGCCAGCGCTGGAGAGCTGCGCACCTGCTGCCACTCTTCCTCGGTTTCCACACCCTCGACGATGACGCCGTTGCAATAACGATTGATCAGCGCCAGCAACATGGAAAACAGCGTGCGCCCTTCTTCGGTGGAACGCAGCAGAATAAACAGCTCACGCGATAGCTTGATATAGTCGTAACGCAGTTCAGTCAGTGCTGAAAAGTTCGCCATGCCGGAGCCGAAATCATCCAGCCACAGCGGGCCAAGTTCTGGCATCTGCGCGATCATCTCTTCCTGTGGCAACACATGGTGTTCGGTGAGTTCAAAACGTACCCATGGCAGTTGGGCAATCAGGCTGCGAATCTGCGGATGTTGCTGAATCGCCAGCAGCGTCGGGCCATCAATATTGACCGATGCCACCAGCTGACGTTGACAAAACAGCACCGACCACTGCATCAGCAGCTCAAGCTGTTCCTGTACCACATCGAGACGCTGCGCAATATCCAGCGCGTCAAAATAAATTTCCGGCGAAAGCCTTTTTTCTGGTGCGGATGGGTGCGTCACCGCAGTCAGTAATTCAATAGCCAGCAAGCGGCCTGAGACCTGGTAGATCGGCTGGAAAGTATAGAATCGTTGGCACTGCTGCCAGAAGAGACGCGTTTCCTGTTGTTGCTCCAGTTCAATTGAAGAAGGCAGCCGATGACTTAATTTCTTCATCACCATGGTTTTTTCCTGGTAGGTGGTGAGTGCCTGCAAATAGCATCTCAGCGGCAATTATCGGCTATCACCTGGATAACTTTATCAACCGAGCAGCCACACGAGCTCTTGAGTGTAACAGCGCATGTCGCGCTTAATCGGTAAAACAAACCACGGTTTGACCGCTAAATCACCGCTGAAGCACCACTTTTCTGCCTTAAGTGGAATTAAAACACCGTTTTGAAAAACATTGACGACTGCCATACCAGACGCGAGACTAGAGGCAGAATTCACTACAGGCCGAAGACCATGACGCAGAAGAAAATCGCCATCATTGGCGAATGCATGATTGAGCTGTCCGAAAAAGGTGAGAACATCAAACGCGGTTTTGGCGGCGATACGCTGAACACCGCGGTATATCTGGCGCGCCAGTCTGCCTCAGAGCAGCTGCGCGTGGATTACGTTACCGCACTCGGCACCGACAGCTTCAGTGACCAGATGATTGCCGCCTGGCAACAGGAACAGGTGCAGACCGATTTAATCCAGCGGCTCGACAATAAAATGCCCGGCCTGTACTTCATCGAAACCGATGAACACGGCGAGCGTACCTTCTGGTACTGGCGCAGCGATGCCGCCGCACGCTACTGGCTCGATAGCCCGCAATCTGAAGCGATTTGCCAGCAGCTGGCACATTACGATTATCTCTATCTGAGCGGCATCAGTCTGGCGATTTTACCCGCTGCCAGCCGCGAGAAGTTAATGGCACTGCTTAGTGCCTGTCGCCGCAACGGCGGCAAAGTCATTTTCGATAATAACTATCGTCCGCGCCTGTGGGCAGATAAGGCCAACGCGCAGCAGGCCTATGCCGCCATGCTGCAAAACACCGATATCGCCTTCCTGACACTGGATGATGAGCATCTGCTGTGGGGCGAGCAGCCGCTGGAAACAGTGATTGCCCGCACACGTACGGCGGGTGTCGCGGAAATTATCATCAAACGCGGAGCGGAATCCTGCCTGGTGGCGGTGGGTGATGCGCCGCTGGTCGATGTGCCCGCCATTAAACTGGCGAAAGAAAAAGTGATCGATACCACTGCCGCCGGGGATTCATTCAGCGCAGGGTATCTGGCGCTGCGCCTGCAGGGTGCCGATCCAGATGCCGCTGCTGCACGCGGTCACCTTACCGCCAGCACGGTGATTCAGCATCGTGGCGCAATTATCCCACTGAGTGCCATGCCGCAGTAACAGGACCACGCCCTGCCAGTCAGGGCGTTTTTTCGCCAGCCAATCATCATTCCGGCTAACAACACCGGCCTGAAAATTTCCCTTAAATCCACATTTATCACGGTAAATTTTGCTTATTACCTGATGCAATCCAAAACCCCTCCAGAACGGGTAACAGCACTTTAGCCACACTTAAGATATAATTTTAAATTCAATGAGTTATGGCAACAAAAATGTGCGCCAGGTATTGTCCGAATCTCTGCTAATCGCCGGTTTTCGGCTGGACGATCGCCGCAAAAAAGACCATGTTTTAATCAACAGCAGGAGGCTGTTGATCCGGCCGCGACAACAAGAAAGACAACATAACTCGCTCAGGACTGATTTATGCACACAGAAATTATTAATATCTGGCCGCACGGTGATGCCCCGGGTGCCAGCGACTCACGCGCACAGCCGCAAATTGTCGATCTCGCCAAAGAATATGAACCCTACGATCGCGCCGCCACGGGTGTACGCTGCCCGGAAATGGCGATCTGGCATCCACAGGACTCCAACGGCATCACGCTGCTGGTCGCCCCGGGTGGTGGTTATCAGCGGGTACTCATCGATCGGGAAGGCAGCGCACTGGCAACCTTCTTCACCTCGATGGGATATACGCTGGCGGTGATGACCTACCGTTTACCCTATGACGGCCATCATGAAGGCCCGGACGCCCCACTGGCAGATGCGCAACGGGCGGTACGAGTATTGCGCGAACGCGCGCAGCGTGGGATGAACGGCAAATATATTGTGATGATGGGCTTCTCCGCAGGCGGACATGTCGCCGCCAGCCTCGGCACGCGGTTCGCCGAGAAAATCTATCCAGTGCAGGATCAGGCGGATAGCTTTTCCCCTCGGCCCGACGCGATGGTGCTGATTTACCCAGTGATCAGCATGCGTGATGGTCTGGCACACGAAAGTTCGCGCACCCGCCTGCTGGGCGCCTGGCCGGATCAGAAAACCATTGAGGCTTATTCGCTGGAAACCCGGGTGCATAACCAGACGCCACCGACGTTACTGATCCACGCGGCGGACGATGAGACAGTATCGGTCAATAACAGCATGGTGTTCTTTAGCGCGCTGCGCGAAAACCAGGTTCCGGCAGAAATTCATTTCTATCAGAAAGGCGGCCACGGATTTGGCATCCGTGGCGTCGCCGATTTGCCGTTAGCCAGCTGGCCGATGCTGGTGACCGAGTGGCTGCGGGCCAAAACCTGACGCTTAAGACGACGGCGGAGCCAGCTCGCTACCGCTGGCATTGCCGTCGTTTTTGCCATCATCCGGCGTGGCTGGCGTCACAGGGGTCGCTGGCGGGGCCATCACTTTATCCCAGCCTTCCTGCAACATCTTCACATTGGTCTCCGCTTCACCTTCCGGCTGAATCAGCACCATGGTCAGCTCCTGCGACAGTTGCTGACGCAATTCCTGATTGAGCTGGTCACGGGTTAAACCGCCGAGAAATGCCTGGCGCAGCTTCTGATACTGCTCTGGCGCGATATCTACCACCGCATTTTGCTGCGAGCGCAGACGCTGTCCCATCAGAATATCCGTGTCGGTGCGTGCATAGGTAGCGAACAGCTTGTTTAGCTCCAGCAGTTTCTGCGCCATCAGCGCATCAAACTCATCCTGCGGTAAGCCTTTATCACGTACCGCCGCCAGCTCTTTCGCCACCAGATTCATATTCTGTTGCAGCGAGGCGTTAGGGCTATCCATGTTGATGGCGCACTGTGCACGCTGATACAGCACACGGCAATCAAAGCCGACCTGCACGCTTTGCGCTTTGCTATCGCCCAGCGCACGCTGCACATGCCAGAACAACGCCTCACGCGCCAGGTCGCTCTGCCAGTAATGTTCCAGGTTTTGCGAATCCCGAATTGGCTGCCACGCGGTGTCCCACACCAGCGATAAGCGATCCTGACTCATCCCACCGTTCACCAGGTTCACCGGCTGATGCGGCAACGGCGACAGCGTCGGCATCGCCGCCGGTGACAGCCGTTTGCCCTGCAGGGACGAGAACGCTTTATTAATCTGCTCCGCCAGGCCGCGGCTATCGACATTACCGACCACGTACAGCGTCATAGCATCGGGCGTGTACCACTGTTGATAAAACGTTTTCAGCTGCGCAATATCCACCGGCGCACGCGGCTGCTGGCCGGGGTCGTGCGCCAACAGCGCGGAGCCTTTCAGACGATAGCGCCACCAGACATCCTGGGTATTGGGTGGCCAGGTGGCGATGGGATCGGACGCGCTCAGAGCGCTTGCCACCACTTGTTCATTCAGCGTCATTTTGCCTGCGGTTGCCGACAGCCAGCTTAGCGCTTCTTTCAGCAGTTCCGGCCGGTTATTGGGCAGGCTCAGATTATATTGGGTGAAATCATACGACGAAATCGCCGGTGGCAATGGACGATGGGGATCCATCGCCTGCTGCCACAGCGCGCGTTGCTGATTGGTGTCGAGCGCGGTGTTATGTACCAACGCCAGACGTGGTAACAAATGGCTGAAACCGGTTTGCTGTGCACTCTCCACCAGCGAACCGGTATTAACGATCAGGCGTAGCTCAATACGGTCACTGGGGCGCTGCGGCGTAGTCAGCAGCTGCCAGCTAAAACCATTGTCCAGTTTGCCTTCCTGCCAGGCGGGATCAGGCTGGAGCGTTTCGGCGTGTACGCTGAAACCGGATGCCGCCAGCAGCCATCCGCCAACCAAAAGCCGAATTCTGGTGCCCTGCATGTGAACCCCTATCAAACAGATCAACACTCGTTATCACGGCACGTTCGGTCGCACTTAACAGCGACCGGTGCGGCAATTTGCCGCCACGTTTATTCTTCAACTGACTCTTTGACCACAAGATGGCCAGGAAGTCGCGCAACGAGGTGAAAAACCGGGAAAAAAATCAATGGGGTTTATTATGCAAATGCCCGCTGTGAGGGCAAGTCACAGCGGGCATTTCCCGGCAAATTAACGCAATTGCTGCTTTACAGTGAAGATTCTGGTGCGTTTTTTACCTTTTTCGCTGAAGAAAGCGTCTCCTGCAATTGCTGCTCATCCAGCTGACCGACCCACTTCGCCACCACCACCGTCGCCACACCATTACCGACGAGGTTAGTTAATGCACGCGCTTCGGACATAAAACGGTCAATGCCAAGAATCAACGCCAGACCAGCCACCGGCAGATGTCCCACCGCCGACAAGGTGGCGGCCAGCACGATAAAGCCACTACCGGTCACACCCGCTGCCCCTTTCGATGACAGTAGCAGCACCACCAGCAGGGTGATCTGATGAAAGACGTCCATATGCGCGTTGGTCGCCTGGGCGATAAACACTGCGGCCATCGTCAGATAAATCGAGGTGCCATCGAGGTTAAACGAGTAACCCGTTGGGATCACCAGCCCCACCACCGACTTCTTACAACCGAGGCGCTCCATCTTATCCAGCATACGCGGCAGCGCGGATTCTGAAGAGGAGGTGCCCAGCACGATCAGCAACTCTTCTTTGATGTAAGCCACGAATTTAAAGATGTTGAAACCGGCAACGCGGGCAATCAGCCCCAGCACCACCACCACGAACAAAATACAGGTGATATAGAAGCAAATAATCAGCTGGCCGAGCTGCACCAGTGAGCCGACACCGTATTTACCGATGGTGAACGCCATGGCACCAAAAGCACCAATCGGAGCCAGACGCATAATCATATTGATGATGCCGAAGATGGTTTTAGAGAAGCTTTCGATCACGTTAAAAATCAGCGTGCCTTTATCACCGAGGCGATGCAGGGCAAAACCGAATAAAATCGCGAACAACAGCACCTGCAGGATGTTGCCGCTGGCAAAGGCACCGATCACGCTGTTCGGGATCACATCCAGCAGGAAGGCAACCACACCCTGCTGTTCCGCCTGCTGGGCATAAACGGCAACCGCTTTAGCGTCCAGCGTGGCAGGGTCAATGTTCATTCCCGCGCCCGGCTGAATCACGTTGACCACAATCAGGCCGATAATCAGTGCGATGGTACTGACAATTTCAAAATAGAGCAGCGCAACCGCGCCAGTCCGCCCAACTGCTTTCATGCTCTCCATGCCGGCAATACCGGTCACCACCGTACAGAAAATCACGGGGGCGATGATCATCTTGATCAACTTAACAAAGCCATCTCCGAGCGGCTTCATCTGCGCGCCTAACTCAGGATAAAAATGGCCTAACAGAACGCCGATGCCAATGGCAACCAGCACCTGAAAATAGAGGCTTTTAAACAGCGAGGTTTTCATAACAGGTGTCCAGTGAAGACGGATTTCACCGTCATTTATTTAATAATTTGATGAGGTCGTTGCGGGATCCGGGAAGACCCTGCCGACCTCAGGGAAAATAACATCCGGTTAACAGGATTAATATAGGGTTACATTCCTTACAAAAGTTACAAAACTCTAACTATGAACTGAAACGCTTCAGCAAGCGAGTATTGTGCAATTTCGCAAGGAAAATCAATAAATCAGGTGATTATTCGGTGGGTGATAGCTTGTCAAGCCAGCGTTGATTGAAGACATTGAGTGGCAGTGCCTCGGCATAGAGATAGCCCTGACCAATGGTGATACCACGTGCCAGCAGCCAGTCACGTTGTTCGGCGGTTTCCACCCCTTCGGCAATAACATCCAGATGGATAATGTCCGCGATGGCGGCCACGATACGCACCATGGTGTCATCATCCGGCAGGACGGCGACAAAGCTGCGATCCATCTTTAACTTATTGACCGGCAAAGCCTTAAACTGGTGCAGATAGTTGAGGTTGGAGTAGCCCATCCCGAAATCATCCAGTGCCACAGCCACCCCGGTCTGCTGCAGCATGCGCAGCAACGCCATCGCCTGTTCAGCATCGCCAATCTGCGCGGTTTCGGTAATTTCCAGCACAAAGTTGCCCGGCGTAATACGATGACGCGCCAGCAACCCCTGCAAATGACTGACCACGCTGGGATCGCGCAGTTGCACCGCCGAGATATTGACGCTGAGCGGGATATTAATGCCCTGCTTCTGCCACGCGGCGATAATGCGACAGGATTCTTCAAACACCCAGCGACCAATGGACGCAATCACACCAATCTCCTCGGCGCTGGCGATAAACTCTTCCGACAACCCCCAGCTGCCATCTGGCTGACGCATGCGCAACAGCGCTTCCGCTCCGGCCAGTTCCCCGGTCGCCATATTGATTTGCGGCTGCAGATACAGCGCAAATTCTTCATCCTGTAACCCCTGCAAAATGTCATGCTCCTGGGTTAAGCGTTTCTGCGCCCGCTCAGTCAGCGCCGGGTCGAAGAACAGGATCTGGTTTTTACCCTGATGGCGCGCCGACATCATCGCGGAAGTGGCACGATCAAGTTGTTCACTGGCGGTAATGGGCGTGTCGTCATGCAACGCGAGACCGATGCTGGCATTAGGCCGCAGCTGCAATTGTTGCAGATTGACCGGCTGGTTGATGCGCAACATCAGATTGCGCGCCAGTCGCATCGATCGGAAGGGATTGTGCGCGCGCTTCATCAGCAGCGCGAAGTCGCTGGGTCCGGTTTGTGCCAGCAGCGTATGATCATCGATAGTGCTGCGGATTTTCTCCACCAGCGTCAGCATCAGGATGTCGCGCTGCTCATCGCTCAACACTCCGTTCGCATCCTGCAAGGTTTCGATGCGGATCACCATCACCCCCCAGGGGTTATGACGATGAGGATGGCTGAGGTGCTGATCGAGCAGGGCCAGAAACAGCGCGCGATTCGGCAAATCAGTGACGGCAAAGTGCGTCGTCAGTCGGCTCATTTCATCGTGAATCGACTCCAGTACTTGCTGGTTGCGATTATAACTGCGAATCAACATACCAATTTCGTCGTCGCGATGGTTGTTGGGCAGCGGCAACTTATGCGTCAGGATTGACTGCGGCGGCAGCTCCTGCAAATCACGCGAAATATTACGTAGCGGGTGCACTACCAGCCGGTTGATACACCAGCTGATGGATACCGACAAAATCAGTGCCAGCAGCAGATAGGTGGTGATCATCGTTGCCAGGGTACTGAGGATGAACTGATATACCCGGGATGAATCAGCCTGTAATACCAGATAGGCAATCGGCTTCGGCAGCCCAGTCCGTTCTACCGAATACAGTGGCAGCGTAATTTGTACTGGCAATTCAAACAAACGCGCCACCAGTCGTGGTATCGGCTTCTCCACCTCAAAATCCGCGTGCAGCGTCTGAAACGCATTGGGCAGCACCACATCGGCACGTGACAGAATGCCGGCGGGTTTCAGGGTATTAAGAATGCGTTCGGCCTGGGGAATATCGGCTTTTAACACCGCTTCGGACAGCGGCTGACGCACGGTATGCGCCACGTTCTCCATCTGCTGGGCGTAGTCAATCCTGCGCTGCTGCACAAAATGAAATAACTGGATGACGATAAAGATACAGATAGTAACCAACGCCACGGTGGAGACTGTGGCCATCTGCTTAATCGTTAAAGAACGACTGACGCGCAACAAAATCTCTCCTGGCAACTCTTAGCCGTGTTATCAGACAGGAAAATGCGTAGCAAGTATATCCCAGATCACGGTTTTTTTTCGCCGGGAGAAAGTCGCAAAATCGGCTGGCGAGGGGATAAAAGACATTATTCGGATTAATTAACGTACCGGCACAACAAGCGCGATAAATCGCGCTTGTTGTCGTTATATATTTATTGCGGGTATGCCACCCAATCGCCGCCATTAAGACGAATCCAGGGTTTGCCCTGATACATCATCACCACCGCATTATCGTTTTCCGATACCACCGGCGTTTGCGGCAGATTATCAGTCAGCGCTGACATATTCACATTCGGCGCATTAAATACCTGGCCATCCACTACGCGAGAAATAAGCTCCGAAAGCGCCAGCATGCTGGTGGGCGTATTGATGGTCAGGGGCTGGCCCTGATGCGGTGCTTTCATCCCCACAAAGCTGATCCCCACTGGCACATGGGTAATGGCTGGGCTGGGGATATCGCGCAAACCGGACATCTGCATTTTATCGCCCTGCAAGGCGGCACCGTGCTCCGGTACCACCAGCACCATCACGCGCCGTCCGGATTTCTCCAGATTGGTCAGGAAGGTGTCGAGCTGGTCAAACAATACTTTGGCGCGCGGTTGCCAGGGCGCGGTACGGGGGCTGCCCAGTTCGCGCGTGCCATCATGCAGCGGGATCAGGTTATAGAAGGTGGCGCTGCGCGCATCGTTACTCTTGCTGCGTTGATCCAGCCAGCGCTGCATCAGCTGACCATCATTAAACACCGTTGAGCCGTCAAACGAGGTCAGCTCCGGTGCGATGCCATTTTGCGACATCAGCGGAGCCTGCATATCGCCATAATCACGCAGCTCTTGCAGATAGTTACCGAACACGCCGGTATGGTCCATCATCAGTTCTTGTTTGAAACCGAGTTTTGCCAGGTTATCAAACAGGTAACAGCGCTGATCGGTGGCTTTATACAGATTGCTGTGTGAGGTCTGTCCGCAACTGGCACGCAGCAAACGAATTCCCGCCGGGCCGCTATAGCCGGTAGCCGAGTTGTAGTTATCCAGCATAATGTCGAAATGGTGCCACAGCGGATGATTGCGCAGCTGAGCCACATCCAGATCGGACCACGACAGCGAACAAATGTTGATCACCAGAATATCGAACGGTTGTGAGTCAGCAGGCAGGCTGTCCGGGAAATGGGTGACGCGCTGACGTTCGCTGTCGTAGAAACGATTGAGCCAGGCGGTAAGATTGGCACTGGTCGGCGGCGCAGATTGATCGAGCGCATCCGGGGTTTTACCCCCAGCAGCGGGTGGGTTATTCAGCACCACTTCTGGCGTGGCCGCTTTACCGGGCAGCAGATTGAAAGAGGGGCCGGCAATGTTGATCACGTTCAGCCAAATCAGCGCCACCGCCACCAGCACCGTGATGCGAATCCATTGGGCTACAAACAGATACAACACCAGCAGCACAAAAGCCGCGCCAATCATCTCCCAATTGATAAAGCGATCGAGCAGATCAAGCAGGTAAGCGGTGGAAAACCCCGCAACCTGATCGCCCTGGCTAAGAATCGAACTCAGACCCGGCAGCCAGGTATCGTGCCAAAACAGGCCAAAACCAATGGGTATCGACACCCAGTTGCGCAGCCGGTGCCAGCGCAGCGACGATAGCGGAAACAGCAGCCAGGCGAGAAACACCAGGTTGCTCAGCGCATGAAAGTTCAGGTAGCCATACCACAGCAGACCAAACTTAAGCAGAAAATAGAAATTCCAGCCGCCAAGTCCACGCCACCAGCCGCTTGCCAAAGATTTTTTATCACTCATTACGGTTTGGTATCCGTTTTCGTCGTATTCCGTTGCCAGACCCCTTCCGATTTGAGTGCACGAGCAGGCAGCAGGCGCATCAGCAGGCTATTGCTGCTGCGCGGCAGCCAGCGGGCCAACAGGGATTTAAGAAAGAGCAGAATTAATAACAGCAGGATGATGACCTGCACCCAGTCCATTAGTGTCATCAGCGCGGCACTCCCTCAATATTCAGGCTAATCGGCTGGGGAACCTGCGCCGCGCGTGTATGGGGCGCAGAGGGGGACGGATCCGGGTTTACGGCCACCGGCACGGCAGGCAGATCATACTGCGTCACCGGCGTCAGCTGCCGCATTTTGTGGACTTCCGACACAATCTGGTTGTCCTCAAACCACACCATACGGTTGCTGAACAACTCGTCATGGGGCAGCGAAAAAATAGATTTCAGCGCAATATCCAAATCATTAAAGCGACAGGAAGAAAGAAACAGGTAAATACGATCCTCACGCTGCGTCACCAGATCGCCAAAGCGACGTGGTTTGCACAGGGTCAGGACCTGTTCCGGCTTCAGCTGTGGCACCGGACGTAACGCCACCATCAAACCTTTATCATTTTCCGGCAGCAGCGTATTTTTCATCAGTTTCTGCACCGCGCTGCAAAAACCCTCCAGCGGCAGATAACCGCGTTGCTGCAACGGCTGCAACGCCTGCATCAGCGCCGGGAGATCTGCCGGGACATGGCGTGTAAATTGCTGGCCCTGAATCCCTTCCAGCGTGGTGAGAAAACGCGACAGGGTTGCCGCTGTCGGCACAATGGCATTGATGCCGCACGCCAGCAGCAGGCGTTCATCGCTGTAGCGCAGGCTGGTATTCATCTCGCGCACCACAATTTTCAGTGCGTTACCGCGTGAACGACGCAAACTATGGACCATCTTCGCCAGCGCATTGATGTCGTGGTTATTGGCGAGGCTGAAGATCACCGTGGCTGCATTGGCCTGCTGTGCACGGGTATACACCCCATCATTATTGCTAAACAATCGCCACTGCGCGGACAGCGGTGGCGCACCTTCCAGCACGCTTTCCTCGGCGAGAAATTGATTCTCATCATTGAGGCTCAGCGGAATATTTTGTTCTGCCTCGCTGGCAGCAATAAACTGCTGGTCGATAAAACTGAGCCGGATAGCGCGGTCAGCTAACAAACGATCGGCGGAATACCACCAGTTAATTCGATATTGCCAGCTATCCTGTTCATACTCTAAATGGGCTACACCATCAATCTGACGAAAATAACGCTGCAAATGATTGCGCAGGTTAATTATTGATGTACCGGAAGTTATTACCAGCAACGTCATTTGTTTTTCCATTAACAGACGACGCATACGTTTCAGCCAGATCGTCAACTCCTCGGACGATAATTTTTCCCACTGCGCGGTATTACTAAAAAACAGCAGCAGCCCGTTTTTTCTATTCAACACACGCGCAAAATCATTGGCCAATTGTAACAGGCTGGATTTATTCGACGGCAGCGAAAATAACGGAATACGTGCCGGTCCGCTTTGCGGCTCCGGGGTCAGCAAGGCGCGGGGTTTCTCACCCGAGCTTATCAGGGTTACCGTCTGCTGGTGACTAACCACCTGACGTAGCAACGATCGCGCATCTTCTGGCCTTTGACAGGTTATCCAGTAAAGCCCTGGCGTTTGCAGCGTAATTAATTCCTGCTGAACCTGTTGCAGGCCGAGCGCATAGAGATTTTTCATATTTGATTCGCGATCTGTACAATCCAGGCTAGTTTATTATAGACGGCAGCGATTGGAACTGTTGAAATAAAAAATAAGCGCACTAACTCAAATCACATTGATCTGTGTGGGTGTTTAACGTTTTTGTCAACGCTAAACTTATCTCAAATAAATATAACCATTTTTCATCCGTTGTCGTTTTTCCGGTGGCAAAAAAGTAATGAAAACAGAAAATGCCTTTTCGCTGGTATCACATACCAGTGGCGAGCAGGATGACATAAATGCCCTGAGTGAGGCCTTTTCGTTAAAGGCATTTCGCTACATTGATATTGCCCGCGCAGAACGTCTGAATACCCTGGTGTCATGCTGGCCGCTACTTCAGGAATTAACGGCCGCACAGGAGCCTGAACGCTAATGGCGGTCATTGCTCTCCAGGGGCTGCGCGGCGGCTGTGGTGCCACTGCGCTCTGCGCCGCGCTCGGCTGGGCGCTGAACGCATTGCAGGAATCGGTGCTGGTCATCGATCTTTCCCCTGCAAATCAACTGGCTATTCACTTTAATCTTCCCATCACGGAACCAGCTGGCTGGGCACCCGCACTGCTCGCTAATCAACCGTGGCAACACCAGGCACAGCGTTACCTGCCAGGGCTGGATTTCCTGCCATTCGGCGCATTAACCCATCAGCAGGGGTTAAGCATTCGCACTGCCGGAGAGAAATTTGCTGAACCTTTGCTTAATGCTTTACCGTCACTGCAATCACAATACCGCTGGTTGATTATGGATATCCCGGCGGATGTGTCGCTCTGGCATCTGCCTTTTCTGCACGCCGCAGACCGGCTGGTGCAGGTATTGACCCCGGATGCCAACTGCCAGCTGCGTCTGCATCATCCACATTTTTTGCCGCACACCCTGTTTTTAATCAACCAGTTCAACGCCAACAGCAGACTTCAACAGGATCTGCATCAGCTGTGGATCAGTTCGCTGAACAACCTGATTCCCCAGGTGATCCATCGGGATGAGGCGCTGGCAGAAGCGCTGATGATGAAGCAGCCGGTGGGTGAATATCGCCCGCACGCCCTCGCCAGCGAAGAGATAAACACCCTGGCCAACTGGCTGCTGCTCAACGTACCGGGATCGGATAAATGAATCCGTTGCGTTGGTTGCTGGTGCCACAGGCGTGGCAGGCGCTGCAACAGCGCGCCCAATCAGCTCGCCAGCACGGTGCCGGCTGGCCGACCATCATTTTGCATCTGATGTGGTGTGTGCTGGCCTGGTCTCTGCTGCGCCTGGAAACGCCGGGCTGGCAGCGTATTCTGCAACAGCGTCAGCGTTACTATCCGCAGATTTCTCCACAGCGTCCGCGTCCGCTCGATTTCCTGCGCTATCTGTTGCAAAGCCTGTGGCTGCTGCTGGTGCTGCCACTGGATGACAACCCGCGCAGCGAGCGTCAGCGCTTCAACGCGTTTCAGCCGCTGTTCCGCTGGCGTCAGCAGTTGTACCGCTGGCTTGGCGCGCTGCCGACCAGGCTGGAGCAGCATCGTCTGACCCTGCGTTGCGAACAGCGTCTGCAGCGCTTACCACCGCGTCTGCGCCAGCTGCTGTTTATTACCGCCGCGATTGCCGCCAGCCTGCTGGCGTTGCTGTGTATTTCACAGCCATTCGGCATCATGACGCAGTTTGTTTTCGTGCTGTTGCTGTGGAGCCTGGCGATGCTGGTACGCCGCGTACCAGGACGACTGTCGACCATCATGCTGATTGTGCTGTCGCTCACCGTCTCCTGCCGTTATCTGTGGTGGCGTTATACCGAAACCCTTAATTGGGACGATCCTCTCAGCCTCGCCTTTGGTCTGCTGCTGATTGGCGCGGAAACCTACTCATGGACGGTACTGGTACTCGGCTATTTCCAGACGTTATGGCCACTCAATCGCCAGCCGCTTTCCATGCCTGCGGATATTTCCAGCTGGCCGAGCGTCGATATCCTTGTGCCGACCTATAACGAGCCGCTTAGCGTGGTGAAACCGACCATCTATGCCGCCATGGGCATCGACTGGCCGCGGGATAAGCTGACTATCTATATTCTCGATGACGGTACGCGTGACGAGTTCCGCGAGTTTGCCGCCGCGGTCGGCGTGCAATACGTGGTACGCCCGACCCATGAACATGCCAAAGCGGGCAACATCAACCATGCGCTGAAAACCCGCTGTCGGGGTGACTACGTGGCGATATTTGACTGCGACCATGTGCCGACCCGTTCGTTTCTGCAACTCTCTATGGGCTGGTTCCTGCAAGATCACCAGCTGGCGATGTTGCAGACGCCGCACCACTTCTTCTCCCCCGACCCTTTTGAGCGCAACCTCGGACGCTTCCGTCAAACGCCGAATGAAGGTTCGCTGTTTTATGGTCTGGTGCAGGATGGCAACGATACCTGGGACGCGGCGTTTTTCTGCGGCTCCTGTGCAGTGCTGCGTCGTAGCGCGCTGGATGAGATTGGCGGCATCGCAGTGGAAACCGTCACCGAAGATGCGCACACCTCGCTGCGCCTGCACCGCCGCGGCTATACCTCGGCGTATATCCGCATCCCGCAGGCTGCCGGGCTGGCGACCGAAAGCCTGTCGGCGCATATCGGCCAGCGCATTCGCTGGGCGCGCGGCATGGTGCAGATTTTCCGTCTGGATAACCCGCTGTTCGGTAAAGGGCTAAAACTGGTGCAGCGCCTGTGTTACGCCAACGCCATGCTGCATTTTCTTGCCGGTATTCCGCGGCTGATCTTTCTGCTGGCCCCACTGGCATTCCTGCTGTGCCACGCCTACATCATCTACGCTCCGGCGCTGGCGATTGCCATCTACGTGCTGCCACATATGCTGCACACCAGTCTGACCAACTCGCGTATTCAGGGACGCTGGCGGCACTCATTCTGGAGTGAAGTGTATGAAACAGTGCTGGCCTGGTATATCGCCCGCCCCACCACGGTGGCGCTGTTTAATCCACATAAAGGTAAATTCAATGTCACCGCCAAGGGTGGTCTGGTGGAAAAACGCCATCTCGACTGGGTGATCACCAAACCCTACATGATTCTGGTGCTGCTGAATCTGGCAGGCATCGTAATGGCCTTCTGGCGCATGGCTTACGGTCCGTCCAACGAAATCCTCACCATCTGGGTCAGCCTGGTTTGGGTGCTCTACAACATGGTCATCCTTGGCGGTGCGGTGGCGGTGTCGGTTGAAGCCCGGCAGATTCGCGAAGCCCATCGCGTCGAGATTGCCATGCCCGCCGCCATTGCGCGTGAAGATGGTCATATGGTGCCGTGCACGCTGCGTGACTACTCGGACGGTGGCGTCGGCGTAGAGCTACGCGAAGCGGATGCGTTGCAGGAAGAGGAGCCGGTATGGCTGCTGCTGCGTCGCGGTCAGCAGGAGTTCAGCTTCCCCTGCCAGGTGCAACGCGTATTCGGTCGCCGCGCCGGTATCCGCCTGCATCAACTCACCACCGAACAACACATTGAATTTATTCAATGTACCTTTGCCCGCGCCGATACCTGGGCGCTGTGGCAGGACGGATTCCCGGAAGACAAACCGGTGCAAAGCCTCGCCGACATTATGGTGCTGGGCTTTAAAGGCTATCTGCGTCTGGCGGAGTACGGGCCGCCGCAGCTGCGTCGTTTATTCAGCCTGCTCACCCGACTTCTGGGCTGGCTGGCATCACTGCTGCCGCAGGGTATTGGCCGCGTGAAAACAGAAAACACTCATTAAGTGATATGACCATGACGAGAAAACTGAGTTGGTTCACCGCCCTGCTGCTGGGCACCGCCACTGTGGCGCAGGCCGTACCGCAGCCCGCCGCCCCGGTTGCGCCCCAGGCCGCAGTTCAGACCGCGCTGCCGGTGGCAAATGACCTGCTGATGCCGAATGCGCCGCTGCGTGCCAGCCAGTTGCTGTTCAATCAGGTTGCGCCACCGCCGGGCAGCATGACGTTACGCGGCACGGTGCCAACCAGTCAGATTGAATTTGGCGTGCGCAGTGATGAAGTGGTGACACGCGCACTGCTGACCCTCAACTATCGTCCGTCACCGGCGTTAATCCCGACGCTGTCGCAGCTTAAGGTCTATCTCAACGATGAACTGGTCAGCCTGATCACCCTCACCGCCGATCAGCTTGGCAAAGAGAACCAGGCTCAGCTGGCGATTGATCCGCGCTTTATCGGCGACTTTAACCGCATACGACTGGAACTGGTCGGCCATTACGCCAACGTGTGCGAAAACCCGGCCAACAGCACCATCTGGCTGGATATCGGTAAAGAGAGCAAGCTCGACCTGACGCTGCAAAAGCTGCCGTTGAAAAACGATCTGTCGCATTTCCCGGAACCTTTCTTTGATAGCCGCGACAGCCGACCGTTGCAGCTGCCGATGGTGTTCCGCAGCGCACCAGACCTGCAACAACAGCGCGCCGCTGCCATCCTCGCCTCTTACTTTGGCAGCAAAGCGCAATGGCGCGGCCAGACCTTCCCGGTGCTGTATAACCAGCTGCCGAAGGAACAGCACGCGGTGGTGTTCGCCACCAACGACCAACGCCCCGATTTCCTGAAGGATATGCCACCGGTGGATAAACCCACGGTGACGATGGTCAGCCAGCCGGATAATCCGTATGAGAAAATGCTGCTGATCCTTGGCCGCGATGACAAAGATTTGCTGACGGCGGTGGAAGGGATTGCTCAGGGTGAACTGCTACTGCGCGGCGATAGCTCGACGGTGGATAACGTCAAACTGCTGGCACCGCGCCAGGCCTACGATGCGCCGAACTGGGTACGCACCGACCGTCGCACCACCTTTGGCGAACTGACGCAGTACCAGAACCAGCTCCAGGCAGACGGCCTGCAACCCAACCCGATCGCCCTGACGCTCAACCTGCCACCCGATCTGTTCCTGGTACGCGCGCGCGGTATCGATATGGACCTGATTTACCGCTACACCTCGCCGATTCAACAGGATGGCTCGCGTCTGGCGGTTCATCTGAACAACCAGTTTATGCAGGATTACCCGCTGACGCCGAAAGACACCGCAGCGAAGCAGATGCTGCACATTCCGCTGATTCAGGGGTTGCAGGATAGCAGCCGTCAGCTGACCATTCCGGCGTTGCGCCTTGGCGTGGTTAACCAGCTGCGTTTCAACTTCGACTACGCCAACACCTTTATTGGCGGCACCGCCGATGGACGCTGCGAAACCGTCACCGCCGTTGACCATCATGTAGTGATTGATGATCACTCCAGCATCGATTTCTCCGGCTATCGTCATTACATCGAAATGCCGTCGCTGCGCGCCTGGGCCAACGCGGGCTTCCCGTACAGCCGCTACGCCGATTTGGCGCAGACGCTGGTACTGGTGCAGCCGAAACCGAACAACAGCGAAGTCACCACCCTGCTGAATGCGATTGGCAGCATCGGTGCGCAAACCGGTTATCCGGCGCTGCGCGTGCAGGTCAGCGATGACTGGAGCAAAGCGAAAAACACCGATGCCGATCTGCTGATGATCGGCAGCATCCCGGACGATCTCCAGGACGACCGCAAGATCAACGCTCTGGTCGCTGCCGCCCGCAGTTGGATCAATATGCCAACCCGCCAGGTCAGCGCACCGAATATTCGCGCCTCCGCCGCTGACCGCGCTGTCGAAAGCCAGACCACCATCAGCTCACGCGGGCCAATGGGGGTGATTGTCGGCTTCCAGTCTCCGCTCTTTGATCAGCGCAGCGTAGTGGCGCTGCTGGCCGACAGCCCGCGCGGCTGGGATCTGCTCAACAACGCGATGCAGGACAGCGGCAAACGCGCCGCCATTTTTGGTGCCGCCTCGATCATCCGTGAATCAGGCGTTTACAGCCTGCGCGTCGGCGATACCTACTACGTCGGCCACCTGCCATGGTGGGAGCGTCTGTGGAACATGCTGGCGACCCATCCGGTGTGGCTGGCGGTGTGCGCGACCCTGGTTGTGCTGCTGTTTGCGCTGATGACATGGCGTCTGATGCGTATGGTGAGTCGCCGTCGTCTGGCTGAAGACGAAGACGATGAATAAAGCACGCGCGTTGCGGGTCAGCTTGCTGCTGGGCAGCACGCTAGGCATGCTGGCAGGTGCGGTCGCCGCCCCGGCTGGCCCGCAGGTGTCGCCGGTCGAATGGCTGCTGATGCAGATTCGCACCGGTGAATCGACCAACAAGTACGATCTGGTACAGCAGTCGCTGTACCGGCTGGAAAAAATCGACCCTGATAATCCCCAGGTGCTGGCGGCGCAGATCCGTATGGCGCTGCGTCAGGGAGATCAAACCAAAGCCAGGCAGTTGCTGGATGAACTGAAACGTGTGGCACCACAATCCGCTGCCGCCCGGGAATCCGCAGCCGGTCTGGCGTTGACCACAAGCGTTGGCCGCCAGCAGCTGCAACAGGCACGACTGCTGGCGGCTGCGGGCCGCCTCCCTGAAGCCAAAGCTGCCTGGGACACGCTATTTCACGGCGTCTTCCCGGATGTCACCACCGAGCTGGAGTACTGGCAACTGGTGGCGCGTCTGCCCGGCCAGCAGATGACGGCGTACCGTCAGTTGCAGGCGCTGGAGCAGCGTTACCCCGGCAATATTGGCGTGGAACTGCAACTGGCGCGCATGGCGTTTGATAACAATCAGCCGGGTGACGCGCTGACGCAACTGCGCAGCCTCGCCAAACGCGATGGTGGCCGTGATGCCGCCGCCGAGCTTTGGCTGCAACAGATTCAGAATCAGCCGGTCAGCGATCGCAGCGTCGCCAGTCTGCAACAATATCTCAGCATTTTTACCTCCGGCGATGCGCAACAGCGCGGACAGCAGGAGCTGGCACGGCAGCAAAAACTGCTGGCCGATCCGGCGTACCGTCAGCGCATGCGTGGGCTGGCGCTGGTCGATGCTGGCGGTGGCGCAGGGGCGATTGCCTCATTGAGCGCAGCGCTGAAAGCCACACCTGACGATGCCGAACTGATGGGCGCGATGGGCCAGGCCCAGGCGCGCGCCAATAACCGTGCCGCCGCCATTAGCTGGCTGGAAAAAGCGATCAAAAACGGCCAGTCCAGTACTCAGGTGGGCAAATGGCAATCGTTGCTGCAAACCAACCGTTACTGGCTGGCGATCAACAACGGGGATAACGCCCTGAAGAAAGGCGATATCGCCGGGGCGGAACGTCAATATCGCTACGCCCAGGCCATCGACAGTCGCGACAGCTGGGCGTTGATTGGCCTGGGCGATGTGGCGCAGGCACGCCACAACAGCGCGCAGGCGGAACAATACTGGCAGCAGGCGCAGCGAATGGATCGCAGCAACAGCACGGCGCAACGCCGTCTGACGGCGCTGCGCCGTGACCGCCTGCTCGCCGAAGCGGATGCGCTGGCACAACAGGGCCAGTGGCATCAGGCGGTGGTGAAGTATCGCCAGGCAGCGCTGGTGATTCCTGACGACATCTGGTTGTCGTACCGGCTGGCGGGGGCACTGCGCAACAGCGGGGAAGCCGCCCAGGGCCGCGCAGTCATCGACAATATGGTGCACCAGCATCCGCAGGACCCTGGCGCTGCCTACGCGCAGGCACTGTGGCTGTCCTCCGGTGATGAGGATGACACCGCGCTGGCGGCGCTCAACCGTCTGCCGCAGGCGCGCTGGGATGACAATATGCGTGGGCTGGCTGAGCGCCTTCATCAGCAGAAAGTCCTCGCCCGCGCCGACCGGGCGCTGGAGCGCGGCGATGCGCGCAGTGCGCTGGCGGCTTATCAGCAGGTGCTGCAACAGGATGCACACAACAATGACGCCGCGCTGGGACGTATCGAAGCCTTGCTGGCACTGCATCGCCCACAGGAAGCACGCCAGGCGTTGCAGCAATTACCGGCCAGCGTGGCGCAGGAAAGCCTCAACAGTGGCCGTCGCGTGGCGCTTGCCTGGCAGAACAGCGGCGACAGCGAGCGAGCGCAGCAGCTGTTTAGCGAGCTGAAAAACCGTGCGGCCAACGAAGCGCCGTCGCAGGGGAAAGCACTGGTGTATCGCGATGCCGCACGGCTGGAAACGCAGCGGCAACAGCCCGCCCAGGCGCAGCAGGACTATCGCCAGGCGATGGCCGCCAGCGGTATCAGCGACGTCGTCCCCACAGATAATGACAGCTACACCCGGTTAACCCGTAACCAGCCGGATGATGACTGGCTGAAGCGCGGTATCCGCAGCGATGCCGCCGATCTTTATCGTCAGCAGGACACCACCTTCACGCTGGAACAGGATTACTCACGCGATAAAGGCAGCGGCGGACGCTCAGACTTCACCGCCCACACCACCATGATGCAGGCGGAAACGCCGCTTGCTGATGGTCGTAGCTTTGTACGCGTCGATCATGTGCTGGTTTCGGCCGGCACCTTTGCGACGGAGAACGGCAGCCACAACGACCGTTTCGGCAGCTGTAACGATGACAACTCGGTGGCGGCTGTCGCCGTGATTTTACTCAGCGTGCCGAAGGCACCGCGCTGGGTATTGGCTGGCATAACGATCGCTGGTCAGCCGACGTGGGCACCACCCCGCTCGGTTTTGAGGTGACCAACTGGGTTGGCGGCCTGAGCTGGAAAACCGATGTCGATGATATCGGCGTGACACTGACGGCTTCACGTCGTCCGATTGCCAGTTCGCTGCTGGCATATGCCGGTGCGCGCGATCCGGCCACCAACGGCGGCAAAACCTGGGGCGGCGTGGTCGCCACCGGCGGTTCGCTCGGTCTGAGTTACGATCAGGGCGGCGCACACGGGGTATGGGCCGATCTCAGTGCGCATCAGCTCACCGGTGAAAACGTCGCGGATAACACCCGTGAACGTTTGATGGCCGGTTATTACTACAAGCTGATTAACGAGGACAATCGCCGCGCCACGGTTGGCTTGAACACGATGCTGTGGCACTACCAGAAGGATTTAAGTGATTACACCTTTGGTCAGGGCGGTTACTACAGCCCACAGCAATATTTGTCGTTCTCGGTGCCGGTCACCTGGCGTCAGCGCACCGAAAACTGGTCATTTGATTTGGGCGGATCGCTGTCGTGGTCGCATTCGCAGACCGACGCGCAGCAACGTTACCCGGTCAATCCAGGCTTTGTACTGGCATCGAACCCGATGTCGGACAGCAGCTCCGGCAGCGGTGTGGGTTATACCTTGCAGGCGATTGTGGAACGCCGATTAACGCCGCATTGGTTTGTTGGCGTGGCGATGGATATTCAGCAGGCGAAGGATTACACCCCGAGTCATGGGTTGTTGTATGTGCGGTATTCGATGGCGGGCTGGAACGGGGATATGGATATGCCGCCACAGCCGTTGATCCCCTACGCGGATTTTAAGTAGCGATGCAGTAGTCTGGCTCCGCAGGGGCTTCGTCCGCCAGCAGCGGTTTAGCTCCGCAGGGGTTCCGCCCGCCAGGCTTTAGGCAGTTTCAGGGCCGCCAACACCCCCGCCTGCAAGACCATCGAATAAAAACAAACAGCAAAAGAAAAACCAAAGACCGGCATGGCTAGGGCAGCGGGGGTGTGAGCGCCATCCGAACTCGCTGAGCGCGGGAACGATTCCAGGGTGAGCCGCATGGATGCGGCGAAAGGCGGCGTTGAGCAGGAGCGAATCGACGCCGGTCCGTCGGAAGCGTGAGTAAGCGAAGGGACCGCGAAGCGGCGAGGCAGGCGGCGCAGAGCCGGGGAATGCAAAGGGGGAGGCCATTCCCCCTTTGCTCGGTCGCCGCACCAGCGAACTGAAACTACTTCAGCCTATAGCGAACGAAACTATCTCGATCCGAAAACAACCCCTACGCGTCAGCGCCTTTCCTGATAGGCCATCCAGACCAGCAGTTGCAAGCTCGCCGAAAAGTAATTCTGATCCGCAGCCAGCCGGTCGCTGAGATACCCGGTTTCGCTCAGGGTTAAATCACGAATCGCCAGCAAACCGCCATCGAGGTTATAAGGCGCAGGCGTGTTCGCCAGCACATCAAACCACGCTGGCGTGGTTAAGCGACCATAGCCCTGCCAGACGCGCTGGAACGGCACCAGATGCAGGCTCTGCGGATCATACCACCAGATATTGAGCGGGATACGAATCGCGTCATAGCTAAAGCGATTGGAATACCCCACCGCCGGCGCCACCGAACCATCAGCATTCAGCGCCACCCAGTCGAGCGGCAAACCGCTTTTGCCAAAGTGCATATCTCCCAGCAAATCCATGCCATCGTCAATCAACTGATTCCACACGCGCAGATGACTGTGCTCGGCAAACTCACGCCAGGCGGGGAACAGGAAATAGGAGGGATTGAGCACGATAAAGCTGGTTTTATTGAAACCCTGCGCGCCCGGCAACATCACGGTATGCCCGGCATAGGTCATCACGTTATCCTTCACGATCGCGCGCTGAATGCGGTCCGAGGCCTGCTGATAATTGCCACCCCACTTCTGCGCCGCACGCTGCAACGCCCAGGCAATCAACACATCGCCATCGGAGGCATTATTTTTATCGGCAACCGGATCGGCAGCACCCGGCGTGTAACGCCAGTAAAACAGATCGTTTTGCGGATTGCGCAGATGACGCTGCGTCCACTGCCACAGCTTATCAAAGGTGGCGCGATCGTCATTCGCCACCGCCAGCAACATGCCGTAGCCCTGGCCTTCGGTATGGCTGACATTGTTGTTGGCCGTATCGATGATGCGGCCATCACTGCTCATAAAGCGACTCTTGAAGGTACTCCAGCCATTTGCGGCCGCCTGGGCGCTAAAAAACATCACCATCAAACACAGCATCCATTGACGCCAGAACGGCTTAACTCTCATCTCAGCATCCTATTGATATCGGTAGTGCAGCGTGCCGCCATCAAGTTTTTCCAGGGTAACCGGAACGGCTGCGCTGCCACCCTGCGCCTGCAACCATTGGGCATAGACACCCGCCAGTACCGCGCTAAAAGCCAGCTGCCAGCGTTCCGCGTCCACCAGGCTGTCACCCACCGGTAACGCATGGTGCTGAATCAGAATGGCGTTTTCTATCGGTTGTAACTGGGCAAAACCCCAGCTAAAACGCGCCAGCTGCAAATTGATTTCACGCTCCAGATCCTGCACGGTGCGCGCCTCCGGCAAAGGATAGCGTGCAGCCAGTGATTCGCCCACCTGATTCAGGAAACCTTCGGCTTCCTCACCGGCATTATCCAGCATGCCTTCAACCATCACGCTAACCAGATCAAACCAGCCCGGCTGATGCGGATGGCTGACACGCGCTGCCAATTGCTCACTCATTAGTTGTCTCCGAACATGTAACGGAAGTACAGATTCGCGGTGGTCTCGTTGTAATCGCCGAAGGTGTCATAACCTAACTGACCACCCACGGTGAGATCTCTATTGATCTTATAATCCGCACCGGCGTGCAGGTTATAACCAATACCATTCTTGCTGTCGCCATCGTAGTAAGCGCTCTTGACGTCGCCCGCATCCGCCAGTGCCTGCAGCTCTGCCTGCAATGTCGGATCGTTCGGGAAATAGGCGCTCCGATCCTGGCTGTAGGACTGGTAACCAATCGAGCCGCCAATATTCACCTTCAGGTCGTCAAACTTACGCGAGAAGTCGATAGGGAATGAGATCGACGCGTAGTTCTGCGGGCTGAAGTAACCGCCCTGACCATAGCTGAAGTAGCTGAGGTTTTTCGAGAAATCCATCCACGACAGACTCATCCCCACTTTCAGTTCGCGGTCATCGTAGTGGAACGGACGCACATAAGCTCCCGCTGTGGCCTGCACGCTATTGTTGCTGGCGACGTTCTCACCCAGATAGCTGTAGGCACCGCCGCCAACATAAAAACCGGCGTCGCCGTTGTCGTAGCTTAGCAGCGCGTTGCCGCCGTTCTTCGTCACCTGACCCCATTTCTTACCGGTGGCGGTATCTTCTGCTCCCACGTACGACAGCAGGCTATCGGTCACCGCACGACGCTCACCGGTCAGGATCAGCGTCAGGAAATCTGTCAGTTTCGGCGACCATTGCACGCCACCTACCATCGTGCTCAGATCCTGGCCGAGCGGCGTACTGCCGAGGTCAATTTTATAGCTGTCGCCTTTCAGTGCCAGATTCAGCTCAACCCCGTTGCCTTTCTGCGAATTTGTCGAGGAGGACGGCACATCGGTAACTTCGGCATCACCCGCCGCTACCACCGCGCCCTGAATCAGCGAGTTAGTACCGAAGCGACGCCATGCATCGCCAGCCGCACTGCCCGCCGACAGAGAAATTGGCGTCATGGTGAAGTCGAAACGTGAATCGCCGAACGGCACGGTGGAGAAGGTCAGCGGTGCTTTGGCTTCGGTTAGCTTACTCAGACCCGATTCGCCATCACGCCCACGAACCTGCACGGCACCCTGCGTCCAGGTACCGGTTTTCTCCTGCAAATCGTCCATCATGTCGTCGATCTGGCGCAGCGTGCGGCTCTGCTGCACCGCCGGAGTATTGCTGGCCAGCGTCACGCCACTGGCGCTGCTGGTCGCATCCGGGGCGGATTGCCACGGCATCACCGCGCCATAGCTGGACGGGGTGCGTCCCACCGGTGAAGTGCTGCGGTTGATAAACGGGTTGTCGGCCAGCGCCAGACCACCCACGGTCGGCACGCTGCCGGATTGCGCGCCCTGCAAGCCAATCAGCTGGCCGCGTGCGCTACGCAGATAGCTCATCGCCTGACTGTGCTCGCCGTTGGCTTCCGCCACCCGCGCCAGCAGCAACAGGCGATCCGGTGTCTGCTCATTACGCAGGCCACGCGCCAGGGTATTGGCGCGCTGCACGTCGTTCTGCGCCAGCGCCACGTTGATGGCCCCTTCGCGCGCATCCTGAGTCGGGGTGTCCTGAGTCATCAGGTAGTCATACACCACGCCCGCTTCTTTATTCATCTTGCCGGACTGATAAAGACGCGCCATCGCAAACATCAGGTCGCGGTTCTGCGGATCATGTTGCAACGCACCCACCAGCTTGTCATAGGCGGCAGCGTACTGTTTCTGCTCGCGCAGGCGATCCACTTCGTTGATAACGTAGCCGTTACGAATACCGGCCAGCTGGGTTGGCGTACTGCGCGCCTGCAATTCCGGGCTGCTGAGGAAGCTCTGCGCTTCGGTAGTCAGGCCGGCCTGATTGAGTACCGCCACCTGGGCGGCATAATCACCGGCGTTGCCCTGCACGCCACGCTGCATATTACTGCGCACCACTGAAACTGCCGTGGTGAGGTCCCCGGCTTTCGCCAGTTTCTGCGCCAGGTTCCCCGCATCCACCGGGTTAGCAGGCGGACTGGACGCCAGCGCGCGCAGGGTATTGGCGGCGGCGGCATTGGAACCCTGCGCCAGATACTGATCGGCGGTGTTCATTTGCAGGTTGAAGTTGACGCGTTGCGCCAGCTCACGCATATCGCTGCTTTTGCTGCTGTTGGGAATACGCGACAGCAACAGGCTGGCCTGCTGCCAGGCACCGCTTTCGCTGGCATTCAAAGCACCGGCGTAAAGCTCATTGGTGCTGGCACCGGTGCGCATCGCTGGCTGCATAATATTTGCCGCCATCATGCTGTCGCCCTGCCCACGATAGATGCGCGCTAAGTCGAGACGCAGCCAGCCATCGTCAGGGAAACGCGCAATACCCTGTTGCAGGGTGGCAATCGCCGCCGCGTTGTTGCCTGCCGCCAGTTCCCGCTTCGCCTGCTGACGGATCGGGTCGGTGCTGCTGCCGCGCGGTGCCACGCTCTGACGCACGCTTTCCGGCAACGATCCCAGCAGGGTGTTGGCCTCTGCGCTGCGGTTCTGCTGGCGCAGCACATAGAACAACCCTTCTTTGGCGTTACGGTTATCCGGGTCACCTTGCAGGATCGAACGGTAAGTCTGCTCTGCCTGTGGCAGTTGATTGGTACGACGCAACACATCCGCACGAAACAATTTGGCCGAGGTGCCCTGCTCGCCAGCGGCCTGAGTCAGCGGTTCGCTGAGTGCCAACGCCTGGGCGCTGTCGCCATTTTTCAGCGCCTGCTGTGCGGTCGCCAGTTGCGCGTAGAAGCGCGCATCGGTGGCCTGTTTCTGGCGCGTTGCACTCTGATCGCCACCCAGCTGCGCAGCGCGCGTCAGGTAATCGGCGGCCTCGGAATAACGTCCGGCACGCTGCGCCACGTAGCCCATACCGGCCAGCGCATCGGCATCCTGCGGGTTCGCCTGCAACACTTTTTCGAAGTTGTTCTGGGCGCTGCTAACATCACCGCTGTTGAGGGCGGTAAAGCCTGCGCCTTTTTCGGCACCGCCGACATTTTTACGGTAGTAATCCATCACCGCGTTGTCCTGCGGGTGACGTTGCTGCCAGGTCTGATACAGCGAGGCATCGGCTGCCTGCGGCCCCAGCCACAACAACGCCTGGCGCAGCGAACGGTCGGCGTCTTTGTTGCCATCCGCCATACTTGCCAGCACATCGATCCCTTCGCGACGGGTGGATTCCTGATACGTCATCGCCTTGCCCAGCGCCAGTCTGGCCCCGGTATCCTGCGGATGCGCGGCAGCGAACTGACGCAGCGCCTCAACGGCCTGCGGCAGCAGCGTGCGGTCACCCGCCATGGTCAGATAATATTCGGCTGCTACGCTCGGCGGCGGCTCGTTGCCGCTGAAGGTGTTGCGCCAGGTCTGTAACGCGGCGGCGATATTGCCGCTGCGCGCCTGCTGACGTGCCAGTGACAGCTGCGATTGTGGAATGCTTTGCAGCTGACGCGCGTTGTCCAGCTCAGTGAGATGGCTATCGTTCGGTGATACCTGGCTCAGGCGCGCGCGCCATTGTGAAGCCGCCACGTTATCACCGCTTTGTTGTGCGTAAAGCGCCAGCAGATACAGTGCCTGAGTGTTATTCGGTTCCACCATCAGCACTTTCTGCAGCGAAGCCTGCGCCAGGTCGTCATGCGCTTTCTGATGCCAGTAAGCCGCCTGATCAAACAGCGCCTGTAGCGCAGGGTTAGTACTCTCGGCCGCCAGCAGCGGCTGAGAGAGTGTCAGTGCCCCACCCAGAATCAGGGCGTGGCGAATACCGGCGCTAATCAGATGTTTTTTCATTGTTTTTATCCTTACTTCTTGCCGGACTTGCTATCACCCTGCGGATTGAGACGTCGCCAGGCGTGACGTTTCAGCATCGCCCAGGCGCTTCCCCCCACCAGTGCCGATACCAGCAACGCGGCCAGTGCCATCAGCACCGAGTGTTGGTTGGCATACCACACCACCATCATGTACCAGGGCATTTCACCACTCGGGAACTGGGGTCCGACGCGGAAACTGCGGATACCGTTTTCATCGGTGATGATGGCGGTGTCGCCGCGAATACCCGCGTTAATCCGTGCCGAGTTCAGGTCGTTATGCAGACGTGTCAGCTGGTCATCGCTGGTGGCGACCGTCATCACCACCAGGCGATCCGGGTTCCACGGCGAGCGATAGCTGAGAAAGCCGCGCCAGGCTTCATTCGAAGAGAAGTAACGATCGGCATCCAGCTGCTGGCGATACCAGTCGCCGGTCAGCCAGCCACGCAGCTTGTCCCAGGTAGTCGGGTCCTTCACCCCCAGCGTATTGCCGCTGGTCTCATAAGGTGTCCCCGCCAGCATTGCCTGGTTAAAGGCGCTGTTTTGCGTGGTGCTCACCGCCAGCAGATCGCTGTGCTCCAGACGCGTCAGATTGGTGCCGCCATTCGGCATGCCGAACAGCACCTGGTTTTGCGCCAGCGGTACGCCGGTGGCGTTACCGGCACGGGCCGCCATATCCAGCAGGGTGGAGATCTCCGCGTCGCTCGGTTTCTCCGGCAGCATCAGCGTGGTCTGGGCGAAATCGGCCAGACGCGAGAACGGGAAGGATGCACCAACGAAGTACGACAGGTTCGGCAGCATGGTGAAGTGACGCGTATGGCTCAGGTCGATCGACGAGTCATCTTCAATGCGGCTCTTGATGTTGTTGTTCAGCAACACACCGCAAGGGGCATCCGCTTTCGGCTTGATGTTGAAGTACAACGCCAACTGGTTATCCCCGTAAATCAGATAGGGATCGAGCTTCAGCGTGTAGTTTTCCTGGCGTGCATCGCCACCCAGACGGTGCCATGCGCTCTCCAGCAGGCCGACTTTGTTCACCGTCAGGTTACGCAGGAAGGTGCCGTTCAGCATCACGTTGAGGAACGAGTTGTTCTCGTCGATCCAGCTTTCCGACGGGAAACGATAGTGCAGGTTCACCGGAATGGTGTCGCCGTCCCACATAAACAGGTCCGGCGCGGCGCGGAAGTTCACGCTCAGCGCGTCGTGCCAGATGCCGGTGGTGGTCAGGCTCTGATCTTTACGCAGCAGCTCACTCAGACGCACCGGACGGCTGGTGTTAATCCAGCGCGGCGCATCATAAGGCTTACGCAAACCAATCGGCTGCGTCTGCACATTCATGCTGCTGGCATCGGTGGTCAGCGGATGCGTGGTGAGACGGTTCGCCGCCTGACGCAGCTGCGCATCATCCGCGCCACTCACCAGCAGCAGCTTGTACACCGGGTTGATCGGGTTATCAACCATTTGCAGGGTCGGGCCGTTGGCGGCCGGGAACGTCAGCGGGCCGATTTTATCGCCCGGATGACCAAACAGAATGCCGTTGTGTTCCGGCAGATCGCCGCGCACCACCGGGAAACGAATGCCACGGTAATCCGACTGAATACCCAGCCACGAAGCCACCAGCGCCGCCGCACTGACAGTATCCGGTGCCACATCATTGGCAAAACCAATGGTGACGGTGGCGGGCGTCATACGCAGCGGATCAAGAAATGGACGCGGGAAGTTACGCAGGGCGGTGCCGATGTTCAGCTGCTGCCCTTCCATGCTCAGCGTGGTTTTCGGCAGAATCGTCACCTGATACTGGCGGGCGCTATCTTTCTCGCACAGCAATTTGTCGGCGTCGTTAATCTTGAAGCTGAGGTTGTTGCTGGACACCACCATCGCCGCCGGGATATCAAGCTGGTAATCACTGACATCGCTGTCGCTGGAGCCGAGTGGCAGCGTACCCAGCGGCTGGCCGTTAAGCATCAGTTGCAGCGAGGTATTACGTGACGCCAGCGCCGCAGAGACACGCAGAGACAGGTTGAGGCGCGCATTGGTGATCACTTCATCACCCGGCAGGGTAAAGACGATACCGGATTGCAACTGGCCGCCGGTCAATACGATCCCCTGCGGCTGGCCCATCTGCGCCACGGAAATCACGGTGCTGACCGGCTGATTCAGCGGTGCCGCAGCCACCACCGGTGCCGCGACAGGAGCGGGAAGCGGTGCGGGGGTCGGTAACACAATATCCGATGCCGGTGCCTCGCTGGCTGCCGCAGGCGCATCGTTTTCCGTCGCCGGGGCATTTTCTGCCGGGGCGTAAGGGGCACTGCCTGCCGCCGCTTTAAGCTGGGCATCCGCGTTGCTATCCAGCCCCTGCGGCGGGGGCACCTGTCCCAGGGCAGAGCTATCCTGCGTCACCGTTGCCGAGGTATCCGCCCAGGCAGGCACCAGCAGCAGCGCGGTTGCCAGCGAACTTGCCAGCAACGTTTGCATCAGATTCTTCATGCTGCGCTGTCCTCTTTCACGGCAGGCTGAGCGTCCTGCTTGCCTTTGTTGCGACGATCTTTCCATGTCAGCCAGAACAGCTCAAAAACGGTACGCACAATGGTGCCAATCGACAGCAACGGATTGTCCTGCTTGTACTGCGGCTGAATCCACGCATCGGCGCGCGCCAGCACCACGCGCACCAGTTCACGGCGACGCGACAGCGGCATGGCTTCGAAACGCAGACGAATGGTTTCTTCGTCACCGGAAATTTTGCTCACCGGAATGGTGATAGCACCGGATTTCAGCAGCAGATCAATCTCTTCGATTTCATCAAACTCATGACGACCGTCCGGTGCATCGAGCTGCGCGCCACCCATCGACAGGTTGCTGGTCATGGTGCGCGACGAGATACCGCTGGCGTAGTGAATAATCGCCGGGATTTCTACCTCAATACGGATGGTTTTACGCACCTGTTTGGTTTCGCGCGCCACCGCAATCGCCGCCATCAGGATAATCAGGCTGAACACCGCCCAGCCGACGTTCAGGGCGATAACGTAAGGGTCCACGCCAAAATAGTTATGCATGGTGGCACGTACCACGCCTGCCACGATGCCCACCGTCAGCAGTGCCGCCACAATCACATGGGGACGCACGATATGGAAATCGAAGAAGCCCTGATCCAGTACCCCGCCTTTATCCGTGACGTTGAATTTGCCGTGTTTCGGCGAAAACATGGTCAGGATAGTCGGGATAACCAGGTGGAAACACATCACCGTTTCGTAAATCTCACCCCAGAAGGTGTAGCGGAAACGGCCATTCATGCGGGAGTTGACATACAACGACATCACCAGATGCGGCAATACGTAGGCGAAGATCAGCGATGCCGACGAATGAATGATGTTCAGGTTAAACAGCAGGTACGCCAGTGGCGCAGTCAGGAACGCCACGCGCGGTAAACCAAACTGGAAATGCAGCATGGCGTTGAGGTAGCACAGACGTTGCTGCCATTTCAGACCACGGCCCAGCAGCGGATTATCGACGCGGAAAATCTGCGTCATGCCACGCGCCCAGCGGGTACGCTGAATAACGTGCAGACCAAGACGCTCGGTGGCCAGACCGGCGGCCAGCGGAATCGACAGGAACGCCGAACCCCAGCCCAGACGCTGCATTTTCAGCGCGGTGTGCGCATCTTCGGTGACGGTTTCAACCGCAAAACCCCCAATCTGCTCCAGCGCGCTACGGCGAATCACCGCACAGGAGCCACAGAAGAAGGTGGCGTTCCAGTTATCGTTACCCTGCTGTACCGGGCCGTAGAACAGCGAACCTTCGTTCGGGATGCTGCGCGCTGCGCGCAGGTTACGCTCGAACGGGTCCGGCGAGTAGAAGTAGTGCGGCGTCTGCAACAGCGCCAGTTTCGGATCTTTCAGGAACGGTCCGACCGTCGCTTGCAGGAAGGTGCGGGTGGCGACGTGGTCACAGTCAAATACGCAAATCAGCTCACCTTTGGTGATTTTCATCGCGTGGTTGAGGTTACCGGCTTTGGCGTGGCGGTTATCGTCACGGGTGATATAACCGACACCCACATCCGCAGCAAACATGGCAAACTCACTGCGCTTACCATCATCCAGTAAATAGATTTTGAGTTTGTCGCGCGGGTAATCAATACATTGTGCCGCCAACACCGTATCGCGAACCACATCAAGGCTTTCGTTGTACGATGGCACATAAACGTCCACCGTCGGCCACAGACTGGTGTCATCAGGCAACGGTTCGATGGTGCGTTTTAATGGCCAGGTGGTTTGCAGGAAGCCAAGAATTAAGATCAGCCAGACATAAAGCTCGGCAAGATATAAGCCGATGCCAAGAATGGCTTCAACCTCTGAATTAAATTGCAGAGTCTCCGTGGTGCGCCACCAGATATATCGGGTTGACATGAGCGCGGAGAGAATGACCATCACCACTGTTATTTTGCGGCTTTTGCTGAAGCCCATTAAAAACATCATACCGATGCTGATTAAGCCAAAGATATATTGTTTCTGGCTATCCATCGGCGTAATGATGATTACCGCTGCGACCGGTGCAAGCACCAGCAGCAGCAGGTAAAACCCGAGTTTTCTCATGATTCACCTGCGGAGCTGTGTTGTTTTTATTCGCGGTCTGGCAAGGCCAGACTATTAATAATGACTGCGAATGGGTGCCTGAACTTCGCCGTTACCCACGGTGATATTCAGGATATTGGAGACACGTCTGGCAACCAGCTCAATATCAAACGCTGCCGCAGATGCAGGGCTGAAATCAAAAACAGATTGCTGCGACGCATTGGCCTCCGCGACACTTTCATCACGGTGCACCACACCCAGTAAATTGTCCCCCAGACGCTGCTGCATAAAAGCAGTGACTTCACGGCTTATATTGCGGCGGTTATCGCTCTGGTTGAGAACAAAATAGTGTCCACGTTTATTATTCAGTGGCTGACCAATCATGCGGTCATTTTCAATTTGCGGCAGCAAAGAGACGGACGCGGTATCTGCCAGCATCACCACTAAATGCATATCGGCCAGTGCCGTCATCGCCTTTAATGCCGGACCCGGGCCAGGCGGAAAATCCGCAATGATCACCAGTCCCGGATAATTCAGCACCGTATCCAGACCGCGCCGCAGAAAATGCGGATCTTTCGCCAGCCGCTCTTCAAAACGCTCACGCTGTTCTTCGGTGACGTCACCGTAAGGCATGACAAAAATATTGCCGCCGGTGGTGAGAATCGACTGACTCCAGTCTGCCTGCTCATCCGAGCGCGCCACAAAGCCGCGACCATCATGCAGCGGCACACCAAAATGCAGACGCAGTGCATTTTGTACGTCAAAATCGATTGCCAAAACTTTGCTGCCTGCGCGGGCCAGACTCCAGGCCAGGTTGGCTGCCATTGTGGTTTTCCCTACTCCCCCTTTAGGCGAGCACACACAAACTAACGGCATAGCGCAATCTTCTCCAGTAACGGTTTCAGTGGTGTATCTTTCGACAGGTTCGCGGGCGCAGCTGGCCGTGAACGGAATAGTGCGCCAAAGCGTGACGGTGCCGCAGAAGGCTGAGGCGCAGGCGCGACCGGTGATACAAAAGCTGGCCCAGGCGCAACGGCAGCCGGGGCCGGGGCCGGGGCCACTGGAGCAGGCGCCACCCAGGGTGCAGGTTCAGGTACAACCGCCTGAACAGGGGCCGCTGGGGCTTCAGCCGGTTTTGGCGGCGGAGGCGGAAACAGCGATGTGGTCGCCTGGCGCTCAACATGGGTCGCTTTTGGTGCCACTGGCATGATCGACGGCGTAGGCCGGGATGTTTCAGGTGGAAACAGCGATGCTGCTGGCTGAGGCTCAGCCACCGCAGGCGCAGCTGTCACTACCGGGGCAGCTGCCAGGCTATCGAGAATTGAACCCCGCACGCTGCTGGCAACGGGTGTCGCCTGCGGTTGCGGCGCAGGAGCAGGAGCAGGAGCAGGAGCAGGAGCAGGAGCAGGAGCAGTAAATTCGTTACCCCGAATCGGCTGCGGCTGCGGCAAATCAATACGCTGGCCACCACCTAAGATTTCCTGATCTTCGTCCGCCGCCAGCTGACGAATAATCGCCCACTGACTTTGGTCCGCTTCCTGCGTTTGCCCAGACATATCCTTAAAAGCGATATCCAGCGTCTGCGTTTTTTCCTTAAAACGCTGCAAATCGTCGTAATTCTTCATGACCAGGGGCCTGTTAAGGAGGGGGGAATTTTTCGCGAATATATCACATACCTTTAAACACAGTGAGAGAATTCTGATTATTAAAGCGTCGCATTCAATAAAAGAGTTTTATCTTTCTGATTGAAAAAAAGGTAGCAATATAACGATCCATCTGCTTATTATCCGGAATTAATTAATATCGATTAACTGAAATAATCACGGTGATAACATTTCTATAACCCACTGAAAAATCACCAACCCTCTGCAATCTGCGGATTTTTCATACGTGTGATGAGCTTCACACAATCCTGACAAAATTCAGAATTTGTCCTGGCATTGAGAAGAATTTTTAAGACCAGCCAAAGACGGATGAAATGATGTAATGAATTTTTCTGTTTTTGCATAATCAATGCTTCGAGCGTTAATTTTATTGAAGTATAGACGAGCAAATGAAAAAGGCCCCATTCGGGGCCTTAAACAATCACCATAATACTTTTATGCGCCCGTAATTGGCTGGTTCTCATCCTGATCGACAGCGAAGCAGGCAATCTGCTGTTCGCCATAGGTTTTCAGTTTCGGCTGCAATTGTACGCAGGTACCAAAACGGCGGCGGCAGCGCGCATTGAAAGCACAGCCCGGCGGTGGGTTTAGCGGGCTGGGCAGCTCGCCAGTCAGTTTAATACGTTCACGACGCTCATCCGGATTCAGGCGCGGCGTCGCCGACAACAGTGCCTGGGTATACGGATGACGCGGGTTACTGAAGATCGCCTCTTTGCTGCCTTTTTCCACACAGCGTCCCAGGTACATCACCATCACTTCATCGGCGATATGTTCCACCACCGACAAATCGTGGGAAATAAACACATAGGACAGGCCAAGGTCCTGCTGCAGGTCCATCATCAGATTCAGCACCTGCGCACGCACCGACACATCAAGCGCCGACACCGGTTCATCGGCGATCAGCACATCCGGGTCGAGCATCAGACCACGCGCAATGGCGATACGCTGACGCTGGCCGCCAGAAAACATATGCGGGTAACGATCATAATGTTCGGTTTTCAGGCCGACCTTCGCCATCATCTCCAGCGTTTTCTCGCGACGTTCCGCTTTGGTCAGCGTGGTGTTGATCACCAGCGGCTCTTCCAGAATCTGGCTGATTTTCTTGCGTGGATTGAGTGAGCCATACGGATTCTGGAACACGATCTGAATTTTCTGGCGACGCAGTTTCTGCGCCTGAGGATCGTGCTTCAGCAGATCCTGACCGTGCCAGTACAGCTGCCCTTCCGTCGGGGTTTCAATCATGGTCAGCAGGCGGCCAAGGGTGGACTTACCACAGCCCGATTCCCCGACCACTGCCAGCGTTTTACCGCGTTCCAGGTTGAACGACACGCCATCAAGCGCTTTCACCAGACGTTCCTGGCCGAACAAACCTTTCTTCACCGGGTAGTGTTTTTTCAGGTCAATCGCCTGCAGCAGGTAATCCTGCTGTGTATTTTCATGACTCATAAGTCGGTCTCCCGGCATCATCCAGTGGGAAGTGGCATTTGGACTGGCGGCCCGGAATATCGCGCAGCTCAGGTTCTTCGCGACGGCAACGGTCAGTCACATAGGGGCAGCGCGGATTCAGCAGGCAGCCGGTCGGACGGTCATATTTGCCCGGCACCACACCCGGTAGCGACGCCAGACGCGCTTTATCCTCCGCGAATTCCGGCAGCGCGCGCAGTAACGCCTGAGTATAAGGATGACGCGGTGCTTTGAAGATATCCGCCGCTTTGCCGCTTTCCACCACCTGGCCGGCATACATTACGATGATGTGCTGAGCCGCTTCGGCCACCAATGCCAAATCATGGGTGATGAGGATCAGCGCCATGTTCTCCTGCTTCTGCAACTCCAGCAGCAGTTCAATGATCTGCGCCTGGATGGTCACGTCGAGTGCGGTGGTCGGCTCATCGGCGATCAGCAGTTTCGGTTTGCAGGCAATCGCCATGGCGATCATCACGCGCTGGCTCATGCCGCCGGACAGCTGATGCGGATACACATCCAGACGCGAGGCCGGATCGGGAATCCCCACCTGCTCCAGCAGGTCAATCGCCCGCTGACGGCGAGTGCTACGGCTGCCGCCCTGATGCACTTTCAGCGCTTCCATAATCTGGAAGCCCACGGTGTAACACGGATTGAGGCTGGTCATCGGGTCCTGAAAGATCATCGCCACTTCCGCCCCCACCAGCTGACGACGCTCTTTTTCAGAGATGCGTTGCAGATCGCGCTGATTAAACTCCAGCTTCTCTGCCATCACCCGGCCGGGATAATCGATCAGGCCCATAATCGCCAGTGAACTGACGGATTTGCCGGAACCGGACTCACCAACAATTCCGACCACCTGGCCCTGCTCAACCTGATAACTGATGCGGTCAACCGCACGGAACGGTGTTTTTTCGTCGCCAAAATGCACCGACAGTTTTTCTACATTTAATAACGCCATCTCGGTGCCTCTTTACTGCTTGAGTTTCGGGTCGAGTGCATCACGCAAACCATCGCCCATGAGGTTGAATGCCAGAACCGTCAGCAGGATGATCACTCCGGGGAAGGTCACCACCCACCAGGCACTTTGCGCGTACTGCAACACGTCGGAGAGCATGGTGCCCCACTCCGGCGTCGGCGGTTGCGCCCCCATACCGAGAAAGCCCAACGCTGCCATATCAAGGATGGCGTTGGAGAAACCTAATGATGCCTGCACGATCAGCGGTGCCAGGCAGTTAGGCAGAATATTGACGAACATCTGGCGCAGCGTACCGGCACCCGCCACGCTGGACGCGGTGACGTAATCGCGATTCACTTCCACCAGCACCGCCGCACGCGTCAGACGAATATAGTGCGGCAGCGCCACGAACGTCAGCGCCAGCCCGGCATTAACAATCGACGGACCGAAAATCGCCACCAGCACCAGCGCCAGCAACAGGCTGGGCAGCGCCAGCATGATATCGACCAGACGCATAATGATGGCGTCAACCACCCCACCGAGGTAACCGGCCATCAGACCGAACACCACCCCGAGGATCAGCGACAGCACCACCACCAGACAGCCCACCAGCAGTGACAGGCGCGCACCAAACATCAGGCGCGACAGGATATCGCGGCCAACATCATCGGTGCCGAGAATAAATTTCCAGCTGCCACCGTCCTGCCAGACTGGTGGGTGCAGCAGCGCATCACGGAACTGTTCAGCTGGCGCATGCGGGGCCAGAAATTCGGCGAAGATGGCGACAAGCAGCATCAGGATGATGTAGACCAGGCCAATCACCGCGCCTTTATTACGTTTGAAGTAGTGCCAGAATTCCTGAATCGGGGTCATCGGCTTGGGTGCAGCGCTTACGCTTGCGGGATCAACAGCAGACATGATGCCCCCTTATTTCTTATGACGGATACGTGGATTCACCACGCCGTACAACAGATCAACCAGCAGGTTGACCAGGATGATCAGAATCGCCACCAGCAGCACGCCGCCCTGCACTACCGGATAATCGCGGCGTTGCAGCGCTTCAATCAGCCAGCGCCCAAGGCCCGGCCAGGAGAAGATGGTTTCTGTCAGAATCGCGCCCGCCAGCAAGGTACCCACCTGCAAACCGATGACGGTCACCACCGGCAGCATGGCGTTGCGCAGCGCGTGCACCACAATCACGCGCATCCGCGTCAGCCCTTTGGCGCGCGCGGTGCGGATGTAGTCTTCGCCCAGCACTTCCAGCATCGAGGAGCGCGTCATACGCACAATCACCGCCAGCGGGATGGTGCCCAGCACGATGGCGGGCAGAATCATGTGCATCACCGCATCTTTGAAGTCACCCGGTTCACCCCACAACAGGGTGTCGATCAGCATAAAGCCGGTAAGTGGATGGCTATCGTCGAGGAAGATGGTGTCACTGACGCGCCCGGAAACCGGCGTCAGGTTGAGTTGCACCGACACCAGCATGATCAACATGATGCCCCACCAGAAAATCGGCATCGAATAACCGGTGAGTGAGATGCCAACGGCGGTGTGATCGAACACCGAACCGCGTTTCACCGCAGCCAGCACGCCCACCGGGATACCGACGGCAATGGCGAAAATCATCGCGCAGATGCCCAGCTCCAGCGTGGCTTTAAAGCGCGGCACGAATTCGTCCCACACCGGAATGCGGCTTTTTAATGAGATACCTAAATCGCCGTGCAACACACCGTTGATGTAGGTGAGATATTGTTTCCACAGGGGTTGGTCAAGACCAAACATCGCCATCAACTGCGCATGGCGTTCTGGCGAGATACCGCGTTCGCCCGCCATGATCAGCACCGGGTCACCGGGGATCAGATGGACAAATGCGAAGGTCAACAGGGTAATACCGATAAATGTCGGGATGACAAGTCCCAGACGTCGGAGTATGAACTGCAGCATAAGCCGGACTCTCAGTCATTTCCCACAGCGTTGCCACCGGGGACTACATTGCTCAAAACAAGCATCCGGCACATAGCCGAACGCGACGCCAGAAGCGCTTCAATATAAGAATTTAGCCGGAAAAAAAGTGCGGAGTGCGGGCGGTAAAGATACCGCCCGAGGGCCGACGGCGTCGGCCCTGACCGCCATAATCCGAAAGGTTATTCCTGGATATCGACGTTTTCGAAGTGATGTTTACCTAACGGGTCAACCACATAGCCGGTCACTTTCTTGCTGACGGGCTCATACACAGTCGAGTGAGCAATGATCAGCGCCGGAGCCTGGTCATGCATGATCACCTGTGCCTGTTTGTAGTATTCAATACGTTTGTTGTGATCGGCTTCAGCACGTGCAGGCTGAATCTGATCTTCAAACGGCTTGTAGCACCAGCGCGAGTAGTTAGAACCGTCTTTCGCCGCTGCACAGCTGAACAGGGTGGCGAAGAAGTTGTCCGGATCTCCGTTGTCACCGGTCCAGCCCATCATCACCGTCTGGTGTTCACCCGCTTTGGCGCGTTTCAGGTACTCGCCCCACTCGTAGGTTACGATGTTGGCTTTCACGCCAATTTTCGCCCAGTCAGCCTGAACCATTTCCGCCATACGACGGGCGTTCGGGTTGTATGGACGCTGAACCGGCATTGCCCACAGGTCGATGGTGAAGCCATTCGGCAGGCCTGCTTCTTTCAGCAGTTCTTTCGCTTTAGTCGGGTCATACGGATAATCTTTAACCGCATCGTTGTAGCCCCACATGGTCGGCGGAATCAGGTTCTTCGCCGCCTGGCCTGCACCCTGATACACCGCATCAATGATGGCTTGCTTATTCACTGCCATGGTCAGTGCCTGACGCACTTTCACGTTATCCAGCGGTTTTTTCTCGGTGTTGAACGACAAGTAACCGACGTTCAGACCCGGTTGCTCCATCAGATTGATGTTTTTGTCTTTCTTCATGCTGGCGATATCAGCCGGGTTCGGGTACGGCATCACCTGGCACTCGCCTTTCTGCAACTTGGCATAACGCACGGAAGCATCTGGCGTGATGGAGAAGACTAAGCGATCGATCTTCGGCTTGGTGCCCCAGTAATCCGGGTTAGCTTTGTAGAGGATGCGTGAGTCTTTCTGGTATTGCAGCAGCTGGAACGGACCGGTACCTACCGGGTTCAGGTCCAGTTTTTCCGGCGTACCGGCTTTCAGCATGTTGTCAGCGTACTCTTTGGACAGGATAGAAGCGAAGTCCATACCGAGGTCAGCGAGGAACGGTGATTCCGGACGTGTCAGCACGAAGCGAACGGTGTTGTCGTCCACTTTCTCGATTTTGCTGATCAAGTTCGGCATGTCCATGCCTTCGAAATACTCGTAGCTGCCGCCAGAGACGCCGTGGTACTTGTTGTTTTTATCGAGCTGACGCTCGAAGGAGAAAATCACGTCATCAGCGTTGAAGTTACGCGTCGGTTTGAAGTCTTTGGTGGTTTGCCACTTCACGCCTTTGCGCAGATGGAAGGTATAGGTTTTGCCGTCAGCGCTCACATCCCACTTTTCGGCCAGGCCCGGTTCCACTTCTGTGGTGCCGATTTTGAATTCAACCAGACGGTTGTAGATCGGTACGGAGCTGGCATCGTAGGTCGTACCAGAGGTGAACAGCTGAGGGTTAAAGCCTTCCGGCGAACCTTCTGAACAGTAAACGAGGGTTTTCGCCTGAACACCTGCGGCAACGGTCATAGCAATCAGGCTCAGACCGACCTTCAGCATCCTGGATTTAGCCAGGGAGTTGATCATGTTTTGCTCCATTGTGATGTGATGTTGTGTGCGTTGCGCCTGACCTCTGATTTTTTTATGCGGTTCAGGCAAGTCACGTTTGTGACCAAAATGCGAGCCGTTGTTGTTGTTGCACTGGCACCGTGGAATCTGCCAGATGCGTCGGACTCTGCATCTATTGACGCATCAATTTGTCAACAGTTGCAAAGAACGTCAATACAAGGTGGGGTTATTTACAGAGAGTGTGAGTAACCGCAAGCAACGATAAAAAATACCCTTCAACCGGTAAGCCAATATTTAAAAAGGTGATAAAGCCATCTACACCGAGCAATTATCTGGATATATAGCCAAATGACAGTGATTATCACCGCTAAAAAACATACAAATATTGCCAGTAAATGTTGAATATATGAACGATTCCCCGTGCGTTATGACGTTCAGGCAGCGAAATATGCTGGACTATTGGCATAAGAAATCAGCAAAAAGTAAAAAGCGGTCATAAGAAGAATGTGTCGCGAATTAAGCGGGCAGCTAAGCAGCAGCAAGGGATTGATAGCCGTGAGCAGGAATAATGACGACTAATGGACGATCGCCGAGGGTAAGGGGTGAATTGTTAACTTTTGGTATTTCGATCATCCACAGCACCAGGCCGTAGCGGCGCGATTTATCGCGCAATTCCGCGTGCGATGCAGAAAAACCCGCGCGATAAATCGCGCCGCTACGGATAATGCAGACGAAAAAAAACCTGCTTTTACAAGCAGGTTTCTTAAATCTGGTCGGTGAGAGAGGATTCGAACCTCCGACCCCTTCGTCCCGAACGAAGTGCGCTACCAGGCTGCGCCACTCACCGATGGGGGCGCATCTTACTGCGCCACTTCTGGAGCGTCAATCCCTTTTTGTGCAAATCCACGCGATCGCCTGGAAAGCAGGCAGCAGGGAAAAAGCCTCTGCTGCTCAATAAGTTCCAGGCAAAAATTACAGCATTTTGGCTTCTGCCGCTGCCGCTGGTGCCTGGCACCAGTTATTCGCCGCTTTAATCCCGCCGTTCGGCGAGCTGTAACCCAGGCAGCCGAGAATGGTGTCGAACAACTCAACATGACGATGCGTTTTGCCGACGCGCTGTTGCGCCTGCAAACGTTCGAAATTGCTGCGGTTGGTTGGGTCAGCCAGATACTTATCCGAGGCCCAGACCATCATCGGGACGCGGAACTGTTCCGGCGGTGCCATTTCGCGCGGTGTACCGTGCAAATGCATATTCTCGCTAATCGACTCACCGTGATCGGCGGCATAGAACACAATCGCCTTCTTGTCGCGCAGCTGGTCTAACACGCTATCCAGCATGGTATCGACATAAAGAATCGAGTTGTCATAAGCATTGATCAGTTGTGCTTTGCTACAGGTTTCATCGACACCCATACACTCCGGCTGATAACGGGCGAAACTGCGCGGATAGCGCTGCGAATAAAGGTAGTGCGAACCTTTGGTATGCAGCACCACCAGATGCTTACCTTTCGGGAAACGCTCCAGCGACGCCTGTAACTCTGGCACCAGCAGCATATCGTCCACCGGCTTACCCTGATTACGTTTCTCAGAGCCAATTTGCTCACGGAACGAGAAGTTATTCACATCGGCGTTATCGTAGAACCACACTTCGCTCTGCATGGCGAACAGCTCCGATGTGAAACCCAGCTCTTTCATTACTGCGAAGATATTCTGTTCTTTCAGGGTGCGCCCGGGGTTATCCATGGTGCCGCCTTCACGAACGAACATGCAACGCAGTGACAGCTTGGTCGCGGTATCGCAGGACTCGCCACGGAACGCCACCAGGTTCTTCTCTTTCGATAACTTCGGCGTGGTATCGCGTGAATAACCCAGCATGCCCATATGATCCCAGCGCGTCGTCTCACCAATCACAAACACCACGTAGGTGTCATCAATACCGGGCGGTGCCACGTAGGTAAACTGCTTTGCCGGGTCGAGCAGTTCCTGGCTATCCAGCTGCTCATCCACTTTGGTCCAGGTAAACAATCCAAGCGCGGCAATCCAGTTGGAAGGCAGATAAGAATGCGCTACCACGCCACCATAACTGGGCAAGTCGATATTGGTGATCTCTTCATTGGCTTTTTGCAGCCTGTCGAAATAGCGAATCGGCAGCCACACCAGCGCCACGCTCAGCAGTAAAATCACCGTGGGTTTGAGACGCTGGCCCGGCGTTTTCAACTGATTAATCAGCGTCTGACTCAGGTTGTTACGCCAGATCATCAGCAGCGGTAAGGCGCTCACCAGCACCATCCACAGCACAAAATGCAGGCCAATCACTTCTTTCGACAAATCAACATCGGTGGTCATCACCGAAGCGACGATGCCGTAGCCGATCACCACGTTAAAAAACGCCATGTAATAGGCAGAGGCGACGGAAATGACTACCAGCAGGCTGGCGAGCACGCGATAAATCCATTTACCGCCCAGCGACAACAACCGCATCAGGAAGAAGGTCAGCAGTACTGCCGCCACCACTTCTGCCACAGCAGAGGCCCATTCGGTCAGTGTGAATTTCGTTAGATAACTGTCAAAACGTCGATAAAAAATCGGCAAATTCAACAGGATGCCGATATACAGCGCGAGCAGCAATGACAGCTTCTGCTGCGTTAAGGTTTTAATATAATTCATGAATTTACTTATTCCCGGCCTGGTGTCGGAGCTATGACCCTAAATGTGACTGTGTAAAGACAACAGAGTTCGCACAGTTTGCTAAAAACGTGATGAAACGTGCAGGATCGGGACGAATCTGAACGGAGAGAACACGATGATGCGAAGCCAGGCAGTAGAACATTTAACCAGAGGTATGACCAGAGAATTTTTTGAGCGTCGCCTGGAAAGTTTTAATTCATGAGAGGAGTACCTACTTCACTTTGATGATTCTGCCATCATCTGTGAGCTGATAGGTTGAATAATCAAATCTAAACTGCGTTATGCCATCTCGTGTGAAATAAACAGCCATAAGTCTTTTCTTATCAATACAATTTTTGGGCGGCTGCATATCATCAAAACATAAACGATCTTCCTTACCCAGTTCTTTATAGCCATCACCAAATGCAAAAATTGAAATCAATGCTGGCCCCCCTTCCTCTTCAGAAACGATATTATATTTTAACCGAATTTCATTCTGATTCTTCAGCCACCATTGAACACTTGCCACTTGCGACAAGGGCAAGTGGTCTACGAGAATTTCCGCAGTGTATTGATTATGATGTCCCCCCATGACCATGACATCCCGATTGTTCAGGTATATCAACGACCCGGCGATAGCTGCGGCGATACCAGCTAATAAAAAAAAACCTCTTCTCATCAACGCCCTCCTTGAATATCTACGACTGCTTCCATATTTGTTAAAAATGGACGAAAACCGAACCTATCAAAACGTTGAAGAATGAACCAAATGCGAAAAAATTGGAACTGATTAAATTTTTTCTTTCGAATATCATCTACATCCAGACCAAAATGATCCTGCCCCATATATTTCACTTTTGCATGCCAGTGATTTCCATCAATTTCCAGGTTCAAAAGCTCAATTCGTGTCGAATGAACATCGTGTATAGTAATACCCATTCCATTAATTTTATCGAGTATTAAGGAATCGAACTTGGGCAGAATACTGTCTCGAATAAAGAAATTCAAACCATCAATACTCTGTTTAGTAAGTATTTTATTAGTAAAATCAATACAGGTATTTAATCCTGTGATGATAGCAAGCCTCGAACTACTGTCAGAATTATCCCTCAAAATCTTCTCCCTGTATGCCATATCCAGCTGCATATCCCGGAAGGGTGCTCCGGTCGATTGCTGAAAATGCCGGAGCATTTTATTGATCAGGTGTTTATATGGCCCCACGCAGGCGTAGGGTAGCGAAGTCACCTGCATCTCTTCAAACAATATACGGGCACATTCCTCCACACTCACCGCTGCTCCACGTTTGCCACCGTAAGCACCATGGAAACGTGACTGAGGATTATGGAATGCCGTCAGCCGTGTCATGCTGTAGGGATCAACCTGATTAGATACGTGATTGAGATGAAACTCGTTCTTTAGACGCACTTCAGAAATATCGCCATAGCGCATATCATCCGCGCCATAGTCATTAAAAAAACGTTGGGTGATATAAATCGTTTGCGGAAAGGTTGCCATTGCCATGCGGAGTTACTCCCTGTAACCGGCTGTCCATGATGCTGGCTATTAAATCGTATTCCCCGGCAGAAAAAATTGATCAAACCCCAGAAAATGAAATCCCCAAAAATAAAAAAGACCCCGCAAGGAGTCTTTTTTATTACCCGAATAACTAAAAAGAGTCATTAATTAATGATATTCAGTGTAACGTCAATATTGCCGCGTGTAGCATTAGAATACGGGCAGACGATATGCGCAGCATCCACCAGTTTCTGTGCTTCAGCAGCGTCCATACCTGGCAGATTAATATTCAGAGTCACCTGAATGCCGAAACCATTCGGGATCGGACCGATACCCACTTCACCTTCGATCCATGCATCTTTAGCAATGGCGAATTTGTCGCGCGCGGCGACAAATTTCATCGCGCCGAGGAAACAAGCGGAATAACCTGCTGCGAACAGCTGCTCCGGGTTGGTCACTTCACCGCCCGCGCCGCCCATTTCTTTTGGTACGCCGAGTTTCACATCCAGCACACCATCAGAAGAAGTCGCACGACCATCACGGCCACCGGTGGCTTTGGCTTTTGCAGTATAAACAACTTTCTCTAAAGACATGATAACCTCACTAATTCGCTATATGATCGCGTGCTACTTATTTAGCACTGTCCTGATACACATGACACGGGTGCGTCGCACCCGCTCTTTTTTACTTAGCGCGATTCAGATTATCGCGCAAATCATCCAGCTGATTTTTCAACGCCAGCAGCGTGTCATCATCGCAGGCTGAGGCGCATTTGATCGCTTCCGGGATAGATTCCGCTTTCTGGCGCAAGGCGCGTCCCTCATCCGTCAGCGTGACCACCACCTGGCGTTCATCCTGACGCGAACGGGCACGACGCAGCAGCCCGGCGCTTTCCAGCCGTTTCAGCAACGGCGTCAGGGTGGCGGAATCGAGGAAAAGCTGCTCGCCAATCTCTGACACCGTCAGGTCGTCCTGCGTCCACAGCACCAGCATCACCAGATATTGCGGGTAGGTGATTTCCAGTTGCGCCAGCAGTTGCCGATACACTTTATGCATCGCCAGGTTCGCCGAATACAAAGCGAAACAGAGATGCTGATCGAGCTGGAGTGGCGTCTGCGACACTTTTTTGTCATCTTGATTACTGTTCATGCGATTTAATATAGATAGCGCGCTAGACAATTGCAAGCTACTTTTTCCCGGAGAACACAATATGCGGGATTCACTGGAAGATCAGGCGCGCCGCTATGCCACCCAGGCCCATGCTGCTGCCGGACAGCGTCGTAAATATACCGATGAGCCTTATATCGTCCATCCGGCAGCAGTCGCTGAGCTGGTGCGCAGCGTCACTGATGACGAGGCGATGCTGGCTGCCGCCTGGCTGCATGACACGGTAGAAGATACACCCAGCACATTACAGGATATTGAAAGCCACTTTGGCCCGCGCGTGGCTGAACTGGTGGATATGTTGACTGACAGCGCCCAGCCGCAGGCGAAAAACCGCGCTGCCCGTAAGCTGGCGCACTTCCGCCATACCGCACAGGCCTCCCCCGAGGCACAAACCATCAAACTGGCCGACATCATCGATAACACCCGCGCCATCGTGCAATTTGACGCCGACTTCGCCCGCGTTTATCTGGTGGAGAAGCAGGTGCAGATTCAGCTGTTAAATGAAGGAGACAAGCGTTTGTGGCAGCAGGCGGAGAATATTATTCGTCAGGGTATTGCCCAGCTGGCGCAGCCGCCGCACAGCGTACCGGAGAGTTGGTTTGTCAAACAGGCGGCCAAATACGGGGGTTTAAGTTAAAAAAAACCCGCCGTGATGGCGGGTCAGAACCGAATAGTCGGTGTTACTCAAGTAATTGTCGACCCAGATAGGGATTGGCCTGCAACAGCTTCATCAATTTACGTGCCGTAGCGGAAGGGCGCGTGCGTTGCGCCTCCCAGCTTTTCACTGAAGAGACGCTCACCCCCATCACGCGGGCGAATTCATCAACCTGCATGCCGGTCATCTCTCGTAAACGCTGCGGCTCGGGAACTGACGCCTTGTGAAGGGCGATTTCAGATACAGAAGGCTGTGCATCACGTGTCAAAACAATCTGTTCAAGACTACTAAGTAACTCGACCATTGGATCTTTTATTTCCATAGAGAACTCCTTAAAACTCACTATGAATCACGTGAAAGTAGAGAGGTAAAGCGTCCGCAGACGCTGAAACCGACCAGTTCAGGCTGCGTCCCACAACGGTTTAAGAGGTTTTATGATGAAACCGCTACGGGACACAGCCTGTTGCACACTGCGAAAAGATGCCAGAACAATGCAACAATTGGCCGGGTTTCTAAGTATGGGTCAGAACCCCGGCTTTGCCGCGTTTTTACTGATTATTTTTTGATCTTAATTATAGCTCAACAGGATCGATCACCATAAGTAGCTGACCCGCCTGCACTTGCTGCCCGACCTGCCGTTGCAGGCTATGGATTTTTCCGCTGACTGGCGCGACGATCGGGATTTCCATCTTCATTGATTCGAGAATGCCAACGGTGGCTCCCGCTTCAATGTCACTGCCTGGTGCCACCAGCCACTGCCAGACGCTACCTGCCACCTGGCTCTCCACACCATAACAATCGGCGGGGATGCTGGCCTCTTCACTGCTCTGCTCCGGCGGCTGGCTGTCAAAGGTAAACTGCCCCTCGGCACGCCAGCGTGCCAGTTCACTGTCAAATGCCTGTTGACGCTGCTGCTGGAAGTGGGAAATCTCGTCGGCCTGCTGTGTCAGTAACGACTGATAATCGGCGAGGCGGAATTCACCCTCCTCAATCCTCAACGGATAATCCCCCCAAGGAAAACGTTCCCGAATCTGTAGCAGCTCGTCGGCGCTGACCGGATAAAAACGGATCTGGTCGAAGAAACGCAGCAGCCAGGGTTGGGTGAACACTGACGTCTGACGGTCACGGTTCCACATCTGTAGGGTACGTCCGACAAACTGATAACCGCCCGGCCCTTCCATGCCATACACGCACAGATAGGCTCCACCGATCCCCACCGAGTTTTCCGCCGTCCAGGTACGCGCCGGATTGTATTTAGTGGTCACTAAGCGATGACGTGGGTCGAGCGGTGTGGCAACCGGTGCACCGAGATAGACATCGCCCAGCCCCATCACCAGATACGCGGCGCTGAACAGAATGTCTTTCACCGCCTCAACGCTTTCCAGCCCGTTGATACGACGGATAAATTCAATATTGCTCGGACACCAGGGTGCATTGGGTCGGACAGACTGGCTGTAGCGTTGAATCGCCACACGGCAGGCTTCATCATCCCAGCTGAGCGGCAGCCACAAGGTGCGCGAAGGAACAGCCGCATCCGCTAAGGTTCCCAGTAACTTATCAGCGTGCAAAATCTGCGCCAGAAGCTCACTTCTTGTACAGGCCTGCGCGTCATAATGAATCTGCAACGAGCGGATTCCGGGGGTCAGTTCCAGCCGACCCGGCAGCGGATGCGCCTCCAGCCACTGCATCAGCGCATGGACGCGGAAACGCAGCGCGATATCTAACAGAAGATCGCCATATTCCACCAACAGAAAACGGTCACCGGCGGCGCGTACGCACAATGATGGCAACCCCTCAGTTGCTGCATGTTGGTGCAACACCGGATCAATCAGGGGCAGCGCTACGCTTACGTTCAGCGGCTGTGCCTGGAGTGTGGCGATCTCCTCACGCTGCGCCTGCGCCAGTTGATCGGCGCTGGTCAGATCGATCGGCACAAACTGCACCCGATCGCCCGCTTTCAGCTGGCCAATCTTCCACAGATCGGCCTCGATCACCGTGGCCGGACAAACAAAACCCCCGAGCGACGGCCCATCCGGACCAAGGATCACCGGCATATCGCCAGTAAAATCGACGGTGCCAAATGCGTAGGCGTTGTCATGGATATTGGAGGGATGCATCCCCGCTTCACCGCCATCGCTACGCGCCCAGGTGGGTTTCGGACCGATTAAGCGAATGCCGGTGCGGCTGGAGTTGTAATGCACCTGCCACTCGGCAGCGAAGAATTCGCTGATGTCGTTATCGGTAAAGAAGGTGGGCGCGCCATGCGGCCCATAAATCACCCGCAGCTGCCAGCTTCCGTTGAGTTCCGGCAGCAACGCCGCTGGCAACGCGGCCTGCGGTAACTGCGCGGGGGCGGCGAGGTGCAACACATCCCCGGCGCGCAGCGCCCGTCCGGCATGGCCCCCGAATTTGCCCAACGTAAAGGTACTGCGGCTACCGAGATAGCGCGGCGTATCCAGTCCGCCCGCCAGCAGCAAGTAGCTGCGGCTGCCGTCATGCACGTCCCCTAGCGTCAGGGTTTGCCCGGCCTGGGCACTGATAATCTGGTTCATCGCCAGCGATTGCTGATCGAGCTGCGCCACCAGCGGTGCGCCAGTCAGCACAAAGCTACAGGCCTGATTAAAACGTAAGGTCGGGCCACGCAAGGTAATTTCCAGACCCGCAGCCTGGGGATCATTCCCCAGCAGACGGTTGCCGAGCTGGAAGGCGCGACTGTCGAACGGACCGGAGGGCGGCACACCGACATGCCAGTAGCCGGTACGGCCCGGCGCATCCTGCACCGTGGTCAGGGTGCCGCCGCTGAGGATATCCAGCGTCGGCGGTTGCCACTGCACGCCGCCGAGGGTTGCGGTAATGATACATCCCTGCTGCACCTCCGCCAGGGTCAGCAAATGGCGCAGCCACAGCAGATTGGTTTCGATGCCGTACAATTCTGTGGCGTCCAGCGCCTGCGCCAGTCCGGCCAGCGCCTGGTCGCGGTCCGTCCCATGCACAATCACTTTCGCCAGCATCGGGTCGTAAAACGGAGAAACCGCCATGCCGCTCTCAACGCTGCTATCGACCCGCAAAGTGGCGGCTGCCAGTTCCCCCGGGAAGGCGACATGACTGAGCAGACCGGCACTCGGCTGGAACTGTTTTGCCGGATCTTCCGCATACAAACGCACCTGAATCGCATGGCCGGTTGCCACCCGCGGCAAACTGGCGAGCGGCGGCAACGTCTGCTGCGCCAGCTCCACCATCCAGCGTACTAAATCCACGCCGTACACCATTTCGGTCACGCCGTGTTCCACCTGCAAACGGGTGTTTACTTCGAGGAACCAGAATTGCTGGCTGCCCTCGTCATAGACATATTCAACCGTCCCGGCGCTGCGGTACTGCACCGCACGTCCAAGGCGTACCGCTGTCGCCTGCAATTCGGCGCGTACCGCGTCACTCAGGCCCGGGGCTGGGGTTTCTTCCATCACTTTCTGATTACGGCGCTGCGCCGAGCAATCACGCTCGCCGAGCGCAATCACCTCACCCGCCCCATCACCAAAGATCTGCACTTCGATATGACGCGCTCTGGCGATAAATTTCTCTAAAAAGACGCCATCGTCGGCGAAATTATTACCTGCGAGGCGTTTTACGCGGGTAAAGGCATCGGCCAGCTGCTGTGCATCATCACAGCGCTGCATACCGATGCCGCCACCGCCAGCGGTGCTTTTCAGCATCACCGGATAGCCGATGTCGAGCGCGGCGGCCTGCGCCTGCTCCAGCGACGTCAGCAGGCCGCTGCCGGGCAGCAACGGGACATTATTGTCCTGCGCCAGCGCACGGGCGCGGTGCTTCAGGCCAAACGCTGCCATTTGCTGTGCGTTCGGCCCGAGAAAATGCAGGCCCGCCGCTTCGCAGCGATTAACAAATTCGGGGTTTTCACTGAGGAAACCGTAACCGGGATGCAGCGCCTGTGCGCCGCTCTGCGCGGCAATCGCCAGCAGCTTGTCCTGGTTCAGATAAGTATCGCGCACCTGGCCCTCGCCCAGCGACCAGGCTTCATCCGCCAGTCGCACATGGCGCGCGTGGCGATCGGCTTCGGCATACACCGCTATCGCCCGGATATTCATCGCTTGTAAGGTGCGGATAATACGCACCGCAATCGCGCCACGGTTGGCAATCAATACACGCTCAATCATGACTTCATCTCTCTTTCCGGCAGGTCGTCCTGCGCTGGCATTGACGGCAAATAACGGGTCGTCCCGTTGCGTCAGGAGATCACCACACGCTGACTAAAATCGGCGTCGGGTTGTAACCGTTACAGGGGTTGTTGAGCTGCGGGCAGTTGGAGATCAGCACCAGAATGTTCATCTCCGCCACCATCTCGACATATTTACCCGGCGCAGAAATCCCATCGGCAAAGGTCAGCCCGCCTTCGTGCGTCACCGGTACGTTCATAAAAAAGTTGATGTTGTGGGTGATGTCGCGGCGCGTCAGACCATATTCAGGATGTTCCGCCACCGCCAGCATCCAGCTGTCGCGGCAGGCGTGCATATGCCGTTTCTCCAGGTCATAACGCACGGTGTTACTTTCGGTGGCGCAGGCACCGCCGAGGGTGTCGTGGCGACCACAGGTATCGGCGACGATGGTCAGCATCGGACGATCGTCATTGGAACGCAGCACGCTGCCCGCCGTCAGAAACACATTTTGCTGGCCGCGCAGCGTGTCAGTCATGCTGTAGCGTTCAGCGGTGTCGTCAGCGTTGAAGAACAACGTATCCGCCGCCTGATTGCCTTCCAGATCGGTGATGCGCAACGTCGCGCCTTTTTCGATGCGATACAGCCAGTAATCACCGGCACCAATATGCTGCTGAAAATGGGCCTCGGCAGGATTCAGTAAACTTTCTTTGATCATCACAACTCTCCCTGCAATTGATAGAGCGCGTTATTACGCAGGCCGCGCTGGTTCTCGGCACGTTGCAGACAAATCTCCGGCAACGGCGCGCGCTGCGCATCGATCTGCAATCCCAGCGGCTGGCGCGGATAATCACCCGCCGGGGTGAGCGGATGCGGGCAGGTGTGCAGCATCACCAGGGTGTCCATGGCGAAACGCAGCCGGACCTGAGCACCGGCAGCACCCTGCCGTTCCCGTTGCAGCGTGCCATTGTCGTCGGCGCGTACCTGGGCGAAGAAGTTGATGCAGGCGGCCATATCACGCTTGCCGAGGCCATATTTCGCCAGCTCCACGAGGAAACTGTCGTAGCCGTTCTGATGGCGCTGATTACGTGCCTGCTGATAATCGCTGGCGCCAAACAGCGCGGCGGTTTGCGCGGCGTTCAGCGTGCCACACACGCTCTCGTGCCAACCGAAGCTATCCGCTTCAATACCGCAAAAGATGCGCCCCATGTCCGAGTAGAGGCAGTGCCCGGCGGTAAGACGAAAGGTGTGCTGGCACTTGAGGGTGTCCGGCGCGTTGTAACGCTCCAGCAGGTTTTCCGGGTTGTAAAACAACATGCCGACATTCGCGCCGCCCACCACATCGGTGAGGGTCAGCGCGGTGCCGCTGCGCATCACAAACGACCAGTGCGAGCCAGCCGGTAACTGCGTTTGATACGAGGTAGTCATGATTCTCTCCTTCAGGCGACCTGCGATTCGGCCAGCGGCGCATCAGCGGGCCGCTGCCGATCGAGCGGCAGGTCGTAAGTAATGGTTGCGCCCCAGGCTTCCGGCGCGTGGGGGTCGTGGCGCAGCTTGTCGAAAACCAGCAGGCGTGAGGCGAGGCTGAAGCCTTCTTTCAGATCGTGGGTGATCATAAAGATGGTCAGGCCATGCTGTTGCCAAAGCTGGGTGATCAGCTGATGCATCTCGCTGCGGATACCGGGATCGAGCGCGCCAAAGGGCTCATCCAGCAGCAGAATGCGCGGGCGCTTCATCAGTGCCTGCGCCAGCGCCAGACGCTGTTGCATCCCTCCGGACAGCTGATGCGGATATTTGCTTTGCGCATGTTCCAGACCTACCTGCGCCAGCATTTCCTGCGCACGCTGGCGGATGGCCTGCCGTTTGCGCCCCCAGACGCGTCCCAGCCAGCGGGCGGTGCTGAACTCTTCCGCCAGCATCACGTTGCCCAGCACCGTCAGATGCGGGAACACCGAGTAGCGCTGAAACACCACGCCGCGATGGGCATCGGGTTCATCGGGGATCGGTTCACCATCCAGCAGCAATGCGCCTTTGGTGGGGGCTTCGGTGCCGAGCAGCATATTGAGGAAGGTGGTTTTGCCGCAGCCGGAAGCGCCGACAATCGCCACAAATTCTCCCTCTTCCACGCTGATGTTCAGTCGCTCCAGCACCACCTGCTGGCCATAGTGCTTCTCAAGGTTTTTCAGTTGCAGTAAGGGCATGCTGCGTTCCTTATTTGGCGTAATACCACGGCCAGCAGCGACGGCTAATCAGCCGCAGCAGCAGGTCGAGGGCAAAGGCCAGCAGGGTAATCCAGGCGACGTAAGGCAAAATCACATCCATCGCCAGATAACGACGCATCAGGAAGATGCGGTAGCCGAGGCCTTCGGTGGCGACGATGGCTTCTGCGGCGATCAGGAACAGCCACGCCGAGCTGAGTGACAGGCGCACGGCATCGAACAAGCGCGGCATCAGCTGTGGCAGTATCACCCGCCACAAAATCTGCGCGCTATTGCCGCCCAACGTCTGCGCCTTCACCAGCTGCTCGCGCGGGATTTTCTCCACCTGGAGTTGCAAATCGCGGGCAATCAGCGGGGTGATGCCGATGACAATCAGCACCACTTTCGACACTTCACCGAGGCCAAAGCAGATAAACAGAATCGGCAGAATCGCCAGCGGCGGCACCAACGCGAACAGGGTGACCAGCGGAGCCAGCACCGCACGCACCACCGGCAACGCGCCAGTGAACAGGCCAATCGCCAGCGCCAGCATGGCGCTGATTAACACGCCGCTCAGCAGACGCATCAGGCTGGCGGCGGTGTCGGTCCACAGCAGATACTCCCCGGTACGCGGGCTGGGCTGAAACGCCATCCGGTTGATGGCGTCGCCCATGGCGTTAAACCCCGGCAGCAGCTTATCCGCCGCGTTGAGGCTCAGACGCGCATCCGACGCGAACAGATACACCAGCAGCAACGCCAGCAGCGGCAGCACACCGAGCAACAGGCGGCCCATCGGCAGCGGTTGATAGTTAATCAGTTTACGCATCGGCTTTGCTCCCGCTTACAGCTGGCCTGCGGCCGCCAGTTTGGTGTAGGTATCGATAAAGCGCAGTTTGATGTTGCCCGCGTTACCCCAGTTACCCGCCGGTGTTTCCACCCCCACCACATCGGCACTCGGCGCGGCCTCGCCCAGCAAGCCATGCTTGAAGGAGAACTCCGCCACCAGCTGCATCGTGGCTTTCAGCTGCGGGCTATCGACGAAATCGAGGGTGGTTTTGCCATCGCTGAACAGATGGGTGGCGGCCAGTTGCTGGTCAAAACCGGCGAGGTCAGTGCCGGATGCCTGCGCCATTTGCGTGCGTGCGGCGACGGCGGTCGCGCCCGGACCGGACATGGTTTTCAGGGTTTCATACCAGGCACCGGTCAACGCTTTGCCCAGCTGCGGGTATTTCTTCAGGGTGTTGGTGTTGACCACCAGCAGGTCGAGGATTTCGCCCGGAATCTGCGCCGAGGAGAAGATCAGATGGCTGTTCGGCACCTTCTTCGCTTCTGCCAGCAGAGGGTTCCAGGTGACGATAGAGTTGACGTCCGGCGTACCAAAGGCGGCCACCAGATCGGCATCAGCGGTGTTGACCACTTTGACATCTTTTTCGCTCATGCCGGATTTCTCCAGCGCGCGCGCCAACAGGTAATGCGAAACCGACAGCTGCACCAGATTGATCGGTTTGCCTTTCAGCGCCGCCACACTGTCCGCGCCTTTCAGCAGAATGCCGTCGTTGCCGTTGGAGTAGTCACCGACGATCAGCGCGGTGCTATCCACGCCGCCGGTGGCCGGAATGGTCAGCGCATCCATGTTGGTCATGGTGCAGCCGTCAAAGCCGCCTGCGGTGTATTGGTTGACCGACTCGATATAGTCGTTGACCTGCACAAACTGAATGTCGATGCCGTATTTATCGGCCCATTTTTTGACGATGCCATTCTGCTGGGCGTAATCCCACGGCATCCAGCCTGCATAAATGGACCAGCAAATCTTGAAGGAAGGTTTCGCGGCGGCAAGCGCGTTAACGCTGAACAGCGCGATGGTGCAAAGCAACAGCAAGCGAAGGCAGGCTTTGATCATGGTGGTTCCTCTGACGTTAGCGGACGAATAAAAGCAGGAGGCGGCGAGTAACGATCTCGCTTTCCTCCCGGGCTTTTATCCCGCCGTGTAACCGTCAGAGGACGGTCGGTCACTCTCGGACCAGCATCTCGCGATCGGAACCCTAGTGACCCATTGCAAATTGTCTGGCGACATCGGTTACCCGCTATCGCTCCTGCATCTGGCTAAAGTCAGGCAAAAAAAGTGCCAATGTTATATTTAATTGAAAAATATGAATTTTTATAAAAAACATCTCCCCCGGCAGCCAGGTTCTGCACAGCGGTGCAGCATCCGCGCACCAACATGACGCAGGCCAACCAGGCGCAGGTTGATGTAGTTCTCAGTTTTCACCTGGCACGAAAAAAAGTTTTACTTAACGATCATAGGGTTATTCCTCAATCCCTTTACCCGCTTCCGAACCAATTAAATATTGGTTCGCTTCTTGCCTAAGCTGATAACAACTGACCACCCCCGTAGCGGCGCGATTTATCGCGCGCCTTTTAACAGAACATGCATAAACAGCGCGATGAATCGCGCCGCTACCAGTTTGTGCAGGCTGTCGTTTGATGACAGACATTAGGTTTTACGCGATTCCAATTGATGAATAAACAGGCGAACCAATCATGAGTGACACGCCAAAATCTGCCATCAACTCCAGCTCGGCACTGGAGCAATTGCGCCAGCTGATTCAGCAGCAGGAGCACACGCCCGATCGCGCACTGCCGACCGAGCGCGAGCTGGCCGAACGCTTTGGCGTGGGTCGGCGCGAAATCCGCCGCGCGCTGGATGTGCTGGAAGAAGAAGGCCGCATCTGGCGTAAGCAGGGCAAAGGCACCTTTGTCGGCCCGGCCGCCCCGGTACAGCCGCTGGTGCTGCACGATTTGCCGCAGCAGTCGAACCTGCTGGAGGTGATGGAAGCGCGTCTGCAACTGGAACCAGGGCTGGCGCGCCTCGCCGCACTACGCGCCAGCAAAGAACAAATCGCCCTGATGAAACGCCTGATTGAACGCATGCAGGGCATTGTCGCGCCAGAAGATGGCGACCAGCACGAGCTGTGGGACAGTGCCTTTCACCGCGCTATCGCCGAAGCCGCCGGGAATCGCCTGATGCTTGGTCTGTTTGAAGCCGTCGACGCGGTGCGCCGTGACCCCGGCTGGCAGCATCTGCGCGAACAGGCACGCACCCCGGCACGCCTCGATACCTACGACAACCATCATCAGCGCCTGCTGGACCATATCGCCAATCGCCAGCCCCATGAGGCGGCGGCAGCGATGCGTGAGCACCTGCTGGCGCTGCAACAGGCGCTGATGGAAACCCTGTATGCCAGCCACGAGGAGACGCCATGACGGCCCAACCTGTTTTGTCGGTCAGCAATTTGCGCGTGCAGTTTCGCGGTTCACCGGTCACGGTGATCGACGATATCTCCCTGACATTGCACGCCGGAGAGACTCTGGCGCTGGTCGGCGAATCCGGCTGCGGCAAAAGCATCACCTCGCTGACGCTGATGGGCCTGCAACCCGATAGCGCGCGGATTTTACAGGGCGAGATGCAGTTTGATGGCCGCGATTTGCGCACGCTGAGCGCCGGTGACTACGCCAGCCTGCGCGGCAATCAGCTGGCAATGATTTTTCAGGAGCCGATGACCTCGCTCAATCCGGCCTTCACCCTTGGCGATCAGCTGAGCGAGGCGGTGATGCGCCATCGTAAGGTCAACCGCCGCACCGCCATGGACACCGCACTGGCCATTCTGCAAAAAGTGCAGATTCCGGCAGCGGAAATGCGCCTGAAGGCGTATCCGCATCAGCTGTCGGGCGGAATGCGCCAGCGCGTGATGATCGCCATGGCGCTGATTAACCAACCCAAACTGCTGATCGCCGATGAACCCACCACCGCGCTCGACGTGACCATTCAGGCGCAGATCCTCGATCTGCTGAATACGCTGAAGCAGGAAACCGGCACCGCAGTACTGATGATCACCCACGATCTTGGCGTGGTAGCGGAAGTCGCGCAGCACGTGGCGGTGATGTACGCCGGCCAGGTGGTGGAGAGTGGGACGGTGGCCGCGATTTTCAACGATCCGCAGCACCCCTACACCATCGGGCTGATGGGATCGATTCCCAGCCTGAGCGCCCGCAGCGGCGCACTGGCAACCATTCCCGGCTCGGTGCCGTTGCCAGAGAGCATGCCCGCCGGTTGCCGTTTTGCCACCCGCTGCCCGTTTGCAGAAACGCGCTGTCATCAGAACCGTCCGGCGCTGCGCGCGCTGACGCCGGAACATCAGGTGGCCTGTTTTCGCGCCCCGCTGGAACAACACGTTACGCTGGGAGAGATCGCATGAAACCAATTTTAGAATGTCGCGATTTAAGCAAAACCTTCAATGGCCCAAACCGCCTGTTTAAACGCAACCGTGGCGTCACGGCGGTGGACCGCGTGTCACTGCAGGTGATGCCGGGGGAAACGCTGGCGATTGTCGGCGAGTCCGGCTCCGGTAAATCGACACTCGGGCGTCTGTTGCTGCGTTTGCTGGCGGCCAGTGCCGGTGAAGTGATGTACGAAGGTGAAAGCATCACCCACGCCAGCGGTACGCGCCTCAATCAGCTGCGCCGCGAATTGCAGATTATCTTTCAGGACCCCTTTGCCTCCCTCAACCCCCGTATGACGGTGCAGCAGATTGTCGGTGAACCGCTATGGCTGCACGACAAAATGAACCGAGAAGCACGCCATGCACGGGTGGCGGAGCTGCTGCGCACCGTCGGCTTGCCCGCCGCCTGGGCAGAACGCTATCCGCACGAGTTTTCCGGCGGCCAGCGTCAGCGCATCGGCATTGCCCGCGCCCTCGCCTCGCAACCGAAGCTGCTACTGGGGGACGAGCCGGTGTCCGCGCTGGATGTTTCGGTACAGGCACAGGTGGTGAACCTGCTGGAAAGCCTGAAGCAACAATTTGGCCTGACGATGATTATCGTGGCACACGGTCTGGCGGTGATTCGCCATATGAGCGACCGCGTAGCGGTGATGTACCTCGGGCAGATTGTCGAACTGGCGGCGGTGGACGAGATTTTCGATGCTCCGTTGCATCCCTATACCCAGGCACTGATCGCCTCCGCGCCGCAGATGCAGCCCGGGGCCAGCCGCACCATTCCAATGTTGCAGGGCGATCTGCCCAATCCAGCCAATCCTCCCACCGGCTGCCGTTTTCACACCCGCTGCCCGTGGGCGACCGCCGAATGCCGCCAGTTTGAACCCATCAACCAGGTGCTGAGCGGTGGACGACAAATTGCCTGTCACCGCTGGCAGGAGATTAACCGCGACCGTAGCGCAATTGTGATTGCGCCGCCGTCTGCCGCCTTTTTACGTCGCCGCGCGCTGTTTGAGCAGGCGGTCAATCAGCAAGCTTAACCCTCTGGAGATTAGCCGTGAAGAAAGCGTTATTAACTGCCCTTAGTGGTCTGATGTTGCTGGGTGCCAGCGCGCATAGCCACGCCGAAAGCGTGATTCGCATCGGACTGGGTGCCGACCCGGACATGCTCGATCCCCATCTGGCGCGTACCTACTATGGCCGCTTTGTGTTTGCTGCCATGTGTGACCGGCTGGTCGATGTCGATGAGAACCTGAAAGTGGTGCCGGGCCTCGCCACCGACTGGGCATGGAGTGATGACGGCAAAACGCTGACCATGAATCTGCGCAGTGGCGTCACCTTCCACGACGGTGAAAAATTCGATGCTAACGCGGTGAAATTCAATATCGAACGCGCACTGACGCTGCCGGGTTCGCTGCGTAAAAGCGAAATCTCCTCGATTCAGAGCGTGGAAGTCAGCGGGCCGATGCAGGTCAAATTCCACCTGAAAACCCCGGATGCGGCGCTGCTCAGCCAGCTGACCGACCGCGCGGGCGCGATGCTGGCTCCCGAGGCGGCGAAGAAGCCTGATTTCGCCACCCACCCGGTGTGTTCCGGCCCGTATCAGTTTGAAAGCCGCGTGCAGCAGGACCGCATCGTCCTGAAACGCTTTGATAATTACTGGAACAAAAGCGCCTATCACTTCGACAAAGTGATTTTCCTGCCGATCCCGGATGCCTCGGTACGCCTCGCCAACCTGCGCGCTGGTGACCTCGATCTCACTGAAGGCGTGGCCGCCAGCGACGTGAAAACCGTTGAAGGCGACAGCAAACTGGCGCTGGCGAAAGTCACCGGCCTCGGTTATCAGGGCATCACCTTCAACATCAGCAACGGCAAAGTCGATGCCAATAGCCCGCTGAAAGATCCGCGTGTGCGTGAAGCCTTCTCGCTGGCCATTGACCGCGATGCGCTGAACCAGGTGGCGTTTGAAGGCCTGTATACCCCGGCTAATCAGGCGTTTTCCCCGGTCAGCCCGTATCACGTCAATATCCCGACCCCGGCACGCGATGTGGAGAAAGCCAAAGCGTTGCTGAAGGCGGCTGGCGTCACCACACCGCTCAACGTGACGCTGCTGGTCACCAACAACCCCACCGCGCAGCAGGTTGGCCAGGTGATTCAGGCGATGGTGAGCGAGGCCGGTTTCAACCTCAATCTGCAAATGAGTGAGTTTGCCACCCTGCTGGATCGCCAGCAGCGCGGCGATTACCAGCTCAGCCTGTCAGGCTGGTCCGGTCGCCCCGATCCGGATGGCAGTATTTACTCGTTTATCAACAGCAAAGGCACGCTGAACGATGGCCGTTACAGCAATCCGCAGGTGGATGAGTGGCTGAACGCCGCACGTCTGACCAACGATCAGGCGCAGCGTCAGGCGTTGTACAACAAGGTGGTGAACCAGCTGCAAACTGATATGCCGATTGCTTACCTCTACTTTGAGCCGCGCATCTTTGGCATGACGAAAAAATTGCAGGGCTTTAAAGCCTGGCCGGACGGGCTGGTTCGCCTGGCTGGCGTGAGCATGGCGCAGTAAACCGCTAAGGAGCGATGATGCTGGAATTGATTGTTAAACGGCTGCTGCTGGCCATTCCCACCCTGTTGCTGGTGAGCATTATGGTGTTTGCGCTGCAAAAGCTGCTGCCAGGCGACCCGGTGCTGGCGATGGCCGGTGAGGAGCGCGATCCGGCGGTCATCGCTCAGTTGCGTGCCGAGTACCATCTCGACGACCCAATCCCAACGCAATATTTCGCGTGGATTGGCAGCGCGCTGAAGGGCGACCTCGGCATGTCGTTGCGTACCAAAGAGCCGGTGACGGCGTTGATTACCAGCAAACTACCGGTCACGCTGGAGCTGTCGCTGCTGGCGATGCTGATTGCGCTGCTGATCGGCATCAGCATGGGGATTATCGCGGCGGTACGCAAAGATAGCTGGGTCGATCACACCACCAACTTTGTCGCGCTATCGGGCATCTCGGTGCCCCATTTCTGGCTGGGGATTCTGCTGATCCTGCTGTTTTCGGTGCACCTGCAATGGCTACCGGCCTCAGGTTTTGTGCCGGTAAGCGAAGATATGGCGCAGAACCTGAAAACCCTGCTGTTGCCCGCACTGGTGCTGGGCACCGGCCTCGCCGCCACCCTGATGCGCCATACCCGCGCCTCGATGATTGCGGTGCTGAAAGCGGATTACATCCGCACCGCACGCGCCAAAGGCCTGCTGGCCCCTAAAGTGGTGCTGAAACACGCCTTCCGCAATGCGCTGATGCCGATCGTCACCCTGACTACCTTGCTGTTTGGCGAACTGCTGGGCGGCGCGGTGCTGACCGAGCAGGTTTTTACCCTGCCCGGCTTTGGCAAGATGATTGTCGATGCGGTGTTTAACCGTGATTACGCCGTGGTGCAGGGCGTGGTACTGGTGGTTGCCATCGGGTTTCTGCTGCTCAACCTGCTGGCCGACGTGCTCTATCTGTTAATCAACCCGAAAATGCGAGGCTAACCATGAGCGAGGTGTTAACCGCAGGCGCAGTGCCTGCCGTAGCAAAGCCGAATCGCCGGGTGCTGAAGAAGTTTCTGCGTAATAAAAGTGCGCTGATTGGTGCGGTGATTGTGGTGCTGTTTGTCGCAGTGGCGCTGCTGGCCCCGTGGCTGGCACCCGCTGATCCCATCAAAGCCAACTTTCTGGCGGTACGCAAAGCGCCATCGGCGCTGTTCTGGTTCGGCACTGACGAACTGGGACGCGATATTCTGTCGCGTCTGATTTGGGGCGCGCGTACCTCGCTGCTGGCGGGCTGCATTTCGGTGATGATCGCCATCCTGATTGGTGTGCCGCTCGGACTGGTTGCCGGTTACTGGCAGGGCTGGTGCGACGGCATTATTTCACGCTTTATCGAGGCACTGCTCGCCTGTCCGTTTTTGATTCTGGCGATAGCGCTCGGTGCGTTTCTCGGCCCGAGCCTGTCGAATGCGATGATTGCGATTGGCCTGTCAGCGATGCCGATTTTCGCCCGCCTGACGCGCGGCCAGGTGATCGCCATTCGTCACGAGGAGTATATCGATGGCGCTCGCGCAATTGGTCTGCCGGACCGCTGGATCATCCTGCGTTACGTGCTGCCGAATGTGCTGTCGCCAATTCTGGTGCAGGCCACGCTGGCGATTGCGTCGGCGATTATCACCGAAGCCAGTCTGTCGTTTCTCGGTCTCGGCCAGCAACCCCCTTCACCCTCGTGGGGCGCGATGCTGAATACCGCAAAAGGTTACCTGGAACAGGCACCGTGGATGTCGATTTTCCCCGGCCTGGCCATTTTTCTCACCGTGCAGGGCTTCAACCTGCTGGGCGACGGACTGCGCGACGCGCTCGATCCGCGCAATGACTCACATTAAGGAAAGGTTATGAGTGATTTGGATTACAACGTCAGTTACGCCTCCCACCGTGTACCAATGATGGGACGCAACGCCGTCGCCACCTCGCAGCCGCTGGCAGCGCAGGCCGGTATCCGCATGTTGCAGCTGGGCGGCAATGCCGTCGATGCGGCGATTGCCAGCGCCATGGCGCTGACGGTGCTGGAGCCGACCGGCAACGGCCTCGGCAGCGATGCGTTCGCCATTATCTGGGATGGCAAGGAGTTGCACGGCCTGAATGCTTCCGGGCGCGCCCCGGCGGCGTGGAACCCAGAACGCTTTGCCGGGCAGCAAACCATGCCAGAAATCGGCTGGGAGGCGGTCACCGTGCCTGGCGCAGTGTCGGCCTGGATGGCGCTGGCGGAACGCTTCGGCACCCTGCCGCTCACCACGCTAGCGCAACCGGCGATTGAGTACGCCCGCGACGGCTTTCCGGTATCGCCACTGATTGGTCAGTTGTGGCAGCGTGGCTACAACAAACTGAAAGATCAGCCCGGCTTCAGCGCCTGCTTTGCGCCGGATGGCCGCCCGCCGCGCGCCGGTGAGCTGTTCCGCAATCCGGCGCAGGCCGCCACCTTGCAGAAAATCGCCGAAACCAACGGTGAAGCCTTCTATCGCGGCGAGCTGGCGCAACGGATGACCGCCTTCGCCGCCGAACACGGCGCGGCGCTGACGCTGGAAGATCTCAACCATCATCGCGCCGATTGGGTGCAACTGCTGTCGCATCCGTTTGCCGGTGGTTCGGTGCAGGAGCTGCCGCCAAACGGCCAGGGCATCGCCACCCTGATTGCCCTCGGCATTCTGGAGCATTGGGATATCGGTCGCTATACACCGGACAGCGTGCCGTGGCTGCATCTGTCGATTGAAGCGATGAAGCTGGCGCTGGTGGATCTGGACCGTTACATCACCGATGAAGATCACCTGGAATTCCCGGCGGATTTGCTGCTGAGCGACAGCTACCTGAAACAGCGCGCTGCACTGATCGACCCGGATAAAGCGGGAGATTTTACCTTCGGTTCACCGCAGCAGAGCGGCACCGTGTATCTCTCGACCGCCGATGCCAGCGGCATGATGGTGTCATTTATTCAGTCCAACTTTATGGGCTTCGGTTCCGGCGTGGTGGTGCCTGATACCGGCATCAGCCTGCAAAACCGTGGCGCAGGTTTCTCACTCGACCCTGCTCATCCGAATGTGGTTGCCGGAGGCAAACGTCCGTTCCACACCATCATCCCGGCGTTTGCGTTGGATGGTGACGGCCAGCCGCTGATGTCATTCGGGGTGATGGGCGGCCCGATGCAGGCGCAGGGGCATTTGCAGATGGCGCTACGTATTATGCTGCACAAACAGAACCCGCAGGCTGCGATTGATGCACCACGCTGGCGTGTGGTACAGGGCCGCGAGGTGATTGTTGAAGCAGGCATGGATCGCAATGTCCTCGCCGCGCTGCGCGCGATGGGCCACAAGATTGCGGTGGAGGATCCGTTGCAGGGTTATAACTTCGGCGGTGCGCAGGTGATTGTGCGCGACCCGCAGGGGTTTTATATCGCGGCGACTGAAAGTCGCAAGGATGGGCAGGCGCTGGTGTACTGACGCCGACCACGCAACACCCCACGCAATAAATTGCGCCGCTACGACTTACTGCACGTATTTGTAGCGGCGCGATTTATCGCGCAGTTTTTAGATTATCCCGCCCGTTGTGCGCTTCATGCCATTGTTCTATCCTTGAGAACTTTTCCCACCGAATTAAATCTATTCCCCGCAACAGAAGCGTGGCGGGGATAAGCCATGATCACTGACAGGAGTTGAAATATGGCGTCAGGAATTTCCCGCATCTGGATGCGTAGCGGTATGTTGATGATTACGTTGCTTGCCGTGCTGCAACTTACCGCCTGCGGCGACAAAGAAGGCGATCAACGCAAAGCCTTTACTGATTTTCTCCAGAACACCGTGATGCGCAGCGGCGAGCATCTGCCCAGCCTGAGCGAAAACCAGAAACAAACCTTCGGTAACTATGCCAGCGATTACGCCATCCTTTATGGCTTCTCTCAGCAGGTCAATCAGGCGGTCGAACAGGGCATGCGCCCGGTCGTTGATGAGCTGGCCGCGATTCGCGTACCCCAGGATTACCTGACGCGCCGTGACACACTGCGCCAGGCCAGCGGCAATCTGGGTGTGCTGACCCAGCAGATTCAGGCCGCCAAAATGCAGGCTGACAGCAGCCACGCGGCCCTGAAACAGCCGGACGACCTGAAAAAAGTGTATGACAGCGTCTTCACCAAAGTGGTGACGCAACCCGCCAGCACCCTGATGCCACTGCTGCCGCAATTGCAGGCGCTGAGCCAGGCCGCAGTCCAGACCGGTGACTATCTGCAATCGCAGGGTACGCGTGTCACCTTTAATAATGGCGGCGTGCAGTTCCCCACCCAGGATCAGGCGACACAGTACAACGCGCTGATGACCACCCTTTCCAGCAATGCCCAGGCGCTGACCCAGGCACAGAATGCCGTGCAGAGCGGTTTTCAGTAAAACGTCAGGCGGGTAATCATGGATTACCCGCTTTTCAGACTTTTGTCACTTCCTTACATTCCCCTTTTCTGCTCTACCCCACCCCCGGCATTGTGTGATCTGGCGCATTTTCGACCATAAATTGTTTGTGATCATCATCACATTTATGAAACAAACCACACCCACCAAAAAGTGATTAGGGTCACATTTATCACCCTGATTTGGTTAAATATTCGACATCGTACTTTTCTTACACTGCCTTTTTGTGATCAATATCACCAAATAGCACCCTGCACCCCCCAAATTAGCGTGATCTAAATCACACTTATTCCATGCCCTACGCAGCGTCATAAACTAGTGCTAGAGTCCGCCTGCATACAGTAATGCCACGGCCCCCGCCGTAACGTCTTAACAAAAACAAACGCGCTCTCTTATTGCGGCGCGTCTCAATAAGGGGTGGGTTTATGTCCTCATCAGTGAAGGTCAAAGTTCAAAGCTTTGGTCGCTTTCTGAGTAATATGGTGATGCCTAACATCGGTGCGTTTATCGCCTGGGGTATCATCACCGCACTGTTCATTCCAACCGGTTGGATCCCCAACGCGACGCTGGCGAAACTCGTCGGCCCGATGATCACCTATCTGCTGCCATTGCTGATTGGTTTCACCGGTGGTCGTCTGGTGGGTGGCGACCGTGGCGGTGTGGTCGGCGCAATCACCACCATGGGTGTGATTGTCGGTGCCGACATGCCAATGTTCCTCGGCTCGATGATTGCCGGTCCGCTGGGCGGCTGGGCGATCAAACATTTTGACCGTGCCGTTGATGGCAAGATCAAAAGCGGCTTCGAGATGCTGGTTAACAACTTCTCCGCCGGTATCATCGGTATGCTGCTGGCGCTGCTGGCGTTTATCGGTATCGGTCCTTTGGTTGAAGGCCTGTCCCACATTCTCGCCGCAGGCGTGAATCTGATGGTGCAGAACAACCTGCTGCCGCTGACCTCCATCTTTGTTGAACCGGCGAAAATCCTGTTCCTCAACAACGCCATTAACCACGGTATCTTCTCTCCGCTGGGTATCCAGCAGGCGAGTGAAGTGGGCAAATCAATCTTCTTCCTGATTGAAGCCAACCCGGGTCCGGGTATGGGTGTGCTGGTGGCGTATATGATTTTTGGTCGCGGTAGCGCCAAACAATCAGCCGGTGGTGCAGCAATCATCCACTTCCTCGGCGGTATCCACGAAATTTACTTCCCGTACGTGCTGATGGCACCGCGCCTGCTGCTGGCGGTGATCCTCGGTGGTATGACTGGCGTGTTCACCCTGACCGTGCTGCACGGCGGCCTGGTGTCCCCGGCTTCTCCGGGTTCAATCCTCGCCGTGCTGGCAATGACGCCTAAAGGTGCTTACTTCGCTAACGTCACCGCCATCATCGCGGCGTTTGCTGTCTCCTTCGTTATCTCTTCTATCCTGCTGAAAACCAGCAAAGTGAAAGAAGACGACGACATCGAAGCGGCAACCAAACGTATGCAGGACATGAAAGCGCAGTCCAAAGGCCAGAACGTGACAGGTGCACCGGTTGCCGGTGATGCCATGAGCGTTGACCTGAACCACGTACGCAAAATTATTGTGGCCTGCGATGCCGGTATGGGTTCCAGCGCCATGGGTGCAGGCGTGCTGCGTAAGAAAGTGCAGGATGCCGGTCTGAGCAATATTTCGGTGACCAACAGCGCCATCAACGCCCTGCCGGGTGATGTGGACCTGGTGATTACCCACCGCGATCTGACTGAGCGTGCTATGCGCCAGGCACCGCAGGCTCAGCACATTTCGCTGAACAATTTCCTCGACAGCGCGTTGTACACCAACCTGACCGAACGTCTGGTGGCGGCAAATCGCAGCGAAGCGCATCGCGAAACTGTGCAGACCGCCCTCGCCGACAGCTATGACGACGGCAGCGCGCATCTGTTCAAACTGGGTGCCAACAACGTGTTCCTCGGCCTGAGCGCCAGCAATAAAGAGCAGGCAATTCGCTTTGCCGGTGAGCAGCTGGTGAAAGGCGGCTACGTGCAGCCGGAATACGTTGATGCCATGCTGGAGCGTGAAAAACTGACCCCGACCTACCTCGGTGAGTCGATTGCAGTACCGCACGGCACGGTGGAAGCCAAAGACCGCGTGTTGAAAACGGGCGTGGTATTCTGCCAGTATCCGGCGGGCGTGAAGTTTGGCGAAGAAGCGGATGAAGTGGCGCGCCTGGTGATCGGTATTGCAGCACGCAATAACGAACACATCCAGGTGATCACCAGCCTGACCAACGCGCTGGACGACGAAAGCGTGATTGAGAAGCTGGCGAATACCACCAGCGTACAGGATGTGCTGGATCTGCTGTCTGGCAGCAAAACCACCGCCTGATAGATAACTCCTTTTCCCTGGGGCGGGCATGCCCGTCCCCACGTTCCGGGGCGGACATGCCCGCCCCATCGTCATTTGATATGGGTCAAATTATGAAAGCGTTACATTTCGGAGCAGGTAACATTGGCCGTGGTTTTATCGGTAAGCTGTTGGCTGATGCCGGTATCGAGCTGGTATTCGCGGACGTCAATCAGGTAGTGCTCGATGCCCTTAACGCCCGTCATGAGTATCCGGTTCATGTGGTTGGCGAGCAGGCGAAAGTCGAGATTGTGAAAGGTGTGAGCGCGGTGAGCAGCGCCAGCGAGGATATCGTGACGCTGATTGCTGAGGTTGATATCGTTACCACGGCGGTTGGTCCGCAAATTCTGGAGCGCATCGCCAGTGGTGTCGCCAAAGGGCTGGCCTACCGCCGCGACAACGGTAATGTCCGTCCGCTGAATATTATTGCCTGTGAAAACATGGTGCGCGGCACCAGCCAACTGAAACAGCATGTGCTGAAAGCGCTGCCGGAGCAGTATCATGCCTGGGTTGAACAGCATGTTGGCTTTGTGGATTCCGCGGTAGACCGCATCGTGCCGCCGTCAGAAGCTGGCAGCAATGACCCGCTGGAAGTCACGGTAGAAACCTTCAGCGAGTGGATCGTCGATAAAACCCAGTTCAAAGGCGAACTGCCGAATATTCCGGGTATGGAACTGACCGATAACCTAATGGCGTTTGTCGAGCGTAAGCTGTTCACCCTGAACACCGGCCACGCGATTACCGCCTACCTCGGCCAGCTGGCCGGTCACGCCACCATCCGCGATGCCATCCTTGACCAGAAAATCCGTGCCGTGGTGCAGGGTGCGATGGAAGAAAGCGGTGCGGTGCTGATCAAGCGCTATGGCTTTGATGCGGATAAACACGCCGCCTACATCCAGAAAATCCTCAGCCGTTTTGAAAACCCGTACCTGAAAGATGACGTTGAGCGCGTGGGCCGTCAGCCGCTGCGTAAACTCAGCGCGGGCGATCGCCTGATCAAACCGACGCTGGGCACGCTGGAATATCAGCTGCCGCATGCCAACCTGGTGCAGGGCATTGCCGCCGCGATGCATTACCGCAGCGCGCAGGACCCGCAGGCCCAGGAGCTGGAAGCGCTGCTGGCGGAAAAAGGCCCGCAGGCAACCCTGGCACAAATTTCCGGGCTGGATAGCAACAGTGAAGTCGTCACCTCAGTGGTGAGTGCTTATAACGCTATGGCATAATGCGCGCCACGCAACACGGCGGTATTTGAACGATGCAGGCAATAATGGAAGAGAAGCAAGCTTTTGAAAACCGGGTGCTTGAGCGCCTGAACGCCGGTCGTTCGGTGAGAAGCTTTCTGATCGCCGCCGTTGAGCTGTTGACTGAAGCGGTTAACCTGCTGGTTTTGCAGGTTTTCCGCAAGGATGATTACGCCGTGAAATACGCCGTCGAACCCTTGCTGCTCGGCAATGGTCCGCTCGGCGAGATGTCAGTCCGCCTGAAACTGATTTACGGTCTCGGCGTGATCAATCGTCATGAATATGAAGATTGTGAATTGCTGCTGGCACTGCGCGAAGAGTTAAACCACGACACCTTTGAGTATCGTTTTACCGATGACGAGATTCTCGGCCCTTTTCGCGAACTGCACTGCGTCGTCGCCTGGCCGCCCCAACCCGATTTCACGCGCGATGATGAAGAACTGCGCGCCATGCAGCAGCAGCGTTATTTGCAGATGGTGCGCTCCACCATGGTGTTGTCTCTCACCGAGCTGATTTCCCGTATTTCCCATAAGCAGGCGTTTAAGAAGCCTGCGGTTTGAGGTATTAACCGCGCGATAAATCGCGCAACAGCCGTGTCGTTATGGTGTATCCTTTCCCTGTTTTCCTTAACGAGTTTTCCCGATGAAAGAACAAGAAAAAGCTGAGATCAAACGTCTTAGCGATCAGCTGGATGCCCTGAACCGCAAAGAACCACAGCTGCTGGAATCAGGTGATGCCGAGAAACTCGGTGCGCTGCTGAAAGAAAAAGAAGCACTGGTGGTGGAGATTGAACGCCTGCGCGGTGTCCGTGTTGAGAAGCTGAGCAAAGAAGCGCAGCAGCTGCAAAAACTGCCATTCAGCCGTGAGATCACCAAAAAAGAACAGGCCAATATGGGTGCGCTGAAGAAAAGCGTGCGCGGCCTGGTGGTGGTGCACCCGATGACCGCACTCGGACGTGAGATGGGGCTGAAAGTCATGACCGGCTACGCGAAGCAGCCGTTCTGATTGCGGTTACGCGGCGTGAGTCACGTCGCGTACCCCTTCCACACCTGATGCCAGCAATGCCTGTTGCGTCAGGTTATCCAGCAGTTCATAGCGACGGCGATACTCCGCACGTTTCTTGCTGGCAATCTCTTCCAGCGCCTTACGCGGCATATGCAGCGGCAGCGTAAATATCCCATCCGACCGTGCTTCACCACCTAACGACTGCCAGAATTCACTGTAGCTGGCAAAGAAGTGATCGCCCTTGCTGTGACGATAACGCAGGCTGCGGAAGACGTGGGTGGTATCCCCCACTGCGCTGATGGCCTGAACGCCGCATTGTTCTGCGAGAATAAATACCGCTTCCATCAGCAGACGTTTAGGGAATAAACCGTGTGCCGCCTTGGTCGCATCACGAATCACATCATTAGAAATATGTTTGCGAGGTCCCTGCAAACCGCCAATTAATAAACTGCGTTGTTGATTCTCATTAAAAATAGAGAAAGACAGAGACGCGATTAACTTCTCTTCAAAATGCAATTCCAGCGTAATTTCGCCTTCACGGTCGAAGCGCCCCGGGCAGCAGTGAATCGTGAAAGATTCGCCATTCTTGCCTTTAAAACCCGCCAATAAATTGTCACCGGGGCTTTGCAGCATCTGGCGCAGGGCGGCGTTTTCCAGGCCAGCCATCAGATGATAGTGATCGAGAATGGCTTGCGCCCGCTGCGCCACGCTAAAACCCGCGCGCAGATAAGGACGATGGAGCTTAGCGGGTAGCAACCCCTGCACCGTTAACATTTGCGGCAACTGCGGCAGTGCCGCCAGTTCATGCAGATAACGATGGGTTGTAACAGGATAAATAAGGGATCTTAAGGCAAATTTAAAACGGAAATTTTTGCTACGCCATAATTTATTTGGCACAAACTTTCCGCTTATTAATTGCAGAAAAAGTGATGCTGACGAATCATTATTCGTCTCAGAAGTAATTATCGTAGACATGATTATTTGTGCTTTTGCAGGACTAATTGGCGCAAGTATATGCCCCAAATTATCAACGACGAGTTAATAAGTTTCGACACGTTGCAATCACTGGCGGGAATATCAGTTTTGTTGAAGATTGGTTTAAATTTCGTTTAAAAAAAACCGGCGGCCATGGCCACCGGTTGCGGTATTCAGGTGCTAATTACTTAGCAGAAGCGAAGCGTGCTGCTGCTTCGTCCCAGTTAACCACGTTCCAGAACGCCTTGATGTAGTCAGGACGTTTGTTCTGATACTTCAGGTAGTAAGCGTGTTCCCACACATCCAGACCAATGATCGGGAAGCCAGAAACGCCAGCGATCGCTTCGCCCATCAGCGGGTTGTCCTGGTTAGCAGTAGAAACTACCGCCAGTTTGTCGCCTTTTTTCACCAGCCACGCCCAGCCAGAGCCGAAACGGGTCGCAGCCGCTTTCTCGAACTCTTCCTGGAATTTTTCTACGCTGCCGAAATCTTTTTCGATGGCGGCTTTCAGTTCGCCCTGCAGGGTAGTGCCGGTTTTCAGGCCTTTCCAGAACAGGCTGTGGTTAGCATGGCCGCCCGCGTTGTTACGCAGTGGGCCTTTTTTGTCAGCCGGCAGCTGATCCAGTTTGGTGATCAGCTCATCAACCGGCAGATCGGCGAATTCTGTGCCTTCCAGCGCGGCGTTAGCGTTGTTGACGTAAGTCTGGTGGTGTTTGGTGTGATGGATTTCCATCGTCTGCTTGTCGAAATGCGGTTCCAGTGCGTCGTATGCGTAAGGCAGGGATGGCAGTGAATAACTCATGTTCTTCCTCTCCATTAGTGTTTGAGCAGCACAACCTCGCTGGCGTGCCGCGTAAGCAGTTGGATCATTATAGTTAAATTCATGATCCGGAAAAGGGTTATCAATGCCTTAGTAAAGATAAGGATTTGAAGAATCTGGCAATAGTGGCGCGATAAATCGCACCACTCAGGGGAATGAAGATCAGCGGCCCAGCTCAGTCAGCGACTTATCCAGCGCCCCGACCAGCCAGTCGATATCGCCTTCCTGGAACGCCAACGGCGGACGCAGTTTCAGTACGTTACCGTACGGACCTGCGACGGAAGTCAGCACATGGTGATCACGCAGCTTCTCAATCAAATCCAGTGCCAGTGCCTTGTCTGGCGTTTTGCTGCTGCGATCGCTGACCAGTTCGAAACCGATAAACAGGCCCGCACCGCGCACGTCACCAATCGATTCATGACGGTCCATCAGCTTCGCCAGCTCGGCCTGCAACTTCGCGCCGACAATACGGCTATGCTCCTGCAAACCCTCTTCCTTGATCACCTTCAGTACCGCCTGCGCGGCTGCCATCGCCACCGGGTTGCCACCAAAGGTGTTGAAGTAAGGAATTTCATCGCTGAATGCCGCCAGCACATCACTTTTTGCCAGCAGGCCAGACACCGGAATGCCGTTGCCCATCGGTTTACCGGTGGTGACCACATCCGGCACCACGCCGTGACGGGCGAAGCCCCAGAACGCATCACCGGTACGGGCAAAGCCAGGCTGCACTTCATCCGCGATAAAAATACCGCCGTTAGCGTGTACCACATCCACTGCTTTCTGCAGGAAACCCGGCGGGTTTGGCAGCACGCCGTCAGAGGAGAAAATGGAGTCAGCGAGGAAACCGGCGAACTTGATGCCGTGCGCTTTCATGTCGTCGATTTGCTTCTGGATTTCGTTGGCAAACCACTCGCCGAGATCAGGCGCATTGACACGATAGTGATCTGGCGGTGGCACCAGACGGGTGGTCGCCGCCAGCGGCTGGCCGGTGCCCAGCGCCGGTGACGCGCCAGAAGTGAGGTCGCTGGTGCCGTGGTAAGCCTCCTGTGAAACGATAATGCCGGTGCCACCGCTGAACGAACGCGCAATGCGAATCGCCAGGTCATTGGCTTCCGAACCGGTACACATATACATCGCACGGTCGATGGCATCCGGGGTGGTCGCCAGCAGTTCTTCGCTGTAATCCAGGATACGTTCGTGCAGATAACGGGTATGGGTGTTCAGCATCTTCATTTGCTGATTCACTGCCTCAATCACTGCCGGATGGCAATGGCCGATGCTCGCCACGTTGTTGTACACATCGAGATATTTGTTACCTGCGGCATCCCACAGATACTGCCCTTCACCGCGCACCAGATGTACCGGCTTACGGTAGAACAGGCGATACGACTCGCCCAGCACTTTGCTGCGTTTATCGGTCAGTTTGCGCGTATCGGCATCCAGGCCGTCGGCATGTTCAGCACGAAAACTGTTGGTATCCATGATGGTGGAACGTGTAGCCATGGTAACTCCCGTTGCGAAGGTGAAAGGGGTGCATGCGTAATAACCGTTTACAGATATCATGCCGGTTTTGGCGAGAAATGCAACCAAATACACAAATACAACCAAATACACATGACGGAACGATGAAGCTCAGGTAATCTTAGGCCCACGCTGAACTCGCCACAGGGAAATGTCATGTTGCAGGAAACCCGTTTACATCGCATCCGCGCACTGCTGACCACGCATCATCAGGTCAGTACCGAGCGCGTGATCAAAGAGCTGGGTATTTCGCGGGAAACCGCGCGGCGCGACATTATCGAGCTGGAAGCGCAGGGGGTGGCGCGCCGCGTCCATGGCGGCCTGGTGGCGGTGGATAGCCAGCCAGAAGCACCGCTGCGCGAACGGCGCAGCGCCCAGGCCAAAGAGAAACGTGCCATTGCCATCGCGGCGGTGCAGCATCTGCAACCCGGCCAGACGCTGTTCCTCGATTCCGGCACCACCACCACCCTGCTGGCCGAAGAGTTACGCACCATGTCCGGGCTGACCATCATCACCAACAGCCTGCAAGCGGCGCTGGCGCTGAGTTCAGCCGAAGAACATGAAACGCTGAATAATCAGGTGATTTTGCTGGGCGGCATGATGTCTGCCGGTGCACAGCAGACGCGCGGCGAAATGACGGTGGGCGAGATTTATCGTTATCGTGCCGACGTAGCGCTGCTGTCTCCGGTGGGAATTGAGTCCAGACAGGGAGCCACCAGCTTCCATCCGCACGAAGCGGCGATAGCGCGCGCCATGGTTCAGCAGGCCAGTCACACCATCCTGCTGGCAGATCACAGCAAACTTGGCGTCGTCAGCCGCACTCAATACGCAGCGATTGCCGAGGTGGATTTGCTGATTTGTGATGCGGGCCAGGGCAAACCTGGCGCGCTCAATGCCCTGCAACAAGTGCTGCCGCAGGTTCAGGTGGTTTAACGCAGCCGCTGCGGGTGGGTATAGATGGTGGCGCGGCCTGGCTTGCTGAAGCCAACCAGCGTTAAGTTGCTGCGCTGTGCCACATCCACTGCCAGCTGAGTCGCTGCCGACACCGCAAACAGAATCTCGACCCCACACATCGCTGACTTCTGCACCATCTCATAGCTGGCGCGGCTGGACACCAGCACCGCGCCCTGCTGCCAGTCGGCTTTGCTGCGATAGCCCAGCAGTTTATCCAGCGCCACATGGCGACCCACATCTTCACAGCCACCGCGCAGTTCACCCGTGGGTGACATCCATGCCGCCGCGTGGGTGCAGCCGGTCAGTTCGCCCACCGGCTGGAAATCACGCAGCCGCGCTAACCCGGCATCCAGATGGTCGAGGGAAAAGGTCTGGGTAAAGGGTAAGGGGGTGATCGGTTTGCCGATCTGATCCAGCTGCTCGACACCACAGACGCCGCAACCAGTGCGCCCTGCCATCGCGCGACGCTGTTCTTTCAGCGCCATAAAGCGACGGCTGGATAGCTCGATTTGTACTTCGATGCCATTGCAGCCCGGCACCACATCAAGACCGAAAATTTCCTGCGGCGTATCGATAATCCCTTCCGACAGCGAAAAACCGAGCGCAAAGGCTTCAAGATCGCTGGGGGTCGCCATCATCACCACATGGGAAATACCGTTGTAGACCAGCGCCACCGGAACTTCCTGCGCCAGCCAGTCCGGCTCCGCATGGGTGATGTCGCGCCGCTGCCACACCTGCGCCTGGCTCGCACCTGCGATCTCACTCACATTGCTGGGACTTTTCTGATCTTTCTGTGTCACTTTCTTCGCCTCGCACAACAACCTTACAAAAGCAGTGGTAATATTTAGCCGCTATACTCGCAGTCTTAGTTGGGTCATTTTGAACCGCTAACCAGCGCTCCGCAAAAATAAAATGTAGTAATGTCGAATCAAGGATTATCCATGAACGTCAGCAGAAGAAAATTCTTCAAAATCTGCGCGGGCGGTATGGCAGGGACAACGGCAGCACTCCTCGGCTTTACGCCAGAGGTAGCGCTGGCGGAAACGCGGCAATACAAGTTGTTGCGCGCCCGCGAAACCCGTAATACCTGCACTTACTGCTCAGTCGGCTGTGGCCTGTTAATGTACAGCCTCGGCGATGGCGCGAGAAACGCCAAAGAAACCCTCTTCCATATTGAAGGGGACCCGGATCATCCGGTCAGCCGCGGAGCCTTATGCCCGAAAGGCGCTGGCCTGCTGGATTTCGTCCATAGCGACAGCCGCCTGCACTACCCGGAATATCGCGCGCCAGGCTCGGATAAATGGCAGCGTATCAGCTGGGACGATGCGTTTGATCGCATTGCGAAGCTGATGAAAGCGGACCGTGACGCCCATTTTGAGGCGCAAAACGCCGCTGGCGTGACAGTTAACCGCTGGCTCACCACCGGCATGTTGTGCGCCTCGGCGTCCAGCAATGAAACCGGCTATCTCACCCAGAAAATGACCCGATCGCTCGGTATGCTGGCGGTCGACAACCAGGCACGCGTCTGACACGGACCAACGGTAGCAAGTCTTGCTCCAACATTTGGTCGCGGTGCGATGACCAACCACTGGGTCGACATCCGTAATGCCAACCTGATCGTGGTGATGGGCGGTAATGCGGCTGAAGCGCATCCCGTCGGTTTCCGCTGGGCGATGGAAGCCAAAATCTTCAACAAAGCCAAACTGATTGTCATCGATCCGCGCTTTACGCGCACCGCATCGGTGGCGGATTTCTATACGCCCATTCGCTCCGGCTCCGACATTGCTTTCCTGTCGGGTGTGCTGCGCTGGCTGATGGAAAACGACAAAATCCAGCATGAATATGTGCAGGCGTACACCAATGCCAGCCTGATCGTGCGCGAAGATTTTACCTTCGAAGCAGGGTTATTCAGCGGCTACGACACTGAAAACCGTAAATACGACAAAACCAGCTGGAACTACGAGCTGGGCGATGATGGCTTCGCCAAACGCGACGACAGCCTGAGCCATCCGCGCTGCGTCTGGAACCTGCTGAAACAGCATGTCAGCCGCTACACGCCAGAGATTGTCGAGCGCATCTGCGGCACGCCGAAGGCCGATTTCCTGCATGTCTGCGAGCTGATTGGCGAGACCAGCGCAAAAGATCGCACCACTTCCTTCCTGTATGCCCTCGGCTGGACCCAGCACTCCATCGGCGCGCAGAACATCCGCACCATGGCGATGATTCAGCTGCTGCTCGGCAATATGGGGATGGCAGGCGGTGGCGTCAATGCGCTGCGTGGTCACTCCAATATCCAGGGGCTGACCGACCTCGGCCTGCTGTCGCAAAGCCTGCCGGGTTATATGACGCTGCCTTCTGAGAAGCAGACCGATCTGCAAACCTATCTCACCGCCAACACGCCGAAAGCTGCGCTGCCGGGCCAGGTGAACTACTGGAGCAACTACCCGAAATTCTTCGTAAGCATGATGAAAGCCTTCTTTGGCGACAAAGCGCAGGCAGAGAACAGCTGGGGCTTTGACTGGTTGCCGAAGTGGGACAAAGGCTACGACGTGCTGCAATACTTCGAAATGATGGCACAGGGGAAAGTGAACGGTTATCTGTGCCAGGGCTTCAACCCGGTGGCCTCGTTCCCGAACAAGCGCAAAGTGATTGCTTCGCTGTCGAAGCTGAAGTTCCTCGTCACCATCGACCCGCTCAACACCGAAACCTCGACCTTCTGGCAGAATCACGGCGAATTTAACGACGTCGATCCGACGCAGATTCAGACCGAGGTGTTCCGCCTGCCCTCCACCTGCTTTGCCGAGGAGAACGGCTCGATCGTGAACTCCGGCCGCTGGTTGCAGTGGCACTGGAAAGGTCAGGACGGTCCGGGTGAATCGCGCAACGATGGCGAAATTCTGGCGGGCATCTACCTGCGACTGCGTGAGATGTATGCCCACCAGGGCGGTGTTGCACCGGAGCCGGTGCTGAACATGACCTGGAACTACCTGACGCCAGATAACCCGGCGTCGGAAGAGGTGGCGATGGAGAGCAACGGCAAAGCTCTGGCGGATATCGTCGATGACAAAGGCACCCTGCTGGTGAAAAAAGGTCAGCAGCTCAGTACCTTTGCCCATCTGAAAGATGACGGCAGCACCAGCAGCGGCTGCTGGATTTTCGCCGGTAGCTGGACGCCGGAGGGCAACCAGATGGCGCGGCGCGACAACGCCGATCCGTCCGGCCTCGGCAACACACTGAACTGGAGCTGGGCATGGCCGCTCAATCGCCGCATCCTGTATAACCGCGCTTCCGCCGATCCGCAGGGCAATCCGTGGGATGCCAAACGTCAGTTGCTGAAGTGGGATGGCAGCAAGTGGGCCGGTATGGATATCCCGGACTACAGCGCCGCCGCACCTGGCAGCAATGTCGGTCCGTTCATCATGCAACCCGATGGTATGGGCCATCTGTTCGCACTCGACAAAATGGCGGAAGGTCCGTTCCCGGAACATTACGAACCGTTTGAAACGCCGATCGGCACCAACCCGCTGCACCCCAACGTGGTATCGAACCCGGCGGCGCGCGTGTTTAAGGACGATCTGGCGGCGATGGGCAAAGCCGAACAGTTCCCGTATGTCGGCACCACCTATCGTCTCACCGAGCATTTCCACTTCTGGACCAAACACGCACGGCTCAACGCCATCGCACAGCCGGAACAGTTTGTGGAGATTGGCGAAGTGCTGGCGAACAAGCTGGGCATTGCTCAGGGCGACATGGTGAAGGTCAGCTCGAATCGCGGCTATATCAAAGCCAAAGCGGTGGTCACCAAACGTCTGCGTCCGTTGCAGGTGGATGGCAAAACTGTGGATACCATCGGCATTCCGATTCACTGGGGTTATCAGGGCGTAGCGAAGAAAGGTTTTATCGCCAATACCCTGACGCCGTTTGTCGGCGACGCCAATACGCAAACGCCGGAATTTAAGGCATTCCTCGTTAACGTCGAGAAGGTGTAAGGAGAACGAATATGGCTTATCAATCGCAAGACATTATCCGCCGCTCCGCCACCAACGGCGTCACGCCACCGCCGCAGGCGCGCAACCATCAGCAGGAGGTGGCGAAGCTGATTGACGTCACCACCTGCATCGGCTGCAAAGCCTGCCAGGTGGCCTGCTCGGAGTGGAACGACATCCGTGATGAGATCGGTCATAACGTCGGGGTGTACGACAACCCGGCAGATTTGACCGCCAAATCCTGGACGGTGATGCGGTTTTCCGAAGTCGAGGAAAACGGCAAACTGGAGTGGCTGATCCGCAAGGATGGCTGCATGCATTGCGCCGATCCTGGCTGCCTGAAAGCCTGTCCTTCGGAAGGGGCGATCATTCAGTACGCCAACGGCATTGTCGATTTTCAGTCCGAGCAGTGCATCGGCTGTGGTTACTGCATCGCCGGTTGTCCGTTCGACGTGCCGCGTCTCAATAAAGAACGACAACCGCGTGTATAAATGCACGCTATGCGTCGATCGTGTCACCGTCGGCCAGGAACCGGCCTGCGTGAAAACCTGCCCAACCGGGGCGATTCATTTCGGAGCCAAAGCCGATATGCAAACCCTCGCCGGGGAACGTGTGGAGGAGCTGAAAACACGCGGTTACGACCATGCCGGTTTGTACGATCCCGCCGGGGTGGGCGGTACACACGTGATGTATGTGCTGCACCACGCCAACAAACCGCAGCTGTATCACGGCTTGCCGGAAAACCCGAGCATCAGCCCCGCTGTCACCTTCTGGAAAGGCATCTGGAAACCGCTGGCGGCGGTCGGTTTTGCCGCCACCTTCGCGGCGGCGGTGTTCCACTGCGTCGGCATCGGACCGAACCGGGTGGACGACGAAGACGACAACCTGCATGACGATGACGATAAAGAGGAGCGCAAATGATGAAAAAGCGCGATCGCCTGGTGCGCTACAGCGCACCCGAACGCATCAATCACTGGATTGTGGCGTTTTGCTTTGTCTTTGCTGCCCTGAGTGGGCTGGGTTTCTTTTTCCCGTCGTTCAACTGGCTGATGCACGTGTTGGGCACACCACAACTGGCGCGGATTCTGCATCCTTTTGTTGGCGTGATTATGTTTACTGCCTTTCTCATTATGTTCTTGCGTTACTGGCGGCATAACCTGATCAACCGTGACGACCTGATATGGGCGAAAAATATTCATAAAATCGCGCGTAATGAGGAGGTCGGCGATACCGGCAAATACAACTTCGGGCAGAAGTGTGTGTTCTGGGCTGCTATCATCAGCTTAGTCATGCTGCTGGCGAGTGGAATTGTGATTTGGCGACCGTACTTCGCCGGAGCCTTCTCCATTCCGCTGATTCGCGCCGCGCTGGTGGTGCATTCGGTCTCAGCCGTGGCGCTGATTATCGTGATTATGGTGCATATTTACGCCGCCCTGTGGGTCAAAGGCACCATCACCGCGATGGTTGAAGGCTGGGTCCCTGCCGCGTGGGCGAAGAAACATCACCCACGCTGGTATCGCGAGCAGCGCCAACGCCAAACACAACAGGAAAAACGCCCCTGATGAGTATTCGCATTATCCCGCAGGACCAGCTGGAGAAAAGCGATAAGAACACGGCGGATAAAATTCCGCCGTTACTTTTCCCCCGGCTGAAAAATTTATATAGCCGTCGGGCAGCCCGTTTGCGCGATCTGGCCGCGAAAAATCCGCTCGGCGATTATCTGCGCTTTGCCGCCGTAATCGCCCAGGCGCAGGAAATTGTGCTGTACGACCATCCGTTGCAGATCGATTTACGCGCGCGGCTGGAGCAATGCGCCGAGCAGGGTATCCCGCCGCTGGATATTCACACCTACCCACGCGATGCCCACTGGCAGCGGCTGCTGCATTCGCTCATCGCTGAGCTGAAACCGGAAATGAGTGGCCAGGCGCTGGCAGTGCTGGAAAATCTGGAGAAAGCCTCCGCGACCGAGCTGGAAACCCTCGCTACCGCGTTGCTGGAAGGCAATTTTGCGCAGGTCAGTAACGACAAGTCGCCGTTTATCTGGGCGGCATTGTCCATTTACTGGGCACAGATGGCGGCGCTAATCCCGGGCAAAGCCCGTGCCGAATATGGCGAGCATCGTCAGTTCTGCCCGGTATGTGCCAGCGTGCCGGTGGCCAGCGTGGTGCATATGGATGTCGGACAGCAGGGATTACGTTATCTGCATTGCAATCTGTGCGAAAGCGAATGGTATGTGGTACGCAGTAAATGTTCTAATTGCGAACAGACAAGGGATTTGCATTACTGGTCGCTGGATAGCGAGATGGCAGCGGTCAAAGCCGAAAGTTGTGGCGATTGTGGGACTTACCTGAAGATGTTTTATCAGGAGAAGGACCCCGCCGTAGAACCGGTGGCCGATGACCTCGCTTCTCTGGTGCTGGATGCGCGTATGGAGCAGGAAGGTTTTGCGCGCAGTAGCCTGAATCCGTTTCTGTTTCCAGGCGAAGGGTAAGCCTTCGCCATTACTCTTTCTGCGTGCCGCGACAACCACGGAGGCGTTCGATGAAACTGATAGGCAGCTACACCAGTCCTTTTGTCCGGAAAATTTCGGTGATCCTGCTGGAAAAAGGCATCGTCTTTGAATTCGTCAATGAATCACCGTGGAATGCCGATAGCCATGTACCGCATTACAATCCGCTGGGCAAAGTCCCGGCGCTGGTGGATGACAACCATCTGACCTGGTTTGATTCTTCGCTGATCGCCGAAGCTATCGAACTGCGAGGTGAAGCGCCGGCATTGCTGCCCAAAGATCCCCTGCGTGCATTGCAAATCCGCCAGCTGGAAAAACTGGCCGATGGCATCAGCGATGCCGCGCTGGTGATTGTGCGTGAAAAAATGCGCCCGGGAGACCAGCAATCCGAAGAGGTACTGCTGCGCAATCGGGAAAAAATCCTGCGCGGCCTTGATGCGCTGGAAACCGCTGCCGCCCAGCGCGAGCTGCTACATAGCGACACCCTCAATCTGGCAGATATCGCTACCGGTTGCATGATTGGTTACCTCAACTTCCGCCGCGTGGTGCCAAACTGGTGTGTGAATCGCCCGGCATTAATCAAACTGGCGGAGAACCTGTTCCAGCGGGAAAGTTTTGCCCGCACCGTCCCGCCTACCAGCTAAAAGTTGCCCGATGAAAACATTGTTTAGCCAGCTGCCTGCTATTGATAGTCTGCTGCGCGATCCTGCGTTGCAGGCGTTGATTGATGATGCAGGTACGGCTTTTGCCACACGTCAGCTACGCGCCATGCAACAGGAAGCCCGCGAACACATCCAGCAGTATCAGGCTTTGCCCGACTGGCATGCTAACTGGCCGGATGAAGCATTGCGCCGATCCCGGCAGCAGCGCCAGAGCGCGTTGCGTCCGGTGTTCAATCTGACCGGAACCGTATTACACACCAATCTGGGCCGCGCCCAATTGAGCGAGGCCGCGATCAATGCCGTCACGCACTGCCTACGCCAGCCGGTGACGCTGGAATACGCGCTGGATGATGCCGCTCGCGGCCATCGCGATCGTGCCGTTGCGGCCCTGCTGTGCGAACTGACCGGCGCGGAAGATGCCTGCATCGTCAACAACAACGCGGCGGCGGTACTGCTGATGCTCTCCGCTCTTGCTGCCGGGCGTGAAGTGGTGGTCTCGCGTGGTGAACTGGTGGAAATTGGGGGCGCATTCCGCATTCCTGACGTGATGCGCCAGGCCGGATGCCGTCTGGTGGAAGTCGGCACCACTAACCGTACCCATCTGAAAGATTATCGCGCCGCAATCACCGACGATAGTGGCTTGTTAATGAAAGTTCACACCAGTAACTATCAGATCCAGGGTTTCACCCATGCGGTGACCGAGGCGGATCTGGTGGCGCTCGGCGCAGAACATCAATTGCCGGTGATCACCGATCTCGGCAGCGGATCGCTGATCGACATGACCGCTTACGACCTGCCAGCCGAACCGATGCCACAGCAGCTGATTGCCGCTGGTGTCAGCCTGGTGAGTTTTTCCGGCGATAAACTGCTGGGTGGGCCACAGGCCGGGATAATTGTCGGTAAAAAAGCATTGATTGCCCGGTTGCAACAGCATCCTCTCAAACGCGCGTTGCGCGTGGATAAAATGACGCTGGCGGCACTGGAGGCCACGCTGCAGCTTTACCGTCACCCGGAAAAGCTGCGTGAAAAGCTGCCGACGTTGCAGCTGTTGACCCGACCCGCAGATGACATCCTGCAACAGGCCGAACGGCTGATACCCGCGCTGGAAAATGCCTTTGGTCATGATTTTTCGCTGGCAATCGCCCCTTGTTCGTCACAAATCGGTAGTGGATCGCTACCAGTGGAGCGTTTGCCCAGCTTTGCCATCACCTTTAGCCCGCGCGATGGTCAGGGTGGCACCCTGAATGCGCTGGCACAGCGCTGGCGCACCCTGCCACAACCGGTGATTGGTCGCCTGCAGGATGGCAAACTGTGGCTTGACCTGCGCTGCCTCAGCGACGAATCGGCCTTTATCAGAGCCTTAGTACCATGATTATCGCCACCGCCGGACATGTCGATCATGGCAAAACCGCACTGCTCCAGGCACTGACCGGCATCAATGCCGATCGTCTGCCAGAAGAACAACGGCGTGGCATGACCATCGACCTGGGTTACGCCTACTGGCCACAGCCTGATGGCCGGGTGATCGGTTTTATTGATGTTCCGGGCCATGAAAAGTTTCTCGCCAACATGCTGGCGGGGATTGGCGGTATTCATCACGCGCTACTGGTGGTGGCCTGCGACGATGGCGTGATGCCGCAAACCCGTGAACATTTGCAGCTGCTCAGCCTGGCCGGGCAGCCACCACTCAGCGTCGCGCTGACCAAAGCGGATCGCGCAGACGCGGCCCGTATTGAAGAAGTGCAGCAACAGGTGGCGCAGTTAACGCAGCAACTGGGCTGGCCAGATGCGGCGCAGTTTGTCACCAGCAGCACGACCCGGCAGGGCATTGACGCATTGCGCCAGCATCTGATCGCGCTGCCAGAACCGCCCTTTATACCCCGGCAGCGTTTTCGCCTTGCCATTGACCGCGCCTTTACCCTGAAAGGGACTGGCCTGGTGGTCACCGGTACCGCGCTGGCGGGAGAAGTCAGCATCGGTGATACCCTGTGGCTGACCGGAGTCAATCAGCCGGTACGCGTGCGCGCCCTGCATGCGCAGAATCAGTCCGTCCCCCATGCGCAGGCCGGGCAACGCATTGCACTGAATATTGCTGGTGAGGTGGAAAAGGCGCAGATCAGCCGTGGTGACTGGCTGCTGAGCCAGCAACAGGATCACGGCAGTACGCGACTCACCGTGGCGTTATCGCTGTTACAGCCGCTGCATAGCGCTTCACATCCGGTGCATCTTCATCATGCCGCCAGCCATGTTACCGGACGCATAACCCCACTCAGCGACCAGCTCGCCGAGCTGGTACTGACTAGCCCACTATGGTTGGCAGATAATGACCGCCTGATCATCCGCGACAGTAATACACAGCAAACGCTGGGGGGCGGTCGGGTGGTTCTCCTGAACAGCAAAAAGCGCGGCAAGCGGCATCCTGACTATCTGGCCTGGCTGCAACAGCTGGCGCTGGCGGAGGATGATGAAGACAGTCTGCGTGCCCACCTTGCACATCAGCCTGCTGACTACAGTGAATTTTCCTGGGCGCATCAGCTCACGCCAGCGGCAATGGAGATCCTGCTGACCGCCATCGCGCCGGTGCGCTTAAATCAGGCATTAATGGACCCGGATCAGGCCAGCCGCTGGCAGCAAGCGCTACTCGACGCGCTGGCCCATTTTCATCAGCAGCATCCCGAGCAACCGGGTATCGGCCACGACCGCCTGCGTCGTATCGCCCTCCCGCATGCCCCGGCAGAACTGGTGCTGGCGCTGATTGATCAGACGCTGGCACAGGGACTGATTCAGCAACGCAACGGCTGGCTGCACCAACTCCATTTCGAACCCCGTTTTAACCCGCAGGAAGAAGCGTTGTGGCAACAGGTTGGCCCGCTGTTCACGGACCAGCCGCTCTGGGTACGCGATATTGCCACCAGCCTCCAGCAGGATGAACAGGAGATTCGCACCCTGTTGCTGACGGCGGCGCGCCTCGGCCACGTCACCGCGATCGTACGCGATCGCTACTACCTCACTTCGCAGGTGCAGATCTTCGCCGATCTCATTCGCCAGCGTGCCGCTCACGGCGGCAGCACTTCGGCGGCTGATTTCCGCAACCAGCTTGGCACCGGGCGTAAAGTGGCGGTGCAAATTCTGGAGTTTTTTGACCGCAGCGGTTTTACCCGCCGCCGTGGTAATGAACATCTGCTGCGTGATGCGCGGTTGTTTAATACGTAACTGATATGCACAACTTTGTAGCGGCGTGAAGATCGCATAAAAAAGGGACGATTTCTCGTCCCTTTCAATTACCGACTGGTGCGCCTTACTGCAACAGCGAAATATCCGCTACTTGCAGGAACAGCTCGCGCAGCTGGGCCAGCAGTGTCAGACGGTTAATCCGCACTGCCTGGTCATCCGCGTTCACCATCACTTTATCGAAGAAGTTATCGACCGCTTCGCGCAGCTGCGCCAGTTCGATCAACGCATCCTGATAGCGGCCTTCTGCGAAGTACGGTTGCAGTTTACTGCTGAGCGCCGTGACGAAGGTCGCCAGCTTGATCTCTTCGTTCTCTTTCAGCAGCGAAGCCTGCACGCTGTCGTTCAGCGTTTCGGTTGATTTCGCCAGGATGTTAGAAACACGTTTGTTGGCAGCCGCCAGCGTTGCCGCCGCTTCCAGAGTACGGAAGTGCGAAACCGCTTTCATACGCGCATCGAAATCTGCCGGACGGGTCGGGCGACGAGCCAGTACCGCCTGAATGGTGTCTACACTATGGCCTTCTTCCTGATACCAGGTACGGAAACGGCCCAGCATAAAGTCGATCACATCATCCACGACCTTAGCATTGCTCAGTTTGCTGCCGTAGAGGCGCACCGCTTCTTCCGTCAGGGTTTGCAGATCGAGCGGCAGGTTCTTCTCGACGATAATACGCAGCACGCCCAGCGCAGCACGGCGCAGCGCGAACGGGTCTTTATCGCCTTTCGGATGCTGACCAATCCCGAAGATGCCCGCGAGGGTATCCATTTTGTCGGCAATCGCCACGGCGCAGGCAACCGGGTTAGACGGCAGATCATCACCGGCAAAACGCGGCTGATACTGCTCGTTCAGCGCCACGGCGACATCTTCCGCTTCGCCATCATGGCGCGCGTAGTGCATGCCCATCACACCCTGGGTGTCGGTAAATTCAAACACCATGTTGGTCATCAGGTCGCATTTGGACAGCAGGCCAGCACGGGTTGCATGGTTCACATCGGCACCGATCTGCGCGGCGATCCAGCCAGCCAGCGCCTGAATGCGGTCGGTTTTATCACGCAGCGTACCCAGCTCTTTCTGGAACAGCACCGTTTCCAGACGCGGCAGATGATCTTCCAGACGCTTTTTACGGTCGGTGTTAAAGAAGAATTCAGCATCAGCCAGACGCGGACGGACCACCTTCTCGTTACCGGAGATGATCTGCTGCGGATCGCTGGATTCGATGTTGGCAACAAAGATGAAGTTCGGCAGCAGTTTGCCGTCGTCAGCGTAAACCGGGAAGTATTTCTGGTCACCTTTCATGGTATATACCAGCGCTTCAGCCGGAACCGCGAGGAATTTCTCTTCGAAGGTGGCGGTCAGCACTACCGGCCATTCCACCAGCGAGGTGACTTCTTCCAGCAGGCTATCGCTCAGGTCAGCATTGCCACCCAGCTGCAGCGCCGCTTTTTCCGCATCCGCTTTGATCTGTGCTTTGCGCGCTTCGTAGTCCGCCATCACCTTGCCACGTTCCAGCAGCAGCTGCGGGTATTGATCGGCATTGTCGAGGGTGATTTCCGGCTCGCCCATAAAGCGATGCCCACGGATCACGCGGTCAGACTGAATGCCAAGGATGGTAGCCGGAATCAGCTCCGCACCCAGCAGCAGTGTCACGGTGTGTACCGGACGCACAAATTGCACGTCGCTGGCACCCCAGCGCATCAGTTTCGGGATCGGCAGCTTGCTCAGTGCAGTCGCTACCATGGCAGGCAGCAGCGCCTGAGCGCTTTCGCCTTTCACCTGGGCGCGATACACCAGCCATTCGCCTTTATCGGTGTTCAGACGTTCCGCCTGATCGACGGTGATACCGTTGCCCTTTGCCCAGCCTTCTGCCGCTTTGGTGGCATTGCCGTCAGCATCAAAAGCCGCCGCAATCGCCGGGCCACGTTTTTCAACTTCGCGATCCGGTTGTGCCGCCGCCAGCTGGGCCACTTTCAGTGCCAGACGACGCGGAGCCGCAAACCAGCTGACTTCACCGTGCGCCAGGCCAGCAGCATCCAGTTCAGCAGTCACATGCGCAGCAAAGGATTCCGCCAGGCTGCGCAGCGCTTTCGGAGGCAACTCTTCGGTGCCAATTTCCACCAGGAAAGTTTTATCGGTCATGGCTGCCTCTTACTTGTTGTTATTGCACATCGGGAAGCCCATCGCCTCGCGCGAGGCGTAGTAGGCTTCAGCCACGGCTTTGGTCAGGGTACGGATGCGCAGAATGTAACGCTGACGTTCGGTCACCGAGATCGCCTTACGCGCGTCCAGCAGGTTAAAGCTGTGCGCGGCTTTCAGGATGCGCTCATACGCAGGCAGCGGCAGCGGTTTTTCCAGCGCCAGCAGGCGCTGCGCTTCTTTCTCGTACTGCTCGAAGCAGGTGAAGAGAAAATCCACATCGGCGTATTCGAAGTTGTAGGTCGACTGTTCCACTTCGTTCTGATGGAATACATCACCGTAAGTGGTTTTGCCCAGCGGGCCGTCACTCCAGGTCAGATCGTAGACGCTGTCCACGCTCTGGATATACATCGCCAGACGCTCCAGACCGTAAGTGATCTCACCGGTCACCGGCTTACACTCGAGGCCGCCCACCTGCTGGAAGTAAGTAAACTGCGTCACTTCCATGCCGTTGAGCCACACTTCCCAGCCGAGACCCCAGGCACCCAGCGTCGGGTTTTCCCAGTTATCTTCAACGAAGCGAATGTCGTGCACCGTCGGATCAATACCCAGCTCTTTCAGCGACCCAAGGTACAGCTCCTGAATGTTGTCCGGCGAAGGCTTGATGATCACCTGGAACTGATAGTAGTGCTGTAAACGGTTCGGGTTTTCACCGTAGCGTCCATCGGTAGGACGGCGGGATGGCTGCACATAAGCGGCGGCAATCGGCTCCGGGCCCAATGCACGCAGGCAAGTCATCGGGTGAGAGGTGCCAGCGCCCACTTCCATGTCCAGCGGTTGGACGATGGTGCAGCCCTGACGCGCCCAGTAATCCTGCAAGGTCAGGATCAGGCCCTGAAAGGTCTTGGTATCAAACTTTTGCATGTTGAATTCGCACGCGATACGGGTGGATTAAAAAAGAGTGCGACAGTATACCCTTTGGTCGCGCAATGTGCAGCCGGAAATCCTGACGGCGGTACCAGTAGCCAGATGGCTCTGAATTTCAGACCCAAAGGTTGTTGGCGCGCCTGTCGCTGACTACCCTTCCGGGCAGGACGTTCTGTGCTCGGGGAAGCCATGCCGCAAAAAATCAATTGGATCGACAACTTACGTGCCATCGCCTGCCTGATGGTGATCGTCATTCATACCACCACCTGGTACATCACCGGGCCGCTGGCGGTAACAGGCATCAGTTGGGATGTGGCTAACGTACTCAATTCAGCATCACGCGTCTGCGTGCCACTGTTCTTTATGATTTCAGGTTATCTGTTCTTTGGTGAACGCAGTGCCCAGGGGCGGCATATGCTACGCATCGTGCTGTGCCTGCTGTTCTACAGCGCGGTGGCGCTGGCCTATATCACCTGGCTGACGCCGATCAGCGAAGGTCGCTCGCTGCTGAAGCTGCTACAAAAACCAGTGTTCTATCACCTGTGGTTTTTCTTTGCGATTATCGGTATCTACCTGCTTTCTCCGCTGATTCAGGTGAAAACCGTGCATCCGCGCTACGTGGCGTTGTTAGTCGCGGTGCTGGCGGTGCTGGCGAATCCCAACACAATCAGCCAGTCGGTAGGGCCGTTTCACTGGCTGCCGGTGAATTTGTATGTCAGCGGTGACAGCATTTATTACCTGCTGTATGCACTGCTGGGGCGGGCCATTGGTTGTATGGATACGGAAAAACCGGGCGCCACTCCACTGGCGGCACTGGGTTTTATCGCCTGCGTCATTGGCATCACTCTCGGCACCAAACAGATGCTGCTGATAAACGGCGCGTTCAACGATACCTGGTATCTCTACTGCGGACCGCTGGTATTTATTGCAGCGATCAGCCTGCTGGTATTTTGCAAAAACACCCTGAATCGCCGCACGTTACCGCTAATGGGGACCATTGCACGCTACTCTCTGCCCATTTATGGCTTTCATGCGTTGTTCATCCATTTTCTGCGAACCCACCATTACGATGATATGGCAAATCCATGGCTTGACCTGCCGTGGGTGTTTGGCGTGACGCTAATCGGCAGTTTGCTGCTGGCGATATTGTTGAAGCGGATCGATAAACATCATCTGGTGAGCTGATCGTCCCAGCGTTGCAGCGCCCGACGCAGCTGACGTGCAGAGGAGAAACCCGCGGCCAGCGCGGCTTTTTCTGCGGCTTCGCCCTGCTGCTGACGCTGACGGGCAATCACCAGCCGCAGCTGTTCGTGGTATTCGCGCACGCTAATACCCAGATGCTGGCGGAACAGACGCGTCAGATGCCGCTCGCTGACATGGGCCCGCTCCGCCAGCGCAGGCAGCGACCAGTCATACTCCGGGTGGGCAATCATCACATCCTGCGCGCGGTGAATCGCCGGGTGCAGATGGTTACGATAGCGCAGCCACGGCGAGAGTTGCGGGTCATCACCAGAACGCCGGAACCACACCACCATCTCACGCGCCACCGCCAGCGCCTGACGCGCGCCACATAGCCGGTTAATCAAGTGGAGTGAGAGGTCGATACCGGCGGTAATCCCGGCGCTGCTCCAGATGCCGCCATCTTCAATAAACACCCGGTTTTCTTTTACCAGCGCAGCCGGGGCCGCCGCCTGTAAACGGGGCAACACGTCATGATGCGTGGTGCACTGCACGCCATCCAGCAATCCGGCTTGTGCTGCCAGCAGCGAACCGGAACAGACGCACACCAGGGTGATACGCTGAGCCTGAATATCGGCCTGTTGCTGACGCAACCAGTCACGCGCAATGGCGGCGGCGGGGGTGTCGTAGCAGGTACGTGAATCGTGCACGCCAGGCACCACCAGCAGGCTGTCGGCAGGCAAGCGATCGGGCAGCGGCGCGATGTCGCTGATGGTCATTTGGGTGGAACAGGTGACGCGGGTCTGCGGCCCGATATAGTGCAGCACGAAGTGGCCGCCAGCCAGCTGGAAAGTTTCTGCCGGACCGGTGAGATCGAGCACCATCACCCCAGGCAGAGTCAGGAAGAACACGGGTTGCGGCATAGTGGTGCTCCGGTTGGTTTTTCTTTACGTCCTGCACCTGACCGTAGCGGCGCGATTTATCGCGCATGTTTTAGCAGCAGGTGTCCCGGTTCAAAAGACGCGCGATAAATCGCGCCGCTACATCATAGCCAACCTTAACATCCAACTCATGTCCTATTCGACCATCCTGACGCTGTATCAGGACATCAGCGGTTGCAGTTGCTGATACAGGCGGGCAAAGACTTCACGCTGCGGTTGATAGGCCCGATGTCTGGCCGCATCCGGTTGATGACGTTGCGCCAGCTCCGGCATTGGCAACACGCTATCGGGAGCAACCGCCAGCTGCGCCAGCCGTGCCGCACCCAGCGCAGGTCCCACTTCGCCGCCATGGCAATAATCCAGCGTCAGGCCGCTGATATCTGCCAGCATCTGCCGCCAGTAAGCGCTACGCGCGCCGCCACCAATCAGCATCACCGTTTGTGGTTGCACGCCACATTCATGTACCGCCTCCATTCCTTCCGCCAGGGCAAATCCCACCCCTTCCAGCACCGCACGCGCCAGTTCCGGCCTGCCGTGCTGATGCGTCAGGCCAAAAAATGCCCCCTGCGCCTGCGGGTTGTTATGCGGTGTCCGCTCGCCGGAAAGATAAGGCAGGAACCATACTGGTGAAACATCGCTGCGCGCCTGTTCGGCTTCAGACAGTAGTTGCGGCACATCCTCACAGCCAGTGAGTTTTGCCGCCCAGTCCAGACAGGAGGCCGCACTGAGGATCACAGACATCAAATGCCAGCGCTGCGATAGCGCATGACAAAAGCTGTGTACCGCCCGCTGTGGATTGCTGAGATAGCCATCGCTCACCAGGAAATAGACGCCCGAAGTGCCGAGCGACAACATACCCTGCCCCGGCTCTACCATACCGACACCCACCGCTCCCGCTGCGTTATCACCCCCACCTGCTACCAGCGGCACCGGCTGCATTCCCCAGCGTTGGGCAATCTCTGGCTGCAATGTACCGGTCACCTGGTTGCCTTCAAACAGCTGTGGCATCTGGCGACGATCCAGCCCACAGGCGGTGAGTAACTTATCGCTCCAGTCGCGTTTCGCTACATCGAGCCACAGGGTCCCGGCTGCATCCGACATATCCGTGGCAAAATCGCCGCTTAATCGCCAGCGCAGATAATCCTTGGGTAGTAAGACCTTAGCGATCTGCGCAAAGATCTCAGGTTCATGTTGCTGCACCCACAACAGCTTGGGTGCAGTAAAGCCAGGCATCATCAGGTTGCCGGTGATGGTACGTGCATCCGGCACCTGCTGCTCCAGCTGGCGGCACTGCTCAGCGCTGCGTCCGTCGTTCCAGAGAATCGCCGGACGCAGTACCCGAAACCGGGCATCCAGCAAGGTGGCACCGTGCATCTGGCCACTCAGCCCAATCGCCTGCACGCCGCTTAAATCGTGCTGTTGCGCCAGTGCCTGCATTGCCTGGTCCGTGGCGAGCCACCAGCTTTCGGGATCCTGCTCGCTCCATAGCGGATGCGGGCGCGACACCTGCAACGGTGCGCTTGTTACGGCAACCACCTGCCCCTGCGCATCCAGCAATGCCACTTTGACGCCGGAGGTGCCTAAATCGATCCCGATAACCATGCTGCTCTCCCGAAGGGTTAAAAATCAAAAAGGTAGTGATTCACCAGGTTTTCCAGCTGCTCCTGGCGTCCGCTGCGATGCTGCGGATTGACGATATTTCAGCTGTTCCTGCTGTCCGGCGTGTTCCGGCGCCAGGGCGAGGCGCCAGGCGGAAAATTCCCCTTTGAGGATCTGCTGACCAAACTCTCCGTTCCAGCCGCTGTAGCGCTGTGCGACCCGCTTATCCAGCTCGCCATCCGCTACCATCCGCGCCGCCACTTTCAGCGCCAGCGCCATGGTATCCATCGCGCCAATATGGCCGTAGAACAGGTCATATTTATCGGTGCTCTGACGCCGAACTTTGGCATCAAAGTTTAAGCCGCCAGTGGTGAATCCGCCCGCTTTGATGATTTCGTACATCACCAGCGCATTCTCTTCCACGCTGATCGGGAACTGGTCGGTGTCCCAGCCGCACTGGATATCGCCACGGTTGGCATCCACCGAACCGAAAATCCCCAGCGCAATGGCAGTGGCAATTTCATGGTGGAAGGAGTGGCCCGCCAGCGTGGCGTGGTTAGCTTCCACGTTAACTTTAATCTCTTTCTCCAGCCCGAACTGCTTCAGGAAGCCATATACCGTCGCCACATCGTAGTCATATTGGTGTTTGGTCGGTTCCTGCGGTTTCGGCTCGATCAGCAACATGCCCTGGAAACCGATTTTATGTTTATGGTCCACCACCATCTGCATAAAGCGGCCAATCTGCTCACGTTCCTGGCGCAGGTCGGTATTCAGCAGGGTTTCATAACCTTCTCGGCCGCCCCACAACACATAGTTTTCACCGCCGAGGGTTTGCGTTGCCTGCATGGCGCTGCACACCTGGCTGGCGGCCCAGGCAAAAATTTCCGGATCCGGATTGGTAGCTGCGCCTGCGCCATAGCGTGGATGGGTGAAGCAGTTGGCGGTGCCCCACAGCAGCTTGACGCCGGTGGACTGCTGTTTTTCCGCCATCACATCGCTCATCACCGCCAAATTATTCGCGATAGCTTTTCAGCGAATCGCCTTCCGGCGAGACATCAACATCGTGGAAGCAGTAATAAGGTACGTTGAGCTTATGGAAGAACTCAAAAGCCACGTCGGCCTTCTGTTTCGCCAGTTCGAGTGCATCACCATTCTTCTGCCAGGGGCGATCAAAGGCACCGACACCAAACATATCTGCGCCGTTCCAGCAGAAGGTATGCCAGTAGCAGGCGGCAAAACGCAGATGCTCCGCCATGGTTTTACCAAGAATCACTTCATCAGGATTGTAATGACGAAACGCCAGAGGATTGCGGGTAGCGGCTCCCTCATAACGAACGCGATCAAGCTGGTCGAAATAGGCGTGCATTTTTTGCTCCTTAGCATGAGGACCCGAGTGGTCAGCTTTGAGTCATTATTGTGGTAATGCGTTATGCCGCTTCTCAATTACGATATTTCACACTTAACTTAAGATAATTATTATTTGTGCGTCAGCTCGCAAAATAATGTCGTTATTTTCATTGCACGCCTTCTCGCAGCTGCCTTGCAATCCATTCCTCTGAAAACCTCCAAATATCGATCGCGCTCAAAAAATCGCAAATAAACCAAAAAACGTAATAGCTGGATAAAAATCAGTAATTGATGTTGCCGGAATCTCAGGTCAACAATTCAACCGCCCTGTTCATAGCCTCAAACCTTAAACAACGAAAACAGCCTCCACCCCTACAGGATGAACACCATGAACATGAAAACAACGTTGTTAGCCGTCTGCGCGGCGCTGGCCCTGATAAGCCACGCTGGCGTAGCGAAAGAAGTGAAAATCGGTATGGCGATTGATGACTTACGTCTGGAACGCTGGCAGAAAGACCGTGATATCTTCGTGAAACAGGCGGAAACGTTGGGAGCGACCGTATTTGTCCAGTCCGCCAACGGCAACGAAGAAACCCAGATGTCGCAAATTGAAAATATGATCAACCGCGGCGTCGATGTATTGGTGATCATCCCTTATAACGGCCAGGTATTAAGTAACGTGGTAGCGGAAGCGAAGCGTGAAGGCATTAAGGTTCTGGCCTATGACCGCATGATAAATAACGCCGACATTGATTTTTATATCTCTTTTGATAATGAAAAAGTGGGCGAGCTTCAGGCCGAAAGTATTGTGCAGCAGGTGCCAAAAGGGAATTATTTCCTGATGGGTGGCTCACCGGTTGATAATAACGCGCGCCTGTTCCGCGCCGGACAAATGAAGGTGTTAAAACCCTATATTGATAACGGCAGTATCAAAGTGGTGGGCGATCAGTGGGTTGATGCCTGGCTGCCAGAAAATGCGTTGAAAATTATGGAAAACGCCCTTACCGCCAACAGCAACCATATTGATGCGGTCGTGGCCTCGAACGATGCTACCGCAGGGGGTGCCATTCAGGCGCTGAGCGCACAGGGCCTGGCAGGTAAAGTGGCGATCTCCGGACAGGATGCCGACCTGGCCGCCATCAAACGCATCATGAATGGCACACAAACCATGACGGTGTATAAACCCATCACCCAGCTTGCCACCGAAGCCGCCAAAATCGCGGTTGAACTCGGCAACGGTCAGACCCCGGCCAGCAACGGCAAACTCAATAATGGCCTGAAAGATGTGCCGTCACGCCTGCTGACGCCAATTCCGGTCAACAAAAGCAATATCGAAAGCACCGTAATCAAAGACGGCTTCCATAAGCAGAGCGAACTCTAAGCGCAGCCCGCGAAGGAGAGATGTCGATGTTGCTGGAAATGAACCATATCACTAAGCGCTTCGGCGCGGTGAAAGCGGTGGATGACGTTAGCCTGCGGCTGGAAGCGGGTGAAGTGATGTCGCTGTGCGGCGAAAACGGCTCGGGAAAATCGACACTGATGAAGATCCTGTGCGGGCTTTACCCGCACGGGGACTTTGACGGCAGTATCCATTTTGCTGGCGATGAAATCCAGGCACAGACTATCCGCGATACCGAACGCAAAGGGATTGTGATTATCCATCAGGAGCTGGCGCTGGTGCGTCAGTTGACGGTGATGGAAAACATTTTCCTTGGTGCTGAACTGGGGCGCTACGGCATGGTGGATGACGAAACCATGACCCTGCGCTGCCAGCAGCTGCTGGAGCGGGTCAAACTGAATGTTTCGCCCGACACGCGCGTGGGTGAGCTGGGTTTGGGCCAGCAACAGCTGGTGGAGATTGCCCGCGCCCTGAATAAACAGGTGCGCCTGCTGATCCTCGATGAACCCACCTCCTCCCTGACCGAGCAGGAAACCGAGGTGCTGCTCAGCATCATCAAAAACCTGCGCGAGCATGGTATCGCCTGCATCTATATTTCGCACAAACTCAACGAGGTCAAAGCAATTTCGGACACCATCTGTGTGATCCGCGATGGACAGCATATCGCCACACGTGCGGCGGCTGGCCTGAGTGAGGATGACATCATCACCATGATGGTGGGACGCGAGCTGACCGCGCTCTATCCCCACACGCCGCATGATATCGGCGAGACCCTTTTGCAAGTGGAGAATCTGACCGCCTGGCATCCCGTCAATCGCCATATCCGCCGGGTGAATAACGTCTCTTTCAGCCTGAAGCGCGGTGAAATTCTGGGTATCGCCGGGCTGGTGGGGGCTGGGCGCACCGAAACTGTCCAGTGCCTGTTTGGCGTCTGGCCCGGTCGCTGGCAGGGCGACATCACCCTCAACGGCAAAAAAGTACACATCCGTGACTGCCGGGACGCCATTGCGCATGGCATCGCCATGGTGCCGGAAGATCGTAAAAAGGACGGAATTGTGCCGCTGATGGGGGTGGGCAAAAACATCACCCTGGCGGCATTGGACCAGTTCAGCCAGCGGCTTTCCACACTGGATGAGGCGCTGGAACAACAGGCGATCAACGATGCCATTGTCCGTCTGCGTGTGAAAACCTCCTCTCCCGAATTGCCGATTGGCCGCCTGAGTGGCGGTAACCAGCAGAAAGCGATTCTCGCCAAATGCCTGCTGCTGAATCCACAGATTCTGATTCTCGATGAGCCAACACGCGGCATCGATGTCGGCGCACGTCAGGAGATCTATCTGCTGATCAATGCGCTGGTGCAGCAAGGGATTGCCGTCATTGTCATTTCGTCCGAGCTGCCCGAAGTGCTGGGCCTGAGCGATCGGGTTTTGGTGATGCACGAAGGACAAATCAAAGCCGATCTGATTAACGACAACCTGACTCAGGAGCAGGTGATGGAAGCCGCCCTGCGGAGTGAACACTATGCTTAAGACCGAAAGTACAGAACGCGGCCTTACCACGCCGGGTAAAAGCGCTCCGGGCAAATTCCCGCTGCCGAATTTGCAGGTGCTGGTGATGCTAGGTGCCATCGTGTTGATTGCGCTGTTCTTCACCTGGACCACCGACGGTGCCTGGCTCAGTCCGCGTAACGTCTCCAACCTGCTGCGCCAGACTGCCATCACCGGCATCCTTGCGGTGGGAATGGTGTTTGTCATTATTTCGGCAGAGATCGATCTCTCGGTCGGTTCGATGATGGGCCTGCTCGGCGGTGCGGCGGCGATTTTTGATGTCTGGCTCGGCTGGCCGCTGCCGCTCACCATCGTGGTTACCCTGGTGATGGGGCTGTTGCTCGGCACCTGGAATGGCTGGTGGGTCGCCTATCGTAAAGTCCCCTCTTTTATCGTTACCCTGGCGGGCATGCTGGCGTTTCGTGGCATCCTGGTGGGGATCACCGACGGCACCACCGTTGCGCCCACCAGCCCGGCGATGTCGCAGATTGGGCAAAGCTACCTGCCTGGCGGGGTCGGATTTGGTTTCGGCTTTGCCGGTCTGGCACTGTTTATCCTCTGGCAGTGGCGTTTGCGCCTGCGCCGTCAGCGTCTGGGCTTGTCACAACCCGCCGCGAGTGGTGCCGTTGCACGTCAGGCAATCACCGCCGTTCTGGTGCTGGGGGCAATATGGCTGCTGAATGATTATCGTGGCGTACCGACCCCGGTGCTGCTGCTGGCGTTACTGTTGCTGGGTGGCATGTTTATGGCAACGCGCACCGCCTTTGGCCGCCGTATTTACGCCATTGGCGGCAACCTGGATGCCGCCCGGCTTTCCGGGATCAACGTGGCACGTACCAAGCTGGCGGTGTTTGCTATCAATGGCGTGATGGTGGCGATTGCCGGTTTGATCCTGAGTTCGCGACTGGGCGCGGGTTCTCCCTCTGCGGGTAACATTGCGGAGCTGGATGCCATCGCCGCCTGTGTCATCGGCGGTACCAGCCTGGCGGGAGGTGTCGGGTCTGTCGCGGGTGCGGTGATGGGGGCATTTATCATGGCATCGCTGGATAACGGCATGAGCATGATGGACGTACCGACCTTCTGGCAGTACATCGTCAAAGGCGCGATTCTGCTGCTGGCAGTGTGGATGGATACCGCTACCCGGCGTCGGGTGTAATCGCGTGAGCGATCACAATGTGGCGCAAATTCTTTCTGCTCCCCGGCCAGCCGTGTTATGCAATGCGCTGAGGGTTTAAGGGAACACGCCACTATGCATGAAAAACGCTATCGCATTACGTTGCTGTTCAACGCCAATAAGGTCTATGACCGCCAGGTTGTTGAAGGCGTAGGTGAATATTTACAGGCGTCGCAAACCGACTGGGACATCTTCATTGAAGAGGATTTTCGCTGCCGCATCGATAACATTCGTGAGTGGCTGGGCGACGGGGTGATCGCCGATTACGACGACAGCTCAATTGAAAAGCTGCTGGCGAATGTGTCTGTGCCGATTGTCGGCGTGGGTGGCTCCTATCATCAGCAACAGGACTACCCACCGGTGCATTACATCGCCACCGATAACGCCGCGCTGGTGGAGAGTGCCTTTTTGCATCTGAAAGAAAAAGGTATTAACCGCTTCGCTTTTTACGGCCTGCCCGCCGCCAGCGGTAAACGCTGGGCGCAGGAGCGTGAACATGCCTTCCGCCAGTTGGTGGCACGGGAGCGTTATCAAGGGGTGGTATATCAGGGGATGGAAACGGCCCCAGAAAACTGGCAACACGCGCAGAACCGCCTGGCGGACTGGCTGCAAACGCTGCCGCAGCAGACCGGCATTATCGCCGTCACCGATGCACGCGCGCGCCATCTGTTGCAGGCATGTGAGCATCTGAAGATTCCAGTGCCAGAGAAACTCACGGTTATCGGCATCGACAATGAAGAACTCACCCGTTACCTGTCGCGCGTGGCGCTTTCTTCCGTCGCACAGGGCACACGTCAGATGGGTTATCAGGCCGCCAAGCTGCTGCATCGCTTGCTGGATAAACAGTCGCTGCCGCTACAACGTATCCTGGTGCCGCCGGTAAAAGTGATTGCCCGCCGTTCTACCGATTTTCGTTCGTTACGTGACCCGGCAGTGATTCAGGCGATGCATTACATCCGCTTTAACGCCTGTAAAGGTATCAAGGTGGAACAGGTGCTGGATGCCATCGGCATTTCACGTTCCAATCTGGAAAAACGCTTCCGCGATGAAACGGGCGATACCATTCATGCCATGATTCACCGCGAAAAACTGGAGAAGGCGCGCGAGCTGCTAGCCAGTTCCTCCCTCAGCATCAATGAAATCTCACAGATGTGCGGCTACCCTTCGCTGCAATATTTCTACTCGGTATTTAAGAAAAGTTATGCCACGACGCCGAAGGAGTACCGGCAACATAACGGTGAAAACGTGCTGTGACGCACGGCTAAGATCAACAACGTTGCCCCGTTTGCCGCTATAATTCTGCGGCTACGGTAAAGGAAGATCGTCGTCTCCGGTGAGGCGGCCGGATTTCAAATCCGGTTGGGGCCGCCAGCGGTCCCGGGCAGGTTCGACTCCTGTGATCTTCCGCCACTTTACCTTCTCCACCCAGGACACCTCATGCTATTCAACCCTGCCGATAACATCCCCTTCGCTGGCGACCCACGCAAAGACGATTTACGCCAACGGTTGATGCAGCCGGATGCGCCCAAAGTCATTGCCGTGTCACTATCCAAAGAGCTGGATCGCGAAAGCCGCACGCATCAGCATGCCGCCGGGCAGCTTTACTGCCTGAAACAGGGGTTAATGACGGTCAACACGCCCTCTGGCATCTTCGCCAATCCGCCGCGGCTGGTAGGCTGGATTCCGCCGCACTTTGAACACGCCATCGTCGGGCCGGGCCGCGTGACAGGCTGGACGGTGCTGATTGATGAGGCGCTGGCCTCACCCTTACCGGATAGTCCGGTGCTATTAGCCTGCCCGGCACTGCTGGAGCCACTGGCCGAAAGGCTGGCGACCTTATCCCCGGACCTGTGGGGCAGCGATCGTTACAACCGGCTGAGCGAGGTCTTTCTTGATGAACTCTACCAGGCATCGGTCCAGCCGCTCACCTTACCGTTACCTGAGGACCCACGTCTGTTGCAGATTGCCCGCCAGCTGATGGATGACCCATCCGACGCGCGAACCGGACCGGAGCTGGCGCGCTGGGCCGGACTCAGCCCGCGCAGCCTGAGCCGCCATTGGACCAGCGCCACCGGCATGAGCCTGGCAAAATATCGTCAGGTTGCGCGTTTACTGAACTCATTGCAGGAACTCGCCGCCGGAAAGAGTGTGCAGCAGGTGGCATGGCAGGTCGGATTTGAAAATGTCAGCAGTTATATCAGTGCGTTCCGCAACGCTTTTGGATCAACACCGGGCAAATACTTTGCTACGCCTGCTGTCCGTGCGAATGCAGCATCAGCAGACTAGCCGGGCCGTCCATCGGCGGCAGACTGTGCTGATATTTACGGCGAAACGCGCCGGGGGGGAGATTGAACATGCGGCGGAACGTGCGGCAATAGGTTTGCTGCGAATCAAAACCGAACTGCAAAGCGATGTGCATCAACGGTGTGTTGCCACTGAGCAGTTCAATCACCGAGGCGGTTAACTTCCTCTCACGAATATAGGCACCCAGCGCCAGACCGGTATAACGGCGAAACAGACGTTGCAGGTGCCACTGCGAATACCCCGCCCGCTGGGCAACGGTCTCCAGAATCAGTTTTTGCTCGATATTCGCTTCAATCCAGATCAGCAACTGATGCATGAAGGTCACGTTAATATCCATACTTCCTCCCAATGCTGTCAGGCAAAACCGGGCCTGAATCCGGTCAGTCAGGAGGATTATAAAAAAACCGCAAATGGCTATGTTTATGCGTAAGGCCAATAAATAACGCTAACTCGCCAGTTTGGGATGTGGTGGGGGGTTTGTGTGATAGATCTGAGTATCTCTTCATGGAGACTGGCCTGCTCCTGACGGCGGACGGCTAGAATAAAAAGCCGGAAGGATCATTCAGATCACTTCCGGCTTATTTTTCATCTGGTAATAATAATATCTGGATGTTTTGTAGATTTTATAAAGTCTGAAAAATGTTCATCTCCAAATTTATCACCATGCTCCTCCATCAGGTTAATTGTGTGTGTGATAAATCTTGATAATTCCTTTAATTCATCAACACTTACCTGCAATGACATTTCCTGAAGACTGACTAAGTCACTGTCTTCATTTTCATATCCATAAATTTTCATAGTGCCTCGTGTTTAATCTGGTGGCGTCCATCCATGACTACTAAGCCATATACGAGCTTTTTTAGTTGGATTCGGTATACCACGATGAGCATCGTGAATACCACCGCTCATATTAGAGGATGTTCCATCTGAATAATGAACGTGAGCTTCCTGGCCGAGTATATGCCCCCTGTCAACACGCTGTATTTCCCTCGGAGCCTGCCCTCGCTCAACTTCCTTTTGCATTGAACCAGGCGATGAAGGTTTGCACCTGCTGAGACCTGACGGATCTATCCAGCTGAACGGGTTCGGTGCATACGCGTAGAGATTTTCTCCTCCCGCCAGACCCACCGGGTCCTGGACCGTAAACCGTCCCACCTGCGGGTCATAATACCGGAACAGATTATAATGCAGTCCGGTCTCCCGGTCCGCGTACTGGCCGGCGTAGCGCAGCGGCTGATGGCGCAGCGACGCGCCGTTCAGGTCAGTGCTGAACCAGACTGTCTCTCCCTGTTCTGCATCCTGCTGATGGTCGATTCGCGCCAGCGGGCTCCAGGTTTCTGCCGGGTCATAAACATAGGTCTGCCGGTTGCCGTTCGCCTGCTGCCTGGCGTTTAAAAGTCTTCAAAGGATGAATCAATAGCAGTATGAAATGTAATCTCAATAGGTGGTATTTATACTAACTAATAAGATAAGCGGAACACCCCTGAAAAATAAAGAATTCAACATGTAACTTAAACGAAAAACTTCCTGATTCCTGAGAAAAGACAAACAAGGATTCCTCACCCTTTTCTATAACCGCAGGCATAAAATCAGCACAATACCAATTAGAAACAACCACATCACCTGGGTTACATGCATTAAGCTTTATGCTGACAACGTTGAAATCCTTTCCCCACACCCCCCATTTTTTTGTTTCAACACATGGTTTTTCCTTAGTGTGTATTGTCAACCCTATATGACCACCAGAACCAAAAGTAACATCACCAATTAATAGGTCACCTAGAATTCCATTAGGGTATAGGGATTTTAAAAAGGGATTGCTTTCAACTAAATCTAAAATATTCATAAGTCCTCACTCAGAAATTATAATGGCCATGTGTACCCGGGAAGTCCCCGGTTTTCAAGTTATCAGATGGCCTAATGTTGAAGTGTGGCTCTAAACCATGCCCCTTAGTTGCTTTGAAATGGCCCAAGCTATGCTCCTGTATAAATACGCGTTCACCATTATTATTGTTAAATTCATACTGTCTTGTTTTAACAACCTGGCCATTTTCTCCCATGATGACTTTTCCATTCCCATCCAACAATTCAGGTTTAGATATATCTACAGGATGTTGGCTATTCGGTATTCCTGCATCACGTTTAGCCTGCCTGAATGCATCACGGCGGCTTACCCCTTCAAATGTAGTCTTCTTATTTGGACCACATGCATTCAGACCTAACGGATCGATCCAACTGTACGGATTCGGCGCATACTGATAAAGATTCCAGCCTCCCGCCAGTCCCACCGGGTCCTGCACCGTAAACCGTCCCACCTGCGGATCATAATACCGGAACAGATTATAATGCAGTCCCGTTTCCCGGTCCGCGTACTGCCCGGCGTAGCGCAGCGGCTGATGGTGCAGCGACGCGCTCCCCGGCAGACGGTAAAACCCTTCCGTCTGCCTGCTCACCTCGCCAAAGCTGCCATACTGCCCGCTCCAGCGCACCGTACCCTCTGCATCCGTCACTTCCAGCGGCGCACCGTTCAGGTCCGTGCTGAACCAGACTGTCTCTCCCTGTTCTGCATCCTGCCGATGGTCAATGCGCGCCAGCGGGCTCCAGGTCTCCGCCGGGTCATAAACATAGGTCTGGCGGCTGCCGTTCGCCTGCTGCTCCTGTAACAGGCGATACCCCTGCCACAGGAAGCACGTTTCCTGCTCACCCTGTCCGCTGTTCACCACCTTGCGCGTACGTCTGCCCAGCGCGTCGTAATGATAGTGCGCGGTAAACCGGCCCTGCGGGCCGCTGCCACCGGCGGTTATCAGCCGGTTTTCCGCGTCGTAAGTAAAATGCTGCTCATACTGGCCGCTGCGGCGACGGATGAGGTTGCCCCACGCGTCGTACTTCATAAACAGCTGCTGCCACTGCCGCAGACGGTTATCCCTCACCGCGACGGAAGCCTGCTCCTCATCCACCAGGTTGTCGGCAGCATCGTAGCGGAACCACCGGCTGGCGTGGCCCTGCCGGGCTTCGTAATGTTTCAGCAGGCGGCCTTCGGCGTCATAGCCGTAGTCCACCTGGCCGCGCAGCGTGTCGTGGATACCCGCCAGCTCACCCCGCGCGCAGTAGCGGAAGGCGCGCGACAGGATATCTTTTTCCGGCAGCGCCACCCCGTCTGTCACCGCGCTCTGCTGCCGGGTGCGGCGACCGAGGCTGTCGTACTCCCGGCTCTGCCAGCGCGCCCCCTGGCTGCGCCGGGTTTCCCGGTGCAGCCGGTCACGGGTAAATTCACTCACCAGCTGCCGGTTAAAACGGATGGCGCTGACGTGGCCGGAGCCGTAATGCAGCCAGCTAAGCTGCTGCCCGTCCGGCAGCGTCAGACCGCTGAGGTTGTTCAGTTCATCCCACTGATAATCCAGCGTGCCGCTGCGGCCTGATTCACTCAGCAGACGGCCTGACGCATCGCGCCGGAAAAGGATTTCATCCGCTTCAATACCCAGCGCCGCCCCTTCCTCTGTGGGCGTGCGCGTCACGCTAACCAGCTGACCGGCACGGTCATGCCGGTAACGATATCCGGCATGGCAATGGCTGCGCCCGGTCAGCAGGCCGCTGTCGTCATAGCGAAACTGCTGAATACGACGCGGCAGTCCGCCATCCGGGCCGGGCATACCGTCTTCCCGCATGGCGCTGAGCAGGCCGCGCTCGTCCCACTGCCACAGCCGTTCGGTTTCATCCGGGCGCACTTCACGCAGCGGACGACCGGCGGCGTCATAGTCAAAACGGTATTCACCCCCGTTGCCGTTCTCCAGCCGCAGCAGGTTGCCGCGCGGATCATAATGCCAGCGACGCGTGCGTCCGAGACGATCGGTCTGGCTGACGGGCAGACCTGCGACGTTGTAAGCCCAGCGGATTTCACTGTCCAGCGTATCGCGCCAGGCACTCAGCTGACCGCGCGGGTTCCATATCAGCGTTTCACGGGTGTCGTCGGGATGAATCAGGGTGCACAGCTGCCCGGCGTCCCGCTGATGGTCAATATGCGCCAGCAGGCTCTAGCTTTTCACCAGATCATAAACATACATCTGACAGCTGCCGTTCCTGCAACAGACGATAACCCTGCCGCAGTTTTAGTGCCTTCCTGTGTGGTGGCTAATCAGGTTACCTAAGGCTCCACAAAAATTGTTCGTCGTTCACCACAAGGTTCTTATCCACATCGTAAGGGAACTACATTGTATTATGTATTGGACGCGCTTGTAGTTCTTAGCATAGAGTTCATTCAATAGTTGAATCCGCTGTTCACCATTCGGCAACTTCCAACCCATACTCACTTTTCAACACTGTAAATCCTTTGTTTTTTTTCTCGGAAAAAAAAATTCTATCTTGTGAATTCTTATAAAGTCGCTCATCCCCCCAGAAAAAATCTATATTTCTTTTTATTATCCCCGCCTGTAATCTTATAAAAAAAACATTATCAATCGTTGATGTGCAGAATGTTAAGTCTTCATTATCATCAATTCCTGAAACAAATGACTTAAAATTTTTTTTCATTATGCGAGCATCACACTCATTTTTCAAAAGAACTTGTCTTTCAAAAGCAATATCAATGACAGCTTGATAATCAATATCTTCTTGAATGATCTCATATTCCTTAATATCGTTTTTAGATAATATCAAATCCTTTAGCACTCTAAACTCATTTCTTTCTTTTGCTACTTTAAGCTTCTCCTTAAGATTCATTGACATTTCTTTCTACCCTTCATGTTTGATATGCCTTTTGTGTCTTCTGGTATATGGCCAAGGTGTTGATTATATCTGACCTTGCTTTCCAGTGGATTTCCATGTAAATCATCAGCAGTATGAAGATGCGGACCTCTACCAAACTTATCTTCTTCATGCATTATGATATATTTCCTATCACCATTATTATAAAACTCCCACACCGTTCGATTCTCATATTTAGAATCAAAAACTTTCACAGATTGTGGAGTATTCGTGTTTTTAGGAATACCTAATCTTCTTTTAGCCTCTCTAAACTGAGCTTTGAACGATAGAGAATAATTATTTAGACCCCACGGATCCACCCACCCCATCGGATTCGGCGCATACTGATAAAGATTCCAGCCCCCCGCCAGTCCCACCGGGTCATAGGAACGATTCCGGTGCCATCATACTTTTTAGCGGGGTTAACCTGCTGATTTAATTATTTTTTCATGGCCATTTTTGCCTGCATACTGCTGCACATTAACTCGTAGTCCCCGACGCACGTTTTGCCCTATGCACGCTCGACACGCTGTGACCTTCCCTGCCTGCACTTCCACCATTATAACCGCATAGCCTGCCAATACCTGGCTCTGAACTTTTAGTTAACTTTCATGTTTTAGTTAACTTTCATGGTGGAGGACAGGCGAAACACAGTTTGAAGAATAACTAATTATTCATCTCTTTAATTTTTGGTTTCCATACATTTATCCATTTTCTTTCTATTTCTGATGAGTAGTTCTTAATTTTGTAAAGATCGCTTTCATCTTTGTGTGATAAAAAGCATTGATCAACACAATTAACCATCCAGGATAAAAATTCATTTATCTCTGCCTCACGCCCATTTTCTTTTATAAATAATTCACAGCCATAGATTAAATCATCCAATAAAGCCTGTTCGAATAATGCATCTTCAAACAATGAATAACAAAAAGTGCCTTCAATCAGATCGTCTCTATTTTTAAGTATCTCTTCTTTAAGAAGAATATTCATCTAACACCCCGGCCCCTTTCTTTTCGTTGCTTTAGCAGATTTTCGTTCATTATAAGAACCATCCAAATTAAAGACACCCTTAGACTTATCCAATGCAGAGAATGTCTCATAATGATCCTTATGCATATTATCCATGTAGAAATAGTCTCCATTTTTAAACGTAACATTCCCGATTTTTACTTTGGAAGAAATTTTAAAAATCTCAGCCCCTTGATATTTCTTTCCAGTCTTTTGAGCTGCATCTCCAATAATATCTATAAAGCTCAATCCGAGCGGATCCATCCACCCCAGCGGATTCGGCGCATACTGATAAAGATTCCAGCCCCCCGCCAGTCCCACCGGGTCCTGCACCGTAAACCGTCCCACCTGCGGGTCATAATACCGGAACAGATTATAATGCAGTCCCGTTTCCCGGTCCGCGTACTGCCCGGCGTAGCGCAGCGGCTGATGGTGCAGCGACGCGCTCCCCGGCAGACGGTAAAACCCTTCCGTCTGTCTGCTCACCTCGCCAAAGCTGCCATACTGCCCGCTCCAGCGCACCGTACCCTCTGCATCCGTCACTTCCAGCGGCGCGCCGTTCAGGTCCGTGCTGAACCAGACTGTCTCTCCCTGTTCTGCATCCTGCTGATGGTCAATGCGCGCCAGCGGGCTCCAGGTCTCCGCCGGGTCATAAACATAGGTCTGGCGGCTGCCGTTCGCCTGCTGCTCCTGCAACAGACGATATCCCTGCCACAGGAAGCACGTTTCCTGCTCACCCTGTCCGCTGTTCACCACCTTGCGCGTACGTCTGCCCAGCGCGTCGTAATGATAATGCGCGGTAAACCGGCCCTGCGGGCCGCTGCCACCGGCGGTTATCAGCCGGTTTTCCGCGTCGTAAGTAAAATGCTGCTCATACTGGCCGCTGCGGCGACGGATGAGGTTGCCCCACGCGTCGTACTTCATAAACAGCTGCTGCCACTGCCGCAGACGGTTATCCCTCACCGCGACGGAAGCCTGCTCCTCATCCACCAGGTTGTCGGCAGCATCGTAGCGGAACTGCCGGCTGGCGTGGCCCTGCCGGGCTTCGTAATGTTTCAGCAGGCGGCCTTCGGCGTCATAACCGTAGTCCACCTGGCCGCGCAGCGTGTCGTGGATACCCGCCAGCTCACCCCGCGCGCAGTAGCGGAAGGCGCGCGACAGGATATCTTTTTCCGGCAGCGCCACCCCGTCTGTCACCGCGCTCTGCTGCCGGGTGCGGCGACCGAGGCTGTCGTACTCCCGGCTCTGCCAGCGCGCCCCCTGGCTGCGCCGGGTTTCCCGGTGCAGCCGGTCACGGGTAAATTCACTCACCAGCTGCCGGTTAAAACGGATGGCGCTGACGTGGCCGGAGCCGTAATGCAGCCAGCTAAGCTGCTGCCCGTCCGGCAGCGTCAGACCGCTGAGGTTGTTCAGTTCATCCCACTGATAATCCAGCGTGCCGCTGCGGCCTGATTCACTCAGCAGACGGCCTGACGCATCGCGCCGGAAAAGGATTTCATCCGCTTCAATACCCAGCGCCGCCCCTTCCTCTGTGGGCGTGCGCGTCACGCTAACCAGCTGACCGGCACGGTCATGCCGGTAACGATATCCGGCATGGCAATGGCTGCGCCCGGTCAGCAGGCCGCTGTCGTCATAGCGAAACTGCTGAATACGACGCGGCAGTCCGCCATCCGGGCCGGGCATACCGTCTTCCCGCATGGCGCTGAGCAGGCCGCGCTCGTCCCACTGCCACAGCCGTTCGGTTTCATCCGGGCGCACTTCACGCAGCGGACGACCGGCGGCGTCATAGTCAAAACGGTATTCACCCCCGTTGCCGTTCTCCAGCCGCAGCAGGTTGCCGCGCGGATCATAATGCCAGCGCCGGGTACGTCCGAGCCGATCGGTCTGGCTGACAGGCAGACCTGCGACGTTGTAAGCCCAGCGGATTTCACTGTCCAGCGTGTCGCGCCAGCCGCTCAGCTGACCGCGCGGGTTCCATATCAGCGTTTCACGGCTGTCGTCGGGATGAATCAGGGTGCACAGCTGCCCGGCGTTGTTCCACTCGCGCTGCGTCACGTTGCCTTCCGCGTCTTCGCTGCGGAGAAGCTGGCCGAAACGGTCATAGCTGAAACGGGTGACGCTGCCGGAGCAGTCGGTGCGCTGCGTCAGCAAGCCCTGACGATTCCACGCCAGTTGCACCACGCCGCCTGTCGCATCGGTCACACTTTCCGGCAGCGTTTCTTCATCGTCCGGGTAGTGATAAACCGTGGCATAGCCGGATGCGTCGGTTTCCGACAGCAGGCGTCCGGCCGCATCGTAAAGGCTTTGCGTGCTGGTCTGGTCGGGATGCTGGATACGGGTGATCAGGTCAGTCTGGCGATGCCAATGATATTCCGTCCGGCGTCCGGCCGGATCGGTCTCTGAAGTCATGCGGCCGTATTTATCCCAGCTGCTGCGACGCATTGCGCCACCCGGCAGGATAACATCACTCAGCTCGCCGTCTGCGTAGATCAGGGTGGTCTGGCGACCATCAAAATCGGTGAAGCGGGCAACATTGTCGTCGTCATCAATCAGCCAGTGCGCCTGCGCGCCATCGTCACGCAGCGCCCGCCGCGTGCCTGCGGCAAAATCGTAGCTGAATTCGAGCTGTTCGCCGCCGTTGTGGCGAAAGGCGACCACACGCGGCAGGCCGTCAATCTCCTGCCAGCGATATTCACTCAGCAGGCCGTTGGCATCCTCATGGGCGATCATCAGCCCGTCACGCCATTGAAAACGACGGCGCACGCTACCGCCCCGGCCGGTTACGCAAACAAGCTGGTGCTGATCATCGTAAGCGTAACTGACCAGGCATACTTCGTCATCCAGCCAGGCACCCGTCAGGCGGCCCGCGTTATAACGACAAACCACGGTTTGCCCCGCGCTGTCCGTTAAGGCATGCAGGGTGCGATCGGCGTTCCAGGTGAACAGAATGTCATTGCCACCGCGATCACTCAGACGCAGCGGCAGGGAAGATTCATCATCGGATAACGCCGGGAAGTGCCAGCGCTCGCCGCTGATGTCATAGAGTGACCAGCTGTCATCCTGGTGATGTTCCAGCCACTGTTTTTCATCGGCACACCAAGTGCGATGGCCCCGAGGGACCCGGGGAAAAGAAATGAAGTCGCCGGAGGGCGCGCGCCATACCAGGCCATCCTGATAATGCTGCAGCCGGGTTTCCCAGAACAGATGCCAGCCCCGGCCCAGCACGCTGTCGCCGGGATTACCGCTGCGCCAGTAGCGCTGCCAGCGCACCGGCAGGCGGGAAGGCAGCACAAAATCCAGCTCGTCATCACCGCTGAGAAACTTCTGGCCGCTGACGATATCCACCGGGCGGGCAATAATCCCTGCCGCTGCGGCGCCGGTCATCAGCATCCCGGCCCGGCAGGCAATACGCGCAAGTTTGTTGATGCCCGGCAACCTGCTCAGTAATTTGCTCAGCGCACCGGTCTTGCCGGCCAGGCCGCCCCAGCCACCAGCGAATCCGGCAAACAGCAGCGTCAGATCCGAGAATTTATATAACCATTCAGGGACTTCAGGTTCGATCGGCAGGGTCTGCTGTGCAGCACCACCGATAAACACATTGGCGGAGCCGGTCATCACCTTTGCATCGCAGGTGGTATGGTCCCCGAGGCGCGCGGCGGGCATGCCGTTGATAAAGACGCTGGACGATCCTTCCGCCATCTGCTCGGAACCGTCGTCAGAACAGTCCACTTCGCTGTAAGTGGCGACCGCCGCAGGCTGACCATTGATAAAAACATCGGCCGAGCCGGTGGTGATGGTGCCTTCTTTTGACATGCTGGCGGCACCGGCTTCGGCAATACCATCGCGGGCTGCCGTCGCCAGTTCCCCCGTGATCCAGCCGACCGCCACGCTGGCACCGATCAGCAGAACACCCACGCCGAGACAGGCTGCGCCCAGCCCGGCAATCATTAGTGCGCCCGAGGCAATCCCCCCGACCGCCGCAATCAATCCGCCAATCAGCGTGCCACCAATCATGCCTGCAAGGGCATGAGAATGCCCGATGTCGTCCCCGACGCGTGCAGCTTCAAACATAACAACATTCCTTATCGTTAAGCGTGAAAACGGAAGCTCCTGAGCAGGGAGGCAAAACGCGATGTATCCGTATCGCTCAGTACATCCATCGAAGTCATGGTGAACACCAGCACTCTGCTGTTGTCCGGGGTGAAAACCGCCTGCTGCTGCCAGACGCATCTGCCATCACGCAGGTAACTGGCGTGGATGATTTCGCCCGACAGGAGATTCTCGCCAAGCGCAGCGGAGGCACGTTGTAACTGTTTCCAGCCCTGCAGATGCTGCGCCATCAGTGCCAGTTGACGATCAATATACGTATCCAGCGCTTCATCAGCGTGGAGCGTATCGCGGGAGATATTGAACGCGGGTAAACCCGCACCTGTTACCGTAAAGACATTGACTGTACGATCCTGATAGCAGTCAGGCAGCGCAATCAGGCCTTCCGTGAAGAGACAAAATTGAGTTGAGTCGTTCATTGAGCGCATTCCCTATGCTTAAAACGTAGGGGAGTCTCTCATATGACGTCGCCATTGACCACATTTTAAGCTGGCACTGAATTTTCTGCTGACTGGTACAGCGCGATAAATCGCGCTGTTGTAAATTCCCTTACTTCACCAGGTTTGCCTGCCAGTCACTAAACAGCGTCGGCCAGTTTTTTGCCGGAATGTCCTGTTTCTTCACGATGCCAAAACCATGGCCTCCCAGCTGAAACAGATGCAGCTCAACCGGCACCTTGTTTTTGCGCAACGCGTCAAACATCCGCAAGGTGTTCTGTGGCGAGGCCGTGCCATCATTCAGCGCCTGGGCAAGGAAAGTGGGGGGCGTATGGGCGGATACCCGGTTTTCCTGTGAATAACGTTGTTTGACGTCATCATTGATATCTTTGCCATACATCGCCGCACGCGTGCCGTTATGAGTGACGCCATCTTTCAGAGACAGCACCGGATAGATCAGCGCAGCAAAATCAGGACGCGCAGAAACCTTGTCCTGCTCATCCTTTGCCGGGTAATTGCTGGCATCAGGATCGTTGCTGACATTGGCCGCCAGGAAGGCACCGGCCGAAAAGCCCATCACGCCAATCTGATTCGGCGCGACCTGGTATTGGTCAGCATTGGCGCGAATCAGGCGCATGGCGCGCTGAACATCGGCAAAAGCATCATTGCGGTTAACCTCTGATCCACCGTGTGGCATGCGGTAAAGGAGCACGAACGAGGAATAGCCTTTTTTACTCAGGACCTTTGCCACATCCAGCCCTTCGAGATCTTCCATAATATAAGAAAATCCCCCACCCGGAATGATAAGCACCGCCGAATGATTATTTTCTCCGGCCGGTGGAACATAAATCATTTCCGGTGATGCCACCTTTGTGACAGCACGATTATTATCTGCCAGGTTCTTACTAAAGTTAATAAATGTATTATTTCCTGACACTTCATTTGACCAGATCGGAATTTCCTTATTGGCAAATGCGCTGGGAAGATAAATCAGGGAAATCAATGCGGATAAAAAAATCGACTTCATCTTTCTGGCTCCAAATCCTGAATGAAAACAACAACAAGCGTTCCGACAGCTCACCACAACGGCACGCCCTCTGCAGCAGAATCCAATCCCAGAAGAAAAAACCTGACTTTATAATAAGTCCAAATGAATCTATAGAGAAAGGTAGCAAATATTGGTGTGCATTTTCACCCAATATAATTATGGACCAGAAAAAATTAGACTTTTCTCATGTTTACGTTAACAACACCCTATGTTATAAGTAAATTTTAAACTATAAGAATCTGTGACCATGGGAATTTACTGGATCATAAGCCTGACATTGACCTTCGTGGCAATTGTTGAAGTCATGCTTAGTAAAGATGAAAACACAGCACGACTCAGATTATATCTTTATTTTGTTGCCGTGGTCGTGCTTTTTACCTTTGGTGGAATTCGTGGTCTTGGCACCGGTCTGGATGATTTACAGTATCGCCAGTTCTTCTCACAGTTTATCGATCAGATTATTATCGATGGCTTCTGGAATGCGGTTATCAACTTCCGCTATGAACCGGCTATTTATGCCATTGCGGGCATTACCCGAATATTTACCGCCAATCCGGACATCTTTATCTTTGTCTTTACCGTGATTGCCGTCTGCGTCAATGCGCATTATTTCCGTAAGCTAACGCCGATCCCCTTAGTCGCCCTGGCTGTGTACTCTGCACACCTGTTTATCAATAAAGACATGAACCAGATTCGCTTTGGTTTGTGTTCGGCATTTTTAATGGGTTTTGTTTATCATTTCGCACGCAGAAGTAAATCCGGAATGGTAACCACCTTTATTCTGTCGTTTATCAGCCACGCCACCGGTATTGTTGCGTTACTGGTACCGATAGCGCTGATTGTGAAAAAACATAAGTACATACCGATACTTATCGTGTTAGCCAGCCTGCCACTGGCCTTCATGGGCAGCTCGGCGTTAATCTCTGCCCTCTCCAGCCATCTGGGTTCGTTAGGCGACAGGGCAATGGGCTACGCCAACCAGGACTCCGCACAGGAACAGGGCATCATCACCCTTTCCAACCTGAAAAATATTGGCTTCGTCTTCATCTTTAGCTTCCTGCTGCTGAGCGACAAAATAAAGAATTTTGAAGATGAGAAATTCCGCCTTTACTACATCCTGGTCATAACCTTTGCGATTGGTAGTGGTTTGAGGATGGCTCTGCAGGATTATGCGTCCGGCGGGCGCCTGGCCAACTATTTATTGCAGGTAGAGCCGGTCCTTATTTCCCTGTGCATCTGGGAAACGAAGAAATTCATGAAGGTTCTGGCGGTGGGCGTGACGGTATTAATGGTTCTTTACTATCTTTATTACAATACTATTTCAAGTAAGCAGTCGATCACCGGCTACCAGGTTTCTCGTACCTTCCAGCTGTTCCGCTAAAAAAATGCGCTGACGTTAACTGCGTCAGCGCTGCGCTTCTATTTAAGAATACCCCGATAGACACATAAGGAAAGTCCGAATATCTTTGCTGTTCGGGGCATTGCTTGCATTTTGAATCTTTTAAAACTCTAATAGCTGAACATCTGCGTCAGCAGTGATCGGATTATTCCTAACAACTCACGTGAAGTTTATTAATGATTTCACTGGCGCAACGTCACTCAATGAAAGAATGCAGATATGAACGAAAAAAATAACTTCGACATCGTCCGACTATCGCTCGCCTTTATCGTGTTACTGGTGCATTCGGCAGAAGTCACCAGAAATCCTGACATTCGTTTCCTTGCTCACTTTCTGAATAGTGATTTTGCCGTAAAAGGATTTTTCGCAATAAGTGGTTTTCTTATTGCAAAAAGTTACTTAAGAAGTAAATCACTCACCTCTTATTTTATTAAGCGTGCGCAACGAATTTTACCCGCGTATATATTCGTGGTGATTATGTGCTTCGTGATTGGTCTGTGCCTGACGACGCTGCCCATTGTCGATTTTCTGAAAAACAAAGAAACTATCAAGTATCTGATAGCGAACTTCTCGTTCCTCAACTTCATCCAGCCATCCCTGCCGGGCGTGTTCACCAGCAACCCGAACCAGCCGCTGGATGGCTCCCTGTGGACGATTAAGGCTGAGCTGAGTCTCTACGTGCTGTTGCCCTTCGTTCTGCCGCTGATGAAGAAAAACCCGTTGAAAGTCTGGGGAGCAATTTTCATCATTTCCTGTGCCTGGTTCTTTTACTTCACAGCAGTGTATACCGGAGCCAAAGCCGATACGCTGGCGAAACAGTTCATTTCGCTCTCTTCCTACTTCTTCTTTGGCAGCCTGCTGGCGACCCATCAGCCCACGTTTGATCGTCTGAAAGAAATCACCATTATTTCACTGGTGGTGTTTCTGCTGTTCAAAGGCACCGATTACGCCTTCCTGGTGGAGCCGATCGCCTTCTCGTCGGTGGTGATTCTGTTCTGCACCAACCTATGTAGCGAGATCAAAATCAGCCAGTACGGTGACATGTCTTACGGGATGTACCTTTATCACTGGCCAATTATTCAGGTGTTGCAGCACTTTGGCGTCTTCAACGCTAACGCCTTCCTCGGCCTGCTGATGACGATTGTGATTACCGTGGCGCTGGCTTATACCTCGTGGAACCTGCTGGAAAGCCGCTTCCTGAAACGGGCACATCATACGCCACCGCCCATTGCGGGCAGCACCGCTCGCGACTGATGTTTTAAACAAAAACCCCGTTCAGTAGTGAACGGGGTTTTTACTTTTTCAGATGGTGGCACCCATCGAGAGCCGATAGTGCAGATTGACCTGCTCAATGGTCGGCAGGTGGTTGATCTTTTTAATCACGATTTCGGTAGCCACTTTGCCCATTTCAAAGCGTGGCGTAATCACGCTGGCCAGACGTGGCGTAGTGACCTGACCAATCTCCAGCCCATGAAAACCGGCAATTGCCATCGACTGCGGCACCGCGATCCCCGCTGCATGGCACTCCTGCAATACGCCAACCGCGAGGTCATCGTTAGTACAGAGAATCGCATCCATCTCCGGATAGAGCTGGCGCGCCAGCGTCATCATGCCGGTACCAATCGATACCGATGACACCTTGTTTGGCACAATGCGCCCGGCGGGCAGCCCCGCCGCGGCCACCGCATCACAATAACCAGCATAACGTTGCTCATCACGCCGGTCTGACATGGAACCAAAATAGATCACACGCTTTTTGCCACTCGCCAGCAGCATCGCCGTCATGTCATAGCCCGCACGATAGTTATCGAACCCGACATTGATGCGATCGCGCGTTTCGGTCAGTCCCATCACTTCCGCCACCGGAATGGTGGCCGCTTTCAGGTATTTTTCCGCACGGATGGTGTGCACGGACTCGGTGAGAATAAGACCTTTGATATTCAATGCCAGCACCGTGGCAATCTGCTCCTCTTCCCGCTGCGGGTTGTAATCATAATTGACCACCAGCGTTTGGTAGCCTTGCGCACTGGTCACGGATTCAATCCCGGCCAGCAAATCGGCAAAGATTTGATTATTAAAGGAAGGGATCAGCACACCAATGCGTGGCGGACTGGCGCTGCTCAGGGCGAGGTTGTCCGGATCAGGCGTGTAGCCGATTTCAGCAATAACGCTGGCAATTTTGTCGGCCGTTTCCGTTTTCACTTTTTCCGGCGTGCGTAAATATCGGCTCACCGTCATCTTGGTGACCCCCGCCAGGGTGGCAATATCATCCAGGGTGATGCGCTGCGTTTTCATCGCGATGTCCGCAAAGACGGCCTTTCAATCAACGTATTATGCCTGCTGCCCGGCAAAAAATGAAACCGCACCCTGGCGCAATGAGCGGCAGGGTAAAGTCGCTCATTTCAGAATAAAAATTTCAGAGAAATTCCAGTAAAAAGTAACAAGCGCAACATCCCGGCCAGAAGGTAATGACAAAAAACCTATCATTTCATCTGCATAAATCTTACCCCACTTATCCACGACAACAATTTTCGCAACCCCGCTCACATATTTCGGAAAAAATGATCCAAAAATATCCATTTAGAAAATATATTTCACTGCGAGTACCCTGCGTGAATACACGGAACATCGACAACCTACAACATTCCTCTTTCTGGACATGCAACGTTCAGGCGGTAGAGACAAGGGGCTATAACCATGGATTCCAGACAAAAACGCTACAACATGAGGTATGTCATTCTCTGCTGCACCGTCGCCGCATTTGGCGGGTTGCTGATGGGGTATGACTCTTCCATTATCTCAGGTGCAATCGAACCCTTAAGTGAATACTTCCAGCTGACACCCGCTGAAACGGGCTGGGCAGTCTCTAACATTCTGCTCGGGAGTCTGGTGGGTTGTTTTATCGCCCCGCGCCTGAGCGATGTGCTGGGACGCAAAAAATCTCTCGCCATTACCGCCTTGCTGTTTACCGTTTCGGTGATCGGCACCGCCATCGCCCACAATTTCACGATATTTGTGCTTTTCCGCATCATCGGTGGCCTGGCAATCGGACTCGCTTCGGTGATCTCGCCTATCTATCTGGCGGAGCTGTCGCCATCAAAGTTTCGTGGTCGCACCACCGCGCTGTATGCGGTGTGCTGCGTCGGCGGGCAATCGGTGGTGCTGCTGACTAACTACTTCATCACCAAATCGATGCTGCCGGAAGCGATGATCGCTATGGGCTGGCGCTATATTCTGGCGACCGCACTGGTGCCCTGCGCGTTGTTTATCTTCTTTATCGCCTTTATCCCGGAATCACCGCGCTGGAATGTGCTGAAAGGCAAATACGATGCCGCCCTGGACACACTGACCAAAATCTCCAACCGCGAGCATGCGGAAAGCGTGTTCAGCGAAATCAAACACTCGTTCTCCGACGAGGCAGCACGTCAGCACAAGGCACGTTTTCGCCTTGATAAAACCACGGTGCCATTGCTGGTGATCGGTATTGGTCTGGCAGTGGGTAACCAAATCAGCGGCATTAACGTGATTCAGTATTTTGGGCCAACGCTACTGAAAAATGTCTCTGGCAGTGTGGATTCGGCGCTGCTGCAAACCTTCTGGCTGTCCGTTTGTCAGTTTATTGGCGTACTGGTAGGGATGACGCTGATCGATAAAGTGGGGCGTCGTAAGCTGCTGCTGCTCGGGGCCATCACCTCCTGCATCTTCCTGGCTTACTCGTTTATCGCCTTCTATTACCATCTGCCAGGCCTGCTGCCGGTGATCGGTCTGTTCGCCTATATGATTTTCTTCGGTATGACCTGGGGCCAGATTGTCTGGACGGTGCTGGGCGAGATCTTCCCGACCGAAATCCGCTCCATCTGTGTCGGGATCTCCATCTGCGCGATGTCGATGGCGAACTTTATCATCAGTTCCACCTTCCCGATCATGAACAGCAGCCCGATGTTGATCGATATGTTCCACGGTGGTTTCCCGCTGCTGCTGTTCGCGATTTTCTCGCTGGGTATGTACTTCTTCACCTTCCGCTATCTGCCGGAAACGGCGGGGGTATCGCTGGAGAAAATTCACGGCCTGGTGCTGGAAAAATTCAATGTGGATGCAGAATTGCCAGCCGCCACCAGCAGCAGCAAATCCGCTGAGTCACTGAATATTCCACGGCATTAAAACTCAGGGTCGCCATTTTGGCGACCCTGATGAAATCACCCCATCCGCTGCTCATACTGCTCAATCACCGCCAGCGCCAGACCATTGGCTGGATCGATACGCTGCGGCAGAAAATGCAGCGCGGTATGGGCAAAGGTAAAGGCCAGCGTACTCGCCTGCGCCGTCTGCTGCACCGCCTGAACAAAGGCGGGGGACGCATTCCACGGCGCATCCACCATAATGCTGGCGGGATTGAGCAGCAGCATCACCTGGCTCAACGCGCTGCCAAGTTGCGCGCCAGCCTCACTCATCACCGCACTGACCATTGCCGGTTCGCTCTCGCGATTTTGCCAGCGCAGACCCGGTTTTCGCTGGGCCAGCTGATGCTGAATCGCAGGCTGGCTGACCAGCGCTTCCAGGCAGCCCAGACGCCCGCAGCTGCAACGCGCCCCATTCGGCTGCACCAGCAAATGGCCCACTTCTCCTGCGGTCCAGCTGCTGCCGGTAAACACTTCGCCCTGCTGTACCAGCGCCCCGCCAATACCTTCCGCAATACGCAGATAAAAATGACTCTGATTTTTATCCAGCGCCAGTTGCTGCACCGGCAACAGCGCCGCCGCTTTAACATTATTCATGATGCGCAAAGGCAGGCTGATTTCAGCTTTGAGTGGCGTCAGTAGATCAATATCCTGCCAGCCAAGATGGGAAGAGAAATGCATCCAGCCACGTTGTGGATCAACGATGCCTGGGAATCCGAGCGCGATACCAATTAACTCAGGATGGGCGGCGACCAGCGTCTGGCAGCACTCCGCCAGCTCCTGCAACAGCACGGCGGGGTCATCCGTTTGGGTGCGCCAGGTCTGTTCGGCAATCACCTGCGAGAAATAGTCACATACCTGCCAATGAATCGTCTGGCGTTCCACCATGATACCGGCGCTTTTCAGCTTTTCCGGCCTGAGTGATATTTCAATCTTCGGACGCCCGGCAGAGGCAACACTAACCGGACCCAGTTCGGTAATCACTCCCAGTTCCAGCAGATCATCCACAATCAGCGAAACGGTATTTTTGCTGAGGTTTAATGCCAGGGCCAGATCCTGGCGGGAGGTTATCCGCGTCTGACGCAGCTGCGTCATGACCCGCTTCAGGTTATTCAGTCGTAATAATGCCGGCCCTTTACCCATCGCTTTCATGCCTTTCTCACCCGGCAAAATGGAAGAGGTTCAGTGTAGCAGTGTCCGGGTGCGCTTTATCTCAGACTTTGCTGGCATTTTTGACGTGGCGCACCCTGATGAAGTGAGACAGGCGAATCAGTATTCATCGCCGCGCACGCGGCTGCGGTAGCTTTCCCAGTCGAAGCGCACCCACAGGCTGTTGCCGAGGCGCATACGGTCCATCACGCGCTCGCCAAGCAACGTGTTCATACCGGCGGGGTCGAGGTTCGACAACATGCCCGTCGGGCGTTTGGACGAGGATCGGCGATCGACAATCTGGTTAATGATCACTTTTTCATAGCGTGATTCGCTTTGCATGCCGATCTCGTCGATCACCAGCAGATCGACATTACTGAGATCCTGCAACAGGCGTTCTTCGGTGATATCGCTGCCGCCACTGAAGGTGCCTTTCATGCTCGACATCAAATCCGCTACGGTCACAATCAGCACGCTTTTGCCGCGCAAAATCAGGTCATTCCCGATAGCCGCAGCCAGATGGTTTTTGCCGGTACCAGGGCGGCCGGAAAACACAAAGCTGGAAATGCTGTTATCGAAACCCGCCGCGTACTCACGCGCCAGGCTCAAGGCTTTGCGTTGCCCTTCATTTTCCACCCGATAATTGTCGAACGAGCAATTCATATGCAGTTCGCGGATACCGGAGCGGCCCATAATACGCTGCATCTTCATCGCACGATTCTCACGCACAATGGCTTCGGAGCGTAAACGGCCCTGCTCCTGATTCCAGGCCAGCAATTCTTCACCGCTGGTGAATTTTGGTTTCACCTCATGCGGCATCAGTTTTTTCAGGCGGCTGAAAAGATCGTTCGGCGTTTTCATCATTCACCTCGAAAACCATCGGGAATATCATAATCAGTATTGCTGATCCGGGTGATATCGCGCTTCGGCTGTCCGCCGTTCGCCGCCCGGTTCATCTGTACGCTACGCGCCAGCTTTTGCTGCCACTGCACATGATGGAACAAACGCCCCTCGGCCTGCCAGTAAGCAATAAAAGTAGCCAGCTCAGCCGCCGTCACCGGTTCGCTCAGCGCGATGCCCCAGATGGCTGCCTGGCGCTGAAAATCGTTGTCCGGCAGCCAGCCCGCATACATGGCGAATTTCCCCACCGGGGCCGCAATGGGCGCGCTGGGGGTATCAAACATGCTGTCATCCAGCATGACATCATTGGGTTGCTGTGCCGCAGCTTCCAGCGCCAGCAATTGCGCCAGCCGCTGTGGCGTCAGCGCATAAAATGCCGGTGCGTTGTGATGCAGCACTGCCAGCGTGCCGTTTTCCGCCTGTTGCAGTACCGCGAGCGGATCCTGACAAAAGCCATCCAGCCCGACCAGCGTTGAAGTTAAGATTTTGACTGACATGAAGAAACCTGACGTTGACTAGCCCAGTGCAACGGAGCGGAGATGCCGCCCGCCGCTAAGGTTGCAGTGTACCTGTTTTAGCGCGTGGAATCGCCAAAAAAGGTCATCGCAGATTAAAAGCTGGCGCTGACACCAAGGCTATAAATGAACTGCTCACCGCTGCTCATCGCCCCGGTTTGTGAGAATGAGGCAAATGCTGACAGATGCTGCCCCAGCGGCATATTGGCACCCACGCTGACATCCATCCAGTTGTTTTCCCTGCCGATCCCCTCATCACTGCGTGGCGTAAAATTCATCTCACCCAATTGATGACTGTAGCTAATCTGTGCGTAGGGCGCTATCCAGCCAAGGCTGGAATCAACACGCCAGCCCAGCGAGGCGACCTGGTCAGGGTTGCTACGATCGATAAATTCACATTGCGGGCAGTTGAGAGACGAGGGATCGACCGCGTATTGCGCAATCGGCCCGGTGGATATTGCCTCACTCATCGGCATTTGCCAGCCGGCCGAGAGGCGGTTAGCAAACGGATTCGCGCCGACGCTGGCAGCTTCGGTATGGAGGTTAATGATCGCCCCATCAGGTGGGTTAAGCGCCGCATCCATTAGGCCTCGATCGTTGTTGCCGGTCAATGTCAGGTGATTCTGGGAAATTTTTTCCTCCAGGATGGCGTCATAATCAGGCGAGCTCGCGCTGGTCGTGTTCTGCTGGCTGCCCTCATCCCATGCCCGGGCAGGCAGGGCGCAGGCAGATAGCCACACACCAACAAGAGCCAGCGCAAGAATGTGCTGGCCTGACCGCTGACTTTTCTGCAACATGAAGGACTCCTGACGAGCCAGATAGGAACCGGGCGTTTAGGTATTGGATAAAACAGTTATCGGCGCCCTTTGATTAACTATTAACCGATTATTGAATACGTCAAGGAAAGAGAAGTATTTTCCTCATGCTTTAGGAGCACTGCGATGCAACGATGTGGCTGGGTAACACAGGATCCGCTCTATCTGGCGTACCACGACACCGAATGGGGCGTGCCGCAAACTGATAAGCGTGCCTTATTTGAAATGCTGTGTCTGGAAGGACAACAGGCCGGGCTTTCATGGATTACCGTGTTAAAAAAACGCGCAAATTATCAGCGTGCTTTTCATCAGTTTGACCCACAGGCAGTGGCTGCGATGGATGAAGCCGATCTCGATCGTCTGATGCAGGACAGCGGCCTGATTCGTCAACGCGCCAAACTGTCAGCCATTATTGTGAATGCGCGTGCGTTCCTCGCCATGGAGGCCAGCGGTGAAGACTTTTCTCGCTTTATCTGGGGATTTGTCGATAACACGCCAGTTTTGCACCATTTCCCCGATTACAAGCTGGCTCCCACCACCTCCGATTCTGCCATAGCAATGTCTAAAGCGTTGAAGAAGCGTGGTTTTAAATTCATCGGCCCTACGATTTGCTATTCCTATATGCAAGCCTGCGGCCTGATTAATGATCATCAAACTGATTGTTTCTGCCATCCTGCCAACATATGAGGCGATTCTTTACAATTTAAGACTTATTCTCACGCTTTCCCTCATGATTTAACGGCATAATCAGCACCGTTTTGGGTTTTTCCCCCCATTTAAATCGAAGGGACTTTTATGAATAAGCACACTGTTGCACTGGCCTTGTTACTGAGCGGCAGCCTGGCATTATCTGGCTGTACCACCAACCCTTACACCGGCGAATCACAGGCAGGTAAATCCGGCATTGGCGCGGGCCTCGGAGCCGTGCTGGGCGCGGGCGTCGGCATGCTGTCATCCTCGAAAAAAGATCGCGGTAAAGGGGCGCTGATTGGCGCGGCTTCCGGCGCAGCACTGGGGGGCGGTATCGGTTATTACATGGATGTGCAGGAAGCCAAACTGCGCGACAAAATGCGTGGCACCGGCGTCAGCGTCACGCGCCAGGGTGACAACATCGTGCTAAATATGCCAAACAATGTCACCTTCGATTCCAGCAGCAGCAACCTGAAACCGGCGGGTGCCAATACCCTGACCGGCGTGGCAATGGTACTGAAAGAGTATCCAAAAACCGCCGTCAATGTGGTTGGCTTTACTGACAGCACCGGTACGCGCGCCCTGAATATGCGTCTGTCGCAGCAGCGTGCGGAAAGCGTTGCCAGCGCGCTGATTGTGCAGGGCGTCGAAGCCAGCCGCCTGCGTACCCAGGGCATGGGGCCGGATAACCCGATTGCCAGCAACAGCACCGAAGCCGGCAAGGCGCAGAACCGCCGCGTCGAGATCACCCTCACCCCGCTGGGATAAATCTTTTGGGCCTGCGCTGTCAGGCCCATTTCGCACGTTTTTACTCCACTTTTGACGCTTGCTGCTGCCCCTGCCCTCAAATATTATCCCCCCGTAGAGCCGCCGATTTCTTTATGTTAGCTTGATCAAAAATTGATCAATGGAAGCCCATCATGTCGCTGAAAGCCATCGCCTCCATCCTCGGACTTTCCGTTACCACCGTGAGTCGTGCACTGAATGGCTATGATGATGTGGCTGAAGACACGCGCAAACGTATTGAAGAAGAAGCCAGCCGACGCGGCTATCGTCCCAATGCCGCGGCTCGCCAACTGAAGACCGGCCGTACCAACACCGTCGGGCTGGTGATACCCGATAGCGTATTGCCGCTAAGTGATAGTCATTTCACCGGCATGCTGCAAACCATTGATCAACGCCTGGCCCGTGAAGACATTGATCTGCTGATGCTGGCCGATAAACCCCAGGACCAGCAGCGCACGCTGCGTATGCTGCGCAGCCGCGCCATGGATGCGCTGATCGTTACCCATACCACCCCCGATGATATCCGCCTGCAACGTCTGCAACAGAAAGGTTTCCGCTTCCTGTCGCTGGGACGTAGCCAGCTGGCGCAGCCCTATGCCTGGTTTGACTACGATAATCACGCCGGGGTAAAGCTGGCGACAGAACACTTTCTGGCAAAGGGGCTGACCCGGCTGGGGTGGATTGGCAGCAACGAACCCAGCTCTTTTGTGCGCGACCGCCGCCAGGGGTTCCTCGATGCCATCGCATCGCACCAGCCGCCGGTTCCTGTGCCGAAGCTTGCTACCGTAGCTCCCTCACGTCGTGCGGGTTATCAGCAAACCTCGGCCTGGCTGGCGAGCGCCCCTCAACCGCAGGCGATCATTACCGATTGCAGCCCGCTGGGAGAAGGTGCCGCCATAGCATTGCAACAGGCCGGGCGGCTCAGCGGGCCGCAGGCCATTCCGTTGTTTGTTTATGACGGGCTACCGCATGATTCGATTATCGATCACCCGGTCAATGCCATCCTGCAATGCTCACAGCAACATGTTGGCGAAAAGATTGCCGAGATGGTGCTGCAATTGCTGGACGGCACCCCCCCTGAACAGGTGCAGGCCCTGTGGCAACCGCGTCTGCTCCTCACTTCTGACTAGCCGGTTGTTGCGCAGCGGTGTTCCTGTGGTAGTCTTCGCCTGTTTCTTTTGATTCAGGTATATGCAATGAAGACCAGGCCGCCACGCGCGACTATCAGTGATGTTGCCCGTACGGCAAAGACCGGGAAAACCAGCGTTTCCCGCTATCTGAATGGCGAGCAGAATCTGCTGTCGCCCGACCTGAAAGCGCGTATTGAACAGGCAATTGCTGAACTCGATTATCGCCCCAGCCAGATGGCGCGTGGGCTGAAACGTGGACGCACCCGCCTGATTGGCCTGATCATTGCGGACATCACCAATCCCTATTCCGTTGATGTGCTGAGTGGTATTGAAGCCGCCTGCCGCAGCCACGGTTTTACCCTACTGATGTGTAATACCAACAATGAAGTGGATCTGGAGCAGCATTACCTGCAACTGCTGAGCAGCTATCAGGTGGAAGGCATTGTGGTGAATGCGGTCGGCATGCGTGAAGACGTGCTGCGCCAGCTGCAACAGTCAATGCTACCGATGGTACTGATTGACCGCAAAATCCCTGATTTCGCCTGTGATGTGGTCGGGCTGAATAACCCGGAAGCAGCGCAACAGGCCACTCAACACCTGCTGGATAACGGTTATGAAGCGCTGCTGTTCCTCAGCGAGCCACTGGGTAGCGTCAACACTCGTCGCGAGCGACTGGCGGCGTTCTTTAGCACCGCGCAATCGCAACCTGCGGTGCAGGCAGAAAACACCGAAGTTGCCCTGCATCAGCCCGCCCTGATGGATGCGGCGCTGCGCGATTTCCGCCAGCGTCATGCTGGAAAACGCTGTGCCATCGTCGCCGCCAACGGCGCGCTGACGTTGCAGGTGGCGCGCGCAATGCAACGTCTTAACCTCAACTGGGGCGAATCCATCGGCCTGCTCGGCTTCGATGAGCTGGAATGGGCTGCGCTGGCCGGGCCTGGCATCACCACCCTGAAACAACCTACCTGGCAGATCGGCTATGCCGCGCTGGAAAAGGTTATCGCGCGTATTGAAGGCGACGATCAACCGATTTCCGAGCAGGTATTTTCCGGCGAACTGATTGTGCGCGGCTCCAGCCAACGGCTGCGTTAATTTATTCGTTAAAACCCGCGCGATAAATCGCGCCGCTACAGCCTCCCACGGCCCACTTCGTGAGCAGGATCATACTTCCGCGATCTGTCGCTTTTCTTTGGAACCGGTTCCATCTAACGTTTTTATAACGTTTGGCATGCTGTTCACGCCCGGAGAGATGAGATGAAACCAGAAATTATCGTTGTTACAGCCGCTTACGGCACCACCAAAGTAGCAGAACTGGGCGGTCAGGCTGCGCTGCTGCCGTTGATTAAGCAGGCAGGGGCGGATGGTGTGGAAATCCGCCGCGAATTATTCGGTGCTGATGAGATTAGCCAGCTGCCCGCGCTGGGTGAGGCGATTGCTCAGCAAGGTCTGAGCGTGTGCTATTCCGCACCGGAAACGCTGTATCTGGCCGATGGCGCGCTGAACCCCCATCTGGCACAACTGCTGCGCGAAGCCGGGCAGCTCGGGGCACAGCGCCTGAAACTGTCGCTCGGCCATTATGTCGAGCCACACTTCGACGCCCTACTTGCGGTACTGAACGCATCCCCGGTCAAACTGGTGGTGGAAAACGATCAAACCGCCGATTGCAAACTGGCCCCGATGCAGCGCTTTTTCCATCACGCCTTTGACGCCGCGCTGCCGCTGCACATGACCTTTGATATGGCGAACTGGCACTGGACCGGCGAAGACGCCATGCAGGCGGCACAGCAGCTGAGCCGCTATGTCGGCTACGTGCATGTCAAAACTGCCGTGCCTCATCACCCCAGTTTCCGCGCCATCGCGCTGGATGACAGCCCCGAAGACTGGCGCGCCCTGTTACAGGCGCTGCCCGGTGATGTACCTCGCGGTATCGAATTCCCGTTGGAAGGCGACGATTTAGTGGCGGTAACGCGTCACTACGTTGACCTGCTGCGCGCCTGCTAAGGAGCTGACAATGACGACCCCGACGCAACTGGATGTGGTGACCATTGGTGAAGCGATGGCGATGTTTATCGCGGAGCAAACTGGCGATCTGGCCGCTGCCGAACGTTTTACCAAACGCATCGCCGGTGCCGAACTTAACGTGGCAATTGGTCTGGCGCGCCTGGGATTGCAGGTGGGTTGGGTGAGCCGGGTGGGTGACGACAGCTTTGGTCGCTTTACCCTGCAACAGCTGGCAAAAGAGGCGGTTGATCATCGCTGCGTCACTGTTGATACGCGTTATCGCACCGGTTTTCAGCTCAAATCCCGCGTCGATGATGGCTCCGACCCTGAAGTGGAGTACTTCCGTGCCGGTTCCGCCGCCAGCCATCTGTCGCCGGATGATTTCAATGCCAGCTATTTCGGCCATGCGCGCCATCTGCATCTGAGTGGCGTGTCGGCAGCGATTTCCGAGACCTCGCTGGCGCTCTGCAAACATGCCGCCAAAGAGATGCGCGCGCAGGGCAAAACCATCTCCTTCGATCCCAACCTGCGGCCGGTGTTGTGGCGCAGTGAAGATGAGATGCGTAAACAGCTGAACCTGCTGGCGGAGTACGCCGACTGGGTGCTGCCGGGTGAGCGCGAGGGATTGATTCTCACCGGCTATCGCCAGCCGGAAGCCATCGCTGATTTCTACCTGGATAAAGGCGTCAGAGCGGTGGTGATCAAAACCGGCAGCGATGGTGCCTGGTTCAAAACTGCCGACGGTGACAAAGGCCTGGTGGCCCCGATTCGCGTTGACAAGGTGGTCGATACCGTCGGTGCCGGTGATGGCTTTGCCGTCGGCCTGATCAGCGCCCTGCTGGAGGGCAAAACGCTGCCGCAGGCGATCCTGCGCGGCAACAGAATCGGCTCGCTGGCTATTCAGGTCGCGGGCGACAGCGAAGGGCTGCCGACACGCGCCACCCTTGGCGATTACTGATACCTGCACAAACACATGTAGTGGCGCGATAAATCGCGCCGCTACGAACAGAGGATAAACGTATGAAAACGCAGACAATCGCGCCAAAACGCTGGTGGTTTATCATGCCCATCGTGTTTATCACCTACAGTCTGGCGTATCTCGATCGCGCGAACTTTAGCTTCGCCTCGGCCGCAGGCATTAACGACGACCTCGGCATCACCAAAGGCATGTCATCGCTGCTCGGCGCGTTGTTCTTCCTTGGCTACTTCTTTTTCCAGATCCCTGGGGCGGTGTATGCCGAACGCCGCAGCGTGAAAAAACTGATTTTCTGCTGCCTGGTGCTGTGGGGGCTGTGCGCCTCGCTGACCGGGGTAGTGAGCAATATTCCGATGCTGGCGGCCATCCGTTTTGTGCTCGGCGTGGTGGAAGCGGCGGTGATGCCCGCGATGCTGATTTACATCAGCAACTGGTTCACCAAATCCGAACGTTCACGCGCCAACACCTTTCTGATCCTTGGTAACCCGGTGACGGTGCTGTGGATGTCGGTGGTGTCGGGCTATCTGATCGATTCCTTTGGCTGGCGTGAGATGTTTATCTTCGAAGGGATTCCGGCGGTGATCTGGGCCGTCGCCTGGTGGTTCCTGGTGCAGGACAAACCGGCACAGGCGAAATGGATGAGCGACAGCGAAAAAGCCGCGTTGCAGGCGCAGTTGCAGAAAGAGCAGGAAGGCATCAAAGCGGTGCGTAATTACGGCGAAGCCTTCCGTAACCGTAATGTTGTGCTGTTATGCCTGCAATATTTTGCCTGGAGCATCGGCGTATATGGCTTCGTGCTGTGGCTGCCCTCCATCCTGCGTAACGGTACGCAGATGGGGATGGTGGAAGCGGGCTGGTTGTCGGCGGTGCCTTATCTGGTCGCCACCATCGCGATGATCGTAGTGTCGTGGGCCTCGGATAAAATGCAGAACCGTAAACTGTTTGTCTGGCCGCTGCTGCTGATTGGCGCGCTGGCCTTCCTCGGTTCGTATCTGGTGGGTTCCAGCCATTTCTGGCTGTCGTATGCGTTGCTGGTGATTGCCGGTGGTGCGATGTATGCCCCTTACGGTCCGTTCTTCGCCATCATCCCGGAAATGCTGCCGCGTAATGTGGCAGGCGGCGCGATGGCTCTGATTAATAGCATGGGCGCACTCGGTTCATTCGTCGGCTCATGGATTGTGGGTTATCTTAATGGCGCAACCGGCAACCCATCGGCCTCTTACATTTTTATGGGGGCAGCCCTGCTGGCGTCAGTCTGGCTGACGCTGGTCGTCAAACCCGCTGAAAACAAAACGCCGCCGTTGCACGGGGCAAAACACGCCTGAAAGCGTAAGCTGAAATGACTTTTCCGGGCGACGCTGGTCGCCCGTCACTCGTTCTACAGGGAGCAAAAGATGAAACCTGCTGTGATTGTTTATAAGGGTCAGAAAAGCCTGCCGGAAGAACTGTACGCGAAACTCGACGCGCACTTCACTGTCACCGAAGTCAACGACATTTCCCCGGAAACCGTCAATCAACACGCAGCCCTGTTTCAACAGGCTGAGGGCTTACTGGGTTCAGGCGGTAAAGTGAATGCGGACCTTCTGGCAAAAATGCCTGCCTTGCGCGCCTGTTCAACCATCTCTGTCGGCTATGACAACTTTGATGTCGCGGCGTTAAACCAGCGTGGTGTGGTATTGATGCACACACCCACGGTGCTGACCGAAACTGTGGCCGACACCATGATGGCACTGGTGCTGAGCAGCGCCCGCCGCGTAACAGAACTGGATGCCTGGGTGAAAGCCGGTCAGTGGCAGAAAAGCATTGGCCCGGAGAAATACGGCGTCGATGTGCATCACAAAACCCTCGGTATCCTCGGCATGGGCCGCATCGGTCTGGCGCTGGCGCAGCGCGCGCATTTCGGCTTCGGTATGAAGATTCTGTACAACGCACGTCGTCAGCATAGCGAAGCGGAAACCCGTTTTGGCGCCCGCGCCTGCAACCTGGAGACGCTGCTGAAGGAAAGCGATTTTGTCTGCATCAGCCTGCCGCTGACTGAACAGACACATCATATGATCAGCACCGCACAGCTGAAAATGATGAAGCCGAGCGCCATTCTGATCAACGCTGGACGCGGTCCGGTGGTCGATGAACAAGCGCTGATCACGGCATTACAGGACGGCACCATTCACGCCGCGGGGCTGGACGTGTTCGAGCAGGAGCCTGTCCCTGCCGATTCCGCACTGCTGAAGCTGCCGAATGTGGTGACGCTGCCGCACATCGGTTCCGCCACCCATGAAACCCGCTACGGCATGCTGAGCGATGCAGTGGATAACCTGATCGCCGCGCTGACCGGCAAAATCGAGAAGAATTGTGTCAATCCTGAGGTTGTGAAATAAGGCTTTGCACCTTTTCCCCGCCTGACCATTGCGCCTGCATGTTGCGGGCGCTATGGTTGTCCCCAATCAGTCATCACAAAGTTTTAACCTGCTATGTCTTTTTCACAGTTCGGCGACAAATTTACGCAACATTCCGGCATCTCACGTCTGATGGAAGATATGGGTGAAGGGTTGCGAACCCCCGGTACCATCATGCTTGGCGGCGGAAATCCGGCGCAAATTCCGGCCATTAACGACTATTTCCACCAGCTTTTGCAGCAGATGCATCAGGAAGGCAAGCTGAGCGAGGCGCTGTGCAATTACGACGGCCCGCGCGGCAAGGCTTTGCTGCTCGATGCGCTGGCAGCCATGCTGCGCGAGGAGTTCGGCTGGCCATTAACGGCGCAGAATATCGCGCTCACCAACGGCAGCCAGAGCGCGTTTTTCTATCTGTTTAACCTGTTCGCCGGACACCGCGCCGACGGCAGCAAAAAACGCGTACTGTTCCCGCTGGCCCCGGAATACCTCGGTTACGCTGATGCCGGGCTGGAAGAAGGCTTGTTTGTTTCCGCGAAACCGAACATCGAACTGCTGCCGGAGGGCCAGTTTAAATACCACGTCGATTTTGACCATTTGCCGCTGAATGACGAGGTTGGTCTGATCTGCGTATCACGCCCGACCAATCCCACCGGCAACGTGATCACCGATGATGAACTGTTACAGCTGGATGCCCTGGCACAGCAGCACCAGGTGCCGCTGCTGATTGATAACGCCTACGGTGTGCCCTTCCCCGGCATTATCTTTAGCGAAGCACGCCCGCTGTGGAATCCCAACATCATCCTGTGCATGAGCCTGTCAAAACTTGGCCTGCCCGGTGCGCGTTGCGGCATTATCGTTGCCGATGAAAAGACTATCAGCGCCATTGGCAATATGAACGGTATTATCAGCCTGGCACCTGGCAGCATCGGCCCGGCGATCGCCAACGAGATGATTGTGCGCGGGGATTTATTGCGTCTGTCGGAAGAGGTGATCAAACCGTTTTATCAGCACAAAGTGAGCGAAACGATCGCTATCATTCGCCGCTATTTACCGGAAGATCGCTGCCTGATTCATAAACCGGAAGGGGCGATTTTCCTCTGGTTGTGGTTCCGCGATTTGCCGATCTCCACCGAAGCCCTGTATCAGCGCCTGAAAGCACGCGGCGTGCTGATGGTGCCTGGACACTTCTTCTTCCCCGGCCTGGAGCAGGAATGGCCGCATACCCACCAATGTATGCGCATGAATTATGTACCAGACGCGGAGAATATTGAACGCGCGGTGCAGATTCTGGCGGAAGAACTCGAAGACGCCTGGCGCGCTTAATCCTGCTTTGCTTCTACCAATGACAGCTGGCACCACTGTGCCAGCTGGCGAATTGCCTGCTCCACTTCCGCATTCCAGCCAAACCCGGCGTTGAGCCGAAAACAGTGGTCGTAGCGGTGATCGGTGGCGAATATATGCCCCGGTGCGATGCCAATCCCGGCATTGCGCGCCTTGAGAAACAGCGCACGCACGTTCAGCGCCTGCACCGGCATCTCAACCCACAACACATAACCGCCTTCCGGATCAGACACCCGCGTGCCCGCAGGAAAATAGCGCAGCACCGCCTGGCGCATCTGGCGGATTTGGTTCGCCAGTTCGCGGCGCAGCTTACGCAGATGGGCATCGTAACCGCCGTTGCGCAGCAGTTCGGCAATTGCCGCCTGCGACAGCACCGAGGTGCCCATGGTTGAGGTGTATTTTAACGAGGCGATTTTGCGCATGTAGTTGGCGCTGTGCACCCAGCCAATGCGGATGCCGGGTGCCACGGTTTTTGAGAAGCCGCTGCACAAAATAACGTTCGGGCTGAAGGCGCGCATCGGGAACGGACGGCGTTCACCAAACGCGGTGTCACCGAAGATATCATCCTCAATAATCACCACATCGTTTTCATCTGCCTGACGCGCAATATAGGCCTTCTGTTCGTTGGGAATACTTTTGCCCAGCGGGTTGTTGATGTTGTTAATACTGAGGTACGCCTGCACCGCTTTGCGCTGGAACAGCGACGTCAGTTTTTCCACGTTGACGTAGCCTTCCGCACCCGCTTCCACTTCAATCACCCGCAGATTAAGGTTGTGCAACATTTGCAGTAGCACGAAGTAGCACGGCGATTCCACCGCCACGATATCGCCTGGCCGTGTGGTGGCGCGCAGCGACAGCGAGATTGCCTCGATGCAGCCATTGGTGATTAGGATGTCATCGGCGTTGATGTTGCAGCCATAATCCACCGCGCGGCGGGCGATCTCCGCTTTGAGCGGCGCATAGCCAGTGCCCTTGACGGTGTTGCCCAGCAGCGCCGGTTTGCTGTAGCCCATCTGGCGCATCAGCAGGCCAATTTTCTTTACCGGATACAGCGAGATATCGCCGTTTGCCAGGTCCAGTCGTACCCGACAATCCGAGCCGACCATCGCCAGATGCAGCTCAGTCTGCTCATCCAGCGGTGCAATTTCGCGCGGCTGCTCGTGCGGAACCAGCGGCAATTTTTTTTCCGCTTTACGCGGCGCAACAAAAAAGCCGGACTTAGGACGCGCCACCGCATAATGCTCATCCTCAAGGGTGCGTAATGTTTTTAGCGCGGTGGTCATGCTGACATGGTACTGCGTCGCCAGGGTGCGTACCGAAGGCAGACGGCTGTCTGGCGGCAGCGATCCGCTGTGAATCGCCTGCTTGATCTGTTCTGCTATCTGACGGTAACGACTGCTCTGACTCTCCTGTTCTTCCGTTTCACCCGCCATCTGTTCCACCCCATATCGTGCTGATCTGTGCGTATCCATCAGATTACATTCAAAGTAGTTTAGGCTGCATCTCTTAAATAACGATGCGCAGCGGTGGCAAGCCAACAGCCACACAGCATAAGACCGAGACATTCATTCCGTAACACCTTCGTGGCCCGTGAGCAAGGTTGTCGACTTCAAGGCGACTGCGATTTTATTAGCCAAAGGAAAAAGTGAAAAATGAATAATCTGTCCACCATGATGAGAGAAATTGAAGGATACCTGTCCAACGCCATTCTCGAATCAGCCCAGGCCTGTTCCCGCCGTTTGCTCGCCGCTTTACCCGATACGCATCATCCTGAAAACAACCGTGTGCTACTCGCCTATGGCGGTGGCAAAGACAGCAGCTACATGGTGGCGTATGTGCGCTACATCCAGGGGCTGATCTGGCAACAGCACGGCAGCACCTTCCAGCTGCGCATCAGTACCAACCGCCATGCGGCGATGAACGACAGCGTGATGGAGAACATCGATCGCGTCTATCGCGCGCTGCATATCCACAACGATGACTTTACCGAATGTCTGGTGACCGACGGATTACAGATTCGTCCTTTTGCCCGTCATTTGCCGATGCCGGAAGCAGTGCACCAGCAAAATCGCAACGATGTGCTGATGAATGGCCACCGCTTCCGCGCCGATGCGCGTTCCACCTTCTGTAACGCCTGCAACCTCAGCATGGTGAACTCCTTTGGCCTTGCTGCGCACTACGATGGCGGGGTGGATATGATCATCACCGGCGATTCCCCGCAGGAACAAACCGCTTACCTCGCGTGGGCGCGCCATCTGTCACGACTGTTTAATGCGCCAGTGGCGGATAAATCACGCGGCTTTAGCGGCTTTCTGCAAACCCTTGATGGCGTCGCTGAACGTTATTTTGCTGATATCTACGGTGCCGATCAGGTCACACCGGCGCACCGCATCACCTGGCAGCTGGCCCGCGACCCGCTGTTCTTCAATATCTATCAGGACACCGCCTATGAAGCGGGCGCGCACTGGGCGCTGCTGACGGAGTTTATGCATTTCCGCTTCGATGAACTGATGTTCAGTTTTTCCGAATCGGACTGCGGCAATCCCACCTTAATGGCACATATTCGCGGTCTGCGCGCGGAAACGCTGTTGCAGCGTAGCTACGCCGAAGGCATTCGCGAATATGTGCGCTTTGCGCTGGGGTTGATGCAGCAAAAAGATTTCCCACCCCAGCTGATTGAGGAGATGGCAGCGCGTTATCAGGATGATGAGGCCATCGCCCGGGCGCGTCAGCGCGCTGCGCGGTTCGCGGAACAGGCCTTTGGCCTCAATGAAACCCAGCTGGTGTGCATGATTTATTCCCCATTTATCGCCAGCGGCAGGCAGCTGGCGTCCTGGTTACACCAGCTGCCGCATCCACCCCAGGAGCAGGCCGTGCGGGCGTTGCTGGCGGGAGACAGTAACGATATCCAGCTGGCACAACAGCTGGAGCAACTGTCCGGCCTGACCATCACCCAGATGCGCCATTGCTGGCGCAGCGCGCAGGTGAGTTCGCTGCTGGATAACCAGCAGCACGATGCCCTATCGCGCGTGTTGCGCTTCGATCCACACAAAGCGGTGATTCAGGTGAACAATGGTGTCCTACAGGACATCGTCACAGAAGTGATTTCCGGGCGCTAACCCGGTAAGGCTAAGCGATGAGAAAGATATTCCTGCAGATTGGCGCGACCCGTGACGGGCAAAACCCGTACTGCGCCGTGGCGAAACGCGAAGGCTATTTTACCGTGCTGGCGGAGATGGGCGACTTTATCGATTACCAGTCGCTCAGCTTTACGCTGCCGTTCGATCTGATCGTGCGGCTTGACCGACCAGAAAACCCCTGGGATGTGTTGCAGGCCTGCCTGCGTGCCGGGCTGCTGGAGCATCCCCAGGTGGTGCTGGCGGGATTTGAAGCCTACAACGTCTCCGCCGGACGGGTACGCGAGATGCTGGCTGGCCCGGATGCCGGTCCCGGTTTTATTCCCCCGGATAAATATGCGCAACGCATGGCGCTGCGCAAAGCCTGGCCGCGTTTCCCGCAGCCGGAATTTCGTTTCTTTGCTTCTCCGCTCAGTATCCGCGATGCGCGTGAGGCGCTGCTTTATCCGTGCGTGATCAAGCCGGTTGATGGCGGTGGCGGCCTCGGTATCTGGCTGGTGGAACAGGCCAGCCAGCTCGACACCGTGATCAATAAACTGGTCGATACCATGAATTACGGCGGGCGCGGTTTCTCCGGCTTTATCGTCGAAAGCTGGCTGTGCGGCGATGAATATTCGCTCCAGGGGGTGGTGGATAACGGTCACGCGGTGGCGCTGACCTGCTGCCAGAAGGTGATCGAACTTCACAGCGATCAGGACGGTAGCATCAGCTTTTACGAATCCGGGCATGTGGCAATGGCGGCACAACAGTTGCCAGCTTCCTTCACCAGCCTGATGAGTTTCTGCTGCGAAACCTTTGGCTACCGTCAGGGGGCCTTTCATATCGATTTCATTGTGGTCAATGGCGAGCCGCATTTTCTCGAAATGGGTTTCCGTCTGTCGGGGATGGGTGTGGTGAATCTGGTCGAGGAAGTAACCGGCATTAACTGGGCCGAGATTGCCTTTCACATCGAAGCGGGACACGGCATGCCTGAGCTGCATTTCTGCCAGGCCGCTCAGGTGGTGGGACGCTTACGTTTACGCCAGCCGCTGCAATATCGTCAGGCGGAACAGTGGATCGCCCAACAGCAGCGCGGCCAGCTATTGCCACCGCTCAATCTGCCTGCGCTTGAAGTCTCGCCGCGCTCTTCACTGTACGCCGATTTAACCCGCCATGCGGGCATCCTCGCCACCTTTCGTCTGCCGGGCAACAGCCGCGACGACGTGCTGGCGACCTTCCATCAGATTCTCGATGTCACGTCCTTTGCCACCCGGGGGGATTTACTATGTGCAGAATGATTCTGGCGCACGGACAGTTTGATGCCACAGCGGTACTGGAGGCGGCGCGCGCGATGAGCTGTGGAGAAACCGCCACCCATGATGGCCCGATCAAACAACATCCGAACGGCTGGGGCTTGTTGTGGCGGGAACAGGGTCATATTCGCACGCTGCACGGCACCGGCACTTTTGCCGATGCGCTGCCGGGTATTGATGTGGATCGTCTGCGTGGCCGCTTTCTCGCGGTACATGTGCGCCATGCCACGCTGAGCAAAAATCAGGGCATCGAATTTTCCCATCCGCTATGGCGTACCAGCGGCCAGACGCAGTGGCACATGATGCACAACGGCTTTCTGCCGACAGTGTATCAGCAGCTCGGCATGACGGAGTCACGCTTTGACTCGGCGGAATACCTGGAATATATGGTTGATCGCGCCACGCCTGCCGATTTCACCCGTGATTATCTGCGCAACAAGATGGCGCAGGTGGCCCCGGGCGGCAGCGCGGCCAATGCCATTTTTGTCACCCGCGAGAAAGCCTGGGCGTGGCAATGGCATCCCGATGACACCCCCTACCCGGATTACTTCACCCTGCACCACTGTCAGCATAACAACAGCACGTTTATCTCTTCTGAACCCATTGCAGCACTGGGCGCGGCGTCCACCTGGCGTCGTATGAGCAACCATGAACTTCATGAAATTCCTTTGTCGGAGTGAACAAGCATGGCCATTTTCAATCAGATACGCGTTATTAGCCCCAAAATGTTTGTGGAAAGTACCTGGCTGGATGACATTGTTACTGCGCGCGTACCGCTGCTGGTGCTGCGTAATTTCCTGACCCCGGAAGTGCGTGAAGCGGCGGTGGATGACCTGCAACTTTGCCGCGAAAAGGTGCGGGTATCCCACTACCCCAACGGTGCACTGACCACTCTTGGCCCCTATCTGGCGAAGCATACCGCTGCGCCGGAAAACTATTTCACCGAACTGCGTGATATCCAGCCCGCGTTACCGCCGTCGCTGCACTGCCTGCGTGACCAGGTTTACAACTGGGTGAAACACGCTTTGCGGCTGGAAAGCCTGCAAACCGCCACCGATCCACAGCACGGCGATTACGCAGGTTCGATTGTGCGCTTCCATGCCAATGGCGTCGCTAATCCGCTGCATAACGACAACATCGTACGCGATGCGGCGGGCAGCGGCCTGGTCGTGACCGATATTTTGCATCAACTGAGTTGCGTAGTGTGCCTCCAGGAATGCAACGCCGGGGGTGAATTACGCATCTTTAATAAGAAATGGCAGCCGGTGGACGAGCGCTTTAAAACGCCCGGCGAACTCGGTTACCAGAGTGGCGTGGTTGAGCATTGCGAAACCTGCGAATTTTCGCCGCGCAGTGGCGATATCTATCTGTTTAATCCTGCTTTTTATCATGAAATTGATCGGGTGGAAGGCGATACGCGCATCACCATGGGCTTCTTCTTTGGTCTCACCGACAAAAAGATGAAGCACGCGATTGCCTGGAGTTAACCCGAGGCCCGTCATACGAGGAGAAAAGATGACAACCTTTGAGAAAGTGATCACCCAACTGGAGCAGCATCAGGCGGATTATCGTGTGATTGAGCATGAGGCCATCGGTCAGACCGATGTCATCAGCGCCATCCGGGGTAACGAGCTGAATCAGGCCGCAAAGGCGATGGTACTGGAAGTGACGATGCCGGAGGGCGCGGAGGCCCGTTACCTGCTGGCGATTGTGCCGGGTGATTGCAAAATTAACTTCAAAAGCGCCGCCCGTGCCATCGGCGGCAAGAAATCGAGCTTTGCCGCTGCGGAAAAAGCCCAGGAGCTGACACAGTGCGTGATGGGCGCGGTGCCACCCTTTAGTTTTGATGACCGGCTGGCGCTGCGTGTGGATTCACGCCTGCGTGATGTCGGTACGCTGTGGTTTAACGCCGGGTTGCTGGAACGTTCAGTGGCGCTGGATGTGAATGATTATTTTCGTGTTATCGGCGATGACTGCTGCGCAGAGATCGCCACCCCCGTGACGGCCACCGCCTGATCGCGGCAGAAGGAATTTTTATGTCAGTCAAAGATCTCTTATTAGCCCTGTGTGTGGTACTCGCCTGGGGCGTCAATTTTGTGGTGATTAAGCTGGGGCTGCATGGCATGCCCCCCTTTTTGCTGGCAGGACTGCGTTTTACTCTGGTGGCATTCCCGGCGATCTTTTTCGTTAAACGCCCGGCCATTCCGCTGCGCTGGCTGGTGGTGTATGGCATGACCATCAGTTTTGGTCAGTTCGCCTTTCTGTTCCTCGCCATCAAGCTGGGTATGCCAGCCGGCCTGGCATCGCTGGTGGTGCAGGCGCAGGCCTTTTTCACCCTGATACTCGGCGCATTGCTGCTGGCGGAGAAACTGCGCTGGAACCATATCGTCGGCATTCTGGTGGCGACCCTCGGCATGTTTACCCTGGCAACAGCCGGGATGGAGGGGCAAACCACCGCAGGCATTACGCTCACCACCATGATGCTGACGCTGGCGGCGGCGCTGTCGTGGGGATTGGGCAATATCACCAACAAAATTATTCTGCGTAACCGCAAAGTGCCGGTGATGTCGCTGGTGGTATGGAGTGCGCTGGTGCCGATGGTGCCGTTCTTTGCCTGCTCATGGTGGTTTGAAGGGCAAGAGACGATTGTCAGCAGCCTGATGAACATCTCGCTGCAAACCGTGCTGGCGCTGATCTACCTGGCCTTTGTCGCCACCATTATCGGCTACGCGATCTGGGGCAATCTGCTGAGTCGCTACGAAACCTGGCGCGTGGCACCGCTGTCGCTGCTGGTACCGGTGGTGGGGATTCTCAGTGCCGCGTTGATTTTGGGGGAAACCCTGTCAGCGCAGCAAATGCTGGGGGCATCGGTGATTATTCTCGGTCTGCTGATTAATGTGTTTGGTGGGATGGTGAGCCAGCGATTTCTGGTGAGGACCTGACGCATCGCAGGGGTGTCGGGGTATGTAACCCCGCCACCCCGAATCACATTCCCCGTCCCCACAGTTGTCTTTCCTGTCGCTCTCAGCAGATCACTGCGCCTCGTCGAAAAAATTAAATAACCTTTAAAAACATACAATTAAATATTGAGGCACAAATTGTACTTTTACAATATCACTTTTGGTGCCATTATACTGAAAACTGACGAGGTGAAGCCGTGAAAATATCATGTCATCTGCAAAAGAGAATGTCGGAAAGAAATATATCTCTGGGAGTGATTAATTTAGTAATGTCACTTGGCTCCTTTAGCGATAACAGCGAGAGATTGATATTAGATGAGAAGACATTGGCGTTAGCCATTCAATGCACCGATTCACTGAAAAAACAGTTAGTGTCTTTACAGCAAAAAAAAGGGGCAAGCGTCGCATTAACCGACGATCTGCTTATGACTTCATTTTTTCATTATGGTAAAAAAAATGCTAAAAATAAACAAAGACAAAATATTAAGCAATTCAGCTGACACTACCATTGTATTGCCGGTACCTCCACAAAAAATGAATTTAAAAATACATCGGGCAGACCTTAAATTCATCGATGAATTGGCACTTAAAATTGATACAACAAGGTCGGCCATTCTCAACAATATCATCAGAAAGATTTTAATTGAAAAACTGAAGTCTGAAGTCACCGAATTTGATAGCCAGGTGTTATTAGCGATTGAAGCTGATAAGTTATCCTCGCAAAATATCATTGATGGCTGTAATGACCTGGAGGAGAGCTGGATATTTGAAGTTGCCAGGGCAGAAATCAAGCATGAAATTCTCTATAAGTATAATAACTTCAAATTGTCAGAGCAGGATCAATATACTGACATTCTCAGCAAAGAAGAGATCGCGTTAGAAAAACACTCTGATGAACATAATTTTTGTAAACAACTTATTGAGCAGAAACTGGTGAATAAAAATGATTAAGAATCAAATCGAAAAAATGAAGATCAACGCAATTAAAGATTCTCGCGATCTTTACGAGACCGTATCAATTAAGATACCCGCTAAAAGTTATGCCATGCTCGAGTTATTAAGTCGTTTGAGCTCCGAACCTAAAACCTCATTACTTACCAAAGATATCTCTGAAACCTTATACCGGATTGTCGCTACGGAGAGTGAGGAAACTGATTTAATTGAGGAGATTATCAATAAAATCGATCCTCAATACTACCAGGAATCCTTCGTTGACCAGTTAATTAATAATAATATTATTATTCACTCCACTCCAGAGAAGTAATTATCGACAGGGAATTAAAATGCCTCTTGTATATATCACAAAATATTCTTTAATTAAGATTGGTGGCATCCTTGATATACCCTATGAAAGATCTCTCTCTGCCAGTAAAGCGATTCATACAATAATAGCGTCACATACAAAAGAAAAAATATTCAGCTCACCTGAACTTAAGGTAATGACGATGACGCTTGCGGTGAACGACATCCTTAATACAGAAACTGCTGACAACATAAAAATAATGAATCAGAGAAAATCCGAGTTTCATTCACGTAAGCAAAGGGTGATTTTCTATCAGGACAGGCTAACTTATCATTATTATAAAGATTGTCCAAATCTGCTGTCAGACTATAACAACTTCACCATCCCTGTTGAAATCCCTGAGCACAGAATAGAAGAGTATCGACAATATTTCATTAACAACATCGATACTTTTAACCGGAATGAAGAAGCTTACTATGCCCAGGCAAATGCTTTCTTTCGGGTTCATATGAGTCCGATTAAAAAAAGCCACCACGCAAACAGTGGTAAGGAATCAGTTTCAAGCAATAATCTGCTGCAATCTTCAACAGATGAAGAGGACGGAAAATATATTGAAGAAGCGTTGTCTTTTTTTCAAACTTACAAAAAGACAATAAATAAATATGGTTATGCTTCTCACCTCAAAGAAAAGCTGCTCCAGGAAAATAAAATGTCTATTGAGGATTATAAAATCATCACCGCATGGCATATTCTCAAGACGAATACCAAAAGCGAAATCATCAGCAAAATAATCAAAATAAATCAACACAGCGAACAATTATTTTCTGAGGAAGTGATGATAGCATTAGGGTTTCATGGTTGTGCGACATGTAAGACACTTAATGAAAAATCAATAAATAAAGCGCTGATTTAGTGGGAAAAGAACCGCAGTCCTTTGACAGGATTGCGGTTCTGAAGGTGGCAGTTAACGCTGACTCTTATTTCAAAATTTCAATCCGACGCGGTTTCGCCTCTTCGGGGACGATGCGTTCCAGATCGATGCTTAACAGGCCATTTTCGAGGCGCGCATCGCGCACAATGATATGGTCGGCCAGCTGGAATTTTCGCTCAAAGTTACGCTCGGCGATGCCCTGGTACAGGTATTTGCGTTCCTGTTGTTCCTCGGGATGCGCGCCGCGCACAACCAGCATATTGTCGTGTGATGTGATATCCAGCTCAGTTTGAGCAAAGCCCGCTACGGCAATGGTGATACGGTAGTGGTTTTCGTCTACCAGCTCGACGTTATACGGAGGGTAGCCACCATTGGCCTGGTTCTGATTGGATTCCAGCAGGTTAAACAGACGATCGAAACCAATAGCAGAACGATAAAGCGGAGAGAGATCAAAATTACGCATATTAGGACTCCTGATATTCAGCAAGTTTTGGCAACCTTCCACCATGGACAGGTTGTGCGGCCCGTTGCTCTCCCTGTCGGCAAAAGCAGCGTGACCTTATCCTAAAAGTGGGTGCGGTTTTGTCGCTTTCAAGTTTTCATCAGGATTTTCTTGCAGCAATTCTGATGAAATAGCATACACTCAGGAAATTATTCGCCTGAGAATCAGGACATCACCCCAGAGTGATGCGACGCAGGTGACACACTCCAGCCAGGGCCATGCCATGACTGAAGGGATGAAGACGATGAATATAATGAAACGCTTTTCGCTGCCAGGCCTGTTGGTCTGCTGTGCATGTACCACCTCCGGTTGTTCCAGCGTCATGTCCCATACTGGCGCCAGCCAGGGTTATTACCCCGGCACCCGCGCCAGCGCGGAAATGCTGACCGATGATCACACCAGCTGGGCAATGAAACCGCTGGTCGCGATTGATCTGCCGTTCTCAGCGGTAATGGATACCATCCTGCTGCCGTGGGATTACTTCCGCCACGATGATGACAAATCGATCGACTCACCACGTGAGCGCGTGCGGCAAAGCGAGAAGCTGGCCGGTACCCAGGCCAGCCTGTCCACCGCTGCCGCTATGCCCGCGGAAGCGCAGTGACGCAGAACAGCTGTCGCCAGCCGTTAACTTCTCGCATATACGCAATCTTCTGCCCATCTGGCGACCAGACCACCGCGTCACCGGATGGCGGCAGTTCACTGCGCGGCGTCAGTCGGGTGCATTTACCTGATGTCCACTCGCAGCGCATCACGCTGTTATCGCAGATAAAGGCGAGCGCCTCCCCGCCAGGATGCCAGCTAAAGGCTGACTGAATGCTGCTTTCCAGCTGCGTTACCTGCCGCGGCATCCCACCGTTGGGGGAGACTGTCCACAGCTGCACCACGCCGTTGTCATCCGCCAGCAGAAAAGCAATGGCACTACCGTCCGGCGCAGCGCGCAACCAATGACGCGGCTGTAAAGCCAGCCCTTTGCTCTGGGTCACGCGGCGCTGCTGGACCCCGGCCGGTGGCGCAGGCAATTTATCCACGGTTCCCTGTAGCGGCACCGTTCCCGGCTTCGCGTAATCTGCCAGCGCATCCGGCAAATCCGCCACAAACACCTCCGGCACTTTGTCGCCGTTGGCCGCCCGCGTATCACCAATAAACGCAATGGCCCAGCGCTGCCAGCTGCCGTCTGGCTTTTGATAGCCACGATCGCCAATCCAGCACTCCTCATACGCCCGATCGATTTGGTCGCTACCCGGCTGCGGGCAGCGCTGTGTCTGGCTAACCAGCACACAATAATGGCTGCCTTCGTATTCGCGTGGATGCTGCTTTGGCGGACACACCGGATGCAGCGGCACAGCAACACCGACGTTTCGCAGGTCATCGCGCACATCCTTTTCATGCATCACATGATCGTTATAGGTGAAGCTGAGACGTGAACCATCCGGGCTGAAGACATGGACATGGGAACCGCCGCGCAGCGCGCCTGGTGTGTAGGGCGCGGTGATATCACAGGCATCGAGATTTTCCGCGATACCTCGCTGCACAATCACGCCACGACGATGGTGGAAATCGTAATGCCAGTGCGCATCGGGACGTTCCGGGCCGTGAATGCAAACGTAGCGTGGCGGCAGATCCGGGCTGACGGTGACCACGCCAACGTAGGCACCGTCGCGTGCCTGATACAGCACTTCCACAGCGCCGCTTTGCACATTAACGCGCTCAATGGTCAGGCTGGTAAAGGAAGCACCGGAAGGCCGGACATCAAACGCCAGCCATTGGCTGTCGGCAGTCCAGACGTTGATATTGGTGAGCTGGTGATGACGTTCTGCAAAGGTGAGTTGTTTTTCTGACATGGGGCAACCTTACATCCAACAGTTGCCAGACAAACTACGCCATTCTGCCCTGCCGGGCCAGTGCTCCGGCAGGCCATCAACCGACGCGCTTCACATCACCAACCAGCAGAATATAAGAAAGCGCACCGATCAGCGCCACCACCGAGATATAGACCAGCGCCGGGGCGAAACCGTAATCCTGCGCCAGATACCCCACTACCAGCGGTACGCTGATGCCACCCAGGCCACCGATAAAGTTAAACATACCGCCAGTCAGGCCAATCAGCCGTACCGGGGCCAGCGACGAAACCAATGACCAGGTAATTGACGCGAAGCCGTTACCGAAGAACGCCAGCGCCATTAGCGCCATAATCCACATCGGGTCGTTGGTGTAGTTGGCTCCCATAATGCAGGTGGAGATCAGCAGGCCACAGATAATCGGCGTTTTACGTGCAAAACCCAGTGAACGGCCACTGCGCACCATCCGGTCCGCCACGATGCCGGAAAGAATCACCCCGACAAAAGCGGCGAGGAAAGGGACGGTGGTCATAAAGCCCGCCGTCAGCGCGCCGATGTGTTTTTCCTGCGTCAGGTAGTTCGGGAACCAGGTCAGGAAGAACCACAGGGTTGAGGTCACGGCAAACTGGCCGAGATAAACGCCGCACAGTTTACGGTGGAACACCAGTTTCCAGTCGGCAGCGGTCACCCGGCTGCGGGTTTTCTTCTCAGTGGGCGCATCCCCTTCCACCATCGCGCCGCCTTCACGAATATAGTCCAGCTCGGCCTGGTTGATGCCTTTGCTCTGGCTCGGTGCCTGATAAACCTTAATCCACACCAGTGACCAGACCAGGCCAATTGCTCCGGTGAGGATAAACACCCAATGCCAGCTCAACAGCTCCTGAATCCAGATCAGCAGCGGCGTCAGGAATGCCAGACCAACAAACTGGCCGGAAGTGTAGAAACCCACCGCCGAGGCGCGTTCGTGCTCCGGGAACCAGCTGGTCACCAGACGGTTATTGGTCGGAAACGCCGGGGCTTCGAAGACGCCGGTAATGGCGCGCAGGCCGATCAGCGACAATAAACCACCGGCAAAGCCCTGGCATAAGGTGGCGATCGACCAGCCGCAGATAGCAATAAAATAGGTTAAGCGTGAGCCAACGCGATCGAGAAACCAGCCACCGGGAATCTGGCACAGCGTATATAACCAGGCGAAGGCGGAAAAGACATAACCCATTTCCGCTTTGGTGATACCAAATTCCTGCTGAATATGGGCTGAAGCGACGGCTAAATTAGCGCGATCGACATAACAAATTACCACCGTAATAAATATCATCAATAACGTGATATAACGGCGACGCGTCGGTCGGGCCTGAACGGCAGAGAGATCCATGGTGTTTCTCCGGATACGTAGGGTATCAATATCGGTAATAACCGCCCATGGCGGCAAATAAGGCGCGCAGCTATCCTGCACAGCCGAATAAGGCTGCGCGCCAGTGGTGACAATAAATAAAGCGTGCACGAGGCCCTGCGCCTTATTTACCGGCACATCGTTATCAGAGATTTAATAAATTCAGAGCGTAATCAAATTACCATTCAGCGACAGAACCATCCGGGAAACGCCACAATGGATTACGCCAGTCCGGCGCATTTTTACTGCGCTCAATGACCAGCTCTTCATTAATTTCTACGCCAAGACCCGGTTTATTTAATGGATAGAAATGGCCGTCATCCATTTTAAAATCGTCTTTATTGATTACATAATCGAGCAGTTCTGCGCCCTGATTATAGTGAATGCCCATGCTCTGCTCCTGGAACACCGCATTGCGTGAGACGAAATCGACATGCAGGCAGGCCGCCAGTGCAATCGGTCCGAGTGGACAGTGCGGAGCCAGCGCCACATCGTAAGATTCCGCCATGGCCGCGATCTTAAAGCATTCGGTGATGCCGCCCGCATGGGACAGGTCCGGTTGCAGAATTGCCAGGCCACCGGCATCCAGCACACGTTTGAATTCGAAGCGTGAGAACATGCGCTCACCGGCCGCAATCGGCAGATGGGTTTGCGCGGCCAGACGCGGATAATATTCCGCCTGCTCCGCCAGTACCGGTTCCTCAATAAACAGCGGACGGTAAGGTTCCAGCTCTTTAATCAACACTTTCGCCATCGGCGCACTGACGCGACCGTGGAAATCGAGGCCAAACTCAATATCCTTGCCAAAGGCTTCACGAATCTGCGCCACGGTATTGACCGCTGCATCAATTTTACGTGAATTATCAATGATCCCCATCTCTTCACAGCCGTTCAGCTTGAAGGTGTCGAAGCCGATGGTGCGCAGTTTTTTGATGCCATCGATCACTTCCGCCGGGCGATCGCCACCGACCCAGCTGTAGGCTTTGATGCTGTCACGCACCAGACCACCCAACAGCTGGTACACCGGCACGCCAAGCGCTTTGCCTTTTATGTCCCACAACGCCTGATCGATACCGGCGATGGCGCTCATCAGAATCGGGCCGCCGCGATAAAAACCACCACGGTACATCACCTGCCATAAATCGTTGATACGTGCCGGGTCCTGACCCACCAGATACTCCGACAGCTCATGTACCGCCGCCTCGACACTGCGCGCGCGGCCTTCAATCACCGGCTCACCCCAGCCGACGATGCCTTCATCGGTCTCGATTTTCAGGAACATCCAGCGCGGGGGCAGGCGGTAAGTCGTCAGTTTGGTAATTTTCATCGTACAGCGTCCTTATAAGCAGCAATAAATGCGCGGGCCTTCTCCACGGTACGCGTCAACGGTTGACCGGCGCGATAGAGATCGCTGCCTAAGCCCGCACCGATACAGCCCGCGGCAAGGAATTCATGCAGGTTTTCTGGCGTCACACCGCCGACGGCAAACACCGGCACTTCCGGCGGTAGCACCGCTTTCAATGCTTTGATATAACCGGGACCGAACGCCGATGATGGGAAGATTTTCAGCGCCTGTGCGCCAGCCTGAAGGGCGGTAAAGGCTTCGGTGGCCGTCGCGCATCCGGCAGCCACCGTCATTCCACAGGCCACCGCCTGGCGAATCACCGCAGCGTCGGTATTCGGCGTCACCACCAGCTTACTGTTAAGCGTTGCCAGTTGATCCACCTGGGCGGGCGTCAGCACCGTACCGGCACCGATCAGCGCTTTATCGCCAAAGGTGTTCACCATCGCGCCAATGCTGCTGGCCCAGTCCGGTGAGTTAAGTGGGATTTCGATGGCATCAAAACCCGCCTCAATGAGTGCGCCAACGTGGGCCTCGGCCTCTTCCGGCCTGATACCACGCAGGATGGCGATCAGCGGTAACTTAGTTTGCCAGTTCATGGGCAATGCTCCTTATTCCGTGCTGGAAGGCACGGTCACCTTCCAGCGTGACTGAATCATGTCCGATAAAATGCAGCGCCTGCTGGTAACGCTGCGCCAGCGCACTGCCAGCAATAATGGTGATCGGTTGTGCCGCTGTGGTTGCCGTCATCTGCGCCACTTCGTGGCCGATCAGCAGACCAGACAGGAAATCGCTGATATGACGACGGTCGCGCGCGCCCAGCACATGCGCCGCACGCACTTCAAACAAACGCGCCAGAATCGAGCGGTCATGGCTGCCGATATCGAGGCCCGCGCGGAAAGCAGTCGCATTGTCTTCCTGCTGTGGCAGGCCCGCGCCAATCAGGGATTGCGTCAGCAGCAGATGATGAAGCTCCCCGGTCATCACGGTACGGAAGTCAATGACGCGGTCCTGTTCCATCTGCACCCACTTGGCATGCGTGCCGGGCATCACATACAACGACGCCGGATGCAGGGCCAGCGCGCCCAACAGCTGCGTTTCCTCACCGCGCATTACGTTGTAGTTGTCCACACGTTCGACGCACAATCCCGGCACGATCCACGCTTTATCCTCCACGCGGGTCAGGCGGCCTGCCAGTGCGCTCAGTGCCACCGGACAGCTCAGATATGGCACCGAAAGCCAGCCGGCATTGCTGCCGACCATACCGGCCATCACCACCGGCACCTCATCCACCGGCCAGCCTGCGGTGACGCTGGCAAAGACCTCAGCCGGGGTGCGCCCGCTCAGGCGGGTCACACCCGCTTCGGAACGACGTTCATCGATGCATTCCCCCTGCTGATAACGCCAGGCGCGCAGATTGGTGGATCCCCAGTCAATCGCGATATAGCTGGTCACATAAACTCCTTTAGTCGTGCCGTTGAGCTGGCGATCATCGCTTTAGCGGCCTGTTCGGCAGCGTTCGCATCCTGATGGCGAATCGCGTCAAACAGCGCTTTGTGCTCGGCCAGGGTACGCGGCATATTGCCTTCGTCCGGCATGTAGGTTTTGGCGAACACCGCCTTTTGCAGCTGGCTGATTGCCACGTTGAGCTGCTGCAAAACCGGGTTATGCACCGAGGCCAGCACCGCTTCGTGGTAGCGAATGTCCGCCTCGTTAAAGGCATCCCGATCGAGGTGATTCGCCACCATGTCGTTAAATGCCTGTTCAATCGCCGCTAAATCGTTGGAGGTGGCGCGCTCGGCAGACCAGCGCGCAATCTGTGGCTCCACCAGCACACGGACTTCGTTCATTGCGGCAATCAGGCGCGGGTCCTGATCGTGCGCCAGCGCCCATTGCAGGACATCGCTATCGAGGTAATTCCACTGGTTACGCGCGGTGACAAACGCGCCGCGATAGCGCTTCATCTCCACCAGGCGTTTGGCCATCAGCGAACGAAATACTTCGCGGATGATGTTGCGCGAGGTAGCAAAGCGTTCACAGAGTTCAGCTTCGGCGGGCAACGCGCCGCCCGGTGCAAACTTCCCTGCCACAATCTCTTCCCCCAGCGTCAGGATGATGCGCTCGGTTTTGCTCAATTGTTCTTGCGTCATGATGTTCCATTCAATGAAAGGCGGTGTACCCTCAGAGTACTACAATCTGCACCGTCTCAACCTCTGATGCGGATTGTAGTACCACAAGCAAACTTTGTACTACAATCTGGATCACAAAATAGACAAACCCTTGCACAATAAATTGCGCAGATTTTTGCTGCGGGCGGAAATGAAAACAGCGCGATAAATCGCGCTGTCAGGTGTTAAAACGCAGGAAGGGTTACAGCACTAACTCTTCGATAGCGTAGGCAACGCCATCTTCCATATTGGTTTTGGTGACGAACTGCGCGATGCTTTTCACTGAATCAATCGCGTTGCCCATCGCCACGCCGGTTCCGGCGTACTCAATCATCGCCAGGTCATTTTCCTGATCGCCAATCGCCATCACTTCTGACTGTTGCAGGCCGAGTTTTTCCGCCAGCATTTTGACGCCATAGCCTTTGTTAACGCGTGGGTCGAGGATTTCGAGGTAATAAGGCGCGCTTTTCAAAATGGTGTAGCTGTCGCGGGCGCGTGCTGGCAGTGCGGCAATCGCTTTATCCAGCAGTTCGGGCTTGTCGATCATCATCAGTTTCGGGAAGCGCGTCGCCGGGTCCATCTCTTCCACGGCACGATAGCGCACCGGAATGCCGGTCAGGCTGGCTTCATGGATGGTGTATTCACTGAGGTCTTTGTTCGGCGTATACAGCGAGGAGTGGTCGAAAGCATGGAAATGCACGCCAAGTTCACGCGCCAACTGTTCGACATAGCGAAAATCATCAAAACTCAGCGTCACTTCTGCCACGCTCTCACCGCTATCGGCGCGTTGCACCAGCGCACCGTTATTGCTGATGCAGTACTGACCCGGTTGACGCAAATCCAGCTCCTGCAGATAGCGCTCGACACCGACAAAAGGGCGGCCTGTTGCCAGTACGATCGCAACGCCTTTGTCGCGTGCACGCCCAATCGCCGATTTTACTGCCGGGGTGATGAGGTGGTACGGATTAAGCAGGGTGCCGTCCATATCAATCGCAATCAGTTTTATCGCCATAACGTCCTCGTTAATTCAGGGTTTGCATCCATGCTAGCGCGATTCAGCTCACATTGACCAGTTTATCGACACAAACGGCACCTTGCGTATCAGTTCCCCAATGGTTTACGCACAAACAGGCCGTAACTCAGCGCGCCAATCATCAGCAATGCCGCGCCCAGCAGGAATACATTGGTGAACTTACCGGTGGTATCGAGGATGATGCCGGTGACAATCGGCGCCATCGCCGCACCGAGGAAACCACCGAAGTTCTGGATCGCCCCCAGAGACGCCACCTGTGATTTTGGCGCGATGTCCGTCGCCAGCGTCCAGAGCGCGCCCTGCGGCATCTGCGAACAGAAATAACCGAGTGCCAGCAGGGTAATCGCCAGCGGCGTACTGTCGACAAAAGGAATCGGTGCCACAAAGCAGGCTGCCAGCGCCGCACCGGTCACCACCGGGATTTTACGCGCGGTGATGGCGCGAACGCCGCTGCGCACCAGGCGATCCGACAACATACCGCCGACCAGCACACCCAGAATGCCGCACAGGAAAGGAATCGAGGCGATCCAGCCGGTGGCTTTCAGGCTGAAGCCAAGGGATTTTTCCAGATAGCCCGGCAGCCAGGTGAGATAAACCCAGATGGTGAACATGATGGAGAAGTTACCGATCACCATAAACCAGGTGGTGCTGTGGCGGAACAACGCGCCCCAGCTCGCCTGGGCTTTCTCTTCCGGCGCGGCCTCGCTGCGCTGACCGGCATGCAGCAACGCATCTTCGCGTGCTTCAGGGTCGCGATAGAATTTCCACCACGCCAGCAGCAAAGGAATTCCCATCAGACCGATGGCAACAAACATGCCACGCCAGCCAAAGGTCAGCAGCAGCACGGTGAGGATCGGCGGCGCAATGGCGTTGGCGATCTGCGAACCGGTATTGATGATCGCGGTGGGCAAACCACGTTCGTTTTCACCAAACCAACGATGGGTGATTTTGATACCAGAGGTAAAGAACGGGGATTCAGAGATACCCAGCATCATGCGCAGGCCATAGAAGAAGCTATAGCTGTTCACAAAGGCAGCCAGCACGGTAAATCCTGACCATAACCCCAGCGCCCAGGAGAACATTTTCTTCGGACCAAACTTATCCACCAGCCAGCCTGCCGGCAGGTTAGCCAGCGCGTAAGGCCAGAGAAACGCGGATAACAACAAGCCCATCTCGGTTTGCGAGAAACCAAATTCGGCCGCGATGGTGGTGTTGGCGATACTCAGGTTAGCGCGATCAAGGTAGTTCACCACCGCCGCCAGCAGCAGGATGGTGATAATGCCCCAGCGCAATTTCCCCACTAGCGTGGGTTGTGCCACCGCTGCACCGGACAGCGTATTCACAGAGGTTTTCATTGCGTCGCCCCCGGTGAAGTGAACAGGTTGAGATGAATTTTGATCACTGCCTTACGGATCGGCTGCGCTTCAGGCGCGGCGCAGCAAGGACGATGAACATCATGCGGGAAAAACAGCGCGAACATACCCGGCGTCAGGGTGATCATCGATTCATCAATCGTCTCCTGATAAAACACCACGTCGCGTTCCGCACGCAGATCTTCGATGATGACATGCCGGGGATGCACACGTGCCACGCCAATATTCTCGCGCCCGGCCAGCAGGTACTGGATATCAACGTAGTTAAAATGCGACTCGGCGCGACGATCGCTGGCTGGTTCGGTATCCATCTCCTGCACCAGGCAGAACATCTGGTTATCCGACAGCAGGTCGTACTTGCCGGTCGCCAGCTGGCTGAAATCGGTATCGGCAATCCAGCGCAGTGCCTGGTCGACGATGGGGTGGAAAGCATGGCGCTCGCGCGCCCAGTCCTGGCTATCACATACAATCATGGTGTTTTCCCTGTCGTTATCGTTAGTGGGTTCAGGTACAGCCGTAGCGGCGCGATTTATCGCGCGGGTTTTGTCGAATAACAGGCGCGATAAATCGCGCCGCTACACATTCTCCTCAGAGGTTTTCGATACGCTGCTGCCAAATCTGGCTGCCATCGCGGATCTGGTCGAGCAGTACGCCCAGTCCCCAGAATTTCTCCAGCACGTTGTCTTTGTTGACGCGGCAATGTTCACTGGCGAAAGTGCCGAGGCGCTGATGGTAGATTTTGGCGTTTTTCGGATAACCGAGAGTTTCCGTTACCGCGCTGAGCGACAGGAACAGCGACAGCTCATGGGCTTTCTCCGCCTGCTGCGCGCCGTGGTGGTAAAGCCAGTGATACAGACCCGGATGGAAGTTGGTGAAGACGCCGCTGAAGCCTTTGGAACCGGCCTGCATGGCTGGCCAGGCGATGGCGGCGTTGGCGTTGATCACCGCCAGCGGTGTGCCTTCGGCCAGCTGTACGCGGCGGGTCACGGTCGGCAGATCGCAGCTCACGTCTTTCAGCACCACGAAACGGCCGCTGTTGGCGCAGAAGCTGAACTCTTCATCGCTCAGCAGACGACGGTACGGGGCCGGGCACTCGTACAGGCCGAGCGGCATGGAAACTGGCAGCGCGTTGAGCAGATGATTGAGGTGCGCGTAGAAAGTGGCGCTGCCTTCATTTTTCGGGTCGAGGTGGTTGGTGACCAGCACCAGCGCATCAATGCCGGTGTTCGCCATCGCCTGCAACTCCGTGGTTTGTTCAGCCAGATCGTCGCTGATATGGCCAGAGGCAATCACCGGTACACGGCCCTGCACTTTTTCCACCACAAACTTCGCCAGCGCCACACGTTCCTCAAGGCTGAGGAACTGCATCTCGCTTGACTGACACACGGCAAACAGCGCATCGACGCCTTCCGCCAGATACCAGTTAATCAGTCGCTCCAGTCCTGGGTAATCAACCTGGTTGTCGGCGGTAAACGGGGTAAGCATAACCGGCACAATGCCTTCGATTTTTTTCATGATCTCTCCTGCCAGCGGTTCCACCGCTGTGATTTGTTATCGTTGATGAAGTCGGGCCATAACCTGTTGTCGATCCGGCATATTGCTGGCACCTTCACGTTCCACAGCCAGCGCCGCAAAGGCGGATGCCCAGGTGGCGGCCTGCAACAGGCTTTGCCCCTGCGCCAGCGCGGCAGCCAGCGCACCGTTAAAGGCATCGCCTGCACCGGTGGTGTCGACGCTCAGCGCCGGGAAAGCGGGAATATGATGAAATTGTTGGTTATCAAGCAGTAACGCACCGCGTGAACCCATGGTGATGATGACGCGGCGGGCACCGAGCTGAACGATGGCCTGGGCCGCTGCGCGCGCACTGGCAAGATCGACGATTTCAATGCCGGACAGCAGCGAGGCTTCAGTCTCGTTGGGGGTCAGCACATCGATCATTGCCAGACAACTCAGCACCTCGGCGGAAAACGGTGCCGGGTTCATAATCACCCGCACACCCAGCGTATGGGCGAGGCGGATGGCGCTACGCGTCGCCTCGAAGTTGTTTTCCAGTTGCAGCAACAGCACGCTGGCATCCGACAACTCATGGGTCAGTTCGGCAATTTCGTCGTCGGTGAAGGTTTTGTTCGCGCCGGAATAGATGGCGATCATGTTCTCGCCATTCTCCTGCGAGACGTAAATGATGGCGCTGCCGGTTGGCTCGCGATTGGTCTGATACAAACGGAACGAGTGAATACCGGAGGCAGAAAGGTGGTCGAAGGCAAATTTGCTGAACTGATCGATGCCGACCTTGGCGACAAAATGCACCCGCGTACCGGCACAGCTGGCGGCCATCGCCTGGTTGGCACCTTTGCCCCCCGGCCCGAGGGTACTGCCCAGCGCCAGCAGCGACTCGCCGCCCCGGGGGAAGCGCGCCACTTTCGCTACGATATCCACGTTGAACGCGCCCAGAATGCACACTTTTCCGTTCTTTTCTGAGACTTTGGCGACCGTTTGTCGCGCCTGCAACCGCTCCAGCAGCACTTCAAAATTACCGCCGCTTTCGCTGATCAGCTTTTCCTGCAGGTTGCGCCGCAGCGCGATGGCTCCGCCATAGCAGCGCTGTACCAACCCTTCACGCGCCAGTGCGCCGAGATCGGTACGAATGGTTTCGCGCGTCACGCCAAGCTGACTTGCCAGCCCGTTCACCGTGACACGATCGTGTTCATCCAGCCATTTCAGTATTTGGTTGCGTCGTTCTTCCAGAAACATGCGTCATCCCCTCCGCTTCGCCAAAAGCGTAAGGGAGCAGCCCGCAGATGTAAGTGACACGGATCGCAGCGCACGGGAAAAAACGGAAGCAAACAAAAGCTAACGCAGATGTTTTTTAAGCAAAAAAGGAAATGTCAGGCGGGTAACAACGGAGGCAGAAACAAAAAACCCTTCCCGGCTGGGAAGGGTTTGGGCATATCAGATATCGATATTGGCCGCTTTCAGCGCGTTCTCTTCGATGAAGGCGCGGCGCGGTTCAACCGCATCGCCCATCAGCGTGGTGAACAGCTGGTCGGCAGCGATGGCGTCTTTGATGGTGACGCGCAGCATGCGGCGGCTGTCCGGGTCCATGGTGGTTTCCCACAGCTGTTCCGGGTTCATCTCGCCCAGACCTTTGTAACGCTGTACTGACAGACCACGACGCGACTCTTTCACCAGCCATTCAATCGCCTGTTCGAAACTGGTCACCGGTTGACGACGCTCGCCACGTTCGATAAAGGCGTCTTCCTCGATCAGACCACGCAGCTTCTCGCCAAGCTCGCAGATTTTGCGGTATTCCGGACCACCGATGAATTCGCTGTCCAGCGGATAATCGGTATCCACGCCATGGGTACGCACGCGAAGCACCGGCTCGAACAGGTTCTGCTCACGGTTAGCACGCACCTGCGCGACGTAGGTGCTGCCGTGCGCTTCGCGCTCGGTCAGGTACGCCACCAGCCCATCCAGCCAGCCTTTAACAGCGGCTTCATCGCTGAGATCGCTCAGGGTTGGGTGGTAAATCAGGCTACGCAGCAGCGCGAGCGGATAGCGGCGCTCCATACGTTTGATCATGCGCTGCGTGCTGTTGAAGCTCGCCACCAGATTTTCCAGCGGCTCGCCACCCAGTGCCGGGGCACTGGCGTTGGTGTGCAGGGTCGCACCATCCAGAGCGATCGCGATTTGATACTGATCCATCGCTTCGTCGTCTTTGATGTACTGCTCCTGCTTGCCCTTCTTCACTTTATACAGCGGCGGCTGAGCAATGTAGACATGACCACGTTCCACGATTTCCGGCATCTGACGATAGAAGAAGGTCAACAGCAGGGTACGAATGTGCGAGCCGTCGACGTCCGCATCGGTCATGATGATGATGCTGTGGTAACGCAGTTTGTCCGGGTTGTATTCGTCACGGCCAATGCCGCAGCCCAGCGCGGTGATAAGCGTAGCCACTTCCTGCGAGGAAAGCATTTTGTCGAAACGCGCTTTCTCAACGTTAAGGATTTTACCTTTCAGCGGCAGAATCGCCTGGTTCTTACGGTTACGCCCCTGTTTGGCTGAACCGCCTGCGGAGTCACCCTCCACCAGGTAGATTTCGGATAGCGCCGGGTCGCGTTCCTGACAATCCGCCAATTTGCCCGGCAGGCCAGCCAGATCCAGCGCGCCTTTACGTCGGGTCATTTCACGGGCACGGCGTGCCGCTTCACGCGCACGCGCTGCATCAATAATTTTACCGACGACGATTTTCGCGTCAGACGGGTTTTCCAGCAGGTACTCAGCCAGCAGTTCGTTCATCTGCTGTTCAACCGCCGATTTCACTTCTGAGGAAACCAGCTTGTCTTTGGTCTGCGAGGAGAATTTCGGGTCCGGTACTTTTACCGATACCACGGCAATCAGACCTTCACGCGCGTCATCGCCAGTGGCACTGACTTTGGCTTTTTTGCTGTAACCTTCTTTGTCCATATAGGCATTCAGGGTACGCGTCATCGCCGCACGGAAGCCCGCAAGGTGAGTACCGCCATCGCGCTGCGGAATGTTGTTGGTGAAGCAGTAGATGTTTTCCTGGAAACCATCATTCCACTGCAACGCCACTTCCACACCAATCCCGTCCTTCTCGGTAGAGAAATAGAACACATTGGGGTGAATCGGGTTTTTGTTGCGGTTGAGGTATTCAACAAACGCCTTGATACCCCCTTCATAGTGGTAATGGTCGTTTTTGTCATCGCGCTTGTCTTCAAGGCGAATCGACACGCCAGAATTGAGGAACGACAGTTCACGCAGGCGTTTTGCCAGGATGTCGTACTCAAATTCCGTCACATTGGTGAAGGTTTCATGGCTCGGCCAGAAACGCACGCGTGTACCGGTGGCATCGGTGTCACCCACCACGGCCAGCGGTGCCTGTGGCACGCCGTGTACGTAGGTTTGCTGATGCACTTTGCCATCGCGACGAATGGTCAGTTCCAGTTTCTGCGACAGGGCGTTAACCACGGAAACACCCACGCCGTGCAGACCACCGGAAACTTTATAGGAGTTGTCGTCGAACTTACCGCCCGCATGCAGTACTGTCATGATGACTTCAGCCGCCGATACGCCCTCTTCCGGGTGAATACCCGTTGGGATACCACGGCCATCATCCTGCACCGATACCGAGTTATCGGCATGGATGGTCACCATAATGTCACTACAGTAACCGGCGAGCGCTTCGTCAATGGCGTTATCCACGACCTCGAATACCATGTGATGCAGACCGGTGCCGTCATCCGTATCGCCGATATACATGCCAGGGCGTTTGCGTACCGCATCAAGCCCTTTCAGAACTTTGATACTTGAGGAGTCATAAGAATTCGACATCAACGTTTCTCGCTCATTTAATCTTCAGGTTGAACTGCTATTTTACCCTGTTCCACGCGGAACATCTTGCCCTTTTCGTCGCTCATGTCGATTACATGCTCGACACCGATGGCACTGACGAATACCTGAGCCTGAGTGGCTTTTAAACGTTCCGCTAACAGGCGACGACGCACGTCATCCAGCTCCGAAGCAAAGTCATCAATCAGGTACAGGCAGCGACGTCCACTGCTGCGCGTCAGGTACTCCCCCTGCGCCAGGCGCAGTGCGCACATCAGCAGTTTTAATTGGCCGCGTGAGAGTAAATCTTCTACCGGCGTCCCTTCGGCACGAATACGGAAATCCGCTTTGTGCGGGCCGCTGGCGGTGTATGTCAGCGCGCGATCGCGCTCGAAATTGCGCTCCAGCAGTTCGCCGTAGTCACTTTCCTTGTCCCAGCCACGCTGGAAGGAGAACGCCAGTTCAAATTCCGGCAAAAACTGGGCGCAGGTGGCGGTGATTTCGCTGGAAATCGCTTCGCTGTATTCAGCTCGCCAGGCGCTGATTTGCTCCGCCAGCGGCACCAGCTCCTGATCCCACGGGCGAATCTGGCTGTAACGCGTGACCTGACGCAGTGCGGCATTGCGTTGCTTTAGCAAACGACGCAGATTGCTCCAGGCATGGAAAAAACCGGGGGCAGCATGAAAACAGCCCCAGTCGATATAGGCTCTACGGTATTTGGGGCCGCCGTTGAGCAAAGTAAACCCCTCCGGCGTGATTAACTGCATCGGCAGCAATTGCGCCAGTTCAGCCACTTTATGGCCGTCGCTGCCATCAATACGCACCTTGCTTTCCCCGGCGCGATTTTTGGTGAGTCCAACCGCCAGCTCGCGCTCACTGCCCTCGATACGGCCATGTAACACAAAAGCCTGTTGATCGTGGCGTATCACGCGCCCGGCTTGCAGGCTGCGAAAAGCACGACCATGCCCCAGGGTATAAATAGCCTCCAGCACGCTGGTTTTACCGCTGCCGTTGGCACCTACGAGGAAATTAAATCCTGGCGCTAAGGTCAGATCGGCCTGCTCGATGTTGCGAAAATCTTTAATCAGGAGGCGGGTTAAAGCCATGAAGTGGTCCGGGGATCAGCGTAGAGGGAGCCACTAATGGCTCCCGGGATGGTGCAAACCTCAGCCAGATCGGCATAAATGCCGACCCTACAAACGCATAGGCATCACAACATAGGCCGCTGCGGGACTGGCGACGTCTTCGATCTGCACGCTGGAGACGGAATCAGTCAGCAGCAGGCGGACGTTTTCACACTTTAGCGCATTCAGCACATCCAGCACGTAACTGACGTTGAAACCGATCTCCAGTTCGCTGCCGTTGTAGCTGACATCCAGCATCTCTTCCGCCTCTTCCTGTTCCGGGTTGTTGGCGGTGATTTTCAGCTGATTTTCGGTGATATAGATACGAACACCGCGGAATTTCTCGTTCGACAGGATCGCCGCACGGGCAAACGCCTGCTTGAGCAGATCGCAACCGGCTTCCAGCGCTTTGTCGGGATTCTTCGGCAATACGCGGCGATAATCCGGGAAACGGCCATCAACCAGCTTCGATGTAAAGATAAAATCGCCGACATGCGCACGGATGTTGCTGCTGCCAATCTGGACCTGTAACGGCGTTTCGCCGCCATCGAGCAGACGAACCAGCTCAATCACCCCTTTACGCGGTACGATCACCGAATGGTCAGGCAGCGCCTGGCCTATCGGCATCGAGCAAACCGCCAGACGGTGGCCGTCGGTCGCCACGGTGCGCAGTTCTTCCCCTTCGGTTTCAAACAACATGCCGTTGAGGTAGTAACGTACGTCCTGATGCGCCATCGAAAACTGTGTCGCTTCGATCAGACGCTTCAGCGTGGCCTGCGGCAGGGTAAATTCTACTTCACTCTGCCAGTCATCCAGATTCGGGAAGTCACTGGCAGGCAGCGTGGAAAGCGAGAAACGGCTACGCCCAGAACGCACCAGCATTCTGTCGCCTTCCAGTGTCAGGGAGATCTCAGCACCATCCGGCAAACCACGACAAATATCGAGGAATTTACGCGCCGGGACGGTGGTTGCACCAGGTTCATGCGGCTGCGTTAACGCAACGCGGGCCACCATCTCCATTTCCAGATCGGTGCCGGTCAGCAACAAAGTGCCGTCATTTACCTGCAGCAGTAAATTTCCGAGGATCGGCAGCGTCGGACGCCCACCGAGCGGACCGCTGACCTGTTGCAGCGGTTTCAGCAACTGCTCACGTTCAACAATAAATTTCATAGCGTCAGGAAGATAAGGTTCGAATGAGGTTAGAGAAATCTTCTTTGATGTCGTGGCTTTCTTCACGCAGCTGCTCGATTTTACGGCAGGCGTGTAGCACGGTGGTATGGTCACGGCCACCAAACGCATCACCAATTTCCGGCAGGCTATGGTTGGTTAGCTCTTTCGCCATCGCCATCGCCATCTGGCGCGGACGCGCTACCGAGCGCGAACGGCGCTTGGATAGCAAATCGGCCACTTTAATTTTGTAATACTCCGCCACCGTCTTCTGAATATTGTCGATGGTGACCAGCTTTTCCTGCAACGCCAGCAGATCGCGCAGCGCTTCACGTACGAAGTCGATAGTAATGGCGCGACCGGTAAAGTTGGCGTTGGCAATCACGCGGTTCAGCGCGCCTTCCAGCTCACGGACGTTGGAACGCAGACGCTTAGCAATAAAGAACGCCACCTCACCCGGCAGGCGGATGTCGTTTTCATCGGCTTTCTTCATCAGGATAGCGACGCGCGTTTCCAGCTCCGGCGGCTCGATCGCCACCGTCAGTCCCCAGCCAAAACGCGACTTGAGACGATCTTCCACCCCGTTGATCTCTTTCGGGTAACGATCCGACGTCAGGATGATCTGTTGATTGCCTTCCAGCAGCGCATTGAAGGTGTGGAAAAACTCCTCCTGCGAACGCTCTTTATTGGCAAAGAACTGGATATCATCGATCAGCAGGGCATCGACAGAACGATAGTAACGTTTGAACTCTTCAATGGCGTTGTTTTGCAGGGCTTTCACCATATCCTGCACAAAACGCTCGGAATGCATATAGACCACTTTGGCATTGGGCTTACGCGCCATGATGCCATTCCCGACCGCATGTAACAGGTGGGTTTTGCCCAGACCGGTGCCACCATACAGGAACAGCGGGTTGTAAGCACCGCCCGGATTGTCAGCCACCTGACGTGCCGCCGCGCGCGCCAGCTGGTTAGATTTACCTTCGACAAAGTTGTCAAAGTTGTGGCGGTTATTGACGTTGGAACGGTAAGTCACATCGGCCGGAGCAGGCACAGAATCCCAGCTGGGACGCAGCGTTTGCGCCGGAGCCGGGCGGTTTTGTGCCGGCGCGGGTGCGCTGACGCTGGCCATCGCAGGCTGGCTGGTAGCGACCTGCGCCACCGGACGCGTGCCGACCTCAAAACGCAGCAATGGCACATCCGCACCGCAGAATTCATTCAGCAGCCCATTGATACTGTTGAGATATTTATCCCGAACCCAGTCGAGTACAAACCGATTTGGTGCATACAAGGCGAGCGTATTGTCGTTCAATTCAGCCTGCAGCGGACGAATCCACATGCTGAATTCGGTGGCAGGAAGCTCATCCTGCAAACGGGCAAGACACTGTTGCCAAAGCGTAAGTGACACGGCGGACTCCACTCGTACAAAATCGATAAGAATTTTAGGCGCTAATAAAAGAAACGTTCGTTTTTTGACACAGGCGATCAGAAAGCGCCCGCGACCGCTATCCGCGGTAGTCTCCCCGTCGATCGCAGTGCGGATCGTCAGCGGAAGGGCGGATCATAGCGCAAAGCGGCACAGAGATCTTCCCTTTCTACACAGTTTTGATCCAATTTATCCACAGGGTAGTGGCGCGCTAAAGAGTTTACGCCTTCTGGCGGAAAAGCGAGCGGGGATCAGGATGAAAGCTGCAAATTTTCTGGCGGAGTCTCGTTTTCTGTGCAAAAAATCCGCGCCTTGATCGCAAGAAGATCCTGCGCGATCCTTGCGCTTTGCCGTATAGCCCGTATAATTCTCCACCCCGGCGTTGTCGCGTTTAGCCCAATGCCCGGAAACAGCGGGCTGTATCCGGGTTTTCCTGGTACCGCGACCAGCGAAGTAAATTGACTCTGGACTGTACAATTATTACAATCCCGCCTCTTTATTAAAGACACATTGAGGCGTCGGTCGTTTTACTGGCCCGAATACGCGTCACCCAGTGAAAATTTTCAAGTTTAGGTAGAAACCGCCATGAAACGCACTTTTCAACCGTCCGTACTGAAGCGCAACCGTTCTCACGGCTTCCGTGCACGTATGGCTACAAAAAATGGTCGTCAGGTTCTGGCACGTCGTCGTGCTAAAGGCCGTTCTCGTCTGACCGTTTCTAAGTAATAAAAGCTAACCCTCGTGGTTAAGCTCGCATTTCCCAGGGAGTTACGTTTGTTAACTCCCACTCATTTCACTTTCGTCTTCCAGCAGCCACAAAGGGCTGGCACGCCGCAAATCACCATCCTCGGCCGCCTTAATTCGCTGGGGCATCCCCGCATCGGTCTCACCGTCGCCAAAAAACATGTAAAACGCGCCCATGAACGTAACCGGATCAAGCGATTGACCCGCGAAAGCTTTCGTCTGCGTCAGCATGAACTGCCCGCGATGGATTTTGTGGTCGTGGCTAAAAAAGGGGTTGCTGACCTGGATAATCGTGCGCTGGCGGAAGCGTTGGAGAAATTATGGCGTCGTCACTGTCGCCTGGCTCGCGGCTCCTGATCGCCCTGATACGCGTGTATCAACGCGCCATCAGCCCACTGCTGGGACCTCATTGCCGGTTCAATCCCTCCTGTTCGCAGTATGGGATTGAGGCATTGCGTCGCTTTGGGGTAATAAAAGGCAGTTGGTTGACGATTAAACGCGTATTAAAATGCCACCCTTTGAACCCGGGTGGCGACGATCCTGTGCCGCCAAAAACCTTTGATACCAGAGAACATTAACGATGGATTCGCAACGCAATCTCTTTCTCATCGCTTTTCTGTTCGTGTCTTTTATGATCTGGCAAGCCTGGCAAACGGACCATGCTCCGCAGCCGCAGCAAACCCAGACCACGCAGACGACCAACAGCACAGCGGGTGATGCCGCCTCTTCCGGCGTTCCCGGCAGCGGCCAGGGCAAAACGATCACCGTTAAGACTGATGTCCTGTCATTGAACATCAACACCCGCGGTGGCGACATCGAGCAGGCTTCACTGCTGACTTACCCGGACAAACTGGGTTCGGATGCACCATTCCAGCTGCTTGAAACCACCCCAGCGTTCATCTATCAGGCACAGAGCGGCTTAACCGGCCGTAACGGTCCGGATAACCCGAACAATGGCGCACGTCCACTTTTCACCACCACTCAGGATCACTTTGAGATGGCGGAAGGCCAGACTGAGCTGCGCGTACCGCTCACCTGGACTGGCGAAAATGGTGTGGTTTACACCAAAACCTTCGTGTTCAAACGCGGTGAATTCGCCGTGAATGTTGACTACAACATCAACAACACCAGCGAGCAACCGCTGGAAGTGGCGATGTTTGGTCAGCTGAAACAGACCATCGAAGTGCCGAAGCACCGTGATACCGGTAGCAACAACTTTGCTCTGCATACCTTCCGTGGTGCAGCGTACTCAACCAGCGATGCGAAATACGAAAAATATAAATTCGACACCATCAATGATAACGAGAACCTGAACACCACCACCAGCAATGGCTGGGTAGCGATGCTGCAACAGTACTTTGCTACTGCATGGGTACCGCGTACCGAAGGTACCAACACCCTGTACACCAGCAATCTGGGTAACGGCGTTGCCGCCATCGGTTATAAATCAGCACCGGTCACCGTCGCACCTGGCGCGCAGCAGAATCTCGGCGCGACCCTGTGGGTTGGCCCGGAAATTCAGGACCAGATGGCAGCTATCGCGCCTCACCTGGATCTGACGGTGGATTACGGTTGGTTGTGGTTCATCTCTCAGCCGCTGTTCAAGCTGTTGAAGTTCATCCACAGCTTTATCGGTAACTGGGGCTTCTCCATCATCGTTATCACCTTCATCGTTCGTGGCATCATGTACCCGCTGACCAAAGCGCAGTACACTTCGATGGCGAAGATGCGCATGCTGCAGCCGAAGATTCAGGCTATGCGTGAGCGTCTGGGCGATGATAAGCAGAAGATGAGCCAGGAGATGATGGCGCTGTACAAAGCGGAGAAAGTGAACCCGCTCGGCGGCTGTCTGCCGCTGGTGATTCAGATGCCAATCTTCCTTGCCCTGTACTACATGTTGTCTGGCTCGGTTGAACTGCGTCACGCGCCGTTTATTCTGTGGATTCATGACCTGTCCGCGCAGGACCCGTACTACATCCTGCCGGTTATCATGGGTATCACCATGTTCTTCATTCAGAAGATGTCACCGACCACCGTGACCGATCCGATGCAGCAGAAGATCATGACTTACATGCCGGTTATCTTTACCGTGTTCTTCCTGTGGTTCCCGTCAGGTCTGGTGCTGTACTACATCGTCAGCAACCTGGTAACCATTCTCCAGCAGCAGTTGATTTATCGCGGCCTGGAAAAACGTGGTCTGCATAGCCGCGACAAGAAGAAAGCGTAACGCCCAGCTCCTGCGAGCAAGGACGTAAACATCGGGGCGGCATTTATGTCGCCCTGTTTTTTTTTGAAACGAGAGTCAATTATGAGCCATAGCGATACCATCGTCGCCCAGGCAACGCCACCCGGCCGTGGCGGTGTCGGCATTCTGCGTATCTCCGGAGCAAAAGCGGCCGACATCGCGCAAGCCGTGCTGGGTAAACTGCCGAAACCGCGCTATGCCGACTATCTGCCGTTTACCGATGCCGATGGCAGCGTGCTGGATCAGGGTATTGCGCTGTGGTTTCCCGGCCCCAATTCTTTTACCGGTGAAGACGTGCTGGAGTTGCAGGGCCACGGCGGTCCGGTGATTCTCGACCTGCTGCTAAAGCGCATTGTGGCGCTGCCCGGCGTGCGCATTGCTCAGCCAGGTGAATTCTCCGAACGCGCTTTTCTGAATGACAAACTCGATCTGGCCCAGGCAGAAGCCATTGCTGACCTGATCGATGCCAGTTCCGAGCAGGCAGCACGTTCGGCGGTGAATTCGTTACAGGGCGCATTTTCCGTGCGTATTAACGCCCTTGTGGAAGCACTCACTTACCTGCGTATCTATGTGGAAGCGGCCATCGATTTTCCGGATGAAGAGATCGATTTCCTCTCTGACGGAAAAATTGAAGCACAGCTCAATGCGGTGATCGGCGACCTGAATGGCGTGCGAGCCGAAGCCCGCCAGGGCAGCCTGCTGCGTGAAGGGATGAAAGTGGTGATTGCTGGCCGTCCCAATGCCGGAAAATCCAGTCTTCTGAATGCATTAGCCGGACGCGAAGCCGCTATCGTCACCGATATCGCCGGTACCACGCGTGACGTGCTGCGCGAACATATTCATATCGACGGCATGCCACTGCATATCATCGATACCGCTGGCTTACGCGATGCCAGCGACGAAGTTGAACGCATCGGTATTGAACGGGCGTGGCAGGAGATTGAACAGGCCGATCGCGTACTGTTTATGGTGGATGGCACCACCACCGAGGCCACCGAAGCCGCCGCCATCTGGCCCGATTTCGTGTCGCGCCTGCCTGCCGAGCTGCCGATCACCGTGGTACGTAACAAGGCCGATATGACCGGTGAATCCCTCGGCCTGTCCGAAGTGAATGGTCACTCGCTTATTCGCCTGTCCGCTCGCACGGGTGAAGGCATCGATACCTTGCGCGACCATCTGAAACAGACCATGGGCTTCAGCGGCAATATGGAAGGCGGCTTCCTCGCCCGCCGTCGTCATTTGCAGGCGCTGGAGTTAGCAGCGACTCACCTGCAACAGGGCAAAGATCAGCTGCTGGGAGCCTGGGCGGGTGAACTGCTGGCCGAGGAACTGCGTCTGGCGCAACAGGCCCTGAGCGAAATCACCGGCGAGTTCACCTCGGATGACCTGCTGGGGCGGATTTTCTCCAGTTTTTGTATTGGGAAGTGATCTGACGGGATACCCGCATCAGCGGGTTTCTCTCACCTGACAATGCCCTTTTCCTCTCCTCCTGCTCAGTAAACAAAACAGCAGACGATGCCGTTTTGTTATTTGGCTCCCCCCTGCCTTTGCAGTATAACGATCCCACTGGGTGCGCAAAGTGCACCAACGGATCCCGGTCATTCCTCTATTCATGCTAAACATTAGGCTCAATTTGATGCCTGAAAAGGAGAGAAACATGAGTACACCGCTCGACAGCCTCGCCCTGAATGCGCTGTTCAATGAAGCCCGCACCCACAGCTACTGGCAAAACAAACCGATTTCACAGGACCTGTTAAAGCAACTCTACGCGCTGACAGCGCTGGGTCCCACCTCCGCCAACTGCTCACCGGGCCGCTTTGTGTTTGTCACCTCACAGGAAGGGAAAGAAAAGCTGAAACCCGCGCTCTCTTCCGGCAACCTGGAAAAAACCATGGCAGCTCCAGTGACGGTTATCGTCGCCTCCGATGCGGAGTTCTATGAAAATCTGCCTAAGCTGTTTCCACACGGTGATGCGCGTAGCTGGTTCACCAGCAATCCGGAGCTGGTTAAAGAGACTGCATTTCGCAACAGCAGTTTGCAGGCGGGTTATCTGATTCTGGCGGCACGCTCATTGGGGCTGGATGCTGGCCCGATGTCGGGTTTTGATCCGGCCAAAATCAATGAAGCTTTCTTCAGCAACAGCAAATGGCAGGTTAATTTGCTGATCAACCTCGGTTATGGCGAAGCGAGCAAACTGCATCCGCGTCTGCCGCGCCTCGGTTTTGATGACGTCTGCAAATTTGCCTGAGTAAAAAGCGCCGTGACACAGTCTGTCGCGGCGCGATTTATCGCGCGGGTTTTATGGACCGCGCTTATCCCAGCGAATGAAAGCCACTGTTGAAGTAGACCATCGGTTCTGCCGCTTCGCCCGGCAAATTAATGCCCACAATCCGCGCCAGCAACACGCTATGTGTGTGCCAGTCCACCACTTTTTCCAGATGACAATCAAAACTCACCAGCGCATCAGCCAGCACCGGCGCGCCGGTAGTCAGGGTTTGCCAGTCGCCGTGCTGAAAGCGCTCAGTGCGACGTGATGGCTGACTGAACTGCGCGCAAAGCTCGGCATGGTGCTCACGCAGCACGTTAACCGCAAAATATCCTGCCTGCAGAAAACCCGCATGGCTGGAGGAGCTTTGGTTGATGCAAACCAACAGGCTGGGCGGTTCTGCCGCCAGTGAGCTGACCGACGACGCAATCAGACCAAATTTCTCATCGCCTGATTGTGTGGTGACCAGTGAGACGCCTGCACTCAGGCGGCGCATACCAAAACGAAAGTCATCGAGTGAGATCGATTCCTGGGAAGATGAAGTAACTGACATAAAAACTCCGACGTGCATGATTCTGCGATGAAGCACAGCTGAAATCCGGCAATTATAATTTTCTCATCAGCCTGCTTTTTTAATGCCCAAATCCTACACTACATCGCCCCATTCAGCATCTAATCAGGCATTTATCAGCAAACAAGCTGGATGACATGGCTACTGGCGCGGCCTCAGCGCATGGCCATGATGTTCGGCGTTATCTGAAATTCAGGGATTCCACGTAATGCCGGATGCAAAGACATGAGAAAATTCTTACAATAGCTGTGATGATTATCCGACCATTTTCACGGAGCGACAGATGGCTAGTCATTTTGTTCGTTGGATGGGTAACCCGCCCCTCTCCTCTGAGACAATGCGGGTTCCACAGGATGTAATTAATAGCGCGCAACGTCTGCCCGATAAGCGCCGTGGCCGCTTTCTTGCCGCTCGTGAGCTGCTGGCGCAGCTGATGTTGCGTATTTACGGTATCAATGAACTGCCGCTGCTTGTGACCACCAGCAGCGGTCGGCCCCGTTTTGCCGATTCCGCCCTGCCTGATTTCAGCATCGCCTATGCCGGAAATATGGTGGGTGTTCTGCTGGCTGAAGAAGGTGGCCGGGCCGGGCTGGATATGGAAATCGTGCGCGCCCACAGTCGTCAGACGCAGGATGCCCTCACCCAGGATCTCTCTTCCGGAGAGAAAGCCTGGATTAATGCGCAGCAGGATTTTATGGAAGCGGTGACGCAGATCTGGACGCTACGCCAGAGCATTCTCAAACTCACCGGCGAAGCGGAAAGCGGTATCGATTCATTGCGGCTCCATCCCGCCGCAGGACGCCTGCGCTCCAGCGTGTTCCCGGATATTCAGGCCGTGTGCGATGCCGAACCGACGCTGGTTTGGTCATGCGCTTTGTCACCCGGTACGGAGCGACTTCGGTTGTGGGAAATTGATGGCGACTATCAATGGCAGCCGCTACGCGATGTGGAGATGAGTAAACCGAATATCGGTCCACGCACCTTGCGTCTGACCAGTTTACCGAGCGAACGCACTACACCGCAGGAAATAGGTCATCCATAATAAGACAGGCCGCTTATGCGGCCTGTTTAGTTTTAGTGGGCGTCAACAAACACGATTTTCAGTACAAACAACAGCGCCACCACCACCACGCACGGGCTGATTTCCCGCCAGCGTCCCGTTCCCAGCTTCATCACGCAGTAAGCGATAAAGCCCAGCGCAATGCCTTCCGTAATCGAGAAACTGAACGGCATCATCACTGCGGTGACAAACGCCGGAACCGCTTCAGTAAGATCGTCCCAGCGCACACGTGACAATGACGCCGTCATCAGTACGCCGACGTAGATCAAAGCGCCCGCAGCCGCGTAGGCGGGCACCATCGCCGCCAGCGGTGACAGAAACATCACCAGCAGGAACAGGATACCGGTGATCACCGCCATCAGCCCGGTACGGCCACCAATCGCCACGCCCGAAGAACTTTCGATATAGGCGGTAACCGATGAAGTACCAATCAGCGACCCGGCCACTGAGCTGACGCTGTCAACAAACAACGCCTGCTTCATCCGCGGGAAGGTGCCTTTTTCATCAGTCAGCCCGGCTTTGTCGGTTACGCCAATCAGCGTGCCGGAGGAGTCAAACAGGTTGACCAGCATGAACGAGAAAATCACCCCGGCCATCCCGATATTCAGTGCACCTTTAATATCGACCTGACCCACCACGGAACCCACAGAGGGTGGTGTCGCGAACACGCCGGTAAACTTCACATCGCCCAGCAGCAGGCCAATCACGGTGGTCACCACAATCGACACCAGCACCGCCGCATGGATATTACGTGAAGCCAGAATGGCGATAATGAAAAAGCCAAGCGCGCCCAGCAACACGCTATGCGAGGTCAGGTTACCCACGGTGACCAGCGTATCGGCATTTGGCACGATGATACCCGCATTTTTCAGCCCCATCATGGCGATGAACAGCCCGATACCGGCCGTGATGCCCACGCGCAGGCTCAGCGGGATATTGGCAATCATCCAGTAACGCACGCGCAACAACGTGAGGATTAATAACCCCAGCGCACCCCAGAAGATTGCCCCCATACCGATCTGCCACGAATACCCCATCGCGCCGACTACGACAAAGGCAAAGAAGGCATTCAGCCCCATCGCCGGTGCCAGAGCGACCGGCAGATTAGCCACCAGCCCCATCAGGATGCTGCCAAATGCGGCAATCAGACAGGTGGTGACAAACACCGCCTGGGTATTCATACCCGCGGCACCAAGGATTTGCGGGTTAACGAAGACGATGTACACCATCGTCAGAAAGGTGGTGAAACCGGCGATCACTTCCGTGCGCACGGTAGTACCGTGTTCCTGCAACTTAAAAATGCGCTGCAACAGACCCTGCTTGTTCATAGCATTATCCTGCTGAAAAATTTAACGCGCGTATCCTATAGATTTTACCGGCCCAGCACACTGATTTTTCGCAAGCGTTTGCTCGACGCGCGCAGTGGGTTAGAGTGACAGCTAATTGTTTACCAAAAGGATGATGTGCGATGTCAGTTGAATGTATTTTTTTTGATTGTGACGGCACGCTGGTCGACAGCGAGGTGATCTGTACGCAATCTTACGTCAACACCTTTGCCCGCTACGGTATCGAGCTATCGCTCCAGCAGATGTTCGAAAAATACAAAGGGGTCAAACTGTACGACATCATCCGTGATGTGGCAGCGGAACATCAGGCCGAACTCCCCATCGATGAAGTGGAAACCGCCTACCGCGCCGAAGTGGCCCGGCTGTTTGACTTGCAGCTGGAGCCTATCGCCGGGGCAAAAGCGCTGGTGGAGCAGGTTAAAGTGCCGATGTGTGTGGTATCGAATGGCACAGTGAAGAAAATGCAGCATTCCCTCGGGCTGACCGGCATGTTGCCGTACTTCGCTGAGAATCTTTACAGCGGTTATGACATCAATCACTGGAAACCAGACCCGGAACTGATGTATCACGCGGCGGAGCAAATGCAGGTGCCGATTGAGAAATGCATTCTGGTGGATGATTCGGAAGCAGGTGCCCGCGCTGGCATCGCCGCCGGTATTCCGGTGTTTTATTACTGCGCGGATGCGCATAACCCGGAACTTGATCACCCGCTGGTGACCCGTTTTGATGATATGGCGCAGTTGCCAGCATTGTGGCAGGCGCGGGGTTGGGCGCTGGTGTAACGCCCTGTAACCCATAACGGCGCGAAAAATCGCGCCGTGGCATCAGCCAATCGCGCCCAGTGAATCCTCATTACCCTGCTTTTTCGGCAGCAAAAACAGCGTTGCCACAATATCCAGCAGATAAATCAGCGCCAGCAGCGTAATCGCCGCAGCAAATGATATTTTCGCAGCCAGTAAACCAATTACCAGCGGCCCAACCCCCCCCACACCACGCCCGAGGTTAAACAACACGTTCTGCGCCGTGGCGCGAGCCTGTGGCGGGAAAGTATCGGAAATTAACGCGCCGTAGCCGCCAATCATGCCATTCACGAACATCCCCATCAGCGCACCGGTAAACAGCATCACGGTGGGATCACGCAGCTGAGCGTAAATCACCACCATCACTACCGCACCAAATTGATACAACAGGAAGATTTTCCAGCGCGCGAAGCGGTCCGCCAGCACGCCAAACAGCCAGATACCGAACGTCATCCCCACCACGGTGACAGCGGTCCACAGACCGGATTTGGTCAGACTGAAGCCGAAGCTGGAGGAGAGATAACTCGGCATCCAAATCATCAGACCGTAATAACCAAAGTTCTGTACCGAGCAGAGGATAAAGATACCCAGACTTGCCTTGCTGGTGGCCCGGTCGCTAAACAGCAAACGGATACGTGCGGCAAACGACAATTGCGGCGTTTTCGCCACATGACGGGTAAATCCTTCCGGTTCCCCCATGCTGCGGCGAATCACAAACGACACCAGCGCGGGCAACAGCCCCACCAGGAACATACCGCGCCAACCAATCACACTCAGCAGTGGCGGGGTAATAAAGGCTGCCAGCAGCACACCCAGCTGCCAGCCGATGCCTACCCATGCGGAGGCGCGATTACGCTTCTCCTGCGGCCAGGCTTCAGCGATAAGCGCCATGCCGATACCAAACTCGCCACCCAGCCCCATTCCTGCCAGAGTACGGTACGCCAGCAAATCCCAGTAGCCCTGCGCCACTGCGCATAACCCGGTGAAAATGGAAAACATCAGAATAGTGACGGTCAGAATGCGGATGCGGCCAAAACGGTCGCTGAGATGCCCAAAGACAATGCCACCCACCACGGCTCCAATCAGCGTCCAGGTGACCAGCGATCCTGCCTGTGAAGGATCGAGTGCCAGCGACACGCTAATCGCCGGTAACATGAAGCCAAGAATCAGCAGATCGAATCCGTCCATCGCATAGCCACTGACCGCCGCCAGCATCGCTTTGGCCGGGGTGACGCTCTGTTTCTTTTTGGGGGAGAGGGGTGACATCAGCAACACCTTGTAATAAAAAGTGCGCCAAGTATAAAGAGCGGAACGCCGTGAGACCAATCAGAAATGAAGATGGCTGCCGCTAATGCAGGCAGCCATCAGGCTATCAGGACGGTTTGTTGGTGCCATCGTCGCCGGACAGCAGCTCATCCAGCTTGTCGCCACCAACGTGACGGAAATCCTGTCCCTTCACGAAGTAGAAGATGATTTCGCAGATATTCTGGCAACGGTCACCGATACGCTCGATGGCACGTGCGCAGAACAGGGCGGTCAGTACACTTGGAATGGTACGCGGATCTTCCATCATGTAGGTCATCAGCTGACGTACAATGCCCTCGTACTCTTTATCCACCTTCTTATCTTCACGGTAGATCTGGATCGCCGCATTAAGATCCATGCGGGCAAACGCATCCAGCACGTCATGCAGCATCTGCACGGTATGATGGCCAAGTGATTCCAGGCTCACCAGCAGCGGCAGATGTTGCTGACCAAATTTCTCCAGTGCAGTGCGGCTGATTTTTTCCGCCACGTCACCGATACGTTCCAGCTCAGAAATGGTCTTGATGATTGCCATCACCAGGCGCAGGTCGCTGGCGGTAGGCTGGCGTTTGGCGATGATGCGCACGCAGGCTTCATCAATCTCCACTTCCATCATATTGACCTTCTGATCACCGTCGATAACGCGCTGTGCCAGTTCGCCATCCTGGTTATGCATCGCGGTAATGGCGTCGGTGAGCTGCTGCTCAACCATGCCACCCATGATCATCACCTGAGTGCGAATGTGCTCCAGCTCCGCGTTGAACTGACCGGAGATATGTTTGTTCAGATTTAAATTATCCATGTGCGTCTCCTGTCAAATCAGCCGTAACGACCGGTAATGTAGTCTTCTGTCTGTTTTTGCGCGGGCTTGGTAAACAGCGTATCGGTATCGCTGAATTCAATCAGCTCACCCAGATACATAAACGCGGTGTGATCAGAACAACGCGCCGCCTGCTGCATGTTATGAGTTACGATCACCACGGTGTAGTCTTGCTTCAGCTCGGTGATCAGTTCTTCGATACGGCCGGTTGAAATCGGGTCCAGCGCCGAACAAGGCTCATCCAGCAGCAGCACTTCCGGGCGAATCGCAATGCCGCGTGCAATGCACAGACGTTGCTGCTGACCGCCGGAGAGACTGTAACCACTCTGATGCAGCTTGTCTTTGGTTTCATTCCACAGCGCTGCTTTGCTCAGCGCCCACTGCACGCGCTCATCCATATCAGCACGCGACAGCTTTTCAAACAGACGCACGCCAAAGGCGATGTTGTCATAAATCGACATCGGGAACGGCGTCGGCTTCTGGAACACCATGCCAACACGGGCGCGCAGCAGGGCGATATCCTGGCTCGATGCCAGAATGTTGTCGCCATCCAGCAGAATTTCACCTTCTGCACGCTGCTCCGGGTAGAGCGAGTACATTTTGTTGAAGGTACGCAGCAGGGTCGATTTACCGCAGCCCGACGGCCCGATAAATGCGGTGACCTGGTTTTTTGCGATGTCCAGATTGATATTTTTCAGCGCATGGAATTTCCCGTAATGGAAGTTCAGATTGCGCACCTGAATTTTGCCGGCAGAAGAAGTTGCCATACTCATTGCTCGTCTCTCATGTACCGCGCCGCCGAAGCCGCGCCGGGAAATTAGTGTTTGCTCTTGGAGAAAATCACACGCGCCAGGATGTTCAGCAGCAACACGCACAGGGTAATGATCAGCACACCCGCCCACGCCAGACTCTGCCATTCCGCAAACGGGCTCATGGCGAATTTGAAGATGGTCACCGGCAGGTTGGCGATCGGCTGCATCATGTCGGTGCTCCAGAACTGGTTCGACAGCGCAGTAAACAGCAGCGGTGCGGTTTCACCGGCAATACGCGCAATCGCCAGCAGCACACCGGTCATAATGCCCGAGACTGACGCCTTCAGGGTGATAGCTGAAATCATCCTCCACTTCGGCGTACCCAGGGCATAAGCTGCCTCACGCATGCTGTCAGGCACCAGACGTAGCATGTTCTCGGTGGTGCGGATCACAATCGGGATCTGCAACAGCGCCAGCGCCACCACACCAGCCCAACCGGAGAAGTGCTGCATCTGCGCCACCACAATGGTGTAAACGAACAGACCCACCACAATCGACGGTGCGGATAACAGGATGTCGTTAATAAAACGAATCACTTCCGCCAGCCAGTGCTTGCGTCCATATTCCGCCAGGTAAATCCCCGCCATGATGCCCAGCGGCGTCCCGACGAAGGTTGACCAGAAAATCAATAAACCGCTACCGGCCAGGGCGTTCGCCAGACCACCACCAGCGGTATTGGGCGGCGGGGTCGATTCAGTAAACAGCGACCAGGATAAGCCATCGATACCGCGCGAAACGGTAGTGAACAGAATCCACACCAGCCAGAACAGGCCAAACGCCATCGTCAGTAACGACAACGTCAGCGCAATTTTATTTTTGGTACTGCGCCATGCCTGCATTTTACGACGTGAGGCTTCCAGCTCGGCGCGCGCCTGCAATTCAATCGTTGTCATGAACGGGCTCCTTCACTCTTCGCCAGACGCAGGATCATCAGTTTGGAGATCGCCAGCACGATAAAGGTGATAACAAACAGGATCAGGCCCAGTTCCATCAGTGCCGCCACATGCACGCCGGATTCCGCTTCAGCGAATTCGTTCGCCAGCGCCGAGGTGATGCTGTTGCCTGGCATAAACAGCGAAGCGCTGTCGAGCTGGTAGGTGTTACCGATAATAAAGGTGACCGCCATGGTTTCACCCAAGGCACGACCCAGGCCGAGCATCACGCCACCGATAACCCCGTTTTTGGTGAACGGCAGCACGATGCGCCAGATCACTTCCCAGGTGGTGCAGCCGATACCATAGGCTGACTCTTTCATCATCACCGGCGTCTGCTCAAACACATCACGCATCACCGAAGCGATGTAAGGGATGATCATAATAGCCAGAATCACACCTGCGGCGAGGATGCCGATGCCAAATGCCGGACCGGAAAACAGCGCGCCGACAATCGGGATATTCGACATGATGTCACCCACCGGCGTCTGGAAATATTGCGCAAACAGCGGTGCGAAAATAAACAGGCCCCACATGCCGTAAACGATACTGGGGATGGCCGCCAGCAGTTCAATCGCCGTACCAAGTGGACGACGCAGCCAGCCTGGTGCCAGTTCCGTCAGGAACAGGGCGATACCAAAGCTCACCGGAACGGCGATGATCAACGCAATCAGTGAGGTCACGACAGTGCCGTAAATCGGCACCAGCGCACCAAATTCTTCATTAGGCGCATCCCAGGTTTTGGTCCACAGGAAGGAGAAGCCAAATTTCTGGATGCTGGGCCAGGAGGAGAAAATCAGGGAGACGATGATGCCACCCAGCAGCAACAACACAATCAGCGCGGAGAGTTTAACCAGCGCGCCGAAAATCATGTCACCTTGTTTGCCAGGGGCTTTAAACGTCGGCTTAGTGGCAGCCATAGAAGTCTCTGTTCTCAGGGAATGACAGGGCGACATGATCATCATGCCGCCCATTGGGTAGGCCAGCATTGCGGCTGGCCAGGTCTATCAGTTATTCGAACAGCGCTTTGCCTGAACTGTCTTTGATGTTGGCTTTCCAGGCAGAACGGATCTGCGCGGTTACGCTGTCTGGCAGAGCGGCGTAATCCAGGCTGGTCGCCGTTTTAGAACCGTGTTTGTAAGCCCAGTCGAAGAACTTCAGCACTTCGCTACCTTTCTCAGCATTCGCCTGATCTTTGTAAACCAGGATGAACGTGGTTGAGGAGATCGGCCATGCATCTGCGCCTTTCTGGAAAGTCAGGTCCTGAGCAAAGGTTTCGCTCCAGTTCGCGCCTTTCGCCGCGTTAGAGAAGCTGGTTTCGCTCGGCGATACCGCTTTACCATCAGCATCCATCAGTTTGGTATAGGTCAGATTGTTCTGCTTAGCATACGCATATTCTACGTAGCCAATTGAACCCGGCAGACGCTGAACGAATGCAGCCACGCCATCGTTACCTTTACCGCCCAGACCGGTCGGCCAGTTTACGGTGTTACCTTTACCGATTTTGCTGTTCCACTCTTCGTTCACTTTAGACAGGTAGCTGGTGAACACGAAAGAAGTACCGGAACCATCAGCGCGGCGTACCACGTTGATGTTGGTGTCAGGCAGTTTCACGCCCGGGTTCAGCTTGGTAATTGCCGGATCGTTCCACTTTTTGATGTTACCCAGGTAGATGTCACCAACGGTTTTGCCGTCGAGGGTCAGCTGACCAGATTTAATACCAGGGATGTTAACTGCCAGTACCACGCCACCGATTACGGTCGGGAACTGGAACAGGCCATTTTTTTGCAGATCTTCATCTTTCATCGGCGCATCTGACGCACCGAAATCGACGGTTTTGGCGATGATTTGCTTCACGCCGCCTGAAGAACCAATACCCTGATAGTTGATTTTGCTACCGGTGGCTTGCTGGTATTCTGCTGCCCACTTGGCATAAACCGGTGCCGGGAACGTCCCGCCTGCGCCAGTCAGATCGGTTGCTGCAAAAGCAGAGACCGCGCTTACTGCGAAGGTGGCGGCGAGGATTCGGGCTACGGTGCTACGCATCAGTGTCATGTTCCCTCCAGGGGAGTTAAAAAAATCAGGCTCTATGCCATTTTAGTAGGAGTCATTGATTGCTGCTGGAGGGAAAATAGGACAGTTTGATTACAGTCAAATGTACGAAATATGACAGTTTTATGACATCGTTTAAAAATGAAGCGGGACCTGACAGGCCCCGCTTTTCCTGCTGATTATTCGACAGTAACTGATTTCGCCAGGTTACGTGGCTGATCAACATCAGTACCTTTAATCAACGCCACATGGTACGAAAGAAGTTGCAGCGGCACGGTATAGAAGATCGGCGCAATCACCTCTTCTACGTGCGGCAGTGAGATAATCTTCATGCCTTCGCTGTCGCTGAAACCCGCATCCTGATCGGCGAACACGTACAGCAGACCACCGCGCGCACGCACCTCTTCAATATTAGACTTCAGCTTTTCCAGTAACTCATTGTTCGGTGCCACCACAATCACTGGCATATCGGCATCAATCAGCGCCAGTGGCCCGTGCTTCAGCTCACCGGCAGCATAGGCTTCCGCGTGGATGTAGGAGATCTCTTTGAGCTTCAGTGCCCCTTCCATAGCAATCGGGTACTGATCGCCACGGCCAAGGAACAGGGCATGGTGTTTGTCAGAGAAACCTTCTGCCAGACTTTCGATCACCTTGTCCTGCGCCAGCATCTGCTCAATACGGCTCGGCAGCGCCTGCAACGCGTGCACAATGTCGTGCTCGGTGTCGGCAGACATACCGTGCAGACGACCCAGTTTCGCCACCAGCATCAACAATACCGTAAGCTGCGTGGTAAAGGCTTTGGTGGAAGCCACACCGATTTCGGTGCCCGCTTTGGTCATCAGCGCCAGATCGGATTCCCGCACCAGCGACGAACCCGCGACGTTACAGATCGCCAGCGAACCGAGGTAGCCTAGCTCTTTCGACAGACGCAGCGCGGCCAGCGTATCTGCCGTCTCACCTGACTGCGACAGCGTGATCAGCAGGCTGTTTTTACGTACGGCAGATTTGCGATAGCGGAATTCAGAAGCGATTTCGACATCACAGGGAATGTTGGCCAGCGATTCGAACCAGTAACGCGACACCATACCGGAGTTGTACGACGTACCGCAGGCGATAATCTGGATATGCTCAACTTTGCTCAGCAGGGTTTCAGCCTGCGGGCCCAGTTCACTGAGATCGACCTCACCGTGGCTGAAACGACCGGTTAAGGTGTTTTTGATCGCCATCGGCTGTTCATAAATCTCTTTCTGCATGTAATGACGATACACGCCTTTGTCACCGGCATCGTACTGCACATTGGATTCGATCTCGGCGCGATTAACCGGTTTGCCACTGCGATCGACAATCGTCACTTCGCGGCGAGTGATCTCAGCGATATCGCCCTCTTCCAGATAGATGAAGCGACGCGTCACTGGCAGCAATGCCAACTGATCAGAGGCGATAAAGTTTTCGCCCATGCCACGACCGACCACCAGCGGGCTACCGGAACGGGCAGCCACCAGCAGCGACGGATCGCGGCTGTCCATGATCACCATGCCATAAGCACCACGCAGCTGCGGAATGACCCGCAATACCACTTCACGCAGCGAACCGCCCTGCTTCTGCTCCCAGTGTACCAAATGCGCCACCACTTCGGTGTCGGTTTCTGAGGCAAACTGGTAGCCGCGTTCAATCAGTTGTGCACGCAGCGGCTCATGGTTCTCAATGATGCCGTTATGCACAATGATGATGTGCTCAGAAATATGCGGATGCGCATTCGCTTCTGAGGGTTCACCATGCGTTGCCCAGCGGGTGTGAGCGATACCGGTGCCACCAATCAACGGCTGTTCTTCCGCCGCCTCTGCCAGCTTCTGCACTTTGCCGAGACGACGCAGACGCGTCACATGGCCTTGGGCGTCAACGACGGCCAGACCAGCCGAATCGTAACCGCGATATTCGAGACGACGCAGACCTTCCAGCAGAATCTCTGCAATGTCGCGCTGTGCTACTGCACCAACAATTCCACACATAATAGTTTCCTGACTTCATGGCTTTCGGCCATTGCGTTGTCATCTGACCTGATATCCGGCATTGCCGGTTCCCCGAGCCTTGTAGAGAGTGGGGATAGAGTTATATTTACTGCTAACAGGCCGGTCTTTGCCGGCCATTAAAAATTACTTTTTCTTCACCGGACGCTGCCAGCCTGCTTTCTGGTTCTGTTCTTTACGGTTATAAACCAGAACCGCAGCGGGAACGTCTTTCATCACCGTGGTGCCTGCGGCGATAGTCGCGCCACTGGCAATGGTCACCGGGGCAACCAGCTGTGTGTCGGAGCCAACAAAGACGTTATCGCCAATGATGGTTTTCGATTTGTTCGCGCCATCGTAATTGCAGGTGATGGTACCCGCACCGATATTCACATCCTCGCCAATCTCCGCATCACCCAGATAAGAGAGATGCCCGGCCTTCGAGCCTTTACCGAGGCTGGCTTTTTTCATTTCAACGAAGTTACCCACGTGCGCCTTCTCACCCAGCTCGCTGCCAGGACGCAGACGGGCAAACGGGCCGACGGTACAAGCCGCCGCCAGGCTGGCATCTTCGATCACCGAATACGCGCTGATTTCACAGTCATCGGCAATCACGCTGTTTTTGATGATGCAACCCGCCGCAATTTTCACGCGATCGCCCAGCGTCACGTTACCTTCGATGATCACATTGGTATCGATTTCGACATCGCGCCCGTGTTGCAACGTACCGCGCAGATCAAAACGTGCCGGATCGCGCAACATGACGCCAGCCAGCAACAATCTCTCGGCCTGCTCAGTCTGATATGCACGCTCCAGCGCGGCCAGTTGCAGACGATTGTTCACACCGTCGGTTTCGCTGATCCGCGCCGGATGGACCGCCTGCACGACACGACCTTCCTGATGCGCCATGGCAATAATGTCGGTGATATAAAACTCGCCCTGAGCATTGTTGCTGTTCAGCTGAGAAAGCCAGCGTTTGAGATCGCCGCCGTTGGCAACCAGGATACCGGTGTTGATTTCCTGAATTTTCAGCTGTTCTGCCGAAGCATCTTTTTGTTCCACGATGCCGGTGATGGTGTCGTGTTCACGTACGATGCGACCATAACCGGTGGGATTGTCGAGAACTACCGTCAGTAGCCCAATGCCGCCAGCTGGTTTGGCGGCGCGCAGACGCTGCAAAGTTTCCTGCGAGATCAGCGGCACATCGCCGTACAACATCAGAATATCTTCGTCATCGGCGAAATAAGGAGCCGCCTGCTGCATCGCGTGCCCGGTTCCCAGCTGCTGTGCCTGAAGTACCCAGTTCAGGGTGTTCCCGGCAAGTTGCGCTTTGAGTTGATCACCGCCATGACCATATACCAGATGGATTTGCTGTGCGCCCAGCCCGGTGGCGGCGTCAATCACATGCTGAACCATCGGTTTTCCTGCCAGGGTATGCAGAACTTTGGGGAGATCGGAATACATACGGGTGCCCTTGCCAGCAGCAAGAATCACCACACTCATCGCAGTTGTAGACATAACCATCCTGACTCTGTTTTAGCTTTCGAAAGTTTAAGGTTTACCCCTGAGATTACTACATTTTTCTCGGATCGAAATTAGAGGATGTCGCGGTGTGACGGAAATGTGCAGGCAGGACATTGCAGGGAAAAAAAATGCCAACCCAAAGGGCTGGCATTTCGTGACGCATAAAGCCTGATTACATCGCTTTTTTGGTCAGCTCGATTACACGCAGTTTCGCGATAGCTTTCGCCAGTTCGGCAGAGGCCTGCGCATAGTCCACGTCACCGTGGCTGCTGCTCATGTGCTCTTCTGCTTTACGTTTCGCTTCCAGCGCGCGCGCCTCGTCCAGATCTTCACCGCGAATCGCAGTGTCGGCCAGCACGGTGGTGCTACTCGGCTGTACTTCCAGCACGCCGCCAGAGAGGTAGATGTACTCCTCTTCGCCGTGCTGTTTAACGATGCGAATCATACCAGGCTTGATGGCAGTCAGGAGCGGGGCGTGACCCGGGAAAATACCCAGTTCACCTTCGCTACCTGACACCTGGATCTTCTGCACCAGACCGGAGAACATTTGTTGCTCCGCGCTGACCACATCCAGGTGATAAGTCATAGCCATATCATTCCTCCCGGGAAACCGAAATTACAGTTTCTTCGCTTTTTCCACAGCTTCGTCGATCGCGCCAACCATGTAGAAAGCCTGCTCTGGCAGATGGTCGAATTCACCTTCCATGATGCCTTTGAAGCCACGGATGGTGTCTTTCAGCGATACGTACTTACCTGGAGAACCGGTGAACACTTCAGCAACGAAGAACGGCTGAGACAGGAAGCGCTGAATCTTACGCGCACGTGCCACCAGCAGTTTGTCGTCTTCAGACAGCTCGTCCATACCGAGGATGGCGATGATGTCTTTCAGTTCCTGGTAACGTTGCAGCAGTGACTGTACGCCACGCGCTACATCGTAGTGCTCCTGACCAACAACCAGCGGATCCAGCTGACGGCTGGTGGAATCCAGCGGGTCAACGGCCGGGTAGATACCCAGAGAAGCGATCTGACGGCTCAGGGTTACAGTTGAGTCCAGGTGGGCGAAGGTGGTCGCCGGAGACGGGTCAGTCAAGTCATCCGCAGGAACGTAAACAGCCTGTACGGAAGTGATTGAACCGGTCTTGGTGGAGGTAATACGCTCCTGCAACACACCCATCTCTTCAGCCAGAGTCGGCTGATAACCTACCGCTGAAGGCATACGACCCAGCAGTGCAGAGACTTCTGTACCGGCCAGGGTGTAACGATAGATGTTGTCGATGAACAGCAGTACGTCACGGCCTTCATCACGGAATTTTTCCGCCATGGTCAGACCGGTCAGTGCTACGCGCAGACGGTTACCCGGCGGCTCGTTCATCTGGCCATACACCAGCGCTACTTTATCGATAACGTTGGAGTCAGTCATTTCGTGGTAGAAGTCGTTACCCTCACGAGTACGCTCACCCACACCGGCAAATACCGAGTAACCTGAGTGCTCAGCCGCGATGTTACGGATCAGCTCCATCATGTTTACGGTTTTACCTACACCCGCACCACCGAACAGACCGACTTTACCGCCCTTAGCGAAGGGACACATCAGGTCGATAACCTTGATGCCGGTTTCCAGCAGTTCCTGCGAGTTAGACTGTTCTTCATAAGAAGGTGCTGCACGGTGAATAGAGGAAACCTCTACTGCGCTGCCGTCTTCTTCTTTCAGGTCGCCTTTCATGTCGATCGGCTCGCCCAGCACGTTCATGATACGGCCGAGGGTTGCTTTACCAACCGGTACCTGGATCGGTTTTTTCAGGTCGGTGACTTCCAGACCGCGCTTCAGGCCGTCAGAAGTACCCATGGCGATGGTACGAACCACGCCACCACCCAGCTGCTGCTGAACTTCCAGCACCAGACGAGCATCACCATTCTTAACCTCAAGGGCGCTGTACACTTGCGGTACTGCGTCCTGAGGGAATTCGACGTCAACTACGGCGCCGATAATCTGGACAATCTTTCCAGCTGCCATCTTGAATCCTCTACCTAATTCCAAACCTGGTTAAACCGCGGAGGCCCCCGAGACGATCTCGGTAAGTTCCTGGGTGATGCTGGCCTGACGAGCTTTGTTGTAAACCAACTGCAGCTCTTTGATCAGATTTCCGCCGTTATCGGTTGCAGCTTTCATCGCAACCATACGTGCGGCCTGCTCACTGGCCAGGTTTTCCACCACACCCTGATAAACCTGCGATTCGACATAACGACGCAGCAGGGTATCCAGCAGCGCTTTCGGATCGGGTTCGTACAGGTAATCCCAGGTCTTCGCCTTCATCTCTTCTTCACCTTCCGCTGGCGGTAACGGCAGCAGTTGGGTAATGGTCGGAGTCTGAGACATGGTGTTATTAAACTTGTTGCTGACGACATACAGCTTGTCGATGCGGCCTTCATCATAAGCCTGCAACATCACTTTTACCGGGCCGATCAATTCAGACAGTGAAGGCTTATCGCCCATGCCTGTAACCTGCGCCACGATGTTGCCACCCACAGAGCCGAAGAAACCCAGCCCTTTGGAACCGATAATCGCCAGATCGCTCTGTACGCCTTTATCAGTCCAGGCTTTCATTTCTGCCAGCACTTTTTTGAACAGGTTAATGTTCAAACCACCACAAAGCCCGCGGTCAGTCGAAACGACCAGGTAGCCGACGCGCTTAACGTCACGCTCATCCAGGTAAGGGTGCTTGTATTCCAGATTGCCTAACGCAAGGTGACCAATCACTTTGCGCATGGTATCTGCATACGGACGACTGGCCGCCATGCGTTCCTGCGTTTTACGCATCTTGGAGGCGGCGACCATTTCCATTGCTTTGGTAATCTTCTGCGTGTTTTTCACGCTTCCGATTTTGGATCGTATTTCTTTTGCGCCGGCCATTAGCTTCTCCTCAAAGCCTTGCGGCCTGCCTTTTCAGACAAGCCGCCAGACATTACCAGGACTGGGTTGCTTTAAACGTTTCGAGGAGGCCTTTCAGCTTCTCTTCGATTTCGTTGTTGAAGTTACCAGACTGGTTGATTTCAGCCATCAGCTCGGCGTGGTCGCGGTCTGCAAACGCCAGCAGCGCTGCTTCAAAGCTACCAATTTTTGCCAGCTCAACGTCGTTCAGGAAGCCACGCTCTGCAGCAAACAGCACCAGACCCTGCTGCGCGATTGACATCGGCGCATACTGTTTCTGTTTCAGCAGCTCGGTCACTTTCTGACCGTGGCTCAGCTGTTTACGGGTTGCGTCGTCCAGATCAGAAGCAAACTGAGAGAATGCTGCCAGTTCACGATACTGTGCCAGAGCGGTACGGATACCACCGGACAGTTTCTTGATGATCTTGGTCTGCGCTGCACCACCCACACGAGATACTGAGATCCCCGGGTTAACTGCCGGACGAATACCGGAGTTGAACAGGTTAGATTCCAGGAAGATCTGACCATCGGTGATTGAAATCACGTTGGTCGGAACGAACGCAGAAACGTCACCCGCCTGGGTTTCGATGATCGGCAGTGCAGTCAGAGAACCGGTCTTACCTTTCACTTCACCATTGGTGAAACGCTCAACGTAATCAGCGGTAACGCGTGATGCACGCTCCAGCAGACGAGAGTGGAGGTAGAACACGTCGCCAGGGAACGCTTCACGACCCGGCGGACGACGGAGCAGCAGAGAAATCTGACGGTAAGCAACAGCCTGCTTAGACAGGTCATCGTATACGATCAGCGCATCTTCACCACGGTCACGGAAGTATTCACCCATTGCGCAACCGGCATACGGCGCCAGGTATTGCAGTGCAGCAGATTCAGAAGCAGAAGCCACAACCACGATGGTGTTAGCCAGTGCACCGTGTTCTTCCAGCTTACGTACCACGTTAGAGATGGTAGAAGCTTTCTGACCGATCGCGACGTACACGCATTTGATGCCTGAATCGCGCTGGTTGATGATGGCGTCGATAGCCATTGCCGTTTTACCGGTCTGACGGTCACCGATGATCAGCTCACGCTGGCCACGGCCGATTGGAATCATCGCATCGACAGATTTGTAACCAGTCTGAACTGGCTCATCAACAGACTGACGATCGATAACGCCCGGAGCAATCACTTCAACCGGCGAGAAGCCGTCGTTTTCGATTGCGCCTTTACCGTCGATTGGAGCACCCAGGGTGTTCACAACGCGACCCAGCAGGCCACGACCAACCGGCACTTCCAGAATACGGCCAGTACACTTAACCTTCATGCCTTCGGCGAGGTCAGCATACGGACCCATCACCACCGCACCTACAGAGTCACGCTCGAGGTTCAGGGCGATAGCGTAACGGTTACCCGGCAGGGCAATCATTTCACCCTGCATCACATCGGCCAGGCCGTGTACGCGGATGATACCGTCACTTACAGAAACAATAGTACCTTCATTGTGAGCTTCGCTCACGACATTGAACTGAGCAATGCGCTGCTTGATCAGTTCGCTGATTTCGGTGGAATTCAGTTGCATATGCTCCAGTCCCCTTAAGACTGCAAGGCGTCTGCCAGACGCTCAAGACGGCCGCGAACGCTGCCATCAATCACCAGATCACCCGCACGGATGACCACGCCTGCCATTACAGACTTATCAATTTTGCAATTCAGCTTAACTTTGCGTGACAGACGTTTTTCCATCGCGGCGCTGATTTTCGTCAGCTGGCCGTCGCTCAGCGTACTGGCAGAAATCACATCAACTTCGGCCGTCGCTTCGTGAGCGTCACGCAGTTGAATGAACTGTTCCAGTACATCTGGAAGCGCTGTCAAACGTCCGTTTTCCGCCATCACCTTAATCAGGTTCTGAGCGTATTCATCCAGTTGATCACCACAGACTGCAATGAAAGAAGCAGATAAGGCTTCCGGTGCTAAGGCACCGGAAAGGAGATCTGCCATCTGTTCGTTGCCAGCCACTTCTGCGGCAAACGCCAGCATGTTTTGCCAGCGCTCGATACTTTGATGCTCAACAGCAAAGTCAAAAGCTGCTTTGGCGTAGGGGCGAGCTACAGTAATCAGATCAGACATCAGCCCCTCCCTCCTTACAGTTCAGCGACCAGTTTATCAACGATGTCGCTGTTAGCAGCTTCATCTACGGAACGTTCGATGATCTTCTCGGCGCCAGCTAATGCCAGCAACGCGACTTGCTTACGCAGCTCTTCGCGGACACGTGAACGCTCGGCTTCGATTTCTGCCTGCGCCTGCGCCACGATGCGGTTACGTTCAGTCTCAGCTTCAGTTTTCACTTCGTCCAGAATCTGTGCACGGCGTTTGTTCGCCTGCTCGATAATGACCTGGGCTTCTTCTTTGGCTTTTTTCAGCTGGTCGGTCGCATTGGCCTGCGCGAGATCCAAATCTTTCTTCGCGCGTTCAGCAGAAGCAAGGCCATCAGCAATTTCTTTCTGGCGCTTTTCGATGGCAGCCATAATCGGCGGCCATACGTACTTCATGCAGAACGCGACAAACAGGATGAACGCGATGGCCTGGCCGAGGATTGTTGCATTAATGTTCACAGCACAATGCCTCTTATTAAGTTAACTTGCTCTGCCGTTATCAATGATAAGCGGCAGAATCCGTTTCTCACCACACCGGGTGTCATGAGAAACAAAGGCTATCAGGCTTAGGCGACAGCAAACATCACGTAGAGACCCAGACCAACAGCGATCATCGGGATTGCATCCACCAGACCCATTACAACAAAGAACTGCGTGCGCAGCAGAGGAATCAGGTCCGGCTGACGCGCTGCGCCTTCCAGGAATTTTCCACCGAGGATGCCGATACCGATCGCAGCACCGATTGCCGCCAGGCCCATCATCACAGCGGCAGCCATGTACAGCAGATCCATATTCAGGTTTTCCATGACAGTCTCCAGTTTGTTTCAGTTAAAAGCTAAGTAGTTGAGATAAAAATCAATGTTCTTCAGATGCCATCGACAGATAGACGATCGTGAGGACCATGAAAATGAAAGCCTGCAGCGAAATGATCAGGATGTGGAAAATGGCCCACGGCACATTCAACACCCATTGCGACCACCACGGCAGCAGACCGGCAATCAGGATAAAGATCAGCTCACCCGCATACATGTTGCCGAACAGTCGCAGACCGAGTGAAACCGGTTTGGACAGCAGGCTAACACCTTCAAGAATCAGGTTGATGGGGATGAAGATCGGGTGATTAAAAGGCTGCAGCGTCAGCTCTTTGGCGAAGCCACCTACACCTTTCATTTTGATGCTGTAGAACAGAATCAAAATAAATACGCCCAGCGCCATAGACAGCGTGATGTTCACGTCCGCAGACGGCACGACGCGCAGCGCCGGCAGGCCTAAATAGTGCTCACCGATAAACGGCAGCAGGTCGATAGGCAGCAGATCCATGAAGTTCATCAGGAAGACCCAGACAAAAATCGTCAGAGCCAGCGGGGCGATAAGTTTGCTTTTACCGTGGTACATGTCGCGTACGTTGTTATCAACGAAACCGACAACCAGTTCGATAGCCGCTTGTAATTTCCCTGGCACACCGCTGGTGGCGCTTTTGGCCACTTTACGGAACAACACCAGGAAGATAAGTCCCAGCACCAGAGAGAAAAACATGGAATCGATATTTAATACCCAGAACGTCGCGGGAGCGTCGTGCGGATTCACTAACTCGAAAGTACGCAGGTCCAGCTGAAGGTTATTCAGGTGGTGACCTATGTATTCTTGCGGAGTAGAGATTTCTCCTGCAGCCATGATGCCTCTTACCCTTTGTTGTTAATTACAGCCGGTGCGACGATCTGCACCACCAGCACCGATAACCAGGTGATTGCGACTGGCCAGAAGACCGCCCCAAACACACCCAACGCCACAATGAGAAAAATAATGGTGGCGAACACCTTTAATACTTCACCGAAGGCGAAGCTCCAGGCTACACGCCCTTTGGCCGGTGTTTGCCCCTGCAGGCGCCAGGCTAAAAACATAAACAACACATTCGGCAGCCAGGCTGCCAGCCCACCCGCGATGGCGGAGACACCCCAGATGGCATCTTTCAGGGCAAACAACGCACCGATTACGACAAAAGTCACCAGCTGAAAAAGCAGCACGGTTCGGGCTAATTTTACACTGTAAAGAGACACTGACATGGTGCTGAACTCTCCTGCCCCGAATGGGGTATGTCGCGTGTCGTATAAGACTGCCTTTACTCATTTGAGTCAAGCAGCAAAAGCCGTGCAAATTATACGGGCCGCACCTGCGATTTCAATCGCTAAGTAGCGAAAAGGTGAACAATTATTTAAATTTCTTTCCGGAGGGCTATTTCTCAAAAGATTCACATCGAAGAATGATGGTTTCATGAGGTGAAATTGCGCCTGCCACTTGCTTTTAAAGCGTGCTTCAGATCACATTATAAGCATATGGACATGATGTGATTTTGTTTTGAACAAAAAAATACCCATTTCAGATAGGGGAAAAAAGTCCATTTATCAGAAAGATAAAATTATATTCAGACCACATCGACTGGATTAACGATAAAAACACTCTATTGACATCTCACAGCGTAATAAAATCGCAAAACTGATATTACGCACGCCGATTTATTGCTGAGTTATATTTTCTGGCGTGACTATTGTTTAACGTAAATACACCCAGAGAAGTGATCTAACTGATAATGAAATGTGAATTAAACGTTAAATGTAACAGAGCTTTTCGGATAATTTCCGCCAGGAATGTTAACTCGCTTCCCCTGCCCTGCTGAATAAATCTCTTCATCGCCTATTGTTTGATTGCTGATTTTTTATACAGCGACTGGGATAACTCAAATGGTATAGATTGGTCTTAATCCATACCATTTTCGGGGCTATTGACGGGCAATCACCACCAGATGACGTTCCCCTTCCAGCTCAGGCACCTGTAACGGATAAACCTGCTCTACCAAAAAACCCGCCGGTAAGGTGTTTATTTCATCATCCGGGCGTACCCCTTTCAGGGCATAGAAATGTCCCTGTGCCGAAGGAAGATGATGGCACCAGTTCACCATATCCTCAAGCGAAGCGAAAGCACGGCTGATCACCCCATCAAATGGCGGCTCCGCCGGAAACTCCTCAACGCGGCTCTGCACTGGCGTCACGTTAGTAAGCCCTAACTCATGTTGCACCTGACGCAGAAAACGAACACGCTTGCCAAGACTATCCAGTAGCGTGAACTGTGCCTGTGGACGCACAATCGCCAGCGGAATACCTGGTAATCCCGGCCCGGTGCCCACATCAATAAAGCGATCGCCCTGTAAATGCGGCTCCACCACGATGCTATCGAGAATATGGCGTACCAGCATTTGCTGCGGATCGCGTACGGATGTCAGGTTGTAGGCTTTATTCCATTTATGCAGCAACTCAACATAACCAACCAGCTGTTGTTTTTGTTGATCGGAGAGAGAAATGTTTGCCGCTTTCAGCAGCGCGGAGAGTTTGTTAATCACGACGAGAATTCCATTAACGGGGGCGAGCTGGCCCGCCCCGTGATCAATCAGGCGCTTTTACGCAGCAGACCCTGTTTTTTCAGGTAAATCAGCAAAATGGAGATGGCAGCTGGCGTAATGCCAGAAATGCGTGACGCCTGACCAATCGAGCTGGGTTTATGATCGTTGAGTTTAGCAATCACTTCATTCGACAGACCCGATACCTGACGGTAATCAAGCGTGGCAGGCAACAAGGTGTTTTCATTACGCTGCTGGCGATCAATTTCTTCCTGCTGACGCGCAATGTAGCCTTCGTATTTCACCTGGATTTCGACCTGCTCTGCTGCCTGTTCATCGGCCAGCGCCGGGCCATAGCTGTTCAGCGAGGTCAGCAACGCATAGGTCATTTCCGGACGACGCAGCAAATCTTCACCACTGGCTTCTTTGGTCAGCGGCGAACTGGTGATGCTGTTCACTTCCGCTACGTTGTCGGATTTTGGATGCACCCACAAATCGCGCAGACGTTGACGTTCCAGCTCAATTGCTTCCAGTTTCTGGTTGTAACGCGCCCAACGCGCATCATCCACCAGACCCAGCTCGCGACCGGTTTCAGTCAGACGCAAATCCGCGTTGTCTTCACGCAGCATCAGACGATATTCCGCGCGTGAGGTAAACATGCGGTACGGTTCTTTGGTTCCCAGCGTGCACAGGTCATCAACCAGCACACCCATATAAGCCTGATCGCGACGCGGTGCCCAGCCTTCTTTATCGGCGGATTGACGAGCCGCGTTCAGGCCCGCCAGCAGACCCTGTGCCGCCGCTTCTTCATAGCCGGTGGTGCCGTTGATCTGGCCCGCGAAGAACAAGCCCTGAATATATTTGCTTTCCAGCGTCAGTTTCAGATCACGCGGGTCGAAAAAATCATACTCGATGGCATAGCCCGGACGCACAATCTTCGCGTTTTCCAGGCCTTTCATCGAACGGACGATCTGCATCTGCACATCGAATGGCAGGCTGGTAGAAATACCGTTCGGATAGATTTCGTTGCTGGTCAGCCCTTCCGGCTCAAGGAAGATCTGATGCGAGTTACGATCGGCAAAGCGCATCACTTTGTCTTCGATCGACGGGCAATAACGTGGACCGATCCCTTCGATGACCCCGGCATACATTGGGCTGCGATCGAGGTTGTTGCGGATCACATCATGGGTTTGTTCGTTGGTATGGGTGATCCAGCATGGCACCTGTTGTGGGTGCTGGCTGACATTGCCCATGAATGAAAACACCGGCATTGGATCATCGCCATGCTGCGGTGACAGCTGAGTGAAGTCAATGGTGCGCGCGTCAATACGTGGCGGAGTTCCGGTCTTCAGACGGCCAACACGCAGCGGCAGTGCACGCAGGCGTTTGGACAACGGGATCGACGGCGGATCGCCTGCGCGACCACCGCTGTAATTATCCATACCAATATGAATTTTGCCGTCGAGGAATGTCCCGACAGTCAGCACTACGGTTTTAGCACGGAATTTCAGGCCCATCTGCGTTACAGCGCCGACGACACGATCGTTTTCCACAATCAGATCATCAACTGCCTGCTGGAAGATCATCAGGTTAGGCTGATTCTCCAGCGCAGAACGCACTGCCTGACGATACAGTACACGGTCAGCCTGTGCACGGGTCGCACGCACGGCCGGGCCTTTGCTCGCGTTTAGTATCCTAAACTGGATACCCGCTTTGTCGATTGCCGTTGCCATCAAACCGCCGAGGGCATCCACTTCCTTCACCAGGTGTCCTTTGCCGATACCACCGATTGCCGGGTTACAGGACATTTGTCCCAGCTTATCAATGTCATGGGTGAGTAACAGGGTTTGCTGACCCATTCGGGCAGCTGCCATCGCGGCCTCTGTGCCCGCATGACCACCACCAATTACGATGACGTCAAAAGGATCTGGATAAAACATGAAGTGGTACCTCGTTAATGTTCGGACAGGGATCATTGCCCTGGGCGGTGGATTCTACTGAAATTCTGTCTGCGGTGAAAGTCGCCGGATCCTGAGGTTTAAAAGAAAGGATCTTTATTCTTTGGATGATCTTCCTGTTAGATCTCTTATTAGGATCACGGTTCTCTGTTGATAACCTGAAAAAGCACTTAAGCAACAGCATATTGGTCAGGATCGTTTGCTGTGAATGATCGGTGATCCTGATCCGTATAAGCTGAGATCAAAATGACTGGTTATCCACAGCTCAGAAAAGCATCATCAGTTATTATTGGGATAACTACCGGTTATACGCATGATTCAGGCTATGTTATCCACAGGAGATCGGAGAATAAAAAGCATAAAACAGCGGAATCCTCTGGGGATCGCCCTGATTTCACGATCCCCAACCAGTCCGGATCGTCTTATAACTGTGTTTGCCAGCTCGACAGCCACACTTCGGCCGGATCTTCCGGAATCTCATGTTCCAGCACGTCGATCTCAAGGCGATCGCCAACACGTTTGGCACCCAGCTGGTTCAGTTGATCTTCCAGCAGCCTGATCGCGCCACAAAACAGATCGTATTCATGGTTGCCAATGCCCACTGCACCAAAACGAACGGCGGAGAGATCCGGCTGCGTTTCTTTTAATGCTTCATAAAAGGGCAGCAGGTTATCAGGCAGCTCACCGGCGCCGTGTGTTGACGTCACTATCAGCCAGATACCTTGCTGTGGCACTTCATCCAGTTCCGGTCCATGCAGCACCTCGGTAGAAAAGCCTGCATCCTGGAGCTTTTCTTCCAGATGTTCGGCAACATATTCGGCGCTGCCCAGGGTACTGCCAGTGATTAACGTGATATCGGCCATGATGCTCTCCGGAACTCAAAGGCGAGCATTGTACGCTGTGATCAAGCCGTGATCCACCTGTGGAAAACAGGGTTAATAACGAAAAGCACTGGCTGTCAGGCTGCATCTCTGGTGAGATCTGCCTGGGATAAGTTTGTGCACAGGAAAGGAAGGGGATCAGGGTTTGATGGTGCGCATGATCGGGTTTTGCAGGGAGATCAGGGTTTCGGTGGACTGAATTTCGTCTATGGTCTGGATCTTGTTGATCAGCACCTGTTGCAGGGCATCAATGGAACGGCACATGACCTTAATAAAGATGCTGTAGTGGCCGGTGGTATACCAGGCTTCGACTACTTCATCCAGCGCTTCCAGCTTGCTGAGAGCGGCGGGGTAGTCACGGGCGCTTTTCAGGATAATGCCAATGAAGCAACAGACGTCAAAACCCAGCTGGCGCGGATCGATCTCGACTCTGGTACCGAGAATGATGCCAGCCTGACGCATCTTCTCAACGCGTACGTGGATCGTGCCAGGACTGACATTGAACTGTTTGGCCAGCTCGGCATAAGCGGTGCGGGCATTCTCCAGCAACGCATTTAAAATGCCGCGATCCAGGTTATCCAGCTGCACATGTTCCGCCATTTCCTTCCCTCTTAAACTCGTCTTCAGTGAACAGAGGAGAATGTGCAGCAAAATGGCGGAGCAGGCAAGGCGCAGAGAACGGAGCTGCCGCTGTCTGCACGCTTTTAACGCTTACGCCACAGCGTGACCTGTGCCAGCGTGTGCTGGAACTTACGTGCCGTCTCACGAATGACGAAAGGGACATCCTGTGGTACTGCGATCTCTTCAAATTCGTCACGCAGTAAACGTTGCAGCGCCTGATAGGTTGTCAGTGCTTCGCCGTTTTCCCGCACGCCACCCAGCCAGTTTTCCTTCGGTGTGAAATCTTCCAGCCAGGTATAAGGCGATGACAACACCAGCAGGCCGCCTGAGCGAATCATTGGCGCGATATCCTGCAGGAAACGTTTCGGCTGGCGCAGGCGATCAAGCAGATTTGATGCCAGCACCAAATCGTAGCGATTCGGCTGCGGCTTCAGGTTACAGGCATCACCCTGCACGAACTGAATGCGCTGTGCCTGTTCATCAGACAGACCAAACTCTTTCAGGCGCACCTGGCGATATTCCACCAGCTCACCCTCCTCCGGCACCACATAGCGGAAATCCTCACCGGAGGTCAGTTGCAGCGCCACATCAATAAAGCGTGCCGAATAATCCATGCCGACCACCTGCTCGAAGTGGCGTGCCAGTTCAAAGCTGGCACGGCCGGTGGCACAGCCGATATCCAGCGCCTGGCCACGCTTTGTACAGTGCGGCAACAGCAGTGAGACCAGATTTTCCGCATAATTAGGTACGCCGTAGTAGCAGGGGCCGTACTGGAAATCGAGATACTGTGACACCATGCTGTCGGTTTCGTACGGGTTCAGCGCCATGGTTTCCTGGTGGGAGGAAACCACATAACGGAAACCGGCGTGCTGGAAGAAGTGACGTCGGAAGGCATAGCGTGAAGATTTCAGCGCTTCGTTACCGGTAGAAATCCAGCTGCCGCCTTTGATTAACGCATGTTTGCCATCAAAGGTTGGAGTGGAGAAGTCATCGTATAGCGGGTGCACCTTAAAGCCTTCAAAACCATTGATGGGCGTGGTGGTCCATTGCCAGACGTTACCGACGATATCGAAAAACTCGCCCTGGTTGCAGCGATCGACCGGGCAGGAAGAGGCCCAGTACGCCAGATTGATATTACCAGGTGCGTCGATCCAGTCAGGCTGATCGCCACTGACTAATTCACGTAGCTGCATCCACTCGGCTTCACAGGGAAGCTGGATAGCTTTGCCGGTTTCTTCTGCCAACCAGCGACAAAACGCCGCGGCTTCCAGCTGATTAACCTCAGCGGGCCAGTCCCAGGGCATTGCTACTTCTTCCGTCATCAGACGCAGTTTTAGCTGATCGGGTTGCTGAATATCGCCAATCCAGAAAGTTGGCATCTGCGCGGCGGAAAATTCGCGCCAGCCCCAACCTTCGTCATCCCACCAGCGCCGTTGCTGGTAACCGCCAGCGGCGACGAAAGTAAAAAATTCCGCGTTGCTGACCAGCATCCTGCTGGCTTTAAACGGTTTTAGCTCAGTTACCTTGCTGCCATATTCGTTATCCCAGCCGTAGGTATCGTCGGTTTTGCCCTGTTGCACGCGGCCACCGGGCATCGCAATCAAGGTGTTAGCAGGGACCTGGCTGCGATCGTGCCGTGCCTGCGGGCAGACAGGCCAGTGCGGCTGCGGTTTTACCCACTCGATTGGCAACTGGCGCATCAGCACGCTGGAGGTTTCCAGATGAATGCGTTCGTGTTCGATACCCATCAGAATCACCCATGCCGGGCTATCCCAGTCGACAGGGAGTTCCAGCGGCATGGTCTGGATAAATTCGCTGACCAGGTTTTTGACCTTGCCGCGATAATCGCGCACTTCCGCCACGGTCGGCCAGGCGTAATGGCTGTCGTCGAGATCGTCCCAGCTCATTTCATCCACGCCGATCGCCATCATCGCTTCAATACGATCGTCTACACGCTGATCAAGATAACGACCTGCCATCAGCTTATTGATGTAGAAAGTCGCCGTGTGGCCAAAATAGAAGATCAGCGGATGGCGCAGTGAAATGGCTTTATTGAAAAAAGCACGTTCGTCGGCAAGACAATCGAACAGGCTTTCATACAGATTCCAGGTTTGCAGGAAGTAGTCCAGCAGTTCGGCGCGTTTTTGTTCTGAATTCTGGCCGGAGAGCCGCAGCGTGCGGGTTGGTGTTGGCAGGGCGGTGGTCACGGTGTGCTCCAGTTTGCTCAATGTGAGAACTTATCACTATAGCAAATAAGCATTTCCGCCAGATGACTTAACGCTTCCAGCGCCGCAGCAGGCGGCTTTTCAGGCCGGTATCAAAGCGCCAGATATGATTGAAAATACGCAGAATACCGGGTTTGCCATGCGCAGACATCGCCACAGCATGAAAACGTTGCTGATTATGGCGCTGGCGTTGTTTGACGGCGTTAACAATTTCTTCCGGTAAACGCTGCGCGATAAAATCGGAAACGATCACCGCATCGGCCTCCTGCCACAGGCTGCCTTCCATACGCGCCACCACTGCCGCCAGACAGGCGGCCAGATCGGTGCCGCCACGAAAACGCTGGCTGAGAAAACGTATTGCCTGTTCGATGCCGTTATCGGCGGTCAGTTCATAGCCAATCACTTCATGGGCGAACAGCATGATGTAGCAACGACGCTTGTCTGCCAGCGCGACTTTCAGTAGCGCCAGACAAAAGGCTTTGGCACAGCGTTCATTAAAACCGCCCATGGAACCGGAGGTATCGACACAGACGATAAAGGGGCCACGCGGTTGTTCTTCATGTTGCTGGTGGCTGACCGGTCGCAGGCTGACTTTTTCATGCCAGGCCTCACCCTGCAGGCGGTAGGTCAGCAGACGCTTCTCGACCAGGCGGCGATAAAACTCCAGCTCCAGCTCGCTAATGCTCAGCGTGGCCAGTTCGGGCGGCAACAGGCGCAGTACATCATCGCTCTGATGAATGCCGCTGACTTCTTCCGGCACGTTATCGGGTTCGCGTACCAGCAGGTGTTGCTCTTCCAGTGGTGCATCCTGCGACGGCACAGCCTTTGCTTCACGGCTGCGTCCCAGCTGTTGCGCCAGCTTCATCAGCTCCGGCTGCTGAGCAAGAAAATCACCGTACTGTACGATCAACTCATAATCACCATGCTGCAACGGCGCTTTGCTCATATCCCATAAGCGTCCGGCCGCGGCTTCATCATCATCAGTGAGGATCGGGGCCAGTTGTCCACTCAGCGCCATGCGTTGTTGCAGCTCTGCCATCAGGCGTTCGCGCTGTTGCTCCAGCAATTGTTGATTCAGCGTCAGGGTTTGCAGCGTCAGGCTAAGCCGCCAGCGTTGCAGGAACAGGGTGTGCTGCGCGTTGCTTAGCTGGTTGCTGTCGGTATGCAGCAGCAGCTTGCTGGCTTCTTCAATAAAGGGTGATGGCAGGCTTTTTAGCTGCGTCATGATCGCGGGTAGCTGCTGGCTGAATTCATGCGGGTTCAGCAGTTGCGCCTGCTGGAACAGCTGAAATTCCTGGCCCAGTGCCTCTGGCACTGCGGTGGTTTTCATCTGTTCAGCGATTTCAGAGCGCCAGCGCGGCAGGTCACGCATCATTGCCTGTTTCAGGCGGGGGTATTTCTCAAAAAACATCGCCAGCTGCGGCGACGCGAGCAGAGCCAGAATTAATTCTTCGATTAGCTCGGTTTCGCCAATCGACAGCAGCGTGCTCAGCGCCTCCAGCGAGATCATTTCCGCGCCTGTTTCAGCTGTTCCGCCACATCCTGCAGGCTGGTTTCAATACGTGCCAGCCAGTCGTCGCTGATAAACAGACAGCGCTGATGCTGGCTGAACAACGTGCGCTGAGCGCGCAGCTGGTTATCCAGCGCATCAAACTCATCAATGATTTCCTGCGGCATTTCATTGCTAGTACTGGCACCGGGCAGCGTCAGACGCGTTGCCTGCAGGCTCACGTCACGTAACGTCAGGCAATGTTGCGCATCCACCAGCAGATCGAGGGTCTGAGCAAAACCGATGCCGTTGAGCTTGCCACGAATTTCACCGCCTTTCAGTAGCCATTGGTTCAGTGCTTCACGGCTGATCAACACATGGCTGACTTGCATGTCATGCAGCATCAGCGGCTGTTGCAACATCAGCGTCAGCTGTTCGTCGCTGAGGGAGGTGGGCAACTCGTAATGAGGTTTACGGCTAAACATGCCGCTGTGCTTTTCCAGCGTCAGTGCCTGCGCCACGCTTTGCTGCTGTTGCAGCGCCAGCCGACGCGCTTTGATCTGCTGAAGTTTCATCAGCATCGGTTGCTGTTGCCAGGCATGCTGCGTCATCAGCGCATCGATTTCACGATCCAGCAGTTTCATCGAGGTCACGTCGTGCCACAGACAATCTTTCAGCAGGATCAGATCCAGCGGAGCAATCGACACGCGGCCACTGTAGAAGGCACTGGCCTGCAACAGATGGATGGCTTTTTTCCAGCGACGATCGGAGATATAAGGTGCATCGGGCAGATTTTCCAGCTGCTGACGCAACTGATAAATCAGTTCAAACACATGATCCGGCAGGCTCACCTGGCTGATGCCTTTCTGCCACTGATGGTACTCTTCATCACTGATGCACAGTGAATCGGCCACCGGATTGCTGTTTTCATCCTGTTGGTGGGTCAGCATGCTGCGGAAATTCTGCTTCTCGTGCACGTTATCGAGCCACAGGCGAATCAGCATGCGGTCATACAAGGCTTCCAGCCCGCTGTCAGCTTCCGGCAGTTCGTTGGAGGCGGTGACCAGCAGGCGCATCGGGATTTTTTCTTCGCTATCACCATTGCGGAAGCGACGTTCGTTAATGGCGGTGAGCAGGGTATTAAGAATCGCCGGGCCAGCTTTCCAGATCTCATCCAGAAAGACGATTTCGGCATCCGGCAGATAACCTTTGGTCAGGCGCTGATAGCGACCTTCATCTTTTAACGCCTGAATGGAAAGGGGACCAAAAACTTCTTCCGGAGTGGAGAAACGCGTCATCAGGTATTCAAACGCGCGGGCATGCTGGAAAGCGTACTTCAGGCGGCGGGCAATCAGGCTTTTGGCAATGCCTGGCGGCCCCAGCAAAAAGACGCTTTCACCGCTCAGCGCAGCCAGCAGGCAGAGGCGGATCGCATGATGCCGTTCATACAACCCTTTTTCTAAGGCGTTGCTCAGGCGAGAAATTCTTTCTGCCAAAAGATGGGGTTGAGCCATAATCACATCATTGTCCTTCTGATCCTGTGCCACGCATGCTGGCGAGCGCATTACTCTACTGTTTATCATGCGTGAAAGCGTTGATAGCCGTCAGCTTTTTTGTTTCAGAAGGTTGAGGCGAGGCCTCTCGCCTGTTCCGGCCCCTTTTTTGCGTTTTTTTGCAGCGAAAAAACGCGTTGCTGACGCCATGTTGTATGTTAGTAAGGGTAGGTTTTTTTGGGAATATGTGCATACTGTGCGCTTTTTGATGGCCAGAGCGGTCGGCGAACCGCCTGATCGACTCCAACAAAAGATAACTCTATGAGCTCGGAAAACAAGCAGTCCCTAGGCGCAGTCACGCTGGCCGCCATCGGCGTGGTGTACGGCGATATTGGTACCAGCCCGCTTTATACCTTACGTGAATGTCTCTCCGGCCAGTTTGGCTTTGGTGTGGAACGCGAAGCGGTATTTGGCTTTCTTTCCCTGATTTTCTGGCTGCTGATTTTGGTGGTGTCGCTGAAATACATCAGCTACGTGATGCGTGCGGATAACGCCGGTGAAGGTGGGATTCTGACGCTCATGTCGCTGGCGGGACGTAATACCGGTGCCAGAGCCACGGCAATTCTGGTGATCATGGGGTTAATTGGTGGCAGCTTCTTCTATGGTGAAGTGGTGATCACCCCGGCGATCTCGGTGATGTCGGCGATAGAAGGCCTGGAAATTGCCGCTCCTTCGCTCGATCCCTGGATTGTTCCACTGTCGATTACTGTCTTAACCCTGCTGTTTATCATCCAGAAACACGGTACCGGTATTGTCGGCAAACTGTTTGCCCCGGTGATGCTTCTGTGGTTTATCGTACTGGCGGTACTTGGTGCGGATAGCATTATCAAAAACCCGGAAGTGCTGCAGGCGCTTAACCCGTCACATGCGGTGTACTTCTTTGTGCATTATAAAACCGTCTCCTTCTTTGCGCTGGGCGCTGTGGTGCTGTCGATCACCGGTGTGGAGGCGTTGTACGCCGATATGGGGCACTTCGGTAAATTGCCGATTCGCGTGGCATGGTTCGCAGTGGTGCTGCCGTCGTTAGTGCTGAATTACTTTGGTCAGGGCGCATTGCTGCTGTCCCATCCTGAAGCCATCAAAAACCCCTTCTTCCTGCTGGCCCCGGACTGGGCGCTGATTCCGCTGCTGATTCTCGCCACGCTGGCGACGGTGATTGCCTCGCAGGCGGTTATTTCCGGTGTGTTCTCGCTGACGCGTCAGGCGGTGCGCCTCGGCTATCTGCCACCGATGCGTATTATTCATACCTCTGAGATGGAGTCCGGCCAGATCTACGTTCCGGTGATCAACTGGCTGCTCTATTTCGCCGTGCTGATTGTCATCGTCAGCTTTGAACACTCCAGCAATCTGGCGGCAGCGTACGGTATCGCGGTAACCGGCACCATGGTGCTGACCACCATTCTGTCCTGCACTGTGGCGATCAAAAACTGGCACTGGAATAAAATTCTGGTCAGCTTCATTCTGGTTTCGTTGCTCTGTATCGATGTGTCGCTGTTCTCCGCCAACCTGGTGAAAATCTTCTCCGGCGGCTGGCTGCCGCTCTCCCTGGCGCTGGTGATGTTTATCGTAATGACCACCTGGAAAAGCGAGCGTTTCCGCCTGCTGCGCCGTATGCATGAACACGGCAATTCTCTCGAAGCGATGATTGCTTCACTGGAGAAATCACCGCCGGTGCGTGTGCCGGGCACCGCAGTGTATATGTCGCGTGCGTTAAACGTCATCCCGTTTGCGATGCTGCATAACCTCAAGCACAACAAAGTGTTGCATGAACGTGTTGTCCTGCTGACGCTGCGTACCGAAGATGCGCCTTACGTGCATAACGTTCGACGGGTGACGATTGAGCAGCTGTCACCGACTTTCTGGCGAGTGGTCGCCAGTTATGGCTGGCGTGAAACGCCGAATGTGGAAGAGATTTTCCACCGCTGCGGGCTGGAAGGCCTGAAGCTGCCGCATGATGGAAACCTCGTTCTTTATGTCGCATGAATCACTGATCATTGGCGACCGACCGTGGTATCTGCGTCTGCGCGGTAAGCTGTTCCTCGCGCTACAACGCAATGCGCTGCGCGCGCCGGATCAGTTTGAAATCCCGCCGAACCGGGTGATTGAACTGGGAACTCAGGTCGAGATCTGACACCCTTTGCGCGTCCGCTTACCAGCTGAGCGTGACGCGCAATCCCCCTGCTTCTCGCTGACTAAATACCACGCGAATACCATGCAGCTGCGCGATATTCTTCACAATGGATAAGCCCAGCCCGCTGCCAGTTTGCGTTTGTCCGGGAGGTCGCCAGAAGCGTTCCCCCAACCGCGCTAACTGCGCATCGCTCACACCCGGACCATTATCGTCAATGGTGAGGGTACGTGCAGCCAGTCTGACCTCTACCAGGCTGCCGCCGGGGGTATAACGCAGCGCGTTATCCAGCAAATTACGGACCATCAATGACAACAACAGCTGATGACCGTTTATCACCGGCTCGGCGACCACGTGCAGCTGAAGTTCGATATTGTGCTGTTCTGCCTGCGCATAATGCTCGGCCAGCAAGGTTTGCAGTAATGGAGTCAGAGCGACGGGCTGGAACTCGCTACGCAGATCGTCCGCCTCCACGCGGGACAGCGTAAGCAGCTGATCCACCAGCCGGGTCGCACGCAAGATCCCGGTATCCAGTTGCTGTAGCGCACGGTTGCGCATCGCTTCATCGTCATCCGCCAGCTGGATCACTTCACTTTGCACCCGCAGTGCCGCCAGAGGCGTGCGCAGCTCGTGGGCGGCATCTGAAGTAAAACGGCGTTCACGCTGAACCATCTCAGCCATGCGGCTGAACAGACCGTTTAACGCCTGAACCAGCGGTTGCACTTCTTTCGGCAACCGCGCAAGTGGCAACGGTGTGGCATCATCAGCGGCACGCTGGTGGAGTGAGCGGGTGAGGCGTTGCAACGGACGTAATTCGAACCACACCAGCCCCAGCAGCAACACCAACATAAACGGCAGTGCGAATAACCATGGCATGATGCTGCTTTGTGCCAAATTGCGTGTCATATCATCGCGATAATCCTTCTCCTGACCCACCACTACACGATAGCGTTGATCCGGAGAAGTCAGCCACAGCAGACGCCAGCTGTCATCATCATCCCGCAGATGCCCATCGCGAAAACCGTCGCGCCGATCATCAAACTGTAAATCGCGGCCGTTTTCGCCATCATTCAGCAGGAGTTTGCCGTCGTGACTAAAAATGGCGAAGGCCAGCGCATCGTCATCCTGTTTACCCCGATGCTTACTCAGGAGCGCTTTGTTTTTTGGCAGAGTGGCTTCATGCAGCGTGGCCGGATCGAGCGCTAACAGGCGTTTGGCAAACAGCATCTGCTGGGTATCGAACAGTTCATTAACGGTGTCGCGTGTCTGGTGCCAGGCGCTCAGGCTGGCGCTGCCCCAGCACAGGATGATCAGCAAGACAAAGCCGATGGCGAGGCGCAGGAACAGGCTCATTCTGCTGCTCCCAGCGTGTAGCCGACACCATGCACGGTGCGGATAAACTGGCTGCCAAGTTTTTTGCGCAGATGGTGGATGTGGACTTCGACCGCATTACTGGAGACATCGTCTTCCCAGCTATAGAGCTTTTCCTCCAGCTGGTTACGCGTCAACACCCGACCAGGATTACGCAGGAATAACTCCAGCAGCGCCAGCTCGCGGCTTTTAAGCGTTACCGGCTCTCCGTCATACAGCACGCTATGGCTGGCGGGGGACATCACTAGCTTGCCGTGGCGCAATTCAGGTTGAAACTGGCCATGCCGGCGGCGAATCAACGCCTGTAAACGTGCCGCCACTTCCGTCAGGGCAAAGGGTTTGCAGAGGTAATCATCAGCACCCAGCTGCAGACCCTGAACCCGCTGATCGAGCGCATCTCGTGCAGTCAGGATCAACACCGGCACATCCTGCCCCTGCTGACGCCACTGGCGCAGAATATCGAGTCCATCCCGTTCGGGCAGGGACAAATCAAGGATCACCGCATCCCAGGGGACAGATGCCAGCGCCTGAAATCCCGCATCACCGGAAACAAACCAGTCCACACTAAAACCGAGTTTGGTTAGGCCGACTTTCAGTCCATCGCCAATGATCCCGTCGTCCTCAATCAATAAAATCCGCATATAAAACCCTCCTTTTCTACTGGTGTTATACGAAGCAGAGTTGCGCATGTACAGGAGAAATAGCGACATTTTGGCCTGTTTTTCACCAATTTTAATCAATTGTTCAGCCTTAAGATCCTGTTAAGAACCTTATGGTGAAATAGCCTGCGTATCCCGCACATTTCATGGAAAAGAGGTGAATCAAATGAAAAAGCATGCAGCACTTTTCGCGATCGTGGCGCTGGTTGCCACGCCGGTTCTGGCGGCACAACAGGGTGGGTTTGTTGATCCGAATGCGCCAGCCGTACCAAGCCAGGCTGGTGGCTTTCAGGCTGGTAACACCAGCGTAGTGACGGTGAAGCAGGCCGAAGAGATGAAGGACGATAGCTGGATCACCGTACGCGGCTCTCTGGAGAAGCAAATTGGCAAGGAGGATTACCTGTTCCGCGATGAGACCGGCAGCATGAAGGTCGAAATTGATCACAAGCACTGGAATGGGCAAACCCTTTCACCCAAAGATCGGGTGGAACTGACGGGTGAGCTGGATAAAGATTTCAACGCCATTGAACTGGATGTGAAACAGGTGAGAAAACTGCCGTAACCTCCAGCAGGGGCTGCCGTGGCAGCCCCTTTCCGTTATTGCACCAGCCAGACGGAATGCTGTCCCGGTATGTTGCCCTGCGTCCAGTATGCCGCCTTATAGGTTTTGCCCTGATAAATGACGGTATCGCCGCCAGAATAGGCCATCGATGCTTTCCATTCTGTTATCTGCCCTGGATAGGCCAGTTTCCAGGCATCGTTGTAACCGGGTCTGAATAGCGTCCAGTATTTCGCGACGTATTTGATCCCTTCATAGGTCACTTTGTCCCCTGCTACATACGGGGTACCCGCTTGCCATTCCGGAAACTTGGTGCCCGGCTGCTCCGGCGTTGCCGGAGTTTCCGGTGCAGTGACGGTCATGGTCACGCGCTTCGTGTCTTGTTTGCCATTTTTGGTGACGGTTAATTCATAGATGGCGGTACCGCTGGAATTTGCCGGGGCGAGAGCGCGAACTTTAGCCAGACTTGATTCGCTTACCCAGACACCACTTTCTTTTTCCTGCAAAAAGAATTTACCCCCACCACCCACGACTTTCCAACTGTATGAATCGGCATTTTTACTGCCGGAAGCATCCAGCTCGCGGACAATCGATCTATCAGGGGAACTGGTGACGCTAAAATCGGCCGGAACCACCGCGACAGGCGCGTCTCCTGCGTTATCACCTGGGTTGTTGTTTCCGTCAAATGTTCCCCCGGCACTCATGATGACTTCTGTCGGATACGTACCGGTCATGTCATAGGTTGCACAGGTATTGGGGTTCGAATCGGAGATATAGCTCTGCCAGGGGGTGGCGGTATCGGAATACACACCCGAGACGTCATTGTACTTAACAACAAAATTGGTACGTTGCGCGCAGGTGAGTTCTCCGTTCAAAAACCACTCAGCCCAGCCCAACAGGCTTGGTTGCAGATCTGACCAGCGGGCAGGTACGGACACAATACCGATGATGGTCTCTTGACCGGTAGTCTGATCGGTGACGGAACCTTGCCAGGTTGTCAGACTTTGCGCAGCATCCTGTCCGGTGCGTTTCACATTGAAGGTATATTTATGGCCAACTTCCCAGTCATAAGGAATATGGCAACTCATACCGGTATCGGGGTCGGTCGAATCTGCGCCGCGCTTACACGCTTCAACGTTACTTTGTGTGCCTTTGCCGAAAATGCTGAACAGTGCGGTTTTGCCATACTCACCATTTGGCTGGAGACCAAAATAAAAAGCGCCTTCACTCATATACCAGCCCTGGTAAGCCCAGTACCAGGGGGGAGCTTCATTTGTCATCTCCTGCACTTCCATGCTTGCCGTCAAAGCGCTGAGCATTTTGCTGCTCTGCATGTTGGGATGGGTGCTGAAATGTACGTTCGGTGTGCGGGCTTTATCTCCCTGATCGTTATGCGCTTTTGCCACAGGCACATTGACGGTTAAGAGCGAGAGCGCAATCAAACTTCCGAGTGTTTTCACCTTGAAATTCATCATCGTCCTTTAGATAGATCCATCTTTATTTACAGCCAACGGATGGTTGTTAAGTATGGGGTTTTGTGCGAAATGACATATCCGGACACATCAGAAAACATAGTGACATAAGGTTAAGTAAGAAATTTCTTCTGAAAACCAGGGAAGTTCTTTAGTCGAAGGTAAAAGAACTCAGCTTTTCCCTGCGTAACTCAAATTTTCCCCGGTACAAGCGAAACGTTTCGATGGCGATCACATTTCCGTGATGTCGCCATTGAGTTGCGATGTACATTTTATACACTCCGGTCAGCGAAACGTTTCGCTGTGGAGTGGAAGAAATGAAGAAAGGTCGCTTGTTAAACGCTGAAATCTCTCATGTGATTGCCCGTCTGGGACACACGGATACGCTGACGATTGCTGATGCGGGGTTACCCATTCCGCTGGGGCCGCAACGTATCGATCTGGCGCTGACGCCGGGTACGCCCGAGTTTTTACAGGTTGTTGAGGTGGTAACAGAAGAGATGCAGGTCGAAAGCGCTCTGATGGCGGAAGAGATTAAGCAACACAATCCGCAACTCCACAGTGCACTGCTCGCCGTGCTCGAAGCCTTGCAACAGCACCAGGGAAATACCATTGCCGTTAGTTACATCAGTCATGAACAGTTCAAACAACAGACTCAGCGTAGTCAGGCGGTCATTCGCAGCGGAGAGTGTTCTCCGTATGCGAATGTCATCCTGAACGCGGGCGTTACCTTCTGAGGTCGCTATGCAACCGTTATTGCAACTCAAAGGGATTGAAAAGTCATTTCCCGGTGTGAAAGCCCTGAAGGGCGCATCGCTGTCGGTCATGCCTGGGCGTGTCATGGCGCTGGTCGGGGAAAACGGTGCCGGTAAATCCACCATGATGAAGGTGTTGACGGGTATCTACAGCATGGATGCGGGATCGCTACAGTGGCTGGGCCAGGAAACCACTTTCTCCGGGCCGAAAGCGTCACAGGAAGCTGGCATCGGCATTATTCATCAGGAACTGAATTTGATCCCGCAACTGACGGTCGCGGAGAACATCTTCCTTGGGCGTGAATTCGTTAACCGCTTTGGGCGCATCGAGTGGAAAAAGATGTATGCCGAAGCAGATACGCTGCTGCAACGCCTCAACCTGCGTTTCAACAGCCATAAGCTGGTGGGTGATTTGTCGATTGGTGATCAGCAGATGGTTGAGATCGCCAAAGTGCTCAGCTTTCAGTCACGAGTGATCATTATGGATGAACCGACTGATGCGCTGACCGATACCGAAACGCTGTCGTTATTCCGCGTCATTAATGAACTGAAGGCGCAGGGCTGCGGCATTGTCTATATCTCCCACCGTATGAAAGAAATTTTCGAGATTTGCGATGACGTCACGGTGTTCCGTGATGGTCAGTTTATTGCCGAACGTACGGTCAGCGAACTCAGCGAAGAAAGCCTGATTGAGATGATGGTCGGGCGCAAGCTGGAAGAGCAATACCCGCATCTTGACCAGGCGCCAGGCGCGGTACGTTTGCAGGTGGAAAACCTGAGTGGCCCAGGGGTGCATGAAGTCAGCTTCACCCTGCGCAAAGGGGAAATCCTCGGCGTTTCTGGTCTGATGGGTGCGGGCCGTACCGAATTGATGAAGCTGCTATACGGCGCACTGCCACGTAGCGGCGGCAAGGTGATGCTTGATGGCCGTGAAGTCGTGACGCGCGCACCGCAGGATGGCCTGGCAAATGGCATCGTTTATATCTCTGAAGATCGTAAACGCGATGGCCTGGTGTTGGGCATGTCGGTGAAAGAAAACATGTCGCTGACCGCATTGCGCTATTTCAGCCGTGGCAACGGTAGCCTGAAGCACGCTGAAGAACAGCTGGCAGTCGGCGATTTCATCCGCCTGTTCAACGTCAAAACCCCTTCAATGGAGCAGCCGATTGGCCTGCTTTCCGGGGGGAATCAGCAAAAAGTGGCGATTGCCCGTGGGCTGATGACGCGACCGAATGTGCTGATCCTTGATGAGCCGACGCGTGGCGTTGATGTTGGCGCCAAAAAAGAAATCTATCAGTTAATCAACCAGTTTAAAGCCGATGGGCTGAGCATCATTCTGGTGTCGTCTGAAATGCCGGAAGTGCTGGGCATGAGTGACCGCATTCTGGTGATGCATGAAGGCCATCTGAGTGGCGAATTTACCCGTGAGCAGGCTACCCAGGAATCCCTGATGGCAGCGGCAGTCGGTAAGCAACACAGCGAGGAGTTAGTTGTATGAGTACCCAAACCTTACCCGCCAGCCGTCGCTGGTTCAGCAAAGCCTGGTTGCTGGAGCAGAAATCGCTGATAGCGCTGATTGTGCTGATTGCCGTGGTTGCCAGCCTCAGCCCGAATTTCTTTACCGTCGCCAACCTGTTCAACATTCTGCAGCAGACTTCGGTGAACGCCATCATGGCGGTGGGGATGACGTTGGTGATCCTGACGTCCGGCATTGATCTTTCGGTTGGCTCGCTGCTGGCGCTGACCGGTGCGGTTGCTGCCTCGATCGTCGGCCACGAAGTGAATGCGCTGGTGGCAGTCGTTGCTGCGCTGGCGCTTGGCGCGGTGATCGGCGGGGTTACCGGCACCATTGTGGCACGCGGCAAAGTGCAGGCATTTATCGCCACGCTGGTGATGATGTTGCTGTTGCGCGGTGTCACCATGGTTTACACCGATGGCAGCCCAATCAATACCGGCTTTAGTGACAACGCCGATTTGTTTGGCTGGTTCGGTATTGGTCGCCCGCTGGGTATTCCGACGCCAGTATGGCTGATGGCAGTCGTATTTGGGCTTGCCTGGTACATGCTGCACCACACACGCCTGGGTCGTTATATCTATGCGCTGGGCGGCAACGAAGCGGCAACGCGTTTGTCCGGGATTAATGTTAACCGCGTCAAAATCATTGTTTATTCACTGTGCGGCATGCTGGCTGCGCTGGCGGGCACCATCGAGGTGGCGCGCCTGTCATCAGCACAGCCAACTGCGGGTACCGGTTATGAACTGGATGCGATCGCCGCTGTTGTTCTGGGCGGAACCAGCCTGGCGGGCGGTAAAGGTCGCATTATGGGGACGCTGATCGGGGCACTGATTCTCGGCTTCCTCAACAATGGACTCAATCTGTTGGGCGTCTCCTCTTACTACCAAATGATTGTTAAAGCAGTCGTCATTCTGCTGGCAGTGCTGGTGGATAACAAAAGCAGTAAATAACTCTGACCTTCACACAGGATTCATTAATGAAAAAGTTAACCGCATTGGCCGTCATTCTTGGCGCCACTCTGAGTGCCAGCGCGATGGCGAAGGATACTATCGCTCTGGTTGTTTCGACGCTGAACAACCCATTCTTTGTTGCGCTGAAAGATGGCGCACAGAAAGAAGCTGACAAACTGGGTTATAACCTGGTAGTGCTGGATTCGCAGAACAACCCGGCGAAAGAACTGGCGAACGTGCAGGACCTCACCGTTCGTGGTACTAAGCTGCTGCTGATCAACCCAACCGATTCTGACGCCGTGGGCAATGCCGTGAAGATGGCCAACCAGGCAAATATTCCGGTTATCACCCTTGACCGCGTGGCGGCACAGGGCACTGTGGTCAGCCACGTCGCGTCTGATAACCGCTTTGGCGGTAAGATGGCAGGTGACTTTATTGCGAAGAAAGTCGGTGACGGCGCGAAAATCATCGAATTGCAGGGCATTGCCGGTACCTCAGCAGCGCGTGAGCGTGGTGATGGTTTTAAACAGGCTGCCGATGCACACAAATTCAATATTCTTGCCAGCCAGCCGGCTGATTTTGACCGTACTAAAGGCCTGAACGTGATGCAGAACCTGCTGCAGGCGCATCCAGATGTGCAGGCGGTGTTCGCGCAGAACGATGAAATGGCATTGGGCGCACTGCGTGCATTGCAGACCGCCGGTAAAACCGACGTGGTGGTGGTGGGCTTTGATGGCACCGCAGACGGTGTGAAAGCCGTTGAAGCGGGCAAACTGACCGCCACTGTCGCACAGATGCCTGATAAGATTGGTATCATCGGCGTAGAGACTGCGGATAAAGTATTGAAAGGTGAAAAAGTGCAGTCGATCAATCCGGTCGATCTGAAACTGGTTACCAAATAACACGCGAAGAAAAGCAGGGCAACGCGCCACCGTTGGGTGGCGCACTCTTGATGGATCACTCCCTATGAGCAAAAGCGCAAAACTGGCCGTACTCGGCAGCATCAATGCCGATCACATCCTCAATCTCGCCCACTTCCCACGTCCGGGCGAAACGGTGATCGGGAAACAGTATCAGGTTGCCTTTGGCGGTAAAGGGGCTAATCAGGCGGTAGCGGCCGGACGAGCCGGTGCCGATATCGCCTTTATTGCCTGCGTTGGTGCAGATGACATTGGCGAACGCATTCGTCAGCAGCTGCAGCAGGACCGTATCGATACCGCTCCGGTAGAAACCGTGGCGGAAGAAGCCACTGGTGTGGCAATGATCTTCGTAAATGGCGAAGGTGAAAATAATATCGGCATTTATTCTGGTGCCAACGCGGCATTAACACCGGCCTGCGTGGCGCGTCATCAACAGGTTATCGCAGACGCGGACGCGTTGTTGATGCAACTGGAATCCCCACTGGAAAGCGTGCTGGCAGCGGCGAAAATTGCCAAAGCGCAGCAGACGCAGGTGATACTCAATCCGGCCCCGGCGACGCAGCTTTCCGATGAACTGCTTCGGCTAATCGATATCATCACCCCGAATGAAACTGAAGCAGAGATTCTGACCGGCATCGCGGTAAAAAGTGATGAAGATGCCGCACGTGCCGCCGCAGCGTTGCATGCCAAAGGTATTCAAACCGTGTTGATTACGCTGGGACGCCGCGGTGTCTGGCTGAGTGAGCAGGGCGATGGTGTGCGCATTCCGGGCTTCAGCGTGCAGGCTGTGGATACCATCGCTGCAGGCGATACCTTTAACGGTGCTTTTATTACTGCCCGTCTCGAAGGTGTTGCGATGCATGATGCGGTACGTTTTGCCCATGCGGCAGCGGCGATAGCCGTTACCCGTCCTGGTGCGCAGCCCTCGGTACCGTGGCGTACTGAGATTGATGCCTTCCTGCAACAACAGGGATAAGCGCTTGGCTACCATGAAAGATGTCGCCCGCCTGGCGGGCGTCTCAACCTCCACTGTTTCGCATGTCATTAATAACAATCGCTTTGTCAGCGAGCAGGTGCGCGAAAAGGTGGAGCAGGCCATTCGCACGCTTAATTACGCTCCCTCCGCGCTGGCGCGCAGCCTCAAAATCAATCAGACACGCACCATTGGTATGTTATTGACGGCCAGCAGCAACCCCTTCTATTCGGAAGTGGTGCGCGGTGTGGAGAATAGCTGCTATGAGCGAGGCTATAGTTTGATTCTGTGCAATACCGAAGGGGATGAGGAGCGCATGAATCGCAGCCTGGAAACGCTGTTGCAGAAGCGCGTTGATGGCCTGCTGATTATGTGTACCGAAACTCATCTGCCGTCGGCAGATATCCTGAATCGTTATCCGTCGATTCCGATGGTGATGATGGACTGGGCACCCTTTGAAGGACGTGGCGACATTATTCAGGATAACGCGCTGTTAGGCGGCGAGCTGGCGACGCAGCATCTGATCGATCGTGGCTATCGCCGTATCGCCTGCATTGCCGGTCCGCAGGATAAAACACCGGCGCGGCTGCGTCTGGATGGCTTCCATAAAGCCATGTCTGGCAGCGGATTGCCGGTATTGCCGGGGTATGTGGTTGACAGTGATTTTGAGTTTCAGGGTGGTTTTAATGCCATGAACCAGCTGCTGACCCTGGACCCACTGCCGGAGGCGGTATTTACCAGCAACGATGCGATGGCGGTCGGCGTTTATCACGCGCTGTTCCAGGCCGGGTTGCGTGTGCCGCAGGATATCGCCGTGATGGGATACGATAACATTGAACTGTCGCGTTATCTGACACCGCCGCTGAGTACCATCCATCAACCGAAAGATGAGTTGGGTGAACTGGCGATTGATACGCTGATTCATCGTATGAGCGATCCCGACGCCAGTCAGCAAACGCTGGTCCTGACGCCGGAGCTGGTGGAGCGAGGTTCGGTTTAAACGCCTTTCTTCTTTTTATCACGGTTGGTGATTAAATGACGGCCATCGCCATTGCGTAGCCACATAAAGGTAAAGGCGGCCAGTACGGTGATCACTCCCATGGTAAGAAAGGTGGCGTGGAAATGCTGCACCGTGGTGCCGCCAAATTCCTGATAAAAGCGCAACACCGCTGCACTTACCGCGACACCAAAACTGATCGACAACTGCTGCGTTACTGCCAGCACGCTATTACCGCCACTGGCATTCTCATCATTCAAATCGGCCAGAGTGATGGTGTTCATGGCGGTGAATTGTGTCGACATTGCCATCCCCAGCACGAATAACGCCAGCAGCAGCATTGCCACACTTCCACCTGGAGATTGCAGTGAGAAGCTGGCGATCAAAATACCGATAATCACCGAAATGCCGACCAGCGTGTGGCGGTAACCAAAGCGACGCAACACCTGGGTGACGGTGGATTTTGCCAGTAATGAGCCGATAGCGGTTGGCCCCATCATGCAACCGGCAATAATCGCTGGATAACCAAATCCAACCTGTAGCATCAGTGGCATCAGGAACGGAATACAACCGGTACCCAGACGTGAAGCGATATTGCCAATGATGCCGATGGAAAACGTGCGGGTTTTAAACATCGGCAGGCTGATCAGCGGTGCCGGATGGTGACGCGCATGAACAATATATAGAAGAAGCAATAACACACCGGCAAACAACACCCCGGTTGCCTGCCACGGCGACACAATACGTTCACCAAACAGTTCGATACCGATAGAGATCAGTACCAGGCCTACGCCGAACAACACAAAACCACCAAAGTCGAAGCGGCGTTTCGGTGTGGTGAAATCCGGCATGTATTTTCGGGCATAAAAGATGCCGAGCAGACCGATGGGAATGTTAATCAGGAAGATCCAATGCCAGCTGGCATAGGTAACCAGTAAGCCGCCCAGCATTGGCCCGAGAATCGGTCCAACCAGGCCGGGCATAGTAACAAAGTTGAGGACTGGCAACAGTTCACTGCGTGGATAGGCACGTAACAGCGCCAGTCGTGCGACCGGCATCATCATCGCCCCGCCAATCCCCTGAACTACCCGCGAGAATACCAGCATGCCCAGGCTGCCTGATAAGGCGCAGGCCAGTGAACCCAACGTGAATAATGAAACCGCCAGGATAAATATTTTGCGCGTGCCGAAGCGATCGGCCAGCCAGCCACTGACGGGAATCAGCATTGCGACAGTTAATGTGTAGCTAATGACGGCGGATTGCATGGCAAGTGGGGAACGTTCAAGACTGGTTGCGATGGCAGGAAGCGCGGTGTTGAGGATGGTGGCATCAAGCGATTGCATGAAAAATGCCATAGCGGCGATCCAGGGCAACCCGGCCATACTGCGCGCGGAGCGAATCATTTAAAGTCCTTCTTTAATAAAATTCTGTTTGCAGCAGGGGAAAACTGCGATTGGACAAACAGAATAGCACCGCCATTAAACAGCATTACGATGATTTGTGCCGCGCAGGGGGCTGTTTAGGGTGTTTCTTCATCGCAAAATGTCTTCTTTTTATTCGTTCGACTAAAAAAGTAGCGCTCAGTCAATTTTTTGCAATAAACGCTTGTCACTCAGAATTATCT
>NZ_JAPWKD010000023.1 GCF_028283705.1 Pantoea sp.
CAATGTGGTGCCAATCGGCCCGTTGCACGTCACTTCCGATGAACCCGGTCATTTCCGTCTGTTCGTCGATGGCGAGAACATTATTGATGCCGATTATCGTCTGTTCTACGTGCATCGCGGCATGGAGAAGTTGGCAGAAACCCGCATGGGCTACAACGAGGTGACGTTCCTTTCCGATCGGGTATGCGGTATCTGCGGCTTTGCCCACAGCACCGCCTATACCACCTCGGTTGAGAACGCCATGGGGATCGTGGTCCCGGAACGCGCGCAGATGATCCGTTCGATTCTGCTGGAAGTGGAACGTCTGCACAGCCATCTGCTCAATCTCGGCCTGGCCTGCCACTTTGTCGGTTTTGACTCCGGGTTTATGCAGTTCTTCCGTGTGCGTGAGATGTCGATGAAAATGGCGGAAATCCTTACCGGCGCACGCAAGACATACGGACTGAACCTGATTGGCGGCATTCGCCGTGACCTGCTGAAAGATGACATGATCCAAACCCGCCAGCTGGCGCAGCAGATGCGTCGTGAAGTGCAGAATCTGTCCGATATCCTGCTGAGCACGCCAAATATCGAGTCACGCACCGTTGGCATTGGTCGCCTCGACCCGCAAATCGCCCGCGATTTTAGTAACGTTGGCCCAATGGTCCGCGCAAGCGGCCACGCCCGTGACACCCGCGTCGATCACCCGTTTGCCGGCTACGGTCTGCTGCCGATGCAGATCAACAGCCTCGACGGGTGTGACGTGCTGTCACGCCTGAAGGTGCGCATCAATGAAGTGTTTACCGCGCTGAATATGATTGATTTCGGCCTCGATAACCTGCCGGGCGGCCCCCTTGCGGTGGAAGGCTTTACCTACATTCCCCAGCGTTTTGCCCTCGGCTTTTCTGAAGCACCGCGTGGTGATGATATCCATTGGAGCATGACCGGTGACAACCAGAAACTGTATCGCTGGCGCTGCCGTGCAGCGACCTACGCCAACTGGCCGACCCTGCGCTATATGCTGCGCGGCAATACGGTTTCCGACGCGCCACTGATTATTGGCAGTCTCGACCCCTGCTATTCCTGCACTGACCGCATGACGGTGGTGGATGTGCGCCGCAAGAAAACCCAGGTCGTGCCTTACAAAGAACTGGAGCGCTATAGCATCGAGCGCACCCATTCGCCGCTGAAATAAGCCCGGAGCTACCATGTTTACTTTTATCAAAAAAGCCCTCAGCGGCGGGGTCGCCACCACCAGTTACCCGTTGCAGCCCGTCAATGTGGATGCCAATTTTCGTGGTAAGCCAGAACATAATTCACAGCAGTGCATCGGCTGCGCCGCCTGCGTTAATGCCTGCCCTTCCAATGCGTTAAGTGTGGAAACCGATCTGGCGAGCAGGGAGCTGGCGTGGAGCTTTAACCTCGGTCGCTGCATTTTTTGTGGCCGTTGCGAAGAGGTCTGCCCGACTGCCGCTATCCGGCTTTCTCAACAGTACGAGCTGGCGGTGTGGGATAAAGCGGTATTTGCTGCAACAGGCGCGTTTCCCGTTGTGTCACTGCCGCGACTGTGGTCGTCCTTTTGCGGTGCAGAAAGAGATCGATTATGCCATCGCGCTGTTGCAGCACAACGGATAGCCGCGCAGAAACCCGCCGCACCGCCTTCGAAACCTGCCCGGAGTGTAAACGCCAGCACAGCCTGGTCTCATCCGGGAATATTGAAGTCACCCGCCAGCTGGGAGGAATCAACGGATGAATAACTTAGTCGGCCCACGCGATCAGCAGGGTCAACCACTTCCGATGCCGGTGGAAGAATCCATTGCACGCATGAAGGCATCGCTGCTGAAAAAAATTAAACGCTCCGCCTATGTCTATCGTGTGGACTGCGGCGGTTGCAACGGTTGCGAAATCGAGATTTTCGCCACCCTTTCGCCGATTTTTGATGCTGAACGCTTCGGAATTAAAGTCGTTCCCTCGCCACGTCATGCCGATATCCTGTTGTTTACCGGGGCGGTAACCCGCTCTATGCGCGCCCCGGCGTTACGTGCGTGGGAGTCCGCACCGGATCCGAAGATCTGCATTTCCTACGGTGCCTGTGGTAACAGCGGCGGCATTTTTCACGATCTTTACTGCGTCTGGGGCGGCACGGACAAAATCGTACCGGTGGATGTGTATATTCCAGGCTGCCCGCCTACCCCCGCCGCTACCTTGTTCGGGTTTGCGATGGCGCTTGGCCTGCTGGAGCAGAAAATCCATGCACGCCCGGCGAGCGACCTGGATCTGCAACCCGCGCAGCTGTTGCATCCGCAGCTGGTGCAGCCGCTGCGCGTGCGTATCGATCGTGCCGCCCGTCGCATGGCAGGCTATCGCTATGGACGCCTGATTGCTGACAACTACATCAGCAAACTCTCGGCAGGTGATGGCGCCGTTCAGCAATGGCTGATGGAGGAGAATGATCCGCGCCTGACCGAGATCGTCGCCAGTCTGGAAAACCTGGTGCATCTGGAGCGCGTGTGATGAGCGAATCTGTGGTGTTTTGCCAGCTCAGCCGCAAGTTTATTGATGAAAATGACCACACGCCGCCGGATGCGCAGCAGGTGGTTTATTACAGCCTGGCGATCGGCCATCACCTCGGAGTGATTGATTGCCTGAAAGAAAGCCTGGTATGCCCGCTGGAGGCTTATCAGACGTGGATCGCCACATTACCGGCAGACAGTGTGGCAAAACGCAAAATGGATGGGGTGCCACGCTACGGTGAAATCGTCATCGATCACAGTCATGTGGTGATGCTGGCGCAGGCATTTGATGATGCCAGACCCCGGCAAACCCCACAACAGCAGCGCTGGAGCCAGGCGCTGCTCGATATGCTACAAGCTATTCAACAGGAACCGGCCGTTTATCTGATGGTCAGGAGGCGCTATGACTAAGGTTTTACTTTGCGTTGGCAACAACATGATGGGTGACGACGGCGCGGGCCCGTTGCTGGCGGAAAAATGTCGCGCGGCACCACGCGGCGACTGGACCGTGATCGACGGTGGCAGCGCACCGGAAAACGACGTGGTTGCCATCCGCGCATTGCACCCCGATCTGCTGTTGATTGTCGATGCCACCGATATGCTGCTGCCACCCGGCGAAATCCGGGTGATCGACCCGGATGATATCGCCGAAACGTTTATGATGACTACCCATAATATGCCGCTTAATTTCCTTATCGACCAGCTGAAGGAGGACGTCGGGGAGGTGGTGTTTATCGGCATCCAGCCGGATATTGTTGGCTTCAGTTATCCCATGACCGAGGCGGTAAAAAACGCCGTAACTGAGGTATATCAGAGGCTGGCAGACTGGGAAGGGAATGGCGGGTTTATGGCGCTGGAAGAGAGTGATTTTTCATATTGAAATTATTCTTTCCAGAATAAAGAAATACTGGAAATAAATAGCTGTTCATTTTTTAACCTTTACATCTGTCATCTCGCCATCGGTGTCATCGTCAAAAGTGTCAATGTCACCGTCATTTTTCATCCCCACCAAAATAACCATCTGATTTTTAACAACTAAAAACCTGGCACGGTTTATGAATAGCTCCTGTGAATAACAAGTTCAATGCAGGAGTTTTTGATGAACCGTTTCATCATTGCCGATTCAAGCAAGTGTATTGGCTGCCGTACGTGCGAGGTGGCCTGTGTCGTGTCCCATCAGGAAAACCAGGATTGTTCCGCGCTCACCCCGCAAACTTTCCTGCCGCGCATTCACGTCATTAAAGGCGTGAATATTTCAACCGCTACCATGTGCCGTCAGTGCGAGGACGCCCCGTGCGCCAACGCCTGCCCGAACGGTGCGATCAGCCGCGATAAAGGCTTTGTCCACGTGATGCAGGAACGCTGCATTGGCTGCAAAACCTGTGTCGTCGCTTGCCCTTACGGAGCGATGGAGGTGGTGGTTCGCCCGGTGATTCGTCACAGCGGGGCCGGACTGAACGTGATGGCGGAGAAAGCCGAGGCCAATAAATGTGACCTTTGCTACCACCGTGAATCCGGCCCGGCGTGTATGCAAGCCTGCCCGACCAATGCCATCCTGTGCGTCGATCGCAACAGGCTCGAACAGATGAGCGCCGAGAAACGCCGTCGTGCGGCGCTGGATGCTTCATCTCTGTCTTTCAACTTTTAACAGGCCTGTTGCTGATGAAAAAAATTACCACCGTCTGCCCCTACTGCGGTGCAGGCTGCAAACTGAAATTGGTTGTTGAAAATAATAAAATCCTGCGCGCCGAAGCGGCTGATGGCGTGACTAACCAGAACGAGCTGTGCCTGAAAGGCTATTACGGCTGGGATTTTCTTAACGACACCAAATTGCTCACCCCACGGCTGACCCAGCCGATGATCCGCTATGAAAAAGGCGGCAAACTCCAGCCAGTCAGCTGGGAAGAAGCGATCAGCTACACGGCAAAACGCCTTAAAGCCATTAAACAGCAGTTCGGCCCACGCGCCATCATGACTACAGGTTCGTCACGCGGCACCGGTAACGAAACCAATTTCGTGATGCAGAAGTTTGCCCGCGCGGTGATCAACACCAATAACGTCGACTGCTGTGCACGCGTCTGTCACGGTCCTTCCGTCGCCGGTTTACAGGTCACGCTGGGTAACGGGGCGATGAGTAACTCCATCGGCGACATCGAAAACTCCAAATGCCTGCTGATCGTCGGTTATAACTGCGCTGACTCGCATCCGATCGTGGCGCGCCGCGTGATTAAAGCCAAAGGCAACGGTGCCAAAATCATCGTCTGCGACCCACGCCGCATCGAAACCGCGCGTATTGCCGATCAGCATCTGCAAATTAAAAACGGCTGCAATATGGCGCTGGTGAATGCCTTCGGCCATGTGCTGCTGGAAGAACAACTCTACGACAAAGAATACGTGGCAAAACACGCGGAAGGACTGGAAGCCTATCGTGAGAGGGTGAAAGGCTACGCGCCGGAAGACGTAGAACATCTCACCGGTATCCCGGCCCAGCAGGTGCGCCAGGCGATGCGCACCTTCGCTGCGGCACCTTCCGCCACCATTATGTGGGGCATGGGGGTCACACAATTCGGCCAGGCGGTGGATGTGGTGAAAGGCCTGTCCAGCCTGGCGCTGCTGACCGGCAACCTTGGCCGGGAACACGTCGGCGTGGGTCCGGTGCGCGGACAGAACAACGTGCAGGGTGCCTGTGATATGGGCGTGCTGCCCAACCAGTTCCCCGGTTATCAGGATGTGGTCGATGCCGATATCCGTGCCAAATTCGCCAAAGCCTGGGGCATAGACCCGGCCATCATGGATGACAAAGTCGGCGTACGTATTACCGAAGTGCCCCATCTGGCACTGGAAGGCAAAGTCAAAGCCTACTACATCATGGGGGAAGACCCGCTCCAGACTGAAGCGGATCTGGGCCTGGTGCGTCAGGGCTTTGAAGCGCTCGATTTTGTGGTGGTGCAGGATATCTTTATGACCAAAACCGCCGAAGTGGCTGACGTGCTGCTGCCCGCCACCTCCTGGGGTGAGCACGGTGGGGTATTTACCTGTGCTGACCGCGGTTTCCAGCGTTTTGAAAAAGCCATCGAACCGCAATACAACGTCAAACGTGACTGGGAAATCATCAGCCTGATCGCCACCGAGATGGGCTACCCGATGCACTACGACAACAACGAACAGATCTGGAATGAGCTGCGCGAACTGTGTCCGCTGTTCTACGGCGTGACCTACGAAAAAATGGGTGAAATGGGACATGTGCAGTGGCCGTGCCCCACTCTGGACCATCCCGGCACGCCTTATCTGTATAAAGACAGCAAGTTCGATACCCCGAGCGGTAAAGGCCAGCTGTTCGCTGCCGAATGGCGCGCACCAGCGGAAGTGCCGGATGAGGAGTATCCGCTGGTACTCTGTACGGTACGTGAAGTGGGCCACTACTCCTGTCGCTCCATGACCGGCAACTGCGCCGCATTGCAAACGCTGGCCGATGAACCGGGCTTTATGCAGATCAATCCGACGGATGCCGCCGCGCTGGGTATCGAAGACCGTCAGCTGGTATGGGTCAGCTCACGGCGTGGTAAGGTGATCAGCCGTGCTGACGTCAATGAGCGTATCAATCAGGGCTCGGTGTATATGACGTATCAGTGGTGGATTGGGGCCTGTAATGAGCTGACCCAGGATAATCTCGACCCCATCTCCAAAACACCGGAAACCAAGTATTGCGCGGTCAATGTCAGCGCCATTGAGGATCAGGCCTGGGCCGAAATGTATGCCCAGACCACCTACAATGAGATGAAAGCGCGACTGCGTGAAGCGGCAGAGGCGTAATGCGTCTCCTGCCGACGAAAGATCCCTCGTCTGAGGGATCTGATCACGGCGTAGCACTGCGCATTCGCGGCAAAGTTCAGGGGGTGGGCTTCCGTCCTTATGTCTGGCAGCTGGCACAGCGGCTACAACTGAGCGGTGATGTCTGCAACGACGGTGCCGGGGTACTGGTGCGCCTGACCCGTCACTCCGACGCCTTTCTCTCCGCGCTCCATCAGTATTGCCCTCCCCTGGCACGCATTGATCGTGTGGAACAACAGGCGATGCGCTGGCCCACGCCGCCGCAAGGTTTCACCATTCGCCACAGTGACGTCAGCGCGATGGATACTCAGATCGCCCCGGATGCGGCTACCTGCCCGGCATGCCTGCGCGAACTGAATAACCCGGACGATCGCCGCTACCGTTATCCGTTTATCAACTGTACCCACTGCGGCCCGCGCTTCACCATCATTCGCGCGATGCCTTATGACCGGCCTGCTACCGTGATGGCGGCGTTTCCGCTTTGCCCGTCCTGCCACGATGAATACTACAACCCGATGGACCGGCGCTTCCATGCGCAGCCGGTGGCCTGCACGGATTGCGGTCCGCAGATTTTCTGGCACAGCGCTGATCAACACCTTAAGGGGGAAAACGCACTGCAACAGGCGGTTGCTGCGCTGCGAGCAGGAAACATTGTGGCGGTGAAAGGATTGGGCGGTTTTCATCTGGCAGTGGATGCGCGCAATCACGCTGCGGTCCAGCGATTGCGGCTGCGCAAGCGCAGGCCGTCAAAACCGTTTGCGGTGATGGTCGCAGATACTGCGGGATTACCCGCAGAGGCGTTGTTACATCTCACCTCTGCAGCAGCACCGATTGTGTTGGTGGAGCAGACTGCCGTCACCGGGTTAAGCGCTGCCATCGCGCCAGGACGCAATGAAATCGGCGTGATGCTACCGGCCAACCCCCTGCAACATCTGCTGCTACAGGATTTTGGCGGCCCGCTGGTCATGACCTCCGGTAATCTTAATGGCCTGCCACCCGCCATTGATAATCAGCAGGCGCTGGTGGAACTGGCGGACATTGCCGATGGCTGGTTGCTGCATAATCGCGCCATCCTGCAACGCATGGATGATTCCGTGATGCGCGCCAGCGGTGAGATGTTGCGCCGCGCCAGGGGGTTAGTACCGGATGCCCTCGCCCTGCCGCCCGGCTTCGAAAATCTGCCGCCCATTCTGGCTCTCGGCGGCGACCTTAAGAACACCTTCTGCCTGGCGCGCGGTGAGCAGGCAGTGCTGAGTCAGTACCTCGGCGATCTGACGCAAAATGGCAGTGAAGCACAGTGGCGACGTGCATTAAAGCTGATGTGTGAAATCTACAACTTTATACCGCAGCGAGTGGTTATCGATGCCCATCCGGCCTGGCACAGTACACGGCTGGGGCGGGAAATGGCGTTGCCGCTGACCGAAGTTTTGCATCACCACGCCCACGCTGCCGCCTGCATGGCCGAACATCACTGGCCGCTGACAGCTGGCAAGGTGATTGCGTTAGCGCTGGATGGCATTGGCTATGGCGCGAACGGCCAGTTCTGGGGCGGTGAATGCCTGCGGGTGGATTATCGTGATTGTCAACATCTCGGCGGCCTGCCGCCCGTCGCGCTGCCAGGAGGCGATCTGGCGGCCCACCAGCCATGGCGTAACCTGCTGGCGCAGTGTGAAGCCTTTGTGCCGGACTGGCAGCGCTACCCTGAAACCACTGTGGTGTGTCAGCAGAACTGGCAACCGCTGGCAAAGGCGATCAAGCGCGACATCAATGCCCCTCTCGCCTCTTCCTGCGGTCGCCTGTTTGATGCCGTTGCAGCGGCGCTGGGCTGCGCGCCATGGCAGCAAAGTTACGAAGGCGAGGCGGCGTGCCTGCTGGAGACGCTGGCAATCGATCATGGCCCTTGCCAGCATCCTGTCACCTTACCTCTGGTAAATGGTCAGCCTGATATGGCGACTTTCTGGCGGCAGTGGCTGGGCTGGCAGAGTAGTGTCCCGGCGCGAGCCTGGGCATTTCATGATGCACTGGCGCGGGGGCTGGCGAACCTTGCGCGCCATCATGCCCGGTTACAGAACATTACTACCCTCGTTTGCTGTGGCGGCGTGCTGCACAACCGGCTGATGCGTGCCCGTCTGGCTTTCTACCTCGCTGATTTTCAGGTTTTCTTCCCGCAACAGTTACCTGCCGGTGACGCTGCTCTTTCGTTCGGCCAGGCATTGATCGCCGCTGCCCATCTGATGACAAACCCACAAGGATAGAATGATGCATTTACGTGAATCCGCTACGACCTCACGCGCTGGCGTCTTGCTGGCGCTGCTGGTGACCGCCAATTTCGCCGCCTGGGCATGGGCGCTGGTGATTTTCCGTCACAGCCCGGCGCTGGTGGCCGCCAGCCTGCTGGCGTGGTGCTATGGCCTGCGCCACGCTGTCGATGCAGACCATATCGCCGCTATTGATAACGTCACCCGCAAAATGCTGCAACAGGGTAAACGGTCAATTGGTATTGGTGCCTGGTTCTCTCTCGGCCATTCCAGCATCGTTATCCTCGCGTCGCTGGCGATTGCCGCGACGGCCACTACCTTCCAGCATCGTATGGGCTGGTTCCATGATGTTGGAGGGGTGATCGGCACCGCCGTGTCTGCCTGTTTTCTGTTGGCTATGGCGCTGGTGAATCTGGTGATTCTGAAAAGCGTATGGCGCAATTTCCGCCAGTGAAACGAGGGGAAACCGCTCACCGCCGATACTCTCGACTTCGCCGCGCAGGGCGGGATGATGAGCTGGCTGTTTGGCCGCACGTTTCGCCTGATCGGCAAAAGCTGGCACATGTATCTGGTCGGCTTTTTATTTGGTCTGGGTTTTGATACTGCCACCGAAATTGGCGTGCTGGGTATCTCCGTCGGCCAGCGCCTCTCCGGTATGTCGATCTGGTCGATTATGGTTTTTCCGGTTCTATTTGCCAGCGGCATGGCGCTATTAGACACGCTCGATAATGTGCTGATGGTCGGTGCTTACGGCTGGGCATTCAATAAGCCGCAGCGCAAGCTTTACTACAACATGACTATTACCGGTACGTCGGTGGTGGTGCCGCGCTGTTTATTGGCGGGCTCGAAGCGCTGGGGCTGATTGCCGATAAGTTCGGATTCAGGGCGGCGTATGGGACGGCGTTGGAATGCTTAATGACAATCTCGGCAATGCCGGTTTTGTCGTCGTCGGGCTGTTTATCGCCTGCTGGCTGGTGTCGATGCTGAACTACCGCTGGAAGGGATACGATTTTTTGTAATTTTCTGCGGCTCAATGCGTTAGCGGCTCTCGCGTATCTTAACCACATTCAGGGTGCATATCCCGCCCCGGAAACCCCTGTGGATAAATTCTGTCAGGCTGCGCCCCACCGGGGCCGGGAAAGAGGCGGTCATTTACTGACCGCTTCGGCGTATTTTTAGCTATGCCGTAATGGAGCAAAAGTACTCAGTCAACTCCCCCGCTTTCACTATCTTCACAGAATACCCCATCACCACATCGCTATCAGACAAATTTCGATTGCCATGCTAAACCGGTTTAGTTAATTTTCTACAAAATTACTTTTGGAGATGATGACATGGCGGCACGAGTCT
>NZ_JAPWKD010000024.1 GCF_028283705.1 Pantoea sp.
ATACGGCTGCCAAACAGGCGCGTCGCCAGCGCGTGCCAGGTGGTACCACCGATACTGATATCCGCACCGATAAGATTCTGAATGACTGCCGCCGCCTGCTGGCAGGTGATGAACTGACGACCGCCACCGGCATCCTGGTACAGACCGCGCAGCGGACTCGGATTACTGGTAATAAGCGACAGCGGGTCTGTGCTGTTCAGCAGCTGCGACACGGTATACTTGTTATTCAGCAGGATATCGCCCACCACGCAGTTTTCCACGTAGTCGGTCATCATCTGCGCCAGCTGCGGGTTCTGTGTCCGGAAATCCGATGACTGCGCGACAACCTGTGAACCAAAAAGCATCCCCGATTTCGTGTAGGTCAGCGAATCCGGGCGCGCCAGCGCATAGTCATATAGCTGTGCCACCCCGAAACCGCCGCCCGTCGTCAGCCCGGCAATCATTGCCAGCCCCGCCGGGACGTTATCGACCTCGTAAATCCCTGCCGGGTCCGTGATATCAATAATCTGCACGCTGCGTTTCGGTACCAGCAGCACCGATGTGATGACAAAAAAGAGCGCTAACCAGTGCACAAACACCATCGGGTTGCGCGACTTGATGAAACTGGCCATCACGCCGAGCACGCCAAACAGCCCTACAATCCGCCTCAGCGTGCTGAACGTATCCGAGCCAATAATGGTGACCACGCCGTTAAACGTCTGCCGCCACATGTCTCCGCCATAAATGGTCCAGACTTCAGTCATTGCCTGTTCCCCACTGGTAATTGCCCTGATAGGACGTTGAAATAATGGTGGATACCTGCTGCTGCAGGTACTGCATGTTGCGGTCAATCCCGTCCAGTGCATTCTGGTCTGCGGTGGACTGCAGTTTCATCTGCGCCAGCAGAGACTGTGCGCTGGCAACGTTATTGCGCAGTTCACCGGCGGCCTGTTCCGGGAAGTTCTTGCCCGCCAGCGACTCACTGGCCTGTTTAACCAGCTCCTGCAGGTACTGCATCATCATGTCCTGCGCGATGAAGTCTGCCACCTGGATAAGATAAGTAGGGCTCATCCCCATGCTGCGCGAGTTGGTCAGGTACTTCATGACCGGCACCGACGTGGTATTGATAAAGCCCTTCTCCTGATCTGACAGGCCGGTATCCGAACTGAGTTTGTTATCAATCGAGATCATCAGATTGCGCACCTGCGTGACCAGTGCCACGTCGCTGCTGACGGTGACGTCTTCGACGGTCGGGCCGAGACAGAGATCCGGTTCGTCGCAGCCATAGATTTTGGCGCTGCCACCGCGCATCAGTACGGTGATGATGTCGCGGTTATCAACAAGCGGTGAAAGGATGGTGACCTGTCCTTCTTTGTTAAAAATGATGGAGCCGACCACACTCATGACCAGCTCCTTCAGTTGCCGGTTACCGTCGAACAAGTGGTTGCGACCCAGCGCGTCCCAGATAAGGTTTTTGTTTTTCAGCACCTGATCTTTTTCATTATCAGAGGCCCTGCCGGTCACGCTGTCACCCTGCCCTCCCACCGTGCAGCCCTGTCGTGAAGCCGCCCAGTCCGAAAAGATATTGTCTTCACCGGCAATGTCCTGACAGATTTTCTGGTTCGATACCTGAGAGACCGGCCAAAGGCCGCCGATGATCCCCTGGGCCGCCTGGCACGAACTCATGTTGGCGGAGTTAACGTCAGACGCCAGCTTTTGCAGGAAGTCTTTTGCCTGCTTGAGTTCCGGCACCATCGTCTGCAGGGCAAGGTCAAAAGCGTAACCCGCTGCGTTGCTCATGATCTGCTTCACAAAGCGCTGAAGTTCATCACCGTTGATGAACGAAAACGCCCCCAGATACGCATCGATCCCCCCACAGCCTGCGTTAAGGGAGGGCACCTGCATCGAGATCAGCTGCACCTGCTTGACCGGCGTGCGCAGATAGACCGAACCGCCGGTAAAATAACCGGCTGCCTGCCCCTGCCAGGCCTGTGCCTTTGAGACGTTACCGTCAAAGCCGAGGCTGCCAAAAAATCCGTTCAGGTCTCCCTGGACATCAGCCAGCGCCGGACTGCTGATAACCAGGGCTGTAATGGCTGAAAGTAATAGCTGCCGGAATCTCATTTCATCGCCTCCGGGAATGTTTTATGTCGTTTCATCGGTTCAGGGGTTTCCATAAATCCATGCCGGCGCAGCGTGATGCTGACCAGAGCGCCGCAGGCAAAACCTCCGGCCAGAGAGAGAAGAAACAGCAACGGGAAGGCCCGCATGCCGTTCATCAGCTGCCCATCCGGGCCACCCATCGCCAGTTCTATCGTGCGGTTAAGCAGGTCACAGACCAGCCAGGCGTAAAGCCCTGCTGCAGCCAGGAGTGACACACAGACGAGCAGCAGCGCCGACTCGAACCGGGAGAAGGTTAAAGGGGTCTCGTACATGTTTTTTTCCGAAAGGCGACAGCCGTCGCCGGTGGGTTATTGCGGCGTTGCCTCGCCGCTGGTCGGGACAGGACCCAGGGTATCCGGGGCGAGGTGATCAATATCGGCCTCAATCATCTGACCTACCCGCTGGCTCAGCGTGTTCATATCTGTTTCACCCTGATAGAGCGGATAAGCCATGTTGCTGTTCACGTTCACCAGGAAAGTAGTCGGCGTGGCAATGGGCAGGCCGTTTCCGAAGAACGTCAGAATTTCGCCGGCGATGGGTTCATTCGGGCCAGACTTACGGGGGATGAGTGCCACCGGGAAAGAGACATCGCCATAACCGTCGAGGGTATAGGGATACGCTTTGATTCCTTCCTTATCCGTCCATTCCCTGAGCAGTGGATCGAATTTCGCGCTGTGGGGACAGCTGCGCTGCATAAATACCACAATGGCATAATCATTCAGGTTTACCGTGCGCCCGTCCGTCAGTGTCATGAAACGCGGCGCTTTCGGCGGTGAAAGGCGGGCCGGTGTCGTACCCGGCAAACCGAGCTGGGGCAGCTGGACCCCTTTTGCTGCCTTAACCTGCTCGATAGCGGCAATCTCATCAGCCACCGTTGCCTGCGCAGCCAGAGGGGTGAGGAGCATCAGAAGCGAAAGAAGATGATTTATCTTCACGACTTCACCTCCCCACGGCGGCGCGCGCGCCGGTAAGAAATAATGTCCGCAACCAGCGTCAGCGCGGCTCCCGCAAAACAGGCCACCGCGCTGGTTACCAGCACCTCATGGGTCAGCACCGGCGAGTAATTTATCAGCTGTCGCAGACAGTTAAGCAGAATGCCCGCCATAAACAGTATGGCGATAAAGGGAAGTCTGGTCATGAATTACCTCTTTGAGCCCGGCGGCGGATACCCCGTATCGCCAGGCTCGCTATCACTGAAAAGATCACGCCGCATAGGTAAAGTGACGACAGCACGCTGTTCATGCCCGAGACCCAGTCCTCACGCCTTACGACGACGTTCACACAGGGTGCAACCGCAGGTGCAGGTGTCACCCGGATGTTATCGGGTGTCACTGCATGCGGCGGCAGGGACAGATCCTGACGGGTGGTTCCGCCCTCTGCTGTGGGTGTCCGGCAGTCCCACACCTGACCGTCCGGCGCATCACGTACCAGATTCTCTGCCTGCCTGAGCAGCATCTCTCCACTGCTGCCAGCGTGATGCGACAACAGCAGAAACAGCACAAAGAATAACAACGCAGGATGGATAACGAAGGTCTGCAACAGGAGATCCCGCACCTGAAAAGCGGTGCGTAACCACACCCGCCAGGCAGGAGAAATTGAATACATCTGTATTACCTCAGAAGTTAGGTTTAAAGCCGGTGGCCACGTTAAGGAAACGCTTTGCCAGGTCATCCTGGGTCATGAAGCCATAGGCCAGAGGACGGTAATTTCGCGATGCGGGATCGACCAGGAAAAGCGCCGGGAAGTGGCTGATCCCCATTCGTGCACTCTGCCCCTCATCACGGCGGCTGTCCGGTACCTGCGGAGAAACCGTGCCGTCCACGCTGACCGGTATCAGTGAGATGTGCTTCAGCCGCGCAAAATCGGCGACCACACCGGCCATTTGTGCATCAATCGGGTCGCTGCCGCGATAGAAGTAGAAAAGACCGTACTGGCTGGCCAGCTCGCTGATAGCCTGTGTTTCCTTATCCTGATCGCGCGCCTGCTGCAGCGGTGCCGTGCTGTTGTAGTGCGGATGCTCCAGGTTGTAATCGAGATCCGGGTGGTCCAGTTGTGCCACGGCAAACGACTGGCTGAACATCGAGGCGCGGTCAGTCCAGAACTTCTGCCAGCGCAGGAAGGTTGCCGTATTTTCCGCCGAGGGATACAAAATCGCCCGATCCAGCGCCTGCTTTGTATAGCCTTTCAGCACCTCTGCCTGCTTCTCAGGGGAAAGCTGACTGAAGTCCGGTACCACCGGCGCGGCGGGCTTAGGTGCCGGCGGTTCCGACTTTTTCTTCGGCTCGTTGTACCAGTGCCAGCCGGTAAAGGGGTCAGCTGGTGTGATCACGGCATCAGCAGCCGGGGTCTCATCGGCAAATGCCGGGCTAATACAGGTCATGAGCACGCAGGCGGTAAGCAGTCTTTTCATCATTTACCTCCCGTCTGGGCAGCAACCTGAGCGGCAATCCGGTCTTTCACCTGCTGGACCATCGTGGATGAATCCGGAATTTTCTGGTTGGCTATCAGGTCACTGTAAAAATCCTGAAAGTTAATCAGGTCAAAGTTGATCGCCTGAAGTTCCGGCACCGTGATGCCCCGGCAGTCAGGCGTGTCACCGCTGCCGAAACTCACGTGCAGCTGGTCACGACGCCCCTGTTCCTGAATGATCCGCGCGAGCTTGCCCTGAAAGACGCAATAGGCCTGCTTTTTCTGCACGCAGACACCCATCACCGAAATATTGCAGGCCTCACCGACGTAGACGGTCACTTTCTTCTCACGGGCAACACCGAGTGCTTTCTCATCGCTGCTGCAGTTTGCAAGGCCCACGCTGTTACCCCAGCCACTGTCCACACAACAGTTATTGAAACCCGCCATCGCCTTGCGGCAGTAGATGGCCTGGCCGGTAAAGGCTTTGACGTTAATCTGATCGTTTTTGACATCTTCGCCCGCTGACGCGAGGCCGGCGAGTTTCGCTACGGCGGTATCAAAGCCGCTGTCTCCCGCACCGTCTGTTTCGCTGCAGTCTCCCCCCTGACAGAAATACTGTCCTCCGCACAGCAGTCCTTCGGAACTGTAGGATGTCTGACACTGATAAGTATCCGCTTCATGCAGGCAGGTACTGCCCTCGGCTTCTGAGCAGCTTCGTGCGGAGAGGGTGCAGTTTCTGTCGGCGATCAGCGTGCTGCAATTGCCTGTGGAACTGACCGGGACGATGTAAGCATCCGAATACTGCCAGCAGTCGCTGCTGACCTGATAAGACTGGCCGTCAGTCCCGGTCACGGTCCGGGTACCGCCTTCCTCCGTACAGACACTGCCGTCTGAGGCAATCGCCGTACTCTGATCAAACCCACACGATGAGCTCCAGCTGATGCCGGGCGTTGCCGTCGTTACCGTCTCCTGTATAGGAAACGTCAGCGTGATCACTTCTGTTCCTGCCTGGGTTGCCGTTGCTATCCCCGCGACAAAGTCCCCGACGTGGCCGGTGGCATTTGAGCCGACGGTAAAGGTCAGCGTGTCACCTTTATTTATCGTCTGGGGCGTAACGTTAAAGGGGGCCGAGTTGTTACGGTAAAGCGTCGCCGTCTGCCCAAAACCCGAAATAATCGCCGCCCAGCCGGAATGGTTGGTCGGGTTAGCCGGCTGGGTATAGCTCACCGTGCCCGCCGAAATCACTCCTGACGATGTGGCCACTACCTGATAGGTCACAACCGTACCGTTGCTGGTCCCGTTAGTCAGTGTGAAGGTGATGGTTGAGTCATGCGTCTCTGTTGAATAGCTCAGCGTCGGGGTAGCTGTCCGGGCACACGTCTGTACCTGGTTCACGTCGCGGTCACAGCTGTAGTTCTCGAACACCGATTTTGAGACCGTTGTGGCACTGCACTGGGTATTCGTGCCGTCTGTGATACTGCCGCTGTTGGCCTCGGCGTTTTTGCCGTTCTGAATAAAATCCGCCGTGGGATCGATGGTGACAGCCGGGTTTTTTGTACTGGAATCGCTGATAGCCTGCCCGGCCTCGCTCTGGCTGAGCGCAGTCTGCCCCTTGCCCGCGATATCGCTGTCACTGCCCTGAACGCCACCGTAATAACCACTCTGCGAGGGGCTGGCAGTATAACCGGGGATCAGTGACGACGGGTCAGTCCCGGAGGCCGTGGACGTCCCCTGTCCTTTATTACTGCTGGCATAGCTGGAGCCTGCACTGAATGCATCACTGACGGCATCAGCAAAAGCAGTCGGCCCCCACCCGGCCATCAGCAGAAAAATAAGCGGGAAATAACGTTTCATCGGCCTCCCTCCGCGTCCTTCAGGATCTGCACCGCCGTCGTGGCGCAGTCTCCCCGCTGCTTCACTTCTTCCAGCGCCTGTTTCACCGGCAGGCTGCCGTAGAGAACATCAAATCGGTTCCCGCAGGTCACAACCAGTGCCGGAACTGCCTTAATGCCGTACTGCTCATATAGAGTCGGATCTATCTGCACCCCGGCCTGTTTATCTTTTTTCGACAGTTCAAAAATAGCCGAAGCCGTTTTCCTGAAATCGTTATCCAGCAGCCCGCGCAGCGTGGCGGGAATACCAAAATGCCGGGCATCCTGGAGCATCGGCAGCAGCCCTTCCTCCGGAATGCTCAGACTCACAAAATAGACGGCCTTCGGCGTGGTGCGGGACGCACTGTTATCCTGTGCCTGCGAGGCGGAAATTTCATTCTGCATCTGTGCCACCCGCCCCTGCTGGGCATCCGGCAGCGTAATATTCATGCCCTGCAGCTGACTTTTGAACAGTGCCAGATCGCGTTGCTGCTGCTTCATGTACGCCATGTCATCGCCAGACACAGTGGGCTGCTCAGCGGCACGGACACTGAGCGTGCACAGCAGTGCGGCGCTGAACGTCAGCGCCGTGATCAGTGGGGTATTCATGGTGAGTCCTTCTTTACAGGAAAACGCAGTTACGTTTTCGCCACATGAGGTAGCCGAAATTCTTTTTGGTTGTGGGCGAGTTATGAGTGGAGCCCCAGAGCTGTGTCGTGGAACCGAAGGGATGACAGTCACCCGGCTCCGGATACATGTTCACCATCTGGTAGCGCCATCTGGATTTGGGAATAATCGGTGACGGGTATTCAAAACAGACGGCGTTATCGGCACCGACTGACTCCATGACCAGTCCCTCACGATGCAGCTTGAACGCCATGCGTTCACTGACCAGGATCGACGCTTCAAGGGGTGAAAACTCGTTGCTGGTATAGCCCGTAAAGGGATACATCGAGCCCTGCGCACCGGCACACCAGAACAGTGGGTCCAGCGGCATGCCCGCTGCTGCTGCCAGCGAATCTGCTGCACACGCCCCCTGTGCCAGCGGGCTGCTGAACAGGGATACCTCCGGGTTGATAATCATGGACAGCGTGCTGTCATTCCACAGTGGATCAACCTCAGACAGGTAAGCGATATCCATATCCCCGGTCTGCATACAGCCCACACTGGTGATGATGTTCAGCCAGAAGATCAGCGGGTACTTGTACCAGTGCACATGATAGAAACTGCCGGGCGAAGGGGAGTCACTCTGTCCGCCCCGTCCGGTTCCGGTCCGCCCGAGGTCGATTTTGAAGCCTCCCATATTCACCATGACGCCGGGTTCTCGGGTGACGTCCGTCATCGCCATCGGTTCCCAGAATCCGATAGCCAGGCCCAGCCGGTACAGTATGCCGACAGGGCATAACTGAAGCGGAGAAGACGGGTTTGACGTGTCCGGATTTTTACCGGATGCCAGCTGAATACTCCCCAGCGTCATAGGAAACAGACACTTCCAGCAGACGTCAGTAATGGGATTCACCCAGCGGCCGTCACCGGCGTTATCCGCGAAAGCACTCTCCGGTTTTACCATCAGCACACCCAGAAGCAGACAGAGCATCAGGACATAACGTTTCATGTCGCTGCCCCCTCCCTGAACGGGCACAACCAGATGCATACCGGGCCGTCGTCCGTATCGTGAATACTGCCTGTAAACCAGGCCTCGCCTGCGGGCCCGGAAGGGAGCCATTCGCTGCAGTTACCGGTTTCCCAGAACCGCGCCATCTGTTCTTCCGGTACTTCATTATCCATCCACGTGGTTGCGGCCTTGAGGTTATGCGCCTTCAGCCAGGTCTCAAACTCACCCGGTAACGGGTATTCGCGATCGTCTGCAGGGATAAAAAAATCAGGATGTGTCCAGCCACCCCAGCGATCGCGCACGACCGGCTGAGCCGTTATGTCAGCTTGATGTGTCATGAAAGGAATTCCGTCATGGTGGCAGCTGTGCTGCCGTATCAGAAAGGAGTAATCAGAACTGCCTGCGGGGTGCAGGCTGAGGCGTACCGCAGCTGTGCGAGGAACGAACAGCCTGCGCAACGTGGACAGAATGCAGTTCAGTGTGGAACAGAGAGATCATCCCTCCTGACGACATACCAGCCAGCGGCCCTCACACCGCGCTGGCAGGTATCCGCCCTGAGAAGAAAATGCTTATCAGCATCCTCGCGCAACCTTTCGTCCATCAGTTCATACTGCTCCGTCAGAGGGGCAAGATAGTACTGACGTGCTCCTGCCAGTTCCCGGCCCACGCGCACTCGTACAGACAGGGGCGGTGACACCTCTGCACGTTCATCTGTGTGCAATGTGTAGCCTTCATCTTCCAGCGCTGTACTGAACACGTCCAGCAGATGCTGCCAGTATGCGGTGGTTTCGTGCTCCGCCACCCGTTCAGCCATTTCCCGGCTGCCGAAAGTGGCTGGCGCGGAAACCGGAGTGCCATACCTTACGCTCATCGCGCCCGGTTTATTTGCAAGCATGGCCACACAGATGCGCCCCACACGGATGAGAACAATGGACATCGTCATCAACAGCAGAAACATCCCGGCGGCAGGCAGATGATCCGCCAGGTTACCCAATGCCCTGATGCTGTCGGGTGACAGACCGATTTCCGCACGGCACACAACCGGCGAGGTCTGCACCGGAACATCCTTTTGTTGCACAGGCAGTTCATCAGACTTCTGCCAGTCCTGTATGAGACGGGGCACAAGGTCAGTCTGCATACGTTCCTCCCGGCTTCATCAACCCCCCCATGCCATGACGCCGCATGACATCACCCACGTCTTTATCATTCAGTGATGCCAGTACGATGGCCGTTCTGACCGCACCGTCATAGACCAGAAAGGCCTGCAGCGCCGCACGAATGATGACCGACTCGGTGTACAGCGGATGCTCTTCCGTCATGGTACGCAGACCACTTTTGTCACTGTCATCCATACGCACGGTCGCAGCATGGCGTTTTACTTTTTCGGGTGCGCTCTGTTCCCGTGTGTTGTGACTCATTTCAGTGCCACCTCCTCCACCTTAAGCCAGCGGTCATCGCGCGTGATGCGTACCGGCGTGTGCTCAAAGCCGAATTTTGTTGTTAACGTGCCGTACTGGTCGAAGTACACCGGCTCATCCAGTGCCAGACTGCTGTCACGGATGTTGCCTTTCACCAGAATGACCTTGAAGTTCTGCTGCCCGGCCAGCTGCTGCTTAACCCAGCGCATCTGTACAGGGTTATCTCCGTCGATGAAGTACAGCGTCTCGCTGTACGGCACCTTATCCAGCGGGTTCACCCTGTCGCCCGCGCGGGCAATCACGTTCCCCTGCATGTTCCGGATGGTTTCCTGCACGGTAAACGTCGGGTCATAGCGGAATGTTCTGTCCTTCACTGCCGGCGTCAGTCCTGCCACCGGTTCCGGACGCACGGCATGCGCTTTCACCCGGGCTTCGGCTTCACGCTGTATCCGGTCCATTTCCCCGCTCTCTTTCATGCCCTGCAGACGCTGACCAATAAAAGTCAGCAGGTCAGGTTCCGCGATGGGGAAAAGGTGGCCGATGGTGCCAAGTTCTTTTGCGCCAGCAGGCAGGGTGATCACGACCATAAGCAGCAACGCTGCCAGCCGGATCTTCACGGTGCCCCCTGCATCTGGCGGGCAATATCCGCCTGGATCACCGGCGTGATGTCCGTTCCCCCGGAGACCACGGCCCCCTTCACCATAATGACGCTGTCGTGTTTCTCCTGCCACCCGCTGAGGCTGCTGTTCAGCGCCGTGCTGAACCGCTGCGTCAGGGTGTCCGCCGCCTCCCTGGACAGGGCCGTCTGTGCGGTCTGCTGCTTAAAAGCGTCAATGGTCCCCTTCATGTCAAAGACCACGGTGTCCCGCTGAGATGACTGCACAACCAGCACACTGACTCCGGCGCTGATTACCGCCATCAGCAGCCCCGCCACACCGGCGCATAACCACCGGCTGTGCAGAAAAGACGGCTTCGTGTGTATTCTTCCGGGAACGCTGATATCAGCTGGATCCGTTGATTCACTGCCCGCCTCTGCGGGCTGACTGTATTCTTCCTGCATCGCTGTTTCCTCTGATTAGGCGCTCGCGAGTCCGGCCCACTGTTCAAGTTCGCGCATTTCGGCCTGATACATATACGGTTCGCAGGCCAGCAGATAAGCGGCCTCCTCGCTGGTCGCCCCGGCCTCCTGCGCATCACTCATGTACTGATAGTCCTCCCCGCGGGTGCTGAACATCGCGCGCGTGACCGGGTCCACGAACACACGGTGAAACGAGCTGTATTCCCCGCTGGAAATCATCACCGAACTGAATCCCGTATCGCGTGCGGGCTGGAAACCGCGGATAACCTGCGTTTCCATTTCGCTGAACTGATCCGGGTTGGCATTGAGATACGTTTTAAAGGCCTTTGCATCCTGCAGCAGCGTGACTTTGGTCCCGGAACAGTCCCATGCAGCCGCAGCCACAGGCGGTGCTGCATGGTCTTTGGTACCGGTGAAGTCCTTGATGCCCTGAGTGATGGTGATGAACGCCCCGCGATGGCGGCGCACCGTGCGGTAGCCGGTTTCGATAAAGCGCGCCGCATGCGGGTTTGAGCCGCTGAAAAGCCGCCAGGCTTCGTCAATGATGGCCACCTTCTTCAGGCTGCGCGGCGAGTGGTACATCTTTTCCTGTATCGCCAGAATGAGCGAATAAAGGATGGCGGACAGCAGATGCGGCTGGTTTTCCAGACTCAGCAGCTCCAGCACGGCGAAGCGGGTGTCGCCGTCCAGTGTGGGTTTGTCCGAGTTGAAGTAATCGCCGTTCGCCCCCCAGGTGCACCAGCGGTCCAGCAGCAGCACGAGCTCGTTGATACGGTTCATGATGGTCGGCTGGTTGCCATATTCCTGCCGGACCTCTCCCGACTTCATGTACAGCACGACATCGTCGATACGCGCCCGGTTCTGTTTCGCCTCCCACGCGGCGACAACGCCCTTGAGCAGTATGGTTTCACTGACCTTATCCAGCGGTTCGTTGGGACTCGCCAGCACGGTCAGCAGCCCCTGAATGCCCTCGGCGGATTCCTTTATGTCACGCACGTTCGCAAAGGGGTTAAAGCGTAGTGTGGCACCGTCAAGGTAGGCCCCGCCCGCCTGCTTACAGAAGTTGCGGTAACTGCCCCCCATGTCGATAACCCAGCCGAAGCCGCCGGAATTCAGCACCTGACGCAGGATTTCCTGGATAAAGAAGCTCTTTCCGGCCCCCGTCGTGCCGGTCACCGCAATGTTGAAGTTGGTCGCCCCGTTGCTCTCGCTGAACATGTCAAAAAAGGCCAGCGCGTTGCGGTAGGTCGGCAGCGGACTGCCTGAAGGTGCCATCTGGCGTTCGGCAACCACCGGCATCAGGTTCACGGCATTGAAGCTCTTACAGCGCAGGGTCGCATTCATGTGCTTCATGTCGTCCCACAGCCCCTCCTGCATCAGGAACGGGAACGTGGTGAGCCAGTTACGCAGCTGCTGATAACGCGGCGCGGACATCTCCAGGTCATTTTTGCGGAACACGTTGATGGCGGCGAGTTCGCAGGCCTGCTGTTGGCTGTCATCATCCGGGCAGAACAGGGTCAGGTTCATGCTGAAGCTGCACATGGCGATTTCGTTACTGGACAACCCCATGCGCAGGTCACGCCACTCCTCGTAGGTGCGCTGCGTGTTGGGGAATAGTTTGCCGTAGGAGGAATTAGCCTTTTTGCCCATATCCTGTTCCTTACGGAACGCCTCGTTCTGGCTGCTGACCTGATCCTCCACGCAGATGGTCCAGCTCAGCAGGAACGGACAGGGAATGCCGAGGTCCGGAAAGCGCATGTTCTGGAGGTTATCCGCCGCCTGCCAGAGGGCAAACTGTTTCGGCACCTTTGTCAGCTGCATATTCACCACGCGCGTGCTCGCAACGGCGTTATCGCTTTCATCACCCGTCAGCCGGTCACCTGTTTGGCGTGCCGTGGTCAGACGAAGGAACCCCGGGTGCACCTCCATCTCCGTACTGTGATCCACGCACTGTCGATGCAGCTCCTGCTCAGGATTCCAGTGCTCAGAACCGGCACTGACCTGGCCGGGACGGTAGTTGAGCTGCTCGCGGATCACCGTCAGGAACTCAGCAGCCCCCACGCGGCGGGTATCCATGTGCGCAGCCATCATGGATACGCGCAGGGTTTCACGCACCTGCACCACTTCATCCATGACGCGCAGGCCACCGGTTCCCGGATGGGCATACACCAGAAACACCCGGTAATTACGCAGATAGAGCGGATACTCGCGGTTATTGACGAGCCCCTTCAGCGCCGAACGCTCCCAGTAGGCTTTGGTGATGGCGTTAAGGCGCGGTGCCATGTCGCCTTTCCACATGTCGCGGCTCAGCCCGTTCTCCAGCATATCGCCTACGCACTTGCTGGCTACCATCAGTACGGTGACCGGTGTTTTGCGCGGAAGCTTCTTGCGCAGCAGGTCGTCCAGCGCCTGCACCACCTGCTGATTCGCCCCGGCGAGCGGTGCCACCTCCATAATGAAACCGACCGACCGGCCGTTGATAAACAGATCCGACTTTTCATCGTACTCTCGGTAAGGGAGCAGGCTGGTAATTGAGGGCTGACTGAAACTTTCCCGCAGCATCTTTGAGGCCGTTTTTGCGCCCCCTTCATCACGGCTGCTGCTGAGGATACCGGCCAGATGATCGATGACGTTACCAATCATATTTATCTCTCCGTTTGTCCATGAACGTCCGCATCACATCGATCATCAACCGCGATTTCCCGGCTCCGGGATTGTCGCCATAAATGTATGCATGTCCGGTAACGCCAGAAGGAGACCTGCTCCTGTGAAAATGCAGCGCTGCGGCTGAAGCACATGACGGCGGCATACGCTGCATCATCAGTGCCAGTCGTCCGGTACCCGGCTGTGACAGGCGTAATCGTGTCGCCTGGTATCCGTTAAGGATGATCGGCACCATTATTCGCCCTCGCTTATGACCCGAAAGTCTTCGTCCCAGCGGGATTTCTGTTTCACGAACTCCACGACCGCAGGCTGATGGAAGCTGTCCTGCTCATCCACCCAGGGCGCAATCCACAGGCGCTGTGTGGCGTCAGGGATACGGTGCGCATCAACCTGCCCGGGTCCGCTGTAATTCGCCGGGGTAATACTGCCGGCGGATACTGCCGTGGTGCGCACAGGAACGATGGCAGAGTTCACACTACCGGGGCTGACCGGCTGACCGGACACCGGACGAGGTGCCAGCGTGGCCACACTGACGGGCCGGTACGGGTTAACGGCGGGCTTCACGTTGCCGGGCGTTGCCAGTGCCTCAGCCGCAGGCTTTGGGCCTGATTCCTTTTTTGCGTTCAGGTCATCCAGACTCTGATGTTTTGACGCAAGGTGGCTGGCATCAGACATCGACAGGCACTGGTCGGTGGCGGTTTTATTACAGTCGAAGTCCGAGTTCATACCGGCGCAGCCGGTAAGCGCTGCGCACAGCAATGCACACGCAAAAAGTTTCTGCATAGTGGTGTCCTCATTGGCGGTAGTACCGCTCATGGGTGTATTGATGATTGAAAAACAGTGAAAATTGCGGATTCCGGCTGAAGGCAAACACAGGGCCGGGGGAGCGCATCGGTGCGCTACAACGTCAGTAACTGAAGGTGAGTTCGGGGCAGTTAATAAAGAAAGCTGAGACCGGTCATGACGTTTCAGAGCATCGAGACATAAAGCTTGAGCTCAAGATCCTTCGTGGCATCGCCTGCATCCTTTTAGGCGTGGCCGCTTTATCTTCACAGGAAAAATCACGCGGCAATACAGATCATTACCCACGGGATAACATGAATAACGCCCCGGAGATCAGACGGATTTACATTACACCGGGTTTCTCCTGTGCTTTGCCCGCTTCCGCGAGCCTCTTCTGCTGATGCTCCGTCTCCGTCAGCAGTGCCGCCAGCTGACAGGCACCTGCTTTCGACTGCCAGGCTTGCCGGTAACGGACGCGCAGGGCACATAACCGGATAAGCTGCTCACGACGGGTGTGGTTATTCATTCGGGATATCTCCTGTTTCATCCTTTCTGACCTGACGTGATGTAAACGCGTATTCACGCCGGGTGAGCGTACTCCGCTCTTTTGCCAGCCAGTCTGACAGCACGCGGGCCGTGAGATGCCCGGTTTCCGCCACACTGCACTGCAGTTCCCGGAACGCCACTGCGTCAGCGGGGCAGTACGTTGTCAGTTCCTGAGCGGTAATATCCGGCCAGGAATGCGGTCTGCCCACCCGCCGTATCAGCAGGATGAGTGACAGCAGGACAAAACCGGCTGTCGCAACGTAAAGCACCGGTCTGCCGGTAAAGAGCCCGGTCACCGCCATCGCCGATAAACATGCCGTGACGAACCATACCGTCAGACTCCCCATATACGGCGGATAGCCTGCTGACCATTCGGCCGACATGCGTTGCAGCCGGCTGTGCTGCGCCCACCGCTGACGGGCAGCCGGATTCTGATTTCTGTTAATGGCTTCAGCCCCTTCATTCATCTTATTAAGCCGGAAATATTCAGTACCGGCCCGGTTATATTCCCATCGGGCCGGTGTACAGCTCTGTGTGTTTCATTACCGGTTAAAGGCTGCCCAGAGGAGTGCCATCCCGAAGCCAGCCAGCGGACCTGTGAACAGATACCCGGACGCCAGTTCCGGCAACTCCCAGAACCATAACGCCTGACCGATATAAACCAGTGGAGTCAGCAGCCATCCCAGCACAAGCAACGCAGGCATAATCCAGTGCTGATCGGTATAAAGCGCATTTTTTCGGTCACTCGACTGTGCCCAGGCATAAAAAATCAGTCGCCGAAACAGGCAGCGAAAAACGCCATACCGGCCAGCTGATGCCCTCAGGATTAAATCCTCTGAGCTTAAGGCAGGCTACAGTCGCTGCATTCAGGCCTGAAAGTAACGCCATCACTATCACCGGTAACAACTTCACCGCGAGACTTTCTTCTGTTCTCCCTCTCATACCTTATTCACCCCGTACATAACAACGGCAAATCCCGTCATGGCCATCCCTAATAAAGGCGGCAGGCTCAGGTCTCTCATGTCCATGACGGGGATCTGCCAGTACCAGAATGCAAAACACCCGTACCAGACCAGAAGTACCAGCCAGGCGAAAATCAGCAAGGCCGGAACCACCCAGGAGCACCATTCAGTCGTCGCCCAGCTGGCTACTACGACTCCCACTGCTGCCAGCAGGGACATCCGCCAGAGTGGCCACTCACCCAACCCCCACGGCATATTTCCGGTGTGTACCAGCAGCCCCAGTATGGCTTCGTTAGTCACCATCAGCAGTGCCGTGACCAGAACAAAAAAATTGTCTTTCCCGATGAAGTTGCTGACCCTCACCCGGTTCATGCGGCAGCCTCCCGCGCGGTGATATGAAAGCGCATGTGACTGTTCACCGGGACGCGAACCTGTCGGTTCATCAGGGTCAGTAGCAGCATCGCCCGCTTCATCCCGTCCGGCTCATACCAGATGGCTTCGAGTCCTTCGAAAACACCATCCCGGATAACCACCCGGTCACCGTGCTGCGGCGCAGCCGTTTCCAGCGGCGCACTCTCCCAGCCCTTATTCAAACGGGTTATCACACTGTCCGGTACCACGGAGGGCAGACCACCGAAACTAATGAGCGATGAGATACCGCGCGTGGCTTTGATGGCCGTGGTGTGTACCACCTCCGGGTCGAAACGGACAAAAATGTAGTTCGGGAACAGTGGCTGCTCAGCGATGCGGCGGACGCGACCATTCTGCAACCTGACCTCAGAGAAGACAGGGAGCAGACAGGCTACTCCCTGACTCTGCAGCTGCTGCTGCGCCCGTTTTTCCTGCGCGTACTTCGTCTGTGCCACATACCAGTTTTCCATTCAGGTCTCCTGTCAGTTGATGGTGTCGCCGAGGTGAAGCTGGCTTGCCTGACGCAGAACTTCGTCCGGATTCAGGACGGGAGCGCCTGAACCGCCGCTGTCTGAACGGGTGACGGCAGCTACTTTCTGCACGGCAGCCTGCGGGGCTTCTTTCAGGGCTTTCTCTGCGGCATCGTCTTCGATGGTTTTCAGCTGGAAGCCCTGCTGGAACACCACCGTCACGGCGTTACCGGCCCCGATATCAATCACCGGGTGATACTGTTCAGCGCGCTTAATCCAGTACTGACTCAGCGTGTCAGCGGCTTTACTGGCCCCGCCACCAATGCCCTGCTTGAAGATGTCTGCGCCACTGACAGAGGCCGTGGCACCCAGGCCCACGGACGGCGTTGCGGCCGACTTTATGCCCTCACCAAATCCGGACAGCAGACCCGCTGCACCGGCGTTGAAAATGATGTCGCCGTTGCGCATCACCGGCTTGCCGCGAATACCCTGCTTACCCTGATAGGACACATGGCCCTCAAATGGCATGTCGATATGCTTGCCGTTCTTCAGGATGCAGCTGATATTCTTCGTGCGGACATCACCGCGCTCGCTGGAAATATCCCCGTAGATTTCCCCGGTCACGCGGCACTGGTCGAGATTGTAGGTTCTGCCGTTGGGCATCGAGACGTCACCCATCAGGGTGATGACCACCGGGGAGGTATTCTGCTGACCGGTCACGCTGGCGTTGGCATCCGCGCCCTCAATCATGACGGCTTCAGAGAATGAGCCTGACGGTATCCAGGGCAGCGTCGTTTTTTTCGCGGCCAGCGAGGCATAGGTGAAGGTGTCACGCTGCAGCCCTCCCTGCCGTACCGACCCGGTGCCGGGGTAGAACCGGCTGCCCTGCTCTGCTGGCGGACCTCCGGAAACGCGCCACTGCGCCGGGCCTGCCGGACCGGTCGCCACGGGGCCGTTAACCGGCGCGGTAGCGGGCGGGGCATTCTGCGCGGGACCCGCCGGTGCCTTATTCTCCTGCGCCTGCTGTTGCTGCAACCGGGAAATGGCATCCGCCATCGTGCCCAGCTGCTGCTTCAGCTCGTCGTTCTGCGTTTTCAGGGTGCCCGTGAGAGTGGCGAAGTCTTTTTCCAGACCGGCCGTTTTGTTCTGCTGCTGCTGAAGCGCAGAGGTGGCCAGCTCATCGGTGAAGGATTTATTCACCAGGCCGCCGGTCAGGTCCGGTGCAGCTTTTTTTACCGGATGGCTGATTTCGTTCTGATGGTGCACATACGCCCAGATACCGCCTCCCGTGGCCAGCATGACCGCGGCAGCCGCACCCGCGATTATCCACTGACGACGACGCGTCAGGGTGTTGATGTTGCTCATGCGCCCCCCTCGTCATCCGTGGAGAAAATCACCCACACGTACCCTTCGCCGTTCGCATACAGGGTGCGCGTGGAGAGCATCACCGCCCGCACGCCTTTCTGCCAGAACTGCTTTTCGCTCAGGGTGCGGGTGACATAACCGGTGTTTTTCATGCGGTAGCGCATCACCCGCAGGTGCGAGCCAGCAAGCTGGCGCTCCGGCGTCAGCTGCACGCCGGCAGGCGGGTTATAGAGCGGCCCGCGGGTTGCCTTCATGTCGGTATAACTGTCCGGTACGCCGCCGTTAATCACGGTGCGGGCGACACTGACCAGCGTCTTCTGGAACGGCTGGCTTTCTTCCCAGGCTTTCGCATCAGGATTCGGCTTCCGTGGCGCATCCGCCGGGATAAGCTCAAGTGTGCGGCCACTCCCGGGTTTCGGGGACACATCGAGTGATACGCTCACCCCGCCTGCGGTTTCCAGAAAGACGGTGAAGTCCTGTCCGGTCAGCGGGGTGATAAGCAGTGCGCCGTCTGCAGTGTTGTCTTTGGTATAGGCTCCCTCCGGACCGGTGACACCGGTAATGAGCTCACCGTCAATCACGATTTTATTCGGGCTGGTGTTGCTCATCTGCGCCTTCAGGTGCGCGTTGTTTTCAAACACGGTACCGGCCGGGCCGGGCACCGCAGCCGATGCAGCGGCGGGTATCAGTGCGAGTGCCGCAGTGACGGCCAGCGTGGAAACGGTTTTCTTCATTATTGAGTCCTGTTGCGGGAGGCATGCAGGTTTGTCCAGGGCACTTCGGGGAAGGCCGTAAGGCGGATAAGTCCGTCCACGTAGTGCAGGCTGAGCCGGTAGGCTTTGTTGGCGTCCGGAAGCGTGAGCTTCAGTTTGCCGTTGGAGGTGCTGGCGCTCAGTGTTCCCTGGGCGATGATGTCACCGGTGGTGGTGTCGGTGATTTCATCGTCAATCTGGAACACGGAAGAAACGCCGTTCTTTTTGATATATTCAGCTTCGGCGGCAAGCTGTTTTTTCATGGCGTCACGGTTCTCCGGCGGAACAAAGCGCAGCAGGGCGGCGTACTGGCTGTCCACGGTCTCGGGCGTGACGGAAAGGCGGAGATTGATAAACGCGCGCACCAGCATGGCGTTGAGGGCGGCATCTCCGGAGGCGGAATCGGAGGTGAACGGCCTGTCAAACATCATCGGGGTGGTGACGGTTTTCTGCGTTCGGGCAAAGTGCCACGCGAGCGCACCAGTGATGCAGTTCGCGGCGACGCTGAGGGCCAGAAGAGACCCCAGTCCCGTCAGCGCCATGACCGTTACACGGTTACGCCCCTCCCTGACCTGATACTTCATATGTTGCTTCCTCCTGTCGGAAATAAGCGCCACCCGGAGGTGGCGCGCGGGTTACTGCATCCAGTGCCGGTTGCCTGAGTCGGGCACCCGCCGGAACTGCAGCCGGAGCAGCGCGGTTGGCAGATACCAGTAAAGAAGGTTCATGAGCCACCAGGTGCCCTGCCCCTTCTTGAGGTAGCGGATTAACAGCCAGAGCGCGCCCGCCACAATCAGCATCACGATGAAGATGTCGCAGAGCAGGCCGATACCGGCGCACGCAACGATGACAAAGGCCTCCTCAGGCGGGAGTCCGAGCACGCGTTTCTGCAGATTGAGGGTTTCCGGGAACTGGTACTGAAGGGTTTCCCTGTCCATGACAGGGTTAACCGGCGATGGCGAAGAGGGTGCGGGTTACAACGACAAGGAACACAAGGCCACCGACAAACACCATCGGGTTACGGGATTTAATGTAGAGGTAGATAGACAGCAGGACTTCACCGATATAAAACCCCCACTCCAGCGTACTGCCGTGACCAAACGTATCCTGCGCGTCCTGTTTCTGACTTGCCAGCATGTCCTCGGCGCGAACCAGGTGCGGCAGCGCGAAGCAGAGGAGTGCCAGACCAATCAGCGTCAGATTAACGCGGTGACGGTACAGAGAGCCGGCACTGCGTTTAAGCGTACCGATGAAGCCGGACATTGACCGGCCCCGGGAGACCGGGCAGGCTTCCGCAGCCCCCGCCCCCGCCAGAGCAGGTTTGCCTGAGACAACTTTCATAAAAAAATCCTCGGATTGAGTTAAGGGAACGTCATTGCGCGTAAACAGACGTAACGCACCGTAAGTCTACATTTTCTCAAAAAAAAAAAATCTGTGATGCATGTCACATTTTTAAGAGGTAATTGATAATTTTTAGGATTATTCCCGGAAGAGAGGGCTGTAGGCTTTGTGCTAACTCAGGGCATGCCTCGCAGGGAGGTACAAAAACAATGAAAGTCAAAGAGAAGCTGGGCGACGGGCGTGGACGTCCGCGTAAATATGCACAGGGGGAGATGCAGTACCGCAAGCTGTGGCTGCCGGAAAATCTGCTGATGGAACTGCGCGTGGCAGCGCGCGTCCGCCGGTACACCACCAATGACGAAATCATCAGCCGCCTCGTGGCCTCAATGCGTTTTACGCCGCGCAGGCCGGTGATTAAAACCGGACAGGGGCAGCGTCTGGTCGCTCTGGCTCGATTATTTGATGAGTTCCTGCAGGAAAAACTCGAAATTATCCGGCAGGAGTACGCCGGGCAGGAAAATAATGATGATGCGAACAAAAAAACATTTGTCCCTGGAAAAAACCGGGCATTCAGCAGCAGCTTTCCGGTTAATTTACGCCGCGATATGGACATCAGCGCACGGTTTAATCAGCGCAGCGTCAATCAGGAGATTATGGAGCGTCTGCTGGGTTCGCTGAATTACTTCACGGAGCAGCAGTTGCCTGAAAGTGAGGAAGTTCACCGCCTGCGTGAGCTCGCCATTCTTTTTGATGAATTTATTTCGGAGAAAGTCGCTGCAGCCGAAAATCCGCTGACGCAAAAGCCGGAGGATGAGAAAAAACAGTCCTGACAGACAGAATTCAGACCGGGCAGGATGCCCGGTTTTCATATTTTACCGGGCCGGAAAAAAACACTGGTATCATCGCAAAAAAAATGCTCATCTGAGTCTGACCATCCCTTTGCACCCCTTCCTGAATTCATGATTATCATTCGCCAGACCGCGCCCCTTACACAGGTAAAATCATCCACCTCACGTCAGTGATTAATTCACCCCTGATGCAGGAGGTAAAATACTTTCACTCCGTGTTCTCGGTGAGTGTGAAAATTCACGGTGGAATAACACCTGTCTGAAATATAACGAAATCCCCGGAGTGTCTGAAGACCCCGGTGGACATCGTGAGCGCTGTCATAACAGACTGACAGGAATAGCCTCTTATTAAGAGGCTTATGGTTTTTTGGGTGTCTCTTTCCTCTGGCAGCAGCAGAACCATCAGAGATTACGGGAGAAGAGTGATGACAGGATTTATGAACCTGAACAGGAATAATAAAAAAACTGCCACGGAAACAGCCACGCCCGTAAATTTCCGAGTGCAGGTTACTGCTCCTCAGAGAGGAAATGTTTAGTTTCTGCCTTATCCTCTGCGGCATGCATTCCTGACAGGTTACTGTCAATAATTCCCTCCAGCCCGCTTTCCACATCCTCACCCCGCATGCGCAGATACATTTCAGAAAGCATCGCCATCATGATGCTGATACCCTCACGACTCCCTGACACCTTGCGAATTAAATCCCGGTTAAAACCATCAAGGTCAAATTTATTCCCTTCACCCTGGTGTTTTTTAACCATCAGTCCGATACCGACCAGTTCATTGACCACGGAAGAGAAGTTCACATCGCCGTGCGTCGCGCCATTCTGTATCTCAATTTGCACCAGGTCCTGAACTTCCCTTTCAGTTTTCTCTTTAAAGTAAATATTTCTTCTGGCCATGCCATTATCCTTACTGCCTGAACAGGGTATTACCTGCACAGTGACTGATGAATATTTCTGTTTTTTTTACTTCCGGGACAGCCTGCGGAATACGTAAAATCACCATGTTGCTTTTTTTATTATTCTGTCAGGAGTCACTGTGTGTCAATCCGGCACTGTGTATTAATTTTCCGGGGTGTGTTAATCCGGCACTGCACGCGGTTTATATGTGTGTTAATCCGGCACTGTAACCCGTTTTTATGTGTGTTAATCCGGCACTGCACCCCGTTTTTATGTGTGTTAATCCGGCACTGTAACCCGTTTTTATGTGTGTTAATCCGGCACTACTGACGCAAAAATCATGCATAACACACTGATTTAAATACATAGCCACAATTAACACACCATACAGTGCCGTTTGCAGTGCCGGATTAACACACAATCAGGCACTGTATCAGCACACAATCCGGCACTGCATTGACACACAATCCGGCACTGTAAAGTGTGTTAATTAACACACCTTTCTTCTGATACAAGGCAGATGCGGCAAATAAATACAAGTAACGTCATGTTTTAAAAACAAAAAACTGCAAGATGAAATCTTGCGTGGGGTGTGATGAAATCTATAACCCAAAAGCGGCTTGTGAAATAGCCTCCTTCCCGTGAATTTAAATAACCCGCAACTATCTTCGCTGGTCAGCGCAGAGCGCCACGTGCGCGTCTGTAACGAATTATCTTGCACAGGATGATCTGAGGGGGTATTTTTCACGCAGACGCCCTCAGCGCATCCTGCGCGTTATGATGAGATTAATTTTATGAAATGGTTTGCCTTTGCAGGCTTTGCCGTGATATTCAGCGCGCAGGCTGCGCCGGAAATGTGTTTCACAAAAGCCGGGCATGACTACGGTATAGATCCGCTGTTGCTCACGGCGATATCGATTAAGGAGTCGCGTCTGAAAATGGATGCAGTAAATAATAAAAACCGGAATAAAACCGAGGATGTCTGCGGGATGCAGGTAAACAGCATTCATTTCCCTGCGCTGCGGAAGTTTGATATTACGCGAGATCGTCTTATGAAAGACCCGTGTATCTGCATTTACACGGGTGCCTGGGTACTTGCGCATAACTTCCGCGCCTACGGTAAAAACTGGGACAGTGTGGGTATGTATAATACCGGTGCCAGCCCTGAGCTGGTTACCCGCAGACGCGCTTACGCACAGGACGTGAAGAACATTTACCGGGTTCTTCTGGCAAGGAATATCGTCTACGATAAAATGACTGAATCAGGAGTAGAGAAGACGACTAAAAAAGAAATGGATGAAAAGACAAATCAGTCACCATAAAATAAAAAGACCGGCCATGCCGGTCTTTTTATTTTTCAACTTACCAGTCATAAACCGGCCAGTCATCAGGCACACATCCGTCGCGATCAAATATCACAGACTCCGCGCCGAATTCACGAACCCCCTCCGTCATCAATCTCAGCGTACTTTCTGACAAACCTGCACACCTCATTTCATAATAAGGCGCTTCCAGCAGGCCAGGACGAACCATCCAGCCATAATCTAAATCGATTACCCAGAGGGTTCCCTGACTTTCCTTCAGTGCCTCCGCAATCGACGTTAATATATCGCCATCCTTCCGGGTAATACAGGACGTTGAGCAGACCAGCGCTTTAAAAATTTCAGGATCCATATATTACTCTTCAGACCTTCGGCGGCAGCATACCGGGATAGTGTTTTGCCACCATATCATTTATTCTCTCTACCAGCTCCATGCGTTTAAATACAATATGGGCCGTTCCTTTTTTAAACCACCGCACACTGTAATACTCAGATTAAAATATTTGGTCCTGTACATTCCGGTTAAAAAAGTCACTAAACAGAACCCCCTCTGACAGACGAAAATCCGGGACCGGCTTATTGTCCATAACATAAAATGGCCGCGCCAGGTCATCGAGTTTTTGCTGTCCGCTCTGTGTAAGGGAATAAGAACTTTTTCCCCATAACCGGATAAAGTTATTGATGATAATTTTCTTTCCGAGGCGGCAGGGATGGTTAGTTTTATAATCCCACGACAGGCTGCGGAACACGTCAATCACACCGGTTTCAAAGGTATTTTCTTTCTGTTCGTTCAGTTCCCGGAACGTTGCCAGCACGTTATCGAGGGTAATTTCCGGCACCTCATTGCTGTTTAACTGACGGTCCCATTCTTCCCGCTGTTTGCTGCTCATAAAGGTGTACATGCCCGTTTCGCTCATCAGGCGATCCCAGATTTTTCGGTCTGCCAGACGACGGATAGCAGCGGCATTTTTTTCCGTATGAGTGTCATTCGGTAAGGCATCCGTCACGCACTGCGTGAAGCCATACAGCGATTCCTCTCCCGCTGCCGCCGTGAGGTGACGACGGGCCTGCGCCAGTAGCGCCATCCCCTGAGCGAATTTCTCCAGCCCCTTCGAACGTTGCGCCAGAATCTGTTCGACAGGCGCGGATGGGATCATACCCGTTGAGCCATGCAGGCCCGGGGTGAATGGTTCGATCTGCGTACTGGTCTTCATTGTGCTTTATCCATGTTCAGAGAGGCATTCAGTGCGGCGGAAATGAGGGTATAACCGATGTCAAATTCGTACAGGGCAACCGGCCATCCTTTCCAGGTGTATACCATGCGGGCCTCTGGTTCGTCGGTCGGTTCTGCAATGGCATCCAGTACGTTGCAGTCCCGCCAGTACAGCCCACCCGGCCCCGCGAACGTCCCATTTGCCACCAGGTAATCGCAGAGATCGGCAAACTGCGCGCGCGTAAGGTTTATGTGTTTCTGTCCTTCACCCCGTGTTTCGGTAGATTCTGAAGCGGCGGTGTTGACGTTCTGTGTGTTCATGCTGGTCTCCTGTATTCGGTTGCTTTAACCCTGTTTCGGTGAGTTCCTCGCGGCGAAGGGCAAAGGAGCAACGGCTGACGGCTGAACGCACGGGCGTCACCGCAGGCCGCAGCGCAAGCGAGCCACAGGCGAGTGCGAACGGGCGAGGAACGGCGAAGCGCACCCTTGCGGGCAGATGGCTGACGGTGCTACGAACAGCCCTCCGCGGGGAGCTCACCGGGACAGGCTGCACAACGGGGAGAGACGAGCAGGAACACACCCGACACGACGGAACGGCGTGGCGGCATTAAAGGGCGCGGCGCGCCCGGTGAAGGCACCGGCGACAGCCGGTTGCAGGGGTTGACCTGGTCTGTTGCCATCAGACCCTGGCCGGGAGGCCCGGAACACGCCACGCGTGGTCCGGTGGAGCTTACCGGCTGCGCCGGTTAGCGGAGCGGGGCTGACGACCCGGCACCGCCGGGGAGCCGCAGGTGGCCATGTTCCGGCTGTTGTTTGTGATTACCCGGAAGACCAACCGGAGATGCAGGATATACAGCAGGGATAAGAGACATACAGGGAGAAAGCAGCCGCAGAGGAACCGATTCAGAGACAGGCGGAGGGAGAGAGCCGGTGCGTCAGCACCGGCATTCCCCCGGCCCGCAGGGCCTGCTGTTTTAGCGCACCCTCAGCTGGCACCGCTGCCATATTCATTCATTTTTTCATCCTCATGGTGCATTCTGGCCGTGCATAAAATGCCTTCAAACGGCAGACCTGTTTGATCACACAGATGCATCAGGTCGGCCAGTAAATCAGTGATAATCGTATCGGCTGGCTCGTTGTCGTTGGCCAGACCGGTACAATGTGCGAATGCTGTCAGGGCTGTTGCAGCAGCACTGATGCTTCCCTGACTGCCTGCATCAAAGGGCAGAATGTCGTTGTCCTGTCCGCACAATCCTTCCAGATCACGAAACACGGGTATGTCAGTCTGGTACTGACTTACCGCTACCGGAATATCATCCGTAACCATCAGGTGCTCCCCCTGTGCTGATGTATTCAATCATTGGCAGGGGTTGTTTCCCCTGCCCTGTATCGTCAGTCGATAACCTTCCGGTTATAGATAACGTTCCAGTCGGTGTATTCACGACAGTCCTGGAGTGGAACAAGCCTGACAAGGTTTTCTGCCACACCGTTCATTACCAGAATTCGTTCAATCGCCGAAAACCACTCCTCACCGTCTCCAACCGGAAACCACAGGTTGCAGTTGATACCACTCAACAGGGGATCGTTGCAGAAATGCACCCCACGGCCCTGCGCAGTCACACAACCGGTAGCAACGACAGCGCCGCGTAATTCGCGGGTGACGGCACTGCGAGCCAGTTGCTCGGTAATATCACTCCAGCTCCATTCCCTGTCATCCGGGACGGGCAACGACATACAGCGAAGTGACTGCCCCCATGCCCGTGCTGTACGCTGTGCATGACCCAGCAGGGAAGGCTCCCTGCTGGCAGCATCAGCCCCGTCGATATAGTGACCGTTGATGTAAAACGCTTCATCGCCGTTATCGAGCACGATATGGCAGAAAGGCCCCATCACACGGGTAATATCGGCCTGGGTGACCAGCGGTAACGTTAAAGCCATGCCCGGTGCTGAGTTCCGCGAATGTTCCGTACTCAGACAGTTATGTGTATTCATCGTGTATTCCTTCATTAAATTCAGACGATCCGGCAGCCTGAGTGCCGGATACGTAATCAGATATCAGCTACGTACATGGCATACCCTGCCTGGAGTAACATCGTCAGGTGAGCGCATCCCTGCATCCAGACGGCTTCACCGGTTTCACCGAGCAGGTTCATAACAAGTTGCCCGGCCCGGTTCCAGGCCGCCAGCGATGAAAGCGGCACCACAGGACGTGGGCGGGTCCAGTCCGTGACGGTATTGCTGATCCCCTCTGCCATATTCAGAATCGTGCCGAACAACACCTCCTCACGTTCCATCTTGTCCATCCGCCTCGTGCTGAGTACGGCCAGATAGGCCAGATCATTACGCAGTGCCTGACTGAGGCCCGGTATTTCCGGCATGTCAGCAAACGCCGGGGCGAGGGTTTTCATGCTCCTGAGAGTCCGTGCTTTCTTTTCTGCTGATGCAGCCTGAAACACGGCCAGCTCCGGCAGTTTCTCCGGGTATTCCTCATCCCACAGATATGACAGCTTCATACCCTGTGCCAGAGACTCCACGGAGCGGACCATTTCAAACACAGCAGGCGTGGTGATCCCACCCATGTCTGCCAGTTCTGTCACCAGGTCGGCGGCTTCCTGTGGGGCGTAAACTTCATCGTTATAATCACGCGAATCAATTCCGAGGCGCTCAAATGCACGGTACGTCATCAGATCCCCCTCCTTTTTTGCGAGACGGATCAGCGCACTGGTTTTGCGGGAAAGAAAGGTGATGGAAGGGTTGTTCACCCCTGTTTCGGTAGATTCTGAAGCGGCGGTGTTGACGTTCTGTGTGTTCATGCTGGTCTCCTGTATTCGGTTGCTTTAACCCTGTTTCGGTGAGTTCCTCGCGGCGAAGGGCAAAGGAGCAACGACGAAGAGAGGGCATAAAGGGGCGACGACAAAAAGTTTTTGAGGTCCCTGGCAAAAAGTTTTTGGCGGCGTACATTTCACCCCTTTCTGCCTGAACCGGCGGTGCTACGAACAGCCCTCCGCGGGGAGCACACCGGGACAGGCTGCACGCCGGTGAGGGATGAGCAGGAACACACCCGACACGACGGAACGGCGTGGCGGCATTAAAGGGCGCAGCGCGCCCGGTGAAGGCACCGGCGACAGCCGGTTGCAGGGGTTGACCTGGTCTGTTGCCATCAGACCCTGGCCGGGAGGCCCGGAACACGCCACGCGTGGTCCGGTGGAGCTTACCGGCTGCGCCGGTTAGCGGAGCGGGGCTGACGACCCGGCACCGCCGGGGAGCCGCAGGTGGCCATGTTCCGGCTGTTGTTTGTGATTACCCGGAAGACCAACCGGAGATGCAGGATATACAGCAGGGATAAGAGACATACAGGGAGAAAGCAGCCGCAGAGGAACCGATTCAGAGACAGGCGGAGGGAGAGAGCCGGTGCGTCAGCACCGGCATTCCTCCGGCCCGCAGGGCCTGCCGGTTTTTAACGGCGCGGAGGAGAGGCTGAAACGCTCCTCCCCCGCCTTCCCACTCAGGCGGCTTCCTTCATTCCCCTGATAAAATCCAGCATAGCTCTGATCCGCCTCTGGTTCTGAAGCTTCTCCTCAAAACCATTGATGTAGTACACCGGCGTATAACGCACCCGGTTAAACTGCAACGTCAGCGTGTTTCCTGTGACGACTTCGGCGGCAATCCCCAGCAGTGATAGCTGAATGAATGCCATATCTGCCGCAACAGGATCAATATCGATGCAGTTCACAAACAGCTGTGCAGAAGGGTTAAGCCCCGCCTCAATCAGACATTCCGCATAGGCAATCACCATCCCCCCTGCCCCGCAGGTCGGTTCTGATAGTGTGATCATCCCCTCCCGGCGAATAGTGTCTTTTATTCCCGGTATCAGCATCCGCGCCATCAGGGACTGTACACTGTAGGGCGTGAAATACTGGCCGCGCCTGTCGTCGCCCAGCTCCAGCTCCATAAAAATGGCCCCCAGGAAATCATGAAACTCAGCCTCCAGAGCACAGACCATCAGCCGGAACAGTTCATGCAGGTTTTTAATATCATCACTGTCGTAGCGTTCGCAGATTTTACGGCAGCGCTCCATGCTCTCTTGCGTGCGTACCCTGGCGAGGTCGAGTTCACTGGCCGCAAGGGTGATAAAATCACTGAACACATCCCACCGGCGCAGCTGCCGGGCGGTATGCAGGAAAACGCTGATAAACTGTTTCCGCGCCACCTCCAGATTGATCATGCGATGGATACCGGAAGACGGTACGGCAACTGGCATAACGGGTCCGGTTTCAGGTCCGGCCTTTTTGGCACTGTTGAAAAAGTCGGCAAAACTTATCTGTGACATGAAAAAATCGCTCCCTTTAAACGCCGCCCTCTCCGGGGCGGCGGGTTTCACATCACGCGAGGCCGAGGCCAGCATGGACAAGATCCATAAACGGCTTCCAGTTTTTCATTTTTAAAACTGGCATACGGGCAGATTTTCCAGCGCGCAGGGCATTTACAAACGCGGTTGCCTGTGCGACGATTTGCGGGTCAAGTGGCATGGGTTAATCCTCATAATCTGTTTGATAATCGCCGGAAAAGCGTTGGTAGCGGGATTTCCGGCGGGTGAGAGAGCGGGCTTATGCCTGCTTTTTTCATTTCCGGCCCTGGTAAAATTCCTCCTTAACGCGAGCCATGATTTGCGCGTGCTGCAAGTGGCTGTAATCCCGCAGACGGAAATAGCGCGCACCGATACGGGCGTATATATCGGTGACGCGACCGCAGTACATCTCTGCGAGCATGAACGATTCACATTCGCCGTTTTCGCTGGTTGCCCAGTTCATCGGATACATCAGCCCGAGCGCGTCATGAAAGCGATAGACGTCGATCTCAACCGGCCCTTTAAGCGCCTCTTTTTCCCGCCACTGCCAGTAATCCCGCTCCTCTTCGGCACTGGCGTGAACGGCTGTATCTGCGACTGAATACGTCAGAGGCAGGTTTACTGTTTTCTCCGGTGTGCAATGGATCGCGGTGGTCATATTCTGTGCGTTCATCGTTTTTTCTCCCTGCTCAGTGATAAATGGCTGTGCACTCGCCAGCCGTTGTATTGAATTTACGGACCCGTGATGATCTGACACTGCGCCCTGACAAAAGCCGCGAAGCCAGTAAAACAGGGCATCCGTTCTGCCAAATGGCAGGCGATCATGTACGTGTGCTTCCTCACCGCAGGCCACGTCGTATGCGGCGGCATTCAGGGCACCCCGGACATGCTGAAGTAGCCAGAACCCGATAACAGACAGACCATGAATAACGGTTTTTCGCCCTTCACCCCGTGTTTCGGTAGATTCTGAAGCGGCGGTGTTGACGTTCTGTGTGTTCATGCTGCTCTCCTGTGTCCGGTTGCTTAAATCCTGTTTCGGTGAGTTCCTCGCGGCGAAGGGCAAAGGAGCAACGGCTGACGGCTGAACGCACGGGCGTCACCGCAGGCCGCAGCGCAAGCGAGCCACAGGCGAGTGCGAACGGGCGAGGAACGGCGAAGCGCACCCTTGCGGGCAGATGGCTGACGGTGCTACGAACAGCCCTCCGCGGGGAGCTCACCGGGACAGGCTGCACAACGGGGAGAGACGAGCAGGAACACACCCGACACGACGGAACGGCGTGGCGGCATTAAAGGGCGCGGCGCGCCCGGTGAAGGCACCGGCGACAGCCGGTTGCAGGGGTTGACCTGGTCTGTTGCCATCAGACCCTGGCCGGGAGGCCCGGAACACGCCACGCGTGGTCCGGTGGAGCTTACCGGCTGCGCCGGTTAGCGGAGCGGGGCTGACGACCCGGCAACGCCGGGAAGCCGCAGGTGGCCATGCCTTTCCTGGTATTTATACTTTTCCGGCGGGAACCATACGGATAAAACCCGCACAACAGGGAACGAGAAAAAGAAAGAGGATGCAGAACAGACCCGGAGAGAGGCGTCAGTGGAAAAATAAGGCCGGTGCGCCAGCACCGGCCATGCCCGGCAGGGTTGTCGTCAGGAAATCAGCCTTTCAGCCTGCCCATTATCAGTTTCAGCAACGTAACGAGGAGGATCACGCCACCGGCCACCGTTTATGCCAGCGGGATGAAGGGATCGCTGACCAGTACTGCGTAATTGCATGTGACTTGACTACCCGTTTGCATTTTACTTGACCTTCGCCAACAAAATGCAACCAGGTTGACAGGCAGCTAAGAGCGCAGGCTGTGTGAAAACTCATAGCTTTGAGTAGCCAAACAATATTTCTCATCTGTGTTTTGAGAATGCTGTTTAAGTTGACGAGGTAATCTGTGATTTTATTCGGGTGTCTCAGAGATTTTTATTGCGGGAAAGAGCCTAATATTTGTTTCTGGAGGATAAAACGGCCGGAACCGTTAGCCGTATTGTTCCTCAAGCTGAAATATCAATCCTGTAGTACCCCATATCGATATCATCCTTTTCAGGTTATAAGCCAATATGTGTAGACTTATTTCCGTACTGACATTTTTAAATTTCCGCATCAGGAAGTGCGTTGCACCCATCCACATTTTAATTGTCCCAAACGGATGTTCTACCGTTTGCTTTCGCATGACTACCGCCTGAGGAAATGACTCAAGCCTCGCATACATTTCTTCCATTTCAGCTTCATGAACCCAACGCCGTATACGCCTTGGATCGCGTTTCGATGTAGTGCACCTGGAGCGCTGGCTGCAATCGCGACAGGCAATATTGTTAAAGTACAATTGTTGCTCCAGTCCGTCCTCTATTGAGGTAAATCGATTCTGAAGCTCATTGCCCATTGGGCATACATAAACATCTTTTTCCCTGTTATATCTGAACATTGAGCGATTATAGAGCCCCTTACGTTCAGCACCAGAGGTATCTCCTTTTGGCACTAACGCCACGGCTCCGCTATCCAGAACTGTTTTAATATCGCTGCGACTGTAATACCCTTTGTCGGCAAGTACTGTTATGTCCTTCCGGCCAACAGCTTTCTGAGCCAGTGTTGCTACTGAACCAAGTTGCCCATTATCTGTTGTGTTGGTGACTTTATGCGCAACAATCAAGTGGTTCTTCGTATCCACAGCTGTCTGAACGTTGTAGCAAACTTGCCGATTCATATTATTTGTTTTCATCAACCGGGAGTCGGGGTCGGTTAAAGAGAGTTGTTTGTCTGGCTGTTTTGCGACTGCTTGTTGGATCTCCTGAAGCTCACGTAAACGCTTTTTTAGCCAGGCCAGTTTAGTGGCTGTTAGCTTTGTGTTTGCATCTGGCTCAGTATTCTTGTCGGCTTCATCCAGCTTGTTTAAATAATAAGTAATACTTTGCTCAACACGCTCAATATGGTCTTTGGCTTTCTGAGATGTGAAGTTGTTGGGTTTGCTGTTTACTGCTTTAAATTTGCTGCCGTCGATGGCAACAACGACATCAGTGAACATTTGCATTTGCTGGCACAGGCCAATAAAGGCCCTACAGGCATTCCTGATACCTTCACAGTTATCTTTTCTGAAGTCTGCAATGGTTTTAAAATCAGGCGTTAATCGTTCAAGTAACCACATCAGTTCAACGTTCCGATGGGCCTCTTTTTCCAGTCTACGGGAGGACTGAATTCGGTTGAGATATCCGTAAATGTACAACTTCAGTAGGGTGGCAGGGTGATATCCGGGTCGTCCGGTTCGCTTTGCATCAACTCTTCTGAAACCAAGAGAATCGAGCTTTAGTCCATCAACAAAGATATCAACCACTCTGACGGGGTTATCTTCAGTGACAAAATCATCCAGTGCATCAGGGAGTAATGTCACCTGATGCCTGCCTTGTCCTTGAATGTGATTTGCCATGTCGGTATCCGCAATATTCATTCGTATGTTTCTAATTTTAATGAAAAAGTCAGTTCGTCGCATGGGTTTATCAAGAATGGTTGATCATATGAAACCATCGCTTAGACCAAAAAGTGATCAGGAGTTTTCACACAGCCTGAGCGAGAATCAGACGTTACTAAGACATTACGTAAACCACGGTGCTTTAGTCGACTGGAAATAGGTATTCCTACCATAAGGTTCATTCTTCGTCATGATAATCGCTCTTGCTCCATAGTGGCTTGATAGCGTGATAAGCGCCACTGAATGGACATTTAGAATTTTTGTTCCGCTGGATTCGGAGCAAATCATCAATATCCTTTTTGATGATTTTTTTTACCTGTGAATGGTATCGCTGAAGTGAGACATCACTAATGGACTTTTCAAAGCGGAGGCTGGTGTCTTGATTCACAAGATCGTAAACACCGTCTTTTATTTTCATTCTGTTGCATTCAGGGATGCCCATTTTCAGGTCATAGCATTTCAACCCGGCCAGACGGACTTCGACACCGACGCGCTCAGTACGTGTTTTCTTGTGGCTAATCAGAAGCACTTTATTGTTTTCGTACCATTTTTCAAAGGATTGCACTATATCTCTGTTCTTTTGATGGTTGCCTTGAGAAGCGCGGTAAAAATGATAACTGTTCGAACTATAGACGTGACGTTCCCGGTCGGAGATTTGCGGAATGGTACCTTTCTGCCTGCGCATCTGGTCGGCAGGCTGATCATAAATACGCAGTAAGCAGTCTGCGAGAGAGTCTGAAGCATCATGCAACGTGTTGGTCTGGATGAGTTTCAGGAGGGTATCTCGCTTGATTGAAATCTGGCAATAATCGCTCTCCCACGCCACTGTCGGTTGCTGTTCTTCCCCTTCTGAAGAGGTGTTGATATCAGGCGTAACAGTGGTGAATTTCCAGACAAATGGCGTTGATTGCGAATATTTGAAATACCTCTGAAGCTCAGTCAGCCACTGTATGATCTCCGAAGCATAAATGCCCACATACTGGTCGAACAGATATTCGGCGTACTGAGGTGCGCACTGTTCAGCAATCCTTTCAATGAACTCAACACGCCCTTCATCGTTAATTAACTTTATTATTTTATGGAATACGTAGCTCTCCCGCCTTTCTCCTAGCAGAAAATTTGTGTGAACTTTTTCAAATTCGGACAGCCAGTCGGGAGTAACAATGCCGGCATCATGTAAAGCGGTAATTAAGTTGTAAATTGCATCAGCGAGTATCGGAAGTGAATCTATTTTGTGGAAATCGTTCAATCGGGAAAGCAGCTCCCGGCTGCATGAGTGCGCAATGGAAAGGTCCTGATGGCAGTAGCCTTTTCGTGCCTGAGGCGGGATTGGCGAACAATGTGTCGGGCCCTCGGCCAGGATGGCAAACATATCATCGTGAATAAACTGCTCCAGAAGTTTGCTTTGTTCCGCAAAGCGGAACCCCTGCTCTGTTGGCTGCCGGTTCATCTCTCTCCAAGTCTTCAGACTGACCTTGCCATCATCAAAACCGGCATAGAGTTGATGCATGAAAATGAGTGCATCCATGAGGCTGTCCTGCTTTTGTTCCTTAAAATTAAGCTTATATGTGTTCTGAGAGTATATTTTGTTGATTTTATTGCTCTGGGCTCGCAGCTTTGTCAGTACCTTGTGCTGCTCATCAAACCACTTGCTGAATTCAGTATCTTCATTCAGTTGCCGGGCCTTAAGGATGAGGAGAAGTATCTGTTCGCTGATTGCATCATAAATGTTCGGGAAAGGGTTGGCGGCACCAGAAAGAAACGTGCAGAAGAGAGACTTGTAATGTTCAGAATGGTGCATCTGGACCTCTTTTTTGTGATATTGATCACAATTTATGATTATGTTTATGCCGTTCAGCTTAAGAGAAAATTGATAAAGCTGGCGATTTCAACACCTCCGCCTATATTTCCATCTGAAAAATCATATCAGAATGATTATAAGAATCACGAAAATTATCTATTTGATTTTAAATTGTAATTATTATCCGTAAAAAAACTATAAATAAGTAAAATTGATAAATAAACATAATGATACTTTAAAATAAATCAATTTAAACTTTTAATTAACTAAATTGATTTTTTTAATGCCATATACCATGGTATCTCAACGAGGTGTGTTGCCTCGCATTTCATGAGGGTGATAGACATGAGTGAAGTAACGACGCAGGATATTGATGATGAATTGGAGCGAGCCCAGACGTTGAAAGATATAGCTGAGGAGTTCGTCGATATCGCTGATGGCATCAATAATGCTGAGCGCATCAGATTGGAGGAAGAGCGTGGTATCGACATTGATAGCTCACGCTGGGTTCCTCTGGATGACATCCCACTGGGTGAAGAAGTGCTTCGCGTGAAGGATGATACGCCTGGCCTTGAAAGCGCAATCCAGACACTGGAAAACCTGGCTGAAGGTAAAATTCCTGCTGCTGATATCATCGAAAAATTCCAAGAGGCGATGGAAGACCTGGAAACTGTCGAAGGTACGCTTCAAGATGTAGGCGCAGAAGAAGTCATCAAAGCCTCTCAGGCACCTTACGAAAATGACTTCGACGATGAGCAGGATGACGGGGAATACAGTGAAGAGCAGGACAATTAACGGGTATGGCTACCCGTTCAAATTGAACCGCTGCATGTAATTTGAATTCACGGGCCTGCTATTAAAGTCAGGCCCTAAATTTTTAAAAAATACATGATAATCCTGCGGATTAAGGAACGTCCGCCATTGGCACACAGCTGCCGTTCAAGCAATGCCATGCCTCCCCCCTCAGCATCAGTGGCGATTTTTTGTTGGCGATGGTCAAGTAAAATGCAAACGGGTAGTCAAGTGAATGGTAAGCGTGCACAGTACGACATCCGGTAATGTATCCGACACGACTTCTGCCGCCGGGGTACCGTACTGCAACCAGATCCCATACCCCAGCAGGCAAATTCCGCCTGCCGGAATAAGCATCACCAGACACGTTATTACGACCCTGTCCCCCACCGGGTATTCGCTTCGTGAAGCGAATACCCGTGCAGCAGCAAAGCACAGCACCAGTCCCGAATAATATTCAAACGAACTGAGCAGTGAGGGTTCAGCAATCCTGAAAATCAGTGCATACAGGCTGGTAAAGAGGCTTGCCAGCATCCAGAAGCTCATGCCACCTCCGCACAATATGAATGACATCCCCCTTATACCGCAGATTATCCATCAGAAAGTTTCCGCCCGGTACATCTTTCCGGCTCCCCTTTGCTGATCAGCTTATTCGGTACCATCCACCGCTCAAGACTTCGCACGGCGGGCCCTGCTTCTTTTGCCCGCATGCTGGCTTCATACATCACCCTCCAGAAGGGCTGCCCATAAAAATCCCGGCGCTCAAGGGATATCAGTGAGGGAAAACGCTCACTCCAGCGGAAGAACATGTCCTCAAGGTCATACTGCTTCAGTTTCGTTCCCGACCACCGGGAACCCCAGCTGCTGACCGTTTCCGGCGTCTGAAAGGCCAGGTCGATTTCGGCCTGGGCCGCCAGAGCCTGGTAAGCACGTTCATGACTGCTGGCCTGCCTTCTGCGCTGGCGCGAATATCTTTCCTCCTTCAGCTCAGTCTGACGGCGGCGACGCTCCGTTTCCTGAAAGACCACTTCAGGGAAAATCAGGCTTCCTGCGTGCGAGGGCAGCGGCAGATAACATCGCGTTCCCCGGCTTTCAATCAGCCGGTCTATCGCATTGAGCCAGCTGTCTTTCCTGCCGCGCAGCTCCTGCGCGGTCAGTACCGGCGCAAAATAATTAATCTCCCTGACAGTGACCCGCTGGCTACCCCGGAAATGACGGAAAAATGCACGCGTATAGGGATAGGCGGCGCTGTATATACCACGGGAAGCCGTGCTCTCGACCTCCGCAATCGCCTGCATGGCGGCACGCCGTTCGGGACTGAGCGGAACCAGGGAGAGATGTGCGGGGATCATGCCATCACCTCCTCAGCCAGGTACGCTGCGGCACCCTGTACGGTGTATTCCATGCGGCAGACCTGTCCGACTGCTTCAAGCAGCGCGTTGAAGCGTACCGGTGAGAATTTTTCTGCTGCCAGCAGCACGCGGACAAACTCGCCATCCGCAGAAACGAGCGCCGCAATCCACGCGGGCGAAAATTCGCCCGGACTGCATATGCACAGGCTGAACGGCGCACCCGGCGGGGTGTAGCGCAGCTGTACGGGAAAAAGCCCTCCGAATTCACTGCGGTACTCGCCGTTGACAGTCCATCCTTCGGGCGTCATCAGCTGCTGCATGACCGCAGTGGTGAGTGCATGGCGATCTGCCTCGCCCCGTTCGCGCCACTCTTCAAACTCAGAGGGGAACATGGCGGTCAGCTGTGCCAGGATATTCGCTTTAATGATCGTGTTCATCATGATGTCCTTATTGCCGCCCCGCAGGGCGGCTCTCCGTATCAGGCCGCGTGAGCGCCGTTCTCTTCGTCACTACCGCTGTCCGCCTCAGTCAGTGCTTCAGGCTCCGGGCCTTTCATCCAGACAGGCATCCAGCGCGTCTCGCGCATGAACTCCTCTGCGTGGCTGGCGGCATCCCCCTTCTTCATTTTTTCCGCGTCAGAGGCCGCGCCCGTCAGGCCTGCGCTTCTGAGTGCATCAACGATCTGCGCGTGTTTCAGGTGGGTGAAAAAGTTATCCTTTGTCGGGTGCCACCAGTCACGCATGTGGAAGCCGATCGCCATTTCCAGCGTATCGAGGGAACTGCGCGTGGTATGTCCGAATTCACGGTTCTGTACACCCTCTACCGAACAGGCGGTGCAGAAGGCCATCAGTTTCATCAGCACGCCGCCATCGAGATCGAAAAACGTGGTGAAATCTTTGCGCCAGCCCGCCGGGAGAAGCGCTTCCAGCCGCGCTTTTTCCTCCATCAGAGCGACATAGGCCGCACCCTGCTGGCCTGACGGCGCGTTTGCCGTCAGGCTGTAGTGCGACTCAGTCAGACTCAGACGGAAGGGCTGATAAACAAGGGTGTGGCCGGGAAACACGTCCACGCACAGCCGCCAGACCATCAGGGCAACGGCCTTTTCCGGCTGCTGCATCAGCGCGGCCTGCACGGCAAGGGTGCGCTCGGAGGACATTTTCGTGAGCAGCGGCAGGCTGATACCTTCTGCCGGGTCCGGTGAGCGCATCGTGATAACCTGATTCACCCCGTTCTGCTCTGTCTGAGCGCCCTGAGGTTCGTCCGCAATGCGGCGCACGCCGCGCTGGACAGTAATTTCCCCTTCGCGCAGGCTGACCACCACGCCAGCCCCCGCTTTCATATCAGCCGTCCACGCGCGCGCAGCGGCAGCGTGTTCAATCACCTGAATCTGTTCATCCAGCGCGTCTGAGTCTTCGCAGAGGCCGACGAATGCTTCATGTTCTTCGTAAAGGTCATCCAGCTGTTGTTCTTCCTCCCCGATATAAACAGGCTGCGGCACCGCCACGAGGTGGTAAACCTGTGCATCTTCGCCGTAACGATTGATGCCCCCCGGACGGCCCATGCTCCACGTCCAGCCCTCCGATACCTGAATCTCTGCCGCCATCGCATCGAGCTTTTCCTGCACCAGACGGTCAACCAGCACCCGGTCAGCCGTTCCCGCGTTGTCCTGCTGGCTGAACAGGTCTTCACGCACGATACCGCCCGCCGCCTCGTAGGCTTCCCGCCCGATAAAGGCGAAGCCGTAGCTGTCGAGACGGACTTCCATATCCGTAATGTGCTCTTTCAGCTTACTGACGGGGGCGGTGCTCCATACGGCGCAGACGTCTTCGTACACCTGCACCTGTCGCGCCTGATCGTCTTCCAGGCACAGCGCCTGACACTGCTCTACGCTGATCTGGTTTTTCGCCAGCAGTGCCAGCAGGGACGGGGCCAGTCCGGCGAGTTTCAGCATGCGCTGGACGTGACGGGCCGAATAGCCTAACTGCTCCCCGATCTGCGCCTCCGTGATGCCCTGCTCTGCCAGCCTGCGGAACCCGGTGATCTGCTCTGCCGGGTGCATGGCGGCGCGCTGTTCGTTTTCAATGAGGCTGGCGGCGGCGGCCAGTTCATCAGAGACGCGGCGAACCTGCACAGGGTGCGCCGCGCTCAGGCGGTTCTCGCTGCACAGCAGCGTCATGGCGGTGAGACGGCGACCGCCTGCCGCCACGCCCGCCTTACCATCCGGGAGCGTGTGCACAACGAGGTTCTGCAACAGGCCCACCGCCGCAATGGTGTCGGCCAGGCTGCGCACGCTGTCGGCAGAATAAGGAATGGTGCGTGCATTGAGCGGGGAAATAACAAGATCGGACAGCGGTACGTATTCAACGGGCGCGCTGTCCAGCGCCACTTTGAGCGCGGCTTTCACGTCATCGCTGACCTTTTTTGCGCTGGTTTTTGCCGTGGCTTTTGCTTTAACATCGGTAACTGACATTGTTGATTCTCCCTCTGGATCGATGATTGTCTGCCCTGCGGAGTGAGCGCTCCGTCAGGGCACGTTTACTGCCTTCTGCTTTTGTCTTTTTACCCCATCACCCGTTGAGTTGCCGGGGCCGCGGTCTTGACGTTTTGCGGGAAACTGCTGCTTTATCCCCAGGTTGTAACCTTCACCCGTTTGAGAGCCGTACGCCGCAAAGGGCGTAACGAGCACGGGCCGGTGCAGATGTCCGGGGGTGAGCGGGGATTTTTTTACGTGCAGCGGAAAAAAATCACTGCGAAAGACTTGTCCGTCCCCTGGACGACCAGGCGGTTTGTGCTTGTCTCAGCCCCGGCGAAAGGACTCAGACGGGCGAACACAACCCAACTGGAAAGCAGTAACCCGCCGCAACGGCGTGACGCGCGGGCGCGAAACGGCGTTGCCCCTTACATGCCGCCGTCTGTACCGGCGGGATGCAGCGAGCGCCGGAGACGGCGCGTAAGAGCGGCGCAGCCGGAACGGCTGCTGCAAGCGAAGGGGGTCGCGTCATGGGATGGAAACCCGCTGTCCCGGAGGGACCGGGCAGAGACAGCTGGCTGGCTCAGTGCGAAGCATGACAGCCCGCCCGGACGCCCGGAGTAACATGATTTTCTACTGAGTCAGGCCAGTCCGTCGGTACCGGACATCCTGCCTGACCTGCCACACACAAAACCTGCTTCTCATGGTGAAACGGCCAGTCTCTCCCCGTCAGACCGTCCCTGAAGGCAGCACCGCAGGTGCTGCATCAGGGACGGCAGGCGAAGCCTGCCGAGGGTTTTCGCGCGCGCTGACAGGCGGCTCTCACCGCCTGACCGGGTTAATTCTGACCGCCACCCTGAAGAATAAAGTGACCACCGATGTACACGGCATACTGGCAGGTCATGTACTCACAGATTTCATCCACAATCTGCTCTGTTTTCAGCTCCGTCAGCCCGAGCGCGCGCCGGCGCTCATTCACAACGGCTTTATACTGGCGGAGGATTTCGCGGGTTTCTGTTCTGAGTTTCATATTTTTCCTTAACGGCAGGGTTTCCCCTGCCCGTCTCATCAGTTGCTGAAGACAAAGCCGTCATGGAGTACATAACCGCCGCTGAACAGGTCGCGTGCATACGCCTCATAGTCAAAGTAACTGCGCAGCGGCTCCGGCACCTCGCTTAACAGGCCGGAGTCTTCAACCTGCTGGTATGCGTAGTCTTCCTCACTGTCTGCTTCACCGCAGTAGGCATTATCAAACGCATCAAAGTCACATTCACCGGTATATCCTGCCCAGGCGATAAAGGCCTCTTCTTTACCCTCTTCCTTCGCCTGCTTCCAGGCACTGATAAAATCCCAGTCAACGCTGCTTTCGGAGGCAAACTGAGAGGGGATCCCTTCCCAGTCCTGAAACATGAATTCAGGATCCTCTTCCTCTACGTGCAACTCACGGCACGCCTCATAAAACTCGTCCTTCCCGTCAAAATCAGTCAGGTCGAGCCACTTCCCGTCAATGCTGCCGCCGTTGTATTTGTGGTAGGTGCCAACATAAACCGCAGGGGTGGTAATGCTCATCGTTCATCCTCCATAGCCAAAGTTGCGTGCGTTCCGGCCTGTGCCGTGACTGAATGGCAGCCCGGCGTAAAGCGGAGTGTTCAGGAGCGGCGACGAGGCCGCAGCGCAAGCGAGCGCGAGGCGTGATTACGCACGGCGGCGACGCGAAAACTGAGCGGAGGCGCGACGGAAGTAAGCGCGCCGGAGGGAGTGCGAACGGGGGAGAAGACGAGCGAAGCGGTCTCTTGAACACGCAGCGGCCGGGCTAAAGTGAAGTCACGGCACCGGCCGCAGAGCGCACGGGCCGGGTTTTCACCTGCCCCGCCACCGGCAGCATAACGAGGCGCACAGCTACATCCTTAATTGAGTTGTCCACAGTCCGGGTGCATATCGTGCCCGGAATACTGTGGATAACGTGGTTGCGGCAGCTAAACATCCCGCACGGAGAGTGGCGATCATTAAATGACCACTCACTACAGCTTATTACCCGCTACAGCTTATCTCAGATGGTGCCGGATGGGTGTTGCCGTTTTCCGGCCACAGGACGGGGAACGGCACGAAAGCGGAGCGATGCGACATCTTCATCATTTCTGTGAAAAGCGCCCCCATCGGGCGGCCACCATTTTGAGTCCCGGAAATTCATCCGGTGATTGCCATTCCGGTCACGTACGTTCGGAGCGTCCGGCATGCCAGTCACGCACCATTCATTCAGAAAACGCAGCCCGGAGAGAATCTCCGCCACTGCATCGCTAAGCAGGATTAATAACGGAGCCTAATCCTGAGTGATCAGGTGGGTCAAATTACAACTGCTGTTGGCACCTTTTCACCACGTCCAACCCATATACATACACCCCGCCTTGTATCTAACATTATGTGGTGATTAGCTACCATCGCACGAAGCGGAGTGAGCCGGGCCCCTCCCTGAGGACAGTCTGAATTACTGATCCTGCCTGACAGCTTGCAGCCCTCCGTTTCACCTTTCACGCCAGCACATTTTGTTGAACGGTTACCGGGAGCATGACTCCGAATGTACAAGGCGAACAGGCGTGACGGTCAATGTGAGAGGAGAATGAAAATGTTTCCTGTAGGTATAGACGTAAGTAAAGACTCGCTCGACCTTTGCATCCTCTATGATGGCATAAAGGGTCGTATACGGACCAAAAAGATAAAAAATGACAGCAGTGCAGCAGCTAATATCATCCGCTGGCTTCGAATGCAGCACTGTGGCCTGGAAGACGTTCACCTTATTATGGAAGCAACCGGCGTTTATCACGAACGGTTAGCTCTTTCGCTGCATGAAGCTGACGCATACGTTTCTCTCGCAAATCCTCACCGCAGCCGCGATTTTGTCAGAGGAATGGGAATTCTGACTAAAACGGACAAGGTAGATGCCTACATGCTGGCCTGCTACGCGCTGCTGAAAAAGCCACACCGCTGGCTCCCGCCTTCTGCTGAAATCAGGCATCTCAGTGCGCTTATCCGCAGGCGTGACGCATTGCTGAGCGACGCCGTACGTGAGGAAAACCGGCTGGAAAAATACCAGAGCACGCAGACGCCTTCTGACGTAATCAGCTCCTGCCTGCGCATGGTGAAAATTCTCCGGGAGGAAGTAAAAGTCACGGAACAGTTAATAAAGACTCACATAAAAGCGCATGCAGCGCTGCAACTTGATTATGATCTTCTGACGTCTATACCTGCAGTCGGCCCCCAATTGGGCATGAACATGCTGGTTGTGCTGCGTAGTCATGATTTTGAGTCTGCCAGTCAGGCTGCCGCATTTTTTGGCGTGGTACCCGTGGAAAAACGATCGGGCACTTCCGTTCGCGGTAAATCTAAGATGTCTAAAGTTGGACCGCCGCAGTTGCGTGCAAAACTGTATATGTCCGCGCTCTGTGCCAGACGATGTAATACGCGAATGCGTAACTTTTATGAAAAATTGTGCCTGCGTGGCAAACCTAAAATGGTGGCAATCGGGGCTGTTATGCGAAAGCTGATCCACTGGTGCTATGGCGTGCTTCATTCCGGCAAAGCTTTTGAAAATTTATCAGTTACATAAGAATTTGACTTTTATAGTGAAATATTAGTCACATAGCCTGTGCCTTATAACCAATGACACGGAGGCGAACAGTAATATTTATATTGCGGCAGTTCTGAGCCGTAGTGCTCAGCTCATGCCTTAAAAATGCAGATCTGAACTATAGGCAAACGAATTACATGTCCGCTATGAGCGAAAGCAGCCATCGGATAGTACCTAGCTATGCATGTAGTGCCACGTCATGAGGGCTTCATGTCCTCTCACTTTTTTTACGATGGTGCAGTAAGAAATGCCTGAATATTTTCCGCTTATCAGATCTGGTCCTCTACAAAAATTTCCCACAGCTCTTCTACAGCGCGGGACATCTTTGCTGCCGGGCGGAAAAGCCTGATGTCTATTGGTACCCAGAGCGCGCTCTCTTTCTTTGCCGCAACGGCAATGGAACCGGCATCAACATCCGGCGCTGCCAGCGTTTCCGGCAACCATGCGATACCGTCACCGGCTCTGACCATAGCCAGTAATGTTGCAGCCAGATCGGCAGTAAATGCGATATCCATTCCGCGTCTGGCACGGTTGACCTGCGAAGTGTTGGAAAGGATCCGGCCAAGGCCGGACTCCGCCGAATAGGACAGGAAAGGAAACTTTTTGCCGCCTGATGCATGCCACATTGGCTCGCGGGTTGCCGGATCGCATCTGGAATAAGGCAGTAAAGTTTCCCGTCCAAGCCGGACACTGAGGTATTTCGACTGATCAAGATTGATGTGCATATGAGGGTGGTAGTAACAAAGCAAAAACTGCGCGTCACCTTTGTCGATCATGCGTTCACAGGCACTCAGTGTGTCAGATAACAGGCGAAAAGAACCGAAGCGGGCGATTTTTTCGTTATTACGCATCAGTGTCGGGAAAAAAGAAAATGACAGCGAGTGTGTGGCGGAAAAAATAACGTCCGGTCTGGTTTCTCCTGCGGCCTCTATGGATTCACTTCTCAGGGTATAAAGCGCGCGAATAAGTTCAGGAATCTGCGTAACAAATACTTCCCCGGCGCGCGTCAGGCTGACGCCCCGACGATTTCTTTCAAAAAGCGGCGTTCCAAGCCACTCTTCCAGCGAGACAATCCTCCGGCTGAATGCTGGCTGCGTCACATATCGTGAAGCTGCCGCACGGGAGAAATTCAGGGACTGTGCCAGCGCAACACAGTCCTCAAGCCAGGTTAACTCAAGATGATGCCGATTTTGCATTACAGCCTGCCTCTTTGGCATTAGAACGAAATTTGTTAACTGCTTAGGATGTTATCAGACAGGACAACAAGGTCCCTAGACACTACGTTGGTGCATTATGCCGATAAATATACGGCATGACATAAAACATTGCGTAGGAAATTTAGTTAGATCGTATTTGACTGGAAACTGCCGGAGAGAACATGCGTATCCTTGACGTTGTAGAAATTACCAAGCCTATTGCTTCCCCTATCCGTAACGCTTACATCGATTTCAGCAAGATGACGGCCAGCCTGGTCGCCGTTGTGACAGACGTTGAGGTAGACGGACGTCGCGTAGTGGGATACGGCTTCAACTCTAACGGCCGTTACGGTCAGGGCGGCCTGATCCGTGAACGCTTCCGCAACCGTATCCTCGAAGCCGAACCAGAAAGCCTGTTGAACGCCAAAGGCGACAACCTGGATCCGCATAAGATCTGGGACGTCATGATGAGCAACGAAAAACCGGGCGGTCACGGCGAACGTTCAGTTGCGGTGGGTACGCTGGACATGGCCATCTGGGATGCAACCGCAAAAATTGCTAACAAGCCGCTGTTCCGCCTGCTGGCAGAAATGAAGGGCGTTGAGGCTAACCCGCGTGTTTTTGTCTACGCGGCGGGCGGTTACTATTACCCGGGTAAAGATCTGAGCGCGCTGCGCCAGGAGATGCGCGGCTATCTTAATCGCGGCTATAACGTGGTGAAGATGAAAATCGGTGGGGCGTCTCTGGAAGAGGACCGTCGCCGTATTGAGGCCGTCTTGGAGGAAATTGGCAGCGAAGCGCGTCTCGCCGTTGACGCCAATGGCCGCTTCGATCTGGAAACCGGTATTGCCTATGCGAAAATGCTGCGTGACTACCCGCTGTTCTGGTACGAAGAGGTCGGTGACCCACTGGATTACTCCCTGCAGGCCGCGCTGTCAGAGTTCTATCCGGGCTCAATGGCCACGGGTGAAAACCTTTTCTCCCATCAGGATGCGCGAAATCTGCTGCGTTATGGCGGCATGCGCCCGGACCGAGACTATCTGCAGTTTGACTGCGCACTGTCTTATGGTCTGGTTGAATATCTGCGCACGCTTGATGTGCTTGAGCAGTTTGGCTGGTCACCGTCACGCTGTGTCCCTCACGGTGGTCATCAGATGTCCCTGAACATTGCCGCAGGCCTTGGCCTAGGTGGCAATGAAAGCTATCCCGATCTGTTCCAGCCTTACGGCGGTTTCCCTGACTCGGTGAAGGTAGAAGATGGCCATATCATCATGCCGGAACTGCCTGGTATCGGTTTTGAGGGTAAATCAGACCTCATCAAAGAAATGCGCGCGCTGGCTGAATAAGTCTCTGCTGACATCTCGTCTTGCTTAATTTAATGACGCCCTTCCGCGATGCGGAAGGGCGTAGCGGGAAAAATGTATGAAGCTTTTAAGTTATCTGACGCCTGAAGGATATAAAAGTTACGGTATTTTACAGGGTGAGGGAGTTATTGACCTGAGAAGCCGGACAGATATTGATACTCCCGATTTGAAAAGTTTTATCAGAGAAAAAGGGATCGCAGCAGCTGACGAATATATCAGCTATGAGCCGGATTATCAGCTTTCTGATATTACCTTCCTTCCTGTTATTGAGAATCCGGGAAAAATACTTTGCGTCGGCATGAATTATCAGGCCAAACGCACTGAATTTAGTATTACTTCGGATGCGCCTACCATATTCATCCGGTTCTCAGATTCTCAGACCGCTCATCTGGGCAACATCGTGAAACCTGCGCTGAGCGATCAGCTCGATTATGAGGGTGAGCTTGTAATCATAATCGGAAAATCCGGCCTAAATATCGCTGAGCAGGACGCTGCAGAATACATAGCGGGCTATTCCTGTTATATGGATGGTTCCGTGCGTGACTGGCAGCATACCTGGTTCACTGCCGGCAAAAACTGGAGCAAAACAGGGGGGTTCGGTCCCTGGCTGGTGACGAGTGATGAGGTCCCCGATCCGCAAAAGCTTCAGCTAAAAACCTGGCTTAATGGTGAAATTGTTCAGCAGGACAGTACAGCTAATATGGTTCATCCAATAAGCAAAATTATCAGTTATATGAGTACCTTTACACAGCTGTCCCCGGGTGATGTTATTTTGACAGGCTCACCAGGCGGTGTTGGTCGTTCACGTAATCCGCAGGTATTTCTTAATGACGGCGATGTTATTGAGGTTGAAATTGAGTCAGTCGGTCGCCTGACTAATTACGTCGTTGCAGCTTCAAAATAATAAAAATATTTTATCTGACTGATATTTAAAAGGACCTGAAATCAGCATTTCCTCCCCTACATCTGTTCTAAATGAGGAAGTTATCATGAGTGATAATGCTCTTAAAGGTAATACGCTTATCGGGAAAAAACGCTGGACAATAATACTCCCGGCCGTGTTTATCATGTATACCATTTCTTTCTTTGACCGCGTGAATATAGGCATGGCGCTGCCCCATATTACGGCCGAGATGGGGCTCAGCCCGGTAGAAGCTGGCTGGCTTGGCGGTGCATTTGCATGGGGCTACGTGGCGACGCAGTTTACCGCTGGCTGGCTGGCGCTTCGCTTTGGATCGCGAAGAATAATTGGCGTCAGCCTGTTTCTTTTTGGTGCCTGCGCCATGCTCACGGGTCTGACGCGTAACTTTGGTGAACTGGTTGCCATCCGTTTCTTCCTGGGACTTGCTGAAGGGCCGATTCAGGCAGCAACGGCGATGTTTCTGGCACAGTGGTTTATGAAGCCAGAAAGGGGACGCGCTTTTGGTATCTGGAACCTCAGCCTGGGGGCCGGTGCGTTTCTGGCCGGTCCAATATCGGGCTGGATCCTGGCACATCATGACTGGCGCATGATGATGGTCATTGAAGGGGCACCCGCGTGGCTGTTCTGCATCATCTGGTTTTATCTGGTACCTAAAAGTATTCAGTCTGCAAGCTGGCTCAGCGCCGAAGACCGGGATCATATCCAGAAAGACCTGGCGGCTGAGCAGTCAAACTATGTGAAGGAGAAATCTGACCCGTGGTGGACCATTCTCAAAATACCGGCACTCTGGCTGATGTTAATCGGCTATTCCCTGCACAGCATGCTGGTATACGGCTTTACGCTCTGGCTGCCGACAGCACTTAAGGGGTATGGAACGCTCACTGAATTCATGGTCGGTCTGATCAGCGGAATGCCTTTCCTGATGACCATGGTGGGCATCTGGTATATCACCCGGCGGTCAGATAAATACAACCAGGAACGGCGGCTGCATGCCGCTATTCCCACCGTGTTGTGCGGTATCGCGTTGTCAGCCGCAGCCTTTGTTCCGCTGTCTTATTACTGGGTGCAGATAGCCCTGTTCATGTTTGTCGGCCTGACAATGAAGATGCTTGTGCCGCTGGTTTACGTCCGGTTGACGGAAATCCTCCCGACAAAGAAAGCGGTCCCTGCGGTGGCATTTGTAGGTGCATGCAGCAACTTTATTGGTCAGTTTGGCGGACCGCTTGTTGCCGGCTACCTGAAGCATCTGGGGGGCGGTACTGACATGACGCTCGCATGGAGCGTGCTGGGTCTGTTCTCAGTCGTGGGGGGCATACTGTTTGCCCTGGCCGTGGGGCGTGAGGAGAGCGTCTGGGACATCAGGCAGGCATTCCGGGCTTCTTCCCGCAGGACGATTTCCGCGCGGGAATAAAACGCAGAACCTGCCCCTGCGCATGGGGCAGGCAGACATTTTTATAATCAGGGACGTTTATTAATCAGGAGTGCGATGTGAGGTTATATATCAGAGAGTCTTTGGCGGCATATACAGGCACCGGGCACGTACTCCGGCGGGAAGAGCAGGTCAGAATTAATCAGGCTATTGGATCCTGTGGATTTTCAATGCTCAATCTTGGTGCCTATCTCTCTGGTGCGAATGAAGAAGAAAAAGGTGCAACAGTGTTCGCTGTTCGGAACACCAGAAAACTCTCACGTACTGAGTACTGCATCACAATAAATGACGAAGCAGGGGCCGGGTTTGCGATAGCTAACGAAATAAGCAATGCCTCACTGGTTATGTCGGTCAGTGAAACCATGAATGTCCGCCGGTTTGGTATCAGTCGCACGGAATCGTTCCGGCAGTTGCAGGCGGCGGCGGCAGTGCTTAAAAGCGGCGGGATCGTAACCGATTTGCAACTCTCGACCGTGTTCGGCTGTCCTTTTGAAGGCAAAATGAACGATGGCTTAGTACTACAGCTTATCGACTACTTCTGTCTGCAGGGACTAGACGGCGTTACGCTTCGCGATTCATCGGGTTCTGCTTCGCCGGCAGAAATGTCTGCGCTGTGTCGCCGTCTGCGGCAGGACTATCCCCACCTGACTGTTACCCTTCATCTGAGCGATGCGACCGGGCGAGCTGCACAAAATACCTGCGCAGCTGCTGGCGAAGGCGTGACACGTTTTGGTCTGACTGGCAGAGAACTGGCTGTACCGGGAAGTATAAATATGAAGCATCTGATTGAAAAGTCGCTAAAGTATATCGCAGAAGTTGAACATTATGGTTTTACAACGGAAATTGATACTGAGAAGCTCAGTCAAGTGAGTGAACATGCGTTGCTCACTGAGGCTTAACTGCTAAAGATTTAAACCAAATCTAACTCATTTTAGGAAAAAAATATGCCAGAAATAGTTATTAATCTTGCTGCCGGGCGTGACAAAAAGCAAAAAGAAAAACTTATGCAAGAAGTTTTTATCGCAGTCAAGAAAAGCCTGGACGTGAAGGATGAATACATTGTCATTTCTCTGAACGAGACTCCCAGAGATAACAAATCTCGCGGTGGAAAATTGTTCAGCGAAGAGTGACTCGAAATCCAAATCTGCTGCGGAAGATTAATACGTTAACGCCGTGGCAGTTTGAATTAACGTGAAGATTACTTTGATTGTGCATAACTTTTCCATTTTTTTTGGCTATCCAGTATAAAGTTGATATAGCATTACCCCCCTCCCCCGACATCTGTCCATCTTAACATTTTTGGGCTACCGTTCTGGCCTGTCCTTGGTTATGTATAATAGTAATCTTTGTTGTGCAGTTCATCCTTACAGTCAGAAAGAGCAATTGAAATTTTTGAGAAGCCGATTGAATTTTCATGTTGACCACTATGTCTGATATTCAGTAATGAGCTATTTCCCCGGGCGAAAATAACATTAATTGCTATAGAGAACGCCATGAAACCGCCAAAGAAATCTAATAGCATTGCCATGTGCTTTATTATTTTATTTGTATCGACAACCCAGACAGTCAGGTAAAGAACAAGCGTGTCCGGGTTGATCTTCAGAAACGTTGCTGCTAAACATCGGATGATACGCACAATAAATGAATGAACGGTCATTCATTGTGAGCTATGAATGAATTTTACGCAAGATTGAATCCATTCCGGTAATAGAGTGTGCCTGATACCCTGAATCACTTAAAAGTGTAACCCTCAGGGTTCGAATGACTCTATCTGGCACACAGCGGACATCATGTAATACTTACTCGATGCGGATCAGGCGGGCGAGCAGTGCGCAGCCTGCCCTTGAATGCCGCGTGAGCGGCATGGAGGCGCCAGATCATGTAACTTATGACTCAGAAGCCAATCGGCGCCGAATGCCCGGCGTAGCCGGTTTCTGACCGATATATACTACGAATCCATCCCCTGCCCTGATTAGCCCAAACCAACTTTCAGCAATGAAGAAGTTTATGTAACCCCTTTTAACCCCGGTGAGCGGGCTTTACGGCGCTTGCGACGTAAAGGGCGTGATTTCCGGGGCCTTGGCGGCGGCAGCTTGCTGCTGACGCTTAGGGGGGTGTTCATCATAACGTTCAGCGACAGGCACGGAACTTAACACGGTAGCTGTCAGTTGCGCGCGGTGACCGGATAAGCAAGTGTTCCTCTGAATATGTGCCCTGCCACTCTGCCAGAAAGGTAACCAGCTATGCGTTCATCCCTTTTCCTCCCGCACTGCCAGAACAGTGCCAGCGCAGTGCCACAGGAAGTACCAGCGAAAACTGATATCAGCATCAGGGGTGGCATCGGCGAGCGCGAGCGTGGTCAGCTCCGTGGCCGTATCCTCAAAATCATCCGTAATCCAGATGTGACCAACGCAGGGTGGTGCGGGAGAACGTTGCAGACATCTGCGCCGTGCCGCCACAACAGACCTGCAGCAGGTGAGCAAAAATGTTCAGCAAGACTGCCCGGCATCAGGTGAGGTTGGGAAGGTGTGGGTGAATGCTGTCTATAGGTACTTCCTATTAGCGTGATAGTTAGCACGATCACAATACCAGCATTTATTGTTAACATGATAATAGTTACTATAGTTATCATTATCACATCGAAAGCAAACACGCTTTCCACCATACAAACTAAGGAACAAGACCATGAAAACCATTAAAGCAATGACCATCGCCGCCGCAGCCGCTCTTTCTCTGATGTCAGCAGCCAGCTTCGCTCAAAGCATTTCTGTTACCGCTGATACGCTTGATGGAGCAGAAGCTCAGATCGCCGCTCAGGCCGCGCAGCATGGTGACCAGTATAAAATCACCGAAGCTAACACCAATAACCGTGTGCACATGACTGCTGAACTGTACAAATAACGGATGGTCGCAAAAGGAAGTGCCGGAAGAGGTCGCCCTATGGGCGGCCTTTTTCGCATCTAAGCTCCTCTGAAATCGCATCACTCACCCTGTTTTTCCGGCACAGGGCCTTTGTGCCGGGACGAAGAGGAGCGAAGCGACATCATTTAGAGAAAAAATAGCCCGGGAGTCAGGTACCTGAACCGTTAGTTCCTTTAAACATGCAGACACCTCTTGTCATTCCTCTGAAGTTAAATAACACTGTACGCATAAACAGTAGTTATTTTGAGGTAGATACAATGCATCGCACAGCCAGAGGCAGGGAAGAACAAGGGGCTACGGAACACGTGCCCGCTCGCCATACAGACGCTCCTGACCTTAAAATTCTGCAGCTGGCAGAAAACCGGATCCGGCTGGCCATCCCCTTCTTTGCCGATACCTGTGCTGCCGGTTTTCCCAGCCCGGCCGCCGATTTTGTTGAATCGGAGCTAGACCTTAATGAGCTTTGCATTCACCGTCCCGCAGCCACTTATTTTGTCCGGGCAAGCGGTAACAGTATGGAGGAACTGGGGCTTTTTGACGGGGATGTCATGATCGTTGATCGGGCTGAAGAAGCAACCCACGGTGCCATTGTTATTGCTGAAGTGAACGGTGAGTTCACCGTCAAACGCCTGCAGCTGCATCCAGTACTGGCACTGCTGCCAATGAACAGAGCCTATCCTGTGATTTATCCAGAATCGCTGCAGCTGATGGGCGTAGTCACCTGGTTCTTTCACAGTACCCGGGCCCGCCGGAGGTAATCATGCCTATGTTTGGACTGGCCGACGTTAACAGCTTTTATGCTTCCTGCGAGGCGATTTTCAGGCCTGACCTCCGCGGTAAACCGGTGATCGTCCTGTCAAATAACGACGGCTGTGTGATCGCACGCAACGCATCCGCGAAAAAAATAGGCATTCCTATGGCTGCACCCTGGTTCCAGATAAAAAATCGGGATTTTCCTGAGAAAGTTCATGTATTTAGTTCTAATTATGCGCTTTAGTAAGTTAAGTGGAATGCAACATTAGCTGAGTAAACTTTGAGCAGCACAACTGCTGACAGAGGTGAATGCAATGCTGATCCCACCGAATGAACACGTCCTGTTGCTGGCAGAGCGCTGGCTGAAACTGTTATCCGATCTGGGCCGGGCGCAGGCCACACTTTCCGCCTACCGCGGTGCCCTCCGCCATTATTTTGCGTTCTGCAGCCAGCGCAGTATCGAACCTGAACAGGCCCGGTTTGAAGACCTGGCCGCGTACATCAGCCCGCAGCTGCCCGGCATGCCTTTTCCTGCGGCCAGCGCCACGCTTCAGCTTCGCCTGTCTGCAATCCGCCTCTGGTATGACTTTCTCATGTACCTGGACCTCTGCACGGTCAATCCGCTGCCCCGATCCGGCACGCCCGGCATGCTGAATTCCGGCCGGGGACTGGTTCCCCGCGTCGTCAAGCTGCCGCGCATTCCTGACGACGCAGAGTGGCAGTCTTTTCTCTTTCACGCCGCCGCTTCCCCGCTGCGTGACCGCCTGATGCTGACATTAACCTACTATGGTGCGCTGCGGCGGTCTGAAGTCACCTCGCTGAGTATCGAAGACTTAGACTTTGCGCACCGTCTTATCCGCATCCGGGCAGAAACCACCAAGAGCCGTCGTGAGCGGATTGTCTGTTACAGCCCGGCCGTCACGCCCGTGCTGGCGGCCCATCTCATGCAGATGAAGCGGAACGGAATTACCCGGGGAGCCCTGTTCCGTTCCGCATCCGACCGGAATCAGGGCGCGCCGCTTTCATTCTGGACCTGGAGCAAAACGGTGCGGAAATGGGCGCTGGATTCCAGGATGCCGGACATCTCCACCCATACCTTCCGGCACCTGCGACTGACGCATCTGGCCCGCGCGGGCTGGAAGCTGCACGAACTTGCGACCTACGCAGGACACCGGGATCCGGCGACCACCCAGATTTATATCCACCTGTCGGGCCGCGATCTTGCTGCCAGGATGGCCGGTGCGATTGAGATGGCAGATATCAGGATGGCGAACCTCATTTTCAGCCAGGAGAAATAACATGATCCCGCACACACAGACTGAAAGCCGCTGGCGTCCCCTCGACATGACGGCTTACCGGCTTGAGACGTCACTGAACTCCGATGAACGGACGGCGCTGGCCAGCCCTCACGGCCGGTCCGGGATGCTAAAGATGAAGCCTCTGCCTGACCTCATCAGGCCACTGACGGATATTGCCGCCGGAAGCGGTTGCAGCGGCAAAATCGCCGAGCTGGTGATAGCCAGGCTGGTGCGCGAGATGCATGCAGCCGGCACGCCCTGCTGGTGCTGGACGCAGGAACGCTGGCTGACGCTCTGCCGTGAAGTCCGGGAGGGCCGTCCGTTAATGGCCGCCTTTGCCTGGCATCTGGCAGGCTTTCATGACCCGCTCAGCCTGCCCGATATCCGCAAACCGGCCCTCTACGCTGCCGCCATTTTCGGCCAGACTTTTTATTACCACGAGTTGCAACGGCTGACGGATACGCTGACGTCGCTGGGTTATGCCCCGGCCAGCCAGAAAAATCATGTCTCAGGCATACTGGCCACCCTGATGATCGTAAACAGGGATCCGCGGCTGGAGACATTTACGCCGGAACTGCTGTGGCAGGTCCAGTCCGGGATGGAAGCAGGGACCTCCCGGTATGTCGGCCGCGTTTCACACGCACTCGCCGCGCTGGGCATTATCAGCGCCCCGATGCGGATGCGAAACTATACAAAATGGTACGAAAAGCCGGTGGAGGGAATAGATCCGGCCGGGGTGCGCTGGTGCCGGCGCTGGCGGGAAACGTCAGTGCTCAGACCGCGCACCCGCGAAACCCAGTACAGCTTTGCGCTGCGCTGTGGTCTCTGGCTGGCCCGTGAGCATCCGGAAGTACGGGAACCGGCGGACTGGACCATGGAAACCTGCGCCAGCTTCATCGCGACGGTTGGCCGGATGAACGTGGATGAGCTTCAGCTGGGCACGGAAAGGGGGACCCGGAAGTCAATGCGATCCGGCGAGCCCATGATGCCGCACTCCAGGGCGAATTTTATCTATTCGCTGCGCCGTTTTATGATTGATTACGAAAACTGGGGCTGGGGGCGCCTGCGCTTCAGCCCGGCACGTCATCTTTCGACGCCGGACACGCCCCTGTTCAGGCGCGGCGTCAATCCCAGGGTTATCGACGACCCGGTCTGGCTGAAGCTCATCTGGGCCAGCCTGAATCTGCGTCAGGAAGACCTGCTCACTGAAATACACTATCCGCTTGCCATGCTGCAGGCGATGGCCGTTGTCTGGACCCATGCCGGGCTGAGGAAGAGTGAACTGCTCCGACTGGCCACGGGGTGTATCGCGCCGCAGGCGGACGATATTGTGAAGGAGGATGGCAGCATCATCCCGGCCGGCACCCTGTGCTACCTGCATATCCCGGCCGGGAAAACCTCTAAAGCCTTTGTGAAACCGGTGGCGGTCGTGGTGAAAAAATACGTCGATCTCTGGCTGGACGAACGTCCGGCAGAACAGGCTATGCTTGCTGACGAGCGAACCGGTGAAAAAGTCCGGTTTCTGTTTCAGTACCGCGGTAAGCCTGCCGGTAGCGCGATCCTCAACCGCACGGTGATACCGATGCTCTGCGCACGCGCGGGCGTGCCTTTACAGGACAGCGGCGGAACGATAACCAGCCACCGGGGACGGGCCTCAGCGGTGACCGCGCTGGCGAGCGTACCGCAGGGCATGTCGCTGTACGAACTCATGCAGTGGACGGGACATGCAACGCCTCAGTCCACCATGCATTATCTGCGCATCCGCCCGACTCAGTTGGCCGCCTCGTTCGTTAAAGCAGACAGGGTCGCACACATGATTAGTGTGCTGATTGACCACGATCCGGAAGCCGCCAGCCTGACCGGACCCGCGACGTATTATGATTTAGGCGAGTCATACTGCACGAACCCCTTCTGGAGCAGCTGTCAGCACCGGATGGCCTGCATTGGCTGCGATTTTAACCTGCTCAAACAGAGCGCGCGCGGACTGATACTGGAAAGCAAAGCCTCTGTCAGACGTTACCTTGAGGAAGTACCACTTACACCTGATGAAAAATCTATCGTTGAGCAGGATGCGGTAAAGTTAGATCAAGCCCTGGAGAAATTAATCGTTAAACCCTTTAAGTAAATGAACTGCAATGTGTCGGCTGCACGCATGATCCGCTCTATATTGAATGATTAAACACTAAACCGTCCACATTGTTGAAGGGGTGAGAATGATAACCCGACGCACATAACACATCTCTTTTAACGAATGTGTTTTTGTTCTATCATTTTTCAACTGCCCATTTGGCTTTCCACAATCGGGACTAAAATGCCAACTCTGACACCACTACAACTGTTCAAAAACCTTTCGGACGAAACGCGCCTGACAATGGTGCTCTTGCTGAAAGAAAAGGGTGAGCTCTGCGTGTGTGAACTCTCAGGGGCACTGAAACTTCCTCAGCCTAAAATTTCCCGCCACCTTGCAATGCTCCGATCAAGCGAATTACTCAGCGACCGCCGCGATGGAAAATGGATTCACTATCGCCTGTCACCACAGATGCCAGTGTGGGCGGCTTCTGTCATCGAACAGGCGTGGCTGAGTCAGCGTGACGAAATTCGTGACATGGCCGATCATTCACAGCTGGACCATGCCACAACTAACGGTAGGGCTGTCTGCCTGTAAAAAATTTAGCTAAACACATTCGAATTATCGAATGTGTTTTAGGGCTTTTAATACTTATAAACGGAGGAAGCATGCTGCTGGCAGGCGCAATTTTTATTCTTACATTGATATTCGTTATCTGGCAGCCACGCGGGCTCAGTATCGGATGGAGCGCAGTTGCCGGAGCCGTGCTGGCGCTGGCAACCGGCGTGGTTCATATAGGTGATATTCCCGTGGTCTGGCAGATAGTCTGGAACGCAACGGCCACGTTTATTGCGGTGATCATCATCAGCCTGCTGCTGGATGAATCAGGGTTTTTTGAGTGGGCGGCACTGCATGTTGCGCGCTGGGGCGGCGGCAGCGGAAAGCTGCTTTTCACCTGTATTGTATTGCTGGGAGCGGCGGTAGCAGCGCTGTTTGCTAATGATGGCGCGGCGCTGATAATGACGCCTATCGTGATAGCCATGCTGCTGGCACTCGGATTCAGCCGGGGGGCAACGCTGGCGTTCGTGATGGCGGCGGGATTTATCGCTGATACGTCAAGCCTGCCGCTAATCGTGTCTAACCTGGTCAATATCGTCTCAGCTGACTTTTTCCATCTGGGATTCAGCGATTACGCTTCGGTCATGGTGCCGGTCAATATCGCTTCAGTGCTGGCGACTCTCGCCATGCTGCACCTGTTTTTCCGCAGGGAGATCCCCGCGCAGTATGATGAGGCTAAACTCAGAATGCCGCATGAGGCCATTCGTGATATCAGCACCTTCCGTGCCGGATGGGTGGTCCTCGTTCTGATGCTGGCAGGCTTCTTTGCTCTGGAGCCGCTCGGCGTGCCGGTCAGTCTTGTTGCGGCCATTGGTGCGCTGATCCTCTGGCTGGTCGCACGGCGCGGCCATGTAATCGATACCCGCAGAGTGCTGCGCAACGCACCCTGGCAGATAGTGGTGTTTTCACTTGGCATGTATCTGGTGGTCTACGGACTGCGTAATGCCGGACTGACGGAATATCTGCCCAGGCTGCTTAACGATTTTTCCACTTCCGGTGTATGGGGCGCAGCGATGGGAACCGGATATCTCACCGCCCTCCTCTCATCAGTCATGAACAACATGCCAACGGTGCTGATTGGCGCACTTTCCATTGATGCCAGCGCTGCGCAGGGTGTCGTGCGTGAGGCAATGATTTACGCCAACATCATCGGCTGCGATCTTGGACCGAAAATCACGCCGATTGGCAGTCTGGCAACGCTGCTGTGGTTACACGTACTGTCACAGAAAAACATCCGCATCAGCTGGGACTACTACTTCCGGGCCGGCATCGTCATGACGCTGCCGGTACTGACCGTTACGCTTGCAGCGCTCGCGCTGCGCCTGTCTGTGTGATGATAATCCGGGGCGGCGTATGCAGCCCCACTACACGAGGTTTTACCATGTCTGACATCACCATTTATCACAATCCCGCCTGCGGCACCTCGCGTAATACGCTGGCGCTAATCCGTAACAGCGGTGCAGAGCCTACCGTGATTCATTACCTTGAAACTCCGCCGACGCGTGAAACTCTTCAGGCGCTGACTGAAGCGATGGGAACAGGAGTGCGGGCGCTGCTGCGTAAAAACACTGACCCCTATGAACAACTGGGCCTCGCCAGCGACAGCTTTTCTGATGAACAGCTGCTGGATGCCATGCTGGCTCACCCGATTCTGATCAATCGTCCGATAGTGGTGACGCCTCTGGGAACGAAGCTTTGCCGCCCTTCCGAAGTCGTTCTGGACATTCTGCCTGATCCGCAGAAAGGTCCGTTCACCAAGGAGGATGGCGAAGTAGTGATTGGCGCGGACGGTAAACGCGTCAGCCAGTAATCAGGCAACATGAAAAGAAAAACCGGCGTTTCGCCGGTTTTTTCAGATACTGCGCTGGTTAACCCTGGCTGAGAGCTGCTCCGCGCTCTCCTTTCTCTCGCTGTAGCGATCGGTCAGATATTCGCTGCGTCCGCGCGTCAGCACGGTGAACTTCATCAGTTCCTCCATTACGTCCACGATGCGCTCGTAATATGCCGACGGCTTCATCCGTCCTGCTTCATCGAACTCCGCCCAGGCTTTTGCAACCGATGACTGGTTAGGAATGGTGATCATGCGCATCCAGCGTCCCAGAATACGCATCTGGTTAACAGCGTTAAATGACTGAGAGCCGCCGCTGACCTGCATCACCGCCAGCGTTTTGCCCTGTGAAGGCCGAACTGCGCCTGTTGAGAGCGGGATCCAGTCAATCTGCGCTTTCATCACGCCGGTCATTGCGCCGTGGCGCTCTGGTGAACACCACACCATGCCTTCAGACCACAATACCAGTTCACGCAGTTCAGCAACTTTTGGATGCGTTTCGGGGGCGTCATCGGGAAGTGGCAACCCGGATGGGTTAAAAATCCTGACCTCTGCGCCCATCGCAGTCAGCAGTCGGGCAGCTTCTTCCGTGGCGAACCGGCTGAAAGAGCGTTCACGCACTGAACCGTAGAGCATCAGTATGCGCGGTGCGTGGACAGGCTCGTCAGCGGCCAGTTTTGCGGTTGTAATCGGTGCATCAAACAGGCCAGCATCGATATTGGGTAGCGACATATCCGTCAGATTCATTCTGTTCTCTCGGTTAACTGGGTTGGCAGGCTGAGGCCACATCCGCCTTCTCCACTGCAGCACTCCTCGACGAGAAAGGCCAGCAGCTGCTCCAGATGTTCATACTGTGGCAGGCAAAACAGTGTGCGCCCCTGACGATTCTGGCGGATGAGCCCGACAGACATCAGCGCGGAAAGGTGATGACTCAGCGTGGATGCCGGTATGTCCAGCTGCTTCTGTAAATCGCCGACCGACAGCCCGCCGTGCCCTGCCTTAACCAGCGTTTTGTAAACGGCCAGTCTCGTAGGATGGCCAAGCTCTTTTAACGCGCTGGCCGCCGTATTCAGGTCCATAAAACTCCCCTTAAATCTATATTTCCAGAATAATGGAAATATAATTCCAGTCAAATAAAGTCCCCATGTTGTTAAGTAATCAATCTGGTAAACGCACGGTAATCGCTCAAGGCGGCCAATAGATACACAAGAATCCATTTTTAAATTGCCGTCTAAGGGATTGATAGCACTTAGCTGCGTACCCTTTCCGTAACAGCGGGCGGAACCTGCGGTGATTCATTACCTTGTAACACCGCCGACGCGTGAAGCCCTGCGGGCGCTGACTGAAGCGATGGAAACCAGAGTATGGGCGCTACTGCGTACAAACACTGAACCCTGTGAACAACTGTGCCTCGCCAGGAACAGCTTTTCAGATGAACAATTGCTGGATGCCATGCTGGCTCACCCGATACAGATCAATCGCTCGATAGTAGTGACGCCAATGGGAATAAAGCTTTGCCACCTTTCCTGAGTTGCGCTGGACATCCTGCCTGACCAGCAGAAAGGACCGTTCACAAAAGAAGGTGATGAAATGGTCAGCGATACGTCGGATCAACGCTCCTCACAGAGAGGATAAATCAGCTGAGCCGCGCAACATAAATACCGTCTGTATAAAATTAGCCATTCATAACCAGGTGAAATGACTGAAAAGACTGCCAGTGAGTCCAGAAGCAGCCATTGCCAGGCTGCTCCAGAAACTCACACGCATCACACTTCTGATAGCAGGTGCTCCGCCCGCTTTGGCAGCAAGAGCCCCCAGTAATGCGAGAGATAACATGGCGGTAATGACGATAGAAGAAATGCTTATTACCCCAGAGGTGAGCATTACAGACCCCAGAGGCACAAGCGCACCTGATATAAAACTTCCGGCAGAAAACAGCGCCGCCTGCAAGGGTCTGGCGGTACTGAATTCCGTAATACCCAGTTCATCGCGTGCATGCGCATCGAGTGCATTGTGTTTCATCAATGCCAGCGATACCTGCCGGGCCAGACAGGTATCAAGTCCCCTGAGTACATAAATGGCAGTAAGTTCATGCACTTCGCCAGGATAATTGTGATCAAGTTCGCGCTGCTCCTCAGCAAGCGCCGCCTGTTCAGTATCCGCCTGTGATGAGACGGAGACATACTCACCGGTAGCCATAGCCATCGCACCGGCAACAACACCCGCAATACCCGTAAGTAAGACACCATGATAACTGCTACCGCCTGCTGCCACCCCGGTAAGAATACTGGCAGTCGAGACAATACCGTCATTAGCTCCCATAACAGCGGCACGAAGGACATTAGACCGGAGAACTTTATGCGATTCATCATGCCGCATAGTTAACCTCTTCATGAAGAGTGACGGGAATATAAATTGATTACTGCCGTGATTTTTTTCAAATAAATAGGCATCAACCATCAAACGCTTATTAGCCTGGGTATCGAAAAAGTCGTGCTAAACGTTATTTTTCCCTGCCAGTAGCATATGAAGAATGCCCATAGCACCGTGGGCGTAAAAATAGATTTCGATAAAGGTCGTCAGGAATTTGTGCCAGTGGATATAGCTTCCAGCTGTATCTGCGGGTAAACCTGGTAGGCTGTTGAATATAAACCACATACCACCGGACACAGCAACCGCAAGCAGTGATACCACCCCAAGGCCCTGAATGGTGGCGGCGATACCTCCTTTTGTGGCTTCAGGTAATTTAAATCGGGCGAGCTGCATCAAATCGCCTTTGATACCCTTAAAATCCAGCGCCACCCAGGCGAAGTACCACCTGAAACCACGCTGCGTCAGCATCCATACAAGAAGTGTCAACCCGAGTAAAACTAACACAAACCCAGAAACAATATGGAACCAGGTCACCAGTGACTCAAGGCCGTAACCACTCAAAGCCTCACGTTCAGTTAAATTGGAATTGATAATCTGGGATAAAATCAGCAACGCAACTGAGATATGAAGAGCACGAAAAAAGGGTGCATAATCATGAGGGAGCAATGCCATAATTTTGTTTTTCATCATGTCACCATAAATAGAGTCATTGAGTCTATTTTCTGTCCGCCAGATTAAAATATCCTTAACGTGGATAATATTACAAAAAAAAACAAGATGATAATGATTTTCGTTGCTATCAATAAAGGGTTACGGAAACTCTGACATGATTTACCGGCTTAGCTTTATTAAGTTACGGGCGAACGTAATTTCATGCTGGTACCCCCTACTCTATCCCACAGAGTACTAATACATTCTCTAACAAAAACCTCGCATGAATTGATACTTCCAAATGTTGCATTTGCTGCGATGGGACAATCCAGATACTGGAATTTCCATTCCACATAAACCACAGCCTCAGCCAGCGTGTGATGACAGCTCTGGAGGAAATGACGCCACGCGTAGAGCAGTATTCAATCGATGAAATGTTCCTCGACCTGACCGGTATCAATGCCTGCGAGGATTTCGAGCACTTCGGCCGTCGGTTGCGCGAAAATGTGCTGGCCACGACCGGACTGACTATCGGCGTAGGCATGGGCCCGACGAAAACGCTGGCAAAATCGGCTCAATGGGCAAGTAAGGAGTGGAAGCAGTTCCGCGGTGTCCTCGCTCTGACACCGGATAATCCGAAACGCACAGCTACCCTTCTCTCCCGCCAACCGGTGGAAGAAATCTGGGGAGTCGGGCGCCGTATCGGCAAAAAGCTGAATCTGCTCGGTATCCGGACCGCACTGGAACTGGCGCGAACTCATCCGGCCTTTATCCGGAAAAATTTTTCCGTCGTCCTGGAGCGAACCGTGCGTGAACTCAACGGCGAATCCTGTATTCCACTGGAAGAACTCCCGCCATCAAAACAGCAGATAGTTTGCAGCCGCAGTTTTGGCAGCCGGGTAACAACAAAGCTCGCCATGACACAGGCGCTCTGTCAGTACGCAGCCCGGGCAGCCGAGAAGTTGCGGGGGGAACGCCAGTACTGTCGGCATATCAGTGTATTTATCCGGACCTCACCGCACGCCACCGATGAGATATTTTACGGGAACAGCGCCTGTGAGAAACTGACGCTGCCGACACAGGACACCCGGGACATAACTGCCGTGGTATTGCGCGCGCTCGATCGCATCTGGGTCGATGGCCACCGCTACATGAAGGCCGGAGTCATGCTCGATGACTTTACGCCTCATGGCGTCACCCAGCTGAATCTGTTTGATGATAATCAGCCACGGCCGAAAAGCCCGCAATTGATGAAAGTGCTGGATGGTATTAACCAGTCGGGACTGGGGAAGGTCTGGTTTGCCGGACAGGGAATGGATACAGAATGGAAAATGAAACGGGAGATGCTGAGCCCCGGCTATACCACACGCTGGAATGAAATCCCGGTGGCTCATGTACGTTGAAAAGGTCTGCCGTGCAGGGGCTGAAGCCCCAGCCCTCTACCCTCTATTGCATGAAGTTCCAGAACTCATCCATGACTAACGGAAGACGTCCCGGTTTCTTACCTCTGAAATATCTTCCACGCGGCAGTTTCTCTCCCCGTTTCAGCCGCGAAATCCAGTCTTTGTAGGCAGGCCGTTGCCGTGGCGGTGAGCCAAAACGACTCAGCGACTGCGTCACCTCAGTAAGACGTATCTCACCGGTTCTTAACCGCGCTGCTTTCACAAATTCCTGCATGCTCATCACTGAACTCCATTCTTCGTGCCATTTTCAGCGTTGTTTATTTTTTTTCCAGGTCCCATCAGACAGAAACATCGACCGTGCCACAAAAGCCCCCCAGAAAACCTGTAAGGTGATTTTCACCAGTTCGCTGGCTTCATGAAGAAAAAACAGCGGCACGATAAACAGGGCACTGAGAAGAAATCCCCACTCTGCCGTGCTCTTTCGGTCCTTGCCGGTCAGGGTCTTAAAGCCCAGAAAGCCGGCGGTCATAAACAGTGCTTTATTCATTGGCTCTCCACGGCACAGGGTTCTCAGTCCGAACCAAACATTTGTTTTGCATTGTTCCGGGTTTCATCCGCCGCATCAGGTTGCACCGGAGGACATTCGACCTCCGGTGTCTGAGCAGAAGCAGAGGCCTGTTCAGCCGAAAGATTTTTCGGACTGACGGCTCTGATCACCTGCAGCACTTCCTCCGCTGTCGTTTTCTCACTCAGCAGCTCTGACAGAAGGAACGGCAATCGGGGGTCTATACGTTGCAGCGCAAACCCGCTCAGCATCGCAGCCTTCCATAGGCGGCCACGCTCCCCCTGCTGCGTGCTTTCTGTAAAGGCATCAGCAAACTCTTCACCCGGACTGGACTTCGGGTTGATGTAAAACTGGATTTTCCTGCGGGTGTCCATCTCTTTATCCGATAGCAAGCATCCCGAGGACTAAATCGAACTGGGATGACTCTGTTTTATAAAAGCGCTCCGGCCGCACACTGCAATGCATACGCACTGCATCTGCAATTATTTCTGCGCCACCGCCGATAACCATAACATGCGTAAAGCCTTCAAACGAACTGACAGCGCTGATCACACGATGAATCAGGCGGTTACAGGATTCATTCAGTGTATCTTTCACCAGGCTGACACGGGAAACATCATTAATACGATTTTGCAGATAATCTGCATCTGTGCGGTGAATAATAATGTCATCGGCCAGATAGCTGCTGCCGCGTGTTCCGGCGTTCCGCAGAGCATCAGCCACCGCCCCCGTCATCAGTGATACTCCGATAGTCGCGTCTCCGTAAATACGGGAAATACCGCTCATCCGGCCGCGTACCTGTGAAATATCAAGCGTAGTTCCCCCCAGATCGATAATGAGCAGAGAGTCCAGAGGGTCCAGTTTACTCAGTATCTCAAAACCGGCAGGAATGGATTCCGGTCTAACCTTCACACTTCTGACCGAGAAAACTTCCCCATGATTTGCTTTAACCGGCCGGAGCAGACTTTGCCTCTTTCGTTCAATATTTACCGTATTGGGCTGGTTACTATGGTCGTAATACTCGGTCAGCGGTAATGTGACCGTGATATCAACTTCACAGGGCGGGATCCCTGCCATCAGCAAAGCATGATGCACGGCCACTACATTCACATCGCTGTACTGCCATGCAATATTCGTGGTGATCACCGCATCCGGTGAAATGGGATCAAATGAATAATGCTCGTCATTCATCGCGTAGTTGTAAGCTGCCTTTTCGCCGAAAGATACAGACCACTCACGTTTAAAGCTGTTCGGGCTGAGAGAAGTACGTACTTTCTCCCCTTCTTTCCAGGCCAGCTTGATATTGGTTGAACCGTCATCGATAAAAATCTTCACAACCCTCTCCTTAACCTCAAATTGAGAACTATTTGAGATAAATATACAAAACGCGAAGTCCCCCATCAATGGTTATTCTCATATTTATCTCATAAAAATCTCAATTAGTGCTCAATTTATGATTCTGATTAGGGCTGGATTTGATGCCTGGGTACATCACGGTAGTGGCGATATATGCGTGGCCAACACCATCAGGGTGGATGCTCACTGAATTGAATGAGGGAAGAACGGCGGGAGACGGCAGAACTTGTTCTGGTGTCGGGGCCGCCGTTGGACAACCGAACGCAGTGAGGGCGACAGAAAGCAATCTGAAAGTGTTGTGTGCTATTGAAAGAAAGCTGGCAGTCAACTCATTGACTGGGAAACCGATGTTGAATAGTTATCCTCAGGAGCAATAAAGAACTACAAATTTAATACATGTGTATTCATTTTGAAGTCTTAATGAATTGCATAATGAGAGTGATATTACTGAGAATAAGCACAAAAAAACCGCCTTAGCGGGTTTCTTTAGCTGATGTGGGTTTTCTTCGATACACCGGCCATATGTAGTGGTTTACTGAATTTGGCCACCTGAACAGAGGTGATATGCTCGCCTCAGAACAACACAGGTGCCTTAATGAAAAAAAGAAATTTCAGCGCGGAGTTCAAACGTGAATCCGCTCAGCTGGTTGTTGATCAGAACTACACCGTTGCTGAAGCTGCCAAAGCCATGGATATTGGACTTTCAACAATGACCCGATGGGTCAGACAATTGCGGGACGAACGGCAGGGCAAAACGCCAAAAGCCTCTCCGATAACACCGGAACAAATCGAAATACGTGAGCTAAAGAAAAAACTACAACGTATTGAAATGGAAAATGAAATATTAAAAAAGGCTACCGCGCTCTTGATGTCAGACTCCCTGAACAGTTCTCGCTAATCGGGAAACTCAGGGCGCGTTATCCAGTGGCCTCTCTCTGCTACGTGTTTGGGGTTCATCGCAGCAGCTACAAATACTGGGAAAACCGTCCTAAAAAACCAGACGGCAGGCGGGCTGTCTTACGAAGCCAGGTACTGGAGCTGCACGGCATCAGCCACGGTTCTGCCGGGGCAAGGAGCATCGCCACGATGGCAACCCAGAAAGGCTATCAGATGGGACGCTGGCTTGCAGGCAGACTTATGAAAGAGCTGGGGCTGATCAGCTGCCAGCAGCCAACTCACCGATATAAGCGTGGCGGTCATGAACATGTTGCTATCCCTAATCACCTTGAACGGCAGTTCGCAGTGACAGATCCAAATCAGGTATGGTGCGGCGACGTGACGTATATCTGGACAGGTAAACGCTGGGCGTACCTCGCTGTTGTTCTTGACCTGTTCGCGAGGAAACCGGTGGGCTGGGCAATGTCGTTCTCGCCAGACAGCAGACTCACCATGAAAGCGCTGGAAATGGCATGGGAAACTCGCGGCATGCCAGCCGGAGTAATGTTCCATAGCGATCAGGGCAGTCATTATACGAGCAGACAATACCGGCAGTTACTGTGGAGATACCGGATCAAGCAGAGTATGAGCCGGCGTGGGAACTGCTGGGATAATAGCCCAATGGAACGCTTCTTTCGGAGCCTGAAGAATGAGTGGATACCGGTGACGGGTTACATAAGCTTCAGCGATGCAGCCCACGCAATAACAGACTATATCGTTGGATATTACAGTGCGCTCAGGCCACACGAATATAACGGTGGGTTACCACCAAACGAATCGGAAAATCGATACTGGAAAAACTCTAAAACGGTGGCCAGTTTTAGTTGACCAC
>NZ_JAPWKD010000025.1 GCF_028283705.1 Pantoea sp.
ACAGACACAAAAAAGCCCGCAAGGCTTACGCTGTGCGGGCTTTCAGGACTTCTGCGGATGGCTCTGGAACCATCTTTGAAGAATTTTGGTGGAGCTGGCGGGAGTTGAACCCGCGTCCGAAATTACTACGCCGTTGGTACTACATGCTTAGTCCAGTCTTTACATTCGCCTGCCAGCTGCGGATGGACACGCCACTAACAAACTAGCCTGATTGGATTTAACGCTTCAACCCCAGGCAAGGCATCCACGCGATCTCTTTTGGGTTTGACCTCTCTTGATCCCCGTCCTAAGAGCGGAGGCTAGGGAGAGAGGGAATCTTCAGTTTATTAAGCTGATTAAGCTGCTAACGCGTAAGCGTTGTCAGCAGATTCGTAGTTTTCGTCGTTTGCGACTATTTTTTTGCGGTTTTTTATCGAGGCCTACCGCACCTCGGCATGCACCTAAGGGTTCACAATCCCGTCGAATCCAGAATCAGCCCCAGGAACTTTTAATTATAGCAAAAAAAACTGTAGATTCCATCCCTTAGCGGTTGGAATTTTTCATGATGCGCGCTTTATCCATCTTCCACTCGCGTTCTTTGATATCCTCGCGTTTGTCGTGCTCTTTCTTACCGCGTGCCACACCAATCTTCAGTTTGGCCCAGGCATTTTTCCAGTAAATCGACAAGGCGACTACCGTGTAACCTTCGCGATTGACACGGCCATAGAGCGAATCAAGTTCACGCTGCTTCAGCAGAAGTTTACGGTTGCGGGTTGGGTCGCACACCACATGTGTAGAGGCCACCGCCAGCGGTTGAAAAGTCGAACCAAACAGATAGGCTTCGCCATCGCGCAGCAGAATATAGCTGTCGCTGATGTTGGCTTTGCCAGCGCGGAGAGATTTGACTTCCCATCCTTGCAACGACATACCCGCTTCGAACTCTTCTTCAATGAAGTATTCATGGCGAGCGCGTTTGTTGAGGGCAATAGTGGCTGAACCGGGTTTGTTAGCTTTTTTCTTTGTCATAGTGCGGCGTAGTCTACATCACTCAGTCTGTGGACGCATCCCCTGTCCTGCGGGGCGGTAAAAAACAGGCTATTTTAGCACAGCTGGCAAAGCCGTGAATTTTTGTTTAATGGCTGAAAATGGTATTATTCAACGGTTTTGTGATGAACAGGAACCATTATGGCCCAGATAAGTCGTTCAGCGCTGGTCCCCTACAGCGCTGAGCAGATGTACCAGCTCGTGAATGATGTGGATGCTTATCCTGAATTTCTTCCGGGTTGCACCGGCAGTCGGGTGCTGGAAAACAGCGGTAATCAAATGACAGCTGCTGTCGATGTCTCCAAAGCAGGCATCAGTAAGACTTTTACTACGCGTAACACATTGACCAGCAATCAAAGCATTCATATGCAGCTGGTTGACGGTCCGTTCCGCAAGCTGACCGGGGGCTGGCACTTTACTTCACTGGGTGACGATGCTTGCAAGGTCGAGTTGAGTCTGGATTTTGAGTTCACCAACATGCTGGTAGAGATGGCGTTCGGCCGGGTATTTAAAGAGCTGGCTAACAATATGGTGCTGGCCTTTACTAAACGCGCCAAAGAGGTCTATCGTGCCTGATATCACGATAGAAGTTGTTTATGCCCTGCCGGACAAACAGTACCTGCGCACCGTAACGCTGGAAGAGGGTGCGACAGTGGAGGAGGCGATTAAAGCCTCAGGACTGTTATCTCTGCGCAAAGATATCGATCTGAAAACGAATAAAGTCGGTGTGTTCAGCCGCCCGGTAAAACTGGATGATACGTTGCAGGATGGCGATCGCGTGGAAATCTATCGTCCGCTGATTGCCGACCCGAAAGAGATGAGACGCCAGCGAGCGGAACGCTCAGCTGAGAAAAAATAGCGAAATGGCAGAAACAAAAAAGGCGCTCCAGGCGCCTTTTTTATTGCATCTTACTTAGCCTTCGCTGCCAGTGAGACGCGGTTTGTTGTCGATGTTAGTCAGCACGCCATTGCTATCGAAAGTCAGCGTCAGCGTCTGTTGTTTCACGCTTTCATGACCGGGTTCCTGGCGGAAAACGTAGTACCAGACATTGCTACCGAAGGGATCGCGCATCATCGGGGTACCGAGGGTATACGCGACCTGCTGCTGCGTCATGCCAGTGTGGATTTTAGCCACATCATTGGCGACCAGGTAGTTCCCCTGATTGATATCAGGACGGTATACAACGCGCTCAAGGGTGGAACATCCGGCGGTCATCATCAACATTACCACTGCCGCGGCAGTCAGCATTTTACAGCGCATCTCTACATTCCTTTTCTGGGGCCAAACGCCTTTTCATCAGGCTGTTTTTTTGCCATCAAATTCTGAACTCTGCCTGCGGCAGGCTTTATTACTCTGGCGACATAAGTGCCGATGATAATAAACCTTTTCGCTATTGGAAACCTCTACAGAGCAAGCATATGACCATCGGGCCGGAAAAAAGTGCGGTATCAGGCTGCTAAAAGTTCTTTTGCGTTCGCCAGCGTGTTGCGTGTCACTTCACTACCGCCCAGCAGCCGTGCCAGTTCCTGCAGGCGTGCACGTTTATCAAGCGGTTGCATGTGCGTTTCTGTCATTGCACCATCCGTTTCTTTGCTGACGAAGAAATGTTGATGACCACAACCGGCAACCTGTGGCAAGTGCGTCACGCACATCACCTGGGTTGATTCACCCAACTGACGTAACATCTGGCCGACAACGGCAGCTGTCGGGCCACTGATACCAACATCCACTTCATCAAAGATCATTGCCGGAGTTTCCATTTTCTGCGCAGTAATGACCTGAATTGCCAGCGCGATACGCGACAATTCACCCCCTGATGCCACTTTCCCGAGCGGCTGCAATGGCTGGCCAGGGTTAGTCGTCACGCGAAAATCAATGCGGCTGGCTCCTTCGGCAGTCAGCTGCTCCGGGTTGAATTCCAGCACAATCGCGAATTCACCGTGCGGCATTGCCAGCATGCGCATGCTTTGGGTGATTAACCGGGTCAGTTCCTGTGCTGCAACCTCACGTTGCTGATGCAGCAGCGTGGCGCTCGCCAGTGCTTCGTGATGATGTGCAGCGACAGCAGTCTGTAATGTCTCCTGATCGCTTTCCTGCTGAGAGAGTTGTTCGGCTTCATCCAGCAGTTGCTGATACAACACGGGCAGCGCTTCGGGTGTGACATGATGCTTGCGTGCCAGTGCGATCTGGCGCGACAGGCGTTGCTCCAGTTCGTGCAGACGATTGGGATCGAGATCGAGGCGGTCGCAATAGTGGCGCAGTTCATCGCTGGCCTCACTCAACTGGATTGCTGCTTCTTCCAGCAGATTAAATACGCCACCGACTTTATCATCCAGCGTGACCAGTTCGCTCAGCATCTGACGTGCGCTATACAGCAGACTTTGCATATTGGTGTCTTCGCTGTCGGCCAGAATCTGCAAGGCCTGCTGGCTGGTCGAGAGCAACTGACCACTGTTGGCGAGACGTTTATATTCTTCGTCGATTTGCTCAAACTCACCGGGTTGCGGTGCAAACTCATTCAACTCTTTCAACTGGTACTGCAACAGCTCGCGGCGTGCTTCCCGCTCCTGGGAGAGTTGCTGATGCTGGGCCAGTGCACGGCAGCTTTGATGCCAGTGTTGATAGTGGGTACGCATCTTGACCAGCAGAGCATCGTGTGCAGCATAAGCATCGAGCAGATGCTTTTGATGTTCGGGTTTGAGCAACAGTTGGTGGGCATGCTGGCCATGAATCTGAATCAACAACTGACCCAGTTCACGTAGTTGAGAAAGTGGGACCGACGTGCCGTTGATAAAACCGCGTGACCGGCCATCGGCACTGATCACGCGGCGTAACAGGCATTCATTGCCGTCATCCAGTTGATTTTCCACCAGCCAGCGTTGGGCAGACGGTGAGGCTTTCAGCTGAAAGCGTGCACAAATATCCGCACGATTCGCTCCCTGACGCACCATATCTGCTTCGGCACGACCACCAAGGCACAAGCCAAGCGCATCAATTGCGATGGATTTTCCTGCGCCGGTTTCACCTGTGATCGCTGTCATGCCACGGTGAAAATCGATTTCCAGTTCACGAACGATAGCAAAATTACTGATGGTAAGTTGTGCCAGCATAAATTCACCTGTATAGAAAAACAGATATGGTTTTTCATACAGTATAAACTGGTTTTTTATCCAGTAAAGTGGTTCAGAACAATTTTTTTGACCAGCCAAGCTTTGAGCTTAACGTATTAAAATAATTGTAATTTTTAGGGTGAATTAGATTGAGGTGATGGGTGCTGCGGCGAATCAACACATCTTCACCCTCCTGAATCGGCAATGCAATCTGGCTATCGCAGCTGATCTCCAAATCGTTGCGGCGTGAGGAGAAACGCAGGCGAATGGTACTGTTACTGTTGATCACCAGCGGACGCGCAGATAGAGTATGCGGGAACATCGGTACCAGCACGATAGCTTCCAGCGAAGGTGTCAGAATCGGGCCACCAGCGGAGAGTGAATAAGCGGTTGACCCCGTCGGTGTGGAGATAATCAGGCCATCGGAACGTTGCGAGAAGGCAAAAACCTCATCGATATAGACTTCAAATTCAATCATATGCGCTACTTTTCCCGGATGCAGAACCACTTCATTAATGGCGCTACCAATACGCGGTGAGCAATCTTCTTTGCATACCTGCGCTTCCAGTAAAAAACGGCTTTCGACGAAATAATCGCCTTGCAGTACATCATCCAGCTGTTGCTGGGCGTTGTCTGGATCGAGATCGGTCAGAAAACCCAGATTTCCACGGTTAATACCAATCACTTTGATATCGTAACGGGCCAGCACGCGCGCGGCTCCGAGCATGTTGCCGTCGCCACCGACCACGACAGCCAGGTCGGCCTGCTGGCCAATTTCCGCCAGCGTGCCGGTTTGCACATTTTTCAGTGCCAGTTCGCGCGCAATTTGCTGCTCAACAATCACCTTATAGCCTTTTGCTGTCAGCCAGCGCCACAGCATTTCATGGGTAGTTAACGCAGTAGGATGGCGGGGATGGCCGACGATCCCAATGCAGTTAAAGTGTTTGTTCATTTGCGCTCGTATTCCTCATAAGCCAAAACGGCCAGGCAATGTGATGGGTTCCCTTGAAACCGTCAAACTGATCCCCATAATAAGCGAACCAGCGAGATGAATGTGCAAAACGCGGAGAAATTCATGAGTAGTAAAGAACAGAACACCCCAAACGAGCAAGTCTCAGACGAAATTCAACAGGATCAACAGCACTTGGACGCAGAGACGGCAGCTGAGGTGGATCCGCGTGATGAACGCATCGCGCAACTGGAAGCTGAATTAGCTCAGTCGCAGTCCGGTGTGCGTGAAGCACAACTGCGTGCGCAGGCGGAAATCGAAAACATCCGTCGCCGTACTGAAATGGATGTGGAAAAAGCGCACAAATTTGCGCTGGAAAAATTTGCCAACGAGCTGCTGCCGGTCATCGATAGCCTCGAGCGTGCGCTGGAAGTGGCGGACAAAGAGAATTCTGAACTGGCATCAATGATTGAAGGCATCGAGCTGACGCTGAAATCACTGCTGGGTGCGGTGCGTAAATTCGGCGTGGAGGTGGTAGGCGAGACCAATGTGCCTTTCAACCCGGATGTGCATCAGGCGATGTCGATGATGGAATCCGAAGAAGTGGCACCTAATCACGTGATGATGGTGATGCAGCGTGGTTATACGCTGAACGGCCGCTTGCTACGTCCGGCGATGGTTGCGGTAGCAAAAGCGAAAAGCTGATTTGCTGCTTAATCACAAACGGCCGCCTTATGCGGCCGTTTGCGTTTCAGGGCAACACCGGTGTCCAGTCAATAACGGGTTTCCCGGCCTGATTCAGCAAGGTGTTGGTCTGCGAAAAATGACGGCTGCCAAAAAAGCCCCGATGGGCGGACAGCGGTGAAGGATGCGGCGCTTTCAGAACATGATGACGCTGGCGATCAATGATGCTGCCTTTCTTTTGCGCATGCGAACCCCACAGCAGAAAAATCACCCCTTCGCGATGCTGGTTAATTGCGCTGATCACGTTGTCAGTAAAGGTTTCCCAGCCAAAGCGCGCATGTGAATGTGCCTGTCCTGCTTCCACTGTCAGCACCGTGTTGAGCAACATCACGCCTTGTTTTGCCCAGCTCTCCAGAAAGCCATGCTGAGGGCGAACAAATCCTGGTATATCCTGCTCCAGCTCTTTATACATATTTAGCAGCGAGGGGGGGATGGCTACGCCCGGTAGTACGGAAAAAGCCAGTCCGTGAGCCTGATTGGGGCCGTGATAAGGGTCCTGGCCCAATATCACTACCTTGATGTCCCCTAACTCGGTCAGGCGAAAGGCATTGAACACATCTTTTTGCGGCGGATAGACCGTTTTACCCGCAGCGCGCTCACTGGCGACCGCCTTCAGGGTCTCCACAAAGTAAAGTTTCTCTTTCTCTTCAGCCAGCACATCGTGCCAGGTCAGCTTCTCGGTCATCATGGACTCCCTGCCAAAAAATTGCGCCTAGCTTAACGCGTCCGGGCGGGGAGCAGAAGGCCAAAAATAATTTGATAATTTACAAAAAAACTTAAAACGTAAACCTGTTATAAAACAACTTTTTAGTTTTTGCTGGCGCCAGGGGGCCTGGTTGAAATTGATGCAGGTCAAAACAGCTCATTTCTGTCAATGATATACCTGAGCATCAAAGATTTTCGAAAACCGCGCTGTTCAACCGTGGCAGCGCCTGGACCTGGAGGCCATGTATGATTACCGGTATTCAAATTACTAAAACCAATAATCCGCAGCTGCTGAATTCTTTCTGGCTGCTGGACGATGAAAAATCTGAAGCACGTTGCCTGTGTGCAAAAGGTGATTTTGCTGAAGATCAGGTGGTTGCCATCAGCGATCTGGGTGAAATTGCTTACCGCGAAATTCCGGTGGAGCAGAAACCACAGGTACGTATCGAGGGCGGCCAGCATCTGAATGTTAACGTTTTGCGTCGTGAAACGCTGGAAGATGCGGTGAAACACCCGGAAAAATATCCGCAGCTGACCATTCGCGTATCAGGTTATGCAGTACGTTTTAATGCGCTGACACCGGAACAACAGCGTGATGTTATCACCCGTACTTTCACTGAAAGCCTGTAACTGCGGCTTTTTTGCATAACTGACGAAAAGACACACAGCAATCCAGGCCGTACCGGTGCTTACCGGTACGGCTTTTTTGTATTTAATTTTTTAGCTTCGTAACACCAGAGTGAAAAGGGGAGCGAAATGGGAATTTTTGGCAGTTAAACATAAAAAAATCGCCTCACAGGAGGCGATTTTTTTGGTTAGTGTGCTGATTTATTCCACACTTTGATCCGGTGTGCCGGAACCGCTTGGCTTGCGGCGTTTACCGATATTTTTAGCATCGCGGTGACGTTTTTTCACCCGCGGTTTTTCGGCTTCTTTCTCTTTCTGCTCTTTACGCTTCGCAAGCACCTTTTTCGACGGTTTTCCGGTCACTTTTGCGCTGGGCGCACGGCTCTCCGGACGTAACTCATCGATGGTACGTGGCTTCAGCGGTTCATTAATATAACGGCTGATTTTGCCCAGCAGCACATGGTCATGCGCTTCAACCAGTGACAGCGCAGTCCCTTTGCGGCCAGCACGCGCGGTGCGGCCAATGCGGTGCAGATAGGTATCCGCAGTACGTGGCATATCAAAATTGAATACGTGGCTGACATCTTCGATGTCGATACCGCGTGCAGCGACGTCGGTGGCCACCAGTACGTTGACGCGACCGTCATTCAGACGTTTCAGCGCCTCGTTGCGCTTGGCTTGCACCATCTCACCTTCTAGATAGCTGCAACGAATACCGGCTTCATGCAGCCAGGTTACCAGTTCATGCAGACGCTCGCGCTTACGCACAAACACAATCGAGCGGGTGACTTCAGGTTGCTTCAGCAGATGCACCAGCAGTTTGGTTTTGTGCTCGAGATCGTCAGCACGGTAATACCATTGCTGAATTTTCTTACGCTCGCGCTGGCTGGGATCCGAATCAACTGAAACCGGGTCATTCAGCAGGCGTTCGGCAAAGTCTTTGATGCTGTCGCCTTCCAGCGTGGCGGAGAACAGCAGCGTTTGCTTACGCCAGCGGGTTTCGCCCGCGATGGTTTCGATGTCCTGGGCAAAACCCATGTCCAGCATGCGGTCGGCTTCATCGAGAATCAGCGTTTCAACGGCGCGGCAGTCAAAGTTTTCTTCTTTGATGTATTGCAGCAAGCGGCCCGTGGTCGCCACCACGATATCCTGATTTTCGCTGAAGACTTCAGCGTGGTTCATGTAGGCGACGCCGCCAGTGATGGTGGCGATATCCAGATGTGTATGTTTTGCCAGTTCACGCGCGTGATCGGCAACCTGCATCGCCAGTTCGCGCGTGGGCGTTAAAATTAAAATGCGCGGCGGGCCTGATTTTTTACGTGGGAAATCGATCAGGTGCTGCAAAGCCGGCAGCAGATAAGCTGCGGTTTTCCCCGTTCCGGTCGGTGCTGAACCCAGTACGTCACGGCCCTCCAGTGCGGCAGGGATGGCCTCAGCCTGGATGGCTGTTGGGCGCGTGAAGCCTTTTTCCTGCAGGGCATCCAGCAGGCTTTCGTCGAGTTCGAGTTCGGAGAATGTGGTTACGGTCATGGTCTACCTCAGTTTGGGGCGCTGATTATAGACAGAACAAACATAATCTTCATCTGTTTGTGTGCCGATGTCGTTCGGCCAGGAGATGTTTTCCCTGCCGAGCCACGTTACACTGAAGCTCTGCCATTGGGCAGGATTTGTTGAGTGGTTGCAGAGAATGACAGAAACGACGCCGCATCCGCGGCCTCAGTTACAAAAGAATGGTTTTACCTTTAAGCGGTTTTTTATTGCTCACGATCGCTGTGCAATGAAAGTTGGCACCGACGGGATTTTGCTGGGCGCGTGGGCACCGGTTGCTGGTGTGCGGCGGGTGCTGGATATCGGTAGCGGCAGCGGGCTGATTGCCCTGATGATTGCCCAGCGCACGCCAGATGAGGTGCATATCGATGCCGTAGAACTGGACGCGGATGCAGCCGGGCAGGCGCAGGAGAATGTGCAGGCTTCACCCTGGCCATCAAGGGTGACGGTTCATCATGCAGATATCACCGATTGGGCAGAGGATTGCGAACAACGTTACTCCCTGATCGTCAGTAATCCCCCTTATTTCGCACCTGGCGTGGCCTGTGCGACCCCGCAACGTGCCGCCGCGCGGTCCACCGATAGTCTTGATCACCAGACTTTGCTACGTTGTGCGGCGCAGTTAATAGAAGAAGAGGGGTTCTTTTGCGTGGTGCTGCCCGAATCACTGGGGCAGGGCATGATTGAGCAGGCACAGCAGGATGGCTGGCATCTGCGTTTTCGTTATGACGTGGCAGAATACGCGCAGCGGCCGCCCCATCGCGTGCTGCTTGGGTTTTCACCCAGTGCCGGAGAACACTTGATGGAGCGGCTGGCGATACGTGATGAGAACACGCAATACTCAGAAGACTGGTGCAGCCTGACGCGCGATTTCTATCTGTTCATGTAATGGGCTGGAGCCAGTACCGTGGGCTGTGCTTCGGGTAACAGGAAAGGATAGTCCGGCGTGTAATGCAGGCCGCGGCTCTCTTTACGTTCCAGTGCACAGCGCACCATCAACTCCGCCACCTGAACCAAATTGCGCAGTTCCAGCAAATTGTTAGACAGGCGAAAATGCGCGTAATACTCATCAATTTCCTGCTGTAGCAGGTTGATACGGCGCAGCGCCCGTTCCAGCCGCTTGGTGGTGCGCACGATTCCCATGTAATCCCACATAAACAGCCGCAGTTCGTGCCAGTTATGCTGAATCACCACGCGTTCATCGGCATCATCGACGCGGCTTTCATCCCAGGCAGGAAGATGCTCGACCTGTTCGATCTCTGGCAGACGACGAATCAAATCTTCCGCCGCCGACCAGCCATACACCAGGCATTCCAGCAGGGAGTTTGACGCCATACGGTTCGCGCCATGCAGGCCGGTATAGCTGACCTCGCCAATGGCATACAGGCCATCGACATCGGTACGCCCCTGCTGATCGACTATCACACCGCCGCAGGTGTAATGGGCGGCGGGGACGATGGGTATCGGCTCTTTGGTCAGATCCAGGCCAAAGGTCAGCAGCTTTTCATAAATCATCGGGAAGTGGGCGCGAACAAAGCTGGCTGGCTGATGGCTGATGTCGAGATACATGCAATCCACACCAAGACGTTTCATCTCATGGTCAATAGCGCGTGCCACAATATCGCGCGGCGCCAGCTCGGCGCGTTGATCAAAATCAGGCATAAAGCGCGTACCATCCGGGCGCAGTAGCCATGCACCTTCACCGCGCAGCGCTTCGGTAAGCAGGAAGTTTTGCGCCTGCGGATGGAACAAACAGGTGGGGTGGAACTGATTGAATTCCAGATTTGCGACCCGGCAGCCAGCGCGCCATGCCATCGCGATCCCGTCACCGGAAGCAACGTCTGGATTGGTGGTGTATTGATAAACTTTAGCGGCACCGCCGGTAGCCAGAATCACCGCACGCGCCCGGCAGGTTTCTACCTGTTCTCGATTACGGTTCCAGATCCAGGCACCGACCACACGACGTGGACCCGGCTGGCCAATTTTATCGGATAAGATCAGATCCACCGCGTTGGTCCGTTCGAGAATACGAATGTTGGGATGACTCAGGGCCTGGCTGACCAGCGTGGTTTCCACGGCACGCCCGGTCGCATCAGCGCTGTGCAGAATGCGGCGATGGCTGTGGCCACCTTCCCGCGTCAGGTGGTAGCGCGCTTCGCCCTCTCCCTGCGGCTCTTTATCGAAGGCCACACCGTTATCAATCAACCATTGCACGCAGTTACGTGCGTTGCTGGCGATAAAACTGACCGTAGCGCGATCGCATAAGCCGGCACCCGCAATCAGGGTGTCTTCTACATGTGATTCAATGCTGTCGGTTTCATCAAACACGGCGGCGATACCGCCCTGGGCGTAGAGCGTCGAACCTTCATTTACCTGGGCTTTACTCAGCACAGTGACCTGATAATGCGGAGCCAGGCGTAGCGCCAATGACAGGCCAGCAGCGCCACTGCCGACAATAAGTACATCACACTGATAATCGGAGAATGAGGTCATGATGTTTAATTTACTAAACAAAAGGTCCCCTGAGCATAAGCCCGGATGCCCGCGCTGTGAAGTATTTTGAACAATTGTCGCGGGGAAATTAGACGTTTTTCCGCGATAACGACGCGATTTCAGTAAGTTATGTCTGAAAATAGTCTTTACGCGTTTTTTATACCAAACATACTGAAAATTCAGGTAATAAAGATGAAAATCGTAGCGTCATGGGTTACTCTGCCAGCGATTATCGGTGCCGACCTAAGGTCGCCCGCGCGGCAAGTCGCTACACTGTATGACAATCAACAACAAAGGCGTCTTGGTGCCGATACGGAAAATTATCAGGTCGTAATGAACTTCAGGCCAGAATATGACTCTAAGCGCATGCTTGCTCAGAACTAATGAGATGTGCTGGCAGTTCATTTACGCGTATTTAAAGAGTTTGGGGAGACATTACCTCGGATGAGCGAGCAGTTAACGGATCAGGTTCTTGTTGAACGGGTTCAGAAGGGAGATCAAAAGTCCTTTAATTTACTGGTGATACGATACCAGCATAAAGTGGCGAGCCTGGTTTCACGTTATGTCCCATCGGGCGATGTGCCGGATGTGGTACAGGAGTCTTTCATTAAAGCGTATCGCGCACTGGAATCGTTCCGTGGCGACAGCGCGTTTTACACATGGCTGTACCGCATTGCGGTGAACACAGCAAAAAATTATCTGGTGGCTCAGGGACGCCGCCCGCCATCCAGTGATGTTGACGCGATCGACGCGGAAAATTTCGAAAGTGCGGGTGCGTTGAAAGAAATTTCGAACCCTGAGAACTTAATGTTGTCTGACGAACTGAAACAGATTGTCTTTCGTACCATTGAGGCGCTTCCTGAGGATTTACGCATGGCCATTACCCTCAGAGAGCTGGACGGATTAAGCTACGAAGAAATTGCCGCCATCATGGATTGTCCGGTCGGTACGGTACGTTCGCGTATCTTCCGTGCACGAGAGGCTATTGATAATAAAGTTCAACCGCTTATCCAACGTCAGTGATAACGGCTACTGGAAGGGTACCAAAGCATGCAGAAAGAAAAACTTTCCGCTTTAATGGATGGTGAGACTTTAGATAACGAGCTGCTGGCGTCGTTATCCAGGGATGCAAATCTGCAAAAAAGCTGGGAAAGCTACCATCTGATCCGCGACACCCTGCGGGGCGATGTGGGTGAAGTGCTGCATTTTGATATCTCCGCGCGTGTCGCGGCAGCCATCGAAAATGAACCGGTACGCAAAGTGACGTCGCTGATTCCGGAAGCGCAGCCTGAACCGGCGAGCTGGAAGAAAATGCCGTTCTGGCGTAAGTCTGGTTCCTGGACAGCGCAACTGGCGCAGGTCGGTTTAGCCGCCTGTGTATCGCTGGCGGTGATTGTCGGTGTTCAGCACTACAATCAGCCTGCGGGTAGCAACGCGACGCCATCGTCCGATTCTCCGGTGTTCAACACTCTGCCGATGATGGGCAAGGCCTCTCCGGTCAGTTTGGGAGTTCCTTCTGACGCGTTCGATACCAACAGTTCGAATCAGCAGGTGCAGGAACAGCGTCGCCGTATCAACGCGATGCTGCAGGATTATGAGCTGCAACGTCGTCTGCATGCCGATCAGGTTCAGTTTGAAAAGAACGATCCGCAACAGGCACAGGCTAATGTTCCCGGTAATCAGTCGTTAGGAATTCAGCAGCAGTAATGAAGCAGCTTTGGTGTGCCGTTAGCCTGCTGGCAGGCAGCCTGCTTTACACATCTACCGCCCCGGCGCAGACCTCTGCGTCCGGGGCGTTGTTACAGCAGATGGAGCAGGCAAGCCAGTCCCTCAATTACGAATTCGCTTATATCAATGTCTCGCGTCTCGGCATTGAATCTCTGCGTTATCGCCACGCGATTATCAACAACCGTGTTTTTGCCCAGCTTTTGCAGATGGACGGTCCGCGACGTGAGGTGATTCAGCGCGGTAATGACATCAGCTATTTCGAGGCTGGCCTCGATCCGTTCACACTGCCCGGCAACCATATCGTCGATGCACTGCCTCCGTTAATGTTTGCCGACTTCTCTCGTCTGAGCAGCGCCTACGATTTCATTCCGGTTGGTCGTTCACGTATTGCCGACCAGCTGTGTGAAGTGATGCGCATTGTTTCCCGGGATGGCACGCGTTACAGCTATGTCGTGTGGCTGGATGTCGATACAAGGTTGCCATTACGTATCGATCTGCTGGATCGCGATGGCGAGACGCTCGAACAGTTCCGCGTCATCAGTTTTGCTGTCGATGAAGGCGTGCGTAATCTGATGCAGGGGTTGGAGAAAGCCAATCTTCCACCCACCTTATCCTTACCCGTGGGCGATAAAGTTCAGCTCAACTGGCAGCCAACATGGCTACCGGCGGGGATGACGCTGATTTCGCAGAGCCGTCGTGATATCCCGGCGCTGAACAAAACAGTGGAATCCCGTCTCTACAGCGATGGTTTGTTCAGTTTCGCCATTAACGTAACGCCAGCTGATAAAAATAGCGTTGCGCAGACATTGCGCACTGGGCGTCGTACGGTGCAGACCGAAGTGCGCAATAATAGCGAGATTACCGTGGTGGGTGAGATTCCTCCCGCCACAGCAAAACGTATTGCGGACAGCATTGATTCGGGACCAGCAAAATGATGAGAGAATGGGCCACCGTGGTGGCATGGAAAGAGGGCGTCGCGACGTTACATACCGAAGCGAAGACCTCCTGTAACAGTTGCTCGGCGCGTAAAGGCTGCGGCAGCCACATGCTGAATAAGCTGGGGCCGAAAAATGCCCACGTGATGCAAATCGCCAGCCCGGAACCGCTACAACCTGGTCAGCGTATTGAGCTGGGTATCCGTGAGAGTAGTCTGCTGGGCTCTGCGTTGCTGGTTTACATGACACCGCTGTTTGGCCTGTTTCTGGTTGCTGGTTTGTTTCAGATGCTGTTCCATAGCGATCTGGCATCCGCCTGTGGTGCGCTGCTGGGCGGCACAGGGGGCTTTATTGTGGCGAAAGGGGTCTCGACATTAGTCGGTGAACGTGAGGCTTTTCAACCGGTGATCCTGAATGTTGCTTTGCCGCCAGATGCCATGCGAGTTGAAACTGAAATCTGATTCTTGCCGGGCCGCGTCAATCGCGGCCTTTTTCTCCGCGCTTAGCCGCTGAAATCTGTTGCGATTCCCCGCTGTTCCATTCTTTAACGCAAGGCGTTAACAGTGTAATATGCGTCGTCATTAATGAGGCTGACAGGGTTCCAGGTAAAATACCGTTTCCTGAATGTGTCTGTGCTCAAGTATTCAACTGCTGTTCTACGTGAAGATATTCATATAAATGAAGCACATAAGAAATTTCTCCATCATCGCTCATATCGACCACGGTAAATCGACGCTCTCCGACCGTTTGATCCAAATTTGTGGTGGCCTGAGCGATCGTGAGATGGCAGCGCAGGTTCTGGATTCAATGGATTTGGAACGTGAGCGCGGCATTACCATTAAAGCGCAGAGCGTAACGCTCGATTACAAAGCGCTGAACGGTGAAACTTACCAGCTCAATTTTATCGATACCCCCGGACACGTTGACTTCTCCTATGAAGTATCGCGTTCTCTGGCGGCCTGTGAAGGGGCGTTGCTGGTGGTCGATGCAGGTCAGGGCGTAGAAGCACAGACGCTGGCGAACTGCTACACCGCAATGGAAATGGATCTGGAAGTGGTACCGGTACTGAACAAGATCGACCTGCCTGCGGCCGACCCGGAGCGTGTGGCGGAAGAGATTGAAGATATCGTTGGTATCGATGCGACGGATGCCGTGCGCTGTTCAGCGAAAACCGGCGTCGGTGTGCCGGAAGTGCTGGAACGTCTGGTACGTGACATTCCGCCGCCGCAGGGCGATCCGGATGCTCCGCTACAGGCGCTGATCATCGACTCATGGTTCGATAACTATCTTGGCGTGGTGTCGCTGATTCGTATCAAGAACGGCACGCTGCGTAAAGGCGACAAAGTTAAAGTGATCAGCACCGGTCAGGTGTATAACGCTGAGCGCCTGGGGATTTTCACGCCGAAACAAGTCGATCGCACCGAACTGAAATGCGGTGAGGTAGGCTGGCTGGTTTGCGCCATTAAAGATATCCTCGGTGCACCAGTGGGCGATACCCTGACGCTGCAACGTAATCCGGCAGATAAAGCGCTGCCGGGCTTCAAAAAAGTGAAGCCGCAGGTTTATGCCGGTCTGTTCCCGGTCAGCTCTGATGATTACGAAGCCTTCCGCGATGCGCTGGGCAAACTGAGCCTGAACGATGCCTCGCTGTTTTACGAGCCGGAAAGCTCCACTGCGCTGGGCTTCGGCTTCCGCTGCGGCTTCCTTGGCCTGCTGCATATGGAGATCATCCAGGAGCGTCTGGAGCGTGAATACGATCTCGATCTGATCACCACCGCACCAACCGTGGTGTATGAAGTGGAAACCACAGATGGCGAAGTGGTGTATGTCGACAGCCCGTCGAAGCTACCGCCGCTGAATAACATTGAAGAACTGCGCGAACCGATCGCCGAGTGTCATATGCTGCTGCCGCAGGAATATTTGGGCAACGTCATTACACTGTGCATCGAGAAGCGTGGTGTTCAGACAAATATGGTTTACCACGGCAACCAGGTTGCGCTGACTTACGAAATTCCGATGGCAGAAGTGGTCCTCGACTTCTTCGACCGTCTGAAATCGACGTCACGCGGCTATGCTTCACTGGATTATAACTTCAAACGTTTCCAGGCCTCTGACATGGTGCGTGTCGACGTGCTGATCAACTCAGAACGTGTCGATGCGCTGGCGCTGATTACTCACCGTGATAACTCGCAATATCGTGGCCGTGATCTGGTGGAGAAGATGAAAGAACTGATCCCACGACAGCAGTTCGATATCGCGATTCAGGCAGCAATTGGCAACCACATTATCGCTCGCTCAACAGTCAAACAGCTGCGTAAAAACGTTCTGGCGAAATGCTATGGCGGTGACGTCAGCCGTAAGAAAAAACTGTTGCAGAAGCAGAAGGACGGTAAGAAGCGAATGAAGCAGGTCGGTAACGTTGAGCTGCCGCAGGAAGCATTCCTTGCCATTCTGCATGTCGGTAAAGACAGCAAATAAGGAACCTCAATGGCTAATATGTTCGCCCTGATTCTGGCGATCGCCACCCTGGTAACGGGTGTTATCTGGTGTATTGATCGTTTTAAATGGGCACCGGCGCGTCGTGCTAAGCAGGCTGCTGTACAGGCGCAAGCCGGCAACACGCTGGATAGCAAAACGCTGGCGAAAGTCTCCGCGCAGCCAGGCTGGGTGGAAACCGCAGCATCGGTTTTCCCGGTGCTGGCGGTGGTGTTTATTGTTCGTTCTTTCGTCTATGAGCCGTTCCAGATCCCATCTGGTTCGATGATGCCCACCCTGTTGATTGGTGACTTCATCCTCGTCGAGAAGTTCGCCTATGGTCTGAAAGATCCGATCACGCAAACCACGCTGATCCCAACCGGCCATCCGCAGCGAGGTGACGTCGCGGTATTTAAATACCCGAAAGATCCGAGCATGGATTACATCAAACGCGTTATCGGCTTACCGGGTGACAAAGTGGTCTACGATCCTTATAGCAAAACGTTGACCGTTAACCCGGGCTGTGCAGGGAGTAAGTGCGATACGGCACTGCCGATTACCTACACCAATATCGAACCGAGCAGCTTTATTCAGACTTTCAGCGGCTTCGATGGCAATGAAACCGGCAACGGCTTCTTCCAGGTACCGCCGGGAGAAACCATGCGTGGCGGCCTGCGTCTCGGGACACGTAAAGAGACGCTGGGCAACGTGACACATGACATCCTGCTGGTTAACGAAGCGCAAAGTCAGGCGAGCATGTACTATCAGCAGCCAGGCGAGCCGCAATCCACGTGGATTGTGCCGCAGGGGCAATACTTCATGATGGGCGATAACCGTGATAACAGCGCCGACAGCCGCTACTGGGGCTTTGTACCCGAGCGTAATCTGGTCGGTAAAGCGGTCGCTATCTGGATGAGCTTTGAGAAACAGGAAGGACAGTGGCCAACCGGCGTGCGACTGAGTCGCATCGGCGGTATTCACTGATAACAGGCCCGCATAGCGGGCAAAACGGTTGGCTCCCTGCGGGGAGCCACTGCACACGAAACAGAACGTGTTGGAACCTCAGCCCTGTTTCGTATGCAGAGTGACAGACGCACAGAAGAACTGGAATCGCATGAACCCCATCCTCATTAACAAGCTACAGCGCAAACTGGGCTACACTTTTACTCATCCGGAACTACTGCAACAGGCGCTGACTCACCGCAGTGCCAGCAGTAAACATAACGAGCGTCTTGAATTTCTTGGCGATTCAATTCTTAGCTATGTGATTGCTAACGCACTTTATCAACGCTTTCCTCGCGTTGATGAAGGTGATATGAGCCGCATGCGCGCCACGCTGGTACGTGGTAACACGCTGGCTGAAATGGCACGGGAGTTTGATCTCGGCGAGTGTTTACGCCTCGGTCCGGGTGAATTGAAAAGCGGCGGTTTTCGTCGCGAATCGATTCTGGCTGATACCGTGGAAGCGCTGATTGGTGGCATCTTCCTCGACAGCACGATTCAGACCGTCGAAAAGCTGATTCTCGACTGGTATCAAACGCGGCTGGAACAAATCAGCCCGGGCGATAAGCAAAAAGATCCGAAAACCCGCCTGCAGGAGTATCTGCAGGGACGCCATCTGCCACTACCCTCTTATCTGGTGGTGCAGGTGCGTGGTGAAGCCCACGATCAGGAATTTACCATTCACTGTCAGGTGAGTGGCATGGCAGAACCGGTGGTGGGCGTAGGCTCCAGCCGCCGTAAAGCGGAACAGGCCGCTGCCGAACAAGCGCTGATTAAACTCGGCCTCGAATAGTCACATCGCAGCACCCTGAACGGTGCTGATTAAGTCAGGACTCGAATGAGCGAACACGAAACTTATTGCGGCTTTGTCGCGATTGTTGGCCGACCGAACGTCGGCAAATCCACCTTACTGAACCAGTTGCTGGGGCAGAAGGTGTCGATCACTTCACGCAAGCCGCAAACCACGCGTCACCGCATCATGGGTATTCATACTGAAGGGCCTTATCAGGCCATCTACGTGGACACCCCTGGGCTGCATATGGAAGAAAAGCGGGCGATCAACCGTCTGATGAACCGTGCTGCCAGCAGCTCCATTGGTGATGTTGAACTGGTCATTTTCGTGGTCGATGGCACGCGCTGGACGCCTGATGACGAAATGGTGCTGAACAAGCTGCGTGATGGCAAAGTGCCGGTAGTGCTGGCGGTTAACAAAGTTGATAACATCCAGGATAAAAGCATCCTGCTGCCACACCTGCAATTCCTCAGCCAGCAGATGAACTTCGCTGAAATCGTGCCGATTTCCGCTGAATTCGGTAAGAACGTGGATACTATTGCCGCTATCGTTCGCAAGCGTCTGCCACAGGCCGAGCATCACTTCCCGGAAGAGTACATCACTGACCGCTCACAACGCTTTATGGCATCCGAAATCATCCGTGAAAAACTGATGCGTTTCCTCGGTGCTGAGCTGCCTTATTCCGTTACCGTTGAGATTGAGAAGTTCGAAACCAACGAACGTGGCGGCTACGATATCAGCGGCCTGATTCTGGTTGAGCGCGACGGACAGAAGAAAATGGTGATTGGCAACAAAGGGGCCAAAATCAAAACCATCGGTATTGAAGCGCGTAAAGATATGGAAGAGATGTTTGAGGCCAAAGTGCACCTCGAACTGTGGGTGAAGGTCAAATCTGGCTGGGCAGACGACGAACGTGCGTTGCGCAGTCTGGGTTATGTAGACGACCTCTAACCGATGGAAGGCTGGCAACGCGCCTTTGTGCTGCATAGTCGCCCTTATAGCGAAACCAGCCTGCTGATCGATCTCTTTAGCGAAAGCGAAGGGCGCGTGCGTGTCCTCGCCAAAGGCGCGCGCTCGCGCCGTTCGCAACTCAAAGGTGCTTTGCAACCTTTCACGCCATTGCTGGTGCGCTGGGGCGGGCGCGGCGAAGTAAAAACGCTGCGCAGTGCCGAAGCGGTATCGCTGGCGCTGCCGCTCAGCGGTATCACACTCTACTGTGGCCTGTACGTGAACGAACTCTTGTCACGCGTACTGGAGCAGGAAATTCCTTTCTCTGAACTGTTCTTCGATTACCTGAATTGCATCCAGTCACTGGCAGCTGCCAGCGGCACGCCTGAACCGGCGTTGCGCCGCTTTGAACTGGCGCTGCTGGGCCACCTGGGATACGGTGTCGATTTCCTGCACTGCGCAGGCAGTGGGGAAGAGGTGGATGATGGCATGACCTACAGCTATCGCGAAGAAAAAGGGTTTATTGCCAGCCTGGTGGTGAACCAGCGCAGCTTTACCGGTCGCCAGCTGCGGGCGCTATGGGAGCGAGATTTCCCGGATGCGGATAGCCTGCGCGCAGCCAAACGTTTTACCCGTATGGCGCTAAAGCCATACCTGGGCGGTAAACCGCTCAAGAGTCAGGAACTCTTTCGTCAGTTTGTGCCGAAAAAGAAGCCGGATACGGCGAGCGAATGATGCCAGGCGGGATGTCGCGCGGTACACTCTCAACACACTAAACATATTTAAGGATTGTCATGGCTGAGTTGCTGTTAGGGGTCAACATTGACCACATCGCCACCGTACGTAACGCACGTGGCACCCATTATCCTGATCCGGTGCAGGCCGCATTTATCTCCGAACAGGCTGGGGCGGATGGCATTACCGTGCACCTGCGTGAAGACCGTCGTCATATTACCGACCGCGATGTGCGTATTCTGCGTGACACCATCCAGACACGTATGAACCTGGAAATGGCCGTCACCGATGAAATGGTCGGCATTGCCTGTGACATCAAACCGCATTTCTGCTGCCTGGTGCCGGAAAAACGCCAGGAAGTGACCACCGAGGGTGGGCTCGATGTGGCGGGACAACAGGACAAAATCAACGCTGCGGTAAGGCAACTGAGTGAGGCGGGAATTCTGGTTTCGTTGTTTATTGATGCCGATCACCGCCAGATTGAAGCGGCAGTCGCCAGCGGTGCGCCTTATATTGAAATCCACACTGGTGCCTATGCTGAAGCGCCTGAAGGGCTGGCGCGTGATGCTGAGCTGGAACGAATTCGTATCGCTGCCACCTTTGCCGCCAGCCTCGGGCTGAAAGTGAATGCAGGCCACGGACTGACCTACCACAACGTGCAGCCGATTGCGGCTTTACCGGAAATGCATGAACTGAATATCGGTCATGCGATTATTGGTCGCGCGGTGATGAGTGGTCTGGCTGACGCAGTCAAAGAGATGAAGCAGCTGATGCGGGAAGCGCGCCGTTAATGGCCATACTCGGGCTGGGCAGCGATATCGTTGAGATTGAGCGCATCGCCGGTGTCATTGAGCGATCCGGGGATCGTCTGGCGCGTCGGGTGCTGAGCGAAGCCGAGTGGCAGCAATACCAGACGCACCAGCAGCCGGTGCGTTTTCTGGCTAAGCGTTTTGCGGTGAAGGAAGCGGCGGCGAAAGCTTTTGGTACCGGCATTCGTGGCGGTCTGGCGTTTAATCAGTTTGAAGTGTACAACGATGCGCTGGGTAAACCGGGTTTACGTTTCTTCCTGCAAGCGGCGGAAATTGCACGACAGCTTGGTGTGCAGCATGTCCACGTCACCCTGGCCGATGAACGGCACTACGCCTGTGCCACGGTGATCATCGAAAGCTAGTGATGCAGCACCACAAATTTCTCCCACAGCGCTTCGCGACTTTCGGGGTGCTGTGGGTCAGGAATGATAGTGTTATCGATGGGGCATACGCTCAGGCAGGTCGGCACATCATAATGGCCGACACATTCGGTGCAGCGAGCGCTGTCGATCTGGTAGATGGCGTCACCGAGGCTGATCGCCTGGTTTGGGCATTCCGGTTCGCACATGTCGCAGTTGATACAGCGCTGGGTAATCAGTAAAGCCATGGTGAGTTACTATCTGGTGTAAAAGATTCAGTAAAGGCGCGCACCTTAGCATAATCCGGCCTTCCCCCCAATCTGGCGTGTTGATTTTTCTCCGTTTCATTTGCGCCAGCGCAAGATTGCATTCGTTATATTTTTCTGATGATGCCATCAGGGATTTATTTATTTCTATGATATCAATAATTTATCAGGGAACCTGGGTTGAAGCCATCTGGTGCTGAGTTAGCATCTGCGCTACCAGGTGAACCTCTAATAAATTATGCAATGAATATAATAAATGAACTGATTAGCAACCGACATGCTGCCGACAAATCCCATATTGATCTGAGCTATATTACGCATTTTTATTGTGACCAGGAATCTATCAACTCGGTCATCTCTTTGTTAAAGGAATATGAAACTTATCCGGCACCATTATTAGATCGTATCGAATTTATTATTGTCGATGACTGCTCACCAATTGAATATGAAATACCGGCATTGAATTTAAATTTGACCTGGTTACGCATCACGACGGATATCAAATGGAATCAGGGCGGGGCACGTAATCTGGGAGTGACCTACGCAAAATCGGATAAAATTTTGATGTCAGACCTCGATCATGGTTTCCCGGCCAGCACGCTGGCATATCTGGCTGACTCTGACAACCCTGGACGATGTTTCTATAAACTGCGGCGTAAGCGTGCTGATGGCATCTGCTATAAAGGCCATTCCAATCTGTTTTTTATGAGCCGCGCCCGTTTTCTGCGTTTTTACGGCTATGATGAAGAATATTGCGGCAATTATGGTGCAGAAGATTATCGGTTTGTGAAATATCAGAAGTATCAGGGGTCGCAGCAGCGTTATATGCCGGACAGCATTTGGTGTTATGAGCGTCAACTGGATCGCGAAAAAAGCTATCACAATTTATCACGTGATCTTTCTGCTAATACGCCGGTTGATTTGCGAAAGAAGAATGAGTGTAGCTACTTTGGCAGAGAGTATGGACATAGTCGTATTTTTCTCAATTTCGACTGGATTAAAATGAAAACCTATAATCGTTGTCCGGCAATGCCGCCAAAAATCAGGAAATATTGGCGGCCATTGTGGTGGTGGCGTTGGTTGAATCCGCGCGCAGCACGCTGAACATCATGTCTGGCGGTACTGGTTATCACGCGGGTTTTGTAACAGTGTGAAGCGCCTGAAAATAGCGCGATAGATCGCGCTGTTGAACTGTTACACCAGTTTTCTTACCAGCGCTTCACTGTGGCGGATATGGCTGGAGGCGCGTTCAGGATCATTCTGTACCAGTGCCATAAACAGCAGGTCCGTCAGGGCCAGCTGGGCGCTGGTTGAGGAGATTGCGGCACTGCGGGTGCTTTGCTCCTCGGCAACGGTGTATAGACAATGCGTGGCGCACTGCTGCAACGTATTGGGGGTGAACCCGGTAAACGCCAGCACATCGGCCCCGGTCTGCGCGGCTTCCTGGGCGGCAAGATTGATTTCGCGTCGTTCGCCGGTATAGGAAATGGCCAGCAGCACATCGCCTGTGGTCATGGCCTGTACGCTGGCGAGCAACGCATGCATATCCTGCTCGGCGACCGCGTTGATGCCGATCTTCATCAGTTTCCATGAAAAATCTTTTGCTACCAGGCCCGATGCGCCAATGCCAACCAGCAGGATACGGTTGGCATTTTTCAGCAGCCGTAACGTTTCCATCAACATCTCTTCGCTGTTGATATCCAGCGTGGCGCGAATTGCCGAGATCTTCTCGGCCAGCAGTTTTTCACCCACGACTTTCAGCGGGTCATCGCTAAGAATATGGTTATGAACGGTGATGGCATCACGGTCGGCCAGTGATTCGCTGAGTGCTAACTTCAATGCCGGGAACCCTTTATAGCCCAGTTTCTGGGCAAACTTGACCACGCTGGACTGGCTGACGCCTGATTCTTCCGCCAGTTTTTGCGAACTCAAATGCCGCGCCCGGTCCGGTTGTGACAACAAAAAATCCGCCAGACGTCGCTCGTTGAGCGCCAGACGCGGATAAAGCTGACGAATCCGCAGCAATGAACTCATCTCCGATCCTTAATTCAGAACGTAATGCTTATTTAGCCTGATAAATGTGGCGAGGAATGCCACATAGCAGCCTGCCGCCAATAAGAATAAACTATTCAGCGGGCATTGTAGTCATTGGAATTAAAAATGACCGCGTTCGCCTGGCTACACTCAAGAGCAGGCATGATAAAGCAGAATGAAAGGAGAGTGGTTTGACAAAGGGTACGCAACGACGCGTGGTGTTTTTTGATCTCGACGGCACGCTACATCAACAGGATATGTTCGGCACCTTTATGCGCTATCTGCTGAGACATCAGCCGCTGAATTTATTGCTGGTCGTGCCATTGTTACCGGTGATTGCTGCGGGGTTACTGTTTAAAGGGCGCGCCGCGCGCTGGCCGATGAGTTTGTTGCTGTGGGCCATCACCTTCGGTCACAGTGAAAAACGCCTGTTGCAGCGCGAAGCTGAATTCGCCCGCTGGTTCCGCCAGCGCGTTACCGCTTTTCCGGTGGTACAGCAGCGGCTGACGGATTACCTCAGCAGCGATGATGCCGATGTCTGGTTAATCACCGGTTCACCGCAGTCGCTGGTGGAGCAGGTCTATTTCGATTCAGCTTTTCTGCCGCGTGTACAACTCATTGCCAGCCAGATGAAGCCAGGACGGGGTGGGCGTGTACTGACGATGCGCTGTCTCGGGCATGAAAAAGTGGCGCAGCTGGAGGAGAAAATCGGCACGCCGTTGCAGCTCTACAGTGGCTATAGCGACAGCAAGCAGGACAACCCGCTGCTGTTCTTTTGCCAGCATCGCTGGCGCGTCACTCCGCGTGGAGAGTTGCAGCAGCTGGAATAACCTCGCTATTTCGCTATAATGCGCCGCCTTTGTTACCCGCAGGAGTTACCCGGTGAACCCACAGACTGATGAATACTGGATGCGTCACGCTTTACGCCTCGCACGTTTGGCGTGGGAGCAGGGGGAAGTGCCAGTCGGTGCGGTGCTGGTGCAGGGTGACAAGGTGATTGGCGAAGGCTGGAACCGTCCGATCGGTCAGCATGATCCTACTGCGCATGCGGAAATTATGGCGCTGCGCCAGGGCGGTAAAGTGCTGGAAAATTATCGTCTGCTCGACACCACGTTATACGTGACGCTCGAACCCTGTGTGATGTGTGCCGGGGCGATGGTGCATAGCCGGATTACCCGGCTGGTGTATGGCGCAAAAGATGAAAAAACCGGAGCGGTCGGTTCGCTGCTGGATGTGATTGGTCATCCCGGTATGAATCATCAAATCCAGATTGCTTCTGGTGTGCTGGCGGAAGAATGCGCCGCGATGCTGAGTGATTTTTTCCGCATGCGGCGTGAGCAGAAAAAAGCGCTGCGTCAGGCGCAGCGCGACGCGGGTTAATTCATCGCAATCTTCGGTTCGACAGCAGGATAACCGGCACCCAGTTCTGCTTCCATGGCTGACTGCTGCGCCAGCCGTTTGTCCTGTTCCTGTAAATATCCCACCAAACTAATCTGATACTTACGGATATTTTCCACGTAGTTATACGCCTCATGACCGCGAGCATAGCCGTACGTGGTCTGCGCGTAGTAACGCTTCTGGCTCAGCATCGGCAAACGCAGTTTCACATCGGCCCAGCTATCGGGGTTGCCGCCTTGTTTGGACGTCAGCTTACGGGCGTCCAGCATGTGGGCATAGCCCATGTTATAGGCTGCCAGAGCAAACCAGATACGTTCATCTTCCGGGATGGTCGTGGGGACTTTTTCCACCATACGTTGCAGGTATTCGCTGCCACCGCGGATACTTTGCTCAGGATCGAGACGATCGGCAACGTCAAGGCTGTCAGCGGTGTTGCGCGTCAGCATCATCATGCCGCGCACGCCGGTGGGTGAGGTTGCCTGTGGATTCCAGTGCGACTCCTGATAAGAAATCGCCGCCAGTAGCCGCCAGTCGAGGCCGGAGGCATATTTCTCAAATAACGGCTTGATATCCGGCAGGGTATTGTCGATGGCGCGCAGGAAGGTGCGGGTATCGACGTAATCAAAGGTGCCGACATGGCCGAGATACTTCTCCTCCAGCCGCGCGATGGTGCCTTCTTCGCTCATCTGACTATAGAAGTCGAGCATGGCCGCATTCAGGCTGTCATCTTCTTCATCATGTGGCAGATACCAGGTGACGGGCTCTTCATCGGTGATATCAAAGGCCACTGCCAGCTGCGGATGAATGCGTTGCAGCAGGCCAATGGTGACAGAGTCCCCCACGGTGTAGTCCAGTTTGCCATCCGCCACCGCTTCCAGCAGCGCTTTTTGCCCCTGGTCGGTAGCGATTGACCAGTCAAGATCGGGATAGTTTCCGGCTTTAGCGGAACGTAAAGTTGACAGGTACGCGGAACCGGACTGCACAATCAGGCGGCCTTTCAGATCACCGAGGTTTTTTGGCCGCGGCTTATCAATGCGATACACCAGCTGTTGCGATACCGAGTAATAACTCGGTCCGGTCTGATAACGGGCTATGCGATCGTTGTTGTAGATCAGGCCCGCAGCCAGCAAATCCGCCTTACCATCATCAAGATCGTCAAACAGGTCACCGAGGTTCGGACGCACCGTCACCTGGAGTTTGACGCCAAGATAATCGGCGAAGCGCTTTGCCAGCTCGTAATCCATACCGGCTGGTGCATTATTGATGGTGTAGTAAGTCAGCGGGGAGTTAACGGTACTGATGCGCAGCACTCCCCGTGATTTGATCTGCGATATCGCGTCTTTGCCGCCCCCGTACCAGGGGATCGACGGCCACAGTGCCAGCGCAAGTAGCACGGTTATCAGACCGATAAACAGATAGTTTAATTTCAGGCGTTTCAAATAGTTGTCTCTCGCTGGCTCTAAGGCCTCTGTCTTTAAAAGGCAGTATTGATCTTGTATGAACTCCCAGAGCGAAGGGCATTTTGCGCAACAAAGCGAGCCGGAGCAACTTATATAGCAGGATTTGCGCAAAATTCAGGCGAATCCGGTAGACCATAAATTCTGCGCAAACGGTTTCGTAACCGGTGCTGTTTCTCTATAATACGCCCCGTTTTCCCTGTTGCGCCCAATGAAGCGTCGCCCGGCGCTTCGAAGACGAGAGATCTTTAATGATGGAAATTCTGCGTGGTTCGCCCGCCCTGTCGGCATTTCGTGTAAACAAACTGCTGACCCGCTTTCAGGACGCTCATCTGCCGGTGAGTGATATTTACGCCGAGTACGTCCATTTTGCCGATGTCAGTGCGCCGCTGAGTGCGGACGAAAAAGCCCGCCTGCAACGCCTGCTGAAATACGGTCCGTCTCTCGCCGAACATGCGCCACAAGGGCGTCTGTTGCTGGTGACGCCGCGTCCAGGCACCATTTCACCCTGGTCCTCCAAAGCGACCGATATCGCCCACAACTGCGATCTGCCACAGGTGCGTCGTCTGGAACGCGGCATGGCGTTCTATGTTCAGGCACCGCAGCTGACAGAAGCGCAGTGGCAGACCCTTGCCAGCCTGCTGCATGACCGCATGATGGAAACGGTATACGGCGATCTCAATGATGCGCAGCAACTGTTTGCTCACCATGAGCCGCAGCCGCTGAAAAGTGTTGATGTGCTGGGTGGGGGCCGTCAGGCACTGGAACTGGCTAACACTACACTGGGTCTGGCCCTGGCCGATGACGAAATCGACTATCTGCTGAATGCCTTCACTACGCTGGGTCGCAACCCGAACGACATTGAACTCTATATGTTTGCCCAGGCGAACTCCGAGCATTGCCGCCACAAAATCTTCAACGCCGACTGGATTATCGACGGTGAAAAACAGCCGAAGTCGCTGTTTAAAATGATCAAAAACACCTTCGAACAAACGCCTGACTATGTGTTGTCTGCCTATAAAGACAACGCGGCGGTGATGGAAGGTTCCGAAGTTGGCCGTTATTACGCCGATGCCGAAAAAGGCGAATACGATTTCCATCAGGAAGCCGCGCATATCCTGATGAAAGTGGAAACGCATAACCACCCAACGGCGATTTCTCCATGGCCAGGTGCGGCGACCGGTTCCGGTGGTGAAATCCGTGACGAAGGCGCAACCGGACGTGGTGCCAAACCCAAAGCGGGTCTGGTGGGCTTCTCAGTGTCCAACCTGCGTATTCCGGGCTTTGAACAGCCGTGGGAAGAAGACTTTGGTAAGCCGGATCGTATCGTGACGGCGCTGGATATCATGACCGAAGGCCCACTGGGTGGCGCGGCGTTCAACAACGAATTTGGTCGTCCGGCGCTGAACGGTTACTTCCGTACCTATGAAGAGCGCGTTAACAGCCACAACGGTGAAGAACTGCGTGGTTACCACAAGCCAATCATGCTGGCGGGCGGCATCGGTAACATCCGTGCCGACCACGTGCAGAAAGGCGAAATAGTGGTGGGCGCGAAGCTGATTGTGCTGGGTGGCCCGGCAATGAATATCGGTCTCGGTGGCGGTGCTGCCTCATCAATGGCTTCTGGCCAGTCTGATGCCGACCTCGACTTTGCTTCCGTACAGCGTGACAACCCGGAAATGGAACGTCGTTGCCAGGAAGTGATCGACCGCTGCTGGCAGCTGGGCGAAGCTAACCCGATTCTGTTTATTCATGACGTGGGTGCAGGTGGCTTGTCTAACGCCATGCCGGAGCTGGTCAGCGACGGTGGCCGTGGTGGCCGCTTCAATCTGCGCGACGTGCTGAGCGATGAGCCAGGCATGAGCCCGTTGGAAGTGTGGTGTAACGAATCGCAGGAACGTTATGTGCTGGCGGTAGCGCCGGACAAACTGGCGCTGTTTGATGAGCTGTGCCAGCGCGAGCGTGCCCCTTACGCGGTAATTGGTGAAGCCACCGAAGAACAGCATCTGAGCCTGGCGGATACGCATTTCGACAACAAACCGATCGATATGCCGCTGGATGTGCTGCTGGGCAAAACGCCGAAGATGACGCGTGATGTGGTCAGTCAGCAGGCGAAAGGTGAAGCGTTGCAGCGCGACGGCATCACCGTTGCTGATGCGGTCAACCGTGTGCTGCATCTGCCGACCGTGGCAGAGAAAACCTTCCTTATCACCATCGGTGACCGTACCGTAACCGGTATGGTGGCACGCGATCAGATGGTGGGTCCGTGGCAGATTCCGGTTGCTAACTGCGCAGTGACCACCGCCAGCCTCGATAGCTACTACGGTGAAGCCTTCTCTCTCGGCGAACGCGCCCCGGTCGCACTGCTCGACTTCGCCGCTTCAGGCCGTCTGGCGGTGGGTGAAGCTCTGACTAACCTCGCCGCAACGGCAATTGGTTCACTGACACGCGTGAAGCTGTCAGCGAACTGGATGGCGGCAGCCGGTCACCCGGGTGAAGATGCGGGCCTGTATGAAGCCGTGAAAGCGGTCGGCGAAGAACTTTGCCCGGCGCTGGGTATCACCATCCCGGTGGGTAAAGATTCCATGTCGATGAAAACCCGCTGGCAGCAGGGGAATGAACAGCGTGAAATGACGTCACCGTTGTCGCTGGTCATCACCGCTTTTGCCCGCGTGGAAGACGTACGCCGCACCGTAACGCCGCAATTGCAGGCCGATAAAGACAACCTGCTGCTGCTGGTGGATCTGGGCAATGGCGCAAACACGCTGGGGGCGACGGCGCTGTCACAGGTCTATCGTCAACTGGGTGATAAACCGGCTGACGTGCGTGACGCCGCACAGCTGGCTGGCTTCTTTAACGCTATTCAGGCGCTAGTGGCGGAGCAGAAACTGCTGGCCTACCATGACCGTTCTGACGGCGGCCTGCTGGTAACGCTGGCTGAGATGGCGTTTACCGGTCATTGCGGTATCGAAGCGGACATCGCCGCGCTGGGTAGTGATGCGCTGGCAGCGCTGTTTACCGAAGAACTGGGTGCGGTGGTGCAAATCAACGCTGCTGACCGTGATGCGGTGCTGAAGACGTTCGCCGATCATGGCCTGATGACCAACGTCCATGTGATTGGTCAGGCGCTGCCGGGCGATCGTTTTGTGATTCGTTCTGGTGAGCATGCGGTGTATAGCGAAAGCCGTACCACGCTGCGTACCTGGTGGGCAGAAACCACCTGGCAGATGCAGCGTCTGCGTGACAACCCTGCCTGTGCCGATCAGGAACATGAAGCGAAGAAAAACGACAACGATCCTGGCCTGAATGTCCATCTGACCTTCAAACCGGAAGAAGACGTTGCCGCGCCGATGATTGCCACCGGTGCGCGTCCGCGTGTAGCGGTGCTGCGTGAGCAGGGCGTCAACTCCCACGTTGAAATGGCGGCCGCCTTCCATCGAGCAGGCTTTACCGCCGTCGATGTGCATATGAGCGATCTGCTGGCGGGCCGTCGCGGTCTGGAAGAGTTCCATGCGCTGGTGGCCTGTGGTGGCTTCTCCTACGGTGACGTACTGGGTGCGGGTGAAGGCTGGGCGAAATCCATCCTGTTCAACAGCCGCGTGCGTGATGAGTTCGAAAACTTCTTCCATCGTCCGCAGACGCTGGCGCTGGGCGTCTGTAACGGCTGCCAGATGATGTCCAACCTGCGTGAGCTGGTGCCGGGCAGCGAACTGTGGCCGCGCTTCGTGCGTAACCAGTCAGAACGCTTTGAAGCGCGTTTCAGCCTGGTGGAAGTGGCTGCCAGCCCGTCACTGCTGCTGGACGGCATGGCCGGTTCGCATATGCCGATTGCGGTGTCACACGGTGAAGGTTTTGTTGAAGTGCGTGATGGCGCGCATCTGGCGGCGCTGGAAAGCAAAGGCCTGGTGGCGCTGCGTTTCGTGGACAACTTCGGTAAGGTGACCGAGACGTATCCGGCCAACCCGAACGGTTCCCCGAACGGTATCACTGCGGTGACCAACGAAAGCGGCCGCGTGACCATTATGATGCCGCACCCGGAACGCGTGTTCCGTACTGTGAGCAATTCCTGGCACCCGGCAGAGTGGGGCGAAGACAGCCCGTGGATGCGTATTTTCCGCAACGCACGTAAGCAGTTGGGTTAAACGCAATAGCGACGCAATTTATTGCGTAATGAAGGGTGTCCGTAAGGGCACCCTTTTTTTGGGTGTCGGAAAATAGCGACACCGCTACGGTTAGCTTGTCGTCAAAAGGTGACATTTAACCTCTTGATATTATTGGGTGTAATTTTTCCTTCAGAAACGCGTTGCTAATCAGCGACAGTTTTTTTAGACCGTACGGTAAAATTTTTGCGCCGGGTCTCACTCTGAGAAAGCATTTGTCTGATAATTAACACTATTTTATTTTTGGCACGATGTTTGCTATACTCATTACGTTGCTCATTCTCCTGCTTATGATTGCCCCGCATTGCGGTTGAGCTCATAAAAACTGAATGACGCACCAAACGGTGCCTGCCGTCCACCCAACCGATAATCGCTTGCTTTGCAACGTTATCAAGCATCGGACGTAACGTTGAGTTAGGCACCACCTTATTCCCGCGTGAGGCGTTCGGCGTCACGCTCAACGGCAGGCCATAGCGCCTGCCGTTTTCTTATCTGTGCTTTCTTCCGCTTTCAGACTCCGCTAGCATTCCTGTAGTAAAAATTTAAGGAAATCCGGTTGTGAAGAGATGGCGTTTATTTCCCCGTTCGCTGCGTCAGCTGGTGTTGATGGCGTTCCTGCTGGTGCTGCTACCGCTGCTGGTACTGGCGTGGCAGGCATGGGAAAGCCTGTCGGCGCTAAGTAATCAGGCGGCAGACACCAATCGCAACACCTTTACGGACGTGCGCCGCAGTGAAGCCATGGCGCGGACTGCCATCGAGCTGGAGCGCAGCTATCGTCAATATTGTGTGTTGGGTGATGACAGTCTGGCGCGGCTCTATCAGTCACAACGTGCGCACTACAGTCAGATGCTCACCACCCACGCTGCCAGCCTGCCGGATTTGCCTTCGTTCAAACTGTTAGCCGCAACGCTGCCACAGCTGGAAACGCTGCAATGTGCCAGCGGCAATCCCTCCGCACCTGCATCGACAGCCCTTGAGCACTTTTCCGATACCAATGCGCAAATGGTGCAGGAAACACGCGAAGTGGTGTTTTCGCGGGGTTTGCAATTGCAGCGTGAAATTGCTGATCGAGGCCAGTTTTTTGGCTGGCAGGCTCTGATATTGTTCCTGATCAGCCTGGCGCTGGTGTTGTTGTTTACCGGCATGATTATCGGGCCGGTGAAGCGGGTGGAGCGAATGATCAACCGGCTGGGTGAAGGCAAGGCGCTGGGCGACAGTATCAGCTTCCGTGGTCCGCGTGAGATTCGCTCGCTCGGTAAGCGAATTGTCTGGCTGAGTGAACGTCTGAGCTGGCTGGAAGCGCAACGCCACGAGTTTTTACGCCATCTTTCCCATGAACTGAAAACGCCACTTGCCAGCCTGCGCGAAGGCACGGAATTGTTAGCCGATCAGGTGGCAGGTCCACTGAATAGCGAACAGCAGGAAGTGGTGGCGATTCTGGATACCAGCAGCCGTCATTTGCAACGTTTGATCGAGCAGTTGCTGGATTACAACCGCAAACTGGCCGATGGCCCGCTGGCGCTGGATGTCGTGGCACTGGATACCATTGTCGAGACGGTGGTGAAATCACACTCGTTACCGGCCCATGCGCGGCAAATGCGCACCCATGTGGATTTACAGGTGAACCACTGCCTGGCAGAGTCAACCCTGCTGCAACGGGTGATCGATAACCTTTATTCGAACGCCGTGAACTACGGTAGCGAATCCGGTAACATCTGGCTGCACAGCCAGCAGAAGGGCAATGAGGTGTGGATCGAGGTGGCAAACACCGGCACACCGATTCCGGCTGAAGAGCAGGCGATGATCTTTGAGCCTTTTTATCAGGGTAGCCAACAACGCAAGGGGCCGGTTAAAGGCAGTGGGCTGGGGTTAAGCATCGCCAAAGATTGCCTGCGCAGGATGCAGGGTGATTTACAGTTGGTGACACGTAAGGACGCGGATGTCTGTTTTCGTATCATTTTGACTACCACCGCCGGGAATGCCTGATCAATGAATTTATCCCTCAACAAATTATGCGCCGCCAGCCTGCTGGTGTTCAGCCTGGCGGGTTGCCATGCACCTTCTGCAGACAACGCCCTCAGGGACGACAGCATCCAGCCGGAGCCGCAGGTGCGTCTGCCGGACTATCTGGCGACTGACTGTGGCAGTGTCTGGCAAATTGAATATCCGGCTGCCATGAGCAACCCATTGTATTGGCAGCGTGCCATTGATTGTGCGGAACGTCTGTCACCGGCCGAAGCCCGGGCGGAAGCACGTCGCTGGCCGGTGCAGGGCTGGTCCCGTGCCTTTAAGCAGGGCATATTGCTGGCTAACGGCAACGTAACGCCACAGGAGCGCCGCGACTATGTTGATACGCTGGATGGCTACAGTACGGCGTTTCCGGCGGCAGTTCGTCCGCTGATTCAGCTGTGGCGCAGCAACCAGGCCGCTCAGCTTGAGCTGAGTGACGCGCGTGGCCGCTACGCACGGCTACAGCAAAGTACCGATGCCGAGCTGGATAGCCTGCGCCAGCAGCAACGCACGCTTCGTACCTCGCTGGCAGATACGCAGCATAAGCTGGAGCGTCTGACGGATATCGAGCGTCAGCTGTCCTCGCGTAAAGCGCCCGACAGCAGCGACACATCGCACAGTGCCAGCGGTACGGCGAATGAGGAGCAGCCATAATGAAACAGGCCGCACGATTATTGCTGGTGGATGATGATCCGGGGCTGCTGAAGTTGCTGGGAATGCGTCTCAGCAGCGAAGGCTATCAGGTCGCAACGGCGGCCAGCGGGCCGGAAGCCTTACGTCATCTGCAAAAAGAGAAGGTCGATTTGGTGGTCAGCGACCTGCGTATGGATGAGATGGACGGTCTGGCGTTGTTTGGCGAAATCCAGAAGCGCCACGCGGGTCTGCCGGTGATCATCCTGACTGCGCATGGATCGATCCCGGAAGCGGTTTCAGCCACCCAACAGGGCGTATTTAGCTTTCTCACCAAACCGGTGGATCGTGATGCGTTATACAAAGCGATTGATGAGGCGCTGGCCCTGCGTGCACCCGAGATCGATGATGGCTGGCGTGAGTCTATCGTCACACGTAATCCGCTGATGCTACGACTGCTGGAGCAGGCGCACATGGTGGCGCAATCCGACGTCAGTGTGTTGATCAACGGCCAGAGCGGCACCGGTAAAGAAGTGCTGGCGCAGGCAATTCATGCCGCCAGCCCGCGTGCCAGTAAACCTTTTATCGCCATCAACTGTGGCGCGTTACCGGAGCAGTTGCTGGAGTCTGAGCTGTTTGGTCACGCCAGGGGGGCGTTTACCGGCGCGGTGAGTGCCCGCGAGGGGCTGTTTCAGGCAGCGGAAGGCGGCACGCTATTCCTCGATGAGATTGGCGATATGCCGCAGGCGTTGCAGGTGAAGCTGCTACGCGTGCTGCAAGAGCGCAAGGTTCGTCCGCTCGGCAGTAATCATGATGTCAGTATCAATGTGCGCATCATTTCTGCCACCCATCGTGATTTGCCTAAAGCGATGGAAAAGAAAAGCTTTCGCGAAGATCTCTATTATCGCCTCAACGTGGTGAACCTGAAGATCCCGGCGTTGCATGAACGTGCCGAAGATATTCCCCTGCTGGCGAATCATTTGCTGCGTCAGTCTGCCGATCGTCATAAACCCTTTGTGCGCAGTTTTTCCGTGGACGCTATGAAACGATTGGTGGGAGCCAGCTGGCCGGGTAATGTGCGTCAACTGGTGAACGTCATCGAGCAGTGCGTGGCGCTGAGTACCTCACCGGTGATTGGCGATGCGCTGGTTGAACAGGCGCTGGCAGGTGAGAACACCGCATTGCCGACGTTTGTTGAAGCGCGCAATCAGTTTGAACTGAACTATCTGCGTAAGCTGCTGCAAATGACCAAAGGAAATGTGACCAATGCTGCGCGTCTGGCTGGACGTAACCGCACCGAGTTTTATAAGCTGCTGTCGCGTCATGAACTGGACGCCAGCGATTTTAAAGAGTAGCTTTCTGCCGCTGCGATTCGGCCTGTTGCCCCGACATTCGGACAGAAAGCAGGAGAAAGTCCTGTTTTGACGCCACCGACGGCTCTGAGCCAGCGGCTGCGGCAGGAACATTTATACTATCTGTTACCCGTCCGGCCACGGAGGGAGTGAAAAAAGGATCTGTGATGAAAAAGATCGATGCAATTATCAAACCATTTAAACTCGATGATGTACGCGAAGCGTTAGCGGAAGTCGGCATCACCGGGATGACGGTCAGCGAAGTGAAAGGATTTGGTCGCCAGAAAGGTCACACTGAACTGTATCGTGGTGCCGAGTATATGGTCGATTTTCTGCCGAAAGTAAAAATCGAAATGGTGGTGGGCGACGATATCGTTGATACCTGCGTTGAGACCATCATGAAAACTGCGCAAACCGGCAAAATCGGCGACGGTAAAATCTTTGTCTTTGACGTGGCTCGTGTAGTGCGTATCCGTACCGGTGAAGAAGACGAAGAGGCGATCTAATCCTAATCGCAGCTTCAGATTGCTGAAAAGCCCGCAAATGCTGCGGGCTTTTTGTTTTTTACTGAGTTATAGCACCTTATGCGGACCAAACACTTCGTAATGAATACGGTCGGCGGTGACACCCGCATCCAGCAACTGGCGTGCGACAAACTGCATAAACGCCAGCGGGCCACAGAGCCAGAACTGGCGATCGGGCTGAGTGAGTTCAGCAGAAACGCCCGCTAAATCCATCAACCCCTGCGCATCGTAATGACCGGCGTCAGCAACGGCAGGCTGGCGATACCAGACATGGCTGCTAAAGTTCGGCAGACGGCTACCCAGCGCCTGGACTTCCCCGGCGAAGGCATGTTGCAGGCCGTCTTCCGTTGCATGCAACCAGGTCACTGCGGCCGGATGTTGTTGCTCTGCCAGGCTGGCGAGCATTGCCAGCATCGGAGTCTGGCCGACACCTGCTGAGATCAGGGTAACAGGCGTCGCAGGCTCTGCCTGGAGGAAGAAATCGCCCGCTGGTGCCGCGCATTGCACCACATTCCCGACCTGCGCTTCGTCATGCAGCCAGTTGGATACCGCGCCCTGATCTTCACGTTTCACCGCAATACGATAGAACTGACCATTTGGCTGGTGGGTGAGTGAATATTGACGATGCTGTAGATTGCCCTGGTTGTCCGGGCGCAGGGTGATGGCCAGATACTGACCAGGCAGGAAATCCGCCACCGCTGCACCATCCACCGGTTCCAGTTCAAAGCTTTTAATCACGCTGCTTTGCGGCTGAATGGCACGAATACGGAACTCACGCGCACCACGCCAGCCACCGGTTTTCGCTGCGGACGCGCGGTAAATCGCTTCTTCACGCTGGATAAACACCTCAGCCAGCACGCCATACGCCTTGCCCCATGCCTGCAGCACCTCATCCCCCGGATTCAGCAGTTCCTGAATGGTCGCCAACAGATTTTCACCGACGATGGCGTACTGCTCGGGCTGAATATTCAGGCTGGTATGTTTCTGGGCGATTTTTTCCACCGCGGGCAGCAGCACTTCGAGGTTTTCCAGATTGCTGCCGTAGGCGCAGATGGCGTTGAACAGCGCTTCACGCTGGTTGCCACTGCGCTGATTGTTCATGTTGAACACATCCTTGAGTTCCGGATGCTGCGTCAGCATACGCTGATAAAAATAGCCGGTGAGCTGTGGGCCTAATTCGGCAATAGCGGGCAGGGTGGATTTGATGATCGCGATGTCTTGCGCGTTGAGCATGGGTGAATCCTCATGGCATTTTAAAAGTTGTATTTTAAATGCATCTTATAATCGCAAGCATGTGGTTGTAAATCCCCCTGAATGCTCAGGGATAAATCAGGTTTACTGGAATCTCTGCCGCAATCCTGAAATTTTTTCCGCTTCATTCTGAGGAAATATCCTGATTCTCTGGCTTGCAAAAATGCGTAAAAAACCCGTTCCAGCGCCTTGCCAATCGTTTGCGTAAAAAGAGGGGATTGCTGCTACCGTCACCTGTCAAAACGGTTTACACTGTTGGCCTTCGCCCCTTAGCGGGGCTTAAATTGCCGTTAAAAAAGTTAGCTGAGTCAGGAGATGCGGATGTTAAAGCGTGATATGAACATTGCCGATTATGATGCCGAGTTGTGGCAGGCGATGGAGCAAGAGAAAGTGCGCCAGGAAGAGCACATTGAACTGATTGCTTCTGAAAACTACACCAGCCCGCGCGTTATGCAGGCGCAAGGTTCACAGCTCACCAATAAATACGCGGAAGGGTATCCGGGCAAACGCTACTACGGCGGATGTGAATACGTTGATATCGTTGAACAGCTGGCGATTGATCGCGCGAAAGCGCTGTTCGGCGCAGACTACGCCAACGTGCAGCCGCACTCTGGTTCTCAGGCAAACTTCGCGGTTTACACTGCGCTGTTGCAGCCAGGCGACACCATTCTGGGTATGAACCTGGCACACGGTGGCCACCTGACTCACGGTTCACCGGTTAACCTGTCCGGTAAACTGTATAACGTGGTGCCTTACGGCATCGATGAAACCGGCAAAATTGACTACAACGAGCTGGCAGAACTGGCGAAAACCCATAAGCCGAAAATGATCGTCGGTGGTTTCTCTGCTTACTCTGGCGTGGTTGACTGGGCCAAAATGCGTGAAATCGCTGACAGCGTTGGCGCGTACCTGTTCGTGGACATGGCACACGTGGCGGGTTTGATCGCGGCTGACGTCTATCCGAACCCGGTTCCGCATGCACATATCGTCACTTCAACTACCCACAAAACCCTGGCGGGTCCGCGTGGCGGCCTGATCCTGGCGAAAAACGGTGATGAAGAGCTGTACAAAAAACTGAACTCTGCGGTGTTCCCTGGCGGCCAGGGCGGCCCGTTGATGCACGTGATCGCCGGTAAAGCCGTCGCGTTCAAAGAAGCGATGGAACCTGAGTTCAAAACTTACCAGCAGCAGGTTGCTAAAAACGCCAAAGCGATGGTGGAAGTGCTGATTGAGCGCGGCTACAACATCGTATCAGGTGGCACCTATAACCACCTGTTCCTGATTGATCTGGTGAGCAAAAACCTGACCGGTAAAGAAGCGGATGCCGCGCTGGGCCGTGCTAACATCACCGTCAACAAAAACAGCGTACCGAACGATCCGAAGAGCCCGTTTGTGACTTCCGGTGTGCGTATCGGTACCCCGGCAGTCACGCGTCGCGGCTTCAAAGAAGCTGAAGTGCGTGAACTGGCAGGCTGGATTGCTGATGTGCTGGACAACATCAACGACGAAGCCACCATCGAACGTACCAAGCAGAAAGTGCTGGATATCTGTGCACGTCTGCCGGTTTATGCCTGATTTCGCATAAGCGCGTGGCGATAGAAAGGATGGCGAAAGCCATCCTTTTTTTATGTCCCGGATTCAAAGGGAACCAGGTGACAGGCCACGCGCTGACCACCGGATTTCAGTGCCAGCACCGGCCGCTCAGTGCGGCAGCGATCAGTAACAAATGGGCAGCGGGTGTGAAAGCGACAGCCGGACGGGGGTGCAAGCGGGCTGGGGAGTTCGCCGGTCAGGCTAACATTTTTCCCGCGATCGTCAGGGTCCATACTCGGTGCCGCGCGTAATAAGGCCTGGGTATAGGGATGCAATGGCTTGATAAATAACGTTTCCGTATCAGCCACTTCCACCACTTCGCCAAGGTACATCACCGCCACACGATGCGAAATATGTCTGACTAGCCGCAGATCGTGGGCGACGAACAGCACCGTCAGATTGAGTTTCTGCTGCAAATCCAGCAGCAGGTTTACCACCTGTGCCTGCACTGACACATCCAGCGCCGAAACCAGTTCATCGGCGATCAACACCTGCGGCTTCACGGCCAGCGCGCGACTGATGCCAATACGCTGGCGCTGTCCACCGGAAAACTCATGCGGCAGTTTATCGATGGCGTCGACAGGCAGGCGCACCAACTCCATCAACTCACGGATACGCGCCGGAATATCTTTTTTCGCACACATGCCGTGCACCGACAGCGCTTCGGTTAGTACCTGGCCGACGGTCATGCGCGGGTTAAGTGAACTGTAGGGATCCTGGAAAATCATCTGCACCTGGCGGTTAAAGCTACGGCGTTCTTTGCCACGCAGCGTCGCGATATCTTTGCCATTGAAGTAGATTTTGCCTTCGTCAGTTTGCAGCAGACCCACCATAGTGCGCGCCAGCGTGGATTTACCGCAGCCGGACTCACCAACCACTCCCAGTGTCTCACCCTGCATCAGTTCCAGCCGGACGCCATTCAGTGCCTGTACAAACTTACGGGGTTTACCCTGTATTTTTTCGAGGATGGTCTGCGCCACTGGGAAGTGGACGATCGCCTCCTCGACGCTGACGATTGGCAGGCTGTTGTGTGACAAAGTTTCACCCATCTCAGATGCCCTCGATGACGTTAAGGTTAGCGTGATGATGACAGGCAACCTGATGTTCGCTATTTAGCGCCTCAGGGGGCGGCACCTCCCGCAGGCAGATGTCGGTTTTATAGCGACAGCGCGGGCTAAAACTGCACCCCTGCGGCAGACTGAGCAGCGATGGCGGTGTGCCCTCAATCGACTGCAGTGGTTTTCGCTCGCCGTCGTTTTGTGGCACCGAGGCGATCAACCCCTGGGTGTAGGGATGACGCGGCTGGCTGAAAATTTCCCGCACCGGTGCGCTTTCGACGATACGTCCGGCATACATCACCGCCACGCGATCGCACAGCTGAGCAACCACGCCGAGATCGTGGGTGACAAAAATAATTCCCATCGCTAACTGGTCACGCAGGTTGAATAGCAGCTTGAGGATTTGCTCCTGAATGGTGACATCCAGCGCGGTGGTGGGCTCGTCGGCAAGCAGCAGACGGGGATTGCCCGCCAGCGCAATGGCAATCATCACACGCTGGCGCATCCCGCCGGAGAACTGGTGCGGATAATCGTCGAGACGCAACTCCGGTGCGGGGATCCCCACCTGATTCAGTAACTCAATGGCGCGCTGGCGGCGTTGTTTACGCGTTAAATCGGTGTGGGCGGCCAGACTTTCCTCAATCTGCCGCCAGACGGTTAACACTGGATTGAGGGCGATCATCGGTTCCTGAAAAATCATCGCGATTTCACCGCCGCGAATGCTGCGCAGCTCCGCCGGTTTCATACTGGTAATCTCGCGCCCCTGCCATTTCACTGAACCCGAAACTTCGGCGCTGGCGGGCATCAGGCGCAGCAGAGAACGCAGGGTGACGCTTTTTCCCGAGCCGGATTCACCGACCAGCCCGAGAATTTCTCCCGGATTGAGGCTGAAACTCACGTCCTGAATCGCCCGCAGGCTACCGCGCGAGGTATGAATTTGGGTGTTGAGCTGCTGCACCTCAAGCAAAGGGGAAGTCTGGCTGGGCATAATTCGCTCTCATGTTCACTAACGGCTTCCAGGACGCAGCCAGTCTGCCAGCAGATCGCCAAACAGGCTGAATCCCAGGCCGGTTAATACGATGGCAATACCGGGGAAAATCGTTATCCACCATGCGGTATCCATGAAGTTCTTACCAGAGGCGATCAGCACCCCCCATTCGGCGGCGGGCGGTTGTGCGCCGAGGCCGAGATAACCGAGGCTGGAACCCAGCAGGATCGCCAGCGCCATATCGGTCATCCAGTACACCAGCGTGGTGGTAATAACGTTCGGCAGCACGTGACGGAAGATAATGCGCGGTGTGCTGTAGCCCATGACTTTGCCTGCGGCCACGTATTCCAGCCGTTTCTGAATGCTCACTTCACCGGCAATTAACCTGGCGTAGAACACCCAATAAATAATACCGACGGCGATATACATGCTATTCAGGCCCGGGCCGAGAATCGCGACGATAGCGATCACCAGCACCAGTAGCGGGAAGGTGACTACCGCATCGACGATCCTTTGAAACAGCATCTCGGCCACGCCGCCGAAATAGCCGACCAGCAGCCCAACCAGGGTGCCAAACACCATCGGGAACAGTGTGGTGAAGAAGGCGATTTGCAAATCAATCTGGTAGGCATACACCACGCGCGAAAAGATATCGCGCCCAAAGTTATCGGTGCCAAAAAAGTGTTGCAGGTTCGGCCCTTTGAGGATGGCGCGGTAGTCGAACTTCAGCGGGTCGGCGGTGGCAATCAGATGCGGAAAGAACGCCATCAGCAGGCTGAGTAGCAGGATGACGCAGCCCAACAGTGACGACCAGGGCAGATATTTGCGCCACTTGCGGGTGAGGGATCGCTGGATAATTAATTCACTCATCGTGCCCTCCTTGGGTCAATCATCACCTGTACGATGTCGGTGATAAGAAAAATCAGCGACACCAGCACGGAAAGCACGATTACCAGTCCCTGAATCATCGGATAGTCGCGGCTGAAAATGCTATCGACCATCAGGCGCGCGATGCCGGGCACGGCGAACACCGTTTCGGTGATTACCGCGCTGCCAATGGTGGTGCCGATATTGAGGGCAAACAGACTCAGCATCGGGATCAGCGAGTTACGCAGCACATGGCGCAGCAACACTATCCGGCTGCTCAGCCCTTTAGCGCGGGCGAAGGTAATGTATTCCGCATCGAGCACCGCGATGATCGAGTTGCGCAGGCTGCCAATCAGCACCGAGGTGATGCTTACAGCCAGCGTCATCGCCGGAAGAAACAAATGATAGATGCGCTGTCCCCAGCTATCGCCATAACCGCCGACCGGGAACCAGTGCAGCTGCGCAGCGAAAACGGTCAGCAGCACCAGGCCGATATAGAAGGAGGGCATCGACAGCGTAACCTGCGATGCGCCGCGAATGGTGATATCGGTGGCGCTGTTGCGTTTAAGCGCGGAAATAAAGGCCAACGGGATCGCCATCAGCAGCGAAAATAGCGCGGCCATGCCGGTTAACAGCAGGGTGACCGGCAAACGTTCGGCGATCACTGCCGTCACCGGGGCATGCATTGCATAGGAGTTGCCCAGATTGCCACTGGCGACCTGGCGCACAAACCCGGCAAACTGCACGGGCAGCGACTGATCCAGCCCCAGCTGTTGATTGATACGATTGACATCAGTGTCGGTGGCGCGGTCGCCGATCATTGCACTGGCGGGATCGCCAGGTAGCAGACGCACGATGGTGAAAGTCACCACCAGAATGACCAGCAGCGTCGGGATGATCAGCAGAATGCGTTTTAAAATATAACTCAGCTCAGTCAACGCGTGCTCCCAAATCCAGCGTAATGGCGCTGTAGTCGCTACAGCGCCATATGGCTGGATTTCACTCGGTGTAATGAATGGCGAATTACTTCTTCAGCCAGGTTTCGGTGAAGATGTTATTACCCAGTGGGATCTGGACGAATCCTTCGACATTTTTCTTCAGCGCGACCGGATAAGAACTTTCATATAACGGGATAGTCGGACCGGTGCTGTTGTAGATGTCCTGGATTTGTTTGTACTGCTCTGCGCGTTTCGTCGGATTGGTTTCCTGCTGTGAGGCCTCAAACAGCTTATCCAGCTCGTCACTTTTCCAGCCTGAATGCAGCGCCTGAATGTTCTTCGAATAGGCGTAGTAGGAGGTGATTTCGTTTGGATCGGCGATATCGTCGGTCCACGGCCCAATGCGGGTGCTGAAATTCCCCTTGCGGAAGTTGGCGTTCAGCGTGGCGTTATCCATCTGGTTGATGGTTAATTTAACGCCAATCTGCGCCCACATCTGTTGCAGGCCGGTGGCAATGCTCAGGCTGTCTTCATTACCCGCCAGGATATTCATGCTGGTGCTGAAGCCGTTAGGATAGCCCGCTTCTTTCATCAGTGACTGCGCTTTTTCCACATCCACCGGCCAGAGTGGTTTGGTGCCGGAGTTCAGCGGGGTAGAGGTTGACATAAACGAAGTCATCGGTTTACCCAGCCCGAATGTCACCAGCTGGATGATGCCGTCTTTATCCGTGGCATAGTTCAGCGCAGCGCGTACCTTCGGGTTCGCCAGTGGGTTCGGCTTGCCGTCGATCTCTGGCCGTGCGTTGACGCTGGCGACTTCGACACGGGTTGACGGGAACAGCGCCATATTCAGTGCCGGATTGCCCTGCAACTCCTTAACGCGTGAGTAAGGGATAAACTCGGCCCCGTCCAGCTCACCAGACTGCAACTTCAGGATGCGGGTGGCATCGTCAGGAATGATTTCAAACTTGATGCCGTCAAGGTAGGGCAGGGCTTTGCCATCCGCGCCTTTTTCCCAGTAGTACGGGTTACGCACCAGCGTCATGGTGGCGTTATGTTGCCACGATTTCAGCATAAAAGGGCCGGATCCAATCGGATGTTCAGCGAATGCCGCCGCTTTGTCGTGATCGGTGGCACCCGGTTCCGCTTCGAACTGTTTCTCCGGCATGATCGCGGTGTTGAAAACCGTCAGCGCGGTAAGGATGGCAGGATCGGTATGCGACAGGTGGATCACCACGGTATGAGGATCGCTGATGGTGACGTTATCGATTGCGCTGACCAGAAATTGCCATACGCCGTTACCTGGTTTGGCAGCACGTTCAAGTGACCATTTAACGTCTTCGGCGGTGATGGGCGAGCCGTCAGAGAATTTAGTATCAGGGCGCAGGGTAAGCGTGACGCTTTTACCGTCTGCCGCCAGTTTCCAGGCCGTTGCCAGACCTGGTCTGATGCCCTTGCCATCGTTGGTCGGCAGCAGCAGGGTGTCATACAGGTTGGAGAGGATCCAGATATCGTTATTGCTTTCATTCAGGACCGGTTCGAGGAAATTACTGTCGGCGTAGCGGCCATAAGTCAGGGTTCCGCCGCGCTGTACTACCTCTGCTGCCTGTGCGGCCAGGGTGTTGAAGGCACTTGCTGCCAGTAAGGCGATTAACGTTAATTTAGGCATAACTTTCATTACCTTGCCTCTCTGTTGAGTCAGAAAAAAATGCTTGTCAGGCACCTGTTTGTCACCCTGAAAAGAAGGGAGACGGAACCTGCAAAAAATGGCGGTGATGATTGTGTTCTAGTTAACTGGTACGATAATTGAAGGATTGCTCATAAACTGTCAATGATTAGCGCAAAAAAAATGCAAAAAAATTCAATGCTGTTATAACAAAAAGTTATTTTATGATTATTTTTTGCGTTAACGACTTGCGTTGATGTAAAAAACAGCATAATTGTATTAATAGACCAGTACACTTTCAGGGTAGGTAATGGAATTCCACCTCGACCGAGAATCTTCGATCCCGCTGGGGGCGCAGTTACGCGGCATCATTGAATACGCCATCACCTTTGGTGCGTTAAAGCCCGGCGAGCAGCTGCCTTCGGTGCGCGAAATGGCCGATTTGGTTGGTGTCGCGCCGATGACGGTGGCGCAGGTCTATCGCGAATTAAGGGCGGCGGAGCTGGTGTACAGCAAGCCAGGTGCCGGAACCTTTATCGCCGATGCATCGCTGTTGCTCGGGTCTTCAGAGCATGATGTCAATGAGTTGCATCAGCACCTGGATGCCTTTATCAATTGCGGCATGTTGATGGGGTTGAGTGCCGCCGATCTCGGTGCGCTGGTCAGCAGCCGTTATGGCGAAAAGCAGCGTCAGCTCAAGAAGAAAACCGTCTTTTTCATTGGCAATTTTATTGATGCGGCGCGTGATTACGCACAGTGCATCGCGGAAACGCTGGGTGACATCGCGGCGGTAGAAGCGACGACCCTCACCGATTTGAAACAGGATGAGGTTCTGCGCCAGCGAGTGGCCAGCGCCGATTTGCTGCTGACTTTTGCCCATCGTCGGCGTGAAGTCAGCGAACTATTTACGGGGCAGCCGTTGCTGAACATCAGCTTTATTCCGTCCGAAGCCACGCGCCGCGCGCTGGCTTCGCTCGAACCGCTGACCCGCACGCTGGTGGTATCGATTTTTCCAGAATTTACCGCGCTGATGACGCATGGCGTGGCGCGCTTTGCTCCACACGTCACTCAGGTCACGGTGGTTCACAGCGATGATCCCCGGCTTGGCGAATTATTAAAAGAGACCGATGCCCTGGTGTACGCCACCGGCGTTCAGGAACTCACCGCCCAGCTGGGAGAAAAACAATCTTCTTTTGAATACAGGCATGTACCTGATGCAGGAGAAATCCAGCGGGTTGTTGTCCCGTTGCTGCAGCAGGAAATTTTACACGCGTCCAACACCGGGGACCGTAATGAAGATCAGTGAAATGAACTGGCAGCAATTAGCACACTATCTGACCACTGACGATAGGGTGATTGTGCCGCTCGGCAGTACCGAGCAGCATGCGCTGTTAAGCCTGTCAGTGGATTCGATTCTGGCAGAAAGAGTGGCAACCGAGGCCGCAGAGCCTTATGGCATTCCTGTTTTTCCCGTGATGCCTTTTGGCATGACACCCGCGTTTAGTGATTATCCCGGCACCATCAGCCTCAGCATGCAAACCTATATCTGCCTGCTGAATGACATCCTCAATAACCTGAAGCGGCAGGGGTTTCGGCGCATTCTGTTTATCAATGGTCACGGCGGCAACTCACCGGCGCAAAACATTTTCAGCGAATGGATGGTGAACAACCCGGGGGTGACGGTGCAATTACACAACTGGTGGAATGCGCCAAAAACCTGGGCAAAAGTCATGTCCATCGACCCGATAGCTTCGCATGCATCGTGGATGGAGAATTTTCCGTGGACGCGTTTGCCTGGGGTGACACAGCCTGAGCAGCAGAAGCCGCTGGTCGATCTGGTGACGTTGCGCAAAATGGACCCGATACGCGCCAAAGCCTATCTCGGTGATGGCAACTACGGTGGCTATTATCAGCGTGCCGATGAGGAAATGCTGGCGATCTGGCAAACCGCGCTGGCAGAAATTCGCGAGATTATTGACGCGCTTTAGTGTGCTGAGGCGCAACTTTCCCGGAGGAAAAACCGATGTCAGCTGTCACTCAGCCGCAAACGCCTGCTCCGCTGGTTATTTGGGGGGCGGGAGCGATTGGCGGCGCAATAGGCGCTTCATTTATCGACGCCGGACAGCCGGTGATTTTTGTCGATAACGTCGCGGAACATGTGATGGCCATCAACCAGCGCGGCTTGCGCATCACCGGCCCCCTCGGCGACAAAGTGGTGCAGGCGCAGGCTTTTCTCCCTGAACAACTTGAAGGCAGTTTCCGCTGCGTGCTGCTGGCGGTGAAATCACATCACACTGCGGCGGCCATCCTCCAGATTGTGCCGCATTTAGCACCCGACGGCTTCGTGGTCTCGATGCAAAATGGCCTCAACGAACGGGTTATCGCCGACGAGATTGGCATCGAACGCACCGTGGGAGCTTTCCTTAACTTTGGTGCAGACTTCCTTGAACCCGGCGTGATTCATCACGGTGGACGCGGGGCGGTGGTGATAGGGGAGTTAGACGGCGTCACGCGACCGCGTACCGCAACGCTCTACTCGCTGTTGCAGCAGTTTGATGCTGCGGCGATCCTGACCCCGAATATCTGGGGATTCCTGTGGGCGAAAATGATTTACGGCGCGTTGCTGTTTGCCACTGCACTGTCCGACGACAGCATCGCCGATGTGCTGGCGATGCCGCGCTTTCGTCCGGTGCTGACGGCACTGGCGCGGGAAATTGGCAGCGTGGCGCACGCGCAGAATATCGTACTGGAAGGGTTTGATGGTTTTGACCCTTCGGCGTTTTTACCTGATGCCAGTCCTGAACACACTCGTCAATCCTTTGAGGATATGGTGGCGCACAACCGGCGCTCGGCCAAATCCCACTCCGGTATCTGGCGAGATTTGGCGGTGCGGAAACGTCAGACTGAAATTGACGCGCAGATTGCTCCGGCTATTGATATTGGCCGTGGATTTGATCTGCCGATGCCCCTCACTACGCAACTGGTCCACCTCATTCATCGGATTGAGCGCGGCGAGCTGCCGCAGAGTCTCGCGACGCTGGCGTTGCTGGAAATTAACGAAACGGGAACCGCCTGATGCAAAACCCTTTTGATTTTTCGCAACGCCAGGTATTAGTGACCGGTGCAGCGCACGGATTTGGTAGGGCCATTTGTCTGGCCTTTGCGGCGCGCGGCGCGCGGGTGATTGCCTGCGATATCCAGAAAGAGCAGGTCGAAGAGACGGCGGCGTTGTGTGGCAACAATGCGCTGGCTTTCGCGCTCGACCTGAGTTCGCCCGAGGCAATTAGCGCGCTGTTTAGCTCGCTCGCATCACAGCAGGTTGATGTTGATACACTGGTTAACAATGCCGGTGGTGTCGTCGGTCAGGTGGGGCAGCCGCTGGAAACGGTGACCTTTGCCCAGTGGCAGGCGATTGTGGCAGTCAACCTGAATGCGGCCTTTTTGATGTCGCAGGCGGCGGTCAGCGGCATGAAAGCCCGCCGTTTTGGCCGCATCATTAATATTTCCAGCCGCGCCGGGCTGGATGTCAGCCTGACCGGTATTCAGGCTTATGCCAGCGCCAAAGCCGGGCAAATTGGTCTGACGCGTCAGCTGGCCCACGAATTGGGCGCGTGGAACATCACCGTTAACAACGTGGCGCCGGGCTTCATTCGCAGTAACCCGACGACGGAAAAGCAATGGGATGCGCTGGGCAGTGAAGGTCAGCAGCAGTTGATCGACAATATCGCCCTCCGGCGGCTGGGTGCGGCAGACGATATTGCTCACGCGGTGCTTTATTTTGCCTCTGACTGGGCGAACTGGGTGACAGGTCAAATCCTCAGCGTTGATGGCGGCAGATAATCCGCCTTTCTATTCCTTTTTCTGCCTGGCTCTGACAAAGTACCGCACAAAATTATTAGATCGGTATCGATTACCCTGCGGAGCCAATATGACCCTCGGATCGGCAAAGTGGCTGGGTCTCAGCTACTTCACCTATTTTTTCTGTTACGGCATCTATCTGCCATTCTGGAGCGTGTGGCTCAAAGGCATCGGACTGGATGCTGAGAAGATCGGTCTGATGATCGGTTGCGGAATGGTGGCGCGTTTTGTCGGCAGTTTGCTCATTGCCTCGCAGGTGAAAACACCTTCCCATTTGATTCGTGCGCTGCGTCTGCTGGCGCTGATGACCTGCCTGTTTGCGCTGGGCTTCTGGCTTGGTGGCCAGTGGCTGTGGCTGCTGCTGGTGATGATCGGTTTTAACCTGTTCTTTTCTCCGCTGGTGCCGTTAAGCGATGCGCTGGCCGCCACCTGGACACAACAGATCGGCCTTGCCTATGGCCCGGTACGCTTATGGGGTTCACTGGCGTTTGTCATCAGCTCCGCGCTGACAGGGATGCTGGTCAGCGCCTTCTCATCGCAGGCGATTCTGCTGCTGTTATCTGTCGGCGTGCTGTCGATGCTGGCTGGTATGATGCTGCCGCCGCACACCCGTCCACAGGGGGATGCCCGCCACGGTGCAAGTGGTGGCTGGTCTGCCTGGCGTGATTTACTGCGGGAAAATGCCGTCTGGCGTTTTATGTTATGTGTCACCCTGATGCAGGGAGCGCACGCGGCGTATTATAGCTTCAGCGCCATCTGGTGGCAGGAGGCAGGCTATTCCGCCGCCATCGTCGGCTATCTCTGGTCACTGGGGGTGGTGGCAGAAATTGTGGTCTTCGCGCTCAGCAATCGCCTGTTCCGCCGCTGGACCGCGCGCGACCTGCTGCTGCTATCCTGCGTTTGCGCGCTGGTGCGCTGGACGCTACTCGGTTCCAGCACCGCACTGCCACTGTTGATCGTGGCGCAGATTCTGCATTGTGGCAGTTTTACTGTCTGCCATCTGGCGGCGATGCGCTTTATCGCCGCACGTAAAGGTGCCGAAGTCATCCGCCTGCAATCGCTTTACTCGGCGCTGGCTATGGGCGGCGGCATCGCGGTGATGACCATGATTTGTGGCGTGCTGTTTACTCACCTGCAGGGACATCTGTTCTGGGTGATGGCGCTGGTGGCACTGCCGGCGCTGTTTCTGCGTCCACGTGCGGCTTAAGACTCCAGCAACTGACGGATGCGGCGCTGCTGGTACTCGCTCAGCGGCAGCTCCGCATGAATTAAGGTTGGTGAAAACAGCGGCAACGAGGTTGCATACGGAGAGATCACCAGCGCGATATCACGCGGTGCGCCGTGCTGCTGAAACTGCTGCATGTCCTGATAAGTAATGTTGATTGGCAGCAGCGTCAGTTCGCGAATGTGCTGCTCCAGTAATTGTTCCAGGCTGGCATCTTCGCCAGTCAGCATCAGGACCTGCTTCTCCTGTAATGCGTTCTCCTGCATCAGCCACGCACCGAACAACACTGCCACCAGGCTCACCTCTTCGGCGCTGAAACGGGTAGCAAATTGCTGCGCAAAGTCATCCAGCGCCTGTTCAGTGGTACGCAGCAGGCGTGGATAGAGCCGTGCGACATCCAGCGCCACGCTGTTATCAATACCGATGGCAAAATGGCTGCGGTCCAGCGCCTGTGCCAGATGGGTAAAAAGCTGTTGTTTTAACTCTCCCGGATAATTGATACGTGTCTGTGCCAGCTGTTCAAAACGGCTGATCAGCGCTTCAATTGCCTGCATCAGGATTTGCGCCTGCGGGTGCTGCAACTGGTTGCCGTCCGGTGCGTGGATCAGGCTAAACAGCAGTGTCCAGAAATCGGCCTCGCTGGCATCCGGCACCAGATGGCACCGTTTTTGCCAGTGATGAATCACATCGTCCGCAGCTTCCCGCTCCGCCTTCTCCGCCAGCCAGGCGCGCTGCGCAGGGTTAAACAACGCGTTCTGGCGCTGGCACAGGGCATACTTCATAAAGATTTGCAGAAACAGCCGATCGCGCTGACTGAAGTTGCGATTAAGCCGCAGGCTGCAATGCTGAATCAGCGCCTGCAAATTGGTCTCATCCCACAACGCTTTTTCAATCTTCAGCACTTTCAGACGTTGGCGCAGCACCGGGGAAAAGTGTTCACAAACAAAATCCTGCGACAGGCGCAATGCGCGTCGCAACCAATGAAGCAGGCATAAGCGCCTGTCCAGTTCCGTTCCATGTACGCGAAAGCTGCCATCAACCATCTGGTGTAGCTCCAGTTGATGATAACGCTGTATCTCGTCACTGACATCCGCGATATCCTGTCGGGCGACAACAGGGTCCACGCCATTTAACTGGCAGAGCTTTTCAAGCGTCAGCGCGGGAGCGGGCAGAAATAGCAGCAGTAGCAGATGGCAACGACGTTGGGAACGGCTGAAGAGTGGTGCAGAAGAGGACGCAGAACTCATCAATGGTCATTCCAGCAGGTCATTTTTGAGCTAAGAATAGTCAACTCCACACGGTAACCCTGAACTTTGTCCTGACTTTTACTCAGAGCTTCAAAGCGGGTCACAGTTTTTCTGGACCACTGGAATCTGCACCTTTTAATTGTTACTTTATAACATTATGAAAATCGCGCTTTTTACCCTGATGCTGCTGTTTAGTGGCGTAGCCTGGTCACATCCACATAGCTTTATTGATATGAAAACTGAGTTGGTCACCGAAAATGATCATCTGACCGGATTAAAAATGGTCTGGACGATGGACGAAATCACCTCCGCCGATCTGCTATATGATGCTGGTAAAGCCGAGCCGGGTAGCGTGGTGTGGAAAAAACTTGCGGCGCAGGTGATGGCTAATGTGCTGGGGCAGCACTATTTCACCGAAGTGTGGCAGGGGAAAAACCGGGTGAAATTCCTCAACCTGCCGAAGGAATATCAGCTATCGCGCAACGGTAACAAAGCGGTGTTGGAATTCATTCTGCCACTGGGGGAGCCGCAATCCCTGAGCGCGAGCCAGTATCGTATCCTCACCTTTGACCCAAGCTATTTCGTTGACATGTACTACGACAATGCGCAGGCGCTGACCATGCCGGATGCGCTGAAATCGCGCTGCCAGCTGGATCTGCATACGCCAAAACCTGACGACTCGCTGAAACAGTATGCACTGTCGCTCGATAAAGCCGATGCTCCACCCGAGGATATGGATCTCGGGCAGCAGTTCGCGCAGACGGTGACGCTGACATGTCATTAATTTCACTGCCTTCCCGTTCACGTCATTTATGGCCATTGTGGCTGCTGGCGCTGGTTTTGCTGCTGGCAGGGGGATTGCTGTGGCAATTCTGGCCGCAGATTTTGCTGCAAAGTGTCATCTGGCAAAAAGTGCTGAACCGCGAAATGACGCAACTGCTACAGCAGGTGGCTGAACAGCCACATCAGGCCGGTTTTACCCTGATGTTATTCAGCCTCGCCTATGGCGTGTTGCACGCGCTGGGTCCGGGACACGGTAAAGTGGTGATCAGCACCTTTCTGGCGACTCATCCGGCACGCTTAAAAACCAGCATGAAGCTGACGTTACTGGCGGCGCTGTTGCAGGGGGGCGTGGCAATCGGGCTGGTGACGGTGATGCTGGTAGTGCTACAGACATCCTCGCGTGAACTGCATCTCGGCAGCTACTGGCTGGAGAAGGGCAGTTATCTGCTGGTGATGGCGCTGGGCGTGTGGGTTGGCTGGCGTGCGCTACGCTCGCTGTGGGCAGCGTTAAAGCCTGCGCCCCGTATGCAGATTCATGCCATCCGGCCACATCATCAGCATGATGAACATTGTGGGTGCGGCCATGCGCATCTGCCTTCTCCCGCGCAGATGGAGCAGGCGGTGAGCGGCAAAACACAGGCATTGGTGGTGTTCTCGATGGGATTACGACCCTGTTCCGGTGCCATCATGATGCTGTTATTTGCCAAAGTGATTAACGTTTATGCCTGGGGTGTGGCATCGGCTGTTGCGATGGCGATGGGCACCGCAGTCACCGTCTCGGCGATGGGCTTGCTGGTGCAGCGTTCGCGTAAACTGGCAGAAAAACTCGGCAGCGCCAGTCCGGCAGGTAGACAGGCGAAAGTCCTGATGCCGATGCTGGCATTGTTTGGCAGTGTGATTTTGCTGATGGCGGGTGCGGTGCTGTGGCAAAGCGCACAGCCAATGATGAGCAGTGGCCTGCGGCCGTTTTAATGTCGCGGCGCGATACATTGCGCCGCAACCAGAGATTAACGCTTCAGCGCTTCGCTCAGTTCTTCACGCATGTTGGAAAGCAGTGCTTTCACGACGCGCGGGTTACCGGCCACGATATTACCGGACATCAGGTAGCCATGGCCGCCAGTGAAGTCAGTCACCAGACCGCCCGCTTCACGTACCAGCAGTTCACCGGCAGCGAAATCCCATGGCTTCAGGCCAATTTCGAAGTAGCCATCAACACGGCCTGCGGCTACGTAAGCCAGGTCCAGTGCGGCAGAACCGGTACGACGGAAGTCAGCGCACTGGGTGAACAGTTTACCCACCAGATTGATGTAGGTTTGGGCATGCTGCTTCAGTTTGAACGGGAAACCCGTCGCCAGAATGGTGCCATCCAGATCGCGAGCGGTGCTACCGCGCAGGCGGTAACCGTTCAGCTGCGCGCCCTGACCACGTACGGCGGTGAACAGTTCGTTGCGCATTGGATCGTAAACCACAGCAACTTCGGTGCGGCCTTTGATGCGCACAGCGATAGAAACTGAGAAGTGGGGGAGGCGTTTGATAAAGTTAGTGGTGCCATCCAGCGGATCGATTACCCATTGAATGTCCTGATCGTCGCCCGCCAGTTCACCGCTTTCTTCGGTGATGATGGTGTGTTGCGGGTATGACTTGCGAATCACTTCGACAATCAGACGTTCTGCGTCGCGGTCAACATTGGTGACGAAATCGTTGCTGCCTTTCTGGCTGGCTTCGACAGCGTCCGGGGTTTCATAATTTTTTGCAATTAAATTTCCGGCCTTGCGCGCAGCGCGCACGGCGATGTTGAGCATCGGATGCATCGGTATCTCTCGCTGGATGTTAAAGAACAGGGAAAACGGCGCGGAGTATAGCAGCGCATTCGGTAAATGTCCTGCTTTTATGTTAGGATCGCGCCATCATTTTCTTACCTGCTCCTATTATGCTGCAAAATATCCGAATTGTACTGGTTGAAACCTCCCACACCGGCAACATGGGCTCGGTGGCCCGCGCTATGAAAACCATGGGCCTGAGTAACCTTTACCTGGTCAACCCGCTGGTGAAGCCTGATTCTCAGGCAATCTCACTGGCTGCGGGTGCCAGCGACGTGATTGGTAATGCGCAAATTGTCGATACGCTGGATGAGGCCATCGCAGGTTGTAGTCTGGTGGTTGGCACCAGCGCACGTTCACGTTCGCTGCCGTGGCCGATGCTGGATTCGCGTGAATGCGGCATCAAAAGCGTCGAAGAGGGCCAGCAGGCACCGGTTGCGCTGGTGTTTGGTCGCGAGCGCGTTGGCCTGACCAACGAAGAACTGCAAAAGTGCCATTATCATGTGGCGATTCAGGCTAACCCGGAATACAGCTCGCTGAACCTGGCGATGGCGGTGCAGATCATCGCGTATGAAGTGCGCATGGCCTGGCTGGAAGAGCAGGAGAAGGCCACACCGAAGCCGCAGTTTGAAGAATCCCCTTATCCGCTGGTGGATGATCTGGAACGCTTCTACCAGCACATGGAACAGATGATGCTGAACAGCGGCTTTATCCGTGAAGGCAATCCCGGCCAGGTGATGAGCAAGCTGCGTCGTCTTTATACCCGTGCGCGCCCGGAGCGTGATGAACTGAATATTCTGCGCGGTATGCTGGCGTCGTTCGAAAAACGTAAAGGTAGTGAGGGTAATAGTTGAGTAAATTGCTCAGTTAAATAGTTGAGCAAATTACTCGGTTAAATAGTTGACCAATTTACTCGGGAATGTCAGACTAGCGGCCATTCATCAGATACCCGCCGATAACCGACGGACGCTTACGAGGTTGTATGCTATGAGACTGACATCCAAAGGACGTTATGCCGTTACCGCTATGCTGGACGTTGCCCTGCACTCGCACGAGGGGCCGGTGCCGCTGGCTGATATTTCTGAGCGTCAGGGCATTTCGTTGTCCTATCTGGAGCAGTTATTCTCGCGTCTGCGTAAGCATGGTCTGGTTGCCAGCGTGCGTGGTCCGGGCGGCGGTTATCTGTTAGGTAAAGATGCTGGCGCGATTGCCGTTGGCGCGGTGATCACCGCGGTTGACGAATCCGTTGATGCCACCAAATGCCAGGGTAAAGAAGGTTGCCAGGGTGGTGAACGTTGCCTGACTCACGTGCTGTGGCGTGACCTGAGTGAACGCATCAGCGAATTCCTCAACAACATCACGCTGGCGGAACTGGTTAACAATCAGGAAATTCTTGATGTGGCCGATCGTCAGAATGCTATCGACAATCGTCGCTTCCAGAATCACCGCGTGCAGGAAACCATCAACGTTAATCTGCGTGCCTGATCCTGCCTCCTTCGGCCTTTCCTGCTAACGCAGGGAGGGCCGAATCATGCTATAAAGTCGTATGATTTTTTATACGGAGCTTTAGCGCAATGAAATTACCGATCTACCTGGATTACGCGGCCACCACGCCAGCGGATCCGCGTGTTGCCACCAGAATGATGCAGTTCCTCACCCTGGATGGCACCTTCGGTAACCCCGCTTCCCGTTCTCACCGTTTTGGCTGGCAGGCTGAAGAAGCTGTCGATGTCGCTCGCAACCAGGTTGCCGAGCTGGTCAATGCCGATCCGCGTGAAATCGTTTTTACCTCCGGTGCCACCGAAGCTGACAACCTTGCGATCAAAGGCGCCGCCCTGTCGCATCAGGCGCGCGGCAAACATATCATCACCAGTCAGACCGAACATAAAGCGGTGCTCGACAGCTGCCATCAGCTGGAGCGCGAAGGCTTTGAGGTCACCTATCTGCAACCCGGTCACGATGGCATCGTCACGCCAGAAATGCTGGCTGCGGCGTTACGTGCTGACACCGTTCTGGTCTCGCTGATGCACGTCAACAACGAAACCGGTGTGATTCAGGATATCGCTGCACTCGGTGCCCTGTGCCGTGAGCACGACATTCTGTTTCACGTTGATGCGACGCAAAGCGTCGGCAAACTGCCGATTGATGTCAGCACATTGCCGGTGGATTTGATGTCTTTCTCCGCGCACAAAATTTACGGTCCGAAAGGCATCGGCGCGCTCTGGGTTCGCCGTAAACCGCGTCTGCTGATTGATGCGCAGATGCATGGCGGTGGTCACGAGCGCGGCATGCGATCTGGTACCTTGCCGGTACATCAGATTGTTGGCATGGGCGAGGCCTATCGTATCGCGCGGGAAGAGATGGGCACGGAAGTTGCACGCCTTGCGGCGTTACGCCAGCGTTTGTGGCAGGGCATCAGCGCACTCAGCGATGTGACGCTGAATGGTTCCCTGGAGCAGGGCGCACCCAATATCCTCAATATCAGTTTTGCCCACGTTGAAGGTGAATCGCTGATTATGGCGCTGAAAGATCTGGCGCTGTCGTCCGGTTCTGCCTGTACCTCGGCCAGCCTCGAACCCTCTTATGTGCTGCGCGCCATGGGCGTTGAGCAGGAGCTGGCACACAGCTCGCTGCGTTTTTCGCTCGGACGCTTTACCACCGAAGAGGAAATTGATTACGCCATTGAGCTGGTCAACAAAGCGGTAACCCGTCTGCGGGCGTTAATGCCTGCGGCCAATACCCGCTAACTTTCTGTTAAACAGCATCATTCCGCTGGTCTGGCGGAAGGTGATAACTCACGCATACGGAGCCACGCGATGACAACACAACCAATGACAATTACGCTCAGCTCCCAGGCCGCCGATGCGCGCTGGGGTGACAAAGCGTTGCTGAGCAGCAATGACAGTGGCATGACCCTTCACCTCACCGGCACCGATGTGCTGCTGAGCATTCAGCGCGCGGCGCGCAAACTCGATGGCCAGGGCATTCGCCATGTCGCCTTAAGCGGCGAAGGCTGGGATCTGGAAAAATGCTGGGCATTCTGGCAGGGCTACCGTGGTCCGAAGGGCACGCGTCAGGTGGAATGGCCCGCGCTGAGCGAGCATGAGCAGAGCGAATTTGATCGCCGCCTGAAGATTGTTGACTGGGTGCGCGACATCATCAACTTACCGGCAGAAGACCTCAGCCCGGAACAGCTGGCACATGGCGCGATTGACCTGATCTCTGATGTGGGAGGCAATGCCGTAAGCTACCGCATTACCAAAGGTGAAGATCTGCGCGAGCAGGGCTACCTGGGTATCCATACCGTGGGCCGTGGTTCAACCCGCCCGCCGGTGCTGCTGGCACTGGATTACAATCCCGGTGGTGATGAAAATACCCCGGTATATGCCTGCCTGGTGGGTAAAGGCATCACCTTTGATACCGGTGGTTATAGCCTGAAGCAGAGCAGCTTTATGGACTCGATGAAGTCCGACATGGGCGGTGCTGCCACCGTCACAGGTGCACTGGCGCTGGCCATTTCCCGTGGGCTGAACAAACGCGTGAAGTTGTATCTGTGCTGTGCTGACAACATGGTCAGCGGCAATGCCTTCCGTCTGGGCGACATCATTCGTTACCGCAATGGCAAAACCGTTGAAGTGATGAACACCGATGCGGAAGGACGCCTGGTACTGGCCGATGGCCTGATCGACGCCAGCGCACAAAATCCTGAGTTGCTGATTGATGCGGCGACACTGACCGGAGCGGCGAAAACCGCGCTCGGCAATGATTACCATGCGCTGTTCACTTTTGATGACGTGCTGGCTCAGTCGCTGCTGGGCAGTGCCGCCGGTGAAAACGAAGCGTTCTGGCGTCTGCCGCTGGCGGAATTCCACCGCAGCCATCTGCCGTCAAACTTTGCCGATCTGAATAACATCGCCAGCCCGGCACACTCTGCGGGTGCCAGCAGTGCAGCGGCGTTCCTGTCGCATTTTGTCAGCAAATATCAGCAGGGCTGGCTGCATATCGACTGCTCAGCAACCTATCGCAAAAGCGCGGTGGAACAGTGGTCAGCTGGCGCAACCGGCCTCGGTGTGCGTACCATCGCGAATCTGTTGCTGAAATAATCCTGATGACGGCAGGCGTAAACCTGCCGTCTTTTTTTGGAAAAACCAAACCATGAGTAACCGTCTTGAAGAGGTGCTGAAGCTGGCGGCCACTGAGCCTGCGCACCGTCCGGAATTTTTTCAGCTGTTGCTGGAGGCTGATGTCTGGGTGCCGGGTGAAAGCAGCGCGCAGCAGTTCGATGCCACCACACCGATTGATTTGCAGCACTGGGAAAAGGAAGAGGGCGGTAGCGTCATTCCGTTTTTCACGTCTGAACAGGCGATGAGTGAAGCGATCAAGGATGAACAGGCTTACCTGCGCTTGCCCGCGCGGACGTTGTTCGAAATGACGCTGGGCGAAACTCTGTTTCTCAACCCGAAGCTGCCGGTAGGGAAAGAGTTTTCAGCCGGTGAGATTGCCCATCTGCTGGGCGAAGAGGGTAGTGCACTTAGCCAGCAAACGGTGCTGGAAGGCGGCCATGCTTTGCTGCTGTCTGAAGTCGCTGAACCACCCGCTCAGATGATCGACTCGCTGACGCAGTTGTTCGCTAAGTATAAACAGGTACGCCGCGCGTATATTGCCAGCATTCGTGAACAGGCGGGCGATGCACCGAACCTGCTGATTGGCATTGAAGCGGATAGCGATATTGAACAGATTATTCAGGCGGCAGGCAGCGTGGCGACTGATACGCTGACGGATGATGCACCGATTGATCTCTGTGAAGTGGTGAGCGGCGAGCATGGCGTGAGCCATTTCTTTACCGCCCATATCACACCTTTTTATGAACGTCGCTGGGGCAGTTTCCTGCGCGATTTCAAAGGCAGCCAGCGGATTATCTAAAACTGCACTGAATCGTAGCGGCGCGATTTATCGCGCGTTGTTATTCCGGCGCTGTTGCCAAAGGCGCATGATAAATCGCGCCGCTACGGTTATTACTTCTCGATAGGGAGGTCGTCGCGGCTGCCCCATTCGCCCCAGGAGCCGTCATACAAGGCGACATTCCGCACGCCGAGCGACATCAGCGCCAGAATCACCACCACCGCCGTCACTCCCGAACCGCAGCTGGCAATCACCGGTTGATCCAGTTTCACGCCCGCTTTATCAAACTCGCTGCGCAGTTCAGCCGCAGGCTTGAGTGCGCCGTTAACCACCAGATTATTCCACGGCACGTTGAGGCTATTGGGGATATGCCCACGAAGCAGGCCGGGGCGGGGTTCATCCACTTCAGCGTTAAAGCGATTGGCCGCACGGGCATCGACAATCTGCGCTCCCCCTTCATGGCTTACCAGCAGTACATCGGTCAGACGTTTCACCTGGCTGGCGTCGTACTTCGCGTCAAATTCCCCTTCCGCCAGCGAAACCGGACCATTGGCAATGGTAAAGCCTGCCGCTTTCCAGCCCGCCAGGCCTCCCGCCAGAATTGACACATTAAGGCAGCCAAAAGCACGCAGCATCCACCATGCCCGGGGCGCGGAGAACAGGTTACCCTCGTCGTAGACCACCAGGTGCTTATCCTGGCTGACACCCAGCTCGCGCATCGCGACGGCAAAGGCTTCGGCACGCGGCATCATATGCGGGTAGGGGCTGGTGTGATCGGAAAGGGCTTCAATATTAAAGAAGGGGGCATCAGGCAGATGGCCTGCCAGATACTCGGCCTGGATATCACGCACGGCTTCCTGACCAGGTGGCAGCATACGGGCATCCAGCACCTGCAGGGTTTCCTCGGTGTAATGTTCATTTAACCAGTCAGCGGATACAAACAGGGGAGCTGTCATAGCAACCTCTTCTCATCAATCAGGAAAGCCTTCAGTGTCCGGTAATGTGCAGGCTATCTCAAGGGCTGATAAGGCGAAAGTTGAAGATGGACATCAGGATATGGCACATTTTTAAACGGTCTGCCCCGACAGAAATCAATTATTTTCAATAATTCCTGCGATCGGCAATAGGCAACGCCCGGCGATGTCCCTATAATCGCCCCGTTTTCTTACCGGGCAGGTTCCCGGTTTCTTCAGAATGGCTATGCCGTAAAAACAGAGGTCAACATGGCAATCGAACGTACTTTCTCAATCGTTAAACCAAACGCCGTCGCTAAGAACGTGATTGGTGCTATCTACAACCGTTTTGAAAGCGCGGGCTTCAAAATCGTTGGCGCAAAAATGCTGCACCTGACCAAAGAGCAGGCTGAAGGCTTCTACGCTGAGCACAAAGGCCGTCCGTTCTTTGATGGTCTGGTTGAATTCATGACCTCTGGTCCGGTTGTGGTTTCTGTTCTGGAAGGTGAAAACGCTGTTCAGCGTCACCGTGATCTGATGGGTGCAACCAACCCAGACAACGCGCTGGCTGGTACTCTGCGTGCTGACTACGCTGATAGCTTCACCGAGAACGCGACCCACGGTTCTGATTCTGCAGAATCAGCTGCCCGTGAAATCGCTTACTTCTTCGCTGAGAACGAAGTCTGCCCGCGCACTCGCTAAGGTGACGAAAGGTTTACACCTTTTAACCTGGCGTAAACCGTTCCCCCTGGCATCATGCCGCAGATGTAGTACAATTATGCGCCCTTGTTGAGCTCACTCAGCAAGGGCGCAGTTTTTTTCCTATTCTTAACCAGAGCCATAACGTGTAACAACGAGGCCAGAGAACATTATGTCCGAACAGATTGTGACGCCGTCGTCCGCTTCCCCCGTGGTTGTTTCCCCAAAAAACGAAAAAATTAACCTGCTGGATCTTAACCGTCAGCAGATGCGCGAATTCTTTGTTTCGCTCGGTGAAAAGCCCTTCCGCGCCGATCAGGTGATGAAGTGGATGTATCATTACTGCTGCGATGATTTCGAGCAGATGACCGACATCAACAAAGTGCTGCGTGGCAAGTTGATGCAGCTCACTGAGATTCGCGCGCCGGAAGTGGCGGAAGAGAAACGTTCCAGTGATGGCACCATCAAATGGGCGATTCGCGTCGGCGACCAATTGGTCGAAACTGTGTATATCCCGGAAGATGACCGCGCCACACTGTGCGTCTCTTCGCAGGTAGGATGTGCGCTGGAATGCAAATTCTGTTCGACGGCGCAGCAGGGTTTTAACCGTAACCTGCGCGTTTCGGAAATCATCGGCCAGGTGTGGCGCGCGGCGAAAATTATCGGTGCGGCCAAAGTGACGGGTCAGCGTCCGATCACCAACGTGGTGATGATGGGCATGGGTGAGCCGTTGCTTAACCTCAACAACGTGGTTCCGGCCATGGAAATCATGCTGGATGACTTCGGTTTTGGTCTGTCTAAGCGTCGCGTCACGCTGTCGACCTCCGGCGTGGTTCCGGCACTCGATAAACTGGGCGATATGATTGACGTTGCACTGGCTATCTCGCTGCATGCCCCAAACGACACGCTGCGTGACGATATCGTACCGATTAACAAGAAATACAACATCGAAACCTTCCTCGGTGCGGTGAAACGTTACCTGGAGAAATCCAATGCCAACCAGGGACGCGTCACGATTGAGTACGTGATGCTGGATCATGTTAATGACAGCACAGATGATGCCCATCAACTGGCCGAGCTACTGAAAGATACGCCGTGCAAAATCAACCTGATTCCGTGGAACCCCTTCCCCGGTGCGCCTTATGGCCGTAGCTCCAACAGCCGTGTCGATCGCTTCTCTAAGGTATTGATGGAATACGGTTTCACCACCATCGTGCGTAAAACCCGTGGTGATGATATCGATGCCGCCTGTGGTCAGCTGGCTGGTGATGTGATCGACCGTACCAAGCGTACGATGCGTAAAAAGATGGCCGGTGAAGCCATCTCTGTGAAGGCGCTCTGAAAGTCAGCGCCTGGTGATGTTCACCGGGCGTAACTCGTGTCAGTCTCTCCCGCCTGAATGATTCAGGGAGAATGGATGATGAGTAAGGGATTACCGGCAGTATTGCTGGCAGGCTTTGTTGTAACCGGGTGTGTCAGTGAACCCACGCGTCAGGGGGCTGCAGATATTCGCCTGCAGCTGGGATTGCACTACCTGGCGGTGAAAGATTTTTCGGCAGCGCAGCGCAATTTGCTGCGAGCACAACAGGCTGCGCCGCAAGATTATCGGGTACCGCTGGCGCTTGCGCGCGTGGCTCAGGCGCAGCAGAATATCGCGCAAACACGTTGGTACTACCAGCGTGCGCAACAACTGGCCCCGGCCAATGGTTATGTGGCTAACAATTACGGTGCGTTTCTCTGCGGTTTGAGGCAGTATGACGAATCGCATCAACAGTTTAAGCTGGCAGCTGATGCGCAGGACCTCGATGCCCGTCAGGATGCATTGTTGTTTTCGGGCTATTGTTACCTGCAGGCTGGCGATTATGCCGCTGCACGGAAGCAATTAACTCACGCACTGGATGCCGCACCGCAGCTGGGCAATCAACTGCTGACGGAAGCGGAAAAGCAATCTGAACAGCAAGCGTGGGACAAGGTTTCACTGCTCTTAGAGATTTACCACCATAAGCTGCCCGCCAGTGCCGACAGCTTAGGGTTACAGATACGTTTCGCCGCGCAACAGGGAAACGCTGCTGACGTTACACGTTATGGCGACCGGTTGGCGCGAAGTTTTCCACAATCGATACAGTACCAGCGTTATTTAGCTAATGAATACTGAAGCCACTCAAGAGAAATCTGCAGTACATTCCACAGGTGAACGCCTGCGTCTGGCCCGTGAGCAGATGGGGCTGACCCAGCAAAACGTCGCTGAACGCCTGTGCCTGAAACTTTCAACCGTACGCGACATTGAAGAGGACAAATCGCCTGCTGATTTAGCTTCGACTTTCCTGCGCGGTTATATTCGCTCCTATGCCCGTCTGGTTCATGTACCGGAAGATGACCTGTTGCCGATGATGGCAAAACAGGCACCGGTTCGTGCGGCCAAAATCGAGCCTATGCAGAGCTTCTCGTTGGGTAAACGACGCAAGAAACGTGATGGCTGGCTGATGATCTTCACCTGGCTGGTGATCTTCGTGGTGATCGGTCTGACCGGTGCCTGGTGGTGGCAGAATCATAAAGCCTCACAGGAAGATTTGGTGTCGATGGCTGACCAAAACGGCAGCAACAGCGGTGACAACAGTCAGTCGATTCCGCTAGGTGATAACAGCAGCAACGACGCACCCACTGATGCCGACACCAACGCCGCAGGCACGCCGATCGATAACGGTGCCGGTGCGGTAGATACCCCGAATAACAACACCAGCGCGCCTGCCGCTAGCAGCAATGCGCCTGCTGCGGCCAGCAGTGCACCCGCTGCGCAGAGCAGCGACAATGCCGTGGTCGCGCCAAGCCAGGCACCGGTTGATAGCACGCCACCTCCGGCGACGTCTCCTGCCCCGGCGAATAGCGTTGCGGGTCAGTTGCCGACCGGTAGCGCAGGCGTCAGCCAGACGTCAGCCGATCCTAATGCGCTGGTGATGAACTTCAATGCGGATTGCTGGCTGGAAGTCACCGACGCCAGCGGTAAAAAGCTGTTCAGCGGCCTGCAACGTAGCGGCGGTAAACTGAGTCTGTCTGGTCAGGCTCCGTATCGTCTGAAAATTGGTGCGCCAGCCGCTGTCCAGGTGCAATATCAGAATCAGCCCGTTGATTTAAGCCGTTTTATCCGTAATAACCAGGTTGCCCGTCTGACAGTCGGTGCGCAATAACGCGCATCGCGCTTGCCGGGCAATTGTGGAGAGAGAATATGCATAACGAAGCACCCATTATCCGTCGCAAATCAACGCGGATTTACGTCGGCAAGGTGCCAGTTGGCGACGGTGCGCCTATTGCCGTTCAGTCGATGACCAACACCCGTACCACGGATGTTGCCGCCACGGTCAATCAGATCAAAGCGCTGGAGCGCGTCGGCGTCGATATCGTCCGCGTCTCAGTGCCGACCATGGACGCGGCTGAAGCTTTCAAACTGATTAAGCAGCAGGTTAATGTGCCGCTGGTAGCGGATATTCACTTTGACTATCGCATCGCGCTGAAAGTCGCCGAATATGGCGTAGATTGTCTGCGAATCAACCCAGGCAACATCGGCAATAACGAGCGTATCCGTCAGGTGGTGGATTGCGCGCGTCACTACAATATTCCGATCCGTATCGGTGTGAATGCCGGTTCGCTGGAAAAAGATCTGCAGGAAAAGTACGGTGAGCCAACGCCGCAGGCGCTGCTCGAATCCGCCATGCGCCATGTGGATCACCTCGATCGTCTCAACTTTGATCAGTTCAAAGTCAGTGTTAAAGCCTCCGATGTCTTCCTTGCGGTTGAATCCTATCGTCTGCTGGCGAAAGCCATTGATCAGCCTCTGCATCTCGGCATCACAGAGGCGGGTGGCGCGCGCGCGGGTGCAGTGAAATCCGCCATTGGTTTAGGCTTGCTGCTGTCAGAGGGGATTGGCGATACGCTGCGTATCTCGCTGGCCGCCGATCCGGTGGAGGAGGTCAAGGTGGGTTATGACATCCTCAAATCCCTGCGCATCCGTTCCCGTGGTATCAACTTTATTGCCTGCCCAACCTGTTCACGTCAGGAGTTTGACGTGATTGGCACGGTAAACGCACTGGAAGAACGCCTCGAAGACATCATCACGCCGATGGATGTCTCGATCATTGGCTGCGTGGTCAACGGTCCAGGCGAAGCCACGGTATCGACGCTGGGCGTCACCGGTGGTAACAAGAAAAGTGGTTTCTACGAAGATGGCGTGCGCCAGCGTGACCGTCTCGATAACCAGGACATGATCGACCAGCTGGAAGCGCGTATCCGTGCTAAGGCATCAATGCTGGACGAAAGCCGCCGCATTAACGTGCAGCAGCTGGAAAAATAAGGGAAGGTGCGCGTCAGCCGCGTGCCAGTTTGTGATTGAACCTGTGCGGTTTCATCCTCATAAGGTATGATGCCGGACAGGTTTTTTTGTCTTAAGAGATTTTAACGTGGCGAAGAATATTCAAGCGATTCGCGGGATGAACGATTACCTGCCGGCGGATACCGCGATCTGGCAACGTATCGAAGGCACGCTCAAGCAGGTGCTGGCCAGCTATGGTTACAGTGAAATCCGCCTGCCGATCGTTGAGCAGACCCCGCTGTTCAGCCGCGCGATTGGTGAAGTCACCGACGTGGTTGAAAAAGAGATGTATACCTTTGAGGATCGCAATGGTGAAAGCCTGACGCTGCGTCCGGAAGGGACTGCAGGCTGCGTGCGCGCCGGTATCGAACACGGTTTGCTCTACAACCAGGAGCAGCGCCTGTGGTACATGGGGCCAATGTTCCGCTACGAACGTCCGCAGAAAGGCCGTTATCGCCAGTTCCATCAGATGGGTGCGGAAGTCTTCGGCCTGCAGGGACCGGATGTTGACGCTGAACTGATCATGATGACCGCGCGCTGGTGGAAAGCACTGGGTATTGCCGAGCACGTCCAGCTGGAACTGAACTCGATTGGTTCACTCGATGCGCGTGCTAACTACCGTGACGCCCTGGTGGCTTTCCTCGAACAGCATAAAGAGGTGCTGGACGAAGACTGCAAACGCCGTATGTACACCAACCCGCTACGCGTACTCGATAGCAAAAACCCGGATATTCAAAAGCTGCTGAATGATGCGCCGACGCTGGGTGACTTCCTTGATGAAGATTCCCGCGCGCACTTCAGCGGCTTGTGTGCTCTGCTGGACGATGCCGGTATCAGCTACACCATTAACCAACGTCTGGTGCGTGGTCTCGACTATTACAACCGTACCGTGTTTGAGTGGGTGACCAGTGCGCTCGGCTCTCAGGGCACCGTGTGCGGTGGTGGCCGTTATGATGGTCTGGTTGAACAACTGGGTGGACGTCCGACGCCAGCTGTCGGTTTTGCCATGGGTATGGAACGTCTGGTGCTGCTGGTGCAGGCAGTTAACCCGGAATTTGAACCGACGCGCATTGTTGATGTCTATGTTATCGCTTCGGGGCAGGGCGTGCAGTCCGCTGCGATGCAACTGGCGGAAAAACTGCGTGATGCTGACCCACAGCTGAAGCTGATGACTAACTTCGGTGGTGGTAACTTCAAGAAGCAGTTTGCCCGTGCAGACAAGTGGGGCGCGTGCATTGCGCTGGTGCTGGGCGAAGATGAAGTGAAAACCGGCCAGGTGGTGATTAAAGACCTGCGTACCGGCGATCAGCAGACGCTGGCCCAGAGTGAAGCCAGTGCTACGTTGCGCACGTTGTTGCCGTAAGCGTAGCATCGCAACAGCCATTTTTAAGAGAGGGATTGCGTGGAAGTTTACAGCAACGAAAACGAACAGGTTGATGTGCTGCGTCGCTTTTTTGCCAACAATGGCAAAGCACTGGCGGTAGGCGTTGTCATCGGTATCGCAGCATTGGGCGGCTGGCGTTTTTGGGCCAGCCATCAGGCCGGTGCCGACAAAGCCGCCTCAGCGCAGTATCAGCAGCTGACCAGCGCCATGCAGGCTGATAAGCCGCAAACGCTGGAAGCTGTTGCCAGCTTTGCCAGTGAAAACAATAACACCTATGGTGCGCTGGCGTCGCTGGATCTGGCTAAACAGTATGTTGAAACCAATCAGCTGGACAAAGCTATCGCTCTGCTACAGAGCGGGCTGAAAGACACCAAAGATGCCAATCTGCAGGCGGTGATTAACCTGCGTCTGGCACGCATTCAACTGCAACAAAATCAGGCCGATGCCGCACTTTCTACCCTCAACAATGTTAAGGGTGATGGCTGGACAGCTATCGTAGCGGACATTCGTGGCGAAGCACTGCTGAGCAAAGGCGACAAGCAGGGCGCGCGTGATGCCTGGAGCAAAGGTGCGGAGTCACAAGCTTCTCCGGCCCTGAAGCAAATGCTGCAGATGAAGATGAATAACTTAAGTTAAGCCAGTCAAGAGAGCGCACATGGAATTACGTAAATACCTGCTGCCAGGGCTGATTTCAGTCACTCTGCTCAGCGGTTGCTCGCTGTTCAGCGGCGAAGAAGATGTAGTGAAAATGGCCCCGCTGCCGAAAGTAGAAAATCAGTTTACGCCGCAAACCGCGTGGAGCACCTCCGTGGGTGATGGTGTCGGCGACTTCTACTCCAACCTGCATCCGGCCTGGCAGGATGGTACTGTCTACGCTGCTGACCGCTTTGGCGTGGTGAAAGCCCTCGATGCCAGCAACGGCAAAGAAAAATGGAAAGTGGACCTCTCTGAGAAGACCGGCTTCTTCTCGAAAAATATTTCAGCACTGCTGTCGGGTGGCGTTACCGTAAACGGTGACCGTCTCTACATCGGCAGTGAGCGCGGTCAGGTGTTTGCACTGAACACCAGCGATGGCAGCATTGCCTGGCAGACCAAAGTGGCGGGTGAGGCGTTATCACGTCCGGTCGTCAGCGATGGTCTGGTACTGATTCACACCAGCAACGGTCAGTTGCAGGGGCTGGATCAGGCGAGCGGTGCGATCAAGTGGAGCGTCAACCTCGATATGCCAGCGTTGTCACTGCGCGGTGAATCAGCTCCGGCGGTTGCCTTTGGTGGTGCCATTGTTGGCGGCGACAACGGTCGCGTCAGCGCGGTGATCATGAACCAGGGCCAGCTGATTTGGCAGCAGCGTATTTCGCAGCCGAGTGGTGCCACTGAGATCGACCGTCTGAACGACGTCGATACCACGCCGGTTATCGTCAATGGTGTGGTTTATGCGCTGGCCTACAACGGTAACCTGACGGCGCTGGATCTGCGTTCTGGTCAGATCCTGTGGAAGCGCGAAATTGGCGGCGTGAAAGATCTGATCGTTGATGCGGGTCGTATCTACCTGGTAGATCAGAATGACCGTGTCGATGCGCTGAATGCCGACGGTGGCGTAGCCATCTGGCGTCAGAGCGAGCTGTTGCACCGTAATCTGACTTCACCGGTGCTGTTCAATGGCTACCTGGTGGTGGGCGACAGTGAAGGTTATGTACACTGGATTAATACGCTGGACGGCCGCTTTGTGGCACAGCAGAAACTCGACAGCTCTGGCTTCCAGACCGAACCGGTGGTGGCGGGTGACAAGCTGCTGATTCAGTCGAAAGACGGTGAGGTTTACGCCATTACCCGTTAAGGGCTAAGCCTGGCTGTAGGTTGCGACGGCTCCTGATTGTTCAGGGGCCGTTTCGTTTTTATGGTATTCTTAGCGCCTTCAGCCTGAACCTTACGGTAAATGTCGTTATACTCACGCCATTCGGGCGATTCATTTTTAAACTGAGGCAAGTGTTATGGTACCTGTGGTCGCGCTGGTTGGGCGTCCCAATGTGGGGAAATCCACGCTGTTTAACCGCTTAACGCGCACCCGTGATGCGCTGGTGGCGGATTTTCCTGGACTGACTCGCGATCGCAAATATGGTCGCGCCGAAGTGGAAGGGCGCGAATTTATTGTTATCGATACCGGTGGTATTGATGGCACTGAAGAAGGTGTAGAAAATCGCATGGCAGAGCAGTCACTGCTGGCGATTGAAGAGGCCGATGTTGTGCTGTTTCTGGTGGATGCCCGTGCGGGTGTGATGCCAGCTGACCAGCAGATAGCCAATCACCTGCGTTCACGTCAAAAAGCGACCTTCCTGGTGGCGAACAAAACCGACGGTCTCGATCCGGAAGCAGCTGTGCTGGATTTCTACGCCCTGGGACTGGGTGAGATCCACGCTATCGCCGCTTCGCATGGTCGTGGCGTGACCTCGCTGCTGGAAACTGCGTTGCTGCCGTGGATGGATGTCGTTGCGCCGCTGGAAGTCAGCGAAGAAGACGAAAACGAAGCCTACTGGGCAGCGTTAGCGGCAGAAGAGAACGGCGAGGAGCTGATCGATGAGGAAGAGGACGATTTCGATCCGACCACTTTACCGATCAAACTGGCGATTGTCGGACGTCCTAACGTCGGTAAGTCAACGCTTACTAACCGTATTCTCGGTGAAGACCGTGTTGTGGTTTACGACATGCCGGGCACCACACGTGACAGCATTTACATCCCGATGGAGCGTGACGATCGTGAGTATATTCTGATCGACACCGCCGGTGTGCGTAAGCGTGGCAAGATCACTGATACCGTTGAGAAGTTCTCGGTGATCAAAACTCTGCAGGCGATTGAAGACGCCAACGTCGTGATGCTGGTGATCGATGCGCGTGAAGGTATTTCCGATCAGGACCTGTCGCTGCTTGGCTTTATCCTGAATAGTGGGCGCTCACTGGTGATTGTGGTTAACAAGTGGGATGGCCTGTCGCAGGAAGTGAAAGATGAAGTGAAAGAGACGCTGGATTTCCGTCTCGGCTTTATCGATTTTGCTCGCGTTCACTTTATTTCGGCACTGCACGGTAGCGGCGTAGGTAACCTGTTTGAATCGGTCACCGAAGCTTACGATTGTTCCACCAAACGTGTGAACACCTCGATGCTGACGCGCATCATGAACATGGCAGCCGAAGACCATCAGCCACCGCTGGTGCGTGGTCGTCGCGTGAAGCTGAAGTATGCGCATGCTGGTGGTTACAACCCACCGATTGTGGTGATTCACGGTAATCAGGTGAAAGACCTGCCGGATTCCTACAAACGTTATCTGATGAACTACTTCCGTCGTTCGCTGAACGTGATGGGTACGCCGATTCGTATTCAGTTCAAAGAGGGTGATAACCCGTACGCAGGTAAACGTAACCTGCTGACGCCAACTCAGCAGCGTAAGCGTAAGCGTCTGCTTGCGCACCTGAAAAAGAACAAGAAATAAGATGATGGGGGCCAGAGTGGCCCTCATTTTTTTGTGTGTCTGGAGAAGAAGATGAACGCACATTGTCCAAACTGCCAGCAAGCGCTGACTCACGTAGCAGAAGGTTTCGATTGCCCACATTGTGGCAGCCATTTCGATCAAATAGCTATCTGCCCGGATTGCCATCAGCCTTTGCAGGTGCTGAAAGCCTGTGGTGCGGTGGATTATTTTTGCCAGCACGGCGATGGGCTGATTTCGAAAAAGCGCGTGGAATTTATTCCGGATATTACCAGCGCTTCTGAATCGTAGCGGCGCGATGCCGTCTCAACCCCACGCGATAAATCGCGCCACTACAAAAATCTCGCCCTCCCTGCGTCATAAATTTTAATAAGTTACGACTGGATTTGTAGCAAAAATGCTATTGCGCAGTAACTCCTGCGTTATGGATATTCACTTCTTAATGTACCAGGTGGTACAATCTTGCCGCCTTGTGGTAAGTCTCAATAGCGTTTCGCTGTGTCCTTCCTCACAAGCACTGCATCACGGGCATCGCACCCGTACCAATAGTTCTAAAATAAAGACGTTAACGGAACGATTCCTGCAACAGGCACGGCAGGGTATCTGTGACCGGGCAATATGCTATGTCCGGCGCCAGCGCTTTATTTTTTCAGGAGAGTTTGTGTTATGGCAGAAAATTCCGCTCGCCCCTGTAAAGGGTTGAGCATCTGGTCTGTGTTATTAGGGCTGGTCCTGTTGGCCGTCGGGCTGTTCTTCGCCATCGGCGGTGGCAAGCTGGTCTCCCTCGGCGGTAGCTGGTACTTCCTGATCGCCGGTATCGTAATGTTACTGTCGGCGATTCAGTTCTTCCGTCGTAAATCTTCAGCTGTCACGCTGTTCATTCTGGTCTTCGCCGGTACGCTGATTTGGGCGCTGGTGGATGCGGGCTGGGTGTTCTGGCCGCTGGTTTCACGTCTGATGGTACCTGCGGGTCTGATGCTGCTGGCGTTCCTGACCTGGCCTGCACTGCGTAAGGCTGAGGGCAAAAGCTCACTGGCAAAAGTCTCGTACACGCTGTCTGCGGTGATTGTCGTTGGTATGGTGGCAACCTTTGTTCAGATGTTCCAGCCGCACCCGACTGTCGCTTTTGAAGGCACACAGCTGCCGCTGATTCCGGTAGATAAAGCGAAACAGCAGAAGAACTGGGAAAACTACGGCAACACCCCGGGCGGTGACCGCTTCGTGGCGCTGGACCAGATCACCCGTGACAACGTGAAAGACCTGCAAGTGGCCTGGACGTTCCACACCGGTGATACCCCAATCAGCCCTGGCGGAAACGGTGCTGAAGATCAGGAAACGCCGTTGCAGGTTGGCAACACCCTGTTCCTGTGTACTCCGCACAACAACGTGATCGCGGTTGCGGCTGACACCGGTAAGCAGATCTGGAAACGTGAAGTTAACGCCCAGTCTCAGGTGTGGAACCGCTGCCGTGGCCTGGCGTACTTTGATGCGACCAAGCCGCTGACTCAGCCGACTCAACCTGGATCAACGCCGGTCACGCCGGTGACTCTGGCTGCCGGTGATACCTGTCAGCGTCGTATTCTGATGAACACCATCGATGCACGCCTGATCGCTATCAACGCCGACAACGGTGAATACTGTGAAGACTTCGGTGACCACGGTTCGGTTGACCTGAAAAAAGGCCTGGGCGATGCACCAGACCCGCTTTATCAGCTGACTTCTGCTCCTGCACTGGCGGGGACCACGGTAGTGGTAGGTGGTCGTGTTGCCGATAACGTGAAAACCGACATGCCTGGCGGCGTGCTGCGTGGCTTCGACGTGATCACGGGCCAGATGCGCTGGGCGTTTGACCCAGGCAACGTGGACCCGAATGCGGTTCTGATGCCGGGCAAAGACTACACCCGTAGTACCCCGAACTCCTGGGCACCGATGTCCTACGATCCGGCGATGAACACCGTGTTCCTGCCGATGGGTAGCCCGTCTGTTGACCTGTGGGGTGCAAATCGTACCCGACTGGATCATAAATACGGTGCCTCGGTTCTGGCGCTGGATGCGACAACCGGTAAAGAGAAATGGGTTTACCAGACCGTGCATAACGATCTGTGGGACTTCGACCTGCCGATGCAGCCGAGCCTGGTTGACTTCCCGATGAAGGATGGCACCACCAAGCCTGCTGTGGTTATCGGTGCGAAAACTGGCATGATTTGGGTGCTGGATCGTCTGACCGGTAAGCCTTTGACTAAGGTTGAAGAATTGCCGATGCCGCAGGGTCACATCCCGAACGAGCAGTACACCAAAACCCAGCCGCATTCGGTGGAAATGCCGAGCATTGGTAATCAGACCCTGAAAGAGTCTGATATGTGGGGTGCAACACCGTTCGACCAACTGATCTGTCGTATCAGCTTCAAATCCATGCGTTACAACGGCTTGTTCACTGTGCCGGATACCGATGTCTCGCTCAGCTTCCCGGGTTCACTGGGTGGTATGAACTGGGGCAGCATCTCGTTTGACCCGAACAACCAGTACATGTTCGTCAACGATATGCGTCTGGGCCTGTGGGTGCAGATGGTTCCGCAGGACACCAGCAAAGCGTCAGCCAGCAATGGTGGTGAGTCTGTCAACGCCGGTATGGGTGCAGTTCCGCTGAAAGGCACGCCGTACGCTGTTAACAAAAACCGCTTTATGTCTCCGCTGGGTATCCCGTGCCAGGCTCCGCCGTTCGGTACCATGTCCGCGATTGATATGAAGACCCGTAAGATTGTCTGGCAGGTGCCGGTAGGTACGGTGCAGGATACCGGTCCGTTCGGAATTAAAATGCACGCGCAGATGCCAATCGGTATGCCGACTCTGGGCGGCTCTCTGGCAACGCAGGGTGGCCTGGTATTCTTCGCCGGTACTCAGGATTACTACCTGCGTGCGTTCGACAGCTCAACCGGTAAAGAAGTATGGAAAGCCCGTCTGCCAGTGGGTAGCCAGGGTGGCCCGATCAGCTACGTGTCGCCGAAAACTGGCAAACAGTACATCCTGATCTCCGCAGGTGGTGCTCGTCAGTCTCCGGACCGTGGTGATTACGTTATCGCCTACGCCTTGCCGTAACGATGATGCTCCCGGCCAGTCTCTGCTGGCCGGATGCTAAGAAACAGGACCGACATCGTCGGTCCTTTTTTTATGTCTGCTCACCATCACGCCACAGCGCTTCCAGCTCGGGTGGCGCGACCTGTTCCGGAATCAAAATCACCACTGTCCCGCTTTGCTGATGGGTGGCGTAGCTGATCTGGATGCGAAAATAGCGTTGATCACCACGCCCGATGTTGGCAGCCTGATCTTCCGGCTCGCCCAGTGGCATTGCCTGTTCCAGCACCGCACATATCCGTTGTTTTTGCGGCGTGGGCAATTGCGCCAGCGCAAAACGTCGTTCGGTGCGCAGACGCGGGATAAAGGCCAGTCCGCCTTCACGAGCCAGCTCGATAATCGCATCATCGGTGAGTTCAGGGATATTCACGTCACACCTACCTGCTGCCACGCGCTCTGAATCGCATCAGCGATCGAACGGTTAAAACGTTTGGCGGCGTGCTGTACGGTAAAGCGGGCAAAGGTACTGAAATCCGCATTCTGAGGCAGGCTTTTATCACATAAGGTGTCATACCATGCCTGACCTGCCAGCTCCCAGGCGAAGCCACCCAGCGAAGTTGACGCGAGATAAAATGCGCGGTTAGGAATGCCGGAATTCAGGTGCACGCCACCGTTGTCGTCACGGGTGTCGATGTAATGCGCCATATCGGCAGGTTGCGGATCTTTACCCAGCATCGGATCGTCATAAGCGGTGCCTGGCGCTGACATAGAACGCAAGCCGCGCCCATTGATCCCTTTAGCCAGTAACCCTTCACCAATGATCCAGTCAGCCTGATCGGCGGTTTGCTGCTGATGAAATTGTTTCACCAGCGAACCAAATACATCCGACATCGACTCATTGAGTGCGCCAGACTGGGCGAAGTAAACCAGCCCGGCTTCGCTTTCTGTCACCCCGTGGGTCAGTTCGTGCGCGACTACGTCAATGGCGATGGTGAAACGATTGAAAATCTCACCGTCACCGTCGCCAAACACCATCTGCTGACCGTTCCAGAAGGCGTTCTGGTATTCCTTGCCGTAATGAACGGTGCCATCCAGCTTCAACCCATTGTTATCCAATGAGTTACGCTTATAGATGCGCCAGTAGAAATCGTAAGTGACGCCAAGATATTCCCAGGCTTCCTCGGCGGCGACATCGCCATTGCCGGGCTGACCTTCCTGACGAATCAGCGTACCGGGCAGGGTCTGAGTCTGTTCGGCGTCATAAATGGCGCGTACCACCTGGCCGGGTATCGCACTGCTGGAGGGGGTTGTACTGTGCGGGTGCGCAGCCATCAGATGCTGAACATGGGTGAGGGTGCGACGCGCGTAATCCTGCTGTGGGCCAGAGCCGTGAGCAATAATATTGCGCAGAATATAGGGTGGAATCACACTGTAGGGCATACCAGGCTCCCTGGCAGATGAATGTGCCAGAAAGTATAGATCGAATGTTGCGGGGCGATTCAGGTACGGGATTTACGCCTGGTGGATTTTTGCGGGGTCAATGCGGTGACTTCGCTTTCCACCCAGCCATCATCCAGCCGGGTACGCAGCAAGTCGCCTTTGCTCAGCTGCTGCATTTTTTTCACCACATGACCCTGGGTATCGGTGGTCACGCTAAAACCGCGTGCCAGCGTTGCCAGGGGGCTTACCGCCTCCAGCTGCGCCGCCAGGGTGCCAAAGCGCTGACGATTATGGTTGAGCTGCCGCTCCATCCCTTGCTGCAAACGGTAATGCCACTGCTGAAGTTGTTGCTGGGCACGCAGGATGCGGGGTTGTGGCTGCTGGGTGTTCAGACGCTGCACCAGGCGATCCTGCTGGCGGCTGGCGCTGCGCAGGCGCAGGTCCATCGCCTCAGTCAAACGCTGTTTCAGTTGCAGCAGGGTGGTGCTCTGGCGCGCCAGGCGCAGCTGGGGATGCTGTTGCTGCAACCGATGCTGCATACGGGTAAAGCGACGTTGCTGCTGCGCCAGGTAGTAATCCATCGCCATTTCCAGCCGCTGCTGCTGTGATTGCAGACGACGAACTAACTCCAGCTGATTACGGCTGACCAGTTCGGCGGCCGCGGACGGCGTGGGTGCGCGCAGGTCGGCAACAAAGTCGGCAATCGTGACATCGGTTTCATGCCCGACTGCGCTGACAATCGGCAGGCGACTGGCGAAAATCGCCCGTGCTACGCGTTCGTCGTTAAAACTCCACAAATCTTCCAGTGAACCGCCACCACGGCCGACGATCAGCACATCACACTCATCACGCAGGTTCGCCAGCTCGATAGCACGTACAATCGCCGCCGGGGCATCCACTCCCTGTACCGCCGTGGGATAAATCACCACCGGCAGGGAGGGATCGCGACGATGCAACACGCGCAGCACATCATGTAGCGCGGCACCAGTGGCAGAGGTGATCACCCCGACCTGACGCGCCGGATCCGGCAGCGGTTGCTTGAATTGCTGATCAAATAAACCCTCCGCCGCCAGCCGGGTTTTAAGCTGCTCAAACTGCTGTTGCAGCAAGCCTTCACCTGCCGGGTGCATGCTTTCAATAATCAGCTGATAATCGCCACGCGGTTCATACAACGTGATGCTGGCACGTACCAGCACCTGCTGACCATGCTGCGGACGAAATGCTACCCGGCGATTGCTGTTACGGAACATGGCGCAACGCACCTGGGCACCATCATCCTTCAGAGTGAAGTACCAGTGGCCGGAAGCGGGTTGGGTAAAATTGGAGATCTCTGCACTGAGCCACACCAGCCCCATTTCATTTTCCAGCAGTTGACGCACCGTGGTATTCAGGCGGCTAACGGTAAAAATATTGGCGGTTGGCGGTAGCGACATGTGATGGAGATCAAATAGTAAATCAGAGGGTTAATTAACCGATACTACATGGCTGGTACAGAGGATCAAGAGTTTTTCTGAAAAAACACTGGAGGCAACCGATTTCGGCCTGTATAATGCCGCGGCAATATTTTATCTGTTCTCATTCACCCCCAGGTTGAGATATTGCCATGCTACGAATCGCTAAAGAAGCACTCACATTTGACGACGTTCTGCTCGTTCCTGCTCATTCTACCGTTCTGCCTAACACGGCCGATCTCAGCACCCAACTGACGAAAAACATTCGTCTGAACATCCCTATGCTCTCCGCTGCAATGGATACCGTGACCGAAGCGGGTCTGGCTATCGCGCTGGCACAGGAAGGTGGTCTGGGCTTTATCCACAAAAACATGTCAATTGAGCGCCAGGCGGATGAAGTTCGCAAGGTGAAAAAACATGAAAGCGGCGTGGTGACTGAACCACAAACCGTGCTGCCAACTACCGCCCTGGCGGACGTGAAAGCGCTGACCGAGCGTAACGGCTTTGCCGGTTACCCGGTCGTGAATGCCGACAACGAGCTGGTGGGTATCATTACCGGCCGTGACGTGCGTTTCGTTACCGATCTGAGCCTGCCGGTTTCAGCGGTGATGACGCCGAAAGAGCGCCTGGTCACGGTGAAAGAGGGCGAAGCCCGTGACATCGTGCTGCAGAAAATGCACGAAAAACGTGTTGAGAAAGCGCTAGTGGTGGACGATAGCTTCCATCTGCTGGGCATGATCACCGTAAAAGATTTCCAGAAAGCCGAACGTAAACCGAATGCCTGTAAAGATGCGCAGGGTCGTCTGCGTGTGGGTGCTGCGGTGGGGGCAGGTGCGGGCAACGAAGAGCGCGTCGATGCGCTGGTCGCGGCAGGTGTTGACGTTCTGCTGATTGACTCCTCACACGGTCACTCTGAAGGGGTGTTGCAGCGTATTCGTGAAACCCGTGCGAAATACCCGGACCTCGAAATCATCGGTGGCAACGTAGCGACCGGTGCAGGCGCACTGGCGCTGGCGCATGCCGGTGTGAGCGCAGTGAAAGTGGGTATCGGCCCTGGCTCCATCTGTACTACCCGTATCGTGACTGGCGTGGGTGTTCCGCAGATCACTGCCGTTTCTGACGCAGTAGAAGCGTTGGAAGGCACGGGCATTCCGGTTATCGCCGATGGCGGTATCCGCTTCTCTGGTGACATCGCCAAAGCCATCGCTGCTGGTGCGGCAGCGGTGATGGTCGGCTCTATGCTGGCCGGTACCGAAGAATCTCCGGGTGAAATCGAGCTGTATCAGGGCCGTTCATTCAAATCTTACCGTGGTATGGGTTCACTGGGCGCGATGTCCAAAGGTTCTTCAGACCGCTACTTCCAGAGCGATAACGCTGCTGACAAACTGGTGCCGGAAGGTATCGAAGGTCGCGTTGCTTACAAAGGCCGCCTGAAAGAGATCGTGCACCAGCAGATGGGTGGCCTGCGCTCCTGTATGGGGCTGACCGGTTGTCCGACCATTGACGATCTGCGCACCAAAGCAGAGTTTGTTCGCATCAGCGGCGCGGGCATCTCGGAAAGCCACGTGCACGACGTGACCATCACCAAAGAGTCGCCGAACTACCGCATGGGTTCATAATCCCGTAAGATTTACCGCCCGGCTCCAGCCGGGCGAATTTATTATTAAGTCCATCCCATGGAAACGCCGCAATGACGACTGAAAATATTCATAAACATCGCATTTTGATCCTCGATTTTGGTTCTCAGTATACGCAACTGGTCGCGCGCCGCGTGCGTGAGCTGGGCGTCTACTGCGAACTCTGGGCGTGGGATGTCACCGAAGAGCAAATTCGTCAGTTCAACCCGAACGGCATCATTCTTTCTGGTGGCCCGGAAAGCACCACTGAGCTGAACAGCCCGCGTGCGCCGGAATATGTCTTTAACGCTGGCGTGCCGGTACTGGGCGTGTGCTATGGCATGCAGACCATGGCAATGCAGCTGGGTGGCAAGGTTGAAGGCTCCACTGAGCGTGAATTTGGTTACGCGCAGGTTGAAGTGACCACCTCAAGCGCGCTGGTTCGTGATATCGAAGATGCCATCAGCGATGCAGGTAAACCGCTGCTGGATGTCTGGATGAGCCACGGTGATAAAGTGACGGCGATCCCGGCGGATTTCGTTACCGTAGCCAGCACCGAAACCTGTCCGTTTGCCATCATGGCGAACGAAGAGAAGCGTTTCTACGGCGTGCAGTTCCACCCGGAAGTGACCCATACCCGTCAGGGCCTGCGCATGCTGGAGCGTTTTGTGCGCGATATCTGCGGCTGTGAAGCGTTGTGGACTGCGGCCAAAATCATCGAAGACGCGGTTGAGCGTATTCGTGAGCAGGTAGGTCAAGACAAAGTAATCCTTGGTCTGTCTGGTGGTGTCGATTCTTCCGTCACCGCGATGCTGCTGCACCGCGCGATTGGTGACCGTCTGACCTGCGTATTCGTCGATAACGGCCTGCTGCGTCTGAACGAAGCGGACCAGGTGCTGGAGATGTTTGGTGACCACTTCGGTCTGAACATTGTCCACGTTGCAGCTGAGGCTCGTTTCCTTGACGCGCTGGCGGGTGAGAACGATCCGGAAGCCAAACGTAAGATCATCGGTCGCGTGTTTGTGGAAGTCTTCGACGAAGAAGCCAGCAAACTGACCGACGTGAAATGGCTGGCACAGGGCACCATCTACCCGGACGTGATCGAATCTGCGGCTTCTGCCACTGGCAAAGCGCACGTGATCAAATCGCACCACAACGTGGGCGGTCTGCCGAAAGAGATGAAGCTGGGTCTGGTTGAGCCGCTGAAAGAGTTGTTCAAAGACGAAGTGCGCAAAATCGGTCTGGAACTCGGCCTGCCGTACGCCATGCTGTACCGTCACCCGTTCCCGGGTCCGGGCCTCGGCGTGCGTGTGCTGGGCGAAGTGAAGAAAGAGTATTGCGACCTGCTGCGTCGTGCTGATGCCATCTTTATCGAAGAACTGCACAAAGCTGACCTCTACAACAAAGTCAGCCAGGCATTCACCGTGTTTCTGCCGGTGCGTTCTGTCGGTGTGATGGGTGATGGTCGTAAATATGATTGGGTGGTGTCACTGCGCGCAGTGGAAACCATCGACTTTATGACCGCTCACTGGGCGCACCTGCCGTATGACTTCCTTGGCCGCGTCTCCAACCGCATCATCAATGAAGTGAACGGTATCTCCCGCGTGGTTTACGATATTTCTGGTAAGCCGCCAGCGACGATCGAGTGGGAATAATTCCCATCCCTGTTGCCGAAAAAGTGAAGCCCGCGTCATTGCGGGCTTTTTTTTAATACAAGGTCTTCAACGCCCTGGTATTAAACCCCGCCAGCTGATCCAACCGCCCCAGACGAATCTTTTCCAGCCATTGTGGATCCTGCAGCAACGGGCGGCCCACCATCATCAAATCGAACTCGCCATTTTCCAGCCTTTCCAGCAGCGGGTCGAGCGGTGCCGTGGCAAAGCATTTGCCCGCCAGCGAGGAAAAGACATCACCACTCAGCCCGACTGCGCCCACGGCGATGCTGGTGACACCGGTGAGTTTTTTCACCCACCCGGCCATATTCAGCGTCTTATCAACCTCAGGGAATGCGGCATCCCAGTAGTGGCGCTGAGAACAGTCAAAGGCATCCACACCGGCACTGACCAGCGCATTCAGCCAGTCAGCCAAAATATCGGGTGTTTCGGCGATGCGGGAATCAAACGCCTGGGCTTTCCACTGCGAAAAGCGAAACAGGACGGGAAAATCCGCGCTGACCCGCTGGCGAATCGCTTGCAGGACTTCAATCGCGAAGCGTGATCGCGCCAGCAGCGACTCTCCGCCCCAGCGATCCTGACGCTGGTTGAGGTGGCCGAAGAAAAACTGGTTGATGAGATAACTATGGCCGCCATGCAGTTCTATGCCGTCAAAGCCTAACCGCTCTGCGTTCACAGCGGCGTCAGCAAAGGCATCAATCGTGTCGGCAATATCCGCATCACTCATTGGGTTGCCGACGGATTCTCCCGCGATCGATAAACCCGAAGGGCCTTCAAAGCTGGCTGCTGCTTGCCAGTCTGCATGGAAAATGGAACGCTTAGTTCCGACATGCCACAGTTGCGGCATGATTTTTCCGCCTGCCGCATGTACCTCATCGACCACTCTTTTCCAGCCTGCCAAAGCGGTTTCGCCGTGGAAAACCGGCACATCGGGTTCATTAACGGACGCCGGGCGGTTAATACCCGTTGCTTCAGTGATGATTAACCCGACACCAGCAGCGGCACGGCGTCGATAATAAGCCGCCATCTCCGGTGTGGGGATGCCACCTGGAGAAAAGGAACGGGTCATGGGGGCCATCACCACCCGGTTGGGCAGAAGCAGATTTTTCAGCTGATAAGGGGAAAACAAAAGGCTGGTGGAATGCATGATCTTCTCCGTGAGATGATAAAAGCAATTTTGTTGCTTTTATAGATCTCCTCTCGCATAAAAGCAACTTTTTTGCTTTTATAGTGACCAGCAACAGCGATGACAGGAAGCAAGATGAGTGAGAATGAAGTTAATACACGCTCGGCATCGCGCCCGGGTGGGCGTGCGGCGCGTATTCAGGCGGCAGTTTATGCTGCGGTAGCACGCCTGCGGGCAGAGAAGGGGGATGAGGGGTTGAGCGTGCATGCCATCGCGCAGGAGGCTGCCGTCAATCCCACCACCATTTATCGGCGCTGGGGTTCGCTGAGCCAGCTACTCTCGGATATTGCGCTGCAAAAGCTTTTACCGGATTCAGAACCGGAAGATACCGGCAACATGCACGAAGATTTCAGTCGCTGGCTGGAGGAGTATGTTGATGAGCTGGCGACAGAAACCGGGCGTAAATTACTCAGCGAAATTGCGGCGGCGGAGAGCGATGAATATCGTGTGCGCTGCCAGCGTCGGCACGTCGAACAAATCGAGGCTATCCGCCAGCGCGCCATACAACGTGGCGAGATCCCCCCTGGAACGGAACGGGTGATGGATGAGCTGATTGCACCCATCATTTACCGTATTCTTTTTTCGCACACGTTACCTGACTTCACCTGGGCTTCCGTGTTACTGGCAAAGTTGCTGAGAGTTTAGCGGCGTCCGTGGTCACTTTCCCTGGCGTCACAATCATCCACACCGCCAGACACACAATCACCGCGCCGATAACAAACCCACCAGAAAGGGTTTCGCCCAGCACCAGGTAGCCCCATAGCACGCCAAAGGGCGGGATCAGGAAGGTCACGGTGAGGGAGCGTAGCGGACCAATATCAGTGATTAACCTGAAATAGAGGATATAAGCAAACGCGGTACAGATCAGCCCGACAGCGATCACGCTGGCCCAGACGGTGGGCTGATGCCAGTTTACCTGCGGCCCGCTGGCCACAGAGAAAGCAAAAAACGGCAGCAGAAACAGGCTGGCACCAATCTGGCTGCCAAATGCCACGATTTTCGGATCAAGGCCGCCGCGATCGGAGATCCAGCGACGCGTCAGGAATCCGGCGACCCCGTAACAACCGGTAGCCACCAGGCAGGCAATAACACCGGCCAGCGTACTGCTGGCGGAATGGGTTTCCCCCATCGCGGTGATGACCACAATGCCTGCCAGTCCCAGCACTACACCGCCCCATTTGCGCGGTGTTAGTTTTTCACTGAAGAAGGCAAAGCCGATGATGGCCCCCATCAGTGGCGTGGTGGCATTAAGGATGGCGGAATAGCCAGCCGGTAACCATTTTGCTGCCAGGCAGTACATAAAAAATGGCAGGCCAGAGTTAATGATGCCGAGAATCAGCGATGCGCGAAATTTGCCCGCAAATTGCCACGATGAACCTGTCACGAAAAGTATCGCCGCCAGCCCGACAAAACCGAAAAAGACACGCAAAAACGCGGTGTTAATGGCACCGAACTGCGGGGCAGCGATGCGTATAAACAGGAAGCTGGCTCCCCAAATCGCCGCGAGAACGATCAGCCTGATATAATCTGCGAGGCGCATATCAAAATTTCCTGTGGTTAGCTAAACTTAATCGTTCAAATGACTTTGAGCCTGATCGACGTATTATTCAAACCATAATTTCTTCCTGGATTAAGTTTTTCTAACTTATGGTTATGAGGCATCGATGAAACTTCCGCCGCTACATGCGCTGATGTGTTTTGAGTCTGCCGCCAGGCATCTCAGCATGAAACAAGCTGCCGCAGAGTTATGTGTTACACCCAGTGCCGTTAGCCAGCAGATTACCAAACTTGAAGAGACGGTTAACATCCGGCTTTTTATCCGCAGTCCACGTCAGCTCGAATTAACTACCGAGGGGCGTATCTATCTACGCGCTATACGGCCTGCCTTCAGCCAGATTGCGGAAGCGACTCAGCGGCTAATGGATGAAGGCAAACCCAATAAAATTACCGTCAGCTGCACCAGTGGCTTTGCTATCCAGTGGCTGCTGCCGCGATTAGCGGCGTTTGAAAAGGATAATCCAGGGGTTGAGGTTCAGATCAGCACCACCAACCGTAAGGTCGATTTACTTGCGGAAGGGATCGATTTTGCGGTGCGGCATGGTCCGGGTGTCTATCCGGGGCTGGAGTCGCAATGTTTGCTCAATGACCGGTTGCGTCCGGTATGCAGTCCGCGCCTGCTTGCTGCGGGAGAAAACCTGCTGACTCCGCTGGATATCACCCGTTATACGTTGTTGCATGATGAGCACCGTATGGACTGGGGACTCTGGTTCCGTGCCGTGGGTATCAACGATGCCGAAACCCATAAAGGGCCAGTATTTGTCGATTCCAATGGCGTGATCGAAGCGGCACTGGCAGGGAAAGGGATGGCGTTGGTCCGGCGGTCGCTGGTCAGGGAGGAGCTTGAGCAGGGCACGCTGGTTAATCCACTCCAGGTCGAGGTGGCATCTCCTATCGCTTACTACCTTGTGTACGACGAGTCTGCCGTGCTGCAACGGATGAGCCGACGCTTCCGTGACTGGTTGATCGCCGCGGCAGCGGCAGACAAAAACGAATATCCAGCCTGAACCCTTTCATCCCAATCCGTAGAATTATCCGCAAAACAGCTTGTTATTTCCCCCACGGCGCATCAGAGCGAAACGTTAAGATAGCGAAAATGTGTTTCTGTTCCGTGGCCCTGACAACGGTGGTTCAGAACAAAACGATGGCAAAGCGCGGCAGCAAGGTTTGAGGAGAAGGGTGTGAACAGTTCAGTTATTGATTTTTTGTCCGGCTATGGTAATGGAATCAATGAAATAAAGTTAAAAGACCTTCTCACCCTGAAAAATATCTGCTCAGCTGATGAGCAAATTTCCACCCTGTTCCCGCCAGTGGAAATTGGCAGCATTACGCTGGTTGATCAGATTGTCCTGCTTAGCCTGCTGAAAATCACCCAGCCTAAAAGCGTGCTCGAAGTCGGCACTTATCTTGGCTATTCCACCACGCTACTGGCACTGAATAGCGATGCCAAAATATTCTCTCTCGATTTGCCCACTGACGCCTGCCTGGAAACGCAGTTTGATAGCGATAAAATCCTCACCGATGGTGATGTGAATGATGATTTCCTGCGCCACACCCAATCCATTGAAGGGGCGGTGTATCTGAAAAACTTAACCACAAAACAACGGGAACGAGTTAATCTGATTAAAAAGGATTCGACCCAGGTTAATTTTCAGCAGGCATTTGGTGAGCTGGATTATGTATTTGTTGATGGCGGACATGCCTGGGACATTATTAAAAGCGATACCGAAAACGCTTTGCAGGCGGTACGCAAAGGCGTGGTGATTTGGCATGATTATGCTTCAGGTATTCACAGCGACGTGACGCAATATCTGAATTCCCGTGATGACCTGAAAATATTTCACGTGAAAAATTCGTTGTGTGCCTTTGCCTTTACTGGCTTTTGACCGGGGGCAAAATGCGCATTACTGAGGTAATCGACAAAAGTGTTTTAAGAAAATTATCAGCAACCAACAATCGGGTCGCCTCGTTGCATCTTGCCCTGCGTCTGGGGATTGAGTTATTGCTGATTTATATGTTGTACAAAACTCAGCATCATATTTTTCTGCTGGTTTTAACCATTTTTTTGCTCGGTTTTGTGCACAGCTTCTGGGGCTATGCGGGTTATGCCCATGAGCTTTTTCACAAGCGAGTATTTTCAGCAAAGTGGGCGAATCAACTGCTGTTTCGCTTTTCGGCTGCTGTAACATTTAATAATCGGGCATTTTTTGAAGCGAGTCATATGCGTCATCACAGCAAAACCTTCAGTGATGATGACGATGAAGGGCACAGTTTCCAGAACTGGAGTATCGCGAACATTATTCGTTACGCCCTGTTCGATTATACCTTTATGTGGCGGAAGGTGACTTACACTATTAAAAACGCCTGCGGTATTATTCCCGCCTCATTTTCGGCCATTAAAGTCAATATCCAGCGAGCAGCTGCTGAAGTTTTGATTATTAATGGGGTGACCTATCTGGCTGTGTATCTTGCCACCCATAGTGGGTGGGTGGTACTGGCCTATTTTGTTGCTCAGTTCTCCTGTCAGTTACCCAATCGCATGTTGGCCCAGGCACAACATTTGGGGCTGGAGGAGCAGAAAGATAATGGGCCATTAGGTCATTCCCGTACCATCACGTTGCCGGTGTGGCTGGCATTTCTCTATGCCAATATGAATTACCATTGTGAACATCATATTATGCCGTCCATTCCTTATTATCATTTGCCTGAGCTGAACCAGCGCTTAAAAGCAGCCGGTGTGACGTTTGAAGAGGTTGGCGCAGGTTATCTCTTTACCACCTTCTGGCAGGAAGTGAGGCATAAACAGCAGGCGATCGCGCTGTAGACAGCTTATATGGAGAGTGAAATGAATATTGAAGAACTCATTGCTGCGGAAGAAGACTATTTCGCGCCAATGATTGCCAGAGCAGAAAAAGCCACTGCCGAACAACGTGCGTCATGGCAAAAAGAGACGGTGCGCGAAAGGCAGGAAAGGATTTCGCTGGAGGTTTTTGATTCTGTTGAGGGTAGGGTTAAATACGGACCATTTAAAGGTCTGCAATTAAACCGTGAGACCTGGTGGGGCAAACTCGATTTAGGTTCTCAGTGCCTTGGTTTATATGAAAAAGAGCTACTCAATTTTATTGAGGCACTGCCAGATAATCGGTTCTCTCATTTTATTGATATTGGTGCTGCGGATGGTTATTACGCCATTGGCATGCTGGTTTCGCAAAAAATCCGCAATTGCATCTGTTTTGAACAGTCGGAAAAAGGCCAGCAAACGATTCTGGCGAACTGGCAACGTAATCACTCACCGGGAAAGCTAAAGATCTTCGGCGAAGCCAATGAGCAGAGTCTGGCCTCGTTGTTACCAGAAGAATTGCAACGGGCGCTGGTATTAATTGATATCGAAGGTTTTGAGTTCGAACTGTTGAATCCGGCCTTTTTAGCGAAACTCCAATCCTGCACCATCATCATCGAAGTGCATAACTGGGTAGAGGATTTCCTCGCCAAATATACGCAGCTGTTGCGTAATGCCCATCTCTTCTTTGACATTGAAATGGTTGAGCGTATTGATCGCACCACCAGTCATCTGCCTGAATTAAGAGATATGACGGATGACAATCGTCTGCTGTTTACCTCTGAACGTCGGCCCTGCATGATGCGCTTTTTACAGCTGACGCCGAAAAAGTGATCTGACACGCCTCGTTAAGCGGGTAAATCTCAGACAGGCTATGCTGCCTTGCCGATTTCCCGCTGGACGCCACTATGCTGACCCTTAAAGCGTTTTCACTCTGCGTTGTTATGATCATCCTGTTGTCGCTTTGTGCCAGCCTGGCGCGTGCCACGCATAGCGTTGGAGCCACCAGCGAGCGTGATGGCTGGTGGTCAGCGCGGCGTGATTCAGCCGGTATCGCCCCCGACCCGCGCAGCCATGCGTCGGAAGCGATTGTGCAGGTTTATGCGGCCCCGACCTATGGCTGGAAGGGGGCGGTGGCGGTCCATCCGTGGATCATCTTTAAGCGCGCCGGTGAAACGCAATACAACCGTTATGAGGTGATTAGCTGGGGCAGCGATGACAAAGTGCGCCACAACGCCAATGTCCCGGATGGTTACTGGTATGGCGCACGGCCAAGGCTATTGGTGGAGCATCGCGGGGCGGCGGCGCAGGCGATGATTCCGCAGATTGAAGCTGCCATCAAATCCTATCCGTGGCCCCAGACTTATCACGCCTGGCCGGGTCCGAACAGCAATACGTTTCTTGCCCATATTGGCCGTGAAGTTCCGGCACTGGAACTGGATTTACCCGCCAACGCGGTAGGGAAGGATTACCGGCCGCTGTGGAATCCGGTGGGGCTACCGCCATCGGGACGAGGCATTCAGGTATCCGTGCTGGGGCTGGCTGGGGTGACAGTCGGCGCTGAAGAAGGGTTTGAACTGAATGTGCTGGGCCTGAATATGGGGCTGGATTTCAGCCCGTTCCGTCTGCGCTTACCCTTTATTGGTGGCATCGGTAGCGACAATGTTCAGCAGGATAACCCGCCGGGTTAATGGTGCAGTAAAAACAGCGTAGCCAGCCCGAGGAAAATAAAAAAGCCCCCGGTATCGGTGATGGCGGTGATCAGCACGCTGGATCCGACTGCCGGGTCGCGTTTCAGTTTGGTCATGATCAGTGGGATCAGCACCCCCATCAACGCAGCCAGCAGCAGGTTGAGCACCATCGCCAGCATCATCACCCCTCCCAGCGCCAGATTGTCGTACATCATCCAGGTGACTCCGCCCATAATGCCGCCCCAGAACACGCCGTTTAGCAACGCGACGCCAAGCTCGCGCAGGATCAGAAACGAAAAGTTGCCCGGTTCCACCTGATGCAATGCCAGCGCGCGCACAATCATGGTGATGGTTTGATTGCCGGTATTACCGCCAATCCCGGCCACGATCGGCATCAGGGTTGCCAGCGCCACCAGTTGCGAGATAGTGGCTTCAAACAGGCCGATCACGCGCGAGGCAACAAACGCGGTGCAAAGGTTAATCGCCAGCCACGCCCAGCGTTTGCTTACCGCTTTACGTACCGGCGCGAACACATCCTCTTCCTGGCTGATACCGCCCATTTTACGGATATTGCTTTCGTTCTCTTCGTTGACGAGGTCAATCACGTCCTCGACGATAACGCGGCCAATCAGCTTGCCTTTTGCATCGGTGACCGCGGCAGAAATCAGGTTATAACGTTCAAATGCGCCCGCCGCGTCTTCCGCTTTATCGTTAAGCTGGAAGGTGGTGGGTTTGGCGTTCATAACGCTTTCAACCCGCGTGCTGGGCGGATTAAGCAGGATGGTGGTGAGCGGCAGCTCGCCCAGCAATTGGTTGCTTTTATCGGTGATAAATAGCTTATCAGTGCCATCCGGCATGGTTTTATGGCGGCGCAAAAAACGCTGCACGGTGGCCAGTGTGACATCCGCGCGCACCGTCAGGATGTTGAAATCCATGATACGCGCCACCTGGTCACGGTCGAACTCTTCCACGCTGAGCACATGCGCACGCTGGCTGGGATCCAGCGTGGTCAGCAGGCGTCCGGTCAGATCGCGCGGCAGATAGCGTGCCAGATAAGCCTGGTCGTCAAGATCCAGCGGCTCGATGGCGCGCAGGATCTCGCGATCGGTCATGTTTTCGGTCAGGCTGGCCCAGACAGTATCGGAGGCTTCAACCAATACCCGACCACGTTGTTCACAGGGAACTAAGCGCCACAGTGCCTGACGCTCGACATGCGGCAGCGCTTCGAGAATGTCGGCCAAATCCGCGGCGTGCATCATCTGCAAATCACTTTCCAGCTGCTGACGCCAGCCGTTGATCTCTTTCAGCTCACTGGCAGACAAATCCACCGATTTATCCAGCAGAACATCCACTAAATCGTGTTGAGTAAGCAGCAGGTTGAGAATGCGATGGCGGGTTTCAGTCAGTTGTTGCGCGGGCGAAGCAGACATAACGCGTCCTTTGTGTCTGTAATTGTCAGGTCGAAGTGTAGTGCGTTACGGGTAAACAGGGCAAAACAGGTTGCATTGTCGCACAGGGCAATGTGAAGGTGCAGTGACTCGCAAATTCCTTTAACGCGTGTCGGTACTGCTTTGCGTCACCGGATCGGGCGTGGCTTTCTTCTGCTGATGATGCTCAATGGCACCTGGAATAGTGAAAATCAGACGGCCAACCAAAATGAAAAAACTGATCAGCAAAACAATGCGCGTCATCGAACCGGTTTTGGGACGTCTTCGTGCGGGGAAAGCGTTATTCACGCGGGGTGATTCCTGTCGATACCCATTTGGGCGATAGCAACATTTAGTCATACTTAGATCGGTAAAGCAATCGCTGTGTGAAAAATGAGCAGAAAAGGTTAAAAGTGGCGGCGCATCTGCGCCGCGACCAATCAGTAACTGGCTTTTTGCGCCAGCAGCGTAGCGAAGCGGCAGCGGATTCGCTGGCCGTTTTCATCACGCCGATGCAGCTCACCAACATGCTCGTTATATTTCACGATATGCCAGTTGCGATAGTAGTTACTGAGTTCACCGGATTTAAAGGTGAACGGGAAGTTGAGCGGATTGGGATAATCGTCAGTGTCCATGGCGGCGACAATCAGGTTGTAGCCATATTTCACCGTGCTGGCCTGCATATCGGCAATCAGCTGCGGAATGGTTTCCGGTTGCAGAAACATCATCACCACGGTGGAGAGCACCAGCTGGTAATCGCCGTTGAAGCGGACCTGGTTCAGGTCACAGGCTTCCGCCCGGATATGTTGCAGCTGCTCATCGTGGATAATCTGCTGCAACCGGGCCAGGCTTTGCGGATTGCTATCCCAGCCAGTGACATCAAACCCCTGTTGATTGAGATACAGGCTGTTGCGGCCCTGGCCGCAGCCCAAATCCAGCACCTTACCGGGTGTTAATTTGGGCAGTGCTTCCAGCACTTCCGAGTGCGGTGGCGTCAGGCCATACTTTTCCGCGAAATAGTTGTCAGGACGAATGGTCATAATAACCCGCGTTTACTCCTCTTGCAGAATCAGGTTCCAGCCGGTCACTTCATTCCAGTAGCTTTGCTCGCGCTCCAGATCCAGCTGCACCAGCGTGTTCTGGCTGAAGTAGCCTGCCGGGAAAGTGAGCGTCCAGTGTCCGTCATCGGTATTCAGCTTCAGCGTATCCGGGCGCGTGGTGGCCTGGCGCTGATTATTCAACAGGGTGCCGAGACGTAGCAGGAAAACCAGCGGCAGAAACTGCTTCTTCTTAAACAAGGTGAAACGTGGCATTTCATCCACCTTCACCGCTTTACGGTGGAAGCGTACCAGCATCGCCAGCAGCATCTGTTGATCCTGATTAAAACCTGGCATGTTGGTGTATTGCAGGATGTAGGCCGAGTGACGCTGCATGCCGCTGTGGTTGATGGTCAGTCCGACTTCATGCAAGGTTGCCGCCCATTTCAGCAGGGCCGCCAGTTGCGGATTCGCCAGCTTTGGGTTTTGGTCGAGCCATTGCAGATACAGTTGCTCGGTGGTTTCCAGCACACGACGCGCCTGCTCGTTATCGATGGCGTAATGATTTGCCAGACTTTGAGCGGTACGGCTGCGGATATCCTGGTGGCGGAAGCGGCCTTCCATTTCATACAGCACGCCTTCGCGCAGGGCACCATCGGACAGACGCAGCTCGCGAATCGCCAACGCATCAAAGACGCCACACAGAATTGCCAGTCCAGGCACAAACACCGCTTTACGTTCTTCAGACAGGCCCGGCAGGCTAAGTGCTGCAAAAGATTTGTGCTTGATCACCTCGTTATACAGCTGGTCCAGCCGCTCCGGGGTAATCAGCTTCTCTTTCTCGCCCATGGCCAGCAGCACTTCACAGGCGGCTTTGATGGTGCCAGACGCGCCCAGCGCGTACTGCCAGCCATGCAGACGATATTGCCAGGCCAGGGTTTCCAGCTTTTGCGCCGCCGCCAGACGGGCGCGACGGAAGTTTTCCGGCGAGATTTCCCCTTTGGGGAAATACAGCTGGGCAAAGCTGACGCAACCCATACGGCGGCTTTCCACCAGCTGCGGTTCGAAATCTTCGCCAATCACCAGCTCGGTCGAGCCGCCGCCGATATCGATCACCAGCTTACGGCCTTTCTCCGGCTGCGTATGTTCCACGCCCATAAAGATCAGACGTGCTTCTTCATTGCCGGAAATCACTTCAATCGGGTAGGGGATGACGTCGGCCGCCCGTTGCAGAAACTCTTCAGCGTTAATCGCCTGACGCAGCGTATGCGTCCCCACGATGGTGACGTTAGCCGGGCTGAACCCTTGCAGGCGCTCGGCAAACAGCGCCAGGCAGCTCAGCCCGCGCTGGATCGCCTCTTCGCTCAGGCGATTCTGTGCATCCAGCCCATCGGCCAGATGCACACGTTGCTTGAGTCGTCCCAGCACCTGCATGGCACCATCCACCACACGGGCAATCACCATATGAAAACTGTTGGAGCCGAGGTCAATGGCCGCAAACTCCTGTGGCTTCGGCGTACTCTTATGGGAAATTGGCATAGGAATTATTCAGGTTGTTCCAGTTTCTTGATGTAATCGTAAATCGCCAGCTGCGAGCGCACCTTCCGGCGGTTGCCGCGCGGCACATAACGGTTACTCAGTTCTTTGTCGACGATACGGGCTTTTACTGTATCGCTAAACAGGATGGCAATGATATCCAGGACGCGCTCTTTCAGACGAGGGTCCAGGATCGACACCGCCACTTCAATACGATAATCGATATTGCGTGTCATCCAGTCCGCAGAGGAGAGATACACTTTTTTATCGCCACCGTTTTCGAAAATATAGACGCGGTCGTGCTCCAGGTAGCGGTCAACGATACTAATCACGCGAATATTTTCGCTAATGCCGGGTAAATCCGGGATCAGCGAGCACATACCGCGTACCAGCAGGTTCACTTTTACTCCGGCAGATGACGCCGCATACAGCCGATCCACCAGACCGTTATCCACCAGGTTATTAATTTTCAACGTAATACCCGCTGGAATACCCTGCTGCACGTTGGCAATTTCGTTATCAATCAATTGATAAAGCATATTGCGCGAATTTTGCGGCGACACCATCAGATGGTCGAAACTCACCGGACGATACGGATTTTCAATAAAGTTAAACACCCGACGGACTTCATTGGTGATACGCGCATCCGCAGTTAACAAAGAATAGTCAGTATAAATGCGTGCGGTTTTTTCGTTGAAGTTACCGGTGCCGATATGTGCGTAGCGCACAATCTCGTCCCCTTCGCGACGCGAGATCAGGAACAGTTTGGCGTGAATTTTCAGACCCGGCGCAGAGAAAATCACATGGACGCCTGCTTCGGTCAGACGCTTCGCCCAGCGGATGTTGGCTTCCTCATCAAAGCGCGCCTGCAATTCCACCACCACCGTCACTTTTTTGCCATTGTAGGCCGCGTGGATCATCGCATCCATGATGCGCGAGTTTTTCGCCACACGGTAGATGTTGATTTTGATCGCCAGCACGCTGGGGTCGAAGGAAGCCTGGCGCAGCAGTTCCAGCACATGCTCGAAAGTATGGTACGGATAGTAGAGCAGCACATCGCGGTTGCGAATGGCGTCAAAGCCGTTGCGGAAGCCATCAAAGCCAATATGACGAATCTGCGGTAACGGGCGATTCTCCAGATTGCTTTTACCTTCATTCGGGAAACTGATGAAATCTTTGAAGTTATGGTAACGGCCGCCCGGCACCACCGAGTCATAGTTGGAGATAGAGAGCTTATGACGCAGCATCTCCACCATTTCATCCGGCATATCACGCTGATATACGAAGCGTACCGGCTCGGCGTTGAGGCGCTGTTTCAGGCTGGAGGACATCAGTTCCAGCAGGCTGGATTCCATCTCAGTGACCAGATCGTACTCGGCATCGCGCGTCATCTTCATGGAATAGGCATTCAGCGAATCATAATCGAAAAAGCCTTTGAAAATTTCATCAAGGCAATAGCGCAGAATGTTGTCCAGCAGGATCATCGGTTTACGACGGCGGGGTGACTCGGCCGGCAGGTTAACGAAACGCGGCACTTTATCGGACGGAATCTCCAGCAGGGCATAGCGTTTGTCTTCACCACGAATGATTTCCACCGCCAGATAGGTGTAATCGTCCTTAAGGAATTCGATTAAATCGGTGTCGTGGTTGAGCAGAATCGGCGTGATATGCTGACGCAGCTGGTGCTTGAAGTAATACCGCAGCCAGACCTGCTGATTGGGCGACAGCTGACGTTCATTAATCAGGAAGATCTGATTACGCGCCATCTCCAGCAGCAATTCGTTATACAACGCGTCAAATTCCTGGTCGGATTTCAGCACCCGTAGTTGAATTTTCTTCAGCAGATGACGTGGGGTGCTGGGCGATCCTTGTTCCTCACCGATCAGAATGCGACGTTTCAAATCCGCGAAGCGGACTTTATAAAACTCATCAAGGTTGTTCGAATAGATCCCGAGGAAACGCATACGTTCAATCAGCGGGTTACTTTTATCCGCTGCTTCCTGTAACACGCGTTCATTAAATGATAACCAGCTTAATTCTTTTTCTATATACAGCTTTTCCTGACCCATTCTGACTCCGTGATGCTGTTGCTGGACGGGGTGTCCGGCGAAAAGGGGCTTTCCGCTCAGTGTCCGTCACCATTATGGCGAGAGTATGGCAGGCTTGTCCAACGCCAACAGTTGTCTTATCAATCAGCTACGGGCAACATAGCGGCTTGTCTACGAGCGTAACCCTGGTCTGCATGAGCATAACAAGAATTCCCGTCCACTTTAGTGATAGCCGCCGTCGAGCCATCGACCGGTGGGTAAAGCGTGTTGTCACCGCCTGCGGCGTGGGGATTCTGGCTTTGATGTTACTGCTATTTTTCTGGTTGATCTGGGTAGTAATGCCACTTTTTAATCCGCCAGGGATGCAGATCGTCGCCAGTCAGCAGCTGTGGGATAAGGCCCCGGTGCTGGCATTAGGCAACGATGGGCAACTGGGATGGCGCATCAGCCGCGATGAAGCACGTTTTATTCCGCTTGATGGTCAACCTGCCGGGCCTGCGCTGGCACTGAATGGTAAACCGGATGCGGTGGTGCAAAGCGCCGACCACAACAGCCTGCTGTTGAATATGCAGGGTGACCTGATGTTGATGCAACCGGTTAATGGTGAATGGCGTTTTCCGCTGGGCGATCGTCCGATGCATCTGCCGCAGGGAGCCGTAGCGCAGATGGCACTGGCTACCCTCGGGGTTGATCAATGGCGCATCGCTGCGCAAACCGCCAGCGGCATTATCGTGCTGACGCTGGATAAATCAGCCCACGTCAACCAGATTGTCCTGTCTCAACAGCAGGCTGATCATCTGCTGTTCTCCCCGGATGGCAACCTGCTGTATACCAGCGAGGGCCGTCTGCTGCGTGTCTGGCAAATCAGCGATGACGGTGCGCAACTGCGTGAAACACAAACGCTGGTGCAGCGTCCGCGTAGCCTGCATCTGCTGGCTGGTGGCCGCACCCTGCTGATTCAGGATCAACGCGGCATCAGCCAATGGTTCGCGATTACCGGTCCACAGGGGCCACGTTTACAGGAAATCCATACTTTTGACGGCAGTTCGGATACGGCTTTGATTGTGACCGAACCACAGCGTCGCGTCTTCGCCACCCTGACACCTGAGGGCGATGTCAGCCTGTTCGCCAGTAAGCAGCAGGGGGCGACAGTCACCCGCAAGCTGGAACCGGGCATCGTGGCTGCCGCTTTTTCACCGCGCGGCGAAACGCTGGTGGTGGAACGGGCAGGGCAATGGCAGCGTCTGCGCCTTGACGATCCCTGGCCTGACTTTAGCTGGCGCAATCTGTGGCAGAAAATCTGGTATGAAAACTATCCACAGCCAGATTGGGTGTGGCAATCCACGGCGGCGGGGGACAGCTATCAGGCCAAATTCAGCCTGATACCGATGATTATTGGCACCCTGAAGGCCGCCAGCCTGGCGCTGTTGTTTGCCACTCCACTGGCGCTGGCTGCGGCGATGTACACCGCGTGGTTTATGACACCGGGCCTGCGCCGCTGGGTGAAACCGGGCATTGAGATGATGGGTGCGCTGCCGAGCGTGGTCATCGGCCTGATTGCCGGGGTGTGGCTGGCACCGCATATCAGCAATGCGTTGATTGGCGTGTTACTGTTGCCGCTGATACTGGCGGCCACGTTGTTGTTATGCGGAGTGCTCAGCCCGCGGCTGCCCGCGCGCTGGCGTCAGCCTGGCTATGAAGTGCTGCTGTTGCTGCCGATTCTGCTGGTGGTGACGTTGCTGACGCTCTGGCTGCCAACCCATTTCTGGCCCGCGATGGGGGAACGGCTGGCTCATTATGAACAGCGCAACCTGCTGGTGGCTGCGCTGGCGATGGCATTTGCGCTGGTACCCCTGATTTTTACCTTATCGGAAGATGCGTTATTCAGCGTGCCGGTCTCACTGGGGCAAGGCTCGCTGGCGCTGGGGGCTACGCCGTGGCAGACCCTGACGCGTGTGATCTTGCCCGGTGCTTCGGCCGGGATTTTTGCCGCACTGATGATTGGTTTTGGTCGGGCTCTGGGGGAAACCATGATCGTGCTGATGGCAACCGGTAACACCCCGGTGAGTGAAGGCGGGTTATTTGCCGGATTACGTGCGCTTTCCGCCAATATCGCTATTGAAATGCCGGAAGCGGCAGCGGGCAGCGCCCATTATCGCATTCTGTTTCTCAGTGCGCTGATTCTGCTGATATTTACCTTAATCATTAACACGGTGGCGGAAGTGATCCGTCAGCGCCTGCGACAGCGCTACAGCCAGCATGAGGGACAGGGATGAAGGCAATGCGCCAAAATGATCGCTGGCGTTGGCTGACTGCCGGTGCTGTGGCCGTATGTTTACTGGCTTTTACCCTGCTGATTGGCTTACTGGCGTGGCAGGGGATGCGTGCCTTCTGGCCGCAGCTGGTCGATCAATATCTGTTCCAGCCACCTGAGGGCGATCCGGTGATGGTGCTGGGGGAAACCCTGCAACGACAGCGGCATGACAGCGGCTGGCGTTATTGGGTGAAAACCGGTAATCGTGATTTTTCCCCTCCTGATTTTCGCGTGATTGATAGCCAGAGCCGGGCGAAAACCCGTAGGCCTGCGGATGTGATAGTGCTGCAACGTCGCAGCGGCGGGAATGCCTATGGCTGGTTTATTGAGCTGCGTGAAGATAATGAAGTGCTGACGGCGCGCGACCGTGATGCGTTGCTGCACCAGCGTTTGCAACAGGTCCACGGGCAGCTGCGGCAGGCCAGCCATATTCGCCGTATCGAAATGGCGCGCCTCAATGCCCAACTGGAAAATCTGCAACGACAGGCTGAGAGGCAACAGCTGAAAGGGGAGTTTAGCGCGCAGCGTCAGTCTGAATACGACGCCAATAGCGCCGCTTTGCAACGGAACTTCGCTGCGCTGGGCAGCCAGCTGGCGCAGTTGCAAAGCGCCAGTCATCGGGATGTGCTGGTGTTGCGCGACGTGCAGGGACAGGACCATCTGATCCCGCTGGCGCAAATTGTCGCGACCTGGTATCCGAATAACATGAGCCTCGGCCAGAAAATGCAGCATTTTCTCAGCCAGCTATGGCAATTTGTCAGCGATAACCCGGCGGCAGGCGAGAGCGAAAGCGGCGCCTTTCCGGCGATTTTTGGTACGGTACTGATGGTGTTGCTGATGTCGGTTATCGTCATGCCACTCGGTGTGGTGGCGGCGGTCTGGCTGCATGAATACGCCGGTCGCAACGCGCTGACCCGGCTGGTGCGGATTGCAGTGGTGAATCTGGCGGGGGTTCCCTCGATTGTTTATGGCGTGTTTGGTCTGGGCTTTTTTGTCTGGCTGATTGGCGGCACCATTGACCAGATATTTTACGCGCGCGCCTTGCCCAATCCGACATTTGGTACCCCCGGTCTGCTGTGGGCGGCGTTGACGCTGGCGCTGCTGACGCTGCCGGTGGTAATCGTCGCCACGGAAGAAGGTCTGTCCCGTATCCCGGATAGCCTGCGACAAGGTTCGCTGGCGTTGGGGGCGACGCAGGCCGAAACCCTGTGGCGCGTGGTACTGCCGATGGCGGTTCCGGCGATGCTGACGGGGTTGATTCTGGCGGTGGCGCGTGCTGCCGGGGAAACTGCCCCGCTGATGCTGGTCGGGGTGGTGAAGATGGTACCGGAACTGCCAGTAGACGCAGTGTTTCCTTATCTGCACCTTGACCGCAAATTTATGCACCTCGGTTTTCAGATTTACGATCTGGCCTTCCAGAGCCCGAATATCGACGCTGATCGTCCCCTGGTTTACGCCACCGCCCTGTTGCTGGTGGTGATCATCCTGTCGCTCAATTTGCTGGCGATGGCGTTGCGCCACCGTCTGCGTGAGCGTTACCGGCTTATGACGCATTAAAAGGTTTTACACATGACGCCCGATTACGACATCGCTCTTGAGGTTAATCAGCTTTCGCTATGGTATGGCGAACGCCAGGCGCTGAATAACATTGCCCTGCAACTGCCGAAGAATCGCATCACGGCGCTGATTGGCCCCTCCGGCTGCGGCAAATCGACGCTGTTGCGCTGCTTTAATCGCATGAATGATGTGATCGATCGCTGCCGGGTGGAAGGTGAGATCCTGTTGGGGCAGCATGCCATTATGCAACCGGAACAGGATCTGGCTGCGCTGCGGCGGCGTGTTGGCATGGTGTTTCAGCGCCCGAATCCGTTCCCTAAATCAATTTATGAAAACGTGGTTTATGGTCTGCGCTTGCAGGGCGTGCGCGATCGTCGGGTGCTGAATGAAGCCTGCGAAAATGCGCTGCGTGCGGCGGCGCTGTGGGGGGAGGTGAAGGATCAATTGGGGCAAAGTGCCTTAACCCTCTCCACCGGACAGCAGCAGCGGCTGGTGATTGCGCGCGCCATTGCCATTGAACCGGAAGTCCTGTTGCTGGACGAGCCGACCTCGGCGCTGGACCCGATCTCTACACTGGTGATTGAAGAGTTGATGAGCACGCTGAAGCAGCATTTCACGCTGGTGCTGGTGACGCACAATATGCAGCAGGCAGCGCGCGTGTCGGATTACACCGCGTTTATGCACCATGGCCAGCTGGTGGAGTTTGATGAAACTGACCGCATCTTCACCACGCCGAAAACACGGCGCACCGAAGATTACATTACGGGACGGTTTGGGTAAGGCAAAACCTAAAATATTGCGCGATAAATCGCGCCGCTACAAAAGGTTGCGAATACTGTAACGGCACGATTTATCGCGCGAAGTCGTATTGGGTACGGGATCAATCGTGGGCATAACCCTGTGGCGGCAACGGTTGGCCATCCAGCCAGGCGGCACCCTCGCGCATCTGCAAGCGTCCATCGACAAACCAGCTGATCACCAGCGGATAAATCGCATGCTCCTGATGCTGCACGCGGGCAGTGACTTCATCTTCCGTATCATCCGCAAACACCGGTACGCGCGCCTGCAAAATAATCGGCCCGCCATCCAGCTCATCCGTGACGAAATGCACTGAGGTGCCGTGTTCCTCGTCGCCATTCTCCAGCGCCTGACGATGAGTGTGCAGGCCGGGATACTTCGGCAGCAGGGAGGGATGGATGTTGACCAGACGATCGTGGTAATGCGCAACAAACGCCTGGCTGAGAATACGCATGTAACCCGCCAGCACCACCAGATCCGGGGCGTAAGCATCAATGTCCTGCATCAGCTGGCGATCGAAGGCGTTACGGTCGGCAAATTCACTGGCGGCCAGCGTATGGGTCGCGACACCCGCTTCCTGCGCGCGCGTTAAACCCATGGCCGAGGCTTTATTACTGAAAACGGCAGCCACGCTGCCGTTAATCCGCCCGCTTGCGCAGGCGTCGAGGATGGACTGAAGATTGCTCCCGTTACCGGAAATCAGTACAACCAATTTCTTCATGGGTTGATGACCACACGCTCTTTGGAATCAGAAGCTTTGATCACACCGATTTTCCATGCCTGCTCGCCTGCGTCGGTCATCAGCTGAATTGCTTTGTCGGCTTCTGCCGCGCTCAGCGCAATCACCATACCCACGCCGCAGTTAAAGGTGCGGTACATTTCATGACGGCTAACGTTACCTGCCTGCTGCAGCCAGCCGAACACCGCTGGCCACTGCCAACTGCTCTCTTCCAGCACCGCCTGGGTGTTGTCCGGCAGTACGCGCGGAATGTTTTCCCAGAAGCCGCCACCGGTGAGGTGTGCAATCGCGTGCACATCAACCTGTTCGATCAGGCTGAGGATGTTTTTCACGTAGATGCGGGTCGGGGCCAGCAGATGATCGGCCAGCGATTTACCTTCCAGCTGTTTGCTTTCCGGATCGGTCTGGCTCACCTGGAGGATTTTACGCACCAGCGAATAGCCGTTGGAGTGCGGACCGCTGGAACCCAGCGCAATCAGTACATCGCCATCCTGCACTTTCGAGCCGTCGATGATTTCTGATTTTTCCACTACGCCAACGCAAAAACCGGCCACGTCGTAATCTTCGCCATGGTACATGCCTGGCATTTCAGCGGTTTCACCGCCAACCAGCGCACAACCCGATTGCAGACAACCTTCTGCGATACCGGTGATGACCGATGAAGCGGTATCTACATCCAGCTTGCCGGTTGCATAGTAGTCGAGGAAGAACAGCGGCTCAGCGCCTTGTACCACCAGGTCATTCACGCACATCGCCACCAGATCGATACCGATGCTGTCATGGCGCTTCAGATCCATAGCCAGACGCAGCTTGGTGCCGACGCCGTCGGTGCCGGAAACCAGCACTGGCTCGCGGTATTTCTGCGGCAGCGCACAAAGCGCGCCAAAGCCACCCAGTCCACCCATCACTTCCGGGCGGCGGGTCTTTTTCACTACGCCTTTGATACGGTCAACCAGAGCGTTACCAGCGTCAATATCTACACCGGCGTCTTTGTAGCTGAGAGAGGTCTTGTCGGTCACTGCGGAATCCCCACGCGAGTTGCGGTTGGTGGTTAAAATAAAGCGGCGTAATTCTACCAGCGCAGGCAAACGTTTGCGAGTCCCATCTCACGCCGCCTTTGCACAGTACCGCTTTTTCGCTAATCCTTAATCCCGGAGGGAGCAGGGCGTTGTATTGACCAATGACATATGGCGTCGCGGAAAAAAGGCGGTATAATCCGGCGATTTTTTTTTCGCTCAACACAATTCCGGGAGAACACTCATGAAGATCGTGGAAGTCAAACACCCGCTGGTCAAACATAAACTGGGCCTGATGCGTGAGCATGATGTCAGCACCAAGCGATTCCGCGAACTGGCCTCGGAAGTGGGTAGCCTGTTGACCTATGAAGCCACTGCCGACCTGGCAACCGAACGCGTTACCATCGAAGGCTGGAATGGCCCGGTAGAAATCGAACAAATCAAAGGCAAAAAAATTACCGTGGTGCCGATTCTGCGCGCCGGTCTGGGCATGATGGAAGGGGTGCTGGAGCACGTACCAAGCGCGCGTATCAGCGTGGTGGGTGTCTATCGTGATGAAGAAACCCTCGAGCCGGTGCCGTACTTCCAGAAACTGGTTTCCAACATTGAAGAACGCATGGCGCTGGTGGTTGACCCGATGCTGGCGACCGGTGGGTCAATGATCGCCACCATCGACCTGCTGAAAAAAGCCGGTTGTAACAGCATCAAGGTGCTGGTGCTGGTAGCGGCACCGGAAGGGATTGCCGCGCTGGAAAAAGCGCACCCGGATGTGGAACTGTACACCGCGTCTATCGATAAAGGCCTGAACGAGAAGGGCTACATTATTCCTGGTCTCGGCGATGCCGGTGACAAGATTTTCGGAACCAAATAAATAAAGCAGCCGGCCAGAGAGTCGGCTTTTTTTTGGCAAAAAAGCACCACACAACTCAAGGGGATAACTGAATGACTCGTCGCGCCATCGGCGTTAACGAACGACCGCCGCTACTCAAAACCATTCCACTCAGCCTGCAACATCTGTTTGCTATGTTTGGTGCAACGGTGCTGGTGCCGATTTTGTTCCACATCAACCCGGCCACGGTGTTGCTGTTTAACGGTGTCGGTACGCTGCTGTACCTGTTTATCTGTAAAGGCAAAATTCCGGCCTATCTCGGCTCCAGCTTTGCTTTTATTTCACCGGTATTGCTGCTGCTGCCGCTGGGCTATGAAGTGGCGCTGGGGGGCTTTATCCTCTGCGGCTTCCTGTTCTGTGTGGTGGCGCTGATAGTGAAAAAAGCCGGTACCGGCTGGCTGGACGTGATGTTCCCGCCAGCAGCGATGGGCGCAATTGTTGCGGTTATCGGCCTGGAACTGGCAGGCGTGGCGGCCAATATGGCCGGACTGCTGCCCGCTGAGGGTACCTCACCGGATGGCACCACCGTGTTTATCTCGATGGTCACGCTCGGCGTTACCGTTTTCGGTTCGGTACTGTTCCGGGGTTTCTTCGCCATCATCCCGATTCTGATTGGCGTGCTGGTGGGCTACGCGCTCTCTTCATTTATGGGGATCGTCAACTGGTCTTCGGTGGTGAATGCGCCCTGGTTCGCGTTGCCAACCTTCTACACGCCGCGCTTCGAGTGGGCAGCGATGCTGACCATTCTGCCTGCGGCGCTGGTGGTGATTGCCGAGCACGTTGGTCACCTGGTGGTGACGGCAAATATCGTCAAAAAAGATCTGATCCGCGATCCGGGCCTGCATCGCTCGATGTTTGCTAATGGTCTCTCTACCATGATCTCCGGTTTCTTCGGTTCGACGCCTAACACGACCTACGGTGAAAACATTGGCGTGATGGCGATTACCCGTGTCTACAGTACCTGGGTGATCGGCGGCGCGGCGATCCTGGCGATTCTGCTGTCCTGCGTCGGTAAACTGGCGGCGGCGATTCAGGCGATCCCGGTGCCGGTGATGGGCGGTGTCTCTTTGCTGCTGTACGGGGTGATCGGTGCCTCCGGTATCCGTGTGTTGATTGAATCCAAAGTGGATTACAACAAAGCACAGAACCTGATCCTTACCTCGGTGATCCTGATCATCGGTGTCAGTGGCGCGAAAGTCCATATCGGTGCTGCCGAGCTGAAAGGTATGGCGCTGGCGACCATCGTCGGTGTGGCCCTCAGCCTGATCTTCCGCGTAATCAGCCTGTTACGCCCGGAAGAAGTGGTGCTGGACGCTGAAGAACAACGCGAATCCTAAGCGTCTTTGCCGGGCAGGGAAGCCCGGTTCATCTCTGGCAAGGATCATGATAAACTTGCCCGGTTTTCTGCCCGTTCATACCCTGAGGTGCTTCTGAACACGCCGGCACAGCTTTCACTGCCACTTTACTTACCTGATGACGAAACCTTTGCCAGCTTCTGGCCAGGGGAAAATCCGTCCCTCCTCGCTGCGCTTCAAGGCGCGCTGGTGCAGCAACACGGCAGCTATCTCTATTTCTGGTCACGCGAAGGCGGTGGGCGCAGTCATCTGCTGCATGCGGCCTGCGCGGAAATGTCGGCGCGTGGTGAGGCGGTGGGTTACGTCCCGCTGGATAAACGCACCTGGTTTGTTCCCGATGTGCTGGAAGGCATGGAGCATCTGGCGTTGGTATGCATCGACAATATTGAATGTATCGCCGGGGATGCTGAATGGGAAATGGCGATCTTTGATCTCTACAACCGCATTCTGGAAATCGGTAAAACCCGTCTGTTGATCACCGGCGATCGTCCGCCGCGTCAGCTTAACCTCGGGTTGCCGGACCTGGCGTCCCGTCTCGACTGGGGCCAAATCTACCGCTTACAGCCGCTGTCGGATGACGACAAATTGCAGGCGATGCAGTTGCGTGCCGGGATCCGCGGATTTGAATTGCCGGAGGACGTCGGGCGCTTCCTGCTGAAACGCCTCGACCGTGAAATGCGTACCCTGTTTGACACACTCGACAGACTGGATCGTGCCTCGATCAGCGCACAACGCAAACTCACCATTCCCTTTGTTAAAGAAGCGCTGGGGCTTTAAACAATCTCCAGCACCGCTTCAGGCGGGCGACCGAGACGCGCCTGCTCACCGTTAATCACAATCGGCCTTTCAATCAGTTTCGGGTTTGCTGCCAGCGCCTGTAGCAGCTGATCTTCTGTCAGTTCCGGGTTGGCTAATTCCAGCGATTTATACAAATCTTCTTTGCGGCGCATCAGTTCACGCGCGCTGCTCATTCCAAGTTGTTTCAGCAAGGTTTTCAGCGTGGCTACGTCGGGTGGGGTCTCCAGATACAGCACCACTTCCGGCTGCACGCCCTGCTGTTGCAGCAGCGCGAGGGTTTCGCGGCTCTTGCTGCAACGCGGATTATGATAAATGGTCACCATGATTAAGATCCTTTTTGATACTGACGGAAGCGTTTTTGCAGCTCACGGAATTGGTCGATGCGCGCATCATAACGCGCCTGTTTCAGGCTGCCGATCGGCACCTGGGCGCTGGCGCTACTGAGTGCCCGGATGGCCTGATCCATCTGACCATTCAACGCCAGGCCTTCTGCGCGTGCCGAGAGTTCCTCATCCTGCAAACCCTGGGCGGCGGAAGCCTGCGCCAGCAGATCCCAGCCATTAGGATCGTCCGGGTGCGACCAGGTGTAGCGATTGAGGATGCGGCTGGCATTGGCGGGTTGTTTGGCTTCAACGTAGGCGTTCGCCAGGTTGAGCTGAATCACCGCATTGCTGTTGCTGCCTTTGGCGCTGCTGAGCATGTTGATAGCCTGCTGAGGTTGATTCAGACCGATATCAATGTCGGACATGATATCGAGAAACCAGACGTTATCCGGTTGTTTAGCCAGCATCGGCGCAATGATTTTCTTTGCGTTTTCAAAGCTTTTGGCCTGCAAAAACTGCACCGCTTTGCCGTACTGCGATGCCTGTTGTTCACGGCTGTTGCCTTTGGCGTATTGATTCAGCAGCTCATCGGTCAGCTGATTCTGGCCGGTGGAATACATGCCGAGAGAACGGACTTTCGCCATATAGAAATCCTGTGAGGACTGCACCACTACCGGACGCATCTGGTTCGCGCGGTTGCGCGCATCCGCCAGACGGCTGTCAGGCAGGGGGTGAGTCAGCAGGATTTCCGGGGGCTTAGACGAGAAGCGGCTTTGATCCGCCAGCTTTTGCAGGAAAGCAGGCATCGCCTGGGGATCAAACCCGGCGCGTTGCAACACCTGAATACCAATGCGGTCCGCTTCCTGTTCATTGCTTTGGGTAAAGCTGATCATCCCCTGCTGCGTCCCGGCGAGGGTGCCCATCAGCCCGGCCATCCCCGCCTGCGGGTTAGCAATCGCCAGCAAAATCGAACCGAGCGCACCGACCCAGGTCAGCGGCGCATTCTTCTTCTGTTCTTCCATAGCGCGTGCCAGATGGCGCTGGGTGACGTGGGAGATTTCGTGCGCCATCACCGATGCCAGCTGGCTTTCGTTATCGGTGAAGCGGAAAAGCGCCGAGTGCAGCACCACGTTGCCACCAAAGAAGGCGAAGGCGTTCAGCTCATCATTCTGGATCAGATAAAAATGAAACGGTGTGCGCACTGAGTCGGCATGCGCGACCAGGCGCTGTCCGAGTTGGTTGATATATTGATTCAGCAAGGGATCGTTGATCAGCGGGGCGCTGGCACGTAGCTGCCGCACATAGAAATCACCGATCTGCAATTCCTGATTAATCGACAGCGTTGCGCCCGCCGTGGTGCCCATATCGGGCAGAGAATCGCTCACGTCGGCGCGGGCACTCAGCGCGGGTGTGAGCAGCAGCGCAGGAATAAGGGCCGCCAGCACTGATTTCTTCAACCGGTTAAACATGCCTTGATCCTGTAACGAGTGACCTGAAATTGGACAGGTAAGTGGTGCAAATGTTCTGCGGACAGGGTTTTTATCTTAACCAGACTTATCGTACAAGCAAGCGCAGGCACGAAATGAGATAAATGCAAAATGTTGCTGACGCATGGCGAAAAAAGTAGCAAAAATTTGAATAAGACAAATGCGCCATTTACAGCAGTGTTGCGCCTGGCTAAGCGTAAATTCAGGTAAAATTACTCAAAATTATTGAATCTGGCATGAATCTTTCCAGGTTTACTCTGAAAAGTAGGGCAAAGAATGTGCGGATGGCCTGATTTATCCATCGACATTATTAATCATGACGCAAAAGGTTAAGCAGGGAACTGCATAAAAGGATGGTCATATTTCCCATCATTGATAGTCATGACAATCGGTTTCCCCGGCAAAACTTCCGTCCAGCCATTTTTCAACCCGCCGTCTTTCCTTCATCAGCGTTGCTATTCAATGAGTCGCGCTAATTATTTTTCCTGCAATGAAACCGCGCACAGCCGTGAAAACCGGCGGCTTTAGGCGTTGTCCTGGTGTGGTATAGATAAAGCACATTGTTCAAACGGACTGCGACTACCTGCCGGAGAGTGCCTATGCGTTCTGTTGTCTCCTATGCCCTGATTGCGATCGTCGGTGGTTTTGTTGGTGCCGTTGCCAGTAAAAGTGATGACCTCTATCAGCGTGTCGTTAACCACTTTTCATCGCCACCGAGCGACCCGGAAGGGTTCTGGAGCACGCCGGGCATTAATGGCTACGGCAAAATCCATTACGAACCCGATGCGGCCTTTAAGCCGGTGGCCGGTCTAAGCAACAAGATTGTGTTTCAGCTCACCAAAAACGAAGGTGATATCGCCCGGCCAAACCTTGGGCTGGAACGTGTGGCCAGGGTGGTGAATCTGTATATCGCCTCGGGTGTCCCGGCGGAGCAACTGCACTTTGTGGTGTCAGTCACCGGTGATGCGACCCCGGCGATGCTGGATAACGCGCATTTCAAACAAGTTTATGGCACCGATAACCCCAATCTGCCGTTGATTGCAGAGCTGAATAAGCGAGGGGTGAAGGTGTCGGTATGCGATCAGTCGGTGGCGTTTCATCACTACCCAAATGACTGGATCGACAAATCGGTGATCCATGCGCTCTCCAGCCCGACCACGGTGTCGACGCTGCAAAATCAGGGCTATGCATGGCTACAAATGTAACGGGCTTTTTGATGATGGTTGAGGAGAAGTGAAATGCGTCCAGCAACATACATTGTAGTGGCAGCACTGGCCGGTTTTATCGGCGGAAATGTGCTTCAGCTTCCCGACCTTGTTGGTAAAGTCAGCGACAAGTTTGCGGATAAAAAAACCGAACCGGCTGATTTCTGGAGCACACCTGCCATCGACGGTTATGGCAAGATTCATTTTGTGAACACACCGGCGTTTAACCCTGGCAGCACGCCAGGCCTGAGCAACAAAATCGTCTTCCAGATTAACCGTAGCGAAGGGGATATTCGCCAGCCGAACCTCGGGCTGGAACGTGTGGCGCGCGTCACCAACCTTTATTACGCTGCCGGGGTGCCGCTTAACCAGCTGAACTTCGTGGTATCAATTAACAGCGATGCGGTGCCTGCTGCGCTGAACAACGAACAATTCCGCAAAGCTTATGGCGTCGATAATCCCAACCTGAAGTTGATCAGCGAGCTGGAAAAAGCCGGGGTGAAGGTGTCGATTTGCGATCAATCGGTGGCTTTCCATCAGCTGGAACGCGAATGGATTGATCCGATGGTCACGCACACGCTGTCCAGTGGCACCACCGTCGCCACGCTGCAAAACGAAGGTTATGCTTTCCTGATGTTGTAATTCCTCTGACAGCAGTCTTCGCTGCTGTCATCTTGTTGTCATCTCCGCGCGATGTGGCTGTCACAGTTCGCCATTAAGTTAAGCGCCAATGAGATCGATCTCATTGGTGACTAACGAGGCGAATATGTCCGATTTACTGAGTGTGGCAAAGCTGGCTGGCGTCTCGCGCGCGACAGCAGCGCGTGCCTTCTCTGATCCCCATCTGCTGCGGCCGGACACCTTGAATAAGGTGCTGGCGGCATCGGAACAACTGGGTTTTCGCCCCAACCACATTGCCCGCCAGTTACGCACGCAAAGCTCAACCACCCTCGGTGTGCTGCTGCCTTCGCTGCTCAACCCGATTTTCTCGCAACAGTTGCAGGCGATGGAGCGCGAAGCGCGTCAGGCCGGATTTGGCTTGCTGGTGGCGACCAGTGATTATCAACCGGATCGCGAAGCGGCGATTGTTGAACATATGCTACGCCAGCGGGTGGCGGGACTGGTGCTAACCGTGGCCGATGCAGACAACAGCGCGGTGCTGCATACCCTGCATGAGGCACAGATGCCGTTTGTGCTGGCGCATAACGTGCCGCAGCACAGCGACTGGCCTGCGGTTTGCGTCGATAACCGCCAGGCGATGCGTGAAGCCACCGACCATCTGCTGCAACTCGGGCACCGGCATATCGGCATGATTGCCGGTCCGATGCTGCAATCCGATCGCGCCCGTCTGCGTTATCGGGGCTACTGCGATGCCATGCAGCAGGCAGCCCTGCCGGTGATTGAAATGCCCAGCCACACCCATTCAGATTTCACGCTGCTGCAACCCTGGTTGCAGGGCGAGTCGGCGCTGACGGCGGTAATTTGCACCAATGATCTGCTGGCGATCAGCCTGATTGGTGACGCCCAGCGCGCCGGAGTACGCATTCCACAACAACTTTCAGTGATGGGATTTGATGGCATCGATATCGGTGAACAGATTGCCCCCTCACTGGCAAGCGTGGCGCAGCCTGGCGATCGGCTGGGTTCCTGCGCCATTGAGATGCTTTTACAACAAGCCAGCCGCGGCACACGCGTACTGGCACATCGACTGCGGCCAGGTGAAAGCGTGGCGGCACCGGTTTTTTCCTTTATTGCCAACACCAGGGAACCATCATGAAATTGCGTAAAAAAGTCAAAATCATTGCCGGGGCGCTGGCCCTGACGCTCGGTTCGCTACTCAGCGCACAGACGCAGGCGGCAGAAACCGCCATTTGCTACAACTGCCCACCGGAATGGGCTGACTGGGGCACGCAGCTCAAAGCTATCGCCAAAGACACCGGCATTCAGGTGCCGCAGGACAACAAAAACTCCGGCCAGGCGCTGGCGCAGATGGTGGCTGAACAGGCTAATCCGGTGGCGGATGTGGTGTATTACGGCGTCAGCTTTGGCATCCAGGCAGACAGCGCCGGAGTGATCGCCAGCTATAAACCCAAACACTGGGATGAAATCCCGGCAGGTATGAAAGATCCCAACGGTAAATGGGTCGCGCTGCATTCGGGCACCATGGGCTTTATGGTCAACGTGGATGCGCTCGGTGGAGCACCAATCCCGCAATCCTGGCATGACCTGCTGAAGCCGGAATACAAAGGCATGATTGGTTACCTCGATCCGGCCAGCGCCTTTGTTGGCTATGTGGCGGCAGTGGCGGTGAACCAGGCGCTGGGCGGCAACATGCACGACTTTACGCCGGGTCTGGACTGGTTCAAAAAATTGCAGGCGAATCAGCCGATTGTGCCGAAACAAACCGCCTATGCGCGTCTGCTCTCTGGCGAGATCCCGATTCTGCTTGATTACGACTTCAACGCTTATCGCGCCAAATATAAAGACCATGCCAACGTGGCCTTTGTTATCCCGAAAGAGGGCACAGTCACGGTGCCGTATGTCATCAGCCTGGTGAAGAACGCGCCGCATGAAGCTAACGGCAAGAAAGTGATCGATTACGTGCTGTCGGACAAAGGGCAGGCCATCTGGGCCAATGCTTTCCTGCGCCCGGTACGCACTTCCGCCATGTCGCCTGAAGCGAAGAAATACTTCCTGCCGGACAGCGATTACGCGCGCGCCAAAACTGTTGATTACCAGCAGATGGCCGATGCGCAGAAAGCCTTCTCTGCCCGTTATCTGAGTGAGATCCATTAATGTCGCAGTCCGACATCCTGGCGGCCTCGTGCCGCCAGACGCGTAAATGGTCGGGCAGCCGCTGGCTGTGGCTGACGCTGCCCGCGCTGTTGTTCTTCTGTGCATTCTGGTTGTTGCCGTTTGCCCGCTTGCTGCAAATTGGCATGCAGGCAGACCGCACCACCCAGCACAGCGGATACTGGACGGTGGTAAGCCAGCCGCAATATTTAGTCAGCCTGCTGAATACCGTGCTGTTGTCGCTGGCGGTGACGCTGGTGACGCTGTTAGTCGCCGCCAGTGTCGGCTGTTTTCTGGCGCGTCAGCGCTTTGCCGGTCGCGGCATTTTGCTGGCGTTGCTGACCTTCCCGCTGGCATTTCCCGGTGTAGTAGTGGGTTTTCTGGTGGTGATGCTGGCGGGCCGCCAGGGTTTGCTGGCACAGATCAGTATGAGTCTGGTGCATGAACGCTGGACGCTGGCCTATTCGCTGGTCGGATTGTTTATCGGTTATCTCTACTTTTCACTGCCACGTGCCATCGTCACGCTGGTGGCGGCCAGTGAAAAACTCGATCGTTCGCTGGAAGAAGCAGCGCGTTCGCTCGGTGCCAGTCAATGGCGCATTACCTGGGATGTGATCGTCCCCGGACTGCAACCGGCGCTACTCTCCACGGGTGCATTGTGCTTTGCCACCAGTATGGGGGCATTTGGCACCGCCTTTACGCTCGGCACTGATTTAGCGGTGTTGCCGCTGACCATTTATGGCGAGTTCACTAACTACGCCAACTTTGCCACCGCCGCAGCGTTGTCCGTGGTGATGGGGGGCGTCGCCTGGCTGGCGCTGATGCTGGCGCGCCGTCTGGCACATCGTTCAACGAAGGAGGCCGAATGACCCGTCGTGGACTCTTCACCCTGCAACTGCTGATCACCACGCTCACCGCGCTGTTTATGCTGGTGCCGGTGGTGCTGTCGATGCTGGCCGGGGTGACCAACAACTATTTTATTGGCCTGCGCAGCGGCCTGACGCTGAAGTGGGTGGAGCAGGTGTGGCAGATGTACGCCGACACCTTCTGGCTGTCGTTACTGATTGCGCTTTGCTGCCTGCTGGTCACGCTGGTGATTGGTGTGCCTGCCGCCTGGGGATTACTGAAAGCACCTCGCGGCTTTGCGGCACGCATTGAAGAATGCCTGATGCTGCCGGTGGCGCTGCCGGGTTTAGCCACCGCGCTCGGTATCATCCTGTTATATGGTCAGTTTTCCAGCCTGCGCGACAGCTGGCTGTTTATCCTAATCGGTCACGTACTCTTTACCCTGCCATTTATGATGCGCCCGGTGCTGGCGGTGATGCAGGCGGTGGATATGCCGCGTCTGGAAGAAGCCTCCGCCAGCCTCGGTGCCGGGTTCTGGCAGCGTTTCTTCACCGTGGTGGTGCCCAACTGCCGCAACGGCATTCTCGCCGGGGCGTTTATGGTCATCACTTTATCGGTGGGGGAGTTCAACATCACCTGGATGCTGCACACGCCGCTGACCAAAACCCTGCCAGTGGGCCTGGCCGATAGCTATGCCTCAATGCGGCTGGAAGTGGGCTCGGCCTATACCCTGATTTTTATCCTGATGATTCTGCCGTTGTTGCTGCTGCTGAATGCGCTCAATCAATGGCTTAACCGCGCAGTTGCGCGCCAACACAAGGAGCCGGCATGAACAACGCTGCCGTAACCGTGACGCTGCGTAACTGTTCGCGTCGCTTTCATCATCACCTGGCGCTGCATCCGCTGGATCTGACAGTCAATGCGGGTGAAACCCTGGTGCTGCTTGGTCCTTCGGGCTGCGGTAAAACCACCACGCTGCGCATTATCAGCGGGCTGGAAAGCTGCGATGTTGGTGGTGAAGTGTGGTTTGACGGGCGCAACGTCACCGATTTGCCGATTGAAAAACGCAATGTCGGCATGGTGTTCCAGAACTACGCGCTGTTTCCCAATCTGAACGTGGCCGACAACGTGGCTTACGGCCTGAAAGTGCAGGGCGTGCCGCGTGCGGAGCGTGAGGCGCGGGTTAAAGAGATGTTGGCGCTGGTGGACCTTAGCGCGCTGGCGCAACGCAGTATTGACAAACTTTCCGGCGGTCAGAAGCAACGCGTGGCGCTGGCCCGTGCGCTGGCGGCTCGCCCGAAAGTGCTGCTGTTTGACGAGCCGCTGGCGGCGCTGGATGCACGCCTGCGTGACCGTCTGCGTCTGGAGATCGGGACGCTGCTGAAGCAGCTGGCGATCACCGCGGTGTACGTCACTCACGATCAGCAGGAAGCGATGGCGCTGGGCGATCGGATTGCGGTGATGGAACACGGACGGCTGGTACAAATCGATACGCCGCAGCGCATTTATCAGCATCCGGCTTCGAAGTTTGTGGCCGATTTTGTCGGGGCGATTAACTGCGTTGATGTGGATACGCGTGGTAATCCCCAGCGTTTTTGCCGCCCGGAAGATGTGCTACTGGCCAGTGATAACCGTTATACGCGCCAGGGTTTTGTCGTCGCCAGTACCTTCCTTGGCGCGTCACAGCGGCTGATGATCGATATTGGTCTGGCCGCACCGATTCAGGTTGATCGTCATGCACGCGAAGCCTGGCATGCCGGGCAACCGGTAAGCTGGTCACTGGCGCAGGACGCCGCCCTCCAATTTTCTGCTTCCTGAGGAATAAAGATTGTCTGAAGTCATGACGCTGATTGCGCAAATCAGCGATTTACATATCAAGGCGCAGGGTCGCCTGTCGTATAAAAAAGTGGATACCCAGGCGGCATTGTTACGGGTGATTGATACGCTGAATCAGCTGCGCCCACGCCCGGATGTGGTGGTGATTACCGGTGATTTGGTCGATTTTGGCTTGCCGGAAGAGTATCAAACCCTGCGGCAGGCACTGAAGCAGCTGCAACTGCCTTATTTGCTGATGCCGGGTAACCATGACGACCGCCAGGCGCTACGCGCGGCCTTCCCGGAGCACACTTATCTGCAACGCGGGGAAACCCTCAACTGGCAAACCCGCGTTAACGGTGTGCAACTGCTGGCGCTGGATTCCAGCGTGCCGCAGCAGCCGTGGGGGTATGTTGATGAAGCGCAGCTACAGTGGCTGGATGCGCAACTGCAAAGCACACCCGACACGCCAACCCTGGTGATGCTGCATCATCCACCTTTTATCACCGGCATCGGCCATATGGATAAACAACCGCTGCGCAACCCGGACGCGCTGGCGGCGGTGATTCGCCAGCATTCCCAGGTGGAGCGGGTGCTCAGTGGTCATCTGCATCGTTCGATTCAGGCGCGTTTTGCTGGCACCCTGGCCTGTACGGCTCCGGGTGTATCGCATCAGGTGGCGTTTGATTTGTCCGCAAATGGCCCGGCCAACTTTGTGCTGGAACCGCCGGGTTTTCTGTTACATCGCTGGCATCCGCAGCAGGGAATGACGACGCATCTGTGTGCCATTGGTGATTATCCCGGACCGTTTCCATTCTACGATGCTAACGGCTTAATCGACTAATCAGCACCAGATATAAGTAAAAGAATTCGTGTGCCGACAGGATGCTTCGTGCTCAAATTGAGTTGCGGGTGTACAATCCTCTGTTACCTCACCAGGGTATGTACCACCAACAATAACAATACTGTCAGGCATTCGAATTATGAACAGACTCATCATGGTGGAACCACCATGTTAATGCGCATCCGGCCAAAAACCGATCTGCGCACGCTGATCACGCTGCTGGCCATCACCAGTATTGTTATCACGCTTGCTAACGCCCTGTATGCGACATGGCGCGTGCAACGTATGGTCCTGATTGAGAGCACCCTCGAAGCCAACCGCGCTTATGCCACCAAACTGGCCGCCACCACCGAAGTTTTCTTTCAGCTGGCACAATCCCAGCTGCACTACAGCGCGACCCAACTGGGCAAAGATTTCGACAATACCGAACTGGCGCAGCAGGAAGTGAATCGTCTGCGCGAGCAGACCAGCAGCTTCAACTCGGTGGCGGTGGTGAACACCGATGGCGTGGTGAAAGCCATTTCGCCGGAATCGCTGATGCTGAAAGGCATGAAACTCACCAGCCAGGCATCACGCGAAGCGCTGGCAAAACGTCAGCCAATGGTCAGCAAACCGACCCTTTCCGCCGCCAATAACCTGCTGGTGTTTGTCTCCTGGCCGATCTGGAGCAAAGAAGGTCGCTACCTGGGTTATGTCGGCGGCACTATTTATCTGAAGAAGAAAAGCATTCTGAACGAGCTACTGGGCGAGCAGTATTATCGTGATGGCACCCGAGTATACGTGCTGGATCGTAATAACCAGGTGCTGTATCACCAGAACAGCCAGCTGATTGGTAAAAGTGTGCCGGGCATCATCAGCGAGAGCCAGCGTCAGGAGCAAACCAATGGTTCGCTGCAATTGACGGAGGAAGGAACGGCGAAACTTGCCGGTTACGCCATTGTGCCGACCACCGGCTGGATGGTGGTGGCGCTGAAGCCTACCGATGTCACCCTGGCTCCGCTCTCCGGATTGCTGTTAAAAGTATTGAAAAACTCGGTGCCCTTTGCCTTGTTAACGCTGCTGGTGGCGGTGATTCTGGCGCGTTTGATCGCGCTGCCATTGTGGCAGCTGGCGCGTAAGGCCAGCCAGATGGATACGCAAAGTGTGTCAGGTGAGATTGGCGGCATTCGTGCCTGGTACTTTGAAGCCGCGCAGGTCAAACGCGCGATGCTGACCGGTATCAGCCTGGTACAGGACAAAATTGGCCGGTTGAAGTCCGAAGTTCAGACCGATCCACTGACCAGTCTGCTTAACCGGCGCGGCCTGAGCGCGGTGCTGGATTATTTCAATGCCATGCGCCAGCCGTTTGCCGTGCTGGCGCTGGATATCGACCACTTTAAACGCGTGAATGATAACTTCGGTCACGATGTGGGTGACGAAGTGATCAAAAAAATCGCCCAGGCCCTGAGCCACAGCGCGCGCGCAACAGACGTGGTGTGCCGCAACGGCGGCGAAGAGTTTCTGATGCTGCTGCCAGGCACCACTGCCGAAGAAGCGCGAATTATTGCCGAGCGGTTACGCAACAATATTGCTGACAGCAGGATCGAAACGGTCGGTAACATCACCATTTCTGTCGGCATAGCCCTGTGGCAGCCGGAAAATGGCACCCAGGAGCAGAGCCTGAAACAGGCCGATGCAGCCTTGTATCAGGCGAAGAATGCCGGACGTAACTGCGTGATGATTGTCGGGCAGGATGCGCTGGTCAGCAGTATCACCCGTTAAACAGCAGTCTGTTCATCAGCCGGAATTTCAGTACAATCGTCATCCCGTTTGACCTCAGGCAACGAAAGTTATGCTGGCTCTGCTTATTCAATGGTACAGACGTCGTTTCAGTGATCCCGAGGCGATTGGCCTGGTGGTGATTCTGCTGGCGGCGTTCTGCATCCTGTTCTTCTTCAGTGGCCTGCTGGCCCCGCTGCTGGTGGCCGTGGTACTGGCTTACCTGCTGGAGTGGCCCACTGTGCGCCTGCAACGGGTCGGCTGTAGCCGCACCTGGGCTACCAGCATTGTGCTGGTGCTGTTCGGTAGCATCGTGCTGGTGATGGGATTGATTGTCGTGCCAGTGGCGTGGCAGCAAAGTATCAACCTGACCCACGACCTCCCCAACATGCTGAACAAACTCTACCAGTTTGCCGCTGGGCTGCCGAAACGTTACCCGGCGCTGGTGGATGCTGGCATCATCGATATCGTCGTCGAGAACCTGCGTAGCCGTCTTACCGGGCTGGGTGATTCGCTGGTGAAATATTCGCTGGCGTCGCTGGTCGGGTTGATGACACTGATGATTTATCTGGTGCTGGTGCCGCTGATGGTGTTTTTCCTGCTGAAAGACAAAGAGCAGATGCTCAATGCGGTACGTCGCGTATTACCACGTAATCGTGGTCTGGCGGGCGTCGTGTGGCAGGAGATGAATCAGCAAATCACCAACTACATTCGCGGCAAAGTACTGGAAATGCTGGCGGTGGGCGTGGTGAGTTGGCTGGCATTTTTGTTGCTCGGCCTTAATTACGCGTTGCTGCTGGCCGTGCTGGTGGGGATTTCCGTGTTGATCCCCTATATCGGGGCGATGCTGGTGACCATTCCGGTGATTGGCGTCGGCCTGTTCCAGTGGGGACTGGGCAGCGATTTCTGGACCATGTTTGTGGTGTATCTGGTGGTTCAGGGTCTGGATGGCAACATACTGGTCCCGATTCTGTTCTCCGAGGCGGTCAACCTGCATCCGCTGGTAATCATTTTATCGGTGGTGATTTTCGGTGGGTTGTGGGGCTTCTGGGGAGTGTTCTTTGCCATCCCACTGGCGACATTAATCAAAGCCGTGGTTCGCGCCTGGCCGGAAGAGACGATCGTAAGCTAAATAAAACGGGTGCGCATGGCGCACCCGTGAGTATCAGGCTGATTGCAGGTAATCCAGCACAACGTCGTGGTGGTTCGACGTTTTGAAGTCGTCAAACACCTTCTCCACCGTGCCTTCACCATCAATCAGGAAGCTGATGCGGTGGATGCCGTCATAGGTTTTCCCCATAAAGGATTTCTCCCCCCAGACGCCAAACTGCTCGCACACCTGATGATCTTCATCAGACAGCAGCGTGAAGTTCAGCATCTCTTTTTCGGCAAAACGTGACAGCTTTTCTGGTTTGTCAGTGCTGATGCCCAGCACTTCTACGCCGACTTTTTTCAGATCATCCATGTTGTCGCGCAGACCACAGGCCTGAACGGTGCAACCTGGGGTCATGGCTTTCGGATAGAAATAGACCAGAACGCGCTGTCCCTGGAAGTCGGCCAAATTTACTTGTTCGCCATCCTGATCGGGCAAGCTAAATTTCGGTGCGGTATCACCGGCTTTCAGTGGATTCATCACAACTCTCCATTTTTTTCTTTCATGCTGTGGGTAATACACCATCAGGACCAAAAGTGCCAGGTGGAGTTTACCGTCAGGGTTATTTCCGCACACTGTTTACCCGTTTGGGCAGAGTGTGTGACGAAATAACCCGGAGGCCTGATCAGTGCCCGGCAGGGGTGCTGGCAGCGCTGTACAGACGAATCGTACCCTGGGCGTGCAGTTCCTGACAGAGTTGATTAAACGCCGGTTCGATGCTGGCACCTTCAACGCTGTGCGCGGTCATCTGAATATACAGCGTGGGTGGCACGCCATCCTGCGCGGGTTGAATACGCGAAACCAGCTCGGCGATATTCATCTGATGCTTATCAAACAAATCGGTGAAGCGCTCAATGATATGCGGTGAATCCGGTACTTCCACCTGCACCCAGACGGTGGCGGGCATCGGCGGGGTGATGCGCGCATTGGTGCGCTTCATCACAATCAGCAATTCCAGCTCCGCGCCTTTCATCGGCAGAGTGGATTCAATCAGGGTGATGGCATTCCAGCTTCCGGAGAGCAGCATAATAAAGGTGAATTCATCACCGAGCATCGCCAGACGGCTGTCTTCGATATTGCAGCCGCAGCTGCTGACATGGCGGGTGATGGTATTCACGATACCGGGACGATCAACGCCCAACGCGGTGATCACCAGGTGGTGAGGCTGTGGCTGCGACAAAATGACATTTCCTGTGTGTTCGCTAATAACCATAAGGTAAACATAAAAAAAACTGCTGACAAGCGCTTGAATGGCGTGGCTCGCTTGCTTTTCCCTTGGCGTAAAACGTACCATGAGGCACTTGTATGTCGAGGGGATCGCCCATGTTCACCGGAAGTATTGTTGCGCTCGTTACGCCAATGAATGACAAAGGTAATGTCTGCCGCGCGAGTTTGAAAAAACTGATTGATTATCATGTCGCCAGCGGCACCGCGGCGATTGTTTCTGTTGGCACCACCGGCGAATCTGCCACCCTCAGCCATGAAGAACATGGCGAAGTGGTGATGATGACCCTCGAACTGGCCGATGGCCGCATCCCGGTGATTGCCGGAACCGGCGCGAATGCGACCGCCGAAGGGATTTCCCTCACTAAACGCTTCACCGGCACCGGTGTGGTAGGCTGCTTGACGGTGACGCCTTACTATAACCGTCCGACCCAGGAAGGCCTGTTCCAGCATTTCAAAGCGATTGCGGAAAGTACCGATCTGCCGCAGATGCTGTACAACGTCCCTTCCCGTACCGGTTGCGACATGCTGCCGGAGACAGTTGCTCGTCTGGCCGAAATCAAAAATATTATCGGAATCAAAGAGGCAACCGGGAACTTATCGCGGGTTAGTCAGATCCAAGAGCTGGTTGATGATGAATTCATTCTGGTGAGTGGCGATGACGGCACTGCACTGGACTTCATGCAACTGGGCGGCAAAGGCGTTATTTCGGTCACGGCCAACATTGCGGCACGTGAAATGGTTGAACTGTGCGCGCTGGCGCAGCAGGGCAACTTTGCCGAAGCGCGTCGCCTGAATCAGCGTCTGATGCACCTGCACCAGACGCTTTTCTGTGAACCCAATCCTATCCCGGTGAAATGGGCCGCGAAACAACTAGGATTAATCGCGGATGACACGCTGCGTTTGCCAATGACGCCGCTGACCGAAGCCGGTCAGGCCAAAACGGCGCAGGCATTGATCAAAGCGGGTCTGCGATAATTTAGGGAGAATCAATGAGTTATTCAGTTAAGCGCTCGACGCTGGCAACGGTGGTGGGCCTTTCCACCCTGATGCTGCTGTCAGCTTGTTCCAGCGATCAGCGTTATAAGCGCCAGGTCAGCGGTGATGAATCTTACCTGCAGGCGCCTGAACTGCATGATTTAAAAGCCCCGGCGGGGATGATTCTGCCTCTGCAGAATGGTGATTACGACGTGCCGCACGCGGTTGCCAAAGGCGCAGTGGGTAAAGAGCTGGATATTCGTCCGCCTGCCCAGCCGCTGGCACTGATGAACGGTACACGTGCCCAGTTCACCGGCAATACCGGCGTGCTGGCCGTGGAAAGCAGCCGTGGTTCCATCTGGCCGCAGGTGGTCAACGTGGTGCAATCGTACAAATTCCCGATTGCCCAGCGTGATGATGCCGGACAACAGCTGACCACCGATTGGGTGCAGTGGAACCGTGCGGATGAAGACAATCAGTATCGTGGTCGTTACCAGGTCAGCGTTCAGAACCAGAGCTATCAGCAAGTGCTGACGGTGCGTTTGCTGGAACTGCAACAGTCAGGCAAGACCGTGACTGCACCGGTACAAATCCAGCGCTACACCGCACAGATGCTGAACGACATCAGCACCGGTATGGATAAGATCGATACTGCCAGCCAGGATGCCGCAGCCGGTCGTGGTGTTGGACAGATTGCTGTCCAGAGCGGTGCCGATGACACTGGTCTGCCGCTGTTGATTCTGCGTTCACCGTTCAACCTCACCTGGCAGCGTCTGCCAGCTGCACTGAAACGCGCAGGTATGGAAGTGACCGACAGCAACCGCTCGCAGGGTAGCCTGAACGTCACCTACAAACAGCCGGGTAGCGGCGCGTGGGATGATATCGGTGCCAAAGATCCGGGCTTACCGAACGGCGATTACAAATTGCAGGTCGGCGATCTCGATAACCGCAGCAGTCTGCAGTTCATCGATCCTAAAGGTCACGTGCTGACTCAGTCGCAGAATGATGCGCTGGTGGCGGTGATGCAGGGCGCACTGAACAAATAAATTGCCTCAGGCCGGAGATTATCCGGCCTTTTTTTTGAGATTTTGGCATAATAGCGCCCGGCGAGGTAAACGATTGCGTATTGCCGCCGTGCAGTGGGTAACCGCGGCACGAACACGGGTTCTTTCATGTTTGGAGTTAACAAGATGCAAAAGCGAGCTGAGTTGTATCGCGGTAAAGCGAAAACCGTATACAGCACCGACAATCCGGATCTGCTGGTACTTGAATTCCGCAACGATACGTCAGCAGGAGACGGTGCACGAATCGAGCAGTTTGATCGCAAAGGGATGGTGAATAACAAGTTCAACCATTTCATCATGACCAAATTGCAGGAAGCGGGCATTCCGACCCAGATGGAAGCGCTGCTGTCGGATAACGAAGCGCTGGTGAAAAAGCTGGAGATGGTGCCGGTGGAGTGCGTGGTGCGCAACCGTGCGGCAGGATCGCTGGTAAAACGTCTGGGTGTGGAAGAGGGCATGCTGCTCAATCCACCGCTGTTTGATCTCTTCCTGAAAGATGACGCCAAACACGACCCGATGGTGAACGAATCCTACTGCGAAACCTTTGGCTGGGTGAGTAAAGAGAATCTGGCGCGTATGCGTGAACTGACCTACAAAGCCAACGACGTGCTGAGCAAAATGTTTGATGACGCCGGTCTGATTCTGGTGGACTTCAAGCTGGAGTTTGGTCTGTTCAAAGGTGAAGTGGTGTTGGGCGATGAGTTCTCGCCAGACGGCGCACGTCTGTGGGACAAAGAAACCATGGACAAAATGGACAAAGACCGTTTCCGTCAGAGCCTCGGTGGCCTGATCGAAGCCTATGAAGAAGTGGCGCACCGACTGGGTGTGAAACTGGATTAATTTGTAGCCATATTATGTAGCGGCGCGATTTATCGCGCCGTTTTTTTATCTGCCACGTTCAAAAGCGCGCGATAAATCGCGCCGCTACAGGCTGGTGCTTCCTGCTGCTGCCATCTAAAATCATGCAAAGTTAATTTGATGAACACAGGAGCACGCCATGCGCTGGCAGGGACGTCGCGAAAGCGACAATGTGGAAGATCGACGTGACCAGTCGCCAGGCGGTTACGAGGGGCGACAAATACGTCTGCCGCGTGGTAAAGGCGGTATCATCCTATTAATCATCGTCGCAGTGGCCGGTTATTACGGCTATGACCTGACGGCGCTGATCGAAGGCGGCGGCAACCTCACTCCCACCACCCAGCAGCAGCAACGCGCCAACCCGGCGCAGGATGAAGCGGCAAAATTCACCTCGGTCATTCTTGCCACCACCGAAGATACCTGGAGCAAGCTGTTCCAGCAAATGGGCAAACAGTACGTGCCGCCCAAACTGGTGATGTATCGTGGTGCCACCCGCACCGGTTGTGGTACTGGCCAGTCGGTGATGGGGCCGTTCTACTGTCCGGCGGATCAAACTGTGTATATCGACCTGTCATTTTACGATGAGATGAAAACCAAACTCGGCGCGGGTGGTGACTTTGCCCAGGGCTACGTGATCGCCCACGAAGTCGGCCATCATGTACAGAAACTGCTGGGTATCGAACCGAAAGTGCGTCAGATGCAGCAGGGTGCCAGCCAGACGCAGGTCAATCAGTTATCGGTGAAAATGGAGCTTCAGGCGGACTGCTTTGCCGGTGTCTGGGGCCATTATATGCAGCAGCAAAATATCCTCGAAGTCGGCGATTTGCAGGAAGCACTGAATGCCGCTGAGGCGATTGGTGATGACCGCCTGCAACAAAAAAGTCAGGGACGGGTGGTGCCGGACAGCTTTACCCACGGCACCTCGCAGCAGCGTTATACCTGGTTTAAACGCGGTTACGACAGCGGTAATCCCGGGCAATGCAACACCTTCGCCACTAACGGATGAATTTGCCTGACATCAGCATGGCGATGCAGCGGGCAGGTATTCGCCGTTTGTGCGTGATAAGCGGCAGCAGCGAGTGGGCGCAGCAGCAGGCTAGCGTCTGGCGGGCGGCATTACCCGGAGACTGGCTGACCATTAGCGAACTAAACGACCTCGCTGCGTCCTTTCATCCGCCAGCAGCCCTGCGCACCCTGCTGGGTCGCGAATTTCATCACGCCATTTTCGATGCTCGCCACGGTTTCCATGCGGAAGCTTTTGCCGCACTGGCGGGTACGTTGACCGCCGGAAGCTGGTTGCTGCTGCTGACACCACCCTGGCAGGAATGGGCCACCCGGCCTGATGCTGATAGCCTGCGCTGGGCAGACGTCAGCCAGCCGATTGCCACGCCACATTTCACCCGTCAGTTGCAACAGCAGATACTGTCGGATGCGCAAATTATGTTGCTGCGCGAAGGTCTGCCGGCGCGAGAACCGGCTGCGGCCGCGTTCCCTGACTGGCATTGCCAGGCACCGCAGCAGCAACAGCGCATCCTGCAACAACTGCTCACCCTGCCTGCGGGCGTGGCGGTCATCACCGCTGCGCGCGGGCGCGGTAAGTCAGCGCTGGCCGGGATGCTGGCGCAGCAGGATGGTCATTGCCTCGTCACTGCCCCGGCTAAAGTCTCCACCGACGTGCTGGCGCAGTTCGCCGCGGAACATTTCCACTTTATCGCTCCGGATGCGTTGCTGGCACAGGAGCCGCCACCAGACGCCTCATGGCTGATTATCGACGAAGCCGCGGCCATCCCCGCACCGCTGCTGTCACAGCTGGTGGCGCGTTTTCCTCGCGTGTTGCTGACCACCACCGTGCAGGGCTATGAAGGCACCGGGCGCGGGTTTATGCTGCGCTTCTGCGCCTCATTGCCGGATGTACGCTATTTCACGCTGGATGAGCCACTCCGCTGGTCGCCCCGGGATCCGCTGGAAACCTGGCTGAGCCACGCGTTGTTATTTGAGGATGCGCAGGAGAGTGAGGCTCCAGCTGAGTTGACGCTGTTTCCAGCGACGCCAGAGCTTCATCCTGACGCATTGGCGGCGGGTTATCGTCTGCTGTCCAGTGCACATTATCGCACCACGCCGCTCGATTTACGGCGCATGCTGGATGCGCCGGGGATGTGTTTCTGGCTGGCCGGGACACCTGACAACGTGCAGGGAGCACTGTGGCTGGTGGAGGAGGGAGGACTGGATGCTGCGCTTGCCTGGGCGGTATGGGCCGGGGGGCGTCGTCCGCGTGGCAACCTGGTGGCACAGTCGCTGGCGGCTCATGCGGGCTTTCCTGAGGCTGCCACGCTGCGTTCACAGCGTATCAGCCGTATTGCGGTAATGGCCGCCATGCGACAACGTGGCGTTGGTAGCGCGCTGGTGGCGGCTGCGCGCCAGCAGGCTCAGGGCAGCGATTATATCTCGGTCAGTTTTGGTTATACGGAAACCTTGTGGCGCTTCTGGCAGCGCTGTGGTTTCACTCTGGTGCGCATCGGTTCCCAGCGCGAAGCCAGCAGTGGCTGCTATGCCGCGATGGCGATGCTGGCGCTGACGCCCGCAGCACAGACGTTGCAGCAGCAGGCGACACGGCGTCTGGCGCGTGACTGGCGCTGGCTGCAACAGTTAATTGCGCTGGATTTACCGCTGTTGGCGGATGATGAGCAGCAGATTGATGAGGATGACCTGGCGTTGCTGGCCGGTTTTGCCTGGGCGCAACGCCCCTGGGAGGCAAGCTATGCCGCGTTACAGCGTCTGATACGCCAGACCCCGCTGCATCAGCCGTTGTTACACGCCATACTTATACAAAAACAAGCGCTGAGTGAAGTGGCCCGTCAGGGCGGGATCAACGGACGTAAGGCATTGATGGTAAAGCTGCGTGCCGAGGTGGCTCAGGCGCTGCAACAGCGGGACGCCAGCATGGCCGCAAGCTGGCAACAGCGGCTCGCTTCGTTGCAATAAATCCATTATCTCGTTCAAATTTTCCCAATATCACTCGCCAGGCAGTGGCGTATAGTGATGTCAGGAGGATGTTATGGCACTACATTATGTAATTGTTCAGCAACCGAGCACCGATCCCGCCCAGCTGTTTCTGCTGTACCACGGCGTGAACGATAACCCGGATTCGATGGCGCAAATCGGTAGCTGGTTTGCCCGTGCTTTCCCGGAAGCGCAGGTGGTGGCGGTTGGTGCGCCTTTGCCCGGCAGCGTTCCCCAGGGGCGTAAATGGTTTGCTGAAATTCCGGCGCACGATCGTTCGGAGCAACAGGGCGTCAACGCGGCGATGCCGGAGTTTGTTGAGTCGGTACGTCACTGGCAACAGCAGAGTGGGGTGCGGCCTGAAGCGACGGCGCTGATTGGCTTCTCGCAGGGTAGCACCATGGTGCTGGAAGGTGTGAAAGCGCAGCCTGATCTGGCCGGGCGCGTGGTGGCTTTCAGCGGGCGTTACGCGACGCTGCCGGAGCGCGCCAGTACCCGTACCACCATCCATCTGATTCATGGCGAATATGATGATCAGATCCCGATGCAGCATGCAGAAGAAGCCGCGCAGCGCTTAACCGCACTAGGTGGCGATGTGACACTGGATATTGTTGAGGATTTGCCACATGCCATTGACCATCGCAGCATGGAACTGGCGCTGAACCATCTGCGCTATACCGTTCCAAAGCGTTATTTTGACGAGGCGCTGAGCGGTGCCAAACCTGGCGATGACGATGTGGTGATGCTGGTTTAGATGAAAAACGGCGCGATTGATCGCGCCGTTAATGTTACGAAGGGCCGTTATTTTTTCTTCGGCCAGTCGTCGTCATCGTCCCACTTGTCGTTGAAGTCGCGATGCGGCGGCAGATCCGGTTTGTTATCCATGAATTTTTTATGATCGATACGTTTCAGGTCTTTATAAACGTTCATCAAAATACCGACCATCAGCAGGATCACCAGGATCCACCAATATTCTTTTAACCATTCCATTTGCCTGCTCCTTATGCGTGCTCTCAGGCGATCAGCTGTTCCATGATGCGCTGATACATGCGGCTCAACATCTGCAAATCTGACGCCTTCACGCACTCATTGATTTTATGAATGGTGGCATTCACCGGACCGAGTTCTACCACCTGTGCTCCCATACGGGCGATGAAACGTCCGTCAGAGGTGCCGCCGGTCGTTAACAGCTGCGGCCTGATTTCATTATAGTGCGCTACAGCGTTCACTACGGCATCCACCAGTTTACCGCGCGACGTCAGGAACGGCTGGCCGGAAAGTTTCCACTCCAGCGTGTAGTGCAACTGGTAGCGATCGAGCAGGGCGGCAACGCGCTCGCGGATCATTTGATCGGTCAGTTCGGTGCTGAAACGGAAATTGAATTGTACGAAAAACTCGCCCGGAATGACGTTGTTGCTGCCGGTACCCGCCTGCACGTTGGCAATTTGCATGCTGGTGGGTGGGAAGAATTCGTTACCCTGATCCCACTCGGTAGCGACCAGTTCATTTAACGCGGGCATGGCGCGATGCACCGGGTTATCCGCCAGATGCGGGTAAGCAACATGGCCCTGCACGCCGTGAATGGTTAGATTGGCGGTGATCGAGCCGCGACGGCCATTTTTCACCACATCACCCACCACTTCGGTGCTGGAAGGCTCGCCCACCAGGCAGTAATCCATCCGCTCATGACGCGCCATTAGTCGCTCAACCACTTTTACCGTGCCGTTAGCGGCGCTGGCTTCTTCGTCTGAGGTAATCAGAAAGGCGAGGCGGCCCTTGTGATTCGGGTGCGCGGCGACGAAACGTTCTGCGGCGACCACCATCGCGGCCAGTGAGCCTTTCATATCGGCAGCACCACGGCCAAACAGCATGCCATCGCGGATGGTGGGTTCGAAGGGCGGATTGATCCAGCGGTTGGCGTCCCCGGGTGGCACCACGTCGGTGTGTCCGGCAAACGCCAGGGTTTCGCCCTGGCCACGCGTGGCCCAGAAATTCAGGGTATCTTCAATGTGCATCGGTTCCACGGTGAAGCCAATCGCTTCCAGTCGGGCAATCAGCAGCGCCTGACAACCTGCATCATCCGGACTGAGGGAAGGACGACGAATCAGCTGCTGAGCCAGCTCAATAACCGGACAGAACATGTTATGACTTCTCCTGGATAAACGCGTGATAAAGGGATTCATTAAAGCCGACCAGCAGGTCACCATTGGTCGCTGCCAGCACCGGGCGTTTAATCACGGCGGGCTGTGCCAGCATGATGGCTTTGGCGCTGTTGGCATCCTGCACCGCTGCGCGTTCCGCTTCCGGCAGTTTACGCCAGGTGGTGCCACGGGTGTTGAGCAGCGGCTCATAGCCGAGCTGGTCAATAAATGACT